>NZ_JADQDF010000002.1 GCF_019263585.2 Pseudonocardia oceani
CCGGCGGGCGCTGGCCAGGCCGTGCCCGGCTTCGTGCAGCAGGGTGCCGAGCACGCCGAGCGCGCCGCGGCGCAGCCCTTCGCCACCGACGAACAGCTCGGCCATGCCCGCGGGCGGCTCCTCGTCGCCGGCCGTGTCGCCGGTGCCGGTCTCGGAGTTGGTGGTGTGCCAGCGTTCGGCGGCGAAGTGGCCCAGGTTGACCTCTCCGCGGCGGGCGCCGATGGTGCCCGATCCGAGGGTGAGCACGACGTCGGGCACCTCGGGGTGGCGGTGCTGGATCGCCCGCCAGGTCGCGGCGAGCGCGGTGACCAGGGCCTCGGTGATCGACACCCCGGCGGTTGCGGTGCTCGTGTTCATCACGGGGCCTCGATCGGGTCGGCCACGGTGCCGGTGGCGCTGCGGCACAGGGCGGTGGCGTCGTGGTGGGAGAACTGCGACGCCGGGAGCCCGTCGGCGACCCGCCAGTACCCGGGTGGAGCGCAGCGGACCTGCTCGGTGCAGCCGGGGCAGATCAGGTCGTCGGGGTCGACGAAGCGGGCGGGAGGCCGTACGTCGTGGTCGGCGCGTCGCTGGGTCGGGATGCGGGTGAGGGTGCTCGGCATGACGGTGGCCTCCTGCTGGTCGTCGGGGGCCTGGTGGCCCGTCCCCTTGGGGTGGCGGGGGCGTGTTTCCCCCGCCGCCTTGGGGCGTCCCAACACGGCCGTGGAGGCTCGCGGTCACGGGCGGCCGAAGGCCGTCGCGTGCGACGCGGAGCGCAGCGCAGCGCCCTTGACCGGGAGTGAGGCCGTGTTAAGCCAAGGGCCGCCAGGCCCCCGCCGCAGGCGGTCGATCCGGTAGTTCCTCGGCCCGCGCGGCCTTGAGCGCCCCACCCGCCGCCGCCCGGGAACGGCCCCCGATCCCGGCGGCCGGACACCCCGAGCGGAGGGCTTTCCGCTGGTGGAGGCGGTGAGCAGCGGGTTTCGTGCGACTTTGGTGAAACGCCCTCGCGGGCGGTACGTCCTGTGTCACGCTCCGGGCATGGTCAACCGGCGCGGGGGCGCGGCGGCGAACGACGTGTCGCCTGCCGCGGCTGGGCCGAGCGCGGAGCAGGAGACCGAGATCCGCGGCGGCAGCACCGGCCGGGTCGCCTCGATCAACGAGATGCACCACGCGCTCGGGGCCGCGGCGCAGCGCGGCGGCGGGCGCCGGCTCAGCGTCGTCGACGTCGACGACGCCGTGCACGCCGCCGCGGGCGCCGCGGCCGACCCCGGTCCCGACGCCGAGTACGACGCGCAGTCGGTGGCCGAGCAGATCGGGCGGGCCAGCGCCCACATGGCGCGTCTCGGGCTGCCCGGCGATGCCCGCCGTCCGGCGGATTTCGCGGGCTTCGGGATGGTGATCCCGGTGCTGGCCGGGTCGCCGGGGGCGGGTGCCTCGGCTCTGGCCGCGGCGCTGGCCGACGCGCTGCAGCTCGCCGGGCGCCGGGTCCTGCTGGTCGACGCGGCCGACCCCGCCCGGTCGGGTCTCTCCGCGGCTGCCGCGATGGACGGCCCGTGGGTGCGGCACGTGGGCGCCGGGGTGTCGGTGCGCTACAGCTGGCGTGAACAGGCTCTGCTCGCCCGGCTCGAGTCCTCGGGCCCGATCACCCCGGGGATGGTGCCGCCTCCGCCGTGGTGGCGGCCCCGGCTCGACGGCATCCATGCCACCGTGGCCGATCTCGGACACGACGGCTGGCGGGTCGCGGCGAACCCGTTGGTCGGGGCCGGGGGCTGGTTGCGCCGCTCGACCGGGTCGACACCGGGCGCGGTGCTGGTCGTGCGGCCCACCCGCCCCTCCCTGCGCCATGCCGAGCAGGTCCTCGCGCGGCTCGATCGGTGGGTCGATGCCGGTGCTGCGATGCCGGCGGCGCATCTGGTGGTCACCGGCGCCAGGCGGTGGCCGGCCGGGGTGACCGGGGTGGCTGGTCTGCGTGTGGAGGAGCTGCTGCCCACCGCGGTGTTCGTCCCGCACGACGCCGTGCTGGAGGTCGGCGGCGTGACCGCCGAGCTGGTCGGCGACAAGGTGCTCGATGCCGTCGTTCCGTTGCTGTCGAGCTGGGGGCTGCTGCCGTCCGTGCAGAGCACCCAGCGGTCGTGGTCTCGACGAAGGGGGAACCGCTGATGTTGGCGGTGAGGATGATGCAGTGGCTCGACGTGCTCGCCCAGCCGCCGGACGGCGGTGGTGGGCCGCTGCCCGACCCGGCGCCGGTCGCGCCGCCGGGCGCCGAGCAGATCACCGAGGTGATCGGCTACTTGCGGTGGGGCGCGGGAGCGGCCATCATCGCCGGGTTCCTGGCCGGGTTGATCCTGTTCGCCGGTGGCCGGGTTGCCGATCACCACCGGTTCGGCCGGATGGGGACGATCACGATGATCGCCTCCGTCGGGGCTGCGTTCCTCTACGCGGTGGGATGGCAGATCCTCTCCGCCTTCGCCACGGCCTGACCCGCGATGAACCCGGACCTGTTCGACCGTGCCGACGGCGTCGAGCGGCGTCGCGCGCTGCTGCTGATCGGCGGTATCGCGGTGCTGGTCGTGTTGTTGCTCGTCGGGTTGGCGGTGTTCCTGCTCGGCCTGGGTGGGGACGAGCCGGCTGCGCCGGGCACGGGCCAGGCACCGGCGGCCGGTGCGCCACCGGCCGGGCCGGACCCGTCCGCGGACGGGGACTGGGACGTGGAAGCGCAGACCGCGCTGGCGACCCAGCCGATGCTGGAGCTCGCGGAGTCCGCGGCGTTGCCGCACGCCCTGACCGACGAGGTCGCCGGTCCCCCGATCACCCTGCCCTCCCCCGGCGAGTCGAACGGCACCGCGGTCCCGCAAGGCTTCCCCGACACCGAGGAAGGTGCGATCGCGCAGCTGGTGGAGATGACCCGGGTCGGGCTAGAGGGCGGGGACCCCGACGGCTACCGACTGGCCTACGAGCAGGTCGCGGCGCCCGGCGCCCCGCCGGTCGATTCGACCCGGCTCTACCGCGACCTGCAACAGGTCCGGGCCGGGACCGGGCTGCCGAGCAGCGGCGCGGTCTCCGGGCTGGTGTTCACCTGGAACCCGACCAGCGCCCTGGTCAAGGGCAGCACCGACGGCGGCCGCTACGTGGTGGTGTGCGTGCTGGGTGAGCTGATCACCGGCCGCAACGGGCAGTCGCTGTCCACCGCCGCGGGGAACTGTCAGGCGATGCGGCGCATCGACGATCAGTGGCGGATCAGCCCCGGCGCGGCCGCGGCCCCGGCCACGCTGGCCTGGCCGGGTACCGCTGAGGCGGTGCAGGCCGGATACCGCGACCTGGTCCGATGATCCCCGACGTCATCACCGACGGGCTCAACTCGTTCGTCGCCACGGCGATCGACCAGATCATGAAGTTCATCTGGGCCGCGGCGGTGGCCCTGCTGCGGACCTCCTTCGAGATCGTCGACGACCTGCTCGCGTTCGGCGACGGCTCGGACCTGGTGACCTCCTCGGGCCAGCCGGCCGCCGGCGCCGCGTTCGCGGAGCTGTGGCCGACGCTGCGGTGGATCGGGTTGTCGGTGGCGCTGGGGCTGTTCCTGTGGCAGCTGACGATCACGATGCTGCGCGGCGGGGCCGGGTTCTGGCGCGCCGCGTCCGGCCCGTTCGCCTACGGGGTGGCCGTGGCGATCACCCTCGGGATCGTCGCGGCCCTGCTCGGGGCGGCGGAGGGCCTGGCCACGCTGCTGCTGCAGCAGGGCCTCGCCGCGGACAACTTCCGCACGATCCTGGACAACCCGAACCTCGCGTTCGGGGACAGCCCCGAACTCGACAGCCAGCTCGACTCCTCGGTCCGCGCCATGCTGCTCGGGCTGATCGGGCTGTTCGGGGTGCTTCCCGCCGCGCTCGGCTTCGCCCTGCAGATGATCTTCCGTGAGGCGGCGATCGTCGTGCTGCTCGCGACCGTGCCGATCACGGCCGCCGGTCTGCTGACCAACACCACCGCGTCGTGGTTCTGGCGGTCGTTGCGGTGGATGCTGGCCGCGATCCTGATGAAGCCCGCGCTCGCGCTGGTCCTGGTCATCGGGGTCAACATGCTCTCGGCGCCGACCGGGATCGGTGGCCTGCTCGCCGGTACCGGGGTGCTGTTGATCGCGCTGTTCTGCCCGCTGGCGCTGTTTCGCCTGCTCGCGTTCGTCGAGCCCGGTACCAACGCCGGCGCGACGGCGCGTGCGTCGCTGTCGCGAGGCGGGGGCGGTTCTCCGCGGTCGGGTTCCGACGCGGGGGGCGGCGCGGAGGAGTCGAACACGGCCCGGTTCGACGGGGCCGGGGCCAGCGGGTCCGGGGCAGGGTCGAGAGCGGCCGGGGCCGGTGCAGCCGGTGGAGGTGCGGCGGCCGCGGGCGGGGGTGCGGGTGCGGCTGGTGGAGGTGCGGCGGCCGCGGGCGGCGGCGCCGCTGCGGGTGGCGGGGCTGCGGGCGCGGTCGGCGCGGTGAACGCCGCGGTCGGGGCCGCGGCGGCGTTCGCCACCAAGTTCGCGGGCGAGACGATGGACGCCACCGGCATCGGGCACGGCCCGGCCGGTGGGGGCGGGCGGGCCGGTCGCGGGGCGGGCGGCGGCAGCGGGTCGGGCGGCGGCGGCTCGTCGGACGGCCCGCAGCCGTGGCAGGACGCCTCTCCCCCGGACACCGGCCCACCCGACGGCGGGGGCCGGCCGGAGGACTACGACGACGGCGAGGTCCCGTTCGACTGGGACGGGGTGCGGGTCGGCGAGCAGCGCCCACCCGACCGGGCCACGCCCAGCGAGGGCCCGAGCCGCGGTCGAGGTGGCGGCGGCGGCCGCGGCGGAGGCACCGGCGGAACCGGCGGCGGCGGAGGTGGTGCCGGCGGCGGCGGAGGTGGTGCCGCAGGCGGTGGTGGCGGTGGTGCCGCAGGCGGTGGTGGCGGTCGGCGATGAGCGCCCCTGTGGAGCAGCGCGTCTACCGGGGGCTCAACGTCCGGGAACGGCCCGGCTGGGTGATGGGGATGACCCCGATCCAGGCGGCGGCGGTCCTGCTGCTCGGCGCCCCGGTGCTGCTGGCCATGTCGGCGGGCCGGTGGGCCCAGGCGCTGGTGCTGCTGGGGACCAACGGGGTGGCGATCACGCTGGTGGTCGTGCCGGTCCGCGGCCGCCCGGCGCTGGTGTGGCTCGCGGATCTGATGATGTTCCAGCTGGGGGTGCTGATGCGGTGGTCGGTGTGGCAGTCACGGGCGGCCGCCGGGGTGCCCGGCCCGGCCCACGAGCCGGACCTGCCCGGTGTCCTGGCCCGGCTGACGTTCCCGGACGGGCCGCCGCTGCGCGGCCAGGGGCGGGTCTGCCTGATCCACGACACCGCCGAAGGACGGTGGGGCGCGACGGCGCGGTTGACCCACTCCGGGGTCGGGATGCTCTCGGAGGCCGAGTGCGAGCGGCTGGCGGCCCGGCTGGGGAACCTGCTGATCGCGATCGGGCACCGCGAGGTCGTCGACCGCATGTCGTTGCTGGTGCGCACGGTCCCCGACGACGGCGCGGAGTACGACGTGTGGCGCGCCGAGCACGAGGACCCGCGCGCCCCGAGGCTCGCGCGGCGCGCCACCGACGAACTCGACCACACCATCGGATCGGTGTCGGTGCGCACGGAGTTGTTCGTGACGCTGTCGGGCACCGAGAGCGCGCTGCGCCGGCCCGCGCAGGCGGCCGGGGGTGGGATTCCGGGACGGGCCTACGCCCTGTACCGGGTCCTCGACGGCGTGGATGACCAGCTGCGCTCACTCGGCGTGCGCACGGTGACCTGGTTGACCTCGCCCGCGCTGGCCGAGGCGATCCGCACCGGGTTCAACCCGGCCGCCGCGGCCGGGTTCACCTCCCATCACCTCATCCATCCGGACCCGGCCGGGGAGACCGGGCTGCCGATGAGCGACGCCGGCCCGACCCTGGTCCCCTCCCCCGCGCCGCGCTCCTACAACCACGACGGGTTCTCCTCGGTGTCCTACGCGGTGCTTCCGCCGGAAGCGGGCACCGTGTTCGGGTCGCTGGGCCCGCTGCTGGGGGTGCGCACCGCCGGGGAGCGGCGCACCGTCGCGATCCACTACGAGGTGCTGAGCCAGCGCGCGGGGGCCCGCGCGGTGCAGCACAACCGGTTCCGCAACAACGTGCTGGTCGACTACAAGGCGGAGAAGGGGTTCACCACGACCGCGACCGACAGCCGCCGCGCGAGCGGGGCCCGCGCCCAGGAGTCCGCGGTCGCCGCCGGTCACAGCATGGTCCGCTACACGATGGCGGCCTCGATCACCGTGCCCGCGGAATGGAACCTCGAGGACCACGCCGCGAAGCTGGAGAACGACGCGTCGGGCAGGTTCCGGCTGCTGCGCCTGGAGCTCGCGCAGGACGCGGCGTTCGTCTCCGCCGCGTTGCCGGTGGGGATCGGGCTCCCCCGGGTTCGTGGAGCTCTGGACTGATGGCCGGGCGATGGCGCGGCCGCGGCCGCGGCTCGGGTGCGCAGCGTTCGGCCGGGCAGCTGCTCGCCGACTTCGCCGACCCCGCCGCGGCGCCGCCGCTCACGCCCCCAGCCGACACGGTGGATCCGCCCCCCAAGGGCCGCGACGAGCAGCGCCCGCGGCGTGAGCGGGTCAACCGCCCGGTCTCCGGGCGGCGCGGACGCCCCGAGCCGGCCCGCGGGTGGGCGCCGGTGGAGGCCGCCGCCCGGGTCCCGGTGTACCAGGTCGCCACCTCCGAGATCGGCGGGCTGTTCCCGCTGCTGGCCGCGAACGGCGTGCCGGCCGTGGGCGCGCGGATGGGCTACGACACCCTCTCCGGTGGGGCGTTCTACTGCCATCCCGTCGAGTGGTTGCTGCGCGGGCTGGCCACCAACCCGAACATGGTGCTGTTCGGCGAGCCCGGACGCGGCAAGTCGAGCACCGTGGTGGCGTTCGTGCTGCGGATGATGCTGTTCGGGATCAAGACGCTGATCTCGGGCGATGTGAAGGGTGAGTACACCCCGCTGCTGCGCGAGCTGGGGATGACCCCGATCGCGCTGGGCCGGGGCAGCCCCGCCCGGCTCAACGCGCTGGACCTGGGCCCGCTCGCGCACCGCTGGGACGACTGGACCGTCGCCCGGCAACGCGAGGAACTCGACGGCGTCCTGGGCCGCTGGACGATGCTGCTCGCCGCGCTCGCCGAGACCCAGGGCTACCAGCCCACGGTCACCGACGAGTCCGTGCTCTCCGCGGTGCTGCGGCGGCTGGTCGGGGTCGGGGACGGCTACACCCGGCTCCGGCCGGTCACCATCCCCGACGTGGCCCGCCAGCTCGCCGACCCCGACCCCGAGCTGTGGCGGGCGGCCCGGTTCGCCTCCCGCCGGCAGTTCCTCGACCACACCCGCATGATCACCGACGCGCTGTCCAACCTTGTCGTCGGCCCGCTGGCGGGGCTGTTCGACGAGCCCACCAACTTCGCCCTCGACTGGGACGCCCCGATCCAGTCGATGGACCTGTCGCTGCTGCGTTCCCGCGGTGACCAAGCCATCGCCGTGGCGCTGACGTGTCTGGGGTCGTGGGCATCGATGACCACCGACCTGCAGGACGACGGGGAGATCCGGATCGTCGTGCGCGACGAGGTGTGGCGCCAGATGCGCCTCGGGCTGCGCGCGGTCGAGGCGGTTGACGCGGACCTGCGGCTGTCCCGCGCGGAACGCAAGATCCAACTGCTGGTGATGCACAAGCCCTCGGACCTGCTCTCGGTCGGCGCGGCCGGCTCCCGGGAAGTCGCGATCGCGAAGGACCTGCTCGCGCTGTGCTCGACCCGGATCCTGCTCGGGCAGTCCACCCGGGTGGCCGACGAGCTCGCCACCGAACTGGCGCTGAGCGAGCGCGAGCAAGACGTCACCACCGGGTGGGCGATGGAACGCCGCGGCCGCGCGCTGTGGAAGATCGAGAACGCGCCGGGGTTCAAGGTGCAGACCGTCCTGTCGGACTCCGAGCAGCGCGTGTTCGACACCAACGCCCAGCTCCGCACCCGCACCTGACCTGGGGTCGGGATGGAGCGTCGCGGGACGTTGTGGGCGGTCCTGGTCGTCGGGCTCGCGCTGTTCCTCGCGTCCCTGGTGGTGCTCGGCACCGCGGTGCTCGGCACGCTCGGCGGGACGCTGGGCGGCGGCTGCGCCGGTGACGGCGGCCCGGGCGGCGGGGCACAACAGATCGGGCCGCGGGCCTGGTCGGCCGAGCAGATGACCAACGCCCAGACGATCGTGCAGCACGCCGTGGACCGGGCCCTGCCGAAGCGGGCCGCGGTCATCGCACTGTCCACCGCGATCGTCGAGTCCGGGTTGGAGAACGTCGGGTACGGCGACCGCGACTCGCTGGGCCTGTTCCAGCAGCGCCCGTCGCAGGGCTGGGGCACCCCCAAGCAGCTGCTCAACCCGGCCTACGCGGCCGCGGAGTTCTACCGGATCCTGCTCACCGTGCCCCGCTGGGCGACCCTGCCGCCCGGCGTGGCGGCGCAGGCGGTGCAGCGCTCGGCGTTCCCCGACCGCTACGCCCCGCAGGAATCCGCGGCGGCCGCGCTGGTCGAGCGGCTGTGGGTCGGACCCGACAACCCCCTCCCCCGGCCCGGTGACCCCGGCCCCGCCGCGGCCGCCGACCCCGCGATGGCCCTGTCCACCGTGCTGTGCCCCGACCAGGGCGGCTCGGACGTGCCGCTGGTCCCGGGTGACCTCGAGCTGCGCGAGCTGCCGCCGGACTTCGTGCTGCCCGATGATCCGGCGCAGCGCGCCGCAGTCTCCTTCGCTCTCGCCCAGGTCGGGAAACCGTACGTGTGGGGCGCGAAGGGCCCCGACGCGTTCGACTGCTCGGGGCTCACCACCGCGGCGTGGGCCGCCGCCGGGGTCGGCATCCCGGCCGGGACGATCAACCAGAAGTTCGCCGGCACCCCGGTCAGTCTGGGCCAGATCGCCCCCGGCGACCTGGTGTTCATCCCGGGCTCGCTGGGCTCCCTCACCAACCCGCGCCACGTCGGCATCTACGCCGGACAGGGCATCGTGGTCAACGCCTACAGCTCCAGCACCGGCGTCATCCTCGTACCGCTCGCGGACATGGCCGACCGGATCGTCACCATCCGCCACATCGCCGGACCGGTCGGCGAGCCGGCCAGGGCCGCCTCCCCCGCGCTCGCCGCCGCCGGCTGATCACCGTGCCTCCCGCCGGAAGCACCCGGCTGTGATGCCGTGATCTGGTGATGCCGTCACAGGATCACCTGGTGATTGGATCACGGCGTGATGGTGTGCTTCCGTCGGAAGCACCGTCAGCTCAGCGGTCTCCCGGTGGGCAGCGATCCGCCGGGCCGGGCGGGGATCTCGTCGACGCCGTGCGCGCGGCGGGTGGCGTCGATGTGGCGGCGCATGGCCGCCTCGACCCACGCGGAGAAGGTGCGGTACTCCCCCCGCGCGATCCAGAACGCGTCTTTTGCCTGCTCGGCGAGGTCGGCGGAGACGTTCACCGTGACCTTCCGGGACCGGCCGGCACCCCCTGACCCAAAAAACGGTTCCGTTTCTGGCAACGGTTCCGTTTCTGGCGTTGTAGCCGTTGCTGGGGTTGTTGGGGTTGCTGGCAACGGGTCCGTTGTTGGGGTTGCTGGTTTCGGTTCCGTTGCTGGCCGGCCGGGGCGGGACTCGGCCGGGATGGCAGGGTGCCCGCCGCTGAGGGCGGAGGGCCGAGGCTGGCGTCGCGGCGGCGTCATCGGGGTCGGGTTCCTTCCAGGATGTGGCTCAGGTAGCCGTCGTAGGTGTCGGCCAGAGCGGCGGCCGCGGGGGTGTTCCACTCGTCGAGTCCGGTGCCGGCCTCGACGGCCTCGGCGATCCAGGTGGCCTTGGGCACCGGTGGTTGCCACACCGGTGCCGGCGCGCGCTCCAGCAGCTCGGCGAACCAGTGCCGCTGGCGGCGGGTCCGCTCGAAGGAGTTCACGATGACGCCGGCGACGTCGAGGTCGGGGTTGGAGTAGCGGTGCACCGCGGCCAGGGTGGACAGCAGCCGGGCGATGCCGTCGGATGAGAACAGCGCGGCGGTCGTCACGATGACCACGCGATCCGCCGCGGTCAGCGCGTTGACCGTGAGCAGGTCCAGGGCCGGCGGGCAGTCCAGCAGCACCAGGCCGTAGCGCCGGGCCCCGTCGAGGGCCTGGTGCGCGGCGAAGGCCTCCCGCAGCCGGTGCTCGCGCCCCGGGCCCATCGTGACCAGCTCGGCGCCGACGTCGGCGAGGGTGTCCCCGCCGGAGGGCAGCACGTCCACGTGTTCCCACCCGGTACCGGTGATGACGTCGCCGAGCACCGCGTCGCTGCGCGCGGACAGCACGTCGGCGACGGTCTCGGTCCCGTCCGCGTCCGGGGCGTGGCCGAGCAGGGTGGTGGTGGTGTTCGCCTGCGGGTCGAGGTCACCGATCAGGGTGGCCACGCCGCGCAGGTGCGCGGCGCGGGCGAGGTTGAGGGCGGTCGTCGTCTTGCCGACCCCGCCCTTCTGGTTGCACAAGGCCACGACCAGCATCGGAACCCTTCCGGCCGTTTCTGGAAAACGGTGGCGTAGATGGCGTTGCCACCGTAACCAGCGTTGCAAGCAACGCCACCGTTGCTGGCGTTGCTGGGAACGGTTCCGTTTCTGGGAACGGTTCCGTTCCGGGCCTGGCGTTGACGCGCGTACGCGTCAACCGGGGCGGGGCTGTGGGGGTGCTTCCGGCGGAAGCACCCGACCGACGACGCAGCTGACACGGTCGGGTGGGGGGCGTTGGGGTTCGGTTCAGTGCAGCTCTGGGCCCTCGTCGTGGCCGCGCTCCGGAGGGGCTGGGTCGGCCGGACGGGACGGGCTCTGTGTCTGGTCGTCGGCGCGGTCGGGGCCCGTCGGCTCCAGGGCCCGGTCCGAGCGGTCGGCGTCGCGGTGTGGTCGTGGCGCATCGAGTGCGCGGCGGACCTCGGCGAGGGTGTCTCGGATCTGGTCGATCGTGCGCGTCGGACCCTGTGGGTCTGCGGCGGTGCTCGGTGGGGGTGCTTCCGGCGGAAGCACCGGCGAGGGCGCAGTCAGCGTCTGTCGTTCGAGTTCGACGTCGTCGGGCTCTCGGGCGGGGTGTGGGGGAGGGGCGGCGGCGCGGTCTCTGCCGGTGCTCGCCGGTTCGGCCGCCGGCGGCGGGGTGAGGTCGACCAGCTCGGCGACGGTGCGGTGCGCGGTCGTTAGGGTCGCCGGCTCGGCGATGTCGACGGGGTGGTCGGCGCGGATCGGCGGGAGGTAGCGCCACGGGGCGAGGTGGGGCGCCGCCTGTTGGACGGTGAGGCGTTCGGCGAGGGTCGCCATCTCGACCGGGCCGACGCCGCCGGGTACCGGGTTGATGGCGGCCGGGAGGTGCGCGGCGGCGGGGTCGACGTCGCCGCGGGCGCCGTCGGGCTGCGGGATGAACCCGGCGTCGACGACGAGTCGGTGGCCGGTGTGGAGGTGCTCGGCGGTGAGCAGGCCTGCGTGGCCGGTCGTGGAGATCACGATGTCGACGTCACGGAGCTGGCGCAGGTCGTGGCCCTTGTCGAGTTCGAGCGGGGTGTGGCCGTGCTCGCGCAGCAGCCGGACGACGCCGCTGCCGACGAACCCGAGGGCGCCGACGACGGCGATGTCGGTGTCGGGGGTGAGGAAGGGGTGCGCGATCCGGACGATCCCGTCGGCGGTGGCGCAGGCCAGACGGGGGGAGTCGGCGCCGAGGGCGTCGATGTCCTTGGTCGGCTCGATGAGGTCGAGGGCGTCACGCAGCCGTGGTGGCGGCGGGGTCTGGACGATGATCGCGGCGATGTCGCTGGCTTCGTTGGCCGCGGCGAGGCGGTCGACGAGCTCGCCGGGTTCGGTCGTGTCGGGGATGGCGAGGCTGTCGACCCGCGCGCCGAGCGCGGTGAACATGCGGACCTTCTGCTCGGCCGAGATCACCGCGGCGGGCACACGGGCGGCCCAGGCGTCCGACGTGCTCGCGGTGAATCGCAGGATGAGCACGCGGGTTCCCCGCTCGAGGATGGCCTGGCGGAACGGCTCCTGGTAGGCGGCGAGGACCTCGCGCAGGATGGCGCGTCCGGGCACCCGTAGCTGATGTTGGGGTGCGCTCACTCGGTGGCGGCCCGTGGCGCCGGTGCCGGCCACGCCTGCAGCTCGTCGGTCACGGGGCGCAGGACGAGGAACCGCTGTAGTGCCGCGGCGCGGTGGGGCCGGAGAAGTCGGTGGTCGTGCACGTCGTCGTGCACGACGTCGTCGTGGTCCCAGCTGGGGAACAGCTGGGTGAGGGTGTCCGCGCCGGCGACGTCGTAGGTGGAGAAGTCGCCGTGGTGGACGTACCAGCGCAGCGCCGAGGGCGGCCACGCGGCGGGTAGCAGGGTGGCGCGGACGGCCCCGACGACGCCGGGGATGTCGGTGGTGATGCCGAGGCCGCGGGGGTTGTCGCGGAGTTCGCTGAGGACGACGTAGCCGCGGGTCGGTTCCCCGCGCGCGTCGTCGGCGACGAGCCGGACCCGGGCCAAGCAGTGGGCGGTGGCGCCGCGGCGGTGCGGCCAGCGCAGCAGGGCGCTGCTCATCGCCGTGATAGTGCCCCCCGGATCGTGGTCGGGCCCGCGCGCGTCTGCGGACGGGTGCAGGACGGGTCGGTCGGTCACGCGAGCCTCCGGTCCGGGTGGTCCGTGCCGGCGTGGTCGCGGTGTATCGGGGCCGTCGACGCGGCCGGGCAGGTCGCGGCCAGGTCCAGCAGCGCGCGGTCGGCGCCGGGTCGGGCGACGATCTGGAGCCCGACGGGGGCGCCGTCGTGGGTGAAACCGGCCGGGACGCTGATGGCGGGATGACCGGAGAGGTTGAACGCCCAGGTGAGCGCCACGCTGAACCGTGGCCCGGGGCCGTCGTGGCCGTGCGGCCGCCCGGGCGTGGTGGGGGTGAACAGGAGATCGGTGGCGCCGAACAGGTCCGCGAGGCGCTGGGCGTTGTCGGCCTGCAGGTCGGCCGCGGCGACGCGCTCGGCGGCGGCCGCGGTCGGGGACCGCAGCGTCGACCAGGCGCGGGCGGGGTCGCGCAGCTGCACCGACCGGGTGGCCCAGCGCAGCCCGAGTCGACGGGCGAGGCGCGCGGCCGCGGCTCGGGCGACCTCGACGACCTCGGGGTCGAGTTCGGCGGCGGCGTAACCGAGGTCGGCGGACCACGTCACGGTGCGCGGCTCGACGACCTCGGGGAGCGGGCCGAGGACCAGATCGGCCCACAGCCGCAGATCGCGCGGGTCGCGGGCCAGCGGCGCGGGCACCGCCGGGGCCCCGGGCGCGCCGGGCGCCCCGAGCGCGGTGCTGGGCTTGTACCCGAAGATCCCGCACCAGGCGGCGGGGATGCGCGCGGATCCGGCGCCGTCGCTGCCGGTGGCCAGCGCGACGATGCCGGCGGCGACGGCGGCCGCGGATCCGGCCGAGGATCCTCCGGGCGAGAGATCCCCGCGCCAGGGGTTGCGGGTCGGGCCGCGGTCGGTGTGGCCCCAGGTCTGGGCGCCGGGCCCGCGCGGGGTGGAGGTCAGCCCGATCGGTACCGCCCCGGCGGCGAGCAGGGTGCGCGCCTGCGCGCCGGCCAGCCCGTGGTGGCCCTTCACGACGATCGGGACCCCGGCGAGCGGCCCGTGCCGCCCGGCCGCGAGGTGTTCGTGGGCGGCCGCGGCGGTGTCCGCGGGGTGGTCGACGAACGCGCGCAGCCAGTCGTCGCCGAGGGCCCGGCGCTGCAGGGCGTCGCGGACTGCGGCGGCGCGGCCGAGGTCGCCGTCGGCGATGGCACGGGCGGTGTCGACCGCGGCGGCGGGTGGGGACGGGGCGGCGTCGGCGGGATCTACCTCCTGTGCGGGTGGGCGACCCACTGTAGGCGAGATCGCCCAGGTCAGGGGCCTACTGGCCGGGGCAGGGGCCTGGGTTGACGCGTACACGTCAATCGCCGCTTCCGGTGGAAGTGGGCGGGTCGCCGAGGCCGCGGCCGCGGGGGAGCTGGCGCGGGTCCGCGGGCCAGGGCCGGCCGTCGTTGTAGAGCTCGGCCAGGCGCGCGGCGTGGGCCTCGACGGCCTCGGTGAGGAACTGGCGCAGGGTGTAGCGCTCGCCCACGGCGCGGGTGACGCCGTTGCACACCGAGCGGGTCAGGTCCCGCACGGCGGGCCGCACGCTGGTCTGGAGCAGCACCCACTCGCCGGCCGTCCGGTCGGGGGTGCTTCCGGCGGAAGCACCCCCGACGTCGCGGTCCTCGCCGTCGGTGGGGTCGTCGTGGGTCGTGCGTGGGCTCATCGGGTGGGGGCGCCGAGGACTCCGGCGGCGAGCAGGTGCTCGACCACGGCGGCGAGATCGGCGGTGACCGGTTCGGCCGGGGCGTAGACGACCAGCGGCAGCTGCGCGCTGTAGGCCTCGGGGACGCGCACCGAGCGGCGCACGGGTGGCGCGACGAGGTCGCCCCAGCCCTCGCGGACCTGGTCGAGCACGTCGGTGTAGTAGCGGCCGCTGCCGCCGGGGACGATCGAGGGGACGACCGAGGCCAGGCGCAGCGTCGGGTTGTAGGCCGCGGCGACCTGGCCGACGGTGCTCTCGAACGCCGACACCGCGCCGGCCTCCTTCTCCATCGGCGCGAACACGGTGACCGCGACGTCGGCGGCGACCAGGGCGGCGACGGTGACGGTGCTCAACGAGCCGGGGCAATCGATGAGGGTGATGCCGGGGTCCCCGCTCGTCGCGGCGTCGGCGGCCAGGGCCATCCGTAGCCGCTGCTCGCCGCCCAGCACGCGGGCGAGGGTGACGTCGGCGCCCTCCATCTCCGCGCGGCGCGCGGGGACCAGGGTCAGGCCGTCGACGGCGGCCACGGCGCGGTCGGCGTCGGCGATCGCGGCGTTGTGGAACAGCACGTCGCTGATCGTGGGCCCGTCGGCGGGTTCGGGGTGGCCGAGCCAGTGCGAGGCGTTGGCCTGGGCGTCGAGGTCGATCACGCGGACCCGGCGGCCGGTGACCTGCGCGAGCCGGGCGGCGGCGTTGACCACCAGTGTGGTCTTGCCGGCGCTGCCGCCCTGGTTGCCTACGGCGATGACGGTCATCGGGGGGTTCCCTCCACGTGCGGGGCGCTTCCGCTGGAAGCACCTTCCTGGGTGCCCAGACGGCGCTCGTCGTCGGGGGTGAGGTCGTATCCGGCGTGCACGGCCAGGCGGCGGACGTGGCGGCACTCGCGGGCGGTCCACGCGCGGGTGGTCCAGGTGGCGCCCCAGCCCAGCGCGTTCTCGATCTCGGCGAGCGCGACGGCGACGGCGGCGCGGCGCACGGGCAGCCGCCCGGCGCCGGCCTGGGCCTCGAGCCAGGCGCTGATCGGGTCCTCGATGTCGTCGCGGTCGAACTCGGCGAGCGGGGCGCCGACCCACTCGGCGGCCCGGTCGACCACCTCGTAGGGCTCGACGCTGTGGTCGACGAGCAGGGTGTCGGCCAGGATCTCCACGGCCAGCTCGGGGTCGAGCTGCCCGGTGACCAGCCGCGCGCACGCGCTGTCGCGGGCGTCGGCCGCGGCCCGGGCGGCGTCGGCGCGGCGCTGCTCGGCGCGGCGCTGCTCCTCCCGCTCCCGAGCCTGTTCGTCGTCGGGTTCCCCGGTCGCCCCACCGGGGCCGCCGGTGGTGCCGGCGGGGGTGCTTCCGCCGGAAGCACCCGGCCCGACCGGGACGAAGTTGTCGCCCTCGCCCGTTCCGGGGCTGGTGTGCTCGCGCAGCTGGCGGGTGTACCAGGTGAGGCGCACGTTGGGGCCGTAGGTGGCGACGTGCGCGAGCGCGTCATCCGGGGCGGCCGGTGCGTCCTGCGCGGTGTCGGGCAGCTCGACGCCGGGCACGGTGTAGTCGCGGGTGAGCTTGTGGTGCCAGTACTGGGCGCCGAACTCGGTCTCGGGGTCGTCGATCAGCTCGATCCCGGCCGTGGTGAGCGCGGCGCGCAGCTGCTCGGCGCGCTCGCGGGCGCGCAGGGTGGCCAGGCGGGACTCGACGACCCCGCGGACCCCGCGCCAGTTCTCCTTGGTCGCCTGCGCCCAGGCCGAGGACAGCTCGTCGTCGGGCAGCTCCAACAGGCGCAGCGCGTCGGCGATGGTCAGGTCACCGGCGGTCAGCGCGGTGACGAGCTTGGCGGGCAGCCGCAGCAGCGAAAGCCGCTTGTGGACCTGACCGGGGCTGACCCCGGTCCCGGTGGCGATCTTCCGCTCGGACCAGCCGCGCTCGCGCAGGCGCCCGAACGCGGCCGCCTCCTCCATGGGGCTGAGGTCCTGGCGCTGCAGGTTCTCCACGAGCATCGTGATCAGCGCGTTGTCGACGTCGGCCAGGTCGTCGCGCACGATGATCGGAACCGTGGCCACCCCGGCGTGCAGAGCCCCGGCCCGGCGGCGGTGCCCGATCAGCACGATCCACTCGGCGTCGGCCGGGTCGAGCACCGCGTCGGGGCGGGTGGCCAGGTACGCGGCGCGGGTCACGACCACGAGCGGCTGCAGGACGCCGGCCTCGGCGATGGACGCGGCGATCTCCGTGACGTCCCCGACGTCACCGCGGGGGTTCTCCGGGTTGGGTGCGAGCCGGGCCACCTCGACCTCGACCCGGTCGGCGCCGGAAGGCTCCACCGCCGCGGCGATCGCGCCGAGGATCCCGGCTGCCGGGGCGCCGCCCGCGGAGGCGCCATCACCTCCCGCGGGAGTCCTCGCCTCCCCGGGGGCTGTGGCCGGGGAGGCCCCGCCGCGTCGTCCGATCCGGGCCGCCGCGGCCCCCTGCAAGCCTCGCTTGGTCGCCATGCTCCGCTCCCTGTCGTCCCCCGTGGGTCGCGTCCCGACGGAACGCCCCCGTGTGCAACCATTATCTATGGTTTATATGTATTTTGTCAACGCGGTGAGCGTGTCCGGCGGGTCGGCTACCAGGCGTTTCTTGGTGGTTGGGGTGGCGCCCCTCGGGCGCCACCTGCTCATCCGGCGCTCGGTCGAGACTCTCCGTTCGGGGTGCTTCCGCCGGAAGCACCTGCTGCTCGACGACGGGCCTTCTTCGCGGCCTGGTCCGCGGCGAACGCGGCCCTCGCCGCCACCTGTGCCGGGGTGCGGGTGGGGATCGGTGCCGGTGCCGGTCGTGCGGCCGCGGCCGCGATCCGGTCGGCGAGTTGGCGGGCGTGTTGTTCGCGGTAGTCGGCGGGGAACCCGGCCACGTCGGCGGGGAGCTCGTGGAGCCGACCGTCCCAGGGTCGCAGGCGAGCGGCGAGGACACGCAGCGGGTCGCGGGCTCCGCGGAACGCGTCGCCGCGGTGGTGGTCAGGCCGGTCGGGGTGGTGCTCGATCGCCCAGAGCAGCCCCTTCGGGCAGACCCCGGCATCCCACCACCTGCGCAGCAGAGCCCGGGTGCGCCACAGCGGCACCCCGGATACCCCACCGCCGTCTAGGCCAAGACGCTGGAAGACGAGCCGGTTGGCGGAACTGCGGTCCGGAGCGGACTTGGGGACCCCGTGAACGGGCCAGGACGGCGGAGCCGGTGGCCGGCGTTCGAGCCGCTTTTCTGTCAAGGGCTTGAAAGGGAAAGTACCTAGGGAGGGGTCGCCATTCTCAGGTTCGAGCAGGTCAGAGGAGGTATCCGACTCGGCGTCAGTGGACTCGTCGAGGTTCAGGACGTGGGGGAGGGGGGCGTTGGTGACCAGGGCGTAGGTGGGGGTGCGACCGTGCTCGGTCCCGAGGAAGGCCGCGCTGGCGCCGTGCTCGATGACGACCAGGAGTCCGACGTCGCGGGCCCAGGCGATGACCCGGGAGACGGTGCGGGTGGCGCGGTCGCCGGCGGCGCCGAGGCGTTGCGCAGTGAGCGCGGCGACCAGACCGGTCTGCCAGTCCATGCCGCGCACCAGCTGGTGCAGAATCGCCGACCAGGCGGCGCGCTTGTCGCTACGCCAGCCCTGCTCGGCGACCAGGGCGTCGACGCGGCGCAGGGCCTCGAGCTGGTCGAGGACGACCCGCCATCCGGCGTCGATGAAGTTCCGCCACCCGGGGTGCGGCGCGTAGCCGTTGCCAGCGACCCGCTCCGCGGCGCGGCGGCGGCCGGAGGCCAGAGCGCGGGCGAGCCGTCGGGCGACGTCTCGCCGGATGGTGCGCTCGCGTGGGCGGTTCTCGACCTTCCGCGCCGCGCGGCCCCGTGGCGGCCGTGACCGGCTCGCGGCGGCTTGCGCGGGGCTCCGGCCGGGGCCTGCGCCGACGGCCGTTCTGGGCGAGCTGGGGGCGTCCTGAACGGGGCGCTGGCACACGCAGTCCGTCGCGGGTGCAGGGCAGGTATCCCTGCAGGACGGCGGCGTGCTTCCGGGGGAAGCACCGCAGGCAGCCGGATGGGGCGAACCTGCATTTGCAGAAACTCGGTGTGGTGCGTGCGCGTCAGAGCGCGCGGGGGTTACCCTAGGCACGCGAAAGCGCGCCCCCTTCCTGCCGGGAGTGGGACTCGCTCCGGCGGATAGCCGGAGCACTAGCGACGACGCGGGTTGTGGCGACCCGCTCGACGCGACTCGACGAGGCGGTCCCTACGGGGACCGCCTCGCTGTCGTTAGGAGGCTTGCGTCAGAGGCAGCTCCTGCTGATCACTGGGCACGGGGTAGCAGTACGCCGGCGCTGTTCGGCCAAGCGACTCGGCAACCATGCGCGTGATGACGGACGTCAACGGAAGTCCGTCTCGCTGTGCGATCTTCTGTGCCTCGGCCCGTAGATCGTTGGGCAGGTAGACGGGCGTAGCCGTTCTCTCGCCCTTGCCCTTGGGGCCGGGCTTCCCGCGCGCCGGACGTGTCTCCATGAATGCGGTTTGTACCGGTGCGGATCACCTCGGTAACGGAGGCGCGCCGACCAAGATTCAGAATTTCGGTAGGGCAGGCCCGGGCACGTCGAGTACGGGTGGGCTACTGCAGGTGCCCTGCTTGACGGGTACGCCGTCAACCGCGCCGATAGTCGGCAGCCAGACGCGCCAGGACGCTGCGGGCTTGGTCGCCTCCGACGCCGGCGGCGTGCAGGTCCGCGAAGACGTCGCCGTACTGGGCGACCGCGCGCTGGTCGTCGTCGATCGTGGTTCCGGTAAGAATCCCGACAACGACGGCCCTGTGGTCGTAGAGGTGAAATCCGTGGGTGACGGCGAACGTCATCGGCTGCTCGGGGCCGATGATGCGCAGGTCAACGTGCGGTAGACGGCTCGCGGTGACCAGAGCCTCGATCTGTTCCGCCATCACCGCGGCGCCGCCGAGGTTCCACAGCAGTGCACCCAACGGCTGGATGAGCACCCAACGCCGCGAGCTGTCACTGAGCAACAGTTGACTGCGCCGCAAACGCTCAGCAACGGCCGCCTCATCACCACCGAACACGGCCCGGGCGTAACTCTCGGTTTGAAGCTGCCCGAGCACCATCCCGGGCTGAAAGGCCCGGATCAGCTCTGCACCCTCCTCCAGCTGCCGCACGCGTGCCTGGAACGCGGCCGTACCGCCGCCGCGGCGCAAGATGACCCTGGCGTCGACCTCCCCGGGCGCGAGGGCATCGGCCCAACCCGCCAACGTGCGTTGCTCGTCGCGGCCAGCGCCGTACAGCCGGGCAAGGGTGCGCACCTCCTCGGCGGTGAGGACCCAGTGCCCGGTCTCGGCCCGACTGATCTTGTTCTGGCTCGCTCCGATGGCCTTGGCGGCGGCGGTTTGGGAGACCCGCGGGACCGTAGCTTCCCGGAGCGCGCGTAGACGCCCGGACAACCCGCTACGGGTCGGCCGGGCGTCTGCGTCGCGGGCACTGCTCATGCGGCTCGGGCACCGTCTCGGTGCAGCTCGCCGTGCCGGCTCCACCAATTCGTAAACGGCTCAGCGGCCGTCCAGAGCTGATCGCGGATCGCGACGAACTCATCGACAGGTCGTGAGGCGTTGCTGGGCTCCTCGTCGACGAACCAGGCCTCGCGGAACTGTCCGTCCGGCTCGTACGCCATACCGAGCACTCGGCGGTCTCCACCCGACTCTTCGACGAGCCACCAGTCGAACCGCCACCAGTCGGAACTCGACAGAGCGGTGGGCACGCCATGTTCGCCGAGATCGAGGATGCGAACGTCCTCGCCCGCGTCGACGTTCGGCGCGTAACCCCACTCGCACGCGTAGCGGGTGTAGGGGGTGACGGGTCGGGTGACGATTCGTACGCGGTGCCGATGTAGGCCGTGCGCCCGTTCGCTCGCGAGATGGTCGAGCCAAGGTTGTTTGCGCTCAGGAGTCCAGCTCCGCTTGCCGTCCAGGTACCGGCGATAGTCGGAACCGTCGGAGGCGACCTCGTAAGTCTGCAACGTCTCTAACCGGAACGCGGAGCGGGTGAAGTGCTCGTTCATCCAGGCGTTCAGCTCGGCAGGGTTCATGCGGGTCGCACCTCTGGAAGTCCGAGGCGACGTGGCCAGCGCACGAGGCGCTCGCCGGGCCCGACGCGAGAGGCGAGACGAGCGAGCGTTGCCGGGTCGGTCTCGTCGGTGACGACCATGTGCAGGAACTCCGGATCCCCGGCATCCAGAACTGCTCGGCACGTGTTGTTGTCCGGACAGTCCGAGTCGATGACGAGCACGGTCACCTCCGGGTCATGTGTTGGCTGGACGTCCATCTTCGGGCTTCCCCTCCCGATAGCTGGTCAGTGGCCTCCGCAGTGTCGCGCGTCATCCGCCCTGCACGCTAGCTGCGGACAGGGCGGATGACGATTCGGCCCGGGGAAGTTGGCCGTCGTGCGAACTAGCAGCACCATCTTGCACTATCTACAGTAACTATAGATAGTAGCTGGGAGCGAATCTCAAGAGCTGGGGGAGTCAGCCATGGAGTCGACCCGTTGGACGGTGCTTTCCGGTCTGGGCGCGATGGGGGCAGTAGCACTCGCCTCCGCGATCTGGCCGAACGTCGCGGCCGTGGTGTCGGGACTGTTCGTCACGGTGCTGCTTGTGATGAGCGTGGTACCGGTCGCCCTGGCCGGACGGTGGATACGGGGCGAGCTGGCGTGGCGGCGTGAGCTGCGTGCCTTGGGCCCGGTCTCCGCGGAGCAGGCGGTTGCTCCGGAGCCGGTCGCTCCGACGCTGGCAGAGCTGCGGGAGTCCGCGTGAACGAACTCGCGCGTGAGCTGGCGTGGCAACCTGAGATCACGCAGCGCCTGCTCGCCCGGCACGTTGCTGACGAACACGGCCGCTGCCGCGGCTGCACCACGGGTGGGACTGGCCTGCCTGGGGCAAAGTGGCCGTCCGCGCTGCATTTCCACGCCTCCGCCGCCGCCCGACTCGCCGGCTGGCACGGGATCGGTCCGAGGACGACTCGATGACCGGGCGTACCGCCGATCAGCGGGGCGCGCGAGTGAGCCTGCCGGCTGCCGGCACCGGATCGGCCGCGGGTGGCCGGATCCGCCGGGCCGGGTTGGCGCTGGTGATGGTCGGGGCGTTGTCGGTCAGCGTGCGCGGCCAGGTCGAGGCGGTGGAGCCACTGCTGGGCGGGATGAGCATCGTGCTCGCGCTGACCAACGACGTCGCCGCGCTCCTCGCGCTCAACGAGGTGATCAGTACCTCGCGGCGCGAGGTCCGGCGGTGGGCGTGGGCGGTGCTCGTGCTGGCCGGCGGCACGGCTGCGGGCCTGAACACCTGGCACGCCATCGAGCAGGGGTCACTACCGACGTTGTGGGCAGTGGTCGTCGGTGTCGGCCCGGTCCTGCTGGCGATGGTCCTGTCCCACTTGGTGGCCCTGGTCCTCGAGGACGCGCCTCCGGTCGCGGCCGGAACTGCCCTGGCAGCCGACCCGATGGTCGGGGCAAGGGCGACCGTCGAGCGGACCGCGGTCGAACCGCCGCCGGCCCAGCAGCCCCAGGTTCACGGCCCGCGCGTCGAGCGCGCCGCGGTCTCCGCTGGGAGCGACACGTCCCGGGCCGGTCAGGTGCAGGCCCCGGCCCTGACCGGCCCGGGGGTTCACCCGCCGCTGTCCGTAGTCGGCCCGCGGGTGCTTCCGCCGGAAGCACCCCGCGCGCCCAGAGAGGGCGGGACCGATGCACGGGTCACACGCCTGGAGGCCCGGCTACGGGCGGGGGAGGAGCTGACCGGGGCGTCCGCCGCGGAGCTGGTGGGTTGCTCGCCCCGGACCGGGCGGCGGTTGTTGCGTCAGGCCGAGGACCGGATCGCCGCGCGGCCGGTTGATCGGGACCGGGGCACCGGATGAGCAGCGACGCAGCAGGGACGACGGCCGGGTTTCGCGAAAGCCCCGCGCGCGCAGGGTGCGCGGTTCTACGGTGATCGACACCCGGGCAGGGTCGGGGGGAGACGGTGATGGCTGTACGCAGGACCAACTCGGAGGTGCGGGCGACGCACCGCACACTGATCGCGGCCGGGGTGCTACTCGCCGGCGCCGGCGCTGCGCTGGACTTCGTCCCGGTGCTGGCCGACCTGGTGCCGTTCGGCGCGGCCGCGCAGATGGGTTACACCCTGGCCCTGCTGCTCGTCGGCGGCGCGCTGGTGCACCGCTGGTGGTACTTCCACCCGACCCGGGAGTTCCGGCGTGAGCTGGGCGGGCCCGACGGGTGGCTCGACCGTCACGACCTGGCCCGCAGCGCGGGCGATGAGGGGGTGCGGGCCGTCGCCCCGCCCGGCGCGGGCAGCGCGAAGGGTCCGGTGACCGACTTCGGATGGCGCGTCGGGGTGCTGGAATCCGGCCCGCTGCGTGTGCGGCGGGAGTGGCGGCCGCGGTCGTGGTCCCCGCGGGAGTGGCGCCCGGCGAAGCGGCCGGTGTACTCGCCGTGGGCGCGCGGGTTCGGCGTGGTCGGTCCGCAGGGCTCGGGTAAGACCCAGTTCCTGGTCAACGTCATTCTCGACTCGCCGGGCGCGGCCGTCATCCCGTCGACCAAGCCGGAGCTGGTGATGCTGACCCGGGAGCTCCGCGAACGGGTCGGGCCGACCGCGGTGTTCAACCCGTCGCTGCTGGGCACGATCGGGTCGGACTTTCGATGGGACCCGATCTCGGGGTGCGCGGATCAGGGTGTGGCCGATCGGCGGGCATGGGCGCTGGTCCGCGGCAGCGGCGGCGCGTCGGGCGTCGACCGCGCCGACTTCTGGGCGGGCAAGGCGCAGGAGATCCTGCGCTGCTACCTCCTCGCGGCCGCGCTCGGGCGGCTGGACATGGAACAGGTCATGCAGTGGGCCAACAACCCCGACGACCAGGAACCGGTCGCGATCCTGGAACGGGCCGGCCACGCCGTCCCGCACGGCTGGCTGCCCACGCTGCTCACGCATCTGCGGGCGTCGACGAACACCCGCACCGGCTACTTCGCCACCGTCACCTCGTGCGTCGGGTTCATGGACTCCCCGACCGTCGCCGAGGCCTGCCGGCCGGGACCCGGCGGTGCGTTCAACGTGGAGTCGTTCCTGCGCTGGCGCGGCACGCTCTATCTGGTCGGCGGCGCCGGCGACAAGCGCCTCGCGCCGCTGCTCACCGCGTTGACCGAGTACGTGTTCGACGAGGCGCAGCGCATCGCCGCGCACCTGCCCGGCGGCAGGCTCTCGCCCACGCTGAACTTCGTGCTCGACGAGGTCGCCAACACCACCCCCGTCCCGCTGGACCGGTGGGCCGCGGACTCCCGCGGGTGGGGAATCACCGTCGGCGCCGTCGTGCAGTCCCTCGCGCAGTTCTCGACCACCTGGGGGCGTGACCGCGCGGAGGTGATCTGGGAGAACCTGCCCACCAAGATCGTGCTTCCGGGGGTGACCAAGCAGGACGACCTGCGGGCCCTGTCCTACCTCGCGGGCGAGCGGTGGGTGCAGCGGACCACCCGCGGCGAGTCCGAGAACGCCGACGGCCGGGCCTCGCACTCCACCTCGCGGACCCCGACGCTGGAGCCGGTCATGGCCGGGCACACGATCTCCTCCATGCCCCGCTGGCACGCCTATGTCCTCGGTCTCGGCCGTCGCCCCGCCGTGGTGTCCTACGAACCCGGCTACGTCCGGGTGGCCCGCGAGCAGGCCGCCCTCGCCCCAGGGAAGGGCAGCGCCCCGGATCCGCGGGTCGGGCAGGTCGTGCAGCTCCCCACGACGCGTAAGCAGGCCGGATGAGCACAACGCCCGAGGACACCGCCGCCCCGCCGCCGGCGGGCGGGGGTGGGCCGTCGAGCCCGCGGCGGGGCCAGATGCTCTCCGACCTGGCCGCGGAGCTGCAGTCGGCTCGCGCTGAGCACCATAAGGACATCGCCCGACTCGGCGGCCTGCTCGCCGAGAACGCCACCTTGCTCTCCCAGGTCCTGCCCCGGGTGACGGAGCTCGACGAGGAGCTGGCCGACCTCGCCGCCCGCGTCGACGGCCTGACCGGCGCCGACCCGGCCGAGGTCGTGCCCCCCTCTCTGGACTGGCCGGGCCTATCGCCCGAGGCCGCGGCGAAGGAGTGGGAGGCCCTGGCCGAGTGGGTCGCCGAGGTGCTCGGCCCGTTCTACGAGATCACTCGCGAGCAGCTGCCCGACTGCTGGGCGCTGCACCGCCCGGCGGTCATCGAGCTGGTCTGGCTGCGCCGAAGCTGGGCGGCCGCACACGCCCCGGACGCCCTGAACAGCGCCGCGGGGGAGTGGCACACCCGGTGGCGCCGCGACGCGCTGGCCAACATCAGGGCCGCGATCCCCGAGATGTGGTGTCGCCCCGGCGAGCACTACGTCCACGCCCGGGACCGGGACCAGGACCGCGATCAGTGGCAGCGCGACCGCCCGCCCGCCTTCGGCGAGCCCGGGCAGCCCTACCGCCACACCCCGGGCCAGCGCCCGGACCCCAGCGACCCGCGCGTCGGGGAGAAGAACGAGATCACCGCACCCCGGCACTGGGAACCCGGCTACCGCGCCGCCGCGGCCGCGGACCTGGCCTGGCGGCGCGAACGCGACGCCGCCAGGGCGGCCGCCGCGGCGGCCGCGAACGTCGAGTAGCGGACGTCGAACGAACGAGGGGGGTGCTTCCGGCGGAAGCACCCCCCTCGTCATGGGGCTTGAGGAACATCGCCGCGGAAAGTGGCGGTAAGCCACACGTCTTCGTCGTCGAAGGCGGGTACGACAGCGGGCTGTTGGTGGTGATCAGCCGTTCTCGGTGACCGTGCCGTTATTCGGCCCCGGAATGTCGGCGAGTAGCCGTATCGTCACCGTCGTGCCGAAGTCGCGCGGTTGGGAGAAGCCCACCAAGTCAACGGCGAAGCGCGGCTCCGCGACGTCGCCGCCGCACGGCGACCGTGGTAGCGGTGGCCGGTACGCCACCGGCCGGGTCGTCTCGACGAGCGATCAGATCGGTGGCCTGTTGTCCGGGGAGAACGTTAAGCCGAACCTGATGGTGGAGCTGGTGTTCCTCTTCCGGCCGGCGCAGGTCCGGAACCTGGTGTTGGACCTCTGACCCGCGTGCACCTGTTCCTGGCCCTCGGGCGGTCCGGCTGGGGCGAGACCATCCTCGGGGTCGAGCTGGCCCGCGACCTCGTCCGCCTGGGTGAGGCGGTGCGCTTCGTCGCCCACGTCAGCATGGCGCCCGTCCTCGCAGGCGGCCCCTGGGATTGCGAGTTCGTCGGCGACGGGCCCGGTCCCCGGCTGTCGACCCGGCTGTCCGCCCACATCGCCCGGCACCGCGCGCAGTCCGTCGTCCTGGTCGACTTCGCCGTCGCCACGCGATCCCTGGAACGGCTGGGCGTGGATCCCGCGGACCTGCTCTCCTACGGCGTGCCGGTGATCGCGCTGGACTCGTGGAACAGCAGGGTCACGGGCCGGGAGATGGACGTCTACGGGCGGCGCACGGACGTGATGTCGCCCCTGATCGACGACCTGCGCCACCTCCTCGTCCCGTCACCGCTCTCCGCGCCGGTCGCGGCGCCCGGTGTGTACGGCGCGCTGCCCCCGCCGCTGTCCCCCGCCGCGCACCTGCGCGACGCTACCCGGCAACGCCTGGGCCTGACGCGCGGCGACAAGGTAGTGCTCGTCTGCACGGCCACGTGGCAGGAGCCGGGCTATCTCGCGACCGACCCCGTCCGGCGCGGGGTCTCGCTTGCGGGACGGGAGCTGATCTGCCTCTACACCCGGATGCTTGGCGCCGACGTGCACCTGGTGCACGTCGGACCCACCCGGTTCGAGGCGTCGGGTCTGCTGGGGGACAACTACCACCGGCTTCCGCCGATGCCGCCGCACGAGTTCGCGGAGCTCGTGCCCGGGGTCGACCTGCTCGTGTCGCTGAACATCTCCGCGACGACGGTCGCGCAGGCCGTCGCGAACGGCGTGCCCGCCCTGGTGCTGGGGTGCGACGGGGCGTCCGGGGAACGGGCCCGCGCGCGGCTCGGTCCCGACCCACTGCTGCTGGACTGGGCCGCGAGACACCTGCCGCTGTACCCGTTCGACCTCTGGCCGCTCGGCCTCCGCCGGTTCCTGGCACCGCTGCTCGACCGCAACCCGTACAAGGACGTGGTCAACCAGACCGACGTGCTCGACGCCGACCGGTTTCACGCGGTCGCCTCCGCCCTGCTGAGGGACGGTGACGCCCGGCACCGGTACCGGCAGGACGCGCACGACTACACCGGGGCCGTAAGGGACCTACCCTCGGGTGGCGAGGTCCTGCTCTCGTTCCTTCACTGACGGCACGACCGACCCGGAGGGGGACCCGCGTGCAGGAGGAAATCCGGTCGCTCACCGTCCAGTCGCACCGCGGGGAGTACCCCGTGCGCCGGATGCCGGTCACCCGGGCCCTGCCCGCTCACCCGCTCCCGTCCGACCGCTTCGTCGTCGACGAGCGGGTCCGCCAGCTCCACCCGGTCCTGGAGACCCTCGCACCCGACCGACAGACCCTCGCCGTCACCGCCGACGAGGAGCTGAAGTCGCTCGACGGCGTCACGGGGATCCTGTCCTGGCTGCTCGACTCCGGCTTCCACCGCGGCGGGACGCTTTACGTCGTCGGCGGGGGGACCGTACAGGACGCCGCGGCGTTTGCGGCGTCGGTGCTGCACCGCGGCGTCCCCTGGGTGTTCGTGCCGACCACGCTCCTGGCCCAGGGCGACAGCTGCATCGGCAGCAAGTCGTCGATCAACCACGGCGGCTATAAGAACCAGCTCGGGACGTTCTTCCCGCCTGCCGGGGTCATCGTCGACGACCACTTCCTCACGACGCTGGCGCCGTCGGAGGTCCGCTCCGGCGTCGGCGAGATGCTCCACTACGCCGTCGTGGGCGGTGGCCAGTTGTTCGACGACTGGGACCTTGCCCTCGCGGGCGGGTGGGACCGCCTAAGCACTCGCGAGATGAGCGCGCTGGCCATGCACGCGATGGCGGTCAAGCGCGACTTCGTGGAGCTCGACGAGTTCGACACCGGCGTCCGCAGGAACCTCAACTTTGGCCACACCTTCGGGCACGGGCTGGAGTTCGCCTCGGGGGGCCGCATCCCGCACGGCATCGCCGTCGCCTACGGGATCCTGCTGGCGAACGACTACGCGGCACAGCACGGCACCCTGGACCCCGCCACGAGGACGCGGGTGGAGCGCGTCGTGCGCCGCCTTGTCGACGGGAGCGAGCTCGCGCAGGTGAACGGGCGGGCCGTGTTCCAGGGCATGACCAAGGACAAAAAGCGCTCGGACGGCGAGATCGAGCTGATCCTGATCGAGGACCTGGGCAGACCCGTCCGCACGAGGGTGCCGCTCGACGGCCACCTCGAGCTGTTCATCGACGACCACCTCGCCGCATGGTGACCGGACGGGCCCGCGGTCCCGCCGCAGTGATGAGGAGTAAGCCACATGGGCCGTTACGACAAGTCGCAGGCATACCACGACCGGGCGCGCCGGACCCTGGCCCGGGGGGTGTCGTCGGCGATGAAGGCCACGCAGGCCCCGGTGCCGCTGTGCGCGAGCCACGGCCGCGGCAGCCGCGTCTGGGACATCGACGGCAACGAGTACCTCGACTTCGCCCTGTCGTTCGGCCCGATGCTGCTCGGGCAATCGCCGGCCGTCGTCCTGGAGGCGGTCCGCCGCCAGCTCGACTCCGGGATCGGGTTCGGCGCCGGGAACGGCCACGAGGCCCCGCTCGCCGAGCTGATCTGCGAGGTCGTCCCCTCGGCCGAGCTGGTCATCTTCAGCAACACCGGCACGGAGGCGGTCCAGGCGGCGGTGAGGGTCGCCCGGGCGGCGACGGGGCGCACCCGCATCGTGAAGTTCCGCGGCCACTACCACGGCTGGCTCGACTCGGTCCACGTGTCGATCCCCGGCGTGCCCGGTGACGGGGCCGGGACGGGCGGGCAGGACCCGATGGCCGCTCTCTACACCACGACATGCGACTGGAACGACGTCGGGTCGCTCACGGCGGCGCTCGCCGATGACGTCGCCGCCGTGGTCATGGAGCCGATCAACGTCAACGGCGGGTGCTTCGCGCCGGAGCCGGGGTACCTCGAGGAAGTCCGCCGGATCACCCGCGAGGCCGGCATCCTGCTGATCTTCGACGAGGTGATCACGGGTTTCCGCGTCGCGCTCGGCGGGGCCCAGGAGCTCCTCGGGGTAACCCCCGACCTCACTGTCCTGGGGAAGTCGATTGGGTCCGGCTTCCCCCTCAGTGCGGTGTGCGGCTCCCGCGACGTTCTGTCGGTCGTCGCGAGCGGGGTGGTCAACCACATGGGCAACTTCAACGGCAATCCGCTCGCCGCCGCCGCCGGCCTCGCCACGGTGCGCCACCTCCGGGAGCACCGTTCGGCCGTCTACCCTCGGCTCGACGCCTCGATGCGGGCCGTCGCCGGGGCGTTCGAGCGGGCCCGCACGGAGCACGGCCTGCCGGTCCGGTTCAACCACACGGTCGGCGCGGGGTTCGGCTTCTCGTCGCCGGGCCCCGTACGCACCCACGAGGACCGGCTCCGGTCGGTCCCCGAGGACTACGGCGTGTTCGCCGCGCGCATGCTGGCCAGGGGCGTCCTCGTCCCGGCCCGCGGCCTCTGGTACGTCTCGACCGAGCACACCGACGACGACCTCGCCCGCTGCACGGCCACGATCGTGGCGGTGGCGGAGGAGCTCGTAGGACAGATGAGCGGAGCGTCCCGGTGAAGGCCGTGGTCGCGACGGCGCCCGGGGCCGGCCGAGTGGAGCTGCGGGACGTAGCGGACCCGCGGTGCAGCCCCGACCAGGCGCTGGTCCGCGTGGAGGCCGTCGGCATCTGCGGCAGCGAGATCCACATCCAGCACGGCAACGTCTCGTGGGACATGACCTACCCCGTGACGCTCGGTCACGAGTTCTCCGGCATCGTCACCGAGGTCGGCGACGAGGTGACGCTGTTCGCCGTCGGGGACCGGGTGGTCTCGGAGACGGCGGCCGGGATCGACACCAGGAACGAGTGGTACCGGACCGGCACGTACAACCTCGACCCGCACCGACGCGGGTTCGGAGCCCGGGCCGACGGGGGGATGGCCGAGCGCGTCGCAGTCCCGGAGCGGTGCCTGCACCGGCTGCCCGACGCGGTCTCCTTCCGGCAGGGCGCACTGGTCGAGCCCCTCTGCGTGGCCTACCAGGCGACGTGCGTGCAGACCCGGATCCGGCCCGGCGATGCCGTCGTGGTGGTCGGCGCGGGAACGATCGGGGTGCTGAGCGCCTGGCTCGCCACCCGGTCGGGCGCGGGCCCGGTGCTGGTGGTCGGGCGCCCGGACGACGCGTCCCGGGCCCCGACCGTCGGCGCCCTCGGTCCGATCGAGATCGTGACCTCGATCGACGACGCCCACGCGTGGCTCGCCGACCGCGGCCGCGACGGAGCCGACAAGGTCATCGACGCCGCGGGGGCCAGCGCGGCGCTCCATACGGCCCTCGCGCTGGCCCGGCCGAACGCCCAGGTGACCAAGGTCGGGTGGGGCCGCGAACCGTACGGGCACTCCCTCGACCCGATCGTGGCCAAGCAACTGACGCTGCGGGGCAGCTTCTCGCACACCTGGCCGGTCTGGGAGCGCGTCCTGCGCCTGCTCGGGGACGGCGACGGCGCGACCGTCGAGCGCATCGTCGGGTGGGAGGGACCGCTCGAGCAATGGGCGACGGGCTTCGGTCTCCAGGCGGACGGCAGCGTTATCAAGGCCATGCTCCTGCCCCGGGGCGACGACCCCGTCCGCCCGTCGGCTCAGCGGCCGCCGGACACGTCGAGTATCGAGCCCACGCAGTAGGACGCGGCGTCGCTGAGCAGCCATACCACGGCGGCGGCCACCTCCGCCGGTTCGGCCGCTCGGCCGATCGGGATCCCGGATTCCCGCTCGCGGACGCGGGTCGGTTGGCCGTTGCGTGCGTGGATCTCGGTCCGGGTGGTCCCGGGGCGCACGACGTTGACCCGGATGCCCTCGGCAGCGACCTCCCGCGCCAGGCCGATCCCCAGGGCGTCGACGGCGCCCTTGCTGGCCGCATAGTCGACGTACTCGCCGGCCGCGCCGATCCGGCTCGCCGCCGACGACACCAGCACGAGGGCGCCGCCCCCGTGACCGTCCGCCGTCGACATGATCCTGACGGCCTCGCGACAGCACAAGATCGTGCCGAGGACGTTCACGTCGAGCACCCGCCGCACGCGCTCGGCCGTGACGTCCCTCAGCCGGAGAGGGGGCGCCACCACGCCGGCGTTGGCGACCACGCCCCGGACGGTGCCGACCCGCCCGGCCGCCCGGAAGAGGGCCAGAACGTCACCCTCGTCGGCGATGTCGGCGCGGACTGCCCAGGCCGCGCCGCCGTCGCGCCGAATCGCCGACACGACCGCGTCCGCCCGGTGCTCCGCCTCGACGTAGCTGAGGACGACGGCCCAGCCCGCCGCCGCGGCCTGCGCGGCCACGTGCGCCCCGATGCCACGGCTCCCCCCCGTGACGACTAGAACGCCCGTCCCGCGGGTCACCCGGGGAACCCGGTGAGCAGCCGCTCCCGGGTCTCGTACATGAAGGTGCAGTACATGGCGTGCATGACAGCCGACGCCACATCCTCGGCGATGCCCGGTTCAGCGGATCCGAGCAGGATTGGGCAGTCGGCTAGCCGGGCCGTCGTGCTCTCGGGGGTGCCGACGAGGGCGATCACCAGGACGTGATGGCGCGCGGCCGCGGTGATCGTGTTGTTGACACCGGCACTCTCACCCGAGACCGAGAAGGCGCACAGGACGTCGCCCGGCCGGGCGTTGCACTCGAAGACGGCCTGGAGCGCGTAGTCGGCACCGAAGTCGTTGGTCGCCGCGCTCAGCGCCGCGGCGTCGGCACCAAGGTTGGAGGCGCGGAACGGGCGCCCGCCGGAGCGTCGGGTGTTCAGGGTCAGCCCGATGGCCAGGTGCGACGCCAGGGCACTGCCACCGCCGTTGCCCACCGTCCAGACGGTCGCGTCGCGGCCCCGCGCCTCGTCGAGCAGGCCGACGGCCCGGTCGACGGCCTCAAGGTCGACGGTCGCGGCCACCCGTCGCCAGGTGTCGAGGTAACGCCCGGCGAAGCTCATCATCGTTCGACCCGTCCCCCGCCGTCCGGCCCCGGGTCTCCCGAGTCACCGTCCGCACGATACCGAAACGTCGGGCTCGACCCCGGGGATTGGCGGGTACGATGCCGAGGAAGTGCGTGACGCCCGACATGCGGTCGCTTGTGAAGACACCACCGATACCGAGCCCGCCGACGGACGACGAGACGTATGGGGAAGGGCGCACTTGTCCACCGACGCGATCTACGTGCCGCCCCAACGCATCGGCATCACGGAGATCGGCGAGAACGACGCCATTCGGGTGGCGGCGACGGTCGAGGCGGCGTGCGAGGTGTTCGCCCTGCACGACTATGTCGTCGCCGAACTCGTGAAGCACTCGAACGTGACGGCGCGGCTCGTCTCCACCACGGGTCCGCCGCTGGCGCTGCGCCTGCGCACCGCACCGGGTGTCGACGGCCGGACCGAGTTCGCGTGGCTGGACGCGGTGCGCCGGGGGACGGACCTCGCCGTCGTCGAGCCTTTCGCCGAGGAGTTCGACCGCACGCTCCGCATGGTCACCGGCCCGGACGGGCGGCCCGTGGAGTGCGCCCTGTTCCGGTGGGCCGAGGGCAGGCCGCTAGCCGCTGACCTCACCGAGGTCAACTACCACGCGCTCGGCCGCATGAGCGCCCGGCTCCACCGGTTCTCGTCGACGTGGACCCCTCCGTCGGGGCTGAGGCCGCTGGTCTGGGACCGGACCATGTACTACGGGGGGACCTCCCTCGTCATCGGCGACGACCGATACCTAGAGGTCGTGTCGCGGCGGGACGCGGCGACGGTGCACGACGTCGTGCGCGAGGCGGACCGCGAGCTCGCGCGGCTCGCGCGGGCGGCGGACCGGATGTTCCTGCACGGCAACATCGAGATGTGGAACGTCCTGACGACCGGCCCCGGCGAGCTCCGCCTCCTCGACTTCGAGGACGTGATGGTCGGACCTCCGGTGCTCGACGTCGCCGTGACCCTGTTCTACGGGCGGGAGCGGGCGGACCACGGCGCACTGGTCAGGGCGTACGAGGCCGGCTACCGCACCGTCCGGGAGTGGCCGGTGCGCGACCGCCGGCAGATGGACCTGCTCGTCGCGGCTCGGGCGGCGATGCTGCTGAACCACGGCCTGCAGACCGAGGCGGACCCGCGGTCGGTGACGGAACGGCTGCTGCCGTTGATCCTCGCCGCGGCCGCGTAGGAACGACGATGATCGACGGACAGCCGGTGAGCCTGCTGATCAGCTCCCGGAACCGCCCGACGCTCCTGCTCGCCGCCATCCAATCCGTCCTGAAGGGGTCCGCGCTGCCGGACGAGATGGTCGTCGTCGACCAGAGCGACAACGTCAACGAGACGGTGGCCGCCCTGATGCCCCCCGCCGCCATGACCTTCCGCTACATCAGGTCGGCGACCACCGGCATCAGCCGCAGTCGCAACATCGCGTTCCGCGCGGCCCGTCACCCCCTCATCGTCGTCATCGACGACGACTGCGTCGTCACCCGCACCTGGCTCGAGGACATCGTGCGGGCGCTCCTCGCCGCGGGGCCGACGGCGGTCGTCACCGGCCGCGTGCTGGCGGGCGAGCAGCACGAGGAGGGCGCGTTCGCCCCTTCGCTGCACCTGGCGGACGAACCAGTGACGTTCGCGGGACGCATCACCACCGACCCGCTGGCCACGTTCAACTTCGCGCTCCACGCGGCCACCTACGCGGCCGTCGGACCGTTCGACACGCGGATTGGGCCGGGAACCCGCTTCCCGTCCTCGGAAGACAACGACTACGGCTACCGGCTGCTGCTGGCGGGGTACACGATCGTCTTCGAACCGGGGGCCGTGGTCCACCACCAGGCGTGGAGGACGGCGGCGAACTACGTGGCGGTCCGTTACGCCTACGGTCGCGGACAGGGCGGGTACTACGGCAAGCACCTCGCGGGTGGCGACTGGTACATGCTCCGGAAACTGGCGCACGCCCTGGGGCGACGCGCCCGCCGGATGGCGGCGGGTGACCGGCTGGGCGTCATGGGCGAGCTGGCCTGGATCGGCGGCTGGGTCGCCGGCGTCGCGACCTGGCTGCTGCGCCCGGGGCGGCTCGACGACCGGGTGACCAGGTCCCCGGACGGGTCGCGGGGGTGGTGACCGCACCGTCGTGCACGTGTCGACCTCTCTGACCACCCTGAGCGGGCGCACGGTCCTGATCACCGGGCACAGCGGCTTCATCGGGTCGTGGCTGTCCGTGCTGCTCGCGGCGGCGGGGACGCGGGTCGTCGGCTACTCGCTGTCCGACGACGCCGTGAGCAGCGCCCGGGCGGGGTGGCTGGAGCGCCGGGCCGTCGTCGACGTGCGCGGGGACGTCCGCAACCTCCGCACGCTCCTCGAGACGGTCCGGGTGCACCGGCCCGACCTCCTGGTGCACCTCGCCGCGCAGCCGATCCTGCGGACCGGGTTCGTCGAGCCCCACCGGACATTCGACGTGAACATCAACGGCTCGCTGTCCGTGCTCGAGGCGGTCCGGTCCGGCAGCGTGCCCGCGCTGGTCCACGTGACCTCGGACAAGTGCTACGCCCCGACGGGCGTCGACTCCCCGCCGCTCACCGAGCTGTCCCCGATCGGCGGCACCGGGCCGTACCCCGCCTCGAAGTCGATCGCCGAGCTGCTGTTCGGCGAGTTCGACGCCCTGATGCCCCCCGGTGCGGCGATCGCGTCGGTCCGGCTCGGCAACGTCATCGGAGGAGGCGACGAAGCGGACCGTCTGACGCCGAACGCCCTCCGCGCGTTCGGCTCGGGCCGGCCGTTCGCCGTGCGCGACCCCGCGGCCAGGCGTCCCTTCCAGCACGTCCTCGACGTGGTGTCCGGCCTGTCGCAGCTCGCCGCCGGGCTGCTGGACCGGCGGGTCGTCAGCGGGCTGGCGTTGAACTTCGCCCCGCCGACGGCCGGAGAACTCACCGCGGACCTCGTGGCGGAGCTGGCCCGCGCCTGGGGACCGGACGCGACCGTCGGCGACGCACCGGTGCCGACCGACTTCCCCGAACAACTGGCCGTCCGGCTGGACGGGAGCAGGGCGGCGGCGCTCCTCGGCTGGGAGCACCGGCTCGACCTACGGGACGCCGCGTCGTGGACCGTGGCCTGGGCCAGGATGCGGGGCCGCGGGGCCGACCCCGCGGACGTCACCGCGCGCCAGACGCAGGAGTTCCTCGACCTGCCGGTGGGCGTCGGCGCCCGCGCACGGTCGTCGGCCCACCCGGCGGCGGACGGGCGGTAGGTTGCGGCGGGTGCAGCTGCTGCTCGTCCGGCACGGCCAGACCCCCGCCAATGTCCTCGGGGAGCTCGGCACGCGCATCCCCGGGCCCGGGCTCACGCCGCTGGGCGAACGCCAGGCGGCTGCGGTTCCCGACGTCCTCGGGAGACGCGAGATCGACGCGATCTTCGTGTCGCTGATGGTCCGCACGCACCTCACCGCCGCGCCGCTGGCCGCCGCCCGACGCCTCCGACCGGTCGAGCTGGACGGGATCCACGAGGTCGAGGCCGGCGGCCTCGAGGACCGGTCTGACGCCGACGCCGTCGGCATCTATCAGGATGTCCTGGCCTGCTGGGCCGGGGGCGACACGTCGGTGTCCATGCCGGGCGGCCCTGACGGGGCGGCGTTCCTCGGCCGGTTCGACGCGTCCGTAGCGGCGGTCCTCCGGTCGGGTGCCGCCACCGCAGTCGTGTTCAGTCACGGCGCGTCGATCCGCGCGTGGACGGGGGCCCGGGCGGACAACCTCGACGCGGCGTTCGTGCGCACCCACCGGCTGGGCAACACCGGGCTGGTCGAGATGCGCGGCGACTTCGCCACGGGATGGACGTGCGTCTCGTGGAGGAGCGACCCGGTGGGCGGCGAGGACCTCGTCGATCGCTCGGCCTCCGACCCGACGGGTGAGGCCGCGACGGCCACGGCGGACGGGAGGGCGTGTTCACCGTGACGCGCGGCATCGACCAGATGCTCGCCCACGGCGTCACCCGCGAGTGGACCACCCTGCTGCGTCCGTGGCTGCCGGTCACCGACATCGACGTCAACGGCCGGCTCCTCGGCGCCGCGCGCTCGGCGAGCGCGGCGGCTGCGTTCCTGGAGATCATCCCGTTCCTCGACCGCGACCACCGCATCCACCGCGAGCACGACGGCCAGGGCAACGGCCATCAGCTCGTCGGCACCTGCAGCGGGTCGGGCAGGAACATGCCCAGGTAGCGGACCGTCATCACCTGCAGGCGAACCCCAGCCGGTTGTAGTCCCGCCGCCGCGCCGCGATCAGCTCCCGGTCCTGATCATCGAGATGGAACAACCGCTCCAGCTCCACCGCGACAACGACGACCCGAACCGGCCGTAGCCCGCCACCCCCGACTCGATCACCGCGACATGCTCACCAACCTGCCTCAGCAGGCCGACACGAGGGCCTTACCGCCACTTCTCGCGCAGATGTTCCTCACGCCCCGTCATGTCCGGGAGCTCAGTCCGGCAGCTCCAGCCACACGACTCGCAGCACGTGGACCTCGCGTTCCCGGTCCAGCACCAGATGGCCCGGTACTCCCGAAGCTGGCCCGAAGTGCAAAGTAGGACGTCAGGACTCGGACGGTGCGGCTGTGCGTGCGCGCTCGATCGCCCGGTAGACGGTGGAGCGGGCGACGGTGAACAGCTCCGCGAGCTCGGCGCTGGTGTGCGCGCCGGCGTGGTGCAGCTCGACGAGGTGCGCTTCCTGGCGTGGGGACAGCTTGGGCTTCTTTCCGCGTAGCCGGCCCTTGTCGCGGGCGACCTTCATGCCCTCCCGGGTTCTCATCTTGATCAGGTCTGACTCGAATTCGGCGACCATGGCCAGGACGTTGAACAGCAGTCTTCCGACGGGGTCGGTGGGGTCGTGCATCGATCCGCCGAGGCTGAGCTTGACCTCGCGGGCGGTGAGCTCGGCGACGATGTCGCGGGCGTCGGGCAGCGATCGGGCGAGCCGGTCGAGCTTGGTCACGACCAGGACGTCGCCGTCGCGGCACGCGGCCATCGCTTCGCGCAGCCCGGGCCGGGTCCGGTTGATTCCGGTCAGCCCGTGGTCGACGTAGATCCGGTCGGGCGCGACGCCGAGCGCGGCGAGGGCGTCGCGTTGCGCGGTGAGGTCTTGTTCGTCGGTGGAGACCCGGGCGTAGCCGATCAGCAGTCCACTCACCGCGCGAGTGTCCCAGTTGACACTCCTTCATCGGGCATCTCACCGGGCGGGTCTTACGGGAATCGTTGAGCAGCAGCGATCTTCGGTTCGCGGGCGGGACCGGGGTGTCCCGGTAAGGGTTCCCTATGTGCGACAGAGCGGGTGCGGCAGCCAATCGGCCCAGCGGCTATCTGGCAAGGATGTCAGTGACCGGGGTCCGGGTCCCATTCGTGCGGCGAGTAGGTGGTGCGCGTCAGGACCGCGATGGCTAGGGTCCTGCAGGAACGTCGAGGGCCCCTTCTCGACGACATCTTCATAGCCACGGGAGCTCGCGCGTGAGCGGGCTGAGAGGGCGGCTTTTCTCTCGTGCATCGAGAGATCGGCGCCGCCGACCGCTGAACCTGTCCGGGTAATTCCGGCGTAGGGAGGGATAGCCATGACGGCTCTGCACGATCGCACGGTCGAACCACAGGTCACGACCGGCCCGATCCGGGGCTCGCACAAGGTGTACATCGAGGGGCCCGACGGCCTGCGGGTGCCGGTGCGCCGGGTCGAGCTCAGCAATGGCGAGCACCACGACGTCTACGACACCTCCGGCCCCTACACCGACGACTCGGCCACCATCGACCTGCGCGCCGGCCTGCCCGCGCTGCGGGCGCCGTGGGTCGCCGAGCGGGAGCCGGTGAACGGCGCCGTCACGCAGCTCGCGTACGCCCGCGCCGGGACCGTCACCCGCGAGATGCGCTACATCGCGATCCGCGAGGGCGTCGACGTGGAGCTGGTGCGCTCCGAGGTGGCGCGCGGTCGCGCGGTGATCCCGGCCAACCGCAACCACCCCGAGGCCGAGCCGATGATCATCGGCAAGAAGTTCCTCGTGAAGATCAACGCCAACATCGGCAACTCCGCGGTGACCTCCTCCATCGAGGAGGAGGTGGACAAGATGGTGTGGGCGACCCGCTGGGGCGCCGACAACGTCATGGACCTGTCCACCGGCCGCGACATCCACAACACGCGTGAGTGGATCATCCGCAACTCGCCGGTCCCGATCGGGACGGTGCCGATCTACCAGGCACTGGAGAAGGTCGACAGCGACCCGGCGAAGCTGACCTGGGAGATCTACCGCGACACCGTGATCGAGCAGTGCGAGCAGGGCGTCGACTACATGACGGTGCACGCCGGCGTGCTGCTGCGCTACGTACCGCTGACGGCCAAGCGACTCACCGGGATCGTGTCCCGGGGCGGGTCGATCATGGCGGCGTGGTGCCTGGCGCACCACCGCGAGTCGTTCCTCTACACGCACTTCGAGGACCTGTGCGACCTCCTGCGCACCTACGACGTCACGTTCTCTCTCGGCGACGGGCTGCGGCCGGGATCGATCAACGACGCCAACGACGACGCCCAGCTCGCGGAGCTGCGGACCCTCGGCGAGCTCACGCAGATCGCCCGCGCCCACGACGTGCAGGTGATGATCGAAGGCCCCGGCCACATCCCGATGCACAAGATCGAGGAGAACGTGCGGCTGGAGCAGCAGTGGTGCGACGAGGCGCCGTTCTACACCCTCGGCCCGCTGACCACCGACATCGCGCCGGGCTACGACCACATCACCTCCGCGATCGGCGCGGCCACGATCGCCAAGGCCGGCACCGCGATGCTCTGCTACGTCACGCCCAAGGAGCACCTGGGCCTGCCCAACCGGGACGACGTCAAGACCGGCGTCATCACCTACAAGATCGCCGCCCACGCCGCGGACCTGGCCAAGGAACACCCCCGCGCCCAGTCCCGCGACGACGCACTGAGCCAGGCGCGTTTCGAGTTCCGCTGGCTCGACCAGTTCCACCTCTCCCTCGACCCGGACACCGCGCTCGCCTTCCACGACGAGACGCTACCGGCCGAGCCCGCGAAGACGGCGCACTTCTGCTCGATGTGCGGGCCGAAGTTCTGTTCCATGAAGATCACCCAGGACGTCCGGGACTACGCCGAGGAGCACGGTCTCACCAGCGTCGAGGCCATCGAAGCGGGCATGGACGAGAAGTCCACCGATTTCATCGAACATGGCGGGCGCGTCTACCTCCCCATCGCCGACCAACGCACACCCGGCCACGCACCCCCCGAGTCTTGAGGACTACATGTCTTATGACGATCACTGGAGACCTACCCGCTGCGACGCTCAGCGGCCTACCGCACACGGATCCGTGTGCGGGAATCGTGGCCGGTGCCGGGATGCGTACGGTCTGGACCGTGAGGACGCTGGCGGCGAGTGCTGTGGTGACGAACGCCGAGGGCCAGGTCTTGCTGGTGCTCCGGTCCCGCGAGCCCGAGGCCGGGTGCTGGACTGTCCCGGGCGGACGGGTCGAGCCAGGAGAATCGCTCGAGGCCGCCGCAGCGCGTGAAACTCTTGAGGAGACCGGGCTGCGCGTAGCCGTCGAGCGCGAGGTGTGGTCGCTGGGCCTCCCGAACGGCACGGACGAGGTCTACGAGATCCACGACTTCCTGGCCCACGTCGTGGACGGCGACCTGGTCGCGGGAGACGACGCAGCCGACGTCGGGTGGTTCGGACGCCGGGAGATGGAAGGCCTGCCACTCACCCACGACCTCCTGGGATACCTGAGCAGATCGGGAGTGTTGTAGCCGACGGTCGTCCCGCAAGCCGATCCCCTAACGGGATAGATCAGCGGCCTGTACGAGGGATGCCTGGTCGGTGCTGGTCAGCGCGTGTGTGGGCGTCGCGCCAGGCTTGGTGGATCTCGGGGCGGAGCCGTCCGCGGTCTGGGACAGTGATCCCGTTGGCGCGCGCCCAGGCGCGGATGTCGGCTGTGGACGGCGCCGCGGTGGCGTCCTGGTCGGTGACCGGTTCGGCGGGGGTCTGGGCGGGGAGACCGATCCGGTGCAGCGCTGCCGTCTCGGATTCGGCCCAGGTGTGCGCGGCGGCGAGGTAGCGGTAGGTCCATTCCTCGGCGAGCTTGCGGGTCTCACAGAACACGATGGGGATGGTCGGGTAGCGGATCTGCAGCTCGGCCAGGCCGTCGGCGACGGTTGCGGGTCGTACCTGGTCGAGGGTGAAGACCTGCGAGTAGCGGTCCTCGACTACGACGGCGGCGCGGGGCAGCGTGGCCAGCTCGCCCAAGGCGAACCGGAGCCGACCGCTGGTCAGGCTGGAGATCAGGTCGGCCAGGGACTTGCGTTCGACCGCGGCGACCGTCCTCCCGTCGAGCGTCACCGCGTAGTCGCCGCACGACAGGCCGCGTCGCACGGTGGTGACCTGCTGGCCGGCGAACTTGTAGGGGTAGCGCTCGTGGGCGTCGACCACGATCTCCAGTTCGACGACGCCAGCGGCTCGGGCAGTCGGCAGGCGCACGTCGGGCCGGGCCTGTTTGCGGGTGCGGGGTGACTGCCAGAACACCATCTCCCGGCCCCGGCCGCGGGTGAACACGATCTGGGAGCGCTGCTCTCGGCCGCGGTCGGCGACTACGTCGATCGCCGCTCCGCGCCGAGTGCACGTCTTGAGCGGGATTCGCTCCACGATCTCCGGGTGCTCGGGCCACTCGGTCGCCTCGACGGGATGGCAGTACACGGCGTTGGTCCGCGGCCAGGTGTCCTTCGCGCGGAACACCAGCCCATCAGCGCCGATCGGGACGTGCAGCAGGTAGGGCAGGGTGCTGTCCGGGTCGGGATTGCGCGCGATCAGCAGCTCCATCACACGGTCGCCGCACGCGCGGCAGCGGCGGTGAGGTCGAGGCGGGTGTCCATGTCGAGTCGGAACCGGCCGTAGGGGTTGATGTGGGTCCAGAACAGCGGGCTCAAGCCGCGGCGTTCGTCGGCGCCCATGCGGTCGTGGAACGCCGGGGTCTCCAGGACGGTCTGTACGAGCAGGGTGTTGACGTGCACCAACGCCGACTGGAGCAGATGCAGGGCGAGCATTGAGGTCTCGGCGTGCTCGCGGTCGGGGCCGGTGAGGTCGCCGTCCTTGCCGTAGAAGATCACGGTGTTGCCCGAGTTCCAGTTCTCCACCACCTGCAGCCCGCCATGGACCTCCCGGCGCAGCTCGGGGTTGGCGAGGTAGTCGCAGGCGAAGATGGTGCGCACCGCCCGGCCGAGCTCTTCGAGCGCGGCGTAGGTGGGGTGCTTGGGGCCGCCGCGGGTGAACCGGCGCAGCACCTGCTCGGACTCCGCGGTCCCGAGCCGTAGCGCGGTGGCGTAGCGGATCATCTGGTCGTACTGCTGGGCGATCAGCTCCCAGCGGATCGGGCGGGTCAGCACCGGACCGAGCGCGGCGTGGCGCTGCTGGTCATCGGGCCGGTACAGCCTGATCGAGCCGATGTTCTTCAGTCGTGGCAGCAGCCGGAACCCGAGCAGCTCGGTGAAGGCGAACCCGACCACGCTGGCGCCGTGGGTGTCGACGTAGCTGGTGTCGATGTCGGCGTCGGTGCAATGCCGCAGCAGGCCCTCGATCATGGCTGCGACCTCGGAGGACGAGCAGCTCTTGAGCTGGGAGTAGATGCACACGCTGCGCCGCTCGACGTGCCAGTAGATCATCACCCCGGGCCCGCCGTAGCGCTGGTGCCACTCGGTCATCAGGTTCGACTCCCAGGACCCGAACTTCTTCGAGTCACTCGCGCAGGCGGTGCCCTGGCCCCACCAGTTCGGGTCCCGCGCCTCGAACGTTGCGCTGGCCAGTCGGGCGATCGCGCGGCGCAGGTTGTCGCGGGTGATGAAGTGGCGGCGGATGTGGCGCAGCGCGGCCTCGGTCTCGCCGTGCTCGCCGGTGGCCACGATCGCCTTGATGCCCATGTTGGTGCCGAGCGCGAACAGGCACAGCAGCAACCTGCGGCGCAGGGTGTCGCGGTCGATCACCTCCCGGGAGGCGACCGAGGTGAACTCGGTGCTGAACTCGGTGAGGAAGTCGGCGTCCTTGAGCACGTCGAGCAGGTCCAGGGTGCCCCAACGGCGGATCACCTCGTCCTTCACCGCGGCCAGGTTGCTCGGCTCGGGCAGCGCAGTCAGCTTCGGGATGCCGATCCACGGCTCGCCGCGGCGGGTCGTGATCGCCACCCCGCCGGCGGTGCCGTGCACCAGGGCGGAGTCGAGGCCGGCCAGGGCGGCGGTCATCCGTGCGCGCAGGTCGGTGATGAACGCGGTCGGGTCGGTGGGCTGGCGGATCGCGGCGTAGTGCACCTCGCGGGTGGTGTCGAAGTCGCCGGGCAGGTCGTCGTCCGGGTCGCGCCACCGGTGCGCGCCCGCGACGTAGATTTCGCGGCGGCGCAGCGCGTCGCGTAGCGCGACCAGCACGCACAGCTCATACGGGATCCGCTCCACCCGGCCACGGTCATCGACCACCGCGTCGCGCCAGGCCCGGGGCACCACACCGTCGATCGGAACGGTGTCGGTGTCGGCGAAGAATCGGGTCTTGCCGTCCACGCCGGCGTAGCGGGCTAGCAGCGCCAACGCCGCCATCACCGGCCGGTAGGCGGTGTTGTGGCAGCCGAAGTCCAGCGCGGCGAGCAGCGGCGGAAGCATCCGGCGGTAGTGGTTGGAGTACGAGCCGCGCAGCACCGTGCGGACCCGGGCCTGGAAGGCGTGCTCGTTGGCCTTGGCCTCGCGCACCAGCTCACGCAGGGTCTTCTCCCCGACCACTGGGAACAACGCCGCCCGGACCGTGTCGTCCGGGTGCGCGACGGCGGCCTCCGCGAGCCGGAACAGGATCGCTTCCTTGCCGCGTACCCGGCGCAGGTCCTCAGTGAGCTCGCGCTCGACCCGGCGGTCGGCGCGGGTGTTGATCCGGTGGATCAGCCCGATCAGCAGCTCGACCAGCGCGTCGGTGATCTCCGCAGCGCGCAACGCGCACAGCGCGGCCAGCAGCGTCAGCCGCACCGGCCGCGGCGCTGCACGCAGATCCGAGGGATAGGAGCGCACCGTGCGGGCCCGCCACGCCTCGACCAGCTTTTCGCTGGCGTCGACGAACAGCCCGGTCGGTAGACCCAACGCACGCACCGCGGCCAACTTGTCGACCTCGCGCAGCAGGGTCTCCAACCCGACCTGGCCCGGGTCGGTCTTCAGCTCAGCCAGCAGCACCCGCCCCGGCGACGGCGCTGCGTCGTCCTCGGCGACCAGGGCCTCCAGCGCGGCCACGCTCGCGGTGTCGAGCCGGGCGACGGTGCGGTCGCAGAAGCGTTGCTCAAACACCGCCCGCGCCGAGCCGATGATCCGGTCCACCCGCCCGGGCGGCTCGATCCGCTCGCCGCGGCAGCGCACCAGCAGGGCCTCGCGCAGCTGCGGATCCCGCAGCTCGACCGGGCACACCTCCTCGGCCAGCCAGCCTGCGAGCTTGTCCTCATCGCCGCGGGTGAACTCGCGGAACCCGAACGCGTCTCGGATCTGCTCGCGGTGGTACTTGATCGACCGGCCCGACCACGAGTACCCCGCAAGGAGCGTCGGCGCGACCTTGACCTGCTCGCCGACGTAAGTCACTGCCACGGGGGGCAGCTCATCAGCGCTGCGAGGGAACCGGGCCTCGACCTCGAAGAACTTCAGCAGCAACGCGAAGCCCAGCCGGGTCGCGCCGGACTTGTTGCCCACCAACGTCCAGTCCTGGCCGAGCACGGTCCACGACTCGATCAGCTCCTCCGGCGACCACTCGCGGCGCATGGCGGCAGACCGTAGAGGTCACCACACGAGCTCAGCCTCCCGGCCCCGTCACTTTGCACTTCGGGCCAGCTTCGGGAGTACCGGGCCCAGATAGAGCACCTGGGCGACGCCGAGGGGCCCGAACAGCCACCGGCGCACCTCCGCGGCGGGATTGTTGGCGTTCTGCGGGGCGCCGTCCCACGGGGCGGCCGCGATCGTGTCGAGCACGCGGGCGTAGTCGGCGAGCAGGTGCGACGGAAGTGCGGCGAGCTGCTCGGCCGCCTCGGGGTAGGTGACGACTCGGAACACTCGCGGTCTACCGGCAGCCGGAATCGTCCAGGCCAGCCTCGGCGAGCCGGGCGTCGATCCGCGCGCGCATCTCCGCCTCGTCAACGCTGCCCTGCGGGGCTCGGCGGGTGGCCTGGGTGCGGGCGGCGGTGGCCAGCACCCGGAAGTAGGCGCCGGGCTCGCGGAGTTCCTGGTAGGCGTGATGGCGCCAGTTCTGCAGCAGGTCCCGCACCCCGGCGAGGTCCTTGGAGCGCTTCGCCGCCTCCAGCACGTGCTCCCACTCGGCGTCGAACACCGCGGCGACCTCCGCCGGCAGGCACGCCCGGATCGCGACCGGGTCCGCATCCGGCGGGACGGGGGCCGCCGTGGGACGCGGGGCGGGGGAGGCCATGACCATGACGATAGCGCCGCCCGCGTCGAATTCCGGATCGATGTCGGTGGGCGGCCGTACCATTCTGCGCAGGTCTGTCGAGCCGACCGCTGGAGGTGATGGCCGTGTACGGAGACACCCATGTCGAGCCCGCGCTGCTGTTTGACCCCGGCCGCGGCCAGCAGCCCCCCGCCGACGCGCTCGACCTGTACTTCCACGCCCCGCTGAGCCTGTCGCTGATCGGCGACGCGTTCGCCTTCAACGACATGAACCGCGAGCTCGACCAGCTGCTCGACCTCTACGCCGGCCTCGCCCGCAACGTCGTCACCCTCGTGCAGCGCCAGGGCGGCTACGTGAGCGTCGGGCCCCGCAACCGCTCCGACCCCGCCCGGCTGGAGATCACCGGCATGGCGCACAACGCCGTACCCGGCGAGTCCACGATGCGCCTGCACCTGCACGTCTACGTCGGCCGAACCGCGGCCGCCCTCAACACCGGTGCGCGCCACCCGGTGGTTCGCGATCGGATCGCTCGCGCCGCTGACCGCGCCTGGCGGGACTACCTCGGCTGGCTGGAGGACGAGACGGCCCAGGTACTCGGGTTCGTGTGGGCGCCCCTCCCGGGCCACACCTCCGGCGACCGGGAGGTCGTGGAGCCGCCGATGGCCGAGCACATCGCCGGCCACGAGTTCGGGGTCTGCCCCGGCGACTTCGGGCCGCGCGAGCAGGTCATGGCCGACGCCCAGTGGCGCGCCGGAGTCGAGAAGTCGGCCCGGTTCATCGCTGCGGAACGCCAGCGGCGCACCGGGTAACCAGCATCTGACGCGTACGCGTCAACCGGGCTCGAGCCCGGCCCGGCGGCCCTGCGGTGTCAGTAGTCGATGGCCAGCTCGTCGTCGGCGCCCTCGCCCAGGTCCCGCTCGGGGACGGTGCGCGCGGGGTCGACGTCGCGGTCGTGTTCGGTCGAGCGGACCAGCTGGGCCTGGCGCTCGACCTCCTCCTGCTGCCGGACGGGCTCGACCGCAGGGCTCGCCGTGCGCTCCGCGGCCGCGGCGCTACGAGCAGCCTCGACGGCCTCGCGGGCGGTGCGCATCTGCTCGGCGGCCTCGGCCTGCGCGCGGGCCTCGGCGAGGGTGAGCCGGGCACGTCCCTCGGCTGCGTCCGACGCCGGCTCCGCGGCCGCCGCAGTCTCGGTGGGGCGCAGCGGCTCCGCGCTGACCTGGTCGGTGACCGTCGGCTCGACGTCGAGCAGCGCCAACTGCTCCACCTCCTCGGCGACCGGCTCGACCACCGGCTCGCGCGCGGCCGCAATGGCCGGCTCGGGCTCGCCGACGCGCTCACGCACCGGCTCGGTCGGCGCCGCGGCGTGCGCCTGCTCCTCCAGCTCGACATCGTCCAGCTCCACCCCGACATCGGGGACCGGCTCCAGCGCCGCGTCGACGTCGGTGGTCACGGCCGCCTCATCGACGATCTCGGCCTCGGCCGACGTCTCCACCGTCTGCTCGATGGCCACCTCGACCGCCGGGTCAACTCCGACGTCGCGGCCGACGTCGACGTGCTCGGCGGGGAACAGCTCCAGCTGCTCGGCGGAAACCAGCTCGCGCTGCGGGGGCAAGCCGCGGCGGGCGAGTTCGTCGCGGGCGAGTTCGTCGGCGGTGCGGGCGTCCTCGGTCGCTCCGTACCAGCCGCCGCGGGCGTAGTGGATCTCCTCCAGCTGCCGGGCCCGTTCCTCGTTCAGCTCGGCGAGCCGGTCGCTGCGCTCCAACTGCTGCGCGGTCGGCTCCCACTCGGCGTCGTCTGGCTCCAGCGTGGCGAGCTTCGCCCCGGCCAGCGCGGCGTCCTCGCCGTACTGCCGCGCCAGTTCGTAGGCGGTGCGCATCTCGCCGGCCACGTACTCTGGCGCCCACGCCTGCTCCCGGGTCCACTGCTCCCGGGCGGCGTAGAGGTCCAGGTCAGGCAGGGTGCGGTAGTCGACCGCTCCCGGGTCGGTGTCCTGCCCGAGCGCGGCGGCGGCCTGGGTCCACATCTGCCGGTGGAACTCCTCCTCCCGGCTCGGCGCGGCCCCGATCGACGTGGTGTCGGGGTCGATGCCGCGCAGCTCCCGGTAGGCCGCCACCGCACCGGCGCCGCGCGCCCACTCCATCCGGGCCTCAACGATCTGGTCGACCGCCCCGACCGGGACCGGGACCCCGTTCTCGACCGAGCGGGTCAGCTCGTCGTAGTTCGGGACCGGGCCCAGCAGCTCGACCGCCCACGCGGGCGGGTCGGCGAGCGCGGCCTGACCCAGCTCGTGCTGACGGTCCTGGGCGAGCACGGCGAGCTCGTGGGAGAACTGGCCGACCGGCCCGTCGGTGGGCGGGGCCAGCGCGGTCCAGTCCCCGGCCCCGACCTGCTGCTCGGGGGTGCGGTCGGCGGCCAGGATCCGCACCCGGTAGCGCAGCACATCCGACACCTGCTCGGCGTCGGCCAGCGGCCGGCCCTCGACCGCCCCGGTCAGCAGGGCCTCGCTGTTGTGCCCGGCCAGCTCGGCCTCGCGCACCGCGCGCACCAGCCTCGCCCAGCCCGGCTCGGCGGTCAGAGCCTCAACCGCTTCCGCCGGAAGCACCTGCCCGAGCTGGCCGGTATAGCGGGCCTGCGCGGACTCGCGCGACACCTCGTCCCACTGGGTGCCGATCCACGCAAGCGACGCCCCGTCGCGTTCCCCGATGCGGCGCTCGACCTCGGCGGCGTTGCGGGACTCGACGTTGCCCAGCACCCCTGCCAGCCGCCCCGCGGCGCTGTCATCGAGCCGCTCGGCGTCGTGCGCGTCGGGGGCGCGCTGCGCCACCAGGTAGGCGTAGTTCGCCTCCCGCCCGCGCGACAGCGCGACGTAGGCGGCCTCCCGGGCGGCGGCCTCGTCGAGCAGGGCGTGGCTGGTGTCCACGGTGCGGCCCTGCGCGGCGTGCACCGTGGAGGCATACGCCAGGGTCAGGTGCTCATCGACGTAGCTGCGCGGCAGGTGCGCGACCTCGCCCCGCGCGCCGCGCACCCGCAGCGCCCCGTCCTCGTCGACGCCGAGCACGGTGTAGACCGCGCGGTTGACCACGTTCCCGCCGCCGTCGACCCGGATGGTGCGGTCCACCATCCGCGCCTGCACCCGATCCCCGACACCGACGTCGACGCGGCCGGTGCGGAGCCCAAGCTGCATGAGCGGGTCCGCACTGACCTTGCCGAACTCGATGAGCTGGTCTCGGATGTCGGACGAGAGGGTGGCGGCGTCGGCGTTGCTGCCGACGATCAGCAGCGACTCCTTCCCGATGAGGGTGTCGGCCAGATAGGCCCGCATCGCCGCGGCCTGCATCTCCTCCCGGGTCCCGCCCTGCAGCCGCCCCCGGTCCTCGTACTCCGGGATCACCGAGCGATCCCCGCCGCGCAGCCGCAGCGACGCCTCGCGCTCCCACGCGTTGCCGAACCGGTGCACCTGCTCCAACTCGTAGGCGCCGTTGTCGGCGACCAGCAGCGCGAGCATCCCGCCCGCACCGACCGAGGTGAGCTGCCCGTGATCGCCGGTGTAGACGAGCTTCCCGCCGCCCGCGGTGACGATGTCGTGGATCCGGGCGAGTTCCGGAGTGCCCGACATCCCGGCCTCGTCGATGACGAACAGGTCCCCGCGCCCGACCCGGGCCCGCGGCTCCTGCCCGTCCGGGCCCGGTCCGAAGGCGGCGAGGAACCGGGCGGTGTTCATCGCCGGCACCCCGTCCGCGGCCAGGTTCTGCGTGGCGATCTCGGTGGTCGCCAACCCCAGCACCCGGCCACCGACCCGCTCGCCCCACACCCCGGCCAGCGCGGTCACGGTGTAGGACTTGCCCGTCCCGGCCGGGCCGATCAGCACGTCCCCGGCGCGTCCGGACGACACGATCCCGACCACCGCGGCGACCTGGTCCGGGCCCAGCCCGGCGGCCGCAAGCTCCACCCGCAGCATCTCCAGCTCCGGGCCGCGGACCACCGGCGCGGTCAGCTGCCGCGCCCCGGTGACCACCCGCTCCTCGGTCGCCAACTGCGCGAGGGTGGCGTACCGCTCGTCGATATGCGGCCGGAAGATGCTGCGCCCGTCCTCGCTGCGGCGCAGCTGCGCCGGCACCGTGACCGGGTCCGGCGCGGTCAACAGGGCGACCCCGTGGCCGTTGCCCGGCTCGACCGCCTCGCGGGCCAGCGCCTCCATGTACGCCGGCCGCGCGTCCCCGGTCGCCTCCGCCGGCAGCGCCCCGACCCGCTTGTCGATCGCCGCGACCAGGTTCCCGACCGTCCACGTCGCGTACTCGTGCTGCACGTCCGCGATGGCCGCGGCCAACAGCGCGGCCCGCTGCTCGGGCACCGCCGGATCCAGCCGCAGACCGGCCACGACGTCCGGGTGGCCGGTGACCGCGGCCGCCTCCGCCGCGTCGGCCACCGCCTCCACGGTGGCCACCAGCGCAGCCGCGCGCGGCTGAGCCCACGCGGCCACCGCGGCCGGCCCGGCCACACCCTCCTTCGCCTTGCGGGTCGACATGGCCGCGTCGTCCAGGATCGCCTTGCGCGCCGCCGCGTCGGGCTCGTGCCCGTTGCGGGCGATGAACAGCGCCGTCAGCTCCTCCGCCTTCGCCAGGGTCTGCGCCCGCCGCGTCGACGCCTCGGCGCACATCTGCGGGTCGACCCCGACGATCTCGCGGGCCTTCCCGTCCGCCCGGTCGGCGAACACCACCCCGCGCGCGGCGACGATCCCCTCCTCCAGCGCCCGCTCGTACGCGGTCGCGATCGCCTCCTTCACCGGCCGGATCCCGCGCCCGTCCAGCGCCCTGATGAGACCGTCCGACAGGGTCTTCAACCGATTGAGGACCGCGACGTGGGTGTGCAGCTGCGGCTCGGACTCCCGGTTCGTCGAGTGCTTCCACCCCGTCCAGATCAGCCCAGCACCGGCCTCGTACCGGCCCACCGACCGCCCGTCCTGGGTCCGCCCGTGATAGCCGGTGCGGGTGTACCCGACGTGCGCCTCGGCGTAGGCCATCGCCACCTCGACCGCGCGGTCATGGGCCCTGGCCACCTGCTCGGCGCCGGCGAAATCACCCGCGGCCATCAGCGCCGCGTAGTACACGCTGACCGACTTCGGCGGGGAGAACGTGAAGTCGTAGTAGGCCACGGCCTTGCGGCCATCCGCGGCCGCGGTCACCTCGATCTGCCGCTGCTGCTCCGGGGTGATGTCCGGCCCGGCCGCGGCCACGGCCGCCTTCACCCGCTCCGCGGTGGTCTTGAACTTCCGCGGCGCCCGCCCCAACGGATCACCGGTCTCCGGGTCCTCCAGGTTCCCGAAGACCGCCCGCACCATCGCCTCGGACGCCTCCTCACCCGGCCGGACCCCGAACATCGCCAGCCCCTGCCCACCCCACCGGCCCGCCGGCTCCCCGTGCGCCACCGCCGACCCGAAGTACCGGGCCGCACCCCGCGCCGGACCCACTGCCCGCAACCGGGCCTGCTCGTGCTCGCGCGCCTGCTCGGCCGTCAGCCCGTGCTCGTGCTCGTGGGCGGCGTCCTTCGCGCAGCAGCCGCTGCCCCGGATCAGGTAGTCGACCGCGCCAGCGGACACGGCAGTGATGCGCAGCATGATCAACTCCTAACCAAGCTCATTAAGGTAATGCATAGGTGCATGGCTCTTTGCTTGAGGCGGTTCGCAGTCTATGTTCTGGTCTGGTGCTTGTCGATGTTGGGTGAGTTCTGGATGTTGAGTTGTTCGGCTGGTGAGTGGTCTTGTGTCGAACGTCAGTGAGATGAGAGTGGATGCGTCAGCAGAACGAGAGTGCTGGCGTCACGTAGACGAGAGTGATCGAGGGCGCTGGTCATGGCGTGTCGAGCAGGAGCGCGTAGCGGACGTCGTCGGCGAGTTCGAGGTTGCGGGAGCGGTGGCGGCGGTGCACGAGCCCGAGCTGCTGGAGCCGGACTCCGGCGGGTCCGATGACGTGGTGCCGCTCGGTGCAGCGGCTGTCGGGCTGGGCGATCGCGTACAGCGCCCGGACCGCGTCGACGTCGAGACGCTCGTCGGCGTGCGCGAGGCGGTGCAGCGCCTCGCGCTGGTCGGGGGCGAGGAGCCCGCTACGGGGTCGTAGGTCGTGCACCGCCCGGCCGTCGCCGACGACGTCGTTGTTGATCCGGACACCGCGCTCGGCCAGCGTGTCCTCAAGCGCGGCCAGAGCGGCGGCCAGCCGCTGCAGCGGCCATCCGAGCGCGTTGGCCAACTCGGCCCGGCCGACCGGCGCCGGGTGTTGTCCGGTGAGTGATGACGCGGGGCCGGTGGTGGCCAGCGCGGCTTCGAGGACCTGGTCGTCGGCCGGGCGGTCGGCTGGACGCACGGCGGCGCGCTGCCGGGCGCGGGTGGGTGCGGTGAACAACTCCACCGGGTGCAGGTCCAGGACCTGGCACAGCCGCTCCAGCAGCCCGAGGCGCACCGTGTCGTGGTCGCGGTCGTGCCAGAGCCGGACCGGCCCGGTCACCGCGGCCACCCCGACCCGCTGCGCGAGCTGGGCGTGGGTCATCCCCGCGGCGACCCGCCGTTGCTCCACCAGCGCCCAGTTGATGACCAGCCGCCGCGCCGGCCGGGACGCAGCCCCGTGTCCTTGGGTCACCGGGTGCCGCGCAGGTCGTGCACCGCGACACCGGGGAACGACGGCGGCGCCACCGTGACACCGGCGTACGCGGCGGCGCGGTCGAGGGCCTGCTGCAACGCCCGCCTGGTCACCGACGTCTCCGAGCTGCTCCCGATGAACAACGCACCCTCGCCCAGGCCGGGACCCGGGGCAGGTTCGCCTGCGAGCTGGGCGTGCCGTTCGATGACCGCCGCCCGAACCAACCCGGCCACCGACGTGGGCAGCCGGTAGAGCGTGCCGTCGGCGACGAGATGCTGGTCGGGGCCGGTGTCGTGCACTTCGCGCAGCCGCACCGACTGCAGGGCGCCGGCGCGCAGCCCGGTTGCGGCGGCGATCGCCAGCACCGCCGCGGCGGACGGGGAGCACAACCCGCGGATCCGGTCGATGTCGGTGGGGTCGAGCCGCGGTGTCAGGCTGACCCGCACCGCGGACAGACCCGGCCGCGGTGGTAGCTGCAGGAACAGTCCTGCGGTGAAGAACCCGGCCTGGACCGCCCGCACCCGGGTGAGGACCTCGGCCGTACTCGTCGCGTCGATGGTGTGGCGCTGCAGCACCGCGGCTCCGTGCCGGGCGTCGACCGGCCGCCCCGCGGTGCCGGGGCGGGCCCAGCCGCGGGCGACGTCGTGGGCCTGGGCCAGGGTGGTTCGGTACACCTCGTCGACGCGGGCGAACCCGGCCGGGTCGAGCAGCCGCCGCGCGGCCGTGCGGAACAGCGGGAACTCCACGTCGGGCACCTCGGGGAACTTGCCGGTGACCGCCGTTGCTGGTGTCGGCAGCAACGACAGCGCCACCCGCCACGGACGCCCGCGCTCGGCGGTGTCACGTCCGGGCTCGTTGGTGACCAGCCACAACCTCGTGCCGGCGGCGGCGGTGAGCTCGGCCAGCTCGCGCCACCGCGTCGTGGGCAGCAGCTGCGCGCGCAGCACGACCAGATGCCGGACCTGTTCGGCGCGTAGCCACAGCCCCGCGAGCTCCCACGCGCGGCGGCTCACCCCCTCCGCGGCGGGGCCGCTGGGGCGTTTCCCCAGCGCGACCAGCACGTCCTCGCCCAGCACCGACAACCCCGCCGGGCCGGGGGTCAGATGGCACACCGCCACGCCGTGGCCCAGGTCGTGCCGGGCACCGAGGGCGGCCACACACTCCGCGGTGTCGTCGACGTCGACCAGCACCTCCACCCCACGCCACAGGTCGCTGCGCGGCGCCGCGACCGACAGCGGTGTGGTCATCAGCGGGTGGCGGCCGCGGCGCGGGTGCCGCCGTGCAGGGCGAACGCGTTGCGGGCGAGCGGCTCGTCGATCCGGTCCCGCCCGGCGGCCCGGCACAGCTCGACCGCGGTGGCGGTGAACGCCGCCCAGTCGCGCAGGTTGCCGTGCGCGAAGTGGTCATCGACGAACAGCAGCAGCTCCGGTGGGGCGTCGGCGTAGACCGGGTGGAACCGCGGTATCAACTCACACACCTGATCGCCGGTCAGCGCCCGGAACACCACCCGCCGGTAGATCCGCGAGCGCAGCATCGGCTCCTTGGCCAGCACCTTCCACGCGCCGTCCCCACCGACCAGCAGCAACGCGAACCGGGTCAGCCGGTGATCGTGCAGGTAGCGCAGGAACTCGATGCACTCCCGGTTGAGCTGTTGCGCCTCATCGACCACCAGCAGCCTCTCCCGCGGGTCGCGGCCCCGGTGATCGGCCAGCTCCTCAAGCAGCTCGGCGGTCAGCGCGAACCGGTCACGGCCCCCGTCACCGGCACCCTGGTCAGCTCGTGCAGCAGGGTGGCCGCGACCAGCCGCATCGTGGGCCGCGACGGGAACGACACCCAACATGCCGCCACCTCGCCGACCCGCCGCGCCAGGGCCTGCTCGACAGCGTAGGTCTTGCCCAGCCCGGCCTGGCCGTGCACCGCGCCCATCGCCTGGGTCCGCACCATATCCGCCACCGACTGATCGACCAGTCCCAGCGCCTCGGTCGGCAGCGTGGCCGCCCCGTCGATGTCTAGGAAGTGCCGCGCGCTCACGACCGGCCACCCCGCTCCGGCCGGGGTGCGCTCTCCGTCGGCTCGGTGGCCGCCGGGTCGGGCGGGTTCCAGTAGTCGAAGTCGCGGTGCAGGTTGAGCAGATCCGTGCGGGCCAGGCGCTGCAGGTCCCGGTCGCGCGTCTCCAGATCCCGTTCCCCGCGATCCCGGTCCTCGCGGCGGCGCTCGGCGCGGGCGGTGTTCATGCTGACCACGGTGGTCTCCTCGATCGGGTCACCGGGTGCGGTGATCGGCGCCAGCTTGGCCCGGGCCCGGCGGCTGGCGCGGCGCTGCCGTCGTCCCAGCTCGGCGGCGTCCGCGCGCCGGCGGTCCAAGATCGCGGCGCGTTCGGCATCGGAGAGCCGGCCCTGCGGATACGCGGTGCACAGCCAGGTGTCGCCTCGGAAGATCTCGATTCGGCGCAGGTCGTGCGGGGTGTAGCGGACGCCCACCCGTTCCCCGACCCGCCCGTTGAGCTCCGGCGCGATGAACGTCTCGCCGCCGAAATGGATGCCGTCGCGGTTGATCGTGCGCTCCGCGTCGGCCAGCAGCAGCCACCGCAGCTGCTCCTCCGGCACCTCCCGCACCGGGGTCGCATCGCCCGACCAGCGCTGTAGCGGGGTCAGCCCGTCCAGCGCCGAGTGCGGCCGCACCGTGTTGTAGTCGATGACCCACTCGGCGAAGCGGTCCACGAACAGCGCTAGCGCCATCGGCGGGGCGTCCGGGCCGTAGAGCCGGCCGTCCGCGGCGCGGGGGCCTTCGGTGTAGAACGGCAACCCGGACAGGAACTCCTGATCCAGGGTCCGGTTCGCCCGCTCGACTTTGCCCTTCTGGTGCGGCGCGTAGGCCTCGGTCGGGGCCAGCGTGGTGCCCAGCACCCCGCACACCCGCTCCAGCGCGAGGGTGGCGAACTCCAACCCGCCGTCGGGCACCAGCACCTGCGGCACCCCACCGAACGGGCCCCGCTCCGGGTCGATGACCAGGCCACGGCGCATCGCCGCGAGCACCATCGCCGAGTCCGCGCGCAGCGACAACGCCCACCCCATGATCAGCCGGGAGAAGCAGTCGAGGAACAACGTCACCCACGGCTTGACCGGCCGCGTTCCGCGCGGCGGGGTGACCTGCACCGGCAGCTCCTTGTGATCGGCCTCCCAGCGCATGTTCCGGGCGACCGGTTCCCACCGCAGGTACACCTCGTGGCGGCGCCGGCCCTCCACCCCATCGACCGCCGCGGCCCGCTCGGCCGCCGTCAGCTGCGCCGCGAACGCCCGCTGCAACGTGCGCAGCGCAGGAACGTCCTGTCCGCCCGCGGCGATCCGTGCCCGGCGCAGCGCCGCGATGTTCCCGCGCCAGTCCAGGTAGTCGTCCCGGTCGGCGTCGGTCAGCACATACCCCGCCAGACCCGGCCGCTCTGCGGGTGGATCGCCGCCGCTCGTGTCGCCGCTCGTCGTGTCGCCGCTCGTCGTGTCGCCGCTCGTCGTGTCGCCGCAGGTCGCGAGCCACCGCCACACCGTGCTCTCCGCAACCAGCAATCCGCCCGCCGCCCGACGCACATCCGCGGTGATCGACTTTCCGCTCTCGCGTTTCTCCCGCAACCGGGCCACCACCACCGCCCGCGCAGCGGGGTCGACGTGCTTCACCACAACCTCCACCCACCCGACTCCGGCTGCCCGTCGGTCACTGGGGGAGAAGGCGGCGGTGTGCAGCGTGGGCATCTCGGCGCGCCGGCGACCTGCCAGCCCTGCCCGAGCAGCCAGGTGTTCACCGCGGCGCGGGCCGACTGCTCGGTGAGGGCGCCGGCCAGCAGCGGGCCGTCACCGCACGACACGCACGCCAGATCGGCGACCGGCCCGACCGGGGCGCACCCGCGGCAGAACGAACGCGCCACCACCTCGCCGTTCTCCAAGAACAGCCAGCTGGTGGCCAGCTCTTCGGCCAACGCGCACGCCTCGATCGCGGATCCGGCCTGTCGCCCGCATCCCGGGCACGACCGCACCGCGGCGCGGGATGCGGCCGGGGACACGGCGCTACCCAGCCCGACCGGCGCAGCGCGGGTCGAACGACCTGGCGCAGATCGTCACGACCACGATGATGGACCTTCTCGTCGCGGCACCGACAGCAGACGCGCCGAGGGTCGCCAAGTCCGTTCCGGGCCAGGTCAGCCCATCCAAGCGATCTGCACAAGATCGACCCTGCGCTGCGAGTCCAGGATCAGGTACGCCACGACGCCCTCGTGTCCGGGGCCGAACGACATCGTCCGCACCGGCCCGTCCGGGTTGGCGGGGTTCATCGGCCCACCGGCCCATGGATCGACCTCCAGCAGCACCCGCAACTCGGCGAACGCGACCAGCGCCAGCGCGGGCAGGGCGTCGAGCTGCTGCCCGATGTGGTCGTCGGTGACGACGCGGTACACCTACAGGCCGGCCTTGGCCCGGGTCAGCTCCAACGGTTCACCGTCGGGCACCGGCTCGCCGGTGAGGGTCTCCGCGACCCGGCGCACCATCCGCACGTAGTTGACCGGATCGCTCTGCAGGACCGCGACCCGGCGCCAGTGCTCCAGGGTCTCGAACAGCCCGCTCAGGTCCAGACTCTGCCGAGCCTCGGCCAGGGCGGCGGCGTAGGCGGTGTCGAACGGTCCCTGATCGGTCGCCATCAACGCGGCGCGGATAGCCGCCGGCGCCGCTCCGGGCCCGAGCGGATGCCCACCGGCCGGCCGTTCGTCGTAGGACCAGATCACGTTCACAACGTCGCACCCTACTGCGCTCGGCCGCTGCGCGGCACGGCCGCGACAGGCACCGACCCGGTCGACGCCCCGGTCGACGGCACCGCGGCCAGGGCCCGGTTGAGGTGGCCGTACACCGTCGTACGCGGCACCCCGAGCAACGCCGCGATCTGGGCGACGGTGTGCTCGCGGCCGTCGTAGAGCTGCTGGGCGTGCACCGCCTGCGCCACGGTCAGCTTCGGGCGGCGCCCGCCGTTGCGACCCCGCGCCCGCGCCGCAGCCAGACCGTCGCGGGTGTTGGCCACGATCAGCTCCCGCTGCAGCTCCGCAAGTACCGAGAGCATCCCGAACATCGCCCGGCCCTCGACGGTCGAGGTGTCGATGCCCTGCTCGACCACCCGCAGCCCGATGCCGCGCTCGCGCAGTTGCGCGCCGAGGGTCACCAGGTGCAGCACCGAGCGGCCTAACCGGTCGAGGCGGGTGATCACCAGCGTGTCGCCGGCGCGGAGCAGCTGCAGCACGAGATCGAGCTGTGGCCGCGACGCCTTCGCACCGGAGGCATGGTCCACGTGGACGTCGTCGGTGCCGACGCCGGCGCGGTGCAGCGCGTCGATCTGATGCGCGGGGTTCTGCTCCGCGGTCGACACCCGCGCGTACCCGATCAACATGTGTCGACAATAGCGCCGCGGCAGGGTTTCTCGTCGTTGATTCGCGACGCGAGTTACCGACGACGGTCACCTGCAGGTCTTCCCCGCCGGTCAAGATCGTCGACAGACGGTCCTTTCCCGACACGCGGGCACCCAACGAGGCCCGACCCGGAACAGATACGCCCGGGGGTATGTTGGGATAGATGGAGGTGGCGACATGGAGATGACTCCCGCACTGGTGGGTGACGCTCTGGTGCGGTTGCGCCGCGCGCAGGGGCAGTTGGCCGGTGTGGTTCGGGCGATCGAGGGGGGTGGGGACTGTGCCGAGGTGTTGACTCAGCTGGCCGCGGTCTCTCGTGCCCTGGACCGGGCGGGTTTCAAGATCGTCGCGAGTGGGATGCGCCACTGTCAGGCGGCCCGGGAGCGGGGTGAGCAGCCGCCGATGACCGAGGACGAGCTGGAGAAGCTGTTCCTCTCGCTGGCCTGATCAGCGCCTCCAGGGCTCACCTCGGGTTGTTCTGAGGCTGTGACCTATGGCAGAGCTGTGTTTTACGGGTACCCCCGGGGGTATTTCAACAAGGAGGTGATGCGTCGTGCAGATGCGCGAGGTCGATGTGGAGCAGTTCGCGGTGGAGCGCCGCCCGGGCATGGCGGTGGTGGATGTGCGCTCGTCCGAGGAGTTCGCGGCCGGGCATGTGCCGGGCGCGGTGAACGTGCCGCTGGAGCGGGTGATCACCGACCCGGGCCGTTACGTCGGGCAGGAGCTGTACGTGATCTGTCAGTCCGGTGGCCGCAGCGCCAAGGCCGCCGAGGCGCTGGCCGCTGCCGGGGCGCGACCGGTGTCGGTGGCCGGCGGGACCGCCGGCTGGATCAGCTCCGGGCGCCCGGTGGACACCGACGCCCGATGAGCGACCCGTCGACCCCAAAAGAACAGATGAGACGAAGGAGATCTGTCGTGATCGACGTCGAAGTGATCGAGACATCCTCGCTGGGTGACCGCAGCTATCTCGTTTCTGATGGTGAGGTGGCGGTGGTGGTCGACCCGCAGCGCGACGTGGACCGGGTCCTGGCTCTGGCCGGGCGGCTCGGGGTGCGGATCACCCATGTCGTGGAGACCCACGTGCACAACGACTACGTCTCCGGTGGTCTGGAGCTCGCGCGGCTCACCGGAGCGGCCTATGTGATGTCGGCTGAGGACGACGTGGCGTTCGCCCGCACCGGTGTCGTCGACGGGGACGTGCTGGAGGCCTCGCCGCGGCTGCGGTTGCGGGTGCTGGGCACCCCGGGGCACACCTTCCACCACCTGTCCTACGTGTTGGAGGGCGCGGACGGGCCGCAGGGGGTGTTCACCGGCGGGTCCCTGCTCTACGGCACCACCGGGCGCACCGACCTGCTCGGCGATGAGCACGCGCAGACCTTGGCCCGCGCCCAGCACGCCTCGGCCGCGTCGATGGCCGACGCGCTGCCCGACGGGGCGCAGGTGTGGCCGACCCACGGGTTCGGCAGCTTCTGCACCGCCAGCCCCGCGTCGGGGGACGACTCCACGCTCGGGAACGAGAGGGAGGTCAACCCGGTGCTGCGGCTGGCCCGCGAGGAGTTCGTCCGGGAGACCCTGTCCGGGTTGGGCGCCTACCCCGCCTACTACGCGCACATGGGTGCGCTCAACACCGCCGGCCCGGCGCCGGTGGACCTGCGCGCGCCGACCGCGGCCGACCCGGCCGAGCTGGCGCGCCGGCTGGCCGACGGGGAATGGGTCATCGACCTGCGCCACCGCAAGGCCTACCTCGACTCGCACCTCACCGGGACGGTGAGCCTGGGCCTGGACGGGCCGATGGCGACCTGGCTGGGCTGGATGGCGCCGCACGACGCCCCGATCACCCTGCTCGGCGAGGACCGCGCGCAGGTCGCGCAGGCCCAACGCGAGCTCGTCCGCATCGGCGTCGACCACATCGTGGCCGCCGCCACCGGTAAGCCCGGGGAACTGGCCGAGGACGCCGGGCGGCTGGCCGGGCTGCCGAGCGCGAGCTTCGCCGACCTGGCCGCGGAGCTGTCCGGGGGCCGGGCCGCGGACCTGCCGCCCGCGCAGGTCGTCCTCGACGTCCGGCTGGGCACCGAGTGGGACGCCTCCCACGTGCGCGGCGCGGTGCACATCCCGCTGCCGGAGCTGAACGACCGGCTCGCCGAGGTGCCCGACGGCGCGGTGTGGGTGCACTGCGGCAGCGGATACCGCGCCACCGCGGCCGCGTCGCTGCTCGCGCGCGCCGGGCGGACCGTGGTGGTCGTCGACGACATGTTCGGCGACGCCGCCGACGCCGGTGTCCCGCTGACCGCCGCCCCGTGACCGGGTCCCGGCCTGGCGGCCCGAGGTGGGCGCGGTGATCCTCGCCGGCGTGTTCGGCCTGGTCATCGGCGCCGCGCTCGGCCTGCTCGGCGCGGGCGGCTCGATCCTGGCGGTCCCGGCCCTGGTCTACGGGGTCGGCCAGCCGGTGGCGGTCGCGGTGTTCGGGTCGCTGCTGGTGGTGGCCGTCTCGGCGGCGGGCGGGTTGGCGGTGCGGCTGCGGTCCGGGGTGATCCGGTGGCCGGTGGCGCTGGTGTTCGGCGCCGCGGGAGTCCCCACCGCGTTCGCGGGGGCCGCGCTCGGCCGCCTGATCGCCGACCGGTGGCTGTTGGTGGCGTTCTCGGTGCTGATGGTCGCCGTCGCGATCGCGATGCTGCGCGGGAACCCCGAGGAGGCCACGGGAGGCGCCTGCCGGATCCGCGACGGGCGGGTCGACTGGCGCAGCTGCGCGCCCAAGGCACTGGCCGCCGGCGCCGGGGTCGGGGTGCTGACCGGGTTGTTCGGGGTGGGTGGCGGGTTCATCATCGTGCCCGCCCTGACCCTGCTGCTCGGGCTCACCGCCGCCGAGGCCATCGCCACCTCACTGGTGATCGTCACGATCACCTCGCTGGCCGGGCTGGGCGCGCACGCCGCCGCCGCCGCGAGCGTGGACTACGCCGTGATCGTCGTGTTCGCCGGCGCCGCCCTGCTGGCGTCCCTGGCCGCCGGGCGCGTGGCGAACCGGCTCCCGGCCGCGGCGCTGCGGCGCGGGTTCGCCTACCTCATCCTGGCCGTCGCGGTCGGCGTCGCCGCCGCGGCATTGCTCGCACCGGCCGCGCTGAGCACCAGCTGACGACAACGATCCAACATCCGCTCACACAACATCCACACACCACCACCGAAATGGAGACCAGCGATGGACTACGGAATGACGATCACCCTGGACCTGCCCTACGACAGGGCCGTCCCCGCGGTCAAGGCCGCCCTGGCCGAGCAGGGTTTCGGGGTGCTCACCGAGATCGACGCCCGGGCCACGCTGAAGGAGAAGCTCGGCCACGACATGGAGCCCTACGTCATCCTGGGCGCCTGCAACCCCCAGCTCGCGCACCGCGCCCTCGACGTGGACCGCCAGATCGGGCTGCTGCTGCCCTGCAACGTCGTGGTCCGCGCCGACGGTGACGACCGCAGCATCGTCTCGGCCCTGGACCCGCAGGTCATGGTCAGCATCCCCGAGCGTGAGGACCTGCGCCCCGTCGCGGACGAGGCCGGGGTGCGCATCCGAGCCGCGCTCGACGCGCTCACTACAAGCTGATCCGCAGGAGCCCGCGGGGCACGCCGGACCCCAAGCGGGCGGTACCGGCACGACGAACCGAGACGAGAGGGCAACGACCATGATGAACGGCTCGATGATGGGTTGGTTCTGGATCTGGCCGGTACTGGTACTGATCGGCCTAGTACTGCTGGGCTACCTCGCCTACCGGCTCACCCAGAACCGCAGACCCGGCACGGACACCGCCCCGGCGGCAGGGCCGACCTCGGCCCGGCAGATCCTCGACGAGCGCTACGCCCGCGGCGAGATCAACGACGAGGAGTACCGCCAGCGCCGCGACACACTGACATGACCCCGGCACCGATCAGCCGACGCCGCGCGATCGTCCTGGGCGGGCTCGGCGCCGCCAGCCTCGCCATCGGCGCGACGGGCTGGGTTGCCACCAGCGCGGGCGTAAGGACGGGCGGCCGGCTGCGGGCCGCCGACACCGGAGCGGAGCTGCGCCAGCCGCAGGTCCTCGACAGCGCGGACGGGCGGCTGCAGGTCGAGCTCACCGCCGCGGCGGGGGTGCGGCTGGCCGGACACGACACCCGCGCGCTGGGCTACAACGTCACCTCACCCGGGCCGACGCTACGGGTGCGGCCCGGCGACGAGCTCGCGGTGCGCCTGACCAACCGGCTCCACGAGCCCACCAACCTGCACACCCACGGGCTGCGGGTCTCCCCAGAGGGCAACAGCGACAACCCGTTCCTCCGGGTCGACCCCGGCACCTCGTTCGACTACCTCTACCGGATCCCACCTGATCACCCGGCCGGCACCTACTGGTACCACCCGCACCACCACGGCATGGTGGCCGATCAGATCTTCGGCGGGCTCGCCGGTGCACTGCTGGTCGCCCCACCCGGACCCGACCCCGACCTACCGGTGATCGAGGACCGGGTGCTGCTGGTCACCGACACCACCCTCGACGGTGACGGCGGGCTCGTCGAGGTGAGCACGATGGACCGGGCGATGGGCCGCCACGGCGAGCTGGTCCTGGTCAACGGCCAGCACCAGCCCACCATCCCCGCGGCCCCCGGCGCGACGCAGCGCTGGCGGATCGTCAACGGTTGCGTGTCCCGGGTGCTACCGATTCGCCTCGACGGGCACCAGCTCGTCCACGTCGCCCAGGACGGCACGTTCCTGCCCGCCCCGGTCGCCGCGGACCGGGTGACGCTCGCCCCGGGCAACCGGGCCGACGTGATCGTGCGCCCCACCGGCAGTGGCCGATTCCCGCTGATCGCCGACGCCGCCGACCGTGGCGGCATGGACTCGATGATGGGCGGCGGCGCCGTGGGCAGCGGGCCGGTCACCCTCGCCACCATGGTCACCGCCGGGGCCCCGGTCACCGCCCCGCCGCTGCCCACCGCTCTGCCCGCCGAGGCGCCCACCGCGGGGCCGGTGACCGTGCGGCGGCAGATCGCCTTCCAGATGGGCATGGGCATGGGCACGGGCGGGATGGCCTTCACCATCGACGGCCGCACCTTCGACCCCGACCGCGACGACCAGACCATCACCCTGGGCGCCACCGAGGAATGGACCGTCAGTAACCCCAGCCCACTCGCGCACCCGTTCCACCTGCACGTCTGGCCGTTCACCGTGCTCGAATCCAACGACGCCACCCCACCGACCGGGGCGCCCCAGGACGTCGTCCTCGTCCCGGCCCGCGGCTGGGTTCGGCTCCGCATCCCGTTCACCACGTACTCCGGGCGCAGCGTCTATCACTGCCACATCCTCGACCACGAGGACGCCGGAATGATGGCCACCGTCAACGTCCGCCCATAGTTGAGACTCGACCCGGCCATGTCGCCGGGCAGTGCCCGACCGCGGCGGCCTGCTCCGCGACCATCCAGCGCACGACCCCCTATCGACAAGGACGCCCCTGTGGCCCACGCCAGCCCCCGCCACGTCGACGCACGCACCGTTCGCGACTGGCTCGGCGAGCCCGACACCGTGACCGTCATCGACGTCCGCAGTCCCGCGGAGTTCGAGACCGTGCACCTCCGCGGCTCATACAATGTGCCCCTGACCTTGGTCGGCGAGCACACCGAGCAGCTCGCCGCTCACCTCGACCGACGGGTAGTGCTCGTCTGCCAGTCCGGGACCCGAGCCACGCAGGCCCACCAGCGGCTCGCCGGAGTCGGCGCCGAACGTATCCACGTCCTCGACGGCGGCATCGCCGCCTACTCCGCCGCCGGTGGTGACGTCGTCCGTGGTCGTGCTCGCTGGGCGCTCGAGCGCCAGGTTCGCCTCGTCGCCGGGACGCTCGTGCTCGCCGGCCTCGCCGCAGGCCTGCGCGCGCCGAGAGCGCGTCTGCTCGCCGGCGGGATCGGCGCCGGCCTCACCGTCTCCGCGCTGACCGACACCTGCACGATGGGCCGGGTCCTCGCCGCTCTGCCCTACAACCGCGGTCCCCGCGACCACACGCCGGTCGAGGTACTCGCGCAGCTCCCCGCCGCCCGGAAGGCGGCATGAGCAAGTCGAGTTGATCTCGATCTACGAACTGATCCACGTAGATGCTAGTGAGCGAGAGGAATACCGCCAACGCCGCGACACACAGACTTGACCCCCCCGGGGCCGGCGCCAACCACTGTCGTTTTCCTGTCGCTCCACACGGGAGGCGATGCGCTTGGGATGGGTCCTCGCCGTCGGCAGCTCGGCCGTCGTCCGGCGGGAGAGGGACGACCGGCTGCTGCGGCAGCGGAGCACGGCCCGCACCTGTCGCGGCGACGGTCATGTCCCTGACCGGTCAGCTCCGCGACGGCGGCTTGGCCGCGTGGTGCACGGCCACCCTGACCGGCACCACGGCCGTGGCCACGCAGGTGGCCGACCGCGCGGCCACGGCCGCCGCGGCCGTCGCGCCACCGGTCCGGCCACGGCGGGTCGATTCGCCGGAGCACTGGGCGGCCATCGGTGGCGCCCTCGGCCAGCGCCTCGCGTTCGCCACCGGCCACGCCCCGCCCTTCTACGCACTGCTCGGGGCGCACCGCGCCGGGCTCGCGGACTGGGCCACGATCCAGCACGCGGCCGCCCGGTTCCCCACCCACGCCGGGCTCGACCCGGCCCGCGCCGCGCGGGCCAACCAGCTCCGCCCGCTACCCGGCGGCGCCTGGCTCGACCTCGATCACGCGCCCACGGCCGACCTCGCCGGACGGTCCACCCACGGAGCGCGGCCCGCGCTGCTGCTCGACCTCGTCGACCGGCTGGTCGCCTTCCTCGCCGCGCACGCCCCGCCCGGCGGGCTGGCCGACACCCGCGGCGCCGAGGCCGTTGTGGCGCGCGTCTGCATGGTGCTGACCGACTGCGAGAGCGCCTACCGGGGCGGTCATCTCCCGCCCGCGGCCGCCGCCCGCTGGGCCGACCCCGCCACCACCGCGGCCGATCTCCTTGCCGCCGTCCCCGACCACCAGGTCGCCGAGCTGATCGACCTCATCGCCCGCGCCCACACCGCCGGGCTGCTCACCCGCCTCGCTCCGGACCCCACCACCCCGGTCGGGATCGCCGGCCCGGTCCTGGTCGAGCACTGGGCCGACGGCGACCTGCTCATCCCCACCGACCCGACCACCGACGCGGCGAGGGAGAGCGGGTGGGTGCTGCTCGACGTCAAGACCGTCATGTCGGTCCGCGACCCCGACCGGGTCGCCCGCTGGCTGTGGCAGCTCCTCGGATACGCCTGGCTCGACCACGACGACGCCCACCGCATCCGCGGCGTCGGGCTCTACTTGGCCCGCCACGGCGCGCTGATCACCTGGCCGCTCGACCGCTTCGCCGCGGCCCTCCTCGACGGCGCAGACGTCCCCGGCGCCCACGCCGAGTTCCGCGAGCTCGCCGGCCGCGCCTGGGCGGCCGAGTCCGGCCGGCCCACCGCCGGCCACACCCCCGCCCGGCGTTGACGCGTACGCGTCAATCGCGCTGGTCGGTGTTCTTCCCGTCCGTCACCCGCTGGCCATCACCCGATGCATCGCCGCCGGGCCGACCCCCGGTCCGGCGGCCTGCCCGCGTCAGCGGTCTCGGGTTGTCCATGTCGTCGAGCGGCGTGCGACCTCCCACACCTGGGCCACCTCGTCGGCGTCGAGCACCGCGGGCATCGACACCAGCGTGTGCACCAACTGCCGGGTCATCACGACCGTGACCCCGGGCGCCCACCGCTCGATCAACAGCCGCCCGCCGACGACCGCGATCAGCGGCCGCACGATCAGCTGGGCCGCGAGCGCCGGGTTGCCGATCTCGGTGAGCGCGGGGCGCAGCGCCGCTGCCGCGCGGTCGGCCTCGGCGCGGGCCTTTGCCACGTACTGCGTCGGCCAGCCGTTGACGACCAGCTCCTCGCCGTCGAGCGCGAGCCGACCGGCACGGTGGTGCTTGGTGTTGATCGTGGTGGCCCCGGGCGGCCCGATCAGGACGTGGTCGACGTCCCCGCGTACCCGCCCGTGCCGGTCGGTCAGGGGCACCGAGTGCAGCACCCGCCACCGTGGGCCGCGCCCGCGTAGCCGGTCCCAGCGCGAGACCCCGGTCAGTTCGCCGAGCACCTCGGCCACCCGCAGCTCGCCGTCCGCGCCGACCCGCCACGACCGGTCCGACCCGGCGCCCTCGGTCTGGCGCCGGCGCGCGGCCTCGTGGAGGATCCCGCTCCCGGGCACGTTGCGCGCCAGGTCCGTCCACGGCTCACCCTCGGGCAGGCTCATCAGCGCAGGCCGCGGACGACTTCACCGGCCAGCAGCGGCTTGTCGGCCGGGCCCTTCACGTACGGGCCCCGGTAGAGCACCCGGTGCCGCTGCTCGCTGGGGTACCACTGACGCACCTTGTGCATCCGCACCACCCATCGGTGCTGCCAGTCCCGTCCGGTCGGTGGCGATTCGCCCGCCGGGCGGGCCGCGGCCCGGATGTCGACGACCCGGACCTCGGGGGAGACCCCGGCCCGCTCGGCCCGCACCCGTGCACTGTGGTTCACCCCGGGGTCGCGGACCTCGGCGATGCGCTGCTCGCACAGCCGCCAGAACGCGTAGAGGAACCGTTCGGTGAACCGGTTGTCCACGTCCTTGATCACCTGCCCGGGGCTGTACTCGCCAACCACCCGGTTCTCATCCCAGCCCACGGCCGCGGCCTGCTCCTGGGCGACCTCGCCGAGCCGAGCCGCGCGATCGATGTAGTCCTGGAACGCCGCCCGCTGATCCGGTGAGGAGGCGAACCGGAACGGTTGGCAGCGCACGGCGTCGAGCAGCAGCGGCGGCAGCGGTGTTCCCTCCGCGGCCGCGCGGGCGGCCATGTCGCGGAAGCTGTCGGGCTGCACCGGCCCGTTGACGTCGTTGTACGCCGAGATCCGCACCGCGGGCACATCCTCGGTGCCGCGCGGGGTCGGGCGCACGATCCGCGACGGCGCCCGCCAGGTGTAGGCCCGCTCATCGCTGAGGTTCCCACCGATGGTCTCGATCAGCACCGGATGCGGTAGCACCACCATCCCGGTCGGGCTGGGCAAGTCGTCCTCGTCCACCAGCTCCAGGTCGTCGAAGGTCAACGTCTGCGCGGCCGCGAGCACCACGTCGCACATCTGCGGGGACATGACGTAGAGCTGCGCCGTGCGCAGCGCCTCGACCTCGTCGGCGAGCACCAGCCCTGCCGCGTCGTGCCAGTCCCGCGGGTACGGCGGCGCGAGCGCCATCCCGCCCAGCAGCATCGCCTGCGCTATCGACTCGTGCCCGTCCACCTGGCCCAGCGCCAGCTCGTAGCCGTACATGAGCTTCCCGGCCTGCCACAACCGCGCGATCGGCGCGCCGTCCAGATGCTCCGCCGTCGCGATCCGCGCCTCTCGCCCCGCTCGCGCCGCGCCCGCCGCCGTCCACTTCTTCGACCCACCCACCGTCGACCCTCCCTCGACCGGCCCGCCCAGATGCGCCGAACAGTGTGCGCTCGGGCACTGACAGTTCGTGGCGGTTTCGCCGAACCCGCGCATCCGACCGGCAGGGCCGGCGCGCTATCCGCTGGTGCTGTGCCCGGCTCGTCCGGGCCGTGACCTGCGGTCGGCGAACGCCCACAGGGTGCGCCGGCGCCAGCGGCGCCCGGCCGGGTCGTCGGGCTCGGGGAAGTAGCCGCGGCCGCGGCGGGCGAGGTAGGAGTCGATGGTGCGCCGGTTGGCATAGCCGAGCACCCGGGCGGCCTCGTCGACGTCGACGAGCTCGTCGGGATCACCGGACCGGTCGAGCGGGGTCATCCCGGCTCGCTTCGCCTCCAGCCGCGCGGCCGCCCAGGCGCGCATCTCGTCGAGGTCCCACAGCAGCCGGCGCCCGGCCCGCCCGACGGAGTCGGGGTGTCCGGTGCTCGCGCGCTGGCTGTAGAGCCGGGCCAGGGTCTGCTCGGTCATCCCCAACCGGTTCACCAGCTCCGCCCGGTCGACCAGCCGCCGCCCGCCCTCGCCCACCTGCCCCACCTCGAGCCCAGCGCCGTCGAGCCCAGCGCCGTCGAGCCCAGGGCCGTCGGGGCCGGGCTGGTCGCGGTCCGCGTTCACCGGGCCCCGCCGGCGTCGATCCGCCTCGGCAGCCGCATCCCGTAGGCCAGACCGTCGTCGATGTCGCGGGCGACCTGCGCGCCGGTGTAGCCGCCGCGCCCGACGTAGCCCTCCGCGGCCGCGAGCAGCGCGCCGCGCGCGGTCGCCTCGTCGAGTGCGTCTCCGCCTACCAGCCGGCCCAGGGTCCGCGCGGCGGCGAGCAGGGTGCGGTGCCGCGTCCCCTCCCCGGCGGCCGCGACGCCCGCGGCCTCGCGCTCGACGATCGCCGCGACGTACGCCCGGGCCCGCCCACCACTGATCTCCACCACGACCGGGGCGACCTCGCCCGGGCGCGGCGCGGGCGGCGGGGTGAGGGCGGCGGCGATCCACCCGGGCAGCTCCGCGATCGGTGCCCGGTCGGCCACCCGGTAGTACCCGGCGTCGCGCACCGACTCCGCCGCGACCACGTACCCGCCGTGCGCGCGGGTGTCGACCCTCCAGCCCAACGCGGTGCCGGCCGTGTTGCGCAGCTCCACCCCGACCGGTGCCCGGAAGTACAGGTGCAACCCGCCGGTGGGCGTCGACACCGCCCGCGTCCGCGGCACCGACTCGCCGGCGGCCGCGGCGACCTGGGCCAGGACCTGGCGGCCGTGCCGGGCACCGGTCCACGGTTCCGGCGCGGTCTCGCCGTGTCCGTCGTCGAGGTCGACCACCACCAGGGCGCTCGGGCCGCACGCGATCGCCACGTTGTACGGCCTGGCGGAGAACCACGCCGCGATCTGCTCGGGGTCCCGGGTCGCGGCCCGTTCCCAGTCGCGCACCGCGGGCAGCTTCGACCGGGGCTGCAGCGGGAACACGTGCAGGCCCTCCCGGGCCGCGCCGAGCGCCGCCTGGCCCAGCCGCCCCAACCGGCCGGCTCCGGATCGGATGTCCTCGCTCATGACCTGGTGTCCCTTCGGTGTCGTGCTGCTCGTCGATGTTGTCGTTCGTCAGGTGCGGCGTCTGCCCGAGGTGAGCCGCGGCTGGCGGTGGGCGCCGGTCGATCCGGCGCCCACCGCCCCCGCCTTACAGGACCCGCAGCGCGGTGACCCGCCACGCGTGGCCGTCGAACGGGTGCTCGTCGCGCTCGGCCCGCAGTGCCACCGCCCGGAACGCCCGGTCGATCACGCACACCGCGGCGACCTCGGCCGACCCCGGACGGGGCTGGTAGATGCGCACCGACAACGCCCGCGACGCGCTCACTACCCGGCGGCGGCTGAACGAGGTCAGGTAGCGCGCCACCTGCGGGCTGCCCAGCGCGGCGGCCGCGGCCGCCGGGCGGCGCCCGTCCAGCAGCTCCAGCAACACCACGACCAGCCGCGTGAGGCGCACCCGGGTCGCCTCGTCGACGACCGGCTCGACCGGAACCGCGCCCGCGGGCGTGGGGGACCCGACAGCGGGAACCGCGACGGGCTCACGCTCGATGAACCGCTCGGCCGGGGGCTCGTAGGCCACGCGCCGCAGCACCGGCCGGGCCTGCGGGGTGTCGCTGGTGCTCGGTGCCATCTCGGCCGCCTCCTTGGCTTCGGGACTGCCCGCCTGCTGTAGTTAACATATTACCGTATCCGGTGGGGCAGTCAAGGCTTTTAGTCCTCTGAGCTGGGGAAACGTTGTCGAGGGAGGGGTGTCGGGGCTCTCCGCAGCTAGGCCGGGTCCGGGCAGCGCCCGGCCCCCGGAGGGTCCGGCCCGCCAGGGCCGGCGGCAGTTCCTCGCCGGGTTCGCCCTCGACAGGGTTGTGGGCTGGGAGCGGGTCTCTCCTTGCGTCGGCGCGACGGGTTCTGCCCGGGTCCCGGTGGCGGTCCGGGCTCACCGTCAGGTGACCGCGTAGCGGCCGGAGCGCAGCGCAGGGCCTTGACCGTCGCCGGGACCCGGGCACCGTCATAGCGGCGGGGCAAGGAGAGACCCGCGGCCCCGGTCGACGAACCCCACCACCCGCCCCAGGACGCGTCGCGGGCCGGGCTGCACCCCGTCGTCGTCGCGACGAACCTGCTGCGAGCAGGCGTTCTGTCGACTTATGACAGCGATGCGACCGTGGCTGGGCATGTGGGGTGCTTCCGCCGGAAGCGGCTATGCCCCTGCTCGGCGGGCCGTGGGGGACCCGGTGGGGTTGTCCACAGGCGGCGAACTGTGGGGTGACATCGTCGGTGCCGACCCGTTGAGTGAGCTGTATGAACCTCGACCCGCCGCCGGTGGCGGCCTTCGGACCGGCGGCGATGGCGCACCTCGCGCTCGCCAGCGCGGCCCGCCTCGTCTCCGACTACGCCCGTGGTCTCGTGCCCACCCGTCCCGGCCGAGCCGGCTACGGCGGCCTGCTCACTGGCGACGCCGTGCAGCTCGGCCGCCTCGTCGACGACGTACTCGCCGCGGCGGTCGTCGCCGAACGCGCCGACGGCGTGGGCTGGGACCAGATCGGCGAGGCCCTGGGCGTCGACCCCGACCGGGCCCGCGAGCAGTGGGCCGCGACCGTGACCCGCTGGGACGCCGACCTCGCCCGCGCCGCCGGGCCGGCCCACGACGACGACGAGCTGCCCGAGGTCCTCACCGGGCCGCCCACCGTGCGCGCGCGAGAGCTGGACCGCTGGGCCACCCGACATCGCGAGCCCGACGACCTCATCGAGGGTCCGCACCCGGTCACGGACGCACTCTCGGGCGGGTAGCCGGCGCCCTGGACGAGCAATCAGCAGGCGCTGCGCGTCGACGCCGGCCGCCCTACCGTCACCCGGTGATCCGCGACGTCGCCGAACTGCGTGAGCGCGGCCAGGTGTTCCGACGCGTCGATGAACTCGACGTCGACGTCGACACCTGGCGAGCTGGGATGCGCCGCTCGGCCCGCCGCGAGGGCATGCGGATCCGCACGTTCGTTGTCGAGCAGACCGGCGACGAGCGGGACGACGACTCGTCGCCGAGATCGGACCTCGTGTTCGCTGTGCGGACTGATCTCCCGCCGCCCGACCCGGTCGAGCTCGCCGCGATCGTCAACCGTCTCCCGCCGCCGCCCGGGTACGAACCCGACGCGGCATCGAGCGGCCTGGCGTCGGTCACCTCGTTGACCGACGAACACGCCCGCCGCTCCGGTCATCCGTGCGTCGACGACACACCCTGATACACGAACGTCTGTTCGATTCCTTGGTATCGTCGTTCCGCGGGGTCCGTCGTCGGGGAAGGACGGCGGCCCCGCGTCCCGCACCCGGAGGTGCCGGGGATCGGTCGTGGAGGGGGCGACGCGGTGGGCGAGGACGAGGCACCGCCGGACGACGGCGTGGTGACCGTCCTGGACCGGTTACGCGCGGCGGGGATCAGCCCGGACCGCGCGCTGCACCACCTGCAGACCGAGTACGTGCGGGTCGACGGAGAGATCGTGACCGACCCTGCAGCGCCGGCGCCACGGCCGAGCCGGGTGGTGCTGCAGCCGCCCCCGTGACCTACCCGTAGGCACCGGCGGTGGCGCCCGCACTGAGCACTAGTGCGACCGATTCCGGATGGGCTAGCAGCTATTCCTGATCGGGCAGGTTGAGCCGCCACTGCGCGGCTTCGATGGTGTGCTGGTCGAACAGCTCGCCCCAGTGCGGGTCGACGACCTGCGCCTCGATGGTCTGGTGCCGGCGGCCGAGCTTGCGCATCCGCCAGAATCCGGTCGCGCCCACGCCGCCGTTCACGATCAGGCGCCGGGTGAAGGCGACGGCTTGGTCACCTGTGGCGTCCCGGATGCCCTGCTCGAACCGGCTCGGGTTGTACGACGTTTCCCGCCGCAACTCTGCGCAGACGTCGAGCTGGGCTTGCCTGAACTCGTCCGCGAGACTCATGTGCCGCCCTCCTGCGATGTGCTGTGCCTTCGTATCAGGCGATGTCCCTTAACGGCATAACCGGCGTCGGTGAGCACCTGCTCCCAGCCGTTCTCGCGGCCGATGATCGAGGGCTGGCGGTAGAGCCCGGCCCGCACCTCCTGGCGGGTCAGGCGGCTGTACAACGCCCAGCGTTGGTCGTCCTCGTGGAGGAACTCTTCTTTGCGGTGCAGGAGGGGCCGGTTTTCCTGGCCCGACCAGTCCTGCCAGTCGGCACGCTGGCGGCGAAGATCAATGGTGAGTGACTCCTGGAGACGCGGGTGCGCGTTCGCGTCGAAGTCTGGGTAGGTCAGGAACGACACGGCGGATCGGTCGTGATGGAGCTTCAGGAGGTTGGCTGTACCCGGGCGGCCTGCGACGAGCTCACCGCAGACGGCGTAGACCCGCAGCAGGGCAGGCAGCTGACGTTCGGTGCGGGCGTGCACGTACAGCGCTGTTGGGGTGAGTTTGCCGACCCGGCTGGCCCGGACGGCGCGGCGCAGCTGGTCGGGCTGACTCAAGGCCCACAGCAGCCAGTCCGCCCGGGAGCATGCGACGCGGAAGCTGTCGTAGAGCGCGCGGCAGTCGGCCTGGTAGCTGGCTGGCAACCCGGACAGCCTTCTGCTGCCGTGGAACGCCTCCACCGCGAGCAGGACGAGGAGATCAACCTGTTGGCGGTGACGTGCTGCGGCGACCGCTGCGGGGTCCGCCGCGGCGGCGGCGGCGGCGCGGGCGTTGGCCAGCGATCCGAACGCCCTTCGGGCCTGGCGGCCGACCTCTGGCGCCTCCTCGGGTAGGGGCAGACGTCCCCGGCTATGCAGCCAGTCAACGAGCACGTCGAGCAGCTCGCCGGAGAGGGCGGCGGTTCTCTCCATGGCGCCGGCGTAGCGGCGGGCGAGGTGGTCCAGGCGCGCGGTGTCGTCGCGAAAGACGTACGCCACCCCCGGCGCGGCGGGAAGAGCCCGCACACCGAGCTGCTCGCTGACCCAGGAGAGGAGCTCGGTGGGCTGAAACGGGCGTTGAAAGGTCTGTCGGGACGTCACCGTCCCGTCCGCGAGCACGGCGCCGGTGAGACGGCGGGCGTCGTGGGTCGTGCGGGCTGACAGGACAAGAACTCGTCGGGCCAGGGCCCACACCCGGTGCAGCACCTGGACCCGTTCGGCGGGGTCCTCGATGGTGTTCACGACGTAGGTGCAGAGGACCGCGTCGGCGGCGGTGGGCTCAGGTTCGGGCCGCAGCACCGGGTCCCATCCCCGCACATTGAGTCCGGCGCTGCTGAGCCGCTCGACGTCGCCTCCGTGTCCACAGCCGAAGTCGAGCACGTCGTCGCCGGCCAACACACCGTCCTCCAGCGCGGTCCGCGCCGGCAGGGACAGCGCCGCGCGGTGCATCGCCGCGCGATCACGTCGTACCCGGATCGGAGCCGTCACGCGAAGCATCCTGCCCCAGGGTCGGCTATCAGAAGCTCAGCGCAGCCCCTGGGCTCGGCGCACCGCCTCGGGCCAGTCGACGTCGGGAGCTGTGTGCGACCAGGACAGGCGCAGCGCGCCGCGGATCCGGTCGGTGGTCAGGCCCATCGCGGTAAGCACGTGGCTGGGTGAGTAGCTCGCGCTGGTGCACGCGCTGCCGTTGCTGACCGCGAGCAGCCCGCGCCAGGCGACCATCACCGCCTCCCCGTCGATACCGGGGAGGCTGAGGTTCAGCACGTGCGGAAGCACGTTGCTTGCTGCGCCGTTGACGACGGGGTCGAGCGGGGCGAGCCCGTGCAGAACCTCGTCGCGCACTCGCAGGCACTCCTTGACCCGCAGGGCGCGTTCTTCGCGGGCGAAGCGGACGGCCAGTCCCAGGCCGGCCACGAGCGGCATCGGCACCGTGCCCGCCCGCAGGCCGCGTTCCTGACCGCCGCCGTAGGTCAACGGCTGCAGCGGGACCCGGGCGTAGCCGCGGCGGCGAGCGATCAGTGCGCCCACTCCTTGCGGGGCGAACACCTTGTGCCCGCTGACGCTGATCAGGTCGATGCGCCGATCACATAGTTGCTCGTCGAGCTTGCCGAAAGTCTGCGCGGCGTCCACGTGCAGCCACGCCTCGTGCCCAGCCAGCCCCGCCGCGACCTCGGCCACGGGTTGAATGACCCCGGTCTCGTTGTTGGCGTGCATCAGCGACACCAGCAGGGTGTCGGGACGGACGGCGTCGAGCAGATCATCCGCGCGGACGGCGCCATCCGGATGGGGTGCGACAACGGTGACGTCGAATCCCCGACGGGCCAGCTCCTGCGCCGGCTCCAGCACCGCCTTGTGCTCGATGGCGGTCACCACGACGTGCCGGCGGTCGGTGCGCTCTCCCTCTGCGGCGAGTCCCAGCACGGCGATGTTGTCTGCCTCTGTGGCCCCGCTGGTGAACACCACCTCGTCGGCCCGAGCCCCCACGGCCCGCGCGACCTCGGTGCGCGCAGCCGTCACAGCTGCCTGCGCCGCTGCACCGACTTCGTGGGTTCGGCTTCCCGCATTGCCGAAGTCGGCCGTCATCAGCCGCAGCACCTCAGCTGCCACGCGGTCATCGACCGGCGTGGTGGCGGCACAGTCGTAGTACGCGGTGCTCCCCACAGAGCCCATCAGCGATTCCCCTTCCGACGGCCCCACTTCACAGTGCGGCACGTTGCATCGTAGGGTGCCATACGTTACTAGTTTGACGTAGCGCTAGCGTGTAAATAGCGGGCAACGGGTGGACGGCACAAGGAGATTGTGATCAAGATGGGCGCTGTAGCGGCACAACGACACGCCCCGGGGTCCGGTGACGGCGGTCTCGGTGTCGAGGAGCTCCTGAAGGACGCCGCGCGCGTCGCAGACGGGCAGCCGCTGTCGGGAACCCCGGAGGAGAGCGGCTACGAGTACGTCTTCCCCGCGATCCGAGGCGTGCAGGCCGGGCGCACCTTCTTCGCCACCATGTGCCCTCTCAAGATCGTGGCGAAGATGTTCGTCTACGACGAGGAAGAACTGCGCCCCGAGCTGCGGGCGCAACGCAGCCTGAACAAGGGCCGCATCCCCGAGATGTCGCGCTACCTGATCGACAACCCCGACGGATACGTCTTCAGTGCGCTCACGGTCAGCGTGGACGGGAAGATCCGCTTCTCCCCGCACACCGCCCAGCAGGGACCGGCGAGCCTGCTCGGCACCCTGCGGGTCCCGATGGACGCCACCTTCGTCATCAACGACGGCCAGCACCGACAGGCCGCCATCCGCGAGGCCATCAAGCAACGTCCCGAGCTCGGCGAAGAGACCATCGCCGTCGTGGTCTTCCTCGACCTCGGTCTCGAGCGCTGCCAGCAGATGTTCGCCGACCTCAACCGCCATGCCGTGCGCCCCAGCAAGAGCATCGGCGTGCTCTACGACCAGCGCGACGGCCACGCCGGACTCGCCAAGCTGCTCGTGCTCCGCTCGCCGGTGTTCAAGGGCGTGGTCGAGATGGAGGCCTCCAGCCTCTCCAAGGCCAGCCGCAAGCTCTTCACCCTCAGCGCGATACACGGCGCGACCCGCACCCTGCTCGACGGGCTGCCCGTTGAGGACGAAGCCCGCCTGGCCCTCGCCACCCGCTACTGGACAGCGATCGACGAACGACTCCCCAAATGGGCCGAAGTTCGCGACGGCCGCGCCCGCAGCGGCGATGTGCGCGCCGAGTACATCCACACCCACGGGATCGTGCTCACCGCCCTGGCTCGGGTCGGAAACACGCTACTGACCGAACACGGCCCAGACGGCCCCTGGGAGGTCGCCCTCGACGGCCTACGCAGCATCGACTGGTCGCGCGCCAACCGGCTATGGGAGGGCCGCGCGCTGGTGGGCGGACAGGTCTCCAAGGCCCGTAACAACGTGCTGCTGACCACCGCCGCCGTCCGTTCCGCGTTGGGACTGCCGCTGCCTGCAGATGAGAGCCGCGCCCAGCAGGCCGCCGCCGAGGTGGTGGCGTGAGCACGCGCAAGGTCCCGGTCGCCCTGACCCGGCGCAGCGCCTTCGTCGACGGCATGCGACCGGTCGTGAACCGGCTTGTGGAGCGCACCGCGCAGCTCTACACCCACGACGACGTGCCCTGGGTCGTCGGCTACAGCGGCGGCAAGGACAGCACCGCTGTGCTGCAGATCGTCTGGCTCGCGCTGGCCTCCCTCCCCGCCGAGCAGCGCCGCAAAACCGTGCACGTGATCACCACCGACACGCTGGTGGAGAACCCGATCGTGGCCGGCTGGGTCGGGCGCAGCCTCGACGTCCTCGCCGAGGCCGCCATCCGAGACGGCTTGCCGATCCAGCCGCACCGGCTCACCCCGAAGATCGAAGACACCTTCTGGGTCAACCTCATCGGCCGCGGCTACCCCGCCCCGCGTCCGAAGTTTCGCTGGTGCACCGAACGCCTCAAGATCAAACCGAGTAACGCGTTCATCCGCGATGTCGTGACCCGCCATGGCGAAGCGATTCTCGTGCTGGGCACCCGCAAGGCCGAGTCCCAAGCCCGAGCCAAGGCCATGACCCGCGCCGAGACCGGACGGGTTCGCGACCTGCTCAGCCCCAACACCTCGTTGCCGAACTCGCTGGTCTACAGCCCGGTCGAGGACTGGACCAACGACGACGTGTGGGCCTTTCTCATGCAGGTGGACAACCCGTGGGGCTACTCCAACCGGGACCTGCTGACGATGTATCAGGGCGCCAGTAGCGACGGGGAATGCCCCCTGGTGGTCGACAAGGGCACCCCGTCTTGTGGGGATAGCCGCTTCGGGTGTTGGACCTGCACCTTGGTCGACAAGGACAAATCCATGGAGGCCATGGTCAGCAACGACGCGGAGAAGGAGTGGATGCTCCCGCTGCTGGAGCTGCGCAATGCCCTCGACGTTCCCGACGATCGGCCGCTGCGCGACTTCCGCCGCATGAACGGCACCGTGCAGTTGTTCCACGACCGCCCGATCCCCGGCCCGTACACCCAGGCGGCCCGTACCGAGTGGCTGCGCCGGCTACTTGCGGCGCAGGAACACGTCCGCGCACACGGGCCCGAGGAGGTCCGGGACCTGGAGCTCATCACCATCGGCGAGCTCGAAGAGATCCGGCGGATCTGGGTCGTCGACAAGCACGAGTTTGAGGACCTGTTGCCGGGCATCTACCAGGACGCCACCGGGCGGACCTACCCCGGCGCCGGCGCCGGCGACGGTGGCCCGCTCGGCGCGGTGGAGGTGGCTCTGCTCGCGGAGCTGTGCGGGGAGGACCGGCTGCACTTCGAGACCGTCCGCGAGCTTCTCGACGTCGAACGGCGCCACCGGCTCATGGTCCGGCGCACCGGATTGTTCCCCGCACTGGAGGCCGCGCTGGCCCGCGGCTGGTACGACGATGAGGTCGACGCCACCGAGCGGGCGACGCGTCGTCGTGACCTGCTGCAGGGGTCGACACCCGGTCAGCCGGGCATCGACACGGCCGACGTTGCTGACGGATGGGTGCAGCGTGCCGGAACAGGGTCGCCGTGATCCTTGACGAGCTTGTTCTGCAGGACTTCGGCAGCTTCGCCGGCCGGCAGGCGCTGGACCTGACCCCCCGCGACGATCGCCCCGTCATCGTCATCGCGGCTCTCAACGGCAGCGGCAAGACCACTGTTCTCGAAGCGCTGCAGCTAGCGCTGTACGGGCCACTCGCGCCGACCAGCGTGCGCCGTGGCGCAGCGCACGAGGCGTACCTCTCCCGCATGATCCACCGCGGTGCCGACCGCGCCGCCGGCGCCGGCGTAGAACTCGCCTTCCGCGCCCACGTCGCCGGCGTACAACGCGCCTTCCGCATCAGACGCAGCTGGTGGACGACTCCGGGCGGCCGGCTGAAAGAAGAGCTTCGTGTCCTCGTCGATGGGCACCACGACCCAGCCATCACCAGAGCATGGGCCGAGCACGTCGAGCAGCTGGTCCCGCGTGGTGTCGCGGGCCTGTTCTTCTTCGATGGTGAGCAGATCGAGGCCCTCGCCGATCTAGAAACCAGCCGTGACCTCGTCGAAACCGCCGTCAGTGGGCTACTGGGTCTCGACCTCATCGACCGGCTCGTGGGCGATCTCGACGTCCTCGAACGACGCAAGCGGACCGCCGCCGTCGCCGACGACGACCAACCCCGGATCGACAGCCTCGCTCGGTGGGTCGAGAGCCTTCGAGCCGAGGAAGGCGAGGCTCGTCATCAGTTTGACGAGGCGACCGGCCAGCTCGTCAGCGCCCGTGTTGCGCTAGAACGCGTCGAGGACCGCCTCGCCAGGGAAGGCGGAGCAGCTCACGACGAGCGGGCCTCCCGAGAGGCTGCCGCGGCGGTCACTGCCGCGGACTTGGCGGCGGCTGAGCATCGCCTCCTTGAGGCCAACAGCGGTCTCACCCCACTGCTGCTTGTCGCCGGCTTGCTCGACGAGGTGGCGCGGCAGTCCCGCGCGGAGCAGACCCAGGCCGAGGACCAGGCCCTCGCCCGCCGACTCTCCCAGCGCGACCAGCAGCTACTCGCCCAGATCGCGACCCTCGTGGCCGATCAGCACGCCGACGAGACCGCGCGCGCGACGATCGTGGACTGGCTTCGGCACGACCGAACCACCCGGTCCCGGCGTCACATACCGGTCGTCCTCGGGTGCGAGGCGTCGGTGGCGATCGAGGCAGAGTCCCTCGCCGGCGGCGGCCTGAACGATCTCCGCCTGCAGGTCGCAGAGCTGCTCACCGACGTCGAAGCGGCGCGTGAGGCGTGGGAACAGGCTCAGCGAGCGCTGGCCGCCGTCCCGAGCGCGGACGCGCTCGCTGAGCTGCTCGCGCAGCGCGACCAGGCCCGCGACACCGTCGCCGTCACCACCGTCGCGGTGGGGGAACGGGAAGTCGCGCTCACCCGAGCGCGCGCCGGGCGGGAGCGAGCCGAGACTCGCCGCGCCGCCGCCCTTACCGAGGTCACCCGAGACCGGCTCCAAGCCGAGGACGCCGCGCGGCTCCTCGACCACGCGGTCCGCGCCCGAGGCACCCTGCGGCGCCTCCGCGAGGCGGCCACCGCACGGCACGTACAGCGCATCCAAGCCTGCGTCCTCGAAGCTGCGCACGCCCTACTGCGCAAGCCGGACCTCATCACCGACGTGCGCATCGACCCATCCACGCACGCACTGACCCTGCTCGGATCGGATGGCCAGCCGCTCCGTCCGGCTGGTTTGAGCGCCGGAGAACGGCAGCTGCTCGCCGTCAGCCTCCTGTGGGGCTTGGCCCGCGCCGCCGGCCGGCCACTCCCCGTCGTCATCGATACCCCGCTCGGTCGCCTCGACGGCCCGCACCGGCGTCGGCTTCTGGACCGCTACCTTCCCGCTGCTAGCCACCAAGTCGTCGTCCTGAGCACCGACACCGAGGTTGACCTGCGCGCCCTCGACCGACTGCAGGCCAGCCTGTCTCACGTCGTGCACCTCGCCCACGACCCGGTGCGACACGCGACCGACGTACGTGAGGGCTACCTCGACATCCGGGAGGAGAGCCTCGCGTGAGTACCCGCCCAGCCACACCCCCCGAGACGCTGCGCCTGCCCGAGCAAACCAAAGAGCAGCTGACCACGCTCAAGCGCCGCACCGGGGTCAAGCACTGGAACACGTTGTGTCGCTGGGGGCTCTGTCGGAGCCTTGCAGCTGGCGGTACCCCGGCCGAGCCGCCTCCGGGCGACGGTGTCGAGATCGCGTGGAAGGTGTTCGCCGGGCCAGCGGGAGATCTGTGGTGGGCGCTGCTGCTCGCCGGACTGGTCCGCGATGGTCAGCCCGCCGACCCGGAAGCCGCTCATACGGCGCTGCGTGCCCACGTAGTCCGGGGTGTGTCCTACCTCGTCGGCGACCCGGAGGTCGCCGACGTCACCTCGCTCGCCCGCCTCGCCCTCGCCGCTACATCACATACTCCAACTGGGTGATACGCAGACAAGGTGCCAGTTTGACGTAGACATGGCACCGTGTCTGTGCAAACATCTCCCTTGTTGGTGAGACACCGCGGCATTCCAGCACAGACAGACTCCCTGTCTGTCGCCGTGCTCCTCCCGACATGGAGGAGCACCATGAACAGCACCACTTCCAGAGATCTGACATCTGTCAGCGCACCCACGTGGAGCGCCTGGCGGCAGGCCGTCATCGATCGGCCCCCGGCGCTGCACCTGGACGGAACTGTCGCCTACGTGGAGGGCTGGGCACTGCTGGTGCCCACCGACAGTGGGGTTTACCTCATGCACGACCTGCGGGGGTTCCTCTACATCGGTCGCACCCGCAATCTCAACGCTCGCTACCGCCAGCACTACTGGGCCACCCACAACCCGAACCTGTTGGTGGCCCTGCGCCAGCCCATCGGGCAGACCCAGTTCAGCTGGACGTGCTGTGACGACGCCACCGCAGCAGACCTGGAGCGCGACCTCATCCGCGGCTTCCAGCCGCTGTGCAACCAGATCCGCTTCACCAGTTAACAGAATTTTCATTTCCGCAGCAACCTCTTTCTGCACCACCAATCGAATCCGCACCACACAATTTCCCGGAGGAACACCATGGCAATCACCGTCCCCGCACTGCACGGGAAGATGGGCACCATCGACTTCTACCAGACCAAGATGCGAGCCAAGGAGCTGACCGCGATCGCACGCCCGGCCAGCGAGATGGACACCTGGGCCACGCTCGGCATCGAGGAACGACTGCAGCGCGAGCTCAACGACAAGAGGGTCCGCGAGGACATCATCCCCTACCTGGCGAAGTTCGAGGACCGATTCTTCGGATCGCTGCTCGTACTCATCTACCAGCCCGAGCTGTTCGACTACGAAAGCGCCGCAAGGTACCTGTCGAACAATGTCCCGGCGGCGTACCGCAAGACGCTGGAACAGATGGGCGCACTCACGATCGAGGGCGGAGAACTGATCGTGCTCGACGGCCAGCACCGCCTGGCAGCGCTGCGAAGCGTCGTCCAAGGCAAGACCGACAAGGGCACGAACGTCGTGGGACCCTTCGTCGCCGACGTCCCCAACGACGAGCTGGTCGTCGTCTTCATCCCCTTCATCAACAACGAGACGACCCGCCGGATCTTCAACAAGATCAACAAGAACGCGAAGCCCACCGGCCGCAGCGACAACATCATCACCAGCGAGGACGACGGCAACTCCATCATCGCCCGCCGGCTGCTCGCCGACGGCGAACCCCTCGGGGCCCAGTACACGTCCAAGGACGGCAAGAAGGAGCTGCTGGTCAACTGGCGGTCGACGACGATCAGCGACCGGAGTGCTCAGTGGACGACGATCTCCGCAGTGCACGAGAGCGTCATCGACATCCTCAAGCACCACAAGATCGAGTACAACGAGAAGGAGCAGATCCAGCGGCCGGACGCCGACGACCTCGACAAGGCCTACGAGTTGGTCCACGACTGGTGGACCGCGGTGCTGGACGGAGTGGACGCTTTCCGGGAAGTGCAGAGCAATCCCAACCAGGTCGCCCAGGTGCGCAAGGAACACGACGAGTGGGGACTTCTGCTCAAGCCGGCAACCCACATCGTGTTGTTCAAGGCACTCATCAAGGCTGTCGATCGAGGCGTCTCGCGCGACAAGGCGATCGACCGACTCAACCAGCTCGACTGGCACCTCGACGCCAAGCTGTGGACCACGATCTTCATCGCCGGAGGTCGCCGCATCATCGCTCGCGCAGAGAACTACGACCTCACGGCCGAGGTCATCGCCTACCTGATCGGCGGCGACAAGACCGACGACACCGTTCGGGACCAGCTCACCAAACGCGTCGCGGACTACCGTGACGACCCGGAGTACACCCTGCCCGACCCGATCGCGTAGACGACCACGGCAGGAAGGACCCCCCGCGGATCCGCGGGGGGTCCTTCCTGCGTAAGAGGGACCGGTAGCTACGCCCTATCCGCATCCTGGTGGACCCCATCGCCCTGGTCCGCGAGCTGTCGCCCTCGCGCGGTTGCCCAGGCGACGACGTCGGCCTTGCGCCACACCTTGCCCATCGCAAGGACTGCGACGGGCACGGGGAAGTCAGCATGACCGATCAGCTGCTGGACCCGCTGACGACTGACTCCGAGCATGTGCTCAAGCTCCTGGGAGCCGGCGAGGTCCTCCATCACACCGCTCAGCCTATATCCCTTGCCCTAGTCACTTGACTAGCAGTTCAAACGAGCGCACACTAGTCACATGACTAGGCCCGCCTCCCTCGACCGCTGGCCCGACACTGGATCAGGCGACACCTACCTCCCACAGAAGCCATACCCGAACGGCGTCACGATCTGGCGCAGCAGCCGCTGGCTCGGAAACGGCTTCGGCACCCAGGTCCGCTACGTCGCTGTGAACTCCGACGGATACATCGTCGGCCGGTACGTCAACGAGCGCTACCGAGTCAGTTCGTGGGTACTCGGGGTCACCGACCTCGAACCGGAGTACGACGGGCCGCCAGATCACCGTCACACGCTCACGAGCCGTTTCGTCAAGTGGCGTCGGGCGGTCCGAGCCGTGGCGGGCCCCGACGCCACCGAAGATGCCCAGGGCCAGCGAGGTTCAGCGTAAGGCCGCTGACCAGCGCAAGACTTACTGCAGAGTCGAAGTACGTGATACAGCGGGTTATCACGTACTTGGGAGGTCGCGAGCTATAGGCCGAGCGCGGCCGCGATCGGGTCCTTTCCCGACAGGCCCTCCATCGCGCACTCACTCAGCGAGATCGATGTCAGGCTGTGATAACTGGACAGGATGCTAGCATCGCCGTATGACGATGCTGGGAACTCGGGTCGCCCGCGTGCTGACAACTCTCGGTGCCGTTCTTCAGGTCACGGAGGCAGATCCCCGCGCCGCGTCGCCGCGGCGGTCGCCCCGCCTGCGGCGACCCACCGCTGACGGCTTGCAGGTCATGACGTAGCTCCCCGGGGGTCGCGTTCCGCTGAAGCGGCGTGCCCGAACCGCCACACCGTCCGCCACGCCGCCCGCTCGCCCGGCAATCACCCCTCACCGGCCGAGCGATCATTCAGAAGGCAGCCATGGAGCCCCTCACCTGGACCCTGCAGGCCATCGGCCTGTTCACGGTTACCAACATCGACGACGTGATCGTGCTGTCGTTGTTCTACGCCCGAGGTGCCGGCGTCCCGGGGACCACGGCCAAGATCCTCGGTGGTCAGTACCTCGGTTTCGGCGCCATCCTGGCCGCGGCGGTGCTCGTCGCCCTCGGTGCGCGCAGTTTCCTGCCCGAGGAGGTCATCCCGTACTTCGGCCTCATCCCCCTGGTCCTGGGCCTGCTCGCGGCCTGGCGAGCCTGGCGATCCTGGCGCGACGAGGACGACGATGACGACGAGGGCAAGCTCAGCGGCAGGGCGCTCGGCGTCGGGACCATCGCCGCAGTCACCTTCGCCAACGGTGGGGACAACATCGGCGTCTACGTCCCGGTCTTCGCCACCGTCGGCACCGGCGGCATCATCGCCTACTCGATTGTGTTCCTCGCACTGGTCGCCGTGCTGGTCGCCGCGGCGCGCTTCGTCGCCACCCGCAAGCCGATCGCCGAGGTGCTGGAGCGCTGGGAGCAGGTGCTGTTCCCGATCGTGCTGATCGGTCTGGGCATCGTCATCCTGATCGAGGGCGGCGCCTTCGGCCTGTAGGCGCCGCGACGGCCCGTTGAGGCTGGCCATTCATCCGCGTGCCGCTGAAGGCGTCACCCCTCCGTCGGCGAGACGGGAGCCGCTGCGCTGTCATCGACTCCGCCGTTTATCATCGCCGCATGCCGATTGCTGTTGGTGTGAGCTCGGACGGGGCGCTGAGCGATCGGGCGGAGTCGTGGCGGTGAGTGCTCGGCTGCGGTCGCGCTCGATCGTCACGGCCGGTGTCACGGCGGTGGTGGCGGTCCTGGTCGATGTGGTGACCAAGCGGCTGGCCGACACCCGGCTGTCCGGCTCGCCGGTGGACCTCGGGATCGGGCGCCTGCAGCTCAGCTACAACACCGGGGTGGCGTTCAGTCTGGGTGACGGGCTGGCGACCTGGGCCGTGCTTGGGCTGGCCGGGATGGTGACCGGTGGTGTGCTGGTCGCGATCGTCGCGGGCTGGCTGCGCCCCCCGGTGCCGGCGGGGCTCGTCCTGGGCGGTGCGGTGGCCAACATCGTGGACCGGGCCGGGGACGGCGCGGTCACCGACTTCCTGTGGCTGGGCTGGTTCCCGACGTTCAACTTGGCCGACACCGCGATCACCCTCGGGGTGCTCGCCCTGCTGTGGGCGTCGTGGCGCACTGATCACGGCCCTTCCCGCGGGCAGGGCACCGCCCCGGAGCAGGCACCGGCGGACCTCGGCCGCTCCGCCTCGGACGGCGCCTCATGAGCGCGGTCCTGCCACCCGCGCACCGGATCCGGTCGCTGGCACCGTCCGTGTCGGCCGCGGCCCCTCGGGGGGTGCTGTCCTGCGCCGGCGCTGCGCTGCTGATGTGGCGACGTGGAGGCTCGTGGGTGACGTCAAGTGATGGGCGCAGCGGACGAGCGCTGCGTGAACAGGGGCGAGCGCTGTGTGAACAGGACATCGCGTGAGTCGTCCGCATGACCGCGCCTCCACGCGGCGGCCGTGGCGTGGCGCGGCTGGACTGAGGGTGCTGGCCGTGGCGGCCGCGATGCTGCTGGTGGCCGGGTGCTCCTACGCCTCCCCGAGCGGGGACGCACCGAGTCAGGCGCGGGAGTTCACCTTTGTCGCGCCGGGGGGTCAGACCCGGATCTTCTATGACCCTCCCGCCCAGCGCGGCGCGGTGACGGGCCTGTCCGGGGAAAGCCTGCTCGAGCCGGGCGCCACCATCGGCCTGGAGGATTTCCCCGGTCAGGTGGTGGTGCTCAACATCTGGGGTGCCTGGTGCGGCCCGTGCCGGGAGGAGATGCCCGGGCTGCAGCAGATCCATGAGCAGATGCAGCCCAGCGGGGTGACCCTGCTCGGGATCGACATCCGCGATGACGCCGACGCGGCACGGGACTTCATGCGCGATCGCGGCATCACCTATCCGTCGATCTTCGACAACCCGGCTCGGTCGCTGACCGCGCTGCGTGGGTTCCCGCGCAACACCGTGCCGTCGACGATCGTGCTGGACCGGCAGCACCGGGTGGCCGCGGTGTTCCTGACCGCGGTGCGGGTCAGTGAGCTGCTACCGGTGGTGCAGCGCATCGCCGCCGAGCCGGACGGGGCGGTCACCGGTGGAGCGCCGGGCACCCCGTCGGGGAGCACCCCGGTCGCGGGCACACCGGCGGAGGGTACGGGATGAGCATCACCGAGCTGGCGATCTCGGGGCCTCTGCTGGTGGCGATCGCCCTGGCGGTGGCCGCGGGGGTGCTGTCGTTCGCCTCGCCCTGCGCGTTGCCCCTCGTCCCGGGCTACGTCGCGTACCTGGCTGGACTGGTCGGCGCCGACGAGTCCGGCACCGCCGCCGCGGGCGCGGGCGGGACGGCGACCCGCACCGCGGGGCGGTGGCGGGTGGCCGGCGCGGCGATGCTGTTCGTCGCCGGGTTCACCGTCGTGTTCGCCGGCGGGGTGCTGCTGGTGCTGGGCCTGTCGGACTGGCTGATCGGCAACGAGCTGCTGCTGCAGCGCATCGGCGGGGTGGTGACCATCGCGATGGGGCTGGTGTTCCTCGGGTTCGTCCCTGCCCTGCAGCGCGATGTACGGATCCACCGGCGCCCGCGGGCCGGGCTGGCCGGCGCGCCGCTGCTGGGCGCGGTGTACGGGTTGGGCTGGACCCCGTGCCTGGGTCCCACCCTGACCGGGGTGATCGCCCTGGCCACCGGCACCCAGGTCGGCCCGACCACGCTGCGCGGCCTGGTGCTGGTGCTGGCCTACTGCGCCGGGCTCGGGGTCCCGTTCGTGCTGATCGCGCTCGGCACTGGGTGGGCGGTGCGCACCACCGGCTGGATGCGCCGCCACATCCGCGCCTTACAGATCACCGGCGGGGTGATGCTGCTGCTGTTGGGCGGGCTGCTGGTCACCGGGGCGTGGGGGGCGTTCATCGCCTGGATGCGTGGCCCCATCGGCGGCTACACCCTGCCGCTGTGATGCCCGAATCCTGGGTGGCGGCCCTCCCCGCAGCGGTCGGTACCGGGCCCATCCTTCCATCGACGACAGCCCGCGGAGTCGAACGACCGCCGGCGCGGCAGCGCGGTGCACGGTATGGGCTGTGGTGGCCGTGCGCCGCCGCGGCCGCGGCGGGCGGGCTGTTGTATCTGAGCTTCCCGCCGCGGCCGCTGTGGTGGCTCGCCCCGCTGGGGTTCGCTGTGCTCGGGGTGGTGCTGGCCGGGCGCCGTGCCCGAGCCGGGCTCGGCTACGGCCTGCTCGCCGGGCTGGGACTGTTCGTGCCACTGCTGTCCTGGACCGGCGCCTACGTCGGGCCGCTGCCGTGGCTGGTGCTCGCGGTGCTGCAGGCCTGGTTCGTCGCCGCCGCCGGCGCCGGGATCGCCGCGGTGTCGCGGCTGCCCGGCTGGCCGCTGTGGGCGGCCGGGGTGTGGGTGGCCGGGGAGGCCGCCCGCTCCCGAGTCCCGTTCGGCGGGTTCCCGTGGGGGCGGGTCGCGTTCGGGCAGCCCGACGGGGTGTTCGCGCCGCTGGCCGCGCTCGGCGGGCCGGCGCTGATCGGGTTCGCCGTCGCGCTCGCCGGGTTCGGGCTCGCCACGCTGGTGCTGCCCCTCGCTGCCCGGCCGCGCCGGCCAGCAAGGAGGACCCTGCGGGCGGCGGTGTGGCTGCTGGTGGCGGTCGTGGCGGGCCTGGCCGCGTCTCCCCTCGTCGACGCCGCCCGACCCGGCGATCGGCTGGTCACGGTGGCGGTGGTGCAGGGCAACGTGCCCCGCCTCGGCCTGGACTTCAACGCCCAGCGCGCCGCCGTGCTCGGCAACCACGTGCGGCGCACCGAGCAGCTCGCCGCGGACGTGGCCGCCGGCCGGGTGGCGCCGCCGGAGCTGGTGATCTGGCCGGAGAACTCCGCGGACATCGACCCGCTGCGCAACCCCGACGCCGCCGCGGCGATCGACCGCGCGGTCGCCGCGATCGGCGTGCCGGTGCTGATCGGCGCGGTGGAGTCCCCGCCGGTCGGGGGGCTGCGCAACACCGCGATCCGCTGGGAACCCGGTGTCGGCCCGACCGGCACCTACGTCAAGCGCCGCATCCAGCCCTTCGGGGAGTACATCCCGATGCGCTCGGTGGTGCGGCTGTTCAGCGACAAGGTCGACCGGGTGCAGCGCGACTTCACCCCCGGCACCGAGGCGACGGTGCTGCAGATGGGACCAGCCGCGGTCGGGATCGCCACCTGCTACGAGGTGGCCTTCGACGACACCGTCACCGACACCGTTCGCGGCGGCGCGCAACTGCTGGCCGTGCCGGCCAACAACGCCACCTTCGGACGCACCGAGATGACCTACCAGCAGCTGGCCCAGTCCCGGATCCGGGCGATCGAGCACGGCCGCACCGTGCTGGTCGCCGCGACCAGCGGGGTCAGCGCCATCATCACCCCCGACGGCACCGTGCAGCAGCAGACCGGGCAATTCACCCCCGACGCGCTCGTCGCGCAGGTCCCGCTGCGATCCACCACCACACCGGCCACCGGGCTGGGCGGGGTCGTCGAAGCGGTCCTGGCCGCGATCGGCGCCGTCGCCGTTGTCGTCGCTGCCGTTCTCGCCGTCGCCGCCCGTGCCACGATCCGCCGTGATCAGGGCGGGCGCGGGCGTGGTCGGGGTCGGTGGGCGTGATGCGCTCGGAGCTGCGGTGGACGATCGTGGTGATGGTGCTGGCCGTGGCCGGGGTGATCGCCCTGTGGCCGCGGGCGGCGACCATGAGCGAGCCGGCGGCCGGAGCTCGACCGGTCCCGTCCGAGCAAATCACGGCAGACCCCGACACCAGAGGCCCCGACACTGGACGCCCCGACGACGCCGCTCTGGCCACAGCCCGGGCGGCGGCAGAGCTGCCGCCCTGCCCGGCACCTGTGCCGGGCGGCCCGACCGCGCAGGGTCCGCTCGCCGAGATCGTGGTCGAGTGCCTGGGCGCACCGGGGACGGTGGCGCTGGGGCCAGCGCTCGCCGGGCGACCGGTGCTGCTCAACCTGTGGGCGTCGTGGTGCGGGCCGTGCCGCGAGGAGATTCCGGTGCTCAACACCTACGCCGCCAGTACCGGGGCGATCGCGGTGCTCGGGGTCAACGTCCGCGACCAGCCCGCCGCCGCGCTGGGTCTAGCCGCCGAACTCGCCATGGCCTACCCGTCGGTCACCGATCCGGACAACACGCTGCAGGCCGCGCTGGCCGGGCCGCCGGTACTGCCCAGCAACTGGGTCCTGCGCCCGGACGGCTCGGTGGTCCGGATCATCGACCCGCTGGTGTTCCGCAGCCCGGACCAGGTCGCCGCGGCCGTCCAGACGGCTCTGCAGCAGCAGTGATCAACCGCAGGAGAGGACCGAGCGAGATGAACACACCGCCCAAGGCGCTGCGGGGAACAGCCGCCCTCGCCATCGCGACAGTCGTGCTCACCGGATGCTCCTCCAGCACCCCGGACGCATCCACCGGCGGCCACACCGGTGCGACCGGGCTGCCGTATGAGCACGTGCACGGGCTCGGGGTGGACCCGGCCGACGGTGCGGCGTACGTGGCGACCCACGACGGGCTGTTCCGCGCCGACGCCGGCGGGCTGCAGCGCGCCGACGACACCGGCCGCGACCTGATGGGTTTCACGATCACCGGACCGGGCACGTTCCTGTCCAGCGGGCACCCCGGACCGGGTGAGCAGGTCGCGAACCCGCTCGGGCTGGTGCAGAGCACCGACGCCGGTGCGAACTGGACGACGCTCGGCCTGGCCGGGGAGGTCGACTTCCACGCCCTGGAGGTCAGCGCCGGCACGGTGTTCGGCTACGACGCCACCCATCAGGTCCTGCGCGCCAGCGAGGACGGCGGCCGCAGCTGGCAGACCCGCGCCGCGCTGCAGGCGCTCGACATCGCCGCCGACCCGGCGAACCCGGCCGCGCTGCTGGCCACCGTGCAGGGCGGCGTGGCGGCCAGCGATGACGGCGGTCGCAGCTTCGCTGCGCCCACCGGGCCGCAGCTGGCCTACCTGTCCTGGGCGAGCGACGGCACCGTCTACGGCCTCGACCCGCAGGGGGCGGTGTTCGTCAGCGACGACGGCGCAGCCAGCTGGACGCCCGCCGGGGTCGTGCCCGGCGGACGCCCGCAGGCCCTCACCGCCACCGACGGCGCGCTGCTCGCCGCCACCGCGGGCGGGGTGTACCGCTCCGATGACGGCGGAGCCACCTTCGTGCCGATGACCTGACCGCGGCAGACACACGCCCCGCCGCCCGATCGCCACTGCCGGCCGAGATCATCGCTCGTGGACGTCTGGCCGCGCTCCAACCGCAACGTCGCAGCAAGACCGTCAACGTGGTGCCGCGACGCGGATCGGGCTGCCCCCGCTGCAACGGCGGGCCGCGCGGAAGGCGAGCACGAGCCGGGTAGCGCTGACCGCGACGGCGAGCGGGGCCGCCGGCCACGACAGGGCGGTGGGCGTGGCGACCGCGGTGTGGGCGAACGTGGTGAGCAGCAGCGCGTCCCCGACGACGCAGGCGGTGGCGGCGAGGGTGGCTGCGCGGGCGGCATGCGCGGGGTGGTGCGCGAGCCGGTGACCGAGCGGGCCGGTCAGAGTGATCGCGACAAGCGCGGCGGGCACCGCGACAGCGAGCACGGCCAGATACAGCGGGTGGGCGCCGAGAAGCTCAGCGGGACGGGGCGGCCACAGCGGCGGGACGAGCGCGGCCAGCCAGACGATCCCGACGAGTGGGCCGGAGCCGACCAGGGCCGTGCCGGACCGGCGGGCCAGGTGTGCGGTGAGCTCGCCATGGAAGGACGCGGCGACGGTGTCCGGGTCACCGAACTCGGCGACCGCGGCCCGGGCGGCATCGAGCGGATCGACACCGGTGGCGAGGTGCTGTTCGGCGGCGCTGCGCACCCCGTCATCAAGCTCCGCGACGATCCGTGCGCGCAGCCGAGCCGGGCCGCCCAGCGCGGCACCGACCTGGTCCAGCCACGTCGCCAGGACCTGTCGAGCGGCCGGGCTCAGGACCGGGCCGGTCAGGCCGGCGTCGGCCACGGCCCGGCGTCGAGCAGCGCGGACACCGACCGGGAGAACACGCGCCACCCGTCTCGCTGGTCGGCCAGCGCGGTGACCCCGGCCGGGGTGAGCTGATAACTGCGTCGGCGCCGGCCCGGCCCGTCCGACCAGGCGGAGCGGATCAGCCCGGCCCGCTCCAACCGGTGCAGCGCCGGGTACACAGTGCCGGTCGGCAGGTCGAACGTGCCCCCGCTGCCGGCCCGCAACGCCTCGATCACGCCGTAGCCGTGCAACGGCCCCCGCTCGAGAGCGGCGAGCAACAGCCCGTCGAGGTGACCCTTCAACGCCTCCGCCCGCATACGTAGCGATGCTACTCCTTTGCGGTGGTCGGTGACCAGACCGCGTGCGCCGACACGGCCCGTAATAGTAGCGTCGCTACCTATAGGGTCGGAGCGGACCCGGAGGGGTCGGTCATGGACATCGCTGTGCCGTTGGACGTGACGATCGCCGTCCACGTGGGGTGCGGTGTGGTCGCGGTGGCGTGCGGGCCGGGAGCGATGCTGACCCGCAAGGGCAGCCGCCGACACCGCGGTTTCGGCCGGATCTATCTGGGCGCGCTGCTCGGGCTGGGTCTGACGGCGCCGGTCCTGGCCGCGGTCGATTGGGCGCATCGATGGCACTTGGCCGTGCTCGGTGGGCTCGCCCTCGGCGCGGCCACCGCGGGCGCCGCTGCGGTGCGGTTGCTGCGCCCGATCCGGCTGGCGGTCCACATCACCGGGATGGGCACCGCCTACGTCGTCATGCTGACCGCGTTCTACGTCGACAACGGGCCCCGGCTCCCACTGTGGGACCAGCTGCCACCGATCGTGTTCTGGGTCCTGCCGGCCGCAGTAGGGACACCGGTGCTGCTGGGCGCGCTGCACCGCCACCGCGGCGGGCGGCCGCCCGCTCGCCCGACCTGACGGGCCGGCCCGAGCGCCGCCGCGTCAGCGGAGGGTGAGGGTGAGGAGCACGCCGCTGCGGGGGCGGGTCGGGACCCGGGACAGGTCGACGTCAAGGTCCTGGGGCGGCAGCGTGTAGTCCAGCCGGGCCAGCGTGCGGGCGGCGACCGCGATCATGGTGAGCACGACGTCCTCGCCGGGGCAGCGATGCCCGGTGGCTAGGTCTCCGCCGCCCTGCGGTACCAGGGTGTCCGGGTCGATCGGGTCGGCGAGGAAGCGGTCCGGGTCGAAACGGTCGGGGTCGGGCCAGTGCGTCGGGTCGTGGTCGGTGCCGTGCACGTCGAGCACCACCAGCCCACCGCGCGGGACCGCGACGCCGAGGACGTCCTGGCCCTCGCGGGCCACGGCGGCCAGCACCGGGACGAACGGGTAGCGCCGGCGCACCTCCTGGGCGAACGCGGCGACCGCGCGCTCGTCGGCGCCGGGGTCGGGGTCGGGGTCGGCGAGGCGGTGGCGCCATTCGGGGTGCTCGTGCAGGGCCAGGCCGGCGAAGGCCACGTACCAGGCCGCGGCCACGGTCGGGCGGACGAAGTTGAGCAGGGCGACGCCGGCGACGCGGGCGGGCAACGGCCGCCCGCGCGGGTCGCGGGCCGTCGCGACCGTGTGCAGCGCGGTACCGGGCGCCGGGTGGATCTGCCCGAGGCGGGCCCGGCGGACGAGCCCGGCGGCCCACCGGCTCAGCCGCGCGCGGGCGAGGGCGGCGCGGGCGAAGGGCCGGCCCGGCGTGCCGAACCCGTCGACGATGTCGGCGAGCTGCTGCGCCCGCCGGGGCAGTTCCGCGGAGGCCACCGGGATCCCGGCCCATGGCAGCACGGCCGCGCCCAGGACCTGCACGGCCTCGTCGAACAGCCGCACCGGTGCCCCGCTTGCCCAGCGCCGGGTGACCGCCTGCCACTCCTGCTCGGCGCGCCGACCGAGGTCGGCGACCGCGTCGGCGGTGAGCACCTGCAGGTACAGCACCTTGCGGTGGTGGTGCTCGGCGTCGTCGAGACCGTGCACCGTGTCCCGCCCGAACAGCACCACCTTCAACGGGGCCGGCAGTGAACCGCGGCGGCGCAGCCGCGGATCGTAGAAGCGGCGCACCCCAGCCGGTCCGCCGATCAGCACCGCGCGGCGGCCCAGCAGCCGGGTCGGTACCGCCCACGGGGCCGTCGGGGGGTCTGGCCGCAGCCCGCCGGCCCAGCGGTACCCCTGACGGATCAACTCCAGCGTCTGGTCCCTCATCTTGTCCCGCACCTACCCCTCAACCTCGTGATCGCGTCCGTTGTTCACCGGCATCAGGCGCGATGGGCGGCGTCGAGCGGTTGCGGGCGTGTCGGCGCCGGCAGCGGGAGCACTGTGGCGGCAGTGGGAGACAGCGCGCGGGTGCGTCCGGCGCGCACGGCGTTGGCGATAACCACGATCTCGGCGAGCTCGTGCACGGCGACGACCGCGGCCAGGCCGAGCACGCCGAGCAGGGCCAGCGGCATCAACCCGATGATGATGGCCAGCGACAGCCCCACGTTCTGCAGCATGATCCGCCGCGCCCGCCGGGCGTGGTCCAGCGCCTGGGGCAGGTGGCGCAGGTCCTCGCCCATCAGGGCGACGTCGGCGGTCTCGATGGCCACGTCGGTGCCCATCGCGCCCATGGCGATGCCCAGGTCGGCGGTAGCCAGGGCGGGGGCGTCGTTGACACCGTCGCCGACCATCGCCGTGGGCCGCTCGGCGCGCAGCTTCCGGACCAGGTCCGCCTTGTCCTCGGGGCGCAGCTCGGCGTGCACCTCGGTGATCCCGGCCTGCGCGGCAAGCGCGGCGGCGGTGGCGTGGTTGTCCCCGGTGAGCATCGCGACCCGGTAACCGTCGCGGCGCAGCCGGGCGACGACCTCGGCAGCCTCGGGGCGGAGCTCGTCGCGGACCGCGACCGCGCCGAGCAGTTGCCCGTCGGCCTCGATGAGCACCGCGGTCGCCCCGGCCTCCTGCATGCTGCGCACCGGCCCGGCCAGGTCGCCGGGGTCGATCCAGCCCGGCCGGCCCAGTCGCAGCGCACGCCCGTCCAGGCGCCCGGTGAGCCCGGCACCGGGAACCGCCTCGACGTCAGCGGCCGGGGTGACCTGGTCGACCGCGGCCAGGATCGCGCGGGCCAGGGGGTGCTCGCTGCGCGCCTCCAGGGCGGCGGCGAGCGCGAGGACCTGCTCGCGGGTGGCGCCGGCGGTGGTGGCGACCTCGACGACGACGGGTCGGTTGCGGGTCAGGGTGCCGGTCTTGTCCAGCGCGACCCCCCGGATCCGGCCCAGGGCCTCCAGCGCTGCGCCGCCCTTGACCAGCACGCCCATCTTGCTGGCCGCACCGACCGCGGCGACCACGGTCACCGGGATCGAGATCGCCAGCGCACACGGTGACGCGGCGACCAGCACGACCAGGGCGCGTTCGATCCACACCAGCGGGTCGCCCAGCAGGCTGCCGATCCCGGCGATCAGCGCGGCGGCGATCATCACCCCGGGCACCAGTGGGCGCGCGATCCGGTCGGCGAGGCGCTGCGCGGCGCCCTTGCGGGACTGCTCGGCCTCCACGATCGCCACGATCCGGGCCAGGGAGTTGTCCGCGGCGGTGCTGGTGACCTCGACCTCCAGCGCGCCGGTGCCGTTGATCGACCCGGCGTACACCTCGTCACCCGGGCCGGCCTCGACCGGCACCGACTCCCCGGTGATGGCCGAGACGTCCAGCGCGGTCCGCCCGGTCCGAACAACGCCGTCGGTAGCCAGGCGCTCCCCGGGGCGCACCAGCATGGCGTCCCCGACCCGCAGCTCGTCCGGGGCGAGGACGACCTCCAGGCCGCCGCGCAGCACCGTGGCCTGCTCAGGGACCAGGGACAGCAGCGCGCGCAGACCGCGCCGCGTCCGGGCGATCGAGTACTCCTCCAGGCCCTCGCTGATCGAGAACAGGAACGCCAGCATCGCGGCCTCGCCGACCTCACCGAGCGCGACGGCGCCGACCGCGGCGATGGTCATCAGGGTGCCGACCCCGATCCTGCCCTTGGCCAGGCGGCGCAACGTGGACGGCACGAACGTCCACGCCCCCACCGCCAGGGCGGCCACCTGCAGGGCGAGCTCCACCGGCGCCGGCCCACCGGCCCAGCCCACGACCAGCGATGCACCGAGCAGCACCCCGGCCACCGCGGCTGCGCGCAGCTCGGAGACCTCCCACAGCCGCTCCGGCTCACGCTCCGGCACGACCTCGCCGGTCTCGGCGTCGACGCGGGGCTCCTCGTCGCCGCACCCGCACGCGTCACTCACCGCGCACCTCCACGCCCGTCGCAGGGGAAGCACCCGCGGTGCCGAAGTTCGGGCACAGCGCCACCGCCGACCCCGTCGCCCCCAGCAACGTCTGCGCGGCAGAGAGCAGGTCGAGCAGTTCCGGGTGGGTCAGCGAGTAGAACATCTGCCGCCCCTGCGGCCGGCCCACGACCAGGCCGCAGTCCCGCAGACACGCCAGATGCGCCGACACCGTCGACTGCGCCAACCCCAGCCGCTCGGTCAGATCCACCACCCGTGCCTCGCCCCCGGTGAGGTGCTGCACGATCGCGAGCCGGGTTGCGTCGGACAGGCTGTGGAACAACGCCGCAGCCGGCATCAGCTCCTGGCGCGGGGAGACCGCGACTGCCCCATCTGGCATCGTCATACAACGATGTTAACGCACAGAGCAAGTGATTGCATCGGCCTTTGGTGGTGTCCCTTGCCAGCAGGCACCCGCTGGCAGTGGCGTCGCATCTCTGATATTCATCGTCTTACAGCGATGACACCGTTTGATTTGGATAGCTTGGAGGTCAGGGTCGTGTTGATGAACCGGGTGGAGACGGCGCTGGTGAACAGCCCACCACGTCGGGCGTTGCAGCGGTTCTACGAAACCCCGACGCTGCTGCGGCTGGGCGGGATGCTGCCCACGGATGCACGCGTGCTCGAGGTGGGATGCGGGGCGGGGTACGGCACCGAGCTGATCCTGCGCCGGTTCACCGCGGCCCGGGTGGACGCGCTCGACCTCGACCCGGCCATGGTCACTCGGGCGAAGCGCCGGCTGGCCGGTTACGGGGACCGGGTGCGGCTGGCCACCGGCGACATGACCGACCTGCGCACCGCCCTGGGCGCCGAGAACGACAGCTACGACGCGGTGTTCGACTTCGCCATCGTGCACCACGTCCCGGACTGGCGGGCCGCGCTGGGCGAGATCGTCCGGGTGCTCAAGCCAGGCGGGCGGTTCTACTTCGACGAGGTCACCGCCGCCGCACTCTCCACCCGCGGCTACCGGTGGCTGTTCGACCACCCCACCGAGGACCGGTTCACCGCCCAGGACTTCGTCGCCGAGCTGGAACGACAGGGGTTGCAGGTGGGCACCCGGTGGCGCACCCGGATCCGCGGGCACTACCTGCTCGGGGTCGCCCAACGCCCCGGCGGCGGCACAGCGCCGCCATGAGCGCCGCGGGCTGTGGGACCGCGACCGGCTCGGAGACATGACTGCGTGCGGGGCGTCGGGGCGATCGCCGCCCGTCAACGCGCCCGGCTGGCTGAGCTGGTGGACTTCGCCCGCGTTCACTCCCGCGTCTACGCGAGCTCTACCAGGGCATGTCCGGCCGGGTCGAGGACCCGCGCCTGCTACCGGTCACCGGTCAGGCAGTCAGCGGGCCGCGCCGAGCCGTCGTTGTCGGTGGCTCGTCGTAGCCTTCCGCCCGTGACCCTGATGAGCGCAGGCGCTGGCCGGGGCCCTGCGGCGGCGGGGCTCATCCCGATTCCGGCGCTCACCCATGCACCGGCGGCCGAGGTGTCCCGCGCGCCGGCCCTCGCCAACGCACTGTTGGGGCAGCTCGATACCGAGCATCCTGCCCTGAGCGGGAGCCCGGACCGAGAGCGGCTGCTGGCCGCGGCCTGGCTGGCCGGCTACCGCTCTCCACGGACCCGCCGCGCCTACGCCGCTGACCTCGCGGCCTGGCTGGACTGGCTCACCGGACTCGACGTCGACGTCCTCGACGCCCGTCGGGTGCATGTCGACCTGTGGGCCCGTCACCTGCTCGATAGCGGCGCGGCCGCGTCGAGCACCACCCGGCGGCTCTCGGCGGTGACCAGCTTCTACCACCACCTCGTCGACCACGACCTGCTCGCCGCGAACCCCGCCGCGTCAGTGCGCCGCCCGAAGGTCGACGCAGACCACACCACCACTGTCGGGCTCGACCGCGACCAGGCTCGCGCGTTCCTCGCCGCCGCCGACGCCGACCTCGGTCCGGCCCGACTGCGCACCGCGGCTACCGCCAGGTTGCTCCTACACCTGGGTCTGCGCGTCGACGAGCTGGCCGCCGCCGATGTCGCGGACCTCGGCTACGACCGTGGCCACCGGGTACTCACCGTGGTGCGCAAGGGCGGCCGCCGCGCCACCCTGCCGATTCCGCCGGCCACCGGGGCCGCCCTTGACGTCTACCTCGCCGCCCGCCCGCCGGGCCCGGACGGCGGCCCACCGGCTGGCCCGCTGCTGGCCACCGCCAGCGGGGCCCGGCTCGACCAGAGCGCGCTGTGCAAGCTCGTGCGCCGCCTGGCCCGCGCCGCCGAGGTCCCTCAGTGGTCGGAGCTGTCGCCGCACTCGCTGCGTCACACCGCGATCACCCTGGCCCTCGACGCCGGCGCGCCGCTGCGTGACGTCCAGGACTACGCCGGGCACCGCGACCCGCGCACCACCCGCCGCTACGACCGTTCGCGGGGCAGCCTGGATCGCAACGCCGCGTACACCCTCACTGCCTACCTCAGCTGAGGCCCCCGAACTCCGGAACAAGGGCCCGAACGATCCGGACCTGGACCGGTCGCGGTCCTGACGCTGGTACCGCAGATCACCATGCACCGCCGACGACTACGCCGGCGCCGAGCCGGTCGACCTGATCGTCTCGGACCTGCTGCGATCGGGCTTCGGGCTGCTCTCCCGATTGGACCCGCCGACCTGACCGACCTGCCCACCCTCGACGGCTGGGCCGCGCAACTCGACCCCCGACGGACAGCACATGCGGATCGTCGAACCGGGCGGCACGTTCTACGACGGGGACCTCGGCGCCGCGCCCCCGGCCAGCTGGCACGACGCGCTGCACCGCCGCGGCCGGCTCGTCGCATTGTTCGGGAGCGCGGTCGACATCGGGGCGGACCGGGGCGAGCGGATCAACGGACGCGGCCGCCGGCGGCGGCGTGGTCGGCGCGCAGTTGCCGGTCGCGGTCACGCCCCTCGACACGAGGTAGACCGGCGCCGAACCGAGCCCCGCACCGGCGGTGGGGTGCTTCCGGCGGAAGCACGGGCGGGGCTCCGGGGTGGCGTGGTTCGGATTCCTACCCGTGAGTCGTCGAGGTGGTGTTCGGGCCGACTGTCTTCATGTCGTCGAGGTTGATACCGGTTCGTATCCACTGGCACGGATCGCGGCCATGATCGTGCTCACCGTGCCGTGCAGGTCCTGGTGGATTGCGTCCTCGCGGTCGTAGGCGATCCGGGCCTCGATCACCGCCCGCTCGGCCGGCTCCTCGAGCCAGGAGGTCCACAGCGAGTTGACCGCGACGCCGGCCTCACGTGCCTCGTGCGCGGCGACCGCGACCTCAGCCTGCGCACGCAGGAACTCCGCGGTGGCGTCCTTGATCGCAGCGTAAGCGACACCGGCGTACCGGTGGGCGGCCTGCAGCTGAGCGTCGCGCCGGAACGCGTGCGGGCTGCGGGTCAGGTTCATCCAGCTCGGCAGACCCAGCGCGTCCATCAGCGCGACCGCCTCCGCGATTCGCACCGCGCGCTTGCCCTGCTCGATCTTCCACACCGTGGCCTGGGTGAACCCGGACCCGCGCTCGACCATGCGCTGCGCTAGGTCTTCCTGGCTCAGTCCGAGCTGCTCGCGGTACTCGCGCACGTTGGTGGCGAAGTTCTGCTCCACCTCGGCCAAGCCGACGCCGTCCGATTCGTCACTCACCGCGCCACTCCAAACTAGAGTTGATGCTCACTCCCGAACGTGCGCTACTCTAACCCGGAGTCGGACGGAACACCAATAGGGAGTGGCGATGTCGGAGCAGCTGAACCTCGCGACGTTCACCGGGGCGCACCCCAGCACCGGGCAGCTGGTGGAGCAGCTGCACGCCTGGGGGTTCCGCCAGCTGCGCGTGGAGGGCGTGCACCTGGTGTTCCGCGGTCCGCACGGCGGCACCCTGCGGGTGCTGCGCTCGATGCTGGGCCGGGCCGACGCCGCGGTCACGGCGAAAGCCGCCCGCCTGGCCGAGGTCGAGGAGCCCACGTTCTGGGCCGGCCCGGAAGCCCACGCCCGCAACCTGGCCCAGCCCACCGCTCCCGACACCGACTCCACCACGCGGGCGTTGCTCGACGACGCCGCCGCCGCGCGGGAGGGTCGCGAGAGGCCGACTCACGACCAGATCATCGCGGTGGTCCTGGCCGTGCACGTCGCGATGGATCAACCACTCGGGTTCAGCCAGGTCGTGGCGCTGGCCGACGTGTCGTTGACCCGCAGCCAGGTCAGCGGCGCCAGTAGCCAACTCTGCCGCGACGGCCAGCTCGTCCGCATCCGCTCGGGCGTCTACCAGTGGGCCGAAGGATCCTTCACCGCCCGCCCCGCTCCTCGACCTATCCCGCGCCAGCGCGCTCGTCGGGTCGAGCATCCCGCTTCTCGCCCACCCGCACCCGCGGCGAAGCCGGCCCGGCCGGTCCCGTCTACGGCTGCACCGGCGGCCGCCGACCTGTTCGAGCAGCTGTTCCCGCGTGGGGTCACGATGACCGCCGAGCTGCTCGCGGACTTCGAGCAGTGGGCACAGCTCACCGAGAAGCTGACCGCCTACGCGAACGCCTCCTAGAACCTGGCCGGCGCGACACGGCGGCTGGCGGCGGGGTCAGGATCCCCGGGTGTCGGGTTCCTCCGTGGCGCGCCGGGCGTCGATGCGGGCCAGGACGAGCTGCAGCTGCTCGGCGGCCTCGCGGCGCAGCGCGGCGCGTTCCTTGGAGGCGTCCCGCCGCAGCTCCGCCACCTCGGCGTGGTGCTCGGTGCGCAGCTGCTCCAGCTCGGCCCGCACCCGGTCGGTGGTCTCGCGGTCCTCGCTGGCGCGCCGCTCGGCGGCCGCCTTGTCGGCCTCGGCCCGGGTTCGCGCCCCGGTCGCCTCGGTGACCTCCTGGCGCGCGGCGAGCAGCTGCGCCGCGGCGTCGCGGCGGGTGGTCTCGGCCGCCTGCTCGGCGGTGGCCACCCGGGCGTCCGCGGCGGCCTGGGCCTGGTCGATCTCCTGGCGGGCCTGCTGGGCGCGCTCGGCGAGCACCCGGTCCCGCTCGGCGTCCACGTCGCGCCGGTGCTGCTCGAACTCGGCCCGGGCGGCGGCGATCTGCTCGGCCGCCTCGGTGCGAACGTGCTCCAGCTCCTCACGCGCGGCGGCCTCTGCGGCGGCGGCCTCGTCGGCGCGTTGGCGCTGGTCGGCGATGGCGGCGTCGGTCTCCGCGGTGATCCGGGCGATCGTGTCGGCGGTCTCCGCTCGCACGGCCTCGACCTCGGCCAGCGCTTCCTCCGCGGCCGCGTCGGCCTGGGCCCGCTGCTCGACCTCGTGCTCCGCGCGGCGACGCTCCTCACGGGCGAGCCGTTCGGCTCCCGCCTGTGAGGTCTGCGCCTCGGCGACCCGCACGCTCGTCTCGCGCTGGACCTGCTCGACCTCGTAGGCCGCGGCGTCCGGATCGGCGACGGTGCGCGCGACCTCGGCGGCGCGCTCCAGGATCGCGCCCATGCGCGCCTGCTGGTCCTCGGTGGTGCGCCGCGCGTCGGCGGTGAGATCGGCGAACTGGGCGAGCAGCACACCGAACGACGCCCGACCGTCGGTGACCGGCCGCTCCGGGCTGACCACCTCGTCGTCTATGCCCTCGGCCACGCCGCTGGCGCCGGCGCGGGCCAGCGCGCGGCGCGCGGCGAACGCGCGCGAACGCGTGTGGTCGGGCAGATCGCAGTACAGCGCAGGTCGCCCGGGCGTCCCGGACCGCTCGATGGGGCGGCCGCACATCTGCGCGCCGGGGCCCGTCGGGAACTGGCAGGTCTCGCTGGGCCGCTCATCTGCCGGCCGGGACTCCTCGGTCATGCATCCATCATAGCGTTTCGTCACGAGCAACACAATAACGCAACGTAACAACGAAACAGAATGACGAAACGTATTCCGGCCCCGGCTACGCGGGCGGCTCGGGGCTACTTCCGCCGGAAGCGCCACCGCTGTTGCCGCTCTGGGCTCCGGGCGTTGACGCGTACGCGTCAAACGGGTGGCCTCGGCTGTCCGGCCGGGCGGGGTCGGGCCGGCGGCCGGGCGGGGCGGTGTAGGTCTGCTCGGGGTGCGCGGTAGCCCAGCGTTGGGCGCGCTCGACCAGCTCGGTGGCGGGCCGGCCGATGGCGAGAGGTTCGACGTCGCGGCCGGGTGTCCAGTGCCCGCGCAGGTCGCGTCGTCGTGCGAGCTCCGCGCGGTCGCGGTCGAGCAGCGGCCGGGCGGCGATGAGCTCGTGGGCGTGCTCGGGGCAGGCGAACGCCCACCACACGCTCCAGCGGTACGGGCGGTGGTCGGCGCGGTTGAAGTACAGGCCGGCGGCGCCGACCGGGTGGGGGCACGGGCTGGGGGCGGTCCACACCCCGTGCCGGTAGCCCCCGCATGACGGGTCCTGCGGACGGAACATCGCGAGCCTCCCCTTCTGCCCATGCCGTCCGACGGGCGGTGGTCGGACGGTGTGGGGCCGCGGGGAAGGCGGCGCCGAGCGGCAAGGCTACGCCCGCGGCCGCCCGGTGAGAGGGGTCGGACGCGGGCGCTGGTGTCCCTCGCGTCGGTGGCGCTACTCGTCGTCGCTGTCCTGCTGGTCGGTCTCCTCGGGGTCGTCGGTGGTGAACTCGGTCGCGCAGGTCCCGCACAGGATCGGGCCTGCGGCGAGGACGGCGCGGGCGACGCGGATGCGGCGGGCGGGGTCGCATCCGCAGGTGGCGGCGGGGTTGTTGCGGCTGGTCTTGCCGGTGCCGCCGGTGGGTGCCTCGGCGCGGCGGTAGGCCGTGATCGCCTCGGTCAGCGCGGCCAGCTCGGGGGCGTACTCGTCGGCGGTCTGCGCGGGCACGGTGGTGGCCGACCATCCGCGGGCGCCGTCCTGGGTGACGGTGATGCCCATTTCCTGGGCGAGCGCGGCGAAGCGCCGGTTGTGGTAGCGGCCTTGGCGGCTGGTGTCCTGGAT
>NZ_JADQDF010000003.1 GCF_019263585.2 Pseudonocardia oceani
GCCCGCGGTGACCGTCAACGTCGGCCACCCCACCGGTGGCGACGACGACCTGCAGGCGAAGGCGCTGGACCGCCTGGCGAAGACCCTCGACCAGCTCGACGCCGAGTACGCCGTCGTCGAGGTCAAGGCAGCCCCTCCCGGCTTCACCCCGAAGCCCATCATCGCGCGCATCCGCAAGCTCGTCGCGGCTGCGCAGGCCCTGCTCGACGCCGTCGAGCCGGACACCAGCAAGAACGACCTGAGCAACGCCGAGAAGGCCACGCCAGCCCAGCCCGCCGACACCCCCGACACCCAGGTCGCCCCCGAGGCCGCCGCGGAGTCGAAGGGTGCCGAGCCCGCCCGGCCCGGAACCGCCTCCGAGCGTCTGCGCACCGACCTGGAGCTGCTCGAGCTCGAGGCCGATTCGTACACGATCTGAGGAGATCACCATGAGTAGCACCACCATCGACCCGGTCGAGGAGATGCAGACGCATCTCAAGGCCGCCCGCGCCATCGCCGCCACCGTCGACGCCGCGGACCGCGAGTACACCGACGACGAGCGCACCCAGCTCACCGAGCTGCTCGGCAAGGCCTCCGACGCCAAGAACCGCGCGGCCAAGGCCAAGGGCGACGCCGCGATCAAGGCCGCCATCGTCGACCTCGGCGACGGCATCGGCCTCAACGAGAAGTCGGGCGAGCGCCGTACCCCCGCCGGCCTGATCGTCCCCGGCGGGCGCAAGTCCATCGGCCAGCACTACGTCGGCTCGCCCGAGTACAAGGCCATGCTGGACTCGGTCCCCGGTGGCCAGTTCACCAAGCAGCACCGCGTGCAGGCCAACCCGGTCGGGTTCGAGCGGCTCGTCGCCCCCAAGCGGGGCGAGAAGGCGCTGGTCACCGGCGCCTCGGACACCTCCGGCGGCGCGTTCGTCCGTGGCGACGACCTCGGCCTGCAGGTCGGCACGGAGCCGTTCCAGCGGCCGCTGACCCTGCGCGACCTGGTCACGTCCGGCACGACCACGTCGGACTCGATCGAGTACGTGCGCGTCACCTCGATCACCAACAACGCCGCGCCCGTCGCGGAGGCCACGACCTCGGCGGCGCCGACGCAGAGCGCCACCACCGGCCCGCTGGTCAACGCGGCCGGCGGCGGGTACAAGCCCGAGTCCGGCCTGGCCGTGGCACGGGTGACGACCCCGGTCCGCACGATCGCGCACTGGATCCCCGTCACCAAGCGGGCCCTGGCCGACGCCGCGCAGATGGTCACCCTGATCGACGGGTTCCTCGAGTACGGCCTCGAGGAGGAACTCGAAGACCAGATGATCGCCGGTGACGGCACCGGCGAGAACTTCGAGGGCCTGGGCAACGTCTCCGGTGTCCAGGCGCAGGCCTACACCACCGACCTGCTCACCACGACCCGCATGGCGAAGACCAAGGTCCGGACCACCGGCCGCTCGGTCCCCAACGCCTACGTCATCAACCCGGCGGACCTGGAGACGATCGACCTCATCCGTGAGGACGGCGCCACCGGTGCGTTCATGTTCGGCGGCCCGGCCGCCGCGGGCGGCGCCACCACGCTGTGGGGCCTGCCGGTCGTCGAGTCCGAGGCCGTCGCCGCGGGCACCGCCTACGTCGGCGATTTCACCAAGGCAGTGCTGTGGGACCGCCAGCAGAGCACCATCACGACTACGGACAGTCACGCGGACTTCTTCGTGAGAAACCTCGTGGCCATCCTGGCAGAGATGCGTGCAGCCTTCGGAGTGCTCCAGCCGAGCGCCTTCGTGGAAATCGACCTGACCCTGCTGTAATCAGGAGCCCGACTGTGACCCAGTGTAAGACCTGCTCGCGCTGCCAAGAGCCGAAGCCGATTGACCAGTTCGGCCCGAGCAAGCAGACCGCCGATGGCTTGTTCCGCTACTGCCGCCCTTGCAAGCGAGCATCCGACAATCGGTCTTACGCGAAGCACAGAGACCGTCGCAAACCCGTCCGCCACGAGCACTACCTTGCGAACCGCTCCGCCTACATCGCGCGGGCAACGGCGGCGTACCACGCGGATCGCAATGTCGTGAAACGACGAGCTCGCGAGTGGGCTGAGGACAACCCGGAGCGTCGGCGTCAGATCCGCCTGGAGTCGCAGGCTCGTCGCTACGCCATCGATCCGGAGCGGAAGCGCGAAGTCTGGCGCCGTCGCCACGCAGCCATCAAGCGCGGTTGCTCGGTGTACCCCTTCACCTCGGCTCAGCTCGAGGCGAAGGTCGCGTACTGGGGCGCCCGGTGCTGGATGTGCTCGGCGCCGTATGACGCGATCGATCACGTGAAGCCCCTTGCGAAGCAGGGGCCACACATGCTGGCGAACCTTCGGCCGGTCTGCACTCCGTGCAACACGCGCAAGCGTGATCGTTGGCCGCTGCTCTAACCCACGTCCCCTGCTTGTCCGAACCCCCGCACAGCTCCCCATTGCGGGGGTTCGGCATGTCTGGAGGCGCTAGTGCTCGTCTGCCCGATCTGCAATGCCGCGCACACCGCGTGTGTGCCGTCGAACCCGCAGCACATCGTCGATGTGCCACCCACCGCTCGGAGGCTCTCCATGGCCAAGCTGGACCTGTACGAGGTGCCCCACCGCGGGCACACCGCCACCCTCAAGCTGTCCGAGGACGAGGCGGAGGCGCTCTACGGCGACCGCGCGAAGAGGGTCGGCCCGGCCGCCCAGGTGGAGCCGCAGCCGGTGCCGCGCCCGCCGTACGCCACGGACGACTCGGACGACGCCGAGCCGGTCCCGGCGGAGAAGCAGGCCCCGGCCCCGCGCAACAAGGCCCGCACCGCCTCCACCTCGCAGAAGTAGCGCGCTGTGCCGGGCGGTTACTCGCTGGTGTCGTTGCAGGAGGCCCGGCAGTTCATCAACGCGCGCGACGGGGACAACACCGACGACGCCGAGTTGATGCGGTTCGCCGAGGCGGCCACAGAGGTCGTCGAGCGTCACGTCGGCGAGGTGCTGGTGCGCCGCACGATCGTCGAGACCCACGTCGTCACCTCGGGGCATCCGGCGCTGCTGCGCACTCCGGTGACGGAGTTGGTCTCGGTCTCGGTCGGCGGAACCGCCTCGGACGTCACCTCGCTGGCGCTCAACCCCGTGACGGGCCTGCTGTACGGCCTGGCGGGCACCGCGGTGGTCACGTACGTGGCCGGTGTCAACGAGGTGCCCTCGGCCTACCAAGAGGCGACGCTGATCATCTGCCAGCACCTGTGGTCGACCCAGCGCGCCAACGGCTTCACCTCGGCGCCGGCGTACGGATCTTCCGATGTGCCGGCAGTGATGGGGATGGGTTACGCCCTACCCAACCGCGCCGCCGAGCTCCTGGGGGCGCGCGCCCCTAACTGCCCGTGAGCGGCGGCTGCGTCCTCCCGGACGTCATCGACGCACTGGTCGTGCTGTGGCGGGCCGGGTTGCCGCCGCAGGTGCAGGTCGTCGATGGTCCCCCGACGGTGGATGTCCGCGGCGCGGCGCTGCTGGTCGGGTGGACCCCGCTCGTCGAGCAGACGCAGGGCACGTTCACCACGGCCGGGCTCCGCGTGGAGCGCGAGGCCATCGCGCAGGTTCCGTGCGTGGCCCGGTCATGGTCGGGCTCGGCAGACGTCGCGGCGCAGCGCCGAGACACCTTCGCCATCCTCACCAGCGCCCGTGACGCCCTTCGGGCTGATCGGACCCTGGGCGGGCTGGTGCTGGCGGCGCGATGCGCCGGCTACACGTACTCGGCGACGGTCAACGAACAGGGTCAGCTGATCGTCGACGTGATGTTCCCGGTCGAGATCACCCACCTCGCCTGACCCCCTCAGTTCCCCCCTCGCTCCCGGCACCTGCCGCGGGGCTCGTTCGCATGTCTAGGAGGAGCCCCGTGGCTCAGCAGACCCCCCGTGTTCGCGCCGTCCCCGAGGAGTGGGTGGAGCTCGAGCACAAGGACATCGACGGCACCCACCGGGTGTCGCCGCGCGCGGTCGCGCACTGGGAGACGCGCGGGTGGAAGCCCGTGACGAAGAAGCCGGCGCAGACCCGCGCCGCTGGATCGGAGAGCTGACATGGCTGCCACCCCCCTGAACGCCGCCGAGCGGTTCTCCGCTCTGAACGGCCTCGAGGTCGTGTTCATCCCCGTCGTGGCCGCCTACCCGGACGCGCCGACCCGCATCGAGATCGACGCCGGCACCGACCTCACGACCGAGATCGAGAGCTGGTCGGGTTTCACCACCACCTCGGAGACGATCGAGACGCCGGACCTCACCCGGTTCGTCGGGAAGATCGCCGGCCGGGTGTCGGCGGAGGACTCCTCGCTCAACATCTACGCCGACCGCGGCGGTGACGACGTCCGCGACGTCCTGCCCCGCGACACGCTCGGCTTCCTGGCGTTCATGGACGAGGGCGACACCCCGACCTCCAAGATGGACCTCTACCCGATCCAGGTGCTGTCCTGCGAGAAGGTGCGGTCGATGGACGCCGCAACGATGCTGCGGGTCGACTGCTCGATGACCCGCATCCCGACGTACGACCTCGTCATCCCCGCCGCGACGTGACCCGGCGGGAGCGGCTGCTCGCGCGGCAGCTCCCGTCGGCGACGGTGCTGCTGGCCTCGACCGACGCCGACGGCGACCCGGAGGAGCTCAAGCTCCGGGCGCTGCCGGCCGACGAGTTCGAGCAGCTCATGGCCGAGCACCCGCCGACCGACCAGCAGCGCGAAGATGGCGCCATCTGGAACGAGGCCACGTTCCGGCCGGCGCTGCTGTCCCGGTCAGAGGTGCCGCTCGACGGCGAGGAGTCGCTGAGCTGGGAGGATTGGGCGCAGCTGATGACGCTGCTGCCGTTCGGTGAGGTGCGGGAACTGTTCGACACCGCGCTCGCGCTCAACGACCGCGCCCCGGCGGCCGAGCTGGGAAAAGACTCTTAGGGGATGCCCAGTTCGCCGCAGAGATGGCGTACTGCGGGCCGAGGGGCATCGCCTGGGAGGAGTTCCTGGCGTGGTCGAAGGTCAGTCGGGACGCCGCGATCCTGTGGCAGCTCCGCGAGAACGAGAAGTGCCCGAGCTGCGGGACCCACCCGCACGACTGGGACGAGAAGCACGGCGGACACCCGCGGGCGTACGTGGCCGCGACGCACACCTGCAGGGGCTGCGGTGTCGTGGAAACCCGTAGGGAGCAACTGATGCGGGAGGCGCCGCCCGGTACGTCGGTGACGTTGCGACGGCAGGTAGCGGGGGGTGCCATGTGAAGATCCGCGTTCGGGTGTCCAACTACCGCCAGTTCGGCCGGCTCGCGGACAGGCTCCGCGCGGCCGCCGACGGCGGCCTGCGCCGCGAACTGGGGCAGGGCATCCAGATGGCCGCCCCCCCGGTGCTGTCGCAGGTGCGGGCCCGAGTGGCGCGCGCGAACTTCCCCGCACAGATCCCGAAGGGCGGCGCCCGGCAGACCACCGGGTTCCGTGCCCGGCTCGCCGCAGCGACGAAGACCCAGGCGCTCGCCACCCCGGCGGGGGTGCGGTTCACCGTCGACGGCGCGGTGGTGCTCCCGGCGAACCCGTCACAAGGCCACCGGGTGGCGCTGTACTCCGACGGGTCACACCGGCGCCGCTGGCGCCACCGGGCCTTCGGCCACGACCCCAGCAACCCCAGGTCGTGGTTCAACCAGATGCCTGACCCCTGGTTCGACCAGGCGATCAACGACGGCGAGCCGCGGTTCCGTGCCGCCGTCGAGGCCGCCATGGATCGGACCGCCCGCCAGATCATGCGCTGAGGAGCGACCTATGAAGTGGAAGATCCCTTATGCGGGCGAGGTGTACGAGTTCGACGACGCCCGGCTGACGGCGACGGAGGCCCGGCTGCAGAAGCGTCTCACCGCCGGCCTGTCGCCCAACGCCGCCGAGCGGGCCCGCCTCGACGATCTCGACGGCGACGCGTGGATCGCGGCACTGGTGATCGCGCGCACGCGCATCGGGATGAGCACCGAGGATGCGGCCAAGCTCGACCTCGACGAGTTCGACCTCATGTCGATCCTGAGCGCCACTCGAGCGGCCGACGCCAGTGACGCGAAGCCGGCGAAGACCCGCACCCGCAAGACCGCCGCGGCGCCCGCGCCCGCGGAGGAGCCTGCCCCCGCCTGACCTGCAGTACCCCCCCGCACCTCGTCCACCTGCACGGAAGTACTCACGGGAGACGGGGGTGATTCGCCGTGTCCCGATCCATGAACTTTGACGTCACCGCGAACGCGACGGCGGAGCAGGAGTTCCGTGCGATCGCCGCTGCGGCGGAGCGCCTGGAGACCAAGCTCAAGGACCTCGACCGGCTCAAGGTCGAGCCCAAGGTCGACCTCAACATCACCCCGGCCACGCTCAAGGCCAACCAGCTCAAGACCCGGCTCGACGCGCTGCGCAACGTGCGGGCCACGGTCGAGGTCGTCGGCGCCGCCGAGGCTCGCGGCGAGGTCACCGCGCTGGTCGTGGAGATGCGGAAGGTCCGCGACACCCGAGCCAAGCTCGACATCCAGACCGGCACCGCCAAGGCCGACCTCACGACGATCGCCGCGAAGTTCGCCACGCTCGGTGACAAGAATGTCACGCTGAACGTCACGACCGGGCAGGCCGAGACGCGCGTCGAGAGCATCGACACACGCCTCATGGCGTTGAAGATGATGTCGCCGGTCAAGATCGAGGTCCGCGTCGACCACGACGACGTCGCGCTCAACCGCATCCGCGCGTTGGTGGTCGCCGCGCGCGGGCTGGCCACCGAACGCCCGAACGTCCGGGTCACCGCCGACACCGCTGGCGCGCTCGCGCAGATGACGGCGCTACTCGCGTCGGTGCGCCGCCTTTCGGAGCCTGAGCACCAGATCAGGATCCGGCTCGAAGAGACTTCGGTCCTGTCGCAGCTGTCGCGGATCCAGACCGAGCTGAGCACCCTGTCCGGCGGCAAGTTCGAGGTTAGTGCCGACACCCGCCAGGCGATGATGGAGCTCGCGGCGCTGCGCGTGCAGCTGGCCGAGCTGCAGGCGTCCGAGCAGACCGTCGAGGTACGGGCCGAAACCGAGACCGCCCGCCGGCAGATCCGCGACCTCGAGAACCACCTCGCGCAGGTCGCCGGGCGCCAGCACATCGCGAACCTGCACGTCGAGACCAGCGTCGCCGCATCCGCCCTCGAAGGCCTGACCGACGCCATCGAAGGCACGTGGGACGCCCTCGAGACGCTCGGCAAGATCGCCGCCGTCCCGCTGGCCATCCCCGGCGCGTTCGCCGCGGCGGGCCAGATCGCCGCGGTCGGTAGCGCTGTCCTCGATCTGACCGGCGTGCTCGGCCTGGTCCCGGCGGCTGGCGCGGCCGGCGGCGCCGCGATGGCGACGTTCGCCCTAGGCTTGTCGCACGTCGCAGACGCGCTCGGCCCGACAGGTACGGCCGCGCAGGTCAAGAAGGTGAACGAGGCGGTCGCGGCGCTGTCGCCGAACGCGCGCGAGGCCGTCGCCACGATCCGCGGGCTAGGGCCCGCCTTCTCCGACATGCGCCTCGAGGTGCAGCAGCAGCTGTTCCGCGGGGTCGGCGAGGAGATCAAGACAGTCGCCGGCACCTACCTGCCGGTGATGAAGACGGGGCTGTCCGGCATCGCCGAGGAGCTCAACCTCGGCGCGAAGGGGTTCGTCGACTGGATCCAGCAGGGCCGCACGATCACCGACGTCAACACCATCTTGGGGCTGACGCGCACGACGATGCGCGAGCTGGCGCCGGCCGGCACGAACGTCGCCGCCGCGCTGACCGACATCGCGGTCGTCGGCGCCGCCGTGATGCCGGAGCTCGCCACTGGCGCCACCCGCGCGACGGAGCAGTTCCGCGAGTTCATCGCCGAGGCTCGGAAGTCGGGAGAGCTTGCGGAGTGGATTCGCGGCGGCATCGACGCCGTCGAGTCCCTCGGGCGCATCGCGATCAACACCGGCAGCGCCCTCGGATCGCTGTTCTCGGCCGCGGACGAGGCTGGGTTCAGCTTCCTCGGGACGGTCGAGCGACTCACCGCCGAGATCGACATTCTGATGTCGTCGCAGTCGGGTCGTCGGGCGCTGGTCGACACGTTCGCGGAGTCCCGCGACGCCATCAACACGCTCCTGCCCGGAGTGAAGGAACTCGCTGGAGCCACACTCGAGACCACCGGCGCGTTCGCCCGCACCGACGGGCTAGAGCGGTTCGCTTCCCTGGTGTCGCAGACCGCGTCGGCGGTGTCCCCGCTCATCTCGGAGCTGGGAGAGCTCGCGGGCGGAACACTCGGCGCGCTCGCTGGTGGTGCGGAGCTCGCGGTCACCGCACTGACGCCGGTCATCTCCCTGACCGGCGGGCTGATCGACGTCCTGGGCCCGGTCGCCCCGGCCGTCCTGGCCGCGGTCATCGCGTTCAAGGGCCTCGGATTGGTGGCGCCCTCGGTCGCCGCCCTCGGTGTGTCGACGCAGGTCGCTGCAGCGTCGGCTGCCGCGTTCGCCGGCCGAATGACAGGCCTCGCCCCGGTGGCCCTCGCCGCCGGCACCTCGACGCTGGCCCTCGGCACCGCGGTGGCCGCGGTGGGTCGCGCTCTCCCGATCGTCGGCGTCGCCGCGGTCGGGCTGGGCCTCGCGCTGTCCTCGATGTCCACGTCAACGGACAGTGCGGTCACCGCGATGGCCGCCGGTGGCGTCGCCGCGGACAACATGCGAGCCGCGCTGCTCGAGCAGCAGGGCGCATCGCAGGCCGGCCGGTCCGGGTTCGACGACTGGGCGACCAGCATCAACGGCTGGGTGAACAGCAACGTCTTCGGCATGGCCTCGGTCGAGTCGACGACCGAGGCGATGTCGCGGCAGCGGTCGGAGATGACCGCGCTGCAGCGGGCGCAGCAGGACGTCACGATCGCGCAGGGCGAATACCAAGCGGCGCTCGACCGCTTCCCTGCCAGCTCGCCACGGGTACAGGCTGCGGCGTCCGCGCTGGCCGATGCGACCCGTCGGGTGCAGATCGAGCAGATCGCCGCCCGGAACGCGACAGACCTGCACACCGCGGCCATGATCCAGCAGTCCGACCAGGCGATGGCCGCGACGAACGCAGGCCGCGGCTACGAGGGCGCGCTGCTCAACCTGGAGCGCGCGCAGATCCGGGCCGCGGAGGCGACCCGGGACCACGGCGCCGGCAGCCTGGAGGCGCGGGAAGCGAACTTCGCGCTCGAGGGTCAGCTGCTCGCCACGGCTACGGCCGCCGGTGAGAAGGCCCGCGCCGACGGGATCGCGTCGGAGGCGGCGAACGTCGACGAGCTCGCAGCGCGCGCGCAGAAGGAGGAGCTGCTCCGCCTGGCCGACGCCAACACCGGACCGGTGCGGGACTCGCTGCTCGCCGCGGCCGCTGCGATCGACATCTCCGCGGGTGCGTCCTCGCGCGCGGAAATCCTGGCCCGGCAGCAGAAGGACGAGCTGGGCCGGCTCGCCGACACCGCCACCGGGCGGACCGCCGACGCGATGCGGACCCTGGCCGGGAACTTCGACACCCTCGGTGGTGCGTCGGCGTCGGCCGAGGAGAAGGCCCGCCTGCAGGAGAAGGCGCTGCGGGACATGGCCGCGACCGCATCGGGCACCCTCCGCACCGAGCTCAACCGGATGGCCGACCAGATCCGGAACCTTCCGTCCGGGTCGTTCAACGTCACCGCGAACGGCCAGCTCGGGCCCATGTTCAACCCGGACGGGTCATTCAAGGGCTCCGCAGGCCGCATGGCGACCGGCGGCGTGTGGGCCGGCCCCGGGAAGGTGATCCGCGCCGCGACCGGCGCGGTGCTCCCCGGCTACACCCCAGGCCGGGACGTCCACTCGTTCGCCTCCCCCACCGGTGGCCGGCTCGAACTGTCCGGCGGCGAGGCCGTCATGCGCCCCGAGTGGACCCGCGCTGTCGGCCCGGCCTATGTCGCGCAGGCGAACAGGGCAGCCCGAGAGGGCGGGACCGCAGGGGTGCGTCGATTCGTCACCTCGCGCACCGATCCGGCGGCGCTCGCCGCCGGGGAAGGCATCCCTGACCCGGCCTATCGGTTCGCGTCCGGCGGCATCATCCCGACCCGCTACACGGGCCCGGTGCAGCGTTTCGCGTTCGGCGGGATCGTCCGCCCGCCGCCCCCGTACAGCACCAGGGTGTCGCAGGACCATCGCGGCACCGCCGAGGAAGCGGCCCGCCGTATGGCGCCCGTGGTCGCGGCCGCGATCAAGCGGTACGAGGAAGCGGCGGCAGCAGCGGCGGCGGGTCCCGCCTTGACGCCGGGTGGGTCCAACTTCGGCGGCGTGAAGCCGCACGTCGCGGCAGCCGGGCATGAAATCCTCCGGCTGTTCGGCCCGATGCCCGGCGGCATCGGCGGTGTGGGTGCGCGTGCGAACGCGTCGGATCACCCGGTGGGACTCGCGCTCGACTTCATGACGATGTCCAACGTCGGGCTCGGCAACCGGGTCAGCGATCACTTCCTGAGCAACTTCGGGCGTCTCGCAACCAAGTACGTCATCTGGCGTCAGAGGATCAACTCTGGTGGCGGCTGGCGAGGCATGGAAGACCGCGGATCGCCGACCGCAAACCACATGGACCATCCGCACGTCTCGTTCGTCGCTCGGGCCCGCGGCGGAGTTCTGCCGTCGGATCTGTCGCGCCCCCCGCGCACCTCGCTCGCCGACCGCGGTGGGATGATCCCGTCCGGCACCGCCGCGCTGAACCTGTCCGGCCGCGCGGAGCGGATGCTGTCGCCCCGCCAGACCGAGGTGTTCGAGCGGCTCGTCGCGGCGATCAGCAGTCGCCGCGGGAACTTCGAGGCGCGTCTCGGGCCGCTGCCGGTCGCGACACCGATCGGCAGCAACCCGATGGCGACGCAGCTGCAGGCCGCGATGCTGGCGCCCCGCCCGGTGATGACCGGCGGCGGCCCGCGGATCGACCTCGGTGTGGTGGTGCGGGAGCTGGCGCAGATGCGCGCGGAATCTCGCGGTCGCCCGCCGGTCGTGGTGAACCAGACGTTCCCCGGCGGCCAGGGCACGACGAGCGGGAGCCGCGACGCGGCGCTCGGGATCAAGCTCGCGCTCGGGTGAGCGCTCAGAAGGAGGAGCCACGATGGGGCTGAGCGATGCTCGGAAGCGAACCAAGCTCGACCAGGACTTCGGGTCCGGCACGCCCACGAACTGGTACTGGGGGCTGTCCCGGACCGAGCCGAACGAGGACGGGTCCGGGGTGAGCGAGCCCGTCGGCGCCGGGTACGCCCGGGTGCTGAAGACGAACAACGCCACGAACTTCCCGGCGGCGGTCACGGCGGGCGGGCGGACCGTGAAGCGCAACGGCACCGACGTGACCTGGCCCAACCCGACCGGGGACTGGGGCGCGTGCGGCTGGTACGTGCTGTTCCAGGCCTCCACCGGTGGCGTACCGGACTACTGGAACAAGCTCGACGACACGTTCAACCCGAAGGCCGGGCTGTCCCCGGTGCAGATCGACGCGAACACCGCTGAGCTGCAGGTGGCCTGATGCCCCCGGTGATCGCCCAGCACGCGGGCAACACCACCGCATCGGACTCGTCGTCCTGCCGGGTCACCCTGGACCGGGCGACGCAGCAGGGCAGCCACCTCACCGTCATCGCCACCGCCCGTATCCCCCGCGGGCACAAGAACCCGTTCCCGTCGGACCCGGCAGGGTTCTCCGGGTTCCGGGTCGCGCTCGGCTCGCAGAGCCTGCGCGACGACATCGCGATCGCGGTGTGGGAGAAGCCCAACGCCACACCGATCTCGTCGGTGACCGTGCAGGCGGTACACGAGTCGCTGCAGGTGCGGGTACTGGAGACCCGCGGTCTAGCGCAGGCGGCGGCGCTGGACCGGGTCGCGATCCTCGGTGGGGAGCCCAGCACCGTGTCCACCGGTGCGACCGGGACGATCGCGCAGGCCGACGAGCTGCTGATCGGCGCGATCGTCAACCAGAACGCGTCGACCACGCAGGGCAGCTTCACCGGCGGCCTGGCGAAGCTGAGCGACACGACCAGTCCGAGCAGCGACCTCGACGGGGAACGGCACCGCCTCACGGTGCACGCCGCCATCACGAACACCGTCGGGTCCTACCAGCTCGGCGGCCGGCTCTCCACCCCGCGCGACTGGATCGGGGTGCTGCTGTCGTTCCGGGGCGGCACCCTCGGGCCGCTGAAGATGACGTCGCTGTCCGCGCCGCCGCTGATGACCTTCGGCGGGCGCGGGGCGCTGACGGTGTTCGGCCGGTTCTCCAGTCTCAACGCCTCGCCGGTGATGACGTTCAGCGGCAGCGGATGGATCGGGCCGGCGAACCACCAGCTGCTCCTCGGCGGCCGCGGCGCGAACGGTCTGATGATCGGCGCCGGAACCGACTACCGCATCGAGTCGCTCGAGGGGCTCGGCGGGTGGGACGTCGAGTCGTCCGACACGCCGTTCCCGCGGTTCGACGGCGACCAGCGCGGGGTGGACCGGCAGAACGCCCGCACGATCCTGGGGCGGGTCAACTGGGACGGCCCGCCGGTGGAGTTGGAGCAGGCGGCGCAGCGGCTGCTGATGGCGTTGCGGCCGCGCCGCTCGGAGGACTTCGACCTGTACTTCCGGCTGCCGGGGATGCCGCTACGGACCATCCGGTGCCGCCCGGGGTCCCTGATCCGGGAGATGACCGCCGAGCAGATGATCCTCACGAAGCAGGCGTTCCTGTTGCGCGCGGCGGACCCGCGGATCTACTCGGCCCGCGCCCGGGAGGTTCTGGTACCGGCGTCGCCGAGCACGGGCACGGTCGTCACGGCCGTGTCGGCGATCAACGCGGGGAACGCGCAGGCCTTCCCGGTGATCCGGGTGACGGGCGCACCGGACGTCGACGTGACCGGCCTGGAGCTGGTCAACATCACCGGCAACTGCTCCTTCGAGATGGCCGGTGTCCTCCCCGCTGGTGCGCAGCTGGTCGCGGACATGCCGGCCGAGGTGACCGCGCAGCCGCGTTCCACGATCACGATCGGCGGCCAGTCGAAGCTAGGGGCGTGGGTTCCGCCCCGCGAGCCGTTCTTCCTCTCCCCGGCCCCCGACGCCGTGGGCGGTGTGAACGCGCTGTACCTGCGGACCACACCTGCCGGGGCCGCGGTGACGTGTGCCCTGGAGTACCGCGATACGTGGGCCGGATAGGCCCCCCTGCGCCGGAGCACCATCCCAACAGAGAGAGGTCGCCGTGAGCGATGCCCTGCCCCCGCCGTATGACCCGGCGGTCCACACACCCGACGACAACCCGACCGTGCTCCTGGAGATGTACTGCGAGTGCGGCGACGTGCGCAGGTTCGTCGACCCCGTGTCGCACGTGCTGCCGCAGCTGGCCGGTTTCCAGGCCCAGCACGCCGGTGACGGCCACGGCCCGACGACGGCGAAGAAGTCGTTGGCCGAGCGGGAGGCCCGGCGCAAGGCCGGGTTCCGGATGGCCGGTCGGCAGGCGGAGTACCAGCCCAAGGAGCACGAGGGCGAGGGTGCCGGGTTCGACTGGTCTCCGCCCCCTACGTCCTGACGGGGTGCTTCCGACGAGCGCAGGAGCGGGAGCAGAACCGGCCCCCGTTCAGTCGCTTGTCGGCAGCCAGCGCGAGGAACTCCTTGCCGCACGGACAGACCCGCTGCACGGCCCGGTGGCGCCCTCGGCTCCCCGTCATCAGAACGTATGGCTCGTCATCGCCGACGAGGTCCTTCCGTCCACGAGCCGCGTTGCACCGGTGGCAGGACGGCAGCAGGTTCGTGGGCTGGTTGTTCCGGCCGTCCCCATCGAGGTGGTCGACCACCAACGCTCCAGGTGCGGTGCGCCTGCCGGGCGCCCAGTCCACGGGAATCGAACACCAGTGGCAACGGTGAGGGCCGGGGCCGATCCGGCCGTACAGCGCAAGGCGGTGCTCCAGCGCCGTGCCGTTGGCGTTGGCCAGCGGATGACCGACTGCCCGGATGTACCGGTACCGCGGTGTTGTGCGGGGCGTGGCTGCCCACTGAGCGGTCTTCGCGCAGGACTGCGAGCAGAAACGGCCGCGGCCCGCCGCGAGCCGCTTCGCTGTCGTGATCAGTAGCTTCCCGCACCGCTCGCATGGTTTCTCCACCTCGCCATCCTATAGTAAAGAGGAGCGTTAGTTATGGTGAATAGCCTGTTCGATTCCGGCAGGAACGCGCACCTGCGCGGCGAGATCGCGTGGCAGACCGACGCCATCAGGGCGGTGCTGGTCGACCTCGCCGACTACACGCCGTCGCTGTCGACGCACGCGTTCCTGTCCGACATCCCGGTCGCCGCGCGGGTTGCGACCACGGCGGCGTTCACCGGGAAGACCACGGTCGCGGGCGTCGCCGACGCCGCGGACCCGACGTTCGTCGGCGCGACGGGTGATCAGGCCGAAGCGATCGTGATCTACAAGGACACGGGTTCGGCGGCCACATCGCAGCTCATCGTCTACATCGACACGGCGACCGGGCTGCCAGTCACTCCGAACACAGGCGACGTGAATCTGATCTTCGACAACGGCAGTAACAAGATCTACCGCTTGTGATGCGCGCCCTGCTCGACTTCCTCGCCTTGTTCATCCCGTGGCGCTGCCGCACCTGCTTCTCGGTGTTCGTGCCCATCACCGCCGGCAACATCCACCGCACCGCGTCGGGAGACTGCTGCGTGTGCGCCAACCTCGGAGGGATCCGCAGCCGATGACCACACCTGAGATCGAGGAGCCCTACGTTCCGCCGAACCCGTTCGTCGTGGAGTTCCGCGACTACGTGGGCAAGGTCATCCGGCTCACGGTGAACTTCAACGAGGCGACCCGCGCCCTCACCGGCGCGGTCGCGTTCCGGGACGCGGACTGCCAGTACCGGCGCGTGTACATCGGGCTCGGCCCCGACGGCGCACCCGACTCGACACCCGACGTGGTCCCGGTCCCGGCCGGGACGACGAGCGTCAGCGCCAACCAGCTGCGCCGCAACGGGCTGCGCACCATCGAGGTCGTCACCGCTCTGCAGATCACCGCTGGCCCGTAGCCGATGCCCACCGTCCACTCCAGTAGCCCGGCCCGGGTCGAGGCGGCTTCGGCGGCGGCGTCTGTCACGACGGCGTCGTTCACCGCCCCGGCCGGGTCGGTGCTGGTCGCGGCGGTGGTCATCGACGCCGGCCCGGCCCCGGCGCCGACGCTGACGGTGAGCAACAGCGGGACCGCGCTGACGTGGACGAAGGTCGCCGAGCGCGTCACCGGCGGCGCGGTCGGGTCCGCGCTGTTCGTGGCGGCGGCCCCGACGTCGGCGGCCCGGACGGTCACGTTCACGACGTCGAACAGCGACAACAAGTCGCTGAAGGTCTACGTGGTGCAGGGCGCCGACCCGGCCGGCCCGGTCGGTGATGTGACGTCCGGGAACGTCAGCACGAACACGGTCGCAGTTCCCGGGCTTGTTGCTACTCGCGCGGCCTCGCTCGGGTTCTACGCCGCAGCGCAGGACGAGTCTTCGTCGGCCACCCCGACCAGCGGCGAGTCCGCGTTCGACCCGGTGTTCATCTCCGCGCAGGTCGCGGGCGGTTCGGGTCACAAACCGATGGGCGCGGTCGCCGCCGAGACGACGTACACGATCGACGCCGCCGGCACGACCGTGTGCGACTGGCACTACGTCGGTGTGGAGATCGTCGCCGAGCTGGCCCTGACGGTCACCCCGCCCGGTGTCGCGTCGGCCGAGGCCGTCGGCACGCCCACCCTGACCGCGGGCGCTGTCGCCGCGGCTCCTGCCGGGGTCGCGTCGACCGAGGCCGTCGGCACACCGCAGGTCACCGCGTCCGTGGGTGTCACAGCCACCGGTGTCGCCTCCGGTGAGGCGGTCGGCGCGCCCACGATCACCATCGGCGGCGTCGTCGTGGCCGCCGCCGTGCCGACCGCGGAAGCGGTAGGCACCCCCACGGTGGCACCCGGGCCGGCGTCGGTCACCGCCACCGGTGTCGCCTCCGGTGAGGCAGTCGGCGCGCCGACGCTGTCGCTGACGGTCGCCCCGGCAGGGGTGCCCACCGCGGAAACCGTCGGCACGCCCACCCTGACGTTGGGTGCGGCGGCGGTGTCGACTGCCGGTGTTGTGTCGGGGGAGGTCGTCCCGGCCCCCGCGGTCACCGCCGGGCCGGTCGGGTTGTCCACGGTGGGTGTCCCGTCGGCGGAGGCGGTCGGTGTTCCGCGGGTGTCGATGAGCCTGTTCGCCGTCGGTGTCGCCTCCGGTGAGGCGGTCGGGGCGCCGATGCTCACGGTGGGCGCCGTCGCGATCTTCCTGACCGGTGTTCCGTCCGGTGAGGCGGTCGGCACGCCCGCGCTCACGACCACGCTGGACTCCGCGGTCCGGACGTTGCGCCCGATCGTGCGGCTCGTCCCGCTCTACGAGGTCCTCGCCGTCCGCCGGGTGCCGCAACCGGCCGGGCCGCCGTCGTTCTTCATCGCCGACCGCATCCCGTGGTCGCGGGTCCGGTGGGGAACGGTGCTGTCGAAGGGGCAGTCGTCCAGCGTCACGTGCAGCATCGCGTCGCTGACCGAGCCGGTGAAGCAGCTGCTGCGCGCACCGGACCGCAACCCCGCCGAGCTGCACGTGCTGCGCAACGGGAAGACGGTGTGCGCTGGGCCGCTGCTGGGCGGGGCGAAGCGCGGCGGGGAACTCACCGTCGAAGCGGGCGGGCTCATGGCCTATCTGCGGTGGATGATCGTGCTGGCCGACAAGCGGTTCGACCAGGTCGACCAGTTCACGATCGCGGCGTGGCTGATCGACCAGTGGCAGGCCAGCAACTTCGGCCACTTCGGCATCGACACCACCGCGGTCGGGGTGTCGGGGCGGCTGCGGGATCAGACCTACGAGCGAAACGAGATCCATCAGGTGTCGCGGCGCCTGGAGGAACTCGGGGCGCGCCGCGACGGGTTCGACGCCGAGATCGACCCGGTCACCCGGCGGCTGCAGCTGACGTACCCGGCGAAGGGTGTGGACCGCAGCAGCGGCGAGGACGCGGTCGTGTTCGGTGGTCGCGCCGTCGACGGCCTCGACGGGGTGTTCAGCCTGTCCCCGGACGATTTCGCCTCCGACGCGTTCGGGGTGGGGTCGGCGTCGGGTGGGCAGGCGGCGCTGTGGTCGGAGCAGCCCAACGTGGATTTGCGCGCGGTGTACGGGCGCACCGCCACCTGGGGATCGTGGTCGGACGTGTCCGAGCAGGGCACTCTCGACGATCACGTCGCGGCGCTGCGCGATGCGAAGGACCAGCCGCTGCGCGCTCCCGGACGGAAGATCCGCGTCACCCCTGACACCGACCTGGACCGCTACGACGTCGGGGACACCGTCAGCTACGAGCTCGACACCCTGCTGGGGGTGGGCGGGCCCTACCGGTTGCGGTCCCGGTTCGTGGAGGTCGTGAAGAACGAACCGGAATCTGTTGACCTCGAGTTCGTGTAGGAGGCCCGGTGTCTGAGGATCGCGCGTTCGAGGAACCTGGACAGGTCATCGCCCGTTTGTCCGCCGACCTGGAGGACTTCAAGTCGACGATGCTCGCGCGGGTCGCTGCTCTACCGACGGGCACGATGCTCCCGACGCTGGCTTCGGTCCCGCCGGTGGGGACGTTGCTGCTGCAGGGGCAGGTGGTGTCGCGGACCACGTATGCGCGGTTGTGGCAGTGGGTGCAGGACACGGCCGCGGCGGGGTTCGGTGTGGGTGACGGGTCGACCACGTTCACGCTGCCCGACGCCCGCGACCGGGCCCTCGTCGGTGCGGGCGGCACCGTCACCCTCGGCGGCACTGGCGGTTCGGCGACCCGCACGCTGACCGTGGCGAATCTGCCGGCGCACGGGCACACCGGCACGGCGGCGTCGGCCGGCACGCACAACCACGACTCGACCAACGGCCAGCTCGACAACAACGGCGGGCACAGCGGCCACTTCCCCGGCACCCGGTACAACGCAGCGGCCGGCGCCGACTTCGGCCTTTCGGACTGGCAGTCCGGTGGCGCGACGCGCGGCGACCACGGCCACTTCTTCACCTTCGACATCACCTCCGGCGGCGCGCACACCCACACCGTGACGATCAACAACACCGGCTCTGGCGAAGCGTTCGACAACCGACCGCCCTACCTCGGCGTCAACGTCGCCGTCTGGACCTGAGGAGCTGATGGTGATCATCACCGATGAGATGCGCAGGGCCGTGCACGAAGAAGACTGCGAACAGCTCGGTCACATGCTGGCCACTGAAAGCGTCATCTCTATCGAAGGCCGGACCGCGCAGGTCGCCGGGCCCGGCGACCTGCAGCCGCACCTCAACTGCCGCCGTTGCGGCAAGGTGTGGCTGGTCATCGAGGACGCGGGCGACGGCTACGACGACGCGGTGCAGCGGGTGAGCAAGCGGTTCAAGGACCCGGCCGACCTGCGCATCGGCCGGCGGCCGGTGCGCAGCGAGTCGCCAGCGCATGCTCCCGCCGGTAAGGCCTGATCGAAGGGCCCTGCCATGCCCGTACCTGACCTGCTGCGTATCGCCTGCGCCGCCGTGGCGATCATGCTGATGGCGGCTTGCATCTACGCGATGTTCCGCTCCCGGGACGCCGACCAGCGTCTGCGGTTCGGGTCGACCGCGCTGATCGCGCTGGTCGTGGTCGCCGGCCAGCTCGACACCCTCGGCGGCCCGGGGAACTGGCGGATGCCGGTGCTGCTCGTCGCGCTCGTCCTCTTCACGATCGGGGCTGTCCGGTTCCTGGTGAAGGACCGTCGGCGTGCTCTCGAGCGATGAGTCACTGTGCACGATGACCGACGGGGGTGAGTGCGATCTCCCCGGAGTTCGTGAGTGCGGTGTTCGTCGGGTTGGCCGCGCTCATCGCGGCGCTGTCGACCTACACGGCGAACCGATCGCGCCGGATGGCGGAGGACCAGCGGCTACGCAAGCAGCAGCTGCGCCACTACCGCGACCGCTACGAGGCGCTCCTCGCCTACACCTGGCTGCTCCGTGAGGAACTCGCCGAGCGTGGCCTCGCCATCCCCCCACGTCCCCGGATCCTGGAGGACGACGACGACGATGACTTCCCCCGTCCGGCTTCTCCCGCACCTGCCCCCCGTGGGGGTGGACCCGATGCCGGGTAAGCGTCGCGCCGACGCGGGTATCCCCCGCTGGGTGCCGCTGGCGATCGTCGCGGCCGCTGTTGCCGCCGTCGTGCTCGGTCTCGGTATCGGGCGGACCACCGCGGACACGCAGGCGGCGAACACCGGGCTCACGGTCGACAACGGGATCTTGGAGCAGCAGCGCAACGCCACTGCCGACCAGGCCACCGAGCTCGCCGACCCGGTCGCCGCGTTGTGCGCGGCCGGTGACGACACCGCCGCTGCGCTGGCCGCTGCCGGCGCCTGTGACCGTGCCGCGCAGGTGCAGTCGTCCCCGATCGCCGGTCCCCCCGGCCCGGCTGGTCCGGCGGGCGCCCCTGGTGCGTCTGTGGTGGGCCCGCGCGGTCCCGCTGGCTCCCCAGGTACCCCGGGTGAGCCGGGCGTACCGGGCGTACCGGGCGAGCCGGGCGAGCCGGGCAAGACAGGCCCTGCAGGCGTCGACGGCGTCGACGGGCAGGACGGCGAAGACGGCGCCGATGGTGCACCGGGCACGCCCGGACGCGACGGGGCCCCGTGCCCCCCCGGATCCACACAGCAGCAGGTCACCTACGGCGACGGCCGCACCGGGCTCGGCTGCGTCCTCGACGAACAGCCGGCCCCGACTATCCCGGAGGACGGAACATGACCGGTCCGACCGGCGAGCAGGGGCCGAAGGGGGACACCGGCGCCCGGGGCGAAGCCGGGTCCACAGGCATGCGCGGCCCGCGGGGGATCGACACCCTGGGTAGCGAACCCGCCGACGTCTCCGGGCCGCTGGCCATGGACTTCATCCGGAAGCTGACGCTGTCCGTCCTCGGCCTCCTGGTCATCGTCGTCGCGTTCCTCATCTTCTACCTGGTCACCTACGTGCAGGAGCAGCGGCTGCTGTCGGAGTGCTACCGGCAGGCCTTCGAGGAGACGAACCGTGCTCTCGTGGTCACGGTCGCCGCAGCGGCGCGCGACCGGGGCGGGCTCAAGACGTTGCTGGAGTCGCTGACCGACCCGGAACGGACCGGGGCTCAACGTTCCGCCGACCTGGAGAAGTACCTGCAGCTCCTCGCCGACGGCGAAGCTGACCGCGCCGCCACCCCCGTCCTGCCGGCCAGGACGTGCTGATGCCGCTCCGCATCCTGCGCCGGTGGCGGGAACGGCAGTGCACCTGCGCACATCCCCGTTCGATCCACACCGGTGACATCGCCGGCTGGCGCGTCTGCAACGCGCTGCGCTGCAGCTGCGCGAACTTCGCGTGGGCTTGGCTGGACAGACCCCTACTTCGCTCTGCCGAGGAGAACTTGTGAAGCGCTACGTCCTGCCCGGGCTCGTCCTGGCAGCACTGACCCTGTCCGCGCCGTACGCGCTGGCCCAGGACCCGGCCCCGGACCCGCAGGTCGTCGCGATCACCCCGCAGAAGGCGTGCGGGACGGTGACGTTCAACCTCGTCAACGCCGACGTGGGCGAGTACGGGTTCACGTTCTCCACCGGCCCGTTCGCGGGCGGCCCCATCGGGGCGCAGGGTCTCATCGTCGTCCCCGCCGGGGAGACGGTGACGCACACGGTGCGGCTGCCGGAGGACTCGTTCGACGGGCAGGGGTTCGTCACGCTCGGGGTGTCGTACGGCCCGAACACGCACCGGCAGGCGTTCCTCGACCTCGGTTTGGTCGACACCGACTGTGAGCCGCCCGTCGACGTCACCACGCCGCCGACCACCCCGCCGGCAACAACGGAGACGACGGCGCCGCCGACCACCTCCGCTCCCGCGCCGACCCCCGACGACGACGACTTCGACCAGGTGGGCCGGGCCCCCGTCGGGGGGGTCGCGACCGGTGGGTGAGCAGCAGCTGATGGGGCCGGTGCGGGCGGCGGAGGCCCGTGACTTCCAGGCCACCTACCTCGCCGACGCCCAGCCCGAACCGGTGCCGCTGCCCCCGCAGCGCCGGGAGCTCACCGAGGCCGCCCGGATCCGGGACGCGATGGCCGTGGCCCGCCGGCTCTACTCCGGCGCCGTCCGGGACCTCCTGATCGGGGAGCTCCAGTTCCACATGAGCAACGGCTACCGAGTCAACCAGGGCAGCCTCCCGGCCCGGCTGGTCACCGAGCTGCTCGACCAGGCCGACACGCGATGATCCGCGCGCTCGCCGCGGCCGTTCTCCTGGCTGCGCTGGTCGGGTGCGGTGCGCCGGTGCCGCCGACAGCGCCACCCACGGTGACGGTCACCTACCCGCCGCGCACCTCGACCCCGGCCGTGCCCACTCTCACCCCGATCGCGGTACGCGTCCCGTCCATCGCCGCGGAGAGCTCCCTCGTCGCGACCGGTTTCAACCCGGACGGGACCGCGGAGGTGCCGCCGGTGGACCAGCCCAGGCAGGCGTCGTGGTTCGAGCCCGGGGTCGAACCCGGCGACGTCGGGCCGGCCGTCATCTACGGCCACGTCTCCGGCCGGGACGGCGGTGCTTCGGTGCCCGGGGTGTTCGCTCGCCTCGCCGGGCTCGGGCCGGGCGACCTGATCGAGACCGACCGCTCCGACGGCGTGACTCTGCGATGGGAGGTGACCGTGGTGGAGACTTATGACAAGTCCCGGTTCCCGTCGGCATCTGTCTATGGCGACACCGACGGCCCCGAACTGCGCCTGGTCACCTGCGGTGGCCGGTTCGACGCGGCCGCCCGCAGCTACGAGTCGAACGTCGTCGCCTACGCGGTGCCGGCATGAACGGGCCGGACACGAGTGAAGCGCAGGCTCGACTTCTGCTCACCGCGGTATGCGGCTTGTCGATGTCCGAACGGCTCGACGCGATGATGGAAGAAGTGCGGGTGGCGCGGCTCATCGCGCACATGCAGCCCTACCTGGTGTCCTCGGTGTCCGAGCGGTTCGACGCACTCGTGGAAGAAGTCCGGGTGGCACGGCTCATCACGCACATGCGCCCCTTCCTGGTTTCGTCGAGGTCCGCGAAGACCCGGCCGGTGGTGCCGTCGCAGCGACGCGCCAGCCCCGACGAGAAGCGGCTCGACGACATCACTGCCGAAGCCCGCCGCCGCGAAGCCGCAGGTCGGCCCGCAACTGTCGCGGCCTACGCGCGCCGCCATCGCCGTTACCCGCCCGTCCCCTGACCGGAGGTCCGCATGGCCTGGCATGACCGCTTCACCTGGCCGTTGACGGCCCTCTCGGATCTGCAGCGCGACCTCCTGGCTGTGCGTATGGCCGTGCTGCAGATCCCCACCCGCCTGACCCGAATGGAGAAGAACATGGCCGCCGACCGCGAACTGCTCGCCAAGATCGCCGAGGGCCTCACCGCTCTCGCCACCCCCGTGTCCGACCTGATCGCCTCCGAGGCCGCCCTCCGGGCGGAGGTCGCCGACCTCAAGGGTGCGGCCGCCGCCGACGAGGCCGGTGACCTCGAGGCCGCGTCCCTGGTGAAGGACGCGTTCGACGACGTCGCGGAGATGTTCCGCACCGAGCCCGAGGCCCCGGACGTGGAGCCGCTGCCCGAGCCCGAGGCGCCCGCCGACCCCGAGACCCCCGCCGAGCCGGCCCCGGCCGAGCCCGTCCAGGACGACGACAACACGCCCCCGCCCGCGGCCTGACGAGGTCGCACGCGGCCCCGTGTCCAGCTCCCCGGGACACGGGGCCGCCCCGTCTCAGAGCGGCCAGCGCCAGCCGTAGCGCTTCCACTGCCCGCTCCACGAGGTCCGGCTCAACTGATTCACGTGCAGCTGCCACCGGCGACCGCACTCGCAGCGCCACCGAGCCCCGTGCCGAATCCGGAGATTCAGGTCCGGATGGTCGCAGCGGTGCGGTGCCCCACCTGGGCGGATCAAGTCCGTCATGCCCTGAGTGTGGCAGCACGTCACACCCTCCCGTCCCAACCTGCAGACAGGAGACCGGCATGGGCGACTGGCGCGAGAACCCCGACCCGTCCAGCCCCGACCGGTGGCTTTACGACGAGACGGCGCCGACCCCGATCACCGTGGCCGACTACGACCCGTCCGCGACCCGCGTCGACATCCCCGTCGTCACCGCCGGCCGGGTCGAGTACGCCGGCCACGTCGACTACGCGAACCCGCGACCGACGCCGCAGCCTGACCCGCCGTCGATGACCGCCGGGCAGGAGGACCACTCCGACCCGTGGCGCTACGCCGGCGAGGACGCAGACCCGCCCGCCGACACCGGCAGGCCGGCCGATGAGTGACCCGTGGCGCAACTGCGCCTGCTCCCTGACGCTGGTCGCCGAGATCAACGCCCGCTGGCCGCGCCGTGACAAGGCATCCGATGGCACCGTGGGGGACACTGCTCACGCTGCGCGCACGAGCGATCACAACCCGTTTGTGAAGAAGCCGCCGCCGCCGAACATGGGCATCGTCCGCGCCCGTGACATCGACGTCGACGGCGTCGACATGGCCTGGCTCATGGAACACCTGCGCCAGCTCGGGCAGCGCGGCGACGTCCGCCTCAACGGCGGCGGCTACCTCATCTTCAACCGGCGCATCACCACCCCCGACTTCACCGGGTGGCGCGTCTACACCGGCACGAACCCGCACACCTCCCACGGGCACGTGTCGTTCACCCGGGACCCCGGCGCGTTCGACTCGACCGCGCCCTGGGGCATCACCACCGCCACCACCGTCGCCCGCCCGCAGGAGGGGTTTCTCATGGCCTTGACCGACGCCGAGCAGCGCGAAGTGCTCGAAGGCATCCGCAAGATGAAGCCCGGCCTGGTCCTGCCGGCCCGGTCCAAGAACTGCCGGCCCGCCACCGACGACGAGTACGGGTCGTCGCTCAACGCGTGGGCCGAAGCCGCCGACGCCCGCGCCGCGGTCGAAGCGCTCACCGCCCGCCTCGGCAGCGGGACGGTCGCCGCCCCGTCCGGTGGGACGTTCGCGCTCGCCGACGCCGACGTGGACCGGATCGCTGCTCGCGTCCTCGACCTGCTGTCCAAGCGCACCGCCGCCTGATGTGGGCCGGCACCGGCTCCCCGACGACCACCCCGACCAACCACCAGGAGTCACCGTGAACCCCGCCAGTCGCGAACCGGCCGCCCTCTACATCGGCCTCATCGCCCCCGTCGTCGCCTGCCTCGCCGCGTTCGTCTTCGCCGCCAACCCCGAGACGCAGACCGTCGTCAACGCTGCCGCTCTTGCTGTGGCCGGCGCGATCACCGCGTTCGTGGTGAAGTCGGACAACCTTCTCCCGGCCATCGTCGGCGCCATCTCCGCGGTGGTGTCGGTCGGTGCGGCGCTGGGGCTGCAGCTCGACTCCGCGCAGCAGGCCAGCCTCGTCGTCGCCCTCGGTGCGATCGCCGCCGTGGTCGTGCGGGACCGGGTCACCGCCGCTGCCCCGCCCGTGCAGGTTCACGCGTGACATCGGCCCTCGCTGTGGCGCTCATCCCGTGGCGCTATGCGACTGCGGTGACCGCGCGGGTGTGGGCGTTCTGCCTGTTCGGGTTCGTGCGGTGAGCAGCTGATGCCGGGGTGGGCGTGGGCCGCCGCCGCAGCCTGGGTCGCCGCCTCGGTGGTGGTGGCCCGCTACGTCGGCCGCGCCATCACGCTCGGCTCCCGGCGCCCACCCAAACCTCGTTCCTCGTCTTCGACCGCAACTGAAGGGCAGCGCCATGGCAGCGCATGACGTGCCGACCGGGCACATCGGAATCCACGAGATCGAGCTCGCCGCGAACACCGAGTCGACGGTGACGTTCGGCGGGGATCTCCCGTCGCAGTACGACCTGGCCCGTGTCGAGGTGCAGGTGCTCGAGGGGACTGCGCCGGTGTACTTCCGGTTCGGGCCGTCGGGGGCGGCGACAGTGAAGGGCACGGACTGCTGGTCGGTGCAGCCGGGGACAGCGGTGGGGGTGGATGTGCCGACTGCGGGTGACACGGTGGTTCGGCTGATCTCGGCCGCGTCGGCTGTCGTGTCGGTTGGGAGGGGCTGACCATGGGAGTCATCCGGTACCCGATCCGACCCAGCGGCGCCGGAGGCGGCGGGGGGGAGGTTGTCGACGCCACCACTGACACCAAGGGTGTCGCCCGACTGCTGGGGGGCACTGCCGACAACCCGACCGTCCCCGCCGCAGCGTTGACCGGGACGATCGCCGACGCCCGCATCCCCGCCGGGATCACCCGCGACTCCGAGCTGGCCGTGGCCATCACCGCGGCGATCGACGCGCTGCTCGACGGCGCCCCCGGCGCGCTCGACACCCTCAACGAACTGGCCGCCGCGGTCAACGACGACGCATCCTTCGCCGCATCGGTCACCTCGGCGCTATCAGGGAAGGTGTCGAAGTCCGGCGCGGAGACGATCGCCGGGATCAAGACCTTCTCCGATGCGCCCGTCGTTCCCAACGGCAGCTTCACCATCGCGAAAACGACCGGGCTGCAGACCGCGCTCGACGCCAAGACGGCCCTCTCGGTTGACGGCACCCCGGTCAGCGCCTACAACCTCGACAGCTCGCCGGTCGCGCCCGGCGAGCTGTCCCCCCCCGCCTACACCCAGGACGAGGTCGACGGTCTCCTCGCCGGTGTCGGCGGCGGCAACGGTCCGTGGGCGCCGGTCCAGGACACGGGATCGGAAACAAACTTCACCACAACGAACTGGACCGTTGTTGGCGGCCTCGCCATCACTATCGCCTCAACCTCGACGGCGGACGTGTTCCGCGTCGACGTGCTCGTCGACCTAGCGTCCTACTTCGCCAACACTGCGACCATGATTTGGAACCTGGTCGTGAACGGGGCAGGCAACCCCATCACCTACCCGATCAAGCTGGTCGACAACGGCATCCGGCTGTCGGTTCCGATGGCGTGGGTGCTGACCGGGCTCAGCCCGGGCAACTACACCCTTGAGCTAGCCGCCTACATGACCGGAGCGGGGAACTATCAGTCCGGCCCCGGAACTTCGATGATCGCGCAGCGAGTGGTGTGACCAGCTACTACCTCGCCAGCACGGGCAGCGACGGGAACACGGGCACATCCGAGGCTGCGCCGTGGGCCACGATCGCGCGGCTCAACGACGCCCTCGCCGCCCAGCAGATCGTCGGGGGGGACTTCGTGCTGTTCCGGCGAGGGGACACCTTCTATGGCCAGCCGGCGCAGGAGGGTTGGCATCCGTACCCGAACGCCAACCCCGTCACATTCGGCGCGTACGGGGCCGGGGCGAAACCACGGATCTCCTGCTACAAGATCGCCGCTGTCGGTGGGTGGACTAACGTTGGCGGCAACGTGTGGCGAATCAACCTTGCCGCCGGCGCGGCCGGGCACACCGGCGCCACGATGCTCGGCGCAACCGAGGTCGGGCACCTGCGGGTCGACGGGACCGTGTACGGCGCCAAGAAGGACTCTTCCGCCGCCTTGGCTCAGCCGTGGGACTTCTACTCCGGCGACTACGCCCGAACCGATGTGAGCGAGTTTCTGCACGTCTACCACGTGGGGAACCCGTCGACGGGTCGCACCGTGGAGATCGCGGTCAACGCCGACGTTTTCCACCTCGCCCGAGACCACTGGACGATTCGCGACCTCGACATTTGCGGTGCCGACGCTGGGGTCGTCGCATCCGCCTACTGGTCACCGAGCAACATCCAAATCCTGAACTGCGACATCCACGACCTCGGCGGTTCCTACACGTGGGGCGACTACGTCTACACCGTGCCGACCCGCGCCGGGAACGGTATCCAGGCGTGGATCGGGTGCGAGGATTGGCTGATCGAAGGCAACCGCATTTGGCACTGCTACGACGTAGCCGTCACCTACCAGGGCTCCCCTGGCGTGCAGGTTCCGACCAATCAGGGCTACCGCCGGTTGCATGCGCGCCGGAATATCATCTTCAACAACTCGCAGTCGTTCGAGCTCGGCGGTTCCGAGGTCGCGGGTGACGGTGTTGGGTTCGTCGACTGCTCGTTCACCGACAACTTCTGCTTCGGTGCGGGCAACGGGTGGGGTTGGCAGTACCGTCCCGATCCGGCCGGTCGCGGCTGCCACCTGCTGTTCTACCGGTACGCGTTGCCAACGGATCTCGTGTGTGAACGCAACGTGTTCTTCGGGGCGACGACCAACCACATTTTCGCCTTGGACGGTATCCCGGTGGGGGTGACCGTGCGGAACAACCACGTGTACCTGGAACCGGGCACACTGATTCAGGATTCGTTGATTCCAGCAGGGAAGCGTCCGGAGACGATCGAGGAGGCCGCCGCGTACGTGGCGGCGACCGGGCACGAGCAGGGCACCACATGGTTCACCGACCGCACGGCGGCGGAGACATATCTTGCCGACCTCGCCTGGTCCGGCCGCGTCATCGCCACCACTGGCGGTGTCCGAGTCATCCCCGGTCCGTCCGTCGAATGGCCCGAACCCGGCTGACCTGCGGTCAGGCCCGGATCGCTACCAGCGACTTCGGGAGGCCGGCCATCCGCTCGAACCAGATGTCCGAGTCGGGGAAGTAGGAGCGCATCTCCGTCGCCGACACCAGCTCCACCTCGTGGGTGCGCTCCATGGCCAGGGCGGGGTCGTCGGTCCAGTAGTGGCCGAGCGGCCAATGCTGGGTGATCGCCAGCCGCGCCCGGAACGGCAGGAACTGCATGCCGGGGAACATCCAGTGCGGCTCCACCGGGAAGTACCGGTACGGAGTCTGCACCCAGTGCCGCGGCGCCCGGTCGGCGATGACCTCCGCAAGGGCCTGCCGGCGCAGGTGCCCGCCGACGTGCTCGATCAGGCTGTTGGAGATCACGATGTCGTAGCTGCCGGCGCGGATCTCGGCGGGCGGGGCGCAGGCGTCGCCGTGGACCTGCCCGTCACGAGCGGGCTCGAGGTTCACCACGGTGAGGTCCTTGGGCTGTGCTGGCGCGCTCTGCCAGAACTCGACGGTGCCGCCGAGGTCGAGGACCCGCATCCGGTCAAGGTCGGGGAACGTGTCGAGGAGCTTGCCCCAGCGCTTCTGTCGTGCGCGTCCGCCGATGGAGCGGGTGCTGTACGGGTTGTTCAGTGCGTAGGTGATGCGGTGGGTGAGCTCGTTCGACTTCGGCATGCCTGCTCATCCGAGCTGGGCCGTCGCACGGTTACAGGTGGCGACGGCATCTCATCAACTCTGATGACGCGCCCTTCCACTTCACAACGCCGCACCCCCGTCCTTGCCTCACGGCAGGGGCGGGGGAGCTTCTTCGTCGTTCACACCCCGTCGCGGCTCGAGCTCGTCGGCGGGCCCACGTACCCGCGCCCGGCCAGGCCGGACTCCCAGTCGGCGCGGCGGGCGGCGAGCAGCTCCCGGTGCCGGTCGGTCATCGGCTCCGCACCCGGCACCTCGCCGTGATGCAAGACGCACGGGTAGACCCGCACCCAGGCCCGGCGCTGCTTCCACCGGATCACCGCGACCGGGCAACCCGGGCGACCGACGTTCATGGGCGTGCTCCCTCGCTCGGACGACAGGCCTAATCTCCAAGTTCTGGAGCAACCGGCAGCTCTGTTGGGGTTTGCGGTCCGCCGCGGGGGAAGCACGGCCCGGCGATGATGCCACGACGGTCAGCGGCCGCGCCCGAGCAGGCGCGCGCCGAACCTCCGGTAGGGCTGGCCACCGCACAGCCAGCACGCCCGCCGCATCCGGAAGTTGCCGCGCCCGTCGCCCGTCTTCGTGCGGCCCGAGCACGCCCAGCAGGCGCGGAACGGGAACAGCCAGCACGACCCGAGGTAGAGCGCGGCGAGGACCAGACCGACCAGCATGAGCGAGTCCATCACCGGCCTCCCGCGCTAGGAGGAGACGCCGCCGCGCAGGCCCGGCGCCTAGATCCTAGGACTAGCCCTAGGGGCCGAACCCCCGCGTTGACCTGCGGCTTAGGGTCTAGGAGCTCAGCCATCGAGGGCCCCGAGAAGGTCGCTGCGGAGGATGCCCTGCCTGTTGCGCGGCACCTCGTCCTCGAGGCTCACCGCCCAGACCTGGCGCGGCCGGACGTCGCTCGGCTTGAGCGCGGCGGCCAGCTGGATCGGTGTCCAGCCGGCGTACCGGTCGGGCCAGCGGTCCGCCAGGCGCGAGCAGAGGACGTCGCTGTGCGCCTTCTCGTCGGAGCCGAACACGACCGCCAGATCCTCGGTGACCGAGTAGCTCACCGGCGTCGCCGACACCGTGTGCCCGAGCGCCATCCCCTCGAGCGTGCCGGCCTTCTCGCGCAGCGCGCGGCCGCGCAGGCAGATGGCCTCGGCCGCGACGGCGTCGGCGTAGCCGGTGCGCACGGTCCCGCCGTTGACCTTCGCGTCGCCGGTGCCGCGCAGGATCCCCGCGCCGAGCGCGTCGGGCGGCAGCTTGTGCGCGTGCATCCCCTCGCCGCCTGCGCCTGCACCGAGCACCGCCTCGGAGGCGTCGCGCGTCGTTACGTACAGGGCGAAGCGGATACCGAACTGGTCGCGGAACCCGGTGGGCGTCGACTTCGCGTCGGGCTTCTGCGTCGCGGCGAGGGTGATGATGCCGGCCGACGGGCCGACCTTCGCCAGGTCGGTGAGCTTGTCCTCCATGTCGGGCCCGTACTCCTTGCTCAGGAACGCCCGTTGCACCTCGTCGATGACCAGCACGATGAGCTGCAGGCCGAGGTGCTTGGTGCGGGAGAGCTCCTCGGTGAGCTTCCCCTCGGGGCACACCGCCTTGGGCAGGGTGCGGAGCAGGCGGTTGCGGCGGTCGACCTCGGCGAGCAGGTCGTCGATGGTGTCGCGCAGCGCCGCGAGCGGGTGCACACCCGTGTCCGGGTCGGCGCGGTCCCCGTAGAAGATCCGTTCGGCGACGTGCTCGAACGGTGTCCAGTCCGGCCCGCCCTTGAGGTCGAACACGATGATGCGCACGTGCGGGTCGAGCGCGGCGGCCAGCGCGACCAGGCGCAGCACGAACGTCTTGCCCCGCCGCGGGATGGCGCCGATGAGCATGGCCGCCCACAGCACGCACAGCCACACGGTCTCGCCGCGCTCGTTCTTCCCGAACGGCCACGGGTGCCAGAAGTTCACGTTGGGCCTGGTCAGCAGCTCGGACGGCCCGGCTGCGATCGACAGCGGGTCGACCTCGCAGACCCACATGTCGACGCGGCGGATCGACCCGGCCGACCCGCGGACGCGGGAGAGGAAGACCTGCCGCTCGTCGACGTCGATGCCCGAGGCGATCTCGTCGCGGCGGCGGATCGCCTCGTCGGCGGTCTTGCCGTAGGGCAGGTCGAGCACCGCCCGCCAGCCGTTGGCGTCGCGGTGGATCGGGGTGGCGAAGGTGAGCGGGTCGGCCTCGGTGCACAGCTTCGCCGCCTCGAACGCCCGGACCACCACGCCCGGGGACAGCTTGCGGAAGCGGCCCGGCACGACGGCCGGGGTGAAGATGGGCCTGTCGGGCGACTGCCCGCGCCAGCCCAGCAGCGCGACCACCACGACGGCGACCGGCCACAGCCAGGCGAACCACCACCACACCGCGGCGCTGGCCGCCGCGACGAGCACGCCGAGCGCGATGACGTGGCGCTGGTGCGCGGCGCGCACGAACTTCTGCTCCGAGCGGTACCGCAAGTACAGCGCGTCATCGCCCCGGGTCTTCGCGGCTTTGCGCAGCGGGCGGGCGTCCCCGTCGTCGACGAAGTCGCGCACCTGCCCGAGCACGCGCACCAGCCCCCGCGGCGCCCACCACAGCGTGAGCGCGACGTAGAGGTGCAGGCGCACGGCGTGCCACGCCAGGTGGTAGCCCGCCCGGCGCGCCACCCACCAGGCGGCGGCCCGGCGCTGCTCGGCCTGACGCAGCCACGGCGCGATGATCGGCCGCCGCTCCGGTGGCTCGGCCTCCCACGGCATCGCCACCGCTGGCGACGGTCGCAGCGCCAGCTCAGGCTCGGGCCGCGCAGGCAGCGACACGACCTCCCCGTCGAGCGCGTCGTGCAGCGCGAGTTCGGTGCCCGGCTCGTCGGGGTCGGGCCTCTTGCGCATGTCGATCGTCACGCTGTCGCTCCGTTGGTGGTGGCGAGAAGCTGGCGGGCCTTCCACTCGCTGATCTCCAGCTCGTCAACAAGCCGCTTGCGCCCAGCCCCCTCTGCGATCAGTCGGGCGGCCCGCTCCTCCACCGTCTCCGGCTCGCCCTCCAGCCCTTGGAGATTCGGCTCCTGCTCATCTCCAAGGGCTGGAGCAACTGGCAGCTCGGTTGGAGGTTCCGCCGGTGCTGCCTCCGGCCGGCCGACGAGCACCATCAAGTGGACGAGGGCACCCAGCACCGTCGGGGCGATCGCCGACACCGCAACTACGACGAGCCAGTGGGGCTGGACTCCATACGCCTCCAGGCCGTGACCGAGCGCGTTACCCGCAACCGAGCCGCCTAGCAGCAGCAGGGCGAGCGCGCGGGCGTACCGATCGGCGTCGGGTGGCGACCACTGGCCCAGCCACACCAGTGACCCGGCGGCTGCGCCAGCGTCAACGACGACCGGCAGGAGCCACGCCAGCGAAGGGGCGAAACCGCACAGCAGCGCGAGATCGCGGAGGGCCGCGAACGACAGCACGGCCGCAGCGCCAGCCACGATCAGGAGAAGCCCAAACAGTAGGAACCGCTGAGGCCTCATGCCTCGCCCTTCTTCGCATGCGACGCGTCGAACAGGCGGTGGCACCGCCTGCACATCGGCTGGTAGTGCCCGTACTGCGGGCTGTATGGCCCCTTGGAGGAGGTCAGTTCGTTGGGGTCGGCATGGTCGTACGCCCACTCCTCGGCGCAGCCCCCGCACTCCACACAGGTGTGCGTGCTCGGACGTCCCCGCGCCTGCCTGAGCCAGCGGTGCGTGGTGCTGTAGCTGGGCACTCCACTTCGGTGCCCTCGTGTGGCCTGAACTGTCGCGTCGCCGACAGCTTTGCCGGCCAGCACCCGCTGGAGGTGGGCGCCGCACAGGCCGCGTCCACTGTGGGGTCGGCCGCAGTCGTTCACGGAGCAGGTGCGGCCGGGGGCCTTGGCCCGGAAGGTTGCCGGACCTGGGTCTCCGTGCTTGCGCCACCGTCTCCAGTGCCCGCCGCAGTACCCGTGCGCCCTCAGTGGCCGCAGGCATCCGTCAACGCAGCAGATGGCCACGCTCACCGCTCACCTCGTCGTCCCGGCCAGCTCACGGATCCCGGTCCTGGGGTGTTGAGGGTGTGGCGGCGGGTCGTCGCCGACCAGGTCCACGGCCCGATCTTGAGGCCCCAGGTGATCCGGCCCGCCTGGTTGAGGTGCAGCCGGAGCGGGCCGAGGGGGATGGTCTTGCGTAGGCGGAAGCCCATCACCGACCACCCCACGGGTCCTGCTTGTCGATGTGCGCCCGCCACTCGGCCTGCGGGTGGGTGTGCTGGTCGGTGCGGCCGTCGAGTTCGCACCCGGCGGTGTGCTTCACCTTGACGTCGGGCTGCGGGTCGAGCGCGCGCCGCGGTACGTCGCGGTCGCTCTTGCTGCTGAACAGTCCCATCGGGGTCTCCTCGTGGTCGGTTTCGCGCTTCCCAGAAGTGGGAGCCTACGATACCTTCCTACATGTGGGAAGACCGAGCACTAACCTGACCCGCTGTGACCAGCCGCGAGGAGAGCGAAGCGTTGATGAATCTGCAGGAACTCCTCGCCCGCGACCTGTCGAAGGTGTCCCTCGACGAGCTGTACCAAGGGATCAAGGAATCCGAGCTGGTGTTCGACCAGGCACAGGTCTGGACGGGGCGGCTCGTGGCCGAGGTGCGACGGAGGCCGAACGTCTCGTGGTCGAAGGTCGAAGAGGCGACAGGCGTCCCGAAGGCGACGCTCGACCGGCGCGCGAGCAAGGCGCCGTAGCGTTCGACCCCTACGCCCCCGACTACCACGCCCCCGTCATCGGCCGCACCTACTGGCACCGGCCGTGGCGCCAAACCGTCACCGTCCTCGCCGCCCCCGGTGTCGGGGATGCGGTGCCCTACGACGAGGTGGTGGTGCGGCTGTACGCCACCGGCACCCCCGCCGTCGTGAAGCTGCGCAGCCTGGAGGAACGATGACCGACACCACCGCTGGATGCGGCTGCCAGTACGACGCTACTGGGCTCGTGTTCGTCGACCGGTGCGTGTGCCTACCCGTGCCCGTCAGCGACGACCAGGCCGCGCTCGACCGGGCGGCCGCGGACATGGCGGTGCGCGACGACCTCGCCCGCGAAGTGGCCCGGCTGTGGGTCGCGGCCGACAAGAACGACCCGCGCGATCTGACCGCCGCTCTCGACCGGCTCGCCGCCGCCTACGGGGAGGACCGATGAGCGACGTCTACGTGCGCTATCAGGACAAGCCGGTAGCCCGCACCTTGGAGGACACCCGCGCAGGCATCACCGTGGACCTGGACGAGGACGGTGAGGTCGTAGGCGTCGAGCTGCTCGCAGCGTCCGCTGTCGAGGTCGACGGGGTCGAGGTGGCCCAGTGAGTGGGTTCTACGCGGCGCCCGTCCGCGACCTCGGCGACCCCGCCGCCGACCCGCCCGGCACCGTCCGCGTCGACGCCGACCCCACGGACCAGCACGCGCACCTGTTCGACCGCGACGCGCGCCGTGCCGTGAAGACGGCGCAGACGAGGCCGGCGGGGCAGCGGTGGGTCCTCATCTCAGGAGCCCGCGACATCACCTGGTTCTACGACGACGAGGTGGCGAGCTGGCCCGTCGTCCCCGCCTACGCCGTGTCCGCGCCCTGGACACTCGCCGCCGCACAGCCCGCGCCGGCCACGCCCGCGCACGAGCGCGGGGACCTCGACGTGGAGGCGTTCCGCGGATGAGCACGCTCAAGGCACTCGGCATCCCCCTGCTGATACGCACCGCCTGCAGGACGATCTCCGCCATGACGCATCCCCTCATCGTCGCGGGCCTACTACTGGGAGGGCTGTGGCTGGTTCTGGCCTGGGGGAATGAGTGGGTGGAGCAGCGCCAGGAGGAACAGTGGCGCGTCGTCGTTGAGCACACCGAAGCACTGGAGCGCAGGTCCGCGCTGCAGGAACAGGTCGACTGGGAGGTGCGGCAGCACCAGCTCGACCCGTCCTACCCGTACCCCGAGCAAGTCCCGGTCTGCCCTCCGTGGCAAGAGCCGTGGGTGCTCTCGGTGTCTGTTGCGGGCGACGTGGATGCCCGGTGTCAGTGACCGAGCCCGAGCACGTCCCCACCGTGAACGACCGACTCCGCGCGGCCGGGATCTCTCAGACCTCGATCGACGCGCACTTCGCCGACGGCGTCCTGCGCGTCGACGGGGACCCGGCCACGGCGCTCGATCAGCCTGCGCCGAAGCCCGCGCGCATCGTCATCCACGAGGCCTGACCTGCTGCTATACGGCGCACCCGCATACTATCCAGTGGTGCTGTCACTGGTTTTCGTGTGTACCGAAACCGGGACTAGCCTCACTAGCCATGACGCGTCGCGCGGCCGTGTACTGCCGCATCAGCCAGGACCGGATCGGCGCCGGCCTCGGCGTTGACCGGCAGGAGCAGGACTGCCGTGCGCTCGTCGCCTCCCGCGGCTGGAGTGTCGCCGAGGTGTACGTCGACAACGACGCCTCCGCCTACTCGCGGCGGGCACGGCCCGGCTACGAGCGGATGCTCGCCGACATCGACGCCGGCCGCATCGACGCCGTCGTCGCCTGGCACGCCGACCGACTGCACCGCTCCCCCATCGAGCTCGAGCGCTACATCGACCTCACCCAGCATGCGCCCACCCACACGGTGCGGGCGGGCGAGCTCGACCTGTCGACGGCGTCGGGGCGGATGACGGCGCGCATCGTCGGTGCGGTCGCCCGCCATGAGTCGGAGCAGAAGGGTGAGCGGCTGCGCCGTCAGCGGCAGCAGGCCCAGGCCGACGGTCGCTGGCACGGCGGGCGCCGACCGTTCGGGTTCGAGCCCGACGGGCTGGCGCTGCTGCCGGGTGAGGCCGCGGAGATCGAGGCCGCTACCCGCGACATCCTCGCCGGGCACTCGGTGCGGTCGATCGTCCGACGCTGGAACGACGCCGGCCTGACCACCTCGACGGGCGCCCGCTGGGACGGGTCGAACCTGCGCCACGTCCTGCTCCGTCCGCGCAACGCCGGCCTCGTCGGGAACCGCGGCCGCATCGTCGGCCCGGCCCGGTGGCCTGCGATCGTCGAGCGCGACACCTGGGAGGCGCTCGTCGCGCTCCTGTCGGACCGGACACGGCTCACCCATCGTGGGACCAGCCTCAAGCTCGTCGGGTCGTTCCTGTACCGCTGCGAGTGCGGGGAACTGGTGCGTTCCGGAGGGCAGCGCGCCGATGGGCAGCCGAGGTACGCGTGCGCGGCGAACCACATGAGCCGAGTCGCCAAGCCGGTCGACGAGCTCGTGCTCGACGTCGTCGGACGTCGTCTGGCGCGCAACGCGGTGAACCTGCTGACACCGAGTGTCGACGTGCGCCCGTTGCGGATCAGGCTCGCGAACCTCCGCGCTCACGCGGACAAGATCGCGGCCGAGTTCGGCGACCCAGACTCGGGCATGACGGCCAGCCAGTTCCGGCTGTCCAACGGCCCGGTGCAGAGTGAGATCGCCGCGCTCGAGGCTCAGCTCGCTCGCCACTGGACGGGCTCGCCACTGGCCGGCATCGCGGATGCGGCGGATCCTCGCCGGACGTTCCTCGCCGCGGGGATCGACCAGCAGCGCCGCGTCATCGACAACCTGGTCGAGGTGACGCTGCTCCGGCAGCGCCCCGGGCGAGGAGCAGGCGGGGTGTACTTCGACCCTGCCTCGGTGCGCGTGGAGGATCGGCGGGGCGACATCTAGTTGCTGCGGGGCCGGGGTAGCGGCATGAAGATCGGCGCCCGCAGCGCGGTCTCGACGGTGTCGCGGTCGACTGCGAACCGGGCGGCCAGGTCTTGGATCTCCTGTTCGGTCCACTGTCGGTCGAGCTGGGCGAGAGCAGGCCCGGCAGGGACAAGCATTCGGGCGGTCTCCTTCTGTACCTGGTGTTCTTCGACCGCGGCCCGCTCGGTGGAGACGGGGCCGCGGGCCAGGTGGACCAGTTCGTGGGCGAGAGTGGATCGCCACTCGTTCGGGGTCAGGTCCGGGGCGATCGCGACGAGGGATTCACCGAAGACGGTGGCTCCCATCAGTCCTGGTCCGAGGTCCGTTTGTCGGAGGGTGACCTCCCCGTTCTTGTCGAGCGCACTCTTCAGTGCGGCCAGGAGACAGACGGCATCTTCGTGAAGTGCACAGCGGGGAGCCACGTCTAGAGTTTAAACTTTGATCACTGAATCGTTACCGCATTCGCTTAGCATCACTTACTTGGCTTACGCCGCGCAGCCCACTGCTCACCCTGCGTTGCCGCAGGCAGCGGCGGCGGCAGGTGCCGAACTTCGTTCGGCGGATCGATCACGCCAGCCGCGCCGGTACTGTTGCGCTCAAGTCTACGTGCGAGCTCGGCGAGCAGCTCGCGGTTGCCCAACGTGTGCGCGCCGGCGGCGGGGCGCTCAAGGACCTCGATGTCGAGATCGGCCGGCGTGAGGTAGCCGGCAGCGAGCATGCCGTCGACGACGGGCACCTGCAGTGCGACACAGACGGCGCGCACTGCGGCGGGCTCCGGCACCTCGCCCCTCCGGAGCCACTTCGAGATCTTCGGGCTGGTCACCGTGTCGTTCGACGCGCGTATGAGATCGACCTGTCGCCAGTTCCGCTGCCGAAGGTGATCGGACAACCACGAGGCCCAGCTGCTCTCCGGCACGAGGCGCAGCGTATCTGCGTACACGCAGCATGTCAGCCGCACGTGATCTTAACTATCCGCAGGTAGTGGCTCCAACGGGTGATGCGTGGGCGCAGCACCTGGCGAAAAGCGACACGCCGGACACGCCGGTTTCGTACACGAAGGAGTTGCGTTCACGCAGCCTCCTGCGCTAGCTTTCCTGCGTCAACGCAGTAGCTGCTTCTACGCAGAGAGAGCGCCCGTGAAGCCGACCATCCAGATCCGAGCCGACAACCTCGCGCTCGTCCGGGCCGCCGCCGGCCTGTCCTCCAACGCCGCCCTCGCCCAGGCCATGGGCGTCCACCCGACCACGGTGTCCCGCACCCTCAAGGGCGACGCAGCGCTCGGCGTCGACTTCATCGCCGCCCTGCTCAGCGCCTTCCCGCAGGTCGAGTTCGGTCAGCTGTTCTCCGTCGAGGTCCTCGAGCAGGCGCCCACCGCGGTGTCCGCATGACCACCGCCGCCGAGCGGGCCGCCGAACGCGACGCCGAACGTGCCGCCGCATACGAGGCCCACGTCGAGGCGCTCCTGGCTGCGATGCCGCCGCTGACCAACTCGCAGCGAGCCCGGGTCGTCGACCTCCTCGCGCCGATGCCCGTCGCCGTCGACAGCTCGACCCAGCACGACGACCTCCGCGCCGCGTCCTGACCCACCCACGTAGTAGGCGAGCCGACGCCGCCACGCGCCGACCCGCCCCGATCACAGAGGAACACACCCTCCATGACCAGCCTCATCGTCCACGACCACAGCCCGACCGGGGAACTCCCCACGATCACCGGTCAGCCCGCCGCGGTCACCGACGCCATCGCCCGAGGCCGCGCCGCCATCCCCGCCCGCCCGCGCGGCGGCTGGATCTCCGAGGACCGGCCGTCGGGCAGGCATCGCGCCGACCGCGCCGGGTCCGTCCACGTGTCCGCGATCGCCGGTGTCGACCTGCGCCGCCGCCCCCAGCGCGCCGGGAAGTCGCACGGCCTGCTCGACCAGCTCCTCGGTGGTGGGGCGTGAGTCGCGCCAACCGTCCGACCCGCGAGGAGGTCGCGGACGCGCTGGCCTCCGCCGACATCGCGGTCGGCCCGTCCATGCCGACCTTGGCCGCCGAGGTGCGCGCGCTGCGCAACGAGCTGGCGTTCGCGCGCAGCGCGAACGAGCACCAGGCCGCCACCATCGCCGAGCTGCGCGAGAACCTGCCTCGGCTACTCGCAGTCGAGGCCGCCGCGCGTCACCTGCTCGTCACGAACAGCCTCCCGGCGTACCACGCCCTCGACCGCGACGAGGCCCTCGAACGGCTCACCGCTGCGCTCAAGCCGAAGGAGCGTGCGTCGTGACCGACCTCGCCCTCCCCACCCACCCCCTCACCCCCGCCCAGCTCAACCCCAGCGGGATCGCCGACGCCCTCGACCGCGCCGCCCACCTCATCCACACGAACGGCCTCGCGACCGGCGAGTACTGGGAATGTCAGCTGTTCGCCACCCGATGGACCGAAGGCCGCGGCTGCGACGCCCTCGGCGCCATCGGTGTCGCCGTCGGGTACCGCGACCACCTCGACATCGACCGCGCCATCGTCGGCGAGGACGTCTACGACCCGAAGGCCCACGCCTACGCCACCACCGGGCCCCACCCCGTCCTCGCCGCGCTGATGGCGCATCTGGGGGTGCGGGACCCGCTCGACGTCATGAACTGGTCCGACAAGGCGCAGGACCGCGCCGTGGTCGAGGCGCTGCGGGCGTGCGCTGCCGGGCTGCGGATCCACGCAGCCGCGGCCGAGCAGGTTGGGCGGGTGGCGTCGTGAGCGTGTGGCTGGCCGTCTGGCGCTACCTCAACGAGCGCAACCCCCGCTGCGTGGTTCCCGCGCACCGCAGCCGCTGGTCCTGCGACTGCATCAACCCGTGCCCGTGACCGCCGCGACCCGTAACCCAGGTGACCACATGACCCGCGCAGCCACCTCCATCACCGCGGCCAACGGCGGCACCGCCGTCACCACCCTCGACCGCGTCCCCACCGAGGTGTGGCAGCACATCGAACTCGTCAGCCGCTTGCACGAGGTGCTCGCCCGTACCCGCAACGAGGCCACCCTCCCCGCCCTCCTCACCGTGGCCCACCCCCACCTCGCCTACGAACGTCGCCGCCCCCACACCGCCCCGCCCGTCATCGACCTCGCCCTGGTCCGGCAGCTGTCCCGGCTCCTCGGCGCCGCCCGCTGCCCCGACCTGCTCCTCGCCGTCCTCGACGAGCTCGCACCGCACCTGCACCTCCCCGGGTCGGCGACCACACCCGCGCCGCTACCGGACGGTGGGGCGCTGTCGGGGCGTGAGGTGCAGGTCCTCGCAGCCATGGCCCGAGGCCGCACCAACGCATCGATCGGGTCCGAACTGGGCCTGTCGGAGGACACCGTGAAAACCCACGCCCGACGCCTGTTCACCAAGCTCGGCGCCCGCGACCGCGCACACGCCGTCGCCCTCGGCTACCAGCACGACATCCTCGGCGGTGCCGCATGACCGCCCCCGTCAGCGACTTCGAGCAGCTCGCCCGGTTCCGCGACGAACGCAACCAGCTGCGCAACCGCATCGACGCCTTCGCCCGGCTCGTCGACGCCGCCGAACGTGGCGGGGCGATGGTCATGCGCATCGAGGACGTGCGCCGCGGCCTCAAGATCGGGGCACGGCGATGACCGCCCCCGGCTACGCCGAGTTCCTCGCCGCCAAGGCCCGCCGCGTCGAGCACGCCGGCCCCGACGTCGAAGCCGGCCAGATGCACCCGATGCTGCACGACTGGCAGGCCGAGCTCACCGCCTGGGCCGTCCGCACCGGGCGCGCCGCACTCTGGGAGGACACCGGGCTCGGCAAGACCGTCCAGCAGATCGAATGGGCACGCCACTCCGGCGACACCAGCCTCATCGTCGCCCCCCTCGCCGTCTGCCACCAAACCGCCCGCGAAGCGGCGAAGCTCGGCGTCGACGCCCGCTACACCCGCGACGGCGGCGCCCTCCCACCCGGCGTGTGGATCACCAACTACGAGCAGGTCTCCAAGTTCGACCCGGCCAGCATCGACGCCGTCGTCCTCGACGAGGCGTCGATCCTCAAGAACAGCGACGGCAAGACCCGCCGCCTGCTCACCGACCACTTCGCCGGTGTCCCCCGCCGCCTCGCCTGCACCGCCACACCCGCCCCGAACGAGCCCGAGGAGCTGTGCAGCCAGGCCGAGTTCCTCGGCCACGCCACCCGCGCCAACATGCTCGCCGCCTACTTCGTCCACGACGACCAGGGATGGCGGCTCAAGGGCCACGCCCGCGGCCCCATGTTCGCGTGGATGGCGTCCTGGGCCGTGGCGCTGCGCCGCCCGTCGGACCTCGGCTACCCCGACACCGGCTACGACCTGCCCGGCCTGGAGATCGTGCCCGAGCTGCTGCCCGTCGCGATCGAGGCCGAAGGCCAGCTGTTCCCCACCGACCTCGGTGGTGTCGGTGGTCGGGCGAAGGTGCGGCGCGACACCCTCGACGCCCGATGCGGCCGCGCAGTCGACCTCGTCGCCGCCGAACCCGATGAGCCGTGGCTGCTGTGGTGCGGCCTCAACGACGAGGCCGACGTCCTGACCCGCGCCATCCCGGGGGCGGTCAACGTCGGCGGGTCCATGTCCCCGGAGGAGAAGGCCGAGGCGCTCCTCGGGTTCGCCGACGGCCACATCAACGTCCTGGTCACGAAGCCGGCGATCGCGTCGCAGGGACTGAACTGGCAGCACTGCGCACGCATGGCGTTCGTCGGGCTGTCGGACTCGTACGAGCAGTACTACCAGGCGATCCGCCGCTGCTACCGCTACGGCCAGACCCGCGTCGTCCGCGCCCACATCGTGCTGTCGGAGCTGGAGTCGCAGATCGCCGCGAATGTCGCCCGCAAGGAGCGCGACGCCGCCGCCATGACCGGCGAGCTCGTCGCCGCGATGGCCGCCAACACCCACCACCGGAGGGCCGCATGAGCACCGACCTGTACCTCGAGGACGAAGCCCACGGCGACATGTGGTCGCTGCTGCTGGGCGACTCCTGCATCCGCCTCGCCGAGCTCGACACCGACTCGGTCGACCTGTCGGTGTGCTCCCCGCCGTTCGACTCCCTGTACACGTACTCGCCCAGCGCCCGGGATCTTGGCAACTCCGCGTCCCGCGGAGAGTTCCTCGACCACTACGGCTACGTCATCGCCGAGCAGCTGCGCGTCACGAAGCCCGGCCGGGTCGCCTGCGTGCACGTGCAGCAGGTCGCCACGAAGAAGGCCGTCGACGGGTACAGCGGCCTCACCGACTTCCGCGGCGACGTCATCCGCGCCTTCCAGCGCGCCGGGTGGCTGTTCCACGGCGAGGTCACGGTGTGGAAGGACCCGCAGGCCCAGTCGATCCGGACGAAGGCGCACGCGCTGGCGTTCCAGACGAAGAACCGGGACAGCGCCGGCACCCGCCCCGCCCTGGCCGACTACCTGCTGAAGTTCGTGAAGCCCGGCGACAACGCCGTCCCGATTCCGCACCACGCCACCCGCGGTGAGGTCACCAACGACGACTGGATCGAGTGGGCCTCCCCGATCTGGTTCGACCGCACCGACGGGGGCGACGTCGGCGGGGAGCAGCTGGCGCCGGTGTGGCTCGACATCAAGGAGACCCGCACCCTCAACGTCCGCGCCGGGCGGGAGCACGCCGACGAGCGGCACATCTGCCCGCTGCAGCTGGACTTCATCGAGCGCTGCATCCGGCTGTGGTCCAACCCCGGCGAGACGGTCCTGACCCCGTTCGCCGGGATCGGCTCCGAGGTGTTCGTCGCCCGGAAGCTGGGCCGGCGCGGTATCGGCGTCGAGCTGAAGCCCAGCTACTGGCGGACCGCAGTCGACAACCTGCGCCGTCTCGACACCGAGCTCGACACCCCGGCTCTGCTGGACCTCGACGGCGTGACGGCGGCTGCGTCGTGAGCATCTACTGCAGCTTCGGCCTGTTCGGCGACGACGGCGACGACTACCCCGCCCCGCTCATCTACCGCCAATCCCACGTCCTCCCCACCGTCGACGACCCCCGCGGCGGCACTCTCGATCTCGCCTACATCCCCGGGTTCATCACCCGGGACGGTCGCGACGTCGACGGCGAGCTCGACCCGGACTGCGAGAACGACGGCGTCTGGCCGTTCCTGCGGGTGTCGCTACGCGCCGAGCAAGGCCTCGCGATGGTCGAGGCCGGCGAACCGGAGGACACCGTCGTCCTCGACCGCGACCAGGTCGCCACCCTGCGCGACGAGCTCACCGACTGGCTCCTGCGCCACGACGACCTCGACACATGGCTCGACCAGCACACCACCGGAGGTGAGCGCTGATGCCCCGCGGCGGGAAGCGCATCGAACTGCCCCCCAAGCCCTGCCAGAACCCCGACTGCGACGCCCTGTTCCACCGCGGCGCCGACCAGACCACCACCCAGTACAGCCGGCAGAAGTTCTGCTCGACCGAGTGCCGGGAGAAGGCCGGCCCGCCGATCCGGCAACGCCGCGACATCTGCGGCAAAAGCCTCCACCCCATGGTCGGCGACAACATCCTCCACACCGGCAACGGGGGCCGCAGGTGCCGGGCGTGCAACGCCGACCGCGACGCCACCCGCAGGGACCGGCAGCCCGGTGCGAGGTCGGGCGGTCGCACCATCCGCCGCGGCCCCCGACGAGCCGCGCCCGCGCCCGCGCCGGTGGTGCAGGTGGACGGTCCGCGGTGGCGGCCCGCCGGGTTCACCCCCGAGCCGTCCACCTGGCATGCCGGGCAGGTCGCGTCGTGATCCGCCACGCCACCGGCTCCCGCCACCCGGCCCGCGCCCGCTGCACCTGCCAGCCCGCCCCGGCCGACGACCGCGAGCTCCTCATCGTCGCCCGCATCGCCGCCGGCATCCCCCTCGGCCAGGTCGCGACCGAGCTCCACCACACCGAGTCGTCCATCTCCACCTACGTGAAGCGGGCCCGGGAACGGGTCGGTGCACGGGACAAGGCGCACCTGGTGGCGATCGCGTTCCGGGACCGGCTCATCGGGTTCGACCGCGACGGCCGCGTCGTCGTCGCCGGACGTGCGGGATGAACGCCGACTCCCCGCTCGTCGAACTGCGGCGCGAGCTCTACCGCCAGCTCGCCGCCGGCACCCGCTTCGTCCGCATCGGTGACGTCCTCAAGGCCCTCGAGCAGCACGACCTCGACCAGCTCCCCCGCTCCCCCGACCAGAACCAGGTGATCCAGTGACCACACCGACCGGGATCCTCGTCCCACGCATCGAGGTCGGCGACCCCGAGTGGCTGCGCGTCATGTCGGCCTCGAAGATCGCCGCCGTCCTGGGGTTGAGCCCCTGGGAGTCAAGGTTCAGTCTCTACCACCGCATGACCGGGATGGTCAGCGACGACGGCAACGACGCCACCCGCCGCGGCCACTACCTCGAGCCCGCGATCGCCGCCTGGTTCGCCGACCAGCACCCCGACTACCGGGTCGAGACGACCGGGACGTGGCTGCACCACGCGCGCCCCACTCAGGCCGCCACCCCTGACCGGCTGGTGATCGACCCCGATGGCAACTTCGAGCTCCTCGAGTGCAAGACCTCCGCCGTCACCGAGGGCTGGGGCGAGGCCGGCACCGACGAGATCCCCGTCTACTACCGGGCGCAGGTCATCTGGCAGCTCGACACCCTCGGCCTCGACCACTGCCACGTCGCGGTGCTGCTGCCGTTCCTCGAGTTCCGCTCCTACGTCGTCGAGTACGCCGCGGAGGAGGCCGCGGTCATGCGGGGCGCCGCCGCGGTGTTCCTCGCCGACGTCGCCGCCGGGAACCGGCCGGCCATCGACGACAGCTACGCCACCTTCCAGGTCGTGCGCGAGCTGCACCCCGACATCGACGGCGACGAGCGCGAGGTCGACGCCGAGACCGTCCAGGCCTGGCGCCGCGCCTGCGCCACCTTCGACGCCGCCAAGGCCGACAAGCAGCTGCGCACCAGCCGGCTCCTCGACGCCATGGGCACCGCCCGCTACGCCACCTCGGGGGGCGAGCGGATCGCCATGCGCGTCCCCGGCCGTGGCACCAACCCGCCCTTCCTGCGGCCCTGCAAGGCCGTCACCAGCATCGGAGAAGCTGCATGACCGAGGCGTGTGGCCCTGCCTGCCGACCCGGACGTCGTCGGCGCGGCATGTGCTGGATCCACTACAGCGCCGCCCTGCGATCCGGGGCGATTCGCCGACTAACACCTGTTCAGCGTTTCCAGTCGTACGTCGACTCCAGCGCAGGGACCGATGCCTGCTGGCCTTGGCGTGGCTACGTCAACAAGGACGGCTACGGCGTCTTCCATTGGTCCAGCAGGAGCGTTCAGAAGGCTCACCGGGTTGCGTACGGAATCGAGCACGGCGAGTTGTCGAGCGATCTCGTTCCTGACCACACCTGTCACAGCGAGGACCACGCCTGTCCCGGCGGACCGACCTGTTCCCACCGGCGCTGCGTGAACCCGCGCCACCTCGAAGCGGTCACGGCCGTCGAGAACATCCGACGCGGACGCGTCGGCCAGCTCAACTCCGCGAAGACGTGCTGCCCGCAGGGGCATGCGTACAGCCCGGAGAACACCTCCGTTCACAACGGCCGCCGGACCTGCAGGAGCTGTCAGCGCGAAGCGGGCCGTCGATACCGACTCTCTAGGAGCGCATGATGAGTGCTGAAACGATCACCAACGCCGTAGCCAAGCGCGACACCGGACCCGCCGCCATGGTCAAGCAGTACGGCAGCGACTTCCAGGCCGTGCTCCCTTCCCACATCAAGCCCGAGCAGTGGATCCGCCTCGCGCAGGGCGCGCTCAAGAAGGGCCGCAAGCAGGGGGGCCGGTTCGAGCTGGAGATCGCCGCCGGCAACAACCCCGGCGTGTTCCTCGCCGCGCTCCTCGACGCCGCGCGCCTGGGCCTCGAGCCCGGCACCGAGCAGTTCTACCTGACCCCGCGCAAGGTGAAGGGTCAGCTGGAGATCCTCGGGATCGTCGGCTACCAGGGCCTCATTGAGCTCATGTACCGGGCCGGCGCCATCTCCTCCGTCGTCGCCGAGTGCGTCTACGAGCACGACACGTTCCGGTTCCGCCCGGGGCAGGACGAGATCCCCACCCACGAGATCGACTGGGACGCCGACGACCGCGGCAACCTGCGCCTCGTCTACGCCTTCGCGCGGATGAAGGACGGCGCCACCTCGAAGGTTGTCGTCCTCAACCGCGCCGCCATCCAGCGGATCAAGGCCACCTCGCAGGGCGCCGACTCCCAGTACAGCCCCTGGACCACGAGCGAGCCGGCGATGTGGCTCAAGTCCGCGGTGCGCCAGCTCGCGAAGTGGGTGCCGACCTCCGCCGAGTACATGCGCGAGCAGCTGCGCGCGGTGCGCGACGTCGCGGCCGAGCCTGCCGGCATGGACACCCCGCGGGTGCCCGGCGAGCTGGCCGTGCAGGACGTGTCACACCTGCCGGTCGACGCAGTACTCGACGCCGAGCTCGTCGGCGACCGCTCTGACGAGGTCACGGAGCTCGAGGGAGGGCAGTAGGCGTGCGGCGGAAACGAAACTCGGCAACTGCACCGCCCTGCTCTCTCGGCGGGTGCACCGCTCCGCGATCAGCAAAGGGGCTGTGCAATCGGCACTACCAGGCCCTGATGCGCCACGGCGATCCGTACGGCGGCTCCGTGCCGCTCTCGATGTCTGAACGGTTCGAGAGGTTGATCGACAAGGACGGTCCGACACCCAGCACGTTCCGGCACCGCGGGCCCTGCTGGTTGTGGCGTCTCGAGCCCGGGAAGAACGGTTACGGCAGCTTCCGGCCGTCGCGCAGCCTTCGCTGGATCGCTCATCGGTACAGCTGGGAGATCCACCGCGGCCCAATTCCGGCCGGCCTGGTCATCGACCACCTGTGCAGGAACCGGATGTGCGTCAACCCGAGCCACCTGGAGCCGGTCACGACCGCCGAGAACAACCGACGCGGCATGGGGATCTCCACCTTCAACGCGCTCAAGAAGGAGTGTCCCTACGGGCACCCCTACACGCCGGAGAACACCTACCGCCCGCCGAGCAGGCCCAACACCCGCAAGTGCATCGAGTGCGCTCGCATCCGCGACCGGCAACCCCACCGCCTCGCACGCAAGCACGTACGAAAGGCAGCCTGATGTCACTCCCCAAGGTCCAAGGCGAGGTCGCTCGTCTGTGGGACGCGCCTGAACTCAGATTCACTTCGGCTGGCAAAGCGGTCTGCTCGGTGCCCCTGGTCTTCAACAAGCGCCGCAAGAACCAGGGCAGCGGCGAGTGGGAAGACGTCGGCTCCATGTTCGTCCGTGCCTCCGCCTGGGAGCAGCTCGCAGAGAACTGCGCCGAGAGCCTGTCCAAGGGCGACGAGGTGATCGTCTCTGGCGAGCTTTCACTCCGTGAGTACGACCGCAAGGACGGCAGCGGTAAAGGCACCTCGGTGGAGATGAACATCTTCGCCATCGGGCCGAGCCTGTCTCGCGCCACGGCGAAGGTCGCGAAGGTGTCGCGCGACGGCGCTGCTGCTACGCCCCGAGCAGCTGGCGACGAGGTCGACCCGTGGAGCTCCGCGCCGACAGGTGCAGCGACCGACGACTCCGAGATCCCGTTCTGATCCCGCATCCCGAACCGCCCCCAACGAGAGGTACCTCCATGAGCACCACGACCTACGGCTCTCTGACCGGCTCGAACTACGGCTTCACCATCACCCCGGACACCGGCGCGAAGGCGCCCAAGCCCCCGTCAGGGCTGGTCGTCACCCAGGCCGTGCAGACGAAGGACGGCTGGCTCGGTCAGGTGATCGTCGACAAGGAGATCGTCTGGGAGAGCGACCGCCACGAGGACGGCGAGGACGCGATCCAGTCGGCGAACGCGCGGGTCGTCGAGGCGTTCAAGACGCTGTTCGGCTGGCAGTCGCCGCAGTCGCAGCCCTGAGAACACACCAGCGGCCCGCGTGTTGCCGAACCGCGGGCCGCTGGTGGCCATCCCCCTGCCCGCTCCCCAGCGGCAGGAGATCCCCGAGAGGACGTCAGTCGTGATCGACCGAGCCGCGTTCCTCGCGCTCCGCATCGGCGAGGCGCCGGACATGCTCGCGCGTGTAGCCGGTGATGCCGACAACGTCGACCTGTCGCATTCCGTCTTCGAGCGCCGCGAGGATCGCCGCGCGCTCCGCCAGGCGAGCAGCCTCGGCCTGCTTCACGAGGCGCTTGCGCCGGCCGGTGGCAGCCCTGAGCTGCGCTTCTGGCGTCGACTCCATGGGACAGAGCGTAGGCCACGGGCGTCGGCCAACAGCATGTTCCGAGTTCGGGGGGCGTTGATGTGGCCTCCTCCATGTGGCATCATGCATGTCACCAAGAGTACGGCATGAATCGCCCCGCCACCAGCAGTAACCCCGCAACGAGAGGAGGCGAACCGTGCCCGCTCCCCACGCACAGCACCGGCCAGCCCAGAAGGTCGGCGACTGATGCGTATCCGCACCATCAAGCCTGAGTTCTTCACGTCCCTGACGATCGAGGCCCTGCGCCTCGAGGAGCGGCTGACGTTCATCGGGCTGTGGATGTACGCCGACGACGAGGGCCGGTGCAAGTACGACGCCCGCCTCATCCGGGCGGCGCTCTGGCCCCTGTCGGACCGCACCACCGCCGACGTCGACGAGGACATTCGAGGACTCACTGAGGCCTCACTGATAACTCACTACATCGTCAGTGACCGCTCATACCTGGCCGTCAACGGATGGTCCGAACACCAGCGGATCAACCGCAAGACCGCCTCGAAGCTCCCGGCGCCGACGGAGGGGCAGATTGTGCCCCTGAACAGGCAAAAGGCTGCATCCGTGCGAACTCACGGAGGACTCAGTGAGGACGTGCATCGGGAAAGGAAGGGAACAGGGAACAGGGAACAGGGAACTCCGACCGCTGCCGCGGTCGGGCCGACGCAGCCGGCCGCCGATCCTGTCGGACCCACAGATGTCACGCCGCGAGTCGTCGTCGCCGCCTGGATCGAGGCGATGAACACCAACGGCGTCACGCCGACGCAGGGCATGCGCAACCAGGTCGGCAAGCTCGCGAAGGAACTGCTGGCCAGCAACGACGCCTCGCGGGTCGTGGATGCGGCGCGAGCCGCGGGATCCAAGGGCTACGCGACCATCGACCGCGAACTCGCCGCCATGGCTGGCCGCCCCCTCCGCGCCGTCGCAGGTGGCCGGCCCTCCTCGCCGTATCCGTACGACGAGCACGGCCAGCTGCGCGACCCCAAGACCGGGGTGTTGATCGAGCGATGAGCAACCACCGCGATCCCCAGCCCGTCATCGGCGCCTGCGTCGTCCCCTGCTCTCGCTGCGGACAGCCCATGCGCGTCGAGGTCACCGCCGAGCTCTCTCCAATCCAGAAGCCCGGCATGCACTCCCTCAAGGTCCGCCGCGGTGGCGAGCAGCTCGCCGAGTGCTGGTGGCAGATCAAGCCCGTCGGCACCGACCACCGTTGCCCGCGTCGGGCGCCGCTCCCGCTGAGGGAGGCATCGTGATCGAGAATCTGCGCGACCACACCGCCGAGCGCCAGCTCCTGGCCATCGCCCTCCACGGGCGCACCGACGAGCTCCTCGCGCTCGCTCCTGGAGCGTTCAGCCACTGGCAGCACGCCGCCATCGCCATGGCCATCACCGGCCTCGCCCAGCGAGGCATGCCCACCGACCCGCCGATCGTCATGCGCGAGGTCGTCAACGCCGCGGGAGGCGACGCACGAGCCCAGACCATGGGCAAGCTCGTCGCCGACCTCGCGACCCACCTCGTGCCCGGGGAGTCGGCCGGGTACTACGTCGAGCGCATCTCCGCCCTGCACACCGCCCGCGAGCTCGCCCTGGCGATGGAGCGGTTCCAGGGGAAGGTCGCCTACGCCGCCGAGAACGACGACGACGAGGTGCTCGCCGGCGCAGCCAACGAGGCCCGGGAGGCGATCGGTGCGGCGGAGGTCGCGTTCCGCCCGGTCGCCGCCGAGCCGCCGATGTCGCTCGGTTCGCTCCTCGACGAAGAGGACGACCCCTACGACTGGCTGGTGCCCGGCCTGCTCGAGCGCACCGACCGGCTCATCCTCACCGGCTTCGAGGGCACCGGGAAGTCGTTCCTCCTGGCGCAGTTCGCCCTCTGCGTCGCGGCCGGCCTGCACCCGTTCACCGGCGACCCGCTGCCCGAGCGCGAGTACCGCACGCTCGTGTTCGACTGCGAGAACTCGAAGCGGCAGATGAAGCGCCGCTACCGGCGGATCGCCGCCCAGGTCGACGCGCTGCGACGCAAGCACGACATGGGCCCGGTGGACTGGCACCGGGCCGTGCGCATCGTGTCCCGGCCCGAGGGCGTCGCGCTCACCGAGCCGCGCGAACTCGCCCGCATCGAGCAGAACGTCTCGCTGTCCGCGCCCGACCTCGTCGTCGCCGGCCCGCTCTACAAGATGTCCAAGCTCGACGTGAAGGACGAGCAGGCCGCGAAGGAGCTCACCGACACGCTCGACCTGCTCCGCGTCCGGCACCAGTTCACGCTCATCGCCGAGGCGCACGCCGGCCACTCCAACGACGGCGGCGGCGCCCGCCGCGTCCGGCCTATCGGCTCGTCGCTGTTCCTGCGCTGGCCCGAGTTCGGGTTCGGCATCGCACCGCACCGCGACTGCGCCACCGAGGAACACCCCTCGATGGTCGAGGTCAAGCACTGGCGAGGTTCGCGCGACGAGCGCGCCTGGCCGCAGGTGCTCCGTCACGGCGCGCACCTGCCGTGGGAGCCCACCGGGGACTACTTCCAGATGCTCGCTGAGAGAGGCGTCGCATGACCACCACCGAACCGCAGCGGCTGCTCGACGGTCTCTGCGCCGCGCTCGACACCTGGGCAGCTCCGGCCCGCGAGCGGCTGCCGCTCGCCGTGTTCTGCGCCGAGGTCCACCCGCTCGACGACGCAATCCTGTGCCGCCACCTCGACGGGCACAGCGGCCCGCACGGCTCCGAGCCCGAGCAGGAATGGCCGGCGACGTGAGCGACCTCCGGATCTTCTCCTGCGGCGCCGGCGTGCAGTCGACGGCGATCGCCCTGCTCATGCGCGACGGCACGCTCCCGCTCGTCGACCACGTCATCTTCGCCGACACCGGGTGGGAGCCGGCCAGCGTCTACGCGCAGGTGGATCGCCTCGCCGTCCTGTTCGACGAGCTCGGCATCCCGTTGCACCGCGTGTCGCAGGGCAACCTCCGCGCCGACGCCATCGACCCCGAGCACCGGTTCGCGTCCGTGCCGTACTTCGTGCGCAACCCCGACGGCTCCGACGGCATGGGCCGCCGCCAGTGCACCAGCGAGTACAAGCTCGCCCCGATCAACCGGAAGGTCCGCGAGCTGCTGGGCGCGGCCGCCCCGAAGTTCCGCCGGGTCCCGAAGGGTCGTCGGGCGGAGCAGTGGATCGGGTTCTCCACCGACGAGGTCGGCCGCGTCAGCCCGTCCCGCGTCCAGTACCTCACCGCCCGGCACCCGCTGCTCGATCTCGGCATGTCCCGCCGCGACTGCGGCCGCTACCTCGAGCAGGCCGGGTGGGGCGACACCGCCAAGAGCGCCTGCATCGGCTGCCCGTACCACGGCAACCGGGCGTGGCGAGAACTTCGCGACGAGCACCCCGCCGAGTGGGCCGACGCCGTCGCGTTCGACGCGGCCATCCGCAAGGGCGGCGCGCGAGGTGAACACCTCCGCGGTGAGGCGTTCCTGCACCGCTCCCGGATCCCGCTGTCCATCGCACCGATCGACCGGTGGACTCGCGGCGACAAGGCCGAAGCCCAGGCCGAGGTGCAGGGCGACCTGTTCGACCTCGTCGAGGACGGCGACCCCGACGGCTGCTCGCCGTACGGGTGCCGATCGGGGACTGCGGCATGACCGGCCCGATCGTTGCCGAGGGCGCGCTGGTCCGCCTCGACCTGCCCTACAAGCGCCCGCCGGCCGCGCTGGTCGGGAACAGCCGGGCCCACTGGCGTCGCCGCTCCGCCGATACGAAGCAGGTCCGGGCCGACGTGCTGCGCCTCGCCCAGGCGGCTGGCCTGCATCGCCTCGACCGGCCCGTCGAGCACGTGACCGTGACGCTCACCTGGGCGCCCGGGGATCGCCGCCGCCGCGACGCCGACAACCTGTGGCCCCTGCTCAAGGCGTGCTGCGACGCGCTCGCCCGGGGCAGGCAGGACTGGGTCGGGCTCGACCTCGTCCCGGACGACACCCCGACGTGGATGGAGAAGCGCGCGCCGCGGATCGAGCCGCCACCCACGGCGGCGGGGATGTGGCTCGACGTCGGCCTCCGGTTCCGCCTCGACCCGCTCAGCGCCTCTGTGAGCCCCGCTGCCGACGCAAGGCGCACCGTCCACCCCCGGGCCGCTGATCGGCCGCCTACGGCCCGACAGGGGGCCCGGACGTGACCGCCTCGTGTCCCGGCTGCGCCCGCCTCGCCGACGAGCTGGCGTCGGTGCGCGCCGAGCTCGACCAGGCCCACTCCTACCGGACGCTCGGCGGCATCCCGCATCCGTCGACGACGGACTGGGCGAACTGGACCCCGCCCCCGCCCGCGTCCGCGACCGACCCGGACGCGCCGGAGCTGCGGCGTGCCGGGTTCGCCAGCTCCACCCCGACCGAGAGGAACACCCGATGAGCGACACAGACACGGGCCGACCCACCGGAGAGCAGGTCGACGCCGCGCTGCACCGAGCCGAACTGCGCTACGCCACTGAAGACGAGCGGACCTTCGCCGCCGAGGTGCGCGCCCTGCGTGACGAGCTGGACCGGATGCACTCCGCCCTCCGCCACGAGTACAGCGGTATCCAGCTCGCCTGGGACAACGAGCACGTCACCGTCGAGATCAACCAGGACCAGCGACTTCTCGCCGAGTACGACCGCCGAGGCGCAGTCGAGAAGGCCGCTGCGGCCTACGTGATGGCGGGACTCTGCGGCAACCCAAGCACTTCCGTTGAGCTGGCCGCGCTGATCGCAGCGGTCCGAACGAACAGGGACTTCCATGGCTGACGCTTCAGACCGAGAGCAGGTCGACGCCGCGCTCGCGCTGATCGACGACGTGTTCGCCACCTTCCTCATCCCGCACGACGACGCCGACCCGATGCACGCGGGGTGGACCCGGCGAGCGTCGGTCCGGGCCGACGAGGGGTGGGATCCGCAGCCGTCCGCGCGCCGCCGCTACTGGCTCGCCACCGCCACCCACTCGACCGCCACCGAGGAGACCCGATGACCGGCAGCTACCGCCCACAACCCGCCCGGGGCCGGCACCGCGCCCGCACCCTCCGACGCCGCCGACCCGCCCACCTCGTCACCGCCGTCATCGGGGCTGCCCTCATCGCCGGCATCGGCGCCGCCGCCACCACCGGCCCGCCACCGGCGACCGCGATCACCGTTGCCGCAGCCCCCGCCGCGCCCACGCTGCCGCTGACCAACGCCGAACGGATCTACCTCGCCGAGCTCGCCGAAGCCGGGGTCCCGTTCGCCGGCCCCGACGCAGACACCGCCGTCGTCATCGCCCGCGAACACGTCGCCCACGGCCACCTCGTCGGCATGCGGGAAGCCATCCGCGCCGACTTCCGGACCCGGTTGCCCGCGCTCACCCCCGACCAGGTCGAGGACGCGAAGACCGCCGTCGAACACCACTTCCTCGCCGTCACCGGGCGGAAGCAGTGAAGGCCCGCGTGTGGCGCGACCACGTCGGCCTGTGGCGCTACAGCGTCCCGTTCGCGTTCGACCTCGTCCACGGCGCCGCCGTCACCTGGCGGGCCGCGTACGCCCGCACCCGCCAACTCGTCGCCGAGGGCCCGCAGTGGCTCCCCGAGGAGACGACACGGATGCACACCGTGAGGCAGCCGTGACCGCGCGGCACTCCCTGGCCTGCATCTACACCGGGCAGGCCGAGCTGTGCGACGGCTCATGCCTGGCCACGGAGGAGGAGACGTGACCACCAAGGCCGAGCTTGAAGCGCTGTTCGCGGCGCACGGCTTCACCATGCACTGCGACTGCCCCGACGAGGCCGAGCCTTACGAGCCGTGCGAGTGCTGCGGTACCCGCGTCGGCTTCTCACACGGCCGCTGCGTGGAGGACAACCTCGTCCGCGGCTGCTCTACGGCTGGCGGCGGCCATTGCAGGTCATGGACGCCGCACACCGCGAAACGCTGCCGGGAGATGCGGGCGCAGCTCCCGCCGATCGAGTGGCCACTGTGACCCGCCGATGCTCGGACGCCAGCTGCGGCTCCTGCGCGCGCGAGCCGAGCTCCTGACATGGCTGTGGCGTCCCCCATCGCCGGAGGGACGCCACATGTGCCAGCACCCGCGAGCCTCTGTCGGGGAGCGCAACCGGTACGGCTCACACAGCGTAGCCGGAAGGACTGACACCCATGTCATTCACTGCCATCGACTACCCGTCCTGGGCCTGTCACCTGCATTCCCCGCCCGCCGAGGGGAAGCAGTGGGCCCCCGCCGACCAGGGGTATCGGACCTGCTCCGGCTGCCTGAATAGGTTGCGCTCGACGCTCCAGGACGTCGCCAACCTCTACGCGGCCCTGGACGCCACCCCCATGTCAGGCGGCGAACACGGCGGCCGAGGCGCACCCGGGTTCGGGTCCAAGCCCGCCGCCGCCCTCAACGTCGTCGCCATGCGCGACCGCCGCACCCTCCCCTACGCCCTCGCCCGCGACGCCGCCGTCTACGTCTTCGACCCCACCGCCGACCACAACCTCCAACCCGGCCAGCTGGGCCCGGCCCGCGGCGAGTACGTCGAGAAGCGCGACGTCTGGTACGGCGCCGATGGCCGCCCACACCAGGAGTCCGACCACGGCGTCCTATCCGTCCCCGCCACCCTCGCCGGCATCGCTGCTGGCATCGCCGGGATGCGCGACCTGCCCCCGCCCGGCGGTAGCGTCGCCGACCTGATCCGCTGGCTCGACGCGCAGCTTGACTGGCTGACCCGGCAGGACTGGGTCGCCGAACCAGCCGGCGAGCTCCACCGCCTCGCCTCCCAGATCCGCGGCGTCACCGACCCCCGCCGCCGCGTCGGGGTCTGCCCCAACGTCATCGACGAAGGCCCCACCACGCGGGTGTGCAAGGCGACGCTGTTCGCTCCAGTGCGCGGAGATTCGATCTCGTGCCGGGTGTGCAAGCGGGTGTGGCCGCGGTCCGAGTGGCTTCGCCTGGGCTCGATGCTCAAGGAGGCGTCGTGAACAAGCCACGCCTGTGCCTGCTCGACACCGAGGCGATCGCCTTCCACTACTCCGTCGCGCCCGGCACCGTCCGACGCTGGGCCAGCGAGGAGGGCTGGCACCGCTACGGCACCCGCCGGCACCGGCTGTGGTCCCTCGCCCAGGCGCAGCAGTCCGTCGACGAACGCGAGGAACGGCGCCGACGCGCCGAGGAGAAGGCAGCTTGCGCTTGACCAGCGGCGAACGTATCTTCTGTCAAGATCGCACTAGCTGTCGGTCGAGGCTCCGCCTCCCACCTCTGCGATCACACCTCACCGGAACCCCTTCGGGGAGGCGCGCATGACGGCACCGCAGCGCACCCGCGGCCACTACCACGTCGGCCGCACCGGCTCGTGGCTCGCCGCCACCGTCCCCCAGATCGACAAGGCGCTCGCCGACCTGCGCCGCAAGATGGCGGCCAGCACGACGACTGCGCACCAGTACGAGCTGATGCGGCTCGACGTCGACGACCTCCTCGACTGCCGCCACGAGATCCGCCACGGCTGACCGGCGGGTTGGCCACGATCAGATGACGGGTCGCAACACCCCGCACCAACCCGACGATGATCCGGGTATGCGCCGCCCCCTCGCTCTCGCAGCCCTGCTCCTCGCGCTCGCCGCCTGTGCCGGCAACAACGGCACCGTCGCCGAGAAGTGGCTCCCCCGCTTGATGGAAGAGAACGCGTTCATCTGCCAGCAGAGCGTGTGCGACACCAGCGAACGCCGAGCCGAGCTCACCGCCGAACTCGCCGCCGACGCCCGCGAAGGCGGCGACCGCTACCGCGGCGTTGCATCCCTCGCTGACCGGGCCAACCTCGCGTACACCCACTGGGAGGACGAGTGCTACCCCAGCGGCGACCGCTCGCCCTCGGCCGGCATGAGCTGCGACGAGGCGTTCAGCCTGACTCTCTACGGCACCGACGAGCTCGAGCAGTTGGTGCGCGAGGTGGCGACAGCCGAGCAGTAACGGGAGGAGCGCGACTCCGGTGACCGCTCCCCGCGATGACACTCAGGCCAGCCACTACATCGCGCATGAGTTCGTCACCGGCCACGCCTCCGTCCCACTGCGGTCGCTGCCCCCGCTCAGGTCGCCGGTCCAGTGAAGGTCGGCTCGCCCGCCCGAGCCCGAGTCGGCGGCCGAGCATGGCGCGTCGACCGCGCCCGCTTCCTCGCCTCCACCCACGAGCGCGACTGCTGGCTCTGCCGTCGCCCCGTCGACCGCGACCTGCCCGGCACCCACCCCTGGGGGCCGACCGCCGACCACGAGGTGCCGCTCATGCTCGGCGGCCCCGAGCTCGTCCGCGACGGCGCCGTGCTGCACCTGGCGCACAACAGGTGCAATGCAGGCCGATCCAACACCCTGCGCGCCAAGCTCGCCGCCGGCCAACGCCCGGCCCGCGACTTCCGCACCTCCCAGCAGTGGTGACGAGGTCGGCTCCGCCCCTTGACAGGAGCCGCTCCGATCAGGCCCGGATGGCCTCTCCGCAGCCCCGCCAGGGGGGTAGGGGCGTCGCCGTCGCCGCCGCCGCCGGCACGGTCACCCCGACCCCTCCGGGCCTTCCCTCCCCACGGCTGGGCCGTTTGGGGCATTGAAAGTGGCAAATGAGTCCCGTTTCGGGCCGAAATGACCGTTTTTGACGGGTTTTGACCACAAATGCAAGGTTTTTAGCAAAGATTCTTGGAGGGGCGTTGAAAACCTCTCCGGTACTTCAATGTCCGTGTGGCGCCACTATCCACAAAGCACCCTCAGCGAGAGGGCGCAATCCGAAATACTGTTCTGCCGAATGTCGAAGTCGAAAAGGGCAGCCGCCTAAGCCTCGGCCAATTGCGTGCGATTGCTGCGGGGTAGAGCTGCCGCCGCGGCCGCCAGGAACGCGGGGTCGCTGGCGCGTCCGGTGCACAGAATGTCGACAGGCGAGCCCGAGCGTGATCCCAAGCCCCGAGGCGTGCAGGCGCTGCAAGGGTCCAATGCCGCAGCGGCCGTCCTACTACCGCAGGGGCCGCCGACCCGTCTATTGCTCGGATGCGTGTCGTCCGGAAGCGTCGCCACCGCCTCCTGCGGTAACTGAGCGCGAGTACGAGGCAATGCTGATCGCGCAAGGCGGTCGCTGTGCCATCTGTGAGCAGCCGGAGATCGCCCGGGGGAAGTCGGGCGCGCCCAAGCGGCTTGCCATCGACCACTGCCACTCGACAGGCGCGCTGCGTGGATTGCTGTGCCAGGGCTGTAACACCGGAATCGGCTTGCTCGCGGACGACGTGGATCGCCTCATCAACGCGGTCCTGTACCTGCAGCGATGGAAAGGGGAAGGCCACTGATGGCTCGCCGCGTCAATCCTCCCGCTCCTGCCGTCCCCACCACCGTGCTCGACGCCGTGCTGCGTGACCTCGCCGACCTGCCCGAGCGCATGCAGCACTCAGCGACCGCGCTGGCAGCTCGTGCGCTGGCGGAGTCGATCGATGTCGGCCCGGAGACCTACCGGTTCCAGTCCGCGCTCGTCGGGCAGCTCATGTCCTGCATGTCGGAGCTGCGCGAGATGGCGCCGCCGAAGGCGGAGGGAGACTCCGTTGACGACCTCAACGCACGCAGGGCCGCTCGTCGGCGCGCAGCGTCCACGGGTTAGCAGCCTCCCCTCCTACGTGTCCTCGGCCGGCGAGGAGGCCGTCGACTTCTGCGCCTCGTTCGGGCTGCACCTCGACCCGTGGCAGCAGTACGTGCTCACCGAGGCCCTGGGCGAGCGCGCAGACGGCCGGTGGGCCGCGTTCGAGGTGGCGGCGCTGGTGCCCCGGCAGAACGGCAAGGGCGCACTGCTTGAGGCGCGCGAGCTGGCCGGGCTGTTCCTGTTCGGCGAGCAGCTGATCCTGCACAGCGCGCACGAGTTCAAGACCGCGCAGGAGGCGTTCCGCCGCGTGCTGATGCACGTGCAGAACTCGCCGTCGCTGGAGAAGCGCGTGGCGCGGGTCCGGACCTCGCACGGCGAGGAGGGCATCGAGCTCAAGTCGGGTGCGCGGCTGCGGTTCGTGGCCCGCTCGACCGGGTCGGGTCGTGGCTTCTCCGGTGACACGGTGATCCTCGACGAGGCCTACAACCTGGCGTCGGAGGGCATGGCGGCGCTGCTGCCGACGCTGTCGGCCCGCCCGAACCCGCAGATCTGGTACACGAGCTCGGCGGGCATGTCGTCGTCGGACCAGCTGCGGCGGGTCCGTGAGCGCGGTGTGGCGGGCACGTCGAAGCGGCTGGCGTTCTTCGAGTGGTCCGCCCCCTCGGATGCGTCGCTGGACGACCGTGAGGCGTGGGCGCAGGCCAACCCGGCGCTGGGCCGGCGCATAACCGAGGAGTTCGTCGAGTCCGAGCGGGACGCGATGGACGACGAGGGGTTCGCCCGCGAGCGTCTCGGCGTGTGGTTCGACCCAGCCACGCAGATGGTCATCGACGGCAAGAAGTGGTCGGCGCTCGCCGACGAGGCCTCGCGCATCGTCGGCCCGAAGGTGTTCGCGATCGACGCGACCCCGGAGCGCACCGCCGCCGCGATCGCGGTGGCCGGCCGGCGCGCCGACGGGGTCGGTCACGTCGAGATCGTCGAGTCGCGCCCGGGCACCGGTTGGGTGCTGTCCCGGATGGTTGAGCTGCAGCAGCGTCACCAGGCCGCGGCGTGGCTGGTCGACCCCGCGTCGACCGCCGGTTCGTTCATCAACGGCATGCAGAACGCCGGGATCGAGCCGGTGCTGGTGACCGGCCGCGAGCTCGCGCAGGCGTGCGGGTCGCTGTACGAGTCGGTCGTCGAGGCCGGGTCGCTGCGCCACCTCAACCAGTCTCCGCTCAACGCCGCCCTCACTGGGGCGAAGAAGCGTCCGCTCGGTGACGCGTGGGCGTGGCACCGCCGCAACTCCGAGGTCGACATCAGCCCCCTGGTCGCGGCGACGCTGGCCTGGCACGGGTTCGCCCAGTTCGGCTCCCCGAAGCAGTCCGCTTACGAAGAAGACGATGGCGACCTGATGGTCGTGTGAGGAGGACGTACATGGAGCTCGTCGTCCTCTCGCTCGGCGTGCTGGTCGTCGCGGCCGGCGTGGTGTGGCACGCCATCGACACGCTGTGGGCCCGCCGGCTGATGGTGCGCCGCCAGGTTCTGGTGTCGCTGTCCTCGGGTCGGGCGTTCACCGGCCTGCTGTGGGCCCGCCGCGGCCGGCAGCTGGTTCTCAAGTCCGCGGAACTCCTCGAGCCCGGCGCGCAGGCGGTCGTCGTCGACGGTGACGTGGTGCTCGATCGGGCCCAGGTCGAATACGTTCAGGTGGTCATCTGATGGCGTTCGCGATCTCGGGTGGCCGCGTCAACGACGCCTACAAGCCCACTGGTGCGGTGTCGACGTCGCTGCGGCTGACCGACACCGCGACGGTGGCGTACCAGGATCTGTGGAAGACCCAGCCGCACATCCGCACGGTCGTGTCGTTCCTGGCCCGCAATGTCGCCCAGCTCGGCCTGCACACCTACCGGCGGGTGTCGGATCTCGACCGCGAGCGCGTCACCGACCACCCGCTCGCGCAGCTGCTGGCCCAGCCGAACCCGTACACCACCCCGTACCGGTTCACCGAGGCGCTCGTGTCCGACCTCGCGATCTACGACAACGCGATCCTGCTCAAGGTGAAGCTGCCCGAGCAGCCGATGGCGCTGCTGCGCCTGGACCCGGCGCGGGTCACGCCGACGGGCACCAACCCGTTTGTCCCGACCGGCTACCTGCTGGGCAAGCAGTCGTTCAAGCCCGAGGACATCATCCACTTCCGCGGCTACTCCCCCGTCGACGCCCGCTGGGGGATGTCGCCGATGGAGACGCTGCGCAACCTCCTGTCCGAGGAGCACCAGGCGACGCTGTACCGCGAGCAGTTGTGGCGCAACGGCGCCCGCATCTCCGGGTACCTGCAGCGTCCCGCCGACGCGCCGTCGTGGACCTCACCAGCCAAGGAACGGTTCCGCTCGCAGTGGCAGGCCCAGTACTCCGGCGACGGGTCCCGGCCGGGTGGGACGCCGATCCTCGAGGACGGCATGACCTATGTCCCGGCCGCTACCTCACCGCGCGACGCGCAGTACATCGAGTCGCGGAAGCTGACCCGCGAGGAAGTGACCGCGGCCTACCACGTGCCGCTGCCGCTGGTCGGGATCCTCGACCACGCCACCTACTCCAACATCGTCGAGCAGCACAAGATGCTGTATCAGGACTGCCTCGGGCCGTATCTGCAGATGATCCAGCAGGAGCTGGCGCTGCAGCTGATGCCCGACTTCCCCGACTCCGACGATCTCTACATCGAGTTCAACCTGTCGGAGAAGCTGCGCGGCAGCTTCGAGGAGCAGGCTGCGCAGCTACAGACCGCGGTCGGGTCGCCGTGGATGACCCGCAACGAGGCTCGCGCCCGGGTGAACCTGCCCCAGGTCGACGGCGGCGACGAGCTCGTCACCCCGCTGAACGTCACCGCGGGCGGGCAGGCCTCGCCGACCGATTCCGCACCGCCCCCGATCGAAGCCGGCAGCGCACGCGCGTTGCGAGCCGTCGAGGGCTGACCCACGCCGCGCGGCTTTGTCACGCTGTAGCGTTACATGTCATACTAGGTTATGCATATCGAGAAGAAGGTCGGCGCTCGAATCCGAGCGTTGCGTGATTCCGCAGGTCTGACGCAGGCGCAGCTTGGCCAACTACTCCCTGGCAACTGGTCGCGACAGGCCGTATCGAGCGCAGAGAAGGGTCAGCGCGCGTTCGGCGTAGCCGAGCTGGTAGAGATGGCGACGGTCCTCAACGTGACAGTTTCTGACCTCGTCGAAGACTTCCCCTCGGGCGCATCATCCGGCCTTGGTCGAGGCCTGCGCGCGCAGGTGCAACTCCTCCGCACTGAGCTGCGTCGTCTCGACCAAGCACTGGCTGACGTGAGCGATGAGAAGTGAACAAGACTTGCCCCAAGTGCGCCGAGACCATGCCGCTCGACCGGTTCGGGCGCGACAAGAACCGTCGAGACGGCCTGAACCCCTGGTGCAAGGCATGCAACGCCGCGAACGCCCGCCGTCACGGCCAGGCCAACCGCGAAGCGATCAGCGCGAAGCGCAAGGCGCAGTACGCCGCTGATCCCGAACCAGCCCGCAAGCGCGTCCGCCAGTACACGAAGCGCAACGCGCAGATGGTTCGAGCGAACAAGCGGCGCTACTACCAGGAGAACCGCGGTAGGCATGCCGCCTACATGGCGGACTACTACCGCCGCGACCCGCGTCGCTGCCTGGACATCATCGCCAGGGCGAAGGCTAAGAAGCCCGAGTACTACCGACTGGTCAGCGCTGCGTCCACGACCGTCCGGCGCGCCCGGTTCCGCAAGGTCCAGCAGGTGCCGTTCACTGCGGCTCAGCTCGCGCAGCGACTCGCCTACTACGGCAACCGATGCTGGATGTGTGGTGCACCTGCCGGCACGGTCGACCACGTCAAGCCGATCGTGGCCGGTGGCCCGAACATGCTGGCCAACCTCAGACCGGCCTGCCCTCCGTGCAACAGCGGTAAGGCTGGCCGGTGGCCGTTCCAGCCCAAGGCCAGTCCCCATACCTAACTAGTCGCCCCTGGTGGCTAGACGCGCGAAGGCCCTCGTCGATTCGACGGGGGCCTTTCGCATGCCAGCCACACGAAGGGATACAGCGGATGCAGACCAAGACTTGCTCGGTCACAGTCAAGGCCGCAGGGCCGGAAGACGGCCTGGAAGAGGGCGTAGTCGAGGCCATCGTCGCCACGTACGACGTCGACAGTGTCGGCGACCAGATCATCCCTGGCGCTTTCGCCGACACCCTCGCTGAGTGGAAGGCGTCGGGCGACCCGCTGCCGTTCCTGTGGTCGCACCAGAGCAACGACCCGAACGCCCACATCGGCGTCGTGGAAGAAGCAGAGGAGCGCCCCGGCGTCGGCCTCTGGGTCAAGGCTCGCATCGACATGGACGAGCCCGGCCCCCGGCGGATCTACAAGCTCCTCAAGGGCCGCCGAGTGCGTCAGTACAGCTTCGCGTACGACGAGACCGACGCCCGCCCCCCCGGCGAGAAGGCCCTGAGCGGCGCCCGCAAGGAGCTGCACCGCCTCAAGGTCTACGAGGTCGGCCCCACTCCGATCGGCTGCAACCAGAACACCGCCACCCTCGACGTGAAGTCGGACCA
>NZ_JADQDF010000001.1:0-4407500 GCF_019263585.2 Pseudonocardia oceani
TCACGCCGTCGAGCAGCATGCGGGTCCTCCGGTCACAGGTCCGCCGCGGCCGCGGCGAACTGGGCGTTGTAGAGCGCGCAGTACGCACCCCGGGCGGCGAGCAGCTGCTCGTGCGTGCCCTGCTCGACGATCCGGCCCGCCTCCATCACGAGGATCAGGTCGGCGTCGCGGATCGTGGACAGGCGGTGGGCGATGACGAAGCTCGTGCGGGCGCTGCCCGAACCCGATCCACGCAGCGCCGCCATCGCCCGCTGCACCAGCACCTCGGTGCGGGTGTCGACCGAGCTGGTGGCCTCGTCGAGGATGAGCAGCGACGGGTCGGCGAGGAACGCGCGCGCGATCGTGATGAGCTGCTTCTCCCCCGCCGAGACGTTGGAGCCCTCCTCGTCGATCACGGTGTCGTAGCCGTCGGGCAGGCTGCGGACGAACCGGTCGACGTAGGTGGCGCGCGCCGCGTCGAGCACCTGCTCGGGCGTCGCCGACGGGTTGCCGTAGGCGATGTTGTCGCGGATCGTCCCGCCGAACAGCCACGTGTCCTGCAGGACCATCCCGATGCCGGAGCGCAGGTCGGCCCGCGCCATCGTCGCGATGTCGACGCCGTCGAGCGTGATCCGCCCGGCGTCGAGCTCGTAGAACCGCAGCACGAGGTTGACCAGCGTCGTCTTCCCCGCCCCGGTCGGGCCGACGATCGCGACGGTCTGGCCCGGCTCGGCGACGAGCGAGAGGTCCTCGATCAGCGGGGAGTCGGGCAGGTAGCGGAACCCGACGTGCTCGAACGCGACCCGCCCGCGGCGCTCCGTGCGCGTGGCCGGCACCGCCGGGTCGGGCGACTGCTCGGGGGCGTCGAGCAGCTCGAACACCCGCTCCGCCGACGCGACGCCGGACTGCAGCACGTTCGCCATCGACGCCGCCTGCGTCAGCGGCTGGGTGAACTGCCGCGAGTACTGGATGAACGCCTGCACGTCGCCCAGGCTCATCGTGCCCGAGGCGACCCGCAGCCCCCCGATGACGGCGACGACGACGTAGTTCAGGTTCCCGACGAACATCATCGCCGGCATGATGATCCCGCTGATGAACTGGGCGCGGAAGCTGGCGCCGAACAGGTCGTCGTTGCGCTCGGCGAACTGCCGCTCCACCTCCGCGGTCCGCCCGAACACGCGCACGAGCTCGTGGCCGGTGAAGGCCTCCTCGATCAGCCCGTTGAGCCGGCCGGTGTGGCGCCACTGCGCCACGAACTGCGGCTGCGACCGCTGCGTGATCGCCTTCGTCAGCCACAGCGAGACCGGGATCGTCACCAGGGCGACGAGGGTGAGCAGCGGCGACACCACGAACATCATCACCACCACCCCGATGACGGTGAGCAGCGACGTCAGCAGCTGGCTCAGCGTCTGCTGCAGGCTGGTGGAGACGTTGTCGATGTCGTTGGTGGCGCGGCTGAGCACCTCGCCGCGCTGCTGGGAGTCGACGTAGCGCAGCGGCAGCCGGTGGATCTTGTCCTCGACCTCGCGGCGCAGCTGGTAGATCGTGCGCTGGACGATGCCGTTGAGCAGGTAGCCCTGCGCGTAGCCGAACACCGATGCCGCGAGGTACAGCGCGATGACGGCGAGCAGCACCATCGACAGCGCGGTGAAATCGATCCCGGACCCGGGCACGATGTCCTGGACCGCGATGAGGTTGGCGGTCGTCGTGTCGCCCGCGGCGCGCGCGGACTCGGCAGCCTGCTCCGCGGTGACGCCCGCGGGCAGCGAGCGCCCGATGACCCCCGCGAAGATGACGTCGGTGGCCCGGCCCAGAAGCAGCGGCCCGATCACGTTGAGCGCGACGCTCACGACGCACAGCACCAGCACCGCGACGACGCCCGTGCGCTCGGGCGAGAGCCGGCGCGCGAGCCGCTTGACCGACGGCAGGAAGTCGGACGCCTTCTCCCCCGGCTGCCCGACCGCGCCCCACGGCGGACCGCCGCCCCGGCGCTGCGCGGCCATCCCGCGCGCCGCCTGGGCGGTCTCGGCGTCCTGCTCCGGCCCGCCCTGCTGGGGGCTCTCCTTCGCCGGCGCGCTCATGCCACGGCCTCCACGCTCAGCTGGGACTGCACGATCTCGACGTAGGTGGGACAGGTCTCGAGCAGCTCCTCGTGCCGCCCGACCCCGACGACGGCGCCGTCCTCCAGGACGACGATCCGGTCGGCGTCGGCGATCGTCGACACGCGCTGCGCGACGATCACCACCGTCGCCGCAGCGGTGACCGGCTTGAGCGCGGCGCGCAGGCGGGCGTCGGTGGCGAGGTCGAGCGCGGAGAACGAGTCGTCGAACAGGTAGATCTCCGGGCGCCGGACCAGCGCGCGGGCGATCGCGAGCCGCTGGCGCTGCCCGCCGGAGACGTTGGTGCCGCCCTGCGAGACCGGCGCGTCGAGCCCGCCCTCCATCTCGCGGACGAAGTCGGCGCCCTGCGCGATCTCCAGGGCCGCCCACAGCTCGTCGTCGGTGGCGTCGGGCTTGCCGTAGCGCAGGTTGCTCGCGACGGTGCCGGTGAACAGGTAGGGCCGCTGCGGCACCAGCCCGATCCGCGACCAGAGGACCTCCGGGTCCATCTCCCGGACGTCCACGCCGTCGACGGTGACCGCGCCCGCGGTGACGTCGAACAGCCTCGGCACCAGCGACAGCAGGGTCGTCTTGCCCGCTCCCGTGCTGCCGATCACCGCCGTCGTCTGCCCCGGCAGCGCCGTGACCGACACGTCCGACAGCACCGGCGCGGCGGCCCCCGGATACCGGAACCCCGCCCCGGCGAACTCGACGACGCCGTCGGTCCGCTCCGGGACCACGGTCTTCCGGGGCGGCCCGACGGACGAGTCGGTGTCGAGCACCTCGCCGATGCGGTCGGCGCACACGGCGGCGCGCGGGATCATGATCGCCATGAAGGTGGCCATCATGACGGCCATCAGGATCTGCAGGAGGTACTGCAGGAACGCGGTGAGCGCCCCGATCTGCATCTGGCCGGCGTCGATCCGCTCGGCGCCGAACCACAGCACCGCCACACTCGACACGTTGAGCACGAGCATGACGACGGGGAAGATCAGCGCCTGGAGCCGCCCGGCGCTGGTGGCGACGTCGGTGAGGTCGTGGTTGGCGCGGGCGAAGCGGTCGGTCTCGACCGGCTCGCGGACGAACGCGCGCACCACGCGGATGCCGGTGATCTGCTCGCGCAGGACGCGGTTGACCGCATCGATCCGGACCTGCATGACGCGGAACCGCGGCACCATCCGCACGATGATCAGCCCGATGGCGACGACGAGCACCGGCACGCAGACCGCCACCAGCCAGGACAGGCCGACGTCCTCGCGCAGCGCCATGAACACCCCGCCCACGCACATGATCGGCGCGGTGACGAGCATCGTGCACGACAGCAGCACGAGCATCTGCACCTGCTGGACGTCGTTCGTGGTGCGGGTGATCAGCGACGGGGCGCCGAAGCGGTTGAACTCGCGGGCGGAGAAGCCGCCGACGCGGTGGAACAGCGCGGCGCGCACGTCGGCGCCGAACCCCATGCCGGTGCGCGCGCCGAACCAGACGGCGGCGACCGAGCAGACGATCTGCACGAGCGTCACCAGCAGCATCCAACCGCCGGTCGTGACGATGTAGCCGGTGTCGCCCCGGGCGATGCCCTGGTCGATGATCGCGGCGTTGAGGCTGGGCAGGTAGAGCGCCGCCATCGTCCCCACGAACTGGAGGACGACGACCGCCAGCAGCGGGCGGCGGTAGGGCCGCAGGTACTCCCGCAGGAGCCGGATCAGCATGACGTGTCCTCGGTGGTGGTGGGGGCGGCGGCGAGGCCGTCGAGGAGGGTGCCGACGATCTCGTCGGCGGTGAGCGGCTGCCCGTCGCACAGGCGGGGGTGGGTGCCGGAGAGGGTGAGCAGGCGCAGCACGCGCGCGAACTCCGGGACGGGGACGCGCAGGGCGTCGCCGTCGGGACCGACGACGTCGGCGAGCGCCTCGGCGAACGCGGCGTTGAGCGCGCGGGGGTCGTGCGGCTCGGGCCCGGAGCCGGGCGGGCAGTGCTCGGGGTTGGCGGCGTGCAGGGCGTCGACGAGGCGGAAGACCTCCTCGAAGCGCTGCTGCAGGACGGTGACGGCGGCGACGAGCCGGGCGCGCAGCGGCAGCGAGCGGTCGACGCCGCCCAGGGCGCGCAGCGTGGGCGCCGGGTCGAGGGCCGCGGCGAACACGGCCCGGAGCAGCGCGTCCTTGTCGGGGAACGCCCGGAAGATGGTGCCCTCGGCGACGCCCGCGGCCTCCGCGATCTGCCGCGTGCTCACGGCGAGCCCGTGCTCGCGGACGAGCGGGAGCGTGGCGTCGACCAGTGCCCGCCTGCGGTCCTCCGGCGCGAGCCTGCGGGCGCGGGAACGGGCGGCGGTCACTCCGCCAGCCTAACTGAGCGCGTACTCACCAACCACCCGATATCGGTGTTGGTCTTCCGGCATCCGGAAAGACCGTTCGTCTCGCGAGCGGTCGCCGTCACGCTCGATCCACACACGACGACACGACGACACGACGGAGTGCCGCATGAGCGTGCGAGAAGCCCTCGACGACGGACCGATGACCCGCTTCCGCTGGGGCATCGTGGCCGTCTGCGTCCTGCTCAACATGATCGACGGTTTCGACGTGCTGGTCATGGCGTTCACCGCCGCGTCGGTCACGGCGGAGTGGGGGCTGACCGGCGCCCAGACCGGGCTGCTGCTCTCGGCCGGGCTGGTCGGGATGGCGCTCGGGTCGCTGCTCGTGGCGCCGTGGGCCGACCGGATCGGGCGCCGGCCGGTCATCCTCGGCTGCCTGGCCGTGGCGAGCGCGGCGATGCTGCTGTCCTCGGCCGCTCAGGGCCCGGTGCAGCTCGGGCTGCTGCGGGTCGTCACCGGTGTCGGCATCGGCGGCATCCTGGCCAGCAGCAACGTCATCGCCTCGGAGTACGCCAACCGGCGCTGGCGCGGGTTCGCCGTCAGCCTCAACTCCACCGGCTACGCGCTCGGCGCCACCCTCGGCGGCGTCGTCGCGGCCGTGCTGATCGGCGGCCAGGGCTGGCGGGCGGTGTTCCTGTTCGGCGGCGTGGTGACGCTGGTGGCGATCCCGCTGGTGTTCTGGCGCCTGCCCGAGTCGGTCGACTTCCTGCTCAGCCGCCGTCCGGTCGGCGCGCTCGACCGCGTCAACGCCCTCGCCGCCCGGATGGGCCTGCCCGTCCAGGACCGGCTGCCCGACGCCACCGGTGCGCCCGGCGGGGTCGGCGCGGGGTTCCGCGCGCTGCTCTCGCCCGCGCTGCGGCGCACCACGCTCGTGCTGTGGGCCGTGTTCTTCGGCGTCATGGCCGGCTTCTACTTCGTGACGAGCTGGACGCCCACGCTGCTCGTCGAGGCCGGGCTGACGCCGGGACAAGGCATCGCGGGCGGCACGCTGCTCAACGTCGGCGGCATCTTCGGCGCCGCGCTGCTGGGCCTGCTCGCCACCCGGTTCGCGCTGCGGTCGGTGCTGATCGGCTACCTCCTCGTCACCGCCGCCCTGCTCGCGGTGTTCATCGCCTCGACGTCCTCGCTCGCGGTCGCACTGGCGCTGGGCGCGCTGATCGGCCTGTTCGTCAACGGCTGCGTCGCCGGCATCTACGCCCTGACCCCCGGGGTCTACGACGCCGGCGTCCGCACCACCGGCGTCGGCACGGCGCTGGGCATCGGGCGCGCCGGCGCGATCCTCGCCCCCGCGCTCGCCGGGATCTTCCTCGACGCGGGCGCGACCCCGCAGAACCTCTACCTGGTCGTCGGCGCGGTCTTCGTCGCCGTCGCCGCCGTCCTCACCCTGCTGCCGGCCGCCGCGCCGGTCGCCACCCCCACCAAGGAGCTGACGTGATCGTCCAGGACCAGTGGTACGTGGCCGCCTACGGCCGCGAGATCCGCCACGAGCTGTTCTCCCGCACCGTGTGCGGCGAGTCGATCCTGTTCTGGCGGACGGAGGCGGGCGAGGTCACCGCGATGTCCGACCGCTGCGTGCACCGCCGCTTCCCGCTGTCGCAGGCGCCGACGCGGCTCGTGGGCGACCAGGTCGTCTGCGGCTACCATGGCTTCACCTACGGGGCCGACGGCGGCTGCGTCGCGGTGCCCGGCCAGACCCGCGTGCCGCGCACGGCGCGCCTGCGCTCCTACCCCGTCGTCGAGCAGGACTCGTTCGTCTGGGTGTTCATCGGCGACCCCGACCGCGCCGCCACCACCCGCATCCCGCGCGCGCCGTGGCTCGCCGACCCGGAGTGGACGACGGTCTCGGGCATGGAGCCCCTCGCCGCCCGCGCCGGGCTGCTCGTGGACAACCTGCTCGACCTCTCCCACGAGACCTACCTGCACGGCGGCTACATCGGCACGCCCGAGGTGGCCGGCACGCCGATCACCACCGAGGTCGACGACGAGGCCGGCGTCGTCCGCGTCACCCGGCACATGGACGACGCCGAGTGCCCGCCCTTCTACTCCCGCTCCACCGGCCTGACCGGGCGGATCGCGCGCTGGCAGGACATCGAGTACACGCCGCCGTGCCTGTACCTGCTGCACAGCCGGATCGCGCCGGTCGGGTCGGTGCCCCGACCTGCCGAGAACGGTGTGGCTGGGAGCGACCCCGATGCGTTCCACGTCGAGGTCGTCTACGCGATCACGCCGGAGACCGAGAACTCCACGCACGACTTCTGGGCCGTCGCCCGCGACTTCGCCCGCGACGACCAGCAGGTCTCGGACTTCCTCGCCGAGCAGAACCGCACCGTCGTCCTGCAGGACGTCGAGGCGCTCGACGTCCTGGAGCGCGTGATCGCGACCGAGCCGGCGGGCTACCAGGAGCTGTCGATCAACATCGACACCGGCGGTCTCGCGGCCCGGCGGATGCTGGAGAAGCTCGCCGGGGCCGCCGGGGCGGTGCGCGCCTGATGGCGGGTGTGGTCCGGGTCGTCTGGGTGCCCGGCAGCGACCGCCTGCGCGGGGTCTGCCACTGCGGCGCCGAGCACCTCGCCGAGGGACCGGTGCAGGTGTGGGAGTGGCTGCTCGCGCACCCGGTCGGCCACGGCGACGAGGTGCCGGCGGCGCCCGAGCTGGTGGGGGCGAGGGCGTGATCGAGCTCGTCGTCGACGACCGGTCCGAGGTGGCCGACGGGGTGGTCGCGCTGCGGCTGCGCGACCCGTCCGGCGCCGAGCTGCCCGCGTGGGAGCCCGGCGCGCACGTCGACCTGGTGCTCAAGGACGACCTGGTGCGGCAGTACTCGCTGTGCGGGGACCCGGCCGACCGCACGTCGTGGCGCGTCGCCGTGCTGCGCGAGCCCGACGGGCGGGGTGGCTCGTCGTTCGTCCACGACACCCTGCGCGCGGGCGACACCGTACGCGTCGACGGCCCGCGCAACCACTTCGCGCTCGAACCGGCGCAGCGCTACGTCTTCGTCGCCGGGGGCATCGGGATCACCCCGATCCTGCCGATGCTCGACGCCGCCACGGCCGCCGGCGCGCAGTGGCGGCTGCTCTACGGGGGGCGCACCGCCGCCTCGATGGCCTTCGCCGACGACCTGCGCGCCGCGCACGGCGACCGCGTCGAGCTCCGCCCGCAGGACGAGCACGGCCTGCTCGACCTCGACGGGCTCGACGCCGAGGGGACGCTCGTCTACTGCTGCGGGCCGCCTCCCCTGCTCGCCGCCGTCGAGGCGCGCTGTGCGCAGGCGCGCGTGGAGCGGTTCGCGGCGGTCGCCGTCGACGGGCCGGTGGGGGCGTTCGAGGTGGAGCTCGCGAGCTCGGGGACGACGCTGGCCGTGCCGGCCGACCGCTCGGTGCTCGAGGTGCTGGAGGACGCGGGGGTCGGGATCCTGTCGTCGTGCCGCGAGGGCACCTGCGGCACGTGCGAGACCGGCGTGCTGTCGGGCGAGGTCGACCACCGCGACGCCCTGCTCACCGCCGACGAGCGGGCGGCGCACGACACGATGTTCGTGTGCGTGTCCCGCGCCGCGTGCGCGAGACTCGTGCTCGATCTCTGAGAGCCGCAGGAGGTGGGGCCGGTGACCCGTCCCGGTCCGGTGCTCGCCCGCGGGCTGCGGCTGCTCGGCGCGTTCTCCGCCGAGCACCCCGCGCAGACCCTCTCGGAGCTGGCGCGCCGCGCCGACCTGCCCGTCTCGACCGCGCACCGGCTCGCGGGCGAGCTCGTCGGCTGGGGCGCGCTGGAGCGCGGCGACGACGGGCGGTTCCGCGTCGGGCTGCGGCTGTGGGAGGTGGCGGCGCTGGCCCCCCGCGGGTCGGCGCTGCGCGAGCGGGCCCTGCCGTTCCTGGAGGACCTCAGCCAGATCACGCGCGAGAACGTGCAGCTCGCGGTGCGCGAGGGCGTCGAGGTGGTGTTCGTCGAGCGGATCGCCGGGTCCGGCGCGGTGCCGGTGCTCACGCGGGTGGGCGGGCGGTTCGCGCCCACCGCCACCGGCGTCGGACTGGTGCTGCTCGCGCACGCGCCGGCGGAGGTGCAGGAGGAGGCGCTGGCCGGGCCGGTCGAGCGCTACACCCCGCACACCGTCACCGACCCGCGGACGCTGCGCGGCATGCTCGCCGACGTGCGGAGCAACGGCTTCGCGGTGAGCGACCGGCAGGTCACCGACGACGCGCTGTCGGTCGCGGCGCCGGTGCACGACGGGCGCGGTGCCGTGGTGGCGGCCGTGTCGCTGGTCGTGCGCCACGGGAGCGCGTCGCCGCTCGCGCTGGCCCCGCTGGTGCGCACGAGCGCCCGCGCGATCGGGCGGGCGCTGGGCTGAGCTCCACAGTGGCCGCGCAGCGCCGACCGTGCCGCCCACGACCTTCTCGATCGCTATCAATCGCCCACACCGGACGGCCGTACTCGGCCGGACACCGTAACCGGATGTGTCACCCGGACGAGTGGCACGACCAGCGGTCCACTCCGGGCGATCAGCGGCAATGCGCTGAAAGAGTGACTCTCGGTGAACGGTCGCCCAACATCTAGCGACAACGGACGAGTAGGTCCACGATCGGGTCTCCCCGCCGCTCCACCTCTCACCACCCCTCGGAAGGCCCCCGACCGTGGATCCGCTCGCTTCCCCCCGACGTCGGTCCCGTCCGGCGCACGCGATCTCCGTCGCCGACCTGCTGTGCCGGTACTCCCCGCCGGCCGGCGCCGTGCCACGCCCCGCGAGCCCGCCCGGTGAGCCCGTCGCGGTGTCGGCGCTCCTGCGGCGCGAGGGGCGTGCCCGCCGCGCGCTCGACCGCCCGCTGGTCCCGCGCGGCCACTCCCGTCCCGAGCCGGAGCCCGCCTCCGAGGTGCACCCGGTGCGCGCCGTCCGCAAGGTGTCCGCGGCCGCGGGCGCGATGTTCGTCGTCGGCGCGCTGTTCGGCGCCACCTCGCTGGAGGAGGCGCTGCTGCTGCCCTCCCCCGAGGCCGACGCCGAGGAGTCCGAGGCCACCGCGGACGGGTCGGGCACCGGCTCGGAGACCGCGCGGCCCGGCCTGCTCGAGCCCGGGATCGCGCTCGCCGCCGCGGGCCTGCCCGCCGCGCTGTCCGCCGTCGACACCGCCCCGGTGAGCGGCGCCGACATCGGCCGCTCCGCGCTGGCGCCGACCACAGGCCTCCCCGCGGCCGGCCTTCCCGCAGCCGGTCTCCCGGTCGCCGGTCCGGCGCTGCCCGGCGTCCCGGCCGCTCCCGGTGCGCCCGGCGGCCCCGCCGCTCCGGGTACGCCCACCGGCCCGGCGGTCCCCGGCGACCCGGGCACCGCCGTTCCCGGTCCCACCGGCCCGGGCGCGGTCGACCCGGGTGCGGGCGGTCCGGGTGCCCCCGGTGTCGTCGACCCGGGCACGGGCGGCCCCGGCGCCGGTCCGGGCACCCCCGCCGACCCCGGCACCGCGCCCACCGCGCCGGTCGTCACCGTGCCGCTGCCCGACGTCGCGACCCCGGAGGTCGAGGTCCCCGGGATCACGCTGCCGCCCACCCCGGTCGGCCCGGTCACGACCCCGCCGGTCACCGTCGGCGAGGTGGAGGTCGTCACCCCTGACCTCGGTGTGGTCGTGGACGAGGGGGGCATCGGGGTCGGCACCACCGACACCGTCGTCGACCTCCCGGACGCCGCGGTCGGGCAGGTCGACGTCGGCCCGGTCGGGCTGGGCACCACGTCGGCGACGCTGCCGGGCCTCACCGTCGAGAGCGCCGAGGTGGTGCGGCTCGGGCCCGAGCCGGAGATCACGGTGCCGTCGCTGGGCCTGTCGGCCACGACCATCGAGACGCCCGCCCTGGAGCTCGGCGACACGGAGGTCCTCGACCTGCCCGACGTCGAGCTGCCCGAGATCCGGACGGCCGAGGTGCCGGTGCTGGGCACCGTCACCGGGCTGCTGGGCGGCGGGTCCGGATCGGACTCGTCCTCGTCCTCCCCCGAGTCCTCCCCCGAGTCCTCCCCCGAGTCCTCGTCGGACGGCTCCGGTTCGGACTCGTCCTCGGGCTCCGGGTCCGATGGCGACTCCGGCTCCGGCGACTCCGGCTCCGGCGACTCCGGCTCCGGCGACTCCGGTTCGGACTCCGGCGACCTCCTCGGGGCCGTGCCGGTCGTCGGCGGCCTGCTGGGCTGACCGCGCGGCGCGCTGCCGGGTCGTGCGGGCCCGGCAGCGCGCCGCGGCTCAGGGCAGCAGTGCCGCGGGGACGTCCACGATGCGGCTGCGCAGGTACTCCCCCAGCCCCTTGGCCTGCGGGTCCGGCCGCGCGGTCGACGCCACGCCGGCCCCGAGCAGGCCGTGCACGACGACGTTGATCGCGCGCAGCGCGGGCAGCTCGTAGCGCTCGATGCGCAGGTCGGCGGCCTCCGGGCCGAGCAGCTCGCGCAGGCGCTCGACGGTGAGGTGGGCGCGCAGCCAGGCGTGGCCGGCGTCGTCGCGTGCCCACAGGCCGACGTTGGCGTCACCGCCCTTGTCGCCCGAGCGCGCGCCGCACACCGCTCCCAGCGGGGCGCGGACGGTCGGGCCGTCCGGCACCGCCGCCGCCGGGTGCTCCGGCGGCGCGGGCACCGGGCCGGTGGGCGGATCGGCCACGACGCTGCGGGTGCCGTCGGGCAGGACCACGACCTGCTCGACGGCCGAGCGCGGCACCGCGGCGGGCCGGTAGATCCCGTACGCCGACTCCGACGTCGGCGGCGTCGTCGTGTGGAACCCGGCGTAACCCGCCAGTGCCAGCTCCATCGCGGCGCCGGAGAACGCGCGGCCGACGACGCGCGGGTCGGGATCCATGACGGTGACCTTGAGGTGCGCGGTGGCGAGCGCGTTCTCGGGGGCGTCGGCGGTGTCGTGGCGGAGCAGCCGGACGTCGGTGGTGGCGAAGCGCTCGCGCCCGCCCAGCAGGTCGAACAGCATCGCCTCGCAGCGCGCCGCCTTGGCCTCGATGTCGAGGCCGGTGAGCACGAACGTCATGGTGTTGCGGAAGCCGCCGGCGTCGTTGAGCGCGACCTTCAGCGTCTCCGGCGGCGCGCTGCCCCGCACGCCCGAGATCATGACGCGGTGCCCGCCGTCCTGGGTGAGCACGGCGGTGTCCAGGTGCGTGGTGACGTCCGGGCCGAGGTAGGCGGGCTCGGCGATCTCGTAGAGGAGCTGCGCGGTGACCGTGCCGACCGATACCAGCCCGCCCGTGTCCGGGTGCTTCGTGATCACCGACGACCCGTCGGCGGCGACCTCGGCGATCGGGAAGCCGGGGTAGCGCAGGTCGGTGATCTCGTCGAGGAAGGGGTAGTTGCCGCCCGTCGCCTGCGGGCCGCACTCGATGACGTGGCCGGCCGCGACGGCGCCGGCGAGGCGGTCCCAGTCCTCGCGGCACCAGCCGTGCCACCAGGCCGCGGGGCCGACCACCAGCGAGGCGTCGGTGACGCGCCCGGTGACGACGACGTCCGCGCCCGCGGCCAACGCCTCCGCGATGCCCCAGCCGCCGAGGTAGGCGTTGGCCGACACCGGCTTGCCCACGACCGGCGGAGTGATCGCGGTGAGGTCGCCGCGCAGGTCGTCGCCCTCGACGTGGGCGACGGCGACGGTGAGGCCGAGCCGCTCGGCGAGCGCGCGGATCGCGTCGGCGAGGCCGGCGGCGTTGAGCCCTCCCGCGTTGGCGACGATCTTGATCCCGCGCTCCAGGCAGGTGCCGAGCACGTCCTCGACCTGCGTGAGGAACGTCTTCGCATAGCCGACCGACGGGTCCTTGGCCTGCGACTTGGCGAGGATGAGCATCGTCAGCTCGGCGAGGTAGTCGCCGCACAGGACGTCGATCGGGCCTCCCTCGACCATCTCGCGCGCCGCCGTGATGCGGTCGCCGTAGAAGCCCGAGCAGTTGCCGATGATCACCGGTCGCGTCACCGTCGCACCGTAGGCGATGACATTGTCGGGGGTCGATGCGAACATTTGTTCGTGCCCGAGCCACCGCCCGACGACGCCACCGTGCTGCACGCCGACCTCGACGCGTTCTACGCGTCGGTCGAGCAGCGCGACGACCGGCGGCTGCGCGGGCGCCCGGTGATCGTCGGCGGCGGGGTGGTGCTGGCCTGCAGCTACGAGGCGAAGGCCCGGGGCGTGCGCACGGCGATGAACGGGCGGCAGGCGCGCGCGCTGTGCCCGCAGGCGATCGTGGTGCCGCCGCGGATGGCGGCCTACTCGCAGGCCAGCAAGGACGTGTTCGCGGTGTTCCGCGACACCACACCGCTGGTCGAGGGCATCTCGATCGACGAGGCGTTCCTCGAGGTCGGCGGCCTGCGGCGGATCGCGGGGGCGCCGGTCGACATCGCGGCGCGGCTGCGCGAGCGCGTCGCGCGGGAGGTGGGGCTGCCGATCACGGTCGGCGTCGCGCGCACGAAGTTCCTGGCCAAGGTGGCCAGCGGCGTGGCCAAGCCCGACGGGCTGCTGCGCGTCGCGCCCGAGGGCGAGCTCGCGTTCCTGCACCCGCTGCCGGTGCGGCGGCTCTGGGGCGTCGGCGCCGTCACCACGGAGAAGCTGCACGCGATGGGCATCCGCACGGTCGGCGAGGTGGCGGCCGTCGGCGAGGCCGCGCTCGTGTCGATGCTCGGGCCGGCCGGCGGGCGGCACCTGCACGCGCTGGCCCACAACCGCGACCCCCGCCCGGTGCGCCCCACCGAACGGCGGCGCTCGATCGGCTCCCAGCAGGCGCTGGGCCGCCGCCAACGCACCGACGAGGAGCTCGACGCGCTGCTCGCGGGCACGCTCGACCGCCTGGGCCGGCGCCTGCGCGGCGGGCAGCGGGTGAGCCGCACGGTGGTGCTGCGGCTGCGCTTCGGCGACTTCTCCCGCGCCACCCGCTCCCACACGCTGCCCGAGGCCACCGCCCACACCGCCACCCTGCTCTCGGCCGCCCGTGAGCTCCTGGCCGCCGCGCTGCCGATGATCCGCGAGCGCGGCCTCACGCTGCTCGGGGTGTCGCTGGGCAACCTCACCGACGACGACGCCGTCCAGCTCGCCCTGCCCTTCGACCGCGCGGCGGGCGCAGGGCTCGACTCCACCCTCGACGACCTGCGCGCCCGCTTCGGCGCCCGCTCGGTCACCCGCGGCACCCTCCTGCACACCCGCGCCCCGCTGGAGGTGCCGCTGCTGCCCGACGGACCTTGAGCACCCGCCCGCCGCCGACCTCCGGCGCGGCGGACGCGACCTGCGCGCCGGAAGGCGGCTGGGCCGACAGCCCGGGACCGCAGGCCCCGGACCGGCGGGCGTCCGGCTCTCCCGAGCATCGGCTCAGCGGATCTCGATCACCGACTTCGTGATCTGCGAGCGGGCGACGAGCCGGTTGCCGGCCACGGCGGTGGCGGTGACGAAGCCGAGGCGGCGGGTGCGCCGCTCCACGGCGGCCGTCACGTGCACCTCCTCGCCCTGGCGCGCGGGGCTGAGGATCTGGGTGGAGATGTGGTGGGTCACGGCGTGCTCGGACGGGTCGAGGTGCGGGAGCAGGGCCAGGAACCCGGTGAGCTCCATGATCGCGCCCAGGGCCCCGGCGTGCAGCGTGCCGCCCGGGTTGATGGCCAGCCCCAGCACCGGGAACACCACCCCGGCCGTCGGGTCGGCCGGGTCCGCCGCACGCGCCTCGAGCGCCACCTGCAGCGGAATGGCGAGCGCGGCCGCGGCCCGCTCGGCGAGGGAGTCGGTCACCCCCGCACCCTCCCACGCGCCCGCACCTCGCCGACCGCCCGATCAGGCCGGTCGACCGGGCGGTGACCACCGAGACCGCGCCACCACGGCCCCTCCGACGACCCGCCGACGTACTCCCGGTGATCACCGCCGACTCCACCTCCGTCGGCCCCGCACTCCCGCGCCCCGCTCGAGCTGCGCAGTCCGAACCGGCGCAGCCCGTGCCCACTCCCCCGAACACCCGACACCGCAGAGCCGGGCACGCGCTGTGACCACCGGGGTTCGTCCGTCCGGCCGCACACCCGGAGGGGGCGGGATTCGTTCCCCCAGCGGGGGCGTGGCCACCCCCGCCCCCGCGCCCGGCCTCCACTACCGTCGGGCCGCACGAGCGCCGCGATCCCGCACGGAGAACCGATGTCAGACGAGCACCCCCACGAGCCGAGCGAGATCACCTACGCGGAGCACTTCCATCCGGCCCGGCCGCGCAGCCTGCGGCACCGGGCCAGGGTGAAGGCGCCCTTCGCGCGGCGGTCGGTGGCCAAGGACGGGAAGCCCACCGGCACCAACCCGGCCTACCTGTCGTGGCTGTTGAGCCAGTCGATGCTGGCCGACGCCAACGAGATCAGCCGGCAGTTCTCCGGCCAGGGATCGATGTGGCAGAACCCCTTCGCGAACCCCGGGCCGCGCCAGGCGGTGGAGACGGCGTCGGTGTGGTTCACCGCGTACCCGATCTCGTTCATCACCCGCCCCGGCGAGTCGTTCCTGGGCGCGCTGGCCGACGAGGCGCTGTGGGACGCGTTCGCGACGATCGGCATCGAGGCCGTGCACACCGGGCCGGTGAAGCGGGCGGGCGGGCTGTCGGGCTGGCAGGCGACCCCGAGCGTCGACGGGCACTTCGACCGGATGAGCACCGAGATCGACCCGGCGTTCGGCACGGAGGCGGAGTTCCGCGCGATGTGCGGCATGGCCACGTGGTCGGGCGGCACGATCATCGACGACATCGTGCCCGGCCACACCGGCAAGGGCGCGGACTTCCGGCTCGCCGAGATGAAGTACGCCGACTACCCCGGCATCTACCACATGATCGAGATCGAGCCGGAGGACTGGGCGATCCTGCCCGACGTCCCGCACGGCCGGGACTCGGTGAACATCGACGCGGCCACCGAGGAGCAGCTCGAGAAGGCCGGCTACATCATCGGGCGCCTGCAGCGCGTCATCTTCTACGCCGAGGGCGTGAAGGAGACGAACTGGAGCACGACGAAGGCCGTCGAGGGCGTCGACGGCGTGGAGCGGCGCTGGGTCTACCTGCACTACTTCAAGGAGGGCCAGCCCTCGATCAACTGGCTCGACCCGAGCTTCGCGGGCATGCGCCTGGTCATCGGCGACGCCCTGCACTCGCTCACCGACCTCGGCGCGGGCGCGCTGCGCCTGGACGCCAACGGGTTCCTCGGCGTCGAGAAGTCGACGGAGGGGCTCCCGGCCTGGTCCGAGGGCCATCCACTGTCCGCCGCGGCCAACCACCTCATCGGCTCCATGGTGCGCAAGCTGGGCGGGTTCACCTTCCAGGAGCTGAACCTGACGATCGACGACATCCGCGCCACCGCCGAGGCCGGCGCCGACCTGTCCTACGACTTCGTCAACCGCCCCGCCTACCACCACGCGCTGGCCACCGGCGACACCGAGTTCCTGCGCCTGACGCTGCGCACCTCGCTGGAGCTGGGCGTCGACCCGGCCGGGCTGGTGCACGCCCTGCAGAACCACGACGAGCTGACCTACGAGCTCGTGCACTGGGCCACCGGCCACCGCGACGACCTCTACACCTACAAGGGCGCCGAGATCACCGGCGCCGACCTCGCCGAGAGCGTGCGCCGCGACCTCTGCGACCACCTCACCGGCCCCGACGCCCCCTACAACCTGATCTTCACGACCAACGGCATCGCCTGCACGACGGCCACCGTGATCGCGGCGACGCTGGGGATCACCGACCTCGACACCATCGAGGAGGTCGAGACGGCGCGGATCATGCGTGTGCACCTGCTGCTGGCGATGTTCAACGCGCTGCAGCCCGGGGTGTTCGCGCTGTCGGGCTGGGACCTCGGCGGCATGCTCACCCTGCGCCCCGACCAGGTCGCGGAGCTGCTGGAGAGCGGCGACACCCGCTGGATACACCGCGCCGGCCACGACCTGATGGGCGCCAACCCGGCCGCGCGCAGCTCGTCGTCGGGGCTGCCGCGCGGGCGCAGCCTCTACGGCACGATCCCCGAGCAGCTCGACGACGAGGCCAGCTTCGTCCGCCAGCTCCAGGCGATCCTCGCCGTCCGCACCCGCTACGGCATCGCGACGGCCGAGCAGGTCGACGTGCCCGACGTCTCGCACCGCGGCCTGCTGGTCATGGTGCACCGCCTGGCCGGGCCGGGGCAGCTGCACCTCACGGTGCTCAACTTCTCGGGCGAGCCGGTCAGCGGCACCGTCCGGTCCGAGCACCTGGTGCCGGGCGCGGTGGTCACCGACATGTTCACCGACCGCACCGTGGGCACCGTCGACGACCTGCACGCGTTCTCCGTCGACATGGAGCCGCACCAGGGGCACTCCCTGCTCGTGCAGGCCGGTGGGGATGCTCACGACGACGTGACCTGAGCGCCGGGCGGGACGAGCATGGAGTCAGTGACGTCCACGGCCCCGCCTCCCACCCGCTCCGCCCCCGGCACCAGCACGGCCCTGCTGGTGCTCGCGATCGTCGTGGTCGCGCTCAACCTGCGCGGCCCGATCGTCAACATCTCCCCGGTGCTCGACGCGATCCGCGCCGACCTGGGTATCGGCGCGGGCACCGCGGGGCTGCTCACCAGCCTCCCGGTGCTGTGCTTCGCCCTGGCGACGCCGCTGGCCTCGCTCCTGCTGGCCCGCGCCGGGCTGGAGCGCGGCGTCCTGATCGCGCTGGGCGCCCTGCTCGCGGGCACGCTGCTGCGCTCGGCGGGCGGGTCGGGCCCCGGCGGGCTGTGGGCGGTCGTCGCGGGGACCCTCGTCATCGGCGTCGCGATCACGGTGGGCAATGTGGCGGTGCCGGTGGTGGTCGGGCGCGACGTCCCCGCGCGCCGCGCCGGGATCGTGCTCGGCGGGTACACCGCGGCGCTCAACGTCGGATCGATGATCATGCTGTCGTTCACGGTGCCGCTGGCCGCCGGGCTGGGCTGGCGCCCCGCGCTGGCCGCGTGGGGGGTGGTCGCGGTGCTCGCCGCGGTGATCTGGTGGCTGGGCACCCGGGGCAACGCCCGCCGCGCCGCCGAGGCGGCCGCCGCGGACGAGGGCGACGCCGGCGGGCCGGTCTGGTGGCGGCGCCCGATCGTCTGGACGCTGGCGATCGCGTTCGGCGGCCAGGCGTTCTCCTACTACGGCGTCACGGCGTGGCTGCCGCTGCTGCTGCACGACGAGCTGGGGATGGACCCCGCCGCGGCGGGCGTCAGCGCGTCGGTGTTCCAGATCGCGGCGGTCGCCGGGGCGTTCGGCGTGCCGGTGCTGCTGCGCCGCGGCGCCGGGCCGCTGCCCGCGCTGCTCGCGGTGTGCGCGGCCTGGGCGGCGCTGCCGCTGGGCCTGCTGCTGGCCCCGCACCTGTGGCTCGTGTGGTGCGCGCTCGGCGGGGCCGCACAGGGCGGCGGGTTCACCGTCATCTTCTCGATCGTCGTGCGGGCGGCGCGCGGCCCGGCCGAGAGCCGGAAGATGTCGGCGCTCGTGCAGGGCGGCGGGTACCTCGTGGCCGCCACCGGGCCGGCCGTCGTCGGCGCGGTGCACGAGGCCACGGGTACCTGGGCGGTGCCCCTGCTGATCGTGCTCGGCGCGATCGCGGTGCTCACGGCCGCGGGCACCGCCTCGGCGCGCGCTTCCGTCCACCAGCGCGAGCTCGAGGGCGTCGTCCTGCGCCGGGTGTAGGCCTCGATGGCGGGTTCGGCGGGGGTCGGCCAGACTGATCGACGATGGCCACCGACCCGTCCCCCGACAGCAACCCGCTCTTCTCCGGAGGCGGGGAGCTCGGCCGCGTCATGGCGGAGCACGACTGGGCGGCCACGCCGGTCGGACCGCCCGAGAGCTGGCCCGCCGAGCTGCGCAGCGTCGTCCGCATCCTGCTCACGTCGCGCTTCTCGATGTGGATGGGCTGGGGCCCGGAGCTCGCGTTCTTCTACAACGACGCCTACCAGCGCGACACCCTGCGCGCCAAGCACCCGTGGGCCCTGGGGCGGCCCGCGCACGAGGTGTGGGCCGAGATCTGGGACGACATCGGCCCGCGGGTGCGGCAGGTCGTCGAGACCGGCGAGGCGACGTGGGACGAGGCCCTGCTGCTCGTCCTGGAGCGCGCGGGCTACCCCGAGGAGACCTACCACACGTTCTCCTACAGCCCGCTCGACGACGCCGGGGGCCGCATCCACGGCATGCTCTGCGTCGTCAGCGAGGACACCGAGCGGGTCCTGAGCGAGCGCCGGCTGCGCGTGCTCAGCGAGCTCGGGGAGATCTCCGCGGCCACCGCGCCCACCGTCGACGAGGCCTGCCGGGCCACGCTGCGCGTCCTCGAGCACGGCCGCACCGACGTTCCGTTCGCGTCGGTCTACCTGCTCGACGGCGACGGCGACGGCGACGGCGACGGTACCGCCCGCCGCACCGCGCACTTCGGCATGGTCGACGACCCGCGGATCGTCCCCGCGGAGCTCGACGCCGGCTCGCTGCTGTGGTCGGTCCTGCAGACCGGCACCCCGCAGGTCCTCACCGGGCTCGCCGCCGACCACAAGGGCCTGTTCCTGCCCACCGGCCACATCGACGACGCCGTCGAGCCCGACGTGGCCGTGTGCGCGCCGCTGCTGGGCGGCGGCACCGGCAGCCCGATCGGCGTGCTGACCACGGGCGTCAGCCCCTTCCGGGCCCTCGACACCGAGTACCGGCGGTTCCTGGACCTGGTCGCCGGGCAGGTCAACCGGGCCATCGCCGACGCGCAGGCCTACCAGGCGCAGCGCACCCGGGCCGACGAGCTCGCCGAGCTCGACCGCGCCAAGACCGAGTTCTTCACCGGCGTCAGCCACGAGCTGCGCACCCCGCTGACGCTGATCGCCGGGCCCACCGAGGACGCCCTCGCCGACCGTGACCACCCGCTCGCGCCCCCGCACCGCGCCCGGCTGGAGGTCGTGCGGCGCAACAGCGGACGGCTGCGGCGCCTGGTCGACACGCTCCTCGACTTCGCCCGCCTCGAGGGCGGGCGGCTGGTACCCCAGCGCACCGCCGTCGACCTCGCCGGGCTCACCCGCGGGATCGCCGAGTCCTTCGCCCCCGCCGTCACCCGCGCCGGGCTGGGGTTCGTGGTCGAGTGCCCCGCACTGCCCTCGACCGTCGCCGTCGACGTGGACATGTGGGAGAAGATCGTCCTCAACCTGCTGTCCAACGCGGTGAAGTACACGCTGGCGGGCGGGATCACGCTCGCGCTGCGCCCCACCGACGACGGCGGCGTGCGGCTCGACGTCACCGACACCGGGATCGGCGTCCCCGAGGTCGACCAGCCCCTGCTGTGGCAGCGCTTCCACCGCGTGCAGCACGCCGCGGGCCGCAGCCGGGAGGGCACCGGCATCGGGCTGGCGCTGGTCGCGGAGCTGGTGGCGCTGCACGGGGGCTCCGTCGCCGTCGAGAGCGTCCTGGACGAGGGTTCGACGTTCTCGGTGCTGCTGCCCCCGTCGGCCTCGACGGGCGCCCCACCGACGAGCGCGCGGGTGTCGGCCGCGGCGCAGCGCTACCGCGAGGAGGCCCTGCAGTGGGCCACCTCCGACGACGACCTCGACCCGATCGTCGCCCTCGACGCCGGCACGACGGCCGGGGCCACCGTGCTCGTCGCGGAGGACAACAGCGACCTGCGGCGCTTCCTCGCCGGACTGCTGACCCCGCACTACCGCGTGATCGTCGTCGCGGACGGGAACGAGGCCCTCACCGTGGCCCGGGCCGAGCGGCCCGACCTGGTCCTGACCGACGTCATGATGCCCGGGCTCGACGGGTTCGCGCTGCTCGCGGCCCTGCGCGCCGACCCGGCGACGGCCACCACCCCGGTCGTCATGCTCTCGGCCCGCGCGGGCGAGGAGGCCGCGATCGAGGGCCTGGCCGCCGGCGCCGACGACTACCTCGTCAAGCCGTTCTCCTCGGCCGACCTGCTCGCCCGCGTCCGGTCGAACCTGCAGCTGGCCCGGGTCCGCAACCACGAGTCGGCCTGGCGCAACGCGCTCATCAACGCCATGCAGGACGGGTTGTTCGTGGTCGGCCACGAGGGGGCGGTCGAGGAGGTCAACGACGCCTTCTCGGCCATCCTCGGGTACGGGCCCGAGGGCCTGCCCTACGCGCTGCCGCACCCCTGGTGGCCCGCCCAGGGCGACGACCCGGAGCACGTCGCGGCCATCGACGCGGCCTTCGCGACCGTGCGCGCGGACAGCGGCGGCAGCTTCGTGCTGCCCGCGCGGCACCGCGACGGGCGCCTGCTGTGGATCGAGGTCGTCATCGCGCAGGCGCCCGACCGCGAGGGTGGCGACCGGCTCGTCCTGGTGGGCACGCTGCGCGACGTCACCGGACGGCGGCGGATCACCGAGCGCGACCGCCTGCTCGCCGACACCGGGCGCCTGCTCGGCCGTCCCGGTGACCTCACCGACCGGCTCGACGACCTCGTCGCCGCGGCGTCACCCCTGCTCGGCGACCTGGCGATCGTCTACCTCGCCCGGCCCGACGGCACGCAGGCCGTCGCCGCCGTGCACCACCGCGAGCCCGCCGTGGCCGCCGCGGTCCGGGCGCTGCCGCCCCGCCGGCCCGTCCTCGACCTGCACGGCGGGCAGGCGTTCGCGCTCGAGGAGCTGCCGCCCGGCTCGCCGACCGAGGGCGGTGGCGCGGTGTTCCGCGGGGCGCTGGTCGTGCCGCTCGTCGTCGCAGGGCGCCTGCTCGGGGCGCTCGTGTTCGTCAGCACCGGCTCGCCGCGGGTGCACGACGACACCGACGTCGACACCGCCGAGGAGCTGGGCCGCCGCGTCGCGCTGATGATCGAGACCGACCGGCTGGCCACCCGCGAGCGCCAGCTGCACGAGGTCACGGCGGCGCTCGCGGCCGCCGGCACCGTCGACGACGCCGCGAACGTGCTCGCCACCGGGATCGTCGAGGCGACGGGGGCGGTGTCGGTCTCGGTCACGCTGCCCGGACCCGGTGGCCCGCACGCGGTGCACCAGATCGGCGATCCGCGCGGCGTGCCGTCCGTCGTCGACGCGATGCGCACCGGCGTGCCCACCTGGCGCGCCGACGGCGACGACGCCGGGGCCGCGCTGCCGCTGACGGTCGGCGAGCGCGTCGTGGGCGCGCTGGCGGTCGGGTTCCGCGGCACCCGCGCCTTCGACGACGACGAGCGCGCGTTCCTGCACACCCTCGCGAGCGACGCCGGGCTGGCGTTCGAGCGCGCGGCGCTGGCCGACACCCGTCGCGAGCTCGCCGACACGCTGCAGCGCAGCCTGCTGCCGCCCGCGCTGCCCGACCACGACCGCGTCACGCTCGCCGCCCGCTACCTGCCCGCCTCCTCGGGCAGCCGCACCGGCGGCGACTGGTACGACGTGCTGCCCCTCGACGACCACCTCGTCGCCATCGTCGTGGGCGACGTCGTCGGGCAGGGGCCGCGCGCCGCCGCCGTCATGGGGCAGCTGCGTAGCGCGCTCTCGGCCTACCTGCTGCAGACCCACTCCCCCGCCGAGGCGCTGACGTGGCTCAACCGCTGGTCGCACCGCGTCCCGGGCGCGCGGGCCAGCACCGCGATCGGCGTCGTCCTCGACACCCGCACCGGCGACCTGCGCTGGGCCCGCGCCGGGCACCCGCCGCCGCTGGTGCTGGGCCCCGACGGGTCGGCGACCTACCTGGAGGACGCCCAGGGTGCGGTGCTCGGTGTGCGCGGCGGCCCCCCGTTCACCGAGGGCGCCACGACGCTGGTGCCCGGGTCGACGGTGATCCTCTACACCGACGGGCTCGTCGAGCGGCGCACCGAGATCGTCGACGTCGGGTTCGCCCGGCTCGCCGCCGCCGGCGCGGAGCACGCCACCAGCCCGGTCGCGGAGCTCGTGCCCGCGATCCTGCACGCGGCGCTCGACGGGTCCGGGCCGGCGGACGACGTCGCCCTGATCGTCGCGCGGCTGCGCCCGCCCGTCCTGGCCGGTCGCGGCCCGGCTCGGCCCGACCGGCTCGCGGTGGTGCGCCGCGACGTGGCCGCGTGGATCACCGCCGCCGCGCTGCCCGAGGAGGTCGGGGACGACCTGCAGCTCGCGCTGGGCGAGGCGCTGGCCAACTCCGTCGAGCACGCCTACCGCGACCGCGCCCCCGGCGAGTACCGTTACCGGCTCGACCAGCGCGCCGACGGCTCGGTGGAGGCCGAGGTCACCGACGAGGGCGACTGGCGTCCGCCGCCGGCCGATCCCGGCTACCGCGGGCGCGGGCTGATGGTGATCGAGCGGCTGGCGCAGGACGTCGTCGTCGAGCACTCCGGGGAGGGCACGCGGATCGCGTTCACGATGAGCCCGATGGTCGACGGGCCGCCGCGGGCCCCCGGTCCGCCCGAGCCCGGGGATCCCGGGGCCGAGGCGCGCGGGGGGCTGCAGGTGCACGACGGGCCGCGCCTGGTGCTGGCGGGCGAGCTCGACGTGGCCACCGTGCCCGGACTGCGCGACCGCGTGCTGGCGGCCGTCGCGGACGCCCCGGGCGAGGTCGTCGTCGACGTCACCGGGGTGACGCACCTGGCCAGCGCGGGCATCGGGCTGCTGCTGGAGATCGCGGCCGCGGTGCCGCACGGCGTCCGCGTCCGGGTCGTCCCGGGCAGCCCGACGGCCCGGATCCTGGAGCTCACCGAGCTGGAGGACGCCCTGCGCGTCGGGCCCTGACCGGCCCTGGCCCGCCGGGGCCCGGGCGTCGTAGCGTGCGCGGATGACCTCCACCACCTCCCCCGTGCGCTTCACGGTCACCGGCCGCGACGGCACGCCGGTCACCGCCTACCGCTGGGATCCCGCGGGCCCGCCCCGCGCCGTCGTCCAGCTCACGCACGGGATGGGCGAGCACGTGCTGCGTTACGGCCCGTTCGCCCACGCGCTGGTGGACGCGGGCTTCGCGGTGCAGGGCCAGGACCACCGCGGGCACGGCGCCACCGCCGGCTCCGACGCCGCGCTCGGGGCGGTCGGCACCGACGGCTGGAACGGCCTCGTCGACGACATCGGCGTGCTCGTCGAGCACGGGCGCGCCGAGCACCCGGGCGTCCCGGTCGTGCTGTTCGCGCACAGCATGGGCTCGTTCGCCGCGCAGCAGTGGGTGCTCGACAACGCCGATCGGATCGACGGCCTCGTCCTGTCCGGGACCGCCGCGATCGACCTGCTGGAGCCGGCGCTGGACCTCGACCAGCCGATGGACCTGGCCGCGTTCAACGCCCCGTTCGCGCCGGCCCGCACCGACTACGACTGGCTCTCCCGCGACGAGGCCCAGGTCGACGCGTACGTCGCCGACCCGCACTGCGGCTTCGGGGTCGACGTCGACGGGGTGAAGGCCATGTTCGGTCGGGCCCACGACGTCGCCGACCCGGCGCGGCTCGCGGAGATCCGGAAGGACCTCCCCGTGCTCGTCACCGTCGGGGAGGACGACCCGGTCAACGGTCGGCTCGCCCTGGTGCACGCCCTGGTCGGGCGCCTGGCCGAGGCCGGCCTCACCGACGTCACGCTGAGGACCTGGCCGGGCGCGCGGCACGAGATCCTCAACGAGACGAACCGGGACGAGGTCGTGGCCGACGTGCTCGCGTGGATCGAGCGGGTCGTCGGCCCCACCGCCTGAGCCCTACCGGCCCTTCCACACGGGCGCCCGCTTCTCGGCGAACGCCGTCGCCCCCTCGCGGGCGTCCTCCGAGGAGAACACCGGCGCGGTGATCTGTCCCTGGGCGGCCCAGCCCTCGTCGAGGGTCCAGTCGGCGCTCGACCGGGCGATGCGCTTGGTCGCGGCCACCGCGAGCGGGGCGTTCGCCGCGATCGTCGTCGCCAGCGCGACGGCCTCCTCGAGCGCGCCGCCCTCGCCGGTGAGCCGGTTGACCAGGCCGATGGCGGCGGCCCGCTCGGCGTCGATCGGGTCGCCGGTCAGGAGCATCTCCATCGCGACGGCCGTGGGCACGCGCCGGGTGAGCAGCAGCGCCCCGCCGGCCGCGGCCACGAGCGACCGCTTGACCTCGGGCACCCCGAAGCGCGCGGTGCGGGCGGCGACGACGAGGTCGCAGGCCAGCAGCAGCTCGAACCCGCCCGCCAGCGCCCACCCCTCGGCCGCCCCGATCAGCGGCTTGCGCGGCGGGGCCTGGGTGATGCCACAGAGCCCGCGGCCCTCGATGAACGGCCGCTCGCCGGTGAGGAACGCCTTGAGGTCCATGCCCGCGGAGAACGTGCCGCCCGCACCGGTGAGCACCCCGGCCCACAGCTCGTCGGAGCCGTCCAGCTCGTCCACGGCGGCGGCGATGCCGTCGGACACCGCCTTGTTCAGCGCGTTCTTCGCCTGCGGCCGGTTGATGGTGATCACGAGCACCGCCCCGCGGCGCTCGACCAGGACCTCGTCGGACACGTTGCCTCCTCCGCGCGGAGCATCCGCGCCCGTGTCCGGAACCTACCCCGGCGGGAACGGGGTGGGGTCCCCACGACTGGCCACCCCTACCGCGGCCCCATCCGGATCGCCCCGTCCAGCCGGATGACCTCGCCGTTGAGCATCTGGTTCTCCACGATGTGCGCCACCAGGGCGCCGAACTCGGCGGGCCGGCCCAGGCGGGAGGGGTGGGGCACCTGCTGGCCGAGGGACACGCGCGCCTCCTCGGGCAGGGACGCCATGAGGGGGGTGTCGAACAGGCCCGGTGCGATGGTGACGACGCGGATCATGGCACCGGCGAGGTCGCGGGCGATCGGCAGCGTCATGCCCACCACGCCGCCCTTCGACGCCGAGTAGGCGGCCTGGCCGATCTGGCCGTCGTACGCGGCCACCGAGGCCGTGTTGACGATGACGCCGCGCTCGCCGTCGACGATCTCGGTGGCGGCGATGCGCTCGGCCGCGAGGCGCAGGACGTTGAACGTGCCGATGAGGTTGATCGAGACGATGCGGGCGAACTTGTCGAGCGGGTAGACGCCCTTCTTGCCGAGCACACGGATCGCGTCGCCGGTGCCGGCGCAGTTGACGGCCACGCGCAGCGGGCCCAGCTCGGCGGCGACGTCGAGGGCCGCGGTGACGCCGGCCTCGTCGGTGACGTCGGCGGGCGCGAAGCGCACGCGGTCGCCCAGCTTCTCGGCGATGTCGGCCCCGGCCGAGGACGGCAGGTCCAGGATGACGACCGACGCACCCGCGTCGAGCAGCTTCTCCGTGGTGGCCAGGCCGAGCCCGGAAGCTCCACCCGTCACGACCGCGACGGCTCCGTTGATGTCCACTGGCTCTCCTCGTACGACCTCGTGCGACGTTGCGACTGGCCCGGAGGCTAGCAGTCAGTATTGACCGTTAGGCCGTGTCGCCGGTCACCACGGCGAGCACCTGGCCCGTCGACACCTGGTCGCCCGGCGCGACGTGCAGCTCCGTGAGCTCGCCGTCGGCCGGCGCCGCCACCGTGTGCTCCATCTTCATCGCCTCGAGCACGACCAGCGTCTGACCTGCGGCGACGGCGGCCCCCGGCTCCGCCAGCACCCGCAGCACCGCGCCCGGCATGGGCGCGAGCAGCGACCCGGGCTGCTGCGACTCAGACGGGTCGACGAACCGCGGCACCCCGACGAGCACGCTGGAGCCGAGCGGGCCGTCGACGTAGGACGTGCCCTCGACGGTGTGCACCGACATCCTCCGGCGCACCCCGTCGACGGTCAGCTCGACCGACGACGGGACGGCCGCGTGCAGCACGACGTCGAGCGGCTCCCCGTCGACGGTCACCTCGACCCCGTCGCGGCGGAACCGGTAGGCGACCTCGACGGTCCGCTCCCCCGCCGTGAACGCCACCCGCTGCGGCTGCCCGGCGACGTTGCGCCACCCCGACGGCATCCCGCCGAGCACCCGGGCCTGCGCCCGGTGCCCGGCCTGCCGCGCCAGCGCCGCGGCCACGGCGTGCAGCGCGACCCGGTCGCGGGCGGCGTCGTCCTCGGGCGGGGCGAGCAGGTCGGGATGGCGGTCGAGGTAGCCGGTGTCGGTGCGGCCGGCGAGGAAGTCGGGCTCGCGCAGGACGCCGACGAGCAGGTCCCGGTTGGTGACGACGCCGTGCACGCGCGCGCCGTGCAGCGCCGCGGCCAGCGCGCGGGCCGCGGCGGCGCGCGTGGGGCCGTGCGCGATCACCTTGGCCAGCATCGGGTCGTAGTGCGGGCCGACGACCGACCCGGCCGCGACGCCGGTGTCGACGCGGACGCCGCCCGGCACCGAGAACGCGTGCAGCGTGCCGGTGGCCGGGAGGAACTGCGCCGGAGCCCCGCCCTTCTTCGTCACGGTCTCGGCGTAGAGCCGCGCCTCGATCGCGTGCCCGGTGATGCGGGCGTCGTGCACCTCGGCGGGCAGCGGCTCCCCCTCCGCGACGCGCAGCTGCAGCGCGACGAGGTCGAGCCCGGTGACCAGCTCGGTGACCGGATGCTCCACCTGCAGCCGTGTGTTGACCTCCAGGAAGTGGAACGCGCCGTGGGCGTCGAGCACGAACTCGACGGTGCCCGCGCCGACGTAGGACAGCGCCTTGCCCGCCGCGACCGCGGCCGCGCCCAGCTCCGCGCGCAGCGCGTCGTCGACGGCCGGCGACGGTGCCTCCTCGACGATCTTCTGGTAGCGCCGCTGGATCGAGCACTCGCGCTCGAACAGCGCGACGACCGACCCGTGGGCGTCGCCCAGGATCTGCACCTCGACGTGGCGGGGGTCGACGACGAGCCGCTCCAGGAACACGGTGCCGTCGCCGAACGCCGACGCGGCCTCGCGCCGCGCGCTCGTGACCGCCTCGGCCAGCGCACCGGGCTCGGTCACCACCCGCATCCCGCGCCCGCCGCCGCCGAAGGCGGCCTTGACCAGCAGCGGGTAGCCGACGCGCGCCCCCTCGGCGGCGAGGTCGGACTCCTCGGTGACGGTGGCGCCGGGCAGCACCGGCACGCCGGCCGCCCCCATCAGCGCCTTGGCCTCGACCTTGGAGCCCATCGCGGCGATCGCCTCGGGCGAGGGCCCGACGAACGTGACGCCCGCCGCGGCGCACTCGCGCGCGAAGCCGGCGTTCTCCGAGAGGAACCCGTAGCCGGGGTGGATCGCGTCGGCTCCGGTGGCCCGCGAGGCGGCGAGCACCAGGTCGCCGCGCAGGTAGGTGTCGGCGGGCGCGGCGCCGGGCAGGCGGACGGCCTCGTCGGCGGCGGCCACGAACGGCGCGCCCTCGTCGGGGTCGGAGTGCACGGCGACGGTGGCGATCCCGAGCGCCCGCGCGGTGCGGAACACCCGGACGGCGATCTCGCCGCGGTTGGCGACCAGCAGCTTCTGGATCACGGGCTCGCTCACATCCGGAAGACGCCGAAGCCGCGACGGCCCTCGACGGTGGCGTTGTGGGTGGCCGACAGCGCCATCCCGAGGACGGTGCGGGTGTCTCGCGGGTCGATGAGGCCGTCGTCGTAGAGCCGGGCGGAGACGAAGAACGCCTGCGACTCGGCCTCGATCTGGGCCTCGATCGCCGCGGTGCGCTGCCTGTCGGCGTCTTCGTCGTAGGGGCGCCCCGACGACGCCGCGCTGGCGCGACCGACGATCGAGAGCACCCCGGCGAGCTGCGTCGCACCCATCACGGCGAGCTTCGCGCCGGGCCAGGCGAACATCAGCCGCGGGTCGTAGGACCGCCCGGACATGCCGTAGTTGCCCGCCCCGAACGAGGACGCCATGTTGATCGTCAGGTGCGGCACGGTGCTGTTGGCGACGGCGTTGATCATCTTGGCGCCGTCCTTGACGATGCCGCCCTGCTCGTAGCTCGTGCCGACCATGTAGCCGGTGGTGTTCTGCAGGAACACCAGCGGGGTGTCGGTCTGGTTGGCGAGCAGGATGAACTCCGTCGCCTTCCTCGCCTCCTCGCTGAACAGCACGCCCCGGTGGTTGGCGAGCACGCCCACCGGCATCCCGTGGACGTTGGCCCACCCCGTGACCAGCGACGACCCGTAGAGCGGCTTGTACTCGTCGAACTCCGAGCCGTCGACGGTGCGGGCCAGGACCTCGCGCGGGTCGAAGGGCACCTTCGTGTCGGCGGAGACGATGCCGAGGATCTCCTCGGGGTCGTAGCGCGGGGGCGCCGCGTGCGGGGACGGGGCCGGACCGCGCTTGCGCCAGTTGATCCGCGAGAGGATGTCGCGCCCGATCCGGATGGCGTCGCGCTCGTCGGCGGCGAAGTGGTCCGAGAGCCCGGAGACGCGCGAGTGCATGTCGGCTCCGCCGAGCGCCTCGTCGTCGGCGTCCTCGCCGGTGGCCATCTTCACCAGCGGCGGGCCGCCGAGGAACACCTTGGCCTGCTTGTCGACGAGGACCGCGTGGTCGCACATGCCGGGCACGTACGCGCCGCCCGCCGTCGAGTTGCCGAAGACCAGCGCGACGGTCGGCACGCCGGCCGCCGACAGCGCCGTCAGCTCGTGGAAGATCCGCCCAGCCGGGACGAACAGGTCGGCCTGGGTGGGCAGGTCGGCCCCGCCGGACTCGACGAGGTTGACCACCGGCAGCCGGTTGACCCGCGCGATCTCCAGCGCCCGCAGCGTCTTCTTCAGCGAGTACGGGTTCATCGCGCCGCCGCGCACGGTCGGGTCGTGCCCGATCACGACGCACTCGACGCCCGACACCACCCCGATCCCCGTGACGATCGACGCCCCGACGGTGAACTCGGTGCCCCACGCCGCCAGCGCGGAGAGCTCCAGGAACGGCGAGTCGGGGTCGAGCAGCAGCTCGATCCGCTCACGCACCGGCAGCCGGCCCCGGTCGCGGTGGCGGGCGGTGTAGCGCTCCCCGCCCCCGGCCGCGGCCAGCGCGAGCTGCTCCTCGAGCTGCGCCAGCACGGCGAGCTGGTTCTCGCGGTTGTGCCGGTAGGCGTCGGAGGTCGGGTCCAGTGCGGACCGCAGGGTCGCCACCGTCACCCCTTCCCGTCGGTCTGGGGTCCGTAGTGCGCGGCGTGGGTCTCCCGCACCTTGTTCTTCTGGATCTTGCCGGTGCTGGTGCGGGGCAGCTCGTCGACGACGATCACGGACTTGGGCACCTTGTAGCCGTCGAGGCGCCCCTTGAGCGCGGCCAGCAGCTCCGCACCGTCGACGACCTCCCCCGGGCGCGGCACGACCACCGCGGTGATCGCCTCGCTCCAGCGCTCGTGCGGCAGCCCGACGACGACGACCTCGGCGACGCGCTCGTCGGCCGCGAACACCGCCTTCTCCACCTCGATCGACGCCACGTTCTCGCCGCCGGTCTTGATGACGTCCTTGAACCGGTCGGCGAACCACAGCACGCCGTCCTCGCCGAAGCGCCCGACGTCGCCGGAGTGGAACCAGCCGTGCGCGAACGCCGCCGCCGTGGCCTCCGCGTTGTCGAGGTAGCCGTTCATCGTCGACGGGCCGCGGTAGACGATCTCGCCGAGCTCGCCCGGCGGGAGCAGCCGCCCGTCGTCGGCCATGATCGCGACCTGCACGCCGGTGATCGGCGTGCCGACCGCGCCGATGTGGGACAGCTGGTGCTCGGGCCGGAACAGCGTGGTCACCGGGCTCATCTCGGTCTGCCCGAACAGCAGGGCGAAGTCGCAGCCGAATCCCTCCAGGCAGGCCCGGATGAGCGCGTCGGGCATCGGGGCCATCGCGTAGACCGCGCGGCGCAGCGTGGAGAGGTCGCGCCCGGCGAACGACGGGTGCTCCAGCGCCGCCCGGAACATCATCGGCAGCCCGAACACCTGCGTGACGCCCTCGCGCTCGACGGCGTCGAGGAACGCGCCCGGCTCGAACCCGCGCTGCACGTGGATCGTGGCGCCCACCAGGACCGCGGGCGTGCAGAACGCGTTGAGCTGCGCGGTGTGGAACATCGGCATCATCGCGACGAAGCGGTCGGTCGCGTTCCAGCCCGCCTCCAGCGCCCCCGACATCGAGCCGAGGTAGATCGCCTTGTGGCTGCCGACGACGCCCTTGGGGAACGACGTGGTGCCCGAGGTGTAGAGGTAGGACAGCGCGTCGGCGTCCTCGACGAGCACCTCCGGCTCGGAGTCGTCGTCGGCGAGCACCTCGTCGAGCGTGCTCCACCGGCGGTCGGCGGGCTCCGCGGCGTACCCGCCGCCGGTGCCGGGCGCCACGACCACGTCGGCCACGGCGTCGGCCTGCGCCAGTGCGCCGGCGACGGCGCCCACGAGCTGGGCCTCGACGACGATCCCGCGCGAGCGCGAGTGGCGAAGGACGTAGGCCATCTCGTCGGGGCGCCACCCCAGGTTCATCGGGACGCAGACGACGCCGAGCTTGGCGCAGGCGTAGTAGACGGCGAGGAACTCGGCGCTGTTGGCCGAGGCCAGCCCGAGCGCGTCGCCGCGGGCGTAGCCGCGGGCCGCGAGGCCGTGGGCCAGCCGGTTGACCCATGCGTTCAGCTCCGCGTAGGTCCACCTCCGGTCGCCGTCGACGAGCGCGGGATGCGCCGGGCGCAGCGCCGCGGTGCGCGTCAGCGAGTCGCCGACGTTGATCCGCTGGACGAGGTTGGTGCCGATCGGGTGCGACATGGCCGGCCGTCCTAGTAGGAGCGCGGGAGGCCCAGGCTGTGCTGGGCCACGTAGTTGAGGATCATCTCGCGGTTCACCGGCGCGATCCGCAGCAGCCGGGCCAGCCCCCAGTACGGGACGAGCCCGTACTCGCTGGCGAGCCCGTTGCCGCCGTGCGCCTGGATCGCGGCGTCGACGGCGGAGAGCGCCGCCTCGGCCGCGGCGTACTTCGCCATGTTCGACGCCTCGCCGGCCGGTAGCCCGCGGTCGTGCAGCCAGGCGGCCTTGCGCGTCATCAGCGCGGCGAGCTCGGTCTCGATCTTCGCCTTCGCCAGCGGGTGCGAGACGCCCTGGTGCGCACCGATCGGGGTCGACCAGACCTGGCGCGTGGTGGCGTAGGAGGCGGCCCGGTCCAGCGCGTGGCGGGCGATGCCGACGCACAGCGCGGCGCCGGTGATGCGCTCCGGGTTGAGCCCGCGGAAGACCTGGCGGAACCCCGCGCCCTCCTCGCCGACCAGCGCCTCGGGCCCGACGCGCACGCCGTCGAAGTGCAGGGTGAACTGCTTCTCCGGGAGCATCGCGTCGACGGGCAGCGGCACCGCCTCCAGACCCGCGGCGTCGGTCGGCACGACGAACAGCGACATCAGCGGGCCGCCCGCACCCGGGTCGCGGCCGGTGCGCGCGACCACGAGCAGCGCCTCCGCCTCGTCGACGCCGGAGATGTAGTACTTCGTGCCGGTGATCAGCCAGTCCCCGCCGTCGCGCACGGCCGAGGTGGAGATCTTGTGGGTGTTGGAGCCCGCGTCGGGCTCGGTGACCGCGAAGACGACCTTCACCGTGCCGTCGGCCAGGCCCGGGAGCCACCGCGCCTTCTGCGCGTCGCTGCCGAACTCCCCGATCACCTCGGCCGAGATCGCGGCGGAGACCAGCAGCAGGAGCAGCGGGGTGCCGCGGGCGGCGATCTCCTCGCAGACGATCGCGAGCTCGACGAGCCCGCCGCCGCCACCGCCGTGCTCCTCGGCCACGTTGACGCCGACGAAGCCCGACTCCCCCAGCGCCGACCACAGCTCGTGGCACGGCTTCCCGGCGGCGGCGCGCTCCGCGTAGTAGGTCGGGCCGAACCGGCTCGCGACGGCACCGACCGCGTCACGCAGATCGCGGTGCTCGTCGGTCTCGGTGAAGTCCACGGCGACCCCTGTCCCTCGGATGTGAATTCGGGTGCACTAGGAACCTAGCGCGTCCGATGCCACACTGGCCAGATGCCGCAGACCGACACCGGGCGCAGGCGCGACCCGGACCGTCGCTCCCGCATCCTCGACGCCGCCGCCGAGCTCACGGCGCGGCGCGGCTTCCACTCGGTGGGCATGGCCGAGATCGGCGCGCAGGCCGGCATCGTCGGGTCGGGGATCTACCGGCACTTCGACAGCAAGATCGCCGTGCTGGTGGCCGTGCTCGACCAGGGGATGGACCGCCTCGCCGACCGCGCCGCCGCCATCGTCTCCGCGGCGGCCGACGACCGCAGCGCGCTGTCCGCGCTGGTCCGCGACCACATTGCGGTCGCCATCACCGAGCGCCACATGCTCGCCACCTACCACCGCGAGGTGCACAACCTCCCCGAGGTCGACCGCAGGCGGCTGCGCCGCCGCCAGCGCCACTACCTCGAGGACTGGGTGCACGTGCTGGCCCCGCTGCGCCGCGATCTCTCCGACCCCGAGCTGCGGGTCGCGGTGCACGCGGCGATCGGCGCGATCCAGTCGACGCTGTTCTTCGACAGCGGGCTGCCCGACGACCGGCTCGCCGTCCTGCTCGACGCGATGGCGCACCAGTGCCTCGGCGTGCACCCGGTCGACACCGTCGGCAGTGAACCGTGGATGACAAAGTCTTGATCAGTGCCTGCGCCGCTGCCATCCTGCCCTGACCACTCATCGAGGAGCGCCCGTGTACCCAGGCAAGTTCGCCGCGACCACCCCGGACAAGGCCGCCGTCGTCCTGTCCGACACCGGCGCCGTGCTCACCTACGCGGAGCTGGACGAGCGCTCGATCCGGCTCTCCCGGGCCCTGCACGACGCGGGCCTGCGCCCCGGTGACGACGTCGCGCTGATCACGGAGAACTCGCTGCGCAACTACGAGGTGTTCTGGGCCGCGATGCGCAGCGGCCTCTACCTCACCGCCGTCAACCAGAACCTCACGCCGTCCGAGGTGTCCTACATCGTGCGCGACTGCGGCGCGAAGGCCGTGGTCTCCTCGTCCCGGTACGCCGCCACGGCCACCGCGATCCTCGCCGACACCCCCGGGGTCGACCTGCGCCTGTCCTTCGGTGACGCCGCGGTCGAGGGCCACGACGACTACGAGGCCGCGCTCGCCGCCGTCTCGCCCGAGCCGCTGCCCGAGCAGCCCCGCGGCCGCGACATGCTCTACTCCTCGGGCACCACGGGCGTGCCCAAGGGCATCAAGGCGCCGCTGCCCGGCGTCTCGGTCGTCGAGGGCGGCGACCCGCTGATCGGCCTGTTCGGCCCGCTCTACGGCTTCGGCGACGACACCGTCTACCTCTCCCCCGCGCCGCTCTACCACGCCGCCCCGCTGCGCTTCGGCGGCATGATCCACCAGGTCGGCGGCACCGTCGTCGTCATGCCGAAGTTCGAGCCGGCCGCGGCGCTGGCGGCGATCGAGCGCTACTCCGTGACGCACAGCCAGTGGGTGCCGACGATGTTCGTGCGCATGCTCAAGCTGCCCGAGGAGGTGCGCACCGCCCACGACCTGTCCTCGCACCGGGTCGCGGTGCACGCCGCGGCGCCGTGCCCGGTCGAGGTCAAGCAGAAGATGATCGAGTGGTGGGGCCCGGTCCTGCACGAGTACTACGGCGCGACCGAGGCCATCGGCGTCACCGTGATCGACTCCCCGACCTGGCTGCAGCACCCCGGCTCGGTCGGGAAGGCGCTGCTGGGCGTCCTGCACATCTGCGCCGACGACGGCTCCGAGCTGCCCACCGGCGAGGTCGGGCTCGTCTACTTCGAGCGCGAGGTCCTGCCCTTCGCCTACCACAACGACCCCGACAAGACCCGGGGCGCGCAGCACCCGGAGCACCCGAACTGGGGCACCACCGGCGACGTCGGCCACCTCGACGAGGAGGGGTTCCTGCACCTCACCGACCGCAAGGCCTTCATGATCATCTCCGGCGGTGTGAACATCTACCCGCAGGAGATCGAGAACGCGCTGACGCTGCACCCGGCGGTGCTCGACCTCGCTGTCGTCGGCATCCCCGACGAGGAGATGGGCGAGCAGGTCAAGGCGTTCGTGCAGCCCGCGCACGGCGTCACGGGCTCCCCCGAGCTGGAGGCCGAGCTGCTCGCGTTCCTGCGCACCACGCTGGCCGGCTACAAGGTGCCGCGCAGCATCGAGTTCGTCGAGTCCCTGCCGCGCACCGAGACGGGCAAGCTGCAGAAGCACAAGCTGCGCGACCGGCACCCGGCGGCCTGACGACGATGAGCCGTCCACTGCTGCTCGACGCCGTCGTCGACTTCACCGCCGACCCCCTCGCCTGCGAGGCCGCCGCCGTGCGCGCCGAGGCCGAGGGCTACGACGGCGTCTCGATCCCCGAGACCTCGCACGACCCGTTCGTCTCCCTCACCCTGGCCGCGCGGGCCACCAGCCGCATCACGCTGCAGAGCGGGATCGCGGTGGCCTTCGCCCGCAACCCTCGGCATGCCGTGGGGCCGCCCGGCCGCGCGCATGGAGGAGTACGTCAGCACGCTGCGCGATCTGGGAGCGGTTCGCCACCGGCGAGCGGCTGCACCTGGAGGGCGAGTTCTACCGCCACACCCGGAGCAGCGGGCCGCGGCCGAGGCCGGCGTCCGGCGCCAGATCGCCTTCTCCGCCTCGACGCCGGCCTACCGCCCCGTCCTGGAGCTGCACGGGTGGGGCGAGCTGGCCGACCGGCTCAACCGCCTCTCCCGGCAGCAGGCGTGGGCCGAGATGGCCACGGCGATCGACGACGACCTGCTCGACGCGTTCGCGGTGTCCGGCGACGCGGCGGCCGTTGCCGCGCAGGTCCGGGAGCGGCTCGGCGACGTCGCCGGGCGCCTGTCGCTCAACACGCCCTACGCCGCCGACCACGAGCAGGTCCTGGAGGTGACGGCCCTGCTGCGGGGCTCCCCCTGACCCGACATGATCGGGGCATGCAGCCCCTCACCGTCGAGCAGAAGGCGGCGCTGTGCATCGGCGCCGACTTCTGGCACACCAGCGCCGTCCCGGGCGTCCCGTCGATCCTCGTGTCCGACGGGCCGCACGGCCTGCGCGTGCAGCCGGGCGCGGGCGACCACGTCGGCCTCGGCGGCAGCCTGCCCGCCACCTGCTTCCCGACGGCGGCCGCGCTCGCCTCGACGTGGGACCCGGCGCTGCTGCGCGAGGTCGGCGAGGCCCTGGGCACCGAGGCGCGCGCGCAGGGCGTCGGCGTCGTCCTCGGGCCGGGCGTCAACATCAAGCGCTCGCCGCTGTGCGGGCGCAACTTCGAGTACTTCTCCGAGGACCCCCACCTCACCGGTGTCCTGGCCGCGGCGCTCGTCGAGGGCGTGCAGAGCCGGGGCGTGGGCACCTCGCTCAAGCACTTCGCCGCCAACAACCAGGAGACCGACCGGCTGCGCGTGAGCGCCGAGGTCGACGAACGCACACTGCGCGAGATCTACCTGCCCGCGTTCGAGCACGTCGTCACCACCGCGCGGCCGTGGACGGTGATGTGCGCCTACAACAGGGTCAACGGCACCTACGCCTCGGAGCACGCGTGGCTGCTCACCACCGTGCTGCGCGACGAGTGGGGCTTCGACGGCGTCGTGGTGTCCGACTGGGGCGCGGTGGCCGACCGGGTGGCCGCGCTGGCCGCGGGGCTCGACCTCGAGATGCCGCCGAACACCGGGGTCAGCGACCGCGCGATCGTCGACGCCGTCGCCGACGGGAGCCTCGACGAGGCCGTGCTCGACCGCGCCGTCGACCGGATGCGGCGGCTGGTGGAACGCGCGGGGCCGGCGCAGCCCGGGGAGTCCGGAGGTGGCGGGTTCGACCACGACGCCCACCACGCACTCGCCCGCCGCGCCGCCGCCGACGCGATCGTCCTGCTGCGCAACGAGGGCCCGGACGAGCACACCGGCACGCTGCCGCTGCGCGACTCCCCTGCTCTCACCGTCGCCGTCGTCGGCGAGCTCGCCCGCACCCCCCGCTACCAGGGCGCGGGCAGCTCGCAGGTCAACCCGACCCGCGTCGACGTGCCGCTCGACGAGATCCGGGCCGGGCTCCCGTCGTCGACGGTCGGGTTCGCGCCCGGCTACGCGCTCGACGGGCCCGCCGACCGCGGGCTCGCCGACGAGGCCGTCGCGCTCGCGTCCGGGGCCGACGTGGTCGTGGCGGTGCTGGGGCTGCCGCCGGCCGAGGAGTCGGAGGGCTTCGACCGCACCCACATCGACCTGCCCGTGGCCCAGACCTCGCTGCTCGCGCGGCTGTCGGCCACCGGCGTGCCGGTCGTCGTCGCGCTGGCGCACGGCGCGGTCGTGCGCACCGACCCGTGGGAGCAGCGGGTGGCCGCGGTCGTCTCGTGCTGGCTCGGCGGGCAGGCGGGCGGCGGCGCGCTCGCCGACGTCCTGACCGGCGCCACCGACCCCGGCGGGCGCCTCGCCGAGACGGTGCCGCTGCGCCTGGCCGACACCCCCTCGCACCTCAACTTCCCCGGCGAGGAGGGCCGCGTCCGCTACGGCGAGGGCGTGTTCGTCGGCTACCGCGGGTTCGACGCGCTCGACCGGCCGGTCGCCCACCCGTTCGGCCACGGCCTGTCCTACACGACGTTCGGCTACTCCGGGCTGACCGTCGACGTCGACGGCACCGACCTCACCGTCGGCGCCACCGTCACCAACACCGGCGAGCGCGCCGGGCGCGAGGTCGTGCAGCTCTACGTGGGCGACCCGGAGGCCTCGGTCGCGCGGCCGCCCGCCGAGCTGCGCGGGTTCGCCAAGATCGCGCTGGAGCCCGGCGAGTCGCGGACCGTCACGTTCGCGCTGCGCGCGCGCGACCTGTCGTTCTGGTCGGTCGCGCACGGCGGCTGGGTGGTGGAGCCCGGCGAGTTCGAGATCGCCGTGGGGGCCTCGTCGCGCGACCTGCGGCTGTGCCGGACCGTCACCGTCGACGCCGAGCGGCCGCGCCCGGTCCTCACCGCGGACTCGACGCTGCAGGAGTGGCTGGCCGACCCCGAGGGCGGGCCCGCCCTGCGGGAGGCCGCCGGGCCCGGGATCCTCGACGACGCCGAGCTGCAGAAGGTCATCGGCAACTTCCCCCTCGGGCGCCTCGCCGCGTTCCCGGGCACCGGGATCACCCGCGAGACGCTGCGGTCCCTCGGCGCCTGACCGTCCGCTCCAGGATGCCCAGCGTCGCCCTGAGCGCCTGGGCGGAGATGATCGGGAAGATGTCGCGCTCGCGCCACTCCGGGTGGATCTGCGACCAGTCGCAGTAGGAGGTCACGAGCGTGCCGCCCTCGACCGGGGCGAGCGTGTAGCCGTAGACGTGGCCGATCGGCGGGCGGACCCTCCCGAGGATCGTCCAGGAGATCGCCTCGTCGGGCACGAGCTCGCGGATGGTGACGGTGACGTCGTAGCGGCCCATCGGCACGTCGCCGAGCGCCTCGCGGTCCATGTGGACGACGAACTCGTCGCCCGCCGCGGACACGGGCTCGCCGGTGGCGTCCTGCAGCATCCCGGAGCTGTCGATGTCGACGTGGCCCTGCGGGTCGCGCAGCACGGCGAACACCGCCGCGGGCGGTGCGGGGATGGTGCGCGTGACCTCGATGCGCTCGGCCTGCGTGCTGTCGTCGATCATGTCCGCATCCTGCCAGGATGGGGGCGTGCCAGCGGACGCCGCGCTCCCGAACTCCGTGCTGGGCCGCACGATGACGCTGCTCGGCGCCTTCCGCCCCGGCGACGCCGAGCTGACGCTGGCCGAGCTGTGCCGGCGCACCGGGATCCCCAAGGGCACCGCGCACCGGCTGCTCGCCGAGCTCGTCGAGTGGCAGATCGTGGAGCGCACCGAGCGCGGGGTGCGCCTGGGCATGCGGCTGTTCGAGCTCGGCCAGCTCGCCCCGCTGCAGCGGGGCCTGCGCGAGGCCGCCGCCCCGTTCCTCGCCGACCTGTTCGAGGCCACCCGCGAGACGGTGCACCTGGCGGTGCTCGACGGCGTCGAGGTCGTCTACGTGCACAAGCTCACCGGCACCCGCGGGCCGCAGGTGCCCTCGCGCCTGGGCGGGCGGATGCCCGCGCACTGCACCGGCGTGGGCAAGGCGCTGCTGGCGTTCTCCCCGCCCGACCGGCTCGCCGCCGTCGTCGCGGCAGGGCTGGAGCGCCGCACGCCGCGCACCGTGATCGCCCCCGGCCTGCTCGACGCCGAGCTCGCGCGGATCCGGGAGCGCGGGGTGGCCGTCGAGCACGAGGAGTCGACGGTGGGCATCGCCTGCGTCGCGGCGCCGGTGCTGGACGGCGACGGGCTGGCCGTCGCCGCCCTCTCGATCACCGGCTGGGCGCACCGCCTCGACACCGGCCGCGTGGCGCCGGCCGTGCGCACCGCGGCGCTGGGCCTGTCCCGCGCACTGGGCCCCTCGTTGCTCAGGCGAGCCTCACCTACATAGGGTGCAGGCATGTCCCCGACGACCCGGCGCCGGCTCCTCACCGGGGGCGCCGCGCTCGGCGTCCTCGCCGCCTGCGGCGCCCCGGCGGGCCCCGCCGCCCCGGCCGGCTCCGGCTTCCCGCGCACCCTGGCGACGTCGCGGGGTCCGGTCGAGATCCCGGTGCGGCCCGAGCGGATCGTCACCCTGGCCGCCGAGGTCGACGTGCTCGTCGCGATCGGCCGCACCCCCACCGCGATGATCAAGAGCCTGAACGCGCCCGGCGGGCTCGACCCGTGGCTGGTGGGGCGCATCGACCCGGCGCGGACCACGCTGCTCGACCGTACCGACGGCGTGCCGTTCGAGCAGGTCGCGGCGGCCGCGCCGGACGTCATCCTCGCGGGCACGCACTTCCCCATCGACCAGGACGAGGCCACCCTCGCCGGCATCGCCCCCGTCGTCACCACCGTGAAGGGCCTCACCGACGACACCTGGCAGGACCAGGCCGGGCTCATCGGCTCACCTCGCTGGGCCTCACGCAGCCCCCGGCCGTCACCGGTCTCGTGTCGCCCGACGTCGCGCTCGAGCAGCTCGGCACGCTCGACGCCGACGTGCTGCTCATGAGCTACGCGAACCCCGACCTGCGGGCGGCCCTGGAAGCGAGTCCGCTGTTCACCTCCCTCCCGGTCGTGCGCGACGAGCGCGTCGTCACCGTCGACATCGCCACGTCGACCGCACTGGCCGTCCCCAGCATCCTGCGCGTCGGGTACGTCCTCGACGAGCTGGTGCCTCTGATCGAGAGCAGGATCGGCACATGACCGGCTTCGCCACGAGCATCACCAGCCTCGACCAGCTCGCCGAGCTCTACCGCCCGCCCCACGAGCTGGTGGCCCGCAAGAAGATCGACCACGTCGACGACGGCGCGGCCGCCCTGATCGCGGCGTCGCCGTTCGTGCTGGTCGCCACGTCCGGCGCCGACGGCCGCTGCACCGTCTCCCCCCGCGGCGGCCAGCCCGGCTTCGTGCAGGTGCTCGACCCGGGCAGGATCGCGGTGCCCGACTTCGCCGGCAACAACCTGATCGACTCGATGCGCCACCTGCTCGGCAACCCGCACGTCGGCCTGCTGTTCCTGCTGCCCGGGAGCCCGGAGATCCTGCGCGTGGAGGGCTCTGCGGTGATCACCGTCGACGAGGACGTGCTGGAGCGCGCCGCCGACCACGGCAAGCGCCCGGTCGCGGCCATCGGCGTCTCGGTCGAGTCGGTGTTCGTGCACTGCTCGGCGTCGCTGCGCCGCGGCGGGCTGTGGGAGCCCGACTCGTGGGGCCGCGTCGGAGCCCCGACCACCAGCGAGGTCGTGCGCGGGCACCTCGCGCTCACCGAGGCGCCCGCCTGACCCTGGCATGCTCGGCGGCTCCACCGACGCACCTCCCGGGAGCCACCGTGTCCGACCCCGCCGCCGGATCCACCGCCCTCGACCGCGCCCACGGCGTCGCCGACGACCTGTTCGCCGAGCACGCGGCCGTCTTCGGCTCCGACCTGCCGGTCTACCGCGGGCACGTGCACCGCGTGATCGGCACCGTCGGGCTGCAGGTGCCGGTGCCGCCCGACCGCGCCCGCGCACTCGGCGTCGCCGCGTTCTTCCACGACGGCGGCATCTGGTTCGACGGCACGTGGGACTACCTGCCGCCCTCGTCGCGCCGCGCGGTCGCGGCGCTCACCGGCGACGACGCCGCACACGCCGGCCTGGTCGCGGCGATGGTCGACGAGCACCACCGGATCCGGCGCGCCCGCCACGGCGACCCGCTGGTCGAGGCGTTCCGGCGCGCCGACCTCGCCGACATCTCCCGCGGGCTGCTCGGCGCCCCCGGCGTGCCCCGCTCGGCGTTCCTGGGCCTCGTCGGGCGCCACCCCGATCGCGGTTTCCGGCCGATGCTCGCCCGGGCGTTCGGCCGCGGGCTGCGGGAGGCGCCGTGGCGGCCCGCCCCGATGTTCAAGCTCTGAGCGTTCACCTCCTGCGCCGGTCAGAAGGACATCCGCCGCACCTTGTCCGGGTGCAGGACCGCGCGGACCTGCTCGCCGGCCAGGATGGCGGCGAGGTCGGCCGCGCGGGTGGGGTCGTCGAGGTCCCAGTAGCGGGCGGCCAGGCGCGCGGCGAGATCGTGGGCCCCGTCGGGCTCGATGCTCACGCGCCCGTCGACGGACACCCAGCGCTCCCGCTCCCCCACCGGCGCCGCGACGATCAGCGAGGCGCGCGGGTCCTCGCGCAGGCGGCGCAGCTTGGGCGCGTCGGGCTCGCTGAAGAACTGGACGGCCCCGTCGGCGGTGGCCTCGAACCAGATCGGCCGGGGCTGCGGGGGCCGGGTCGCGCCGCCCACGGTGAGGAAGCCGTGCAGCGGGCGGGCGAGGAACTCGAGGTCCCCGGCGGTGAGGGTGCTGGTGGTCATGACCCCATCTCACACCTCCCGGCCGGACGCCTCCATGGGTGAGGAGCCGGATTCCCTGTGCGAGCGTCCAACCTCGTCGACGTGGACCCCTTCGCCGACCTCTTCCGCGGGGTGCGCGCCCAGGGCTCGCTGTTCGGCAGCACGACGCTGACCGTGCCCTGGTCGCTGCGCTTCGTCGACGGCGCCCCGCTGACGCTGTGCACCGTGCTCGAGGGGGCCGGGTGGATCGTTCCCCACGGCCGCACGCCCGAGCACCTGGCCCCCTGGGAGACGCTGGTCGTGCGCGGTCCCGCGCCCTTCGACTTCGTCGACGAGGTCGACACCGCGGCCGAGCCGGTCGAGTGCGGCGAGGACTGCGCGACGCCCGACCAGGGCGGCACCGTGCACCGCCTGGGCTGGCACGACCCCGGGCCCGCCGGCGCGGGCGCGGCGACGACGCTGGTCGTCGGGGCCTACCCGGTGCGGGGCGAGATCGGGCGGCGGCTGCTCGACGCGCTCCCCGACGTCCTGCGCGTCGCCCCCGGCGGCACCGCGGGAGCGGTCCGCGACCTGCTGGCCGCCGAGGTCGCCGTCGACGCCCCGGGCCAGCAGGTCGTGCTCGACCGCCTGCTCGACTGGATGCTCGTGTGCGCGCTGCGGGAGTGGTTCGACCGGCCCGGCGGCGAGCCGCCCGCCTGGTACGCCGCGCACCGCGACCCGGTGGTCGGGCACGCGCTGCGCCTGCTGCACGCCGAGCCGGCGGCCCCCTGGACGGTCGCGGCGCTGGCCGACCGGGCCGGGGTGTCGCGCGCGACGCTGGCCAAGCGGTTCGCCGACCTCGTCGGCGAGCCGCCCCTGACCTACCTCACCCGCTGGCGCATGACGCTGGCCGCCGACCTGCTGACCGAGCGCGGCGCGGCCACGATCGCCGAGGTCGCCCGCGCCGTGGGCTACGCCGACGCCTTCGGCTTCAGCGCGGCCTTCACGCGCGTCCGCGGCGTCAGCCCGAGCCGGTTCCGGGGCGGGCCGGCGCTCACGCCATCGTCAGCCCGCCGCTGACCGACAGCGTCTGGCCGGTGATGTAGCCGGCGGCGTCGGAGGCGAAGAACGCGACCGCGGCCGCGACGTCGGCGGGCTGGGCGAGGCGCTTCATCGGGACGCCGCGGGTCATCCCGGCCAGCACCTTCGCGCCGTCGGGCGAGCTGTCGGCGTAGGCGCGCAGCATCGCGGTGTCGGTCGGGCCGGGGCACACGGTGTTGGCGGTGAGCCCGGCGGAGGCGATCTCGCGGGCCAGGGTCTTGGTGAAGGCGATGGTGCCGCCCTTGGCGCCGGAGTAGACGGCCTCCAGCGACGAGCCGACGCGCCCCGCGTCGGACCCGATGTTGACGATCCGGCCGAACCCGCGCTCCAGCATCCCCGGCACGACGGTGTGGCAGACCCGCAGCATGCCCTTGAAGTTGATGTCGAGGACCTTGTCCCAGAACTCCTCGGTGGTGTCGACGAAGTTCATGAAGTCGTCCCAGCCGGCGTTGTTCACCGCGATCTCGACGGGCCCGAGCTCGGCGGTCACGGTCGCGACCGCGTCCTGCACGGACCCGGTGTCGGTGACGTCGGCGTGCACGGCGACGGCGGTGCCGCCCGCCTCGGTGATCGCCGCGGCGGTGGCCTGGGCGGGCTCGAGGTTGCGGTCGACGACGGCGACCCGGAAACCCTGGGCGGCGAGCGTCGTCGAGATGCCCTGGCCGATGCCCTGGGCGCCGCCGGTGACGAGTGCGGTTCTGCTCATCGGAGTCCTTTCGGGGATGCGGCGCGCAGCAGCGCGTCGCGGTGCCGGGGGTCGGCGATCGCCGCGAGGCGGCGGGGGCGGTCGGGCAGCGGGCAGCCGCGCAGGTGCGCGACCCCGTGCTCGGTGACGACGACGTCGACGTCGGCGCGGGCGGTCGTGACGGGCCCGTCCAGCGCGGTGACGACGGTGGACGACTCCCCCGCGCACGAGCGCAGCGCGATGATCGAGCGCGCGCCGGTGCGGGCCGCGGCGCCGGAGAAGTCGGCCTGGCCGCCGACGCCGCCGAGGTAGCGCCCGGCGACGGTCTCCGAACCGACCTGCCCGGTGAGGTCGATCTGCAGGGCCGCATTGACCGAGACGAGCCGGCCCAGCCGGGCGAGCACCGCGGCGCCGTGGGTGTAGCCGGCCGGGCGGAACTCGACGGGCAGCCCGGGCAGCGACGCGTACAGGCCGGGGCTGCACAGCGCCATCCCGGTCATCACGACGCCGGGGTCGATCTCCTTGCGGCTCCCGGTGACCACGCCCGCCTCCACCAGGCGCAGCACGCCGTCGGTGATCATCCCGGTGTGCACGCCGAGGTCGCGGTGCCCGGCCAGTCCCGCGAGGATCGCGTTCGGCAGCGCGCCGACCCCGATCTGGATGGTGTCGCCGTCCTCGACCAGGTCCGCGACGTGCGCCGCGATCGCCGCGTCGACGTCGTCGGGCGCGCGGTCGGACAGCGCGGGCAGCGGCCGGTCGGTCTCCAGGACCGCGGCGAAGCGGTCGAGCGGGATGCCCGGCTCGCCGCGGGTCACCGGCATCCGGTGGTTGACCTCGGCGACCAGCGTGCGGGAGTACCGGGCGGCGTCGGCGGAGTAGTCGACGCCGATCCCCAGCGAGCAGGTGCCGTCGGGGCCCGGCGGCGCCACCTGGACCAGGCCGACGTCGCCGGGGAGGAGGCGCTGCGCGAACAGCCGGGGCAGCGTCGAGTAGTGCGCGGGCACGACCTCGAGGCGCTCGCGCAGCGACCGCAGCTGCCCCATCGCGCCGTAGGAGACGACGGTGAGCCCGTCGGGCGGGGTGCGCCGGTGCGGAGAGATGCCGCAGAACGCCCGCACGTCGCCGATGTCGGCGAACTGCTCGTGCAGGGCGTCGACGAGCGGGGTGGCCTCGGCCGCGGCCTGGCCCCACCACACCCCGTCGCCGGGTCGGACGTGGGGCCGGAGATCGAGCACTCCGACCACCGTAGTCGGGTCGGCGTCAGTAGCTCCGGGGCAGGCCCAGCACGTGGGAGCCCAGGTAGTTGAGCACCATCTCCTGACTCAACGGCGCGATCTTGAGCAGCCGCGCCTCCCGGAAGTACCGCGCCACGTGGTACTCCTCCGAGTACCCCATCCCCCCGTGGGTCTGCAGCGCCCGGTCGGCCGCGTCGAACCCGGCGTCGGCGCACAGGTACTTGGCGGTGTTCGCCTCCCGCCCGGAGGGCTCGCCCCGGTCGTAGAGCCAGGTGGCCTTGCGCAGCACCAGCTCCGCCGCGTCCAGCCGGGCCAGCGAGTCGGCCAGCGGGAACTGCAGTCCCTGGTTCTGCCCGATCGGGCGCCCGAACACCTCCCGTTCGTTGCCGTAGCGCACCGCGGTGTCGAGCGCGACCCGCCCGATCCCCAGCGCCTCGGCCGCGATCAGCATCCGCTCCGGGTTGAGCCCGTCGAGGATGTAGCGGAACCCCTGCCCCTCCTCCCCGACCCGGTCGGCCACCGGCACCCGCAGGTCGTCGATGAACAGCTCGTTCGAGCTGACCGCGTTGCGGCCCATCTTGCGGATCGGCCGGATGTCGACGTGCGCCCGGTCCAGATCGGTCAGGAACAGCGTCATCCCGTCGGTCTTGCGCGCGCAGTCCTCGAACTTCGTCGTCCGGGTCAGCAGCAGGACCTTCTCCGACTCCTGCGCCTTGGAGATCCACACCTTGCGGCCGTTGACCACGTAGTCCTCGCCGTCACGGCGCGCGAAGGTGGTGATCCTCGTGGTGTCCAGGCCCGCGCCGGGCTCGGTGACCCCGAAGCACACGTGCAGCGAGCCGTCCACGATCCGCGGCAGCGTCCGCGCCTTCAGCTCGTCGGAGCCGTGCAGGATCACCGGGTGCATCCCGAAGATCGACAGGTGGATCGCGCTCGCGGCGTTCATCCCCCCACCCGACCGCGCGACCTCCTCCAGGATGATCGACGCCTCGGTGATCCCCAACCCGTGCCCGCCGTATGCCTCGGGCGTGGTCACCCCGAGCCAGCCGCCGGTGGCCAGGGCATCGTAGAACTCCGTCGGGAACTCGTGCTCGCGGTCCCTGTCCGTCCAGTACCGGTCGTCGAACCTCCCGGCCAGCTCCCGGACGGCCTTCCGGATCGTCAGCTGGTCGTCGGTCAGCTCGAAGTCCACGCAGCACCCTAACCAGGCCGCACCCGTTGCGAGGACGACGAACGGGCCCCGGCACCGCGGGGTCGGGGCGGGGGCGGATCCCCCGTCCCGCCCCCGGTGCGCCGGGGCGGATCCCCGGACCCCGCCCGCACGGGCCGGGTCGCGACCGGATCCGCGCGGGGGCGCCGCGCCCCTAGCGTCGTCCGCAGCCGGATCGGCCCGGCGACGACCACCCGGGCCGGTCCGCCGCCCACTCCCGACACCGCCCACTCCCGACACCGCCCACTCCCGACACCGGAGCCCGCCGTGCCCACCGCACCCCCCTGCCCCGCGCCCGCCACCACCGCGCCGCTCACCGCGTCCGACCGCTGCGACCGCTGCCCCGCGGCCGCCTGGGTGCGCGTGCGCCTCGCCGCGGGCGATCTGCTGTTCTGCGGCCACCACCACCGCGCCCACCGCGACGGCCTCGCCCGCGCCGGGGCCGTCGTGACGGCGTCGGTCCGGTGAGCGCGCCGCAGCCCGCAGGGGGTGCAGCGGAGCCCGCCGCCGGGCCAGCCAGGGGTGTCGACGGCGGCCCGGCGGGTACTCCGTCCGTCATGAACGACCCACTGACCCCGCGGGACAGGGCCGTGCTGCGGGCCGTCCACGCCGGTCGCTGCCGGCTGGCGGGCACCGGATCGGTGGTGCTGGTCGTCGACGGAGTCGCGTGCTGCGACCAGTTCGCCGCCGCCCGGCTCGTCCGCGACGGGCTCATCACCGCCCCGGGCGGGGACGCCCCGGCCCGCCTCACCGCGACCGGACGGGCGCTGCTCGTGGCCTGAGCCCGTCCCCGGACGGCTGGCCTGGGCCCGTCCCCGGACGGCTGGCCTGGGCCCGTCCCCGGACGGCGCGCCTCAACGCGGCACGGCCTGCACCGGCACCTCGACGTCCGGTGGGCTCGTGTCGCCGCTCGCGTCCGGGTGGCGGTCGTGCCCCGGCTCGGGCGGTCCGCTCTCCTCCGGCTCACTGCTGCGCACGTCGTCGGGCTCGACGTACTCGTCGGACGGGCTGCGCAGCGACCGGATCGCGGAGTTGAGGACGGCCAGCAGCGGCACCGCGAACAGCGCCCCGGCGATGCCCGCGACGAGCAGGCCCGCGGCCACGGCGAGCACGACGGCCAGCGGGTGCAGCCGCACGGCCCGGCCCAGCAGCAGCGGCTGCAGCACGTGCCCCTCCAGCTGCATCACCGCGACGATGATCGCCAGCACGATCAGCGCCGACACCGGCCCGTTGGCCACGAGCGCGACCAGCACCGCCGCACCACCGCCGACGAGCGCCCCGATGATCGGCACGAACGCGCCGAGGAACACCAGCGCCGCGAGCGGCACGGCCAGCGGCACCCCGAGCACGCCCAGCCCGATCCCGATCGCGACGGCGTCGACGACGGCCACCGCCGCGGTGGCCCGCGTGTAGCTGACGAGCGCGGCGAGGCTGCGGCGCCCGGCGACGTCGACCCGCGAGCGCACGTCCGAGGGCACCGCCAGCAGCAGGAACTGCCAGATCTGCGGCCCGCCCTGCAGGAAGAAGATCAGGGTGAACACGACCAGCAGCATCTCGGCCACCGTCTCGCCGATGGTGGCCGCCGTCGTGAGGGCCCCGGTCGTCAGCGTGCCCTGGTTCTCCCCGATGACCGCGAGCACCTCCTGCTGCGCGTCACTGAGCTGCTGGGTGCTGATGTGCAGCGGGCCGTCGCGCAACCACGTCGCCAGCGCGTCGACACCGGCCGTGAGCTGCACGGCGAGGTCGGGCACGCCGGCGACGAAGGCCATGACGACGAACGTCAGCACCCCCACGAGCAGCGCGAGGCCCCCGACCATGACGACGGTCGTCGCCACCGACCGCGGGACCCGGTGCCCGGTGAGCCAGCGGACCGCCGGCGTGAGCAGGGCGGCGAGCAGGAGCGCGATCGCCACGGGTACGACCACGGACGCGAGGGTCGCCAGCACCTGGCCGATCACGTACAGCGCGGCCACGACGACCAGTGCCCGCCACCCGATCGCCGCCGCCACGCGCAGGGAGCGCGGCACGCCGGTGCGCGCCTCGTCGACCGTCATCCGTCCACCCACCCGTCCGGGCCCGCCCCAGGTCCGTCACCTCGGCGTACCCGTGCCGGGCTCCGGGCACCGGCAGGCGGCCGAAGTTGGGCCGTTCGGCGGAGTTCCCCCGGCTCGCCGGACGATCACCGGGTCGATCACCGCGGCGGCTCCGGAACGATCACCGGGCGGGCCCGCGACCACGCGGTTCCCGGCGCGCGAGCAGCTCATGACCGGCACCGTCGACGAGCGCGGCGAGGCGGTGGTCCTGACCGTCACCGGCGAGGTCGACGGGCTCACGGGCCGCGCCCGACGCGCGAGTCCGGGGAGGACCGGGGACGGGGCCTCGACCTCATGGCGTCCTTCATGGCCCACCTCCAGGTCGAGGGCACAGCCACCGGCACGGCGGTCGTGATCGCCTCGCCGCCGGTACCCGGCTGAGCCGCGGGTTCAGGACAGCGCCGGCAGCACCTCGTCGGTCCAGAACCGGAAGAACTTCTCGTGGTTCCCGCCGACCTGCTGGACGTAGAGCTCGTCGAACCCGGCGTCGACGAACGCCTTCGCGGCCTCGACGTAGGGCTGCGGGTCCGGGCCGCACGGCATCTGCATCGCCTCGCGCGGCACGAGCGTCACGGCGTCGGCGAAGTCCTGGGGGCGGGGCAGCGTCTGCGCGAGCTGGCCGGGCAGCATGTCGTTGGCCCACAGGCGGTGCGCGGTCTCGCGCCCGGCCTCCTCGGTCTCGGCCCAGCAGACCTTGATGCCGCCCTGGACGGGCTTGTCGCCGCCGCCGGCCTCGCGGAAGGTGCGGACGAGGTCGGCGTCGGGCGAGACCGTGCAGAAGCCGTCGCCGATGCGGCCGGCCAGCTCGGTCGCCTGCGGGCCGAACCCGGACACGTAGATCGGCACGGGCTGTTCGGGGAGCGTGTAGATGCGGGCGTCCTGCACCTCGTAGTGCTCGCCGTGGTGGCTGATCTGCTCGCCCTCGTGCAGCAGCCGGATCAGCCCGACCGCCTCCTCCAGCATCGCCAGGCGCACCCCGACCGAGGGCCACGGGTCGCCGAGGATGTGCTCGTTGAGCGCCTCGCCGCTGCCGACGCCGAGCACGAAGCGGCCCTCGAGCTGCACGGCGGCGGTGGCCGCGGCCTGCGCGATCACCGCGGGGTGGATGCGCATCGTCGGGCACGTGACCGACGTCGTCACCGGGACCGAGACCGCCTCCGACAGTGCGCCGATGACCGACCAGACGAACGGGCTCTGGCCCTGCTCGTCGGTCCACGGGTGGAAGTGGTCGGAGATCCACAGCCGGTCGAAGCCGGACTGCTCCGCGGCGCGCGCCTGCGCCACCAGCTCGCGGGGTCCGTACTCCTCGCAGGACAGGAAGTAGCCGAAGCTCGTCATGGCCGGCGGATACCCGGTGCGGCGCGCAGCAACCCGGGGCGCCGCCGTCGGGGGATCGTCAGCCCGGGGCCGGGGTGCGCCCGCGGTGCTCGCCCGGATCGGGGCGGAACAGCTCGGGACGCAGCGCGACGATCTCGCGCAGGGCGGGCGCACCGACCCCCACCTCCACCGCCGGCGGCCCGGGCTGCGCGGGCAGCACGACCTCCGTCGTCGCCTCCGGGGCGACCGGCCGCAGGTCGTGCAGCGCCGACTCCACGGTGGGGTACGAGGGGAACCGGCAGAGGACCTGGCGGACGCGCAGCGGCAGCACGAGCAGCCGGCTGGAGCAGCCCGTCAGGTACAGCTCGACGCCCGCCGCGCGGCTCGCCGGGGGCAGGCAGCGCAGCAGGTCGAGCGCCGCGGGGTCGAACCCGGCGACCCCGGACAGGTCGACCAGCAGGAACCGCGTGTCCCGCAGGCCCGAGGTCACCAGCAGCAGCTGGGACTCCACGACCCGCACCAACCGTGCCGCGCCCACCACGTCCAGGTACCCGTTGACCCACAACACCCGGACGGCCGGATCCGGCACGTCCACCGACAGCTGCACCGTTGTGTGCACGTCCACCTCCCGAGGTGGCGACGGTGCCACCGTATCGGGGGTTCCCCGTCTGCGGCGGACCACACGTCGCCGGGCATCCCGTTCAGCCGGACCCCGACCAGCCGCGCCCCCGGTCAGCCGGAGCGGCGGCGGGCCACGAGCACCGCGGCGGCGACGGTCGCGAGGGCGGCCGCGGCGACGATGCCCGGCTGCTCGCGGACCGTGGCCGCGACGGCGGGGGCGCGGTCGTCGAGGGTGGCGCGGGCGCGGGCGAGTCGGGTGCGGGCGAGCGCGGTGGCCTCGTCGCGGCGGGCGCGGACGCGGGCCGGCACGTCGACGCGTGCGGCCAGCTCCTCCACGGTGTCGCCGAGGTCGGTGCGCAGGGCGTCGAGCTCCGCGCGGGCGTCGTCGCTCATCGCCGCACCGCCGCCTTCACGGTCTCGACGTCGCGCCCGATCCCGGCCGCGGCCTGCTGCGGCACCGGCGGCACGGCGTCGCGGACGCGGTTGCGCCCGGCCAGCGCGAGGACCCCGGCCACCACGAACAGGACCGCGGCGACGGCGAGTGCCGCGAGCCACACCGACAGGACGGTGGCGAGACCGGCGACGGCGGCCGCGACGAGCGCACCGAGCCCGTAGACGGCGAGCAGCCCGCCGGCCCCGGCCATCCCCGCACCCACCCCGGCGCGCTTGCCCTTCTCCGACAGCTCGGCCCTCGCGAGCGCCAGCTCGCCGCGCACCAGCTCCCCCACCTGCGCGGACAGCCGGGTCACCAGCTCCCCGGTGGACAGGTCGGCCGGCTCGGCCGGTCGTACGACGTCAGTGGTCATGGGGCCGCGTACCCCGCGGGGCGGGCCCGCACGCGGGCGTCACCCGGAGGGGTGGTGCGACCGGCCCTTGACGCACCCCCACCCCTCCGTGCATCGTCCCGTACACAGTACGACCCGTTGAGGGTCGGCGTCCGGGAGTCCCGCGGCCGCCCGCCCGCGCCGTGAGGGAGACCCCCATGACCTCGTCCGACCCGGGCACCGCCGACTACGTCGTGGTGGGCGGGGGCACCGCGGGCTGCGTGCTCGCGCGGCGCCTGCTCGAGCGCACCGACGGCACCGTCCTGCTGCTGGAGGCGGGTGGCGACCCCGACGGCATCGACACCGTGTCGGCGCCGCACCGCTGGGTCGAGAACATCGGCGCCGCCCACGACTGGGGCTACACCTACGCCCCGACCGGGCACGTGGCCGGCCGGACGCTGTTCCTGTCGCGCGGGAAGGTGCTCGGCGGGTCGGGCAGCACGAACGCGCTGGTGTGGGTGCGCGGACACCGCGCCGACTACGACGGGTGGGCCGCGGCGGGCGCGCGGGGCTGGGACCACGCGTCGGTGCTCCCCCACTTCCGCGACTGCGAGGACTGGGAGGACGGGGCGTCGGAGCAGCGCGGCGCGGGCGGGCCGGTGCGCATCGAGCGCCCGCGCGACCTGCACCCGGTGGCCGCCGCGCTCGTCGAGGCCGGCGTCTCCTACGGCATGCCCTACCTCGACGACGTCAACGTCCCTGAGCCGTGCGGCGTCGGCCCGATCAACACCGACGCCTCCGGGGGCGTCCGCACCAGCACCTGGACCGGGCACCTGCGCCCGGTCCTGGGTCACGAGCGGCTCACCGTCGTCACCGGCGCGCGGGCGACCCGGCTGGTGATCACCGGCGGGCGCTGCACCGGGGTCGAGTACCTCCGCGACGGGGCGCCCGCGACGGTGTCGGCGGGCCGAGAGGTCGTGCTCGCCGCCGGCGCGATCGACAGCCCGAAGCTGCTGCTGCTCTCCGGCGTCGGCCCGGCGGAGCACCTGCGGGCGGTGGGCGTCGACCCGGTCCTGGACCTGCCCGGCGTCGGGCGCAACCTGCAGGAGCACCCCATCCTGGGCGGGGTGTGCTTCGCCGCGCGCGAGGCGCTGCCGCCGCCGAACAACAACCTCGAGGGCACGACGGCGTTCTGGCGCAGCGACCCCTCGCTCGCCGTGCCGGACCTGCAGTTCGTCGCCGTGCAGATCCCCTACGTCTCGCCCGAGGTGGCCGCGCGGTTCCCGGTGCCGGAGAACGCCTTCGTCATCGCCCCCGGACTGATGACGGTGGCCAGCCGCGGCTTCCTGGGGCTCACCGGGCCCGACGGCGGGCTGCACGTCCAGCCGAACATGCTGGCCGAGCAGGCCGACGTCGACGCGCTGGTGAGCAGCGTGGAGATCGCGCTGGACCTGGCCGCGCAGCCGGCGTTCGCGAAGCTCGTCGAGCGGCGGACGGCGCCGGGCGAGGACACGAGCCGGGCGGCCCTGGTCGACTTCGTGCGACAGGCGGCGATGCCCTACTTCCACCCCGTCGGCACCTGCGCGATGGGCGTGCACGACGGGGCCGTCGTCGATCCGGACCTGCGGGTGCGCGGCGTCGACGGCCTGCGCGTGGCCGACGCGTCGGTCATGCCCACGATCACCTCGGCCAACACCAACGCCCCGACGGCGATGATCGCCGAGCGCGCCGCCGCGCTCATCGCGGCCGGCTGACCCCCGCCCGGCCGGCCGCGGCCCCGTCCCGCCGGGGCGGGGCCGCTCCCGTCCACCCCCTCCCCAGGGCGCTGGTCATCCTGTACCGTACTAAGTACCGAACGAAGGAGGGACGATGCCGGAGACCGACGACGGGGTCCTCGACCTGGAGGTCGTGGGCCTGCGCCGCGAGTCCGACGGCGTGCTGTCGGTCGAGCTCGCCGACCCGCAGCGCCGTCTGCTCCCCCGCTGGGAGCCCGGGGCGCACATCGACCTGGGCCTGCCCGGCCACGTGCGGCAGTACTCGCTGTGCGGCGACCCCGCCGACCGGCGCCGCTACCGCGTCGCGGTGCTGCAGGAGCCGCGCTCGGCGGGCGGCTCGCGGTTCGTCCACGAGCGGCTGCGGCCCGGCGACGTCGTCGAGGTGGCGGGGCCGCGCAACCACTTCCCCCTCGTCGACGCCCCGCGCCACCTGCTGGTCGCGGGTGGCATCGGGATCACCCCGCTGCTCGCCATGGCCGCGGCGCTGCACGGGCGCGGGGCCGACTGGCGCCTGGTCTACGGCGGGCGCCGGCGGGCGTCGATGGCGTTCCTCGGCGAGCTGGCCCGCTACGGCGCGGCCGTCGACGTCGTCCCCGAGGACGAGCGCGGCCGCCTCGACCTCGACGGGCTGCTCGGCGCGCCGCAGGAGGGCACCGCGGTGTACTGCTGCGGTCCCGAGGCGCTGCTCGGCGCCGTCGAGCAGCGCTGCCGGACCTGGCCCGCGGGGTCGCTGCACCTCGAGCGGTTCGCCGCGAAGGCCCGTGACGACACCGACCTGCGCGCCTTCGACGTCGTCCTGCGCCGCTCCGGGCTGCGCCTGGCGGTGGGCCCGGCCGACTCCGCGCTCGACGTCCTCGACGCCGCCGGTGTCGTCGTCCCCAACGCCTGTCGCGACGGGGTGTGCGGCAGCTGCGTCACCCGCGTGCTGTCCGGCGTGCCCGAGCACCGCGACTCGCTGACCGACCCCGACCGCACCGACGTCCTGCTGCCGTGCGTCTCCCGCGCGCGCGGCCGCGAGCTGGTGCTGGACCTGTGAACCCCCTGGAGGCAGCCGTGACCGCAGCGCCCGACGCCGAGACCCCGAGACGCCCGCGCCGCGCCCGGGCCGAGGTGCCCGCCGAGCCCGGCCCGCCGGTGCAGGAGGGCGCCGACTGGCACACCTGGCCGACCTACGACGCCGCCGAGTTCGGCTTCCGCGACCACTGGTACCCCACGATCTGGGCCCACCAGGTCGGCGAGAAGCCCGTGCCGGTGACGGTGTGCGGCGAGAAGATCGTGCTGGTGCGCGACGGCGACGTCGTGCGCGGGCTGCACGACCGGTGCCCGCACCGCGGCGTGCCGCTGTCGCTGGGCCGCCGCCAGTTCCCGGGAACGATCAGCTGCCCGTACCACGGCTGGACCTACGGCCTGTCCGACGGCGCACTGCGCGCCGTCATCACCGACGGGCCCGACTCGCCCATCTGCGGGCGCGTCTCGGTGGCGACCTACCCGGTCGTCGAGCGGATGGGGCTGCTGTTCGTCTGGATCGGCACGCTCGCCGAGGGCGAGGAGCCCCCGCCGGTGGAGCGCGACATCCCGGCCGAGCTGAACGACAACGCCTTCGTCCTGGGCGGGCGCACCGAGATCCGCAAGGGCAACTGGCGCTTCGCCGCCGAGAACGGGTTCGACGAGGGCCACGCCAAGTACCTGCACAACACGGCGCTGTGGCGGCTGTTCAAGGTCATGCCGACGTGGAACCTCACCCGGATCGTCGAGCGCGACGGCTGGCTCATCCGCGTGCAGGACGAGGTGCACTGGGACGCCGAGTTCCCCGGCGTCGGCCGCTTCACCAACAAGCGCTGGTGGAAGCGGGCGCCGCTGCCCGACCGCCCGGGCAAGAACGGCGACGCCAACCCGGTGATCGCCGCGCTCGACCTGCCCGGCTTCGTCTCCATCCGGCTGCCCGGCATCCTGCGCGTCGCGTACCCGCAGTTCATCCACTACGAGTGGTACGTGCCGGTCGACGCCGACCACGTCCGGTACGTGCAGCTCATGGTGCGCTTCGAGACCGGGGCGAAGGCGCTGGCGTTCAAGGCGCGCTACCTCGCCGCGATCCGCTGGCTGTTCCACGGCCAGTTCACCGCGCAGGACGCCTGGATGGTCGACGTCATGGACTCCCCGCCCGAGCGGCTCTACCGCCCGGACCTGTCGCTGACGGCGTGGCGGCGGCACGTGGAGAAATCCGACGTCGTCGTGCAGCCCACCGCGCCGCGGCGCGGGCACTGATGCCCGCTCCCGCCGTCGCGCACACCCTGACCGGGCCGCCCGACGGACCATTCACGCTCGTCCTGCACGGCGGCGGGCCCGGCTGCCACTCGGCGTCGGACTTCGCGGGGGTGCTGGCCCTGCGCCGCGACCGGCGCCACCTCGTCGTCGACCTGCCCCGCTACGGCGCCTCCGCCGCCCTCGACGACGACGGCCCCGCGCTCACCGGGTACGCGCGCGCCCTGGCGGGGCTGCTCGACCGGCTCGGCGTCGGGGAGGTCGACGTGCTCGCCCAGTCCCTGGGCGGGGCGGTCGCGCTGCGCCTGGCCGCCGACGAGCCCCACCGGGTGCGGCGGATGCTCGTCATCGGCAGCACCCCGGTCCCGGGCGCCGACGCCGCACTGGGCGCGCGGGTCCGCGCCGGCTACTACGGCGGGAGCGGCCCCGACCCGGAGAAGATGCGCCGGCTCATCGCCGAGCTGGAGTGGCACGACGGCGACGCCGTGCCCGCCGCCACGGTGCGGGCGCGGTACCGGGCCAGCACCACGCCCGTCGCGCTGGCCACGGCGACGGGCGGGCGCGGCGCCCCCGAGGACCTCACCGACGCGCTCCCCCGCGTCGCCGCCCCGGTGCTCGTCGTGCACGGGCGCCACGACCCCTTCGCGACCCCCGCCTACGCCGCCGCGCTGGCCGACGCGCTCCCCGCGGGCGACCTCGCCGTCCTCGGACGCACCGCCCACCACCCCCAGGCCGAGCGGCCCGACGCCGTGGCCGCGCTCGCCGCCGCCTTCCTCGATCCCAGGAGCTGATCCCGTGCCCCGCCCCGCCCTCGCCGCCGTCACCGCCGCGCTCGCGCTCGCCGTCGCCGCGCGCACCGGCCTGCTCGCCCGCCTCGGGCGCGGCACCACCGTCCGCACCGTGCGGCCGCGCCCGTGAGCGCGCCCGCCCGCACGTCCCCGCTCCCCGCGGAGCAGCGCGCGTGGGTCGAGGCCGCGTGGGAGCGGATCACGCCGGCGCGGCTCACCGAGCTCGTCGTCGGGATGGTCGACATCCCCAGCCCCACCGGCGAGGAGGCCCCGCTCGCCCGCTGGCTCACCGGGCGGCTCGCCGACGCCGGGCTGGAGGCCACCTACCAGGAGATCGACGACCGGCAGGGCAACGCGGTCGGGCGGCTGCGCGGCACCGGCGGCGGCGAGGACGTCCTGCTCTACGCCCCCATCGACACCCTCACCGTCGGCGACGCCGACGAGGACGTCCCGTGGATCGGGCCGCAGCTGCGGGCGGACATGGTGCCGGCGGCGCAGGTCCACGGCGACCACGTCCTCGGGCTCGGCGCGAGCAATCCCAAGGGCCACGGCGCCGCGGTCGTCGCGGCGGCCGAGGCGATCGCGGCCGCGGGGATCCCGCTGCGCGGCGACCTGCTCGTCGGCCTGGGCGCCGGCGGGATGCCGACGAACGGGCGCACCGCCCGCGGCCTCACCCGCCGCAACACCGGCCAGGGCGTCGGCTGCTCGTTCCTGCTGGAGCAGGGCGTGTGGGCCGACCACGCGGTGATCGCCAAGCCCGGCTGGGCCGTCGCCTTCGAGGAGGTGGGCCTGTGCTGGTTCGAGGTGCGCGTGCGCGGCAGCTTCTCCTACGTCGGCAGCCGCCACCGGATGCCCTACCGCAACCCGATCGCCCACGCCGCCACCGTGATCACCGCGCTGGAGCGCTGGTTCCCCGAGTACAGCGCCCGGCACACCGACGGGCTGGTCGCGCCGCAGGGCATCGTCGCCGCCGTCGAGGGCGGCTGGCCGCGGATGGCGTCGGTGACCCCGGCGCTGTGCCGCTTCCACGTCGACCTGCGCACCAGCCCCCGCTCCACGCCCGCCGAGGTGCGCCGCGAGTTCGGCGCCGCCCTGGACGCGATCACCGCCGCGCACCCGGAGATCGAGCTGGACTGGGACATGGTGCTGGCGATCCCCGGCACGCACACGCCGCCCGACGCCCCGGTCGTCCGGGCCGCGACCGACGCCTGGGAGGAGCTGGCCGGGCGCCCGCACGAGCCGATCATGGCCAACAGCGGCGCCACCGACGCCAACATCCTGCGCGCCCGCGGCCTGCCCACCGCCCGGATCGGGATGGACCGGATCGGCCCGGACGCCCCGCTGCCGCTGGACTTCCCGTCCGGCATGAACGTCGTCGACGTCCGGGAGGCCGTCCGGCTGACCCGCCACCTCGTCCGCACGGCCGTCGCGCTGTGCTCCCGGGAGAGCTGATGAGCGAGATCGTGATCGGCGTCGGGGCGTCGCACAGCACCCTGATGAACACGCACTGGGCCGAGGTCGACCACCTGCCCGCCGCCCACGCCTTCCGCGACGGCCTCGCCGCCGCCCGCGACGCCCTGGCCGCCGCCCGGCCCGACGCGGTGGTCGTGCTGGGCTCCAACCACTTCCGCGGCATGTTCCTCGACCTCATGCCGGCGTTCACCGTCGGCGTCGGGGAGGTGCTGGGCGCGGGCGAGGCCGGGACGCCCGCCGGGCCGCTGCCCGTCGACACCGCGCTGGCCCGCACCGTCGTCGACGGGCTGGTCGGGGCCGGGTTCGACCCGGCGTTCTCGCTGCGGCTCACCGTCGACCACGGCGTCACCCACGCCCTGCAGCACCTGGTGCCCGCGCTCGACGTGCCGGTGGTCCCGGTCGTGATGAACATGTTCGCGCCGCCGCTGCCCCCGCTGCGCCGCTGCCACGACCTGGGCACCGCGCTCGGGGCCGCGCTGCGCGCCGACGGCACCGACCGGCGGATCGCGGTGATCGCCTCGGGCGGGCTCTCGCACCGGCTGCCGTGGCCCAAGTGGTTCGCCGCGCTGAGCGACGACGACCGGTTCCTCGTCGAGGCCTGGCTGGAGGGCCGGGGCTCGTGGGGCGACTACGAGGTCCGGCGCCGGGAGATCATCCGCGCGGCGAAGCCGGACATCAACCCCGCCTTCGACGCCTGGTTCCTCGGCCTGCTCGAGACCGGCGACCTCTCGGCGGTGCTGGACCGCACCAGCGACGAGATCGACGACGAGGCCGGCAACGGCGCGCAGGAGATCCGCGCCTGGGTCGCGATGGCCGCCGCGCTGACCGGCGCGGGCGGCCCGCCCACCGGCACCACCCTCGCCTACGCCGAGATCCCCCAGTGGCTCACCGGCATGGGCGTGTCCCTGCTCCGCCCGAACCCCCTGGCCCCCTGCCCCCTCGCCCCCGTAGTGGAGACCGCGTCATGACCATCTGGACCGACCTCGCCGGCACCGACTTCGAGGTGTCGCACGCCCCCGTCGGCGGCACCCCCACCCGCGTCCTGCGCGCCGGCACCGAGGGCGAGCACGTGGTCCTGCTGCACGGCACGAGCGGGCACCTGGAGGCGTTCGTCCGCAACATCCCGGCGCTGTCGGCGAAGTTCCGGCTGCACGCCCTCGACATGCTCGGCCACGGCTGGACCGACAACCCCGGCGGCGACCTGCGCATCCCCCGCTACGTCGACCACGTGCTCGCCTACCTGGACAGCCGGGGCATCGAGCGCGCGAGCTTCGTCGGGGAGTCGCTCGGCGGCTGGGTCGCCGGCCGGCTCGCCGCCGACCACCCCGAGCGGGTCGGGCGCCTCGTGCTCGTCGCGCCGGGCGGCACCGTCGCCAACCCCGAGGTGATGGACCGCATCCGCACCAGCACCCGCACCGCCGTCCTCACCGACGACCGCGCGCTCACCCGCCGCCGCCTCGAGCTGCTCATGCACGACCCGGCGAACGTGAGCGACGAGCTCGTCGACGTCCGGCACGCGATCTACCACCGCCCGCAGTTCGTCGCGGGCATCGACGAGCTGCTGTGCCTGCAGCAGATGGACAACCGCACCGAGGACCTGCTCAGCCCCGAGCAGATGGCGCGCATCGCCGCCCCGACGCTGATCGTGTGGGGCGCGCAGAACCCGTTCGGCGACGTGCCCGAGGCCCACCGGATGCAGCAGAGCATCCCGGGAGCGGAGCTGGAGATCCTCCCCGAGTGCGGGCACTGGCCCCAGCACGAGCACAGCGCCCGGTTCGACGAGCTCGCCACGGCGTTCCTGGCATGAGCACGCGCACGAGGGTCGGCCTGCGCGTCCCGCCGTGCGCGCCCGTGCCCGAGCTGGCCGCCTTCGCCGCCGAGGCCGAGCGCCGCGGGGTCGACGAGGTGTGGTTCCCGGACTCGCAGCTGCTGTGGCGCGACGTGTTCGCCGTGGCGTCCGCCGCGGTCGCGGCCACGTCCCGGATCACCATCGGCACGGCGGTCTCCAACGTCAGCACCCGGCACCCGGCCGTCGTCGCGTCGGCGGCGCGGACGGTGGCCGAGCAGGCGCCGGGCCGGTTCGTGCTCGGGCTGGGCGTCGGCAACAGCTCGGTGCTGCCGGTCGGGCTGCCCCCGAGCACCGGCGCGGAGCTGCGCGCCGGGATCGGGGTGGTCCGCGCGCTGCTGGCGGGCGACGAGGTCGACTTCGGCGGCGTCTCCTCGCGGCTGCGCGACCCCGTCGCGGTGCCGGTGCACGTGGCGGCGAGCGGGCCGCGGAACCTGCGGCTGGCCGGAGAGCTCGCCGACGGGGCCATCCTGCTCTCCGGCGTCGCCCCGGCCCCGCTGGCCGCGGCGACCGCACGGGTGCAGGAGGGCGCTGCGGCCGCGGGCCGCCCGCACGTCCCGATGACGGTGTCGGCGTTCTGCCGCGTCACCGACGACGTCGAGCGCGACGCCCACGAGCTCAAGCCGATCTGCGCCGCCATCGCCCAGAACGGCGGCGCGCAGTTCCTCGCGCTGGCCGGGGTGCACGTCGACGTCCCGGCGCACGTGCCGGGCGTCTACCCCGACCTGGTGCACGCCGAGGACTGGGACGCGGCGGTCCGCGCGTGCGACCCGTACGTCTCCGACGCCGCGGTGGCCGCGTTCGCGCGGGGGTTCTGCCTGTTCGGCACGGCGAAGGAGATCGTCGCGCGGATCGGGGAGGCGGCCGACGCGGGCGCCGACGCGGTGTTCCTGCAGCACGTCGGCTCCTACGACCTGCCGCACGCGCTGCTCGACGACCTGGCCGCGCAGGTGCTGCCCCTGCTGCGCGCATGATCCGGCCCCGCTCGTGATCCGGCTCCGTCCGTGACCCTCCTCGCCGACCTGTCCGACCGCGCCCGGGCCGCCGCCAGCGACGCCGTCGGCCCGGTGCTCGCGGAGGCGGCGCGGCACGTGCGCGACACGGCGGCCTGCGTCGCGTCCGGGTCGACCCACCCCCTCGCCGCCCGCTGGGTGCCGCTGCTGCCCGCGTCGCCCGGCGGCGTCGCGGCACTCGGCGCTGCCGGGGCGTGGGCGGTGGCGACGGCCGTCGAGATCGACGCCACGCTGGCCCACGTCGACGAGTTCGACGCGCTGCACGGGCCCGCGGCCGTCGCGCCCGGGGCGGTCGTGGTGCCCGCGGCGCTGCACGTCGGACGCGCGGTCGGCGCGGGCGGGGCGGACGTCCTGCGCGCGGTCGTCGCCGGGTACGAGGCCGTCGCCGAGGCGTCGCTGCGGTTCGGCGGGCCGGCCCTGTACGCGGCGGGCTGGTGGCCCACGGCGCTGTTCGGCGCGCTCGGCGCGGCCGCCGCGACGGCCCTGCTGCTCGACCTCGACGGGCCGACGACCACCACCGCGCTCGCCCTGGCCGCGGCCCCGCTGGGTGGCCTGCTCAGCACCGACGAGCTGGGCGATGCCCACTACCTGCTCTGCGGGCGCGCCGCCGCGCACGGCGTCGGGTCCGCGCAGGCCGCCGCCGCGGGCCTCACCGCGAGCCCTGCTCTGCTCGACGCCGGGCCGCTCGGCCCGCCCCGGCCGCCCTCCGCGCCCGGCCCCCCGCACCTGCTCGGCACCGCCCTGAAGTCGTGGCCGTGCGCGCGGCCGCTGCACACCGCGCTCGCGGCGCTGGCCGAGCTCGGGGCCGACGGGGCCGAGGGACCGGTGCGGATCGCGCTGCCCACCGCCGCGCTGCGGTTCGTCACCGCCGAGCGCCGTCCCGCCGGACCGGCCGAGGCGGCGGCGAGCGCCGCCGTGGCCGTCGCCGGGGCGCGCGCCGGGCGGGCGCGCGACCCGGGCTGGTACCGCGACCCCGGCCCCGCCGCCGACGTCGTGCTGGACACCGACGCCGACCTCGACGCCGTGTTCCCGGCCCGCTGGGGCGCCGTCGTCACGGTCGGCGGGGCGAGCCGGCGCGTGCTGGTCGCCCCCGGCGACCCGGACCGTCCGCTGTCGGCGGACGCGCTGCGCGCCAAGGCGTCCCGGCTCCTCGGCACGGATCCCGCGGACGACCGGATCTCCGCCGTCCTCGGGCTGGCCGGCTCGCCGCACGTCGGACCGGTCCTGGACGGGCTGCTCAGCGCGGCGGGCCCCGGCGGGCCGGCCGCAGACCGACGTGGAACGCTTGTACCGGACGATGTACCGGCAGGGTCCGACGAGGAGGCACGATGGCGCGCACGGCCGGGGGGCGCAGCACGCCCCTGACCCCGGAGCGGATCATCGACGCCGCCCTGCGCATCTCCGACGCCGAGTCCGACCTCGACCGGCTGACGGTGCGGCGGCTCGCGGCCGAGCTCGGCGTCGGCACGATGACGCTCTACAGCTACTTCCGCAGCAAGGACGAGATCCTCGACGCGATGGCCGACCACGTCCTGGGCCGCATGTGCCTGCCCGCCGAGCCCGCCGCCGGGCCGGCCGAGGCGCTGCGCGGCGTCGCCGACGCGTTCCTCGCGATGATGCGCGAGCACCCCAGCGTCGTGCGCCTGCTCGCCACCCGCATCACCAACAGCCACACGGCGCTGCGCGGCGCGATGGAGTCGGTGCTCGCGCACCTCGTGGCGTCCGGCATCCCCGGGCCGACGGCCGTGCGCTGCTACGGCTTCCTCATCACCTACGCCATCGGCTTCGTCAGCTACCAGACCCCGCGTCCGTGGGGCCACCAGGCCGTCGAGGAGTCCGCCGAGGTCCGCCGCCAGCGCAGCCACTTCTACGCCGGGCTGCCGCTCGAGGAGTTCCCGCAGATGGTGGCGCTGGCCGAGCACCTCGTCGACCTGCCCGGCGACGAGCAGTTCCACGCCGGAGTCGACGCGTTCGTGGAGTCGGTCGTGCGCGGTCTGGACAGGTCCGCGACCGGGACGTGACCGGGGTCGTCATGCGGCTCCCTTGACCACCCGTGTGCTCGTCGTACAAAGTACGGAGATGACGCGCACCCGCCTCGTGGTCAACGGATCGGCCGTGGAGGTCGACGCTCCCGGGCTCCGGTCCCTGGCCGACGTCCTGCGCGCCGACCTCGGGCTCACCGCCGCCAAGCTCGCCTGCGGGCGCGGGGAGTGCGGCGCCTGCACGGTGCTCGTCGACGGCCTCCCCCGCACCTCCTGCACGACGCCCGCGGCGCTGGTCCGCGGCGAGGTGTGGACCAGCGAGGGACTGGCCGGCGAGAGCGCCGACCTGCGCGCGCGCTTCGCCGACACCGGCGCCTTCCAGTGCGGGTTCTGCACGCCCGGCCAGGTCGTGCACGCCACGGCGCTGCTGCGCGAGGGCCTGCACGCGCTGCCGCCCGACGAGCGGCGGGAGCGGGTACGGACGGCGCTGTCGGGCAACGTCTGCCGGTGCACCGGCTACCAGGCGATCGTCGAGTCCGTCTGCGGCGTCGCCGAGGAGCGGGGAGCATGAGCGTCGGCGACCGCGTCCGCCCGATCGACTGGGACGCCCGCAGCACCGGGCTCGTGGCGTTCACGGCGGACCTGCCCGGTGATCATCGACGCGGCGACCACCTGCACGGCGCGATCCTGCGCTCGCCCCACCCCCACGCCGCGATCACCGCGCTCGACACGAGCGCCGCGCGGGCCCTGCCCGGCGTCCACGCGGTGATCACCGCCGCCGACTTCGCCCCCGGGATCCGCTACCTGCACCGCGGCGGCCCGCTGTCGGACCGGCCGCCGCTGGCCGACGGCGTGGTGCGCCACGTCGGGCAGGAGGTCGCCGCCGTCGCCGCGGAGACCCCGGAGCAGGCCGCCGCCGCACTGCGCGCGATCCGGGTCCGCTACCGGCGCCTGCGCGCCCCCCTGACCGTCACGGCGTCCCGCGCGCCGGGCGCACCGCGGCTGCACGAGCGCACGACCGCCGAGCCGAACGTGTCGATGCTGCTGCGCACCGACTGGGGCGACCCGGACGCCGGGCTGGCCGCCGCGGCCGTCACCGTCGAAGGGCGGTTCGTGCACCCGAGCGTCGCGCACGCGTGCATGGAGCCGAGCACGACGCTGGCCGCCTGGGACGCCGGGCGCGGCGTCGTCGAGCTGTGGACCTCGACCCAGGCGCCCTGGTTCATCGCCAAGGAGGTCTCCCACCTGCTCGGGCTGGAGCACGACCAGGTCGTCTGCCGCGAGGTGGCCGTCGGGGGCGGGTTCGGGCAGAAGTCGAAGGCGGCCGAGCACGAGGTGCTGGCCGCCGCCCTGTCCCGCGCGGCCGGGCGGCCGGTGCTGGTGGAGCTCAGCCGCGAGGAGGAGTTCGCCGCCAACAAGCCGCGGCACCGGTTCGAGACCGTGCTGCGGACCTCCGCCGACGCCGACGGCCTGCTGCGCGCGCTGGAGGCCGACGTCGTCGTCGACAACGGCTCCTACAACCACATGGGCACCTCGGTGATGCGCGTCGGCGTGATCACGCTGGGGTCGATGTACCGGCCCGACGGGGTGCGGTTCGCGGCGAGGCTGGTCGACACGGCCACGCAGCCGGGCGGGCAGTTCCGGGGCTACGGGACGCCGCAGGTCTCGCTGGCGATGGAGCAGCAGGTCGACGAGGTGGCCGCCCGGCTCGGGGTCGACCCGATCGAGCTGCGGCTGCGCAACCTCGCGCCGGAGCACGCGAGGGCGCTGTGCGGCTACGAGGTCACGACCTCGCGCCTGGGCGACTGCCTGGTCGCCGTGCGCGAGGGCCTCGACTGGGAGCGGGCGCGGGCCGCCCGGCCGGTCGGCCCCGTCGCGCGCGGGTGGGGCGTCGCGGCCGGCACGCACGGCAGCGGGGCCTACGCCTACGAGCACGCCGACCGCAGCGACGCCGCCGTCGACCTGTTCGCCGACGGCCGCGCCCGCGTCCGGTACGGCGGCACCGACGCCGGCACCGGGCAGAGCACGATCCTCGCCCAGATCGCCGCGCAGGAGCTCGGGCTCGACCTCGCCGACGTCGCGGTGCTCTCCACCGACTCCGAGCGCACCCCGTTCGAGCTGGGCGCCTGGTCCTCCCGCGGCACGCACATGACGGGGTCGTCGGTCGGGCTCGCCGCGCGCGAGCTGGCCGACCGGCTGCGCGCGCTGGCCGCGGAGAAGCTCGGCGTCGACGCGGACGCGGTGCGGCTCTCCGGCGGCCGGGCCGTCGCGGGGGACGACGCCGTCGACCTGGGCGACCTCGTCGGGCTCGCCGACGACGCCGTCGACGGCGTGCTCAGCCACGAGAGCAGCTACCGCGTCGAGGGCACCGAGATGCTCACGCCCGACCGCGACACCGCGAACCTCTCCCCGACGTACGCCTTCGCCGCGCACGGCGCCGTGGTCGAGGTCGACCGGCGCACCGGCAAGGTCCGCGTCGTCGACTACCTGGCCGCGCACGACGTCGGGCGCGCGCTCAACCCGACGGCCGTCGAGGGGCAGATCGTCGGCGGCGCCGCGATGGGGCTGGGCGCGGCACTGGGCGAGGAGCTCGTCCGCGAGGGCGGGCGGGTCGTCACGTCCTCCTACCTGCACTACGCCATGCCGCGCAGCGCCGACCTGCCCTCGATCCGCGCGGTCGTCGTCGACGCGCACGACGCGGCCGGGCCCTACGGGGCGAAGAGCGTCGGCGAGATGTCGATCATCCCGCCGGGGGCGGCCGTCGCGAACGCCGTGTTCGACGCCGTCGGCGTGCGGATCCGCGAGCTGCCGATCACCCCGGACAAGGTGCTGTCCGCCCTGGCCGCGCAGGAGGGCCGCACGCGCGACCACCGCATCCGGTTCCGGCCGGGCCGCTGGTGGGTCGCGGCGATCCGCTGGTTCTACCCGCGCGGGCTGCACCACGTCCTCGACACCTACGGCACCCGGCTGGGACGCGCCCACCGGGCCCGGTCGCGTCTGCCGGCCCCGGAACCGGTGCTGCACGCGCCCACCGGGCTCGACGAGGCCCTCACCCTGCTCGCGACGCCCGGCGCCGCCCCGCTGGGCGGGGCCACCGACGCACCCGTCGAGCGGCGGCGCGAGACCCGCCCGGCGCCCGTCCTGGTCTCCGTGGCGGCGGTGACCGGGCTGCGGCCGATCAGCCGCACTCCCGCGGGTCTGCGCATCGGCGCCGCGGCCACGCTCGCCGAGCTGGCCGCGCACCCGGACGCCCCGCCCGCGCTGGCCGCGGCGGTGGCGACGATCGCCTCCCCGCAGGTCCGCGCGGCGGCCACCGTCGGCGGCAACCTGGTGCAGGCCAAGCGCTGCTGGTTCTTCCGCAACGGGTTCGACTGCTACAAGCGCAGCGGCGCCACCAGCCCCTGCTACGCCGTGCTGGGCGACCACCGGTTCCAGCACGCGGTGGTCGACGGCCACCGCTGCCAGGCCGTCACGCCCTCGGACCTCGCGACCGTGCTCGTCGCCCTGGACGCGAGCGTCGAGGTCGACGGCGGGCGCACGCTCCCGATCGGGGAGTTCTACACCGGCCCCGGTGAGACCGTGCTGCGCGACGGCGAGCTCGTCACGGCCGTCACGGTGCCGGAGGCGGCGCTGCGCCGGCACACGGCGTTCACGAAGCTCGCGCTCTACACCGGCGACTTCGCGACGGCGTCGGTGGCGCTGGCCGTCGACCGCGACCCCGACGGCGCCTGGCGCGACGCCCGGATCGTGCTCGGCGCGATGGCCCCGGTGCCGCTGCGGATGGTCGCCGCCGAGGCGGAGGTCCGCGCCGCGGGCGCCGTCACGCCCGGCGTGCTGCGCCGCGCCGTCGACCGCGAGCTCGAGCGCACGGCGCACCCGCTGGCCGGGAACGCGTGGAAGGTCGACGCCGCCGCGGGCCTCGCCGAACAGGCCGCGGAGCAGCTCGCGACCCCGCGGGCCCTTGACGCCGTGCGGCGTGCCGTACATAGTACGACCACCACGGCGTAGGACACACGATCGTCACCGCAGGGACACCTGCAGGCGTCGTCGTACTTAGTACGGTCAGGATCACGACGGGAGCCGGAGTGACCAGGAGCCCCGTTCCCCCGAGCAGTGAGGACCCCATGACGACGCTCTCCCGGCCCACCGAGCAGGCCACCGGGACCACCCCGCAGCCACCGCTGCTCGCCATCCGCGATCTGGCCAAGCAGTACTCCGCGGGCGGACCCCACGTCTGCCGCGACCTGTCCTTCGAGGTGCACCGCGGCGACTTCCTGGCGATCGTCGGGCCGTCGGGCTGCGGCAAGTCCACGCTGCTGCGGATGATCAACGGGCTGCTCGAGCCCACCACGGGCGAGGTCCTGCTCGACGGCGCGCCCGTCACCGCTCCCCCGCCGGAGATGGCGCTGGTCTTCCAGGACTACACCCGCTCGCTGTTCCCGTGGCTGACCGTCGCGGGCAACGTCGGCTTCCCGCTCGTCAAGCGCGCCGACCTCGACGCCGCGACGAAGCAGGTCCGCACCGACGAGGCGATCTCCGCCGTCGGGCTCGCCGGCTTCGAGGACTACCACCCCTACCAGCTCTCCGGTGGCATGCAACAGCGTGTCGCCATCGCCCGCGCGCTGGCCTTCCGGCCGGAGATCCTGCTGCTCGACGAGCCGTTCGCCTCGGTCGACGCGCTGACCAAGGAGAGCCTGGAGGACCTGCTGCTGGTCATCCAGGAGCGCTACGGCACCACCATGCTGCTCGTCACGCACGACATCGACGAGGCGGTCTACCTGGCCGACCGGGTCGAGGTGCTCAGCCCGCCGCCGTGCCGGGTCGTCCGCGACCTGACGATCGACCTCGCCCGGCCGCGCAACCAGATCCGGACGCGCGGCGAGGCCCCCTTCCTCGCCGCCCGCGCCGCCATCCACGAGCTCGTCGGGCTCGACCAGCAGCGCGCCGCCGGCGCCTGACCCCGCCCCCGCCCCCGCCCCCGCCCCCGCCCGGAGGACCACCATGACCGCCCGCACCCGCCACGTCGCCCTCACCGCGACCGCCCTGCTCGGCACCGCCCTGCTCACCGCCTGCGGAGGCGCCGCCGCGCCCGTCACCGGCGAGGACGGCCGCACCACCCTGACGATGGCCACCGTCGCCTCCGACTCCTGCGCGCAGGGCTTCTTCGGCGTCGACCAGGGCATCTTCGCCGCCCACGGCATCGACGTGACGCTCGACGTCGTCGCCGGGGTGCCCGAGCTCGCCGCCGCCGTCACCTCCGGCCAGGCCGACGTGGCGTGCAGCGCGCCGACCGCCATCGCCAGCGGCGTCAGCCAGGGCCTGCCGTTCACGATGATCGCGCCCGGCATCGCGTACACGGAGGACAACCCGGGGTCGAACCTCGTCGTCCCCGCCGGGAGCACCATCGCCGGCGTGGCCGACCTGCCGGGCACGACCGTCGCGGTGAACGCGCTCAACACCCTGCCCCACCTCGCGAGCCGCGCGATGCTCGAGGACTCCGGCGTCGACCCGGAGAGCGTGACGTTCGTGAACCTCGCCTTCCCCAACATCGCCCAGGCGATGGAGACCGGGCAGGTGCAGAGCGGCGTGCTGCAGTCGCCGTTCACCGAGAACGAGGAGGCCGCGGGCGGTCGGACCATCGGCAGCCCGTACGACTACGTCAACGGTGGACAGCCCTTCGTCTACACGGTGTGGTTCGGCACCACCGAATTCGCCGGTCAGAACCCCGAGGTCGTCACGACGCTCCGCGAGGCGATGGCCGAGGTGAGCGAGTGGGCCAACGACCCCGCCAACGCCGACGCCCGCCGCGCCAGCCTCGCCGCGGCCACCGGCCAGACCGCGGCCACGGCGAGCACCTCCCGGCTCTCGAACTACGGCACCGAGCTCACCCCGGAGTCCATCCAGAGCCAGCTCGACCTGCAGGTGCGCTTCGGCACGCTGCCCGAGCCCGTCGACGCGGCCACGCTGATCGCCGCGGGCTCGACGTCGTGACCGTCGCCCCGGTGGCGGCGCGCCCGGGGGCCTCGACTCCCGGGCGGCGCCGCCGCGGTGTCAACCTGCGCGGCGCGGCGTTCGTCGTCGGGCTGGTGCTGGCCCTGGAGGTCGGCACCGCGGTCCTGGGCTCGCGGTTCTTCCCGCCGCCGAGCCGGATCGCCGTGGCGCTGGTGGAGCAGCTCGCCGACGGGCGGCTGGCGTCGGCGCTGCTGGAGACCGTGCTCAGCGTCGCCGGCGGGCTGGCCGCGGCGTCCGTCGTCGGCGTGCTGGTGGGGCTGCTGCTCGGCAGCTCCGACCGCCTCTACGCGGTGCTCCGCTGGGTCATCGAGTTCCTGCGGCCGCTGCCGTCGGTGTCGCTGGTGCCGTTCGCGATCCTGCTGCTCGGCGTCGGCCCGACCACCACGATCGCCGCGGCGGCCTACGCGGCGCTGTGGCCGGTGCTGTTCAACACCTACTACGGCGTGCGCGACGTCAACCCGGTCGCGATCGACAGCGCCCGCACGTTCGGGCTGACGCGCGCCGAGGTGCTGCGCCGCGTCGTCCTGCCGCTGGCGCTGCCCGGGATCCTCACCGGCATCCGCGTGGCGTCGGCGATCGCGCTGGTCCTGGTGATCACCGTCGAGCTGCTGACGGCGGCCGGGGGCGTCGGCTACTTCATCTCCTTCATGCAGTCCGCGATCCGGGTCCCTGAGATGTACGCGGGCGTGCTCGTCGTCGGCGTGCTGGGCTACCTGATCGCGCTGGGCGTGCAGGCGCTGGAGCGCAGGCTGCTGTTCTGGAACCGGCCCGGAGGCGACCGCTGATGACCACCACCCTGCCCGCCCGCGCCTCGCGCAGCGGCACCGCGCTCCCCCGCTGGGTCTCCGGCGTCCTGCCCGTCCTGCTGCTCGGGCTGTGGGAGCTGGCCGGGCGCGTCGGCGGCAGCGTCTACCTGCCGCCGCTGTCGAAGGTGCTGGGCCGCTTCGCGCGCGACTGGTTCCCCGACGTCATCGTCCACGACCTGCTGCCCAGCCTCGGCCGCTTCGCCGTCGGGTTCCTCGGCGCGGCGGTGATCGGGATCGTGCTCGGCCTGGCGATCGGGATGTCGCGGACGCTCGACGACTACCTCCGCCCGACTCTGGAGTTCCTCCGCGCCCTGCCCGCCGTGGCGATCCTGCCCGTGGCCGTGTTCGTCCTCGGCCTCGGCAACGCCATGCGGATCGCGGTGATCGTGTTCGGCGTCGTGTTCCCGGTGCTGGTCAACGCGACCGCCGGGGCCCGCGCGGTCCGTCCGGAGCGCGTCGACGCCGCCCGCATGTTCGGGCTGTCGCGCTTCGACATCGCCCGCCGCGTCGTCCTGCCCTCGGCCCTGCCCATGATCTCCGCGGGCCTGCGCGTGGCGCTGCCCATCGCCCTGATCATGACGGTGGTGTCGGAGCTGGTGGGCGGCCAGAACGGCCTGGGCTTCTACCTGACCTCCCACCAGCAGATGTTCGACATCCCCGCCATGTTCACCGCGGTCCTGGTGCTCGGGGTGCTGGGCAATCTCCTCAACGCCGGCTACTCGGCCGTCGAGGACCGGGTGCTGCACTGGGCGAAGCACGCCTGACCCGCCGTCCACCACTCCCGCGCGCCGAACCGGCTCCTGCGAGCCCCCGGCGGCGCGCGGGAGCGGGGAACGCGCGCGGGAGTCGGGAACGCGCGCGGGACGGCCGGGCCGCAGCGCCAACCGGCGTTGATCGGCGAGAGTGCGCCACCACGGTCGTTGTCGGGGCCGCTACGTCACACTCCCGACGATCACCGCACCCGGCCGTCCCGCCATCAGCCCTTGATCGGCGGGAGTGCGACACCACGGTCGCCGGCGGGGCCGCCACGTCACACTCCCGACGATCACGTGGCCGACGCCGCCACGAGCCCCCCACCGTGTGCGCGCGGCCTCCCCACCCCTCCCGCGCGCCGAACCGGCTCCCGCGCGCTGAACCGGCTCCCGCGCGCCCCCGGGGCCGCGCGGGAGCTCGGAACGCGCGCGGCAGACGGGAACGCGCGCGGGACGGCCGCGGGCCCGCCCGGCGGTCAGCGCGGGTACCGGCCGCGACAAGCCCCGGTCATCACCCTGCCCGGCCGCCCCGCCCACCGCCCTTGATCGCCGAGAGTGCACCACCACGGTCGCCGACAGGGCCGCCACGTCACACTCCCGACGATCACCGCGCCCGACCGTCCCGCCATCCGCCCTTGATCGGCGGGAGTGCACCACCACGGTCGCCGGCAGGGCCGCCACGCCACACTCCCGACGATCACTCCGCCCCGGCCGCCGCGGCAGCGCCACCCTCGGCAGCCCCGCCGCGTCCCGCGCGCCGAACCAGCTCCCGCGCGCCGAACCGGCTCCCGCGCGGCCCCGGGGCCGCGCGGGAGCTCGGAACGCGCGCGGCAAACGTGAACGCGCGCGGGACGGCCGCCGGCCGCGCGCCTGCATACCGCCGGCGGTCAGCGCGTGAACCGGCTGGGACAGCGTTTCGGTGATCATGCCCGACCGCCCGCCCACGGCCCTTGATCGCCGGGAGTGCACCACCACGGTCGCCGGCAGGGCCGCCACGTCACACTCCCGACGATCAGCCCGGCCACCGCCGCGAGCCCCGCCGCCGCCTCCCCCACCTTCCCGCGCACCCAACCGGCCTCCGCGCGCCCCCGACGCCACGCGGCAGACGTGAACGCGCGCGCCAGACGCGAACGCGCGCGGCACCGGGCGACTGGGAACGGGGCGTCAACGACTCTGCCCGCAGAGCCAAGCCCCGGACCCACCCCCGGGGGAAGGCTCCCGGCGAACCCCCACGGACCCACCACGCCGGAGGAACCCATGACCGCGGTGATCGAGCCGACCACCACGACCGTCCGCGCCGCCTGTCCGCACGACTGCCCGGACACCTGCGCGATGCTCGTGACCGTCGCGGACGGGAAGGCGGTGCGCGTCCAGGGCGACCCCGAGCACCCGTTCACGCGCGGCGGGCTGTGCGTCAAGGTCAACAACTACCTCGACCGCGTCTACGACCCGGGCCGCGTCCTGTTCCCGCTGCGCCGCACCGGCCCGAAGGGCAGCGGCAGGTTCGAGCGGATCACCTGGAAGGAGGCGATCCGGGAGATCGTCACGAAGTTCCGGGCCGCGGCCGACGAGTTCGGCCCCGAGTCGATCATGCCGGTGAGCTACCTGGGCACCCAGGGCATCCTCAACGGCCTCAACGTCGGCGACCCGTTCTTCGCGAAGCTGGGGGCGACGGTCTCCGAGCGCACCTACTGCGACGCCGGCTCCTGCACCGCCTACGCCATGACGATCGGCGACACCGCGGGCGTGGACCCCGAGAGCCTCGTGCACTCGAAGTTCATCCTCGTCTGGGCCTGCAACATCATGAGCACGAACCTGCACCTGTGGCCCTACATCGCCGAGGCCCGCAAGCGCGGCGCCAAGGTCGTCGTGGTGGACCCGGTCCGCACCCGCACCGCGGCCGCCGCCGACCAGCACATCGCGCTGCGCCCGGGCACCGACGGCGCGCTCGCGCTCGCGATGGCCAACGTCATCATCTCCGAGGGCCTGACCGACGCCGACTACGTCGAGAACTTCACCGTCGGCTACCCCGAGTTCGCCGACCGCGTCGAGCAGTACACCCCGGAGTGGGCCGAGACCGAGACCGGCGTGCCCGCGGAGACGATCCGCACGCTGGCCCGCGAGTACGCCGGCGCGCAGCCGTCGGTCATCCGGATCGGCGTCGCCGTCGAGCGGCACGCGGGCGGCGGCCAGGCCGTGCGCGCGCTGTCGTGCCTGCCCGGCCTGGTCGGCGCGTGGCGCAGGCCCGGCGGCGGCATCCTGCAGCTGCCGCTGTGGGCGTTCCCCGTCAACTGGGGCGCGTTCATGCACCCCGAGATGCTGACGCCCGGCACGCGCGTCGTGAACCAGTACCGCCTCGGCGCCGCGCTGGCCGGCGACCTGCCCGACGGCCCGCCGATCAAGGCGCTCATGGTCTACAACTCCAACCCCGTCGTCGTGTGCCCCGACCAGGACCGGCTCGTCGAGGGGCTGCAGCGCGAGGACCTGTTCACGGTCGTCTCCGAGCAGTTCATGACCGACACCGCCGACTACGCCGACATCGTGCTGCCCGCGACGACGCAGCTCGAGCAGGACGACATCATGTTCTCCTGGGGCCACCTGTTCGTGACCTACAACCACCGGTCGATCGACCCGATCGGCGAGGCGGTGCCCAACACCGAGATGTTCCGGCGCCTGGCCGCGGCCATGGGATTCGACGACCCGGTGTTCCGGCGGACCGACCAGGAGATGATCGCCGAGGCGTTCGACTGGTCGCACCCGCACATGGAGGGCATCACCGTCGAGTCGCTCAAGGAGAAGGGCTGGCAGCGGCTCAACGTCCCCTCGCCCGACGAGTACAGCCCGCACGCCGAGGGCAACTTCCCGACCGCGTCGGGCAAGGTCGAGTTCGTCGCCTCCGCCGCGGCGGGCGGCAACTTCGTCGTCCCGCTGTTCCGGCAGGGCTCCAACGACCACCAGCCCGGCCAGCCCGTCGACGCCCTGCCGCACTACATCCCGCCGCGCGAGTCGGCGCACACCAACCCGGAGCTCGCGGCCCGGTTCCCGCTGAACCTGCTGACGCCGAAGTCGCACGCCTACATCAACTCCAGCTTCGGCAGCCAGGCGTTCCACCGGCAGGCGCAGAAGGAGCCGAACGTGATCATCCACCCGGACGACGCCGCGGCCCGCGGCATCGCCGACGGCGCCCCGGTGCGGATCTTCAACGAGCGCGGCGAGTTCGTCGTCCTCGCGAAGATCGACGACAGCGTGCTGCCGGGCGTGGTCGTGTCGAGCATGGGCGGCTGGCGCAAGCACTCCAAGGCCGGGCAGACGCTGGCGTCGGTCAACCCCACCGAGTTCGCCGACCTCGGCAACGCGCCGACGTTCTCGGACACGCTCGTCGAGGTCGAGAGCGCCTGACGGCCGTGTCCGTCGACGCCCACCCCCACCCCGCCGCCCCGCCGCCGCACCGGTGCGGCGGCGGGGCGGGGCCCCTGCGCGACGTCGCCGCGCACGCCGCCCGCGCCGCGGCGCTCGTCGCGCCGGTCGGGTCCGAGACGCTGCCGCTGGCCGCCTGCGCGGGGCGGCGCCTCGCCGCGGACGTGCACGCCGTCGACGACCTGCCGGCCTTCGACAACTCCGCGATGGACGGCTACGCGCTGCGCATCGGCGACCTCGGGCCCGACGGCCTGCCGGTCACCGCGCACGTCCCGGCGGGCTCGGTCCCCGCGCCGCTGGCGCCCGGCACGGCGCAGCGCGTGATGACCGGGGCACCGCTGCCGGAGGGGGCCGACACGATCATCCCGGTCGAGCTCACCGACGACGGCCGCGAGCACGTGCGCGTGCTCGCGCCCGTCACTGCGGGGCGCCACATCCGCCGCCGGGGCGACGACATCCGCACGGGCGACGTCGTGCTGCGTTCGGGCACCGCACTCGGCCCGGCGCAGCTCGCTGCCGCGGCCGGGTGCGGGCTGGCGGTGCTGCCGGTGCACCGGCGGCTGCGGGTGGCCGTGCTGTCGGCGGGCTCCGAGCTCGTCGGCGCGGGCGGGCGCCGCGGCGCGGGGCAGACCCACGACAGCAACGGCGTGCTGCTCGTCGCCGCGCTGCGGGCCGCCGGGGCCGACGCCGAGCAGCTCCCGATCGTGCCCGACTCCCCCGCCGAGCTCGCCGCGCTGCTGGAGCGCCACCTCGACGGGATCGACCTGCTCGTCACCTCCGGCGGGATCAGCGCGGGCGACCACGAGGTCGTCCGCGACGTCCTCGGCCCGGCGGGCGTCGAGTTCGGGCCGGTCGCGCTGCGGCCCGGCGGGGCGCAGGGCCTGGGCACCCACCGCGGCGTCCCGGTGATCACGCTGCCCGGCAACCCCGTGGCGTGCTGGGTCGGCTTCGAGCTGTTCGTGCGGCCCGCGGTGCGGGCGGCGTCGAAACTGCCGCAGGACCGGGTGCGCCGCGCGGCCCGCGCGACCGTCGCGTTCCGGGCGTCACCGGGCCGGCACACCGTGGTGCCGGCGGTGCTCGACGAGCAGACCGGCGAGGTCGCCCCGGTGCCCTCGGCCGGCTCCCACTCGCTCCGCGCCCTGGCCGGGGCGAACTGCCTGGTGGAGCTGGACGGGACAGGCGCAGCAGCAGGAGAACAGGTGACCATCCTCCCGACGTCCTGACGGCTCACAACGCCCGCACTTCGGAGCCGGAACGCGGTTCGGGGACCCCCTCGGAGCGCGTTCCGGCTCCGAAGTGCGGAGGGGGGTTAGTGCGCCCCGGACCTGTGCGTGCTCGGGCTGACTCCGAACCTCGCTCTGAAGGCTCTGCTCAGGTGCGCCGGGTCGGGGAGGCCCCAGCGCGCGCCGATCGCCGCGACCGTGAGGCCGGCCAGCTCCGGGCGGGTGAGGTCGTGCCAGCAGCCCTGCAGCCGCTCCTCGCGGATGTGGGCGGTGACGGTGGTGCCCGTGGCGCTGAACAGCTTGTGCAGGTAGCTCACCGAGATGGAGCAGGCCGCGGCCACCGAGGCGGGGTCGAGGTCGCGGTCGGCGAGGTGCTCCCGGATGTGCGCGCGGGCCCGCGACAGGTGCACGCCGTCGGGCGCGGTGGCGCCGACCTCGCTGCGGATCACGGTGGTGTAGAGGTCGCCGATGGTGCGGTGCATCGCCTCGCGGGCGGCGGGCACGAGGTCGTCGTCGTCGAGGCGGTGCAGGGCGGCCAGGAACGGCGGGATCATCGCGCCGACACCGCGGCGCCCGTCGATCCGGATCGCCGTGGCCTCGCGCAGCTCCACCTCCGACAGCGGGATCAGCCGCTTCGGGAACAGGCACACCGAGTAGGCGAAGTCGCCCGCGGTGACGAAGGTGAAGGGCCGGCTGCTGTCGTAGAGGACGAAGTCGCCGGGCTCGATGACGGCCTCGCGCCCGTCCTGCGCCACGAGCGTGCTGCCGTGGCGGGCGAGCGCGATCTGGTAGTAGTCCTCGTCCGCCCCGCGGACCTGGCCGGGAGTGCGATCGAAGCGGTGCGGCCCGGCCTGGATGGTGCGCAGCTGGATGTCGCCCACCGCCGCCGCGGTGACGCTCCCGCGCACGGCCGGACCGGCGCCGGGACGGACGTCGAGGGTGACGAACTGGTCGCACACCGTCGACCGCCAGAAGTCCAGGCGGTCGCGTTCGGCCACCGACGACGTGTCGATCGTGGTGACGGGCATGGCTCATCGTGACAAGAAGAGGTCACGCGCGCATCACGAGCCCGTTACCGTGCCCTTCGAGGATCACCGAGGAGGAGCATGTCCAGCACCACCGGAGCCGCCGACGGACCGGTCCGCACCGAGGTGCGCGGCCGGGTCCTGGTCGTCACGATCGACCGTCCCGCGCGCCGCAACGCGGTCGACCGCGCCACCGCCGACGGGCTCAGCGCCGCGCTCGACCGCCTCGACGACGACCCCGACCTGTGGTGCGGCGTCCTCACCGGCGCAGGGGGGTACTTCTGCGCCGGCAGCGACCTCACCGCGAACCACGACTACGTGACGCCCCGCGGCGGCGAGTACGGCGTGGTGCGCCGGGAGCGCCGGACACCGCTGGTGGCCGCGGTGGAGGGCTTCGCGCTGGGCGGCGGCATGGAGATCGCGCTGGCCTGCGACCTCGTCGTCGCGGCGTCGGACGCCCGCTTCGGGCTGCCCGAGGTGAGGATCGGCCTGCTGCCGACGTGCGGGGCGCTGTTCCGCGGGCCGCGGGCGCTGCCGGTCAACGTCGCCCGCGAGCTCGTGCTCACCGGCGAGCCGATGCCCGCGGCGCGCGCCCACGACCTCGGCTTCGTCAACGCCGTCACCGAGCCGGGCGGCGCGCTCGACGGCGCCCTCGCGCTGGCCGAGCGGATCTGCGCCAACGCCCCGCTCGCCGTGCAGGCCTGCGTCGCCGCGATCGACGACGCGCTGGGCGGCGACACGCTCGGCTGGGCCGCCACGGAGGCCGCGAAGGGCGCCGTCCTGCGCACCGACGACGCGCAGGAGGGCGTCGCGGCGTTCCTGGGCAAGCGCCCGCCGACCTGGACGGGCCGCTAGGTGTCGTGACGGTCAGGGCACGAGCACGTACTTGCCGGTGACGCGGCGCTCGGCGTAGGCGGTCAGCACCGCGCCCGCCTCGTCGAGCGGGGCGGTGGCGGGCGCCGGCGGGTGCAGCTCGCCCCGCCCGACCCGGCCCAGCACGTCGGCGAGCAGCGCGGCGTTGGCGGCCGGTCCGGCGGTCTCGCGCGACCAGTCGCCCCAGTCGACGCCGATGACCGTGCGGTTGCGCAGCAGCACGACGTTCGCGGGCAGGCGCGGGATCTCCCCCGAGGCGAACCCGACGACGCAGAACCGCCCGCCGGACCGCAGCGCGCGCAGCGCCGACTCCGCGGCCGCGCCGCCGACCGGGTCGATCACGACGTCCGCGCCGCCGCCGGTGGCCGCGCGGATGCCGTCCTTGAGGTCGTCGTAGCCGATCACGGCCTCGGCGCCGGCCGCCGTGGCCGCGGCCCGCTTCTCCTCCGACGACGCCACGCCGACGACCCGCGCGCCGAGGCTGCGGGCCACGTCGACGGCCGCGAGCCCGATCCCGCCGCCCGCCCCCAGCACGACGACCCGCTCCCCCGCCGCGATCGGCACGCGGTGCGTCACGGCGAAGACCATCGTGCAGTAGCTCTCCATCGTCGACGCCGCGACGGCCGCCTCGACACCCTCGGGCACCGCGACCACCTCGGCGACCGGGACGACCAGGTGCGAGGCGAACCCGCCGAAGTCCATCACGGCGGCCGCGACGGGCGTGCCGACCGCCGGACCGTCGACGCCCGGCCCCAGCGCGGCGACCCGCCCCGCCACCGCGGAACCCGGGACGAACGGCAGCGGCGGCCGGATCTGGTAGCGGCCGGCGACGATCAGCCCGTCGACGAAGCTGACGCCCGCCGCCTCCACCGCGACGAGCACCTCGCCGGCGCCGGGCTCCGGGTCGGGCCCCTCCTGCGTCGTCAACCGCTCCGGACCGCCGAACTCCGTGCACATCACGCGTCGCAGCCGATCACGCTAACCCAGCGCCCCAGCCGATCCCGCTGCGCGAGAGGGCCTATCCCCGTCGACGACCCCGGGGCGCCGGCGCGAGCCCGGCGACGGCGTCGCGCAGCGCCCCGTAGGCGCGCAGCTCGGCGGTGACGGGCACGAGCACGAGGTCGTCGGCCACCTCGGCGACGGCGGCGTCGAGCCGCTCCTGCACACGAGCCCGGCGGCGGCTCGCGCCGATCCGGGCGAGCAGCCGCGCGAGCAGGGCCAGCAGCAGCCCGGCCAGGAGCCCGCCGAGCAGCAGGGCGGTGGGCAGCGGCACGGCGAAACCCGCCCACGGCTGCACCGTCGGCGTCGGGGGCTCGGGCAGGCGCAGCAGCGTGAGCAGGTACAGGCCCGCGAGCCACACCCCGCCGGCCAGCGCGAGCACGGCGAGCAGCGTCTGCAGCAGCCCGGCGGCGCGCCACCAGCGCGGCGGCTGCGCGAGGCCGAGGTCGGTGCCCGCGACGGCGCGGTCGAGCGCGTCGGGCAGGTCGTCCTCGCGGGAGCGGGAGGCGGCGCGGACGGCGTCGGGCCACGGCTCGGGCAGGTCGTCGGCGGCGGTGGCGGCCAGGGCGCGCAGGGCGATGTCGACGCGGGAGCGCTCGACGGCCGACGCCTCGGGCAGCGAGGTGCGGGCGACGGCGCTCTCCTCGTCGGGGGCCGTCGTCCCCCGGTCGAGGTGCAGGCGGCGCAGCGGGTCGGGGCGCAGGCGGCGGACCCAGCGCGTCCAGGGCCAGCCGGTGGCGGCCGCGGCCCGGTGCACCGAGGCCCGCTCGACGGCCGCACCCACCGCGGGCACGCCCGCCGCGGCGCTGAGCGCGGAGTCCAGCGCCTCCACCGCGGTGGCGTCGAGCTCGCGGCGCGGCGGCCCCGCAACGACGTCGGAGAGGCTTGCGGCCACGGCGTCGAGGTCGGCCGACACCCGCCGCAGCGCGGCCCGGTGGGCGGCGACGGCACCGGTCAGGACGGCGCGGAGCTCGTCGCGGCCACCGGGGGCCACGGCCGACACCCCGAGCACCGGGACGCCGTCGAGCCCGTCGTCGGCCAGCAGCCGCCGGACGTCGCCCAGCGCGTCGGCGACCTGCGCCGGTGGCAGGCGGTCGACCTGGTTGAGCACGACGACCATGACCTCGCCGTGGCGGGCCAGCGGCCTGAGGTAGCGGTCGTGCACGGCCGCGTCGGCGTACTTCTGGGGGTCGAGGACCCAGACGAGCACGTCGACGAGCGCCACGAGGCGGTCGACCTCCAGGCGGTGCGCCATCACCGTCGAGTCGTGGTCGGGCAGGTCGAGGAGCACGAGGCCGGGCAGCTCCGCTGCGTCGTGACCCGCCCGCGCCTGGACCAGGTGGCGGCGCGGGATCTCCAGCCAGTCGAGCAGCGGACCGGCCCCGTCGGCGCCCCACACGGCGGCGTGCGCGACGCCCGTGGTCGGGCGGCGGACCCCGACCGTCGACACGTCGGCGCCGGTCAGGGCGTTGAACAGCGACGACTTGCCGCTGCCGGTGGCTCCGGCCAGCGCGACGACGGTGTGCGCCCCCGACAGCCGCAGCCGCTCCCCCGCGCGCTGCGCGAGCCGCCGCGCCGGGGCGAGGCGCTCCTCGTCGAGACGGCCGACGCCGGCGGCGAGGAGGTCGTCCAGCGCCCGCAGCCGCGCCGCGATCCCCGCCTCGGCGGCGCTGCGCTCCTTCTCCACTGCTCTCGTAGAGCTCATCGCGCCCGCTCCACGGCCGCCGCCGCCCGGTCGAGCGCGGCGGCGTCGTCGGGGTGGGTGGCGTGGTGGTGCAGCAGCGCGGCGAAGCGGTCCTCCTCGCGCCCGAGGAGGGCGGCGACGCGGTCGAGCAGGTCGGCGCGGGCGCGGTCGGCCAGCGCGCGCACGGCCTGGTCGCCGAACACGGCCTCCAGCACCTTCTGCGACAGGACGGTGGTGCCGCCGGCCACGGCCACCTCGATCGGCGGCGCGAGCACCGACGTCGTCGTGAACACGGCGATCATGACGAGCAGGCCCGTGGCGTTGACGCCGTACGCGGCGGCGCGCGCGGTGGTCCGGCGGTCGCCGCCCTCGCGGCGGACGAGGTCGAGCACGGCGCCCTGCCAGTCGCGGACGGTGCGCTCGGCGTCGTCGCGGAAGCCCGGGGAGACGCGGTCGAGCCGCTCCTCCGACGCGCGGAGCAGCCCGGTCCCCGCCGCGCCCGAGCGCCACGACACCGCGGCGCGCTCGGCGGCCCGCTCCGCGGCGCTGTGGACGAGGAGCGCGACGCCCGACTCCAGCGCGACCGTGAGGTCGCCCCCGGGCTGCGGCCGGCCGGTGAACGCGGCGGTGATCTGGTCGCGCCAGCGCCCGACCCGGTCCTGCAGCGCGCGCAGCAGCTCGCCGGTGCCGACGAACTCCTGCCAGCGCGCGAGCACCTCGCCGCGCAGCAGGGCGCCGTCGCGCATGCCGTCGTCGACCTCGTCCAGGGCCGCGGCGTAGGCGGTGCGGACGTCGGTGCGCAGCCGCGAGGCCGCGTCGGACTGCGCGCGGGCGTGCAGGGCGAGGGCGGCGGCGCGCGGGCGGAGGCTGTCGAGCGCGCCGTCGAGGGTGCGGCGGATGACCGCGGCGCGGCCGGCGGCGTCGCGGGCGAGGTCGTCGAACCAGCGGCGCAGGGGCGCGACCACCGGGTCCGGCAGCAGCCCGTCCTCCAGCGCGGTCTCGGGCACGACGAACAGCGGCGCCGCGCCGAGACCGTGCGCGACGAGCATCTCGTGCAGGTGCGCGGCGATGTCGCGCTCGGCCCCGGGCGGCACGCGATCGAGCAGGACGGCCAGTGCGGTGCCGCGCGAGGCCGCCGTCTCCAGCACGTCCCACGGCACGGCGTCGGCGTAGCGGGCGGCGGTCGTGACGAACAGCCAGAGGTCGGCGGCCGCGAGGAGCTGCCCGGCGAGGCGGCGGTTGGCGGCGACGACGGAGTCGATGTCGGGGGCGTCGAGGAAGGCCAACCCGGGCGCGAGCGCGGCCGAGGGCACGAGCTGCAGCGTGGCGTGGTCGGCGCCGGCGCCGCTGGTGCGGGTGAGCTCGGGCAGGACCCGGGTGTCGGAGAACCACGGCAGGTCGTCGGGGTGGCAGACCAGCACCGGCGAGCGTGTGGTCGGGCGGAGCACCCCCGACGGCGTCACCGCGGCGCGGACGAGGCTGTTGACGACCGTCGACTTGCCGGCGCCGGTCGACCCGCCCACCACCGTGAGCAGCGGGGCGTCGAGGCGGGCCAGGCGCGGGAGGACGTAGTCGTCGAGCTGGTGGACGAGCTCGGACCGCTCGTACCGGGCCCGCTCGACGCCGGGGACGTCGAGGGCGAAACCGGCGCCCTCGGCGGTGTCGCGGAGGGTGCGGAGGGCGGCCGCGAGGTCCTTCCGGGTGCCTCCGTCGGCCTGCATGTCCCCCTCGCCCCCTGTGCGTGCCGGTGTGGCTCGGGGAGCCTACTGGCCCGGATCGAGGTCCTGCACGGCATGCTGACCGGCGTGCCCGATCCCGGACCCCGCCCGACCACGCCCGTCCTCGTCCCGCGCGCCGGCACGGCCGCGCCCTCCGCCGCCGTGCGCGTGGCGTCGTGATCACGCTGCGCAGCGCGGAGCTGACCGCCGGGATCGCCCCGCACGGCGCCCGCCTCGCCCGGCTGAGCGCGCCCGACCGCGACGGCACCCCGGGCGAGGTCGTCCTCGGCCTGGCCGAGGACGACTACCCGGCCGACCGCGCCTACCTCGGCGCCACCGTCGGCCGGTTCGCCAACCGCATCGCCGGCGGCCGGTTCGTCCTCGACGGCCGCGCGTACCAGGTCCCGGCCAACGAGGGCACGTCCGCGCTGCACGGCGGGCCGGTCGGGCTCGACCACGCGGAGTTCGCCGCGGACGGGGTGGCAGAGGTGCCGGGCGGGCAGGCCGTGACGCTGCGCCACACCAGCCCCGACGGTGAGAGCGGCTTCCCCGGCGCCCTCGCCGTCACCGTCACCTACACCGTGCGCGGCCCGGAGCTGCACATCACGATCGCGGCCACGACCGACCGCCCCACGGTCGTCAACCTCACCCACCACGCCTACTTCCACCTCGGCGGCGGCGGGCCGGTCGGCGGCCACGAGGTGCGCCTGCACGCCGGGCACTACCTGCCCGTCGACGACGCCCTGATCCCGACCGGCGAGCTCGCGCCGGTCGAGGGCACCCCGTTCGACCTGCGCGTCCCCACCGCCGTCGACGTCGGGCTGGCCGCCGGGCACCCGCAGCTCGACGTGGCGGGCGGCTACGACCACACGTTCGTCGTCGACGACTCGGGGCCCCGCGCGGGCGAGCTGCGCGCCGCCGCGCACGTCCGCGAGCCGGTGAGCGGTCGCACGATGACGGTGTTCACCGACCAGCCGGGCGTGCAGTTCTACTCGGGCAACATGCTCGACGGCTCGGTCGTCCTGCACGACGGCCGCCGCGCCGGGGCCCGCGAGGCGTTCTGCCTGGAGCCCCAGCACTTCCCGGACTCGCCGAACCGCCCCGGGTTCCCGTCGACGGTGCTGCGCCCCGGGGAGGAGCGCCGGAGCCGGATCCTGCTGCGCCTCGGGACCGGCTGACGGCTCCCGGGCCGGGGGTTTCGCCGGTCCCGCGCCCGGGCACGCCCGACGCGTGTGCGGTCCCCCTCCGCACCGGGAGGAGCGGACGTGCGGATCGTCATCACCGGAGCGAGCGGCAACGTCGGGACGGCGCTGCTGCGCCGCCTCCTGGCCGATCCCGAGGAGCACGAGCTGGTCGGGGTGTGCCGTCGCCCGCCCGCGATGGGCGCCCCCTACGACGGCGCCGCCTGGACGTCGCTGGACCTCGCCGCCCCGGGCGTCGAGCTGCCGCTGCGGACCGTCTTCACCGGCGCCGACGTCGTCGTGCACCTGGCGTGGGGCTTCCAGCCCGCCCGCGACGTCGACTACCTGCGCCGCCTGGGCGTCGGCGGCACCGCGGCCGTGCTCGCCGCGGCCCGCGACGCCGGCGTGCCGCACGTCGTCCACATGTCGTCGGTGGGGGCCTACTCGCCCTGGCACGGTGATCCGCTCGGCGCGGGCGTCACCGAGGAGTGGCCGACCGACGGCATCTCCTCGCTCGCCTACAGCGTGCACAAGGTCGAGGCCGAGCGCCTGATCGACGAGCACGAGCGCCGCCACCCCGACGGGCCGGTCGTCGCGCGGATGCGGCCCGGGCTGGTCGTGCAGCGCGACGCGGGCAGCGCCCTGCTCCGCTACGGGATGCCCGCCTACGTCCCCGCGGCCGTGCTGCGTCACCTGCCGCTGCTGCCCGTCGACCGCGAGCTCGTCGTGCCGATCGTGCACACCGACGACCTCGCGGACGCCGTCGCGCGGGTCGTGCGCGAGCGCGCGGGCGGCGCGTTCAACGTGGCCGCCGACCCACCCGTCACCCGCGACCTCATCGCCGAGGTCCTCGGCGCGCACCCGGTCCACGTGCCCCGGCCGGTGCTGCGGGCCGCCGCCACGCTGGCCTGGCAGCTGCGGCTGCTGCCGCTGGACCCGGGCTGGCTCGACCTCGCGTTCGCGGTGCCGCTGCTCGCGACGGGGCGGATCCGCCGCGAGCTGGGCTGGGAGCCGTCGGTCGACGCGCGGACGGCGCTGGCCGAGGTCGTCGACGGCATGGCGTCGGGCGCGGCCACCACGAGCCCGGTGCTGCGGCCCCGGTCGGTGCCGGGCGAGCTGGCGTCGCTGGTGCGGCGCGGGCCGATCGGGCGGCGGCCCCTCCCCTGACGATGCTGCCCTGAGGGCTCATCCCTCCAGCAGCGCCGCGTAGAGCGTCAGCCCGGGGCCGAAGGCCAGCACCACGGCCGGGCGCCCCGGGCCCGGACGGCCCTGGGCCCGGAGCTCGTCGAGGACGAGCAGCACCGTGGCCGACGAGCAGTTGCCGCGCGTCGCGAGCACCCGGCGGGAGGCGTCGAGGGCGTCGCCGGGCAGGGCGAGCTGCTCGGTGACGACGTCGAGGATCCGCGGCCCGCCCGGGTGCACCGCCCAGCCGTCCACATCGGACACCTGCAGCCCGTGGCGGTCGAGCAGCTCGGTCACCATCGGGGCGACGTGCTTCGCCAGCACCTCCGGGACCTGCGGGGACAGGCCCATCCGGAAGCCGTGGTCGGTGACGTCCCACGTCATGTGGTCGAGCGTGCCGGGGTCGGTGAGCGCGACGACGTCGACGACCCGCGGGCCCGGCCCGTCGCCCGGCGCCACCACGACCGCGGCCGCCGCGTCGCCGAACAGCGCGTGCGAGACGACCTGGCCCATGTCGGCGGTGGGCGGTTGGACGTGCAGCGAGGTGAGCTCCAGGCACAGCAGTACCGCGGGCCGCCCGCGCGCCTCCACGTAGTCGGTGACCGTGCCGAGCCCGGGCACCGCGGCGTAGCAGCCCATGTGCCCGACGACGAGCCGCCGCACGTCCGCGGCCATGCCCAGCGCGGCGGCCACGCGGATGTCGGTGCCCGGCGTCGCGTAGCCGGTGCAGGAGGCCACCGCGAACAGCCCGACCTCGTCGGCCGCGATCCCGGCGTCGGCCAGCGCGGCGGCCACGGCCTCGGTGCCCAGCGGCAGCGACTCGTGGGCGTAGCGGCGCATCCGCTCGCCCGTGGACCAGGCGGAGACGTCCTCGGCCAGCGGGTCGACCACGAGGTGGCGCCGCGAGACGCCGGCCCCGCGGAACACCCGCTCCAGCGCCCGGCCCCCGCCCGAGTGCCGCGCGAAGAACCCGTCCCAGGCCTCGCCCTGCCCGACCCCGTGCCCGGGCAGCGCCGAGCCGCTGCCGGCCAGGTGCGCCCCGGTCACCGGCGCCGCCCCACGGCCTGGAACAGCACGGCGGTGGTCGGCACCGCCACCATCCGCACGGCGGGACGGCGTCGTGCCAGCCAGGCGACGAGGTCCGTGACGCGCGGGCGCACACCCCGCAGCTCCAGCGCGACGCCGTGGCGCGCGCACTCGCGCACCAGCGCGGCGCGGTCGACGAACAGCGCCGGGTCGTGGATGCCCGGCGGCGGGCCCCCCGGCACCCGCTCGGCGATCGTCACGGCCACGACGCGGGCCAGGCGGGTCGCCGCGATGGTGTCGACGACGAGCAGCCCGCCCGGGCGCAGCAGCCGGCACGCCTGCGCGAGCACGCCGGGCAGGTCGGTGACGTGCTCGAGGATCTCCCCCGCCGCGACGACGTCGGCGCACCCGTCGGCCAGCGGGACGGCGGCCACGTCACCGCGGACGGGCGCCACCCCGTGCGCGGACGCCTGGGCCAGCGCGGAGGCGGTGAGGTCGACGCCGACGTGCCGGTAGCCCTTTCCCGCGAGGTGCGGTGCGAGCAGGCCCGCGCCGCAGCCGAGGTCGACGAGCACGGCGTCCGGGCGGTCGGCGGGCGGCACCAGCGCGGCGCGCGCGGCGGCGAGCCAGTGCAGCATCGCGAACTCGCCGGAGGGGTCCCACCAGCGGTCGGCGAGGTCGTCGTACTGGCGGGGGTCGTTCGGCGGGCGCACGGGTCGGGATCCGGCGACGGCCGTACGGGAGGTCGGCACGACCCGAGGCTGCCATGCTGGGCGGCATGCGGCCCGTCGTGAGCGGGGCTCTGGCCCTCGCCCGCTCCTGCCACCCGGAGCCGACCGTGGCGGTGACGCTGCTGGTCACCGCGCTGGCGATCACCACGGGCCGCGACCCCGGCGGTGTGCTGCTCGTCACCGCGGCGGTCCTGACGGGCCAGCTGTCGATCGGCTGGCTCAACGACCACCTCGACGCCGCGCGCGACCGCGCCGTCGGCCGCACCGACAAACCGGTCGTCAGCGGGGCGGTGTCGGAGCGGACGGTGGGCGTCGCGGCGGCCGTCGCGGCGGTGGCGTGCGTGCCGCTGTCGCTGGCGTCGGGGTGGCTCGCGGGGTCGCTGCACCTCGTGGCCGTCGCCGCCGGGCTGGTCTACGACCTCGGGGTGAAGTCGACGCGCTGGTCGGTGCTGCCCTACCTCGTGTGCTTCGGGCTGCTGCCGGTGTTCGTGGTGCTGGGCGCGCCCGGCTCCCCCGCGCCGCCGTGGTGGCTGCCGGTGGGCGGGGCCCTGCTCGGGGCGGGTGCGCACTTCGCGAACGTCCTGCCCGACCTCGGTGACGACCTGGTCACCGGCGTCCGCGGGCTGCCCCACCGCCTCGGGGCCGGCGGGAGCCGGGTGGCGGCCGCGGGGCTGCTGCTCGCGGCGTCGGTCGTCCTCGTGGCGGGGGTGCTCTCCGCGGGCGCCGCGGTGCCCGTGCCGCTCGCGCTGGCCGCGCCGGTGGTGGCGGCCGGGGTGCTCGCCGCCGGGTTCGCGGCGGGGCGGCGGCCGGGCTCGCGGGCGCCGTTCCGGGCCGTGATGGTGGTGGCGCTGATCGACGTGGCGCTGCTCGTCGCCGCCGGGCCGGTGCTGGTCGGGCCCTGACTCACGCCCGCCGCAGCAGGGGCAGCCGCAGGTAGTCGGCCGCGATCGACGCGAGCACCCGCGGCGACGCCGCGCCGCGCTCCAGCCCGACCTCGACGATGGCGTCGAAGACGCGGCGGTCGCGCCCCGCGGCGACCACCGCGGCGTCGACGAACCGGGGGTGCGGCACGGCGCGGGCCGACGCGCCGACGTGGCGGTGGTGGCGCCCGAGGCTGCGTCGCAGCGCCGCCCGCAGCGCGGCACCGGCCCCCGTGCCGAGCAGTGCGGCCCGGGCGGCGAGCGCGCCGGACGCGACGCCGTAGAAGATCCCCTCGCCGGTGACCGGGTTGACCAGCGCGGCCGCGTCGCCGACGAGCAGCACCCGCCCGTCGGGCTGGAACCGCGGCCCGGTGGAGAGCGGCAGGTGGTGGCCCCGCACCGTCGCGGGGTCGAGGTCGTGGCCGGGCAGCTCGGCGTCGAGCCGGTCGAGCAGCTCGCGCTTGCTCGCGCGCGGGGCCCCGAACACGCCGTAGCCGACGTTGGCCCGGCCGCCGGGCAGCGGGAACGACCACGCGTAGGCGGGCGGGTTCGCGCGGGCGAACGCGATGACCAGGGCGTCCGGGTCGGCGGCCGTGCGCGCGTAGCCGCGCACGGCCACCGCGGTGGCGCCCTCGGGCGCGGGCGGGGCGCCGAGCGCACGGCGCACCACCGAGTGCGCGCCGTCGGCCCCGACGACGACGCGGGCGTGCACCTCCCCGTCGAGGACGACCCGGTCGGGGCGCACCTCGACCCGCCGCACGCGGTGGCGGCGCAGCACCGCGCCGCGGGCGACGGCGGCATCGACCAGTGCGGCGTCGAACACCTCCCGCGGCACGACCCGGCTCGGGCGCGCGCAGTCGGCGACGACCGCGCGTCCACCCGGCGAGTGCACGCGCAGGCCCGACACCGGCGGACCGAGCGCGTCGAGGCCGGGCGCGCCCAGTGCGTCGAGCAGGTCGAACACGGGGGCGGCGATGCCGTCGCCGCAGACCTTGTCGCGGGGGAACGCGGCCGCGTCGAGCAGCAGGACCCGGGCGCCCGGACGCAGCTGCAGGACGCGCAGCGCGGTCGCGGCGCCGGCCGGCCCCGCGCCGACGACCGCGACGTCGGCGACCTCGTCCATGCGTTCCTCCGGTGTCGTCCGACGTCCTCCGGGGTCATCATCGACGGGAGCCGCCGCCCGCGCCGGGCGACGGGACGGGGAGGGCCGTGCCGCACGTCGTCGTCGTGGGGGCCGGGCCGACCGGCGTCGTCGTGGCGGGGCTGCTCGCCCGCCTCGGCGTCACCAGCACCGTCGTGGACCGCCACGACGGCCCGTACCCGCGCCCGCGCGCCGTGCACCTCGACGGCGAGGCCGTCCGCGTGCTGCAGCGGTTCGGCGTGGCCGAGGAGTTCGCCGCGATCAGCCGCCCCGCGTCCGGGCTGCGCCTGCTCGACGCCCGGCTGCGGCCGTTCGCGGAGTTCCGCCGCTCGTCCGCCGCGGGCCACCACGGCCACCCCGACGCGTCGCTGTTCGACCAGCCCGACCTGGAGGCGCTGCTGCGGGCCGCGCTCCCGGCGGGGGCGGTGCTGCGCGGGGGCGTCGAGGTCACGGGCGTGCCGGAGGCGGGCTCCGTCGACCTGCGCGACCCCGGCACCGGCGGGACCGAGCGGCTCCACGCCGACGCGGTCCTGGGCTGCGACGGCGCCGACAGCACCGTCCGCTCCGCGATCGGCGCCGGCCTGCGCGACCTGCGCTTCGACCAGCGCTGGTTGGTCGTCGACGTGCGCAGCCGCACGCCGCTGCCGGGGTGGGGCGGCGTCGACCAGATCTGCGACCCCCGCCGCGCCGCCACCGCCATGCACCTCACCGGCGGGCGCTACCGCCTGGAGTTCCGGATGCGGCCCGGCGAGACGCCCGACGGCCTCGTCGCCCGGCTCGGCGAGCTGACCGCGCCCTGGCTCGGGCACCTGCCCCGCGACGACTGGGAGGTGCTGCGCAGCGCCGCGTACACGTTCCGGGCCCGCACCGCCGACCGTTGGCGGCGCGGACGCGTGCTGCTGCTCGGCGACGCCGCGCACCTCATGCCGCCGTTCATCGGGCAGGGGCTGGGCTGCGGGCTGGGCGACGCCCACAACCTGGCGTGGAAGCTCGCCGCGGTGCTGCACGGGCGCGCCGGGGACGACCTGCTCGACACCTACCAGGCCGAGCGGCAGCGCCACGTCGTCGCGGTGACGCGGGCGGCGGTCCGCGTCGGCACGGCGATGACCGGCGGGCGCGGCCTCGCGGCGGCCGTCCGGCGTCCGGTCGTCGCCGCGCTGCTGCGGGTGCCCGGCGCGCAGGCCCGCGCGCTGACCGGCATCACGACCCGGTACCCGCCGGGCGCGTGGGCCGACCGCCGGACCCGCCGCAGCCCGCTGCCCGGGACGGTGTGCCCGCAGCCCGTCGTCGAGGTCGGCGGGCGCCGGGTGCTGCTCGACGAGGTACTGGGGGACGGCTTCGCGCTGGTGTCGGCCGGGCGCGTGGACGCCGCTCTGCGCGGGCGGGCGGAGGCGCTGGGCGCCGTCGAGGTCCGCGTCGACGCGCTCGCCGGCTGGTTGCGCGCGGGCCGGGCGTCCGCGGCGCTGCTGCGGCCCGACCGCGTCGTGCTCGGCGTCACCCCGGCCTGAGCGGTTCCCACCCGGCGGGCGGCGGGCGCCTCCGCGACCATGGCGCGATGGCCGAGCACCCCGACGACCTGCGTCCCGGCGTCCTGTTCGACGTCGACGGCACGCTGCTGGACACCAACTACCTGCACGTCCTCGCGTGGTGGCAGGCCTTCCGCGACACCGGGCACCCCGACGTGACCATGTCCGCGGTGCACCGCGCCATCGGCATCCCGAGCGCCGCGCTGGTGCAGCACCTGCTCGGCACCGACGACGAGGACGCCGTCGACGCCCACAGCGCGCGCTACGAGCCGCTGCGCGACCAGGTCGTCGCGTTCCCGCGGGCCGGTGACCTGCTGCGGGCGTGCGCCGACCGCGGTGCGACGGTCGTGCTCGCCACCAGCGGCGCGGCGGGCGACCTCGACTGGATGCTGCCCGCCATCGGCGAGCGCGACGCCGTGGAGGGCGCCACCACCTCGGCCGACGTCGACGAGGGCAAGCCCGCGCCGGACCTGCTGTCCACCGCCGTGCGCGACCACCGGCTCGACCCCGCGCGCTGCGTGGTCGTCGGCGACACCGTGTGGGACGTCGAGTCCGCGCGCCGCGCCGACCTGCCGTGCGTCGGGCTGACCTGCGGCGGGATCGGCGAGGCGGAGCTGCGCGAGGCCGGGGCGGTGGCGGTGTACGCCGATCCGGCCGATCTGCTGGCGCGGCTCGACGAGTCGCCGCTGGGCCGTCTCTGAATCAGTCCGGAGCGGGCGTGTCGTCCTGCGCCGCCCGGTCGACGCCGGGGCGCTCCTCCGCGGTGGTGCCGACGACGTCGGCGCCGCTGTCGTCGCGCAGGTTCTCCAGCACGGCGCGCTCCTCGGGGTCCAGCGGGCCGCCGACGACCCCCGGCTCCCCCACGTCGTCGCCGGTGGCCATGCCCGTCTCGGGTGCGTCCGGATCCGTCATGCGGTCCGCGTACCCGCGGGCGGGGGCGTGAACCCGCACGGCCCGGGTACGCGAGCGGCTGTGGACGTGGTGGTCGTCGGACAGCTCGCACGGGACCTGCTGCTGCGCGTGGACGAGGTGCCGCCGCGGGGCTCCGCGACCGACGTCCGCGAGCGGCGGGAGACCCTCGGCGGAAAGGGCGCCAACTGCGCGGTGGGGCTGGCGCAGCTCGGCGTGCCGGTCGGGCTGGTCGCCGTCGCGGGGTCCGACGCCACCGGCGACCGGCTGCTCGCCCGGGCCGAGGCCGACGGGGTCGACGTCGAGCACGTGGTGCGCCGCGCCGGCACCCCCACCGGCCTGATCGTCGAGATCCTCGACCCCGCCCACGGCTGGCGCTACCTGCAGCACCTGCCCGGGCCGACGCTGCTCACGGCCGACGACGTCGCCGGGGCCGCCGCCGACCTGCGCGCTGCGCGGGCCGTCGTCCTGCAGGCGCAGCAGCCCGCGGCCGCGCTGACCGCCTGCGCCCGGCACGCCCGCGACGGTTCCGCGCTGGTCGTCCTCGACGGCGCCCCCGACCCCGAGGCCCGCACCGAGCTCCTGAAGTGCGCCGACGTGGTGCGCGCCGACCCCGCCGAGACCGACGAGCTGGTCGACGGCGAGCTGGGCCGGCTGTGCGTCGAGGACGTCGGCGCGATGACCGCCGCCGCACGCCACCTCCTCGCCCACGGCCCCCGGGTCGTCGTCGTGGGGGTGGAGGGCGCGGGCAACGTCGCGGTGTGGGAGGACGGGGAGCTGTTCGTGCCGTTCGGGGACGTCGAGGTCGTCGACACCACCGGCGGGGGCGACTCCCTCACCGCCGGCCTCACCGCCGCGCTCCTCGCCGGCGCCGACCCGCCCACGGCCCTGCGGCGGGCGGTGGAGGCCGCGGGGAGCACCGTCGCCCGCGCCGGGGGGCGGCCGGCGCTGGACGGCTGACCTCGCACACCGGGTCGGGACCTCGCACAGGGTCGACGGTGTGCGAGGTGCGTGCTCGGTGTGCGAGGTCGGGCGGTGAACTCGTTCGGGGAGAGGTGCAACACATCGGCCCCCGTTGACGACAGTGAATCGTCCGGTTCGTTCTCTGTGAGGTGTCGTGGGTCAGCGCGCGGTAGTGATGGGGGCCCTCGGGGTCCTGCTCCTCGTCGGCGGGTGCGGGGGTGCGGAGGGCCGGGAGGCCGACCGCGCCGCGCTCGGGTCGGTGCCGGCGGCGGAGGAGGCGGCGGCCCCGGCGCCCGACGTCGTCCGCGTCGTGACCGTCCTCGACGGCGACACGTTCACCGTCTCCGACGGCCGCACAGTGCGGGTCCTCGGCATCGACTCCTGCGAGCTCGACACCGGCGCCGGCCGCGAGGCCCGCACCGACGCGCAGGCGCTGCTGCCGGTGGGGCGGTCGGTGACGCTGCGCGCCGAGCCCGGCGTCGACCGCGACCCCTACTCCCGCCACCTCCGCTACGTCACCACGCCCACCGGCTCCGACCTCGGCACCGCGATGATCGTCGAGCCGCACACCGGCGTGTACGAGGGCGGGGACGCCGCTCCGTCCTACGTCGCCGGCCTGCGCCGTGCCGACGGCGGCCCGCGCGTCTGCGACACCCCGACCGCCGCGCCGACCACCACCCCGGCCCCCAACACCCCGGCTCCCAACACCCCAGCGCCCCGGACGGCGGCTCCACGAACGGCCGCCCCGGCGACCACCCGCTCTGCACCCGCCCCGCAGCCCGCGCCCCGCACGGCGCCGGCCCCCGAGCCCGAACCGGAACGCGAGCCCGAGCCGGTGCGGGAGAGCTCCGGCTGCCACCCGAGCTACACGCCCTGCGTCCCCGACGGTCCCGACCTCGACTGCAAGCAGATCGGCTTCGCGGTCATCGTGACCGGCCCCGACGAGTTCCGGCTGGACGGCGACGACAACGACGGCAAGGGCTGCGAGAGCTACGGCTGAGAAAGGGATCGCCGAGCGGTGTAACCCCGCGGCCCCCACGGGCGTCTCTCCCGGTGAGAGCAACACCCGCCGAGCCCCCGAGGTGCCGATCATGTCCGAGTCCTTCACCCCCGAGCCCTACTCCGTCGAGTTCGTCGACACCGACGGCGACGGCTACGAGGAGACCACCCTGCTCGACAGCGACGGCGACGCCGTGGTCGACACCGCGCTCGTCGACCTCGACGGCGACGGCACCGATGACCTGGCCGCCTTCGACAACCGCGCCGACGGCGAGTTCGTGGCCGACGTCGTCGCGGTGGACGTCGACGGGGACGGCTACGCCGACGTCGTCGCCGACGACACCGACTTCGACGGCGTCTTCGACGCGGTCACCCAGCCCGAGGGCGTGGGCCTCACCGAGTCGAACCCCTACGGCGGCGGCTCCTACGACGCCGGTTCGTACGACTCCGGCACCGACAGCGCCGACCCGTACAGCGCCGACGTCGTCGCCGACACCACGCCGAGCGGCGGCGCCGAGCAGGGCACCGTCATCGCCGGCCAGGGCGGCGACGCGCTCTACGTCGACCCGGACGGCTCGGTCACGTTCTCCGGCTCCGACGTCGCGGGCACCGACTACTCCTACGGCAGCTGACCCAGCCGGATCACGACGACCGGCGCCCGGGCTCAGCGGAGCGTTCTGCGGAACGCACTCATAGTTCCGACGCCGCTCCACGACGACCGGCACCCGGCCCTGCAGGGTGTTCCGCGGAACGCGGTCCACACCCGTCCCGACCAGGCGCGTTCCACTCCAGGAGCGGAGTGCGATCGCGTTCCGCGGAACGCAGTTACGGCCCGGCGCAGCTCCACGACCACTCGCGTCCGATCCTGCAACGCGTTCCGCGGAACGCGGTCCACACCCCGTCCGACCACGCGGCGTTCCCCTCATCAGTGGGCCGCGTTCGCGTTCCGCGGAACGCGGTCACCACCCGTTCCGGTGGCCCGCCCCGTTCAGCCTGTGCTGCACGCTCGAGCGCGGTATCTGGTCGCGGTCTGTCGCACCTACGTCGGTGACGCCGGGCCTTCGGCCCTGATCGCACGCATTCCGGACGCCATCAACTCCACCGACGGGCAGATGTCGTCGGCGCAGCTGGTGGAGATGCTGGCGATCGACACGGAGCTGGAGCGGCTGATCGCCATCGCGCCGTCCAGCATGTCGCCCCACCTGCGCACGACGCAGCTGCCCTTCCAGCAGGTGGCCGACGCGGTGAGCACCGGGGGCGAGCTGACCCTGAGCACCGGAGGTGTCCGCGACGCCGCCCTGCCGCTGCTCACCGCCTGCGTCGATGCGTGTATCGGGCGGGCGGCTGACGTCCCGGTCCCCGGAGCGGGGCGCGATCGCGTTCCGCGGAACGCGAACCTCCCTCACCCCCGCGCCCGCTCCACGAACTCCGGCGGCCGGTGCGCCCGCACCGGCGGCGGCTCCCCCTCGTACCGCTCCACCTGCACGAGGGTGTGCTGGCCGCTGGTGCCCTGCCCGAGGCGCGACGTGCCGTGGTCGCGGGTGAGCACGTTGGGGTTGCCGTGGGCGCAGAGCCCGGTGTCGCCCACCGGGTCGAACCAGGCCCCGGTGGGCAGCTGGACCACACCGCGCCGGACGCCGTCGTCGAGGCGGGCGCCGGCCAGGCAGGCGCCGCGGTCGTTGAACAGGCGCACGACGTCGCCGTCGGTGATGCCGCGCTCGGCGGCGTCGTCGGGGTGGATCGTCATCGCCTCGCGGCCCGCGACCTTGTGCCGACGGCTCTCCGCCCCCGCGTCGAGCTGGCTGTGCAGGCGCCCGCGGGGCTGGTTGGCGATCAGGTGCAGCGGCCACCGCGCGGCGAGCGGGGAGCCGAGCCACTCGTCGGGCTCCATCCAGGTCGGGTGGCCGGGGCAGTCGTCGTAGCCGAAAGCGGCGATCGTGGCCGAGTACAGCTCGATGCGCCCGCTCGGGGTCGTCAGCGGGTGGGCGTCGGGATCGGCGCGGAAGCGGTCGAGGAAGGTGCGGTCGGCCGGCTGCGCGGGCAGCGTGAGCAGCGGGGAGGCCAGGAAGTCGTCGAAGGCCGGCAGCTCGACGTCCAGGCGCTTGCCGACCGGCCCGGTCCAGGAGTCGTAGAGGTGGCGGACCCACTCGTCCGCGGTCCGCCCCTCCGTGAACCGCTCCCCCACCCCGAGGACGCCGGCCAGCTCGGCCAGCACGGCGTGGTCGTCGCGCGACTGCCCGACCGGGTCGACGACGCGGTGCATCGGGACCAGGTGGTGGTCGGTGCGCGAGGCGCCGATGTCGAGGCGCTCCAGCGGCGTCGTCACCGGCACGACGATGTCGGCGTGCTTGGCCATGGCCGTCCAGAACGGCTCGTGCACCACCACCGTGTCGACGGTGGCCAGCGCGCGCCGCAGCCGGTTGAGGTCCTGGTGGTGGTGGAACGGGTTGCCGCCCGCCCAGTAGACGAGGCCGACGTCGGGGTAGGTCAGCGACTGCCCGTCGAACTCGAACGGCGCACCGGGGTTCAGCAGCATGTCGGCGACCCGCGCGACCGGGATGACGTCCGGCACCGGGTTGACGCCCTGCGGGAGCGTCGGGACGCGCACCCCCGCCCCCGGCACGCCGACGTCGGCCATCGACCCGTAGCCGTGCCCGAACCCGCACCCGGGCAGCCCGATCCGCCCCAGCACCGCCGCGAGCGCGATCCCCGCCCAGGGCGCCTGCTCGCCGTGCTCGGTGCGCTGCAGCGACCAGGTGACCGTGACGAGCGTGCGCGAGGCCGCCATCCGCCGGGCGAGCGCGCGGATCTCCCCCGCGGGCACGTCACAGCGCTGCGCGGCCCACTCCGCCGTCTTCGCGACGCCGTCGGAGCGGCCCGTGACGTAGGCGATGAGCTCGTCGCCGCCGACGCAGTAGCGCTGCAGGAAGGCGCGGTCGTGCAGGTCCTCGCCGATCAGCGTGTGCATGAGCCCGAGCATCATCGCGACGTCGGACGCCGGGCGGATCGGCAGCCACGTGGTGCCCGGAGAGTCGCTGCGCAGCGGGCTGACGGCGACGACGTCGACGCCCTCCGCCACGGCCGCGCGCAGGTGGTCGCCCGCGGTGTGGCGGGCCACGCCGCCGGGGTTGACGCCGGTGTTCTTGCGCGGGATGCCGCCGAAGGCGACGACGAGCTCGGTGTGCTCGCGGATGACGGGCCAGTCGGTGAGCCCCGACGTCACGTCGACGCCCCGCCCGACGACGTGCGGCATGATCACCGCGGTGGCGCCGTAGCTGTAGTTGCCGACCGCGGAGACGTAGCCGCCCAGGCAGGTGAGAAAGCGTTTGAGCTGGCTCTGCGCGTGGTGGAAGCGCCCGGCGCTGGCCCAGCCGTAGGAGCCGCCGAACACCCCGCGCGGTCCGCGCTCGGCGTAGACGCGGCGGAGTTCACCGGCCAGCAGCGCGATCAGCTCGTCCCACTCGACCTCGACGTAGGGCTCGCGCCCCCGCCCGTCCGACGGCCCCGGCCCGTTCCGCAGCCACCCCTCGCGGACCGCGGGCCGCAGGATCCGCACCTGCGGGTCGACGGCGGACGCGAGGTTGCCCAGGATCGGCGACGGGTCGGGGTCGGCCGGGTGCGGCCGCACCTCCAGGCCCCCGTCGACGGCGCGGGCCTCGAAGGCGCCCCAGTGGGAGCTGCTGGTGACGTACGGGGTCGTGGCGATCTCCGTACTATGTACGGCGCCCGCGGGCCGGGTCAAGGTTGCCGGATCGGCAACGTGCCGTGACGCCGCGTGCCGGCGGCGCGATGCTGGCGGCATGGACACGGGTGTCGACTGGGACGAGCGCTACGCCGAGGCGTCGCGGGTGTGGAGCGGGCAGCCGAACGGGGCGCTGGTCGCCGAGGTGGGCGGCCTGGCGCCGGGGCGGGTGCTGGACGTGGGCTGCGGCGAGGGCGCGGACGCGGTGTGGCTGGCCGGACGCGGCTGGGAGGTGACCGCGCTCGACGTCTCGCGGGTCGCCCTGGACCGCGCCGCGGAGCACGCCCGGGAGGCCGGCGTCGACGTGCACTGGCTGCACGCGGGCCTGCTCGACGCCGACCTGCCGCCCGGCGGGTTCGACCTCGTCTCCGCGCAGTACCCGGCACTGCTGCACACCCCCGGCGACGACCCGGAGCGCGCGCTGCTCGCCGCGGTCGCGCCCGGCGGCACACTGCTCGTCGTCCACCACGCCGACGTCGACACCGAGCACGCCCGCGCCGCCGGCTTCGACCCCGCCGACTACGTCAGCCCCGCCGACGTCGCCCGCTTCCTCGACGACACCTGGGCGGTCGAGGTCGACGAGCGCCGTGAGCGGCACGTCGAGGGCGGCGCCGGGGCGCACCATCACGCCGACGTGGTGCTGCGGGCGCGCCGGCTGCCGTAGGAGCGTCACCGCCGCAGGCCGGCCATCAGCGCGTCGATCGTCGTCGCGTAGCGCTCGGCGCGGTCGGCCACGGGCGCGTGGGCGGTGAGCTCGAGGACGACCATCCCGTGGCCCGTGGCCCACAGGCCGTAGGCCGCCGAGGCGGGGTCGGTCCGCAAGGGCGAGCGCTCGTGCCAGCAGCGCACGACGTCGACGAACGCCGCGTAGTTCTCGCGCGCGATCGAGCGCACCTCGCCGTGCGGCCGGGACAGCCCGGGCGGGGTGTCGGCGAACATGATCCGGAAGTAGTCCGGGTGCGCGAGCGCCACCTCCCGGTACGCCAGGCACGTGCCGCGGACGTCCGCCTCGGGGTCGCCGGTCTCCCGCCGCACGCTCTGGGCGGCCCGCAGCCGCTCGTGGCCCTCGGCCTGCACGGCGTCGAGCAGGCCCTGCTTGTCGCCGAAGTAGTGGTAGACCGACATCGTCGAGCAGCCCGCCTCGGCCGCGATGCGGCGCACCGCGAGGCCGCGGGGGCCCTCGCGGGCGAGCAGCCGGGCGGCGGCGTCGAGGGTGGCGCGGCGCAGGTCCGGGGGTCGCGTCTCCGGCCCCGCGCTCATCCCGGGCCCGCCACCAGGTCGCGCAGCGCGAACTTCTGGATCTTGCCCGACGCCGTCTGCGGGAAGCCGTCGACGAAGCGCCACGTCCGCGGCGTCTTGAACGACGCGAGGTGCTGTCGGCAGAACCGCTCGAGCTCCGCGCCGTCGACGCTCGCGCCCTCCCGCAGCTGGACGACGGCGGCGACGGTCTCGCCCCACTCCGGGTCGGGCGTGCCCAGCACCGCGGCGCCGGCGACGGCGGGGTGGCTGTGCAGGACGTCCTCGACCTCGCGCGGGTACACGTTCTCACCGCCGCGGATGATCATGTCCTTGAGCCGGCCCTGGATGCGCAGGTAGCCGTCGGCGTCGAGGCTGCCGAGGTCACCGGTGCGCAGCCAGCCGTCCTCCAGGGCCGCGCGGGTGGCCTCGGGGGCGTCGAAGTAGCCCGCCATGACGCAGATGCCGCGGGTGCGGATCTCGCCGACCCCGCCGGGCGGCAGCGGGGCCCCCGACGCGGCGTCGGTGATCCGCACCTCGACGTGCGGCAGCGGCCGGCCCACCGTGTGCGCCCACTGCGGGTTCGGGTCGTCGGGCAGGGTGTGGGTGATGTAGGGCGAGGCCTCGGTCTGGCCGTAACCGATGGTCACCGCCACCCCGAGGGCCTTCTCCGCCCGCGCCACCAGATCGGGAGCCACGGGGGCGCCGCCGAGGGCGACCAGGCGCCAGGAGGCGAGGTCGCGCGCGGCGAGCGACGGGTCGTCGAGCAGGCGCACGAGCATCGTCGGCACGCACAGGATCACCGAGCCGCGGTGCGCCTCGAACAGGTCGAGGACGAGGCCGGGCTCGAACGCGGGCGGCACGACGTGCGCGCCGCCGGTCTGCAGGGCACCCAGCGTCGTCAGGCCGCAGCCGGCGGTGTGGAACAGCGGCATCGGGTTGATCCACACGTCGGACTCCCCCGCGCCCAGCGCCTCGGCGAAGACGCGCCCGTTGAGCGCGAGCCCGCGGTGGGTGAGCAGCGTGCCCTTGGGCGAGCCCGTGGTGCCCGACGTGTACTGGACCTGCGCGATGTCGGTCGGTGCCACCGCGGGCAGCGCGGCGTCCGGCTCGCCCGAGCCGAGGAACGCGTCCCAGTCGCCGAGCGGCACGACCTCGCGCAGCGCGTCCAGCCGGGGGCGCACCTCCTCGACGACGGCCACGAGGTCGCGCCCGCGGAACTCCGGCGCCACGACGACGCCGCTCGCCCGCGACTGCCCGAGCACGAACTCGACCTCCGCCGCCAGGTAGGCCGGGTTGACGGTGACGAGCGTGAGCCCGGCCAGCGCCGCCCCGAACTCGACGAGCACCCACTCCGGGCTGTTGGGCGCCCAGATCGCGACCTTCTCCCCCGGCGCGAACCGCCGCAGCAGCGCCCGGGCCACGCGCTCGGCGTCAGCGAGGACCTCGGCGGTGGTCCACGCGCGGTCCGCGCCCGGGGCCCCGTCGACCAGTGCGCCGTCGACCAGCGCCGTGCGGTCGGGCCGGCGGGCGGCCGCGATCCGCAGCACGTCGCCGACGGTGTGCTCCGGCGGCGCCTCCACGGCCGTGCGGGGGCCCTGCTGCTCCATCGCGCCTCCTGGGATGCCGGTCCTATAACGCATTGTTATAGACCCGGGCGCACGCCGAGGGCAAGGGCTCAGGCGGACGCCGCCAGCACCGCGTGCGCGTAGGGGACCTCGCTCGGCGGCCCCGGGCTGACCCACGACTCCACCGGCGCGTCCGGGCGCAGGGCCGAGACCATCGAGCCGGTCGTGTAGTCCGAGGGGCCGGCACCGCGGACCCGGCAGACCGGGTGGGCGGGGTCGTCGGACGACGCCAGCGCGCCCTGGAGGTCGGCCAGCGACGGGCTCCCCGTACCGACGCGCGCTGCGAGGGCGTCGAGGCGGGCGCGGGAGTCGCGCTCCGCGCCGGGCGGGGCCGGCGTGCCGGTCACGGGACCCAGCGGGTGGTTGGTGTGCAGCACCCGCGACGGGTCGGCCGGGCGGTGCTCGGCGACGCCGTCGGGCCGCGCCTCGAACGAGCGCACCTCCCCCGGCCCGGCGAGCAGGTAGTGCTGGCTCGTCGCGTGCGGCAGGTCGCGGACCAGCCGCACCGCCTCGGCGAGCGTGCGCGCCTGCAGCAGGCGGCGGATCACGAAGGCGACCGGCAGCCCGTCGGGCGCGGCGGGCAGCTGGGGCACGGCGTTGACGCACACGCCGACGCCCGCGGCGTTCACCCCCATCAGCGCGACGACGCCGGCGACGCTGAACACCAGCGCCGCGGGGACGTCACCGCGCGGGGCCACCCGCAGCAGCACCTGGTGGCCGCGGGTGTGCGCGCCCAGGTCCATGTTCTGCCCGATCCAGGTCGGACCGCCCGGGAGCGCGAGCCCGAACCCGGTGCACTTGGCGAGGGCGGCGGCGCGGGCCCGGTGCGCGGGCTCCTCGTCGATCAGCTGCAGGGCCAGCAGCAGGTCGGGGTCGACGCCCGCCCCGGCCGCGACGCCGCGGACCTCCTCGGCGAGGTCGGGCACGAGCTCCTCGACCGCCGACCGGAACCCGGTGGCGCCCAGCAGCGCGCGCAGGTGCGCGGGCGGGTCGGCGACGCCCTCGGCGACGAGCACCCGCAGCCACGCGTCGAGGTGGGCCGCGACGCGCGGGGCGAGCGCGACCCCGTGCGCGACCGGGTCGTCGAGGTCGGTCGGGCCGAACACGGCGGCCGGGGACGCGGCCACGTCAGTCGTCGTCCGTGGCGGTCACCAGCACCTCGGCGGGGGCGACGTAGCCGTTCGCGTCGAGGACGTGCCCGGCGGCGCGGGCCGCCGCGACGACCTCGGGGGCCCAGTCCAGCCGCGTCCGCCCGTCGCCCTCGTTCACGACGAGCAGCTCGCCCAGGCCCGGGTCCGCGGCCCGGCCCGGCGCGGCGTCGAGCAGCGTGAACGACCGCCAGGCGCCCGCGGGCACCGACAGCGTGTCCAGCGGCCCGAGCTCGACGACCTGCTCGTCGGCGCCGGTGTTGAGGCGCACCGCCCAGCGCCCGGCCTTGGCCGTGAGGACCTGCGTGCCCGGGTGCCGGTGGGTGAGCACGCCCTCGCCCGCGCGTGCGCGCAGCCAGGCGAGGTCGAACCCGTGCGGGTCGTGCAGCCGCGGGGCCGCGCGCCGGTCCTCGCTCATCCCGTAGCCGATCACCAGGCTGAGCTCGGCGCCCCCGCCGGGCAGCCCGGAGCACAGGAACGGCGCGGCTATCCAGACGCGGTCGCCCGCGTGGGTCACGCGCGCCCGGAAGGCCTCGGCGTCGACGCGGTCGAGCTCGTCGATCTTCTCCTGGGGCATCGGCGTGACCAGGGCGACGCCGTCGGGCACCCGCTCCCCGCGGACGGTGTCGACGAGCCGGTTGTCGGCGGTGAGGTGCAGACCGTGACCGGCCGCCTCGCGCAGCACCGACGGGCCCCAGATGATGCCGCCGGTGTCGTCGCCGCCCAGCACGGTGAGCAGGACGCCCTCGTCGGCGCCGACGTTGGTGAAGCCGCGGAAGATCCACGTGGGCACCGACACGACGTCGCCGTCGACGCTGCGGTACTCCCCCTGCGCGCCGTCGGCGCCCCAGCGCAGCTGGTAGTCGCCGTCGAAGTTGACGAACACCTCGGCGGTGAAGTGCAGGTGCAGGCTGTTGGTCGTGCCGTGCGGCATGCCGGCCGCGCCCAGCTGGAAGCCGTGCGGCTCGCGCAGGTTGACGTACTGGTCGGCGCTCTGCGAGACGCCGGGCCCGATGAACGAGTAGTTGTCCTTGCGGTCCGAGCCCGGCGTGCGGCAGTCGATGAACGCCGCCTTGCACGGGACCCAGTCGGTGCGCCGGATGGTGCGGCGGGCGACCTCACCGGGCGGGACCACGGTCCCGGCGCCGGGCCCGCTGTCGATCGTGGCCGTGTCGGTCACGGCGTCCTCCGCTGCTGTCGGTGCTGCTCAGTAGGTGTTGCGGCTCGGTGGACGGGCTGCTCAGTAGATGTTGGTGTCGGTGAACACGCCGTCGCCGCGTGCTGCGTTGATCTGCGCGCGCAGGGCGATCTCGTCGTAGACCCGCATCTCGCGGACGATCCGGCCGCGCTGCACGAGGAACTGCGAGACGCCCAGCAGCTCGACGGGGCGGCCGGTGAGCGGGCCGAACGCGGGCGTGCCGTGGTAGGTGCCGTTCAGCGTCCACAGCAGGGCGATGCGCAGGCCGGCGTAGCGCCCGTCGACGTTGGTCTGGACGTCGCGCACGGCGAACCGGCCGTCCGGGAACGGGGCGACGAGCGAGAGCAGGTCGCGCTGGTAGCCGTCGGGGCGCACGACCGTGGTGTCGCCGACGGTGTGCAGGAACAGGTCGCGCTCCATGAACTCAGGCACCCGGTGCAGGCGGCGCTGGTTCCACACCTCCTCGACGAACTCGAGCACCATCTCGCACTCGGCGCGGTGGTCGTCGGGGCGCGGCCCGCTGTCGCCGACGGCGAGCACGTCGGCGGGCGGGGGCTGCGTCATCGAGCCGCTGTATCCGCGGAAGAGCTGGCGGCGGGCGGCCTCGTCGGGGTCGAGCCCGCGCTGCAGCACGTCGGCGAGCTCGTCGCGGACGACCCACTCCTCGACCATGCGCCCGCGCCGGTAGAGGCAGTTGGCGACGGTGCGCTTGCGGATGCGCCGGCTGCGGCCGTCGATCACGTGCTCGTCGCTGGCGAAGACGAGGTGCGAGCTGAGGAAGGCGTCGTCGCCGCGGGCCTCCCAGACGACGTCCTCGGCCTGCCCGACGTGCTGCGGCGTGCCCGCGATGCGCATCAGGCTGCCCTCGATGACGCCGTCGCGGCCGACGACCGTGCCCAACCCGCCGTGCACGATCGAGTCGGGCTCGTAGTTGTCGACGATGTAGGAGACGTCGCGCTGCACCCAGATCCGGTCCGTCACTTCCCGGATGAAGTCGTCGGGGTCCGTGTACGGCTTGTACGCGACCGGGTCGAGCGGCATCGCTTGTCCTCTCCTCGCTGACGTGACGAGTCGATTGTATGCGTATGCACTGATGCTCACAAGGCCGTGCGGTCAGCTCCGGGGCGCCCCGACGGTGTCCCGCGCCACGTACCGCGTCGGGTACACCGCGTGCACCGGCTCGGCGCCGGGGTTCCCGACCCGGCCGACGAGCAGCCGCGCGGCCTCGCGCGACATCTCGGCCAGGTCGTAGGCGACGGTGCTCAGCCGCACCAGCGCCCAGCCCGACGTCGGCAGGTCGTCGAAGCCCGCGATCGAGACGTCACCGGGGACGTCGACGCCGATCTCCTTGGCCGCGTTGAGCGCCCCCAGCGCGACGACGTCGTTGCCGCACAGCACCAGCGTCGGCGGGTCGTCGCGGTCGAGCAGGGTGCGCATGCCGTCGTGGCCGGTGCGGAAGTCGAACGGGCCGTGCAGCACGTCGCGGTGGGCGAGGCCGATGCCGTTCTCGTCGAGCACCGCTCGCACGACCTGCTCGCGCTGCTCGCCGGTGCTGGTGTTGCGCGGCCCGAACACCGCGCCGATCCGCCGGTGACCGCGGCCGATGACGTCGGCCAGCAGCTCGCGGACGCCCTGCTCGGGGTCGACGGTGACCGAGTCGGCCGGCACGCTGGGCGCTGTGCGGTTGAAGTAGACGAACGGCACGCCGCGGTCGCGCAACCGCGCCGGCAGGATCGAGTCGACGGTGGTGGTGGCCAGCACCACCCCGCACAGCCCGTGCGCCACCACGTGCTCGGCGACCGGGCCGCTGTCCGACGACTCGGTGATGAGCACCAGCTCGTGGCCCAGGCGCTCCAGCTCGTGGTGCAGCGGCGCGATGACGTGGGCGTAGAACTGGTTGTCGAGGTCGGTGACGACCAGCCCCACCCTCGTGGAGCGCCCCACCGACAGCGCGCGGCCGATGGCGCTGGGCGAGTAGCCCAGCGCGGCGGCGGCGTCGCGCACGCGCTGCTTGGTGGCCTCGGAGACCTTCGGGTCGTCGCGCAGCGCACGGGAGACCGTCGGCTGGGACACCCCCGCGAGCCTCGCCACGTCCCGACTGGTGATCATCCCGCGCCTCCGATGCCCGCTTGACAGTACCCGCACCACCCGGCTTCACTCATCAGCATACGTATGCCAGCGAGCGGTGTGGAGGCCACGGTGGACCGACGTCCGACGACGGGGTGGACCGCGTGAGCGCGGCCGGGCGCACGGCGGTGGTGACCGGCGGCGGCAACGGGCTGGGCGCGGCGATCGCCACGCACCTCGTGGCCGACGGGGCCCGCGTCGTGCTGGTCGGCCGCCGGGCCGAGCCGCTGGAGGCCACCGCGCGGCGCCTGGGCGACGCGGCCCGCGCCGAGGTCTGCGACGTCGCCGACCCGGACGCCGTGGCGGCGCTGGCGCAGCGGCTGGCCGGCGAGGAGGTCTCGGTGCTGGTCAACAACGCGGGGATCCCCGGTCCGGTCGCGCCGCTCACCGAGATCGCGCCCGAGGAGTGGGACGAGGTGTTCGCGGTGAACGTCCGCGGCGTCTTCCTCATGTGCCGGGCGTTCCTGCCGGGCATGGTCGCGCGCGGTGCGGGCGACGTCGTCACCATCGCCTCGGTGTCGGGCAAGCGGCCGCTGACCCGGCGCACGCCGTACTGCGCGTCGAAGATGGCCGTGATCGGCCTGACCTCCACGCTCGCCTTCGAGGTCGGCGAGGCCGGGGTGCGGGTGAACACGGTGTCCCCCGGGCCGGTCGAGGGCGACCGCATGGACCGCAACTTCCGGCTGGAGGCCGAGCGCACCGGCGGCACCGGCGAGGACGCGCGCGCGGCGTTCGTCGGGCGCGCGGCGCTGGGCCGGATGGTCACCGCCGACGAGGTCGGCCGGGCCGTGCTCGCCGTGCTCGCGATGCCGGGGCTCACCGGAGCCGACATCGACCTCTCCGGCGGGATGGTCGCGTGAGCGCCCCCGCCCGGTCGCTGCGGGCGCGGCTGCGCGACGGCGAGCGGGTGTCCGGCGCGCTCGTGCGGATGCCGTGCGAGGAGGTCGTCGAGATGCTGGCCGTCGCCGGGCTCGACTTCGTGCTCGTCGACTGCGAGCACGGCCCCGCCGACGTCCTGGCGCTGCGCCACCACCTGGCGCTGGCCGACGCCCACGGGATGGCGGTGCTCGTGCGCCCCGGCGAGGGCGAGCACGTGCTGGCCCAGCGTGCGCTCGACCAGGGCGCGCAGGGCGTCGTCGCCCCGCACGTCGAGTCGGCCGCCGACGCCGAGGCGCTGGTGCGCGCGCTGCGCTACCCGCCGCGCGGGGCCCGCGGGTTCGCCACCTACTCCCGCGCCGGCCGGTTCGGCACGGTCACCGCGGACGGGCACCGCGCCGCGGCCGACGACCGCACGCTGGTGATCGCCATGCTGGAGTCGCCCGCGGCGATCCGCGACGCCGGGGCGATCCTGGCCGTCGACGGGGTCGACGGCTACCTCGTGGGCGTCGCCGACCTCGGCGCCTCCCGCTCCCCCGACGACCCGTCGGTCGCCGACCTGCTCGCGGCGGTGCGCGCCGATCCGACCACCGCCGGGGCGGTGCGCTGCGACCTCGCGCTCGGCGACACCGCCGCGGCGCTGGCCGACGGCGCGCAGGTCGTGGTGCACAACCTCACCCACGTGATGATGCAGGCGTTCCGGGCGCTGCGGGCCTGACGCCCCACCACCGCCCCTCCATCCATCGACGCAGCGCGGCGGCCACCCGGTCGGGCGCCTCCAGCGGCGACAGGTGACCGACGCCGCCGAGCACCTCCAGGTGCGCCCCCGACACCAGCGCCGCGATCTCCTCGTGCCGGTCGAGCGGGCAGAGCCGGTCCTCCCGCGCGGCGAGCACCAGCGTCGGCACCCGCACGCGGGCCAGCCCCGGGCGCTCGTCGACGCGCGTGGCCTGGGCGGCGAGCTGGTGGTCGAGCACCCGCGCGCCCAGGTCGTCGGCCATCGCCAGCGCCGGCCCGGAGAACTCGGGGTCGTGCAGCAGCAGCGGCAGCAGCGCGGTCTGCAGGTCGCGCGGGGTGGCGCCCCCGGCCAGGGCCGCGCGCTGCGCGGTCCACGCGGCGCGCTGCTCGGGCAGCGGGGGGCGCGCGTTCGTCGAGAGCAGCGCGAGGCGCGTGACCCGCTCCGGGGCACGCCGCACCAGGGCCATCGCGACGATGCCGCCGAGGCTCAGCCCGGCGAGGGCGAACCGCGGCGGCAGGGCGTCGAGCAGGGCGTCGACGCACCCGTCGACCGTCGGTTCCTCGAGCGGCCCGTCGAGGACGGGGCCGGGACCGAGCCGGTCCCGGACGCCCGCCCACAGCCGCGGCGAGCACCCCATCCCGCCGACGAGCACCAGCGGCCCGCTCACCCCTTGACCGACCCCGCGTTCAGCCCGGCCACGAGGTAGCGCTGGGCGATGAAGGCGAACGCGACGACCGGCAGCGTCAGCAGCATCGCGGCGGCGCCGGCCTGCTGCAGCATCGGCAGGGTCTGCCCCAGCTGCGTGGCGATGAAGACCGGGACCGTGCGGGCGGAGACGTCGGTGAGGATGTTGGCCGTCAGGTACTCCTGGAACGCGAACAGGAAGATGAAGATCCCGGCGGTCAGGATGCCCGGCCCCATCAGCGGCACCATCACGCGGCGCAGCGTCTGGAATCGGGTGCAGCCGTCGAGCATGGCGGCCTCGTCGAGCTCCTTGGGGATCTCGGCGAAGAAGTTGCGCAGCAGCCAGATGCTGAACGGCTGGTTGATCGCCACCAGCGCCGCCGCCACGGCGAACGTCGTGTCGTAGACGCCCAGCGCGCGGGAGATGTCGTACATCGGCAGCACCACCGAGAACCGCGGCAGCGCCCGGAACACCAGCGCCGCGATGAGCAGCACCGCGCTGACCCAGCCCGGGTAGCGCGAGAGCGCGTACGCCGCCGGGATCCCGATCACCAGGGCCGCGATCGTGCTCAGCACGGCGACGACGAGGGTGTTGATCAGGTACTTGTAGAACTGGGTGGTCTGCCAGAGGTCGACGAAGGACGTCACCGTCGGCTCGTAGAAGAACTGCGGCGGGTTGAGGAACGCCACGTCGGTCGGCTTGGTGACCGTCGCCGCGGTCCACAGCACGGGGCTGAGCATCGCCAGGCAGATCAGCACCAGCAGCCCGCCGACGAGCAGCGAGGAGCGGCCGTACCTGCGCGGCCGCCGGGACGGGGTGACGGGCTCCGGGCGGGCCGTGCCGCTCTCGGGCTTCTCGAGGATGCTCATACCTGCCGTGCCTCCCGGGCGACGTCGCGGATGAAGGGGAACAGCAGCAGGCCGATGAGCAGGATCAGCAGGACGTTGACCGCACTGCCGAGCCCGAGCTGCTGCCCGCCGTCCTGGAAGGCGATGTTGTAGATGTAGAGCATGATCGACTCGTTGCCGATCTGGACGGCCTGCGGCGAGAGCGGGATGAGTTGGTCGAACGTCCGCAGGATGTCCATGATCGAGATGATCGCCACGAACCCGAGCACGCCGCGGATGTTCGGGATGATCACGTTCCAGTGCGTGCGGAACGGGCCGGCGCCGTCGATCTTCGCGGCCTCGATGATCTCCGTGGGCACGCCCTGCAGCCCGGCGATGATCACGAGCATGGCGAACGGGACCATGAACCAGATGGTGTTCAGCCACACCATCACCCGGTTCGGCCAGGGGTCGGTGAACCAGAGGACCTCCTGGCCGGTCACGATCGTCACCAGTTGGTTGACCACGCCGCCGAAGTTCGCGTCGAACAACCAGGAGAACATCGTGGCGCCGACCACGTTCGGCACCACGTAGGAGATCAGCAGGATGCCGAGCACCCAGGGCTTGGCCCGGCCGAGCCGGTTGACCATCACCGCGAGCAGGTAGCCGCCCACGAGCAGCGCGGCGACGACGGCCGCCGTGAGCCCGAGGGTGAACAGCACCGCCTGCCCCAGCCGCGGGTCGGTGAGCGCCTCACCGTAGTTGTCCAGCCCGACGAACTCGCCGGGCTCGCCGTAGTCGACGCGCTCGAAGCTCCACTCGACCGTGCGGTAGAGGGGCAGCAGGAGCAGGCCACCCATCACGAGCACGCTGGGGGCCACGAACGCCAGGAACTCTCGCCGTCGCACTGCTCACCTCGCTGACCGGTCGGGGCGGCCGCCCGGGTCCCCCGGGCGGCCGCGCGGTGTCACTACTGGGCGGGGTACTCGGCCAGGATCTCGGTGGCGATCTGCTGCATCTGCGCCAGACCGTCGGGCACGGGCGTGTTGCCGAGGACGACGTCGGCGACGACGGTCCGCGTGTCGTTGGCGATCCGCGAGGTCCACGGGAACGGCTCGGCCGGCGGGGCCTGGCCGATCGACTCCAGCGCGGCGGCCGCGTACGGGCTGCTGTCGGCGGTGACGATGCCCTCGCGGGCCGGGAACGCCGCGGGCACCGAGGCGCGGGACGCGTCCTCGCCCACCGCGGAGGCGATCATCTCGAACAGCAGCGCCGGGTCGGCGGCGGCGTTGGCCGGGATCGACCAGCCGTCGACCGACAGCGAGTTGTAGAGCACGTCCCCGCCGCCCACCGAGGGCGGCGGCGCGAACGCGAACTGCTCGGCGAACCGGCTGTTCGTCGGCTGCGACAGGTCGTTCATCCGGCCGGAGAACATGATCGCCATGGCGGCCGACCCGTTGTACATCTGCTGCTGCACCCGCGGCTGGTCGAACGTGGTGACCTGCGGGTCCATGAACGGGACGAGCGAGCGGAGCTCCTCGAACGCGGTGGCCGCCTCGGGCTGGTCGAAGTTCGGCGTGCGCGTCTCCGCGTTCACGTAGTCGACGCCCAGCGAGCCGAGCGCGGCGTCGTAGGCGGTGGAGATGTCGGCGCTCGCGAGCAGCGGCAGCGCGATCGGGTACGGGATCTCCCCGGCCTGCTGGATCGCGGTGGCGGCGTCGCGCATCTCGGCGAACGTCGTCGGCGGCTGCAGCCCGAGGCCGTCGAAGACGTCCTTGCGGTAGGCCATGACGTACATCTGCGCCTGCATCGGGAGCCCGTAGAGCTTGCCGTCGTAGGACATCGCCTCCCGCATCGCCGGGTCGAGGCCGTCGAGCCCGTACTCCTGCCCGAACTGGGCGACGAAGTCGTCGAGCGGCGCGAGCTTGTCCTCCGAGGCCAGCGTCGGGAGGACGAACCCGTAGGTCTCGACGATGTCGTAGGTGCCGGTCTCACCCGCGAGCGTGGCGGTGGTCTTCTGCACCTGGCCCGCGAAGTCGATCGGCTCGTGGTTGACCGTGATCTGGTCGGTGGTGCAGCTCGCGACCATCGTGTTGGTGAAGGGGTCGATGGCCGAGGAGTTGTAGGCCAGCACGTTGACCGTGACCGGCTGGGGCGGCGCGGGGACGTCGCAGGCCACCTCGGTCGCGGTCGAGGCCGCAGTACGCGACCCCGCCCCGCAGGCGGACAGCGCTACGGCGGCGGTCATCGCGACGGCGAGGACCTGCCAACGGGATCTGGGCATCACGGCTCCTGCGGGGTGTGGTGGGACATATACGTATGCATCAGTGGGAGCGGGGGGCGACCGCGTCGAGGCGGAGCTGCGCGCTGTCGCGGTGGCCGACGAGGCCCTCCGCGTCGGAGACGACGACCGTCGGGCCGGCCTGCGAGACCGTCGACTCCCGCGTCGCGCGCTGGTGCGTGAGCTGCTTGAGGAAGCCCGCGACCGACAGGCCCCCGGTGAACCGGGCGCCGCGGACGGTGGGCAGGACGTGGTTGGTGCCGGACATGCCCTTGTCGGCGTAGGCGACCGTCGACCAGGTGCCCAGGAACAGCGAGCCGTAGTTGCGCAGCGCGCCCAGCCACCAGTCGAGGTCCTCGGCGAGCACCTCGAGGTGCTCGGGGGCCAGCAGGTTCATCACCTCGGCCGCGGCGACGCGGTCGGGCACGACGTAGATCGAGCCGTGGTCGCGCCAGGCCGCGCCCGCGATCTCCGCGGTGGCGAGGCCGGCCAGCTGCTTCTCGACCTGGCGCACGACCTCGTGGGCGAGCCGCTCGGACGTGGTGACCAGGCTCGCGGGCGAGGTGGGGCCGTGCTCGGCCTGCGCAAGCAGGTCGGCGGCGACGATCGCGGCGTCCGCGGTGTCGTCGGCGATGACCGCGACCTCCGACGGGCCGGCGAGCACGTCGATGCCGACGCGGCCGAACAGCTGCCGCTTGGCCTCGGCCACGTAGGCGTTGCCCGCGCCGACGACCATGTCGGCGGGCCGCCCGTCGAGCAGGCCGAACGCCATCGCGGCCAGCGCCTGCACGCCGCCGACGGCGTAGGCGGCGTCGGCGCCGGAGATGTGCGCGGAGTACAGGACCGCCGGGTGCGCGCGGCCCTCGAACGAGGGCGGGGTGGCCGCCACGACGTGCGGCACGCCGGCGGCCTTCGCCACGCCGACCGTCATGAACGCCCCGGCCAGCAGCGGGAAGCGGCCGGCGGGCAGGTAGGCGCCGACGGCGTCGACCGGGACGAACCGCTGCCCGCAGACGACGCCGGGCACGACCTCCTCCTCGAAGTCGACCAGGCGGTCGCGCTGCATCACCGCGAAGCGGCGCGAGCGGTCGGCGCCGGTGTCGAGCGCCTCGCGCAGGTCGGCGGGCAGGCCGTCGCCGGCGCGGGCGAGCTCGGCGGCGGGCACCTCCAGCGAGCTCCCGGTGAACCCGTCGAGCTCGCGGGCGTAGTGCAGGACCGCGTCCATGCCCTCGCGCTCGATCCGCGACAGCATCGACGACACCGTCGTGCTGACCGCCTCGTCGCGCCCCGTGGACCCGTCCGCTCCGGTGGGCTCCTTCACGACGGTCAGGGCGTCGCCGAAGCCGTTCTTCTCGGCAGGAGTGAGATGCATACGCATACATTAGAAGCCGGGCGGCGCCCTGACAAGAGTCCGGGCCAGGCCGGCGCGACGATCTGCGTGGCCTCCACATCGCCGCGACCGGCCGCGGTCACTCCCCGGGCCCGGTGAGCCGCACCGGCAGCGACGTCGGGCGGAGGTGGCTCCCCCCGCGCAGGCCGCTCCACGTCGCCGGGCCGTCCGCGCGCAGCGGCGGGTGCTCGCGCAGCACCTCCAGGAGGGCCGTCAGCTCGCCCCGGGCCAGCGTCGCCCCGGGGCACAGGCGGACCCCCAGCCGAACGCGAGGTGCCCGCGCAGGTCGCGGTCCGGGTCGAACCGGCCGGGGTCCGGGAACCGCTCCGGGTCGCGGTGGGCCGCCGCGATCGCCAGCAGCACCGTCTCGCCCTCGATGTCGTCGGTGCTCACGCCGTCACCAGGGTCGCGGGGGCCGCGACGGGCGCGCGCAATCCGGCCTGCTCCAGCCGGGGCAGCACGTCGCGGGTGAAGTCGGCGATGCCGGCGTCGTAGTCGACCCACGTCAGCAGCGCCCCGTCGACCCCCGCCGCGCTCAGCACCTCCAGCCGCTCGGCGATGGTGTCGGCGGTGCCCACGAGCGGGAACCCGCCCGCGCCCGCCGCGAACCGCTGCCGCATCGCCCGCGCGACGTCGGGCGGCATCAGCTGCGCGTTCGCGCCCTGCAGCCGCATCCAGGCGTCGACGCTCTCGGTGTCCTCGTGCTCCACGGAGAAGCGGTGCAGGTAGGCGTCGGCCTCGGCGTGGGTGTCCCGCTGCACCACGACCGTGTGGGTCCAGACGGCGATCTCGCGCCCGAACTCCTCGCGCGCCATCCGCTTGTAGCCCTCCACCTGCGCCCGGATCGCCGACTCCTCCTCGGAGTGCACGATGAGGAAGCAGAGGTCGGCGTGCTCGGCGGCGAACCGCATGCCCCGCGGCGACCCGCCGGCGTTCATGATCGGGATGCGGCGCTGCACGGGCTTGGGCTGCGACATCCCGCCGACGACGTCGAAGAACCGGCCATGGAAGTCGAACTCGTCGGTCTCGGTCCAGAGCCTGCGGATCACCTGCAGCCACTCGTCGAGGTGGTCGTAGCGCTCGTCGTGCTCGCGCAGCGGGGCGCCGAACATCTCCAGCTCCGGCCTGTTCCAGCCCCCCACCACGTTCAGCGCGAACCGGCCGCCGGAGATGTGGTCCACCGTGGCGGCCTGCTTCGCCGCGACGATCGGGTGCAGCGTCGGCGCGTGCGAGGTGGCGAACACCCCGATGTCCGTCGTCGCGGCGGCGATCCCGGCCGCCCAGGTGAACGGGTCCATCACCCGCCCCGACGGGTGCTCCGGGCGGTTCTCCGCGTAGCCCTTCCACCGGGCGAAGGGCACCACGGCCTCGAAGCCGGCGCGGTCGGCCGCCTGCGCGGTCCGCAGCGACATGTCCCACGACATCGCGTGCGCCTCGGGAACCAGGGTCTGCGACGCGCCCGATCCGTTGGTGCAGAACAGTCCGAGCTTCAGCGTGTTGCCGCCTGCCAGGGGGTTCATCGCCGGGCCTCCTCGTCCGTGGTGGTGGCACAGACGCTAGGGAGCGGCTGCCCATAGGGCCAGTACGAGTACCGCGATGAACCGATCAGATCCTTCCTATGGCTTGCGGGTCAGGCGCCTCCGCGATGCGCTGCGCCAGGGCCCGCAGCGGCGGGCCGGGGTCGGCCAGGCAGCGCGCGAGGTCGGGCTCGACGTCGCTGAGCACGTGCACCGTCCCCAGGCCCGCGGCCCGCGCCCGGTCCGGGGCGAGGGAGGACCGGCCGCAGACCGCGACCACCGGCACCCCGGCCACGCGGGCGGCCCGCGCCACGCCGGCCGGGGCCTTGCCGTGCAGGGTCTGCTCGTCGAGCGCGCCCTCCCCGGTGATGACGAGCGCCGCACCGGCGAGCAGCGGGCCGAACCCGACGAGCTCCAGGACGACCTCGATGCCCGAGCGCCGCTCCGCCCCGAGGACGGCCAGGGCGGCGAAGCCGACGCCGCCGGCGGCGCCCGCTCCGGATTCGTGCGCGGCCGACGCCCCGAGGACCTGCGCCCACCGCGCCAGGGCCGCCTCCAGCTCGGCGACCTCCCCGGGCCCCGCGCCCTTCTGCGGCCCGTAGACGGCGGCTGCCCCGGCCGGGCCGAGCAGCGTGTTGTCGACGTCGCACGCCAGCACGATCCGCGTGCCGGCCAGGCGCCGGTCGAGCCCGGAGAGGTCGACGCGGGCCAGCCGCGCGAGCGCCGCACCGCCGTCGGGCAGGGGTGCACCGTCGGCGTCGAGCAGGCGGGCACCGAGCGCGGCGAGCATCCCCGCCCCGCCGTCGGTGCACGCGCTGCCCCCGACGCCGAGCACGACCGTCGCGGCCCCGGCGTCCAGCGCCGCGACGACGAGCTCCCCCGTGCCGCGGCTGCTCGCCCGCAGCGGGTCCGGCCCCGCGGGCAGCTGGGCGAGGCCCGACGCCGCCGCCAGCTCGACGACCGCGGTGCCGTGCCGGACCGCGATCCCGGCCCGCACCGGGCGTCCGGTGGGCCCGGAGACCGTGACCCCGACCGGGCGGAACCCGGCCGCGACCGCCGCGTCCCGCGTGCCCTCTCCTCCGTCGGCCACGGGCAGCTCGACGGCGTGCCGCCCGGCGGCCCGGACGCCGGCGGCGAGGTGGGCCGCCACCTGCGCCGCCGTCGCCGAGCCCTTGAACTTGTCCGGCGCGACGAGGACGTGCCCGCTCACGCCCCTCCACCCAGCGGCGTGGTCGCGGTCGGGGCGTGCGCCGCCGTCGTCGCCAGCTCCTCGAACTCGGTGACCGCGTCGATCTCGGTGCCCATGCTGATGTTGGTGACCTGCTCCAGCACGACCTCGACGACCACCGGCACGCGGTGGACCGCCATCAGCTCGCGGGCGCGGGCGAACGCGGCGGCGAGGTCGCGCGGGTCGGTCACCCGCAAGGCCTTGCAGCCCAGCCCCTCCGCGACCTTGATGTGGTCGACGCCGTACTTGCCCAGCTCCGGGGAGTTGACGTTGTCGAACCCGAGCTGCACGCAGTAGTCCATCCCGAACCCGCGCTGCGCCTGCCGGATCAGCCCGAGGTAGGAGTTGTTCACGACGACGTGCAGGTAGGGCAGGTTGAACTGCGCGCCGACCGCCAGCTCCTCGATCATGAACTGGAAGTCGTAGTCGCCCGACAGCGCCACGACCAGCCCGTCGGGCTCGGCGACGCACACCCCGAGCGCGGCGGGCGCGGTCCAGCCCAGCGGCCCGGCCTGCCCGGCGTTGACCCAGTGCCGCGGCCGCTGGACGTGCAGGAACTGCGCGCCGGCGATCTGCGAGAGCCCGATCGTCGAGACGTAGCGGGTGTCGGGGCCGAACGCGCGGTTCATCTCCTCGTACACCCGCTGCGGCTTGACCGGGATGTCGTCGAAGTGCGTCCGGCGCTGCATCGAGCCCTTGCGCCCGGCGCACTCGCGCACCCACGCGTCGCGGGCGGGGAGGACGCGGTCCCGGGCGGCCGCGAGCAGCTGCCGCAGGAACGCGCCCGCGTCGGAGACGACGCCGTAGTCGGGGGCGAACACGCGCCCGATCTGCGTCGGCTCGATGTCGACGTGGACGAACGTGCGCCCGGCGCGGTAGACGTCGAGGCCGCCGGTGTGCCGGTTGGCCCAGCGGTTGCCGATGCCGAGCACGAGGTCCGAGGCCAGCAGCGTCGCGTTGCCGTAGCGGTGCGAGGTCTGCAGCCCGGCCATGCCCGCCATCAGCGGGTGGTCGTCACCGATCGCGCCCCAGCCCATCAGCGTCGGGACGACGGGGACGTCGAGCAGCTCGGCGAGCTCGACGAGCTCGGCGCACGCGTCGGCGTTGACGATGCCGCCGCCCGCGACGATCAGCGGGCGCTCGGCCGCCGCGAGCAGGTCGAGCACCTTCTCCGCCTGGGCGCGGGTCGCCGCGGGACGGTGCACGGGCAGCGGCTCGTAGGTGTCGACGTCGAAGTCGATCTCGGCGAGCTGGACGTCGATCGGCAGGTCCAGCAGGACCGGGCCGGGGCGGCCCGAGCGCATCAGGTGGAACGCCTGGGCGAACGCGCCCGGGACCTGGCCGGGCTCGCGCACCGTCATCGCCAGCTTGGTGACCGGCGCGGCGATCGCGGCGATGTCGACGGCCTGGAAGTCCTCCTTGTGCAGCCGTGCGACCGGCGCCTGCCCGGTGATCGCCAGGATCGGGATGGAGTCGGCCGACGCCGAGTACAGCCCGGTGATCATGTCGGTGCCCGCGGGGCCGGAGGTGCCGAGGCAGACGCCGATGTTGCCGGCCCGCGCGCGGGTGTAGCCCTCGGCCATGTGCGAGGCGCCCTCGACGTGGCGGGCGAGGACGTGCGTCAACCGCCCGTCCTCCCGCATCGCGTCGTAGAACGGGTTGATCGCGGCGCCGGGCAGGCCGAAGACGTGCGTCACGCCCTCCTCGCGCAGGATGGCGACGGCGGCGTCGATGGCGCGCATGCGGGTCATGAGGAGTTCCTTCCGGACAGGGACTCGACCTGCAGCAGCAGCGCGCTGTGGTCGAGGCCGCCGTGGCCCTGGGCGCGCAGGGACGCGACCAGCTGGGCGACGTGCGCCCCGAGCGGGATGGCGACGCCGGCCTCGCGGGCGGCGGCGGTGACGATGCCGAGGTCCTTGTGGTGCAGGTCGATCCGGAAGCCGGGCGCGAAGGTGCGCGCGCGCATCCCGGCGGCCTTGCGGTCGAGCACGGTGCTGCCGGCGAGACCGCCGGCGAGCACCTCGACGGCGGCGCCGGTGTCGACGCCGTGCGCCTCCAGGAACACCAGCGCCTCGGCGACGAGCTGGATGTTGCCGGCGACGATCAGCTGGTTCGCGGCCTTGACCGTCTGCCCCGCCCCGGCCGGGCCGACGTGCACGACGGTGCCGCCGACGACGTCGAGGTAGGGGCGGGCCGCCTCGACGTCGGCCGCGTCCCCGCCGACCATGATCGAGAGCGTCGCCTCGACGGCGCCGGCCTCGCCGCCGCTGACCGGGGCGTCGACGACGTGGACGCCGTGCTCGGCTCCGGCGGCGGCGACCCGGCGGGCGACGTCGGGGCGGATGGTGGAGCAGTCGATGTGCAGGGTGCCGGGCTTCACGTTCGGGTACACGTCCGGGACCAGCGCCTCGACGTCCGGGCTGTCGGGGACCATCGTGATCACGACCTCGGCGTCGCGCACGGCGTCGGCGGTGCCGGTGGCGGCCCGGCCGCCCGCGGCGACGAGCCGGTCGACGGCGGGCCGTGAGAGGTTGTGGCCGACGACGTCGTGGCCCGCGGCGACGAGGTGGGCCGCCATCGGGCCCCCCATGATGCCGAGGCCGATGAACGCGATGGTGGTCATGACGAGAGCTCCCTGGTGCGTGCGGGCGCCAGCCAGTCGAACGCGGCGGCGCTGGTCGTGGTGGGCGCGTACTCCAGCCCGACGCGGCCGGTGTAGCCGGCGTCGGTGAGGGCGTCGAGGTGGCGACGGAGGTCGAGCGAGCCGGTGCCCGGCTCGTGGCGGCCGGGGGCGTCGGCGATCTGGACGTGGCCGATCCGGGCCGCGAGCGCGGGCAGGGCGTCGAGATCCTCGCCGTTGACGGCGAGGTGGTAGAGGTCGGCGAGCAGGGCGAGGTTCGGCTCCCCCACCCGGTCGGCCACGGCCAGCGCGTCGGCCGCGGTGCGCAGCGGGTAGCGCTCGGCGCCCGACAGCGGCTCCAGCACGACGGTGGCGCCGATCCGCGCCGCGGCGCTGGCGGCGTGGGCGAGGTTGGCGTCGGCGAGGTCGTCCTGCCCGGCGGCGCCCGCGATGCGGTTGCCGTACAGGGCGTTGAACACGCGGGTGCCCAGGCGCTCGCCCAGCCCGACGGCCACGGCCACGGAGTCGCGGAACGCGGCCTCCCGGCCGGGCCAGGACACCAGGCCGCGGTCGCCGCCGGGCATGTCGCCGGCGGCGACGTTCAGCCCGGTGAGCCGCACCCCGGCGTCCTCGACGGCGGAGGCGAACGCGTCGACCTCGGCGTCGGTGGGCGCGGTGGTCGGGAACGGCCACCAGAACTCGACGGCGTCGAACCCGGCGGCCGCGGCGGCGGCGGGGCGCTGCAGCAGGGGCAGCTCGGTGAACAGGATGGAGCAGTTGACGGCGTAGTGGATCGCCATGGGGCCCTCCAGGGGCGTGCGGGACTTGCAGGAAAGCCACGTTCCTGCCATCTGGCGGCGGGAAAGTGGCTTTCCTGCAATGCGGGGGGTGGGTGGGGCGGCGGCACCCGGCCGCGGGTGCGGGCTAGCGCGCGGCGGTCCAGCGGCGCTCGAGCTCCGCGCGGCCCGCGTCGGTCGGCGTGCCGTGCAGCCGCAGGCGGGCCATGCCGCCGTCGGGGAAGACGTCCAGCCGTACCCGGTCGACGGGCGGCGCGTCCGCGAGCACGAAGCGGTGGCGGGTGTCGGGCAGCAGGGGCGTACGGGGCAGGAGGTCGACCCACTCCCCCTCGCCCGCCCGGCCCCGCAGGCTCGCCCGGCCCGGGGCGTTGTGCAGGAACCAGCTCGTGTCCAGCTCCGCCACGGCGACCGTGCCCTCCGCGGGCAGGGCCACCTCCACGAAGTCGTTGCCGTCGTCGCGGCGCCGCGCGGTCTCCCAGCCCTCGCCCATCGAGCGGGCGGGACCGGGAAGCAGCAGGTTGTTCGGCGAGCTGTAGAAGAGGTTGGAGCAGCCGGTGACGACGCCGCCGTGCTCCAGCGCCGCGAGGTCGACGGTGCCGAGCGCGTCGAGCAGCGCCGGGTCGGGCAGCGCCTCGCCGTGCACGCGCAGCCGGGCGACGCCGCCGTCGGGGTGGATCCGCAGCCGGACGTGGGTGACCCGGCGGGTGCTGCGGACGGCGAAGTCGTTCTCGGTGTCGCCCTTGATCGCGGTGCGCGCGACGAGGGTGTGCCAGCCGTCGGCGGCGAGCAGGTCGCCGACCGACGGGTGGCCGTCCAGCGCGATCCCCTCGACCGACGCCTCCGGCGGGTAGTTGCCGGTGAACCACGAGGTGTCGACGACGACGCCCCGCACGATCCCGGGCGCGCCCAGGCGCACGACGGCCTCGTCGTGCCCGGGCTCGCGGCGGCGGCGGGTCTCCCAGCCGTCGTACACCTTGCCCTTGGGCCCGAACGTGCTCGGGTCGAACACGGCCGGGCCCGGCGTGATCAGGTTCTCGCGGACGGCGAACGCCTCGTCGTTGGCGTGCACGACGGCGCCGCCGAGGTTCCGCACCGCCAGGTCGGGCAGCGCCCGGAAGTCGATGTCGATCATCAGTGCTCTCCTCGGGTCAGCAGCCGGCCACGGGGATCGTCCCCGTCGACCGGGTGGCCGCGCAGCCAGGTGGCGCGCACGACCCCGTGCAGCTCGCGGCCGGCGTACGGCGTCAGCGGGCTGCGGTGGTGCAGCTCCCCCACCGTGAACGTCGCGTCCGGGGCGAGGACGGCCAGGTCGGCGTCGCAGCCTGCGGCGATCCGGCCCTTGCGGCCCAGCCCCACCAGCGCGGCGGGGCGCTCGGCCATCCAGCGCACCACCTCGGCCAGGGAGTGGCCGCGGCGGCGTGCCTCGGTCCACACCACCGGCAGGCCCAGCTGCAGCGACGCGATGCCGCCCCACGCCTGCCCGAAGTCGCCCGTCTCCAGGCTCTTGAGGTCGGGCGTGCACGGCGAGTGGTCGCTCACGACCATGTCGATCGTGCCGTCGGCCAGGCCGGCCCACAGCGCGTCGCGGTTGTCCTCGCCGCGCACCGGCGGGCAGCACTTGAAGCGCGTGTCGCCGTCGGGCACCTCCTCGGCGGTGAGCGCGAGGTAGTGCGGGCAGGTCTCGACGCTCACCCGCACCCCGGCGGCCCGCGCCGCCGCGAGCTCGGGCAGCGCGCTCGCCGAGGACAGGTGCACCACGTGCACGCGCGCCCCGGTCGCCGCGGCCGCGCGCAGCAGCCCCGCGATCGCGGAGTCCTCCGCCGCGGCCGGGCGGGAGGCCACGAAGTCGGCGTAGCGCCGCCCGTGCGCCGCCGTCACCAGGTCCCCGTCCTCGGCGTGCGCGATGAGCAGCCCGTCGAAGGACGCGACCTCCCGCAGCGCGGGCTCCGGGTCGAGCAGCGGCGGGAACTCCGGGACGCCGCTGTCGATGAGGAAGCACTTGACGCCGAACACGCCGGCCTCGTGCAGCGCGCGCAGCTCACCGGCGTTGCCCGGCACCGCGCCGCCCCAGAACCCGACGTCGACGCTGCACTGCCCGTCGGCGGCCTTGCGCTTGACCTCCAGCGCGGCCACGTCGACGGTCGGCGGCAGCGAGTTCAGCGGCATGTCGACGATCGTGGTGACGCCGCCCGCCGCGGCCGCGCGGGTCGCGGTGGCGAAGCCCTCCCACTCGGTGCGGCCGGGCTCGTTGACGTGCACGTGCGTGTCGACCAGCCCGGGCAGCAGCACCTCGTCGACGCCCAGCAGCACGTCGCGGGCGCCGCCCACGTCGGTCTCCTTCGGCAGGACGGCGACGATCCGCTCGCCCTCGACGACGACGGCCGCGGGCCGCTCCGCCCCGTCGACGGCGACGCGGTCGGCGCGGAAGACGGTGATCATGTCGCCTCCGCGGGAGGAAGCACGTCGGCGGTTCTCACGGCGCCTCCCGGTACGCCCGCCAGCTGGCCAGCGCCGAGATGTCGGTCAGCTCCGGGAGCCCGGCGCACTCGCGCCGCAGCACCATCGCCAGCGACCCCGACCCGTCGGCCAGCTCGATCACGCCGAGCTCCAGGCCGTCGGGCTCGCCGGGCAGCAGCACCTCGCGCAGCTGCGCGTAGGACAGCTCGTAGACCTCGCCCTCGACCGCCGCACCACCGGACCCCACGTCCTCCAGGGCCGGGTAGCGCCCGCCGACCGCGTGGAAGCGGTAGCGCGGCGCGGTCGTGGTGGCCGTGACCAGCGGCGCCCCGCCGACGAGGTGGTGGTCCGCCCCGCCGGCCATGGCGGTGCCGTTGAGGAACATGCGCGGCACGTCAGGCACCTCCCTCGGCGTCGTCCGGTCCGGCGACGATGTGCTCCGGGCGGACCGGCACCCGGTGCAGCGCCTTGCCCGTCGCCGCGCGGATCGCGGCCGCGACGGCCGGGCCCGAGCTGATCGTCGGGGGCTCGCCGACGCCGCGGACGCCGTAGGGCGCGTGCGGGTCGGCGTACTCGAGCACCGCGACCTGCATCGGCGGCATGTCCAGGATCGTCGGGATCAGGTAGTCGGTGAAGGACGGGTTGCGCACCTTCCCGTCGGTCACGACGATCTCCTCCATCAGCGCCAGGCCCATGCCCTGGGCGCTGCCGCCCTGGATCTGGCCGATGACGGCGTCGGGGTTGATCGCCCGGCCCACGTCCTGCGCGGTGTCCAGCGCGACGACCTTCACCAGCCCCAGCTCCACGTCGACGTCGACGACGGCGCGGTGCGCGGAGAACGCGTACTGCACGTGAGCGTCGCCCTGGCCGGTCTCCGGGTCGATCGCGTGGGTGGGCCGGTGGCGCCACTCGACGGTCTCCTCGACGTGCCCAGGACCGTCGACACCGTCGCCGAGCACCTCGGCCAGCGACACGACCACCTCGCCGTGCGCGGAGACGATCTTGTCGCCCTCCAGGCGGCAGTCCGGGACGCCGACGCGGGCCAGCACCGACGCGCGCACGGCCTCGCAGGCCGCCTTGACCGCCCCGCCGGTGACGTAGGTCTGCCGCGACGCCGACGTCGAGCCGCCGGATCCGACGGTCGTGTCCTTCGGGTGCACGACGACCCGCTCGACACCCAGCTCCGTGCGGCAGATCTGCTGCTCGACGGTGATCAGGCCCTGCCCGACCTCGGCCGCCGCGGTGTGCACGGTGACCACCGGCTCCCCGCCGGTCATCTCCAGGCGCACGCGCGCGGTCGAGTAGTCGTCGAAGCCCTCGGAGAACCCGACGTTCTTGTACGTGACGGCGTACCCGACGCCGCGGACGACGCCCTCGCCGTGCGTGGTGTTGGAGACACCGCCGGGCAGCTCGCGGATGTCGGCGTCGTCCTCGCGCGGCGCCGGCAGCGGCATGTCCCGCACGATCCGGATGAGCTCGGCCACCGGCGCCGCGGAGTCGATCAGCTGCCCGGTGATGTTGTGGTCGCCCTCGCGCATCCCGTTCAGCGCGCGGATCTCGACGCGGTCGACGCCCACGCGGTCGGCGAGCTCGTCCATCAGCGCCTCGTGCGCGAACGCGGCCTGCACGCAGCCGAAGCCGCGCATCGCCCCACACGGCGGGTTGTTCGTGTAGACCCCGCGGGCGTCGACCCGCACGCTCGGGATCCGGTACGGGCCCAGGCCCAGCGTGCCGCCGTTGCCGACGACCGCGCCCGTCGAGGACGCGTACGCGCCGCCGTCGAACAGGATGTCGGCGCCGGCGTAGACCAGCGTGCCGTCGGTCTCGGCGCCGAACTCGTAGCGCAGCCAGGCGGGGTGGCGGTGGACGTGGCCGTAGAACGACTCGTCGCGCGCGTAGCTCATCTTCACCGGCTTGCCGGTGCGCAGCGCGAGCAGGCAGGCGTGGACGTGGATCGAGAGGTCCTCGCGCCCGCCGAACGCCCCGCCGACGCCGGCCAGGGTCAGCCGCACCTTCTCCGGCGGCAGCCCGAGCACGCGGCAGATCTGGCCCTGGTCGACGTGCAGCCACTGCGTGGCCACGAACAGGTCGACGCCGCCGTCGGCCGCGGGCACCGCGAGCCCGGACTCCGGACCGAGGAACGCCTGGTCCTGCATGCCGACCTCGAAGTCCAGCGCGACCACGACGGGCGCGGTCGGGGCCGGGTCGCCGCGGCGGATCTGCATCTTCCGGACGAGGTTGCCGCCCTCGTGCCCCTCGTGGACGACCGGCGCGTCGTCGTCGAGCGCGCGCCGCGGATCGGTGACCGCGGGCAGCACCTCGTAGTCGACGACGATCCGCTTCGCGGCGCGCCGCGCGGTCTCCGGGTGGTCGGCCGCAACCAGCGCCACGGGCTCGCCCTCGTACCGGACCACGCCCGTCGCCAGGGCGGGGGTGTCGAGGTGCTCCAGCCCGACGGCGTTGTGGCCGGGCACGTCGTCGGCGGTGAGCACGGCGGACACGCCGGGCACGGCGAGCGCCGCGCTCACGTCGATGCCCAGGATGCGGGCGTGCGGGTGCGGGCTGCGCAGCGTCACGCCCCACACCATGTCGTCGTGCCAGAGGTCGGAGGCGTAGGCGAACTCGCCGGTGACCTTGAGGGTCGCGTCGGGGCGCAGTGGGCTGTCGCCGATGCGGCCGGTGCCCGCGGTGGTCGTCTGGGTCGTCGACTGGGTGGTCGTCACGGCGCTGGTCCTCACTGGGCCTTCTCCAACAGGGTGCGGTGGACGCGCAGGCACTCGCGGGCGAGCGCGTCGGTGTCGACGGTCCGGACGCGGCCGCGCTCGACGACCGGGCGGCCGTCCACGAGCAGGAGCTCCAGGGGCGGCGGCGAGCCGAGGACCAGTGCCGCGACGGGGTCGGCGACGTCGGCGTGGCCGAGCCCGTCGATGCGCCAGAGGGCGAGGTCGGCGAGCTTGCCGACCTCGATCGAGCCGATGTCGTCGGCGCGCCCGAGCACCGCGGCGCCGCCCATCGTGCCGAGCTCGAGGGCGTCGCGGACGGTCAGCGCGGTCGGGCCGCCGACCGCCCGGGCGAACAGCACGGCGTGCCGCAGCTCCTCGAGCAGGCTGCCGGCCTCGTTGCTGGCGGCGCCGTCGACGCCGAGCCCGACGCGGGCGCCGGCGTCGCGCAGGTCGCGGGTGCGGGCGATGCCGGCCCCGAGCCGCGCGTTGGACGAGGGGCAGTGCGCCACGCCCGTGGCGGTGTCGCCGATGCGCTTCACGGCGGCGTCGTCGAGGTGGATCGCGTGGGCGAACCAGACGTCGTCGCCGGTCCAGCCCAGGCCCTCGACGTACTCCAGGGGCGAGCAGCCGAAGCGCTCGCGGCAGAAGTCCTCCTCGTCGAGGGTCTCGGCGAGGTGGGTGTGCATCGCGACGCCGAGCTCGCGGGCCAGCACCGCCGACTCCCGCATGAGGTCGCCGGTCACCGAGAACGGCGAGCACGGGGCGAGCGCGACGCGCAGCATCGAGGCCGGCGACGGGTCGTGCCAGCGGGCGACGGCGTCGGCCGACGCGGCGAGGATCGTCTCCGTCGACTCGACGACGTGGTCGGGCGGCAGCCCGCCGTCGCGCTGCCCGAGGTCCATCGAGCCGCGGGTCGTGTGGAAGCGCAGCCCGACCTCCCGCGCGGCGCGGATCTCGGCGCCCAGGACGTCGCCGCCCTCGCGGGGGAAGACGTAGTGGTGGTCGCTGCTGGTGGTGCAGCCGGTGAGCGCGAGCTGGGCCAGCGCGCCGCTCGCGCCGACGTGGACGGAGTCCTCGTCGATGCCCGCCCACACCGGGTAGAGGGTGGTGAGCCACTCGAAGAGCGTGGAGTCGACGGCCAGGCCGCGGGTGACCCACTGGTAGAGGTGGTTGTGGGTGTTGACGAAGCCCGGGGTGAGCAGGCAGCCGCGGCCGTCCACCCGTGCGTGCGAACCCTCGCCCTGGCCACGATCGCCGCTCACGAGGGGGGCCGGGCCGGGACCGACGGCGGTGATCCGGTTGCCCTCGACCACCACGTGCCCGTCGGGGAACTCCTCGCCGGTGACCGTCACGACGTGGGCGCCTTCGATGATCACTGCGTCGGTGGTCACCGGTCGGTCCTCTCCGCGGCCAGGCGCACCGCGTCCAGGATCTTCTCGTAGCCGGTGCAGCGGCACAGGTTGCCGGCCAGCGCCTCGCGGATCTCCGGGTCGCTCGGCGCGGGGTTGCGCTCCAGCAGGTCGTGGGTGGAGACGATCAGGCCGGGCGTGCAGAAGCCGCACTGCACCGCGCCGCACTCCACGAAGGCCTGCTGCACCGGGTGCAGCTCCTCGTCGGCGAGGCCCTCGACCGTGGTGACCTCGCGGCCCTGCGCCTGGCCGGCCGCGACCAGGCACGAGCAGACCGGGGTGCCGTCGAGGTAGACGGTGCAGGAGCCGCACTCGCCCTGCTCGCAGGCGTTCTTCGAGCCGGGCAGGCCCATCCGCTCGCGCAGCGCGTAGAGCAGGCTCTCGCCCTCCCACACGTCGTCGACGTCGTGCCGGTTCCCGTTGACGGTCAGCGAGATCCTCATGCGGCGCTCCTGCCATTGCCGTTGCGGTAGTCGGTCCAGGCCCACGTGGCCGCGCGGCGCGCCATCACGGACAGGGTGTGCAGGCGGTACGCGGCGGTGCCGCGCACGTCGTCGATCGGGGCGGCGGCGTCGCGCACCCGGCGGCCGAACTCGACGGCGAGGCCCTCGGGCAGCTCGCCGCGCGACTCCCACAGCCCGCCGGCCTCCAGCTCGCCCGCCAGGAACTCGGCGGCCGCGGTGGCGCGGCGCGGGGTGGGGGCGGCGCTGCCGATGCCGGTGCCGACGGCGCGGCGGTCGGGGTGCAGCGCGATGCCGAACGCCGACACGGCGATCACCATCGCGTTGCGGGTGCCGATCTTGCAGAACTGCTGCGGCCCCGCGGGCGGCGTGATGTGGACGGCGGCGATGAGCTCGTCGGGCGCGAGGGCGTTGCGCTTGACGCCGGTGAAGAACTCGGCGACCGGGATCGTCCGCGTACCGCGCACCGACGCCACCTCGACGTCGGCGTCGGCGGCCAGCAGCGCCGGGTGGCTGTCGCCGGCGGGCGAGGCCGCGCCGAGGTTGCCCCCGACCGTGCCGCGGTTGCGGATCTGCGGCGACCCGACCGTCCGCGCTGCCATGGCCAGGCCCGGCAGCGTCGCACCGAGCTCGGCGATGACCCGGGAGTAGGTGACGCCCGCGCCCAGCCGGACGCGGCCGCCGTCGGGCGCCCACTCCCGCAGCTCGGGGACGCGGGTGAGGTCGAGGAGGGCCGGCGGTCTGCGGTGGTCGAAGTTGATCTCGACCATGACGTCGGTGCCGCCCGCGACGGGCAGCGCGTCGGGGTGCTCCGCCTTGGCCGCGAGGGCCTCGGCCCAGGTGGTGGGCGCCAGGAAGTCCATGGGTAGCAGTACAGCGCCGTGCGGTCTCGGCGAGAAGTCGCCGCCGTGACGAAACAGCGACCGCACAGGCGCCCGGAGTTGTACGTTCCTCCAATGCTGCTGCGGGAACTCGTCGCGCACCCCGCCCTGGGCCTGCGCCTGCTGCACGGCGACGTGGCCTCGCTGGAGCGTCCCGTGCGCTGGGTCTACACCACCGACCTCATCGACCCCGGGCGCTACCTCTCCGGTGGCGAGCTGGTGATCAGCGGGCTGGTGTGGCGGCGCGACCCGGCCGACAGCGAGCGGTTCGTCGCCGCGCTGGCCGCCTCGGGCACGGCTGCGCTCGCCGCGGGCGCCGCGGTGTTCGGCGACATCCCCGCCGACGTCCTCGACGCCTGCCGCCGCCACGACGTCCCGCTGATCGAGGTGCCCGAGGAGACCTCGTTCTCGGCCGTCACCGAGCTGGTCGTCGGTGCGCTGTCGGCGGCGCGGGGCGAGCGCCTCGCGCACACGGTCGGGCGCCAGCGCCGGCTGCTGTCGGCCGTGGCGGGCGGGATGGGGCTCGACGAGCTGGTGGCGCAGGTCGGCGCGGCCACCGGCCTGGTGTGCCGGGTGCTCAGCGCCACCGGGCGCGGCATCGTCGCCGGGCCGCACCCGCTGCCCGACGCCGAGCTCGACCGCATCGCCGCCGCGTTCCTCACCGCCGCGCGGCTGCCCGCGGTGGTACCCGGCGGCGCGCACTCGGTGTTCCCGGTGGGGCCGGCGTCGGAGCAGCGGGCGACGTCGTGGTTCGTGGCCGTCGAGGGGGCGTTCCCGGGGTGGGACGCCGAGGCCGCCGACGCCGTCGACGAGCTCGTCGCCATCGCCGCGCTCGACCGGGCCCGGCGCGGCGAGGGCCTGCGCGTGGCCCGCGACATCGCCGAGGACGCGATCGCGCTGGTCGCGGGCGGGGCCGGCAACCGCCCGGAGACCGCCACGCGGCTGCGCCAGGCCGGGCTGGACCCGGCCGCGCCGCTGACCGTCGCCGTCGCCGGGTTCGTCGACCGGCCGGACCGCCTCGAGATCGCGCGGGCGGTGCTGGTCGACGCCGCGTCGCACGGGATCGGGCACGCGACGCCGGCCGTGGGCGTGCACGACGGGCTGGCCGTCGCGCTGCTGCCCGGCGACCCCGACGCCCTGCGCACCGCGCTCGCGCGCCTGGAGCCGGGGCTCGGGCCGGAGCGGCTCACGGTCGGGGTGAGCCGGCCCTCGACGCTCGAGGCGCTGGCGGGCGCGCTGCAGGAGGCGCGGCACGCCCGTGACCTCGCCGAGCACCGGCCGGGCGTGCTGCACGTCGTCACCGGCGCCGACGTCACGACGCACGTCGCCCTGCTGGCCACCGTGCCCGACGAGGTGCGCCGGGCGTTCGCCGCGCGCGTCCTGGACCCGGTGCTGGCCTACGACGCCCGCAACGACGCGGGGCTGCGGGAGACCCTGGAGGCGTTCCTGGACTGCTCGGGCTCGTGGAGCCGCGCGGCGGAGCGGCTGCACCTGCACGTCAACACGGTGCGCTACCGGATCGGGCGGGTGGAGGAGCTGACGGGACGCGACCTCGGGGTGTTCGGGGACCGGGTGGACGTGTTCCTGGCGCTGCGGTGCCGCTGAGGCACGCTCCCTCAGTCCAGGAAAGCCACGTTCCTGCCCGGTGAGGGCCTGAACGTGGCTTTCCTGAACCTCAGTCCCGCCCCACCGTCGCCTCGATCAGCCCGTACGGCCGGTCCGCCGCATAGAACACCTCGTTGCGGTTCTCCAGCCCGAACGGCGCCAGGTCGACGACGAAGTGGTGCCGGTTGGGCGCCGACAGGCTGATCTCCGCGATCTCCGGGTGCTCCTCCAGCACCGCCCTCCCCATCTCCCACAGCGTCTGCTGCAGGGCGAGGGAGTGCACGCAGGCGAACCGCTCCAGCAGGATCCGCCGCACGTTCGCCCAGGTCTTGTCCCAGCTCACGTCGGTGCCCGTGTAGGTCCAGGTCGTGACCAACGACGTCGACATGATCCGGTCGTGCGTCGGCGCCAGCGTCGTGTACTCGTCGACCAGGAAGCCCGCGAACTCCGAGCCCGTCGACTTGAGCAGCACGAGGTCGCGCAGCCCGGACACCACCTGCGCGCCGTCGTCGTCGACGGTCACCACGGTCGTCCGCACCTCCGACCCGGTGCGCACGAAGGCGTGGTCGTGGCCCGTCCCGCCCACCGGCACGCGCTCCCAGGCGAACTCGTCGACGGCGATGCGCGCGCCCCGCACCGGCGCGACGTCGTCGACGAAGTGGCGGGCCAGCGCGAGCGCGTAGTCCTCGATCTCGCCCAGCCCGTGCGACTTGGCGAAGGCGTAGCAGGTGTTCTTCTGCGTGTCGGTGGGCAGGACGTCGGACTGGTCGCCGTGGCGGTGCGCGGCGGTGAAGTCGCCGCGCAGCGCCGTGGAGACGGTGACGTCGCGGATCTCGTGACGGTCGGTCTCGCGGTGGATCCGGACGAGCCGGTTCTCCGCCTTCCCGTACTGGTTGGTCCCCAGGACGATTCCCATCAGTTCAGCTCCCGCGGTAGGTCGAGTGGGCGAAGGGGGACAGCAGCAGCGGTACGTGGTGGTGCTCCCCCGGGTCGGTGACGGTGAAGGTGACGGCGACCTCGGGGTAGAACCCCGTCTGGCCGGTGGCGGCGAAGTAGCCGCCGGTGTCGAAGGTGAGCGTGTGCGCTCCGGTGGTGAGGTCGGTGGCGAGGCGTCCGACGCGGCCGTCGGCGTCGGTGACGTCGTGGGCCAGCAGCGCGCTCCCCCGCGTCAGCCGGACGGCGACGCCGGCGGCCGGGCGGCCCAGCGCCGCGTCGAGGACGTGCGTGGAGAGGCTCACGCCGCCTCCGACTCGACGAGCTGCGCGATCCGGATCCGGTTGATCGCCGCCAGCTCGGCCAGCGCGACGGCCCGCTCGGTCGCTGCGTCGTGGCGCAGGCGGGCGTGCAGCGTCGCGAGCAGGTCCTCGGCGCTGCGGCCGGTGGCGCACACCAGGTAGACGTGGCCGAACCGCTCCTCGTAGGCGCGGTTGCCCGCGGCCAGGGCGTCGAGGACGTCGGCGCCCGCGGCGGTCACCGCGCCCTGCTCGCGCCGCGACCGCCCGCCCGCGGTGCGGTCGCCGATGCGCGGGTGCCCGGCCATGGCGGCGTCGAGGTCGGCGTCGGTCAGGGCGCGGTCGGCGGCGGCGAGCAGGGCGTCGAGCGTGCCGTAGGGCCGCCCGGCCGCGACCTCGCGCGCCCACCGGGGCGACGCGCAGAGCGCGAGGAGGTCGCGCTCCGCGGTCGTGGAGGTGTCGAAGGAGGCCGTGTTCACCGCGCCTCCCGCCCGAACGCCCGGGCGCGCGCGCTGGCGATCGGGTTCGCGTCGGCGACGAGGTCGGCGAACCGGTGTCCCGCGACCTTCGCGATCTCGATCAGCGCGGCGGCGTGCTCCTGCGCCGGGGAGTTGTCGAGGCGCTGCCAGCCCGCGCGCAGGATCTGCTCCCGCGTGGCGGCGTCGCGGACGCACACGATCAGCGGGATGCCGAAGCGCTCGCGGTAGGCGGCGGCCAGCGCGGCGAACTCCTCGCGGTCGGTCTCGGTGAGCCGGGTGAGGCCCGCGGCCGACTGGTCGCGCGTGGAGTCCTCCCCCTCGTCCCCGTCGGCGACGCGGTCGCCCCCGAGGTCGGGGTAGTGCGCCATCAGGGCCTGCTGCTCCTCGCGGGGCGCGGAGAACAGCGCCTCCTGGAACGCGCTGCGCAGCGCGGACGTGTCGGCGAACGGCCTGCGGTCGTACGCCCGGCCCACGACCTCGCCCGAGCCCTGGAACAGCCGGCCGAAGGTCGCCACGAACTCCGCGCGGCTCATCCTGTTCACCTCGGCCAGGCGCACCACGGCGCCGGGCGTGCCGGCGACGGCCGGTCCGCGGTTGCGGCCGACGTGGTGGAACACGACGTTGAGCGCGATCGCGGTGATGCTGCCCAGCGTGATGCCGGAGCCGAAGACGATCTGCGCCCACTGCGGGACGGCGGTGGCGACGTCGGGCTGCGCGGTCACGAACATCGCGAGCCCCACGCTGGAGCCGACGATGACGACGTTGCGGTGGTCGTGGAAGTCGACGCGCGAGAGCGTCTGGATGCCGACGACCGCGACCGTCGCGAACATGGCCAGCGCCGCGCCGCCCAGCACCGGGTGCGGGATGCCGGCCACGATCGCGCCGGCCTTCGGGATCAGCCCGATCAGGATCATGATCACGCCTGCGGCCGCCACGACGTAGCGGCTCTTGACCCGCGTCAGCCGGACGAGGCCGACGTTCTCGGCGAAGCACGTGTAGGGGAAGGAGTTGAGGACGCCGCCGATCGTCGTGGCGAGGCCGTCGGCGCGCAGGGCGCGGGCCACGTCCTCCTTGCCGACGCGCTTGTCGACGATCTCACCGGTCGCGAACACGTCCCCGGTGGTCTCGACGGCCGTGATCAGCATGACGACGATCATCGAGACGATCGCGGCCGCGCTGAACTGCGGCCAGCCGAAGTAGAACGGCGTCGTGACGCCGATCCAGGACGACTCGCCGACCGCGCTGAACGTCGCGTCGCCCAGGCCCCAGGCCACGAGCGTGCCGAGCACCAGCCCGACGAGCACCGCGACCGTCGCCATGAACCCGCGGAAGATCCGCTGGATCGCGACGATGACGAGCAGCGTGCCGAGCGCGTAGGCGAGGTTGCGCGGGTCGCCCGGCTGCGGGTCGGTGCCGCCGCCCACCGCGTCGAGCGCGGCCACCGGCAGCAGCGCGAGGCCGATGATGAGGATGACCGACCCGGTGACGACGGGCGGGAAGAAGCGGATCAGGCGCGAGAAGAACGGGGCGATGAAGAAGGTCGCGAGCCCGGCGACGATGACGGCGCCGTAGATGACCAGCAGGCCGTCGGTGCCGCCGCCCGCCGCGAGCCCGATCGCGATCATCGGCGACACCGCGGTGAACGTGACGCCCTGCAGCAGTGGCAGCCGCACCCCGACCTTCCAGAACCCGACGGACTGGATGATCGAGGCGATGCCGCAGGTGAACAGGTCGGCGTTGATCAGGTGGATCAGCTCGCGCTCGGAGAGCCCGATCGCCCCGGCCAGCAGGATGGGGACGATCACCGCCCCGGCGTAGAACGCGAGCACGTGCTGGAAGCCGTAGACGGCGAGCTGTCCCGCCGGGAGCACCTCGTCGACCGGATGGGGCCGGCGACCGGGCCGGGGTGGGCGTTTCGTTCCGCGCACGGGACACCTCGCAGGGGGCTGGAGCAGAGGGGACTGGAGCAGGAGGGGACTGGAGCAGGAGGGGGTGGTGGTGAGATCCGACTCACGATGACGGCCGGGCGCCGGGCCCGGCCACCCACGGAACCGACGAAGCGCGGCCGTCGCGGCGTCCCCGGGTTGTGCGATCCGACGAGCCCCGCGCGCCCGGACCGCGGCGCCCGACCCGGCGGCGGGCCCCGATCGTGCCTAGCATCGCCACCGATCGCGAGCGGCGGGGACGATCACGGCGCGCACACCGGGAGGTCCGCATGGCTGCGCCCGCACCGTTCGTGCACCGCGCGGTGCTGTACGGCGACGAGGCGGAGGGGGCGCAGGTGGTCGTGGCCCGGCTGCACGAGATGGTGGGGCGCGGTGAGCCGGCGGTGGCCGTGCTCGGTCCGCGGCTGCGCCGCACCGTCGAGGACCTGCTCGGCGACGACGCCGCGGCGGTGCACTTCCGCGACCTGCAGGACGTCCACGCGGAGTCGGTCGAGGCGATGATCGCCAACTACCTGGGGATGGTCGACGGGCTGCGGCGGGGCGGGCGGCTCAGCAGCGTCGTCGAGTACGACCCCGGGCACCCGCACGACGGGACCGGCGACTTCTGCTACCGGTTGGAGCGCGAGGTGGGCGTCGCCGCGGCGGACCGGCCGGTCGACAACACCTGCCTCTACGACCTGCGGGCGGTGTCCGACGAGGAGGTGGCGGCCGCGCGGCGGACCCACCCGCTGCTGGTCGTCGGCGGGGTGGAGGGACCCAACCCCGACCTCGGCGACGGCTCGGCGCCGACGCTCGTGGTGATCGGCAGCGCCGCCCTGGGCGCGATGCGCCACTGGGTGCGCGAGCGCGCCGCGGACCTCTCCCCCGCGGTGCTCGCGGAACTCGTCCTCGTCGCCAGCGAGGCGGTCACGGCGGTGGTCGGTACCGGCACCGGGGCCTGGGTGGGCCTGGACCGGGCGCGCGATCGGTACGCGCTGCGCGTCTCCTGGCCGGCGCGGCTCCCCCGCGCCGACCAGGCGCTCCTGCGCTCGGCGGTGCCGCCCGACGACCCGCTGCACGGGCTGTCGCTGGCCGTCCGGTCCACCGCGGCGGTGAGGGTCCGGGCGGAGCGCGACGGTGCGCTCGAGATCGCGGTGCCGCGGTGACCGCCCGCCCGAGCACCGCCGGGACCGGCCACCGGCTCGACCTCGCACCCACCGGGTCCGAGGACCCCGCGCTGGCGCGCTGGGCCCGGTACGGCGTCGACAACGCCGAGTCGATGATCTACGTCGGCGGCGAGGAGGTCCCCGACGTCGACGCGCTCGTCGCGCGGCTGGCCGCCAACGGCGTCGACGCGGAGGCCGACGCGGCGGACGGCCGGGTCACCGTCGTCGACCCCGACCGCTTCTACGGCGGCGGGTACGACGAGCTGGTCGAGTCGGCGTCGGAGGGGCGGCGGCTGGCGGTGCGGACCTTCGGCGACCCGGCGGCCGCCCGCAAGGTGCTCACGGAGGAGGAGTTCGCGGCGTTCGAGGGCGTGCTCGCGCGGTCCTGGCACGAGCACGGCGTGACGGCCGTGTGCCGCTACGACGACGTGACCGGCCCGGGCGAGCTGGCGGAGGCGTTCGCCCGGCACGGTTCCGGGTGGGGGAAGGGCCTCCTGCACGTGCATCGGCCGCGTCCCGGGCTGCTGGTCCTCGACGGCGAGGCCGACATGTCCAACGCGCACGTCCTGGACGCCGCCGTCACCGAGGCGCTGGGCGACGGAGAGCCGCTGCTCGTCGTCGACTGCACGCTCCTGCGCTTCGCCGCGGTCAGCGCCTGGCGCACCGTCGTGCAGGCCCAGGAGCGGGCCGGGCTCCCGGTGCGGCTGGTCGGGGCGTCGGACCTCGACCGCCGGCTGCTCGGGCTGCTGGGCCCGCATCCCGCGTTCGAGGTCGCCGACGGCTGACGCGCGCACTGCGGACCGCGCCCCGCCGTCCTACCGTCGCGGGGATGACGAGCCGACCGATCGCCCTCGCCCTGGACTGCGTCGACGTCGACCGCTGCACCGCGTTCTGGACCGCGGCACTCGGCACCACGGTCGAGCGGCGCTGGGACGACGCGCACGGCGCCGGGTACGTGGAGATCGGTACGGGCGGCGGCCCGGTCCTGCTGCTGCAGCCGGTGCCCGAGGCGAAGTGCGGCAAGAACCGGATGCACCTCGACCTCGCTCCCGTCGACGGGACGCAGGAGCAGGAGGTGGAGCGCCTGGTCGGGCTGGGCGCCACCCGCGTCGACGACGCCCCCGGGCAGCGCTGGGTCGTGCTGGCCGACCCGGAGGGCAACGAGTTCTGCGTCCTGCCGCCGCGGCGGGCGCGGGGTGGATGCGCCGCGCCGTGAACGGCGGGTGCGCGGTGTGCGTACCCACAGGGGAACCGCACGGTCCCCCACGCACGAGGAGCACACATGCGCCGCACCGTCCGCCGGGTCGCGATCCTGACCGCCCTGACCACCTCCGCCGTCGCCCTGTCGGCGGGCGTGGCGTCCGCGCAGGACGCCGACGTTCCCGAGCCGAGCAGCTTCACCAGCATGTTCACCGCCATGGCGACGCCCGACATGGTCGTGAACGCGGACGGTGTCGCGACGCCCGGAGAGCCCGGCGCGACCGGCACGTTCGACTACCGGCTCAACAGCGACGAGGAGATCATCTGCTACGACATCATCCTGCGCGGGGTGACGCCGCCGTACATGAGCCCGGCCCGCACCGCCACACACATCCACCAGGCGGACGAGGGCACGAGTGGCCCGCCCCGCATCGCATTCCCCAACCCGGAGGACGCGGGTGACGGCACGCTGCGCAGCGAGGGCTGCATGCAGGGGCCGTTCACGACGGGGATCATGGCGAACGGTGCCGACACCGGCGAGGGCTTCTCCCTCGCCGCGATCGAGGCCGACCCGGCGGCCTTCTTCACCGACACCCACACCGCCACCTTCGTCGCGGGCGCGGTGCGCGGGCAGCTGTCGAGCGTGCCGATGGGCGGGGTCGCCACCGGCGCCGGGGGCACGGCCGACGGCGGCTCGTGGGCGCCGGCCGCGCTCGGCGCGGCGGCGCTGGTCGGCGCGGCGGGCACGGTCCTGGTCCGGCGGCGTGCGCAGCAGGACTGACGGGGGACGCGGCCGCCCGGTCCCGGGCGGCCGCGCCGCGGCGCCGGCCGCGTTCCTCCTGGCGGCGGGCCTGCTTGCGGCGGGCCTGCTGGCGGCGGGGTGCGCAGCCGCCGCGCCGGCCCCCTCCCCCGCGCCCGCTGCCTCCCCGGCACCCGCCGCCGGGGCGGCACCCGCCGTCCCGGCCGCCGCCCCGGCGGCGGTGGGCGCCGAGCCCGCGACCGTCGCCATCCCGGCGATCGGGGTCCGCTCCGACCTGCTCTCCCTGGGCCTCACCACCGACGGCGCCGCCCAGGTGCCACAGGACTACGACCGCGCCGGCTGGTTCCGCGGCGGCGGGCGCCCGGGCGGGCACGGGCCGACCGTCCTGCTCGGCCACGTCGACTCCGCCGACGGCCCCGCCGTCTTCCACCGCCTGCGCGACCTGCGCCCCGGCGACCTCATCGAGGTCACCGCCGCGGACGGGACGCCGGCGCGCTACGCCGTGGAACGGACCGAGCAGGTCGACAAGGACGCCTTCCCCACGTTCGCGGTGTTCGGCGCGACCCCCGACGACGTGCTGCGCCTGGTCACCTGCGCGGGCGGGTTCGACCGCGGCGCACGCAGCTACACCGACAACCTCGTCGTCCACGCCACCAGGGTCTAGAGCTCCCCGTGCACGACGACCCGCCCGGCGGCGTCGACGACGTCGAACCCGGCGGCGTCCGCCCGCAGCACCGACGAGTTGAGGTTGCACAGCATCGGGCTCGCGCCGGTGCCGACGAACTCCCCCGCGCCCACGGCCCGGCCGCCGTCGTCGATGACCACGACCCGGTAGACCGCGCCCGGCCGGAAACCGTCGGCGGCCAGCGTGATCTCGACGCCCCACGTGTGCGGGACGACCGTCGCGCTGGCCTCGACCGCCGGGTCGGCCGTGCGGAGGGCGACGGGCTCCCGTGGCACGGCCGGGTCGCCGCCCGTGCCGAGCGCGTAGCCGCCTGCGCCGGCGAGACCCGCGAGCACGACCGCCGCCGCGGCCGCCAGCAGCAGCCGCCCGCCCCTGCCCGGACGCGACGGGATCCGCTCCGCGGCGGCCCGGGCGACGATCCGGTCGCCCAGCCACGCGGGCGGCGCCGGGACGGTGTCGAGGTGTGCGGGGTCGACCCGCCCGAGCGAACCGACGACCGGGGCGATCTCGGCCAGCTCGGCCGAGCAGGACGCACAGCCGTCGAGGTGCGCGCGCAGCGCCGTCGCCTCGGCGGGCGGCAGCTGCCCCAGCGCGTGGACGCCCAGCGACTCGCGCAGCGTGCGGTGCTCCTCGGCGTTCACGGTTCCACCCCCATCTCGTCCATCGCCAGCCGCAGGGCCTTGAGCCCGTAGAAGACCCGGCTGCGCAGTGTGCCGACCGGGACGCCCAGCTCGGCGGCGACCTCGGCGTGCGGGCGTCCGAGCAGGTGCGTCTGCACGACCGCCTCCCGGTGCTCGGGCCGGATCCGGCGCAGCGCCTCCTCGACCAGCCAGCCGTCGAGCACCGCCTGCTCGGTCGCGTCGACCGCGCGGCCCGGCGGTTCCGGCGGCTCCCCGGTCAGCGTGCGGCGCCAGGGTCGCACGGCCACGCGGCGGACCTCGTCGACGACGGCGTTGCGGGCGATCGCGAACAGCCACACCCGCAGGCTGGCCACCGACGGGTCGAAGCTGCCCGCCCGCCGCCACGCCCGCAGGAACACCTCCTGCACGACCTCCTGCGCCGTCCCCTCGTCGCGCAGCTGGCGCACGGCGTAGCGGTAGAGCTCCGGGCCGTGCGCGTCGTAGGCGGCCCGCAGCTCGGCCTCGCTGCCCAGCCCGGGCGCGGTCGAGGGCACCCGCCACCCCGTGTCCGGTACCCGCACCACACCGCCCCCGCCCGTCCGTCAGGGGTGCATACGCACGGGAGGCCGCCGGTGTTCACCGCGGCCCCGACGGGTCTAGCATTCGCGCCCCGGTCGCGCGCCGCGGCCGGGGCAGGCAGCTCCGGAGGACCACGATGGCGATCTCCCTCAACCCGTACCTGAACTTCCGCACCGGCACGCGCGAGGTCGTCGAGCACTACGCGTCGGTGTTCGGCGGCACCCCCACCGTCAGCACGTTCGCCGAGTCCGGCGGCATGGGCCTGGACGAGTCCGAGCAGCACAAGGTCATGCACGCCCAGCTCGTCACCGACAACGGGCTGACCCTGATGGCCGCCGACGTGCCCGACTCGATGGAGGTCGGCGCCAACGGCACCATCTCGCTCAGCGGCGACGACGAGGCGACGCTGCGCCGCTACTGGGACGGGCTGGTCGACGGCGGCAGCGTCACCGTGCCGCTGGAGAAGGCGCCCTGGGGCGACACGTTCGGCATGTGCACCGACCGGTTCGGCGTCGGCTGGATGGTCAACATCCTGGGGGCCGCGGCCTGAGCCTCGCGGCGATGCTGTTCACGACCTGAACGGTGCTGCTCGCTCTTGCCGCTCTCTCTGGTGCCCTCGTCCCGGGCGGGGCGCTCGGCATGAGCGTCATGGCAGTGCTTGATCGGGCTCGCGCCCGGCTCCGCACCGGCAGCGGGGAGGACGTCCGCCCCTGCCTCAGCGCGCCGCGTCCGACTGCTGGTGCTCGGCGGCGCCCCCGGGGGTCTGGCGCGGGGTGGAGACGACCGGCGGTAAGCCAACCGGGCGGGTGGGGCGAACGGGTGGAGCGGGCGGGCGGTGACGGTGGCGCCGGATGGTCGGCCACCCCCGGTGGGCGCGCGTTCTCCACCATTCGTCGAACATGCATTCGACTCTTCTCGGTGGATCCTGCTAGAATTGCGGGATGTCGCCGATCGGTTCCGAGTCGCCTTCCGAGGCGTTGCTGATCGAGCGGATCACGACACTGGAGGAACGGAAAGCCGCGATCGCGGCCGAGCAGAGCGAGGTCATTCTCGCGTTCGCTCGCGCCCACGCGGAATCACAGATCGCAGCAGGAACCGTCGAGCCCGAAGCGCTGGAACGCAGCATCGCCGCCCAGATCGGACTGGCCTGCCGGGTTTCCCCCACCGAGGGCCGGCGGCGGATTGGATGGCCCGCGACCTGCACGCCGGACACGGCCACGTGCGGGCGCTGTTCGCCGCCGGGCAGCTCAGCGAGTACCGCACCGCCACCATCATCGCCGCCACCGCACACCTGTCCCCGACCGAGCGGGCGCAGGTCGACCAGGCCCTGGCCGAACACCACGTCGACACCCTCGGGGTGCGGCGCGTCCACGACCTCACCCGCACCCTCGCCGCCCAGGTCGCACCGGAGAAGTTCGCAGCGCGCTGCCGCGCCGCCCGCACGGGCCGCCGCGTGTCAGTGCGGCCGGCCGCCGACGGGATGGCCGACCTCACCGCCCACCTGCCCGTCGCGGAGGCCGTGGCCTGCTACGCCGCACTCGCCGCCGCGGTCAACGAGGCCGCGGTCAGCCCGGAACCGCTCACCCGCACCCGCGGGCAGGTCATGGCCGACACGTTCGTCGAACGCCTCACCGGGCAGGCCACCGCCCAGGACGTCAACGTCGAGATCCAGGTCCTGGTCCCCGTCGAAGCGCTGGTCGACCCCGGCAGCCCGCTCCCCGCGCAGATCCCCCGCCACGGACCCGTCCCGGTCGACCTGCTCACCACCGGCACCGGACGCACCACCTGGCGACGCCTGGTCACCCGCGAGGGCGTGGTGATCGGCGGCGACTCCCGCAGCCGCCTGTTCACCGGCCGACTGGCCGCCCTCATCCGGGCCAGAGACGGTGGTCGGTGCCGGGAGTCCTCCTGCGACGCCCCGATCCGCCACCTCGACCACATCCACCGATGGGCCGACGGCGGCACCACGACCGTCGACAACGGACGCGGGCTGTGCGCATTCCACAACCAGGTCCGAGAAACGCGAGGGTGGCGCGCGGAAACCGTCGGCTCCGGAATCGTCACGACCACACCCACCGGTGCCGAGTACGTTTCCACTGCCCTACCGATTACCCATCCGGTACCGGAGAATGCGGGGCACAGCTGCGTCGCGTGAATGTCATGGTGTCGATGCCGCATCTGCCGGCTGTCCGCGGCACGGGTGGCCGGACAGCTCCAGACGCAGATCTCGGCGTCGCGTGCAGAGCTGCGGCACAGCGGCGCCGCCCGCCGCCCAACTCGGGCTGGCGGCTTGACTGCCCGATCCCGGAGAGCAGCGCGCGCAGGGCCGCCTGCTCCGCGTCCAGCGCCTCCGCGCCGGCCGGGGTGATCGTCACCCAGCTCCGGGCGGCCCAGGCCCGTCTCCTGCCGGGTGGCGCAGCCTCGCGAGCGGCGTGACCTCGGCGACGACGGCCGTCGGCACGGACCACCACACCGCGGCGAACATCCCCGGATCCGGCACCCACCACCACCGGCGCAACCCCGGCCCACCCGCGAGGCCCGTGAACCGCTTCATGCAGGGCCGTCGCGATCGGCACCGTGCCGGACCGCGACGACGAGCCCTCACCACCCGGCTGACGCCAAGAGCGCCCGCTCAGCGCCGAGCCAGCCGCCGCCCCGTCCCCGCGCCGTAGTCGACGCCGTAGTGGGCGAACACGTCGGGCTCCTGCGCGGCCGTCAGCTCGCCGTCGGTCTCGATCGACGGGGCGTCCTTGACCAGGGACTTCTCGTACCGCACCCGCACGGCCGACGGCGTGACCGTCGCCCCTGTGACCGGCACGAGCGCGAGGCGGTGGCGGCCGATGAAGCCGACCCGCACCGTCACGAAGCTCGGCTGGTCGGTGGCGGTGTCGACGTAGACGGCCTCCATCGGGCCGATCTTGTCGCCGTCGGGGTCGACGACGTCGTAGCCCACCCAGTCGCGGAGATTCTCTGCAGGGAACATGGGCGGAGTATCCCCCTAGGGTGGGCCCCGTGAACGTTCCGGACGCCGACGCGCCGGGGAGTGCGGCCCTGATCGACGCCGCGGTGGACGCCGTGATCGTCGGAGGCGGCATCGGCGGCCTCGCCGCCGCGCTGGCCCTGGCCCGGACCGGGCGCACCACCCGCGTCCTGGAGCAGGCCCCGAGTTCGGCGAGGTCGGCGCCGGCCTGCAGCTCGCCCCCAACGCCACCCGCATCCTGCGCCACTGGGGCGTGCTCGACGAGGTCGTCGACCACGGCGTCACCCCCCGGCGGCTCGTCCTGCGCGACGCCCTCGACGACCGCGAGCTCACCCACCTCGACCTCGCCCACCTCGCCCACCGCTACGGCGCGCCCTACGTCGTCGTCCACCGCAGCGACCTGCACGCCGTCCTCCTGCGCGCCTGCCGCGCCGCGGGCGTCGACCTCGTCACCGGCACCGCCGTCACCGACGTCGAGCACGGGCCCGACCACGCCGTCGCCGTGAGCGCACACCGCTGCGACACCGGCCGGATCGTGCTCGCCGCCGACGGCACCGCCTCCCGACTGCGCCGCCTGCTCAGCGACGACGAGCCCGTCAGCTCCGCCTACGTCGCCTACCGCGGCACCCTGCCGCTGGCCGAGCACCCCGACACCACCGACCTCGCCCTCGACGACGTCGTCGTGCACGTCGGCCCGGGCTGCCACCTCGTCCAGTACCCCCTGCGCCGCGGCGAGGTCCTCAACCAGGTCGCCGTCTTCCGCTCGCCCGGCGCCCTCGCCGGCCACGAGGACTGGGGCACCCCCGACGAGCTCGACGCCGCCTTCGCCGCCACCTGCGCCACCGTCCGCGCCGCCCTGCCGAACCTCTGGCGCGACCGCCGCTGGCGCATGTACGACCGCGAGCCGATCGGCACCTGGGTCCGGGGCCGCCTCGCCCTCACCGGGGACGCCGCCCACCCGATGCTCCAGTACCTCGCCCAGGGCGCCTGCCAGGCGATCGAGGACGCGGCGTGCCTGGCCGAGCAGGCCGACGCGCACCCCGACTGGGACGCCGCCCTCGCCGCCTACGCCGCGACCCGCACCGTCCGCACCGCGCACGTCCAGCGCACGGCCCGGCAGTGGGGCGAGCTCTGGCACTGCGACGGCCTGTTCCGCGCCACCCGCAACGCCCTGCTGAGCGACCGCGACCCCGCGGACTACCGCTACATCGACTGGCTTCACGGACCGTGACCGGCGCGTTGCGCTCGCCTTACGTGTTGTGCGCGACCTTCTTGGACGCTCTCGGCTTTCCTCGCTAGTGTCACCGAGTCGACTGCACCACCTCCAGGAGCACCAGCCGTGGATCCACTCCCCCGTACGGGCACGCCCGGGCCCCCGCTCGCCCTGGGCGCGCGGCGCGCCGGGGAGGTGCTGGTCGTGTCGGTCGCCGGGGAGCTGGACGCGGCCACCACCCCCGAGCTGCAGGCGCTGCTCGACCGCCACCGGCTGCCGGCGGCGCGGCACCTGGTGCTCGACCTCGGCGGCGTCACCTTCGCGTCCTCGGCGGGGGTCAACCTGCTCGTCGAGATCGCCGATGCGCCCGCGCACGCCCCGGCGCTGCATCTCGCGGGCACGGAGAACCGCGTCGTGTCACGGCTGCTCGAGATCACCGGCCTGACCGGTGTCTTCTGCCTGCACCCCACCGTCGACGACGCCCTGCGGGAGCACTAGAGCAGATCGCCGGGCGGCGGCAGCACGTCGTCGATCGCCACCCGGGACGAGCGTCACCCGACGGCGGAGAGCGCTCCGACACCCAGCGTGACCAGAAGCGCGACCTTCACGACCTCCGCCGCGACGTACACGATGTGCTCGCGGGAGCGGGGCAGGTCCTCCCCCGCGAGCACCCGGTCGCTGCGTCGGTTCAGCCGGGGCCGCAGCACCAGCAGCTGGGCGGCGAGCAGGACGGCCAGGGCGACGAGGGGCACCAGCACCGCGCCGGGGGCGTCCCCGACCGCCACCGCCACCGCGGCGACGACCAGCAGCACCCCCTCGGCGACGTTCAGGGCGCGGAACACGATCCGCCCGATGCCCAGGCCCAGCCGCACCGTGATGCCCGGGGCGCGGAACTTCAGCGGCGCCTCGAGGAAGGAGATGGCCAGGACCATCCCGAGCCAGACGAACGCCGCCGCGGCGGTGACGGAGGAGGAGGTCGACACGCCCCGATCCTCCCAGGGACCGCACCCCGTTCTGCCGCCGTCCGCCCGACCCGGCACCATCGCGGAATGGATCACCGTCGCGTGGTGCCCCGCCCGGCGTCCCGGGCGGCGCTCGCCGTCCTCGGGGTGCTGCTGGCCCTCGTCCTCGCCGCACCCGCGGCGCTCGCGCAGGAGGACGACGTCTTCCCCGGTCTCGAACCGGGCGTCCGCGTCTACGACGAGACCGGCAGCTCCCTCACCCCGGCGCAGACGGCCGACCTGCAGGGCCGGCTCGACGCGCTGCGCGCCACCGGGGCCGACGCGGTGGTGCTCGTGCGCGCGCTCGACGCCTCCAGCGACGACACGTTCGACCAGGTGGAGGCGCTGCAGCAGGCGTGGGCCGCCCGCACCGGCGCCGACCAGGACACCGCCGTCGCGATCCTCGTCAACCGCAACCCCGACGACCCGACCGACGCGCGGGCCGGGGTGTTCGTCGGTCGGACCTTCGACGACGGCAACGTCCCACAGGACGAGCAGGAGGCGATCGTCGAGGACGCCCTGATCCCGCCGCTGCGCGACGGCGACGTCCACGGGAGCCTCGTCGCCGGGATCGGGCGGCTGTCCGACAGCATCCGGTTCGGGCCGCCGGTGAGCGCGGCCGAGCAGTGGGCGGCGAGCGCGTCGCGGAGCTGGCTGCCGACCGCGGCGGTCGTGGCCGCGCTCGTCGCGCTGGTCGGGGCGGTCGGGCTGTTCCGCGGGCGGCGCACCACCGACCGGACCCCGGGGAAGCCGACCACCCGCAGGCCCGGCGACCTCCCGCCCGCCCTGGTCGGCGCCCTCGTGGCCGGCGGGCCGCCGGCCTCCCCGACGCCGGCGGTGCTGCTGGACCTGGCGACGCGCGGTGCCCTCGACATCGAGCCGGAGAGCGACGGCGGCACGTTCGGCAGCCCGACGGTGCGCCTGCGGCTGCGTGACGAGGGACGGCTGCGCGACGAGGGACTGCTCCGCGACGACGTCGACCGCGCGGTCTGGAGCGCCCTCACCGACCGCGCCGAGGACGACGGGGACGGGCGGGTCGTCGACAGCGCCGCGCTCGCGAAGGTCGTCGGCGACCCGTCGGCGGTCCGGGCGGCCCTGCGCGCCCGGCTCGTCGCGGAGGGCTGGCTCGACGAGGGGGCGCGCGTGTCGCGGGCCTGGATCGGCGTGATCGCGGCGCTGGCCTGGCTCCTGCTGCTGGCCGGGTTCGTCGTCGGGGCGATCGGCGAGGCGCCGTGGCCGGTGTGGGCGGCCCTGGGCGGGCTCGCGGTGGCCGCGCTCGTCGCGACCGTGCTGGCCGTCTCCTACCCGAGCCTGTCCGTCGCGGGGCAGAACGCCGCGCTCCCGTGGATCGCCTACCGCGACGGGATCGAGGCGGCGGTGAAGGACGAGCGCACCCGCCTGGACCTCGACGCCGTCCTCGCCGACGCCGTCGCCCTCGACCTCGCGTCCGCGCTCGGGCACCGCGTCGAGGCCGCCGCGGCGTCGGGGCAGGCCGTCCGCGCGTTCGGGACGCCCGGCGACCCGGCCCGGTACGCCGCGTTCCCGTGGTGGGTCGCGTTCACGACCACGACGACCCCGTCCTCGGGCGGCTCGACGGTCAGCGGCGGAGGCGCGGGCGGCGGGGGTGGCGCCGCGGGCAGCACCTGACCCCTCCACGGGTCCGCGGCACCGGGTCCGTGGAATGCCGCCCGCCCCCGCCGAGTTGGTTGAGAGGTGAAGAAGATTGGCTTCCTGTCCTTCGGGCACTGGTCGGACTCGCCGCACTCGATGGTCCGGTCCGGCGCCGACTCCCTCCTGCAGTCGATCGAGCTCGCCGTCGCCGCGGAGGAGCTCGGGGCCGATGGGGCGTACTTCCGGGTGCACCACTTCGCGCAGCAGCTGGCGTCGCCGTTCCCGCTGCTCGCCGCGGCGGGCGCCCGGACCAGCCGCATCGAGCTGGGCACCGGCGTCATCGACATGCGCTACGAGAACCCCCTCTACATGGCCGAGGACGCCGCCGCGGCCGACCTGATCTCCGGCGGCCGGCTGCAGCTCGGCATCAGCCGCGGATCGCCCGAGCAGGTGATCGACGGGTTCCGCTACTTCGGCCACGAGCCCGCCGAGGGCACGACCGACGCCGACATGGCCCGCGAGCACACCGCCGCGTTCCTCGACGCGATCCGGGGCGAGGGCTTCGCCCGGCCCAACCCGCGCCCGATGTTCCCCAACCCCCCGGGCCTGCTGCGCATCGAGCCGCATTCCCCCGGCCTGCGCGACCGCATCTGGTGGGGCGCCGGATCGCGGGCGACGGCCGAGTGGACCGCGCGCCAGGGCATGAACCTCATGAGCTCGACGCTGCTCACCGAGGACACCGGCGTGCCCTTCCACCAGCTGCAGGCCGAGCAGATCCGGATCTTCCGCGACGCCTGGGCCGAGGCCGGTCACGACCGCGAGCCGCGGGTGTCGGTGAGCCGCAGCGTCTTCCCGATCGTCAGCGACCTCGACAAGCAGCTGTTCTGGCGCGAGCGGCACAGCACCGACCAGGTCGGCCACCTCGACGGCGGCAACGCGCGCTTCGGCCGCACCTACGCCGGGGAGCCGGACAAGCTCGTCGACGAGCTGGCCGAGGACGAGGCGATCGCCGCGGCCGACACCCTGCTGCTCACGGTGCCGACGCAGCTGGGCGTGGACTACAACGCCCACGTCGTGGAGTCCGTCCTCACCCACCTGGCGCCGGAGCTCGGCTGGCGCTGACCGGGCCTCAGCTCGCGGTGGCCTCGTGCACGCGCAGGCGCACGGCGGCCGCCGCGAGCAGCGGCACCGGCACGCCGAGATCGGCCGCGCGGCGCACCATGTCGCCGATGACCGGCTCGGCCTCGGTGCGCATCCCGTCGGCGAAGTCGCGGTAGAGCGACGTCGTGAACGGTGACGACGGCGTGAGCAGCGCCCCCCGGGCGCGCGCGAGCGCCTCGTCCCGGACCGGGAAGCCCGCGGCGGCCAGCACAGCCGAGGCCTCGGCGAGGATCGCGGTGACCGCGTCGGCCCCGCCCTCGACCGCGGTGATCCCGCCCGCCGGGCCGCCCAGCAGCACGCCGGTGGACCCGGCCGCGGCCATGAAGTGCCACTTCTCCCACATGTCGTGCTCGATCGTCGACGTCACGGACGTCGCGAAGCCGGCCGGCGCGAAGGCCGCGGCGATGTCGTCGAGCCGGGCGGTCGCGCTGCCGTGGAGCTCGCCGAACCGCAGCGACCCGCCGGGCGCCAGGTGCCGGACGGCGCCGTCGGGCGCGAGGCGCGTGGCCACCAGGCAGAGCCCGCCCAGCACCGCGGCGGGGCCGAAGCGGTCGACGAGCAGCGGCACGTGGCCGACGCCGTTGAGCAGCGGGAGGACCGCCGTCGACGGCCCGACCGCCCGCGCGACGTCGTCGACCGCCTTCTCGACGCCGGTGCCCTTCACCGCGAGCAGGACCAGGTCGGCGGGCTCGGTGAGCTCGTCCACCGTGACCGCCCGGACGTCGACGACGCTCCGCTCCCCCGCCGGGTCGACGAGCGCGAGCCCGTCGGCGCGCAGCCGCGCGGCGCGCTCCGCCCGCACCAGGAACGTGACGTCCACCCCGGCGCGCACGAGCGCGGCCCCGAACCAGCCGCCCACGGCCCCCGCGCCGACCACCAGGACCCGCATCGCCCGCCACCCCGCTCCACGCTCGCTCGCCCCCGGACCGCCGGGAACGGCAGCTGTCCGCAGGCTAGCGTCCGCGCCCCGTTCGTCCGTAGGATCCGCCGTAGTCGTCAGTCGCATCACTACGGAAGTCGCATCACTACGGAGGTGACCGTGCGCGCCGTCGTCCTCTCCGGGGGCCTCACCCACGACTTCCCGGCCACCACCGCGCGGCTGGCCGCCCTGCTGGAGACCGAGGGTCTCGACGTCGACGTGCACACCGGCGTCGCGGGCGTCGAGTCGGCGCTGCACGCGCTGCCCGGCGCCGCCCTGCTGGTGGTGAACGCCCTGCGCTGGTCGATGACGGGCGAGGGCACCCCGCCGCGCTACCGCGAGCAGGCCGGGGCGGAGGGCGCCAGCCCGTCCTCGGCCGCCCGCGACGCGCTCGACGCCCACCTCGCCGCGGGCGGGGGCGTGCTCGGGATGCACACCGCGAGCATCTGCTTCGACGACTGGCCCGGCTGGGGCGCGACGCTGGGCGGCGCCTGGGAGTGGGGCCGCTCGCAGCACCCCCCGCTCGGGCCCGAGGTCACGGTGTCCGTCGCGGCCGAGCACCCGCTGGTCAGCGGGCTCGACCCGTTCACGCTCGTCGACGAGGTCTACGGCGACCTCCGGTACTCCGGCGACGTCACCGGCCTGCTCACGGCGCCGCAGCCCGGGAGCGGCGCCGTGCAGCCGCTGCTGTGGGCCCGCGAGCACGGCGGCGGCCGGGTCGTCTACGACGCGCTGGGCCACCACCCGCCCTCCTACGACGTGCCCGAGCACGCCGAGGTCGTCCGGCGGGCCGTCCGCTGGACCACGGCGGGCTGAGGCGTGCTGTCGCTCGCGGCCGGCACGGTGCTCGACCTCTCCCCCGGTGACGCCGTGGAGTGCGCCGCCGCCGCCGGCTTCCCGCTGGCGGGGGTCCGGATCGCCGACCCGCGCACGCAGGCCCGCGGCGTCGCCGAGGCGCTGCGCCGCACCGGGACCCGCCTGCTCGACGTCGAGGTCGTCCGCCTGGCGGGGCCGCTGACCGGCGCCCAGCGCGGGCTGGCCGAGACCGCGGCCGGGCTCGGCGCGCGCTTCCTGCTGACCGTCAGCGAGGACCCGGACGAGTCCGCGACCGTCGACCGGCTCGCCGAGCTGGCGGCGCTGATGGGCGGGCGGACCCGCGTCGCGCTGGAGTGCATGGCGTTCACCGCCGTCCGCACCCGCGCCGCCGCGGAGCGGATCGCCCGCGCCGTACCGGGCGCCGTCGTCCTGCTCGACCCGCTGCACCTGCACCGCGCGGGCGACCGGCTCGACGACCCGGCGGACCCGGCGCTGACCGGGTACGCCCAGCTCTGCGACGTCGCCGACCCGGCGCGGGTGCCGGCCGACCTCGCGCACGAGGCCCGCCACGACCGGCTGCCACCGGGGCGCGGCGGGCTCCCGCTCGCCGCGTTCGTGGCGGGGCTGCCGGCGGGGCTGCCACTGTCGGTCGAGGTCCAGTCCGACGTGCTGGCGGAGCTGGACCCCCGCGACCGGGCCGTACTGGTGCGCACCGCGGCCGAGGCCGTGCTGCGCCCGGCCCGCGACGACACGACAGGGAGGAACTAGACGTGGGACGCGCCATCGAGGGGATGTCGGTGCTGGTCACCGGCGGGGGGTCGGGCATCGGCGAGGCGGTGGTGCACCGGCTGGCCGGCGCCGGCGCGCGGGTCGTGCTGTCGGGCCGGCGCGCGGAGAAGGTCGAGGCCGTCGCCGCGGCGGCGGGCGCGCGGGGCGTCGTCGGCGACGTGACGTCGGCGGCCGACCGGCAGACGATGGTCGACGCCACCGTGGAGCACGGCGGCGGGATCGACGCGGTCGTCCACGGCGCCGGCAACATGTACCGCGGCGCGCTGGAGGAGCTCACCGAGCAGGGCCTGCACGACGTGTTCGCCTCCAACACGATCGGCCCGATGCTGCTCAGCGCCCTCGCCCTGCCCCACCTGCGGGAGCGCCGCGGCGCGGTCGTGTTCTTCGGCTCGGTGCACACCCAGCGCGCCTTTCCCGGCGCGTCGCCCTACGCGGCCACGAAGGGCGCGCTGGAGACGCTGACCGGCGTGCTCGCCGCGGAGCTGGGTCCGCAGGGCGTCCGCGTGAGCTGCGTGCGCCCCGGCGGCGTCCTCACCGAGATCAACCAGCGCGCCGGGATCTTCGACGACGCCACCGCGGCCGCCCGCATGGAGTCGCTCGGCCCGGCGCACGCGCTCGGCCGCCCCGGCACCGTCGACGAGGTGGCCGAGGCGGTGGAGTACCTGCTCACCGCGGAGTGGGCCACGGGCGCCGTCCTGACGATCGACGGCGGGCTGGGCCTCGGGGTGACGAACGCCTGACCCGGAGTTCGTCCGCGCCCTGCCGCCCGGTCAGGAGCTGCTGCGGCGCGAGCGGCGCGGCGGGGCGCTCGCCCCGGCGGGCCCCCGCTTGAGCAGCGCCGCGGGGATGCCGTGGTCGGCGCGCAGCCGGCGGAGGTCGGGGTCGGAGGTCCAGAAGCTCTCGAAGTCGTCGGGGGCGAAGCGCTGCGCGATGAGGTGCATCGCGATGTCGTGGCGCACGTACTCGACGGCGACGAGCACCACCGCCGGGTCGTCGGTGTAGACGCCCCAGGCGTCGCCGTTGACGACGCCGCCGATCACGGCCTGCTCCCGGTCGGCGGAGACCACCAGCAGGCGGCAGCCGAGGTTCTCCAGCACGACCTCGGGAGTGGAGAAGCGGTGCGGCGTGGTGCTGCCGACGGGGTCGTCGTCCTCGCCGAACGACACCACCGACACGTCGACGCCCTCGGCCTCGGCCCGGCGCACCACGGGCTTGAGCGGCTCGATCTCGGCGGGCCAGCCGGAGAGGAACAGGTCGTTGCGGGCGGCGGCCACCACGTCCTCGGCCCGTGCCAGCAGCGACGCGCGGTCGGTGAGGTTGTGGACCAGGCGCACCTGCGGCGGGGAGGCGACGGCGGGCAGCGCATCGCGCAGGGTGTCGATCGAGGCGTCGAACTCGCGGCGCATCCGGTCGAGCAGCGCCGAAGGTGGCAGCGAGATGTACCCGACGCTCGCCTCGCCCGCCCGCACCTCGTACGCGGCGCCGCGGCTGACCAGCTTGCCGAGGGTCTCGTAGACGGTGCTGCGGGGAACGCCCGAGCGCTTCGCGACCTCGTAGCCGTTGAGGGGGGTGCCGGCGGCGATCAGCGCCACGTAGGCCTTGGCCTCGTACCCGGACATCCCGAGGCGCTGCAGCTCCGCGATGACGCTCTCCTGGGACATGGCGTCATCGTCCCATCCGGTCAGCGGGCGTCGGGATCGACACCCACCGAGTCCACGCTCTGCGGCCGCGGCATCGCGTTGAGCGCGCTGCGGGTGATGCCGCCGTCGACCGCCAGGGTCTGGCCGGTGACGTAGCCCGCCTTCGCGGAGGCGAGGAACAGCACCGCGTCGGCGATGTCGGCGGCCGACCCGAGCCGGTTCATCGGCACACGGGCCGAGCGCAGCCGCCGGACCTCCGGGTCGGCGTAGATCGCGTCGGACATGCCGGCGTCGATCAGCCCGGGCGCCACGGCGTTGACCCGCACCCCGCCCGCCGCCCACTCCAGCGCCATCTGCTCGGTGAGCATGATGATCCCGGCCTTCGACGCCGTGTAGGCGCCGGCGTTCGGGGCGGCGGCGAGGCCGTTGACCGAGGCGATGTTGACGATCGAGCCGCCCCCGCCGGCCATCATCCGCGTGGCCACCGCGCGGGCGACCAGGAACGTCCCGGTGAGGTTGACGTCGACGGCGAGGCGCCAGTCGGCCGCCGACAGCTCCAGCAGCGGCCCGAAGCGCACCACCCCGGCGTTGTTGACGAGCAGCGCGGGCGGCTGCGGCAGCGCGTCGACCGCGGCCCGCACCGACTCCTCGTCCGCCACGTCGACGCGCACCGGCACGCAGGCGTCGCCGATGCCCTGCGCGACCGCGCGGGCGGCGTCCTCGTCGACGTCCCACGCCGCGACCCGGTACCCCTCCTTCACCGCGTGCTCCACGATGACGGCCCCGATGCCGTTGCCGGCCCCGGTGACCACGGCCCACTCGCCCGTCACGGATGTCCCCCGTCGTCGCTCCTCGCCCTGCGGCGTTGGCACGGTAACGACGCTACTGCCCCGACTCCGGCCCCGTCCAGCCTCTCGCACCTCCGGCACCGACGTGCCAGACTGGTGGGCGGACCGACTAGTCGTCAGTGCGCTGACGCACAACCAGCGATCGCACAACAGCGAAGGAGCGCGTCGTGGCCGACGGGATCCTCATCAGCGGCGGCACGGTCGTCGACGGCACCGGCGCCGCGGCGCGCCCCGGCGAGGCCGTGCTGCTGCGCGGCGGGCGGATCGTCGCGCTCGGCGCCGCCGCGCTCGCGCAGGCCGCGCCGGACGAGACGCGGATCGACGCCACCGGCAAGACGGTGATGCCCGGGCTGATCGACGCCCACACCCACCTCACGTTCGGCGAGCCCACCGGCAACGACGAGCTGTTCCACCACCGCACCGAGGCCTACAGCTCGATGCTGTCGGCCTACAACGCGCGCAAGGTGCTGCGCGCGGGCGTCACGAGCGTGCTCGACGCCGACTGCCTGTGGAACATCGGCTGCGAGCTGCGCGACGCCATCGAGTCCGGCATCGTCGAGGGCCCCCGGATGCGCGCGGGCGGCCAGGCGCTGATGACGATGCTCGGCGGCACCGCGGGCCGGATGATCGCCGACGAGGGCACCACCGCCTACGCCACGGTCGTCAGGGGCCGGGACATGATGGTCAACGAGATCCGCAGGCAGATCAAGTACGGCGTCGACTGGATCAAGATCATGGTCACCGGCCTGATCCCGTCGATGAAGGGCCCCGAGGTCAAGGTCTGGAACTTCGACGAGCTGCGCACCGTCTGCGACACCGCCCACGAGCTCAACACCAAGGTCGTCGCGCACTGCCGCAACTCCGAGAGCACCCGCGACGCCGCCCGCGCCGGGGTCGACCTGATCTACCACGCCTCCTACATGGACGACGAGGCGCTGGAGGCGGTGCTGGAGGCCGGCAGCGCGCTGTGCCCCACGTTCACGCTGCTGGGCAACCTCGCCGACTACGGCGCCAAGGTCGGCTCCGCCCCGGAGCTGCTGGAGGTGTTCCGCGCCGAGATCGCGGTCACCGCGAAGCAGATGGCCAAGGCCCACGCGGCGGGCGTCCCGTTCCTCACCGGCTCCGAGACCGGCTTCGCCGTCACCCCGGTCGGCGAGTGGCACGCGCGCGAGCTGGAGATGTTCGTCGAGTACATGGACTTCTCCCCGATGGACGCCATCGTGGCCGCCACCCGCAACGGCGCGTTCGCCATGCGCATGGAGGGCGAGCTGGGCACGCTGGAGGAGGGCCGCATCGCCGACGTGCTCGTCGTCGACGGCGACCCGCTGGCCGACGTGAAGATCCTGCAGGACAAGGCCGCGATCGCCGAGGTGATCAAGGGCGGTAAGCGGATCGACATCACGACGCCGATCCCCGAGCAGAAGCTCCGCTCGTCGGACCAGGTGCGGTTCCTGGCCTCCTGCCCGCTGACGCGCTCGCTGGCGTTCACCGAGGAGCAGCTCGAGAAGCTCTCGCATGTCTGAGCCCGCCACGACCACCGGCACCGCCGGCACGATCGACGTCCACGCCCACGCCGTCCTCGCCTCCTCGGAGGGGGCCGCGGGCGCCGCGGGGCCCGAGCTCGGGACGTCGGAGGACGGGCGGCCGTTCTACCGCGTCGGCGACTACGTGCTGCACGGCGTGCGCTACGCCGGCAGCCCGTTCATGGACGTCGACGTGCGGCTGGCCGCCATGGACGACGCCGGGATCACCCGCCAGCTGCTCTCCCCCAACCCGCTGACCTACTTCGGGTCGCTGCCCGTCGCCGACGGCGTCGCGTTCGCGCGGTCCCACAACGACGGCCTGGCGGCCCTGGTCGCGACGCACCCCGACCGGCTGCTCGCGTGCGCCCAGCTCCCGGTGCAGGACGTCGGCGAGTCCGTCGCCGAGGCCCGCCGGGCCGTGCGCGACCTGGGCATGGCCGGGGTCTACCTCGACACCGACCCCGCGGGCCGCACGCTCGACGATCCCGCGCTCGACCCCCTCTACGAGGCGCTGGTCGAGCTGGACGTGCCGCTGTTCGTCCACCCGTCGCCGCTGGGGCCGGACGGACCGCCCGCCGACGCCCGCCTGCGCCGCTTCGACCTCGACCTGCTCCTGGGCTTCGCCTACGACGAGACGCTCGCCGTGGCCGCGCTCGTCTTCGGCGGAGTGCTGGAGCGCCACCCCGGCCTCGACGTCTGCGTCTCCCACGGCGGCGGCACGGCGGCGTTCCTGTCCGGGCGCTTCGCCGCGGCGGTCGAGAAGCGGCCGTGGGCCTCGCAGTCGTTGCGCGACAACGGGTTCGAGCACTACTACCGGCGGATCTGGTTCGACACCCACGTCCACGACGAGCGCTCGCTCGACCTGCTCGTCGCGCACGCCGGCGTCGACCGCCTCGTGTTCGGCACCAACTTCGCCGGCTGGGACTCGGGGGCCCGCGACGCCCCGGCGGGCGACCTCGGCGCCGCCCTCACCGCCAACGCCACCCGCCTGCTGCGCCTCTAGTCCCCCGACCCCCAGGACTCAGAAGACGTCGACCTCCTCGCCGGAGTCCACGTCGTGCACCCGCAGCGCACCGGACGGGCAGGTGCGGGCGAGCTCGACCTGCACGGCGTCGGCCGGCTGCGGGGCGCCCGGGACGAGCACCGCGAGGTCGTCGTCGTCGAAGTCGAACAGGTCGGGGGCGTCGGCGACGCACTTGCCGGAGCTGATGCAGACGTCCCGGTCGACCGAGATGCGGTAGCTCACCGCGCTCCCCCCAGCAGCACCGGGTAGGTGCCCCAGTAGGGGCGGGCGGTGGCGGCGTCGCGCTGCGGCGGGTGCTCGGGGTCGCGCCGCACGCCGGCGGCGAACATCTGCCCGACCGCACCCGTGACGAGACCGAACAGGTGCGCGTCCGGGTCGGTGTCCGGCCGCGCGACGACGCCCGCGGCGAGGTCCTGCCCGATGCAGACGTGCATCCCGGCGGCGAAGCTCAGCCCGAACGGGGCGACGCCCGGCGGCGGCACGCGGTCGGGGTCGAAGGCGGCGGCGTCGGGCCCGAACAGCTCGACGTCCCGGTTGACCGCCATGAGGTCGATGACGACGGTGGCGCCCTCCGCGATCTCGACGCCCGAGCGCAGCCGCACCGGCGCGAGCGCGCGGCGGCGGCCGGTGGGGCTCGACGGGTTGAGGCGCACGGTCTCGTGGATGCAGCGCTGCACGAACAGCGGGTCGTCGGCGCGCCCGCGCTGCTCGGGGTGGGCGTCGAACCAGCCGAGCATGTGGTCGATCGCCCGCACGAACGCGGTGGCGCTGGTGTGGCCGCCCGCCAGCAGGTAGAAGGCGACCTCGCGGCGGACCACGTGCGGCGGCAGGTCGAGCTCGTCCTGGTGCTGCAGCAGCGTCGAGAGCACGTCTCGGGGCTGCTCCTCGGGCGGCAGGGCCCGGCGACGGGCGATCGAGGGCGCGAGGAACTCCGCGTCCCAGTCCTCCAGCGCCTGCGCGATCGCCACGGCCTGCGCCGCCTTGTCGCCGGTGGAGTGCGCGAGGGTGGCGCCCTCGATGAACCGCATCATGTAGTCGTAGAGCCGCCCGGTCTCCTCGGATGTGCCCTGCGGGCGGTCGACGCCCGCGGTCAGGGCCGCGAGGTTGAGCATCAGCTCGTGGCCCAGGTGCACGAGGTCGACCCCGCCCGCCTCGAGGTAGGGCGCGAGCGTGCGCTCGGTGACCTCGGGGAACAGGTCGCGCTCGTAGCGCTCGAAGACGTCGCGGCGGAACAGCCGGTTCTCGACGCGGCGGCGGTCGCGGTGCTCGGCGCCGTGCAGGTTGACCAGCACGTCGGCCATCACGACCTCGCCCTCGTCGTAGAGCGACTGGCGCAGGTCCTTGTGGCGGTAGGCGTCCTTCGCGTCGGCGAACGACGTCAGGACGACGACCTCGGGGACGACGGCTGCGGTCATGGTTCTCTCCTCGGCGCCGGTGCCTCGTGCTCCACCAGGACGGTAGTCGTTAGTGCCCTCACGTCAACCGCCCCGTCAACCGGCTTCCACGGCCTCGGCGATCCGCAGGGCCGCGAGGCCGTCGGCGAACGTCGGGACGTCGGCGGTGTCGCCGGTCGCGACGGCGCGCACCAACCGCGTGAACGGCTCGGTGGCCGCGCCCGACGCCGCCACCAGCTCGCGCGGTACGTCGTCGCCGGTCCGGGCACCCGACAGCCGCACGGGGAAGTGCCCGGTGTGCCCGGCCGCCTCGGCCAGCAGCATCCCCTCCGAGCCGTGGACGACCAGCCGGAAGCCCGCGCCGAACCGCGCGATCCACGACGAGTGCACCGAGCAGACCGCCCCGTCGGGCGTGCGCGCGGTCCAGGCCGCGGAGTCGACGCTGTCGGCCGGCACCCGCCCGTCCCACAGCGGCTCGCGGCGGGCCGCGCTCCCCCGCACGTCGGAGAGGTCGCCGAAGACGAACCGCAGCAGGTCGGCGGTGTGCAGGCCGTGCACCCGCAGCGAGCTCGCCCCGTGCTCGGCGACGGCGCACCAGCCCGACGACGCGATCGCCCGCTCCGTGGTGAACGTCGGGTAGAGCGCGGTGGCGGCGACGTTGTCGACGCGTCCGACGTACCCGTCGGCGACCAGCCGGCGCAGCTCGGTGATGCCCGGCCAGAACCGCGACTGCATGTCGACCAGGCCCCGGTCGCCCGCCGCCGCGAGCATCGCCTCCCCGTCCGCGACGGTCGGCGCGAGCGGGGCCTCGCACAGCACCCGCTTCCCCGCGGCCAGCGCCGCCTCGGCCATGGGCCGGTGGCGGCTGGGCCGGGTGGCGACGTCGACGAGGTCGACGTCCGGGTCGGCGCACAGCGCCTCGAACCCGACGTGCGCCCGCGGGATGCCGTGCTTCTCCGCCGCCGCCTCGGCGGTCTCGCGGTGCGCCGTCGCCACGGCGACGAGCTCCACCAGCCCCTCGGCCGCCAGCGCCGCGTAGGCCGGGAGGTGCGTGCCCTCGGCGTAGGCGACGCCGACGATCCCGACGCGCAGCGGCCGGGGCGGCACCGGACGGGAGGGCGCCGTCACGCCGGCACCGCGGGCCGCTCCAGCGCGGGCAGCACCTCGGTCCCGAACAGCTCCATCGCCTCCAGCACCGCGGCGTTGTCGGGGCCGGTCGGGTAACGGAAGATCATCAGGAAGTCGTCGACGCCGGCCTCGTCGCGGAAGCGCCCGACGGTCTCGACGCACTCCTCGGGCGTGCCGAACACGAAGCGGTCCTTCACGAACTCCTCGAGCGTGATCTCCGACGACGACGTGACGCCGGGCAGGTCGGTGATCGCGCCGTAGTCGAACAGCGTGCGGGCCATGGCCAGCGCCGTGTCCCCGAACTTCTCCAGCGCCGCCTCCCGCGAGGTGTAGGGCCAGCAGAACCGGATCGACGTGACGTGCGGCGTGCGGCCCTGCGCCTCGGCGGCGGCGCGGTAGTCCGCGGCCATGGCCGACATCGTCGGCAGCGACATGAGCGCGTTGGTGATCCAGCCGTCGGCCAGGCGGCCCGCCCGCCGCAGGCCGCCGGGCGTCCAGGCCGCGAGGTGCAGCGGCACGCCCCCGGCCTGCACGGGCTTCGGGATCACCGAGACGTCGTCGAAGGAGTAGATCTCGTCGGCGAAGGAGAAGCGGTCCTGGGTGTGCGCGGCCCGCAGGATCCGCACGGTCTCGTCGAAGCGCTGGGCGCGGTCGTCCCAGCTCACGCCGACCGTCGAGTAGTCGACCGGCATGTACCCGGCGCCCAGGCCGAGCCAGGCGCGGCCGCCGGAGAGCTGGTCGAGCATGGCGGCGTCCTGCGCGAGCTCCACCGGGTTGTAGAGCGGCGCGATGGCGATCGCCGTGCCGACCCGGACCCGCCGCGTGCGCGCCGCGATCGCGTAGGCCAGGTGCAGCGGGGAGCCGAAGTACTCGTCGGAGTACTTGTGCTCGGTGGTCAGGGCGGCCGAGAAGCCCAGCCGGTCGGCGGCCTCGGCCTGCTCGAGGATCTCCCCCAGCACGGTGTGCGGGTCTCCGGTGACCAGGCCTTGGGTGAACAGGACTCCGACGGACATCGGTGACTCCTCAGGGACGGGGGGTGTCGAGGTGGACCAGCGCGATCTTCGTGTCGAGCATCGAGGGCATCCCCGCGTGCAGGACGGTGCCGTGGTGCCCGCGGTCGTCGATGCCGCGGGCCGCGGCGCGACCGGCCAGGCGGCCCAGCGTCAGCCCGCCGCAGATGTGGACGCCACCGAGGTCGGACACGGGGTTGAGGCCGCCGACGCAGTCGCCCGCGGCGAACAGGCCGCTGATCGGCGTGCCGAACACGTCGACGACCTGCAGGTCGGTGGTGACGCGGAACCCGCCGCAGCAGAAGTTGACACCCTCGACCATCGGTACGGCGGTGAACGGCGCGGTGGCGCAGCGGCGCCGCCGCGGAGGCAGCACGACCCGGCCGAACTCCGGGTCCTGGTCGGCGTCGGTGGCGAGGAAGGCGTTCCAGCCCTCGACCGTGCGGGCCAGCGCGGCGGCGGGGACCCCGATCGCGTCGGCCAGGGCGTCGAGGGTGTCGGCCTGCACCGGCGGCTCCGGCATCTGGCCGATCAGGCCGGACTTCTCGCGCGCCACCTCGTCGTCGACGACGTACCAGGCGCGGCGCCCGGGCTGCTCGTGCAGCCGCTCGACGCGCTCCTCGTAGGGACCGGCCTCGTCGTGGAACCGCTCCCCCGCCGCGTTCACCGCGATGGCGTCCTCCACCACCGACGACGACACGATCACCAGCGGCGGCACGAACGTCATGTTGACGAGGTCGCCGCCGACGGCCTGACCCATGAGGTGCCCGTCGCCGCGGCAGGTGTCGACGCCCAGGTACGGGGCCCTGGCCACGAACTCCGGCTGGTAGCGGCGGCGCAGCGCGGGGTTGGACTGGTAGCCGCCGGTGGCGAGCACGACCCCGCGCCGGGCGTGCAGCGCGTACCGCTGCCCGTCGGCGAGCCCGTGCGCGAGCACGCCGGTGACCCGGCCGTCCTCGGTGACCAGCCGGTCGGCGACCGTCTCGAACAGCGTGGTGACGGCGGGCAGGTCGAAGTCCGGCCGGAACGCCCGGCCCAGCATCCAGCTGTCCTCGACGGCGGCCATGCGGTCGACGGTGTGCTGGCGCGGCCGCGGGATGAACCGGGAGAAGCGCACGCCGCGCCCGGTGAGGATGCGGTAGGTCTCGGCGCTCTCGCGGGCGAACAGGCGCACGAGCTCCTCGTCCCACTCGACGCCGAACCGGTCCTGCGCCTCCTGCACCATCGCCCGGGCGTCGGACACGAAGGTCTCGACGTCGTCGGTGATGCCCTGCTCGCGCTGCATCTGCGAGTCGACGAAGGCCAGGTAGCCGGTGGACCAGACGGCGTTGCCGCCGATGTGCTCCATGGCCTCGACGGCGATCACGTCCGCGCCCTCCGCGGCCGCCTCGGCGACGGCGGCCATGCCGGCGGGGCCGGTGCCGAGCACGACGACGTCGGCGGTGAGGGTCCGGACGGGTTCGGCCACGCTGTCCTCCTGGTCGGGGCTGTCCTGCGAGTGGGCTGGATCACGAGACTCCCGCAGCGCCGGAGCGTCGTCAAGGGACTGACGACGCACACCGCCACCCTGGACGTCGACGGGCCGCCGTTGCTAGCGTCGCTAGGGACAGCACGCCGCATTCCGGCGCCGGACGCAGCGAGGCGGGCCATGCAGACGATCACGCTCGACGGGTACGCGGACGTCCGCGAGGCCTACCGCCAGCACGACCTGGAGCAGGCCCTCTACGACGCGGGCGGGGTCGTGATGGCCGACAGCCTGCTCGTGCTGCACGGCGGCGAGCACCGGCGCCGGCGCCGCGTCGAGAACCGACTGTTCCGCCGCGGCACGTTCCGGTACTGGGAGAAGGCGTTCCTGCGCGACGTCGTGCGCGACACGCTCGCGCCGTTCCGCGCCGCGGGTCGCGCCGACCTCCTCGAGATCGGCTACCGCACGATCATGAACCTGACCGCGATGGTGGCCGGGCTCGACCAGCCGACCGGGAGCCCCGAGGAGACCGACGAGCTCTACCGGTTCGCCAAGAAGTTCTCCGAGGGCGCCACGATGGTGCACTCCACGCGCGACCCCGAGGTCGTGCGCGCCGAGGTGCAGGCCGCGCTCGACGACTTCGACCGCATCTTCCTGCAGCCCTCGGTCGCCCGCCGCCGGGCGCTGCTGGAGCGGCTCGACGCCGGGGAGATCACCGAGGACGACCTGCCCCGCGACGTCCTCACCGCGCTGCTGCGCAACTGGGACGAGCTCGGCATCGACGAGGACGTCCTGCGCCGCGAGTGCGCCTTCTACCTGCAGGCCGGCTCGCACAGCACCGCCGACGCGTTCAGCCACGCCGCCGACGACTGGTTCACCTGGTCCCAGCGCGACCCGGAGGCGGCCGACCGGGCCCGCCGCGACCCGGCGCTGCTGCAGCGCTGCGTCTACGAGACCCTGCGGCTGCACCCCGCGAGCCCGGTGGCCCAGCGCCGCGCCCTCGCGCCGATCACGCTGCGCGGCGGCACCGAGATCCCGGAGGGGTCGTTCGTCGTGCTCGACATCGCGGGTGCCAACCGCGACGCGCGGGTGTTCGACCGCCCCGAGGAGTACGACCCGATGCGGGAGGTCCCCGCCGACGTCCCGCGCTGGGGCCACGCCTTCGGCGGCGGCATGCACGCCTGCATCGGCACCGAGCTCGCCGGCGGCGTGCCGGCGCCCGAGCAGCCCACCCCGGAGCAGGCCCACGAGCAGGTGCTGGGCACCGTCACGCTCATGCTCGACGCCCTGCTCACCGCAGGCGCCCGGCCCGATCCCGCCGACCCCCCGCGGCGCGACCCGCACTCCGCGCGCGACCACTTCGCCGCGTACCCGGTGGTCTTCGACGCCCCGTGACGAGCCGGTCGCCCATGGTGATCCTTGCTCTCGATGATCGTCGACGTTAGGTTCCTAACGCCGGTGGGTGACCGCCGACGCTGGTCAGTGCAGACGAGGAGGTCGCGGCATGGGATCCATGGTCGGTGCATCGGTGGTCCGCAAGGAGGACCCCGCCCTGCTCACCGGACGCGGCACGTTCGTCGACGACATCCGGTTGCCCGGCACCGTGCACATGGTCTTCGTGCGCAGCTACCTCGCCCACGCGCGCATCGTGTCGATCGAGACCGACGAGGCGGCGCGGCTGCCCGGCGTGCTCGGGGTGTGGACCCACGCCGACCTCGAGGGCCTGCCCGCCACCCGCTCCGTGCCCGGCATGGAGCGCCCGTGCCTGGCCACGGGCAAGGTGCACTTCGTCGGCGAGCCGGTGGCCGTCGTCGTCGCCACCGACCGCTACCTCGCCGCCGACGCCGCCGAGGCGGTCGTCGTGGAGTACGAGGAGCTGCCGGTCATGGCCTCGATCGCCGCGGCCACGGCCGAGGGCGCGACGCCGATCATCGACGGGCTGCCGTCGAACGTGGTGCTCGAGCAGCAGCTGTCGGCCACCGACGCCGAGGCCGAGCTCGCCGCCGCCCCGCACCGGCTCGCGGTCGCGCTGGTCAATCAGCGCTGCGCGGCCGTGCCGATGGAGCCGACCGTCTGCCTGTCGGACTGGCAGTCCTCGGGCCTGACGATCTGGGGCACCAGCCAGACCCCGCACCACATGCGCAACGAGATCGCGCAGATGTTCGGCCTGTCCCAGCAGGAGGTGCGGTTCGTCGCGCCCGACGTGGGCGGCGGCTTCGGCGCGAAGGCCTCGTTCTACCCGGAGTTCCTGCTCACCGCGGAGCTCTCCCGCCGGCTGCGGCGCCCCGTCAAGTACGTGGAGACGCGCAGCGAGAACATGACGTCGATGGTCCACGGGCGGGCCCAGCAGCACGACGTCGAGGTCGGCTTCGACGACGAGGGCCGCCTGCTCGCCCTGCGCGTCCGGATCACCCAGGACTGCGGCGGCTGGCCCGATGCCACCGGCATCGGCCTGCCCACGCTCACCTCGTTCATGTCCGGTGGCTGCTACCGGATCCCGACGATCGCGCCCAGCTTCCGCTCGGTCGTCACCAACACCACCCCGGTCGGTTCCTACCGCGGCGCCGGTCGCCCCGAGGCGTCGTACATGATCGAGCGGGTCGTCGACCACGTCGCCGCCGAGCTGGGCATGGACCCCCTGGAGGTCCGCCGCGCCAACTTCATCCAGCCCGGCGAGATGCCCTACGCCACGCAGTTCGAGGGCATCGTCTACGACGAGGCCGACTTCCCCGGATGCCTGGACAAGCTCCTCGAGCACGTCGACTACGAGGCGCTGCGCACGGAGCAGGCCGCGCTGCGCGACGACCCGCAGGCGCCGCTGCTGGGCATCGGGTTCTCCACGTTCGTCGAGATGGGCGGCTTCGGCCCGACCCCGCTGTTCGAGCAGTTCGGCTACGTCGGCGGCTGGGAGTCGGCCAACGTCCGGCTCAACGTCGACGGCTCCGCGGTGATCAAGGTGGGCACGAGCCCGCACGGGCAGGGCCACCAGACCGCGTTCGCGCAGATCGTGGCCGACCAGCTGTCGGTGCCGTTCGAGCGGATCACGCTGATCCACGGCGACACCGCCACCGTGCAGGAGGGCATCGGCACGATGGGCAGCCGCGGCGTGCCCGTCGGCGGGTCGGCGGTGTTCAAGGCGGCGAACAAGGTGCGCGACAAGGCCATCCGCATCGCGGCGCACATGCTCGAGGCCGACGAGTCCGACATCGAGCTCGCCGACGGCCGCTTCTCCGTGCGCGGCGCGCCCCAGCAGGGCGTCGACATGGCCGAGGTCGCGGTGCGCGCGTTCAAGCCGCACCTGCTGCCCGACGGCTTCGACCTCGGCCTGGACGAGACCGCGTTCCACGAGCCGAGCAACCTGTCCTACCCCTCGGGAGCGCACTGCTGCGTCGTGGAGATCGACCGCGGCACCGGCAAGGTGCGCATCCGCCGCTACGTCGCCGTCGACGACTGCGGCACGGTGATCAACCCGCTGATGGCGAAGGGCCAGATCCACGGCGGCGTCGCGCAGGGCATCGCGCAGGCCCTGATCGAGGAGGTCACCTACGGCGCCGACGGGCAGCCCGGCGCGGGCACGCTCGTCGACTACACGCTGCCCTCGTCCAAGGACCTCCCCCGCTACGAGACCGATCACGTCGTCACGCCGACGAGCTTCAACCCGCTCGGCGCCAAGGGCCTGGGCGAGTCCGGGGCCACCGCGGCGCCGCAGGCCGTCGTCAACGCCGTCGTCGACGCGATGGGCCACCTCGGGGTCCGCACGATCGACATGCCCTGCACCCCGCAGAAGGTCTGGCGGGTCCTGAACACCGCGCTGGCCTCGTCCGGGTCCGCCCACCAGAACGGGAGCTGATTCCTCCATGTCCCACCACAAGGTCCGGATCACCGTCAACGGCACGGCGGGCGAGGACGAGGTCGAGGCCCGCCAGCTGCTCGTGCACTACCTGCGCGAGACCCGCGCGCTGACCGGCACCCACGTCGGCTGCGACACCTCCAACTGCGGCGCCTGCACCGTGCTGGTGGACGGGCGCACCGTGAAGTCGTGCACGGTCCTCACCGTCACCGCCGACGGCACCGACGTGCTCACCGTCGAGGGCCTCGACGAGCAGGGCGAGATGTCGCCGGTGCAGAAGGGCTTCCAGGCCTGCCACGGGCTGCAGTGCGGGTACTGCACGCCGGGCATGGTCATGTCGGCCACCGGGCTCCTGCTCGAGCAGCCCGACCCCGACGACGACGCGATCCGCGAGGGCATCGAGGGCAACCTCTGCCGCTGCACCGGCTACGACATGATCGTCGACTCCGTCCGCTGGGCCGCCGCCCACGGTGGCGCCGGCAGCGCCGCCACCGTCCACGCCGCCGCACACACCGAGGGGAGCTGACGTGGCCGCCGTGCTCCGCGGGCTCGAGGGCAAGAACGTCCTGATCACCGGCGCGGCGAAGGGGCAGGGCTTCAGCCACGCCAAGGCCTTCGCCGACGCGGGCGCCGACATCGCCGCGCTCGACATCACCGAGCCGATCGCCGACATCTACCCGCTCGCCACCGCCGCGATGCTGGACGACACCGTCGCGGCCATCGAGGACCTCGACCGACGCGTCATCCCGCTGCCCTGCGACATCCGCGACGAGAGCCAGGTGGAGTCCTCGGTCGCGAAGGCGCTGGACTTCTTCGACGGCCGCATCGACATCCTCGTCTGCAACGCCGGCGTCGCCGCGCTGGACACGATCCAGGGCATGCGCAGCCACGTCCTCGACGCCGTGTTCGACACGATCGTCAAGGGTCACGTCTACGTCGCCAAGTACGTCGTGCCGAACATGATCGGGCGGCGGTCGGGCAAGATCGTCAACATCTCGTCGGGCGTCACGGGGTCGGGCCACGCCCAGCTCTCGCACTACGTGGCGGCCAAGCACGCGATCCAGGGCCTGACGTCGGCGTGGGCGTTCGAGCTCGCGGAGTTCGACATCAACGTCAACTGCGTCGCCCCGGCCACGATCCGCCCCGGCGAGGGCCAGGGGTCCGGGATGGTGCTCGGGCTGGCCGGCGAGGTGGGCATGACCGCCGACGACGCCTACGAGATGTTCTCCTCCGCCGGGAACATGCCGGGGCCGAAGTGGCGGACGGAGATGCAGGACATCACCGACGCCGTGCTGTTCCTCGCCTCCGACAACGCCGACCAGATCACCGGTCACGTCCTGCGCGTCGACGCCGGCCAGGGGGCCCGCTAGCAGGCGGGGCCGGCCGCGCTCAGAGCAGCGCGCGGTTGGCCCCGCCGTCCACCGGCACGGCCGTGCCCGTCAGGAACCCGGCCTGCCGGGAGCACAGGAACGCGACCACCGCGCCGAAGTCGTCGGCGCTGCCGACCGGGACGTCGGGCAGGCCGCCGTCGTTGAGGCTGCGCAGCCGCGCCGTGTCGTGGAAGCCGGGCAGCACGGAGTTGACGGTGACGCCGTCGGCGGCCGACTCCGTGGCGAGGGTCTTGAGGAAACCGGTGACACCCGCGCGCGCGGTGTTGGACAGCGCGAGGTTCGCGTAGGGCTGGCGCACGCCCAGCGAGGTGATCGCGACGATCCGCCCCCACCCCGACGCGCGCATGCCGGGCACCGCGGCCAGGCACATGTGCACGACCGCGAGCAGGCTGCGCTCCAGCGCCGCCGGGTAGGCCTCGGCGGGCGTCTCCAGCGCCGTGCCGGGGGCCGGGCCGGGCCCGTTGGTGACGAGGATGTCGACGCCCCCCATCAGCCGGGACGCCTCCTCGACGAACCGCGTCCCCTCCTGCGGCCGGGTCAGGTCGGCCACGACGAACGCCGCCCCGATCCGCTCGGCGGCGTCCCTCGCGCGCGCCTCGTCGGAGCCGCAGATCGTGACCTGCGCCCCCTCCGCCGCGAGCGCCGCGGCGCACGCGAAGCCCAATCCGCCGCTGGCCGCGGCCACCGCCGCCCGCCGTCCCGAGATCCCGAGGTCCACGCGCCCATCGGACCAGGTCCGGCGGCATGGATCAAGGCCGGGCCCGGTGCGGCGCCGGGCCGGGCGGGGCTGGAGTGCACGAACTGGCGCGATCCGGTGCCCGCGGTGGTGCCTGCGAGCGGCCGAGCGGTCCTACTGTCGCCGGGAGCGGGGCCACCGGGCCCCGGCGGAATGGGAGGTGCCGGATGGGTCCGCAGCGTCCGTCGGCGCCGGTGGCACCGGTGCGGCACCTCGTCGCGGCCGCCGAGACCGGCGACGGGGCGCGGTTCGCGACCCTGCTCGCCGAGGCGTCCGCCCCGGTCCGCGTGCGCCCGCTGACCGACGGCGTGTTCCACAGCGCCGTGCGCAGCGCCGCCGCGGGCGACGTCCGCGTCTCGGTGGTGAGCGGCAGCCCGTGCACCGTGACGCGCGGGCTGGACCTGATCGCCACCGGCGACCCCGGGGTGCTGGTCGTGGCGCTGCCGCGGACCGGGCGGGCCGAGGTCGAGCAGGACGGGCGCCGCTGCCTCGTCGGGCCGGGCGGCCTGGTCAACTATGTCACCTCGCGGCCGTACGAGGTGACGTTCCGCGAGGCCTACGAGATGGTCGTCGTCTCGATCCCGCTGACGGCGCTGGGCGCGCACGCCGACACCCTCGCCGGCCGTACGGCCGTCGCGGTCACCACGGACACGGGCCCCCGCGACGTGGTGGCGACGCTGTTCGGCACGCTCGCCGCGAAGATCGACGGCTGCACCGCGGGCGAGGCGAGCTGCAGCACGGAGTACCTCGCGGACGCGATCGTCTCGCTGGCCATCGCGGAGCTGGTCGACATCCCGCCGCAGGGAGCGGGCGACGACCTCGCCGACCGCGTGCTCGCCCACTGCCTCGCGCACCTGTCCGACCCCGGCCTCACCGTCGAGTCGGTCGCCCGCGCGCACGCGGTGTCGGTGCGGTACCTGCACAAGGTCCTCGCACCGCGCGAGATCACGCTGTCGGCCTGGATCCGCACGCAGCGCCTCGAGCGCATCTGCCGCGACCTCGCCGACGAGTCGCTGCGCGGGCGCACGGCGTCCGCCGTCGCGGCGCGCTGGGGCCTGACCGACGCGCGGCACCTGAGCCGCGCGCTGCGGGCCGAGTTCGGCACGACCGCGACCGAGATCCGCCGGTCCGGGCGCCGCGCGGCCGGCTGACCCACCCGCCCGCCGGACCCGGCGGACGGCCGCACCAGCAGAGTCCACTGTGGAGGAAGCATGTCCGTCGTTACGAGTGAGCAGAAGGTCGCGATCGTCACGGGGGCGTCGCGCGGCATCGGTGCCGGCGTCGTGGAGGGCTACCGCAAGCACGGGTACGCCGTCGTCGCGACGTCGCGGTCGATCGCCGCGTCCGACGACCCGCAGGTGCTCACGGTCGCCGGCGACCTGGCCGACCCCGCGACCGCGGGCCGCGTCGTCGACGCCGCACTGGAGCGGTTCGGCCGCGTCGACACGCTCGTCAACAACGCCGGGGTCTTCATCGCCAAGCCGTTCACCGCCTGCACCGACGACGACCTCGCCACCGCGGTCGCGCTCAACCTGACCGGCTTCTTCCGCATCACGCAGCGGGCGGTCGCGGCCATGCTCGAGCGCGGCTCGGGGCACGTCGTCACCGTCACGACCTCGCTCGTCGACCACGCCCTGAGCGTGGTGCCCTCGGTGCTCGCGTCGCTGACCAAGGGCGGCCTGGACGCCGCGACGCGGTCGCTGGCGATCGAACTCGCCGGTTCGGGCGTGCGGGTGAACGCCCTGTCGCCGGGCATCATCAAGACGCCGATGCACCCCGTCGAGGCCCACGGCGCCTACGCCGGGCTGCACCCGCTGGGGCGGATGGGCGAGGTCGAGGAGATCGTCCACGGCGTGCTCTACCTCGAGACGGCGGCGTTCGTGACGGGCGAGACGCTGCACGTCGACGGCGGCCAGAGCGCGGGGCACTGAGCGTGCCCACCCCGACCGATCTCCTCGACGAGCAACGGGCCCTGCGCGCCACGGCCGGGGAGTTCGCCGGCGACGCGCTTCCCCGCGTCCGCGAGGTCACCGACCCGCTGGCCACCGCCACCGAGGGGGACCGCGCGACGCGGCCGTTCTCCGAGCAGATGGTGGCCGCCGGGTCGACCCGCTCGGGACCGCGCACACCTGTTCCCCCGGTTCTCGATCGTCGACGTGCGGGTGCCGGCCGCGAACCTCCTCGGCGGGGTCGGCGACGGCCTGGGCGTCGTCGGCGCCGCGTTCGGGGGCGCCCTGATCGGGGCGTGCGCGACGGGCGTCATGCGGGTCGCCTTCGGACGTCGCGCTGCGCTTCGCCCGCGGCGACCGGCGAGGCGGCCGCGTCCCGGCGATCGACGACCAGGGCGCCGGGTTCGCGCTGGTACCACCTGTCCCTCGCCGGCCTGGTCCCGGACGCCCTCGCCTACCCGCTGTTCAGCGGCGGTAACACCGCCTTCCGCCGCCGGCTGCAGGCCCTGCTCGCCGTCCCCGACCACGACCTGTGGTGCACGGTCGACGCCGGATCCGCGCCTGCGTCAGCGGGGCGGGGCGGGCGGCAGCTCCACCACGACGCGGAGCCCGCCGCCCTCGCGCGGGGCCAGGGTGAGGGTGCCGCCGTGCGCGCGGGCGATGCTCGCGACGATGGCCAGGCCGAGACCGGCGCCCGCGTGGTGGGTGCGGGTGCGCTCGGCGCCGCGCTGGAACGGCTCGACGAGGGTGGCGACGACCTGCGGCGCCAGCACCGCGCCGGTGTTCTCGACGGTGAGCACCGCGCCGCCGGGGCGGGTGCCGGTGCGGACGTCCACGGTCCCCCGCTCCGCGTTGTGGACGATCGCGTTGTCGACCAGGTTCGTCGTCATCTGCAGCAGCAGGGCGGGCGAGCCGGTGGTGGGGGCGGCGTCGCCCGTGGTCGCGACCGTGACGCCGCGCTCCTCCGCGAACGGCAGCAGCGTCTCGGTGGCCTCCTCCGCGAGCAGCGACAGGTCCACCTCCTCGCGGCCGAACGAGCCCTGATCGGCGCGGCTGAGCAGGAGCAGGGCCTCGGTGAGCTCGATCGCCCGGGCGTTGACGACGTGCAGGCGCTCGACCAGCTCGGCGGTGTCGCTCCGCGGGGTGTCGCGGCCGGTGTCGCCGCGCGCGACGTCGAGCAGCGCCTGCGTGATCGCCAGCGGGGTGCGCAGCTCGTGGGAGGCGTTGGCGGCGAACCGCTGCTGCTCGGCGACGTGCGCCTCCAACTGCGCGAGCATGGCGTCGAAGGAGTCGGCGAGCCGGCGGAACTCGTCGTCGCGGCCCTCCAGCCGGATGCGGTGCGCCAGCGACCCGTCGGCGGCCCGGCGGGTGGCGTCGGTGATCCGGGTGAGCGGGGCGAGCATGCGCCCGGCGAGGACCCACCCGCCGAGCAGGCCGAACAGCAGCAGGAAGGCCAGCACGGTCGCGGCCCTCGGCGCGAAGGCGCGCTGCAGGTCCGAGCGCGACGGGATGAACAGGCCCGGCGTCCCGGGCGACCCGGACGGCACCGGGCTGACGATCACCTCGGGCACGTAGCGCAGCAGGAACACCCACACCACCGCGAGCAGCAGGGCGCCGGCGACCATGAGGAACCCGGCGTAGCTGAGGGTGAGCTTGAGCCGGACGCTCAGCCCGGGCGCCCGGTCCACGGCCCCTCCTCCGCGCGCGTGCCGTCGTCGGCGGCGTCGATCCGGTAGCCGACCCCGGGCACCGTGGCGATGGCCCAGGGCTCTCCGAGCCGCTTGCGCAGGGCGGAGACGGTGATGCGCACGGCGTTGGTGAACGGGTCGGCGTTCTCGTCCCACGCCCGCTCCAGCAGCTCCTCGGCGCTGACGACCCCGCCCCCGGCAGCCACGAGGACCTCCAGCACGGCGAACTGCTTGCGCGTCAGCGCGACGTACCGGCCGTCGCGGTGCACCTCGCGGCGGAACGAGTCGACGCGCAGGCCCGCGACCTCCAGCACCGGCGGCCGGTTGTGCGCGCGCCTGCGGTCGAGCGCGCGCAGCCGCAGGACGAGCTCGCGGAGCTCGAAGGGCTTGGTGAGGTAGTCGTCGGCGCCGAGGCCGAAGCCGGAGGCCTTGTCGTCGAGCCGGTCGGCGGCGGTGAGCATGAGGATCGGCAGGCCGCTGCCGGAGGCGACGATCCGCGCGGCGACCTCGTCACCCGACGGCCCGGGGATGTCGCGGTCGAGGACGGCGATGTCGTAGGCGTGGACGTCGAGCAGCTCCAGGGCGGTGTCGCCGTCGCCGGCGATGTCGGCCGCGATCGCCTCCAGGCGCAGGCCGTCGCGGATGGCCTCGGCCAGGTAGGGCTCGTCCTCGACGATCAGCACGCGCATGAGGGTCCCGATGCTAGGGGCCGGGACCTGTCGTCGGCGTATCGGAAACCGCATACGCCCCGACGACGCCCGGCGGCCTGCACCGGACCTATGACCAGCACCTCACCGCCGCGACGGGCACCGTGGGCGACGGTCGCCGTCGGAGGCCGCGGCGCCGTGGCCGTGGCCGTGGTCCTCGCCCTGACCCCGTCGACCACAGCCCCTCCTTCCCCCGGCCCGCTCGCCGCCACCGACCGGCTGTCCGAGCACGGCGCCGAGCACGGGCTGTGCCGCGTCTACGCCAACGAGCCCTGGCACCACGAGCTGCGCCCCGACGCCGTCGAGCACGGCTGCCCGCCGCCGTACCCCGACCCGACGCACGACCCCCGGACGCAGCGGTGACCGAGCGGGAACGGATACGTTCTCGCAACACCGCTGCGGATGGGATGGCCGCATGACCCTGTCCGCCACCCCGCCCGTGTCCGCCACCCCGCCCCTGTCCGCCACCCCGCCCCTGTCCGCCCGGCCCCGCCGCGGGCCGGTCGTGCCCCTCGCCCTGGCGGTCCTCGCCGTGGCCGCCCTCGCGTACCTCCTGCGCCGCCCGCTCCTGATGGCCGCCCCCACCTGCCTGGCCGGGCGGTGGAGCGGCTGCGGCGACACCCTCAACGGCATCGCGCTGATGACGCTGGCCGCGCTGCCGCCCGCCGTGCTCGTGGCCTGGCTGCGGGCCCGGCGCCGGCTGGCCGCCGGGATCGCCGCGGCGTGGCGGCTGTCGACGGCGGAGGTGGGGATGGTCGTCGGGACCGTGCCGCTGGTGTGGATGACGCTGCTGCCGGGATCCGGGGCCGGCGTCGTGCCCGGCCGCGTGAGCCTGGTACCGCTGCAGGACCTGGTGACGATGGGGACGTTGGGGATCGTCGGCAACCTGCTGCTCTTCGCGGCGCTGGGCTTCTTCGCCCCGATCCGGTTCGCGGCCCTGGCGTCCGCGCCGCGGGTCCTGGCGCTCGCGGCGGCCTGCTCCTTGCTGGTCGAGACGGCGCAGTACGTCCTGCAGCTGGACCGGGTGTCGTCGGTGGACGACGTGCTGCTCAACGCCCTGGGCGCCGTCCCCGCCGCCCTGGCGTCCAGGAGGTGGTGGCGGACGGGCGCCGTGCCGGCGCGCTGAGGCGACTGCGGGGCTGCGTGTCCGCTCCCCGCGCGCTCGCCAGGTTCCCGCGCGCCGAACAAGCTCCCGCGCACCCCCGGGGCCACGCGGGAGCAGGAACCGCGCGCGGCAACCGAGAACGCGCGCGGGAACGACCCGCACGCGTTCCGCGGAACGCGCGTCCGCGTCGGCGTCGGCGGTAAGCCGAGCGCAGCGCGTGCAAGGGGAGCGCCTCCGTACCCGGGTGCCCAGCAGCGAGTCGCCACCGGCGGAGGCGCGGCCCGGAGCGCGTTCCGCGGAACGCACCGGCGGTGTCCGGGTCCCGGCAGGCGCGTTCCGCGGAACGCGCCGCTCTCGGCTTCCCGCGCACCGATCAGGCTCCCGCGCGCCCCCGGGGCCCCGCGGGAGCAGGAAAACCGCGCGGCAACCGGGAACGCGCGCCGGAGCCGCCCGCCGAACGTCCGCACAGCGCGTTCCGCGGAACGCGCACCCCCCGCGGCGAGCGGGCGCGGCACCCCGCCCACCGGCGGGCGGGCGCAAGCCCGTCACGTCCCCTCGACCCGCCCCCGGAACTCCTCGAGGGCCGCGGCGGCCGGGCGGGGGTTCTCCACCGGCCACCAGTGCCCCACGTCGGCGAGCTCCGCGAACGCCGCCCCGGCCGCCCCCGCCGCCGCGCGGTGCTGGGCGATGGTGCCGCTGGCGGCGTCGACGTCGTTCATCGCGATCAGGGCGAGGCCGGGGCGCCGGGCGGCGTCGGCGAGCCCGCGGCCCAGGTCCGCCATCACCGGCTGGGCGGCCGAGCGGAGCAGGGTCAGCACCGCGCGGCCCATACCGTCGTCGAGGCCGGTCGCGACCCGCTCGGCCACGGGGCCGACCATCCCGATCCGCTCCACGACGGCGAGGCGCCGCTCCAGCGGGCCGCCGTACAGCTCCTTCACCGACTGCTCCCCCACCCCCTCCTGCTGCCACACCTGCGCCCCTCGCGTGCCGGACGCAGTCGGGCGCGAAGAGGCCCAGCGCGTCGGAGGCCCAGCTGCGGACCGGGTCGGGGCGCCGCATCGCCACGTGCACGACGCGGGCACCGCCCCACTCGTGGCCGACGAGGTCGACGGGCCGCCCGAACTGCTCGAGGCGGGCGGTCAGCCAGTCGCGGTAGCCGTCGACGGTGGTCGCGCAGCCCTCCGGCGCGGGTGCGCCGAAACCGGGCGGGGACTCGCGTGTACGTATGCACGTAACAACAGCGCGACGGAGGCCGGTATGCCACGGGGAGCGTCAGGAGGTGGCGGCGAACGCGGTGCGCACCGTGCGCACCGCCTCCCGGATGAGGGCGGGTTCGTCGTCGACGGGGGGCGTCGCGACGAACTGCAGGCCGGCCCCGCGCAGCAGCGCCATGAGCACCGACCCGGCGGCGTCCGGGTCGGCGTCGGACCGTACGGACCCGTCGGCCACTCCCCCGCGGACCGCGTCGCGCAGGTACAGGCGGAACTCCTCGTCGCGCCGGGCGAACAGCGGCGCGACCACCGGGTCCGCCGCCGCCGCCTCCATCCACAGCTGCAGGAACGCGCGGGTCGTCACCGAGCCGCCGGACACCGCCCGCAGGTAGGACTCCACGATCCCCACGAGGTGCTCGAGCCCGTTGCCCGCGTACTCGGGCAGGTCGAGCTGCTGGGCGCGGTCCAGGACCGCCTCGACGAGGCGGTCCCGGCTCCCGAACTGGTGGTAGACGATCCCGCGGCTGTACCCGGCCGCCTCCCCCACCTGCGCGAGCGTCACCGAGCGCGAGCCGGTGCGGGCGATGAGCTCGGTCGCCGCGTCGAGCACGCGACGGGCGGTCTCGGCCCGCCGCTGCTCCTGGGTCCGGCGCGTGGGGGTGTCGGTCACGTGCTCTCCGGCCGGTCGGTCGTGGCCGGGCGACGTGCGCCGCGGCGGTGGGCGACGAGCCTACGCGCCGCGCCTGCGGGCCGTCCGGCTCAGCTCTCCGCGACCCGCGTCGGCCGGCACACCAGCACCGGGCAGGGCGCGGAGTGCTGCACCTTCGAGGCGGTGCTGCCCAGCAGGATGGTCGAGGTGAGGCCGCGGCCGCCGGCGGCCAGGGAGATCAGCGACGCGCGCACCTCCTCGGCCGCCCGCACGATCTCCGAGGCCGGCGAGCCGCTGCGCACCTGCTTGTGGATCTTCGGACCCCAGCCGTCGAACACCCCGGCCACCACCTCGACCGCCGCCTCGGCCTCCTGCTGGAAGCTGAAGTCCGTCGGCTCGGCGTTGCGCCGCCCGGTGAGCTCGTTGGCGAAGGGCACCGCGGCGAACGGGCTGACGACGGCCACCACGGTGACATCGGTGATCTCGCGGGAGTCCGCGATCCACCGGAACTGCTCGGCCCCGGCCAGGGAGGCGTGGGACCCGTCGGTCGCGACGATCACGTGCATGGCTCAGAGTCCCTTGTCGGTCGTGGCGGCGTCGGCGGCGGGGCTGCCCGGCAGGCGGCCGCGGCCCCCACCCGTGAAGCGCTGGATGAGGAAGAGGACCAGGCCGACCGCGAGCAGGCCGGCCACCCACAGCAGTGAACCCGGGTCGTCGACGACGGTGTACACCAGCACGACGAGGTTGCCGGCGATCCCGAGGATGAGCAGCGGCGTGTTGGCGCGGTAGGTGTCGGGCGTCTCGTCCTGCCCCCGCAGCTTGAGGCACGCGACGATCACCAGCGCGTAGATGAACAGCAGGAACACCACGGTGATGGTGGCCAGCCGGTCGACGATGTCGAGGTCGGACCCCGTCAGCTGGATCAGCGCGCCGATCAGCAGCAGCAGGCCCACGATCCCGGCGCCGAACAGCAGCGCCACGTAGGGGCTGCGGCGGGTGGGGTGGACCTTGGCGAAGACGCCGGGCACGACGTCCTCGCGGGCCATCCCGTAGAGGATCCGGGACTGCGCGACGACGGTGACGAGCGCGGTGTTGCTGATCGCGATCATGGCGATCAGGCCGAACACCACGAGCATGACGCCCACCGAGATGGGCAGGATCCCCGCGCGGATCACCTCGAGCAGCGTGTTGCCGGCCAGGACGTCGATCGGCACGGCCAGCGCGGAGGCCAGCGAGACCAGCACGTAGACCACGCCCGCCGTGAGCATGCCGCCGATCAGGGCCCGCGGGAAAGCCCGCGACGGGTCGATCGTCTCCTCCGCCACGTTGGCCGCGTTCTCGAACCCGGTCATCGCGAAGAAGGCGAGCGAGACGCCGGCCACGACCGCGATCGCCTGGCTGCCCACGCCGCCCTCGACGGTGAACTGCGTGAGCACGCTGGGGTCGGCGATGCCGGAGAACAGCGCGATCAGCCCGATGACCATGATGATGAGCAGGCCGCTGAGCTCGATGAACGTCATGACCACGTTCACCGCAACCGACTCGCTGATCCCGATCAGGTTGACCAGCGTGATGAGGGCGACGAACACCAGCGCGACGATCAGCGTCGGGATGATCGCGTCCTCGGGCAGCCCGACGACCCCGGCGAAGTAGCGGACGAAGCCCGACGCCAGCGAGCCGACGGCCGCCATGTTGGCCGACAGCATGCAGATGGTGATGAAGAAGGTCAGGACGGGCGACCGGAACGCCTTGTTGACGTAGAGCGAGGCCCCGGCGGCCCGCGGGTACTTCGTGACGAGCTCGGCGTAGGCGAGGCCGGTGATCGTGGCGACCGCGACCCCGGCCAGGAACGCGATCCAGAACGCGCCGCCGACGGCCGCGGCGACCAGGCCGATCAGGACGTAGATGCCCGATCCGAGCACGTCGCCGACCACGTAGAAGTAGAGCTGCTTGGCGGTGATGGAGCGCTTGAGTCCGTGGTGCTCGAGGGTGGCCTCGGCGGGGTCCGGCATGAGGACGCACCGTACGGGGCGAAGGTTGCGTACGTGTACCAACGGGACCGACGACGCGCCCACGGCTCTCCGCGCGCTCATAGGAGCGCTCGACCCCCTGGATCCGCGGTGCGCGCTGCGCGTCACCCGAGCGGGATTCGCCTCCCGTTCCGCACGCACCGGGCTCCCGCGAGTCGGGGTCTCGTTGCGGGCGAGTCGGGGCGGGGCGGTGATCGCCGGGAGTGCGCCGTCAGGGTCCTCGGGGGGGACCGTGGTGACGCGCTTCCGGTGATCACCGCCGTGGTGATCGCGCTCCGTCGCACCTCACGGCTGTCGGGACGACCGTGACGTGCGAGCGGCGGCGATCAAGACCAGTGGGCACGCCCCGTGCGATCGTCGGACGTGCGCCACAGCGGCCGCCCGGGGACCGCGAGGAAGCGGTCCGGCGATCACGACGACGCACGCGGACGTCGCCCCGCCCCTCGCCCTGCTCCCTGCCCCCCGACCCGCGAGTCGGGGTCTCGTTGCGAACGAGTCGGGGCGGACGTCCCATCTCCGACCCCACCCAGGAGCGCCGCGCCGTCCTCGCCTGGCCCGCCCGGACCCGCCTGACCCGCCGCGCCCAGGCGCTCATCGGCTTCTGGGTGGAGCGCGACTCCTGCTCGACACCTTGATCGACACCCTGCTCCGCATGACGCGCCTGCACCTCGCGACCCGTCTGTCCGGCGGCACACAGCAGGCTCCCGACGAGCAGGCGGGCTCGCCCACCGGTCCGCGACGGCCGTCACTCGACCGGCGTCGTGGGCCGGTTCCACAGCGTCAGCTTCTCGGGGTTGAGGACCACCCGGACGTCGGTCACCACACCCCCGCGGACGTCCATCGTCACGACCCCGGTCACCCGCCCCTCCACCCACAGGGCGAAGCCGAGGCCGTCCGGTGTCTCCTGGTCCAGGACCTCGGCCGCCGGGTTCCGCCCCAGCGCCCCGAGCAGGAACCGGGCCACCCTGTCCGCACCGACCACCGGGTGCCGCGCCGCGGACACCACACCCCCACCGTCCGAGCGCAGCACCACGTCCGGGTCCAGCACCGCCACCAGTCCCGCCAGGTCGCCGGCCCGCGCGGCCGCGGCGAACGCGCGCACCGTCGCGTCGTGCGCCGCCCGCGGCACCGCCGCCTCCCGGGCGCCGTGCACCCGCTTGCGCGCCGAACCGGCGAGCTGGCGGCAGGCCGCCGGGGTGCGCCCCACGATCTCGGCGATCTCGGCGAACGGCACCGCGAACACGTCGTGCAGCACGAACGCCACCCGCTCCGCCGGGGTCATCGACTCCAGCACCACCAGTAGGGCGCTGCTGACCGAGTCGTCGAGGGTGGCCCGGTCCGCCGGTTCGTCCCGCGCGGGATCGGCGAACGCGAGGGCCGGCACCGGTTCGGGCAGCCAGGGCCCGACGTAGCGCTCGCGGCGCACCCGGGCCGAGCCCAGCACGTCCAGGCACACCCGCCCCGCGACCCGCGTCAGCCACGCCCGCGGCACCTCCACCGCGTCGCGCCGCTCCTGGCTCATCCGGTACCAGCGGATGTAGGTCTCCTGCACCGCGTCCTCCGCCTCGGCCACCGTCCCGAGCATCCGGAACGCCAGCGACAGCAGGTGCCGCCGCTCGCCGAGCACGTCGGCGTCGATCTCCTGACCGGTCATCGTCACCACCCCTCGGCACCAGGACGACGCAGGACACCGGAAGGTCAGCGTGCCCGACGACGGAACGCCCGGACATCCCCGGCCTCACACCTCGGACCGCTGCATCGTCATCAGGGCATGGAGACGACGAAGAACGACGAGAGCGGACGGGTCCTGGTCCTGGGGGCCGGGTACGGCGGACTGATGGCGGCACTGCGCGCGGCCGACCACGCACCGGTCACGCTGGTCGACCCGTCCTCGGAGTTCACCGAACGGGTCCGCCAGCACGAGCTCGCGGCGGGCCGCACCTCGATCGGCCATCCGCTGGCCCCGCTGCTGGCACGCAAGGGCGTCCGGCACGTGCCCGCCCGCGCCACCGCCCTGGACACCCGCCGCAGGACCGTCACCACCAACAGCGGCGAGGAGCTCCGCTACGACCGCCTGGTCTACGCACTCGGCAGCCGCACCCGCGGCGCCGACGTCGACAGCACCGGTGGCGACGACGGCCGCGTCTTCACCTCCGAGACCGCCGCGCACCTGCACGAGCGACTGCAGGACGGGCGCGGCAGGCTCACCGTCGTCGGCGGCGGCGCCACCGGCATCGAGACCGCTTCCGAGATCGCCGAGCTCACCGACTGGGAGGTCGAGCTCGTGACCGCGGGCCAGGTCGGCCCGTCGCTGTCGGACAAGGGCCGTGCCCACGTCCGCCAGGTGCTGCGCGCACTCGGCGTGACCCTGCGCGAGGGCCCCGCCGTCACACCGGCCGACCTCGACGCCGACGCCGTCGTCTGGAACGCCTCCCTGCAGCCCACCACCGAGCCGGCCACCGCCGCCGGCATCCTTCTGGGCGCCGACGGCCGGATCACCGTCGACGAGCACCTCCGGTCGGTGTCGCACCCCGAGGTCTTCGCCGCCGGCGACGCCGCCGGGGCCTGGACACCCGACGCGGGCGCCCTGCGCATGGCCTGCGCCACCGCGCTCCCGGTCGGCACCCGCGCCGGGCGCAACGCCGCCGCCGACCTCACCGGCGGCGAGGTCCGCCCCCTGCGGTTCCGCTACCAGGCCCAGGTGCTGAGCCTGGGCCGCCACGACGGCCTGGTGCAGAAGGTGCGCCGCGACGACTCCCCCACCGACCTGGTCGTCACCGGCCGCCTCGCCGCCCTCGCCAAGGAGCAGGTCGTCCGCAGCACCGTACGGGCGCTGCGGATCGCAGCCCGCTGACGGCCCGCTACCCGCCCGCCGCCCGCAGCGCCCCGACCAGCAGCGCGCGGGTGTCGGCCGGGTCGTCGGCCAGCACCCCGACCGGCCGGCCGTCGAGCCGGGCCAATACGGCCACGACCCCGGCGCCGAAGCCCGCGCACAGCTCCAGCACGCTGCCGCCGTCGCGCAGCGTCTGCAGCACCGGGCGCACCGCGTAGGCGCGCAGCCGGTCCTCGGGCACCAGGTGCCGCAGCCGGCGCTGGTCGGGTCCTCGACGCTGCGCCGGCGCCGCTGCGCCGCGATCCAGGCGGCCGCGCACGGGCCGGTCTCCGCCGCGCTGGAGGAGCCGGCCACCCGATCGACGAGGCCGCGCGTGGCTGGGCGTCAGCCGCACCCCGTGCGCGAGGCGCTCGCGCGGCCGGAGCAGCCGGGCCTGGTGCCGACCGAGCCCGGCCGCCAGCCGATGGTCAGCCCGTTCGACGTCCGGCCATCCGCAACGCCACTCCGTCACCGCGGTCGTGCACGAGCTCGCCGTCCGGGAGGTGCTCGAGCGGTACGCGCCCGTGCTGCGCCGCCTGGAACCGCTCCGCTTCTCCTCGCTCGACGGGCGGGCGCACGGCGATGATGCGGTCGAGCCGCCGGCCTGAGCACTCGATCACGACAGGGTCAGGTGGTCGGGACGGTGCCGCCGTCGACGGTGACGTCCGCGCCGGTGATCGAGGCGGCGGCGTCGGAGACGAGGAAGCCGATCACCTCCGCGATCTCCGACGGCGGCGCCAGGCGCCCCTGCGGGATCCCCCCGAGCGAGTCCATGAGCACCTGGAACCCTTCCTCGGCCGACACGCCGCGGGCCTCGGCGATCCGCCGCGCGAGGCCCTCGGCGCCCGGGCCGTCGATCCCGCCCGGGGACACGGTGTTCACGCGGACGCCGTGCCCGGCGAGCTCGGCGGCCAGCCCCTTGCTGTAGGTGCGCAGCGCGGCCTTCGCCGCCGCGTAGGCCAGGGTCCCGTCCCACAGCGGCATCCGGCTCTGGATGGACCCGACGTGCACGATCACGCCGCCCCGCCCCTGCCGGAGCAGCGGCGAGAGCGCGCGGTCGACCCGGACCGCGCCCAGCAGGTTCAGGGCCAGCTCGGCGTCCCAGTCGGCGTCGGTGATCGCGGCGTGGCCTCCTCCGGGCGACCGGGAGCCGCCCGTCACGTGCACGAGGACGTCGAGCCCGTCCTCCCCCTCCAGCGCGGCGGCGATGGCCGCCGCGGCGTCGGGGTGCAGGACGTCGGCGGTGACGACGCGGGCGGCGGTGGTCGTGGCGGGTGCGGTCCGTCCGACGGCGAGGACGCGGGCACCGGCGGCGGTCAGGCGCTGCACGACCGCCTCCCCGAGGCCCTTCGTGCCGCCGACGACGACGGCGCGGCGGCCGGAGAGGGAGAGTGCGGCGGGGTACGTGGAGGTGGGCGCGTTCATGGTGGGACCGTCGACCCTCCCTCGGGGAGAGGGTCAAGCCGCGGCCGGGGCGACGGATCAGGTGCCGGAGCCCGCTATGGATCCCGCTGCCCGGCCCTCCCCGGTCACCCCTTCACGATGTGGTGGTCGCCGTCCTCCCAGAGGACGTCGATCGGGCCGGCGGAGACGAGCAGGAACTCGACACCGTCCGGGCCCGCCTCCTCCGGCCCGTACTCGTTGAAGGGTTCGATCCAGCGCAGGTCACCCGCGTGGTACCAGCCCGACCCGTCGTTGAACGTCATCGAGCCCTTGGTGATGTAGTAGATGGTCGCGTGGTTGTGCGCGTGCCGGTCGGCCTTGACCCCGGGCCCGAACCTGTTCGGCATGATCCAGGGGCCCTCCTCCCAGTTCTTCCCCAGGAACTGGATCTCGACGGGCTTCGTCATGTGCTCGAAGAACTCGGGGTTCTCGTCGGGGTCGGCGAGGTAGTGCCACTCGTTGTCGTCGATGCGGGACCGGCCGCCGACACCGCCCATGATCGGCTGGAACTGGGACCTCATGCTGCTCTCCTCGTGTGGTGGTGGTGCTGCAGGACCCGTCCCCCGCTCAACCGGCCGCCAGCTTCTCGACGCAGCCGGCGTCGACGGGCAGGACGACGCTGGTGATGTACTTCGACTCGTCGCTGGCGAGGAACAGGACGGTGTCGCTGATGTCGGAGGCCTCGATCCACGGCACCGGGAGCATGTTCATCGACAGGAACGCGTCGTAGGCGTCGTCGAGGGTGGCGTCGGGCTTGTCGGGCATGAACAGCTTCGTCGTCTGGTCGTTCTCGATCATCCCCGTGCGCACGTTGGTCGGGCAGATCGCGTTGGAGCGGATGCTGTGCGGCGCGCCCTCGACGGCGACCAGCCGCATGAGCCCGATGACCCCGTGCTTCGCGGCGGTGTAGGCGCCGGTGTTGGGGAACGCCTTGACCCCGGCCGCGGAGCTGGTGAACACGACCGAACCACCGCGCCCGCCCTCGATGACCTTCGGCAGGGCGGCCTTGACGACGTTCCAGACGCCGATCAGGTTGACGTCGATGACGGCGCGGAACTGCTCCTCGGTCCACTCCCAGACCGGGTTGTAGCTGACGATCCCGGCGTTGGGGACGACGATGTCGACCTGGCCGAACTCGGCGAACCCGCGGTCGAGCACCTCCTTGACCCGCGCGTAGTCGCGGACGTCGGCCTGCTCGGCGATGATCCGCCGGTCCTCCTTCTCGACCAGCGAGACGGTCTCGGCCAGGTCGTCCGGGGTGGACATCGGGTAGAGCACGGTGTCGACGTCCGAGCAGACGTCGAAGCCGATGATGTCCGCGCCCTCCCGCGCCAGCCGGACCGCGTGCGAACGGCCCTGCCCCCGGCCGATCCCCGAGATGAACGCGACCTTGCCCGAGACCCGACCCATCACGACCCCTTCGTCGCTCAATACGTACTAATGATGACCCTAGACTGGCCAGCCGTCCGGACTCTGTCAAGGCCACGGGGTCCGCCCGCGGCGGTCCGGGGCGGGGAGCGGGGTGGTGGGGATGGGGCGGTCGAGGGTCACGGGAGTTCCGGGGACAGCGCTGCACCGGCCCGGGGCGGGCCGGTGCAGCGGTCAGGGGTGGGCGGGACCGGACGGATGGGTGTCCACCGCCCGGGAGCCCGTCACGACCCGGCGATCGGCTCCGCGAGCGGAACCGCGTCGACGACCTTCGCGACGTCGACCAGGTTGTCGGAGTAGACCCCGGCGTTCCCGAGCTGGTTGTGCCTGTCGAGCGTGATGGTGTTGACGGTGCTGCCGGACGCCTTGTTCTGCCAGTGCCCGACGTTGGCCATGACCAGGCCTCTCATGACGATGTCGTCGACGACAGCGGGCCCGGCGAAGGATCCGCGGTCGTTGAACACCCGCACCACGTCCCCGCCGACGATGCCGCGGTCGGCGGCGTCCTGGGGATGGATCCACACCCGCTGCTCACCCTGGACGTCCTGCTTGTCCGCCGCGTTGGCGTACTGGCTGTTGAGGAAGGCGTGCGGCTTGGGCGAGACGATGTTGAGCGGGTACCGCGCGGCGAGCTCCGGGTTCGAGTCGGGCGACTCGAAAGGGGGTACGTAGTCCGGTAGCGGGTCGACGTAGCCGCCGGGCTGCATCTTGTCGTACATCGAGCGCCACACCGGGACCACGAAGTTGCCGCCCTCGGCCAGGCTCGACCGGAACTCGCACTTGCCCGACGGCGTGGGGAAGTTGCCTTCGGCGTGTGGCTTGCGCTCGTGCGGGAGACCGACGTTCAGTCGTGCGTAGCCGGTCTCCTTGAGGGAGTCGAACGTGATGCCCTGCAGCGCGGGGGCGTCCCAGTCGTGGAAGTCGCGCAGCATCTGCTCGTCGGTGCGGTCCCAGTAGTCGTCGGTGAAGCCCATCGTCCTCGCCAGCCGGCGGAACAGCTCGGAGTTGGGCACGCACTCGCCCGGCGGCTCGATGGCCGGCTGGTTCAGCGAGATGTAGAGGTGGCCCCAGGTGACCATGATGTCGAGCTGCTCGGCCTGCATCGTGGCCGGCAGGACGATGTCCGCGAACCTGGCCGTGTCGGTGATGAAGTGGTCGCTGACGACGGTGAACAGGTCCTCGCGCAGCAACCCGGCCATGGTCTTGGCCTGCGCGGGGCCCTGGGAGACCGGGTTGGAGTTGTAGACGAACAGCGACTTGAGCGGTGGGTCCAGCTCCATCTCCCCGGTCAGCGCCATGCCCAGGTCGAGCTCGTTGATCACCCGTGTGCCCTCGGGGATCCACTCCGGCATGCAGATCTTGTCGAACCGGGTCGGGAACTCCCAGATCGGCATCTCCATGGTGCCGCCGCCGACGTGTCGCCAGGCGCCGACCAGCGCGGGCAGGGAGGTGATGGCCCGGATGGCCTGGCCGCCCCCGCGGCTGCGCTCGATCGCCACGCCCTGCCGGATCGCGGACGGCTGGGCGGTGGCGTACTCGCGAGCCAGCGTGCGGACGTCGTCCGCCGGGATGCCTGTGATCTCCTCGACGCGCTCGGGCGGGTAGTTCGCCGCACGCTCGGCGAGCTCGTCGAACCCGACCGTGTACTTCTCGACGTAGTCCGCGTCGGTCAGACCCTGCGCGACGATCTCGTGGATCAGACCCATCGCCAGCGCCCCGTCCGTGCCGGGACGGATGGGGATGTGCCAGTCGGCCTGGCGGGCGGTGCGGGTCCGGACCGGGTCGATGACGACGATCTTCGCGCCGTTGTCCTTGCGCGCTTTGAGCAGGAACGGCCAGCCGTGGAGGTTCGTGCTGGTCATGTTCATGCCCCACACGATGATGTACTTCGAGTGGGCCATGGACTCGATGTCGAGCCCGCCGGTGCCGCCCACCGTCATGTGCCACGCCGTCGACGAGCCGGACTCGCAGTAGGTCTTCTCGGCCACGCTGGAACCCAGCCGGTTGAAGAAGGCGTCGCCCGACGTCAGGCCGTTGATCACGCCCTGGTGGCCCAGGTAGGCGTGGGGCATGATCGCCTGGCTGCCGTACTCGGCGATGATGTCGGTCCAGCGCTGCTTGATCTCGGCGAGCGCCTCGTCCCAGGTGATGCGGGTGAACTCCCCCGAACCCTTCGGACCGACCCGGCGCATCGGGTGGAGCAGCCGGTCGGACTGGTAGTGGTGCTCCGGGAAGTTCTTGAGCTTCACGCACAGCCCGCCCTTGGTCATCGGGTGGTCCGGGTCGCCCTTGACGTCGACGAGCCTGCCGTCGTCGACGTGGAACAGCATCGCGCAGGTGTCCGGGCAGTCGTGCGGGCACGCACCACGGACGATCTTGAGTTGGCGGCCGGTGGTGGTGCCGACCTCAGGAGCGAGCGTCATCGGGAGAGCCTCCACGGGGACTGGTACGGGATAGGCGGATTCGGCGATGGTTCCTGTCAAGGAACGCAGTCGGGCGTTTCCCGGTCATTACCGGGAAAGTAAATCGGTGTAACCGAACCCCGCATATCTGCAGGTGCAGGTGCCGGCGACTAAAAGGCTGGTTCAGGAACGTTTCGCGAACGTGAACCGCCAGGCCAGAGCGCGGGACACCCTCGTCTGCCACCCATGATCCATATTTGCAGCTGTTCCGATCGGCCGTCAATCACTAACGTCTCGCTCGTCGATCGCCGTCCAGATGAGAAGAGTCGAGAATGACGACACAGACTTCCGAGTACGCCCGATCCGTGGTGACCGCCGACGAGTGGGAGCCCTTCGTGGTCGGCGGCGAGGCCGTCGGGGAGGTCCACTGGATCCGGACCGAGGGCGCCGAAGGAGCGACGCTCAGCGTGGGACTGTGGCGCTCGGACCCGCAGAGCTTCCCGTACCCGTTCACCGCCGACGAGACCATCCACGCCCTCGAGGGCGAACTCGTCATCGACCTGGTCGAGAGCGGCGAGAAGGTCGTCCTGGCACCTGGGGACGTCGCTTCGTTCGCCAAGGGGACCAAGTCGACGTGGACGGTCACCAGCCCGTTCAAGAAGCTCTTCGTGATCAGCGGCTGACGCCATGACCGCCCACACCTCCGCAGCCCCGCCGCCGGGTGCGCCGGTCCCGGAGCCCGACGCGGTCCGTGCGGACCCGGCGGCCGAGGCGTTCCGATCGTGGCTGCGGGCCTGCACGAGGTCCGGGTGGGCACCCGAGGCGGTGGTCGAGACCGTGGAGGTGCGCCGATCACGAGGTCGCGTGACCGCGGGTCCGACCACCGCCCGATGGGCGGTCCCCGCCTACCGCGCCGCCGCCATGGACGGCGTCGCCGTGGCGGACGGGGACCTGTCGGAGGCCTTTCCCCAGGTCCTCGGCCCGGCTGCCCACACCTGGGTGGACACCGGTGACCCGCTCCCGGGGTCGGCCGACCGGGTCGTCGTACGGGAGATCGTGAACGCCCGGCCGGACGGGTCGGTCGAGATCGTCGAACGGCCGAGCGGTCGGCACGTCCGTGCCGTCGGCGAGGACATGGCGGCGGGGGCGGCGGTGCTGCCCGGCGGACACCGCATCCGCCCGGTCGACGTCGCCGCGCTCGCCGCGGCCGGGTACCTGAGCATCACCGTACGGCGCCGGCCGCGGGTGGCGATCGTGCCCACCGGGGACGAGATCCGTCCGATCGGGAGTTCGCTCCGGCCGGGCGAGATCCTCGACACCAACTCCCTCATGCTCGAGGGCCTCCTGGCCGAGGCGGGGTGCGAGGCCTGGTCGCTGCCCGTGGTGCCCGACGCTCCCGACGCCCTGGCCGCAGCTCTCGCCGGGGCTGCGCAGACCGCCGACCTCGTCCTGGTCCTCGCGGGCTCGAGCGCGGGAAGGGACGACCACACGCGGGCGGTCATCGCCCGGCTCGGTCAGGTCGCCGTGCACGGGGTCGCCGTGCGCCCGGGGCATCCGGTCCTGCTCGGCGTCCTGGGGGGTGACACCCCCGAGGTGGGCGGCCAGCGGCCCGCGGCGCCACCGGTGCCGGTCGTCGGGGTCCCCGGATATCCCGCCTCCGCGGAGCGGGCGTTCGACGGGTTCGTCGCCCCCCTGGTCCGTCGCATCCTCGGTGTGGACGCCGCGGGGCCGCATCCCGTGACCGCCCGGTTGGCGGTTCCGGTCGACTCCGCGCGCCGGCTCGACGAGTACCTGCGTGTGCGGGTCGCGACGGTGACGGACCCGGCGACCGGTTCTCCGCACCTGATCGCGGTCCCGCTCCCCCGCGGCGCCGGTGCCCTGTCGACCCTGACCAGAGCGGAGGCGGTGCTCCGCGTCCCGGTCGGCGTCGACGGTGTCGCAGCCGGCGCCGCCGTGCGGGTCCTTCCCGTCGCGGGCGCGGCGTTCGCCGCCGGCACCACCGTCATCGCCGGGCGGGCGTCCCCGGCCGTCGACGCGCTCGTCGACGCCTACCGCGCGGACGCACCCGACTGCGTGCTGCACCTGCGCGACCTGGCCGACGAGGACGCGGTCGACGCCCTGGCGACGGGCCTCTGCCACGCCGCCACGACGACCCTCCCGATCGGTGGTGCGCACGCGGAGGCCGCCGCCCGACTGGCCGGGCGGCTCGGCGCCATCACCGTCCTGGAGATCGCCAGGTCCGGCGACCGGGTGGAGGCGCTGATCGTCCCGGCGTCGGCCTTCGACAGCGCCCCCGTCGTCGAGCTGCGGAGCACGTTGAGCTCGATGACCTTCCGGCGGAGGCTGCGGGACCTGCCGGGGCACTCGGGCCGCACCAGCGGCCGCGAGACCTGGTACGCCCCACCGGCCGGTGGGGCGGGCCCCGCCCCCGCACACGCGGTCCACGGTGCCGACCCGGCGGACGGAGCCCCTCGATGTGCTACACGGTGAAGTCGATCGACGACGTGCGCAGCCTCGTCGTCGCCACCCGGGGTCTGTCCGGCCTCTCGGACGTCCCTTCCCTGATCGCCAAGGCCTGCCGGCGGATGTTCGACCTCGTCGGAGCGGACATGGTGGCAGTGGCCCTGTACGACGGCGCCGACACCCTGGTCGTCGGAGCCTCGGAGGGGACCGCCGCAGACCTGAGCGGGATCCGGCTCCCCGAAGGTGCCGGTCTCGGCTGGCGGGCGCTGCAGCGGTCGATGCCGACCACCACCGGGAACTGCGCGGCGGACGCCGAGCACCTCGACGACCTGGTCGAGGCGCTCATCCCGGAGGACGTCCGCGGCCTGGCCGCGGTGCCGCTCACCTTCAACGACAACTGGCTCGGCGTCCTCTACGCCGGTATGCGCGGACGTCGTGTGTCACCCCGCACCACCCTGCTGATGAACGAGTTCGGCGCCTCCCTGGCGCCGCTGCTGGTCACCGCGGACCGCGCGGACCGCGCGGGGCAGATGGCGGTGCAGGAGGAACGGCAGCGGATCGCCCAGCAGCTGCACGACACCGCGGGCCAGCTGCTCTTCCAGATCTCCATGTCCGCCAAGGAGATCCAGCAGTGTGCCGACGCGGACCCGGAGACGGCCTCGGAGGCCGCCCGCTCGATCGAGACCGCGGCGGCCGACGCCTCGACCTACCTGCGCGCGGCGATGCACAGCCTGCTGCCCGCCGACGACGCGCTCCCGGTCACCATGCGCCGCGACGTGGCCGTGTTCTCGGCCCGCACCGGCATCACCACCGAACTCGTGACACTGGGCCGCCCCGTCCACGCCGGCGCCGAGGCCGAGGGCGTCCTGGTCTCGGCGCTGCGCGAGGGGCTGCACAACGTCGAGAAGCACGCGGGTGCGGGCGCGGTCCTCGTGTCCCTGGCCTACCGGTCCCACCAGCTCTCGCTCGCGATCGAGGACGACGGCAAGGGCCTTCCCGCCGGCTTCGATCTCCACCCGGTCCCCGGCCGCGACGCCGGGCTCGGCATCCCCAGCCTGCTCCAGCGCGTGAGCGGGGCGGGCGGGGTGCTCCGCCTCGACCGCAACGACGACGGCGGCGTGAGTCTGCGCGTCACCCTCCCGCTGGTGGAGTGCGCATGAGCCCCGGGCACCTCGCCGCGGCCCGGGTGAGCACCGTCCTCATCGCCGACGACCACCCGCTGGTCACCCACGGCATCGACCGCGTGCTGGCCACCGCGAGCGACGAGTTCGCGGTGGTCGCCGCCTGCCACTCCGGCCGGGAGACCCTGATCGCCGCCGCGGAGCGGCAACCGGACCTGGTCCTGCTCGATGTCCGCCTCGGCGACATGAACGGCGCCGAGGTCTGCCTCCGGCTCGGCGCAGAGGTGCCACGGGCGAGGACCGTCGTGCTCACCGCCTTCGACGACACCGAGAACCTCCGCCGCTGCCTCGAAGCGGGAGCTGCGGGTGTGCTGCTGAAGGGTTCGCTCGACCTCGACCTCCCCCAGGCCCTGCGCGACGTCCGGGACGGACGGATGGTCATCGACGCCGGGGTCGCGCGAGCCCTGGAGGCCGCCCGGGGGATCCTCGGGCCCGACGGCACGACGGTCCCGCAGCTGCGACCCCGCGAGCTCGACGTCCTGCGTCTCATGGCCGCCGGGATGACCACCCGGAGCATCGCCACCGAGCTCGACCTGAGCCTCAACACCATCCGGACCTACACCCAGTCCCTGATGACCAAGCTCGGTGCACACACCCGGGTGCAGGCGATCGTGTTCGCCCAGCGGCTCCAGATGATCTGACCGGTCCGGCACCCGCCCGCGACGAGCTCGTGGTGGGCGCCGCCGCGGCGCAGGCCCAGCTCCCGGCGAAGGACCCCAGCCGCCCGAGCGTCGCGAACTCCTCCGCGAACGGGCCGCGGTGCAGGACCTGCACGACGTCCTGCTCGGCCGTGGTGCGCAGCTCGATGCGGTCCTCGCTGCGGTCCGAGCTGCGGGACGCGCGAGTGCGCGCCGCCGTCACGTCGTCGGACGCCCGCCCCCCTCGACCTCACGGGCGATGTCGCCGATGAGCGCCTTCTTCCGGTAGAACTCCTCGGTCCCGGGTGAACCGGGTCCCTGGATCGACACGTACGTCGCGGCCGGGCTGCGGACGTACTCGGGTTCGTCCGATGCGCGGAGGTGAGCTGTGCCGGGCATTTCCTTGTCCCTTGACGTCGTGCGGAGATCGGACCCCGACCGCGAGTCACTGCTCAGCGGTGAGGATGTGGATGGAGCACGCTCCGTTGTCGACACCGTAGATCCCGCCGCCGGTGACGTGCGCCAGCGCCACCTGCGCGCCCGGCACCTGCAACGCGCCCGCCACACCGGTCAGCTGCCAGTAGGACTCCGCGAGCTGGCTGGCCCCGGTGGCGCCCACCGGGTGCCCGCGCGAGAGCAGCCCACCGCTCGGGCTCACGGCGACCCGTCCGTCGCGGTGGAACTCGCCGGCCGCCACCGCCTTGTGCGCGGTCCCCCGCTCCGCGAGACCGAGTGCCTCGGCGTGCAGGAACTCGGCGATGGCGAAGGCGTCGTGCAGCTCGACCAGGTCCAGGTCGGCCGGGCGCATTCCCGCCATCTCGTAGGCGGCCGTGGCGGTGCGCTCGGTGATGTCGGGCCACGTCATGTCCCGGAACGACGTGTGGAACCGCCCCGACCGGATGACGCTGGCCCGGATGCGGGTGCGGGGCGTCCCGAGGTCGCGCGCGAACCCCTCGCTCGTGAGGAGGACCGCCGCGGCGCCGTCGGTGTTGGGGCAGCAGTGCAGGAGCTGCAGCGGGTCGGCCACCTGGCGGGACGCGTCGACGTCCGCGGCGGTGACCTCCTTCCGGAAGTGCGCGCGCGGGTTCAGCGCGCCGTTGCCGCGGTTCTTGACCGTGACGTTCGTGAGGTCGGCGACGGTCGCGCCGCTCTCGTGCAGGTACCGCTGCGCGCGCATCGCGTAGGCCGCGGGCATGACCTGCCCCTGCTCGACCTCGATGTCCGCGCTCGTCAGCGGAAGGGCGCCACCGCCGAGCGAGGTCAGGTGCTCGACCCCGGCCACCAGCACGCAGTCGTGCACCCCGGCCGCGATCGCCTGCCAGGCCAGGTGCGCCGCCGCGCCGCTGCTGGCACAGGCGTTCTCGACGGAGAACACCGGCGGGCCCGAGATCCCCACCCGCTGCAGGACCCGCTGGGCCACCAGGGACCCCCCGTAGACCGAGCCCACGAAACCCGCCTCGACGGCGTCCGGAGGCAGGCCGGTCCCCCGCAGCAGCTCCCCCGCGGCGGCGGCGCCGAGGTCGGCGGCGGAACGATCGGGGTGCTTCCCGAACGGGGCGACCGCGGCCCCCACCACGTACACCGGCCTCACCGGTCGCTCCCCGGCGCGCCCGTCGGCCGGACGCGGTAGGACCACAGATCGACCCCGGCGGCGGCCCCGACCGGGCCCGCGGTGAACCTCACCCGGGTACCGGGCGCCAGCGCCTCGGGATGCTGCGGATCGGCGGGGTCGGTGTGGGCGAGCACCCGCACCCCGTCGACGTCGACGTAGGTCAGGACGTACGGCGCGGCGAAGCCGAGCGCACCGATCCGGACGACGGTCGAGGCGTACGCGACGCCGTCGGCCCCCGCCTCGACGGGGTCGAGCCGGTCGTGGGCGCACGTGGAGCAGACCGCGCGCGGTGGGAACCAGCGGGCCGTGCACCTGCGGCAGACGGAGATCGTGAGGATCGGGGTGCCGTCCGGCCGGATGCCGTCGGCGCCGACGAGCCGGCGGGCCGTGCCCGCGGGTGCGGCGGCCGGTGGCATCACGGGTGCGCCTCGAGCTCCTGGCCCACCAGCGCGGCCGCGCGCAGGACGGGCAGGATGATCTCCCGGAACCGCTCCGGGTGCTCCGACATCGGGAAGTGCCCCATGCCCGGCATCGGCAGGAAGTGCGAGCCCTCGATCTCCGCCGCCAGCAGCGCACCGGCGGCCGGCGGGGCCGACCAGTCGTACTCCGCGCTGAGGATCCACACGCCGATGACGGAGGTGTCGATGTTCCGCGCCGTCCCGGTCAGGTCGTGGCCGACCATGTAGTACTCGAGGTCGCCCTTGAACACCGGCGGCGCGCCCTGGCTGTAGACCCAGGTCGTCTCGCGGACGTACTGCTCGGGGCTCGACGGCGAGCACAGCGTGAACATCAGCGCGGGCTTGGTGTCGTTGCCGATCTCGGGGTGGTAGAGCCACGGGAGGATGCGCTCCATGCCGTGCGAGTGCAGCGCGGCCTCGATGCCGATGACGGCGCGGTAGCGCTCGGGGTGGTTGAGCGCGATGTCGGCCGCGAGGTGACCGCCCATCGAGCAGCCCATGTAGACCGGCCGGTCGAGCTCGAGCGCGTCGGCCAGCGCCACGTGGAAGGCGAGGAGGAACTCCTCGGTCAGGGCGTACTCGCTGGTCCACCACTGCTGGGAGGTCGGCGGCAGCGACTTCCCGTGGTAGGGCAGGTCGGCGGCGATCAGCCGGAACTCCCCGGTGACCCCGGCGTCCTCGAGCAGGTGGCGCCACTGCCGGTTGTCGCACCCGGCGGTGTGCTGCAGCACGACCGGGGTGCCGGAGCCCGACTCCTCGAAGTACACGCGGTACTCCACGCCCAGCACGGTCAGGTAGACGTAGCGCCCGGTGACGTCGGCGAACCTGCTCATGCCGCGACCCCCTGACCGACGACCTGGGCGAGCACCTGGCGCGTGCGCCGGACGGCGGGGTAGTACGCCATGATCAGCTTCATGTTCCCCTCGATCCGGAAGCCGTGGTACAGCATCGCGGCGTAGTAGTCCTGGTAGAACGGCGGCGGGACCGGAGCCAGGAGCGCGGCCCAGTGCTCGGCGGTCCCCGCGAGCTGGAAGTCCCAGGTGTCGAACGGGGTGGCCCCGGCGTCGACGGCCACGACCTCCCCGTCGCGGAGCCTGACGAGCAGGCTCTGCGCGTCCGTCACGACGCGGAACTGGGTGTTCCAGTAGCGCGCCTGGAGTCGGAACTCGGGGTCGGCGTTCAGCGCCTCCCGCAGGCGATCTGCGTTGATCTCCATGATTCCTCTGCTTCCTCGGCCGATCGGGGGTGGTGCGACTCCGTGGCGAGCCGGCGGCGCGCCACGTCAATCGAGGGGGCTCGCCACGTGGGCGCGGCTCGCCGCGATGGAGGAGACCGTGCGACGGCTCAGCTCCATCGACTCCTCCCAGGAGGTGTTGACCATCGTGCGGAACGCGCGCTTGCCCCAGTCCAGGGTGGTCGCGTCGAACCCCGCGATGCGCTCGGCGATCGCGAACGCCCTCGGCAGGAGCTCGTCGTCGGGCACGACCTCGTTGACGATCCCCATGCGCAGCGCGGTCGGGGCGTCCACCCGCTGCGCCAGGAAGATCAGCTCGGCGGCGTGCTTGGGCAGCACCCGGTTGACCAGTGAGGGACCGGACAGCGCGGCCCAGGCACCGAACGCCATCTCGGGCGTGCCGATCGAGGCGGACTCGCCGGCGACGGCCAGCTCGCTGTTGTGCACCAGCGTCGATCCCCCGCCCAGCGCGAAGCCGTTGACCGCCGCGATGAAGATCGCCGGGTGCTCGCGCACCGCCTCGTTGACCTCGGCCCAGTTCCCGGTGCTCGCGCTGGCCCGGCGTCCCGGCGCGGGCGGGGGCAGCTCCTCGGTGAGGTCGATCCCGGAGCAGAAGCTCGTGCCGACACCGGTGAGGACCACCGCCTTCTTCTCGTGCACGGCGGTCAGCGCCCGGCGGAGCCGGTCCTGCGCGGCCCGGTTCATCGCGTTGCGCTTCTGCGGCCGGTTGAGCGTGATCACGGCCCAGTCGCCGCGGTCCTCCACCAGCACGAGCTCGTCGTCCGGCGTGCTCACGACGCCACCCGGTCCGGGCCGAACGCGGACCGCCGCTCGGCGAGTTCTCCACGCACCTCTGCTCCGTGCTCGTCGAGCAGGGGTGCCCGCCGGTCCGGCACCGCCGGGGTCCGGGAGAACTTCAGCGGTTGGCCGGCGACCCCGAGCGTGCCGTCCACGCCCGGGTGGTCCAGCTGCACCACCATGCCGCGGGCCGCGACGTGCGGATCGGCCGCGATCTCGGCGGCGTCGCGCACGGCGCCGACGGGGACGCGGCCGCCGAGCATCGCGAGAACCTCCTCCTTGGTGCGGCCCGACGTCCACGCGGCGAGCGCGTCGAACACCTCGGCGCGCCGGGCCACGCGCAGGAGGTTCGTGGCGAGTCCCGGGTCCGCGGCCAGGTCGGGGCGGTCGATGAGGTCGCACAGGGTGCGCCACCGGCTGTCGGCCGGTGCGGCGATCGCGACCCACCCGTCGAGGGCGGGCAGGACGTCGAACGGGCTCAGCAGCGGGTGGCGGTTGCCCTCGGCCCGCGGAACCGCGCCGGTGTAGGTGTGCTGGTAGATGATCCGCTCGCACAGGGCGAGGATCGCGTCGTACATGGCGACGTCGACGAACTGGCCCCGTCCGGTGCCGCGGGCCTCGTACAGCGCCGAGGTGACGCCCAGTGCGAGCATGGTGCCCGGATAGATGTCGCCGATCCCCGGCCCGACCTTGATCGGGTCGCCGTCCTCGGTGCCGGTGATGCCCATGAGCCCGGCCATCGCCTGCACGACGACGTCGAACGCCGGCCACTCCAGGTACGGGCTGCGCCCGGACCGCGCGTCGCCGAAGCCGCGGACCGCGGCGTAGACCAGCCGGGGGTTGTCGGCGCAGAGCGACTCGTAGGACAGCCCCAGCCGCTCCATCACCCCGTGGCTGAAGTTCTCCACCAGCACGTCGGCGTCCCCGGCCAGGCTGCGGAGCGCGGCGGCGCCCTCGGGCGTCTTCAGGTCGAGCACGACGCTGCGCTTCCCGCGGTTGACGCTCTGGAAGTAGCCGCCGAAGGCGCGCAGCTCGTCGCCGTCGGGGTACGGGCCCGCGCGCCGGGCCAGGTCACCGGCCGGTGACTCGACCTTGAGGACGTCGGCGCCCAGGTCGGCGAGCAGCATCGTGGCGTACGGCCCGGCGAGGGCGTGGGTGAGGTCGACGACGCGGACGCCGTCGAGGGGCCCTCCGCTCATGCCGTGGCCGCCTGCTCCAGGATCGGCAGGAAGTGCTTCTTGAACACCTCGGGGTTCTCCGACATCGAGAAGTGCCCGACGCCGTCCATGTGGGTGTAGGAGGCGCCCTGGATCTCGGCGGCGAGCGCCGCGACCCCGGCCGGCGGTGACGGCCAGTCGTACTCGGTGCTCACGACGTGCAGGGCCGTGCGCGACGTGTCGATCGTCCTCGCGGTCTCGGTGAGGTCGTGCTCGCTGAAGTAGTAGTGGACGTCGCCGCGCAGCACGGGGGGCGCGCCCTGGCTGTAGATGTAGGCCGTCTCGCGCTTGTAGGGCTCGGGGCTCTGCGGCGCGCAGCCGGTGTACATCATCGCGGGCTTGGAGTCGTTCGAGATCCGCGGGTGGTGGAACCACGCGGCGAAGCGGTCGACGCCGTGGGTGGCCAGCGCGGCGCCGAACCCGATCGCGGCCCGGAACAGCCCCGGGCGGTGCAGCGCGAGGTCGGGCGCCAGGTGCCCGCCCAGCGAGACCCCGGCGTAGATCGGCCGGTCCAGCTCGAGCGCCTCGACGAACGCGGTGTGGAACGCGAGCAGGAAGTCCAGGCGCAGCAGGTACTCCTGCGCCCACCACTCCTGCGACACCGGCGGCAGGGAGCGGCCGTGGAACGGCAGGTCGACGGCGATCAGGCGGTAGCGGGAGGTGAAGTCGGGGTCCTCGAGCAGGTGCCGCCACTGCCGGCCGTCGCATCCCGCGGTGTGCTGCAGGACGACGGGCACACCCTGACCCGCCTCCTCGAAGTAGACGCGGTACTCGACGCCCTCGACCTCGAGGTAGAGGTAGCGGCCGGTGACGTCGGCGAGGCGCGCGCTGCTCATGCCGGCACCTCCGACGCGTCGGCGTCGTGGGCCGCGACGGTGCGCAGGACGTCGCCGAGCCGGCGGATCGCCGGGTAGAACGCCATGATCATCTCCATGTCCCCCTCGATGCGGAACCCGTGGTGGACCATCGCCGGGTAGAAGTCGTGGTAGAAGGCGGGCGGCGCCGGCTGCAGCAGCAGGTCCCACACCTCGTCGGACCCGGCGAGCTGGATGTCGTAGGAGTCGAACGGCGTGACCACCGGGTCGATGCCCAGGAGCTCGCCGTCGCGGACCGCGATCATGAACGACTGCCGTTCGCCGATGACGACCCTGATCCGGGTGGTGAGGTGGCGGGCGTGCAGCAGGAACTCGGGGTCCCGGCCGAGCTCGCTCTGCAGCGCGGCGAGGGAGAGGGGGACGGCGGTCATCGACGGTCCTTCCGTTCGGGGTGTCCGGGCGTGGTCGCGCCCAGCAGGTGCTGGGCGATGATCGAGCGCTGGATCTCCGAGGTGCCCTCGAAGATCTGCGTGAGGCGGGCGTCGCGCCAGTGCCGTTCGACGGCGTGCTCGGTGGTGTAGCCGTTGCCGCCCAGGACCTGCATCGCCGAGCTGGCCACCCGCTCGGCCATCTCGCTGGCGAACAGCTTCGCCATCGAGCAGTCCTGCTTGCAGTCGACACCGGCGTCGAACTTCGCGGCGGCGTCGAGGTAGAGGGCGCGGGCCGCGGCGACCTGCGTCGCCATGTCCGCGAGCCGGAACTTCACGGCCTGGAACGAGGAGATGGGCCGGCCGAACTGGACGCGCTGCTGCGCGTACGCGGTGGCGTCCTCGAGGGCGCCCCGGGCGGCGCCCACGGCGCGGGCCGCGGTGTGCAGGCGGCCCCAGTCCAGCAGCGTCCCGAACATGCCGAACCCGTTGCCGGTGGCGCCGTCCGGACCGACCAGGACGTTCTCGGCGGGCACCTCGAGATCGGTGATCGTCAGCGCCCAGGAGGTGATGCCGTGGTATCCGATCTTGGGGATCGGCGTGCCGGTGATCCCCTCCGGGAAGCTGCCGCGCTCCTTCTCCACCAGGAAGACGTCGAGGCCCTCCCGGCGGCCGGGGGCGGTGCGGGCGAGGACGACGATGGCGTCGGCGGCCAGCGCCCAGCCGCACCAGCGCTTCTCGCCGTTGAGGACGTAGGTGGAGCCGCGGCGCTCCGCGCGGCAGGAGACTGCGGCGACGTCCGAGCCGGCCTCCGGCTCGCTGAACGCCGCGGCCGAGATGAACGTCCCCGCCGCCTGGCGGCGCAGGATGTCGGCGCGCCGCGCGGGGTCCGCGACGAGCGACCCGGTGCCGTTGGCGCGGGCGATGATGCTCGCGGCGCTCATCCAGCCGCGGGCGAGCTCCTCGGTGACCAGGCAGTACTCGGTCATGCCCAGGCCGAGGCCGCCGTGCTCCCGGTCGATCATGATCCCGAAGTAGCCGAGCTCGGCGATCCGGTCGACGATCGACCACGGGATGTCCGCGTGCTGCGGGTCCAGCTCGTTCGCGACGGGCAGGAGCTCCGCGGCCGTGAACGCGCGCGCCTCGTCCCGGATCTGCTCCTGGGCGGAGGTCAACAGGCTCACAGCGCCGTCCTCACAGTGCCACCGTCACGCTCTTGGTCTGGGTGTAGTGGTGCAGCGCCTGCACGCCCTTCTCCCGGCCGTAACCGCTCTGCTTGTAGCCGCCGAACGGCGCCTCGATGCCGGCCGACCACGTGTTCACGTAGACCTGGCCCGCCTCGAGCTGCTCGGCCACGCGCAGCGCGCGGGACACGTCGCGGGTCCAGAGACCGGCGGCCAGGCCGTAGTCGCTGTCGTTGGCGATCCCGACGGCCTCGTCCTCCCCGTCGAACGGGATGACCGCGAGGACCGGGCCGAAGACCTCCTCGCGGGCGATCCGCATCGAGTTGTCGACGCCGGTGTAGATGGTCGCGGGCACGAACCAGCCGTCGCCGCGCTCGGCCTCGGGCAGTGCCGCTCCGCCGGTCTCGGCCCGCGCGCCCTCCGCGCCGGCGATGGCGAAGTACTCGAGCACCTTGTCGTACTGGGCCCGGGTGGTCATCGGGCCGAGGGTCTCGCGGGCCCGCACCGCGCGGCTGGCCTCGACGAGGCGCGCGACGAACTCGTCGTGGACCGGGCGCTGCACCAGCAGGCGCGTGCCCGACGAGCAGATCTGCCCCGCGTTCGCCGTGAACGCCGTCAGCGACCCCTGGACCGCGCGCTCGAGGTCGGCGTCGGCGAAGACGATGTTCGCGGACTTGCCGCCCAGCTCGAGCGTCAGCGGGATGATCCGGTCGGCGGCGATGCGGCCGATCTCGCGACCGGCCCGGGCCGAGCCGGTGAACGCGACCTTGCGGACGTCGGGGTGCTCGACGAGGGCGACGCCCGCGCCCTGCCCGTCGCCGGTCACCACGTTGAGGACGCCGTCGGGGAAGCCCACCCCGGTGGCGAGGCGGGCGAGCACGAGGCTCGTGGCCGAGGTGAACTCCGACGGCTTCAGCACCACGGTGTTGCCCGCCGCCAGTGCGGGCGCCACGCCGCGCGAGGCCTGGTTGAGGGGCCCGTTCCACGGGGTGATCACGCCGACGACGCCGAACGGCTCGTTCAGCGTGTAGGTGTGGAACCCCGGGCCGACGTCGATGGTCTCGCCCTGCAGGGCGTTGACCAGGCCGCCGTAGAACTCGAAGTAGGCGGCCGATCCCGCCATCTCGGCGGTCGCCTGGGGGATCGACTTGCCCGTCTCCCCCGACTCCAGCACGGCCAGCTCGTCGGCGTGTTCCTGCACGGCCGCGGCGAGCCGCAGGAGGAGCCGGCCTCGCTCGACCGGCTTGCGGCGCCGCCAGGCCGGGGCCGCGGCGGAGGCGGCGGCGACGGCCCGGTCCACGTCGTCCCGGGTGCCCAGGGCGATGTCGGCGATCTCGCTGCCGTCCGCGGGGCTGTGCGTCGTCAGGCGGCGGTCGCCCCCGGTGGGGGTGCTCCGGCCGCCGATCCAGTGGTCGATCCTCGCCGTCGTCGCGCCGCTCCCGGTCGCGGGTCCGTCGCCTGCCGTCTGGCGTGCGGGGCTCATCGGGCGTCCGGGGTGAACGCGGTGGTCCGGCGCATGTCCAGCAGCCGGCCGCGCTCGGCGGTGACGAGGGCGAGCTTGCGGCTCGCCTCGTCGATCATCTCGTCACCGAGCATCACCGCGCCCAGGCCGCCACCGGCCTCGGAGGTGTGGTGGGCGTAGGCCTCGAGGATCAGCTCGGCCTTGTCGTAGTCGGCCTGGCCGGGCGCGAAGACGCCGTTGGCCGCGTCGATCTGCCCCGGGTGCAGCACCCACTTGCCGTCGTAGCCGTAGGCGGCGGCCCGTGCGGCCGAGGCCCGGTAGCCGTCCAGGTCCCGGATCAGGGCGAACGGTCCGTCGATCGCCTGCAGCCCGTGTTTGCGCGCCGTCATCGCGATCGTCATCAGCACGGTGTCGAACGGGTCGTACCCGGCCGCGCCCGGTGCGCCGATGGTCAGGGCGGGCATCTTCATCGCGGCCATGAAGTCGCCGGGCCCGAAGATCAGGGTCTCGGTCCGGGAGGTGGCGGTGGCGATCGCCTCGATCTCGCTCAGCCCGGCCGGCCCCTCGATCTGGGCCTCGATGCCGATGCCGCCCACGGGCAGCCCCAGCTCGCGCTCGACCTGGGTCAGCAGCAGGTCCAGCCAGTGGATGTGCGCGACCCGTTCGACCTTGGGCAGCATGATGCAGTCCAGATGGGCGCCCGCGCCGCGGACCACCTCGAGGACGTCCTCGTGGGCCCACTCGGTGTCGGCGTCGTTGATCCGGACGGCGCGCGTCTTGCCGGACCAGTCCCCGTGCGTGAGCGCCTCGACCACCGTCGCGCGCGCGGCGGGCTTGGCGATCGGGGCGACGGCGTCCTCGAGGTCGAGGAACACCTGGTCGGCGGGCAGGCCCTGCGCCTTCTTGAGCATCTTCTCGCTGCTGCCGGGCACGGCGAGGCACGAGCGGCGGGGGCGGGTGGGTCGGGGTGTGCTCACGGGGTCGGTCACCTTCCGGTCGGTGCGGTGGGGGCGAGCGCGGGGGCCGCCGGGCTCCCGGCGGCCTGCGCCGCCCGGGTGCGCAGGCGCACCGTGCGGGTGGCCCGGCAGACGGTCTCGCCGCGCTGGTTGATGCCGTGGTGGCGGAACGTCACGTCGGCGTCCTGGCCCGCCGGTTCGACGGACAGCACCTCGGTGGCGGCGCCGATGGTGTCGCCGTGCCGGACGGGCAGCGGGAACGCGACGTCGTCCAGGCCGATCTCGCGGACCGCCCGGCCGGTGGTGTCCTGGGTCGCGAGGCCGATGGCGAGCGAGAGGGTCAGGCCGCCGAAGTTGATCCGTCCGCCGAACGGCGTGGCCGCCATCTCCTGCTCGCTGAAGTGCCCGGCGGCGGTGTTCATCACCAGCAGGGTCAGGCCGTTCAGGTCCAGGTCGGTCACCGTGCGGGAGCGGGCGTGCCGGAAGCGGTCGCCCACCCGGAAGTCCTCGGCGAAGCCCTCCGGCACGTCGGCGAGCGTGCGGCCCTCGATCCGCTTGCGGACGAGGTTGGTGCGCGTGAACTCGACGACCGGCTCGCCGGCGGCGTCGCGGCCGACCGTGCGCCACGTGACGATCCCCGTGTCGGGCCGGGAGTCCGACTCCCGGGCCTCGAGCACGGTGCTCGACGCGTACAGCGTCTCGCCGGGGTGCACGTTCCTGAGGTAGCGGACGTCGCGGGCGCCGAGGAACGGGCCGCCGCTCTCGCTGAGGTCCTCCACGCTCAGGCCGAACACGACCGCGAAGACGAGGAGCGGGTTGACCACCTCGTCCGCGTGCCCGTCGGCGATCGCGGCGTCCCGGTTGAAGTACACCGGGTTGAACGCCAGCGTCTGCGTCGTGAACGCGATGTTGTCCGACGCGTGGACCGTCCGGCCCCAGTGGTGCTCGAAGACGCGGCCGACGACGTGGTCCTCGAAGGAGTTGTTGCGCGGCACCAGCGGCCACGTCGCCGGGTCCGAGGCGGTCATCGCAGATCTCCGTTTCATTCAGTGGCACGGCGTGCCATTCGTTGCCAGGCGCAGTGTTGGGGCCGCACCGGCCCGTGTCAAGGCCCTGACGACGCGCTCTGCGGTCGGCGACTTCGGATGGACGAGCTCGTGCGGCGCACCGTGCTTGTCCTCGTGCCGCTGAATGGTACGGTCGACACGCCCTACGGCCGGTGGGCCGACTCCCACCGCTCCCCCACTCCGCACCGAGGACGCCGATGACCGCACCCGATCCCGAGCCGGCGCCGTCCGCGCCGGGCGGCCAGCCGGGGACGCAGACCCTGATCCGCGGGCTCCGGGTGCTCGAGGCACTGACCGCACAGGACCGGCCCGTGGGCGTCGGCGAGCTGTCCCGCATGCTCGACCTGCCCAAGTCCACCGTGCAGCGCCTGCTCCGGACCCTCGATCAGGAGGGCTGGGCGCAGACGTCCGACGACGCCGTGACCCGCTGGCAGCTCAGCCCGCGGTTGTTCGCGCTCGCCCGGCAGGACACCCTGTCCGCGTCCCTGCGCGACGTCGCGATGCCGCACCTGCGGGCGCTCGGTGAGCGCAGCGGCGAGACGATCCACTTCTCCGTCCTCGACCGCGACGTCCAGCTCGTCCTGATCGAACGGGTCGACTCCGTCCACCCGGTGCGGACCTTCAACGCCATCGGCGCCACCACCGCCCTGCACACCAGCTGCAGCGGGAAGGCGGTGCTGGCGATGCTGCCGCACGCCAGGGTCGAGGAGATCCTGGCGCGGCCGCTCGAGAAGGTCATGCCCAACACCAGCGTCGACCCGCAGCACCTCATGCACCAGGTCCTCGAGGCCCGGGAACGCGGCTACGCGGTGAACATCTCGGAGAACCGGGCCGGGGTCTGCGCCGTCGGGGCCGCCGTCGCCGACGACTCCGGCCGCCCCATCGCCGCCGTCGCCATCTCCATGCCCGACACCCGGTTCGACGCCGGCCGGGTACCCGAGTGGGGCGCCTGGGTGCGCTCGACCGCCCGCGCGATCACCGGTGCGCTGTCCCGCTGAGCGCGCACCGCTCCACACGACGAGGGAGAAACGATGAGGGAGAGACCATGAGGGAGAGACCATGACCGAGGACGCCGGCATGACCGCCGCCCGCGCCCGGGCCCGCGAGGTCCGGGACCTGTACGAAGCGCTCGAGCACCGGCTGCTGGGGCGGACCTGGACCACCCCGGAGCTGGCGCTGGGCTTCACCCACGACGCCGCCTACGTCGGCCGGCTGGTCCTCGCGGCCGAGCGCACCTGGGACATCGACGGGGACACCGACGCCGAGCTCCGCCACAAGCTGGCCGAGTGCCTCTGGTGGGTCTTCGTGCTCGCCGACCGTCTCGACGTCGACCTGCCGGAGGCCTACGAGGCGACCATGGGACGCATCGGCGCCGACCTCACGAGCGCGGTCGAGGGTGGGGAGCCGCGATGACGAACCCTCCGGCGGGAACCGTCTCCGTCGAGCACGACGGTGCGGTCGCGACCGTTGCCCTCGACCGCCCGGACCGCCTCAACGCCCTCGACCTCCCCACCCGGCGCGCCCTCGTCGCCGCGCTGCGCGAGCTGGCCGCCGACGAGGGCGTGCGTGCGGTCGTGCTCACCGGCACCGGGCGCGCGTTCTGCGTCGGCCAGGACCTGACCGCCCGGAACGAGCTCGCCCACGCCGACGAGACCATCGCCGCGACCTACAACCCGCTCGCCCAGACGATCGCGGCGATGCCCCAACCGGTCGTCGCCGCCGTCAACGGACCCGCCGTCGGCGCGGGGATGGGCCTGGCACTGGCCTGCGACCTGCGGCTCGCCGCCGACAGCGCCTCGTTCTCGTGCGCGTTCGGCCGGGTCGGTCTGGTCCCCGACACCGGTGTGTCCTGGTACCTGGTGCGCGAGCTCGGCCACGCGCGCGCCTTCGACCTCGCCACGAGCGGCCGTCCGCTGCCCGCCGCGGAGGCGCTGGCGCTCGGCCTGGTCAACGAGGTCGTCCCGGACGCCGCGCTGCCCGGCCGCGCCGCCGAGGTGGCCGCCCGCCTGGCCGCCGGCCCCGCGCACGCCTTCGCCCTCACCAAGCGGCAGTTCCGCGCCGCCGGCGAGGTCCCGCTCGAGTCGCTGCTGGCGATGGAGGCCCGCCACCAGGGCTCCGCCGCCGCCCACCCGGACCACCTCGAGGGGCTCGCGGCCGTGGCGGGGAAGCGGGCATCGCGGTGGCGGGAGCGGGCGGGCTGAGCGGGTCACCGCCCGGATCCGGTCGTCGACGCCCGGCGAGCCCCTCAGGCGGTGTCGACGCGGCGCGTCTCGTAGGCCCACATGACGATCTCCACGCGGTTGCGGGCGTCCAGCTTGCGCATCAGGGCGGCGATGTGGGTCTTGACGGTGCTGAGGCTGATCGACAGCTCGTCGCCGATCTCGCTGTTGGTCCTCCCCCGGGCGGCGGCGAGCAGGACCTGCTCCTCGCGGGCGGTCAGCGGCTCGACGGGCTCGGGCGGCACGGGGCGCGAGCGCCTGCCGGCGAAGGCGGACAGCAGCCGCGCGGTGACGGCGGGGGCGATCAGGGCGTCGCCGCGGGCGGCGGCGTGCACGGCCTGGGTGAGCAGCTCGGCGCCGGCGTCCTTGAGCAGGAACCCGCGGGCGCCCGCCCGCAGCGCGCCGTAGACGTACTCGTCCAGGTCGAACGTGGTGATGACGACGACGGCCAGGGGCTCGACGACGTCGGGCCCGGCGAGCTGCCGGGTGGCCTCGATCCCGTCGACGTCGGGCATGCGGACGTCCAGCAGGCACACGTCGGGACGCAGCGCACGCGCCATCGCGATCGCCCGTCGGCCGTCGGCGGCCTCGCCCACGACGGTGATGCCGGGCTGGGCGTCCAGGATCATGCACAGCCCCGCCCGGACGATGTCCTGGTCGTCGGCGACGAGCACGCGGACGGTCACGACGCACGCACCGGACGGGGCAGCGAGGCCTCGACGCTCCAGCCGCCGGCCGGATCGGGTCCCGCCCGCAGGGTGCCCCCGAGCAGGCTCGCCCGCTCGGCCATGCCGCGCAGCCCGTAGCCGGCGGGCGCAGGACCGGCCGTGCGGGCCGCGCCGTCGTCGTGCACGCGCAGGCGCACCCGACCGCGGGACGCGGTGACGTCGACGGTGACGCGAGTGGCGCCCGAGGCGTGGCGGGTCGCGTTGGTGACCGCCTCGGCGGCGATCAGGTAGAGGGCGGTGCCGACCGCCGGGTCGACGACCTCGACGTCACCGGAGACCTGCACGCGGACGCCCACCACGTCGCCGCCGGGCCGGGCCAGCCGCTCGATGTCCGCCACGCCCCGCCGGGGGGCCAGAGCGGCGCCGGTGCCCTCGCGCAGCACACCGACCAGGGCCCGCATCTCCGTGAGCGTCCGGGACGCCTCCTCCTCGATGGTGACCAGCGTGGCCAACGCGCGTGCGGGATCCGCCGCAGACAGCGCTCGACCCGCCTGCGCCTGGACGGCGATCGCGGAGACGCGGTGCCCGACGATGTCGTGCAGCTCGCGGGCCAGGTCGTTGCGCTGGCGCAACCGCACCTCCTCGATCTCGCGGAGGCGGCTGCTGGTGCGGTAGCGCACGGCCGCGCCCAGCGCGGCCGAGAACAGGAAGAAGCCGTAGCCGGCGACCCTCTCCGCGGGCGAGGTCGGCTCCACCACGAGGGTGACGGACAACCAGACGAGGATGATGCCGAGTCCGACGGCGGCCTCCCGGCCGGCTCCCCAGCGCAGGAGGGCGTAGGGCAGGACGAGCACCCCGGCGATGCTCTGCAGGCCGGTGGCGTCGACGGCCACGATCCTCGCGACGTCGAAGGCGAGGAGGGTTCCGAAGGCGACGGCCACCGCGGCCAGCGGGCTCGTGCGCCGCCACAGCAGGCACGCCGCCACGACGAGGCCGACGCCGACGAGCAGCGGCGCCCACGCCTGGTCCTCGCGCAGCAGGACCTCGACGAACGAGCTCGCGACGAGGACCGCCACGACGGCCCAGTCCCGCCACACCCGCACCGGCGGGCACGGGGGGCGCGGCTCGTCCCACACTCCAGCAAGCATGCTCCCCCCTCCCGGCCAACCTAGAGGGACCGCCGCCCGGGCGGATCAGCCGGAAGTACTGCGGACGCCTCGTCCCCCCGGCCGGGACGGCCCGAGCCCGCAGGCGGACGCGCCGCCCGTCGCCGGTCGTCAGGGTGAGGACACCGACCGGGGTGGACCCGGCCGGCCCACCGGCACACAGGAGACGTGATGACCAGCAGCGTGCGAAGCTCAAGGAGAACGACCACCGGCGCGTTCCAGGAAGCGGGGCTCCCGGTCCGGGCGAAGCTCGCAGCGGCCTGGACCAGCTTCATGTTCCTCTACCTCTACGTCGACTACCTCCACCTGTACAAGCCCGGCTCCCTCGACGAGATCCTGGTCGGCGTCGTCCACGAGTTCGAGACCGGCCCGACCTTCGTCGGCCTCGCGCTCACGCTCCTGGCCGTCCCGATCCTCATGGTCGTGCTCTCCACGACCCTGCCCGCCCGTACCGGCCGCGCCGCCAACCTCGTCGTGGCGGCGCTCTACATCCCCTTCTCGATCTACAACGCGACCGGCGAGGAGTCCTGGGACTACGCCTACTTCTACGCCTTCTCCATCGGCCTCGAGGTGCTGCTCCTGGCCTTCGTGCTGCGCGCCGCCTGGACCTGGCCCCGGACCGTGCGGGCCACCGCCGGCCGCGACCTCGGCGGGGCCAGGGTGTGACGCTCCGAGGCAGACCCGGAGCCCGTGCTCGGACCCGGGTTCCGGCTGGCCGGTCTCCCGCCTGATCGAGGTGGTCGGCGCGGCCCTCGCGGAGGGGTGGGTGCAGCGCACCCTCCCGGTCCGGCGGTCCACCCTGCGAGTCTCGGCCCCGGAGCTCGGCCACGGCCACCGGCAGGAAGTGCAGGACTGCGCATGCACCCCCGACCAAGCATCACGATGACCACGAGCGTGCCCGCGGCCATGGTCCGCAGCGCGCCGGACGCGACCACGTCCTCGCTCGGAACGGCGGGGGCGGCGACGTGAACGGCGACGCGTCCGGCTCGGCGGGCCGCACCTGGCTCGGGATCGCCACCCTGCTGGTGGGCACGCTGCTGCCCCCGCTGGACTTCTTCATCGTCAACCTCGCCATCCCGTCCACCAGGACGAGCTCGGCGGTGGCGACCTGCTGGGCCGACAGGTCGTGGCGTCCTACGCGGCCACCTACGCCGTCACCCTGGTCCTGGGCGGTCGGGTCGGCGACCTCTACGGTCGTCAGCGCGTGTTCCTCGTCGGCCTGATCGGGTTCGCGCTGGCCTCCCTCCTGTGCGGCATCGCGCCCGCACCCGCCGTGCTCGTCGTGGGGCGCATCCTGCAGGGCGTCACTGCGGCGCTGATGGCGCCGCAGTCGCTGGCGCTGATCCGGGCGGGTCTCACCGGACGGCAGCAGAGCATCGCCCTCGGCTTCCACGGCGCCGTGTTCGGGCTCGCCGCCGTGCTCGGCCAGTCCCTGGGCGGGCTGCTGGTCGCCGCCATCGCCGCCCTCTGGGCCCGCTACGAGGTCGGTCCGCGCATCCAGGAGGACAAGCACTTCCAGCACCCCGACATCGGCGAGATCCGGCTGCACTTCGAGAAGCTCACCATCGAGAGCGCGCCCGGCCAGCACCTCGCGGTCTACACCGCCGAACCCGGCATCGCCGCCGCCGACGGTCTCGCCCTGCTCACCAGCCTGGCCGCCGACGGGGCCGCGGTGGACCAGCCGGGAGTGTCGGAGGAATGGTGCAACCGGCCGTGATGGTCTCGCCGTCGAACAGCGGAGGTCGGGTCGACACCGGTCTCATCACGACGAGGGAGGTCGATCCCTGGAGCAGGCGGCAGCCGCGTTGCCGACGGCGCCGTCGACGGTGGTGGACGATCGCTCTCGTCGGGAGGTGATCAGCCGTCGATGGGGCCGCCCCTCAGAGGCGCTCGACGCGGTCGGCCTGCGGGCCCCGGTCGCTCTGACGCACCGCGTACCGGACCCGGTCGCCCACCTCCAGAGGCCCCGATCCGATGACCACCGACACGTGGACGAAGAGATCGTCGCCGCCCGCGTCCGGGGTGATGAAACCGAAGCCGCGGTCGCCGTCGTAGCGCGCGACGACGCCCTCCCCACCTCGCGCGGGCACGTCCCGCGACGCCGGCCCTGCGGCCGCGGCAGGTGCCGGCCGCTGCGGCGCCGGCCCGGGCTCACGGACCAGGTTCACGTCGCGGGCCTGCGGGCCCTTGTCCCCACTGACCACCTCGTAGGCGACGCGGTCGCCCTCCGTGAGCCATGTCAGCCCCTCGGCCAGGGCCCGGGCGTGGACGAAGACGTCCCCGCCGCCGGAGTCGGGGCTGACGAAACCGAAGCCCTTGTCCTCGTCGTACCAGGCCACCGTGCCGTCGGCACCGTCCGCGCCGTCCGCGGTCCCGACCTCAGCGGACAGGCCGGCCCCCGCTCCCAGCGGGATCACGTGCCCGGCCTGCGGACCGCGCTCGCCCTCGACGACCACGAAGGCCACCCGCTGCCCCTCGGTGACCACGCCGCCGGTCACGATGGCGGAGCTGTGCACGAAGATGTCGGCGCCACCGCCGTCCGGAGACGCGAAGCCGTACCCCTTGCCCGGCTCGTACCAGTTGACCGTGCCGAGCAGGCCCACGGCGCTGCCGGCGGCCGCGTCGGCGGTGACACGAACATGCAGCGCCTGGGGCCCCCGGTCGTTCTCGCCCACCTCGAACACGACGCCCTGGCCCTCGCGGAGCACGGTCGCGCCGCCGTCCCCGACGATCTCCGAGGCGTGCACGAACACGTCCGGAGAGCCGTCCTCGGGCGCGAGGAAGCCGAAACCCCGTTCGGCGTCGAACCAACGGACGGTTCCCTGCGGCATCGAAGGCTCCAGGTCGGGAGGGCGGGCAATGGCCCCCAGTCTCCCCGACCGACCTCGCGGTCCGTCGGGCCGGGCCCACGGTCGGGCGGTGCGGTCGAACGCCTCGCCCGTCTCGTCGATCACGCCGACGGCTCGGCGGGGCCCGGGAAGGTCTGGACCCGGGCCGTGGCCCCGACCGAGACGGTGCAGGCCGACGTCCGCACGCTCTTCCGCGCCTTCGGCACCACGGGCCCGCGAACCGACCCCCCACCCGGCCCAGCGGCCGGCACATCCAGTCCCCCAGGCCGTCCCACAACGAGCGAACGACCCGGGCCTCGGGAGCGACACCGCGGCCCTGACGCGACGACGTCTCGACGTCGTTGTCGACCCGACGGAACCTCCACCCGCCGAGCTCGCCCGCCTCCGACCGGTCCCCGCGCGGGCCCGTTCCGTGTTCAGCGGACCGTGTTCGGTGCAACCGAACGGTCATCCGGCCACCCGCAGGACCCCGACGAGCAACGCGCGCGTGTCGGCGGGATCGACGACGTCGTCCAGCTCGAACACGGTGGCGACACTCAGCGCCCGGCCCCGCTCGTAGTAGTCGGCGACGAGCTCGTCGTGACGCTCCTTCCGCTCGTGCGGGTCGGCGATGGCCTCCAGCTCCGCCCGGAACCCCAGCCGGACCGCACCCTCCAGGCCCATCCCCCCGAACTCCCCGGTCGGCCACGACACCGTGAGGATCGGGGCGTGCACGCTGCCGCCGCACATCGCCATGGCCCCCAGCCCATAGGCCTTGCGCAGGATGACGGCGCAAACGGGCACGGTCAGCCGGGCCCCGGCCACGAACATCGCGCCGAACCGCCGCACGATCGCGGTGCGCTCGGCGTCCGGGCCGACCATGAAGCCGGGGGTGTCGCACAGCGACACCACGGCGAGCCCGCGGTCCTGGCACAGCTGCAGGAACCGCGTGGCCTTGTCGGCGGCGTCGCCGTCGATGGCCCCGCCGAGGTGGCGCGGGTCGTTGGCGAGCACCCCGACCGGGCGGCCGTCGAGCCGGGCCAGCGCCGTGACCACCCCGGTCCCGAAGCCGGCCCGCAGCTCCAGCACGCTGCCGGTGTCGAACAGGGTCTCGAGCACCGGGCGCACGTCGTAACCGCGCAGCCGGTCCTCCGGCACGAGGTGGCGCAGCAGGCGCTGGTCGGCCGCCTCCTTCGACGCAGTGTCTCCCGTGGCCGACCCCGTGACGTAGGACAGGTACCGGCGCGCCGTCGCCATCGCCGCCGCGTCGTCGGGCACCAGCACGTCGACGACTCCGTTGGCGACCTGCACGTCCATCGGCCCGACGTCCCCGGGCGCGACCACCCCGAGCCCGCCGCCCTCGATCATCGCCGGGCCGCCCATCCCGAGGCTGCTCCCCTCGGTGGCGATGATGACGTCGCAGCCCGCCGCCAGCGCCGCGTTGCCGGCGAAGCAGTACCCCGCCACCACGGCCACCGTCGGCACCCGCCCGGCCAGCCCGGCCGCGAGCCGGAACGTCGGCACGTCGAGCTGGGCAACGGCGGAGGTGTCGGTGTCGCCCGGCCGCCCGCCGCCGCCCTCGGCGAGGACCACCAGCGGCAGGCCGCGCTCGGTGGCGAGAGTGAGCAGCCGGTCGGTCTTGCGGTGGTTGTGGACGCCCTGGGTGCCGGCCAGCACGGTGTAGTCGTAGGCCAGGACGGCGACCGGGTTCCCGTGCACCGTCGCGGTGGCGGTGACCAGCCCGTCGGCGGGGGTGCGGGCGATCAGGTCGTCGACGTCGCGGCGGCGGCGCTGGGCCGCGATCGTCAGGGCGCCGTACTCGACGAGGCTGCCCGGGTCGACGAGGTCGGCCAGGTTCTCCCGGACGGTCCGGCGCCCGCCGCGGTGCCTGCGCTCCACGGCGGCCGGCCGGGCCGCATCGGCGACCGCGGCGTGCCGCGTGTGCACCTCGGCCAGGTCGGGACGCACGCGCGCCGGGTCGGCCGCGGGACCGGTGACGGCGGCCGCGCCGTCCTCGTCGCCCGAGTCGCGCAGCACGGCCAGCACCGCCCCCACCTCGACGGCGTCGCCCACCGCGACCCGGACCTCCTCGACGCGCCCCGCCCGCGCGACGGGCACGGCGTGCTGCATCTTCATCGCCTCGAGCACGACCAGCTCGGCCCCGGCGGGCACGTCGACGCCGACCTCCGCGTCGACGGCGACCACCACCCCCTGCTGGCGGGCGCGCAGGGCGGTGGCCCCGTCGGGCACGGGCGCGCCGGCGGCCGCGGGCCCGGACCCGGGCGCCTCCACAGCCGGCTGTGCGCTGCGCGGGCGGGCCGCTGACAGCTCCGCCGCGTGGGCGTCGACGTGGCCGGTGTCGAGCACGCCGGGCTTCGCGAGGTCGTCGAGCAGCGCCTGGAGCAGGCCGATCGTGGTCGGCACGCCGGCCACGTCGAACTCCGCCAGCGCCCGGACCGCCCGGGCCGCGACGCGGGCCGGGTCACCGCCGGGATCGGTCACGACCACCTTGGCCAGCAGCGAGTCGTAGCGCGGCCCGACGGTGTAGCCGGGGTAGCCGTGGGTGTCGACGCGGACCCCGCGCCCCGACGGCGGCTGGAAGCGGGTCAGCACGCCGCCGTGGGCCTCGACCGTCCCGTCCGGGAGCAGGGTCTCGGTGTTCACGCGGGCCTGCACGGCGACGCCCCGCGACGGCGGCGGCTCCGTGAGCCCGAGATCGCGCAGGGTCGCTCCCCCGGCCACCCGCAGGGCCAGCTCCACGAGGTCGAGCCCGGTGACCTCCTCGGTCACCGTGTGCTCCACCTGCAGGCGCGGGTTGACCTCGAGGAAGGCGTACCCGTCCGGGCCGGCTCCGTCCGCCTCGACCAGGAACTCCACGGTCGCGAGCCCGGCGTACGCCACCGACCCGACGAGGGTGCGGGCGGCGGCGTGCAGCCGCTCGCGCAGGGAGGGGTCCAGCGCGGGGGCCGGGGCGAGCTCCACGAGCTTCTGCCGGCGCCGCTGCAGGCTGCAGTCCCGGTCGCCCAGCACGACGGGGTCGCCGCGGCCGTCACCGAGGACCTGCACCTCGACGTGCCGGGCGGGCGCCAGCAGCCGCTCGACGTACAGCGCGCCGTCGCCGAAGGCGGCCTGCACCTCGGCGGCGCACCGGCGCAGCACCTCGGACAGGTCCTCCGCCCGGGTCACCGGCCGGGTGCCCCGGCCGCCCCCTCCGGCGACGGCCTTGACCATCACCGCACCGCCGGGGCCCAGCGAGGCGAGGAACGCGCGGGCGGCGTCGAGGTCGGTGGGAGCCGCGGTGCCCTCCAGGACGGGCACGCCGAGCTCGCGGGCCCGGCCCCGCGCGGCCGCCTTGTCACCGAACAGCTCCAGCGCCTCCGCCGACGGACCGACGAAGCGGACGCCGGCCTCGGCGCACCGGCGGGCCAGTACGGGGTTCTCGGACAGGAACCCGTAGCCGGGGTGCACGGCGTCGCAGCCGGTGCGCACCACCGCGTCCACCACGGCGTCGACGTCGAGGTAGGCCGCGGGTCCCGCTCCGGGCAGCAGGACCGCCTCGTCGGCGCGGGCGACGTGGGCGCAGGCCGCGTCGTCGGCGGGGTGCACGGCGACCGTGCGGATCCCCAGTGCGGCCGCCGTCGCCAGCACCCGCACGGCGATCTCCCCGCGGTTGGCCACCAGCAGCGCGCGCACCGCTGTTCCGTCGTCGCTCATGCCTCTCCCCGTTCCTGCTCGTGCCCTGTTCCGACCGGCGGCAGTCCGACGAGCCGGAGGTAGACCTCCACCAGGTCGCGCCCCAGCTCGTCGAGGCGGGTCGGGTCGTCGGCCGCCTGCGCGGCGAGGTGCACCAGCGCCGCCGCGACGACCTCGGCCACCGTGCGCGCCGACGCCGCGGGTCTCGCCCCGTGCTCGGCGCACAGCGAGCCGATGAACTCCGCGTCGACCCGCGACGGGGCGTTCTGCACCTCGCGCCACAGCTCGGCGACGCCCGGATCGCCGTCCCGATCACCACCCGCGGGTCGGTCGACCCTCGTCCCGCCACCCGCTGCACCGCGGTGATCTCGTCGCGGACCCGCCCGGCCAGGGCGCGGAAGACCTCCTCGCGGGAGGAGAAGTAGAGGTAGAACGTGGCGCGCGAGGTGCCGGCCCGCCAGGCGATCCCGGCGATGGGCGACTGCTTGTAGCCCTGCTCGGCGAACAGGTCCTCCGCGGCGTCGAGGAGCGCGGCCCGGGTGGGGCTGTCGGTGCGGTCGCGGGCCGTGCGCGTGCTCCACGGCTGTCGGCCCGGTCGTCCCATGTCGCCATCCTCCTGCACCCCGTCGGCATTGAGTTCACTCGTCATCGACACTTCTGCCAACGCCATGGCGGGTGGAGGCTCGGTGCAGGACCGGATCGACGAGCTGCGCAGGCGGCGCGGGTCGGTGACCGCAGGAGGGCCTCGCAGCCACCACTTCGCGCACGGCTTCACGGTGTTCCAGTAGATGGTGGACCTGTCGGGGTACGTGCCCGTCGTCGCCGCGATGCTGGGGTCGGGTTCGCCGGGCCGTCCGACTTCGCTGCGCTCGCCGACTTCGTCGTGATGGTCCGCGGCCTGGCCACGATGGGGATCGCCGGGCCGCACCGGACCCGGCCGCCCACCGCGTCGAGCTGATCGCGGGCTTCCAGGCCCAGGTCGACCAGTTCCTCGCCGCTCAGGGCCGAGGGGAGCTGGACCGGCACGTCGCCGACGAAGCGGACAGCGGCCGGCTCTTGGTGTTGGACCGGTCTGCCCTCGACCGACACCGGGTCCTGACTCCTCGACCTCGGTCAGCCTGTTCGGACATTCGATCCGCTCGCGGAACAGGGACGCGGCTACGCCGGAGCAGCCCACCGGCCGATACGGCTCACGGTGATCGCCCGCCAGCGGCGCCGGTGGTCGGCCCTGACCACAGACGGGCCGACCCACCGCCAGAACCAGCGGGCGGAAGGGCTTCGCGTCGTGCCCGAAGGACAAACGTGCTGGCCACGTGGATATGGTTCGCTCACCTCACGAGCCGAGCACCTCGACGGTCGCGTCGTAGAGGTAGGCCTCGGTCTCGTACTCCTCGTACATGTCGTACTGCACCGGCGGTACGCCCTCCTCCTCGAGGAACCGGTGGTACTGGCCGACAGTGCCGACCGCGCGCACCACCTGGCCCTGCACCACGCCCGTCGGTTCCGCCGTGCGGACCAGCAGGCTGTCCTCGCCGTAGTCCTGGCCGGCGAGCTCGAGGTGGCGCGGGTCGAGGACGTTGGTGACCTCGGCGCGGACCTCGACGCGTCGTCCGAGGTACTCGCCCTCGTAGAAGTTCTGCGGCTCCTCGATCTCGGCGACGGTCACCCCCTGCCCGGGTCCGGCCGTCCCCGCGTCGTCACTGCATCCGGTGACCGTCCCGGCGCAAACGGCGACGGCGAGCGCGACTCGGCGGAGGTTCGATGTCGGAGTCATGTCGTTGACTACCACGCAACGTTTGCGGCTATTCGCCGGGAGATGGCAGCGACGACGGGTGGGCGCGCGATCGCGTGGGCGGCGGCCGGGATGGTCGTGCTGGCCGGGTGCGGCGCAGGGCAGGCCAGGAGCCGACGCGCCGCTGCAGGTCACGGTCGTCAACGGTGAGGTCGGAGTGCCCTCGGCGGACCGGCTCGTCGCGGTCTCCAGCCCGATCGCGACCTCCGGACGCATCGTCGGCGATGCCGCGATCCCGGACGGGCAGGTGCTCGTCGCCGGGTACCCGGCGATCATCGGAACCGGTTCCGAACCTGCGGTGGTGCCCGGTGAGCGATAGGCGCGCAGGGGTGCTGGTCGTCGCGACGCTCACTGCGACCCTGGACCGGGTGCACGGTGACCGCCTCCGAGCCGCCCGCATCCACCACGCCGCCGGCCCCCACCACGCAGTCCGGACCGGCAGCGGGGAGCATGGCGGTCGTCGTGGCGCGCCCGGCGCCCAGCGCGGTCACCGTCCGCACCGGCCAGGGTGCGGACAGCGGTGTCGTCTACCGCCCCGACATCGTGCTCACCAACCAGTGGCGACGGATCAGGTCACCGACCTCGCCGTCGTCCGCACCGCACTCATCGCCCACCCCGGCCGGCGTGCAGTCGAGCGCCGCCGGCGGCTCGCCGGGTGGCGACCGCCGCTCTCCTCGCTACGCCGTCCATGGACCAGGGCTACCCGAAGTGATCCGCCCCGCACCCGAGCCGACATGACGAGATCCGTCATCGGAACGCTCGCTTTCCTGGCCGACCGGCCGGGTAGCCGGGCGTGGGACGGTGCCCCACGAGGAGGCGCACCGAGCAATCACAGGAGCTGACATGCGAAGGATCGTCCTCACGACGCCGGTGTGGTCATTGACGAGGACGGTGCAGTCGCGGTGGCCGGCACAGCGCAACAGGCGTTCGACATCCCCGCGGTGGAGAGCGAGTACGGCTTCGACCTGGCAGCCCTGCATCGTCGCCGAGAGCATCGACCCGACGGTCGCGGAGCCCGGCGAGACGACGATCGAGCCGGCAGCCCGGTGAGCGTGCGGCGAGGACCGGTCGGAGCCGCGATGACCGGGGGCGTCGCGGCCCTGGCCGCGATGGTGGTGAGCGGCTGCAGCGCGGGCCCCGAGAGCTCCGCCGGGCCGGAGGAGGACGTCACCGTGGAGAGGGTCCTCGAGGACACCTCGTACCTCGACGGCCGGACCGTCCAGGTCAGCGCCGTCGTCGGCGACACGCTCGCCGAGACCGCCACAGTCCTGGCCGGCGAGACGAGCGCTCCCCCGGCGGGTCCCCTGCTCGTCGTGCACGAACCGGAGTACGACCTCGCCCGCGGCAGCGTGGTCGCGGTCGTCGGGGCGGTGCGGCAGTCGTTCGACGAGGAGTCCGTGGAGGCCGAGCTCGGCGTCGACTACGACGACCGGGTTTTCGCCCACTTCGCCGGCGAGCCGTACCTGGTCGCCAGGTCGATCGACGACGCGGCCCGCTGAGGGGTGGTTCGATGACCTCCAGGAGCAGGACCGTCCGGCGCGTGCTGGGCCGGGTCGGTCTGGGGCTGCTCGCGACCCTCACGCTGCTCGTCGCCTACGGGATGTTCGTCGAACCCCGCCTCGTCCTGGACGAGGAACGCTTCCGGGTCGACGTACCCGGGCTCCCTGCGGGCTCCTCACCGACGGTCGCGGTGTTCTCGGACCTGCAGGTCGGGATGTGGTTCAGCAACGACGACATGGTCGGCGACATCGTGGCGGAGGTCGTCGAGGAGCGGCCCGACGCGGCGCTGGTCGCCGGTGACTTCGTCCTGGGCCGAGACCCGTCCCCGGCCGAGCAGATGGAGAAGGTGGCCGGCCTGCTCTCCCCGCTCACCGCAGCCGGGATCCCTACGTACGCAGTACTCGGCAACCACGACTACGCGGTCGACGCCGCCGACGAGGTGGCGACCGCGTTGCAGGCCATCGGCGTCGTCGTGCTGCGCAACGCCTCGGCCACCGTGCCCGGTGCAGCGGGGCTGCGCGTCGTCGGTGTCGGCCCTGCCCGGCCGGACCAGGTCGACGTCGACGCGGCCCTGGACGGGGTGCCCGCCGACGCGCCGCGGGTGGTGATGATGCACAACCCGGTCACGTTCCCGCGACTGCCGGCCGGCAGTGCGCCACTTGCCGTCGCCGGGCACACGCACTGCGGGCAGATCACCATCCCCTACCTACCCCTTTGGTCGTGGTACGAGCTCACCGTCGCGGAGCGCGTCGCCGTCGGCGGCTGGGCGCCCGGCGGCTACGGTGCGCCGGGCAACCGCCTCCACGTCACATGCGGCATCGGCTTCAGCATGCTGCCGATGCGGATCGCCGCGCCGCCGCAGGTGGTGTTCTTCGAGTTGCAGCCGGCAGCCTGACCGCGGCGAATCCGTCGACAGCGCGGCGGACGCCCGGGAGCGGGGGCGCGGTGCGCTATCAGTAGCGCCGGTGACGATCCGAGTCATAGTCGGGCTGGTGCTCGGTTGCGACGCGCCCGTGGGTAGCCGACGACCGGCGGGGGCGCCGGGAAGCGGGCCGCTCCTTCGACCCCCACCGCTGGCGGTACGTCCCGGCTCCCAGGAGGAGGACTTCATGACCGAGTTCGTTCGCGGGCTCACCCCTCCTCCCGGCGGGGTCCAGAGGACGGTGGAGCGGCTGACCAGCACCTGGGCGGTCCTCGGCTGGCCGGCCGCACTCGGCGCCGCGCTGCTCCTGGAGCGACCCGGGTGGGCGATGGTGCACTTCGTCGTGGTCGTCGCCGCCCTGTCGCTGCGGGTGTCCGTAGAGACGCACCTGCCCGAGTCGGCGGTGCATCATCCCCCGTTCCGCCTGCAACCCCACGACGGCCTGCGATGATCGGCCGTACTGATTTTTCGGGGGCGTTGGTTGCCTGTGTCGGGGCCTTCGTCCCCGGACTGGTCGCGGTACTCGCCGCCTTCGCGGCGGGCGGGCTCGGCCAGGCCGTCGCCGTGCTCGTCCTGATCATCGCGATCCAGCAGGTCGACGGCAACATCGTCCAACCCCTCATCATGGGCCGGGTCATCCGACTCTCCGCGTTCACCGTGATCGTGGCCGTCAGGTCACCGGAGGCGCCGCCCTGCTCGGCGTTCTGGGGGCGTTCCTGGCCGTGCCGGTGGCCGCCTGCACCGCGCGCGCCGTGGCCTTCGCCCGCGACAAGGGCCGGTTCCCGACCCGCAACCGCGACACTCGATGAGCACTCAGGAGGAACACGTGGACCACACCCGACCCGTGCCTACACGCCGAGCCCTGGAGGCGCTGCTGGGCGAGCCCTTCATCGACGGCAACCGCGTGCGCGTGCTGCGCAACGGGGACGGCGTGTTCCCCGCACTGCTCGCCGCAGTCCGCAACGCCGGACGCTCGGTGGACCTGCTGTGGTTCGTGTGGGAACCAGGCCCGATCACCGCCGAGCTCGCCGACGCGCTCGCCGAACGGGCCCGGCACGGGGTGCGGGTCCGGCTGCTTCTTGACGCCTTCGGGGCCCTGCACGCCGACCGCAACCAGATCCGGGCCCTGCGCGCGGCCGGCTGTACCGTCGCGTTCCACCACCCCCTGCTGACCTGGCGGCTCACTACCGTCAACCGGCGGCTGCACCAGCGCGTGCTGATCTGCGACGAGAAACTGGCCTTCACCGGAGGCATCGGCGTCGGCCAGCTGTACACCGGCGACGCCCAGGATCCTGACCACTACCGGGACACGGTGCTGGAGGTGCGCGGGCCGGCCGTCGTCGGATTGCGCGGCACCTTCGCCCGCGCCTGGCAGCAGACGCCCCACCCGCTCGTCACCGCAGCCGACCACTTCCCGCCCACCCCGCCGGCAGGGACCAGCGCGGTGCACGTCATGCGATCCTCGTCCGAGCCGGGGTGGAACGACGCCGCACTGGCCCTCACCGCCCTGCTGCAGGTGGCCAGCGACCGCATCCGGTTCAGCACCCCCTACGTCCGGCTGGCCTCCCGGTTCCACCGGCACCTCGCGGCCGCCGTCGCACGAGACGTGCAGGTGCAGGTTGTCCTCACCGGCCCGCACCCGGCGCGGCCGACCGTGCAGTGGCAGAGCGACCGACACGTGCAACGGCTCCTCGACACCGGCGTGGAGGTCTTCGCCTACCAGCCCACCCTCATGCACGCCAAGGTCGTCACCGTCGACCAGCGCATTTCCATGGTGGGCACGGCCAACCTCGACCAGCGGTCCCTGACGATCAACCAGCAGGTCGCGCTCGTCGTTGACGACCCGGCCCTCACCGCCGAACTCGACGCCGACTTCGACCTCGACTTGGCACGCAGTCGCCGCCTCGATCCCGCCCGCTGGCGGCACCGGGGACAGTTGCGGCGGCTACGAGCAGCGCTGGCTGACCGGGTCGCGGCACCACTGCGGGGCTCGGGCGGCGAGGGCCTCACCGTTCCGGGTCGTTGAGGAGCCTCGCCTCCCCTCAAGCCCCACGCCGCCCGAACGAACCCGATCACGTCCGGATGGCGCCGACATCCCGTTGAAGTGACCCCCGTCAGTCGGACACCTTGGTGTGCCCCGTGATTCTCGGAGTCGGGTAGCTGGAATCGTGGTCACCCGAGCCTCCAAGGAGGGCCGTGGTGGGCAGGCGTGGGTATCCGCCGGAGTTCCGGCGCAAGGTGCTCGATCTCGTCGAAGCGGGCAGGCCGGTCGTTGATGTCGCCCGGGACCTGGGCATCAGCGCCCAGTCGATCTACGTGTGGCGCAAGCAGGACCGCATCGACAAAGGCCTGGAACCAGGGCTGAGCAGCGCTGAGCGCTCCGAGCTCAGCGCGGCCCAGCGCCGCATCGCGGAGTTGGAGACTGAACTGGCCGTGCATCGGCGGGCCAGTGAGCTGCTGGGGAAGGTGGTGCCCCCAAAAGGCGCTACGAAGCGATCGCGGTGATGGCTGGCGAGGGTTTGCCGGTCCAGGTCGCCGCCCGGGTCCTTGATGTGTCGGAGTCGGGCTACTACGAGTTCCGCAGCCGTGGCCCGTCGGTGCGTGCGGTGCGGCACGCGCTGTTGACCGAGGTGATTCGGGACGTGCACCAGGCCTCGCGCGGCACCTACGGCTACCGGCGCGTGCACGCCGAACTCACCCTCGGGCGCGGCCTGGTGATCGCGCACGGGACGGTCGAGCTACTGATGGCGCGCGCCGGCCTGGCCGGGGTCACCGGGCGGCCGCGGTGGAAGGGCAGCCGCCCGGACCTGATCGCCAAGGACCTGGTCGAGCGCCAGTTCCACCGCGATGGACCCAACCAGCTGTGGGTTACCGACATCACCGAGCACCACACTCGCGAAGGGAAGCTCTACTGCGCGGTCGTCCTGGACACCTACGCCCGACGCGTGGTCGGCTGGTCCATCGACTCGTCACCGACCGCGGCACTGGTCACCAACGCGCTCGGCATGGCCATCGACTCCCGCCGACCACCACCGGGGACGATCATCCACTCCGACCAGGGCACTCAAGGTGGATTCAACCGGTCGTCGCAACACCTCGACTATGGAGGTGTTGGATGGTTCGTCGACAGCAGCCAGCGGATCGGGCGGTGCGCCCGAAGTTGAGGTCACCAGGCCATCCGAAGTATCGGCGTCATGTCGAGACGGCGTTCTGGGCCGAGGTCGCCAAGGGACTTCTCGCGGAGGAGGCTGCCGCCGTCATCGGCGTGGCGCCGGCCGTTGCGACACGCTGGTACCGCCAGGCTGGGGGCATGCGACCGTTCGTTCCGCGATTGCCGTCGGGCAGGTACTTGTCGTTTCCTGAGCGTGAGGAGATCGCCCTACTCAACGCCCAGGGAAGGGGCGTTCGTGAGATCGCTCGTGATGTTGGTCGGGATCCCGGGACGATTTCTCGTGAGCTGCGACGGAACGCCGCGACCCGGGGCGGGAAGCTCGACTACCGGGCGTCGGTGGCGCAGTGGAAGGCCGACCTCGCCGCGCGCCGCCCGAAGACCGCGAAGCTGGTCACTAATCCGCAACTGCACGCCTACGTGCAGGAGCGCCTTTCTGGGCAGATCAGTACCCCTGACGGCGAGAGGATCGCCGGTCCGGTGATTGGTCGGTGGACGGGACGGAACAAGCCCCATCGCCAGGACCGGGCGTGGGTGCAAGCGTGGAGCCCGGAGCAGATCGCGAACAGGATCAGAGCCGACTTCCCTGATGATGAGTCCATGCGCATCAGCCACGAGGCGATCTACCAGGCCCTCTACGTCCAGGGCCGGGGCGCGCTCAAGCGGGAACTGATCTTGTGTCTGCGCACTGGTCGAGCGTTGCGTGCTCCGCGAGCTCGGTCGCGTCGGAAGACGTGGGCGCACGTCACACCCGAGGCGTTGATCAGTGAACGGCCCGCCGAGGTCGAGGACCGAGCTGTTCCTGGGCACTGGGAGGGCGACCTGATCATCGGGCTGGAGCGTTCCGCGATCGGCACCGTGGTCGAGCGGTCGACCCGGTTCACGATGTTGATCCATCTGCCGCGCGAAGAAGGCTACCGGCACAAGCACACCATCAAGAACGGTCCTGCGTTGGCCGGTTATGGGGCGATCACGATGAAGAACGCGCTGACGACGGCGATGTCGACACTGCCGCAGCAGTTGGCGCGGTCAGTGACCTGGGATCGCGGGAAAGAGATGTCCGCGCATCTGCAGTTCAAGGTCGAGACCGGTATTCCGGTGTTCTTCGCCGACCCGCATAGTCCTTGGCAGCGCGGCACGAATGAGAACACCAACGGGCTCCTGCGTCAGTACTTCCCGAAAGGAACCGATCTCTCACGGTGGTCCGCCGAGGAGGTCGAGGCGGTCGCTCACGCGCTGAACACCCGGCCCCGCAAGACACTTGGCTGGAAGACGCCGGCGGAAGCATTCGCTGAGCAGCTACGATCGGCTCGACAGGCCGGTGTTGCAACCACCGGTTGAATCCGGGCAGTTCCGATCGCACGCCTACCTCGCGGCCCTGCGCCAGAACAGTGTGGTCGGGTCGATGGGGCGGGTCGGCGCGGCCGGGGACAACGCGGCCATGGAGTCGTTCTTCGCGTTGCTGCAGAAGAACGTCCTGGACCGGCGACGCTGGACCAGCCGAGAGGAGCTTCGGCTGGCGATCATCACCTGGATCGAACGGACCTACCACCGTCGACGGCGTCAACGCCGCCTCGGGCGGCTCACTCCGATCGAGTACGAGACCATTCACCACACGGCCGCTGACGCGGCCTGAACGAACTCACCACTGGTGACAACCAGATCGTCAGCAGTCCCATTCGCCTCGATCCTGGTGGAGCGCAATGGCGTGACCGATTCCCGGCGCCGCCAGAACCAGCTGATCGATCAGGAGCAGGACGGATGAACGAGATCAATGAGATCGACCTGTTGTCCCGCCACGAGCAGATCGCGTGGGTCAGAGGAAGACTCCGGTATCTGGATGAGATGGAGGCAGATCTGCGTGGTCAGCCCTGGACTGTCGACTGCGCAGAGGCCCTTCACGAGCTCTCCACAGCCCGGCCTGTCCTGCTCGCTGCCCTTGATGCGCTCGAGCACCCCACCTTCTGGCAACGACTCAACCACGCCGTTACCCGCGCCGCGGCCAAGGGCGCTGTCCAGCAGGATCTGAAGCGCCGACGCAAGCGGATCCACTGCTGGGACTGTCACGGAAGCGGCCGCAGGCAGGCGGGAGGCGGTACCTACCGGTACTTCGAGGATTGCCCTTGTGGCGGCGTCGTGACGCGGCACGAAGCCACGCCCGAGATCGACGCCGCGTTGGAGGGCGCAGACCGACTTCGTCGCGAGATCAACGAGTCGTGGCGCTGACGAGATCGTTCGTGTGAAACACCTGACCTCGACCACGACCGCAGCACTTCCAGGCCTCGCGCTGCGAGGAAGTGGTGTGGCCAACTGCGGATTGCTCAAGCGGTGTCGACCAACTGGGCATCTACCTCAGCCAGGACAGCACCTGCTGACACAACCGGACGGTACCGATAGGAGCACTTCAGCAAAGGCGGGCTCATGCGGGACTGCTGACGATCGGGATTGGCACAGCTTGAGAGCGACATTAGCCGCTCCCGAGCTGACGATTCGCTCTGCAGAACGCCCCTACTTGCGATCATAAGGACCGCTTTGGTGGGGCCTAAGATGGGGCGGTCCAGTGCGACACCAGCGGAGTGATGAGACCAGCAGGGATGGGTGCGACGCATACCTGCGCGCCTCAGGTGCAGATCGGGTCCAGTGGCTGCATCGCTGGCTACCAGTCCTTGGAGCGAGATGCCCTGAAGATCGCTGAAGGCCTCCCAACCCGCAGGTCAGAAGGCCTTCAGCACGGTGGGCGATACTGGGATCGAACCAGTGACCTCTTCGGTGTGAACTCCCGAGACCACCCAGCTACCGGTCTCTGACCACGTCGCTGTCGACCGCCGACGACGTCGAAGACCGTCCCCTGCGGTCAATGTTGTTGTCAGAACTGTGTCAGCCTGTCCTCGGCCACGAACTGACCACGCAGCAGCCACTCTGCCGGCGCACCCTGGACTGTTCTAGGGGGCGCCGACCACCCCGGCGTCGAGCGCGACGAGCACGGACAGGCGACCGGACGGCTGTGACGCGCCGACGCCTGGCTGCGCTCCCGCCTGGCGCACAGCGGTCCACCCCCCTCGGGGACGTCGACGCCCGAATCGCCCGCTTCGGCATCGCCGCTACCCCCGACCTCTACCCCCGACCTCGACGGCGCCGCCCTGCACTCCCTCACACGTCGGTCGCCGCCGGTGATCTGGCCCAACGGGTGACCCTGCTCGGCATGCCCCTCGACCGGCGAGCACCCGAAGGGACGGCGGCGGGCCCGTACAAGATCGTGCTCGCCGACTCCGGTCTCCCCGACCTCGACGCACTCACCGCCCCCATCCGCGCCGCGCACACCACCGGACGCGCCGTGGCCGTGCGCTGCGTGACCCGCGAGGCGGTCAGCGGGTTGGCCCGGCGACCCCGGGATGGATCGCGACCGGCAGCCCGACGGCCTCGGCCGCGGCGTAGACGGGCCAGTGCGCTCGCTGACCCAACGGCGTCTGGGAGGACGCGAGCAGCAGGACCTGGACGAAGCGCGGATCCGCAGCGACCCTGGCGATCTCGTCGGCGGCGCCGCGCGGGTCGTGCGGCGAGACCACGATCGAGGCCCGGAACCGCGTGTCGACGGCCAGCCAGGCGGCCGTCTGCCAGTCGTTGACCGCCGCGGCCATGGCGGCGGAGAAGTCCGGGTTGTGCAGGGCCTGCACCGCGTAGAGGCAGTTCAGCACGGCGTGGGCGGCGCCACCGCCGTCGAGGACGTGCGCGCGCACCACGTCCGGGTCCGATGCCGCCGGCACCCCCTCCCGCCGGGCCTCGGGCCGGGCCGAGAGCGGCATGCCTGGTGGGTAGGACGCCGGCTCGAAGCCCTCGACCCCGCTCTCGACGCAGTAGTCCACCCACCGCTGCGGCAGGAACGGGAACAGTGCCGAGAGGTGGGGTACGGCCGGGTGCACGTCGCAGTCGACACGAGCGGTGACCATCGTCGCTCCTCTCTCAGGTCGGGGTCGGCTGCGAGCGGTCGCCCAGCGCCCTGATCTCCTCGGGCGTGTACCCGAGCTCGGCGAGCAGCTCGGCCCCGTGCTCACCGAGCCGGGGTGCCGGGCGGCAGTCCACCGGCGCCGAGGCCGAGAAGGTGACCGGGCAGCGCGCGAGCCGGAGCCGGCCCTCGCTCGGGTGCTCCACCTCCTGGAACATCCCGGCGGCCCGCAGGTGCTCGTCCTCGAACAGCTCGGGCACCGTCCACACGGGCATCACCGGGATGCCGTGGGCGTCGAGCACCGAGAGCCATTCCGCGGTGGTGCGCCGCAGCATCTCCTCCTCGACGAGGCGGTACAGCTCGTCGATGTGCAGTGTGCGTTCGGTGATGGTGCGGAACCTCGGGTCGTCGGTGAGCTCCGCCCACCCGACCACGCCGAAGAACGACCGCCACTGCGCATCGGTGTAGACCATCACGCTGACGTATCCGTCCGCGGTGCGGTAGGGCTTGCGGTACGGCGAGCTGGTGCGGGCGTAGCCGGCCGGGCCGCGCGGGGGGTCGAAGACGTAGCCGCCCTGCTGGTCGAGCAGGATGAACGACACCATCGACTCCAGCATCGGGACCTCGATCTCCTGGCCGCGACCGGTCCGTTCCCGCTGGTAGAGCGCGGCGTTGATCGCACCCACCGCCATCAGACCCGTGGCCTTGTCCGCGACGGGGGTCCTGACGTAGGTCGGCTCGCCGGTCCCGCCCTGCACCGCCGCCAGGCCGGATGCGGCCTGGATGACGTCGTCGTAGGCGGCCTTGTCGCGGTAGGGACCTGTGCTGCCGAAGCCGCGTACCGCGCAGTAGACGGTGCGCGGGTTCGTCGCCGAGACGTCCGAGAACGTTAGGCCGAGGCGGCGCACCGCATCGGGGCGCATGTTGTGCACGAACACGTCCGCGGTGCCCACGAGGCGCAGCAGGGCGGCGCGCCCCGCAGGGTCCTTGAGGTCGAGCACGATGCTGCGCTTGCCCTGGTTGGCGTTGAGGAACACCGGGCCCATCCCGGTGCCGCTGTCGTCGGCGATGTAGCGGACGACGTCCCCGGACGGCGGCTCGACCTTGACGACGTCGGCACCCATCTGCGCGAGCAGCAGAGTGCAGTACGGGCCCATGAACGTCGTGGTGAGGTCTGCGACGCGGACCCCGGTGAGCGGGCGGTCCGCGGCTCCGTCCTGATCCATCGGGTCCATCCCCTCCCGCCGTCCACCGGGTGGGTCATAGCATCGTCGGTGGTGACGTCGTCGCGCAAAGTTGGATGTCCGGCGTCGGCCTCCGGCGGCGGAGCGGATGAGACCCGAGGGAGTGTCGTGCTGTACGAGCTCAGGGAGTACACCGCGGTGCCGGGCAGGTTCCCGGCGCTGGTCAAGCGGTTCAACGACCACACACTGGAGCTGTTCGAGAAGCGCGGGATCGACGTCGTGTTCATCGCGCACGCCGAACTCGGCGAGAACAGCACCGGCGAGATCGTCTACCTGGTGCGCTGGGACTCCTACCAACAGCTCGCAGACACCTGGGCGGCCTTCTTCGTCGACCCGGAGTGGGTGCAGGTGAAGCAGGACAGCGAGCGAGACGGGCCGGTGGTCAGCGCCGTGCGCCGCAGGATCCTCAACACCAACCCGTTCGAGCGTCAGGGCGGCGACGGCTGACCTGGACCGACCGCCGGTGACGGGGGTGAGGTGGACGGCCGGCTCGGCCGGGTCCGTTCACCCCGCCCCGCCGTCAGCCGGCCGTGCGCTCCGCACCGACCAGAACGTAGATCATCGTGCAGGGGCGGTCCCCGCGGTTGTGCCACGCGTGCCGGGTGCCCCGCTGCACCACGCACGTTCCCGGCGTCACGTGCAGTTCGGCGCCGTCGTCGAGCTCCAGGAAGAGTTCACCGTCGACGCAGATGCCGTAGTCGATGCTGTCCGTGGTGTGCATGCCCGGGGTATCCGGTTCGAACACCCCCACCAGGCCGGGCTGCTTCTGCTCTGCGTCGGCCACGGCCGCCTCAGGATCCCCGTCGGCCGCCGCAGCCGATTCCGGAGGGAACCGCACCACGATGAACCGGGTCCCGCCCGGTCCGGGGAAGAACGGGAACGGAACGGTTGCGGAGTTGTTCCCGGCACCGACGGACGGCCCTCCGTCGCCGGTGCCCCAGATGTTGTGGATCTCGAGGCCGAGAACGGTGTCCGCGGGGGCGGGCCCCTCGTTGGCAAACACCGACTTGCCGTCTGCAGTCCGGTCGGTCACGATCCTCTTGACATCGAAAGACATGCATCTCCTCCTGCGGTTGTGAACCCGTCCACCGGGTTCGTGGATCACCGGTCTGCGCGCCGGTGCCCGTCAGCCCAGCGTCCGACCGTGGTGCATCCGGACTTCCGCTCGGTCCTCCAACTCTCCGTCTAGGTCGGGGACCGCTGAGGTAGTGAAGCATCTGACGGTGCTCACCGGGAATGTCTCGCTGGCGCTGTTCGAGTGCTTCAGGAGCGCGGTGTCGTCGACCGCGTCGATCTCCGCCGTCCAGACCTCGTCCGCTTGAGGTCTCGAACCGGGTTCGGGCGTGTCGGCGTCGAACAGGCTGCCACCTCGTCGCCGGCAGTTCGGGCTGCCACAGAGTGCGCGAGGCCGGTCACGCTCGGACCCAGGCGGTCAGCTCGGCTGCCAGCAGCAGGCGCCGCCAACGCAGCAAACTGTTCCACATTGGAACAACCGCAGCGGCCGGACGGCCGCGACAGTGTGACCCAGAGGTCACAGCGTGAGCCGGCTCAGCTCGAGAAGAGCTCGCGCGGAGGTCAAGGAGGACCCCATGACAGCGGCTCCATCGGCCCGACCGACGGCCACCTCGCCCGAGTCCGACGCACTGCGGGCGCTCTACGCGGACTGGTCGGACATCATCGCCACCACGCCCGACCTCACCATGCGGCTGTTCCGCAGCATCTTCGACGAGTGGCACCAGCCCACCCGCGAGCCCGAGGACGTGACCTACCGCGAGGAGACCGTCGGCGGGGTCCCGGGGATCTGGGCGCTGCCCACCGGCGCGGACGCCTCGCAGGTGCTGCTCTACACCCACGGTGGGGGCTTCGCGGTCGGATCGGCGGCCAGCCACCGCAAGCTCGCGGCGCACGTGGCGAAGGCGCTGGGCGTCACGGCGTTCGTCCTCGACTACCGGCGCGCGCCGGAGCACCCGCACCCGGCGCAGGTGGAGGACGGCGTCGCGGTGTTCACGGCGCTGACCGGGCGCGGCGTCGCGCCGGCCGGCATCACCACCATCGGTGACTCGGCCGGCGGCAACCTGGCCGTCGCCGTGGCCCTGTCGCTACGCGAGCAGGGCCTGCCCCTGCCCGGCCGGGTCGTCGCGTTCTCCCCGTGGCTGGACATGGAGAACACGGGCACGACGCTGGTCACCAACGACGCCACCGACGCCCTGATCACGGTGCCGCTGCTTGAGGGCATGATCGCCGGGGTGCTCGCGGGAGGCGCGGTCCCCGCGACGACGCCGCTGGCCAACCCGCTGCACGCCGACCTCACCGGTCTGCCCCGGCTCTACCTCAACGCCGGGGGCGCGGAGTCGCTGCTGGACGACGCCGTCCGGCTCGCCGAGCGCGCCCGCGCCGCCGGCGTCGACGTCACCCTGACCGTCGCCGAGGGGATGCAGCACGTCTTCCCGTTCCTCGCCGGGAACGCGCCGGAGGCCGACGCGGAGATCGCCGCACTCGCCGCCTGGTACCGCGGCTGACGCCGTCCACCCCCTCGCCCACCAGCACAGGAGCACCCCCATGAGCGGCACCACCACGGACTTCGACGCCATCGTCATCGGCAGCGGCTTCGGCGGCATCTACATGCTGCACAAGCTGCGCAACGAGCTCGGCCTGACCGTTCGTGCCTTCGAGAAGGGCGGCGGCGTCGGCGGGACCTGGTACTTCAACCGCTATCCCGGCGCGAAGTCCGACACCGAGGGCTTCGTGTACCGGTACTCGTTCGACCGCGACCTGCTGCAGGAGTGGGACTGGTCGACCCGCTACCTCGAGCAGTCCGCCATCGAGGAGTACCTCAACCACGTGGTCGACCGCTTCGACCTGCGCCGCGACATCCAGCTCGACACCGAGGTGACGGGGGCGGCGTTCGACGAGTCCCGCAACGTCTGGCGGGTCCGCACGGGCGACGGCGGGGAGTTCACGAGCCGCTACCTGGTGACGGCGCTGGGCCTGCTCGCCAAGACCAACATCCCGGCCATCCCCGGGATCGACCGCTTCGCCGGGACCCTCACCCACACCAACGCCTGGCCCGCCGACCTCGACATCACCGGCAAGCGCGTCGGGGTGATCGGCACGGGCTCCACCGGCACCCAGTTCATCGTCGCCGCCGCTCCGGTCGCCGGACATCTGACGGTGTTCCAGCGCTCGCCTCAGTACGTCGTGCCGTCGGGCAACGGCCCGGTCGAGCAGGCCGAGGTGGACGAGACCAAGCGGAACTTCGACGCGATCTGGGACCAGGTCCGCAACTCGGTGGTGGCCTTCGGCTTCGAGGAGAGCGGCGTCGAGGCCGGCAGTGTCTCCGAGGAGGAGCGCGAGCGCGTGTTCCAGGAGAACTGGGACAAGGGCAACGGGTTCCGGTTCATGTTCGGCACGTTCGCCGACATCGCCACGAACCCCGAGGCCAACGAGGCCGCGGCGGCGTTCATCCGGTCCAAGATCGCCCAGATCGTGACCGACCCGGAGACCGCCCGCAAGCTGACGCCCACCGAGGTCTACGCCAAGCGCCCGCTGTGCAACGAGGGCTACTTCGAGACCTTCAACCGCGACGACGTCACGCTCGTCTCGGTCCGCGAGAACGCCATCGAGGAGATCACGCCCGCCGGGGTCCGCACGGCCGACGGCGTCGAGCACGAACTCGACGTGCTGGTCCTCGCGACCGGCTTCGACGCGGTCGACGGCAACTACCGCTCGATGGACCTGCGCGGCCGCGACGGCACGCACATCGACGAGCACTGGTCCCACGGGCCCACCAGCTACCTGGGCGTGTCGACCCACGGCTTCCCGAACATGTTCATGATCCTCGGCCCCAACGGCCCGTTCACCAACCTGCCGCCGAGCATCGAGGCGCAGGTCGAGTGGATCAGCGACCTGATCGCGAGCGCCGAGCGCGACGGTGTGGCGGCGGTGGAGCCCACCCGCCAGGCCGAGGACGGCTGGACCGAGCTCTGCGCGACCATCGCGGACATGACGCTGTTCCCGAAGGTCGAGTCCTGGATCTTCGGTCAGAACGTGGCCGGAAAGACAAGCACGGTGATGTTCTACATGGCCGGCATCGGGGCGTACCGGCAGAAGCTCGCCGAGGTGCGGGGCGCCGGCTACGAGGGCCTCACGATGCACCGCGGCGCCGCGGCAGCCGCCGTCTGAATCCGAGGCCATTGGCACCCGCCCGGTTACCATGACTCCATCGCGACATCCTCCGGTGTCCCACGCGACTCGACGATGAGGAGCGGCAGTGCCGATCGAATCGACACCGATCTCGGACACCACGAAACCGATGCACCGACACCAGCCCGACCACGCACGGACACGGCGAGCCCTCGAACGGCTTCTCGAGCAGGGGCTCCTCGCGACACCCGTCGCCGGGTGCGGGGTCCGCGAGGTCATCGAGCGCAGCTGGCGGCGCTGCGTCGGCGCTGAGGTGCCAGTCGGCAGGCACGACATCCCCTACGTCGCTGACGTCACCGACCTCCAGCCGCGGCTGCACGCCGCGGCCTCACCGGTCCTCGACCGGCTCGGTGACGATCTTGGGGACGCCCGCGTGGCGATGTTCCTCAGCGACGACCAGGGGCGCATCATCATGCGACGCGTCGGGGAATCCCAGCAGCGCCGGATCTTCGACAACTCCTGTGCCGCGGAGGGGTTCGACTTCTCGGAGTCATCGATGGGCACCAACGGCCTGGGGACGGTCGCCCGTGAGCGCCGGCCGCTGCTGATCCACGGCTCCGAGCACTACAGCGAGTTGCTCGGGCCTCTCACCTGTGCCGGCACGCCGATCTTCGAGCCGTTCACCCGGCAGCTGGTGGGCACGTTCGCGCTCGCCTGCCGGACCGGTGACGCCAGCGCGCTGATGCCGGCGATGGCCACCGATGTCGGGCGGCAGATCGAAGGCAACCTCACCGCGATGCTGGGAGCACACGAGCGCACCCTCATCCACGCTTACCTGCTCGCGACGCGCACGGACCGCCAGCCCGTGATCGTCGTCACCGAGAGCACAGCCTTCGCCAACACCGCCGGCGTCGTTCACGTGACCCCCGAGGCGCACGCCCTTCTCTGGTGCGACCTCGCAGAGTCCGGGCTGCGCGCGGGTAAGCACCGGCGGGCGGTCCGCCTGCCGGGCGGCCTCTGCGACGCCCTCGTCGAGCGCGTGGACGGGGTCGGGCCGACGGGGCCTGCCTTCTGCGTGCGGCTGCTCGGATCCCCGCGCAGCCCCGACCCCCCCCTGCCGCCCGACCGTCGCCGGCCACGCCGGAACGCCGCAGCGCCGGCAGCCCTGCATCCGGTTCCCGACATCGCCGATCAGCTCAGGAGCGCGGTCGGCTTCCGGGAGGTCCTCGCCGTCGACGGTCCCAGAGGCAGCGGGAAGTTGACCGCGGCGACCGCGGCGCTGACCGAGGCGACCGGCGTGCCACCCCTCATGATCGACCTGGCCCGCGCCGAGTGCCCGGAGTCGCTCGCCGAGACCGGCGCCGCCGCCGTCGTACTCCACCACGTCCACGATGCACCGTCCGAACATCTGCGCCGCATCAGGACCGCCATCGAGGACGCGGGAGTACCGATCGCGCTCACCGTCGACCTGGACGTGGCCGACCAGGACGCCGCAGCCGTGGTCGCGGTGCTGTGCACGACGGTCCGCTTGCCGTCGCTGCTGGAGATGTCCGCCGAGGTACCTCGCCTCGTCACGAGGATCGTCGCGGGCCTCCCCGACCGCCAACGGGACACCCGCTTCAGCTCCGATGCGCTGCAAGCCCTCATGCGCTGGACCTGGCCCGGCAACCTCGCAGAGCTGCGGCGGACGATCGAGCAGCTGGCGCGCAGGAACCCCGGCCGCAGCATCAGCACGGTCGACCTGCCCCCGCGCATGCAACAGGCTCCGCTGCGCGGACGAGGTATGATCGAGACCGCAGAGCGGGAGGCCATCGTCGCCGCGCTGCGCCAGGCGAGCGGCAACCGGACGAAGGCGGCCGCCGCACTCGGCATCGGTCGAACCACTCTGTATCGGAAGCTGCAGGAGTACCGGATTCCGGCCTCCGGCTGACTCCTGGCCGCGTCCTTGACAACGCCAGAGGGGTCGAGACACCGCGCGCGTCGCAGGTGACCGGGAAGGACCCCCTTCGATGAGCAGGACGCCTGCCGTGCAGGACCGCCGAGTCCTTCCGGCGCCAGGTGCGGACACGCCGGCCCGGGTAGCGGGTCGACGGTATTGCGCATGCTGCCCCGTTGGCGTCGTCGACCGCATCGGGCTTGTGGCACAAAACTCTCCGGTCCACCAAATCTGCGGGACGACGGCATCCTCGACGATCTCGGCCTGCACCCGATGGTGGACGCGCACGCTGTCAGCCGGCCGCGGGCCCACTGCCGATGTCGATCCCGACACCGCCGAGCGCGCCGGCAGCGAGTTGCTCCAGTAGTCCGACGAGACGTGCCCGCGGAATGCCGTCCCTGATGTGCGCCGTTCCGTTCAGCATCGACAACATCACCTTGACCACTGCGCGGACGTCGGACTCCGCCAAGTCGGAACGTTCCGATGAGATCGCCCCGCACCAGACACTTTCGTACTCTCGCTGGCGGCGCCGTAGCTGTCGCAGCTCCCGGACCGGGAGCTCCCGCTGTTCACGGAGGTAGACCGCGAGCAGTGCTCGTTCGTTCGCCGCGAACTGGACGTGGAACTCGACGAGCCGGGCGATCACCGCTGGGCGGGGACCATCACGCTCGACGATCGTGCGAGATCCGTCAAGGAGGTGGTCCATCGCCGCGTCACACAGCGTCGTCAGCAACTCGACCTTGCTCGCGAAGTGGCGGTACACGCCCGGACCCGAGATCCCGACTGCACGGCCGATGTCGTCGGTGCTGACCGCGTGGTAGCCCTTGGCCGCGAACAGGTCCGCCGCCGCCTGGAGCAGCGCGGACTTCCGCCGCGACAGCATACCTCCGCTTCCGTTCACGACAGCCATCGACACATCCTTGATCCGTGCTCCTCGGAAACGAGGACCAGGAGCACACGTTAGCCGTCGCTAACCCCGCTTGCCAGCCAGCGGAACCGACAGGGTGGGTTACATCCGGTCGCGCTCAGCTCGACAACCAGCGATCCGGCGGCAGAACGGGCTGGTCCAGTCGACCGTTCGCGGCCAGAACACGCTCGAACTGCTGCAGGTGACGGACCATCGCCATCGATGCGCGGTCGGCGTCTCCGGCGGCAACTGCTTCTGCGATCCTCCGGTGAGCGCGGCGTGTCTCCTCCATGTCACGAGCGGAGAGCTGCTCCCCTGGCACATGCCAGGTCAGCTCCTGTCCGAACGCCGCGATGACCAACCGGATGATGTCGTTGTTGCTGCACACGCCGAGTGCCTCGTGGAACTCGATGGACGGCTCCCATGAACCGTTGCGGGGGGACCCGGCGTTCGCGATCGCGAGGAGCCACCCGCGCTGCTCCTCGGTCGCCGTTCGCGCGGCAGAGGCTGCCGCCGCGGGTTCGACGAGCTGACGGAACTCGGAGAAGGCCCGCATCGTCGTCCCGGACAGCGTCAGCAGCAGGGCTAGCGAGCGGGTGACCTGGCTCAGGTCGGGCTCTGCGACCCTGATGCCGCCGTGGGGGCCGCGCCGGATCTCGATCAGTCCATCGGACTCGAGGAGCCTCAACGCCTCGCGGACGGTCCCCCGGCTGAATCCGGTCTCGGCGATGAGGGTGGCCTCGGACCGCAAGGGCTCGCCCGGCCGCATCTGGTGTCCGAGGATCTGCCCGCGCAGCCGATCCGCCAGCACATCGGACGCCTTGGGCAGCTTCGGCTGTCGGCGACCGTACATCGGGGCCTCGCTCGCAGCACCGCTGCTGCCCGATGGAATAACGCCGTCCACGCTGACTCCGTCCCTGCCGTCCGAGTGGACAGGACCGCACCAGTAGGAACACAGCGCACATCCTGTAACCGGCCACAGCCTAAGGAATGGACTCCCCGGTTGTGCGACGGACCTAGCTGAGACCGATTCCGGCCGCCTCCAACTTGCGGTACAGCGTCGAGCGGGAGATCCCCAGCAGCGCCGCCGCGGCCTTCTTGTTCCCGGCCGCCTCGCTCATCGCGTCCATGATCGCGCTGAGTTCGGCCTGCTCGAACCTGCTCATGCGGCGGCGGTACGCCCGGGCGCGCAGATCGTCGGGGAGGTCACCGAGGTGCACCTCGCTCCCCCGCGTGACGGTCAGCGCTTGGTCGATCGCGCTGCGCAGGTCACGCGTGTTGCCCGGCCACGGCGTCCGCATGAGCAGCGAGATGACCTCGGGCGCCAGCCGCCGGGGCGCGGCGAACGATCGGACGAGTGCCGGGATGTCGTTCGTCCGGTTGCGCAGCGGCGGCAGCGCGACCGCAGCGCACCGCTGGTCCTCGTGGCCGGCCGTCATCGGGAGATGCTGCGTCCCAGCGGTCGCCAGGCAATGCCATCCCTGCCCGCGCGCACCGTGCAACAGCGATGTGACGGTTCGCAGCGCTGCGGGCGAGACCCCGTCGACGTGCCTCACGACGACGGTGCCCGGCTCGCCGACGAGAACCGACCGCAGACTCGACATCCAGGCCGACGGACCGTCCACCGTCATCGATTCGGCGTCGCGCACGACCAGCGGGCCGTCGCCACCGAGATGGCGGTGAACCGCCTCGGCCACCGCCGTCTTGCCGACACCCGGTTCGCCGGAGACGACCACGACCCGCTCGCGCGCGCGTGCGGCTATTTCGAGACACGCCCGGAGCCACGCCGGGTCGGTACCGACGAGGCCGGGGAGACCCACCGCCGGCGTCCGGCCGCCGCCGGTGGGTCCCGACTCGGCGCGGGGCGCCTCCCGGATCTCGACGATCGCGCCGATCTCGTCGCCGCCGTCGCTCATGGATTCGCCGTGCATCACCACCATCCGACCGTCCGCCAGCTCCACCTCCGCCTCGGAGGCGTCGGGCGACCGCAGCAGCCGGGTGACCTGCTCCCAGACCAGTGCCTGCTCGGCACCGTCGAGAAGCTGGGCCGCCCGAGGTGAGCTGATCAGCAGTCGCTCGCTGATCACGAAGAAGTCGTGGCGGACGCGTCGGGAGGCCGCCACGAACCGGTCGAGCAGCGCCCGTTCCGCCCCCGACTGCTGCGCCCACAGCCGTTGTTCGATCTGCTCCGCCGTCTGCTCGGCGATGTACTCCACGAGTGAGTTGTGGTGGTCTGCGGCGCAGGTGACGTCGAGCAGGCCGTGCAACCGCCGGTCCACGCTCCGGATCGGGGCGCCGACACAGGTGAACTCGTGGAGGTCCTCCGCGTAGTGCTCGTGGCCGTCGACCCGCACCGTCCGGCCGAGTTCGAGCGCGGTGCCGACCCCGTTGGTGCCGACGTCGCCCTCCGCGAAGACGAAACCCTCGGCCGCCGACACGGCGTCGAGACGGCGGAGCAGGTTCGTGTTCGACGACGTGCGGTTGAGGATGCGCGCGGAGGCGTCGGTGAGCAGGAAGGAGATGCCGAGGTCCCCTAGCCGCTCGTTGACGTGGTCGAGCACGGGCCGGGCCGCACGCACCAGGGGCGCCTCGTGATCGAAGTCCGGGGCGTAGCGTGGCGTCATGGTGTCCACCGGCACGTCGAGGTAGGAACAGCGACGCCAGGACACGGCGATCTCCGGACGCATCGTGCTAGGAGTGCGGCCCTCGAGGAATGCCTCGCGCTGGTGGGCCACCGCGTGCTGAAGGATCGTCATCGACCACTCTCCGCGTCCATAGGGCGTCCGGCGGGCGTGCGTCACCGGTGCTGCGCGGGAAGATTATACTGATTGCGGCCGGAATCCGTGTCCCGTTCTGGGACACGGATCCCAGCGGACGATCATTCGAAGCAGTTGGGCGCGTGCTTGAACTCCGCCCAGTCCTCGGGATCGTGGCTGATCCAGATGGTGGCGTCGGCGGAGTCGCGGAGCAGGTTCAGCCGGCGGATCGACCTCAGCGACGCGACCGTGTCGGCGTCATGGGGCATCGGGGCGATCGTGGTCAGCGCGTCCCGCAGGTGCACCGTGTCGCCGGTGAGGATGAAGTTGCGGCCCGGCAGCCGCACCAGCAGGCTCAGCTCACCGGGGGTGTGGCCCGGGGTGAACAGGATGACGACGCTCCCGTCGCCGAACACGTCATGGTCGACACCGGGCACCTCGAGCACGTTGCGGCCGCGCAGCGGCTCGAGGTCGGCCTGCCGGAAGAACCCCGCCCCGGCCGGGTCGGGCCAGAACCCGAACCGCATGTCGCCCTCGCCCACGTAGAACTGGGCGTCCGGGAAGAGGTAGAGCCCGCCGGCGTGGTCGAAGTGCGTGTGCGAGGCGATCACGTACTTGATGTCGGACAGCTTGTACCCGAGCGCCGTGAGCTGTGCGTCCACCGTCTGTTCCGGCAGGAAGCTCAGGCCGAGATGCTCGGCCAGCGGCCCGTAGACCCCCTCGGGATCGGTGGCGGCGGCCGGGACCAGCCCCGTGTCGAACAGGACCAGACCCTTCGGGTGCTCGATCAGGTAGGCGGGCATCGGGATGGTGCACTCGCCGCTCGCTCCGAGCAGCAGCAGCGATTTGTCGACGGTGAAGGTGGGCGAGTCGAGTGCCCACATGCGCTTGGCCGTTCCGGGTGTTGCCATCGGTCGTCTCCTTGCGGTGGTCAGGCGGTGACAGTGACGCGGGGCTGCACGTCGAGGTCGACGCTGCTCGGCTCGCGCTCGATACGGCCGCACTCACGGTGCAGGACGGGCATGATCTCCTCGGCGAAGTACTGCATCTGCGCCTCGATCTCCTCACCCTGGAAGCCGGCGGACTCGAACCAGGTGTGGAACATGAAGTCGTCGTAGCCGCACTGCTCCTTGACCTCCATGATCGAGTCGATCACGTACTGCTTGGAGCCGTGGATGGCGACCTTCTTGTCCCGCAGCAGCTCCGCGGTCACCTTCATGTTCAGGTCGTAGAACGGCTCGTCCGCCTCGGCCAGCACCGCTGCGAACCCGAACGGGCCGTAGTAGTCCCACTGCAGCTCCAACGCGCGGGCAGCCCGGTCCATGTCCCCGAGCCCCTTGTCCACGCAGTGGATGTAGCGGCAGGTCACCACGCCGCGGCGGCGCTCGGCATCCCAGCCGCGCTTGAACTCACCGCGGTTCTGCCGGTCGGGCCAACCGGCCCGCTCGGCCTCCTCGTGGTAGAGGTCGATGTTCGCCTTCAGCCGGGAGTTGGGCTCGACGATGAAGTACCCGTTGATGCCCCGCTCGGCAGCGAACCGGATGGAACGGGGGCTGGTCAGCGGCTCCCACATCTGCGGATAGGGCTTCTGCAGCGGCTGCGGGTAGACCGGGATCTCCAGCAGCTTGGTGGTGGTGGCCTGTACGGGGTTGCCGGCGGAGTACATGTCCGGTGCCCCGAGCTTGAGCACCTGCTCCAGCGTGCGACCCATGCCCTCCTGGCTGAAGTAGGCGTGGGTCTGCTTGTGGCCCCACTTGGTGTAGGACGGCGGGATCGACATGAACTCGCCGTGATGGGACATCGAGTCCTGGGTCCAGGCCTTGATGAGGATGTCGTAGGCCTCCTCGAAGTATGCCCGGTTGCGCTCCTGGTCCTGGATCGTCGAGCCGTAGGCCCAGCCGAACACCTCGTTCTCGCGCGGCTGGTAGCCGCGGCCGATCCCGAACTCCAGCCGGCCGCCGCTGATCACATCCAGCATCGCGGCCTGCTCGGCGATCCGGATCGGGTGGTGCCAGGTGACGATGTTGGCGGCCTGGCCGAGCCGGATGTTCTTCGTCCGAGACGCGATGGCCGCCTCGCCCAGCAGCGGGTTCGGGCTCAGCTCGGCACCCTCGGGCTGGAAGTGGTGCTCGGTCTGGAACCAGTAGTCGAAGCCGAGCTGGTCGGCGAGGATGCCCTGGCGCACCTGGTTGACGATGGTGCGCTGGGCCGAGGTGTGCGTCGCGGGCAGGTCACCGTCGTTGACGGCCAACGTGTCCCCGTTGTACTCCACGTGCTTGACAGGGAGGTCCGAGGCTCCGTTGTGGAACACCCCGATCTCGATCGCCATCGCTGTCCTCCGTTCTCCGGCCGAAGCCGATAGTGGGTCGTGCACTGGTGGACCGCGCGCCTGAGCGCCCGGTCGGGTCACTGCGTCGAGTAGCCGCCGTCGATCACCAGCTCCGAACCGGTGACGTAGGACGCCTCGTCCGAGGCCAGGAAGAGCACCCCGTAGGAGATCTCCTCGGGCCGCGCCATGCGCTGCAGCGGCGTCGCCCCGACGATGATCGGGATGACCTCGGCCGGTACGTCGTCGGACACCATCGGGGTGTCGACGATCCCGGGGTGGACCGAGTTGACGCGGATGCCCCCACCGGCGAACTCGATGGCCGCGGTCTTGGTGAGCAGCCGGACGGCACCCTTGGTGGCCTGGTACGCGGTGGCCCCGCCGCTGCCGATGAGGCCGTAGATCGAGGAGGTGTTGATGATGGAACCGCCGCCCGCCCGGCGCATCGCCTCGGCCGCGGCCTTCATCCCCAGCCAGACACCGGTCTGGTTGGTCGCGATGATCCGGTCCCAGCTCTCGCGGGTGGTCGCCTCGACGCCGGCCATGTCGAGGACCCCGGCGTTGTTGACCAGGATGTCGAGGCGGCCGAAGCGCTCCTCGGCCAGTGCCACCGCGGCGTCCCAGCCGTCCTCGTCGCGGACGTCGAACACGTGCGCGACGACGTCGTGACCCTTCCCGGTCAGCGTCTCCGCCACGGCCGCGAGCTCGTCGGCGAGGATGTCGCCGATCACGAGTCGCGCGCCCTCGGAGGCGAGCAGCGCCGCGTGCGCGGCACCCTGGCCCCGTGCCGCGCCGCTGATCAGCGCCACCTTGCCGGCAAGCCTGTCACCCATGTCGTTCCCCTTCGGTCGTCGGTCCGATCGGCCGGCCGGGCTCACGCGGTGCCGGCGGCGCCCGCCGCGGCGGGCGCCGCGTGGGTGTGTCCGTGCCCTGTCCCGTGGGCGTGTCCGTGGTCGTGGGACACCGGGTCGGCCACGGGCCCGGCGGTCTCCTTCAGGGAGCGCTCCTGACGTTCGAGCTCCCGGTCGAGGCTGCGGTTGTCCCCCCTGGCCCTGGCGACCCACGTGCGCGCGGCGTCGGGCGTCATGTGGCAGAGCCCGGGCACGTCGCGGTTGTCCAGGCACAGCGCACGGTCGGACGCGGCCGGCCTGCGCTCGCTCGGCGGTGCCGCCCGACCGGAGAGCCCCACGGCGGCGAACCGGCGTCTGGCGGGTGCGCGGCAGGCCGGGCACCGCATCGTCGGCGGCGCCGGGTTGGACACGAAGTGCTCGCTGACGCCGTCGCAGGCCTCGCACCGGTAGTCGACGATGATCATCTGGACGCCTCCGCTCGGTAGCGCCTGCGGGCGTCGGCGTCGCCGAACCTGGCCCGCAGGACCTTCTTGTCGAACTTGCCCACGCCGGTCTTCGGGATGGCGTCGACGAACAGGAACTCCTCGGGGATCCACCAGCGGGCGAAGTGCTCCGACAGGTGGGCCGTGAGCTCCTCGGAGGTGACCGGTGCGCGGGTCACGACGCAGGCGAGCGGGCGCTCCAGCCACTTGTCGTGGGGCACGGCGACGACCGAGGCCTCGGCCACCGCCGGGTGCGCCATCAGGGAGTTCTCCAGCTCCACCGAGGAGATCCACTCCCCACCGCTCTTGATCAGGTCCTTGGACCGGTCGGTGAGCTGCACGTAGCCGTCCGGGTCGATCACGCCGACGTCACCGGTCTTGAACCAGCCCTGCGCGTCGTAGCTGGCCGGGCCGCGCGGGTCGTCGTAGTAGGCGTTGGCCATCCACGGCGACCGGAGGTGGTACTCGCCGACGGCCTTGCCGTCCCACGGCAGGTCCTCGCCGCCCTCGTCGACGAGCCTGACCTCGCACAGCGGCAAGGGCAGACCCTGCTTGCCGCGGACGTCGTAGACCTCGTCCTCGGCGACGTGGTCGTGCTTGCTCTTCAACGCCGTGAACGTGACCAGCGGCGAGGCCTCGGTCATCCCCCAGCCCTGCGGCACCACGATGCCGTGGGTGTCGGCGAACCACTTCATCAGGCCGCGCGGCGGGGCCTGACCGCCCAGCCAGAGGACCTCGAGCGAGGAGACGTCGTAATGCGGGTCGTCGCGCTCGAGCAGGTCGCGCATCATCACGCCGATGGTCACCGCGCCGACGGCATGGGTGACCTCGTGCCGGTCGATCAGCTCGAGGTAGTGCTTCGGCTCGGGGTGCGGACCGGGCAGCACCAGCGTCGCACCCTGCAGTGCGGCGGCGAAGGGTATGCCCCAGCTGTTGGCGTGGAACATCGGGCTGATGGCGAGGAAGATCGCCTCCTCGCGCACCCCGATCGAGCCGTGCAGGCACAGGGCCAGGGTGTGCAGCACCACGCTCCGGTGGCTGTAGAGGACGCCCTTGGGGTCCCCGGTCGTGCCCGACGTGTAGCACATCGCGGACGCGGTGGTCTCGGGGAAGTCGGGGAACTCCAGCTTCCCGTCCTGGGCGGCGAGCAGCTCCTCGTAGGAGTGGACCGGACTCAGCGTGGTCTCGGGCACCTCGTCGGCGAGCACCACGTAGGCCTGCACAGCGGGCAGGTCCGGGGCGAGCCGCTCGACCAGCGGGATCTGGTCGGGGTCGATCAGCAGCACCCGGTCGCCACCGTGGTTGATGATGTAGGCGATCTGCTCGTCGAACAGCCGCAGGTTCACGGTGTGCAGCACGGCACCCATGCACGGCACGCCGAAGTAGGCCTCGTAGTGCCGGTGGGTGTTCCACGCCAGCGTCCCGACCCGGTCGCCGGGCCGCACACCCAGCGCCGTCAACGCCTGGGCGAGCTTGCGCACCCGCACCGCGTACTCCGCGTAGGTGTAGCCGAAGTCCTCGCCGTCACCGGTCCGGGAGATGATGCGCTTGTCGCCGAACACCCGTTCCGCGCGCCAGAGCAGCTGCTTCATCAACAGCGGCCGATCCATGATCAGGCCGTCCATATCCACCTCCGTGCTCGGTCCTTCCACCGGTCGACGCTAGCCACTGGAGGAGGAAGTGGCGTGTGTCACATCGTGACACTCCCGCGGCTCGACGCACCGACCCGAGACCCCCGGCGTGGACGGGGTCCCGATTCGGCCTGTGGTGGACGTCGGCATGACCCGTTCTGCACCACTCCCCCTGCGAGCAGCCCACGGCTGTCGACGACCAGGGCGGCCGGACGAGCGGCCGCCCGACAGGGAGGTACCGCGACGTCGGCCACCGCGCCCGCGTGGGCCCCGGCCGAGCCGGGGTGGGCGCCGCAGGTGTACCTCACGCGTCTCCGAACCCGTCCGGAGGTTCTGGACGCGACCGCGATCGGGTGCCCGCCAGCGGGGTGTCGGTAGTGGACGGACGGCCGTGTCGTGGCGCCCGGGAGGAACAGGAGGATCCTCGCCGGAGGATCCTCCGCACTCACCGCAGTGCGGTCGCGTCCGGGTCGGGCACGGCCCCTAGCTCGTGGTCCATGCGGACCCGCTTGGTCGTCAGGTACGCGATGTTGTCGGCATTCGGCTCGATGATCAGCGGTTCGCGGGCGGCGATCGTCACCCCGTGCCCGGCGAGCCCGTGGTACTTCGCGGGATTGTTGGTCATGACGCACACCTGTCGAACGCCGAGGTCACGCAGGATCTGTGCGCCGAGCCCGTACTCCCGGCTGTCGACGGGCAGCCCCTGGGCGAGGTTCGCCTCGACGGTGTCCATGCCCGCGTCCTGCAGGGTGTAGGCGCGGAGCTTGTGGCTGAGTCCGATCCCCCGGCCCTCGTGGCCGCGCAGATAGACGACCGCACCGCGCCCGACCGTTCCGATGCGCTGCATCGCCGCCTGGAGCTGCTCGCCGCAGTCGCAGCGGCGTGATCCGAACACGTCCCCGGTGAGGCACTCGGAGTGCACGCGCACCAGCACGTCGTCGCCGGGGGCCGGCTCCTCGGCCTGGCTCACGTCGCCCATCACGAGCGCGACGTGTTCGCTGCCGTCGAGCTCCGAGCGGTATGTCGTGACCGTGAACTCGCCGTGCGGGCTGGGGACCCGGCCGGAGGCCTGGCGCACCACGAGGGTGTCCGTGCGCAGGCGGTACCGCACCAGGTCGGCCACGGTGATCGAGACCAGCCCGTGCCGTCGGGCGAACCGGGCCAGCTCGGGACGCCGCGCCATGGTGCCGTCGGGGTTGGTGACCTCGGCGAGCAGACCGGCGGGTGCGAGCCCGGCGAGCCGGCACAGGTCCACGGCGCTCTCGGTGTGCCCGGCCCGCCGCAGCACGCCGCCCTCGCGGGCCCGCAACGGGAAGATGTGTCCGGGCCTGGACAGGTCACCCGGCCGGGTGCCCGGGTCGGCGAGTGCCCGGATCGTCGCCGCGCGGTCCGTGGCCGACACCCCGGTGCTGGTGACGTTCCTGAGGTCGACCGAGACGGTGAAGGCCGTCGCCCTCGGGTCGTCGTTCTCCGCGACCATCGGAGGCAGCTCGAGCCGGTCGACGAGCGCGGCATCCATGCCGACGCAGACCAGGCCGCTGGTGTGGCGGATGACGAAAGCGAGCATCTCCGGCGTCGCCAGCTCGGCGGCGGCGATCAGGTCGCCCTCGTTCTCGCGGTCCTCGTCGTCGACGACGAGGACCATCCGGCCGCGGCGCAGCTCCGCCAGCGCCGCATCGACCTGGTGGTCCTGATCCATGCAGGCCACGGTAGAAGGCATGGGCGACGGCGACGTGTACGACATCGCGACACCTCATACCCGGGCGCCGCGTGCTGTGTCGCCTCGCCGGACGTCCGGATCAGCCCGGTCCGGGGGCCGCCCGAGGTGGGAGCGGGCGCCGCGCCGGACCGACGTAGTCCTCACGGTCGGGCGCCAGCATCCGGAACCGGTCGCCGCTCTCGATCTCCTCGAGCATGTGCGCCCCGATCCCGGGCAGGAACGAGATCAGGCTGGTCACATACATCTGCGGCGGCCCGAACCCGAGCTCGGTGAGCACCCTGGCCATGGCGCCGTCGATGTTGAGCGGGAGCGGCCGCCGGCCGGGCCGCAACGCGTTGTACGCGGCGAGGATCGCGTCGTGCAGCCTGCTCACGGTGCCCTCGACGCCGTGCCGGCGCGCGACCGCCAGCACCGCCACGGCCCGCGGGTCCTGGTCGGTGAACTCCGGGTGCCCGGCCCCCGGGAGCGGCTCGCCCGCGTCGCGGCGTTCGCGGGCCACCGCGGCGGCGGCGGCGGACAGGCCGGCGTCGGTCCGGTCGTCCCCGAGACGCTCCAGCGCGGCGGCCAGCATCTCCCCCGTGTGCTCCGGGGAGACGGTCCGGTGCCCCGCGCAGGACAGCGCCGCGAGGATCCCGACGGCGGGGTCGGGATGCACCGAGATCGCGATGCGCCCGGCGAGGATGTTCGGCCCGCGCGCGGCCGGGTAGGACATCAGCCCGCAGAGCACGGCCTCGAACACCGCGGCCTGCGCGGCGGTGGGCAGCTCGCCGCGCAGGGTCAGCCAGGTGCACTCGGCGTAGCTGCGACCGCGGATCAGGTCCGAGAGCGGGTAGCCCCGGACGTAGATCTTCTCGTCGTCCATCTCGGTGATCGCGGTACGGAACCGCAGACCGTCGCCGCTCGTCATCGCTGGACGCCTCGCTCCCGCTCCCGGCCCGCGGGCCGCCGGTTCAGATGTCGCTGTCGGCCAGGAACCGCAGCACCGTGGAGGTGAAGGCGTCGTTGTCGTCGCCCGCGACCATGTGCCCGGTGGCGGACACGTCCACGTGCCGCGATCCGGGGATGAGCTCGAGGAACTCCGCGACGCCCTCGTCGCTGACGATGTCGGACTGTTCCCCGCGCACCAGCAGCGTCGGCACGCTGATCCGCCGCGCCGCGGCGGCGGCCCGTTCGTGGCTGGTGGACCGGCGCGGCTCGGAGTCGATCCGCAGGAACGCCGGGTCCCAGTGCCAGTACCACCGGCCGTTCTCCCGCAGTCGCACGTTCTTGCGCAGACCCTCGGGCGTCGGCGCGCGCTTGCGGTGCGGGTTGTAGGCCCGCACGGCCTCCGCGACCTCGTCCAGCGAACCGAACCCGTCGGGGTTGGCGCCCATGAACGCCACGATCCGGGCCACGCCCGCGGGTTCCGCCCGCGGCACGATGTCGACGAGCACGAGCGCGCGGGCCACGTCCCCCAGCTCGCCCTGCGCGACGAGCGAGGTCATCCCGCCCATCGACGCGCCGATCAGCAGCGGGCGCTCCTCCAGGGCGCCCACCACGGACGCCAGGTCGGCCACCAGCCCGTCGATGCCGTAGTCGCCGTCGGGTGCCCAGTCGCTGTCGCCGTGGCCGCGGGCATCCAGCGCGAGCGAGGTCCAGCCGTTGTCGGCCAGCGCGGCGGCCGTGCGGAACCAGGAGTGCCGGGTCTGGCCGCCGCCGTGCAGCAACAGCACGGCTCCACGGTGCTCGCCCACCCCGTCCCAGCGGTCGCCGACGATCTTGCCGGCGGCGCCGTCGAACACGACCCGTTCACCCGGACGGACGCCGTTCACGAGCGGGAGCTGATCGTCGCCGTCGGGACGGCACCGGGAGGATGGGTATCGACCATGCCCGGACCATAGACGTCGGGCCGGGCTCGGGCGAGGTGTGCGTGGACGCGGCCGCGGCGCACCACCTCCCGACCCCTCAGTCCCGGTCCGTCCCCTGCCCGAAACGCGGCGGCCGCTTCTCGACGAACGCCGCGATCCCCTCCCTGGCGTCGGCGGTGCCGAAGAGCCGGTCGATCCCGGACGCCTCGGCGCGCATCCCGGCTCGCCGGCCGCCGTCGAGGTGGGCCAGCACGCACGCCTTGAGCTCGCGCAGCGCCGGACGGGCCCCCGCCGCGAGGCCTGCTGCGTAGTCCACGGCCTCCGCCACCAGCCGGTCGACCGGGTGCACGCTGTTGACCAGGCCCAACGCCAACGCCTCGGCGGCTGCGAGCGGGCGTCCGGTGTAGAGCAGATCCAGCGCCCTGCCCTTGCCCACGACCTCCACGAGCCGCTGTGTGCCGCCCGCCCCGGGCAGCAGCCCGAGCTTCACCTCGGGCAACCCGATCCGCGCCTGCTCCGCGAGCATGCGGAGGTCGCACGCCAGTGCCAGCTCCATGCCGCCGCCCATCGCATGGCCGTTGACCGCCGCGATGGTCGGCAGCGGGATGGCCTCGATGTCGTCCATCGCCCGTTGGATGCCGCTGATGAACCGGGGCATCTCGTCCGCACCGAGCGCGTTCATCATCTTGATGTCGGCGCCCGCAACGAACCGTGGTCCGGCACCGGTGACGACGAGCGCGCCGACGTCGTCGCGGGCCGCCGTACGCGTCGCCGCCAGCGAGATCTCCTGCACGAGGGCGAGGTCCAGCGCGTTCGCGGGTGGCCGGTCGACGGTCAGCAGGCCGACCCCGCGGTCGACCTCGATCCGGACGTGCTGGAACTCGGTCTCGGTCTCGGTCATCCCGTCGCCTCCGTCGTGGTCGGGTCGGTCGCGGCTCGGTGGGCGACGAGCACCCGGTCCAACCAGGCCACCAGGTCGGCGACCACCTCGGCACGGTTGGTCTCGTTCAGGATCTCGTGCCGGCCGCCCTCGTAGGTGGCGACCGTGACCTCGGTGAGCCCGGCCGCGCGGTAGCGCTCGACGAGCAGGTCGAGCAGGACCAGCCCGGCGTTGATCGGGTCCTGGTCCCCGGCGACCACGTAGAGCGGCAGGTCCGAACGGATGCCGGCGAGCCGTTGCGGGTCGGCCAGCTGGGAGCCGGACCCGAACATGAGCTTGGACGAGGGGATGTCGGTGCCGAAGCCGCAGGCGGGGTCGGCGACGTAGGCGTCCACGACCGCCTCGTCGCGGCTGAGCCAGTCCGACTCGGTGCGGGCGGGCTCGAACGGGGCGTTGAACCCCGCGAGCTCGAGGGGCTGGTCCAGGTCGATGGCCGCGGCCAGCTGGTCCAGCGCGGTGCTGCCCGACAGCACGGCCGCGTCGACGCGGTCGCTGTGGTCGAGCAGGTACTGCTGGGAGGCCAGTGACCCCATGCTGTGCCCGAGCAGCACGACGGGCAGCCCCGGGTGGGCCTCGTGGATCGTCTCCACCAGCGCCCCGACGTCCCCGACCAGGCGGTTCCACCCGTCCTCCCCGAAGGCCCCGAACCGGGACGGGTCGCCCGCGGTGGCGCCGTGGCCGCGGTGGTCGTTGGCGTAGACCACGAAGCCGGCGGCGTTCAGGGCGGCCGCGGTCTCCGCGTACCGGCGCGCGTGCTCGCCCAGGCCGTGCGCGATCTGGACGACGCCACGCGGGGCGCCCACCGGATCCCACCGGTAGACCACCACCCGGGTGCCGTCCGGGGACACCAGCTCCGAGGTGTGGGCGGGCTCGACGGTGCTCATCCGGTTCCTCCTCAGCGACGTCGTGCAGGGCAGGCCGCGGCTAGTGACGTGGCCGCCAGGAGCCGCTAACGTACCGGGTGATCCTTATCAGGAACAGCGAGGTTTCTCATGGCAGCCCTGCGCGAGCGGCTCACCCCGGAACAGGCCGACTTCGTGAAGGCCGTCGATGCGTTCTGCGAGCGGGAGTGCCCGCCCCACAAGCTGCGTGCGATGACCGCGAACGGCACCGTCGCCCACGACGACGCCCTCTACCGGAAGCTGGCGGCCACCGGCTGGCTCGGGTTGACCATCCCCGAGGAGTACGGCGGCTCGGCCGGCGAGCTGTCCGACGTCGCCCTGCTCACCGAACGCCTGTCCTACCACCGGCTGCCGGTGACCGGGTACCTCACCACGGTCATCACCGCCCAGGCGCTGATCAGGTTCGGCACCGAGGAGCAGAAGCGGCGCGTGCTCCCCGCGGTGGCCCAGGGTGACGTGCTGTCCATCGCGATCACCGAGCCGGACACCGGGTCCGACGCCGCGGCGGTCCGCACCCACGCCCGCCGCGACGGCGACTGCTGGCGGATCAACGGCGAGAAGATCTACACCAGCAACGCCAACCACGCGCGCTGGGTCCTGGTGGTGACGCGGACCAACCCCGACGCGGCCAAGCACCGCGGCATCTCGCTGTTCCTGGTGCCGATGGACCGGGTGGAGGTGACCAAGCTGGACATGCTCGGGCACATCGACACCACCATCACCCGCTACGCGGACGTCCGGGCCACCGACGCCGACATCGTGGGCGGGCTCGACGCCGGTTGGCGGGCGCTGGTGCAGGGACTCAACAGCGAGCGGATGATCATCGGTGCGGAGGCGGTCGGGGTCGGCCAACGCGCGTTCGACGACGTGCTGCGCTATGCGAAGGAACGCCACCAGTTCGGGCAGCCCATCGGCCGGTTCCAGGCGCTGCAGCACGGGCTCGCCGAGACGGCCACCAAGCTGCTTGCCGCGCGGCTGCTGGTCCGGCACGTCGCCGAACTGCTCGACGGGGGCGACCCGGCCCCGGCCGAGGCCTCGATGGCGAAGCTGTTCGCCACCGAGACGGCCAAGGAAGCCGCCCTGCAGGGCATGCAGTTCATGGGCGGGATGGGCTACAGCATGGAGAGCGACATGCAGTCCTACGTCCGCGACAGCCTCGTCATGACCATCTTCGGGGGCACGTCGCAGATCCAGAAGAACATCATCGCCGGGCAGCTCGGCCTCAACGGCTGACCAGCCCGCACCACGACCGGGGAGCACCATGACCGACGAGCTCAGCGACCGACTCGACGAGCTGGCCGCCCGCGACGACACCTGGGTCACCCGCGAGGTGCTGCAGCGCTACGTCGACCAGGGCGCCTGGACCGAGCAGAGCTTCGTGCACGACCTCGAGCGGCACGCGGCCGAGCGGCCGGACTCCCTGGCGATCATCGACGAGGACGGCCGGCGCACCAGCTACGGCGAGTACGAGCAGCGGACCCGGCGGTTGGCGAGCTCGCTGCTGGATCTCGGCCTGCGGCCCGGCGACCGGCTCGCGATGCAGCTGCCGAACTCGAGCGAGTTCTGCCTGACGTTGATGGCCTGCGCCCGGGTCCGGATCATCCCGGTGTTCCTGCACGTCGTCTACGACGAGCACGACCTCGACTACGTGCTGAACCTGACGGGGGCCCGGGCGTTGGTCGTCCCCGCCTCGTTCAAGGGCCGCGACTTCCTCCCGCTGGCCCGCGCGATGCGCGAGCGGATCGCCGTGCTGGAGCACCTCGTGGTGGTCGGCGGTGACGGCGACGACCTGCTCTCCTTCGAGGACCTGACCGCGGCGGAGCCGGCGCACGACATCGAAGCGCTGCGGCCCACCGGCGCCGACCCGTTCTTCATCATGTTCACCTCCGGCACCACCGGGCGGCCGAAGGCGGAGCTGCACACCCACGCCAACAACCTGTCCTGGATCCAGAGCTTCGAGCAGGGCCAGCAGTTCCCCCGCGACGCGCAGTGGATCATCGTCACGCCCATCGCGCACCTGACCGGGCTGGGCCTGGGCGTGCTCTCGGCCCTGCGGCGCGGAGCGGCGTTCACGCTGCTGACCGGCTGGGACGTGAACAGGTGCGTCGAGCTGCTCGAACGCGACAAGCCGACCTACCTGCTCGGGGCGGCGCCGATGCTGATCGACCTCGCCCGCTTCCCCGACCTCGGCTCCCGCGACGTGCAGAGCCTGCGCGGCATCTGCTACGCGGGCGCCCCCTGCCCGGCCGAGACGCTCAACGCGCTCAACGCGCAGCTCGGTGCCGAGATCGCCGCGTTCTACGGCTACACCGAGGCCGGTGTGACGCACATGACGCGGCCGGGCGACCCGATCTCGGTGACCAGCCGGAGCATCGGCTCCGTACTGGACGGGATCGAGATGCGGCTGGTCGACGACGAGGGGAACGACGTCGAGCTGCCCGGGGAGGGCGAGCTCTGGTCGCGCGGGGCGAACTTCGTGGTCGGCTACTACGGCCAGCCGGAGACGACGACGAAGATGTTCACCCCCGACGGGTGGTTCCGCTCCGCCGACATCGTCCGCTTCGACGCCGACGGCTACGGCTACTTCGTGTCCCGCCGCGACGATCTGATCAACCGGGGCGGGTACAAGATCGATCCCCGGGAGATCGAGGAGCTGCTCTACGAGCACCCCCGCGTCGGCCAGGCCGCGGTCGTCGCCATGCCCGACGAGCGGCTCGGTCAGCGGGCTGCGGTCTTCGTCGTTCCCGCGACCCCCGGCGACGACGTCGCCCTGGCCGACCTCACGGCCTTCCTCGAGGAGAAGGGTCTGAGCCGGACCAAGTGGCCGGAGGCGGTCGAGCTGGTCGAGTCCTTCCCGATGACGAGCACCGGCAAGTTCATGCGGTACTCGCTGCGCGAACGGGCCGGGCAGCTGCGCCCACAGCGATGACGCCGGGCCCGCTGTGATCGACCTGCGGGAGTTCGTCCGGCTGGGGCGACACGATGGTGTGGGGGGAGGCGGGCGGCGAGCCGCGGGCGTCGATCGCTGCGCTGCTGCGCCAGGCAGCGGGGCTGGGCGGGGTCACGGCGTTCGTGGGCATGAATCTTTGACCGTCGGCTCGCCGCGGCACCAGGACTCACCGGCCGACGCGGACGGCCACCACGGTCTCGGGGTGAGCGTGGACTACCTCGTGGCGGCGGTCGGAACTGCGCGGGTGGTGCTGGCCGAGATCGAGGCCCGGATCGCCGCGCGCGTCGCAGCGCTGGTCTCGGACGGGGCGGTGCTGCATCTGGGCGCCGGCGGACCGGCCACCGCCGTCGCAAGCGCGTTGTGCGGCCACCGCGGGCTGCGCGTGCACAGCGGGCCGGTCGGCGACTGGCTGGTCGATCTGGACGAGAGCGGTGCACTGGTCACCGGCGACGGGCCGCCGCCCGTCGTGGCGGGCACGGCTATGGGTACCGATCGCTCCACCGCTACCTCGACCGGAATCCGTTGCCCCGCCACCGCCCTCACGTGATAATCCTTATGACGAAGGGGGCCCGTCGCCGCGATCTGCGCCGGTGCCGGTCCACCCAGCCACGGAGGGATCCGCATGACCACCCCGCTCGACCAGCTGACCGACGCCCAGGCCGACCTGGTCGCCCGCGCCCGCACGATCGCCGAGAACGAGCTGCGACCCCGAGCCGCGGAGTGGGACCGGCGCGCGGAGTTCCCGGAGGAGCAGTTCGACATCCTGCGCCGGGCGGGCCTGACCGGTCTCACCGTCCCGGTCGAGTACGGCGGCCAGGGCCTCGGGACGTTCGAGGCGTGCCTGGTGCTGGAGGAGCTGTCCGCGGGTTGCCTGGCCAGCGCGATGACGATCCAGATGCAGGTGAACGGGCCGCCCCGGGTGATCGCCCGGATCGGCACCGACGAGCAGCGGAAGGAGTACCTGCCGCGGGTCGCGGACGGTTCGGTGTGCTTCTCGATCGCCATGACCGAGCCCCAGGCCGGCTCCGACGGCACCGCCCTGCAGACCACGCTCAGCCCGCACGGCGACGGCTTCCTGCTCAACGGCGAGAAGTGCCACATCACCGGTGCGCTGCGGTCGGACTCCTTCCTCGTCTTCTGCCGGGCGCCGGACACCGCCGGGCCCGACGGCATCGGCGCGGTCCTGATCGACCGCGACGTGGAGGGCCTCGCCCCGATCGAGACCGAGCCGAAGATGGGCGGCCGCGCCGTCGCCGAGGGCATCATGCGCTTCACCGACGTGCCGGTGCGCGCCGACCAGGTCGTGCTCGAACCGAGGAAGGGCTCCCGGGACGGGGCCAGGTTCCTGATCCGCCAGTTCAACCCGGAACGCTGCGGCAACGCGGCGATGTCGCTGGGCCTCGCCCGCAGCGCGCTGGACGACGCGGTCGCCTACGTCAAGGAGCGCGAGCAGTTCGGCCGCCCCATCGTGGAGTTCCAGGGACTGCAGTGGAAGATCGCCGACATGGCCACCGCCATCGACGCGGCCCGGCTGCTGCTCTGGCGCGCGGCCCGCACCGACGTCGAGGGCTTCCCCGGCATCCGGGAGACCGCGATGGCGAAGCTCGCCGCGAACGAGGCGGCCCTCATGGTCACCACCGAGGCCCTGCAACTGCTCGGTCACAAGGGCTACCTCACCCGGTACCCGATGGAACGCTACGTGCGCGACGCGTTCGGCCTGGGCATCGGCGGCGGCACCACCGCGGTCCTGCGCAACATGATCGCGGGCGAGGTCACCGGCGTGCGCGTCAGCCAGCGGAAGTCCTGATGGACCTGGCTCTGTCCGCCGAGGCGGCTGCCTACCGCGACGAGCTGCGGTCGTGGGTCGAGGAGCACCTGCCGGCGCAGTGGCGTGACGTGCCCGTCGGCACCGGCGACGACGCGGCGTACGTCGCGATGCGCCGCGAGTGGGGGCGCATGCTGCACCGCGGCGGCTGGCTGGCGCCGCACTGGCCGGTCGCCCACGGTGGGCGCGGGCTCGGCGTCGACGCACAGCTGGCGTTCCTCGACGTGATGGTCGCGGCGGGTGCCCCCGAGCAGATGAACACCAACGGGATGGGCATCTTCGCGCCGGCTCTCATGGCGTTCGGCACCGAGGCTCAGCAGGACCGCTACCTCGGCCCGATGCTGGCGCACGACGACATCTGGTGCCAGGGCTTCTCCGAGCCCGGGGCCGGGTCCGACCTGGCCCGGTTGGCCACCCGGGCGGTTCCTGACGGCGACCGGTTCGTGGTGTCCGGGCAGAAGGTGTGGACCTCCTACGCCCTGTTCGCGCAGCGCTGCTACCTGATGGTCCGGGTCGCCGGGGTGCCGGACGGCGTCACGATGGTGGTGCTGCACATGGACCGGCCGGGAGTCACCGTCCGGCCGCTGCGGAACATCACCGGCACCAGCGAGTTCTGCGAGGTCTTCCTCGACGAGGTCGCCGTCGACGCCGACGACGTCGTGGGCGGGATCGGCGACGGGTGGCGGGTGGCCACGTACGCGCTCGCCCGGGAGCGTTCGACCGGGCTGGCCCAGCGGGCCCTGCAACTCTCCCGCGAGCTGGTCCTGATGAACGCGCAGCTGCACCGCGACGGCCACGCCGACGACGTCCTGGTCGAGGCGTTCGTGCGCAGCCGCGCGGTGGACAGCACCGTGCGCCGGGTGCTCGCGACGACCGCCGACGGGGGCGAGCCGGGGATGCTCGCACCGGTGGCCAAGGTGTTGTGGAGCGAGGGCCACCAGGCCCAGCTCGCCACCCTGGTCGAGGCGGCGGGGCGGGAGGTCACCGGGGCCGGCGGGCCCTGGTCGGACTGGCTGCGGGCGCTGCTGTTCAGCCGGGCGGAGACGATCTACGGCGGTACGTCGGAGATCCAGCGCAACCTGATCGCGAAGTCGCTCGGCATGCCGAGCGACCGCGGCTGAACCGACGAGGAGCGGGATGGACTACCGGATCGACGACGAGGCGGCCGCGCTGCGGTCGGCGCTGCTCGAGTTCCTGCGCGAGCGGATGCCCGACCCCGGCACGGAACCCGCCCCTGCGGCGCGGCGCGCCGCCTGGCGGGAACTCGTCGGGTCGGAATGGCTGGAGCACTTCGCCTCCGGGGCCGAGGACGGTGCCGGCCCGGCCGCGCGGGTCGCGGCGCTGCACGTGGCCGAGGCGTTCGGCACGGCGCCCGTCACCGGCCCGGTCGACACCGTCGCCGGCTACCTCCTGCCCCTGGCGCTGGCCACCGGCTGGACCGCCGGCCTCGAACGGCTGCGCGACGGTTCGCTGGTCACCGCGCTCGTGCCGGGGATCGAGGTTCCCGGCCCGGACGCCGTGCCGCGCCGCCGGGCGCAGCGGCTGGCCGCCGTGCGCGACGGGGACGAGGCGCGGGTGAGCGGCGTGCTGTCGCAGGTGGCCTGCGCCGCAGGCGCCGACGCGGTCGTCGTCGCGACGGAGCTCGACGGGCGTCCGGCGGTGGCTCTCGTCGGGCTGGACCGCGCCGGGGTGTCCGTCGGCGAACCGTCCGGCGTGGACCTGCGCCGGCCGGTGGCCGACGTGACCCTCGACGGCGTCGCGGTCGACGTCGCCTCGCTCCACACCCCTCCCGACCTGCTCGAGCACGAGGACGCCTGCGCGGCCGGCCACAGCCTGTTCCTCGACGCCGAAGCCGTCGGCGGCGGCACGGAGGTGATCGCCCGCACGGTGGCCTACTGCACCGACCGGGTCCAGTTCGGCCGCCCGATCGGCTCGTTCCAGGCCGTTCGGCACCGGTTGGCCGACGTGACGGCGAAGGTCGAAGGTGCCCGTTCCCTCGCCTACCGCGTGGCCTGGGACCTCGCCACAGCCGCCCCCGGCGCCCCCGCAGACGCGGTGGCCAGCCGAATGTGGTCCTCGGGCGCCTATCTCGCGGCGGGAGAGGCGGCGGTGCAGTGTCACGGCGGCGCGGGCTTCACGTGGGAGCAGGGCGTGCACGTGTTCTACCGCGCCGCCCTCGCCGGGCGCGGCGGCGCCGACCTCGCCGCGGCCCGCACCGCACTCGCGGCGCACCTGGGTGCGCTCACCGGCCCGGCCCCGGCCGGCCCGGGCACCGGGCGCGCGGCCGAGCCCGTAGGGGCGGCGGGAGGGGCGCACCGATGAGCGAACGGGTCGTGCTGGTCGACCGACCGGAGCCGGGTGTCACGGTGATCACCCTGAACCGGCCGGCCGCGCGGAACGCGGTCGGGTGGCAGACCTGGGAGGAGCTCGGGCCGGTGGTGTCCGAGGTGGCCGCCGACGACCGCTGCCGCTCGGTCGTGCTGACCGGTTCGGGCGGGTCGTTCTGCGCCGGTGGGGACGTCAAGTCCTCCCCGTCGCGCGGCACCGGGCTCGGGGCGCCTGCGGCTCGCCTGCTCGTCGGGCAGCGGGTGCTGGAGGACCTGCTCAGACTGCCCAAACCTGTGCTCGCCGCCGTCGAGGGCCCGGCGATGGGTATCGGCTGGAGCCTGGCGCTGGCCTGCGACGTCGTCGTCGCGGCCAGGGACGCGGTGTTCGGCGCGCCGTTCGTGCTGCGCGGGCTGGTGCCCGACGGCGGTGCGGCCTGGTTCCTGACCCGGGCGCTCGGCCGGCAACGGGCCGCGGCCCTGCTGCTCACCGGCGGCCGGATGACCGCGGCGGAGGCCGCCGCGGCGGGCCTGGTCGCGCATCAGGCGGAGCCGGGTGCCGCGCTCACCGACGCCGTCGCGATGGCCGCGGCCATGGCCCGCGGGCCGGCCGAGGCGCTGCGCCTGACGAAGGGGATGATCCGCGCCGCCGACGACCTGCCGCTGGAGCGCTTCCTCGAGGTCGAGTGGCTCTCGGCGACACTCGACATGACCGGTCCCGACGCCGTGGAGGGTCGTGCCTCCTTCGTCGAGAAGCGCGAACCCGACTTCTCCGCCGTCCGGGACAGCCCGCTGTAGCGCCTGCCGCGCCACGGCCGTGGCGGTGGCCGACCCGAAGGGGACACCGATGGACTTCGAGCAGGACGAGGATCACGACGCGCTGCGCAAGGGCGTGCGCGAGCTGATCGCCCGCTACGACGACGCGTACTGGTCGGCGTGCGACTCCGAGCACCGCTTCCCGACCGAGTTCTACCGGACACTCGCCGACGGCGGCTGGCTCGGCGTGGCGATCCCCGAGGAGTACGGCGGCGCCGGGCTGGGCATCACCGAGGCGGCGCTGCTGCTGCAGGAGGTCGCCTCCTCGGGTGCGGCGATGAACGGCTGCAGCGCCATCCACCTCACGCTGTTCGGGATGAACCCGCTGGTCAAGCACGGGTCCGCGGAGCTGCGTCGGGAGCTGCTCCCCCGGGTCGTCTCCGGCGACCTGCACGTGTCCTTCGCGGTCACCGAGCCCGACGCCGGCACCGACACCAGCCGCATCACCACCCGGGCCCGCCGCGACGGCGACGGCTACGTCGTGGACGGGCGCAAGGTCTGGATCACCAAGGCCCAGCAGGCGGAGTACCTGCTGCTGCTGACCCGCACCACCCCGTTGGAGGACTGCGCCAAGCGCACCGACGGGATGACGCTGTTCATGGCACCGATGGACCGCTCCGCCATCGACGTCCGCGAGATCCCCAAGATGGGCCGCAACGCGGTCAACTCCAACGAGCTGTTCATCGACGGCCTGCGGGTGCCCGAGGCGTGTCGCATCGGGGAGGAGGGCCAGGGCTTCCGCTACCTGCTCGACGGTCTCAACCCCGAACGCATCCTGCTCGCCCACGAGTCGGTCGGCATCGGGCGTTCGGCGGTGGACCGGGCCGTCACCTACGCCAGGCAGCGGGTGGTGTTCGACCGCCCGATCGGGCAGAACCAGGGCATCGCGTTCCCGCTCGCCGAGGCGACGATGCGGCTGGACGCGGCCGAGCTGGTGGCGCGCAAGGCGGCGTGGCTCTACGACCGCGGCCGGCCCTGCGCCCGCGAGGCCAACTCGGCGAAGTACCTGGCGGCCGACGCCGCGTTCTTCGCCGCCGACCGTGCCGTGCAGACCCACGGCGGTTTCGGCTACGCCGTCGAGTACCACGTGGAGCGCTACTTCCGGGAGGCGCGGCTGATGCGGATCGCGCCGATCTCCCAGGAGATGGTGCTCAACTACGTCAGCGAACACGTTCTCGGGCTGCCCCGGTCGTACTGACCACGTCCGCACCGGCCGCGGCGCCGACCGCGGCGAGCAGCTCGACGAGGAGAGGACCGAACCCGTGACGACGACCGAGACGCGGTTCCGCGAGGAGGTCCGCTCGTGGCTGGCGGACGCGCTGCCGGCGGACTGGGGACGCGGCCGGGCGCCGTCCGCGTCGCTCGCCGGGCGGATCGCGGAGGGCAAGGCATGGCAGCGGGCCGTGCACCGGGCCGGTTTCGGAGGGCTCGGGCTGCCGGTCGAGTTCGGGGGGCGGCCCGCATCGGCCACCGAACGGCTCCTGTTCGCCGAGGAGTGCGCCGCGGCGAGGGCACCGGAGCCGGCCGACATCTTCGGGCAGCTGATCCTCGCCCCGACGCTCATGCAGCTGGGCACCGCCGAGCAGAAGGCCCGGTTCCTGCCACCGGTCATCGCCGGCGACATGATGTGGTGCGAGACCTTCTCCGAACCGGACAACGGCTCGGACATGGCCAACATCCAGTGCCGCGCCGACGTGGAGGGCGACGAGCTGGTGGTCACCGGGCGGAAGCGCTGGAACTCGCTGGCGCAGTTCGCGACCTGGACCATGTTGCTGTGCCGCACCGGTGCCCCGGACAGCCGGGGGCGCGGGATCACCTTCGCACTCGTCGACCTGTCCTCCCCCGGCATCCGGATCGAGCCGATGCCGATGCTCACCGGCGACGCACGGGAGAACGAGGTCTTCTTCGACCGGGTCAGGGTGCCGCTGGAGAACGTGCTCGGCGAGGTCGACGACGGGTGGCGGGTCGCGATGGCCGCGATGACCACGCAACGCGCGATCGGGACCGCGGAGCTGGTGCCGCGGCTGGCCGTCGTCGTGGAGGACCTGGTCGCGCTCGCCGGTCGGACCGGCGTCGGCGGCCGCCCGGCGATCGAGGACCCGCTCGTCCGGGACGGGATCGCCCGGTGCGCCGTCGACGTCGCCGCCCTGCGCCGCAACGGCCAGCAGGCGATGGCGGCCTCCGCGCTGGGCCGCCCGCCCGGTCCGGAGGTGTCGATCGCGAAGCTGCACTGGTCGGAGTCCGAACAGCGGATGCACCGGCTCGCGGTGGAGATGCTCGGCCTGCGCGGGCTGCTCGTCCGCGACGACGAGACCGCCGTCGACGACGGCTACTGGGCCCACTACTGGCTCTGGACCCACGCCCTGACGATCCACTCCGGCACCTCGGAGATCCAGCGCAACATCATCGCCGAGCGTGTCCTCGGCCTACCCCGCAACCGCTAGGAGCGCCGGTGGAACCCGCAGTCGTGCTGGACGAGCTCGACATCCCGGCGGCGGCCCGCTGGGCCGCCGCCGACACCGGGCTCGACGGCCTGCGCAGGCGGCTGGGTGCCGCCATGGCCCGGCCCGAGGGCTTCGCGGCCGAGCTGTGGGAGACCGACTCCCGGTGGCGGTCGGACCTCGACACGTGGCGCGAGGTCTGCGCGATCGGTGGGGCGGCGCTGGGCAGGCGCGACCGCTTCGCCGACCTCGGGGCGATCGCGGAGGAGGCGGGGCGGGCCGCGGCGGGCGTTCCGGTGGTCGGCTCGGGGCTGGCGGGGTGGGCCCTGGAAGGTGCACCCGCCGAGGCGGAGCTCGCCCGGCTGCGGTCCGGCGTTCCCGGCGCGCTGCTCTGGGACGGGCCCGAGGAACCGGTCGCGCTGCGCATCGACCGGGCCGGCCGCGTCAGCGGGTCGGTCGCCTTCGTCCTCGACGGTGCGGCGGCGGAGATCATGGTCGCGGTCGCGCTGGGACCCGACGGCGGGCCGGTGGTCTGCCGCATCGACGAACCCGGCCGGGTCGTGCGGGAGCGGCGGGCCGTCGCGGACCCGACCCGCGACCTCGCCACGCTGACGCTGGACGCGGTTCCCGCGACCGGGCTGGCGACCGGCGATCCGGCCCGTGCGCTGCTGCGCGGCCTGGAGACCGCCGCCGCGGCGCTCCTGGCACTCGACGCCGTCGGGTCGGGCCAGGCCGTCCTGGACCTGGCGGTGTCCTATGCGGCGCAGCGCGAGCAGTTCGGCCGCGTCATCGGCTCCTACCAGGCCGTCGCCCACCACTGCGCCGACGTCTTCCTGCTGGTGGCGAACGCCCGATCGCTCGCCAGGGCCGCGGCCTGGGCCGTGTGCCGGGACGATTCGGGAGCCGCGCTGGCCGCCGCGGAGGCCAAGGCCGGCGCGACCGAGAACGCCGTCGAGGCCGGGCGCCGGGCCATCCAGGTGCACGGCGGCATCGGCATGACGTGGGCCCGCCCGACGCACGTGCACCACAAGCGGGCCTGGGTCGACCGGGCCGCGCTCGGCTCGGCCCGGCACCAGCGTGCGCGGATCGTCGATGCCCTGACCGCGGCCCCGGCCGGACGCGCCCCGATGTACCGGACGGCGTTCTGATGGCCGCGGGGGTCCGCCTCGACGGGCGGGTGGTGCTGGTCACCGGGGCCAGCCGCGGGTTGGGCCGCGGGTACGCGCTCGACCTGGCCCGCCGCGGCGCCGCGGTCGCGCTCAACGCCCGTGACGGGGACGCGCTGGCGGCGCTGCGCGCGGAGATCGAGGCGGCGGGCGGGCGGGCCGCCGTGGCCGCGGGCGACGTCGGCGCGCCCGGCGTGGCCGAGCAGGTCCTGGAGGCCGCGACCGCGCTCGGCCCGCTCGACGCCGTGGTGAACAACGCGGGGGTCAACCGGGACCGGACGGTGGCGAGGATGTCCGACGAGGAGTGGCACTCGGTGATCACCGCCAGCCTCGACGGCACGTTCTTCGTGTGCCGGGCTGCGGTACGGGCGTGGCGGGCCGCCGGGCGCGGCGGCCGGATCGTCAACACCGCCTCGGTCGCCGGCCTCGTCGGCAACGTGGGCCAGGCGAACTACGCCGCGGCGAAGGCCGGGATCATCGGCTTCTCGCTCAGCCTCGCCCGCGAGGTCGCACCGTCGGGCATCACCGTCAATGTCGTGTCCCCGCGGGCGGTCACCGAGATGAGCGAGTCGATCCCGCCGGAGCGCCGCCGGGCCTTCTACGAGATGCAGTCCCGCACGAACACCCTGGGTCGGCCGGGCACCCCGGAGGACGTCGCTCCGGTGATCGCGTTCCTGTGCAGCGCGGAGAGCGCCTACCTGACCGGCCAGAGCCTCGCGGTCACCGGCACCCCGGGGACGTCGGTGGGATGAGGGCCGCCATCGGCGGGCATCAGCCCGTGGCGAACCAGACCGACTTCTCCCGGGTGAAGTGGCTCATCCCCGAGAAGCCCCCCTCCCGGCCGAACCCGGAGTTCTTGTACCCGCCGAAGGGCACCGCGGGGTGCAGCAGGTTGTAGGCGTTGATCCAGACGTTGCCGGCCTCGATCCGGTCGGCGAAGCGCAGAGCACGGTCGATCCGGCCGGTGAAGATGCCCGAGCCCAGCCCGTAGGTCGCGTCGTTGGCGATGCGCAGCGCCTCGTCCTCGTCGGCGAAGGACATGACCGAGAGCACCGGGCCGAAGATCTCCTCGCGCGCGATCCGCGCGGTGGGCTCGACGTTGTCGAACACCGTCGGGGTGACGTAGAAGCCGGGCCGGTCCGGCCTCGACCCGCCGGTCACGAGATCGCCGCCCTCGTCCCGGCCGACCTGCACGTACCCCTCGATCCGGTCTCGGTGCGCGGCCGAGATCACCGGGCCGAGAACGGTCGACTCGTCGGCCGGGTCGCCGATCCTCAGCCCGTCGGCCGTGGCGACCACGGCGTCGAGCAGTTCGTCGTGCACGGCGCGGTGCACGAGCAGGCGCGAGCTGGCGGTGCACATCTCCCCGGCGTTGAGGAAGATCCCCAGGAAGGCCGCCTTGGCCGCACCCGCGATGTCGGCATCGTCGAACACGACCAGCGGCGACTTCCCGCCCAACTCCATCGTGCAGGTCTTGAGCTCCCCGCCCGCGGTGGCCGCCACCGTGCGCCCGACCGCGTCCGAGCCCGTGAACGACACGTGGCCGACACCGGGGTGGCGCACCAGCGCCTCGCCCGCCGCCGACGCGGCGTCGGTCACCACGTTCACCAGCCCCGGGGGGATGCCCGCCTCCAGCGCCACCTGGGCGAGCGCCAGCGCGGACAGGGACGCGAGCGGCGACGGCTTGATCACGATGGCGTTGCCGGCGGCCAGTGCGGACACCGCCTTCCCCGCCGCGCCGACGAGCGCGAAGTTCCACGGCGTGATGCCGGCGACGACACCGATCGGCTCGCGCAGCACCATCGTCACGAACCGGCCGGAGACCGGGATGGTGCGGCCCTCGAGCTTGTCGGGCATGCCGGCGTAGTAGCGCATGTTCTCCATCAGCATCGACCCGTCCACGGCGCGGGCCGTGGTGATCGGCTTGCCGACGTCGAGACTCTCGATCTTCGCGAGGTCCGCCACCCGTTCCTCGCAGAGGTCGGCCCACCGCCGCAGCAGCCCGGCCCGTGTGGCGACCGACCGCCTCGCCCAGGCGCGCTGCGCCTCGCGCGCGACCCCGACGGCGTGGTCGACGTCCGCCGCGCCGGCCGCGGGCAGCCGCGTGATCACCGACCCGTCCGCCGGGTTGTGCACCGCGAAGGTCTCGCCGCTGCGGGCGTCGAGCAGTTCCCCGCCCACGACCATCTTGTCGACCAGCAGCGCGGGCGTCGGGGCGTCGGTCACCTGGGTCATGCGGGGCCTCCCTGGGCCAGATCGAGCACGGGTCGTTCGGCACTGCGGTTCGACACGGCGTCGGCGAACGCCGCGTCGATGTCGTCGAGGGCGTAGCGGTGGCCGGAGTCGAGACGGGTGATGACGGGGTCGGTACGCAGGTCGCCGAGCATCCCGACGACGTCGCGGAGAATCTGCGGGTCGTAGAGCGCGACCCCGACGAGTGAGATGTTGCGCATCAGCAGTGCCAGCGCCGGCACGTGGAACACGTCGGAACCGCGGGTGATCTGCCCCATCTCGATGTAGCGGCCGCCGCGGGCGAGCATCCGGACCCCCTCGTCGACCACGCCCGGCACCCCGGCGACCTCCAGGACGACGTCGGCGCCCCCGCCGGTGAGCTCCCGCACCCGCTCGACCCGTGCGGCCGCGTCACCGATCTCGGTGACGTCGACGGTGGCGTCGGCACCCAGCGCCGTGGCGGCGGCGAGCCGGTCGGCCATCGCGTCGACGGCGACGACCTGGCCCGCCCCCATCCGCTTCGCCGCGGCGACCGCGTAGAGGCCCAGCCCACCGGCGCCCTGCACGACGACCCGCTCGCCCGGGCCGACCCCGCCGCGCACCAGCCCCATCCAGGACTGGGCGGCCGCACAGTTCGCGCTGATGCCGTGCTCGGGTGTCATCCCCTCGGGGAGCTTGAGCACGTACTGGCCGCGGCGCAGGTGGTAGTAGTCGGCGAAGCCGCCGACGAAGTGCGGCGGTCGCGACGGAGGGCGCAGCAGGCCGCCCATCACCTGCTCGCAGGCGTTCGCCCGGCGCTGCGTGCACGCGTGACAGCGCCCGCACGGCCGGAAGTAGGCGAAGACGATCGGGTCGCCCTCGGCCAGCGGCTGGCCGGCGGAGTCGGTGGTGACCCCGGAGCCGAGCCGCTCCACATGGCCGACGGTCTCGTGACCGAGCAGCAGGCCGTTCGCCGCGAGGCCCTCCACGACCGGGTCCTCACCGCGCCAGTAGTGCACGTCCGAGCCGCAGATGCTCGTGTAGTCCAGCCGGGCGAGCACCTCGCCCGGCCCGGGGTCCAGCACCGGGTACTCGGCCAGCTCGAAGGGCTTCCCGGCGCCGAAGAAGATCGCAGCGCGCCCCGTTGCTCCCATGCGGTCCCTCTCGACACGGCTCTCCCCGATCGGCCACGGTCGACGGTAGGTCGCGGTGGCGCCCGCCGGATGACGCGATTCGGGACACGCGGTGCCGTTCGCCCCGGGCCCACCGGAACGCCGCCGCCCCCCGGAGCAGATCCGGCCGTTAACCGTGGTTAAGTCGGACGCCGTGAAGGGTCCGTCCGTCCGCGCGACGCCGTGCCCGGGACCGGAGCACGGAACCGGATCGAGGCGTGACCCCGCCGCCCCATCGCTGTACGGTAACGATCGTTAACATGCTGTCCGTTCGACGAGGAGCGCATATGGCACACCATCATCGGTACCTGTCGCACCCGGTCATCGGGAAGGGCGCCACCTCATGACGGCGGCGATGCCGGCCCCGCTGGAGATCGCGGGTAGCGGCCGGCTCGCCGGCAAGGTGGCCATCGTCACCGGGGCGGCCGGCGCCGGCATCGGCCAGGCCGTCGCCCGACGCTACGCGGCCGAGGGCGCCAGGGTCGTCGTGACCGACGCCCACGCCTCACGGCCGGCACAGCTGGCCAAGGACATCGAGGACGCCCACGGCGTCGAGACGATCGGCATGACCGTCGACGTCCGCGATCCGGAGCACATCGCGGCGATGGTGCGCGCGGCCACCGACCGGTGGGGCCGCATCGACGTGCTGCACAACAACGTCGGGATCAACAAGCTGGCCCCGATCTGGGAGATGGACGACGAGACCTGGGACTTCGTCCAGGACATCTGCCTGAAGGCCGCCTTCCGGACGCTGCGCGCGGTGCTGCCGACGATGATGGAGCAGGGTTCGGGCTCGATCGTGAACATGGCCTCGGTGGCCGGGTACATCGGGTCGACGATGGGCGAGTCCGCCTACTGCGCGGCCAAGGCCGGCGTCATGGGCCTGACCCGTGCCGCGGCCGCCGAGCTCGGTCCCAAGGGCGTACGGGTCAACGCCATCGCGCCCGGCCTGATCTGGAACCCCTTCCTGGAGCGCATCTACCCGCCCGGCGAGCTGCAGAAGCTCGTGGAGCCCGCCGCGCTGGGCCGCGCCGGCCAGCCCGAGGAGGTCGCCGCGCTCTCGCTGTTCCTGGCGTCCGACGAGTCCAGGTACATCACCGGAGAGGTGCACACCATCTCCGGCGGCATGTACTACAAGGCATGAGCACCTACGGCGTGTCGGTCCTCGGTGCCGACCTGAGAACGCTCGTCGACACGGCGCAGGCCGCCGACCGCGCCGGCTTCGACGCGGCCTGGGCCTCGGAGTTCTACTCCCGCTCGGGGTCCATCTCGATGGCGGCGATGGCCGGTCGCACGGAGCGCTGCCGGCTGGGGTCCTCGATCATGTACGGCATCGGGCGCAGCCCGCTGGTGCTGGCCACCGAGGCCCGCGACCTCGACGAGCTCTCCGGCGGCCGGGTCGTGCTCGGCCTGGGCAACGGCACGAGGCGGATGATGAGCGACTGGCACAGCGTCGCCGACACCTCCGCTCCCGCCCTGCGCATGGAGGAGCTCGTCCCGCTGGTCCGCCGCATCTGGAACCTGCACGAGGGCCCGGTGCGCCACGAGGGCCGCTTCTACCACATGAACCTGGTGCCGACCGGCGAGCTCGAACCCCCGCAGCGGGCCGTCCCGATCGTCACGGCCGGGGTGCGCCCGCGGATGTGCGAGGTCGCCGGCCGGGTGGCCGACGGCCTCGCCGGCCACCCGCTGTTCACCACCACCTACGTGGAGGAGGTCGTCCGCCCGGCCATCGCGAAGGGGGCCGCGCACGCCGGGCGGGACCCGCGCGACGTCGAGCTGATCTCGATGGTGATCTGCGCGATCCACGACGACCCCGAGGTCGCGCGGCGCGAGGCCGCCCAGCAGATCGCCTTCTACTCCTCGGTCAAGTCCTACGACACGGTGCTCGACGTCAACGGCTTCACCCGCCAGGGCGAGGCCATCCGGGAGGCGTTCGGGCGCCGCGACCTGCCCGCGATGTTCGCCGCGGTCACCGACGACATGATCGACACGATGGCCGTGGCCGGCACCGCGGAGCAGGTGCGCGCCGGGCTGGAGCGCTACGAGGGCGTGCTCGACCACATCATGCTGTACTCACCGACCATCGGGCTCACCGCGCAACGCATCCAGGAGAACCTCGACAGCATGATCCGCGAATGCGCACCCGCCGCGGGAGGTGACGGCAGTGGCTGACGGCTCGCTCACCGGCCGGGGCCTGGGGACCGTGACGTTCCCCGTCGACCGGTCCAAGGTCCGCGAGTTCGCCCGTGCGCTGGGCGATCCCGACCCGGTCTACACCGACGTCGACGCGGCACGCGCCGCGGGTTTCGGCGACATCCCGGTGCCGCCGACGTTCGTCGTGTCCTCGGCGCACTGGCGGGAGGAGGACAACATGGTCGCCACCCTCGGGCTGGACCTGCGCCGCGTCCTGCACGGCGAGTGCGGCTGGGAGTACCACGGCCCGGTGGTGGTGGGCGACGAACTCACCGCGTCGCGTCGGGTGTCCGGGGTCAGCACGCGCGAGGGCCGGCGCGGCGGGACGATGACCATGGTTTCGATCGAGACCGACTTCACCAACCAGCGCGGTGAGCTCGTCGTCCGCCAGACCGACGTGCTCGTCGAGACCGGAGGCTGACCCGGTGAGCAGCACCACCACGGCGGCGACCCCCACCTCGCCGGTCGCCCTCGCCGTCGGCGACGAGATGCCGGCCTCGGAGTTCGGTCCGCTGACCCGTTCGCACATCGTCCGGTACGCCGGCGCGGGCGGGGACTTCAACCCGATCCACCACGACGAGGAGTTCGCGCGCTCGGCCGGCATGCCCGGGGTGTTCGGCATGGGCCTGCTGCACGGCGGCCTGCTCGGGCAGCGGCTGGCGGCCTGGGTGGGCCTGGCCGCCCTCCGGGCCTACCGGATCCGCTTCACCGGCCAGGTCTGGCCCGGCGACGTGCTGAGCTTCAGCGGCACCGTCACCGACGTCCGCGAGCAGGACGGCGAACGGCTCGCCGACCTCGCGCTGGTCGTGACCCGCCAGAACGGCGACCCGGCGATCAGGGCCACCGCCGTCGCCCGGGTCGCCTAGTGCGCGGCGCCCGACCAGCGGACCGGTCCGGCTCTCCGGCCGGACCACACCACCGACGGAAAGGACGACCGTGAGCACTGCGACCACCGACGTCACCGGTCTCGGGATGGCCTTCGGGACGCTCGAGGAGGGCCGGGCCTGGGCCGGTCGCACCTCGGAGCCCAAGCAGGCCTGGTTCCCGATCGACCGGTCGATGGTCCTGTACTACTGCTCGCTGGTGGAGGACGCGAACCCGCGGTACTGGGAGGGCGACGAGTGCCCGCCCGGCCTGCTGATGACCCTGGGTTTCAACCCGCAGTGGACCCCGGAGCACCTGCACCGCGACGACTCGCTGTTCGCGCTCAGCGTGCCGCTGCCCGGACACCACATCATCAACGCCTCCACCACCACCGAGCTCGAGCGCCGGCCCCGGGTCGGCGACCACGTGTCGATCGTCGAGGAGATCGTCTCGGTGTCGCCGGAGAAGACGACCCGGATCGGCACCGGGGTGTTCATCACCTCGCTGACCACCTACAGCGACCAGCACGGCGAGGTCATCGCGCGCAACACGAACGTGCTGTTCCGGTACGACATCGCCGACACCGCCGCCGGGACCGAGGAGCAGGCATGACCACCAGCACCGCCGCGGGACTGCGGTTCGACGACGTCGCGGTCGGCGACGAGATCACCCCGGTCTCGATCCCGGTCACCTACAAGCGGATCTGCATGAACGCCGCGTCCACGTGGGACTGGTTCCCCGGCCACCACGATCCCGAGTACGCACGCAGCCAGGGCCAGCAGACGATCTACCTGTCGACCCTGTTCTTCCACGGCTTCATCGACCGCGGGCTCGGCGACTGGGCCGGTCCCGACGCGCTGCTGCGCCGGCGCAAGATCTCGATGATCAGGTCGATCTACCCGGGACAGACCGCGACCCTCACCGGACGCGTCGTCGGCAAGCGCGAGGTGGAGGGCACCGGCCTGGTCGACCTGGAGCTGATGGTCTCCAGCGAGGAGGGTCCGTGCGTGCCCAGCGAGGCGACCCTGCAGCTCCCGACCGGGCCGGGGTGACCATGGATTCCGACGGGCGCCGCGGCATCGTCTCCTACGGCGCCTACCTCCCCTTCCACCGCCTCGACCGGGCGGCGATCCGGGCGACCCTCGGCCAGGGCGGCGGCAAGGGCACCCGCACGGTGGCCGCCTACGACGAGGACTCGACGTCGATGGGCGTCGAGGCCGCCCGACGGGCGCTGTGGGGCGCACCCCTGCCCGAGTCGCTCTACTTCGCCACCACCGCACCCGCCTACGCCGACAAGACCAACGCCACCGCGATCCACGCGGCGCTGGGCGGCAGCCGGGAGGGTTTCGCCACCGACCTCGGCGCGGCGGTCCGCGGCGCTTCCGGTGCCCTTCGGGCCGCCGCGGCCACCGGCGGCATGGCTGTGCTGTCCGACATCCGGACCGGGCGTCCCGGCTCGGCGGACGAGGCGGCCGGGGGCGACGGGGCCGTCGCGTTCGCGTTCGGCACCGGCGAGCGGGTCCTCGCCGAGATCGTCGCCCAGGCCTCGGTGTCCGCGGAGTTCCTGGACCGCTGGAGGGTGCCGGGCGAGCCCTACAGCCGGGTGTGGGAGGAGCGCTTCGGCGCCCAGGCCTACCTGCCGCTGATCACCGACGCCGTGACGCGGGCCCTCAAGTCCGCGCAGCTCGAGGCGCCGACCCACGTCATCGTGTCCTCGCCGCAGGCCCGGGCGGCCCGGGCGGCGCTCGGCGCGTTCCCGAAGGCCGCGCGCGCCGACGGGCTGGAGCAGGAGGTCGGGTTCGCCGGCGCCGCACACGCCGGTCTGGTGCTGGCCGACGTCCTGGACCGGGCCGCGCCGGGTGACACCGTCCTGCTCGTCGTGGCCGCCGACGGGGCCGACGCCACCGTCCTGCGGGTGACCGACGCGGTCACCCGCCGCCCTACCGGCGACGGGGTGCGCGAGCAGCTCGCGGTCTCCCGGGAGGTGTCCTACCCGGACTTCCTGACCTGGCGCGGGTTCCTAGACCGCGAACCCCCGCGCCGCCCAGACCCGGAGCGACCCGCCGGACCGCCCGCGGCGCGCTCGCAGCGCTGGAAGTACGCGTTCGAGGGTTCGCGCTGCCTGTCCTGCTCGACGGTCAACGTCCCCCCGCAGCGGGTGTGCGTGCACTGCGGCGCCGTCGACCGCGCCGAGCCGGTCCCGCTCGCGGCCACCCGGGCCACCGTGGCCACGTTCACCATCGACAAGCTGGCCTTCTCCCTCGCCCCGCCCGTCGTCGACGTCGTCATCGACTTCGACGGCGGCGGCCGCTACGGGTGCCAGCTCGCCGACGCCGACCCGGCCGCGGTCGCGATCGGCGACCGGGTGGAGATGACCTTCCGCCGCTTCCACACCGCCGGCGGCGTGCACAACTACTTCTGGAAGGCACGTCCCGTCAGGAAGGAGCACTAGTCATGGCCAGCAACGGTATCCGCGACAAGGTCGCCATCGTCGGCATGGGGTGCACCCCGTTCGGCGAGCACTGGGACCGCTCGGTCGACGACCTGCTCATCGACGCCGTCACCGAGTGCATCGGCTCCGTGCCCGGCGTCGAGAAGGACGACATCGACGCCTTCTGGCTCGGGACGATGGGGTCGGGGTCCTCCGGCCTCACCCTCTCCCGGCCGCTCAAGATCGGCTACCGGCCGGTCACCCGCGTGGAGAACTACTGCGCCACCGGTTCGGAGTCGTTCCGCAACGCCGCCTACGCGGTGGCGTCGGGCGCCTACGACTGCGTGATGGCCGTCGGGGTGGAGAAGCTCAAGGACTCCGGCTTCTCCGGTCTGGTCATCCCGACCCCGGCGAACGACGGCACCGAGTCCGAGCTCACCGCGCCGGCGATGTTCTCGCTGCTGGCCCCGTCGTACGCGAAGAAGTACGGCGTCGACGCGGACCTGATGAAGGAGGTGATGACCCACATCGCCTGGAAGAACCACCTCAACGGGGCGAAGAACCCCCGTGCCCAGTTCCGTTCCGAGGTCGCGAAGGAGACGATCTCCTGCTCGCCGCTGGTGGCCGGCCAGCTCGGCATCTTCGACTGCTCGGGGGTGTCCGACGGGGCGGCCGCGGCCCTGATCGTCCGGGCCGAGGACGCCCACCGCTACACCGACCGGCCGATCTACATCAAGGCGCTGTCGTTCGTGGCCGGCCCGGCCGAGGGACCGCTCGACCCCGCCTACGACTACACGACGTTCACCGAGGTCGTCCGTTGCGCCGAGGACGCCTACGCGCAGGCCGGGGTCAAGGACCCGCGCACCGAGATCTCGATGGCCGAGGTGCACGACTGCTTCACCCCCACCGAGCTGGTGCTGATGGAGGACCTCGGGTTCTCCGAGCGCGGCCAGGGCTGGAAGGACGTCCTGGAGGGCTTCTTCGACCTCGACGGCGGCCTGCCCGTCAACCCCGACGGCGGCCTGAAGTCCTTCGGCCACCCGATCGGTGCCAGCGGACTGCGGATGCTGTTCGAGATGTGGCTGCAGCTGCGCGGCGAGGCCGGCGAGCGGCAGCTCGCGAGCCCCCGGCTCGGGATGACGCACAACCTCGGGGGCGCGCCGGGCGCCTGCGTGTCGTTCGCCTCGATCGTCGGCGCCGAACGAGACTGACGCCCGCACCCGACCGTCATCGGCCGGGCACGGGCGGGTCCCCGCCGTCGGGTCGGCGTTGCCGCCGACCCGACGGCACCGATCACGTGATCGCGAACCCCGCGTAGTCCTTCGCGGCCGACTCCTCCCACTTGGTGAGGTAGGTGGGCAGGCCGCCCGGGTAGTTGAGCATCTGCCGGGTCTTGCCGGGGATGTTGGCCCCCATGTACCAGGAGTCGGCCCGGTCGAACAGCGAGGGCACCACCAGCTCGGCCACGTGCTCGCGCCACGCGTTCTCCGCCTCGACCTCGGCCTCGACCCGCCTGCGGCCGCTGCGCAGCAGGTCGTCGATCATCCGGACGATCAGCTCGCCCTGGATCTCGGCGCAGGTCGGCCCGTTGCAGAACCCCGACGGGCTCTGCGGCCCGTAGAGGAACAGCAGGTTCGGGAACCCCGCGGTGGCCACGCCCATGTAGGCGCTGACGCCGTCGGCCCACTTCTCCCGCATGGTGATGCCACCGGTGCCCCGGATGTCCATCGCCGTCAGTCCGCCCGTGACCGAGTCGAAGCCGGTGGCGAGGACCAGCACGTCGAGCTCCACCTCGCCGGCAGCGGTCCGCACGCCGGTGGCGGTGACCTCCTCGATCGGGCTCTCCCGCAGGTCGACGAGGGTGACGTTGTCCTGGTTGTAGGCCTCGTAGTAGTTCTGCTCCAGCGACGGGCGCTTGACCCCCAGCGGGTGGATCGGGACCACCGGTGCCAGCTTCTCGGCGACCGCCGGGTCGTCGATCCGCTCCCACACCTTCTTCCGCCAGAACTCGTAGGCGGTGTCGTTGGCCTTCGTGTCGAACAGCACGTCCTGGAAGGTGCCGAGCCAGAACGTGAACCCGCCCATGCCCCAGATGCGCTCGTAGGTGGCCTCGCGCTCCTCGGGCGTGACGTCCAGGGCCGACACGGGCAGGAAGTCGTAGTCGAAGCCGCCGAAGGTCGTGGTGCGGATGGCGTACCGGGCCGCCTGGCCGTCCTTGATCTCCTGCTGCTGCTCGGGGGTGAGCGTCTGCTGGCCCATGCGGAACGCCAGGTTGGGCGTGCGCTGGAAGACGGTGAGCTCGGCCGCGTCGCGGGCCGCCTCCTGGATGACCTGCACGCCACTGGCCCCGGTGCCGATCACCCCGACGCGCTTGCCGGTGAGATCGACACCGGACTGTGGCCACAGTCCGGTGTGGTGGCACTCACCGCGGAAGGACTCCAGCCCGGGGATCGGCGGGATGTAGGGCTTGGAGCCGAAACCGGTGCACGGCACCAGGAAGGTGGCCCGCACCGTCGATCCGTCGGCGGCCCGCACGACCCACTGCTTGCGCTCCTCGTCGAACTCGGCCGAGGTGACCCTGGCGTCGAACCGGATGTCCTTGCTCAGGTCGAGCTTCTCGTCGAGGTAGTCGAAGTACCTCCGGACCTCGCTCCAGTCCGGGAACCGCTCGGAGTACTCCCAGTCCTTCCAGAGGTCCTCCCGCGAGAACTGGTACATCGGCCCGTCGCTGTCGACGCGGGCCCCCGGATAGCAGTTCCAGTACCAGATGCCGCCGATCCGCGAGCCGGCCTCGTAGACCTTCACCGAGTACCCGAGCGAACGCAGCCGGTCGAGCTGGTAGATGCCGGCGAATCCGGCGCCGATCACGAGGACGTCGAGCTCCTCGACCGTGTCCGACTGGGTCTGACTCATGCATGCTCCCCTCGTGACCCCGGGCGGTCGTCCCCGCCCCGGGGTCGGTGTGGTGGGCCGCGTCACACGACCCGGCCCCATCGTGCGACAGGAACGGCCCGGAAAGGTGTCGCGCAACGGGACATGTGCCGACCCTCAGCGCGGACGCAGGCCCATGCCCCGGGCGATGTGGTTGCGCTGCATCTGCGACGTGCCGGCGGTGACCGTGGTGATGCGCGCGTCGCGGAAGTGGCGCTGCATCGGGACCTCCATCATGTAGGAGTAGCCGCCGAGCACCTGCATGCCCTTGTTCGCGACGTCGACGAAGGTCTCGGACCCGAACAGCTTGGCCATCGCCACCTCCTGCCGTGCGGGCCGTCCCTGCGCGACCAGCGTCGCCGCCCGGTAGGTCAGCAACCTGGCTGCGTCCACCGCGGTCTGCATGTCGGCCAGCATGTGCGCGATCGCCTGGAAGTCGCCGATCGGCCTGCCGAACTGCTCGCGCCCCCGCGCGTGCGCCAGCGCCTGGTCGACGACGGTCTGGGCGTTGCCGACGTAGGCCGCGCAGGTCATGGTGCGCTCCAGCTCCAGACCCGCGAGCAGGATGTCCCAGCCCCCGTGCAGATCCCCGACGAGGTTCGCCGCGGGGACCCGGACGTCGTCGAGGAACAGCTCGAAGGTGCCCATCGAGTGCCGGCCCAGGGTGTCGAGCCGGACCACCTCGAGTCCCGGTGCGTCGTTCGGCACCAGGAAGCACGAAATCGCCCTGCGGTCCTCGCGGCTCGTGCGCGCGAAGAGCAGGATCGTGTTGTCGGGCAGACCGGCCCCGGTGGAGAAGACCTTCTGGCCGTCGATGACGAAGTCGTCGCCGTCCGCGCGCGCGAAGGTGCGCATGGCCCCGGCGTCCGAGCCGGCCTCGGGTTCGGTGATCGAGATCGACAGCCTGCGCTCGCCCCGGACGATGCCGGGCACGATCTTGTCCGCCTGCTCCGGCGAGCCGTGGCGCACCAGCAGCAGCCCGAGGAAGACCGCCATCCCGTAGGCGCCGGAGAGGTCGTAGCCCTTGCGACCGATCTCCTCGGCGGTGATCACGAACTCGAGCACCCCCCCGTCCAGGCCTCCGTACCGGGCCGGGAACGGCATCGCGAGCAGGTCCATCTCGACCCAGCGCCGCCACAGCTCGTGCGGGAACAGGTGCTCCCGGTCCAGACGCCGCAGGTACTCCTCGGGCGCCTCCCGGTCCATCATCTCGCGCACGGCCGCGCGCAGCGCGTCCTGCTCGGGTGTGAAGTCGAAGTCCATCGTGCTACTCCCCGGTGAAGGTCGGTGGGCGCTTGCCGAAGAACGCCGCGACACCCTCGGCGTGGTCGCGGGAGATCTTGACGATGCCGTGCGCCATGGCCTCGAGGGCCAGCACCGTGTCGAGGTCGGAGTCGAGCGAGCGGTCCAGGATCGCCTTGGACAGCGCCAGTGCCTGGGCCGGCCCCGCGGCCAGGTCGGAGGCCAGCGCCAGCGCGGCCGCTCGCATTTCGGCCGCCGGTTCCAGCCTGTTGGCCAGCCCCAGCCGCAGCGCTTCGGGGGCGTCCACGACGCGCGAGGTGTAGATCAGGTCCTTGGCCACCGACAGGCTCGCCACCCGGCGCGGTAACAGGTAGGACGCCCCGAAGTCGGGCTTGTTGGCGATCTTCAGGTACGGCATGCAGAACCGGGCGTCGTCGGCGGCGACCACCAGGTCGGCGGTCAGCGCGAGGCACATCCCGGCGCCGTAGGCATGGCCCTGCACGGCGGCCACCACCGGCTTGGGCATCCCCAGGAGCTCGCGGACCAGCGCGTTGGCCTCGGCTGCGAGGTAGGCGTACCAGCCGTAGGCACCCCGCGGTGGCTGCGCCCCGCCACTCTGGTCCCCGCCGGCGCAGAACGACCGCCCGGCTCCCTCCAGGAGCACCGCGGCGATCCCGTCGTCGGCGGCGCAGCGGGCGACGGCCGCCCGCAGTGCGCTGATGGTGGGCCCGTCGAGGGCGTTGAGCTTGCCGGGCCGGTCGAGCCGCACGACCCCGACCCGGCCGACGGACTCGACGACGACCGGCGGACCCGCCCCCGCCGGGCCGGCCGCCGCCGTCACGGCCTGCCCACCAGGGCGCGTCCTATCGTGTTCTTCAGGATCTGGGTCGTCCCGCCGGTGATCTTGAACATGCGCACGTCGCGGAGCATCCGCTCCAGCGGCGCCTCGGCGAAGTAGCCGGCCCCGCCGAGCATCTGCAGGCAGTCGTCGACCACCCGGAACGCGCCCTCGGTGGCGGCGATCTTCGCGCAGGCGGAGTGGTAGGCCGAGGTGCGGCCCGCGTCGACCTCGGAGAGCGCCCGGTAGCACAGCGAGCCCGCCTGCGGCTCGGTCATCGCGATGGTCACCTCCGCCGTGCCGGCGGCGAGTCGCTCCAGGATCTCGCGGTGGCCGGGGCCGCCGTGGGCGGCGAGGATCCGTCCGGAGACGTTCTGGTCGTGCACCAGCAGCGCCGTGTTGGCGCACGCCTTGCTGATCTCCTCGACCAGCAGGTAGCACTCGACGAGGCTGGCCCCACCCCCGCCGAAGGCGGTGGCCAGCGCGGCGCCGAGCAGGCCGAGCTCACGGAGCCGCGCGTGGTTCTCCTCGGGGTAGGCCGCCTCGGTGTCCCAGCGGGCAGCCCGGGGGGCGAACTCGGCGGCGAGCCTGCGCCCGAGCTCGACCCATTCGCGCTCGCGCTCGGTCAGGGTGAAGTCCACGTGTCCTCCCCGTCGGTGCAGCCTTGCCTGACCGCACAATCAGGATGATAATCCCGATAAATCACAACACCCTGAACGGGAGCCTCCGTGACCGACGTCGACACCGACTACTACGCAGCTCTGCGCGACACCGGCAACGCCGAGATCGCCGAGGGCTTCCGGTGGCGGGTGCCGGACCGGATGAACCTCGCGGTGCAGGTGTGCGACCGCTACCGCCACTCCGGGGCACGGGCGATCCGCTGGCTGGGGGCCGACGGCTCGTCGCGCGACGTCGGCTTCGCCGAGCTGGCCGACACCTCCGACCGGGTCACCGGTGCGCTGCGCGAGCTCGGGGTGGCCCCGGGTGACCGCGTGTTCACGATGATGCCCCGGTTGCCCGTGCACTGGGCGCTGCTGCTCGGCACGCTCAAGGTCGGCGCCGTGTGGAGCTGCCTGTCGACCACGTTCGGCCCCGACGGGGTCGCCGTCCGGGTGGAGGACGCCCGGCCGAAGGTGATCGTCACCGCCCGGGCCTACGAGCCGACCGTGCGCGCGGCGGCCGCCGCCGTCGGGGCCACCGTGGTGCTGATCGACGACGACGGCCCCGACGGCCTCACCGCCCGGCTGGCCGCCGCGCCGGCGCATGTCGAGGTGGCGGACACCGCGGCCACGGACCCCGCTTTCCTGTTCTACACCAGCGGCACCACCGGCCGGCCGAAGGGCTCGGTGCACGGGCACCAGCTGCTGGTCGGGGCGCTCGCGCTGGTTGCGCTGACCCTGGAGCTGCGCCCCGAGGACGTCATGTGGCCGACCTCGGACCTGGCGTGGATCACCGGCGTCCTGCTTCCGCTGGGCACGCTGGGCTACGGTCAGGGCTTCGTGACCTACGAGGGCGAGTTCGACGCCGCCCGCTGGTGGTCGATCATCCGCGACGAGGGCGTCACCACCCTGTTCGCGGTGCCCACCGCCTACCGGATGCTGCGGTCGGGTGAGGCGGGACTGCCGGGGGCGGGCGACCCCGTCCCGATCCGTCGGCTCGGCACCGTCGGCGAGCCGCTCGACCCCGAGACCCTGGAGTGGTCCAGGAGCCGGTTCGGCACGCCGATCGTCGAGTGCTACGGGCAGACCGAGAACGGCGCGGCGCTGTGCAGCAACCGCCCCGGCACGACCATCAAACCCGGTAGCCTCGGCCCGGCGCTGCCGTGGCTCACCGTGGCCGTCGTCGACGACGAGGGCACCGAGCTGCCCGCCGGCGAGATCGGCGAGATCGTCTCCCGGCCGGACTACCCCGCGCTCACCCAGGGCTACTGGGAGCGTCCCGACGCCACCGCCGCCGTCCTGCGCGACGGATGGCAGTGGACCGGCGATCTGGCGAGGATCGACGAGGACGGCTACTTCTGGTACAGCAGCCGTCGTGACGACGTCATCTCCTCGGGCGGCTACCGGATCGGGCCGACCGAGATCGAGGCCGCCCTCCTGTCGCACCCCGCCGTCGCCGAGGCGGGAGTGGTCGGCAAGCCCGACCCGCAGCGCGGCCAGATCGTCAAGGCCTGGGTCGCACTGAACCCGGGTCACGAACCGGGCGACGAGCTGGTGGCCGAGCTCAAGGAGCACTGCAAGCGCACCGCGGGCGGCTGGAACCACCCGCGGGAGATCGGCTTCCTCGACGAGCTGCCCAAGACCATCACCGGCAAGATCCGACGCGTCGAGCTGCGGGCGCTCGACGCGGAGTCCCGGTGAACCCGGACGTGAGGACCCCCGTCCCCGCCCCGCTGCTGGAGTTCCAGCTCACGCTGCGGGCACCCGCCGGCATCTCCCCCGCCGCGCTGCTCGGGTCCTACGACGGCTATGTCAACGCGCCGGGACCGCCCGTCGCGGCGGTGCACCGGGCCGTGCCGATGCGCGAGGTGGCGGGTTGGCGGCTGGGAGCGGACATCACCGTCCCGCTCGGCGAGCCGCCCTTCCCGCTGCTCGTCTACCTGCACGGCGGCGGCTGGGTGATGGGCGCACCCCACACCCATCGCCGGCTGGCCACCGAGCTGGCGGCGCTCGGCCTGCTCGTCGTCTCCGTCGACTACCGCAGGGCACCCAAGCACCGGTTCCCCGCCGCGGTCGAGGACGCGGAGTTCGCCGTCGACTGGGCGGCCGGGCAGGCCGCGGAGTTCGGCGGCGACCCGTCCCGGATCCTCGTCGGCGGGGACTCCGCCGGGGCCAACCTCGCGGCGTGCGTGCTCACCGGTACGACGGCGGGCCGGTCGGTCTCCGCTGCCCTGCTGCTCTACGGCGTCTACGACTACCACCGCGCCCTGCCGGTACTGGCCCCGTCGCTGGCCGGGCACGAGGCGCACACCCAGCTCTACCTGCCGGCCGGGGACTTCGAGGCCGTCCGGGGGGATCCCCGGCTCAGCCCCGAGGGCCACGGCGCCGGGATGCCGCCGACGCTGGTGGCCGTCGGCGGGCGCGACCCGCTGCGCGAGGAGTCCACCGCGTTCGCCGCACACCTCGCCGAGGTCGGCGTCTCGCACGAGCTCGTGGTGCTCGACGGTGCGCCGCACGCGTTCCTGCAGCTCCCGACCCATCCCGCGCACGACGAGGGGCTCGCCGCGATCGAGGGCTTCCTGCGTCGGCACGGCCTTCTCCGCCCAACCGGGGACAGCTGAGGGCGGCGCAAGCCGACGCGCGACGGTGACCGCGCCCAAGCCGACCCGGCGACCGGCCGCCTGCGGTCAAGTCCCGACCGACACCGGGAGCTCACGGACGGCCCTGGTCAGGATCTGCGGCTCCCAGCTCAGGTCGTCGGTGGACAGCGTGAGATCGGGGAACCTGGCAAGCAGGGCCGGCACCGCGATCCGGGTCTCGAGCCGGGCCAGCGCCGCCCCGAGGCAGAAGTGCAGGCCCTGGCCGAAGCTGATACCCGGACGCCCCGGTACGCGGTCCAGGCGCAGGTCGTCCGGGTGGTCGTAGACGGCGGGGTCGCGGTTGGCGCCGGCCACCGACAGGTAGACCGTCTGCCCCTGCTCGAGCGTCACCCCCCCGCGCTCGTGGGTCCGGGCCGCGACCCGGACCATGGTCTTGACCGGCCCGTCGAAACGGATCAGCTCCTCGACGGCCGTGTCGACGGCCTCCGGCCTGCTGCGCAGGAGTGCCGACTGGTCGGCCCGGCGCATCAGGGCCAGGGCCGAGTTCGCCAGCAGGTTCGTCGTCGTCTCGTGGCCGGCGAACAGCAGCAGCGTGCACGCCCCCACGAGCTCCAGCTCGCTCAGCTCGCCGGCCCCCTCCTCGGCCTGCGCCGCGAGCAGGGCGCTGACCAGGTCCTCGCCCGGGTGCTCCCGGCGGCGGCGGACGAGCCAGCTGAAGAAGTCGACGAACTCGGCGCTGCCCTCCGCCGCCCGCGCGTCGCGCTGCGGGTTGTCGGACTCCCCGAACACGATCGCCGCCAGCTTGGCCGACCAGTCCTTGAAGCGGTGCCGCTCGGCGCCCTCCACCCCCATCAGGTCCGCGATGACCAGGGCGGGCAGCGGGAAGGCGAACTCGGCCTTGAGGTCGCAGGTGCCCCGTTCGGCGATCCCGTCGAGCAGCTCGGCGGCGATCCGCGCGATCCCGGGCGCGAGCCGCTGGACCTGCCGCGGGGTGAACGCCCGTCGCACCGGGTTGCGCAGCAGCGCGTGGCGTGGCGGGTCGTGGAACACCATCCAGCCGCGCAGGACGTCGAACGTGGTACCGAGGACGGCGGCGCGGTCGGGGGTGAGCCGGGCCCAGTACGGGGTCAGCCGGTCGGAGGAGAGACGCTCGGAGTCCAGGAACGCCTCGGCCACGCCGTCGTACCCGGTGATCACCCAGGCCCGGTGGGTGTCGCTCCAGACCACCGGGCCGCGGGCCCTCAGCGCCGCGAACGTCGCGTGCGGGTCGGCGACGGCGTCGGCGGTCAGGAGATCGATGGGGGCAGGCACCGGCACAACGTACGACAATCGTCCGGCGACATTCAACAGCATGTCGCACGTGAGGGACGGCGGCTGCGCAGCCCTAGCTGAGCGCGCCGAGCCATGCCGCGGCGACGTGGTGGTCGGCGTCGTGGCGGCGGAAGAACAGGTCCCGGGCGTCGTGGCCGGGCCAGCGGGCGGGCAGCAGGTCGGCCGGCAGCACGGGGTCGCGCAGCGCGAACTCCCGCCAGCGGTGCACCATCCGCGTCTGCTCGGCGAAGACGACAGCGGGCTCACGCCCGTCCCGCTCGCGCCGGTCGGAGAACTCGGCGGCGAAGGCGGCGTAGTCGCGGGCCAGGCCACCGAGGTCCCACGCCCGGCTCACGACCTCGAACTCCGAGCCGAGACCGCCGATCCGACCGACGACCGACACCGCGCTGGCGGTCAGGCCGAGCTCGTCGAGCACCTGCCGCGCGGCCTTCTCCGAACCCACCCGCGGGGAGATCCACACACCTTGCCCGAGCGGCCCGAAGCCGGCCCAGCGCAGCCGCGTGCGCAGCCGGTGCCGCAGTTCGCGCCGGGACTCGGGCACCGAGGTGACGAGCACCGTCCAGGTGCCGTCCCAGTCGGTCGGATGGCGCCTGGCCCGGTAGACCGACTCCGCGGACTCCCTGAAGTGGTCGGCGGCCCGGGAGGTCAGCCGCCACAGCGTGCGGCGGCCGTGCCGCTCGGCGGTGATCCACCCGTCCCGCGCGGTCCGCGTCAGGGCCTGACGGGCCGCTCGCTCCTCGACCCCCAGCCGGCCCAGCGCCGCGACCGCGCCCGCGGTCCACAGCGTCGCACCCGGATCCCGGAGGTACTCGCCGACGACGGTGAACAGCAGGGACCGGGCACTGCGCGACGCCCGCGGGGCGCCGTTCCCCTGCCACCCGCCGCCGGCCGGCGCCGACCCGCTGCGCGCCTCCATCGCCCTCCCCCGTGATCGCCCGACCTGCGCCCGCGATCGTAGCGGCGTCTTCCTGCGACATCCTGTTGACGGCCGTCTCGCGATCCAGCACACTCGACACCCACCGACGAGGAGGTCGATGACCGATGGACGTCCGGGGCCTGATGCGCCGCTCGGCGCAGCACTACGCCGAGCGCACAGCGGTGGTCTCGGGCGACCGGCGTCTCACCTTCGCCGAGGCGTGGACGCGCGGGCTGCGGCTCGCCAACGGCCTGCTCGCGCTCGGCCTGAACCCGGGCGACCGGGTGGCGGTGCTGGAGGACAACGGCATCGAGGCGCAGGACATGTACGCGGGGGCCGCCGCGGCCGGGCTCGTCCGTGTCCCGCTCTACGCCCGTGACGCCCGGCGTGCGCACGCCGACAACATGGCCGGGACGGGCTGCCGGGCCCTCGTGGTCTCGCCGCGCTACCTGCCCGACGTCGCCGGGCTGGTCGACGAGCTGCCCGACCTCGAGCACGTGATCGTGCGCGACGGCGGCTACGAGGACTGGCTGGCCGCACAGCCCGACAGCGACCCCGACCCGCGGATCGAGCCGGACGACCACTTCATCATCCGGCACACCGGTGGCACCACCGGGCGGGCGAAGGGCGTGGCGAACACGCACCGGACCTGGCTCGCCTCCGGTCGGGACTGGACCTACAACTTCCCCCCGGTGCAGGTCGGTGACGTGTGCCTGCACGTCGGCCCGATCTCGCACGGCTCGGGCTACCTCTACCTCCCGATGTGGCTGCAGGGCGCCGTCAACGTCCTGCTGCCGGCCGCCGACCCGGCCGGGTGCCTGGAGGCGATGGAACGCGAGCGGGTCGGGTACATGTTCTGCGTTCCGGCGCTGCTCGGCGCCCTCGCCCAGCACACCGACGCGCGCCGTCGCGACTTCTCGGCGCTCAAGGTCGTCCTGGTCGCCGGCGCGCCGATCTCCGACGCCACCGCACTGGCCGCGCGCGACCTCTTCGGGCCGGTGCTCCACCAGCTCTACGGCCAGACCGAGGCGTTGCCGGCGTGCGCGATGGGGCCGCAGGAGTGGTTCTCGACGGTTCAGGGCTCCACCCCGCTGCGCTCGGCGGGGCGCCCGCTGCCGTTCGCCGAGCTGGAGATCCGGGGGCCCGACAACGAGGCGCTGCCCGTCGGGCGGGAAGGGCAGATCGCGATCCGCTGCGAGGGCCAGATGACCGGGTTCTGGAACGACCCCGAGAAGACCGCCGCCCGCCTGGTGGACGGCTGGGTGCTCACGGGCGACGTCGGCACCATGGACGTCAACGGCTACCTCTACGTGCTCGACCGGATGGACGACATGATCATCTCGGGCGGGTTCAACATCTGGCCGGCCGAGCTGGAGAACGCCATCGCCTCCCACCCCGCGGTGCGCGAGGTGGCGGTCTTCGGCGTCCCGCACGAGCGGTGGGGCGAGACCCCGATGGCCGTCTGCGTGACCGACCCCGGGGCGGAGGTGACCGAGCAGGAGATCATCGACCTCGCCGCGGAGGCACTGGGCTCCTACAAGAAGCCGGGCCGGGTGGAGTTCCGCACCGAGGAGCTGCCCAAGAGCCCGGTGGGCAAGTTGCAGCGCAAGGCGCTGCGCGAGCCGCACTGGGCGGGGCGGGAACGCCGCGTCTCCGGCGTCTGAGCCGGCCTACCGACAGGAGCAGCATGGATCTCGGACTCGACGGACGTACGGCGCTGGTCACCGGGGGGGGCCGCGGGATCGGCTACGCGATCAGCGCCCTGCTCCTCGCCGAGGGGGCGAAGGTGGCCGTCGCCGACATCGACGCCGAGGGCGCGCAGGAGGCCGCGGCGAAGCTCGGGGCCGCGGGCGGCACCGTCGTCGCGATCACCGGCGACGTCAGTGACCACGCGTCCTCGGTCGCGATGGTCGCGGAGGCGGAGCGGACGATCGGCCCGCTGGACGTCCTGGTCAACAACGCCGGGATGTGGATCGTGAAGCCGTTCACCGAGACCGGGCCGCAGGACTGGGCCCGGGAGTTCGGGGTCAACACCCACGGCGTGCTCAACATGACGCACGCGGCGCTGCCCGGCATGATCGAACGCCGCCGGGGGTCGGTGGTCACCATCACCTCGGAGGCCGGCCGGGTCGGCGAGCCCCGCACCGCCGTGTACTCGGCCGCCAAGGCGGCCGTGATCGGCTTCAGCAAGGCGCTGGCCAAGGAGGTCGGCCGACACGGCGTGCGGGTCAACTGCGTGGCGCTGGGCACCACCCGCACCCCGCAGGCGGAGGCGAGCTTCGCCCCGGAACTGTGGGACCGCATCGCGAAGGCCTACCCGCTGGGCCGCACGGGCGAGCCCGAGGACGCTGCGGCCGCGGTCGCGTTCCTCGCCGGCGACTGCGCGTCCTGGGTGACCGGGCAGACCTACGGCGTCAACGGCGGATACGCGATGCCCTAGCAGCAGGGCGCGAGCAGCAGGGCCCGAGCAGCAACGCCCAGCAGGAACGCCCCAGCAGCGGCACCGCCGCGGCGGGTCGACAGGAGGCGACATGACGATCGAGACGGACCGCGAGTGGACCCCGCCCCCGGTGGTGGCCCCGAACATCTACCCCGTCGACTGGCGGGTCGAGGACCGCCGCGCGCTCAACGTCTACGAGCGCGCAAAGGACCTCACCTGGAACCCGACCCGGCTGGCCTGGGACACGATCGACGCCGATGCGCTGGATCCCGAGGAGCGGCTCGCCGTCGCCTACCACGGGGCGCTGGGCGCCATGTTCGAGTACGCCGCGGCACCCCAGTTCCTGCACCCGCTCTCCACGCTCTACGAGCGACACGAGGAGCACGGGCTGATCCTGCTGTGCATGGCCACCGGCCGCGACGAGTTCGTGCACGAGGAGTTCTTCCGCCGGGTCGCCACCACGATGATCCCGGGCTTCCCGTTCGAGTTCACCCCGCGCACCGAGCTGGAGCACCGGGCGGTGCAGAACCTGCGGTGGGTGGAGTGGAAGCAGTCGCGGACGTGGCCCACCTACACCGAGAAGGTCGTGCTCGGGGACAACCCGTGGCTGCTGCAGGTCAGCATCCTCGCCCCGGAGATCGTGGGGATGGTGCTGTTCGACCGCATCGTCGACGGCATCGCGTGGCCCGCGCTCCAGGAGGGATACCGCCACGTCGACGTCGACGAGCGCCGCCACGTCGCGTACGGCAGGCTGCTGTTCGAGAAGCGGATGCGCGACCGCGACCGGCCCGCGCTGGGCACCGACGAGCGCCGGTTCCTGGCCAAGCTCGCCAGCGACGGCATCCTCTACGCCATGGGCATGCTCGCTCTGCCCCAGCTGGTCACCAGCGATGAGTCCAACTTCTGGATGCGCCCGGCCGACCGGGCACCCGGGCACTTCGCCGAGACCCACGGCCGCCTGCTGGGCCGGGCGATGCAGGTGATGACGGGCGAGGACGCCGACGCGATGTGGGAGGCGGCACGACCGGCGGTGAAGAAGGTCAAGTGGGTGCTGGAGCAGAACGGCATCGACGACTTCGACGACCACCTGCCGGTGTTCGAGGCGTTCCACATCGGGGCCCGCGAGCGCAGCCTGGAGGAGGACTACACCGCCGACCTGCTGGCCCGGTAGACGATGCCGTGGGCACGGGCCGGCGCCGGGCCGGGGCACCGACCACGCCGATGACGTGCCGGCACGTCGACCGGGACGGCCCGGTGTGGACGATCCGGCTGGACCGCCCGCACGTCCGCAACTCCTCGATCCCCGCCACCGCAGCCGAGGACCTCCTGGCCGGTGCCCGCGTCACCGCCGCGGGGATCGCCGGGAACGCGCCGCTGACGGTCGCCGCGATCGAGCGCACCTACACCGCGGAGCACCGGCGGGCCTTCGCCGCCGAGCGCGCCGCGGCGCTCACGGTCCTGGCCACCGACGACGCCAGGGAGGGCACCCAGGCGTTCCTGCAACGGCGCCCGCCCCACTTCCTCGGTCGACGAGGGGACCCCGGGAACGGTTGCCCGCCATGCCGACCGGTCGGTATGGTCACCGGGACAGGCGCATCCCCGCGACCATCGGAGCCGCTGTGACCGAGGTACTCGCCCCCGCCGTGGACCGGACCCGCCTGCGGGCCGCCGTCGAGGCCGGCAACATCCCCACCCTGCTGATGGTGCTGCTCCACCTGACCGGCGACCGGCGCTGGCTCGAGCCGCCGTATGCGCCCGACCGCAACCGCGGGCTCGGCGCGAACGACTCCGGCGGGTTGCCCGACGAGCGTCGTCGTGAGGTTCTCGACGCGGTCACCGACGCCGTGGCGGCCTGGTACGGCGGTGCGCCGGCGGCCGTTCCCGACCCGTCGACCGCGCTGCTGACCGAGATGTTCGGGGTGGCGATGGGCGAGCCCGTCCCCGAGGAGTACGGCCGGCTCGCCGCGACGGAACTGGGCGCCCCGGTCCCCCGGCCGCGGCCGCGGCCGGAGGCCGGCAGCGGCCCGTCGGTGCTCATCGTCGGCGCCGGGGTGTCCGGGCTGACACTGGCCGTGGCGCTGCGCGAGGCGGGCGTGCAGCACGTCGTCGTGGAGCGCAACACCGACGTCGGTGGCACCTGGCTGACCAACTCCTACCCGGGCTGCGGCGTCGACACGCCCAGCCACCTGTACTCGCTGTCGTTCTTCCCGCGCGCCTGGTCCGGGCACTTCGGCAAGCGCGACGAGCTCGCCGGCTACCTTGCCGACCTCGCCGACCACTTCGGCCTGCGCGAGGACATCCGCTTCGGCACCGAGGCCCTCGACGCGCGCTACGACGAGGCCGCGCAGCGGTGGACTGTGCAGGTCCGCGACCGCGACGGGGTCGAGTGCGAGCTCGGCGCCGACGTACTGGTCACCGCGGCCGGACTGTTCGGCATCCCGGCGGTGCCCGACCTCCCGGGGCTGGACGGTTTCCGCGGCACCGTCGTGCACTCCACCCGCTGGCCGGCCGACCTGGACGTCACCGGCCGGCGGGTGGCGGTCGTCGGGACCGGGGCCAGCGCGATGCAGACGGTGCCGGCGATCGTCGACCGGACCGCCTCGCTGACGGTGTTCCAGCGCTCACCGCAGTGGGCCGCGCCCGCCGAGGGTTACTTCGACCCGATCGACGACGACGCGCGGTGGCTGTTCGAGAACGTGCCGCTCTACCGCACCTGGTACCGGCTGCGCCTCGCCTGGACCTGGAACGACCGCGTGCACCCCTCGTTGCAGGTCGACCCGGCCTGGGAGCACCCCGACCGCTCGCTCAACGCCGTCAACGACGGGCACCGGGAGTACTTCACCCGCTACATCCGCTCGGAGCTGGCCGGGCGGCCGGACCTGCAGGCCAAGGCCGTGCCGACCTACCCGCCCTACGGCAAGCGGATGCTGCTGGACAACGGCTGGTACCGGGCGCTGACCCGCCCGCACGTCGAGCTCGTCACCGAGCCGGTCACCGGCTTCACCGCCGACGCGGTGCGCGACGCCACCGGCATCCTGTACCGGGCGGACGTGGTCGTGCTGTGCACCGGGTTCCAGGTGAACCGGTTCGTGGCGCCGCTGCAGGTGCGCGGGCGCGGCGGGGCGGACCTGCACGAGGTGTGGGGCGACGACGACGCCACCGCCTACCTGGGCATGACGGTGCCCCGCTTCCCGAACCTGTTCCTGATGTACGGGCCCAACGTAAACCCGGGGGCGGGCGGCAGCTACATGTTCATCGCCGAGTGCCAGGCCCGCTACATCGGCGACGCACTGCGCCGGATGCGCGAGCACGGGCTCGGCGCGATCGAGTGCCGCCCCGAGGTGCACGACGACTACGTCGCGAAGGTGGATGCGGCCCACGACCGGATGGTCTGGTCGCACCCCGGGATGAGCACGTACTACCGCAACTCGGCGGGACGCGTGGTCACGAACACGCCGTGGCGCGTCATCGACTACTGGGACATGACCCGCACCGCCGATCTGGCCGACTTCCACGTCGAACCGGCCCGCGACACCGAGGAGAACCGATGAAGGGCTTCCCCTACCCCACTGCGCCCAGCGGCTGGTTCCAGGTCGGGTGGGCCGAGGACCTGCAGCCCGGCGGCGTCCGCCGGATGCGCTACTTCGGCCAGGACCTGGTCCTGTTCCGGGGCGCCGACGGCGCCTTCCGCACGGTCGAGGCCTACTGCGGGCACCTCGGCGCCGACCTCGGGGCCGGCGGCACCGTCCGCGGCGACGACATCGTGTGCCCGTTCCACGGCTGGGCGTGGGACGGCGAGGGCCGCAACGTCGACATCCCCTACAGCGCCCGCCCGGTCAGGACGTGCCTGCGCAGCTACCCGACCCGGACCGCCAACGGCGTGGTGCTGGTCTGGCACCATCCCGACGGCGCGCCGCCGACCTGGGAGCCCCCGACGCTGCCGGAGTTCGAGCACCCCGACTACCTGCCGGCCCAGCCGCACGCGGTCAAGCTGTGGGCGGGTGTGCCGTTCCAGCCGCAGGTCGTCGCCGAGAACACCGTCGATCCGATGCACTTCCACTACGTGCACCGGGCACCGAGGTCCACCGCGATCGAGAAGTTCGAGACCGAGGGCGCCTACGCCTACGTCCTGCACGAGTACCCCTACGGCCGCGAGGGCGCCGAGCTGACGCCCGGCGGCACCGTCGCGGGCCGCCTGGAGATCGAGGTGTGGGGGGTCGGGCTGATCTGCTTCCGGATGACGGACTACGTCGAGGCCGCCCAGTTCGTCTGCTCCACCCCGATCGACGCCGAGACCTCCGACGTCTTCTTCTCGATGTGGCAGAAGCGCGAACCGGATGCCGCGCCCGGCTCCCCGCCCAGCCACCGGGAGCAGCGCGTGTTCGAGGAACAGATCCGCCAGACCGAGATGGACTTCCCGATCTGGTCCAACATGCGCTACACGCTGCGGGCGCCGATCGTGCGCGAGGAGTCGCCCACCTACCAGAACTTCCGCAAGTGGTCGCGGCAGTTCTACGTGGCGGCCGAGGTCGAGGCGACCCAGGAGGCAGCCCTGTGAGCAGCACCTGTGCCGCGCCGACCGCCGACGAGATGCGCTTCGTGCTCGACGAGCTGCCCCGGTCGTCGTCGGGGAAGATCCAGAAGTTCCGGCTGCGGGTCGAGTACGCCCAGCTCTACGCGGGCGCCCCCGGTGTGGTCGCGCCGGCGTCGTCGGTGGCGACCCCGTGAGCCGGCTGGCTGGCAAGGTGGCTGTCGTGACCGGCGGGGCCAGCGGCCTCGGGCTGGCCACCGTCCTGCGCTTCTGCGCGGAGGGGGCGCGGGTGGTCGCGGTCGACCTCAACGCCGAGAGCGGCAAGGCCATGCTGTCCGGGGCCGCCGCCGCCGGGGTCGGCGACGCGGTCCGCTTCGTCGCGGCCGACGTCGCCGACGAGGACGACGTCGCCGCGGCGGTCGGCACCGCGGTGGCCGAGTTCGGCCGGCTCGACGTCATGTTCAACAACGCCGGCGTCGGCGGCGCCTTCGGGCCGGTCACCGACATCGAGGTGGAGGACTGGGACTACACCTTTGCGGTGCTGGTCCGCGGGGTGTTCCTGGGCACCAAGCACGCCGCTCGCGTGATGATCGACCAGGGTGCCGGTGGGTCGATCATCAACACCGCCTCGGTCGCCGGCCTGTCGGGCGGCGCCGGACCCCAGGCCTACTCCTCGGCGAAGGCCGCGGTGATCAACCTGAGCCGGTCGACCGCGGTCGAGCTGGCTGAACACCGCGTGCGGGTCAACGCGATCTGCCCGGGCGTGATCCTCACCCCGCTGCTGCACCAGGGCCGGGAGCAGCAGATGCGCGAGCTGCTGCCCACCGTCCAGCCGTGGCCCGACCACGGCCGCCCCGAGCACATCGCGGGCGCCGCGCTGTTCCTGGCCAGCGCGGACTCGGAGTTCGTGACCGGTCAGGCGATCTCCGTCGACGGCGGCCTGACGGCCGTCGGCCCGGACCTGGGCAACCGGCTGCAGACCCGGCCGGGCGACGCCGGACTGGTCGGGGTCAACCGCGGCCAGACCGGCGTCCGGTCGCAGATCCGGCGGCGCGTCGGCGACCCGGGCCCGCGATGAGCCCACAGGTCCCGCCCCCGGCGCTGGCTACCATCCCGCCCATGGCCACCGCATCCGCTCCCGGCTCCCGCCCGGCGTCGTCGCGGGGCGGGGCGTTCGACGCCATCGTCGCCGCGGCCGTGGACTGCTTCTACGAGAAGGGGTACGAGGCCACGTCGGTGCAGGAGGTCGTGGAGCGGGCCCGGGTGAGCAAGGGGTCGTTCTACCACCACTTCGCGGCGAAGGAGGACCTGCTTCTGCTGATCCACGACGCGTTCATCGACAGCCAGCTGGAGATGCTGCGAGCAGCCGCGTCGGCCGGCCGCTCACCGCGCGAGACCCTCGCCCAGTTGATCGAGGAGAACCTCGTCGGCGCCGAGCGGTTCCAGCGCTACCAGACGATCTTCTTCGAGCAGCGCCGATTCCTGTCCGAGGACCGGTTCGTCGAGGTCAAGAAGAAGCGCGACGAGTACGAGCAGCAGGTGGTCACGATCCTGGAGGCCGGCATCGCCGACGGTTCGTTCCGTCCGGTGCCCTCCGCCCGGGTTCTGGCCTTCGGCATCATCGGCATGTCGGCCTGGGCCTACCAGTGGTACCGCACCGGGCCGATGGCCGCCCGCGACATCGGCCGCATGTACGCCGAGATCGTCCTCGACGGGCTCACCCAGCCCCCACGGAACCGGAGGTGAGCGCCGTGGCCGGATCGGGCCGCACCGACGTCGACGTCGTGATCGTGGGAGCCGGGTTCGCCGGTCTCTACATGCTGCACCGGGCGCGCGACGTGCTCGGGCTGCGGGCCGTCGTCATCGAGGCGGCCGACGGGGTCGGCGGCACCTGGTACCTCAACCGGTACCCGGGGGCGCGCTGCGACTCCGAGAGCTACGTGTACTGCTACTCCTTCTCGGAGGAGCTGCTGCAGGAGTGGGAGTGGAGCGGCAAGTACCCGCGCCAGCCGGAGATCCTCACCTACCTGGAGCACGTCGCGGACCGCTTCGACCTGCTGCGCGACATCCGTCTCGGCACCCGCGTCGAGGCCGCGCGGTACCAGGACGCCGACGGCACCTGGCGGGTGCGGACCAGCGCCGGTGACGTCGTCAGCGCCCGGTTCCTCGTCACGGGGATGGGGCTGCTCGCCGCCGCCCCCTACACACCCGACATCCCGGGCCTCGACACGTTCTCCGGCGAGTGCCACCACACCGGACGCTGGCCGCACGAGCCCGTGGACCTCGCGGGCCGGCGGGTCGGGGTGATCGGCACCGGCTCCACCGGGGTGCAGGCCATCCCGGTGATCGCCGAGCAGGCCGCGCACCTGCACGTCTTCCAGCGCAGCCCGCAGTTCACGGTGCCCGCGCGCCACCACACCGTCGACCGTGCCGTGCTGGCGGAGATCAGGTCGGACTACGACGCGATCTGGGCGAAGGCCAAGTGGTCGCTCAGCGGCTTCCCGTGGCAGCACAACGGCCGCTCGGCACTGGACGCCACCCCCGAGGAGGTCCGGGAGACGTTCGAGGAGCTGTGGGAGCAGGGCGGGTTCCGGTTCGTGTTCGGCTCCTACCGCGACCTGCTCACCGACATCAGGGCCAACGACCTCGCCGCCGACTTCGTCCGGCAGAAGATCCGCGAGACCGTGTCCGACCCGGACACGGCCGCGAAGCTGATGCCGACCGACCATCCGTTCGGCGGCCGGCGGCCGATCATCGACACCCACTACTTCGAGACCTACAACCGCGACGACGTGACGCTCGTCGACCTGCGGGAGACACCGATCGAGGAGGTGACCCCGCGGGGCGTCCGCACCACGAGCGGGGAGGTCGAACTCGACGTGCTCGTCCTGGCCACCGGTTTCGACGCCGTGACGGGACCGTTCACGAGGATCGACATCACCGGCCGCGGCGGCCGGGCGCTGCGCGACGCGTGGGCCGAGGGGCCGAGCACCTACCTGGGACTGGCCGTCGCCGGGTTCCCCAACATGTTCACCATCACCGGTCCCGGCGCCACCTTCGGCAACCTGCCGGTGTCCATCGAGCACCACGTCGAGTGGATCGCCGCCTGCATCGAGGACACCTTGCGCCGCGATCTCGCCGTGGTCGAGGCCCGGTACGAGGCTCAGCAGCGGTGGGCGGACCACGTGCGGGCCCAGGCCGAGCGCATCGTGGCCGGGCCCTCGGGGAGCTGGTACGACGGGGCGAACATCCCCGGTAAGGCGCGCAGGCCGCTGTTCTTCTTCGGCAGCTTCGGTCTCTACCGCCGCACGTGCGAGGATGTCGCGGCGAACGGCTACGAGGGCTTCGACCGGCACCGGTCGGTGTGAGCCGACCCGGCGGGGTCCGCGCGGGCCCGAGACGCCGTCCGACCGCGCGACCTCGACGAGGAGGACCAGTGGACGGCACCCGGACATCCGAGCACCCCACCGTCAGCGGGCCCCGGGTCCACCGCACGCCCGAGGACATCGGCACGGCCGTGCGGGCCCTGCGCGCGAGCGGCCGCCGCATCGCGTTCGTGCCGACGATGGGTGCGCTGCACGCCGGGCACCGCGAGCTGATCCGACACGCCCACCGGGCCGACGGCGACGCGGCGACGGTCGTGTCGATCTTCGTCAACCCGCTGCAGTTCGGGGCCGGGGAGGACCTCGACCGCTACCCGCGACCGCTGGAGGCCGATCTCGCCGCGTGCCGGGACGAGGGCGTCGAGCTGGTGTTCCTGCCCGGGGTCGGGGACATGTACCCCGAGGGTGCGGACACCACGGTCGTGCCGGGCCCGCTGGGCGCGCAGCTGGAGGGTGCCGTCCGGCCCGGCCACTTCGCCGGGGTGCTCACCGTCGTCGCGAAGCTGTTCCACATCGTCGGCCCGGACCTCGCGTACTTCGGCGAGAAGGACTACCAGCAGCTCGCGCTGATCACCCGGATGGTCCGTGACTTGAACTTCCCCCTGTCCGTGGTGCCCGTCCCCACCGTCCGTGAGCCGGACGGGCTGGCCCTGTCCAGCCGCAACGTGTACCTCACCCCGGCCGAACGGTCCCGCGCCGCGACGCTGTACCGCGCGCTGACGGCGGGCGCCGCCGCGGCGGCGGACGGCCCGGCCGCCGTGGTCGACGCCGCGCGGGCGGTACTCGACGGCGGGCCCGACCGGGACGGTGGGCTCGGGGACGGTGGGCTCGGGGACGGTGGGCTCGGGGACGGTGGGCTCGCGGTGGACTACCTGGAGCTGCGCGGCGCCGCGCTGGACGTCGACCCGGGGCCCGGCCCGGCCCGGCTGCTGGTGGCCGCACGGCTGGGCACGACCCACCTCATCGACAACATCGGCCTGCACCTGTAGCGACCGCCGGAACCCGGTCGGTCGGGTGTCCGGCCCGACGTACCCGCGTGGCGGTCCACCGCGTCGTGGGCCCGTCGAGGGGCAGGTCAGCTCATCGTCAGCCCGCCGCTGGCCGACAGCGTCTGCCCGGTGATGTAGCCCGCCGCGTCCGAGGCGAGGAACACCACGGCCGGCGCGACGTCGTCGGGGGTGCCCATCCTCCGCATCGGCACCGCCTTGGTCATCGCGGCGATGATGTTCCCGGAGCGCTCGCCCGCGGTGATCTGGCGCAGCAGCGGGGTGTCGGTGGGCCCGGGGCAGACCGTGTTGGCCGAGATGCCGTGCTTCGCGAACTCCCGCGCGATGGTCTTGGTGAACCCGATGACGCCGCTCTTGGCCCCGGAGTACACCGACTCCATCGACGAGCCGACGCGGCCCGCGTCGGAGGCGATGTTGACCACGCGGCCGTACCGGGCCTCGACCATGGCCGGCAGGGTGGCCCGCAGCACCCTGATCGGGCCGTTGAGGTTGATCTCCAGCACCTTGTGGGTGAAGTCCTCGTCGGTTTCCAGGAACGGCTTGAGCTCGTCCCAGCCCGCCACGTTGATCACGATCGTCGGGGCGCCGAGCCGTTCGGTGGTCTCGGCGACCGCCGCCGCCACGGAGTCGGGATCGGTCACGTCGAGCGGGACACCGATGCCGTCGATGTCGGCGGCCACCTTCTCGGCCGCCTCCCGCGACAGGTCGGCGACGGCGACGGCGCGACCCGCCGCCGCGAGCTGCCGGCAGATGGCGGTGCCGATCCCGCCGGCGCCGCCGGTCACGAATGCGACCCGGCGGGCGTCCCCGTCGGCTGGCTGTCCGGCTGCACCGGTCATGTCGTCTCCTCAGCATCATCGGCGGGGCGGACGAGTGGTGGACTTGCCCCCACGACATCCCTACGATCCTCGTAATCATCATACCCGACACGGGGAGGCGCCGGATCATGACCGCAACGGTCGAGGAGTACTCCGACATCCTGTACGAGATCAAGGACGCGGTCGCACGGGTGACGATCAACCGGCCCGACAAGCTCAACGCGTTCACCCCGCACACGGTCAAGGAGCTCGCACACGCGATCTGGCGGGCGGGCGCGGACAGCCAGGTCGGCGTCATCGTGCTGACCGGCGCGGGCGGGCGCGCGTTCTCCGCGGGTGGCGACGTGAGCGTCGAGAACGAGGACACCTTCCGCGCCGGCGACGACTCGTTCGACAAGCTGATGAAGGAGCTCTACCGCGCCTTCCGCGAGTGCCTCAAGCCGGTGATCGCCCGCGTCGACGGCTACGCGATCGGCGGCGGCCACCACATGGCCTACGTCACCGACTTCACGATCGCCTCGGACCGGTCGGTGTTCGGTCAGAACGGCCCGCGCGTGGCCAGCCCGGCGGAGGGCTGGCTGGTCAGCCACCTGTGGACGGTTGTCGGGATGAAGCGGGCGAAGGAGATCTGGATGCTCTGCCGCCGCTACACCGCCCAGCAGGCGCTGGACTGGGGCCTGGTCAACGCCGTCGTACCGGCCGACGATCTCGACGCCGAGGTCGAGCGCTGGTGCGCGGAGCTGCTCGCGCTCAGCCCCACCGTGCTCAAGCTGATCAAGAAGTCGTTCGACGACTCGACCGCGCACATCCGCGAGGAGCAGGAGCGGTTCACCATTCTCAACCAGGTCAACCCCGGGTTCTTCGCCTCCGGTGAGCAGACCGAGGGCTCGCAGGCCTTCATGGAGAAGCGCAAGCCCGACTTCTCGGCATGGCGCTGAGCATGCCGCCGACGTCGACGACGACGACCGCGACGATCCGGCTGCCCGACGCCGGGCTGCCACCGGCGGCCGAGGCGCTGCGGGGCGAGGTCCGGGAGTTCCTCCGGGCCGAGCGCGAGCGCGGCACCGTCCAGGGCACCAGCGACGCCTGGCTGGCCGGGTTCGACGCCGGGTTCTCCGGCAGGCTCGGCGACCGCGGCTGGCTGGGGATGACCTGGCCGCGCCGCTACGGCGGCCACGAGCAGCCGTCGCTGCACCGCTTCGTGGTGATCGAGGAACTGCTCGCCGCCGGGGCGCCGGTGGTTGCGCACTGGGTCACCGACCGGCAGAGCGGGCCGGCGCTGCTGCGCTACGGCACCGAGGAGCAGCGCGAGCGGTTGCTGCCGGAGATGGCGCGCGGCCGGTCCTTCTTCGCGATCGGGATGAGCGAGCCCGACAGCGGGTCGGACCTGGCCTCGGTGCGGACCACGGCGCGCCGCGACGGTGCCGGGTGGCGGCTCAACGGGACCAAGGTCTGGACCAGCCAGGCCCACCACTGCGACTACATGATCACGTTGTGCCGCACCTCGCCGCGCGACGACTCCGCCCGGCACGACGGACTGAGCCAGTTCATCGTCGACCTGCGCTCGCCGGGGCTCACGGTCTCCCCGATCCGGCTGCTCGACGGCGAGCACCACTTCAACGAGGTCCTCCTCGAGGACGTGTTCGTGGGCGACGACATGGTCCTCGGCGAGATCGGCTCCGGATGGCGCCAGGTCACCTCCGAGCTGGCGTTCGAGCGCAGTGGTCCGGAACGGTTCCTGTCCACGCTGCCGCTGCTGGTCGCACTCCTCCGGGTGGCCGAGCCCGACGACCGGCGCCAGGCGGTGGCGATCGGGCAGCTGGTCGCCCAGCTGTGGACGCTGCGCAGGCTCTCCGTGCAGATCGCCGCCGCGCTGGATCGCGGTGAGGCTCCGGACGTGGCCGCCGCGCTGGTCAAGGACCTCGGCACGACGCTGGAGAACGAGATCATCGACGTGGCGCGCTCGGTGGCCCCGGTGGAGCCGAGCGGCACCGCCGCCGACCCTTTCGCCCGCGAGCTGGCCCGCGCCGTGCTGCACGCGCCGGGGTTCACCCTGCGCGGTGGCACCAACGAGGTGCTGCGCGGCATCGTGGCCCGCGGGTTGGGGCTGCGATGAGCGCGCAATCCCCGTCCGACGACCGGGCGCTGCTGGAGCGGACCGTCGCCGAGATCATGACCGACCACTGCCCACCCGAGGTCGTCGCCGCCGCCGAGGGCTCGTGGAGCGAGGCGCTGTGGGGCGCGCTGGCCGCGACCGGCCTGTCGGCGGTCGGGGTGCCCGAGCACCTCGGCGGGTCCGGCGGGGAGCCGGCCGACGCGGCGGCCGTGCTGCGCGTGGTCGCCGCACACGCCGGGCCGGTGCCGCTGGCCGAGGCGCTGTTCCCGGTCGCCGCCGGGTGCGCGGTGTCCGGGCTGGCGTTCCCGCAGGGGCCGAGCACGGTCGCGGTCGGGCCGGGGTTGACGATCCGGCGGACCGCGTCGGGGGTGGTGCTGGACGGGACCGCGCCGCGGGTGCCCTACGCCCGGTTCGCCACCCGAATCCTGGTCGCCGGGGACGGCGGAGGTCACCATCCCGAGCTGGTCGCGTTGCTCGACCCGGCGCGTCTCACCCTGGCCGCCGGTGACAACCTGGCAGGCGAACCACGCGACGACCTGGTCGCGGCCGGGTCGGAGATCCCCACCGACGAGGTCGCGGAGGTCCCGGCGGGCACCGCAGCACGGCTCCACCGGCTGGGGGCGCTGGCCAGGGCGGTGCAGATCGCCGGCGCGCTGGGCACGGTGCTGGAGCTGACCGTGCGCTACGCCGGCGAGCGCGAGCAGTTCGGTCGTCCGATCGGCCGGTTCCAGGCCGTCGCCCACCAGGTCGCGGTGCTCGCGGGCCTGGCCGCCGCGGCCGGTGCGGCCGCGGACGCCGCCGTCGCCTCGCTCGCGCGCGGCTCGGACCCGGTCGACCACGGGCTGGCGATCGCCGCCGCGAAGGCCCGCACCAGCGCGGCGGCCGGCCCCGCCGCGCGGATCGCCCACCAGGTGCACGGCGCGATCGGCTTCACCCAGGAGCACCGCCTGCACCACCTGACGCGGCGGCTGTGGTCGTGGCGCGAGGAGTTCGGGTCCGACGAGCACTGGGCCGCCGAGCTCGGACGCGCGGTGGTCACCGCCGGTCCGGACGAGCTCTGGCCGACGATCACGAGGATCTGAGGTGAGCCGCACCCACTCCCCCACGCCGACGTCCTCCGCGGGCGGGCGGTCGGCGGACGGGCACGCCCTGCGATCCCTCGGCGGCATCAGCCTCGCGGCCGCGCTGTTCGTCCGCCCGACCCACCCGGAACCGCACAGGAGGTCCACGACATGACCGCAGGCACGGGACCCCTGGCGGGGGTCCGGGTGCTCGACCTCTCGGCGCTCGCGCCGGGTCCGTTCGCGACGACCCTGCTCGGCGACCTCGGCGCCGACGTGATCACGCTGGAGGCCCCGCCCTCGGCCCGGCCCGGGAGCGGCGTGAGCAACCTGGGGGTGCACGGCGGACGGGAGGCGCGGCGCCTCGGGCTCAGCCCCCTGCACCGGTCGCGACGCTCGATCGTGGTGAACGTCAAGGACCCGGCCGGCCTGGACATCGCCCTGCGGCTCGCCGCGCGCAGCGACGTGTTCGTGGAGGGCTTCCGGCCGGGCGTCTGCGAGCGGCTCGGGCTCGGCTACCCGGCCCTGTCGGCCACCAGCCCCGGGTTGGTCTACTGCTCGCTCACCGGGTACGGACAGACCGGCGAGCTCGCCCAGCACGCGGGGCACGACCTCAACTACATCGCCGAGGCGGGGCTGCTCTCGGCCAGCACCCGGGCCGGCCAGCGTCCCGGGATCCCGCTGAACATGGCCGCCGACTACGCCGCGGGCGGGCTGCTGGCCGCGTTCGGCATCCTCGCCGGGCTGACCGGCCGGGCGAGCACAGGCCGCGGCACCCACGTCGACGTGTCCATGTACGAGGGCCTGCTGAGCCTGCTCCAGGTGGTCCCCGCCTGGATCGCCGCCGGCGCTCCCGACCCGTCGTGGGGTGGTGGGCTGCTCTCCGGCGCGGTGCCCTTCTACGACTGCTACCGCACCTCCGACGACCGGTGGATCTCGGTCGGCGCACTGGAGCCGAAGTTCTTCGCGAACCTGTGCACGGCGCTCGACCGGCCGGAGCTGATCGGGCTGCAGGACGACCCGGCCCGGTGGGACGAGCTGCGCTCGGTGTTCACCGAGACCTTCGCCGGCGCCCCGCTGGCCACCTGGCTCACCCGGCTCGGCGCGGTGGACACCGCGGCGGCACCGGTCCGGTCGCTCCCCGACGCCTTCGCCACCGCACACCGGCGAGGGGTACTGCCCGCACCCGGCCAGGTCGGGCCGGTCCCGCGGATGAGCGGCTGGGTCACCACCGCGGGTCCGGTCGTGACCCGGCCAGGGGCGCACACCAGGGAGGTGCTGGGTGGGCTGGAGATGACCGGCGAGCAGATCGACGAGCTGATCGCGGCCGGCGTGGTCGCGGAATGACCGACGGGACACAGGAGGAACGGTGGAGGTAGATCTCGAGGTCGGCGACGGTGTCGCGGTCCTGACACTGAACGCACCGGAGCGGCGCAACGCGCTGACGCCCCAGATGGCGGGCGAGATGGTGGCGGCCCTGGAGCGGGTCGACGCGGACGACAGCGTCGGGGCGCTGGTGATCCGCGGCGCCGGCGGCCGGTTCTGCGCCGGGGCGCACACCGGCACCCCGGCCGGTGCAGGCGCCGATCCGGCCGACGACGCCACCTACACCGGGCTGTCGGTCGTCTACGAGTCCTTCACCCGGGTGGGCCGGGTCCGGGCGTTCACCATCGCCGCGGTCCGGGGCGCCGCCGTCGGTGCGGGGATGAACCTGGCCCTGGCCACGGACATGCGCGTGGTCGCCGGGAACGCCCGGCTGATGTCGGGGTTCCTGCGGATCGGGCTGCACCCCGGTGGCGGGCACTTCGTGCTGCTGTCGCGGCTGGCCGGGCGCGAGGCCGCGGCCGCGATGGCGCTGGGCGGCGCGGAGATCGACGGTGACCGGGCCGTCGCGCTCGGCCTGGCGTGGGAGTCCGTGGACGACGACGCCGTCGAGGCCCGGGCCATGGAGTTCGCCGCCGGTGTGGCCAAGGACCCGGCGCTGGCCAGGGCCGCGGTGCGCAGCTTCCGGATGGAGACCGGCCCGCCGGCGGTCGCTTGGGACACGGCGGTACAGACCGAGCGGGCACCACAGATGTGGTCGATGCGCAGGCGAGGCGGAGGACGATGATGACCACCACGACGACCACCACGACCATGACGAGCACGACGGTCAACCGGACCTGGTCGAAGACCGGCATGGGCATGCTGCAGCTGCGCGAGGCCCCGGTGCCGGAACCCGGGCCGGACGAGGCCGTGCTGCGCACCCGTCTCGCCACCGTGTGCGGCTCTGACCTGCACTTCCTGCACGAGTTCCCGATGCCCCGCGGTGTCGAGCAGGTCGGGATGGGCCACGAGGCTGTCGGCACCGTCGCCGCGCTCGGCGAGAACGTCCGCGGGTTCGCCGTCGGCGACCGCGTGGTCGCGTCCTGCGTGGTCGGCTGCGGCGAGTGCGGCAACTGCCTGCGGGGGCAGCTGCAGGCCTGCCTGGTCCTGGGCAAGGTGCCGGGCATCTCCAACGCCCTGGCCGGTTGCCAGGGCGACCACTTCGTCGTGCCGCGCGCGACCATCAACATGGCCAAGGTGCCCGAGGGCCTGTCCGACGAGCGCGCCCTGCTGGCGGGCGACGTCATGTCCACCGGGTTCTCCGCGGTCGAGCGCGCGAACGTGGAGACCGGCGACACGGTCGCGATCTTCGCCCAGGGGCCCGTCGGGCTCTGCGCGACCGCGGGCGCCCGGATGCACGGTGCGGGACTCGTGATCGCGGTGGAGGGGGTCCCGGAGCGCGCCGAGCTGGCGATGCGGCTCGGGGCCAACGTGGTCGTCGAGCCCGAGGGCGCGGTGGCCCGCATCCGGGAGCTGACCGGCAAGCGCGGCGTGGACGTCGCGATCGAGGCGCTCGGCCGGCAGGAGACCTTCGCCGCGGCGCTGGAGTGCACCCGCCTGGACGGCACCGTGTCCAGCGTCGGGGTCTACGCGGCGCACCGCAGCCTCGACGTCCCGGTCGGACTCGGGTTCTACCAGCGCAGGATCGTCACCAGCCTCTGCCCGGCGGGGAGCGACCGACTGCGCCGGCTCTTCGCGCTCGCCGAGCACGGCCCGGCCGACCTGTCGCAGCTGTTCACCCACCGGATGCCGCTCTCGGCCACCGACGAGGCGTACGAGCTGTTCGGCTCCCGCCGCGACGGGGTGGTCAAGATCGCCCTGGTGCCTGATGGGGAGGCGTGACGGGGGGGCCGACGGCCTCGTGCCCGTGGGCCGTCAGGACGATGCGGAGCGGCGGGCGGCGGCCACGGCGGCCTCGCCCTGCTTCGCGCCGGCCATGTCGGCGATCTCCGCCCAGCGGTCGGCCAGTGCGTCGTCCGTCGGCGGCTCGGCGAAGTCCACCCCGAGCGACTCCACGAGCCGCACCCGGCTGAAGTGCGGCCCGTTGACCCGGACGATCTCGGCGGTGAGGTCGCACTCCTCGGTGCACAGCCAGCCCACCGCCGCCGACACCCAGGCCGGGTCGAGGTCGGTGGAGGCGTCGAGCAACCCGTCGGTCATCCGGGTCAGCGCGACCGGGGCGACCGAGTTGACGCGGATGCCGTAGCGCGCGCCCTCGAGCGCGAGGGTGTGCATGAGACCGACGACGCCGAGCTTCGCCGCGGCGTAGTTGGCCTGCCCGAAGTTGCCGAACAGGCCGGCGCCCGAGGTGGTCATCACCACCCGTCCGTAACGCTGCTCGCGCAGGTGCGGCCAAGCCGCCCTCGTGACGAACGCCGTGCCGTCGAGGTGCACCCGGATCACGGCCTGCCACTGCTCGGTGCTCATCTTGTGGAACGTCGTGTCCCGCAGGATGCCGGCGTTGTTGACCACGACGTGCACGCCGCCGAACGCCTCCACCGCGGCGGCGACCGCCGCCCCGGCCCCGTCGTCGGTGGAGATGTCGTGGTGGTCGGCCACCGCGACCCCGCCGGCCGCGGTGATCTCCGCGACCACGTCCTGGGCGGGGCTGCTGTCGCCGCCACCCCCCTCGCGACCCACCCCCGGATCGTTGACCAGCACCTGAGCACCGCCCGCGGCCAGCCGCAGGGCATGACTGCGGCCGAGGCCGCGGCCCGCCCCGGTCACGATGGCTACCCGTCCGTCCACACCTGGCATCGCCGTCTCCCTGCGCTCGTCGTCCGTCCGGTCGGCCGCCCGGCGTGTGCATTCGATGATGTCGCTCCACGGCACCGACCGGCTCGGTGGACCGGGCAGCTCCCAGCGGGCGTGCCGGTGGGCAGAACTCCGCCGTCCCCCTGACCGCAGGGCATCATCACCGCATAATCATTACACCGAGAAATCGGCCGGTCCCGACTCGTGCCACCCGATCGGACCTGTGCGCCGCGCCTTGCCTCGCCCATCGTGACACCGGTCACCCAACTGCCTGGAGGCCTTCCATGACCGAATCCCTGCGCTGGGCGCTGGAGCGGGCCGCACTCGTCGCAGGCGACCGCACCGCGGTCGTCGACGGCGACATCAGGTTCGACTACACGACCCTGGCCCAGCGGGTCGACGCGCTCGGCGGCGGGCTGCAGTCGCTCGGCATCGGCACCGGCGACGTGGTCGGCGTCCTGGCTCTCAACGGGCACCGGCACCTGGAGTACTGGCTGGGCGTGCCGGCCATCGGCGCCGTCCTCAACGACCTCAACTTCCGACTCAGCGAGGAGGAGCTCGCCTTCATCATCGACGACTGCGGCACCGTGGTGCTGGCCGTGGACGACATGCACCTGGAGGTGGGGCGCAGGCTGCTCGACCGGTGCCCGACGCTCACCACGCTCGTGCACATGGGCTCCGGGCCCGCGCCCCAGGGCATGGCCTCCCATGACGTGCTGGTCACCCACGCGCCCGCCACCCCGGCGAACCCGGGTCCCGACGACATCGCCGGCATCTTCTACACCGGCGGCACGACCGGGCGGCCCAAGGGCGTGCTGCTCAGCCACCGCAACCTGGTCGCGAACGCGAAGCACGCCCTGCTCGCCATCCGGCACACCCCGGACGAGCGCTACCTGCACGCCGGGCCGATGTTCCACCTCGCCGACGGGTCGCAGACCTACGCGGTGACGTGGATCGGCGGGATGCACGTCTTCGTCCCCGGCTTCGACGCCGACCTGGTCGGGCGGGTGATCGAGCGCGAGCGGGTCTCCCTGCTGCTCATCGTGCCATCGATGATCAACATGTTCGTGAACCACCCCGGCACGGCCGACCGCGACCTGTCCAGCCTGCGGCTGCTGCTCTACGGCGCATCGCCGATGCCCGACCAGCTCCAGCAGGCCGCGATGAAGCTGTTGCCGTGTGAGTTCAGCCAGCTCTACGGCATGACCGAGGCCGCCCCACTGCTCACCCAGTGCACCCCGGAGGACCACCGGCGCGGGGCGGCGGGCGAGCAGCCGTTCGCGGGCCGGTTGCGGTCGGCGGGGGCGCCGGTGATCGGGGTGCAGGTCGAGATCCGGCGCGAGGACGGGACCCGGGCCGCACCGGGGGAGGTCGGCGAGATCTGGGCCAGGGGCCCGAACATCATGGTGGGCTACCTCAACCGACCGGAGGAGACGGCTGCCGCGCTCGACGCCGAGGGCTGGTACCACAGTGGCGACGCGGCGTGGGCCGACGAGCAGGGATACGTCTTCATCGTCGACCGCGTCAAGGACATGATCATCTCAGGAGGGGAGAACGTGTACTCGGCGGAGGTCGAGAACGTGCTCTACACCCATCCGGACGTCCTGGAAGCCGCCGTCATCGGCGTTCCGGACGACTCCTGGGGCGAGCGCGTGCACGCCGTCGTCGTGCCGCGGCCCGGCGCGGAGCCCGCGGTCGAGGACCTGATCGCCCACTGCCGGACCAGGCTCGGCGGTTTCAAGGTGCCCCGCAGCGTGGACTTCCGGGCCGAGGCCCTGCCCAAGTCGGGCGCGGGGAAGATCCTCAAGCGCGAGCTGCGGGAACCGTACTGGGCCGGGAAGGACCGGGGGGTGAACTGAGCCGGCGACCGCGCTCAGCCCGCGGCGTTCTCCCGACCGTCGAGCCACTCCTTGAACCGGCCGTAGTGCTTCTCCGGGTCGCGCTCGACGAACCGAGCCCGGGCGTGGCAGAGCGGCCGGTCGTCACCGGGCAGGCACAGCTCGGCGTGGATGATCCAGTGCCCGCGCTCGTCACGGGACTCGGGCCAGGCCCGTACGTCCAGCTCGCGATCCAGCGGCACGGGACGCCGGAACGCCACGTTCATCTCGGCGGTCACCGACAGGACGGCCGCCGCGATCGGCACCGCGCCGCACGCCTCGTCCAGCGCGCCCATCACCGAGCCGCCGTGCACGACGCCACCCGCGCCCTCGTGCTCGGCGGAGAACCGGGCCGTGCCCTCGACCGCCCCGTTCTCGCCGCGGCGCAGCACCAGGCCGAAGCGGCACCGGCCGGCGGGCCGGCAGCCCATGCACAGCATCTTGCCGAACTCGATGCTGAACAGCGGCGCGGCGTCGTCGGGGGGCTCCACGGGGGCCGGGACGGCGCCCGGCCTGGCTGGGTTCATCGGCGGAACGGTATCCGAACCTGACCCGCACACCGCAGCCGGTGGTCAGCGATGTTAGTCACTGCTAACGTCTGGGACCATGTCTGACCCGCTCGCCACCCTGGCCGGCTTCGCCGAAGTCGCCCCGGGTCGGCTCGACCGCCCGTTCCTCGACCTGCACCTCGAGTCCGCCGTCGCGGCCCTGCACGACGCCGGCATGTCACCCGACGACGTCGACGGCCTGCTGTGCGTGGGCTCGATGATGGGTGAGTCCGTCGAGCACACCTTCCTGTCCGAGGAGATCCAGGACTCGCTCGGCCTGCACAACCTCGGCCTGCAGCTCGGCGTACAGCTCGGTGGCGGCAGCCACCTGGCGATGCTCGGCGTCGCCACCCGCGCCATCCAGAGCGGGCAGTGCTCGGCGGTGCTCTGCGTGTCCGCAGGCGTGTTCCCGCCGATCCGCGACGTCGGCCGCAACCTGATGACGATGACCTGCCACCCGGACTACGAGCTGCCCTACGCACCGTCGATCCCCACCCTGTACGGACTGATCGCACAGTCCTGGCTCGACGAGGTCGGGCAGGGCCGGGAGGTGTTCGCCGAGGCGGTGGCGGCCCAGCAGGAGTGGGCCGTCGCGCACCCGACGGCGATCGGGGCGGGGGCGGGACCGTTCACCGTGGACCAGGTGCTGGAGGCCCGGCACATCGCGGGGCCCTTCGGCTATCTCGACTGCTCGATCCCGTGCGAGGGCGGCGGCGCGTTCGTGCTGGTCTCCCCGGAGCGGGCGGCGGGCCTGCGGCACCGTCCGGTGCACGTGGTGGGCGTCGGCGAGGGCCACACCCACGGCTTCCTCACCTCGATGCCCGACCTGTCGCGCACCGGGGCGGTCCGCTCCGGGGCGAAGGCGTTCGCCGAGGCCGGCTTCGGGCCCGCGGACGTGCACCTCGCGCAGCTCTACGACGCGTTCAGCTCCAACCCGCTCATGCTGATCGAGGAGCTGGGACTGGCCGAGCGCGGCAAGGCGGTCGAGCTCTACCGCGAGGGCGCCACGCGGCCGGGCGGACGGCTGCCGGTGAACACCAACGGCGGCCTGCTGCGGTTCGGGCACTCCGGAACGGCCTCGGGGATCTGCGGGATCCTGGAGGCCTACCAGCAGATGACCGGCCGGGCCGCCGGTATCCAGGTCGAGCGTGCCGACCGGGCCGTCGTGCACGCCTACGGATCCATGTTGTGCAGCCACGTCACCGTCGTACTGGAGGGCTCGTGACCACCTACCTGGACGGCCTGGCCGACCCCGAGGTCCTGCCGCGCGTCGACGAGGTCAACCGCGGCCACTTCGAGGCCGCGGCGCAGGGCCGGCTCGCGGTGCGCCAGTGCACCGCGTGCGACCTGTTGTTCCACTACCCCCGCCCGTTCTGCCCGCGCTGCCACTGCGCACAGCTGCGCTGGACCGACGTCTCCGGCGAGGCCACCGTCGTGGTCTCCGCGGTCGTCAGCCGGCCCCCGTGGAACGACCTGCCGCGGTCCGCGCCCTACCCGGTGGTGATCGTGCGGCTGGCCGAGGGCCCGCAGATGCTGTCCACCGTCGAGCACTGCGATCCCGCCTCGGTCGTGCCCGGCATGGCGGTCCGCGCCGCGTTCGAGCGAGTGGGCGACATCGGGCTGGTCCGCTTCGTGCCCGCGTCCTGAGCCACCGACACCGGGCCCACCCCCACCCCACCGGAGGAACCGTGACCATCGACCACGACCTGCACGCCAACCTCGTCACCCGGGTCAACGTCGGCGACATGCTGACCCGCAGTGCGTGGCGCAACCCCGACCGCGAGGCGGTCGTCGACGGCGCCCGCCGGTTCACCTACGCCGAGCTCAACGCCGAGGTCAACCGGCTGGCCCACGCACTGCTGGCCGCCGGGTACCGGCGCGGCGACGTGCTCGCCCTGGCCAGCGGCAACAGCACGGAGTTCCTCACGACCTACTACGCCTGCGCCAAGACCGGTGTCGTCTGCGTGCCGGTGAACCTCGCGTGGGGACCGCCCGAGGTCTCCTACGTCCTGGAGCACTCCCGGGCCCGCGGCGTGGTGGTGGAGAGCCAGCTCGCCGGGCTCGTCGACGGCGCGCTGCAGCTCGCCGAGGGCAGCGCCGTCGTCGACGTGGTCGTCGCCCCCGGAACCGGGGCCGAGTGGGCCGCCGGGTCGACGGGCACCTGGCGGGACCTGGCGACGTTCCTCGGGGACGCCGGGACGAGCGAGCCGGAGTGCCTGGTCGGCGACCGCGATGCGATCAGCTACCTCTACACCAGTGGCACCACCTCCGCCCCCAAGGGCGTGGTCAGCAGCCACGTCGCGGTGTACATCGAGTCGCTGAACGCCCCGCTGGTGCTGGGCATCGACGACAAGGAGCGGTCGGTGGCGATGATGCCGCTGTTCCACACCGCGCAGCTCAACGGCTTCACCACGGGGCTGCTCTACATGGGCGGCACGCTCGTGCTGATGCGCGCGTTCGACCCGGCCGCTCTCCTGGCGACGATCGAGTCCGAGCGGATCACCCAGATCTTCGGGCTGCCGATGATGTACCGGATGATGATGGACCACCCCGACATCGACAAGCGCGACCTGTCCACGCTGCGGCTGGCCCTCTACGCGATGGCACCGATGCCCGACACGGACCTGCGCCGTGCGATGGAGGTGTTCGGCTGCGACTTCGCGCTCGGCTTCGGGCAGACCGAGATGAACCCGATCACCACGGTGTTCCCGCCCGAGTACCAGCTCAGCCACGCCGGCTCGGTGGGGCTGCCGGTGCCCAACGTCCAGGTCGGGATCATGGACGACGCCGGCAACCTGCTGCCCGACGGCGAGACCGGCGAGATCGTCTACCGCGGCCCGCACGCGATGGAGGGTTACCTGCGCAACCCCGACGCCACCGCCGAGGCGTTCGCTCACGGCTGGTTCCACTCCGGCGACGTCGGCCGCTTCGACGCCGACGGGCTGTTGTGGTTCGCCGACCGCAAGAAGGACGTGATCAAGACGGGCGGCGAGAACGTGGCGTCCATCGAGGTGGAGAAGGCGCTCTACGAGGCCGAGCCCCGGATCCAGGAGGTCGTCGTCGTCGGGCTGCCGCACGAGCGCTGGTCCGAGGCCATCGCCGCGATCGTCACGCTCAAGCCCGGTGTGGAGCTCACCGAGGAGGAGGTGCTCGCCGCGGCGCGGAGCAGGCTGTCGGGGTTCAAGGTGCCCAAGGCGGTGCTGTTCGCCGACGAGATGCCCCGGACCGCGACCGGCAAGATCCAGAAGAACGTGCTGCGCGAGCAGCACAAGGGGCACTTCGGGACCTGACGGCCCGCACCGCCGGAGGGGGGGCGGTGCACCGCCCGGTCGGGGTCCCGGCCGGCCCGCGCTCCGCGGGCCGGCCGGACCGGGGTCAGCCGCCGGTCACCGAGGGGAACTTCGGCGCCCGCTTCTCCTTGATGGCCGTGGCGCCCTCGAGGACGTCGTCGTCGAAGAAGTTGAGCATCTCGTAGGCGAGCGAGGCCTCGAAGATCGGGCTCGCGTCGCGGATCCAGAGGTTGAGCGAGCGCTTGGTCCAGCGCAGCGCGTGCTGCGGGCCGGCAGCCAGCTTCTCCGCGACGGACAGCGCGGTGGGCAGCACCTCCGCCTGCGGCCGGCACAGCGAGACCAGCCCGATCCGCTCGGCCTCCTTCCCGTCGATGAACTCGGCGGTGAGCAGGTAGTACTTGGCCTTCGCCATGCCGCACAGGATCGGCCAGATGATGGCCGCGTGGTCGCCCGCACCGACGCCCAGGCGAAGGTGCCCGTCGGTGAGCCGGGCGTCCTCGGCGATCACCGAGATGTCGGCCATCAGCGCCGCGGCCAGGCCGGCGCCGACCGCCACCCCGTTGATCGCCGAGATCACCACCTTCTGGCAGTTGGCGATGTTGTAGACCAGGTCGGCGGCCTCCTTGGCGATGGCCGCGATCTGCTTGAAGTCCTTGACCTGGTCGACCACCATGTCGAGGTCGCCGCCGGCGGAGAACGCCTTGCCCGCACCGGTGATCACCGCGATCCGCGTCGCGTCGTCGGCGTCGACGTCGAGCCAGACGTTGCCGAGCTCCCAGTGCAGCCGCTTGTTGGTGGCGTTGAGCCGGTCCGGACGGTTGATGGTGATCAGCAGGACGCCGTCGGAGGGCCGTTCGAAGGTCAGGTACTCGTACTGGTCGTAGTCCACGGGAGCTCCTCGCTCGTCGATGTGCGCAGGAATGGATGCAGGGGCAGGCTAGAGGCCGATGTGCTTGGCGATGATCTCCTTCATGATCTCCGTGGTGCCGCCGCCGATGCCGAGGATCCGGGAGTCGCGGTAGTGCATCTCCACCTCGGTCTCGCGCAGGTAGCCCATGCCGCCGTGCAGCTGCACCGCGGTGTCGACCGCCGACGCGCAGGCCTCGACGGCCTGGTTCTTGGCCATCGAGACCATCCGCACGTCGGTGTCACCGGCGATGATGCGGTCGACCGCGACCCGGGTGTAGGTCCGGGCCACGTCGACGGCCGTCGCCATGTCGACGATCTTGTGCCGCACCACCTGCCGGGTGGAGAGCGGCCTGCCGAAGGTCTCCCGCTGCCTGACCCAGTCCAGGGTGAGGTCGAGGCAGCGCTGTGCGGTGGCGTAGCACTGCACGGCGAGGAACGCCCGCTCCACCTGGAACTGCTGCATGATCTGCAGGAAACCGCTGTTCTCCGGGCCGACCAGGTTCGCCGCGGGCACCCGCACCTCGGAGTAGCCGAGCTCGGCGGTGTCCGAGCACAGCCAGCCCATCTTCTTCAGGGTGCGCGAGACGGTGAAACCCGGCGTGCCGCGCTCGACCACGAGCAGGGAGATGCCCGAGGCCCCGGGCCCGCCCGTACGCACGGCGGTGGTGACGAAGTCGGCCCGCACCGCGGAGGTGATGTACAGCTTCGCCCCGTTGACGACGTAGTGGTCGCCCTCCCGGCGCGCGGTGGTCCGGATCCCGGCCACGTCGGACCCGGTGTCGGGCTCGGTGATGCCGAGGCTGCCGATCATCTCTCCGGCGAGGGTGGGTGCGACGTAGCGGCGGATCTGGTCGGGGTCGCCCGCGGCGACCATGTGCGGGAGCGCGATGTTGTGGGTGAGCAGGCTGGCCAGCACCCCCGACGACCCTCCCGCCTCCAGCACGGCCTCGGTCAGCAGCACCAGGTCCCGCAGGTCGCCGCCGCTGCCCCCGACCTCCTCCGGGAACCCGATGCCGAGCAGCCCGACCTCGGCCGCGGCCCGGTGCAGCGACCGCGGCAGCTCGCCCTCCTCCTCCCACCGGGACAGGTGCGGGGCGATCTCCCGGCGGGTGAACGACAGGGCCAGGTCACGCAGGGCGAGCCGCTCCGGCGTCGTCCACGGGTCCGGCGGCGCGGCCGAGACGTCGCGCTGGTCCAGCTGGGTCATGAAGCTCCTCCGGTGTGCCGGCGGGGGTCCGCACCACCGAAAGTGCGCACCCCGTTGTCGCGGGACGTTAGTAGCCGCTAACGTAACCGGTCAGGAGATCGACGTCGATGCCGCCATGGAGGAGAAGTTGGTTGACGTGCTGCCCGACCGGGTCGACACGCAGGCCCCGGACTACATCGGCAACCGCGAAGGACTCACGGCCCAGCTGACCGCGATCTCCGAGCAGCTCGCGCTGGCCAACGGCGGGGGCGGGGAGAAGTACGTCGCGCGCCACCGCAAGCGGGGGAAGCTGCTAGTCCGCGAGCGGATCGAGCTGCTGCTCGACCCGGACACCGCGTTCCTGGAGCTCTGCCCGTTCGCCGCGTGGGGCACCAAGTTCCCGGTCGGTGGCAGCGTGGTCGTGGGGATCGGTGTCGTCGAGGGCGTCGAGTCGATGATCATCGGCCACGACCCGACGGTCCGGGGCGGGGCGTCGAACCCGTTCACCTTCCGCAAGGTCTTCCGCGGCATGGCGATCGCCCGCGAGAACCGGCTCCCGATCATCAACGTCGTCGAGTCCGGCGGGGCCGACCTGCCGACCCAGGCCGAGATCTTCGTCCCCGGCGGCCAGCTGTTCCACGACCTGACCCAGCACAGCGCCCTGGGCCTGCCCACCCTCGCGCTGGTGTTCGGCAACTCCACCGCGGGCGGCGCCTACATCCCGGGCATGTGCGACTACGTGGTGATGATCCGCAACCGCTCCAAGGTCTTCCTCGGCGGCCCGCCGCTGGTGAAGATGGCCACCGGCGAGGTGTCCGACGACGAGTCGCTCGGCGGCGGCGACATGCACGCCCGCACCTCGGGCCTGGCCGACTATCTCGCCGAGGACGAGCAGGACGCCATCCGCATCGGCCGCCGGATCATGGCCCGGCTGAACTGGCGCAAGCTCGGCCCCGGCCCCACGATGCCCGCCGACCCGCCGGTGCTCGACCCCGACCAGCTGCTCGGCATCGCCTCGGTCGACCCGAAGGTCCCCTTCGACCCGCGCGACGTCATCGCCCGGGTGGTCGACGGCTCGGCGTTCGACGAGTTCAAGCCGCTCTACGGCACCTCGCTGGTCACCGGTTGGGCCTCGATCCACGGCTACCCGGTCGGCATCCTGGCCAACGCCCGGGGCATCCTGTTCAGCGAGGAGGCGCAGAAGGCCTCCCAGTTCATCCAGCTGGCCAACCAGGTCGACACGCCGCTGATCTTCCTGCAGAACACCACCGGATACATGGTCGGCGCCGAGTACGAGCAGGGCGGGATCATCAAGGACGGCGCCAAGATGATCAACGCGGTGTCCAACAGCACCGTTCCGCACCTGACGATCGTCATGGGCTCCTCCTACGGCGCGGGCAACTACGGCATGTGCGGGCGGTCCTACTCCCCGCGCTTCCTGTTCGCCTGGCCGAACTCCAAGTCGGCCGTGATGGGTCCCGCCCAGCTGGCCGGGGTGCTCTCGATCGTGGCCAAGGAGTCGGCGGCCGACCGCGGCCTGCCCTTCGACGAGGACGCCGACGCCCGGATGCGCGCCGCCGTCGAGGACCAGATCGAACGCGAGTCGGTGGCGCTGGCCAACAGCGGGCGGCTCTACGACGACGGGATCATCGACCCGCGCGACACGCGGACCGTGCTCGGGCTCTGCCTGTCCGTGGTGCACAACGACGAGGTCCGTGGCCAGCGTGGCTACGGCGTGTTCCGGATGTGATGGCGATGCCCGTGATCAAGAAGTTGCTGGTCGCCAACCGTGGCGAGATCGCCCGGCGGGTCTTCCGGACCTGCCGCGACCTCGGCATCGCCACCGTCGCGGTGTACTCCGACGCCGATGTCGACGCCTGGCACGTCGAGGACGCCGACGAGGCGGTGCGCCTGCCCGGCTCCTCCCCCGCCGAGACCTACCTCCAGGTCGACCGCGTGATCGCGGCCGCGCTGCGCACCGGCGCGGACGCCGTGCACCCCGGCTACGGCTTCCTGTCCGAGAACGCCGGCTTCGCCCGCGCCTGCGCCGCCGCGGGGCTGGTGTTCGTCGGGCCGCCGCCGGACGCCATCGACGCGATGGGCTCCAAGCTCACCGCGAAGGCGATGATGGCCGAGGCCGGTGTCCCGGTCCTCCCCGGCGGTGACGCGACCGGGCTCGACGCCGACGCGCTGCGCAAGCTCGGCGCCGAGGTCGGCTACCCGCTGCTGGTCAAGGCGAGTGCCGGCGGCGGCGGGCGCGGGATGCGGATCGTGGAGTCGGCCGACACGCTCGAGGAGTCCGTCGCCTCGGCTGCACGGGAAGCCACCTCGGCGTTCGCCGACGGCACCGTGTTCCTGGAGCGCTACGTGCAGCGCCCCCGGCACGTCGAGATCCAGGTGATGGCCGACATGCACGGCGGCACCGTCGCGTTGTTCGAGCGCGAGTGCTCGGTGCAGCGACGCCACCAGAAGGTGATCGAGGAGGCTCCCTCGCCGGTCGTCGGCGAGGACCTGCGGGCCAGGATGGGCGCGGCGGCGGTCGCCGCGGCGCAGGCCGTGGGCTACGTGGGGGCGGGCACCGTCGAGTTCGTCCTGGACGCGAACGGCGGTGCCGACGACGGCACGTTCGCCTTCCTGGAGATGAACACGCGCCTGCAGGTCGAACACCCGGTCACCGAGCTGGTCACCGGGCTGGACCTGGTCCGCCTGCAGCTCCTGGTGGCGATGGGCGAGCCGTTGCCCCCCGAGGTCCTCGAGCCGACGATGACCGGCCATGCGGTGGAGGCCCGGCTCTACGCCGAGGACCCGACGGAGGGCTACCTCCCCCGCACCGGCACCCTGCGCACGCTGCGGTTCCCCGAGCTCGCCGGCGTCCGGGTCGACTCCGGGGTGCGTGACGGGTCGGTGGTCAGCCACCACTACGACCCGATGCTCGCCAAGGTCATCGTCTGGGCCCCCACCCGCGCCGAGGCAGTCGGCATGCTCTCCGCGGCGCTGGCCGGTGCCCGGATCCACGGCCTGACCACCAACCGCGACCTGCTGGTCCGGGTCCTGCGGCACCCGGAGTTCGCGGGCCGCGGTACCGACACCGGCTTCCTGGACCGCCACGACGCCACCGAGCTCGGCGGGCCGCTCGTCGACGCCGACAGCGAGCGGCTGCACGCGGTCGCCGCCACGCTCGCCGGTGTGGCCGCCCACCGGGCGGCCGCCCGGGTCCAGCCGACCCTGCCGGCGGGGTGGCGCAACAACCCGTCCCAGCTGCAGCGCGTCGGCTGGACCACGGCCGCCGGTGCCGAGCTGCACGTGGCGTACGCGCTGCACCGCGACGGCGTCGAGGTGGAGGTCGACGGCAAGCCGATCGAGGACGTCGTGGTGCTCAGCCACGGCCCCGACCGCGTGGTGCTGGAGGCGGCCGGGGTGCGGCGCTCCTACGAGGTCCTCCTCGACGGCGGGACCGCCCACGTCGACAGCAGTGCGGGATCCAGCACGTTCACCCGGATCCCCCGCTTCGTCGACCCCAGCACGCTCAAGCCGGCCGGTTCGCTGACCGCGCCGATGCCCGGTTCGGTGATCCGGGTGCACGTGGCGGCCGGGGACGTCGTCACCGCGGGCCAGCCCCTGGTCGTGCTGGAGGCGATGAAGATGGAGCACTCGGTGACCAGCCCGATCGACGGCGTGGTGGCGGAGCTGCCGGTCGAGGTCGGCCGGCAGGTCGCGACCGGCGACCCGCTGGCCGTGGTCGAGCCCGTCGACGACGAGACGTAGTACGGACCACACGATCCGCCGTCCGGCGGCGCGTCACCGTGAGGGTTAGGGAGCGGACATGGAACTGCACGAGACCGAGGAACGGCGCGACCTGCGCAAGGCCGTCACCGAGATCGCGAAGGACTTCGGCCACGACTACTACGTGGCCAAGTCCCTGGCCGGTGAGAAGAGCACCGAGCTGTGGAACGCCGTGGGCAAGCAAGGCTTCCTGGGCGTCAACATCACCGAGGAGTACGGCGGCGGCGGTGGTGGGATCTACGACATGCAGATCGTCGGTGAGGAGCTGGCCGCGGCCGGGTGCCCGCTGCTGATGACGGTCGTCTCCCCCACCATCTGCGGGACGATCATCCAGGCCTACGGCAGCGACGAGCTCAAGGCGCGCTGGCTGCCGGGCATCGCGAGCGGCGAGATCATCATGTCGTTCGCGATCACGGAGCCGGACGCCGGCTCCAACTCCCACAACATCTCCACCCACGCCAAGAAGGTCGGCGGCGAGTGGGTGCTCAACGGCACCAAGTACTACATCTCCGGCGTCGACGAGGCCGAGGCCATCCTGGTCGTCACCCGCACCTCCACCGACGACCGCGGCCGCGGCCGGCTCAGCCTGATCGTGGTGCCCACCGACGCGCCCGGGCTGACGAAGACCGACATCCCGGTCCAGGCCGTCACCCCGGAGAAGCAGTTCACCCTGTTCTTCGACGACGTGCGGGTGCCTGCGGAGAACCTGATCGGTGAGGAGAACGACGGCCTGCGTCAGGTGTTCATGGGCCTGAACCCGGAGCGCATCATGGGCGCCGCCCTGGGCAACGGCATCGGCCGCTACGCCCTGGACAAGGCCGCCAACTACGCCAGGGAGCGCAAGGTCTGGGACGTGCCGATCGGCTCGCACCAGGGCGTGTCGCACCCGCTGGCCCACGCCAAGATCCAGGTCGAGCTGGCCCGGCTGATGACCCAGCGGGCGGCGTCGCTGCACGACGCCGGTGACCCGGGCTCGGGCGAGGCGTCGAACATGGCCAAGTACGCCGCGGCCGAGGCCGGCATCCTGGCGCTGGACCAGGCCATCCAGACCCACGGCGGCAACGGCATGGCCACCGAGTACGGGCTGGCCACCCTGTGGGGCCCGGCCCGGCTGATGCGCACCGCGCCGATCAGCCGCGAGATGATCCTGAACTACGTGGCCCAGCACAGCCTCAAGCTGCCGCGTTCGTACTGACACACCGGTCGTCGGCAGGCTGCGCCTCGGCGGAGCCTGCCGACGACCGTCCGCGGCCGTCGGGGCTCGCGCCGCACACAACCCACTCATCGACGAGCAGCCGTCGAGCGACGGCGAGGAGCAGGTATGGATCGCGGTATCGGTCACTGGGTCACCCGGCGGGCCTTCCTCCACGGCGAGCGCACCGCGTTCGTGTCCGGGGACGACCACTACAGCTACGCCGACGTCGACCGGCGCACCGACCAGGTCGCGTCGGCCCTGCGTGACCTGGGCGTCCGCAAGGGGGACCGGGTGGCGGTCCTGCTGGTCAACTCCGTGGAGTTCATGGAGCTGCTGCTGGGCTGCGCGAAGATCGGCGCGATCACCGTGCCGATCAACGTGCGGCTGGCCGGGCCGGAGATCGGGTACATCCTGGCCGACTCCGGGGCGGACGTCTTCGCCTTCCACGAGCCGCTCGCGGAGGGGGCCCTGACCGCGCTCGCCGAGCCGGGGGTGCGGGTGCAGCACCGGATCCGCGTGTGGGGCGCGGCCCGCGAGGACGAGATCGGCTACGACGCGTTCCTCGCCGGCGGGGCTCCCGAGCCCTTCCACGGCGACGTCGACGGCGGCGACGTCGCGTTCATCATGTACACCTCGGGCACCACCGGCCGCCCCAAGGGCGCCATGCTCACCCACGACAACCTGCTGTGGAACGCGGTCAACGTCCTGGGCACCGCCCACGGCCTGCGCGGCAGCGACGTGACCGTGGCGGTCGCCCCGATGTTCCACATCGGCGGGCTCGGGGTGCACACCCTCCCGCTGCTCTACGTCGGCGGCACCAGCGTCATCCTGCCCTCGTTCGACCCGGTGGGGACGCTCAAGGCGATGGCGGAGAGCCGGGCGACCGTGCAGTTCATGGTCCCGGCGATGTGGTCGGCGCTCACCCGGGTGCCGGACTTCGACAGCTACGACCTGTCGGCGCTGAAGCTGGCCATGGGCGGCGGGTCGCCGGTGCCGCTGACGGTCATCGACTTCATGCAGCAGCGCGGCGTGCCCTTCAGCGAGGGTTTCGGGATGACCGAGACCGCGCCGCTGGTGTCGATCCTGGAGACCGAGCACGTCACCGCCAAGGCAGGGTCGATCGGGCGCGTGGCCGTGCACGTCGACGCACGGATCGTCGACCCCGACGACCGGGACCTGCCCCCCGACACCGTCGGGGAGCTGCTCGTGCGCGGGCGCAACGTGTTCACCGGGTACTGGATGAAGCCGGCGGCCACCGCCGAGGCCTTCCGGGGCGGCTGGTTCCACACCGGCGACCTGGGCCGGATCGACCCCGAGGGCTTCATCACGCTGGTGGACCGCAAGAAGGACATGATCATTTCGGGCGGCGAGAACGTCTACCCGATCGAGGTGGAGCAGGTGCTGTTCCAGCACCCGGGCGTGCTCGACGCCGCCGTCGTCGGCGGTCCGGACGAGAAGTGGGGCGAGCGGGTCGTCGCCGTCGTGGTGGCCGACCCCGCGGCCGGTGCGGAGCCCGCGGCCGAGGACCTGATCGCCTGGTGCCGTGACCGGCTGGCGCACTTCAAGTGCCCGCGCGAGGTGCACCTGGTGGCGGAGCTGCCCCGCAACGCCACCGGCAAGCTGCTCAAGACCGAACTGCGCAAGCGGTTCACCGGGGTCGAGGGAGGGGTCGTCCAGCGCTGACGGCGACGGCGCAGGCGGGCGCCGGCGCGGGCGGGTGCCGGGCCACGGGGCGGCGGGACCTCGGTCCGCGCCCGCCCCCCGATCCGGACGACGCTCAGCCGGTCGCCGCGGTGAACTCGTCGGCGCCCTGGGGCGCGTCGGTGTCGAGCAGGGCGTCGCCGTACACCTGCTGCAGCGTCGTGAGCATCTCCTCGAGCGGCAGGTCGGTGTAGACGCCGCGGTCGTGCACGTACTCCATGTACGCACCGCCGTCGGCGGTGTACTCGTGCAGCAGGGCGTCCGACCGGCCGTCGAACGCCATCGGCTGCACCCCGAACCGTGCGCACAGCTCCGCGTTGAAGGCCGGTGTGGCCTTCGACCACCGACCCTCCAGGAACAGGTCGGTGTAGCCGTGGAACACGAACAGGTCGATCCCGTTCATCTTCTTCTTGAGGCGCTCGGACTGCAGGTGGTTGCGGACGTCGGCGAACCCGAGGCGCGCGGGGATACCGGCCGCCCGCGCCGCCGCGGCGAGCAGGACCGCCTTCGGCACGCACCAGGAACGCCCTGACTCCAGGACCGAGCTGGCCCGGTAGCTCTCCGGGTCGGTGCTCGTGGCGAACGGGTCGTACCAGATCCGGTCGCGGACCACCTCGAACAGCAGGACCGCCCGCGCCACGGGGTCGGTCTCGCCGCCGACCACCTCGGCGGCGAAGGCGCGCACCGCGGCCGAGTCGGAGTCGACGAACCGTCCGGGGGCGAGGTACTCATCAGTGTTCACCTACTGAAGAGTAGTGACCGGGAGCGCGACGCGTGCCGCGCCGGGACACGGATCACGCCGGTCGACCGGGTGCGGTCCCCATCGCGCCCGCGTGGGCCACCGGGTCGATGGGCCCGCGGTCGTCGCTGCGGGATCCGACCGCGCCTATAGGATGGCCCCGTTCGCGCGCACGAGGACGACCGACGGTATGCCGGGGAGGTGACGAGGTGGCCGGGTTCCGCCGCACCGTCCTCCTCGAGGTCGCCACCGAGCTGTTCTCCCGACAGGGCTACCACGCGGTCGGCATCGACGACATCGGGGCCGCCGCGGGCGTCACCGGGCCGGCGGTGTACCGCCACTTCCAGAACAAGGACGCCATCCTCCGGGAGCTGTGCAACGCGGCGATGACGGAGCTGCTGACCGGTGCGCGGCTGGCCGCACAGGAGGGCGATGCGGAGCACGTCCTGAACGTGCTGATCACCGTGCACGCCGGATTCGGGGCACGCCACCGCCGGCTCGTGGCGGTGTACGTCCGTGAGCATCGTGCCCTGTCCCCGATCGCGCTGCGCTCGCTGCGGCGTCGCCAGCGCGACTACGAGGCGATCTGGACCGACGCACTCGTCCAGCTACGTCCCGACCTCGGCGCCGCGGAGGTGTGCGGTGTCGTCACCGCGGTGCTGTCGCTGATCAACGCCGCCGCCCACATGCCGGCCGAGCTCGACGACGCCGCGGTGGAGCGGCTGCTGAGCACCGCCGCCGCGGCGGTACTGCTTGCCCGGTCCCCCGACGACGTGGACGTCGACTCTGCCGCGGGCTGACCCGGCGCGCACCGTCCCGGCCGCTCGGCGGCGGGTACCGCGCGAGGTCACGAGCATCCGTACATCGGACTGGTTGAGCGCATGGTCCTCGCTCCAGCGCGCGGCGGGGCGGGGTCGGCCGTGACGAGGATGGCGCCGCACCCACCATGGCCGTGCGAGGTGCAGGCAGGATGTGAACGCTGGTTCAGCTGTCAGCCCACCCACCCGCCGTCCCCAACGGGGTGCGCACGCTCTCCGTCTGCGAGGGCGAGTCGGTCACCGAGGGCCATGTGGTGCTCGTCCTCGGGTAGTGCCCGACCAGTCGACCGGATACGGTCGGGGCGATCGTGATACTGATCATCCCGATGCCACGAAGCCAGCAGAGCGGAGCAGCGAGTGCACTACGCCTTCTACGCCGACCAGGAGACCTTCCGGCGCGAGCTCGCGACCTTCGCGCAGAAGGTTCTCGCCCCGCACTACCAGCCCGACGACCGGGCGGGCCGGATGCGCCCGGAGCTCCCCCGGGAGATGGCGTCCATGGGTCTCACCGGGCTGCGCGTCCCGGAGCGCTTCGGTGGCCAGGAGGCGGACGCCGTGACCACCGGTCTGGCGGCCGAGGAGGTGTCCCGGGCCGACATCAACGCCTGCTACATCCTGCTGGTCGCCGCGCTGAACGCCGACATCCTGGTCGGCAACGCCAGCGAGGAGCAGCTGGCCCGCTGGCTGCCGCCGATCGCCGACGGCTCCGTGCTCTCGGCACTGGTGCTGACCGAGCCCGAGCACGGGTCCGACGCCGCCAACCTCTCCCTGCGCGCGCAGCCCGACGGCGCGGGCTGGCGGCTCACCGGGGAGAAGACCTCGATCTCGATGGGCATGCTCGCCGACACCGGCATCGTCTTCGCCCGGACCGGCGGGCCGGGCGCCCGCGGCGTCAGCGCGTTCTACGTCGACCTGCACGACGACCGGATCGCCCGCACCGCGCTCGACGACCACGGTGGCCGGGCGATCGGGCGCGCGTCGCTGCACTTCGACGGCGTACCGGTGGGTCGCGACGAGCTGATCGGACAGGAGGGGGCGGGCTTCGTCTCGGTGATGCAGGGGTTCGACTACTCCCGCGCGGTGATCGGCCTGATGTGCGTCGGGATCGCCGAGGCGGCCCTGGACGACGCCCTGGACTACGCCCGGACGCGGGAGGCCTTCGGCGGCCCGATCGGGCGCAACCAGGGTGTGGCGTTCCCCCTGGTCGAGCAGGCGACGCGGCTGGCCGGCGCCCGGCACATCTGCTACGAGGCCCTGTGGCGCAAGGACCAGGGGCTGGACCACACGGTGGCCGCGAACATGGCCAAGTGGTTCGCACCCAAGACCGCAGGCGAGGTCGTGCACCAGGCGCTGCTGACCTTCGGACACGCGGGGTGGGGCAGCGACAGCCCCCAGGGCCAGCGGCTGCGCGACGTCATGGCCTTCGAGATCGCCGACGGCACCGCCCAGGTCGCGAAGCTGGTCGTCGCCCGGCACCTCCTGGGTCGCAAGTTCGCCCCGTAGCGAGACCGTCGATCAGATCGACGCGGCGAGCCGGTCCCGCACACCGGCGAGCCGCTCGTACTGGAGCAGGACGTCGACGGCGGTCGGCATCATCACGAACGCCTCGGCACCGGCGTCACGGTACCGGGCCAGCGCGTCGGCCACGCGGTCCTCGCCACCGATCACGCACCACCGCTCGATGGCCTCGACGGGCATGCCGTACTGGCCTGCGACGAACCGCTCCAGCTCCCGTCGCCCCGTCTCGGCGTCGTCGGTGACGTGCACGAACACCAGCATCACGGTGGTGCACACCGGGCGACGGAACTCCTCGGCGTGCGCCCGCAGGTTCTCGATCGCCCTGCGCACCCGCTCGGGCTCCAGCCACACCGCGAACCAGCCCTCGGCGAACCGTGCGGCGCGGCGCACCGCGTGGGCGGACCGGCCGCCGACGACCAGCGGGGGCCGCGAGGACGGCACCGGTTCCAGCATCGGCGAGCGCACCGGCAGCAGCGGGCCGGCATGGTCCACGGCCTCGCCGCGCAGCAGTGCATCGACAACGCCGATGGCCTCGTCGAGACGGCGGCCCCGCTGCGCCACGGGGTAGCCGGCCGCCTCGAACTCGGCCGGGTTCTCCCCGCCCGCGCCGACCCCGATGACGAGGCGGTCCGGCGCGAGCGCGGCGACCGTTCCGAGCTGCTTGGCGGTCCACACCGGGTTGCGCATCGGCAGCAGCAGCACCCCGGTGCCCAGCACCAGCCGCTGCGTGACCGCGGCGACCGCTGCCAGCGCTCCGCACGGTTCCAGGACCGGCGGGTGGAAGCTCAGGTGGTCGCCGACCCAGCCCGAGTCGAACCCGAGGTCCTCCGCCAGCCGGGCGGCGGCCAGCAGCGGCGGTGTCCCCAGCCGCAGCGGGTCGAAGTTCGGCAGCATCACGCCGAACCCGGACTCCCGCACCGTCAGGGGGACACTCACGCCGCACCGACCCGGCGACCCGCTGGACCCACCTCACGGTGTTCGCCGGCGATCACCACCTCGCGCAGGACGGTGGCCCGGGGAACGGCCGGGTAAACATCGTCGCATGCAGCGTCCACCAGCAGGACCTGGCGGGCTATCCTCATGATGATTACGCCAATCTATCAGGTCCGGTGACGAGGAGGTCGGCATGCCCGAAGCAGTGATCGTCGAGGCCGTCCGCACGCCCATCGGCAAGCGCGGCGGCTCGCTCGCGGGGGTGCACCCCGTCGACCTGTCGGCGAGGGTGCTCGAGGCCCTCGCCGCGCGGACCGGGCTCGACCCCGCGCTCGTCGACGACGTCGTGTGGGGCTGCGTCAGCCAGGTGGGCGACCAGTCCGCGAACCCCGCTCGATCCGCGGTGCTGGCGGCCGGCTGGCCCGAGACCGTGCCGGGGACGACGGTCAACCGGGCCTGCGGCTCGAGTCAGCAGGCACTCGACTTCGCGGCCGGCATGGTGATGGCGGGCCAGTACGACGTGGTGGTGGCGGGCGGGGTGGAGTCGATGAGCCGGGTTCCGCTCGGTGCCGGGCGGGACGTCGGCCTGCCCTACGGCCCTCGGGCGCTGGGCCGTTACGAGACCGAGCTCGGGGGCGGGACCTTCCACCAGGGTCGAGGCGCCGAGCTGATCGCCGCGAAGTGGGGCCTCACCCGCTCGGTGCTGGACGAGTTCTCCGCGCTCAGCCACGCCCGGGCCGCAGCCGCCATCGACTCCGGCGCTTTCGACGGCCAGCTCGTCACGATCCCGGAGGCGCCCGGGCACACCGTCGACGAGGGGTTGCGCCGTGGGACGACCGCGGAGAAGCTGGGGGCACTGAACCCGTCGTTCGACGCCGACGGAGTGATCCACGCCGGCAACGCCTCACAGATCTCCGACGGCGCCGCCGCCCTGCTGGTCACCACCCCGACCCGGGCGGGCGAGCTGGGGCTCACCCCGATCGCCCGCTACCACAGCGGGGCCGTGGGCGGAGCGGACCCCGTCATGATGCTCACCGCGCCGATCCCCGCCACGGCGAAGGTGCTCGGCCGGGCCGGACTGTCGATCGACGACATCGGCGCCTTCGAGGTCAACGAGGCGTTCGCCCCGATCCCGCTGGCCTGGCTGGCCGAGACCGGTGCCGATTCCGAGCGGGTCAACCCGCTGGGCGGGGCGATCGCCGTCGGTCACCCGCTCGGGGCTTCCGGAGCCATCCTGATGACCCGCCTGGTCCACCACATGCGCGATCGCGGCATCCGCTACGGGCTGCAGACCATGTGCGAGGGCGGCGGGATGGCCAACGCGACGGTCGTCGAGCTGGTCCGCTGACACCGGGTGCGGGTCGGCCGCCACGACTGGACGCGGCCAGGATCCCCTCCCGGCTGAGGTCGCCGCGCCACCGCCTCTTCCGGGACCGCCGTCATGGTTCCGCGGCTGCCTCCACGTAACAGGGAGGACGTGCTGCGTCCCGGGCACGACGTCGACGGTCACGTCGACGCCCGCCCGGCGGGCGCGCTCGACGAAGCGCACCGCGATGTTGGGCAGCGTCTCCGCCCCACTTTGATGAGCATCGGGGGGCCCGGCGGGATCAGCCAGCAGCGGAGTTGGCCCAGGGGGTCGACCGCCGAGCCGTCCGGCCCGAGGAACACGGCCGACAACGCCTCCAGGATGGGCCGCTGGACCAGCGTGTCGGACGCGGCGTCCGTGTCGTCTAGCGTCACGTCCGCACCGCTCAGGCGGTGAAGCCCCCACCGCAGATGACGACCTGGCCGCTCACGTAGTCGGACTCGGGGATGCAGAGCAGGTAGACCGCGCCCGCGGCGTCGGCCGGTGTTCCCGCCCGGCCCAGCGGGATGCCGCGTTCCATCGCGTCGAGCAGTTCCGGGTTCACCCCGACCGCCAGCTGGCGACCCGCGATGTCGATCTTCCCATCGCCCCCGGCGGGCACCTCGGTGAGCCGGGTGCGGATCAGGCCGAAGGCCACCGCGTTGACCGTCACGTTGTAGCGGCCCCACTCCTTGGACAGCGCCTTGGTCAGCCCGATCACCCCGGCCTTGCCCGCGGAGTAGTTGGCCTGACCGGCGTTGCCGCCGGTGCCCGCGATCGACGAGATGTTGACGACCTTGCGGCACGGCACCTCGGTACCGGCCGCCCTGGCCTGCTTGACCGCGGCGCTGATCACCGGCTGGGCGGCCCGCAGGATCCGGAACGGCGCCTTGAGGTGCACGTCGAGGATGGCGTCCCACTGGTCGTCGCTCATCTTCTGCACGACCGAGTCCCACGTGTAGCCGGCGTTGTTGACGATGATGTCGACCCCGCCGAACTCGTCGACCGCGGTGGCGACGAACCGCTCCGCGAAGCCGTCCTCGGTGACGCTCCCGGCACAGGCGACCGCGGTGCCACCGGCCGCCTCGATCGCCGCCACGGCCTCCTTCGCCGGGTCGGCGTCCAGGTCGTTCACCACGACCCTGGCGCCCTGCCCGGCCAGCTTCTCGGCGATCGCCCGCCCGATCCCGCGCCCGGACCCGGACACCAGGGCCACCTTGCCGTCCAACGTACCCACGTGTCTCCACCTCTCGATCGGGGCGCGGCGGCGCCGGGCCCGGTCTGCGCCGGTAGTGCGGTCAGCTTCCCGTCAGCAACGCGTCGGGCACGTCGACCAGGCGGGACCGCAGGTACTCCCCCAGTCCCTTCGCCTGCGCGTCGGGACGGGTCGAGGAGGCGACGCCCTCGCCGAGCAGCCCGTGCACGACCACGTTGAGCGCCCGGATGCTCGGCAGCTCGAACCGCTCGATCCGGAGGTCGGCGGCCTCCGGGCCGAGCAGCCCGCGCAGCCGGTCGACGGTCAGGTGCTCCCTTGCCCAGGCGTACCCGGCGTCGTCGCGCGCCCACAGGCCGATGTTCGCGTTGCCGCCCTTGTCACCGGACCGGGCACCGAGCACCGCGCCCAGCGGCGCGCGGCGGGTGGGCCCGACCGGCGCCGGGGCCTGTGCGGCGGGAGCGGCCGCGGCGGCCGGCACCGGTGCGGTGGGCGGATCCGCGATCACGCGCCGCTCGCCGTCGGGCAGGACGAGCACCTGGTGCACCGACGACCGGGGGACGGCCGCGGGCCGGTAGACCCCGTAGGCCGACTCCGACGTCGGTGGGGTGGTCGTGTGGAAGCCGGCGTAGCCGGCCAGCGCGACCTCCATGATCCCGCTGGAGAACGCCCGCCCGACCTTGCGCGGATCGGGGTCCTTCACGGTGACCCGCAGGTGCGCGGTGGCCTGCTCGTTGGTGGGCGCGTCGGGACCGTCGAAGCGCAGCAGCCGCACGTCGACCTCGGCGAACCGGTCGCGCCCGCCCAGCACGTCGAACAGCTGCTGCTCGGCGAACGCCGCCTTGGCCTCGACGTCGAGCCCGGTGAGCACCATCGTCATCGTGTTGCGGAATCCGCCGACGTCGTTGAGCGCCACCTTCAGCGTCTCCGGCGGCGGGCTCCCGGTGGCCCCGGTGATCTGCACCCGGTGCTCGGCCTGCTGGCGCAGCGTGATCGTGTCGAAGTGCGTCACCACGTCCGGGCCCAGGTAGGCCGGTTCGGCGATCTCGTAGAGCAGCTGCGCGGTGACGGTGCCCACCGACACCAGCCCACCGGTGCCCTCGTGCTTGGTGATCACCGAGGAGCCGTCGGCGGACACCTCGGCGATCGGGAAGCCCGGGTAGCGGCGGTCGGTCACCTCGTCGAGGAACGCGTAGTTGCCACCGGTCGCCTGTGGGCCGCACTCGATGACGTGGCCGGCCGCGACGGCGCCGGCGAGGGGGTCCCAGTCGGTGCGCTCCCACCCGTGCCACCAGGCGGCCGGCCCGACTACGAGGGAGGCGTCGGTGACCCGCCCGGTGACGACGACGTCCGCCCCGGCGCCCAGGGCCTCGGCGATGCCCCAGCCGCCCAGGTAGGCGTTGGCCGAGACGGGCTTGGCCTCCCCGACCGGCGGGGTGATCGCGGCGAGGTCGCCGCGCAGGTCGTCACCCTCGACGTGGGCCACCCGGACCGGCACACCGAGCCGCTGCGCCAGCTCGCGCAGTGCGGCGGCCAGCCCGGCCGGGTTGAGCCCACCGGCGTTGGCGACGACCTTGATGCCGCGGTCGGCACAGGTACCCAGCACCTGCTCCATTTGGGTGAGGAAGGTGCGGGCGTAGCCGCCCGCCGGGTCCTTCGCCTGGGCCTTGGCCAGGATCAGCATCGTCAGCTCGGCGAGGTAGTCCCCGCAGAGCACGTCGATGCCGTCCGCGCCCACCCCACCCTCGACCATCTCCCGCGCCGCGGAGATCCGGTCCCCGTAGAAGCCCGAGCAGTTGCCGATGCGGATCGGGCCCCTCATGCCGCACCTCCCGTGAACTGGCCCGGCTCGCGGCCCCCGCCGGGTGGCCCGGCGAACGCCTGCGCGATCGAGAGCCACTCGTCGGCCAGCGGGCCCTCGGCGAGCAGCGCGGTGTCGTCGCGGTGGCGACGCTGGGTGACCAGCAGGCAGAAGTCGAGCGCGGGACCGCTGACCCGGTCGGGCGCCCCCTCGGCCCCCCACGTCCACAGGCTCCCGTCGGGTGCGGTGAGCTCGACCCGGACCGGCTCGGTGGGCACCTCGCGGCCGTTGGCCAGGTAGCTGAACGCCCGCGCCCCCACGCCGATGTGGGCGACGTGGCGCAGCCGGGACGACGGCGGGCGCGTGCGGCCCAGGCCGTCGGCCACGTCCTGGCCGTGCGCCCAGGTCTCCATGATCCGCGCCGTCAACGACGACGCCGCGCTCATCGGCGGACCGAACCACGGCACCCGCACCGACGGCTCGATCCGGGCGAACGCGGTGACCAGCGCGGCGCGCGCACCGTCGAACCAGGCCAGCAGCTCCGTGCCCGGCATGGTCCGGTACCGCGCGGCGATGGTGTCCGGCGAGATCGTCCCGTCGGCCAGCTTCGGCACCACCTCGGCTGTGAAGCCCTCCGGGTCGGTGGCCGAGCGGACGGCGGCGTCGTCGAAGAACGCCAGGTGGCTGATCTGGTCCCGGACGGCCCAGCCCGCGGCGGGCGTCGGGGCGTCCCAGCCCTCGGGCCCCTCCGGCAGCCCGGTGAGCAGCTCTCGGAGATCGGCCGTCTCCGCCTCGATGTCGGCGATGACGGACTCCATGGACACGGCCACGGCTACAGCCCCTTCCAGACCGGTGTGCGCTTCTCGCGGAACGCGGCCGGGCCCTCCTGGGCGTCCGCGCTGTGGTAGACCGGCTCCCAGATGTCCTCGGCCAGCTCGTAGGCCCGGGCGAGCGGGTACTCGGCCGAGAGGTACGCGGTGCGCTTGGCCGCGAGCACCGACAGCGGGGCGTTCGAGGCGATCCGCACGGCGAGCTCCTGCGTCCGGGCCCGCAGCTCCGCCGCGGGTACCACCTCGTTGACCATGCCGACCTCGCGGGCGCGCTCCGCGGAGATCGGGTCCCCGGTCAACAGGATCTGCAGCGCCAGCCGTGGCGGCAGCAGCCACGACAGCGGCGCCGCCCAGGGGGACCCACGGCCCACCTTGACCTCGCTGACGGCGAACGTGGCGTGCTCGGCGGCCACGACGAGGTCGCACTGCTGGGCGAGCAGGAAGCCACCGGCGAACGCGACACCGTTCACCGCGGCGATCGTCGGCTTGACGACGTCGATGTTGCGGCCGAACTGCGGGGCGAAGTCGGGCGGCGGGACGGTGAGCGCCGTCTCGGACATCTCCTTGAGGTCGCCCCCGGCGCAGAACGCCCGGTCGCCCGCCCCGGTCAGCACCATGACCTTCGCCGCGTCGTCCCCGTTGAAGCGGTGGGTCGCGGCGAACAGTCCCTCGCGGGCCGCCGCGTTGAGCGCGTTGCGGGCCTCCGGACGGTTGATGGTCACCCAGGCCACCCCGTCGTCGACCTCGTACGTGATCGTTTCCTCGCTCACCGGTTCCCGTCCTGTCGTCCCGGGGCCCCACCGCCAAGTGAGGACCTGTTCACTCGCGACCGTACCGTCTCTCCTGTCATGATGACCAGATGGCGAGTGGTGCATCAGCCGACGGCGTGCGGCGACGCGACCCGGACCGGCGCCGCCGCATCCTCGCCGCCGCCGCCGACCTGGTGTCGCGCCGCGGCTTCCACGCCGTGGGGATGGACGAGATCGGCGCCGAGGCGGGCATCGTCGGCTCGGGCGTGTACCGGCACTTCGCCAGCAAGAACGACCTCCTCGTCGCCCTGCTCGACCAGGCGATGCAGCGGCTGCAGAACCGGGCCACCACGATCGTCGCCCAGACCGACGACGACCACGTCGCGCTGTCTCTACTGGTCCGCGACCACATCCGGGTCGCCCTGCACGACCGCGACATCCTCGCGGTCTACCACCGCGAGGCGCACAGCCTGCCCGACGCCGACCGCAGACGGCTGCGCCGCGAGCAGCGCCACTACATCGAGGAGTGGGTGGGCGTGCTCGGGCCGCTGCGGCCCGACCTCGGCGACGGCGAGCTGCGGCTGCTCGTGCACGCCGCCATCGGCGCGGTGCAGGCGACGCTGTTCTACCGCAGCGGGCTGACCGAGCAGCGGCTCGCCGAACTGCTGGACGTGACCGCCCACGCGTGTCTGGGGGTGCACCCGCGAAGCAGCGCCGAAAGTGAACGAGGCCTCACCAACTCGTGACCCGAAACCCGGTCGCCCCCACCCCGAGCAGGAGGTCGAGCGGCTCCCGCCGCCACCGTCCCGGCTGCGAGCGGTGGTTCACGTGACCGCGACCGTCGGCGGCGAGGTGCTCGGCCCAGCGCCGGCACGCCGAGCCGGCTGGGGGCGGAGTGTCGCGAAGTGGGGCACCCGCGGGACCGGCCGCCGTGCTGCACTGCGCGGGTAGGGAGGAACGCCGATGGGCACAACCGCCCGCCGGACGGGCATCGGTCGCGTTGGTGCGCGAGGTGATCTCGAGCAGGCCCTCGGGCACCCCGGCCGCGACCGGCCGGACCAGGGCTCGACCGTGGAGACGGTGCGGGTGAACGGGCCGCACGCGCGACGGGTGCACCACGATGTGGTCGACGTGCCGACCCGCAGGCCGGACGCCCTGGACGTGCCCGAGGTCGCCGCGCCCCGGGACGTCCGGCGGTCCGACGTCCTGCTGACCCGCCCGCAGGTGCAGCCGGGCCGCCGAACCGGGCCTGTGCGGTGGAAGGTGCCGATCGAGGAGGTGGCCCGGTGACCGCCGACGCGGCGGCTGCCGCACCCACCGGGCGAGAGCTGCTGCGCTGCCTGCTGCGACCGGAGTCGGTCGCGCTGTTCGGCGCGTCCCCGGACCCGGCCCGGCCGGCGACCCGGGCGCTGCGCAGCCTGTTGCGCGGTGCGCGGCCGCCGCGGCTCTACCCGGTCAACCCGCGGCACACCGCCGTCGCGGGCGTCGTCTGCCTGCCCGACGCCGCGGCGCTGCCCGAGGTGCCGGACCTGACGGTGGTCGCCGTGCGGGCCGAGTCGGTGCTGGACACCGTGGCCGCGGCGGCCGACCGCGGCGCGCGGACGTTCCTCGTCTTCAGCTCCGGGTTCGCCGAGCTCGACGACGCCGGGGCCGCGCGCGAGCGCGGGCTGGCCGCACTGGCGCGCGAGCGCGGGCTCGCCGTGGTCGGGCCCAACTCGCTGGGCGTGATCGACTTCGGGTCCCGCTCCTACTGCACGTTCGCCTCCCTGGTGGACGGCGAGGCCGAGCTCCCGGCCGGTGCGGTCGCCCTGGTCACCCAGAGCGGGGCCATCGGCAGCTACGTCGCCGCGATGGCCCACGCCGGCGGGTTCGGCCTCGCGCTCATGGTCAGCACCGGCAACGAGGCGGTCCTCGACGCCGCGCGGCTGGCCTGCGCCGTGCTCGACGACCCGGGGGTCCGGGCGGTCGCCCTCTACCTGGAGGGGGTGCGCGACGGCGCCGGCCTGACCGCCTTCTTCGCGGCGGCCCGCGACCGCGGGGTCCCGGTGGTGCTGCTGCGCGCGGGCGACTCCGAGCGCGGGCAGGCCGCGGCCCGGTCGCACACCGGTGCGCTCGCCGGGTCGGCCCGGGTCAGCGACGCCGTGCTGCGCCGCTACGGCGTCGTCGGCGTGACCACCCCCGAGGACCTGGTCACGGCCTGCCGGGCCGTGGTGGCCGAGCCGCCGTGGGGCGGGCGCCGGATCGGGGTGCTGACCGGCTCCGGCGGCGGCGGGGTGCTGGTGAGCGACGCGTGCGACCGGTGGGGGCTGACGGTCCCGCCGCTGCGGCCGGGCACCACGGCGCGGCTGCGGGAGCTGCTGCCGGCGTGGGCGAGCGCGGCCAACCCGGTCGACGTCACCGCGACGGTGCTGATCGACCCGCGCTCGCCGTTCGACCGGTGCCTGCGGGTCCTGGCCGGGGACGACGCCGTCGACGAGGTGGTCGTGTTCCTGGGCGGCGGCGGCTCGTTCGGGCCCGGGCTGGCCCGGCGGATCGTCGCCGCGGCGACGGTGCTCGGGAAGCGCTGCTCGGTGATCTGGCTGGGCGCCTCCGCCGAGGTGGCCGAGATCCTGCACGCGGGCGGGGTCGCCGTCTTCGGTGGCATCGAGGAGTGCATCCGGCCGCTGGCCGCGCTGGCCGCAGCCGCCGAGCCGCACCCGGCGACGGAGGTGGACCCGGCGACCGAGGGGGACCAGGCCGAGCCTTCCCCCGCCGCACTGATCCGGTTCCTCGACGCCCAACACCACCGCGTGCTCGACGAGGACGCCTCCAAGACCCTGCTCGAGCTGGCCGGCGTCACCGGCCTGCCGGCGCGGCGGGTGCTGGCCCCCGCCGAGGTCGCCGCGGGCGAGGACCCCGGGCTCGGGTTCCCGCTGGCGGTGAAGGTGCTGGCGCGCGACATCGCCCACAAGAGCGCGGTCGGTGGCGTGGTGGTGGGCGTCGCCGACGCGGCGGGTCTGCGGGCCGCCGCGCGGCAGGTGTTCGCCGCCGGCGTCGCCGCGGTCGGCGCCGCGGGGGTGCAGGGTGTGCTGGTCGAGCGGATGGCACCGCCGGGCGTCGAGGTGATCGTCGGGGTGGCCACCGACCCGGTGTACGGGCGGGTGCTGGCCGTCGGACCCGGCGGGGTGCTCGCCGAGCTCGTCGACGACGTCACGATCGTGCTGCCCCCGGCGAGCCCCGGGGCCGTCCGGCGGTCGCTCGAGGGCACCCGGCTGATCCGGTTGCTCGCCGGCGCCGACACCGGCGCGCTGTGCGCGCTGGTCGCCCGGCTCTCGCGGCTGGTGGCCGGCGGGCTGCCCGGCGTCGCGGAGATCGATCTCAATCCGGTACTGGTGCACCCGTACGGGCACGGGGTGTCCGTCGTCGACGGCCTGGTCGCTCTCGACCACGCACGGGAGAGGTAGGCGACGATGGCGTGGAGGACCCGGATCACCGAGCTGCTCGGGGTGCGCTACCCGATCATGCAGGCCGGGATGGGGGTGGTGGCGGGTGGGCGGCTCGCCGCCGCGGTGTCGGACGCCGGCGGCGTGGGGTGCATCGGGGCGTCGCGGATGAGCCCGGCCGAGCTGGACGAGGAGATCGCGCTGGTGCAGGCGGCGACCTCGGCCCCCTTCGGGGTCGACTTCCTGTTCCCCGATCTCGGCGAGCGCCCCGCCGGGCCCGACGGGGGCGCCTCGCACGCGGTCGACCCGGCGCTGCGCGCGGAGCTGCTCGAGATCGTCTACCGCAGGCGGGTGCCGCTGATCGTCTACGCGATGAAGCTGCCCGCCGGTGCGGCCGACGAGGCCCACGAGCACGGCATCAGGGTGATGACCCTGGTGGGCACCGCCCGGCACGCCGCACGCGCGCAGCAGCTCGGCGCGGACGCGGTCGTCGCCACCGGTACCGAGGCGGGCGGGCACACCGGTGCGGTCGCGCTGTCGGTGCTGGTCCCCGCCGTGGCCCGGGAGGTCGACATCCCGGTGGTCGCCGCGGGCGGGATCGCCACCGGGGCCGGTGTCGCCGCCGCACTGGCGCTCGGCGCCGACGGCGTCTGGGTCGGGACCCGGTTCCTGGCCACCCACGAGGCCGCCGTGCACGACGACGTCCGCAAGGAGGCGGTGGCCCGCACCGAGGACCAGACCGTGATCTCGCGGGCGCTGTCCGGGAAGACCTGCCGTTTGGCCACCAACGACTTCACCGCCCACTGGGCGACCCGCGAGATCAAGCCCTTCCCGGAGCAGGCCATCGAGATCAACCGGCAGGGCCTGGTCCTGAAGGGGCTGCGCGAGGGTGACGTCGTCGGCTCGCCGATCCCGCTCGGCCAGTCCACGGCCCTGGTGGACCGGGTGGACGGAGCCGCGGCGGTGCTGGCCGACCTGGTGGGCGGGGCCGAGCGGGCGCTGCGCGGGCTCGCCGAGCGGATGGCGCCGTGACCGGGACGTGCGTGGCCGGGATCGGGATGACCGAGTTCTCCCGGGCCAGCGGCCGCAGCGCCGAGCGGCTGGCCGTGGAGGCGGCGACCGCGGCGTGCGCGGACGCCGGCCTGCCCACCTCGGCGGTCGACGGCATCGTGCCGTTCCCGTTCGGGCCCTCGGCCGAGGACCTGATCGCGGGCCTCGGGCTGCCCGACGTGACGTTCACGGCGGTGCCGCACCTGGGCGGGGCCAGCACGGTCGCCGGCCTGCGGCTCGCCGCACTGGCCGTGGCGAGCGGCGCGGCCCGCTGCGTGCTCGTGTTCGTCGCCCGCAACGGCCGCTCGGGGTCGCGGGTCGAGCAGCGGATCGGGGTGCTGCTGCCCGGTCAACGCTACCGCCGCCAGCTGGAGCACCCGCACGGGTTCACCACGCCCGCGCAGTGGTACTCGATGTTCGCCCGTCGGCACATGCACGAGTTCGGCACCACCCGCGAGCACCTGGGTGCCGTCGCGCTGGCCATGCGCGCGCACGCCCAGCTGAACCCGCACGCGCAGATGCACGGGCGGCCGATGACGATGGAGCAGTACCGCGGCAGCCGGCCGATCGCCGAGCCCTACCTGCTGCTCGACTGCTGCCAGGAGACCGACGGCGCCGGAGCGGTGCTGGTGGTGGCCGCGGACCGGGCCCGCGACCTGCGCCGGCGCCCGGTGCACCTGGCCGGGCTGGCCGAGGGCCACCCGGACTCGCCCGACGACCTGGTCAACCGCCGCGACTTCTTCACCGTCGGGCTGACCAGGGCGGCACCACGCGCGTTCGCGATGGCCGGGGTGACCCCGGCGGACGTGGACGCGGCGATGATCTACGACTGCTTCACCTTCGAGGTGATCCAGCAGCTGGAGGAGGCCGGGTTCTGCGCCCGCGGCGACGGCGGCCCGTTCGTGGCCGACGGCGGCATCGCGCTCGGCGGGCGGCTCCCGGTCAACCCGCACGGCGGGCTGCTCTCCGACGGGCACATCGCCGGGATGAACCACGTGGTGGAGGCGGTCGTGCAGCTGCGCGGCGACGGCGGGGCGCGCCAGGTCCCCGGGGCGGAGGTGGTCGCGGTGACCGGATGGGGCGACATGGGCGACGGCGCGATCGCGGTGCTGACCCGGTGAGCGCGCCGCGGGCCACACCACCGCTGCCCGATCCGGACGACCCGGTGCTGGGCGGGTACTGGGCCGCGGCCGCCCGGGGCGAGCTCGTGGTGCAGCAGTGCGCCGCGTGCGAGCGGGTGCAGTGGCCGCCGCGCGACACCTGCGGGCGGTGCGGCCCGGCCGAGCTGCGCTGGCTGCCCGTCGCGGGCACCGGCTCGCTGTTCACCTGGACGGTCGTGCACCACACCACGGTCGCGGCCTACGCCGATGCGCTGCCGTTCGCCGTCGGTGCGGTCGAACTCGACGACGCGCCGGCCCGGATGCTCGGCCGGTTGCGCGGCGCGCCGCCGGAGGAGCTGGAGATCGACATGCCGCTGGAGGTGGCGTTCGAGCCGGTCGCCCCGGGCATCGCGCTGCCCGTCTGGCAGCCCGCCGGGGGCGGTCCCCGGTGACCGGCCCGCTCGTCACGGACGAGGCGCGGGCCTGGATCGGCCGCAGCGACCCGCCGGTGACCGTGGAGGTGAGCGCCACCGACATCGCGAAGTACTGCCACGCCGTCGGCGAGACCGCTGCCGAGCACTTCGACGAGGCCGCCGCCCGCGCCGCCGGGTACCGCGCGATCGTGGCCCCGCCGGGGTTCTACGTGGCCGTGCGGATCGGCGCGGCGCTGATCCGGCCGCGCGCCGCGCTCGCCGAGGACGGCACCCCCGACGCCGACCTCCCCCCGATCGCCGTGTCGCAGGTGATGGCCGGGGAGACCCGGGCCCGGTTCCCCGGCCGGATCCATGCCGGCGACCGGATCACCCTGGAGAGGACGATCACCGGGCTGACCGAGAAGGCCGGCTCGTCGGGCCCCTTCGTGCTGATGGGGCTGCGGCACCGGCTCACCAACCAGCTCGGCGAGGAGGTCGTGGTGGAGGACTACTCACGGATCCTGCGATGAGCGAGCGTCAGCGAGGGAGAGCGGTGAGCGGGCTCCCCCGGGCCGGCGACCCGCTCGGGCCGGTCGGCCACCGGCCCGGCGCCGTCGAGCTGTTCCAGTACTCGGCGGTGCTGTGGAACTCCCACCGCATCCACTACGACGCCGACTACTGCCGCGACGTCGCCGGCCATCCCGCGGTCGTGGTGCCGGGCCCGCTGCAGGGCACCTACCTCGAGCAGCTGCTCACCGGGTGGGCCCGGCCGGGCCGGTTGGTCGAGCTCCGCTACCGCAACCGGGCGTCGGCCTACGTCGGCGAGGAGCTGCTCGCCCGCGGGCGCGTGCTCGAGGTCGGCGCCGACGGCCGGACGGTCCGCTGCGAGGTCTGGCTGGCCACCGCCGACGGGCGCACCACCACCACCGGTGAGGGGACGGTCGAGCTCGGATGGACCTGACCCCCGCCAAGGACGCCTGGCAGCGCGAGGTGCGCGACGTCCTGCTGGAGCACCTGACCCCCGAGCTGCGTGCCGCGCTGCCCGGCTGGCGGGAGACCGCGCCCGTCGACCGTCACCCGGCCGTCCGCCGGCTCCTGGAGACGATGGCCGCGCGCGGCTGGTTCGGGATCGGGGTCCCGGCGGAGTACGGCGGCCAGGGCCGCTCCGCGGTCGAGCAGTTCCTGTTCTTCGAGGCGTGCGACTACCTCGGCACGCCGCACCCGGACCTGATGACCACCGTGTCGGTCGGGCCGACGATCGCCCGCGCCGGCACCGACGAGCAGCGCCGGCGCTGGCTGCCGGGCATCGTCTCCGGCGGGGTGGAGTTCGCGCTGGGCTACTCCGAGGACGCCGCGGGCACCGACCTCGCGAACCTGCGGTGCCGCGCGGTGCGCGACGGCGACCACTGGGTGGTCGACGGCCACAAGCTGTGGAACACCGGGGCACACCACGCCACCCACGAGTGGCTGGCCTGCCGCACCGACCCCGACGCACCGCGGCACCGCGGGATCAGCATCCTCGCCGTGCCGCTCGACTCGCCGGGCATCACCGTGCGGGCGCTGCCCACCTGGGGCGGGCTGCGCACCAACGAGGTGACCTTCACCGGGGTCCGGGTGCCGGCCGACCACCTGATCGGCGAGGCCGGGCAGGGCTGGGCCCACATCACCACCGCGCTCGCCCTGGAGCGCGTCGGCATCGCCGGCGTCGGCACGCTGCGCCGCCTGTTCGACGGCCTCGTCGCCGAGCTGGGCGCGGGCGCCGGGCCGGACGGCGCCGCCGCGGTCCGGCTCGCCGAGCTGGAGACCCGGGTCCGCGCCGTGCGCCTGCTCGCCCTGCGCACGCTGGGCGAGATCGACGCCGGCCGGCTGTCGGACGCCGACGCCGCGATGCTCAAGGTCGCCGCCACCGAGCTGGTGGCCGAGCTGTCCGACGCCGCGCTGGAGATGTGCGGGGAACGCTCCCGGCTGGCCACGGGCGAGCCGGGGTCGCCGCTGGGCGGGTTCGCCGAGCTGACTTACCGGCGGGCTCCCTACCTGCGCTTCGGCGGCGGCACCAACGAGGTGCAGCGCACGATGGTCGCGCAGCGCCGCTACGGCCTGCCCACCTCGGCGCGCTCCGCGCCCGCCCCCGTCGGGCGCGCCGGGCGCCGGGCGGGAGAGAGCTCCGAGCACCGCGCGCTGCGCGGGTCGACGGCGGCGTTCCTGCGCGACCACGTCGACCCGCGCCGCCTGGCCCGCGGCGACGCCGGTCACCGCGACGCGCTGTGGACGGCCGTCTGCGGGCAGGGCTGGCCGGTGCTGGCCGTGCCGCAGGTGTACGGCGGCGCCGGGGCCGCGCCGGCGGACCTCGCCGTCGTGCTCGCGGAGGCCGCGCGGGCCGCGCTGCCCAGCACCCTGCGCTCCACCGCCGCGGCGGCACTGGCCCTGGCCCTGGCCGGCTCGGCCGAGCAGCGGCGGCGGTGGCTGCCCCGGCTCGCGACCGGCGCCGCCACCGTCGCCGCACCGCCGGAGCTGCTGATGCTGCGCGCAGCGCGCGGTGCGGGCACGGACGGCGCGGGGTACCGGCTCGACGGCGACCTGCACCGCCTGGACGACGCCACGCCGGGTGCGGTCGTGGTGGCCGTCGCCGTCGACGACACGGGTGCGACCCGGCTGGTCGCCGTGGACACCGCGTCCGACGGGGTCACCGTAACGCCGCTGCGGTCGGTCTCCGGCGAGCCGCTCGGCGCCGTCGCGTGCACCGCGGTGGCAATCGGGACCGCGGACGTCTCCGCGCCCCTGCGCCCGCACCGGGTCGACGACGTCGCCGACGTGTGCGCGCTGCTGGCCGCCGTCGAGCTGGTCGGGCTCGGCGAGGAGCTGCTGGAGCGCACGGTCGCCCACGTCACCACGCGCGAGCAGTTCGGCCGCCCGATCGGCACGTTCCAGGCGGTGGCCCACCACGTCGCCGACATGGGCTCGGCGCTGGAGTGCGCGCGGATGCTGGTCGACGCCGCGCTCGCCGACCTCGGCGCCGGACGCCCGGCCCGGCGGTCGGCCGCGGCGGCGAAGGCCCGCGCCGGGCGCGCCGCGACCGCGATCAGCAGGCTCGCCCACCAGCTGCACGGCGCCATCGGCTACGTGACCGAGTCCGACCTGCACCTCTACTCGCGCCGCGCGACCGCCGTCGCGCTGTCGGCCGGTACGGCGTCCGAGCACCTGGCGTTCCTCGCCCGGCGCTACCGGGCCGACCGGCCGGGCACCCTGGGTCTCGACGCCCTCGACTCCCCCGACCGCTCGGTCGACCTGTCCCGACGCTCCGACGGAGGCACCATGTTCCCCGACCAGAAACCTCGTCGCGAAGCCTCGACCGAGCGCCGCGAGGCAGGGCAGTGAGCGTCACCCTCGACCGCGACGGCGCGGTCGCCGTCCTGACCCTGAACAAGCCCGAGAAGCTCAACGCGCTCGACCACGCGATGCGCAGCGAGCTCGCGGAGCGGGCCGCGCAGGTGCAGTCGGACCCCGCGGTGCGGGCGGTGGTGCTCACCGGCGCCGGACGTGCCTTCTGCGCGGGCGGCGACATCGCCGCGATGGGCGAGAGACCCGACGCCGGAGCCGCCCGCACCTGGATGCGCAGCGCGAACGCCGCCACCCTCGCCCTGCTGGCCATCGAGAAGCCGCTGATCGTCGCCGTGAACGGGGTGGCCGCCGGGGTCGGCTTCTCGATCACCCTCACCGGCGACGTGCGGCTCGCCGCGCAGGGTTCGCGCATGATCGCCAGCTTCGCCAACGTGGGGCTGGTGCCCGACGGGGGCGGACTGTGGCTGCTGTCGAGGATGGTCGGGCTGCACCGGGCCAAGGAGATGTTCCTGTTCGCCGAGACGCTCGACGCGACACGGGCGCAGCGGCTCGGCCTGGTGCGCGAGATCCACCCGCCGGAGGAGCTGTCGGCTGCGGCGATGGCCATGGCGCACCGCTTCGCCGAAGGCCCGACCCGCGCGTTCGGTCTGGGCAAGGCGCTGGCCCACCGGTCGGTCAGCGGCGACCTGGAGACCTACCTCGAGCTGGAGATCGCCCACCAGACCCTCGCGATGGGCTCCGCCGATCACCAGGAGGGGGTCACGGCGTTCCAGGAGAAGCGGGCCCCCCGGTTCCCCGGCCGTTGAGGGCCGGTGCCGGCGGACGGGACCGCCGCATGGCTCTTGACCCACCCCGCATCGGGTGTAATTCTCATGACTGATAGGTCGAACTAACTCGCCGGATCGGGGGGGACGTGGCGGACATCGAGGTTCGACCCGACGGCGTCCGGGTCACCGCCCGGGCCGGCGAGACGGTGCTCGCGGCGCTGTTCCGCTCCGGGTACGGCTACCGCGTCGGTTGCCGGCGCGGCGGCTGCGCGCTGTGCAAGGTCGACCTCGTCGAGGGCGAGGTCGACTACCCGGCCGTCGTCGCCGACACCGTCCTCACCGACGAGGAGCGCCGCGGCGGCACCTGCCTGACCTGCCGGGCCGTCCCGCGCGACGACGTGGTGGTCCGGCTGCGCGACGAGCGGCTGCGGGTCGTCCTGCCGTTCCTGCACGCCGCGGCGGCCCGGCGGACCCGCGGCGGGCCCCCCACCACCTGATCTCCACCACCACCACGCGACGAGGAGCACCGACATGGCCGTCATGCGACTGGGGTACGTGCATCTACGGGTCACCGACGTCGAGGAGGCCAAGTCCCACTACGGCGACACCCTCGGGATGCGGCTGACCGCCGAGCAGGACGGCAAGCTCTACTTCAAGGCCTGGGACGAGTGGGACCACCACTCCGTGGTCGTCGAGCCCGGTGGCGTCGGGCTGGCCAAGCTGGGCTACAAGGTCGCCCGCTCCGAGGACCTCGACGTCTACGAGAAGCGGGCCCAGGCCTTCGGCTGCATCACCGAGCGGATGAGCGCCGGCGACAACCTGGCCGTCGGCGACGGGGTCCGCATCGTGATGCCGAGCGAGCACGTCATGGAGCTCTACTCCGACACCGAGTGCGTGGGCACGGAGGTGGGCGCGCTGAACCCGGCCCCGTTCCCCCGGCACCTCGTCGGCGTGGGCGTTCCCCGGATCGATCACGCCGCCATCACGGCCGAGGACCCGGTGACGCTGGAACGCTATTTCGCGGAGGTGCTCGACTTCCGCGCGGTGGAGCGCCTGGTCACCGACCAGAGCGACGACGGCGCGCTGATCGGGTCCTGGATGTCGTGCTCCAACACACCGCACGACATCGCGTTCCTGCAGGGTCCCAACGGCAAGCTGCACCACTTCGCGTACCTGCTGGAGGACTGGAGCGCCATCCGGCACGCCGGCGACCTGTTCTCGATGGACGACGTGCCGGTGGACGCCGGCCCGACCAGGCACGGCATCACCCGCGGCCAGACGATCTACTTCTTCGACCCGGCCGGGAACCGCAACGAGGTGTTCTCCGGCGGCTACCTGGTCTACCCCGACTTCCCGACGATCACCTGGACGGCGGACAAGCTCGCGCAAGGGATCTTCTACATCGGCCGGGAGGTCAAGGACACCTTCGTATCGGCGCTGACGTGAGCGCCGGCACCGACGCCGCCACCGGCGTCCCGTACGCCGAGCTGGTCCAGGCCGACCGGGTGCACTCCCGGCTCTACACCGACCCGCAGGTCTTCGCCGACGAGATGGACCGGATCTTCCACTCCGGGTGGGTGTACGTCGCCCACACCAGCGAGGTCGGGCAGCCCGGCGACTACGTCCTCAAGACCATCGGGACCCAGCCGGTGATCGTGAGCCGCGACGCCGACGGCGACGTGCACGTGCTGTTCAACCGGTGCAGCCACCTGGCGAACCTGCTCTGCCACGACCCCAGGGGCAACTCCTCGTCGTTCCGCTGCCCGTACCACGGGTGGACCTTCCGCAACGACGGCGACCTCGTCGGGGTGCCGTTCCGTCCGGGCTACGGCCCCGACTTCGCCCGCGCCGACCACGGCCTGGCCCGGCCGGCGCACACGCAGGAGTACCGCGGCTTCCTGTTCGCCAGCGTCGCCGCCGACGTCCCTGCACTCGCGGAGTTCCTCGGGCCGGCCCGGGAGACCATCGACCGGCTCTGCGAGCTCTCCCCCGAAGGCGAGATCGAGCTGACCGCGGGATGGCTGCACCACCGCACCGAGACCAACTGGAAGATCGCCTTCGAGAACGAGATCGACGCCTACCACGGCAACTTCGTGCACCGGTCGCTGACGATGATGGGCAACTGGTCGCTCGTCGCCGACGCCGACGTCACCAGCGAGAAGGCCCTGTCCCAGACCCGCTACCTCGGCAACGGGCACACGGACATGGACTGGCGCCCGCAGTTCCGCAAGGTCGGGCGCAAGTACCTCTGGCTCGGCGCCACCGCCGAGGAGAAGCTGGCGGACTACGCCGGGGCGCTCGCCCGGCGGCACGGACGCGAGCACGCCGACGAGCTGCTCGTCGACGGCCCGCCGCACACGATGATCTTCCCCAACCTGTTCATCGCCGAGCTGTTCATCCTGGTCATCGAGCCGCTCGCGGCCGGCGGCACGATCCAGCACCAGGCCCCGATCCGCTGGAAGGGCGCCGACCAGCTCAACCGCCGCGCCTTCCAGCTGACCGGCGGGTCGATCGGCCCGGCCGGCATGGTCATCGCCGACGACAGCGCGATGTACGAGCGGAACTTCCGCGGGATGGCCGCGCAGCGACCGGAGTGGCTGCTGCGCAGCCGCGGGCTGCACCGGGAGCAGACCCTGCCCGACGGCGTCGAGGTCTCCCACGCCACCGACGACACCAGCCACCGCGCGTTCTGGCGGAACTACCTGCGTCTGATGACCGGTGGGGGGTCGGGCCGGTGATGCTGTCCAACGAGTTCGCCGCCGTCGAGGTGGAGCTCGACGAGACCGGCCACGGCGCCCGGCTGAGGGTCCGCGACCTGCTGCGCGGCGGCGCGGCGGTGTACCTCGACCCGATGCAGCTCGAGGCGCTGGTGTGGGCCGACCCGGCGGAGCTGGCCCGGTTGAGCGACCCGGACCGGATCATCGCCCGCACCGAGCGGGCCGCCGACGGGCCGGGCCGGCGGTGACCGGCGTGCCGAGCGCGGCGGACGCCGCGGGGCCGGTGCTGGCCGGGGAGCTGCTGGCCGGCTGGGCGCGCCGGGCCCCGCACAAGCCCGCCGTGCGCGAGGACGGCCGCACGCTGACCTGGGCCGAGCTCGACGCGCAGGTCACCGCGCTCGCGTCGGGGATGGCGGCGTCCGGTGTCGGGCCGGGAGACGCGGTCGGGATGCTGGCGCTCGACCGGCTCGAGGTGTTCGTGCACTACCTGGCCTGCCTGCGTCTCGGCGCGGTCCGGGTGGGGATCAACGCCCGCTTCGCCGCCCGGGAGGTGCTGCACGTCGTGCGCGACTGCGAGGCCCGGATGGTGGTGGTCGAAGCCGGGCTGGCGCACCTGCTCGGCGGCGAGGAGCGCGCCCTGCGCGCGGAGGGCAGGCTGCTGGTCTCGCTGACCCCCGGGGACCCGGCCGCACCGTGCCTCGCAGGCTACGACTCCTCCTTCGGCGAGCTGTGCGCCGGTCCGGCCGTGGACCTCCCCGCGCCGCGCCCCGGCGACGTGGCGCTGATCAGCTACACCTCGGGCACCACCGGCCTGCCCAAGGGCGTGCTCGTGAGCCAGGCCGCCGTCGGCACGGTCCTGGTGCACACGGTCCTGATGATCGGCCTGGGCCCGGACGACGTGTGGTTCCAGGCCACCTCGCTGGCCTGGATCGCGAGCCTGCTCGCGCTGCTCGGGCTGGTGAACGGGATGACGGTCGTGCTGCCCGGCGGGCCGGGCGGCTTCGACGCCGGGCACTTCCTGCGCGCCGTGGGACGGCACCGGGTCACCGGCACGGTGCTGGCCCCGGTGATGATCCGCCGCGTGCTCGACGAGCTCGACGCCGGTGCCGGTGCCGGGGACGGGGACGGGGACGGCCACGACCTGTCGAGTTTCCGCACGCTCGTCTACGGCTCCTCGCCCGCTCCCCCGGCACTGCTGCACCGGGTGCACGCGGCGCTCCCCGCGACGGCACTGGTACAGCTCTACGGCATCACGGAGTGCTCGGGCGGCTGGGTCAGCGTGCTCACCCACGCCGACCACCTGCGTGGGCTCGCGGGCGAGCCGGAGCTGCTGGCATCGTGCGGGCGGCCGGGACCGTGGGTCGACGTCGCGGTGACCGACGACGACGGCCGCGAGGTGGCCCGGGGCGAGCGCGGCGAGGTACGGCTGCGGTCCCCGATGAACTGCCTGGGCTACCACCGGCTCCCCGAGCTCACCGCCGGGCTGCTGGACGGTGCCTGGATCCGCACCCACGACATCGGCCGGATGGACGACGAGGGCTACCTCTACCTCACCGACCGCAAGGACTTCATGATCATTACCGGGGGGATGAACGTGTACCCGAGCGTGGTGGAGAACGTGCTGGCCCAGCACCCCGACGTGGCCGACGTCGCGGTGGTCGGCGCCGCCCACGAGGAGTGGGGCGAGGCCGTCGTCGCGATGGTCGAGCCCCGCCGGGGCGCCACCCCGGACCCGGCCGGCCTGGTGTCGTTCTGCCGGGAGCGCCTCGGCGCCTACCAGGTGCCCAAGCACGTCGCGGTCGTCGACGCGCTCCCCCGCGGCGTCACCGGCAAGGTGCTCAAGCCGACGATCATCGCCGAGCTGGCGGAGCATCCCGAGCGGCTCCCCTGGCACCGCACCGCCTCCGGCGCGGTGGGGACGCGATGACCGGCTCGGTGCTCGAGGTCTCGCAGGACGCGGTGCAGGCGTTCGTCTACCGGGAGGCCCGGCTGCTCGACGAGCGCCGCTACGACGACTGGCTGGGGCTGTGGGCGGGTGACCGCGACGTCCTGTACTGGGTCCCCGCCGGGGACGACCACGACGGGGCCGGCGTCATCTCCTACGTCCACGACAACGGCAGGCGGCTCAACACCAGGGTGCGGCAGCTGCTGACCGGTGAGCGCTACTCGCAGGTGCCGTTCTCGCGGACGGCGCGCATCGTCTCGGGTGTCGAGCGCGAACAGGCGGGGCCGGGCGCCGTCACCGTGCACGCCGCCTTCGCGCTGCACGAGTTCCGGATGGACCGCACGCACGTCTGGGCCGGGCGGCTCGAGTTCGACCTGGTGGACCCCGCCGGTGACGGCACGCTGCGGATGACGCGCAAGAAGGTGCTGCTCGTGGACCGCGCCGGAGCCGTCCCGTCGATGGCCTTCCTGCTCTGAGACCGCCCGGCGAGCAGCCGCCCCGACCCGAGAGGGAGCACGTGCGCAACGACCCGGCCCTGGCGGCCGTCACCGAGATCCGGCCCGGCCGCTACCCCGAGCTCGACGAGCTCGCCCTGCACTCAGCGGTGATCTCCGCGTTCCTCGACCAGTGGGACGTCCGCCCCGGTGACATCGACGGGGTGCTGGCCGCACCGACCGGGGTGCTCACCGAGGGCGGCGCGGACGTCGCGGTGCACGAGAAGGTCGCCGACGAGCTGGGCATCCGGCCGCGGTTCTCCCAGACGATGTACGCCGGCGGCGCGGGCTACGCGCTGATGGTCGCCCGCGCCGCGGAGGCCATCGCGGCCGGGCGCGCCGACGCCGTGCTGTGCATCTCCGCCGGCAAGTTCCCCAAGGTGGGTGCGGCCAGCGGCGAGAAGATCGCCAAGTTCGTCAGCCATCCCGAGTTCGAGTACCCCTACGGGACCTACATCCCGGTGCTCTACGCGCTGTTCGCGCAGCGCTGGATGGCCGAGACCGGCGCCACCGGGGAGGACCTGGCGGCGGTGGCGGTGGCCCAGCGGCAGTGGGCGCTGCTGCACCCGGACGCCTTCATGCGCGACAAGGGCCCGCTGACCATCGCCGACGTGCTGGGATCGCGGATGGTGGCGAGCCCGTTCCACCTCTACGACTGCTCGGTGCCGCTGGAGGGTGGTGCCGCCCTGCTGGTGACCAGCGGGGAGCGGGCGCGCGCGGTCAACGAGCGCCCCGCCTACCTGCTGGGCTACGGGGAGGTGCACATGGAGGGTGCGGTCAGCATGCGGTCCACCTTCGACACCGGTGGCGCGACGGACGCGGCCCGGCAGGCCTTCGCGATGTCCGGGCTGGCGCCCTCAGAGATCGACGTCGCCCAGCTCTACGACTCCTTCTCCTCGAACCCGGTGATGTACCTGGAGGAGTGCGGTCTCGCCGGGCGGGGCAAGGCTCCGGAGCTCTACCGCAGCGGTGCCACCGCGCCCGGTGGGACGCTGCCGGTCAACACCTACGGAGGGCTGATGTCGTTCGGGCACACCGGGGACGCGTCCGGGATGAGCATGGTCGTCGAGGGGGCGCTGCAGGTGATGGGGCGCGCCGGGGACCGCCAGGTCCCGAGGACGTCCACGGCGCTCGTGCACACCCACGGCGGGATGCTCTCCGAGCACGCCACGCTGATCCTCGGCGACCGGGCGGAGTCCTGATGGCCCCCGCGAAGCCCGCCCCCGAACCCACCGCGCTGTCGGCGCCCTACTGGGCCGCGGCGGCCCGCGGTGAGCTGTCCGCACCGTGGTGTGAGCCGTGCGCAGACTGGGTGTTCCCGCCACGGCCGCGCTGCCCGCGCTGCGGCGGCTCCGAGATGGGCTGGCGTCCCCCGGCCACCACCGGTGAGGTCGTCACGTTCTCGGTGGTGCACCAGGCCGCCTACGAGGCCTACCGCGACGACCAGCCCTACGTGGTGGCGATCGTCGCCCTCGACGGCGGGCCCCAGCTGATGACCAACGTGGTGGACCTGCCCGACCCCGGTGCCGTCACGGTCGGGCAGCGGGTGGAGCTCACCTTCGAGGCGCGGTGCGAGGGCGTGCAGGTACCGCAGTTCCGCCCGGTGGGCTGAGCTCCTCAGTCGCCCTTCCCGGTCAGGAAGTCCAGCGCGAGCGCGTTGAAGACCTCGTGCTGCTCCCACTGCGGCCAGTGGCCCGCGTCCTTGATCACCTCGAACCGGGCGTCCGGCATCTTCTCGGCCATCGCCATCCCGGCGGCGGCCGGGCCGGACGGGTCGTCGCTGGTCCACACGACCATCGCGGGCCCGGCGACGGCGGCCAGCTCGGAGTCGGTGACCAGGTTGCGGGCGCGGATCTCGGGGTCCTGCAGGCACAGCAGGTGCCGCATCGACTCGGCGAACCCGGGACGGGCGTAGATCGTCCGGCGGATGTCGATCAGCTCCTCGGTGACCGAGGACGGGTCGGCCATCAGCCACTCCAGGCGGGCCCTGATCCGCTCGTGGCTGGGGTCGTCGGCAGCGGCCTGCGACAGGCTGCGGATCCGCTCCATCACCTCGGGGGTGGCCATCGTGCCGCCCGGGGTGTTGAGCAGCACCCGGCCGACGCGCCCCGGATGGGCGGCCGCGTACTTGAGCGCCAGCCAGCCGCCGAGCGACTCCCCCGACAGGTGGGCGCGCCCGACGCCCAGCGCGTCGAGCAGCCCGTCCAGATGCGCGACGTAGTCGGGCAGCTCCAGGTCGCGGGTGGCGTGGGTGGTCCACCCGTGCCCGGGGTACTCGTAGGCGATCACGCGGAAGTGCTGCGCGAGGGGCACTCGCCGACCTGCACGTAGCCGACGGTGAACGCGAGGCCCGCGAGCGCCGACCAGATCGACGGGCGGCTCATGTCGCGTCCGCCGGCGTCCGCGGCGCGGCGTCGTCGCGGTGGCACAGTGCGCTGCGCCGGGGGTCGGGTTCCATGGCGGCCTCTTCTCCGGGTGGGTGGCTAGACGGGGAGCGTGCGGGCCGTGGTGAGCCCGAATCCGGCGATCCATTCCGGGATCGCCTCGTAGAAGGAGGTGTCGACCCGATAGCGGCCGGCGGCACCGAGCGCGGCGTAGGCGGCGATCCAGGTGCGCACCTCGTGCGCGGAGTGCCCGCCGTTCGCGGCGAACCAGTCGTTCGGCCGGGCGTCGATGCTCTCCAGGTCGCCACCGGCGAGCAGTGCCATCAGATCGGCGTCCCACCCGGGGTTGAGCGGCAGCAGATGCGAGTCGCCGGCGGCGAAGGCGGCGACGGCCCGCACCACCCCGGACTCTCTGGCCGCCCGCACCTCGGGCGCCGGGTCGCGCCCGGCTATCAGCCGCTCGGCGATCTCGGGCGGCGCGTCCTGGATGCGGGGAACCGGCGGATCGTGCGACAGACCACCGGAGCCCATGATCAGTACGCGTCTGCCGAGGGCCTGCGCGGCGCGCCCGACCGCGGCACCCAGCAGGCGCGCCCGCGTCACCGGGCCCAGCGGCTCGGCCACACAGTTGACGAACACCGGCACGACCGGGACGGCGTCGATCGCGCCGAAGAGCAGGTGCAGCGGCTGGGTGAACCCGTGGTCGACCTGCATGCGTTCGGACACCGCCACGTCGATGCCGTCGGCGAGGACGGCAGCGGCGATCCGGCGGGCGGCAGCGGCGTCGACGGGCAGCGGCCCGGCGGGCAGGCCGTAGTCACCGACGACTCGGCGGCGGCAGCGATGCAGAACGGCGGCATGACCTCGTAGAAGAAGCCGTTGTAGTGGTCCGGCGCGAACAGGATCACGAGCTCCGGATCGGCGTCGCGGATGGCGGCACGCGCCTGGTCGAAGGCGGCCTCGACCCGTTCCCGGACACCGGCGCCCGGGTCGGCCCGGCCCATCAGCGGGGTGTGCGACGTCGTGCACAGGGACAGCGTCATCGGTGACTCCCGGCTTGCATTCTAGCGTGTCAACAGATCGTAGGCCCCGCCGGCCGAGGAGGACAAGGATCTCGCGGGGGCGCGACGCCGCCGCGTCCCGGCGCACCGAACGGCGGCCCCGGATAGGCTGGGGCGATGACCAGGAGCGGTGACGAGGGCGGCCGGCCCCGCTCGGTCACCGGCCCCGGCCGGCGACCGAGCGCGCAGGGCCTCGGCTCGCTGGTGTACGCCCAGATCAAGGACCGACTGCTCGACGGCGTCTTCCACGCGGGCCAACGGCTTCAGGTCGAGGCCCTGCGGACCGAGTTCGGGGTGAGCAAGCAGCCGGTCATGGAGGCGCTGAGGCGGCTCTCCGGCGAGGGCCTCGTCGAGATCATCCCGCAGGTCGGATGCCAGGTGTGCAGCTACCCGCAGCGGGAGGTCGACGACTTCTTCCGGCTCTTCGGCGCGATGGAGGGCACCATCGCCGAGATCGCCGCGAGCCGCCGCACCGACGCCCAGCTCACCCGGCTCGCCCGGATCGAGAGCCGGATCGGCGACCTGCGCGCGGTCACCGACCCCACCGAACGCAGCCGCGGCTACCGCACCCACAACCGCACCTTCCACGGCGTGGTCCACGAGATGGCCGGATCCCCCGTCATGGCCGCCACCAGCCGGCGGATGTGGGACCTCAGCGACTTCCTGATCAACACCCACGGGGCGCTCGCCCCGCTGTCGTCGGCGCTCGACCTGCGCCATGCCGACCACGAGCAGATCCTCGCCGCGCTCGGCGAGCGCGACGGCGCCGCGGCCCGCAAGGAGACCGAGGCCCACATCGTCGGCACCCTGGAGATCATCTGGGCGACGGGCACGCGGTCCCCCGACGACGTCGGGGACGCGGCCGGAGCCTGACACGCGGCGATGTCCGCCCCGCGTCCCCGACACCTCGCCGCCCGCGGGCCCGCGGGCCCGTCTCAGACAGCGGCGGTCCACTTCGCGGTGTCGAACTCGGGACGCAGGGTCGGCTCGAAGCGGTCGAGCTTGATGCCGATCTTCGGCAGGACCTGCTCCACCAGCAGCTCGTTGCTGCGCAGCATCTTGTCCAGCGGCGCGGGACCGATCCCCATCCAGAGCACGAGCAGCTCGATGCCGAACGCCTCGATGGCCTTCTCGAGGTTGCGGGCCACGGTGTCGACCGAGCCGGTGATCGAGAACCCGCGGTCGACCATGGCGCGGTAGTCGTTGGGCACCGGCCCTTCCTCGCCCGGGCGGCGCAGGGCCTCGTTGAACCCGAAGTGGTCGTGCCAGGTCGGCCAGATGAACCCCAGCGCGTCCCGGCCGATGGCGAAGGCCTCCTCGTCGGTGTCGGCCACCACGACCTCGCGGAAGTGCCCGACGTTGCGCCCCCAGCCGATCGCCGGATCCCGCAGCTTCGCCTCCTCGTGGTAGGCGTCCAGGCACATCTTGACCGTCTCCTCGATCGGACTGAAGATGATCGGCCAGCCGCCCTCGCGTGCCGCCCACCGGAGGGTGTTGGGGCTGAGCGTGAACGGCACCACCAGCTCGATGGTCGACGGGTCCTGCAGCGTGTTGGGCGCGATCCCGATCTTCTGGACGGTGCCGTCGGCGCCCACCGTGGACGGTGCCATCTCCCGCGTCCCCGGGTGGTCCCACGTGATACCGCGCGGCGGCACCTGCCAGTGCGTGCCGTGGAAGGAGAACTCGCGGTTCTCCCACAGCCCGCGCACGACCTGGTAGGCCTCCTCGAAGAGCTCGCGGTTCTGGGCGTCGTGCTCGGCGTACTGCGGGTCGGTCGCATAGGTCGCGACGGCGCCGTTCTTCTGCCCGACGGTCGTGACGTGCCGGCTCTGGTAGCCGCGGGCGAAGCCGGCGATCATCCGGCCGCCGCTGAAGTGGTCGAGCATCGCGAGGTCCTCGGCGACCAGCACGGGATTGCGGGCCGGGAGCACGGTGGCCATCTGCGCGATGCGCAACCGCGTGGTCAACCCGGCCGCCCAGGCACCGAGCAGGATCGGGTTGTTCGACATCTCGAGGCCCTCGAGATGGAAGTGGTGTTCGGAGAACGCCGCGAAATCGAAGCCGAGGTCGTCGAGCTGGCGCAGCACGGCGCCGTTCTCGAACAGCGCCCGCTGGTAGAAGTTCGGGTTCGCCCCAACGTAGCCCTGCCTGAACTGCTCCGGGGTCGCCGCCGCACTGGGCAGCAGGAACGATGCCAACCGCATTCTCGGACACCTTTCGACGCCTGCGAGGCCCCCATTGGCCTCCTAGCATGCTTGCATGCAACTCGCCGGGGCAGGTCGTTGTCAAGGCCGCCTTGCCCCGCGACAGGGCGCCAGCTACGGTCGTCGGCACGCTAGCATTCCAGTTCCCGCGAGAGGGGCGACGATGCCCGTACGCACCGGTGCGCAGTACGTCGAGAACCTGCAGAAACACCCCCGGGAGGTGTGGCTCCGGGGCAAGCGCGTCGAGGACGTCACCACGCATCCCGCGCTGCGCCGGCCGATCGAGCAGATCGCCGGGCTCTACGACCTGCAGCACGATCCCGAGCTCGCCCCGGTGCTCACCGGGGAGGGTCCGGACGGCTCGCGGGTCGGCCGCGCGTTCCTCCCCTGCCGCACGCCCGCGGACCTGCGCGCGCGGCGCGAGGCGTTCCGCGCCTGGGCCGAACCCACCCTCGGCCTGATGGGACGCTCACCCGACTTCCTCAACACCACGCTGATGGCCTTCGCCGAGTCACCCGGCGTGTTCGCCGAGCTCGGGCCACGCTTCGCGGACAACATCCGGCGCTACCACGAGCACGTCCGGGACCACGACCTGTTCCTCACCCACGCGTTGATCACCCCGCAGGTCGACCGCTCGAAGGGGTCATCGGAGCAGCAGGAGCAGTTCCTGCACATGGGCGTGGTGTCGACGTCCGAGGAGGGCCTGGTCGTCCGGGGCGCCCGGATGCTCGCGACGCTCGCCCCGATGGCCGACGAGCTGCTCGTCTACAGCCTGCCCGGCCTGCGTCCCGGGGACGAGAAGCACGCCGCGTGCTTCGCCGTGCCGATCGACGCCCCCGGCCTGCGGCTGATCTCCCGCACCCCGTTCGACGACGGCACCCGGCACCCCTTCGACCACCCGCTGTCCTCGCACTTCGAGGAGGCCGACTGCCTCGTCGTGTTCGACGACGTGCTCGTGCCGTGGGACCGCGTCTTCCTGCACGGCGACGTGGGGCTGGCCAACGCGCTCTACTCCGCGACGAACCTGCGCCAGCACACCGCGCACCAGACCGGCGTCCGCGGCCTGGTCAAGCTGCAGTTCATCACCGGGCTGGCCATGAAGCTCAGCCAGTCGGTCAAGATCGACGGGTTCCTGCACGTGCAGCAGAAGCTCGGCGAGTGCATCGCCGCCGTCGAGCAGGCGCACGCCCTGATCGTCGCGTCCGAGGCCGAGTACGAGACCACCGACGCCGGCACCGTCCGGCCCCGGTTCGACGCGCTGCAGACGCTGCGCGTGCTGCTGGCCACGCAGTACCCCAAGCTGGTCGAGGTGCTGCAGACCCTCGGCGCGGGCGGCCTGCTGATGATGCCGTCGGCCGAGGACTTCACCTCCCCCGTCGCCGACGACATCGCCCGCTACTACCGCGGCGCGGACCTGTCCGCGGTCGACCGGATCCGGCTCTACAAGCTCGCCTGGGACCTGTGCGGCGACGCGTTCGGCCAGCGGGCCGCACAGTACGAGCGCTACTACGCGGGCGACCCGGTGCGGCTGCTGGCCACGAACTACCTGGCCTACGACAAGTCCGAGTGCTTCCGCCTCGTCGACCGCGCCCTCGCACTGGCGGGCGACCCGGACACCCCGGCGCCGTGACACCGGCGACCGGGGTGGTGGACCCCGATCGCTTCCGCCGCGCGCTCGGCCGGTTCGCCACCGGCGTCACCGTGATCACGACGACCACCGCCGACGGACCGGTCGGCGCCACGGTGAGCGCGTTCTGCTCGCTCTCGCTCGACCCGCCCCTGGTGCTCGCCTGCCTGGGCCGTGAACGGTCGATGCACCGGGCCCTGGCCGCGGCCCCCGGTTTCGGCGTCAGCATCCTGGCGTCGGACCAGGCTGCGGTGGCCCGCGGCTTCGCCCGGCCCGGGGACCGGTTCGCCGGCGTCGCGCACGCCCCCGGTCACCACGGCCCCCACCTGCGGGGCGCGATCGCCCACCTGGACTGCGCCGTGCACGACATCCGCGACGGCGGAGACCACGTGATCGTCATCGGCCGGGTCGACGCGCTGGCGGTGCACCCGGGCGACCCGTTGCTCTACGCCCGGGGCGCGTTCCTCGACCTCCCCGCACCCGGTGCAGAGCGCGCCTCCGCGACCGCCGTGCACGAGTGGCTGCTCTCCGCGCCCTGGTGAGCAGTCCCACGTCCACCCCGCGGACCAGCCCGGTCCCCGGCACCGCACCCACGGCCCCTGCCGCCGTGCGCCACCGACGCGTGATCGGGGCGAATCCGTAGTTCCCCCGGATGCCGGCCCGCCGCGACGCGGCCACACTGCCCGCAACGACACAGGAGGACGACCCATGACCGGCACACTGGCGGAGATCACCGCCGAGTCCACCTCACGCTTCGTGCAGGTCGACGAGCACCGCATCCACCTGCACGACACCGGCGCGCGCACCGCGGAGGCCGCCTCGCGCCCGCCGCTCGTCCTGCTGCACGGCGGCGGTCCCGGCGCGTCCGGGTGGAGCAACTTCTCCCAGAACGTCCCCGGTCTCGCCGAGCACTTCCGGGTCATCGTGCTCGACCAGCCCGGTTACGGACGTTCCGACAAGCCGATCGTCCAGGACGGCGTGTGGACCTTCAACGCCTACATCCTCAGCGGCGTGCTCGACGCCCTGGAGATCCCCAGCGTGCACCTCGTCGGCAACTCGCTCGGTGGTGGCACCTCGCTGCGCATGGCGCTGGACTACCCCGACCGGGTCGACCGGTTGATCCTCATGGGGCCGGCGGGCGGCACCCTCAACATCTTCTCCTCGGACCCGTCCGAGGGACTCAAGGTGCTGTTCGGCTTCTACGCACCCCCGGGGCCCAGCATCGAGAAGATGCAGCACCTCATCGATGTGATGACCTACGACTCGAGCAACGTTCCGCCGGGAGTGCTGGAGCAGCGCTACGCCGCCGCGACCGCACCGGACGCCGTGGAGTACGTGACCCGCCTGTTCGGGACGTTCGGGGCCAGGGGCGCGGGCGTGCCCGAGGAGCTCTGGCGCGATGTGCACCGCATCCCGCACAAGACCCTGCTCACCTGGGGCCGCGACGACCGGGTCCTGCCGCTCGACGGCGCGTTCTTCATGCTCAAGCGGATGCCCGATGCCCGGCTGCACGTCTTCCCCCGATGCGGGCACTGGGCCCAGCTCGAACACCAGGCCGAGTTCGACGCCCTGACGGTGTCGTTCCTCACCGGCCCCTGACGTGACCGCTACCGGGAGTCCTTCGATGAACGCCGCCGCACCGTCCCCGACGGTCACGCTGTGCCCCGCGGGCGACCTTCCCCCGGGCGCGGTCCGGGTCGCCGAGATCACCCCGCCGATCGCGGTGTTCAACGTCGACGGCGTGCTGTACGCGATCGACGACACGTGTTCGCACGCCCAGGCCTCCCTGGCCGACGGCGATGTCGACGGCTGTCACGTCGAGTGCCCGTTCCATGCCTCGGCGTTCGACCTGCGGACCGGGGAACCGGACGGTCTCCCGGCGAGCCTGCCGGTGCGGACGCACGCGGTGGAGGTCCGCGACGGCATGGTCGTCGTGCTGGTCGGCGTCTCGCCCGCGGGCCGGGCCGGCGAGCCGGGGACGTGAGGACCGGGGTCGCGTCCGTCGCGGTCGTCGGGGCCGGGCTGGCCGGGGCTACGGCCGTGCGCACCCTGCGCGAGCAGGGCTTCTCCGGCCGGGTCACGCTGATCGGCGGTGAGCCGCACCTTCCCTACGAACGCCCCCCGCTGTCGAAGGCGTACCTGACCGCCGGTGCGGCCCGCGAGACGCTGCAGGTCCACCCGCCCGAGTTCTACGCCGCGCACGACATCGAGGTCGTCCTGGGCCGGGCGGCCGCACGGCTGGTACCCGGCCGCGGCGTCGAGCTCGTCGACGGCACCGTTGCGGCCGCCGAGCGGGTGCTGCTGTGCACCGGCCTGCGACCACGGCGGCTGCCGGTCTCCGGTGCGGCGCTGACCGGGGTGCTCGGCGTACGCGACCTGGAGGACGCCGAACGGCTGCGGGACGCCGTCGCTCGTGGCGGCCGCACCGTCGTCGTCGGCGAGGGTTTCGTCGGCTCGGAGGTCGCCGCCACGCTCGCCGGGCTGGGCGCCGAGGTCACCCTGCTGATGGGTACCGGTCTGCCGGTGCAGCCCGCCCTCGGCCCGGAGGCCGGCGCATGGCTGCTGGCCCGACACCGGGCGAGCGGCATCGACGTGCGCGAGCGGTCGCCGATCCGGGCGATCCTGGGAGCCGGGCAGGTCGAGTCCGTCGAGCTTGCGGACGGGACCGTCCTGCCGGCCGACACCGTCGTGATCGCCGTCGGCTCCGCCCCGAACGCCGACCTCGCCGCCGACGCGGGGATCCGGGTCCAGGACGGGGTGCTCGTCGACGAGCGAGGGCGTACGTCGCATCCCGGCGTGTACGCCGCCGGTGACGTGGCCCGGTTCCCGAGCGCCACGTTCGGCGGCACGCTCCGGGTAGAGCACTGGCAGCACGCCCAACAGCACGCGGCCGGTGCCGCACGGGCCGTGCTCGGCGGCACGGAGGCCTACGACCGCGTCCCCTGGGCCTGGTCGGAGCAGCACGGACATCGCTTCGAGATCGCCGGGCTGCCGTGGTCCGGCGGCGTCGTGCGTCGACGCGGGGACCCGGACAGTGCCGAGGGCGCCCTCTGGATCACGGTTCGTGACGGGCGGGTCGTCGGCGCGGTGTCGGTGAACCGGCGGCGGGAGCTGCGGGCGGTGCTGCGGGCGCTCGGCCGCGGCCCGGTGACCGTCGACGAGCACGCGCTGCTCGACCCGGACGCCGACCTGCCGAGCCTGCTGACCCGGCCGGCGACCACCTGAACCGCGGCCGGCACGACCCGCTCGACGGGGTCAGCTGCTCTGTGGCACGACCGTGATGTGCACCGCGGTCGGGTCGCCCTCGCCACCGAGCGTGCGCAGCGCCTGATCGACCTCTCCGAGGCCGAAGGTGTGGGTGCAGAGCCCCGCCAGGGGCAGCGTCCCCGACTCGATGACCGCGATGGCGCGGCGCACCGAGGTGTAGTCGTGGCCGTACACGCCCTTGACCGTGAGCTCCTTGAAGAACAGCAGGTCCGGCCGGAAACCGGTGGCCGGCGCCATCTCCCGGGAACCGGCCACGATCACGGTGCCGCCCACCCGCGCCACCGAGACCGCCTCGGCGAGCGCCCCCGACGAGCCCGCGGTGACGTCCACGACCACGTCGGCCATCTGCCCACCGGTCAGGGCCGCGATCTGCTCGTCCAGCGGCCCGTCCTCGGCCCGCACGACGTGGTCGGCGCCCAGGGACGCGGCCAGCGCCAACCGGGCGTCGTCGCGGGCGGTGCCGACCACGATCGTCGTCCCGGCCCCGGCCAGCCCGGCGCCGATCACGCAGCCCAACCCGTGTTGCCCCGGGCCGAGGATGACCACGGTGTCCCCGATGCGGCAGCCGCCGTCGCGCTCGATCCAGCGGATGCCGTTGGAGATCGGGATGAACAGCGGCGCGACCTCGACCGGGACGTCCTTGGAGATCCGGTGCACCACCGAGCGCGGATGCAGGTAGACGTACTCCCCGAAACCACCCCACAGGTGCGGGGCCAGGGAGCTCGGCGTGAGGCCGTAGCGCAGGCCGTCGGGGGTGTGCATGGGGTCGCACATGTGGCTGCGACCGGTGCGGCACAGCCGGCAGTGCTGGCAGGGGATGGACTCCTCCAGCACGATCCGGTCGCCCTCGGCGACGCCCCACCGGTGCGCCGCCCGCGCGCCGATGGCCACCACCTCGCCGACCACCTCGTGGCCGAGCACCAGCGGCGGCAGCTCGGTCATCCAGGTGCCTGCGTAGGGCGCCCAGTCGCTGCCGCAGATCCCGGTGCCCAGCACCCGCAGCAGCCCGTCGTCGGGACCGGTCTCGGGCAGCGGGAAGGACTGCAGTTCGATGCGTCGCGGTTCCACCAGCACCGCCGAGCTCGTGCGGTCCATCTCGGACTCCTCTCAGAGCCGGTCGAGGTCGTCGAGCGGCTCGCTCATGGACGGGGACACGATCGGCGCAAGGTCCGAGGGCCGGGCCCGGGACAGCCGCTCCAGGCTGAGCGGGTCGAGGAAGCCGGCCCGACCCGTGCGCACGTCGGTGATCTTCAACCTGGGCGAGTTCGCCACCTCGTCGACCTCGACGAGCACGGCCGCGAACTCGTTGCGCAGCAGCCACTGCGTGGGCCCGGTCGCGTCGTCCATCAGAACAGGAACGCCAGGTTCGGCGAGTACTGGTCGTTGTCGAGGAAGGCGAGCTTGCGCAGCACGATCCGCCAGTGCCCGTCCTCCTGCCGCAGCAGGTAGCGGCAACGCGCGGCATGCTGGGTGTTGCGCGTCCCGTGCGACTCGAACAGGACCAGGTTGACCCGCACCTCGACAGTGCCCGGCGGTGCCTCGGGACCGGGTTCGGGCACAGTCACGTTGCCGACCAGGTGCATCGTGCGCGACGGGTTCTCCTGGACGGCCCGGCCCAGCGCCAGCCGCGCCACCCGGTCGGCCAGCCTGGCCCGGTCGTCATAGATGATCGAGACATGGGAGTCGGGGTCGTGATCGGCTTCGTTCGCCGGCACCCAGAAGACGCCGTCGGCGGCGAACAGCTCGAGCCACTCCTCGTGCCGGCCCTCGTCGAGCAGCATCGCCTCGTGGTGCACGAAGTCCTCGGCCTCGGCCCGGGTCAGGCCGGTGACGGTCGCGGTCACGGTCGGTCCCCCATCAGCTCCAGCCAGCGGCGGTAGAACCCCCGTTGTGGCTGCTCGTCGGTGACATGGCCCCACCGGGCCTCGCCGTCGACCTCCTCCCGCCGCAGGCCGCGCAGGAACGGCAGCCACTCCACCCCCTCGGCGGCGAGGCCGACACCGACCCGGTCGAACATCTCGACGTCGTCGGGGCCGCCGCCCCCGGACGGGCCGTAGAACGCCTCGTGCGTCCGCAACCGGGCGCTGTTCTCCTCCTCGGTCACCCCGTCCAGGAGGTAGGGGTACAGCTCCACCTCGGAGTAGCCGACCCGCCGCGGGTGGATGACCCGGATCTGGCAACCGATGATCTGCAGGTTGGGGAAGACCAGGAGGTTGAAGCCCTGCGTGCCGTTGGCCAGCAGGACCTCGGTGGCCCGCTCCTCCCCGAGCCGCTCCGCCAGCCGGGCCAAGGCCGCAGCCCCGGGCGGGGTCTCCAGCTTCGCCCGGATCATCGGGGCCATCACCGAACGGAAGTCCAGGATGCCGTGGCCCCGACCCAGCGCCCCGGCCCGGCCCGACGAACCCGGCCCGAAGATCGACCCGCCCAGACCGCTGGTCTCCAGGAACGCGCTGTGCACGAAGTTGGGGTGGTAGCCGTCCACCCCGTTCTCGCTCTGCAGCTTCCAGTTGCCGTCGTAGGCGTACTTGTGGCTGCCCGCACCCAGCCGGATCTCCCCGGCCGGGGCCAGGTCGACCGCCAGGTCGATGAACTCGGCAGCCCGCCCGAGGTGCTCGCGCAACGACTCGCCCTCGGCGGCCAGGCTGGCGAACACCAGCCCCCGGTGACTGTCCACCCGGGGCACCCGCCCCAGGGCGAAGTCGGTGGGGTCGAAGTCCGCCTTGTCGTAGCCACTGCTGAACGTCGGCGCGACCAGCCGGCCGTCGTTGCGGAAGGTCCATCCGTGGTACTCGCAGCGGAAGTAGCTGGAGTTGCCGGCGGCGGCCTGGCACACCGTCGCGGCCCGGTGCGTGCACCGGTTGAGCAGCACGTGCAGTGTGCCGTCCTCGTCCCGCGAGAGGATCACCGGCTGGGTGCCGATGAACGTGGACTTGTAGTCCCCCGCCCGGGCGACCTCGCTCTCGTGCCCGACGTAGATCCAGGTCCGCGCGAAGATCCGGCGTAGTTCCTGCTGGTAGACCTGCTCGTCCAGGTAGACCTCCCGGTGCACCCGATCGAGCTCAACCAGCGGATGCACCGGTACCGCGACCGCCTGGTCGCTCGACGTCCCGATCATCGCCGACTCACCCGGTTTCCGGACCGGCCACCGGCTCGAGGCACCCCGGGGGCGGTGCATCACCCGGCCGGTGGCCCCAGATGCTCGCGCTCTGCATGTGGGTGACCACCCAGCCGTCGTCGTCGACGGTCTCCGCGCCCCAGCCGTACTCGATCTCGAACCCGCTGGGCGAGCGGACGTAGAAACTGAACATCCGGTCGTTCGTGTGCCTGCCCAGCGTCATCGCCAGCGGGATCCCGCGGTCCGCGCACAGGTCGTGCGCGATCCCGACATCGTCGAGCGAGGCCGTCTGCACCATGATGTGGTGCAGTCCGCGCATCCCCGGGACCGCCATGATCGCCAGGGTGTGGTGCCGGGGGTTGACGTGGAAGAAGACGACCCGGTTGCCGAACATGTCGATCTCGTCGCTGATCTTGAATCCGAGTGTCCGGTGATAGAAGTCCAGGGCGGCGTCCATGTCGGGAACCACCAGCACGACATGGCCCAGGCCCTGACCGTCGGTCACGAAGCCGGACATCGCCCGGCCCGGCCGGAACGACGCGGGCACCACGAGCTGGCCGTAGAACAGCTCGTGGGTGAACCCGGCCGGGTCGGAGAACCGGACCAGCGCCCGGACCCGTGCGGCCCGGCACTGCTCGGCGGTGCCCCGCGTGACGCTCACCCCGGCCGCCTCCAGCTCGGCGACGGCCGCCTCGAGCTCCTCGGCGCCGGCCACCTCCCAGCCCGTGCGGTCCAGCCGGTTGTGCGGCCCCTCGGTGATCACGAGCCGGCCGGGGCGGTCGTCGTTGGTCAGCGACACCGAGTTCGGCGCTCCGTGCGGGTCGTCGGACACGGCCAACCCCAGCACCTCGGGACCGAACGTCTGCCATTCCTTGGCGTCCGGCGACTCCAGCCGGACGTAGCCGAGCGAGGTGATCTTCATGGTTGCTCCTTCCGGACGCCTTCGGGGCGCCGACGTGGTGGTGACCGGCTCAGCGGGTGCCGATCGGACCGGGGTCAGCCGCCGAGCAGCTGCCCCATCAGGGCCTGGTCGGCCTTGCGGCCGCGGACCCCGAGGCCGCCGTCGCAGTTGTGCACCGAGCCGGTCGTCGTCGGCGAGTTCTCCGACGAGGCCAGCAGCACGTAGGTGGCGGTGTAGGCGCTCGCGCTGATCGGCTGCTCCAGCGGTGACATGGCGATCATCAGCTGGTCGACCGGCATGGAGCCGAAGGACGTGTCCTGGAGCCCGAGCGCGGAGGGGCCGCGCAGGTCGGTGGGCATCCCACCGGGCGCGACCGCGTTGACCCGGATGTCGGGGGCGAGCTCGTAGGCCAGCTGCCGCACCAGGCCGGTGACCGCGTGCTTGGACGCGGTGTAGAGCGGCCCGCCGCCGCCGGGGTAGAAGGCGGCGTTGGACGCGGTGAAGATCATGGAACCGCGGGTCCGGCGCAGCGCGTCGATCGAGGCCTTGGCCCCGAGCAGGTAGCCCAGGACGTTGACGCCGAACAGCTGCTCGAACGCCTGCCCCAGCGCCTCGCCAGGCAGGGACTCGAGGCTCGACCCGAAGTCCCACAGCCCGGCGTTGCCGACGAAGGTGTCCAGCTGCCCGAAGGCGGCGACCGTGTCGGCGACCGCACGGGCGTTGTCCTCGAAGCTCGTCACGCTCCCCACGGTCACGCCCACCGCGTCACCGAAGTCGGCCGCGAGCTGCTTGGCCTTGTCCGGATCGATCTCCAGCACGCCGACCCGCGCTCCCTCGGCGACGAACCTCTCCACCAGGGCACGGCCCATTCCGGAGCCGCCCCCGGTCACCAGTGCAACGTTCCCGTCGAGCCATCCCATGGCGGTCGAGCCTCCTGTGTGACGATCGCTGCCGGTCGGGTTCGACCGGTCAGAAGAAGTTGCTGAGGTTCTGCGAGAGCAGGACCGTCTGCTCGAGCAGGATCTGCCGGCGGCTGATCAGGAAGGACCCCTCGTGCCGGCGCAGGGTGTCGCGCCGCGAACCGATCCAGGTGGTCTCCTCGGACTTGAGCCGGGTCCGGTAGAGCAGGAAGTTGGTGTGCACGTCCAGCTCGGCGCCGCGGTCGTCGACGACGTGCACGTTCGTCACGATGTGGCGGGTGCGCGACGGCGGGTCCTCCGCCCACGCGGTGCCACTCATGATCTTGGCGACCCGCCCCTGGAGCATCTGCTTGTTCTCGTCGAAGAAGGCGATCTCTCCGGGGCGGGTGAACTCCTGGTCGATCTCGCGGCGCAGCCGGGTCCGCCGGATCGGCATGAAGTAGTGCACGTCGTCGCTGAACAACGCCACCCACTCCGGGAACCGGCGGCCATCGAGCAGAGCCGCCTCGCCGGTGTAGAAGCGCTCGACCTCGAACTGGCGCAGCGCGGCCGTGAGCAGTTCCTGGTCGACCGTCCGGTCGACGGTCGCGATGGTCTGGTCGATCGTCATGGTGGTGTCCTGTCTCCTCGTGGTCGGCGGTCAGAGAACGTCGGGCGGAGCCGTCCGCTCGCGCAACTCGTCCCAGCCGGTGCCGCGCAGCCACTCCTGCCAGGCGGCGAAGGTCCACAACTGGCCGTGCTCGTTGATGCTGCACTCGATGTAGGGCGGGTCGAGGCCGTCCTCGTCGTTGACGACCTTGCCGCGCCGCAGGTTCATCGCGAGCACCTGTGGGACCCGCTTGCTCTCGGCCCCGAGGGTCTGCATCGTGCTCTGGGTCCAGTTCTCGCCGTCCTCCTGCTCGAGGAAGCCGGCGGGGCCGAACGCGTGGATCGCCCCCTGCACGGCCATCGCCCGCTGCTCCGGTGGGGCGTCCTTGTGGACGAAGGTGAACCACCAGATCTCGGTCTCCATCGGCCCGCGCGGGATCCGTAGCGAGATCTGGTTGAACGGCGGGGTGACCCAGCAGGTCGGGAAGATGTTGGCGTGCCCGACCGATCGCCGCGCCACCGGGCCGAGCCGCTCCACGACGTCCGGGCGGTCCCGCCACGAGTGGTCGATCATGCCGCCGAAGTTGCCCATCGCCTCGACGGTGGGCCCGGCGATCGCGTGCCCGAACGCGTCGATGAACACCAGCTGGTCCCCGGCGTCACCGGAGACCACCCCGCCGGGCAGCTGCAGGTCCGCCCCGTCCGGGCCGACCACCCCCGCCGTCTTCATCTGGGCGCCGGTGCCGTCCGGGGGCGTGGGCAGCAGCCCGGTCTGGAACGCCGAGAGGTGGGTGATTTGCGGGTGGTACCAGTCGAACAGGTTGTCGACCGCGAACTTCCAGTTGCAGGGGATGATGAACTTCTGGATCCCCGGAACGGCCTCCATGTCGCCCTGGGAGGCGATGAACTCGAGCCCCAGCCGTCCTGTCCGGCCGAGGAACTCCTCGAGCGGCGGCGCGGTCGCGTCCATCGTGGCGAACACGAAGCCCCGGTAGGACTCCAGCTGCGCCACCTCCCGCAGCCCGGTGGCCGGCATCTCGTCGTGGTACAGCTCGGAGAGCCCGGGGACACCGATCAGGTCGCCGGCCAGGTCGTAGGTCCAGCCGTGGTAGGTGCACATGAAGTTCTTGGCGTTGCCCTCCTCGGCCCGGCACACCGCGTTGCCGCGGTGGGCGCAGGTGTTGAGCAGGCCCTTGATGCCGCCGTCCTTCTGCCGCACGACCAGGACGTTGTCGCGGCCCATCGGGGCCTCGAAGAAGTCGCCCTTCTTCTTGATCTGGCTCTCGTGGCACAGGAAGAGCCAGCTGCGGGCGAAGATGGTGGTCAGCTCGCGCTCGAAGATCTCGGGATCGCTGAAGATCCTGCGGTCGATCTCGCCCCGTTCGAGGTTGACGAGCTGGTCGACCCGGTCCGTCTCGATGGTCATGGAGCTCCTCCTGCTGCTCAGCGGCGTTCTCGCACTCAGCGGCAAGTGAACTGCATCACCCGACGGCGGACATCCGGTGAAACTACGGACCCGACGGCAGCCGCACGCGGGTCACGCCGTCAACCCCACATCGCGGGCGACCCGGGCCAGCTCCGCCCGCGAGCGGACCCCGAGCTTGCGTTGCAGCGCGCCCCGATGGCTCTCCACCGTCCGGCTGGACAGGAACAGCTGGTCCGCGATCTCGGCGTTGGTCATGCCCGACGCCAGCAGCGCGAGCACCTCGACCTCGCGCGCGGACAGCGCGTCGGTCGCCCCCCGGCGCGCGCCGGAGCTGCGTTGCCCGACCGGTCGGAACGACACGAAGTCCGGATCCTCCATCACCCGTCGAACGGCGCCGATGAGCTCGTCCTCGAGGCACTCCTTGGTGACGTAGCCACGGGCTCCGAGCGCCCGCGCCTTCTCGACGTAGCCGCGCGCCCCGTACATGCTCAGCATGACCACCCGGGTGTCCGGGCGGATCCGGGCGACCGGACCGAGCAGGTCGAGGCCGCTGCCGTCGGCCAGCCTGATGTCCACGACCGCGACGTCGGGCCGGTGCTCGGCCACCAACGCGAGCAGCTCGGCGCCGGTCGAGGCCGCCCCGAGCACCCTGATGTCGTCGGTCCCGGCGAGGATCCGCCTGATCCCGGACCGGACAATTCCATGATCGTCACAAACCACCACACCGATCATCGTCGACCGGCACCTCCGCCATCACCGTTGTGCCGCCGCCGATGTGCGACACCACATCCACCCGACCCCCGACGAGCCGGGCCCGCTCCCGCATCCCGGCCAGGCCGAGGGAACGCCGCTCCCGTGCCGCGGCGGGGTCGAACCCGCCGCCGTTGTCCTCCACGACCGCGCGGACGCGGTCCCCCGACCTCACCACCAGCACGCTGGCCTCGCCGGCCCCGCTGTGCCGGCCCACGTTCGTCAGGGCCTCCTGGACGATCCGGAACAGCGCGGTCTCCGCGAGCGGCGACAACACCCCGTCCGCACAGCGCACCGTGAGATCGATCGGAATCCGGAACATCCGCTCGGAGTCCTCGACCAGCTGCTCGACACAGCCGATCACGCCGAGATCGTCCAGCCCCTCGGGCCGCAGGGACCAGGCGACGGTGCGGACCGCCCGGATCCCGTCGCGGGCGATGTCACGCAGGCTCGTCACGGCCGGCTCGAGGGATCCCGCGCGCCGGTCCAGAGCGCCGAGACCCTCGAGGATCCCGCTGAAGAGATGCCCGAGGTCGTCGTGCAGGTCCCGGGCGATCCGAGCGCGCTCGGCCTCCTGGACCTCCACCATCTGCGCCGCGGCCCGCCACCGCAGCGCCTGCCGGTCCAGCAGCGCACCGGACAGCGCGGCCAGCACCTCGACGGCCTGCACGTGCGCGGCCGCCTCGCCGAACGGGAAGGTCGCGATGACGACGTGCCCGGCGGGGCCGCGCATCGTCACCGGCACGACCACGCGCTCGACTGCGCCCGACACCGCGCCGGGCCCGGATTCGCCGACGTCGACCGCCGCGGCCCGGACCTGGACCTCCAGGGCCGCCGTGGCCGATGCGACCGCGTCGCGCAGCTCGGCCAGGATGTCCTCGGCCGACTCGAGACGGGCCAGCCGCCGGGCCGCGGCGATGACCGCGCGATGGCGGCTGATCTCGGCGAGTCCGGGGAGCATCGGCACGGCACGGTCCTCGACCAGCCCTCGATCCACGGTCAGCCGCGGATCGTCGGGCCGGCCCGCGACCGGGGCCGCACCGTCCACCGGCGCCGGGTCCCGGGGTCGCGTCCCGTCCGCCCGCGGTGCCCCGAACGCCTCGGCGGCCACTGCGGCGCAGGCCGTGAGGTCACCGTCGGCGTTCCGGTGCCGAGCACTGCGCGTCGCGATCCACAGCTGGAACCGGCCACGGTGCAGCCGGCCGCGGGCCAGCGAGAGCAGCGCCCATTCCCGCAGGGTGGCCGGCCGCTCGGCGCCGTACACGGCCGCGCTGAGCAGCGCGGCGGCCAGGCACCGGCGCGCCGCCCGGCGGTCCCGCCGTCGTCGCGACGCCGACCAGCTCGGCCGGGCGTCGGTGGCCAGCCGCAGGGCCTGCAACTGCCAGGTCCGCAGCGGTGCGACGAAGTGGTTGCGGATCCCGCTGCGGCGCAGCTCCCGTTCGACCGCGGCGAACTCCGCGAGTGCGGCGTCGGGGTTGCCCAAGTGCAGCTGCCGCCACCCCATGGCCCCCCGGATCAGTGCCCGGGTGTGGGCGTCGGAGTCCGCGATGCAGTCCAGCTCGCGGGCGAGGACATCGGAGCCGACCTCCGCGGGCAGGCACCGCACCCACACCGCGAGAGCCGTACCGGCGCCGATCCGGTCACCGATCGCCCGGCTCTCCCAGAACGCCTCCCGCGCCCGCGCGCCGGCCTCGTGCAACCGGCCACGGCGGTACAGGCACAGCGCCTGCTGCCAGGTCGCGGCGATCTGCTCCCACCGGTCACCGAGCACGGCGAAGGCCCGGACCGCCGCGTCGAACTCCGCGCTCGCCTCGTCGAACCGGCTCGCCGCGTACAGCACGAACCCGCGGAAGTGCCGCGACTGGGCGACGCCCCACTCGTCGCCCAGGGCGCGGCGCAGCCGCAACGACCGCCCGACCAGGCGCAGGGCGACCGGCGCCAGCACCGGCGCCAGCCCGGCCAGGCACGCCGCGCTTCCCGAGTAGGCCTGGGACAGCTGGCGGACGCTCCCGGCGGCCTGAGCGAACCGCAGGGCCCGCAGCATCGACCAGACGTTCCACGCCGGGGTGCTGGTGAACCACGACTGGTAGGACAGCCTGTTGTAGAGCCGGGCCGCCAGAGCGGCGCGGTCGGACACCGGGGCGGGCCGCACGATCTGGACCACGAGCAGCGTGACCCACCTCGCCAGTTCCACCACCGACCACCCCGCCGCGGCCGCGGCGGACGTCGGATGGCGCAGCCCCAGTGCCGCCACCGCGCGCGAGGTCCACAGGTCCGCGTCGCCCAAGGTCCCCTTCTTGAACGCCAGCTCGCCCCGCGCGATGGCCACCCGGCCGCAGTCGACGGGGTCCAGCCCGAGCGCGGCGCCGTACGCCGCGTCCAGGTGCTCCGCCGCGGTGTCGTAGCCGCCCTGCAGCATGTGCAGTGTGCCGATCCCCTCGTGCACCCGGAACCGGTCCCGGCCGGACACCCCGTCGGCCGCGTCGATGCCGGTGCGGGCGATCGTCAGGAACGTCTCGGCGACGTCGAGTGCGTGGCGGCGCAGCGCGGCCTCCCCCGCGCGCAGCGCGTGCGGCAGTGCCAGGGTCGACGCCCCGCCCCGGTGCAGGTGGTGGGCGATCGCGTGGTCGTCGGAGGTCTCCTGCACGATGAGCGCGCGGGCCGCTCGGCGGTGCGCCGCCCGCCGGCCGGGCTCGTCCAGGGAGGACAGGACGGCGTCCCGGAAGCCGTCGTGGACGACCTCCACGACCGCGGGTCCACCCGCTGCCCGATGGAGGAACCCGCGGTCGGCGGCATCGTCCAGCACGCGCTCGACGTCCCCGGTACCCCACCCGAGCGCCGAGGCCAGCACGGCGACCTGCACGCGCTGCCCGAGGACCGCGGCCTGCTCCAGCACCGTGCGCGTGATCGGGTCCAGCTGCGCCATCCGGGCGGCGACGAAGGCCTCGGATCGGAGATCGTGTTCGGGACCGGCCGATGCCGGCGGCAGCCCGCGCAGCCTCGCCTCGTCGACCGTCCACCGGCCGCCGACCGCGACGAGCACCCCGGAGTCGATCAACGCCCGGAGCGTGGACAACACGTACAGCGGGACACCGAGCGAGTGGCCGGCGATGTAGTCGCCGACCTCGTCGGGTATCTGCCCGGCCGCGGCGACGACCAGCGCACGCACCTCGCCCGGCCCCAGCGGCCCGAGCTCGACCTGCACGATCTCGGGCAGCTCCCAGGACCGGACCGCGGCCTGGGCCTCCGGCCGGAAGGCGAAGACGACGGTCAGGTGTCCGGCCCCGGCGCATACCGTCCGCGCGATCACCGCGAGCAGCTGCCAGCTCAGTTCGTCGGCGGTCTCGCAGTCGTCCAGGATCAGCAGGCCGGGGCGGGTCGCGGTGAACACCGCGACGAGCATCCGCGCGATCGCGGTCAACGCTCCGGAGACCTCGGTGGCGGGAGACGAGAGCTCGGCCCGGTCCCCCAGGACGCGCGCCATCTCCGGGACGAGCGCGACGACCGGGGCCGCGAGCCCCCCCGGGCGTGCGCCGACGTCGGCGACGACGTCGGGGCGGGCCACGAGGAGGTCCGCCAGCTCGGTGAGGGCGCTGCCGAACAGGCCGAGGGGGCGCCGGGCGCCGTGGTCCGCAGGCGTTCCGCGCAACACCGTGACCCCGGCAGCCGTCGCACCTGCGGCCACCACGTCGAGCACCCTGCTCTTCCCGGCCCCGGGCCGGCCGCAGAGCCCGACGACGGCACCGCGGCCCATCCCCGCATCGGTGACACAGCCGCGAAGGCGGCCGAGCTCCGCGTGCCGGCCCACCAGCCCGGGCTCGACGAACCGGACGGGGCCGCCCTCCTGCGTGCCCGACCCGGTGGCGGCGGCGCCGCGCACGGACACCGCTGTCCCGGAGGCTCCCGTCGGCACCCCGCCCGAGGTCGGCACGACCGGCTCCGCGCCGGAGCGGCGTGCCGCAGCACCGTGCCGCACCGCTGCGCCGGCGGGGTCCAGGACGGCACCCGGGTCGATCTGTGCACCGTGCACGGACGGTAACCTCCCGAGGACGCGTCGACCATGGCGGAGCGCGGGCCGACGTCGTCGCCGCCGGCCCCGGCGGGATCACCGACCGATCAGCCCATGCTGCTGCCGCCGTTGACACTGATGACCTGGCCGGTGACGAAGCCGGCCTCGGGGGTGGCCAGGAACGCGACCGCGGCGGCGACCTCCTCGACCTCGGCGGGGCGGCCCGCCGGGATCATCGCGACGGCGTCGGCGAGCACGACCTGGAACCGCTCGGCGACCTTCCCCGCCGCGAGGGCCGCGGCGTTCTCCGGGGTCGTCGTGTAGGACGGCGCCACCACGTTGACGGTGATCCCGGAGCTCGCGAACTCGCGGGCGAGCCCGGTGGCGATGGCGTGCACGCCGCCCTTGGCCGCGTTGTAGACGGCGTGGTCGGTCAGCCCGTTGCGGACCGACTCCGCACCGATGTTGACGATCCGGCCCCCGCCCCGGGCCACCATGTGCGGCAGGACCGCCAAGGTGACCCGGACGGTCGTCCACAGGTTGTTGTCGATCGTGGCCCGCAACGTCTCCTCGGTGTGTTCCAGGGTCGGGCGGATGACCCCGCCACCGGCGTTGTTGACCAGGATGTCGATCCCGCCGAGCGCGTCGACGGCGGAGTCGAGCAGCCGCTGCGCCTCCCCGGCCACGGAGAGGTCCCCGGCGAATACCGCCACCTCGAGCCCGTCGGCGCGCAGCGCCTCGGCGCCGCCCTTCACCTCGGCGTCGCTGCGGCCGGCGATGAGGACGCGGGCCCCGTCGGCGAGCAGGCGGCGGGCGATCCCGAACCCGATGCCGGTGGCGCCGCCGGTGACGACGGCCGTCCGGCCCGTCAGCGGGCCGGTCACAGGATGATCGCCACGTCGGAGACCTGACGCAGGGTGGTGTTGGACAGCAGGCAGTGCTTCATCACGATCCTCAGCTCACCGTCGACGGCGCGCAGGCGGTAGGTGTAGCGGCCGACGTAGCACATCGCCCGCTCCGCGCGGAACCGCCAGACCGAGAACTCGGCGCGGACCGTGAGCTCGTCGCCCTCGACCTCCCCGAGCCGGACGTTGGCGATCTGGTGACTGGTGTTGGAGTGCGGGTACTCGCGGTGGGCCTTGCGGCTGTTGAGGCGCTCGACCCTGGCCCGGAGCCGGAACATCGTGTCGTCGATCAGCATCAGGTCACGGGCCGCGTCGCCGTGCGGCGCGTCGTTGCACGGCACGTAGTAGCGGGCGTCCTCGGTGAACAACGTGATCCACTCGTCGAGGTCCCAGTCGTCGAGCAGCTCCGCCTCGCGGTAGAGGAACTCCTCGACCTCGGCCCGCCCGATCCCGGCAAGCCTCGAGGTGGCGAGCACGGCGTCGGCGGTCACCGGCCGACCCCGTCCCGGCCGGACACCTGTTCGTGCCAGCGGCGCCAGAAGGCCCGCATCTGCTCCTCGTCGTCGGCGTGCGGGTCGCGCGCCATCCCGCGGGAGATGTCGTTCCACTCGATGCCGCCGCTGCGGAAGCCTTGCTGGCAGGACTCGAGAGCCTCGATGTCGTCCGGCGTCGCGAAGCCGCCCGGGCCGAGGAAGGTGAGGAAGCTGTCCAGGCGCCGTTGCCGCAGCTGCGGCATCTCGTCGGCCGGCGCGAGCTCCCACGCCGTGACCTCCATGCGGTCGGCCGACACCGGCATGAACGTCCGCACCGTGACGGCCATGATGTCGTTGATGATCAGGTTGGGGTAGACGAACAGGTTGCGGTTGGTCTCGGCCATCCGCGCGGCCCGCTCCTCGCCGAAGCGCTCCACGAGGTCGGCCCGCAGCCGCGCGATCTCCTCACGGCCGTCCTCGCCGAACATCGGCTCCCACTTGGCCACCGGCCGTCCCCATGGGGCGTGGTAGTCGATCACCGCGTGCCCGTTGCCGAGCGACCGGCCGACGCCGTCCACGCCGGTCGAGAGATCGGTGCCGAGGGCGACGAGGTACTTGAAGTAGGTGTCGTGCGTCGGGACCGCGTGGTAGCCGTCGATGCTGTTCTCCACCAGCAGCTTCCAGTTGGCGTCGATCGCGTACTGGTTGCTGCCGGAGATGATCTCGGCGCTCCCGAGGCCGTCGGCCGCGAGGTCGAGGTACTCCTTCGCCCCGGCCAGGTACTCGTCGAGCTCGACGATGTCCGGGTCGTAGCTGGCGAAGACGAAACCGCGGTAGCTCGCCATCCGGGCGACCGGGCGCAGCCCGAGCTCGGAGAAGTCGAGCCCCTCGCCGTAGGCGTCGCGGCCCGGCACGCCGACCAGCTTGCCCTCGGTGTCGAACGACCAGGCGTGGTAGAAGCACTGGAAGACCTTGGCGTTGCCGGAGTCCTTGCGGCACACGACGGCGCCGCGATGGCTGCAGGTGTTGTGGAACACCCGGATCTCGCGGGACTTGGCCGCCCGCACCATGAACAGGGGCCGGCCGCCGACAGGACGCCGGACGTAGTCGCCGGGCTCGCGCACCTCCGACTCGTGCCCGACGTAGAGCCAGCTGTGGGCGAAGACCCGCTCGAGCTCGAGGGCGTGGATCTCGGGCGAGGTCATGCTGGAGCGGTGCACCCGGAACCGGTGCCCCTCCTCCTCGACGAGCCCGCCGCCGGTGCCGACGGCGGGTGGGGCGGAATCGGTGACGGTCACGACTCTCCTTCGGTTGCGGGGTCGGCGAGGAAGCCGGCGACGAGGCGGGAGAACTCGTCCGCCCGCTCGATCTGGGTCCAGTGCCCGCAGCGGGCGAACACGTGCAGGTCGGCGTCGGGGATGAGGCCGGCCATCGTCCAGCTGACGTCCACGGGGATGACCTTGTCGTGCATGCCGTGGACGAGCAGCGTCGGCGCGGTGACGGTGCGCACCGCGTCCGCCTCCAGGGCCAGGTCGTTGCCCGAGTGGCGGGGGTCGAAGAACATCGTCCGGTAGATCTCGTGCGCGTCGCCCTCGATGCTCGCCCGGTACCGGGCCTGCACCAGGTCGTCACCGATGATCGAGGGGTCGTAGGCGAAGTGCGTGGTGAGCAGCTCGCGCATGTTCTCCGGAGACGGCTCGTAGCTGCGCACCGCGGCGAGGCCCTCGGTGGGCCGCATCCCGACCCCGGGTGCGCCCATCAACACCATCCGGTCGATCCGCTGCGGCTGCGTGATCGCGATGTGCAGCGTGATCAGCCCCCCCATCGAGTTGCCGACGAACGACGCGCGGGGCACGTCGAGGGCGTCCAGGAAACCGATCATGTGGTCGAGCCAGGTGGCGACCCCGTAACGGATGTCGGCGGGCCCGCGGCTGGCGCCGTAGCCCACCATCTCCGGTGCCAGCACCCGGTACTGCCGGGCCAACGCCGGCATGGTGAGCCGCCAGTTCGCCCACGCGCTCACTCCCGGACCGGACCCGTGCAGCAGCACGACGGTGCGTGCCCCGGCGCCGGCCTCCAGGTACCGGGTGCGGATCCCGCCGACGTCGACGAACTTCTCGGCCAGCTCGGTGGCCGCGGCGGTGGTGGTCATGCCTTGTTCCCCTCGGAGACGGCGTTCCCCTCGAAGACCGCGAAGCACTTGTTGGAGTTGAGGACCTCGGTCTCGACGAACGTCGACCAGGTCGGCCTGTGGCCCAGCTCCGCCATCGCCCCGGCCAGGCAGAACCACAGCAGCATCTCCTGCTGGCCCGACCGCACGATGTCGTCCGCGCTGGTCTTGAGCCAGGCCTCGTAGTCGCCCGCCGCCAGGGACTCGTACAGGGCGCGGTCCGAGACGGTGTCCGGACGCAGGTGCCAGTTGTCGTCGACGAGGAAGGCGTGCGACCAGCTCGACGACGCGACCAGCGCCACCCGGTGCGGCCCGTCGCGCAAGGCCGAGGCCAGTGCCGCGCCGAGCGCGTAGCAGCGCGCCGGGGTGGGGCCGGGCGGGTCCAGCCGCTCGGTCGCGATGTCGGCGAACTTCGCGATGCCGCCCTTGCGGGCGATCACGTGCCGGCCGTAGCAGTTCACCGCCATCGGCAGCACGGGGTAGGGGAACTCGGTGCCGGCGTGGTCGTAGTCCAGGTAGAGCTGGGTGTTGGCCATCGCGTGCGGGAACGGCACGCCGTCGGGCTTGCGGTAGGAGTAGGCGATGTCGAACCCGGCGTCGAGCAGGTGCGCCGCGACCTCCCGGCCGATGTCGGGGGCACCGCGCATCAGCATCGGCATGTCGGCCGGCCGACCCCACGGGTTGGGTACCCCGCGCGACCCGGCGGGCTCCAGCGGCCGGACCTCCATGTCCTCGTAGGCCATCAGGCAGAACGACGGCACGACCTCCTCGCGGAAGGTCTCGTACTGGTCGTCCCCCCAGACCAGGACGACGTCGGGCGCGAACGCGTCGAGGGCCTCGCGGCACCTCGCCATCCCCGCGACCAGCTCGGCGCGGTGCCGGGCCGCGGCCGCGGTGCCCCCGTCGTCACCCCAGTCGGCGCGCATCCGCTCCGGCCAGTTCGCCGGGTCCTTCTGCTCGGCCGGGATGTCGGGGTCCGAGAGCGTGAGCCGCAGGATGTCGGCCATGTGCTCGTCTGTGACCGCGAGCGGCGGGTAGTGGGTCAGGCCGAGGCCGAGGATCTCGCCCACGAGGGGCCTCCCTTGTCGTGGACCGCGCTCTCCGGGTGGAGGGCGGCGATCATGTCCAGTGCGTTGTCACGGCCGATCAATCTGCGTAGGCCGTCGTCCAGGCCGTCGAGGACGGCCCCGGCCGGGGCCTCCCGAGCGGCGAAGGGGTAGTCGGTGCCCAGCACGACGTGCCCGGGCCCGAACCGGGTGACCGCCAGCCGCAGGCTGTCGGCGTCGTAGGCCAGCGAGTCGCACCACATGTCCCGGGCGCGCACCGTCGGTGGGCGCTCGCCCGGGCGGCCCGCGAGCAGCTCCCCGCGGTCGAGGCGGGGCAGCACCGCCGGCAGCGCCCCACCGGCGTGGGCCAGGCACAGCCGCATCCCGGGCCGCCGCTCGCGGCCGGTGAGCAGGGCCGCCGCCGCGACGGCGGTCTCGCCCGGCATCCCGATGCCGAACCCGATGCCCAGGGCCGCCAGCCGCGGGTCGAGCGTCTGGTCGACCGGGTGCACCAGGACGAAGGCGCCCAGCTCGGCAGCGGAGTCGAAGAACTCGTCGAAGCGCGGGTCGGCCAGCTCGGCGTCACCGACCCGGGTGCCGATCTCCACCCCGGGGAACCCCAGCTCGCCGACGCAGCGCAGCAACTCGGCCGTCGCCCGGGCCGGGTCCTGCAGCGGGACGGCGCCCAGGCCGAACAGCCGCCCGCCGCCCCGCCCGACCAGCTCCGCGAGGAACTCGTTCTGGGCGGCGGCCAGCACGGCGGCCCCGTCGGCAGGCTCCCCGTGACACAGCGTCACGGGGATCGGCGAGACGAGCTGCGCCGCCACGCCCTCGGCGTCCATGTCGGCCAGGCGGCGCTCCGCCGACCAGCACCGGTCGTCGACCTCCCGGTACGGGCGCCCGTCGAGCAGGATGCGGGCGGTGGTTTCGTCGATCCGCTCCGTCGAGGGCCACCGGCCGGGGTGGTCGGACAGGTCGGGCAGGTCGGGCGCGATCGCGTGCGTGTGGACGTCGATCGTGCCGGCGGGCAGCGCCGGGACGGACCTCATCGACACCTCCACAGCTGGGTCGTCGTCACGGCGGCGGCGCCTCGGGAGCCGACTCCCCCGGGAACAGCTCGTCGGTGTGGCCCAGGTAGCCCAGGGCGAGGAACAGGTACGCGTCGGCCATCTCCAGGGCCCTTCCGACGGCCGGGCTGACCGCGGCGGCCTGCTCGGACAGCAGGCCCGCCCGCAGGGCCGCGAGCCGCTCGCGCTGCAGGTCGGGCGGGCCCCCGAGCACCGACGGGGCCGCCTGCACCGGGATCTGTACCGTCGTCACAGGTTGTCTCCCAACGTCACGGTGGGCCGCTCGTCCACCGACCGGCTGTCGAAGATCCGCTTGGTCTTCAGCTCGTACCGCGGCAGCGCGCCCGCCGCGAGGATCTCGGTCTCCAACCGGACGCCGAGGTTGTCCCGGAGGTGGCCGCCGAGGGATCGGCCGAGCTCCGCGGCGTCGGCCCCCGGTGTCCCTGCCTCCACCTTGACCAGCATCCGGTCCATCCCGTCGACCCGGCTGATGTGCAGCTCGTAGTGGTTGGACAGGCCGGTCACCTCGCCGATCAGGTTCTCCACCGCCGTGGGATAGACGTTGACACCGCGGATGGTGACCATGAAGTCGGCGCGGCCGAGCACGGTGCCGGGCATGTGCTTCCACGTCCATCCGCAGCCGTGGTCGGGCGCGTCGTCGATGCGGACGAGGTCGTGGGTGCGGTACTTGATGAACGGTTGCGCGAAATGGGTGTAGCTGGTCAGCACGTGCTCGCCGACCGCGTCCGATGAGGTGACGGGCTCGCCGGACGCCGGGTCGACGGCGTAGGAGTGGCAGACGTCCTCGATCACGTGCACCCCGCCGGCCCACTCGTGGCAGGACTGGCTGATGAACAGCGCCTCGCCCACGCCGTAGGCGTCGTAGACCTGCTCGGCCCCCCACGCCTGCTTCAGCTGGTCGCGCGTGGCGGGGATGGAGAAGCCGGCCTCGCCGCCGCCGGCGAGCATGCGCACCCCGGCGTCGCGGACGTCGAGGCCCTCGCGCCTGGCCACCTCGGCGAGGTGCAGCAGGTAGGTGGGCGTGCCGCAGACGATGGTGGGGCGCCGCTCCAGGATCTGCCGGACGCGCTCCACACCGCTGGCCCCGCCGCCGGAGACGATCGTCAGGCCGAGGTTGCGGGCGCCCCAGTAGAAGCTCCAGAGCCCGATCCACATGCCGAAGTCGAAACAGAAGTACATCGAGTCCGACGGCCGGATGCCGTGGTCCCACAGGCCGTAGCAGTACTGCGAGCCCGCCTTGTGCAGCTCGTAGTGGGTGAAGGCCTCGTTGAGGAAACGGCCGGTGGTGCCGGTGGTGTGGAAGTACTGCTGCCAGGTCTCCGGCCCGCGGGCGATGCCACCGAACCCGTCGGCGCTGGCCTCCTGGTCGGCCACGTAGTGGGGCTTGTCGGTGAAGGGCAGCTTGTGGTGGTAGTCGTCCCACGTGCGGATGTCGGCGGGCTTGACGCCGGCCGCGTCGTAGATGCGCCGGTGCAGCGGCGAGTTCTCGTAGGCCCAGCCGACGAGGTGGCGGATGCGCGTCAGGTGCAGCGCGTCGAGCGTCTCGCGCGACGCGGTCTGGGTCGGCGCGTTCCAGAGCCGGGACTGCTCGATCGTGGTCACGACATCTCCTACCGGCCCAGCCACTGCGGCGGGCGCTTCTCGAGGAACGCCCGCGCGCCCTCCCGGTGGTCCTCGGTGGTCTTGAGCACGCTCTGCCCCAGCCGCTCCAGCCGGCGCCCCGTCTCGGCGTCGACGTCGGTGCAGGTGTTGAGCACGAGCTTGGCCATCCCCAGCGCCAACGGCGCCATCGTGGCGAGCCGGCCGGCCATCGCGACGGCGGCCTCCAGCGCACCGCCGTCGGCGACCACCTCGGTGGCCAGTCCGAGCTCCAGGGCTCGCGGCGCGCGCAGCGTGCCGCCGAGCATCACGAGCTCCTTCGCCCGCCCCAGCCCGACGTGGCGGACCAGCCTCGAGCAGCCGCCCGAGCCGGGGATCAGCCCGACCTTGGCCTCGGGCATGACGAACCGGGCGCTCTCCCCGGCCACCCGGAAGTCGCAGGACAGGGCGAGCTCGAAGCCGCCGCCAGCGGCGACCCCCTCCACCGCCGCGATGACCGGCGCCTCCATGGCCTCGACGGTGTCGAACACATCGTGGATGCCCCGGGCCAGCGCGCGGAACCCGCGGGTGCCCATCGCGGTGAGGTCGCCCATCTCGCCGACGTCCTCGCCCGCGGAGAACCCGCGACCGGCCCCGGTCAGCACCAGCACCCGGACCTGCGGGTCACCGGCGGCGTCCTCGACGGCGTCGCGCATCTCCGAGCGCATCCGGGAGTTCCACGCGTTGAGCCGGTCCGGGCGGTTGAGCGTCAGCACGCGGACACCGCCGGCCCGCTCCTCGGTCATGAGGTGCTCGTAGCCCATCAGGCACCGTCCGCGGCGGCGGCCGGGGTGAGTGCCACCGTGGCCACGACCGTCCCGTCGGCCTTGCGGACCTCGACCCCCTTGTCGGTGGGGGCGACCGTCAGCTCGTCACCCGGGAAGACCGGGGCCGACAGCCGCGCCGTGGCCGAGCGCAGCGCGTCCGGGCCGATCTGCGCGACGACGGCGTCCAGCGCCAGTGCGACGGTCAACGGGCCGTGCGCGATCACCGACGGCAGGCCGGCCGCCTTGGCGAACTCCTCGTCGACGTGCACCGGGTTGTAGTCGTCGACGGCTCCGGCGTAACGGGCGATCTGCACCCGGCTCACCGGGCCGAGGGTCGCTTCCGCGATGTTCACGACGTGGCCGCCCTCTCGACGAACGTGATCGACTGGCGCTGCACGACCGCACCGTCGCTGTCGGTGTACTCGGCGACGACCACCCCGAACTGGTTGGCGCCCTTGGCGAACACGTCGTCGACGATGACCCGGACGTGCACGGTCTCGCCCGGTACGAACGGGCGCTCCCACTCGTAGCCGAGCCCGCCCAGGAGCGCTCGCGACAGGTCCAGCCCGAGGCCGTCGACGACGGCGGACTCGCCGCCGACCGTCGCGGCGAAGGACGGCACGAGGGTGGCGGTGCGTGGCCCGCTGTCCGTTCCGAGTGCGCCCGCCAGGCGTGCCAGCAGCGCGGGCGTGACCACGAGATCCGCCTCTGCCAGGGTGCGCCCCTTTGCGCCCTCGTCCACGTCGACCTCCGTATCTGTGGGGGGCTCGAGTTCGCCCAACCCATTGGTCGGGACAATGGAGGACCGGGAGCGGCCGCGTCAAGGGCGCCCGCCGAATAATTCATTCGACCCGTCGGTTGACGAAACTCCGGCCGCCCGATTATGGTGCGGGTCACACGTCGACGAAGGGAGCGCCGGTGACGATCACCGAGGTGCCGCGCCGGGTCTACCGCGAGGGCGATCCGGAGATGCCCGAGGAGTTCCACGAGCTCCTCGTCCGCATGCTCAGCCACCACCTGGAGAACTCGACCAATCCGCACTACACCGACCTGCTCGGGAAGTTGTGGAACAGGTGCATGACGCTGTGCCCGACCGAGCGCCTGAAGACGACCTTCGCCAAACTCATGGCCCAGGAGGTGGAGCACGGGGTCATCACCGCCCGGATCCTGGAGGGGCTCGGGGTCGGCCCGATCGACGCCCCGATCAAGCAGTACTTGTTCCACCTGCCCATCGACTCGTTCTGCGACCTCGCCTACTTCAACGGCCTCGGCGACCGGGTGGGCTGCTACATCGGCGAGACGTGGGAGGGCGTGCCCTACGAGCCGCTGCTCTCCGTCGCCGAGCGCCTGCACAAGGACGAGGTCTTCCACGCCACGTTCGGCATGAGCAACCTCAAGCGCATCTGCTCGACGCCCGAGGGCCTCGACGAGGCGAACCAGAAGATCAAGATCTGGTGGCCGGCCGCGCTGGACATGTTCGGCCGGTCGGACTCGAACTTCTCCGACGCCTACGTCCGCTGGGGTCTGCGCACCAAGAACAACGAGGACCTGCGCCAGCAGTACGTCGCCGACACCCGGCCGATGGTGGAGGCCCTGGGCATCTCGGTGCCCGCCGACACCGCCAACCGGCGGTTCCTCTGATGACCGCCACCGACCCGTTGCTCGCCCGCGGGTCCGGCGGGTGGCGGGTGCAGGTGGTCCGGCCGGACCCGAAGGTGGCGCTGTTCGAGGTGGCGCTGTCGGACTACCGGGAGTTCTTCTTCGTGGCCGTCGGCGAGCGGTCGGTCTCGGTCACCATGTACGACACCAGCGACCAGACCTACCCGGAGCCGCAGACGTTCACCTTCGCCAAGCCCTACGGCTGGGACGCCGACCTCGGTGACGAGGAGGCGCTGCTGCAGGTGTGGCAGGCCGTCGGCGTGCAGCGATGAGCACCTTCACCGTCAAGGGCTCCCGCAACGGCAGCCTGGTGCACGTCACCTGGACCGACGGGCGGATCAGCGGCGACTTCCCCACCGTGGACCTGCTGCTGACCGAGGCCGAACTGGTCCCGATCCTGCACGCGGACGCCTACGCCGCCCGGGCCCTGCCCCACCTCGACGGGATGACCGCGGCCCCCCTGCAGGACGCGGCGGCGGCCTACCGGCTGATCGTGCACGTGATGGACAGCGTGCGCGAGACGACCGGCGACGTACCCGCCGTGACCTGAGCGACGGCCAACCTGCACGACAGCACGACCGGCAGGGCAGCACTACCGGCAGGGCAGCACGGCACGACACCGACACAGGCAAGAGGCAATGTCGCCGTCCGCGGAGCCGCCGCGGGGTCGACTCGAGCGTGAGGAATCGACGTCATCATGGGTGCACTTCGCTACTACATCGTCACGGCGGTCGTCGCGGCCGCCGTCGTCGGGCTCTGGCTCGGCGGATCGTGGGCGTGGCTCGGGATCGCCACCTTCCCGGTCCTGATGGCCCTGGACATCCTGCTGCCCGCCGACCACGAGCCCCGGAAGATCTCGATGCCGGTGCTGGCCGACATCCCCCTCTACCTCCACCTCCCGCTGCTGGTCGGGCTGTGGGCGCTGTTCATCGGCCGCCTCACCGAGTGGACCTCGGGCGCCGCCGGCGCGATGAGCGGCTGGCAGATCGTCGGGATGGTCCTGTCGGTCGGGTGGATCGGGGCGGTGCCCAACCTGCCCATCTCCCACGAGCTCATGCACCGTCGGCACTGGTTCCCGGTCGCGGTGTCGAAGATCTACAACACCGTGTACCTCGACCCGAACCGCGACGTGGGCCACAAGCTCACCCACCACCTCGACCTGTGCACCCCCGTCGACAGTGACACCCCCCGGCGCGGTCAGACGATCTACGCGTTCGTCTGGCAGGCCTCCTACGGGGCGTGGAAGGACGGCGTGGTCACCAGCGTCCAGTCCCTGCGCAAGCGCGACATGACGATCTTCCACCCGCGCAACGCCGTGTACGTCGAGATCCTGCTGCTGGCCGCCCTGTGCGCAACGGTGCTCTACTTCGCCGGCTGGGTCGGGCTGCTGGTCGCCGTCGCGACGATGATCTTCTCCAAGCTGCTGGTGGAGGGCTTCAACTACCTGCAGCACTACGGCATGGTCCGGGTGCCCGGCTCGCCCATCAAGCTGCACCACGCCTGGAACCACCTCGGGCCGATCATCCGGCCGCTCGGCGTCGAGATCACCAACCACATCGAGCACCACTTCGACAGCAAGCACCGCTTCTACGAGCTCGAGCCGCGCACCGACGGGGCGCAGATGCCCAGCGCCTTCCTCTGCTTCGTCTGCGCCCTGGTGCCGCCGCTGTGGACGAGCTACATCGCCAAGCCGCGGCTGCAGGACTGGGACACGAGGTTCGCCTCCCCCGACGAGCAGCGCATGGCGATGGCCGAGAACCGGCGGATCGGCTGGCCCGAGTGGGTCGGCGCCGCCACCGGCAAGAAGGTCGACCCGGAGCCCTCGGGCATGGCGTAGGCCCCGGCCGTGGGCGTCGGCGCCCACCGTGTCGCAGCTACTCACCCACCGAGAGACAGGACAGTGATGGGGTTCTTCACACGCGACCGGACGCCGCCGTCGGTCACCATCCGGCCGTCGGGCAGGTCCTTCCCCGCCACCGGCAAGGACTCGATCCTGAACGAGGCTCTCGCAGCCGGGATCCCGTTCCCGCACAGCTGCACCGTGGGCACCTGCGGCACCTGCAAGTCGCGGCTGATCAGCGGCAAGGTCCGGGAGATCACCGACGCCGCGATCGCGCTGTCGTCCGAGGAGCTCAAGGACCGCTTCATCCTCCCCTGCCAGTCACTGGCCCGCGGGGCGGTCGAGCTCGACGTCGCCGATCTCGCCGACATGCCCGACCACCCGCTGGTGCGCACCCATGGGGAGATGGTCGGCAGGCGCGAGCTGACCCACGACATCCTGGAGGTCGTCGTCCGGGTCGACGAGCCCTTCGAGTACTCGGCGGGCCAGTACGCCGAGGTGACCGTCGACGGCGTGTCCGGTCCGCGCAGCTACTCCTTCGCCACGGGGGGGGCCGACCGTCCGAAGGACGAGTTCACCTTCTTCGTCCGCCGGACCCCGGGGGGCGAGTTCACCGAGTGGCTCTTCGCCGACGACCGGACCGGCACCCGGCTCGGCGTCGTCGGGCCGTTCGGCAACCTGTGGCTGCGGCCGTCGACGGCGCCCGTGCTGTGCGTGGCCGGGGGCAGCGGTCTGGCCCCGATCAAGTCGATCCTGGAAGCCGCCCGCGACGACGACGTCCGGCGCGAGTTCGTGTTCGTGTTCGGGGCCCGCACCACCCGCGACCTCTACTGCCTGGAGGAGTCCGAGGCGCTCGCCGACGCCTGGGGGGCGTCCTACACCTTCCTGCCCGCGCTGTCGGAGGAGGCGCCCGACTCGGGCTGGTCGGGCGCCCGCGGCATGGTCACCGACGTCCTCGCCGGGCTCCCCGCCGAGCTACTCACCTCGTGCGACGCCTACGTGTGCGGCCCGCCGGTGATGGTCGACGCGGTGGAGGAGCAGTTGCGGGCCCTGCGGCCCGAGGGCGGCTTCTTCCACGCCGACAGGTTCCTCGACAAGAAGACCCAGCGACAGGGGTGAGCCGTCAGGGCGCCAGCCGCCGCGCCACGCCCGCCAGCTTCTGCACCCCGTCGTGTTCCAGGGCCGGCAGTGCGGCCGCGATGCGGCGCACGCCCGCGAGGCGATCGACGGCCGGGGCCTCACCCACCGCCGCCGAGGCGGTCTCCGACCACGTGTCGGCGAGCCGCCGGTACACCGCGGCCGCCGCGAGCACCACCGGATCGTCGATCCAGCCGCCGAGATCGGTCAGGAACTCCGCCTGCAGCCGCCGGAACAGCCCGCCGCCGGTTCCCGCCTTCTCCACGAACACCTGCAGGCTGAACAGCGCACGATCCAGCGCGTCCCCCGGGAACTGCTCGGCCCAGAGGTCGAGGTCGGCCACGAACGCAGCGACCCCGGCGGTCCCGGCGACCGCCGTCGCACCCATCGCCGCGGCCGGGTCCGACATGCCGTGCACCGCCTCGGCACACGCCCTCGCCGCCGCCGCCCGCAGGTCCGGGAGCGCGTCGGGGAAGCCGAGCCGGAAGCAGGTGTGCCGGGTGGGCACCGGGAAGCCGACGGCCGAGCGGGCCCGCGCCAGGTCGTCGCGGCCGATCGTCTGCGGCTCGGCCCGGTCGTTGTCCACCACGACAACCGTGCCCGCGTCGTCGTCGTAGCCGATCACGACGATGTCGTGGCGACTCATCCGCATCTTCACCCGCAGGTAGGGCAGCTCGGCCATCTCCGCCCAGCACAGGACCGGGCGGCCCGCATCGAGCTCGTCGCGCACCCACTCCCAGCCCAGCACCGGATCGTCGGTCGAGCGCAGCTCCTGGGCGATGCCGAGGTTGGCGCTGAACTGCTCGGTCAGCGCGGCGCCGCGCCCGACGAGGTAGATCGGGGTTCCGAGGCCGGGGCCACGGAGGTAGCTGAAGCTCAGGCTGCCGCCGAGCCCGAACACCGCGCCCTCGCCCATCGGCGCGTCGCCGTAGCTCAGGCCGGCCCAGTCGAGCAGGTCACGCAGCGAGCCGGACCCGCAGTGCCCGCCGATCCGGTGCGGGTACCCGGCGACCATCGAGCCGCCCATCAGGCACCCCGGGCGATCGTGCCGGGCACCGACGGGCCGGGCGGGCTCGTGTCCGACACCGTCGTGTCGGGTCGTGCGACGCGGAACCTGCTGACCGCGTCGGCCCCGTCGGCCGAGCCGAACCGTTCGAAGTGCGCGAGGTCCACCGTGACGAACACGGCGTGCGCGGAGAAACGCACCGCACCGTCGGCTGCGCGCCCCTCGGCCGCCATCGTCAACCGGCGGCCGTCCTGACTCACGAGCCGACCCGTCAGCCGGTGCGGCTCCCCCACCGGCACCGGTGCCAGGTACTCCACCTGGAGGCTGCGGGTCACGGCCGGCTGCCGCAGCACGTAGAGCAGGAACGCCACCAGGTCGTCGCAGGCCGACGCCAGCACCCCGCCGTGCACGACACCGTGGGCGCCGGCGTGCTTCGGCGCGAAGGACACGTCGGCCAGCACCTCGTCGCCGACGCGGTAGACCTGCAGCGCGACCCCGGCCGGGTTGTCCGGGCCGCAGCCGAAGCAGCGGTCCCCGTGCGGGTCGAGCAGGACCGCGTCCGCTGGCCGCGGAGGAAGCTCCGTCATCGGTGGACCCTTCGTTGCGGTGTGTCCGTCTTCTTGACAGCGGCGGGCCGTCTGTCAGGCTGCCATCATGGCACAGCGACAGCACCGGTTCCCGGGTGTCACGCGCCACCTGCTGCGCGAGGCCGCGATCGACGCCACCGCCGAGGTCGCCGACCGATCCGGCTGGGAGTCGCTGCGGATGGGCGACGTGGCGGCCGCGGTCGGCATCAGCCGGCAGACCCTCTACGCGGAGTTCGGCTCGAAACCCGCACTGATCCGCGCGGTCGTGCTCCGCCGGACCGACCGGCTCCTCGGTGCGCTGTCCGCCGTCCTCGCGGACGCGGGCGGCGACGAGCAGGAGGCGGTCCGCACCTGCTGCCGGTTCGTGCTGAACGCGGCCCGGGAGGACCCGATGGTCACCTGTCTGCTCACCGGGGCGGAGAGCGGCCTGCTCGACCTGGTCACCACCGACTCGGCCCCGATCATCGACCGGGCCACCGCGGCCCTCACCGGCCACGTCCTGCGACGCCGTCCCTCCGCGGACCCGCGCCGGGTGGCGGTGGCCGCCGACGCACTGGCCCGGCTGCTGGTCAGCCACGTGGTGCTGCCCGACCGCGACGTGGACACCGTGGCCGATGAGATCGCCGAACTCGTCGGGCCCTACCTCCGAGAGGTCCTCTCGACCGGATGAACCGGATGCGACGGTCCCTCGGGTCCGGGCGGCGTCACCCCGACGTCGCCGGGCCCGACCGCGCCGGGTCCGGTGGGACCCGGCCATCCGGGACCGGCACGCCCGGCCCGAGCACCAGACCGATCATCGTCCGGGCGACGTCCTCCGGGGTGTCGCGCACCGGGTCCATCCACTTGTAGACCCAGCTGGTCATACCCAGCAGCGCGTGGGCGGCGTGCCTGGCGTCCAGCCGGGTCGCGCCGTCCGCCGCGGTCGCGGCCTCGACGACCTCCGCGACACGCCGCACGTAGGCCCGCTCCTTGCGCCGGATGTCGGCGTCGAAGCTGTCGTCCAGCCGCGGGCGCTGGTCGAAGAACACGGCAAACAGGCTCGGCTCCTCGGCGACCATCCGCACCTGGTGGGCGATGAGCGTGGCGAGGCGCTCCCGAGGGTCGGGGATGCCGGACATCGCGTCCAGCCGGTGCAGCGACAGCGTGATCGCCCGGTCGAAGATCAGGTAGAGCAGCTGGGCCTTGCTGCGGACGTAGTGGTACAGGCTGGCCTTGCTCAACCCGAGCACGGCCGCCACGTCGTCGAGCGAGCCGGCGTCGAAACCGCGTTCGTGGAAGACCACGGTGGCGGTGTCGATGATCTCCTCGAGGCGCTTGCGGTACTCCGGCGACGGTTCGGTCAGCCGGGGACGGCCCGGGCGGCGCCGCGGCACGGCAGGCTCGGTGTCGCGATCGGCCGCTGCCGCCATCACTCGCCCCTTCGTACCCGAGCGCCTCTCGACCAGCAGGCGCCACTCGATCTCCGCCGGGTAGATGTTCTCACCACCGGACCTGATCAGGTACTTGGCCCGGCCGGCACATCGTGCCGACCCGGGTACCTACGGGAGGCGGGACGCACGATGAGCTGGCTCACACGGCGTCACCGTTCACCACTGTCACAGTTGACGATGTAGAGATCTCCGCCGGAGTTCGCGCTCAGCCAGGAGGCAGCGATGACCCACCGTGTCGGCACGCACCGCGCGCCGCCCTCCCCGGCCGGGCACGTCCGCGGGCGGCGGTTCGCGATGGTGTTCCTGCCTTCGATGCTGGCCCTGGGGCTGCTGACCGCCGGGGTCGCCACCGGCGCGGTGCCCGTCGCGCTGGCGATGGAGGGGCGGCAGACCCTGAAGTTCACCGCCGCGCGGTTCGATGCCGAGGCGCGCGGCGTACTGCCCTCGTTCGTACAGAACCAGGACGGCTCGCGCCAGCCCGTCGTCGTCCTGCAGCTGTCCGACATCACGATCGCCGGTGCGTGCGTGTCGACCGCGGTCGACACACCGCTCGGCTCCTACGTGCTACGCGCGGTCACCGAGGACTCGACGCCGATCGTCGTCGGCGATGCGCAGATCGCCATCGAGAGCCTCGACGGCGTGGGCGCAGCGGGACAGCAGATCCTCCTCAACCGCAGCGAGACGGCGCCGGACGGTACGCCGGTCGACACCTCCACCGGTGGCGTGCCGGTCACCGCGAGCGGTCTCGCGCTGGACATCAGCGCGACGGCCCGATGGGCGACGGTCAACCGGCTCACCCTGTCGGGGTTGCGCCTGCAGGTGGGCCAGGACCAGCCGGAATGCCTCTGATGCCCCGATCAGCTGCGGCACGACGTCGGCGCGACCGGGGCGCTGGAGGGGGCCGGTGGCGCCGGTGGTGGCGCTCGCACCCGCTGGCGGCGGTGATCCTGACCGCCGCGGCCGGCCTGGCGATCCTCTTCCTACCGGGCGGGCGGCTGACGGTGCTGCTGCTGCCCGGGCTGGCCGGGACCTCCGGGTTCCTCTTCGGCTGCGCCCTCTGCGCGCTCGCCGCATTCCTCTGGTTCGCACCGGGCCACCGGACGTTCACCGGGGTGGCGGTGATCCTCGTGTCGCTGACCTCGCTGGTGACCACCAACATCGGCGGCTTCCTGGTGGGGACGCTGCTCGGCGTCCTCGGGGGATCTCTCGGCTTCGCGTGGCACGGCACCGATGACCGGCCACCCTCGGAAGCCGGACCGGCCACCCGACGGGGCACCGGATGAACGGCCGCGAGTACCGCATCGACGAGCTCGCGCGCACCGCGGGGACGACGGTGCGCAACATCCGCGCGTACCAGGACCGTGGCCTGCTCCCGCCTCCGCGCCGGGCCGGCCGGGTCGGCCTCTACGACGAGGCCCACCTGGCCCGGCTGCGACTCGTCGGCCGCCTGCTCGAGCGGGGCTACACCGTGCAGAACATCGGTGAGCTCATCGCCGCCTGGGAGCAGGGGCGGGACCTCACCGCGGTGCTCGGTCTCGAGCAGGTCGTCACCGGCTTCTGGAGCGACGAGATCCCGACCATGGCCACCCCGGCGGATCTCAGCCCGTTCGCCGGTCCCGACGGCCTCGACACCGCCATCACCCGGCTCCACGACATCGGCGTGATCGAACGACAGGATGCGGACCGGTACAGGGTGCCGAGCCCGCGATTGCTCAACGCCCTGCGCGAGCTGGTCTCGTCGGGCCTCCCGGTCGACGCGGTGCTCGCCGTCGCCGAACAGCTCAGATCGTCGATGAACGGGCTGGCCGCGCGGTTCATCGGCGGGCTCGCCGATGCCGTGCTGGCCGGACACGAGCCCGGGTGGATCCCCAGCGGGAGTGAGATGACCCAGCTCACCGCCGCCATCGGCCGAGCAAGACCGGCCATCGGCGCGGCGGTCGACGCCGCGTTCGGCCAGGCGCTGGAGCGGCACAGCGGCGGCGCGATCGGCGACTACATCAGCGGGATCACGCCGCACGGCGGGAACATCCACGACGTCGTCTGACTCACCTACTCAACACCCCGGCGAGGATCTGGCGCCTTCCGCCGGGGGTGTGACCGCGGTGGGCCGGTTGGTGTTGCTGCTCGTCGTGTAGGTCCCGGCAGGAGCTGCTCGACGACGAGCTGGCCGGGCGCAGCTGCCCGACCGGCGGGCCGAGGCTGATGGGGGACGGTGACCGAGCAGTACGCGATAGGTCATGGGCATCGGCATGGCTGTTCCCCGGTTGTCAGGTGACGCGACCATTCTCCGCCTCGCTCGGGATGACCGGATCACCGAGCTCCAGGCTCGTGCTGACCGCCCCGTCGTGGCGCACGTCGACGGTGCCTGTGGCGGGAAGGCCGTTGCTGGCTGTGACGGTGTAGGTGCCCTCGGGCAGCCCTGTCAGCCGGAACGATCCGTCGGCGGCAGTGCGGCCGGTCGCCACCACCGTGCCGTCGGCATCGCGGACGGTGGCCACGGCGCCGCCGATCGGCATGCCCTGCCGCGAGCGGACCGTGCCGGTCACCTCGCCGGCCGGGGCGAGGTCGATGTCCTGGTGGACGGTGCCGGTCTGCGGCACCTGGATCAGCATCGAGGCCGAGGGCCCGGACGTGGGTGCGGCGAGGAGCCGGTGCTCCCCGGCGGGGATGTGGGTGAGCAGGTAGCGCCCGTCGGTGTCGGCCCGCCCGCCGGCGACGCGCTGCCCGGCGAGGTCGACGACGGTGACGAGCGCGGGCACCCCCGCTCCGCTGGCGGTCCGGATCCGGCCGGTCACGCACGCCGGGCCGTCGACGGCCAGGTCGTGTCGGACCGCGGCCTCGGTGACCTCGACCCACTCGGTCGCGGGCTCACGACCGCCGGACTGCCCGACGAGCAGGTACTCCCCTGCCTCAGGCAGGTCGGCGCGGTAGTCACCCCGACCGTCCGAGTAGGTGGCGGCGACCTGGCTGCCCGTGTTGTCGAACACGGCGACCGCGGCGGCGGCCAGCGGGTTCCCCTCGCGATCGGTGAGCCGTCCGTAGAGCGCCGGGCCGGCCGGGGCCTTCTGGAAGGTGTGCGGCTCGGGAGTCACGGCGAACCCGTCGGCGACTCCGGCGGTGTTCACGGGCATCGAGGCGCCCGCGGTCGCGCCGGCTCCGGCGCCCGGCGCCACCACGGCGAGAGGTTTCCGCCGCGCCGGTGCCTGCGAGTCGCCGGCCGGTCCGCGGCTCGCGAATCGCTCGTCCGCGGTGTCGTCCGCCGACGACCGACCGTCCCCACGGCGCTCGACGAGCAGATAGAGCACCGGCACCAGGACGAGGGTGAGCAGGGTGGAGGTGACCAGGCCGCCGATCACGACCACCGCGAGCGGCTGGGCGATGAACCCGCCACCGCCGCCGGTGAAACCCAACGCCAGTGGCAGCAGGGCGAACACCGTGGCCACGGCCGTCATCAGGATCGGGCGCAGCCGCTGCGCCGAGCCCTCGACCAGGGCTTCGTGCACGGTGTGCCCGGCGCGCCGGTACTGGTTGACCAGATCGATCAGGACGATCGCGTTGGTGACCACGATCCCGACGAGCAGCAGCATGCCGATCAGCGCGGGCACACCCAGCGGTATGCCGGTGATCAGCAGCAGACCGAGCGCTCCGGTCGCCGCGAACGGGATCGAGACGAGCAGCAGCAGCGGCTGCAGCAGGCTGCGGAACGTCACGACCATGACGAGGTAGACCACGGCGATCGCGGCCAGCAGCGCGAGTCCGAGCTGGGTGAACGCCTCCTCCTGATCGGCGCTGATCCCGCCGATCTCCGCCGTGGCGCCGGGCGGGAGGTCGAGTTCGTCGAGCTCGGCCCGCAGGTCGGAGGTGACGGCGCCGAGGTCCTCGGCGTCGGGGCGGGCGGTGATCTGTGCGCTGCGCTCGCCGTCGGTCCGCACGATCGTCGGCACGGTGGTCGTCTCGGTGATCGTGGCGATGTCGGCGAGGGTCACCGCGCCCAGCGGCAGCGCCCGCAGCGCAGCCAGGTCGGCCGGAGCGTCACCGGTGCGCAGCACGACGTCCTGCTCGACCCCGTCGATGGTCACCGTGCCGGCGGTGGAACCACGCAGCGCCGTGGCCACGGCCTGGCCCACCGCCGCCTCGGTGAGCCCCTGCTCGGCGGCGAGCCGCCGGTCCACCGCCACGTCCACCGTGGTCTGTTCGGCGGCGAGGTTGTTGCGCACGTCGGTCGCGCCCGGAATGGCCTCGACGGCCCCCTGGACCGTGGCGGCGGCCTCGGCCAGGACCTCGGGGTCCTGGGCGCGGACGTCGACGGCGAGCTCGTCGGCGCCGAATCCGCCCTGTCCTGCGGTGACCGTCAGCGTGCCTGCGTCGTTCAGGCCGTCGAACGTCTCGCGCAGGTCGGCGGCCACCGCCTCGACGTCCGCGTCCTCGGCGAGGGTCACCGCGAACCGGGTCGCCGTGCTCTCGAGGTCGCCGGGTGGGCCGAGCAGCACGGCGCCACCGGCCGGGGAGCCGACCGTGACCTGGTAGTTCTCGACCTCGTCGGTGCCGGCGAGGACCTCCTCCACCTGCCGTGCGGCGGCGTCGGCCTGGGGCAGCCCGGTGCCGGGATCGAGCTCCTGGGTCACGGTGAGGGTGTCGCCGCCCGTGCTGCCCAGGAAGTTGGTCTCCAGCAGCGGCACCAGTGCGACGGTTCCACCCAGGACCGCCACGGCGAGCGCGAGCGAGAGTACCGGGCGGGCGAGCGCCCCGTTGAGCACCGGAAGGTAGCCACGCTGCAACGCGGTGGGCTCCTCGGTGACGCGGCTCTCCGCGTGGGCTGGTGCGGACGGGCTGCGTAGGAACACCGATGCCAGCACCGGTACCACCGTCAGCGAGACGAGGAGCGAGGCGAGCAGCGCGGCGGTGACGGTCACCGCGAACGGTCGGAACAGCTCGCCGACCTGACCGCCGACGAAGGCGATCGGGAGGAACACCGCGACGGTGGTGATCGTCGAGGCGGTGATCGCGCCGGCCACCTCGCGGATCGCGGTGAGGATCGCCGCGCGCCGCGGGCCGCCGTAGCCGATGTGCCGTTTGATGTTCTCGATGACGACGATCGAGTCGTCGACGACGCGCCCGACGGCTACGGTGAGCGCGCCGAGGGTGAGGATGTTGAGCGTGTTGCCGCCCAGGTAGAGCACGATCAGCGCCAGCAGCACCGACAGCGGGATCGACACCGCGGTCGCGACGGTGGCCCGCGCCGAAAGCAGGAAGCCCAGGATCACCAGCACGGCGAACAGCAGGCCCAGCAGGCCCTCTGTGGTGAGGTCCTCGACCGACTGCTCGATGAACGGCGCCTGGTCGAACACCACGGTGACCTCGGCGTCCTGCGCAGCTCCACCGAGCAGGTCGGTGACCTCCCCGAGCGCCTCGGTGACCTCCTCGGACACCGCGATCGTGTTGGCATCGGGCAGTTTCGTGATGCCGATCCCGATGCTCGCCGCACCGTTGGTGCGGGTGTACCCGGTGGCCGGCGCGGGCTCGGCGGTGACGACGGCGATGTCGCCCAGGCGCACCGGGTCAGCACCCGGTGCCGCCGGGACGACGAAGAGCTCGCTCAGCTGCTCGACCGCCGTGATCGGGGTGCCGACCTCGACCGCCACCGGTTGGGTGTCGGGGGTCAGCTCGCCGGCGGGCACCCGCACGCCGTTGGCCTGAAGCACCTGGGAGATCGACGCGGGCGACACGCCGCGATCGGCCGCGGCCGCGGCGTCGAGGTCGATCGTGACACGTGGGTCCGCGATGCCCGACAACGTCACCTGCCCGACACCGTCGAGCGCGCCGAGCAGCGGTCGCACGTCGTCGCGCAGCACCGCCGCGAGCTGGTCGTCGGCCAGCGTGGACGATGCCGCGAGCTGCAGCACCGGGATCGCGTCGGTGGTGATCGCGCTGACCGTCGGTGTCACGCCGTCGGGGAGCGCGATGCCCACCACCGCGCGCTCCACCGCGGTGGCGGATTCGTCGATGTCGGTGCCGTAGGCGAACTCCAGGGTGATCGCGGAGACGCTGCCGCTGGACGTCGAGGAGGACCCGATCAGGCCGTCGACGCCGTCGACCGCCGTCTCGATCGGGTCGGTGACCTGCCGCTCCACGGACTCGGGTGAGGCACCCGGATAGGGGGTCACCACGGTGAGCACGGGCAGCTCGAGCGAGGGCAGCAGCTCCTGGCGAAGCGAGGTGGCCGCGACCACGCCGAATGCGAGGACGAGCAGCGTGACCAGTCCGACGATGGCACGGTTGGTTAGGCTGAGACGCGCGAGCCAGGTCATGGGGATCAGTGAATACTACGGTCAGGGCGAAGCTTCATCGGGAGCTGAGATTTCGCTGAGGCACGGAGGGCGGGTCATGGACGGCGAACGGTTGGAGCTGCTCGCGTCCATCGATCGGCACGAGGCCGTGCTGCGGCGGGCGATCACCCGGGCCGGGCCGGACCCGCTGTTCGACAGTGGGCTGACCATGCAACAGCTCCGGATCCTCCTGTTGCTCGACACGGACGGTCCCCTCCCGCAGGGCGACCTAGCCCACGCTCTCGGTGTGGCCCTGCCCACCGTCACCGGAATCGTGGATCGGCTGGTCGGTCGCGAGCTGGTGCACCGCATCGAGAACGCCGGCGACCGCCGGGTCCGACTCGCGGGCCTCACCCCCGAGGGCCTCGCCCTCGTCGAACAGATCGCCGCGGCCGGCCAGAAGCGGCGCCGGCGGTTGCTCATGCGCATCGACGTCGATGCCCTGCGCGGGCTCGAACGGGGACTGGCCGCGCTGCGCGAGCTCGCCCAGGACGACTCACCGCGGCGACGCAGCGAGCCGTGACCCACGCCCCCCGAGCCGCAGGGCCACGGCGTCGGGGGGGCGTGCAGCAGCGTGGCGGATCCACCGGACAGGCAGGCCATCTGCGTGCGCCGCGTCCTACCTCAGCGGACCATCGTTGATCAGGCCGCCGAGCGGGCCTTCGACGAAGCGGGGGTCCACGTCGGGCAGCTCGGTCTCCAGACCGTTGGCGCCCTCCGGCCTCGGCGCGTCGACGGCGTCGATCACCTGGGCCAACAGGTCCTCGACGAGGGTGGTGACGGCGTTGACGCCCTGACCCAGGTCGCCGGGGGTGGAGACGTCGGCCATGGCGACTCCGCCCCCGCCGACGAAGGTGGCGGCGACGATCGCGGCCACGACGAACTGCTTGCGAATCCTCATGTTCGATCTCCTCACATGTTCTCCGCGCCGGCGTAGATCGCCTCACGGATACGCTGGTAGGTGCCGCACCGGCAGATGTTGCGGATCTCCTCGATCGCCGCGTCGTCGAGCTTGCGACCCTCCTCCGCGCACTGCCGGACCTTCGCCGCCGCGGCCATGATCTGGCCCGGCTGGCAGAAACCGCACTGCGCGACGTCCTTGTCGATCCAGGCCTCCTGCATCGGGTGCAGGTCGGAGTCCACCGTGTCGGCCAGGCCCTCGATCGTGGTGATCTCGTCCTCGGAGGAAATCTCGGAGACCGGCACCGAGCAGGGGTTGAACGCCTTGCCGTTGATGTGGCTGGTGCAGGCCTTGCACACGTTGATCCCGCAGCCGTACTTCGGGCCGGTGACCCCGAGGAAGTCGCGGATCACCCAGAGCAGCCGGACGTCGTCCTCGACCTCGACGGTGACGGACTCCCCGTTGAGGGTGAAGGTGTGGGTGGGCATGTCTGGCGCTCCTAGAAAGTGAACTGCAGGCCGTTGGTGGGTGACTGCGGGACCGGCGGCACCACCGGCTTCGGCTCGTACGGGAACGGGTCCTTGTGGTTGATCGGGAAGTACTCCGGCGTGATGCCGGTGGCCCGCCGGTAGGCGTTGGCGACCGCCGCGCCGGTGGAGGCCACGCCGGCCTCGCCGATCCCGCCGGGCTCGGGGAAACCGGAGTCCACGATGTGGATGTTCATCTCGATCGGGGTGTTCCACTGCCGGGTGTAGAAGTAGTTGTCCCAGCTGGCCTCGACGAAGTAACCGTCGGTGAGATGCAGGCTGGAGGTCAGCACGTTGGCGATCGCGTCGTTGATGCCACCCATCATCTGGGCCTCGACGCCGCGCGGGTTGATGACCAGGCCGGGGTCGATCGCGAAGGTCACCTTCGTGACGCGGGGGCCGGTGACGCCCTCGCGGATCGGCCGGTTCACCGTCCCCGGGCGGCAGTCGATCTCCACCAGGCAGGCCGACACGCCCTTGTACTCGAAGTGGAAACCGAGGCCCTGGGCGGTGCCCTCGGGCATCGACTTCCCCCAGTCGCCCTCCTCGGCGACCTTGTCGAGCACCGCGCGGGCCCGGTCGGACTTGAGGAACTCCCGGCGGAACTCGTAGGGGTCCTTGCCCATCTGCTCGGCGATCCGGTCGACCATCAGCTCGCGGGCGGCGGTGACGTCGGGCGAGTAGATGTTGCGGGTGGACTGCGTGTTGAACCGCAGGTCGACCTCGTTGAGCAACCGGGTGCTCACCCCGAAGTTGTAGTGCGTCACCTGCGTCAGCTCGAAGATGGACTGGGACAGCGTGTAGTTCGCGGCCGGCAGCTTGAACACCGCCGCGGTCAGCGGCTCGCCCAGACCCGGGTTGGTCTCGGTCGCCACGCTGGCGTGACGCTGCTCGAAGCTGACCACCGTGTCCCCGGCGATGACGGCGCGCACGCGCGATGTGCACAGCGGGTGCACGCGACCGACGCGCGCGTCGTCGGCGCGGTGCCACATCAGCTTGACGGGCTTGCCAATCTTCTGCGAGATCTCCGCGGCCTCGAGCGCAGCGTCGAAGAACAGCTTGCGGCCGAACGAGCCGCCGCCCTCGATGACATGGAAGGTGACCGCGCTCGTCGGCAGGCCGAGGATCTTGGCGATCTCGGCCTGCGCGGCGATCGGGTTCTTCGCCGGGCCCCAGATCTCGGCCCTCCCGTCACGCACGTCGGCGATGGCGGAGTTGGTCTCCAGGGACGCGCCGCTGCGGAAGTAGAACGTGTGCTCGCTCTCCAGGCTCTCGCCCACCACCCCGGCCGGGACGACCAGCGGCAGCTCGGCCGCCTTGATCTCGGCGAGCACCGAGTCGTCGTTCGCGCCCTCGGCGGTCCCGGGGCCCCACCGGGCCCGCAACACCTGGATCGCGTCGATGCACTGGCCGAAGGTCAACGCACGGACCGCGATGCCCGTGCTGACCACCTCGACGTCGGTGACGCCCGGCATCCGCCGGACCTCGTCGACGTTGTCCACGGACTCGACCGTGCCGTTGAGCGTGGGTGCCCGGCAGACCATTGTGGGCAGCGCGTCGGGGACGTCCAGGTCGGTGACGAACTTCTTCGCACCGGTCACCATCGCGAGCTGGTCGGACTTGTTGCGCGGCTTCCCGACGACCGTGAACTCCTCGCGCGGCTTGAGGAGGACCTCCACCTCCTCGGTCACGTCGGCGCTCGCGACCTCGGCCAGGTCACCGATCGGGATCACCGCCCCGACGGTGCTGGTGATCAGGCCCGCGCGACTGGTCAGCAGGCCGACCTCCTGCTCCAGCTGGGCCGCCGCCGCGTCGAGCAGCCGCTTGTTGGCGATCGCGGCCGCCACGCGGATCGGGGTGTAGGTGGTGAACGTGGTGCTCGACCCGGCGGTGATCTGGTTGAACAGCAACTCCGGGCGGGCATCGGCCAGGGTGACGATCACCTGGTCGGGATCGAGTCCCATCTCCTCGGCGATGATCATCTGGGTGGACGTGATGATGCCCTGCCCGTTGTCCGAGCGGGGGAGCTCGAAAGAGACCGTGCTGTCGCGGTTGACCGTGATGCGGATCAGATTCGCCGTCGCGCGGGATGTCTCGCGCAGGAGATCGAGCAGGTCGTAGGCCTCCGGAACCTGCGGGGGCGACACGAGCGGGCTCGCGACTGCGGTCGGGCCCAGCCCGAGCGACTGGCGCCCCATTTCCGCGGCCACCACCAGCGTCGGGGCAGCGATGACGAAACCGAGGAACTTCCGTCGGCTGACGTCGACGCGCGGCCGAGCAGGTCGCGGTGTAGCGGCAGTGCGGTGGTGGGCCATCCGGGAGGTCCTCTTCCTGGCAGACGACGGGCTGGAGCCGGCCCGGTGGGAGCCGGGCGGTGAGCGGTGAGCGGGCACTGTCCTGGTCCCGGGTACGGCGACCCGAGGCACAAGCACTTTGTACGGAGCTAACGATTAACCGGACCAGAAGGTTCGCCCCGCTGTCGACACGGCGCCGTTGCCCTACGAGCCGCAGCTCTCCGTCGCCGAGCGCCTGCACGAGGACCCGGGTCTTCCACGCTGAGGCGCTGGGCCGGCCGATACCGCGAATCGGCGGTTCCTCTCACGACCGCCACCGACCCGTCGCTCACCTGCGGTCGTAACGGCAGCCTGGTGCGCCCGTCACCTGGACCGACGGGGGATCCGCGCAAAGACACCCCTGCCGCCTGGTCCTGGACGCGATCTTCTACCTGGTGATCGGCGGGATCGCCTGGGCGGCGCTCCCGCACGACTTCCCGCCCGCAAAGACCATCTACGGCCTCTACCTCCTCTGGGTCGAGACCGGGGCCTGGCTCCCCATCCACGACGCCTTGCGCGACCTGGTCGTCGCCTACACGAGGGCCGCGACCCCGCCCCGGCCGCTGCGATCAGCGGCTCCCAGAGCCTTCTCGGCGCTGACATGTCACGGCGCCTCGCCCGCACCGGCGACTGGTGACCGAGTTCCGAGTCGCACTCCTGGCGATGGACGCGGTCGGCACCGGCCCGGGTGTGGCTGTCAACGAGCCCGCCCGCGGTGACGGCATCGGGTTCGTGCCGTCCTCCCGGGGCGCGTGGCGTGCCCTGGACGAGGGAATCGGCGCCAGGGCTGGCCCCGGGGGGGCTGGTCAGGGCGCCAGCCGCTGTGCCAGCGCAGCCAGCCTTTCGACGCCCTCGCACTCCAGGGCGGGCAGCGCGGCGGCCTCGCGGCGCACCGCCGCGAGGCGGTCGGAGGCCGGGGCCCCGCCCACGGCAGCCGAAGCGGTTCGCGACCACGTGTCGGCGAGCCGCCGGTACACCGCGGCCGCCGCGAACACGGCCGGATCGTGGACCCAGCCGCCGAGATCGGTCAGGAACTCCGCCTGCAGCCGCCGGAACAGCCCGCCGCCGGTTCCCGCCTTCTCCACGAACACCTGCAGGCTGAACAGCGCACGATCCAGCGCGTCCCCCGGGAACTGCTCGGCCCAGAGGTCGAGGTCGGCCACGAACGCAGCGACCCCGGCGGTCCCGGCGACCGCCGTCGCACCCATCGCCGCGGCCGGGTCCGACATGCCGTGCACCGCCTCGGCACACGCCCTCGCCGCCGCCGCCCGCAGGTCCGGGAGCGCGTCGGGGAAGCCGAGCCGGAAGCAGGTGTGCCGGGTGGGCACCGGGAAGCCGACGGCCGAGCGGGCCCGCGCCAGGTCGTCGCGGCCGATCGTCTGCGGCTCGGCCCGGTCGTTGTCCACCACGACAACCGTGCCCGCGTCGTCGTCGTAGCCGATCACGACGATGTCGTGGCGACTCATCCGCATCTTCACCCGCAGGTAGGGCAGCTCGGCCATCTCCGCCCAGCACAGGACCGGGCGGCCCGCATCGAGCTCGTCGCGCACCCACTCCCAGCCCAGCACCGGATCGTCGGTCGAGCGCAGCTCCTGGGCGATGCCGAGGTTGGCGCTGAACTGCTCGGTCAGCGCGGCGCCGCGCCCGACGAGGTAGATCGGGGTTCCGAGGCCGGGGCCACGGAGGTAGCTGAAGCTCAGGCTGCCGCCGAGCCCGAACACCGCGCCCTCGCCCATCGGCGCGTCGCCGTAGCTCAGGCCGGCCCAGTCGAGCAGGTCACGCAGCGAGCCGGACCCGCAGTGCCCGCCGATCCGGTGCGGGTACCCGGCGACCATCGAGCCGCCCATCAGGCACCCCGGGCGATCGTGCCGGGCACCGACGGGCCGGGCGGGCTCGTGTCCGACACCGTCGTGTCGGGTCGTGCGACGCGGAACCTGCTGACCGCGTCGGCCCCGTCGGCCGAGCCGAACCGTTCGAAGTGCGCGAGGTCCACCGTGACGAACACGGCGTGCGCGGAGAAACGCACCGCACCGTCGGCTGCGCGCCCCTCGGCCGCCATCGTCAACCGGCGGCCGTCCTGACTCACGAGCCGACCCGTCAGCCGGTGCGGCTCCCCCACCGGCACCGGTGCCAGGTACTCCACCTGGAGGCTGCGGGTCACGGCCGGCTGCCGCAGCACGTAGAGCAGGAACGCCACCAGGTCGTCGCAGGCCGACGCCAGCACCCCGCCGTGCACGACACCGTGGGCGCCGGCGTGCTTCGGCGCGAAGGACACGTCGGCCAGCACCTCGTCGCCGACGCGGTAGACCTGCAGCGCGACCCCGGCCGGGTTGTCCGGGCCGCAGCCGAAGCAGCGGTCCCCGTGCGGGTCGAGCAGGACCGCGTCCGCTGGCCGCGGAGGAAGCTCCGTCATCGGTGGACCCTTCGTTGCGGTGTGTCCGTCTTCTTGACAGCGGCGGGCCGTCTGTCAGGCTGCCATCATGGCACAGCGACAGCACCGGTTCCCGGGTGTCACGCGCCACCTGCTGCGCGAGGCCGCGATCGACGCCACCGCCGAGGTCGCCGACCGATCCGGCTGGGAGTCGCTGCGGATGGGCGACGTGGCGGCCGCGGTCGGCATCAGCCGGCAGACCCTCTACGCGGAGTTCGGCTCGAAACCCGCACTGATCCGCGCGGTCGTGCTCCGCCGGACCGACCGGCTCCTCGGTGCGCTGTCCGCCGTCCTCGCGGACGCGGGCGGCGACGAGCAGGAGGCGGTCCGCACCTGCTGCCGGTTCGTGCTGAACGCGGCCCGGGAGGACCCGATGGTCACCTGTCTGCTCACCGGGGCGGAGAGCGGCCTGCTCGACCTGGTCACCACCGACTCGGCCCCGATCATCGACCGGGCCACCGCGGCCCTCACCGGCCACGTCCTGCGACGCCGTCCCTCCGCGGACCCGCGCCGGGTGGCGGTGGCCGCCGACGCACTGGCCCGGCTGCTGGTCAGCCACGTGGTGCTGCCCGACCGCGACGTGGACACCGTGGCCGATGAGATCGCCGAACTCGTCGGGCCCTACCTCCGAGAGGTCCTCTCGACCGGGTGACCCGCATGCTCCTGTCTCCCGGGCCGCGCGGTGTCGACCCGATGACGTTGGACGCGCCGCGCCGGGGACCGACGGGCCGGTCGGCGGAGATCGCCGACCCGCCCGCGGGTTGTGCCCCGGCTGCTATCGGCTCAGCACGTCGGCGAGGCGCCACCGCCCGTCCACCAGCTCGGCGGTGACGACCAGCCGGGCGCCACTGGCGGCTCCCTCGGGCAGCTCGAGGTTGCGGATCGTCTGGTCCACGAACACCAGCACCTCCGCGCGACTCCCCCGCAGGCTCTGCACGGCCGACTCCCGCACCGTGGCGGTGACCGTCGCCTGCTGGGCCGGAGCCAGCTCCCGCACGGTGACGAACTCCTCACGGAACCGGTCGGCGAAGGCGCCGACGACGGAGTCCTGCGCGGCGCGCTCGTCGGCGTCGAGCGAGTCGAACGCGTAGCCGTAGGTCCGCTCGACGGCCGCGTTGACGTCGCCGAGCAGCCGGGCGGTGCTCTCCTGGTCGACCAGCGCGGTGTTCGCGGCCGGGCCGCGCAGCTCGTCCGCCTGGGCCGCCATCGCCGCCGCAGCACCGAGGCCGAGCAGGCCGACCACGGTCGCGACGACGGTGGTGCGCACCGGCCTCGCCATCAGGCCCCGCCACACTTGGACCGCCTGCGCGCGCGCCCGCTCGCCGCGCACCGCCGTGCCCCTCGGTCGGCCCGGGCCGCCGCTGGGCGGGGGGTCCTCGGGGACGGCGGGAGGGTCGCCGGGGGCCCGGTCCTCCGGCTTGGCGGCGGCCGAGGTCTCCGGAGCGGTCCCCGACTCCGCCGGAACCGGCGCAGCTGCGGTGTCGGGGACAGGCGCGCTCGTCGCAGCAGGACCTGCGGCGGCACCGGGCCGGCGGCCGCGGGTCACGGGTTGAGCCCGATCACGCGCACGCCGCTGGCCTTCCAGCCCTCGTCGGTGCGGGTCATGACGATCTCCAGTCGTTGCCGGTTGGTCACCGGCTCCCCGTCGGGCGGGGTGGTGAGGATGTCGGTGGACACCAGGACCGTGGCGGTGCCGCCGGCGAGGTCGAGAGTCGCGACGGCGGAGTCCAACGGGCGGGCCTCCGTACTCCGCCGTCCTCGTCGAAACGCTCGGAGCGCCCCTGGACCACGGTCAGCCGCCGCGGGCGGTGCGCCGCCGCGGCGACGATCCCGATCACCGCGGAGCCGACGAGCGCCACCCCGGCGAGCACGAGCACCGACCCGATCACGGACCCGACGTCGTCGCGACCGATGCTCACCACGCCCGTCCAGAGCAGCAGCGCACCGAGCCCGAGGACGCACCCCGAGCGCAGGACGAGCCCGAACACCGACCGCTTCGGCCACTCCGCGGGCCAGCGCACCCCGGCCACGGCTTCGGACATCGCGCCTCCGGCGTTCGGATGTCGACACCGTATCGGAACCGGTCGAGTGCCGGATCGGGTCCGGCCTCGTTCAGAGCGTGCGCGAGATGATCTCCTTCATGATCTCGTTGGTCCCACCGTAGATCTTCTGCACCCGCTGGTCGGTCCACGCACGGGCGATCCGGTACTCGCTCATGTAGCCGTAGCCGCCGTGCAGCTGCACGCATTCGTCGATCACGCGCATCGCGCGCTCGCTGGTCCACCACTTGAGCATCGCGACCGTCGGGATGTCGAGCTCCCCGGCGAGGTGCTTGGCGATGCAGTCGTCGAGGAACACCCGGCACACCCGGGCCTCCGTCGCGGCCTCGGCCAGGGTGAAGCGGGTGTTCTGGAACGAGAAGACCTCTCGGCCGAACGCCGAGCGATCCTTGGTGTAGCGGACGGTCTCCCGCACGGCCATCTCCATCGCGGCCACCGAGGTGATCCCGATGAGCAGCCGCTCCTGGGGAAGCTGCTGCATCAGCTGGACGAAGCCCTGGCCCTCGGTACCGCCGAGCAGGTTCCCGACCGGAACGCGGACGTCGTCGAAGAACAGCTCGGCGGTGTCCTGGCCCTTGAGCCCGACCTTGTCCAGGATCCGCCCGCGGCGGAAGCCGGCGCGGTTCGCCTCCACGACGAGCAACGAGATCCCCTGCGCACCCGCCGCGGGATCGGTCTTGGCCACCACGAGGACCACGTCGGCCTGGCCCCCGTTGGTGATGAACGTCTTCGCCCCGTTGACCACGTAGTCGTCGCCCTCGCGGACCGCCTTCGTCTGCACGTTCTGGAGATCGGATCCGGTGCCCGGCTCGGTCATCGCGATGGCGCCGACCCACTCGCCGCTGGCCATCTTCGGGAGCCAGTCGAGCTTCTGCTGCTCGGTCCCGTAGGCGAGCAGGTAGTGCGCCACGATCGCGTTGTGCAGGGCCACTCCCCAGCAGCTGTCCCCGCAGGCGGCTTGTTCCTCGATCAGCACGGTCTCGTGCGCGAAGTTGCCGCCCCCTCCGCCGTACTCCTCGGGGATCGACAGGCACAGCAGGCCGACCTCCCCCGCCTTGTTCCACAGCTCGCGGTCGACCTGCTTCTGCTCCATCCAGCGGTCCTGATGGGGTGCGAGCTCCTTCTCGCAGAACGTGCGGGCCATGTCGCGGAAGTCGTCGAGGTCGGTGTTCATCCACGGGGATCGGGTGGCGCTCATGGTTCCTCCGGAAAGGGGGATGGATCGGACGTCAGGCCGGACGGCCCGGCGCGACGGGAAGGTGGGCGAGACCGCGGAACGACAGGCCGGGTCGCCAGGTCTCCGGGCCGGCGGCGGCCAGCTCGGGGAACCGGGCCAGCAGGCGGGGGAACAGCTCGACCGCCTCCAGCCGGGCCAACGGTGCACCCAGGCAGAAGTGCAGGCCGCCGCCGAGCGAGAGGGGCGCGGCCTGACGGCGGGTGATGTCCAGGGAGTCCGGATCGGTGTAGACCTCCGGGTCACGGTTGCCGGCGCCGAGCAGCATCAGGACGACCTGGCCTGCCGCGACCTCGATGTCGGCGACCACGGTGTCGACCAACGCCGTCCGGCCGTCGGTCTGCACCGGGGCGTCGAACCGCAGCAGTTCCTCCACGGCGGATCCGGCCAGGCCGGGACGCTCACGCAGCAGGTCGGCCTGCCCCGGCGCCGCGAGCAATGCCGTCAGCCCGTTGCCGATCAGGTTCGTCGTGGTCTCGAAGCCCGCCGCGAACAGGAGGATCGCGGTTCCGACGCACTCGTCGTCGTCGAGCTGGTCCTCGCCGCGCGCGGTGGCGAGCCGGCTGAGCAGGTCGTCGCCCGGACGTCGTCGCTTCTCGACGAGCAGGTCGCCGACATAGGCGGCGAGCTGGTCCTCGGCACGGACCGCGGCCTCCACCGCATCGACGTCGGCGCTGGGCTCCAGCGGGGCGACCAGGTCCCGCACCCACGGCGCGGCGACCGCGAGGTCGACGTCCGGGACACCCAGCAGGTCGCCGATCACCCCGACCGGCAACGGCAGGGCGAGTTCGGTGACGACGTCGACCACGTCGCGACCGGCGAACCCGTCGAGCAGCGCGGCGATCCGCCGCACGACCGCTGGACGCAGCGCCTCGACGTGCCGGGGGGTGAACACCGACGACACCAGCCGCCGCAGTCGTGTGTGGTCGGGCGGGTTGCGGAACAGCATGGTCCGGCGGAACCGGCGCAGGGCCTGCCGACGCAGGTCCTCGGGAACGGCGGCGAGCTGGAAGCCCAGCGACTCGTCCACCTTGCCCAGCGCGCGGTCGCGCAGCGCCGCCTCGCAGTCGCGGTACCCGCTGAGCACGAGCAGGCCGGCGGCGGTCCGCAGGCGCGGTGCCTGTTCGCGCAGGCGCCGGTACCCGGCGTACGGGCCGGGGGCCCCGTGGTCGGTGAGCAGTACCTCCACGAGCACCTGCTCCGCGTCCGGGTCGGCCCCCGCGAGCCCCTGTGCGATCACGCGGTGAGCCGGGTCAGGCGCAACGGGAGCCCGTCGGCCGGCACGGGCAGCGACGTGTTGTCCCAGCGGGGCCGGTACCCCGGCTCGACGCTCCACCGATGGGTCCGCAGCATCTCGTGCAGGATCGCGGTGACCTCCAGGGTGCCGAACGCCATCCCGATGCACTTGTGCACGCCGCCCCCGAACGGGATCCAGGCGTCGCGATGCGACCGGTCCTCGTGGCGGGGCTCGGCGAATCGGTCCGGGTCGAAGGTGTCGGGGTCGGTCCAGCAGCCGGGGTCGAAATGGTTGACCGCGCCGGCGACCACGACCAGCGTGCCCCGGGGGATGTGGTGGCCCAGCAGGGCGGTGTCCGCAACCGTGCGGCGCATGACGACCGGGACGGGGGCGACGAGCCGCAGCGACTCCTTGACCACCAGGTCGAGCGAGCGCAGGGTCCTCAACGCGGCCATGTCCAGTGGTGCGTCTCCATGGGCGAGTGACTCCTCGCGCGCCCGTTCCTGCCACTGCGGGTTCGCCGCGAGGTAGTACGCCGCGGCGGCGCAGGTGATCGTGGAGGTGTCGTGCGCCGCCATCATCAGGAAGATCATGTGATTGATGACGTCGGCGTCGCTGAAGGCCTCCCCGTCCGGGGTACGGGCCTCACACAGCGCGGAGAACAGGTCCTGCCCCGGTTTCGCGCGCTTGGCCGGCAGGTTCTGCGCGAAGTAGTCCTCCAGGACCGCCCGGCCACGCAGTCCCGCGCGCCAGCGGGTGCCGGGCACGTTCCACTTCACCAGCGCGCTCGCCGCGCGCACGCAGTCGACGAACGCCCGATTGATCCGCTCGGTCTCCGGCCCCGTGCGCTCGTCCATGAAGACCCTGGTCGCGACGTCGAGGGTCAGGCGCTTGAGCTCGGGGTAGATCCGGACCGGCCGGTCAGTGGGCCAGGTCGGCACGGTGTCGCGGGCGCACGGGACCGTCTGGTCGAGGTAGCCGGCGAGCCGGTCGGCCGTGAAGGCCTGCTGCATGACGCGGCGGTGGGCGCGGTGCTCGTCGAAGTCGAGCAGCATCAGACCGCGCCCGAAGAACCGGTCGATCAGGTAGCGCCACCCGTCCTGGGAATAGGCCTTGTCCGCGTTGGCCAGCACCGCCCTGGTGGCGTCCGGGCCGGCGGCCATCACCACGCGTTCGCCCAGAAAGCCGGCCCAGGACACCGGCCCATAGCGGGCGTGCCGGGCACGGGTGAAGTCGCTTCCGTACCGGATGTACTCGAGCGTGCGCCCGAGCACCGGCAACCCCTGATCACCCGGAACGGCCGCCAGGCCGGGCGGCGCGGTCGCGAGATCGACCGGGCGACCCCGGACCGCACCGCGCAGCAGCGCGGCATCGGCGGAAGCCGGCAGCGGCGCCAGGAACACCGTGGACAACCGCTCACGAGCCGTTCGGACCATCTGCGCAACCATGAGCACCTCCCGAGGAATGAATGACACCAAATTAGACACGGATGGCCAATGTGTCCAGTGTCTTGACTCAGCAGGCTCTGGCGTCGAAACTTCGTGCATGGTCACCCGTTCCCTCGCCGAGCGGACCCACCGACTCATGCGTGACGAGGCCCTCGACGTCGCCGCTCGTCTCCTCGTCACGGGTGGGTGGCGGGGCCTGCGTTTGCAGGACGTCGCCGACCGGGTCGGGATCAGCCGGCAGACCCTCTACAACGAGTTCTCCAGCAAACAGGGCCTGGCCGGAGCCCTGGTCCTCCGGCTGACCGAGCAGTTCCTCGACAGTGTGGAAGTGGCCCTCGGCGGCGAGCGGGATCTCTACACGGCCTGGGCCGCGGCCGTACGGATGACCGTCCGCCGGGCCGGCGACGATCCGCTGCTCCGCGCCATCCTGACCGGCCACGGCAGCGAGGAGCTCCTCCCCCTGCTCACCACGCAGAGCGAGCCGGTCGTGCAGGCGGCGCGCGACCGGGCGAGTGCCTTCCTGCTGCGACGCTGGCCCGATCTGGACCCGCGCGACGTCGCCACCGCGTCCGAGGTGGCCACCCGGCTCGCCATCAGCCATGTCGTCACCCCCCTGCACGACGCGTCGACGGTGGCCGAGCAGATCGCGACCGTGGTGACACGCTTCCTCGGCCAGGATCCGGAGCCCTGCCCGGCCGCGTGAGTTCTGGGGACTCCATCCGCCGGTTCACCTCGTCCAGCGCGGCGGGAGGCGTGCGGTCGCGGCCCCCGATGGCAGCCCCGAGCGCGGCGGAGACGGAATTCCCGGGCCCGGCGGGCCGGAGCGCGTCAACGCCTGCCGCGGCCCAGCGCCCACGCCCCGCCGACCGCCGCGACGAGGAGGGCCCGGTCACGGCGCCGGGAGCGCATGTCGGCGCGGTCCTCCTGCAGCGAGCCCCGGCGGTGGGCATCGCCGATCCGGAAGGTCAGGTCCTTGTCGACGACGTCGGCGAGGAACGTGCGGGCGGCGTGCGGGACCTCGGTCGCGGCGAGCAGGGTCTCGACCCCGGTGCGGATCGCCAGGTTCGGCGACAGGTAGTCGCGCGTCATCGCGAACAGGATGTCGTTGAGCTCGTCCTGGAACACGTCGACCATGGACAGGTGCGGCGCGAGGTAGCGCACGCAGCCGTCGAGGTTGGCGAACGACTTGGTGATCAGGGCGATCATCGGGCTGGTCGCCACGCCGCGGGCGGTCGCGAAGCGCAGCACGTTGGTCAGGGAGACGCCGAGGTTGAGGTTCGCCATCGACGCCCCGACCACGGTGGGGAGATAGCGGGTGACGTCGCTGGCGAAACCGGGCAGGTCGGCCCACGTGGTCGCGCGGCCGAGCTCGAGCCAGGAGCGGGCGAACCCGGCGCCGTCGTTGAGCGCCATGTTCAGCAGCAGCAGCGCCAGCGCGACCGACGTGCGGGTGTCGACCTTGCCGACCATGCCCCAGTCGATGATGTAGGCCGGGGAGCCGGGCTGGACGAAGACGTTGCCGGGATGCGGGTCGGCGTGGAACACGCGGTCGACGAAGAAGCTGCGGTAGGACCACGCCAGCAGCTGGCGGCCGATCTCGTCGCGCTCGTCGTCGGCGAACCGGTCGCGGTTGACGTCGCGGATGGACCCGCCCGAGGCCACCGTCTGCACCAGCACCTGCGGGGTGTCGTGCACGACCTCGGGGATGCGCAGCCGGTCGAACCGCGCCACGGTCGGCCGGCCGAGCTCCATGTTCTCGGCCTCGATCCGGAAGTCCAGCTCCGGGCGCATCGCGGTGAAGATGACCTCGAGGATGGCCTCCAGGTCGATCACCTCGTTGAACCGCGCGGTGCGCTTGGCCAGCATCCGCACGGCGCGCTGCAGCACGACCATGTCGTCCCGCATCGCCTCGCGGACGGCGGGCCGCTGGATCTTGAGGACCACGTCCTCACCGTTGCGCAGCGTGGCCTTGTACACCTGCGCGAGGGAGGCCGCGCCGAGCGGCCGGTCCTGCTTGATCTCGGCGAACATCTCGCGCCAGGCCGGACCGAGGTTGGCCTCGAGGACCGGCTCGAAGTCGGCGAAGGGCCGCACGGTGACCTGCTCGTGCAGGTTCTGGAACTCCTCGATCATGGCCGGCGGGCAGAGGTCGGGCCGGGTCGAGAGCGTCTGGCCGACCTTGATGTAGAGCGGCCCGAGGTCCTCCAGCGCGGCGCGCACGGCCCGCGCGCGGCGCCGCGAGCCGTCGACGTTGCCCCTGCCGCCGCGCCGGATGCCGACCGAGCCGGCCACCTCGCCCGCCACGAGGCCGGCGAGCACCCGCGCCACCAGGCGGACGCGGTCGCGGGTGGCCATCAGGACCGCCGGTGTGGTGCACCGGAGCGTCCGAGCAGTGCCCGCTCCGCCTGGTAGGAGCGTTCGGCCTGCCCCACGACGCCGTCCAGGACGAGGTCGACGTGGTCGAGAAGGATCTGCCGGAGCAGGAAGTGCAGACGGGCGATCATGGCGTGCTCGCAGGTGATCGCGCCCCGGTAGCCGACGCGCACCGCGCCGGCGCCCACGTCGGTCAGGCTCAGCGCTCCCTCGTAGCCGAGAACCAGCTTCGGCGCGGTGAGCTGCACGGCCACCTCCCGTCCCGGGACCACCGGGGTGACCGCGGCGCTCCCGGGGACCTTCCACTGCACCGGACCGACCTTGAGCCGCGCGTCGAAGGCGGCGGTGAGATCCGCGGAGTCGGTCTCGTAGGCGATGACCTCGGGGATGCAGTCGAGGTAGCCGTGCACGACGCTCACCAGCGGCCAGACCCGCTCCGCCGGGATGGCGAACGACCGCGTCTCGTCGGCCTCAATGCGCATCGTGTTCCGTCCCGTTCCAGTCGTCGGATCGATCGCGCCGGTCACCCGGCGCCTTCCTGGCCCGCCGCTCGACCCGCCGGCCCGGGCTGCCGGCTCCCGGTCGGGCGTCGCGGGACGGCAGGCCGCTGCCGAGCACGGCGGGCAGCAGCGCCGTGACGGCGTCGCGCAGAGTACCCAGACCCTGGGCGAGGGCGCCCGAGGCCTGCTGCCGCGCCTGGTGGCGCAGCAGGTCGGCCAGCACCAGACGCGTGCAGTCGGTGCCGCTGTCGTGCGCGACCGCGGTGAACGTGCCGCCGGACCGGACGTGGTCGGCCACGCGGTCGAAGTCGACCGCGTGCCGCCCGTCGAGGTCGTAGAGCCCGGCCGCCTCGTCACGCCGCAGCCGCAGGGGCGGGCACTCCATCGTGGTCCTCCTACGGAACGGCGGTGGGCCGCCGGAGCGGCCCACCGCCGGTGGGTGCAGCGATCAGCGGGCGGCCGTGGTGGCCGGCTTCGCCTTGGCCAGGGCGTCGACCTTGGCGCTGAGCTCCGCGAGCGAGACCTGGAGCCGGGCCAGGTCGGCGTCGGTGTGGTCGTCGTCCTCGTTGGACACGGCCTTCGAGACACCGGTGCGGACGTCGGACTCGACGTCGCGGCCACGGTCGATGAGGTCGTCGACGAGGTCCTTGCTGTTGTCGACGACGTCCTGCAGGAACTTGGTCAGGGAGTTGGAGCGCCGAGCCATGTGATCTCCTTCATCGGGTCGTGCCGGCGGCAGGATGCCGTCGGCTCCCCGGCCGCTGCGGCCGGAAGTCGTTGCGCGGGTTCAGACCGCGGCGGGTGAGGTGGCGGGAAGGGCGTCGCTGGAGTGGCCGGGGGCGAGGGACGCGTCGGGGTCGAGGGCGACCGCGGCGTTGTTGACCGCCGTGGCGACCTCCCCGAACCCGACGGAGATCAGCTTCACCTTGCCGGGGTAGGTGGTGACGTCACCGGCGGCGTAGATCCCGTCCAGGTTGGTGCGCATGGCGGTGTCGACGCGGATGGACCGGCCGTCCAGCTCCAGTCCCCAGTCCTTGATCGGCCCGAGGTTCATCAGGAAGCCCAGTGCCGCGACCACGACCTGGGCCGGGAGCACCTCCGGCTCCTCGCCCTTCGCCTGGACCTCGATCCCGTCGACGGCGCCGTTGCCCCGTACCGCGTTCACCGTGGCGTCGAGGATCAACCGGCAGGCGCTGTCGCGCAGCAGCTGCACGGAGTGCTCGTGCGCGCGGAACTGCAGGCGGCGGTGTACCAGGGTGACCGAGGTGGCACGTGGCAGGGCCGCGAGCGCCCAGTCCACCGCCGAGTCACCGCCCCCCACGACTACGACGTCCTTGCCGTCGAGAACGTCGAGCTGCGGCACGAAGTAGCGCAGCCCGCGGTCGAGGAAGTCCTCGGCCGAGCACGGCAGCGGCCGGGGGGTCACCGCGCCCACCCCGCTGGTGATTACGACCGCACCGGCGTGGATCCGCCGTCCGGTGGCCGTGCGGACCGTCCACCGCTGCCCGGAGCGCTCCAGCTCCACCGCCTGCTCACCCAGGACGTAGGTCGGGTCGAACTGTGCGGCCTGGCTGGCCAGGCCGTCGACGAGCTGTTGGCCCCGCACGGCCGGCAGGCCCGCGACGTCGTAGATGTTCTTCTCGGGGTAGATCGCGCTGACCTGTCCGCCGAGCTGCGGTTGGGCGTCGAGGACGGCGGTGCGGAGCCCGCGGAAGCCCGCGTAGTAGGCGCCGTACAGGCCGGCCGGACCGGCCCCGATCAGCAGCAGGTCGACGTCGATGTCGTCGGGCACGGACCTCAGTCCTCGTCCTTCTCGAACCCGGCGACGAAGCTGGTGTCGGTCAGCACGTCGACGTTCGAGGAGCCGCCGGGCGATCCCACCTCGTCGAACATGGCCTTTGCGGACTCCTGGAACGGCTTCCACTCCGCCGTGACCTTCTGCGCCGGGACGATCGCCTCGACCGGGCACACCGGTTCGCAGGCGGCGCAGTCGATGCATTCCGTGGGGTGGATGTACAGCATCCGGCCACCCTCGTAGATGCAGTCGACCGGGCACTCCTCGATGCACGACTTGTCCATGACGTCGACGCATGACGGGCCGATCACGAATGCCACGGGAACTCCTCAGATGTAGGTGGGACGGCGCCGGGCGCGCCGTATCGACTGCGCCCGGCGCCGACGCCGTCAGGCGTTCGCGCCGACCAGCGCGGCCTTGATCTCGCGCTCGTCCGAGTCGCCGAAGTGGTCCTCCATCTCCATCGGCGAGTAGTCCTCGTCGATCTCGTACACGTCGCGGCCGCGCGCGCTCTCGATGGACTCCATCCGCCGGTTCACCTTGTCCAGCGCGTAGTCGCTCATCTCGTCGATGGAGATGCCGAACGGGGTCGGCTTGCCCTCCAGCTCGAACTGGTCGAAGAGGGCGACGATGAGCTGCAGCGCGGGCGGCAGGAGCTCCTGCATCCGCTCGTCGACGACGTCCCAGTTCTTGTCGTTCGCCGCGACGTGACGGCGGCAGGTGAACGTGCCCCATGCCATGTGGCGCCGCTCGTCGTCGCCGATGAGCTTCACCAGGCGCTGCATGCCGGGGAGGATGTCGCGGCTCGCACACACCTTGGCCCAGGCGTAGTAGCCGGTGAGCGCGAGTGTGCCCTCGACGACGTGGTTGTAGGTGACCGAGGCCCGGACCTGGTTGGCCGGGGTCGGGTCCGTCATCAGGGCGTACATCGACTTCGGCAGTTCCTGCTTGAAGATCGTGTCGTAGGCGGGGCTGTACTCGACATGGCTGTGCAGGTCCGCACTGAGGCCGACCGCGTCGAACCACAGCCGGAAGGCCTGCATGTGCTTGGCCTCCTCGAAGATGAACTGCGTGACATACGCCTCGTCGGCCAGCCGGCCCTCGGCCGCCATCGCGTGCGCGAACGGCTGCATGTCCTGCGTCACCGACTCCTCACCGGCCATGAACTGCGAGGCCAGGACCAGCGTCATCCGCTGCTCGTCCTCGGTCATCGCCTCGAAGTCGGCCCTGTCCTGCGAGAAGTCGATGTCCTCGGGGTTCCAGAACTTCTTGTTGCCCTTGCGGAACAGGCGCATCGGGAACGACTCCATGCGGAGACCGTCGTGGGACAGGCTGCCCCAGCCGTTGCGCTTGTTGTGCTCGATGATCCGGTCGATGGCCATGTCCGGTCTCCTTCAGGTCGTAGCGGTGGGGTCGGTTCGCGCTGCTGTCAGTAACGGATGAGGCCGCGGATGTTGAGCCCGGCCCGCATGTCGTCGTAGCCCTGGTTGATCTCCTCGAGGCGGTACTCACGGGTGATCAGCTCGTCGAGCTTGAGCTGTCCGTTGTTGTAGAGCTCAAGAAGCCGAGGGATGTCGTGCTGGGCGTTGGACGAGCCGTAGAGCGCGCCCTTGATGGTCTTCTCGTAGAGGGTCATCTCCAGCAGTGAAGCGGTGATCGTCGTCTCCTCCGGGTGACCGATCGCCGTGATGACCACGCGACCGCGCTTGCCCACCAGGGCGAGCGCCGGGCCGGTCTCGGCCCCTTCGGCCACCCCCGTCGTCACGATGCAGGCGTCGGCGAGCTGACCGCGGGTCAGGCCGCTCACGATCTCCCACGCGGAGTCGGCGGACTCGGCGACGTGCGTGGCACCGAACTCGACGGCCCGCTGGCGCTTGTACTCCACCGGGTCGACGGCGACGATGTAGCGGGCACCCGCGATGCGCGCACCCTGGATGGCGTTCATGCCGATGCCGCCCGCGCCGAGCACCACGACGGTGTCGCCGGCGCGCACCTCGGCGGAGCGCACCGCGCTCCCGTAGCCGGTGGTGACGCCGCACCCGATGAGCGCGGCCTTGTCCAGCGAGGTGCCCTGGTCGACCTTGACGACGGAGGCGACCGGCACGACGGTGTACTCGGAGAATGTGCCGAGCAGGCACATCTGCCCGATGTCCTCGCCGCGGGCGTGGAAGCGATAGCCCCCGTCGAGCTGCGGACCCATCATCACCGCGCCACCGAGGTCGCACAGGTTGGTCATCCCGCGGGCGCAGTAGGAGCAGCGCCCGCAGGACGGCAGGAAAGTGAGGACGACCGAATCGTCGACCTGAAGATCCTCGACCCCGGTCCCCAGCTCGACGATCGTGCCGGCGCCCTCGTGCCCACCCACGACGGGCAGCGGGAACGGGAGGTCGCCGGTCACGAGATGCTCGTCGGAGTGACACAGGCCGCTCGCGGTCAGCTTGACCAGGACCTCACCGGGACCCGGCGGATCGAGGTCGATCTCCTCGACCTCCCACTTCTGGCCCAGGCCCCAGAGCACTGCTGCCTTGGTCTTCATTGACTACTCCTCATCATCGAGATGCTGTGCACAGCGTCACAACGATCTTCCGCTGCGTCACCGGGCCGGCCGCGCCAACGGTGGCCCGGGTGGGCCACCGGGGGACGCGCCGGCGGCAGCGCACGGACCACGCGGGCCGCTACGATCCTCGTCATGTCATCGTCCGGCGGGCCCGTCCCGCCCCGCTCGCGCGGCGCCATGCGGATCCCCGGCACCCTCTGGTTCGCCGCCGTCGCGTGGATCGGGCTCGCTCTCGTCGAGCTCTACGCCGCAGCCGACTCGCTCGCTGTCAACCGTCTCGACTCGGAGGCCGACCGCGTCGCCACGCAGCTGGGCCCCGACGCCGTGAGCGGTCCGCCCGCCGTCGCCTCGACCGCGGTGATCTCGATCCTGGCCGCGGTGTCGACCGTGGTGCTGGCCGCGGCGCTGCTGTCCGGCCGTGGGTGGCCCCGGTTCGTCCTCGTCGGGCTCGGGCTGTTCGTCGCGGTGGTCTTCGCCGCAGGCGGAACCTGGCATGCCGTCGCGGCATTCGTCCTGGTGACGCTCGGCGCGTTCGCGATGGTCCTGCCGAGCGCGCACCGCTTTCTCGCCGTGCCGGATGCTCGCTGACCGCGACACCCCGCGATCCGGGCCTGACGACCTGATCGTCATCGCGGTCCGGATCGGCGTGGTCGTGTCCCTGGGCGCGCTGGCCGTGCTGACCGATCCGTCAACCCGCGCCCCGCTGGCCGTGGTGTTCGCCCTGGTCGCCGTCGCCGCCGGCTACGCGCTGCTGCTCGCCGTCGCCCGGCTGGTCCGCGGGAGCGGGCCGAGCCCGATCGCGGTGTCGGGTACCGACGCCGTCCTCGCGCTGCTGGCCGTCGCATTGACCGGAGGCGTGGTGAGCCTCGCGGTCGCGATCCTCCCCCTCGTGGTCATCGCCAACAGCCTTCGCAGCGAGAACCGCCGTGGCGAGCTGTTCGCGTTGCTCGTGGGAGGCGCGTACCTCGGAGCCTGCGTCCTCGGCAGCCCGTCCACCACGACGGTCGCTGCGCAGATCTCCGCAGGGCTGTGGTGGACCTTCTACCTGGCGGCGGTGGCCACCCTGACCGGGGTGTTCGTGCGGCGACTCGACCGGCAGTACCGCGTGGTGGCCGAATCCCGCGCAGAGGTGATCGCCGAGCACCAGGCCCTCGTCGAGGAACGGGACCTGCGCAGCAGGCTGCTCGACTCCCAGCAGGCACGGCTCGACGGTCTGCGCGTGATCCTGCACGAGTTCCGCGCGCCGGTGTCCGCGCTGACCGCCCTCGCCCGGGCCGCCACCCGGTCGGCACCCGATCCGATGCTGGATCTGATCACCGCGAATGCCGAGCATCTCCAGGACATGCTCGACGGGCTCGCCGAGGTGGCGGTGACAGAGGGTGGGGCGGTCGGCAGGGTCCGTGAACGGCCCGTCCGCCTTCATGACCTCGCCCTGTCCGCTCTCGCCGGCACCGGGCTGCCCGAGGAACGCCGCTCGGTCATCGTCAGCCCGACCGATGCGATGGTGCGGTGCGACCCGCAGCGGCTGCACCGCATGGTCGGCAACCTGGCCGAGAACGCCGCCCGGTACAGCGGAGGCGAACCGGTCGAGGTGTACCTCGCTCGGGAGCGCAACGACCTGGTCGTCGAGGTCCGCGACCGTGGGCCCGGCCTCTCGGCGGAGCAGCTCGGCCAGGTCACCCAGAAGTACGTGAGCCTCGGGGACAAGCGTGGCACTGCGGGCCTGGGGTTGTGGATCGTCAGCGAGCTGACGACGTCGATGGGCGGGACACTGACCCTGTCCGCACGCTCTGGCGGCGGGCTTATCGCCCGCCTCGTTCTGCCCGTCCAGGTGTGGTGACGAGCGGCGGTCGCCGGTTCAGCTCTACCAGGCCTGTCACGGATACTTCTCGGGCAGCAGACCCTCGCGGACCGCCCGCACGACGGTCTCCGCGCGGGTCGCCGTGCCGAACTTGCGCATCACCCGCGAGAGGTACTCCTTTACCGTGTGGGACGACAGGTGCAGTTCCTCCCCGATCTGCCGGTTGGTCAGGCCGTCGGCGACCAGCGACACGATCGAAAGCTCGTGCTCGGTGAACCGGCAGTTCGGGTCACCACCTAGCACCGCCTGCGCCAGCCGAGAGTCGATCACGAGATGGCCCTCGGCGACCCGCCGCAGACCCGCGGACAACTCGCCGCACGAGGAGTCCTTGAGGAAGAAGCCCTTCACCCCGGCCTGCACCGCGGCCACCGCCGCGACCCGATCCTCGAAGCTGGTCAGCATCGCGACCCGGACGTCCGGGCGCAGCCGGACCACGTCCTCGACCAGGCCGATCCCGGAGCGGCCGCCCAGCCGGAGATCGACGACGACCAGGTCGAGCCGGGTGTGGGCGGCCATCCCCCGGGCCAGGAACTCCACGGCGCCGTCGGCGTCGAGGAACGCGCCCACGACGTCGATGGCGTCCCGGGCCAGCGCCCGCTGCAGCCCCTCCAGCACCAACTCGTGGTCGTCCACCAGTACGGCGGTGAGCCGACCCTCCTCGAAGTGCATCCGTGCGGGGTCCGTCGCCTGCCGCTGCCCCGGTCTGATCACCGCCGCCTCCCCTCGTGCCGTCCCAACGGCCGCGGAGACGGCTCGGAGGGATGTTCGCCCCCGCGTCGTGCACGGTTCGCTCACGGCAGGGTGGAGACGACGCCGACGGAGATCAGGAGCACCCCCGCGACCTGACAGGCCAGCGCGCCACGGCGGTACACGACCACCTTCCGCCGGCGGTCCTCGGTGCTCAAGGTCGCCGGCAGCAGACTCGCGGCGTTGCGGCGTCCCCACACCCCGACCAGGATCACGGCGGCCCCCAGCACCACCGACCCCACCAGGTTGACGACCACGGCGCTCACCGTGGCGGCTCCGGGCCCACGGCGGGAGCCGGCGACCCGAACGACGGCGGAGCGTCCGGATCGGCCGGGCGGAAGTCGTCGGCGTAGACCACGTCGGACTCCCGCACCTGCTGGGCGATCCAGTCCTGCCAGATCGCGAGGCTGCGCTCGACCTCCAGGGCCTGCCGCAGGCCGTCGGCGACCTGGTCGAAGGAGGCGGGGACGAAGGGTGCCACCGCATCCACCCGCCCGACGTTCCACCCGAACTGACCCTGGACCGGCCCGTACAGCTCGCCGGGCGCCACCGCGAACGCCGCGTCGCCCACGGGACCCTCCAGCTCGTCGCGCGCGAGGTCGCCCAGCAGCCCGCCGGTGCCACGGGTGCTCTCGTCCCGGCTGCGGTCGGCGGCGACCTGCTCGAAGGCGACACCACCCCGGATCTCGTCGAAGGCGGCCCGGGCCTGTTCCTCGGTCTCCACGACGATGTTGCGCAGCGTCCGCCGTTCGGGGGTGCCGAGCGTGCCCTGTCGCTCGGTGTAGGCGGCGCGCAACTCCTCGTCGGTGACCGTGACGGGGCCGACGACGTCCTGCATCAGCAGCCCGACCGTCATCTGCCGCCGGATCTCCTCGAGAACCGACTCCTCCGAGGTACCGACGTTGCCCAGCGCCCGCACGAACGCGTCGCGGCCGCCGGGGCCGAACTGCTCCTCGATGTAGCGGTCGCGGGTGTCGGTGACCTGCTTGTCGGCGACGACCACCCCACGTTCGACGGCCTCGCGGTCGAGTATGTCGCTGAGCACGACCGACTTGGCCACGTCACGCCGGAAACCGTCCGCGGCAGCGGGGTCCTCGGGGGCCTGAACCCCGTAGAGCGCCTGGAGCGCCACGATGCGCTCGTCGAGCTCCGCGACCGTGACGATGCGGCCGTCCAGCCGGTAGGCGGCATCGGCGGGCAGCGCCGAGGCCTGCCACCACACGGCGCCCGCCCCGACGGCCACGAGAACCAGGACCACGGCAGCAGCGACGGCCCGGCCGACCCACGTGGTGGGCAGCCGGAGCCCGCGGCGACGCGGTCCGGTGCCCGTGCGGGCCGCGGACTCCGGGTCCTCCGTGGACTCCGGGTCCTCCTCCGCCTCCCCCGCGGCCGCGCTCCCGGTCCCGGCGGGCAGCTCGGCGCCATCGGGGCCGCCGGGGTCGGGGGCAAGATCACCACCGTCTGCGGAACCGCCCGGCGCCGACGCGGCGCCGTCGTCGCCCGCCGGTGCCGGCCCACCCCCGCCCGCCACCGCGGGCGGGTCCGACGGGCGGGGCGCCGCGGCAGACGGTGGTCCGGGCGAGGTGTCCGCATCCGGTGCCCGAACCCCGATGGCGTCGACGTCGACGTCTTCCGTGCCCTGCTGGCTCATCACTGCACTCCCACGAGACGGTGGTCACGGTCCACCGTGTCCAACGGCCGGGCAGGCCCCGAGGTTCGGGCCAGCCACACGACGAACACCGCCGAACCCATCGCGACACCCACGGACACCGCGAGGAGCAACCCGAACTGGGCCACCACCGACAGCTGGGAGAACATCAGGACGGCGTATCCGGTGGCCGACGCGGCGGCCGCGAGCAGCACGGCGCGGTGCAGCGACCGGTCGCCGCGCCGCGCCGCCTCCGCGGCCAGCACCGTGAACTCGCAGCCGACGGCCGCGGTGAGTGACCCGATCGCGATCGTGACCGGTGTCAACCCGATCCCGGCGACCCAGACCGCCGCCAGGCCCCAGCCGGTCGCCAGCGCGGCCGCGACCACGGCGAGCGCGGCGTCGGAGCGCTTCCGCAGACCGAGCGCGAGGACCAGCCCGGCGACGACGATGCCCAGGACGTTGGCCAGGTACCGGTCCGCGGAGATCGTCTCGTAGGACCCCACGGCCACCATCGGCAGGCCGGTCAGCTCGACCTGCATGCCCGCGGGAGGGGGCGGGAGCACCGAACGCACGGACTCCCGCAGATCCAGCAGCTGCTCCGCGTCGTCGAGCCGGGTTCCGAACGTGAGAACCGCGAGCGACCGGTCGGAGTTGATCACACTGCCGGTCAGGTAGCGGGGCAGCAGGCGCAGCGCCGAGGTGAGCTGGCCGTCGGTCGGCGTCTCGCCGAGGAAGCCCAGCAGGCCGGGCGGCGAGATGATCGGCCGCAGCCGGTCCCCCTCGGCGGTGATCACCGCCTCCTCCGTGGCACGCATCCACTCCAGCGCCTCCGGCGTCGCCGCGCCCCCGCCGGACAGCGCGATCGTGAACTCACCGCTCGAGCCCAGCACGTCCTCGACGTGCTCGGCGTCGTCGATCACGGACAGGCCGCCGGCGAACCCCTGCAGGTCGGCCCGCAGTGGCAGGTCGGCGAGCGCGAACCAGCCCGCCCCGGCGAGCACCACGGCCGCGGCTCCGGCGGTGATCCGGGTGCGCGTCGAACCCGTCGGCGCCGGCGTGCGCACGGCTACCGGTTCCGGTTCCCGCACCGTCGCGGCGGGAGCGTCCCGCCGCCAGGTCACCGTCACCCCGGTGAGCACGGCGACGGCGATACCCACGGCGAGGGTGAGCCCGAGGTCACGCACGGTCGGGATCGGGCTCACCGTCAGGGCGCCGAAGCTCGCGGCGGTCGCCGCGCCGACGACCAGCACCAGTCTCCGCGACGCACCGGTGGCGAGGTAGGTGGTGAAGTCGCTGCCGACGCCGATCAGGACCGGGAGGAAGGCGATGACCCCCAGGGACAGCGGACGGCCCGCCCAGCCGAAGATCCCCAGGGTGATCACCGTGCCCACCGCTGTGGCCACCAGCGGCAGCACCCGGTGCCGCCGGTCGGCCCAGCGTACGGCGAGGAACCAGGCCCCGACCGCCAGCAGGGCGATGCCCCCGAGCAACGGGACCTCGGTGCGGACCCGGTCGCCCAGTGCGGCCGCGACGGCCGGAACCCCGGACACCGTGACGCGCTCGGCGTCCAGCCCCGCCGCCTCGACCGCGCCCCGGACGTCGACGACCAGTCGTTCCACGCCGGCCTGGTCCAGATCCTGACGGGGCCGGACGAGAACCGCGACGGCCGACGCCTCCGGCACCACGAATCTCCACTGCGGGCGCGGCTCGCCACCGTCGCCGAAGATCACCGAGCTGACGAACTCGTCGTTGCGCAGCGTGGGCAGCCCACCCGGAAGCCCCTGCACGACGAGGGCCCCGTAGCGCTGGTCGAACTCGGCCACGGCGGCCGCCGCGGCATCCTGGGCCGCAGCCTCGGACCCGCCCTCGGCGGCGACCCGCTCGGCCGCGGCGGCACGCACTCCGTCGCGGTAGCCCGACAGTTCGGCGAGAAGCTCCTGCGCCCGCCCGGCCACCTGGTTGAGCACCGTCGCGGGTCCGTAGACCGCGGCCACGTCCGGGGTCCGGGCCAGCTGCCCCTCCAGCCTCAGCAGGGCGGGCAACGCGTCGGCGGAGAGCAGCTGCCGCGGCTGCGCCGACTCCAGCAGCACCACGACGGGGTCACCGCCGAACGACGACCCGACCTCGGCGAGCGCGACGGCGGCGGGGTCGTCGGGCACGACGACGGAGTTCACGCCGGTGTCGACCCGGAGTCTCAGCAGGCCCGTCAGCACCGCGCCGACCAGGCCGGCCACGAGGAGCCCGGCCACCCATCGGCGCCATCCGTGCCGCACCACCCACCGGGGGAACGACCGCGGCGACGCGACACGGCCGGGAGGGCCGTCCCCGGATTCCTGCTCGCCTGGACCCGTCACCCTGCCGGCCTCGTCACCGTCATCGCACCATCATCCTCATCGCGCCGTGGCGGTGACCCGGGGGCCCGGGTCACCGCCGGTGGGACCGTCCCCTCAGTTCTCGGGGACCGGATCCCGCTCGACCCGTGGGTACTCGCCGTCGAAGGATCGGCGCGGATCGGAGTTGGCGTCCGCCTCCGGGTACGGGTTGTACTTCTCCAGCGGGCCGAACTGGGTGTGCAGCGGCTGGTTCACCGACTTCTCGTTGACGACGACGAAGGCGCGCAGCGCGGTCCCGTTCCCGTCGGCCGACACCCCGAGGGTCTGGGACAGGCCCGCGAACCACAGCGCCGTGTCCTTGCCGTAGGGCCGCAGGTAGGCCAGCGCCGGGTTCAGGTCCGACAGGTTGACCTGCAACGTCGGGATGAGGTCCCGGGTCACGTCGGTGAAGCCGCCCACCCGCGTCAGGGTGTCCGGCGCCCGTTCGAGGGTGGTGTCGAGCGAGGGCAGCAGGCCCCGCAGGTCCGCCGAGGTTTCCGGCAGCTCGCGCAGCGCGGCGGACAGGTCGGGCGCGGCGGCCTCCAGGTTCGCCGCCACCGGGGCGAGCGAGCCGGCGAGCGTCTTCAAGCTGCCGCTGGCGTTCTGCGCGGTGTCGAGGACACCCGGCAGCTCACGCAGCACGGCCTCGAGATCGGTCCGGTTGTCGGTGACCACTTGGGTGATCCGGTCGGCGTCGCGGACGAGGTCGGTGATCCGACCCTGGCCGGTGTCGAGCGCCCGCAACAGGGCGGTCGTGTTGCCGGTGACCTCCACGAGGTCCTCGGACTGGGCGGCCAGCGCGTCGAGGGCGCTGCCGCCCTCGCGACCCAGCGCGCCGAGCCCGGAAACGGCGGCCGCGATGTCCTCGCGGGACCCGTCGGTGACCAGCGCCGCGGATCGGATGGTGCGGCCCAGCGCGTCCCGGGTGGGCTGGTCGAGGCTGGTCAGCACGTCGTCGAGCTGGACGCTCGACCGGCCGGCGCTGCGCGGCAGGATCGCTTCGGTCGGGATCTCCGCGCCGGTGCCGTCGTCGATGTCGGCGTAGGTCTCCTCCACCAGTGTCTTGTTGCGGACCGTCACCGTGACGCCCTCGTGCAGCGGCGCGGCGTCCTCGTCGAGGTCCAGGGTGACGACCGCGGAACCCTCCTCCACGTCCACGGCCTGCACCCGGCCTATCACGACACCGGCCTGCCGCACGTCGGACTGCGGCACCAGGTTGTCCACGTCGTCCATCGCCAGCGTCACGCGATAGCCGGCCTGCGAGATGAGTGGGATGGTGCCACCGGAGTTCAGCCAGAGGAATCCGAAGATGCCTGCGGAGAGGCCGACGAACGCCAGGACCACGAGAGTCCGCAGGATCGGCACCAGGAACAGTGGGATGCGCATGTCCGGCACCTATCGAGGGGTCGGGGTCGCGAGACCCTGGAGCGGGAGCGGGAGCGTGGTCGGCGACACCTGGAGCAGGCCGCGCAGGATGCCGCGGTTGGCGTCGCGCAGGCTGACCACGGAGTTCGTGTTGTAGACGAACGCCTGCAGGTCGGTCAGGTAGGGGACGAGGCCCGCGGTGACCGGTTCGAGCCGCTCGGAGATCGGCACCAGGTCGTCGAGGCTGGCGTTCAGGTCGCCGACCACAGGCCGCAGGTCTCCGACCACCGGGCGCGCCGCGGCGATCACCGGGGTGAGCGTGTCCAGGGTCGTGTCCAGCCGCTCGACGGAGTCGTTGGTGCGGGAGAGCGCCTCCGGCAGCACGTCGGTGGCCTCCCTGAGGTTGACCAGCGCGGGATCGAGCTCGCCGGCCAGTTCCGTGACCCCCTGCGTCGCCGCACGCAGCTGCGCGTCGAGGTCCGGCAGCTGGGCGAGTGCGTCGTCCAGCGGCTGGCTCTGCCCGGCAACGGTGGTCAGGGTCGTCTGCAGGCTGGCGGCCAGCCGCGAGATCCGCTCGTCGTCGCGGCCCAGCGCCGAGGAGATCTGGCTCAGCGCGGTCACCAGCCGGGCGATCTTGTCCCGCCGCACGTCCAGCTCGGCCACGACCGGCTGCAAGTCGGTGAGCACCGCGTCCGCGCCCCGCAGCCCATCGGGCAGCGTCGCGGGCGCGTTGGCCAGCGCCGTGTCGGACTCCGACAGCAGGCTGGTCAGGGCGTAGCGGGCGTTGTCGTCGAGGTAGCCGGTCACCTCGTCGATCTGGATGGGCTCCGAGGACTGCCCCACGGGCAGCACCGCACCGTCCTCCAGTGGGGTGCCGGGGGGGCCACCCGGGCTGACCTCGACGTACATCTCGTTGAGCGGGCTCTTCGGCCGCAGCACGACCCGGGCGTTGTCGTAGACCGGGTACTCGGCCGCCACCGCGAGGGTGAGCACCGCGTCGCCCTCGTCGGAGACCCGCGCCTCGCGGATGTCGCCGACCGCCACGCCGGCGATCCGCACCTCCTGCCCGTTGCCAGGACTGATCGCCGGGGTGGCTTCGAACGTGGCCTCGAAGATCAGGACGTTCTCCCACGGCGGGTTGAACCGTTGCTGGCTCAGGATGTAGCCGCCCACGCCGAGGCCGAGCACGATCAGCGCGGCCATGACCACGACGTTGCGGAACAGGCCCGGTTCGCTGCGGGCATGGGCCCACATGCGGGGCAGCCAACCCTGTGAGTGGCGCGTGGCGCTCATCGCTGGATCTCCTGGAACTGGGCGAGGTTGGCGAACAGCTGCTCGACGCTGACCCCGGGCAGACCCGCGATGCTGCCGCCGTTGACGCCCGGGTTGAACCCGATGACCGCACCGTTCTCGTCGGTGAGGGCCGAGGCGCTGTCGAGGTTGGTCACCATGTAGGCCAGCTCGGTGTAGAAGGGGTTGTCACCGCCGCCGCCCTCGTAGGGGCCGGTCCCGTCGAACCCGGAGTTGATGGTGTCCAGCACCGGGCCGTTCACCCGGTCGAGCACGGGGCCCTCCAGGTTGTCCAGCACGGTGGTGAGGTCCTGGGTGGCCGGGACGAGGTCCTCGACCAGCGGGCGGGCGTCGACGAGCAGGCCGCGCAGGTCGGCGATGACCGGTCGGGCCTCCTCCAGGACGGGCTCGGCCGTGTCGAGCAGCTCGTCGAGCTCCTCGACGACCGGCAGCGCCGGACCCGCGGTGTCCCGCAGTTCGGCCAGTGTCCCGTCGAGGTCGCGCAGGCCGGTGTTCGCGATGCGCAGGGTCTCCGGGCTGTTGCGCAGGGACGCAGCGATGTCACCGCCGCGCCGGTCGAGCACGCCGGAGAGCACATCGAGTCCGGTGACGACCTCGTCGAGCTGTCCGTTGTTCTCCGACAGCGCGCGCGACGCGGACTCCAGTCCCTGGACCAGCTCGGTCAGATCGACCTCCGGCCGGGTGCCACGCGCGGCCTGCAGCACACCGCCGGCCGGACCGAGGGTGCCGGGGGCTGTCCGAGCGAGATCCTGCAGGGCCTCGGACCCACCTCGGGACAGGGTGTCGTCGAGGTAGCCGGTGCTGCGCTGCAGCCCGAGGAGGGCGTCCGGCTGCAGCGCTGCCGCGACCCGGTCCAGTTCGACCGGCACCGAGGTGCGGTCGACCGGGATGTCCCCCTGCAGTTCGCTCCGGTCGCCGCCGGGTTCGAGCTCCAGGTAGTAGCTTCCGCCGAGCAGGGTCGTGGCGCGGATCTGCGCGCTCGGGGTGGAGCCGAGCTTGTCCTTCTCACCCGGGTCGAGCTTGATCTCGATCAGGGCGGAGCCGTCATCCGCGCGCTCGACGCCGGTGACGATGCCGACCGGGACACCGGCGATCTTGACCGGCGTCTGGTAGGCGCGCATCCGGTAGTCCTGGCTGAAGTTCGCCCTGATCGTGTCCCCGGGGCTGAGCCAGGTGAGGATCTGCGCCTTGCTGAACAGCGCCACACCCAGCAGCAGCAGGACGATCGTGACCAGGATGCCGATGCCGACCGGTGACAGCGGCGTGCGGCGACGGAACGTGGTGGTGGCCATCAGTTGCGCCCCCCAAGCAGCGGGAGCGCCTGGCGGTCGGTCTCGAGCTCGCCGGGCTCCGGGTCACCGTTGCGGGCGACCGTCGGGTCCTCGACCGGCAGCACTCCGGACGCCGTTTCCGCCGAGACGATCGGGAAGAAGCGCAGCCAGTGTCCCGCCGCGTCACCGTTGCTGAGAGCACTCGTCCCGTTGGTGAAGAAGTGCGAGATCTCCGGGGAGAACGGCGCGACGTCGGCCAGCAGCGGGGCGGCCTCCCGCAGCGTCTGCACGAGCCTGGGGGTCAGCGGCCGCGCGTCGGTCATCAGCGCGGTCAGGTCCACCACGGCGGGCTCGGCCACGTCGGCGACGCCCGGCACCCGGTCGAGCGGCCCCACGCCTTCGCGCAGCACGCCCCGGACGTCCGGGGTGGCCCGCCCGAGCGCCTCGGCGCCCGGGCGCAGCTCGGTGACCGCCACCCGCGTGTCCGCGAGCGGGCCGTTGAGAGTGTCCAGCGCGGAGCGCACGTCCCGTAGGGTGCCCGGGGCCCGCTCGAGGGTCTGCTCGAACGGCTGGGTGTCGTCCACCGCCACCGCGTCGAGGGTGCTGCTGAGATTCGTCATGAGGGAGGCGATCTCCTGTTCCCGGCCCTCGAAGCGGCCGGCGAGGGTGTCGGCCGACTGCAGCAGGCCGACCAGGTCGGCGCCGTCACCGGCGCTCAGGGACCGGGACACCGTGCCCAGGTCGGGAAGCAGTTCCGGAGAGGTCCGGAACGCGTCCGCCAGGTCCTCGGACCGGCCGGCGAGCCCGCCGCCGAGCTCACGCAGCGTGGAGCCCAGTGCGGTGCGGGTCGGCTGGTCGAACACGTTGAACAGGTCGCTGACCTCCTGCGCGCCGCGGGTGACCCGCTTCTGGATGACCTCGTCCTCGCCGAGCAGGCCGGCGTCCTGGCTGCCGGGGTCGAGGTCGACGAACTTCTGGCCCAGCGCCGAGCGGGCGCCGACCGACGCCGTCGCCGCGCTGGAGTTGCGGTAGATCGGGCGGTCCCCGTCCAGCTTCAGCACGGCGACCGCGCCCTGTGCCTCGGAGTACTCGATGGCGTCGACGGTGCCGACGCGGGCGCTGGCGATCCGGACGTCGTCACCACGGCGCAGTGCGCCGACGTCGTCGAAGGAGGCCCGGACCATCGTCACGGTCGCACCCGGGATCCCGTACTGCGCCTGGAAGGCGAACACCACGGAGGCGACGAACAGGACCACGACCGTGATCCCGATGAACAGGGCCGAGGTACGGGAGTTGAAGGCCTTCTGGAGGTGCCTCACGAGCCGCCTCCCAGCAGCGAACCGAGCATGCCGCTCTCCTGTTCGGGGGTCAGTCCGGTCGCACCGTCGTCGTCGGGGCCGGGCGCCTGCAGCAACGACCCGCCGGCCGGTGGACTGATGGGTGTGCCGGGGACGTCGCTGCCGGGCTGCTCACCACCGGTCGGCGGCGGGGTGCCGAACAGCGGGGGGACGGGCACGGCCTGGGGCAGGAAGTTCGTCGCCGAGTCCTGGTTGACGATGATGTGCGCCCGGAAGTAGTGCGACACCCCGTCGTAGCCGTTGGTGGTCAGCGCCCAGTAGCGGACGAAGTTCAGCACGTTGTCGAGATTCGCGGAGAGGTCCTCGACGAGCGGCCGCGCGTTGGCCGACGCGGTGCGCAGGTCGGGCGAGGCCGTGCGCAGGTCGGCCGCCACCGGCTGCGCCTCCTCCAGGAGCTTGCGCGCCTCCTGCAGCACCGGCTCGGCTTGGGCCAGGGCCGGGTCGAGCGAGTCGGCGAACGTCCGCAGCTCGCCGGAGATCTCCGAGAGGTCCTCGGTGACCGGCCGCAGCGAGCGCAGCGTCGGGGTCGTCTCCTCCGCGGTGCCCGCGAGCTCGCCGAGTGTGGTCCGCGCGGAACGCAGCGCACCGGGCAGCTCGGCCAGGGTCTGGTCGAGTGCCTCCTGCTGGCGGCTGCTCGCCGCCAGCAGCCGGTCGGCGGACGCCACCAGCCGGTCGAGCGACGCGCCACCGTCGGTGGCCAGCGCGCCGGCCACCGGCTCGACCCGGTCGACCAGCGACCCGAGCAGGACGTTCTGGTCCTCTAGGACGGCCGTCAGGCCCTCCGTGTCGCGCAGCGCCGGGGCCAACGCCTTCAGCGCGGCGTCGACGTTGCCGCCGTTGTCGCGCAGGCCGTCGCCGAGCGTGGTGACGAGGAACGCCAGGGACTCGCCGGTCGGCTCGTCGATGGTGTTGAGGATCTCGTCGAGGTCCACGTTGGTCCCGGTCCGGTCCCGCGGGATGGTGCCACCCGTGGCCATCTCGGCCGTGCCGGGCGTGCCGCGTTCGATGTCCACGTAGCGCTCGCCGAGGAGGCTGATGGGCCGGATGGTGGCCGTCGCATCCCGGTAGAGGGGCAGTGCCGAGGGATCGAGGTCGAGGAGGACGTCGGCGTGGTCGCCGTCGACGACGATGTCGCCCACCTCGCCGACGACGACACCGTCGACCTTGACCTCGTTGCGCGTGAGCAGCGGACCGGCCGAGTCGAACTCGGCCACCACGATCATGCCCTGCGCCGACGGATTCTCCGCAGCCATGCCGCTCATCGCACCGGTGGCCCCGATCGCGGCGACCAGTCCCACCACGAGCGCGCGGGGCGTCGAGAGCTTCATCGCATTCCCTCTCCGAAGGCGTCCGTCCAGGGCTGGCCGACCAGCTCACCGGGCAGCGGGGCCAGGTTCTTCGTCGTACCCGGCGGCAGGACGCCCGGATTCACGTTGACGTTCTCCGCACCTGCGGTGACGTAGATGCGGGCGTAGTGACCGTTGCGGTCGAAGTTGGCGTTCGCCGAGTTCCAGTTGGTCAGGAACCCCGCCAGCTCGGGCGTGTACGGCCGCAGGAAGGCCAGAGCCGGCGTGATGCCGGCGACGGTCTGCTCGATGTCGGGAACGGTCGCCGTGCCGCTGTCGAGCAGCCCGGGGGTGAACTGCAGCAGCTCCGACGCGGAGTCGAGGGTGGGCCGCAGGTCGGCGATGGCCGGGCGGAGATCGCTGAGCAGCGGGCGCAGGTCTGCGGCGACGCCGGGCAGCCGCGCGGTCGCCGGCTCGAGCGCCTCGAGCAGCGGGGTCACCTCCTCGACCGTGCCGGGCACGCTGTCGAGCGTGGTGCGGGCCTGGCGGAGCGTGGGCGGCAGCTCCTGGAGGGTGCCGCCGAGTGCCTCGCGCTGCGCGACGATCTGGTCGACCGCGCCGCCGAGCTGGTCGACGACGCGGGACACGTCGCCGTCGCGGCGGGCCAGGATCGCCATCGTCTCGTTGAGCCGGGTGACCAGCTGGCGCACCGCCTCGCCGTCGGTGCCGAGGCCGCGCAGCACGTCACCCAGTGCGCCGATCGCCGGGCCCGCGGTCCGCAGCGTGGCGTTCAGGTCGGCTTCGCTGTCCGTCAACGTGTCGTCCAGGTTGCGGGTCAACGAGTTGAGCCTTTCCCGCGTCGGCGGGTCGAGCGCGGCCAGCACGGTGTCGAGCTCGACCGGGGCAGGCTGCTCCCCCGTCAGCATCCCGCCGGACGGGATCTCCGCGTTGCCGGCGGGCCCGTCCGTCAGGTTGACGAGCCGCTCGCCGAGCAGGGCCTTCCAGACCACGTTCACGGTGGCGCCGTCGTGCAGGGGGGCGTATTCTCGGTCCAGGACCAGCGACAGCCGAGCTCGGCCGTCCACCACATCCAGCTCTTCGATTCGGCCGGCGTCGAAGCCGTTGACCTTGACCAGGCTGCCCTGGATGAGGTTGGCCGCGTTGTCGAGGACGACCGTGACCCGGTACGGGCCGTTGAACGACAGGACTCCGGCTGCGGTGGTGGCCATGACGAGAACTGCGACCACCACGGCGGTGAGGATGCGCTGCACGTCAGTCCATCCCCAGGGGTCCGGCGGACTCGCCCGCGAGGAACTGCCGGACGAACGGGTCCTCGGAGGCGAAGGCGCCCGCTGCGTCGCCGTAGTGCACCACGTTCCCCTGCCAGATCAGGCCGACGTAGTCGCTGACCTTCTTGGCCGACCTGATGTCGTGGGTCACGATCATGTAACAACCGCCGTGCTCCGCGTGGATCTTGAGGATCAGGTCGCAGAGCAGGCTGGTACGCACCGGGTCGAGGCCGGAGTCCGGCTCGTCGAAGAGCACGATGTCGGGGTTCATCACCAGTGCGCGGGCGAACCCGGCGCGCTTGCGCATGCCACCCGAGACCTCGCTGGGGAACTTCCCGACGGCGGCCTCCAGGCCCACCTCCACGAGGTTCGACATGACGATCTCGCGGATGTCGCCCTCGGACATGTCGGTGTGCTTGCGCAGCGGGAAGGCCGTGTTGTCGTACATGTTCATCGAGCCGAACAGGGCGCCGTCCTGGAACAGCACCCCGAAGCGCTTGCGCAGCTCGTAGCGTTCACGTTCGGTGATGCGCCACATGTCCTGGCCGAAGATCACCACCTCGCCCTGGTCGGGTTCGAGGAGCCCGACCAGGTGCTTGATGAGGACGCTCTTGCCGGTACCGGACGGCCCGAGGATCGTCGTGATCGCGTCGTCGTGGAACTCCAGGTCCAGTCCCCTGAGGATCTTGAACGACCCGAAGGCCTTGTGCAGGTTGCGCACCGACATGGGAGACGGTCCGGTGTCACCGCCGGCGTCCTGCCCGCGTAGGCCATGGCGACCTGCGTGAGGGTGGACACCGACTGGTTCGGCTCGCGGGGACATCGGAGACCTCCGGGGGTGGGGCGGCGTCGCCCCGACGTGGTGGACTAGTTGGCGATCGGTGCGTTGGCGGACAGGCCCCAGAACAGCTGGGTGCCGAGGACGCCGACCACGTGGATCAGAACCATGTTGAGCATCATCGACTTCGCGGTGTTTCGTCCCACGCCGACCGGGCCACCGCTGGCGTTGTAGCCGTAGTAGCAGCCGACGAAGATGATGACGGTGCCCATCGCCATGACTTTCGAGAGCGAGTAGACGAAGTCGAGCGGGTTCTGGTAAAGCCAGAAGATGAAGGAGTAGCCGCCTGCCGAGACCCCGCCCAGCTGGATGACGACGGTCAGGTACTCGGCGATGTACATGATGCCGAGGCCGACGACGTAGAGGAACGGCATCGCGATCCAGGTGGCGATGATGCGGGTGCCCACGAGGTAGCTCCGCGAGCGGACCCCCATGACCTCCATGGCGTCGATCTCGTCGGAGATACGCATCGAGCCGAGCTCGGCGACCAGCCCGCAACCGACCTTCGCCGCCAGGATGTAGCCCCACATGTAGGGGCCCATCTCGCGGATCGCGCACCAGGCGGAGAAGATGCCCGAGTAGAGCGGTGCGCCGATCTGCTTGAGGGTGTAGTTCGCCTCCAGGCCGCACTGGTAGCCGATGACGAACATCATCAACCAGATGATCAGACCGCTGGAGAGGATGAGGATGCCGGACTGCCGGAAGACCTCGGTCGCGTAGTGCCGGACGTCGGGCAGGTCCCGGATGATCCGGGTGGAGAACTTGGCGATCTCGCCACCGGTGGTGAAGGCCTCCTTGACCTTCTGCTCACCGAGGGTGACCTTCGGTCCGAGCTTCTTCGGAGGTCCGGGAGGCGGGCCGGCGGGACCGGGACGATCCGTCGTGCTGGTCATGTCGCGCGCTCCTCTACTTGTAGACCTGGATGTCGGGGTTCAGACCGAGCAGGATCGTCGTGAACACCATGTTGAAGATCCAGATCGCCGCGAACGCGATGACGACCGCCTGGTTGACCGCACTGCCGACGCCGATCGGGCCGCCGCTCGCCTTGAGGCCCTTGTAGCAGCAGACGACCCCGATGATCAGGCCGAACAGCGCGGTCTTGACGACACTGCCCCACACGTCGGTGGCGGAGAGGTTGGCGAAGAGGCTGTCGGCGAAGGCAGCCGGGTTGGCACCGAGGATGGGCACCGCCGCGATGTAGCCGCCGAGCAGGCCGAACAGGATGGCCACCAGGTCGAGCAGGCCGGTCATGATGAACAGCGCGACGACCCGCGGGAGGACGAGGGTCCGGATCGGGTCGACGCCGAGGACCTCCATGGCGTCGATCTCCTCGCGGATGCGCCGGGCGCCGAGGTCGGCGGTGATCGCCGTACCCACGACGCCGGCGACGACCATGGCGTTCACCCAGGGAGCGAACTCCCGGACACTCGCCATGACGAAGAACGAACCGAGCCGCTCGGGGATGCCGAAGAGGTTGAAGATGTTGCCACCCTGCAGGCCCGGCGCACCCAATCCGAAGGCGGTGGTCGACACCGCCATCGGGATCCAGCAGAGCTTCAGGATGTCGAACATCTGGTCCCGGACCTCGGACCAGTAGCCCAGCGGGTGGCGCACCGCCATCCAGAGGACCTGGAACATGAGCCGGGTCATCTCGCCGGCCTGGACCAGCGGTCCTTCAAGACCCTTGAGCGGGTTGGACACCCGAGGTAGACGTCTGGTCGAGTCCTTGGGGATCGAGACTGTCGTCGGCGAACTCACGGTCGGTTCCTTCCTGATCGATTAAAGCCGGCTCACATCGAGCGGCGCCGGGGCAGCAACCGTCGACGGTGGCAATCGTCAGACGTGCGCCATGGAATCGCCCGCGTGATGCAGCTTACGATCGTGTTATCTGGGTAACGCGCGAGGAATGGGGGGGATACGCCGACGACCGGGGGGAATGAAGTCCCCCCGATCGGGGGGTCGACGGTGGCGCAGTCAGCGTGCGGACAGGGGAACCGCAACGCCCAATCGCAGGCCGTGTAGGCGCGGCGCGTCACTCACCCAGATCCGTCCACCGACCCGCGCGCATTCCTTTGCCAGGCTCGGCAGGCCGAACGAGTTGTTCCCGTGCCCGCTCAGAACCCGCTGGACGCCGACGGCACTGCCCGACCCGTCATCGTCGATCTCGACGGTCCACCACGATCCGCCCCGGCGCAGGTGCACCGCGATCTGCGTGGCGTGCCCGTGGCGCCCGGCGTTCGCCGCGCCCTCCCGCACCGCCCGGACGAGCAGGTCGGCCGACACGGCGTCGGGCTCGGGCCCCTCGCCGGTCACGTCCAGGTCCGGGGTCGGCCCGCCACCGGCCCCGGTCCGGGCCAGCACGTTGCGGATCCTCGTCGCCACCGCCTGGTCGCCGTCCTGCGTCCCGCGGTCGTCGGGCACCCCACCAGCAGCGATCTCGACCAGAGCCACCCGCAGTTGCTGCAGAGCGGTGCCGAGACGGTCCGCCAGCCGCTCCAGACCGACGGTTGCCCGCTCGCCCAGTACCGCGCCGGCGCGAAGCTCCTCGACCTCCAGAGTGGCGGCGAACATCTGCTGGGTGACCCCGTCGTGCAATGCCGCGGCGATCCGGGACCGCTCGCGCAGCTCCTGCAGGGAGACCGATCGACGGAGCAGCAAGGCCTGCTGGAACGCCAGGGCAGCCACCTCGGACAGCTCGGTGAGCGTCGCGAGGTCGGCCGCACTCGGCCGAAGGGTGGACGTCGGACCGTGATCGCAGAACACGATCCCGAGCAGTCCGAGCCGGTCGCTGTGCAACAGCTGGACGGCGATCGGGCCGTGTACGTCGAAGAGCCGCAGACATTGGTCGGGCACCATGTCGGCCACCTCGGAAGCGGGCACCACCAGGGGCGCAGCCGAAGCAGTTAGCTTCGAGATCACCGGGTAGTCCCCCACCGGTCCGCCTGCGGCGTCGACCTTCGCCGGGTCGACGCCGAAGCCCGCGCGTCCGCGCACGAGCCCTCGGACGGGGTCGACAGCCATGATCACCGACCGTCGGAAGGAGGTCCGCTCGCACGCCGCCCGCGCCACCGCGTCGAGGACGTCGGTCGGTTCGGTCGCCGAGAGGAACAGCCGGGCGAGCTCGATCGGGTCCACGCTCACGACCGGATCGCGGGGCGCCCGCTCGACAGGCGGGTGGCGACGAGCCATCTGTTCCTCCGACCCTGGCGTCGTCCGGCTGGCGAGCGCCCACTGTAGGCTCCCTGTCGTGAGCATCACAGGAGGCAGCGCCGCGGGTCGAGGTCCGGCCCCCATCCCGGTGGACGTGGCGGCGGCCGTCAGAGCGGCGTCCACGGGTCTGTCGGTCCTGCTCCTCGGTGGCCTGATGACCCCGATCGCCCAGGCCTACCTGCCCGTGGTGGGCCAGTTCTGGCTGCTGCTGGTCTCGGTGGCCGCCTTCGCCACGGCGGGCAGCCAGGTGGGAGATGCGGAGCTCACCCACGTGCACGGAGCCTGCGCGGCGCTCGGCAGTTTCCTGCTCGTACTCCCGCTGGTCTTCTGGTACCCGCCGGCGGGGGCCGGCCTCGACTTCGCGCAGATCGTCTCCGCGGCGGGAGCAGCCCTGGTCGTCGGGGGCGTCGCGGGTTACGTGGCAGGCCGCCGCCGCGACTCGGCTCGTTGATTTCTTCAGCATCGAAAGAGTGAGTTCTGCCCCGGAAGTCGCGCTCGACTCGACTCCGGGGCAGAACTCATTCGCGATACGCCCTCGGCGGATCAGCCGGAGATATTCTCCACAGAAAGCTCACCGTCGCTGTAGCGCTTACGGAGAACCTTCTTGTCGTATTTCCCGGTTCCGGTCAGGGGCACCTCGTCAATGAAGCTCCATCGCTCCGGCAGCCACCATTTCGCGACCTTCTCGGAGAGATAGTCGTTCAGCTCGCCGGGCGTGACGGTCGCCCCGGGGCGTCGCACGACCGCGGCCAGCGGCCGTTCCTGCCACTTCTCGTCCGGTACCGCGATCACCGCCGCCGACAGGACGTCCGGGTGGCCGATCAGCTCGTTCTCCAGCTCGACCGAGGAGATCCACTCGCCGCCGGACTTGATCACGTCCTTGGCCCGGTCGGTCAGGGTGATGAACTGGGCCGGATCGATCAGCCCGACGTCGCCGGTGCGCAGCCAGCCCTCGTGGAACTTGTCCGGGTCCTCGTCCCCGTAGTAGGAGGCGGTGACCCAGGGCCCGCGGACCTGGAGCTCGCCCACCGATTTGCCGTCGTGGGGCAGTGGCGTGCCCTCGTCGTCGACGATGCGCGCCTCGACCCCGGCGACGACACGACCCTGCGTACCGCGCAGGTGCATCTCCTCCTCAGGGGTCGCGGTGGCGGGCGGGAGCGCTACGGAGGCCAGCGGGGAGGTCTCGGTCATGCCCCAGGCCTGCACGATCCGGACCCCGAGCTCGTCGAAGGCCTGCATCAGCGAGCGCGGGACCGCGGAGCCGCCGCACGCCACGAACTTCAGCGAGCTGAGGTCGTGCCCGGGGTTGTCCCGGACGTGGTTGAGGATGTCGTTCCAGATCGTCGGCACCGCCCCCGACATCGTGGGCCGCTCCGACTCGATCATCGCCACCAGCGGTGCGGCCTGCAGGAACGGGCCCGGCAGCAGCAGCTGCGCACCCGCCATCATGGCCGCGTAGGGCAGGCCCCAGGCGTTGGCGTGGAACATCGGGACGATCGCCAGGATCGTGTCGTCGTAGCCGACGCCCAGCGCGTTGGTGGTGCAGGCCGCCTGGGAGTGCAACCACATGGAGCGGTGGCTGTACACCACCCCCTTCGGGTTGCCGGTGGTGCCCGACGTGTAGCACATCGCCGCGGCGGAATTCTCGTCCACCTCGGGCCAGTCGAACACCGGGGACTGCGCCGCGAGGACCTCGTCGTAGCGCAGCACCTGCTTGCCGTGGCCCTCCAGCGGCGCGAGGTCGCCGCCGCCGGTGACCAGGACCGTGTGCACCGTCTTCATGTCGGGCAGTGCGCGGGCCAGCAGCGGGGCCAGCGAGTCGTCGACGATCAGCACGCCGTCCTCGGCGTGGTCGGCGATGTAGGACAGCTGGTGCGGGGGCAGCCTCAGGTTGAGCGTGTGCAGCACCGCCCCCATCGAGGGGATGGCCGCGTACCCGTCGAGATGCTCCTGGTTGCTCCACTGGAACGTGGCCACCCGCTGATCACCGGTGACACCGAACCCGCGCAGCGCGTTCGCCAGCCGCGCCGCCCGCTCACCGAGCTCGGCGTAGCTGGTCCGCCGGGTCGATCCCGGCGTGACGGCGGTGATCGTCTCGCGGGCACCGTGCACGGTGGACGCGTGCCGCAGCACGGATCCGACGGTGAGAGGACTGTTCTGCATCGTGCTCAGCACGGCGGCACTCCGATCTCGACGGGCACGCGGCGGTCAGGCGTTGACGAGATCGTCGCGACCGGCTTCGGTGAGCATCTTCTCGTACTCGGGGAAGAGCTCCTTGGCGGTCGGGATCAGCTTGAGCAGCTTCGGCACCGGGCCCTTGGCGCGCACCGTGCCGCGGGCCATCGCCACCGACAGGTTGACCTTGCCGAGCCAGAACCGGTTGCCGGTGTCGGCCGTCATGAACAGCTCGACGTTGGGCTCCTTGGTGCTGGCGCCGCCGGTCTCGACCTCCTTGTTCGGCATGTCGACGGTGATGGTCGCATCGGGATCGGTGTAGTGGATCCGTAGGACCACCCCCGACCCGGCGAGCTTGTCGGACAGTCCGTCCTTCTTGGTCGCCAGCTCGAAGATGCCCCCGAGGTAGGTGTAGACCTCGGACTCGTCGGTGAACACGCCCATGTGCTTTCTCCTCCTGTGGTGGAACGGTGTGCGATGCCGGTACGAGTCGGCCTCAGTCGAGGCTGACCCACACGGACTTGGTCTGGGTGAAGCCGAGCAGCGACTCCTCGCCGAGGTCGCGGCCGTAGCCGGAGGCCTTGTAGCCGCCGAACGGGGCCGCCGGGTCGAGCATGTTGTACTGGTTGATCCACACCGTGCCCGCCTGCAGCCGGTGGGCGACCCGGTGGGCCCGGGTGACGTCCGAGGTCCACAGGCCCGCGGCGAGGCCGTACTCGCTGTCGTTGGCCCGGCGGACCACCTCGGCCTCGTCGTCGAAGGGCAGCACGGTCAGGACCGGGCCGAAGATCTCCTCCCGGGATATCCGCATCTCGTCCCGGACGTCGCTGAAGATCGCGGGGGTCAGGAAGTTGCCGCTCGCGAGGTCGCCGTCGGGCCGCTGCCCACCGCACACGAGGGTGGCGCCCTCCTCGGAGCCTGACCGCAGGTAGCCCTCCACCCGCTCGCGCTGGGCGGACGAGATCAGCGGGCCCATCTCGGTCCCGTCGGCGAGACCGTGGCCGAGCTGGATCTCCCGCGCCGCGGACTCGAGCACACCGAGCAACTCGTCGTGCACGCTGCGGTGCACGAACAGCCGTGAGCCGGCGCAGCACACCTGGCCCTGGTTCAGGAAGATCCCGGTGAGCGCGCCCTGGGCGGCGCCCGGCAGATCCGCATCCGGGAACACGATGTTGGCGGACTTGCCACCCAGCTCGAGGGTGAGCTTCTTGAGGCTCGCCGCACTCGCTGTGACGATCTTCTGCCCGGTCGCGGTCGAGCCGGTGAAGGAGATCTTCGCGATGCCCCGGTGCTCGATCAGAGCTTGCCCGGCCTCGTGCCCGTAGCCGGTGACCAGGTTGACCACGCCGGGGGGGATGCCGGCCTCGTTCGCCAGCTCCACCAGCCTCAGCGCGCTGAGCGAGGTCATCTCCGAGGGCTTGAGCACCACGGTGTTGCCGGCCGCCAGCGCGGGAGCCATCTTCCAGGACGCGATGAGCAGCGGGAAGTTCCACGGCACGATCAGCCCGACGACGCCGAGCGGCTCGCGACGGGTGTAGGCGAACGAGGTGCCGACCGGCGGTGACACCGGCAACGTCTGCCCACCGATCTTGGTGCACCAGCCCGCGTAGTACCGCCACACCTCGGCGGCGATGCCCACGTCGAGGAAGATCGACTCGGTGAGCGGCTTGCCGTTGTCGAGCGTCTCGAGGGTTGCCAGCTCCTCGGCGTGAGCCTCCATCAGCGACGCGATGTCGTAGAGCGCCCGGGCCCGGCCAGCGGCGCTGAGGTCGCCCCACGGGCCCATGGCACGGGTCGCCGCGGCGACGGCGCGGTCCACATCGGCCGCGCTTCCCGCGGCGATGGACGCGAGGACCTCCCCTGTGGCCGGGTCGCAGGTGTCGATGAGGCGGCCGTCGGCGGCCGGGGCCGGCTTGCCCGCGACGATGATGCTCTCGCCCGCTCGGGAGAGGACGTCACGGACGTCGTCGATCGCCTCGGACACCGCAGAAGTCATCGTCGGGTTCTCCTCACTGCGCTGTGACCGGGACTACAACGGAACGGAGTGTGCACGAGACGGACGGTGACGTGGACGGGCGCCGCGGGCCATCAGTGGCCCGGGCGGGCCGATGTCGACGGCTCTGCCGCGGACCCGTCAGCTCGTCGTGTGCACGATGAGGACGTCTGCACCGGCGGTGCGGGCCGCGGCCGACGGGACCGATCCCAGGACGCGACCGGTGAGGGTGTTCAGACCGCGGTTCCCCACGACCAGAAGGTCTGCGCGGTGGTCGAGGACCGCCTTGCGCAGGACGTCGACGGGGGCACCGTCCACCGCCTGGGTGAAGATCTCCTCGACGCCCAGCTCCTTCGCCGCTGCTGCGGCGACGCGCAGGTTCTCCTCCGCCGGCGTGGAACCGCGAACGAGGAACGACTCGTCGCCCAGGGCCTCCTCGGCAACGTCGACGTCCTCGCGACTCGCGGGCGTGTAGGCCGACACGATCACCAGACGAGCCTGCGCGTCCCGCGCGACCTGCGCCGCGCGCTGCACCGCGCGCAGGGCGGTCGTGGAGCCGTCCGTGCCAACGACGATCGAATGATAGGCGGACATGTGTACCTCCCGAGATGGTCGGACCGTCTGGTGACCGTCCGTGCGCGGAGGCTACACATCCCGTCACGATGACATGAACGGTCGAGGCCTCGAGAGCATGGACCGCTCGACTGCGCCATTCGGGGTAGGGCAGGATGCGCCCACTCGGCCGTCCACTCGTACGGGCCGGTCGGCCGTGGGAGCCATCGGAGGTCATCTCGTGCCCGACAGCGCAGCGCCCGACATCCGGTTCGAGAACATCTCGACCTCGCTGGGTGGCGAGGTCGTCCACCAGAGGTTGCGGGCGGAGTTCCCAGCCGGCCAGATCACCGTACTGATGGGTCCCTCCGGAGGGGGCAAGACCACCCTGGTCCGTCATCTGGTCGGTCTGGTCCCCCCCGACACCGGGCGGGTCCTGGTCGGTGGACGATCGGTGTGGGATCTCGACCCGAAGTCGTTGAAGGCACTGCGCGCGGAGATGGGCGTGCTGCTGGGTGGGGCCACCCTGTTCGAGCCGTCCGTGTTCGGGTCGCAGACGGTGCGCGAGAACCTCGCCCTGCCACTGCACCTGCAGAACGTGGACGAGGAGTCGATTTACGCCACCACGGCCTGGTGGCTGCGGACACTGGGCCTCGACACTGTCGCCGACCAGCTACCCGAACAGCTCTCGGCCCGCATGCGGCGCCGGGTCGCGCTGGGCGCCGCGATGGTGGGAGGCAGGCCGCTCATCGTCCTCGACGATGTCGACCTCGGCCTGGATGCCCCCACCACCGCGCGCACCGTCCAGGCCATCCTGACCAGCCAACGGCGCAGCGGCGCGACGATGCTCATCACCACCCACGACATCGACCTCGCCAAGGCGTTCGACGGACGACTGGCCGTCCTCGCGAACGGGCGGATCGTGGCGAACGGGCCGGTTGGCGAGCTGCTGACCGGCATAGACGGTGCCGAGCAGTTCGATCGCCGGTTCCACGTACTCGACTGGATGGGACCGCCGATGCCCGAGGCGGAGCCGCCGCACAACCGGTATCGCGAGCTGACGTTCGACCCCCAGCTCCTGATCACGGCCGCCATCGCTCTTGCGGTGATCCTCGCCGTCGTCCTCGCCCTGCGCGCAACCGCCGGCGGGCCGCTCAGCCCATAATCGGCCTGCAACTCGGGTGTCGTCCGACCCCGAATACCTACCCGGCATGGAATCGTTCGCCGGAACTTCACAGCCGAGGCACCTGCGGGGCTCAGCCGCTCGACTGTGCAAGCTACGTCGCGCGACTTCAGGCCGAGCAACCTCTGCTCGTCATCAGTAGGTGCGACTGCTGCGATTCGCCCGTGGCGCTCGTGACCGTCACGCCACAAATCCTGAGATGGACATCGCTGTCAGCGATCTCGGTGACGTCCACGTCCATGAATGCGGCGGCGGGACTGCTGACGATCTGGTTGACACTCTTGGTGAGTGAGTTCAGGCCGCGTCAGCGGCCGCGTGGTGGATGGTCTCGTACTCGATCGGGGTGAGCCTGCCGAGGCGGCGTTGGCGCCGGCGGCGGTGGTAGGTGCGCTCGATCCAGGTGATGATCGCCAGTCGAAGCTCCTCCCTGCTGCTCCAGGTCGCCGGTTCAGGACGTTCTTCTGCAGCAACGCGAAGAACGACTCCATGGCCGCGTTGTCCCCGGCCGCGCCGACCCGCCCAATCGACCCGACCAGGGGCCGGTGGATTCGAGCGACCGTCGCAACGATGACCGGATCTTGGTGCCACGAGGCCACCCATGAGCGCGGCGGGTGTTCGTCACCCGAGCGTCTTGCGCGGGCGGTGGTTGAGACGGTCCTCGACCGCGCGCAGAGGGCCGAGACCGTGAGCCGATAGTCGGTGCCTTTCGGGAAGTACTGGCGCAGCAGGCCGTTGGTGTTCTCGTTCGTGCCGCGCTGCCACGGGCTTGCCGGGTGGGCGAAGAAGATGCCTTCGCGGAACTGCTCGATGAGCAGGTGATGGTGGGCCATCTCCGAGCCCTGCTCCCAGGTCAACGTCAGCCGCGCCTGCGGAGCCAGGCCCGACAGCGCTGCGATGAGCGCAGCACGCAACTGCTCGGCGCTGTGTCCGTGGGGGAGGTGGATCAGGCGCAGGTAGCGGCTGGACCGCTCTACCAGCGTCCCGATCGCCGAGCGACTCATCCGGCCGACGATGAGATCACCTTCCCAGTCCCCGATCCGTCCGCGCTCCTCGACCGCGGCGGGTCGCTGTCGATGAGCGCCGCCGGCGCGATGAACCGGGTCTGCCGCTGGTGGGCTCGGCGACGTCGCTTCCGTAGCGGTCGCCCGGTCCGCAGCCGGCGGGTGAGTTCCTGCTCAGGCCACCTTTACCGCCGTGGTAGAGGCCTTGGTGGATGGTCTCGTGGCACAGATGCCAGTCGCGGCAATCGGGGTGCGCGATGCGCAGGTGGGCCGCGATCTGTTCGGGGCTCCATTCCAGCTCGAGCTTGGCCTGGACCAGCCGGCGCAGCTCGGGATCGCGGATCAGCCGAGTGCGTCGCACCCGGCGGGCCCGCTGCCGGGCGCGGGCATGGGCGAGGTCGGCGTCGTAGACGTTGTAGTCGTGGCGCAGCAGGTTGCGGTGCAGCTCCCGGCTCACCGTCGACGCCGCGCGTTCGATCCTCCGCGCGATCTCACGCACTCCGACGCCTTGTGCGCGCAGCGTGGCGATGCGCTGGCGCTCCAGCAGGGACAGGTACCGGTTCGACCGCGCAGAGTCGGCCACCCGCACCCGTGGCACGCCGCCGTTCTCCGCCCGCCACCGACCGCGGCCAGCGCAGCGACGTGCCCACGACCGCGGAGGTCGAGGAGCTGCGTCGGCTCCGGAAGGAAAACGCCGAGCTGCGCCGAGCGAATGAGTTTTTGAAGGCGGCGAGTGCTTTTTTCGCCCAGGAGATGGACCCGACAAAGAGGCGATATTGAAAGCCGTCGGCCATCTCCGTGACCGGTTCGGGTCGACCCGGTCCTGCGGGTCCTCGGCATCGCCGCCTCGACGTTCTATGGCTGGCTCGACCAACAACGGAACCCGTCGGCGCGGCGCCGGGATGATGAGCAGTTGCTCGCCGAGATCCTCGCAATTCACGACCGCTCAGGTGGCACCTACGGTTCTCCGCGGATCCACGCGATCCTGCGCCGCCGTGGGGTGCACGTCTCGCGTAAGCGGATCGAGCGATTGATGCGCGAGCACGGCCTGCAGGGAGCGTTCCTGCGCAAGAAGTGGCGCACCAGCTCGACCAGGCAGAACCCCGCCGCGACACCGGCTCCGGACCTGGTCAGCCGGGACTTCACCGCGCCGGCGCCGAACCGGCTCTGGGTCGCCGACGCGACTCGGATCCCGTGCGGGCAAGGCGTGTTCTGGCTGGCCGCGGTCCGGGACGCGTTCTCCAACCGGATCGTCGGGTGGCGGTGCTCGGACCGCTGCGACACCGACCTCATCCTCGGCGCGCTCGAGTATGCGGTGTGGTCACGCGGTATCCGTGAGGGCCAGGTCGTTCACCATTCGGACCGCGGCTCGAATTACACGTCGCTGCGATTCGGACAGCGACTCGACGACCACGGCATTCTCGCGTCGATGGGTTCGGTCGGGGATTCCTACGATAATGCGCTGATGGAGAACTTCTTCTCCACCCTGAAAACCGAGCTCGTCTATCGGAGGTCGTGGCGGACACGGGACGAAGCGGAGAACGCGCTGTTCGCCTACATCGACGGCTGGTACAACACCGAACGCATCCAGGCCCGGCTCGGCTGGTGCTCACCAGACGAGTACGAAGCGGCCTGGCATGCTCACACCGACAATCACCCAGCGGCTGCGGCCGCCGAACCTGACCCGGCCGCCGCCAGGTAGCCGACACTCCGGGCTACCGGGGGAACCTCACGACATCCAACTGCCGCTTCCGACCACGCCTGCCTGTGTTCAGGTATGTAGACGCAGTGCGCCGCAGTCACCGCCAGGCGTCCAGAGTTTGAAGCCACCACCGACGCGGTGCAGCTCCTCCCCGCCGAGATCAGCTGCGCCACCGCCGGCTGCACTGACACTTCCTCCGTCACCCGCTGCGTCGCCGACATTGCAGTAGGTCCAGCAGCGCTCGGCGTTCCGATCGGCGACACCCGACCGGGCGCGCCCCAGACACATGCAGGCTTGCCGACGACGGCGGCGACGGTCATCACGGCCGTGACCCGTGCTGCTCGATTCACGGTGTCAACGGCGGCTGAAAGTTGATCGTTGAGCGACCCCGTCGACTGTCCCGTCCCGGGTTTGATGGAGAGCATCAAGCCTGGAGGATGATCGACCGATGGCCGCCCCGAGGAAGTACCCCGACGAGCTGCGGGAACGAGCGATCCGGCTCGTGCTCGACGCGAAGGCCGCCCCGGACGGCGGCGGCGGGAACGTCTACAAGCGCATCGGCGAGCAGCTGGGGATTAACCCGGAGACGTTGCGCGGCTGGGTGAAGCAGGTCGAGATCGACAACGGCAGCAGGCCGGGCACGACCACCGACGACGCGACGCGGCTGGCGGAGCTGGAACGTGAGGTTCGGGAGCTGCGGCGGGCGAACGCCATTCTGAAGTCGGCCTCGGCTTTCTTCGCGGCGGAGCTCGACCGCCCCAACAGGTAGTCCTCGACTACATCGAGGCGAACAAGACCGAGTTCGGGGTCGAGCCGATCTGCGCGGTATTGAAGGACGCAGGCGTGAAGATTGCCCCGAGTACTTTCCATGCGTCGAAGAAGCGGCCGCCGTCGGAGCGCTCGCTTACCGATGCCGAGAATTTGAACGAGATCGAGCGAGTGCACCGCGACAACTTCAGCGTCTACGGCAGCCGGAAGGTGTGGGCTCAGCTGCGCCGCCAAGGAGGGGTCAACGGTCGCCAAGTGGCACGCTGCACCGTCGAGCGGCTGATGCGCCGCAACGGCCTGCGCGGGGTGTCCCGCCTGCGGGTGCCGCGCACCACGGTGCGAGCCAAGGGACAGGACCTGCGGCCGGACCTGGTCGACCGGGACTTCACCGCGCCCGCACCGAACCGGCTGTGGGTCGCCGACATCACCTACATCCGCACGTTCTCCGGCTGGGTATACGCCGCCTTCGTCATGGACGTGTTCTCGCGCCGCATCGTGGGATGGCAGCTGTCGCGCAATCTATACACCAAACTCGCCCTGGACGCCTTGAACATGGGGATCTGGACCCGGCAGCGCGCGGGTGCAGATCTCTCCGAATTGATACATCATTCGGACCGTGGCGTGCAATATGTCGCCGTGCGCTACGGCGAGCGACTCGCGGAAGTCGAAGCAGTGGCATCGGTGGGGTCGGTCGGCGATTCCTACGATAATGCGATGGCGGAGGCGTTCAACTCGCTGTTCAAGGCCGAGCTCGTGCGGAATCGGGGCCCGTGGCGCGGGATCGACGACCTCGAGCTGGCGGTCGCGGAGTACATCGACTGGTACAACCATCGCCGTCTCCACGGCGAGCTCGGCCTGATCCCACCCGCCGAGCACGAGGCGCTACACGCCGACACGAGCACCGCCCGGCAGCCCGCCGGAGCGTGAGAACCGAGCCTCCATCAAACCCGGGACTTGACAGACCCGGTGGAACACCGAGGGCAGGTCGGTCCAGGTGCCGGTCTGCCGGTTGAGCCGGCGGCGGTTGGTCGCGACGGTGAAGGTGGCGACCGGGACCCCCGAGCGGGAGAACCGCAGTTCGGGCTTGTCGGTGATGTTGCCGTGGATGGTGAGCTTGTTCATCAGGGTCTCCAGGTGGTGGTTGTGGGTGACGCGGCCCTGGCCTCAGCGCGGCGCGGGTGGGGTCCCGCAGGGACGGCGGGGGTTGCGGGCTCGTCCGAGCGGGTGGGAACGCCGCCAGGCGTCCGAGCGCAGCGAGGCCCGTCCCACCCGCTCGGACCGGGTCCGGGGTTCATCGCCGCTCGCCTCGCCCGTGCTGTGCTGACCTTCGGGCGTCTCCTGGCGAGCACCAGGCCTCGGAGGCAGTGATGCACACGCTCACTTCGGCATTGCTGGCAAGACTCGTGCAGCCGGCCGGGGCCGTGACCTCTCGCGCTTCGTCTCGCCATGACGGCTGACGTGCCTGATGGGCCGCCCCGGAGAGCGACCCACCAGGCCTGCTCTCAGTCGGTCGTCGGCGTCTCCGGCTCGGCGAGTTCATCGCCTCCGGCGGAATCACTGTCGGCGCCCGGTGCGGGTTCGTCGACTGCGTCCGGGTGCGGGCCCTCGGGGTCAGCGAGGACGAGCTGTTCGACCGTCGAGAGCGGGTAGCCCCACTGGCTCAGGGCAGTGAAGTAGGCCCGGTGGTCCGAGGTCGGGTTGCGCCAGGTCTGCCGGTCGGTGGCGTCCTCCGCCGCGCCGAGCAGCACCGCCAACGCCAGCATCGTCGCCCGCGGGGTGGCCGCCGTGGCCGCGGCCTCGGTGATCGGGTTCTTTCGGCCGGGGTAGACGCTGCCGACCGGGGCCATTCCGAGCAGTTCACATGCGCTGGGGTGGCCGGACTCCATCGCCCGGCGCAGGTCGTGCCCGGCGCGGGCGAGGGTGACCGCCAGATACGTCACCGCGTCCTTGGGTGCGGTGCGGCGGGCGAGGAACCCGCGCAGCCAGTCGCGGCGCACCGTGGTCGCGGAGTCCCATTCCCGGTTGTTCGCGATGACCAGTCGCCGCTGCGCCTTCTCCTGCTCGCTCATCGCCCCCGTTCGGGACCTGCCGGTGTGGGCGGTCGACTGGTCCCAGCGGGCGATGTGGCCGTGGGTCTCGGGGTCGGTGCACCAATGGGTGACCCGGACCTGGGGCTGGCGGTCCCAGCCGCGGCGGATCTCCACCTGCGCGGCGTGGCCCGGGCAGGATGCGTGCTGCTCGGCGGTGAGTTCGGTCCCGCTGGGCAGGTCCGCGTTCGCCCGGAGCCCGCTGATCTGTGCTGCTCCCCCGGTGGCGTCCGGGTCGAGGATCGACACCCCGGCGGTGGTGAGTTCGGCGACCTGCTCGGCCACCATGGCGGCGTCGGTGCGGTCGTCGCGTAGCCGCTGCGCGACGTGCTCGAACTGGGTGGGCTCCTTGGCCGCGGTCACCGTCAGGACCTTGGCCGCCTCGACGCCGGCGTCGGTGCCGTCGTCGAACTCCGCGATCACCGCGACCTGGTCCAGCGTCACCTCGTAGCAGTCCAGGACCGCCGCGGCGAGTTCGCTGCGCGCGACCGCGGCGGTGGCTTTCACCCGCGGGGTCGGGACGTGGGTGCGGCGGGCGATCTGACCGGCGGTCAGCCCGAGGTCGAGCAACTGCTGATGGGCCCGCACCTCATCGGCCTCGCTCGTGCCGGCGCGGTGCTGGTTCTCCTCCAGCTGATCGACGATCCGCTCGATCCGCCCCTCCGTCCCGACCGTGTCGGTGTCGGTGTCGTCGTCGGGGGTGCCGGGTTCGACGAGGACCGGGACGCTCGGGCGTCCGGTCTCGACCGCAGCAAGGGTGCGGCGCTTGCCCTTGCGCACCACCAACGCGCCGTCGGCGCGGCGGCGGACGGTGATCGGCTCCCGCACGCCGCGGTCGGCGATCGAGCGCAGGAACGGCTTGTCCAGTGCGACTTCGCGGCGGACGTTGGCGCCGATCACCAGCGTGGTGGGGTCGACGACGAGCAGTTCGCCCCACGTGTCGGTGCTCGGCTCGGGTGGGGGCGTGTGGTCCGGGTCGTTATCGCGTGTGGTCGGGCGGGCGTCGGTGATCGTCACGAGGTGCTCCTCGAGAGGGCCGAGTGGGCTCGGCGCTGCAGGTGCCCGGCGGATGCGGGGCGCACTCGACCAGGGCAGCGACTACCGGACGGGACGGGGCGTTCTGCTTGCGCCGACCGGCGCGTCGACGGCCAATGCCTCTAATCCGAAAATGACGTAGGGACGGGCGAACGGGATCACCGGCTCGGTCTCGTGTCGTGCCGTGTCGGGGACGGGCGTAGGGGTTGTTCAGGCGGCGGGTTCGAGGGTGACCTTGTAGCCGAGGGCTTCGAGTTGGCGGACGTGGGCGCGCTTCTTGCGTTCCGGGCCGATGCGGTGGGAGTAGAAGTCTGATCCGAGGTCGTGGAAGCGGGCATCGGGGTCAGATAGCAGGTGCCAGACGATGACCAGGATGGAGCGCCCAACCGCGACGACGGCCTTCTTCTTGCCTCGGCGCCGGGCGATGCGCCGGTAGCGTTCTCCGAGGAACGTGTCGGTGCGGCTCGCGGCCACGGCGGCCTCGCCCAGAGCGCGGGCCAGGTAGGGGTTGCCGTGCCCGGTGGATCCGCGGCCCTTGTTCTTGCCCGCGGATTCCTTGATCCCGGGGGCGAACCGGGCCCAGGAGCACAGGTGCGCGGCGGTGGGGAACCTGGTCATGTCGAGCCCGATCTCGGCGATCATGGCGTGCGCGGCGGTGCGCCCGACACCGGTGATCTCATCGAGGCGCTCCACCGCATGGGCGAAAGGGGCGACCAGCTCCTCGATCCTGGTTTCGACCGCGGCGATGTCGGCGCTGGTCTCATCGATGCGGGCCATCATGGTGCGCAGCAGGAACGCGTGGTGGTCGTTGAAGCGTCCGACGAACGCCTCCTCCAGCAAAGGGATCTTGCGGCGCATGCTGGCCCGGGCCAGTTGCGCGAGCGTTGTCGGGTCGCGTTTCCCGGCCAGCAACGCGGCCATCATCTCCCGCCCGGAGACCCCGAAGATGTCCGAGGCCACCACGGACAGTTTGATCTGGGCGTCTTCGAGGAGCTTCTCCACCCGGTTCTTCTCCGCGGTGCGCACGCTGACCAGGTCGACGCGGTAGCGGGTCAGATCCCGCAGCAGCCTGATCTGCGGGGGTGGGACGAAACTGGGGCGCAGCATTTGGCGCTCGGCGACCTTGGCCAGCCACACCGCGTCGAGCCGGTCGGTCTTGGGTCGTCCGGGCAGGTGCTTGACGTCCCTGGCGTTGACCAGCCACGGGTCCAGACCGGCGGCTTCGAGCCTGTCAGATGGTCTGTGTAACAAGATCCTCTTGAGTTGAGGAGTACACAGATGTCCGTGATCGATGATCAGGATGTGCATCCGCTCGGAGCCGCCCCCTCGGTCGGTGCCGAGCCCGAGACGGCCCGTGACGCCGTGAACCGGATGGTCGATGCCGGTCTGCTCGACGGGCTGATGTCCAAGGTGGATGCCGGTGAGCTCGCGCTGACCGGTGACGGGGGCTTCCTCCCCGAGATGATCAAAGCGGTCCTCGAGCGTGGCCTGGCCGCCGAGCAGACCGCTCACCTGGGCTACGAGCGTGGCGACCCGGCCGGGCGCGGGACCCCGAACTCCCGCAACGGGTCCACCCCGAAGACCCTCGCGACCGAGGTCGGCGACGTGGCGCTCGACGTGCCGCGGGACCGGGCCGGAACCTTCGAGCCACGGCTGGTCCCGAAGGGGTCACGGCGCACCGGCGGCCTCGACGAGATGATCGTCTCGCTCTACGCGGGCGGGATGACGGTGCGCGACATCAGCCACCACCTGGCCCGCACGCTGGGCACCGAGCTGTCCCACGACACGATCTCCAAGGTCACCGACTCGGTGCTCGAGGAGGTCAAGCTCTGGCAGTCCCGCCCGCTGGAGGAGATCTACCCGATCGTCTACCTCGACGCCCTCATGATCAAGGTTCGGGACGGGCACCAGGTCCGCAACCGGGCCGCGCACATCGCCGTCGGCGTCGACCTCGACGGCGTCAAGCACGTCCTGGGCATCTGGGTCCAGGCCGCCGAGGGTGCGAAGTTCTGGGCCGGAGTGTGCGCCGAGCTGCGCAACCGCGGCGTCCGGGACGTGATCATCGTGTGCTGTGACGGGCTGTCCGGGTTCCCGGAGGCGATCGAGGCGACCTGGCCGCAGTCGATCGTGCAGACCTGCACGGTGCACCTGCTGCGGGCGGCGATGCGGTTCGTGTCCTACTCCGACCGCAAGAAGGTGGCCGCGGCGCTCAAGCCGATCTACACCGCCCCGACCGACGAGGTCGCCCGCGTGGAGCTCGACGCGTTCGCCGCCTCCGACCTCGGGCGCCGCTACCCGGCGGCGGTGATGACCTGGACGAACGCGTGGGAGCGGTTCATCCCGTTCCTGGCGTTCCCACCGGAGTTGCGGCGGATCATCTACACGACGAATGCGATCGAGTCGCTGAACTACCAGCTCCGGAAGATCATCAAGAACCGTGGTCACTTCCCGAACGACGACGCCGCGATCAAGCTGCTCTGGCTCGCCATCCGCGATATCGAGGACAAGCGAGCCCGGGCACGGGAGAAGGAGAAGGGGCTGCCCGCCCACGCCCGCCGAGCGTCTGGCCGACTCGTCGAAGGAGCCGTCGTCCAGGGCTGGAAACAGGCCCTCGGCGCCCTCGCCCTGACCTACCCCGAACGCCTCAGCCCCTACCTGTCCTGACAATTTCTAGATCGACTTACACAGAGATCTTGACAGGCCCGCGGCTTCGAGCAGGTAGAACACCGGTTTCCAGTAGTCCGAGGTCGCCTCCATCACCACCCGGGTCACACCCAGCACTCGGAGCCGGTCAGCCAGGCCCAGCAACGAGCGCGTCATCGTCGAGTACGTCGCGATCTCCTGAGCGCGTCGGCCGGGCTTGTCGGGGTTGGGCACCCGGACACACGCCACCAGCTCAGCCTTACCGATATCGAGCGCCGCGACCCGCTCGATGATCTCCTCGGTGTCCTCGCTGTCCTGCAGCATCGCCATCCTCCTTGTCGGGCAAGGCGGCTGCCCGCAGGAGCTGCGCGGGAACAGGCGAATCTAATCCGCGTGCTCGAAGCAACACAGGGCCCACAGGGCAGCTCCCAGCGCCCGACTAGCTGACGACCTCCCACGGGCCATAGAGCGACGGCGTCTGCGGACAGCCGAGACCCATTTTCAGCCCGGAACGGGCCGCCCACCAGGGGGAACGGAGACTAGTAGGGACTCTCGGCCGCAGGTTCACCCGGGCGGCAGCGAGCAGGTTCATCGCCCGACGAACGGACGGCGCTGCCAGTGTGCCCAGCCCCGCACCGACACTGCGTTCGCCGACGCTCTGCCGATGACCGGGGTCCCGGCCCGGCGCGTGCACGGGCTTGTCGAGGTGCGGGGTCCGGTCGACGGCCGCGTCAATGCTGTCGTCGCGCTGACCCGCGAGGACGTGCAAGTCGCTTCCGGCCAGTTCGCAATCGCGATCTCACTCGCATTGGACGGGCGGTCGGCCTTCGGCCCGATGCGATGTCGGGCAGAGCCACACCCCTACGCTGACCGCGCGGCATGGCCGGGCCCCGGTTACGTCCCTCAGCGCGAGGTGCCCTCGTCCTCGCCGTCTGGAACGAGGAACGGCTGAGCGAGGTCGTACGCCGTGGTCTGCCGGATCCCCGTGAGTCGCGCAATCGCCGGCCAGGAAAGCCGGCCCCGGCGGTGAAGTTCCGCAAGCAGACGCCCTGTCCGTTGCCGGCCGGCACGTCGAACCTCCTCCGACCGCTGCACCGCATCGACCAGCTGGTCGTCGGTCAGACCACGGAGATCATCAGACGGTCCATCGTCCGCAGCCGGAGTTATCCCCATATAAGCAGTAGACCCTTGGCGCCTTTCGGATTCCGAAAGACTGACGGGATGTACAACGAACAGAGAGCCACAGGCAGCGTGTTCAACGTCCACGTGACGCGGCCTGACGACATTGGCGCAGCCGAGATCGTCTTCGCCGATCAGCAGCGCGCTTGCGACTACGCAGCAGACCGCTCACGAGATCATCGGGTCTCTTCGGCTTTGGTGACCCGCTTCGTGGTCGGTCAACTAGGACGCGCCATTCCGTGGCCTGGTACGTCGACGGCGTCGAGCAGCCACAACGGTTCGACAGGCAGCTCTATCCCGTGGACGGCCACGACCACGGTTCGACCACGCCTCGTGCCGGCCCGACGTGAAGCCAACCTGGCGTCCACAGCCGATCGGGCTACTTCGGTGAAGAACGGCACAGGAGCAAGAAGCTCGCTGTCATGGAGAGCCGACTGCGGTGCCGGCGGCGTGGATCAGTCTCGGATCGATCTCGATCGCCCTGGCTTGCTCGACCACGGAGGGCGCACGGCGTGACCACAGGAGTGGGGATCGTCGGCGCACGTCAGCTACTCGCGACGGCGCCGCTCGACCGGCGCCTGCCCCCCGGAGGCACCTACATGTCTGCACTGGAACTCCTCACCCTCAACCAGGTCGCGGAGCGCCTTCAGGTGTCGCGGTGGACGGTTTACCAGCTGATCTGGGCCGGCGACCTTCCCAGCATCCACCTGGGTCGATGCCACCGGGTGCGCGCGCGGGACTTCGAGGACTTCCTCGACCGACTTGGAGGCGACACGTGACAACCTCCCATACCCCGCAAGGGGGACGCGGTCGCAAGCGAGGAAACGGCGAGGGCACCATCGCCAAGCGGTCCGACGGCCGATATGTGGCTGCGGCCTACGTCACCCGCCCCGATGGGAGTCGAGGCAGGAAGTGGATCTACGGAAGGACAAGAACCGAGGTCGCCGAGAAGCTCGCAGAGCTGTCTCAGCGCGCCAACGCCGGTGCGGTCATTCCCACGCGCACGCCAACGGTGTGGGAGTACCTGGACTACTGGCTCAGAGAGGTCGCAGAGCCCAAGCTCCGTCCGACGACCATGGCCAAGTACCGGTCGACGGTCGAGCTCTACCTACGACCCGGTCTCGGGAAGCGCAAGCTGGCAACGCTCTCCGTCCGTCACGTACAGGAGTTCCTCAACAGCCGGCGGGCGGTAGGCGACTCGGTTCCCAAGCTCCGCATGATGCGCGAGGTCCTGAGTTCGGCACTGGGGCGCGCGGTGAGGGAGGAACTCGTCACGCGCAACGTCGCTCAGCTGACAACGCTGCCCGAGGAGCACAGGGCGCGACGAACCGCGTGGACCGCATCCCAGGCGCGCATGTTCCTGACCGCCTCACGGGGAGATGGCGCGTACGTCGTGTTCGTCCTCGCGATGATCTACGGCTTGAGGCGGGGCGAGATCGCCGCGCTGAAGTGGGAGAACATCGACTTCTCAGCCGGACGGATCGGTGTCGAGGCGACGCTGATCCGTGTGAGCGGCAAACTCGTCAGAGGCCCCACGAAGACCCGTGCCGGCACGAGAACTCTTCCCCTGGTCTCCTTGGCCAGGAAGTCTCTCCACGCCCAAGCGGTCAGGCAGAGGGATCAACGGATCGACGCAGGCGATGATTGGGATGAGTCCGGCTACGTCTTCACTACGCGCAGCGGTCGTCCGATCGAGCCTCGGAACCTGTCACGTTCCTTCGACAGGATCGTCGCCGCCGAAGCACTGCCGAAGATCGTCTTTCACGACTTGCGCCGCACTGCGGCCACACTTCTGAAAGACCTCGGAGTGCCGGCGCGCGACGCGCAGATGATCCTCGGCCATGCCAACATCAACGTGACCCTCGGCATCTACAGCGAGGTGTTCGACAGTTCGGTCGTCGAGGCACTGGAGCGCATGGAAAGAGCTCTTGCCGACGACACCGATCCTGGTCCTGAACAGGAGCCCACGACCGGCCACAACTGACGGATGTCGCACGTGTTGTTGTCAAAAACTGTGTCAAACGCCCCCCACCGCGTGCGGTGGGGGGCGTTTGTGCTGGTGGGCGATACTGGGATCGAACCAGTGACCTCTTCGGTGTGAACTGCGGGCGGCGAGATCGCTGACGGCGTATCAGCTGATCAGCGAGTTGGTCGAGGTTGGTCGCGCTCGCTGACGGCAGCTGCAGTAGCTGTACTTTCGAGCTGTACTTCAGCATCGCTGGCCATCTGAACACCAGAACGATGGTGCAGGTGTTCCTGCACCCACGCTCGACTCCGGGCGCCTGGGCGTCGGCGGTGAACTCCCGGTCGTTCGCGCGTACGACGTGTGGTCCCCAGAACCGGGGTATCCGTTCGCAGCGGCCAATCGCGTGCCAGCGGGGCGTGTCCCGATAGGGCGAGCTTGGCGGTGTAGTCGGTGATTGAGCAGGAGCACGCCAGCCAGCCTGCACGAGGGTGGCCCGCTCCGGGTTGGGGTGGCCCACGGGATGCGCTCAGCGCGGACTGGTCTCGGTGCTGAGGTCCGCGAGCTCCTGCACGTCGTGCTGCAAAAGCGTGGCCAGGGAGGCAACCGCGTCGATGGCGAGGGCCATGTCGTCGCAGAGACCGGCGACGTGGATGTCGTCGCGGGTCCCGCAGACCTGGGCTTCGAGGACCGCAAGCCGAGTCGCGCGAGTGTCGGACTCGGTGATCTCGGTGGTGGCGGTGATGTTCATGAGGGCCTCCGGTGCTCGGCGTTGGGGGAACGCGGCACAGCCTCAGCACGCCGGGGCAGGGGTCCCGAAGGGACGGCGGGGGTTCTGGCTCGCCCATCCCGGTGTGATCGCTTCCTAACCGGCGACCGATGTCGGGTCCGCACGCGATCTCACCGGAATGGGTGGGCCGGGTTCATCGCCACTCGCCCCCGGCCCCGGTGTGCTGACCTCCGGGCGATCCACCTGAGCCGAGCGCCGGAGGCCCGACCCATCGCGTCGGCGAACCTTGGGGCCCGCGCCGGACCACCAACCCTGGGCCGATCCGAGGAGGGGGCTGAATGACAGCGATACCGTGCGAGGGGAAGGTGCATCCCGGGCCGGGCGGCACGCGGCTGACGCCCGGAGCTATGTCCGGTTGCCGTCATCGTCGAAACAGCGGGGGAATTGGGCGCCGTAGGCGAGTCCGTCGTGTACGTCGCGGTCGACCTGCGCGGCGGTGTAGCCGTCGACGCCGAGGGTAGCCGCGCGCCGCATCGGTGAGTGCAGCGTGGGCGGCGGTCGCGCTGAGGGCAGATCCTCCGACCCAGTGCCCGAGCCTGCGCGCCGCGCGGAGCAGCGTCTGGTGGCGGTGTCCGACGGTCGCCGCCGCGACGGCGGCGCATTCGCCGTCGACGACTGCACGCAGGTAGGCCTCGGCCCTGCCGTTGAGCAGCGGTGTCATCGACGAATGGCGAGGCGTCGGTGGGGCGGGTGTCGGCGCTGAGGTGAGCGCCGCCATCAGCCAGTTCGGAAGCTCTGCGACCGGGCGGGCTCTGACGACCCGGTAAATGCCTTCGGCGCGGACGGAGCCGGCCGCGATGACGTATCCGCCGAGGCCGCGGCTGTCCACACTGGCCCCGAGAACACTCTGAGTGTTGCGCAGTTGTACGCCGTCGGGCTGGCGGAAGTACAGGTGCAGCCCGCCCGGCGTCGCGACGGTGTGGGTGTCGGTGGGCGGCGGCTCGCCGGCTGCGGCCGCAAGCAGACGCAGCATGGCGTACCCCTCCCGCGTGCTAGCCCCCCGCGACAGTGCGCAGGCGCCACGCCGGACGTCGAGGTCGATGACGAGAAGTCCGGACCTTCCCGCACTGACGGCCACGTTCCACGGCATCGCCCGCCACCACGCGGTGATCTGGTCGAGGTCGGTAGTGAAGCGCCCCGGGTTCAGTGGAGGCTGGGTTCTCCCGAGACCGGAGTGTCTCGGTCTGGTTGGTGAGCGTAGTAGTTCTGTTCGTACTCGACCGGCGGCATGTTGCCGATCATGGAGTGCAGCCGGTCGGTGTTGAACCAGTGCACCCAGCTCGCCGTGGCCAGCTCGAGATCCTCGACCGCGCGGATCGGTCCGTCGCGACGGATGCACTCGGTCTTGTAGAGCCCGATCACCGATTCGGCCAGGGCGTTGTCGTAACTGTCGCCGACCGAGCCGATCGAGGCGATCGCGCCGGCCTCGGTGAGGCGGTTGCCGTATCGAATGGCGCAGTATTGCCCGGATTCAACCGGTGGTTGCAACACCGGCCTGTTGAGCCGATCGTAGCTGCTCAGCGAATGCCTCCGCCGGCGTCTTCCAGCCGAGTGTCTTGCGGGGCCGGGTGTTCAGCGCGTGAGCGACCGCCTCAACCTCCTCGGTGGACCACCGTGAAAGATCGGTTCCTTTCGGGAAGTACTGACGCAGGAGCCCGTTGGTGTTCTCATTTGTGCCGCACTGCCAAGGGCTATGCGGGTCGGCGAAGAACACCGGGATACCGGTCTCGACCTTGAACTGCAGGTGCGCGGACATCTCTTTCCCGCGATCCCACGTCAACGATCGCGCCAGTTGCTGAGGCAGTGTCGACATCGCCGTCGTCAACGCGTTCTTCATCGTGATCGCCCCATAACCGGCCAACGCAGGACCGTTCTTGATGGTGTGCTTGTGCCGGTAGCCTTCTTCGCGCGGCAGATGGATCAACATCGTGAACCGGGTCGACCGCTCGACCACCGTGCCGATCGCGGAACGCTCCAGCCCGATGATCAGGTCGCCTTCCCAGTGCCCAGGAACGGCACGGTCCTCGACCTCGGCAGGCCGTTCACTGATCAACGCCTCGGGTGTGACGTGCGCCCACGTCTTGCGACGCGACCGAGCTCGCGGAGCACGTAACGCTCGACCAGTGCGCAGACACAAGATCAGTTCCCGCTTGAGTGCGCCCCGGTCCTGGATGTAGAGGGCCTGGTAGATCGCCTCGTGGCTGATGCGCATGGACTCATCATCGGGGAAGTCAACGCTGATCCTGTTCGCGATCTGCTCCGGGCTCCACGCCTGCACCCACGCCCGGTCCTGGCGATGGGGCTTGTTCCGTCCCGTCCACCGGCCAATTTCCGGACCAGCGATCGTCTCGCCGTCAGGGGTGCTGATCTGCCCGGAAAGGCGCTCCTGCACGTAGGCGTGCAGGAGCGGATTGACGACCAGCTTCGCGGTCTTCGGGCGGCGCGCGGCGAGGTCGGCCTTCCACTGCGCCACCGACGCCCGGTAGTCGAGCCTCCCGCCCCGGGTCGCGGCGTTCCGTCGCAGCTCACGAGAAATCGTTCCGGGATCCCGCCCGACATCACGAGCGATCTCACGCACGCCCCTCCCCTGGGCGTTGAGTAGGGCGATCTCCTCCCGCTCAGGAAACGACAAATACTGACCTGACGGCAATCGCGGAACGAACGGACGCATGCCCCCAGCCTGGCGGTACCAGCGTGTCGCAACGGCCGGCGCCACGCCGATGACGGCCGCAGCCTGTTCAGCGCGGAGGCCCTTGGCGATCTCGGCCCAGAACGCCGTCTCGACATGACGCTGATACTTCGGATGGCCCGGTGACCTCAACTTCGGGCGCACCGCCCGATCTGCTGACTGCTGTCGACGAACCATCCAACACCTCCGTGCTTGGGGTGTTGCGACGACCGGTTGAATCCACCTTGACTGCCCGCGTCGCTGTGGTGGATCAACCCTTCGAGCCGCCCATCAGCAGTCTGACCTGCGCTGTCGCGAGTCCACAGCGCCATCTCCAGGGCGTCGAGCGGGAGCTCGGTGGGCATCGAGGCGGCGCAGCGCCACCCGACGATCCGCCGGGAGAACACGTCGGAGACGAACGCGGTGAACACCATCCCCGACCAGGTCGGCACGTAGGTCAGATCGACCACCCACAGCGCGTTCGGCCGCTCGGCCCGGAAGTTGCGGTCGACCAGATCCGGCGCCCGTGTGGCCTGTCGATCGGGCCGCGTGGTCAGCACCGGCTGCCCCCGGCGGAATCCGCGTAGGCCCAGATGTCGCATCAGCCGCTCCACCGTGCACCGGCCGACCGGGTGCCCGCCCGCGCCCGCGACGCCGTCACGGCGCAGTTGGTGCCACATCTTGCGGGCGCCGTAGACGCCGCGGCCCTTCCTCCGGTCCCAGAACGTGGCCTCGATCGTCTCGGCCAGGGCGGCATCGCAGAGCGCTCGCCGCGAGGGTGGGCGGGTCTTGGCCGCGTAGTAGCCGCTCGGGGCGATCGTTACCCCGTGTTGACTCAGCACGGCGCAGATCGGCTCGACCCCGAACAGGTCCCGGTGAGCGTCGATGTAATCGACGATCACCGCAGTCGGCGGTCGAGCTCCGCCGAGGCGAAAAACGCCGACGCGGTCTTGAGGATTTCATTCGCCCGCCGCAGCTCGGCGTTCTCGCGACGCAGCCGAATCAGCTCATCGCGGTCGCTGCTCGTCGTCCCCGGCGCGAGACCGTCGTCGATATCGGCCTGTTTGCACCAGCCCCGCAACGTGTCAGGCAAGATCCCCAGCTGGGGGCCGATCCGCTTACAGGCGGCGTTGACCGATAGGCCCGGCTCCTGCTGGCGAGCCTCCCGGACCATGCGCTTAGCCCGCTCACGCATCTCGTCGTTGAACTTCCTGGGTGCCGGCACGAAGACCACCTTCCCGTGGCTTCAGAACCTCCACCAGACCCGGGGCGCTTCAGTAGTGGCGGCGTTCTGCCAGTCGGCGATCGCTGGCACCTTGCCACGGGGAACGGCGGGGAACACCCGCCAGCCGTTCCCGGCGGCGCGTGCGGCTGCGGCGCCGAGCCGGCCCAGGGCGGGCGTCGGCGCAGCGGGCGGGCGATGCGGGACGTCGTTCACGATGTTCTCCTCGCGTCGGAGCACCGGGACGGCCCGTGGTTCCGGGCCGCGCGCCGCATCGTGTCCGGGTGTGGGTGCTCGGGCAGCGGCTGGCGCGTGGTCCGGGTTCGCGGGCACGGTGCGACACCGACGCGAGGACGCCCACCGTGGTAGCGCGTCTCAGGGCACAGCGGCGGGCCCGGACCACTGTGGTTCGGGCCCGCCGTGTGGGCCGACTCAGTCGGATCCGACGACGCTCAGCGTCGGTCGCTCGGCTGCCTCGGTGCCGTCTTCGACCGCGTCTGCGGAGCGGTCGGGCTCCTCGGCTGGCTGTGCGGTGGCGTCGTTGCGTGGGTTCCTGGTGAGGGCGGCGGTGGCGTAGCGCAGGCTTGCGGCGACGTCGGCGGCCTCGATCTGGATCCGGCGGATGCTGCTGCCGTCCTCACGCTTGTAGCTGTCGTCGGCGAACTCGCCGGTGACCGCGACCGCGCTGCCCTTGTCCAGGCTCGCGGCGACGTTCTCGGCTAGGGCGTTGAAGCACACGACTCGGTGGAACACCGGCGGCAGGTCCACCCAGTTGACGCTCTGGCGGTTGAGGCGGCGCCGGTTCGCGGCGATGGTGAACGTGGCCACCGGGACCCCGGAGCGGGAGTGGCGCAGTTCGGGCTTGCCGGTGAGGTTGCCGTGGACGGTGATCTTGTTCATGACGGTTGCTCCCTGGTGCTCGGCGGTTGGTGGGTGACGCGGCCTGGGCCTCAGCGCGCGGCGGGGTGGGGTCCCGGTAGGGACGGCGGGGGTTCCGGGCTCGTCCGAGCGGGGTGGGGACGCCGCCAGGCGTCCGAGCGCAGCGAGGCTTGTCCCACCCGGTCGGAACGGGCCGGGGTTCATCGCCGCTCGCCCCGTCTGCGGTGTGCTGACCTTCGGGCGTCTCCTGCCCACGCCGTGCCCCAGGACGCCACCGCCGAACACACGATCATCCCGACGACAGGCGGCCCATGCCCCACCGATGCGCTCCAGCCGCGCCCTCGGTCAGCCCTACGTACCAGCCGGTGGACAATCCAACCCTGCGTCGGCGCGGACGGTGGCTGCCAACGGTCCTCGCCGGGATGTGCGACACCGTCGACGCTGATCGACCAGTCGCCGTCGGGCGCGTCGTCGTGGCGGCGGTGCCGGGTGCGGGTGCGGGTGCGCACGGTGAGTGGTTCGCCGGTGGGCAGGTGCGGTCGCGGTGACGTCGACGACGATGATCGCGCCGCTACCGTGCACGGTCTATTCGTAGCGCAGGCCGGTCGGGTGGGCGCCGGTGTGGCGGCAGGTCTCGACGAGCAGGCCGCGGGCGGTCGTTGCTGCGGAGCCGAACGCCGTGACGGCGTGGCTGTCCGAGCCAGACTCAGCGCCGCACGGCGGCGAGTCACGCGTGCAGCTGCTGGCCCGCGTGGCCGACTGGCTCGACACGGTGCCCGACGACGGCGGTCACACGGTGGCAGTCACACATCCGGCTGTCGTGCGGTCGGCGGTGCTCGCCGCGCTCGACGCCCCGCTCTCAGCATTCTGGCGCATCGACATCGCCCCCCTGACCGCCACCCAGCTTCGGGGATCGCCCGGTCGGTGGACGCTGCGATCCACCGCCGCGCCACTCGTCCCGCGGCATGACTAGACCGTTTGCGGTGTCGGCACCGGCCTGTTGCTCGAACCGCTCGTGGCGGTCAGTGGCCCCGGGCTCGGGGTTGCCCGGGCTGGTGGCGGTGCTGTAGCGCTCCTCGATACGGCCGAGCTTCCAGATCGCCAACGCGACGAGCCAGGTGATCACGAACAGGGCAACGACGGTGTAGCCGACGTAGTTCAGGTCGAGGGTGCCGATGGCGGCCAACGGACCGGTGTCGATGCCGAGCCTCTCCACAAGCAACCCGATCAGCACCATCACGCCGACGACCAGTGCGACGACGACAGAGAGCACGGTGACGGTCAGGTTGTAGAAGACCTTCCGCACGGGCTTGAGGAACGCCCAGCCGTAAGCGCGGGCCATGAAGATGCCATCGGCGGTGTCGAACAGGCTCATCCCGGCGGCGAAGAGCACCGGCAGGACGAGGATGGCGTACCAGGGCAGGGTGAGCGCCGAGCCGGCGGCGAGCACGAGCAGGGCGACCTGGGTGGCCGTGTCGAATCCCAGTCCCATGAGCAGCCCGACCGGGTACATGTGCCAGGGCTTGCTCACCCGTCGCATGACTCGCCCGAGTAGCCGGGCCAGGAACCCGCGGTTGTGCAGTTGACGTTCGAGTTCGGCCTCGTCGAGTTCACCGGTGCGCATCTTCCGGAAGACGCGGGCGATGCCGATGACGGCGAACAGGTTCATCAGCCCGATCAGGATCAGGAACACCCCGGCCACGATGGTGCCGATCAGCCCGAGGGTCTGCTGGAGCTGGGAGTTCGAGTCCTGGACCGGACCGACGAGCACGCTAACCCCCAGCGCCAGTAGCAGCGACAGCCCGAACACCACGCTGGAGTGACCCAGCGAGAACCAGAACCCGGTGCCGAGGCCGGGCTTGCCTTCACCGACCAGCTTGCGGGTGGTGTTGTCGATCGCGGCGATGTGGTCGGCGTCGAAGGCGTGGCGCACGCCGAGCAGGCACGCGGTGAAACCCAGCCCGACCCCGAACACCCCGGTGCTGCCCAGTGCCAGGTTCTGCGGGGCGATCACCAGGCCCAGCACGCCCCAGCCCACCACGTTGAGCAGCACGACGAACCCGACCATGCCGGCGATGGACAGCTTGTCCGGCCGGTCCCACCGTGCACCGCTGGGTGCCGTGGTGACCGGGGGTGAGATCACGTCGCTCATGCGGGCAACTATGCGACACATACTGGTTATTGCATAGCCTACGCAGCAGAGCGGGGTGAGGTGTAGGTGGTTGTAGGTGGTTGTGCGGGTGTATTGCATCCTTCCTCACAGATGTGGCGGCGCGCCCGGCCGCATCGATGTGGAGGGTGAGGCCGGGATCGGCAAGTCCACGGTGTGGACCGCCGCCCTCGACGACGCACGCCGGGCGAGGATCCCAGGTGCTGGCGGCCCGCGCTCTCGGCCGTGGTCGGACGGGCTGTCCTCACCGGCAACCCGAACCCCCCAATCCTGCACGGTCCCCGATCAGACGGCGGCCGGGGCCTCCGCCACGCGCCGGGGCGGGGTGGCTAGCGACGCAGGGCTCTGGGCGTTGGACCCGGCGCTGAACGTGTCCGTCGTGTCGGCGGGCCTTCCACGGGGCGAGCCCGGCCCCACGCTGCTGCCGCTGGCGTTCCGCGACGTCGAGGCCTACGACCTGCGCGGCGCGTGGTGACCCCTGGTCAGGCTGGATCTTCACTCGGTGCGGGCCGGATGCTGGGCTCCTGGGTGGCTGTTCGCGGGCGGGACGGAGCGCAGCAACGCGGTGGAGATGAACAGGCTCACTACGATGGCCGCGGCCAGCCAGGCCAGGTGGGTGGTCAGCGGGTAGGGCCAGAACATGGTGATCCCGACCCCAAGCAAGGCAACGAACAGCAAGGCCAGGGCGGGCCACCAGACGCGGCGCCACGCCAGCAGCAGGATGGTGGCGGGCAACCAGTAGGCCCAGTGGCTGGCGATGCCCATGGCGCGGACCGCGTCGGCGGGCGCGCCGGCACCGGGGATCGCGTCCACCCAAGCCCCGAAGAACATCGCGGCACAATGGAACGCCAGCACGAGCACGCTCAGGCCGGCCACACCCAGCTCGACGCGGCCGACCGCGATGGCGCGCCGATCCAGCAACGGGCGGGCGGTGCGCAACCGCAGCGCCGCGACGAGCACCGTCACGGTGAGCAGCGTCCCCCAGAAGATCGGCTGATCCATGATGACCCCTTCTCTGCGCTCGGCCGGGTCAGAACGGCCAGCGGTCGCCGTATCGGAGGGCGCGGCGGCCGCCGAGCCCCCACATCCGGCCGGCGAGCACGATCGCCAGCCGGAGCAGCACCCGGCCGACGGAATGGATCCGCTCGGGCCTGGCGGTCACGTGCACTGCTCCCACGACCGCTACCGGCGCGGCCGACCGACTCGCCGCCGATGTGGGAAGAAGGCACCGACGACCAGCACACCGACCGCACCAGCCGCGGCCACGGCCGCGATGAACCGTAGAAGCGCCGACGCGGCCCCCACACCGGTGGCCACCGCCCCGAGCACCACGACGGCGAGCGCAAGAGTGACCAGAGCGGCGGCCGCGAACCGCCCGCCAGGCCGATGGGGGGCAAGATTGGGGCCGCTGGATCGGGGGCCCTACAACCGGGCATGGACCGAGAGCACCCTGCGCATGATCAGTCTCGGCCACTCGTCATCATCAGCTCCAGCACCTAGCACCGACGCTGTGGCGCCCAGCACCGTGAACACGGTCGCGAAACCGGCGACGAACAACCCGTCGCCGAGCTGGCCCCAATGCCGCTGCGCAAGGCCGAACCAGCCTGCTGGCTCGGCCCGCCGGACGGTGTGCCGTACGGCTCGGACACGTTAGACGAGTAGCCGATGCAGCGGTAGGACGCACAGGGAGCTGAACGACGGCGCCCAGGTATGACATGGGGATTGGCCCGGTTCAGTGGAGTTGATCGACTGGAACGCGCTGGCCGCGCGACCCCCGGAGCAGGGTCGTGCGCAGGTCTGAGTATCTCGTGGGCAGATCTGGGTATCTGGCGCACGTGCTCGATCTGATGGCGGTCATGTGCTCCACAGAGCCGAGGTCGGGGCGGTGGTTGGGCTACTGGCGTGCAGCGGACAGTCAGGAGCGATCAGTGGAATGGTCCCCGCCGTGCTGCGGGTGTTGGGCAGGATGGGGCACCGACACCCTCGGGCCACGGCCTCCGCGCTGCCCGGCGCGCTGCTGCTCCCATGGTCCAGGCCCGGAGAACGGTCCCCCTGGGTGAGACGGTGACGACCTCGGGATCTGTCTCCGCGCCTGGGCGACAGTTGTCGTCCCGGCTCGTCAGCAAGCCGATGATGCATGAGCTGAGCGTGGAACACTGCCTGGTCGCCCAGACCCGTATGACTCGGCGGCCGCGCTGAACCTCACGGGGCTCGCGGCTCCTCGCGAGCGGGCCGCGACCCGCTCGGTCGACGGCTCCACCGGTAAGGGGCGCGGGCTAGTTCTTGCGTACAGACCCGCTTTCGAGCTGGGGGCTGATGTCCGAGTCAAAAGTAAAGGTGTCCGGGTGGAGCACGCCAACTCGTGTTTGCGCAAGCAGGCCGCCGACTGCCTTGCCCTGCTCAACGCGAGCGTGGGTCGTCGTCGGGCTGCGCTTCGCGGCCGACCGCTTGGCTCAGTTTCTCCCCCGGGTCGGCCTTGCCCCCGACGTGCGCCTCCTCGCGGAAGCGCTCGACCAGGTGCGGGTAGTGCAGCTCGAACGCCGGGCGCTCCGAACGGATCCGGGGCAGCTCGGTGAAGTTGTGCCGCGGCGGCGGGCAGCTCGTGGCCCACTCCAGGGAGTTGCCGAAGCCCCACGGGTCGTCCACGGTGACTACGCGGCCGTACCGGTAGCTCTTGAACACGTTCCAGATGAACGGCAGCGTCGAGGCGCCGAGCAGGAACGCGCCCACCGAGGAGATCGAGTTCAGCAGGGTGAACCCGTCCTGGGGCTGGTAGTCGACGTAGCGGCGGGGCATGCCGGTGTTGCCCAGCCAGTGCTGCACCAGGAACGTGAGGTGGAAGCCGATGAACGTGGTCCAGAAGTGGAACTTGCCCAGCGTCTCGTCCATCATCCGGCCGGTCATCTTCGGGAACCAGAAGTAGATGCCGGCGTAGGTGGCGAACACGATCGTGCCGAACAGCACGTAGTGGAAGTGCGCCACGACGAAGTAGGTGTCGGAGACGTTGAAGTCGATGGGCGGGCTGGCCAGCAGCACACCCGTCAGGCCGCCGAACAGGAACGTGGCGAGGAAGCCGATCGAGAACAGCATCGGCGTCTCGAACGTGATCTTGCCCTTCCACATCGTGCCGATCCAGTTGACGAACTTGACGCCGGTCGGGATCGCGATGAGGAACGTGGTGAAGGAGAAGAAGGCCAGCAGGACCGCGCCGGTGGCGTACATGTGGTGCGCCCACACGGCCACCGAGAGGACCGCGATGGCGATCGTCGCGTAGATCAGGGTCTTGTAGCCGAACAGCGGCTTGCGGCTGAACACCGGGAAGACCTCCGAGACGATGCCGAAGAACGGCAGCGCCACGATGTAGACCTCCGGGTGTCCGAAGAACCAGAACAGGTGCTGGTACAGGATCGTCCCGCCGTTGGCGGGGTCGTACACGTGCGCGCCGAGGTGGCGGTCGGCCAGCAGCCCGAACAGGGCGGCGGTGAGGACCGGGAACGCGATGAGGATGAGGAGAGCCGTCACGAAGATGTTCCACGTGAAGATCGGCATCCGGAACATCGTCATGCCGGGGGCGCGCATGCAGACGATCGTGGTGATGAAGTTGACGCCGCCGAGGATCGTGCCGAGACCGGACACGATCAGGCCGACGATCCACAGGTCGCCACCGGCGCCCGGGGAGTACGTGGCGTTGCTCAGCGGGGTGTAGGCGAACCACCCGAAGTCGGCCGCGCCGCCCGGCGTGAGGAAGCCCGAGACGACCGTCAGGCCGCCGAACAGGAACAGCCAGTACGAGAAGGCGTTGAGCCGCGGGAACGCGACGTCGGGGGCGCCGATCTGCAGCGGCACGATGTAGTTGGCGAACCCGAACAGGATCGGCGTGGCGTACAGCAGCAGCATGATCGTGCCGTGCATGGTGAACAGCTGGTTGTACTGCTCGTTCGACAGGAACTGCTGCCCCGGCACGGCGAGCTCGCCGCGCATCAGCAGCGCCATGGCGCCACCGGCCAGGAAGAAGCCGAACGACGTGACCATGTACAGGATCGCGATGTCCTTGGGGTCCGTCGTCCTGATCATCTTCAGGAACGTGGAACCCTTGCCGGTGCGCCGCGCCGGGTACGGGCGCGACGTGATCGGCTTGGGGGCGACGGCTGTCATTGAGGACTCCTGCACTGGGCCTACTGCTCGGACCCCGGACTTCGTGGGTCGGTGCGGACGGATCCGATCGTATCTCTACATGCTGTAGAATTTCCACGCGTCAACTCCTCTTCCTAGGGCGCCTCACTTCGGCGCCCGGAACGGCCCAGCAACAAGCCGAGCAGCAGCCGTAACGGGCTGGCGCGGCCGGCCCCGCCGGTCGCCACCGTCGCACCCGTGATGCCGCCGCCGCCGATGGTGTCCACATAGCCAGCGGACCTCCTCTCGGCCACCGAGGCGCCGCGCGATCCACGGGACAGGCTTGCCGCCTCACCTGTCCCGATCGACCGATGGAAGACTGTGCATGAATCCGACGGCAGGGGTAAGGATCTGATGCGAGACGCTGAGATGCCGAGCGGGGGCCCCCGCGAGCGCAGCTCTAGATCTGCAGGAGCCGCTGCCCGAGGCACTTCGGGGCGCCGCGACAGCCGCCGAGTTCCTGCGGTCGACTCGGCACGCCGGAGACGTCGCCTGGTGATCGGCACCGGGCTGGCGCTGCTGATCGTCGTAGGGGCGGTCACCGCGATCGTCACCGTCGGGGGTACCGGTTCTACCGTTGCTCCGCCCGTCGGCGACGGTCGCGGTAGCGACGTGCCGATCACCGTCGAGGGCGACCGGATCCTGCGCGACGGGCAGCCGTGGTGGTTGCTGGGCTACAACTCCTTCGTCTGGTCGGGCGATTGCGGCAACGCCGATGAGCAGATGTCGGCCGAGGACGTCGACGCCTGGTTCTCCTCGCTGCGCCGCGACGGGCACGCCGGGGTGCGGTTGTTCTTCTTCGAGAACTGGGACGTCGCGCGGCTTGACGCCGCCGTGGATTCGGCCAAGCGCTACGGCATCTACCTCACGATCACCCTCGACGATGCGATCGGCGGCTGCGGGGAGACGGAGAAGAACTCCGACTGGTTCGACGACCAGGGTGAGCGCGACGCCTTCCGCGAGCACATGTCCTCGGTAGTGGAGCGCTACCGCGGCGAGACCACGATCGCGTGGTTCGAGTACTTCAACGAGCCCGACTACGAGGACGGGGCGCTGCGCGCGTTCTACGACGAGATGGGCGCGGTGGCCGACGGGATCGACCCTGACCGCCTCTTCGCGACCGGCACCCTCGCGCCGTACGCGGTCGGGGAGGACGGGGACTTCGCGACGCTGAACGAGTCCCCGGGCGTCGACATCGCCTCGCTGCACGAGTACGACGAGAACGAGGTCGAGTCCAATCAAGGCCCTGGCACCCGCGCCGACGCGGCGGGCAAGCCGGTGATCGTCGGCGAGTTCGGGCTCTACGCCTCGGAGTCGGGCGCCGGCTGCGACCGCGACTTCGCTGCGCGCACCGAGCAGGTGCTCGCCAAGGCCAGGGTGTACACCACCGTCGGTGGCTACGCGGGCGCAATGATGTGGGCCTGGCAACCGGGCACGAACAACGCCTCGCAGTGCGAGTACGGCAATCTCGACGTCGACCCGGCCGTCCAAGACGCGTTGCGCACCTTCACTCCCTGAGTGCCTGCCGCTGCCCGACCGCGCGCGTCCACGACAAGAGGCGCAGCGCCAGCCACTCCACCTACGTCCAGGCCTTTCATGCGGGAGCAGGATGAACAGCGGCCCTAAGGAGACCGAGGTGCCCTGTCAGAAGTAGTGGATGTTCTCGCTGAGCACATTCCCAAGGACCTCGGGGCCGACCTGGTAAGGATCCTGGCCGCGCAGCGGCAGCGTTCCCTGGGCGAGGTGACTGAAGACGTCGCGGGTGAACAGCGGCGGCGCCACCAGCATCGGTGCGAGCCACACCCCCGCGGTGCTCACCACCACGCGCCCGCTCAACCGATCCGACGCCGCCGTGCCCGTAGCGCCAGAAGGTCGGCACTGAGTTCGTCGGCACCGGATCCCGAACCAGCACCCTGCTCAGCACGATCATGCCCGCCGCACACGCTCCCCCGGTCCTCACGCCCACCCAGCGTTCCTGACGCTGGTGGACCTGCCGCAGCCGGCGGCGCCACCCCACATCGAGCGGACAGGAGGGCGACGGGGAGCGGGCGCAGTGCCTGGCGAGCGCGCATCCGGGTTGCGCCGATCGCCGGCGGCAGGGGTTCGCCGCACGGCACGACCTCATGATCCTGACAGGCGTACGGCCAGCGTCGTGGCGACGTCGGCCGTTCGCCGGGCGGGAGGGGGCTGTGCAGGTAGCGTTGGGGGAATGGGCTCACCCGAGGGGGGATCGCCGACCGGGACGGGCCGGCCGGATGCGCGGCCGTACCCGCCCGGCTCGGACCAGCCGGCCACGAGGTACTCGCCGGACCCACTCCTCGCGCATTCGGGCCCGCAAGCCCACGGCAACCCCGGACCGGCGGCCTGCGGATCGCCGCCCGCAAGGCCGGATTCGCGGCCACCCGGGCGACCGCAGCGCCGCCACCGCTGGGGCCTCGGCGCTTTCGTGCTCGCCGAGCTGGTGTTCCTCGGCGTGTCGGCCCTGGTCGCCCCGCTCGTCGCGGGGGAGAACCCGAGCGCGGTCGCGTTGGGCGTGGTCGTCGCGGTGCCGACCGTGCTCGCCGCCACGGTGGCGCTGCTCATCACCCGGTGGCGCGGCGACGGTCCGAAGGCGGACCTCGGCCTGGTGTGGTCGTGGCGGGACCTCGAGATCGGCCTCGCGTTCGGGGTCGCGGGCTTGGTCCTCACGCTCGTCGCGACCGCGGTGTTCGTCGCGACGGTCGGGCCGGACGTGACGTCCGCGGTGGGCGACCTCTTCGGCGGTCGGCGCGCCGAACCCGCCGCCGCTGTGCTGATCCTCCTGATCGTCGTGCTCGTGGTACCGGTGTGCGAAGAGATCCTCTATCGCGGCCTGCTGTGGGGCGCTGTGGAGAAGCTGGGCGCGGGGCGCTGGGTGGCTTTCGGTCTCGTGACGGTGATCTTCTCGCTGGCGCACTTCGAGATCACCCGCGTGCCGCTGCTGCTGGTCATCTCGATCCCCCTCGGCCTCGCCCGGCTGTACACCGGACGGCTATTGGCCAGCATCGTGGCCCATCAGGTGAACAACCTCCTGCCGGGGATAGCGCTGTACCTCATGCTGACCGGCGCCGTCCCGGTATGACGCGATCCGGTTCGGGTGGCACTGTCGTGTACGGCTGTGCGGCGCCGCAGTCCGCCCCGGATCTGCCACCGGCGCTGGTCCGCGCGTTCACCGTAGAGGCTGTGCCTCGGCATGCGATCGAGCAGCTGGAGCCGGTCGCGCACGACCGGGACCGCAGCCGGGGCGACGCCTTCGTCCTCGTCGCCGAACACTCGGTTCGTCGCTGTGACGCTCTACGTCTCCGCGGGACGACGGCACCGAGTCCGGTCAGCACCGCACCGACGCGAGCGACCCGCCCGAGGCCGAGTCGAAGGAGATGTGCACATGCTCCATGTGGTTCTCCACCGGCGAGCCGCGGTCCTCCATCTGCCGCCATCCTGTGCCGCTGTTGATGCGCTGCCGGAAGATGACGTACTTGACGGCGAGCGGGCCGCGGTTGCGCATGGCGCATTCGGCCAGTGCGTCTCCCGTGGACCGGTCGACGAAGAAGTCGAGAGCCAGCCCGACCGGGTGGTCCGACGCCCGGCCACGGGGCCCCACCCCGCCCACCGAGGCGATGCCGAAGCGGCAGCGCAGCAGTTGGCCCGCGTCGGACACCCAGCGCTTCACCGGTCCCCAGCGAGGTACACCTGCCCGACAGCCGTACTCCGGCCCCAGGTCGGCCGCACGGGGTGGACCTGCCGCCGTATCCCCGGCGGCCGCCGCCTGCGCGGCGCGCTGACGCTCCTGCTCCACCGCTCGGTCCGCCCTCTCGCGGTATGACTGGTACTCCGCGCGCTGCCCACGCAGCCGCTGGTCGGCGGTCTGCACCCGCTGGAGTTCGGCGTCTACCGCGGCCCGCTCCGCGTCGAGCTCGCGCAGGCGCGACTCCTCCTCGCCGACGGCAGCGCGCGCCCCCTCGACTGCGGCCTCTGCAGCGACCCGAGCGCGCTCGGCTTCCTCGCTGAAGACCCGTGCCTCCTCCGCCGCGGCCCGCAGGGTCGACTCCGCGTTGACCTCCTCCACGAACGCCCGACCCAGCGCGTCCATGGCCCGGGCCTGCTCGGTCGCGACCACGTTCCCGAACTCTGCCCGCGCGATGAGGTCCTCGGGCGTGGCCGAGTCGGTCAGCAACCCGAGCGGTCCGAGGTCGATGGTCTGCTGATAGGCGGCAGCGACGAACACATCGAGCCGCTGCTGCGCCTCCTCGATCGCCGACCCGGCGGCGCCTGTCGCGATCCGGGCGCCTTCCACCCGGTCCGCAGCCGCGGCGGCGCCGGCCGCGGCCTCCTGAGCCTCGGTGAGCCGCGCGAAGGCCTGCTCCCGGCGGTCCTGCAGCGCCGCGCGCGCCTCGCCCGCCCGGCGATCGAGATCGGCGACGATTAGCGAAAGCCGTCCCAGCTCCGCAGCCTGCTCGACCACCGCCTCCCGGCCCGCCGCAAGCTCCTGGTCCGACGGGTTCGGTGGAGGCTCAGGCTGCGCCCACGCGCCCGGGGCCGTGAGGAGCAGGGCGGCGGCGGCGGACACCGCGACCAGCACGGTCCTCACTTCTTCCCTCCTCCGGGCGACGGACGGCCGCCGGCTCGGAGTCTGCCGCCCACAGCGAACGGGGCACGCGGACCACGCCGCATCCGCAGCCTCGTTCACCCAACAGAGTCCAACACTGGTCATGCAGGCTCGGCGTGATCAGCTCGTTGCTGCCGCTCGGCGCGCGGTGCTCGTGGTGGGCGCGGTGGTGGCTGTGTCGTTCGTCCAGCCCGTGCTTCCCCCCTGGCGGGGCCGATGGCGGCGTCGCGGCGTGGGCACCGGGCGCGAGTGTGCGGACAGCAAGGCGATGGCGGCAACGACGGCCGGGCCGAAGGACAACGGCCGTCACGACTCGGGGCGAACCCGACCGGGAGCCCTGTGCAGGGTGCACACCAGGTGCAACCGCAGTCCCCCAGAAGAACCGGAGTGGCCAGCTCCGCGTCACTGATCTTCGGCGTGATCACGGCCTACGGCGCGAACACCAGGCCCACTGCCCCGCAGGTCAGTGCCACCATCGCGCCAAGCAACGGATACTGCACGCGGGTGGCGATCGGCGCCGGGAACATCCGCAACGAGCGGTCGTGTGCGCTCACCGTGGCCGCGAGGTGTCCGACCACGATCGCGCCCAGCTGGACGAGCGCGATAGTCGTGGTGCTGACCACCGCGTAGTCCACGGTGCGGCTCGCGGTGCCGAACAGGTCAGCGCCGCTTCCCAGCGGGTCGCTGGCCAGGATGAACGTCAGCTGCCCGTCGAAGAGCAGCAGCGAGAAGTAATGGGCGATCGCGTAGCCGGCGGCGATTGGGACGAGGGTGGGGGCGTAGCTCGCCGGGAGCGGGGCCCGGCCGGCGCCGGGCCGCGGGTCCGGTCGGCGAGTCGCCGCGAGGTAGAGCGCGGCGACCGCGGCTGTGGCGATCACCAGGCCTACGGTGCGCCAGAGCGGCCCGTCGGGCGCAGAGGCGGCCCAGAACAAGGTCCGGGACAGCCCGTCGAACGCGGTGGATCCGACGAGCACGACCACGACCGCCACCAGCCCGGGTACGGCGGGCACGGAGCCCAGTCCGTCGATCGGGTTGCGCAGCACGAGCCGTCCGTCGGCGCGACGGCCCAGCGGGGCGAGGGATCCCAGCAGCGTCGAGTACACCTCGAAACCGTCGCCGCGGTCGAACCAGGACCGGCCGAACACCACCGCGGCGCCGACGTGGACGGCGGAGTATCCGAGGACGAAGGCGGCGACCAAGCGAGGGTTCGCGGGGTCCGGATGGACGAGCTCCAGCCAGATGAAGACCCCCAGCGACGCCGCTGCGGGCCAGATCCCGATGCGGTCGGGGAGCCGGCGCAGACCCTTGTCGGGGTCGATGCGTGCCGCGCGGGACGCGATCGCGTGCAGCAGGCGCAGAGGGTTGAGCAGCCGCCACACAGGCCCCAGCAGCAGGGACGCGGGTACCAGCCCGACCCAGAACGTCACGTACAGCGCCCACGGCGCCACGTTGTCGCTCGGGTCGTCCGGACCGGACAGCCCGACGACGACGACCGCCGTGGCGGCGAACAGGCCGGTCACCCGCAGGGCCTGGCGCAGCAGCGGGCTGTCGAGCACCGCCGCGATCGGGCCGGGGAGTGGAAGGCCCGCCGTAGCACCGTCGGGCCGGGTGGTGCTCCAACAGAGTGCGAGTACGGCGAAGGAGATCACCACCGCGAGGCCGGCACCGACCGCGGCGAGCGTGGCCGGGATCGGCAGGTCGTCGCGGGTGCCCACACCGTGGGCGAGCAGCATCAGCTCACCTCGAGCCGGGCGAGCGGTTCTCCCAACTCCTCGAGCTCGATCTCGAACACCCCGGGGATGTCGGCGGTGAATGACAGGGTCGCTGAACCGCCTGCCGTGACGAGCGCGGACCGGTCGTAGCCGTGCAGGTGCACCTCGTCCGCGACGTCGCTGGTGACGGTCAGCTCCACGGCCTCGCCGAGTGGAACAGCGATCCGGTCCGCGGCCCGGTCGGAGCGGCCGTCGGCGAAGGTCACCGCGATAACCTGCGCGGTGGGGACGGCGGTGGTCGCGGCCCGGGAGTCGGCAGTCGGGTCGTTGGTGGTCGGGGCGATGGCCGGGGGGTTCGTCGGCGGTGCGCCGCAGCCCGCCGCCAGGACAAGTGCCCCGAAGAGGGCCGCAGCGGCGACCTGCGAGGTCCGGCTCACCGCAGGCTCCCGGACCGCCTGGTGGCGTCGGCGGTCGCGGCGTCTCCCGCGGGCGGCGGATCGTCGTCACCCACCGGGAGGTCCGGGGTGAGGGCGCGGAGCACCGCGAACCCGGTGAGGAACAGCCCGATCCCGGCGCCGAAGGTCAGTACGGTGGTGAGCCGATCGATCCCGGCACTCCAGCCGAAGGCGAGCACGGCGTTGGAGAAGCCAACAGTACCGAATGCGGTGATCATCGCGAGGACAGCGCCGGCCAGCCCGCAGAGCAGCAGCCCGAACCGGCGCCCTAGCACGGTCAGGACCACGCCCACGGCCCCGGCGAGCCACGCTGCAAGCCCGAGCCCGGCGCCACTGACGACGACGAGGAGGTAGGCCTGGTCATCCGGGACCAGCGCCGCGCCGAGGACGTGAACCACATGCGCACCGACAACGAGCACCGTGATCGCCGCAGTCGCGAGGGCGGCCCACCTGCGGGTCACCCCCATGATGCCGATCATTCCGGCGACGACAGCGGCGACGGCCGTGGCCAGCCACCACAGTCCCGCGGTCGGGGCCGGTGGGAAGACCTGCTCGCCGCGTACGGTGACCTCGCGGTCGCCGACGAGCAGTGGGACCGACCAGGCGCGGACGCCCTCGGCAGGGATGGGGAGCATCGCGGCGTCGATCCGCGGGTCGGCCCAGCGGGCGGTCGTACCGGGGGGAACGACCGGCTCTACCCCGCGGGTGGGCCCGGCCGGCACGACCTGCACGGGCTCGCCGGTGTCGTTGACGATGCGCAGCCGCGCGCCCACCTCGATGACCGCGACGGCGAGGCCGGGCACCAGCGGATCCACCGCGAGGATCCGGGCGACGCTCGGAGATGCTTCGAGCCCGCCCCCGTGAGCGGCGGCGGTGCCGGAGGTCAGGGGGAACAGCACGGCGGTGAGCAGCAGGGCCGCGCCGACCCGGACGGCGCAGAGCAGGAACGATCTCAACGGGGCGCATCCTCGTGGTCGGGTCCGGCGGAGTCCACCACGCGGTCGAGCAGGTCGTTGACCGGGTGGAGGGCCGACCGGCACAGCACGGTGTGCCCGTCACGCTCGGTGCGCACCATGTCTTACACGCGCAGCAGGCGGAGCGAGTGGGACACCGTGGTGGCCTTGAGCCCGCTCGCGGCGGCGAGATCCGAGACCGAGATCGGACCGTCGCGGGCGATCAGGACGAGCAGCATCAGACGGCTGGGATCGCCGAGCACGGCGAACCAGGCCGCCCAGCCGACGACCTGTCGGGGATGATTCACCCGGCGCACTCCTCGTTCCGCGGAAACGAGCCCTGGACTATCCGGCGGCGGTGCTGACGGTGCTACCGGAGCGCCGCCGCGACCGGCCATCGATCAGCGCACCGAACACGAGCCCGACTACGGTCCACAGCACGAGCTGACCGCCGATCGCCGCCACCCGGAAGTCGTAGAGCACGGAGGCCGGGAAACCGGCCGGGGTCTCGGCGACCGTCGGCAGGAGGAACCCGACGATCCCCACCGCGACGAGATAGGCAGCGGCCGGCACCAGGGTGGCGTTCCACGAACCCATCCGCCCGGCGAGGCTACGGCCCAGCATCACCGCACCGACGGCGAGCAGCACCGACACGATGATCAGCACCATGAAGGGTCCGGTGCGCTGCCCGACCGTGGCGTCGAGCGTCGACGCCGGCGGGTTGGCCGGGTATTTGATGAACGGGACGAGGGCTACGCAGACGAACCCGATCCCCGCGATCACAGCCGCGGTCGCCCGCGCGCTGAGCCGGCCGACTCGCCCGACCACCGACGCGTACACCAGCGACAGGACGCCGCCGACCACCACGCCGTAGACCAGTGCGGCGGTGGCCAGCCCGAGGGTGCTCTGGATCCCACGGCTGACGAGCGGCTCCTCTGTGGAGACCTCGCCCGCCGCGGCGGCGACCTGGTCCTCGTAACCGATAGCCGCCTCGACGGGAGGTTCCCCGAACAGATAGGCGAACAGGAAGTAGGCCAGGCCGGCGACGAGCCCGGCGATCATGCCCCGGATCAGCAGGCTCCTCACCATGGTGGGGGTCCCGGCCGTCAGTGGCAGGGGAAGCCAAGGAGGTGGCGCCCGTCGTGCGCGAACTCGTGCAGCATGCTGCCCGAGATCAGCGACGTGGCGCCCTGGTCCATGCCCACTAGATAGAGCAGCGAGAGCAGGATGACCCCGGCGAACACCGCCCACGGGAGGAGCTCGTTCAGGGGGATGGTGACCGGGGTGGACGCGGGGAGTGCCGCCGCCTGAGTCATGATCGGATCTCCTTGTCGGGGAGGCTGCCGTCCACGTACTTTAGAACGACACCTACACTCATCTGAACAGATATTCAGATAAGTAGTGTGGGTGCGGGCCGAATCGGTGTCAAGGGGGCGTCAGGCCGCTTCGGAGGGTCGATGAGCAGCAGGATCACGCTGGTGTCCCATTCGTCGACTTCGGCCACCAACTCGGCCGCGTTCGCCTCGGACGAGCCGCTCGACGCCCGGGGGGCGGGCAGGGTCGAGCAGGCGCGCGGTCGGCTGCCCCGGGCGGTCCGGGTCCTGACCTCGCCGGCGCTTGCGTGCCGCCAGACCGCCGACGGGCTGGGACTCTCGGCTGTGATCGAACCGGCGCTGGCCGACTGGGATCCCGGCCGCTGGCGTGGCCGCATGCTCGACGAGGTCGTTGCTGCGGAGCCGCACGCCGTGACGGCGTGGCTGTCCGAGCCAGACTCAGCGCCGCACGGCGGCGAGTCACGCGTGCAGCTGCTGGCCCGCGTGGCCGACTGGCTCGACACGGTGCCCGACGACGGCGGTCACACGGTGGCAGTCACCCATCCGGCTGTCGTGCGGTCGGCGGTGCTCGCCGCGCTCGACGCCCCGCTCTCAGCATTCTGGCGCATCGACATCGCCCCCCTGACCGCCACCCAGCTTCGGGGATCGCCCGGTCGGTGGACGCTGCGATCCACCGCCGCGCCACTCGTCCCGCGGCATGACTAGACCGTTTGCGGTGTCGGCACCGGCCTGTTGCTCGAACCGCTCGTGGCGGTCAGTGGCCCCGGGCTCGGGGTTGCCCGGGCTGGTGGCGGTGCTGTAGCGCTCCTCGATACGGCCGAGCTTCCAGATCGCCAACGCGACGAGCCAGGTGATCACGAACAGGGCAACGACGGTGTAGCCGACGTAGTTCAGGTCGAGGGTGCCGATGGCGGCCAACGGACCGGTGTCGATGCCGAGCCTCTCCACAAGCAACCCGATCAGCACCATCACGCCGACGACCAGTGCGACGACGACAGAGAGCACGGTGACGGTCAGGTTGTAGAAGACCTTCCGCACGGGCTTGAGGAACGCCCAGCCGTAAGCGCGGGCCATGAAGATGCCATCGGCGGTGTCGAACAGGCTCATCCCGGCGGCGAAGAGCACCGGCAGGACGAGGATGGCGTACCAGGGCAGGGTGAGCGCCGAGCCGGCGGCGAGCACGAGCAGGGCGACCTGGGTGGCCGTGTCGAATCCCAGTCCCATGAGCAGCCCGACCGGGTACATGTGCCAGGGCTTGCTCACCCGTCGCATCACCCGCCCAAGCAGCCGGGCCAGGAAGCCGCGGTTGTGAGATCTCTCGGAATTGATACACCACTCGGACCGTAGAGTGCAATATGTTGCCGTACGCTACGGGGAGAGGCTCGCCGAAGTCGATGCGGTCGCTTCTGTCGGGTCGGTCGGTGATTCCTACGATAATGCGATGGCGGAGGCGTTCAACTCGCTGTTCAAGGCCGAACTGGTCCGAAACCGAGGGCCGTGGCGCGGCACCGACGACCTCGAGCTTGCCATTGCGGAGTACATCGACTGGTACAACCACCGACGCCTACACGGCGAACTCGGCCTGATCCCACCGGTCGAGCGCGAGGCCCAACACGCCGACACCGACACCGCCCGGCAGCCCGCCAGAGCGTGAGAACCGAGCCTCCACCAAACCCGGCACTTCACACTTCTCGGGCGCGGCGCATCGGTGATCCGGTCGAACTCGGCGGCGATCCGCCCACCATTCGATGGGGGCTGGGTGGGAGACGCTAGATCGGGGGCCATTGCAACCGTGCATACACCGAGAGCATCCGGCTCATGATCAGCGTCCAGCCGCCCGTCATCATCAGTACCCCGGTGATCGCCAGGCCGATCCCACCGGCAATCTCGATCCACCGGGCGTGGTTACGGAGCCAGCGGAAACGGTCGCGCCCCCGCGCCACGCCTGCGGCCAGGACCAGGAACGGCGCGCCGAGCCCGAGGGCGTAGGCCAGCAGCAGTACGGCGCCTCGCCCCGGGTCGGCCGAGCCCGCCACCGCGGTCAGGATGGACGCCAGCACCGGCCCGACGCACGGCGTCCAGGCGAACGCGAACGCCGCGCCCAGCGGGAACGCACCTCCCGGTCCGGTGCCGATTGCAGTCAGCTCGAACCGGGCCTGTCGCTGGAGCAACGGAATCCGCAGCAGACCGGTCATGGCCAGGCCCAGCACGACCACGACGGCACCGCCGACGAGGTTGATGATGCCGAGGTTCTGCCGCAGCAGCAGCCCCAGCGCCGACGCCGTGGCGCCCAGCACTGTGAACACCGTCGCGAACCCGGCGACGAACAACCCGGCGCCGAGCCGGACACGCCGCCGCTGCGCGAGGCCGAGCGTGCTCGCAGGCGCACCGACACCGGACGGCGCGCCGCACAGCGCGGACACGTAGGACACGTAGCCGGGCAGCAGCGGCAGCACGCACGGGGAGCTGAACGACACCGCCCCTGCCACCAGAGCCAGCGAGACCAGCGCGAACAGTTCCACGGCCGCTCCCTCCGATACCGACCCATACGCGCTCCGACCCGGTCGCGCGCCCGGAACTTCTACACGTCATAGTAGGGACACTCAGAGTAGAAGCTGCATGCGATGGGCCGAACCGGGGACGACATGGCACACACTGGACCCTCCACCGCGCGAGCCGCGCTCGCGGACGCGGCGGCAGGCGCCTGGGCGGTGCGCCTGGACGGGGTGGCGGTGACCGTCCACCGAGCACCGGTGCTGCGCGACCTGGACCTGCGGCTGCCCGCCGGTGCGGTGCTCGGCGTGCTCGGGGCCAACGGATCCGGTAAGACCACGCTGCTGCGATTGCTCGCCACCCTGGCCGTTCCCTCGGCCGGGCGGGCCGAGGTCCTCGGCCACGAGCTCGGCGGACCCGGTGTCACGGACATACGCACTCGCATCGCCATGGTCGGCCATTTCCCGGCGCTCTACCCGCAGCTCACCCTGGCCGAGAACCTGCGCTTCGTCGCCCGGCTGACCGGCCGCAGCGACGAGGCCGCGGACCGAGCGCTGGCCGCGGTCGGGCTCGCCGGCGCCGCCGCCCGCCGCGCGGAGAGCTGCTCGCAGGGCATGGCGCGGCGCGCCGACCTGGCCAGGGTGCTGCTGACCGAGCCGTCGCTGCTGCTGCTCGACGAGGTGCACGCGGGCCTGGACCACGGCGCCGCCGACCTGGTCGACCACCTCGTCGGGCAGGTACGGACGCGCGGCGGGACCTGCGTGCTGGTCTCCCACGAACCGGAGCGGCTCGCCGGGTTGTGCGACCGGCTGGTCCGGATCGTCGACGGGCAGGCACTCCCTGAGGTGGCGCAATGACCACGCCACTCGTCGCCCCGCTCACCCAGTGCCTGGCACTGGCCGCCAAGGACCTGCGCCTGGAACGCCGGGCCGGGGAGGCGATGCTGGTCACCGCGCCGTTCGGCGCGGTGGCGCTGCTGCTCGCCCCGCTGGCCGTCGGTACCGACACCCCGCTGCTGCGCCAGCTGGGCCCGGCCCTGTACTGGCTGGTGGTGCTGCTGTTCGGGGTACTGGTGACGATGCGCGCCAGCGCCGTCGACGGCCCCGCGCAACTGGCCATGCTGCGGCTGGCCGGGGTCAGCCCGCGGGTGCGCCTGGCCGGCCGGGCGCTGGCCAACGGGGTGCTGCTGCTGGGGTTCCAGCTGGTGCTGGCGCCGGTGGCGGTGCTGCTCTACGACCCCGACCTCACCGGCTGGCCGTGGCTGCTGCCGGTGTTCGTGCTAGTTGCCGCCGGATTGGCGGTGCTCGGCGCCCTCGCCGACGCGCTCGCCGTCGGTCTGGCCGGCCGGACCACGCTGGGCCCGCTGCTGGTCGCGCCGATCGCGGTACCGCTGCTGCTCGGGGCCACCGGCGTCGTGCAGGCCACCGATTACGGACGGTCACCGTGGCCGTGGCTGCTGCTCGTGACCACCGTCGATCTCGTCGCCGCGCTGCTGGCCGCGTGGTGCGCCCGCTACCTGGAGGACCTGGCATGACACCACTGACCACTCCACCCGGCCCGGTGTTCGGTCGCCGGTTACCGCTGGTCGTCGGCGTGGCTGCCGCCGCCGGCGTGACCGCGGCCGTGCTGTCACCGCCCGACGTCGTCCAGGGTGACCTGGTGCGGTTGCTGTACGTGCACGTGCCCGCCGCCTGGACGGCCTTCCTCGGCTACGGGATCACGTTCGCCGCCAGCCTGGGCTGGCTGTGGCGGCGCCGCCCGGGGATGGACCGGCTGGCCGCGGCCAGTGCCGAGGTCGGGGTGTTCTTCACCGCGCTGGCCATCGCGCTGGGCTCGATCTGGGGCCGCCCGACCTGGGGGGTGTGGTGGACCTGGGACGCGCGGTTGGTCACCACGGCGCTGATGCTGTTCATCTATCTCGGCTACCTGGCGCTGCGCCGGGCCACCCCCGACCCGCTCGACCGCGCCAAGCGGTCCGCGGTGTTCGGGGTGGTGGCGTTCGCGCAGGTGCCGCTCGTGCACTTCTCCGTGGTGTGGTGGCGGACCCTGCACCAGCCGCCCTCGGTCATCCGGCCCGGCGGCCCGACCATGGACCCCTCGATGCTGCTCGTGCTGCTCGGGAACGCCGTGGTGTTCACCCTGCTCTACGCGTTGATGGTGCGCGCACGGACCCGGATGGCGGCGGTGGAGGACGCGCTCGACGACGCCCGGGACGACGAACCGCTCGCCGGGAACGCGGTGGCCGCGCCGATGCTGAGCACCACCGGATCGGAGAAGACCGATGTCTGAGTGGGCGTGGGTGATCCTCGGCTACGGCACGACCGCCGTCGCCGTGACGGGCTACCTCCTCGTGCTGGCGTGCCGAGCCGCCGCGTTGCGACGTCGAGCAGGTGGCCGGACATGACCGCGTCGGGCACGGCCCCGCGCGGGGTCGTCAACCGCTACCGGCTGCTCGCGCTCGTCGCGCTGGGCGCGGTGGCGGTGCTGGTCGGGATGCTCGTGTTCGGCAACCTCAACCGCAACCTGGTGTACTACCTCACCCCCGACGAGGCCGTGGCCCGCCAGGCGGACTATCCGGACGGACGCCGGTTCCAGCTCGGCGGGCTCGTCGTCGAGGGAAGCGTGGCGACCATCCCGCAGGGCGTGTCGTTCACCGTCAGCTCCGACATCGGGCCCGCGGGCGTGGAGGTCCCGGTGATCTTCGAAGGCGCGCCGGCCCAGCTGTTCGGCTCCGGGATCGGCGTCGTCCTGGAGGGTTCCTGGCGGGCGGGGACGTTCACCTCCGACACCATGAAGGTCAAGCACGACGAGAACTACCGACCCGCCGAGCAGGGCACGACGTGACGACACTGGTCCCGGGCGCCGGATGGGCGGGCGCGATGCTCGGCCTGGCCGGCTCGATCGTGCTCGGCGTTCTGGGCCTGCGCGCGCAGCGCCGCCCCGACGCGGTGCGCCGCCGGCAGTTGCAGGCGGGCGTGTGGTGCATGCTCGGCGGCGCGGTGCTCGCGATGGCCGCGCTCGAGGTCGCGCTGCTGACCGACAACTTCGCGATGTCCTACGTGGCCGAGACCCACTCCCGGGCCACCCCGCTGCTGTTCACCATCACCAGCGCGTGGGCCGCCCTGGACGGCAGCCTGGTGCTGTGGGCGCTGGTGCTCGCCGGCTACACGGCCGTCGTGGCGCGCGGGGTGCCCGACACCTCCGATCGCCTCGGCACCGGCGCACTGGGGCTGCTGGGTCTGGTCGCGGCGTTCTTCTTCGCGATGATCCTGCTGGCCGCGAACCCGTTCGAGATCCTCGCGAACCCGCCCGCCGATGGGCCCGGGCCCAACCCGATCCTGGCCGACAACTTCCTCATCGCCCTGCACCCGCCGATGCTCTACCTAGGCTACGTCGGGTTCACCGTGCCGTTCGCGTTCGCGATGTCGGCGCTGCTGCTGCGCGAGGGCGGTGTCGACTGGCTGCGCCGCACCCGGCGGGCCAACCTGGTGGCCTGGAGCTTCCTCACCGGCGGGTTGGTGCTCGGTGGCTGGTGGTCCTACGAGGTACTCGGCTGGGGCGGGTACTGGGCCTGGGACCCGGTGGAGAACGCCGCACTGATCCCGTGGCTGGTCGCCACCGCGTTCATCCACTCCTCGGTCGTCCAGGTCCGGCGCGGGATGCTGCAGGCCTGGAACTTCGTACTGGTCCTCGCCACGTTCGCGCTGACCATCCTGGGCACCTTCCTCACCCGCTCCTCGGTCGTGGTGTCGGTGCACAGCTTCAGCCAGTCCCCGATCGGACCGGCACTGCTGGCGTTCTTCGGCGTCGTCGTGGTCTTCGGGTTCACGCTGATCGCGCTGCGCGCCGAGCGCGTCGCATCGTTGTCGCGGCCGGAGTCGCTGGCCAGCCGCGAAGGCATGTTCCTGATCAACAACCTGCTGCTGAGCCTGTTCGCCTTCGTCGTGCTGCTCGGCACCACCTACCCGATCCTCGTCGAGGCCCTGACCGGGCAGCAGATGTCGGTCGGGCGGCCGTTCTTCGACCGGATGGCGGTGCCGCTGGGTTTCGCGCTGCTGCTCGCGATGGGCGTCGGCCCGGTCACCCCGTACCGGCAGGCGACCGTGGCGGTGCTGTGGGAGCGGCTGCGGATCCCGCTGCTGGCCGCCGCCGCCGCCTCGGTGGCCGTCGTGGCCGTCGGTGTCCGTTCCCCCGGGGTGGTCGGGATCGTCGGCATCGCCGCCGGGATCACCGCGTCCACGGTGCGCCAACTGCTGGTCACCGCACCCGCGCGGACCCCGGCCGGGCTGCTGCGGCTGGTCCGCGGGCAGCGCGGCCACTGGGGCGGGCAGCTGGCTCATCTGGGGGTCGCGCTGACCGCCGTGGTGATAGCTGTGTCCGGCGGGCTCGCCGAACGCACGACGGTCACCCTCGACCGCGGCGAGTCCGTCGAGTTCGCCGGGTACTCGGTGAGCTTCGAGATCAGCGAGCAACACCAGCAGCCCGACCGGTTGGTCACCGACGCGCACATCGTGCTGCGCTCGGGGGGCGAGGTGGTCCGGGTCGCGGAACCGCGGCTCAACTCCTTCCCCGGCCGGCCCCAGGCCGTCGGCAACCCGTCGGTCTGGTCCACCCCGGCGCAGGACATCTACGTCGCGCTCGGCGCTCTGACGCCCGAGCAGGTGACGCTCAACCTGTTCCGCTACCCGTTCATGGTGTGGCTGTGGGTGGCCGGTGCGCTCGTGGCCGCAGGCGGCTTCTGGGCGCTGGGCGGGCGGCGCCGTCCCGACCCGGTTGCGGCACGTGGAGAGCCCCGGACAGAGGTGAACATCGGTGTCTGACAAGCGCAGATCGCTCGCCGTCGCCGTCCTGACTCTCGCGCTGTTCACGGTCACGGTGGTGGCGCTGCTCACCTCGGCCCGCCCGGCTCCTGACCGGGCCCAGGATCTCGCGGAGGCCCTGCGGTGCCCGGTCTGCCAGAGCGTCTCGATCGCCGACTCCCCCTCGGAGCAGGCGGTCGCCATGCGGCAGGTCGTTGCCGAGCAGGTGGCGCAGGGCCGCAGCGACTCCGAGATCGTCGCGTTCTTCCAGGCCCGCTACGGGGACTGGGTACTGCTCGACCCGCCCACGCGGGGCGTGACGCTCGCGCTGTGGCTGGTGCCGCCGGTCGTCGCGGCGCTGGGGGCGGTGCTGATCGCGGCCCGGGTCCGGGCCCGTCCGCGCGCGGGCGCCGGGCCCGAGCTGGACGAGTCGGACCGGGCCCGCGTCGATGCCGCGGTGACCCGCGCCCGCACTGCGACCACCGGGCGGGAGGACCAGCCGTGAGTACCCTTGAGCTGCAGCTGCGCCAGCTCGCCGACCAGGCTGTGCGCGACATCGTCGAGCTCGACGAGCAGGTCGCCGCGGGCGAGATCACCGAAGCCGACGCACGACCGCTGCGCCGGCGCTACGAGGGCACCGCGGCCCGTGCCCTGTCCGCCCTGGACGCCCGCACCCCGACCTCCGGCCCGGACATGCCGGAGCCCGCCCGGCCGCCGCGCCCCCGGGGGTGGGGGCTCGCCTACACGATCGTCGGCGTCGTCGCCGTCCTGGTGACCCTGGTCCTGCTACCCGCATCGGTGATCGACCGCCCGGTCGGCGGCTTCGTCACCGGCAACGAGATCGGCGAGGACGTGGGCCGTGGCATCGGCGCCGCACCGGCGTTGGACCCGAACACCGCCGTCACCGACCAGCAGTTGGAGGAGGTCGTGGCGGCCAACCCCGACGTCGTCGGGATGCGGCTGGCGCTGGCCGACCGCTACGTCGGCCAAGGGGACTACGCGGCCGCGATGCGACACTACCTCGACGCGCTGCGCCGCGAACCCGACAACGCCGCCGGGCTCGCCCGCCTCGGCTGGCTGCTGTTCCGGATCGACCAGCCCGTCGAGGCACTGGAGTCGGTACAGCAGGCCCTGGCCGTCGACCCGAACCTCGACGAGGCCCTCTGGTACCGCGCGAACATCCAGCTCGACGGCCTCGACGACCCGGACGGTGCGCTGACCAGCCTGCTCGTGCTCCAGGGCCGCGCGCTCGATCCCGAGACCGCCGCGCAGGTCGACGAGCTCACCGCGGAGGCCGAACGACGCGCGGCCGGCACCGGATGAGCGACCCGACCGGTATCGACGATGTGCTGGCGCCGTCCGGGCGGCGGCGGCTGTTCCGGGTCGCCGCCGTGCTGGTGGCACTGGTGGCGATCGGCACCGGCGCGGTGTTCGGCTCGCAGCTCGGCAGCGACCCCACGCTCGTCGACAGCCCGCTGATCGGCCGCCCCGCACCCGAGCTGACCCTGCCCCTGTTGGAGACCCCGGGCGAGCTGTCGCTGGCGGAGCTGCGCGGGCAGGTCGTCGTCGTCAACTTCTGGGCGTCGTGGTGTGTGGCCTGCCGGGAGGAACACGCCGCTCTGGTCGGGGCGGCCGACCAGTTCCGCGACGCCGGGGTCGTCTTCGTCGGCATCGACTACCAGGACACCGTCTCGGGCGCGACCGGATTCCTCGACGAGCTGGGCCGCGGCGGCGACAACTACCGCTACGTCACCGACACCGGTTCCCGGGCGGCGCTGGAGTTCGGGCTGTTCGGCGTGCCCGAGACGTTCGTCATCGACCGAGACGGCATGATCGTCTCCAAGATCACCGGAGCGACCACGCTGCCACTGCTGGCAGGGGCGTTGGACGCGGTGCTCGCGGGGCAGCGCCCGGGGACGCGGTCCGGTGGGCCGGTCCAGCCCGCGCCGGGGGCCCCGCTGGTCGGGGGCGGCTGATGCGCACGCTGTTGCGGTCCCCGGAGCTGCGCACGACGCTCGTGGTCGTGGTGCTCGCAGTGGCGGGGGTGTTCGCGCTGTGGCCCCGGTCAGATGCCCAGCCCGCCGGCGCTGCCACTCCGTGGTCGGTGGACGGCGCGGGGACGATGGCCGCCCCCGCCGGACCCGAGATCGACACGCTGCGGGCCGCCGCGGACCTGCGGCCCTGCCCCACCCCACAGCCAGGCGGGCCGCCGCCCGCCGGGCCGCTGGCCGGCATCGTCGTACCCTGTCTGGGCGGTCCGAACGAGGTCGACCTGGCCGCCGCCCTGGCCGGCCAGCCCGCGCTGCTCAACGTGTGGGCGTCGTGGTGCGGGCCGTGTCGCGCGGAGATCCCGGCCCTGGACGCCTACGCGAACCGTGCCGACGCGGTACCCGTGATCGGCATCGACGTCCGCGACGACGCCAGGGCGGCGTTGAGCCTGCTCGACGAGCTCGGTGCCCGCTACCCCTCGGTCGTCGACACCGACGGCGAGTTGTGGGCCGCCCTGCAGGTTCCGCTCGCCATCCCCACCAGCTACGTGCTGCGGGCCGACGGGTCGCTGCGGCGGGTGGGCCCGGTCGTGCTGCGCACCCCCGACGAGGTGGCGCAGGTCGTGCGGAGCAACCTCGCCGCCCCCTGATGCGAGCTCTGGAGTGAGATGTCGACCCTGCCCCCCGTCCCGCGCGGCAGCGCCACCGTCGTGGCCGTCACCTGGACCGCCGCCGGCGCGGTGCACCTGTGGATCGCGCTCGGCGCCGCAGGCGCGGCCGCTCTGGGGTTCGTCCTCGCCGCGGTGGCGTTCGCCGGTGCCGCTGCGATGCTCGCGGAGCCCCGCCCCGAGCTGCTGCTCGTCGCCGCCGTGGCCGGGGTAGTCGGGGTCGGTGCGTTCGCGCTGCCGCTGATCCTGCCGCTGATCGGTGTCGGTGACCCCGTCGCCGATCCCGTCGACCCGTGGGGCATCGGCGGTTTCCTCGTCGATGCGCTCACCGTCCGGTTCGCAGCCCTCGCGCTGCGGCGGGCGAGCCGCGCGCAGCCCTGACCCGCGCTACAGCCAGCCGACCTTACCGGCCAGCAGGGCGTAACCCAGGAACGCCACCACGTTGATCAACGTGTGCGCGCCGACGAGCATCCACAGCCGATTGGTGCGCTGCCAGACCCTTGCGAAGACCAGCCCCATCACCAGGTTGCCGACGAACCCACTCGCGCCCTGGTAGAGGTGGTAGCAACCGCGCAGGAACGCCGAGGCCAGCGCGGCACGGTTGGCCGACCACCCGAGCTGGCGCAGCCGGGTCAGCAGGTAGCCGACCTCGACGACCTCCTCGGCCCACGCGTTCGCCGCCGACGCGGCGACCAGCACCGGCAGCTCCCACCAGGTACCGCCCAGCGTCGTCGGCGCGATCGTCGCACTCAGACCGGCGGCCCGGGCGATCAGGTACAGGCCGAGACCCGGCACCCCGATCATAGCGGCGAGCCCCATCGCCCCGCCCAGATCGCGGCCGGGACGGGCGGCGTCCAGCCCCACCGACCGCAGCGCGAACCCGGCACGCAGCAGCAGGTAGGCGCCGAGCGCACCCCAGCCGACCAGCTGCAGCACCCGCACCAGCTGCAGCGTCAGATCGACCAGCTCGACGTCCGCGGCGGGAGCGTTGAGCACCACCTGCTGCTGCGCCAGCGGTGTCGGCGAGAGCACAGCGTCGACGAGGTTGAGCGCGCTGCGCAAGGCGGACAGACCGGTCGTCACGGTGAGCACCACGAGCAACTCGGTCAGGATCAGCCGCCGGTGCCGCGGGTCGACGACGACACGGGTAGCCGACGGAGGGGGAAGGAACCAGTCCCGCACGGTGCCCGCCACGGAGCCGACGCTATCGCCGGAGGCACCAGGCCGGTGACGGCACCCCTGGCCGGCCGGCGTCATGGCCCGCCGGCCGAGTGACACGCCAGGCACGGCTGAGGACCGCGGTGAGATTCGCCACGGCCGAGTTGACCTTTCGGCCATCACCTTCATCGGCTCCGCAGGGTTATCCGGTTGACACCATGAGGAGGAGTTCCATGCGCTCGCTCAGCCGGCTCCGCCATCGGGCTGCCATGGTCGGGCTGGTCGTGGCGATGCTGCTGTCGGCAGGTTCGGTAGCGCTCGCCGGGCCGATACCCGGGCCTCCCGTGCCCACGCCGCTCGTACCGGGCACCCCGTGCACCGTGTCAGCCAGGGCCTGCGCGGATCTGATCGGGCTGCAGGCCTGGCTGTTCCAGGACGGCCGGATCCTGCGCGGACCGGTCCCGATCAGCATCGGCGACGAGTTCGACCCCACCCCACCCGGCCGGTACGCCGTGGAATGGAAGGCCAAGGACTGGGTGAGCCGCGAGTACGGGACGCCCATGCCCTATTCGGTGTTCTTCGCCCCCGGCGGCATCGCGTTCCACGAGGGCAGCCTGCAGACCAGCTCCGCAGGGTGCATCCGCATGGAACGCGCCAACGCGGCGGCGTTCTTCGACCACCTCCAGGTGGGTGACGAGGTCCAGGTGCACAGCGACACCCCTGCGGTCGGGTAGCAGCCTCCGCATCCGAGGTCGAGGCTCGCCCTCGTAGGCGGTCGCAGCCACCGCTCGACCCGGCGCTCGACGACCAGCGACACCACTCGCTCACGATCACCGGGATCCGGGCCAGCGGTCCGTGGGTGCCCGGACCTGCCCTGGTGTCGGCCGGGAAGATCTACCCCGGCTCCCCAGCGGGTGTGGCGATCGCTCCGGAGAATCAGCCGCCGGGTGCTCGGCACCGCTCACAGCGGCGGTCGCGAACGGCGCGTCCTTGCGGGCTCTCGACGTGGCGAAGCGGGCGCGCGGGCTGCAGCGGCCAGGTGCAGCGGGTCCGGCCGCAGCAGCGAGACCGCCGCCAAGCCGGCGAGCAGCGCGCACACCGCCAGGTAGGGCCAGTTGTACAGCGCGGTCTCCCCGTCGGGGTAGTAGACGACGAGCAGCCACACCGAGCCGAACACCACGTACGCGAGTCCGCGCGGCGTCCAGGCCGTCATCGCCAACAGCGCCATGCCCCAGCTCACGTACCACGGCAGCATCGTCGGCGACAGCACGGCGACAGCGAGCAGCACGACGCCAGCCTGGCGGACGGCGTTGGGCCCTCCATCTCGGGCCGCCCACCACTGCCGGACAGCGATCACCAGCAGCACCGCCGCGCCGAGGATCCGCGCCACGTTCACGAACGGCTGCTTGTCGACCTCGGCGACGAGGTTGACGGCGGTGAACGCGAGCTCGCCGGCAGCGGTCGGCATCGACAACCAGTTCACGATCATCGACGGCGCGGACAGGGCGGGCAGCCAGCCCAGCCCGAACCCCGCGACGAGGGTCCAGAACGCGAACACGACACCGAATACGCCGAGCCCTGCCGCAGTCGCCTTCGCGAGCCGGACCCGCGACGAACCCGGGAGCCGGGCCGCCCACACGAGCACGAGGAACGGCAGCGCCACCCCTGCGGTGGCCTTGACCGCCATCGCGCACGTCACGAGCGCGATCGCGGTGACATGCCGCCCGCGCAGCGCGAACAAGCTGCCCGCGGCCAGCAGTCCGACGACCAGCAGGTCATTGTGGATCCCGCCGACCAAGTGGATCACCGTGACGGGATTCGCCACCGCAACCCACAGCGCTACCGGCACCCGCCCGCCCAGGCGCCGGGTGAGCTCGGGCAGCGCCCACACCAACAGCAGCAATCCGGACAGCAGGAGCAATCTCCACCCGACGACGCCGACGATCATGCTCTGTCCGGTGGCGGAGAACAGCCAGGCCATCCCTTTCGCGAGGAGGATGAACAGCGGCCCGTAGGGGGCCGGGGTGTCCTGCCAGAAGTAGTGCACGTTCTCGCTGAGCACATCCCCCAGAACATCGGGGCCGACCTGGTAGGGATCGTGGCCGCGCAGCGGCAGCGTTCCCTGGGCGAGGTAGCTGAAGACGTCGCGGGTGAACAGCGGCGGCGCCACCAGCATCGGTGCGAGCCACACCGCCGCGGTGCTCACCACCACGCGCCCGCTCACCCGATCCGCAAGGACGTCACGCCCCAGCCGCACCCACGCCCACACCAGGAGCCCGACGCCGAGGTACACCAGCGCCGTCGCCATCTCGCGGCCGTGCCCGTAGCGCCAGAAGCCCAGCACTGAGTTCGTCAGCACGGGATCCCGAACCAGTACCCCGCCCGCACCGAGCCCACCCAGGACCAGCAGCACCGAACCCGTGAGACCCAGCAGCACCGTGCGACGCGGCGGGCCGCCGAAGCGTGCGTGCCACCGCGGCGCAACGGGCGCAGACGCCTTGGGGAGGGACGCCCGTCCGTCGATCGGGGGGAAGGGCTGTGCGCTCACTGGTCACCCTGTCTTGTGTCGGTGATGCCGGTAGGCCGTCATCGGATGTGACTGAGGTAGCACCGGTGATCGTCCGCTGTGCTCGACGTTCGCCGTCCGCCGAGGTTGCGGCGCCGGTGGCGGATCGGGTCGTGCTGATGGATGACAGGGCTCCGCGCCGCGAGCGCCTCCAAGAGCGCGCGGGAGCCAGCGCGCTGCCACCGACGGCCGTGCCTGACTTGCGAGACAGCCACGCTGCCGACAGATGTCGCCGCCCCAGATGTTGGTTGACACCGAAGACGACACCGGAGGCGGACCCGAAACCCTCGGGCAAGGCGTCGAGGAGCATCAGCCCGGCAGCGGGGCTGCGCCCCGCTCGGCGAGCATCTGACGGATGGACTGACTTTCTGCGGTCTGGGCGGTGAGCATCTGGGCGGCCAGGTTCCGCACCTGCTGCCGCCCAGCCCGCTCGGCGGCGTAGCGCAACATCCCGGCGCCGCCTTCGTGATGACGCAGCATCAACTGCAGGAACAGCACATCGGCGGCTGGTCCGGTGCTCGCCCTGAGCCGGGCGAGATCCTCGGTCGAAGCCATCCCCGGCATCTGCGCCATGCCGTCTGTGGTGTGGCCCATGCCGAGCTCTGCGCTCATGTCCGACATCCACCGCATGTACCCGTTGACCGGAAACGCCGCTGCGTCCCACAAGGCGAGCCAGCCCTGCATCTGGCCGATCTGGGCGGTCTGGCCGGACTCGATGTCGAACGCGAGGGTGCGGACGGTCGGATCGCCGCTGTTATCGCGCGCCCAGCTGGCCATCTGCACAGCGTTGCGGTGATGCACGCTCATGTCCTGGGCGAACCCGATGTCGACCGAGTCCGCGTCCGGCACTCCCGTCTCCTCAGCGCCGGAGCGCCCGAGGAGCAGGCCTCCGGTTGCCGCCAGCAGCAACAGCGCCAGCACCGCACCCGCTGCGATCACCCTCCGGGCCCAGTGCGCCGGCCCGGCCGATTCGATCGACGATACGTCTACTGCTGTGGCGGCGCGGGTGTCAGCGCTGTCGGCAGGTGTCCGGCCGGTCATGATCCGCCTCCGATGGGCTCGTCTTCCGCGGTCTCGGACTCGGCCCGGACGCCGGGTTGCCCGGCCGCTGAGGCCGGTGGAGCAGGCTGGTAGGGCGGTGGAGCGTCCTGATCGAACTGGCCGGGCCCCAGCGCGTCACAGCTGGCCCCGTTTTCGGGGTGGGTGTTCGGGTTGGCGCGAAGCGCGGCCACGAACTGGTCGATACGGGGGTCGGCGGCGTCGGCGAGCTTGAGCTGATGCCCCCAGGACTGCAACGCGATCGGTTGGTCGAGACCCGGGTACGGTGACAGCGCCATGTACGGCCGGTCCTGAACACGGTCGGCGAGCTGCTCGAGGGTGGCACCGACGAGCTGGTCGGGGTTGTAGGCGATCCACACCGCACCGTGCTCCATCGAGTGCACCAGGTTCTCGCTACGCACCGGCTGGTCGTAGACCACGCCGGAGCAAGCGGCCCACGCCTGGTCATGCGCGCCACCGGTCGGTGGGGATTGAGTGTAGGCCACCTGTTCGGTTGGACCGACGTGCTGGCCGCCCTCGTAGGTCTGCTCGGAGACTCCCGGGATCTGGGTCGAGGGATCCTGGTTGGCCGCCGACGGAGTGAAGGCGGCGAGCGCCTCGGCACGCGCGTTGCCGGCCTGGGATTCCACGAGGGCGTAGCCGAAGACGCCGCTCGCGAACAGAACCACCACCAGGACGGCGGCGATCGTCCCCCATGGAGTGGACCGGCCGGTCACGAGCGAGGTCCTGGCCCGGTCCCGGCGGGTTCGCTTGCTCTGCTTTCCACTGACCATGATCTATTCCTCCTCACATTCGGCTCCGGCGACGGCAGGAGCAAGAGGGATGGCTGAGCAGCTCCTTGGAAGCTGCGTTTCTCGGCCACCAGGTGCAGTGCCTCGTGGCGTCGATTCTGATGCCCTTCGTGCACCCTTCATGTTTTCCAGGCGATCGTCGCCCGAGTGATCGGAGCCTGCAGCTGGTCCGGAGTAGGAATTGAAGGAGATCGCCTCGTTCGAAGTCGCCAACGACTCACGGCGGCGACCCGGCGAAGCCATCGGGGAAGGCACGCAGCTCAGTCGGAACTCAGCAGAATCGTGGCCGGCGACCGACCACTTCCTCACCGACGGATCAGCTGCATGGGCAGTGAACGGAACGAAAGACACATGCGAACGACGGCCCATCAAGCGCATTTCGGGCATCGCATCCTGGCGCCGGCGAGCCGCCAACCGTGCGCGGCTGTGACCGAGATTCCTTGGACCGGGCCGTAGAAATGCACAGGGTACAAGCCCTCGGAGTACCTGATGTCGCAGTCGGCACACCGCACTGTCCAGCACGCGCGCGTCGCGGTCCGGAGGGGCTCATCAGAGGAATCGTGCATCTCCCGGCCGTCGTCGGCGTGCCGCACGTTGCAGGGCACCTGTTCAGCTGCGATGCCGACCGGCGGCTCGAATCGCCGTGCCGCACGACGCGGTGCAGCGGCGAAGACGGCCGCTGCGATGACCCCGACGATGGCCAGCGGTATCCCGACGAACACCAGCACCGCCTCCGGGGTCCTCACCGTCGAGCCCTGCGGGCGCATGGAACTGCTTGGAGGTCTGTCACACAGTGAAGGTGCACGGCTACTCCGAGTACGGCGACCTGGGCATGGCTGTCGGACGACGAGGCGAACGGCGTCGAGCGGGACGCGTGGGAACCTGCACCGGCCTGTGGTCCGACCCCCTGGGCAGCACGTGCGGTCGCGTCAGGCGACGGCCAGCCTCGACGGAGGTCCACGGCGACGAAATTGGCAGGCCACGGGTCCAGGTACGGCTGCTGCGAGAGCGGCGGCGAACGGCTGCGTCGGTCGCGCGGGGACCGGGAGAGGGCGCCGCGGAAGCCGAAGCGCTCGCCACAACGCACGAGCCAGCAAGCACAGCGACTCCGCCCCAGCGACCCCGGCGATGATGAGCACGGCCAGCACCATCTGGAGCGGGAGCATCGCGCGGTCGCCGGAGTGCTCGGTCCCGTACGGGAGCACGGTCATCGCGGCATGCACGACAGGCTCGCTGACCAGCATGCCGCTGGCCGCGGCGAAGGGGCCCCGATGTCGGCCTGGCCGCGTCAGGCGCATCAGCCCCAGTGCGAATGCCGCCGCACCCAGAGTTGCTGTGTGCAGCGGGTGGCTCCCGGCCACAGCACCAGCAGCCAACGCAACCAGCAAGGTTGTTGCCGCCGCGAAAGCCGCGGTGTGCGTGTCGGGTGACGCGATGTCGGGGACCTGCCTCATCGCGCTGCCCTCCTCGCACTCGGCAGGCGGACCCCGGACCCGGCGTCAGGTCGATGCCCAGCAATGGGCGGTGCCGCACCGGGCGAGTCAGCGAACTGCACCCGGAATCCCCGGATGGGCCGCCTCGCTTCTACGCAGCATAGTAGGTGCACGGTCCGCCGGACCACGGGCCCGCGGGTTGGCGGGTGCACCTGCGGCTGTGCCACCGTTGCTGATCACCCAGTTCCGCACCCACTGCAGACCACCGCGCGAGCGCCGAGAGTGTCCGACGATGCTCGTCGCGCCTGGCCACCGCCCGCCGCTTCACGAACCGCGCGCAGTTCAGACAGATCGCCCCCCGGGCGAGCGCCAATCCAAAAAGATCGACCTCGGCGAACTCACCGGCAAACCCGACACCATCGGTTCCGACGTGGCGGTTCCGGCGTCAGCATCTGAACCTCAACCCCGCTGTACGCAGCAGACGCCGGTCAATGGTCAAACCAGCCGTCTTAAGACGTGATCACCGTACCGGCCGGCACTCAGGTCGGCCCCGCGATCGCCGGCGGGATCGTGCTGGTGCCTGCCTGTTGCGCCGAACTTGGCGTGCCGTTCCTCCTCGAACGCCCTGACACCGGCTGGGCCGTACGCACTGCCGCATGGTTGCACCGACGCCTTCGAGGATGCAGATCGCTGGCGGCGTCATGCTCATCCTGCTGGTGACCGGGCCTGGCGCGAGTTCGTCGCGTGGCTGCGCGGCCTATCGTCGGCTACGCCACCACTGATCGTCGTGCTCACCGTCGCCGGCCTTCGTCGCTTTCGGCCACGACCCGACGCCTACACCGGTGCGTCCGCCGAAACGAGGCCGGTCCTGGCTGAACGGCACGCACAACAGCCGAGCAACGCCCGCGGTCGGCCTGGCGATGGCCGACGAGCTCAACCCGTGCTGGGCCTCGCTTCGCGAACTCGGCAACGCCGTGCAGGCAGCCCTGGGGACACCCGCAGAGTTTCCATCAGCCGGTTGTTCGCCCGGGCTGCTCGGCCGTGCGCGTCACCGATCCGCTGGTTCCGCGACTTCGAGGAGGTCGCTGCCGCCATCGCAACGACGGGCTAGTCTGCGAAGTCGCGATGGGAGGGGGGACGTGTGCGCGGGTTCGGTGAGCTCGAGGTCGCCATCATGGAGCAGATCTGGACGTCGTCCGAGGGCGCTACGGTGCCGGAGGTGCACGAACGCCTTGAAGCCGAGGGCGACATCGCCTACACGACGGTGATGAGCGTCGTTCACAACCTGTACCGCAAGGGACGGCTCACACGACGGCGCGAGGGCCGCACGCACCGGTACCGAGCCACTGCGAGCAGGGTGCAGCACTGCGCCGACCTCATGAGCGTTGCCCTGCGGAGCGGTGGGGACCCGCACACGATCCTGACCCACTTCGTACAGCACATGGACACGGCCGACACCCGCCGCCTCGCCGAGCTGCTGGCCCAGATGGACGAGGACGGCATGGCGTAGTCGAACAGCATCTGATCGCGTCGCGACCAGTACACGTCGACGGCTAGCGTGTACCGAGGCGGAGGAGGTCGTGATGCGCGGGTTCGGCGGACTCGAAGCTGCGGTCTGCCTGATCGGCTACGGGATCGTCGTGGCGGTCCTAGCGCCACGCGTCCTCGTGCACCGCAGACACCTCGATCGGGTGCCGAGACTCGGAGTGACGGTCTGGTTGGCGGCTCTGCTCGGTGTCCTGTTCGCGTGGGTGGTCGCGGTGCTCCAGGTGGCGATAGAAGTATTCCTGTCCCCTGACGTCCGGCACGTCGTCGACCGGTGCGTCGCCTCGTTCTGCGCCGCGGCGCTCGGCGCCCACGGCACCGTCGGTCAGTGGCTGGCGGTCGGGTTGGCGGTCGTTCTGGTCGCCGGGGCCCTCGGTACCGCGTTCGGACTGAGCCGCGCTCTGCTGCGGTTCCGCGCTCGCACGCACCGCCACGCCGACGCCGCCCGGTTGCTCGGACGGCACGACGACGCGCTGGGCGCGGTGGTCCTGGACGTGCCGGAGAGGGTCGTCTACGCGATCGCCGGACGTACGCCCACGATCGTCGTGAGTCGCCCTGCGCTCAGCGCCCTCGACGAGAACCAGCTCGCCGTCGTCCTGGCGCACGAGCGGGCTCACCTGACGGGCCGCCACCATCTCGTTCGTGGCCTCAGCAGCGCGCTGGCCCGGGTCATGCCCCGGATACCGCTGTTCACGGCGGGTTACCGCGAGCTCGCCCGGCTGGTAGAGATGTGTGCGGACGACGCGGCGATCCGCGACCGCGACGCCCGACACCTCGTCAGCGCCCTGCTGGCGCTCACCGCACCAGTCAGCATCCCGGGGGCGGCCCTGGCCGCCGCCGCCACCAGCGTGGTCCGACGCGCAGAGCGGCTCCTGTTGCGCCCAAGTCGCGGCGCGCTCCTGTGGACGCGAGTACTGCTCACCGCTGGATCCGTCGCGCTGCTCGCCGGGCCCGTCGTGCTCGGCTTCCTGCTGTGCGGCGTCCTACCGTATGGGCTGTAGGACGTGGGCAGGTCCCGGTCCCGCCCGCGCCCCGACCCGTTCTCGCCCGACCTGGTCGGAGACCCGTCCGCCCACAACCAGCCAACAGCAGACCCCCGCCAGACCGACCAGGCGAACCTTTGCCTGATCGACGGCAAGGTCCGGCAACCTGGTGGCGTCGACGACCAGCCGAGTCGCCAGGCTGAGATGCAGGCGGGTCAGATCGGTGTGTCGCTCTCCTCGTGGTGGGCCGGTTCGCACTGGACGGTGACGTGCGTGATGCCGTAGTCGTCGGCCAGCAGGGCCAGCACCCGGTCGAGGACGTCGTGGTAGTCGGCTCCGTCGGCCACGACCACGTGCCCGGTGGCGTTCTCCAGGCCCGAGGTCAGCGTCCACACGTGCAGGTCGTGCACGTCCACGACGTCGGGCAGCTCGATGATGCGACGCCGGACCTCGTCGACGTCCATACCGGGTGGCGCGACCTGCATGAGGATGCGCAGCGCCTGGGCGGTGAGCGTCCAGGTCCGCGGCAGGATGAACAGACCGATCGCGGCGCCGACGATCGGATCGGCGTACGGCCAGCCCGTCGTGTAGATCACGATCGCAGCCACGATCACTCCGGCCGAGCCGAGGAGGTCGCCCAGCACCTCCAGGTAGGCGCCGCGGAGGTTGATGCTCTCCTTCGACCCGGCGGCCAGCAGCCGGAAGCTGATCAGGTTCACGACCATGCCGATGACCGCGACCACCAGCAGCGGGACCCCGGGCACGTCCGGCGGATCGGAGAACCGCTGCACGGCTTCGTAGAGGACGTAGCCGGCGACACCGAACAGCAGCAGACCGTTGGCCAGGGCCGCGAGCACTTCCAGGCGGTAGGTGCCGTAGGTCCGCTGGGAGGTGGCAGGCCGTGACGCCAGGGTGATCGCTGCCAGCGCCATGCCCAGACCGAGCACGTCGGTCCCCATGTGCGCGGCGTCCGACAGCAGCGCCAGCGATCCGAGCACCAGTCCGGCCACCAGCTCGACGACCATGTACCCGGCCGTGAGCCCGAAGGCGATCAACAGCGGGCGACGATGCCGACCGCCCGATGTCGCGATGCCGTGCCCGTGACCTTGCCCCATACCACTCGCCTCCGCGGGACGTCTCATGCACGTTTGTGCATGAGACGCACTCTAGCAGGCGTTACGCGGGTGCGGGATCGTCGTGCACCTGGACTTCATCCCCCACTTGGAGGTGGTCGAAGAACGCCGAGGCCTCGTCGCGCGACAACCGCACGCAGCCTGCGGACTTGGTCTGCAGGTTGCCTTCGTGGAATGCGATGCCGCCGGGCGCGAAGAACACCGCGAACGGCATCGGCCCGCCCGACTCGCCGCTGACGTGGTCCCTGTTCTTCCACTCGACCCGGAACCGTCCAGCGGGCGTGCGCGCCTCGCCGCCGGCTCCGATGCTGATCGGCACCGGACCCCGCAGGACCTGACCGTCCTGGAAGAGCCACGCCCGGAGGCCGACGAGGTCGACGCACGCGGTGGCGGTCGCGGTGCACGGAGTGCCGGGCACGACCGGCGGGGCGGCCTCCTGGGACGCGGCAGTGGTTCCGACGGAGACCAGCGTGGCGGCGACGAGGGCCAGCACGACCGCGCTTCGGCGCCCTCGCCACGGCACGCGCCGACCCATGACCCCGCAGCTACTCATACTGTCCTCTCCGCGCTCAACACCCCGTGCAACTGCCGTGTTCGAGTGAGGGCACGCGAGTGAACCCGATCGTGTACTCGGCCGAGCAATGGCCACGGAGCGCGACAGGACCGGCGGTCGGGGACTGAGCACCGAGAAGCACACTCACCGGGCCTCCGACGGCGCTGCGGCGGCCCTGCTGACGTGCTGACACTCTGATCACGACTCGAACACGACTCGATCAGGACGAAGGGACCGAGCTCCCACAGGCCCGCCACCGGACGACGTCGAGGGGGACTCTGTCGTGGCGCGCCACCGCTCCCCCAGCGGCGCGCGGGCGTCCGAGCCCGACCGGAAGATGCCGTCAGGCATCGTCGCGGCCGGGAGGACGCACCGCCTGCCACCGCCTCCCGCCGGTGCCGACTGCGCGCGCACTGGTCGCGGCGGTGGCGGCCTGAGCCACGGTGGCCGCGGCCGAGACGATGGCCGTCCCCGTCGGCAACGATCTCGAGCCCGTCGTGCTCAGCGCGATGCTCCCCGTCCCTGATCCGCACACGGCGGCGGCCGCCGCGGTCTCGTGGGACGGCGTCGGCGGTAACGAGCCCCTGTCCGACACCAGGGCCGCCGCACACGCCGGACGACTTCCCGGTCGACGTCCGCAATCTCACCAAGGCCGTCGAGATCGGGCAGGAACTCGCCCGGCAGGAAGCGATCCTCGACCGGCCCTCGCCGCTGGCGCTCCGGGCGCGGCACTGTTCGGGGACAGCGCGTTCGCCCAGCCGGTGACGGGCCGGGTCACCTCACAGTCCGGTCCCCGTTGAGGCCGTACCCACAACGGCTCGGCGTGGCCAACGCCATCGGCACGCCGATCTTCGCCGTCGCCGACGGTGTCATGGAGAATACGGGCCCGGTCAGCGGTTTCGGCCTCTGGGTGGTCGTGCGGCATCCCGACGGCACCCGGTCGGTCTACGCCCAACCGTACCTACGTCGACGTTGAGCAGCAGGTGTCCACCGGTGCCCAGATCGCCGAGGTGGGCAACCGCGGTTTCTCCAAGGGGCCGCACCTGCACCTGGAGATCTGGGACGACGACGGCACCAAACTCGCCCCGACCGCGTGATTCAGGAACGCGGCATCGACGTCTGCGCGGTCCAGCGGCTCGGTCCGGAGCACCGGTCCGGGCGTCGCCGCTCACAGCACCCAGCAGCGCGGTCGCCGCGTCGCCGGTGTCTCGACGCGCCGGGATCGGTGTCCGTTTCGTACGGTCACCGGACACGGCCCGGTAACGGAACGGAAACGGACGCTCCCCGCTCCGCCTGCTCCCCGCCCGCCTCCGACCGGCCGTCCGGCACGAAAGGTCCGTTCGTGGCACGGCACAGCGCCCCATCGCGCCGATCGACGGCGCGCGTACGCCCCGCACCCGCACCTTCTGCCCCAGGCGCGGCACCGTTCCCGCACTGGTCTGGTCGCGCGCTACGGACCCACCGGGGTCCTCGCCGTCACCGCCGTCAGCTTGCGGCGCTCTCGCGACCGGTGAGCACCTGCCGATCGCGGAGGCGGACGTCGCACCGGCGGCGGTCCAGCTCGACACCCTCACGTCACCGGCCCTCCCGGACGAACCCATACTCCTGCTGAGCGTCGCACCGATCGCGCCTGAGCCCACCACCTTCGACGCAGGCGCTCTGGTCAAGGCCGTGACCCTGGGCGAGGAACAGCGTGCCCGTCAGGAGGCCGAGGCAGAGGTCGCCGAGGTCGCCGAGGTCGCCGCTCGTGAGGAGGAGGAACGCCGCGCGAGCAGCTGCGCTGCTGGTGACTCCGGGTTCGAGACCGTCCAACCCGGGGTGACCGACGCCGGCACCGAGCTGCGCTGCCGGTTCGGCGTCGACACCGTCTACGGCGTCGCCGGCCGCGCCGGCACCTCCGACCACCCCGCCGGGCTCGCGCTCGACCTCATGGTCGACCGCGACCCCGGCGAGCAGCTCGCCGAGTACGCCGTCGAGAACATGGGCCGGCTCGGGATCAAGTACGTGATCTACCGGCAGCGCATCAACACTGGGTCGGGCTGGGAGGCCATGGAGGACCGGGGCGGAGTGACGGCCAACCACATGGACCATGTCCACGTGTCGTTCGACGGCTGAATGCTGCCCGCCCAGCTACGCGATCACCGGACGCCGCGAGGTCTGACCCCTGCGGCGAGCGTGGCGGGCAGCTTCGCTGACCCGATCGGCCGAGAGTCGCCGCGACCGGGCGACACGGTCGCCAGGAGCAGCCCGGCGGCAACGGGCAGACACAGCCACACGAGCGCGGCCCACCGCTGCTCGGCGAGCAGATCGGGCACCCAGGCGAGTCCGACGCCACGGAAGTGCTCCTCACCGACGACGTCCGGTCGGACGAGGAGTGCGATCCCGGTGGCCAGCTGCACGCCCAGGAGGGCGAGGACCTCCCACAGGCGCGGGCGGGACGAGCCGGTGAGGCCGGCCGCGACGACACAGCCCGTCAGGAACAGCAACGCGTCCAACCCCTGGCGTCCGACCGACGAGGCCAGCAGGAGGTCCAGCCAGCCGGCGCCGTACAGGGTGAGCTGAACCGCGGCGAGGACGAGCGGTGCGGCGCCCGGCCGGCGCAACCGCCGGACCAGGGGACGGCGCAGGAGCCACAGCAGACCGCCCTTCGGACTCGGCCCACCCGTCGCTCCGACCGCGGGCAGCGCGCGACGGGCGAGCCGAAGCGGCGCGCCGGCGGCGAGCAGCGCCGGAGCGACGGCCAGGAGGAGGACCTGGCCGACGGCGGCCACGCTCGGCATGGCCGCCCCGTAGCGGCCGATGCCGGACGAGGTGGCGACGAGCACGACCACCACGCCGGCGCACCAGGCGACGGTTCGGCGCAGCGGCCACGCGGCACCCGCAGCCCGGAGCGTGCCCAGCCCGGCGAGGTAGGTGATCAGGAGAACGGCCACGACGAGCGCGAACACCACGTCGAACCGGACCGCGGCCACGAGCTGCAGCGGCCCGTCCGGCGGGGCGAGCTCGTACCCGAGCGCCTCCTCGGTCCGGCCCGTCCCGCTCGTAGGCCCGGGTGGTGGTGGAGTGCGCCCGAGCCCGACCGCGAGTCCGATCGTGACCACCATGATCAGGAGTTCCAGCCCACCCCAGCGCAGTAGGTCGACCGTGCGGCCCCGGGCCGCGGCCGGCACGGTACGTCGCCGGTGGACGAGCCCGAGCAGGCCCAGCCCGGCAAGGGCCACGGTCTTGCCCACGACGATCGCGCCGTAGGGGGTGAGCAGGGCTCGTGGGTCGACGCCGACGCGGACCGCCAGGTTGACGAGTCCGGAGACGGCGAGCACCGCCCAGCACCACCCGGCGAGCGTGGAGAACCGGGGCAGGGCGGTGCGCAGCGCTCGCGGCGCCGTGGTCGCGACCAGCAGTGTCGCGAGCAGACCACCGACCCAGAGCGCCGCCGCCACGATGTGCAGCAGCAGGCTGTCGGTGGCGATGTCGTGCGACGCGCCGACCGCGGAGTGCCCCGACGCGGCCACGGGCAACAGCCCGCCGACGGCGGCGACGAACAGGCCGACCGAACATCCCCAGGTGAGCGTGCCCGCACTCGTGACGGCGACGGCAGCCGCGATGACTCCGGTCAAGAGCCAGGCCGATGACGTGGGCGGCACCGGCAACGCCGCGGAGCCCAGCGCCTCGACCAGGGGGCGACCCGACGCCTCGGCAACGGTGAGCGGCACCATCAGCAGCGCCGCCGCCGCCCACACCGCCGCGGACACCGCGGCCGTTCGCACCGACCGGAATCCGGCCACGTCGAGGTGCCCGCTGCGCTGCGGCGGCGCCAGGACGGCGGCGAGCAGCAGCATCCCGACCGTGACCGTCGCGGCCACCTCGGACAACACCCGGACCATCGGCAGCGCGACCGTCACGAGCGGTCCGGCGTCGGGCAGACCCGGAACCGTGGCCGCTCCCGCCACACCGAGCGCGACCGCCACGAGCATGCCCGCGACCGAACCGACCACGAGGAGCGCCACGACCGTCAGCTGCCGCGCGCCACGACCGGTGATCGGCACTGACACCGCGGGCACCGTGACCCGGGCGGGCTCGGCGATGCGCGGCATGTGCCTCCTCGGGTGCATCTCAGGACGGGGCCGTTGCCCGGTCCCCGGTCGGGGTGACGACGAACCACTGGTCGCTCTCGCCGTGCCGGCCGCTGTCGGTCAGGCCACCCCGGTCAGCCGGATCCCGGTACAGGGGCCACCCCGCCAGCGTCACCTGCGCCGTGCCGTCGGGCCGGACGAGCGTGCCCACCACCGCCGGATCGACGCCGAGCAGCAGCGGCTGCTGTCCGCTCCCGACGGTGAACGGCTTCCAGGATCCGCTACAGGCGTCGGCGCAGCGCGACGTGGGTGGCGCCGTGCTGTCGGCCTCCGACCGGTAGAGGAGCCGTCCGTCCCCGTCGGTCACGACGACACCGAGCGGGCCGCTCTGCACGGCGTACAGCACGGGTTCGCCGGTCGCCGCGGTGTGACCGTCCGTCTGCTCGCCGGAGGAGGCGCCCGGGGCGGCCTGGGCCGGAGTGGCCGGCGGCGGGGCGGCCGCCTCCGCCGCGCACCCGGCCGCCGCAGCGGCCAACGCGACGACCAGGACCAGCCGGGCGGTGCACGGGATCGGGCGGACGTGTCGTCGGTTCATGGCGATTCTCCGTGATCCGCTAGGTGGAGGTGGGTCCATTCGGGAGACGGGCCCCGGAGGCCGTGGCTGATCGCGGCGACACCGGCCGCGCCGATCAGGACCGTTCCCACCGCGACGTCCGGGTGCAGCAACCCGGCTGCGGCGAGCGGCACCGCGAGGGTCACGGTCCCCGCCGCCCACCTGCCCGCGGCACGAGCGGTGTCCGGGAGGCATCGGCCCAGCCGCACGAGCTCGACAGCCACGGTCGGGTCGGTGCCCGCGATGACGACATCCGCCACGTCCGCGGCCGGCGACAGCGAGATGCCGAGGTCGGCCGCAGCCAGCGCGGGAACTTCGTCGGGGTCACCGCTGATGACCGCGACAACGGCTCCTGCCTCCTGCAGCCGCCGGACGGCTGCAGCCGTCTCCGCAGGTCGTAGTCCCGCGACGACGGTGTCGACCCCGGCGAGACCGGCGTACGCCCGCGCGATGTCGTCGGCGCCACCGGCGAGCAGGACCGGGTCGAGGTCCAGACCGCGTAACCGGGCGACGGCCGTGGGGCCGAGGGGTCGCGTTCCCGCGCCGGCGCGCACGCCGTCCGGGCCGAGCGTGCTCGCTCCGGCGATCAGCAGGGCGGTGACCCGAGATGCGACCACCACGGCGTCCGTTGCACGGAGTGTGATTCCACGCCTGCGGAGCGCATCCGTCGCGGCGAGTGCCGCGGCGGGCCGCTCGAGGGCCAGCGCAACCGGGCAGGACGCCACCAGCACCGCCAGGGCGATCTCCAGTGCGGCGGTACGACCTGCGCCGGCGCCGAACCAGAAGGAGGCCCCGCCCACCGCGGAGAACAGGACGGCGGGAACGAACCATGTCCGCACACCGGCGGGGTCCGGCCCACCGGCGAGCTGCCGCGCGCCGAGCGCGGCGGTCGTGACGACCGCGGCCACTTCCAGATGGAGCTGACCGGAGCCGTCCCCCCAGACCACAGTGAGCGGAACCGCCTGCCGGTAGCCCGACGCGCCGGCGGGGCCCGCGAGCAGGCTGTACACCGACATGCCGAACGCCGCCGACACGGTGAGCGCGGCGAGCACGTCCAGTGCCGCGCTCCCGCGACGCACCGCGGCGAGAGCCGACCGGTATAGCGGCAGGGCACCCCACGTGACGATCGGCACGGTGAGCAGCACACCGACCCACTGCCAGGCGGGGAACTGCAGGGGCGGCACCCACGTCAGCACCGCCACCGGCACGGTGAGCACCGCGCAGCCGCGGACCCGGCCGGGCAGTGCACCGCGACCCGGCCGCCCGGACCGGGCGACGGCGGCCCGCGCCTCCGCGGCCGATCCGGTCGGCGGCAGCGGGGAGTCGCCGACCCGGGGCGGCGCGTGTGCGTGCTCCGCCGACGCGTCGGCACCGGGCGGCAGATCGGTCCGCTGCAGCGCATTGACGCTCACCGGCCGTGCACACCGTCGTGAACGGGGGCCACCCACCTCGGCCCGGCACCGTCGTCCGCGTTGCTGGTTCCCGCGGGTACTCCCTGGCCGGAGCCGCCGAGCACGGCCGGCCGCGGGAGGTCGGGGACGGGTACCAGCGAGTCGGACATCCGTCCGACCGTCCACGTTGCGCCGGCCGCCCACGCCAACGCGGTCAGGAAAACCGCAACCCGCGCGAGGGGCGGCAGCTCGGCATCGTCCATGTCCGCACAGTAGGAACCGGCCGGTGCGACGGGTTGCCTTCCTGAGAGCCCGCGCCGCCCTCCGGCGACTCAGGCGCGCCCAGTGGGGCGGCGCACCCCCGTCCGGGCGAGCGCGCTGCGCCGGACGAACCGGGTGGGTCTCAGGGCGCCGTCCGGCGCGAAAAGCGGCACGACGAACGGCACGTGGGTCGCGGGGACGGCCGAGAGCGCCCAGACCTCTTCAGCACAGCCGGGCGCTCGATCGACCACCCGGCCGTGTGGCCATCCTGGAGAACACACGGCGCCCACGTGCCGGTCACCGCGCCGGGCCGCCCGCCCCGCTCAGAACCGGCTGCCGGCGCCAGGACAGCACGAACGCCACGGCCACACCGGTCGTCAGCGCCACGTCGGCGAGGTTGAACGCGGCGAACCAGGCGACGTCCACGAAGTCGACCACCGCGCCCCGGCCCGGTCCCGGCGGGCGGACCAGCCGATCGATCAGGTTGCCGGCTGCTCCTCCGCCGACAAGGCCCAGCACCAGCGCCCATCCGGCCGAGGCGGCCCGACCTGCGAACCAGGCGATCGCGACGAGGACGGCGCCGGCGAAGGCGGTGATGAACGGGGTGAACGAGGTCCCCATGCTGAACGCCGCGCCGGTGTTGAACGACAGCGCCAGCCCGACACCGGGCAGGAGCGGCCAGGGTTCGACGAGCAGGCGCAGCGCCGCTTCCTTCGAGGCCTGATCGACGATCACGACCGCGACCAGCACGACGGCGACCAGTTGCCACCTCCGCCGATGTCGGCCGGCCCGAGCCTGCTCGGCGGAGCCCTGTGCGCTGTCGTCTGCATCCGGAGCCACGATCGGACGATACGGACACATTGCACGCAGCACCGCGGCGGCACCACCTGTTCCACCATGACGGCCACTGGTCGCCGGCAGCGGTTTTCCTGACGACCCTCGGTCTACGAGTTGCTCCCGGTCGAGCTGAGCATCGCAGTCGAAGTTGTTGACGATGCCCGTCGCCCCGCCGGACGGTCAGCCGGCTCACACCGGGCCGACATTAGCGGCGTCTACCATCAGCGGTAATGGCAGCTATGGACGCGACGACCGGCACCCACGGTCCCGACGCAGAGGCACCGACGATCGCCGAGATCCGCGCTCGCGGTCCGCTGCGCGGGCGGCTGATGTTCTTCGGACCCGCCATCGTCGCGGCCATCGCCTACGTGGACCCGGGCAACTTCGCCACGAACTTCTCCGCCGGCGCGCAATTCGGTTACCTGCTGCTCTGGGTGATCGTCGCGGCGAACCTGCTGGCGATGCTGATCCAGTCGCTGTCGGCGAAACTCGGGTTGGCCACCGGCCGGAACCTCCCGGAGACGTGCCGCGACCGGTTTCCCCGCCCGGTCTCCCGCGGGATGTGGGTGCAGGCCGAGATCGTCGCGATCGCCACCGACCTCGCCGAGGTGATCGGCGGTGCGATCGCGCTCAACCTGCTGTTCGGGATCCCGCTGTTCACGGGCGGGGTGATCACGGGGATAGTCGCCTTCGCCCTGCTGGCCCTGCAGTCCCGCGGCTTCCGGCCGTTCGAGCGGGCCATCGTGGGCCTGTTCGCCGTGATCCTGCTCGGCTTCCTCAGCACGGTGGTGCGCATCGAGATCGTCGGGGCCGACGCCGTCGCGGGGCTCGTCCCGCGGTTCGACGGGACCGACAGCGTGCTGCTGGCCACCGGCATCATCGGAGCCACCGTGATGCCGCACGTGGTCTACCTGCACTCCGCCCTCACCCAGACTCGGATCCGGGCCGACACCACGGCGGATCGCCGCTTCCTTCTCCGTCGCCAGCAGACCGACGTCGCGGTCGGGATGGGGCTGGCCGGCCTGGTCAACGCCGCGATGCTGGTCATCGCCGCCACGCTGTTCTTCGGTACCGACGTGCCCGACACCGACACCCTCGACGGGGTGTACGACGGGCTCGCGCGGGTCCTCGACCAGCCGGCCGCGTTCGCTTTCGCGATCGCGCTGCTCGCGTCGGGCTTCGCATCGTCCGGGGTCGGCACCTACGCCGGGCAGGTCGTCATGCAGGGCTTCATCCGACGGCAGATCCCGCTGCTGCTGCGACGCGCACTGACCCTGGCCCCCGCGCTCGTCGTCCTCGGCATCGGCATCGATCCCACGCGGGCACTGGTGCTCTCGCAGGTCGTGCTGTCGTTCGGCATCCCGTTCGCGCTCGTTCCGCTGGTCCTGCTCACGCGCCGCCGCGACATCATGGCCGAACTGGTCAATCACCGCCTCACCACGGCGGTCGCCAGCCTGGCCGCGGTCGTCATCATCGGCCTCAACGGATTCCTGGTCTGGCAGACCGTCACCGGGGCCTGACCTCGCACGGGTGCCCCCAGGTGGTCGACCCGAACTTCTACACGAGATAGTAGAAGTGTCGGCCGACCGGCCGAGCCGGACTGAAGGGACACGCCCATCCATTCGGATCCGCCGCCCGCACCGGTAGCAACCCCTGTTCGCGTCCAACGGCCGGGCGCCGCCGGTCCGGCGATCCGCCTGCGTCTCGCGATCCTGTTGGCCGCTGGCGCGGGTGCGACCTGGGCGCTCGGGGCGCAACCACGAGGATGGTGGCCGATGCTCCCGCTCGGGGTGGCCGCGCTGACCGTCGCCCTGCACGGGCGCGGGCTCCGCGCCCGGCTCTGGCTCGGCGGTCTGGCGGGCGTCGTGTTGTACGGCACCACGCTGGGCTGGCTCACCGGCTTCGCCGCAGCCGGGTACGTCGCGATCGCCGCGTTGGAGGCCGTCATGCTCGCCGCTGCGGTCGGTCTCGTGCCCACCGCGCGCAGCGGTCGTTGGGCGGGAGGCTGGTGGGCGCTTCCGGCCGGGCTGGTGCTGCTCGACGCGGCGCAGACCCGTTTCCCGTTCAGCGGCTTCCCGCTTCCCGCACTCGTGCATGCCCAGCTCGACGGCCCGTTCGTGTTCGCGGCGCCGCTGGGAGGCTCGCTGCTGGTCACGGCCGTGGCCGCCACCGCGGGCGTCGGCCTCGCCGCACTGGTTCTCACGAGCGGCCAGGCGCGGCTGATCGCGGTGGGTGTGGCGGTGGCCGTGGCGGGTGCCCCCGTCGCGGTGGGCGCGGCCGTCGCCACCGCCGACGCCGGCAGCCTGGACGTCGCGGTCGTTCAGGGCGGCGGGCCGCGCGGCCTCCGCGCGGTGTTCACCGATCCGCAGGACACCACCGACCGGCAGTTCGCCGTGGCCGAGCAGATCACCGGCTCCCCCGACCTGGTCCTGTTCGCGGAGACCGTGATCAGCGTCGACGGGTCGATCACCGGCTCGGCCGCCGACGTGCGCACCGCCGAGCTGGCCCGGCGCCTCGACGCGCCGGTCGTCGTCGGGGTCGTGGAGAACCAAGGCACCGGGTTCCGCAACGCGGCCGTACTGTGGGGCCACGACGGCACGATCCTCGGCCGCTACGAGAAGGAGCACCGCGTCCCGTTCGGCGAGTACATCCCCGGGCGCGAACTGCTCAGCCGCGTTACCGACCTGACCGCGCTCGTGCCCCGCGACGCCATCGCCGGCGAGGGCACCGCCGTGCTGGAGCCCCCGGCCGGGCCGCTCGGCGTCGTCATCTCCTACGAGGTGCTCTTCGCCGACCGCGTGCGCGAAGCCGTCACGGCAGGCGGGAGGATCGTCCTCGTTCCCACCAACGCGGCGTCCTACGTCACCGAGGACGTGCCGGCGATCGAGGTGGCCGGCGCCCGGCTGCGGGCCCTGGAGTACGGCCGCACGGTGCTGCAGGCGGCGCCCACCGGCTATTCCGTGGTGGTCGCTCCCGACGGGCGGGTGCTTGCACAGAGTGGGCTCGGCGGCCCGGCCCTGCTGCGCGAAACGGTGCCACTGCGCACCGGCCTGACGCCCTACGCCCGCACCGGCGACGGCCCCATGCTGGTCCTCGCCGCACTCGCGCTGCTGCTCCCGGTACTGCTACGCAGGCGGGCCGCCCGATGAGCGAGCAGCCGGAGGATCGGCCGGCCGATCGTCGCGGATCGCCGGACCGCTGGTCCTGCTGCTGGCCGGCGCGTCGTTCGGGGTGGTCGCAGTGAGCGTCCTGATCCCGACCGACGACGAGCGGGAGCTCGCCTCCTTCGTCCCCTCTGCAGAGGAGCCCGACCCATCGACGCGGATTCCCGGGATCGTCATCACACCGATCGCCGACCACGACCATGCAGCTGCCGCGATCGGCTCCCCAGCCGACCGCGGGGCCGTTCCCCCCGCCGGCGGCCCGCACGGCCCGGGGTACGCGGCGTGCGACGGGGTCGCCTACCCGGATCCGATCCCCGACACCGACGCCGTGCACGCCATGGGGAGGGGTGCGGTCTGGATCACCTACGACCCGGCCCGCACCGCTCCGAACACGGTGCAGGCCCTCCCCGTCACGCGGGTCACCGACGCCGACTTCCTGTTGATGTCACCCCTTCCCGGTCTCGACAGCCCGATCTCCCTGCAGGCGTGGGGACACCGGCTCGCCCTCGACACCCCCGACGACCCGCGTTTCGAGCAGTTCATCAGGGCGCTGAGCGACAACCCGTACACCGCTCCCCTGCCGGACGCCGCCTGCGTCCCTGGCCCCTGACCCCGGCCCGAGCGCGCTCCAGGCACGAATCACCGCGCTCGCGCCCGTGCCACCCCGACCGCGAGGATCGGAACGAGCGCCACCTGCCCCACCAGCCACACGACGCCGGCGAGGCGTTGCTGATCCAGCAGGTCGGGTACCCAGGACAGGCCCAACCGCCGGTAGAACGTCGCGGCGATCGGCTCGGTACGTAGCAACAGGCCGACGCCGACCCCGGCTTGGACGAGGATCAGGAGGGCCACGGCCCGGCCGCGGGCGACGGCCTCGCTCGTCAACGCCCCGACCAGGACGACACCGACCACCAGGAGCAACGCGTCCAGAGCCAGGCGACCCAGCTTTGACGAGAGCAGGGGGTCGATAAGCCCGAGCCCGTACAGCATCGCCATGGCTGCAGCGAAGGCGAGGACCGCGGGGACCGGACGGGCCAGCGCGGCGGCGGTCGGGTGCGCGAGCACCCAGTTCACCTCCGGCACCGATTGCCGGGCGAGCGCCAGTGGCGCCCCGAGGACCAGGAGCATGGGTGCCACCAGCGTCAGCAGCAGCTGCGCCGCCACACCGACGCTCAGCATGGCCGCGCCGTAGCGGCCGAGACCGGACGAGGTCGCGAGGAGCACCACACAGCATCCGGCCCGCCACGCCGACGAGCGGCGGATCGGCCACGCCCGTGCCTCCGCGCCCAGCCGCCGTACGCCCGCCAGATAGGCCACCAGCATCACCGCGACGACGGCGACGAAGACGAGGTCCGGGCGCCCGTCGACGACGAGACCGCCCACACCGGAGGGTGGCCCGGCCAGCTCGTATCCCAGCTCCTCACCGGTGCGCGAGGGTTCACCGGTCTCCACTGGGGCCGGGGTGGCGTCCGCCCCAGACCGACAGCCAGGCCGATCGTTGCCAGCATCAGCAGCACCTCGCCCGCCCCGAGCCGGAGCAGCGCGCGGCGGTCACCCTGGACGGCCGGCGCCAGGGCAGTCCGACGGTGCAGGTACCCGAGAACCCCGAGCAGCAGCAGCGAAGCCGTCTTGGCCATCGCGATGACCCCGTAGTCGGACAGCAGGTTCGGCAGCGTCAACGGGATGCGGACCGCCAGGTTGGCCAGCCCGGACAGCGCCATCAGTCCCCAGCACCACGCGGCGATCATCGAGAAGCGCGGCAGCACCGTGCCCAGCTGGTTGGGCGAGGGACGCGCGGCGAGCGACAGCACCGCGATGAGCCCGCCGACCCATACCGCCGCGGCCACGATATGGATCATCAGGCTGTCGGTGGCGAGGTCGTGCGATCCCCCGACCGCGGAATGTCCGGTGGCCGCCACCGGCAGCAGCCCGACGACAGCGGCCGCCAGGAGCACGCCGGCCCACCCCCACGTCAGGGTGGCCCGGCAGCCGGCTGCGATCAGCGTGGCCAGTACCCCCGTGAGCAACCATGCCGTCGACGTCGGAAGCAGGGGAAGGGCTGCGGTCAACGGACCGAGCGCCAGCACGTCGGCGACCGGGCGTCCCAGCACCTCGGCCACGGTCAGCGGGACCATCAAGAACGCTGACACTGCCCACAGCCACGCGCATCCGGCAGCCACACGGACGGATCGGTACCCCGCGATGTCGAGGTACCCGGTGGCCTGTGGAGCCGCAAGTACCGCTGCGACCAGCAGGAACCCGACCGTCGCCACCGCAGCGATGTCGGACACCACCCGGACCGCAGGCAGCCCGAATCGCACGACGAGCCCGGCCTCCGGCAATCCGAGGATGTCGGCGATCGCCGACCCGGCGGACGCCGTCAGCCACAGCGCGATCAGCAGACCGAGCGAGGTCCCGGCCAGGACGAGAGGTCCGAGGGCCGACCGATACCTCCATACCCGGGCCAGGTTGGCGGGTGTGACGTGCTGTTGCGGCATCGACTCACCGTAGAACCCGCCTGGTCGGGTGAACGCCGCGGGCGGGTCGTGCGTAAGAAGGGTCAGCGCACCACCGCGCCCGCGTTGCATACCGAAGGGCTCATTCATGCGCACGTTCCTGAAGGCCGGCTTCGTGACCGTCGCCACCGGCGCACTGCTCGCTGTGCCGCTGTCCGCCGCTTCGGCCACCGAGCGGCACGCCCTCGACGTCGTCGGCCTCGCCGACGGCAGCACGTTGGTCGACTTCGAGACCGACGACACCGATCAGCACGGCGCCATCGAGGTCACCGGCCTCGATGGCGACGTCTCGCTCGTCGGGATCGACTACCGCGCGCAGGACGGTGCGCTCTACGGCGTCGGCGACGCAGGCGGTGTTTACACGATCGACGGGCACGGCAAGGCCACCAGGGTCGCCCAGCTGAGTATCGACCTCGACGGCGAGCTCTTCGGCGTCGACTTCAACCCCGCCGCCAACGCACTGCGGGTCGTCAGCGACACCGGCCAGAACCTGCGCCAGCCCTTCGCCATGCCCGGTGCCCCGACGGTGACCGACACCGCCCTGACCAATCCGGCGGTCGCGCCCGCCACCGGCACCGCGCCCGCCGTGGGGGTGACCGCGGTCGGGTACACGAACAACGACGATGCGGCCGGTACGGCCACCACGTTGTTCGCCATCGACACGACCGCCGATCGGGTCGCGATCCAGTCCCCTGCCAATGCCGGGACGCTCGCCCCGACCGGCGGGCTGGGAGTCGACGCCGGCCCGGACGCCGGAGCCGACATCTACACGGGCGCGGGCGGCAACCGGGCCTTCGCGACGCTGCAGGTCGGCGGCACACGCGGTCTGTTCGAGGTGGACCTGCTCACCGGAGCGGCCGAGCACCTCGGGGCGCTCGACGGCGTCACCGACATCGCGCTGCCGATCGGCCAGGACTGATTAGCCTACTGGATGTGCGGCGCCGCGCGCTCGGGCAACGCCCCGCCACCACCGAGCCCCCGATCACCACGGCATCACCCACCCCCAGCCCGATTCGCTTCCCTGGACAGCGGCACGGCCTGGCTTCCGCGCACTGCGCCGCAGCGCATGCAATGACGGTTCGCGGGCACGACTAGTGACTCGAGATAGACCGAATGCAGCGATTCAGCGTGCGCGTTCGGCTGGCAGCAGCAGGGTGAACACCGGCGGTGACGGGTGCGCGAGACGCAGGTGTCCGCCTTCCGCCTCGGCTAGACGCCGGGCCAGGGCGAGGCCGACGCCGTGACCATTGGCTGCGGCGGAGCGGCGAGCGAACAGCTGGGTCGCGGCGTCGCCTGTGAGCCCCGGCCCGCCGTCACCGACCTCGATCCCCACCGCGTCGCCGGCGTCCCTTGCCGACACCCTCACCGGCCCGGCCCCATGGGTCAACGCATTGTCCAGCAGTACGGCCAGCACCTGGCGCACTGCCGCGGCCGACGCGACGGCGTGCGGCGTCTGCGGGTCGACGCTGACGTGCAACGCCCGCCCCTCGTTTCCGAGCCTCGCCGCCCACGGCTCAGTAGCCTCGCGCAGGAGGAGCGAGACGTCCAGCACATCGACTGACCCGTGGGTGTCGCGGGCCAACGCCAACAGCTCATCCACGGTGCGCTCGATCCGGTCGGCCGACTCCAGGCCCTTGTGGATGGCCGAACGGAGATCGTGCCCGGGCCGGACCAGCGCTGCTTCGAGCCCTAGGAGACTGCTGAAGAAGCGGGTGTTTGGCGGGCAGGGTGCCTCGCGGCAGTCTGGCTGCGAAGGTCAGCACCCGAGGGTGCGACAAGAGGTCACCCTGCCCGGTGCCCACCGTGGTGGCCGGGGACGGGGGCGGTCAAGCCCCCCTGGTGCTCAGGCGATCGCCCAGGTGCCCTCGTGGCGGTGCAGCCCGAGGGTGAGGAGGCGGCGCAGGTTCAGTCCGGCGACGCGGTGGTGCAGCCACAGATTGTTGGGTCGCGTTCCGCGGAACCGCAGTCGCCGGTTGCCCCCGGCGACCAGCCAGGCGATCGAGCGCTCGACCATCGGCCGGTGCCGTCGATAGACCGCCTGGAAGTCGGGGTCCTGTGCGCGGACGCGGTGGGCCCGTTGCAGGCCATCGTGGGGATGCAGGGTCAATGACCGCCCCGACTTGCTGGTGGTGCAGCGCCCCCGTAGCGGGCAACCACGACATGCAGCCCCGAAGATCACGTTGCGGGTCGGGGTGACGGGTCGGGTGACACCGCCCGGGCAGCTCACCGACCCTGCCTGCTCATCGACGACGAAGTCGTCGAGGGTGAACCCGCCCTGCACCGCCGACCGCAGCGGCCACGGTTTGATCACCGGTCGGTGCCCGGCCGTGGCCAGCGCGGCGAGCGCGTCCCCGGTGCCGTAGGCCGAGTCGGCCAACACCTCGAACCCGGTGTCGCTGCTGGTGTCGCTGCTGGTGTCGCTGCTGGTGTCGCTGCTGGTGTCGCTGCTGGTGAGGAGGGTGATCCCGACCGCGGCGTCGGAGTTGTGCGCGCCCGCGGCCGGGGTGAGTGCGGTGTCGGTGATGATCCCGGTGTCGGGCTCGATGACGATGTGGGCCTTGTAGCCGTCCTGGCGTCGTGCCCGGGTCTTGTGGGCGTGGCGGGTATCGGGGTCGACGGTGGAGATGACCCGGTCCGGGGCGACCTTGCGGGCGATCTGCCAGCGGCCCTCGCGCCCGTCGCAGTCCTGCGCGGGTTCGACGTCCTGCCCGGCGACCAGCGCCAACAACGCCACCGCTTCGCCGGCTTTCGGGTCGAGTTCCTGCTCGGGCAGGTGACCGAGGACCCGGTGCGCGTCACCGACCAGGGCGTCGACCAGTTCAGCGCGGGCAGCGGCGTCGTCCCAGGCGATCCGCGGTTTCCCCGGATCGCGGTAGTCATGGGCTCTCGCGTGCTCGGCGATCACCGCGGCCGCGCCGGGAACCTCGCGGGCGACCCGACGGACCGCGGCGATCAGCTGGGTCACTGTGTCCTGGGTCGCGACCGCGTCATCGAGCACGGTCGAGTCCAGCGCGCGGCGGGTCTTCCCAGTGAGCACCCCGGTCTCGGCGACCACGGTCTTGACCGCGTCAAAGATCCGGTTCGGACGCTCACTACGGGCCAGCCGGCGCCGCCAATAGGTCAACGTCGTCGGATGAAACCCGGGGTCGGTGACCGCGAGCCCGCACGCGGCCTTCCACCGCAGATCAAAAGTTAGTGCCTCGGCCGCTTCCCGGTCCGAGAGCCCGTGCAGGGTCTGCAACACGATCACCGAGGCCACCACCTCGACCGGGACCGACGGGCGACCCCGACCCGCGGCGAACAGGTCCGCGAACAACTCGTCGGGGAACAAGTCGTGGCGATGTGCGGCCAGGAACCCAAACACCCCACCCGCAGGCAGCAGATGACCGGCCAGCGACTCGACATCCAACAGCTCACGCTGCAGATCAGAACGACCCTGCACCCGAGCATCGTCCCAGCCCGGCCTCCGGCCGGACCGGACCGACACCCACGATTTTCAGCAGTCTCCTAGCCGCAGCGTCGTCAGTGGGGTGCGCAGCTGATGGGACGCGTCGGCCGAGAAGGCCCGTTCGCGCGACAGCAGGTCGTCGAGCCGGACGGCGGTCCGGTTCAGCGCGCTGCCCACCGCGTCGATCTCGGCGTACTTCACCGCAGGCACGCGCACGCTGAAGTCCCCGCTGCCCAGGCGCTGGGCCGCGAGCGACAGATCGTCGAGGGGACGGGCCAGCCGCGCAGCCTGCCTGCGCGCCAGGAGCCACACAACGCCGATCGCCAGCAGTGCGAGACCGAGCATGCCGAACCACGCGAGCCCGACCGGCCAGAGCAGGGCGTCTCGGAGGCCCGACACGCGCACGACGCCGACGACTTCACCGTCGTGGGTGACCGGTACTGCAACGATCAGCTCGCCGCCCGCGGAACCGGTGCTTGGGGCGCCCCCGACTGCGGCGCGCACGTACGGGTCGGGACGCTCCGGACCGCGACCGCGGATGAAGGTGCCGTCGTGGTCGTAGACGGACAGGAACGTCAGCGTGCCGTCGTCCTTCAGTTCGTCGGCCGAGGGAACTTCGTCGTCCGAAAGGGTGGCCGCCACCCGCAGCGCGGCGCGATCGGCCTGTCGCTCAAGATCGAGGGACTTGTACACCACGGCGTACTGGGCGACCGCCACCGCGAGCGGTAGGCCGAACAGGACGAGAGCCACGGCGGCGGCGATCACCGCGATCGTGACGATCCGGCTCCGCACCCGGTACCTCCCGTGCACCCCGGTCGATACCGGGTCAGGTCCCGGATCCTAGTCTAGACGGCTCCGGGCCCCGCCGACGCAGCTGGGCCGTGCTTGCGATTCGCTAACCCGCAGAGCACCAATCGCTTGCCGACCGCTCGTTAACGTCGGCAGAGTGAGCTCTCAGCACGCGCCGCCGTCGCGCAGCGTCCACCGATCTGCGGGATCGGAAAACGATTTGCCTCGGCCGACCTGTTACGGCGGTACGCTCACCCTCGCGTCCGTTCTGCGGGGCAGCGGAATCTCCTGCGCTGGGGCGGAAGTTTCGTGCGCGTCCGGCACAGGGGCACCTCGTTTGACCCACCCGCCGTCAAACGGATGCTCGACGAGCACACGGGGGAATCGTCGACCACAGACGCTGACTGTGGACCGGGCCGCAGTGAAGCGGGCGGTGCCCGCGCGTGATGCGACGGTCGCTGACCTGAACCCGAGGGCTTTACTGCACATGACCCGGTGGCGGGTCGGGTTGCCTGGGACCGCGCGCTTCGTCCGACGCTGGTACCAGGGCGTGCTACGGAGTCAGAACGGTGTGTTGCCGGTTCTCGAGCGCATCGACCGCCATGGGGCCGCCGTCTTGGGCTTTCTACTCGGCGCCACCCACCGGACCGCACTCCTACGCGACCTGCTGACACCCAACCGGACCGCCCTGGTCGGTCGCCCCAGCGCCTCGCTGCTCTTCGCTCGCACGAAGCTCCGCCGGTACACGCGCCAAAATCTTACCCTGGAAGCCGTCGGCGGGCCGGAACGTCACGTCGCCGATCTGAGTGCGATCGCGGTCGGAGGTCCGCTCGCGACCAGGGCGCGGGAGCGCACTCGTCCGCGGCTTCCTCGCGCGGTGCGTCGTGACCGGTCCGGATAGCCGGGCTCGTCTCCGAGATCGAAGGACCTGCCGAGTCCTTCTACCGGGGCTCGGTTGGATTCCACGTAAACCGATTAAGCGCTGTAGGACCACTTGCACTCTGGACACGTTTTGGACGGTGACGTCACCATCGCGAAGCCGCAGCGCGTCACCGCTGTAGCCTGCTTCCGCATTATCCCCCCAAATTCGCACTAACCTACACCTGCCGCCTCAGGAGTTGCTTTGACACCCTCTCCAAGTCATACAAGGAAAAATCACTTAGCGAAGCTGCATAGCGGGCCCTGCAGTAAAATACAGCCTTCGATACACGTCGGGGCGTTTTGATGGGCCGGCTAGCCGACGGGTTCCGGTTCGACGTGCACCACCCCGACGAGGAGGGCTTCTCTCTCACTGATTCCGACCCGATCAGAGGCCTCAGTCGAGTTATGGATAGAGATCCCTGGAGACCAGGACGAACAATCACCATCACCCCAGTGTGGGATCCGGACGTACCGGAGAGATGAGGTTTCAATTCAAGTGCACATCGTGTCAATCTGTCGGGCTCGAACATCACTACGGTGTCCGGCTCTCGGACGTTGACGCGCTGAGACAGCTCCGCGAGCTTCTGGGCGACCTCGGTCGTGGTCTTGCCGTCGATACACTTTCGGGCGAGCGCTGTGTGAACAGGACATCGCGTGAGTCGGCGGCATGACGGCGACGCCACGTAGCGGCCGTGGCGTGGCGCGGCTGGGTTGAAGGTGCTGGCCGTGGCGTCGCGATGCTACTGCTAGCCCGCTGCTCCTACGCCTTCCCGAGCGGGGACACCCCTGAGCCAGGCGCGGGAGTTCAACGGTCGATGCACCGCGAGTCCAGACCTCTACAACCCGCCCGCCCGGCACAGCGCGGTAGTGGGCCTATCTGGGGAGAGCCGACTGGAGCCGGGCGCCACCATCGGCCTGGAGGACTTGCCGGTCACGCGATCTCCATGCCACGATCGTCCGCGCGGCGCGCGCCGCGAACAGCGCGATGCCGGATCGGACCATCAATGAGCCCCTTCCAACCTGAGTTCAGCTGGCGAGGATCAGCGTCTGGACGGCCTTGACCAGGGTGTCCGCCCGGCTCGGGCTGGCCCGGATCTTGCGGAGGATCTTCCAGTTCTTGATCTCGGCGTTGGCCCGTTCGCCCGGCCCGCGGCGACGGGCATGGGCGGTGTTCACGTCCTTTTGCGATCGGGAGAGTCGCCGGTAGCGGCCGATGTCGGGGTCGCGACGGCGGCGCCGCTGCGGGACCCGGACTGCGGGTCCGCCGCCCTGGTAGGCGGTGTCGGCCAGGGCCTGTGTCCCGGCGGTGTTGAGGGCGTCGATGATGCCGTGTTCGCGGGCGGCGCCCATGTCGTGCCGGGCTCCGGGGAGATCCAGATCAACCTGTCGGCCGGGTCGGCGATGACCTGCACGTTTAGCCCGTGGCACTTGTGTTTCCCGGAGTAGAACCGGCGGTCCCGTCCGCCGGTCATGCCGACCCGGTCGATGCGCAGCAGCGTGCCGTCGAGGATGACGTGGGCCTTCCCGACCGCGACCTCGATCGCCTGCTCGAGGGTGGGTGCGAGCGCGGCGAGCAGGTCCAGGGCCTCACACAGGTAGCGGTAGGCCGTGGTGGTGCCGATCCCGAACCCGCCGCCGGGGACGTGTCCGGAGCGGCAGGGCAGCGCGCTGGACGATCCTTCGCAACCGCGACTTCGCGATCCGGGGCGTTCACCGGCTCGACGTCTCGAGAGGTGGACCTGGCGAGGATTTGCGACGTCCCGCTACGGGACGAGCACGGAGGCCAGCACCGCAGTCACGACGACCAGGCCGGCCGCTGCGAGGGTGAGCAGCCGCCCGGTCGAGGTCCGGCGAGACTCGCGCCGCAGCGGGAAGAGCAGTTGACGCCCGACCGTGTAGGCGGCGACAGCCCCGAAGAACAGCGCACCCGGTAGCGGGAGCGGCCCGGCGAGGAAGAGCGCGAGGGCCCCGATCCCGATCGCGATCGCTATCGCGGCCTCCAGGAGCTGAACCGGGATCCTGCGCACGCCGATGCGGCGGTCCGATGACCACAGGCCCCACCGCGACGAGGTGGGCCGCCCGACGCAGCAGCCACCCAGGAAGCATCCCGGACGGCCGATCGCCATCGCGAGGAAGACGCCCGGGGCGGTGGCGTCGAGGAGCAGCCCCACCGGCGCCCCGGTCAGCAGGGAGCCGACCGCGAGGGTTCCGAAGCCGCCGAGGAGGAACCCCTGGATGCACGTGCCGGCGACAACGAACCGTCGCAGGCCCTGCCGGTGCAGCGCCAGATACCAGAACTTCGCCGCCAGGTAGCCAGCCACGACCGCGACCACCGAGACGGTCATCGCCCCGCCCCACGCACCCACCGACCGCTGCAACAGCAGTGCCTGAGTCACCAGGGCGACGAGCACGCCGAGCAGGACCAGCGCCGGCCACGCCGCCTGACGCACCCCCGGGCCGTGCAGCAACGGCGCCGGCCGGGTCCGGGTCGTCACCCGCCGCACCGGCGGCCCCGGTCGGCCGTCCGGGCAACCGGTGATTCCCGCGACGGGGGCGGCTGCGACCTGCCACTGCCCCGCGTTGACACCCACCACCTTGGTGGTGATCGAGACCCGTCCGCTACCCGGCGGGAGTCCCTCGACCCGCTCGGTGCGGTCGAACCGGTCGCGCGGATCCTGGCCGGTGGCCCCGACGCGCCGGCCGACGAATCGGACCGTCACCGGTTCGGACGGGGTGCGGACGTGCTCGTCGGACTCCAGCCAGTAGGTGGCGCTGAGCCCGACCTGATCACCGCCGAGGTCGTCCGCGAGCTTCTCCGCACAGCCTCCCGCCGTGACGGCCTCCGCCGTCGGGACCGCGCCCTCCCGTGCCACCGGCGCGGCGGTCACGGTCTGATCCTGGACGCCGGCCGCGATCGGGTCTGCGCCGGTGGAGATGTCGCGCTGGCCCTGCACACCCGCTTCGTCACGCGCGGGGCGCGGGCGGCGTTGTGGTGCTCGGTGCGCCGGGGTGAGGACCAGGCCCGAGCGGGCGGCCAACGCGGAGGTCAGCTGCTCCAACCCCATTGCACCCCGGTTCACAGGCCTTCCTGCCGCTGCACGGCCGGTTGTCGGTTGTCTCCTGGTCGATCTCGTCCGTGACTTGGCCACTGGGCGTCATTCCCTGCTGATCGGTGTGGGGTCGGAGTCGTCGCCGGCGCTGTTCACCCGGCGCTCGGGTCGTCGCCCCATGGCCGGGTCGCGCTGCCGGTGTCGCGCCTGGTCTAGGTGCCGGTGGTCGGCGGCGTCGAGGGGCTGCGTGTGACGCGGCCGTCGTCGAGTGCGTCCTGGGCGCGCAGCATCCGCAGTTCCTCGCGCAGTTCCGCGATCTGTCGATCAGTGGCCGGATCGGTGCCGGTGGTCCCGCTCATCGCGCAGCGCCCGCGCAGCGCCGGCCGGACGCAGAAGAAGTAGGTGGCCGCGATCGCGGCCACCGCGACGAAGGCGGCGATCCAGGTCGACATCACAGGCCGCCCTTCGCGCGCTGGGCGGCACGTTCGGCCTTGAGCAGGTCGATCTCGGAGCGCAGCTCGGCGACCTGGTCCGGCCCCTTCAGGGTGCCGCTCCCGGTGCGCTGGCCGCGCATCATCATCCACATCATCGCGCCCATCCCGACCGGGCAGGCCAGCAGGGCCAGGCCGTACAGCAGTGACTCCATCGATGTCTCCTCGCGGGCTCGACAAGGGTGCGCCCTCGTCATCTACTATCTCCGTACCGACACAGTAGATGAACGCTTCGTCGACCGCCACGCTCGAAGACGTGATGGTCACCGCGAGCTCGGCGCCGACGCGCAAAGGAGGCAACACATGGCCCGGAACTGCTCCCACGCCATCGACGCCGGGGTGTACCTACTCGGGGACCTGCCCGATGCGGAGGTCGAGGCATTCGTCCGACATCTCGACGGCTGCCCCGCGTGCCGGGTGGAGATCGAGGAGCTGGCGCCGGTTGTGCGGCTGCTCATCGCGTCCCGCTCCCGCCTCGGCGGTTCCTGAGCCTCTGGTCGCGGTTGACCGTGTCAGGCCGCAAGTGCCGGTACGCGTCCGCGGTAGGCGCGCCTGCCAGCAGCACCACCCGGCCGCCCACGGGAGGACGGATCAACCGGTGGGCATCTCATCATGATGCCCGCCCATCTGGCCCATCTGGTTCATACGGGCCATGTCCCGGGACATCATCGATTCCATCGTAGGGCGCATCTCCTCGTGCATGCGGTTCGCGGCGTCACGCTGCTCGGCGGGCAGGTCCTGGACCATCTGCCGCATCATCTCGTCCATGCCCTCGAGAGCTGGCCCCTCGGTCAATGCATCAGCTGCGTCGTCCAGGTTGGCCTGGGTGAGCGCGCCTGCCGGTGCGGCCGGCGGGGCGGCGAAGGCGACGCCGGCGCCGGCTGCGCCGAGCACCGTCACCAGCACCGCACCGGTGATCGCCATTGCGGCCTTGTTCGTGATCGTCATCGTGGTCTCCTGTTCGTGGTCGTTGTCGAAGTGGACGATTTCGACGCTAGGAAGGGGCCATGAAGATCCGATGAAGACGCTGCGGTTCGGTGATGTGGTTCACCGGGAGCCGGACCAGGAACCGGCTGCCGCGGCCGGGGCGGCTGTCCACGGTGATGTCGCCGTCGTGGGCGCGGACGAGTTCCACCGCCACGGCCAGCCCGATCCCCGAGCCCCCAGAGGGTGCGGCGGCGCCGCGGAAGAACCGGTCGAACACCCGCGGCATCTCGTCGGCAGGGATCCCGGGGCCGGTGTCGGCGACCGCGATCTCGGCCCCGTCGGGGCCGCGGGCGAGCGTGACGGTGATCGTGCCCCCGGGCGGGGTCCAGATGGCGGCGTTGGTCAGCAGGTTGGTGACGACCTGGCTGATCCGGACGGGATCGGCGAACACGTCGACCTCGTCGAGCCGGCGGACGAGTTCGAGTTCGAGCTCGGCGAGGTGACCGGCCAGCCCGTCGAGGGCGGCGGTGACCAGCGGCCGTAGCGCCACCTCACGACACCGCAGGCCGAACCCGGCCGCGCCGGCGTCGGCGAGGGTCTCCAGGTCCGCGACGAGGCGACCCATCCGCAGCGACTCCTCGTGCAGCGAGTCGATCAGCCGGCGGTCCGGATGAGTGATGCCGTCCTGCACCGCCTCGAGCTGGCCCCGCAGGATCGCCAGCGGGGTCCGGAGCTCGTGGGCGATGTCGGCGGCGAACCGCTGCCGCAGCTCGTCCTCACGGTCCACCGTATCGGCCATGGCGTTGAACGACCGGGCCAGCTCGCCCACCTCGTCGTCGGAGGACACGCGGGCGCGGCGGTCCCGGTTGCCCGCGGCCAGCTCGTCGGCGGCCTCGGTCAGTTCGACCAGCGGCCGGGTGGTGCGCCGGGCGACCAGCAGCCCGAGGAGCAGGGCCGCCGCCGCGGCACCCGCCGCGGCCAGCAGCAGCAGCTGGTTCACCGCGTCGCGGAACTCGAGGTCCGCGGTCGGGGACACGGCCTGCGGGACCTGCACCGTCGCCGTTCCCACCGGGCGCCCCTCAACAACCACCGGAACGGCGACGGCAGGGCCGAGGTCGGGGACGCCCATCATCTCGCGATGCATCGCGCTGGTCGCGGGGTCGACACCGGACTCGGCGAGCGACCAGACGAACCGCCCGTCGGCTCCCTGCACCGTCACGGTCGAGCCGGACATCAAAAGACCCGCCGCCAACCGGTCCAGCGAGTCGGCGCGCCAGCCACCCGCGGTCCGGTAATCCGCGGTCAGCGACGCGACGACCTGCTTGACGCGGGCATGCTGTTGAGTGTCGAGGTAGCCCTCGAACCGGGCGCCGAAGGCCACGTTGACCACGATCGCGGTCAACGCGGCCGCACCCACCGCGGTCGCGATGACCGTCAGGGCGAGCCGACGCGCAACCCCGCGGCGCCTCCACCGAGCCGGGCTAGTCATCGCAGGGGACTCCGAGCTTGTAGCCGACGCCGGTCACCGTCAGCACCAGCCGCGCCGCCGCCGGCGGGTCGTCGAGCTTGCGGCGCAGGTTCTTGACATGCGCGTCGATGGCGCGCTCCTCGGCGCCACCGTCCCGCTCGCCGCGGATCCGGATCGCCAGCTCCCGGCGCGACCACACCCGTCCTGGCCGGGCCGCGAGCGCGCTCAGCAGGTCGAACTCCGAGCGGGTCATGGCGACGGGGTGACCGTCGACGCACACCTCGCGGCGCTGGTCGTCGATCCGCAGGATGCCCTCGCCGAACGAGCGGGCCCCGCCCGCGGGGCCCTCGGGGGCGCTTCGGCGCAGCACCGCCGCCACCCGGGCGACGAGCTCGCCGGGGCTGAACGGTTTGCCCACGTAATCGTCGGCGCCCAGGCGCAGTCCGGCGATCCGGTCGGCCTCCCCGGCACGCGCGGTGAGGATGATGATCGGCATGTCGAGGTTCTCCCGGACCTGGCGGGCGACATCCAGACCGGCCCGGTCGGGCAGGCCCAGGTCGAGGATCATCAGGTCGGCGCCGACGGACAGCTCCAGCGCCGCGGCGCCGGAGGAGGCCAGCAGCACCGTGTGCCCGTCACGCTCCAGGTAGGAACCCACGAGGTGCCGGATCTTCGGTTCGTCGTCCACCACCAGGACCACCGCCACAGTTGTGCCTCCGCTTCCGATCAGAGAGGAACGGTGAAGCCACCGATGGGGACACGCAGCCAGGCGATGAAGATCCCCCACAACCCGGTGACGAGCAGCACCCCGACCAGCACGAGCATCGCGCCGCCGGCGAGCTGGATGGCGCGGGTGTGGCGGCGCAGCCAGCTGGTGGTGCGTATCGCCCACCCGGCGGCCAGCGCGAGGAACACGAACGGCAGACCGAGTCCCAGGCTGTAGGCCAGCACCAGGATCAGCCCGCGCACGGTGGTCGGGCCGACCTGGGTGCCCGCGGCGAGGGCGAGCACCCCGGTCAGCGTCGGGCCCAGGCACGGCGTCCAGCCCAGGCCGAACACCGCGCCGAGGACCGGTGCGCCCCACAGCCCGCGGCGGGGACGGTGGTGCAGACGCAACTCGCGCTGCATCATCGGGACCACCCCGAGGAACACCAACCCCATCGCGATGGTCACCACGCCGCCGATGCGCTGCAGCACCTGCTCGTTGAGCAAGAGCAGGTCCGACAGGCCGAGCACGCCCATGATCGCGGCGGTGAACACCACGGTGAACCCGGCGACGAACAACAGCGACGCCAGGACCAGCCGCGCACGACCCGCACCGGGTGCGACCGCCTGCTTCGTGAGCGACAGCTCGCCGTCGACACCCGGTCCGGTTCCGCTGCTGACGTCAACGGCCGCAGACGCCGGTGTCCGAGAGGGTGGCGTCTGCGAGGGTGTCGGTGTCGAGGTGCCGGCGAGCCCGGCGAGGTAGGCGAGATAGCCCGGCACGAGCGGGATGCAGCACGGGGAGGCGAAGGACACCGCGCCGGCAGCGAGCGCGAGCACCGCGGCGAGCAGCAGCGGCCCGGAGATGGCCAGCTCGGTCAGGCCGTTCACGACCCCACCCCGATCTGAAATGCGGCGCCGTGTTGCTCGGCCGCGATGCGCTGCACCACCGGAAGCAGCTCGCCGAAGCGGACGGCAGTGAGGAACACCGCGGCCACCCGGTGCTCCCGATCGAGCACCACCATCGACGGGACGGGTGTTGCTCGGGAAACCGCGCAGGGACACCAGGGACCGGCCGGGGTTGTCGAAGATCGTCGACGGGTAGGTGAGTACGCGGTCGCGCATGAAGTCGCCTGTCGTCCGGGTGGTCTCGTGGACCTGTTGGAGGCCGGGTGCCTCCTCGCGACACGGACCGCACCAGGAACCCCACACGTTGAGCACCACGACCTGACCGGGGAAGTCCTCGAGCCCGACCGTGCGTGCCGGTCCGAGCAGGCTGTCCCCGGACAGACCGCGCACCGGTCCGCGGCTCTGCGGCGGGTCGTAGAGGATGCGGGTCTGCCCGCCGGGGGCGACGAAGGTGAACGTCCGCCGGCGGAGACCGCGTTGGTACCGACCCCGCACCCGCCCAGCAGCAGCGCGAGCAGCACGGCCACGACGGCGGGCGACCGGCGCCGACCGGGCACGGCTGCGGTCACCGCTGGATGTCCTCGCTGCCGCCGGCGTGCGGACGCGCGTCGCGGCCGGCCAGGTGGCGGCGCAGCCGCCGTTCTGACAGCCGCCCGTAGCCGAACATCTCCCCGTCGAGCAGCACGCCGGGGGCGAACGCGACGCCGTGACGCGCCGCTAAGGCCCGGCCGTCGTCGGTGTCCAGGCCGACGTGGCGGACGGCCATCGGATGCTCCTGCGCGACCCGGGCCAGTACCGCGACGGCGATCTCGCAGAACCGGCAGTCGGCCTGGGTCAGCAGGGTGACCTCGATCATCGCCGTCTCACCCGGCCTGACGGGTGGCGCGCAGGTCGTCGAGCAGCTGGCTGCCGGGGACGTACATGGTGTAGTTCGGCGGGCCGCCGTAGTCGGCGCGCCACTCGATCACCCCGTCCGGCCCGACCAGGACGAACGTGTGCCCGTTGCGGGAGTTGCCCATCATGCCGAAGCGGTTGGCCTCCCACTGGGCGGAGACGGCGAGGCCGGTGTCGGCCAGCGCCGGGGCGGTCAGCCCGTCGTCGCGCATCTTCTGCGCGATCAGGTCCTGCGGGCCGCTGGTGATCGTCAGCAGCCGGTCGATCCCGACCGAGGCCAGCAGGCCCGGGTCGGCCTCCAGGTCGCGGATCTGGTCCCAGCAGGGCTGGCAGCCCAGACCCTCGTGGAAGTACAGCAGCACCGTCTCGCCGCGATAGTCACTCAGCCGCACGTTCGCCGCCGGCCCGCCGGCGGCCGCGGCCGTCACGTCGGGCAGCACGAAGTCCGGTGCGGTGGCACCGATCCCCGGGTCACCGACGTCATAACGGTCGGACGCCACGGTGTCACCGGTGGTGCTCGAGGTGTAGACGGCGAACAGCGCGACCAGGGCCAGCACCACCGACCCGACCACGACGAACGGGGTCCGCGAGCGCTGCGAACGGCGCGCTCTCCCCACCACCGAGCGGCGGGCGCCGGCGGCCTCGGCCCGGCTGCCACTCATCTGGCTACGACTCATCGGGACTCCTTCGTGTTCATGGTGTCCACCGCGCTCGGCGGCGTCACGGGGGCAGGGGGGTCGTGCGGACCGGCATCCGTGAGGTCGAGCCGGCGGGCGACCCGGGTGCGGAGCCCGCGACGCAGGGCCACCGCGAAGGCCCCGACGAGCACGACGGCGAACACCCAACCGGGCACCCAGTCCAGGGCTTGCGCCGTGACGGTGGCGGTGTGCTGCAACCAGGCGCTGACCCGGACCTGCCAGCCGTCGGTCGACATCCCCGGCCCGGCGAACGCCAACACCCAGGCCAGCACACCCATGCCGACCATCAGCAGCCCGCTCAGCAGGACACCCAGCGGCATCCGCCGCCGCAGGTGTCCCAGCCGCAGCTCGACCGTGCGGGCGGTGAGCAGCCGGGTCGCGCGGTCGGAGTGCCGATCCCACAGCAACCCGGCGACGGCCAGCGGGGCGACCATCCCGGCCACATAGGCCAGCCCGATGGCAAGCGCGGCCGGGAACGACGCGGACGCGCCCGACAGGACCGCGATCCCGATCAGGACCGGCGCGCAGCAGGCGCTGGCGATCCCGGAGAACGCACCGAGCAGATAGGCTGACCCGAAGCCGCCGCCGGCGGACCCGCGCCCACCGGGCATCGGCAGCCTCGGCATCCACCCCGACAGCACCGCCGCCCCGGCGAGCACCATCACCGCACCGCCGACGAGATAGATCGTGGCGTGCTGCTCGAGGAACAACCGGCTCAGCACCGCAGCCCCCAGCCCGATCGGCAGGATCACCGTGGCCACCCCGGCACCGAACACCAGGGTGGCCACCAGCACGCCGCCCCGGTGCCGGAACCCGGTCGCCAGGTAGGCCGGCAGCATCACCGACACGCAGCACGGGGCCAGCAGCGCCACCATCCCGCCCAGGAACGAGACCAGCAACGTGGTCCCCACCAGCAACTCACCCATCGCGGCCGGCCTGCCCTTCGCCCCTACCCACCGCTATCTACGGTGTCGGTACGGAGATAGTAGCAAGCTGCTCGGGATGAACCTGGCGACCCGCTGACGGGACATGCGGCGCGCGCTGCTGAGGCCGGGCGCCTCTCGCCGGGGACGCGCCCGGCCCCCGACCCGCCATTCGGAGGGCAGCGATCAGCGCCAGTGGGTGAGTGCGGACAGCCGGCTCTCGTACTCCTGTTCGTCGATCTCGCCGGCGGCGAAGCGCTCGCGGAGCTTGCGCCTAGCGGGGTCCTCGTCGTCGCGGCCGGTGACCGTCGCGCCGTCGGGCTGCCGCCCGCGCAGCCGGCGGTAGAACCACACACTGCCCAGCGTCGCCAGCACCAGCACAGCGACGACGGTGAGGACCACGAGCAGCATCCAGATCCCCATCCCTGCCGTCATCCCGTCCATCATGAGAATCCGCCTTTCGTCGAGTGTGTCGAGGGCGTCAACCGAACCGGCTGCCTGGTCTGTTGCGGCCACGAGCGACCGACGAGCCGCGGGTAAACGGCCGACGGGTCGCGCGTGGAGGGCTCGCCGCAGAGCGCTCCGAGTCCTGGACCTACGACCTCCGTACCTAGACAGTATCTCCGGTATGGTAAGTACGCAGGGTCGGCGAGAAGCCGCATGGCGGACGGTGGGGGCGGATGGGCAGCCGAGTGCGGGTCTTCGGAGATCTGGAGACCCTGGTGATGGACCGGCTGTGGACCGCGGGTGGCTCGGGCACGGTGCGCGAGGTACTCGAGACGTTGCAGCGCGACCGCGCTATCGCCTACACCACCGTGCTGTCGACGATGGACAACCTGCACCGCAAGGGGCACCTCACCAGGGAGCGTGAGGGCAAGGCCTATCGCTACCGGACCGCGCTCACCCACGCCGAGCACACCGCCGGGCTGATGCGCCACGCGTTGACGGCCGGACCGGACTCCGAAGCTGTCCTGGCCCATTTCGTGGGCGAGATGAGCGCCGACGACCTGGACCGGCTGCAGCAGGTGTTGGCGCGCCGGGCGTCCGGACCCGATCGATGATCGCGGGCCGGACGATCGACGCGGCGGTCCGCGCAGGATCCACGCGACGCTGGCGGTCCAGCGGCGGGCGGGACACCCCGTGAGTCTTGCCGCGTGCCTGCTGGCCTACAGCATGGTCGTCGCCGTGCTCGGGCCGCCGCTGCTCGCGCGGGCGACCCGCAGCGGTGCGGCCCCCCGCCTCGGGATGATCACGTGGTCGGCGGCGATGGGCAGCGTGGTGCTGTCCTGGGCGCTTGCCGGTGCACTGCTGACGGCGGATCTCGTGCGTGGGTGGGGCCGGCTCGACCAGCTGCTGGCCGGGTGCTTCGCCACCCTGCAGGCGGCGGCGGTCGGCGGATACGGCGGGTTCCTGCAGGCCGTCATCGCGGTGGTGACCGCGACGACGGTCCTCGCTCTCGCCGTGCTGGCCGCGCGAGTCGCTGCCGGGGTCCGACGTGCCCGCGTGCACTCCCGGCGGCACGCCGAGGCCGCCGTGCTCGCCGCGCGCGGCGCCGCCCGCGGCCCCGGCGGTTCGGTCGTCCTGGAGGTCGAGCAGCGCAGCGTCTACTGCCTCGCCGGCCGACCCTCCACCATCGTCATCACCAGCGGCGCCTTGGCCGCGCTCGCCGACGACCAGCTCGCCGCCGTCCTGGACCACGAGCAGGCCCACCTCGCCGGGCACCACCACCAGCTCCTGGGCCTGGCCCGTGCGCTGGCCAGGACCCTGCCCGGGATACGGCTGTTCACCGAGGGCGCCGTCGAGCTCGCGCGCCTGGCCGAGATGCGCGCCGACGACGCCGCCACCCGGCGACACGGTGCCGACACCGTGGTGGGCGCGTTGCTCGCGCTGGCCGCACCGGGTCTCGTGTCCGCGTCCGCGCCGGCGCCCGCGTTGGGGGCGGGCGGGGTCGGGGTGGCCGAGCGGGTCGAGCGGCTGCTGTTCCCCCCGGCGTCGGCGCGCCTGCGGCTCGCGGTGGTCCTGACCGGGCTGCTGGTCGGGCCGGTCATCGCCGCCGCGTTGGTCGTCACCGAGTCGCCGCTGTGCATCACCACACTGGGCTGACGACGCTGTGCCCGGATCGATTCGAGGCCTGGCCGCGCTCGGCGTCGCCGGATCGATGGCCGGATGGGCGGCGCGTCACGCATCATCGCCGACGGCACGGCGGTGGGCGCCCGGCGCCGGCCGCGGTCGGCTCGCCGGCCGACTCCGGGTACGGGTCTTCGGCACCGGTGACCCGGTCATCGCGCTGCTGCACGGCCTCGTGGCCTCCGGCGACTACTTCGGCGCCGGGTTCGACCGGCTGGGCGAGCACGCCACGGTCGTGATCCCCGACCTGCTCGAGTTCGACGATTCCCCTGCGGATCCAGGCCTACTGGCCGCCGCCGACCACCTCGCCGCCCTCCACGACATGCTCGAGGCGCTGCACCTGCACCGGCGCCCGCTCATCACGGCGGGACACTCGATGGGATCGATCCTCGCCCTGCGCTGGGCCGCCGAGCTCGGCGGCCGGGTCCGCGCAGTGGTGGGAATCTGCCCGCCGCTCTACCGCGATGCCGCTGAGGCCGACGAGGGATTACGGCGGATGGGCCGGATGGAGGCGTTCCTCGCCGGCGACGGACCGCTGCCCCGCGCGATGTGCGCGTGGATGTGCGCCCACCGCACGACGGCCTCCTGGCTCGCGGTCGCAGCGCGTCCCGACCTACCCGTTCCGATCGCCCGCGCCGCGGTGAAACACACCTGGGACACCTACCGCGGCTCGCTGGTCGACATCATCCGCAACCCCGCGTGGGAACCTGCACTCCAACACCTGGGAGCGACCGGGGTCCCGATCTCGCTCCTGGAGGGCGCACACGACCCGGTGCCCGTCCCCGGCCGCGCCGCCGAGCTTCTCGCCGCCGTTCCGGTCGGCACGCACCGCGTGCGCCCCCATGCCGGGCACTACCTGCCGATGACCGGGGCAGCCTGGTGCGCGACGCAGATCGCCGCGCAGGCTCGCCAGCCCATCCGGGAGGGCTCGTGGTGAGCCGAACGGCTGCGGTCGGGGCGCTGCTGCGGCGGTCGGACGCGCGGTGGACGGTGGTGGTGGTCGTGCTCGCCGTCGCCGGGGTGGTCGCGCTGTGGCCCTCGGGGACCCCGCCCGCCGGCTCCCCCACTTCAGCGACGACGGCGACGCCGCAGCTCCTCGACACCGGGCCGCGCACGGCTCCCGCCCCCGACGATGCGGAACTGGCCGGGCGGCGCCAGCGGGCCGCGTAGGATCCGTGTCCATCGTCCACCCCGGGGAGTTCAGCTGCGACTGGGCCGCTGGCCGGGATCATCGTGCCCTGCTTGGGCGCCCCGGGCACGGTCGACCTGGGCGCCGCGCTGGCGGGCCGCCCGGCGCTGCTCAACGTCTGGGCCCTGGTGCCGGCCGTGCCGCGAGGAGATCCCGGTACTGGCCGCCTACGCCGCCCGCCCCGGCGCGCTGCCGGTGGTCGGGATCAACGTGCAGGACCAACCGGCCGACGCACTCGACGCGCTCACCGCGCTCGGCGCCCACTACCCGTCGGTCACCGATCCCGACGCGGCGCTGCTCGCCGCCCTGCGCAGCCCACCGGTCCTTCCCGTCACCTATGTGCTGCGACCCGACGGCTCGGTCGCCTGGGTCGACCCGCCGGTGGTGTTCCGGACACCGGACGAGGTGGCCGCGGCCGTCGCCCGCTCCGCCGAGCCGGCCAGGTGATCCTGGCCGGATGTCAGCTCGTGCGGCGGGCCGCGAGCCGCTCCACGACACCCGAAGCGAACCGGTCGCACTCCTCGATGCGCAGCCCGGCCGCGGTGACCAGCTCAAGGGGCCGGCGCCGGAAGTGTTCGCCGCCCAGCGGGACGCTGACCAGCTCGACCATACGCTGCCCGGCCCGCAGGACGGGATGGCTGCTGATGACGTGGTCGGCCAGCAGCAGCCGCCCGCCCGGGCGCAGCACCCGCACCATCTCGGCGACCGCCCGGCGGTGATCGGGGATGGCGCACAGCGAGAACGTGCACACCACGGTGTCGAACGTGGCGTCGTCGAACTCCAACGCCTCGGCGTCCCCGACCCGCAGATCCACCTCCCGGTCCAGCTCCGCGGCGCGGCGATCGGCGAGCGCGAGCATCGCGGGGCTCAGCTCGATCCCGGTCAGCGCCACCCCGGCCGGGTAGTGCGGGAGGTTGAGACCGGTGCCGATGGCCACCTCCAGCACCCGACCCGTGGCCTTGCCACAGACCCAGCGGCGGGTGTCGCCGAACAGGACCCGTTCCAGCATCCCCATCTGCCGGTCATAGGTGCGGGGTTGCCGGTCCCAGTGGCGCCGCCAGCGGCGGCGCCGTTCAGGCGTGATCGCCATCGGCGCTGCCCGTGTCTCCGGTGCGCACCGACGCGAGGGCCTGTTCGGCGCGCTGGACCTGTTCGAGCAGACCGACCTGCGAACGCAGCCCGGCCAGGGCGGTCTCCACCTGCCGCGCGCGGTCGGCGAAGCGGCGCTCGGCGATCTGCAGCTGCTCGAAGCGGGCCTCGGTCTGCGCCCGGACGGCGTCCCAGCGGTCCCGGGCGGCGTCCTCGAGCTGCCGCGCCCGCTGGTCGGCGTCCTCGAGGCGCTGCCGGGCGGCGTCGGCGTCGGCCTGCGCCGCGGTCCGCAGTGCCTGGGCCTGCCGGCCGCAGGCGGCGGCGGCATCCTCGGCCTGGGCGAGAATCAGCTCGGCGGCCCGCTCGGCACGGGCCCGGATCGCGGTGGCGGCGTCGTCCGCGTCGGCGCGGACCTGCTCGCCCGCCTCGCGTACGTCCCGGGTCAGGGCGTCGAGGCGGCCCGTCATCTCGTCGCGTTCGGTGCGGGCCCGGGCGCCGTCGTGGGCGACGGTGGCGACCTGGTCGATGGCGCCCATGTAGTCGGTGCCGACCCGGGCCAGGAACCCGTCGACCCGGTCGGGGTCATACCCACGCCAGCGGCGGCGGAACGACTGGTTGGTGATCTCCTCGGGAAGGACGGGCATGTCAGGCTCCGCGGTTGCTGGGTGCAGTGAGCGTCTCGATGCGCTCGGTGTCGCAGGCGGGAAGGAACGCCTCGCGCGGGCGGGGCGGGCGCGAGGCGGCGCCGCGGTGGTCTCCGGCCGCGACCGGATCGAGCAGCAGCACCCGGTCGTCGGTCACCGTCGAGGCTCGGCGGTACCCCTCGACCCAGCCGCCGTCGCGCAGGTGCACGCGCACATACTCGGCCACCACCGGATCGGAGGGCGCGGTGCGCCGCGTCCGTTTCGCGCGCGGGCGGGGGTCGCGGAAGCGCAGCAGGCGTAGCGAGTTGGCCACGACGCTGACCGAGGAGAAGCCCATCGCGGCGCCGGCGAAGATCGGGTTGAGCAGCCCGAGCGCGGCAAGCGGGATCAGCGCCACGTTGTACCCGAACGCCCAACCCAGGTTCTGCCAGATCGTCCGGTAGGTCCGGCGCGAGAGCCGGATCGCGGTCGGCACCCCGCCCAGGTCGGCGCGCATCAGGGTCAGATCCGAGGACTCGATCGCGACGTCGGTGCCGGTGCCGATGGCGATGCCCAGGTCGGCGGCGACCAGCGCCGGGGCGTCGTTCACCCCGTCGCCGACCATCGCCACGACCTCACCGGCAGCCTGGAGTCGGGTCACCTCGGTCTGCTTGTCCGCGGGCAGCACCTCGGCCAGCACCGTGTCGATACCCACCCGCTTCGCGATCGCGGCGGCGGTGCGCGCGTTGTCGCCGGTGATCATGGCGACCTTCAGGCCCATCCGGTGCAGCTCGGCGACGGTGTCCGCGGCACCCTCCTTGAGGGTGTCGGCGACCGCGAGCACGCCGCGGACCTCGTCGTCCCAGCCGGCGAAGACCGCGGTCCTCCCCTCGGACTCCAGCCGCCCGGCAAGGGTCTCCAGCTCGTCGGGTAGCGCGAGCCCGGCCTCGGCGAGCATCCTGCGGCGCCCGACCCAGACCGTGGTGCCCTCGACCTCGGCCCGAACCCCGTGCCCGGCGACCGCGGAGAACCCGGTGACCGCCGGCAGCGGCCCGTCGACGCGGGCAGCGGCCGCGATGGCCTGCCCGATCGGGTGCTCGCTGTCGGCCTCCACCGCCCCGGCCCGGCGCAGCAGCTCCGCCGGGTCGGTACCGGCGCCGGGCTCGGTGTCGGCGAGCGCCATGTCCCCGCGGGTCAGGGTGCCGGTCTTGTCGAACACCACCGTGGTGATCTTCCGGGTGCGTTCCAGCACCTCCACGCCCTTGATCAGGATGCCCAGGCTGGCACCGCGCCCGGTGCCGACCATGATCGCGACGGGGGTGGCCAGGCCGAGCGCGCACGGGCAGGCCACGATCAGCACGGCAACCGCGGCGATCAACCCGGCGACCGGGTCCCCGGCGAGCAGCCACCACGCGGTGAAGGTCGCCAGCGCGATCACGATCACCGTGGGAACGAAGATCGCGGAGATGCGGTCGGCCAGGCGCTGGGCCTGACCCTTGCCGGCCTGGGCGGCCGAGACCAGCGACACGATCTGGGCCAGCGCGGTGTCGCCGCCGACGGCGGTGGCGCGGACGGTGAGCACGCCGCTGGTGTTCACGGTGGCCCCGGCCACCGTGGCGCCGGCGGCCTTGTCCACCGGTACCGACTCGCCGGTCAGCATCGACTCGTCCACCGCGGAGGCGCCGTCGACGACCTCGCCGTCGGTGGGCACCTTCTCCCCGGGGCGGATGCGCAGCAGGTCCCCGACCCGGACCTGGTCGACCGGGACCATCACCTCGGCCCCGTCGCGGATGACCCGCGCCTCCTTGGCGCCCAGCTGAAGCAGCGCCCGGATCGCCTTGCCGGCACGGCGCTTGGCGCGGACCTCGAAGTAGCGGCCCAGCACCAGGAACGCGATCAGCAGCGCGGCGGTTTCGAAGTACAGCTCCGTGCTGCCGCGCAGCAGCTCCACCAGAGAGAACGTGAAGGCGGCCAGGGTGCCGATCGCGATCAGGGTGTCCATGTTCGCCGACAGGCGCCGGGCCCGCCGTGCGGCCCCGACCAGGAACGGCCAGCCCACCACGAACTGCACCGGGGTGGCCAACGCGAGCTGCGCCCACGGCGCCCACGCCAGTTCCATGGCGCCCGGCCAGAACGCGATGGCCATCGTCGCCAGGCCCAGCGGCCAGGCCACGACCACGCGCCACCACCAGGCCCGCTGCGCCGCAGCCTCCTCATCGTCGAGGGTGTCCTCCTCGGGAGGCACCGGTGCGGCGACCGCCTCACCAGCCGGAACCGCGGGAGCAGGGGCGGTGGCCACGGAGGTCCCGCTTCCCGCGCCGCCCTGCATGCGCAGTTCGTAGCCCGCCTTCGCGACGACAGCGCTCAGGGTGGTGGGGTCGGCGGGCTGCTCGGCCAGCACCACGTGCGCCGTCGCGGTCGCGAAGTTGACCTCCGCCCGGGCGACTCCGGGCTGCTTGTTCAGGGTGCGCTGCACCCGGTTCGCGCACGACCCGCAGGTCATGCCGCGCACCGCGAAGTCCAGTGCGGCCTCGGACGACCCGGCGGCGTCGCGCTCGGCGACCGCGGTGTCAGCCATGGTGGGTCCCTTCGGGGTCGAGCTCGCCGCCGTCGCGCACCTGCGGCGGCCGGAACACGTGCTTGTCGAACTTCAACGTCTCCATCAGCTCGTCGACGATCTCCGCGGTCCGGCCCTCCTGCATGGCCTTGACCACGCACGTCTCCAGGTGCCGGCGCAGCATCAGCCGGCTCGCACCCTCCAGCAGGCCCTGCACCGCGGAGAGCTGCTTCATCACGTCGGGGCAGTAGGCGTCGTTCTCGACGATGGTGATGATGCCGTTGACATGGCCGCGGGCGGTCTTCAACCGGTTGACCACGGACCTCTGTTGGTCGTCCACAGCACCACAATACCCCACCCCAGGTGGGGTGGGGTTACGGCCGCAGAACGAGGGGCGGGTCACATCGGCCCCGGCGGGAGGTAGGCGAACGTGCGGGTGATGAGGTGGTTGGGGCTGACCAGCACCTGCCGGGTGATGCGGTCGAGGTCGTCGAGCCACAGCTGGCTGGAGATGCCGTTGGCGGGGAAGGCGAACGCGAGCTGATCACCGTCCGGGCCGGACACCGTGACCGCATCGGAGACGCCCTCGGCGTACGGCTCACGAGCGATGAAGTCCGCACCCGTCGTGGGGAGCTCCCGGAGGATCCCGGGATCGGCGCGGGTGTCGCTGGTGACGGTCTCGACCACGGTGAAGGGGCCCACGTCGCGCATCGCGGTGAGGACCCGGTCGAGCCGCTCCTCCGCCGGGCGGGGTGGCCAGGTGACGTCGAGCCGGGCCGGACCGCCGGACCAGGGGGGCGCGGTCGCGTCCAGGTCGAGCGTCGTGGTTCCGGGGCGCCAGTCCACCGGCGCGGTGAAGCAGCCGGTCCCGCACGGGACCAGCGTGAGCTCGTCGCCGGGCGTGGTGCGCACCGTCAGCCGGTAGGGCGGCGACTCGGGTGGGTCGTCGTAGGGGCCGTCCAGCGGGGTGGTCAGCCGCACCACCAGCCGCCCGGCGCTGGCCGTGGCCGCCACCGTCACCTGACCGGCCAACGTACCCACCGGAAACGCCGGCCCGACCGGTGGCGGGGGCAGCGCGATGCCGGCGGCGGCCTGCGCGGGCGGGGTGAGCGAGGTCAGCGCACCGGTCAGCGCGAGGACACCGAACAAGGCGACGATCTCGACCAGGACGGCTCGCCCCACCGGCCTGCGCGGCGCCGGGCCCGTGCGTGGGCCCCGGTGGATCCGCCGCCGCGCCAGCACCGCGCACCCGATCACCACCGCCACCACGGCGAGCTTCGCGAGCAGCACCTGCCCGTACCCAGTACCGAACAGCTCGGCCGCGTCGGGCACGAGCAGGATGGCCTGCACGATGCCGGTGACGATCACCGCGATCACCGACCACACCGCGAGCCGGCCGTAGTCCGCCATCAGCAGCCGCGTCCAGCCCGACGGGCCACGCCACCGCGCCGCCACGTGCAGCACATGCGCCAACGCGCCCACCCACAGGGCCGCCGCCAGCAGGTGCACCGCGGTCAACACTCCCCCGGCGAGCGGATGCTGGGCCGCCACATGGGCGCGCAGGGCCTCCGCGGCCAGGACCCCGAGCAGCGGGATCGCCGCCGCGGTCCGCAGCCGGGACCATCCGGGGATCCGGGCCGCCGCCGCGAGGCCGAGCGCCGCGGCGAAGGCCGCCAGCTCGACGCCGAGCAGCGCCCCGGGGCGTGACGCGAGCACCTCCGTCAGGTCGTAACCGCCGGCCACGATCAGGCCCGCGGTCGCGACCACCCCCACCACGGCCGCCGCCGACACCGGCGCCGCCACGGACGCGAGTTCGACACCCTTGCCAGCGGCCTCGCGACGGATCCGCCCGACCAGGACCGCACCCGCCGCACCACCCAGACCCAGGGCGAGCGCGGCGAACAGGGTCCACCGCAGCGCGGCCGGCAGGTTCACTCCCGCCAAGGCACCTACGGGCGCCGCCGAACCGGCGCCCTCGACGAGCGGGGAGCCGGCGGCGTCGTCGCGTGCCGCCGGATCGGCGCCCTCCACGGGCGGGGGACTGACCGCGAAGGAGAACCCGCCCGAGACCAGGTCACCGTCCTCGCCGCGGACCTGCCACGCCACCCGGTAGACCCCGGCAGCCAGCGCGTCGGCGATGCCGACGCTCAGCCGGCGCCCCTCCTGCGACAGAGCGGCCGGCAAGGTCGTCACCGGCGTTCCCGCACTCGAGGTGAGACGCAACGAGTCGTCGAGCAGCCCGACCGACTCCCCGAAGTCGAGCGTGACCTCCCGCGGCGACTCCGCCACCGCGTAACCGGCCGCGGGCGAGGTGGCCTGCAAGGTCGGGTGGGCCGCCGCCGGAGGCGCCGCCAACACGACGAGTCCGACCACCACGAGGGCGGCGACCGTCCCGCCGAGCCGCAGGAACCACCCACGTCGTGGCGGCCCACGCCGGCCCGCGCCGCACCGCCGAGCAGTACGACCCATATCTACTACCTCCGTACCGAGAACGTAGCAGGCCGCGGGACGTACCCGGGCAGGGCGTCGTCCACGACGACGGGCGATCAGGACAGATGGTGCGCGGTGTAGCCGAGCTCCCTGACCGCGGCGATGACGTCGGCGGGAGTGGCGCCGCCCGGCCCCAGCTCGACGACGGTGCGCGCCCGCTTCATCGACGTCTGGGTGCTGCGCAGCCCGGGCAGATCCTCGAGCACGTCGTCGATGAGCAGTGCGCAGCTGCCGCAATGCATGCCCTCGATACGGAAGGTGTACGTGATGGACATCTCGATCTCCCGGGCGTCTCAGGCTGCCGTGATGGTGCCGGTGTACATGCCCATGCCGCACGAGTAGCGCAGCGTCCCGGGCTCGAGCACCCCGAGGTCGATGCGGGTTTCGCCGTCGGCGGGCAGTACCTCCTCCACCCCCCGCGACGGGATCAGGAACGACCGCACGCACCCTTGCGCGTCCTCCGACCGCACGATCAACGTGGTCGGAACTCCGGCCCGAGCCTGGACGGCGGACGGGCTGTAGGAACCGGTGCTGGCGGTGATCAGCACCTGCTGCTGCCCGCCTTGCTCGGACACCGCGGACACGTCAGGTTCCGGCTCACCTGCGCTGAACGCCTGGACGACCCGGGACGCGGCCACCGGCGACCCGGCCAGCTCCAGTCCACCGTTGAGGGTGAACAGGCCCATCGCCACCACGATGAGCCCGGTGACCATGGCCAGCCGACCCCGCCAGGCGGTGGCGGCGCGGCGGGCGGCGTAGCCGAGCAGCGCGAACAACGGGGCCGTGCCCAGCACGAACACCGCCATGATCACCGCCCCTGACAGGGCGGACCCCGACGCCAGCGCGAGCGCCTGCACCGACAGCGTCACCCCGCATGGGATGAGCACCGTCGCTACCCCCAGCAGCGCCGGCGCCAGCGCCGACTGCGACCGGGACCGGTTGCGCACGACCCGCATCCACGCCTGCGGCGGCTCGATCACCACCCCGCGGAACCCCGGCACGCCGACCTGCGCCAGGCCGAACACGATGATCACGGCGCCGGCGAGGAGTTGCAGCGTCGTTCGGGTACCGATCGACAGCTGTACCGCGCCCCCGAGCGCGCCGAGCAGCGCGCCGAGAGCGGTGTGCGAGACCAGCTTGCCGGCCAGGAATCCGGCGACCGGCGAGACGTCGTCGCCCAATCGGTGCCACGAAGAATCGGGCGGCACATCTGCGCCGCCGTCGCGAGGACGTCCGGTCGCCGCTACGGGTACTCCGACAGCGGCGGCGCGCTGGCGACTGATCAGACCGGTGAGCATGCCGCCCTGCACGGCGGCGCACGAGACACCGCCGGCGAACAAGCCGGTGACAAGGACTGCGGTGAGGTTCACGAAGGATCTCCTGTACGAGCGGAACGGACCGGACAAGGCCACGCCCGCGGCTCGACACGCCTTGGGCGGGCACCAGCACGCCCACACGGGTGCGGGCGTACCGATCGGGAAGATCCGCCGGTTCTACGTCCGCAGCACGCAGAGCTCGGCCAGGGTCAGCCCCGGGACAGCACGAGCGACGATTCGCGCACCGATGACCGGGTCATGCCGCACCGGGAACGACGACGCCGACCACGGCCGGCGCCACCAGAGTCCAGCCGCCAGGACCGCGATCAGGAACGCGACGCAGGCGAACAGCACGCCAGGCCCCGGTGCCGACCGATCGAGATCAGCCATCAGCGGCGACGGAACACCGGAGGCAAGCGGCCCCTCGCCCGACTCGACAGCAGGGTCGACACCAACACCGACGCACGCGTTGCCGCCGCCCATGGCGGGCGCCGACAGCGAAGCCGACGGGCTTCCGCTCGGGATGCAGGCTACGTCCTCGACGGCGTGGGAGGGCATCGCGGGCATGCCGTCACCGCACAGCGGCACGATCAGCACCAGCAGACCGACCGCCACCGCAACCGCCGTGACCAGCCGCGCGAGCGACCCACGCACAGCGTGGGTCCAGGCCGGCCGCGACACACCGCCAACCTAGAGGTGGCACCCACACGGCCGAACCCCAGCCCGGGGTTCTTCACCCGGCCGAGCGAGAGGCGGCTCGCCGTGCTGCACTTCATCCGGCAGGCCGGGACTCTCACTCTCACCTTGGAGGAGATCAACGACGTGCTGGACCTGCAACGCCGCGGGCAGCAGTCCTGCGAGCGGGTCACCGGCATCCTCGACGCCCACATCGCCAGGATCGACCGGAAGCCCGCCGACCTGCGTCGGCTGCACCGCTCCCTGCCGACCGCGCGCCGCGCCGCCGCCCGCCGCGGCGGGCACGACGCCGTGGTCTGTCAGATTATCGAGTACACGCCTGCCGAATCGATCCGCGCGTGACCCGCGCCCCGTCGTCCCGGGTCGGGCTGCGCACGGTGTTCGCCCAGCCCGGCTACCGGCGGTTGTGGTCGGCCCGCACGGTGTCCCAGGCCGGGGACGTGTTCGCCACCGTGGCGCTGACGCTGCTCGTGTTCGACCTGACCGGCTCCGCGCTCGGCGTCAGCGCAGTGGTGTTCGCCGAGATCGTGCCGGTGCTCGCACTCGCCCCGTTCGCCGGTACGATGGTCGACCGGCTGCCGCGGGTCGCGGTGATGGTCGCCGCGGACCTGTGGCGCGCCGTCCTGGCCGCCTCGCTGCTCCTGGTCGGGGACGACGTCATCGCGGTCTACGCCATCGCGTTCGGACTCTCGACGGGCGCGGTGCTGTTCAACCCCGCCGCCAACAGCGCCCTGCCCACGCTCGTGAAGGACGAGGAGCTCGTGGCCGCGAACAGCGGCATCTGGACCGCCGCGGTGCTGTCGCAGATCGCGCTGGCCCCACTCGCCGGGATCCTCTACGTCGCGCTCGGCGCCGCACCCGCGTTCGGGATCAACGCCGCCAGCTTCGCACTCAGCGCCCTGCTGCTCATCGGACTGCGCCTGCCCGCCACACCCGCACCGACCCACCGCCACGGTTTCTTCGCCGACGCCGCCGCCGGCGGCCGGCTACTGCTCGCCGACCCGCTGCTGCGCGCACTGGGCGCCGGGCAACTCCTCGCTGCCCTCTCGGCCGGCGCGACCAGCGCGCTGCTCGTGGTGTTGGCCCGCGACCACCTCGCGCTGCCGCCCAGTGGCTACGGGCTGCTCCTGGGTGCGATCGGGGTCGGCGCCGTACTCGGACCGTTCCTGCTCACCCGCCTGGTCAGCGACCCACGCCGACCCGCGTTCGTGTTCGGGCCCTACGTCCTGCGCGGCGTGGTCGACCTCGTGCTCGCCACGTTCACCGCGCTGCCACTCGCCCTGATCTCCCTCGCCCTGTACGGGATGGGAACCTCCAGCGGCGCGGTCACCTTCAACTCCTTGCTCCAGACCAACACCCCCGCAGACGCCCGCGGCCGGATCTTCGCCAGCTTCGACGTGTTCTGGCAACTCGGCCGGCTGATCTCCCTGCTCGTCGGCGGGCTGCTCGCCGCCGCGATCGGCATCCAGGCCGTCTACTACCTCGGCGGCGTACTGCTGCTACTCGCCGCCGCCATCGGATGGCACGGCGCCCGCGCCCACTCCGCGACACAAGGCGACGCCCAGGGCAGCGAATAGCGAGCGGCTCCACGAGGTGCCGAGGTCAGCTCCAGTGGTGCAGCGTGGAGAGGCGCCGCGCGTACTCCTCGTCGTCGATCACGCCGGCGGCGTAGCGCTCGCGCAACCTGTCCCGTGCGTTGTCACCACCGACGGCGGCGACGTCGCCCTACCGGGTGCGCAACCGCCGGTAGACCGAGACCGTGCCCACGGGCTGCCAGCACGAGCAGCGCGACGACCGTGACGAAGAACAGGACCATCCACAGCCCCATCCCCGCCGTCAGTCCATCGCTCATCATTCCGTCCATCACGTTCGTGACCTCCTCATCGATCCTGTCGGGTTCATGGGATCTGTTCTCGTGCGGTTACAGGTCGCCGGGATGGACCGTGCCCAGCAGGCGCCCGTCCGGGTCGGCGACGATCGCGTAGGTCAACCCCTTGTCGATCAGCCGGTCCTTGATCGCGGCGGCGGGTTCGTGCGGGCGCAGCGTCGACAGTCCGGCCTCCATCACCTCCTTCACCGCCCGGCTGGGATCGGCGTCGGCGAGGACGGCGGCACGCAGCCGCCCGAGCAGGGTGCCGTCGGCGGTGGTGACCAGCGCGAAGCGGTGTGCGGATCGGGCGACCCGGGCCCGGACCTGCGAGATGGTCTCGTCCGGCCGGGCGGTGGTCACCTCGTGGCGCAGGTGCCGGCCGATCGTCTCGGTGTCGGCGTCGGTTCCTTCGACCGGCTGGTTGCGGGCGAGCCAGTCGACCTTGCCCGGCACGTAGTCGTGGACCTGGGTGAACCCGAGCGTGGCGAGCCGGCACGCGGCTCGTGGGCTCATATCTCAAGCCCGTCCGAGCAGTACACGACCACCGGCCGGTCGTGGTCCAGGGCCGCGGTGGTGGCGGCGTCGAGGGTCTTGAGCGGGATGTTCACCGCGTCGGGCAGGTGCATCTCGGCGTACTCGCCGGCCGGCAGCACCTCCACGAGCTGCGCGCCGTCGTCGAGCAGCCGGCGCAGCTGCAGGTAGTCGATCGAAGCCATGTGTGCCGGTCTCCTCAGCGGTTCGGGTCACCGGCCTGGTTCGGCCGGAGCAGGGCGAGCACCCAGTCGTCGGACGGGGTGCCGCGCAGCCCGTCGGGGCAGGTGTAGAGGCGGCAGCTCAACCCGTAGTCGCGGCGCTGCCCGGCGGACGGGTCGACATCGCGACCGTTCACCCGGACCGTGGGCGAACCCAGAAACCGCTCACCCAACGCCTGCTCGGGGGAGGTGATCATCCGCACCCGCACCGGTTGCGCGATGCCGGCGCCGGCGACCAGCTCCCGCAGCCAGGGCAAGTACTCGATGGCGTTCGGGCAGCCCTCGGTGTGCAGCATCGTCACGGACACCCCCTCCGGGGCGAGCGACGGGCCGAAGAACCGGGCGGCGTCGTCGAGGGCCTGGACCTGGTCGAGCACGACCCCGGACAGCTCGGGTCGGCCGCGCAGGTGGTCCTCGGCGTGGCCGCGACTGGTGTGGAAGGTGATGGTCGGGCACAGGCAGTCCGCGGCCGCGCCGCGACTGCTGGTCTGCGCCAGCAGGACCGCCGTGCCTTCGGGCGCCCACCGCCACCTCTCACCGCGGCGCTCGATCCGGACGGGATGCCCGTCGCCGGGGTCGGCCGACACGATCACCCCGTCCCGCCCGGTCATCAGCGGGATACCGAGCGCGTCGATCGCGCACATCGCGTGCAGCACCGGGCCGCCGTCGAGCTGCACCATGTGCCCGGTCGGGCGACCGGAGAACGGGTAGGCCACCGCTACGTGCCCATCTCTGTCGAGATGCACCAGGTCGACATCGCTCAGCGCCCGGAACGCCTCATCCCGGCCGGCCCCGCCCACCGGGACGTCGTCGCGGTGAGGGGCCCGCCCGGTCATGAGGAACGCCCGCAGCACCCAGCGGTGCAGCTCGCGCACCGCGTCGGGTAGCCCGGCCTGCCGGGCGGCGACGCCGTCTTGGTCGAGGTCGCGCACCGATCCGATCCGCAGCGGTCGTCCTGGGGTCGTCGTCATGGCCGGTCCTCCCGGTCGTCGTCCTCCGGGTCGCTGGTGATCTGGGCCAGGATCGGACACTCCCGATGGTTGCGTGGCTGCTCGCAGGTCGCCACCAAGCGGGCGAGCGCCGCGCGCATCGCCTGCAGGTCGGCGATCCGCACGTCCAGGTCCGCGATCTTGTCCACCGACATCGCCCGGGTCGCGTCGCAGCCCTCCGGACCGCCCTCGGCCAACTGCAGCAGCGACTCGATGTCGTCGAGCGCGAACCCCAGGTCCTGGGCCCGTTTGATGAACCGCACGATCTGCACCGCCTGCGGGTTGTAGGCGCGGTACCCCGCCGCCGACCGCGCAGGTTCTGGCAACAACCCGCGACGCTCGTAGTAGCGCAGGGTCTGCGGATTCACCCGCGCCTGCGCGGCCACTTCGCTCGTCCTCACCTGCCCAGCATGAACCCCGTACCCGAGTACAGGGTCAAGCCCACTCTTCGGCCTCGGCGGAGGCCTTGCTCGTGCTGATCGTCATCCCGTTGACCCCGGCCTGGTCAAGGAAGGCCTGGGCCTCGCCCGGCTCCGGTCCGGCGTCGCATTCGCTACGGCCGCGGGTGCTGGTGGTGCCGCTCAGTGGTGGCGACGCTGCTGATCGTGGTCATGTTCCTCACGGTGATGGCGTTCGCCGGCGTCGGGGTGGACCGGCTGTTCCGGCTCGACCCGGTCGCCGGGCGGGCGATCGTGTTCACCGGCGCGACCCGCAACTCCTTGGTCGTGCTGCCGCTGGCCCTGGCCCCTCCCGACGCCCTCGCCGTCGCCGCGGTCGTCACCGTCACCAGATCCTCGTGGAGATCGTCGGCATGGCCGTCTGAGTCCGCGTGGGTGCCGCGACCTGCCAACCGCTGTTCGCGCCGCAACAGGGGTACCAATAGCGGCGATTAGCAAAATCGATGTGAGGCTGTGATAGCTGGATGAGATGCTAGCATCGCCATATGGCGATGCTAATAGATCGGGCGGCCCGTGCTGACAACTTTCGGTGTCGCTCCCTGGTCACGCATGCAGATGCCCGCGCCGCGTCATCGCAGCGGTCGCCCGGCCCGCGGCGACCCGCCGCTGACGCGGCCTGCAGGTCATGACGTAGCTCCCCGGGGTCGTAGCTCCCCGGGGTCGCGTTTCGCAGAAGCGGCGTGCCCGAACTACGACACACCGTCCATCACGTCGCCCGCTCACCCGGCGGTCCCCCCTCGCCGGCCGAGCGATGCCAGGCGATCACTTAGAAGGCAGCCATGGAACCCCTCACCTGGACCCTGCAGGCCATCGGCCTGTTCATGGTCACCAACATCGACGACGTCATCGTGCTGTCGCTGTTCTACGCCCGAGGCGCCGGCGTCCCGGGGACCACGGCCAGGATCCTCGGCGGTCAGTACCTCGGTTTCGGCGCAATCCTGGCCGCCGCGGTGCTCGTCGCGCTCGGCGCGCGCAGTTTCCTGCCCGAGGAGCTCATCCCCTACTTCGGCCTTATCCCCCTGGTCCTCGGCCTGCTCGCGGCCTGGCGGGCTTGGCGCTCCTGGCGCGACGATGACGACGATGACGACGAGGGCAAGCTCAGCGACAAGGCGCTCAGCGTGCCCGCCATCGCCGCGATCACCTTCGCCAACGGTGGGGACAACATCGGCGTCTACGTGCCGGTCTTCGCCACCGTCGGCACCGTCGGCATCATCGCTTACTCGATCGTGTTCCTCGCCCTGGTCGCCGTGCTGGTCGCCGCGGCGCGCTTCGTCGCCACCCGCAAGCCGATCGCGGAGGTGCTGGAGCGCTGGGAGCAGGTGCTGTTCCCGATCGTGCTGATCGGTCTAGGCATCGTCATCCTGGTCGAGGGCGGCGCCTTCGGCCTGTAGGTGCCGGCGTGGCCGCGGCTGCGGTCTGTTGAGGCGGCGCATCCGCGTACTGCTGGCGGCACTGCCTCTCTGCGGCGAGACGGAGCCGATGCGCTGTCATCGGCTCAGCCGTTTATCATCGCCCTATGCCGATTGCTGACGCTGGGGTGAGGTCGGGCTGGGGCCTGAGCGACCGGGCGGGGTCGTGGCGGTGAGTGCCTGGACGAGGTGGCGTTCGGTCGTCACGGCCGGGGTCACGGCGGCGGCCGCTGTCCTGGTCGATGTGGTGACCAAGCGGCTGGCCGACACCCAACTGCCCGGCGCGCCGGTGGACCTCGGGATCGGGCGGCTGCAGCTCAGCTACAACACCGGGGTGGCGTTCAGCTTGGGCGACGGGCTGCCGACCTGGGCCGTGCTCGCGCTGGCCGGGGTGGTCACTGGTGGTGTGCTGGTCGCGATCGTCGCCGGCTGGCTGCGCCCACCGGTGCCAGCGGGGCTCGTCCTGGGCGGTGCGGTGGCCAACATCGTGGACCGGGCCGGGGACGGCGCGGTCACCGACTTCCTGTGGCTGGGCTGGTTCCCGACGTTCAACCTGGCCGACACCGCGATCACCCTCGGGGTGCTCGCCCTGCTGTGGACATCGTGGCGCACCGATCCCGGCCCTTCCCGCGAGCAAGGCGCCGCCCCGGAGCAGGCACCGGCGGACCTCGGCCGCTCCGCCTCGGACGGCGCGTCGTGACCGCCGTCCTGCCGCCCGCGCGCTGGATCCGGCCTCTGGCACCGTCCGTGTCGGCCGCGGCCCCTCGGGGGGTGCTGTCCGGCGCCGGCGCTGCGCTGCTGAGGTGGCGACGTGGAGGTTGGTGGGTGACGTCAAGTGATGGGCGCAGCGGGCGAGCGCTGCGTGAACAGGACATCGCGTGAGCCGTCCGCATGATCGCGCCTCCACGCGGCGGTCGTGGCGTGGCGCGGCTGGACTGAGGGTGCTGGCCGTGGCGGCCGCGATGCTGCTGCTGGCCGGGTGCTCCTACGCCTCCCCGAGCGGGGACGCACCGAGTCAGGCGCGGGAGTTCACTTTCGTCGCCCCGGGCGGGCAGACCCGCATTTTCTACGATCTTCCCGCCCAGCGCGGCGCGGTGACGGGCCTGTCCGGGGAAAGCCTGCTCGAGCCGAGCGCCACCATCGGCCTGGAGGACTTCCCCGGGCAGGTGGTGGTGCTGAACATCTGGGGTGCCTGGTGCGGCCCGTGCCGGGAGGAGATGCCTGGGCTGCAGCAGATCCACGAACAGATGCAGCCCAGTGGGGTGACCCTGCTCGGGATCGACATCCGCGATGACGCCGACGCCGCACGGGACTTCATGCGCGATCGCGGCATCACCTACCCGTCGATCTTCGACAATCCGGGCCGGTCGCTGACCGCGCTGCGGGGGGGTTCCCGCGCAACACCGTGCCGTCGACGATCGTGCTGGACCGGCAACACCGGGTCGCCGCGGTGTTCCTGACCGCGGTGCGAGTCAGTGAGCTGCTACCGGTGGTGCAGCGGATCGCCGCCGAGCCGGACGCACCGGTCGCCGGTGGAGCGCCGAGCACCTCGTCGGGGAGTACCCCGGGCGCGGGCACACCGGCGGAGGGTACGGGATGAGCATCACCGAGCTGGCGATATCGGGGCCTCTGCTGGTGGCGGTCGCCTTGGCGCTGGCCGCGGGGGTGCTGTCGTTCGCCTCGCCCTGCGCGTTGCCCCTGGTCCCGGGCTATGTCGCCTACCTGGCCGGGCTGGTCGGCGCCGACGAGTCCAGCCCCGACGCCGCGGGCGCGGGCGCGACGGCGACCCGCACCGCGGGGCGGTGGCGGGTGGCCGGCGCGGCGATGCTGTTCGTGGCCGGGTTCACCGTCGTGTTCGCCGGCGGGGTGCTGCTGGTGCTGGGCCTGTCGGACTGGCTGATCGGCAACGAGCTGCTGCTGCAGCGCATCGGCGGGGTGGTGACCATCGCGATGGGGCTGGTGTTCCTCGGGTTCATCCCCACCCTGCAGCGCGATGTGCGGATCCACCGCCGCCCGCGGGCCGGGCTGGCTGGCGCGCCGCTGCTGGGCGCGGTGTACGGGTTGGGCTGGACCCCGTGCCTGGGTCCCACCCTGACCGGGGTGATCGCCCTGGCCACCGGCACCCAGGTCGGCCCGACCACGCTGCGCGGCCTGGTGCTGGTGCTGGCCTACTGCGCCGGGCTCGGGGTCCCGTTCGTGCTGATCGCGCTCGGCACTGGGTGGGCGGTGCGCACCACCGGCTGGATGCGCCGCCACATCCGCGCCTTACAGATCACCGGCGGGGTGATGCTGCTGCTGTTGGGCGGGCTGCTGGTCACCGGGGCGTGGGGGGCGTTCATCGCCTGGATGCGTGGCCCCATCGGCGGCTACACCCTGCCGCTGTGATGCCCGAATCCTGGGTGGCGGCCCTCCCCGCAGCGGTCGGTACCGGGCCCATCCTTCCATCGACGACAGCCCGCGGAGTCGAACGACCGCCGGCGCGGCAGCGCGGTGCACGGTATGGGCTGTGGTGGCCGTGCGCCGCCGCGGCCGCGGCGGGCGGGCTGTTGTATCTGAGCTTCCCGCCGCGGCCGCTGTGGTGGCTCGCCCCGCTGGGGTTCGCTGTGCTCGGGGTGGTGCTGGCCGGGCGCCGTGCCCGAGCCGGGCTCGGCTACGGCCTGCTCGCCGGGCTGGGACTGTTCGTGCCACTGCTGTCCTGGACCGGCGCCTACGTCGGGCCGCTGCCGTGGCTGGTGCTCGCGGTGCTGCAGGCCGGGTTCGTCGCCGCCGCCGGCGCCGGGATCGCCGCGGTGTCGCGGCTGCCCGGCTGGCCGCTGTGGGCGGCCGGGGTGTGGGTGGCCGGGGAGGCGGCCCGCTCCCGAGTCCCGTTCGGCGGGTTCCCGTGGGGGCGGGTCGCGTTCGGGCAGCCCGACGGGGTGTTCGCGCCGCTGGCCGCGCTCGGCGGGGCGGCGCTGATCGGGTTCGCCGTCGCGCTCGCCGGGTTCGGGCTCGCCACGCTGGTGCTGCCCCTCGCTGCCCGGCCGCGCCGGCCAGCAAGGAGGACCCTGCGGGCGGCGGTGTGGCTGCTGGTGGCGGTCGTGGCGGGTCTGGCCGCGTCTCCCCTCGTCGACGCCGCCCGACCCGGCGATCGGCTGTTCACGGTGGCGGTGGTGCAGGGCAACGTGCCCCGCCTCGGCCTGGACTTCAACGCCCAGCGCGCCGCCGTGCTCGGCAACCACGTGCGGCGCACCGAGCAGCTCGCCGCGGATGTGGCCGCGGGCCGGGTGGCGCGGCCGGAGCTGGTGATCTGGCCGGAGAACTCCGCGGACATCGACCCGCTGCGCAACCCCGACGCCGGCGCGGCGATCGACCGCGCGGTCGCCGCGATCGGCGTGCCGGTGCTGATCGGCGCGGTGGAGTCCCCGCCGGTCGGGGGGCTGCGCAACACCGCGATCCGCTGGGAACCCGGTGTCGGCCCGACCGGCACCTACGTCAAGCGCCGCATCCAGCCCTTCGGGGAGTACATCCCGATGCGCTCGGTGGTGCGGCTGTTCAGCGACAAGGTCGACCGGGTGCAGCGCGACTTCACCCCCGGCACCGAGGCGACGGTGCTGCAGATGGGACCGGCCGCGGTCGGGATCGCCACGTGCTACGAGGTGGTCTTCGACGACACCGTCACCGACACCGTTCGCGGCGGCGCGCAACTGCTGGCCGTGCCGGCCAACAACGCCACCTTCGGACGCACCGAGATGACCTACCAGCAGCTGGCCCAGTCCCGGATCCGGGCGATCGAGCATGGCCGCACCGTGCTGGTCGCCGCGACCAGCGGGGTCAGCGCCATCATCACCCCCGACGGCACCGTGCAGCAGCAGACCGGGCAATTCACCCCCGACGCGCTCGTCGCGCAGGTCCCGCTGCGATCCACCATCACACCGGCCACCGGGCTGGGCGGGGTCGTCGAAGCGGTCCTGGCCGCGATCGGCGCCGTCGCCGTTGTCGTCGCTGCCGTTCTCGCCGTCGCCGCCCGTGCCAGGATCCGCCGTGATCGGGGCGGGCGTGGTCGGGGTCGGTGGGCGTGATGCGCTCGGAGCTGCGGTGGACGATCGTGGTGATGGTGCTGGCCGTGGCGGGGGTGATCGCCCTGTGGCCGCGGGCGGCGACCATGAGCGAGCCGGCGGCCGGAGCTCGACCGGTCCCGTCCGAGCAAATCACGGCAGACCCCGACACCAGAGGCCCCGACACTGGACGCCCCGACGACGCCGCTCTGGCCACAGCCCGGGCGGCGGCAGAGCTGCCGCCCTGCCCGGCACCTGTGCCGGGCGGCCCGACCGCGCAGGGTCCGCTCGCCGAGATCGTGGTCGAGTGCCTGGGCGCACCGGGGACGGTGGCGCTGGGGCCAGCGCTCGCCGGGCGACCGGTGCTGCTCAACCTGTGGGCGTCGTGGTGCGGGCCGTGCCGCGAGGAGATTCCGGTGCTCAACACCTACGCCGCCAGTACCGGGGCGATCGCGGTGCTCGGGGTCAACGTCCGCGACCAGCCCGCCGCCGCGCTGGGTCTAGCCGCCGAACTCGCCATGGCCTACCCGTCGGTCACCGATCCGGACAACACGCTGCAGGCCGCGCTGGCCGGGCCGCCGGTACTGCCCAGCAACTGGGTCCTGCGCCCGGACGGCTCGGTGGTCCGGATCATCGACCCGCTGGTGTTCCGCAGCCCGGACCAGGTCGCCGCGGCCGTCCAGACGGCTCTGCAGCAGCAGTGATCAACCGCAGGAGAGGACCGAGCGAGATGAACACACCGCCCAAGGCGCTGCGGGGAACAGCCGCCCTCGCCATCGCGACAGTCGTGCTCACCGGATGCTCCTCCAGCACCCCGGACGCATCCACCGGCGGCCACACCGGTGCGACCGGGCTGCCGTATGAGCACGTGCACGGGCTCGGGGTGGACCCGGCCGACGGTGCGGCGTACGTGGCGACCCACGACGGGCTGTTCCGCGCCGACGCCGGCGGGCTGCAGCGCGCCGACGACACCGGCCGCGACCTGATGGGTTTCACGATCACCGGACCGGGCACGTTCCTGTCCAGCGGGCACCCCGGACCGGGTGAGCAGGTCGCGAACCCGCTCGGGCTGGTGCAGAGCACCGACGCCGGTGCGAACTGGACGACGCTCGGCCTGGCCGGGGAGGTCGACTTCCACGCCCTGGAGGTCAGCGCCGGCACGGTGTTCGGCTACGACGCCACCCATCAGGTCCTGCGCGCCAGCGAGGACGGCGGCCGCAGCTGGCAGACCCGCGCCGCGCTGCAGGCGCTCGACATCGCCGCCGACCCGGCGAACCCGGCCGCGCTGCTGGCCACCGTGCAGGGCGGCGTGGCGGCCAGCGATGACGGCGGTCGCAGCTTCGCTGCGCCCACCGGGCCGCAGCTGGCCTACCTGTCCTGGGCGAGCGACGGCACCGTCTACGGCCTCGACCCGCAGGGGGCGGTGTTCGTCAGCGACGACGGCGCAGCCAGCTGGACGCCCGCCGGGGTCGTGCCCGGCGGACGCCCGCAGGCCCTGACCGCCACCGACGGCGCGCTGCTCGCCGCCACCGCGGGCGGGGTGTACCGCTCCGATGACGGCGGGGCCACCTTCGTGCCGATGACCTGACCTCGGCGGACACACGCCCCGCTGCGCGGTCGCCACTGCCGGCCGAGATCATCGCTCGTGGACGTCTGGCCGCGCTCCAACCGCAGCGTCCCGGCAAGACCGTCAGCGTGGTGCCGCGGCGCGGGTCGTGCTGCCTCCGCTGCAACGGCGGGCCGCGCGGAAGGCGAGCACGAGGCGGGTAGCGCTGACCGCGACGGCGAGCGGGGCCGTCGGCCACGACAGGGCGGTGGGCGTGGCGACCGCGGTGTGGGCGAACGTGGTGAGCAGCAGCGCGTCCCCGACGACGCAGGCGGTGGCGGCGAAGGTGGCTGCGCGGGCGGCATGCGCGGGGTGGTGCGCGAGCCGGTGACCGAGCGGGCCGGTCAGAGTGATCGCGACAAGCGCGGCGGGCACCGCGACAGCGAGCACGGCCAGATACAGCGGGTGGGCGCCGAGAAATTCAGCGGGACGGGGCGGCCACAGCGGCGGGACGAGCGCGGCCAGCCAGACGATCCCGACGAGTGGGCCGGAGCCGACCAGGGCCGTACCGGTCCGGCGGGCCAGGTGTGCGGTGAGCTCGCCGTGGAAGGACGCGGCGACGGTGTCCGGGTCACCGAACTGGGCGACCGCGGCCCTGGCGGCATCGAGTGGGTCGGTACCGGTGGCGAGGTGCTGTTCGGCGGCGCTGTGCACCCCGTCATCAAGCTCCGCGACGATCCGTGCGCGCAGCCGCGCTGGGCCGCCCAGCGCGGCGCCGACCTGGTCCAGCCACGTCGCCAGGACCTGTCGAGCGGCCGGGCTCAGGACCGGGCCGGTCAGGCCGGCGTCGGCCACGGCCCGGCGTCGAGCAGCGCGGACACCGTCCGGGAGAACACGCGCCACCCGTCTCGCTGGTCGGCCAGCGCGGTGACCCCGGCCGGGGTGAGCTGATAACTGCGTCGGCGCCGGCCCGGCCCGTCCGACCAGGCGGAGCGGATCAGCCCGGCCCGCTCCAAGCGGTGCAGCGCCGGGTACACAGTGCCGGTCGGCAGGTCGAACGTGCCCCCGCTGCCGGCCCGCAACGCCTCGATCACGCCGTAGCCGTGCAACGGCCCCCGCTCGAGAGCGGCGAGCAACAGCCCGTCGAGGTGACCCTTCAACGCCTCCGCCCGCATACGTAGCGACGCTACTCCTTTGCGGTGGCCGGTGACCAGACCGCGTGCGCCGGCACCGCCCGTAATAGTAGCGTCGCTACCTATAGGGTCGGAGCGGACCCGGAGGGGTCGGTCATGGACATCGCTGTGCCGCTGGCCGTGACGATCGCGGTCCACGTGGGGTGCGGTGTGGTCGCGGTGGTGTGCGGGCCGGCAGCGATGCTGTCCCGCAAGGGCAGCCGCCGGCACCGCGGCTTCGGCCGGATCTACCTGGGCGCGCTGGTCGGGCTGGGCCTGACGGCGCCGGTCCTGGCCGCGGTCGATTGGGCGCATCGATGGCACCTGGCCGCGCTCGGCGGGCTCGCTCTCGGCGCGGCCGTCGTCGGTGCCGCCGCGCTGCGGTTGCTGCGCCCGATCCGGCTGGCGGTCCACATGACCGGGATGGGCAGCGCCTACGTCGTCATGCTGACCGCGTTCTACGTCGACAACGGGCCCCGGCTCCCGCTGTGGGACCAGCTGCCACCGGTCGCGTTCTGGGTTCTGCCGGCCGCAGTAGGGACACCGGTGCTGCTGGGCGCGCTGCACCGCCACCGCGCCGTGCGGCCGCCCGCTCGCCCGACCTGACGGGCCGGCCTGCGCCCGCCGGGTCAGGGGGCGGTGGGGGTGAGGAGCACGCCGCTGCGGGGGCGGGTCGGGACCCGGGACAGGTCGACGTCGAGGTCTTGGGGCGGCAGTGTGTAGTCCAGGCGGGCCAGCGTGCGGGCGGCGACGGCGATCATGGTGAGTACGACGTCCTCGCCGGGGCAGCGGTGCCCGGTGGCCACGTCGCCGCCGCCTTGCGGTACCAGGGTGTCCGGGTCGATCGGGTCGGCGAGGAAGCGGTCCGGGTCGAAGCGGTCGGGGTCGGGCCAGTGCGCCGGGTCGTGGTTCGTGCCGTGCACGTCGAGCACCACCAGACCGCCGCGCGGGATCGGGACGCCGAGGACGTCCTGGTCCTCGCGGGCCACGGCGGCCAGCACCGGCACGAACGGGTAGCGCCGGCGCACCTCCTGGGCGAACGCGGCGACCGCGCGCTGGTCGGGGGCGGGGTCGGCGAGGCGGTGGCGCCATTCGGGGTGCTCGTGCAGGGCCAGGCCGGCGAAGGCCACGTACCAGGCCGCGGCCACGGTCGGCCGCACGAAGTTGATCAGTGCGACGCCGGCGATGCGGGCGGGCAACGGCCGCCCGCATAGGTCGCGGGCCGTCGCGACCGTGTGCAGCGCGGTGCCGGGCGGGGGGTGGATCTGCCCGAGGCGGGTCCGGCGGACGAGTCCGGCCGCCCACCGGTCCAGCCGCGCGCGGGCGAGGGCGGCCCGGGCGAAGGGCCGGCCCGGCGTGCCGAACCCGTCGACGATGTCGGCGAGCTGCCGCGCCCGCCGGGGCAGTTCCGCGGACGCCACCGGGATCCCGGCCCAGGGCAGCACGGCCGCGCCCAGGACCTGCACGGCCTCGTCGAACAGCCGCACCGGTGCCCCGCCTGCCCAGCGCCGGGTGACCGCCTGCCACTCCTGCTCGGCGCGCAGACCGAGGTCGGCGACCGCGTCGGCGGTGAGCACCTGCAGGTACAGCGCCTTGCGGTGGTGGTGCTCGGCGTCGTCGAGACCGTGCACCGTGGCCCGGCCGAACAGCACCAGCTTCAACGGGGCCGGCAGCGATCCGCGGCGGCGTAGCCGCGGATCGTAGAAGCGGCGCACCCCAGCCGGGCCGCCGATCAGCACCGCGCGGCGGCCCAACAGCCGGGTCGGTACCGCCCACGGGGCCGTCGGGGGTTCTGGCCGCAGCCCGCCGGCCCAGCGGTACCCCTGACGGATCAATTGCAGTGTCTGGTCCTTCATCACCTCGCCCACCTACCCCTCGACCTCGTGATTCGTCCGTTGTTGATCGACATCAGGCCCGATGGGCGGCGTCGAGCGGTTGCGGGTGTGTCGGCGCCGGCAGCGGGAGCGCTGTGGCGGCGGTGGGGGACAGCCCGCGGGTGCGTCCGGCGCGCACGGCGTTGGCGATTACCAGGATCTCGGCCAGTTCGTGCACGGCGACGACCGCGGCCAAGCCGAGCACTCCGAGCAGGGCCAGCGGCATCAACCCGACGATGATGGCCAGCGACAACCCGACGTTCTGCAACATGATCGCCCGGGCGCCTCGGGCATGGTCCAGGGCCTGGGGCAGGTGGCGCAGGTCCTCGCCCATCAGGGCGACGTCGGCGGTCTCGATGGCCACGTCGGTGCCCATGGCGCCCATGGCGATGCCCAGATCGGCGGTGGCCAGGGCGGGCGCGTCGTTGACGCCGTCGCCGACCATCGCCGTCGGCCGCTCGGCGCGCAGCGTCCGGACTAGGTCCGCCTTGTCCTCGGGCCGCAGTTCGGCGTGCACCTCGGTGATCCCGGCCTGGGCGGCGAGCGCGGCGGCGGTGGCGTGGTTGTCCCCGGTGAGCATCGCGACCCGGTAGCCGTCACGGCGCAGCCGGGCGACGACCTCGGCGGCCTCGGGGCGGAGTTCGTCGCGGACGGCGACCGCGCCGAGCAACTGTCCGTCGGCCTCGATGAGCACCGCGGTCGCCCCGGCCTCCTGCATGCTGAGCACGGGCCCGGCCAGGTCGCCGGGGTCGATCCAGCCCGGCCTACCCAGCCGCAGCGCCCGCCCGTCCAGGCGCCCGGTGAGCCCGGCGCCGGGCACGGCCTCGACGTCGGCGGCCGGGCTGACCTGGTCGACTGCGGCCAGGATCGCGCGGGCCAGGGGGTGCTCGCTGCGAGCCTCCAGGGCGGCGGCGAGCGCGAGGACCTGCTCGCGGGTGGCGCCGGCGGTGGTGGCGACATCGATGACGGCGGGTTGGTTGCGGGTCAGGGTGCCGGTCTTGTCCAGCGCGACCCCCCGGATCCGGCCCAGGGCCTCCAGCGCGGCACCGCCCTTGACCAGCACGCCCATCTTGCTGGCCGCACCGACCGCGGCGACCACGGTCACCGGGATCGAGATCGCCAGCGCGCACGGTGACGCGGCGACTAGCACGACCAAGGCTCGTTCGATCCACACCAGCGGGTCGCCCAGCAGGCTGCCGATCGCGGCGATCAGCGCGGCGGCGATCATCACCCCGGGCACCAGTGGGCGCGCGATCCGGTCGGCGAGCCGCTGCGCGGCGCCCTTGCGGGACTGCTCGGCCTCCACGATCGCCACGATCCGCGCCAGGGAGTTGTCGGCCGCCGTGCTGGTGACCTCGACCTCCAGCACACCCGTGCCGTTGATCGAGCCGGCGAACACCTCATCGTCGGGGCCGGCCTCGACAGGTACCGACTCGCCGGTGATCGCCGACACGTCCAGCGCGGTACGCCCTGTCCGGACGGTCCCGTCGGTCGCGACGCGCTCACCCGGGCGCACGAGCATGGTGTCGCCGACGCGCAGCTCGCCTGCGGCGACGACGACCTCCAGGCCGCCTCGCAGCACCGTGGCCTGCTCGGGCACCAGCGAGAGCAGCGCGCGCAGGCCGCGACGCGTCCGGGCGATCGAGTACTCCTCCAGGCCCTCGCTGATGGAGAACAGGAACGCCAGCATCGCGGCCTCGCCGACCTCGCCGAGCGCGACAGCGCCGACCGCGGCGATGGTCATGAGGGTGCCGACGCCGATCTTGCCCTTGGCCAAGCGGCGCAAGGTTGACGGCACGAACGTCCACGCCCCCACCCCCAGTGCCGCCAACTGCAGGGCGAGCTCCACGAGATCGGGCCCGCCGGACCAGCCGACGACCAGCGACGCCGCCAGCAGCACCCCGGCCACAGCAGCGGCACGCAGCTCGGAGACCTCCCACAACCGCTCCGGCTCACGCTCCTCGCCAGCATCCCCCTTCGCGCTGGGCTCGTCGCCGCCGCACCCGCACGCGTCACTCATCACGCGCCTCCACGACGTCGTCGGCGCAGACGCCGGTACGGCCGATCGAGCCGTCCGCTGATCCGGTGCCGAAGTTCGGGCACAGCACCACCGCCGACCCCGTCGCCGCGAGGAGTGTCTCCGCGGCGGTGAGGAGGTCCAGCAGCTCCGGGCGGGTCAGCGAGTAGAACATCTGCCGGCCTTCGGGTCGACCGACCACCAAGCCGCAGTCGCGCAGGCACGCCAGGTGCGCCGAGATGGTCGACTGCGCGGACCCGAGCCGCTCGGTCAGATCCACCACGCGCGCCTCGCCCAGGGCGAGGTGCTGCACGATGGCGAGCCGGGTCGCGTCTGACAGGCTGTGGAACAACGCCGCCGCCGGCATCAGCTCCTGGCGCGGGCCCACCGCACTTGGCATCGTCATGCAACGATAATAACGCATTGAACCGGTGTCAGAGTGACTCTGCAGCCCTCCAATCCATCAGCCCGTGCTGGACATCTCCTCGACTCGTCTGCTATTCATCGTTGTATGACGATGACACCGCACGCTATCGATAGCTGGAGGGTTCGGTCATGCTGATGAACAGGATGGAGACGGTCCTGGTGAACAGCCCACCGCGGCGGGCGTTGCAGCGGCTCTACGAGACCCCGACACTGCTGCGATTGGGCGGAATGCTGCCCGCGGACGCACAGGTGCTTGAGGTGGGGTGCGGGGCCGGGTACGGCACCGAGCTGATCTTGCGCCGATTCGCCGCAGCCCGGGTGGACGCGATCGACCTGGACCCGACCATGATCACCCGGGCCCGGCGCCGGCTGTCGGCCTACGGGAACCGGGTGCGGCTGGCCACCGGCGACATGACCGACCTGCGGACCGCGCTCGATGCCGAGGACGACAGCTACGACGCGGTGTTCGACTTCGCAATCGTCCACCACGTCCCGGACTGGCGGGCCGCCCTGGCCGAGATCGTCCGGGTGCTGAAGCCCGGCGGCCGGTTCTACTTCGACGAGGTCACCGCCGCCGCGCTGGCTAGCCGCGCATACCGTTGGCTGTTCGATCACCCCACCGAGGACCGGTTCACCGCCGGTGAGTTCGTCGCCGAACTGGAGCGCCAGGGACTGCAGGTGGGCTCACGGTGGCGCAGCCGGATCTACGGGCACTACCTGCTCGGGGTCGCCCAGCGCCCCTGCATCGACGGAGCACGACAGTGAGCACAGCGGAGTGGACTGCCGGAGGGACCTGGGGCTGGGCGTGGGCGGCACTGACGCTGTACGTGGTCGGGCTGCTCCTCGCGTTCGGGCTCAGGACCTGGGTCCAGTTGCGTCAGAACGGTACCAGTGGGTTCCGGGGCATCACGGGCAGGCCGGGGTCGGTGGCCTGGTGGGGCGGAGTGCTGTTCCCGATCGCGTTGCTGCTCGGACTGGCAGCACCCCTGCTGGTGATCCTCGGCGTGACCCCACACTGGCAGTGGCCGGCGCATCCCGTGGTCGCAGGCTCCGGCCTGGCACTCGGGGTCGTCTCACTGGCGGTCGTACTGCTCGCACAACACACCATGGGCGCTTCCTGGCGGATCGGGGTCGACGAGCGCGAACGCACCGAACTCGTCACGACCGGGATCTTCAGCCGGGTCCGCAACCCGATCTTCACCGGCATGGCGGGAGTGTCTGCCGCGGCAGCGCTGATGGCCCCCACACCGGTCGCGGCCGTGGCTGTCACCGCCCTCGTCGCCGCGGTGCAGATCCAGGTCCGCATCGTCGAGGAGCCCTACCTGCGCTTGACGCACGGGCAGAGCTACGAGCGCTACGCGGCAACAGCGGGGCGCTTCGTCCCCGTCCTCGGACGGCTCTCCGACACGGCAGCGGCGGGTTTGGATCCTGCCGCAGGTGCTCGTCGTCAGTGATCGTGTCCGGGGTCGTCGACCAGCAGGACGAACCACGGTGTCGGGAAGAGCCGCCAACGCCCGTCGAGGAGGACGAAGCAGTCGAGGTCGATGCCGAAGGAGGCGCCGGGCTCGAGGAACGTGATGCGGTGCAGCCTCAGCCCGGGACGGAGGTGCGGAGCGACGTCGCGGTAGCCACGGGGGAACGTCGAGGTCGCACCGGTGCCCGCCAGGAGCTCCTCGGTGCTGACCGCAGTCAGGCGGTATGTGGTCTGCAGCCTCGTCGGCGCGATGACACGGGGACGCAGCCAGTAGCCGTCGTAGTGCCGGACAGCGGCAACGACGGTGTCGGCCGCGTACACGTCGTCGAAGTCCGTGAGTTCGGGACGCAGTCGCTCCAGCAGAGTGGAGATGTCACCCGAGCTGCGGATGAAGTCCTCGGCCACCGCGTCCAAGCTGTCCGGTACGGCGTCCACCGCCCGGTCGGTTCCGCAACCCGCGATCCCGGCGGCTGCCGCACCGAGGAGGAGCACACGCATCAAGTCACGTCGGGCCCACGGCTCCGGGACGTGGGCTGAGGTGCGCATGCTGCTCCGGAGACGGTCGGGTCCTGCGAGTGTCCCCGATCGCCCACGCCCGGTCCATCTCGTCCATCGCCGCAGACCGCTCGACTGACGGCAGCTCTTCCTCCAGCGGCACCCGGCGCACGCGGCCGACCGGCCCGGGTCGACCCGCGCGGCCAGAGCCACATGACGAGCAGCGGCAGGGCTCCGACGGTGCCGACGATGAAGACCACGCCCGCTCTCGTCTGCTCGGCTGCGAGATCAGGAACCCAGGGCAGGGCGAGGCTGCGGAAGTAGGTTTCTGCGATCACGTCGCGGCGGGCCACGAGCAGTACACCGACAGCCGCCGGCACGGCGAGCACCGCGCAGGCGAGCGTCCCGCTCCCCCGGCGCCTCGTCGACACGGCCGCCGCGACGAGGCATCCCGTCGACAACAGCAGTGCATCGAGGGTCTGACGACCAATCTGTGACTGCAGTAGCTGGTCGAGCAGTCCGAGCGGTAGGGAGACCAGCACACCGATGAAGACCACGGCAGTGGGCAACGGTCGACGCATCGCGCGCACGAGCGGTCGACGCAGCAGCCACTCGAGACTGCCGCGCGGGCTCGGGGTCCCCGGACTGCCCCGCCGCGACAGAGTGCGACGGGCCAGCTCCAACGGCGACCCGGCGACGAGCAGCACAGGCGCCACGAACGCCATCAGGATCTGCGCGATCGCGCCCAGACCGAGCGTCGCCGCGCCGTACCGGCCGAGTCCCGACGACGTGGCCAGGACGATGACGAGGCACCCCGCCACCCAGGCTGCCCCTCTGAGGGGGTCCCAGGTCCAACCCAGGACTCGAACACGTCGCACCGCAACGAGGTAACCGACGAGCATCCCTCCCGCGAGCAGGGCGAACACCAGGTCGAGTCGCCCAGCCAGCAGGAACCCCGGGCCCGGCGGTACCAGGTCGTAGCCGAGGACCTCGCCGGTCCGGGAGGGCCGGACCTCGTCCACCGGCCCGGGCGGCGCGGTGCGGCTGAGACCGACCGCGAGCCCGATCGTGGCGAGCATGAGGACCACTTCGGCGCCACCGAACCGGAGGAGGGCGCGACGATCACCCTGCACGGCGCCGGAGATCGTGCGCGTTCGATGAACGTGCCCGAGCACTCCGAGCAGCAGCAGGGCGACGATCTTGGCCGCAGCGAGTGCACCGTAGGCAGTGAACAGGGCGTCCGGTACCAGCGGCACGCGCACGGCGAGGTTGGCCGTTCCGGATACCGCCATCAGGGCCCAGCAGCCCGCAGCGATGGCGGAGAACCGCGGCAGTGCGACGACGATCTGGGCGGCGGACCGGGAGAGCGCGAGGGCCAGGACGGCCACGAGTCCGCCTACCCAGATCGCAGCCGCCACGACGTGCAGCACCAGGCTGTCGGTGGCGATGTCGTGGGAGCCGCCCACGGCCGAGTGCCCCGATGCCGCCACCGGGAGCAGCCCGGCCACCGCGACGCCGAGCAGCGCGACCGTCCATCCCCAGCTGAGCACCGCACGGCAGCCGATCGAGATCACCGCCGCCACGAGCGCCGCGACCACCCAGGGAACCGCGGTGGGCAGGAGCGGCACCGCGGCGGCCAGCCGGCCGGGTGTGAGCACGTCGACGACGGGACGCCCGAGCGCCTCTGACACCGTCAGAGGCACCATGAGCAGCGCTGAGACGGTCCACGCGCCGGCCGTCACCGCCGCCGTCCGGACGGCGCGGTAGCCGGCCACGTCGAGGTACCCGGACACCTGCGGAGGGACCAGGACCGTCGCGAGCAGCAGGAACCCGACGGTGAGCGCGGCGGCAGCATCCGCCACGACCCGAACGACGGGCAGGCCGACCGTGGTGAGGCGGCCGGCATCGGGGAGCCCGAGGGCATCGACGATCGACGCGCCGGACACGGCCACCACCCCTGCGGCCACGAGCATGCCGATCGCCGTGCCGAACACCATGACGGGCCACACGGTGGCCCGCCGACGGGTCCGTGGACCGGCACCCTGGCCCAGGGTCGGCGACACTGTCATCTACTCAGCGTAGAAGGCGCGCGCACCGCCGCCGCCGCCAGGAGTTGGAACGCGGTACCCGGGTCGTCGGGCGTACGGGCCCCGCCGGATAGTTCGACCGGTACCTCCAGGTGAGAAGGAGAAAGTCATAGTCACCGACCAGCCGCCACGATCCGGATCCATCGACGTCCACCCCGTGCGACCGGCGCTCGGCCGGCCGGCCCGCCGGATGCTCACGGGACTGGCGCTGGCCGTCCTGGCCGGTGGTTGCTGGGCGCTCGGGGCGCAGCCCCGGGGGTGGTGGCCACTGCTCCCGGTCGGAGTGGCAGTGCTGACCGTCGCGCTGCACGGACAGGCGCTGCGGCGGCGCCTGATCGTCGGCGTCGTCACCGGACTCGTGTTCTACGGCAGCACGTTGGGCTGGTTGACCGACTTCGCGCTGGTCGGCTACGTCGGCATCACGGTCGTCGAGTCCCTCATGCTCGCCATGGCGGTCGGGCTCGTTCCGACAGCCGGGCACGGGCGATGGGCAGGCGGGTGGTGGGCGCTACCGGCAGGCCTGGCCGTGCTCGACGCGGCTCAGACCCGATTTCCGTTCAACGGGTTCCCCCTGCCTGCGCTGGTCCACTCACAGGTAGACGGGCCGTTCGCGTGGGCCGCACCCATCGGCGGGTCGCTGCTCGTCACGGCAGCGGCCGCAGCGGCCGGGGTCGGGCTGGCCGCGATCGTCCTCACCGCCGGTCGCGCTCGCCTGACGGTCGTCGGGGCGGCGGTCCTGGTCGCCGGACTGCCGCCGCTCGTCGGAGCCGTGGTGCGCACGGAGCCCGCGGGCACGCTCGACACCGCGGTCGTGCAGGGAGGTGGCCCACGGGGACTGCGCGCGGTCTTCACCGACCCCCAGAACACCACCGACCGCCAGTTCGCCGTGGCCGAGCAGATCACCGGGACTCCCGATGTCGTCCTCCTCCCCGAGACCGTGATCAGCGTCGACGGGTCTGTCGCCGGGTCTGCGGGAGATGCGCGGGCCGCCGGGCTGGCCCGCTCCCTCGACGCAGCGGTCGTCGTCGGCGTCGTCGAGAGGCAGGGCCCCGGCTTCCGCAACGCCGCCGTCCTGTGGAGCCCGGACGGACGGATCAGCGGTCGCTACGAGAAGGAGCACCGCGTCCCGTTCGGCGAGTACCTCCCCGCCCGCGATCTGCTCGAGCGCCTCACCGACCTCACCGCGCTCGTTCCGCGTGATGCCATCCCCGGTCAGGGGATCGCGGTCCTGGAGTCGTCCTCCGGCACGCTCGGGGTGGTGATCTCCTACGAGGTCCTCTTCGCCGACCGGGTCCGGGAAGCAGTACTGGCCGGAGGGGAGGTGGTGCTGGTGCCCACGAACGCCGCGTCCTACGTCACCGAGGACGTACCGGCCATCGAGGTCGCCGGGGCACGGATGCGCGCACTCGAGTTCGGGCGCGCGGTCGTGCAGTCGGCCCCCACCGGCTACTCCGTGGTCGTCGATCCTGACGGCACGGTGGTCAGCCGGAGCCCGCTGGGAGATGCCGCCCTGCTGCGAGAGACCGTGCCGCTGCGGACCGGACTCACGCCGTACGCGCACACCGGGGACGCTCCGACCTTCGGTCTCGCGGTGCTCGCCCTGCTCATCGGGCCGCTCCGGCTCCGGATCGGGCGGGCCGTCCGGTGACCGAACCGCCCGAGCGAGGAGGCGGCCGCTGGTCACGACTGAGCGGACCGCTCGTAATGCTGCTGGCCGCGGCCTCCTTCGGCTCCGTCGCCGTGACAGCGCTGGTCCCCTCCTCCGCCGAGCGCGACCTCGCGGCCTTCGCCCCGACAGCCGACATCCCCGACCCGTCGACGACCATCCCCGGAGTCGCGATCGTCGCCGGTCGACCGTTCGTCGAGGACGTGTCGACGACCACTCCCATCCAGTGCGACGGCGTCGCCTACCCTCAGCCGGTTCCCGACGCCGTGGCCGCGCACGCGCTCGCCCACGGCGCGGTCTCGATCACCTACGACCCCGCTCGCACCTCTCCCCGCACCATCGCGGCGTTGACGGACCGCGTCACCGGCAGCCCCTACCTCCTGCTCTCGCCCGCACCCGGGCTGCCCACGGCGGTGTCTCTCGAGGCCTGGGAACGGCAGCTCGCGCTCGACACGCCCGACGATCCCCGGTTCGAGCAGTTCATCCGAGCGCTGGCCGAGAACCCGAACCTCGCTCCCGAGGCCGGCGGCGAATGCGAAGCGGAGGGTTGAGTGAGCGGCTTCGCCGCCTGGTAGGCGCGACGATGTAGCAGAGTGAGACGTGGCTAACCCTCGGGTGCGGTTTCGGCTATCGTCCTGCTTCGTGAAGCCTTCCGGGCGCGCTCCGCAGCACCATCCGTGCTGCTCCAGGCCTCACACCGCCGCTGTCGACGACTACCTCAAGGCGATATTCGACCTCTGCGCTGGAGGCGGATCGGCCACGACCACCTCGATCGCCGCGCTCGTGGGCGTCGCCGCACCGTCGGTCTCGGCCATGCTCGCCCGCTTGGCCGACGACGACCTGATCACGCGGCCGGGCCCTCACCGGGTCGAGCTCACGGACCACGGCAGACGGCACGCTCTCGCCGTGGTGCGCCGCCTCCGCATCGTGGAGGAGTTCCTCGTCCGCGCCCTGGACGTGCCATGGCACGAGGTCCGCCCGGAGGCCGAACAGCTAAGCCGAGCCGTGAGCGAGCGCCTGCTCGAGCGGATCGACGCCCACCTCGGACACCCGACGCACGACCCGCACGGCGACCCGATCCCACCCGCGCACGGCGAGCACGACGAGGCCAGACCGCAAGCGCTGTCGCGCGCCCGACCCGGCACGCACGTCATCGTCAGCCGCGTCTCCGACCGGGACTGCGAGCTCCTGCTCTACCTGGGCCAGCTGGGCATCCGGCCGGGCGTCGTCCTGGACGTCCTGGAACAGGCACCCTTCGGCGGCCCGCTGTGGGTGGCGATCGACGGGCGCCGCGTCCCGCTCGGTCCGCAACTCACCGATCACGTCTTCGGAGGAACCACGTGACGAGTCGACGCCGATTCCTCGCCGGCGCAGGTGGGGCCGCCCTGACCGCCCTCCCGCTGCACGCACCCGTGGCCGCCGCCGACGAACCGCCCGGCACCCCGATGGACGGACACGGTGCTGCGCACGCCGGTGGCGGCGGAGCGAACGGAGCGACGTTCCGCGGCGGCGCAGGCGTCGACCACGCCGCGAACGGGTTCGACCCGCGCACACTGCTGCGCGAGTTCGACTACGGCACGGTCACCGCGGAGAACGGCCGCACCGTCCGCAGCTGGGAGATCCACGCGCTGGATCGTGAGATCGAGGTGGCCCCGGGCGTGCGCTTCCCGGCGTGGACGTTCAACGGCAGCATCCCCGGACCGACGCTCCGCGCCACTGCCGGTGACCTGATGCGAGTGCGCTTCGTCAACGACTCCGAGCACCCCCACACCATGCACTTCCACGGCATCCACCCGGCCGACATGGACGGTGTACCGATGGTCGGACGCGGCATCATCTCGCCGGGCGAGGAGTTCACCTACACCTTCGACGCCGAGCCGTTCGGCGTGCACCTCTACCACTGCCACGTCGGCCCGCTCGCCGAGCACATCGCCCGCGGCATGTACGGCACCTTCATCGTCGACCCGCCCGGCGGCCGGCCCGAGGCCGACGAGATGATCATGGTGCAGCACGGGTTCAACACGACGTTCGACGGCCTGGGCAACCAGCTCTACGCCGTCAACGGCATCCCGTTCGTCTACATGAACGACCCGATCCAGGTCCGCCGCGGGGGACTCGTACGGATCTACCTGGTCAACATCCTCGAGTACGACCCGATCAACAGCTTCCACCTGCACGGCAACTTCTTCGACTACTACCCCACGGGTACCCGGCTGGAGCCCAGCGAGTTCACCGACACCGTCATCCAGGCCCAGGGGCAGCGCGGCATCTGCGAGATCCGCTTCCCCTACACCGGCAAGTACATGTTCCACGCGCACAAGACCGAGTTCGCCGACCTCGGCTGGATGGGCTTCTTCGACGTCGTCGACGGCGAGACGACATGAGCTCCTCCGAGAACAGTCCGGACGACCGCGCCACCGGACGGGCACCGCTGTGGACACTGGTCTGCGGGGTCATCGCGATCATCGCCGCCGCGCTGACGGCCCTGGCCGTCTTCGGGGGACAGACCCTGCCCGAGCGCACGGGACCGCCGGTCGAGCAGCTGGCAGTCGAGCGCGCGGTGCTGAGCCAGGGCGTGATCGAAGTCGTGGTCCGCAACACCGGACCGGACCCGGTGCAGGTCGCGCAGGTGTTCGTCAACGACGCCTACGTCGACTTCACCGGCCCGGCCGAACCGATCGGCAGGCTCGCCTCCCGGACACTCGCCCTGGACTACCCGTGGATCACCGGGCAGCCGTACACCGTCTCGATGCTGACATCGACCGGGCTGGTGATCGAGCACGTGATCCCGGCCGCCGTGGCGACCCCCGTCCCGCAGCCGGGGTTCTTCGGGCTCATGGCCCTGCTCGGCACCTACGTCGGCGTCATCCCGGTCCTGCTCGGCATGCTGGTGCTGCCGGTGCTGCGACGAACCGGCAGCGGGGTCGTACGGGTCCTGCTCGCCGTCACCGTCGGACTGCTCGCCTTCCTCGCCGTCGACGCCCTGCTGGAGGGCCTCGACCTGGCTGCGCTCTCGGGCGGCGCGTTCGGCGGACCGGCACTGGTACTGCTCGGCGCCGCGCTGGCCTTCCTGGCCCTCACCGCGATCGATCGCGCGGGTGCGAGTCGCGTACGCCGGGAGACCGGCACGCGCTCCGGGATGCGGCTCGCGCTGATGATCGCGGTCGGGATCGGCCTGCACAACCTGGGCGAGGGGCTCGCCATCGGCTCGGCCTACGCCGTCGGCGAGCTCGCGCTCGGCACCTCGCTCGTGGTCGGGTTCGCAGCGCACAACACCACCGAAGGCCTGGCGATCGTCGCCCCGCTCACGGACCGCCGCCCCTCGCTCGCCGCACTGGCCGGCTTGGGCGTGGTCGCGGGTGCACCCGCGATCATCGGTGCGGTCATCGGTGCCTCGGTCAACAACGCCGCGCTGACCGCCGTTCTCCTCGGCGTCGGGGTCGGCGCCATCGTGCAGGTGGTGGTCCAGATCGCTCCCGGTCTGCGCTCCCGCACCACGGGCAGCCTCCTCGACCCGGCCGTGATCGGCGGTCTCGGCGCCGGAGTACTGGTCATGTACCTGACCGGCCTGCTGGTCGCAGCCTGAGGAGCGCCGAGTGCGCCCGGCCGTCGGAGCCCGCGACCTTCGTCAGATCGGCGTGTCGCTCTCCTCGTGGTGGGCCGGTTCGCACTGGACGGTGACGTGCGTGATGCCGTAGTCGTCGGCCAGCAGGGCCAGCACCCGGTCGAGGACGTCGTGGTAGTCGGCTCCGTCGGCCACGACCACGTGCCCGGTGGCGTTCTCCAGGCCCGAGGTCAGCGTCCACACGTGCAGGTCGTGCACGTCCACGACGTCGGGCAGCTCGATGATGCGACGCCGGACCTCGTCGACGTCCATACCGGGTGGCGCGACCTGCATGAGGATGCGCAGCGCCTGGGCGGTGAGCGTCCAGGTCCGCGGCAGGATGAACAGACCGATCGCGGCGCCGACGATCGGATCGGCGTACGGCCAGCCCGTCGTGTAGATCACGATCGCAGCCACGATCACTCCGGCCGAGCCGAGGAGGTCGCCCAGCACCTCCAGGTAGGCGCCGCGGAGGTTGATGCTCTCCTTCGACCCGGCGGCCAGCAGCCGGAAGCTGATCAGGTTCACGACCATGCCGATGACCGCGACCACCAGCAGCGGGACCCCGGGCACGTCCGGCGGATCGGAGAACCGCTGCACGGCTTCGTAGAGGACGTAGCCGGCGACACCGAACAGCAGCAGACCGTTGGCCAGGGCCGCGAGCACTTCCAGGCGGTAGGTGCCGTAGGTCCGCTGGGAGGTGGCAGGCCGTGACGCCAGGGTGATCGCTGCCAGCGCCATGCCCAGACCGAGCACGTCGGTCCCCATGTGCGCGGCGTCCGACAGCAGCGCCAGCGATCCGAGCACCAGTCCGGCCACCAGCTCGACGACCATGTACCCGGCCGTGAGCCCGAAGGCGATCAACAGCGGGCGACGATGCCGACCGCCCGATGTCGCGATGCCGTGCCCGTGACCTTGCCCCATACCACTCGCCTCCGCGGGACGTCTCATGCACGTTTGTGCATGAGACGCACTCTAGCAGGCGTTACGCGGGTGCGGGATCGTCGTGCACCTGGACTTCATCCCCCACTTGGAGGTGGTCGAAGAACGCCGAGGCCTCCTCGCGCGACAACCGCACGCAGCCTGCGGACTTGGTCTGCAGGTTGCCTTCGTGAAACGCGATGCCGCCGGGCGCGAAGAACACCGCGAACGGCATCGGCCCGCCCGACTCGCCGCTGACGTGGTCCCTGTTCTTCCACTCGACCCGGAACCGTCCGGCGGGCGTGCGCGCCTCGCCGCCGGCTCCGATGCTGATCGGCACCGGCCCGCGGAGTACCTGCCCCTCCTCGAACAGCCACGCACGGAGCCCGACGAGGTCGACGCACGCCACTGCGGTCGCGCTGCACGGGGTGCCCGGCACCACCGGAGCGGCGGGTTCCCGGGCTGCGGCGACCCCTTCGACCAGCATCACGGCGGCGGTGGCGAGGGCCAGCACGACGACCACACCCCTGCGCACGCTTCCCCGTACGCATCCGTCCGCGGTCCCACCCCTGCTCATCCCGACCCTCTCGTCCGACACCACGTGCAACGCCACGACCCGCGTGAGGGCACGACATTGAACCCGATCGTGTTCGCGACCGTGACATGGTCACGGAACGACGACGAAGGAGTGTCGATGACGGATCAGAGAACGCGGCTGCTCGGGGCCGTCGCCGCCGGATGCCTGCTCGCACTCACGGCGTGTGGAGCTCCCGACGGAGCCGCGACGCCTGCGGATCCGCCGCCTGCACCCGCCGCCTCGTCCGGGCAGGCGCACCCTGCCGGCCACGGGACGGACGACGACGCACGTCCGGTCCTCTACGCGGTGCAGAGCGGACCGCTCGGGATCGTGGTCACGGACGGTTCGGGACGCCTGATGTACCGCTCGGCGGAGGACAGCACCGACCCGCCGGTGTCGAACTGCGCCGGCAGCTGCGCGGCGACGTGGATCCCCGTCGCCGCCGCGAGCGAAGGCCAGGAGCCCGACCTGCTGGGGGTGGACCCGGCCCTCGTCGGCGTGGTCCGGCGCGACGACGGCATGCGGCAGCTCACCCTCGCCGGCTGGCCCCTGTACCGCCATCGCGACGACACAGGGACCTTGGAGACGACCGGCCAGAACGGGGCGGACGCCACGTGGTTCGTGGTCACCTCGACCGGCGAGGCGGTGACGCCGCAGCCCTGAGCCGGCACGCGGCCATCACACGCCGACGTCTATCGTCGGCCGCATGGAGACCGGCACCGGGCAGGCCCGAGCCCGCGCCGGGGTCGCTCGGCGCAGCACGCGGGGCGCGACGCAGCGGCTGGTCGTGTTCCTGACCGTCCTACTGGCGGCCTCCGCATGTTCCTACTCGACCCCGACCGGCGATGCCCCCAGCCAGGCCGGTGACTTCACCTTCGTCGCCCCCGGCGGACAGACCCGGATCTTCTACGATCCTCCGGACCAGCGGGGCACGGTGCGCGGACTGTCGGGGGAGAGCCTCCTCGAGCCCGGTCGGACCATCGGCATCGACGACTTCCCCGGTCAGGTCGTGGTGCTCAACATCTGGGGCGCCTGGTGCGGCCCGTGTCGGGAGGAGATGCCCGGACTGCAGCAGATCCACGAGCAGATGCGGCCGTCCGGCGTGACCCTGCTCGGCATCGACGTCCGCGACTCCGCAGACGCGGCGCGGGACTTCATGGACGACCGCGACATCACCTACCCGTCGATCTTCGACAATCCCGGCCGCTCCCTGCTGGCGCTGAACGGTTTTCCCCGCAGCACCGTGCCGTCCACCATCGTGCTGGACCGGCAGCACCGGGTCGCCGCGGTGTTCCTCACCGCGGTGCGCGTCGCGGAGCTCCTTCCGGTCGTGCAGCGCGTCGCCGCCGAGCCCCCCGGTCCGCCAGAGACCGGGCAGCCATCGTGAACACGCTGACCGAGCTGGCGATCTCCGGTCCGCTGATCGTCGCGTTCGCTCTGGCTCTCGCCGCAGGAGCCCTGTCGTTCGCATCTCCATGCTGCCTGCCGCTGGTACCCGGCTACGTCGGCTACCTCGCCGGGCTCGTCGCTACGGACGGTCAGGCCACCTCAACCGTTCCTGCCGACGCCACCGCCGGTTCCCGATCCCCCGATCGGTGGAGGGTGGCTGGGGCGGCGTTGCTGTTCGTCGCCGGATTCACGGTCGTCTTCACCGGCGGCGTGCTGCTGGTGCTCGGTCTGTCCGACTGGCTCATCGGCAACGAGTTGCTGCTGCAGCGGTTGGGGGGCGTGGTCACCATCGTGATGGGACTCGTGTTCCTCGGCTTCGTTCCTACCCTGCAGCGTGACGTCAGGATCCACCGGCTACCCCGTGGAGGTCTCGCCGGCGCACCGGTCCTCGGTGCCGTGTACGGGCTGGGCTGAACCCCCTGCCTCGGGCCCACCCTGACTGGGGTCATCGCTCTGGCCACCGGCACCCAGGTCGGGCCGTCCACCGTGCGCGGGCTGGTGCTCGTCCTGGCCTACTGCGCGGGCCTCGGCGCGCCCTTCGTGCTCATCGCGCTGGGCACGCAGTGGGCGGTGCGCACCACGGTCTGGATGCGCCGCCACATCCGGGCGCTGCAGATCGTCGGCGGCGTGATGCTCTTGTCCCTCGGGGTCCTGCTGGTCACCGGCCTCTGGGGCTCCTTCATCGCGTGGATGCGCGGCCCCATCGCCGGGTACACGCTCCCCCTCTGACGACCCCGGCCCGATCCCCCTGCTACCGTCCCGACGTTCGATCACAACACGGTCACGACGGACAGGCCGAGCTCCCCCCAGGCCCGCCGACTGATCGACGTCGAGAAGGACACCGTCGTGGCGCGCCACCGCTCCCCCAGCGGCGCGCGGGCGTCCGACCCTCACCGCATGATGCAGGTGGGCGTCGGAACGCACCGCCTGCCGCCGCCCCCGGGCGGCACCTCCCGCGCGCGCGTCCTCGTTGCCGCGGTAGCCGCCGGGGCCGCCGTGGCCGGAGCCGAGACGGTGATCGCATCCGTCGACGACGGGCTGGAACCCGTCGTCCTCAGCGCGGTGCTGCCCGTTCCGGATCCGCACACGGCCGCAGCGCCCTCGACGGCCGCGTGGAACGGCATCGGCGGGGACCAGGCTCTACCCGCCGCCGTGGCCGCCGCTCACACGGACGACTCTCCCGAGGTCGACGTCCGCAACCTGACCAAGGCGGTGGAGATGGGGCAGGAGCTGGCTCGACGAGCGGCCATCCTCGACTCGGCCCTCGCTTCCGGCGCACCCGGAGCCGCCCTCTTCGGCGACTCCGCCGTGGCCCAGCCGGTCGTGGGTCGCGTCACATCCGCGGCCGGGCCCCGGTGGGGCACCACCCACAACGGCCTCGACGTGGCCAACGCCATCGGCACGCCGATCTTCGCTGTGACCGACGGTGTCGTCGAGAAGTCGGGCCCGGCCAGCGGTTTCGGCCTATGGGTGGTCCTGAGGCATCCCGACGGCACCCGGTCGGTGTACGGGCACATCAACCGGACCTACGTCGAGGTCGGACAGCAGGTGTCCGCAGGTGAGCAGATCGCGGAGGTGGGGAACCGGGGCTTCTCCACAGGACCGCACCTGCATCTGGAGATCTGGGACGCCGACGGCACCAAGCTCGACCCGGCTGCCTGGCTGCGCGAACGCGGCATCGACATCTGAGCTACCAGGACTGGCATGGGCTCGGCGTCCAGGAACCGGTCGCACTTCCCCGCCGTCGGCCCACTGACCGCTCACAGCACCCGGCGGCGCGGTCGTCGCGCCGGAGGCGCCTCGACGCGCACGGATCGCTGTCCGTTTCGTACGGTCGCTGGACCACGGCCCGGTAACGGAACGGAAACGGACGCTCCCCGCTCCGACTGCTCCCCGCCCGCATCCGACCGGCCGTCCGGCACGAAAGGTTCGTCCGTGGCACGGCACAGCGCCCCTGCGCGCCGCTCGAAAGCGCGTCTTCGCATCCCCACCTCCACCTCCGGGCACACGCGGCACACTCCCCGCGCCGGTCTGACCATCCGGCGCGGGTCCACCAGCGTTCTCGCGGTCACCGCCGTCGGGTGCGGTGCTCTGGTCGTCGGAGAGCACCTGCCGCCGGCCGAGGCGGATGTCGCACCGGCCGCGTTCGAACTCACCGCCCCCGAACCGCCATCCGTCGACGACGGTGGCCCCCTCCTCTCCAGCGTCGCACCGGTCGCGCCGGAGCCCACCACCTTCGACGCCGCGGCCCTGGTCAAGGCCGTGGTCCTGGGTGAGGAACAACGTGCCCGGCAGGAGGCGGAGGCGGCTGAGGCCGCTGAGGCCGCCGCGGCCGCGGCGGCCTCAGCAGCCCGCGAGGAAGAGGATCGGAGCCGGATCTGTGCCGCCGGGGACTCCGGCTTCGAGACCGTCCAGCCCGGAGTGACGGACGCAGGCATCGAGCTCCGCTGCCGGTTCGGGGTCGACGTCGTCTACGGCGTCGCCGGGCGAGCGGGCAGCTCCGACCACCCCGGCGGCCTCGCGCTCGACCTCATGGTCGAACGCGACCCGGGCGAACAGCTCGCCGAGTACGCCGTGGAGAACATGGACCGTCTCGGCATCAAGTACGTGATCTACCGGCAGCGCATCAACACCGGGTCCGGCTGGGAAGCCATGGAGGACCGCGGCGGTGTGACCGCCAACCACATGGACCACGTCCACGTGTCGTTCGAGGGGTAGTGCCGCCGCCCCACACCGTCCACACCGCGTCCGCGTTGCTATCGTCGTCGCCGTCATGAGCGACACCGGCAACCTCAGGTACCGCCGCTCCAACGCGGGGTGGGGCACGCGTGCTGTCCTGGTGCTCGCGATCCTGGCCCAGCTCGTCGCCTGCCAGGCGCTGCTCGCCCCGGCCGGCGCCGGACCCGCCGTCATGGTGCAGGACGTGGGGCACGGGATCGGGCACGACGCCGTGTGCGAGGCCAGTGCGGTACTGACGACCGTGGGCACGGCGCGCGCGGGCGTCCTCGAGTGCCTACCGCTGGCCGAGGCCGCACTGGCGCTCGTAGCGCTGGCGACAACGGGCCTCCTGGTCGCGTGGACCGCTGCAGGGGGAGCCCCGCCGTGGGCTCCGCGTCGCCTGGTGCCGGGCCGTCGGCGTCTGCTCGCAGTCGGCATCACACGGGTCTGATCCGCACCGGCCGGCACTGTTCTGACAGATCGCGGCCCCCTCGGACCTCGGTGCGTGGGCATCCGATCCGTCGAGTTCCGGTCGTTCGCCTGCTCCCGCAGCGGCGCACCTGATCCGTCGCGACCCGTGCTCGTCCTCGGCGCGCCACCGCCACGGCGTGGCGGTGCCGGGCGACGGCATCCGCTCCGCTTCGTCGGGCCTGTCGCACCCGCCATGCCGCACCCCCAGAGAGGGATCATGACCAAGAACCTCCGGGCCACCGTGACCGTCGTCCTCGTGGTCATCGCCGTGCTCGTCCTCGCCCTGCTCCTCGCCCGCAGGGAGACCGCGGTCCCCGATTTCGCCGGGCGTGCCTCCGGTTCATCAGCCGCTCAGCAGGTGCCGGGCGACGTGCTCGTGCGGAGCGACAGTCACCGGCTGTCCACGCCCTCCCAGAGCCAGGCCACGTTCGTCGAGTTCCTCGACTTCGAGTGCGAGGCGTGCCGGGCGGCGTTCCCCGCTGTTGAGCAGTTGCGCGCCGAGTACGGCGACCGCGTCACCTTCGTCGCCCGCTACTTCCCCATCCCGAGCCACGCCAACGCGGAGAACGCGGCTGTCGCGGTGGAGGCCGCTGCACAGCAGGGCCAGTTCGAGAACATGTACAAGCGCATGTTCGAGACGCAAGCGCAGTGGGGCGAGCAGCAGGATTCGCAGGCACATCTGTTCCGCGAGTTCGCCGGCGACCTGGGCCTCGACCTGCTCGCCTACGACCAGGCCGTGTCGGATCCGGCGACCCTCGAACGGGTCCGCCGGGACCGGGCCGACGGCGAGACGGCCGGGGTGCAGGGCACCCCGACCTTCTTCCTCGACGGGACGCGCGTCGAACCCGAGTCCCTCGACGACCTGCGACTCCAACTCGATCGCGCGATCGCGCGCTAGGAGACCTCCGATGTCTCTCCTCGGCACGCAGCCGCGCAGCACCCCCACTGCGCCTCAGGGCACCTCGGTCGTGGAGCGAGCGATCGGCTGGGTCCTCCTCGTCGGAGGGGCGATCGGCGCCGTCGCCGCCTTCGCACTCATCCTCGACCGCATCTCACTGCTCGAGGATCCCGAGTTCGTTCCCGCGTGCAGTATCGACCCGGTCCTCTCCTGCGGATCGATCATGGCCTCGCCGCAGTCCGAGGTGTTCGGGTTCCCCAACCCCCTCATCGGTGTGCTGACGTTCCCGATCGTCGCGACGCTCGGCGCCGTCGTGGTGGGTGGTGCCGCCCTGCCCAGGTGGGTGTGGCTCGGTCTGCAGATCGGAGCCACCGCCGGGGTGCTGTTCGTGCACTGGCTGATCGCGCAGAGCCTCTACGTGATCGGCGCCCTGTGTCCGTACTGCATGGCCGTGTGGATCGTGACCATCGCGGTGTTCTGGTACACCACCTTGCACACCCTCCGCGGCAGCCAGGGCCGGCAGCGCTGGTTCGCACGGGTCGCCGAGTACCACGGGGCCGTGCTCACAGGGTGGCTGGTCGTCATCGGCGCACTCGTCGTGGTGCGCTTCTGGCCCTACTGGTCGGGGCTGTCGGGATGACCATCTCCTTTCTGGCGAGCTACGCGACGACGGGACGCCGCGAGATCTGGCCCCTGATCGTGGTCGCCGGACTGCTGGTCCTGGTCGTCACCGGTCTGGTGGTCGCGCAACTGACCGATCCGGACCGCAGGCACCGGGCGGCGGAGCGGCGGGCCCTGATCGCGGGCGTGCCCTCCGACCAGTCCGGTCCGGACAGGGCCGACTCCGCGGCACCGAATGCTGACGGAACTCCTGAGCAGCCTGCCGACCTCGACCTACCGCACCAGGACCGGCGGACCGAGTGATCGGCATCGTAGTCAGCTCCGGCGACGGGATGCTCGCAGCCCAGCCCCTCCAGCACCTGCAGCAGATCATCGGGTTGGGCCTGCTGTGGGAACTGCGCGACGTCCTCGCCATCCTCGTTCTCAGCAGCATCGCCTGCCGGTGGGAACCCACCGGTCGAACTGGCGAAGCCGGACCTTCCTCCACCTGAGCAGGAGCACGCTCCATGATCGGACTCTCATGACCACTCTGCAGGCGATCGGCGTCTTCGCCGGCATCCCCGCACTCGTTCTGCTGGCGATCGCCCTTCCGCTCTACGGCGGCCGGTGGTTCCGGCGGGCGACCCGCCGCACCGATGACGCGGACCGTTCACCCCCCGAGTAGACCTTGCCGGGTCGGGGCATCGCCGGCACCAGCCCAGCGGAGTGGAGTCGAACTCGTGGCCGATGTTGATGGGGACGGAACCTGTTCATGCCTCCACCGGCCGGAACGCACGTCGTCACGGACCAGCGGCAGCGCAGGCTGATCGGGCTCGAGGTGCTCGTGGTCCTCACCGTGACCACCGGCCTCTCCGCGATGCGCAGTGCACTGAGCCTCGTCGAGTCCCTGCTGGCGTCGACCCCCCTGGCCGAACAGCAGGTGGCGCTCAATGCCCCCGCAGCCCGCATCGAGCTCGTGGACCTGGCCCTGCAGCTGGTGCGCGTGCTGCAACTGGTGGGGTGGGGCGCTCTGGGTGCTTACCTGTTGCTGCGAGCGGGGTTCGCCCTGCGATCGGTCGGTCTCGACGCGGAACGACCGGGACGCGACCTGACTGGGGCGACCGTTCTGGCTGCGGCCATCGGCGTACCCGGTCTCGGGCTCTACCTCATCGCCCGCTCGGTCGGCGTCAGCGTCAGCATCGCCCCGACCACACTGGGTGGTCTCTGGTGGGAACTGCCGGTGCTGGTCGCCTCGGCGGCGGCGAACGCCTGGGCAGAGGAGGTGGTCGAGGTCGCCTACCTCCTGACGCGGCTGCGCCAGCTGGGGTGGTCGGAGAACAGGGCCGCGGCCGCATCCGCGTTCCTGCGCGGCTGCTACCACCTCTACCAAGGAGCCGGCGGTTTCGTCGGGAACATCCTGATGGGCCTCGTGTTCGCCCGGCTGTGGCAGCGCACCAACCGCCTGTGGATCCTCGTCGGAGCGCACACGCTCATCAACGTGGTGGCGTTCGTCGGCTATGCCCTGCTGGCCGGCCGGGTGGCCTGGTTGTAGCCCTGTCCGCGAAGGGTGAAGACCGCCAGCCGCACGGTCAGCGCGTTCAGGACGAACGCGGCCAGGGTCCATGGCGTGACAGCGATGGAGGCACCGCCGGCCCCCAGGACTGGAAGGAGCAGAGGGATGACGAACGCGGCGACACCCACCGTGCCGGCCACCGCCGAGGCCACGAGCAGCGCGGGCCGCGCAGCCAGGCACAGGAGGAGAGCGCCGACGAGCGCGGTGGCGGCCAGGACGTAGTGCAGCGCGGGAGCCGCGGCGCTCCGGCGGCCGGGATGCGGGCCCGCGCCCTGCCTGACCGCACCGTCCTTCGACGCCCAGTACGGTGCGAAGGAGATCCAGGAGGGTGATGGACGTCGGTTGGGTGGCGGTGCTGCGGGTCGTCGTCGAGGTCAGCGGCGCACTGACCACCGGCGGTCTGCTGGTCGCGCTGTTCCTCGCACCGGTGATGCACAACGGTGCGCTCTCCGGCGCCGGGGTCGCGTCGTTGCGCTCGGCCGCGTGTGCAGCCGGGGTATGGACGGGGGGTCTCGCCGCGCTCAGCGCAGGCGGCGTGACCTCCTGGACTGGACCGACCTCCGCGGGATGCGCCTTCCTCGTGGCAGTGGGGTGCGCCTGCGTTCGGCGGTGGTCGCCCACAGCGGCCCTGGTCGCGCCGGCCGGCGTCGCGCTGCTCCTGCCTCTCGTCGATGCACCGGTCCTCGCGGGGGCGCAAGGAGACCTGGTGGGTGCCGCGTTGGTGTGGATGGTGCTGGCTCCCGCCGTGTGGGCGGGCGCGCTGTTCTGGGTGCTCCTCGGGCTCCGCCGCGGACACGACGTCGTCTTCAGGCGGCACGGTTCCCTCGTCCGCACCTGCTGGCTGTCGGCGGCAGCAGCCGGTGCCGTGCTCGCCCTGGCCCGCGAAGCTGTCCCTCTGGCACTCACCGTCGCGGCGATCGCATTGATGGGACTCGGCGGCCTCGCGGTGCTCGTTCGTCGGCGTGCACAGCGCGCCGATATCCGATCGACGGACGCGGTCCTCGTCCGGTCGCTGTTCGCGCAGGCAGTGCTCCTCGTCGTTCTGATCGTGGCAGTGGGCCGGGTGGCTCGGTTCCCTGTCTCCCCGGTGAACGGACCGCTGGAGGCGGCAGCCGGCTACTCCCTGCCCGGCCCGCTGGACTGGCAACAGCTCCTCGCGACCTGGCGGCCCGACCTGCTGCTCGGACCGGTTGCGCTGCTGGCCGCGACCGCCTACGTCGCCGGGGTTCGGCGTCTCGGACGGGCGGGACGGCCGTGGCCGGCCGGGCGCACGGCGGCGTGGATGACGGGGTGCGCGCTGGTGCTGCTCGCCACCAGCTCAGGCGTGGGCGCCTACGCACCGGCCGTGTTCAGCGTGCACATGGTCCTGCACATGGTCCTGAACATGATCGCGCCGCTCGCGCTGGTGCTCGGCGCCCCCGTGACCCTCGCCCTGCGGGCTCTGCCCGCTGCGCCCGCAGACCGACCGGCGGGGCCGCACGAGTGGCTGCTCGCCACGGTCGGTTCGCCGTTCGCCCGAGCACTGGCGCACCCCGTCCTCGCGGCGTCACTGTTCGCGGGGTCGTACTACCTGCTGTACCTGACGGACCTGTTCGAGGTCGTCATCGCGGAGCACTGGTCGCGGACGGTCCTCAACGCGGCCATCCTGGCGATCGGCTACCAGTTCTGCTGGCTCGTGGTCGGGCCGGACGCGGCACCGCGGAGGCTCCCCCATCTGGGGCGACTGGGCCTCGGGTTCGCGGTGATGCCGTTCCACGTCCTTTTCGCGATCATCATCCTCAGCCTTCCGACAGCGGTCGCCGGCGGCTTCTACGAGTCACTCGACCTGGTGTGGTCGCCGGACCTGCTCGCCGACCAGCGCCGGGCCGGACTGCTGTCCCTCGTCCTGGGAGAGGTCGTGCTCGTCGTCACCCAGGTGGTGCTGCTGGTGCAGTGGCACCGCCACGACCAGTTCGCGGCGTTCCGCGCCGACCCGCTCGACGAGGACGCCACCGCCTACCGCGACCTCCTCGAGACGCTGGAACGCAACCGCCGTCCCGCTCCGCCGTTCGGCCAGGACCGCACCGATACGTGACCGGACTCAGCTCTCGCCCTTCGGGGTGACCGGAGTCGCGGATCCCTCGTGCTCGGGTTCGAGCCACCACGGCGGCGTCGTCGGCGAGGAGCCGTGCAAGCGGTCGAGCTGGCGATCGGTGCGGCGCGCCTCGCGCTCGTCCGAGCGGTACCACTGCACTACGAAGGCGCCGATCAGCGCGGCCGAGGACACGTCGCCGAAACCCCACAGCACTCCACCCCCGACGGCCTGGTCGTCGAGCAACGTCGGCCCCCAGTCGCGCCCCACCTCCAGGTAGAAGTCCTCGGCGAGCACGGCGTTCATGAGCATGATCGGGATACCGAGCAGGATGTGCATCGGCGCCAGACCGAGCACCAGCATGAAGCGCAGGAAGAACGGTGGCCGATGAGGCACCGGATCGACCCCCAGCAGCGCCCAGAAGAAGAGGAACCCGACCAGCACGAAGTGCACGTGGGACAGGTCGTGGAGCCAGACGTTGCGCAGTGACAGTTCGTAGAGGGGCGAGTAGTAGAAGGCGAACTGGGTGATCGCGAAGAAGGCGAACGCGATCGCCGGGTGACCGATGAAGCGCACCGGTCCGCTGTGCACGACGGCGAGCACCACCCGGCGCCAGGCGACGGGGAACGTCCGCATCGCCAGGCTGATGGGCGCTCCCATCGCCAGCCCGACCGGTGCGATCATCTGCAGCAGCATGTGCTGGATCGCGGGCACGACGAACAGGGTGCGGTCGTACACGCCCAGCGCGGACGAGGTGGCGACGAACACCAGCAGCAGCCCCGCGAACCAGTACACCGTGCGGAGCACCGGCCACTGATCACCACGCCGGTGCAGCATCCGTACCCCGGCGAGGTAGAGCCCACCGGCCAGCAGCACGGGCAGCACCATGAACGGGTCGAACGTCCACGCGGTCAGCATCCGCGACAGCGTCAGCGGCGGCTGGTCCGCAGGTGGCATCCACGCCAGCACGGTCGTGGTCAGCAGTGGTGTCATAGCTCCTCGGATCCCAGGGGGAGACGGCGCAGTCGCAGACTGTTCGACACGACGAACAGCGACGACACGGCCATGGCCGCTCCGGCGACGATCGGGTTGAGCAGTCCCGAGGCTGCGAGCGGGATCGCCGCCACGTTGTAGCCGAACGCCCAGAAGAGGTTGCCGCGAACGGTGCGCAAGGTGGCGCGGGCCAGTCGGATCGCGTCCGGCACCACCCGCAGATCGTCCCGGACGAGCACGAGGTCGGCCGTCTCGATGGCGAGGTCGGTACCGGTGCCGACAGCCATGCCGAGGTCGGCGACAGACAGAGCGGCGGCGTCGTTGACCCCGTCCCCGACCACGGCGACGGTGGCGCCGGCGGCTTGCAGACGGCGCACCTGCTCCGCCTTCTCCCCCGGCAGCACCTCGGCGACGACGGAACCCACCCCGATCTGGCGCGCCACCGCTGTCGCCGTAGCGGTGTTGTCACCGGTCAGCAGCAGGGTGGACAGTCCGAGCCGGTGCAGTTGGGCCACGGCCGCGGTTGCGGAAGGGCGGACCTCGTCCGCGAGACCGAGCAAACCGATGACGCTCTGCCCACGCGCGACGAGGACCGTGGTCCGTCCCTGCTCCTCCCAGAGCAACCGCTTCTCCTGCAGAGATGCGGGTTCCGGCGGTCCCACGTCCACGAACAGCAGGTGCCGACCGACCATCACCCGCTCGCCGTCGACCTCGCCTGTGACCCCCAGCCCGGGCTCATCGACGAAACCGGTCGGGCGCGGCAGCGCTCCGAGCTCGGCGCGGGCGGCGGCGCTGACAGCGGTGGCGACAGGGTGCTCCGAGTCCTGCTCCAGCGCACCGGCGGCACGGAGCACCTCGGCACGACCGACGCCCTCGGCGCACGCCACTTCCACCAGTGCCATGCGTCCCCATGTCACCGTGCCGGTCTTGTCCAGCACGACGGTGTCGACCGCCCGTGTCGCCTCCAGCGCCGTGTAGCCCTTGACGAAGATGCCCAGCCGCGCCCCGCGGCCGGCGGCGACCATCAACGCAGTGGGTGTGGCCAACCCGAGCGCGCACGGACACGCGATGACGAGGACCGCGAGCGCCGCCCCGAAGGCGCGCTCCGCCGGACCACCGGCCAGCGACCACCCCGCCAGTGTGAGCAGCGCGAGCACGACCACTGCTGGGACGAACCACGCGCAGATGCGGTCAGCGAGCCGCTGCACGTCGGCCTCTCCGGTCTGGGCCTGTTCGACCAGCCGGATCATGGCGCCGAGCTGGGTGTCCTGCCCCAGCGCGGTCGCCTCCACGACGAGCGAACCGTGCAGCAGGAGCGTGCCACCGACCACGTCGACGTCGGGTCCCGCGGCACGGGGCATCGACTCACCGGTCATCACCGACGTGTCGATCGAGCCCTGGCCGGTGACGACCCGGCCGTCGGTGGCCACCGTGCCGCCGGGCCGGACGAGGAACCTCTGCCCGACACGCAGTGATGCCGCCGCAACCGTCGTCGGTGTGCCGTCCTCGCCGATGAGGTCCACGTCGGAGGTCCGCAACGCGGCCAGGTCGCGCAACGCCGTACCGGCCGACCGCTTGGCCTTCGCCTCGACGTAGCGGCCCGCGAGCACGAACGCGGTCAGCCCGGCCGCGACCTCGAGGTAGATCGCTCCGTCGGGGCGCCAGAGCAGCGCCAGACCGGAAGCGCCGACGACCGGATCCGGCACCGCGAACATGGCGTAGACCGACCAGCCGGTCGCCGCCAGCACTCCGAGGGAGACCAGGGTGTCCATCGAGGCAGCACCGTGCCGGAGTGCGGCGGCAGCGGCGCGGTGGAACGGCCATGCCGCCCATCCGACCACCGGTGCCGCCAGTGCGATCAGGAGCCACTGCCATCCCGGGAACCGCCACTCCGGCAGCACGGTGAAGGTCACGGAGAGATCGGCCAGCGGTACGAACAGCACCACGGCGACGACGAGTCGGCGCCACACTGCACGTGCGTGCTCGGCATCAGCCCGGGCGGCTACATCAACGACATCGGGCGCATGCAGCGCTACGCCGAACCCACTGCGCTCCACCGATTCCAGCAGTGCTTCGTCGGTGACCGTCGCGCCTGCGGTCACGGTCGCACGTCCCGTCGCGAAGTTGACGTCCGCGCTCACGTCCGGCAGCCGGTTGAGGGTGCGCTGCACGCGCGAGGCGCACGCAGCGCAGGTCATGCCCGACACGGTGAGCTCGACGCGACGGCGGGTATCGGCGATCGGTGGCGACGTCATGCGTGGACTCCCTCGGCAACGTCTACTCACTGTAGAAGGTGTGGCGGACCGGCACGAGCGCGGCTGCGGCCAGCAGCCCGAGCAGGCACCTGGAGCGCCACCAGACGTGAGCGAGCCCGAGCACTCGCCGCTACTGCTGATCGACGGGCGGAGCCCCGACGGCGTCACCAGCCAGCGGCCGCCACAGCGGCGTCCCACGCAGCGAGAGCACGGCAGCCACCACTGCACCGCACGTGATGGCGACATCAGCGATGTTGAACGAGGCGAACCAGGACACCTCGAGGAAGTCGACCACCGCGCCTCGCGCGAAACCGGGCGGGCGGGTCAGCCGGTCGGCGAGGTTGCCGGCCGCACCGCCTCCGACGAGGCCGGCGGCGACCGCCCACGCCCGTGTTGCGATGCGCGGTGCCCGCAGCACGAGGTATCCGACCACGGCCGCCGCAATCAGGGTGAGGACCGGCGTCAGGCCGGTCCCCATGCTGAAGGCCGCACCAGTGTTGAACGACAGCCTCAGCGCGAAGGTGGGCAGAACAGGGATCGGATCGACCAACAGGACCAAGGCGGCGGCCTTGCTCGCCTGATCTGCCGCGAGGGCCAACACCGCACAGGCGGCAGTTGTCGGCCAGGTGCGATGTGCGGGCTGCGGTCCTGTCACGGGCCAACGGTATCCGTCGCTGGGAGATGATCTCCTCGTACACCCAAGGTGCCAGCCCCCTCTGACTCGACTGCGCCATCGGGGCCCGCTCCAGCGACAATTCGGCTCGCCACTTGAGGTCGCCCGCTTATGGCACTTTCGGCTGGAAAGGCGAGCCGCCATCAGGTCGTGCTCAGCGACGCTATCGATGTTGACTCGCTCACCACCTCCTGCGCCAGCACCCCGCAGACAGCACTGGCGTTTCGCCGCCTCGAACTGCGATTGCAGCCTTGCCAGTCAAGATCTTGAAGAGGGACACGGCACGGAGCGAGCTTCGGTGCTGCCACCGCCACCGCCAGCGGCAGCGGCAGCCCGATTACGAAGACCGCTACTACGGCAGCGAAGACGCCCCGCCGGCGACCGCTTTGCAACATGCGCGCTGTTCGACTACCAGCAGGCTTTGGAGCCGATCGTGACTGGCTGCCGCTCCGCCGACTCGCGCTCCTACCGACGACGACCCGGCAAATCGGCTGCGCAGGTCAACGGCAGGGGTCGAGATCGCCGAACTGTGATCGCTCATACAGGGCCGCAGCCTCTAACCGCCACCCCCCTCCTCGCCGCCGCCGCCGTCGTCGTCACCCCGCCGTCGCCTTCTTCTGCGGGAGGCGGCTGCTCGCCCTCGGCCGGGGCCTCGCTGGGCGCGGCCGGGGGCGGCGGCACCTCGCCGCTGCTGACCGTCAGCACGATCGTCTCGCCGGGCAGCGCCGTGCCGCGCGGGCTCTGCCCGATCACGGTGCCGCGCGGCGCCGCGTTGTCACGCTCGCGGGTGGTGACGGCCCAGCCCGCCGACTCCAGCGTGGCGCGCGCGTCGTTCTCGCTACGGCCGACTACATCGGCTACCTGCGACTCCGCGCCACCCTCCAAGTACCGCTCATCGACGGGTGGCAGTGGGATCACCGCCTGTCCCTCCAGGAGGGGGGACATCGTGCCGAACCAGGTCTCGGCCGGGGTCTTGCCGCCGAAGATGTTTCCGCGCGCGCAGGCGAACGGCGATCCGGCGCCGTCGCAGAGCGCGTCCGGGCGGTTATCGTTGTCGTAGGTGATCACGGCGCCCGACAGCTGCGGCACCACCCCGAGGAACGCCGCGGACTTGTTGGCCTGGGTCGTGCCGGTCTTGCCCGCCATCGGACGGTCCCAGCCGACCTGGCTTGCCGCGCCGGCTGCGGTTCCCCCGGGGAGCTCGTCGCGGCCCAGCGCGTTCATCATCGCGTTGGCCAGGCCCGGCTCGACGACCTGCTCGCACGGCGCCTCGGTGACCGTCACCGGGTTGCCCTCGGGGTCGGTGATCGACGCGATCGGCGTGGGCGGGCACCACATCCCGCTGCTGGCCAGCGTGGCGCCGACGTTCGACAGCTCCAGCACGCTCGTCGGGCTCACCCCGAGGGTGAACGACGCCTGCCGCTGCGCCTTGGTGACCTCGGCGATCGACCGGTCGGTGGGCTGGCCGGTGTTCGGGTCGACGAAGCGCTCCGTGGCGAGTGAGCGCATGCCCAGCCGCACCGCCATGTCGACGACGTCGGGCACGCCGGTGAACTCCATCAGCTTCACGAACGCGGTGTTGGGCGACTGCGCCAGCGCGTCGGAGAGCGAGAGGCGCTCGGCGTAGTCGCCCGAGTTCTGCACGGGCAGCGGGCGGCCGCCGCCGTCGACGTAGATCGGGGACGCGTACCCGCTCGGCGGCACCGAGAGCTGGTAGTTGATGCCCAGCCCCTTCTCCAGCGCCGTCGCGACGGTGAAGGTCTTGTACACCGAACCGGCACCGAGCGGGACGGGGGTGTAGGGCAGCCCGTAACTGGTTTCCAACGCGTCTGCGTCGAGCCCGAAAACCCGACTCGACCCCATCGCGAGCACCCGGTGTCCCTCCGCTCCCGGCTCGACAGTCGCCATCACGTTGGCGACGTTGGGCTGATCGGCAGGAACCTCCGCGACGAGCGAAGCCTGCATGAGGTCCAGGACGCCCCGGTCCAGGGTGGTCCGGATGGTGTAGCCCCCGGTTCGGAGCTGCTCGCCGGAGATCCCGGCCTCGCTGAGGTACTCCTGCACGTACTGGCAGAAGAAGCCGGCCGGGCCCGCGCCGATGCAGCCGTTGGCCTGGGTGTTCAGCGGCGACGCGATGCCCAGCGGCTCGGCCAGCGCCGCGTCGGCCTGCGTCCGGTCGATCATCTGCTGCTCCAGCATCTGCTGGATCACCAGGTTGCGCCGCTCCTGCGCGGCCTGCGGGTTCGTCACCGGGTCGGTGGCCGTGGTGCTGCGCACCATGCCCGCCAGCAGAGCGGCCTGCGGCACCGTCAGGTCGGCCGGGGTGACGCCGAAGTAGGTGCGCGCGGCGGAGGCGATGCCGGCGGCGCCGTTGCCGAACGGGACGATGTTGAGGTAGCGGGTGAGGATCTCGTCCTTGCTCAGCGACTGCTCGAGCTGCAGCGCGATCTGGGCTTCCTTGAGCTTGCGCGCGGGCGTCTGCTCGGTGGCCTTGAGCCGCTCGGTCTCGGTCTGCGCGTCGACGTAGAGCAGGTAGTTCTTGACGTACTGCTGCGTGAGCGTGGAGGCGCCCTGCTCGATGCTGCCCGACACCGAGTTGGTGACGACGGCGCGCACCGTGCCCTGCCAGTCGACGCCCTGGTGCTGGTAGAACCGGCGGTCCTCGACGGCGACGATCGCGGCCTTCATGGCCGGGCTGATCTCGTCGGAGGTGACCGAGCGGCGGTTCTGGTCGGGCACGAACAGCTGCGCGATCGTGGTGCCGGCGCTGTCGGTGACGATGGTCGTCTGCGGCAGCGGCTGGTCCAGCACCTCGGTCGACACGCTGCCGACGCTGTCGCTCGCGTCGTTGGCCACCAGCCCGAGCCCGATCGCGGCGGGGAACGCGATGCCGGCGGTGACGATGCCGCCGAGCAGGCTGAGACCGAGCAGCAGACCGATCAGGCGCACGACACCGCGCGGAGACACATCCTTGACCCGGTTCACCTCGACTCCACGCCCGGCTGGGTCTCACCGCTGTCGGTCCTAGCCGCCGGTCGTGGTGGGAGCGGGCCATCCGACCGTTCGGATCGATCCGACCGAACACCACGATGCGGGTCGGTTCGCTGCGCGATCACGATCAACAACATGAGCGTGGCGATGACGCCGAAGATGACAAGAACCCGCCATCCTCCACTCACTCCGCCAGCGGCAGCAGCACCTAAAAATAAGGAAGAGTACACAATAGCTCCAATACTGACGCGATCATCTGATCAACGAGCGCCACGCGATGGCAGATCGCCTCAACGATGCAGGCAGATACCTATTGCCGTGGATGCGGCTTGAGCTCGTCCAACTACTCTCGTGAGCGTCCTGCGCGTCCTGGCCATAGTTCTCAGGTCCGCAGAGTTTGATCGGCGCCGCGGCGCCAGATCCTGGAAACGCTTTATCATTGCTGACCACCGACAACCATAGCCACGTCGGCAACCAATTGTTTGATTGAATACCGGCAGAACCTCAGGCGACCAGGGTTCGAGATGCAGGTGGACCACGCCGGGCGATCACGCCTGGTCGATACCGATTCGTCAGCAGCTCGGGGCTTGGAGCCGGACGCACCGCCGGGACCGGCTCGGTGATCTGCGCGTGGCGCGCCCCGTTCCAGGTGACGCGGATGACGCCGACGACTGCCACCACAACCTGCTCGACCAGCGACGTCACACAGACAATCGCCGTTGCGACGACGACCTGATTGAGGGTCACCGCGATATCGGCCTGCCCTATCTGCTGGCCGACCCCGTGCTCGACCTGTCCGTGCGGCACGAGCTTTGCCGCCGCGTGCAGAGCGGGTTGAACCAGAACACAAGCCTTCAGGAGACGAAGTAGGTCCGGAGATGGACTTGCTAAGCGCAACCTCGCAACGACGACCATCGCGATGACCGCACCGAGCGTCAGCACGTGCAGCGGCGCCTCGTCCGCCGAGAGGTCGGAGGCGACGGCGACCAGGCATACGACTCCTGCCGCGGTCAGAAGCATGCGGGAGTCGAGCGGTAGGCGACCACCAACCGGACACACGCCCCAAAGCCTACGTTCTGTCGATGCTCCGGGCCGCCCAGGCCCGCCCCGCGCTGCTGAACGTGCAGGCGTAGCGCAGACGACCTTCGTTCGAGCTGTACGACAAGCCGCTGAGCTGGGCGTCGACCAGTGGGGAACAATCCTCCTCCGTTCCCGCAGTTCGTTGCATCACTCAATGATCATCGGCCACGTCGAGGTGGGAACCGATACCGGCAGGAGGACGTCGTTGCCGTCGAGGACGCGGGCGGACAGCGCAGGCCTGGTGGGAGCCGAGGCCACCGCCCGCACAAGGGAAGCTTCCTCGACGGAGCGTCGGCGTGTCGCGGTCGCCGCCCTGCTGTTCGTCAGCGGTTTCAGCGCCGTCTTCGTCGCGGGAGTACTGCTCGTCCTCGGCGTGTCCGACTGGCTGGTCGGCAACGAACTCGTGCTACAACGCATCGGCGGAGCGGTCACCATCGCGATGGGGCTGGTGTTCCTGGGATTCGTCCCCGCCCTGCAGCGGGACGTCCGTTTCCATCACGTCCCGCAGGTCGGACCGGCCGGCGCACCGGTGCTCGGGGCGGTCTACGGGCTGGGATGGACACCGTGCTTGGGCCCCACCCTCACCGGTGTCATCGCCCTTGCCACGGGCACACAGGTCGGTTCGTCGACGATCCGGGGATTGGCGCTGGTGCTCGCCTGCTGCGCCGGGTTGGGGGCGCCTTTCGTTCTGATCGCACTGGGCACCCGTTGGGCGGTGTGGACGGCAGGTTGGATGCGCCGCCACACCCGCGGCCCGCAGGTCTGCGGCGGTGTCATGCTGCTCGCGCTGGGGACCCTGCTCGTCACCGGCGCGTGGGGCGGGTTCGTCGCCTGGCTGCGCGGGCCTATCGCCGCGTACACGCTGCCGCTGTGACGATGGGCATGTCGCGGCGCCGCAGGCAGATGACGTCCGGCCGATCTGCCGAGTGTCATCGCCAGGTTGTCGAGTCGTCCTGCCCACTAGAGTCCATCGCGCGGGGAGGAGGTCGGATGCAGGGCTTCGGCGAGCTCGAGGTTGTCATCATGGAGCAGTTGTGGGCTTCACCCGACGGAGCGACCGTTCCCGAGGTGCATCGACGGCTGTCCGCTCAGCGGGAGATCGCCTACACCACCGTCATGAGCACTATCCACAACCTGTACCGCAAGGGGCGTCTCACGCGCACGCGCGAGGGCCGGAAGCACCGCTACCAGGTGACGGCCAGCAAGGCCGAGCACAGTGCTGGCCTGATGCGGGATGCACTGAACAGTGGCGGCGACGCGCACGCGATCCTGAGCTATTTCGTGCAGCAGATGGATCCGGAGGACACCCGTCGCCTCGCGGAACTCCTGGCTGGCATGGAGGAGGACAGCGACCTGTGAGTACCGGTGCGTGCCTCATCGCCTACGGTACGTTAGTCGCGTTCCTCGCCCCGCGTGCGCTCACGTGCGGTACCTGGGCGCACAGGATACCCGTGCTCGGCGTGGCGATCTGGATGTCCGCGATGGCCAGCGTGCTGGCGGCCTGGCTCGTCGCGATCGGGGCGGTCATCGTCGACCTGAACGCTGGACTCCCATGGCGTCACGTCTTCGACACGTGCACCACCACCCAGTGCGCGCTGTCGCATGGGACACCGGGATCGTGGCTGAAAGTCGGCATACTCACCCTGGCCACGTTGGTCACCGGCGGAGCGCTGGTCGGCCTGGGCCGTGCCCTGCTCCACGCGCGTCGCCGCACGCACCGCCACGCCGAAGCGGCACATCTGGTCGGCGAACGAGACCAGCTGCTGGGCGCCGTGATCCTCGATGTGCCTGAGAAGGTTGCGTACGCGGTGGCCGGTCGCCCCTCGGCCATCGTGCTCAGTCGCCCGGCAATCCGCGCTCTCACCGCCCAGCAGCTCCGCGTCATCATCGCGCACGAACGAGCGCACCTGGCCGGCCGACATCACCTGGTGCTTGCTGTGAGCAGCGTCCTGGCCGACCGGATGCCGAGGATTCCGCTGTTCACGAAGGGGAGGACAGAACTACGACGGCTCGTCGAGATGTGTGCCGACGACACCGCCACGCGCGGGCGCGACGTACGTGATCTGCTCGGGGCCCTGCTCGCCCTGGCGGGGCCGGCGCCACAACCTCGCAGCGCGCTGAGTGCGGCCGCGACCCACGTACAGGAGCGCGCGAAACGCCTCGTCTCCCGCCCTGGCAGCCGCTCCGTCCGGAAGACCCGTGCGTTGCTGCTCGCTGGGACAGCCGCGCTGCTCGCAGGCCCGGTCATCACCACGACCGCGCTCTGCAACCTGCTACCCCTCGGCTTGTAGCACTGGGGCCCCTTGTGGCTGTCGTGCGGGCTCGGAGCGGATCGCGTCGACATGTCAGGTCACCTTGACGCCTCGGTCCTCCAGCCAGGGGGTCGGATTGATGTTGCCGGCTCCTGCGGCGATGACCTCGAAGTGGAGGTGAGGCCCGGTGGACTGGCCGCGGTTACCGACCTCGGCGATGACCTCCCCAGCAGTGACCTGCTGCCCGACCTCCACCATCGCGCGATCCATGTGGCCGTAGAACGTGACAGTGCCGTCGCCGTGCCGCACGCGCACCCACAGGCCGAATCCGCTGGCCGGTCCGGAGTCGATGACGACGCCGTCTAGGGGGACACGAATGGGGCTACCGACCGGGGCCGCGATGTCCAAGCCCTTGTGCTGCGCGTCCCAGCGGGGGCCGTAGCCGGATGTAGTGCGCCCGGTCATCATCTGCACGCCGCCTCCGGCCGCCCGGGGCGCTGCACTGGGGTCGTCGGCGTGGCGGGCCTCCTCGGCCGCTCGAGCCTCCTCCGCAGCACGTACCGCCTCCTCCAGCCGTACCTCCTCCGCAGCGGCCTCGACGACCTTGACCAGTGCGGCTGCATCGACGACCTCCGGTGCAAGCGGAACCGGAAGGACGGCAGCCCGCAAAGCGGTGCTCGCCGTCGTCGGACCGGGCGGGTCGGTGGCGGCGACCCGAAACACACCGCCATCGACGAGAGGCGCCGCTGCCGCGGCAACAGCCGCATCGCCGGCCAGTGCCAGCAGCCCACCGGCGACGGCGGCTGCCACGACGTGGACGGGTGCGGGAGCGCCTGCGGACGTGGTGACGGCCGAGGGTGCCGGGGCCAGTCGCAGTCCGGGGTGCACCGGGACAGGGAGGAGGCTCCAGCCGGGCCCGGTTTGCATGTGCCGGTTACGTGGGGAGCGGTGCCGCGCCACAAAGATCCTTCACGGAGTCGGGGTCTCGTCCTGGCGTCCTCGCGCGCGCGGCGCGTGCCCGTCGACCGATACCGAATCGAAATCTACTGATGCCGACAGTAGTAGCGGGGACGGCGGAGACGATGCACTCGAGCGACTCGACGACGACCGGTAGTGAGCCTGCGGTCAACGGGGCATTGGCATGCCGCCGCTCGGTCCTCGCCTCGCGGGCACAACTTCCGCAAGGCGCAGCAATCCCCCCGCACGGCCCTGGCAACGGGCTCCGGTGGCGGTCCGGGCGACCGAACCGCCACCGGTGGGGTCACGCCCCCTGGAGCAGCGACTCCATCTCGCTGATCTCGGCCTGCTGAGCGTCGACGATCTCCTGAGCGAGTGCGAGCGCTTCGGGGTCGCTGCCCTCCTCGATCTCGGTTTGCGCCATCTCCACCGCGCCGCGGTGGTGCTCGACCATCATCTCGAGGAACATCCGGTCGAACTCTGCTCCGGAAGCCTGCTGCAGAGCCGACATCTGCTCGGGCGTCATCATGCCGCCCATGCCGCTGTGGTCCATACCGTCCATGCCGCCCATGCCGTTCTCAGCCGGCACCTCGGCACCCCACTCCTGCAGCCAGGCGGTCATCGTCGTGATCTCCGGCTCCTGCGCACCCCCGATCCGAGCGGCCAGGTCGAGGACCTGGGGAGTCTCGGTACGGCCCGCTGCCAGCTCGGCCATGGCCACCGCCTGCCGGTGGTGCGGGATCATGCCCTGGGCGAACGCGACGTCCGCGTCGTTGAACTGCCCCTGAGCCGCAGCCGAGGACGCAGATCCCCCTGAGGCCGCGCCGGGGGCGCTTGTATCGTTCCCGGACGCGCAGCCGACCAGCGCGAACGTCGTGATCGCGGTGCCTGCCAGCAGGCGCGCGAGGGCCTTCTTCGTGGTCATCGTCAGTCGTGCCTCTCGTACGTGTGTAGGACATGAGGTCGGGTCGTTCGACCTCGTCTATGTCCGCAACACGCAGAGCAGTGCGAGCCGAGCCGGAGCCGTCGGCGGGGGCGCCCTCGGCGACGTCCGGGGACGGCTGCCGCGGCGGATCGTCGGCCATGCGACGGACCGTCGTGCCGGCCACGCCACGAGAACGGCGAGCACCGTGCCGAATGCAGTGAGCACGGCCAGGCACAGATGCAGGAGCGCCGTACCATGATCATCCTGGCGCTCCGACGTCAGATCACCATCGTCGTGTCCGAGGGGCACTGCCGGTTCCGACACGGTCGACATCGGAGGCTGCGCGTCGGAGAGAACGGAGACGTGGTGCATGCCGATCAGGCCGACGAGCAGCACCGCGGTGAGTGCGGCGAGCAGGAGCGCTCGGTGCACCGCCGATGCGGCAGGATTCGTGGCCATCAGTGGCAAGATTACTCGCACAGATCGGGGCCGTTCGGCGCCCGTCCCTCGTCTCAGCGCACCTGTCATTCACTACTCCTGCTGATCCGGCGCCCGTCTCGTCGGCGCGGGCTACTGGTTCCTCACCGGCCTCGTTCATCAGGACCGTCCTCCACACCGGCATCACCCCGACGAAGCTGGCCGCCGTCGCCGGTGAGTGCGCTCAGCACCGCACGGACGCGAGCGACCCGCCGGGCGCCGTGTTGAAGGAGATGTGCACGTGCTCCATGTGGTTCTCTACGGGAGAGCCGCGGTCCTCCATCATCCGCCATCCTGACCCGCTGTTGATGCGCTGCCGGAAGATGACGTACTTGACTGCGAGCGCCCCGCGATTTCGTACAGCACATTCGGCCAGGGCGTCCCCCGCCGCTCGGTCGACGAAGAAGTCGAGCGCCAGCCCGACGGGATGGTCCGATACGCGCCCGCGCGGACCGACGCCGCCGACGCTCGCAATGCCGAAGCGGCAGCGCAGGAGCTGCCCGGCATCGGCGACCCACCGCTTCACCGGGCCCCATCGGGGCACCCCGGCTCGGCATGCGTACTCCGGGCCGAGCGTGGCGGCCAGGGCCGGAGCACCGGTGGCATCCGAGTCCCCGGCAGCAACCGCCCGAGCCGCACGCTGCCGTTCCTCCTCCGCGGCACGTGCGGCCCGCTGCTGGTAGGTCTCGTACGCCACCCGCTGTCCGCGGAGTCGTTCGTCGGTATCCCGGAAGAATCCCGCCGGGGTTGAATCCTTCGAGCTTGGCCCAGAACCCGCGGTCGTCGTCGGTGAAGGGCCGTCCGATCCTGACGAGCGGAGTGCTGCCGACAACGAGCGGGAGCCGGAGCGCCGGCACACCGCTCGAGGTCCTTCGGGAATCGGAACGAATCGGTGCATGTGCGGTCACAGGAATTCTTCCTCGGACGTGCCGCTACTGCGGCGAGGGACGGGACGGGAACAACCCGTCACGTCACGTCCGGGCGATGCACACCTCTTGGAGGAAGGTCCGACCTGCGGGCGGCGCCCGTCGTCCTTCGGCCCGGCCTGTCCCATGATGAGAACCCACCGCAACACCCTCGTGACCGATGACCGCAACAGTCGGTCCGACGTCGACGGCCGCGCCGACCGCACCACGCCGTGATTCGGCGGGGGCAGCCCGGTCAGGCGTGCCGTCATCGACGCAATGGGAGTCGTCGTGGTTCGCCGTGAGGACGCCCGGCGCGCTCACGGGCGTGGAGCCAGAACAGAGACCGGCCGACAGCACGGCGAGAAGAGCGAGCAGCACGACGACCGCGCCGCCGGCGCGAGTCGTCGCGGAAATGCTGCTCACAGTGATGGAAGAGTAACAGCGAGTGCACGCCTCGTCCGAGTGATACCTGTATGTTCGTCGAGCTCCTACCGGACGAGCCGGTGCCGGAGTACCGCTGTTCATCCTCCGCCGCGCAGCGTCTGCGGCAGTGCCTGCGAACCCGGACGACGACAGCGGAGCAACTACGGTCGCCGATGTGCGCTCTGCTCGGGACTAGTGTCCTGCGCCTCAAATTCGGGTCGTAAGTTGTAGGGTCGGGCGATGGCGAGGACGGGACGCCCGAAGGCCGAGTTGATCGTGACCGACGCCGAGCGTGAGCAGTTGCAGCGCTGGGCGCGACGCAGGAAGTCCTCGCAGGCCCTGGCGTTGCGGTCGCGGATCGTGTTGGCGTGCGCCGAAGGGCACGACAACAAGACGGTGGCGGCGCAACTGGGTTGTGCGGGCGCCACGGTGGGCAAATGGCGGTCCCGGTTCGTCACCCACGGCCTGGACGGGCTGACCGACGAGCCCCGCCCGGGGCGCCCGCCCACGATCGGCACCGACCGGGTCGAGGACGTCGTGGTCGCCACCCTGGAGAGCGTTCCGCGGAACGCGACGCACTGGTCGCGGGCGAAGATGGCCGAGCGGACCGGCTTGTCGAAGTCGACGATCGGGCGGATCTGGCGCTCGTTCGAGCTCAAGCCGCACCGCACGGACGGGTTCAAGCTGTCCAACGACCCGCTGTTCGTGGAGAAGGTGCACGACGTCGTCGGGCTGTATGTGAACCCGCCCGATGCCGCGGTGGTGCTGTGTGTAGACGAGAAGTCGCAGGTCCAAGCCTTGGCCCGGTCTCAGCCGGCGTTCCCGATGATGCCGGGCATGCCCGAGAAGCGGACCCATGACTACATCCGTCACGGCACGACCAGCCTGTTCGCGGCGTTCAACACCGCCGACGGCACGGTGATCTCCAGCCTGCACCGTCGCCATCGATCCACGGAGTTCCGCAGGTTCCTGGCCAAGATCGACGCTCAGGTCCCCGAGCACCTCGACGTGCACCTGGTCTGCGACAACTACGGCACCCACAAGCACCCGACGATCATCGACTGGCTCGCGAAGCACCCGCGCTTTCACATGCACTTCACCCCGACCTACTCGTCCTGGCTCAACCAGGTCGAGCGGTTCTTCGCCTACGTCACCACCGACCTGCTCCAGCGCAGCGACCACCGCAGCGTCCAAGCCCTCGAACGCGACATCCGCAACTGGGTAGCCGCCTGGAACGACGACCCCAAGCCGTTCATCTGGACCAAGACCGCCGAACAGATCCTCGAGTCACTCGCACGATTTCTGCAGCGAACTACTGGCGCGGGACACTAGATCAGCGGCGCCCATCACGCGAGCCACCGGAGACTACGTACTAACTCCGTAGAACGGGAGGGCCACCCATGGGTTCGGATGACACGAACCCTAGGCTCACGGGGTGGCCCGACTTCTCGTCATCGAGGATGACGCCGAGATCGGCGGTGCACTGCAGGCCGCCCTCGAGCGACACGGCCATCATGTGGCAGTGGTGGCGACGGGCGCTGCCGGCTTGCGGGCAGCAGCAGGAGATCCACTGGACCTGATCGTGCTCGACCTGGGGCTGCCGGACCTCGACGGCGTGGAGGTGTGTCGTCGGCTGCGCTCGACGCTGCCCGCAGTGGTGATCGTCATGCTCACGGCGAGGTCGCGAGAGATGGATGTGGTCGTCGGTCTCGAGGTCGGCGCGGACGACTACCTCACGAAGCCTGTCAGCTCGTCAGAGCTGGTGGCCCGGATCCAAGCGCACCTGCGGCGCACAGAGCCGTCGCACACGTCCTGGCGATCGAGGTCGCTCGGGGCCCTGGTGGTCGACGTCGCGTCCCGTCGGGTAACTGTGGCCGGGGAGGAGGTGCCGCTGCGTCGCAAGGAATTCGACCTGCTCACGCGGCTCGTCGCCGAGCCCGGCGTGGCGGTGACCCGGGAGACCTTGATGGCCGATGTGTGGGACGAGCACTGGCACGGGTCGACCAAGACGTTGGACGTGCATGTTGCGTCGTTGCGCCGCAAGCTCGCTTCGGTGGGCGCTGATGCGCCGCGTATCGTCACCTTGCGCGGTCACGGCTACCGGCTTGAGGCAGACCCCACCGCCGCTCGTGATCAGTGAGGGTCCGCCGCCCGCAGCAGGAGCGTGAAGACCGGGGGCGCCGGCCGCGCCAGCCGCAGATGGCCGCCCTCGGCCTCCGCCAACCGACGGGCCAGGGCCAACCCGATGCCGGTGCCTGCCGCCGAAGCGGACCGGCGCTCGAACAACGCACTGTCGGGAAGCGAGATGCCGGGACCCTCGTCCGACACGTCGACGGCGACGACGTCGCCGGCGTCGCGCACCGTCACTTCGACCGTTCCCGCTCCATGTTCGAGCGAGTTGTCGAGCAGGACTGCCAGCACTTGGCGGAGCGCCGCAACGGATACGCTCGCGTGCGGCGCCTCCGGCTCGATCACGGTGCGGAGATCGCGCCGGACGGCGGTGAAGTCGGCCGACCGTTGCTGAACGGCCTCTCCGACGAACCGACCGACATCCACGGGAGCGACGTCGGACCGGGTGTCCCGCGCGAGCGAGAGCAGTTCGTCGATGGTGTGCTCGATGCGTTCTGCGCTGCGCAGCCCAGCCGTGACAGCCGATCTCAGCTCCTCACTCGTTCCATCCAGGGCCGTCTCGAGCCGCAGCCGCAGGCTGGTCAGGGGTGTTCGGAGCTGGTGTGACGCCTCGGCGGAGAACGCGCGCTCCCGAGCCAGGAGATCGTCGAGCCGAGCCGCCGTGCGGTTGAGGGAGTTGCCCGCAGCGTCGATCTCGAGGACGTCGACTGCGGCGAGCCGCACGGCGAAGTCCCCGTCGCCCAGGCGCTGCGCCGCCTCCGTCAGTTCCTCGAGCGGGCGGGCGAGCTTGACGGCCTGCCTGCGAGCGATCAACCAGACGACGCCGACGGCGAGCACGGCGAGGCCGACCAGACCCGCCCATGCCGCGGCCACCGGCCAGAGCAGCGCCCGCGTAGGCCCTGCGATACGAATGGCGCCCACGACTTCGCCGTCGTGCGTCACCGGCACGGCGACGACGAGTTCGTCGCGGTCGGTCCCTGCGGCGGAGATCCCGTTCAACGCCTCGTCGACGAAGCGATCAGCCGGATCGGGACCGCGCCCGCGGACGAACGCGCCGTCGTGGTCGTACACCGACAGGTAGGTGAGTGTGGCGTCGTCCCGGAGTTCCTCGGCGCTCGGCGCTCCGTCGTCCGACAGCGATGCCGCGACCCGCAGTGCGGCGCGGTCGGCGAGGCGCTCCAGGTCGAGCAACTTGTAGATCTGCGCGTACTGGGTGACCGCCACGGCCAGTGGCAGACCGAAGAGAACGACCGCCACCGTCGCGGCCAACACGGCCAGACGGACGAGACGCCTACGCACGCAGCGACCTCCCGTCCGGCGCGCGCCCTCGGCGCCGTCCGGCCGCGATTGTAGATCGCTCGGTGCACGAGTCGGAGGAGGTTTTGCTTTGCGCTCACCTCTGACCCGCTGAGACGTTGCCAAGCCCCACCTAGCGTCGGTACTGGGGACGACGACCGAAAGGCACCATCGTGCGGAACACCGACCTGGTCGGACAGCGGTTGATCATCGTGTACCGCTCGACCGACGCCGAGAACGACAAGCCCCGTCCGAGCTACTACAGCAAGGACCTCGCGCTCGCATCGATCCTGCGGTCAGCGGAGGCGTTGCCGTGCTCCCCCCGATTTCACTTCCTTAACGACGGCGACCTCCCGATCGAGCGCCTCGCCGTGATGCAGCGCTACGGGAGAGTGCACCGCTTGTCCGGCGGGAGTAACCGTGCCACCTTCCGCTCGGCGGTCGCGTGCCACGCCGCCGTCCGAGCCGGCGACCGCGACATCGTCTGGTTCGCCGAGGACGACTACCTGTACCGACCCGACGCGCTGTCCACTCTGATGGCCGGCGCCGTGCGGTTTCCCGAGGCGGACTACTTCTCGCTGTACGGATCGGACGCCCTGGACACGACCGCCCATGGGTCAGATGCCGTGCGTCGGACCCAGCCCGGGGCGGAGGGCAACCCCGCAGCGCGCAACACCGGGGATGCGATCTGGTTCCCCGCTCACTCCACCACCAGCACCTTCGGGGTCCGCGGTCGAGCACTGCGCGAGGACGCGGCGCTCCTGCGGGCCATGCCGTGGACGGGCGGAGCGTGGGATACCGCCACTTGTCTCGCCCTTCAGGGCTACCGTCCGTTCCCCGTGCGCGACCAGTGGCCAGGGAGAACCGATCTCTCAGGCCGTCTACTGCTCCGTGCGCTGGTGCGGATGGGCGCGAACGTCTGGTCCTCGCGACGGTCTCAGCGTCGACGGGTCCTGCTCGGCACGGACCCGGAGCTGATCTGGCACATGGAGGTCCACGACCACACGACGCGGCTACCGCCGAGCGCGCGCACCCGGGCAACGCCGTGGGCGCTCACCGCCGCGGAGACGTGTGTCTGGGCGAAATCCCGGTCACTGCCCTGCGCCTGAGCAGTGGCCCCAGCGTCTCCTCGGCTCACTCCACGACATCCAAAAGGGGAGCGAGCAGGGCTACCGGACCCGAGGCACCGTCAGGGCCGCGACCTGCTCGCCGGGTTCGGCAACCTCCGCGCCCGGCTCCCACCGATCATGCCCTCCGCCGCAGCCGGCGTCGCTCCCTCCAACAATGCGTCCGGGCGAGCACTGCGTCGCCTTCCGCCGCAGCGGTAACAGGTGGTTGCCGATGGCACCCAGGCACCTCGACGAAGGCCTACTGGACATCACCCACAGAAGACAGGGTGGCCAGTGAGCGCAGGGCCCCACCCCGTCGCGGGCCAACCAGGCCAGGTCGTCGCGCTGCTCGCGAAACAGGGCCGCGTGAGTCGCCGTCGGCCTTGTCCCTCAGCTCGGACCTGATCTCTTGTTCGCAAGCGTCACATCACCTTTTTCTCCCGCTGCGGCCGTCCTCGTCCGCGGTGTACAGCGGAGTGATCCTGATCCTCTGCCCCGGCTGCCAGGGATACAGCTCGAGCAGGCGGTACAGGCCGTTCATCGGATTGGCCTCGATCACGCTGGCGGTGGTGCCGTCGATGTAGAACACCTCGAGACGGAAACTGTCAGCGGCCCTGTCCATCAGCGCCACCCTGTCGTCTCGTGATCAAATAAGCGTTCGTATGAGTTTCGCAACAGATCACCATTTCGCTCGGCTCATTGATGACGCAGCAGGCATAGAGCCATACCGCAGCATCGGAGGTAGTGAAGAAAAGAGGTCGACGTGCAGCGGATTGCGGTACAGTTCGCACACTTCCGGAAGTCGGCGATTGACGCCGTTGAATCGCTCCGTATCGGGACAGCGTCACCTCAGGTCCCAAACCGGTCGTGCTCAGGACCGGACGCCGCACCAGTCTCGAAGGGTCCGTTGACCCTCCGGAACGGAAACGAGTTGGCGCGCCACCCGCCTCAAACAGGCAGGAGTGTCCCGCGAATCACGTGCGGCGGTCCTCGCCTGACCACGGCGTCTCGGCAGACGAGGCGGCTCGACCGCTTCGGTGCCGACGCGGCGCGCCGCAGAACAACAGGTGGTGCAGGACGCACCGGATGCAAGGTAAGTCGGACCCAGCATGCGTAGATCGCGCCGGTCAGAGCAAGAACGAGTCGCTCGGCGAGACAGATCGCGGTGACGACAACAATGACCAAGGCGAGTTGGGTGCCACCGACAGCGACGTCAGCGTAGCCAACCTCGGAACCGTCTGCGTGCTGCAGCGAGCCGTGCGGCACGCGCTTCATCATCGCATGCACGGCCGGCTGGGCGGTGACGCAAGACGCGGAGAACTGGAGCACGTGCCGGTGGCGGCCGCCGAGACGTACTCGCAGACCGGCCACGGCGGCGACGACGGCACCCAGCGTCGCCACGTGGAGTGGCGCTTCACCGGCCGCGAGGTCGGAGACCACCGCGACCAGCACCGTGAGTACGGCGGTGACCGCCAGCACTGCTCGGCCAGGGAAGCCGCGCGGGTCGAGTGCCACCACCCTCGCAGCATACGTTCGGCAGCCGATCGCGGCTCGATCTGTCACGAGAGGTCCACCTACGTGCCGCAGCAGACCAACGATGTCGGCACCCTAGTCGATTTGCGTCGCCTGCGGACCACTGCCACGGTCCGTTGGCACCCGTGTCCGTGCCGCGCTCGTCCGGCCTCATCGAGTACCTGCGTCCCGCAGCCATGGCCACCCCACGCCGGGAGCCGGACTCCTCGGGCTGATGACGTCGCTCGGGACCCACCGGCTGCTGCTTCTGCTGGGCATGCACACCGGCCGAGCGATGTCGCGGCCCGTTGTGGCGGAAGCTCGTCTCAACGACAGCGTCCGATCCGCCCTTCGCTCCTCAGTGCCGCCGCTCGCCCGCACGCGACGCGAGGTAGTCGCGGACCGCGTCGCACAGGTCCGGCACCAAAGTCTCGACCTCCCCGAACTCCACCCACCGCATTTCGACAGCATCCTCAGGTGCAGCGACTCGGACCGCCGTTCCGGCTACCGGCGAGCAGGCCACGTAAACGGTCATCTCGCTGGTCTCCGGGCGTCGGCGCTGTCCGATCACCTGCTCCGCTGTGAGGTGCAGGCCGGTCTTCTCGGCGCATTCCGCACCGCTGCCTCACCCGGGGTGTCGCCTTCGATCCAGCCACCGGGCAACACCCAGGGCGGGATCCTGTCAGGGTGCCGCCCTACCAGCACTCCGTCCGGTCCCGTGACAACCGCGACGGCCAGGTCACGCTCCGAGGACAGCCAGTTGCGCGCGGATGGATCGTCCAGTGTCGAGACCTCGACGTGGTGCGACAGAGCGGCGAGCAGGGCGGCCAGCCACCGCCGCTCCTGCGCGTCCACCAGCCGGTCCGCCGCCGCGCCCAGGTGCCCGCGCAGCCGGGACACCGAAGATCGCCCCGCGCAGGCCGGCGGCCACGTCGTCGACCACACGAACCAGGTCGGGTATCGCGACCGCGACCGTGCGGGGTGCCGGTAGGAAGTCCAGGCCGCGTTCCTCCGCGACGCGCTGCCACAACTCGGCCACCTCACGCGCCGTCGACGCTCCAGCACCCGCAGACGGTTCGATCGGCATGACGTCATCGTCGCGGAAACGCCACGGCGGGCCCGCCCATCCACAGGCCCGCCGCCATCCACACCTTCCGGCCGGATCGGTCACAGGATCCGGACCGATGTGCACAACCACTCCCCCGCCTCGAGCTCCAACCCGGCCGCGACTGCCCGCACCCGCCCGTTCAGCGCCACCACCGCCGACGCCTCCACCGCATTCTCAGCGGGCCGCGATACCCGCCACGACCGCACCTGCCCCACCCGCCGCGGCCTGCGGGTCGGGCAGGCAGCCCGGACGTAGCGCAGCACCGGGGGCGCCGCGACCCGGCGCAACTGCTCCACCGGGCGCCGCCCGTCGACCACCTCCACCAGCGCGTTGAACAGCCGGGCCACCGGCGCCCGCACTGATTCGACCTCGAACACCACCACCGCAGGCACCGCACGCAGGACCGGGAGTACCCGCACCGGCGCGACGTCGACCGGGCCACCGCAGTGCGGGCACCCGACAGTCCGCTCCGCGGCGGCGGGCTCATACCGGGTCTGCGCGAGGTGCAGGTGGGGTACGGGGCTGCTGGTCACGGTGGCCTCCCGAGATCGGTGGGAGGGTCTGTCGGCCCGTCCCCCTGGGGTGGCGGGGCGTTGTTCCCCCGCCGCCTTGGGGCGACCCGGCACGGCCTGCGAGGCTCGCGGTCACTGGAGGAGCCTTGGTTCTGCCGGGCCCGTCGGGTTCGGTGCGCATCCCGGACCGTCGGGTCATCGCCCAGGCTCGCGTGGCCCTCGAGGCCCGCCTTGACAATCGCGAGGCCCGACGGGACGGGGCGTGCTGACCGGCGATGGAGTTGTGCGCCTCGAGCGCTTCAGTGACCGACCGGCAGCCGCGCCCACCCGGGAACGCTCACCCGCGGGACGGGAACGACGATGCCAGGAAGCAAGACAGAACCCGCCTTGACCAGCTCCGACACCGCCGGCAACGCCGACGCAGGGCCGGTCAGGTGGGCCGGGGTCGACTGGTCATGGTCCGAACACGCGGTCTGCGTCATCGACGACGCCGGCGCCGCGATCGAACGGTTCACCGTTCCCCACACCGCACCCGGACTGGCCAAGCTGGTCAAGTCGCTGCGCCGCCACCAGGTCACCGGGGTCGCAATCGAACGCGGCGACGGCCCGGTCGTCGCCGCCCTGCTCGACGCCGGCCTGGCCGTGTTCGTCATCGCCAGCCGCCAGGTCACCGCGCTACGCAGCCGCTACGGCACCGCCGGGAACAAGGACGACCGCTTCGACGCCTACTGCAGCTCGCCCACCCCGGCGTGGTCGGGCTGTTCCACCAGCTCGACGGGAAGATCTCCCTGGCCTTCCTGACCCGCTTCCCCACCCCGCGCCACGCCCGCTGGCTCTCCGAGAAGCGCCACGCCGCCTGGCTGCACGCCGCCCACTACACCCGCCCGAACACCCGCACCCCGGCCCAACTGTTCGACCACCTGCACCACGCCCCGGCCGGGCTGCCCGACGGTCCCGCCGCCGACGCCGCCCAGGCAACGGGTTGACCGTGTTTGTGCAGCTCAGGGGGCGGATCGGCGTTCCCCGGTCGCTTCGAGGGTGGACGGCGATCAGCAGCGCCGCAAGGTCGTTCGTCCTCGCTGCGCTGCGGGCGCTCCACCTTGCCCCGCTGCCGCTCGCCGTCCGGATCAGCTACTACCCGGGGGCCGGCCAGAAGGAAGGTCAGCGAGGTCGCGTTCGTGGGGCCCGGGCAGGTCGCTGGCCGATCGCCGGTGGTGGGCACGGCGCGGTGATCAATAAGGCGACGGGGCCTCTGGTAGGTGGGTCGGACCCTTCACGATCTTCCCCGAGACCACCAGAGGCCCCGTTGCCCCCGCAGTCTGACACGACGTCCCCTGCTGCCCGTTTCACCGCGCCTGCTCCACCGCCTGCCACGGCGACGATCACCCGGACGGTGACGGTCGCGGCCGGGGTGTTCGCCCCGGGTCATCTCGGCGAGCTGACCCGCTACCTACCCTTCGAGCTGGTCGACGACGTCCTCGTCCAGACGCGCACCGTGCAACGCCGGCTGCGGTCGTTGCCGTCAAGGACGGGGGTGTACTTCGTGCTCGCGCTCGGGTTGTTCCCGGACATCGGCTACGCCCGGGTCTGCGGCGCAGCTCGCGCAGCGCCTTCTCCGACACCACCGGCACCACCGGCACCACCCCTCCGCTGTTCGGGTCGCGTATGCCGGTGAGGCCGGCGCAGAGCTTGGCCCAGACCCGGGCGTAGCCGATGTCCGGGAACAACCCGAGCGCGAGCACGAAGTACACCCCCGTCCTTGACGGCAACGACCGCAGCCGGCGTTGCACGGTGCGCGTCTGGACGAGGACGTCGTCGACCAGCTCGAAGGGTAGGTAGCGGGTCAGCTCGCCGAGATGACCCGGGGCGAACACCCCGGCCGCGACCGTCACCGTCCGGGTGATCGTCGCCGTGGCAGGCGGTGGAGCAGGCGCGGTGAAACGGGCAGCAGGGGACGTCGTGTCAGACTGCGGGGGCAACGGGGCCTCTGGTGGTCTCGGGGAAGATCGTGAAGGGTCCGACCCACCTACCAGAGGCCCCGTCGCCTTATTGATCACCGCGCCGTGCCCACCACCGGCGATCGGCCAGCGACCTGCCCGGGCCCCACGAACGCGACCTCGCTGACCTTCCTTCTGGCCGGCCCCCGGGTAGTAGCTGATCCGGACGACGACGAGGAACGGGGCAAGGTGCAGCGCCCGCAGCGCAGCGAGGACGAACGACCTTGCCCCGTGACGAGCGTCGTCCACACTCTCAGCGCCCCGGACGACACGCCGCACACGGCCACGTCCTGGACCTGCACGCCGACCGGCTAACTCCGCGGCATTGGTCACGCAGTGACGCGCAGCGCAGCGGAGCGCCCCTGACCGGGAGACAGGCCGTGCGAGCCAAGGGCCGACAGGCCCCGCCGCAGGCGTCCATCAGGGCACTTCCGCTCGGCCCGCCGGCCTTGAGGTGCCCCGTGCCGACCCTTGCCCGTCGATCAGCTGCCGCCACATGCCGCACCAGGGCAGTCCTTGCTGGTCGTGCCTGCACACCTTTGAAGGCGGAGACGACGAGTAGCGCCGCGAGCACCGGGACGAGGACGAGGTCGGGGACAAACGCCGAGCAGGAGACGGCCGACGAGGACGATGGCGATCGAGCCCATCGACATGACGAGGACTAACCGGGCCTGCTGTCGCAGGACAACCAACCCGGCGTCGCGGCTGTAGCGGGCGAACGTGACCAGCAGCGTGGTGAGCAGCGAGACCGCCAGCGAGAGGCTGCCAGCAATACGGATGCAGGGCGTAGAGCAGGACGATGGTCGGGATGAGCAGCTCGCCGCCGGCGGCCGTCATCAGTGCCGCGACCAGCCCAATGCCGGCACCGACCATGATCTGCACAGGCCAGCAAGGTTCGGCGCGAGATGCCTGGCGAGGAGGATCGCGGCGATCAGCAGCACCAGCCCGGCCAGGACCAAGTGGAGAGTGGTCGAGCACAGCCGGTCGCCCAGGTGGCGCCGGGCCACGCGCCGACCAGGCTCTCGGCGAGCAGGTTGACGACCGCGGGCCAGTGCGGCGCGACCTGGTCGAACGAAACCGCGATCAGGCGGGCCTGAAGGCGGGGACTATCACGACCAGGCTCAGCGCCTTTCCAGGATTACAGCGGCGAGCGCGGCGAACTCGAACACCCCGATCAGCAACGGAAGCCGGGCGCGACCCCGGCCACCGAAGCGAGCGCCCTTCGAGATCGCGAAGCGGCCGCGCGTACCACCGATGTGGTCAGCAACTGCGCCGCCGCACAGGGGTGCCCGGCGCCTCGGTTACGTGCAATGCGGCGGGGTCGACCACGGCAAGAAGCGCAACGGAATCGGCACCGGCCCCGGGGCGCCGAACCTGGTCAATCAGCAGAGTTCGTCGCTGAGACACCTGATCAGCTATGGGTCCTGAACTACGGCGACGGTACCCACAGCGCTGCCGGAACGGCGCCATGAACTGCCGTCCATCAGTGCGCCGAACACGAGACCGAGGACGGCCCACAGGACCAGTTGACCGCCGATGGAGGCAACCCGGAAGTCGTAGAGCACGTCCGCTGGGAAGTCGGCGGGCGTCTCAGCGACCGTCGGGAGGAGGAACCCGAGGATGCCCACCGCGACCCAGTAGGCGCCGGTGGACACGAGGGTGGCGTTCCATGCCCCCATCCGTACGGCGAGGCTGCGGCCCAGCATCACCGCCCCGATTGCGAGCAGCACCGACAGGATGATGACCGCGACAAAGGGCCCGGTGCGCTGGCCTACCGTGGTGTCAAGGGTCGACGCGGGCGGATTGGCCGGGTACTTGAGGAACGGGACGAGTGTCACGGAGACGAAACCGATCCCCGCGATCACCGCCGCGGTGGCCCGGGCGCTGAGGCTGCCGACCCGGCCGACAACCGACGCGTAGACGAGCGACAGGATGCCGCCGATCACCGCACCGTAGACCAGCGCAGCAACGGCGAGGCCGAACGTGCTCTGGATGCCACGGCTGACGAGCGGCGCCTCCGTGGACACTTCGCCCGCGGCTGCGGCCAGCTGTTCCTCGTAGCCGATGGCCGCGTTGACGGGCGGCTCCCCGAACAGGTAGGCGAACACGAAGTAGGCCAGCCCGGCGACGAGTCCGGCGAGCATGCCCCGGACCAGCAGGGTCTTCACCATGGCGGGTGTCCCGGCCGTCAGTGGCAGGGGAAGCCGAGGAGGTGGCGACCGTCGTGCACGAACTCGTGCAGCATGCTGCCCGACAACAGCGACGTGGCGCCCTGGTCCATGCCGACCAGGTAGAGCAGCGACAGCAAGATGACCCCGGCGAACACCGCCCAGGGGACGAGCTCATTCAGCGGGATGGCCACCGGAGTGGACGCGGGGAATGCTGCCGCCTGGGACATGGTCGGGTCTCCCTGTCGAGGACGATGGCACCCGGATTCCTTCAGGTGACATCTTTGGTCATATGAAGACATGTTCAGGTATCCAGTTTGGGGCGTCGGTCGAACGCCGTCAAGGGGTCCGGCAGGATGCATCGGAGGAGCTGATGAACGGCAGGGTGACGCTGGTGTGTCATTCGTCCACATCTGCGACGAACGCCGCGGCGTTCGCCGCCGACGAGCCGCTCGACGCGCGCGGCGCCAGGTGGGCAACGGAGGCGCGCGGGCGGTTGACCCGGGCCGACCGGGTGCTGTGCGGCCCAGGGGCGGCCTGCCGTCAAACGGCCGAAGCACTGGGCCTCTCGGCCAAGATCGAACCGGCGCTCGGTGACTGGGACCTCGGCCGTTGGCGTGGCCGGACCCTCGACGAGGTCGCCGCCGACGAGTCGGACGCGGTGACGGCCTGGCTCTCCGAGCCGGACGCAGCCCCACACGGCGGCGAGGCGCAGGCAACCCTCCTTGCGCGGGTCGCCGCATGGCTCGCGGAGGCTCCGGGCGAGGGGCACACGGTGGTCGTGACCCATGCCGCCGTCGTCCGGGCGGTGCTGCTCTCCGTGCTCCACGCTCCGCCGACGGCGTTCTGGCGCATCGACATCGCCCCGCTCACGGCCACCCGGCTTCGCGGAGGACCGGGCCGGTGGACGATCCGTTCCACCGCGACTCCGCTCCGCTGAGAGCGCCCAGGATCAGCGCAGAGCGATTGCGACCGCGGCGGCAACCGCGAGGGCGTTGTGGACGCCGTTGTCGCTGCCTTCTCAAGCCTGAAGCCGTCTCCGCCACCTCATCGGACGACGACCGGGCTGGCCTCACTGATGATGTCACGCTGCGGTTCTGCGACGAGCGTCTCGTCGGCGCGGCTCTACCTGGCGGCGAGGGCACATCTGACCGGCCGAGGTGGTGCTGATGACCAGTTCGGCCCCGGAGGCGACGAGCTGCTCGGTGACGAGCACGGCGAACGGGCCCGACGGCAACGCCGACGACACCGATCTCGGTGCCGTCGATTTGCACGGTTCACATGTCGTTGTGGTAGCGGGCCCACCCGGGATAACGGCGTTCGTCCGTGAAGGCCGGCGCTCCGCGCTTGCGAGCAGGGCGCTGGTGCGCGGCTCCGGGCACCGGGCAAGCCTCCTTCCACTGCAAGGACCGACCGTGTCACGCTGGTACCGATGGCAGCCTGCACCTCAACCCCGCGCACCGCAGTCCCACCCGGAGGAACGGCCGGGTCGTGAACGGCTTCGAGCACGCCACCGTCGCGGTGCGGAGGCTGGGGCGGCGGATCGTCGTCCTGGGTGTCGTCGTCGCGCTGTTCGCGGTGGCCGGCGTCGCCCTGTTCTTCGCCATGACCGCGTTGATGACTCCCCCTGGCCGTCCAGGTGGGTGCGTGCCCAACTCGTCCGCGGTGCCGATCGAGGCGGCGGGCGAGGCAGCCGTCGGGCAGGAGCAGCTGGCCAACGCGGCGGTGATCGTCGCGACCGGTCGTGAGCTCGACGTCCCGGAACGCGGACTGTGGGTGGCGCTAGGCACCGCGTTGCAGGAATCCGGGCTCAGGAACCTCGACTACGGCGACCGGGACTCCCTGGGCCTGTTCCAGCAGCGGCCGTCCCAGGGCTGGGGCAGCCCGGCGGAGGTTCGCGACCCCCGCTACGCCTCGACCCAGTTCTACCAGCGCCTCGTCGCGATCCCGGGTTGGACGGACATGCCGTTGTGGCAGGCCGCGCAGACCGTCCAGCGCTCCGCGTTCCCTCTGGCCTACGCCAAGTGGGAGCAGACCGCCGCCGACATCCTGGCCGCGGTGGGCACCGCGACCGGGGTCCGCGCAGCGACGTACGGATGCGCGCCGGAAGGATCGGTAGCCGCGCTGCAAGGTGCCGCGAGCGGATGCACCGAGGACGATCCGACCACCGCGGGCTGCGTCACGCCGACGACGCGGTACGCGTTGGCCCAGGCGGAGGCCGCTTTCGGTGGGCTGCGCAGCGGGGCCCTGATCCGGTCCACGGGTTGCTTCGCGCAGCGGCCCGGCAACTCCACGAGCGATCATCCGCTGGGCAAGGGCTGCGACCTGTTCCCCGGTCAGGGCGGTCGGTTCGCGACCGGCGTGGAGATCGAGAACGGGTGGCGCGTGGCCGGCTGGTTCCGAACCAACGCCGAGGCTCTCGGAGTGTCCTACGTCATCTGGCAGGGCCGGATCTGGGCGCCCGGCGACGACGACGTCAACGGTTGGGGCCGGCGCTACACCGGCGGCGGCGTCTACGACCCCTTGGACGCGGTCGGCGGACACTACGATCACATCCACGTCAGCTTCCTGAGGTGACGCCTCGTTCAGCCGGGCGAAGCACCTGTCGCTCCGCCCGCCGTCGTTCTCGTGATCGATCCATCCGCCAGCGCGCCGGTCACCGTGCCGCCTATCACGGCGGCAACCGGAGCAGGGACACCCGCACCGCCGGCGCCGACGACTGGCGGCACGGAGAGACGCGACGAGCGCACTCGAAACTGCGTGAGCAGCTCGGTCCTCGTCGAACTCGTTGTGCCAGCTCAGCGGCGCACGGGCACTACCTAGCGACCGATGCCGATCTCGGCCGAGGCCACCCGACCGCGACCGTCGCCATCAGCGGCCTCGGACCCATCCAGTCTTCGGACGCTCGACCCCGCGCCCGAATCTCGTGAGGCCGCGCGGCTTGTAGATCGAGAGGACCATGGGCACGAGCAGGACGACCAGGCCGGCGCCGGCGTGCACGACCAGGGAGATCCGCGCCCCTCCGAGGACCTCGTCGGGCGGCTGTGGGCGTGCCATCGCCTCTGCGAGGAAGCCGATCGAGTCCACCTGCAGAAGCAGGACGGCCACGGCGACCACGGTGACGAGGAGCTTGACCACGACCCAGTAGTGCCTCAGCAGGCCCCACTCGGTGCCCACGGCCTGCACCAGCCCGGTGATCAGCGAGGCAAGTGCGAGCGGGACGATCGCGTACCCGGTGAGCAGGTCCATCGCCACGTAGGAGCTCCGCACCACCACGTCGCCGGACGCACTCACGCCGGCGACGGCGAGGACGAGGAAGGCGGCAACGGCGCCGATCCACCCCACCGAGCACGCGACGTGAGCGAGGAGCGCCGCCTTCCGCACCCGAGGGCGCATCCTCACGACGTCGACACCGTGCCACTGGAGGGTTCCGTCGACCCGAGGTGCCGACCAGGGCCGTGACCGCCCCCCGTCACCAGCTGGAGTACGAGGAACAACAGCACGAGGGCGACCGCGCTGATACCCAGCACCCGCACCCACCGGGGCGCGCGTTCCCGACCATCCATGACCGATCCTCCGGATTCCGACCGACGTCCGAGACAGACTGTCTCGCTCATCAGACGTATTGTCCACCCGAGCGGCGGACCGTATCATGCCACGGTGCCGAGGCTGTGGGACGAGACGGTGGACGCCCACCGCCGTGCGGTGCGCGCCGCCACCGTGGAGGCCACCGCGGAACTGGTGCATGAACACGGGCTCCGAGCCGTGACGATGTCGCAGATCGCGAAGCGCGCCGGGATCGGCCGAGCGACCCTCTACAAGTACTTCTCCGACATGAACTCGATCCTGGTGGCGTGGCACGAACAGCAGGTCACCGTCCACCTCGAACAGCTGGTGTCGATCAAGGACGGCCCTGGGGAGGCGGGCGCACGCCTTTGCGAGGTGGTCACGCGTTATGCCGAGATCACCCGTTCGTCGCGGTCGCCCCACGCCTTCGACTTCCCGGATCTCCACGGGCACGAGCACGCCGTCGCAGCTCAGCGACGCCTGCGCGAGCTTCTGGGCGAGCTCATCGCGGAAGCGGCGCAGTCCGGTGCGGTCCGCGATGACGTGGCGCCGGCGGAGTTGGCCGAGTACTGCCGACACGCTCTCGCGGCCGCTTTCGAACTTCCGTCCGACGACGCTGTGCACCGGCTCGTCGCAGTGGTCCTGGCCGGACTGTCGGCGTCCGACGCTCGGTCGTAGCGATCCGGTCTGTCCGACCTGGGGTGAATCGGGGCCGCCGACTCGAGTGCTCGCTGTCTGCGGGCGCTCAGTGGGCCCTGCGCCAGCTTCCCGTCGCAAGCCCCCTGGCAAAACTTTGGTATGCGCAGAGCATGCGGACAGTAAAGCGCGACGATCGCCGACCACGCATGCCTACGATCCGGCCCGGCTGCTCTTCTGCAGCATCGGCAGGGCACCAGTGGAGGTGATCGCAGTTCGCGCGCAGATCGTCGGGTTCGCGGTCCTAGCCGCGGCAGTGGCCGTCGTCCTCTTCGGTTTTCCGCTGGCTGTCACTGCGGCTCACTACGCGCAGCTCTACAAGGTCCTGGATCTCGAGCGCCAGGCGGAGAAGGCGGCAAGCCGCGTCGCCGCGGACATGTCCGTCGGCGCCGGTCCCGATCCTGACGAACTGCACGACGACGGGGAGCTGACCTTCCTGTCCGTCTACGACACAAACGGGAAGTGGCTGCTCGGGCGCGGCCCCTCCCAACCCGACGAGTTCGTGCTGGAGGCCGCGGGAGGCCGGGTGCAGACCGGAGTCGACGGCGGCGACCTGGTCGCCGCAGCCCCGGTCACCCATGACGGCAACGTCGTCGGTGTGGTGCGGGTGTCGGGTTCGCGCAGCACTCTGCTCTGGCCACTCGTCGTCGCCTGGGCGGGCATGGCTGCTCTGGCGCTCGCCTCCGTCGGCGGCGTGTGGTTGCTCGCCCGCCGGCAGGTGGTGCGGCTGACGCGCCCACTGGACGATCTGTCCGAGGCGGCTCGTCGAGTGGGCGACGGCGATTTCAGCGTGCGCCTTCCGGCGGGGCGCTACCCCGAGATCGATGCGGTCGGAAGTTCGTTGAACCGGACCGCGGTGCGGCTGGACCACCTCGTCACCCGGGAGCGGACGTTCTCTGCGGAAGCGTCGCACCAGTTGCGCACTCCGCTCACGGGCCTGCGACTCGCTCTGGAGGCGGCGCTCGAGCCCGGCGGCGACGTACGAGGTGCGATCGCGTCCGGGATCGGCTCCGCCGATCGCATCGAGCGGACCATCGAGGAGCTCCTCAGGCTCGCCCGGGACACCCACCGCGCTCGGCAGGCTTTCGATGTCTGCGGTCTGATTGAGGAGCTCGTAGCTGAACGGAACGCGCAGCTGAGCCGTGAGAAACGAGCGGTGAAGGTCGTGGCCCTTCCCGGAACCCCGCGGGTGCAGGCGTCGATGGCTGTGGTCCGGCAGATCCTCACCGCCCTGCTCGACAATGCGGTGACGCACGGCGAGGGCGAGATCGAGGTGCGCGCACGTGAAGCAGATACAGCTGTGGCCATCGATGTGTCCGACGAGGGACCGGGCGTCCACGTGCCGCTCACCGATCTCTTCGTGGATCGCCCGTCGGTGGCGGCAACCGGTCACAGGCTCGGTCTCGCTCTCGCGCGCCGTTTGGCGGCGGCCGAGGGAGGCGATCTCCGACTGGTCCGGCCCCATCCACCGCAGTTCACCTTGCTCCTCCGTGCGGAACCGGCGCCCTGACCGCACAGCACGACGCCGCCGGACACGGTCACGGTGCGACCGCAGGCGGCCCGGAAAGCAGCGGCAGCAACACGCCCCCGCCTAGACCCAGCGCGACAGACGCGGCCGCAGCGAGGTAGGCGGTGCGGGCCGCGCCGAGCGCAGGCAGAGTCTCAGCACCGTGTTCGTCGTCGGCATCGCGGAACAACGGCGCGATCCAGCGCAGGTAGTAGAAGACGCTGGCGACGGTGTTGACCACGGCGAGGACGGCGAGCCAGCCCAGACCCCCCTCGACGGCCGCGGTGAAGACGGTGAGCTTCCCGAGGAACACGGCGGTGGGTGGGGTGCCGACGAGTCCGAGCAGGCAGACGATGAGTGCGGCGACGAGCAGGGGGTGTCGCCGCGCCGCTCCCCGGTAGTCGTCGAGCTCGCTGTAAGTCGGCAGCGCGGCGACGACGGCGAAGGCACCCAGGTTGGTGATCGCGTAGGCCGCAAGGTAGAGCAGGAGGGCGGGCTGGGCCAGCTCGGACCTGCCTGCCAGGGCGACCGCCATGAGCAGGTAGCCGACCTGGCTGATGGTCGAGTAGCCGAGCATGCGCTGCACCGAAGTCTGGAAGAAGGCGGCGAGGTTGCCCAGCGTCATCGACGCGGCGGCCACGACGGCCACCAGCAGGGTCGCGTCGACGGCCTCGGGTGGCACGGCGACGAGCAGCAATCGGTAGACCGCGACCAGCGCACCGATCTTCGGGATGGTGCTGACGATCGCCGCGACCGCGGGTGGTGTGCCGGCGGTGACGTCGGGGACCCAGAAGTGCACCGGGACGGCGCCCGCCTTGAACAGCAGACCGGCCAGCAGGGCGACCACGCCGACCGCGACGACGGCCGTACCGGCGCCGGCAAGACCGTCACGCATCGCGCTGTAGGCCGTGGTGCGGGCGACGCCGTAGAGGATCGCGGTGCCCGTCAGCATCGCGACGCCGAGGAATGCGCCGGACAGGTAGTACTTCATCGCGGCCTCGGTGGACAGCGCGCGGGCGTCCCACCCCGCGAGTGCGTACAGGGGCACGCTGGCCAGCAGGAAGGCCGCGAACAGCAGCAGCAGGTCGTTGGCTCCGCCCAGCACGATCGTGCCGAGCGACCCGAGCAGGAGCAGCACCACGAACTCGGTCTCGCGCCGGTGTCCCCGGGTCGCGTCCGCAGACAGCGCCAGCGCGATCAGCAGGGCCACGAGCACGATCGCCCGGGTGGCGTGGGTGATGCCGTCGATCGCGTAGCTGGTGCCGAACACGACCTGGTCGGGCTCCCGGGCCGCGGCGGCGGTGGCGGCGAGCCCGGCAACGGCGGCCGCCGCGGCGAGGAGCCGCACGGGGTACTGCCGGCGCCGTGGGAGCCACGCGCCCAGAAGCAGCCCGACGACCGCGGCGGCGAGCAGCAGCAGCTCCGGCACCAGCGCGCCGGGGTTCTCGTTCATCGTCATCGCGCCGCCGGTCATCGCGCCACGAGCTCCACCAGGGTGCGCGACGCCGGCTCGATCACATCGAGCAGGAAGCGCGGCAGGACCCCGATCACCGTGGCCAGCACGAGGAGCGGAACGACGGCTGCGGTTTCGCTGGGGCGCAGATCAGCGAACGCGCGTGGTGTCCCAGGTGCGTCGGGCAGGCGCAGCGGCCCGAGGAAGAGCCTCTGCAGGGCGAGCAGGAACAGCCCGGCGGTGATGACGATCCCGGTGGCGGCCACGACCGTCGGCACCGGTGCGGCTGGCAGGGCGCCGGTGAAGATCTGGAACTCGGCGATGAACCCGGAGAAGCCGGGCAGCCCCAGTGAGGCGAAGGCGGCGACCGCGAACGCAGCGGCGAAACTCGGGGTCCGCGCCGCGAGGCCGGAGTAGGCGCGCATGTCGTAGGTGCCGCCGCGGTCGTGCAGCACTCCGGCGAGCAGGAACAGCGCCGCGGTGATCAGCCCGTGGCTGACCATCTGGGTCACCGCCCCGGTGGTGGCCAACTGCCGGGCCTGCTCGTCGGTGCCGGCCAGCATCCCCGCCGCACCGACGCCGAGGACGACGTAACCCATGTGGTTGACCGAGGTGTAGGCGATCATGCGCTTGAGATCGGTCTGGGCCAGCGCGAGAAGCGCTCCGTAGATCACCGACACCGCCCCGACGATGACCGCGACCAGGGCGTACTGCCGCCAGGTATCGGGCAGGATCGGCATCGCGATGCGCACGAAGCCGTAGGTGCCCATCTTCAGCAGCACCCCGGCGAGGATCGCCGAGCCGGTCGCGGGCGCCTCGGTGTGCGCGGGCGGCAACCACGTGTGGAAGGGCACCGTCGGGGTCTTCACCGCCAGGCCCAGCGCGATCGCGAGCAGGGCCAGTGAGGCGTACGGACCACCTCCCGCGAGCGGGTCCGCGGCGATCAGGTCGACGATGTCGAAGGTCCTCGGCTCGGCGACGAGGTAGAGCAGGATGAACCCGAGCAGCAGCGCGAGCGAGCCGAGGAAGGTGTAGAGGAAGAACTTCAGCGCCGCGGCGCGAGCCCGGTCCCCGTGGCCCCAGCCCGCGATGAGGAAGTACATCGCGACGATCGACAGGTCGAAGAACAGGAAGAACAGGATCAGGTCCAGCGCGACGAACAGCCCGAGGCAGACGGTCTGCAGCCCCAGGAACAGCGTCACGTAGGCCTTGGTCCGCCGCGTCTCCCGCAGCGCGAACACGGCGCAGGCCCCGAACAGCACGGCCGTCAGCGCGACCAGCGGGAGGGACAGTCCGTCCACCCCGACGTGGTAGGAGATCCCCACGCTGGGGATCCACGGCACGCGCTGCTCGAAGGCGAACCCGCCACCGGCCGGGAGCGCGAGCCAGACCGCGGCGATGAGGACGAGTTCGAGGACGCTGACGCCGATCCAGGCGCCGACGAACACGCGCGGCGGCGCGGTGCCGGGCACCAGGAGCAGCACCGCGGCGAGCGCCACGGGCAGGAACACGATCAGCGACAACATCTGCTACCCCACCACGATGACGAGAACGGCCAGCACCACGAGGGCGACGACGGCCTGGGCGTAGTACTGGTGGACCTGCCCGGTCTGCGGGCGCCGCGCCAGCCGTCCCAGGCGGCGCGTCCCCGCCGCAACGGCACGCACGGCCCCGTCGACCGACAGCTCGCCCCGCCGGTCGAGGCTCCGCGCCACGGCCACGGTCGCGCGACCCGCACCGTCCACGGCGCGGTCGAGGACGCGGTCGTCGAAGCGGGCCAGCGCCGCAGCGAGGACGAGCACCGGACGGACGACCACGGCGTGCGCCGCCCGTCCCATCCCCAGCCAACCCACCAGTGCGCGAGGCGAGGGCAACCGCGAGGCCGACCGCCAGGTCGACAGCACCACGACGACCGCGATCGACGCGGACACGACCAGCTCCCACACCTGCGGCGCCGGCGCGACGACCAGCGCGCCCGACAGCACGAGCGGAAGAACGCCGAGCACCGTCGCGAGCACGGCGAGCACGACCAGCGGCGGGGCGAACGCCCCGCTCACCGCGCCGACCGGCTCCTGCTCGACGGGCGGCGAGCCGCCGGCGACGATCTCGGTGGAGGGCTGCCACACGAACCACACCGCCTTGGCGCTGTAGACCGCGGACACCGCGGCGGCGAGGAGTCCGACGACGTAGAGCACGACGCTCTGCTCGAGTGCCGCGGCGAGCACGGCGTCCTTGCCGACCCACAGGGACAGCGGCGGTAGCCCGGCCAGCGACGCCGCGCCGATCGTGAAGGCAACCCCGACGAGCGGGAACCGGCGCGCGGCCCCGCGGAGCCCGTCGAGCTGCTTGGTGCCCAGAGCCACCAGCCAGGCCCCCGCCGCGAGGAACAGCAGGCTCTTGGTCGCGGCGTGTGCGACCAGCTGAACGGCACCGCCGGCGACGGCCCCGGAGCCGGCGGCCAGGACCATGAAGCCGATCTGCGCGCAGGTCGACGCCGCGAGCAACTGCTTGAGGTCGGTCTGGGCCACCGCGACCAGGCCCAGGACCACGGCCGTGGCAGCTCCGACCCACGCCACCATCGGCGAGGCCCATCCACTGCGTTCGAGCAGCGGTACCAGCCGCAGCAGCAGGTAGGCCCCGGCCGCGACCATCGTCGCCGAGTGCAGCAGGGCCGAGACCGGGCTCGGGCCCCGCATCGCCCCGGACAGCCAGAACGAGAACGGCAGCTGTGCCGACTTGCCCAGCGCGGCGAGCACCACCCCGGCCGTGACGACGTGCAGCCATGGACCGGAGGCCGCGGGCAGCTCGGCCAGCGCCAGCGACCCGACCCCGCCGGCGAGCGCGGCACCGGCGGCGACGTAGAGGCCCAGATCGGCCAGGCGGGTGGTCAGAAGAGCGGTGTGCGCCGCGTCGACGGACGCGGGCTCGCGCCAGCGGTAACCGATCAGCACCCAGCTGGTCGCCCCCATCACCTCCCACGCCATGAGCAGCACGACCAGCGTCGTCGCGGTCACCGTCACCAGCATCGCGCCCGCGAACAGCAGGACGAACCCGACGAAGCGCGCGGTGCGCAGGTCCGACTCCCCGGCGGCGAACACCAGCACGGCAAGGGTCACGACGGCGACCGTCACGACCATCAGGGCCGAGAGACCGTCCACGGCCAGACCCGCCCGGATGCCGACGAGCAGTGGGGCGTCGACGGCGGGCCGGACGACGGCGACCGGCACGGCGAGTGCGAGTACGGCAACGCCGAACAGCACACCGATGCCGGCGGAGGCCCGGTCGAGGCGAGGGCCCGTCACGGTGAGGAGCGCACCGCCGAGCAGCGGGACGGTGACGAGAGCCCACAGCAGCACCGGCGTCAGCCCTTCAGGTCCGCGGCGTCGTCGGTCATGTCGACCTGCCGGGAGCGGTAGATCGCGGTGGCCACCGCGAACCCGGCAGCCATCTCGATCGCCATCGCCGTGATCACCACGACGATCAGCACCTGCCCGTCGGTGCCGCCGGGCGCGACGTAGTACCAGAACGCGGCCGTGGCGACGATGACGCCGTTGAGCATCAGCTCGAGCCCCATCATGATCATGACGATCGACATCTGCGACAGCGCGCCGAACAGCCCGATCGCGAACAGGCCGGCAGCCAGGAGCAGGAACAGCTCGAGGTTCATCCGACACCCCCACCGGCCGGGTCGTCGGCGGGCGAGCGGTCCAGGTCGTCGCCGAACCGGTCGTAGCGACCGCGGCGGGTCGAGAGCACGACGGTCGCGACGATCGTGGCGAACAATGTCACGCCCAGGGTCATCATCGTCAGCATCTGCCCGCCCATGAGCGCCTCGCCCAGGGCGAGGGTCAGATCCTGGGCGGGCTCCCCCTGCCGCGTCGGCCAGTCGACGAGCAGGATCCCGGCGGCCAGGGCTACGAACACGACCGCTGCTATGACGGCGGAGCCCTTCGTGTTGTGGAACATCGACATGGGCATCAGGCCGGCCGGGTTCATCATGTACATGATCATGAACACGGCCATGACCACCATCTCGATGATCATCATCAGCACGATCACCACACCCAGGTAGCTCAGACCCAGCAAGAGCACCAGGCCGGCCACGGCGAGGAACGACGCGAGCAGCGCGAACGTCACCTGGGCCATCGAGTCCAGGCGGAACACCAGTGCGCCGAAGACCAGCGCGGCGATGGCCAGCACCCAGAACAGGACGATCGACGACACCTACATCCCCCCTCGCTGCAGCACGACCACCGCGACGACCAGCGCCTGGGCGATCGTCAACGGGATCAGCACGACCCACGCGATCTCGGTCCAGCGGTCCATCCGCAAGGTCGGGACCCGCCGCCGCATCCAGATCAGCAGGGCCAGCACCGCGGCGGTCTTGAGGCCCGTCCACAGCCACGCGGGCAGCCACGGGCCGGCGCCACCGCCGAGGAACAGCGGCACCGCCATCGCCGCCGCCACCACCAGCAGCAGCCAGCGCCCACCGGCGAACACGAGCCGGTCGATCCCGGACAGCTCGGCCACCGCTCCCCCGCCCAGGTCCCGGTGCACGGGCGCGTCGAAGGGCCCCCAGAACGCCATGGCCGCAGCGGAGAGGAGGTAGGCGCCGAACGCCACGGGCATGAGAACGACGAACCAGAGATCCTGCTGGGCCTCGACGATGTCGCTGACCCGCAGGCTCTCGGCCGCCAGTGCGACGGTGATGATCGCGAACATGTGGGGCAGCTCGTAGGCCAGGCCCTGCACGACGAACCGGTAGCCGCCCACCAGCGACAGCGCGCTGTTCGAGCCCCACCCGACCATCCACACCGCCGCCCACGCCACCACCTCCATGGCGTTGAACCACACGACCCCGACGTCGAGGTCCGCGACCGCGAGCCGCCCCCACGGCAGGACCGCCGCCGCGAGCAGTGCGGCCACCGGGAGCACGGCTGCACCCGTGCGCCCGAGGACCGTGTCGGCGGCGACGGTGCGGCGCCGCTGCCCGACGAGCAGGCGCGCGGTCTCGCGCACCGGGGTCAGCACGGCTGAGCCGAGCCCGCGGGGGCTCCCGGCGGCGCGGGCGGTCAGCGCGGCGTCGAACGCCACAGCGACCCAGGTGGCGACACCCAGCAGCAGTGGGAGCAGCAGCACCGACCAGACCGGGAGAACTCCGGCGGAGTCACTCATGACGCACCGGGCCCGTGACCGGATCCAGCGCGGCGACGATCAGGCGGGCAGCAGCCAGCTCGGCCCCGACCACCATCTCGGCGAGGTCCTCCACCACCGCCGGCGCGGGGCCCGGTACACCGCGCACTGCGGCGCCGGCGGCGGCCAGGCGCCGATCGACCAGAGTGGCGAGGTCGGTGGGGCCGGCCGGTACGCCGCGCACCAGCCGGCGCAGCGTCCGGGACCGGCGTACCTGCGCCAGCAGCGCGACGGTCCGGTCCGTGACCCGCTCCACCGGGCCACCGGCGTGCAGCTCGTCACGCAGCTTTCGGGCCCGCGCCGCGGGGTCCGCCCACCCGGCGACGGCGAGCAGCCGCGCGAGCGCGTCGAGCTCTCGTACCGCGTTACGACCGCTGTCACCCAGGTCTTCCGCTGCCGGCTGATCGCCCCCGTCCAGGACCTCAGCGTGCGCCTGCTGGATGACGTCGCCCTGCAGCGTCACGCGCAGCACCAGTCCGGCGGGCCAATCCGGGAGCACGGGCCCGAGCGGCACGTGGAGCCGGTCCAGGGTCAGCCCGTCCCGGTCCTCCCCCAGGTCGGCCATCGGCAGGCCACCCGGCATGTCCATCCCCCCGCCGTGATGGTGATGGCCGCCGTGCTCACCGCCGTGCTCACCGCCGTGCTCACCACCGTGCTCGGCTTCCTGCACCGTCGCGAGGTCGTGCGGTACCGGTGAATGCGCACGCTGGTGGGCGTGATCCCGCAGCAGTGCAGCCGCGCCGTCGAGTGCAGACACCGCGCGAGACGGGATGCTGATCTCGGTTCGTGCGCGGGGGGCCGGCACGGTCGCCCAGGTGCGCTCCACCACTGCGGCCAGTTCCGGTCCGGCCGAGCCCGCGACGACCAGCAGGTCGGCATCGGCCGGGCTCGTGGCGAGCGGCCAGCCCCGGTGGGTCAGCTCCGCCTCGATGGCGAGCCGGACGTCCATCGCGCCGGGCACGGGTACGAGCAGGACGTGCGGGCGGGCGGCACCGAGGCGCAGCAGCACGGCGGTCAGGTCCATCGCAGTGCTCCCTCCCGCCAGGCGTAGAGCACGCCGGCGAGCAGGATGGCGAGGAAGAGGAACATCTCGATCACGGACGCGACACCGACGCGGGAGACGACCAGTGTCCACGGGTACATGAAGAGCATCTCCATGTCGAAGGCGAGGAACACCAGCGTCACGGGGTACCAGCGGACGTGGAACCGGGACACGGCGTGCTCGGTCGCGGGAAGGCCCCCGGAGAACGGCGGCACGTCTGTGGCGATCCGGGCGACTGCCAGGAGCCTCGACAGTCCGTAGCCCGCGAGGACCAGTGCGACCGATACGCCGAGCAGGGCCAGGACCGGACCGAACTGCGTCATGTCACCGCTCCTCGGGTCATGTCACCGCTCCTCGTGGGGTGTGGGGACGGTCAGTTGATCGTGTCGGCCAGGGGTGTGACTACCCCGAGCGGCCGAGAAGAACCTGACGGGGCCGCCCGGGTGGCGCCGGCTCGATGACCGAACCGGTGCCATCCGGGCTGCCGGCTCAGGTCTGAGCGGTGAAACCGCGCAGGCGCAGGCTGTTGGCGACGACGAAGACCGAGCTGAACGCCATCGCCGCGCCGGCGATCATCGGGTTCAGCAGCCCGGCCGCGGCCAGCGGCAGAGCGGCCACGTTGTAGGCGAACGCCCAGAACAGGTTGCCCTTGATCGTGCCCAGCGTGCGGCGTGACAGCCGGATCGCGTCGGGCACCGACCTCAGGTCCCCGCGCACCAGCGTGATGTCGCTCGCCTCGATGGCGACGTCGGTGCCGGTGCCCATGGCCAGGCCGAGGTCGGCCTGAGCGAGCGCGGCGGCGTCGTTGACGCCGTCGCCGACCATCGCGACGACCTTGCCCTCGCTCTGCAACCGCTTGATCACCTCGAGCTTGTCGGCGGGCAGCACCTCGGCGATCACCTCGGTGATGCCGACCTCCGCCGCGACGCTGCGTGCGACGGCGGTGTTGTCTCCGGTGAGCAGGACGGGGGTCAGCCCGAGCGCGCGGAGCTGCGCGATCGCCTCGGCCGAGGTCGGTTTGACCGTGTCGGCGACGACGAGCACCGCCCGTGCCGTGCCGTCGACGGCTACCGCGATCGCGGTGCGCCCCTGGTCCTCCGCGGCGGCCTTGTGGACGGCCAGCGCGTCGGGCAGCGGCTGGCTCCACTGCTCCAGGAGCGCCGTGCGGCCGGCCAGGACCGCGTGCCCCTCGACGACGCCCTGCACGCCCAGGCCCTCGATGTTGGAGAACTCCTCCGCGGGCGGCAGGTCGCCGACGCGCTCCCGGGCACCGCGGGCGATCGCCGACGCGATCGGGTGCTCGGAGGCGTCCTCGAGCGCGCCCGCGAGCCGCAACAGCTCATCAGGGTTCTCGCCCTCGACCACGTGCACGTCGACGAGCGCCATGCGCCCGGTCGTGACCGTGCCCGTCTTGTCCAGCACGACGGTGTCCACGCGTCGGGTGGACTCCAGCACCTCGGGACCCTTGATCAGGATCCCGAGCTGGGCGCCGCGGCCGGTGCCGACGAGCAGCGCGGTCGGCGTCGCGAGCCCCAGCGCGCAGGGGCAGGCGATGATCAGCACCGCCACCGCGGCCGTGAACGCCGCGGCGGTCCCGACGCCCGCGCCCAGCCAGAAGCCGAGCGTCGTGGCGGCCAACGCGATGACGATCGGTACGAAGACCCCGGAGACGCGGTCGGCGAGGCGCTGCACATCGGCTTTGCCGCTCTGCGCGTCCTCGACGAGCTTGGCCATCTGCGCGAGCTGCGTGTCGGTACCGATGCGGGTGGCCCGCACGACCAGCCGGCCGCCGGCGTTCACGGTGGCTCCGGTGACCACGTCGCCCGGGACGACCTCGACCGGCACGGACTCGCCGGTCAGCATCGAGGCGTCCACGGCCGACGAGCCCTGCTCGATGACGCCGTCGGTGGCGATCTTCTCGCCCGGCCGTACGACGAACCTGTCGCCGACTGCCAGTTGAGCGGTGGGGATCCGGAGCTCGACACCGTTGCGCAGGACCGCGACCTCCTTCGCGCCGAGTTCCAGCAGAGCGCGCAGCGCTGCACCGGCCTGCCGCTTCGACCGTGCCTCGAAGTACCGGCCGGCGAGGATGAAGGTGGTGACTCCCGCGGCGACCTCGAGGTAGATGTTGCCCGCCCCGTCCGACGGGGCGACGGTGAGCTCGAAGGGGTGCACCATCCCCGGCACCCCGGCGGTACCGAACAGCAGCGCCCACAGCGACCACGCGAAGGCGGCGAGCACGCCCATCGACACGAGCGTGTCCATGGTCGCGGCACCGTGGCGCAGGTTCGCCCAGGCCGCGCGGTGGAACGGCCACGCCGCCCAGGTCACGACGGGTGCAGCGAGCGTCAGCGAGATCCACTGCCAGTAGGTGAACTGCCACGCCGGGACCATGGCCAGTGCGATCACCGGAACGGCCAGGGCCGCGCTGGTGATCAAGCGGTCGCGCAGGGGACGTGTCGCGTCGACCTCGTCGACGGCGGCGTCACCGTCGCCGGAGGCGGGCGGACGAGGTAGGACGGCGGTGTAGCCCGCCGCCTCGACCTGCGCGACCAGCGTCTCGGGGTCGACGCCCTCGGGGGCCTGCACCCGGGCCTTTTCTGTGGCGTAGTTGACGGATGCGGTCACGCCGTCGATCTTGTTGAGCTTGCGCTCGATCCGGTTGGCGCAGGAGGCGCAGGTCATCCCGGCGATGGCCAGCTCGATCTCGGTGACCGGTGTCGTGGGTGCGGCGCCCTCGGGCGCCGACGTGAACGTGCTCATGGTGCGGTCTCCTCTCGCGATCAGTGGCCGTGGCCGGGCTCGCCGTGCGCGTCCGTCGGGGCGGGCGCGACGACAGGTGCGGCACCTGTGGTCGAAACGGTGAACTCCGCGGTGCGCACGGCACCGCCGTGCCGGAAGTCCAGGAACAGCCGGTAGGTGCCGGCGCTGGGCACCTCGGCGACGAACGGGATCTGCGGTCCGGCCGGGCCGGCCTCGGGGTGCACGTGCAGGTATGCCAGGTCCCCCTGCCGCAGCGCGACCAGGTGTCCGTAGGCACCGAGGTAGGGCTGCAGGTCGCTGACGGGAACGCCGTCCTTGCTGACCGTGAGGGTCACGGGTGAGGACTGTCCCGGGACCAGGTCGCCCGCCAGTTCGACGGAGTAACCGTCGACCTGCGCGACGCGACTCGGCGCGTGGACGACCGGCTCGAACGTTCCGGCCGCCACGAGATCCACTCCGAGGGTTGTGGCCGCGCCACCGGTGGGGACGAAGTCGGCGAACGCGCGGTAGGACCCGGCGGTGTCGACCGTCGTCGGGGCCGTCCAGGTGCCGTCCGGGGACATCTCCGGGTGGAGGTGCTGGAAGCCGGCCGTGTCGCGGCGCACCAGGATCAGGTGCATCCGCTTCTCGTGCTCGACGTCGAACGCCGTGACGGCGGTCCCGTCCGGGCCGGTGATGCGGAAGGTCAGGTCTTGCGTCGTGCCCGGGGTGAGCGTCACGTCGGCGGGGGTGAGGGTGTAGCCCCCCGCGCTGGACGCCAATCCGCCGGGCTGGTCGGTCGCGGCGTCCGCGACGGTGCCGCTGTGTGCGTCCCCGTGTCCGGCTTCCTCGGCGCCCGCGGGCGCCATGCCGGACATCGTGCCGTTCTCGCCGCTTGAAGCGGCGGATGCGGTGGCGAGGGGACCGACAGCGGATCCGGTCGCCCAGCCTGCTCCTGCGAGCAGGACGAGCGCCGCACCGTAGGCGGACAGCTTCGCTGTGGTGTTCATGTCACATCCTCGGGTCGAGCCCGCTAGCTCGCGAGCTTGTAGCCGGCCTCCTCGACGGCGGCGCGGACGCGCTCGTCGTCAAGGGGCTCGGTGCTGGTGACTGTCACGGCGCCGGATGCCAGGTCCACGACCACGTCCTGCACGCCGTCGATCTCACCGATCTCCTCGGTGACCGAGGCGACGCAGTGGTCGCAGGTCATTCCCGTCACGGTGTAGGTGCTCTGGTTCATCAGTTCTCTTCCTTGTCTCAGGACTTCACGAGGCGGGCGATGGCGGCGCTCGCCTCGGCCACCTTCTGGTTCGCGACGTCGCCGCCTTCAGCCGCTGCCTGGGTGACGCAGTGCTTGAGGTGCTCATCGAGCAGACCCAGTGCCACGGCCTCCAGCGCCTTGGTGGTGGCTGACACCTGCGTCAGCACATCGATGCAGTACTTGTCGTCCTCGATCATCTTGGCGATGCCGCGCACCTGGCCCTCGATGCGCCGCATGCGCTTGAGGTAGGCGTCCTTGTCCTGCGCGTAGCCGTTCATGGCCACTCCTTCCGCCGGCTCGTTGAGTATACCATAGGGGGGTATGGTACCCGAATGATTCACGTAGGACGCTGGTGACCGGTGTCCATCGGGGGTCCTCGCCGTCACGCCGCGCCGGAGGAGGGTTCGGCCGGGTTCAGACCGGCAACGAGGTTGAACGAGCCGGTCAGCTGGTTGAGCGCGACGAGGCCGATGACGTCGGCGAGGACGCGGTCGCTCCAGCCGTGCCCGCGCAGCTCGGCGAGGTCGGTGTCGCGCAGGGAGTCGGGTTCGGTGAGCACCCGCACTGCGTAGGTGATGAGGGCCGCCTCGCGGGCGTCGGTCGCCGTGCCCTCCCGGGCGAGCGCGATGTCGGTCCCGCTGAGGCCGACCGCGCGCGCGGCGGCGGTGTGCGCAGCGAGGCACAGTTCGCAGGCGATCCACTCCTGCAGGGCGGGTGAGATCTTCTCACCGAGCGGGCGCGGGACGGCAGCCCGCTTCATCGCGCGGGAGAGCTCGAGGTAGCCCTGGAGCAGGGCCGGGGAGTGGGCCATGGTGCGGACCATGGTTCCGGCGTCGCCGTGCTGGTGGATGATCTCGCCGAGGAGCCGGGCTGAAGCGGCGGGTGCGGTGTCGGGATCCAGGGGACGTAGGCGGGGCATGGGGGTGGCCTTCCGTGAGAGGGGATCGGGGGCCGACCGCCGCGCCGGGTGGCGACCGGCGCGGCGGGCCGGCGTCAGCTCGTCCGAACCGAGCGCGGAGCGCCGGTGACGCCGGCGGGCGGGACCACGAGGGTCGGGCGGTGGCCGTGGTGCAGGACCGTGGTCGAGGTGCTGCCGAGGACGGCGGCCCGCAGCCCGCGGCGACCGCGGGAGCCGAGCACGATCGCGGAGGCGTCAACGGCGTCGGCGGCCTCCACGATCGCCTCGGCAGCGGTCTGCCCGATGGCTGCGACCCGCGGTGCGGCGTCGAGCCCGGCGGCCCTGGCCTCCCGGGCACCCTCGTCAGCGACCCGTTCCGAGCCGTCGAGTGTGCGGGCGTCGTCGGCGCGCAACTCCTCGATCGCCGGGTGGTTCTCGAGGTGGGCGGCAACGGCCTCGAGCGGTTCGCGGGCGTAGAGGACGACAGCCGGCGCGCCGGGGAAGAGGTGCCCGGCGACCTTGACCGCCGCGCGGGCGTCGGGCGATCCGTCATAGGCGATGAGGACGGGATGGGTGGTGTGCATGATGGTTTCCTTCGCTCAGGCGGTCGTTGCCGGCTGGGACTGGCTGGCGGGGCGGGAGGTGCGCAGGGGGACGGCGGCCAGGACGGCGCCGGCCGCGGCCAGCACGGCGGCTCCAATGAACGCGGCCGAGTAACCGTCGGTCAGGGCGGTCAGGTCACCGAGCCGGCCCGCGCCCTGGCTCGTGGCCAGCGCGGTGATCGCGGCGAGCCCGAGCGCGGACCCGACCTGGTAGCTGGTGTTGACGATCCCCGCCGCCAGCCCCCCCTCCTCGGGGCGCGCCGCGGACAGCGCGGTGCCCAGCGTGGGGATGAAGGCCATCGACATGCCCAGCGCGGCGACGATCGAGGCCGGCAGGACGTCGACCGGGAAGCTGCCGTCGGGTCGGACCATCGCGAGCCAGGCCATGCCGGCGGCGAGCACCGCGAGCCCGCTGACCGTGAGCGTCCTGGGGCCGAAGCGGGCGATCAGCCGCGGTGCCAGGACGATCATCCCGAGCATGATCACGATCGTCATGGGCAGCAGCGCCGCTCCGCTCGGGAACGCTGTGTATCCCAGGACCTGCTGCAGGTAGAGGTTCAGGAAGAACCACATGGGGATCCAGGCCGCCCCGAGCAGGAGCTGCGCAACGTTGGCTGCGGCGAGGTTCGGCGCCCGGAAGATGCCCAGCCGCATCAGCGGTTCTGCGCGGCGGCTCTGGATGGCGACGAACAGCGCGAGCAGCAGCGCGGCGCCGCCGAGCGTGACCAGCGTCGTCGCGGACGCCCACCCCGTCTCCGGCGCCTGCACGATCCCGAACACGGCGAGGGCGAGACCGGCGGTGACGGTCACGGCACCGGCGACGTCGACAGCGCCGCTCCGTCGGCCGCCCGCGGGCATCAGGGCCGGGGTGGCCGCGAGCACGAGCAGCGCGATCGGGACGTTGAGGTAGAACACCCACGGCCAGCTGACGTACTCGGTGATGACGCCGCCGAGGAACACCCCGGCGGTCCCGCCGGCCGGGGCGGCGGCGCCGTACAGCGCGAGTGCCTTCGTCAGCTCGCGGGGCTCGGACCCGAAGATCATCATCAGTAGCGTGAGGGCCGCGGGCGCGATCAGCGCGGCGCCCGCGCCCTGCACGGCGCGCCCGAGGAGCTCCCAGCCGGCACTGCCCGCGGCGCCGGCCACGACGGACCCGACGAGCAGGGTGAGCCAGCCGATGGCGAAGATCCGCCGCGCGCCGAACAGGTCCGACAGGCGCCCGCCGAGCAGCAGCAGCCCACCGAACGCGACGACGTAGGCGTTGAACACCCAGGACAGGCCCTCGGGGGTGAAGCCGAGGTCTGCCTGCATCTTCGGCAGGGCGACCCCGATGATCGACGTATCCATGATGACCATGAACTGTGCGGTGGCGATGAGGAGGAGACCCCATCGCCGTCGGAGGGGTGTGGAAGTGGTGGTCGCGTCCATCGAGCGCTCCAAGGTGAAGGGATCTGACGCGACGGAGAGTGCGTGCCCGGTCTGTCCTCGTGCTGTCCCACGGCGGGGCGCGCTGTCCACGCCGGACAGCACCCGGACAGCACCGGCCCCCACGCTCGTGACGGTCACGGAAGCGATGGAGTCGCCATGCAGACGCTGCGGGTCTCGGTACCGGCCATGTCGTGCCGGCACTGCGTGCGCGCGGTCAGCCGGCACCTCTGCGACGTCCCCGGAGTCGAGACGATCACCGCGGACGCCGCTGCCGGCATCGTCACGCTGAGGGGAACGATGACCGTCGCGGAGGTGGTCGTCGCGTTGCGGGAGGCCGGTTTCCCGGCCAGCGCGCTTCCCTGACCATGTTCCCCGGTTCAGGGAGTGCGGGCGGCCTCGGCCCTCTCGTGCGGCGGCAACGGCCGGTGCGCCTCGGCCCGGACCGCCGCGGCACGGGCCGACAACGTCGCGGCCCGCAGGGTGTCTCCGCGCGTCGCCGCGATGCGAGCACGTCCCTCCAGCGCTCTGGCGGTCAGATCGGGTTCGCCCGTGTCCTCACCCGCGCGCAGAACCTGCTGGTAACGGTCCTCCGCCGCGTCGACCAGCCCGTCCTCCTCGTCGCACCGGGCGAGACCCGCGAGGGCGAGTCCAGCGGGGAGGGGCGTACCGAGCGCGCTGAACCCGGCGAGGGCGTCCGCGAAGCCGGCTCGAGCCGCCCCCCATTCCCCCGCCGTGCTGGCCAGCACGGCGTACCCGAAGGCGGCGAGCACCTCGCCCGCCCCGTCGCCGACCTGCTCGGACGCCGAGCGCGCCCGGTCGAAGCACCGCCGAGCGGATCCGGGATGGCCGAGGTGCACGTGAGCGATGCCGAGGTCGGCGAGCGCCCACTGCACCGTGTTGTGCAGATCCGCCGAGGCCGCGACGGCGATGGCCTCTTCCAGGACCGGGACCGCCTCGGTGTACCGCCCGAGCTGCCGCAGACCCCACCCCAGGTGGTACAGCACCGCGGACAGGCCCCACGGATCGTCGAGCGCGCGAAACGCATCCGCGGCCGCCCGCCCTGCGGGGAGGGCCCGGTCCTCGTCACCGGCCTTGAGGAAGGTCTCCAGCCGGACGAACGCCACAACGGCGCGCCCCCAATGGTCGAAGTCGCGGGTGAACTGCTCCTCGGCCTCCTCCAGCAGCCGCTCGGAGCCGTCCGGGTCGACGCCCGTCACACCCTGCACGGCGAGCAGGACGCGCGACACCGCCGCCCGTCTCGCGTCCCCGATCTCCGAGAACAGGGCAAGGCTCGTCCGCGCTGCCTCCTCGCAACGGGGACTCGGATGCACCAGACAGGCCCGAGGCCGCTCCACCAGCGACACGGCTTGCAGCGCCCGCGCCCGTGCGGCCGGTGATCCGCCCTCTCCCGGGAGCCCGCGCAGGATGGCCCGGCCCTCGATGTGCCGCCCCAGGTGCCAGAACCAGCCCAGCGCGCCGGCCAGACGGAGCCTCTTCTCCAGCCGGGACGGGTCGGCCCCGAGCCAGGCCAACGCCGCGCGCAGGTTCGACTGCTCGGTACGCAACCGCCGCAGTGTCAGGCGCTGGCCCCGTCCGCGCAGCGAGTCCTCGGCGGTCTCGGCGAGCTCCCGAAACCAGCCGGCGTGCCGAGCAGCGACGTCGTCGCGCTCGCCGGCTGTCTCGAGCTGCTCGTCCGCGTACTGCTGCAGTGTCTGCAGCATGCGGTAGCGGGTCGGGAGCCCGGGCTCTGCGATGACCATGGACTGGTCGACGAGCCGACCCAGCAGGTCGAGCACCTGGTTCCGTTCGACCCCGGGACCGGCGGCGACCGCCTCGGCGGCGTCCAGGGTCCACCCACCGTGGAACACAGCCATCCGTCGGAACAGGACCTGCTCCGGTCCGGTCAGCAAGGTGTGGCTCCAGTCGACGGTCGCCCGCAGCGCCCGGTGCCGCGCGTCGGCCGTGCGGGCCCCACCTCGCAGCAGCGCGAAGCGGTCGGCCAGCCGGTCGGCGAGCTCGGTGGGCGACAGCGACGACGCCCGCGCGGCGGCCAGCTCCAGAGCGAGCGGCATCCCATCCAGGGCGGTCACCACCCGGGCCACCGCGACGAGATCGCTGTCGTCGAGTCGGAACCCGCGGCGGACGGCCGCCGCGCGCTGCACGAACAGCTCGGCCGCCGGGTAGCTCAGCACCCGTTCCGGCGCTGTCCCGACCGGTGGGACGGCCAGCGGGGCCACCATCACCTGCACCTCGCCCGGGACAGCGAGAGCCTCTCGACTGGTGGCCATGATCGTCACGCGCGGGCAGCCCGCGAGTATCTCGACGGCGAGCCGGGCAGCGGCATCGATGACGTGCTCGCAGTTGTCCAGCACCAGCAGCAGCTCACGCCGCGCGAGGTAGGACACGAGCCGCGTGCTCGCCTTCGATCCGTGCGCCCCGCCGTCCAGCGGCACGCCGAGCGCGTCCGCCACCGCCAGGGCCACGTCGCCCGCGGCCGCCACCGCGGCCAGCCCCACCACCGATGCTCCGTCCGGGTACGCCGACGTCCGGCTCCGAGCCAGCGCGAGCGACAATGCCGTCTTCCCCGCACCACCCGGCCCCACCAGCGTCAGCAACCGCGTCGAGCCGAGGAGCTCACCCATCGAGAAGAGCTCGTCGGCGCGACCGACAAGGGGTGTGACCTCGGCCGGGATGTTGCCTGCGGGTCGGGAGGAAGCAGCGGCCTCAGCGCCTGGATCAGGGATTGCCGGCGCCGGATCGAGTCGCGGATCCTGGCGCAGGACGCGCTGGTGCAGCGCACGCAATTCCGCGGACGGCTCCAGGCCGAGCTCATCGGCCAGCACCGCCCGCGTCCGGGCGAAGACCTCGAGCGCCTCGGCCTGTCGACCGTCGCGGTACAGCGCCGTGATGAGCAGACCGACGAGTCGCTCCTGCGTCGGCTCCGAGGCCACCAGAGGACCGAGATCTGCTGCGACCTCGCCGTGCCGACCGATGCCGAGACCGATCTCGGCCCGTTCAGCCAAGGCGGCGAGCCGCATCTGCGAGAGCCTCGTCGCCTCGATCGCCGCCCACTCGTGCGTCACGAAGTCGATGAGCGGGTCGCCGCGCCACAGACGGAACGCGGCATCGTACTCGCCCAGTGCGCGTACCGCGCCGGTCGCCTCCCGGACCCTCGCCAGTGCCCGCCCCCGGCGCACGGCCCCGACGAACCGCTGCACGTCCACCGCGTCCGGATCGACGTCCATCCGGTACCCGACACCGTCACGCACGACGACGTCCTCGCCGTGAGCCGACAGGAACCGGCGCAGCTTGGACACCCGCAGCTGCAGGGCGTTCATCGGATCAACGGGAAGTTCCGCGGACCCCCAGAGCTGGTCGACGAGCGTCGTCGCGGGTACGGCGTGCCGCCCCGCCAGCAGAAGCAGCGCCAGTAGCGCCCGCTCGGCCGCACCGGGCACCCGCACCGGCTCACCACCGACGTGGACCTCCAGAGGACCGAGGAGCCGGAAATCGATGCCCCTCATCCCCCTCCCCTCCTCTGCGCGGCGATCCTGCCGGAGCGTCCTCCGAACAACAACCACAGCACGCTCTCGCGGTGGGATCCCCGCAAGTCAGTCATCAGGCGCTGCGCCACGCCACGACCGAATGCTTAGGTGTCCGCGTCCTTGCCGACGAGAGGCAGGTAATCAGACGCATCCGATGGCATCGACACTATCGATGCAAACTTCGTCGGGAGCGATGTCACGTGGCCGGAGGCAGCTCCTGCAGCAGGTCCCGCACCCGCGGCCCGTCGATGTGGTCGCAGACCAGCCGCGTCTGCTCGACGCCGTCGATGCCCCGCTCGGACGGCTCGTCGGTGTTCCAGTGGCGCAGGTCCGTGCCGGGCGGGACGTCGAGCCGCGCCTCCCGGCCCAGCGTGACCACGACGTCGACGGCCATCTGGGACTTGCCGCCGTTGCGGACGCAGACGAACAGCACGGACGGGGTCACCGGACCGTCAGCTCGGCCAGCAGCGCGCGGACCCGGGCGTCGATGTCGTCGCGGATCGGGCGGACGTCCTCGAGGCCCTTCCCGGCGGGGTCGGTGAGCTCCCAGTCGAGGTAGCGCTTGCCGGGGAAGACCGGGCAGGCGTCGCCGCAGCCCATGGTGATCACCACGTCAGCCGCCTCGACGGCGTCGGTCGACAGCTTCTTCGGGACCTCCCGCGACAGGTCCAGCCCGATCTCGGCCATCACCTCCCGCACGGCCGGGTTGATCGTGTCGGCGGGCGCGGACCCGGCGGAGGCGACCCGCACGGCGCCGGCGGCGTGGTGCGCGAGCAGCGCGGCGGCCATCTGCGAGCGGCCGGCGTTGTGCACGCAGACGAACAGCACCTCGGGGACGGTCACCGTCTGCTCCGTCATCGGGCGGCGGGGACGAGCTCGGCGAGCAGGACGCGGACCCGCCGCTCGATCTCGTCGCGGATCGGGCGGACGTCGTCGACGGTGAGTCCGGCGGGGTCGTCGAGGACCCACTCCTCGTAGCGGCGGCCGGGGAAGACCGGGCAGGCGTCGCCGCAGCCCATGGTGATGACCACGTCGGCGGCCCGGACGATCTCGTCGGTCCAGGGCTTGGGGTACTCGGCGGAGATGTCGATGCCCCGCTCGGCCATCGCGGCCACCGCGGCGGGGTTCACCGAGGTACCGGGCTCCGAGCCGCCGGACCAGGCGATCGCGTGGTCCCCGGCGAGGTGGGTGAAGAACCCGAGCGCCATCTGGGAGCGCCCGGCGTTGTGGGTGCACAGGAACAGCACCACCGGGCGGCCGTCGCTGCTGCGGCCCTCGACCCTGGCCAGCGCCTGCAGGCGCTGGCGGGCGAACTTCTCCGCCAGCAGCGGCAGGTAGTTGAGCACGACCGCGCGACCGGCGAACTCGTCGTAGGAGGAGTGCAGGAACCGCTCGATGGTCTCGGTGCCGAACGTCCCGTCGAACTGCCGGGCGAGGTTGCCCGCGGCGGTCTTCAGGGCGAGCCGCTGGTCGATGGACAGGGTGTCGCGGTGCCAGGTGCTGGTCACGACGGCCTTCTTCCTGCTGGAAGCGATGGGCGGACGGGGAGGGACTCAGGTCGTGGGACGGCCGGCGCCGGTGCGCCAGCGGCGGCGAAGCGCCAGTGAGACGTAGACGAGCCCGACGAGCACGGGCACCTCGATCAGCGGCCCCACCACCCCGGCCAGCGCCTGGCCCGAGGTGACGCCGAACGTGGCGATCGCGACCGCGATGGCGAGCTCGAAATTGTTGCCCGCCGCGGTGAACGCGAGCGTGGTGGTGCGCTCGTAGCCCAGTCCGATCGCCCTGCCCAGTGCGTAGGACCCCGCCCACATGACGGCGAAGTAGACCAGCAGCGGCAGCGCGATCCGGGCGACGTCGAGCGGACGCGAGGTGATGGCGTCGCCCTGCAGCGCGAACAGCACGACGATGGTGAACAGCAGCCCGTAGAGCGCGAACGGGCCGATCACGGGCAGGAACCGCGTCTCGTACCAGTCCCGGCCCTTGGCGCGCTCCCCGAGCCGCCGGCTGAGGTAGCCGGCCACGAGCGGCACGCCCAGGAAGATCAGCACGGACACCGCGATCTGCCAGGGCGAGACGTCCAGGTCGGCCTGGGGCAGGCCCAGCCACCCGGGCAGGACCGACAGGTAGAACCAGCCGAGCACCGCGAACGCGAACACCTGGAACACGGAGTTGATCGCGACCAGCACCGCCGCGGCCTCGCGGTCGCCGCACGCCAGGTCGTTCCAGATGATCACCATCGCGATGCAGCGGGCGAGCCCCACGATGATCAGGCCGGTGCGGTACTCGGGCAGGTCGGGCAGCATCAGCCAGGCCAGGGCGAACATCAGCGCCGGACCGAGGACCCAGTTCAGGACCAGGGACGCGACGAGCAGGCGGCGGTCGCCGGTGACGGTGTCGAGGCGGTCGTAGCGGACCTTGGCCAGCACCGGGTACATCATCACCAGCAGCCCGACCGCGATCGGCAGCGAGACGCCGTCGATCGCGACCGCACCGAGCGCGGCGCCCAGCCCCGGGACGAGCCGCCCCGCGACGAGCCCGACCACCATCGCGGCGACGATCCAGACCGGCAGGAAGCGGTCGAGCGTGGAGAGCCGGGCGACGACGGGCGCGTCGGCCTCCGGAGTGGCGGTCATGCCGTCACCGCGGCGCTCGACGGGACGAGGACGTCGGAGAGCAGCTGGATGCGGTCGGGCACCACCCGGTAGTAGATCCACGTCGCCCGGCGCTCGCCCACGATCAGGCCGGCCTCGCGCAGGACCTTGAGGTGGTGACTGATGGTCGGGCCGGTCAGCTCGAAGGAGCCGGTCAGGTCGCAGACGCACGCCTCGCCGCCCTCGTGCGCGGCGATGAGCGAGAGCAGCCGCAGCCGCACCGGGTCACCCAGCGCCTTGAACGCCGACGCCAGCTCCACCGCCTCCTCGGCGGTCAGCGGCGCGCGCGTCCGCACCGACGAACACAGCTGCCGCTCCTGTTTCAACACCCGCCTATCTTCACCGCGATCTAGCCAGCTTGCCAAGTGAACAGCTGGCGAACTCGACGTTCGTCTAAACAAGGGCCGGGGACGTGCGCGATCACGCAGCTTCGGACCCGGGTGCGTACATGATCACGGCGACGCCGGCGAGGCAGACCAGTTACACCCATGACGTCGTAACGGTCGGGCCGGTAGCCGTCGGCGCCCATGCGCCAGGCCAGCGAATCGGCCACGAAGACCCCTCTGTAGGCCGCGAGGATCCGACCGAACTGCGCGTCGGACTGCAGGGACGCGACGAACCCGTAGACGCCGAGTGCGACGACGCCGAGACCGATCCAGATCCAGCCGCGGTGCTCGCGGACGCCCTGCCACCAGCCACGCCCCGCCGATCTCGAACAGGGCGGCGACGAGGAACAGGACGACCGAGCGGGCAATCAGCACGGACAGGCTCCCTGCTCCGGGCCGTGGTCGGACAGTGCGGCCACGAACGCTTCGCCACCCTCGGTCGCACGTGCGGTCAACACGATCCACCTGCTGGCGAACTTCAGGTCGAAGGAGAGGAACGGGCAGCACTGCTGTTTGGCCACGACCAGGCGGCCCCTCCTCGGCCCTGCTCACGGGCATTCGTGTGGAAGACCGCGCACGAACGCTTGCGAATCTGGACCGCGGACGACACCTGGGAACGCGTCTTGGACCAAGTCACCGTCCAAGACGACTCGATCGGCAACGTGGATGGACGGTCAGCATCGACTCCAGGGCGCCCGGGGCCACCAGCACGGTGCTGGGGCCCGGAAGAAGGCGGCTGCACCACCGCGGCTGGGTCGAGGACCTCGCCATCGACGGAAAGCCCTGGGTCGGTCCCGCAGGGGACTGACCAGCAAAATTTACCTGCCGTCGTGTTCGTTGTCGTGATATGGACGGTGCTGCACTCCCTCGCCCCTCGCGCAGCCGCCCCGCTGCCCACCTGTGCTGCCCGCGGACGCTCTGGGCAGATCGAGAAACGGTCGTGACCGGGACATAGCGGCGCACGGCCGGGTCGGGCCATTCGACTGCCGCCGAACAGGTCGCGCCACTACTGCAGCACCGCGTCGCCCGGCCGGCCTGGCGGCGGCACTGCTGCAGTGCCGCACCCACGCCGCCGCATATGAACTGGAACGCGAAGCGCGCGCTACCAACTGGAGTCCGCAGCTGTGCCCCGCAGTTCCCCAACCCGCCCGACACCCAGGGGGAACGCAGCCGGTCCGAAGTAATCGCACTCTGTTGGTCGACCAGCTCATCTCGATCCAGGGAATCTGATGTCCGAACAGGCTACGCGTCGCTCCGACCAGCCCCGCAGGCCCTCCATTGCCGGGGTCGGCGGTGGCGTAGGAACGACGACGGTCGCCGTTGCGTTGAGCGGTTCGGACTGCGGGGTGTTCACCGGGCGTGCAGTCGACGTCCTCGTGTGTCGGAGTACCGCCGACTCGGTGATTCGGGCGGGTCGGGCGGCGCAGCTGGTCAATGGGGTCGGGTTTCGGCCGGTCCTCGCGGTGACGGCGGTCGATGGGACGCGGCCGACCCGCGCGCTCCTCGCGCGGCTGCGCCTGCTCGAACCTCACGCTGCCGCGGTGGTGTTGTTGCCGCACGTCGGCCTCTGGCGCGCTTCCGCGGCTCCGCTCGACGGCCTCCGCCAGATCCTCGGCCGATCGATCGACGAGATGCCACGCCCTGCTCGCGGATACGCCCGCGCCATCGGGGAGCTGAAAGCCGCACTCGGCGCAGGTCCCCGCGCACCCGCGACAGCAGTCGGGCATACAGCAGCACGCCACACGCCGTTCAGCCGAAGGGAATCCTCATCGTGAAGATCGATCTGCATAGCCTGAGCACCGCCTGGCTTGTCGTCGCACCGCCGAACCCTGACGCCACGGTGCCGCCCGGGCTCGGCGACTTCGCCGACCAGATTCTGGGCTGGTTGAAGTGGGGGGTCCTGTTCTCCGGGGTGCTCGGCATCCTGGTCTGCGCGGTGATGATCATCATCGGGCGGCGGAACCGGTCCGCGACCGCCTACGAAGGGCTCGTCGGATCGGCGTGGATCCTGGGCGGGCTCGCGTTGGCCTCCGTCGCGGCCGTCATCGTCGGCGCGTTCCAGGTATAGGCGGACGAGACGATGAGCCTCGCGCGAGCTATCGACGACCGCCATCCGCGCCGTCCGCGTCACGCTCTCGCCGCAGCCGGCCTGACAACCTCCTTGCTGGTGCTCGGCCTGGCACTGTCCGCGCCGACCGACCAGGCCGAGGTCGTTGCACCACCGGATGTGGTGAGCCTGACCCGGGTTCCAGGCGGGGTTGCCGCCGTCTCCCAACGCCACGGCCCGGCACTCATCGAAGACGGTCGCGCTGCGGGGTTCACCCATGACGAGCTCGGCGCTGCACTCGCGGCCAGCAACCTCCCACCGCGCGTCAGCTCGGCTGCCGGACCAGCGGTCTATGAGGCGACTCTCACGGAGCAGGCCTGGGGTGACCCGGCCGGCATGCTCGCGCGCCTACGCGGCGAGTTGCCGGCGTCGGATTCGGCGGCGTCGGGACCCCCGACGGCCGCACGGTCGTTGTACTACCGGATCATCGCCGGTGATCCGCGTGGCGACTACGTCGTGGTGTCGCTGCTCGCCGACACCGAACAGGCCCGTAACGCCGGTGGCCTGGCCCGCGTCGACCTGACGCTTCGGTGGGACAACGGGGACTGGCGACTTCGCGTCCCGACACCGCGTCCGTCCCTGCACCCGGACACCACCGGCTACGTCTTGCTCGGAGCCCTGCCGTGATCACGGTGCTGGCCCAGGCGCAGGAGGAGTGCGGGACGTTCGACCTCGGCTGCAAGGCGGGCCAGGCCGTCGGGGGCGTTCTTGATGGGCTGGTCGCCACCGTCGCCCAGGGCGCCGCGGACCTGGTCGTCTCCACCTCGACGTGGTGGGCGACCACCGACAGCGTTGATCCCCGCGACTCCGCGGTCATCGCCGCGCAGGGCGCGACGAGCTGGGTCGTCGGCGCGGTCCTGGTCGGCTCGGTGCTGGTCCAGGCGATCCGGCTGATCCTGTCCCGCAAGGCCGAGCCGCTGATCATGGTCGCCACGGGGCTGTTCCGCTTCGCTGTGGTGTCCGCGCTCGGGCTCACAACGCTGCACCTGGCGTTGCAGGCCGGTGACGCGCTGGCCGTGCAACTGCTGGCCGACGCCGCGAACAACTTCGCGTTGTTCATGGTCGACGCCCTGACCGCGCCCGGTGACAACGTGTTCGTCACGTTGATCGTGGCAGTCCTCGCGGCCATCCTGTCGCTGATCCAGTGGCTGTTGATGGCGATGCGTCAGGCCGGGCTGCTCGTGCTGGCCGCGATGCTCCCGCTGGCCGCGTCCGGGTCGCTGACGAAGTCGACGCGAGGCTGGCTCGACAAGCTCATCGTCTGGCTGCTCGCGATGGTCCTCTACAAGCCGGCCGCGGCGTTCATCTACTACATCGGGTTCTCCTACCTGTCCTCGCCGAACTCCAACGCGCCGGGCGACGTCTCCACCCAGATCGCCGGGATCATGGTGCTGCTCCTCGCCGTCATCGCGATGCCGATCATGCTGAAGTTCTTCTCCTGGTCCGGGACACAGATCGCCGGCTCGGGCGGAGGCGGATCCGGCTTCATCGGCGCCGCGGGCGCGATCGCGCTGGCCCAGGGATCCGGGCGCTCACCCGCCGTGCAGCGGGCCGTGGACCTGGACGCGTCCGGGCCCGGCTCGGCCGGGCCCGGCGCGCCAGCACCGGCAGGCGCCGCCCCGGGTGCCGCCTCCGGGGGAACCGGGGCCGCAGCCGGCGCGGCGGCCGGCTCCGTGGCCGGTGCTGCAGTTCTCGCGGCCCAAGTCACCAAGACGGTCGGAACAGGCATGACGTCGGGCTCCCCGGATTCGGGCGGGCCGCCATGACCGCCCATTCCGACGGGCGCGCGGAGGGTCCGCGGCTCTACGGCAACTGGCGCCCCGAGCGCGGCTGGGGCATCGGGTCGCTGTCGACCTCAGCGACGGTCGCGGTGTTCCTCGCCGTCCTCGCACCCGTTCTGGCGATCTCGACGGTGCCGCGTGCGGCGCTGCCGCTGGCCGGGATCGGCGTGGTCGTCGTCGGCGCGGTCGTGGTCCGCGTCGGCGGCGTCACCGCCGCGGAGGCCCTGACGCGACGGTTCCGGTTCAGCCGGGCCCGCGCCGGCGGGTGGACCGAGCTGTCGGCAGGGGTTCTCACCGATCACCCACGCGCGTACGACCTGCCTGGTGTCCTCGCCCCGCTGGTCCCCCTCGATGTCGACGACGGGCGCGGCGGGCGGCACGCGCTGCTGTGGGACCGGAACTCGGGGACGCTCACCGCGGTCCTGCGCTGCTCCCCCATCGGTCTCGACCTCGCCGATGCGGCGCAGACCGACCTGTGGGTCGCGTCCTGGGGCGTGTTCCTCGCCGACCTCGGCTACCAGCCGCTCGTCCAGCACGTCGCGGTCACCGTGGACACGGCGCCCAGCGGTGGTACCACGATGCGCGACCACGTCGCGGCCGCGCTCAACCCGCGGGCACCCGCGTTGTCGCGAACGGTGCTCGACGAGCTCATCGCGATCACGCCGACGACGGCGTCCGAGGTCGACGCACGGATGTCTGTCGTGTTCGACCCGAACCGCGCCAACCCCCGACCCACGGACCTGTTGTCGGCCGTGGTCGATGTCGGCCGTTGGCTGCCCGGCATCGAGACCGGTCTCGGCGCCTGCGGCGTTGCGGTCCTGGGCCGGGCGACGACGAGCTGGCTGACCGGGCGTATCCGCGTCGCTTTCGATCCAGCCGCTCGATCCGAGATCACCCGCCTCGACGACCGCGCCGCGATACTCGCCTGGTCCGAGGCCGGGCCGGTCGCCGCACTGGAGAGCTGGGACACCTACCGCCACGACTCGGGCATCTCGGTGTCCTGGGCGCTGCGCGAGGCGCCCCGCCAAGCCGTCGCCCCCCGCGTCCTCGCCTCGCTCCTGACCCCGGGCCCGTACCCGCGGCGCGTGACCTGGCTCTACGAGCCGTACCCCGCCGACCACGCCGCCGCCAAGGTCGAGGCCGAGGTCACCTCCGGACAGATCCGGCGAGCCTGGGCCGCCCGAACCCACCGCGACGAGACCCAGCGCGAACGCGACGACCGCGACCGCGCCCTCCAGTCAGCCCGCGAGGAAGCCGAGGGCGCCGGCGTCGGCCGGTTCACCGTGTACCTCACCATGACGGTCACCGACCCCGACGACCTTCCCGCCGCGGTCGCCGACCTCGAGCAGCGCGCCGGGCAGTCCAAGCTCCGGCTCCGCCGCCTGCGCGGCGCGCAGGCGGCCGGCTTCGCCGCCGCCCTCGGCGTCGGCATCAACCCCGCCGAAACAGCTCGCAACCGCACACGGCGCTGAACCCCAGGCCCGAGGCTGAGGAGACTCCCATGCAGGACACCCACGTTGACCCCGCACTGAGCTTCCGCGACCGGCCCGTCCCCCGACGCTGGGGATGGCCGATACGGGGCGGTGGCCGCGCGGCGCATGTCGAGGCGGGCGTCCGCTACGCCGCCACCACCAGCCAGCTCTGCGGGCTGTTCCCGTTCGCCGTGTCCTCCGGGGCATCGGTGCACGGCGTGCCGATCGGGCGCCACATGCACACCGCGGAACCGATCGGGCTCGATCCCGCCGAGTGGCTACGCACGGGGCTGGTGTCCAACACCGGCGTCTGGGTCCAGGGCCAGCCGGGCATCGGCAAGAGCTCCATCACCAAACGCATGATCACCGGACTGGTCGGCTACGGCATGACCGCCGTCATCCCGGGAGACATCAAGGGCGAGTACACCCCACTGATCACCGCGCTGGGCGGCTCGGTGTGGCGCATCGGGCGAGGCCTGCACGCGCTCAACCCCCTCGACGCCGGCCCACTGTCCGCCGCCCGTGACCGATCGAGCGGAGCCGTACGCGAACGGCTCCACGAAACGATCAGGGCGCGACGACTATCGCTGCTCGAGGCGCTGATCACCATCGTCCGCCGGGGAGACGTCGACGTCACCGAACGTCGACTGCTCGGTGCCGCCCTCGACACCGCAGTCGACGGCCGGGACCGGTCGGAGCCCGTCATCCCCGACGTTCTCGACGTCCTGGCCACAGGCGCCGGCCCGCTGCAACGGATCGCGGCCAGCAGCGACGACGCCGACTACCGGCGCGCGACCCGCGAGCTCACGAACACACTCGGCCTGCTCTGTGAAGGCGCGATCCGGGGGATCTTCGACCGCCCGTCCAGCGTCGTCGCCGACCCACACACGGTCGCATTGTCGCTCGACATCTCGGCGCTTGATGACGACGACGACGAAGTCGTCGCGGCGGCAATGCTCTGCTCCTGGGCCTGGTCGGCGAGCCTCATCGACGCCACCCACGCGCTCGGACTGCGCCGCAACGTCGTCCAGGTCCAGGACGAGCTGTGGCGCGCCCTGCGGGTCGCGCCCGGTCTGGTCGAGCGCTCCGACCGGATCACCCGGCTCAACCGGCACCGCGGCGTCGTGTCGTTCCAGGTCACCCACTCCCTCGACGACCTGGAAGCCCTGCCCACCGAGGCCGACCGCGCCAAAGCCCGCGGCATGGCTTCCCGTAACGGGATCCTGCTGCTGGGCGGTATGGCCGACAAGGAACTCGACGGGCTGCGCCGCATCACCTCGCTGACCGACGGGGAGGCCTCCCTCATCACGTCCTGGGCGGCCCCGCCGACCTGGCACTCGGGACGCCTGCACCCCGGCCGGGGCAAGTATCTGATCAAGTCTGGTGAACGGATGGGCCTGCCGGTCGCGCTCACCCTCACCCCCACCGAACAGTCGCTCTACGACACCGACGGCGCCTTCCGGCGTCCCGTCACGTCCGCTCCCCCGGCCGGGCACCGGCCATGAGCAGCCCGAGCTCGTCGATCCTGCGCGATGCCGCTGCGCCGCTGCTCCTCCTGGGCGCCATCGCGTCCGCCGGGATCGCCGCCTTGGACGTCTGGGTGGCCGCGGCGGTCTCCGCGGGTCCGGGGCCGGTGCCCGCACTGTCGTTCGACCTGCCCCTGCGGGTCGCCCGTGACGGCATCGACGTCGTCCTCTCACCCGCCGCGTCGACGACCGCGTTCGTCACGGCCCTGGCCGCTCTCGTCGGTGTCGAGCTCGCTGCCGTCGCCGGAGTTGTCGTTCTGGCCACCCGCGGTGGGCGCCTCGGCGACCCGCGCCGTGCGCTGCTGCGCCGCCGCGACCTCGGAGATCTCAGCGGCCGCGGGTCGGCTCGGCGCGCGCGGCACCTCCGCCCGTCGCTCGACCAGCGTGGCGACGTGCCCGCGGCCGAGCGGGGCATCCGCATGGTGCGCATCGCCGGACGCGACGTGTGGATGTCCTGGGAGGACGTCGCGCTGGTCATCATGGGGCCGCGGTCCAACAAAACCAGCGCCATCGCGGTCCCCGCGGTGCTCTCGGCCCCCGGGCTGGTCGTCGCGACCTCGAACAAGGCCGACCTCTGGGCGCTGACCTCCGGCCTCCGAGGCCAGGTCGGCGCCGTGTGGACGTTCGACCCGCAGCAGATCGCGCACGCCGAACAGCGGTGGTGGTGGGACCCGCTTCGGTCAGTCCGCGAGGCACCGGACGCGCACCGATACGAGGCGGCCAGCCGGCTGGCCGAGCACTTCATGGGCACCATCGGCGGCACCCGGCGCGACCCCTTCTTCCACGCAGCCGGCGAGCAGGTCCTCGTCGGGACGCTGCTGGCCGCTGCGCTGTCCGGCGGCAACCTGCGCGACGTTCTGCTCTGGCTGCAGTACGGACGCCGCGACGCCATCACCGCGCTGGACAACGCCGGCGCCGGGCTGGAAGCCGCCGACCTGGAAGCGAGCCTGGCCGGCGCCGACGTCACCACCAAAGGCATCTTCCAGACCGCCCGCACGGCGACCAAAGCCCTCACCTCCGAGCGGATCCTGCGCTGGATCACCCCACCGGAGACCTGGCGGACACCACCCAGAGACCCGCAGCGCTTCCTCGAACTCGACCCCTGGCTACTGCTGGCCGAGGCCGCTATTGGGCCGGTGACAATGCACCTGCTGTCGAAGGAGGGTGCCGGCACCGCGGCACCGGTGGTCGCCGCTCTCGTCGACCGCATCCTGGAGGTCGCCGAGCTGTCCGCGCAGGCCCGCGGCGGGCGGCTCGACCCACCCGTCGTCGCCGTGCTCGACGAGGCGGCGAACATCTGCCCGATCAAGACCCTCCCCCAGCTCTACAGCCACTTCGGCTCCCGGGGGATCCAGGTGATCACGATGCTGCAGAGCTACCAGCAGGGCGTCGGGGTCTGGGGCAACCAGGGCATGGACGCGCTCTGGTCCGCAGCCACCGTCAAGCTCGTCGGAGCCGGCGTCGATGACCACGAGTTCCTGCGCCGACTTTCCGGGCTCGTCGGTGACCACGATGTCGAGAAGATGTCCACCAGCTACGACCGGTCACGCGGCCCCAGCCGGCAGTACTCGACGACCCGCGAACCCGTCCTGCCGGTGTCGGTCCTGCGCGCCCTGCCCCGCTCCCAGGCCGTGCTGCTCGCGACCGGACGGCGAGCCGGGCTGGGCGAGCTGCAGCCCTGGTACCAGGAAGACGACGCCGTCGACATCCGCACCTACTCAACGGTCGCCCTCGCCGAACTCCGGGCCGCCGCACAGGAAGCGCTCGGGCTGGACAACCCGTTCACGACCAGCGCCGGGACATCGACCCGGGGAGGCGAGGCGTCGTGACCGACGACCCGACCACGGCGAGCCGACTGCTGATCGAGCTGCAGGCCCGCATCGGCGTCCTCGAGGGCTGGCGCGCCCACCAGAGCGAACTCCTCGACGGCGTCATCAACGGTCGATCCGAGCCGACTACCGAGCACGACGACGACGTCTCCCAGGACGACCTGCCCGATGAGGACACGGGGATCGACGCCGACAGGCTGATCGGCTGGGTTCATCGGCACGTCGCCGCGGTCATCGCCCGACCCCTGCGCGGCGAGATCAAGTGGTGCCCGCTGTGGTGGGAGCACCCGGAAGCGGTGTTCCGCTTCGAGGCATTGCGGCGCGCATGGACGCAGCTCGCGCCCGAGGCAGGGGTCGGGATGTCGGTGTGGATCCGCGACCATCTCGACCCGTGCCTGCGCGAGCTGCTCTCGCCGCTCGGCCCGTTCGCCGACTGCTCGCACAACGAGCGCTTCCGAACGCTCACCGAACACGTTCCGCTGCCCACGCTCCCGACCGCGTCGCCCGACAGGTAGCGACGTGAACCGCGCCGCCGGGGCCGGGGCCGCTGGACTCGCCGCGATCACCGCACCGATCGTGCTCATCGTCGCGCTGCTCGGCGGCCTCACCGCCGTCGCCGCCGAGACAGCGACCGGCGGCGTCGACGCGACGAAGATCCCACCCCTGGCCCGGGAGCTACTCCCCCACATCACGGCCATCACCACGGCCACCTGCCCGGAGCTGCCGCCACTGTGGGTCATCGCCGAGATCACAGCCGAGAGCAGCTGGGACCCGACCGCGTACAGCAGCGACCGCAACGGCGGCGCTGCGGGGCTCTACCAGCTCAACGAGGCCAACTGGACCACCGCTGGCGGGAGGCCATGGGAGACCTCACCACCACCCGCCGACGCCGACGTCCTCGACGCCCGCCGGCACCTGGAGCTCGCGATCCCGTTCGTATGCGCGAACCTCAGGGCCGCCGCCACGCACCTGCTGGCCACCGGCAAGTCGACGTCCGCGCTGGACGGGATGCTCGTCTGCCACATCGCCGGCTGTAGCCGGGTGACCGACTCAGCCACCGGCGTCCCCGCCGCGGGCGAGGCCGGATGCGACCGCACCTGCGCCGACCTCATCGCGAACTATCTCGACCGGGTCCACACCCTCGCCGCGCGGTACAGCGCCGAACCGGGCCCGGTGTCCGTGGACGACCTCCCCGTACCGACACCCTTCGACGGCGTCAGCGTCCTGTGCACCGCCGACGACCCCACCGGCGGCCGCTGCCTCACCCCCGCCACCCGACACGCCCACGACGAGATCGTCCGCGTCTTCGGCCCCCCTGGCCCCGATTCGCCGATTCGGTCGGCGGGCTGCTGGGACGAACACGCCTGGAACCCCGACAGCGACCACCCCCGCGGCCAAGCCTGCGACTACTTCCCCGACACCGCCGGTGGCTTTCCGGAGGGCCAGGAACTCCAGAACGGCTGGCGCCTGGCCACCTGGCTCCGCACCCACGCCGCCACGCTCAAGCTGAAGTACCTGATCTGGCATGGCCGCTTCTGGTCACCCGACTCCGCCGACACCGACGGCTGGGGCCGCCCGTACACCGGCGGCGGCATCTACGACGCCGACGACGCGACGGGCGGGCACTACGACCACGTCCACGCCTCGTTCGAGCTGTAGCCCTTGATCACCGACGAATGATCAGTATCGGTAGGACACGGCCAGCACGAATCGCACTCACCATCCCGGCGAGCAGCAGTGCTCCGCCGACCCCAGCGAGGGGTGGAAGGTAGCTCCACGCAACGCGTCCGCCGTCGTCGAACAGGCGCGGAGTGTCGAGCGCGGCGTCCCGCGGACCGAAGTCTGCGGCCAGCTGCTCCCGCTCGAGGAGGACAGACCGCGGCCGGGTTCGGCGCGGCTCATCAGCCGTCCGATACATGGTCACCATGACCGAGTCGAACCGGTACGTCGGTGTCGACCAGATCGCCCGTCCCATGGCTCGGACTGCCTCCGCGTGCCCCACCAGTTCGCCGGTCCGCCGAGGATGCGCAGCGACGCATTCCTCGACGCTTACCGACAGGACGACGCGGTTTCGCACCTGCTGGTAGTCGACCGCCGCCGCGCCGCCGCATCCCGTCTCGGCCAGCGTCCGCACCAGATCCCGCTGCGCCGCCGGACCGGCGCAGCCAGACGCGAGAACCAGGAACGCGAGCGCGGCGAGCGCGAGTCGGAGGTGAGCCATGCGCTGACGTTCCGATCCTGAGCGCTCCGACGCAACAATCATCGCCGTCGTTGTTGACCGTCTGCACAGATGTGGACAACTTCTCGGGCACGGCTCGCGGAAGCGCGTCGGGATGTCAAGCCGTTCCCTCCTGTGCTCCATTCGGGGGACCTGTCGCGATTCGCCCTCGCCCGCCGACGCCGCCTGGTACTCCGTTCCCCGTCAGCTTATGACGCGGGCCGGACCGGCACAGCAGCCTCGGGGAACGGCAGGGAACGGAAGGGGAACGGTCATGGCGATGATCAGCTACGTGCACGATCGGCCTGCCGCACCGGCCCGGCGTCGGCGTCTCGCCCGCGCCCGGCAGCACGCTCTGGCTGCCGTGGCAGGTGCGTCGCTGTTGTCAGCATGCTCGGGAACCGCTCCCGCACCGCCGGAGCCGCAAATGCCGACCGTCACGTCCACGCACGAAATCGCACCGTCCGCCGCGGGAATTGCCGCATATGGGGAGTTCTGGCGGGTGAGCGAGCTGGCGTTCGCAGCACCGACGGCGCAGGACTGGGAGGCGGAGTTGAGCATGGTGGCCCGTGGGCAGGCATTGACCGACCTCGTCATCGAGGTACGGAACTACGCGAGCGTCCCGGCGCATGTCGAGGGAGCGATCACCCACGACGCGCGTCCCGATCCCGTGCTCGCCCCGAAGCCCGATCGCGTCTCAGTGCTCGACTGCATCGACATCAGCGGGTCGATGCTGGTCGCCGACGCGGACGGCGCGGTGCTCGACGATCAGGCCAGTCAGACCCCGCGCTATCAGTACCGGGCCGAAGTCGTGCGCGACGCCTCCGGCACGTGGCTCGTCGAGACGACCGCGCCCTCACTGGATCAGCCATGTTGAGACGAGCGGGTTGTCTGACTCTGGCCACAGCGCTGCTCCCGCTGGCCACCGCCGGCGCCGCCTACGCCCAACCCCGGCCGTGCGAGGTGGTGGTGAGCAGCGGGCGATGCCTGGTCGAGGCGATCGACCCCGGACGGCCGGGCGGGCCCGCCGAGGCCGACGACACTGGTCCGGATCAGGACGAGAACGGCGGTGTCGGCCCGAGTCGAGGCAACCCGCCGAGCGGGCGTCCCACGCAACAAGACGTCCCTGAAGAGCCCGCTCCCCGCCGGCCGTCGCTTCAACCGTTGATCGGCGAGAACGGCGGTCCGACGGGGTTCGTGGTGGGTCCCGATCGCACCGATGAGCTCCTGGCGCTGCTGGCCGAGGGGGGCGACCCCGACGCTCCGGCACCGCTCGCAGTCGATCCGGCGATCCCTGCCCAGCTCGCGATCAACGAGCTGGAGCTGAGCGGCCCGGTGATCAGGCTGTCCACCAGTGACAACGGATTCGTCGGTGTGCCGGTCTGGTTGTGGATCGAGCGCGACCAGGACCTGACCGGCCCCCGGAGCGCGACGGCCGCCGTCGGCAACGCCGAGGTCACCGCCACCGGTCGCCTGGCGTCGGTGGAATGGGAGTTGGGTCCGTCCGGCGAGAGGGTGGTCTGCGAGGGGCCCGGGACGCCGTGGACGGGTCAGGCCGGGCCATCGCCCGACTGCGGCTATGTCTACGAGCTGCGGTCGCTGCCCGAACGGACCGGTGGATCGGGGCGCTGGCCGATCGTGGCAACGATGGTCTGGCAGGTCGGCTGGGTCGGGATCTCCAGCGGCGCGCCGGTCTCCGGGCAGCAGACGGTACGGGTTTCCGCCGACACCAGCGTGTCGGTCGGCGAGATTCAGGTTCTCGTTTCCGGAGGTGGATCGTGACAACAGGGATCGCGACGCGTAGCAGCACCGCAGCGAGCGGATCGCCGATCACGAACGGAACGCCGACGGACATTCGGCGCCGAGGCCGGGCACGACGGTTGTCGATCGGCGCATTGATGATGGTGCTGGGGGCGGTGGGCAGTGTGGTCGTGTTCCAGCAGATCGGGGACCGCGTGCCCGCGATCGGCATCGCCCGGACCGTCCCGTTCGGCCAACAGGTCACCGAGCAGGATCTGCGCCAGATCCTGCTGCCGACCGGGTCGGAGCTGGCCCTCGTCGAATGGGAGCGCTCGGACGAAATCGTCGGCCGGTACGCGGTGACCGATCTGCTGCCCGGCCAGATCATGACCCGCGACGCCGTGACCGCGGATCGTCTGCCGGGCCCGGGGCAGGCGATCGTGGGAGTGGCCGTGGAGCCGGGCCAGGTTCCGGTCACGCCGCTGACACCGCAGGATCAGGTGCTGGTCGTCGACGCCGGCGAGAGCAGCGGGTCGGGGGTCGACGCGAGCGTCCTGCGCACCGGCCCGGTCGACGTGGGTAGCCGGCGGACCGTCGATCTCCTGGTGTCCGATGTCGATGCACCTCGCGTTGCCCGACTGGCCGAGGCGGGACGAGCCGTGCTCGTCCTGGTCGAGCGGCGGTGACCGATGCTGATCTCCTTCCTCTCCGCCAAGGGCAGTCCGGGCGTCACCACCTCGGTGCTCGCGCTCGCCGCGCGATGGCCACGCGCCGCGATCGCCGTGGACCTCGATCCGCAGGGTGGCGACATCCTGGCCGGGCTGGGCGGAGGCAAGCATCCCGCGCGGCACGGGATCGTCGAACTGCTCGTCGAGGCTCGCAACGAGAGCCTGCACGCGGCGATGGGCCGGCACGTCGTTCGGCCTGCTCCGCACAGCCCGCCGGTGCTCGCCGGCTTCGGGGCCCCGGGCCAGGCGGCGAACGTCCCGTGGGACCTGGTCGGGAGCCATTTAGTCGATGTGCCCGGGGCGGACATCCTGGCCGACTGCGGCCGATTCGTTCTCGACCATTCGGTGTCGGCGGTGCTGCGCCGCAGTGACCTCGTCGTCCTGGTTGCCGGTTCGTCGCTGCGGGTCGTGCGCGCCGCCGCGCGGACGCTGCCGCTCATTCGTCGTGAGCTGGGGACAGCCGGCGAGGCGAACCACGGGCACGGTCCGGTCACGCTGGTGATCATCGGCCCCGACATGCCCTACACCGCCGAGGAGATCGCCGGCGGTTGCCAGACCGAGGTTGCCGGGACGCTGCCGCATGACCCGGTGGCCGCGAGCGTGTGGAGCGACGCAGCACCCACCGGCCGTGGCTTTCAGCGGTCCCGACTGCAGCGCGCGGCCGGTGTACTCGCCCGGGCGCTGGCCGAGCGAGCGACGGTATGCCGCGGCGCGGCAGCGTCGCGGCCGGGCGCCGGGCTCAACGGCAGGGTGCTGCGATGAGGGAGAGTGCGACGGCCGTCGCCGACCGGCGACTCGTGAACACGATCCGGACGGCGGTGCTGCACCGTCTGGGTTCCGATGCCCGCCGGGACGGCCTCAAGGCCACTGATCAGCGCGAGCTTCTGCGGTCCTGGGTCGAGGACGAGCTGGCCGTCGAGTCGCGGCGACGGATGACCGACGGGGAGCCGCAGCTCGACCGGTTCACCGAGGTCGCCGTCCTGCGCGCGGTGGAGAACACCGTCTGGGGCCTCGGGCGGTTGCAGCAGCTCCTCGACCTCCACGACGTCGAGGACATCCACATCGTCGGCGCCGACCGGCCGATGCTACGCATGGCGGACGGATCGCTGCGACGTGCCGCAGAACCGATCGCGGATTCCGACGACGATCTCATCCAGCAGTTGCAGTTCATCGCGGCACACCACGGCGCGTCGGAACGAGCGTTCTCCCCGGCGCAGCCGTGCCTGAACCTCCAGCTGCCCGACGGGTCGCGACTCGCAGCGATGCGCGACGTCGTGCCGCACCCGGTCGTGACCATCCGCCGTCACCGCCTGCTCGACGTCGGTCTCTCCGACATGGTCCGGCTCGGCACGCTCACCGAGCACGCCGCACGGTTCCTGGCCGCGCTCGTGGGAGCCCGGTGCAGCCTGCTCGTGACCGGAGCACCCGCCTGTGGCAAGACCACGTTGGTGCGCGCGCTCGCGAAGGAGATCCCGGCCGGGGAACGCATCGCCACGCTGGAGACCGAGTACGAACTGGCCCTGCACCGGCTACCCGGCGCATCACCGTTGCTGGTCGCGTTGGAGACCCGTCCCGGATCCACCGAGATCGACGCCGCAACCGGGCAACGGGCCGGGGAGATCACGTTGTCCGAACTCCTGCACCAGACCCTTCGCATGTCCGTCACCCGGGTCATCGTCGGTGAGGTCCGTGGCGCCGAGGCGCTGCCGATGCTGGAGGCGATGAACGCCGGGATGCCCGGGTCGATGTGCACGCTGCATGCCGGGTCCGCGGCCGACGCCATCGAACGTCTTGTCACCGCCGCGCTCAAGGCGGCCGGCCAGGGCTGGTCGGACACCTTCGTGACCCGCCTCGCGGCGCAGGGCATCGACTACGTCGTGCACATGCGCCACACCGCGCATCCCGGATCCGAGGGACGCCGCCGGTTCGTCGCCGAGATCGCCGAGGTCACCGACGTGAACGAGAACGGCAAGGTCGCCATGAACCGCATCTTCGCCGAGGACCCGGAGTCCGGCGATCCGCGCGCGGCCTTCCGGATGGCCCCGCAGATTCGGTGGCCCTTCCACGAAGCCGGCATCGACATCGGGTTTCTCACCGGCGAGCACCGCGGGACGTCGCCGGTTCACGCGAGGAGGACGCCGTGGAACTGAGTCCGATGACCTGGCTGGTGACGGCATCCGGAGCGCTTGTCGTGGCCGGCTTGACGGTCATGATCGCCGGCCCAGACCCCGACCCTCCCGCAGCCGGGTCGCGAGTGCGCCGTCGGCCGAACTCGCTGTGGACACTGCTGCGGGCAACACACATGGCAGGAACGGAGCGGAGGCAGCACCGCTGGCGGATCGCCGGGTGGATCGTCGCGGGCCTGCTGGTGTGGATGATCACTGGCTGGCCGGCCGCCGGGGCCGCATTGGCCGGCATCGGGGCCTGGTCGCCGTGGTTGCTCGGTTCGGCGCACGCGGCGCAGGACCAGATCAGCAAGATCGATGCGCTGTCCACGTGGTGTCGCCGAATGGCCGACACGCTGACAGGCGGCGGAGCGATCGGCCTCGCGCAAGCGATCACCCTCACCTCCGATCACGCTCCGCCTCAGATAGCGGGCCCGGTGCAGCAGCTGGCCGAACGACTCCGATCCGGGCACGGCACTCCGCTGGACGCGGTCCGGGAGTTCGCCGACGGCATCGACGACCCGGTCGGTGACTCGGTCGCGGCCGCGCTCGGACTGGCGCTGCACCAGCAGAGCAGCGGCGTGGCTCGCGTCCTGCGCCAACTCGCCGACGGCGTGTCCCGGGACGTGCGCGCCCGTCGCGACATCGAGGCGGAGCGCGCCGAAGCGCGCCAGTCCATCCGGATGCTGCTCCTCATCCAGGGCGGGGTGCTCGCGATGCTGGCCCTGGTTCCCGGTTTCGCTGCTCCGTACGGGAGCCCGCTCGGGCAGCTCATCATGGCCACCCTGCTGGCCGGCACCTTCGCGCTGCTGATCTGGATGCGCAGGCTCGCAGTGGGATCTTCGGCTCCCAGGTGGTTCGGGGCGAGCCGATGAACGCGCTGCTCCTGGCCACTATCGGTGCCGGCGCACTCATCGGCGCAGGGTTGGCGGTCATCCTGGCCGGGCTGACGAGATGGCATCCGGTCCTCTCGGACGCGTTGGCGATGCTCGATGAACGCCATCCCCTGCCAGCCACCGAAGCAAGCGGAGCACCCGGGACGCGCGCGGCGGTATTCCGCGTCCTCGTCGACGTTGCACGGCGCCTGCCCGGGTCGGTCGGCGAACGTGATCTGGAGGTCCTCCAGCTCGACCGGGACCGCCACCTGATCGGACGGCTCGGGACCGCGCTGGCGTACGCAGGGATCGGACCGGCGCTCGCCGTTGTTCTGCTGGTGCTGAATGCGAGCCTTCCCGTCGTCGTGCCGACCGGGTTCTGCGTGGTCGGCGCCGTCGTCGGCTGGACGAGCTACGGGCGCCGCACCCGAGATCGGGCCGACGACGTCCGAGAAGAGCTGCGGTACGTCCTCGTCGCCTACCTCCAGCAGGTGAGCCTGCTGCGCCGCGGTGGGGCGGGCATCGCCACCGCGCTCGGCCTCCCACCCCAACTGCTCGACGACAGCGAGCCGATGCGTCGCATCGGCCGTGAACTCGAGCTGGCCGAACGCGCCGGCCTGATGCCGTGGGAGGGCCTGCGTCGATTCGGTACCCAGATCGACGTCAGCGAGCTCGAAGACCTCTGCACGATCGCCGAGACGGCGGGACACGACGGCGGCGCCGTGATCGACACCTTGCTCGCCCGGGCCGAGAGCCTCAACGACGAGCTAATCGCCGACGCCCACACAGCCGCGAACCGGGCGACCGGCCAGATGAGCACACCCGGCGCGATCCAGGTCTTCCTGATCGCGGCGTGGGTGCTGTTCCCGGCTGCGGCCACGCTGCTGAGCTCGTGACGACATCGAATCAGAGGAGGAACCGATGGAGAAGATCCGTATGACCCTGACCCTGCTGGTGATGGATGTGATCGGACGCCTGGGCGCCCGACTGGGCCCGGTCGACGAGCGCGGCGGAGGACGCAATACCGACGAGGGCTTCCACATCTCCGGCGGCGCCATCGTGGCGGGCGCGATCGCCGCCGGCGTCGGGGCGTTCATCGCTCAGAAGCTCGGCGCCCTCGGCGAATGATGCGGAGTCGCCATGACGACGCCGACAGACACCGGAGAACGGGGCGGAGCGACCAGCGTGCAGATGGCGCTCCTGTGGATCGCCATGATCACGTTCATCATGGCCGTCGTCCAGACCGCGCTGCTGTACCTCGCCGGCCAGCTCGCACTGACCGCGGCCGAGGACGGTTTGCGGTCGGGCCGCTACTACGGCGTCGGATCCGCGGAGCAGGCCCGCCGCAACGCCCAGGACTTCATCGCCCGCACCGCGGGCACCACCCTCGGCGCACCGACGGTGGAGGCCGTGCTCAGCGACGACGGCGCAACGCTGCAGGTGACCGTCAGCGGGACCGTGCTCGCGGTCGTTCCCGGCCTGGAGCTGCACGTCGCCAAGCAGGCGACGGGCGCGATCGAGCAGGTCACGCCATGATCGCGCCCGTTGACGCGCGAGGGGAACGGGGAGGCGGGCCATCGGTCGAGGCCGCGTTGCTGGCCACGTTGATGGGTTTGCTCATCGGTTTCGTCATCGCCGTCGGACGTCTGGTGGCTGCCGAGTCGGCCTGTGACCAGGCTGCCCGCGCGGCCGCGCGCATCGCCTCCATCGAGCGCGACGCGGCCCAGGCGCAGGTGCAGGGCCAGAAGGCGGCCGAATCCGCTGTGGCATCCCAGGGCCTGACGTTGGCGCAGCTTGCCGTCACGATCGACACCACCCAGTTCGGCCGACCACTCGGCGAGCCGGGCGTCGTACGAGCCGACGTCGCGTGCCAGGTGCGATGGTCAGACCTCGCAGTGCCGGGCGCGCCTGGATTTCACGATCTTGAAGCATCGTTCACCAGCCCGATAGACCAATTCCGGGAACGACAGCGATGACCCGGACCGAGGACGAACGGGACCGTGGCGGCGGATCGGTCAGCGCACCGATGGCCATCGCGATGCTGACGCTGATCGCGGTCAGCGGACTGGCGATCGACGGAGCCCGCAAAGCCCAGCAGATCGCCACTGCCGACGCCACGGCCGAGGAAGCCGCACGCGCGGGCGGTCAGGTCGTCGACCTGGCCGCGGTCCAGCGCGGCGAGGCGGCGCTGGACCCGAACAATGCACGCGCAGCGGCCCAGGAGTACCTGGAGGCCGCTGGCGTGACCGGCGAGGTGTTCCTTGTGGCCCCGGACCGGATCCGGGTAGAGGTCGTCCTCCGGCAACCCACTGTGCTCCTCGGGCTGGTGGGTGTGGACGAGATCTCGGCGACGGGCTCGGCCGAGGCCGATGTCGTGCCGTCGCAGCCCGGACCGGCTGGTGGGTGATGATCATGTTGCGGCTGGTGCGCGGGCTGATCGCGCTCGTCACCCTGGCCGGGCTGGTCGCGGGAGTCCCGGCAGCGCTGTGGTCGCTCGGGTCGCCGTTCCTCCCCGACCGACTGCCGACCGTGGACCACGTCGTCGTGGCGCTCACCCGACCCGATGACGGCAGCCTGCTGCTCGGACTGCTCGTGCTCGTCGGCTGGATCGTCTGGCTACAGCTCGCCTACTCGATACTGGTCGAGACCGCGGCCCAGGTTCGCTCGCTGCCGATGCACCGTCCCGATCGGTTCGGGTTCCGGACGACCCGCACGCTCGCCGCCCTGCTCATCGGCTGGGTCCTCACCATGGCCGCCACACCGGCGACCGCATCCACCCCGGCTCCCGTCACGGTGAGCACATCCTTACTTCCCGCTGCCGCTGCGTCGGCGCGGTCGGCACCCGTGGACGGGCCCATCCACGTCGTGCAGGCTCGTGACACGTTGTGGGACATCGCGGCCCGCGTCCTGGGCGATCCGCTGCGGTGGCGCGAGATCTTCGATCTCAACGACGGACGTCTCCAGGCCGACGGCGGCCGGCTGAGCGACGGATCGGTCCTGCATGTCGGGTGGGAGCTGCGCCTGCCACCCGAGCCGGACCCTTCCGACATACGAGTGCGCGTCGAGGTCGGGGACAGCCTCACCGGTCTCGCGGACCAGCACCTCGGCGACCCGGCCCGGTACCCGGACCTCTACGAGGTCAACGTCGGTGTCCGGCAGCCGGACGGCGGCTATCTGAACGACCCCGACGTGATCCGACCCGGCTGGCTCCTCTCCGTCCCCACCATCGACGGACCCGTCGATCAACCGATGGACGACATCCCGCCGCCTGTTGACGGCACCGGTCCCGATCCGCCACCCCTCACCACCTCGACACCGACACCCGAGCTCCAGGTCCCGACCGGGGATCCGCTGACGTCGATCCCGCTGCCCGAGACATCGACACCGACCCCGCCGAGCAACCCGACTGGCGGCACCGACACCGCACAGACGTCGTTCGCAGTTCCAGCAGCGCTCGTCGTCTCCGGGCTGGCGGCCAGCGGGATCGTCACCGGAATCGTCGCCTACCGCCGCCGTCAGACGCGCTGGCGCCGCGCCGGCCGTCAGATCGCCCTGCCGGATCTGGACCACTCCCGGCTCGAGTCCGCCACCTTCACCGCAGCGCAGACCGCCGGGACACGGTTCCAGGACACCGTGCTGAGATCCCTCACCGTCACGCCCGGCCTGCGGCACGGGTTGCCGTCGCTGGAGGCTCTCTGGCTCGCACCGGCGGGTATCGATCTCGTGCTCACCGAGCCACGGGACGCGGTCCCGCCGTTCGTCGCCGAGGACGACGGATCGGTGTGGCACGTCGATGCGGAGGCGGCCTTGCCGATCACGGAACTGGAGGCTGTCGGTATCGCGAACCCGTTCCCCGCTCTCGTCTCCCTCGGCACCAGTGAGGACGGCGCGACCCTGCTGATTGACGCCGAACGAGCCGGGGCGCTCCACCTCGTCGGCGATCCGACCAAGACGATCGACCTGGTCAGGAACATGGTGGTCGAGCTCGGCACGTGCCGTTGGGCCGATGACACCACGGTCATGGTCGTCGGACTGGAGGCCGGCCTGACAGACCTCCCCCCGAACCGGGTCGAGCACGTACAGGACGTCCGGACCGCGGCCGGTCGTCTACGAGCGGCGATATCAGCGACGCAGGAGCACCTGGCGAGGGTTGACGGCGGCTCCGTGGTGGACATGCGGGTCCAGGACCAGCTCAGCGACTCCTGGGTCGTCAGCGTCCTGCTTGTGGCCGAGCCCGACGAGACGCAACTGCAGATGCTCAGCGAGCTGTGCCGGGAGCTCGCAACCGGTGAACGAACCTCGGCCGCCGTCATCACCGCCGGAGCATCGACAACGCTGCCCGGGGAACAGGTGCACATCGACTCAGACGGCACGATGCAGATACCGCGGCTGGACACGGGAACGTTGCGCGCCGAGCAGATGCCCGCCGACATCGCCCTCGGGCTGCTCTCGGTCATCGGCACCGCGCTGGAGCACGACGTACCAGTACCGTCCGCGACCGAACCTCAGCCCTGGGCCGACAACATGCGCAGCGACGGGTCCCTGCAGCCTGACACGGATTCCCCAGAGGCCGGTCCGCTCGTGATCGAGATCGACGATTCGGATGAATCCCCGGCTCGCCAACCGCTCCTTACGGAGGTTGCTGGTCAACAGCCTGACCCAGCTGCCCACCGGCGGCTGCTCCTGGCGGAGAAGCAGGACCCCGAGTTGGACGACGACATCGCGCTATGGCGCGCCCAGGGACCGTCAGCGCGCCCGCTCGTCTCGATCCTCGGCGAACCGGCCTTCGCCGCTGCCGGTCCCCTGCCCGAGAAGCGGCACAGCTGGTACGTCGAGGTCGTGGTTTACCTGGCGCTGCACCCGACGGGCGTCGACCGGGACAAGATCACAACGGACCTCTGGCCGGAAGGGAGCACCGTGCGGCCCCCGACCATCCGGCGGGCCGTCGCGGAGGCGCGGCAGTGGGCCGGCAAGAACCACAGCGTCGACCCGCCCGTCGACCACATCCCGAGCATCTCACCCGCCGGCGGTGACCGATACCGGATCACCGGGCACCTCATGGACTGGGACCTGTTCCGGCGCCTGCGCAAACGCGCCCAGGCCCGCGCCGCCGCCGGTCGACGAGCCGACGCGACGCACGACTACGAGAACGCCCTGCGGCTTGTCCGCGGCCCGGTCCTCCACCCGCTGCGGCAGCGGGGATACGGCTGGCTGCACAACCCCGACCAGCGCCACGAGCACCTTATCCCCGGCTTCATCATCGACACCGCCCACGAGCTGGTCGACCTCGCACTCGACGACGGCGACATCGAGCTCGCCCGGTTCGCGGCCGAGACGGCCCAACGGGTCGACCCGGACCGCACCTTCGATCGCCCGTTCACCGACCTGATGCGCATCGCCCACGCAGCGGGCGATCTCGCCGAGATGCGCGAACACGCCGAGCTGCTCCTCGCCGAGCGAGGGTTCGAGGTCGGCGAGGACCTTCCACCCGAGAGCTTCGCCGTGTTCGACGCGCTGTTCCCGCACGGCCTCCGCGTCCCGACCAGCTGAGGACCCGGTGGCGGCGATCCTCGTGACGGCAAGCTGCGCCGTCGGCGCGGCCGCACTTATGCCCCTGCTGGTGCGCCTTGCAGCGGCGACGGCGCATCGCAAAGCCGTGACCACGACGCCGGTTCGCCTTGCGCTGGCCGCGGCGCTCGGAGGCGTCGGTGCCGCAGCGGGCGCACGGCTCGACACCGCCCACGCGGTGGGGCTGTTCCCCATACTGATCCTGGCCGGTGCTGCAGCGCTCGTCGACGCCCGTGAGCGCAGGCTCCCCGACGTTCTCACCGGCTGCCTTGCGGCCGTCGTCGCGGTGGCGATCACTCTGGCTGTCGTCGGCGGGCGCGCCGACGGCACACGCGCGATGTACGGCTTTCTCACCGGTCTCCTCCTCGCGATCATCGGGAAGTGGGTGAGCGACCAGGCGGTGGGGTGGGGCGACGTCAAGCTCGCGCCGAGCCTGACCGCGTGCCTGGCCTGGAGCGGCTGGTTCACCGTGTACCTCGGCCTGCTCGCCTGGGCATTGCTCATCCTGGCGACCGCAGCCCTGCTGGCCGCTCGTTCAGGTCGGGCCGTGATCGTGCCGTACGGCCCCGCGATGGTCACCGGAACTCTGATGGCGGTGCTGGTCACGGCCTGATCGCGCCGCGACCGGGCTCAGGTCGGTGGCTTGATGGTTGGGCGGGGCGCGGGGAACGGCCGGGCCCGTCGCCGAGTGCTGCGCGGGCGCCGGACGCTTCGTTCTGCTGATTGAGGAGTTCGACGGCGTCGTCGTCGGCTTCAACTGCCAGTGCGCGGGATGCGGCTCGGAACGGCTGCCGCGTCGCCTCCCCGCCGGGGGCCGGCGAGGACGCGGCCCGTTGGGGCGTTCGTGCCGGGGATGCGGACGCTGCATCGAGGTCGACGTCGGCGAACCTCTCGGCGATCGCCCCGTCGACCTCGCTCAACATATCCCGCAGGTTCCGCGCGACCGCCTGGTGCTGCGCGCGTCGTGGATCGAGGTCGGCTACGGCAGCGGCCTCATCTGCGGTGCCCCACCGGTCCTGGCCCAGTCGAAGCGACCGATCGGTCACGCTCCACCCGACGAGCTCATGGGCAGGCCGAGTGAGGATGTGCTCCCGCAACGCTCCGGCCAGGTCGTGGTTCGCCAGCTCGGCGCCGACGGGACCGAGCCCCGGAACGAACCCGACGACCGCCCAGCTGTCGCGGCCGAGGCTGGACAGCGACACGACCATCGCCTCACGCTCCATCTGCCCAGCCAGCAGCCCACGCGCAGCGCGATAGGTGTCATTGTCGAGCGGACGCGGTAACGGTCCGGCCGCTGCGGATGGATCGCCGGTGGCGTTGGCGAGGGCCGCCCGCCCTGCGTGCACGTCGCGCGCCGCCCGTCGCCGACCCGGGCGGTCCCGCGCCACGGCCGCACGCCGGTGCCGGACCAGCCCGTCAGCGATGAACGTGGCGACGTGCGCGAGCTGGTACAGCTCGTAACCGGGAACCGCGAGCAGCGGGTAGTCGGTGGTCATGGCGCCATCCCCGACGTCGGCGGCCGGAGACGCGACACCGACGCCGGAGCCGGCGGCGGAGCCGCCGCACCGGATGCCTTGGGCCACAGCCGCGACGGCGTCGCCCGCAGATCCCGCTTGACCAGCGCCGGGAAGAAGGCGTCCGACGCGATGTCGACGGCACCGCGCAGTACCCGCTCGGAGCCCGGCGGCACGAAGACGTGCCGAGCGAGGTTGTAGGCATCGCGGAACGCGTTGGTACAGCTGTGGAAGGCGCCATGGTCCCGTACCTCGAACGCGACACGACCGAGCTGGACCCGCAGGTACGAGCGATTCGTCTGCTCCCCCTCTCCGACGATGGTCACGCTGGACGCCGGACGGCCGATGGCGTTGACGACGACACCCGGTTCGGGCATCCCTCGCAAGCCCCGGATGCTCCTGCGGTCGGCGTTGACCGGCAGCGCCTTGGCCGCTTCGTGGCTTTCCAGCCAGACGTTGAGGAAGTGCTCCGCCGTCGTCTCCTGATGCAGATACAGCAGGGTCCGGCCGATCCGCACCGCCACGGCCGCCTCGTCCGTGCCCGGATGCTGCACGGTGACGGCCGTGTCCTGGGCTCCGACCAGCCGCACGATCGCCAGTACGGCCTGGTCACTGCCGCGCGTCACGGCCGCGGGCCTGTTGATCGTCGCGTCATCCTCGCCTCGCTCTCCGGCACCACCTGTGTGGCCGAGCCTGGCTCCCGCGGGAATCCGGCGCGTTCCCTCCCGCTCCCCTGCGCCGCTCTCGAGCCGGAGTGGGGATCGCGCCGCGCCAGGTGGCGGGCCTGCAGGCGGGCGCCCGCGACGTCGGCCGCGGCGGCCTGATGCGCGCGGTCCCGTTCGCGTTGCCAGGCCGCGATCTCGTGCAGGAGCCCGGCCACGGCGATCGCCAGGGCCACCGAGCCGGCCGTGTCCTTCCCGCGGAAGCCGCGGGCGGCGAGCAGTCGCCGTGCGAGCATCCTCAGTTCCGCCCCCACGGGGCCGACGTCGGGAACCCGCCCTCCCGGCGCCCGCGAGGCTCGCTCGTACCGTTCTGCGGCATCCGACCAGCCCTGCTTGTGACCTCGGTCGTTCGCGGCGAGCGCGGTCAGCACGTCGCCGGTGGCGTGGACGATGCCGTCGACACCTTCTTGCGGGTCCGGCGTGCCGACGGCCACACGGGCGCGGACGACGACGTCCTCGGCTTCCGCGGACGACGGCCGTTCAGCCGGACCGGGCCGGTCGGGGTTCTGGGCCCATCGGCGGCGCAGCTGCGGCAACGACAAGTCCGGGGCGAGCTTGCTTCCGCTGAAGAAGACCTGCTGGCCCGCCGCCGTGACGTCACCCGCCCTCCCGATCCGGTAGCCCAGCGCGTCACCCGACGGACCTCGCCGCAGCTCCGCCCGATAGCCCATCGCCCGAAGCTCCGCGACGAACTCCTCCGGCCCGACCGCCCGGATCGCCGCCTCGTGCGCGGCGCGGCGCAGCTCCGGTCTCGCCGGACCGCGCCCCTGCCGTGCCGCCTTCTCCGTCTCGCCCCGACCCGGCCGCCGGGCCGCCGTGTCGTCGGCCACGGCGGTGATGGTCAGGCCGAGACGCTGCTCGATGGCCCGGGCGGTCGCACGCAGCTTCGGGTAGTCGTGATGCGGCCAGAACCGACGGCCGGTGTCCTGGCGCACCAGGACGGCCGCGATGTGGATGTGGTCCTCCGCGTGCCGGATCGCCACCCAACGCGGCCCACCCGGATCGCCGCGCTCGGCGATACCCGCACCATCAAGCAGTTCCCGAGCGATGTCCGCCCACTGCCCGTCATCCAGGGTGCGGTCCGACGCGGCGACCCGGGCCGAGCAATGCCACACGTACCCGCGCTTCGACCCGTTCCGCGGCGCGCGGGTCGGCAAGCCCGCCGCGATCGCCGGCGCGTGCAGCGCATCCACCAGCGGGCCGAGCTGCAGGTCGTACTCGGAGGGTCCCGTCCGCTCCGGCTGCCAGCCCGCGTCGAGGCCGTCCCAGCTCGCGATGACCCTAGGTGAACGATGCACCTCGGACGTGCCCGGACCCAGCAGGTAGGCCAGCAAACCGGCCGGCCGCCAGCCGTGAACGACCTTCGTGATCACCGGCCCTGGCGCCCGCCGCGGGCTCCCGCTCGCCGGCCCCCCGTGCCGGCTGCGAGGGCTGCGGCCGTCGCAGCGTCGACCCGGCCCAGAAGCTCACCAGCCAGGTCCGCGGCACTCGTCCTCTGTGCGCCTGACGTGACCTGCTCGATGACGTCCACGGCCCGGCGGACATCGGCGCGGAACCGGACCAGCTCGGCAACGAGCTCCTGCCACGTCACCGGCACCGGGTCCGCCTGGCCCTGCGCGCGCCCCACCGCGAGCTGCCCGACCCAGGCCCCGACCGACAAACCCTCACGCTGCGCGGCCGCGCCAACCGCATCGGCTTCTGCAGGGCTGAGCCGCACCCGCACCTCGTGCCGCCGGGGAGCGTCTGCCGGCGGGCGACGTCGATGTCGCCCTGGCCGAGAATGACTGCCGCTGCTCACCGGGCCGAGGCTGCTCGCCGAGACGGCCGCGGCCGTGCCCCGCGGTTCCCCTGCGTCGCCCACGGCACCGACGTGCTACCTCACTGCAGCGACAGCCTCCGTCGGCACGGCCTGCACGCCGTGCCGGCCGGATCGTCGAGCAGCGACGTCAACAGCACCAACCGTCCGCAGAGCGCGACAGGCCCGGGTGGATCCTGCCGCGGCGGGAGCTGATCCGCCGGCACCGCATGGAAGAGCCGGTCCCGCGCATCACGCAACCAAGTGATCGAGAGCGGATCGATCTCGTCACCCGTGGGCATCGAACGACACCCGTGCTTGCGACGCATGCCGCGTCGATCCAGTCCGCTCCCCCACTTCTGCCACAAACCCTCATCCTTTCCGATGCGCCTCGAAGCCTCGATTGCAACAAGAGGCGGCCTTCGCGCGGGTCAGAACCGAGGATCTGTGGACAGGTCTGCACTGTCGTGTTCGCTGTGGACAGGAACGTCCGGAACCCCCCGGTTCCGGACGTCACACAGCGCATGAGTAGACCGAAGGTCTACTTAGCGCATATCTTGCTCCGCCCGGGGGAACAGCGTCACGAACGACGAGGTCAGGCACCCGGTTCTCTATTGGCTCAGCTTGCGCATTCCACACCCATCGAGGCTCGGGCGAACAGACACGTGTGGGATCGGCAGCGCCCCACGATCATCCACGGCGGAACCAATGACGTGAAGTTGGTCCACCATCTCTTTCAAGGTTCAGCAGCCTGCGGTGACCTGGGGCATGGTCGTCATGGATGTGCAAATAGCGCACCGATGCATCGGCAGCTAGACCTCTGATCAGCAGGGGGGAACGATGCAGACCGCTATGCCTGCCAACCCTCGGTAGCGCGTAGCGACCGATACCTGAGCCGCTACATCGACGGCACAGGAGTCGGCAATGACAATCCAGACCACCTTGCCCCCGAAGTGGTACACGACCGCACAGGTCGCGGAGATGCTCGGCTTCGGCCTGTACAAGACGAAGTCACTCATCGCCAGCGGTGAACTCCGGTCACTCAAGGACGGCAGATACCGCCGGATCCTCCCCGAGTGGGTGGACGAGTACGTGTCGAGACGAGTTCAGGAGCACGAAGCATGACTGGACGGGCCCGCGCCAACGGCGAGGGATCGATCTTCGCCTATCGCAACGGGTTCGCCGCATACTCCTGGGTTCGGACACCGGCAGGCAGGAGACAGAAGAAGTGGGTCTACGGCAAGACCCGGGAGCACGTACACGACAAGTGGATCGTCCTCCAGCAACGCGCCAAGGCCGGTCCGGTCGCGAACCGCGTTCCTACGCTCGGCGAGCACCTGCACTACTGGCTCGACGAGGTCGTGCGTCCCAACCTCGCGCCGTTGACCTACCAGACCTACGAGACGATCGTCCGGCTGTACATCGAACCTGCGCTAGGGACGAAACGGCTCGACCGCCTGCAGCTGCGCGATGTCCAGACCTGGATCAACGGAACCGCTCGGGCGTGCCAGTGCTGCGTCCAGGGCAAGGACGCCCGTCGCCCTCCTGACAAGCAACGTTGCTGCGCCGTCAGTCGCTGCTGTCAGACGACGATCTCCCCAAGAACCCTCTCCGACATTCGCGGCTGTCTTCGGTCCGCGCTCGGCCAAGCCGTGACCGAGGAACTCATCAGCCGCAACGTCGCCGCCGTGGTCAAGCTGCCCAAGGTTCGCAGCCGATCAAACCGACGTCAGGCTTGGACGAGCGACGAGGCACGGCGATTCCTCGAGTCCGCCCGTGCCGATGACGATCCGCTCTACGCGGCCTACGTCCTCATCCTCGTGCTCGGATTGCGAAAGGGCGAGGTGCTCGGGCTCACCTGGGCCACGGTCGACATCGATCGGTGCGCCGTGAAGATTGCTCTCCAACTCCAGCGGGTTAGCCGGCAGCTCCTCCATCGCGAGACGAAGACTGAGGGATCCGATGCCGCGCTCCCCCTCCCCGATATCTGCGTGGCCGCCCTCCGCCTGCGCTGCGGCGCGCAGCAAGGTGCCCGCGCTGCGGCTGGCTCTGCATGGCGGGGGAACGACCTGATCTTCACGACCCGCTTCGGCACGCCGATAGAGCCGCGCAACTTCAACCGTTCCTGGGATGCACGATGCAGAAAGGCCGATGTCCGCAAGATCACCGTGCACGACGGGCGACGCAGTTGTGGCACCTTACTCGCCGACCTCGACGTCCACCCCCGCGTGGCCATGCAAATCCTCCGGCACGCGCAATTCGCGCTGACCATGGAGATTTACACATTGGCCTCGCCACAGGCGACGAAGGAGGCCCTGAAGCGACTCGGCGCCAGCCTCGACCGATAAGAGAGTCCGCAGCGCCTACAGCGAGCATCGTCAGACACCGACTATCGGATCGCCTCACGAGTGCCTGCGGACGACGCCTTGTCGTGTTAGATGTCGAAGCAGAAATGCTGACAGATCATAGTCTTCGCGCCTTGATAAGCGCGGCAACGGCGGAGGCTCGGCACGTTGCGGGTTGCCTATGGAATATCGTCGACGCTCATGGCTCGAGATAGCAAGATCATCCGTGAGGAGCGCGGTCCAATTTGCATCGAGAACCCTTCAAGATCGTCGCCAACGAGAGCTTGGGCGGACGTCCGCTGGTTCTGGGGCGTTGAGGTAAAGAACGCGTTCGTCCCGGATCCAGGGAGACGTCAGCCGTCCTGCTCCTGCTCCGCGAGGTCGACGCTCCACTCTGCTCTTGCCAGCAACTCGTCGAACGTGATGATCTCGGGTTCATAGAGGTTCCGTCTATACAGCTCGAAGGAGCGATGCTTCGCGCGGTGCACACCGCCGCCGGAACCTCGAAGCTGGTCGAGGTGACCGAGGATGAGGAACGACCTGGGTCGGATGAAGTACGAGCTCTCGCCCGTCTCGGCGCCGTCGTCGTCCAGCTCCGGAAGGGCCTCACCGATCTGCTGCGACGCAAGGGCGATCGTCTGCTGGATTTGCGCTACGCCGCCGGAGCACTGAGCCGACGGGGGCCAGCAGCCAGAACGAAAGTCACCGCTGCCACCCGCGAGAAGGCCTGTCTTGTGGTGCTTGATCTCCGCAAAGACCAACGAACGGATACTTCCCGTCGTCCGCAGCAGGCCGTCCACTCTCTTCCCAGCCCTCCCGACGGAGAAGCCGGCGACGACTTTCTCAAGCTTGTCCCTGTCCCACGACGTCAGAAGCTGCCCGGTCAGCCCGATCCCCAGGATCCACGGGTTCGCCTCCAGGAAGCGCTGCCAGACCGCCTCCGGCTTTCCGCCCCCGCGCTCCGACTCGAAGTAATCCTCGTCCTCCATGAGACTTCGGAACTCGGCAACGACCTCCCGGCGGTGAGCGATCGCGACTACGTCATCGGCATTCGGGTCGTCCACGATGGCGCGCCGGAACTCGCCTGGCGAACGGCGGTAGGCGCTGATGACGTTCTCGGGGTCGGTGAAGAACTCCCGCATGATGTCGTCGTCGAGACGAACCTTGCCCTCGTCGCCCTCGACCGGGACGTACTGGAGGCTCTGGATCACCTGGATCAACCGCGCCGACGACTTTCGGTCCAGCTTGAGCAGGCTGTCCATACGTTCGGCGTCACCGTTCGTCGGGACCTTCTGGATCTCGATCTCCCGGACCTGCCCAGCCTGGCGGGCGATCTGGATCTTGATCTGCTTGCGACCACCGGGCGTCGTCGACACGACGGCCTCCGTCCACTCGATCTCTTCCGCGGTGCCGAGGTCCTCGGGCTCGGGCGCCTCGTCGAAGACCTTGGTCACGAAACGAGCCGGCTCGCCGTAGTCCTGTGAGTTGCGCAGGTCGAGACGGAACGACCTGCTGATATAGGTGCGCTCAGGCAGCCGACCGAGGGCGTAGCCGACCTCCGTCGGCGGGGGCGGCGGCGTGTAGACCCAACTCCCGCGCGGCATCTCTTCCCTGTCAGTTCCGTCAGCGCTGACCGCGATAGTGACCATCGAGCTCGATCAGTACCAATAGTGTCTCGCACGGGGGCCCCACCGAGGCGAGCGGGTCACCGAAGGCGACGAGAGTCGACCGATCGGTGTGTTGACACCAGATCGACGTCAACAGGAGCAGACAAGCCGACGACCTGCAGAGACGTTCTCAGCAAAAACGCGGGAACTAGAGGTCCGCGCTGCTCGTGGGTAGCGGCCTCAGCCCAGGTTGCTTGAGCAGGTCTCCGACCGGGAGAGCTCGGAGCCGACCCTCCGACCGCCCGTCGCCGGACATCCGCTGGCCGACAGCGTGCCGATACCCGGCGACGCCGCGCGGATGAGAATTGACGCGGCAGCCAGCAACTTCCCCTGCTGGCGTAGCTGTACTTCGTAGCTGTACGACGGCGAAGGCCCGGTCCGAAGATCTCGAACCGGGCCTCTGACCTGCGTGGGCGATACTGGGATCGAACCAGTGACCTCTTCGGTGTGAACGAAGCGCTCTCCCCCTGAGCTAATCGCCCGAGCCGTCGCAGACTCTACACGTCAGAAGAACGGGCTCTGCAGCCAGGTCCATCCGCCGAGCCCGACCCAGCCGGCCACGAGGTGCAGCGCGCCGAGCAGGTACAGGGTGGTCAGGACGATCAGTCCGGTGGCCGCCAGTACGGTCGCCCGGACGACGACGGACTGGCGGCCCAGCCACCGTGTCCATGCGTCGTACTTGCCGCGGGCGTAGCGCAGGACGCGCTTGGCCCAGGCGAACTCGCTGGCGAGGATCGCGAGGCCGGCGAACACGATGAGCCAGCCGGGCCCCGGGTACGGGATGGCGATGATCCCGAGCACCAGCACGATCGTGCCGACCACACCCACGCCGATGCGGTAGGTCCGGCGCAGCGCCGGGTTCTCGTCGATCCGCTGGCGGAACCCCGCCGCCCCGGTCTTCTGGACGCTGCTCATACCTCGACCTGCCCGCTCGCCACGACGATCGTCGGCGACGAGGGAGCTTCGCGACCGGGCTCGATCGAGATCGCGTACTGCGCGAAGTCCTCCGTCTCGGGCGCCGAGCCTACCGGGCGCGAGCCCTGGTCGGCGGTGGCGACGTCGAAGGTGCCCAGCGGCACGGGCGCCGTATCGGGCTTGATCCCCCACAGCACGTAGGTGTGGTCGTGCGGGTTGGCCTCGAGCCCGAGTGAGTAGACCTGGCGCTCACCGCTGTCGAGCAGGACCGCCGCGACCATGGTGTTGTCGGCCGACTCCAGCATCGCGTGCTTCGTGCCCGGCTCGTCGAGCCGCGCGATGAGCTCGGAGAGCCCCTGGGCCTGGGCGGACTCGGCGTCGCGCTGCTGCTCGAGCTGCGCGGCGCGCACGGCGAGACCTCCCACGGACAGCACGGCGACGACGGCGAGCGACGCCGCGACGAGCTTGCGGCCGCGGCTGCTGAGCCACGACGGGCGTCGACCGGCGCGGCCCTCCTCGTCGAGGCGGTGGCGACGGCCGTCGCCCGGGTACTGCGGGACCGGCACCGGCGCCGGTTCCGGCTTCTCCTCACGCCGGGCCGGCACCGGGCGCTGCTCGGTCTGGGCGACGGCGGACATCAGGCGGTCGCGCAGCCCCGGCGGGGGCTCCGCGGCCGCGACGGTGCCGCCCATCGCGGACAGGACCGACTCGGCGTCCGCCACGGCCGCACGGCACGACGCGCAGTGCGGCAGGTGCAGCAGCACCGCCATCTCCTCGTCGGGCTCCAGGGCGTGCAGCGCCCACCCGACCGCCTGCTGCGTCAACGGGCATTCCTGGGGTGTCGTCATCGCGCGCCGCCGAAGTCGGTCGCGAACTCGCCGAGCAGCGGGCCGAGCACGCTCCGCAACCGCTGCACGCCGGTGAACATGCGCGACTTCACGGTGCCCAGCGGCACGCCGGTGAGAGCCGCGACCTCACGCTGCGTGTAACCGCCGTAGTAGGCGAGCGCCAGCGCCTGGCGCTGCTCGACCGGCAGCCGGCCCAGCGCGTCGCGCACCTGCCCCGCGACGACCTTGCCCAGTGCGGCCTGGTCGGCGCCCGGTCCGGGAGGGGCCGACCACTCGTCGCCGTCCTCGGCCGCGGGCACGGTGCGGCGGCGGATGGAGCTCTCGCGGCGCACGGCGTCGACGGACTTGTGGTGCACCAGGGTCAACAGCCAGGTGCCGAAGGCGCCGCGCTCGGGGTCGAAGCGGCGCGGGTCGCGCCAGAAGGCGAGGAACACCTCCTGCACGACGTCCTCCGCGATCCCGTCATCAGCGCAGATGCGGCGGGCCAGGGAGTACGCCGGACGGCCGTAGCGGTCGTAGAGCGCACCGAGAGCGGTCTGGTCGCCGTCGACGATCCGGGCGACGAGGACCTCGTCGGCCGGATCGTGGGCGCGCGTCGACGCAGCTCTGGGCCGCCTCCCGGCGGGCCCCGGCGCATCGGCGACTTCAGCCACCAGCGGGATCCTCACGTCATCGTCTTCGCTGCGACGCAGCGGTCGGTTCAGATTAGTCTCCACCACCCCGGTCGGCGCAGGATCACCCTCTGCAGAGCGTGACCATTGCCCCGTCGGAGTGAGGGCGTACCGGCATCCGGGCGGTGTGTGTAGCTCGACCCGTCACATCTTGGCGACACGGTCGTTTTTCTTTCTGACGAGCCACGCAGGACCACGAAAGAGGACGCACGATGCGCGACGAGCACACGGTCATCTGCTCACCGGCGGTGTTCGAGCTGATCACCGATGACGCCCCTGCGGTGCGCGTCAAGGTCGATCTGACGTACCACAGCCGCGACCCCTTCGCCGTGCAGGCGTCCTTCCGCACCGGTCACGGTAGCGCGGTGGACTGGGTCTTCGCCCGGGACCTGCTGCACGACGGTCTCATCGCCCCCTCCGGGAACGGTGACGTCCGGGTGCAGCCCGTGCCCCACGACCCGAACCGGGTGCAGCTGGAGCTGTCCTCCCCGTCCGGCCACGCGGTGTTCACCACGTGCGCACAGACGCTGGGCGAGTTCTTGCATCGCACCTACGACGCGGTCGCACCCGGGCACGAGTACTCCTGGCTCGACTTCGAGAGTGCGCTGTCGGAGCTGCTCCAGGACAAGGACACCGACCGCGCTCGGGACTGATCGAGCAGGTCGGAGGGCCTGAGCCGCCGCACAGGGGGTGGGTGTGGAACCCCCTGGCGGGCTAGGCTAAGGTTCTCCACAACGCGGTGGACACACCGCAAGCAGGCGGACGTAGCGCAGTGGTAGCGCATCACCTTGCCAAGGTGAGGGTCGCGGGTTCGAATCCCGTCGTCCGCTCGGAGGGTCCGCTCGGACCTCCAGGTCTAGATCCCTGAGTCACCGGATCTGGCGGTGTGGCCGAGTGGTTTAGGCAAGGGCCTGCAAAGCCCTGTACGCGGGTTCGATTCCCGCCACCGCCTCGGGCGATTAGCTCAGTGGGAGAGCGCTTCCTTGACACGGAAGAGGTCACAAGTTCAATCCTTGTATCGCCCACCACGTAAGGCCTGGTCAGAGCCCCAGCTGGGGATCCTGCCCAGGCCTTCTTGGCGTTCTGGGCGGGGTTGAGTAACTACGTGAGTAACTATCTCGGCGACGGCCCGGGAAGACGCGGTTCATGGCCGTCGCGCCCTCCTCGATGAACGGCCGGAGCTGCTTGCGGTAGACGGACTCGGTCACCTTTGAGCCGCCGGTGTGACCGATCAGCCGGGCGATCTCCTCGATCGGCACTCCCCCGTCCGACAGGAGCGACACGAAGCTGTGGCGCAGTTCTCGCGGCGACCACCGACGGTCGTCCAGACCTGCCGCCACCGCGACGCGCTGGAAATCACGGCGCACGTTCGCCGCGTCCATCGCCGTCCCGGCCTCGGTCGCGAAGACCAGATCGCGGTCGGTCCACCGTTCTCCCGCCGCTGCGCGCGCGATCCGCTGCCGGTCTCGGTGCTCCTCCAACGCCTCGACGCAACGCTCCGGCAACGCGAGGTTCCGCCGCGAACCCCGTGTCTTCGTGTCACCGCCGGCGCGCACCGAACGCCAGACCCGCACGTTCGGCGGAACCGGCGGGACGCCGTCCGGATCGCCTACCAGGTCGACGTGCTCCCACGTCAGCGCCCGCAGCTCCTCGGTGCGGGCACCGGTCAGCAACGACACGACCACGTAGGCGCCCATCGTGGTCGCCGGCGCGGCCTCGAGCAGCGCCTGCGCCTGGTCGAACGTCATCGCCTGCGACGGCCGCCCGCCCAGCCCGGTCGGGGTGCCGCACAGCAGCATCACGTTGCGCTTCACCTTGTCCCGCGCCTGCGCCCGGGTGATCGACCGGGACAGGATCGACTTGATCCGCGACACCGTGCTCGTGCTCAGCTCGCGCGCCTTCTCCGCCAGCCAGCGGTCGACGTCCTCCGCCGACAGCTCACGCAGCTTCCGTCGGCCCAGCGCCGGGACGACGTGACGCAGCGCGAGGTCGCGCAGGGTCTGCACCGTGCTCGGGTCCCGCCCGCCGAGCCCGTGGTCGGGCCAGTCCTGCACCGCCCGTTGCACGGTGTAGCTCTGCGCGGCGATCAGGACGCCGTCGTCGTGGTCGCGGACGAGCTCCTTGAGCCGGTTGCGCGCCTCGGTCCGGGTGCGTCCGCTGGCCTTGCCGACGATGCGCTTGCCGGAGGGCGTGTGACCCCACGGTGATGGTCGCGACCCATCGCTGTCGTGCCTCGTCGTAGTGCAGGCCACCGTCGCCGCGGCTACGCCGCGCCGTCATCGGCTTGCCGCACCAGCAAAGCGACGTACTCGGCGATCGCGGCGGCGGGGATGAGCCCGGGCCGGCCCTGGGTCACCGAGCGCAGCCGGCCCGAGCGGATCAGCTCGTAGATCACCGAACGGCTCAACGACAGCAGCCGCATCGCCTCGGGAACGCGGTACAGCTGCACCGTCTGGTCGCCGCCCTCGTGCTCCTCGTTCCACATCTCTGCCTCCTTCGACCGATCCACGGGAGGCCCACGGTGACGATCCGCGTGACGCGCTCCGTTGCCGCTGCCAGCCCGGCTTGCTCATGTCGACCCAGTCCTGCGGCGTCTCGCGGTTCCCGCGGTACCCGACGCTCGACGGAGTCCGCTGGAACACGATCACCTGCTTCGCCGTCTTCGCGAGCTCCGGCACGACCTGGACGGCGGTGGCGCCGGTACCGATGATCCCGACGCGCTTGTCGGCCAGGCCCGTCATCGGGCGGTCGAAGGCGCCGCCGGTGTAGGCGTAGTCCCACCTGCTCGTGTGGAAGGTGTGCGGGCGGAAACGGTCGATGCCCGGCAGGTTCGGCAGCTTCGGCAGGCTCTGCCGGCCACAGGCCAGAACGAGGTAGTCCGACGTCAGCTCGTCGCCGCGGTCCGTGCGGACGTGCCACCGACCGTCGGCCTTGTTCCATGCGGCACCTGTGATCGCGGTCTGGAACAGGGCGCGGTCGTACAGGCCGTAGGCCTGACCTATGCGCCGGCTGTGCTCCAGCATCTCCGGGGCGTAGGAGTAGCGCGTCCGGGGTGCGTAGTCGAGCTCCTCCAGCAGGGGGAGGTAGACGTGCGCCTCGATGTCGCACATGGCTCCCGGATAGCGGTTCCAGTACCACGTACCGCCGAAGTCACCACCGACCTCGACGACGCGGACGTCCGACACACCTGCTTCACGCAGCCGCGCGCCCTGGAGGAGTCCGCCGAATCCACCGCCGGCCACGATGACGGTCGTGTACTCGCGAAGAGGCTCCCGCCGAACGTCGGGATCGACACACGGGTCCTTGCGGAAGCGAGCGAACCTTCCGCCGGCGCGGGCGTACCGGCGCCGCCCGTCGACGCGGAGGCGGCGGGCGCGCTCCTCCTCGTACCTGCGCTTGAGCTCAGCTGGATCGAAGTCCAGCGTCCCCTCGATCACGTCAGCAGACACGCGCCGCCCCTCCCTCGAACCACCGTCGGGTACGTGCACTCGGCAGCGCCCCCTGTCTGCAGCCAGTGAACCGAGCGCTCCGCCCTGCGCGAAGGGACAGCGGTCGCGGAGGGGCGAGACAAATGTCGTGGGTGCGCCCGCCTTCGCAGGCCGCGCCGAGGATCGCCCGTCCCGCCGGCAGCGCCGTCGATCGGCGGATCAACTAGTATTCGCTGTGCCAGGCGGTCTGGCGTCCTCACCACGGATTCACGAGCTTCATGGATCGATCCGTGGATCAGGACGAGGGTCGCCTGGGGATGATCGAGGCCGTCAGAGGAGGTCGTATGGCTCGCGATCCGGGCGCTCCCGCCCGACGACGCGGCAGCGCGTCAACACGAGCCGCCGCAGCGAAGAGTCCGCTCGCAGCCGCTGCCAGCAGCAGCCCCGCGACGGTGCGCGGCCGCAAGACGCGTGCCGCCCTGGTCAGCGCGGCGCGTGAGGTGTTCGAGGAGCTCGGGTATCGGGATGCCCGTCTGTCCGACATCGCGGCGCGGGCCGGCACGTCCTACGGGGTCTTCTACCACTACTTCGAGTCGAAGGAGTCGATCCTCGACGAGTTGTTCACCGCCGTCACCGGCGAGATGTACAACGCGTCGCAGGCGGCCACGAGCCACGCCACCGATCCGGTCGACAAGATCCGCGCCGCGAACCGTGAGTACCTCGTGGTCGCGGCGCGCAACGCCCGGTTGATCGCCATGATCGAGGAGCTGGCCTACCGCGACCCGCGGTTCCGCGAGCTCAAGCTGCGCATCCGGGAACCGTTCCTCCGCCGGAACGAGGCCGGCATCCGCAGCCTCCAGAAGCGCGGCCTGGCCGACCCGGCGCTCGACGCGCCCACGGCCGCGTCCCTGCTCGGCGGGATGATCGAGAACTTCACCATGCTGTGGTTCGTGCACGGCATCGAGTACGACGAGGACGTCGCAGTGGAGACGCTGTCGAGGCTGTGGGCCCAGGCCATCGGTCTCCGCGTGCAGCCCGCCATCGAGGACTGAGCAGGTCCATCCTGCGCGATCCGGGGTTCATCCGTCGCGGGCGGGCAGCAGCACCGTCGGGATGTCGACGTGCTTGGCGCGCAGGTACTCGCCCAGACCCTTGCCCTGGGAGTCCAGGTGCGGGTTCGCCGCGACGCCCCGACCGAGCAGACCCACGACCGTGACGCCGCACGCGCGCAGCAGCGGAAGCTCCCACAGGCGCAGCTCGCAGCCTTCGGCCTCAGGGATGAGGGTGCGCAGTCGGTCCTCGCCCCACCACGACCGCAACCACGCGTGCGTCGCGTCGTCGCGGGCCCAGACGCCCAGGGTCGCGTTGCCCGCCTTGTCCCCGGAGCGGGACCCGAGCACGGTGCCGAGCGGAGCGCGGGACGTCGGTCCGGAGGGCACCGGAGCACCGGGCGGCGTCGCGTCCGGGGCCGGGGCCGGGTGCGCCGCCACGCTCGTGGCGGCCGGCGTGGTCTCCCAGCTGTCCACCCCGAGCGTGACCCGCTGCGTGAGGCGTTCGGCGGGCAGCAGCGTCGGCCAGAACACGCTGATCTCGGCGCCGGCGCCGGGAGGTCCGGTGAAGTACAGGCCCGGGTAGGTCGCAAGGCCGAGCTCCACGGCATGCCGGGAGAACGACGCCACCCGAGCGCGGTCCGGTCCGACCACGGTGACGGTCAGCAGCGCGACGGCCTCGGCCATGGTGGCCGGGTCGGGCCGGTCGGCCCGCAGCAGGCGGACGGTGACGTCGTCGAACGACTCCTCGCCGCCGGGCACCGCGGCCCAGAGCGCCGCCCGGGCCAGCTCCGCCTTGGCCTCGATCCCGGTGCCCGTGAGGACGAACGTCGTCTCGTTGCGCCAACCGCCGCTCACCAGTGCTCCGACCTTGACCGTCGGCGGTGCGGGCTCGCCACGGGCCCCGGAGATCCGGACCCGGTCCTCGCCCTCCTGTTCGAGGCGAACGGTGTCGAGCCGGGTGACCACGTCGGGGTTGAGGTAGCGCGGCCCGTCGACCTCGTAGAGCAGCTGGGCCGTGACCGTCTCCACGGTGACGGCGCCGCCCGTACCCGGATGCTTGGTGATCACCGCGGATCCGTCGGAGGCGATCTCCGCGATCGGGAACCCGGCCCGGGCCATGTCGGGGACCTCGTGGAAGAAGGAGAAGTTGCCCCCGGTCGCCTGCGCGCCGCACTCGATGACGTGGCCTGCGGCGACAGCACCGGCCAGTGCGTCCCAGTCGTCGCGGGCCCACCCGAAGTGCCACGCCGCGGGCCCCAGGATGACGGCGGCGTCGGTGACCCGCCCGGTGACCACGACGTCCGCGCCCGCGCCGAGGGCCTCGGTTATCCCCCAGCCGCCCAGGTAGGCGCTGACCACCTCGGGCTCGCGTCCCGTCGTGGCGAACGGTCGGCCGGTGTCGAGGTGCGGGGCGGTCCACCCGGCGGCCCGTTCGCGGGCGAACGCCTCGGTGGCGTCGTCGCCGTCGACGACGGCGACCCGCACGGTGCGGCCGAGGCGCTCGGCGACGGCGGCCACCTCGGCCGCGCAGCCGTGGGGGTTCAGTCCACCCGCGTTGGACACCACCTTGATGCCCCGGTCGAGGCAGTCGCCCAGCACGTCGGCCATCTGGCTCACGAAGGTCCGCGCGTACCCGGCGCCGGGGTCGCGGCGGCGCTGCTTGACCAGCAGGCCCATCGTCAGCTCGGCCAACCAGTCGCCGGTCAGGACGTCGATGGGCCCGCCGTCGACCATCTCCCGCGCAGCGGAGAGCCGGTCTCCGAAGAAGCCGGAGCAGTTGGCGACGCGCAGCGCCCGCGGCCCGGTCATGACAGGGTGCCCTCCACCGGCGCGATGGCGACGAGCAGCGTGCCGGCCTGGACGAACCGGCCCACCTCGACGTGGATCTCGTCGACGACGCCGTCGACGGCGGCGACCGCCGGATGCTCCATCTTCATGGCCTCCACCACGACGAGCGTCTGGCCCGCAGCCACGCGCTCCCCCACCGCAACCTGGACGGCGACGACGGTGCCCGGCATCGCACTGACCGGACCGGTCGCCGCGGCACTCCCGGCGCCGGCCTCGGGCAGGCGCGGCCGTGGGTGCCAGCCGGACTGCGCGCGGGGATCGTTGACCCACACGGAGCCGTCGGGGTGCGCGGCGACCGTGCACGGGACGTCCACGCCCTCGTGCCGGACCCGTACGGCGTCCGGCCCGAGCCGGAGCAGCGTGAACTCGTGCCGCACCCCGTCGGTCACGAGGACCATGTCGGTGTCGCCGTGCCCGCTCCCGAGCCGGTAGCCGACGAGCACGGGCTCGCCGCCCACCGGCGCCCATTCCGCCGTGGTCAGCAGGTCGGCGATCAGCGGCCGGAACCCGGGAGGCGCGTGACCACCGACGAGGTCGTCGGCGCGCCGGCGGGCCACGGACACCGCGATCGCAGCGGCCAGGTGCACCACGGGCGGAGTCGCGGGCGAGGGGTCGAGCAGCTGCGGGTGGAGGTCGAGGAAGTCGGTGCGGGTCTCCCCCGCCAGGAAGTCCCGATCGCGCAGCAGGGCGGCGAGGAACTCGCGGTTGGTCGTGATGCCGTGCACCTGGACGGCGTCGAGCGCCGCGGCGAGCTGCCCGGCGGCCTCCGCGCGGGTGTCGCCGCGAGCGATGATCTTGGCGAGCATCGGGTCGTAGAACGCCGAGACCTCACCCGACGCCGCGACACCGTCCTCGTACCGCAGGCCGGGCCGGGGTTGGTGGGCGTACCGGTGCAGGGTGCCGGGGGTGGGCAGGTAGTCCCGCGCCGGGTCCTCGGCGTAGAGCCGCACCTCGATGGCGTGTCCCCGTGGGACGACGTCCGCCTGCTCGATGCCGATGGCCTCGCCCTGCGCCACCCGCAGCTGCAGCGCGACCAGGTCCACGCCGGTGACCTCCTCGGTCACCGGGTGCTCGACCTGCAGTCGCGTGTTCATCTCCAGGAAGTAGAACTCACCGCTGCGGTCGTCGAGGAGGTACTCGACGGTGCCGGCGCCGAGGTAGCCCAGCTCGCGGACGAGGGACACCGACGTCGTCCCCATGCGCTCCCGCAAGTGGGGGCTCACCACCGGTGACGGCGCCTCCTCGAGCACCTTCTGGTGGCGCCGCTGCACCGAGCACTCCCGCTCACCCAGGTGGATCGCGTTGCCGTGGGTGTCCCCGAAGACCTGGATCTCGACGTGCCGCGCCGCGTCGAGGTAGCGCTCGAGGAAGACCGTCGGGTTGCCGAAGGAGCTCCCGGCCTCGCGACGGGCGCCCGCGACGGCGTCGACGAGCCCGTCGGCGGTGCGGACCAGCCGCATCCCCTTGCCGCCTCCACCGGCGACCGCCTTCACCAGCAGTGGGAACCCGACGCCCTCGGCCTCCGCCAGCCACTCCTGCTGGTCGTCGCCGTCCAGCCGGGCGTCGGGCAGGACCGGGACCCCGGCCTTGCGGGCGATCTCCTTCGCCCTGTCCTTGAGCCCCATGTCGCGCATCGACTCCGGCCCGGGCCCGACGAACAGCACCCCGGCGTGCGCGCACGCCTCCGCGAACCCGGCGTTCTCGGACAGGAACCCGTAGCCGGGGTGCAGCGCGTCCGCACCGCTGCGCCGAGCCGCGTCGAGGATCTTCTCGCCGTCCAGGTAGGACTGCGCGCTCGTCGTACCGCCGATGCCCACCGCCGCATCGGCGTCGAGGACGTGCGGAGAACGGGCATCGGGCTCGGAGTAGACGGCCACCGTGCGGATGCCTATGGCACGGGCCGTGCGGATGACCCGTCGGGCGATCTCGCCGCGGTTGGCCACCAGGAGCGTGCTGATCCGGGTCACGGTCGTCCTCACATCCGGAACGGGGCGAAGTTGTCCGCACCGGCGACGGGCGCCGAGTGCGTCGCCGACAGGGCCAGTCCGAGCACCGTGCGCGTGTGGCGGGGGTCGATCACGCCGTCGTCCCACAGGCGGCCGGTGGCGTAGACCGCACCCGACTGGGCTTCGATCATCTCCTCGGTCTCGCGGCGGACCCGGGCGTCGGTCTCCTCGTCGTAGGGCCTGCCCGCTCGCTCCGCTGCCCGCTGCTGGACGATCGACATCACGCCGGCCAGCTGCGTGCCGCCCATGACCGCGATCCGGTGGCTGGGCCAGGTGAAGACGAACCGCGGATCGTAGGCCCGCCCGGACATGGCGTAGTTCCCCGCGCCGTAGGACGCGCCGACCATCAGCGTCAGGTGCGGCACCGCCGAGTTGGACACGGCGTTGATCAGCTTCGCCCCGTCCTTGATGATGCCGCCGCGCTCGGCGGCGCTGCCGACCATGAAGCCCGTGATGTTCTGGACGAACAGCAACGGGGTGCTGCGGGCGTTGGCGAGCTGGATGAAGTGCGCACCCTTGTTGGACTCCTCCGAGAAGAGGATCCCGTTGTTGGCCAGCACCCCGACCGGGAAGCCGGCGATCGACCCCCACCCGCACACCAGCTGCGTGCCGTAGAGCGGCTTGAACTCCGAGAACCGCGAGCCGTCGAGGACGCGCGCCAGGATCTCCCGGACCTCGACCGCCCGCTTCGGGTCCGACGCCGCGCAGCCCAGCAGCCCGTCCGGGTCGTGCACCGGTGGGTCGGCGGGCAGGGACGGGCCGGGACCGGCGCGGCGCCACCGCAGGTCGGCGATGATCTGACGACCGGTGCGGATCGCGTCGCGCTCGTCCTCGGCGAGGTAGTCGGCCAGGCCGGACACGCGCGCGTGCATCTCCGCGCCACCGAGCGACTCGTCGTCGACGTCCTCGCTGATGGCCATCTTCACCAGCGGCGGCCCTCCGAGGTAGACCGTCGCGGCCTCCTTCACCAGCACCGTGTACTCGCTCAGGCCCGGCAGGTACGCGCCTCCGGCGGTCGAGCTGCCGAAGACCAGCGACACCGTGGGGATCCCGGCAGCCGAGAGACGGGTCAGCTCGTGGAAGGTGCGACCGCCGGGGACGAAGATGTCGGCCTGGCTGGGCAGGTCTGCACCCCCGGACTCCACGAGGGAGATCACCGGGAGCCGGTTGCGGTGGGCGATGTCGAGCGCCCGCAACTGCTTGTCGACCGCCGCAGGGTTCAGCGAACCGCCCTTCACCGTGGACTGGTTCGCGATGACCATGCACTCGGTGCCCGAGACCGCGCCGACGCCCGTGATCAACCGGCCGCCCGGTTGACCGTCCGGCTCGTGGGCACCGGCGTAGCTCGACAGCTCCAGGAAGGGCGCGTCCTCGTCCAGCAACAGGTCCACCCGCTCCCGCGCCAGCAGGCGCCCGCGCGAGTGGTGCCGGTCCACAGCCCGCTCGCCGCCTGCCGCGAGCACCTGCCGGGCGAGCTCGGAGAACGGGCGCAACGACTCCAGCATCGCCTGCCGGTCCCGGGCGAACTGGGCCGACTCAGGGTCCAGGGAGGTTCCCAGCACTGCCATGTGTTCAGCCATCCCATCTCGTCCGGGCCTCGCGGCCGGCGGGGCCACTCCTGATGAAACCAACTTTCGACTCATGAATCAACTCTTGAGCGAGGAGATTTTCGCCCTGTGCCGGGTCTTGCCGGCTGTGCAGCCCTGGCGCAGCCTGTGCAGAGGGAGAGAAAATTGACCGGTGAGTCGAGATGGTGTTGTCTGTTACGGCGCCTCCGCACGAGCCTGATCGAGGCGACCCCACTCGACGTCAAGGAGGACGCAGTGCCCAGCACCGAGTCAGACGCCCTGCGCGCGCATTTCCAGTCGATGAGCGACCGGATGGCTGCCGATCCCGGAATGGATCTCCTCGCCCTCCGGGCGATGATGAACGAGCTCGGCGACCGCGGCGCCGAGCCGGAGGACGTCACCTACTCCGAGGTCGACGCAGACGGCGTCCGCGGCCTGTGGTGCACACCTGCCGGCGCCGCTGCGGACCGCGTCGTCCTCTACACCCACGGCGGCGGGTTCGTGGCCAACAGCATCGCGAGCCACCGGAAGCTGGCTGCCCACCTGGCCAGGGCGACGGGGGCCCGCGCCTTCATGCCCGACTACCGGCTCGCCCCCGAGCACCCGTTCCCCGCTGCACTCGACGATGCGCTCGCGGCGTACCGGTACCTGCGCGGACAGGGCATCGAGGCCGGACGCATCGTCACTGCGGGCGACTCCGCGGGAGGCAACCTCGCGGTGTCCCTGGTGGTCAGGCTGCGCGAGCTCGGCGAACCGCTGCCCGCCGGAATCGTCGCCTTCTCCCCCTGGGTCGACATGGAGCACCTCGGCAAGACCCTCGACACCAACGCCGAGACCGATGCACTGGTCCAGCGGCCCGTCGTCGAGATGATGGGGGCGATGTACCTCGGCGAGAGCGGCTCCCCCACCGATCCGCTGGCCAACCCGCTGCACGCCGACCTCACCGGGTTGCCGCCCCTGTTCGTCGCGGCAGGTGGTGCGGAGTGCCTGCTCGACGACTCGCAGCGCCTGGCCGACCGCGCCCGGGACCACGACGTCGAGGTCGAGTTCTCGATCTCCCCCGGGCAGCAGCACGTCTACCCGTTCATGGTCGGCCGCGCCCAGGAGGCCGACGACACGGTGAGCGCCGCCGGGTCGTGGGCGCGCGCCAAGCTCGGACTCTCCTGACGGACGCAACGACGCCGAGAGGCGGGTCTCCGGTGCGGAGACCCGCCTCTCGGCGTCGTCTGCGGTGCGTGACGGTCCGACGAGCCGTCGCTACTGCGCCTGGACCTGCTCGACGTAGGCCAGCACCTGGAACGGGTCCAGGGCCTCCTTGACGCTGAGCACCTTGCCGTCCTTGATCGTCCACATCATCTGGTAGTTGTTGACGTACTCCGCGGAGCCCGGACCGATCCCGTGGGAGTTCGCCTCCACCGCCACCCGGTCGCCTTCGGCGGTCAGGCTCTTCACGGTGAAGGAGAACTCGTCGAACGGCGTGAGGAAGCCGGTCAGCAGCTTGTAGGTCCCCTCCTTGTCGTTGGGGCCGCCGTACTCGAACCGGTCCTTGCGGTTGGGGAGTTCCCACGTCGCGTCCTCGGCGAGGACGTCCATGAGCGCGTCGAACTCCCTCTTGTCGATGTGCGAGCAGGCGCGCCGGACCAGTTCCTTGTTCGCTTCCGCGGACATGATGACTCCTCTTCGGACGGACGCCGCCTGGTGCGGACGTCGGTGATCGCACTCGAACGGGCTCGCGCCCGGCCGGGGGGCTCAGAGCTGCTGATCGCGCAACGCGACCTTCTTGATCTTCCCCGAGGGGGTGAGCGGCAGTGACTCGACGACGACGATCTCGCCCGGCACCTTGTACTCGGCGAGCTGTCGTCGGCACCGCTCGACGAGCGCGTCCACGTCGACGAGCGCACCGGCGGCCGGGACGACGTAGGCCCTGCCCACCTCGCCGAAGACCGGGTGGGGCACACCGATGACGGCACTCATAGCGATGCGGTGGTCGGCGGCCAGGACGTTCTCGATCTCGGCGGGGTAGACGTTGTACCCCCCGCGCACGTACATCTCCTTCTTCCGGCCGCGCAGTGCGATGCGGCCGTCGGGCCGGAGCACCGCCATGTCGCCGGTGGCGAGCCAGCCCCCCGGGACGAAGGTCGCACTCGTCTCGTCAGGACGTTCCCAGTAGCCGGCGGCGACGCAGGCGCCGCTGATCTGCAGCTCCCCCTCCCCTCCGGGCTCGACCACACCGCCCTCGTCGTCGACCACCCGCGCCGCGAAGGGCCCGATGGGGACACCGATCGTGCTGGTGAGGGTGTCCATGTCGTCGTCGGCGGCCGAGATGACGCAGCCGCCCGACGTCTCGGACAGGCCGTAGAGGTTGGCAAGGCGGGCCCCGGCGAAGACGTCGAGGATCCGCTTGCCCAGCTCCGGTTCGACGTTCGATCCGCCGATGACACAGGTCCGCACCGATGACGTGTCCGCCTCGGCGAACTCCGGCAGTCCCAGCATCATCGCGTACATCGTCGGGACTCCGACGAAGAGCGTGACGCGCCGCTCGACGGTCGTCTGCAGTGCTGTTCGAGGGTGGTAGCCGGCGAGGAGGGCCACGCTCCCTCCGGCGATCATCGCTGCGGCGACCGTGCAGGTCATCCCGCCGACGTGGTTCAGGGGCATGTGCCCGATCGCCACGTCATCGGCACGTTGATCCAGGTGGGCGACCTGCGCCTGCGCCGAGGCGAGGATGCTGCGGTGCGTCAGCACCGCACCCTTCGGGTCGCCGGTGGTGCCGGAGGTGTACAGCAGCACGGCGGGATCGTCCGGCTGCACCGAGGCCGACGCGCGCCGGATCACCCCGACATCGGGCTCCTCGATCAGCAGGTCGCTCCAGCTGACGCCTCCCGCGAGCGTCCGCCGGCCGAGGGTGACGAAGTGCCGCACGGTGGGCAGCCGGTCGCGCAGCCCCTCCAGGAACTCCACGAAGTCGAAGTCCCGGTGCTCGTCGACGCACACCAGCACCGTCGTCGCCGACTGGTTGAGCATGTACTCGAACTCGCGCTCCCGGTACGCCACGTTCAGCGTCACCAGGACCGCCCCGATCTTGGCGGCGGCGAACCAGGTGGCGATCCACTCGGGCGAGTTCGGCGCGGCGACGGCGATCCGGTCGCCGGCGCGCACGCCGGCCGCCAGCAACCCCGCCGCGAACTGGTCGCTGCGGCGATGCACGTCGCCGTAGGTCGCATCGGCGGCACCGTCCTCGCCCAGGAGGAACGGCGCGGTGGAACGGCCCCGGCACGCCGCCGCGAGGGCATCAGCGAGGGTCGACGGGCTGTAGCCGGAAGGCTCTGCGGTCATCGGGCGCCTCTCAACCGACCTGGGCGGGCTCGGCGGAGCTCGACAGCACGAACCCGTCGAAGTCCTTCGCGACCACGCCGTCCAGCCACTGCGCGTAGGCGCCGGCCCCACCGAAGTAGAACAACGGGCTGCGGGGCTTGCCGGGGATGTTCGCCCCGAGGTACCAGCTGCCCACCTTCTCGCCCTGCGGGATGAGCGTCATGTGGAGCACCTCGTCGAGGTGCGCCTTCCACGCCGCGGCGGCCTCCGGCGTCGCCTCGATGCGGTCCAGGCCCTGCTCGCCCATCCGCTCGAGCGCCTGCCCGAGGGTCCACACGACCTTCTCCACGACGACCGGGATGTTGGCGTAGGCGCTCTGCGGCCCGCAGATGAAGAGGAGGTTCGGGAAGCCGGGGTTGGAGATCCCGAGGTAGGTCTGCGGCCCCTCGCGCCACTCGTCGGTCAGCCTGCGACCGTCCACACCCGCGATGTCGATCTTCTCCAGGGCGCCGGTCACGGCGTCGAAGCCGGTGGCGAACACCAGGACGTCCACCTGGTGCTCGGCCCCCGACGCGGTGCGCACCCCGCCGGGGACGATCTCGGCGATCGGGTCGGACAGGACGTCGACGAGCGTGACGTCGTCGCGGTTGTAGGTCTCGTAGTAGCCGTGGCCCGCCGGCGGGCGCTTCGCGACGTAGGGGTAGCCCTTCGGGCACAGCAGCTCGGCCGTGACCGGGTCCTTCACGGTCTCGCGAATCTTGCCGCGGATGAACTCGGACGCGGCGTCGTTGGAGCGCTGGTCGATGAGGATGTCGTCGAAGGTCTCGAACACGTAGTGGAAACCTCCGTCGCGCCAGCCCTGCTCGAAGACCTGCTCGCGCTCCTCGTCGGTGACGTCGTCGTAGACCCGACCGGCCGGGCTCATCGGGAAGCCGAAGACGTGCGACTGCGCCTTCTGCCAGATCGCGGGGTAGTCGGCCTTGATCTGCGCGACCTGCTCCTCGCTCAGCGGGTGGTTCTGCGCGGGGACCACGAAGTTGGGCGTCCGCTGGAAGACGGTCAGGTGCGCCGCCTCCTCGGCGATGACGGGGATCGCCTGCACCGCACTGGCCCCTGCACCGATGACCCCGACCCGCTTCCCGGCGAAGTCCACCGGCTCCTTCGGCCAGTTGCCGGTCACGTACACCTCGCCGGCGAACGAGTCGATGCCCGCGAACTGCGGCTTGTGAGGCACGGACAGGTGGCCCAGCCCGGTGATGAAGTACGTGCACCGGAGCGTGTCACCGGTGTCGGTGCGGACGCTCCAGGTATTCGACCGGGCGTCGTAGGACGCCGACTCGACCCGCGTGCTGAACCGGATGTTCTTGCGGAGGTCGAACTTGTCGGCCACGAACCGCTGGTAGTCGAGCACCTCCTGCTGCTTCGGGTAGCGCTCCTTCCACGTCCACTCCTCGAGGAGTTCCGGGAAGGACGAGAAGCAGTAGGACCAGCTCTCGCTGTCGGTTCGCGCGCCCGGGTACCTGTTCCAGTACCACGTCCCACCGACGTCCGTTCCCGCTTCGACGGCGACGGCGGACAACCCGAGCCTGCGCAGCTCGATGAGCATGCGCAGCCCGGAGAACCCCGCTCCGACCACGACGGCGTCGAAGTCGGTCCCGCTGTCGGTCCTGCCGGTGTCCGTCGTCTGCGTTGACATCGGTCTCCTCCTCGGAGTTCGAGGTCGCCCGGCGGGCGCCGCGAAGAACTGGAACGCGTCCTGACCGCGACTCGCCCGCATCGTGGCGGTACTCGACTCGTGGGTCAATGTTCGTGGGCCGTGAAAGGTGATCGAGCGCGTGTGCACCTCTGAAGCACTGGTGACATGGAACACCGAGTCGACTCGTCAGTCAACTCTTGCCCGGAATCTCGTTCTGCGTCTGCTCGTCGACCACGCCGGAGGCGACCCTCGTCGAGACCATGCGCGATCGCGACTCGATCGGCACGACACCGCGCAGACACGGACCGACCACAGGACCCGACAACACACTCCAGGTCGTGGTCCCGACGTGGTCCCCGGGATTCATGACCATGGCTCGCCGAGCACTCAGGCAGGACCGCCTGCCCGACGCCGCGCCGTCACAGCCACGCGCCGACCACGGTTCGACCACGGCGAGCAAAGGCGCCACAGCGTCTGAAGATCAACATCTGGTTGACCGACTGGGTGACTACGGACCTGGATCCGGACGGATTTCCGGGGATGCCGGGGGACGTCGCGGCGCCCTGACCTGCACATACGCCCTTGAGGTGCACTCACACGACCTTCTTGACACGGAAGAGGTCACAAGTTCAATCCTTGTATCGCCCACCACGTAAGGCCTGGTCAGAACCCCATCTGGGGATCCTGCCCAGGCCTTCTTGGCGTTCTGGGCGGGATTGGGTAACTACGTGAGTCACTATCCCGGCGTCGCCCCGGGAACACGCGGTTCGTGGCCGTCGCACCCTCCTCGATGACCGGCCGCAGCTGCTTGCGGTAGACCGACTCGGTCACCTTCGAGCCGCCCGTGTGCCCGATCAACCGGGCGATCTCCTCGACGGCACTCCCCCGTCCGACAGCAGCGACACGAAGCTGTGGCGCAGCTCCCGCGGTGACCACCGACGGTCGTTCAGGCCGGCAGCGACGGCCACGCGCTGGAAGTCACGGCGCACGTCGGCGGCGGGCATCACCGTCCCCGCCTCGGCCGCGAAGACCAAGTCGCGGTCGGTCCACCGCTCTCCCGCCGCAGCTCGGGTGGCCACCTGCCGGTCGCGGTGCTCCTCCAACGCCTCCACGCAACGCGAGTGTCCGCCGCGAACCCCGTGTCAACGCCAGACCCGCACGTTCGGCGGAACCGGTGGGACGCCGTCCAGATCGCCAACCAGGTCGACGTGCTCCCACGTCAGCGCACGCATCTTGCGTCGGCCCAGCGCCGGGACGACGTGACGCAGCGCGAGGTCGCGCAGGGTCTGCACCGTGCTCGGGTCCCGCCCGCCGAGCCCGTGGTCGGGCCAGTCCTGCACCGCCTGCTGCACGGTGTAGCTCTGCGCGGCGATCAGGACGCCGTCGTCGTGGTCGCGGACGAGCTCCTTGAGCCGGTTGCGCGCCTCGGTCCGGGTGCGTCCGCTGGCCTTGCCGACGATGCGCTTGCCGGAGGGCGTGTGACCCCACGGTGATGGTCGCGACCCATCGCTGTCGTGCCTCGTCGTAGTGCAGGCCACCGTCGCCGCGGCTACGCCGCGCCGTCATCGGCTTGCCGCACCAGCAAAGCGACGTACTCGGCGATCGCGGCGGCGGGGATGAGCCGGGCCGGCCCTGGGTCACCGAGCGCAGCCGGCCCGAGCGGATCAGCTCGTAGATCACCGAACGGCTCAACGACAGCAGCCGCATCGCCTCGGGAACGCGGTACAGCTGCACCGTCTGGTCGCCGCCCTCGTGCTCCTCGTTCCGCATCTCTGCCTCCTTCGACCGATCCACGGGAGGCGTTGCCGCGCCGGCCCCGGTCGTCGAACTCGCCCGGTCCGGCGGCGATCGCCGGGGCGCGCAGCGCCCGGATCATCGGGCCCAGCTCGAGGTCGAACTCACCCGGACCGGTCTGCGCCGGCTGCCACCCCGTGTCCCGTCCGCCCCAGCTCGCGATCATCCGCGGCCACACGTGCTCCTGCGCCCGCCCCGGCCCCATCCGGTAGGGGAGACCAGCCCACCGACTCGCCTCCCGAGCACCACCTTGGTGATCATCGGCGGGCCTCGAACTCCGCTGCCGCCATCTCGATGACGGCCTCCTCGCTCGTGGTCCATCTCGAACCCGAGGAACGCCCCCGTTCCGCACTGACCACGCCCCTGAGCCGGCCGGAAGCATCGCTTCCGGCATATCTCGCTCTGCCTTGCTCTGCCCGCCGAGCGGCATCAGCGACTACCGCGTCAGCCGCCGCCGGGAACCTCGCCGGTGCTGGTGAGGTGGTCGGCGACGTCGCGCAGCTTGGTGTTGGTGGCCTGGCTCGCGCGGATCAGCAGCTGGAACGCCACCTCGCTGCTGATCTTGTAGCGTTCCATCAGGATGCCCTTGGCCTGGCCGATCAGGTCGCGCGACTCGAGGCCGCGGCTCAGCCGTTGGTGCTGTTCGGACCCGACGAGGGCGATCGCGGCGTGGCTGGCCAGGAGCAGGGCGATGTGCTCGGACTCGTCGTCGAAGCCGTGCGGGTCGTGGTTGTAGAGGTTGAGCGCGCCGAGGTTCTCGCCCTCGACGTAGAGCTGTACCGACATCATCGACCCGATGCCCAACTCCAGAGCCCGCCCGGTGAACTGCGGCCACCGGTCCTCCGTGCCCATGTCCGACAGCCGCATGGAGCGCTGGTTGTAGATGGTGCTCATGCACGGGCCCTGCCCGGTCTCGTACTGGGCCCGATCCACCCGCTGGGCCAGCTCGTCGGTGCACGCCGTCGTCTCGATCGTCGTACGCCGGGTCACCCGGCTGATGGCGGCGATCTGCGCCCCGGGCACGTTGTCGACCGCCGCTTGCACGATGCCCGCCAAGGTGTCGTCCAGGGTGGGTTCCTGCTGCAGCTCCCGCGCCAGCTCGCTCAGGTGCACCGCGAGGTCGTCCGGGTGCAGGTGCTTGCCGGTGTCGCTGCTGGACGGGCGGCCGCGACCGTCGCTGCCGGATGAACCCGCCCGGTCGTCGGGGCGCCCGGAAGCACTGCTCACATGATGGGTGGTCGTCGTGCTCACCTTCTTCTCCGTGCGGAACCCCGCCGTTGGACTCATACAGCCCATCACAGGTACCGCTGCGCCGGCGAGGCTGGTAGACAGGCGGTGCTTGGTGCTGGTCTTGATGACCCAGGATTGCGATCAAGCGCGACACAGCGAGGCCGTCGTGCGCCACACCACCGATCCCCGGTACCCCCCGGGAGACCATATGCGCCGCATCAGCGTCCAGATCGCCTTTCCGCGTCCCGCCGTGAGGCTGGTGTGCGTCGCTGGTGAGGTGGACATGGCGACTGCACCGGTCCTGCGCGAGGCGTGCACCCGCGACCTCCGCGGTCGGCCGCCGGTGCGCGATCTGGTGGTCGACCTGAGCCGGGTGGGGTTTCCTGGCCTCCGCCGGGCTCCACGTCCTGCTCGAGTGCCACGCGCAGTTCGCCACCGTCGGCCTGGTCGCGCAGCATCCACCGGTCGCCGTGCCGCTGCGGATCACGGGCCTGGACGGGGTGCTCTCCCTGCACGCCTGCCTCGCCGACGCGCTGCGCGTCCTCGATGAGTGAGCAGCGCCTGGAGGTGAGCGCCTCTGGCCATCTGGCGCGGGTGCGGGCGCACCGGGTCGTGCTGTGCGCCGAACTGGACGCGGTCCGCCGGCGGACGGTGCAGATGCGGGAGGACGACCGAGCGCGCCGACAGCGGATGCGCAGCGCCAGGAGCTGGTACCGGAAGCCCGGCTCGCCACCAGCGATCACGGAGCCCGCCCCGTACCGTCGTCCGGAGGGGTAGACGTCCGCCGCGCGCCGTGCACCCCAGGTCCGGCCGTTGAACACACCTTCGGCCGGACCGCCGGACTGCGACTCGCCCTGCCCGGCTGCTGAGCGGGATCACCCTGGCCGACAGCGACGCAGGATCGGCGGATCACCCGGTCGGCATGGGGATTGCGGGCGGTGGTCCACCCGGGCCTTGCAGTAGAGGGCTTCGACCAGGTCCTCGACCTTGCGAGTGGACACGCCGCGCAGATGGGACTCCATCACCACCGCGAACAGGGCCTGCTCGACCGGCGCGCCGCTCGAGCAGCGACGGGGAGACCGAGCCGGTGCGCAGCTTCGGGATCCGCGACGCCGCATCCCGCCGTCGTGGACAGGATGCGGACGCGGTGCCCGTTGCGCTGGGCGGTGCGTTCCGCGGAACGCTCGTGAGGGCCGGCACCGATCGCGTCGGTGAGCTCGGCCACGATCAACGCCTGGATAGGTACGCCGAACGGGCCGGGAGTTACACCACCAGCGGAGACGTGACCTCGGCCGGATGAGTCGCTCGGTGATCGGGACGCTGCCCGAACGGGCAGCCGCCACCGAGACTGATCCACCGACCTGTCGACTCACGACCTCGACGCACTGCGCGCTGTCCAACACCGTCTCAACCACCGCCCACGCAACACTGACGGGTGGCGAACACCCGCCGAACCGTGGGGGCCTGATGGCGCCATGATCCGGTCATCGCCGCGGCGGTTCCCGAATCCAGCTTGAAACCCGCGGTCCTCGGACGGGTCGCACCTTCACACCCTTAGCTGCTGGAACGCAGGCAGAGATCTTTACCCTCGACGGCATAGCCCTCGGTTCCGTTCGGGCAGTTGTCGATGTCATCGACGGTGCTGACCACAGCTCGTCCGCTGTCGCAATCGACCTCAGTGATCCTGGCCGTCGCGCCGCCCTGGTTCGCGACCGAGACGCAGTCGCCGCGCTCGATCCCGCCACCATCGCTGAACAGCAACGCCGCGAGGGCGCCGCCCGCGACCAGGATGCCGGGCAGGATCAAGCGGCTGGGGGACTTGGGATTCAACGTCGATCTCCTTGCAGTGCTGGGGGCTTGCGTGTACGTCGAGCCGCGGTCGATCTCCGTTACCCGGCCCTCGGCACGAGTCAGCCATACCTCGTCATGACGCGGTCACCTCGTCGATGTCGCCGTCGAAGTCGGGTCACACCGTCACCGAAACGCCGTCGTCACAGCGCGGGCGACGGGCCCGGTTCAGACGACGCTCAGCGCCGCACCGGACATACCTCCCCATGTTGCGATGCGCGTCCCGGCGTCCATTCGCCCGGATCGTCGGCGGCCTCGCGCTGCTGGTCGCGGCGTTGGTGGTCCAGCGCCCACCACGTAGGCCTGGTCAGAGCCCAATCGGAGGATTCGGACCAGGTCTTCTTGGCCTTCTGGGCGGCGCTGAGGGCGGAGTTCGCGCGGTAACCACCGCCGGTCGTCCAGACCTGCTGCGGCGGCCACACGCCGGAAGACCGCCGCCGGTTGCCGCACGGAGCCCGGGCTGCTGCTGCTCGACGTCCTGCGCCGCGTGCACCGGGAGGCCGCCGACCGCAGCTCGACCGGTTCGCGATGCGCGACACGCCGACCGGCGACATACTCGTCCCGCGGCTTCAGCCACGTGGCCGCGAGGAGAGTCATGACCCACCGGCTCCGTCGATGCGCAACGCCCGCCCGCGGTGCGCGATCAGTCGCGCCCACGTCCGATGAGCACGTGTTCCACGCGCCCTCCGGACTCCGCCCGTCGTCCCGGGAAGGCCGATGACGACGGCTCCCGGGGCCGAGGACGCCACGGCGGACGCCGGACACCAGGAACAGGTGGCGGGCACGGGCGACGCCGACCGGCCCGTCCTCCTGCTCGTCGATGACGACCCACAGCGACGCAGCCTCGTCGCGAGCCTGCTCGGCCCGCACTGCACCGTCCTCGTCGGGCACGACAGGGCCGACGCGTTGGAGGCGGTCGGGCGGCACACGATCGACGTCCTGGTGCTCGGCTCCACGAGGTCCGGCCTGCTCACCGAGGTCCGCGCGCGGCCCGCGTCGGCAGCGGTGCCGGCGATCCTGCTGACGTGCCGGGCGGAGGACGACGCCGTGCTGCAGGGGCTGCAGTCAGGCCTGGACGACCTGCTCTCCGTGCCCTCGTCCGCCCACGACGTGCTGACCGGTCTGCGATCCGCCCTCGACGCGGCGCGCTCGGACCACCTCGACCGAGCCTGGCGCAGCGCGGTGCTCGCCGCGAACCAGGAGGGCTGCTGCATCGTGGACGGCGCCGGCGGCGCGATCGTCTCGGCCAACGCGGCCGCGACGGATCTGCTCGGCCTGCGGCCCGAGGACGTCCCGTTCGGTCCACCGCACCCCTTCCTCCCGGCGGCCGAGGAGGACCCGGAGGGGTTCGCCCTGGTCGAGTCGGCGTGGACGCGGGCGTCGACCGAGGAACGCGGGCGCGCCGTCGTGCCGCTGCGGCACGTCACGACCCGGGCCCGCGTCTGGGTGTCCGTCTCCTACAGTGAGCTTCCGGTCGGCAGCCGTGGAGGCCGCTCCTACCTCGCGACGCTGCACGACGTGACCGCCGCCCGGCGCGCCGCCGAGCGCGACGCGCTGCTGGCCCGGGCAGCGGCGCTGCCGACCGAACCGGGTCCGCTCGCCGAGCGGCTGCGACGGTTCCTCCCGATCATCGCTCGCGTACTGGGCGGGCGGGTCGAGGTGGAACTGCGCGGTCCGGACGGGCGCAGCGAACCGGTCGCAGCAGCGCCGGGCGCTCGGCAGGTCGGGAACGGGCACGACGGTGACGACCTCGTCGTTCCCCTGGTCGGCACCGACCGGGTGCTCGGGACGCTGCGCGTCGCCGGGCTCGACCTCGCGACCACCTCCGACACCGGCACAGCCGAGGGATCCAGGGCCGAGGTGGACATGGCCGAGCTGCTCGCGCGACGCATCGCCGCCGCGGTGGACGCCGACCGGGTCGCGGAGCGGGCCACCCGGTTGCACGAGGTCACCACAGCGCTCGCCTCGGCAGGAACCCTGCTCGAGACCGCCCGCGCGCTGGTCGACGGGGTGCGGCGGGCGCTGGCGACGAGCAGCGCCGCGGTCTACGCGGTGGCCCCCGACGGCCTGCACCTGCACCTGGTGCACCGTCACGACGGGGATCCCGGTAGGGCGAGCGGGGAGCCGGTCCTGCGGGTCGACGGCCCGGGTGCGGTGGCGCGCGCCGCGGCCGGCCGCGGACCGGTGTGGCCACCGACCTCGACCGGCCCCATCGCCGCGATCCCGCTCACCGTCGGCGAACGCGTCGTCGGGGTGCTGGCCGTGGAGCGCAGCGGATCCGGTCACCTCCTGCCCGACGAACGCGACTTCGCCGCGACGCTGGCGGGCCAGGCCGCCCAGGCCTTCGAGCGCGCGGCGCTGGCGGACCAGCGGTGGCAGCTCGCCCGGGCCCTGCAGCGCGCCCTGCTGCCCACCTCCCTGCCCGCGTTCGCCCACCTCGCCCTGGCCGCGCACTACGAGCCCGCCCAGCAGGAGTTCGAGGCCGGCGGCGACTGGTACGACGTCTTCGCCCTCGGCCCGGCCCGGGTCGCGCTCGTGGTGGGCGACGTGGTCGGGCAGGGCCCCACCGCGGCGGCGGTCATGGGCCAGCTGCGCAGTGTCGTGTCGGCCTACCTGCACGACGGTCACTCCCCCGCCCAGGCGCTGGAGGGCCTGGACCGCGCCGCCCGACGCATACCCGGCGCTCGGGGAAGTACCGCGCTGTGTCTGACCATCGACACGGACAGCGGCGACGTGGCCTGGTCGGCGGCGGGGCACGTACCGCCCCTGATCGCCGGTCCCGACGGCACCCGCTTCGCGCAGGGCGGGCAGGGCGCGCTGCTCGGAGTGTCCGACCGTGCGCCCTACGGCGAAGGTCGAGAGACCGTCGTCCCGGGCACCACGGTCGCCCTCTACACCGACGGCCTCGTCGAACGTCGCGGCCAGGTCGTCGACGACGGGCTGCAGCGGCTCGCTGCCGTGGCCGAACGAGGCCACCAGCGTCCGCCCGGAGAACTGCTCGACGTGCTCCTCGCCGAGGTCCTCGGCTCCGACACCGGCGACGACGTCGCGCTCGTCCTCGCGCGGCTCGTGCCCCGCCCGCTCGAACGGCGCCTCGACGCCGACCCGTTGCTCCTCCCCGGGCTGCGGCACGACGTGCACGCCTGGGCCGTCGCCGCGGGCATGTCCGAGGACGGCGCCGACGACCTCCAGCTGGCTCTGAGCGAGGCAGCCACCAACTGCGTCGAGCACGCCTATGCCGGGGGCGCCGGCGAGATCCGCTGCCGGGTGCACCGCACCGCGGACGGGGCGGTCGAGGCGAGCGTGCAGGACTTCGGCGCCTGGCGGCCGCCGCCGGCCGACCCCGGCTACCGCGGCCGCGGGCTCGCCGTGATCCACACCCTGGCCGAGCACGTCGAGCTCCACCCCACCCCGCAGGGGACCACGATCGTCTTCCGGATCCCCGCGAGCACAGAACCGCTGGCCCAGCGCGCGCCGGGCGGCAGCGCACCCCAGTGGTGGACGCGCCAGGAGCGTCCCGGTCCCGGTACGGTTCCCGGATGCTGACCGACGTCGTCGACCTCGTCGGTCACCTGCCCTTCCCGATCGGCGTCACCGCCGGCCCGGACCACGTGGTGGAGCTGCTCGACCCGACCGCGTACCGGCTGCTCGGGTCCGGTCTCGTCGTCGGCACCACGGCACGGGCGTCCCTGCCCGTGGGCGATGCCGTCCTCGCCGCGCTGGACCGGGCGTACCGCGAGGGCGAGCCGAGCCTGACCGGGGTGGGTCCGGCCGCGGTGACGGTCGGCTGCGTCCCGATCCGCGACCCCGACGGCAGCGTGGCCGGGGTGCTGCTGCACGTCGTCGGGGAGGGGCACGACGGACTGGAGCTGATCGACGCCGCGCGCGCCCGTCGGCGGTCCTCCGCGCTGCAGCAGCTCGCCACCGAGCTCTCCCGGGCTGCCACACCGTCGGCGATCGGCGCGCTGTGCGTCACCGCCGCCGTCGAGGTGCTGCACGCCGACGCGGCGGGCGCGTACGCCTCGGCCGGGCCCGGCCGCCTCGAGGTGCTGCACTCCGTCGGCTGGCCCGAGGCCACCAGACGGCAGTACGAGCACCTGGTCCTGCAGCACGGCCGCCCCCTGTCCGACGCCGTCCTCGACGGCGAGCCCGTGTGGATCGAGGACGCCGAGCAGTGGCGGCTGCGGTACCCGGAGATGGCTCCGGTCGGCACCTCGGGAGGCTTCCAGGCCACCGCCTGCATCCCCTTCCGGGTCGAGGACCGCGACCTCGGTGCCGCGGTGTTCACCTTCGCCCGGCCCCGCGCCTTCACCACCGGCGAGCGCGGGCACCTGCTGGCCGTGGCGGCGCTGTGCGCGCAGGCCCTCGACCGCGCCCGGCTCCTGGTGGCCGAGCAGGCGGCCCGTGCCGCGGCCGAGCAGCAGCGCGACCGGATGACGTTCCTGGCCCGGGCCGGTCGCCTGATGGAGGCCCCGCTGTCGGTGCAGGAGCGCCTGCGGCAGCTCGCCGACCTGGCCGTCCCGACGATCGCCGACTGGTGCGCCGTGCACCTCGTGCGCGACGACCGCGTCGACCGCATCGCCGTCGCCCACGCCGATCCGGCCAAGGTGCGCTTCGTCGACGAGCTGCAGCACCGGTACCCGCCCGATCCCCACGCGCCCGGTGGCGCGATCCAGGTGGCCCGCACCGGCGTGCCCGTGCACCTGCGCGACATCCCCGACGAGATGCTCGTCGCTGCGGCCGTCGACGAGGCGCACCTGGACATCCTGCGGGGCATCGGCATGCGCTCGGCCGTCGTCGTCCCGCTGGTCGTGCGCGACACCCGTCTCGGCGCCCTCACCCTGGTCCACGCGGAGTCCGGCAACCGCTTCGACGAGACCGACCTGGCCTTCGCCCAGCAGCTGGCCGCGACAGCGGCCCTCGCGCTCGACAACGCACGTCTGTTCGAGCAGCAGCAGGCCATCGCGCGCACCCTGCAGTCGGCGCTGCTGCCGCGGAGCCTGCCCGCGATGACCGGGCTGGAGCTCGCGGCCCGCTACGTTCCGCAGGCCGCCCATCCCGGGGCCGTCCAGGTGGGCGGTGACCTCTACGACGTCGTCCCCGGCCGCGACCGCTGCGCGGTGACCGTCGCCGACGTGTGCGGCAAGGGCACCGAGGCCGCGGCGCTCACGGCGCTGATCCGGCACACCGTCCGCGCCGAGGTCGATCACGGTGTGCAGCCCGCCGAGGTGCTCCGTCGGCTCAACGCCGCGATGCTGCGCGAGCCCGGCACGGACCCCGCGCGGTTCGCCACGGTGGTGCACGCGCAGCTCGTCACCGACGTCGGCGGCGCGTCGGTGCGACTCACCAGCGGCGGGCACGAGCCACCGCTGGTGCTGCGCGCCGGCGGGGTCGAGGTGCTCGACGCGCCCGGTACCCTCCTCGGCGTCTACCCCGAAATCGATCTGGTCGAGGTCGACGTGCGGCTCGCCCCCGGCGAGGTGCTGGTGCTGTACACCGACGGCGTGACGGAGGCTCACGGAGTGGACGGTCTGTACGGCCCGGACCGCCTGGCGGCGGTGGTCGCGGAGTGCGCCGGACGCAGCGCGGAGTCGGTCGCCGAGGCCGTCCTCTCCGACGTCGCGGCCTTCCGACACGGCCCGCCGCGCGACGACGTCGTGCTGCTCGTCGTCCGGGCCGCACCGTGACCCAGCACGACGACGGTGACGTGCGACGGGTCGTGCTGCGCGGAGAGCTCGACATCACCACCGTGGACCGGGCCGACGCCGAGGTCACCGAGGCCGAGGCGAGCACCCCGGCGATGCTGCTCCTGGACCTGTCCGAGCTCACCTTCGTCGACTCGTCGGGCGTCCGGCTCGTGCTGCTGGCCGACGACCGGGCCCGGGCCTGCGGACGCCGCCTCGCCGTGCGCCTCGGCGCCGGTCCGGCGCTGCGCGTCTTCCGGGCACTGGGACTGCTGCCCAAGCTCGAGATCATCCCCGAACCAGCACCCGGCTACGACACATCGTGATGCCGGACCTCGCTGCCGCATTGAGCGCATCGATCGACCTGCCGACACACCCCCGCAGCGTCCCGACCGCGCGACACCTGCTCTCAGAGCTGCTGTTGTCCTGGAACGCCGACCGGTTCCGCGACGACGCGAACCTGCTCGTCAGCGAACTCGTCACCAACGTCGTACGGCACGTCGGCAACCGGAGACCACCGATGGTGCTCGAGGTTCATCTCTCCGGCCCCGGCCTCCGCGTGGCGGTTGTCGACTCGTCCAGCGCCCGGGCCGCACTCGTCGATCAGCCCTCGTCGGACGGCGGCTACGGTCTCGCGCTCGTCGACGCACTGTCCGAGCGGTGGGGCACCGAGCCCTACGGTGACGGCAAACGGGTGTGGTTCGAACTGCGGCGATGACCGGCCGATCCCGCGCGGCAGCGCCAGGCGCGTGCATCCTGCGAAGATCGCCGCTCCCGAGCGTGGGCGGAAGCCGAGCTGCCCACGGCGCGTCCGGCCGTTCCGTCCGGTCAACCCGGGCTGCGGCTGGTAGGAGGACTCCATGACCGAGCCTCCGAAGCTCTCCACACTCGCCGACGTCCGTCCCGCGTCGGCCGGCCCGCGCAGCGTGCGTGGCCGCAGCGCGACGATCGCGCTGCTGCTGGTGATCGTCCTCGCCGGAGCGGGCGGGCTGTTCGGCGTCCGCACGACCACCACCACCGCGACCGCCGGCCCTTTCGAGTTGTCGCTCGAGCACGCCTGGATCGCCCGGGCCGGGCTCGACGTCCCCTGGACCGTGAGCGTCCACCGGACCGGTGGCTTCACGGGTCCGGTCACCCTCGCCGTCACCAGCAGCTACTTCGACATCTACGAGAGCCAGGGCCTCGACCCCGAACCCGCCACCCGGACCGCCGACGCCGAGTTCCTCTACTGGACCTTCGACCCCCCGCCCTCCGGCGAGAACCTGACCGTCGACTTCGACGCCTACATCCAGCCCTCCAGCCAGTGGGGCGCCTCCGGCCGACTCCGCCTGATCGAGGACGGCGCATCCGTCGTCCTCGTCGACTTCACCACTGCGCTGGTGCCCTGATGGAGATCATCGTCCGGGCCGTCGTCCTGTTCGGGTTCCTCTGGCTCATCACGCGCGTCGCGGGCCGCGCCACCCTCGGCGAGCTCAGCACCTTCCAGCTCCTGCTCTACGTGACGATGGGCGACCTCGTCCAACAGTCGATCACGCAGCAGGACTACTCGGTCACGTCCGGCGTCCTCGCCGTCAGCGTCTTCGCCCTGCTCACCATCGCCATCTCCTGGGTGAACGCACGTTCTCCCCGGCTACGGCCCCTCACCCACGGCATCCCGGTCATCATCCTGAGGGCCGGGGAACCGCTGCTGGAGCAGATGCGTCGCGAACGGCTCTCCGTCGACGACCTCATGGCCGCCGCCCGCGAGAAGGGCATCCGCCGCCTCACCCAGGTCGACCTCGCCGTCCTGGAGACCGACGGGAAGATCTCCTTCTTCACCGACGAGTCCGACTCCGCAGGCGCACCCGAACGCCCCTCCGTCGGCTGATCCGCCACCGCGCCTCGAGGTCCCGCCCGCGACCGGCGTCGGTGCCGTCTCAGTAGTACACGGCGAGCCGGGCGCGGGGACCGTCGATCACGTCCACCGGGGTGTCGAAGATGTCGGACAGCACGTCGCTGCGCATGATCTCGTCGGGCGTTCCGACCCGCACCACACAGCCGGCCTTGACCGCGCAGATGCGGTCGGCGTAGTGCCCGGCGAAGTTGATGTCGTGCACCACGATCACGACGGTGCGCCCGAGCTCGGTGGCTGCGCGGCGCAGGTGGCCCATCATCTGCACGGAGTGCTGCATGTCGAGGTTGTTGAGGGGCTCGTCGAGCAGGAGGTAGTCGGTGTCCTGGGCGAGCACCATCGCGACGTAGGCCCGCTGCCGCTGTCCCCCGGACAGCTCGTCGAGGTAGCGGTGCTCGAGCTCGCCCAGGCCGAGGAAGTCGATCGAGCGGCTGACGACCTCCTCGTCGTCGACGGTGAGCCGTCCGCCGGAGTGCGGGAAGCGGCCGAACCCCACGAGCTGGCGGACGGTGAGCCGGGTGATGAAGTGGTTCTCCTGGCGCAGGATCGACACCACCTTGGCCAGGTCGGTGGAGTTCGTGCTCGCCACGTCGTAGCCCGCGATCTCGATGGTCCCGGCATCCATCCCGAGGAGCCTGCCGATCATCGTGAGCAGCGTCGACTTGCCTGCGCCGTTCGGGCCGATCAGCGCCGTCACGCCGCCCCGGGGGATCGTCAGGTCGACCGGCCCGATGGAGACGTCCGACCCGTAGTGCTTGGTCACCTCGTGGAGCGTGATCACAGCCGGCCCTTCCGCAGGAGGTGGACGAGGAAGAACGAGCCGCCGACGACCTCGATGATGACGCCCACGGCACCCTGGGCGTAGAACACGTTGCGCAGCAGGAAGTACGCCCCACCGAGGACGACGACGCCGGTGAGCCAGGCGACCGGGAACAGCAGGCGGTGGTCGAAGGTGTCGGCGAGCTGGTAGGCGATCATGGCGACGAGGAAGCCGAAGAACGTCATCGGCCCGACGAGCGCGGTGGACACGGCCATGAGCACGGACACGAGCAGCAGCACGACGATCGTCTCGCGGCGCTGGTGCAGGCCGAGGTTGACAGCGGTCTCGCGGCCCAGCCCCAGGACGTTCAACCGTGCGGAACGGAGCCAGAGCAGCCCGCCGGCCACCACGGCGAGCGGGACCGCGACCGGGAGGTAGTCGGCCTCCGCGTTCGCCACACTGCCGATCAACCGGGCGGTCAGCACGTCGAACTCCGTCGGGGTCAGCAGCCGCTGCAGGAAGGTCGCCAGCGCGCCGAGGCCGCCGCCGAGGATGATCCCGATCAGCAGCATCACGTGCAGGTTCGCGCGCCGCCCGGTCAGCAGGGCGCCGTAGAGCAGGGCGGCGAACCCGACCATCAGCGCGACCTGTGCCAGGAACTGCCCCACGCCCCGGACCACCGTCACCCCGGCGATCCCGAACGCGAACACCGCGCCGGTCTGCACGAGTCGGTACAGCGACTCGAACCCCATGATCGACGGCGTGAGGATGCGGTTGGCCGTCACCGTCTGGAAGGACACCGTGGCGACCGCCTGGCAGAAGGCCACGACGACGATCACGGCGACGCTCGTCGCGCGCAGCTCGGCGATGCGCCAGAACCCCGTGCTCCCGATCGGCATCGGGTTGTCCCAGGCCAGGAGGCCGAATGCCACGAGCAGGGCGAGCCCGGACAGCACCCCGACGACGAGCCGGTAGCGCCGGGCGGCACGGGCGTCGGGGAGCGCCGTGGAACGCCGCGCAGCCCCCGCCCGGGACAGGATCTCGGGCTCAGGCACGTCGACGCCGCCCGAGCAGGAGCGAGATGAACACGACGGCACCCACGATCGCGAGGATCAGCGCGACGGGGATCTCGAACGGCATGACGATGGTCCGGCCGATGAGGTCGCAGGCGGTGACGACGGCGACACCGAGCACGCACACCCACGGAAGGTTCGAGCGCAGGTCGTCACCGCGGAACAGCGACACCACGTTCGGCACGATCAGGCCCAGGAACGGCAGGTTGCCGACCACGACCGTGACGACGCCGGTGGCCACGGCGATCAGACCGGTGCCGATGAGCACGACCCGCCGGTAGTCGAGGCCGACGTTCGTCGCGATGTCGCGGCCGAGCCCGGCGATCGTGAACCGGTCGGCGGCGACGAACACGGCGACCACGGCGACCGCCGCCAGCCAGAGGGGCTCGTACTGGCCGCGCAGCACGGAGGTGAACGAACCCAGGAACCACACCCCCATGCTCTGCAGCATGCCGGTCGACAGCGCGATGTAGGTCGCGACCGCGCCCACGACCGCCGCGAGCATCATGCCCACGATCGGCACGATGATCGACGACCGCAGGGTCACACCCTGCAGGATCAGGAAGAAGACCATCGTGCCGACGAAGGCGGCGACGACGGCACCGGTCATCTTCACCGTCAGGGGCGCCTCGGGGGCCGCGATCATCACCAGGAGCAGGCCGAGGCCGGCCCACTCGGTCGTGCCGGTCGTCGTCGGCTCCACGAACCGGTTCTGTGTCAGCTGCTGCATGACCAGACCGGACATCGCCATCGCGGCGCCCGCGAGCACCAGCGCGACGGTGCGCGGGATGCGGGTGATCGCGAACATCTCGGCCCCGTCCGGAGCCCCGAACACGTCGTAGACGCCGACGAACAGCGACGTGACCACCAACGCCGCCGTGCCGAGCACGCCGATCAGGAGCGGCCAGGTGAACAGACGCTCCCGGGGAGCCCGGGTTCGCGTGTGCACGGCGCCCGTCAGGTGCGCTCGAGGCGGTCGGCCAGCGACTCGAAGAAGGCGGTGTAGGTCTGGATCCCCTCGTTGACGTAGGTGTACTGGGGCATGTACACGATCCTGTCCTGCTGCACCGCGGGGACGTTGCGCAGCGCCTCGGAGTTGGCGATGAGCTGGTCGGCGGGGACGTACTCGGTCTCCAGGTTCGCGCTGATGGCCGCGTCCCGGTCCATCGCGAGGATCACGTCGGGGTTCGACTGCGCGATGGCCTCGACGGAGATGTCGTCGCCCTGGTGGTCGGTGGAGCCGTCGGCCTGCAGGGCGGGCGTCAGCCCGAGCATGTCGAACACCGGGCCCAGCGTGCGGCCGGTTCCGGGGGCGGCATAGTTGATCTCGCCACCGGAGGTGATGATCGCCATCACCCGGTCCGCCGGGTCGTAGGCCGCCTGCACCCGGGCGACGGCGGCGTCGAAGTCGTCGACGATCCGCTGGGCGTCCTCCTCCCGGCCGAACACCTGGCCGAGCGCCTGCACCTGCCGCTTGAGCTCGTCGGCCAGCGGCTCGGTCTCGCGCGGGTCCAGCTCGATGATCGATGCCTCCGGGGCGAGCGTGCGCAGATCCTCGTAGAAGGACGCGAACCGCTGCCCGTTGATGATCAGGTCCGGCTCCACCGCGACGACCGCCTCGAGATCCGGCTCGTTGTGCGAACCGAGGTCCGTGATGGCCGGGTCGGTCTTGTACGGGCTGTCCCCGGCGATCAGGGGCACCGGGGCCGCAGCGAGCGGGACGTCCCACTCGGCGAGGGTCTGGAACAGCCGGTTGTCCGTGGCGATGACGCGCGCCGGCGGGAGCGCGACGGTCTGCACGCCGTGGTTGTCCTCGATCTGCACGGTGCCCGTCGCCGCCGGCACCTCGGACGAGGGGTTCCCGGGCGAGGAACATGCGGCGAGGCCGACCGTCAGGGCGACCGCGGACAAGGCCAGCGCGGTACCTCGGCTGCGCGACGACGTGGTCAAATCAGGACTCCTTCGAGGGGTGCGGTCCGATCGTGACGGAGCAGCGCGGCTGCTGCGTGGCGGCGCTCCGGGGAGTGAGGTTAGCCATGCCTGCTTCAACACTTCAAGCGACGTTCGTCACGAATCTGACGATTGTTGCGTTCCGCCATCCGTCTCCGGCGGCCTCGACCGGACGAGGCCGACCGGGCAGCCCACCGCCCTGCGCGCCGGGGTGAGGGGTGGCGCCGGCTGCTCGGGGCGGACGATCACGGAACGTCGCGCCCTGCCGGTGCAGCGCCCGGGGTGTGGGCGCGGGCTCGCGGTCGCGAGCACACCGACCACCCAGCTCGAGACGACGGGCCCGGGACGAGGCGGTTCGCCACCGACCGCGCTCCGTCAGGGCGACCGGACGGGCTAGCGTGCGGGGATGAGCCTCCTCGAGACCGTGGCCGAGCGCGACGGCTGGCGGTGCTGGGTGTGCGACGAACCGGTCGACCCCGACATGTCGGTGAACGACCCCCGCGGACCCAGCGTCGACAGCCGGACCGCCGACCGGAAGGCGAAGCTCGCCGAACGCCTCGCGCACCGCGGGTGCAACACCCGCAAGGGCGCGGTGAAGGTGGACATCGCCTGGCCGGACCACCTGTACGTGGTCGAGCCCGCGCCGCTGATCACCGTCGCCGGGAGGCTGGAGCGCAAGGGGGGACGCGAGATGGTGGCGCGCTGCCCGACCGAGCGCGACGCCCGGGAGACCGCGGAGTGGCTGGTGGACCGCTTCTCCCGGCTGGCGCCGGGGCTGGCGGTGACCGCCGAGACCACGGCGGGCGGCGGCCAGTTCCTCGTCACCCTGGTCGCCGGCCGCCGCTGACCGGGAGGCGTGTGGCTAGGACTCCGTGAACCGGGCGTAGACCTCGGCCACCTCGCGGCCCGGGTCGGCCAGGTGCGCGGCCATCCGTCGCTCCGCCAGCTTCGCGTCGCCCTCCGCGATGGCGGCCAGCACGCGGCGGTGGGCCCGCTGGGTCGAGGCGAGGGCGACGTCGAGGTCCAGCCGGTCCAGCGGTTCGACCATCGCGATCCGGGTCGCCTCGATCGCGTGGAGCAGCAGCGGCAGGTCGGCCATCTCCGCGATCAGCAGGTGGAACGCCGGGTCCAGCGCCCGGAACGTCCCGATGTCCGTCGCCGTGCCCAGCCCTTGAACGGCCCGGTCCAGGCAGGTGTAGCCCTCGTCGGAGAGGCGCTCCGCCGCGCGGCGGGCGGCGAGCGGTTCGATGCAGGCCCGGAACTCGAGCAGCCCCTGCAGCTCCGGCCACGGGACGAGCGGGGGCACGCGGCCGTCGACGGTGGGGGGCGCCGTGACGATGGAGCCACCGTTGACGCCCCGGCGCACCTCGATCAGACCCTCGTGGTGGAGGCGTCCCACAGCGACTACGCGCGCTGCGTGGCGCGGGCGGGCGGGCCGGGCTGCTCGAGCTGTACAAAGCCCGGATGGGTGTGGTGCGCGGGCCGCGGACCCGCTCGTCCACAAGGCGACGGGGATCGCGCTGAAGCACACCGGTGCGCGCGGCCCCGGCGGCGGAGGCCTTCCTGGAGCAGCCCGGGCGGTGATGCCCCGGGCCGTCGTGCGGGCGGCGAGGGAGGAGCTCGGCTCGCACACACCTCCCGCAGCTCGCACACACCTCCGGCCCTGTGTGCCAGCACCGCAGCCTGTGTGCGAGCCGCCCGCGTTCCGCGGAACGCGACCCGCGCCGCCGATGAAGCCGCCGCCGTTCGCGTCCACGACCGAGCCGGTGATGTGGCCGGCGCCCGCCGCGAGCCCGGCCGGCTTCCGCAGGCGCGCGACACGTTCGGTCTGCTCTCGCGGTGCACGACCACCTCGTCCCCGCGGTCGTGGAGCGCCTCCAGCGCATCGGTGACCGTCGCCCGTCGACCGCGACGATCCTCGAGTCGGTGAAGGGGAAGGTCTGCGCACGATGAGCGACGTGCGGCCGTGACCACGACGGGGCCCTGACCATGGTGGGCCGCCCGCGATCGCGCCGGTGGTGAGAGGCTGACGGGGTGCACACGCGTCACGCCTTCGACGTCCGGCAGTCCGGCCGGGCCGACGGCCCGCTCCTGCTGCTCGCGCACGGCTTCGGCTGCGACCAGCACATGTGGCGCCTCGTCGCGCCGATCCTCGAACGCACGTGCCGGGTGGTGTCGTTCGACTTCATCGGTGCGGGCGGGTCCGACCCGACCCGTTGGGACCCCGACCGCTACTCCACCCTCGACGGGTACGCCGCCGACGTCGCGGAGATCTGCCGCGAGCTCGACCTGCGCGACGTCGTGCTCGTCGGCCACTCGGTCAGCGCCATGATCGGCGTGCTCACCGCCGCCCTCGTCCCCGACCGCATCGGCCGGCTCGTCCTGGTCGCCCCGTCCCCGCGCTACGTCGACGACGCCGACTACCGGGGCGGCTTCAGCCGCGAGGACATCGACGAGCTGCTCGACTCCCTGGCCAGCAACTACCTGGGGTGGTCGGCCACCATGGCCCCGGCCATCATGGGCAACCCCGACCGCCCCGAGCTCGGCCGGGAGCTGACCGACAGCTTCTGCCGGATGGACCCCGACATCGCCCGCGTCTTCGCCCGCACCACGTTCCTGTCCGACAACCGGGTCGACCTGGCCGGCGTCGCGGTGCCGACCCTCGTCCTGCAGAGCACCCACGACGTGATCGCCGCGCCGGAGGTCGGCGCCTACGTGCACGACCGCATCCCCGGCAGCACGCTCGTCCTCCTCGACGCGATCGGCCACTGCCCGCAGCTGTCGGCGCCCGAGCAGACCGCCGCGGCGGTCCTGGACTTCGTGCACGCCCGGTGAGCTCCGCCGCGCCGGTCGACGGGCCCTCCGACGACGACCCGGCGGACCTGTACGACCGGGCCCCGTGCGGGCTGCTCTCCACCCGCATGGACGGCACGATCACCCGGGTCAACGCGACCCTGCTGGACCTGCTGGGGGGCCGCCGCGACGAGCTGGTGGGGCGCCGGTTCGTCGACCTGCTCGGTGTCGGCGACCGGATCTACCACGAGACCCACTTCGCCCCGCTGCTGAGCATGCAGGGCTCGGTGGGCGGGATCGCGGTGGAGCTGCGGGGCCGCAGCGGTCGCGTGCCGGTGCTGCTGAGCTCCGCGGTCACCCACGACGGGGCCGGTCGGCCGACCGGGATCCGCACCGCGGTCTTCGAGGCCGTCGGCCGCCGGGGGTACGAGCGGGAGCTGCTGCGCGCCCGCGAGGCCGCCGACCGCGAGCGCGACAGCGCCCGGCGGCTCGCGCGCGAGCTGCAGCGCTCCCTGTTGCCGCCGACGCTGCCCGTGGTCCCCGGCCTGGAGCTCGCCGCGCACTACCACCCCGGCTCCGACGACGAGGTCGGCGGCGACTTCTACGACGTGTTCCCGCTCGCCGGCGGGGGCTGGGCGTTCTTCCTCGGCGACGTCTGCGGCAAGGGCGCCGTCGCGGCGGCACTCACCTCGCTGACCCGCTACGCCCTGCGCTCGGCCGCGGTGTACGACCCCGACCCCACCACGGTGTTGAACACCCTCAACACCGTCCTGCGCCAGGAGCGCCGGCCCGGCGTCCACGCGCTGTGCACCGCCGTCTTCGGCCGGGTCACCCCTTCCTCCGACGGCGCCCGCGTCGTCATGGGCACGGCCGGGCACCCCGCTCCGCTGGTGCTGTCCGGCGCCGGCGGCGCGCGGTACCTCGACGTCGCCGGCGGGCAGCTCCTGGGCGCCATCGACTCCCCCGCGGTCGCCGTCACGGAGACCGACCTCGCACCCGGCGACACCCTCCTGCTCCACACCGACGGGCTCACCGAGGCCCGGACCGGCCCCGGCCCCGACGACCGCTACGAGGAGGAGCGTCTGCTCGCCCTGGCCGCCGGGCTCGGCCCGGTCTCCGCCGCGGCCGCGGTCACCACCGTCGCGCGGCTGCTCGCAGACCTCGGTGACGGCGTCGAGGACGACGTCGCGCTCCTCGCGCTGCGCGCCTCCCCGGGCCATCCATGAGGCTGGGCTGATAGAGGTCGGGCCACCACCGTCGGTTTGCCCGAGCGGAGGACGACCGTGAAGTACACAGATGGAGTGCACCGGGACCGTCACGCGCCGGGAACCGACGGACCTGCGCGCGATCCCGAGCGGCGGCGTCGTGCACTACGAGCGCGAGATCGTCGCGGAGGGCATGTGGAACGCCGCGCGCCGAGCGGGGGGCGGACGTCCGCGAGTCGCAGGACTGATCCACGCCCACCGCGTCGCACACACGACGGGCACCCCGAGGTGTGCGCATCGTCATCCCACGGATCACCACCGCTACCGCGATGCTGGACCCTCCCCCGAGGAGGAACCGTGCCCGACACCCCGACCACCGGCACCCCGACCACCGGCACCCTGTCCGACCACCTCGCCCACTGGGCCCCGCCCGTGGTCGAGACCTCGCGCCGGGTCGACCCCTGGTCCTCCGCCGCGTTCGCCGCCCTGATCGACGCCGCACCGCCCGCCCTCGACGCAGGCACCCCGCTGCCTCCGATGTGGCACTGGTTCACCCTGCTCGACCACCCCGCCACCGCCGACATCGGCGAGGACGGACACCCCGCGCACGGGCCGTTCCTGCCCCCGATCCCCGGCCGGCGCCGCATGTTCGCCGGAGGACGCCTGCACCACACCGGGGACATCACCCACGGATCCCTGCTGCACACCCGGTCCTCGGTCACCGCCGTCACCACCAAGACCGGCCGCACCGGGGAGATGGCGTTCGTGACCGTGCGCCACGAACTGTCCGCCGACGGCGCACCCGTCGCCGTCGAGGAACAGGACGTCGTCTACCGCTCCGAACCCGACGACACCCCCCGACGCACCACGCCCCGCCCCGCCGGCGGCGAGCCCGAACCGGCCGGGGACTGGCGCCGCGCCCTGACCACCGGGCCCGTGCTGCTGTCCCGGTTCAGCGCCCTGACCTACAACGGGCACCGCATCCACTACGACACCCCCTACGCCACCGGCGTCGAGGGCTACCCCGACCTCGTCGTCCACGGCCCGCTGCTCGCCCTGCTCGCCCTGGAACTGCCCCGCCTGCACTCCCCCGCCGCCCCCGTCGCCGAGTTCGCCTACCGCCTGGTGCGGCCCGCGTTCAGCCCGGCCACGGTCGTCGCGGCCGGCTCGCCCGCCGGCGACGGCGCCGAGATCGCGGTCGCCGCGCAGGGCGCCCTGCCCTCGCTCACCGCCACCGTGCGGCTCGGGGGCGAGCACACGTGAGGGGTCCCGCGCTGCTGTTCTGCCCCGGGGACCGCCCCGACCGGTAGGCCAAGGCCGCCGCGGCCGCGGACGCGGTGGTCCTCGACCTCGAGGACGCCGTGGCCCCGGACGCAAGGACGCGGCCCGCGACGCCGTGCTGCGCGGCCTCGCCGGACTCGACCACGCCGACCTCGATCCCGCCGCCGTCGTCGTCCGCGTCAAGCCGCCGGCACCCCGTGGCACGCCGCCGACGCCGCCGCCGTCGGCCACGCGGCCACGGCCTGGCAGGTGTACGGCGCGCGGCTGCGACAGCGGTCAGGCGTCGACGGTGGCCTTCCTGCGGGTGCGCCGCTTCGGCTTCTCCTCCGCGACGGGCTCCGCCTCGACGACGGGTTCCGGCTCGACGGGAGCGTTCCCGCGGTTCTCGTAAGCGGTGAGGACCGCCGACGACATGCGGCCGCGCTCGGACACCTCGAGGCCGTTCGCCATCGCCCAGGCGCGGATGGCCGCGTTCTCCTCCTTGGACTTCGTCGACGTGCTCGCACGCTGCGGGGTCCGGCGCGCGGTGCCCCCGCCCGCCCGGCGCGCCGCGCCGACGAAGGGGGCGATGACGTCGCGCAGCTCGGAGGCGTGGGCCGCGTTGAGGTCGATCTCGAACTGCCGGCCGTCGATCGCGAACGACACCGTCTCCTCGGCCTCGCTGCCGTCCAGATCGTCGACGAGTGTCTCCACTACCTGCTTCGCCATAACCGCTTCCGTTCGATTGTTCCTGATGGTTCCAGGACGGAGTATGCCCATTTGCGGGAACTTGTCGAATCGTATCGCGGGAATGTGGCGGATCCCATCCACAATCGTGGTCGGCGGTTTCCCGGAACGCGGCGCGGTTCGCACGGGAACCGACGTCCGGGGGCTCGGCGTGGCGCCCCGGATCCGCGACACGGCCGGTGGCACGATCTTCGGATGAGCGCCGGACCGAAGTTCCCGCAGGTGGAGTACGCCGACTCGACCGGCGCCCTGCGCCGCTGCTACGACGACATGCAGTCGGTGCTGGGGGTGCCGTGGGTGATGTTCGCCGCGCGCAGCCTGGCGGTGTTCGGCGGGTTCGTCCCCGCCGCATGGCAGGCCGCCGCGCCCGTCTTCGCCACCGAGCAGGTCGCCCGGGCCGCCGACGAGCTGCGCGGGCTCGCGGTCCTGCCGGGCGCCGCGCCGCCGGACCCGCGGCCGCGGCTGGCGCAGCTCGGTTTCGGCGACGCCGGGGTCGCCGAGGTCCGCACGGCCCTCGACGCCCTCAACCACGGCAACGCCCGGTACCTGCTGCTGATCACGGCCTGGTGCGAGGGCGTCCAGGGGCGGTCGAGCGGGGGCGGCACATCCGGCGCGGCCCTGGCGCCGGCGCGGCCGGCCGCGCCGGCGGCGGGCATGGCACCGCTGCACCTCGTCGACCCCCGCGACGCCGACGAGCGCGTGACCGGGCTGCTCACGCGCGTCACCGACCTGCACCTGCACCACGGCCCGTCCAGCGACTTCCGGGTGCTCGCCCGCTGGCCGGACTTCCTGGAGGTGGCCCTGGACGACGTGCTGGGCCCGGTGGTGCGCACCGCGCCCTACGAGACCACGGCGCTGGCCCTGCTGGACCGGGCGCGGGCCCACGTCCGGAGCTTCCCCGCACCCGCGGGCCTCTCCCCCGGGCAGGCGCTCGCGGTGTGCACCGAGGCCGAGGTCGCGGCGGTCACCGGGCTGCTGTTCCTCTTCCAGCGGTTCATCCTCGACGTCACGATCGACATGGTGCGGTGCGCGCAGGCCCTCGACGGGCCGTCGTCCCCGCTGCGGTAGGGCCGAGCCGACCTCGCACACCGGGTGCGCACCTCGCACACCACCGACGCTGTGCGAGGTCACCACCCGGTGTGCGAGGTGGGCGGCGGCTGAACGAGAAACGGGCGGCGGCGCGCTCCGTCGAATGAGAAAGACCCCACCGGCTCTTCCCGCACGCCGGGAGCGCCCGTTGACCGGGCCGGGTGCCTGGCGGACGGTCGGCGCTGCTCCGCCCCCGTGCGTCCCCGTAGGAGAGCCCATGACCACGCACTTCCCGCGTCCCGCGGACGTCCCGGTGACGCCGGTCGACACCAGTCCCGCGAAGGAGGGCACCACCGATGGCCACTGACGCCTCGTCCGCCGCGACCGGCAGCAGCACACCCCCCGGCTCCGGGGGTTTCCACCGGACGCTGGGCCTGCCCGACGTCATCGCCCAGGGCCTCTCGGTCATCGCCCCGGCGATGTCGGGCGCCTTCCTCACCTACCTGGCCTCCACGAAGGCGGGCGGCGCGACGCCGCTGGCGTACCTGCTCGGCACGCTCGCGATGCTCGCCGTCGGCGGCACCGTGGCGATGTTCGCGCGCTCGCTGTCGTCGGCCGGGTCGATGTACACCTACATCACCCGCGGCGCGAACCGCGGCCTCGGCTTCCTCGGCGGCTGGTGCTACGCGGCGGCGTTCCTCGTGCTCGGCGGTGCCGTCCTGTGCGGCTTCGGGTTCTTCACGGCGAGCTTCGTCGAGCTGCTGACCGGCGCCGACCCGGACTGGTACTGGTTCTCCCTGGTCGGCCTCGTCGTCATCGCGCTGATGAGCATGTTCGACATCCAGGCCTCCACCCGCACCCAGCTCGTCATCCTCGCGCTGACGATGGCGGCGCTGGTCGTGACGGCCGTGGTCGTCATCGGGATCGGGTCGCCGGCGACGAGCGTCATCGACGGGACCACGCCGGTGGAGTCGGCAGGCCGCAGCTTCGACCTGTCGGCGTTCTGGCCGAGCGCGGCCGGCGTGAGCTGGACGGGTGTGCTGTTCGGCCTGTCCTTCGCGATGCTGTCGTTCACCGGCGCCGAGGCGAGCGCGGTGCTGTCGGAGGAGACCCGCGACCCGCGCCGCGCCGTCCCGCGCGCCGTGATCGGCTCGATCGTCGTGGCCGGCCTGTTCTACCTCGTCATCACGTACGCGACGGCGATCGGCTTCGGCGTGCAGCAGGCGACGACGGACTGGCCCGCCTCGGTCGCCGGGCTCGCCGCCGTCGCGCCGAACGAGGCGTTCGCCGCGGTGGTGCTCGCCAGCGCCGCCCTGGCCAGCCTGTTCTGCTCGCTCGGCGTGCACATCGCGGTGTCCCGGGTGCTGTTCGCGATGGGCCGCGAGCGGGTGCTGCCCGCCCGCCTGGGCACCCTGCACCCGCGCTGGGGCACGCCGTGGCGCGCGATCGGCCTCGTGCTCACCGTGTGGGTCGTGCTGGCCGCGCTGTCGCTGCTGCTGACCAGCCGCGAGGGCCAGGTCGCCCTCGCCGGCGGCGTGGACAGCGGCCAGACCGGCGGGATCTTCCTGTTCACCTTCCTCGCCGGCATCGGCACGCCGCTGGTGATGGGCGTGTACCTGCTGCTCGGGATCGCCGGCGTGATGCAGGGCAGGCGCACCGGCCGTCCGGCGTTCCAGGTGGTCGGCGCGCTCGCCGCCCTGGTCGGGGCACTGGCCGTGTTCGGCGGTCTGTACTACTCGTTCGTCCCGTCGGCGCCCGGCGCCGAGATCCCCGTGCAGTACGCGATGGTGCCGTGGGTCTGCCTGGGCGTCGTGGCCGTCGGTGCCGCCGTGGCGACGTGGACCCGCCGCAGCCGGCAGGCGATCTGGCAGGACATGGGGCGGGTGTTCGACGAGGTGTAGCGCGGTGCTCCCGGCTCGGGCGATCCGTCTCGCCGACTCCACCGGGGTGACCTACTCTCGGCTCTCCACAGGTCGGCGGCGGCCTCGTCCACGAGGAGCGGTCACGGTGACGATCAGCAGATCAGGGCCACCCACCGGGTCGGTCTGCGTCAACGCGGTGCACCGGCCCCGCCCCGGCGTGGTCGTGCTGGACCTCACCGGCGAGCTGGACATCGCGACGACTCCGTCGGTCGCCGCCTGCATCGACGAGGCCGCGGCCGACGGGATCGACCACCTCGTGCTGGACGTGGGCGAGGTGACGTTCATGGCCTCGTCGGGCGTGGGCCTGTTCTTCGGGCTGCTCGGCCGCGACGGGATCGGCGCCGTGCACCTGGTCGGCGCGCATCGCAACGACCAGGTCCGCCGCGTCCTGGACGTGTCCGGGCTGCGCCTGCTGTTCCCCGACCACGGGTCCGTCGACGACGCCCTCGCCTGACGGACCCGCGGGACGGGTCAGCGCATGAGGTCGGCCAGCGCGGCCATCTCCGTCTCGGGGTCGACGACGGGCTGGATGACGATCTCGTCGACGCCCGCCCGCTCCATCCCCGCGATCCGGTCGAGGAGCTCTTCGCGCTTCCCGATCAGGCCCAGCTCGTCGACGAGCGAGGGCAGGATCAGCTCCCGGTCGTCGGGATCGATGCGGCCCAGGTAGTTGCGGTAGAGGTGGTCGTGGCGGTCGGACGAGGTGGCGGTGGTGCCGCGCTTGTCGAGCAGCCGCTGCACCGCGGCGGCCTCCTCGGGCTCGAGGGTCTCCCGGAAGCCGGGGCTGTCGGCGGCGAAGGTCAGCAGCGCCATCGCGATGTGGCCCATGGTGTCGCGCGCAAGGTCACCGTGGCGGTCCTCGCCGTCGTCGAGCACCCGCAGCGACGTCATGACGTAGGAGTCGACCTCCTCGGGCTGCCCCGCCTCGCGCGCGGCCTCGCGCCGGCTGGTGTCGAAGGCGGTCCACGCCCCGGGGTCGAGCAAGCCGAACGAGATCACCCCGGCGCCGCGCCTGCCGGCGATCGCGGCCGCCTTGAGCCCGAAGGCGGCGATGACGAACTCCACCGGTGAGGTCGTGTCGACGTACGGCCCGACGTGCAGGAACTTCACCGAGCGGACCCGCTCGCCCTCGCGGTAGTCGGTGGACCGGCCGGCGGTGAGGTCCTGCACGGCCGCGGCCCAGCTTGATCCGGCTGGTGGCCTGGGCGCACAGCGCCAGGGAGACGAAGGGGTCCCCGTTGACCATCGGCGTGTCGTACACCCAGAAGCTGTGGAACCCCAGCTCCTCGGCGCGGACGGCCATCTGCTCGACCCCGGGACGGGCGGTCATCACGATTCCGGTGCGCACGGGTCTCCTCATCGTCGAGTGTGACCGGCGTCATGGTCGCACGCAGGAGGGCCCACCTGTCATGGATCCGCGCGCCGTCCCGTCATGAGGGGGAACGAGCAGACAGGAGCGAACATGCAGCACCGCATCGTGGTCCTGGGCGCCGGGTACGCCGGGGCCTGCGCCGCCGGGTACCTCGCCCGCCGGCTCCACCCCTCCGAGGTCGAGATCACCGTCGTGAACGCCGAGGCCGAGTTCGTCGAGCGGATGCGCCTGCACCAGCTCGCCGCGGGCGGCGACGGGCGCCGCCATCTGCTGGCGGACCTGTTCGGCGGCACCGGCATCCGGCTGCGCGTGGCGCGGGTGGGCGCCGTCGACACCGACCGGCGCGAGGTCACCGTGACCGACGGCGCCGGCACCGACCGCCTCGGCTACGACACCCTGCTGCACGCGCTCGGCAGCACCGTCGCCGACCGCGGCGTCCCGGGGGTGGCCGCGCACGCGTTCGACGTCGCGGGCCGGCCGTCGGCGCTGCGCCTGTGCCGGCGCCTGGACGAGCTGGGCGGGGACGGGACGGTGCTGGTCGTCGGCGGCGGCCTGACCGCGATCGAGGCCGCCACCGAGATCGCGGAGTCCCGGCCCGGGCTCCGGGTCGTGCTCGCCACCCGCGGGCGGGTGGGCGGCTGGTTCGGCCCGACGGCGCGGCGCCACCTGCTGCGGGCGTTCGACCGGCTCGGCGTCGAGCTCCACGAGCACGCCACCGTCGTGGGCGTCGACGCGACGGGTGTCCGGACCGCCGACGGCACCGTGCTGCGCTCCGACGCGACCGTGTGGGCGGCCGGGTTCGCCGTGCCGCCCCTCGCGGCCGACGCCGGAATCGCCGTCGACGAGGACGGCCGGATCGTCGTCGACCGGCAGATGCGGTCGGTCTCGCACCCGCAGGTCTACGCGGCGGGCGACAGCGCCCGCGCGATCGGCGACAACGGGCGGCCGCTGCCGATGTCGTGCGCCACCGCGGGGCTCACCAGGATGCAGGCGACGGCGTCGATCATCGGTGACCTCACCGGCCGCCGGATCCCCGCCTCCCCGCTGGCGTACACCGGCAACTGCGTCAGCCTCGGCCGGGCGGACGCGCTGTTCCAGGTGGTCGACGGCGAGGGGCGGTCGACGTGGTCGCTGCGCGGGGCGGCGGCCGCGCGGATGAAGGCGGGCGTGCTGCGGGCCACGGCGTGGAACCAGGGCCACCCGACGTTCGGGCTGCCCGTGCGCCGCCGGCGCCTGGCGGACGCGATCGACCGTCCCGTCGGGGCGGTGCGGCCCTAGGGTCCTCGTCCGTGGACACGGCCACCGTGGAGCGCTTCGAGGCCAACCGGACGCGGTTGGCCTCGTTGGCGTACCGCCTCCTCGGGTCGGCGGCCGACGCGGAGGACGCGGTGCAGGACGCCTTCCTGCGCTGGCAGGCCGCCGACCGGGCGAGCATCGAGGTGCCCGAGGCGTGGCTGACGACGGTCGTCACCCGTCTCGCGCTCGACCGGCTCCGCTCGGCGACCGCGCGGCACGAGCGGCCGGCCGGTACCTGGCTGCCCGAACCGCTGCTCGACGGCGACCCGATGCTGGGCCCGGCCGACACCGCCGAGCAGCGCGAGTCGGTGACGCTGGCGGTGCTGCGGCTGCTCGAGCGGCTCACGCCGGTTCAGCGCGCGGTCTACGTCCTGCGCGAGGCGTTCTCCCACAGCCACGCCGAGATCGCCCGGATCCTCGACATCAGCGAGTCGGCGAGCCAGCAGCACGCCCTGCGGGCCCGGCGCCACGTCGCCGCCGCGCGCGGGGCCGCCGAGGTCGACCACGCGTCGGCCCGCCGGATCGTGGAGGCGTTCGTCGACGCCGCGGCGTCGGGGCGCACCGAGCGGCTCGTCGCGCTGCTGTCCCACGACGCCACCGCCGTCGGCGACGGCGCCGGCGGGACGGCCACCACGCCGATCGAGATCTCGGTCCCCGAGCGGATCGCCGCCGCGCTGCGCGCCGGCTTCCGGCCGACGCCCGCGAAGCGCAGGCTGGTCGGCGGCACGCCCGCGGTGCACGCCGGCGTCGTCAACGGCTCCCCCGCGGTGGTCGTCGCCGTCGGGGACCGGGTGGTGGGCGTGCTGGTGCTCGGTGTTCGCGACGACCGTATCGCCACCGTCGACGCCATCGCCTCCCCCGCTCGCCTGGTCCGCCTCACCGCGCGGTGGGGCCGGAGCGAGCACCCCGATCCGGTCATCGCGGAGTGGTGAGCGCGCGCACCGCGGCCCCGGTCGCCGCCGCGCTGGCCGCGGTCGCGGTCGCGGCGCGTCGTCGTGGCGGCGCGGGCCCGACGGTGGTTCTCGGTACGGCCGCACTGCTGCGACCTGCTCGACCGCTGCCGCGCCGTCCCGGTCGTCGGCGAACCGTCCCGACGTGGCAGACCGTGCACCTCCTGTCCCACCGCCCCGGCGGGGCGACCGACGTGCTCGTGGTGGCCGTCGACACCGGCACGATCGGCGGCTGCGCCGTGGGGCCGGACGGGCCGACGCCGCTGCGGACCTGGCGGGTCGGGCCCGTCAGCGACGGGACGCGCCCGTTGACCTGACTGCCCCGGCCCGGCGAGGTGCTGCCCGACGTCGGCGACGACCTCGCGGCGGGGCTCGATCAGCCGGGCCGTCGCGCGGATGGTGGTCACGGCGGGCCCCGGGGCGTCGTGGGGGGCGAGCGTCGCCGGCGGCACCTTCGCCACGCAGCTGCCCGCCGGGGTCGCGCCGGACCCGCGCGGCCTGACCGTGCGGGCGCTGGACGCCGTCGGCCGGGTGCTCCACGAGGGTGCGGGGGCGGACTGATCCGGGGCCCGTGTCACATCCGGGGTCGCCGCGGTGCTCTGAGGATGTGGAGTCCGTACGGCACGATGTGCACCCACCACCCGTCGCCCGACGGGCTGGTCAGCCCGACCGGGGGGACGGCCTGGCGGTGTCGGTCCGACGGCGGCGGGGCGCCGTGCGGACCGATCTCGAGGAGGTCTTCCGCGCCGCCTACCCCCGCGTCGTCGCCGTCGCGGCCCGGGTGCTCGGCTCGCGGTACGAGGCCGAGGACGTGGCGCAGGAGGTCTTCCTGTCCTTCGCCCGCACGGCGGTGCCCGCGGGCGAGGCGGCGGGATGGCTGACGGTGGCCGCGGCGCACACGGCGCTCAACCACCTGCGGACCGGGCGGCGCCGCACCGCCCGGGAGTCGGCCGTCGACGGCGGCCGGGACGTCCAGCCCGACGTCGCCGACGCCGTCGTGACCCTCGACGAGCGCCGGCGCGTGCGGGCGGCGCTGGCCCGGCTGCCCAGACGCCAGGCCGTCGCGCTCGTCCTGCGGCACAGCGGCCTGAGCTACGCCGAGGTCGCCGCCGCCCTCGACCTCTCCCCCGGCAGCGTCGGCACGACCGTGCGGCGCGCCGAGACCGCCCTACGCGAGGAGCTGACCCGCCATGCGCCACCCGACTGACGGCACGCTGCGCCGCCTGCTCGACGAGCCCGCCGGGGTCCCCGACGCCGAGCGCGAGCACGCCGCGGGCTGCCCGGTGTGCCTGGCCGCGCTGCGCGAGGCCCGCGCGGACGCCGACCTCGTCGGCGCGGCGCTCGGCCCGGACCTCGTCGGCGTGGACGCCCTCCCGGCGGTCGACGTCGACGCGGCGTGGGCCCGGATCGCGCCCGCGGTCGCCGCAACGCCCCGCGCGCCGTCGGCCGCCGTCCCGGTGCCCCGGCGACGGGTCGCCCTGCGTCGTTCTGCTCTGCGCCGTTCTGCTCTGCGCCGTTCTGCTCTGCGCCGTTCTGCTCTGCGCCGTTCTGCTCTGCGCCGTCCCGCCGTGGCCGTCGCCGCCGTCGCCGCCCTGCTCACCGGGGCGGGAGTCGCCGCCGCCTCGGACTGGCTGCCGATCTTCCGCACCGACCGGGTCGCCGCCGTCACGGTGACGCAGTCGGACCTGGTGGCGCTGCCCGACCTCGACGCCTACGGCGAGCTCGAGCTCACCGCCGGGGCCGACCTGCGCGACGTCGCGGACGCGGACGCCGCGGAGGAGGTCACCGGGCTCGCGGTCCCCGAGGTGCGCGTACTGCCCCGCGGCGTGACGGGCGGGCCGCAGTTCCAGGCGGGCGAGCAGCTCGCCGCCGAGTTCACGTTCTCCGCGGCCGAGGCGGCGCGGACCGCCGCCGCGGCGGGGGCCACGCTGCCGCCGCCCCCGCCGGGCATGGACGGCGCGCGGTTCCGGCTCGTCGCCGGGCCCGGGTACGCCGCGGTCTGGCCGACGGGCAGTGGCCTGCCGGGCCTGGTCGTGGCCCGCGCCGTCGCCCCCACCGGCTACTCGTCGGGCATCCCGTTCGAGACCGCCCGCGACTACCTGCTCTCCCTGCCCGGCCTGCCCCCGGGCGTCGCGGACCAGCTGCGGGGCTTCTCCGGCGACGGCACGACCCTGCCGCTACCGCTGCCGGCCGGGGAGGTGACGAGCACCGCGGCCGACGTCGGCGGGCGGCCCGCGACGGTACTCACGACCCGGGACGGGGCGCTGGCCTGCGTCGTCTGGGTGCGCGACGGCGTCGTGACCGCGGTCGCCGGGTCGCTCGACGCCGGCGAGGTGCTGGCCGTGGCCCGCGAGCTGGGCCCGTGACGGGGACCGTCCCCTCCCCCGCCGCGGCCGGGCTCGTCGACCTCTCGCCGTCGCCCGCGGTGTGGTGCTCGGGCCTGCGCAAGCGGTACGGCCGCCGGACCGCGGTCGACGGCGTGTCCTTCACCGTCGGGCGCGGCGACGTGGTGGGCCTGATCGGCCCGAACGGCGCCGGCAAGACCAGCACCATCAAGATGCTGCTCGGCCTGGTCCGGCCGGACGCGGGCGACGTGCTGCTGCTCGGGCGGCCGGCGCGGGACCCGCGGGCCCGGGCGCGCGTCGGCTACCTGCCCGAGCTCTTCCGCTACCAGCCCTGGCTCACCGCGGCCGAGGTGCTCGCCCTGCACGTGCGGCTCGCGGGGGCCGACGTGCCGGTCGCCGAGCAGCGCGGGTGCCTGGACCTCGTCGGGCTCGGCGACCGCGCGGGCGACCGGGTCGGCGGCTTCTCCAAGGGCATGCAGCAGCGCCTCGGGCTGGCCGTCGCGCTGGTGGCCCGCCCGGAGCTCGTCGTCCTGGACGAGCCGGCGAGCGCGCTGGACCCGCTCGGCCGCGCCGACGTCCGCGACCTGCTGCTCGCCCTCCGGGAGCGCGGCGTCGCGGTCCTGCTCAACTCCCACCTCATCGGCGACGTGGAGCGCGTGTGCGACCGGGTCGTCGTCCTCGACCACGGCCGCGTCGTCGCCGCCGGCACGCTCCCGGAGCTGCTCGGCGGGCGCGAGGTGCGGCTGCGGCTCACCGGCGTGGGCCCGCAGGCCCACGCCCGGCTGGCCGCCGTGGGCCGGCTGACCCGCAGTGCCGACGCCTTCACCGTCGCCCTGCCGGCCGACCCCGGTCCGGCGGTCGTGCCCGACCTCGTGGCCGACCTGGTCGGCCTCGGGGTGCGCGTCCACACCGTCGAGCCGGGCCGGGTCAGCCTGGAGGAGCGGCTGCTCGGCATCCTCCGCGGCGGGGGGCAGCCGTGAACGTCGTCCTCACGATCGCGGCGCTCACGGTCCGCGAGGCCGTGCGGCGCCGGGTGCTGCGCGCGGTGCTCGGGCTGACGATCGCCCTGCTCGTGATCACGGCGCTCGGGTTCCCCGCCCTGAACGCCGCCGAGGCCGAGAGCGGCGGCCTGACGACGGGCGAGGGTCGGCTGGTGGCCGGGATCGTGCTCAACCTCGTACTGTTCGGGCTCAGCCTGATCGCCGCGCTCGGCACCGCCTTCCTCGCCGGGCCGACGGTGTCGGGCGAGATCGAGTCGGGCACGGCGCTGGCGGTGCTGGCGCGACCGGTGCACCGGTCCGCGGTGCTGCTGGGCAAGTGGCTGGGCCTGGCCGTGTTCGGTTGCGGCTTCGTGGTCGTGGCCGGGTCCGCCCAGCTCCTGGTGGTCCTCGCCACCGTCGGCTACCGGCCGCCGCACGCCGCGGCCGGCCTGGCGCTGCTCGCGGGCCAGACGGCCGTGCTGCTCACGCTGGGGGTGCTGCTGTCCACCGTCACCTCGCCGCTGGCGTCGGGGGTCACGGCGGTCGGCCTCTTCGGGGCCACCTGGATCGCGGGGGTCGTCGGCGGGCTGGGTGTCTCGCTGCGCAGCGACGCCGTCACCGCCGTCGGCACGGTGTCCCGGGTGCTGCTGCCGACCGACGGCCTGTGGCGCGGGGCGATGAACGCGTTCCAGGACCCGGTCGCGCTGGCGCAGTTCGGCGGCCCGGCGATCGAGGGCGGCGTCCCCTTCCTCAGCGAGGCCCCGCTCACCGGCGCCTACCTCGCCTGGGTGACCGTCTGGGTCGTCGTGGTCCTCGCGCTCGCGGTGGTGGCGTTCCAGCGCCGCGACCTCTGACCACAGGAGTGGAACCACCCGCAGCGGGGAACGGAGCGGTGTGGACGCGACGCCCCGCCTGATCACGGTCTCCCACCCCCGCGACGCCGAGGGGCTGGTGCTCGTCCTGCACGGCGGCGCGAGCCGGCCCGGCAGCCCCATGGTCAGCCCGACGCAGCTGTCGGTGCTGCGCATGGTGCCCATCGCCCGCCGGATCGCGTGGGCCGGGCGGCGGAGGCTCGCGGTGTACCGCCTGCTGAACTCGGTGCGCGGGTGGGACAGCCGGCACACCCCCGTCGACGACGCCCGCTGGGCGCTGCGGCAGCTCGCCGACCGCTTCCCCGAGCCGGTGCCCACCGGTCTCGTCGGCCACTCCCTCGGTGGCCGCGCCGCGCTGCTGGCCGGCGACGACCCCGCCGTGCGCAGCGTGGTGGCCCTCAACCCGTGGGTGCGCGCCTCCGACACCGTCGACCTGGCGGGCCGCGAGGTGCTGGTCGTGCACGGCTCCGACGACCGGATCGCCGACCCGCGCGAGTCGGCGTCGATGGCCCGGCGCCTGGCGGGCAGCGCGAACGTCAGTTACGTGCAGGTCCGCGGGGGCAGGCACGCGATGCTGCGCCGGTTCCGAACGTTCGACACCCTCGCGGCCGACTTCACCGCCGAGTCCCTGCTGGGGTCCGGTGCGGTGAGCCCGTCCGGGGACGGCTGGCAGCAGGTCTGACGCCCTCTTCCCCCCGCGTGCCGATCATGCTCCCGCGGGCCGCCGGGGGCGCGCGGGGGCGCGGAACGGGCGCGGGAACCGGGAGGGCGCGCGGGACGGCCAGCGGACGCCCACGCCCACGGAAGCGCACCACGACGCCCCCCACGCGACCCCACGTCACACTCCCGATGATCACCCGGCCACCCGCCGGCCGCGCCGCCCTTCCCGCGCGCCGAACAGGCTCCCGCGAGCCGCCGGGGGCTCGCGGGAGCAGGGAACGCGCGCGGCAACCGGGAACGCGCGCGGGACGGCCGCCGTGCACCACCTCGCGCGGAACCGCACCACCACGCCCCCGCGACGACCCCCGGGCCGCACTCCCGACGATCACCACCGACCGGCCGCAGCCCCAGCCCTTGATCGCCGGGTCCGCACCACCACCGCCCCCCGCACGACCCCACGTCACAGTCCCGACGATCAAACCGGCCCCGCCCCCGCCCCCCGCGTCCCACGGGAACACGCGGAGCACGGAAAGCGCCCGGGGCTTGACCGTGCCGCAACGGCACGGTGTTCGGTGGACCCACCACCCGCCCCGCAACGGAGGACCGATGCCCGCGCCCCTGATCGACGTCGAGGACTTCTTCGCCGATCCGCAGTTCGCCCACCCCACGATCTCGCCCGACGGCACCCGGATCGCCTACCTCGCCCCGCACGACGGACGGTTGCAGGTGTGGGTGCGCGGTCTCGACGACGACCACGCCGACGCCGTGCGCGTCACCCGCGACACCCGCCGCGGGATCAGCATGTACCACTGGACCGACGACCCCCGCGTGCTGCTGTACCTGCAGGACGTCGACGGCAACGAGGACTGGCACCTCTACCGCGTCCACCTCGACGACCCCGACGCGCCGCCGGTCGACCTGACGCCGATGGACCCGGGCTCGCGCGTGGTCGGCGTCGAGCCGTACCCGCCCGTGCCGGGGACCGTGCTGGTCGCGATGAACCGGCGGCCGCTGTTCTTCGACCTGTTCCGCGTCGACGTCGCCACCGGCGAGACCGCCGTGCACCTGGAGCAGGACGACCCCACCGGCAGCGTCCTGTTCGACCGCGACGGCGTCCCGGCCTTCCACACCGCGCTGGCCGAGGACGGCACCGTCGAGTTCTCCGCGGTCGACCCGGACGGCGGGCGGCGGCTGCTGCGCCGCACGGGCGGCGCGGAGCACCCGGTGGGGGTGCACCCGCAGCTGGTCACCGCCGACGGGAAGGGCCTGCTGGTCGGCTCGTTCCAGGACGGCGACGACCTGCGGCTGGTCCGCATCGACCACGCGACGGGCGACGAGACCGTGGTCGCGGCCGTCGACGGTCACGACCTCGACATCACGGGCGCGATGGTGCCCGGCGTGCTCCCGCCCGTCGTCTACACCCACCGGGGCACCGGGGAGGTCCTCGCCGCCCGGTTCACCGGCGACCGCCCGCACGTCGAGGTGGTCGACCCCGACTTCGCCGAGGTGCACGCGGCCCTGGCGCGGCTCTCCGACGGCGTGCTGGGCACCCTGACCTCCGACGAGGCGGGCCGGCGGTGGATCGCCACGTTCGTCCACGACCGCGACCCCGGCGCCACCTGGCTCTACGACCGCGACACCGGCGAGTCCCGGTTCCTGTTCCGGTCCCAGCCCCACCGCGACCCGGCCGCACTGGCCCCGATGACGCCGGTCGCCTTCCCCGCCCGCGACGGCCTGCCGCTGCACGCCCAGCTGACGCTGCCGGTCGGGGTCGAGCCGCGGGCCCTCCCGCTGGTCCTGGCGGTGCACGGCGGCCCGTGGTTCCACGACAGCTGGGGCTACAGCCCCGAAGTGCAGTTCCTGGCCAACCGCGGCTACGCGGTGCTGCAGGTCGACTTCCGCGGCTCGCTGGGCCACGGCCGCCGCCACCTCACCGCCGCCATCGGCGAGTTCGCCCGCGCGATGCACGACGACCTCATCGACGCCGTCGACTGGGCGGTCGCGCAGGGGTACGCCGACCCGGACCGCCTCGGCATCTACGGCGGCTCCTACGGCGGGTACGCCGCGCTCGTGGGGGTCACCGTCACGCCCGACCGGTTCGCCGCCGCCGTCGACTACGTCGGTGTCTCCGACCTGGCGAACTTCCTGCGCACCCTGCCGCCGTTCGTCCGGGCCTACAACGTCAACAGCTGGTTCCGCTACGTCGGCGACCCGGAGATCCCCGAGCAGGAGGCCGACATGCTCACGCGGTCGCCGATCACGATGGTCGAGAAGATCCGCACCCCGCTGCTGGTCGCGCAGGGCGCCAACGACGTCCGCGTGGTGCAGGCCGAGTCCGACAACATCGTCGCCTCGCTGCGGGAGCGCGGCGTGCCCGTCGAGTACCTCCTCGCCGAGGACGAGGGACACGGCTTCGCCAACCCGGAGAACCGGATGCGCCTCTACCGGGCGATCGAGCGGCACTTCGCCGAGCACCTCGGCGGACGACGGGCGCCGGACGCGTGAGCGCGGCGGGGGCGACCGCGTCGCCGGAACCCGCCACGGCGCTCGGCCGCTCCCGCCCGTTCGGCGCCCACCTGCGCATGAGCGGGTGGAAGCCCCTCGTGCTGATCGTCGTGCCGACGCTGGTCATGGTGGTCCTGCAGGTCCTGCTCTACCGGCTGGTCGCCGTGGTCGAGGGCGGCGACGACCCGCTCGCCACGACGCTGACGCCGCTGAAGCTCCTCGCGGTCAACGTCAGCATCGCGGTCTCGGGCCTGCTGGCGGTCGCGCTCCTGGCGCGGACGACCGGCGCGCCGTGGCGGAGCCTGATCAGCTGGCCACGCGCGTTCGACGTCCGCCGCCTGCTGCACCACCTCGTCGACGCGGCGCTGCTGGTGGCTGCCGGGATCGGGGTGGTGGCGCTCGTGGCGCCCGGCTCCCCCGGCTGGACGGCCTTCGGGGTCAGCGGGACGACGGTCGCCCTGCTGGCGGTCACCGTGCTGACCACCCCGGCGCAGGCGGCGGGCGAGGAGCTGATGTTCCGCAGCGTCGCGCTGCCCGCCGCCGCCTCCTGGGTGCGCGCGGTCCGCCCGGCCCTGGTCGTCGGCCTCGTGGTCTCCGGCCTGGCCTTCGCCGCGGTGCACGGCTCGCTCGACCCGTGGCTGTCCGGCTACTACGTCCTGATCGGCGTCAGCACGGGGCTGATGGCGGTCCTCAGCGGCGGCATCGAGGCGCCGGTCGCGTTCCACGTCGCCAACAACGTGCTGCTGACGGTCGTCAACGCGCTGATGGCCGACGGCGGCGCCGTCCCGCTCGACCGCTCCGTCGGCGCGGGCGACGCGTCGGTGCTGGTCCTCGCCGCCGTCAACGCCGCCATGGTCGTGCTCGTGTGGTGGCGCGAGCGACGGGCGGCGCGCGCCCGGGACTGACCCGGCCGGGGCCGCGGGTCAGAACACGCCGTTGTCGTTGGCGGAGGTGGCCGGGACGACCTGCAGCACGTCCCAGTGCTCGACGACCCGGCCGTCGTCGTCGAGGCGGAAGATGTCGATGCCGGCGTAGTCGTCGCTGCCGGGCCAGGTCTGGTGGCAGTGCACGGCGACCAGGTCGCCCTCCGCGAGCGCCCGGACGAACCGCACGTGCTTGCCGGGGTGCTCCCGCGCCATGCGCTCGAAGTAGGCGACGAAGGCCTCCTTGCCGTCGGCGACGTGCACGTTGTGCTGGGTGTAGGTGGCGCCGGCGTAGCGCTCGAGGGCCTCGGCGGGCTCGCACCGGTTGAACATCAGGTCGTAGAAGGCGAGGACGGTGTCCTTGTTGCGCGCGGGGTCGCTCATCGGGTCAGTCAACAGGGTGCGGGATCGTGTACGGCGCCGTCATGCCACCGTCGACGGGCAGGGCGACGCCGGTGACGTAGCGGGCCTCGTCGGAGGCGAGCCAGACCACCGCGTTGCTGATGTCGACCGCGTCGACCCACGGGATGGGCAGGGCGTGCATCGCCTTCATCGCTGCGGCGGCGGTGGCGCGGTCGGCGCCGGGCGCACCGCCGGAGAACGGGGCGTGGATGGCCGGGTTCTGGATCATGTCGGTGTCGACGTTGGTGGGGTGCAGAGTTCACCCGGATCCCGTGCGGGGTTCCCGGCCAGGCGCCCCGTGGTGGGGGCGGAGGCGCTCACGGCAGGACCCGGTCGATCTCGGGCGCGAGCAGCTCGGCGGCGCGCGCGGCGGTGATGACGTCGGCCGGGTCGGGCTCGATGATCTCCCGCGACGCCCCGTCCTCGTACACGTGCTCGCCGATCAGGCGGCAGCGCTCGTCGTAGGGCCAGACGAAGGCCAGGGTGCGGCGCAGCAGGAACATCTCGCCGGGGTCCTCCCCCGCGCGGATGTCGGAGAACGCGCTCTCGCCCAGCATCGGCGCCGGGACGAAGGCGTTGAACACGACCTCGCCCGAGAACCCGTGGTCGTTGACCGCGATGTCCTGCTCGGCCACCCACATGACGATCGCGTTCGCGGCCGTCAGGGACTCGTAGAACGCGACGACCTGGTCCATCCCGTCCAGCACGATCGACCGGCCGCCCTCGTGCAGGCGGTACTGCGGGTGCTCGACGGTCATGTCCGGGGCCAGCAGCTCCCGGTAGCGCCCGGCGACCTCCAGCAGCCCGTGGCGGCGGTAGTTCGTGAGGATCGCGCGATGGCGGGGGTTGTCGACGCCCTCCAGCTGCTTCTCCAGCCCGGCGAACATGGTCGTGAACTCGTGCTCGTAGCGGCTCATGCACCCGAGGTTCGTCGGTGCGTGCCGGTGGCGTCCATGACACAGATCGCCGCTGACGTGAACCATCCGTTCATCTCCGCAGCTCCTGGGCCTGCGCCGGGCATGGCGTGCGACACTGCGGCGACGGAGGGAGTCGTCGTGGACCTCAACCTGCACCTCGTGCGCTACCTCGTGGCCGTCGTCGACGAGGGGCACTTCGGACGTGCCGCGGCCCGGCTCTACGTGAGCGCGCCGGCGCTGAGCAAGCAGGTCCGCACCCTGGAGCGCAAGCTCGGCGTCGTCCTGCTCGACCGCAGCGCGCACCCCGTCGTCCCCACCGAGGTCGGGCGCCGCTTCCTCGCCGAGGCGCGGAAGGCCCTGGCCGCCGCCGACCGGGCGGTCGCCGCGGTCGAGGCCCACCGCCGCGAGGCCGCCGGCGTCCTGCGGCTGGGGTTCATGACCGCCGCCACCGGCACCCACACCCGCCGCATCATCGACCGGGTGCAGCGCGAGGTGCCGTCCGCCTCGGTGCAGCTCGTGCAGCTGCCCTGGCCCGACCAGGCGGAGGCGGTCCGCGCCGGCACCGTCGACGCCTCGCTGGTGCGCCCGCCGGTCGTCGACACCGACGGACTGCGGCTCGAGGTGGTCCGCCACGAGCCGCGGGTCGTCGCGCTCCCGGCCGGTCACCGGCTGGCCGCGCGCACGGACGTCACCCTGGACGACCTCGACGGCGAGCCGCACGTCACCGACGACGAGACCGACGAGCGGTGGGTGCGCTGGTGGGCCTGCGACCCGCGGCCCAGCGGCGTGCCCGTGCGGTACGGGCCCGTGGTGCACACCATGGACGAGCTCCTGGAGGTCGTCGCCACCGGCGCGGCGATCGCGATCACCGGCAGCTCGGTGGTCGACAGCCACCGCCACCCCGAGGTGGTGTTCCTCCCGATCACCGACGCGGAACCGTGCCCGATCTCGCTGTGCACCCGCACCGGTGACCGGACCCCGCTCGTCGCGGCGCTGCGCCGGGCCGTCCGCGCGCTGCGGGCCGATGCCGCAGCCGCGCCCGGAAGGCGGGGGTTCACGCCTCCGGCGCCTGCGCCAGCAGCGCCGCCACCCGCCGCATGACATCGACCTGCGCCGGGTTGTACAGCTCCTCCATGGCGGCCGCCGTGACCTCGCCGACGAACCGCGCACCACGGGGGGCGTCGGTGTCGGGCGCCGTCACCTCCGGGTGCTGCGCCCGGATCCGGCGGACGAAGGGCGCCATGCGCTCGGCCAGGTCCTGGCGCAGCGCCTCGTCGGCGCCGGGGTCCAGGTCGTCGAACTCGCCGCCGGTCGGGTCGCCGGTGTCGCTGCGCAGCAGCGCGCCGTAGGCCTCCAGGCGTCGCGGACCCATCACCCGGGTCATCACCGCCACCAGCGACCGGTCGGCCTGCGACAGGTCCGCGGCACCGGCCGCCGGGGCGAGGCCGACGGGCCAGTCGGTGGGTGCGTGGTGGTGCAGGATCAGGCCGAGCTCGACGCGGACGCGCTGCAGCCGATCGATCGTCTCGGCCAGCTCGGCGTCGAGGACGCGCAGGGCCTCGGCGGGGTGCTGGTCGTCATCGCTCATCTCCGCGATCCGCGACAACGAGAAGCCGAGGTCGACCAGCCGCTTGATGCGCAGCAGCCGCAGCAGGTGGGAGACGCCGTACTGCTTGTAGCCGTTGGACCGGCGTTCGGGCTCGGCCAGCAGCCCCACCTCGTGGTAGTGCCGCACCGCCCGCAGGCTCGTGCCCGCCAGGTCGGCGATCTCACGCGTGCTCCAGGCCATGCGACCAGTCCACACCGTGCCGCTGCGGCACGGTCGAGGGATCACCCGACGAGCCGCCCGTCGCGCATCCGGACCACGCGGTCGGCGTAGCTCGCGAGGCGCCGCTCGTCGTGGCTGACGACGAGCATCGCCGTGCCCGCGTCGGCGATGCCGCGCAGCAGGTCCGTGACCGCGGCGGCGGCGGCGACGTCGAGGCTGGCCGTGGGCTCGTCGGCGACCAGCAGGGCGGGGTCGGCGGCCAGCGCCCGCGCGACGGCGACCCGCTGGGCCTGGCCGACCGACAGACTCCCGGGCAGCCGGTCCGGGTCGACGCCGGACAGCCCGACCCGCTCCAGCGCCGCGGCCGCCAGCGCGCGCCGCCGCGCCCGCCCGTGCCGCTCGCCGCGCGCGGACAGCGGCTCGGTGAGCGTGCGCCACAGCGTCCAGCGCCGGTCGAGGCTCGCCACCGGGTCCTGGAACACCGGCATCACGTAGCCGGGGCGCGTGCCGCCGAGCACGGTCGTGCCCGAGTCGGGCTTCTCCATGCCGCCGAGCAGGCGGACCAGCGTCGACTTCCCCGACCCCGACCGCCCCACGACGCCGACGACCTCCCCGGGCCGCACCGCGAGCGTCACGCCGTCCACCGCGACGACCTCGCCGCCCGCGTGCCGGTAGCGGCGGCTGACGTCCTCGACGCGGGCGACCGGCTCCCCCGCCGCGGCCGCGGACGGGGACGCGCGTCGCGCCACGGGGGCCGACGCCGCCACCAGCCGCCGGGTCTCGGCCACCGCCGGCGCCGTCAGCAGGTCCGCCGCCGGGCCGCGCTCGACGGCCCGGCCGCCGTCGAGCACCAGCACCGAGTCGGCGTGCCGCGCCACCAGCGCCAGGTCGTGGCTGATCAGCAGCAGTGCACCGCACCGGCGGCGCACCAGCGCGAGGACGTCGTCGGCGAGGTCGGCGTCGAGCGCGCTGGTCGGCTCGTCGGCGAGGGTGAGCAGGGGGTCGTGGGCGGTGGCCGCGAGCAGCGTCGCCCGCTGCAGCATGCCGCCCGACCACTGGTGCGGGCGCTGCACGGCCCGGGCCGCGGCGTCCGCGATCCCGACGCCGGTGAGCCCGTCGACGACCGCGCCGGCGGGCGGGGTGCGCCGGTGCGCGGTCCACGCCTCGGCGACGTGGTGGCCGACGGCCCGCAGCGGATCGCACGCCGCGAACGGGTCCTGCGGCACGTACCCGGCGACGAGACCGCGCAGCCCGCGCAGCACCCGCTCGGGCGCCCCGAGCACCTCGGTGCCCCCGACGCGCACGCTGCCGGTCGCGCGCGAGCCCGACGGCAGCAGGCCCAGCACCGCCCGCACCAGCGTCGTCTTGCCGCTGCCGGACCGCCCGACCAGCGCCCAGCGCTCGTGCGCGCCGACCCGCAGGTCGAGCCCGTGCAGCGCCCGGTGCCCGTCCGGGTAGTGCACCGTCAGCCCCTCGACGACCAGCGGCGCGCTCACGTGCGCCGGCTCGGGTCGGCGGCGTCGCGCAGGGCATCGCTGATCAGGGCGGCCGCCGTGACCGACAGGACCAGCCCCAGCCCGGGCCCGACCAGCTGCCAGGGCGCGTAGGCGAACGTCGTGCGACCGGTGGCGAGCATGTTGCCCCACTCCGCGGTCGGCGGCTGCGCGCCCAGGCCGAGGAAGGACAGCCCGCCCAGAGCGAGGACGGTCTCCCCCAGTCCCAGCGTCGCCGCCACTGCCACCTGGGTGGCCGCCGCGGGCAGGACGTGCCCGAGCGCCACCCGCAGCCGGCCGACCCCGGCCATCCGCGCGGCAATGACGTCGGGCCGCAGGTCGCTGCCGCGCGCCACGCTGCGGGCCAGCCGGGCGAGCCACGCCCAGCCCGTCACCGACATCGCGAGCACCAGGTTCGCGAACCCGGGCCCGAGCACGGCGACGACGGCCAGGGTGAGCACCAGGGTCGGCAGCCCGAGCAGCACGTCGGTGACGCGGGTCAGCACCGCGTCGACGACCCCGCCGAACGTGCCGGCCACGGTGCCCACGACCAGCCCGATCACCGCGGCGATCGTCATCACCAGCAGCGCCGCGCCGAGCGAGGTGCGCGCCCCGGCGATGCTGCGGGCAAGCAGGTCGCGGCCGGACTCGTCGGTGCCCAGCCAGTGCTCCGCGCCCGGCGGGGCGAGCTGGTCGGCGTAGTCGGGCAGGGCGGGGTCGGGGACGAACAGCGGGCCGGCCAGCGCGACGAGCGCGAGGACCGCCGCGAGGATCAACCCCGCGCGCGCGGCCGGGCGGGCGAGCAGGGCCCGCCACACCGCGCTCGGCGCCACGGCCGGGACGTCCGCGTCACGGGCGGGGGTGACGATGCCGGCGACGGTCACGGCGCCGCCCGCAGCCGCGGGTCGATCAGCGTGCACACCAGGTCGACGACCAGGCTCGTCACCACGTAGACCACGACCGCGACCAGCGTGAACCCGACGACGACGGGCATGTCCCGCGCGTCGATGGCCTCCACGGTGTAGCGCCCGATCCCCGGCCAGGTGAACACGCTCTCGACGACGGGCGCGCCGCCGAGCAGGGCGGCGCTGCCCAGCCCGACCACGGTGAGGAACGGCGGGGCGGCCTGCGGCGCCTGGTGTACGACGAGCCGGCGCAGCCACCCGGCCCCGCGGGCCGCGCTGACCCGCAGGTGCGTGGCCGACTGCGCTTCGAGCAGGCTGGTGCGCAGCACCCTCGACCACGTCGCCGCGGAGGCCAGGGCGAGGGTCAGGGCCGGCAGGAAGACCGTGGCGGGGGTGCCGTCGGCGATGACCCGGCCGAGCCCCGCCCGCACGACGAGCACGTCGAGCACGACCACCCCCAGCACGAACCCGGGCACCACGAGCATCCCCAGCGCCACCACCCGCGTGACGACGTCGGGCCAGCGCCCGGGGGCCGCGGCGGCGGCCGCGCCGAGCAGCAGCGCGATCACGACGGCGAGCGCCAGGGCCGCGCCGGTGAGCAGCAGCGTGGCCGGCAGGCGGGTCACGAACTCCGCCGAGACCTCCCGGCCGGTCCGCCACGACGTCCCGAGGTCACCGGTGACCGCGCCCGCCGCCCACCGTGCGAAGCGCAGCGGCAGCGGGTCGTCCAGGCGCAGTTCGGCCCGGACCGCGGCGATCGCGGGCGGGCTCGGCTCGGTGACCCCGCGGGCCTCGAGCACCCGTCGGGCGGGGTCGCCGGGGGTCACGGCGAGCATCCCGAAGATCAACAGGCCGGCCCCGGCCAGCGTGAGCAGCGCCTGCCCGAGCCTCCCGAGGACGGCCCGCACGTCAGGCGTCTCCACGCGAGGACGGAGCGGTGGTCGCGTGGACCCACAGGTTCGAGATCGGCACCTCGTAGTCCCGCCACGCCGGTCCGGTGACGACCGCCGGGAGCCGGATGCCCAGGTAGCCGAGGTAGCCGTTGTCGGCCACCCGCTGCTGGACCCGCCGCAGCAGGTCGTCGCGGGCGGCGGTGTCGAGCTCGACGGCGACGGCGTCGATCAGGGCGTCCAGCTCCGGGTCGGCGGTGCCGGTGTGGTTGTTGGTGCCCCCGCTGCGCAGGGTCGTGAGCAGCGGGGTGACGTAGTCGCCGCCGAAGGACAGGAACCCGTTGCCGCGCACGGCGGCCTGCCACCCGTCGGGCTGCTCGACGACCGAGGTGATGTCGGGGACCTGCTGGATCTCCATCCCCACCCCGAGCCCGGCCAGCTGCGCCTGCACGGCCAGGGCGAGGCTGTCGGAGTCGGGCTGCTGCGGGTAGGTGAGCACCGTGAAGGTCAACGCGACGCCGTCACGGGTGCGCGGGCCGTCGCCGGTGCGGGTCCAGGCGGCCCGGTCGAGCAGCGCCCCGGCCGCAGCGGTGTCGGTCGTCTGGGTCTTCTCCGCCCACGGCACCGGGTCGGCGTAGAGCCCGGTGGCGGGCGAGTACCGCCCGTTCATCACCTCGTCCGCGAGCTGGTCGTAGTCCACCGCGGCGTAGAGGGCGCGGCGGACCAGCGGGTCGTCGAAGGGCGCCGTGCGCTGGTTGAACTCCAGCACGAACGTCGGCCCGACCGGCTCGCCGGTCACGAAGAACGCGTCGTCGCGGCCCTCAAGGGTCGGCGCCGAGGCCGTGGGCGGGTACAGCGCGATGTCGGCCTCCCCCGCCTGCACCGCCTGGATCCGCGCGGACACCTCCGGGACGAAGCGCACGGTGAGGTCGTCGAGCGCGGGCGGGCCGGCCCAGTGGCCGGGGTCCGGCGAGAGCTGCATCGCGTCGGCATCGAGGGAGTCCACGACGTAAGGCGCGGTGAACAGACCGGCCCCGACGAGCGCCGCGGCGTCGGCCCCGGACTCGCGGTGCCGCTGGTAGGCGGCGACGTCGTAGACGGGCACCATCGACTCGTCGGCCAGCAGCGAGGGCACGTTCGGCGCCGGGCGGGACGTGGTGAGGACGGCCTCGAGAGGGCCGCTCGCGGTGGCGGTCGCGCCGGGCAGCGCGGCGGCGAAGTCGGGGTTCTCGGCCAGCTGGAAGGTCAGCAGGGCGGCCAGCGCGGCACCGTCGAGCGGTGCCCCGTTCCCGAACGCGACGCCCTCGTTCAGCGTGAGCGTCCAGGTCAGCGGCTCGGGGTTGGCCAGGCCGGCCAGCACCCACGGCGTCGGCGCCCCGTCCCGCTCCGGGCGCATGAGCAGCTCGACGTAGCCGAACTCCGGGCCCCAGAAGCCGTTCTCGAGCGGGTCGAGGTCGTCGATCGCGAACCCGGTGGCCAGCGTCAGCGTCGGCGGCGCGTCACCGGCGGGCGCCGGGCCGCCGGTCGTCGCGCAGCCTCCGAGGAGCGCCAGGGCGACCAGCGCCGCGGGCAGGGGGTAGCGGGGGTTCAACGGACGTCGCCTCCAACGCTCGCGTGACGACCTCGTACGGTCGTGGGCCGATTTCGTCGACCCACGACGGCTGGTCATCTGAACAGTCGTTCAGATATTAGTACGACGCGCGGATGAGATCGACACACCAGTGGTCGCCGCGCGGGCGCCCCCGGTTCCGGCAGGTCTGAGCGTTGACCGCTGCTGTGAACCGTGGTTCAGTCTTGAACCGTGGTTCATCCAAGTCCGCGCATCGCCGCCCGCCAGGCCGACGCCCGGCGCCGCATCCTGGAGGCGGCGCGGCTCGTGGTCGCGGAGCACGGCTTCGCCGCGGCACAGGTCGCCGTGGTCGCCTCGGTGGCCGACGTCGCCACCGGCACGATCTACCGGCACTTCCCGTCCAAGGCCTCGCTGTTCTCGGAGGTGCTGCGGGTCGTCTGCGTGCGCGAGCTCGAGGTCGTGCGCGCCGTCACCGGAGAGGCCGGGCGGAGCGCCACCGACCGGATCGGCGACGCCGTGACCACGTTCGTCGACAGGGCGCTGCGCGGCGACGGACTGGCGTACGCGGTCATCGCCGAGCCCATGGACCCCGACGTGGACCAGGTGCGCCTCGAGGCGCGGGCCGGGCTGGCGCAGGCCTTCGCCGGGCTGATCCGGGAGGGCGTCGAATCCGGCGAGCTCCCGGATCAGGACGCCGGGATCCGCGGTGCGGCGATCGTCGGCGCCTTCCTCGAGGGCCTGGTCGCGCCGCTCGCGGGACGGACCTCACGCGCTCCCGACCGGGACGCGATCAGCGGCGAGATCGCCCGCTTCTGCCGGGCGGCGGTCGCGGGTCCACCCCCACCCAGCGGACAGGAACCGGCATGACCCTCACGGACCCCGACACGGACTTCACGACGCAGCGTGAGATCCCCGACAACCTCGTCCCGGACCTCACGGGCGTCAACGCGTTCACCACGGACGCGGTCGCCGCGAGCGTGGTGCGCGCGCACGCCCCGTGGGCGTGGGGGCGCGCGGAGGCGCTCGGCGCGAAGGTGTGGGACCCGCGGGTGCTCAAGGCCGCGCGCGACGCCCAGCGCTTCACCCCCGAGCTCCGCACGCTCGACCGGCTCGGCCACGAGGTCTACGACGTCGACTTCCACCCCGCCTACCACGAGCTGATGGCGCTGGGGTTCGGCTCGGGCACGCACTCGCTGGCCTGGACCGCGACCGAGCCCGGCGGGCACGCGGCCCGGGCGGTGCTGTCCTACCTGTGGAACCAGGTCGACGGGTCGACCGCCTGCCCGGTCGGCATGGCCTACGCCTCGATCCCGGTGCTGCGCGACCAGCCCGAGCTCGCCGCGTTCGCGCGGGCGGTCGAGGCGGAGGGCTACGACGCCGCGGACGTGCCGGTGGAGCAGAAGTCCGCGGCCACGATCGGCTACTTCATGACCGAGAAGCACGGCGGCTCCGACCTCCGGGCGAACGTGACGGTCGCGCGGCCCGTCGGCAGGCGCGGTCCCGGCGAGCGGTACCTGGTCAACGGCCACAAGTGGTTCGCCTCGGTGCCGATGGCCGACGGCTACCTGACCGTCGCGCACACCGAGGGCGGCGTCTCGTGCCTGTTCGTCCCGCGCCGCCTGCCCGACGGGGACCTGAACCGGATCCGGGTCAACCGCCTCAAGGACAAGCTCGGCAACCGGGCCAACGCGTCGTCGGAGATCGAGTACCACGACGCCGAGGCCCTCCTGGTCGGCGAGGAGGGCAGGGGGATCAGCACGATCCTGTCCTCGGCGGAGTACACGCGCCTGGACTTCGCGGTCGGCTCGGCCGGCCTGATGCGGGCGGCGCTGTCGCAGGCGCTGCACCACAACGACCACCGGTCCGCGTTCGGCGCGCCGCTCTCGCAGCTGCCGATCCAGGCGCCCGTGCTCGCCGACCTCGCCCTGGAGTGGGCCGGCGCCGCGCACCTCGGGTTCCGGGTCGCGCGCGCCGAGGACCACCGGGGCGACGTGTCCGAGCGACTGGTCAGCCGCCTCCTGACGCCCGTGGCGAAGTTCTGGAACTGCCGGCGCGTGGCGGGCGTGACGGAGGAGGTGATGCAGTCGATCGGGGGCAACGCCTACATCGAGGAGCACCCGTGCCCCCGCTACTACCGGGAGGCGCCGCTCAACGCGATCTGGGAGGGCACGTCCAACATGATGGTGATGGACGTGGGACGCGTCCTCGCCCGTGAGCCCAAGGCGATCGAACCGGTCCTCGACGAGATCCGGCCCGCCGCGGCCGGGCACCCGCTCGTCGCCGCCGCGCTCGCCGAGATCGAGGAGCTCGTCCTGGCCCCGGAGCAGACCACGCGCTACCTCGTCACGAGGATCGCGCTGGCCGCGCAGGCCGCGCTGCTGCTCGAGCACGCACCCACGGCCGTGGCCGAGGCGTTCGTCGCGTCGCGGCTCGGGACCGGCTGGGGCCCGGGGTACGGCACCCTGCGCGGCGTCGACTTCGAGGCGGTCATCGACTTCGCCCGCCTGTCCTGACCGCGGGCGGACCCTCAGCCGCCCAGCGCCCCCCGCCGCGCCAGCGCACCGATCACGGCCGCGCTGACGAGCGGCACGGCGGCCAGCACCAGCCAGGCGACGACCGGCGGCGCGACCGAGGCGTCGAGCAGCGCCCCGACCGCGGTGCTGCCGACGAGCACGGCGAGCCCGCCGGCGGAGGCGAGGACCCCGAAGTACGCCCCGAGCCGGCGCTCGGCGGCCAGGACCGGCACCAGCGCCTGGGCGACGGGCCCGGCCAGCATCTGCCCCGCGGTGAGCAGCACGACGAACCCGGCCGCGGGCCACACCCCCGCGGGCGCGGCCGGCAGGGCCAGCGCGACCAGCAGGAACGCCGCCGCCATCAGCCCGAAGCCGAGCACGAGCGGCTGCCCGACCGGACGCCGGCGCGCCCACCGGGTGGTCCGCACCTGCCCGACGATCACCATCACCGCGGCCAGCGCGAACAGCCAGCCCAGCGCCGCCTGTCCGCCGGTGCCGCGCTCCAGCTCCACCGGCAGCGCCAGGTAGAGCTGGTTGTAGCAGAGCAGGTAGCCGGAGTAGCCCGCCGCGAAGACGAGGAACCGCCGGTTGCGCAGCACCTCGGACCAGCCGGCGAGCACCGGCTCGTCGCCGTGCGCGGCGGCGCGGTGCGGGAGCCACCGCAGGTGGGCGAGCCCGATCAGGACGAACGCCCCGGCGGCGACGGCGCACGCCAGGCCGAAGTCGACGAGCAGCAGCGCGGCCCCGACGAGCGGCCCGACGACGGTGCCGACCTGGCCGCTGACGGCGAACATCGCGAAGACGTCGGCGCGCGTCGGACCGCCGGGCGGCAGCTCGCCCGCCTCCCGCGCCAGCGCGGACTCGACGGCCGGGGAGAACAGCGCCGCGGCGAACCCGGTGAGCAGCGCGCCGGCCAGTACGCCGGCCAGCGAGTCGGCCGCACCCAGGAGCACGAACCCCACCACCCGCAGCGCGCACCCGACCAGCACCACCGGCTTCGCGCCCCACCTGTCGGCCAGGGTGCCGCCGACCACGAACAGCCCCTGCTGGCTGAACGTCCGCAGGCCGAGCACGAGCCCGACGAGGCCGCCGGCGAGCGCGAGGTCGGTCGCGAGGTGCACGGCGAGGTAGGGAACCACCATGAAGAAGCCCACGTTGAACGCCAGCTGGGTGCCCACGAGCAGGCGCAGGACGCCCGGCAGCGCCCCGAACGCGGTGCGCGCCGGCCGTCGTCGAGGGTCCATCCGCACATGCTCACCCGTCACAATCGCAATCTTGTAGCAGTTACATGCGCATGCGACAGCATCGGACCGGCTGGTGCAGGAGGTGCGTCACAGGCGTTGACACGCCGTCGGAGGTGATCACAGAATCCGGCGAGCGCTGCCGCACCGACGGCCGCACCCGTGAGAGGCGGACATCCGACGTGCCCCATGCACCGACCCGGACCCGGGCCTGCGCACTGGTCCTGCTGGCCTGCCTGCTGACGGCCTGCGGCACCGCCGCGGCCCCGTCCGGCGGGGCCGTCGTGCCCGACGGCGCGGTCACGATCGGCCTGCAGTTCGCGCCGCGGTCGGGCCTCGCGATCGACACCGACGACGCGTTCCTGCTGACCCAGCTCGGCGCCGTGGAGACGCTGGTGTCGGTCGACGCCGAGCGCCGGGCGCAGCCGGGACTGGCGACGGGATGGACCCGGACCGACCCCACGACGTGGCGGTTCACGCTGCGTCCCGATGTCGTCTTCCACGACGGGGCCCCGCTCACCGCCGACGCGGTGGTGGGCGCGCTGGGCTACGTCACCGGCGTCGCGGCCCCACCCCGGGCGGTCGCGAGCGCGGGGATCACCGCCGAGGCCGACGGTGACGCCGTGCTGGTGCGCACCGCGAGCCCCGACCCGGTCCTGCCGCTGCGCCTGAGCGCGCCGGGCACCGCGATCCTGGCGCCGTCGGCCTACGCCGGCGACGGCCCGCCGTCGGTCGTCGGCACCGGCACCGGGCTGCTCACGATCACGGAGGCCGACCCGGCGCAGGGCATCACGCTGGCGCGCTTCGAGCGGTACTGGGGCGAGCGGGCGCAGGTCGCCTCGGTGTCCGCGCGCTTCCTCCCCGACCCCACGGCCCGGGCGCTCGCCTTCCGCGCCGGGGACGTCGACATCGTCATCGGCCTGGACGAGGCGGCCGTGCTGGAGCTGCAGGCCACCCCGGACGTGCAGGTGCAGACGGTGCCGACCGTGCGCACCGCGAGCCTCTACCTCAACCAGTCGACGGCGCCGTTCTCCGACGTGCGCGTGCGGCGGGCCGTCGCGCTCGCCGTCGACCGCACCGCGCTCGGCGAGCAGGCGCTCGCCGACTCCGCGCTCCCGGCGTCGGAGCTCTTCGGTCCGGCGGTGCCGTGGGGCGCGACGGGTCCGGCCCCGGCCGCCGACCCCGCCGCGGCCGCCGCACTGCTGGCCGAGGCCGGCTACGGCCCGGGCAACCCGCTGACGGTCCGGCTGTGGACCTACCCGAACCGCTCCGAGCTCCCGACGCTGGCCACCGCGGTGCAGGCGATGCTGGCCGGCGCCGGGGTCACCGCCGACATCCGGCTCGGCGAGTACGCGGCGCAGGAGCCCGAGCTGCTCGCCGGGCGCTACGACATGATGCTGCTCTCGCGCAACCTGCTCACCGACCTGCCCGACGCAGCCGGCGTGCTGAGCAGCGACTACGGCTGCGCGGGCACCTACAACATCAACCGGTACTGCTCCCCCGCGTTCGACGCGCTGGTGGCCGGCCTGGTCGACGTGCCCGACCCCGCGGCCCGCCAGGACGTCTTCGCCCGGGCGTCGCAGCTGCTCGAGGCCGACGCGGTCGGGGTCCCGCTCGTGCACACCGTCGTCAGCACGGCGAGCCGGGGCGTCACCGGCTTCGCGCCCGACCCGGCCGACCGGGTGTTCGTGACCCCGGAGCTGGCCAGAACGGGCTGACGTGACGGGCACCCTCTGCCGCCGGCTGCTCCCGCTGCCCCTGGTGCTGCTGGGCGTCTCGGCGCTGGTGTTCCTGCTGCCCCGCGCGTCCGGCCTCGACACCACCCGCACGGTGCTGCGCTCGCGCATCGCCGACTCGGTGCCGGACCCGGACACCGCGGCGCGGGTCTCCCGCGAGCTGGGGCTCGACGGCCCGCTGTGGCAGCAGTACCTGCTCTGGCTCGGCTCCGCGCTGCGCGGTGACCTCGGCCTGTCGTTCTCCACCCGCACCGCAGTGGTGCCACAGCTCGGCGCGGCGCTGGGCGTGTCGGTGCCGGTCACGGCCGGCGCACTGCTGCTGGCGGGGCTCGTCGGCGTCCCCGCGGGCGTCGCGGCGGCGCGGCGGCCCGGCGGTGCCGTCGACCGGGCGGTCACCGGGCTGTCGGTGCTCGGTGCGGCCGTCCCGGAGTTCATCCTCGCCCCGCTGCTGGTGCTGGTCTTCGCGGTCGCGCTGCCCCTGCTGCCGGCCGCGGGCTGGGACGGCCCGGGCGCCGCGGTGCTGCCGGTCGTCACGCTGGCGCTGTTCCCCGCGGCGCTCGCCGCGCAGCTCACCCGCGCCGAGACCGCCGACGTGCTGGGCGCGCTGCACATCCGCGCGGCGCGGGCGAAGGGCCTGTCGGAGCGGCGCGTCCTCTGGGTGCACGCCGCGCGCCGGTCGCTGACGTCGGTCACCGCGCTGTCGGGCGTGTTCTTCGCCGGGCTGCTCGGCGGCTCGGTCGTCGTGGAGGTGGTGTTCGCCGTCCCCGGGCTGGGCCGGCTGCTCTACGACGCCGTGCTCGCCCAGGACCTGCCGGTCGTGCAGGGCGGGCTGCTCGTCCTGGTGGCGGTCGCGGTCCTCGCGACGGCCGCCACGGAGCTCGTGCAACTCGCGGTCGACCCCCTCGCCCGCCGGGCCGCGCGGTGAGGCGCGGTCCGGCCGTGGCGCCGGCTGCGCTCGCGGCGACCCTGCTCGTGACGGCCCTGCTCGTGGCGGCCCTGCTCCCGCTCGACGCGGTGGGCAACGACCTCGCGAACCGCTTCGCCCCGCCGTCGGCGGCCCACCCGCTGGGCACCGACCACCTCGGCCGCGACGTCCTGGCCCGGCTCGCCGCGGGCACCCGCCTGTCGGTCGGGTTCACCGTCGTCGCGGTCGGGCTGTGCGCATCGATCGGCACCGCGCTCGGCCTGCTCGCGGGTTACCGCGGCGGGTTCGCGGCGCAGGCGCTGGACCGCGTCGTCGACGTGCTGGTGGCGGTGCCGTCGATCGTGCTGGCGCTGGTGCTCACCACGCTGCTCTCCCCCGGCACGACGACGCTGCTCGTCGCCGTCGTCGCCACCGGGTGGACGCCGTTCGCGCGGCTCGCTCTGGGACTCACCGTGCGGGAGGCGGGCACCGACTACGTCCGCAGCGCGACCGCCCTGGGCGCCGGACCGGCGCGGATCGTGTTCCGGCACGTCCTGCCCAACGCGATCCGCCCGCTCACCGCGCACGCGTTCCTGCGCTTCGCCGCCACGCTGCTCACCATCGCGGGCCTGTCGTTCCTCGGGCTCGGTCCGCAGCCGCCGACCCCGGAGTGGGGCGCGATGCTCGACGAGGCCCGCCCCTACCTGTTCCTGCGGCCAGGTCTCGTCCTCGCGCCGGCCGCGGCGATCGTGGGCGTCGCGCTCGTGGTCACGCTCGCCGGGCGGGCCCTGGAGCGCCGGTGGGCCGAGCCGGGCGCCTTCCGCTCGGGCATCAGTCACACCTAATGTGCACATGCAGTTCACTGGCAACGAGGGAGGCGTCGTGGCGAGCACCGACGGACAGGGCCGCCGCCGCGGCACCGTGCGGCCCGACCTCAAGGAGCTGCTGGCCCCGCTGGGGGTGGTGCCCACACGGGCCGGCGACGCCGACGCGCGCGCCGTGCTGGAGCGCGACGGGGCCGTGGTCCTGTCCGACCGCGGCGACGACCCGGAGGTCCTGGTCACCGCGGCCGCGCAGCTGCTGGGCGGGCGGCTGCGCGAGCTGTTCGGCATCCGCGGCCAGCACGGCGTCGACTCGCCGGTGCTGTCACTGCACAGCGACGGCGCCACCGTCACCGTCGACGTCCACGGCCGCCCGGCCCGCCTGCGCGACCCGGACGAGGACTACCTGCTCATGCTCTGCACCCGGCCCGCGCCGCGCGGGGGCGACTCGGTGCTCGTCGACGGCTATGGGCTCGTCGAGGCGCTGCGGGAGGCCCGCCCGGAGCTGCACGCGTTCCTCACCACGTGCGACGTCGACTTCTTCGGCGGCTGGACCGCCCGGCCGCACTCCGTCCCGCTCACCCCGCTGGTCCGCGGGCTGGTGGAGCACACCCGGCGCGGGCGGCGGGCGGTCCGGGCGAGCGACTACGCGCTGCCCGTGCCCCGCGAGCCGCGCTGGGACGCCCACCTGGCCCACCTCGAGGAGTACGCCGACGTCCTCGCCACCGCCCAGGAGTGCGCCGCGCGGTTCCGGCTCGAGGCCGGGGAGGTGCTCGTGCTCGACAACTACCGCTTCCTGCACGGGCGCGACGCCTTCGCGGGTGAGCGCCGGATGCACGTCATGACGGTGCGGACGACGGACGCGTTCTGACCGCGGCCCCGGCGCCTCAGCCCTGCTCGGCGATCACCCCGTAGCCCTCCATCGAGCGGGAGAACTCCAGCGGTTCGCCGTCCACGAACGTGTCCGGGGAGAAGGACCGGTCGGCCATCACCCCCCACGTCCGACGACGCTGCATCGCGAGGTTCCCCGCGTCGTAGAGGGAGAAGACCGCCGCCTCCCGGTAGAACCTCGCCATCGGGAACTTCCGGTCGAGGGCGTTGACGCCGACCACGCGCATGCAGTCGGTCACGACGTTCTGCATGAGGTCGCCGCAGAACGTCTTGTTCATCCCGCCGAGCGCGTGCCCCTGCCCGTCGAACCGGTCCATGTAGTGGGCGGACTTCCAGCACAGGTAGCGGCCGGCCTCGATCTTCGCGGCGATCTCGGCGAGCAGGTTGCCGACCGCCTGGTGGTGGATGATCGGCTTCGAGCCACCGCCCGTGTAGGTCTTCGCCCACTTCAACGTGAACTCGTAGGCACCACGGGCCAGCCCGACGGCGGCCATGCTCGCGATGGGCGCAGACCAGGTGAAGTTCCGGTTGACCAGCAGGTCCCCATCGCCGTCGGCCAGCAGGTTGCCCTCCGGGACCCGCGCACCGCGGAAGGTCATCGTCACGTTCTGGCACGTGCGGTGCGCCATCTTGTCGATCACCTCGTACTCGATCCCGGCCGTTCCGCGCTCGACGAGGACGGCGCTCAGGCCTCCCTTGCCGCCACGGGAGCGGTCCGTCCGGACGACGCAGAGGCTGACATCGGCGCCCTGCAGGTCCCACCCGCCGGAGTTGCACGGCCAGTGCTTCTCCCCGTTGAGCACGTACTCACCGCTCGCGCGGTCGTGGTCGGCCGTCAGCTGGATGCCCGCCTGCGGGCTGGGATGGTCGAAGTTCGCCGTTCCGCCCCGTTCGCTGACGGCCCAGCCCGCGAGGAAGTCACCGCGGGTGTCGGCAGCGGCCCGCCCGATCCAGGTCTCCCGCTGCTCCTCCGTGCCGAACCAGAGCAGTGGCATGAGCGCGAGCCCGTTCACGAGCAGCACGGTGGGGAACCCCGGGTCGACCGCGCACAGCTCCTCGATCGCGATCAGGAAGTCGACGTTCGAGGCACCGCCCCCGCCGTACCGCTCCGGCAGGAACATGGTGTGCAGACCCAGCGCCGCGGCCTGGCGGTACACCGGCCGCATCGCCAGGAACGCTTCCTGCGGATCGCTCAGCGCGTCCGCCGCCGCCGCGGCGGGCCGCAGGACCTCGCGGGCGAACTCGCGGCTCGCGCGCTTGAGCTCCTTCTGCTCGGCGGTGAGGTCGAAGTCGACGGGCACGGGTGCACCTCCTGCAGCGGGCGCGGGTGGTGGCGCTCCGCGCGTTCGGACCGGCGCACCGCCGGTCCCCGGGAGGCCACTGCGTCGGGGCCGGTCGATCGGTCAGGTGCCGGCGGTGCCGATCATCCCGAGCGCACCCCGCAGACCGTCGTCGTTGGCCGCGATCTCCTCGAGCGTGGCGTCGTCGAGCACCGCGAAGTAGGCGTCCAGGGCCCGCGCGAAGACGCTCCGCGCGCCGCAGACGCCGGCGATGCGGCAGTAGCGGGACGGCCCGAGGCACTCGACGACGGCGAAGTCGCTCTCCATGGCCCGCATCACCTGGCCGACGGTGATCGTCGCCGGGTCCCGCACCAGCTCGACACCACCGCCGCGTCCGCGGGTGGTGTCGACCAGGCCCGCGCCCGCGAGGCGCTGGACGACCTTCTCCAGGTGGTTGCGCGACACGTGGTGCGCGATCGCGATGTCCCCGACGGAGCCTCGTCGCCCGGGAGCGACCCGCAGGTACATCAGGACGCGGAGGGCGTAGTCGGCGTGGCTCGTGTGCTTCATGACCGGCTCGTCTCGATCGGGACCGCCACGAACCGTACCCGCCGGCAGCCCCCGACCCGACCCCGAGTGCGGGGACGGGCCGGGGGCGGGTGCCGGATCAGCCGGCGATGGTGCCGATCGACTCGTGGTGCTTGCCGAACTCCACGTAGTCGTCCTCCATGATCGCCCGCGGGTTGAACATCGGGTCGGCCAGGATGCCGTGCACCCGTCGGCGCTGCATCCCCATGTTGCCGCCGTCGTAGATCGGCAGGACCGACGCCTCCCGCAGGATCTTGCCGAAGCCGTTCTTCTTCTCCAGGCTGTTCACGCCGACGATCTGCATGCACTTGAAGACGCAGTCGAACATCATCTCGGTGACCTGGATCTTGTTCATCGCGCCGACGAGCTCGGCGTGCTGGTCGTGCTTGTCGAGGTAGTCCGCCGCCCGCCAGGAGAAGTAGCGGCCCATCTCGATCTTCGCCGCCACGTCGCCGAGGACGTAGCCGACGTTCTGGAAGCCGATGATCGGCTTGAGGCCGCCCGCGGTGTTGCCCTTGGCGAAGTCCAGCGCCATCTCGTACGCCGCGCGCGCCATGCCGACCGCGGCGATCGCCGCGACCGGACCAGACCAGGCGAAGTTGCGGTTGATGACGAGGTCGCCGTTGCCGACAGCGCCGGGCATGAGGTTCTCGACCGGGATGCGCGCGTCGTCGAAGGTGATCTCGGCGTTGGAGGCGAGCCGGTGGCCCTCCTTGTCGAGGTGCTTGTAGGTGACACCCGGTGTGCCGCGCTCCAGGATGAGCGCCGACAGGCCCTCGGTCCCACCCTTGTCCGAGTCGGTGCGGACGATGAGCGTCCCGGCGTCGACGCCCTGCTCGTCCCAGCCCGCGGACGAGGGCCAGTACTTGCGCCCGTTCACGACGTAGGCGTCGCCGTCGAGGGTGGCCGTGAGTCCGACGCCCGCCGGGCGCGGCAGGTCGATGTCGAAGTTGGCCGTGCCGGAGGGACTGCCGGGCGGCTCGCTCGCCGTCCACCCGCCCAGGTAGGTACCGGACGGGTCGGAGGTCGCGGCGATGAGGAACCGCTCCTTCTGCTCGTCGCTGCCGTACCAGGCGACCGGCATCAGACCCAGCCCGTTGCACAGCACGGTGCATGCGAAGCCGGGGTCGACGACGCAGATCTCCTCCGCCGCGATGACCAGGTCCACGCACGACACCCCGCCACCCCCGTACTCCTTGGGCAGCATGCACATCGCGATCCCGGCCTTGTACGCCTCGATGTACGCGGGCTTGGTCATCTGGAAGCCGACGAGCGGATCCGGCTCCGCGTCGGCGGCCGCCACGACCGGCTTGAGGACGTTCTCGGAGAAGGCACGGACGTCGTACTGCAGCTTCTTCTGCTCGCCCGACATCGTGAAGTCGATGGTCATGAGTACTCCAGTGGCTCGGCGGATCACTGAGAGAGCACGTGCGGACCGGCGGTCGTTCGCAGGCGTCCGTCGGTCGCCACGAACGGTACTAGAAGTGGTATGATAAATGCGTATTTAACAGGTTGCCGATCTGTTGCCGGATGTTCCGATCCGCTCTCCTCCGGCCGCGACGGGACGTGAGGACTTCCGAGGCGATCCGAGCCGCCTACTCCCCCACCACCGCCCCCGGCAGCACCGGCTGCTGCAGCCGGCCGAAGAACTCGGCGGTGAGCCGCTCGCGCAGGCGCGGTGGGGAGAGGGCGAGCAGCGCGTTCACCGGGGCCATCCGAGTGGGCAGGCCCTTTCCTCCCCCTAGCCCGGCGGCGGCGAGCAGGCCGCCGAACTCCTCGGGGGTGAGGGCGTCGGGATCCAGGGCGGCGACCACCTCCGCGATCCCGTCGGCGATCACCACCGGCCCGGCGGCGCGGGCGGCGTCGACCGCGGCGCGCAGGTCGGACAGCAGGGCGTCCTCCTGCCCCGACAGCGCGGCGGTGACCGTGAGGTGCAGGTTCGCCGGTGAGGGGCCGAAGCCGAACTGCGGCTGCAGGTACCAGCCGCGGGCGAGCATCTCGTCGGCGAGGGTGAACACGTCGAGCCCCTCGTCGGCCGTCGTGAGCGCGAGCAGGGTGCTGTCCGGGGCGACCAGCACCCGCAGCCCGTCGGTCGCGTCGACGCCTCCGGCGAGCGCCAGCGCCGAGCGCCGCGCCGCGCGGGCCAGCTCCGCGTAGCCCGCGCGCCCGATGTGGCGCACCACGGCCCACGCCGAGGCGACGGGGCCGCCCGAGCGCGTGGACTGCATCGTCGCGTTGACCATCGTGTAGCCGGGTCAGGCCGCGCTGGCGAAGTACTGCGGGCGGCGCAGCGCGGCGTCGGCGTGCAGCAGGACCGAGGTGCCCTTCGGGCAGTAGGCGTACTTGTGCCGCGCCGGCGCGGTCGCTGATCCGCCCGGCCACCGGGTTGAGCAGCACGTCCCACGCCTTGGGCAGCAGCACCAGCAGCCCGGCCAGCGCGGCGGGCACGACCAGCGACCCGGTGAGGAACGGGAGCAGCAGCAGCCCCGGGACCGTGCCGAACGCCCCGGTGACCAGCGAGCCGGCCGCGTAGCCCGCCCGCACCCCGCCGGGCAGCCCGCCCCGTCGCCGCCGCGCATCCGGCCGTCCTGCACGGCGGGGCCGCGGCTACTGTCGGCGACGTGCCGCCCGCCTCGGTCCCGCTGCGCACGCTGGGCTTCCTGACCATCGGCTCCTTCGACGAGGCCGACCCCCGCGCCGGCCACGAGACCACGCTGCGGGTCATCGAGCTCGGGGAGCAGCTCGGGTTCGACGGGGCCTGGCTGCGCCACCGGCACCTGCAGCACGGCATCTCCTCGCCGGTCGCCGTGATGGCCGCGGCGAGCCAGCGCACGAGCCGCATCGAGCTGGGCACGGCCGTCACGCCGCTGGGCTGGGAGAACCCGCTGCGCCTGGCCGAGGACCTCGCCACCGTCGACGTCCTGTCCGGCGGCCGCGTCAACCCCGGCGTGTCCGTCGGGCCGCCGATGCGCTTCGACGACGTCCGCGACGCCCTCTACCCCGACACCGCCGACGTCGAGGACTTCACCCACGCCCGCGTGCAGCGGCTCGTCGCGCTGCTGCGCGGCGAGCCCGCCAGCACGTTCCGGGGCACCGTCGGCATCGAGGAGTTCTCCGACCGCGTGCAGCCGCACTCCCCCGGCCTGGCCGACCGGGTCTGGTACGGCGCCGCCGGCCGCGGCTCCGCCCGCTGGGCGGGCGGGCAGGGCCTTTCGCTGCTCACCAGCAGCGTGCTCAAGGCGGCCGGCCCCGACGACACGACCGACTTCGCGACGCAGCAGCAGGCGCAGATCCGGGCGTTCCGCGAGGTGCACCCGGCCGGCGCCGACGCCCGCGTCTCCCAGGGCCTCGTCGTCATCCCCACCGACACCGCCACGGCCGAGCAGCGCGCGAAGTACGCGGCCTACGTCGAAGCGCGCACGCCGCGCACCGCCCGTCCGCAGGGCCCGGCGCACCTGCTGTTCGCCCCCGACGTCCTGGGCACCTCCGACGAGATCGCGCAGGCGCTGTGGTCGCACGCCGGGTTCCGCGAGGTGAGCGAGGTCGTGTTCGCCCTGCCGTTCGGCTTCGAGCACGCCGACTACGTGCAGATCCTCACCGACACCGCCACCCGGCTCGGCCCGGCGCTCGGCTGGTCGCCGCGGAGCTGAGGCGCCGTCCACTCATCAGCCCAGCCGCACGTCGTCGGCGTCCACCTCGACGTGCGCCCCCGCCGCGACGATCTCCTCGGCGTCCTGCTCCGGGAACTCCGGGCCCAGCACGAAGTCCGGACCGTGGGCCACGACCGTCCCGGTGAAGCCCACCCGGTCGCCGGCCTCGACGACGATCGGGCTCTCGCCCGCGGTGCCGATCTGCACCCACACCCGGTCACCGCCGCCGGAAACCCAGAACCCCTCGTCGGCGGGCACGCTCTCGACCTCCGCGTCCTGCGCGGACACCTGGCCGCCCACGATGTCGCGGAGGTCGTCGACGTCGGCGAGCTCGACGGCCTCGCCCGCAGCGGGCGCCGGAGACGGGTCGGCGCCGAGGGTGCCGACGAGGCCGACCAGCACCGCCACCGCCGCCACGACGAGGCTCACGACGAACACCCGGTCCCGCCACAACGCCCGCACCGCACCCTCCCCCGCCCGCGCCTGCCGTCCGGGTCCCCCGGTCACGCCCTCCCCAACCCCGCCACCGGCGGTTGACCCGGCAGGCCGCCCGCGGCCACGCTGGCCCGCATGGCCGTACGGGTCGGGTCGCGCGGAGCCCTGCTGCACCTCGTCCTGGGGCTCCCCCTCGTCCTGGCGCTCGCCCTCGCCCTGACCGCCGGCTGCGGCGCCCCGGCGTCGGCGCCCGCCGGCGAGGACGGGCTGCGGCGCATCGCCCAGCGGTTCCTCGAGCCCGGCGCCGACCCGGTGGCGATCGCGCTCGACCTCCGCCCGGCCGACGCCGACTACACCGCGGTGTTCCGGCCCGAGCGCCTGGTCGACGCGCTGCGGCACTACGCCGGCTTCTGGGAGCACCCGGCGGTCCCCGGCCCGGCGCCCGGGCAGACCGAGGCCACGACCGGGTCGGTGACCACCGAGGAGCTGCAGGCGGGCACCGGGGAGGCGGCGCGGTTCCCCGGCGGCTTCCGCACCGCCGCACCCGCACTGGCGCCCGGCCTGCGGATCCACCAGATCACCTTCCACGCGCCCGGACAGGCCGTCGGCGTCGCCGTGGCCGGGTTCGTGGAGGTCGACGGGCAGTGGCGGCTCGTCCCGGCGCCGTGGGAGGTCCTCCTCGTCGAGCAGCCGGGGCACCAGCACTGACCGGGTGCGCGGGCGTCAGAGGGTGCAGCGCGTGTCCTGCGGCGGGAGCGTCCCGTCCACGAGGTAGGCGGCGGCGACGGCGTTCACGCAGGCGTTCGCGCCCGAGAACAGCGCGGTTGCTGCTCGCCCTCGACGGTGAGCACGCCGCCTCCGAGCGTCCGCGCCAGGCTGGTGCCGGCGTCGTACGGCGTGCTCGGGACGCCGCTGATGGAGATCGCCAGGGTGGGCGCCAGACCCTCGATCCGCTCGGGGAAGGGGTAGGCCGGCTGCGGCCCGACGGGCACGACTCGCAGGAGTCGCGGGCCCCCTCGGTCCCGGTACCCGGGTCGGCGAAGGGCGCGAGCTCGTGGATCCGCGCGCGGAACGCCGCGGCCTGCTCCGGGTCCATCCGCCGCTCGTCCAGGCAGCTGATGGCCAGGTTCGCCTCGACCGTGTTGCCCCAGCCGACGGCGAACTCCTCCCCGGTGCGGCGCAGCCCGTCGCCCCGCCCGGCCCGGACCTCGGAGAGCCCGTCGGTGATCCGCGGCCGGTTCTCGCTGGTGCAGGGGCCGGTGACGACGAACCCGACCGCGTCTCAGCCGCTCGTCCCCGAGCACCGCGCGCAGGACCGGAGCGAACACCGTGCCGCCGCGGCGCCGTCCATCCCCGGACCGGGTGATCCGCAACTCATCCGGGCCCGTCCTGTATCCGAGGTCACGCCCGCCGGGTCTGGAGCGTGCCGCAGCGGCACGGCGTCTCCTGGAGACCCCACCCGCCCGGGACCCGACGAGGAACAGGACGACCGCATGGCGCTGACCGACCACACCGCGGTCGGGGGTCTCGACTGCCCGCAGCGGACCGCACCCGGGCAGCCGTGGGCGGACCCGCCCGGCCGCGCGGCCCGCGGCGTCGCCGGGGCGGTCAAGGCGGTCGTCGACGTCACGGGCGCACTGCTGCTGCTCCTGCTCGTGGCGCCGGTGCTGCTCGTCGTGGCGGTCGCGGTGGCCGCCGACGGCGGGCCGGTGCTCTTCCGCCAGACCCGCGTCGGGCGTGGCGGGCGCGAGTTCCGGATGGTGAAGTTCCGCTCGATGACCGTCGACGCCGAGGCGCGCCGCGCCGCGCTGCTCGCCGCGGACGACGGCGCCGGTCCGCTGTTCAAGATGCGCGACGACCCGCGGACCACGCCGGTCGGGGCGCTGCTGCGGCGCTGGTCGCTCGACGAGCTGCCGCAGCTGCTCAACGTCGTCGCCGGCTCGATGTGGGGCCCCGCCCGCCACTGCCGGCCGAGGTCGCGGTCTACACCCCGCGGGAGTGCCGGCGGCTCGCCGTGCGCCCGGGCATGACCGGCCTGTGACAGGTGAGCGGGCGCAGCGACCTCGACTGGGACGAGTCGGTCCGGCTCGACCTGGAGTACGTCGACGCCTGGACCCCGCGGCTGGAGGCGCGGATCGTCCTGCGCACGGCGCGGGCGGTGCTCGGCGGCCGCGGCGCGTACTGACCGCGGCCGCCCGCACGACGGACCGGGAGGGGGCGGTGGACCGGGGCATCCACCGATGGGTCGATCCACGCAGGGGCCGATGGTCGACGCCCCGGGGCCCCGCGCTTCCTAGCGTCGACGCCATGACCACCGCCGCCCCGTCCGCCGACCCGCCCGCCCCTGCCCGCCTGCACGGCCTGGACGCCCTGCGGGCAGCCGCGCTCGGCCTGGGGATCGTCCTGCGCTCCCTCATCCCGCTCGCGCCGGGCGTATACTGGATGGTCACCGACACGCAGACGTCCGCGGCCGTCGGGATCCCGCTGGTGGTGATCCACCTGCGTCCTGGCCGGGGTGAACGCCGCCGTGCGCGACGTCCCGGTGCCGACCGCCCCGCCCGCGGACGCGCCGCCCCTGCTGCTGCTGTTCAGCCCCGGCCAGCTCTGGTTCCTCCTCGTGCTCATGGAGTGCCCGCTCGTCACCGTGGCGGTCCGGGCGGTGGCGGTGCGCCTGGTCGGGCCCGAGCGCGTCGCGGGTGTCCGAGCGCGCCGGTGCGCTGCTCGCCTCGCCCGCCGGCGGCGCGCTGGCGGCGCTGCCCTGCGTCGCCGGACTGCTCGTGCAGGGCCGCGCGGCCGGCGGGATCACCGAGCCGTTCACGGTGCTGCCCGAGCTCGCCCCGCTGGTCACCTACCTCGGCGCGTTCCTCGTCGGCTGGTGCCTGCACAGCCGCGAGGGCGCGCTGGACCGCCTCGCCGCCACCTGGGTCCGGCACCTGGTCGCCGCCGTGCTGCTCACCGTGGCGGTCCTGCTGCTGCCGACCGCGCTCCTGGGAGTGGCGGCGCTCCTCGTCGGCGGGGCCGGATGGACGTGGACCTACGGCCTGGTCGGGCTGTGCAGCCGCCACCTCGCCCGCGAGCGGCCCGTCGTGCGCTACCTGGCCGGCGCCTCGTACCGGATGTACCTGCTGCACCTGCCGCTGCTGGTCGGCGTCGGGATCGTGCTGGCCGACCTGACGTGGCGGGTTCCGGTGAAGCTGCTGGTCACCTGGGCGGTCACCGCGGCCGTGCTCCTGCTGGGCTACGACCTGCTGGTGCGCGACACCGTCCTGGGCCGGTGGCTGGGCGGCCGCCGCCGGCCCCGCGCGCTGCGGCGGCGCGCGCCGGCCGAGCCCGTGACGCAGGGCTAGTGGCAGTGGTCCTCGTGGTCGACGTGGTCGTCCTGCTCGATCTGCAGGGTGCTGTGGTCGAGGCCGAACCGGGTGCGCAGCATCCCCGCGGCGGCGTCGAGCACCGACGCCTCCCCGCAGCGGACGTGGGTGGCCTCGTCGACCACGAGGTGCGCCGACACCGTCGGGCGCCGGTCGTTGATCGACCAGACGTGCAGCTCGTGGACGTCGCGCACGCCGGGGACGCCCAGCAGCGCGGCCTCGACCTCTCCGGTCTCGATGCCGCGCGGCGCCCCCTCGAGCAGGACGTGCCCGACCTCGCGCAGCAGGCCGACGGTGCGCGGCAGGATCAGCGCGACGATGAACAGCGAGGCCGCGGTGTCGGCGTAGGGCCAGCCGGTGAGCAGCAGCACCGCCGCCGCCGCGAGCACGCCGACCGAGCCGAGGGCGTCGCCGAGCACGTGCAGCATCGCGCCGCGCAGGTTCATGTTGCGGCGGTCACCGCCCGAGAGCACGAACAGCGAGACGAGGTTGCCGACGAGCCCCAGCGCGCCGACGACCAGCAGCGGGAGCCCCGGCACCTCGGCCGGGTCGAGCAGGCGCTGGACGCCCTCCACCGCCACCCACACGACGACGGCCACGAGGGTGATGGCGTTGATGCCGGCCACCAGCACCTCGACCCGCCCGAGCCCGAACGTGCGGTGGGCGTCGGCGGGGCGCTGGGCGAGGATCGAGGCGACGAGGGCGGCGGCGAGCGCGCCGGCGTCGGTCAGCAGGTGCCCGAGGTCGGCGAGCAGCGCGAGCGACCCGGCGACGACGGCCCCGACCGCGCCGACCACGGCCGTGACCAACGTGATCGCGAGCGCGACGGCCAGCCGTCGGCGGTCGGTGTCGGCGGAGTGCCCGTGACCGTGCCCGTGACCCATGCCGCCACCGTACCTATGCGCATTCGTGCATGTCTAGTGGGGGGCGGGGAGGCGGCGGCGCAGCAGGTAGGTGTCCATGATCCACCCCTTGCGCTCCCGGTGCTCCGCGAAGAGCCGGACGATGTCGTCGCGCACGGCGTGCAGGTCCCCGTGCGCGAGCACCTCGTCGGGCGTGCCGAGGTAGGCGCCCCAGTAGATGTCGAGGTCGCGGTCGGGCAGCGCGGCGAAGGCGTTGTGGGCGTCGAGCATGACCACGACGTCGTCGATCCCCGCGGGCATGCCCCCGGCGGCGAGGCGGCGGCCCGTCGTGACCAGGAACGGCGAGCCGACCCGGTTGAGGATCAGCCGGTGGCGGGCCGCGAGCACCTGCACGCTGCTGATGCCCGGCACGGACACGACCTCGACCGGGGTGCGCCCGGCGATGCTCTCCAGGATGCGCAGCGTGCCGTCGTAGAGCGCGGGGTCGCCCCACACCAGGAAGGCGCCGGTGCCGCCGTCGGGCAGCTCGGTCTCGATCATGTCGGCGTAGACGGCCTCGCGGCGGCCCTGCCAGTCGACGACGGCGTCGGCGTAGGCGGCCGCGCGCCGGTCGCGGGGCGGGTCGGGGGCCACCACGACCCGGTGCGGCCGCGTGACGTGGCGGGCCAGGAGCTCCGACCGCAGCCCGGCGAGGTCGGACTTCGCCTCGCCCTTGTCGATCGTGAAGAACACGTCGACCCGGTTCATGGCCGTGATCGCGGCCAGGGTGAGGTGCTCGGGATCGCCCGCCCCGATGCCGATCACGTAGACGGTGCGCACCGCGCGACCGTATCCCGGACCCTCGCCAGCGCCCGCTCCACGGTGTCGACCACCTCCACGCCCGGTGGCACGGGCGGCCGGGCCACCACCAGCACCGGCACCCCCTCCGCCCGCGCGGCCTCCAGCTTGGCCGCCGGGCCGCCGCTGTCCTTGGTGACCAGCACGTCGATCGCGTGCCCGCGCAGCAGCGCGCGCTCGTCGTCGACGGTGAACGGGCCGCGGCCCAGCACCACGTGCATCCGCCGGGGCACCGGCGGCTGCGGCGGGTCGACCGAGCGCACGAGGAACCACAGCTCCGACGCGGCGAACGCGGCGAGCCCGCCCCGCCCGGTGGTGAGGAAGACCCGCTCCCCCAGCTCCGGCAGCCGCTGCGCGGCCTGCGCGAGCGAGTCGACGATCGTCCACGCGTCGCCGGGGCCCGGGGTCCACCCGGGGCGGCGCAGCACGACCAGCGGCACCCCGGCCGCCGCGGTGGCCGCGGCGGCGTGGACGCTCATCCGCTGCGCGAACGGGTGCGTGGCGTCGACGACGGCGACGGCCCCGCGTTCCACCAGCCAGGTCGCCAGCGCGTCGGGGCCGCCGAAGCCGCCGATCCGGACCTCCCCCGGCGGGAGCGCGGGCGCGCGCACCCGCCCGGCCAGCGACGACACGACGTGCACATCCGGCTCGCGCACGAGCGCCTGCGCCAGCCGCCGGGCCTCGCCGGTGCCGCCCAGGACGAGCACGGTGCGCTCCACGCGCCCATCCTCGCCGGTCAGGGCCGCACGGGTGCGGGCGGGAGGAACAGGTGCCCGCGGGCGCTCCCCCGCGCCGTGCGGCCGGCGACCACGACCCAGGCGGACACCAGCCCGGCGTAGAGCACGACCGCGAGCGCGGCCAGCGCGGTGGCGCCGGTGTGCAGGGCGAGCGCGCTGGTGCCCGTGACGACCGTGCCGACGGGGAACGTGAACGACCACCAGGTCAGCGAGAACGGCAGGTGGGAGCGCGCGGTGCGCAGCGTGAGCGCGCCGGCGAGGACGATCCACAGCAGCGCGGCCCCGAGCACCGGGATGCCGTAGACGACGCCGAGCGCGACCAGCGCCGACGCGTACGGCCCGGGCACGGCCAGGTGCGCGACGCCGCCGAGCAGGTTCGCGGCGGTGACCGACTGCCCGAGCCAGCCGAGCACGATCCACAGCGCCGGCACCGTCGCCGCCGGACCCACCCCGTGCCGGACGAGCCGCTGCACGATCAGGGTGGTGACGACGAGCGAGGCGAGCAGCGCCGCCCCGAACATCGCGTAGCAGGCCAGCAGCAGCGTGAGCCGGACCTGCCCCGCCGGGGCGTGGGGCACCAGCAGCGCGCCGGTCGCCGCGGAGACCATGGGGGGCACCACCGGCATCAGCCAGCCGCCGAACACCGCGTCCGGGGCGGTGTCGTGCCGGGTGATCACCAGGTAGGGCACGACCACCGCGCTCGCGAGCCCCGCGACGGTGCCCAGCGTCCAGAGCGTCGCGGAGACCGCCACGGCCAGCGGCTCGCCCAGCAGGTCCTTCCCCGGCAGGAGCGCGCCCGCGCCGACCGTCAGCAGCGCCATCGGCGGCGCGCCGTAGGAGTGGACCATCACCGGGTGCCGGGCGTGCCCGCGCGCGGCGTCGCGGTGCAGGAGCCGGTGCGCCGCCGTCGCGACGCAGAGGGCGACGAGCAGGAGCGCGGCGACGACCCACACCAGCAGCGCGGCGAGGTGCAGCCCCGGCACCCGCAGCGGCAGCGTCACCGCTGCGGTGGCGACGATCCCGGTGCCCATGACCGCGGCGAACCAGTTCGGCCCGAGGTGGGCCACGACCTGGCGCGGGTGCGTGAGGTCGCGCAGCAGCCCCGCCCGGTGCAGGAGGTGGACCGGGGTGTCGCGGCGGGGCAGCGTGCTCGTGCTCATGGCCCCGACCCTGCTCCCGCGAGCGGGGCGCCGGTAGCCGCCGCGGAGCGGGGAGTCCACAAGGCGGCCTTGTGAGCGGGCACTACGGTGACCGGGTGGCCCTGTCCCCCCGCGTCCCCGACCTCGGCTCCCTGGAGCTGCTGCTCGCGGTGTCGCGGACCGGCAGCCTGGGCGCGGCCGGGCGCGAGCTCGGGCTGACCCAGCAGGCGGTGTCGGCGCGGGTGCGGACCGTCGAGAAGCTCGTCGGCGTCCCCGTGCTGCACCGGACCGCGCGCGGCAGCACGCTCACCGACGCCGGCGCGCTGATGGTGCACTGGGCCGTGCCGGTGCTCGCCGCGGCCGAGGAGCTCGACTCCGCGATCGGGGCGCTGCGCGGCGAGCGCGATGCGCACCTCGACGTCGCGGCCAGCTTCACGGTCGCGGAGTACCTGCTGCCGGGCTGGCTGGTGCGGCTGCGCGCCCGGGCGCCGGGCGTCGCGGTCGGGCTGGTGGTGCGCAACAGCGACGACGTGGTCCGGCGGGTGCTGGCCGGGCAGTCGCGGCTCGGGTTCGTCGAGGGGCCGGAGGTGCCGCCCGGGCTGTCGGCCGCGACCGTCGCCGTCGACGAACTGGTGCTCGTCGTGCCGCCCGGGCACCCGTGGACGCGGCGGCGCGGCCCGGTCCCCGCGGCCGAGGTCGCCGGCACGCCGCTGGTGACCCGCGAGCCCGGCTCCGGCACGCGCGCCACCCTCGAGGACGCCCTGCGCGCCGCCGCCCCCGACACGCCGCTCGCCGCCCCGGCCCTGGAGCTCGCGGTCACCACCGCCATCCGGCAGGCCGTCCTCGCCGGGGCGGGCCCGGCGGCGCTCTCCGACCTGGCCGTCTCCGACGACGTCGCCGCCGGGCGGCTGGTGCGCGTGCCGATCGCCGGTCCGGTGCTGCGGCGCGAGCTGCGCGCGGTGTGGGCGAGCGGGCCGGTCCCGGCCGGCCCGGCGCGCGACCTGCTGGCCGTGGCGACGGGCGCGGACCGGTCCGCCGATCAGTCCCCGGACCGGCCCCCGGACGCCGGGCGGGCGCGGAAGGTGCGCCGGTAGGCGGTCGGGGACGTCCCGATCCCGGCCTGCAGGTGCAGCCGCATCGACCCGGCGGTGCCGAACCCGGCCCGCTCCGCGACCTCGTCGACGGTCAGGTCGGTCTCCTCCAGCAGCGCGCACGCCCGCTCCACGCGCTGCCGCGCCAGCCACCGGCCCGGCGACGTGCCCGTCTCGTCGCGGAAGCGGCGGGTGAACGTGCGGGGGCTGACGGACTCGCACGCCGCCAGCTCCCGCAGCGTGACCGGGCGGTGCAGGTGCTCCAGCGCCCACGCGCGCGCCCGCCCGGTGGACGACACCGACGGCTCGGCGACCGGGCGCCGGACGTACTGGGCCTGCCCGCCCTCGCGGTGGGGCGGGACGACGGTGCCGCGCGCGACGTCGTTGGCGACGGCGGCGCCGTGGTCGGCGCGGATCATGTGCAGGCACAGGTCGATGCCGGCGGCCTCGCCCGCGGAGGTCAGCATCCGGCCCGCGGCGGTGTAGAGGACGTCGGGGTCGAGGTGGACCCGCGGGTGCAGCGCCCGGAAGAGGTCGGCCGTCCTCCAGTGCGTGGTGGCCGCCAGCCCGTCGAGCAGCCCGGCCGCGGCGAGCACGAACGAGCCGGTGCAGATCGAGGCGATCCGCGCGTCCGGCCGGATCCGGGCCAGCGCCTCCGCGAGGCCGGCAGGCGGCGGGGACGGCGCGTAGTCGAGGTCGGAGGCCGGCACGACGACGGTGTCGGCGGTGTCCAGCACCTCCGGACCGTGGCGCACCAGCACCTCGACGTCGGCGTCGGTGCGCACGGGCCCCGGAACGAGCGTGCAGGTCACGACGTCGTAGAGGGCCCGGCCGGCGGCGTCGCGGGCCTGCCCGAACAGCCGGTGGACGATCCCGAGCTCCATCGCCAGCACGCCGTCGCGGACGAGGACGGCGAGGCGGTGCGGGGCCGGATCATCGTGCATGGCCCGATCCTCGCACGTGTTGTCCATCGAGCCACTCGTCCGGAGCGCTCCCGCGGCGCAGAGTCGGAGACGTGAACGTCCTGTGGGTCATCTCGCACCCGGAACCCCGCTCCCTGACCGCCTCCCTCGCCGCCGACGGCCGCGCCGCCCTGGAGGAGCAGGGACACGTCGTCCGCGTGTCCGACCTCTACGCGATGGGCTGGAACCCGGTCGTCACCGGCGCGGACTACGGCCAGGCGCCCGACGAGCGGCTGCACGTCGGCGCGGCCTCGCAGCGGGCCTACCGCGCGGGCGGGCTGCCGGCCGACGTCGTCGCGGAGCAGGAGAAGCTCCGCTGGGCCGACGCCCTCGTGCTGCAGTTCCCGCTGTGGTGGTTCGGGATGCCGGCGATCCTCAAGGGCTGGGTCGACCGCGTCTTCGTCGAGGGCTTCGCCTACGGCGTCCGCGGCGACGACGGCCGCACCCGCCGCTACGGCGACGGCGTGCTCACCGGCACCCGCGCGCTCGTGGTGACCAGCGCGGGGGGCCCGCCGCCGGTGTTCGGGCCGCGCGGCATCAACGGCCACGTCGACGACCTGCTGTTCCCGCTGCTGCACGGCACCCTGTTCTACGCCGGGGCGCAGGTGCTGCCCCCGCTGCTGCTCGCCGGGGCCGACCGCTTCACCGACGAGGACGCCGCCCGGGCCCGCGAGGAGCTGCGGGAGCGGCTGGCCGGTCTGGCCACCGACGCCCCGCTCGCCTTCCGCCCGCAGCGCGGCGGGGACTACGACGAGCACCTGGTCCTGCTCCCCCACCTCGCGCCCGGCCGCGGGGGGCTCGCGGTGCACCGCGGGGATCACCTGCCGTCGTAGGGCCGGAGGCTGTCGGGGCGGCGTGCCAGGGTGGCCCCATGACCGAGGGTCCCGCACACCACCACGGACTGACCATCGCCGACGTGGCGCTCATCGACGGGCAGGTGCAGGACGTCGTCGTCACGCGGGGCAACCTCTGGCGCGTGCGGATGCGCGGGGTGTGGATCGGCGAGGTGGAGATCGACGGCGACATCGCCGGCCTGCGGGTCAACGGCGTCGACGTCGGTCCGCTGATCGAGGCCGAGCTCGACCGTCGCCACCCGCAGCGCGCGTTCATGCGCCCGGTCGACGCCGCCGGTTTCCGCACGGCCTGGGACGTCCTGGAGTCGCTGTGGGCCGGCACCGTCGAGCGGGCGCGGGCCCTGCCGCCGGACCTGCTCCACGAGCGGGTCGACGGCGAGTGGTCCTTCGTGCAGACGCTGCGCCACCTGCTCTACGCCACCGACATCTGGGTGCGGCGCCCGATCCTCGGCGAGGCCCTGCCGTGGCACCCGCTGAGCCTGCCCTTCGACGGCCTCGCGCAGGACCCCGCCGTGCCGTGCGACCCCGACGCCCGGCCCGGCCTCGACGAGGTGCTGGCCCTGCGCGCCGACCGCCGGGCCAGCGTGCGGGCGGTGCTCGAGGGCCTCACCGAGGAGTCGCTGGCGGGCAGCACCGAGCCCGTCGAGGGCCCGGGGTTTCCCGGGCCGGGCCGCTTCCCGGTCGCGGAGTGCCTGCGCACGGTCCTCACCGAGGAGTGGCAGCACCGCCTCTACGCCGAGCGCGACCTCGACGTACTCGCCGCACGGCTGTGACCGCCCCGACCGCCGCCAGCGGTTGCCGGGTGAGGTGAGGCTTGCTTGACTTCCGGGCCAACCGACCCCCGGAGGTGCCCGTGCTGCTGCTGTCCCCGCCCCGCTCCGCCCTCGACCGACGCCGCTTCCTCACCGGCGCGGCGGGCCTGGCCGCCGTGCTCGGCGCCACGGCCTGCGGCGGGGGCGAGGACCCCGCGCCGGCGAGCGGCGCGACCCGGACGATCGAGGGGGCCTTCGGGCCGGTGGAGGTGCCGGCCGACCCGCAGCGGGTCGTCAGCACCGACTTCTACACGCCGTGGGCGCTGCTCGACGTCGGGTTCACCGTCGTCGGCACGGTGCAGGCGAGCACGGGCGGAGTGCTGCCGGAGTACCAGGCGGCCTACGAGGCGATGAGCCGGATCGGCACGCCCGCGGAGGTCGACTTCGAGGCGCTGGCCGCGCTGCAGCCCGACCTCGTCCTGGGCACGCTCGTCCCGGACCTGCCCGTTGACCTCAACGACCGGCTCAGCGGCGTCGCGCCGACGCTGCTGTTCGAGGCCGCCCGCGAGCCGGGGACCTGGCAGGAGCGGGCGGTGCGCGCGGCCGACGTGGTCGGCCGCGGCCCGGAGGCCGAGGCCCTGCGCGCGGAGTACGAGCAGCAGGCCGCCGACCTCGGCGTCCGCTACGCCGAGGTGCTGGGCCGCACCCGCTTCGCGCTGGTCCGCGGCGGGCCTCAGGGCAACGCGCTCGTCGACCTCCCGGCCTCGTGGAGCGGGGTGGTGCTGGAGGAGGCCGGGGTCCGGTTCGGCTCCGTCGCGGAGGGCAGGCCCGGGGTGTTCGAGCCGCTGTCGTTCGAGGAGCTCGGGCACCTGGAGGACTGCGACGTCGTGCTGCACCTCGTCGACACGACCGGCGAGGTCGACGACAACACGCAGCGCCTGCTGGACCAGCCGACGTTCCAGACGCTGCCCGCGGCGCGGGAGGGCCGGGTGTTCCCGCTGCCCAACTACTACGTCAGCCACTACCGCCAGGCCCAGGCCGTCCTGGACCGGCTCGACACGGTCCTCGCCGGGCTCTGAGTCCACCGGCGGGCCGATCTCGCACACCCGCTGCGCCTGGACAGGCCGCGGGGGCACCGCGACGATGGCCCGGGTGAGCGATGAGGCGCAGGGCGTCGTGTTCCCGGCCGATGCGGCGGGGCGGCGCAGCACCACCGCGGTGGGCCGCGCGGTCCTCGCCGACGCGCTGCGCCCCGCCGACCCGGCCGGCGCGCGGGCCGCGGAGCAGGAGACGGCCTGGCGCACCCGCTACGTCGGGCACTTCCGGCGCCAGGTCGAGGCCGGTCTCGACAGTTCGCAGGCCTGGCTGGAGATGGCCGCGGCGGGGCTGGATTCGGTGGCCGACCGGATGGTCGTCGCGCGCGACGGGGAGGAGACCGGCGCGCGGACGCTGCTGACCGCGCCGCCCGAGCGGCCGCTGGACACCGCCGAGGTCGTCGGCGTGCGCGACCCCGTCGACCGCCTGGTCCTGCCCTATCGCGGCGCGCGGCTCGAGGGCGACGCGCTGCGCGCCCAGCTCGCGCGCTGGCTGGCCGAGGGGGTGCTGGAGCCGTCGGCGGTGGCGGCGGTCGAGACGGTGATCGACCACCCGGAGTGGCTCGCGTTGCCCGGGCGGACCGTCGCCGTGCTCGGCGCCGCGTCGGAGATGGGCCCCGCGTCGACGCTGCTGCGCTGGGGCGCGACCGTCGCCGCCGTCGACCTCCCCCGCCCGGCGCTGTGGGAGCGGCTGGAGCGCACGGCGCGCGAGGGGGCGGGACGCCTGGTCGTGCCGGTCCGCGACGGCGACGTCCTGGTCCGCGCCGCGGGCGCCGACCTGATCACCGACGTGCCCGCCGTCGCGCAGTGGCTGGGGGCGCGGCCGCAGCCGCTCGTGCTGGCCAACTGCCTCTACGCCGACGGCGGCACGCACGTGCGGCTCTCGGCGGCCGCCGACCTGCTCGCGCAGCGCCTGCAGGCCGCGCGGCCCGGCCTCGCGCTCGCCTTCCTCGCCACGCCGACCGACGTGTTCGCGGTGCCGGCCGAGGCCGTCGAGCACTCGGTGCGCGCCTACACCGGGCGCTCGCGCACCACGAAGGTCCTGGGCCGGCCGCTGCGCTGGGCCAGCCGCGGCCGGCTGCTGCACCGCAACTACCGCCCCGGCGCCGACCCCGGGATCTGCGACGCCCTCGTGCCCGCCCAGGGCCCGAACTACGCGCTGGCCAAGCGGATCCAGCGCTGGCGGGCAGCCGTGGCGCGGGCCGCCGGCACCACCGTGTCCTTCCACGTCGCCCCGTCGAGCCGCACCACCTCGGTCGTCCGCAACCGGGCGCTGGCGGCGGCGTTCGCCGGCGCCCACCGCTTCCAGGTGGAGGTCTTCGACCCGGCGACGTCGAACGCGCTCATGGCCGCCCTGCTCGTCCACGACCTGCACGCCCCGCCCGCCGGGCACGACCACCCGTGGCGGCACGAGGCGCACGGGGCGGTGCACGGCGGGCTGTGGCGCGGCCCGTTCGCCCCGCGCAGCGCGCTGGGCCTGGCCGCGGTCCTCGGTTACACGACCGCACGCCAGTAGGGCCGGGCCGGACTCAGGGGGTCGGGATGCCGGGCGGGCCCAGGATCTCGACCCCGAACCCCGCGGCCAGCGCGGCCAACTCGGCCGGGTCGGGGAGGGCGCCGCCTGCGGGAGGGAGGGTGGGCGCCGTCGCCGGTACGCTCGCCGCGCGCAGGAACCGGTCGAAGCCCCCGGGTGCGGTGCCGAGCAGGAACCGGGCCTCGTCCGACACCACCTCGAAGGTGTGGGGCAGTGCGGGCGGGCCGAAGACGAAGGCGCCGGCGGCGGCCTCGACGAGCGTGCCATCGGCCCAGACCGCGAGCTCGCCCTCGAGGACGTACCACCACTCGGCCTCGTCGCGGTGCAGGTGCAGCGGGGAACCGTGCCCCCTGGGCGCGCGGAACTCCGTGATCGAGACGGCCGAGCCAGTGGACGCGGCCGATGCCTTGACCGACGCCAGCGCGTCGAGGAACCAGAGCGACTCCCCCTCGCCGGGTGCGGTCAGGAACGGGGTGACCGGTGCGACGGTGCTCATCGGACCTCCTCCACCCGCTCGGTCCGCACGTCGGCAGAGCCGTCGGTGGATGCGGCGGCGGACTCGGCCGCGGCCCCCAGGCGGGCCAGGGTGCGGTCCATCGCCCCCTGCAGGTCGCCGAAGCGGTTCAGCGGGACGTCGATGACCCGGAAGCCGACCGGGAGCCAGTGGACGTCGTAGGACTCCGTGACGCGGGTGCCACCGTCGACCGCCTCGAGGCGGAAACGCCACTCGGTCGACTCGCGGCCGCCCTCCTCGGTGACGAAGGCGAACTCCCGGCCCCGATCGGCCGCGAGCACCCGTCCGCGGCGCGACCAGCGGATGACCCCCCGCGGCCCGGTGCGGTTGTGCCCGACGAACGTGGCACCCACCGCCGGGCCGGTGGCGCCGCCGGTCCACTCGACGCGCACGCACTCCGGGCTCCACTCGCCCATCCGCGGGAGGTCCGCGACCAGGTCGTACACCACCTCCGGAGACGCCGCGACCGTGGTCTCCCGACTGTCCCGCGTGAGCCAGAACCGTTCCCTGCGGACCGCCATGGGGTCCCCCTCTCTCGATGACCGAAAGCTATGACCTATAGCTAAAGCTGTCAAGCATCAGTTCTGCTAGGGTCCGTTCCATGAGTGTGGCCAGGGACGAGCGGCAGGCGCCGGACCGGCGCGCCCTGCGTCGGCTCCAGACGATCGAGGAGATCCTCGAGCTCGCCGAGGCGGTGATGACGGAGCACGGGGTGAGCGGACTGAGCCTCTCGGAGGTCGCCCGGCGCCTCGGCGTGCAGCCCCCCTCGCTCTACAAGTACTTCCCGTCGCTCGGGGCCGTGTACGAGGAGCTGTTCCTGCGCGGCCAGCAGCGCCACCTCGCGGCCATGCGGGCGGCGATGCAGGGTCGGACCGGGCTCGACGCGCTGCACCGCGGCCTCGACGCCGGCGGGCGCTGGGCGCTGGAGCACCGCGCGCTGGCGCAGCTGCTGTTCTGGCGGCCGGTGCCGAGCTTCGAGCCGTCGCCGGAGGGGCTCGCCGTCAGCGCCGAGATGATCGCGGTGCAGCGCACTGCCCTGCGCGAGGCGGTGTCGTCGGGCGAGCTCGGTGCCGCGGCCGACTCGGACGAGGCGATCCACCTGCTGTCCACGTTGATCGCGGGAGTGATCGGCCAGGCGATGGCCAACGAACCCGGAGTGCCGTGGGGGGCGGGCCGGTTCAGCCCCGTGTTCCCCCGGCTCATGGCACTGTTCGCCGCCGCCTACCCGCCGGGCTGAGCCGCTCCGCCGGGTGCGCGCGCCGCGGCGATCACGCCCGACAGCACGGCGTGCAGGTGCTCCAGGTCGGCCAGCGGCATGCCGAGCCGCTCCACCACCGCCGGCGGGATCTCCTCGGCCTCCGCGCGCAGCGCCCGCCCCTGCGGGGTGAGGGTGACCGCGAGCGTCCGCTCGTCGCCCCGGACCCGGTCGCGGCGCACGTACCCGGCCGCCTCCAGCCGCTTGAGCAGCGGCGACAGCGTGCCCGGGTCGAGCGCGAGCACCGACGCGAGCTCGGTGACCGAGCGCGGGTCGCGCTCCCACAGCGCCAGCATCACCAGGTACTGCGGGTGCGTGAGCCCCATCGGCTCCAGCAGCGGGCGGTACAGCGCGACGACGCCGCGCGCCGCCACGGACAGCGCGAAGCACACCTGCCGGTCGAGCTGCAGCAGGTCCGCCGGGGCCGTCCGTGTCCCGTCGGGTGCACCGTCCATGTCGCCACCGTAGGCGATGCGCCGGTCACACCGGGACCGCGACGCCGGGTCGGCGCGCTATCGTGGACGAATACTTGGTACCCCAATGATTGGCACACGATGACGACGCCCGAGATCGCCCGGCCCGACCCCGCCCACTGGCTCTGGTACGCCTTCGGCGGCGCGCTGCCCGCCCGCAACCGCGGCTGGGTGCTGCACGACCTCACCGCCCGCACCTGGCCGGTCCGCCAGCTCCTGCGCTCGCTCGTGCAGGTCGTGCCGGTCGCCGTCCTGCTCGTGGCGGTGATCCCCGGGGAGCTGTGGGTCCGGCTCGTGGCCGTGCTGGGCGGCATCCTGGTCGGGATGATCTACGCGGTGGCCTACCTGTACGAGGCGACGGAGCACCGCGCCCTCAAGGCCGGCTACCCGCGCGGAGCGCTGGCCGCCGTGCGCGGGCGGGCGCACAGCGGCGAGCGGGCCGAGGCGGCCCAGCGCTACGCGGAGCGGTACCGGACGGCCTGACCTCCGCGCGGCGGCGGCTCGATCCGCCCCGAGGTCAGGCTAGCCTCACCACCGTGCCACCCTCCCCCACGACGCTGCTGCGCTCGGCCCACCTCGACGGCCGGACCGTCGACGTCCTGCTCCGCCACGGGCTCGTGGCCGCGATCGGCGCGGGCCTGGAGGCGCCGGCCGGGGCCGACGTCGTCGACCTCGACGGCCGCTGGCTGGGCCCGGGCATGTGGGACAACCACGTCCACCTCGACGAGCACGCACTCAACCGGACGCGGCTCGACCTGTCCGGCGCGACCTCGGCCGCCGCGGCGGCCGCGCTCGTCGGGGAGCGCCTACGGGCCGGGGCACCGGCGGAGGGTCTGCCGCTCGTCGGCTCCGGCTTCCGCGACGCCCTGTGGGCCGACGCCCCGGGCCGGGCCCTGCTCGACGGCGTCAGTGGGGAGGTCCCCGTCGTTCTCGTGTCGGCCGACCTGCACTGCTGCTGGGTCAACAGCGCCGCCACCCGCCGCTACGGGCACGCGGGCGACGCCGACGGGATCGTGCGCGAGACCGCGGGGCAGGAGCTGCGGATCGTCATCGGGCGGGTGCCCCGGGAGGCGCTGGACCGGCAGGTCGCGGCCGTCGTCGCCGAGGCGGCCGCGCGCGGCACGGTCGGGGTCGTCGACTTCCAGGAGCCCTGGCAGCTCGCCACCTGGAGGGCCCGGCTGGCCGGCGGCGCGGGCGCGCTGCGGGTCGCGGTCTCGGTGTGGCCCTCGCACCTCGACGACGCCGTGGCGCGCGGCCTGCGCACCGGCGACGAGGTCGCGGGCACCGGCGGGCTGCTCACGATGGGACCGCTGAAGATCCTCACCGACGGCTCGCTCAACACCCGCACCGCCTACTGCCACGAGCCCTACGCGTTCCCGCCGGACGCCGCCCACCCGTGCGGGATGCTGCTGGTGCCGCCCGACGAGCTCGAACCCCTGATGCGCCGGGCCACCGCCGCCGGGATCGACGTGGCCGCGCACGCCATCGGCGACCGCGCCAACGGCCTGGTCCTCGACGCCTTCGCCGCGACCGGCGCCCGCGGCCGGATCGAGCACGCGCAGCTGCTGTCCGACGCCGACGTGGGCCGGTTCGCCGCGCTCGGCGTCGTCGCCAGCGTGCAGCCCGAGCACGCGGTGGACGACCGCGACGTCGCCGACCGGCACTGGGCCGGGCGCACGCACCGCGCCTTCGCCTACCGCAGCCTGCTCGACGCCGGGGCGGGCCTCGCGCTGGGCTCCGACGCCCCGGTGGCCCCGCTGGACCCGTGGATCACCCTGGCCGCGGCCGTGCGGCGCTCCGGCGACGACCGGCCGTCGTGGCACCCGGAGCAGGAGATCCCGGTCGACGTGGCGCTGGCCGCGTCGGCGGGACCGGACGGTCCGGTCACCGTCGGGCGTCGCGCCGACCTCGTCGTCACCGACCTCGACCCCCGCACGGCCGACCCGGCCGCGCTCCGCGCGATGCCCGTGGCCGGCACGCTGCTCGGCGGGCACTGGACGCACAGGGACGGGCTCTGAGCGGCGCGCGCGGCCTAGACCTCGCCCGGCGGTAAGCCTAGGCTCCCCTCATCACCGCCTGTACGAGGAGACTCATGCGCGTCGTCGCGTTCGGATACATGACCTGGGGCCGACGGACGATCGAGGCGCTCCTCGACGCCCGTCACGAGGTCGCGCTGATCGTCACGCACCCCGACAGCGACAACGCCTACGAGAAGATCTTCAACGAGTCGGTGGCCGAGCTCGCGGCCGACCACGGGATCCCGCTGCTGGTCCGCGACCGCGCCGACGACGACGAGGTCCGCACCGCGATCGCCGACGCGCGGGCCGACGTCATGGTCGTGTCGAACTGGCGGACCTGGCTCGCGCCCGAGGTCTTCTCCCTGCCCCGGCTCGGCACGCTCAACGTGCACGACGCCCTGCTGCCCGCCTACGCCGGCTTCGCGCCGCTGAACTGGGCGCTGATCAACGACGAGCCCGAGGTCGGCGTCACCGCGCACATGATGAACGCCGAGTTCGACGCCGGCGACGTGGTGCTGCAGCGCTCCACCCCGATCACCGACGACGACACGATCGTCGACCTGTTCGACCGCACGCTCGCGATGTTCGGGCCGATCACCGTCGACGCGCTGGAGCTCATCGCGCAGGGCCGCACCTCCTGGACCCCGCAGGACCGCCGCGCCGCGTCCTACTTCCACCGGCGCACCGAGGAGGAGAACCGGATCGACTGGACCTGGCCGCCGCGCGACGTGTTCAACCTCGTCCGCGCCCAGGTCGACCCCTACCCCAACGCCTACTGCTACCGCGGCGCCGAGCGCGTGCGGATCACCGCCGCGTCGCTCACGCCGGACGCGATCGGCGGCACGCCGGGCCGCATCGTGATCCGCCGCGGCACCGGCGTGGTGATCGTCGCGGGCGCCGACGCGCGGCGCGGGCGCAACCCCGGCGTGCTCGTCGAGCGGGTCCGCACCGACGACGGCCGCGACCTCGACGCGACCGAGTTCTTCACGACCATGGGTGGCTACCTCACCTCGCATCCGCCCTCCCGCCCGACGTGCTGACGGCACCCGCCCCCGAGACCGTCACCGGGCCGCAGGTCCTGCGCGGGGCCATCTCCTCCCAGCGCCGCGACGTCACCCTCGGGTCGCTGCTCGCCTCGTCGCACCAGGCGGGCGAGGCGCTCGTGCCGGTGATCATCGGCGTCGTCGTCGACACCGCGGTGACGTCGGGCTCGATCACCCTGCTGGTCGCCTGGATCGCGGTGCTCGCCGTGACGTTCGCGGTGCTGTCCTACTCCTTCCGCTTCGGCGCCCGCGCGGCCGAGCGCGCCGCCGAGAACTCCGCGCACGACCTGCGGCTGCGCCTGACCCGCCGCGTCCTGCACCCGGGCGGCGGAGCCGACGCCGGGCGGCTGTCGGGCGAGCTCGTCAACACCGCCACCGAGGACGCCAAGCGGGTGGGCGCGGCCAACCTCGTCCTGCCGTTCGGCCTCGCGGCGGTGGTCGCCGTGCTGGTGGCCGCCGTCGTCCTGCTGACGGTGTCGGTGCCGCTGGGCCTGCTGGTGCTGCTCGGGACGCCGCCGCTGCTGCTGCTCACCCACTACGTGAGCCGGCCGCTGGAGCGGCGCAGCGAGGTCGAGCAGGAGCGCGCGGCGCACGCGTCCGGCGTGGCCGCCGACCTCGTCACCGGCCTGCGCGTGCTCAAGGGACTGGGCGCCGAGCGCGCCGCGGTCGACCGCTACCGCACCACCAGCCAGGCCTCGCTGCTCGCCACCCTGCGCACCGCGCGCGCCTTCGCGACGCAGGGCGGGGTCGTGGAGGCCTCGGCCGGGCTGTTCATCGCGCTCGTCGCGCTGGTCGGGGGACGGCTCGCCGCGGAGGGCGCGATCACCGTCGGCGAGCTCGTCGCGACGGTCGGGCTGGCGCTGTTCCTCATGGCGCCGCTGCAGTCCGCGGGCTGGATGACCGTCGAGTTCGCGCAGGCGCGGGCCTCGGCCACGCGGATCGCCGCTGTGCTCAGCTCGCCGCCCGCCGTGCTCCCCGGCACCCGCGCCCCGGCCGAGCCCGTCCGCGGGCACCTGCGCCTGCGCGGCGTGCGGCACGGCGCGCTGCAGGGCCTCGACCTCGACGTCGAGCCCGGCGAGCTGCTCGGCGTCGTCGCCCCCTCCCCCGCCGTGGCCACCGCCCTGCTGGCCTGCCTGGCCCGCGAGGCCGACCCGCAGGCGGGCACCATCGAGCTCGACGGGGTCGCGCTCACCGCCACCGACCCCGCCGCCACCCGCGCAGCCGTCCTCGTCGCCGCCCACGACGCGGTCCTGTTCGCCGGCACGCTGCTGGAGAACGTGACCGCCGCCGGGAGCCCCGGCGACCCGGCCGCCGCGCTGGCCGCCACCGCGGCCGACGAGGTCGCCGACGCGCTGCCCGGCGGTGTGCACGGCACCGTCGGCGAGCAGGGCAGCTCGCTCTCGGGCGGGCAGCGCCAGCGCGTCGCGCTGGCCCGCGCGCTGGCCGCCGACCGCCCGGTGCTCGTGCTGCACGACCCGACGACGGCGGTCGACACCGTCACCGAGTCCCGGATCGCCGACGCCCTGCGCCGGATCCGCCACGGCCGCACCACGGTCGTGGTGACCACCAGCCCCGCGCTGCTCGCGGCCACCGACCGCGTCGTCGTCCTCGACGCCGGTGGCGGGCAGCGCAGCGGCCGCCACGCCGACCTCGTCGGCTCCGACGCCGGCTACCGGGAAGCGGTGCTCTCGTGACGACGCCCGAGCGCGCGCTCCTGCCCCTGGCCACCGGCGCGCAGACCCGCGCCGCGGTCGGGGTCCTCCTGCGGCCCCACCGGCTGCGCGCGGCCGTCGCGGTCACCGTGCTGCTCGCGGGCAGCGCCGTGGGCCTGCTGGTCGCGCCGCTGCTGGGCCGGATCGTCGACGTCGTCGCCTCCGGGGCGGGGGCCGACGCCGTCACGCTGCCCGCGCTGGCGCTCGCCGCGGTCGCGCTCGTCGCGGCGGTGCTCAGCGCCGTCGGCCTCGCGCTCGTCATCGGGCTGGGCGAGCGGCTGCTGGCCCGGCTGCGCGAGCAGTTCGTGGAGCGGGCGCTCGCGCTGCCGCTCGAGGACGTCGAGCAGGCGGGCGGCGGCGACCTCACCGCCCGGGTCACCCGCGACGTCTCCGCGGTCGGCGAGGCCGTCCGCGAGGCGGTCCCGCAGCTCGTCCGGGCCGGCATGACGATCGGGCTGACGCTGCTGGCGATGGGCGTGCTCGACTGGCGGTTCCTGGCGGTCGCGCTGATCGCCGTGCCGATCCAGCTGCACACGGCCCGCTGGTACGTCCGCACCGCCACGCCCGTCTACGCCGAGCAGCGGGTGGCGGTCGGGGCGCAGCAGCAGCAGCTCCTCGACACCGTCGGCGGGGCGTCGACCGTCCGGGCGTTCCTCGTCGCCGAGGACCACACCGGACGGGTCGCGCGCCGCTCGCGGGCCGCCGTCGACATCACCCTGCACGGGATCACGCTGATCACCCGCTTCTACGCGCGCCTCAACCTCGCCGAGTTCGTCGGCCTGTCGGCCGTGCTGGTGACGGGGTTCCTGCTCGTCGGCAACGGGTCGGTCAGCGTCGGCACGGCCACCGCGGCGGCGCTGTACTTCCACAACCTGTTCGGGCCGATCAACGTCGCGCTGGTGACGGTCGACGACGCGCTGTCCGCCGCCGCGAGCCTGGCCCGCATCGTCGGGGTCGCGGAGCTGCCGCCGACGCGGGAGCCCGAGCACGTCGGGACGCCGCTGGACGGCTCGGTGAAGGTCGCCGACGTCGAGTACTCCTACCGGACCGGCCACCCCGTCCTGCACGGCGTCGACCTCGCGATCGGGGCGGCCGAGCGGGTCGCGCTGGTCGGCGCGAGCGGCGCGGGCAAGACCACGCTGGCCAAGCTCGTGGCGGGGGTGCACCGGCCCGGCGGCGGCTCGATCAGCCTGGGCGGGGTGCCGCTCGACGAGCTCGGACCGGAGCGGACGCGGCGCACGGTCGTGCTGGTGACGCAGGAGGTGCACGTCTTCAGCGGCACCCTCGCCGAGGACCTCCTGCTGGCCCGGCCGCACGCCACCCGCGCCGAGCTGCGGCACGCGCTCGCCACCGTCGGCGCCGACGCGTGGGCCGACGCCCTGCCCGACGGCCTCGACACCGCCGTCGGCGAGGGTGCGCACCAGCTCACCGTCACGCAGGCCCAGCAGCTGGCCCTGGCCCGGCTCGTCCTGGCCGACCCGCCCGTCGCGATCCTCGACGAGGCCACCGCGGAGGCCGGCAGCGCGGGCGCCCGGGTGCTGGAGGGGTCCGCCCGCAGTGCGCTCGACGGGCGTACCGGGCTCGTCGTCGCGCACCGGATGACCCAGGCCGCCGCGGCGGACCGCGTGGTCGTGCTCGACGCCGGGCGCGTCGTCGAGAGCGGCACCCACGACGAGCTCGTCGCCGCCGCTGGGCGCTACGCCGACCTGTGGGCCGCCTGGTCGGCCACCCGGGCTTGACGTGCGCCATTTGGATAGGCAACCCTCACCACGAGATCTCCTCCCCTTCGTCCCTGGAGTCCTGATGTCCCCGCTCTCCGTCCCCCCGCTCCCCCGCACCCGGTCACGGGGACGGCGAGTCGCGACGCTCGTCGCGACGGCGGCCCTGCTCGCCGGCGTGGCCGCCTGCGGCGGTGCCCCCGCCGCCCCCGAGGCGGCCGACCCCGCCGCCCCCGCCGAGGGCGCGTACCCGGTGAGCATCGAGCACAAGTACGGCAGCACCGAGATCGCCGCGGCGCCGGAGCGGATCGTGCTCGTCGGTCTCAACGAGCAGGACGCCCTGCTCGCGCTCGGCACCGTGCCCGTCGGCACCAGCAACTTCCTCGACGCCCCCGGCGGCATCTTCCCCTGGGCCGAGGAGGCGCTGGGCGGCGCTCCGCTGCCCACGCTGCTCGACCAGACCGACGGCATCCCCTACGAGCAGGTCGCCGCGCTGACGCCGGACCTCATCATCGGGCTGTACTCGGGCCTGACCCAGGAGGACTACGACACGCTCTCGGGCATCGCGCCGACCGTCGCGCAGCCCGCGGGCCAGGAGGACTACACCATCTCCTGGCAGGACACCACGACCACGCTCGGGAAGATCCTGGGCAAGGAGGACGAGGCGGCGGCGCTCATCGCCGACACCGAGGCCGTCTTCACGCAGGCGCGCGACGCGCACCCCGAGTTCGCCGGCAAGTCCGCGGTGATGGCCACCCTGTACGAGGGCTACTACTTCTACGGTGCCGACGACGTCCGCGGCCGCACGCTCACCTCGCTCGGGTTCACCGTGCCCGCCGACCTCGATCAGTTCATCGGCGCCGACGGCTTCGGCGGCACGGTCCCCGGTGAGCGGATCTCCCTGCTCGACGTCGACGCGCTGGTCTGGCTGGCCGAGGAGACCACCGAGCCCTCGCTGCGCGCCGACGCGCTCTACAGCAGCCTGGGCGTCGTGTCCGAGGGCCGCGAGGTGTTCGTCGCCGACTCCGAGGACGTCTACGACGCGGTGTCGTTCGTGACGCCGCTGAGCATCCCGTTCGTCGTCGAGAACCTCGTGCCGCGCCTGTCCGCGGCCGTCGACGGCGACCCGGCGACGGTGACGACGGCCCCCGCCGCCTGACCCACCCGCTCGACCCGCGCGACGACCCGCGCAACGACCGAGGGCCCGGCCGGATCACTCCGGCCGGGCCCTCGCCCGTCCCCCTTCAGATCCGGCCGGCGATCGCCTCCAGCGCCCGGAACCAGGTGCTCGCCAGGTCCCGCACGGCCGCCTCGGACAGCACCCCGCCCGGCCACGACCAGGTGGCACTCATCCGCGAGCCGTCCCCGTGGTCGTCGGTGACGACCGAGACCGACAGCGCGTGCCCCTCGGGCATGGCGGGGTCCGGCCCGACCTCGGCGGCGTCACCCTCGTCGGCGTAGGACCAGTCCGTCGCCTCGGGCACCGAGAAGCGCCCCAGGTAGTTGAACTCGATCTCCGGCACCGGCAGCGCGGCGAGGACCCCCGCGGTCGGCGCGTGCAGGCGCCGCAGCAGCCCGTGGCCGATGCCGCCGTCCGGCTGGGCGGCGCGCAGCTCCGCGACCCGGGCCACCACCGCGGCGGTCCCGTCACCGGTCGTCAGCACGTCCGCCGCGTCGGCGGTGCCCAGGTCCAGGCGCAGCGGGTGCACGTCGGTGAACCACCCGACGGTGCGGGAGAGGTCCAGCTCCACCCCGCCCATCCCGTGACCGCCGGCGAGCTCCTCGGCCCGGCCGTGCCCCTCGGTGTCGACGACGAGCGCGCCGCCGGTCCCGTCCCCGTCCCCGTGCCGCGCGCGCCAGTCGGCGACGGCGACGGCGAGCGCCGCGAGCAGCACGTCGTCGACGCCCGCCCCGTACGCGGCCGGCACGGCGCCCAGCAGCGGGGTCGTCCGCTCCGGGGGCAGGGTCAGGGTGATCTCGCGGGTCGTCGCGACGGTGTCGACGTCGGCGCGCAGCGGCCGCTCCAGCGGCAGCGGTGCGACCCCGTCGAACAGCCCGGTCCAGTACGGCAGCTCGCCCTCGCGGGCCGCCGCGGCGTCCGCGAGGAACCGCGACCACGTCCGGAACGAGGTGTCCACGGCGTCGAGGACGGGCGGGCGCCCCTCCCGCACGTCGGCCCAGGCGGCGGCGAGGTCGGGCAGCAGGATCCGCCACGACACGCCGTCGACGACGAGGTGGTGGGCCATCAGCAGCAGCCGCCCCGGCTCGGGGCCGGCGTCGAACCAGACCGCCCGCACCACCGCGCCGGCGTCCGGGTCCAGGCCGTCGCGGGCGGCGAGCGCCGAGGCCCGGACCGCCGTGCGCAGTGCGTCGCCGTCGATCCCTGCGGCGTCGACCCGGGTGATCCACGACGCCGCGTCGACGGCGTCGGCCGCCGGCACGTGCAGCGACCAACCGCCCTCGCGGACGAGGGTCGCGCGGAGCAGGTCGTGGCGCTGCGCGAGCGCGCCGAGCACGGCGGTGAGGCCGGGCAGGTCCAGCTCGGCCGGGGTGCGGACCAGTGCCTGCTGGTGGTAGCCCGCGAACGGGCCGCCCAGCTCGCGCAGCCAGTGCATGACCGGTGTGAACGGCACGTCGCCGGTGCCGTCGTCGGCCGCCCCGATGCGGCCGACCGCGTCGGTCGCCACCTCGGCCAGCTCCGCGACGCCGCGGTGCAGGAACACCTGCCGCGGCGTGATCCGCAGCCCGGCGGCGCGGGCCCGCCCGACCAGGGTCATCGCGAGGATGCTGTCGCCGCCCAGGGCGAAGAAGTCGTCGTCGATGCCGACGCGGGGCAGGCCCAGCACGCCCGCGACCACCTCGGCGAGCACCCGCTCGCGCGGCGTGCGCGGCTCCCGGCCGGGGCCGGCGAGCGCGGCGAAGTCCGGCGCGGCCCAGTCCGCGTTCTCCAGGGCGCGGCGGTCGAGCTTGCCGGTGGACAGCAGCGGCAGCGCGTCGAGGACGACGACCGCGGCGGGCACCATGTGCGCGGGCAGCGACCGGCCGACCGCGCGGCGCAGCTCGGGCCCGTCGAGTTCCCGCCCCGCGTCACCGCTGACCACGTAGGCGACCAGCCGCGTCACGCCGCCGTCGGCGCGGGCCAGCACCGCGGCCCCGCCGACGCCGTCGAGCGCGGTCAGCGCCGCCTCGACCTCCCCCGGCTCCACGCGGAACCCGCGGATCTTGATCTGGTCGTCGGCGCGGCCGAGGTAGGTGAGCCGGCCGTGCGCGTCGAACCGGGCGAGGTCGCCGGTGCGGTAGAGCCGCGACCCGGGCGGGCCGAACGGGTCGGCGACGAACCGCTCGGCGGTGAGCGCCGGGCGTCCGAGGTAGCCGCGGGCGAGCCCGGCGCCGCCCAGGTACAGCTCCCCCGCGACCCCGGCCGGGACGGGGGCGAGCCCGTCGTCGAGGACGTGCGCACGGCTGCCGCGCACCGGGCGTCCGACCTGCGGCGCGGCGCTGTCGGCGACGTGCGCGACGAGCGCGTCGACCGTGGCCTCGGTGGGGCCGTAGAGGTTGACCGCGGCGGTGGCGCGCAGCCCGCGCAGGCGCTCCCACAGCGGCCCCGACACCGCCTCCCCGCCGAACCCGACCAGCGCGAGCGGGCAGTCGGTGCCGTCCTCGCCGAACAGGCCGACGTCGGCCATCCGCGCGAGGTAGGACGGGGTGACCTCCAGGAAGTCGAGGCCCTCGCGCCGCACGGCCGTGGTGAGCAGTTCGGGGTCGCGGCGGGTCTCGTCGTCGAGCACGTGCACGGCGTGGCCGTCGAGCAGCCACAGCTGCGGCTGCCAGGACGCGTCGAAGGCGAACGGCCAGGCGTGGCCGACGCGCAGGTGCTCGCGGCCGGTGGCGGCCACCGTCGGGTGGTGCAGCACCGCGCGGTGGCTCGCGAACAGGTTCGCGAGGCCGCGGTGCGGCACCACGACGCCCTTGGGGCGCCCCGTCGAGCCCGAGGTGTAGATGACGTACGCCGGGTGCTCCGGACGCGGCGCGGGCAGGGCGCCGCCGGGGTCCGGGAGCGCGTCGAGGTCCTCCAGCAGCACGACCGGCACGTCGCCGGCGGGCAGGGCGGCGACCGTCTCCGCCGTGGCCAGCAGCAGCACCGGTGCGGCGTCGGCGAGCGTGCCCGCGGTGTGCTCGGACGGGTTGTCCGGGTCGAGCGGCAGGTAGGCCGCACCGGCGCGGTGCACGGCGAGCACGGCCTCCAGCACGCGCGCCGAGCGCGGCAGCGCCAGCGCGACGAGCCGCTCCGGCCCGGCCCCGTGCGCGGCGAGCAGCCGGGCGAGCCGGGCGGTGCGCGCGTCGAGCTCGGCGAACGTCCACGAGATCCCGGGCGAGACCACCGCGGTGGCCCCGGGCGTGCGCGCCGCCTGCGCGGCGAACAGCGCAGGGACGGTGGTCCCGTCGACCTCCGGTGCGGGGCCGCCGTCGGCCCACGGGCCGAGGATCGTCGCGCGCTCGTCCTCGCCGAGGACGTCGATGCGCCCGACGCGGCGCCCGGGGTCGGCGACGACGGCCGCGAGCACCCGGTGCAGCCGCTCGACCAGCGTGACCGCGGTGGCGTGGTCGAACAGGTCGGCGCTGTACTCGAGCGCGCCGCCGATGCCCGCACCCTCGCCACCCGGGCCGTCCTCGACGAAGTCGAAGGACAGGTCGAACTTCGCCGTGCCGGACCCGATCTCCTCCCCGGTGACGTCCAGGCCGGGCAGCGCCGGGGCGCCGCCGTCACCGGCGAGGTAGACGACCATCGTCTGGAACAGCGGGTGCCGGGCGAGGCTCCGCGCGGGGTTGAGCGCCTCGACGAGGCGCTCGAACGGCACGTCCTGGCGGTCGAACGCGGCGAGGTCGGTCTCGCGCACCCGCGCCAGCAGGTCGGTGAACGACGGGTCGCCGGACACGTCGGTGCGCAGCACGGTCGTCGACAGGAAGAAGCCGACGAGGTCCTCCAGGGCCTCCTCGCCGCGCCCGGCGACCGGGCTGCCGATCGGGATGTCGGTGCCGGCGCCCAGGCGGCTCAGCAGCACCGCGACGGCGGCCTGCACGACCATGAACATCGACGTGCCGGTGCGCCGCGCCAGCCCGCGCAGGCCGTCGGCGAGGTCCGCGGGCACGTCCAGCGGCACCGATCCGCCCCGGAAGCTCGACTCGGCCGGGCGCGGCCGGTCGACGGGCAGCGCCAGCTCCTCGGGCAGCCCGGCCAGCGCCCCGCGCCACCAGGCGACCTGGCGCGCGGCGACGCTGTCCGGGTCGGCCTCGTCGCCCAGCAGCGCGCGCTGCCAGAGCGTGTAGTCGGCGTACTGCACGGGCAGCGGCGCCCAGGCCGGGGCGGTGCCGGTGGTGGTGCGCGCGGCGTAGGCGGTGGCGAGGTCGCGGCCCAGCGGGCCGTCGGACCAGTCGTCGGCCGCGATGTGGTGCAGCAGCAGGAGCACGAGGTGCTCGCGCTCCCCCGTGCGCACCACGGTCACCCGCAGCGGCAGCTCGCGGTCCAGCGCGAAGCCGTGCTCGGCCTCCCGGGCCAGCGCCTCCCGCGCCTGCTCGGCGCCGAGGTCGAGCAGCGCGAACGGCACCTCGGGGTCCTCGACGATCCGCTGGAACGCCTCCTCCCCGTCGGTCCCGATCACGGTGTCGGTCCCGATCACCGTGCGCAGGCTCTCGTGGCGGTCGACGACGTCGCCGAACGCGGCCCGCAGCGCGGCCGTGTCGAGGTCACCGGCGATCCGCCACAGGACCGGGATGTTGTAGGTCGCGCTCGGGCCCTCGACCTGGTGCAGCACCCAGAGCCGGCGCTGCGCGAACGAGAGCGGGAGCCGCACGGCGCGCTCCTGCACGACCAGCGGCGGACGGGCGGTGGCACCACCGGCGGCATCGACCAGGGCGGAGCCGACCAGGGCGGCGTCCACCAGGGCCGCGAGCCCGGCCGCGGTCGGCGCGTCGAACACCGATCGCAGCGTCAGCGACACCCCCAGCTCGGCGCGGATCCGCCCCACCAGGCGCATGACGAGCAGCGAGTGCCCGCCCAGGAGGAAGAAGTCGTCGTCGGCGCCGACCCGCTCCAGGTCGAGCACGCCGGCGAGCAGGGCCGCGACGGCGTGCTCGGTCGGCGTCGCCGGGGCCCGCCCACCGCTCTCCACGGCGTCCGGGGCCGGCAGTGCGGCGCGGTCGAGCTTGCCGCTCACGGCGCGCGGGAGGGCGTCGAGCGCGACGAACGCCGAGGGCACCATCGCCTCGGGCAGGACGCCGGCGAGCGCGGCCCGCAGCCCGGCCGGGTCGGCCCCGTCCACATCCCGGCCCACGACGTAGGCGACGAGCCGGGGCCCGGTGGGCCCGTCGTCGCGCACGACGACGGCGGCCTGGTCCACCCCGGGCAGTGCGGTGAGCGCGGCCTCGACCTCGCCGGGCTCGATCCGCATCCCGCGCAGCTTCACCTGGTCGTCGACGCGGCCGAGGAACTCGACGGTGCCGTCGGCGCGGCGGCGCACGCGGTCGCCGGTGCGGTACATCCGCGCGCCGGCGGGCCCCGCGGGGTCGGCGACGAAGCGGCCCGCGGTGAGGCCGGGCCGGCGCAGGTAGCCGCGCGCCAGTCCGGCGCCGGACAGGTACAGCTCGCCGGGCACGCCGACCGGGGTCGGGCGCAGCGCGCCGTCGAGCACGTGCGCGCGGGTGTTGGCGATCGGGGCGGCGTAGGGCGGCGCGCCGTCGGCGGGGCCGTGCCAGCCGTAGGCGTCCACGGCGAACTCCGTGGGCCCGTAGAGGTCGTGCACGACCGTGCCGGGCAGCGCGGTCAGCCGCTCCCACAGCTCCGGCGGCGTGTGCTCGCCGCCGACCGCGACCACGGCGGGCCGGCGGCGGCCCGGCTCGAGGAAGCCGAGCCGGTCGAGCTCGCGCAGGTAGGTCGGGGTGAGGTCGACGAAGTCGATCGCGTGCTCGTCGAGGTGGGCGAGCAGCGCGGGCGGGTCGAGCGCCACCGCCTCGTCGACGACGTGCAGCTCGTGCCCGGCCAGCAGCCACAGCACCGGCTCCCAGGAACCGTCGAAGCTGAACGAGGCCAGGTGCACCGCGCGCAGGAGGTCGCGGCCCAGGCGGGCGGCGGCCGGGCGGATGAGGTCCTCGTGGTGCGAGCCGAACAGGTTGGCCAGGCCCGCGTGGGTGCCGGTGACGCCCTTGGGCGTGCCGGTCGAGCCCGAGGTGTGGATGACGTAGGCGGCGGAGTCCGGGCGCACGGCGATCGGGGGCGGGCTCGCGGGCGGCAGCGGCCGTCCCACGTCGACCCGCTCGGGGCCCACCTCGGGCAGGCGTGCGCCGTGTCCGGCGGTGGTCAGCACCAGCGCCGGGGCGACGTCGTCGAGCACGAGGGCGATGCGCTCGGCCGGGTGGTTCGCGTCCAGCGGCAGGTACGCCGCCCCCGCGGCGAGCACGCCGAGGACCGCGGGCACGACGTGGGCGCGCGGCAGCGCGAGCGCCACGACGTCACCCGGGCCGATGCCGCGCCCGGCGAGCAGGCCCGCGATCGCCCCCACCCGCTCGGCGAGCCCGCCGAAGGTGAGGCGCTCGGAGCCGGTGACCAGCGCGACCCGCTCGGGATGGCGCCGGGCCGCGGCCGCGAACAGCGCGGGCACGGTGTCGTGCCCGACCGCGCGCGGTCGCTGCAGGGCCTCGGCCCGCTCCAGCGCGGCGAGGTCGGCGTCGTACAGGACGGCGACGTCGCGCAGGGGCCGGTCCGGGTCGGCCGCGACGGCGCCCAGCAGCACCCCGAGCCGGCCGGCCAGTGCCTCCGCGGTGGCGCGGTCGACCAGGTCGTCGGCGTACTCGAGGTGCAGGGTGACCGCGCCGGTGGCGGTGTCGTCGACGAAGGTGAAGTCGAGGTCGAACTTGGCGGTGGTGTCGGGCAGCGGGTGGTGGTGCGCGTCGAGCCCGAGCAGCGCGGCGTCGGTGCCGCTGCGGCTCTGGTAGCCCAGCATCACCTGGAACAGCGGGTTGCGGCCGGCCACCCGCGGCGGGTTGACGGCCTCGACGACGCGCTCGAACGGCACGTCCTGGTGCGAGAACGCGGCGAGGTCGACGTCGCGCACCCGGCCCAGGAGCTCGGTGAAGCTCGGGTCGCCGGACAGGTCGGTGCGCAGCACCAGGGTGTTGACGAAGAACCCGACGAGGTCGTCGAGCGCGGAGTCGGTGCGCCCGGCGATCGGGGCGCCCAGCGGGATGTCGTCCCCCGCGCCCAGGCGGTGCAGCAGGGCCGCGACCCCGGCGTGCAGCAGCATGAACATGCTGGTGCCGGTGGCCGAACCGAGCGCGCGCAGCCCCGCGACGGCGGCCGGGTCCAGTGCGGCCTCGACGATGCCGCCGCGCCCGGTCGGGCGCGCCGGGCGGGGCCGGTCCAGCGGGAGCTCCAGCTCGGCGGGCAGTCCGCGCAGCGCCCCGGCCCAGTAGGCGAGCTGGGTGTCGGCGAGCCCGCCGGCGAGCAGGTCGCGGTGCCAGAGCGTGTAGTCGGCGTACTGCACCGGCAGCGGCGCGAACGCCGGGGCGGCGCCCGCGGCGCGCGCCCGGTAGGCGGCGTCGAGGTCGGCCAGGAACGGCCGGTCCGACCACTCGTCGGTGGTGACGTGGTGCAGCACGAGCGCCACGACGTGGTCCTCGTCGGCCAGGCGCCACACCGCGACCCGCAGCGGGATCTCGGTCGACAGGTCGAACGGGCGCGCGACGAGCTCGGCCAGGTCGGCGTCGACCGACTCCCCGCCGGCGACCGCGAACGGCACCTGCGGGTCGGTCAGCACGTGCTGGTGAGGCTCGCCCTCGTGGTCGACGAAGACGGTGCGCAGCGACTCGTGCCGCGCCACGACGTCGTCGACCGCGGCGCGCAGGGCGTCGACGTCGAACGGGCCGCGCAGGCGGTGCACCAGCGGGAACGTGTACGCCGTGCCCGGCCCGGCGATGCCCTCGACGAGCAGCAGCCGGCGCTGCGCGGGCGAGGCCGGCACCCGCTCCGGACGCGGCTGCGCCACCAGCGGCGGCCGCGCCGGGCCGCCCGCCGACGCGCGGACGGCGAGCTGCTCGGGGCTGGGGGCCTCGAACAGGTCGCGGATCGCGAGCTCCGCGCCGAGCGCGGTGCGGGCCCGGCCGATCAGCCGGGTGGCGAGCAGCGAGTGCCCGCCGAGGTCGAAGAAGTCGTCCTGCACGCCGACCGCGGGCAGCCCGAGCACCTCCGCGAACAGCGCGCACAGCACCTCCTCGGTCTCCGTGGCCGGCGGGCGGCTCACGACGAGGCGGGCGGTCGGGTCCGGGTCGGGCAGCGCGGCGACGTCGAGCTTGCCGTTGGCGGTCAGCGGGAGGTCGGGCACCGGGACCAGCGCCGCGGGCACCATGTAGTCGGGCAGCGCCCGCTTGAGCGCCTCGCGCACCGCCACCACCAGCGCCCCGCCGCCGCGGGCCGCCGTCGGGTCGTTGGCGGCGGGAGCGGCGGCGTCGGGCAGGTAGAGGTCGACGGGCGTGCCGGCGCCGCGCAGCAGCACGGCGTCGACGCACCCGGGCTCGGACCAGGTGAGCTCCACCCGGTAGCCCAGCGCCGCGGCGAGGTCGTGCAGGTCCTCCTGCTCGACGGCCGTCCCGGGCGCCGCGGCGTGCCGCGCCCGCGCCGGGGGCTCGCCCGCGGCCAGCGCCGCCGCGGCGGCCACCTCGCCCGCGACGCGCGCGTCGGGGATGCGGGCCACGCGCAGCACGTCGGGCACCTGCTCGCGCAGGTGCGCGGCGAGCGCGTCGAGGTCGCCGACCTGCAGGCCCCACAGCAGGGCCGGGGCGCCGGCCACCGACACCGGGCGGCGGGGCCCGCGGTGCAGCACGGCGTCGTAGCGGTGGCGGGTGAGCTCGTTGTGCGCGCGCCCGCGGCGGGTGCGGATCGACACCGCCGTGCCCGGGACGCGCTCGGCGAGCCGGGTGAAGAACTCCGGGGCGAGCAGCAGCTCCTTCTCCCAGGCGACGGCCCGCTCCACCGCGCGGGACACCGCGGCGGCGTCGGCGCCCTCGGCCGACGGGCGGCCCAGCTCGACGGCGGTGCGGAACGTCGGGAGCAGGCCCAGGTGGCGGACGTCGCCGACGAACAGCGCGCCCCCGGGCGCGAGCAGCTCCAGGGCGCCGGTCAGCACGCGCTCGAGGTAGCCGGCGCCCGGGAAGTACTGGACCACGGAGTTGACGACGATCGTGTCGAAGCCGCCCGGCAGCCCGGACAGGTCGTGCGCGGGCCGCGCGAGCAGCTCCACGTGCCCGAGCCGGTCGGGGTCGGCCGCGACGTCGGTGCGCAGCTTCGCGATCACCGGCGGGGCCAGGTCGGTGGCCCAGTAGGCCTCGCAGTCGGGCGCCAGCTGCCCCATGAGCAGGCCGGTGCCGACGCCGATCTCCAGCACACGCCGCGGCGCGAGCTCCCGGATCCGGTCGACGGTCGCCGCGCGCCACTCCAGCATCTCCTCCTGCGGGATGGGGGTGCCGTCGTAGCTGGAGTCCCAGCCGGCGAAGTCGTCGCGGGTGACCGCCGTCGGGATCGCGGTGTACTCCTCGGAGTACACCGCCTCCCACTCCGCCACCTGCTCGGCCTCCACCGCGGCGCGCGCGGCGTCGTCGAGCGGGACGGGCACGAGGTAGCCGACCAACTTCTTCATGCCGGGGCCCGCGTTCTCGTCGGGCACGGCGACGACGGCCGAGCGGGCCACGCCGGGCTGCGCGTCGACGGCGGCCGCGACCTCGCCCAGCTCCAGGCGGTGGCCGCGGATCTTGACCTGGTCGTCGGTGCGGCCCAGGAAGTCGATGATGCCTCCCGCGCGGCGGCGCACCAGGTCACCGGTGCGGTACATCCGCCCGCCCGGCACGGTCGGGTCGGCGACGAACCGCTCGGCCGTGAGACCGGAGCGGTCGAGGTAGCCCCGGGCCAGGCCGGCCCCGGCGATGTAGAGCTCGCCCGGGACTCCGTCGGGCACGGGCCGCAGCCACGCGTCGAGGACGTGCGCGCGGGTGGCGCGGATCGGGCGGCCCACCGTGGGCGTGGGGCTGTCGTCGGTGCCGCCGCCGAGGGTGTTGATCGTGTACTCGGTGGGGCCGTAGAGGTTGTAGCCGGTGGTGCCGGGGGTGTCGCGCAGCCGGTTCCACACGGCGTCGGACACGGCCTCGCCGCCGAGGAGCACCAGCGGCGGGCGGTGCGCGCCGTCGAGCAGCCCGGCGTCGAACAGGTGGTGGGCGTAGGTCGGCGTCACGTTGACGACGTCGACGGCGTGCGCGTCGCAGTAGGCCACCAGCGCCTCGGCGTCGCGGCGCAGCTCCTCGTCGCAGACGTGCACCTCGTGGCCCTCGACGAGCCAGAGCAGCTCCTCCCACGACATGTCGAAGGCGAAGGAGACGGTGTGCGCGATCCGCAGCCGCCGCCCGCCCTCCGCGGCGACGACCGGGTCGAAGATCTCCCGGCGGTGGTTGAGCTGCATGTTGGTCAGGCCCCGGTAGGGGGTGACGACGCCCTTGGGCCGGCCCGTCGAGCCGGAGGTGTAGATGACGTAGGCGGGGTGGTCCAGGCGCCGCGGGCGCGACGGGGCGAACGCGCCCAGCTCGGCGTGGGACAGCGGGCCCGCGGGCAGCGCGGCGCGCTCGGTCACGACGGCCGGGTCGTCGAGCAGCACGGTCGGCAGGTGCGCGGCCGTGCCGGCCAGGCGCCCGGCGACGGGCACGGTCGAGAGCACGCACAGCGGCTCGGCGTCGTCGAGGGTCGCGACCAGCCGCTCGGCCGGGTGGTCCAGCTCCAGCGGCAGGTACGCGGCGCCGGTGCGCAGCACGGCGAACAGGGCGACGACGGTCTCGGTCGAGCGGGGCAGCGCCAGCGCGACGACCCGCTCGGGGCCCGCGCCGCGCGCCAGCAGCAGCCGGGCGGTGCGGTTCACCGCGGCGTCCAGCTCGGCGTAGGTCAGGCGGCGCTCGCCCGAGACCAGCGCGACCGCGTCGGGGGTGGCGGCGGCCTGTGCGGCGAGCAGGTCCGCGACGGTCTCGCCGCCGGTCGGTTCGAGCGCGACCCCCTCGGCCGGCCGCTCCCCCGGCAGCACCGTGTCGAGCCGCGCGACGGGCACCGACGGGTCGGCCAGCAGCTGCCCGAGGATGAGGGTGAAGCGGGCGAGGTGGGCGTCGGCGGCCGCGGGGCCCACGACGTCGGGGCGGTGCGACACCAGTACCTCGTAGCGCTCCCCCGGCGTGACGACGAGGTTGAGCGGGTAATGCGTGGCGTCCACGTTGGACAGACCGGTGACGCCGAACCGGGCCAGGGCCTCGCGCTGCGCGGTGTCGGCGCCGCGCATGACGAACAGGGTGTCGAACAGCCGCCGGTGCCCGGACCCGCGCTGGATCGGGCCCAGGCCCATGCTCTCGTGCTCGGCGAGCGCGAGGCGCTCGTCCTGCACCCGCGCCAGCAGGTCGAGCACGGGCTCGTCGGGAAGCAGCCGCATCCGCGCGGGCACGGTGTTGAGGAACAGGCCGATGGTGTCCTCGACGCCGGGCACCTCGGCCGGGCGGCCCGCCACCGCCGTGCCGAACACGACGTCGGTGCGCCCCACCGCCGACGCCAGCGTGAGGCCCCACGCGGTGCTGAACACGGTGTTCGCGGTCAGGCCGTGCTCGTGCGACAGCGCGCGCAGCCGCTCCCCCGTCGCGGCCGGCAGCACCGCCTCCACGACACGGGGCCCGCGCGTGACCGGCGTGCCGGCGGGGTCGACGAGCGTGGGCTCGGCCAGCCCCGCCAGCGCCTCGCGCCAGGCCTGCGCGCCCCGCTCGGGGTCGCGGCCCTCCAGCCAGCCCAGGTAGTCGGCGTAGGAGCCGGGCTCGGGGAGCCCGTCGGCCCCGCCGGCGTAGTGCGCCAGCAGGGAGGTCAGGAACAGCCAGGCCGACCAGCCGTCCCACAGCAGCAGGTGGCGGTTGACCACGATCCGGTCGGTGTCGCCCAGGCGCAGCACCAGGATCCGGAACAGGGGCGGGCGGTCGAGCGCGAAGCGGGTCGCGCGGTCGGCGGCGAGCACCTCCTCGACGCGGGCGGCGCGCTCGGCCGCGGGCAGCGCCGACAGGTCGATCTCGGTGACCGGCGGCTCCAGGTGCTCCGCGACGAACTGCACGGGCCCGGGCAGGCCCTCGCCGGTGAACCCGGCCCGGATGCCGTCGTGGGCGGCCAGGACGGCGGCGCACGCGGCGCGCAGGCGGTCGAGGTCGACGCGGTGGTCGAGGTCGACGGCCTCCTGCACGGTGTAGGCGTCGCCGGTGCCGCCGGAGTCGAAGCCGGCGTGGAAGAACAGGCCGTCCTGCAGCGGCGAGAGCGGCCACACGGCGGCCACCGGCACCGGGCTGACGCGCCGGACCTGGGCGAGATCGGCCTCGGGCACGGCGGGCAGGGCCGGGGCCGGCGCGGCTCCGGGCGCGGGCACGGCGGCGTCGCCGAGCAGCGCCGCGATCCCGGCGGGCGTGCGCCCGGTGAACACCTCGCGCGGCCCGACCGGCAGCCCGGCCCGCCGCGCGCGGCTCGACACCGAGATCGAGGAGATGCTGTCGCCGCCCGCGGCGAAGAAGTCGTCGTCGGCGCCGCACCGGTCGAGGCCGAGCACGTCGGCGAAGACCGCGCAGAGCACCCGCTCGGCGGGCGTGCGGGGCTCGCGGCCCTGCGCGGCCGGGAGGGCGGTGGACGTCAGGGCGGCGGCCGGGGCGGGCAGGGCGGCGCGGTCGAGCTTGCCGCTCGGGGTGAGCGGCAGGTCGTCGAGCGCGACGACGGCGGAGGGCACCATCGCGGCGGGGAGCACGGTCTCCAGGTGGGCGCGCAGTGCGGCGGGGTCGGCGGTGGCCGCCTCTGCCGGCACGACGTAGGCCACCAGCGCGGGCGACGGGCCGTCGTGGCGGACGACGACCGCGGCGCGCGCCACGTCGTCGCGCGCCACCAGGGCCGCCTCGATCTCGCCCAGCTCGATGCGGTTGCCGCGGATCTTGACCTGGAAGTCGGTGCGCCCCAGGTACTCCAGCGCGCCGCCGGGCAGGCGGCGCACGAGGTCGCCGGTGCGGTACATGCGCTCGCCCGGCGCGGCGGGGTCGGCCACGAAGCGGCCGGCGGTGAGGCCGGGGCGGCCGTGGTAGCCGCGGGCCAGCTGGACCCCGGACAGGTACAGCTCCCCCGCGACGCGGTCGGGCACCGGCCGCAGGCAGCCGTCGAGCACCTGCAGCCCGGTGTTCCAGACCGCGCGCCCGATGGGCACCGACGCGCCGTCCTCGCCCGCGCAGGCGTGGTGCGTGACGTCGACGGCCGCCTCGGTGGGCCCGTAGAGGTTGTGCAGCGGCACCCCGGTCGCGGCCGTCCAGCGCCGCGCGTCCCCGGCGGGCAGGGCCTCCCCGCTGCTGAACACGCGGCGCAGGCTCGCCGACCACCCCGGCTCCAGGTCGGGCTCGACGGCCAGGAACGCCGCCAGCATCGACGGCACGAAGTGCATCGTGGTGATCCGCGCGTCGCGGACCAGCCCGGCGAGGTAGGCCGGGTCGCGGTGGCCGTCGGGGCGCGCCAGCACGACCGCCGCGCCCTCGCACAGCGCCCAGAAGAACTCCCACACCGACACGTCGAAGGTGGCGGGGGTCTTCTGCAGGACGCGGTCGTCGGCGCGCAGGCCGTACTCGTGCTGCATCCAGGCGAGGCGGTTGACGATCGCGCGGTGGGTGACGACGACGCCCTTGGGACGGCCCGTCGAACCCGAGGTGAAGATCAGGTAGGCGGCCTGGTCGGGACGCGCGCGGCGCACCGGCGCCGTCGGCCCGTAGCCGTCGACCGCCACGCCGGGCACGCCCGCGACACCCGTGCCGTCGGCGGTGACCACGACGGCCGCACCGGCGTCGGCCAGCATCGCCGCCACCCGCTCGGCCGGCTGCTCCGCGTCGACCGGCAGGTAGGCCGCGCCCGCGCCGAGCACGCCCAGCAGCGCCACGACCAGCTCGTTCGACCGGGGCACGGCCACGGCGACGACGGCGTCGGGCCCGGCTCCGCGGGCGGCGAGGCGCCCGGCCAGCGCGCCCGAGCGCGCGAGGAGCGCCGCGTAGGTCAACTCACCGCGCTCGTCGGCCACCGCGACGGCGTCGGGGGTGCGCGCGGCCTGCGCCTCGATGAGGTCGAGCAGGGTCGCGGGCGGCACCTGCCGCTCGTTCCGGTCGGTGTCGGCGGTGCCGAACGGGAGCGCGGCGACGGACGTGTCGAGGCCCGCTGCCATCGCGGTAAGGATCCGCCCGAGCTGCCCGGCGAGCAGCGCGGCGGCCTGCGCCGACACCCGCGCGGGGTCGTGCTTGACGGTCAGGCCCAGCTCGTCGCCGGCGTCGACGATCAGCGCCACCGGGTAGTGCACGGCGTCGAGGACGTCCACGCCCGTGACCTGCAGCCCGGCGGCGGGCGCCTGCGCGCGCGGGTAGTTCTCGATGACGACGAGGGTGTCGAACAGCTCGGGCAGCCCCGCCGCGCGCTGGAGGTCGCCGAGGCCGACCTGCTGGTGGTCCAGCAGCGCCGTGCCCGCGTCCTGCACGCGCGCGAGGACGTCGCCCAGCGCGTCGGCCGGCGCCCAGCGCAGCCGCACGGGCAGCGTGGTGATGAACAGCCCGACCGCGTCCTCGACGCCGTCGACGGCCGCGTCGCGACCCGACACCGTCGACCCGAACACGACGTCCCGCTCGCCGGTGAGCTGTCCGAGCAGCAGGCCCCAGGCCGCGTGCAGGGCGGTGCCCAGCGTCGTCCCGCGGGCGCGGGCGGCACCGACGAGCGCGGCCGTGGTCGCGGCGTCGATCCGGCTGTGGTGCTGGGCGTGGACGCCGGTCGCGGGAGCAGGGACTCCTGCCGGTGCCGGCAGGGCCGGCACCAGGTGCGTCGGGCCGTCGAGTCCGGCCAGCTCGGCGCGCCAGGCGGCCAGCGCGGCGTCGGTGTCGCGGCCGGCGAGCCAGCGGAACCAGTCGCGGTGCCGGGCCCGGGCGGCGGTGTCGTCGACCGGGGCGGCGCCGCCGGCGACGCGGCGCCCGTAGCGCTCGAGCAGGTCGCGCACCAGCACCACGACCGACCAGCCGTCGACGACGACGTGCTGGAACGTCACGACCAGCCGGGCGGTGCCGTCACCGGGCCGCACGAGCGTGGTGCGCAGCAGCGGGGGCCGGGCGAGGTCGAAGCGCTGCGCGCGGTCGGCGGCGAGCAGGGCGTCGAGGTCGGCCCGGTCGTCGAGGTCGACCTCGGCCCACGGCAGCACGGCGGTGGGCGGGACGACCTGCACGACCCGGCCGTCGTCGAGCTGGTGGAACCCGGCCCGCAGCTGCGGGTGGGCGTCGAGGAGGTCCTGGGCGGCGCCGCGCAGGGCGGCGGCGTCGATGCCGGTGCCGGTGCCCGTCTCCAGGTGCAGCACCTCCTGGATGAGGTAGGCGTCCGGGCCGCCGGCGTCGAGCGCGGCGTGGAAGAAGAACCCCTCCTGCAGCGGCGACACGGGCCAGACCTCGCCGGCGGCGGCGAGCGGGTGCCCCTCGGGCAGCGCGACGAGCGCGCCGGGGTCGGCGCCGGCCTCGCCGGTCGCCTCGACCTCCGGCGCGAGGGCGGCGACGGTGCGGTGGGTGAACACCTGCCGCGGGGTGACGGTCAGCCCGGCGGCGCGGGCGCGCACGACGAGGCGGATGGACAGGATGCTGTCGCCGCCGAAGGCGAAGAAGTCGTCGTCGACGCCGATCCCGGGCACGCCCAGGACCTCGGCGAACAGCGCGGTCAGCAGCTCCTCGCGGGCCGTGCGCGGGCGGTGCCCGGTGACCTGCGCACCGAGGTCGGGCGCGGGCAGCGCCGCGCGGTCGATCTTGCCGCTGGTCAGCACCGGCAGTGCGGGCAGCGCGACGACCGCGGGCACCATGTACTCGGGCAGGCTCGCGACGAGGTGCGCCCGCACGCCGGCGACGAGCACGGACACGTCGCGGAACGGCGCCGGGCGGTTCGTGGACGGCCCGGTGCGCCCGGTCGCGGGGCGGAACGCCGGGCCGGGGTCGACGCCGGGGCGCGACAGCACGGCGTCGAACCGGCCGTCGGGGGCGTCCGCGGTCCAGGTGAGGTCGACGCGGTAGCCCAGCTCCGCGCCGAGGGCGTGCAGCCGCTCGGGGTCGACGCCCGGCTCCGGCGCGGGGCCGCCGTCGACCGCGGCCAGCGCCGCGAGGTCGGCGGTGAGCCGCCCGTTGGGCATCCCGGTGACGCGCAGGACGTCGGGCTCGGCGCTCAGGTCCTCGGCCAGCACGTCGAGGCCGGCCCACGGACGCTCGACGGCGGCGGCGGGCTCGCGGGGCGCGTCGGCGCGCAGGACCACGTCGTAGCGGTAGCGGCTGAGCTCGTCGTGGGCGGTCGCGCGCTTGAGCGCCACCTCCGCCGCCGACAGCCGCGGCTCCGCCTCCGCGAGCTCGGAGAAGAAGGCGGGGTCGCACAGCAGCTCGCCCTCCCAGGCGACGGCCGCGTCGAGCGCGCGGTGGTCGGCGCCCCGGCCGCGCGCGGCGGCCACCCCGGCCCGGAACGCGCGCAGCAGCCCGGCGTGCCGGACGTCGCCGACGAACAGGGCGCCGCCGGGGGCCAGCAGCGCGACCGCGGAGCGCAGGACGCCGGCCAGGTACTCCCCCGACGGGAAGTACTGCAGCACCGAGTTGACGACGACCGTGTCGTAGCCGCCGGGGAGTCCGGCGAGGTCGTGGGCGGGGCGGGCGTGCAGGTCGACGCGCCCGGCCAGCTCGGGGTCCGCGGCGACCCGGCGGGTGAGCGACGCGACGGCCTGCTCGGACAGGTCCAGGCCGGTGTAGCGCTCGCAGTGCGGCGCGACCTCGGTGAGGATCAGGCCGCTGCCCACGCCGATCTCCAGGACGCGGCGCGGCGCGAGGTCCCGGATGCGGCTCACGGTCGCGTCGCGCCAGGCGCGCATGTCCTCGCGCGGGATGGCGGTGCCGTCGTAGGTCGAGTTCCAGCCGGCGAAGTCCTCCTCGTCGGCGGCGTAGAGCAGCTCGTGGACCTCCTTCCAGTCCTCGACGCGCCCGTCGTCCCCGGACCGGTCGTCGCCCCCCTCTCTGCCCCCGCCGTCCAGGCGCGGCACGACGTAGGCCACGAGGCGCCGGTCGCCGGGGCGGTCCTCGCGGACGACGACGGTCGCCTGCGCCACCCCCTCGTGGGCGCGCGCCGCCGACTCGATCTCGCCGGGCTCGATCCGGTAGCCGCGGATCTTGACCTGGTCGTCGACGCGGCCCAGGAAGTGCAGGTTCCCGTCGGCGTCGGTGCGGACGAGGTCGCCGGTGCGGTAGAGCCGCCCGCCGGGCGTCCACGGGTCGGCGACGAACCGCTCGGCGGTGAGGCCGGGCCGGCCGAGGTAGCCGCGGGCGAGCCCGGGCCCGCCGAGGTACAGCTCCCCGGGCTCCTCGCCGGTGACGGGCGCCAGCCGGTCGTCGAGGACATGCACCGCGGTCATCGGGTCGGCCACACCGATCGGCACCGACGGGCCGCGCAGCCGGTCGGGGTGGGCCTCGCCCAGCGTCGAGTTGACGGTCGCCTCGGTCGGGCCGTAGGCGTTGAACATCCGCCGGCCGCGGCCCCAGCGCCCCACGAGCTCGGGCGAGACCCGCTCGGTGCCCGCCAGCAGGGTGGCCGGGGGCAGCGTCAGCTCGGCGGGCATCGCTGCGAGCAGTGCGGGCGGCAGGATCATGAACGTGACGCCGTGCCGGTGGGCGTACTCGGTCAGCTCGGGGCCGGGCACGCGGCGCTCGGACGGCACCACGACCAGCCGCCCGCCCGAGAGCAGGCCCAGGCACAGGTCCCAGAACGCGACGTCGAAGCTGGGCGAGGCGAACTGCAGAACCCGGCTGTGCGGGCCGATGCCGAACCGTTCGACCTGCGTCGCCACCAGCTTCGCGACGCCGGTGTGGGACAGCACCACACCCTTGGGCCGCCCGGTCGAGCCCGAGGTGTAGATGACGTAGGCCGCGCCGAGCACGTCGACGTCGGGCTCCGGGACCGACGTCGGTGCCGCCGCCAGCGCGTCGACGACCGCGGGGTCGTCGAGGAGCAGGTGCGGCACGTCGTCCGGGAGCTCCGCCGCGAGCGCGGTCGTGCTGACGATCACGGCGGGCCGGGCGTCTGCGGCCATGTAGGCGATCCGGACGGCCGGGTAGTCGGGGTCCAGCGGCAGGTACGCGGCGCCGGCCTTGAGGACCGCCACCTCCGCGACGATCATGTCGACCGACCGCGGCAGCGTCAGCGCCACCACCCGCTCCGGCCCCGCCCCGAGCGCGGCGAGCACGTGCGCGAGCCGGGACGCGCGCGCGTCGAGCTCGCCGTAGGTGAGCTCGACGTCCTCGAGCACCAGCGCCACCGCGTCCGGTGCGCGCCGGACCTGCTCGGCGAACAGGGCGGGCCAGGTCGCCGCAGAGGTCGGACGTGGTGCGGACATGCGTGTACTCCCGGTGGGGCGGTGCAGGTGGATCGGGTGCGGATGCGGGTGTCGCGGGCGGAGCGTTGGGCGCGGCGCTCAGTCGGTCTGCTGCGCGCCGACCTGCTCGTCCTGCTCCATGGCGGCGACGAGGCTGCGCGGGCGCAGGTCGGTCCAGTGCGTCTCGATGTGGTCGAGGCACTCCTGGCGCGTGGCCGGGCCGAGCTCGACGCTCCAGCCCTCGGGGACCGGCACGAACACGGGCCACAGCGAGTACTGGCCCTCGTCGTTCACCAGGGCGTGGAAGGTGCCGTCCTCGTCGTCGAACGGGTTGGTGGACATGGTGCTCCCTCGAGGTCGTCGGTGCGGGCGCTCAGGCGCCGGTGGCGGAGTGCGCGAGGCGCGCGGGCGTGGTGCCCGTGGCGGGGCGGGCGGCGATCGACGCGGCGATCTCGCCGCTGCGCACCGCGACGTTGGACAGCAGCGTCGAGGACAGCCCGTGCGTGTGCTCCGTGGCGCCCTGCACGTAGATGCCGGCCTGCACGTCGTCGTCGGTGGCGACGCGGTAGTCGCGCCCGATGTCGAGGCGGCCCAGCCCGTCGCGGTGGCAGTGCGGGGCGAGGGCGCCGAGCAGACCGACCGGGTCCGACGGCCGGTAGCCGGTGGCGTAGACGACGAGGTCGGCCGTGAGAACCTCGCGGCTGCGGTCGACGAGCGACTCCACCGCGAGCTCGACGCCGTCGTCGGTCTCCACCACGTCGGCGACGCGGCTGACGTTGCGGAACCGCAGGCGCTCCCGTCCGCTGACCTTCTCGTGGTAGTGCCGGCGGTAGAGCGACTGGATCAGGTCGAGGTCGACCACGGAGTAGTTCGTGTTGCCGTGGTAGCCCAGGATCAGGTCCTTGACCTCGCTCGGGGCCTGGAAGAAGTCGTCGACGGCGCTCGGGTCGAACACGCGGTTGGCGAACGAGCTGTCGTCGGCGGGGCTGTAGCCGTAGCGCGCGAACACCGCGCAGACCTCGGCGTCGGGGAACGAGCGGTGCAGGTGGTCGGCGGCCTCGGCGGCGCTCTGGCCGGCGCCGACCACGATCACGCGCCGGACGTCGGTGGCCGACGCCGTCGCGGTGATGAGGTCGCGGCTGTGCCAGATCCGGCGGCCGCCCGAGACCCCCTCGGGCAGGAACGGCACCAGCCCGGTGGCCAGGACGACGTTGCGCGTGCGCAGCCGCCCGCCGTCGTCGGTGCGGACGTCGACCAGCCCGGGGTCGCCCGCCACCGGCTGGATGCCGACGACGGTGGAGCCGTAGTCGACGCGGTCGGCGAAGCCGGCCGCGGCCCACTCCAGGTAGTCGTGGAACTCCAGCCGCGTCGGGAACGAGGTCCCGTAGTTGATGAAGTCGACGAGCCGGTCGCGGTCGTGCAGGTAGGACAGGAACCCGAAGCGACTGGTCGGGTTGCGCAGCGTGGCGAGGTCCTTGAGGAACGACACCTGCATCGTCGCGTCCTCGATGAGCATGCCGCGGTGCCAGCCGAACCGCTCCTGCCGCTCGACGAAGCGCGCCGACAGGCCCGCCCCCTGCGCGTTGTGCTCGTCCACGGCGATCGCCAGCGCGAGGTTCGACGGTCCGAACCCGATGCCCACGAGATCGTGCACGGTTCCCCGGTGCGCGTCGACCGATCTCTCCTGCGGCATGGAACTGGCCCCTCTCCTGGTCACACGATGTTGAGCTGTGCCGACCCTTATCGAAGGCATGCCTAACTTCAAGTCTTGACGCAGGTGCGTCGACATGCAGACGGACCGCTCCCCGAGGGGTGACGACCCGCGCTGGAGCAGTAACCGCTGGTCACCGCTCCGCTGCGGGATTTCGACCGGACGGGCGAGACGACTGCACCACATGCGAGTGCCCCCGACCACCGGTCGGGGGCACTCGGACAATCGGGACGATCAGCCCAGGATGGGGGCGACACCGGCCGACGTCTCGTACGGGTTGGCGTACGGCAGAGGCTCGCCGCCGCCATCGGTGACGGTGTCGAACACGCCGTCGAGGTCGGTGTCGTCGAACACGAGGTCGGCCAGTCCGTCGGCGTGCTGGGCCACCGCGACGACGTCCGGGGTGAACAGGCCGTCGGACGGGATGTTGTCGAACTGGGCCACGTCGTCGTAGAAGTCGCCGTCGACGTCGGTGAGCACGGCGTCGATCTGGCCGTCGTCGTTGGAGTCGATCAGGGTGGTCTCGGTGTAGCCGTCCCCGTCCACGTCGACGTACTCGAACGCGGTGTCGGTGCCGGAGTACTCCGGGGCGGCAGGCAGGTCGATCATGTCGGGGGCGTAGAACTCGGACATCGGATCCTCCGTGGTGGTGGGGTACGGGGCGGGTGTTCCGCCCTCTTGTCAGGGAGGACTCCGGGGATCCGGCCGGGGTTACAGCGGTTCCGGACTTCTTTCCGCGCAGCCGGCCCGCCCTCGGGCCTGTCAAGATCTCTGTGTAAGTCGATCTAGAAATTGTCAGGACAGGTAGGGGCTGAGGCGTTCGGGGTAGGTCAGGGCGAGGGCGCCGAGGGCCTGTTTCCAGCCCTGGACGACGGCTCCTTCGACGAGTCGGCCAGACGCTCGGCGGGCGTGGGCGGGCAGCCCCTTCTCCTTCTCCCGTGCCCGGGCTCGCTTGTCCTCGATATCGCGGATGGCGAGCCAGAGCAGCTTGATCGCGGCGTCGTCGTTCGGGAAGTGACCACGGTTCTTGATGATCTTCCGGAGCTGGTAGTTCAGCGACTCGATCGCATTCGTCGTGTAGATGATCCGCCGCAACTCCGGTGGGAACGCCAGGAACGGGATGAACCGCTCCCACGCGTTCGTCCAGGTCATCACCGCCGCCGGGTAGCGGCGCCCGAGGTCGGAGGCGGCGAACGCGTCGAGCTCCACGCGGGCGACCTCGTCGGTCGGGGCGGTGTAGATCGGCTTGAGCGCCGCGGCCACCTTCTTGCGGTCGGAGTAGGACACGAACCGCATCGCCGCCCGCAGCAGGTGCACCGTGCAGGTCTGCACGATCGACTGCGGCCAGGTCGCCTCGATCGCCTCCGGGAACCCGGACAGCCCGTCACAGCACACGATGATCACGTCCCGGACGCCGCGGTTGCGCAGCTCGGCGCACACTCCGGCCCAGAACTTCGCACCCTCGGCGGCCTGGACCCAGATGCCCAGGACGTGCTTGACGCCGTCGAGGTCGACGCCGACGGCGATGTGCGCGGCCCGGTTGCGGACCTGGTGCCCGTCCCGAACCTTGATCATGAGGGCGTCGAGGTAGACGATCGGGTAGATCTCCTCCAGCGGGCGGGACTGCCAGAGCTTGACCTCCTCGAGCACCGAGTCGGTGACCTTGGAGATCGTGTCGTGGGACAGCTCGGTGCCCAGCGTGCGGGCCAGGTGGTGGCTGATGTCGCGCACCGTCATCCCGCCCGCGTAGAGCGAGACGATCATCTCGTCGAGGCCGCCGGTGCGCCGTGACCCCTTCGGGACCAGCCGTGGCTCGAAGGTTCCGGCCCGGTCCCGCGGCACGTCGAGCGCCACGTCGCCGACCTCGGTCGCGAGGGTCTTCGGGGTGGACCCGTTGCGGGAGTTCGGGGTCCCGCGCCCGGCCGGGTCGCCACGCTCGTAGCCCAGGTGAGCGGTCTGCTCGGCGGCCAGGCCACGCTCGAGGACCGCTTTGATCATCTCGGGGAGGAAGCCCCCGTCACCGGTCAGCGCGAGCTCACCGGCATCCACCTTGGACATCAGCCCGTCGAGCAGACCGGCATCGACCATCCGGTTCACGGCGTCACGGGCCGTCTCGGGCTCGGCACCGACCGAGGGGGCGGCTCCGAGCGGATGCACATCCTGATCATCGATCACGGACATCTGTGTACTCCTCAACTCAAGAGGATCTTGTTACACAGACCATCTGACAGGCTCCCGCCCTCTCCCCCGCCGCCGGAGCGGGCCCGCGCACCGGTCGGCTCCCGCGCACCAGCTCGACTCCCGCGCGCGTTCCCGGGTCCCACGCACCAGGCCGGGTCCCGCGCACGAGCCGGGTCCCGCACGCCGGGCCGGGTCCGCGCGCGCGGATTCGGTTCCCGCGCGCCCAACACCTTCCCACGAGCCGCCGGGGGTGCGCGGGAGCCGGGAACGCGCGCGGGAGCAGCCGGACCGCGTTCCGCGGAACGCGGACGCACCACACAGGCAGCCGTCCGGCGATCCGGCACGGCCGCGCACAGCAGACTTGACCACAGCAGATCGACGATCACCAGGACCGCACCACCACGGCCCCACGACGGCCCCACGACGGCCCCACGGGCGCGGTCCCGACGATCACCACCCCGACCGACCGCATCCAGACCCCTTGATCGCCGAGACCGCACCGCCACCGCCCTCCGCGCGACCCCGACGTCACGCTCCCGGCGATCACCGAGCGCCTACAGCCGGGCGGCCGGATCACCGGGCCGTCCGATCACCGGGCCGTCCGACCGACGGGCCGTCCGATCACCGGCGGCGCCGCGCCGGGCAGCGGCCGAGCGGCCCGGCTTCTCGCGCACCCCGCAGCTTCCCGCGCGGCCTTCGGGCTCCCGCGCGCCGAACCTGCTCCCGCGAGCCGCCGGGGGCGCGCGGGAGCAGGAAACGCGCGCGGGAACCGGGAACCGCGCGGGAACCGGTATGTACGCGGGGGGCGGGAGGCGGCCCGCGGAACGCGCTCCGCCGCCCTGGCCTCACACACCCGGCTCGCGTTCCGCGGAACGCATATCGCGGGCCCCGCACCTCCACCGCGGCCGGTCGCACCTGCGCACCGTTCAACCACCTGCGCACGTCCCGCCGTGCAGGGACCGCCGACAGGTGCGCAGTTCAGGAAGGCCGTCGCGTTCCGCGGAACGCGATCCCGACGCACCCACACACGACGCGGCCCCACACGACGCGGCCCCACACGACGCGGCCCCACACACCGACGGCCCCCGACCACAGAGGTCGGGGGCCGTCGGGCGGGGGAGTGTCAGAAGAACGGTGTAACCGGTCGTGATGGCTAGCTTCCGTTGCTGGGAACGATACGTCCGGCGAAGGTGATCGCGAAGGCGTTCAGCGCCGGCTTCCACCGCATCGCCCACCGTGCCCGACCCTTCCCGGTCGGGTCGAGCGAGCGGGTAACCAAGTAGAGGCACTTGAGCGCCGCCTGTTCGGTCGGGAAGTGCCCGCGGGCCTTGACCGCGCGCCGGTAGCGGGCGTTGAGCGACTCGATCGCATTCGTGGAGCAGATGACCTTCCGGATCTCGACGTCGTAGTCCAGGAACGGCACGAACTCCGACCACGCTGAGCGCCACAACGCCACGATCGCCGGATACTGCCCACCCCATGTCGCCGCGAACTCGGCGAAGCGCGCCTCGGCGGCCTGTTCAGTCGGCGCGGTGTAGACCGGGCGCAGATCCTTCGCCAGCTGCTCCCAGTAGCGGCGAGAGGCGTAGCGGAAGGTGTTGCGGATCAGGTGCAGCACACAGGCCTGGACCACGGCTTGGGGCCACACGGTGGTGATCGACTCGGGGAGGCCTTTCAACCCGTCGCAGACCACGATGCACGCGTCGGTCACGCCGCGATTCTTGATCTCGGTCAGGACGTGGAGCCAGTACTTCGCACCTTCCCCGCCGTCGCCGGCCCAGATCCCGAGGATGTCACGGTGCCCGTCCACGGTCACCCCGATGACCACGTAGAACGGGCGGTTGGTGACCTGACCATCCCGGACCTTGATGTGGATAGCGTCCACGAACAACACCGGGTAGACCGCGTCCAGCGGGCGCTGCGCCCATTCGCCCATCTCGTCGAGAACCTTGTCGGTGATCCGCGAGATCGTGTCCTTGGAGACCTTGGCGCCGTAGACCTCGTCGAAATGCGCCGCCACCTCGCCGGTCGTGAGCCCCCGCGCGGTCAGCGACAGCACGATCTCGTCGATGCCGTCCAGGCGGCGTTGGCGCTTGCGCACGATGACCGGGTCGAAGCTGGCGTCCCGATCCCGGGGAACCTCGATCTGCACCGGCCCGATCTCGGTGAGCACCGTCTTGATCCGGGCCCCGTTGCGGGAGTTGCCGCTGTCGCGACCGGTCGGGTCGTGGCGGTCATAGCCCAGGTGCTCGGTCATCTCCGCCTCCAAGGCGGTCTCGAGCACCGTCTTGGTCAACCCGGTCAGCAGACCGCCCGGGCCGACGAGCTCCACCCCCTCGGCCCGGGCCGCTTCCACCAACTGCTGGGCGAGCTGCTGCTGATCAATCCGATCCGGCACAGCCCCGATCGTCTCGGTCATTGCTGGTCCTTTCCCCGAGCTGCGCTCGGCGTGTCGGACCAGTTACACCGTTCGTCGGACAGTCCCTCGGGCGGCGGGGCGGACGTCAGGCCCGCGGGTCGAACGGGGCGTCGGCGATCGGCGTCTCGGTCGGCGCCACACCCGCGGAGGTCTCGTAGGGGTTGGCGTAGGGCAGCGGCTCGTCGTTGCCCGGGGTGACGGTGTCGAAGATGCCGTCGAGGTCGGTGTCGTCGATGACGATGTCGGCCAGGCCGTCGCCGCCCGTGGAGACCGCGACCACGTCGGGCGTGAACTGCCCGTCGCCGGGGGTGTTGTCGAACTGGGCGATGTCGTCGTAGAAGTCGCCGTCGACGTCGGTGAGGACGGCGTCGACCTCGCCGTCGGCGTTGGAGTCGATGACGGTGGTCTCGGCGTAGCCGTCGCCGTCGGTGTCGACGTACTCGTGGGAGGAGCCGGTCTCCGTGAAGTCGTCCTGGTCGGTCGGCTCCGGAGCGTCGGTCTCGGTCAGCTCGGGCATGTCGGGGGTCTCGGGTGCGTAGAACTCGCCGGACATCGGATCCTCCAGGGAACCAGGTGGGGTGGGGCGTTCAACAGGAAGGACGTCGCAGGCACCCGATCGGTTACAGGCGCGTCGGAGAAGTTTCGGGGCAGCGGCCCGCCGCGACAAGACCGTTCGGCGCCAGCGGACCACCGGCCGCGGGCCTAGGCTCGGCGCCGTGCCCGAAACCAAGCCGGTTGAGTGCTGGATGACCGATATGGACGGTGTCCTCGTCCACGAGGGCCGCCTCATCCCCGGTGCCGACGCGTTCATCGGCCGCCTCCGCGAGACCGGGCGGCCGTTCCTCGTCCTCACCAACAACTCGATCTTCACGCCGCGCGACCTGCAGTTCCGGCTGCGCAGCAGCGGCATCGACCTGCCGGTGGAGTCGATCTGGACCTCCGCCCTCGCCACCGCCGCCTTCCTCGACGACCAGCGCCCCGGCGGCAGCGCCTACGTCGTCGGCGAGGCCGGGCTGACGACGGCGCTGCACGAGATCGGCTACGTCCTCACCGACAACGCCCCCGACTACGTCGTCCTCGGCGAGACCCGCACCTACAGCTTCGAGGCCATCACCACGGCGATCCGGCTCATCCTCGGCGGTGCGCGGTTCGTCGCCACCAACCCCGACGCCACCGGCCCCTCCGGCGACGGCGTGCTGCCGGCCACGGGCTCGGTGGCCGCCCTGATGTCCCGGGCCACCGGCGTCGAGCCCTACTACATCGGCAAGCCGAACCCGCTGATGATGCGGGCCGCGCTCAACCGCCTGCAGGCGCACTCCGAGACCACCGTGATGGTCGGCGACCGCATGGACACCGACATCGTCGCCGGGCTGGAGGCGGGGATGCGCACGGTGCTGGTGCTGACCGGGATCGTGCAGGCCGAGGAGATCGACCGCTTCCCCTACCGCCCGCACCGGGTGGTGTCCTCGATCGCCGACCTGGTCGACGACGTCTGAGCGGAGCGCTAGGTCCCGGAGAGCGCGTCGGCCAGGTTCGAGTACAGGCGCAGGTGGTTCTCCAGCCCGCTCACCTGGATCGGGCGCAGCACCGGCCGGGTGTCGTCGACGACGATGCGGAACGGCTGCTGCGATCCCGCCGTCGCCCACACCCCCGACAGCGCCTCCACGAGCACCGCGATGCCGGCGGAGCCGAAGAACTCGACGTGGGCGAGGTCGAGGACGAGGTGCCGGCCGTCGAGGTCGGCCACCGCGCGGTCCATCGCCGCGCGCAGGGCGTCGACGGTGGTGTTGTCGATCTCGCCACCGACGGCGAGCACCAGGGCATCCGGCCGGTCGTCGACGTCCAGCCGCAGCGGAGCGGGATCGTCCTGCCGGAGGGGGTGTGTGTCCGGGTCGTGCACACCGCAGAGATTATCGAGCGCCGGCCCGGTGCGCTGGGCGGACCCCGCTCAGCCCGGGTCCGACAGGTCCAGGACGAAGCGGTAGCGCACGTCGTTGCGTGCGAGCCGCTCGAACGCCGTGACCACCTGCGCCTACGGCAGCACCTCGACGTCGGCGACGATCCCGTGGCGGCCGCAGGAGTCGAGCACCCGCTGCGTGCCCGGGCTCCCGGCGCTGCCGGCCGGGGCGAGGCTGCGGCGACCGACCAGCAGGTCCATCGCCTCGACGGTGACCGGGCCGAGGTGCCCGAGCGCGCAGAGCGTGCCGTCGAGGGCGACCGTGCGCAGGTAGGGCGTCAGGTCGTGGGACACCGGGGCGCAGTCGAGCAGCAGATCGGTCGGCCTGTGCGGCCATCGCCGCGGCGTCGGTGGAGTCGACGACGCGGTGCGCGCCGAGGCGGCGGGCGTCGTCGGCCCTGCCCGCCGACGTCGTGGACTCGGGCCGCTGTTCGGGCACGTCCCCGACCACGCCGCCGAGCTCCTCCTGCGGATCACCGCCGCCCAGGCTCGTCGACGAGGTCGACCCGGCCGACCTGTGGGCCGTGCTCATCGCACCGGCGGGCAGCCGGGCGCAGGGCGCGATCGTGCACACCGCGAGCCACGACGACGACCCGGCCGAGCACGAGCGCCGCCGGGCCGCGCCGGCCGCGCCGGTCCGGCGAGCCTTCTGCCGCTGACCGTCACCTGCCGCTGACGTCCTCTGCCGCTGACCGCACCGGTGACCCCCGTCTCATCGGGAGACGTCCGATGCGCGGACGCGCACCTATCCTCGACCGATGGTGTCGCGGTCGGTCGAGGTGGAGGCGGCTCGCCGCTCGTTCCTGGCCGGGGCGGAGCGGCCGCCGGACCCGGGTGTCGTCGGGCCGGCCGTGCTGGCGTCCTGGCAGCGGTCGCTGCGCCACGACGTCGACCCCGACCGGATCGGCGCGCGCTTCCTGGGCCACCACCGCGACGTCCCGCGCGTCGTGGCCTGCGCCGACGAGGTCCTCGACGCCTTCACCGCCGCCCACCCCGACGCCGGCTGCTCGTTCGTGCTGCTCGACCCCGCCGGCGTGGTCCGGGCCCGGCGCGACGCCGACCGCGCGCTGGCCGGGCTGCTCGACGCCCTGCTGCTGGTGCCCGGCTACGGCTACGGCGAGCGCACCGTCGGCACCACGGCGGCCTCGATCGCGCTGCACGACCAGGCCGACACCGCGATCACCGGCGTCGAGCACTTCCACTCGCAGCTCACCTGCCTGGCCGAGGCGGCGGCCGTCGTCACCGACCCGCACACCGGCGGCACGGCGGGCGCGCTGGTCGTCGTGTGCCACCACGCCGACCGCACCGCGCTGCAGCTGCCGCTGGCCCGCATGCTCGCCGACCGCGTCACCGAGCGGGCGGCGGGCGAGCCGCACCGGGCCACCCGCGCGATCCTCGACCGCTTCGCCGCCGAGAACGCCGGCGGCGGCGCGTGGGTGCTCGCCACCGACGGCGACTACGTCGTCACCAACGGCCCGGCGCGCCGGCTCCCCGCGGGCGACCAGCGCGTCCTGAGCGACCTGCTGCTGGCCAGTCTGGTGCTCGCCGACTTCACCACCAAGCACGTCGACCTGCCCTCGGGCCACTGCGCCGAGGTCGGGGTGCGCCCGGTCCACCTCGACGGGGCGTCGGTCGGCTGCGTCCTCACCGGCGCCCCCGCCGGCGAGGGCACGGGAGGACGGCCGCCGGAGAGCGTGCGCCGCCAGGGCAGCCACGTCGCCCCGACCGCGCGCCGCGACTACGCCCGCGACCTCGTCGTCACCCGCCAGGAGCACGCCCAGGCGCGGATCCGGGCCAACCGCGAGCTGCTCTCGCCGTACCTGCGCGCGCGGCAGGAGGTCGTCGCGAGCGTGCGGCAGGGGCGCAACCACCTGCTCATCGGGGAGCCCGGCGTCGGCAAGCGGACGCTGCTCGTCGAGCAGTTCCGGGCGGCGCACCCGTCGGGGCGGGTCGTGGTGGTCGACGGGGAGCGCGGGGACGTCCCCGACCTCACCGGCGTAGCCGACGGCCGTCCGCACCTGCTGCTGCTGCGCGGGATGAACCTGCTGACGCCGGTCGCGGCGCGACGCCTCGACGAGGTGCTGCGCCCGCTCGTCGCCCTGCCGGTGCCGCCGCTGGTGGTCGGCTGCGTCGACACCCCCGCCGTCGACGCCACCCGCCCCTACGGCCTGCTGCTGCGCCACTTCCACGAGATCACGCGCGTGCCGGCGCTGCGCTACCGCGCCGACGAGATCGGCGACATCGCGCTGGCCGTGCTGCGCAGGCTGTCCGGGCGGCGCTCGCTGCGGCTGAGCCTGCAGGTCGTGCGCGTGCTGGAGGGCTACGCGTGGCCGGGCAACATCAGCGAGCTGGAGGACGTGCTGCGCTACGTCGTGGCGCGCAAGCCCGTCGGGGAGATCCAGGCCCGCGACCTGCCGCAGCTGTGCTTCCAGGGCCGGAGCCGGAAGATGTCGATGCTGGAGGCGGCGCAGTGCGACGCCGTGATCCAGGCGCTCTACGAGTGCGGCGGCAACCGGTACAAGGCCGCGGCGATGCTGGGCATCGCCCGGTCCTCGCTCTACCGCAAGATCGACGCGTTCGGCATCAGCTACATCGCCTGACCGCCGTGCGCGGCGACCGTGGCCAGGGCCACGACCGCCGCGCACGAGGGTGGGTCACGGGGTGATGATGACCTTCAGCGCCGAGTTGGCCGCCGCGTTCTTGAACACGTCGTACGCCTCGTCCATCTGGTCGAAGGTGAACGTGTGCGTGCCCATCTTCTCGGCCGGGATCCGCCCGCTGCCGACCATCTTCAGCAGGGTCGGGATGGAGACCGTGTCGACCAGGCCCATCGTCATCGTGATGTTCTGGATCCACATGTCCTGCATCGGCAGCTCCACCGGGGTGCCGTGGACGCCGATGTTGGCGATCGTGCCGCCGGGGCGCACCAGCGACGCCGCCGTCAGCAGCGTCTCCGGGTAGCCGACCGCCTCGATCGAGACGTCGACGCCGAGCCCGTCGGTGAGCGCGATGACGTCGGCGACCGTGCCCGGCCCGACCTCCACCGCGTCGGTGGCGCCGAACTCGAGCGCCTTCTCCAGGCGGAACTTGTTGGAGTCGACCGCGATCACCTTCGACGCGCCCCACAGGCCCGTCGTGAGGATCGCCGAGAGGCCCACGGCGCCCGCGCCGACGACGGCGACGGTGTCACCGGGCCGCACGCCGCCCGCGAGCACGCCGACCTCGTAGCCGGTGGGCAGCGAGTCGGCGAGGAAGATCGCCTGCTCGTTGGTGACCGCGTCGGGCACCAGGTAGAGCGAGGTGTCGGCGTAGGGCACGCGGACCAGCTCGGCCTGCGTGCCGTCGATGAGGTGGCCGAAGATCCAGCCGATGCCGCCGACGGTCTGGCAGTGCGACGGGATGCCGCGCTGGCAGTACTCGCAGCGCCCGCACTTGGTGATCGCGGGGACCAGCACGCGGTCGCCGACGGAGAAGCCCTTGACCGCGTCGCCGATCGCGGTGACGGTGCCGACGGCCTCGTGGCCGAGGATGCGCCCGTCGGTGACGGCCGCGACGTCGCCCTGCAGGATGTGCAGGTCGGTGCCGCAGATCGTCGTGGTGTCCACCCGGACCACCACGTCGGTGGGGTCCTGGACGACGGCGTCCGGGACGTCCTCCCAGGCCTTGTTGCCCGGACCGTGGTAGACGAGTGCCTTCATGCGAACCTCCATGGGTCGAATACGCTGCGTTCCGACCGTAGGGGCGCCCGCACGGGGGCACTGTCGCGTAATCGGACGATCGCGGGCCCGTCCGGCCGGGCCCGGCGCCCGGGTGTCCCGATCCCGGGACACCGCTCGGGCGGGCGCTCATCGGCGCTCCACGGGAGGATAGCGCCGTGCGCATCGCCCTGTTCGTCACGTGCCTGGCCGACGCCGTGTTCCCCGACGTCGGACGCGCCACCGTCACGCTGCTGGAGCGCCTCGGCCACGAGGTGGTGTTCCCGCCGACGCAGACCTGCTGCGGCCAGATGCACGTCAACACGGGGTACCAGCGCGAGGCCGTGCCGCTGGTGCGCCACCACGTCGAGGCGTTCGAGCCCTACGACGTCGTCGTCGCGCCGTCGGGGTCCTGCGTCGGGTCGGTGCGCCACCAGCACGCGATGGTGGCCCGCGGCGCCGGCGACGAGGCGCTCGCCGGACGCGCGACGGCCGTCGCCGCCCGCACGTACGAGCTGTCCGAGCTGCTCGTCGACGTGCTCGGCGTCGAGGACGTCGGCGCCTGGTTCCCGCACCGCGTCACCTACCACCCGACCTGCCACTCGCTGCGGATGCTGCGCGTCGACGACAAGCCGCTGCGGCTGCTGCGCCACGTCCGCGGGATGACGCTGCTGGAGCTGCCCGACGCCGACCAGTGCTGCGGCTTCGGCGGCACGTTCGCGCTGAAGAACGCCGACACGTCCACGGCGATGCTGGCCGACAAGATGCGCAACGTCGTCGCCTCGGGCGCGGAGGTGGCCACGGCGGGCGACAGCTCCTGCCTGATGCACATCGGCGGCGGCCTCTCCCGGCTGCGCACCGGCACCCGGACCCTGCACCTCGCCGAGATCCTGGCGGCGACGGGATGAGCGGCTCCGCCGCCCGTGAGCGGCGATCGTGGCCGGGACCACGATCGCCACTCACGACCGCGCCTGGGCCCACCGCGCCTGCACCCGACCAGGAGCGACGACCGTGAGCACCTTCCTCGGCCTGCCCGCCGCCCGCAGCGACGTCACCGCCCCCCGCGGGGTCGGGCACCTGCGCGGGGAGCAGTCCTTCCCCGACGCCGCCCGCGGCGCCCTGGCCGACTCCCAGCTGCGGCGCAACCTCGGCCACGCCACCGCGACGATCCGCGGCAAGCGCGCGGCCGTCGTCGCCGAGTGCGACGACTGGGAGGAGCTTCGGCTCGCGGGCGAGGCCCTCAAGTCGTCGACGATGGCGCGCCTGGACCAGCACCTCGTGGAGCTGGAGGAGATGGTCACCGCGCGGGGCGGCGTCGTGCACTGGGCGCGCGACGCCCACGAGGCCAACGCGATCGTCACGCGGCTCGTGCGGGAGACGGGCGAGACCGAGGTCGTCAAGGTCAAGTCGATGGCCACGCAGGAGATCGGCCTCAACGACGCGCTCGCCGAGGCCGGCATCACCGCGCAGGAGACCGACCTCGCCGAGCTCATCGTGCAGCTGGGCGGTGACCTCGGCAGCCACATCCTCGTGCCCGCCATCCACCGCAACCGCGCGGAGATCCGCGAGATCTTCCTGCGCGAGATGCCCGGCGTCGACCCCGAGCTGACGGCCGAGCCGCGCCGCCTCGCCGAGGCCGCGCGCCTGTACCTGCGCGAGCGGTTCCTGCGCGCGAAGGTCGCGATCTCGGGCGCCAACTTCGGCGTCGCGGAGTCCGGGACGCTGCTCGTCGTGGAGTCCGAGGGCAACGGCCGGATGTGCCTGACGCTGCCCGAGACGCTGATCACCGTGATGGGCATCGAGAAGGTCGTGCCGACGTGGCAGGACCTCGAGGTGTTCCTGCAGCTGCTCCCCCGCTCCTCGACGGGCGAGCGGATGAACCCCTACACCTCGGCCTGGACGGGCGTCACCCCCGGCGACGGCCCGCAGGCCTTCCACCTGGTGCTGCTCGACAACGGTCGCACCGCCACGCTGGCCGACGAGGTCGGGCGCGCGGCGCTGCACTGCATCAAGTGCTCGGCGTGCCTCAACGTCTGCCCGGTCTACGAGCGCGCGGGCGGGCACGCCTACGGCTCGGTGTACCCCGGCCCGATCGGCGCGGTGCTCTCGCCGCAGCTGACGGGCGTCGAGGACAACGCGTCGCTGCCCTACGCCTCGTCGCTGTGCGGCGCCTGCTTCGACGCCTGCCCGGTGCGGATCGACATCCCGTCGCTGCTGGTGCGCCTGCGCGCGCAGCACGTCGACGCCAATCGTGGCGGCGTCCCGTCGCCGGAGGCCGCCGCGATGGCCGCGGCGTCGTGGGTCATGTCCGACCCGCGCCGGTTCGCCGCCGCCGAGACCGCCTCGCGCCTGGGCCGCCTGCTCGGCCGCTCCACCGGCCGCATCGGCTCCCTGCCCCCGCCCCTGAGCGCGTGGACGGGCAGCCGCGACCTGCCCCGCCCGCCCGCGGAGTCGTTCCGGCAGTGGTGGGCCCGCGAGCGGGGCCAGTCGTGACCGGGCTCGCACACACCTCCCGGGGCCCGCACACAGGGCCGGACCTCTGTGCGACCCCCGCAACCTGTGTGCGGGCGGCCCGGTGAGCGCCCGCGACGAGGTGCTGGGCCGCATCCGCGCCGCCAACAGCGCCGCCGGGCACCCGCTCGCCCGGCCCGTCCCCCGGGAGTACGCCCGCACCGGCACGCACGCGCCGGGCTCGGCCGCGGTGCTGGAGCTGCTGCGCGACCGGCTCGTCGACTACCGCGCCACCGTCGTCGACGCGGACGGGGACGTGCCCGCGGCGATCGCCGGGGCACTGGCCGGGGTCGACGGCACCGTGCTCGTGCCCGCGGGCCTGCCCGACGGCTGGGTCCCCGGTGGCATCGCCGACACCGGGTTCTCCCCCGCCGAGCTCGACGGGGTCGCCGCCGTCGTCACGGGGGCGGCCGCGGTCTGCGCCGTCACCGGCACGATCGCGCTCGACGCGGGCCCCGACCAGGGCCGGCGCGCGCTCACGCTCGTGCCCGACGTGCACGTGTGCGTGGTGCGGGCCGACCAGGTCGTCGAGACGGTCCCCGAGCTGCTCGCCCGGCTCGACCCCGTCCGCCCGACGACGTTCGTCAGCGGCCCGTCGGCCACCAGCGACATCGAGCTGCACCGCGTCGAGGGCGTGCACGGACCGCGCACGCTCATCGTGGTGCTGGACGCCCCCTGACCCCTACCCGACGGTGACGGGCTCCCGCTCCACCACCCGCGCGGGGATGAGAAACGTGACGGCCAGACCGGCGAGCGAGGCCCCGGCGGAGATCAGCAGCGCCACCTGGATCCCGACGGCCGACGGGAACACCGACCCGCCGACGCCGATCGTGAACCCGGCCAGCACCACCCCGGTGACGGCCGCCGACACCGAGGTGCCGACCGAGCGCATCAGCGAGTTGAGGCCGTTTCCCGCTGCCGACAGCTCGCGCGGCACGGCGCCCATGATCAGCGCGGGCATCGCGGCGTAGGAGATGCCGACGCCGCTGCTGATGATCACCGTGGCGAGCAGGACCGCGGGCACCGAGCCCGTGAGGAACGTCGTCGCCAGGTAGCCCGCGGCGATCACGGCGAGCCCGGTCATGAGCGTGGTGCGCGGCCCGCGCGCGGCGGTGGGCCGGGCCGACAGCGGCGACATCACCATCATCATCAGCCCGCCCGGCGCCATCACCAGGCCGGCCTGCAGCATCGACAGGCCCAGCCCGTAGCCGGTCTCCGGCGGTGCCTGCAGCAGCTGCGGGAACACCAGCGACGTCCCGAACATCGCGAACCCGGCCACGACCGACGCCAGGTTGGTGAACAGTACCGGGCGCCGCGCCGAGACCCGCAGGTCGACGAGCGGGTCGCGCACCCGCAGCTGCAGGACGCCCCACAGCACGAGCACGACCACCGACGTCGTGAACGCGCCGATCGTCAGCGGGCTCCCCCAGCCCCACTGCCCGCCCTTGACGACGCCGAGCAGCAGGCCGACCAGCCCGACCGCCAGCCCGAGCGCGCCGAGCACGGCGAACCGCCCCGTGGCCCGCACCTGCGACTCCGGCACGACGACGGCCACCAGCAGCCCGCACAGCGCGCCGAGCACCGCGGAGAGCCAGAACAGCACCTGCCAGCTCGCGTTCTCCGCGACGATCGCCGACACCGGCAGGCCGATCGCGCCGCCGACGCCCAGGGTCGCGCTCATCAGCGCCATCGCCGAGCCCACCCGCTCGGGCGGCAGGACGTCGCGCATCATCGTGATCCCCAGCGGGATGATGCCCATCGCGGCGCCCTGCAGCCCGCGCCCGATGATCGCGGGAACGAGCGCGCTGCCCGCGGCCACCACCACCGAGCCGACGACGAGCGTCGCGAAGCAGCCCAGCATCACCAGGCGCTTGCCGTAGAGGTCGCCCAGGCGGCCCGTCACCGGCATCATCACGGCCGCGACCAGCAGGGTGATCGTGACGACCCACGACGCGTCGGCCGGCGAGGCGTCGAGCAGCCGCGGCAGGGCCGGGACCAGCGGGATCACCAGCGTCTGCATGAACGACGCGATCAGCCCGCCCGAGCACAGGGCGGCGACGACCAGCCGGGGCGAGGCGGCGACCCGACGTGCGACGGCCGGACGTCGGATCACGGAGGTCCCCCTGGTACTCGGTAGCACGGCTAACCTTGTGTACCGTACACACGCCGCGGCCGGGAGGTGCACGTGACGGAGGACCCGATCGACGCCCTGGCGCGCGAGTTCATGCTCGTCGGACGCCACCACCTCTCCCCCGCCCGCATCCCCGGCGCCCTCGACCGCTCGGCCTACGTCGTGCTCAGCCGCCTCGAGGCCGGCGGCCCGCTCACCGCCCGCGGCATCGCGGACGCGCTGAACCTGGAGATCTCCACCGTCACGCGACAGGTCGGGGCCATGCGCCGCGCCGGGCTGGTGGAGCGCACGCCCGACCCCGACGGCGGCGCGGCCCACCTGCTGCGCCCCACCGCCACCGGGCTGCGCCGCCTCGCCGCCGACCGCGCGGCCTACCGCAGCGGGATCGGCACGGTCCTGGCCGGATGGTCCACCCACGACGTCGACGAGCTCAACCGCCTGCTCCGCCGCCTCAACGAGGACATCGAGCAGCGCCAGTCCGGTGTCTGGCCGCGCCCGCCGGCGCCGGACCGCGCCGCCTCACGCTGACCCCGCCTCACGCTGACCCGCCTCACACCGGCCCCGCCCCGAACCGCTCCCGGTGCACCGCCTCGCCGAGCGGGCGCCGGGCGCGCCAGCGGTGGCGCTCCAGGTCCGGCACCTCCTCCAGGTGACTGACCGGCCCGACGCACAGCCACGCCACGGGCCGCACACCCTCGGGCGCGCCGACCAGCTCGCGCAGGAACGGCTCGCGGTAGAACGAGACCCAGCCGACGCCCAGCCCCTCCGCCGTCGCCGCGAGCCACAGGTTCTGCACGGCCAGGAGGGTCGAGAACAGGACGGTGTCGGGCACGGTCGCGGCACCCAGCACGTGCGGACCGCCGCGGTCGGGGTCGCAGGTCACCACGATCCCCGCGGCCGCCCCGAGGATCCCCTGCACGGTGATCGGCCCGAAGGTCGCGGCGCGCTCGGCGTCCAGGCCCGCTGCGAACTCCCGCCGCTGCTCCTCGACGTGCGCGGCGAACCGGGCGCGCACGGTGCGGTCGCGGACGACGACGAAGTCCCAGGGCTGGGTCAGGCCGACGCTCGGGGCGCGGTGCGCGGCGTCGAGCACCCGCCACAGCACGTCCTCCTCCAGCGGGGCGTCGACGAACTCGGTGCGGACGTCGCGGCGGCGGGCGATCACGTCGTACAGGTCGCGGGACACGGCGGTCGACGCTACCGGCGCGGCACGCTCCCCAGCGCGCACCCCGCGGCCACCAGCGCCACCGCCGCCAGCACGACGAACACCGCCGGGTAGCCGCCGAGCACGTCGGCCAGCGCGGCCCCCGCCCACGGCGCCAGCGCCGTCGCCAGCATCACCGGGGCGGACAGGATCCCGCCCAGGCGCCCGTAGTGCGTGGCGCCCCAGCGGTCGCTCACGGCCGTCGCCTGGAAGAGCGTGAGCACCCCGCGGGCCGTGCCGGCCAGCACCGCGACGGCCACGAGCAGCGCCGTCGGCCCGGGCACCACCGCCATCAGCAGGGTCGTGGCCGCCACCGCCAGCAGGATGACGAGCCCGCGCCCGCGCACCGAGAACGAGCGGACGAGCCAGCCGTAGCCCAGCCGCCCCGCGGTCTGCCCGAGCCCGCCCAGGCCCAGCGCCCATGCGGCCTCGCTCGTGCTCAGGCCCCGCTCGACCAGCAGCGGCACCTGGTTGACGATCACCGCGAACGCCGTGAACGACCCCAGCCCGACGGCGAGCACCGCGAGCACGAACGGGCGGCTGCGGGCGATCGCGCCCGGGTCCGCACCCGCCGACGCCTCCTCCGGGTCGGGGCCGGGCCAGGGCCCGCGCAGCCCGAACAGGTGCGCCGGCACGGTCGTCACGGCGAGCACGACGGCCAGGACGAGGTAGGTCCGCCGCCAGTCCGACGCCTCGACGAGCGCGGCCGTGAGCGGCGCGAAGATCGCGCTGGCGAGCCCCGCCAACAGCGTGACGGCCGTGAGCGCGGTGACCCGGCGCGGCCCCCACCAGCGCGTGAGCGCGGCGAACGCGGGCGGGTAGAGCGTGCCGGCCATCGCCAGCCCGGCCAGCGCCCAGGACGCGAAGAACCAGGGCAGCGTCGGGGCGGTCGCGATCCCGAGCAGTGCGGGCACCCCGAGCAGCGAGCCCGTCGTCATGACGACGCGGGGGCCGTGCCGGTCGAGCACCCGCCCGGCCGGGATCCCCGCCAGCGCCGACACGACCAGCCCCGTCGAGAAGGCGGCGGTGACCGTCGAGAGCGGCCAGCCGGTGTCGGCCGTGATCGACGACGCCAGCACGGGGAAGGCGTAGTAGAGGATCCCCCAGCTCACGACCTCGGTGGCGCACAGCACGACGAGCACCCGGCGCAGAGCGGACGGGGAGAGCACGGTCACGGGGTCGGGCACGCTCAGCGCGCGAGGCCCAGGCGGTAGCCGCCGCGCGTGGAGAAGTCGGCGGTGACGGTGAAGCGGTCGCCCCGCACCAGCGTGTGCCGCCACTCCACGGCGTCGGACCCGACGAGCCCGAGCCGCTCGATCGCGAACGCGGCGACGTCCGGGCCGACGGCGAGCAGGTCGCGCTCGGCCTCGCTGGGCACGACCGCGCGGATGTCCTCGCGCCCCGCGGTGAGCGTGATGCCGCAGGCCCGCGCGAGCTCGGCGTAGAGGGCGGTGTGGGTGAAGTCGACGTCGAGCAGGGGCGCGGCGATCGCGTGCGGCAGCCAGACGCGGTCGACGGCGAGCGGCGCGGTGCCGGCCATGCGCAGCCGCTCCAGGAACACCAGCGGCGTCGACTCCTCCAGCCCCAGCCGCGCGGCGATCACCCCGTCGGCCCGCACCTCCAGGGTCCGCACGACGCTGCGCTGGCTCAGCCCGGCCGCCTCGACCGAGGAGAACAGGCTGTACAGCGCGCCGAGCGGCTGGCGGATCTCGGCCGGCTCGGCCAGGCGGGGCGAGCGCCCGCGCCCGGCGACGACCGTGCCCTCGTCGCGCAGGCGGCGCAGCGCCTCCCGCACGGTGTGCCGGCTGACGCCGTACTCGCCGACGAGCACGAGCTCACCGGGGAAGGCGTCGGCGAACTCGCCGGCGTCCAGGCGGCGGCGCAGGTCGGCGAGGAGCTGCGACCACAGCGGGTCGTGGCGGGCGCGGTCGAGGGAACGCGCTCCGGTCACGCGCCCATCCCACCACGCCCGGCGGGTTCCCAGTACGAGGTCGGCAGCCCGCGCGCCCCCGGCCGGGCGACGTGCAGGCGTCCGGAGTCCGGGTGGGCGGCGAGCTCGTCGTCGGACATGCCCTGGCGCGCGGTCGTGATCACCAGCAGGTCGAGGTCGGGCCCGGCGAAGGCGACGCAGGTCGGGTGCGGGGCGTCGAGCTCGACGTGGCCGGCGACCTCGCCGTCGGGGGTGCGGCACTCGACCCGCCCGCCGTCGTAGAGCGCGATCCACAGCCGGCCGTCGGCGTCGACGCACATCCCGTCGGGCGAGCCCTCGACGGTGCACAGCACGCGCCGCTCCCCCACCGCGCCCGTCTCCGGGTCGTAGTCGCGCTGCCAGATCGTCCCGGGGATCGTGTCGATGCTGTAGAGCCGGTCGCCGGCGGGACTCCAGGCCAGGCCGTTCGACAGGTCGAGGTCGGTGTCGAGCGGCACGACGGCGTCGCCCTCGAGGCGGACGAGGACCTCCTCGCCGGTGCGGTCGTCCTGGGCGAGGCTGCCGACGAGGAACCGGCCACCGGGGTCGACGGCGCCGTCGTTGAGGCGGCTGCGCCGCCCGGCGGGCAGCACGCGCGCGACCTCGGTGCGCCGCCCGTCCGGCTCGACGGAGGTGAGCACCTGGCGCTCCGCGACGAGCAGCCCGCCGTCGGCGCGCAGGGCGACCGCGCCGACCGTCGAGTCGAACGCGTGGCGGCCGGTGACGTGCACGGCGTCGCCGTCGATGCGGCCCTCCAGCACGGCGCCCCCGACGATGTCGACCCAGAGCAGCCGCTCGCGCGGTGCGTCCCAGACGGGGCCCTCACCCAGAGTGCAGACCTCGTCGGAGGCCGGAGTCGCGATGGTCACGCGCCCGAGGCTAGCCCGACACGCCCCGGCGGGCAGCGGCGCGGCGGGCCGCGGCGACGAGCTGATCGGGCAGCAGGTGCGGCGGCAGCAGGTGCGGGTCGAGGTCCCCGGCGCGCAGCCACGCCCCGAGCGCCGCGACGTCGGCGGAGGTGCGCAGCGGGCCGACGGCGACGGCGTGCGCGGTCGGGCGGCGCTCGGCGTCGCAGGGCTGGACGACGACCACGGGCGCCACCGGCCGCTCCGCGCACACCGCCCCGCCGAGCAGGCACCCGGCGCTCACCAGCACCCCCTGCTCGCTGCTGCGCACCACCGCCCGCAGCTCGGCGGCGACGGCGTCGCCGACGGTCGCGGGGTCGCCCGTGCCGCAGCGCCCGGCGATGCAGGACAGGGCCGTGTACCCGGAACAAGTGGCCATGGGGCTACGTTGATGCAATCGACAATCGTTGTCAACTAGTGAGAAGAGGTCCGCCGTGCGACCGAACATCCACCCCGCCTACGGTCCCGTCGTCTACCAGGACCAGTCGACCGGTGACCGCTTCCTCACCCGCTCGACCGCCTCCTCCCGCGAGACGACGGTCTGGACCGACGGGAACACCTACCCGCTCGTGACGATCGACGTCACCGCCTACTCCCACCCGTTCTGGACGGGCGGCGCACGCGTCCTCGACGCCGCGGGGCAGGTCGAGAAGTTCAACCGGCGCTACGGGAAGCGCCGCGCCTGACGGTCCACCCGCCCCGATACTGGGCGGGTGCGCCGGAGCCGGGCGGTGGTCGTCACCGACATGCGGGAGCCGCTGGTCGTCGTCCACCGCCGGCTCATCCGTCGCCGCTCGGCGCTGATGGCGCTGTGGATCGCGGGCTGGGTCGCCACCGGATTCGTCTACGAATCCGGGTGGCTGGCCATCGCGATCCTGGTCGTCACCGGGCCGGTGGCGTGGGTGGCGACGTGGTGGTGGTTCCGGGATCCGGGAGGATCGCGGGTGCCGGCAGGACCTGGCGCGGCAGCGGGTCGTCGTGCCCTCGGCGCTCGGCCCGGGCCCGCCACTCCCGGGGGTAGCCCAGGGACACCTCGCGGAACGAAACGCCGTCCTCGACCGTGACGCGCGGGATGTGCAGGTGCCCGTAGACGACGGCCTGCGCGCGGTAGCGCACGTGCCAGTCGGCGGTGGCGGTCGTGCCGCACCACAGCGCGAACTCGGGGTGGCGCAGCACGCGGGTCGGCAGGCGGGTCAGCGGCCAGTGGTTGACCAGCACCGTCGCCACGGCCGGGTCGAGCGCGTCGAGCCGGCGCCGCGACTCCTCCACCCGCGCCGCGCACCACGCCTCCCGGCTCGGGAACGGGTCGGGATGCAGCAGGTGCTCGTCGGTGCAGACGACCCCGGCGGCGTAGGCGATCGCCAGCCCCTCCGCCGACGTCGTGGCGCCCTCGGGCAGGAACGAGTAGTCGAAGAGCAGGAACAGCGGGGCGACGACGACCGGGCCGCCCGGCCCCGTCCACACCGGGAACGGGTCCTCCGGCGTGTCGACGCCCAGCGCGCGGCACTCCGCGACCAGCCGCTCGTAGCGCGCGACCCCGCGCAGCGGCACCGGGTCCTTCGTCCGCGTCCACAGCTCGTGGTTGCCCGGCACCCACACCACCCGCGCGAAGCGGCGGCGCAGCACCGCGAGGGTGCGCACGACGTCGTCGACCTGCTCGGCGACGTCGCCCGCCACGATCAGCCAGTCGTCGGCGGACTCCGGCCGGATGTCCTCGGCGATCGCCCGGTTGTCCGGGTGGCGCACGTGCAGATCGCTGACCGCCCACAGCTTCACGGTGCACTCCTACCACGGGAGCTGGCCGAACCGGGGTTACCGACGGTAGGTTCGGCTTCAGGTTACCGTCGGTAGGTTTTACGGGAGGTCGGCATGGTGGTCCGTCAGGCGATCCGCTGGGGGCTGCGTCACGGCATGATCCGCCGCGCCGTCGAGCAGCGTGTGAAGGCCGGTGACCCGACGGCCCGGCTGATGGTCGACCCGGCCGTGATCGCCGATCCTTATCGCCACTACGACGAGCTGCGCAGCCGCGGGCCGCTCGTCGACAACGGGATCGTCCTCAACACCGCGCGCCACGACGTCGCCACCGCGATCCTGCGCAGCCCCGACTGCGGGGTCGTCGGCGGGCCGAGCGGGCGCGCGCCGGCCGCACTGCGGGCGCTCGTCCGCGCCGGGGGCCGCGGGCCGCTGGGGCCGGTGACGCCGCCGTCGATGCTGTCGGTCGACGCGCCCGACCACACCCGCTACCGCAAGCTCGTCACGCGCGCGTTCAGCGCGAAGGCCGTCGCCGCGCTGCGCAGCCGCACCGAGGAGATCGCGGCGGGCCTGCTCGACGACATGCACGGCCCGCACGCCGACCTGATCGACGACTACGCCGCGCTGCTGCCCGCCACCGTCATCGCCGAGATGCTCGGGGCGCCGGTGGAGATGCGCCGGCAGTTCCTGGAGTGGGGCGCGGGCGGGGCGCTCTCGCTCGACGCCGGGCTGTCGTGGTCGGAGTTCCGGCGCTCGGAGAGCGACCTCACCGCCCTGTCGGACTGGATGCACGGCCACTTCGAGCACATCCGCCGCCATCCCGGCGACAACATCCTCTCCGCGCTGGTGCACGCCCACAGCGCCGAGGGCCGGCTCACCGACGACGAGCTGACCTCCATCGCGATGCTGCTGCTCGCCGCGGGCTTCGAGACCACCGTCAACCTGATCGGCAACGGCACCGCGCTGCTCACCGGGCACCCCGACCAGCTCGCCCGGCTGCGCGAGGACCCGTCGCTGTGGCCCCGCGCCGTCGACGAGGTGCTGCGCCTGGACTCCCCCGTGCAGCGCACCGGCCGCATCGCCCTGCGCGACACCACCGTCGCCGGGGCGCCGCTGCGCGCCGGGCAGGTCGTCGTGATCATGCTCGGCGGAGCCAACCGCGACCCGGCCGTCTTCGACGACCCCGAGCGCTTCGACGTCGGCCGAGCCAACGCCGGCGACCACATCGCCTTCTCCAGCGGCATCCACTACTGCCTGGGCGCCGGGCTCGCGCGGATGGAGGGCGAGGTGGGGCTGCGGGCGCTGTTCGACCGCTTCCCCGACCTCGCCCCGACCGCACCGCCGCACCGCCGGCCCACCCGCGTGCTGCGCGGGTACGACGCGATGCCGGTCCGCCTGACCCCGGCTACCGTCGACGCATGACCTCCCCGGCGGCGCTGGCGGAACCCCCCGCGAGTCGGGGTGTGGTTGCGACCGAGTCGCGCCCTCCCTCAGCGCGAGTTCGCCGCCCACGGCCGGCGAGTTCGCCGGCCGCCCCGGCGAGTTGTCTGCTCGCGCACGTCCACGACCACCACCTGCCCGTACCGCCGCGCACACTCGCCGGGTAGATCGGCGAACTCGCCGCAGGGGTGGGCGGGGACCGACGCTCAGAGCCCCAGCCACCCCGGCACGTCCACCCGCAGTGGCGCGTCCGCCGTCACCGTCCGCAGGTCCCGCTCCAGGTCGTCCACCCGCCCGGGCTCCAACTCTCCCGCCCACCCCGCCCGCAAGCCCTCGAGGATGCGCGCCGATCGGACGAGGCAGTCCTCCCCCCGCTCCGTCCGCCGGACCGTGCGGGCGCGGGCGTCGCGCGGGTCGGCCTCGCGCCGGACGTAGCCCAGCGCCTCCAGCGTCTCGACGTGCTTGGCCGCCGCCTGCTTCGTGACGCCGAGCCGGCGCCCGACCTCGACGGTCGAGCACCCGTCGCCGACGGCCTGCAGTACGAACCCGTGCACCGGCCGCACGTCGGGGTGCCCCTGCCGCGCCAGTTCCGCGTGCAGCCCGTCGATCAGCACCCGGAACCCCTGCAGCAGCAGCAGCGGAAGCACGCCCGGCTCACTTGACACGATGGACAACCCGGTTCACCATTTCGCCAACCATGTTGTCCATCATAGGGAGACCCACCGTGCCCGTCGTCCGCCACGCCGACGCCCGCCGCACCACCACCCCGAACGCCACGATGACCACCCACGCCTCCCCCACCCAGGGCGGCAGCGCGCAGCTCGCCGTCTGGACCGTCGAGATGACGCCCGGCGCCGCCGGCCCGCCCCACACGTTCGACGTCGAGCAGGTCTGGACCGTCCTCGACGGCCGCGTCCGCGCCGACGTCGACGACGAGCACCACGACCTCGGCCCCGGCGACGTGCTCGTGCTGCCGGCCGGGGCCGTGCGGCGGGTGCACGCCGTCGACGCCTTCCGCGCGGTGGTCGCCGCCCCGGCGGGGGCCCGCGCGACGCCCGTCGACGGCGAGCCGGTGCTGCCGCCGTGGATCGCCTGACGCGCGGTCAGCCGCCCAGCGCGTCGAGCGCGGCCGCGGCCTGCGTGCGGATGGCCTGGAGGCGGACCTCGAGGTCGTCGCGGTGGTCGTCGCCCATGACCCCGCCGGCGTAGCGGCTGTACACCCCGGCGCCGATGCAGGCCGAGCGCCAGCGGGCGAAGGCGACGTAGAGGTCGAGGTCGGAGACGTCCCGGCCGGAGCGCTGCGCGTAGCGGGCGACGAGCTCCTCGCGGTCGGCCCAGCCGTCGACCAGGCTCGGGCCCGAGAGCGTCGCCGGGACGTGGTCGCCCGGCCGCCCCCAGGACGCGATGATCCAGCCGAGGTCGGCGAGCGGATCGCCGAGCGTCGCGAGCTCCCAGTCGAAGACGGCGCGGACCGTGCCGTCGGGGCCGACGGCGAGGTTGCCCAGGCGGAAGTCGCCGTGGGCGATCCGCACGTCCGACGGCGGCAGTGCGGCGGCGCGCTCGGCGAGGCGGGCGTGCACGGCGTCGACGACGTCGAGGTCCGGCACCGCCGACGCGTGCACCTGCCGGTGCCAGCGCCGGAGCTGGCGCTCAAGGTAGCTGCCGGGGCGGCGCAGGTCGGCCAGCCCGACCTCGTCCGGGTCGACGGCGTGCAGGGCAGCGAGGACGTCGATCGCGTCGAGACCCGCCGCGTGCCGGGCGTCGGGGGCGAGGCGGTGGCCGGACTCCTCGTCGCCGAGCACGTCGCCCTCGACGAAGCCCATGACGTAGAACTCCGCGCCGATGACGTCGGCGTCCGTACACAGGGCCACGGGCTCGGCCACCGGCACGGGCGTGTCGGCGAGGGCGGTGATGAAGCGCCACTCGCGACCCATGTCGTGCGCCGTGGCCAGGACCATCCCGGTCGGCGGGCGTCGCAGGGCCCACGCCGAGCCCGCCGCATCGGCGATGCGGTAGGTGAGGTTGGAGTGCCCGCCGGAGATGCGCGTGACCGTCAGCGGGCCGTCGGCGCCCCCCGGTACCGCGGTCCGGAACCACTCGGCGAGCGGGGCGGCGGGCACGGCGTCGATCGTCATCGCCCCATCCAAGTGCACCGCTCCCGTTGACGGCCACCGCGGCGCGTGGCTGGATGCTCCTCGCACCGCACATCACCGTCGATGGAGGACACCCATGAGCCAGGACCGCACCCTGCAGGTCAGCGCCACGATCGACGCCCCGCCGGACAAGGCGTTCGCGCTGCTCGCGGACCCGTCCCGGCACCCGGAGCTCGACGGCGCGGGCATGCTGCGCGGTCTGGAGTCGGGCGGACCGGTCACCGCGGTCGGCGACGAGTTCGTCATGCGGATGAACCAGGACGGCATCGGCGACTACACCATGCGCAGCGAGGTCACCGACTACGAGCCCGGCCGGCGCATCGCGTGGGCGCCCTCGATCCACCCGCCCGGCTCGCTCGCGCACCTGATCGGCGAGGTCGACCCGAGCGGCCACACCTACGGCTGGGAGCTCGAGCCCACCTCCGGTGGCGGCACCCGCGTCACGCACACCTACGACTGGAGCGGCGTGACCGACGAGGGCGCGCTGGGCCTGTACCCGCGGGTGACGGAGGAGCAGATGTCGGCGAGCATCGCGAAGCTGGGCGAGGCGACCCGCTGACCGGCGACGTCAGTCGGGGTGGGTGGGGCGGTGATCGCCGGGGATGCGCCGTCAGGGTCCTCGGAGGGACCGTGGTGACGCGGTTCCGGTGATCACCGCCGTCGTGATCGCGCCCCGTCGCACCTCACGGTTGGAGCGACGACCGTGAGGTGCGACCGGCGGCGATCAAGGCCGGTGGGTGCGACGCCCCGCCCCGCGAGTCGGGGTCTCGTTGCGACCGAGTCGCGGCGGACGGGCTCACCCACCCCGACTCGGACGCAACCAGAGCCCGACTCGCGCGCAATCACACCCCGACTCGCGGAGCACCAGCGGCCCGCTCGCCGAGCGTCGGCGGCGCACTCGCCGGGCCTGATCCGCACACTCGCGCTGCGCCTGTGGCCAACTCGCGGAGCACCGGCGGCAAACTCGCCGGGCGCGAACAGCCAACTCGCGGGCTCAGGGGGTCGGGGGGTGGACCAGGAGGGTCAGGAGGCGGGTGAGGTCGGCCGCCGGGTCCTCCGTCAGCCCCGTGTGCACCGGCCCCGCCTGCACCACCGTGCTCTTCGGCGCGGTCAGGCGCCGGAACCGGCGGCCCCGGTCCTCCTCCCCCGCCGGCCCCGCATACCGGGCCGCCTCCGTGTCGACCTCCGCGCACAGCGCCGCCACCGCGTGGAGCGAGCGGGCGATCGCGTCGGCGTCGGCGGCGGGGTCCAGGGCGGCGAGACGGGCGGGGTCGAGGTGCACGGCGGCGCCGAGGTGGTCGAGCGCCCGGCAGTACAGCAGCACCCCGGCGTTGATCGCCTCCCCGCGCTCCACCCGCGGCACGACCCGCAGCACCGCGTACTCGTAAGGGTGCCTCATGCCCCGCCCCGTCGGCGCGTGAGCCAGGCGGGCGGGTTCGCCGCCCGCGTCACCGGCCGGTCGACGCGCGCCGCCACCGCCTCGCGCACCCCGGGCAGCCACGCGTCCCGGGCCTCCACCCGCGACCGCAGCTGCGCCACGTAGGCCTCGGGTCCCGGCCCGCCCTCCAGCCAGCGCGACGGCACCGCACCGGCCGCCCGCGCCAGCAGCGCGTCGGTGACCAGCGGCGCGAGCTCCGCGTCGGCCGCGTCGACGTCGGGCGCCGCACCCAGCAGCACGTGGTCGGCCGCCGCGTAGGGCCGCCGCACCCACGCCTGCGCGCCCGGCCAGTTGTGGTGGAACGTCAGCGACGCCCCGTGGTCGATCAGGTGGGGCCCGCCGTGCCAGAACAACATGTTCGGGTTGCGCCACGAGCGGTCGACGTTGCCGATCAGCGCGTCGAACCACAGGACCCGCCCGGCGAACGCGGGGTCGAGCGCGAACGCGGCGGGGTCGAGGTCGAGCGCGCCGGGCAGGAAGTCGGTGCCGAGGTTGAGCCCCGGGCTCGCCCGCAGCAGCTCCTGGACCTCCTGGTCGGGCTCCGACGCCCCGAGCGCCGGGTCCAGCTCGACCGTGACGAGCTCCGGGACCGGCAGCCCGAGCCCGCGCGCCAGCTCCCCTGCGACGACCTCGGCCACCAGCACCCGCGGCCCCTGCCCCGCGCCGTGGAACTTCACGACGTAGGTGCCGAGGTCGTCGGCCTCCATCAGCCCCGGGAGCGACCCGCCCTCCCGCAGCGGCGTGACGTAGCGCAGCGCGGTGACGTGCCGCAGGGCCGTCGGGTCGTCCACGCGGAGACCGTACCGGGGGCCGGAACGCCGTCCGGGCCCCGCTCCGAGGGAAGCGGGGCCCGGACGGGCGAGGGGCGGAGGCCGGAGGTCAGCGCCCGGTCGGCGCGTCCGTGGGGGCGGCGTGCAGGCGCGCTCCGCGGCGCGGCAGCGGGGCGCCACCGGTGAGACCACCGGGCGGGGTCCACAGGTCGGCCGGGGCGGGCTCGACGCGGCGGACGGCCGGGACCGGGGCGTAGGCGGGCGCCTGCGGGGCGTACGCCGGGCGCTCCGGCGCGTACTGCGGCTCCGGGACCGCCCGGGAGGACTGCGCCCGGGCCAGAGCCTCGCGGTCGGCGCGCTGGCGGTTGGCGATCAGGTGGTCGACGCTGAACCGGCCCGGGCCGCACGCGGCCAGCATGAGGAACCCGGCACCGATGACGCCGACCAGCTCCCAGCCGCCGTCGGCGACGAAGATGCCGTTCTTGGCGTGCACGAAGAACGCGGCGCCGCCCATGATCACGACGTTGCAGGCGCTGACGAACGGGGTGAGCGCGCCCAGGATCAGCAGGGCGCTCCCGGCGAACTCGACCATCGTCACGAACGACGCCGACATGATCGCGAGCGGGATGCTCAGGCTCTCGAAGCCCTCGGTGGTGCGGCCGATGCCATTGATAATCATCTTCTGGTAGCCGTGGGCGAACATCACGACACCCAGGAGGATGCGGGCCACCAGCAGCGCGACGTCGCGGTACGGCGCGGGAAGGGGACGGTTCATAGGGGGAGCCTCCGGAACCCTCGGTGATCAGATTGTCTCGTTCGGTGAGGGACGCTAACCCGATGGAGGTTCCCGGACACAGCCGGTCAGGGCATCGCGCGACGACCATTCGCCCCGGCGCGACGAGCAGTCGGACCAGTGCCACGAGCGGGTGACCGCACCCCCACCGACCGGTCGCCCCACCTCGCGGGCCGCTCGGCGTGATCGGCGACACAGGGTGCACGGACACCCGTCCGCGCGACACTCGAACGAGTGACCAGACGGCCCGGACCAGCACCGATGTGGTCGCCGAGGGTGATATCCACGGCCGTCGGGCAGGCTGGGGACGTGCCCCCGTACTCGACGCTCACGCACCTCGACTGCTCCCGCGACGGCTCCCGCCACGACGCCGACACCGTCCAGGGGACGTCCCCGCTGGGCGCTCCCCTGCTCGCCCGCTACGACCTGCAGCGCACCGCCGACGCCGTCACCCCGGCCGTGATCGCCGGCCGCCGGCCCGACCTGTGGCGCTACCACGAGCTGCTCCCCGTGCGCGACGAGCGGCACGTCGTCACCCTCGGTGAGGGCATGACGCCGCTGCTCGACCTCCCCCGCCACGGCGCCCGCCTCGGCGTCCCCGGGCTGCGCATGAAGGACGAGGGGCTGGTGCCGACCGGCGCGTTCAAGGCCCGGGGCGCGGCCGTCGGCGTCTCCCGCGCGGCCGAGCTCGGCGTCACCGGCATCGCGATGCCCACCAACGGCAACGCCGGCGCGGCCTGGGCCTGCTACGCCGCCCGCGCCGGGATGGACGCGCTCATCGCCATGCCCGTGGACGCCCCGGTGATCACGCGGCGCGAGTGCGTGGTCGCGGGCGCCGAGCTCTACCTCGTCGACGGCCTCATCGGCGACGCCGGGAAGATCGTCGCCGACGCCGTCACGCGCCGCCCCGGCTTCCAGGACACCTCGACGCTGCGCGAGCCCTACCGCCTGGAAGGCAAGAAGACGATGGGCTACGAGATCGTCGAGCAGCTGGGTTGGCGCTGCCCCGACGTCATCCTCTACCCCACCGGCGGCGGTGTCGGGATCATCGCGATCCACAAGGCCCTGCTCGAGATGCGCGAGCTCGGCTGGATCACCGGCGACCTGCCGCGGCTCGTCGCCGTGCAGGCCGCGGGCTGCGCGCCGATCGTCGACGCGTTCCACGCCGGCCTCGACGAGAGCACGCCGCCCGCCGGCCCCCGCACCGTCGCCTTCGGGATCACCGTGCCGAAGGCGCTGGGCGACTTCCTCGTCCTCGACGCCGTGCGCTCCACCGGCGGCACGGCGCTCGCCGTCACCGACGAGGACCTGCTCGCCGCCCAGGGCGCGCTGGCCCGCGACGAGGGCACGTGGATCTGCCCCGAGGGCGCGGCGTGCGTGGCCGCGGTCGGGCAGCTGCGCGAGTCGGGCTGGCTCGACGGCACCGAGGACGTCGTCGTGCTCAACACCGGCAGCGGGCTGATCTACCCCGACACCGTGCCCGTCGACGTCCCCACGCTGCCGAAGGGAGCGCGCGTCTAGGAAGGGAGCGCTTCCCGCCAGGCCTTGCCGGCCTTCCGCCCGTCCCGCACGTCGAACAGCCCGGTCACCGAGTGCGCGGGCACGGCGCCGAGGCTGAGCACGACGGCGAGCGAGTGCGTCGCCTCCAGCAGCGACGGCCGCACCGGCTCCGCGCCGTTGGGCCGGACGAACGTGATCTTGTACGTCGTGCCCTCGACGGTGAGGACGCAGCCGCCGCCGAACCACCACCACGGCCAGCGGACGTCGGCCACCTCGTGGAGCGGGGCGACGAACACCGGTCCGTCGTCGGTGACGAAGGCGAGCCGGCCCTCACCGGCGGCGAGGACTCCGGGGACGTTGCGCAGGCCGCCGGCCATCCACCAGGCGGGCGTGACGAGTGAGGTCATGGCCCCATTCCACCGCGTGCGGGGCGCCGTGGGCAGGGTGCTGGCCACACCTGTGCCTGTAGCGTTCGCACCCATGGACGGGCCACTCACCCTCGCGATCGACGTCGGCGGCTCCGGGCTGAAGGCCACGGTGCTCGACCCCTCCGGCGAGATGACCTCCGAGCGCATCCGCCGCGAGACCCCCTACCCCTGCACGCCGACCGTGCTGCTCGACGAGCTCACGACGCTGGCCGCCACGCAGCCCGCCTACGACCGCGTCTCCGTCGGCTTCCCCGGCGCGATCCGCCGCGGCCGCGTGCGCGAGGTGCCCGCCTTCTCCCGGCGCGGCCCCGGCAAGGACCCCGACCCCGAGCTCGTCGGCCTGTGGCACGGCTTCGAACTGGAGGCGGCGCTGCGCGAGCGGTTCGACCGCCCGGTGCGCGTGGCCAACGACGCCGACGTCCAGGGCTCGGCCGTCGTGTCCGGGCAGGGCCTGGAGCTGGTCATCACCCTCGGCACCGGCGTCGGCTGCGCCATCTTCTTCGACGGCGTCCTGCTGCCGCACATGGAGCTCTCGCACGGGCGCTTCGGCGAGGGGCTCTCCATCGAGGTCGCGTGCGGCGACAACCAGCGCGAGGAGATCGGCAAGCACGCCTGGCGCGCCCGCGTCCTCGACGCGCTGGAGGCCTTCGAGGCGATGGTGCTGCCCGACCACGTCTACATCGGCGGGGGCAACGCCAAGAAGCTCGACGCCGACACCCTCGGCCCGAACCGCACGCTGGTGCCCAACATCTCCGGGCTGCTGGGCGGCATCGCGCTGTGGAACCAGCCCGCCCTCCCGCGCACCGCGGACGCGGGCTCGGCACCCGCGCCGGCCCAGGCCTGATCCCGCAGCCCTGATCCCGCGGGGCGGCCCGCCTGACGGCAGGATGGCGGCGTGGACATCGCCGCTACCCCCGAGTGGGCCGCCCTCACCGAGCACCACGCCGCCGTCTCCGGGCTGCACCTGCGTGAGCTGTTCGACGCCGACCCCGAGCGCGCCGCCGCTCTCACCACGACCGGGGCCGACCTCGTCCTGGACTGGTCGAAGAACCGCGTCACGCGCGACACGCTGCCGCTGCTGACGGCGCTGGCGCGAGCCGCGGGGCTGCCCGAGCGCACCGACGCGATGTTCGCGGGCGAGCACATCAACACCAGCGAGGACCGCGCGGTGCTGCACACCGCCCTGCGCGCACCGCGGGCCACGGCGCTCGCCGTCGACGGGCAGGACGTGGTCGACGACGTGCACGCCGTCCTCGACCGCATGGGCGAGTTCACCGACGCCGTCCGCTCCGGGGCGTGGACCGGGCACACCGGCGAGCGCATCCGGGCCGTCGTCAACATCGGGATCGGCGGTTCCGACCTCGGCCCGGTGATGGCCTACGAGGCGCTGCGCGACTACGCCGACCGGTCGATCGAGATGCGGTTCGTGTCCAACATCGACCCCACCGACGTCGCCGAGGCCACCCGCGACCTCGACCCGGCCAGCACGCTCTTCGTCGTCTCCTCCAAGACGTTCACCACCCTGGAGACGCTGACGAACGCGCGCGTCGCCCGCGCCTGGCTGCTCACCGGGCTGGGCGTCGAGGATCAGCACAGTGACGCCGCCGTCGCCAAGCACTTCGTCGCCGTCTCGACGAACGTGCAGGAGGCCACGGCGTTCGGCATCGACGAGGCCAACATGTTCGGCTTCTGGGACTGGGTGGGCGGGCGCTACTCGCTCGACTCCGCCATCGGCCTGTCGCTGATGATCGCGATCGGCAGGCGCCAGTTCGCCGAGTTCCTCGCCGGCATGCACGCGATGGACCGCCACTTCCGCGACGCCCCGCTCGAGCAGAACCTGCCGGTGATCGCCGGGCTGCTCGGCGTCTGGTACGTCAACTTCTTCGGCGCCGAGACCCACGCCGTGCTCCCCTACAGCCAGTACCTGCACCGGCTGCCCGCCTACCTGCAGCAGCTGACGATGGAGAGCAACGGCAAGTCCGTGCGCGGCGACGGCACCCCGGTCACCACCGCCACCGGCGAGATCTACTGGGGCGAGCCGGGCACCAACGGCCAGCACGCGTTCTACCAGCTGATCCACCAGGGCACGCGGCTCGTGCCGTGCGACTTCATCGGGTTCGCCGAGCCGAACCACGTCCTGCCGGTGGACGACGAGACCGACATGCACGACCTGTTCATGTCCAACCTCTTCGCCCAGACCTCCGCGCTGGCGTTCGGCAAGACCGCCGAGGAGATCGCGGCCGAGGGCACCGCGGCCGAGGTCGTGCCGCACAAGGTCATGCCCGGCAACCGGCCCAGCTCGACGATCCTCGCGCGCAAGCTCACCCCGTCGGTGCTGGGGCAGCTGATCGCGTTCTACGAGCACGTCACGTTCGTCGAGGGGACGATCTGGGGCATCGACTCGTTCGACCAGTGGGGCGTCGAGCTCGGCAAGGTCCTGGCCAAGCAGCTCGGGCCGACGCTGACCGACGCCTCCCCCGACACCTCGGGGCTCGACTCGTCCACCGCGGCCCTCGTGGGCCGCTACCGCGCCTGGCGCGGTCGCTGACCGGAAGGCACCGATGGCCGACCACGACGGGGCGGCGCCCGCCGGGCTCGATCGCCACCTCCCCGAACCCGGCCCGCGGCACGTCCGCACCGCGCTCACCACGGTGCTGCTGCTGCTCGCGGCCGGGGCGGCGATGTGTGCGGCGCTCGACGGGTTCGGCCCGGCGCGGTTCGACGCCCGGCTGCTCGGCGAGGCGGTCGAGACCCGCACCGGCGGGCTGAACACCGCCGCGGTCACGCTGACGACGGTCGGCAACACGTTCGCGATGGCCGTGCTCGCCACGCTCACCGGGATCTGGTGCTGGACGCGCGGACGGCGGTCGGACGCGGTGTTCGTCGTCACCGCGATGGCCGGGGCGGTCCTGCTGTTCCGCGGGGTCAAGGTGCTGGTCGACCGGCCGCGGCCGCCGGCCGTCACGCAGGTGGTCCGGGAGACGAACGAGTCGCTGCCCTCGGGGCACGCCACGATGTCGACGGTCGTGATCGGCTCGCTCGTCGTGCTCGCGTGGGCCGGGCGCAGCGCGCTCGCCCGGACCGCGATGGTGACGGCGGCCGTCCTCTGGATCGGGGCGGTCGGCGCCACCCGCGTCTACCTGGGCGTGCACTGGTTCAGCGATGTCGTCAGCGGCTGGTTGCTCGGCGCGGCCTGGCTGGTCGCGTGCGTGGCGGTCCGGCGGTGGTGGCGCCGGCGCACCGCCGTGGACGCCGCACCGCCCGCCGCCGGAGCCGCGTCGGCGTAGGCCGTCACCGCAGACCCAGCCCGGCGGCGATCTCCCCCGCCCGCCGGACGGGAGCGCCGCCGGGCTCGCGCAGGGCCGTGACCAGGGCGCCGTCGACGAGGAGCAGCACCTGCCGCGCGCGCTCCTCGTCGCCGGTGAGCGGGACCAGGAACGCCACCAGCGCCTCCTTGTGCGCCGCGCCGAGCGCGTGCGTCGCGCTGCCGGGGTCGGCCGCCTCGATGATCGCGTTGATCGCGGGGCAGCCCCGGAAGCCGGGCGCGATGACCTGGTCGGCGAGCTCCTCGAACACCGCGGCGACACCGCCCCCGCGCGACTCCACCGACGCCGCGAACGCCTCCCGCCAGCGCGCCAGTCGTCGCTCCAGCACCGCGACGACCAGGTCGTCCTTGCCGGGGAAGTGCCGGTAGAACGAGGCCCGCCCGACGCCGGACTCCGCGAGCAGCCGCTCCACCCCGACCGCGCGGACCCCCTCGGCGTGGAACAGGCGGTCGGCGGCGTCGAGCAGGCGCTCGCGGGCGGCGGTCGGCATGGACCGACACTAGCGCAAAACGGCACCGATCGGTACCGTTTGGTCCATGAGTCGATTCGCAGAGCTGGCGTTCACCGGTACCGTCCGCGAGGTCCAGGCGGAGCAGGGCAGCGCGACCGCCATGGCGCGGATGCTCGGGCCGGCCGACTCCGGGCCCGACGCCCTCGGCCCGGCGGAGGCGGCGTTCCTCACCGAACGCGACGGCGTCTACCTGGCGACGGTCGGCGACACCGGCTGGCCCTACGTCCAGCACCGCGGCGGCCCGCCCGGCTTCCTGCACGTCCTCGACGAGCACACGCTCGGCTTCGTCGACGTCCGCGGCAACCGCCAGTTCGTCTCGGCCGGCAACCTGCGCCACGACGACCGCGTCGCCGTCTTCGCGATGGACTACGCCGGGCAGCGGCGGCTCAAGCTGCTGGGCCGCGCCGAGGTCGTCGCCCTGGACGCCGACCCGGAGCTGACGGCGCGCCTGTCCGACGTCGCCGCCGACGGCACGCCGGAGCGGGTCGTGCTGATCCACGTGGAGGGCGTGCAGCGCAACTGCCCCCAGCACATCACCCCGCGCTGGTCGGAGGCCGAGCTGGTCGACGCGCTGGCCCCGATGCGCGAGCGGATCGCGGAGCTGGAGGCCGAGGTGGCGCGGCTGCGCTGAAGGGCTAGCGCTGCTCCTCCGCGCACCACCACGTCGACCGGCCGCCGACGGTGCCGTGCAGCATGTGCGAGCCGCAGCGCGGGCAGGCGGCGTCGGCGTTGCGGTACGGGATGACCTCGCCGGTGTGCACGCCGCCGTGCGCGATGGCCGCCTTCAGCGACGACTCGAGGCTGTCGTAGAGCCGATCGAGGTCCTTCGGACGCAGCTCGTCGGCGGGCCTCGCCGGGGAGATCGACGCCTGCCAGAGCGTCTCGTCGGCCAGCAGGTTGCCGACGCCGGCGAGCACGGTCTGGTCGAGCAGCCGGGCCTTGACAGCGGAGTGCCCGCGCCCGATGCGGGTGCGGAAGTCCTCGCGGGTGATCTCCTCGGCGTCCGGGCCCAGCGCCTCGTGGTCCGGGTCCAGGCGGACGCGGCCCAGGCGGCGCTTGTCGAACAGGCGCAGCGAGCCGCCATCGGCGAAGTGCACCGTGAACCGGTCCCACTCGGGCTTGCGGGCGCCCGGGCTCGCAGTTGGGGATTCGGGGTGCTCGGGCCCGGTCGGCCCGACCCTCCCGTCGACGACGATCCGCCCGCCCATCCCGAGGTGGATGCCGAGCTCCGGGCCGACGTCACCGCGCACCGACGTCTCGCACCACATCGTCTTGCCCCGCCGGTGGGTTGCCGTGAGCTCACCGCCGACCAGCGCCGCCGCGATCTGGCCGGGCGGGTGCGGGCGGCACACCCAGTCGTCGTTGTCGTCGATCGAGGCGATCTCGCGGTGCAGGGCGTCGCTCAAGACCGTGCGGGCCAGCTCGACCTCGGGCAGTTCGGGCACGTTCCCATCCTGGCGCGCGGCGGGAACAGTCGCGCGGCGAGGCGGGTTGGGGCCCGTGTGGACCGCACCCGGGTACGCGCGCCGCAGCTGCGCGGGCGGCGCTGGCTGAACACCGGCGGGGTGGACCTCTCGCTCGCCGATCTGCGCGGCAAGATCGTCCTGCTCGACTTCTGGACGTTCTGCTGCGTCAACTGCCTGCACGTCCTCGACGAGCTCCGCGAGCTGGAGGAGCGCTTCGCCGACGTGCTCGTGGTCGTCGGCGTGCACTCGCCGAAGTTCGCGCACGAGGCCGACCCGGCCGCCGTCGAGGCCGCCGTGGAGCGCTACGGCGTCACGCACCCGGTGCTCGACGACCCCGACCTCGCCCTGTGGGACGCCTACGCCGCCCGCGCCTGGCCGACGCTCGTCGTCATCGACCCGGCGGGGTACGTCGTCGCGCAGATGGCGGGCGAGGGGCACGCGCACGGGCTGGCGGTGCTCGTCGAGGAGCTGGTCGCGGCCCACGGCGACGCCCTGCGCCGCGGCGACGGCCCCTACGTCGCCCCGCCCGAGCCGGCGACCGCGCTGCGCTTCCCCGGCAAGGTGGTCGCGCTCGACGGCACGTTCCTCGTCTCGGACACCGCGCACCACCAGCTCGTGGAGCTGGAGCCCGACCTCGTCACCGAGCGGCGGCGGATCGGCACGGGCGAGCGCGGGTTCGTCGACGGGACGAGCCCGCGGTTCTCCGAGCCCCAGGGCCTGCTCCGGCTCCCCGACGGCGACGTGCTGGTGGCCGACGCGGTGAACCACGCGGTCCGCCGGGTCCACCTCGCCGACGGCGCGGTGTCGACGGTGGCCGGCACGGGCGGGCAGCTGCGCAGGCGGGTGGAGGTCGGCGAGGGCGCGGCGGAGCTGTCGACGCCGTGGGACCTCGCGTGGTGGGACGGGCGCGTCGTCGTCGCGATGGCCGGCACGCACCAGCTGTGGGAGCTCGACCCGGCCACCGGCGACGCGCGGGTGCTGGCCGGCACGACCAACGAGGGACTGCGCGACGGCCCGCCGTCCGACGCGTTCTTCGCCCAGCCCTCGGGCCTGGCCGTCGACACCGATGGCGTGCTGTGGGTCGCCGACTCCGAGACCTCCGCGCTGCGGTCGGTCACCGCGCGGCCCCTCGTCGGCGCGGCGGTGAGCACGGCCGTCGGCCTCGGGCTCTTCGACTTCGGCCACCGCGACGGCGACGCCGGGCAGGCGCTGCTGCAGCACCCGCTCGGGGTGGCGGTGCTGCCCGACGGGTCGGTCGTCGTCGCCGACACCTACAACGGTGCGCTGCGCCGCTACGACCCCGCGACCCGCGCGGTCTCCACCCTCGCGCGCGACCTGCGGGAGCCCTCGGACGTGCTGGTCGACGGCGACACCCTCGTGGTCGTGGAGTCGGCCGCGCACCGGCTCGTGCGGGTGCCGGTCCCGGCGAGCAGCCGCGTCGACGGGGCCGCGCACCGCGTGCGGCGCGCCCGCACCGACCTCGCCCCCGGGGCGCTGACGCTGCACGTCGACTTCGTGCCGCCGAACGGGCAGCACCTCGACGCGCGGTTCGGCGACCCGACCTCGCTGAAGGTCGCGGCGTCCCCTCCGGAGCTGCTGCTCTCGGGCGGCGGCACGTCCCCCGGGCTCACCCGCGAGCTCGTCCTCGCCGCCGACGGGGAGGGCGTGCTGCAGGTCGGCGCGGCCGCGGCGGCCTGCGACGACGGCGACGGCGTGTTCGCGGCCTGCCACCGCTACCAGCAGGACTGGGGCATCCCCCTGCGGCTGGTGCCGGACGCGCCGCGGGTGCTCACGCTGCCGCTGCGGAGCACGTCGGCCCCGTAACGGCGTCAGCCGAGGAGGAGCACGGTCCACCGGCCGTCGGTGGTCGGGGCGAGCAGGGCGGGGCCGTCGGTGTCGCCGGCCTCCTCGGCGTCGAGGATGCGGCGCTCGAGGACCTGCAGGTCGTCGGTGACGTCGCTGGTGTCGTCGTCGGTGGCGGTGACCTCCACGGTGTCGCCCACCTGCAGCCCGTCGACGACCTCGACGGGCACCCGCAGCAGCGTCCCGACCCGCCCGACCGACGGCGGCAGGCCGTCGGGGTCGGCGTTGACCGGGCCCAGGGCGACGAGGTGGTCGCGGGTGGCGACGGTGGTGTCGGGGTCCTGCTCCTCCTGGTCCTGCTCCTCCTGGTCCGCCGGCGCCCGCAGCGCCCCGAACGCGGCGACCGGCGGGGCGGCGCGCAGCACGGCGGCTGCGGCGGCGACGTCCACCGGGGCCTCGGCCGGCAGCTCGACCGGGGCCGCCGGGACGTCGACCGGGAGCAGCGCCGCCACCGCCGCCGCCGGCGCGGGTGCGGGCGCCCGGCCCGCGGCAGCGCTGCTCTCCGTCGGCTGCGCGCCCTCCACCTGGTCGCGCAGGCCGTCGGGAAGGGCGGCGGGCGGGGCGTCGAACGACTCCGGCACCGGGACGGGCGCGGGGGCGGGCGCGGGCCGCGGCGGCAGGAGCGCGGGGTCGCCGAGCGCGGCCGGGCGTGTGGCGCCCAGGTACTCGTCGCCGTGGTAGCGGTACCGCGCCACCTGCACCGGCTCGCCCCTGCGGGGCGCGTTGACCATCGTCCCGTCGCCCAGGTAGAGCCCGACGTGGTAGACGCGCTCGGGGACGCCGTAGAAGACGAGGTCACCGGACTGCAGCGGCATCCCGTCCGGCACGCCGGGCCCGGCGTAGTACTGCGTGTGCGCGGTGCGCGGGATCGCGACGCCCGCGACGGCGTAGGCGTGGTGGGTGAGGCCGGAGCAGTCGAAGCCGGTGTCGCCCGCGGCCGGCCCGTCGCCGCCCCACTCGTAGGGCGTGCCGAGCTGGGCGAGCGCCGCCCCGACCGCCGACGCCGCCACCTCGGCGGCGCGGTCGGCCGAGAACGCCGCGGCCTCGGGCGCGGGGTCGGCGACCAGCGGCACCGAGCCCGGCACGATCCCCGCGGGCCCGGCCGCCGGCACCCCGCCGACGATCACGGCCAGCACCAGGGCGCCGAACGCCGCGCGCACGAACGGCACGGGCGGGGCGGGACGGCGGTGGCGTCCTCGGCGGGGTCGTGCGGACCGCGGCGGCATGCCCCGAAGCCTCCCCCGTCACCCCCTTCCGCCACATCACACGGACGGTGACGACTCAGACCCCCAACCAGGTGAGAACGGCCATGACCCGTCGGTGGTCGTCGCCCGAGGGCGGGAGCCCGAGCTTCCCGAAGATCGACGAGATGTGCTTCTCCACGGCCCCCTGCCCGACGACGAGCGCCCGCCCGATCGCAGCGTTGGTGCGCCCCTCGGCCATCAGCCCGAGCACCTCGCGCTCGCGCGGCGACAGCGACTCCAGCGGGTCGCGGCGCCGGCGCCGGGCGAACAGCGCGGACACCACCTCGGGATCGAGGACGGTGCCGCCGTCGACGACGCGGCGCAGGGCGTCGGCCAGGTCGTCGAGCCGGGCGACGCGGTCCTTGAGCAGGTAGCCCACTCCCCCGCCGCCGCCGAGGAGGTCGGCGGCGTAGGACTCCTCGACGTACTGCGACAGCACCAGGATCGCCGTCCCGGGCACGCGCTCCCGCACGGTCAGGGCCGCGCGCAGGCCCTCGTCGGTGAACGTCGGCGGCATCCGGACGTCGACGACGGCGACATCGGGCCGGTGCTCGACCACGGCCGCGACCAGGGCGTCCCCGTCGCCGACCGCGGCCACGACCGTCGCGCCCGCCTCGTCGAGCAGCCGGACCAGGCCCTCCCGCAGGAGCAGCGAGTCCTCGGCCAGCACGACCCTCATCCGACCCCCACCATCGGGATCTCCGCCGTCAGCACCGTGGGCCCGCCGACCGGGCTCACGAGGTCCAGCGCCCCCTCGACGGCGGCGAGCCGGTCGGCCAGCCCGGCCAGACCGTGGCCCTTGCCGGGGTGTGCGCCGCCGCGCCCGTCGTCGCGGACCTGCACCAGCACCCGGTCGCCGTCGACACCCACCGCGACCACGCACTGCGACGCCCCCGCGTGCTTCGCCACGTTCGTGAGCGCCTCGGTGACGACGAAGTACGCCGTGCTCTCGACGGCCTCGGGCATCCGGAGGCCGTCGGGGAGGTCGACGTCGAGCACCACGGGCGTCGGGCAGCGGGCGGCCGCCGCGGCCAGCGCCGGGCCCAGCCCGCGGTCGGCGAGGATCGGCGGCGCGATGCCGCGCGAGAGCGCCCGGAGCTCCGCAAGCGCCTCCCGGCTCTGCACCAGCGCCCCGGCGACGAGCGGCCGGGCGCGCTCGGGGTCGTCGTCGAGGCGGCGGGCGACCGCCTCCAGGTCCATGGTCAGGCGGACGAGCCGCTGCTGCGGGCCGTCGTGCAGGTCGCGCTCGACGCGCCGCAGCGTCTGCGCCTCCGCCTGCACCGCCGAGCGCCGGCTCGACTCCAGCGCCGCCGCCCGCTCCCGCAGCGCCGCCGCCTCGTTCGTCAGCAGGGCGCGGGCGAGCCCGGCCTGCGCGGCGACCAGCCCGCGCAGGACCAGCGGCAGCGTGAGCAGCAGGAGCACGCCGGCCAGCGTCGTGGAGGCGATCTCCGCGACGAGGGAGGAGATGCCGGTGACCAGCCCGAACAGCCCGGAGACGCCGTCGTCGCGCGGGATCGACCAGAGCCACGCCGCCGACGTCACGCCGCCCACCGCGCCGACGCCCCACGCGAGCGCCACCGAGAACGTCACGACGTGCACGGGGAAGGCTACGAGGGCGTGCAGCAGCTCGCGCCAGGACTGGGCATCGGCCAGCCGAGACCACAACCGCCCGAGCCCCCGCCCGCGCGGCTCCCGGTGGTGGTGGGCGGGCAGGGCGATCCCGGCGGTGCGGACGAGCGCGCGCTCGGCGCCGGCGAACCCGCGCGCCGCGGCCAGCACGGCCACCAGCACGGGCAGCCCGACCCATACGACGAGCGTGCCCGCCCCCACCGCCGTGCCCGTGACGACCACGACGAACGCCGCGGTGCCCAGCGGGAACCCCGCGAGGAGGTAGGCGTAGCTGCGTGCGATGCGACCCATGCCCACCACCCTCGCTCCCCCGCGCCGCCCGCCCCAGCCTGCGCCCCTCCCGGCGGAGGGTAGGGCGAACCCCACCCCCGCGGCCATGATCGTGGTCGTGGTGCGGTGTAACGGCACCGGCCGCCACAGCGGTACCGGTGGGTGACCCTCCGATCGCTCCCCGTCCTCCTCGGCGTCCTGCTCGTGGCCGCCGCCTGCGCAGCACCGTCCCCCGCCCCGGCTCCCGCTCCGGCCCCCGCTGCCCCGGCCACGGTCGCCCCGGCGCCCGCACCGACCTCCGCCGCCCCCGTCGCCGCGGAGCCCGCCGCGACGAGCTGGGTGATGCCCGACCTCGTCGGCGCGAACCTGCAGGACGCCCAGAACGCGATCCAGTCCCTGACCGACTTCGCCATCCCCATCACGACCTCCACCGATGCGACCGGCGCAGGACGTCAGCAGGTGCTCGACCGCAACTGGACGGTCTGCGCCCAGAACGTCTCCCCGGGCGAGACCATCACGAGTGGCACGGCCATCGACTTCGCAGCGGTGAAGCTGGAGGAGAGCTGCTGAACCAACCGTGAGTGGAAACCGGTGCTGAGCACCGGTTTCCACTCACGGGTCAGCGCACCGCGAGGCCCAGCTCCGCCGCCGCCCGCACCTGTCGCACGTCGCGGCTGAGCAGGACCACCTCGTCGGCCAGCGCGGGCACCGCGGTGAGTGCGGCCGCGAGGTGCAGGGCGTCGAGAGTGCGCAGGCGGTGCTCGACGACGAGCCGCCGGGCGAGCGGCAGCACCTGTGCCGCGTCGAACCCGAGCATCAGCAGGGGGCCGCCGTCGCCACAGTCTGCGTCGAACCGGTCGAGCAGCGCCGTACCCTCCTCCAGCCGGCGCGCGCGCACGGCCGCCGTGACGGCACTGGCGAACTCGACGCGGGTCAGCTCGCTCGTCACGACCGGGTCGGCACCGTCGAACACCGTCGCGGCGAGCTCGTCGTGGCCGGGCTCGTCCGCCAGGTAGGCGCCGACGACGGCGCTCGTGTCGGCGTACAGCACGATCACGACGCGTCGCGCTCCGCGGCCAGCGCCTCACCGACCGAGGTGCCGGCGCCGCGGGTCGACGCGATGACCCGGTCCCGCGGCTCGGCGCGCGCGGGGGCGGGCGGGGTCACGACCAGACCGGCCTCCCGCGCCCGTTGCCGCAGGACCGTACGGGCGTCGACCGGTGCACCGGTGACGCGTTCCAGCGCCTCGACCACCAGCGCGTTCACCGACCGACCCTCGGCCTGCGCCCGGGCCTTGAGCCGGGCGTGCAGGTCGTCGTCGAGGCGGGTGATGAGCTGGCGCACGGGTCGATGCTATCAGTAAGGAGGCATGTGATAGCAGTTGTCAGGCCAGAGAGGAAGCCACTTCTGCGTCGACCTCCCGGGCGATGTCGAGCTGCCACGGGCCTGCGACGTCCAGCAGCAACTCGTCCCATCCTGGCGCCGCTGTGGCGCGACGCGCCCGACTGTCCTGCGCTACCTGGATCGACAGCATCGCTGCCCGCATCAACACCGGCCAATTGACATGGCGGAACGCCATCGCCGTGGCGACGGGAGTCGCGACCGATGGCGGCAACAAGATCGCTCTAGTCAACGCTTTACCCAGCGACGCTGCCCCGACGATGGAATGAGCGGCGAGGAGCAGTTCGGTGCGCAGTGCCTCCTCACCTGGTTCGAGCACTGCGCTCCCTCGACTGAGCAGCGCACGCCCGTGCACGTGAACACGCCCGATCAACTCGGTACTAAGTCCCGGCAACGTAGTGAGGAGTCCCGACCGAAGGTTCATCCCATGGCGAAAGGTGTCTTGAGCGAATGTCGCGAGCTGTTCCGACGGCAGAGTGAGGAACGACCACCCTGGGAGCGGCAGGCTCATCGGCGTGATGACGTCAGTGGCCAGGTGCTTGGCGAGAAGGGTCAACGCCGGTCACGTCCCCGCTGGTGGTGTAAGTCCCGGCCCGTTCGGCGTGCCTGAGCACGGTGGAGGGGCCACCGCGTGAGTCTCTGCGTGAACCGACCAAGGATCTCGTAGAGAGGTGCCACGCGATGGCCCTGGACCAGTCTGCCCTGCTCGAAGTCCTCGATGCACTCAAGGCCGCCGATGTCGGTGATCGTGTCCGCCAGGCTGCGGAGACGGTGTATCAGGCGTTGATCGAGGCCGAGCTCACCGACGCGATCGGCGCCGGCCGCCACGAGCGTTCCGCGGAACGCAGCAACCAGCGCAACGGGCACCGCACCAGGACGTTGTCGACGACTGCTGGGGATCTGGAGCTGAAGATCCCGAAGCTGCGCACCGGCTCGTTCTTCCCGTCGCTGCTCGAGCGCCGCCGCCGGGTCGATCAGGCCCTGTTCGCGGTCGTGATGGAGGCCTATCTGCACGGCGTGTCCACTCGCAAGGTCGACGACCTGGTCAAAGCCCTCGGCGCCGACACCGGAATCTCCAAGTCCGAGGTGAGCAGGATCTGCGCCGATCTCGACGTCGAGGTCGGCACGTTCCGCGACCGCAGCCTGGCCGAGCAGCAGTTCCCCTACGTCTTCCTCGACGCCACCTACTGCAAGGCCCGGGTCAACCACCGGGTGGTGTCCCAGGCGGTCGTCATCGCCACCGGCGTCCGGGCCGATGGCTGGCGTGAGGTCCTCGGGTTCGCCGTCGGCGACAGCGAGGACGGCGCGTTCTGGACCGCGTTCCTGCGCTCGCTCAAGGCCCGCGGCCTGGGCGGGGTGCAGCTGGTCATCTCCGATGCCCACACCGGGCTCAAGCAGGCCATCTCCGCGGTCCTGCTCGGCGCGGCCTGGCAAAGGTGTCGGGTGCATTTCCTGCGCAACGTCCTCGCTCAGGTCCCCAAAGGCAGCTCGGAGATGGTCGCGGCGGCGATTCGCACGATCTTCGCCCAACCCGACGCCGGGCATGTCCGCGAGCAGCTCGGGGTGATCGCCGGGATGCTCGGCCGGCAATCGGTCAAGGTCGAGACGATGCTGCGTGACGCCACCGAGGACCTCCTCGCGTTCACCTCGTTCCCGGCCGCGCACTGGAAGAAGATCTGGTCGACCAACCCGCTGGAGCGCCTGAACAAGGAGGTCAAACGCCGCACGGACGTGGTCGGGGTGTTCCCCAATCCCGAAGCCCTGCTCCGGCTGGCCGGCGCGGTCCTGGTCGAGGCCCACGACGAATGGCAGGCCACCGACCGCCGCTACCTCTCCGAGGCCACCATGGCCCTACTCACCGCCCCCACAACCCAAGAGGGGCTGGCCACCCCGGAACTGATGACGGCATGATCTGAACCGCAGCGACCCCGCGGACCGAGTTACACCACCCGGCGGGACGTGACCGTCAACGCCTCACCGATGGACGCCACTTGACGGTAGGGAGCGGTCAGTGGGTTGTAGCGATCAGCACGTATAAAACGTCGCTCGCCGTCGATCCAGGACAACCCGAGGAACTCGCCTGTACGGACCTGCTGCAGCCCTGTCCAAAATCGGAGCAGATCGTGTCCGCTGCCGAGACGGTGGGTGTGCGCAGTACTGCCTGGAGCGAAGTGATCGATAGCGAGCCGCTTGCTCTCCTTCTCCCATGTAGCGAACGGTTCAGATTCCTTCAGCCCCTTCAACCTGCTCCGAACCGCTCGATCGATCGTCGAATCGAACCAGGTAGCGCCCATTCCCACCAGCCCGGCAAGAGCGACGGCGGCGACGTCGTCCACACCCCACTGCAACCGCTGCCGCGACTGCCACAAGCCGAACTCTGCACGCAGCTCTGGCGACAACGCAGCATCGAGGTCGATCTCCGTCCACCCACGATCGGCGCGCAACGCGTCGTTCACGACGGTGAGTGCCTCGTAGCGCAGCGGCTCAGCAGGGGCGGGTTCCAGGCCGATCCCGTCGTCACCCGCGAGCAACCGCTCCGTCTCGGCCTCGAGCTCGGCCAACCGCCGGTGCTGCGTGTCGAGGTTGCGCCCGAATCGACTCGTCCACCTCAGACCGCCGCGGGCAAGCGCTCGATGACGACCTGGAGCGCTGCCCCGGCGATCCGGGCGTCGTCGTGCTCGGCCTCGAGCCGTTTCCGCAGCTCCTGGTTCTCGGCTGTCAGCGCGGCGTTGTCCGCTCTCAACCGGCGGATCTGGTCGGCCAAGGCGCTGATCCGGGTGCTCACCTCGTCGAGGCGCACCTGCAGTCCCTCGACGACGCGGCGGGCCTTCTCGTCATCGCCCTCCGCGTCGAGGACCACTAGCCGGGTCACGACATCGAGCTTCACCGCGTCGACGACGACCTTCCCGGCGCTCCATCCCGTTAACCGCGATCCCGCAGCACCTGCTCCGGCGCCGGTGATCGCGCCGAGGCCGGTCAGCAGTGCCGCGCCACCGGCGACGCCGAATCCGCCGGCCGCGATCGAGCCGCCACCGAGCGCGGCGAGACCGGCGGACGTAGCAGCGGCACCGCTCAACCCGATCGCTCCGCCCAGCGCCGCGCCGATCAGCGGTGTGGCCGCTCCCGCCGTACCCACACCCAGGCCGACGCCCACGACCGAGGCTGCGGCCACCCGTCCCCACCGGATCTGCTTGCGCCGCACCGCCCGCAGGACAGCGGTGAACTTGGCGGTGACGGCGTCCAGGTCCCCGGGCTGGAGCCCCGGAAGGTGAGCGGCGATGTCGACGAGCGCGCGGCGGCGACTGCGGACGTTCCAGGCGACCCCGTCCGGCCACGGCTCGAAGGAGTAGAGCTCGATCAGGATCAAGAGGGCGCGGGATCTGCGGGTGATCCTGGCAGCGAGGTCGGGCACGGCGTCCTCGATCGGGGCGCGCTGGCGCGACGGAGCCTGCGCGGCGATCGCGGCACCGGCTGCGCGTGCCCAATCCGGGAGGTCGGCCGAGCGCGACCAGTGTCCCTGCACGGCCGCATCGGCGAACCGGTCGCGCACCACCGTCTTGCGCTGCTGCACCTGCGGCGTGCGCTCGGCGATGACGTCGCGGCCGAGCATTACCTGCTGCAGGAGCGTCAGCACGAGCATCTCGCCAGTGTCGAGCCGGAGCTCGCGGGCGACACCGTCCATCGTCTGGGGGTCGGTCACGGCAGCAGTATCGCGCCAGGCTGCTCAGCCGAAGTCCGGCGCCCGCTTCTCCCGGTGGGCCGCCACACCCTCCCGCACGTCGTCCAGACCGAACCCGTAGAACTCCAGCGCCAGCGACGCGTCGAACGACGGGCCCGCCGCGCGGTACCAGTTGTTCAGCGCCTGCTTCGTGAACTGCACCGCGCTCGGTGAGGCCGCCGCCAGCTTCCGCGCCACCTCCAGCGCGCGGGCGTGCACCTGGTCGTCGTCGACGCAGAGCGACACCAGGCCGATCCGCTCGGCCTCCTCGCCGGTGAGGACGTCGCAGGTCAGGAGGTAGTACTTGGCCTTGGCCATGCCGCACAGCAACGGCCAGTTGATCACAGCGTGGTCGCCGGCCGCGACGCCGAGGCGCGTGTGGCCGTCGACGATCTTCGCGTTCCGCCCGGCGACGGAGATGTCGGCGAGCATGGCCACCGCCAGCCCGGCCCCGACGGCGGGGCCGTGGATCGCCGAGACGACGGGCTTGGAGCAGTTGACGACGTTGTAGACGAGGTCGCGGGCCTCGCGCATGACCCGGGTGCGCACGGCGGTGTCGGCGACGATCGACTCGATGAGGTCGAACGACCCGCCCGCCGAGAACCCCTTGCCGGCACCGCGGACCAGGACGGCGCGGACGGAGTCGTCGCGGTCGATCGCGGTCCAGATGTCGGCGAGCTGGCCGTGGGCGTCGGCGCCGACGGCGTTCAGGTTGGGGCCGTCGAGGACGATCTCCAGGATCGCCTCCTCGGGCCGCTCGACGCGCAGGGCGGGGAAACGGTCGTAGTCCACCCCCGGACCCTAGACGAGTAAGTCCGAATGCGATCAGTGGTCGTAGGCGGTCAGGGAGCGGGTGATCGGTTGGCCGGTGGCCCGGTTGTGCCAGATCGCGGCGGTCAGGGCGAGGAGGCGTTGTCCGATCCGGGCGCCGACCCCGTCGATGGTGCGTCCGCCATGTAGTTCCAGGTCGAGCTGTCCTTTGAGGGTGTCGAAGATCGATTCGACGAGTTGGCGGACGGGTTTGAGCAGATGCTCGGCTGGATGCGGGGTGCGGTTGCGGTAGGACGGTCGCAGTAGTGCAATACCGCGTTCGGCGAGGTAGGTGTCGAGTTCGCGGGACACGTAGCCCTTGTCGGCGATGATGGTGAGTCCGGGCCGGTCGGCGGTCAGAGTGTGGTCGTGGTCCAGTGCGGCAATGAGCACCTGGCGTTCGTCGATCTTGGGGTCGGCCAGGGCCCAGGTGATAGGCAGCCCGGACGGGGTGGCGATCAGGTGCAGGCGCAGTCCCCAGAAGAACCGTGAGTGCGAGGCGCAGTAGCTGTAGCCGGCCCAGCCGGCGAGGTTGGAGCGCTTGACCGTGGGGCGGGAACGGGCGCACTCGACCGGGGTGGAGTCCACGACCCAGACCGGGTCGGCCCATAGATCGGTGTCGGTGGCCAGTACCCGGATCAGCTGTTTGATCAGGGGCAACGCCGCGCGTAGACGCTTGTTGTAGCCCGACTGGCCGGGCAGGTAGGGGAACGCGCCGGGCAGGTGTGTGGGCACGAACCGCAGCCACCGGGCCTCGGACCGCACGCCGAGCAGGACCTGGGCGACGGCGAGGGTGAGCAGTTCGGCGTCGGAGAGTTTCGGTGGTCTCCCGGTGCGGGTGCGGCGCCCGAGATAGTCATCGATCTTGACGTAAAGTGCGGTCAGGAGGGTGTTGAGGTTGGTCGTCACACACTGACCTTCAACACCCTCCGTCCACCTTCGTGGGTGCCACGCCGTTAGGACTTACTCGTCTAGGGTCTGAGCGCCTTGCGCGTCCGGTCCAGCTCGGGCGCGGCGCGCTTCACCTCGACGCCGCCCATCAGCGCCAGACCGGTGATCCGCACGCGCGGGCCGTCGGGGCGCGCGCCGGCGGCGCGGCCGTCGAAACCGCCCATGAAGCCGAAGCCGTCCACCTCGACGTGCAGGTGCTCGGGCACCGTGATCTCGATGCCACCCATGATCGCGACCGCGGTGATGGTGACATCCGGGCCGGCGAACCGCGCGTGCGTGAGGTCGAGCTCGACCCCGCCCATCAGCGCGACGGCCTGGTGGCGCACCGGCACGACCCACTCCCCCGAGCGGTGGCAGCCGCTCAGGACCGCCACCGACACGGACGGCCCGGTGACGCCCTCGGGCACCGCCGCCGGCGCGACGCGCCGTCCGGTGACCTCGAGGGGCAGGTCGCGCGTCAGCGGCACGAGCTCGCCGTAGGTGCGGGCGGCGTAGAGGGTCTCGAGGCGCTCGCCCAGCTCGTCGAGGCTGATGCGCCCCTCGGCCGCGGCGGCGTGGAGCTGTTCGGCGACGCGGTGCCGGTCCTGGTCCGACGCCCGCAGGTGATCGTCCGGCTGAGTTGAGGCCACGTCCGCAGGGTAGGACCGGTCGACGGGCTGCGGCAGCAGGGTTGCGCCGATCGGCCCAGTACCTGCACCCCGGCTCCGGCGGCGGTGGCCCGCGGGGAGGATGCAGGTCGTGCTCCCCACACACCCCGCCCGCCTCCTCGCCGCGGCCGCGCTCCTCGCGCTGGCGGCCTGCGCCGCCCCCACCGAGTCCGCCCCCACCGAGCCCGCGCCCACCGCCTCCCCCGCCCCCGCCGCCGCGCAGGGCGGGGCGCACAGCGGGGGCCACGCCGGCCACTCCACCGCGGACGCCGGCCTGTACGCGGTGCAGAGCGGCCCGCTCGGCGTCGTCGCGACCGACTCCGAGGGCCACCTCCTCTACCGCTCCGACGCCGACTCCGCCGCCCCGTCGACGTCGGCCTGCACCGGCGCGTGCACGCAGACCTGGCTGCCGCTGACCGTCGCCGACGGGGCCGAGCCGGAGCTGCTCGGCGTCGGCGAGGCGCTGGTCGGACGCCTGGACCGGGCCGACGGCGACGACCAGCTCACGCTCGCCGGCTGGCCGCTCTACCGCCACCGCGACGACACCGGCGGCCTCGCCGACGCCGGGCAGAACGGCGCCGACGGCTCCTGGTTCGCGATCACCCCCACGGGGGAGAAGGCGGCGGCGTAGCCTCCGCCCGTGAGCGCACCCCTGGCCGGGTTCACCGTCGTCGCGCTGGAGCAGGCGGTGTCGGCCCCGCTGGCCAGCCGCACGCTCGGCGACCTCGGGGCCCGCGTGATCAAGGTCGAGAACCCCCGCGGCGGCGACTTCGCCCGCCACTACGACGACGTCGTCCGCGGTTCGGCGGCGCACTTCGTCTGGGTCAACCGGGGGAAGGAGTCGGTCACGCTCGACCTCAAGGACCCGCGCGGGCTCGACCTGCTGCACCGCCTGCTCGACCGCGCCGACGCGCTCGTCTCCAACCTCGCCCCCGGCGCCGCCGACCGCCTCGGCGTCGGCCCCGACCAGCTCGCGCAGCGCCACCCGCACCTGGTCGCCGTCGAGATCTCCGGGTACGGGCGGGGTGGGCCGCTGTCGGACAAGCGCGCCTACGACCTGCTGGTACAGGCCGAGTCGGGCGCCTGCTCGATCACCGGCACGGAGGGCGCGCCCGCGAAGGCCGGCCCGCCGTTCGCCGACACCTCCAGCGGCCTCTACGCCGCCATCGCCGTCCTCGCGGGCCTGTTCCGGCGGCAGGCGGGCGGCACCGGCGGCTCCACGCACGTCGCCATGTTCGACGTGATGACCGAGCTCATGGGGTACGCGCTGACGTTCACGCGCCACAGCGGCGTCGAGCAGCAGCCGCGCGGGATGGGCTCCCCCGCGGTCGTCCCGTACGGCGCCTACGCCACCGCCGACGGCCACACGGTCGTCCTCGGCACGACCAACGACGCCGAGTGGCGGCGCCTGGCCCGCGACCTGCTCGCCCGCCCCGACCTCGCCGACGACCCCCGCTACGCCACCGCCGCCGGCCGCGTGGAGCACCGGGACGCGCTCGACGCCCTCGTCGGCGAGTGGTGCGCCCGCACCGACCTCGCCGCGATCCAGTCGGCCGCCGACGCCGCGGCCATCGGCAACTCCCGCTACAACACCACCACCGACGTCCTGGAGCACCCGCACCTGCACGCTCGCGGGCGCTGGGGCGAGGTGGAGACGCCGGGTGGCCCGGTCCCGGCGCTGCTGCCCCCGCTCGGCGAGCGCCTCGACCCGGTCCCCGCGCTGGGCGCGCACACCGACGCGATGCTGCGCGAGCTCGGTGTCGCCGACGCGGAGATCGACGCGCTGCGGGCCGACGGCGTCGTCTGACAGGCCCCCGGGTCGCGCTCTCGCTGCGCCCCCTACCGCCGGGTAGCGTGCGGACCGAACCCCGATCGAGGAGCTGGACGTGGACGCTGCCGACCTGACCGACGTGCTCTCCGCCGTGCGCACCTTCGTCCGCGCGGAGGTCGTGCCGATCGAGGAGCAGATCGACGCGAACGACGAGATCCCCGCGTCGGTCATCGCGGCCTGCAAGGACATGGGCCTCTACGGCTTCGCCATCCCCGAGTCCTACGGCGGCCTCGGCCTCACCATGCACGAGGAGGCGCAGCTCGCCTTCGAGCTGGGCTGGACGACGCCCGCGCTGCGTTCGCTGTTCGGCACCAACAACGGCATCGCCGGGCAGGTGCTGATCAAGGGCGGCACCGAGGAGCAGAAGGCGTCGTGGCTGCCGCGACTGGCGTCGGGCGAGGTCACGGCGTCGTTCGGGCTCACCGAGGCCGACGCGGGCTCCGACCCGTCGACGCTCGCCACCACCGCCCGCCGCGACGGCTCCGACTGGGTCATCAACGGCTCCAAGCGCTACATCACCAACGCGCTCGTCGCCGACGTCGTCATGGTGTTCGCGCGGACCAACCCCGACGCCGTCGGCAACCGCGGCATCTCGACGTTCCTCGTGCCCGCCGGCACGCCCGGTATGACCTTCGGCGCGCGCGACCACAAGATGGGCCAGATGGGCACGTGGACCTCCGACGTCCACCTCGATGACGTCCGCGTTCCCGCCGAGGCGCTCGTCGGCGGTGAGGACGGGCTCGACGTCGGCTTCCAGATCGCGGCGAAGTGCCTCGCGCACGGCCGCGCGCACATCGCGGCGCTCTGCGTCGGCATGGCCGGGCGGCTGGTGCACGAGTCGGTGGAGTTCGCGAAGACCCGCGAGCAGGGCGGCAAGCCGATCGCCTCGTTCCAGCTGATCCAGGGCCTGATCGCCGACTCGGTCACCGACCACTACGCGGGCCGCGCGCTGATCCTCGACGTCGCCCGCGCCTACGACGCCGGCACCGACACCGTCCAGGGCCCCTCGGCCGCCAAGTACTTCTGCTCGGAGATGGTCGGGCGCGTCGCCGACCGGGCCGTGCAGGTGCACGGCGGCGCCGGCTACATCCGCGGGGTCGCGGTCGAGCGCTTCTACCGCGACGCCCGGCTGTTCCGGATCTACGAGGGCACCAGCCAGATCCAGCAGGTGATCATCGCGCGCCAGTCGCTGGGGAAGGCCGCGCGGGCCTAGCCAGGAACGACTGCACCTCGGCCGCGGTCGGGGACGTCGCCGGTCCGCGGCGCGTCACCGACAGGGCCGCGGCCGCGTTGGCCGTGCGTGCCGCCGTCAGCGGGTCGGCGACGTGCAGGAACCCGGTGAGGAACACGCCGGTGTGGGTGTCGCCCGCGCCGGTGGTGTCGACCGGCTCGACCGGGAAGCCGGGGACGGTCACCGGCTCCGCACCCGGGGCGACGGCGACGCAGCCCGCCGCGCCGGCGCGCAGCACGACGCCGCGGCCCGTCCGGGCGGCGAGCGCGGCGGCGTCCCGCGCGGGCGGCCCGGTCGCGCCGAGGATCCCGGCCACCTCCCCCGCGTTGCGCTGCACCAGTCGGCCCGCGCCAGCACCGTGTCCAGCGCCCCGGGCGCGGCCGACGGGGCCAGCGGGTCGGGATCGCCACCACGACCTCCGGCGGCAGCGCCGCCACCCACGCCACCAGTGCGTCGCGCGACGCCGGGTGCAGCAACCCGTAGCCGGAGACCGAGACGATGTCGCCGGGCGCGGGCAGCACGCGCGCGAGGTCGTCGGCGGTGACCCCGACGGCCGCGTCGGGCGAGGTCACGAACGTCCGCTCGCCGGTGGCGTCGACGAGCGTGACGACCAGCCCGGTGTCGACGGCCCGTGGCGCGCCCAGGACGGTGACGCCCTCGGCGGCGAGCGCGGCGCGGACGAGGTCGCCGAACGGGCCGGTGCCGTGCGGCCCCGCGTACACCGCGTCGACGCCCTGGCGCGCCACCGCCGCGAGCACGTTGAACCCGCCGCCGGGCGTCGGGCGCAGCGCCGTGGCCAGGACGCCCCCGCCGGGCGGGGCCAGGGCCGGGACGTCGGCCACGAGGTCGACGACGACGGACCCGACGTGCACGACCCTCACCGCAGCGCCACCCTCACCGCAGCGCCACCCTCACCTCAGCGCCACCAGAGCGGCGGCCAGCGCGTCCAGGTCCAGGTCGTTGACCGCCCGTACGAGGGCCACCGCCTCCGCCGGCACCTCGCCCCCGCACGCCCCGCCGACGGCGCCGGCCATCGCGGCGATCGTGTCGGTGTCGCCGCCCAGCGACGCGGCGGTGCGGCATGCGAGCCACGGGTCGCCATCGGCCGCGGCCAGCACGGCGAACGCGGCTGGCACCGACTCCTGCGTCGCGAGGCTCGTGCCGACCAGGGTCCCGATCAGCTCCGGCGGCACCTGCGCGACGGCCCACGCGATCCGCTCCCCCACGTCGGCCGCCGCGACCCAGCGCCCGCGGGCCGCCGCCCGGCCCGCCGCCTCGACCGCCACCGGCACGGCCTCGGCGAAGCCCGCCCCGTCGATCCCAGCGCTCACCCCCGCCGCGACCGCCGCCGCCCCGGCCAGCGCCACCCCCGTGCCGTGGGTGAGCGCGCTGGCCTCGACGACGCGGTCCACGAGCGCGTCGAGGTCGTCGGACGCGACCGACAGCCCGACCGGCGCGATCCGCATGGCCGCACCGTTGGTGGTGCCGTCGCGGCCCGCCTCCTCGAGCGGCACCCCCTCGGCCAGCGCCGCCAGCGCGCGCCGGGTGGACGGGCCGAGCAGGTCGAGCGAGCCGCGCGCCCGCATCCTGTCCTCCCAGGCGACGAGCCGCCGGGCGAGCTCCGCCGCGTCGACGCGACCGCCCCCCTCGACGACGAGCCGCCCGAGCAGCACCGCCTGCTCGGTGTCGTCGGTGACGGTGCCGGCGGGCAGACCGGCGGCGAGCGGGTGGTCGAGCGACCCGGGGTGGAAGCCGTCGACCAGCGGGCCGTAGCGCTCCACGATCAGCGCGCGCGGCAGCGACTGCGTCGGCATCCCGAGCGCGTCGCCCACCGCCAGCCCCCACAGGGCCGCGGCGGCCCGGTTCACCGCAGCGAGGCGGCGTCGACGACCTCGATCAGCGGCGCGTAGAGGCCCAGGACGTGCAGCGCGGCGCGGTGGCTCTCCTCGTCGACGCCCGCGCACGCGTCGGCCACGACCTGCACCGGCACCCCGGCGTCGGCCGCGGCGACGGCCGTCGAGAGGACGCAGCAGTCGGTGGACACCCCGGCCAGCACGAGCGTCGACCCGCCCACCCGCGCCGCCAGTTCCGGGCCCCACTTGGAGAACGTGGTGGCGTCGACGGTCGAGTCCGCAACGAACGGCGCCGCGAGCCGGTACAGCTCCGCTTCCGGCGAGGCCAGCGCGAACGGCCACTGCGCGTAGTACGCCCGCCAGGCCCCGGCCGGGGCCGCGGGAGCGACGAACCGGGTGAAGGTGACGTCGTCGCCGAGCGCCGCGACCAGCGCCGACACCGGTTCGACGATCGCCGCGAACCCCGGCGTGGCCCACGGGCTGTCCGGGTCGGCGAAGATCCGTTGCATGTCGATCACGGCCAGGTGCACGGCGGACAGTCAACCAGCCCGCGCCCGGGCCGTGGAGCGGGTGTCCGGACGTGCAGCTGGCCGGAAGGTTCGCGGCCCGCCGCGTTCCGCGGAACGCAGATCCAGCCACTCCTGCCGCCGACGGCAACTGCCCGCGCAGCCACCGGTCGCGTTCCGCGGAACGCACCGCCAGCCGAACTGCGCCTCGTCGGCCCCACGCGCACGTCGGGACGTGCGCAGCTGGCCAGAGGGTGCGCAGCCCCGTTCCGCGGAACGCAGATCCAGCCACGCCTGCCGCCGACGGCCACCGCCCGCGCACCACCGGTCGCGTTCCGCGGAGTACGACTCCCACCGTCGGAACACCAGAGATCCACCCACGAGGCCGGCGACGCAGTGCCCCAAATGCGCACTGACCAGCCTCCTGCGCACGTCCTGACGTGCGCAGCTGACCAGGAGGTGCGCAGCCCGCGACCCTCCGCGTTCCGCGGAACGCGACCCGACCCCCGCACACACCGACGGCCCCACCCCCAGGAGGGGCAGGGCCGTCGGCGAGGAACGATCTAGTGCTCGGCGGGACGGATGTGGTACTCGAACACCAGCCCACCCACCGCCATGATCAGCATGATGCCGGCGATGACCAGCGCCCAGACGTAGAAGAACGCCAGCGAGATGCCGACGAGCGCGGCGCAGGCCGCGACCGTGATCGGCCAGTAGCTGCCGGGCGAGAAGAAGCCGACGTCACCCGCGCCGTCGGAGATCTCGGCCTCCGGGTTGTCCTCGGGACGCTCCTCCAGCCGCCGCGAGACGAACCGGAAGTAGGTGCCGACGATCAGCGTGAGGCCGCCGGTGAGGAACAGGCCCGCGACACCGACCGGCTCCTGCGCGAGCACCGCGTACACGATGCCCATCACGAAGACGGCGACGGTGACGATCTCGAAGATGCGCGACTCGACCTTCATGTCCGGACCTCAGTTCCCGGCGGCGACGGTGCCGGACGCGGTGCGCGCGGCGCGGTCGGTGTTGTACGGAACGGTGGTGGTGGCGGCCGGTGCGCAGTCGACGCCGCAGCCCAGCTCGCCCAGCGCCTCGCCCGCGGTGTAGCCCTCGCCGGTGGCCGGGTTGACCTGGCTCCGGAGGTCGAGCCAGCGGTCGAACAGGTCCTGCGGCAGCGCGCGGACCTCGAAGTTCATCTGCGAGTGGTACGTGCCGCAGAGCTCGGCGCAGCGGCCGACGAAGCTGCCCTGGCGGTCGATGCCGTCGATCTGCCAGACGTTGTCCTGGTTGTTCTTCTCCGGCAGCGGGAACACGTCGCGCTTGAAGAGGAACTCGGGGACGAAGAAGCTGTGGATGACGTCGCTCGAGGCCTGCGTGAACTGGATGCGCGACTCGGTCGGCAGCACCAGCAGCGGGATCGTCGAGCTGTCACCGAGCGTGCTCACCGGCTGCCCGTCGGGGCCCTGGGACTCGGGGTAGGTGAACTCCCAGTTCCACTGGAACCCGCGGATGTCGACCGCGAGGTCCGGGTCGGCCGTGTCGGTGTCGACGTAGTTCTGCACGTTGACGGTGAAGCCGAACAGCACCGCCACGATGACCGTCGGGATCACGGTGAACGCGATCTCCACCGGCAGGTTGTACTGCGTCTGCCGCGGCGGGCTGTCGTCGTCGCCCTTCTTCTTGCGGTGGAACGCCACCGCCCAGAACATCGCACCCCAGGTGACGGCACCGACGACGAGCGCGGCGATCGCGGACCAGGTCCACAGCTCGCGCATCGCCTCGGCCTGCGGCGTGACCCCGTTCGGCCACCCGAACCGGAGAGCCTCCTCCACCGTGCACCCGGTGGTCAGCGGTACGACCAGCGCGGCCAGGAGGGCGAGCCTGACCGCCCGTGCCCGGCCGCGGTGCGCCCCGTGCTGTGCTCGGCCCACTGCTCGCCGCCTCCCCTGCTTCTCGCTCGTGCCGACTGCCCGTCGAGGCGATGCACTTTCCGCCTTCGACCGCGCGTAGAGACTAGCCGAGCGGACGCGATCCGCGCCTGTCGGGTGCGTCGCTCGGACCGCGGCGGGCGGCCCTGGGCATACTGACCCGCTGTGTGCGGACTCCTCGGACTCCTGACCGCCGACCGCGACGCCCCGGACAGGGTGGACGCCGTCGGCGGGGCCATGACCTGTGCGCGGCACCGCGGGCCCGACGAGACGGGCACCTGGCACGACGCCGACGTGGCCTTCGGGTTCAACCGGCTGGCGATCATCGACATCGACCACTCGCACCAGCCGCTGCACTACGCGGGCGGCCGGTACACGATCGTCTTCAACGGCGAGGTCTACAACTACCTCGAGCTGCGGGCCGAGCTGGCCGCCGAGTTCGGCGCCGAGTTCGCCACCGACGGCGACACCGAGGCCGTCGTCGCGGCGTACCACCACTGGGGCCCCGACGCCGTGCGCCGCCTGCGCGGGATGTTCGCGTTCCTCATCTGGGACAGCGAGGAGCGCGTGCTGTTCGGCGCCCGCGACCCGTTCGGCATCAAGCCGCTGTTCGTCGCGAGCGGCCCGGCCGGCGTCGCGTTCGGCAGCGAGAAGAAGAGCCTGCTGGAGCTGGGCCCGGTGCTCGGGCTGTCCGGCGCCGGGGGCGTCGCCGCCGACATCGACGTCACCGCGCTGCAGCACTACGTCACGCTGCAGTACGTCCCCGAGCCCGCCACGCTGCACCGCTCGGTACGCCGCGTCGAGTCCGGCAGCCACGTCACGGTCCGTCCCGGCGGGGAGATCGAGCAGGAGCGCTACTTCACCCCGGTCCTCACCGCCGACGGCCCGACCGGCGCCCCGCTGCACCACCGCATCGCCGACGTCCTGCGCGGCTCGGTCGCCAAGCACATGCGCGCCGACGTCACGGTGGGCGCGTTCCTCTCCGGCGGCGTCGACTCCACCGCGATCGCCGTGCTCGCCAAGGAGCACAACCCCGACCTCGTCACGTTCACCACCGGCTTCGAGCGCGAGGGCTTCTCCGAGGTCGACGTGGCCTCGGAGACGGCGGCGGTGATCGGCGTCAAGCACGTCGTCCGCACCGTCTCCCCCGACGAGATGATGGACGTCCTGCCGCTCATCGTCTGGTACCTCGACGACCCGGTGGCCGACCCCGCGCTGGTGCCGCTGTGGTTCATCGCCCGCGAGGCTCGCAACCACGTCAAGGTCGTGCTCTCGGGCGAGGGCGCCGACGAGCTGTTCGGCGGCTACACGATCTACCACGAGCCGATCTCGCTGGCGCCGTTCGAGAAGGTCCCCGGCGTCCTGCGGCGGCTGCTGGGCCGCGCCTCGACCCGCCTGCCCGAGGGCACCCGCGGCAAGGACCTGCTGCGCCGCGGCGCGATCCCGCTGGAGCAGCGCTACTACGGCAACGCCCGGATCTTCCGCGACGACCAGCTCGCCGGCGTGCTGCGCCGCTACGACCCCCGCCGCTCGCACACCGACGTCACGGAGGCGCACTACGCCGCGTCGCGCGACTGGGACCCCGTCGCGCGGATGCAGCACGTCGACCTGTTCACGTGGCTGCGCGGCGACATCCTCGTCAAGGCCGACAAGATGACGATGGCCAACTCCCTCGAGCTGCGGGTGCCGTTCCTCGACCCCGAGGTGTTCGAGATCGCGCGCCACCTGCCGCGCTCGGAGAAGGTCGCGAACGGCACCACGAAGTACGCGCTGCGCCGGGCGATGGAGGGCATCGTCCCCGAGCACGTGATCCACCGGCGCAAGCTCGGGTTCCCGGTGCCGATCCGGCACTGGCTGCGCGACGAGATGTACGACTGGGCGCGCGACATCATCCGCGACTCCCAGGCCGACCACCTCGTCGACCTGGGGGCCGTGCAGCGCCTGCTCGACGCGCACCGCAGCGGCCCCGTCGACCACAGCCGCCGGGTCTGGACGCTGCTCGTGTTCCTGCTCTGGCACGGGATCTTCGTGGAGGACCGGATCCACCCGGTGATCCCGGAGCCGGTGTTCCCGGTCCGCCTCTAGACCGATGAGTCCGGCGAGGCGGCGGCGTCTCCCCTGCGACACGCAGGCAACGGCACGGAGGACACCATGAGCAGGATCATCGCCGGACTCTTCACCTCGGTCGACGGCGTCGTCGAGGACCCGCAGGACTGGCACTTCCCCTACTTCGACGACGAGGTCGGCGCCGTCGTCGGCAGCCTGATGCAGCCGCGGATGCTCCTGGGGCGCATCACCTACGCCGGCTTCGCCGAGCACTTCGCGCCGCTGGCGGGCGAGGAGTTCGCCGACCAGATGGCGGCTCCGCCGAAGTTCGTCGTCTCCTCCACGCTGGAGTCCGCGGAGTGGGGCAACGCCACGGTGCTCGGCGCCGACTGGGCCGACCGGCTCCGCGAGATCACGGCGGGCGACGGGCCCGACCTGGGCATGAGCGGCAGCGTCACCCTGATCCACTCGCTGATTGCCGAGGGTCTGCTCGACGAGCTGCACCTCATCGTGCACCCCGTCGTGGTCGGCGGCGGGCGCCGTCGGCTGTTCCCCGAGGGCACCGAGTCGTTCCCGCTCCCGGTCGCGTCGGTGACCCCGCTGAAGAACGGCTCCGTGCACGTGGTGCACACGCCCGCCACGCGCTGAGGCTCAGGGCTTGAGCTTCTCCCGCCACACCCGCTCGAACGGCAGGCGCCACGCGTGCGGGGTGATCAGCTGGTGGATCGCGTTCGGTCCCCAGCTGCCCTCGCCGTAGTGGCGCACCGGCGGCGGGTCGTTGAGCAGTGGCTGCGACCGCTCCCACAGGCTCTCGATACCCTCGGCCGTGGTGAACAGCGTGTGGTCGCCGCGCATCGCGTCGAGGATCAGGCGCTCGTAGGCCTCCAGCGTGTCGCCGGAGTGCTCGCCCTCCTGCGAGGAGAACTGCATGGAGAGCTTGTCGAGCTTCATGCCCGGGCCGGGCCGCTTGCCGTAGTAGGACAGCGACACCTTCGACTCGTCGGCCAGGTCGAACGTCAGGTGGTCCGGGCCTGCCGAGCCGACGCCGGAGTTGGCCGGGAACATCGTCCGCGGCGCCTCCTTGAACGCGATCGAGATGATCCGCTGCCCCTCGGCCATCTTCTTGCCCGTGCGCAGGTAGAACGGCACGCCGGCCCAGCGCCAGTTGTCGAGCTGGGCGTGCAGGGCGATGAAGGTCTCGGTGTCGGAGTCGCGCGCGACGCCGGGCAGCTCGCGGTAGCCGGTGAACTGCCCGCGCACGACGTGGCCGGGCAGGATCGGCAGCAGCGAGCGGAAGACCTTGTTCTTCTCCTCGCTGATCGGGCGCGGCTCCAGCGCCGTCGGCGGCTCCATCGCCACGAACGCCATCACCTGGAACAGGTGCGTGACGACCATGTCCTTGTACGCGCCGGTCGACTCGTAGAAGTTGGCGCGCTCGTCGAGACCGAGGGTCTCGGGCACGTCGATCTGGACGTGGTCGATGAAGTTGCGGTTCCAGATCGGCTCGAACAGCCCGTTGGCGAAGCGCAGCGCGAGGATGTTCTGCGCCGCCTCCTTGCCCAGGAAGTGGTCGATGCGGAAGATCTGCTCCTCGGCGAACGTCTCGTGCACCTCGTCGTTGAGGGCGACGGCGCTGGCCAGGTCGGTGCCGAACGGCTTCTCCATCACCACGCGCGAGCGCTCGACGAGCTTGGCCTGGTCGAGCATCGTGATGACGTCGAGCGCGGCCTTGGGCGGCACGCTCAGGTAGTGCAGGCGGCGCGAGGTCTCGTCGAGCTGCTCCTCGGCCTCCGCGACGGCCTGCGCGAGCGCCTCGGGACCCGCGGTCACCGGGACGTAGCGCAGGTTGCCGGCGAAGGCGTCCCACTGCTCCGGGGTCGGCTTGTGCGTGCCGAACTCGAAGACGGCCTGGCGGGCGAACGCGCGGAAGTCGTCGTCGCTCATCTCCTCCAGCGACGAGCCGACCACGCGGATCGACGGAGCCAGCGCCGACGCCGCGAGGTGGGTGAGGCCCGGCAGCAGCTTGCGCCGCGCGAGGTCGCCCGTGGCGCCGAACAACACCACGACGTGCGGCGCGATCAGCTCCGAGCCGGGCCCGTAGGGCCTGGAGCCGGTGGCGGGGTACGCGATCGTCTGGGGGCGGTGATCGGACACGCGGTCATCCGGCATGCGGGCATCCTGCCACCCCCGAGGGGGCGGCAGCACGTCCGGCAGGTTACGCGGGGAGCACCGGTTCGATGTCGGCGGCGGCGTCGGGGCCGTAGGCGTCGCGCAGGCGCTCGAGCCCGAGCGCGCGGTCCCACGTCCACTCCTGGCCGCCGTCGTTCTCCAGCACCTGCACCGCGATCAGCGAGCCGAGCTGCGCGGCCCGCTCCAGCGACAGCCCGCCCTCGGTGGCCGCGAGGAAGCCGGCGCGGAAGGCGTCGCCGACGCCGGTGGGGTCGACCTTGCCGGTCTCGGGCACGACGCCGATCTTGAGCTCGCCGACCTCGCGGCCGGAGATCTGGACGCCGTGCTCGCCGAGGGTGGTGATCCGGATGTCGATGCGCTCGGCGACCTGGGCCTCGGTCCAGCCGGTCTTCTGCTGGAGCAGCTCCCACTCGTAGTCGTTCGTCATGAGGTAGCGGGCGCCCTCGACGAGCTGCCGGATGCCGTCGCCGTCCATGCGCGCGACCTGCTGCGAGACGTCCGCGGCGAACGGCTTGCCCGCGTCGCGGCACTCGCCGGTGAGCTGCACCATCGCACCCGGGTCGCTGGCCCCGATGAGGACGAGGTCGACGCGGTCGGTGAACGAGTCGAGGTGGATCTGCCCCGAGCGGGCCATGGCGCCGGTGTAGAACGAGCCGATCTGGCGCATGTCGTCGTCGGTGGTGCAGACGAAGCGCGCGGTGTGCACGTCGTCGCACACCAGGACGGCCGAGCAGTCGACGCCGTGGCTCTCCAACCATTCGCGGTACTCGGCGAAGTCGGCCCCGACGGCGCCCACCAGCAGCGGCGACTGGCCGAGCACGCCCAGCCCGAACGCGATGTTGCCGGCCGAGCCGCCCTTCTTGATGACGAGCTCGTCGACCAGGAAGCTCAGCGACATCCGGTCGAGCTGGTCGACGACCATCTGGTCGGCGAACCGCCCCGGGAAGTGCATGAGGTGGTCGGTGGCGATGGATCCGGTCACGGCGATGGGCACGAGAGGGCACCCTACCTGCCCCGGACGCACGCGACCCGGTCGCGCAGAGCGACCGGGTCCCGGGTGGAGCGGTGTGCGACCGAGTGTCAGTTGAACGAGTCGCCGCAGGCGCAGGAGCCGCCGGCGTTCGGGTTGTCGATCGTGAAACCCTGCTTCTCGATGCTGTCGACGAAGTCGATGACAGCACCCTCGAGGTACGGCGCGCTCATCCGGTCGACCCCGACCTTGAGGCCGTGGTAGTCGCGGAACAGATCGCCGTCCAGCGAGCGGTCGTCGAAGAACAGCTGGTAGCGCAGGCCGGCGCAGCCACCGGGCTGCACGGCGATGCGGAGGTGCATGTCGTCGCGGCCCTCCTGCTCCAGCAGCGTGCGGGCCTTCAGGGCGGCGGCGTCGGTGAGCTCGACGGCGTGAGTCTCGGTCGCCGGTGTGACGGTGTTCTCGACGGTCATGGCTCTCCCAACAACGAACGGTGCGGTGCGCATTCCAGTGTAGGCCCACCGGACGCCGAGATGCGCGCAGTGACGACCCTCACCTGCTCCACTGCCGCGCCACGCGCGCGGCGAGCGCCGACAGGGTGCCGGCGGGGTCGGCCATCGACGCCTCGACGCCGCCCGCGTCCTCGGCCACCGAGTAGGCGGAGTCGACGCCGGCCGCGCCCGCCTCGCGCCGCCCGACCGACACCTGCCCGGCCAGCACCAGGCACGGGATCCCCCGGTCGGCGGCGCCCCGGGCGACGGTGGTGACGAGCTTGCCGCGCAGCGACTGCCAGTCGAAGCTGCCCTCGCCGGTGACGGCCAGGTCGGCCGCGTCGAGCGCGGCGTCGAGCCCGACCAGCTCGCGCACCAGCCCCGCCCCCGACACCCGCCGCGCACCCAGCGCCAGCAGCGCCGCGCCCAGACCGCCCGCGGCGCCGGCGCCCGGCTCGTCGCGGACGTCGCGCGGGAGGAGGTCGGCGAACCGCGCGAGCACGCCGTCGAGCTCGGCGACCGCGGCGTTGTCGGCGCCCTTCTGCGGGCCGAACACCGCGGCGGCGCCGTGCGGGCCGAGCAGGGGGTTGTCGACGTCGGCGGCCGCGACGAGCGCGATCCCGCCCAGGTCCGGCATGCCGGTGAGGCGGGCCGCCCCGGCGGGCGCGCCGTCGGGCACCGGCTCCCCCGCCGCGTCCAGCGCGACGGCGCCGAGCGCGGCGAGCATCCCCGCGCCACCGTCGGTGGTGGCCGAGCCGCCCAGCCCGACGACGACCTCCGTGACGCCCGCGTCGCGCGCGTCGGCGACGAGCTCCCCCACGCCGCGGGTGCTCGCGCGGCGCGCCGTGGCCGGCGTCCGGTCGGTCACGAGGTGCAGCCCGCACGCAGCGGCCGACTCCACGTACGCGACGCCGTCGAGCTCCAGCCAGCGCGCGTCGACGGGGTCACCGAGCGGACCGGTGACCGCCAACTCGTGCCAGGTGCCCCCGCGCGCGGCGTGCAGGACGTCGACGAAGCCCGTGCCGCCGTCGGCGAGCGGGAGCAGCGTCAGCTCGTCGTCGGGCGCGGCCGTGCGCCAGCCCGCCTCGATCGCCCGGGCCGCCGCCGTGGCGCTGAGCGTTCCGCCGAACGAATCCGGAGCCACGACCACCCGCACGACGGCGACACTAGTGGGCCGTAGGCTGGGCCTGTGAGGTTCCTCCGCTCCCAGCCCGCCGACGACGCCACCGACAACGCATCCTCCGGCGCGCCCACGACCGGGCCGGAGACGGTCCGCGTCGGCGGCAAGGGACGCCCCACCCCCAAGCGGCGCGAGGCCGAGACCAAGCGCCGCGGCCCGGCGCCGCCCCCGCCGCGCACCCAGCGAGAGGCCTCGAAGCTGGCGCGGGCCAACCGCCCGGACAAGTCGGTGCGCCGCGCCGAGGCCGCCGAGCGCCGCGAGCGCATGGCCGCTGGCGACGAGAAGTTCCTCATGCCGCGCGACCGCGGGCCGGTCAAGGCGTTCGTCCGCGACGTCGTCGACTCCCGGCCGCACCTCATGGGCCTGTTCATGCCGCTGGCCATCATCGTGGTGCTCTCGCTGCTGGTGCCGATCCCGCAGGTGCAGTCCTACCTGAGCCTGTTCAGCCTCATCGCGCTCACCACGATGATCATCGAGGGCATCTTCCTCGGCGCCACGATCACCAAGAAGGCCCGCACCCGCTTCCCGGACGAGAAGATCAGCGGGCTGGGCACGGGCTGGTACGCCTTCACCCGGGCGTCGCAGCTGCGGCGGCTGCGGATCCCGAAGCCGCGGGTCGAGCGGGGCGCGAACCCGTAGGGGCTCAGCCCTCCTGCAGGCTCATCGGGCCGTAGACCTCGGCGTCGCCGTCGAGGAGCACCACCGCGTCGACGCCCGACGCGCGCAGCTCCTCCCACGTCGAGCCGAACCAGTCCTCGGCCTCCTGCTGGTCGGCGAACTCCTCGTCGGGTCCGTCGATCTCCGCCGCCTGCGCGTCCAGATACCTCCACCGGAATGCCACGGGCCTATCGTGCACCGGTGATCACGCTGGTGCTCGGCGGCACGCGGTCGGGCAAGTCCGGGTACGCGGAGCACCTGCTCCCCGCCGACGCCCCCGTGCGCTACCTCGCCACCGCCGCCCGCCGTCCGGGCGACGCCGAGTGGGACGCCCGCCTCGACGCCCACCGCGCCCGCCGCCCCCCGGCGTGGGAGACGGTGGAGTCGCCCGACGTCCCCGCGCTCGTGCGGGCCGGCGGCGGGCCGCTGCTCGTCGACGACCTCGCCACCTGGCTCACCGGCGTCCTCGACGACACCGGCGCCTGGGACTCCCCCACGGCCCCCCCGGCCGTCGCCGAGCGGGTCGCCGCGCTGGTCGACGCCGTCGCGGCCGCCCCGGGCCGGGTGGTGCTGGTGTCGGCCGAGGTGGGGCTGGGGGTGGTGCCGGCCACCCGCTCGGGCCGGGTGTTCCGCGACGAGCTCGGGGCCCTGAACGCCGCCCTCGCGGCGGTGGCGGACGAGGTGGTCCTGCTGGTGGCAGGGCTGACGCTGCGGCTGAAGTAGCGCCGGACCCACCCCCACCCGCACCCCCCGGGGCCCGACCGCTAGGAAGACGTCGTGGACATCCCCGCGATCACCCCGCCCGACGCCGAGGCACAGCGGGCCGCCGTCGCCCGGCACGCCGAGCTCGCCGTGCCGCTGGGCGGGCTGGGCCGGCTCGCCGAGCTCGGCTGCTGGCTCGCCGCCGCCCAGGGCACCTGTCCGCCGCTCCCGCCCGCACGGGCCCGGGTGCTGGTGGTGGCGGCCGACCACGGCATCGCCGCGGCCGGGGTGTCGCGCTTCTACCCGGGCGCGACGCCCGCGCAGGTGCGGTCGGTGCGCGAGCACACCGCGCCGGTGTCGGTGCTGGCGCCGGTGAGCGGGGCCTCCATCCGGGTGATCGACGTCGGCCTCGACCACGAGTCCACCGACCCGCACCACGTCCGCCGCGGCTCCGGTCGCATCGACGTCGAGGACGCGCTGACCGCCGAGGAGGCCGAGCGGGCGCTGGCGGCGGGACGGGCGGTCGTCGACGAGGAGGTCGACGCCGGGGCGGACCTGCTGATCCCCGCCTCGCTCGGGGTCGGCGCCACCACGGCGGCCTCGACGCTGGTCAGCGCGCTGACCGGCGTGGAGCCGGTGGCGGTGATCGGGCGCGGCAGCGGCATCGACGACCACGCCTGGATGCGCAAGGCCGCCGCCGTCCGCGACGCCCTGCGCCGCGCCCGTCCGCACGTCCGCGACCCGCTCGCGCTGCTGCGCACCGCCGGCGGCGCCGACCTCGCCGCGCTCACCGGGATCCTGGTGCAGGCCGCGGTCCGCCGGACGCCGGTGCTCGTCGACGGGCTCGTCGTGGGCGCGGCCGCGATGGTCGCCGACGAGCTCGCTCCCGGCGCCCGCGAGTGGTGGCAGGTGGCGCAGGGCTCCCCCGAGCCCGCGATGGTGCTGGTCCTGGAGCACCTGAAGCTCCCGCCCGTGCTCGAGCTCGACATGCGCACCGTCGACGGCACGGGGGGCGTGACCGTCCTGCCGCTGCTGCAGATGGCGGCCCGGCTGCTGGCCGAGACCGCCACCGTGACCGACCTGGCGTGAGGGGCCTGGCCCTCGCGCTGAGCTGGCTGACGGTCCTGCCGGTCCGCACCGGCGCCCCCGGCGCGCGCACCGCGGCGGCGGCGATCCGCTGGGCGCCACTGGTCGGCGGGCTGCTCGGCGCCGCGGCGGGCGGGATCGTGCTCGGGCTGACGGCGCTGGGGGTCGTGCCGCTGGTCGCGGGCCTGCTCGCCGTCGGGTTCCTGGCCCTGGCCACCCGCGGCATGCACCTCGACGGTCTGGCCGACACCGCCGACGGCCTGGGCTGCTACGGCCCGCCCGAGCGCGCGCTCGCCGTGATGCGCGATGGCGGGGCGGGTCCGTTCGGCGTCGTCGCGCTCGTCGTCGTGCTCGGGGTGCAGGCCGCGGCGCTGGCGGCCGTGCCCGATCCGCTGCTCGTCGCTCTGGCCACCGCCTCGGGCCGCGCCGGGTTCGGCTGGGTGTGCCGGCGGGGCGTGCCCGCCGCGCGCCCGGGCGGGCTGGGCGCGACGGTGGCCGGCTCGCAGCCGTGGTGGGTTCCGGTGCTGTGGTGGGCGGCGCTGGCCGGGGCCGGGTTCGCGCTCGCGGGCGTCCGCGGGGTGCTGGCGGTGGCGCTGGGCGCGGGGCTGGTGGCCCTGCTGTCGTGGCACACCGCCCGCCGTTTCGGAGGCATGACCGGCGACGTGCTCGGCGCCGCGACCGAACTCGCGACGACCGTCGCGCTCGTCCTGCTCACCGCCGGACGCTGACGCCGAGGGGGCCCAGACGCGATGGGCGCTGACGCGCCCTCGTGAGTGGCGATCGTGGCCCTGGCCACGATCGCCACTCACGGGCGCGTCAGCGCACCAGCGTGCGCATCCAGCTGTGGGTGTCGGGCGCCGTGCCGCGCTGGATCCGGGTGAGCAGGTCGCGCAGCTTCATCGTGACCGGCCCGGGGCTGCCCCCGCCGACAACGACCTCGCCGTCGTTGTGCTTGACCTTCCCGACCGGCGTGATCACCGCCGCCGTGCCGCACGCGAAGACCTCGGTGATCGCGCCGCTCGCGCAGCCGGTGAGCCACTCCTCGGCGGAGATCCTGCGCTCGGTCACCTCGCAGCCGAGCTCCTTGGCCAGCACGAGCAGCGAGTCGCGGGTGATGCCGGGCAGGATCGAGCCGCTGAGCTCGGGCGTGACGACCTCGACCGACTCGCCGGAGCCGAAGACGTAGAACAGGTTCATCCCGCCCATCTCCTCGACCCACCTGTGCTCGGCGGCGTCGAGGTAGGCGACCTGCGCGCACCCGTGCTCGGTGGCCTGGGCCTGCGGCAGGAGCGACGCGGCGTAGTTGCCGCCGCACTTCGCGGTGCCGGTGCCGCCCACCGCGGCGCGGGTGTAGTCGGTGCACAGCCACACGTTCACCGGCTGCACACCGCCCGGGAAGTAGGCGCCCGCGGGCGAGGCGATGAGGACGTAGAGGTACTCCGCCGACGGCCGGACGCCCAGCCCGACCTCGGTGGCCAGCATGAACGGCCGCAGGTACACCGACTCCTCGCCGCCCGCCGGCGGCACCCAGGCCCGGTCGGCGGACAGCAGCTCGCTCAGCGAGGCGAGGAACAGCTCGTCGGGCAGCTCCGCCATCGCCAGCCGCGACGCCGACGCCCGGAAGCGCGCCGCGTTGGCCTCGGGCCGGAACGACGCCACCGAGCCGTCGGGCTGCTGGTAGGCCTTCAGCCCCTCGAAGATCTCCTGCCCGTAGTGCAGCACCATCGACGCCGGGTCGAGCAGCAGCGGGCCGTAGGGCACGACCGACGGCGTGTGCCAGCCCTTCTCGGCGGTCCACGGGATCGTCACCATGTGGTCGGTGAAGTGCCGCCCGAAACCGGGGTCGGCGACGATCGCGGCGCGCCGCTCCTCCGGCACCGGTGACGGGTGGGGGGTGCGGGAGAACTCGGTCATGGCCGAGACGGTAGCAAGACTCAGCGCACGTGTGACGCGACGAACGGCGGCTTGACGACCGCGCACTCCAGCGCCCGCCCGCGCACGTCGACGGCGACGCTGTCGTCGAGTCCGACACCCGACGCGGTGTCGATCAGCGCGAGCGCGATCCCGCACTTCAGGGTGGGTGAGAAGGTGCCGGACGTGGTGACGCCGACGCGCTCGCCGTCGCGCAGGACGTCCATCCCCGCACGGGGTACGCCGCGCCCGGTGGCCCGCAGCCCGCGCAGCCGCCGCACCGGTCCGGCCGCCTTCTCCGCGACCAGCGCGTCCCGGCCGCGGAAGGCCTCCTTGTCCCAGCCGACGGCCCAGCCGCTGCCCGCCTGCACCGGGGAGATGTCGACGGACAGGTCCTGCCCGTGCAGCGGGTAGCCCATCTCGGTGCGCAGCGTGTCGCGGGCGCCGAGCCCGCACGGCCGCGCACCCGCGGCGACGAGGGAGTCCCACACCGCGCCCGCGCCGTCGGCCGGCACGAGCAGCTCGTAGCCGCGCTCGCCTGTGTAGCCGGTGCGGCAGACGCGCACGGCGCCCGCGTCGGTCGTGGCCACGTCGGCGAACGCCATGTAGTCCAGCGCGGGCGCGTCGGGCAGCACGGCGTCGACGCCGGGGCCCTGCACGGCGAGCACCGCGAGGTCGCGGTGCCGGTCGGTGACGGTGACGCCCGTGGGCGCCCCGGCCCGCAGGATCTCGGCCACGGCGGCCGCGTTGGCCGCGTTCGGCACGGCCAGCACCTCCTCGGGCCCGACGAGGTACACGATGACGTCGTCGACGACCCCGCCCTCCTCGGTGCAGCAGAGCGTGTACTGCGCCTGCCCGGGCCCGATCCTGCGCAGGTCCGCGGTGAACACGCGGTTCACCAGGTCGGCCGCGCCGGGGCCGGTGATCGCGAGCTTGCCGAGGTGGCTGACGTCGAACACGCCGACGCCCTCGCGCACCGCGGTGTGCTCGGCGACGGTGCCGTCGGGGTAGGACAACGGCATCGACCACCCCCCGAAGGCGCCGAGGGTCGCGCCGAGGGCGAGGTGGCGGTCGTGCAGCGGGCTGGTGAGGAGGTCGTCCACTCCCGCGACGCTACCGGGAGCGCTCGCCGCCCAGCACCGTGACGAGCATCCAGCCGATGCCCAGCACCACGACCGTCATGAGGACCTGCAGCACGGGCAGCAGCGCGGCGAGGGCGAGGCACAGCACGAAGCCGGTCCAGGACGTCCACATCGGCCAGCGCCGCTCGTCGGGGCGCAGGCGCAGGGCGGCGAGGTTGATCACCGCGTAGTAGACGAGCACCGAGCACGCCGAGAGCGCGATGGCCGCGGCCGGACCGGCGAGCACGGCGATGACGGCGGCGACGGCACCGCCCGCGAGGTCGGCCCGCCACGGGGTGCCGCGGCGCCCGATCACGGCCAGCGCGGCGGGCAGCTCGTCGCGCCGGGCCATCGCCAGGCCCGTGCGGCTGACCCCGACCAGCACCGACAGCAGCGCCGACCCCGCCGCGACGGCCGCGCCGACGCGCACGAGCACGCCCAGCGAGGGCGAGGGCCCTGTGTCGACGAGCGTCACCAGCGGCGTCGTCTCGATGGCGAGCCGGTCGATGCCCAGCCCGATGATCAGCGAGATCCCGACGAGCAGGTAGGTCACCAGCGCGATCGCCAGCGCGACCTCGATGGCGCGGCGCAGCGTGCGCGAGGGGTCGCGGACCTCCTCCCCCAGCGTCGCGATGCGCGCGTACCCGGCGAAGGCGAAGAACAGCAGCCCGGCCGCGGTGAACGCCCCCAGCGGCCCGCCGGCCACCGGTTCGGGGACCTCCTCCGTGGGCACCGCGGCCACGACCGCCGCGTCGTCGCCGGCCCCGAGCAGGCCGCTGACGACGACGAGCGCGAGCACCGCCAACGTGCCGCCCACCAGGGCGTACGCGCTGGTGGCCGTCCAGCGCACGCCGGCGGTGTTCAGCCCCGTGACGACCAGGATGACGACGACGGCGGCCACCACCGGCTGCGACGGCAGCACGTAGCTGCCGAACACCCCCGCCGCCGCGGCGGCCGAGGACGTCTTGCCCGCGAGGAACGCCACCCCCGCGAGCCGGCCGGCACCGGGCGCGAGCCGCTCCCTGCCGTAGACGTAGCCGCCGCCGCTCTCGGGGTGCGCGACGGCGAGGTCGGAGGTGGAGCCCGCGTTGCAGGTGGCGACCACCGCGGCGAGGACGACGGCCACCAGCAGCCACGGACCGGCCGCCGCCGCGGCGGGCCCCCAGACGGCGAAGACGCCCGTGCCGAGCATCGCCGCGAGGCCGAGGACCACCGCGTCGGTGGTCCCCAGGCGTCTCTGCACACTCTCGGGCACCGCGACACGATGTCATCCGCCCCTGCCGACCGGACGACCGCGGCGGTGTCATTAGCATCTCGAAGAGGTCTCACCCGCCCATGATCGAGAGGAACCCCGTGCCCACGGAACTGCAGCTCGGCAGCGGCGACCCCGCCTCCGCCACCGTCGACGCCGTCGTGATCGGCGTGCTCGCCGGCGACGGCACCCCGGTCCTGGCCCCCGGCTCCGCGGAGATCGACTCGGCCTTCGACGGCGGGCTCGCCGAGCTGCTCGCGGTGGCCGGCGCGTCCGGCAAGGCCGAGGAGGTCGTGCGGATCCCGACCCGCGGGACGATCACCGCGCCGCTGCTCGTGGCCGTCGGCCTGGGTCCGGTCGACGACGGCGCGCAGCCCGGCGCCGACGCCGTGCGCCGCGCCTCCGGGGCGGCCGCCCGCTCGCTCGCCGGCACCGGGCACGCCCTGTCGACACTGGGCCGGCTCGACCTCGCCGCGGCCGCCGAGGGCACCCTGCTCGGCGCGTACTCCTTCACCGAGTACCGCAGCAACGGCGGCGGCAAGCCCGCCGTCGGGCGGGTCTACCTGCTCTCGGACGCCGACGACGCCGACGACGCCCTCCGCGTCGCCTCCGCGGTGGCCACGGCCGTCACCACGGCGCGCGACCTCGTCAACACCCCGCCCAACGACCTCTACCCCGCCTCCTTCGCCGACCGGGCCGTGGCGCTGGCCGAGGCGGCGGGCGTCGAGGTCGAGGTGCTCGACGAGACCGCGCTCGCCGAGGGCGGCTTCGGCGGCGTACTCGGCGTCGGCCAGGGTTCCTCGCGCAAGCCGCGCCTCGTGCGCCTGAGCTGGCCGGGCGGGGAGTCGCCGCGCGCGAAGGTCGCGCTCGTCGGCAAGGGCATCACGTTCGACACCGGCGGCATCTCGATCAAGCCCGCCGCGAACATGGACCAGATGACCTCCGACATGGGCGGGGCCGCCGCCGTCATCGCGACGACGGTGCTGGCCGCGCAGCTCGGGCTGCCGGTGGCCGTCACCGCGACCGTGCCGATGGCCGAGAACATGCCGTCCGACACCGCCTACCGGCCCGGCGACGTCCTGCGCATGTACGGCGGCACGACCGTCGAGGTGCTCAACACCGACGCCGAGGGCCGACTGATCCTGGCCGACGCGATCGCGCGCGCCGCCGAGGACGGCCCCGACTATCTCGTGGAGACCTCCACGCTGACCGGCGCGCAGCAGGTCGCGCTCGGGATGCGCACCGCGGGTGTCATGGGCAGCGAGGAGCTGCGCGACCGCGTCGCGGGGCACGCGCAGGCCACGGGCGAGGGCGGCTGGGCGATGCCGCTGCCCGAGCACCTGCGGGCCGACCTCGACTCCCGCGTCGCCGATCTGGCCAACGTCTCCGGCACCCGCTGGGGCGGCATGCTCGTGGCCGGGGTGTTCCTCTCGGAGTTCGTGCCCGAGGGCCTGCAGTGGGCGCACATCGACATCGCCGGCCCCAGCTTCCACTCCGGCGGCCCCTACGGCTACACGGCCAAGGGCGGCACCGGCGTCCCGGTCCGCACGCTGTTCGCCCTGCTCAGCGACATCGCCGAGAACGGCTGACCCCACCCCGCGAGTTCGCCACCCGCGCCCGGCGAGTTCGCCGTCGGGTCCGGCGAGTTCGCCGGAGAACGGACAACTTGCCGTGCGCCCGCGGCAAACTCGCCGGGTAGGATCCGCCAGCTCGCCGGGGTCCTAGAGGGCCTCGCGGCGGGCGCGCTCCCGCCGGATCCGCTCCCGGGCGTCGTGGTCGCGCATGCGCTGCGGGTAGCCCATGAGCTGGGTGTCGTACACCGGCATCCTCAGCGACTTCCCCAGCTTCTTCGCCGCGTCCGGCCCGGACACCCGCCGCCGGGTCCACGCCCCGTCCTTGTCGACCAGCAGCACGGTCGTGCCCGTGACCGCGGTGCGCGGCTCGACGAACGCCTCGACGCCCTCGTGCGCGGCGAACCACTCGCGCAGGTGCGCCTCGTCCTCGCGGCCCCCGGTGCGCGTCGTGCCCGCGCGCCGCCCCCGCAACCTGTCCAGCAGACCCATCCGGCCCACCTCCCGCACCCCCAACGCGCGGGGGTGCCGATTCTCTCCCGGCCCGATCGGACCAGGCCCCACACGGGCGCGCCCGTGATGACAAGATGGGAAGCAGGCGGCGTGACATGCCGCGATACCTGACTTCGATAGGGAGTGTTTCGTGCCCGAGCACAACGCGGACCTGGTGATCCTCGGCGGCGGGTCGGGCGGATACGCCTGCGCGCTGCGCGCTGCGGAGCTGGGGATGTCGGTGGTGCTGATCGAGAAGGACAAGCTGGGCGGGACCTGCCTGCACTACGGCTGCATCCCCACCAAGGCCCTGCTGCACGCGGCCGAGGTCGCCGACTCCGCCCGCGAGGGCGAGCGCATCGGCGTGCGGAGCACCTTCGACGGCATCGACATGGCGGGCGTGAACTCCTACAAGGACGGCGTGATCGCCAAGCTCTACAAGGGACTGCAGGGGCTCGTGAAGTCCCGCAAGATCACCCTGGTGGACGGCACGGGGCGCTTCGAGGGCCCGACCAGCGTGGTCGTGGGTGACGACCGGTACGTCGGCAAGAAGGTCGTGCTGGCCACCGGCAGCTACGCCAAGTCGCTCCCCGGCCTCGACATCGGCGGCCGGATCGTCACCTCCTACGAGGCGATCCACCTCGACGAAGCCCCCAAGCGGGTCGTCGTCCTCGGCGGCGGCGTCATCGGCGTCGAGTTCGCCAGCGTGTTCAAGAGCTTCGGCGCCGACGTCACCATCGTCGAGGCGCTGCCGCACCTGGTACCCAACGAGGACGAGTTCGCGTCCAAGGCCCTGGAGCGCGCGTTCCGCAAGCGCAAGATCACCTTCAAGACCGGTGTGAAGTTCACCGGCGCCAAGCAGACCGACGACGCCGTCACGGTGTCGCTGGAGTCGGGCGAGGAGATCGAGGCCGACCTGCTGCTCGTCGCCATCGGCCGCGGCCCCAACACCGCCAACGCCGGCTACGAGGAAGCGGGCGTCGAGATGGAGCGCGGGTTCGTCCTCACCGACGAGCGGCTGCGCACCAACCTGGAGAACGTCTACGCGCTCGGCGACATCGTCCCCGGCCTGCAGCTCGCGCACCGCGGCTTCGCCCAGGGCATCTTCCTCGCCGAGGACATCGCGGGCCTCAACCCGCCGGTGCTCGACGAGGCCGGCATCCCCCGCGTCACCTACTGCGAGCCCGAGGTGGCGTCGGTCGGCCTCACCGAGCCGCAGGCCAAGGAGAAGTACGGGGAGGTCGAGACGCTCGTCTACGACCTCGCCGGCAACGGCAAGTCGCAGATCCTGCAGACCCAGGGTGCGATCAAGCTGGTCAAGGCGGGCGGCAAGGGCACCGAGGGGCCGGTCGTCGGCATCCACATGGTCGGCGCCCGCGTCGGCGAGCTCATCGGCGAGGCCCAGCTGGTCTACAACTGGGACGCCCAGGCCGAGGACGTCGCCGCCCTGATCCACGCGCACCCCACCCAGAACGAGGCCTTCGGCGAGGCGTTCCTGGCCCTCGCCGGCAAGCCCCTGCACAGCCACTCCTGACCGCTCCCCCGAACCGCGTAGAAGAAGGAGCCCCGAGAGCCATGGCGTTCTCCGTCCAGATGCCCGCGCTCGGTGAGAGCGTCACCGAGGGCACCGTCACCCGCTGGCTCAAGCAGGAGGGTGACCGGGTCGAGGTCGACGAGCCGTTGCTCGAGGTCTCCACCGACAAGGTCGACACCGAGATCCCGTCCCCCGCGGCGGGCGTGCTGCAGCGCATCGTCGCCGGCGAGGACGAGACGGTCGAGGTCGGCGGCGAGCTGGCCGTGATCGGCGACGGCGACGACTCCGGCAGCGACGACTCCGGCAGCGACGACTCCGACGGGCAGTCCTCCTCCGACGACGGCGGCGACACCCCGGCCGAGTCGGCCGTCGAGGCGCCCGCGGAGGAGGAGCCGGTTGACGACGAGCCCGCCTCGCCGCCCAATCAGGCCGAGGAGCCCGCGGAGAAGCCGCAGGCGTCGACGAAGCCGAGCGGCTCGGGCGGCGGCACGGCGATCACCATGCCGGAGCTGGGCGAGAGCGTCACCGAGGGCACGGTCACGCGGTGGCTCAAGGAGGTCGGCGACGAGGTCGCGGTCGACGAGCCGCTGCTCGAGGTCTCCACCGACAAGGTCGACACCGAGATCCCCTCGCCGATCGCCGGCACGCTGCTGGAGATCACGGCGGCCGAGGACGAGACCGTCGAGGTCGGCGGCCAGCTCGCCCTCATCGGCGACGCGTCGGAGGCCCCCGCGGAGGAGCCGGCCGCCGAGCCGGAGCCCGAGGAGCCGAAGAAGGAGCAGCCCGAGCAGGAGCAGCGGGAGGAGCCCGAGCCGGCCGACGCCCCCAAGGCCGAGGCCCCGAAGTCGGGCACCGACGGCGGCACGGCGCAGGTCGAGGAGAAGGCCGAGCGCGAGGAGGTCGCCTCCGAGCTGCCCTCACGCCCCGACTCCGGCAGCAGCTCCGGCGGCGGCTCCAGCAGCAACGGCACCGGCGACGCCCCCACCGGTGCGCCCTACGTCACGCCGCTGGTCCGCAAGCTCGCCGCCGAGCACGACGTCGACCTCTCGACGATCACCGGCTCGGGCGTCGGCGGGCGCATCCGCAAGCAGGACGTCCTGGCCGCCGCCGAGGCCGCCGCACCGGAGCCGGAGCCCGCCGCACCGGCCGCCGCGTCCCCGGCCGCCGCGCCCTCCTCGGGCGGCGCGCCCAATGCCCCGACCACGGTCCCCAAGGCCGCGGCGAACGCGCCGGAGCCGGGCACGACGGTGAAGCTGCCGCGCCTGCGCCAGGTCATCGCGAAGCGGATGAGCGAGTCGCTCGCGGTGTCGGCGCAGCTCACGACCGTGCAGCAGGTCGACGTCACCCGCATCGCCAGGCTGCGGGCGAAGGCGAAGGCGGAGTTCGAACGCCGCGAGGGCGTCAAGCTCACCTACCTGCCGTTCTTCGCGAAGGCCACCGTGGAGGCGCTCAAGGCGTTCCCGCAGGTCAACGCGTCGATCAGCGAGGACGGCAAGGAGGTGACCTACCACGGCGGCGTGCACCTCGCCATCGCGGTCGACACCCCCCGCGGCCTGCTCGTGCCCGTGATCAAGAACGCCGAGGACCTCAACCTCGCCGGTCTCGCGCGCAAGATCGCCGACGTGGCGGCCCGCACGCGCGACAACAAGATCGGCCCGGACGAGCTCTCCGGCGGCACGTTCACCATCACCAACATCGGCAGCGCCGGTGCGCTCTTCGACACACCGATCATCAACCAGCCGCAGGTCGCCATCCTCGGCACGGGCGTGATCACGAAGCAGCCGATGGTGATCACCGGCACCGACGGCGACGACGTCATCGCGGTCCGGTCGGTCTGCTACCTGCCGATGACCTACGACCACCGCCTGGTCGACGGCGCCGACGCCGGACGCTTCGTCTCCGCGATCAAGGCGCGGCTCGAGGAGGGCGCGTTCGAGGCCGACCTGGGTCTGTAGACGGCCGGTCACACCGGGGGCGCGCGATCAGGGGACACCCCGGGTCGCGCGCCCTCGGACGTTCGGCGAGTATTCACCGCGTGCGCGTCGTCATCGCCGGTTCGTCCGGTCTGATCGGAACAGCCCTCGTCTCCCACCTGCGCGAGACCGGCCACGACGTCCTGCGGCTGGTCCGCCGGACGCCGGCCGCTCCCGACGAGCGGGGCTGGGACCCACCCGCGGGGCACGTCGACGACGGCACCTTCGACGGCGTCGACGCCGTGATCAACCTCGGCGGCGTCGGCATCGCCGACCGTCCCTGGACCGGGGCGCGCCGCCAGGAGATCCGCGACAGCCGGATCGTCCCCACCGAGGTCCTCGCCGCCGCGGTGGCCCGGTACGGGGTGCCGGCGTTCCTGTCCGGCTCGGCCACGGGCTTCTACGGCGACACCGGCGGCGTGGCCGTCGACGAGACGGCGCCGCACGGGCGGGGCTTCCTCGCCGAGGTGTGCGCCGACTGGGAGGCCGCCACGGCCGCCGCGCGCGACGCGGGCGCCCGGGTGGTGCCGCTGCGCACCGGCCTCGTGCTCTCCCCCGCCGGCGGGCTGCTGGGGCTGCTGCGGCCGCTGTTCAAGGCCTTCCTGGGCGGGCGGCTGGGCCCGGGCACGCAGTACATGCCCTGGGTCTCCCTCGACGACGAGGTGGGCGGCATCCGGTTCGCGCTGGAGACGCCCTCGATCACCGGCCCGGTCAACCTGGTCGGGCCGACGCCCGCCACCAACGCCGAGGTGACGAAGGCCCTGGCCGCCGCGGTCGGCCGGCCGACGTCGATCCCGGTGCCCGCGGTCGTCATCAAGACCGTGCTGGGCTCGATGGGCGAGGAGATGCTGCTGTTCGGGCAGCGGGTCGTGCCGGCGGCGCTGGAGTCCTCGGGCTACCAGTTCCGCCACCACGCGGTGGGCGAGGCGCTCTCGGCGGCCGTCGGCTCGTGAGCGCCCATGACGTGATCGTGGTGGGCGCCGGCCTCGCGGGGCTGCGCGCCGCGCGGCTGCTCGCGCGCCGCGGGCTCGACGTGCGGGTGCTCGACGCCGCCGACCGCCCCGGCGGGCGGATGGCCACCGACGTCGTCGACGGCTTCCGCTGCGACCGCGGCTTCCAGGTGCTCAACACCTCCTACCCCGCGCTGCGCGCCGCCGCGAACCTCCCGGCGCTCGACCTGCGCGCGTTCGAGCCCGGCGCCGCCGTCCGCGGCGCCGACGGGCGGCTGCACCGGTTCGCCAACCCCGCGCGGCGGCCGTCGCAGGCGTTCGCGACGGCGTTCGACGGGCTGTTCGGCGTCCGCGACAAGGCGAAGCTGGTGGCCTGGACGGCCCGCGTGCTGGGCGCCCCGCCCTCGCGCACCGCCCGCCTGATCGACCGGTCCGCCGCGCAGGACCTCGCCGCGGCCGGGCTGGACGGGCCCGTCGTCGAGCGGTTCCTGCGCCCGTTCCTGTCCGGCGTGCTGGGTGAGACCGCGCTGACGACGTCGGCGGCGTTCGTGCGGCTGGTGTGGCGCAGCTTCGCGCTCGGCACCGTCGCCGTGCCCGCCGAGGGCATGGGCGCGCTGCCGGCGCAGCTCGCCGCCGGCCTGCCCGAGGGCGTGCTGGAGCTGGGGCGGCGGGTCACGACCGTCCGCCCGGGCGTCGTGCACACCGCCGACGGGGAGCGCACGGCGCGGGCCGTGGTCGTCGCCGTCGACCCGGTCACCGCGAGCACCCTGCTCCCCGGCCTCGACGTGGCCCCGATGCACGCTCTGACCACCTACTACCACGTCACCGACGCCCCGCCGGCCGAGCTGCCGCTGCTGCACCTCGACGCCACGCGCGGCCCCGTCGCCAACACCGTGGTGCTCACCCGCGCCGCCCCCGGCTACTCCCCGGACCACCGCGCGCTGATCTCCTCGACGGTCGTCGGCGCCCCGATCCCGGAGCCCGAGGTGCGCCGCGAGCTCGGGCGGCTCTACGGCCGGTCGGCCGCCGCCTGGGCGCACCTGCACACCGCCGAGGTGCGGGCCGCGCTGCCGGCGTTCCGGCCGGGCAACCCGGTGCGGCGTGAGGTCGCGCTGGGCGACGGCTTGTTCGTCGCGGGCGACCACCGCGACACCCCGTCGACGCAGGGCGCGCTGGTCAGCGGCCGCCGGGCCGCGGAGGCGGTGCTGGCCCACCTCGACACCTGATCTTGCCGAAATGAGGTGAGCTCGCTTGACTTTCGAGCGTGTCCCCCGGCACCTCCGCCCCCGCGCCCGCCGCCACCCGCACCGTCACCCATCGCGGAGAACGACGCCCGGGTGGCCGCCCTGGCGGCGGCCGTCGGCGACCCGGGCGCCCTCGAGGTCTCGCTGGTCTCGGTGCTCGGGGCGGTCGTCGAGGTCGGGCAGCACTGGTTCTTCCACGGCCCGATCGCCGCCCGCCTGATGCTCGACGACCTCGAGCGGCGCTACGCGTAGCGTGAGCTCATGGCCCTCCGTGCGAGCTGCCGGCGCAGCACCGACCCCGTCCGCATCGACCGCATCGGCGTCCTCGAGTACGTCGCCGCCTGGGACACCCAGCGAGCGAACGCCGAGGCGCGGCGGGCGGGCACCGGGTCCGACGTGCTGATGCTGCTGGAGCACCACTCGGTCTACACGGCGGGCAAGCGCACCCGGCCCGAGGACCGGCCGACCGACGGCAGCCCCGTCGTCGACGTCGACCGCGGCGGCCGCATCACCTGGCACGGCCCGGGGCAGCTCGTCGGCTACCCGATCATCGGACTGGCCGAGCCGCTGGACGTCGTCGACTTCGTCCGGCGGCTGGAGGAGGCCCTGATCCACGTCGTGCACGACCTCGGCCTCACCGCGGCCGGGCGCATCGACGGGCGCAGCGGCGTCTGGCTGCCCGCCGACGACCGCGGCCCCGAGCGCAAGGTGGCCGCGATCGGCGTCCGGGTCCAGGGCGGGGTCACGCTGCACGGCTTCTCCCTCAACTGCGACCCCGACCTCGCCGAGTTCGACCGGATCGTCCCCTGCGGCATCGCCGACGCCGGCGTCAGCTCGCTGAGCCGCGAACTCGGGCGCCCGGTGCCGATCGACGCCGTGATCGACGACGTCACGGTCGCCGTGCTCGACGCGCTCGACGGTCGGCTGCCGGTGACCGAGCACCCCGTCGACCGCCTCGCCGCACCCGCCGGGCTGGACCTGCGCCTGCACCCCTCCCTGCGGTAGCCCTCCGCGGCGCGCCCGCCCCGGCCGGTCCGGTCGACCGGCCCGAGGCGCTGGTCGACCGGATCGCCGCGCACCCCGACCACGCCTCGGTCCGCCTCGGCGGCGGCGCCGACGTGGCGGGCCGGCTGCGCGGCTAGTCCCGGCTGCGGGGCCGGTCGCGGCCGTGCGCCGACACCAGTACCGCCGCCACCGCGACGCCGACGCCCACCACGACGATCGCCACCAGCGCGAGGCCCGGCAGCTGGAACGCGCCGACCACCGTCGTGAGCACGAGGGCGGCGACGGCCGCGGCCGCGGTGGCGCGGATCAGGGTCGGGTTCCAGCGCAGCATCAGCGCAGCTGCGGCACGACGTCGGAGGCGATCAGGTCGACCTGGTCGAGGTCGGCGAGGTCGAGCAGCTGGCAGTAGACGCGCGTGACGCCCGCCTGCTCGCGCCATGTCCCGAGGCGGTCGACGACCTCCGCGGGCGACCCGGCCAGGCCCTCGGACCGCAGCTCGTCGACGTCGCGGCCCAGCGTGAGCGCGCGGCGGGCGACCTCGGCGTCGTCGCGCCCGACGCAGACGACCTGCGCGACCGAGCGCACCAGCTCCGACGGGTCGCGCCCGACGGCCTCGCACGCCGCGCCGACCCGCTCGAACTGCTCCGCCGCCGCCCCGACGGCGGAGAACGGCACGTTGAACTCGGCGGCGTACCGCGCGGCGAGCTCGGGCGTCCGCTTCTTCCCCCGGCCCCCGATCACGATCGGCGGACGCGGCTGCTGCACCGGCTTGGGGAGCGCCGGCGAGTCGGTGACGGTGTAGTGCGCGCCGTCGAAGGAGTACCGCTCGCCCGGCAGCGTGCCCCACAGGCCCGTGATGATCTCCAACTGCTCGGTGAGGCGGTCGAAGCGCTCCCCCAGCGGCGGGAACGGGATCCCGTAGGCGGCGTGCTCCGCGTCGAACCAGCCCGAGCCGAGCCCGAGCTCGACCCGCCCGCCCGCCATCCGGTCGACCTGCGCCACCGACACGGCGAGCGGGCCGGGCAGCCGGAACGTGGCCGAGGAGACGAGCGTGCCCAGCCGGATGCGGGAGGTCTCGCGGGCGAGGCCGGCGAGCGTCAGCCAGGCATCGGTCGGGCCGGGTTCGCCGGACGCCTCCCCCATGGCCAGGTAGTGGTCGGAGCGGAAGAAGGCGTCGTAGCCGGCCGCCTCGGCCGCCTGGGCGACGCGGAGCAGGTCGTCGTAGTCGGCGCCCTGCTGGGGCTCGGTGAAGATCCGGAAGTCCACGCGCCCGAACCTACTGGCACCATCGCGATCATGCCGTGGACGCTGCGCGATCTGGACGACCAGACCGGCCGCACCGTGCTCGTCACCGGCGCCACGTCCGGGCTCGGGCTCGCCTCCGCCGCCGCGCTGGCCGGGGCGGGGGCCCGGGTGCTGCTGGGTGCGCGCGACCCGGATCGCGGGCGCCGCGCGCTGGAGCGGGTGCCCGGCGGCGAGGTCGTCGCGCTGGACCTGGCCGACCTGGAGTCGGTCCGTCGCGCCGCCGCCGACGTCCGCGCACGCACCGGCGACGCCCTGCACGTGCTGATGAACAACGCCGGCGTGATGGGGCTGCCGCCGGGCATCACCGTCGACGGCTTCGAGACCCAGATCGGCACCAACCACCTCGGGCACGCGGCGCTGACCTGGCTGCTCATGCCGGCGCTGCGCGGGGCGGGCGGCGCCCGGGTGGTGACGCTGTCGAGCCTCGCGCACCGCGGGCCCGGCCTCGACGTCGACGACCTGCACTTCGCCCGTCGCGCCTACACCGGCGCGCGGGCCTACAGCCAGAGCAAGCTCGCCAACCTGCTGTTCGCCCGCGAGCTCGACCGGCGGCTGCGCGCGGCGGGCGAGGACGTGATCTCCGTCGCCGCGCACCCCGGCCTGACCGACACCGCACTGCTCTCGTCGTCGGTGCGGGCGCGCAGCGGAGCGTGGCTCGTGCTGCCGCTGGCCCGGATCGTCAACGTCGTCACCACGCAGCGGGTCGCGCGCGGGATGCTCCCCCAGCTGTACGCGGCGACGTCGCCGCAGATCAGGGGCGGCGACTACGTCGGACCGGGCGGGCTCGGCGAGACGCGCGGCCTCCCCGCCCCGGCGAGGGCGTCCGCGGCGGCGCGCGACGAGGGGCTGGCGGCGCGGCTCTGGGAGGTCACCGCCGCCGAGACGGGCACGGCGCCCGACCCGGCGTAGCCTGGGCGGTGTGACGATCGCACCCGAAGGTCGCAAGCTCCTGCGCCTGGAGGTCCGCAACAGCGAGACCCCCATCGAGCGCAAGCCCGCGTGGATCCGGACGAAGGCGAAGACCGGGCCCCAGTACACCGAGCTCAAGGCGCTGGTGCGCTCCGGTGGCCTGCACACCGTGTGCGAGGAGGCCGGCTGCCCCAACATCTACGAGTGCTGGGAGGACCGCGAGGCCACCTTCCTCATCGGCGGCGAGCAGTGCACCCGGCGCTGCGACTTCTGCCAGATCGACACCGGCCGCCCCGCCGAGCTGGACCGCGACGAGCCCCGCCGCGTCGCCGAGTCCGTGGCCCAGATGGGGCTGCGCTACTCCACCGTCACCGGCGTGGCCCGCGACGACCAGCCCGACGGCGGCGCCTGGCTCTACGCCGAGACCGTCCGGCTCATCCACCAGCTCAACCCCGGCACCGGGGTGGAGCTGCTGATCCCGGACTTCAACTCCATCGACGCCCAGCTCGACGAGGTCTTCGCCGCCCGCCCCGAGGTCCTGGCCCACAACCTCGAGACCGTCCCGCGGATCTTCAAGCGGATCCGCCCCGCGTTCCGCTACGACCGTTCCCTCGAGGTCATCACCAAGGCCCGTGCGGCCGGGCTGGTCACCAAGTCCAACCTCATCCTGGGCATGGGCGAGACCCCCGAGGAGGTCGTGTCCGCGCTGCGCGACCTGCACGAGGCCGGCTGCGAGATCATCACCATCACCCAGTACCTGCGGCCCTCCGCCCGGCACCACCCGGTGGAGCGCTGGGTCAAGCCCGAGGAGTTCGTCGAGCACTCCGAGGCCGCCAAGGAGATGGGCTTCGCCGGGGTCATGGCCGGCCCGCTGGTGCGCTCGTCCTACCGCGCCGGGCGCCTCTACGCCCAGACCAAGGCCGCCCGCGGCGAGGAGCTCTCCCCCGAGCTGGCCCACCTGGCGGCGGAGGGCACCGCGGCGCAGGAGGCCGGCGCGCTGCTGGCCCGCAGCTAGCTAGCGCGCGGCCAGCGCCGCGTCCACCAGCTCCCCGGCCCGGCCAGTCCCGGCGCCGTCGGGCACCGACGCCGCCATGCGATCGGGGTGCACGGTGAGCCCCTCCAGGCTGGTGCGCAGCCGGGAGGCGGCCCCGCCGGTGGCGCGCAGCAGGTCGGCGAGGGTCTCCCACTCGCTGTGCCACGCCCCCGCCGCGCGCTGGTGCTCGCCGTCCATCGCGGCGAGCAGGACGGCGACGAGGCCGGGGGCGCGGCGCGCCGACGCCCGTGCGGTGACGGCGGCGATCGGGTTGCGCTTGTGCGGCATCGACGACGAGTCGCCGGGCGCGGCCTCGCTCACCTCGCCCAGTTCGGTGCCCGCCAGCAGCACGACGTCGGTGGCGGGCTTCGCGCACGCCCCGGCCGCGACGCCCAGCGCCCCGGCCAGCTCGCCGACCCGGGTGCGCTCGGTGTGCCACGGCACGCCCGGGTCGGCCAGGCCCAGCCGCGCGGCCAGGTCGGCGGCGACGGGCAGCGGGAGGCCGTCGAGCGTGCCCGCGGGGCCCCCGAGCTGCGCGGGCAGCCCGCCCAGGACGGCGGCGAGGCGGGTGCGGGCGCGGTCGAGGCCCGCGCACCAGCCCGCGGCCACGAGGCCGAACGTGGTGGGCAGCGCCTGCTGACCCAGCGTGCGGGCCATCGTCGGGGTGTCGCGGTGGACGGCGGCGAGGCGGGCGGCGGCGTCGGCGGCGCCGCGCAGGTCGTCGAGCAGGACCTCCCCGGCCCAGCCGGTGAGCAGCACCGCCGCGGTGTCCATCACGTCCTGGCTGGTGGCGCCCGGGTGCACCGACGGCCCCACGTCGGGGCCGACGGCCGCGCGCAGCGCGCGGACGAGCGGGATCACCGGGTTACCGCCCTCGACGGCGGCGGCGCCGAGCGCGGCCGGGTCGACGTCGAGGTCGACGGCGGCGATCGCGTCGGCGTGCTCGGCCGGGATCACGCCGTGCGCGGCCGCGGCCTGCGCGAGCGCCACCTCCACGGCGACGAGCGCGGCCACCCAGGCGGCGTCGTCGAGGCGGGCGGCGACGCGGTCGCCGCCGAACAGCGGGTCGAACAACGCTCCGCGCGCCACACGCACCTCCCGGTCGACGTGCGAACGGCCCGCTCGCACGTGCTCATTGTGCGAACGGGCCGTTCGGCCGAGGCGGGCGGGTGCTGCCCCGGGAGGTACCGCTGCGTCAGGCCGCCGGGCCGGGCGTCACCGGCATCGTGCGCAGGCCGCGCACCAGCGTGCTGCGCCGGTAGACCAGCTCGGCCGGGTCGACGGCCAGGGCCAGCTCGGGGCGACGGGCCATCAGGCGCCCGATCGCCTCCTGCCCCTCGATCCGGGCGAGCTGCGCGCCCAGGCAGTGGTGCAGGCCGTGACCGAAGGCGACGTGGCCGCCGGCGTCGCGGTCGATCTTCAGCTCGGCGGCGTCGGGCAGGCGCGCGTCGTCGCGGTTGGCCGAGGCCAGCGAGAGCGACACGACGGCCCCGGCCGGGATCGTGACGCCCGAGTACTCGACGTCCTCGGCGGCGAACCGGGCGGGCGCGCTGTGCACCGGGGAGTCCCAGCGCAGGAACTCCTCGACGGCCGACGCGATCAGCTCGGGCCGCTCCGCCAGCAGTCCGCGCTGCTCGGGGTGGGTGAGCAGCGCGAGGACGCCGTTGCCGATGAGGTTCACGGTGGTCTCGTGCCCGGCGATGAGCAGCAGCATCGCCATGGCGACGAGCTCCTCCTGCGACAGCACGTCACCCTCGTCGGCCACCTCGATGAGCCCGCTGATCAGGGCGTCGTCGGGGTTCTCGCGCTTGGCGTCGATGAGCGTCGAGAGGTAGGCGTGCAGCTTCATCGACGCCTCCATCGCCTGGTCCTGGGTCGACTCGTCGACCATGACGTTGGACCAGGAGGCGAAGTCGTCGCGGTCCTCGGCGGGCACGCCGAGCAGCTCGCAGATGACGAACACCGGCAGCAGGAACGCGTAGCGGGCCATGAGGTCGACGGAGCCGTCCTCGGGCAGCTCGTCGAGCAGGCCGTCGGCGAACTCGGCGATGCGCGGGCGCAGCTCCTCCATCCGCCGCACGGTGAAGGCGCGCGAGACGAGCTTGCGCAGCCGGGTGTGCTCCGGCGGGTCCATGAGGATCATCATCGGGATCGGCGTGGCCGGCTGGCCCGCGCGCTGGTCGGCCGGCAGCGTGTAGCGCCAGTCCTTGCTCAGCCGCGGGTCGGTGAGCGCGGCGCGGACGTCGGCGTGGTCGAACATCATCCAGACCGACCCGCCGGGCTGCTTCACCTCGCGCACCGGGATGTCGTCGCGCTGCGCGCCGTAGACCGGGTACGGGTCGTTCCAGAAGGCGCCCTCGAACAGGGCCGGGTCGTCGTGCGTTGCCTGATCATCGTGTGTGGTGGTCACGGTGCTCCCATCGGCGATGTAAGCGTCAGCTTACGTGAAGTCGGGTGGGGGCCAGGGCGGCCGGTGCGGCGGCCCCCCGGACGACGGAGGCGGCCAGGGCCGCGAGCGCGGGGGCGGACTCGATGCCCGATCCGCCCTGCCCCGCGACGAACCAGAAGCCGGGGTGGGCGGGCCAGGCCCCGACGACGGGACGCCGGTCGGGGACGAACGAGCGCAGCCCGGCCCAGCTCGTGCGCACCGAGCGCAGGCCCAGCGCGGTGACGGCCTCGACGCGCTCGAGCGCGAGCGCCACGTCGACGTCGTCGGGGCGGGCGTCGCCGGGCGCGGCGGGCGTCTCGTCGGCGCGGGAGACCAGGAGATCGGACCCGTCGGACTTGAAGTAGAAGCGCTCGGCGGCGTCGATCACCATCGGGCGGGAGAGCCGGGCGGGGTCGGGCACGCGCGCGACCGCGATCGTGCGCCGCAGCGGGGCGAGCCCGACGCGTGGGACGCCCGCCAACGCGGCCACCTCGTCGGACCACGCCCCCGCGGCGTCGACGACCGCGCCCGCGGCGAACACCTCCCGACCCGCGGTGACCCGCCAGCCGTCACCGTCGCGGGTGATCGCGGTGGCCCGCGCGCCCCCGCGGACGGTGCCGCCGCGGGCCCGCAGGCCGCGGACGTAGCCCTGGTGCAGTGCGTCGGTGTCGATGTCGGCCGCGCCCGCCGTCAGCGCGGCGACGCGGACGACGCCCGGCGCGAGGGTCGGGCTGCGGCGCTGCGCCTCGGCGGAGTCGATCGCGACCGGGGCGCCCGGCTCCCCCGCGCGCTCGGCGAGGACCTCGGCCAGCGCCCGCTCTCCCTCGTCGTCGCAGCCGACCCACAGCACGGGCCGGGGGTCCAGCAGCGGCGGCGTGCCGAGCTCGTCGGCCAGCGCGGTGAACCGCGGCCAGCTGTCCTCGATCAGCGCGCGGACGACGTCGGCGCCGTGGCCGGGCACGTAGATCGCGGCGGAGCGGGCGGTGGAGTGGCGCCCCAGCACGTCCTCGGCCTCCAGCAGCAACACCGAGCGGTCGGCCGCCAGCTCGTAGGCCACGGACGCCCCGGCGATGCCGCCCCCGATCACGATCACGTCGGCCACCACCACGTCGGTCACACCGACCACGGTAGGGATATTCGGTGGCGCCGCCGCCCGGGCCGCCGTTACCGTCCTCACATGCGCTACTGAGACGCCGCCGCGCTCGCCGCGGCCCCGCGGCCGGTCGACCCCCTCGGTCCCCGCCGCCGGTCATCCGTTCAGCCCTGTCCACCGGCCGGTCCGGCCGTGCCCGGCCCCGTGCTGCCCTCAGGAGACCCGCATGCGTGAAGCGACCCCGCCCGTCCCGCCCGCCAACCGCGCCGCCCGGCGCGGGAAGCAGACCGAACCCGTGCCCCCGGCCGCCCGCTACCGCGGTCCGGCGGTGCCCGCCCGGCCCGCCCAGGGCCGCCGGATCGCCCCGATACGCCGCTCGGGCTGATCCGGTCACCACCCCGGCGCCGCCGGTCCCGCGTCCACGGGACCGGCGGCGCCCGGCCTCTCCCCCGCCGTCCGCCCCTGGCTGTCGGTGCCCCGATCTAGGATCACTCCGTGGGTACCTGCACGGTGTTGTGGGCCGCGCCGGTGGCTCCGTCCGGTGCGCCCGGGCTCGTCGGGATGCTCGACGCCCACGAGCGCGAGCGGCTCGCCCGCTTCCGCCGCCCCGATGACGCCGCCCGCTACCTCGCCGCCCACGCGCTCACCCGCCGCGCGCTGGGCGCCCACCTCGACGCCGACCCCGCCGCGCTGGTGTTCGACCGCACCTGCCGCTGCGGGGAGCAGCACGGGAAGCCGCGGCTCGCCCCGGCCGACCACCCCGACGCGCCCGGCTTCTCCTTCAGCCACGCCGGCGACGTCGTCGGCCTCGCCGTGCACGACGGCCCGGTCGGCCTCGACGTCGAGCAGGTGCGCCCGCTCGCCGACCTCGCCGGGATGGCCGCGCACGCCTGCGCGCCGGACGAGCGCGTCGCCGACGACGGGCAGTTCTTCCGGCTGTGGACGCGAAAGGAGGCGCTGCTCAAGTCCACCGGTGAAGGCCTGTCCACGCCGATGGCCGACATCTCGATCGCGGGGGACGGCGCGGTGCGGTGGGGCGGACGCGCGGTGTGGCTGCTCGACCTCTCCCCCGCCCCCGGCTACCCGGCCGCGCTCGCCGGCCCCGGCTCCGCCCCGCCCGCCGTCACCGAGGCGGACGGGCGCGCGCTGCTGCGGCCGTGAGCGGCGCCGGACGCTGGGTCCTGCACCTGGACATGGACGCCTTCTTCGCCTCCGCCGAGCAGCTCACGCGCCCGACGCTGGCCGGGCGGCCGGTGCTGGTCGGCGGGCTGGGGCCGCGGGCGGTGGTGGCCGGCGCGAGCTACGAGTCGCGCGTGTTCGGCGTCCGCTCGGCCATGCCGATGGGCCAGGCGCGGCGCCGCTGCCCGCACGCGGTCACGGTGCCGCCGCGGTTCGTGCTCTACCAGTCGCTGTCCGAGCAGGTCATGGGCGTGCTGGCGGAGGCGGCGCCGGTGCTGGAGCCGGTGTCGGTCGACGAGGCCTACCTGGAGCCGCCCGCGCTGGCCGGGGCCGGGGCGGCGGAGGTCGAGCGGTTCGCCGTCGACCTGCGGGCCGCGGTGCGCGCGGCCACCGGGCTGCCCGCATCGGTCGGCGCGGGGTCGGGCAAGCAGCTCGCCAAGATCGCCTCCGAGCTCGCGAAGCCCGACGGGCTGCGGGTCGTCACCCCGGCCGAGCAGGAGGCGGTGCTCGCGCCGCTGCCGGTGCGGGCGCTCTCGGGCGTCGGTCCGGTGGCCGAGACGGGGCTGCACCGCCTGGGCATCCGCACGGTCGGCGCGATCGCCGCGATGGACCTGCGCGAGCTCACCGGGCTGCTCGGCACCGCCGTCGGCACGGAGCTGCACCGCCTGGCCCGCGGCGTCGACGAGCGGCCGGTGGCCCCGCGCGGCGCGGCCAAGCAGATCAGCGCCGAGACCACCTTCGACGCCGACCTCACCGCGATGCGCGCCGTCCACGAGGCCGTCGCGCGGATCACCGGGGCGGCGCACCGCAGGCTGGTCGCGTCGGGGCGGGCGGCGCGGACGGTCACCGTCAAGGTCCGCAGCGCCGACTTCACCACCCACACCCGCTCGGAGACCTCCGCCGTCGCGAGCACCGACCTGGGCGCGCTCACCGCGGTCGCGCAGCGGCTCGCGCGGACCGCGGTGCCCGAGGGCGGCGTCCGGCTGATCGGGGTGTCGCTGGCCGGCCTGGGCGACGACCCGCCGCCCGCGCTGTTCGAGCCGCCGCGCGAGCCCGACCTCGTGCTCGACGCGGAGCCGGAGAGCGCCGCCGCCGAGGAGGAACCCGACCTCGCGCGCCCCTGGCGCCCCGGCGACGACGTGCGCCACGACGAGCACGGCCACGGCTGGGTGCAGGGCGCCGGGCACGGGCGCGTCACCGTGCGGTTCGAGACGCGCACGACCGGCCCCGGCCGCGCGCGCACCTTCCCCGCCGACGACCCGGCGCTCGTCCGCGCCGATCCGCTGGGCAGCCTGGCCTGAGCGGCTCGGACCTCCGGGGATCTCAGTCCGGCGGCCGCCACGGCCGCGGCGGCAGCACGGGCAGGCCACTGGGGGCGCACTGCCCGCCCCGCTCGCCCGCGACGCGGAAGATCGTCCAGCCGATCAGGCCCGCGAGGATCGAGCCGGCCAGGATGCCGATCTTGGCCTGGTTGACCAGCGCCTCGTCGTCCAGGGCGAGGTCGGTGACGAACAGGGCCACGGTGAACCCGATGCCGGCGAGCCCGGCGCCGCCGATCAGCTGGCCCCAGCGCAGCGTGTCCGGGACGCGCCCGATGCCGGTGCGCAGCGCCACCCAGGTGCCCGCGGTGACGCCGATGAGCTTGCCGACCGTGAGCCCGGCGATGATGCCCAGGGTGATCGTCGAGGTCAGCGCCGCGGCGATCGTCTCCCCGCTCAGCAGGACCCCCGCGTTGGCCAGCACGAACAGCGGGACGATGACGTAGCCCGTCCACGGCTGCACGCGCATCTGCAGGCGCTCGTTGGGCGACACCGCCTCGGTGACGGCGGCCTGCGCGGCCATCGCCCGCTGCGCGGTCGGGTCGACCAGGAAGCTGCGGCCCGCCGTCTGCACCCGCTGGATGTCCTCGGGACGCGGCGCGTAGGCGTTGACCAGCAGGCCCATCGCCACCCCGACGACGCTGGGGTGCACGCCCGAGCGCAGCGTCGCCCACCACATCAGCACGCCGATGACGACGTAGAGCGGCGTGCGCCAGATCCGCGCGAACCGCAGGGCGAGCAGCGCGAGGAACAGGGCGCCGGCCAGCAGGAGCGCGACCACGTCGACGTCGTCGGTGTAGAAGATCGCGATGGCCGCGACCGCGCCGATGTCGTCGACGATGGCCAGCGCAAGCAGGAAGACCCGCAGCTGGTCGGGGCAGCGGGGCCCGACCAGCGCCAGCACGCCGATGACCACCGCGGTGTCGGTGGAGATCGCGATGCCCCACGCCCCGGCGCCCGGCCCGTCCGCGTTGAGCAGCAGGAAGATGCCCGCGGGGACGACGAGCCCGCCGATCGCGGCGATCGTGGGCGCGGCCAGCGCGCGGATCCCGCGCAGCTCACCCAGCACCATCTCCCGGGAGATCTCCAGGCCGACGGAGAAGAAGAACAGCACCATGAGGCCGTCGTTGACCCAGTGGCGCAGGTCGAGCGTGAGGTCGGCGCCGCCGACGGTGAACGAGAGCGGGGTGTGCCAGAAGTCCTCGTACCCCCCGACGAGGTTGGCCCACAGCAGGGCGGCGACGGCGGCGACGAGCAGCAGCACCGCCGACCCCGACTCGGTGGCCAGGAAGGAGCGCGCGGCGCGGCTGAGCTCACCGCGCTCGGTCAGGGTCGTCACCGCCACCACTACGATCATGCCATCCGCGGCCCGTCGATCACTGCGAGGCGACCATTCCCACGCTCGACCCGCCCATCGGGCCCTACGACCACCTGCAGGGCATGCTCGGTGCGGAGGTGGACCTCGTCGAGTACGGCGACTTCGAGTGCCCGTACTGCCGGGCCGCCGCGCCCGTCATCGAGGAGGTCCGGCACCGCCTGGGCGACCGCCTCGTCTTCGCGTTCCGGCACTTCCCGCTCGCCGAGCTGCACCCCTACGCGCTGTCGGCCGCGGTCGCTGCCGAGGCCGCGGGACTCGCCGGCCAGTTCTGGCCGATGCACGGGCTGCTCTACGCCGGCGACGAGCCCGCGCTCACCCAGGCCGACCTGCGTGGCTACGCCGAGACGATCGGCGTCGAGCCGGCGTCGGTGTTGTGGCCGGCCACCCGGGCCGTGGAGGACCGGGTGGAGGCCGACTTCAACAGCGGTGTGCGCTCCGGGGTGCTCGGCACCCCGCAGCTGTTCGTGCGCGGGGAGCCCTACCGCGGCCCGATCAGCGTCTCCGCGCTGCTCGAGGCGTTCGAGGGCTGATCACGCCCGTTCAGTGTCGATCATCACGGCGTCGGTCACGCCCGCGTCGCCGAACGTGGCGACGTCGTGCAGCGCCCGCACCGCCGCCCGCAGCAGCGGCAGGGCCAGGACCGCGCCCGTGCCCTCCCCCAGGCGCAGGCCCAGGTCGAGCAGGGGGTCGAGGCCGAGGTGGCCGAGCGCGAGGCGGTGCCCGGGCTCGGCCGAGCGGTGCCCGGCGACGCAGTACGCCACCGCCTCCGGCGCGAGAGCGGCCGCCACGAGCGCCGCGGCGCCCGCGCTGACGCCGTCGAGCAGCACCGGGATCCGCCGGGCCGCAGCGCCCAGCACGAGCCCGGCGATGGCCGCGTGCTCCAGGCCGCCGAACGCGGCGAGGACGCCGAGCGGGTCGGACGGGTCGGGCCGGTGCAGCGCCAGCGCGTCGCGGACGACGCCGGTCTTGCGGGCGAGCGTGGCGTCGTCGATGCCGGTGCCGCGGCCCGTCGCCCGGTCGGGGTCCGCCCCGGTGAACGCACAGATCAGCAGCGCGGCGGCGGTGGTGTTGGCGATGCCCATGTCGCCGGTGAGGACGCACCCGCGCTCGGGCACCGCGGCGATCCCCGCCTCGACCGCGGCGACGACCTGCTCGCGGGTCAGCGCCGGGCCCACCGCGAGGTCGGCGGTGCCGTCGGCCACGCGGCGGTCGAGGACGCCGTCGAGTGCGGGCAGCGGTGCGGCGACGCCCACGTCGAGCACGGTGACCTGCACGTCCGCGGCCCGGGCGAACGCGTTGACCACGGCCCCGCCGCCGGCGAAGTTGGCGACCATCTGCCCGGTGACCTCCTGCGGCCACGGCGTGACGCCCTGCGCGTGGACGCCGTGGTCGCCCGCGCACACCACGACCACGGCCGGGTCGGGCAGCGGGGGCGGGCAGGTGCCGGCGATGCCGGCGAGGCTGACGGCGAGGTCCTCGATCCGCCCGAGCGAGCCGGGCGGCTTGGTCATCCGGTCGAGCCGGTCGGCCGCGGCGGCCCGGGCGGCGGCCGACGGCGGGGTGATGGCGGCGAGGGTGGCGGCGAGCAGGTCGCTCACAGGGCTCCTCCGCGGCCGGTGCGCGCGGGAGGCACGATGAGCGTCGAGAGGTAGGGGCCGGGGGCGTCCGGGTCGAGCTCCGACGCGGGGCGCACGTCCTCCTCGGGCAGGCCGAGCCCCGAGCCGTACACCGCGCCGTCGAGGCGGCCGGTCTCGCGAAGCACCGCGAGGGTCTCGGGCAGCATCCGGCCGAACTTGTAGGCGACGACGGAGTCGCCGCGGTCCAGCGCCTCACGGAAGCGGTCGGCGCCCGCCGTCATCGGGAACAGCGACAGCGCCTCCCGCCCCTCGACGAGCGGGGTGCCGCTGCGCGCGGCGAGGTCCTGCATCGCGGTGATACCGGGGATGAGCTCGACGGACAGGTCGCCGACCAGGTCGCGGACGGTCGCGGCGAGGTAGGTGAAGGTGGAGTAGACGCACGGGTCGCCGATCGTCGCGAACGCCGCGGTTCCGCCGTTCCCGTACTGGTCGCGGTGCTCGGCGAACCAGCGCGCGACCTGCGCCGCGGCGTCGTCCCAGGCCCGCTCGCGGCGGGCCGTGTGCTCGCGGTCGTGCAGCGCGAACACCACCCGCTCGACGCGCCAGGCCTCGGCGTAGAACAGGACGGTCTGCTCGGCGCGGCCGGTCTCACCGGAGTCGGCGACCGGTACGAACACGACGTCGGCCTTGGCCAGGAGGTTCGCGGCCTTCACCGTGACGAGGTCCGGGTCACCGGGGCCGACGCCGACCCCCACGAGCGTGCTCATTCCTGGCCCTCCAGGTCGCCCTCGAGCTCGAGGTAGGTCTGCCGCAGCCGGTCGAGCACGGCGTCGTCGGGCTTGGCCCACATCCCGCGCTCGGCCGCCTCCAGCAGCCGCTCGGTGATGCCGCGCAGCGCCCACGGGTTCGACTTCTCCATGAACGCGCGGTTGGTCCCGTCGAACACGTAGCTCTCGGCGAGCTGGGTGTACATCCAGTCGTCGACGACGCCGGCGGTGGCGTCGTACCCGAACAGGTAGTCGACGGTCGCGGCGAGCTCGAACGCGCCCTTGTAGCCGTGGCGCTGCATCGCCGCGATCCACTTCGGGTTGACCACGCGCGCCCGGAACACCCGCTTGGTCTCCTCGGCCAGGGTGCGGGTGCGCACGGCGTCGGTGACGGCGGAGTCGCCGACGTAGGCCGCGGGCGTGCGGCCGGTGAGCGCGCGGACCGTGGCGACCATGCCGCCGTGGTACTGGAAGTAGTCGTCGGAGTCGACGATGTCGTGCTCGCGGGTGTCCTGGTTCTTCGCGGCGACCGAGATGCGGCGGAAGGACTGCTCCATGTCGGCGCGGGCCTCGCGCCCGTCGAGGCCGCGGCCGTAGGCGTAGCCACCCCAGACCGCGTAGACCTCGGCGAGGTCGGCGTCGCTGCGCCAGTTGCGGGCGTCGATCAGCGGGAGCAGGCCGGCCCCGTAGGCGCCGGGCTTGGATCCGAAGATGCGGGCGGTGGCGCGGCGGCGGTCGCCGTGCTCGGCGACGTCGGTCTCGACGTGCTCGCGCAGGAAGTTGTCGGGCTCGTCGACCTCGGCGACCGCCGCGAAGGCGTCGTCGAGCAGCGTGATGACGTGCGGGAACGCGTCGCGGAAGAAGCCGGAGATGCGGACGGTCACGTCGATGCGCGGCCGCCCCAGCTCCTCGCGCGGCACGATCTCGAAGCCGGTGACGCGCCGCGAGGCCTCGTCCCAGACCGGGCGGGTGCCGATGAGGGCGAGGATCTCGGCGAGGTCGTCGCCCTGGGTGCGCATGGCGCTGGTGCCCCAGACCGTGAGGCCGACGCTGCGCGGGTACTCGCCGGTGTCGGCCAGGTGTCGCGCGATCAGCGAGTCGGCCAGCATCGACCCGATCTCCCACGCGCTGCGCGACGGGATCGCCTTCGGGTCGACGGAGTAGAAGTTGCGGCCGGTCGGCAGGACGTTGACCAGCCCGCGCGTCGGCGAGCCGGACGGCCCGGCCGGGACGTGCCCGCCGTCGAGGGCGTGCAGGACGCCGCCGATCTCGTCGGTGGTGCGGGCCAGGCGCGGCACGACCTCGGTGCAGCCGAACTCCAGCACGGCGACGACGTCGGCCACGGGCTCGCCGAGCAGCTCGGTGACGACCGCGGCGGCGCCGGACCAGCCGCGCTCCTGGAGGGTGATCACGAGCTGTCGGGCGACGGACTCGAGGACGTCGACGAGGTCGGCGCCGGTGCGGGACGGGCCGTCCCCGAGCCGGACCAGCCGCTCCCGTGCGGTGCCCTCTGGCGCTCCCCTTTGCTCTGAGCACCCGGACGCACCACCCGGGTGGTGCGTATCGGTGTCCAGAGCAAAGGGGGCGACCGGCGCCCCCGGCTCGGCCAGGAGGGCCTGCTCGTCCAGCCCCGCCCACGCCGCCAGCGCCGCCCGCAATCCCGGCAGCGCCCGCTTCCCGCCCCACACCTGCGTGGCCCGCAGGATGCTCAGCACCAGGTTGACCTGCGCCTCGTCCGCCGGCACCCCGCCCAGGACGTGCAGCCCGTCGCGGATCTGGACGTCCTTCACCTCGCACAGGTAGCCGTCGATGTGCAACACGAAGTCGTCGAAGTCGTCCTCGCCCGGCGCGGTGTCGACGTGCAGGTCGTGGTGCAGCTGCGCGGCCTGCACGACCTCCCAGATCCGCGCGCGCAGGGCGGGCGTCTTGGCCGGGTCCATCGCCTGGACCGTCGCGTACTCGTCGAGCAGCTGCTCCAGCTTCGCCATCTCGCCGTAGGTGTCGGCGCGGGCCATCGGCGGGACGAGGTGGTCGACGACCACGGCGTGCCCGCGCCGCTTGGCCTGCGTCCCCTCCCCCGGGTCGTTGACGATGAACGGGTAGACCAACGGCAGCTCGCCCAGCACGGCGTCGGGCGCGCACTCCGCCGACAGCCCGAGCCCCTTGCCGGGCAGCCACTCCAGCGTGCCGTGCTTGCCCAGGTGCACCACCGCGTGCGCGCCGAAGGAGTGCTCCAGCCAGCGGTACGCGGCGAGGTAGTGGTGCGAGGGCGGCAGGTCCGGGTCGTGGTAGATCGCGATCGGGTTCTCCCCGAACCCGCGCGGCGGCTGGATCATCAGCACGACGTTGCCGAACGTGAGCGACGCCAGGACGACGTCGGACCCGTCGACGTAGAGCGACCCGGGCGCCTCGCCCCAGTGCTCGCGGATCCCGTCGGTCAGGGCGGCCGGCAGGGCGTCGAACCAGCGGCGGTAGTCCTCCAGCGGCACGCGCGACGGCGCCGCGGCGAGCTGCTCCTCGGTGAGCCACTCGACGTCGTGCCCGCCCGCCGCGATCAGCGTGTGGATCAGCTCGTCGGAGTCCTGGGGGAACTCGCCGATGGTGTAGCCCGCGTCGCGCAGGGCGTTGAGCAGCACGACCGCCGACGCCGGGGTGTCGAGCCCCACCGCGTTGCCGACGCGCGAGTGCTTGGTCGGGTACGACGACAGCACGACCGCGAGCTTCCGCTCGGCCACCGGCGTGCGGCGCATGCAGGCGTGCCGCACGGCGAGCCCGGCCAGGCGGGCGGCGCGCTCGGGGTCGGCGCGGTAGACCGGCAGGTCGTCGCCCGGCTCGGTCTCCTTGAACGAGAACGGCACGGTGATCAGCCGGCCGTCGAACTCGGGGATCGCGACCTGCATCGCGGCGTCCATCGGCGACAGCGCGGCGTCGGAGGCCTCCCAGACCGCGCGCGAGGTCGTGAGCGAGAGCCCCTGCAGGACGGGGACGTCGAGCGCGGCGAGGGCGCCGGGGTCCCACGCGTCCTCCTCACCCCCGGCCGACGCCGACGAGGCGACGGTCCCGCCCGCGGCGAGCACCGTCGTGACGAGCGCGTCGACGCCCGACAGCAGCGCCATCAGCTCGTCGTCGGCCTGGCGCAGCGAGCCGCAGAACACCGGGAGCGCGTTGGCGCCGCGGGCCTCGACCTGCTCGCACAGCGTCTCGACGAACGCCGTGTTCCCCGACAGCGCGTGCGCCCGGTAGAACACGACGCCGACGGTCGGCCGGGCCGGATCCTGCGCGCGGTCGCCGAGCACGCCGAACTCCGGCGTCGGCTCGGGCGCCGCGAACCCCTCACCGGTCAGCAGCACGGTGTCGGAGAGGAAGCGGTGCAGCTCGCGCAGGTTGGCGGTGCCGCCGGCGGCCAGGTAGGCCAGCGCCTCCGAGGCGACGCCCGCGGGCACCGTCGAGGCGGCCATCAGCTCGGCGTCGGGGGCGGCCTCCCCGCCCAGCAGCACGACCGGGCGCCCGGTCGCGACCAGCGCATCGACGCCCTCGGGCCAGGCCCGGCGGCCGCCGAGCAGGCGCAGGACGACGACGTCGACGCCGTCGAGCAGGGCCGGCAGCCCCTCCGGCTCGACGCGGGCGGGGTTGGCGGTGCGGTACACCGCGTCCGACCCGCGGGCGGCGAGCAGTTCGGTGTCGGCGGTGGACAGCAGCAGGACGACGGGCGCCATCGGTGGCTCCTCCTCCGAGGGTCCGCGCCCTCGACTCGGGGTGACGACGACGGCAGCGAGTCTCCTGGCTCCCGGATCGGCACGGAGCGCCCGACCTTCCCGCCTCACGGCAGTGGTCTCGACGGCTGGGCGCCCGCTCCCCGGTGACAGTGGCGGGACCGCGTCGGACTCGCACCGACTTCCTCCACTGCCGTCGCAGGGAACCTGACCACACCCCGGCGGTGGGGGTCAACGAGAAGTGACCCAGCGGGAGGTTTGGCGCAAAGTGCCGTTCGGGAACCACCTGGGAACGGTTCACTCGATGGAGTGTGTCGTCCGCCACACAGAGAGGTGCCCGGTGGAACCCACCGTGATCGTCCTGATCGTCGTCGTCGTGGTGCTCGTCATCGCCCTCGGCGTCGCCGGTGTCCTGCTGTCCCGCCGCCGCCGCTCCGAGCGCCTGCAGGAGCGCTACGGACCGGAGTACGACCGCACCCTCGCCGAGACGGGGGACCCCCGCGAGGCCGAGTCCCGCCTGGTGGAGCGCGAGAAGCGCCACCGCTCCCTCGACGTCCGCGACCTGAGCCACGAGGAGCGCGACCGCTTCGGCGCCTCGTGGGCGGAGATCCAGCGCGGCTTCGTCGACGACCCGGTGCAGTCGCTGCGCCGCGCCGACGGCCTCGTCGTGGAGATCATGCGCACCCGCGGCTACCCGGTGGACGACTTCGAGCGCCGCGCCGAGGACATCTCCGTCGAGCACCCGCAGGTCGTCGCGCACTACCGCGAGGCCCGCGCCGTCCGCGACGCCACCGAGCACGGCGCCGTCGACACCGAGCAGCAGCGCCACGCCGTCACGTCCTACCGGTCGCTGGTGGAGGCCCTGCTCGGACACGACGTGCGACAGGACGCCTCGCAGAGCGACGCCACGCAGAGCGACGCCACGCAGAACGGCCGCCACCACAGCACCGAGGAGCAGACGCGATGACCACTCCCGACCGCCACGACGACCGCCACGCCGAGCGACCCCGCGGCGGGGTCCGCGGGGTCATCGACGACCTGCTGGGCCGCAACGACGACGACGACGTGCGCCACGGTGACCGGCACCCCGACGACCCCGACAACCGCGGCGCCGGTGAGCGCGCGCCCGACGGTTCCGAGGACCTGACCCGACCGGTCCCCGCGGGCCAGGCCCCCGGTGCGACGGCCGGCCAGGCCCCGCCGCCCGGGTACGGACCCAGCGCGGGCACCCCGATCCCCGGGGCGCCGGGAGCCCAGGGAGGGATGAACCAGGGCGGCATGCCTCAGGGTGGGATGTCCCAGGGCGGCGGGATGTCCCAGGGCGGCGGGATGCCCCAGGGCGGAGCGCCGCACGCCGGCGCCCCCGTCCCCCAGGGCCCCGTCCCCCAGGGCGGCGTGCCGCAGGCCGCTCCGCCGCAGGGCGGGATGGCGCAGACCGCGGCGCAGGGCGCCGGTCACCAGACCGCGGGCCGCCAGGGCGGGCTCGCCCCGGAGGGATCCGCGGTGCCCGGCGACCGGTTCGGCGCGCCGCAGGCCCAGGCCGCCCCGACGGCCCCGATGGGCACCGACCCGGACGGGCACGGCGCGACGGCCGCGGACCACGACGAGCACGGCCGCGGCGACGAGCACGGCCGCGCTGACGACCACGGGCGCACTGACGACCACGGGCGTGGTGACGAGCACGGGCGCGGCCCGGGTGCCGGTGCCGTGGCCGCGGGGGCCGGAGCCGCCGCGGCGGCCGGCGTCGCGGGTGCGGCGGTGGCCTCCCACCAGCGGACCGACGACCGCCGCACCGACGACCGCCGCACCGACGACCGCGACGACCGCGGTTCGGCCGACCCCGGCCGCCACGACGCCGACCGGGTGGGCACCGGCCAGGCGGGCACCGGGCAGGGCGGCGTGGGCACGGGCGCCGTCGGCGCGGCCACCGGCGCCACCGCCGGCAGCGCCTCCATGGGCGACGACGCCAGCGGCCGGGAGCGGCTGTTCCCGACCTCGCGCGCGGAGGAGTACGGCGCGCGCTGGGACGCCGTGAAGGGCGCGTTCGTCGACGAGCCGCGCCAGGCCGTCCGCCAGGCCGACGCGCTCGTCGGCGAGGTGCTCGACGAGCTCGAGCGGCTGTTCCGCGAGCAGCGCAGCGGGCTGGAGCACGGCCTCGACACCAACGACACCTCCACCGAGGACCTGCGCCTGGCCCTGCGCCGCTACCGCAGCTTCTTCGACCGGCTGCTGTCGCTGTAGGTCGGCGACCCGTAGTCGTACCGACGTCGGGCCTCCACGGGCGGTTCTAGACTCCGCCCGTGGAGCCCGACCGTCCCGACCTCGGGATCCCCGGCCTCACCGGCGCGCGCGTGCTGGGCCGCGGCGGGTTCGGCACCGTGTTCGCGGCGCGGGAGGCGGAGTTCGGCCGGGACGTCGCCGTCAAGATCCTGCGCGAGCGCCTCGACGACGAGTCCGTGCGCCGCGCGTTCGCCCGCGAGTGCCAGGCGATGGGCGCGCTGTCGGGGCACCCGCACATCGTCACCGTGCACCGCGGCGGCACCACCGCCCACGGCCAGCCCTACATCGTCATGGACCTCATGTCGGGCGGGTCGCTCGCCGAGCGGGTCGAGCGCGCACCGCTGCCCTGGCCCGAGGTGCTCGACGCCGGCGTGCTGCTCGGCGGAGCCCTGGAGACCGCGCACCGACGCGGCATCCTGCACCTGGACCTCAAGCCCGCGAACGTCCTCGTCTCCCGCTACGGCGAGCCCAAGCTCGGCGACTTCGGCATCGCCCGCCTCCCCGGCATCGCCGAGACCACCGGCGGCGTCCGCGTCAGCCCGGCCTACGCCGCGCCGGAGCGCCTCGCGGAGGGCACCAGCACCGTCCGCACCGACCTCTACGGGTTCGGCGCGGCCCTGTTCACACTGCTGACGGGCTCGTCCGCGTTCGGCCGGGACACCCCGGAGGACCTGCTGGTGATGCTCGCCCGGATCGTCCGCGACCCGGTGCCGGACCTGCGGCCCCGCGGCGTCCCGGACGCGCTGTGCCGGGTCGTGGAGCGGCTGATGGCGAAGGCGCCCGAGGAGCGGTTCGCCTCGGCGGCCGACGCCGTCGCGGCCCTGCAGCACGCGCAGCGCGCCACCGGGCAGCCCGTCACGCGGGCGGTCGTCGAAGGGGCGGCGACGGCGGCGCAGGAGTCGGCGGCCCCGACCAGCCTCGCCCTGGAGCCCCCGCCGCCCACGGCCTCCTTCCCCCACCCCGCGCCGCGGCTGCCGCACCCTCGGCAGTACCCGCCGCAGTACGCCGCCGCGTCGCGGCCCCAGCCGCCCGCCTGGCCGCGTCCCGGCGGCCCCACCGGTCCGCCGCCCACCGGCCCGAACCCCCGCCGGCCCGCGCGCCGCCGCCTGCTGCTCGGCCTGGTCGCGGTGCTGGTGGTCGCCGCGCTGGCCGTCGGCGGCGTGCTCCTGGGCCGCGGGTTCGGCGGCGGCACCCCCGTGACGACGACGACCGCCTCCACACCGCAGACGGCGCCGCCCACGACGACAGGGACGACCACCGCCGCGCCGGACACGGCCGTCGCCCTCGCCGCGGGGGTCACCGGCGCCGAGGTCCCCGCCGCCCTCGCGACGATGGACGCCTACGTGAGCTCGATCGACGACGAGCGCTACGCCGACACGTTCGCCCTGTTCAGCCCCGACTCGCGGGTCGTGCAGAACGGGCTGCAGGCGTGGCTCGACCAGCAGCGCCCCCGGGAGATCACCGGCGCCGAGATCACCTCGGTGCGCGCCGGCCAGGACGGCGACGTGCAGGTCGTCATGACCTTCACCAGCCGCCAGGCCGCCGCCGACGGACCGGGCGGCGACCAGGCGTGCACGGAGTGGGAGCAGTCCTACGTGCTGACCGGACCGGAGCGGCTGATCCGCAGCAGCGAGACGTTCACGTCGCGGGCCTGCCCGTCGTGATCCTGCCCGTCGTGATCGCCTCGCCGAGCCCGGCGACGGGCCCGACGACCACCACCGCGGGCGGGCTGATTCCCTCCGCGCGCACGACGTCGGCCACCGTGGCGAGCGTGGCGCGGACCGAGCGCTGGATGCGCATCGTGCCGTCCTGCACGACCGCGACGGGCGTGTCGGCGGGCCGACCGCCGTCGATCAGGGCCGTGGCGAACGCCCCCACCCGCTCGACGGCCATGAGCAGCACGACCGTGCCGCGCAGGCGCCCGAGCGCGGGCCAGTCGACGAGGCTGCGGGGGTCGTCGGGGGCGACGTGCCCGGAGACGACGACGATCTCGTGCGCGACCCCGCGGTGGCTCACCGGCACGTCCGCGACGGCCGGCGCGGCGAACGCGCTGGTCACGCCGGGCACGACGGTGACGGGCACGCCCGCCTCCGCGCACGCGAGCGCCTCCTCGAAGCCGCGGCCGAAGACGTAGGGGTCACCCCCCTTGAGCCGCACGACGAACCGGCCGGCGCGCGCGTGCTCGATGAGCAGGTCGTTGATCGTGGCCTGGTTCATCGCGCGCCCGTAGGGGATCTTCGACGCGTCGACGACCTCGACGTGCGGGGCGAGCGAGTCGAGCAGGTCGCGCGGACCGAGCCGGTCGGTCACGACGACGTCGGCGCGCGCGAGCAGCCGCCGCCCGCGCACGGTGATCAGCTCCGGGTCGCCGGGGCCCCCTCCGACGAGCGCGACGCCCGGCGTCACGGGGTCGGCGGTGTCGTCGACGAGCCCGGTCTGCAGCGCCTCGATGAGCGCGGTCCGCACAGCGGCCGAGCGGCGCGGGCGGCGCCCGGCCAGCACGCCGACGGTGAGCCCGTCGTGCTGCCCGACCGCGGGGGTGACGGCGCTGCCGCCCTCGGCGTCGTCGGCGCGGACGCAGAACGTGCGCGCCGTCTCGGCCTCGGCGGCGACGGCCGCGTTGACCTCGGCGGAGTCGGTGCAGGACACGACGTACCAGGCGCCGTCGAGGTCGCCGGGCGCGTACGGCCGCGCCTCCCACGTCAGCTCGCGTGCGGTCGCCATACCCTCCACGGCCGGGGTCGCCGCGGGCGCGACGACGAGCACGTCGGCCCCCGCGGCGAGCAGCCCGGTGATTCGGCGCTGCGCCACCGTGCCCGCGCCGACGACGACGACGCGGCGACCGGCGAGGTCCAGGCCGACCAGGTAGGGGTCCACGGTGATCACCCGGCGTGCCCGTGGGCGTGGCCGTGCCCGTGGCCGTGTCCCGATCCGTCGGCCGGGTCGTCCGGGTGGTGGTGCGGGGTCTGCGGCGCGCCGAGCTTGTCCTCGAACCCGGGCAGCAGCACGCGGTAGGCACAGGTGTCGCAGTTCATCCGGATGTCGCCGTGCAGGGCCTCGCGGTAGCGCTCGACGACCAGGCCGGCGAGCTCGTCGCAGTCGCCCAGGTAGCCGGCGACGCGGACGTCGACATCGTCGTGCTCGGCGCCGAAGCCCTCCGCCTGCGCGACGACCCGCCGCGGCAGCACCCCGTCGAACAGGAAGTACGGGGCGACGACGACCCGGCGCGCGCCCAGCGCCCGGCAGCGCGCGAGCCCGGTGACGACGTCGGGCTTCGCCAGCGACACGAACGCGGTCTCGACGAACTCGTAGCCGCGCCCCTCCTGCAGCAGCCGGGCCACCTTGCAGACCTCGGCGTTCGCGTCGGGGTCGGTCGCGCCGCGCCCGACCAGCAGCACGGCCGTGCCCTCGGGCTCGGCCACCGCGGCGATCCGCTGGGCGAGGATGTCGAGCAGCACCGGGTGCGGGCCGAGCGGGCGGCCGAAGACGTAGCTGGTGCCGGGTTCGCGGCGCACCTCGCGCTCCAGCGCCGCGGGGATGTCGCCCTTGGCGTGCCCGGCGCCGACCAGCACCATCGGCACGGCGGCGCGGTGGGTGTGGCCGCGGCCGGTGAGCCGCTCCCACGCCTCGTGCACGGTGGGCTGCGACAGCTCGATGAAACCGCCGTCGACGTCGACGTCCTCGGCGGCCAGCAGGCGGCGCAGGCGGTCGGTGAAGGAGACGAACTCCGCCACCCCCGCGGCGTCGACCGTGCCGTGGCCGGCCAGCATCAGGGGGGTGTTCACGACGATCCCTCCGTGTAGAGCAGCGCGTTGACGGCGGCGGCCGCCGCGGCGGCACCACCTCGTTCGGAACGGTTCGAGATCGCGGGCCACCCGGCCGCCCGCAGCGCCGCCTTGGCCGCGACCGACCCGACGAACCCGACGGGCAGCCCGATCACCAGCGGGCTCCGCACCCCGGTGCGCAGCAGCTCCTCGAGCGCGGTGGGGGCGTTGCCGATGGCCCAGACCGCGCCGTCGGGGTGCTGCGCCGCGGCGGCGCGGATGCCGGTGGCCGAGCGCGTGAGCCCCGGCTCGGCGACGGGGGCCAGGTCCAGCGCGACGACCGAGGGCCGCGCGGTGATCCCGACCGCGACCATCCGCACGTCGGTGACCAGCGGCGCTCCCGCCAGCAGTGCCGCGCGGCCGGCGCGCAGCGCGTCCTCGTCGCAGACCAGGTCACCCGCCCAGGACGGGTCGGCGGTGGTGTGCACGACCCGCTCGACGACGGCGCGGGTGAGCGGCGGCAGGTCGGCGGTGTCGAGGCGGGTGCGCAGGATCGCGTAGGACTCGGTCTCGATGGGGTGCACGGTGCGCACGGCTGCTCCTCCCCGGGTGTTCCTCGCCCGGTGCGGCGGTGGTGGTGGCGACGTGCGCGAGGTCTGGCTCCCCCGGAGGGACACAGTGGCGGGACCGCCCCGGAGTCGCACCGGGTTCCCGCGCAGTCGGATCGCGGCGAGCATAACCCGGGGGTGCGGGCCCGGCCGTCGACCGTGAGGGGTCCGACAGGATCGAACGCGGCCGATCAGGTCCAGCTCGCGAGCCGGGCCGCGATCTCGGACAGCTCGACCACCTCCCCCGCCGCCACCGCGACGACGAACTCGACCACCTCGTCATCGGTCGTGATCATGCGGAGGCCGTTGATGTCGAGGAAGGTGTAGGTGGCGAGCCAGGCGAGCCGCCTGTTGCCGTCGACCAGCGCGTGGTTGCCCGCCAGCGAGTGCAGGAGGGCCGCAGCCTTCATGGGGAGGTCGAGGTACGCGTCCTCGCCGAACACCGTGGTCTGCGGGCGCGCAACAGCCGACGCCAGAAGGCCGTGATCGCGAACCGCGACCTCGCCCCCGATGGCGATCTCCGCGATGACGAGCAGGTCGTCCAGTGTCAGGAACTCCGTCATTCGCCGAGGCGACGCAGGGCGTCGGCGTACCGGTGGGCCCCGGCCGTCGCCGAGGCGCGCACCCGGTCACGGTGGGCGTCCATCTCGATGTACTGGCGAACGGCCGCGCGGGCCACCTCCTGCATCGAGCGCCCCTCCCGCTCCGCCTGCGCGCGCAGGGCCTCGGACTCCTCGTCGGTCAGTCGCAGCGTCATGGCCATGGGTGCGATGATACCGATCTGATACCACTCATCGCCAGCGGTAACCCCGCGGCGTCACCATCCGCCCCGCCACCATCCGGGTCGTGCTGGAGCCGACGACGACCGTGGTGAACATGTCGACCTCGGCCGGGTCGAACTCCGCGATCGGCGCGGTCCAGACCCGCTGCGCGGGCCGCCCGGCCTGCCGCACGGCACCCACGGGCGTCGAGGGCGGGCGGTGGGCCCGGAAGACCTCCAGCGCCGCGCCGAGCTGCCAGTGCCGGTCGCGGCTGCGCGGGTTGTAGAAGCAGGTGACGAGGTCGGCCGCGGCCGCCGCGGCCACGCGCTGCTCGATCACCGGGTACGGGGTGTGCAGGTCCGACAGCGAGATGAGGACGTGGTCGTGGCCGAGCGGGGCGCCCAGCAGCGCGGCGGAGGCGAGGGCTGCGGTCACGCCCGGCACGCCCACGACGTCGATGTCGGCGCCCGCGCCCTCCAGCGCCGGGCTCGCCATGGCGTAGATGCCGGCGTCGCCCGACCCGATGAGCGCGACCGCGAGACCCTTGCCCGCGAGCGCGACGGCGTCGGCGGCGCGCTGCTCCTCGTCGCCCAGGCCGCTGGCGCGGACCTCGGTGCCGGGGCGCAGCAGGTGCCGGACCTGGTCGACGTACTGGTCGAGCCCCACCACGACCGACGCCCGCCGCAGCTCGGCGTCGGCGCGCGGGACGCGCAGGTCGGCCGCACCCGGGCCGAGGCCGACGATCGCGAGCCGCCCGCGCGCGCGGACCCGCGCCACGGCCACCGTCACGTTGTCGCCCTTGACCTTCTCGACGACGAGCGCCGCGCCCGGCCCCGCGTGGTGCAGCGCCGCGGCCTCGGCGACGCTGGGCGTGCCGACCTCGGCGCGCACCACCTCGCTGGGGTTGGGCACCGTGACCCGCGCCAGCACCTCGGCCGGGTAGGTGTGCAGCGGGTGCGGGGCGATCGCGGCGAGGATGCCGGCCTCGTCGGCCTTGAGGTCGACCGACGCGACGGCCCGGACGGCGCGCAGGTCGAAGCCCAGCTCGTCCTCCACGCGGCGCAGCGTCTGCGCGACGGCGGCGGGGGTGACGCCGCGCGCGCTGCCGATGCCGACGACCAGCGTCCGGGGCACCAGGACCGTCCACGCCGGGGCGGCGCCGGGGGCCGCGCGGTCGCTGATCGTGATGGTGTGGCGGGGCTCGCCGTGGAGCGGCGGGAGCGGGGGCAGCGGCAGGCCGAGCGGGTTCTCGACGCGGGCGGCTCCGTCGAGCAGCGCGGTGCCGGCCGCGGCGGCGTCGCCGTCGACCTCGGCCTCCAGGAGCGCGGCGAGCTCGTCGATGCCGGTGGAGCCGGCCGCGTCGGACGCCGTCGTGATGACCGGCTCGGCGCCGAGCAGGGCCGCCACGCGGGTCGCGAGGGCGTTGGCCCCGCCCTCGTGCCCGCCGGTGAGCGCGACGGCGAAGCGGCGGGCCTCGTCGACGCAGACCACGCCGGGGTCGGTCCGCTTGTCCGACAGCAGCGGCGCGATCAGCCGGACGGTGGCGCCGGTGGCCAGGCAGAACACGGCGGCGTCGAGGTCGGGCCACAGCGCCGGGAGCTCGTCGAGCGCCCGGACCTCCGCGCCGAGGGCGGGCGCCAGCTCGGCGGCGGCGCGGCGGCCGGCGTCGGTGACGGCGAACAGCGCGATCCCCGTTGTCGGTCGGTTCACAGTTCTCCCCAGAGCAGCAGGATCGGGTTGGTGGCGGCGAGGCGGACGCTGCCGCCGGGCAGGTCGGCCAGCCGCGACGCCGCGAGCTGGACGCCCTCGACGCGGTAGGCGTGCAGGGCGTCGCGGGTCGGGGCGAGGCGGTCGAGCGCGGCGAGGGCGACGACGACGCGCGCGGCCCCGGTGGCCGCCGCGGCCGCGACGACGTCCGGGCCTCCCCCGCCGACGAACACGGCGTCGGGCTGCGGCAGCCCGGCCAGCGCGGCCGGGGCCTGCCCCTCGACCACCCGCACGTCGACGCCGTGCGCGGCGGCGTTCTCGCGGACGCGGGCGGCGTCGTCGGGGCGGTGCTCGACGGCCACGACGGCCGCACCGAGCCGCGCGCACTCGACGCCGACCGAGCCGGAGCCCGCGCCGACGTCCCAGACGAGCGCGCCCGGCGCGGGGGCGAGGCGGGCCAGCGCGAGCGCGCGGACCTCGGACTTGGTGACCATGCCCGCGCGGTGGGCGAAGGCGTCGTCGGGCAGCGCCCAGCCGCCCGGGCGCGGCGGACCGCCGGCGATCCAGGCGGTGCCGGGCACGGCATCGGGGTCACGCAGACAGAGCACGACGTTCGGGTCGCGCCAGACACGGCCGGCGGCCTCGTGCGGGGTCACGGTGGTGACCCGCTCGTCGGGGCCGTCCAGGTCCTCGGCGACGACGAGCGTGCGCTCCCACCCCTGCAGCGCCGCCCCGATCTCCGCGGGCCCGGCGCCGGGGGCGGTGAGCACGGCGGTCGCGGCGCGGGCGCGGCAGACGTTGACGGCGGGCCCGAGCGCGCGGCCGTGCGCGCTGACCACGGCGACGTCGTCCCAGGGCCGCCCGATCCGCGCGAACGCCCGCTGCACCGACGAGCGCGCCGGCAGCACGACCGGCTCGTGCCCGCGGGCGCGCAGCAGCCGGACGATGCCGAAGAACCCGGGGTCGCCGCTGGCGAGGACGACGCCGCGGCGGCCGTCGAGCGCGTCGAGGGCGGCGTCGACCGGCCCCATCGCGACCCGCTCGGCGCCGGCGGGCGCGAGGTGCAGGTAGCGCGCGGCCCCGGCGACGACCTCGGCGTGGGCGAGCGCCGCCGTGGCGTCGGGATGCAGCGGGGAGCCGTCGACGCCGACGACGGTCAGCACGACCCGACCTCGCACAGCGGGTGCCGACCTCGCACACCGTCGGCGGTGTGCGAGGTGCGCAGCGGGTGTGCGAGGTGGCGGGGCTCCGTCACGGGGTGGTGGCGCGGGCGGCCCGCAGCGCGCGCCGGGCCTCGGCGTCGGGCTTGCGGAAGGTGTGGAAGTGGCCCGCGTGGTAGAGGTGGCTGCGGGTGCCCTTCGCGCCGAGCGCCGCGCCCACCAGGAACAGCGTCTGGCGCCAGAGCTTGCGCTCCTTGCACACGCCCACGACTTCGTCGAGGCGGCAGCGGATCGTCAGCTCGTCGGGCCAGGTGGTGCGGTAGGCGACGACGACCGGGGTGTCGTCGGGGTAGCCGCCCTCGTGCAGCTCCTCGACCATCTGCGACGTCCGCGCCGCCGACAGGAAGATCGCCATCGTGGTGCCGTGGCGGGCGAACTCGCGCAGCTTCTCCCGCTCGGGCATTGGCGTCTTGCCGCCCTCGAGCCGGCACAGCACGACCGACTGCGCGACCTCGGGGATCGTCAGCTCCCGCCCCGCCGCCGCGGCCGCCGCGCCGAAGGCCGACACCCCGGGCACGATCTCGACCGACAGCCCCATCTCGACGGCCGCGTCGTACTGCTCCTGCACCGCGCCCCACAGCGACGGGTCGCCCGAGTGCACGCGCGCGACCGCGAGCCCCTCGGCGGCGGCGCGGCGGTAGAGCGCGAGGACGTCGTCGTGCGCGATCTGGGAGGAGTCGACGAGCTCGGCGTCGGCCCGCGCGTGCTCGGTGACGCACTCCTCCATCACCAGCGACGCCGCCCAGACGACCACGTCGGCCTCGGCGATGCGCCGCGCACCGCGCAGCGTGATGAGATCGGCCGCCCCGGGCCCGGCTCCGACGAAGGTCACGCTTCCCTGCTTCACCGCGCTAGTGTCGCCCACCGCGCGGATGATCGGACTGCTCGGGGTGCGGCGCACCGCGCGTCAGGCCGCCGTCGTGCCCGTCTCCGGCAGGGCCGGCGCCACCGCCGACGTCCGCGACGACGGCGGTCGTGCGTGGCTGGCCATCGGCGCGAGCACGTCGACCTCGTCGAGCTCGGGTGCACCGGGCCGGGCCAGCAGGCCCGGCGACGTGCTCGACGCCACCCCGCCGTCGACGTAGCGCCGCCCGCCGATCACCTGGGGCGTGAACCAGCCCGGGATCGAGCACGAGGCCGGCACCGCCTCCCCCACCGTCGACGCGGAACCGAGGATGCCGCCCGCACCGAGCACGGGTCCCGTCCGCGTCACAGCGTCTCCTTCAGCTCCTGGAGCGCCTCCCCCATCGACGCGGCGAGCACGTCGACGTCGGGCATGGCGTCGCGGTCGGCGTTGAGCCCGTAGAAGACGCCGCCGTCGTAGGAGGTGATGCCGATGGAGACCGTCTGGCCCTTGGCCAGCGGCACGACCGGGTACATGTCGCGCATCCGCGCGCCCATCGCGTAGAGCGGGAACTGCGGGCCGGGCACGTTGGTGACGATCACGTTGAACACGCGCGCCGACATCGAGTTCGACAGCCGCGCGCCCAGGCTGTGCAGCGTCGGCGGGGTGAGCCCGACCAGGTTGACCAGCGCGCCCGCGGCCACGGCCTGCCCGCTGCGCTTGTGGGCGAGCATCGCCGCGGTGATCCGCTCCAGCCGGGCGACGGGGTCGGCCTCGCCCACCGGCAGGTCCACGAAGAGCGCCGAGATCTGGTTGCCCAGCTGCGCCCCCGGGGGCCGGACGCTGACCGGCACCATCGCGCGGACCACTCCGCCGGGGCGGACGTCCTCGCCGCGGGTGGCGAGCCAGCGCCGCAGCCCGCCCGCGACGACCGTCAGCACCACGTCGTTGACGGTGCCGCCGTGGACCTTGCGGACGGCCTTGTAGTCGTCGAGCTCCCCCGCCGACGTGCCGTAGCGGCGCTGGCGGCCGATCGCGGCGTTGAGCGGGTGGGTGCGCGCGGCCTTCGTGGTGGACACGGCGGCGAGCACCGCACCCGCCGTCTGCGCGACGGCCCCCGCCGCGGTCTGCACGTCGGCCACGGCCCGGCGGGCGGTGCCCAGCGCGTGCTGCGGGCGGCGGAGCTGGTCGAGCACGGCGTCGACGGCCAGCGACACCGACGACGGCTCGCGCGCAGGCGCCCACCCGTCGGGCTCGGACGGGCGCGGGTCGGGCGTGAGGTCGAGCAGGACGGAGCCGATGTCGATCGAGGACAGGCCGTCGACCATCGCGTGGTGGGTCTTGGTGATGATCGCGAACCCGCCGTCCTCCAGGCCCTCGACGAGGTAGATCTCCCAGAGCGGGCGGTCGCGGTCGAGCGGGCGGCCCTGCAGGCGCCCGACCAGCTCGCGCAGCTGCGCGTCGGTGCCCGGAGCGGGCAGCGCGGAGCGGCGGACGTGGTACTCGAGGTCGAAGTCGGGGTCGTCGACCCACACCGGCAGTCCCAGGCGCGCGGGCACCTCGCGGATCTTCTGCCGGTAGCGCGGTACCGCGGCCAGGCGCTCGCCGATCAGGCGGACGAAGCCCTGCAGGTCGACGTCGGTGCCGGGCTCGAAGGTCATCAGCCCACCCACGTGCATGTGGGTGGTGACGTCCTCCATGAACAGGAAGGACGCGTCCAGCGGAGACAACCGATCCACCACGTCGCCTCCTCGGTGAGTGACCTACTCCACAGTAGCTCCTGGAGGGGCGCTCCGGGAGACGAGACGCGCGACGGCGCGCGGGTGCCCCGCCGGGTGGGTGTGCAGGAACGACGCGTGCACCCCGCCCGCCACGAACCCCTCCGGAGCGGCGTCGCGCCAGGCCCACGCGGGGGCCGAACCGGCGCGGGGCGTGGCGGCGCAGCGGTGGAACTCGTGGCCGGTGACGCGCTCCCCCGCGGCGAACAGGGCGGAGTCGCCGAGCGCCACGGCGTCGCGGTAGCCCAGGGTCAGCCGCGGTGTCATCGCGGCCTGCGCGGGCAGCACCCCGCACATCGGCAGGCCGTCGAGGGACTCGCACAGGTAGAGCAGCCCGGCGCACTCGGCGTGCACCGGCGCGCCCGACGCCGCGAGCTCCCGGACCGCGGCGCGCAGCGGGGCGTTCGCGCTGAGGACGTCGGCGTGCTCCTCGGGGAACCCGCCGGGGACGACGAGCGCGGCGGTGCCGGGCGGCAGACCCGGGTCGCGCAGCGGGTCGACGACGACGACCTCGGCCCCCGCCGCGGCCAGCAGCTCGGCGTGCTCGGCGTAGCCGAACGTGAAGGCCGGGCCGCCGAACACGCCGACCACCGGACGCCCGGGGGTCACCTCGCCGACCTCCTGCCCCGCGTCCCACGCCGGCCCCGAGGGCAGCGGCGCGGCCAGCGCGACCACCGCGTCGAGGTCGACGTGCGCGGCCACCAGCTCCGCCATCGCGTCGACGGCGGCGAGCGCGGCGGCCCCGTGCTCCGCGGCCGTGACCAGCCCGAGGTGGCGCGAGGGCACCTCCAGCGCGTCGCGCCGGGGCAGCGCGCCGAGCACGGGCAGCCCCACCTCGTCGGCCGCGGCCCGCAGGACGTCCTCGTGGCGCGGGCTGCCGACGCGGTTGAGCACCACGCCGGCCACCCGCACGGCCGGGTCGAAGGTCCGGAACCCGTGCAGCAGCGCGGCCAGGCTCCGCGACTGCCCCCGCACGTCGACGACGAGCACCACGGGCGCCCCGAGCAGGCCCGCGACCTGCGCGGTGGACCCGGCCCCGTCGCGCAGCCGGCCGTCGAACAGCCCCATGACGCCCTCGACCACCGCGATCTCCGCGCCCGCGCTGCCGTGGCGGGCCAGGGGCAGGATGCGGTCGGACCCGGCGAGGACGGGGTCGAGGTTGCGGCCGGGCCGACCGGTGGCGAGCGCGTGGTAGCCGGGGTCGATGTAGTCGGGGCCGACCTTGAACGGCGCCACCGCCGTGCCGCGCCGGCGCAGCGCGGCCATGAGCCCGGTGGCGACGGTCGTCTTGCCCGACCCCGACGAGGGCGCCCCGACGACCAGCGCCCTGGCGGTCACGAGAAGGGGCCCGTCACGAGAAGGGGCCCGTCACGCGTGGCCGAGCACCGGGTGCGGGACGTAGGGCGCCTCGAGCGCGGCGATCTCGTCGTCGGTGAGCTCGACGTCGACCGCGGCCACGGCGTCCTCGATGTGGCGCAGCTTCGTCGCCCCGACGATCGGCGCGCTGATCACCGGCTTGTGCAGCATCCACGCCAGCGCCACCTGCGCCATCGGCAGGTCGCGCGCCTTCGCGACCTCGGCCACCGCGCGCACCACGGCGTCGTCGGCCTCGCCGTACATGCGGTCGGCGATCGGGTCGCTCCCGGCGCGGACCGTGGTGTGCTGCTCGGGCAGGCGGGTGAGGCGGCCGCGCGCGAGCGGGCTCCACGGGATGACCCCGACGCCCTGGTCGAGGCACAGCGGGTGCATCTCCCGCTCCTCCTCGCGGTACACGAGGTTGTAGTGGTCCTGCATCGAGACGAACCGCGTCCAGCCGTGGGCGTCGGCGACGTGCTGCGCCTTCGCGAACTGCCAGGCGTACATGCTCGACGCCCCGATGTAGCGGGCCTTCCCGGCGCGCACGACGTCGTGCAGCGCCTCCATCGTCTCCTCGATCGGCGTGTGGGGGTCCCACCGGTGGATCTGGTAGAGGTCGAGGTGGTCGGTGCCCAGGCGGCGCAGCGAGGCGTCGATGCCCGCCATGACGTGCTTGCGCGACAGACCACGGTCGTTGGGGCCCTGGCCCACGGGCATGAAGACCTTGGACGCGAGCACGTAGTCGTCGCGGCGCGCGAACAGCTCGCGCAGCAGCGCGCCGGTGACCTCCTCGCTGGCGCCGTCCGAGTACATGTCGGCCGTGTCGAAGAACGTGATCCCGGCCTCGACCGCGGCGCGCACGAGCGGGCGCGAGGCGTCGAGGTCGAGGACCCACTCGCGCCACTCCGGCGTGCCGAAGCTCATCATCCCGAGGCAGATCCGCGAGACCCGCAGCCCGGTGACGCCCAGCCTGACCTGCTCCATGTCACCAGTCCCCATCACCACTCGATCCCCCGCTGGCCCTTCTGGCCGGCGTCCATCGGATGCTTGACCTTGCCCGTCTGCATCACGAGGTCGGCGGCCGCAACCAGCTCCGGGGCCGCATCCCTCCCGGTGATGATGACGTGCTGGCGCCCCTGCCTCGCGGCCAGCACCTCCACGACCTCCGCGACGTCGACCCAGCCCCACTTCAGCGGGTAGGTGAACTCGTCGAGGACGTAGACCTCGTGGGTCTGCGTCTCGATCCGCCGCCGGATCTCCGCCCAGCCCTCCCGCGCGGCGGCGGCGTGGTCCTCCTCGGTGCCGGGTTTGCGCACCCAGGACCAGCCCTCGCCCATCTTGTGCCACTCCACCGGCCCGCCCTCGCCGGTCTGCTCGTGCACCCGGCCCAGCGCGCGGAACGCGGCCTCCTCGCCGACCTTCCACTTCGCCGACTTCACGAACTGGAACACCCCGATCGACCAGCCCTGCGCCCAGCCGCGCAGCGCCAGCCCGAACGCGGCCGTCGACTTGCCCTTCATCGTGCCCGTGTGCACGACGACGAGCGGCCGGTTGCGGCGCTGGCGGGTGGTGAGCCCGTCGTCGGGCACGGTCTCGACCTGTCCCTGCGGCATGTCATGCCCTCCTTCGTCGGGCCCGTGAGCGGCGATCGTGGCCCTGGCCACGGTTGCCGCTCACGAGCGGCCGTCAGGCCGCCCGGGCGGCGCGGACGACGCCGGTGACGCCGTCGGCCGACAGCGCCCCGATGGTCACGATCTCCCCGCCCGCGGCCGCGGCGACGCGCGCGGCGAGGCCGAGGCGGACCGGTCCGGACTCGCAGTCCACGACCACCGTCGCGACGCCGTCGGCGGCGAGCAGGGCCGCGGCGCGGCACGCGTCGGCCACCGGGTCGCCCACCTGCGCGGCGCCCGGCCTGCCGACCGTCCGCCCGACCGTCGCCCGCCCGTCGGTGAGCAGGACGAGCAGGGCGCGGCGGTGGGGGTCGCGCAGCCGCTCGACGCGCAGGACCTCGCGGGCGCGGAGCAGGCCGTCGGCGAGCGGGGTGCGGCCCCCGGTGCGCATCGACGCCATGCGCGCCTGCGCCGCGGGCACGCTCGACGTCGGCGGCAACACGAGCTCGGCGCCACGGGCGCGGAACGTCACGAGGCCGACCTTGTCGCGGCGCTGGTAGGCGTCGCGCAGCAGCGACAGGACCGCACCGGACACCGCCGACATGCGGGCGCGGGCGGCCATCGAGCCCGAGGCGTCGACGGCGAACAGCACGAGGTTGCCCTCGCGGCCCTCGCGGACGGTGGCGCGCAGGTCGTCGTGGCGCAGGACCAGCGCGGGACCGCTGCGGCCGCGGGCCCGCTGGTGCGGGGCGGCGGCGGTGATCGAGGCGGCCAGGTGGACGTCGGCGGCGCGGCGCGGGACGTCGGCGGCGGCGCGGACCACCCGGCCCGCGTCGGTGCGGGCGCGGCTGCGGCGGCCGGGGGCGCCCTCGCCCAGGCCCGGCACCTCGAGGCGGCGGGCGCGGAAGGTGCCGGTGGGGGCGGGGGCCACGTCACCCTCCCCGTCTTGGCCGAACGGGCCGTTCGCGCGGTCGGGCTGGTCGGACGGCCCGTTCGCCCGGGGGTGGGAGGGAGGCTGCGCGCCGTCGGCGCTGCTGTCGGCGCTGCCGGAGGCCGGGGCGGGGGCCGCGTCCGCCTCCTCCCCCTCCTGGTCGAACGGGCCGTTCGCGTCATCGGGCCGGGTGGACGGGCCGTTCGCGGGGTCGGGGTCGGGGCTTCCGCCACCGCCGTCGCCACCGCCACCCGGGCCGTCGTCGTCGGGGCCCTCGTGCTCCGCCGCCTCGCGCAGCGCGTCGTCGAGGGCGCCGTCGTCCATGCCGGGCTCGTCGAAGGGGTCGCGGCGGCGGCGGTGCGGCAGCGCGAGCCGGGCGGCCACCCGCACGTCCTGCTCGGTGACGGCCCCCGCCCCCCGCCACGCCGCGTGCGCCACGGCGGCGCGGGCGATGACGAGGTCGGCGCGCATCCCGTCGACGTCGAACGCCGCGCAGACCGACGCGATCCGGCGCAGCTCCGCGTCGGGCAGGACGACCGCGCCGACGCGCCCGCGGGCGGCGGCGATCCGCTCGGCCGTCGCGCGCTCGTCGTCGGCGTAGCGGGCGGCGAAGGCGGACGGGTCGGCGTCGAAGCCCATCCGCCGGCGCACGACCTCGACGCGGGTGTCGACGTCGCGCGCGGCGCGCACCTCGACGGCGAGGCCGAAGCGGTCGAGCAGCTGCGGGCGCAGCTCCCCCTCCTCCGGGTTCATGGTGCCGACCAGCAGGAACCGCGCGGCGTGCGAGACCGACACCCCGTCGCGCTCGACGTGCGCGCGGCCCATGGCGGCGGCGTCGAGCAGGAGGTCGACGAGGTGGTCGTGGAGCAGGTTGACCTCGTCGACGTAGAGCACGCCGCGGTGGGCGTCGGCGAGCAGGCCGGGCTGGTACGCGCGGACGCCCTCGCTCAGCGCGCGCTCCAGGTCGAGCGAGCCCACGAGCCGGTCCTCGGTGGCGCCGACAGGCAGCTCCACCAGCCGCGCCGGGCGCGACTCCCCCACCGCGCCCGTGTGCGGACCGTCCGGGCAGCCGGGGTCGGGCGAGGCGGGGTCGCAGCCGAAGCGGCAGCCCGGGACCACCGTCAGCGCCGGGAGCAGCGCGGCCAGCGCGCGCACGGCCGTCGACTTGGCGGTGCCCTTCTCCCCGCGCACCAGCACGCCGCCGACGCCGGGGTGCACGGCGTTGAGCAGCAGGGCCAGGCGGAGGTCGTCGTGGCCGACGACGGCGGAGAACGGGAACTGCACGACAGTCACGAGGGGGACACTGCCAGACCGGTGGTCACGACCGGGAGGTCCCGCGCCGCTCCGTGACTGATCACATGTTCAAGTGAGCCGATGTCGAGGTGCTGCTCGACGAGGTCGCCGAGCAGATCGAGCTGGCGCTCGCGCTCGTCGGCGAAGCAGGTGCCGGACGCCACGACGAACCCCGGACGTCCGACGCGCTCGAGCAGCCGCCGCCGGAACCCGTCGTTCTCCAGCAGGCCGTGCCAGTGCGTGCCCCAGACGCGGTCGGTCTCGGAGCCCTCGTCGCCGACGAGCCCCGGGTCGCCCGAGCGGACCACGCGCCCGTGGTGGATCTCGTAGCCGCTCACGGGCTCGCCCCACGCCGTGCCGTGCGGGGTGGCGAGGTGCTTGTCGACGTCGAACACGATCTCCAGGTCGAGCAGGCCCAGGCCCTCCGCGCCGCCCGACTCGACCCCGTGCGGGTCGGCGATCGTCCGCCCCAGCATCTGGTAGCCGCCGCAGATCCCGAGCACCGGGCGCCCGGCGCGGGCGTGGGCGAGCACGGCGTCGGCGAGGCCGGTGCGGCGCAGCCAGGCGAGGTCGGCGACGGTGGCCTTCGAGCCGGGGAGCACGACGAGATCGGCGCCGGCCAGGCGCGAGGGCTCGGTGACGTACCGCACGGCGACGCCGGGCTCGCACGCCAGCGCCTCGGCGTCGGTGGCGTTGGAGATCCGCGGCAGCCGGACGACGGCCACGTTCAGCCACACGTCGCCGTGCGGCGGGGCGGGGCGGCCCAGGACGCCGTCGGAGACGACCGAGAGGGAGTCCTCGGCGTCGAGCCACAGCCCGTCGGCCCACGGGACGACCCCGAGCGTCGGGCGTCCGGTGAGCGCGCGGAGCTGGTCGAGGCCCGGGGCGAGCAGGCCGGGGTCGCCACGGAACTTGTTGATCACGAACCCGGCGATGCGGGCCTGGTCGGCGGGGTCGAGGACGGCGAGGGTGCCGAAGAGGTGGGCCAGCACGCCGCCGCGGTCGATGTCGCCGACGACGACCACCGGCAGGTCGGCGGCCTGCGCGAGCCCCATGTTGGCGATGTCGGAGGCGCGCAGGTTGATCTCCGCGGGCGAGCCGGCGCCCTCGCAGACCACCACGTCGTACTGGGCGCGCAGGCCCGCCAGGGTGTCGACGACGACGTCGAGCAGCGCCGACTTCCGCTCGTAGTAGGAGCGGGCGCTGACCGTGCCGTCGACGCGGCCGAGCACCACGACCTGCGAGCTGCGGTCGCTGCCCGGCTTGAGCAGCACCGGGTTGAACGCCGTGCTGGGGGCGAGGCCGCACGCGTGGGCCTGCATGGCCTGCGCGCGGCCGATCTCGCCGCCGTCGGGCGTCACGACCGAGTTGTTGCTCATGTTCTGCGCCTTGAACGGCGCCACCCGCACCCCCCGCCGGGCCAGCATCCGGCAGATGCCGGCGACGAGCGCGCTCTTGCCCGCGTCGGAGGTCGTCCCGGCCACCAGCAGTCCTCCGCGCACGCCGACTACCGTAAGGGCGTGCGGTTCCTCCTGCGTCCGGGCTGGCTCGCCCTCATCGCCGTGGTACTCGGCTTCGTGGTGGCCTGCTACACGCTGCTCGCGCCCTGGCAGTTCGGCCGCGAGGCCCAGCGGGAGGCGCAGCAGCAGGCGATCGACGCCGCGAACACCACCCCGCCGGTGCCGCTGGCGCAGCTGGTGGAGCCCGGTGCCGGGGTGACTCCGGACGTCGAGTGGCGCCAGGTCGAGGTCACCGGCACCTACCTGCCCGACGACCAGGGCCTCGTGCGCCTGCGGGTCGTCGCCGGGCGCCCGGCCGTCGAGGTGCTGACACCGTTCCGCACGTCCGACGGGCGGCTGCTGACCGTCGACCGCGGCACGGTCGAGACCTCCAGCGGCGCGGTCACGCCCGACGTCGCCGCCCCGCCCACGGGTGAGGTGACCCTCACCGGCCGCCTGCGCCTGGACCAGACCGATCCCGAGGGCCGCGTGCTCGACGAGGCCGGATTCCGGCAGCTCTACGTCGCCGACTCCCGCCTGCTCGCCTCGGCCACCGGACTCGCCCTGGAACCGGGCTGGCTGCAGCTCGCGGCCGACCAGCCCGGCGTCCTGAGCCCTCTGCCGGTGGCGCCGGTGGCGGGCGGCGCACCGTTCACGAACCTGTCCTACGCGCTGCAGTGGATCACCTTCGGGGTGATCGCCCTGCTGGCCCTGGGCTACTTCATCCGCCTCGAACTGCTGCAGCGGCGGGGCCGGCCCGACCGCTCGGCCCTGCGCCGGGCGCTGTCGGGCGAGGACGACGAGGTGCCCCTCCCCCGCTGACCCGGCCCCGAGTTCGACTGCGCCGGGTCAGCGGGCGGCCAGCACCGCCAGCACCGCCGCCCCCGCACCCACCAGCCGGGAGAGGCGGGCGGCGCGGTGGAGGTCGGCCGGGGCGGGGGCGGGGCCGTCCCCCAGGCGCGGGCGCTCCTCGACCCCGTGGGCGTACACCGTCCGCCCCCCGAGCCCCACGCCCAGCGCCCCGGCGGCGGCCGCCTCCACCGGACCGGCGTTCGGGGAGGGGTGGGCGCCCGCGTCCCGGCGCCACGCGGCGAACGCGGCCGCCGGGGAGCCGCCGACGGCCGGGGCCAGCGCCACGCACAGCGCCGCGCAGAGCCGGGCCGGCAGGAGGTTGGCGACGTCGTCGAGGCGGGCCGAGGCCCAGCCGAACCTCTCGTACCGGGGCGACCGGTAGCCCACCATCGCGTCGAGCGTGTTCACCGCCCGGTACCCCAGCAGCCCCGGCACCCCGGCCACCGCGCCCCAGAAGAGCGGAGCCACCACGGCGTCGGAGGTGTTCTCCGCCAGCGACTCCACGCCCGCCCGCGCCATCCCCGCCGCGTCCAGCGACGCCGGGTCGCGCCCGCACAGCGACGGCAGCCGCCGCCGCGCCGCCGCCAGGTCGTCCTCGGCGAGTTCACCCGCGAGCCCCGCCCCGTGCGCCGCCAGCGAGGAGCCGCCGAGCACCGTCCACGTCGCCAGCGCGGTGAGCGCGACGCCGAGCACCGGGTGCCGCCGCCCCGCCCGCTCCGCGACGACCCCGAGTCCCACGGCGCCGCCGACGAGCACCGCCGTGTGCCCGACGCCCGACGCCCGCCGGTCGGCGTACGTCCGCCGCTCCACCGCCGCCGCGACCACGCCGAAGCCGGCGACCGGGTGGAGGTGGCGGGGGTCGCCGAGCAGGGCGTCGGCCAGCGCCCCGAGGAGCAGCCCGGCTGCGCGCGTTCTCACGCCCGCGAACCTACGTCGGAACGGGCGCGACGATCACCCGCGGGGCAGGATCGGGCCATGCGCACCGATCTCGACCCGGCCGGCCTCGGCGTCCGCGGCTTCTACCGCCTGCTCACCTCCGTGGTCGTGCCCCGCCCGATCGCCTGGGTCAGCACGCGCTCGGCCACGGGCGTCGACAACCTCGCCCCGCACTCGTTCTTCACCGTCTCCTGCGTCGACCCGCCGATGGTCCAGTTCACCAGCGTCGGGGTGAAGGACTCGCTGACCAACGCGCGCGAGACCGGCGAGTTCGTCGTCTGCCTGGCGACGGAGCCGTTGTTCGAGCAGGTCAACGCGACGGGCACCGACTTCCCGGCCGGCGTCAGCGAGTTCGCCCGGGTGGGGCTGACGGCCGAGCCGAGCGAGCTGGTGGCGCCGCCGCGGGTCGCCGAGTCACCGGTGGCGCTGGAGTGCCGCCTCGAGCAGGCGCTGACGCTGGGCGACTCGACGGTCGTGATCGGGCGCGTCGTGCACGCCTCGGTCCGCACCGACGTGTTCGACGGCGACCCCCACGACGGCGGCCTGCCCACCATCGCCGGGCTCGCCCCGCTGGCCCGCCTCGGGCGCGACGAGTGGTCGACCGTCGGCGAGCTGCGCGAGATCACGCGCATCCCCTTCCGGGACTGGCCCGGGCACTACTCCGCGCCGACCGCCTGACCGAGCTGCAGGTCGTAGAGCCGCTCCGCCTCGGCGGCGACGCGGTGCAGGTTGCAGGGCCACTTCGCGCCCGACCCGCTGGAGTGCCGGCACGACGTGCAGCGCCCCAGCCGGTCGGGCACGTGGGCGGCGAGCAGCCGTCGCCACACCTGCGGCATCGCGGCCATCTCGCCGGCCAGGCCGGACTTCTGCGTGGCGTCCACGGGTCCCCCTCGTCGCGTCCGGGAGCCGGACGCCCGCGGCATTTCGCGCCGCGCCCGGTCCCGGTCCAATGGAGTCGTACCCATTCTGGCGGGACCGACGCGCCACGGCCTCCCAAGATCACGTACTAGAGGGTGAACTCTCCGGGCGGGGTGGCGCCGTCCTGGGCGTGCAGCTCGCCCTCGCGGCCCCGCAGCTCCACGCGGCGGATCTTGCCCGAGATCGTCTTGGGCAGGTCGAAGAACTCCAGGCGCCGGATCCGCTTGTAGGGGGCGAGGTTGTCGCGGGCGAACTGCAGGATCGAGCGCGCCGTCTCCTCGGAGGGCTCGTAGCCCGCGGCCAGCACGACGTAGGCCTTCGGGACGGCGAGCCGCACGGAGTCGGGCGACGGCACGATCGCCGCCTCCGCCACCGCCGGGTGCTCGATGAGCACGCTCTCCAGCTCGAAGGGCGAGATCCGGTAGTCCGAGGCCTTGAACACGTCGTCGGCGCGCCCGACGTAGGTGATGTAGCCGTCCTCGTCGCGCGAGCCGACGTCACCGGTGTGGTAGACGCCACCGGCCATCGCCTCGGCGTTGCGCTCGGGGTCGCCGTGGTAGCCGACCATGAGGCCCAGCGGGCGCTGGTCGAGGTCGATGCAGATCTCGCCCTCGGTGACGCCCTTCTCGCCGGTGGCCGGGTCGACCAGGACGATCGGGTAGCCCGGGATCGGGCGGCCCATCGAGCCCGGCTTGACGGTCTGGCCGGGCGGGTTGCCGATCTGCACGGTCGACTCGGTCTGCCCGAAGCCGTCACGGATCCGGACGCCCCACGCCTTCTCGATCTGCTCGATGACCTCGGGGTTGAGCGGCTCCCCCGCGCCGACGACCTTCTGCGGCGGCGTCTTCAGGCCCGAGAGGTCGGCCTGGATGAGCATGCGCCACACCGTCGGCGGGGCGCAGAAGCTGTCGACGCCGCAGCGGTCGAGCACCGCCAGCACCGACGCCGCGTCGAACTTCGCGTAGTTCATGACGAGCACGCACGACTCGGCGATCCACGGCGCGAAGACGTTGCTCCACGCGTGCTTGGCCCAGCCGGGCGAGGAGATGTTGAGGTGGACGTCGCCGGGCTCGAGACCGATCCAGTACATCGTGGACAGGTGCCCGACGGGGTAGCTGGCGTGGGTGTGCTCGACGAGCTTGGGCTTCGCCGTGGTGCCGGAGGTGAAGTACAGCAGCAGCGTGTCCGAGCCCCTGGTCACGCCGTCGGGCGTGAACTCCGCGGGGGCGTCGTCGGCGTCGGCGTAGTCGAGCCAGCCCTCGGGGGCGCCGCGGACGGCGATCTTCGTGTACTCGCCCTCGACGTCGTCGAACTTGCCCGCGTCGGTGCCGCCGACCACGACGTGCCTCGCGCCACCGCGGTCCAGGCGGTCGCGCAGGTCGGACGCCGTGAGCAGCGTCGTCGCCGGGATGACGACCGCGCCGAGCTTCATCGCGGCGAGCATCGTCTCCCACAGCTCGACCTGGTTGCCGAGCATGAGGATGATCCGGTCGCCGCGTGCGACGCCTAGCCCGCGCAGCCAGTTGGCGACCCGGTTGGAGCGCTCGGACAGTTCCCGATAAGTCCAGTGCGCCTCGGACCCGTCGCCCTCGACGATCCACAGCGCCCGCTTCGCGCCGCGCTCGGCGTCGGCCGCGACCGCGTCGATGTGGTCGAGCGCGAAGTTGAACTCGTCGATCTCGGGCCAGGCGAAGTCGCGCAGCGCCGTGTCGTAGTCGAGGCGGTGCTCCTGCAGGAACGCCCGCGCCGCGTAGAAGGCCTCCGCCGATGGGTTCTGGACCGACCCCGTCATCTGTCTCCACCTCGTATGTCGCCGCTCGTGCTCCCGGCGAACCCTAGTGATCCGCCCCGGCACCCGCTGCCCCCTCCTCCCACCCCGACGCGCCGCCCGCCGTGGCGGCCCGGGGCGGCGCGGCCCGGATAGCGTCCGCCGATGACCCTGCGCCGCCTCCTGGTGACGACCGCGACCGCCTGCGTCCTGCTGGCCGGCTGCGGCTCCCCCACCGGCTCCCCCACCGCCGCCGTCGACCCGGCCCCGCCGGCCCCGAGCGGCCCCGCCTCCGCCGGACCGGCGGTCCCGCCGGCCGTCGCCGTTCCCTGGCCCGCCCGCAGCGCCGCGGAGTCGGTCGGCCTGCAGGAGAGCGTCGACGACGGGGCGCAGCCCTGGCTGCTCGACCCCGCCGAGCTGGCCCGCTCCTACGTCGCCGCGGCCTACGGCTGGGACGACGCGACGGTGACGGCCGGGGAGGGCACCATCGACGTGACCGGCCCGGACGGGACCCGCCGCGTGCTGACCGTGGCCCAGCCCGGCCGCGCCGGCGAGGGCGGCATCTGGGTCGTCACCGCTGACGAAGCCGCCTGACCGTCCGGACGGGGGGCCGGGTCGTGACCGACCGCGACGACCTCACTTGTTCGGGTGAACAGCGGCCCGAAGTGATGCGCCGGCGGCACCTGCGGCGATTCTCCTCATGACACCGTCGCAGCAGCGGCGGGCACCCGAACCACAGGGGCGATCATGGACACCGTCGACACGGTCTCGCAGGACATGTTCACCGTTCTCCACGGCCAGCCGGCGCCCGTCGTGACGCGCTGGAGCTACTCCGCGACCGACCCCTTCGCCGTCATCCTCGCCGTCCGGACCAGGGCGGACCGCTGGGTCGAGTGGCTGGTCGCCCGCGACCTGGTCCGCGAGGCGCTCGACGAGGCCGCCGGCGAGGGCGACATCCGCATGAGCCCGCAGGTCGTCCAGGGCTACGACATCGTCGAGATCGAGATCCGCTCCACCGACGGCCGCGCCGTCCTCGAGGTCGACCGCGACCTGCTGCGCCACTTCGTCGAGACCACCGCCGAGCTGGTTGCGTTCGGTGACGAGGGCGGCCGGATGGACCTGGACGTGGAGATCGCCAAGCTCACCGCGGGCGCCGAGTAGTAACCCGCACCCGCCGCAGCAGCCGGCATCAGCGGTACCGCTCCTCGTACCGCCGCGCCGCCGCCTCCCGTTGGGGGGCCGTGCGCCTCTCCCGGACCGCCTCGGCCTGGCCCCGCGCCCAGCCGGCCTTGACCGACCGGTGCTCGGTCGTCAGGTGGACGAACGAGGCCGCGTAGATCATCCCCACCGCCGCCCCGCCGAGCACGGCCACCAGCCGGACCCACAGCTCCCCGGGCACCAGCAGCACCAGCAGCACCCCGATCGGCACCAGCTGCACGATCGAGCGCAGCATCTGCCGCAGCGCCCACGTCCTCGTCGTGACGTCGTGCAGCACCCAGTCGCGGTAGCGCTCCGGGAGTCCCCCGCCCATGGCGTACCAGAGCCACCACAGCGGACCCGGCCGGTGCATCGTCATCCCCCCGCTGTCGTCATGTCACCACTGTCCCCGCGGACCGCGCGCCTGTCACGGCGACCTGCTCACAGGCCCGGCACGGGCCCCGCGTCCGTGCGTCCCGACGCCCCGGCGGCGGCGCCGTCGACCGCCTGGTCGAGGGTGTCGGCGAGGTCCCGGCCCGCGTCCCAGCGGGCGGTCGCGTCGTCGGAGCCGTCGATCTCGGCCTCCACCTCGGGGTCGAGGAGCTCCGGGTCGGCGGCGACGGACGGCTCGCCGTCGACGCGCGTGTCGACGTCGACGTCGTGCACGGCCGCCTCCTCCGCGGACGCGGCACCGCCGTCGATGCCCACGTCGACGGCGTCCATGTCGTCGGCGTCGTCGTTGGTCAGCCGCCCGGCGCGGTCGGCCTGCGCGTCGACGACCTCCTCGGGGAGCTCCGCGGCGATCCGGTCGTCCATGGTCTCGGTGCGGTCGTCGTCGAGGGCGTAGGGGCGGTCCGGGGGCACGTACCCGGCGTCGAGCGGGTCCTCCCCGGGCGGGCCCTCCATCGTCTCGCTGTTCTCGAGCTGCACCGACGCTCCCAGGTCGGGGGCGTCGGACTGGTCGTCGTAGTCGGGCATGCCGGGGCGTACCCCGCGGCGCCGCCCACCACACGCGTGCCCGATGTGGTCTGATCGCCCGATCCCGCCGGAGAGGAAGCGACGATGACCACCGTCCCGCGCCCCCGCGACTCGGCCGCCACCCGCGGTGCCCTGCTGGCCGCCGCGCGCACCCTGTTCGCCGAGCACGGGTACGAGCGGACGACGGTGCGCGGCGTCGCCGAGCGCGCCGGCGTCAACCAGGCGCTGCTGTTCCGCTACTTCGGCAACAAGGAGTCGCTGTTCGCCGAGGCGGTCACCGCGCAGGCGCTCGCGCCGCTGTCCGACGGCCCGCCGGAGACACTGCTGGAGCGCCTGGTCACCGCCGTGTTCGCCGACGCTCCCGACGGTGCGATGTTCCACGCCGTCCTGCGCTCGGGCGGCACGCCGGCCGAGACGGTGCGCACCGAGCTCGGCGCGGCCTACCGCGCGGCGTTCGCGGCGCAGGCCCGCACCGACGACCCCGCCGAGGCCGACCTGCGCGCCACCCTGCTGCTCGCGTGGCTGCTCGGGCTCGGCCAGGTCCGCGCCGAGATCGGCGCGGGCGGCGACCGGCAGGCCGTCGCCCACGTCCTGCGCGCGGCCCGGGTCCTGCTCGACGGACCCACCCCCGATGCTCAGCGTTTTCAGTAAGCGACCGCTTACTCCTCGGGGACGTGATGACCACCATCCGCGGGCCCGAGGAGCTGCTGCTCAGCTGGTGAGGGACTCCGCGCGGGCCCATAGCTCCGCGCGGTCGGCCGCGATCTCCCGCGTCCAGGGCACGTAGTGCTCCGGGCGCGGGCGGCGGTCGTGCCAGAACCGCCCCGTCCCGGCGACGTCGGCGGGCGCGGCCGCGAGCCACACCGCGGTGTCGGCGCCCTGCTCGGCGGTGCGCAGCAGCGGCCCGAGCAGCCGCCCGAACCCGGGCAGCGAGCTCGCCGGGCCCGGGGTGTCGGCCCAGCCCGGGTGCACGGCGTGGGCGTCGACGCGGCCGCGCAGCTCGTGCGCCCACAGCCCGGACAGCACGACCTGCATCCGCTTCGTGCGGGCGTAGGCGGTGGTCCCGTCGTAGGGATCGGGCTCGTCGAACCGCAGGCGCTGGGCGTACATCCCGCCCGAGGCGACCCACAGGACCCGCCCGCCGCGCTCGCCGAGCGGCCCGGCGAGCAGCCGGGTGAGCAGGTGCGGGCCGAGCACGTGCGTGGCCGGTGTCAGCTCGTGGTCCTGCGCGGTGGTCCGGCGCCCGGGCGGCAGCAGCCCGGCGTCGCGCACGACGAGGTGGACCGCCGCCCCGAGCCGCGCCGGACCGGCGACGGTGGCGAGCCCGAGGCCCCCTCCCCCACCGGTGACCAGTGCGGTCCGCCCGGCGAGCGCGCCCGGCCCCGGGTCGGCCTGCGCTCCGGACCACCCCGCGGACCGGGCGAGGTAGCCGAGGCGGGAGTAGCCGGGGGCCACCGTCCGGTCCAGGACGATGTCGAGCGCGGAGATCAGCACCGCCCCGGGTGAGAACCGGTCAGACGCCGGGGCCCGGGTGCGCCGCGACGTCCTCCTCGACGACGCGGGTGAGGATCGTGATGCCGTCGCGCACGGTGCCGCCCACCATGTCGGCGACGGCGCTGCAGGTGCGCGTCCACACCGTCAGCTGGATCTCCTTGGCCAGCGGCAGCCGGTTGTAGAGCAGGTGCGACGCGCGGTCGCCGGCCCGGGCCCAGGACTCGATGACGAAGCGCAGCGCGCCGCCGGGCAGCGGCTCGCAGCGGAACTCGATCTGCCCCGCCTCCAGGTGCCCCCACAGCGTGGCCAGGCGGAACGAGCGCGGCGTCACGTCGATCACGCGGACCGGACCGTTCCACGGCGCCGGGATGCGGACGATGTACTCGTCGCCCAGGCACAGCGGCCCGTCGGAGCCGTCGCGACGCTCGAAGACCGCGGCGTCGGGCACCACGCAGTTCGGGTTGCGGCGCAGCTCGGTCGTCACCGAATCCGCAGTGCGCTCCGCGCCGTCGACCTCGATGGAGTAGCTGCGGTGCATCAGCGGGCCGACGCCGTCGGAGACGAACTGGATGCGGTCGTCGCGTTGGGCGTGCGGGACCGGGTCGGGCAGGTCGCCCGCATCGCCCCCGATCTGGGTGCGGTGCAGGACGGGGCCGCCGGGCAGACGGTGGCGCATCGCGTTGACGATCCCGAGCGGCCAGCGCAGGACGTGGTCGACGAACTGGAGGCGGGAGCCGGGGGCGGGACGACCGAGTAGGAACACGTCGGTACGGGTACCCACTTCCCATGATCATCACCGGAGGCCCGCGCTGAGGGGCCCGGACCTGCCCGCGATCGTCGAGGACCTCGGCCGCCGACGCATCAACTACGACGAGGGCCAGGCCCCGCCGCACGTCACGCACGGGTGGCACCAGGACCGCTGGACCCTCGAGCTCGGCTACGAGCAGCCCGGCGAGCCCGAGCCCGAGGGTCTCGTCCACGACGCCGGGGAGCTGGTGAACGGCTACGAGTTCACCGACCCGGCCGTGCTCCGCGCGGTGTACCGCTACCCCGCCGACGTCGTGGGCCGCGACATGCTGCTGCAGGGCCGCTTCGCGAACTTCCGCTTCCTCATGGGCGTGCGGATCACCTCCGAGCTCGACGAGCTGCGCGAGGGCCCGAACGGTCCGGAGCGGGTCGTCGGGTGGGCGTACCAGACTCTCGACGGGCACCTGGAGCAGGGGAAACTGGTCTACGAGGTGGCGAAGGAGCTGGAGACCGGGCGGGTGGAGTTCCGGATCGACGCGTACTCGCGGCAGTCGGAGATCCGCAATCCGCTCTACCGCGTCGGCTTCGCCGTGTTCGGTCGCCGCACCCAGCTGCGGTTCTACCGGGCGGCGCTGGGCCGGCTGCGCGACCGCCTTCCGAACCTGCCGGACACGGCCGAACCGGGGCCCGACGGCCTGGTCCGCGTGCCCACCGGCGCCCCGCCGGAGCGGGCGTCGTGGGCGGAGATCCACGTGGTGCACCCGGGGGTCTGAGCGTCGGCGGGGCGCTCGGAGTTGCAGGAAAGCCACGTTCCTGCCACCAGAGGGCAGGAAAGTGGCTTTCCTGAACCTCGGGGTGGGGCCGCGCGGTCGGCCGTCCGAGGGCCGGTCGCCGAACTTAGGCGGCCTCGATGTGCACCTTCACCGACCGGCCGTCGACCGAGAGCCACCCGGACTTCTCCGCATAGCCGACCATCTTGTCCCAGCGCGCCGGCCAGTCCTCGGCGGTGGCGGCGATCTGGGCCCGGGAGCGGAGCACTGCCAGGTCGAGCCAGACGGCGCCGTCGGGGGCTACCTCCCCGGTGCCGGTGTCACGCAGCGCGGCCCGCAGCGCCGGGCCGGTCAGGGAGGTCGCGAGGTGCAGGCGGGTGCAGTCGTCGGCGTCGGCGACGACGGCGCCCTGGGCGGTGAGAGTCACGTGCATCGCCCGATAGTGCCCCGGGATCGTCCCCTGCGGCACCCCGCGGGCGGTCAGTCCCAGGACGTGCGCGGGGCGGGCGGGCTGAACAGGCCGCCGTCCTTGAGCGTGCCGACGACGACCGCGGTGTCCAGGGCCGTCACGCGGTCGAGCCAGGGGGCGTCGGTGGTGAGGTCGTGCAGGGCGTCGACGCCGGGCACCGCGACCTCGGCTAGCAGCGGAAGGGCCCCGGTGACGCGGCACGCGCGCAGCACCCACGGTTCGCGGCGCAGCCCGGCCACCACGGCCGGCACGTCCCGCGGCGCCGCCGACGCCCGCACGACGGCGCGCAGGGAGAACCCGATCCGGGCCGGGTCGACGACGACGCGGATGCGCAGGCGGCCGTCGCGGCGCAGCCGGTCGACGCGCCGCGGCACCGCGCTGCGGGACAGCCCGGTGACCTCGGCCAGCTCCTCGTCACCGCGGCGGGCGTCGAACTGCAGGGCGGTGAGCAGCATCCGGTCGCTCGGGCCCAGCTCCTTGGCCCCGCCGAACGGCGCGTCGCCGGGCGGGGGCAGGTGCTCGGACAGGGCGTCGCACTCCTCGGTGGCCAGCAGGCCGGGGCGCCACTCGTCCTCGGTGCGGACGTAGCGCAGGACCGTGTCGACGGTGGCGTCGACGAGGCCGGGCACGCGGGGCAGCTCGTCGCCGACGAGCCGCGCGAGCCGGTCGGGCGGGCAGCGGATCTCCGCGACGCCCCCGGCCGGGCCGGCGAGCAGGTGCGCCCAGCGGGTGTCGCCCCGGCGGGCCAGCGCGAGGGCGGCCACGCGCTCCTGGCCGGGCCCGCACCGCAGGTGCACGACCGTGCCCGCCTCCGGCGCCGGGACGCCGACGACCCGCACGCCGCCCTCACCCAGCAGCGCCGCCCCGTGCCGCGCGACGGTGCCCTCGGGCTCGCCGAGCACCGCGGCGATCCGCTCCCAGGCGGCGCGGCCGTCGACCTGCAGCGCGCCGACGATCCGGCGGTCGAGCGCGCCGAGGGGGCCGGTCACCGCACACCCCTGACTCGCCACCCCCGCCGGGGCGGGGTCCGTCCACGTCACATCGTCCGAACAGGGCCCAACCTACCGGGCGGGGACGCCGAGGTGGCGCAGCAGGTTGGCCGAGAACCGGTCGCCCATCCGCTGCATCGTCTCCTTCATCACGGCGGTGACGGCCGGGGCCGCGAGGCGCGGGAGCGGCAGCTCCACGCTCAGGCCGAGGCTGATCGCGAGCCGGGTGCCGCCACCGGGCTCGTCGGTGAGGACGTACCAGCCCTCCGCGCCCGTGCTCTCGCGCGTGCCGGGCGGCGGGGCGTGGGTGTAGTCGATGCGGTGACCGTCGCCGTCGCCCTCGTCGAACACCATCTGCTCGGTGAACACCGGGCTGATCCCGACGCCGAGCACCGACAGCCCGACGAGGTGCCACCGCCACCGGTCGCCGTCGGTCTCGATCTTCTTCAGCAGCGGGGTCAGCTGCGGCAGCAGCACGGGGTCGCGCAGCACCGCCCAGATCCGGGAGCGGTCGGCGGCCACGACGGCCTCCGACGCGGTGGTCGCGGAGAAGCGGCTCATCGGGGCAGTCTGCTGATCAGGAGCGCGCGGCGCGAGTCGGCCGGCCCGGGCCCGCCTCCACCAGCGCCAGCACGTCGGCCGGGCGGGCGCACACCGCCGCCCCGACCGCACCGGGCCGGTGGTTGTGCCCCCACGCCGCCGCCACCGGCACCGCCCCGGCGTTGACGGCGGTGGTCAGGTCGCTGTCGGTGTCGCCGACGTAGAGCGCCGCGGCGGGCGGCACGCCGAGGCGGCGGCAGGCGAGCTCCAGCCCGTCGGGGTGGGGCTTGCGGCGGGTCACGTCGTCGCCGGCGACGACGGTGTCGAGCAGGTCGTGCAGGCCGGTCGCGCGCAGCAGGATGCCGGTGGCGACGGCGTTCGAGCCGGTGAACACCCCGGTCGGGACGCGTCCGGCGAGCGCGGCCAGCACCTCGTGGACGCCCGGGTAGGGCTCGACGCGCTCCGCCTCGACGGCCAGCGCGGCGTAGAAGGCGTCGACCTCGCCCGGGCCCGCGCCGGTTCCGGTCAGGTCGGTGAGGATCGCCGCCGGTGTGGGTAACCGGAAGAGGCGCTCGACCTCGGCCGGCGGGATCGGCGGGCGGCCGGCGACCGTCGCGAACGCCGCGGCGATGGCGTCGACCGAGTCGAGGAGCGTGCCGTCCATGTCCCACACCACCGCCGCGACCACGGGACGCACGGTATCCCGCCCCCGCTGCGGGGAAATGTTGGCTACAGCAAGATGATGGCACCACCGGAAGATCGAGAGAAGGAGCTGCACGTGGACCGGTACTCGCTGCCCGACCTCCCCTACGATTACGGCGCGCTCGCGCCGCACATCGCGGGCGAGATCATGGAGCTGCACCACTCCAAGCACCACCAGACCTACGTCAACGCGCTCAACGAGACGATCGACAAGCTCGCCGCGGCCCGTGAGGGCGGCGACTTCGGCGCGATCGTCGGCCTGGAGAAGACCCTCGCGTTCAACCTCGGCGGGCACATCAACCACTCGCTGTTCTGGAAGAACCTCTCCCCCGACGGCGGCGGCAAGCCCACGGGCGACCTGGCGAGCGCGATCGACGAGACCTTCGGGTCCTTCGACGCCTTCCAGGCCCAGTTCACCGCCGCCTCGACCACGATCCAGGGGTCGGGCTGGGGCGTGCTCGCCTACGACCCGCTCGGACAGCGCCTGCACATCCTGCAGCTGTGGGACCAGCAGGCGAACGTGCCGGTCGGCGTCGTGCCGATCGTCATGCTCGACATGTGGGAGCACGCCTTCTACCTGCAGTACAAGAACGTGAAGCCGGACTACGTCAAGGCCTGGTGGAACGTCGTCAACTGGGACGACGCCGCCCGGCGCTTCGCCGCGGCCCGCCCCGCCGCCTGACGCCCCGGCGCCGGTCCGGGCCTCCCGCCCGGGCCGGCGCGTAGGGTCGCGGCCGTGTCCGACCGGGAGCTCGTGGTGCTCGGCACCGCGAGCCAGGCCCCGACGCGGCGGCGCAACCACAACGGCTACCTGCTCCGCTGGGACGGCCACGGCCTGCTGTTCGACCCCGGCGAGGGCACCCAGCGCCAGCTGCTGCTGGCCGGCGTCGCGAGCTCGGCGATCACCCGCATCTGCCTGACGCACTTCCACGGCGACCACTGCCTGGGCGTGCCCGGGATCGTGCAGCGGCTCTCGCTCGACCGCGTGGCGCACCCCGTGCACGCGCACTTCCCGGCGTCGGGGCAGGAGTGGTTCGACCGCCTGCGCCACGCCACCCCGTTCCACGACGTCCTCGACGTGCGCGAGCACCCGATCAGCGCCGACGGCCCGGTCGCCGACGAGCCGCACCTCGAGGTGCGCCGCCTCGACCACGGCGTCGAGGCGTACGGCTACCGCCTCGTGGAGCCGGACGGGCGCCGGATGCTGCCCGGCCGCCTCGCCGCCGCCGGCGTCCGCGGTCCCGCCGTCCGCGAGCTGCAGCGCACCGGCTCGCTCGGCGGTGTCACGCTCGACGAGGTCAGCGAGCCGCGGCCGGGGCAGAAGGCCGCGTTCGTCATGGACACCCGCCTGTGCGACGGCGTGCACGCGCTGGCCGAGGGCGTCGACCTGCTGGTGATCGAGTCGACCTTCCTCGACGAGGACGCCGACCTGGCGCAGGCCTACGGCCACCTCACGGCAGGCCAGGCCGGGGAGGTGGCCGCACGGGCCGGCGTGCGCAGGCTCGTGCTCACCCACTTCTCCCAGCGCTACCCCGACCCCGCACGCTTCGGCGAGCAGGCCGCCGCGGTGTTCGGCGGCGAGGTCGTGGTGGCCGAGGACCTCGTGCGGGTCCCGGTGCCGCCGCGCCGGTGAACGGGGCGCCGGACGGGGTGGTGGCTCAGGGGTCGAGCCGCTCCCCCAGCGACACCACGGTGAACGCCCCGCCGACGCGGTGGTGCACGGGGTCGGTCAGGTCGGGCCCGTCGGCGTCACAGAGCAGGTCGGCGTCACAGAGCAGGTCGGCGTCACCGAGCAGGTCGGCCGCGTGCGCCTCGGCGTCGTCGACCGGGTGGTAGCCCAGCGCCGCGCCCTCGTCCAGCGACCACCAGCGGCGCGTGTTCGCCGAGACCCCCCACACCGTGTGGAACCCCCGCGCGGCCAGCGCCGCCTCGACCAGCCGTCCGCCGTCGTCGGGCGAGATCCACGTCGACAGGGCCCGGACGTCGAGCGGGCGCTGCGACCACGAGCCGATGCGCAGGCAGACGACGTGGGTGCCGCTGCGGTCGTGGTAGAGCCGCCCGAGCGCCTCGACCGCCGCCCTGCTCCAGCCGTAGAAGGTGTCCGGGCGGGGCTCCGCGGTCGCGCGCAGCGGCCCGTCGCCGCCGCGGGTGTGGAAGCCGGCGGCGTGGTTGCTCGAGGCCAGCACGACGTGCCCGACCCCGGCGCGGACGGCGGCGTCGAGCACCGCCTGGGTGCCGTCGACGTTGGCCCCGACGATGTCCGCCCAGGGCGCCTCGTCGGGGATCCCGGCCAGGTGGACGACGGCGTCGACGCCCGCGACGGCCGCCGCGACGGCGTCGCGGTCGGTGACCGACCCCGTGACGACCTCCTCGCGCGGCCCGGGATCCGGTACCGGCACGAGGTCCATCAGCCGCAGCACCCGGCCCGGCCGGGCGAGGCGGGGGCGCAGGTCAGTGCCGATGCTCCCCGCGGCGCCGGTGACCAGGACGCGCCTCACCATCCGCCCAGCCTCCTCCGGTTCGCCACCACCCGCTGGTGCACCGGTGCGAGGACGGCCGCGGCGAAGCGGGCCGTGTCGCGCGGCGGTGTCGTGACCGCCACGACGGCCGCACGCGTGAAGCCCTCCGCCTTCTCCCGCACCATCCGCGAGTACTCGCGGCGCGCCTTCGCGCTCGGCGGCCACCCGCCCCGCACCATCCCGACCGTCCTGATCCCGATCACCACCGGTGCCGACACCGCGATCTCCACCGCCTGCACCCAGGGCCGCACCCATCCCGTCATGGGGCCACGGTAGGCGCGCGCGGTGATCACCGGGCAGGATCCTCGCCACGGAGCCGCTGAGGCGTGAGGGACGGAGCCGGCTCAGACCGCGAACACCTGCGCGTCGTCGGCGAACGCCTTGAACTCCAGCGCGTTCCCGGCCGGGTCGAGCAGGAACATCGTCCACTGCTCCCCCGGCTCCCCGGCGAAGCGCAGGTAGGGCTCGATGACGAACGCGGTGCCGGCGTCGCGCAGGCGCTGCGCGAGCTCCTGGAACCGCGGCACGGTCAGCACCAGCCCGAAGTGCGGCACCGGCACGTCGTGCCCGTCGACGGGGTTGTGCACGCGCTCGCTCCGGCCGGGGGCGAGGTGGGTGACGAACTGGTGGCCGTGCAGGTCCCAGTCGACCCAGGTGTCGGAGCTGCGACCCTGGCGCAGTCCGAGGGTGCCGCCGTAGAACGCGCGGGCGGCGTCGAGGTCGTCGACCGGGACGGCCAGGTGGAAGCGCGGGATCGGGGAGTCGAGGACCGTCATGGGGCCCATGCTGGCACCCGGGGTCGAGCCGGCCGTGCTCCCCCGGGAGTTCCACGCGACCCTGCCCGGCTACCGCCCCACCCCGCTGACGCCGCTGCCGGGCGTGGCGGCGGGGCTGGGCGTGGCGCAGGTGTGGGTCAAGGACGAGTCCGAGCGGCTCGGGCTGCCGGCGTTCAAGGTCCTCGGCGCCTCGTGGGCGGTGAACCGGGCGCTGAGCGCGCGGGCCGGGCACCCCGGCCCGGCCCGCTCCCTCGACGAGCTGCGCCGGCGCACCGCCGGGACGGCGACGACGCTGGTCACGGCCACCGACGGCAACCACGGCCGCGCGCTCGCGAGGATGGCGCGCCTGCTCGGGGTGCGGGCGCGCGTGCACCTGCCGGGCGGTCTCGACCCGGCCGTCGCCGACGCCGTCGCGGGCGAGGGAGGCGAGGTCGTCCCCACGGACCTGGTCTACGACGACGTCGGGCGCCACGCCGCGGAGTCGGTGCGCGGCGACGACGTGCTGGTCCAGGACACCTCCTGGCCCGGCTACGAGGACGTCCCCGGCTGGGTCGTCGACGGCTACGGCACGCTGTTCGCCGAGGTCGACGAGCACCTCGGCGCGGCACCGGACCTGGTCGTGGTGCCCACCGGCGTCGGGTCGCTGCTGCAGGCAGCGCTGCAGCACCACCGCTCGCGCCCGCCCGCGGTGCTCGCGGTCGAGCCGGTCGGCGCGGACTGCGTGGGCCGCTCCCTCGCGGCCGGGCGGCCGGTCACCGTCGACACCTCGGCGCCCACGATCATGGCCGGGCTCAACTGCGGCACCGTCTCCGCGACGGCCTGGCCGGTGGTCGCGCAGCGGCTCGACGCCGCGGTGGCGGTCACCGACGACCAGGCGCGGGCCGCCATGAGCGAGCTCCGCGCCGCCGGGGTCCCGCTGGGCCCCTGCGGCGCGGCGGCCCTGGCGGGCCTGCGGGTGCTGGCCGCCGACCCCCGCGCGACCGTGCGCCCCGGCGCGGCGGCGGTCGTGGTGCTGGTGGGGACCGACGGCCCACCCGCCGGCCCCGGCTGACCGTCAGCCCCGGGTGAGGTGCGCGATCACCGTGTCGAACTCCGCGGTCGGCGAGAAGTCCACGTAGGCGCAGTCGGTGAGCGCGAAGGGCGCGTGCCCGGGCGCCCAGTAGAAGGCCTCGCCCGCGGAGTAGGTGCGGTCGCCGCCGGGCACGCGCATGAGCAGGCGCCCCTCCAGCATGTAGCCCCAGTGCGGGCACGAGCAGGTGTCGCCGGGGAGGCCGACGAGCGCCGGGCCGAGGTCGGTGCCCTCGGCGAGGCGGATGAACGAGACGGTCATCTCGCCGACCTGCGTGAGGCGGACCTCGACGTTCTCGTCCTTGATGACGACGGGCACGGTGTCGGGGGTGAGTGTCTGCACGGAGGGCTCCTCGGGTCGGTGGATCGGGTGTGCGGCGGAGCCTGCCGCGGGGGCGTTCCTGGAACGTTCCTGATCATGGGACGCTGGATCAGGGGGCGGCGGCCAGCGCCGCGCAGCGCGCCGCGTCGAGCGGCTGCCCGGCCGCCCCGAACGCGGCGGCCGCCGCCGCGAAGTGCGCCGCCGCGGGCTCCCCCGCGGCGCGCGCCCGGTGCCCGCGGACCTCGTCGAGCGCCGCGTCCCAGCCCGGCAGCCGCATGACGACGCCGGCGAGCCACTCCGCCGACGTCCCGTACTCGGCGGCGCGGTCGAGGTCGCCGCCGCGCGCCGCGGCGATCGCGCCCGGGACGACGAGGGTGATGCGGCAGCCCGGGCAGGTCTCCAGCGGTCCGCGCACGGAGTCCTCGGCGTCGTCGAGGGCGGCCAGCGCGGCGCCGGGGTCGGCCGCCGCGGCGATCCGGGTGCCGTAGATGCGGTCGAGCAGGTGGAACCCGACGTCGGACTCGCGGGCGACGGCGAGCGCCTCGTCGAGCAGGAGGTCGGCGCCGCGGGCGTCGCCCCGGTGCAGGGCGATCTCGGCGCGGCGCTGCAGCGCCAGCGACTCCCCCACCGCCCCGCCGCTCGCCCGGCTCAGCCGGATCGCCTCGCCGAGCGCGGACTCGGCCTCGTCGAGCCGCCCGGACAGCAGCAGCGCCTCCCCGCGCAACGTCACGGCGTAGGCGAGGCCGCGGGCCGCGCCGAGGCGCCCGGCCTCGGCGGCGAACGCGTCGGCGAAGGCGAGGACGTCGGCGTAGGGCCGGGCGCCGTAGAGCAGGCGCTGGTTGATGCACAGGTGCCCGTCGAAGACGCTGGTGGCGAGCTCGGGCAGTGCCGCGGTCTCCAGCAGGTCGGCGACGACGCTCGCGCGCAGCTCACCACGGGCGTGCGCGGCGGCGGCCTGCGCCCAGGAGGCGATGACCAGCGACGGGGCGTCGCCCGACTCCAGCGCGAGGCGTCTGCTCTCGGCGGCCTTCGCGGTGCCCGTGGCCGGGTCGGCGAACCCGAGCACCGCGGCCCCTGCCCAGGCCAGCGCGTGCGCGAGCCGGCCCGCGACGGTGACCGGCTCCAGACCCCGCAGCGTGACCAGCGCGCCGGGCGGGTCGCCGCGCTTGACCTGCGCGAGCGCCTGCTTCGAGCGGATCTCCTGCGCGGCCGGCTCCCCCGCCGCGTCGGCCGCCCGCCCGTAGGCCGCGGGGGCGCGCAGGTCGCCCAGCGCGTCGAGCACCTCCGCGCGCAGGCAGAGCGCGTCGGCGTGGCGCGGCTCGTGCTCCAGCAGGGCGTCGACGTGGCGCAGGGCGTCGCCGAAGGCGCCGAGGCGGTGGGCGCGCTCCGCGGCGGCGAGCAGCCAGGGCACGGCCTCGCCGGGCCGGTCGCCGTCGAGCCAGTGCCGGGCGACGCGCGACGGCTCGGCGCCGGCGCCCGCGAGCCGGCGCGCGGTGTCGCGGTGCATCGCGACCCGGTGGTGCGGGGGCACCTGCTCGGCGAGCGCGCGGCGGACGAGGTCGTGGCGGAACCGGTAGCGCCCGTCGTCGACGACCAGCGCACCGGCCGCGAGCCCCGCGTCCAGCAACGCGAACGCGTCGACCTCGGCCAGCCCGGTGAGGGCCAGCACGCCGCCGGGGTCCAGGTCGCCGCCCGCCACGGCGAGGCGTCGGAGCATCGCGGCGGTGGGCTCGTCGAGGTCGAGGAACCGGGCCGCGACGGTCTCCCACACCGACCGGGGCACCGCGGGCGCGTCCCCGGCCCGGGCCAGCTCGAGCGCGAGGAACGGGTTGCCGTGCGCGGTGTCCACGATCCGGGCCAGCGCGGCCGGGCCCGGGCGCTGCGGCGCCCCGGCGACGACGAGCGCCTCGACGTCGGCCCGCGGCATCGGGCCGAGGTCCACGACCGCGCAGCGCCCCGCCCGCTCCAGCCCCGCGACGCCCCGCACCAGCGCCGACCGCGCGGCGTCGGCGCGGTAGGACAGGACCACGAGCAGCGGCCGCGAGCCGCCGGTCCGGGCGACCTGCACGCAGGTCTCGGCCGTGGCGTCGTCGGCGAGGTGGACGTCGTCGACGACGAGCACGACCCCCGCGGGCGGGGCGGCCGCGGTGAGCAGCCGGTGCACCGCCCCGACGATGCGGTGCCGGTGCAGGGCGGTCTCGGCGGGCAGCCCCGACCCGGCCGACGGGGTCAGCCCGGCGAGCACCGCGCGGGTACCGGCGGGCACGGCGTCGAGCAGGGCGCGGTCGCGTCCCACCAGCTCCTCGACGGCGGCGGCGAGCGGCGCGTAGGGCCCGTCGCCCGCCGCGGCCGTGACGGTGACGACGAGCCGGTCCGCCGCCCCGGCCAACTCGGCGACCTCGCCGCACAGCGCGGACTTCCCGATCCCGCCCGGCCCGCGGACGGCGAGGGCGCCGGTGCCCCGCAGCGCCGCCCCGGCCCGCGCCAGCTCGACCTGCCGCCCGACGAAGGCGGTCGCGGCCGGGCCGAGCCCGGCGACGCACTCCTCGTAGAGCGCCCGGCTGCGCCGCCCCGGGGCCACGCCCAGCTCGGTCTGCAGGGCCGTGCGCAGCCGCCCGTAGCGGCGGATCGCCCCGTGCCGGTCGCCCGCGCGCAGCGCCTCCCGCACCAGCTGCTGGTGGGCGTGCTCGTCGGCGGGCTCGACCTCCACCAGCCGCGCCCACCGCCCGGCGAGCCGCAGCACCTCGACGTACCGGGAGCGCACCTGCTCGCGCGGGCCCTGCACCCACTCCTCGTAGCGGTGGTCCGGCAGCAGCTCGCCGGTGCAGGCGTCGGCCGCGTCCGCGGCGGCCCGGGCGTCGCCGGAGCGGACGGCCCGCCCGGCGAGCAGCAGGAACCGGTCGAGGTCGACCTCGGCGGTCGGGAGCAGCGCGACCCGCCCGCCGGCCAGCACGACGCCGTCCTCCCGGCCCAGCACCTGGCGGGCCTGGTGGGCGGCCTTGCGCAGGTTCGCCGCGCCCGCCTCCGGCGCGAGGTGCGGCCACAGCGCCTCGACCACCTGCTCGCGCTGCAGCCGGCGCCCCTCGGCGAGCGCGAGCAGCGCCACCAGCTCGGCCGCGCGGCGGCCCGGCCACCCGTCGGCGGGCACCTCCCGGTCGCCGACCACCACGCGGAACGCGCCGAGCAGGGCGATGCGCACGGGTCCGGCGTCGCTCACGCCGCCCATCGTGGCGGAGCGGTCACGGCAGGTCGAGCACGATCTCCCCGGGGTCGCGGTCCGGGCGCAGCCCGCGCCAGGCCGCGTGCCGCAGCCGGCCGTCGGTGGTGAGCGTGCGGTAGCGCACCTCCCCCACCAGCCGCGGCTCCACCCAACGCACGCCGCGGACGTGCTCGCGGGGCACCTCCTCGTCGAAGGGGCTGCGCTCGCGCCGCAGCGGCGCCATGCGGGCCATCAGGTCGCGCAGCACGGCCTCGGTGAAGCCGGTGCCGACGTGGCCGAGGTAGCGCAGGCGTCCCGCGCGGTCGCGGGCGCCGAGCAGCAGCGCCCCCATCGTCGACGCCCGGCGCCCCTGCCCGGGGCTCCAGCCGCCGACGAGCACCTCCTGGGTCTGCACCAGCGCCGTCTTGACCCACGCCGGGGAGCGCCGCCCCGGGTCGTAGCGGGCCGCGCGGCGCTTCGCGACGATCCCCTCCAGCCCGTGCTGCCGGGCGACCTCGAGCATCTGCGCACCGCTGACGTCGGGCACCGAGGGTGGCACGCCGACGCCCGGCAGCACGTCCAGCCCGAGGCCCAGCAGCGCCTCGCGCCGCGCGTCGTAGGGCTCGGCCAGCAGGCTCGCGCCGTCGAGGACCAGCACGTCGAACACGTAGAACAGGACCGGGACGCGCTCGCGCAGCTCGGGCGCCGGGCCACGCACGTGCATCCGCTGCTGCAGCAGCCCGAAGTCGGGGCGGCCCTGCGCGTCGAGCGCGACGAGTTCCCCGTCGACCAGCACGGAGCGCCCCGCACCGATCCCGGCGGCGACGATCTCGGGGTAGCCGCCGGTGATGTCGTTGCCGTTGCGGCTGGCGATGCGCACCTCGTCGCCCGCCGCCGCGAGCACGGCGCGCACGCCGTCCCACTTGAACTCGACGGCCCAGCCCGGCCCCGCCGGCGGGCCGCCGGCGGTCGCGAGCATCGGGCTCACCGGCTCCGGCAGCGCGTCCACCCGCCCAGACTGCCCCTCCGGGGGTCCCGCGGGGAACGTTTCCGCCGATCGGGGACCTGATCGCCGGGCCAGGTCGCCGCGGGCCGGTCGTGCGCGGTCGGCGCGGCGCGGGGATACTGCTGCGCGCGGTCCAGCAGAGCGGCCGCGAGGAGAGGCATGACCACCATCCACGAGCCCCGCGCCGTCCGACCCGAGCACCCCGACGACCTCATGACCGTGCTGCCCGCCGAGCCCGGTTCCCTGCGCCCCGTGCGCAGGCTGGTGCGCACGTGGCTGGCCGGGCACGGCTGGCCCGAGGACGACGCCGAGGACGTGGAGCTGGCCGTCAACGAGGCTGCGGCCAACGTCGTCGACCACGCCTACCGGCCGGGCACCGAGGGCACCGTCACGCTGCACGCCTGGATCCGCGACACGGCCGGCGCGCGCCGGGTCGTGGCCACGGTGATCGACCGCGGCCGCTGGGGCGCGCACCAGCCCGCCACCCCGCCCGCCCACACCCGCGGCCACGGCCTGGCCGTCATGAGCGGGTGCATGGAGGAGATGCACATCCAGCGCGGCACCGCCGGCACGACCGTGGTGCTGGTCAGCCGGCCGGTCGGCGCCGCGCCGGTGGTCGGTGCCGCGCCGGTGGTCGGTGCCGCGCCGGAGATCAGTGCCGCAGACCCGCCTGCTTCAGCAGGGGCATGACCTCGTCGCCGAAGTACTTGAGCTCCTCGTTGTAGTCGATGAGCCCGAAGATCATGCCCTCCATGCCGGCGTCGTTGAGGCGGCCGAGCTCCTCGGTGACCTGCTCGGGCGTGCCGACGATCGGGTAGCCGCCCCAGCCGGCGATGAAGCGCTCCTGCATCTCCCTGACGGCGTGGTCGAACGACTGGCTCGCGCCCGACCCGGCGATCTTGATGACGTTGCCCGCCGCACCCCAGTCGCCCTCGTCGACGACCTGCTGGAACGCCCGCTTCGCCTCCTCCTCGGTGTCGCGGCAGACCACGAGGCCGTAGGTCATCGCGTGGATCTCGCGCTGGTACTCCTCGCGCGCCTTCGCCTTGAGCTTCGTCGTGTAGCCCTTGATGTTCTCCAGGGTGTCGAGCGAGGCAAAGTTGAAGTCGACGTTCCGCGCGGAGAACTCGATGCCCGACGGCGAGTTGCCGGCGTTGATCAGCGCGGGCCGCGGGCCCTGGTGCGGCTTCGGGTAGGCCTCGAGCAGCTCCGCGTCGAAGTACGTCGAGTGGATGCCGAAGGTGCCCTGCTCCGTCCAGAGCTTGTTGACGAAGTCGAGCCACTCCTGGCCGTAGGCGTAGCGCTCGTCGTGCTCGCGCTGCTCGGAGCCGAACATCTCCATCTCCGGCGGCACCCAGCCCATGACCATGTTCAGGGCGAACCGGCCGCCGGAGATGCGGTCGACCGTCGTGGCCTGCTTGGCCGCGACGATCGGGTGCATCGTCGGCAGGTGCGAGGTCGCGGCGACGGCGATGCGCTCGGTCGCCTCGGCGACCCCGGCGGCCCAGGTGTAGGTCTCGAAGCAGTTGCCGTTGAAGTTCGTGGACCCGCCGAAGCCCTTCCAGCGGGCCACGGGGACCAGCACGTCGAACCCCAGCCGGTCGGCCCGCTGCGCGATCTCCTTGGTGTGCTCCCAGGTGATCTCGTAGCTGCTGGGCGCGTGGCTCATGATCAGGCCGTAGGAGCAGTTCGTGCCGAACAGCCCCAGCTTCATCTTCTGGTCGCCGAACAGCGGGTTGGTCTCGGTGCGGTCGGCCGCGGGCTGCGTCTCCGCGGGCGGACGGGGGTCGGTGGGCGCGAGGCCGAGGCGCTCGTTGGCGGTGACGGTCATGCGGGTCTCCTGGTCTGCGGGTGAGGGGTCGCGGGGGTGCTCAGCCGAGCTGGAACGGGTCGCGCGTGCCGCCGGTGAGCTCGACGAACACCGACTTGTTCTCCGTGTACTCACCGATGGCGTCGATGCCGTTCTCGCGGCCGATGCCGCTGGCCCCGAACCCGCCGAAGGGCATGTTGGGCGCGATGACGCGGTAGGCGTTGATCCAGATCGTGCCGGCGCGCAGCTTCGCGGCCACCCGGTGCGCGCGGTGCACGTCCTTCGTCCACACCGCCCCGGCCAGGCCGTAGGGCGTGTCGTTGGCGAGCTTGAGCGCCTCGTCCTCGTCGGTGAAGGTGTAGGCGGCCAGGACCGGCCCGAACACCTCCTCGCGGACGATGGTGCTCTCCGGCGTCACGTTCGTGACGACGGTCGGCCGCACGAACAGCCCGCCGCGCTCGGCGTCGGGCTCCCCGCCGCAGGCGAACGTCGCACCCTCGGCGGCGGCGCCCTGCAGGTAGCCCAGCACCTTCTCGTACTGCGGCCGGTTCGCGACCGGGCCCATCTCGGTCCCGGCCTCGTTCGGGTCCCCGAGCTTGATCGAGTTCGCCCGCGCGACGACCTTCTCGATCAGCGCGTCGTGCACGTCGGCGTGCACGATCAGCCGGGAGCCGGCCATGCAGGTCTGGCCGGTCGCGGCGAACACCCCGGCGATCAGCCCGTTCGCGGCGGCGTCGAGGTCGGCGTCGGGGAACACGATCTGGGGGCTCTTGCCGCCCAGCTCCAGGGTGACCCGGTTGAAGTTCGCGACCGCGGCCTGCGCCACCTTCGCCCCGGTGGCCGACGACCCGGTGAACGCGATCTTGTCGACGCCCTGGTGGGAGGCCAGCGCCTCGCCGGTGGAGCGGTCCCAGCCGGTGACGACGTTGAGCACGCCCGCCGGGAGCCCGGCCTCGTGCAGGATCTGCGCGAACGCGACCGTCGAGGCCGGAGCGTGCTCCGAGGGCTTGACGACCATCGTGCAGCCCGCCGCCAGCGCCGGGGCCAGCTTGAAGGTGAGCAGCAGCAGCGGGGAGTTCCACGGGGTGATCGCCCCGACGACGCCGACGGCCTCGCGGGTGGTGAAGCCGAAGTAGTTCGGGTTCACCGGAGGGACGGTGCGGCCCTCGACCTTGTCGGCCAGCCCGGAGAAGTAGTAGTACCAGTTCGGCAGGGCGGTGAGCTGCCCGATCATCTCGCGGTAGAGCTTCCCGGAGTCGTTGACCTCCAGGCGGGCGAGCCGCTCGGCGTTGGCGGCGATCGCGTCGCCGCAGCGGCGCAGGACCGCGGCGCGGGCGAAGCCGGTCATGGCGCCCCACTCGCCCTCGAAGGCGGTGCGGGCCGACGCGACGGCCTCGTCGACGTCGTCGGGCCCGCCGTCGGCGAGCCGGGCCCAGGGCTGTCCGGTGTAGGGGTTCTGGGACTCGAAGGTGCGCCCGGAGCGGGCGTCCACCGACTTCCCGTGTATGAAGAGCTTCAGCTCCTCGAGCGCTGCTGGTGCGGCGGTCGTCATCGACCTCTCCCTCGTCGTCTGCTGGTGGCGGCCGACGCTAGGGACGCCGTGACCTGCTGCGATATCCGTGCGCGGCGGCGCTCGATCCGCTCCGTGCAGAACCGCCGCCGGCGCTGCGCGGAACCGCCGCCCGCGCCGGGCGGCTGCGCGCCGCGGATAGCGGGCTGCACTCAGCGGCTGGCCGTGATCCCCGTCTCGTCCTACGCTCGGAGACGAGGCGGACACGGGGAGGTGTCGCACGGCGATGGAGACCGGACCCCCTGCGCTGCTCACCCGCTTCCCGGTGCTGGGCACCCGGAGCCTGGACGAGGCCCGCGACGCCGTCACCCGCATCTACCTCGAGCACGAGCTGACGGCGCCCACCGACCACCTCGAGATGACGCTCAACGCCGTCACCGACCGGCACTTCACGCTGGGCTACCTCACCTACCGGTCGGCGGCCAAGCTGGTGATGCCGGCGACCGAGGACAACTACCACGTCAACCTCACCGTCGCGGGCCGCACCGACGCCGACCGCACCGACGGCGGGCGCGCCTCCACCCACGGCGGGCGCAGCGGGATCGTGCTCGCGCCCGACCAGCGCAACACCGTGCGCTGGTCGCCCGACGCCGAGCAGCTCATCCTCAAGATCCCGCGCCGCAGCCTGGAGAACCACCTCGGCGACCTGCTCGGGCGGCCGGTGAACGACGTCGTCGACTTCGACTTCGGGCTCGACCTCTCGACCGCGCAGGGCACCACGCTGCTGGCCTCGGTCGAGTTCCTGGCCCGCGAGCTCGACCGCCCCGGCGGCCTGGCCGACCTGCCGCTGGCCCGCGAGCAGTTCGAGGCGTTCGTGATGACGCAGCTGCTGCACGCCGGGCGCCACCAGTACAGCGACGACCTGCGCGCCCCGGCCGAACCCCTGCGCCACGGCCGGCTGCAGCCCGTCCTGGACTACATGGAGCAGCACGCCGACGAGCCGCTGACGCCGCAGGAGCTGGCCCGCGTCGGCTGCATGAGCGTCCGCACGCTGCACGCGTCGTTCCAGCAGGCGCTCGGCGAGTCCCCGATGAGCCACCTGCGCCGGATCCGGCTCGACCACGTGCGCGCGGAGCTGCTGCGCAGCGACCCGTCGGTCACGCTCGTCACCGACGTCGCCGTGCGCTGGGGCTTCCTGCACCAGAGCCGCTTCGCCCAGCAGTACCGCGAGCGGTTCGGCGAGCTGCCGCGCGACACCCTGCGCGGCTAGGTTCGGATACTCGTCGGCCGCCACCGGATAGCGGTCGGCGGCCGGGGTTCCTAGCGTCCTGGGCGTGCCCGAGACCCCCGCCGCCCCCGCCCTCGACGGCATCCGCGTCCTGGAGCTGGGGACGCTGATCGCCGGGCCGTTCTGCGGCCGCCTGCTCGCCGACCACGGCGCCGACGTCGTCAAGGTCGAGGCGCCCGACCGCCCCGACCCGCTGCGCGACTGGGGCCAGGCCGAGGTCGACGGTCACCACTTCTTCTGGACCGTGCACGCCCGCGGCAAGCGCTGCGTCACCCTCGACCTGCGCCGCTCCCGCGGTCAGGAGCTGTTCCTGCGCCTGGTCGAGACGGCCGACGTCGTGGTCGAGAGCTTCCGCCCGGGCACGCTGGAGAAGTGGGGCCTGGGCTACGACGTGCTCAGCGGGCGCAACCCGCGGATCGTGCTCGCGCGCGTGTCGGGCTACGGCCAGACCGGCCCGCACAGCGGCCGTCCCGGGTACGCGTCGGTCGCCGAGGCCGTCAGCGGGATGCGCCACCTCAACGGGTTCCCCGGCGGCCCGCCCCCGCGCACGGCGCTCTCGATCGGCGACTCGCTCGCCGGGATGTTCGCCGCGCAGGGCGTGCTCACCGCGCTGCTCGCCCGGGACCGCCCCGGCGGGCGGGGCCAGGTCGTCGACGTCTCGCTGGCCGAGTCGTGCCTCGCGCTGCTGGAGTCGACGATCCCGGACCACTCGGCCACCGGGCACGTCCGCGGCCCCGGCGGCACGCGCCTCGACGGCCTCGCGCCGTCGAACCTCTACCGCTGCGCCGACGACCGGTGGATGGTCATCGCGGCCAACCAGGACACCGTCTTCGCCCGGCTGTGCACCGCGATGGAGCGCCCCGACCTCGTCGACGACGCGCGCTTCGCCACCCACACCGCGCGCGGGCGCCACCAGGACGAGATCGACGCGATCGTCGCCGCCTGGGCCGCGGAGCGCGACGCCGACGAGCTGACGCGCGTGCTGGAGGCAGCCGGCGTCGTCGTGGGGCCGGTGAACACCGTCGCCGACGTCGTGCGCGACCCGCAGTTCCTCGCCCGGGACATGCTGCTCCCCCACCACGACGAGGCGCTGGGCCGCGACGTGCTGGGCCCCGGGGTGGTCCCCCGGCTGGAGGGCACGCCCGGCTCCGTCCGGTGGGCGGGGCCCGCGCGGCCCGGCACCCACAACACCGAGGTGTTCGGCGGGCTGCTGGGCCTGACCGGCGCCGAGCTCGACGCGCTCGCGGCCGAGCGGATCATCTGAGGAGACGTTCATGAGCACCGACACCCGTTCCGTGGACGTGCGCGAGGTCGTCCTGCGCGACGGCCTGCAGCTCGAGGCCCCGATCCCGCTGGAGGCGAAGCTCGCGATCCTCGACGCCGTGTCCCGCACCGGGGTGTGCCGCGTCGAGGTGACGTCGTTCGTCTCGCCGTCGGCGGTGCCCGCGCTGGCCGACGCCGAGCAGGTCGCCGCCGCGCTGCACCGCTGGCCCGGCCTGCGGTTCTCGGCGCTGGTCGCCGGTCACGGCGGCGCCCGGCGCGCGGTCGCCGCCGGGATCCCCGACCTCGAGTACGTGATCTCCGCGTCCGACGGGCACAGCCTCGCCAACGCCGCCCGCACCACCGACGAGGCCGTGGCCGCCACCCGCGACATCGCCGCGCTGGCGCACGGTGCGGGCGGGATCTGCGAGGCGATCGTCGCCGTGGCCTGGGACTGCCCCTTCGACGGCCGCACGCCCGTCGCGCGCACCGTCGACGTCGCCCGCCGGGCCGTGGACCTCGGCGCCGACCGGCTCTGCCTCGGCGACACGATCGGCACCCTCGTGCCCGCCCGCCTGGTCGAGGTCGTCGAGGCCGTCCGCGACGCCTGCCCCGGCACCGACGTCGGCGTGCACCTGCACGACACCCGCGGCGCGGGGATCGCCTGCGTACTGGCCGCCGTACAGATCGGCGTGACCTCGCTCGACGCCTCCACCGGCGGGCTCGGCGGCTGCCCCTTCGCCCCGGGCGCGAGCGGCAACATCGCGACCGAGGAGGTCGTGCACCTGCTGGAGGGCTCGGGGTTCACCACCGGGCTCGACCTCACCCGCGTGCTGCAGGCCGCCGCCGTCGTCGAGGAGGCGGTGGGGCACGCGCTGCCCAGCCGGCTGCACCGGGCGGGCGGGCCGTCGCGGCCGCGGCCCCGGCCCGTGGCGCAGGGCTCCCGGAGCTCCTAGGCCTCCTCGGGGCCCGCGGCGATGCCGTAGGCCCCGCGGTGGAACAGCAGCGGGAGCCGCGCGGCGTCGGCGCCGAGGTCGTGCACGCGGCCCAGGACGATCGTGTGGTCGCCGCCGTCGTACTCGTCGTCGAGGGTGCAGTCGATCCAGGCGCAGACGCCGTCGAGGACGGGCGCCCCGGACGTCGACGGTGCCCAGGAGACTCCGGCGAACTTGTCGGTGCCCGAGCGCGCGAATGCCGTGCTGAGCTCGCGGTGGTCGTCGGCGAGCACGTTGACGCAGAACCGGCCGATCTCCCGGATCCGCGGCCACGTCGAGGAGGTGCGGGCCGGGGAGAAGCTGACGAGCGGCGGGTCCAGCGACAGCGACGCGAACGACTGGCAGGTGAAGCCGACCGGGCCGTCGGGTCCCGCCGCGGTCACCACGACGATCCCCGAGGCGAAGTGCCCGAGGACCTCCCTCATGCGTCCGGGCTCCACGGCGGCCGGTGCCTCGATCGTCTCGTCCATGCCGGCCGACGCTAGGTGCGCCCCGGGCGCCCGCGCTATCCGCGGATCGCACGGCGATAGCCGTGCACCGACGACCGCGCGCGGCCCCGCGCGGCCCTTCGCTCAACGGATGGAGCGGCGCGATGCGCGGATAGAGGCGGGCCCGCGCGGCTCGTAGCGTCGCCGGGAACGACCCGACGAGGAGCGCCGATGACCACGACCGACCACGGGACGACGATCACCGAGCTGCCGGCCACCGGGGCGGTGCAGCGCGCCGTCGCGGCGCTGGCCGCGGGCCGCATGGTGGTCGTGGTCGACGACGCCGACCGCGAGGACGAGGGCGACCTCGTGCTCGCCGCCGCGACCGCGACGGCCGAGCAGGTGGCGTTCGTCGTGCGGCACACGACCGGGATCGTCTGCGCGCCGATGACCGCCGAGCGGGTCGAGGCGCTGCACCTGCCGCAGATGGTCGCCGACAACACCGACGCCCACGGCACCGCGTTCACCGTCACCGTCGACCACCTCGACAGCGGCACCGGCGTGTCCGCGGCCGACCGCGCCCGCACTCTGCGCGCGCTCGCCGACCCCGCCACCCGGCCCGGCGAGCTGCGCCGGCCCGGGCACGTGTTCCCGCTGCGCGCCCGCGCGGGCGGCGTGCTGGAGCGCGCCGGGCACACCGAGGCCGCCGTCGACCTGATGGTGCTGGCCGGACAGGTGCCCGTCGCCGTCATCGGGGAGATCGTGGCGCCGGACGGGTCGATGGCCCGCGGCGAGGGGCTGCGCGCGTTCGCGGCGGAGCACGACCTGCCGGTGCTCGCCGTCGCCGACCTGGTGCGCCACCGCCGGGCCACCGAGCAGCTCGTGGAGCACGTCGCGACCTCGGCGATGCCGACGGTGTTCGGCGACTTCCGCGCCGTCGCCTACCGCTCCGCGATCGACGGCACCGAGCACCTCGCGATCGTGCTGGGCGACGTGGCCGCGGCGGGCGCGACCGAGCGAGGCGCCCTGATCCGCGTGCACAGCGAGTGCCTCACCGGCGACATCCTGGGCTCGTTGCGCTGCGACTGCGGCGCCCAGCTCGAGCAGGCCCTGCGCGCGATCGCCGACGAGGGCTGCGGCGCGGTCGTCTACCTGCGCGGGCACGAGGGCCGGGGCATCGGGCTGGCGCACAAGATCCGCGCGTACGCGCTGCAGGAGGAGGGCCTCGACACCGTCGACGCCAACACCGCGCAGGGCCTGCCCGTCGACTCCCGCAGCTACGGCACCGGCGCGCAGATCCTCACCGACCTCGGCGTCCGGCGGATCCGGCTGATCACCAACAACCCGGCCAAGTACGGCGGGCTGGGCGGGCACGGCCTGGAGATCGTCGGCCGCGTCGCGCTGCCGGTGACCGAGAACCCGCACAACGTCCGCTACCTGCGCACCAAGCGCGACCGGATGGGCCACCACGGCACCGGACGGCACGTCATCTGACGGCGGCGACCCCGTCGTCGGCCCGCCGGTACGGCAGCGCGCAGGCCGCGGCGAGCACGGCGAGGTGCGAGGCGAGCAGGACGGCGACCCAGGCGCCGCGGGCGCCGGTGCCGGGCTCGTCGAGCCCCACCACCGCGGTGGCCACCGACCACGCGACGACGACCACCACCGGCAGCAGGCCCGCCGTCACCCGGGCCGCGGGGCGCCCGCGCCCGGCCAGCGCGTAGCCGCCCGCCAGGCCGCAGACGACCACGGCGAGCGCACCGCCGCCCAGGCCACCGGCGAGCGCGACCGCCGCCGCGGCACCACCGGCGACCACCCCGATCCCGGCCCGCCCGCGCACCCCCCGGAGCCGGGACGGGCCGCGGCGGTGCGGCGCGCGGGCGAGCAGGGCGCCCACGACGAGCCCCGGGAGCAGGATCCCGGCGAACGTCCCCGCCCACGAGACGCTCGACGTGCCGGGGTCGGCGATCTCCACCATCAGCGAGCGCAGCCCGGCCGCCCACGCGAGCCCGCCGACCGCGCCGGTCACGGCCGCCGCCCGCGCGCCGGGCACGAGCGGACCGCCCGCGGGCCGGTGCGGGACCGCGCACGCCAGGGACAGCACGGCCAGCAGCGCGGCGAACAGCACCGCCACCCACGCCCCCCGGGCGGTCGTGACGGCGAGCGCCGGGGCGATGGCGGGCGCGCCGACGGCCCAGCCGACCGCCCCGGCCACCGGCAGCGCCCCGGCCGCGACCCGCCCCGCGACCGGCCCGCGACCGCCCAGCGCCCAGCCGCCCGCGATCCCGCACAGCGGCAGGGCGATCGCGCCGCCGCCGATCCCGCCGTCGGTGAGCACCGAGACGAGGACGCCGGGGGTCGCGACCACGAACGCGAGCGGGGCGAGCGCGAGCCACCCGCGGTGCGGGTGCCCGGTGCGGCGCAGGTGCCCGGCCCAGCCGACCAGCGCGCCCGCGACGAGGCCGGGCAGCAGGATCCCGCCGACGGTGCCGCCCCACTCCACCGCCGACCCCGGACCCGCGACCTGCACCATCAGCCCGCGCAGCGCCGCGGCCCAGGCGAGCCCGCCGACCGCGCCGACGAGCACCGGGACGGCCGCGGCGCCGCGCGCCGTCGCGGTGGTGGCCTGCCCGTGTGGTGCGCTGCTCATGCCCGGGAACGGTAGGAACGGGCGGCGCCGGTGGCATCCGTGGTGCCACTCATCCCGTCCCCTGATCCGGGTGGGCCCGGGCCGCCTCCCCCCGGGCCGCGGTGCGCACGGCGTCGTGCACCTCGGGGACCGACGTGGAGTCGGTGTGGTGCTCGGTGGTGTAGAAGCGCACCTCGTGGCCGTCGGGGTCGTGCAGCGGCGGCAGGATCCACCCGAACGTCGCGAGGTGGACGCCCGCGTGCTGCTCGCCCAGGGCGGTGAGCCGGCCGGCGAGGGCCCGGATCGCGGTCTCGTCCGGCACGCCGATCGCGAAGAAGTCGAACCCGGCGCTGGACCGGGCGCGTTCGGGGTCGAGGCGCAGCGCGAGGCCCGGGCCGCCCGCGGGATGGGTCATACCGATGCCGGTGCGCACCCCGTCGTCGAACCAGTCCTGCTCCTTCCGGTAGCCCAGACGGGTGGCGTACCAGGCGAGGGAGCGGTCGAGGTCGGACACGGGCAGCTTGAGGTGGTGGACGCCGGCGAGCACCGGGGCCGTGGACACCGGCCGCGCGGCTGTTCGTCGAGCGCGGCTACCCCGGCACCACGCTGACCGACGTCGCCGCGGCGGCCGGCGTCGCGCACGCACGGTGTACGTGCGCTTCGGTGGCAAGGCCGAGCTGCTGGGGCGGGTCGTCGACGAGGCGGTGGTGGGCGACGCCGAACCCGTCGACCTGCTCGGCCGCAGCTGGATGCAGACCGCGCTCACCGCGCCGACGGCCGCCGAGCGGCTGGTCGCGCACGCCGCGGCGGGCCGGCAGATCGTCGAACGGGCCGGGCCGCTGTTCGCGGTGGCGCAGCAGGCCGCGGCCGTCGAGCCGCTGATCGCCGGGTTCTGGGAGCAGGCCCGCGCCCAGACCCGGCACGCCTCGCACGCGTTCTGGACGCGCATGGCGCAGGACGGGCTGCTCCCCGCCTCCTGCGACGTCGACGCGCTCGCCGACACCGCGAGCGTCCTGGTCGCGGCCGAGACCTACCTGCTCACGACCCGCCTGCACGGCTGGACGCCCGCGCAGTACGAGGCGTGGCTGCTGCGGACGACCACCGCGCTGGCCGGGCTCAGCCCCGTCGCCGACCCCCACGCCGCACCCGGGTTGACCCGGCCGGGGTGGCGCTCGAGCAGGCCGCGGTGGAGCTCCTCGGTGGTGGGGCCGCCGGCGAGCAGCTCCTCGAAGTCGAGGATGTAGCGCCGGGTCCGGTCGATCACCGCGGGATCGTCGGGCGGCCCGGCGCGCTCGTGGCCGGCGACCACCGCGGTGGGCGCCAGCTCGTCGAGGACGTCGAGGGCGGCGAGGGCGTCGAGGGCGGCGAGGGCGGCGAGCCAGGCCTCGCGCCCCACCGCGGGGGACTCGGCCAGGTAGATGTGCAGGTCGTCGTAGGCGGCGTCCCCGGCGACGACCAGGCCCGGCGACGGCACGTGCATCGCGGTCGCGGTGTCGGTGTCGGTGTCGGTGTGGCCGAGGTCGAGGTCGAGGTCGAGGTCGACGATCCGCAGCTCCTCGCCCTCCAGCTCGATCACGTCACCGTCGAGCGGCTCGGGCAGGACCAGCCGGCCGGGCACCCGACCGGGAAAGTGACGTGTCCGTCCGATCCTCGCCTGTGTCACACTCGGGGCCGAGTCCACCGGACGAGGCGGAGGACCACGACGTGGATCTGCAGGCGCTGCACGGGCCCTGGGAGGTGGTCCGCGAGGTCGACGTGCCGATGCGGACCCGGGACGGGAAGGTGCGTGCCGGCGAGCGGCACCGGCGTGAGCAGGGCGAGGCCCGCGACCCCGGTCCGGGCGCGCCGCCGCGACGAGCTCGGCGATCTGCGCGCCCATGCTCTGCCCGACCGGCACGAGCGGGCCGGTGGCGTCGACGGCGGCGGTGACGTCGTCGACGTAGCGGCCGAGCGTGTAGGGGCCGGGCTCGTCGGGGCGGCCGGACATGCCGGCGAGGTCGACGGCGACCGCACCCTCCCCGGCGGCGCCGAGCGCGGCGCGCACCGGCTGCCAGATCCCGGCGTCGTCGAGGAAGCCGTGGACGAGGACGAGGGTGGGAGGCCTGCGGCGTGCGGCCTGCGTCAGTCGCGGACGGCACCGGAGGCGGACCACGCCGCGGCGTCGATGGGCGAGAACTCCGTGGGCGGTCGTCGAGGCGCTATGCGGGAGCCGCGCCGGACGTCGACCGGGCCGTCCTCGAGCGGGGTCGTGAACACGTTCTCGACCAGCGTGTACTCGGCGGCGAGGCGGCCGACGGGGTGCAGGGCGGCGATGTCGATGCGGCCGCCCTCGAGGTAGAGGTCGTCGCGGATGTGGAAGCGGCGGACCTCGCCGAACACGACGTGGTCGCCCTGGTCGCCCGTCGGGATGATCCGGTCGGGGGTGCACTCGAAGGAGATCGGCGCGCCCTCGACCCGCGGCGCCGAGACGACCTCGTACGGCGCCTTGCGCAGGCCGACGGCCTCGAACTCGTCGATCTCGGAGTCGAACTCGGCCGCGCTGCGGTGCGCCTGGTGGGCGTGCGGCAGCGAGACGAGGTTGTGCAGAACTCTCCGGTCCCGCGGATGTTCACGAACGTGTCCTTCAGCTCGCCGTCCGAGCGCGGCTGCATCGACAGCGACACCACCGGTGGGACCCGCCCGACGACGGTGAGGAACGAGATCGGAGCGAGGTTCGCGACGCCCGTCGTCGACACGGTGCTGACCCAGCCGATCACCCGCGGCAGGACGCTACCGATGAGGAGCCTGTAGGACGCGGTGGCATCGAGGGTCGAGGCGTCGATGACCATCCAGTCGGGTCCGATCCGTGCGACGGAGCCGGGAGGGCCACGGGGGACGCAATCGTAATCTGTTGAGTTACGTCACACCAAGCCCCTGCGCGCCGTCGACCTCCTCGACGACGACAGGGTCGAGTAAGGTACGGGTATGTCCCTGTCCGCCTCGGCGCGCTACGACGTCGACCTCGCCCCGACCGGGCTCGCGCTGGTGCACGACTTCCTCAACACCCGCGCCGCCGGGCGTCCGCGCCAGGCCGACCTGCTCGCCGACCTCGACACGGCCCGCGCCTGGTTCGACGGCGCGGTCGACCTGTGGGCGGAGCGGACGGGTGCGCCGCGGCCCGAGGTCGAGCCGTTCGGCGCGGGCGACCTGCCGCGCCTCGCCCGGATGCGCGAGCAGCTCACGGTCCTGCTCCGCGCGCGCGACGGCGAGGAGGCCGACGCCGCGGAGGGCCGGGCGCTCACCGGGCGCGTCCGCCTCACCCTCGGCCCCGACGGCGTCCTGGTGGCCGAGCCGCGCGGCGACGGGCGCGAGTGGCTCACCGGCGCGCTGCTCGCCGAGGTGCAGCGCGCGCAGCAGACCGACACGTGGCGACGGCTGAAGGTGTGCCGCAGCCACCTGTGCTCCGGCGCGTTCTACGACCGCTCGCGCAACAACAGCGGGGTGTGGCACGACGTGCGGGTCTGCGGCAACGCGGTCAACCTCCGCGCCTCGCGGGCCCGGCGACGGGCGGCTCCCCGCGACCTGACGGGACCGACGACCTGACAGGGTCGGGCGGGTGGAGCTGAGCACCGACGACCTCCGTGCCGTCACCGCCTTCGCCGCCGCGTGTGCGCAGGAGGTGCTCGGGGTCTTCGAGGCCGACCGCCCCGACGACCCGCGGCCCCGCGCGGCCATCGCCACGGCCTGGGAGTTCGCCCGGGGCGGGCGGCGCGGGAAGGCGCTGCGCGACGCGGCGTGGGCGGCGATGCGGGCGGCTCAGGACAGCTCCACCGACGCCGCGGGTGCCGCTGCGCGCTCGGCGATGGCCGCGGCGGGCGCCGCCTACCTCCATCCCCTGCCGAAGGCGACGCAGGTCAAGCACGTGCTCGGGGCGGCCGCGGACGCGGCGCGGGCGCTCGAACTGGTGGCGGGCGACGACCCCGCCGTCGGGGCGGCCCATGTGGCGGAGGTGGCGGGGTGGGTGGCGCCGGAGGTGGTGGAGGTGCTGCGGCGCTACCCGCCCGCCCCGGCCGGTGGGGGGAGGGTGGGCGCACTGACCCGCCTGCTCGACGCCGCCCTGCGCCCCTGACCGGTGCTCGGCGGCGCGTGCACCTGAACTGCGCATCCTCCGGCTTCGCGCGCACGGCCGGAGGTGCGCGGGTGGCCACGGGTGCGCAGTCGGGCCGCGGGGGCGGATGGTCGGGTGGGGGAGCGGGCACCCACGGGGCGAGCACCGGCGCGTGGACAGTGGCGTGCGGGCCGCCACCGACCGGGCACCTTCGCGTTCCGCGGAACGCGGTCGCCCTGCCCCCATCACCGTCGGCTGCGTTCCGCGGAACGCGGAGGCGGTGCGCTCCTCTGCGTTCCGCGGAACGCGTTCTCCCCGTGGGAGCCAGGCCCGTGAGCGTTCCGCGGAACGCGCTCGTCGGGACGCCGCCCGGCTGTGCGGCCGACCAGCGCATGCGCGGCATCACACCGTTCCCGGGCCGGTACCGGGCGTCACCGCGGGGTCGGGCGGGTACCCGGCGGACGGCGAGCGGGGGCGGTGCCCCCGCGTCGAGGAGCCCGGGCGAGTGCTCCACGGCCGCAGGCCAGCAGGGCCGCGGCGGAGCCGGGCAGTGGACCACGAGAGGCACATCCAGCATGACGCAGCCAGCGGACGTGAACGAGCGCGGCACCGGCAAGCGCGGTGGCAAGAAGAACCAGGCCGGCGACCCGGGCGAGCAGGGCCCGCGCGGTCCGGTCGGGCCCGCCGGCGAGCGCGGCGCCCAGGGCGAGTCGGGGCCCGTCGGGGCCGTCGGTGAGCGGGGAGACAAGGGCGCCACGGGCCCGGTCGGCCCGGCGGGCGAGCGCGGGAACAAGGGAGCCAACGGCCCCGCCGGACCCGCCGGTGAGCCCGGCGACAAGGGCGAGAAGGGCCCGGTCGGCCCGGCAGGCGAGCGCGGGGACAAGGGCACCAAGGGCCCCGCCGGACCCGCCGGTGAGCCCGGCGACAAGGGAGAGAAGGGCCCGATCGGCCCGGCAGGCGAGCGCGGGGACAAGGGCACCAAGGGCCCCGCCGGAACGGTCGGCGAACCCGGGGACAAGGGCGACCAGGGGCCCGTCGGCGCGCGAGGTGCGACGGGTCGGACCGGGCCGCAGGGCCCCCAGGGCGAGCAGGGGCCGGAGGGGCCGGTCGGGCCGCGCGGCGTCGCGGGCGTCCAGGGCCGTCCCGGTCCGGACGGGGTGGTCCTGCTGGCCCAGCCGGTGCCGGCCGACCTCATGCGCAATGTGCTCAAGGCCGCCCTCGACGTCAGCCCGCGGACGCTGCTCGACCCCCGTGCCGGCTTCCGGTACGTCACGACGCTGGCCTCGCGGCTGGTGAAGCTGCAGGGCGGGCTGCTGCTGCGCGCCGTCCTCACCGACGACGAGGACGCGCGCACGGACCCGGCCGGTCGGTCGAACGTGCGCTCCATCGCCTGAGCCCGACCCGGTAGGAGGGGATCTGTGCCGACCTGGCTCGCCGCGGGGCTGTGGGGCCTCGTCGGTGGCGGTGCGCTGGTGCTCGGCGCCGACGTCGCCTGGTTCGTCCGGGTCCCGCGCGTCGTCATCGCCGGGATCATGGCGTTCGGCGCCGGGGTGCTCATCTCGGCGCTCGCGTTCGAGCTGGTCGACGAGGCGGTCCGGCAGGGCGGCGCCCTGCCGACCGTCCTCGGGTTCCTCGCCGGTGCCGTCGTCTACGTGGCCGCGACCGCCGCGCTCGACCGCCGCGGCGCCCGCCACCGCAAGCGCTCCGGCAGGCAGCAGCCCTCGGCGCAGGAGAGCTCGGGCAGCGGGGCGGCGATCGCCGTCGGTGCGCCGCTGGACGGCATCCGGAGTCGGTCGTGCTGGGCGTCGGGATGATCGCGGGCGGTGCGGTGAGCCCGGCGGTGCTGGCGACCGTCGTCATCTCCAACGTGCCGGAGGGGCTCTCGAGCGCCGCCGGCATGAAGCGCGCCGGGCGCAGCGCCCGCTACGTCTTCGGCATGTGGACCGGGATCGCCCTGCTCAGCGGGCTCGCGGCCCTGGTCGGGTACGTCGCGCTCGACGGGTCTCCCCCGCCGTCATCGCGACGATCACCGCGGTGGTCGCGGGGGCCGTGCTCGCGATGGTCGCCGACACGATGATCCCCGAGGCGTTCGAGCGGGCGCGCGTGCTGACCGGCCTCATCACCGCCGTCGGCTTCCTCACCGCTCTGGTCGTGCACCTCGCCGCGTAGGCCGCGACCCTCAACCCGCGTCCCCGGACTCACGCAGGACCTGCCGCGCGAGGCGCTCCACCAGCTCCGGGAGCGCACCCACGGGCACCCCCGCCAGGTCGCGCACCGCGCGCATCACCACCGCACTGACCTCCGTGAGCGGGACTACGGCCCCGAACTCGGCCATGAGGCGCTCGGTGATGTCGGCGACGGGGATCCCGTCGTGGACCGGGTGGATGGGTGTGCCGTTCATGTGGTGCTCCGTGTGCGGTACCGGGCGGCGGACGTCGCCACCCACACCACGGGTGATCCCCGCTCCGGCCCCGGCAAACCTGCCGGCTCAGGCCTCGAACTCGTCGAGCACTCGCTGCGCCGCGTCGAGCTCGGCGCGCAGCTGCTCGACTCGCTCGCGCTGGCGGCGGCGGGCGCCCTCGACCGAGGACTCGACGGCCTCCGCGACGGCGGCGGGCAGCGCCCGGGCGGCCGCGGCGACCGCGGTGGCCGGCACCGCCGTGGACGGCACGACCCTCTTCTTCCCCGCCAGGACTTCGACGCTCCACTCCCCCTCGGCGGTCGCGCTGAGGGTGACGCTCAGCTCGGAGGAGCGGGCGGTGTCGCGACGCGCCCGGGCGGGACGCGCCGGGGCGGCGGGAGCCTCGGCCGCAGCGGGAGCCGGGGCGACCGCAGCGGGAGCCGGGGCGACCGCAGCCGGAGCCGGGGCGACCGCAGCCGGAGCCGGGGCGACCGCAGCCGGAGCCGCAGCGGCCGACGCAGCCCTACGGGCCGCAGTCGAGCGGGACCCGGACGACGCCGCGGCGGACGCCTTCTCCCCCCGCCCGGCCGATTCGGCGCGCTTGCCCGACGCTGCCGCCGCCCGGCTCGGCCGGACACGGGTGAGCTCGTTGGGCGAGCAGAACATCGTGTCGCGGGAGCCGGAGCGCCGGACCTGGATGAACTCGCCCTCGCCCGCCTCCCCGACCGCGACGACCTTCGCCGAGCCGCCCACGGGCACCCCGACGGCGGCCTCGGTGAACCACACCGTGACCGGCCCGCCGGCGGTCGTCTCCCTACGCAGTTCCACCACGTCCGGCTCGGTGAGCGCGTGCGGCACCGTCATCGTTCGTCGTCCCCTCGGTCGGCGAGCCGGATTATGCACGCGCCCACCGACAGGACGGCTACTCCGCCTCGCCCGGGGCGGTGCGCGTGGCGGGCGGCGGCGGGGTCACACCGGTGCGGACCGTCTCGCTGTCCTCGGCGACGGTGCGGCCGTCGAACGGGTCACCCGACCCGGCCGCGGTCCCGTTCCCGCCGGACGCGGACCCCGACCCGGCCTCGGTCCGGATGCCGGGGTCGGTGCCGCCCGTGCCCGACGAGGAGGTCCCCGAGCCGGACGCGGAGGAGGCAGAGGAGGAGGACGAGGACGTCGCCCCCTTCACCTTGTCGACGGCCAGCGACGCACCCTGCCCCGCCAGGTTCTTGCCGCGCTCCGTGAGCTCGGCGGCCTTCGGGCTCTGGGCGGCCTCCTTCGCCCGTCCCATGAGCTTGTCGAGCTGCCGGCGTCCGGCGGGCTGGCCGGCGTAGTAGCCGGCCGCGGCGACCAGTGCGTACCTGAGCAGGGACATCGTGTCCTCCCGTGTGTGCGCGAGCGATGGATGGTGCCGACGTCTACCCCGGAGCGGCCACGGCCACACCCCTCGCACGCCGAGCACCCCCGTCTGCTGGTACCGGCCCGTAGCCTGGACGACGTGACTGCCGCGGCAACCCTCCTCGACCTCGACGACGCGTTCGCTCGCGCCCTCCCCGCCCTCGCGACGCCCTGGGCCGCCGCGCCCTTCCCCGACCCGCAGCTGGTCGTGCTCAACGAGCCGCTCGCGGCGGAGCTCGGCGTCGACCCCGCCGCCCTGCGCACGCCAGCCGGCACCGGCCTGCTCGTCGGGCGGGTCCCCGAGGGCGTCCGCACGGTCGCGCAGGTCTACGCCGGCCACCAGTTCGGCCGCTACCAGCCGCGCCTGGGCGACGGCCGCGCGCTGCTGCTGGGCGAGGTGCGCGACGTCGCCGGGAGCCGTCGCGACCTGCACCTCAAGGGCTCCGGCCGCACCCCGTACGCCCGCAACGGCGACGGCAAGGCGGTGCTCGGCCCGATGCTGCGCGAGTACGTGCTGGGCGAGGCGATGCACGCGCTGGGCATCCCCACGACGCGTGCGCTGTCGGTCGTTACCACCGGGGAGCAGGTCCCGCGCGAGCGGCTGCTGCCCGGGGCCGTGCTGTGCCGGGTCGCGGCGAGCCACCTGCGGGTCGGCACGTTCGCCTACGCCGCGGCCACGGGCGATGCCGCCCTGCTGCGCGACCTCGCCGACCACGCGATCGAGCGCCACCACCCCGGCCTCGTAGGGGCCCCGGACCGGTACCTCGGCCTGCTCCGCGGCGTCGTCGACGCCCAGGCCGACCTCGTGGCCCGGTGGATGCTGGTCGGGTTCGTGCACGGCGTCATGAACACCGACAACACCACGATCTCCGGCGAGACCATCGACTACGGCCCCTGCGCCTTCCTCGACGCCTACGACCCCGCCGCCGTCTTCAGCTCCATCGACCACACCGGCCGCTACGCCTACGGCAACCAGCCCTCGATGGTGCTGTGGAACCTCGCCCGGTTCGCCGAGGCGCTCCTGCCGCTGCTGCAGGCCGGAACCGAGGCCGCCGGCACCGACGCCGGCACCGACGCCGCCGTCGAGATCGCCACCGAGGTGCTGCAGGGGTTCGCCCCGCGCTACCAGGCCGCCTACGACCGCGGGATGGCCGCGAAGCTCGGGCTCGACGCCCCCGACCCCGCGCTGGCCGCCGACCTGCTCGAGCTGCTGCACGCCCAGCGCGTCGACCACACGGGCTTCTTCCGCGCGCTGTCGGCCGGCACGGCGCGCGACCTGTTCACCGACCGCGCCCCCTTCGAGACCTGGGCCGCCCGCCGCGACGCGCTCCTGCCCGACGACCGCGCGGCCGTCGCCACCGCGATGGACGCCGTCAACCCGGTGCACATCCCGCGCAACCACCGCGTCGAGGAGGCCCTCGACGCCGCCACCGCGGGCGACACGGGCCCGCTGCACCGCCTGGTCGACGCCGTGACGCACCCCTTCGACGACCGCCCCGACCTGACCGACCTCGCCGGGCCGCCGGAGGACGCGACGCCCTACATCACGTACTGCGGCACCTGACCCGGGCGCACCCGACCCTCAGCGCGACGTCTCCGGCCGCTCGCCCCTGCGCACCGGGGGCAGCCGCTCCACCGCCCCCGCGGTGACGGCCAGCGCCCGGTCCACGACGGCGACGACGGGCGCCGCCCGGCCGCCGGTGCGCTCGTCGACCCGCTGCAGCAGGTCACGACCGCGGTCGAGCACCGTGAGCGGCAGCGCCGACAGCGGCTGACCGGGCGGGCGCCGGGACACGACCGGGTGCGCGCGCGTCGGCGAGACGCGGCGCACCAGCTCCCACTCCCAGCCCAGGCGCCGCAGCTCCGCGTGCCCGAGGGCATCCTGCAGGCGAGGCAGCAGCACGTCCTCCTCGGTGCGGACATCCTCGTCGAGCACGGCGAACGTCTCGCGCAGGAGCTCGGCGTGGCCGGGGTCGTCGGAGTTCGAGCGGTCGAGCCGCGTCACCAGCTCGTCGACGCGCTGGTGGTCGCGCTCGATGTCGAGGGTGATGTCGTCCCCCTCGGGCAGCACGCGCCGGGCCGCGGGGAACAGCACCGCCTCCTCGGCGAAGGCGTGGGTGAACACCAGGCGGGCGACGGCGCGCAGGGCGACCGCGTGCGCGCGGCCCCCGGCCGCCTCGGTGGCGCGGGCCCTGTCCATCAGCCGGTCGAGCCGGGCGTGGTCGGCGCGCTGGCGGGCCAGGATGCTCGTCGGCCCGCCCATCTCGTCGACGCCCTGCGTCGCGATCGAGCGGGCACCGGGGCGGGGGTCGTCGGGGCGGGCGTCGTCGGGGCGGGCGTCGTCGGGTGCGGTCATGGCGCTTCCGATCGTGTGTGGCGGACGGGGGCGGGTACCTCGGGGCTCGGGCCGGACACCCGGGCCGGAGGAGGGACGACGTGCTGCCACCGCTGCGAGCCGATCACCGGCCGCCCGCCCGCGAGCGGTTCGACCTGCGGTTCGACGTCCCCGTGGCGCGGCGGCTCGCGCGGCTGTCGGTCGATCCCGTGTCCGCCGTGGTGCTCGTCGGCGACGGGATGCTCGACCTGCGGCTGGGCCGCTGGCGGTGGTGCACGCCGCTGCCCAACCTGGCGTCGGTCGAGCTCGTGCGGCCCGCGGCCACCGGACGGCTGCTCGGCGTCCGGACCGGTCTGCGGGACCGGAGCCTGAGCCTGGGGGCGAGCTGGTGCGAGCGGGTGCGGCTGCACTTCCACCGCCCGGTCGCGGGATCGGGGCCGTGGCGGCGGGTGCGCCACCCCGTCGCCGTGCTCGGCGTCGGGGACCCGCACGGGCTGGCCGACCTGCTCCGGCCGTACGTGCGGATCGACCGGTCGGCCCCGGTCGCGGACCGCGCCGCGTCCTGACGCGGCCGCCCGCCGACGAACCGTCCGGCCCCGGACCCTCGGTCCGGGGCCGGGACGCGGTCATTCGCGGTTGAGCATGTCCTGCGCGCGTCCCGCGACCTTCTCCATCGAGTTGGGGAGGTCGGTCGTGCCGTACATGCGCGCGTCCGGACGCGTGGGGGGCGGCATGGGGGCGGTCGTCGTCGGCCCCTCGTGGTAGGTGAACTCGCCCTTCCCGTCGACCGAGGGGCCCTTGGCCCAGCGGCCCTCGGAGGCCTGCTTGCCGTCGCTGAAGTTCAGGTACTGGTAGTTGACGTCGGTGTTCTCCTTGCTCTGCGGGAAGTTGCTCGGCACCGGCAGCAGCTCGGCGCCCTCCTCCTGCAGCTCGGCGGCGGCGGCCAGCCACTGGTTCTGGTGCATGGTGTCGCGCGCGAGCAGGAACGACAGCAGGTCGCGGACACCGTGGTCGTCGGTCATGTGGTAGAGCCGGGCGACCTGGAGGCGGCCCTGCATCTCGGCGTTGGCGTTGGCCTGGAAGTCAGCGAGCAGGTTGCCGCTCGCGGTGATGAAGGTGCCCTGCCACGGGTTGCCGTTGCTGTCGACGGGGCGGGCGCCCGCACCGGCGACGATGGCGTGCTGCACATCCATCCCGCCGACGACCGCGGCCACGGTCGGGTCGTCCTGCACGGCGTCGGAGGTGACGCCCAGCGGCGCCTTCTCCAGCAGCTGGGCGATCATCGTCGCCAGCATCTCGACGTGGCCGATCTCCTCGGACGCGATACCGAAGACGAGGTCGCGGTACTTGCCGGGGATGTGCATGTTCCAGCCCTGGAACATGTACTGCATGGCCACGGTGATCTCGCCGTACTGCCCGCCCAGCACCTCCTGGAGCTTGCGGGCGTAGACGGCGTCAGGCTTGTCCGGCGTCGACTTGTACTGCAGTTCCTGGCGGTGGAAGAACACGGTTTCTCCTGGGGCCGTTCGGATGCGGTCGAGCCGGGTGTGCCCGGCGACGGGGCCCCGAAACGGACGGCGGGCGGACGCGGTACCAGGACGCGAACAGGGCGACGGCGAGCAGGAGCTCGGCCAGGTCGCCGCCGTAGTACATGAGCGGGGCGGCGTCGCGCAGGCCGTGCAGGTCGTGGGCGTGAAGCAGTTTCGCCAGGTGCGCGTGCGCCCCGCCGGCGAGCACGAGCACGACGGCGCGGGTGGTCACCGACGGGCGGCGCGGCGCCGGGTCCGGGCCCGCGACCGCCCACGCGAACAGCACCCCGGACGCCAGGACGTGCAGGGTCACCAGCGCGCGGACGGTGCCGTCGGCGGCCGCGAGGGCGTGCAGCGGGGTCAGGTACAGGACGTGGAGCCCGCCGACGGACAGGACCGCGGCGGTGACCGGGTGGGTGAGCACGTGCAGCGCCCGGCTGCGCAGCACCGCCCGCGCGACGCCCCGGGACGCGACCGGCAGCGCGCCCAGCAGGAGCGTGCCCGGCGCGCCGAGCACCAGCGCGATCGGCGCGAGCATCCCGAGGAGCAGGTGCTGGACCATGTGCAGGTGGGGGTCGTGGTGCCCGGCCGGCTCCAGCAGGGGCGAGACGGCCAGCGCCACCAGCACCAGCCCGACGGCGGTGCTCGCCGTGCGCAGCGGCGGCCACGGCCGCCCGCGGGCCCGGACCAGCGCCGCGTACGCGGCCGCCGGCACCAGCACGAGCAGCGCCGTGAGCAACCATCCCGTCACCGGCGGGCCCGCCGCCGGGGCGACGTGGCCGGCGTGCGTCACCGGCCGCTCCCCCGCACCGGTGTGCCCTCGTGCCGCCCGCGCCGGGCGAGCACCGCGCCGACCAGCAGCAGGAGCACCCCGGAGCCGCTCCAGGCGAGGTCGTAGGGCAGCAGGTCCTCGACGTAGCGGACCTGGTGCACGCGCAGCACCTTGTGGTCGATCACCGCGTCGAAGAGCTGGAAGCCCCCGGCGCCCAGGAACAGCCCGGCCCACGCCGACACCGGGGCCAGCGCACCGCGGCGGCGCAGGTCGGCGAACCCGAACCCCGCGGCGACGAGCACGACGATCTCCGCGGTGTGCAGCAGACCGTCGGACAGCAGCCCGATCTCCGGCGTCGCCCGGTCGTAGAAGTGGTGCCACGCCAGGATCTGGTGGAACACGATCTCGTCGACCGCGGCCATCAGCCCGACGCCGATCGCGGCCGCCACGAGCATCGACCGGCCGCGCTGCACGGGCCCTCCGGGTGCGTCCACGCCGCCGGGCTACCCGGCGGAGGGCGGCGGTGAACAGGTCCGATCAGGCGCTACGACCGTAGAACAGCTCCTGGGTCAGGGTGTTGAGCCGGTCGCCGGGCCGCGCGGAGTAGGCGAGCACCGCGTTGATCCGCGGCCGCCCCCCCGCCACCGGGGTCACGCGATGCAGCGAGTGCCGGCCCCGGTGCGCCCGCCCGCGCGCGCGTCCGGCCTCCGCGGCCAGCGCCTGCCCACGACCGCCGTCGAGCCGGTGGATCGGGTAGCGGTCGAGGTCGACCACCTCGGCGAGGTCCGGGGGCGGGGGTCACCGGTCGAGCATCGCAGGGCCCGGGCTTCGCGCCCACGTCAGCGGATAGCTCCAGGGCCATGACGAGGAGCGCGATCTGGCAGGGACTGGTCGCCGGCGCCGCCGGGGCCGTGGTGATGACGCTGGGCGAGAAGGTCGAGCAGCGGTGGACGCACCGCCCGGACTCGCGGGTGCCGGCCAGCCAACGACCAGGTCCGGGAGAACGCCACCGGCGTCGGCGCGCCGCCGCAGACCTGGCCGCGGCCCGAGCTCGCCGTGGACCTGCTGCACAAGGCGGTGTTCGCCGCGGCCACCGGGATCGTCGCCGACGCGCTGGCCGCCCGGTCCGGCCCGGGACCGGGTCAGCGGCACGCGGCGCAGCACCCGGGACGGGTCGCCGACGCCGGTCCGCTGCCCCGCGACCAGGGGCTGCAGTCCTGAGCTAGGTTCGTCGCGTGAAGGCACTGCTCCTGGAAGGCATCCACCCGGACGCGGCCGAGGCGTTCCGGCGCGCGGGCCACGAGGTCGAGACGCGCAAGGGCTCGCTGAGCGAGGACGAGCTCGTCGACGTGCTGCCGGGGGTGTCGCTGCTCGGGATCCGGTCCAACACCAAGGTCACCGCGCGCGTGCTCGACGCGGGCAAGGACCTGCTGGCCATCGGCTGCTTCTGCATCGGCACCAACCAGGTCGACCTCGCGGGCGCCACCGAGCGCGGCGTCGCGGTCTTCAACGCGCCGTTCTCCAACACGCGCAGCGTCGTCGAGCTGGTGCTGGGCGAGATCATCGCGCTGGCCCGGCGGCTGCCGGAGAAGACCCAGCGGATGCACGAGGGCGTCTGGGACAAGTCGGCGCGCGGCAGCCACGAGGTCCGCGGCCGCACGCTGGGCATCGTCGGCTACGGCAACATCGGCACGCAGCTGTCCAACGTCGCCGAGTCCGTCGGCCTGCGGGTGATCTTCTTCGACACCGCTGACCGCCTCGCCCACGGCAACGCGCGCCGCGTCCGCACACTCGGCGAGCTGCTGGCCGCCTCCGACGTCGTGAGCCTGCACGTCGACGGCAGGCTCGGCAACGCCGGGCTGTTCGGCGCCGAGCAGTTCGCGCAGATGAAGCCGGGCGCGATCTTCATCAATGCCTCGCGCGGCATGGTCGTCGACGACAACGCGCTGCGCGACAACATCCTGTCCGGGCACCTCGCCGGCGCCGCGATCGACGTCTTCCCGTCCGAACCCAAGGCCCAGGGCGACCCCTTCGAGTCGCCGCTGCGCGGCCTCGACAACGTCATCCTCACCCCGCACGTCGGCGGCTCGACGCAGGAGGCGCAGGAGGAGATCGGCTGGTTCGTCTCGGGCAAGCTGCTCGGGTTCGTCGCCGCGGGCAGCACCGAGCTGTCGGTGAACATGCCGCAGGTGGCGGCCCCGCAGCCCGCCGGCTCGTTCCGGATGGGCTACCTGCACACCAGCGTCCCCGGCGTGCTCGCCGGCCTCAACCGGTCGCTCGCCGAGGCGGGCGTCAACGTCGTCGGGCAGTCCCTGTCGACGCGCGGCGAGCAGGGCTACGTCGTCACCGACACCGACGCCGCGCTGCCCGAGTCGGTGCCGGCCGACCTGCTGCGCTCGCCGTACACCGTCTGGCTGCGCTCCTGGCGGCTCTGACCGCCGGTCAGCGGAGCGCCCCGGCCCTCGCGGGAGCCGGTGTAGGCCCACTCCCGCAGCCCGGACAGCAGCCGGACCGGCCGCAGGCCGGGGGCGGTGTGCAGGACCGGGTCGAAGGTCAGCGGTGCCGGGTCGGTGCGGACGGCGTCGAGCCGCAGCGTGCCGACGCGGCGCGCGCCGCCCGCGACGAGCTCGGTCACCGCGCACACCACGGGCCCGCGCCCGACCGCCTCGGCGACCCGCGCGACGTCCGCGCCCTCCCCCGCCGGGCCGTCGGGCGTCTCGAGGCCGGGCCAGACGAGGCGCCCGCCCGCGGTGTAGGGCAGGACCGTGCTCCACGGCCGCCCCCACCAGGAGCGGGCCGGCACCAGCAGCGGGTGCGCCCACCCGCGCCCGGCGACGGAGGCGAGCAGCAGGTCGAACGGGCCGTGGTCGGCCGGGACGCGCAGCGCGATCCCGAGCAGGTCGGGCCACCCGCCGGGCAGCCCGACCGACCGCGACACCCGCACCCGCGCGGGACGCGGCCCGGCTGCGCCCAGTGCGCGCCCGAGCAGACTGTCCGGGTCGAGGTCGATCTCGGCGTCGACCTCGACCCCGGTGGTGTGCACGGCCCGGCCGCGGCGCCACCGCGCCACTCCCCGGAACGCCGTCTCGACGACCGTCCTCCACGGGTTCATGCCCGTCCGGTACCCGCCGCACGCGGCGGGAACCGCGGTTGACGACCCGGGCGACGGGTACCGGTGTGGTCATGGCTCTGTTCCGCAGGACACGCCGGCTCCCGACCGACCGCCGCGGCCGCTTCGGGCTGTGGGGACCCGTCCCGTACTACTCGCGCCGCACCCGGGGCGGATCCCAGGTGTCGGTGGGCGGGTGCGGGTGCTGCCTGCCGATCCCGCTGCTGGTCGCGACCGGGACCGTGGGCGGGGTGCGGGCGCTGTGGCGCCGGCTGCGCTGAGTCCGGTGCGCTGAGTCCGGTGCGCTGAGTCCCGGTCAGCGCTGGGCGTCGAGCTCGGCCTGCTGGACGGCCAGCGGCGCGCCGGCGAGGTCCTCCTCGTTGCACAGCAGCTTGACCTCGTAGTACGGCGACCCGGCGCGGTCGTCGTAGTCGAGGTGGACGGCGATGACGTCGAGCGGCTCCCCCAGCCAGTCCTGTGCCGCCCGCAGCCAGGCCGCCGAGCGCTCCAGGGCCGTGGGCAAGTCGTCGTCGCGGAACTGCACCGGGCGGTAGGGCACCTGCTGCACCTCGTCGCGCGGATGCTGCGGCCGGGGCAGGTCGGTGGCCAGTCCGGCCTCGTCCAGGGTCAGGGCGACGGTCTTCTCACTCACGCGCACAGGGTGGCGCACCCCGGCGGGCCGGGCAAGCCGTCGGCCCCGGGCCGGTCGCCCGGTCGGCGTCGTCGAGGCCGTCCCGCGGCGTCGCACGGTGGCGTCGCACGGCGACGTCACACGGCGTCGGGCAGGAACAGCCGGCGCAGCAGGTCGGCCATCCAGCGCTCGTAGCGCTCGGGCGTCCAGCCCCGCTCGGCCACGGTCTTGCGGTAGACCATCGGCGATCCGACCGACCACAGCACGTCGGTCACGGCGTCGGCGTCGTAGCCCTCGCGCAGCGCGGTCTTCCCGGCCAGGCGCTCGGCGACCATCCGCGAGCCCGCCAGGCGCTGGGCCTGCAGCGACTCCCAGAGCGCGCCGACGTCGGGGTCGGCGGTCGACGCCGCCTCGACCGCGCTGTAGACCGCGGCGACGCGCCGCCCCATGGTCGTGATGTTGCGGGCGTGGAGGGCGAGCATCCGGTGCGGGTCGGGCTCGTCCATCATCTCGACGAACCACGGCCGCTCGCGCACCGGCACGGGCTCGTCGTCGCCGCTCAGGGCGATGTCCACGACCTCCCTGAGGATCGCCGCCTTGCCCCCGGTCGCGGTGAAGACCGTGGGGCGGGCCACCCCGGCGGCCGCGGCGATCTGCTCGATCGACGTCGCCAGGAAGCCCTGCTCCGCGTAGAGCCGTCCGGCCGCGTCGAGGATCGCCTGCCGCGCCCCGCCCCTGGCCATCCTCTTGACCTGCGTCACACCGTCATTATACTGACAGTCTGATTAGACCCTCAGTCTAGTAGGAGGCGACCATGTCCTTCCACCTGCCCGACGGCGCCGGCGACGCCTGGTGGTTCCTCGACACGCGGATGACGGTCAAGGCCGATCGCGCGGCCACGGGCGGGGCGTACACCCTGCTGGAGTTCGCGGCACCCCCCGGCTTCGGGCCGCCGCGGCACGTGCACGGCACGGAGGACGAGGCGTTCCTCGTGCTCACCGGCGCCCTGCACGTCGAGTGCGGCGCCGACGCCTTCGACGTCTCCCCCGGCGGGTTCGTGTTCCTGCCCAGGGCGGTGCCGCACGCGTTCGTCGTGAGCTCCGCCGAGCCGGTGCGCGCCCTGCAGATCACCAGCCCGGGCGGGTTCGAGGACTTCGTGGCGGCGGTCGGCAGCCGGGCGGACGGGCCGGGGCTGCCCCCGCCGTCGGTCCCGGACGTGCCGCGCCTCGCGGCGGCCGCCGCCCGCTTCGGCTCCGAGGTCGTCGGCCCGCCGCCGGGTGTCCCCGCGCCTCGCGGCTGACGGTCCCGGCGCGGCGGCCGGTTCCGTTGCGGGAGCGGTGCAGCAGCGGCGCGCCACAGGCCGAACCGTTAACCTGGTCCCGATCGTCGGAACGCAAGAGGGACGAGATGCACCACCACCACGCGACCGCCACCGGCCTCGCGGTCACGGCCACCCGGCCCGCATCGGGACTCGCGGTCGTGCGGGTCCGCGGCGAGCTCGACCGCGACACCGAGCCGTACTTCACCCGGTGCCTGCAGACGCTGCTCGACGCAGCCACCGAGGTCGTCGTCGTCGACCTCGCGGAGGTCACGTTCCTCGCCGCGCGCGGGGTCGACGCGGTGGTCGAGGGCGCCACGCGGGCCGGCGCCCAGGAGGTGGCGCTGCGGCTGGTCGGGCGCCGCAGCGACGCCGTCGTGCGGGCCTTCTCCGCCGCCGGGGCGCTCGACCTGCTCGATCCCGAGCCCGACGCCGACGACGTGCTGCGCGCGCTCCTGCCGGGCCGCGGGGAGGACGGCGGGTCGCCGTGACGGCGGAGGGTCCCGGCCAGGCGCCGTCCCCGCTCTGGACCGCGGGGGCCGTGGCGCGGCAGATCGGCGTCGCGCCGTCGACGCTGCGGAGCTGGAGCCGCCGCCACGGGCTGAGCGCCACCGGCCACCGCGACGGCACGCACCGCCGCTACACCGAGCAGGACGTCGCCGTGCTGGAGGCGGTGCGCCGCCACGTCGGCGAGGGCGTGCCGGTCGCGGTCGCGGCCGGGATCGCCCGCGGGTCGGCGGCGCAGGCCGCACCCGTGCCCGCGGGGGCGCCCGCCCCGCCGCGGCGCCCGATCACGCAGGCGCTCGTCCGGGGCGCCCTGCGCCTCGACGCCGACGCCGTGCTCGACACCCTCACGGCCGCGCTGGGCGCCGAGGGCGTCTTCGCGGTGTGGGAGCGCTCGTGCGTCCCCGCCCTGCGCAGCGTGGGCCGGCGCGCCGGGGCCGACGAGGCCTGCATCGGCGCCGAGCACCTGCTGTCGTGGTGCGTGACGACGGCGCTGCACCGGCACAGCGCCCGGCACGGGTCCCGCACCGGCCCGTCGGGCGCGTCACCCCGGGTCCTGCTCGCCTGCACCGACGGCGAGCGCCACCACCTCGGCCTCGACGCCCTGCACGCCGCCCTGGCCGAGCGGGGCGTCGCCGCCACGGTGTTCGGCGCGTCGCTGCCCGCCCCCGCCGTCGTGGCCGCCGCGCGGGCCCGGCCCACCGACGTCGTCGTCCTGTGGTCGCAGGCCGCGCGCACCGGGCGCCCCGGCGTGCTGCGGGCGCTGCTCCCGGCGGCCGGGTCGGTCCTCGCCGCCGGACCGGGGTGGGGCGGGTCGCGCCTGCCGGCCGGGACCGCGCACGTGACCAGCCTGGGCGGGGCCGTCGACGCGGTGCTCGCGGCGCACCCCCTGGCGGTGGCGGGCGGCTAGGAGGGTGCTGAAGAACTCCGGCCGTCGCGAGCGTCGTCCAGGTGGTGTCATCGCCAGGCGGGCGGATGCGGCGATACCGCTGTTGTATCGCCGTTTCCGCCCAACGCCGCGAGGGCGCCGCCTGGGCGTCGCGCAGTAGGCCCGAGTTGTTCAGCGCGCTCCTAGACGAGTAAGTCCGAATGCGATCAGTGGTCGTAGGCGGTCAGGGAGCGGGTGATCGGTTGGCCGGTGGCCCGGTTGTGCCAGATCGCGGCGGTCAGGGCGAGGAGGCGTTGTCCGATCCGGGCGCCGACCCCGTCGATGGTGCGTCCGCCATGTAGTTCCAGGTCGAGCTGTCCTTTGAGGGTGTCGAAGATTGATTCGACGAGTTGGCGGACGGGTTTGAGCAGATGCTCGGCTGGATGCGGGGTGCGGTTGCGGTAGGACGGTCGCAGTAGTGCAATACCGCGTTCGGCGAGGTAGGTGTCGAGTTCGCGGGACACGTAGCCCTTGTCGGCGATGATGGTGAGTCCGGGCCGGTCGGCGGTCAGAGTGTGGTCGTGGTCCAGTGCGGCAATGAGCACCTGGCGTTCGTCGATCTTGGGGTCGGCCAGGGCCCAGGTGATAGGCAGCCCGGACGGGGTGGCGATCAGGTGCAGGCGCAGTCCCCAGAAGAACCGTGAGTGCGAGGCGCAGTAGCTGTAGCCGGCCCAGCCGGCGAGGTTGGAGCGCTTGACCGTGGGGCGGGAACGGGCGCACTCGACCGGGGTGGAGTCCACGACCCAGACCGGGTCGGCCCATAGATCGGTGTCGGTGGCCAGTACCCGGATCAGCTGTTTGATCAGGGGCAACGCCGCGCGTAGACGCTTGTTGTAGCCCGACTGGCCGGGCAGGTAGGGGAACGCGCCGGGCAGGTGTGTGGGCACGAACCGCAGCCACCGGGCCTCGGACCGCACGCCGAGCAGGACCTGGGCGACGGCGAGGGTGAGCAGTTCGGCGTCGGAGAGTTTCGGTGGTCTCCCGGTGCGGGTGCGGCGCCCGAGATAGTCATCGATCTTGACGTAAAGTGCGGTCAGGAGGGTGTTGAGGTTGGTCGTCACACACTGACCTTCAACACCCTCCGTCCACCTTCGTGGGTGCCACGCCGTTAGGACTTACTCGTCTAGGCCGTCCGCGCGCCGCTCGGGCGAGCCCACACCACCTTGCCGTCGTCGTGCGGCGTCCACCCCCACCGGTCCGACAGCGCCTGCACCACCTGCAGCCCGCGGCCCCGGGGCGCGCGGACGTCGTGGGCCCGCAGGTCGGGCGGGCGGGGCGAGGAGTCCCGCACCGCCACCTCCAGGACGTCCCCGTCGAGCGTCAGGCGCAGGACCGCGCGGGACCGGGCGTGCTCCAGGGCGTTGGTGAGGAGCTCGTTGGCCACCATCACGACGTCGTCGACGTCCCAGCCGCGACCGCCGTCCGACCACTCCCGGGCGCGGGCGGCCACGACGTGGCGGGCGCGCGCCAGCGACGACGGCCCGTCGTCGACCGTCCACTGCGCCGAGAGCCGGTGCGGACGCTCGCCGCACCGGATCCGGGCCTGCTCGATGGTCGCCGCCAGGACGATCCCGGTGAGCGCGGGCGTCGCGGCCAGGGTCGCGCGCAGCTCCGCGTCCGGGCAGCTCACGACCAGCCGCGCCGCCGGCCACCCACCCCCCGCGTCGACGGCGTCGACCAGGACCAGGACGAGCCCCGTGACGGTGTCGGGGCCGACGCCGCCGAGGCGCCCGAGGTCGGCCACGACGCACCCGTGCTCCTGCAGCAGGACGGCCAGGACGATGCTGAGCTCCCCGTCCCCGTCCGCGGCGACGGTGCCGCGCAGCTCCACCCGCACGCCACCGGGACCGGTATGCGCTACCAGCCGCACGGTGACGTCCCGACAGACCCCTCGACGAACACTCCCGCTCCCGTCCCTCGCACCGGCCCGCTCCCTCGCAGAGGCCCGATGGCCCTCCCGGTACCCGGCATCGGGGTGGTGCAACCCCCGCCGCCGGTCCGGCGTCGACCGCGGCGCAGCGGGTATCCGCCGACGTGCCCCACAACCTGCCCCCGGCCGACGAGCTGTCGTCGCTGCACGCCCGCACGTCGGGCCTGCTGCTGTCGCCGGAGACGGTCGGCACCGCCATCGGCCTCGTCACCTCGGTGGCGGCCGAGACCGTCCCGGGCTGCGCGGGAGCCGGGCTCACCCTCGTCGACGAGGGCGGCGCACCGAGCAGCAGCGGGGCCTCCGACGAGGTGGTCCTGCGCGCCGACGACCTGCAGTACTCCCTCGGCGAGGGGCCCTGCCTGACGGCGTGCGCCGACCGGCTCCTGGTCCGCGTCGACGACCTCGGCGCCGAGCACCGGTGGCCCCGGTGGGCGCGGGACGCGGCCGCACTCGGCCTGCGGTCGGCGATGAGCGCCCCCCTGGTGGCCGGCGACCGGGCGCTGGGCGCCCTCAAGGTCTACTCGGCGGTGCGCGGCGCCTTCGAGGAGCGGTCCGCCCGCGTGCTCGCGCTGCTGGGCGCGCAGGCGGCGATCGTCCTGGCCCACGCCGGGTCGGCGCAGGCGGCGGGCCGACTCAGCGAGGGGCTGCGCTCGGCCCTGCGCAGCCGCGACGTGATCAACACAGCCCGGGGCGTGGTGATGGAACGCCGTGACGTCGACGGCGACCGCGCCCTGGCCGTCCTCATCGCCGCGGGCCGCCACGAGGGCCGGACGCTGCACGACGTCGCCGTCGACCTGGTCCGCCCGGGATCCCGCCGCCGCCGCCCGCCCGACCCGTCGTGAACGGCCGGCGTGAGCGGCGCGTCGTGAGCGGCCCGTCGTGAGCGGCCCGTCGTGAGCGGCCCGTCGTGAGCGGCCCGTCGTGAGCGGGGACGACCGCAGGCGGCGCCCGGGCGCCGAGGAGCAGCGGCGGCTGCTCGCCGTCGGCCTCGCCCGCTCGGACCTCACGGCCGAGCAGCTGTGGCGCCGCTACTTCGCGATCGGCGGCCTCGAGGGGCCGGCCGAGGTGCAGGAGCACCTCGACGGGGGCTCGTCCCTGCCCGCCGCGGAGACCGACCTGCTGGCCCACGCCGTCAACGAGCGGCTCGACGAGCTCTCCGGGCGGCGGGTGCCCTACCGCCTCGCCGTGCGGGAGCCCCCGCCCCGTTCGGGTCCCCTCGCCGCGCTCGTCGAGGCGCTGGAGGGCAGCCACCGCGCGCCGCCCGAGCGGCTGCCGGCCGTCGCGGTGGCCGCCGGGCGGGCCCTGGGCGTCGAGGTGACGCTGTTCCTCGTCGACTACGACCAGGAGGCGCTGGTCCCCGCGGCGGGCGGCCGGGAGCCGCTCGGGATCGACTCCAGCGCCGCCGGGCGCGCGTTCGCCCGCGTGCAGGTGCTGACCTCGGCCTCGCCGGACCGGCCACGGATGTGGTTCCCGCTGCTCGACGGGGTCGAGCGCCTCGGCGTCGTCGAGGTCGCGATGGACGACCCGGCCGACCTCGACGACCCCCACCTGCGCGACCAGTGCCGCTGGCTCAGCGCGCTGCTCGGCCACCTCGCCACCGCGACCACCCGCTACGGCGACGGGCTCGACGCCCTGCGCCGCAGGAGGCGGCGCACGGCGGCCGCGGAGCTGGTGTGGGAGCTGCTGCCGCCGCTCACCGCGGGCACGGAGACCTTCGTGCTGGCCGGGCTGCTCGAACCGGCCTATGCGGTCGGCGGTGACGCGTTCGACTACGCGCTGAGCGAGACCACGGCCCACCTCGCGGTGTTCGACGCCACCGGGCACTCGCTGTTCTCCGGGCTCGTCGCCGGGGCGGCGCTGTCGGCCTACCGCGCCGCCCGCCGCGGCGGCGAGGGCCTCTACCACCAGGCCGCCGCGGTCGACGAGACGGTCGGCGACCTCTTCGGCCGCACCGCACGGCTCGTCACCGGGGTGCTCGCCGAGGTCGACCTGGCGTCCGGGCGCCTGCGCTACGTCACCGCCGGGCACCCGCCGCCGATGCTGATGCGCGACGGGCGGGTCGTCCGGTCGCTCGAGGGCGGTCGCCGCCCGCTGTTCGGGATCGCGGGCGCCGCGGCGTCCGCGCCCGCCGCGCGCACCGGGGAGCTCACCATCGGCGAGGAGGTGCTGCAGCCCGGCGACTGGCTGGTCCTGCACACCGACGGCATCACCGAGGCGCGCGATGCCGCGGGCGAGTTCTTCGGCGAGGAGCGGCTCGTCGAGTTCCTGGAGCGCGAGGCCGCGGCCGACGCCCCGCCGCCGGAGACCGTCCGGCGGCTGGTCCGGGCCGTGCTGCGCCACCAGGACGGGGTGCTCCAGGACGACGCCACCGTCGTGCTGGCGCGGTGGTCGCCGGTTCCCTGACCGTTCGCACCCTGACCGTTCGCACCCTGACCGTTCGCACCCTGACCGTTCGCACCCGCCACGCACGCACCCGCCCCGCCGGGCGGGTCAGTGGCGCCCCAGCAGGTTGTCGGCGACGTTCTCCAGGTGCCGGCGCATCGCCGTGTGGGCGGCGTCGCCGTCGCGGTCGCGCAGCGCTTCGACGATCGTCGTGTGCTCGGCGTGGTAGCAGCGGCGCCGCTCGGGGGTGGAGGTGCGGCGCTTGAGCGTGCCCCACACGGGCAGCGCGCGGGCGGTGTTCATGACGTCGAACATGTTCATCAGCAGGCCGTTGTGCGCGGCCTCGGCGATGGCGCGGTGCAGGCGCGCGTCCCAGGACTCGAAGCCCTCGAAGTCGTCGCTGGCGCCGCCGCGCTCCAGGCAGGCGCCGACGCGGTCGAGGTCGGCGGAGGTGGCGACCCGGGCGGCCAGGGCCGCCACCGGCGGCTCGATGACGAGCCGGACCTGCATGATCTCGGCCGGGCTGGTGTCGGCGGGCGCGTCGCCGGCCGGCGCGTGGGCCACCTCGGTGAGGAAGGTGCCGCGCCCGACGTGGCGCACCACCAGCCCCTCCTCCTCCAGCACGTCGAGCGCGCGGCGGATCGCGCTCCGCGGCGCGGCCAGGCGCTCGACGAGGGCGCGCTCGGTGGGCAGCTTCGCCCCGGGGCCCAGCGACCCGTCCGCCGCCCCGTCCTGGACGAGGGCGCGGAGGGACTGCTCGACGGTCAGCACGCCGACACCGTAGCCCGTCTGACCAATCGACACCAATCAAACCGGTTGCGGACCACCACTCGACAACGGCCGGAGGAGCGGCGTACGGTCACGCGGTCCGCATTGGTATCAAATGGTTCAGATTGGTTCAACTCATGAAGCTGGTGACGTTCTCGACCGGGGACGGCGACCGACCCGGCGTGGTCGACGCCGAGCGGGAGGTGGTGCGCGACCTGTCCACCGTCCTGCCGGCCGGCACGCGCGTGCTCGACCTCGTCGAGGGGTGGGCCGGTTACGCCGACGTCGTGGGCCGCGCGGCCCGTGGGGAGGCCGGCGTGACCGAGCACCCGCTGGACGCGGTCGTGCTGCGGGCGCCCATCCCCGAGCCGCGGCGCAACGTGTTCTGCGTCGGCAAGAACTACCGCGACCACGTCGTGGAGTTCGGCCGCTCCGGCTACGACAGCCCGGACCGCTCCGAGGACATGCCCGAGCACCCCGTGGTGTTCTCCAAGGCCACCACGGCGGTCACCGGCCCGTTCGACGACGTCGACCCGCACCCCGGCGTCACCTCCGAGGTCGACTACGAGGCCGAGCTCGGGGTGATCATCGGCGTCGGCGGGCGCGGCATCACCCGCGAGGACGCCCACCGCCACGTGTGGGGCTACACGATCGTCGACGACGTCACGGCCCGCGACCTGCAGCGCAGCCACAAGCAGTGGCTGATCGGCAAGTCGCTCGACACCCACTGCCCGATGGGCCCCTACGCCGTCACCGCCGACGAGGTCGTCGACGTCACCGCGCTGGTGGTGGAGAGCCGCGTCAACGGCGAGCCGCGGCAGTCGGCACCCGTCAAGGACCTGATCTTCGACATCCCCGAGCTGATCGCCGTGATCTCGGCCGGCATCACGCTGCAGCCCGGTGACGTCATCGCCACCGGCACCCCGGCCGGGGTCGGGATCGGCTTCGACCCGCCGCGGTTCCTGGTGGACGGCGACGTCGTCGAGGTGACGATCACCGGCCTCGGCACCCAGCGCAACCGCATCGCACGACGAGGAGACGCATGAACATCCACGGCACGGACATCGCGGTCGAGGTCGACGGGGAGGGCCCCGCGGTCCTCTTCGTCCACGGTCTCGGCGGCACCTCGAACTTCTACCAGGTCCAGGCCGACGCTCTGGCCGCCGACCACCGCGTGATCCGCGTCGACTCGGCCGGGGCCGGGCGCTCCGGGCTCGCCGACGGGATCAGCATCGAGAGCCACGCCGACGACCTCGCGGCCGTCCTCGACGCGCTGGACGTGGCCTCCGCCGCGGCGGTCGGGCACTCGATGGGCACGCTGGTGGTCCGGGCGCTGGCCGCGCGCCACCCGGGCCGGGTCTCCGCGCTGGCACTGCTCGGGGCCGTCGCCGAGCCCGCCGAGGCGGGGCGGCAGGCCCAGCGCGACCGCGCCGCGGTGCTCCGAGAGAAGGGCACGGCCGCCGTCGCGCCCGGGGTCGTCGCCAACGCCCTGTCCGAGGCCACGCGCCGCGACCGGCCCGAGGTCGCCGCGTTCGTCCGGGAGATGGTGATGCGCCAGGACCCCGAGGGCTACGCCCGCAACTGCGAGGCCCTCGCCGCCGCCACCGACCCCGGCCCGGTCGACCCGGCGCTGCCCCTGCTGCTGGTCACCGGCGACGAGGACAAGGTCGGTCCGCCGGCCGTCTCGCACGACCTCGCCGCGGCCCACGGCGGCGCGACCGTCGAGATCGTGCCCGGGATCGGCCACTGGACGGCTCTTGAGGCCGCCGGGCCCGTCACCGACCACCTGCGCAAGTTCCTGTAGACCCGCCCTCACCGACGAGGAGTCACCCCCGATGAGCACGACCCTGTTCCGCAACGTCTCCATCCTCGACTCCACGGGAGCCGACCCCTACCCCGGTGACGTCCTCGTCGAGGACGACCGGATCGCCGTCGTCGGCACCGTCGACCCCGCCCGGGCCGAGGGCGCCCGCGTGATCGAGGGCCGCGGCCGCACCCTCATGTCCGGGCTGTGCGACGCCCACACCCACTTCTCCTGGAACAACAGCGCCGACCTCGACGGCCTGGGCACGATGCCCGTCGAGGAGCACCTGCTGTTCTGCATCGAGTCGGCGCGCACCTACATCGACTCCGGCTACACGATGTGCCTGGGCGCCGCGTCGGCGAAGGACCGCCTCGACGTCGTCTGCCGCGACGCCATCGACGCCGGGCGCATCCCCGGCCCGCGCTACCTCGCCAACGGCCCGGAGATCGCGGTCACCGGCGGAGCCCTCATCAAGTCGATCACCAAGTTCGCCGACGGCCCCGAGGGCATGCGCAAGGCCGTGCGGGAGCTGATCGAGCTCGGTGTCGACCAGATCAAGCTGTCGATGACCGGTGAGGAGATCACCGGCACCCAGCGCGCCGAGGACACCTACTTCTCCGACGAGGAGGTCGCCGCCGCCGTCACCGAGGCCCACCGGCGCGGCAAGCGGGTCTGCGCGCACGCCCGCAGCGCGGAGAGCGTGCGGATGTGCGTCCGCCACGGCGTCGACATCGTCTACCACGCCTCTTTCGTCGACGAGGAGGGCCTGGACATGCTCGAGGGGGCCAAGGACTGGGTGTTCGTCGCGCCCGGCCTGAACTGGCTCGTCGCCACCCTCTACGAAGCGGAGGCGTTCGGCTTCCCGCAGGAGGCCGCCGAGGCCGTCGGCTACAAGAAGGAGCTGGAGCAGGCGGTCAAGGGGCTGCGCGAGATGCACCGGCGCGGGATCAAGCTGCTGCCCGGCGGCGACTACGGGTTCGCCTGGACCCCGCACGGCACCTACGCCCGCGACCTGGAGCACTTCGTCGAACTGCTCGGCTTCACGCCGATGGAGGCGATCCTGTCGGCCACCGCGCTCGGCGGCGAGATCATGCTGCGGCCCCACGAGCTGGGCAAGGTCCAGCCCGGGTACCTCGCCGACCTGATCCTGGTCGACGGTGACCCGCTCGCCGACATCACGGTGCTGCAGGACCACGACCGGCTGCACTACGTCATGAAGGACGGGCGGTTCCACAAGGAGAGCGCGGCCGACGAGGCGCCGGCGCCCGACCCCGGCAACATGCCGGCGACGGGCACCGAGCAGCTCGTCGTCCAGCGCGCGTAGGCCCCGCGGTGACCCTGCTGGTCTGCCGCACCTGCCCGCGCTACGACACCCGCGCGAGCGGCGAGTTCGGCCGGCGCCTGTTCCGGGCGCTGGCCGGCTCCGGCGTCGCCGTCCGCGGGGTGCCGTGCCTGGGCGGCTGCCCGGAGGACGGCGTGGTCGCCCTCGACGGGCCGGGCAGGGCGCGCGTGCGCTTCACCCGGCTCGGCGAGGGCGACGCCGCCGCCGTCCTCGCCGCCGCGGCGGCGCACGAGGCCTCCCCCACCGGCGCGCCGGCGGAGTGGGAGGTGCCCGAGGAGCTGGCCGACCGGCTCGGGTCGGTGACGCTCAAGCGCTTCCCGCCGGCGAACGGTCCCTTGGGCGGGCCCGTGGCGGGTACGCCCCCGCCATGACGACACCGCGCGAGGACGAGCACGACCAGGACGCCGAGCCCACCATGACCGCGCCGCCGGGAGACCGGCCCGACGGGCTCCCGGACGGGGCGTCGACCGGGGGCCGGGACGACGACGCCGACGTGGTCGACGCCGACGTGGTCGACGCAGATGGGGCCGACGCAGATGGGGCCGACGCAGATGGGGCCGACGCAGATGGGGTCGACACCGACGACGCGCAGGACCCGGGCGCGTAGCCCCCGCCGGACGCGTCCGGCTCAGGTCAGCGCGCCGCGCACCAGGCTGATCCGGGAGTGCCGCTCGTCGCCGTCCCACCGCTCGGCGGAGACGTCGACCGTCGCGAACCGGGCGGTCGGCAGGTCCGCGGGCACGCTGAACTCCCCGCGGTAGCCGTCGCCGTCGCGGGCCAGCGCCCCGAGGGACACCAGCCCCCCGCCGGAGGTGTCCATCAGCCAGGCCTCGAGGTACTCGGTGCCGGGCGGCGGCACGGCGCCCTCGACGCGGACGACCACCACCCGCTGCCCGCGGTCCTCGGCGAGCCCGGCCGTGCCGGAGGCGCCGGGCTCGGCCGCGTCGACCGCCGCCAGCACCGCCTGCGGGCCGGTCCGCGGCGGGGCGGACGCGACCGCCCAGCCCAGGCCCAGCCCCGCCACCAGCGCGACGAGCGCGGCGGCGACGGGCACCGCGGCGCGGCGCAGGAACGGCCGCGACACGGGAGCGGGTGCGGACGCGGCGGCGGCGTCCGGCGTGATGTGCAGCTCGCCGGTGATCGCTGCCCACACGCGGTCGGGCGGCTCGCCGTACTCGCTGCCGTCGGCGGCGCCCGCCACCGCGAGGTCGACGGTGCGGCGCAGCGACTCCACGTGGCCGCGGCACAGCGCGCACCCCTCGAGGTGGCGCTGGACGTCGGGGTCCCGCGCCTCGGCGGGCAGGGCCGCGAGGGTGAGCAGGTCAGGATCGGGGTGCCACACCGTCGACCTCCCACCGTCGTCGCAACCGCTCCAGCCCGCGCCGGAGGTGGCTCTTGACCGTGCCGAGGGGCAGCCCCGTCAGCGTCGCGATCTGCTGGTGCGTCAGGTCGTCGAAGAAGGCCAGTCGCACCACCGTTCGCTGCTGGGGCGGCAACCGGTTCAGCCCGTCGGCCACCACCACCGCCTCCACCACGTGGTCGGGGACCCCGCGCGGGCGTCCGTGGGAGCCGGCGAGGTCCACGCCGGCCCGGGCGGCCCGGTCCATGACCTCGTTGTCGCGATTGCGGGCCGTGAGCCGGTCGGCGACCTGGTGGCGGGCGATGCCCATCAGCCAGGCGCCGGCGCGCCCCCGCTCCGGATCGTAGGTGGCGCGGCTGCGCCAGGCACGGACGAACACCTGCTGGGTGACGTCCTCGGCGTCGTGGTGGCTGCGCAGGCAGCGCAGCGCGAAGCCGTAGACCGACCGCCCGTGGGCGTCCCACAGCGCGCGGAGCGCGACCGGGTCCCCGGCCAGGAAGCTCCTGGCCAGGGCCCGGTCGGGCTCGTCGGTCATGCCGCGCCGTCTCCGGTGGGCGACGCCGTCACGACCACGTTCTCCCGGTACGAGCGGGCCTCGCGGTCGAAGTCGCCGCCGCAGGTCACCAGCGTGAGCACCGGTGCGCCGTCGCGGGCGAAGAGCTCGTCGACGGGCAGCTCCTCCTTGGCGATGCGCCGGACGCGGTCGACGACGTACGCGACGACCGCACCGTCGGCCAGCTCCACCTCCACGGGGTCGCCGGGGATGAGCTCGCTCAGGCGGTGGAACGCGCCCTCGCCCTGCACGCGGTCGTCGACGTGCCCGGAGAGCACGGCGGAGCCCGCCGCGGCGCCCGGCCGGGGCCCGAAGCGGTACCAGCCGACGGTCGACACGTCCTGCGGCACCTCCATCTCGCCCCGGTCGTCCACCCCGACGTCGACCACCTCGACGTCCACGTCGAGGGAAGCCAACCGCACCCGCGACGGGGCCGCGACACGATCACCGGGCTCCGCCGGCGACGTGGACCACGGTGCGGCGGCGGGAGCGGGCGACGGGGCGGTGGCCGCGGCGGGTGCCGCCGCGGGGGCGGACGGCGTGGCCGCGCACCCCGCGAGGGCGAGCAGGGCCACCGCGGCCACCGCGCGCGCGATCAGCGCCGTGCGGCCGCGACGCGGGCGGCGCCCACGGTCACGGCGGCCAGGCCACCGGCACCCAGCAGCAGCAGCCCCACCGGGACGCCGGGCTCGTACGGGGCGCCCGAGGGAGCACCGGACGGCACGCCCGACGGCGCGCTGTGCAGCCCGTCGACGGTGACGACGACGAGGTCGAGGTTGCCGGCCTCCAGCGAGCCGATCGCGTGCACGAACGTCGCGGTGCCCTCGGCGAGGTCGAGGTCGGCCGGGCCGATGACGGGGTCGGTGGTCCCGGCGGCGGCCACGGAGGCCGACACGGTGCCCGCGGGCACCTCCAGCGCCTCCTGGTTGGGGTTGGTCAGGCCGGACACGACCGGCGAGCCGCCGGCGAGCACGTCCACGGCGGGCGCGGCGGCGGTGTGCCGCACGACGAGGCGGGCCTGGCCGGCCGGCACCGAGGACACGTCGTCGGCGAACGGGGTGACGGTCGGGTCGCCGCCCTCGGTCAGGTGCGCCACGAGCGTGACGTTCCCGCCCGCGGGCAGGTCGGCGGTCGCGGAGAGCAGCGGCTCGCCGGAGCCGTCGGCCGCGTCGGCCGGGAAGATCGCGACCTCGCGGCTGCCCGAGGGCAGGTCCACGGGGCCGGCGCTGGTGCCGGGCTGGAAGTCGTCGAGGGCGCGGGCGCCGTCGACGTAGACGTCCACGGGCGTGTCCGGGATGCCGTGGACGACGTAGACCGTGCCGGTGTCCTGGGCGAACGCGGCGGGGGCCACGGCCAGGGTCGTCGCCAGGGCCGCGGCGACGCCGCAGGCGGCGAGGGTGAGTCTGCGCATGGGGTGTCCTCTGGGATGGGCGGTGGGAAGGGTGCATCCGGGACTACCGCCCGGGGGCCGCTCCTGGATGCACCGGCCCGCCGCGGGCTCCGCGCAGCGCCGTCGGCGCACCACGGCGCGCAGCAGCTCCGGGCGAGTAGGCCGGGCTGTGCCGGGTACGCAGCGCGACGACCGACAGACCTCTGGGGGACACCGCTGTGGAGCACACGATCGACCTGATCGTCGACGGGACGCCGCGCCGGCTGACCGTCGACACGAGGACCACCCTGCTCGACGCGCTGCGCGAGCGCATGGGCGTCACGAGTCCCAAGAAGGGCTGCGACCACGGCCAGTGCGGCGCCTGCACCGTCCTGTCGGGCGGGCGGCGCGTCCTGAGCTGCCTGACGCTGGTGATGACGCAGGACGGCGGCGAGGTCGTCACCGCCGACGGGCTGGCGCCGGAGGGCGAGCTGCACCCGGTGGCGCGGGCGTTCGTCGACTGCGACGCGTTCCAGTGCGGCTACTGCACGCCCGGCCAGGTCGTCTCGGCCGTCGGGATGCTCGACGAGCACGCGCGCGGTTGGCCCAGCGCGGCCACCGGCGGCGGCGAGCCCGAGCTCGACCACGACGAGGTGGCGGAGCGGATGAGCGGAAACCTCTGCCGCTGCGGCGCCTACGCGAACATCGTGCCGGCGGTGCAGCAGGCAGCCGGACACCGGGCGGCCGGGGAGGCGCGGTGAAGCCCTTCGCCTACAGCGCCCCCGACGCGGCCGCCGACGCCGTGCTCGCCGTCGCGACCGACCCGTCCGCGGTCTTCCTCGGCGGCGGCACCAACCTCGTGGACCACCTCAAGCTCGGCGTCGTCGAGCCCGGCCTCGTCGTCGACGTCACCGGGCTGACCTCCGACGCCGTCGAGGATCTCGGCGCCGGCGCGCTGCGGATCGGGGCGGCGGTGCCCAACAGCGACCTCGCCGCCGACCCGCGGGTCCGCGAGCGGTTCCCGGTGCTGTCGCAGGCGCTGCTCGCCGGGGCCACCGGCCAGCTGCGCAACATGGCGACCGTCGGCGGCAACCCGCTGCAGCGCACCCGCTGCGTCTACTTCCAGGACGTGACCACGCCGTGCCACAAGCGCAGCCCCGGCAGCGGGTGCTCCGCGATCGGCGGCGCGACCCGCAACCACGCCGTGCTCGGCGCGTCGGACCGCTGCATCGCGACGCACCCGTCGGACATGGCCGTCGCGCTGGCCGCGCTCGACGCCGAGGTGCGCGTGCTCGGCGTCGACGGCGAGAGAACGATCCCCTTCGTCGACCTGCACCGGCTGCCCGGGGGCTCCCCCGAACGCGACACGGTGCTCGGGCACGGCGAGCTGATCACCGCGATCGACGTGCCCGGGCTGCCGATCGCGCGGCGCTCGGCGTACCGCAAGGTCCGCGACCGCGCGTCGTACGCGTTCGCGCTGGTCAGCGTGGCGGCAGCAGTCGAGGTGGTCGACGGCGTGGTCCGCGACGCGCGGATCGCGTTCGGCGGCGTCGCCCACAAGCCGTGGCGCGCCCGCCGCGCCGAGGAGGCGCTGCGCGGCGCGACGGCCGCGGACGACAGCTACCGCGCGGCCGCCGACGCCGAGCTCGCCGATGCCGTCGCGCAGGACGGGATCGACGGCGGCAACGGCTTCAAGATCCCGCTGCTGCGCCGCACCCTCGTCGCGACCCTGCGCGACCTGGCCCGGGAGGACGCCTGATGACCGCCCTGCTCGAACCCCACGAGATCGGCCGCGACCTCCCCCGCCGCGACGGCGCCGCGAAGGTCCGCGGCACCGCCACCTACGCCTACGAGACGCCGGTCGAACGCGCCGCGTTCCTGCACCCCGTGCAGTCGACGATCGCGCGTGGGCGGGTCGTCGCCGTCGACACGACCGCGGCGCAGGCGCTCGACGGCGTCCTCGCGGTACTGACGCCCGCCGACGCCGAGCGCATGGCCTCCACCGACGACGCCGAGCTCGCCGTCCTGCAGTCCGACGCGGTCGGCTACCGCGGGCAGGTCGTCGCGGCGGTCGTCGCCGAGACCTCGGAGATCGCGCGCGAGGCCGCCGACGCGGTGGAGGTGACCTACGACGAGCAGCCGCACGACGCCGAGCTGCGCGTCGACCACCCCGGCCTCTACGCGCCCGAGCAGGTGAACCCGACGTTCCCGACCGACACCGCCGAGGGCGACGTTGCCGCCGCCGTCGCCGCCGCGGAGGTGGTCGTCGAGCAGACGTACACGACCGCGATGCAGCACAACAACCCGCTCGAACCGCACGCCACCGTCGCGCTGTGGGACGGGCGCGACCTCACGCTGTGGGACTCCACGCAGGGCGTGCACCCGGTACGCGCCACCGTCGCGCCGATCTTCGGGCTCGACGAGGAGCGCGTGCGGGTGGTGTGCCCCTACGTCGGCGGCGGCTTCGGGTCCAAGGGCAACGCGCACGTCAACGTGGTGCTGGCGGCGCTGGCCGCCCGCGCGGTGCCCGGCCGCCCGGTGCGGTTCGCGCTGACCCGCCAGCAGATGTTCTCCCTCGCCGGCTACCGCACGCCGACGATCCAGCGGATGACCCTGGCCGCCGACCGCGAGGGGCACCTGTCGGCGATCGCGATCGACGTCGTCGAGCAGACCGCGCGGATCAAGGAGTTCGCGGAGCAGACCGGGGTGCCGACGCGCACGATGTACGCCGCCCCGAACCGCCGCACCACCCACCGCCTCGCTGCGCTCGACGTGCCGGTGCCGTCCTGGATGCGCGCCCCGGGCGAGTGCCCGGGCATGTTCGGGCCCGAGGTGGCGCTCGACGAGCTGGCCGAGCGGATCGGTGTCGATCCGATCGACCTGCGGGTCCGCAACGAGCCCGACGTGGAGCCGGAATCGGGGAAGCCCTTCTCCAGCCGCAACCTCGTCGCGTGCCTGCGCGAGGGCGCGCAGCGGTTCGGCTGGGCCGACCGCGACCCGCGCCCGGGCGTGCGCCGCAGCGGCGACTGGCTGGTCGGGACCGGTGTGGCCGCGTCGACGTACCCGGTGAACCGGATGCCCGCCTCGACCGCGACGGTCCGGTGCGAGGGCGGCCGGTTCGCCGTCGAGATCGGCGCGGCCGACCTCGGCACGGGCACGTGGACGACGCTGCCGCAGATCGCCGCCGACGCGCTCGGCGTGCCCGTCGCGGACGTCGAGGTGCGGATCGGCGACACCGACCTGCCGATGGCCTCGGTCGCGGGCGGGTCGTCGGGGATGACGACGTGGGGCTCGGCCGTCGTCGACGCCGCCCGGACGTTCCGCGAGAAGTTCGGCGATCGCCCCGAGAACGGCGACGAGGCGCAGGGTGAGGTCGGCCCGCCCGACCCCGACCACGCGATGCACGCCTACGGCGCGCAGTTCGCCGAGGCCCACGTGCACGCCGACACCGGCGAGATCCGGGTGCCGCGCCTGCTCGGGGTGTTCGCCGCCGGGCGGATCATCAATCCGCGCACGGCCCGCTCGCAGTTCGTCGGGGGGATGACGATGGGCCTGTCGATGGCGCTGGAGGAGGACGGCCTGCTCGACCCCCGCACCGGCCACGTCGTCAACCACGACCTGGCCGAGTACCACATCGCCGTCAACGCCGACGTCGGCGAGGTGCAGGCGCACTGGATCGACGAGCACGACCCGTTCGTCAACGCGATGGGGTCCAAGGGGATCGGGGAGATCGGCATCGTCGGCACGGCCGCGGCGGTGTCGAACGCGGTGTGGCACGCCACGGGGGTGCGGGTGCGGGACCTGCCGATCACGCTGGACAAGGTCCTGGCGGGCCTGCCGGAGGGATGAGCCGGACGCCGGCCGTCGTGCTCAGCGCTCGTGCACGACCAGCCGGCGGTCCAGCCCGGTGATCGCGAGGACGCGGGGCAGCAGGCTCCCCCCGCCGGAGCCGGTCACGAACGAACCGCCCGGGTCAGCCGTTCTGGCGCTGGGCCTCACCGGCGGCCGCTTCCGCTGCGGCGAGCCGCTCGCGCTGCGGCACCACGACGTACTTCGGGTCCTTCGTCGACGCCACACCCGCCTCGAACACCCCGAACCGCTGCAGCGCGCTGCCCGCCAGCAGGGCGATCCCCGACGCCGCCGCGCCGCCCCGGCTGCGCGGCGCCGCCACCAGCGCGCCGAGCAGCCCGGCGGCCGTCAGCAGCTCCGAGGCCTTCCGCAGCCGCCCCGGCGCGCCCGTCCGCAAGGTCTCCCCGACCAGACCCGCACGGTGCTCCATGCGCCGCCCCGCGGCCAGCTCGGTCGCGGCGCCCGCCACGGCGAACCAGCGGGCCGGGCCCGCCTCCCGGACCGGTGTCGTGAGCATCCCGAACCCGCCGCCCGCCGCGGCGGCGGAGCCGGTGAAGACGAACGGCAGCTCGTCGCGCACCGCGTTCCAGGCGGGCACGGCCGTGTGCGAGAGCAGCACCGCGGTGTACGCGGCGACCGCGGGCGCCGCCGTCGCCGACGCCACCCCGGCCGGGCGCGACACCGCGCGCAGCAGCCGCGCGAGCGGGTGCCCGCGCCGGTGCGCCGGCACCAGCTCCCACACCGCGGCGGCGCCCACGCCGGGCCCGAACAGCGTGAGGATCCAGGTCCCGACGCTCATCGGCGAGGTCGGCTTCGCGACGCGCAGCATGTGGTGGAACCGCTCGGGGCGCCCCAGGTCCGACACCAGGAACCACATGCTGGCCAGCAGCGCCCCGAACGACCCGAGCCAGGACGCCCGGCGCAGGCGGGGGCGGCCGGTGAGGTCGGCCCCGGCCGCGAGCACCGCCGTCGACGCCGCCAGCCCGCCGCTGAACAGGTACGCGGCGATCTTCCACTCCCACACCGGCGACTTGAGCACGGGCCGCCCGTAGTACGAGCGGAACTCCGCGTCCGGGACGACGGTCTGCTCGCCCTTCCCCGACCCACCACCCCGGCGGCGCCGCGGCACGGGCTGCTCCCCCTGGAACAGCTGCGCCTCCTGCCCGATCCCGCTGATGTCGCTGCGCCGCTCGGCGGGCTCCGGGTCCCGGCGGCGCGTCACCGGCGCACCCCCGGCAGCGCCGCGCCGAGGAACGCCCCGACGCCCGCCACCGCGAACGCCACGGCGGCCGCACCGGCCGCGCGCCACATCGCGGGCGCGTCGCGGGTGGGCACGACGGGGTCCGGCGGCAGGCCGTAGACCTCGGGCTCGTCGAGCAGCAGGAAGAACGCGCCGTCGCCGCCCACGCCGTCGTCGGGGTCGCGGCCGTAGAGCCGGGCCTCCTCGACGCCGAGCCCGTGCAGCTGCTCGAGGCGGCGGTCGGCGCGCTCGCGCAGCTCGTCGAGGTCGCCGAACTGGATCGAGTTCGTCGGGCACGCCTTGGCGCACGCGGGCTCCAGGCCGTCGCCGATGCGGTCGTAGCAGAGCGTGCACTTCTGGGCGCGGCCGTCGTCCTCGCGGCGGTCGATGACGCCGTAGGGGCAGGCCGAGACGCAGTAGCCGCAGCCGTTGCAGATGTCCTGCTGCACGACGACCGTGCCGAACTCGGTGCGGAACAGCGAGCCCGTCGGGCACACGTCGAGGCACCCGGCGTGCGTGCAGTGCTTGCAGACGTCCGACGCCATCAGCCAGCGAACGGAACTGCGGACCTCGGCCCCGGTCGCGTCGCCCGGGCGGGAGAAGGACGGCATGCCCAGCTCCTCCGGGTCGTGCGGGAGCGGCGAGGTGCCCAGCTCCGACCCGCCCCGCGGCGCCGCCCCCAGCCGCGGCTCCACCGCGTGGGAGGTCTGCGGCAGCCCGGACGGGCCGGTCGGCAGCAGGTCCAGCGCCGGCTCCTGGTGCCCGATCCCGCGCTCCTGCTCGATGAACGCGACGTGCCGCCACGAGTCGGCGCCGAGCATCCCGGTGTTGTCCATCGACATGCCGAGCAGGTCGAGCCCGTCCTCGGGCACGGCGTTCCACTCCTTGCACGCCACCTCGCAGGCCTTGCACCCGATGCAGACCGAGGTGTCGGTGAAGAACCCGACGCGCGCCGGGTGCTCGGCGTAGCCGGCGTCGCCCGCCACGTCGTGCATCGGGCCGGACAGGCGGTTCCGCTCGGTCATGACGACTCCTCGGGGGACGGCGAGTCGGCGGTGTGCGGAACGCCCAGGGCGGTCGCCACGCGGGTGCCGGTCTCGGTCGTGATGCCCGCGCGGGCGCGCAGGTCGGCGAGCATCGCCACCAGGTCGGCGCCCCGCGGGCGCGGGCCGGGCCGGACGTCGCAGGTGGCGACCTTGCTCTCCTGGATGAAGACGTTGGTGTCGACGACGATCCCGAACAGGTCGTTGACGACGTCGCCGGACACGAGCCCGGAGTGTCCCCAGTGGTAGGGCAGCCAGACCTGGTGGATCACGCGGTCGTCGACGCGCAGGGGCGCCATCCGGTCGGTGACGACGACGCGCGCCTGGACCGCCGCGCGGCTGGTGACGACGTGCGCGGTGCCCAGGTGCGTCAGCCCCCGCACCCGCGCGAGCTCCGGCGACACCTCGACGAACAGCTCCGGCTGCAGCTCCGCCAGGTAGGGCAGCTGCCGGCTCATCCCGCCCGCGGTGTGGTGCTCGGTGAGCCGCGCCGCGGTGAGCACGAACGGGAACACCTCCGAGTGCGCCTCGGGCGGCGACGGGTTCGACGGGTTGTCCGGACGCCCGTAGACCTTGCGCGTCGGGCTGCCCTGCTGGGTGTAGAGGGGGTTGCGCACCGGCGACTCGTGCGGCTCGTAGTGCGTCGGCAGCGGCCCGTCGACGACGCCGTGCGGCGCGTACAGCCAGGCCTTGCCGTCGGCCTGCATGATGAACGCGTCGTCACCGCGCAGGGCCGCCGGGCCGCAGGCGCCCTCGGGCGGCTCGTAGCCGGGCGGGACGTCCTTCGGGAAGTCCGGCACGTCGTCGCCGGTCCACTCGCCGCGCTCGGCGTCCCACCAGACCAGCTTCTTGCGCTCGCTCCACGGCCGCCCCTGCGGGTCGGCGGACGCCCGGTTGTAGAGCAGCCGCCGGTTCGCGGGCCACGTCCAGCCCCACTCGTTCTCGTAGGGGCCCTGCACGTCGTGGGGCTTGCGGCGCGCGGCCTGGTTGACGTCGTCGGCGTACACGCCCGTGTAGATCCAGCAGCCGGCCATCGTCGTCCCGTCGGCCTTGAGATCGGTGTAGGCGTTCACCGCCTCGCCCGTCGTCAGGTCGACGCCGTTGATCCGGCGCAGCACGTCGTCGGCCGAGGGCTCGTCGCCGTCGACCCGGTAGTCCCAGGCCAGCTTCTGCAGCGGCTCGTCGCGCGGGTCCGTCGAGGCCGCCACGCGCTCCCGCAGCCGGCGCCCCAGGTGGTAGGTGAACCACAGCTCGGAGCGCTGGTCGCCCTTCGGCTCGACGGCCTTCTCCCGCCACTGCAGCATCCGCTGGGTCTGGGTGAAGGTCCCCTCCTTCTCCACGTGCGACGCGGCGGGGAGGAAGAACACCTCGGTGCGACACTGCTCGGGGACGATCTCCCCGGTCTCGATCTCCGGCCCGTCCTTCCAGAACGTGGCGCTCTCGATCATGGCGAGGTCGCGGACGACGACCCAGTCGAGGTTCGCCATGCCCAGGCGCTGCAGCTTCCCGTGCACCGAGCCGACCGCGGGGTTCTGGCCGAGCACGAAGTAGCCCGACACCTTCCCGTCGACCATGTCCATGACCGTGCGGAAGGTGCCGTGGTCACCGTTGATCGCCGGCAGCCAGTCGAACCCGAAGTCGTTCTCGGGTGTGGCGTGCTCGCCGAAGTACTCCTTGAGCAGCGAGACGACGTAGGTGTCGGCGTCGTACCAGAACCCCTTCTGGCAGTCGGCCCGCAGGTGCTCGACGTACGCCGCCAGGTCCGGGTGCTGCCCCGCGCTCGGCATCGGCAGGTAGCCGGGCAGCAGGTTGAACAGCGTCGGGATGTCGGTGGAGCCCTGGATGCTCGCGTGCCCGCGCAGCGCGAACACGCCGCCGCCCGGGCGCCCGATGTTGCCCAGCAGCGTCTGCACGATCGAGCCCGCACGGATGTACTGCGCGCCGACGCTGTGCTGGGTCCACCCGACGCTGTAGACGAGCGCGGAGGTGCGGTCGCGCTTCGAGTTGGCCGTCCACGCGTCGCACACCGCGCGGAACAGCTCCGGCGGCGTCCCGCACACCCGCTCGACCATCTCCGGGGTGTAGCGGGCGTAGTGGCGCTTGAGGATCTGGAAGACGCAGCGCGGGTGCTGCAGCGTCGGGTCCTGCACGATCCCGCCGACGTTCTCGACGGCCGGCCCGCCCGAGCCCTCCTGCAGCGCGTCGGTCTCCTCCTTCGCCCGCTCCGGCCCGTCCGGCCCGCCCTCCCCCGCCGCACGCGTGTTCTCGTAGCGCCAGCTCGCGCCGTCGTAGCTCGCGGTCTCGGCGTCGTAGCCGCTGAACAGGCCGTCGAGGTCCTCGGTGTCGGCATAGCGCTCGTCGACGACGAACGACGCGTTGGAGTAGGCCGTGACGTACTCGCGGAAGTCCAGGTCGTTCTGCAGGACGTGGTGGATCACGCCGCCCAGGAACGCGATGTCGGTGCCGGCGCGGATCGGGACGTAGGTGTCGGCCAGCGCGCTGGTCCGCGTGAAGCGCGGGTCGATGTGGAACACGCGGGCGCCGCGCGCCTTCGCCTCCATGACCCACTGGAACCCGACCGGATGGGCCTCGGCCATGTTCGAGCCCATGATCACGATGCAGTCGGAGTTCGCGAGGTCTTCCTGGTAGTCGGTGGCGCCGCCGCGCCCGAAGGATGCCCCCAGACCGGGGACGGTGGCGGAGTGTCAAATACGGGCCTGGTTCTCGATCTGGATGGCCCCGAGCGCGGTGAACAGCTTCTTGATGAGGTAGTTCTCCTCGTTGTCCAGCGTGGCGCCGCCCAGGCTCGCGAAGCCGGTCGTGCGGCGCAGCCGGTTGCCGTGCTCGTCGACGTCCTGCCAGCCGCTCTCCCGGGCGGCGAGGACGCGGTCGGCGATCATGTCCATCGCGGTGTCGAGGTCGAGGTCGGTCCACTCCGTCGCGTACGGGGCGCGGTAGCGGACCTTCTCCTCGCGCTGCGGGCCCGTCACGAGCTGCAGGCTGGCCGACCCCTTGGGGCACAGCCGTCCGCGGGAGATCGGGGAGTCGGGGTCGCCCTCGATCTGCACGACCCGCTCGTCGCGGACGTACACCTTCTGCGCGCACCCCACCGCGCAGAACGGGCAGACGGACTTGGCCACGCGGTCGGCCGTGGCCGTCCGCGGCCGCAGGCCGACGTGCTCCGGCGACTGCGCCGCGGCGCCGCGCCCCAGCCGGTCGGTCCCGGTGAGCTGGCGGTACACCGGCCACGACGCCAGCAGGTCCCGGATCCCCACGCGGCACTCCCCCTCGCGGGTGGCCCCGGCGGCCTCCCGTCGCGGCCCGGCTACCCGGGGTCGGGGGGCCCAAACGCACTGCGGCGCCGTTTCCCCGCATCCGGCCCGGGTAGCCCGGACCGTGCCCGAGGACCCCGATCTGACCCACCTGCGCCGCATGGTCGACGAGGCGCTGGGGGACGTGCGTCGCGACGAGGACGTGGGCCCCGCACTGCGACTCGCCGCCGTCATGGGCAGCCTGCCGCTGCTGCTGCTCTCGCTGGTCGTCGCGCTGCGGCTGCTCAGCGTGCTGTGACCGCTCGGGCGTCCGGGACGGCTTGTGGGTCAGACACCCAGGGGCGCGACGCCGGCGGAGGTCTCGTACGGGTTGGCGTAGGGCAGCGGCTCGTCCCCGCCCGGGGTGGCCACGTCGAAGATCCCGTCGAGGTCGGTGTCGTCGAGGACGAGGTCGGCCAGGCCGTCGGCGTGGTCGGCGATCGCGACGACGTCGGCCACGAACAGCCCGTCGGCCGGGACGTTGTCGAACTGGGCCACGTCGTCGTAGGTGTCGCCGTCGACGTCGGTGAGGACCGCGTCGATCTGGCCGTCGTCGTTGGAGTCGATCAGGGTCGTCTCGGTGTGGCCGTCGCCGTCGAGGTCGACGTACTCGTACGCGATGTCGGTGGCGGAGTACTCCGGGGTCGCGGGAAGCTCGAGCGCGTCGGTGGTGTCGACGTCGGTGGTGTCGATCATCTCGGGGGCGTAGCACTCGGACATCGGATCCTCCGGAACTCGGTGCGGCTGGGGTGTCATGAAGGAGGAGTCCCGGGACCGGGCGAGGGTTACAGCCGGGCTCCCACGACTTTCGGGCGCCCGGGTTCCTGCCCACCGATCAAGGGCGGATGGTCGCCGGTGGATCACTGGTCGCGACCATCTGCCCGTGATGCACGTTCACGGTCGGAGGTGGGTCGCGGTGATCGCGGCCCCGCACCCCGCTCACCCAGCGCTCCCCGACCGCGCCGCGTGATCGCCGAGAGTGCGACTCGGTGGTCGTTGCAGGGACCGTGGCGTCACGGTCCCGGCGATCACGAGCCGGCCGGACCCGGCCTGCGCGTTCCGCGGAACGCGGTTCCGACGAGGAGCGACCTACCCCGCCTCCACCGACTCCCGCGCCCCCGCCAGCACCGTCCCCCGCACCAACCGGGCGAACTCCTCGGCCCGCTCCACCTGCGGCACGTGACCCGTGTCGGCGAAGACGTGGGTGCGGGCGTGCGGGACCAGCGCCCGGGCGGCGCGGAGGTGGTGGGGCGGGAGGATGAGGTCGCGGTCGCCCCACACCACCAGCGTGGGGCGGGGGTGGCGGGCGACCTCCTCGAGCAGCGTCGACCGCCACGCCGCCCGGATGCCGCGGAACGTCCCGAGCTCGCGGGCCGCCTCCAGGAACACCTCGGCCTGGCCGGGCTGCCGGGCCACCTCCATCGCGTGGTCGACGCGCTCGTCGGTGACGAAGGCGGGGTCGAAGAACAGGGCGCGCTCGGTGCGGCGGGCGGCCGTGCGATCGACCCCGTCGAGCAGCCGCCGACCGACCCCGGGCACGGCGAGGATGCGCAGCGCGATCGCCACCTCCTTGCCGAAGCCGGCGCTGTTGACCAGCGTCAGCGTCGCCACCCGCTCCGGCGCGAGCGCGAGGACCTGCAGCGAGACTGCCCCGCCGAGCGAGTTGCCCATGAGGTGCACGGGACGGTGCTCGCCGAGGGCGTCCAGCGTCGCGAGCACGCCGTCGGCCAGCGAGCGCAGCGTCACCGGACCGGGCAGGCGCTGCGAGAACCCGAAGCCGGGCACGTCGAGGCTGATCACGCGGTGGTCGCCGGCCAGCAGCCCGTGCTGGGGCTCCCAGTCCTCCAGGCTCCGGCCGATCCCGTGCAGCAGGACGACCGGCGGGTGCGGGGGGTCGCCGCTCTCGTGCACCCGGACCCGCGCGCCGCGGACGTCGACGAACGCCCCGTTCACGCCCGCGCCCGCTTCGCCAGTACGGCGGTGAGCCTGTCGAGCACCCCGCCGTACGAGCCGGGCAGCACCCGCGCCAGCACGTCGGGGACCTTCGCGCTCGCCGCGATCAGCACGCGCGTCCGCCGGCGCTCGACCCCGTCGAGGATCTCCTCGGCCGCCTTCTCGGACGGGTAGGTCAGCAGCGAGCGGAACGCCTTCTGGCTGCGCTCGACCTCCTCGGCCGACACCCCCGACCCCACCCGCGCGCTCTCCGCGACCCGCGTGCGGATCCCGCCGGGGTGCACCTGCGTGACGCCGGTGCCCAGCGGCGCGAGCTCGTGGCGCAGCACCTCGCTGAACCCGCGGATCGCGAACTTGCTCGACGAGTACGCCGACTGCCCCGCCGGGCCGATCAGCCCGTACAGGCTGGAGACGTTGACGAGGTGCCCGCCGGGCTCCGCGGTCAGCGTGGGCAGCAGTGCGTGGGTGAGCACGACGGGCGCGCGGAAGTTGACGTCCATGACCCACTCGAACTCGTCGAGCGTGAGCTGCGCGAACCGCCCGCCGAGCGCGACCCCGGCGTTGTTGATCAGCAGCCCGATCCGCGGGTGCTCGGCGAGGACCTCCTGCGCCAGAGCCGCGGTCGCCGCGCGGTCGGCGAGGTCGACGACCTTCGTCGACACCGCGATCCCGGGGTGCCGCTCGCGCACCGTGGCGGCGACGGCGTCGAGGCGGTCGGCGTCGCGGTCGACCAGCACGAGGTCGCTGCCGCGCAGACCGAGGCCGTACGCCAGCTGCTCGCCGATGCCGCCGGCGGCGCCGGTCAGGACGGCGGTGCGGCCGGCGAACCGGTAGGGCTTCATCGGGTGCTCTCCTGCAGGGCGCTGTCCTGGACGACGGGACGGGCGGCGGGCGCGGGCGCGAACGCCATGTCCCGGCGCAGGTCGGCCCACGGCGTGGTGAGGGCGTCGAGCACGTAGTTCTGACGCGTGGTCCACGGGTTGCGCGCACCCTGGCGCGGGAAGCGGTCGATGGCGCGCTGCACGTAGCCCGAGCTGAGGTCGAGCAGCGGGCGGCGTCCCTCCCCCGCGGCCTCGCGCGACGGCGTGGCGCTGGCGTACCCGCGGCGCTGCATGTAGCCGAGCAGGCGGGTGACGTAGCGGGAGGACAGGTCGGCACGCAGCGTCCACGACGCGTTGGTGTAGCCGATGCAGTACGCGAGGTTGGGGACGCCGCTGAGCATGACGCCGCGGTAGGTGACCTCCTCGCCGACGTCGACCGGCGTGCCGTCGACGCTCAGCTCGATCCCGCCGAAGGCCAGCAGCGAGAGCCCGGTCGCCGACACCACGACGTCGGCCTCCACGACCTCGCCCGTGGTCATCCGGATGCCCGAGGGCACGAAGCGGTCGATGTGCCCGGTCACGACCGACGCGTCGCCGCGGCGGACCGCGCGGAAGAAGTCGCCGTCCGGGACGACGCAGAGCCGCTGGTCCCAGGGCTGGTAGGTCGGCGTGAAGTGCTCGTCGACGTACGCGGGGTCCTGGAGGAAGCGCAGCGCGATGCTGCGCAGGATCGCCTTCACGCGCTCCGGGCGACGCCGGCTGAGCTGGTAGAACGCCTGCGTCATCGCGACGTTCTTGGCCCGCACCAACGTGTGGGCGAGCCCGGCGGGCAGGACGCGGCGCAGCGTGTCGGCCAGCGCGTCGGTGCCGGGCAACGCCGTCAGGTAGGACGGCGACCGCTGCACCATCGTCACGTGCGCGGCGGTCCCGGCCATCGCCGGGACGAGGGTGACGGCCGTGGCGCCGCTGCCGATCACGGCGACCCGCTTGCCGGTGTGGTCGAGGTCGGCGGGCCAGGACTGCGGGTGGACGAACTCGCCGGTGAAGTCGTCGAGCCCGGCGAACACGGGCTGGTGGCCGTGCGCGTAGTCGTAGTAGCCGGTGCAGACGTAGAGGAAGCCGCAGGTCAGCTCCTGCTCACCGGCGTCGGAGAGCGTGCGGACCGTCCAGCGGGCGTCCGCCGACGACCAGGACGCGCTGACGACGCGGGTGCCGAAGCGGATGTGCCGGTCGATGCCGCCCTCGGCCGCGGTGTCGGTGATGTAGCGCCGGATGCTCTCGCCGTCGGCCATCGACTTCGCGTCGGTCCACGGCCGGAACGGGTAGCTGAGGGTGAACATGTCCGAGTCCGACCGGACGCCCGGGTAGCGGAACAGGTCCCAGGTGCCACCGATGGCGTCGCGCGCCTCGATGATCGCGTAGGTGGTGCCCGGGCGCTCCTGCTGCAGCCGCCACGCGGCGCCGATGCCGGACAGCCCGGCTCCGACGACGAGGACGTCCACGTGCTCCGGCGGGGTCACGGCACTGCTGCTCTGGTCGTCGGTCACGGTGCCAGTGTGCCCGCCCGCGCCGACGGCCACTTGACCCTGGACGACAACCATTTACCCTTGCGCGACATGGGGTCGATGGTGCGCGCCGCGGCCCTGCGGGGTCTGCAGCCGCTCGTCGACGACCTCGGCGGCGACGGCGCCGCGCTGCTCGCCCGCTTCCGCGTGCCCCCGGAGGCCGTCGACGTCGACGACGCCGTGATCCCCTCCCGCACCGCGGGCCGGCTGCTGGAGACCGCCGCCGCCGAGCTCGCCTGCCCCGACCTCGGGCTGCGCCTGGCCGAGCACCAGGGTCCGGAGGTGCTGGGGCCGCTGGCGATCGCCGTCGAGAGCGCCCAGACCATGGGCGACGCGCTGGACTGCGCCTCGCGGTTCCTGTTCGTGCACAGCCCCGCGCTGAGCGTCGAGCAGGTGGCCGATCCCGAGGGCGCGCGCGGCGTCGTCGGCCTGCGCTACGGCAGCCGCGATGCCGAGGCCATCCCGCCGCAGTCGATCGACCTGGGCCTGGGGCTGCTGCACCGCGTCGTGGGGCTGCTGCGCGCCGGGCCGTACGGGCTGCGCGCGGCGCACCTGCCGCACCCGCCGCTCGCGCCCGTGTCGCGCTACACCGCGTTCTTCGGCGCCGACGTCCTGTTCGACCGCCCGCAGGCCGTGCTCCGCGTGCCCGCCGAGCTCGCCGCCACCCCGGTGCGCGGCGGCGACGAGATGCTGCACGGCATCGCCGTCGAGTTCCTGGAGAGCCACTTCCCCGAGCCCGGACGACTGGTCGCGCCGCGCGTGCGGGCGGCGCTGGCGCAGTCGCTGGGCACCTCGCCCGCGCGCGTGGACGCCGTGGCCCGGCTGCTGCGGCTGCACCCGCGGACGCTGCAGCGCTACCTCGCCGCCGAGGACACGACGTTCGCCGCGATCCTCGACGACGTGCGCCGCGACACCGCGCACCGCCTGCTCACCCGCACCGACCTGCCGCTCTCGCAGGTCGCCGCGATGGTCGGGCTCGCCGAGCAGTCGGCGCTCACGCGGGCGGTGCGGCGCTGGTTCGGCGCACCGCCGCGGGAGGTGCGGCGGCGCGCCGGGGCCTGACCTGTCGAGGTCCGGAGCCCTCAGCTGTCGAAGTCGATCGTCACCGCGTCGGAGACCGGCAGGGTCTGGCAGGTCAGCACGAAACCGGCCTCGACCTCGTCGTCCTCCAGGGCGAAGTTGCGGCGCATCGTGACGTCGCCGTCGGTGACCTTCGCCCGGCACGTCCCGCACACCCCGCCCTTGCAGGCGAAGGGCAGGTCGCCGCGGACCTTCTGCGCGGCGTCGAGCACCGACACGTCGCGCGGCAGCGTGAGCGTGGTGGAGCGGCCGTTGAGCACGACCGTGACCTCGCTGCCCTCGCCGTCGACCGCCTCGTCGTCGGCGCGGGTGGGCTCCGGCGGCGGCTCGTCGACGTAGAACAGCTCGCGGTGGATCCGCTTGCGGTCCACGCCCAGCTCGGTGAGCACCGTGACGGCGTCCTCCGTCATGCCGAGCGGGCCGCACAGCCACCAGTGGTCGGTGTCCTCGACGTCGACGAGCGCGCCGAACAGCGTGCGCATCCGCTCGGCGTCGAGGCGGCCGTTGAAGATGTCGGCCTCGGTGGGTTCGCGGGAGAGCACGTTGAGCAGGTGCAGCCGCGGGCCGTAGGCGTTCTTGAGGTCGGCGATCTCCTCGGTGAACATGACGGTGTCGGTGCGGCGGTTGCCGTAGAGCAGGGTGACGTGAATATCGTCGTGGGCGGCGAGCAGCGACGCGGCGATCGACAGCACCGGCGTGATGCCCGACCCGGCCGCGACCAGCCCGTGCCGGGTGCCGGCCTCGAGCTCGGGGGTGAACGCGCCCGCGGGCGGCCCGACCTCGACCTCGTCGCCCGCCTCCAGCCGGTCGACCAGCCACTCGGAGAACAGCCCGCCCGCGACGCGGCGCACCCCGACCCGCGGGGCGGCACCGGCGGGCGCGCAGATCGAGTACGACCGGCGCTCCTCGCCGTCGGCGGTCTCCTGGCGCAGCGTCAGGTACTGGCCGGGGCGGAAGGCGTAGGCCTCGCGGAGGTCGTCGGGGACGTCGAAGGTGACGGCGACGGCGTCGTCGCAGAGGCGCTCGACGGCCGCGACCCGCAGCGGGTGGAAACCGCTGATGCGCGGCGCGGCGACGTCGGTGGTGGCGACCTCGGTGGTGGCGGCCGTCATCAGATCTCCTTCATGTGCTCGAAGGGCTCCCGGCACGACGGGCAGCGGCGCAGCGACGTGCACGCGGTGGGGCCGAAGCGGGAGAGCTCGTCGGTGGCGGGCGCGCCGCACTGCGGGCAGCGCACCGACGACGAGGGCGCACCGAGCGTCAGCGGGACCGGGCCGGTGGCCCGGGCGGCGGCCCGGCCGGGCGGGGCGATGCCCGCCTCGGCGAGCTTGCGCCGGCCCGCGTCGCTGATCCAGTCGGTGCTCCAGGCCGGTGAGAACACCGTCCGGACGTCGACGCGCGCGTACCCGGCGCGGGTGAGCGCGGCGCCGATGTCGTGGCGCATCTCGTCGACGGCGGGGCAGCCCGAGTAGGTCGGGGTGATCGTGACGGTGACCGCGTCGCCGTCGACGTCGACGGAGCGGACGACGCCGAGGTCGTCGAGGGTGAGCATCGGCATCTCGGGGTCGACGACGTCGGCGACGACGGCGCGAGCGCCCCGTGAGTGCGGATCGTGCCCAGGACCACGGTTGCCGCTCACGAGCGGCGCAGCCGCGCCGGTCACCACGTCGCACCCGGGTGCTGCCGCGCCAGGCTCTGCATCTCGGCCAGCACGGGCCCCAGCTGCTCGGTGTGCAGCCCCTGCCGCCCGCTGCGCCCGCCGATGGTGCCGATGAACGGGCGCTCGGGACGGGTCAGCGTGGCGCGCTCGAGGACCTGGTCGAGCACGCCGTCGACCTCCTCGCGCACGGCGGCCGGGTCGACGGCCACCCCGGCGTCGACGAGCCGGCGCTCCTCGTCGGACGTGCGGAACAGCTCGCCGACGTAGGGCCACAGCGCGTCGAGCGCGTCCTGCGCGCGGTGGTGCGACCCGTCCGTGCCGTCGCCCAGGCGCAGCGTCCAGCGGGCGGCGTAGTCGCGGTGGTAGGTCAGCTCCTTGACGCCCTTTGCCGCGACCGCGGCGACGACGGGGTCGGCCGAGTCCTGCAGCCGGTACAGGACCGCGAGCCGCCAGGTCGAGAACAGCAGCAGGCGGACGACGGCGCGGGCGAAGTCGAGGTCGTCGGACAGCTCGGCGAGGCCGACGTTGCGGAACTCGCCGTCGGTGCGCAGGTAGGCCAGCGAGTCCTCGGTGGCGTCGCCGCCGCGCAGGTGCGCGGCGCGGGCGAGCAGCACGCGGGCCTGGCCGAGCAGGTCGAGCGCGGTGTTGGCCAGCGCGACCTCCTCCTCCAGCTCCGGGGCGTTGCTGACCCACTCCGAGAGGCGGTGGCTGTAGACCAGCGCGTCGTCGCCGAGCATGAGGCAGTAGGCGGCGAGGTCGGCCGGGTCGACGCCGTCGGGCACCGGCGACGTGATCTCCGCGCCGGCGTCGGTGACGATGCCGGTGCCGAACGCCCAGCGCGGATCGTCGTGACCGGTGGTCTCCGACAGCGACTGGTACGCGTTCGTCCCGTCCGTGTCGGTCACAGCGTGCTCCTCGACGTCGGTGTGGTGGGCGTTCACAGGTGCGGCACCTCCTCCGGGATCGCGTAGAACGTGGGGTGCCGGTAGACCTTGTCGCCGGCCGGGGCGAAGAACGGGTCCTTCTCCGCCGGGCTCGACGCCGTGATCGCGTCGGCGCGCACGACCCAGATCGACACGCCCTCGTTGCGGCGGGTGTAGACGTCGCGCGCGTTGTGCAGGGCCATCTCGTCGTCGGCGGCGTGCAGCGAGCCGACGTGGACGTGGTTGAGCCCGCGCTTGCCGCGCACGAACACCTCGTAGAGCGGCCAGGCGCGGCGCGAGGGCTTCGCGCCCTGCCCCGTCTCGACGCCCTCGGTCGGCACGGCCCCGTGGCCGCCCTCCGCGGTGAACTCCCCGCTCATGCCCGCACCCCCGCGTGCTTCTCCGCGTACGCCTGCGCCGCCTCGCGCACCCACGCGCCGTTCTCGTGGGCGCGGCGCCGGTGGGCCACCCGCTGGGCGTTGGCCGGGCCGGACCCGGCGATGACGGCCTTGAACTCGTCCCAGTCGGGCTGCCCGTAGTCGTGGGCCCCGCGCTCGTCGTTCCAGACCAGCTCCGGGTCCGGCAGCGTGACGCCGAGCGCCTCGGCCTGCGGCACCGACATGTCGACGAAGCGCTGGCGCAGCTCGTCGTTGGTGTGGCGCTTGATGCCCCACGCCATCGACTGCGCGGAGTTGGGCGAGTCGTCGTCGGGCGGGCCGAACATCATGAGCGAGGGCCACCACCAGCGGTTCACCGACTCCTGCACCATCTCGCGCTGCGCGTCGGTGCCGTTGACCATCGCCAGCAGGAGCTCGAAGCCCTGCCGCTGGTGGAACGACTCCTCCTTGCAGATGCGGATCATGGCGCGCGCGTACGGGCCGTAGGAGCAGCGGCACAGCGGCACCTGGTTGCAGATCGCGGCACCGTCGACGAGCCACCCGATGACGCCGATGTCGGCGTAGCTCAGCGTCGGGTAGTTGAAGATCGACGAGTACTTCTGCTTGCTGTCGATGAGCTTCTCGGTGAGCTCCTCGCGGTCGACGCCGAGCGTCTCGGCCGCGGCGTAGAGGTACATGCCGTGCCCGGCCTCGTCCTGCACCTTGGCCAGCAGGATCGCCTTGCGGCGCAGCGACGGCGCCCGCAGGATCCAGTTGCCCTCCGGCTGCATCCCGATGATCTCGGAGTGCGCGTGCTGGGCGATCTGGCGGATGAGGGTCTTCCGGTAGGCCTCGGGCATCCAGTCCCGCGGCTCGATCCGCTGGTCGGCCTCGATCGTCCGGTCGAAGCCGGCCTCGAGGTCCAGCGCAGGACCGGGGCGGTCCTCGGTCACCGTCATGGGAATCCTCCGTAACCGAATGTTCGTTCGTCTGATGATGGCGCACCTCCGCCCACGACGCAACCGGGCGGACGTGTGACGCGGCGCGTCAGGCGGGCGGGATGATGCCGTCGGAGACGACGCGGACGATGTCGTCGGGCAGCCGTTCGGTGCCCGGGCGCCCCGGGCGGTACCACTCGATGATCGAGTTGACGGTGCCCGACAGCAGCCGCGCGGCCAGCAGCGGGTCGACGCCCGAGCGGACCTCGCCGTCGGCCACGGCCTCGGCCACCAGCGACGCGATCGACGCGTCGAACGCGCGGCGCCGGGCCAGCGCCCAGCGCTCGGTCTCGGTGTTGCCCCGAACGCGCAGCAGCAGCGTGACGTACGGGAGCTCGGAGGTCAGCACCTCGACCTGGCGGCGGATGATGTGCTGCAGCCGCGCCAGCGCCGGGCCGTCCTGCGCCGCGGGCTCCTCGAGGATGCCGAACAGCCCGTCGAGCGCGCGGTGCAGGGCCGCCCGGAGCAGCTCCTCCTTGCCACTGACGTGGTGGTAGAACGACGACTTGGTGATGCCGGCCGCGCGGGAGAGGTCCTCCATGCTGGTGGCGTCGTAGCCGCGGGTGTTGAACTCCGCGACGGCCACCGTGAGCAGCGACGACGCGTCGTAGACGGGCCGCCGGGCGCCCGCCTCCCCGCGGGCGCGACGCGTGCGGACGGCCGGGGCCGGCGGCTCCGCCGGGGCCGCACTCATGCGCCCTCGAAGGACGGTCGTCGCTTCGCCAGGAACGCGTCGACGGCCTCGCGGTGGTCGCGCGTGACGCCGAGCCGGCCCTGCGCGGCGCCCTCCTCGTCGAGCACGCGGTCCAGCGGCGAGACCGCGCCGATCGCGACGGCCCGCTTGATCTCGGCGTAGGCCAGCGTCGGGCCGGCGGCGAGCGTGCGCGCGAGCTCCAGCGCCGCGCCCAGCACCTCCTCGACCGGCACGACGGCCCGGACCAGCCCGGACGCCTGCGCGGCGGCGGCGTCGAAGGACTCGCCGAGCAGCAGGAGCTCGGTGGCGCGGGCGGCGCCGAGGGAGTGCACGAGCGTGGCCGAGAGGCCGGAGTCGGCAGTGAGGCCGATGGCGGCGAAGGCCGTGGCGAAGGTGGCGGAGTCGGCGGTGACGCGCAGGTCGCAGGCGAGCGCGAGGCCCAGGCCCGCGCCCACCGCTCCCCCGTTGAGGGCCGCGACCACGGGCTTGGGCATCGTGGCGAGCAACCGGACGATCGGGTTGTAGTGCTTCTCGACCGTGGCGAACGCGGTGGCCGCGTCGGCCTCCAGCGCCTGCACGTGCTCGCCGAGGTCCTGCCCGACGCAGAACGACCTGCCCGTGCCGGTCAGCACGACGGCCCGGACGGAGCGGTCGGCCGCGACGCCCTCCAGGGCGCTGAGCAGCGCCTCCTTCAGCTCGACGGTGAGCGCGTTGCGCTTGGCCGGCCGGTTGAGCGTCACGATCGCGACGGCGGGGTCCTTCTCGTCGGCGGTGACGAGGACGGCGGCGTCGCCTGCAGCACTGTTGGTCTCCACCCGGGTCATGCTAGCCTCCCCCACAACCGAACGATCGTTCGCTGGATGACCGCTGAGACGAGGCCGGATGACCGAGGTGTTCCTGGTGAGCGGGGCCCGCACCCCGCAGGGCAAGTACGGCGGAGCGCTCGCGGGCGTCCGCCCCGACGACCTCGCCGCGCTGGTCGTGGCCGAGGCGGTGCGCCGCGCCGGGGTGCCCGCCGACGCGGTCGACGAGGTCGTCCTCGGCGCCGCCAACCAGGCCGGCGAGGACAACCGCGACGTCGCGCGCATGGCGCTACTGCTGGCCGGCCTGCCGTCGACGGTGCCCGGCTACACCGTCAACCGCCTGTGCGCGAGCGGCCTGACGGCCGTCACGAACGCGGCGCATGCGATCCGCGCGGGCGAGGCCGACGTCGTCGTGGCCGGCGGCGTCGAGTCGATGACCCGCGCGCCCTGGGTGATGGCCAAGCCGGGCACGCCGTGGGCGAAGCCGGGCGAGGTCGCCGACACCTCGCTGGGCTGGCGCTTCACCAACCCGCGCTTCACCGCGATGGACCGCGCGGCGCCGGAGGTGCACACCGAGACCGAGGGCCCGGTCACGCTGTCGATGGGCGAGACGGCCGAGGAGGTCGCCGCGCTCGACGGCATCACGCGCGCCGAGTGCGACGAGTTCGCCGTGCGCAGCCACGCCCGCGCCACCGCCGCGACCAAGGACGGCCGCTTCGACGACGAGCTCGTGCCCGTCCCCATCCCCCAGCGCAAGGGCGACCCGGTCGTCGTCACCGCCGACGAGGGGCCGCGGCCCGACGCGTCGACGGAGTCGCTCGGGCGCCTGCGCCCGGTGTTCCGCGAGGGCGGCGTCGTCACCGCGGGCAACGCCTCGCCACTGTCGGACGGGGCCGCCGCGCTCGTCGTCGCCAGTGAGCGGGGGGTCCGCGAGCACGGCCTGACGCCGATCGCGCGGATCGTGGTCGGCGCGAGCGTCGGCGTCGCCCCGCACGTCATGGGCCTGGGCCCGGTGCCCGCCACGCGCAAGGCGCTCGATCGCGCGGGCTGGTCGGCCGGCGACCTCGACGCCGTCGAGCTCAACGAGGCCTTCGCCGCCCAGAGCCTCGCCTGCGTGCGGCGCCTCGGGCTCGACCCCGAGACCGTCAACGCCGACGGCGGCGCCATCGCGCTCGGCCACCCGCTGGGCTGCTCCGGCGCCCGCATCACCCTCACCCTCGCCCACCGGCTGCGCCGCGAGGGCGGCCGCCGCGGCCTCGCCTCGCTCTGCGTCGGCGTGGGCCAGGGCGTGGCCCTCCTGATCGAGCGCGTCTGACCTTCCCCGACCGAGAACTGGGAGACACCTCTTGAGCACCCCCACACTCCGCAGCCACGTCATGGGCGACTGGCACACCGCGACCGGCGAGGCACGCCCCCTGCACGACGCCGTCACCGGTGCGGAGATCGCCCGCATCTCCTCCGACGGCCTCGACTTCGCCGGAGCCCTGGAGCACGGCCGCACCGTCGGCGGGCCCGCGCTGCGCGCGCTGACCTTCCACCAGCGTGCCGCGCTGCTCAAGGCGCTGGGCCAGCACCTGCGCGAGCACCGCGAGGAGCTCTACGCGGTGTCGGCGCAGACCGGCGCCACGCTCGGGGACTCCAAGTTCGACATCGACGGCGGCATCGGCGTCCTGCTCGCCTACGCCTCGAAGGCCAAGCGCGAGCTGCCCAACGACACCGTCTACGTCGACGGCGACGTGGAGCCGCTGGGCCGCGGCGGCACGTTCCTCGGCCAGCACGTGTGCACCCCGCTGCACGGCGTCGCGGTGCAGGTCAACGCGTTCAACTTCCCCGTGTGGGGGCCGCTGGAGAAGTTCGCGCCCGCGTTCCTCGCCGGCGTGCCCAGCATCGTCAAGCCCGCGAGCCCGACGGCGTTCCTCACCGCGAGGCTCACCGAGCTGATCGTCGACTCGGGCCTGCTGCCCGAGGGCGCGTGGCAGTTCGTCGCGGGCTCGGTCGGCGACCTGTTCGACCACCTCACCGGCCAGGACCTCGTCTCCTTCACCGGCTCGGCGTCCACGGCGCAGACCCTGCGCACGCACCCCGCGATCGTCCGCCACGCCGTGCGGTTCACCGCGGAGGCCGACTCGCTCAACCTCTCCGCGCTGGGCCCCGACGCCACGCCCGGCACCGAGGAGTTCGACCTGTTCGTGAAGGGCCTCGTCGCCGAGATGACGGTCAAGGCGGGCCAGAAGTGCACCGCGATCCGGCGCGCCTTCGTCCCCGAGGAGCACGTCGACGCCGTGGTCGAGGCGGTGTCGGCGCGCCTGGCGAAGGTGACGGTCGGCAACCCCGCGTCGGCCCGGATGGGCGCTCTCGCGAGCCTGGAGCAGCGCGAGGAGGTGCGCCGCAGCGTCAAGGCGCTGGCCGACGCCGGGCGCATCGTGTTCGGCGACCCCGACCACATCGACGTGGAGGACGGCGACGCCGACCGCGGCGCGTTCCTCTCCCCGATCCTGCTGGTGGGCGACCCGGAGCGCAGCGAGCCCCACGAGGTCGAGGCGTTCGGCCCGGTCTCGACGATCCTCCCGTACTCCTCCACCGCCCAGCTGATCGACTACGCCGCCCGCGGCCAGGGCAGCCTCGCCGGCTCGCTGGTCACGGCCGACACGGCGTGGGCCCGCGAGGTCGTCCTGGGCGTCGCGCCCTGGCACGGCCGGCTGCTGGTGCTCAACTCCCGCGACGCGAAGGAGTCGACGGGCCACGGCTCGCCGATGCCGCAGCTCGTCCACGGCGGCCCCGGGCGCGCCGGTGGCGGCGAGGAGATGGGCGGCATCCGCGGCGTCCTGCACCACATGCAGCGCACCGCGATCCAGGGCGACCCCGACACGATCGCCGCGATCACCGGCCGCTGGGTCACCGGCGCCGAGCGCCGCGAGTCCGACGTGCACCCGTTCCGCAAGCACCTCGAGGAGCTGCGGCCGGGCGACACGCTCGTCGCCGGGCCCCGGACCGTCACGCAGGAGGACGTGGAGCACTTCGCCGAGTTCACCGGCGACACGTTCTACGCCCACATGGACGCCGAGGCCGCCGCGGCCAACCCGCTGTTCGGGGAGCGCGTCGCGCACGGCTACCTCATCGTCTCCCTCGCCGCGGGCCTGTTCGTCGACCCCGACCCGGGCCCCGTGCTCGCCAACTTCGGCGTCGACCACCTGCGCTTCCTGACGCCGGTCAAGTTCGGCGACGCCCTCACGGTCACGCTCACCTGCAAGCAGCTGACCCCGCGCGACTCGGCGGCCTACGGTGAGGTCCGCTGGGACGCCGACGTCACGCGTCAGGACGGCGAGTCGGTGGCCCGCTACGACGTCCTCACCCTCGTCGCGAAGAAGGAGTCATGACCACCACCGCCCGCCGGCTCGGCGACGCCCCCGCCCCCGACACCCTCGACGCGGCCGAGCGGATGTCGGTCGACGAGCTGCGCGCGCTGCAGCTCGGCCGGCTGCAGTGGACGCTGCGCCACGCCTACACGAGCGTGCCGCACTACCGCCGCGCCTTCGACGCCCACGGCGTGCACCCCGACGACTGCCGCGAGCTCGCCGACATCGCGAAGTTCCCGACCACGAGCAAGGCCGACCTGCGCGACAACTACCCGTTCGGCATGTTCGCCGTGCCGCAGTCCGACGTCCGTCGGGTGCACGCGTCGTCGGGCACCACCGGCAAGCCCACGGTCGTCGGCTACACCGAGGGCGACATCGACCGCTGGTCCGACCTCATCGCGCGGTCCCTGCGAGCGGCAGGCGCCCGTCCCGGGCAGAAGGTGCACAACGCCTACGGCTACGGCCTGTTCACCGGCGGCCTCGGCGCGCACTACGGCATCGAGAGGCTGGGCGCCACGGCCATCCCGATCTCGGGCGGCATGACCCCGCGCCAGGTGCAGCTGATCACCGACTTCGAGCCCGACGTCATCATGGTGACGCCGTCCTACCTGCTCACGATCATCGACGAGTTCGAGCGCCAGGGCATCGACCCGGCCTCGTCGTCGCTCAAGGTCGGGGTGTTCGGCGCCGAGCCGTGGACCGAGCAGATGCGCCTGGAGATCGAGGACCGCATGGACCTCCACGCGGTCGACATCTACGGGATCTCGGAGGTGATGGGCCCGGGCGTCTCGCAGGAGTGCGTCGAGACCAAGGACGGGCTGCACGTCTGGGAGGACCACTTCCTCCCCGAGGTCGTCGACCCGCTCGACGCCACGCCGCTCGCCGACGGCGAGGAGGGCGAGCTGCTGTTCACCTCGCTCACCAAGGAGGCGCTGCCGATCATCCGGTACCGCACCCGCGACCTCACCCGGCTGCTGCCCGGCACCGCCCGCCCCTCCATGCGGCGGATGCAGAAGATCACCGGTCGTAGCGACGACATGATCATCCTGCGCGGGGTGAACCTCTTCCCGACGCAGATCGAGGAGATCGTCCTGCGCACGCCGGGCTTCGCCCCGCACTTCCAGCTCGAGCTGACGACGCAGGGCCGGCTCGACGCCCTGTCCGTGCGGGTCGAGGCCCGCCACGACACCCCGCCCGAGCGCCGCGCGGCCGCGGCCGCCGAGCTGGTGAAGGCGGTCAAGGACGGCATCGGCGTCAGCGTCACCTGCGAGGTCGTCGAGCCCGACTCGCTGGAGCGCTCGGTCGGCAAGCTGCAGCGCCTCCGCGATCGCCGCACGAAGTAGGAGTCCCGCGATGCCGACCCCGACCTCGGCCACCAGCCCATCTCCCACCACGTGGCGCACCCGGACACCAAGCGGCGCATGCACGAGCTGATCTGCGTGTCCGGGCTCCTCGACCACCTCACCCGGATCGCGCCGCGCGCCGCGACCGTCGAGGAGATCACCCGGGTCCACACCCCGGAGCACGTCGAGCGGATCGTGCGGGAGAGCGCGCAGCCCAAGGGCGGCGACGCGGGCGACGGCATCTCGCCGTTCGGCAAGGGCGCCTACCGGATCGCGGCGCTCGGCGCGGGCAGCGCGATCGCGATGACCGAGGCCGTCGTCGCCGGCACCGTCGACAACGGCTACGCGCTCGTCAACCCGGCCGGGCACCACGCCCTGCCGGAGACCGGGCTCGGGTTCTGCATCTTCAACAACGTCGCGATCGCGGCGAAGCACGCGCAGGCGGTGCTCGGGATCGAGCGGATCGCGATCGTCGACTGGGACGTGCACCACGGCAACGGCGCCCAGGCGATCTTCGCCGAGGACCCGTCGGTGCTGACGATCTCGCTGCACCAGGACCGCTGCTTCCCGCCGGACTCGGGGCTGGTCGAGGAGCGCGGCACCGGGGCGGGCGAGAACTACAACGTCAACATCCCGATGCCGGTCGGCTGCGGCGACGGCGCGTACCAGTACGCGGCGCGCACGGTGATCGGTCCGGCGCTGGAGGCGTTCGCGCCCGAGCTGGTCATCGTCGCCTCGGGCTTCGACCCCAACGCGATGGACCCGCTGGCCTGCCAGCTCGTCACCACCCGCGGGTTCATCACCCTGACCGAGACCGTCATGGAGGCCGCGGCCCGCTCGGCCGGCGGGCGGCTGGTGCTCGTGCAGGAGGGCGGGTACAGCCCGGTCTACGTGCCGTTCTGCGGTCTGGCCACCATCGGGACCCTCGCCGGGGTGCACTGGTGGACGACGGCCTGCTGCCCGTCGTCGGCGGCATGGGCGGGCACGACCTGGAGCCCCACCAGAAGGAGCTCGTCGACCGCGTGGCCGAGTTCGTCGGCGACATCGCCCGGGCCTGACGCCCCCGGGGGCGTGGTGTGGCCGGCCGGTGCGGGGGGTACGCCCCGGACCAGCCGCCCACCACTCCTCCGGAGGCACCGTGACCGACGCGTCCCTGTCCGACACGTCCATCCCCGACGTCCCGACCCCGCCCGGCACCGTCCGCCGCGTCGGCCGGTGGGCGGTGGGGACGAGCAGGGGCGAGGACTTCGCGGTGTCGCGGCGCTGCCGCCACCAGCTCGCGGACATGAGCAAGGGCACCGTCGACGCCGACGGCTGCCTGGTCTGCCCCTGGCACGCCAGCCGCTACGACGTGCGCACCGGCCGGATGGTCGACGGCCCCCGCGGCTTCTTCTTCTACCGCGGCCCCACCCCCGGCTACAGCGCCCTGGTGCTGAGCTACGCCAAGCACCTGGCCCTGCGCGTGGGGCGCGTGGTGCGGACGGCCGGTCGGATCACGGTGCAGCGCTGACACCCCGGCGGTAGCGCCCCTCCCGCGAGTCGGGCTCCCGCTGCGACCGGGTCGGGGTGGGGCGGCGGCGGGCGCCTACCGCTCGCGCGGCTCCAGCCGGTCGGCCCCGATCGTCACCGGCCAGCTCTGCACCGTCCGCTCCGCCACCACGCCCTGCACGCAGAACGGGTCGGCGTCGGCGAGCTCGTGCACCCGGTCGGCGGAGGGGACGTCGAACACGAGCAGGCCGCCGGCCGGGCCGGGCTCGCCGAGGCGCCCCGCCACCACCAGCTCCCCCGTCCCGACCAAGCCGTCGAGGTACTCGCGGTGGTCGGGACGGTGGGCGGCGACGGCGTCGGGGTCGTCGATGTAGCGGTAGGTGAGGGCGAACAGCGCCACGGATCCTCCTGGGTGGGTCGGAGGTGCAGCATCCCTCACCCGACGCCGGCTCAGACCTCGAGGATCGTGACGGTCGCGCTGGTCCCGTCGACCTCGATCAGGGCGCCGTCCGGGATGCGGCCGGTCGCGTCGGTGGCCGACACCACGCACGGGATGCCCAGCTCGCGGCTGACGATCGCCGCGTGCGAGAAGGGCGCGCCCACGTCGACGACGACGCCCGCGGCCGCCACGAACAGCGGCGTCCACGACGGGTCGGTGATCGGGGCGACAAGGATGTCGCCCGGCTCCAGCGCCGACGGGTCGTTCGGGTCGGTGAGCACCCGGGCGCGGCCGCGGGTGACGCCCGTGCAACCGGAGACGCCCTGGATGGTCTCCCCCACCACGGCGGCGGTGTGGGTGCGGTCGGAACGGCGCTTCCACTCCGACAGCGGCGGGACCTCGCCGACGACGACGAAGGGCGGCTCGTAGTCGAACAGCTCGACGTAGGTCTTCTCGCGCGTGCGGACCTGCTCGGTGAACGATCCCGGGTCGGCGAGGTAGGCGGGCAGCTCGTCGCCGAACAGCATGAAGACCTGCTTGGCGTCGTCAAGGTGGCCGGCCTCGACGCCGCGGCGCCCGAGCTCCAGCGCCGGGAGGCGCAGCTCGTGGACCAGCATCGCCGACGTGGTGCGCGACCGCTCGCGGCCCCGCAGCCACAGCGCCGCGGCCTTGAGCGCGACCTCGAACTGGCCCAGCGCCTCCGCGTCGCCCGCGAGCAGCTCGCGGACGACGGCGGTGGCGGCCTCGCGCTCCTGCACGCGCACCGCGTTCTTGACCTGGGGCGCCTCGTCGTCGCCGATCCCGCGCATCCGGTCGACGGTGTGCAGCGCGAGCTCGGGCCTGAGGCTCCAGGTGTCGGCGCGCAGCTCCCACTCGGCGGGGCCGCGGAAGTCCCAGTCGGCCAGGAAGGCGTCGAGCTCCGCGCGGAAAGCGACGACGGCGGCGTCGTCGCTCGCCGCGATGCGCTCGTAGAGCCCGGGGACGCCCGCGTCGAACAGGGCCGCCACCGCACCGGTGCGGGCGTTGCGACTCAGTGCCCACATGCCGCTGGACGGGCCGGTGGAGTCGACGTCGCCGATGCCGCTGACGAGCGTCAGCCCGAGCTCGGGCTTGCCGACGGCCGCGGCGAGCTGGCCGATCGCGCCGAGGCCGACGCCGGACTTCAGGCTCGACTCGATGTGGTGCTGGAACAGCCGCGTCTGCAGGTCGGCGTAGGAGGTGAGGCGCTCGACGAGCTGCTCGTCGGTGAGCGCCGACAGGTCGGGCCGGGACTCGCGCACGGCGCGCACGTCGGCGCGGTCGGCGTCGTAGGCGCCCAGGTCGTCGGCGAGGAGCACCTCGTTCATGAGCCAGCCACCGGCCTGCTCGGAGAACGCGGGGTCGTCGTCGAAGTCGCGCTTCTCGCTCTCGTAGGACGGAATGCCCGGCATGTCGCCGAAGTACTGCAGGTCGACGGCCTCGGCACCCATCCCGGGCACCCGCACGCCGAACAGGCGCATCAGCGACATGTTGATGTAGAGGTAGCTGCCGAAGGCCGGCAGAACGTTGCGGTCGACCGTCTTGTCGTAGATGTCGTGGTCCCACACCCTGCAGGCCACGAAGGCGGCCTCCCAGCCGGGCTCCAGGTTGGCCTGGAAGCCGATGGAGGCGTTCAGCGGCGAGATCGGGTCGGGGAAGATCTCGCCCACGTTCGCGCGGGAGTAGAGCGGGAAGGTCTTCGAGGTGCGGTCGAAGATCGGCCAGTCGGTCACGGAAGCGGTCTCCCTCGTCACTGGGGCTCGAGTGGCACGGTCGCTCGTGCTCGGGCCGGGGCCTGCAGCCCGGCAGGAAGCTCCCGGGACCGCGTCGGGCGTCGCGGAGCCGGAGCACTCTCCCCGTTCTGCGACGAACGAGTCACATCGTGGCGCGGTGGCGATCGGCTGTCAACCCGTCGGCGGCACCTCGCGGCGCCGATCCGACGGGGAGCTCAGACCGCGGAGCCGGGACCGGTGTGCGGGCCGTCGACCAGCGGCAGGGCGCGGTGCCACACGGCACCGACGACGGCCGCGAGCGCGTGGATCCGCTCGGGCCGGGGCGCCTCGGGGGCGAGGCCGATGTGCACGTACGCGGTCTGCTCGATGGTCGAGCCGAGGACGTCGGCCAGCAGGTCGAAGTCGGTCTCGGCGATCGCGCCCTGCTGGTGCAGCCGTCGCAGCCAGCGCCCGGTGCGCTCGACGTAGCCGGCGCGCTGCTGCAGCCACAGCTGCGTGAAGCCCTCCTCCGCGCTGGACGCCGCGGCCTCGCGCATGACCCGCAGGATGTGCCGGTTGCGCGTGTAGGAGGTGAGGTAGGAGGTGGCGAGCACGACCATCGTGTCGAGGTCGACGCCGCTGCCGACGACGGAGCGCCCGGTCGAGGCCGTGAGCTCGTCGAGGCTGGGCCGCAGCGACTCGAGGAAGATCTCGTTCTTGCTCTCGAAGTGCCGGTAGAAGTTGCCCTGCGAGACCCCGGCGCGGAAGACGATGTCGGAGATCCGCGTGCGGGCGTAGCCGTACTCGGAGAAGCAGCTCAGCGCGGCGTCGAGCAGCTCCTGGCGCGTGCGCAGCCCGCGGACGTTCTTGCCGCGCCGCACCGGCTGCTTCACCGCCGCCACGCCGTCCTCGGCCGCGGGCGACGCATCCTGCTGGGCCACCGGCACCTCCGACGCGGGTTTGTGAACGCCTCTCACCATATCGTGGCGGTGCGCGGTGGCCCTCGCGGCGCTCAGCCCAGCAGCGACGTGATCTCGACGAACTCGTCGATGCCGTAGCGGCCGAGCTCCCGGCCCAGCCCCGAGCGGCCGTAGCCGCCGAACGGCGCGTCGAGGCTGTCGCGGGTGCGCACGCCGTTGACCTTCACCTGCCCGGCGCGGATCCGGGCGCCGACGGCCCGGGCGCGGTCGCGGTCGGCCGACCAGACGCCCGCGGCGAGCCCGTAGTCGGTGCTGTTGGCCAGCTCCACGGCCCCCGCGTCGCCGGAGTCGTAGACCTGCACCGCGAGCACCGGCCCGAACACCTCCTCGTGGGCGAGCGCGAGGTCGGGCGGGACGTCGGTGAAGACCGTGGGGCGGTGGTAGTAGCCGACGTCGAGCCCGTCGGGGGCGTCCGGGCCACCGGTCAGCAGCCGCGCGCCGTCGGTGCAGGCGCGCCGGACGTGCCCGCGCACGCGGTCCCGCTGCGCCGCGCTGACCAGCGGGCCGAGGTCGCTCGTGGCGTCGAACGGGTCGCCCGTCCGGATCTCCCCGACGGCGGCGACCAGCCGCTCGCACACCTCGTCGTGCAGGGCGGCCGGCACGAGGAGGCGGGTGAGCGCGTTGCAGGCCTGGCCGGAGTTGAAGAAGGCCTGCTGCACCGCGCTCGGCACGGCGACGTCGAGCGGGGCGTCGTCGAGCAGGACGTTCGCCGACTTGCCGCCCAGCTCCAGGCAGACGCGCTTGATGCCGGGCGCGGCGAGCTCGGCGACCCGGGCCCCGGCGCCGACGCTGCCGGTGAAGGAGACGACGGCGGTGCGGGGGTCGCGCACCAGCGCCTCCCCGACGACGGGCCCGGTGCCCGACACGACGTCGACGACGCCCGGCGGCAGCCCGGCCGCGACGACGAGCTCGGCGAGGGCGTAGGCGCACAGCGGCGCGACCTCGCTCGGCTTGAGCACCACGGTGCAGCCCGCCACCAGCGCGGGGCCGATCTTCGCCGCGATCTGGTGCAGCGGCATGTTCCACGGCGTGATCGCGACGACGACGCCCGCGGGGGCGCGCAGCACCTCCCCCGCCGACGTCGGCTCGCGCCACGGGTAGCCCTCGGCGAGGTCGGCGGTGGTGCGCAGGACCTGCGCGGGCATCCGCACCTGCGCCGGGACGGCCAGGTGCCAGGGCATCCCGACCTCGGTGGCGACGACGCCGCCGATCTCCTCGGCGGCCGCGTCCAGCGCGTCGGCCAGCGCGCGGACGTGCCCCACCCGCTCCGCGACGCCGGTGGCCGCCCAGGCCGGCCAGGCGGCGTGCGCGGCGTCGACGGCCGCGGTGGCCTCGGCCGCGGTGCCGGCCGGGACGTGGGCGACGACCCGCTCGGTCGCCGGGTCGACGACCGCGACCGGCTCCCCCGTCGAGCGGACCCACCGGCCGCCGATCAGGTGGTCGGTGCGGTCGCGGACGAGGTCGGCGCCCGGGCGCCGGGTGCCGACGCCGGCCGTCACCGGCGGCCCTGCGTCATCCGCACCGGCAGCCGCTTGATGCCGCGGAACCAGTTGGACAGCAGGCGGTCGGGCTCGCCGAGCAGCTCGACGTGGATGTCGCGCGCGATGAGCTGCTCGTAGAAGACGCGGGTCTCCATGCGCGCGAGGTGCGCGCCGAGGCAGAAGTGCGGGCCCGCGCCGAAACCGAGGTGGCGGTTGGGCGTGCGGTCGAGCCGGAACTCCTCGGGCGCCTCGAACTGTCGCTCGTCGCGGTTGGCCGAGGAGAACCAGAGGACGACCTTCTCCCCTGCCCTCACCGTCTGCCCGTGCAGCTCGACGTCGGTGGTGGCGGTGCGGCGCATGTGCACCACCGGCGACATCCAGCGCACCATCTCCTCGATGCCGGTGCGCAGCAGCTCCGGGCCGCCCTCGCGCAGCCGCGGCCACAGGTCCCGCTGCCCGAGCACGGCGACCGAGCCGCTGAGCAGGTTGCGGGTGGTCTCGTTGCCCGCGACCGTCAGCACCATGTAGTAGGGGTTGAGCCAGTCCTGCGTGAGCGGCGCATCCCGGAACCGCGACTGCACCAGCGTGCTGACGATGTCCTCGCGCGGGCAGGCGCGGCGCTCCTCGCTGAGCCCGGCGTAGTAGGCGAACAGCTCCTCGCGCGCCTTCGCCGCCGTCTCGGGCCCGGCGGAGTACTCCGGGTCCTCGCTGCTGGACTCGTTGGTCCAGCGCAGCAGCAGGTCGGCGTCGGCGGTGGGGACGCCGAGCATCGGGGCGAACACCAGCAGCGGCAGCCGCGAGGAGATGACCTTCACGAAGTCGAGCTCGCCGAGCTCCAGGGCCTCGTCGAGCAGCGCGGTGGTGACCTCCTCCACGCGTCCGGCCAGCTTCTCGACGGCGCGGGGCATGAACGTGCTGGTGAGCAGGCGTCGCATCGGTCCGTGGTCGGGGGCGTCCATGTTGTGGATCTGCCGCGGCCCGCTCCCCTCCGCCCGGCGGCTGGGGATCTGGGTGCCCTCGCCGTTGCCGAACCGCGCGGCGTCCTTGGCCACCGCCTCGATGTCGGCGTAGCGGGTGAGCGACCAGAAGCCGGCCTTGTCGCCGGGGCCGGGGTTCCAGAACAGCGGCGCGTCCTCGCGCAGCCGGCGGAACACGTCGCCGTCGCGGTCGTCGGCGAACAGCCGGGCGTCGAGCAGGTCGAACTCGTCCGGCCCGTCGTCGGGCGCACCCGTCTGCACCCCGGGACACGGCCTGGTCGTGGCCATCCTCAGCTCCATCCGACGATTTTGCGACTGACGCTATACATTCTGACGGACGGATGGCAGGGTGCGCAACATGTCCAGCCACCCCACCGGCACCGGGAGCCGGCGCGTCGTCGTCACCGGAGCGGCGTCGGGCATCGGCGCGGCGCTGGCCGCCCGCCTCGTCGCCGCCGGGCACGGGGTGATCGGCGTCGACCGCACCCCCGCCACGATCCCCGACGGCGTCGTCCGCGTCACCTGCGACCTGGCCGACCCGGCGTCGGTGGCCGCGGCGGTCGGGGAGATCGGCGCGGGACCGCTGCACGGCCTCGCCGCCGTGGCGGGCGTCCCGGGCACCGCGGCCCCGGAGACGGTCTACGGCGTCAACCTCCTGGGCCTGCGCCGGCTCACCGAGGCGCTCCTCCCCCGCCTGGCCGACGGCGGCGCGATCGTGCTGCTGTCCTCGATGGCGGGCTACCGCGGCACCGCCACCGAGGAGGAGGCGGCCGCACTGGTCACGCTGCCCGACGACGTGCTCGCCGCCCGCCTGACCGCCCTCGGTCTGGCCGGCCCGGAGGCCTACCAGCTCTCCAAGCAGCTCGTGCAGCGCTACGCACTCCACCTCGCGGCCCGGCTGCACCCTCGCGGCGTCCGCGCCACCAGCGTCAGCCCGGGCCCGGTGCAGACGCCGATCCTCGCCGACTTCCGCGCCACCATGCCCTCGCTCGACGTCGCGGCCGAGCTGGTCGGGCGCCACGCCCGGCCCGAGGAGGTCGCCGCCGTCGTGGAGTTCGCCCTGTCGCCCGAGGCGTCCTGGCTCAACGGCGTCGACCTGCGGCTCGACGGCGGCCTCACCGCCCTGCGCTCCACTACTGCGACTCGCTAGTCACTTCTCGGCTTGTCCTCGCGCTCCCGGCCTCGTACCGTTGGCCCACATCGTCGACTCGGAGGTCGCGTGCACCCCGGCAGCGTCGCCCGAACGGTCCCCGACCGTCCGGCCATCGTCCTCGCGGAGAGCGGGGAGTCCCGCACCTTCGCGGAGCTCGACGACCGCAGTGCGCGGCTCGCCGCACTGCTGCGCTCTCGCGGCGTGCCCCCCGGCGACACCGTCCTGCTGCTGCTGGGCAACGACGTGCGCTGGGGCGAGGTGCCGTGGGCCTGCTGGCGCAGCGGCCTCTACCTCGGCGCGGCCAACCGCCATCTCACCGCCGACGAACTGGTGCCCGTCGTCGAGGAGGCCGCACCGCGCGCGGTCGTCACCTCGGCGGACCTGGCGCCGACGATCCGCGAGGCGGCCGCGCGGGCGGGGCTCGGCGACGACGTCGTGTGGCTGGTCGTGGGCTCGGGCGGGGACGACGACTACGACACCGCCCTCGACGCCACCCCGCGCGACCTCGGCCTCGTCGAGACCCTCGGCGGGCGGCTGCTGTTCAGCTCGGGCACCACCGGGCGGCCCAAGCCGTTCCGGGTGCACCCGCAGGACCGCCACCCCGCCGACGCCCCCGTCCGGTCCGGTGGCCTGATGCGCTCGCTCGGCTTCGACGACACCGGCAACGTGCTGCTCGTCCCGGGCCCCGCCTACCACGCGGGCCCGCTCGGCTTCCTGCAGTCGGTGCACCAGCTCGGCGGCACCGTCGTGCTCATGGAGCGCTTCGACGCCGAGGGCGCGCTCGCCGCGATCGAGCGGTACGGCGTCACGCACAGCCAGTGGGTGCCGACGATGTTCGTGCGGCTGCTGCGCCTGCCCGAGCAGGTGCGCACCCGCTACGACCTGTCGACGCACCGGGTCGCCGTGCACGCCGCCGCGCCCTGCCCGCCGGACGTCAAGCGGGCGGTGCTCGACTGGTGGGGCCCGATCGTCCACGAGTACTACGGCGCGAGCGAGGGCTACGGCCGCACCACGATCGGCCCGCACGAGTGGCTGGCCCATCCCGGGTCGGTCGGGCGGTCGGTGGAGAGCGCGGTGCACGTCGCCGACGCCGAGGGCCGGCCGCTGCCGCCCGGCGAGGTCGGCGCGGTGTGGTTCGCGAAGCCCGGGGCCGCCGACCCCGCCCGCGCCGACGACGGCACCGCCGACCTGGCCGCGACGCCGGGTTGGGGCACGGTGGGCGACCTCGGCCGCCTCGACGACGACGGCTACCTGTACCTCACCGGGCGCCTGGGCCAGACGATCATCACCGGCGGCGTGAACGTCTACCCGCGCGAGATCGAGGACGCCCTCGCACTGCACCCCGCCGTCGACGACGTCGCGGTGCTCGGCGTCCCCGACGCCGAGTTCGGCGAGCAGGTGAAGGCCGTCGTCGTGCCCGCCCCCGGTGCGCGGCCGGGCGACGGGCTCGCCGCGGAGCTGATCGCCCACTGCCGCACGCGCCTCGCCGGCTTCAAGTGCCCGCGCACGGTCGACTTCGTCGACGCCCTGCCCCGCAGCGACGCCGGGAAGATCCTGCTGCAGCCCCTTCGTGACCGTTACCGGCCCGTGGAGACGACCTGATGGAGCTGCTGCTCATCCGCCACGGCCGGCCCCGGCCCGAGGAGTCGGCCACCGGTGCGGGCGTCGACCCGCCCCTGACCGAGCCCGGCCGCGCCGAGGCCGACCTGCTGGGCCGCTACCTCGCCGCCGATCCCGGGCCCGACGTCGTCTACACGAGCCCGATGCGCCGCGCGCGGGAGACGGCCGAGGCGATCACCGCCCGCAGAGTCGTCCCGCTCACCGTCGACGACCGGCTGCGCGAGTTCGACCACGGCGCCACCAGCTACACCCCGCCCGAGCTGAGCACCGCGGGCCCGGAGGCGCGGCGCACGCTGTGGCGGGCGCTGGAGACCGGGGTGTGGGGCGCGCACACGTTCGACCCCGACGAGTTCGAGGCGCGGGTCGCCGCCGCGTTCGCCGACATCATCGACGCCCACGCGTCGTCGGTGGTGGCGGTCGTCTGCCACTCCGGGGTGATCAACTCCTTCCTCGGCACCGTCCTGCGCCGTCCGCGGGGCATGTTCTTCCAGCCCGCGTACACCTCGATCAGCCGCGTCGCCGCCTCCCGCGACGGCCGCCGCCAGCTGCTCACCCTGAACGAGACCAGCCACCTCCAGCTCGCCGCGGTGCACGAGCCGCGGCGGTCCTGACCGTCCTACCGAGAGGCCATCCGGTGCGCACCGACGACGATCCCACCGCCACCCCCACCGCCACCCCCACCGACACCGACCCCCGGCTGCTCGTGATGCACCTGCTGCGCCTGGGCGGCTTCGTCGCGGCCGACCGCGTCGCGCGCGGCACGGGGCTCGACGTCGACGTCGTCACCGGCGTCCTGGAGACCGCCCGCGCCGACGGCCTGGCCACCGAGCGCTCGGGCCGGATCAGCGGCTGGGTGCTCACCCCGGACGGCCGGGCGGCGCACGCGGCCCTGCTCGCCGGGGAGCTGGAGCAGCGCGGGGCGCAGGCCGCCGTGGAGGAGGCGAACACGGCGTTCCTCGCGCTCAACGAGCCGTTCAAGGCGCTGTGCACGCGCTGGCAGATGCGTCCCGACGGCTCGATCAACGACCACGGCGACGCGGCGTACGACGCGGCCGTCGTGGAGGACCTGGGGCCGGTGCACGAGCGGGTCGTCGCCCTCACCGCGCGGCTCGCCGGGGCGCTGCCCCGCTACGACCGCTACCCGCGCGCCTTCACCGCCGCGCGCGAGCGGCTCGTCGCGGGCGACCGCACGGCGTTCGCCGCCCCGCTGTCGGAGAGTTACCACGACGCCTGGATGGAGCTGCACCAGGACCTGCTGAGCACGCTGGGCCGCGAGCGGTCCGCGGCCGACGGGCACTGACGGTGCCGACGACGATGACGACGATGACGACGCTGGAGCTCTACGCGTTCGACCACCCCCACAGCACGCCTCCGCGCGAGCTCGCCGACCTGCTGGGCGGCAAGGGCGCCGGGCTCGCGGAGATGACGTCGGTGCTCGGGCTCCCGGTCCCGCCCGGCTTCACGATCGCGCTGCCCGTGTGCCGGGCCTACCGCGAGGGCGGCTGGCCGGACGGTCTGGACGCCGCGGTCGAGGAGCACTGCGCCGCGCTGGAGTCACGGATCGGGCGGCGCCTGGGCGACCCGGCCGACCCGCTGCTCGTCGCCGTGCGCAGCGGCGCCCCGCGCTCGATGCCGGGGATGCTCGACACCGTCCTCGACCTGGGCCTGAACGACGCGACGGTCGAGGGCCTGGCCGCGGTCTCCGGTGACCCCGCCTTCGCCTGGGACAGCTACCGCCGCTTCCTCACCATGTACGCCACCACCGTCCTCGGCGTCGACGCCGACGTGCTGGGGCACGCCCCCGCGCCGGTGGGCGCCGAGGCGCTGCGGGCGCGCGTCGGGGAGATCCGGGACGTCCTCGCGCGGCTGGGCGTGACCGTGCCGCAGGACCCCCGCGCGCAGCTGCGCGGCGCGGTGGAGGCCGTGTTCCGCAGCTGGGACAGCCCCCGCGCGCAGACCTACCGCGCCCGCGAGGGCATCGACGGCGACGTCGGCACCGCGGTGAACGTCCAGGCGATGGTCTTCGGCAACCTCGACGACGCCTCGGGCACCGGCGTCGTCTTCACCCGCGACCCCTCCACCGGTGCGAACCGCCCCTACGGCGACTTCCTGCCCCGTGCGCAGGGCGAGGACGTCGTCGCCGGCACGGCCCGCACGCTCACCCTCGACGACATGGCCTCGCACCTGCCCGGCGCGCACGCCGACCTCGTCGGGCACCTCGCCCGGCTGGAGCGGCACTACCGCGACATGTGCGACGTCGAGTTCACCGTCGAGCGCGGCACGCTGTGGATCCTGCAGACCCGCGTCGGCAAGCGCGGGGCGGTGGCGGCGGTGCGGCTGGCCGCGCAGATGGTCGACGACCCCGCGATCGCCCTCACCCCCGCCGAGGCCGCGGCCCGCGTCTCCGACGACGAGCGGGAGCGGGCGCGGGCCGAGGTCGTCGCGGCGGCGCGGCAGGGTGCGATCGCCGGTGCGGTCGCGACCGGCCTCGGGGCGTCGCCGGGGCGGGTGAGCGGGGCCGCCGTGCTCGACGCCGACGCCGCCGCCGACTCCGAGGGCGACGTCGTCCTCGTCCGGCCCGAGACCAGTCCCGAGGACGTGCACGGCATGTCGGTGTCGGTCGGCATCCTCACCAGCACCGGCGGGCTCGTCAGCCACGCGGCCGTCGTCGCCCGCGGCTGGGGCATCCCCGCCGTCGTCGGTGCGGCGGACCTGGTGGTCGGGGCGGCGGAGGTGACCACGGCCGACGGTGCGGTCGTCTTCCGCGCGGGCGAGCTCATCACCATCGACGGCACCACCGGCGAGGTGTGGCTGGGCGGCGCCACCGACGGCGGGGCGTCCGATCTGACCGACGACGAGATCGTGGCGCGCGACCTCCCCGAACTGCTGCGGCTCCGCCGCTCGTGAGTGGGAACCAGGGCTATAGCCCTGGTTGCCACTCACGGGTGGCGAAGCCGCATCAACTCCTGACCTATCCGCGCCGCCTGCTTTGCGAGGTGGTGGCGCTCTGCGAGGGTGGTGGCCCCGCGGGCGGCCTCGGCGTAGAGGCGCGCCGCGGCCGGCAGGTCGCCCGCCCGCTCGTGCAGATAGGCCGACGCCGCCGTGTGGCGGGGCAGGGCGGGATCGACCTCGGCCAGCGCCGCCAGCCCGGCCGTCGGACCGTCGGCCTCCCCCACCGCGACGGCCCGGTTGAGCCGCACGACCGGGTTGCCGGTGATCCGCAGCAGCTCGTCGTACCAGCCGACGATCTGGGGCCAGTCGGTCTCCTCGGCGCGCGGGGCGTCGGCGTGCAGGGCGGCGATCGCGGCCTGCGCCTGGAACTCCCCGAGCCGGTCGTGCACCAGCGCCGCCTGCAGGACCGCGACGCCCTCGGTGATCAACGCGGTGTCCCACAGGGAGCGGTCCTGCTCGGCCAGCGGGACCAGGCTGCCGTCCGCCCGCGTGCGCGCCGGCCGCCGCGCGTGGTGCAGCAGCACCAGCGCGAGCAGGCCCGCGGTCTCCTCGTCGTCGGTGTGCGCGGCCACCTGGCGGACCAGCCGGACCGCCTCCGCCGCCAGGTCGACGTCGCCGGTGTAGCCCTCGTTGAACACCAGGTAGAGCACCCGGAGCACGGTGGCGAGGTCGCCCGGCGCGTCGAACCGCACGGCGCGCACCGTCCGCTTGGCCCGGCTGATGCGCTGGGCCATCGTCGCCTCCGGCACGAGGTAGGCCTGGGCGATCTGCTTCGTCGTGAGGCCGCCGACGGCGCGCAGCGTCAGCGCCACCGCCGACGCCGGGGGCAGCGACGGGTGCGCGCACAGGAAGAACAGCGCGAGCGTGTCGTCCGCCGCCGCGGCCGGACCGGGCGGCGGCTCGACCGCCACCCGGTCCTCCCGGTCGCGCCGCGCGGCCTCGGACCGGCGGGCGTCGACGAGCTTGCGCCACGCGACCGTGACCAGCCAACCCTTCGGGTCGTCGGGCGGGCGCTGCGGCCAGGTCAGCGCGGCCTGGACGAGCGCCTCCTGCACGGCGTCCTCGGCCGTCGCGAAGTCGGCGCCGCGGCGGACCAGGATCCCGATGACGCCGGGCGCCACCTCCCGCAGCAGCCGCGCGTCGACGACCCGGCCGGGCCCGGTCACTCGGTGACCGTCGGCGCCGCGCCGAGGAACGGGCGCAGCTCCAGCCACTCGTGGATCGGCTTCCCGCCGGCGCCCGGCGCCGCCGACAGCTCCCCCGCGAGCTCCAGGGCGCGCTCGTGGCTCTCCACGTCGATGATCATCCAGCCCGCGATCAGGTCCTTCGTCTCCGCGAACGGGCCGTCGGTGACCGGCGGGCGTCCCTCGCCGTCGTGCCGGACCCACACGCCCTCGGGCGAGAGCGCCTGGCTGTCGACGAACTCCCCCGTGGTCTCCAGGCGCGCGGCGAACTCGCCCATGTACCGCACGTGGTCCTCGACCTCGGCGGGCGTCCACCGGTTCATCGGCACGTCGTTGACGGCCTCAGGAGCGCCGCGGTAGTGCTTGAGGAGCAGGTACTTCATGGTGGTCTCCTTCTCTGCGGTGCGGCCCCGTCGGCCGCATCCACCCCGGGGACGGGGCCGCCGCGCCGTTCTCGACATCCGCGCCGACATTCTTCCGAAAGGTTCCGCCGCCGCAGGTGATGGCCGGGACATTGCTCGGTTCGGCGGCCAGCCAACCACCCTCCGTTGCGGCGTCTCATCCTGTGGCTGGCCGCGGCACCACCGCCCCGGCCCGGACGCGAGCGGGCCCCACCGATGTCGATCGCGCAGTTCGTGTTGGAGAGCGCGGAGGGGACCCTGCGGGTCCTGAGCGGCTACCAGGACACGGAGCCCCGACGAGGGCGCGGTGCGCCGGCCGAGGGCTACCCGATGCCGGTGCTCGACCCGCTGAGCCTGCCCACCCACCCTCTCCGACGCACTTCGGAGCCGGAACGCCGCGGCGAGGCCGTCCCCGATAGCGTTCTGGCTCCGTAGTGCGGGGGGGGAGCGCTGCCGCCGGGCTCGGCGGTGGAGACGAGCAGGGCCAGGCCGGGCTCCGCGGTGATCGCCGGCTCCTCGTAGGCGAGGACCAGCTCCCCCACCTCGGGGTCGGCGAAGCGCTTGGTGCCCGTGCCGTGGGTGCGCACGTCGTGGGCGCGGCCGCCGTCGCCGATCACCGGTGAGTAGGCGCCGGCCCAGCGCGTTGGTGGCGAGCAGGTCCTGCTGCGGGTCGCGGACGAACGCGACGCCGTCGGTGATCGCGCGCCGCGCCACCAACGTGCCGCTCACGCCCTGACGACCCCGGCGGAGCGCAGCAGCAGCCGGGCCACCGCGAGGTCCGACAGGCCCATTCCCAGGGACTTGAAGACCGTGAGCCGGGGCTGCTCGAGCCGCGCGACCGCGCCGGCGACGACGTCGGCCAGGCGCGTCACGGCGCTCCAGTCGTCGCCGTAGTGCTCCCCCAGCTCCCGCGACGCCCGGCGCGCGTTCCCGATGCTGTCGACGACGACCACGTCGGCGGCCGGGAGGACGTCGGACAGGAGCTCGGCGCTGTCCGGCAGCAGCGCCCCGACGGCGTTGAGGTGCGCGCCGGGTGCCAGGTCGGCCAGCCGCAGGAACGGCTCCCGCGCCCGCGTGACGACGGTGACGATCGGCGAGCCGGCCGTGGCGGCCGACAGGGTGTCCTCGACGGTCACGGCCAGCCCGAGCTCGCGGCGCACTCGCTCCCCGAACGCGGCCCGGCTGTCCCGGCCCGGGCTCCACACCCGGACGCGGCGCAGGTCGCGGACCGCAGCGATGGCCTCGACCTGGCCCAGCGCCTGGCGCCCGCTGCCCAGGACGGTCATTTCGTCGGCGGCGGGATCGCTGAGCAGCCGCGTCGCGAGCGCCGAGATCGCGGCCGTGCGCAGCGACCCGAAGGCGCCCGCCTCGAACGTCGCCAGCACCCGCCCGTCGACGGCGTCGAACGCCGAGGCGAGCGCGGCCGCTCCGGCGGGGGTGTTGACCCAGGTCTTGAACACGACGACGCCCTCGTCGAGGTCGACCGCGCCGAGCGCGTGCGCGCTGCTGCGCTCGGGCCAGGTCGTGAGGGCCTTGTCCATGTTCCACGCGGTGCCCGCCGCCTCGTGGAGCAGCGTGCGCCGCAGCGAGTCGACGACGTCGGCGACGGTCGCCGTCGCCGCGACGTCCTGCTCGGAGAAGGACGGGATCATCGACGGCACGTCAGCTCCCGTCCGTCGCGGGCGCGTCGACGACCGCGTGCCGCAGCACGCCGACGAGGTCGACCTCGACCTCGACCTCGTCGCCGGGCCGCAGGAACCGCGGCGGGTCCTGGCGGAAGCCGACGCCCTGCGGTGTGCCGAGCGCGATCACGTCGCCGGTGCGCAGGCTGGTGAACGTGCTGACGTAGGCGATCAGCGCCGCGGCCGGGAACGTCAGGTGGTCGGTGGTGTCGTGCTGCACGACGTCGCCGTTGAGGCGGGTCGTCACGGTCAGGGCTTTGTCGCCGATCTCGTCGGCGGTGACGACCCACGGGCCCAGTGCCCCGCTGGCCTCCCAGTTCTTCCCCGCAACGGCCTGGCCGGAGTGCAGCTGCCAGTCGCGGACGCTGTTCTCGGCCATGCAGGTCCAGCCGGCGACGTGCTCGAGCGCCGAGGCCTCGGGGATCCGGCGCCCGGGCGTCCCGATCACCAGGGCGGCCTCGCCCTCCCAGTCGAGCTGCCCGCCCTCCGGACCGCGGACGACGGCCTCGCCCGCCCCGACGAACGAGTCGGGGAAGCGGGTGAACAGCGTGGGGTGGTCGGTGGCGGTGCGGGTGGTCGGCGCGCCGTGCGCCGTCTCGGCGGCGTGGGTCGAGAAGTTGAGCCCGGCGCACACGATCTTGGCGGCGTCGGTGACGGGCGGCAGCCAGCGGACGTCGGCGACGGCGAACCGGGGGTCGCCGTCGGCGGTGGCCGCCGCGGCGGGGTCGGCGAGCAGGGTGAGCAGCGACGGCACGCGGGCCGCGAGGTCCACCACCTGCTCCCCGTCGACGACGCCGAACCCCTCGCGGCCGTCGGGACGGGTGAAGCGCGCGAGCCTCACGTCGACGCCCCGAACACGGCGGGCCCGTCGGCGTGCGCGGCGCCCTCGGCCAGCAGCCGCGCCACCCGCGGCACGCCCTCCTCGGAGAGCGGCAGCAGCGGTGGGCGCACGTGGTCGGACGCGAGCCGGCCCCACTGCCGCAGCACCCACTTCGCCGGGGCCGGGTTGGTCTCGACGAACAGCAGGTCGACGAGCGGGTGCAGGCCGAAGTGCAGCTCGCGGGCGGTCTGCAGGTCGCCCGCCTCCCAGGCGTCGTGCAGGCGGGCGACGGCGCGGGGCGCGATGTTCGCGACGGCGCTGACCGCCCCGGCGCCGCCGAGCGCCAGCAGCGGCAGGCCGAGCAGCTCGATGCCCGACCACACGACCAGCTCGGGCCCGCACAGCGCGAGCACGCGGGAGAAGTGCTCGAAGTCCTTGGTCGTCTCCTTGATCCCGACCAGGTTGTCGTGCTCGCGGAACAGCCGGGCGACGGTCTCGGGCGCGATGTCCACCGCGGTGCGCGAGGGCACGTTGTAGATCACGATCGGCAGGTCGGGGAACTCCTGCGCGATCGTGGAGTACCAGCGGTGCAGCGCCTCCTGCGTCGGGCGGGCGTAGTAGGGCGTGATCACCAGGGCGGCGTCGGCGCCGGCGTCGCGCGCGGCCGCGGTCAGCTCCAGGGTCTCGTCGAGCTTCGCCGACCCCGTGCCGGGGACGAACGGCACGGCGTCCGCGGCCTCCTCGGCGACGACGCGCATCGCCTCGATACGCTCGGCGACCGTCTGCGCACCGGGCTCGCCGGTGGACCCGCCGATGGACAGGCCGTGCGAGCCGGACTCGATCTGCCAGCGGACCAGCCCGCGCAGCGAGGTGGTGTCCAGGGCGCCGTCGTCGGCGAACGGGGTGATGAGCGGGGCGATGGAGCCCCGGATGCGGGCGGGATCGCTGCGGAACTTCATCGTCGCCTCTCGGGTGGGGTGGGGGTCAGACGCCGGACTGGCGCGGGCCCAGGTAGCCGGTCTGCCCGGCCTCGGAGCCCAGGGCCAGCACGGGCCCGTCGAGCTCCTCCTGCCAGACCAGGGACTCCATCGCGATCTGCAGGGGGTGGTCCTGCACGGTGAAGGCGCCGAAGCCCTCATGGCCCCAGAAGTGGGCGTGCTCGGACCAGCCCGGGGCCGACAGCAGCAGATCGCCCGCCTTCCACCTGATCTCCCGGCCGTCGACGACGCTCGAGCCGCGGCCGCGGAAGTGGTAGTTGATCGCCACCGAGGTGTGCCGGTGACCGGGCCCGGCCTCCTTGCGCGGGCTGCCCGGCGGCACCGTCATCGCGGTGACGAAGAAGCTCTGCGTGGCGCCGGAGCGCCGCCCGGTGGCCGGGTTGCAGTAGGCCATGATCTGCCGCTTGCCGTCGCCGGGGCGCGAGGACAGGTGCTGCTCGACCTCGCTCCAGGGCCACAGCAGCGGCGGGTTCTCGACGACCTCGATGTCGACGAGGTGCTCGTAGCCGCGCAGCCGCGCCCCCTCGGTGCCGATCGGCACGTCCGGCGACTTCTCCCGCACGTAGGCCCCGCCGTCGACGACCGCCCGCTCCGCCGGCACGACCGACGCCAGGCGCTCCACGTAGTGCACGCCGAGCGCGGCGAGCAGCGGCGAGTTCGAGTAGCTCAGCCGGACCCACGGCTCCGACGACTCGTTGCGGAAGGCGTGGGGCCGCATCGCCGGCACCGTGGCGACGTCCCAGCGGCGCTGCACGTGCCGGGTCCCGGCGACGTCGACGACGCCCTCCCCGCGGACGCCGATCTGCACGAGGCTCGCGTTCTGGCGCACCGGCGCCGTCCGCTCGCCCGGCAGCAGCACCTCCACCGCGACCTGGACGCCCGGCGCCAGCCCCTGGCCCGGACCGGTCGCCTCGGGGTGCACCAGCAGCGCGACCCGGCGGCCGTCCTCCGGGGCCGGGCCCCGCGACAGCCGCTCGATCTCGGCGTCGATCCGCTCCCCCTCGATCTTCACCGGGGCCCAGGGCGCCACCCCGCCGCGGACCGCGCCGCTGGCATCGACCAGGCGGACCTGCCCGGACATCCCGTCGAGCTCCGCGGCGACGTCGACGTCGGTCGTGGTCATCGCTCCTCCTCCGATCCTGCGGGACGGACGTCCGCCCCAGCGTTCCCGTCCGACGCTAAGCAGGGCCGCCCCATAACACCAATGCCAAGTTTCGGATGTACTGATAACGTCCGCGTTATGGACCTGCGCGCACCGCTGCGACGCCTCGAGATCTTCTGCCTGGTCGTCGACGAGGGCGGGGTGACGCGCGCGGCCGAGCGGCTGATGGTCGTGCAGCCCGCGGTGTCGGCGCAGCTGCGCGCGCTGGAGAAGTCGCTCGGCGCGGTGCTGTTCGCGCGCAGCGGCAACACCCTGGCCCTCACCGAGGCCGGCGAGCGCGTCTACGTCTGGGCCAAGGAGGTGCTCGCGGGCTGCGTCCAGGTGCAGCGCGACGTCGACCAGCTGGCGGCGGGCCAGGCCGGCTCGCTCGTCGTCCACGCGAGCATGGCGGTCGGCACCTACCTGCTGCCGCCCGTGCTGACGGCGCTGCGGGCCGACCGCGCGGGCGCCCGGATCACCGTGCACGTCGGCGAGCCCGCGGTGGCCATCCGCGCGGCCGAGATCGGCAGCGCCGACTTCGCCGTGACGACGCTGCTCGACACCGCCACCCCGGAGACGCTGACCGCGACCCGGCTGTGGGAGGAGCCGATCGTGCTCGGCGTCGGGCCGGACGGGCCGGAGGTGGGCGAGAGCGTCAGCCTGGCCGAGATCGCCGCGATGCCGCTCGTCGCCGCCCCGCAGGACGTCGCCTTCGACCGGATGCTCCGCGCGCAGCTGCACCGGGTCGGGGCACCGGAGCTCGACGTCATCATCCGGCTCGGGCACGCCGAGGCGATCAAGCAGGCGGCCGTCGAGAACGGGTGGGCGTGCCTGCTGCCCGCCTACATCATCGCCGACGACCCGCCCGGGCGGATGCGCGGCGTGCCGATCCGCGACGCGCACCTCGTCGAGGGCATCGGGCTCTACCACCGGCCGACCAAGTACTTCTCGCCGCTGCAGCAGGCCGCCCTGGACGCCCTGCGGGCCCGCGCCCTGGAGCGCGCCGCGGCGGGCTGACCTCGCGGCCGGGGCCGGCCCGCCGGCGGGTCAGGCGCGCACGCGGACGGGCAGCGTGCGCAGCGAGGGGAACATCAGCGACGGGGACCGGGCGGACTCCCCCGCGGCCTCGACCGCGGAGAACCGGCGGACGAGGCCGAGCACCGCCTCCTGCAGCTGCACCCGGGCCAGCGGCGCGCCCAGGCAGTGGTGCAGCCCGCCGCCGAAGGAGGTGTGGCGGCCGGCGTTCGGCCGGGCCGGGTCGGGCACGGCGGGGTCGGGGAACACGCTCTCGTCGAGGTTCGCCGACCCGGCCACGCACAGGACGGTGGCCCCGGAGGGCACCACCGTGCCGTCGGAGGCGGTGTGGTCGGCGGTGAGGATCCGCGGGATCGTCTGCACGGGGGCGCGCAGGCGCAGCGTCTCCTCGACCACGCCCGGCACGAGCGCGGTGTCCGCGCGCACCCGGTCGAACAGCCCGGGCACGGTCGTGAACAGCTCGATCGCGTTCGAGATCGACGTCCTCGTCGTCTCGAAGCCCGCGTCGAGGACCGTGTGCAAGAGCGAGAGGACCTCGTCGCGGGACAGGTCGCCCGCCTCCTCAGCGTCGAGCAGGCGGCGCACGAGGTCCGTGGGCTCGGTCGTGCGGCCGAGCAGCCCGTCGAAGTAGTCGAGGTAGAACTGCGCGACCTCGTCGAGGCGCGCGCGCTGCACGTCGGGCAGCGGGAACGGCGAGAAGATCATCAGGAAGTCGGTCTGCGCCTCGAGGACGGCGGCCCAGTCCTCGTCGGGCATGCCGATCAGCAGGCGCAGCACGCCCTTCGGCACGCGGGCGGCGAGGTCGGACATCGGCGTCTCTTCTCGTCGGGCCCGGCAGCGCCGGACGGCATGCGCACGGGCGGCCCGACGGGCCGGCACGGTCCGGGTGCGCGCCCCGCTCGCGGGTCGGCGGTCCTGCGGTCCGTCGTGACGCAGACCACGCTAGGCAGCGGCATCCCATAGCACCAGTACGTGACTTGGCATGAGCCGATCACGCATCCGTGATGCGTCAGGGCAGCCGGGCGGTGACGGCCCCCAGGGCCATCGCGGCGACGCGGTCGGCGAAGCCGTCGGCCGTGGGCGCCCCGCCGGGCGCGAGCGGGCGCACCAGCGTCTCGGTCATGACGCCGACGACCGCGGCGGAGGAGACAGCGACGTCGTGCGCCGCCACTGCGCCCTCGGCCACGGCGACCGCGACGAGATCGGCCAGCACCTCCCGGAACGCCTCCTTCAGCTGGATGCGCAGCTCCTCCACGGCGGTGCCCGCGGGCTCGAACATCAGCGCGTACGCCAGCGGCCCGGCCTGCAGGGACCGCTCGCAGAAGCCGCGCACCGCCACCGCGAGGCGCGCGAGCGCCGGCTCCCCGTCGGCCGCGACGACCTGCCGCATCACGCCGAGCTCGCGCCGGACGACCTGCTGGTAGATCTCCGCGAACAGCTCGGCCTGCGAGGGGAAGTGCGTGTAGAGCGAGCCGACGCCGACCCCCGCGCGCAGGGCGATGAGCGACATCTGGGCCCCGCGGAACCCGCCCGACCGGATCACCTCGACGGCCGCCGCGAGGATCCGCTCGCGCGCCTCGTCACGTCGGCGGGCGGTCGAGGCGCGGGGCACGGCTTGACTGTACCCGAACCGTGAATCAGGATTCACGGAAGTCGGTGCGGCACCGCGGCCGGCCCCGTCGCCCCAGGAGGAACCCGTGATCAGGACCGAGAAGGACGGCGACGTCTGGACCGTCGTGCACAGCCGCTACGACGAGGCGCGCAACGCGATGGACCCCGACAGCGCCGACGCCCTGGTCGAGGCGATGCTGGAGTTCGACCGCGACCCGACCGCGTCGGTCGCCGTGCTCTGGGGCGAGGGCGGCGCGTTCTGCGCGGGCTGGGACCTCAGGTACGCGAGCACCCTGGACGACCGCGACCGGTTCCACGACGAGTTCGTCGCCGAGCTCAACTTCCCGATGGGCGCGAACCCCGCCCCGCGCGGGCCGCTCGGCCCGACGCGCCTGGAGCTGTCGAAGCCGGTGATCGCCGCCGTGGAGGGTCCGGCCGTCGCCGGGGGCATGGAGCTCGCCCTGTGGTGCGACGTCCGCGTGATGGCATCCGACGCCTACTTCGGCGTGTACTGCCGCCGCTGGGGCATCCCGCTGCTCGACGGCGGCTCCGTGCGCCTGCCCCGGCTCGTCGGCCAGGGCCGCGCGATGGAGATCATCCTGACCGGACGGCAGGTGCCGGCCGACGAGTCGCTGCGCATCGGGCTGTGCGAGCAGGTCACCGAGCCGGGCGGCGCCCGGGCCGCGGCCGAGGCGATGGCCCGCGACATCGCCCGGTTCCCCCAGGCGGCCGTGCGCGCCGACCGCCGCTCCGCGATCGAGAGCTACGGCCTGCCCGTCCGCGAGGCCATGCGGCGGGAGTGGGCCAACGGGGTGGAGGCGCACTACGCGGAGGGGGCGTCGGGCGCCGGCCGGTTCGTGGGCGGCCGTGGGAGGCACGGGGACTTCAGCGCGATCTGACCCGCGCCCCCGCGCGCTCCCGGCTGCCGCGCACGTTTCCCGCTCCCGCGCGCCCCCGGGAACGCGCGGGAGCTGGTTCGGCGCGCGGGAACCTGCTCCGCGCGCGGGAATCGGCTCGGCGCGCTGGAGACGTCCGACCCCGCTCGGGGACGCCGGACGAGCCCACGGCGCCGACTGCACGCGCGCGTGAAGGCGACCCGCAACCACGGTCCACGGTTGCTGCGGACCTCTCTCGCGCGCGTTCCCGGTTGCCGCGCGCATTCCCCGCTCGCGCGCGCTCCCGGGGCCGCGCGGGAACAGGTTCGGCGCGCGGCAACCGGTTCGGCGCGCGGGAACCCCGCGCGATGCCGTCGCCCCGGTGACGTCAGACGAGCACCTGCGGCGCCGAGTGCGAGCACGCACCCCCGCTGCGGCCCCAGCCACCGGTCCACGCCTGCCGCCGACGACTCCCGCGCGCGTTCCCGGTTGCCGCGCGCGTTCCCCGCTCCCGCGCGCCCCCGGGGCCCCGCGGGAGCCGGTCCGGCGCGCGGCAACCCATTCCGCGCGCGGGAACCCCCGGCGACGCCGGGCGATCGCCCGCAGGCCCGGAAGCGACCGAGCACCGCCGTCCGGGGACGGCGGTGCTCGGGGCGATCAGTGCGGGGCGGGCCTCAGGAAGCGTCGACCTTCGGCATGATGTCGTTCTTGATGCGCTTCAGGTCGTCCAGCGTCTTGGACACCGGCACGTCCGCGAACGGCGGCCAGATCAACGGCATGTCCAGACCGGCCTCCTTGTAGGCCTTGAGCCGGTCGGTGATCTGCCCCTGCGAACCCACCATCAGGTTCGTCACCTTCCCCGCCGGGGACTGGTCCACGTCCTCATCGGTGATCACCGTCCACAACATCGTGCAGATGTCGAGATCATCCACCGACCGCGAGGTGTCCAGCTCGTCGAGCTCACGCTGGATCTCGGTGCGCCAGCGCCCGATGTCCTCCGGGGAGTCCTGGATCCCGATCCACCCCGACAGGTCGTACTTCGCGATCCGCATCGCCGACCGCTTCGGATCCTTCAACCCGGAGAAGTAGATCGGCGGCCCCGGCTGCTGCACCGGCTTCGCCCCGAACCCACACGACTCGAAGTCGGCGAACTCCCCGTGGTACTCGAACAGCTCGTTGCCCCAGATCCCCTGCATGATCTCGATCGTCTCGCGCACGTGCTTGTGCCGCTTGGGGAAGATGTGCGCCGCACTCGCCGCCGCGAACTCCTCGGGCATCCACCCCGACCCCACACCCACGTTCAACCGACCGTGGGACAGGTGGTCGATCGTGGCCAGCTCCGCGGCCAGCACACCCGGCGACCGGTACGGCGTGTCGATGATGCTCATGCCGATCCGGACCTTGGTCGTCTTCGCGGCCAGCCACGGGATCAGCGGCATCCCCTGCAACCACTCACCCCGCGCCGACACCGGCAGGGCCTTGGGCAGGCCCTCCATCATCCCGAACGAGTACTGCAGCTCCTGACGGTCCGAGGCCTCCGGGACCACGATCCGGTCCAGCGTCCAGACCGAGTCGAAGTCCAGGTCCTCGGCCAGCTCGGTGAGGTCCTCCAACTCCTTCACGGTCACCTTGTCACGGAAGTTGGGCAGGTAGAGAGCGAGCTTCACGGGGTACGGCCTCCTTGCCGGGCACTGTGGACGACGGGCCGGCGCAGATCTCGGACCGGCACGTGTGCGCACGTGTCGGCCCGACACGCACGGTTGGGGATGACCTTAACGGGCCGCGTGACCGCGGTCACGAGAAGATCGTGTCGGGTGCGGGCCGGTCGTCGTCGACACGGTGGTCCCCGTCGCGTCCCCCCTCTAGGTTGGCCCGCAGGAGAACCGTCCGGCGGCCACCGTCGCCGGCGCCCGCACGGTGAAGGCGATGTGCATGACCGACACGATCTGGAGTCCGACGCAGGCCCGCATCGAGGGGTCCGCGCTGCGCGCCTACCTCGACTGGCTGCAGGAGCGCGAGGGGCGGCCGTTCCCCGACCACGACGCCCTCTGGGCCTGGTCGGTCGAGGACGTCGGCCGGTTCTGGGTCTCGCTCGTCGACTACTACGGGGTCGAGTTCTCCGCGCCGCACACCGAGGTGCGCACCGCCGACCCGATGCCGCGCACCCGCTGGTTCACCGGGGCCACGCTGAACTGGGCCGAGCAGGCGCTGCGCCGCGGCGCGGGCGACGCCGTCGCGCTGGTCTGCGTCCAGGAGGGCGGCCTGCCCGCGCGCGAGATCACCTTCGACGAGCTGCGCCGCACGGTCGCGGCCGTGGCCGGGTGGCTGCGGCGCGCGGGCGTGCGCCCCGGGGACCGCGTCGGGGCCTACCTGCCCAACACCGAGCACGCGGTGATCGGCGCGCTCGCCGCGGCCGCGGTCGGCGCGGTGTGGGCGTGCTGCTCCCCCGACTTCGGCGCCGAGGGCACCACCGGCCGCCTCGCCCAGCTCGAGCCCACGGTCCTGATCGCGACCGACGGCTACCACTGGAACGGCAAGGAGGTCGACCGCGCCGACGTCGTGGCGCACCTGCGCGAGAACCTCACGACGCTGCGTCACGTCGTCCACGTCCCCTGCGTGTTCGACCGCCCGCACCCCGAGGGCGCGACGCCGTGGGACGAGGTGGTGGCGACCGAGGCGCCGCTCGAGTTCGAGCAGGTCGAGTTCTCGCACCCGCTGTGGGTGCTGTTCACCTCCGGCACCACCGGCCTGCCCAAGGGCCTGGTCCACGGACACGGCGGCATCACGCTGGAGGGCCTGAAGTGGTCGGGCCTCTACGCCGGGATGCGGCCGGGCGAGCGGCTGTTCGCGTTCACCTCCACCGGGTGGGCGCTGTGGAACATGCAGGTGAACGTGCTCGTGCAGGGCGCCGGCATCGTCCTGTACGAGGGCAGTCCCGGCCACCCGGCCGGCGCGGTCTGGGAGGTCGCGGCGCGCACCGGGGCGCAGGTCGTGCTCGTCGGCGCCGCGGTGATCACGGCGACGGCGGGCACCGGCGTCCGGCCGGTGCAGGAGCACGACCTGAGCCGGCTGCGGCACGTCATGGTCAGCGGCTCGGCCCTGCCCGAGGCGGGCTACCACTGGGTCATGGACAACGTGAGCCCCGACGTGCGCATCGACTCCACGAGCGGCGGCACCGACGTCTCGGGCGCGTTCGTCGGCGCCAACGAGTACACGCCGGTGCGGCCGGGCCGGATCGGCGGGCGGCTCGCGGGCGTCGACTGCGCGGCGTGGGACGAGGACGGGAACCCGGTCGTCGAGTCGGTGGGCGACCTCGTGATCACCCAGCCGATGCCGTCGATGCCGGTCCACCTCTGGAACGACCCCGACGACGCCCGCTACACCGAGTCCTACTTCGACACCTGGCCCGGCGTCTGGCGCCACGGCGACTGGGTCACGATGCACGCCGACGGCAGCGTCTCGGTGCACGGCCGCTCGGACTCCACACTCAACCGGCAGGGCGTGCGCCTGGGCAGCAGCGACTTCTACGACGTGCTGGAGACCCTGCCGGAGATCGCCGAGACCCTCGTCGTCGGCGTCGACCTCCCCGACGACGGCTACTGGCTCGGGCTGTTCGTCGTGCCGACGCCCGGGCAGGACCTCGACGACGCGCTGAAGCAGAAGATCGTCACGACGCTGCGGACGCGCCTGACGCCGCGGCACGTCCCGGACGAGATCGTCGAGGCGCCCGCCGTGCCGCACACCCTGTCGGGCAAGCGGCTCGAGGTGCCGATCAAGAAGCTGCTCAGCGGCCGGCCGCTGGAGAAGGCGGCCAACCTCGCCTCCGTCGACGACCCCGACGCCCTGCGCTGGTACGCGCGCTTCGCCGCCGACCGGCTCGACTGATGCGCCTGGGGGCGACGCTCACCCACCTGTCCGACGCGCCGCCCCACCCGGTCGCGGAGTGGGCGCGGCGCCTGGCGGGTGCGGGGTTCGAGAGCCTGTGGACCCCGCAGATCATCGGGCGCGGCCCGCTGGTGCCGGACCCGTTCGTCACGCTCGCGGCGGCGGCCGCGGCCACCACCGGCGTGGCACTGGGGACGGCCACGCTGCAGGTGCCGCTGCACCACCCCGCCGATCTCGCGCACCGGATCCTCTCGCTGGTGGCCGTGTGCGGCGACCGGCTGTCGGTCGGCGTGAGCCCCGGCTCGACGCGCGACGACTACGCCGCGCTCGACCGCCCCTACCCCGCCCGCTTCCGCACCTTCGACGAGAGCGTGGCCCGGCTGCGGGTCCTGCTCGCCGACGGCCGCGACGAGCACGCGGTCCTCGCCCCCGCGCCGCCGACGGGCGCCCCGCCGGTCCTGCTCGGCTCGTGGGGCGCGAAGGTCGAGCGGGCCGCCCGCGAGTTCGACGGCTGGCTGGCGTCGGCCTACCGCACCACGCCCGACGAGATCGTCGCCGCGCACGCGCGGTACCGGGCGGCGGGGGGCCGGCGGGCGGTCGTGTGCGCCGTGCCGGTGACCGGCGGCCCCGGCCCCACCGGCGAGGTGCTGCACCGCTACGCCGAGGCCGGCTTCGACGAGGCGGTCGTGCTGATCGGACCGGACGGACCCGGTCCCGAGGAGGTCCGGGCCGCCTTCCCGTGAACCGTCAGGCGTCGGTGGAGCGGTGCACGCCGATCAGCCGGTCGACCGCGGTGACCACGGCGAGCGCCTCGGTCACGATCTCCCGCGGCAGCGTGGCGACCTGCCGGCCGACGGCGTCGAGCAGGGAGGCCTGCGCCTTGCCCAGGTCGCCGCGGAACGGGTCGGTGCGCGCGTCGTGCCGGGCGGAGATGCGGAGCATCTGCGCGGTCTCGGCGATCGCCGCACCGTTGGCGCGGGTGTAGGCCGCGCGGCGCTGCGCCGGGGTGAGTTCGGCAGAGGACACGGCAGGGCCTTCCGGTGGACGGCATCGGCCCGGTGGCCGGGCGCCCTTCCCCGGCGCCCGGTCACCGGAGACCCGACCCTACGGCAGATCGAACATCAGTTCGACACCCCCGCCGGGTGACGCGCACCCCACGTCGGTCCGTAGTCGGCCGACAGCGCCGCGCTCAGCGGGCACCCGACTCAGAGCCGGTAGGTGCGGATCTTCGAGTAGAGCGCCGTGCGGGAGATGCCGAGCTCACGGGCGGCGAGGGACTTGTTGCCGTCGTGCGCGCGCAGGACCGACGCGATGACGCCCGCCTCGGCCCGCTCGATCGGGCTCAGCGCACGGCGCTCGGCGGCACCGCGGACCTCGGCGGGCAGGCCGGCGAGGACGATCGTCGGGCCGTCGGCGTCGCGCGCGGCGTCGCGCACCACCCGGGCCAGCTCGGCGAGGTTGCCGGGCCAGTCGTAGCGGCGCAGCGCGGCGTGGGCGTCCGCGGCGAAGGACAGGTCCCGGCCGTGGCGGGCCAGCTCCGACCGGGCGTGGGCGACGACGGCGTCGGGCCTGCCTCGTAGCGGCGCCAGGTGCACCGTGGCCGCAGCCAGCCCGTCGACCAGGCGCATCACCGGCGGTGGGGCCGCGGCGCCGTCGGTGACGGTGGCGGTGGCGGTGAGGCCCAGCGGCGGGCACACGCCGGCCGCGTCGAGGACGGCGCAGACGGCCGCCGCCGCGGCGGCGTCGAGCAGGTCGACGTGGTGCAGCAGCACCGGCGACGGGTCGTCGAGGGCCGCGCGCAGCCGGTCGACCCACGCCGCGGGGTCGAGCACGCAGGTCGCGGCGTCGAGCACGACCGGGTCGGCGTCGAACGCGCCCGTGAGCAGCGTGCGCTTGCCGGTGCCGGGCTCGCCGAGGACGACCACCGGCCCCTGCGCGACCAGCGACCGGGCGCGGCGCGCCGCCGCCTCCCACTCGCTCCCCGGTTCCGCCGCGACCGGGCGCCGGGTGCGGCGCGGTGGCACGGGCGGCGACTCGGGCGACGCCGGACCCTCCGTCACCGTGACGACCGCACCGGCCGGTGCCCCCGCCTCCCGCACGAGCCGGACCCGCGCGGTGAGGTCGGCCGGCAGCGCGATCCGGGCGTCGTCGCCCGCGCCGCGCAGAGCGCGGATCTCGTCCCAGAGGTCGAGGCGGTCGAGCCCGAGGTCGGCGGCCTGCGGGTTGGCGATGATCAGCCCGTCACCGACGACGGCGACGGGCCCGCCGCCGCGGCGCTGCTCCTCCAGGAACGCCGAGAGCAGGTGCCGCTCCCGCGCCGACGCCGCGTCGTAGAGCGCGGCCCGGATCTCCTCGACGAGCTTGCGCACCACGACCGCGAGCAGTGAGTTGGTGTCGGCGGCGCGGCAGGTGACGTTGACCGCACCGACGATCCGGCGGGTCACCGGGTGCCGCACGGGTGCGGCCACGCAGGTGACGTCGTGGAAGCGCTGGACGAAGTGCTCCGACCCCCGGACGACGGCCAGCCCGCCGGTCTCCAGCGCGGTGCCCAGGCCGTTGGTGCCGACGAACTCCTCGTTGAAGCAGAAACCCTCGACGACCGACAGGCCGTCGAGGGTGTTCCGCAGCATCGGCTCGGAGACCCACCGCCACACCACGCTGCCGGACGCGTCCGACAGCGCCAGGCACGAGCTGTCGCCGACCAGCAGGTCGGCCATCCCGGTCATGATCGGGACGGCGACCCGGGCGAAGTGGGTGTCGAGGTCGGTCTCGAGGTAGGGGACGTCGACGTACTCGGGGTCGACGCCGCTGAACCGCGAGCGGCGCCAGGACGTGAGCACCTCCGCGCGCACGTCACGGGGCTCCTCCCCCGCCTGGAAGCGCTCCCAGGTGCGCACGGTCGTCATCGACCCCCCTCTCGGCCCCCCATCCTGACCCACCGCACCGCGCGGGGCCAGGTTCGCCGGGATCAGGCGCGGGCGGCCTTCTCCTGCTCGTACTTCTTCGTCATGTGGTCGACGGCGTCGAGCTGGGTCTGGGCGTGGGCCGTGCGGGTCGCGCTCGCCCGGTCCTTCGCCGCCACGGTGCTCTCGGCCTGGCCCTGGAACTCGGGGAACACGTTCTGCGCGATGAGCTCATAGGAGCGGCGGGTGGCCTCCGGGTTGGCCCACTCGTGGCCCAGCAGCAGGAACGCGCCGAATCCGCCGGACTGGTCCTTCAGCTTCTGGACCTGCGCCTTGGCGTCCTCGACGGTGCCGATCGCGCCGATACCGGCCTCGTTGATGAAGTCGATCATCTCCTTCACGTCGCCGCCCGCGACGGCCATCTGCGGGAACGCCGCGACCTTCTGGAAGTAGTGGAACCAGTGCTCGATGCCGTGCTCGACCTCGCGGTAGGCCTGCTCCTTGGTCTCGGCGATGTGCATCAGCCCGACCAGGCGCCAGCCGGAGCGGTCCGGCACCGGGCGGCCGAAGTGCGCGGCCTGCTCCTCGACGACGTTCCAGTGGTGCGCCAGCGCGTCGAACCCGTCCTGGGTGAGCGTGGCGCCGATCGAGAGCAGGCCCGTGCCGTACTTGCCGGCCAGGCGCGGCCCGGTGGGCGAGGCGACGGCGGCGACGGTGATGTCGAAGCACGGGTCGGTGTAGGGGCGCAGCTGCAGCTGGGCGTCGACGAGGTTGTGGGTGCGGGTCTGCTTCGTGACGGTCTCGCCGGCGAGCAGGCGCGTGATGATGTCGAGGTTGTCCTCCATCAGCTCGCGGGTGTCGGTCGGGTTGAGCCCGATCATCGAGGAGTCCGTCGGGAGCGAGCCGGGGCCACAGCCCAGCATCGAGCGCCCGCGCGTCAGGTGGTCGAGCAGCACCATGCGGTCGGCCACCCACAGCGGGTTGTGGTAGGCGACGGACGTGACGCCGGTGCCCAGCCGGATCTGCCGGGTCCGCTCGGCGGCGGCGGCGATGAAGATCTCGGGCGAGGCGATGATCTCGCTGCCCGCCGAGTGGTGCTCACCGATCCAGGCCTCGTCGTAGCCCAGCCGGTCGAGGTGCTCGACGAGCTCGAGGTCGCGCTGCAGCGCGAGGGTCGGGTTCTGGCCCGGCTTGTGGAAGGGCGCGAGGAAGGTGCCGAAACGCAGACGGCTCACGTGTGCTCCTGCTGGTCGATCGGCGGCCGCGGTCCCGACCGCTCTGTGGCCCCAGCATGACCCGCGTCACGCGCGCCGGACTGTGCGGAAAGTGGACACCTCCGGCCCGTCCGGCGAAGCCGCGTTCCGGGTACCCCCCGGCGTGGACCTCAACTTCTGCATCACGTGCGCCGCTCCCCTGAGGGCCCGCGACGACACCGAGTACGTGTGCGACAACGGCCACCCGTACTGGAACGAGCCGCGCGCGAGCACGTGCGTGGTGCTGCTCGACAGCGACCGCGTGCTGGTCGCCGAGCGCGGCGTCGAGCCCCGCAAGGGGAGCTACATCTTCCCCGGCGGGTTCCTGCATTTCGGGGAGGACCCGCGCGACGGGGCGCGGCGCGAGATCCGCGAGGAGACCGGCCTGACCTGCGGCGAGCTGACGCTGCTCGACGTCCACAACCTGCGCTACCAGGAGAACGAGGCCTCGCTGAGCATCGTGTTCCTGGCGCAGGACTGGGCGGGCGCCCCCGCCGCGGACGACGACGCCGCCGCGCTGGTGTGGCAGCCCCTCGACGTGATCGACGGCGACCGGTTCGCGTGGCCCTTCCCGGGGCTCACCGATCGGATCCGCGGAATCACCGGGGCGGGGGCCGGCGTTGGACACTCCTGACCACCCGCGCCATGACGCCCAGGTCCACGACGAGGGGGAACCCGTGCCGCACCAGGTGCTCGACGCGACCACCACCACCGCTGCGGCCCCGCGCCGGCGCCGTGCGTGGCGCCTCGCCGTGGCCGCCGTCGCGGTCGCGGTCGCCGTGCCCGTCGGGGTGCAGGTGGCGGGCTCGCTGCCCGGCTTCGGCCCGCCGGAGCAGACCGTGATCGACCGCAGCCCGGCCCCGCTGCTCCTCGCCCTGGCCGACCTGTCGGAGTACCACGCGGCCACCGGCACGTTCCAGGCCGTCGTCGACCTCGAGCGCGACACCCCCTGGGTCCCGTCCGTGATCAGCGGCGAGCGCACGACGCTGCTCGCCACCGGCGGCGTCGACGCGGTCGTCGACTTCGGCGGGCTCGGCCCCGACGCCGTGCGCCCGTCGGCCGACCGCCGGTCGGTCACGATCACGCTGCCCCCGCCGCGCCTGGCCCCGGCCACGCTCGACCCGGCGCAGACCCGCGTGCTCGACCGCGACCGCGGCGCCGTCGAGCGGATCGGCGGCGTGTTCGCCGACGACCCGGTGGACGACGCGGCGCTCTACCGGCTCGCCGCGCAGCGCATCGATGACGCCGCCCGCGGCAGCGACCTGCTCGCCCGTGCCGAGACCGGCACCCGCGACATGCTCACGGGCCTGGCCGGGTCGCTGGGCTACGAGCGGGTCGAGGTCGTCTTCGACGCCGTCCCCGCCGATTGACAGGAGAGTTTCTCTACGCAACTCTGGTGCTCGCAGGGCTACCGGACGAGCGTGAGGAGCCGACGGCATGGGTGACGCGCAGGCGCGGAGCACCACGATCCTCGTGGAGGCCGAGGCCTTCGACGACCACGGCGGCTGGACGCTCGACTCCCAGTTCGAGTCCGTGATGGGGTCGCCGTACCTGCTCGCCCACGGACTGGGGCGGCCCGTCGCCGACGCCACGACCGTCGTCGAGGTGCCGGAGGCGGGCGAGTACGGCGTCTGGGTCCGGACGAAGGACTGGATGCCCGAGGGCCACCCCGGCCGCTTCACGCTGTCGGTCGGCGGCACGGCGCTCGGGGCCGAGTTCGGCGCCGACGGCCGCGACTGGGCGTGGGCCTCCGGCGGCACCGTCCGGCTCGACCGCGGCCCGACGACGCTGGCCCTGCACGACCTCACGGGCTTCGACGGGCGGTGCGACGCGGTCTACCTCTGCCGCGACGGGTCCGCCCCGCCCGACGAGCCCACCCGGGAGTGGCGCCGGAACCTGCTCGGGCTGCCGTCCGAGCCGTCCGACGCGGGCGCGTTCGACGTCGTCGTCGTCGGGGGCGGGGTGTCCGGCTGCGCCGCGGCGCTCGCGGCGGCGCGCCTGGGCCGCCGGGTCGCACTCGTCCAGGACCGTCCGGTGCTCGGCGGCAACGCGAGCACCGAGGTCGGCCTCACGCCCCAGGGCCGGTCGAACCCGCTGATCGCCGAGCTCACGACCCGCTCCGACGACGGCGACCTGCTCGCGCGGAAGGTCCTCGAGGCCGAGCCGACCCTGACGCTGTCGCTGGAGCAGCGCGTCGTCGGCCTCGCGATGGACGGCTCGCGGATCGTCTCGGTCGACACCCGCGACGCCCGCACCGGGCACGAGCACCGCTACCGCGCGCCGGTGTTCGTCGACTGCACCGGCACCGCCCTGCTGGGCCTGCTCTCGGGCGCCCGCACCCTGTTCGGCCAGGAGTCCCGCGCCGAGTACGGCGAGCCGCTGGCACCCCGCCGCCGGGTCGAGGCGCACCACGGCCACACCGTCTTCTTCCGCACCCGCCGCGCCGAGGGGCCCGTCCCGTTCCCCGACGTGCCGTGGGCCCGGGCGGTGGCCCGCGACTTCGCGAAGCTCACCGGCCAGCTCGCGCGGCCCGGCGTCGACAACGCGCCGGGGCCGGTGGCCGGCCGGGGGCCGCGGGCCTGGTTCGCGCGAACCGGGAAGAAGGGCGCACCGGGCCGCGCGACCGTCGGCAAGGTCCTGCGCAAGCTGCCGGAGCGAGTGCGCATGCGGCTGAACATGGAGCGGTTCCCGGCCACGCACTTCTGGGAGTACGGGCAGTGGCTCGACCCCTACACCGACGGCGAGCACATCCGCGACCACCTCCTCGCCGCGCTCTACGGCACGTTCTCCAACGTCAGGCGCCGCGAGCCCGACGCCTGCGCCGACCTGGAGCTGGAGTGGGTCGGGTTCGTCGCGGGTCAGGGCGAGTTCCGCCGCTACCTGGGCGACCACGTGCTCACCGAGAACGACATCCGCGACCACACCGCCTTCCCCGACGCCGTCGTGCAGAACTCCGGCGCGTTCTGCCTGCACCACGCCGGGCACCGCCGGTACGACTTCCGCCTGCGCGGCTGGACCTGGGACACCCGCGACGGCAAGCCCTACGACATCCCGTTCCGCTGCCTCTACTCCGCCGACACCACGAACCTGATGATGGCCGGCAAGCACATCAGCGTCACCCACATCGCGGGGTCGTCGACGAAGTTCATGGCCAACGGTGCCCAGCACGGGATCGCCACGGCCGCGGCCGCGCACCTCTGCGTCGCGCACGGCACCACGCCGCGCGGGGTCTACGAGGAGCACCTCGACGAGCTGCGGGCGGTGGTCGCCGGCCTGACCGGGGACGCCTGAGCATGCGTCCTCCGCGAGCCCGCTGTCGTGTGCGGCAGCGCGGTCGGGGTCCTGCCGGTCTGGCGGGGCGGCGGGGCGGCGGGGCGGCGGGGCGGCGGGGCGGCGGGGCGGCGGGGCGGCGGCTCGTGAGCGGCCGTCCCGCGCGCGTTCCCGTCTGCCGCGCGCGTTCCGGGCTCCCGCGCGCCTCCGGGGGCGCGCGGGAGCATGTTCAGCGCGCGAGAGCCCGTTCAGTGCGCGGGAGGGTGGCGGAGGTGATGGCGGCAGCCGCGGCGGGCACCGCGGGGGGCGCGGTTGGGCATGATCGTCGCGAGTGTGACGTCGCGGCCCTCCCGACGACCCTGACGGCGCACTCTCGCCGATCAAGGGCGGTTGGCCCGGCGGCGGCGGAGGCTCGTGAGCGGCCGTCCCGCGCGCGTTCCCGTCTGCCGCGCGCGTTCCGGGCTCCTGCGCGCCTCCGGGGGCGCGCGGGAGCATGTTCAGCGCGCGGGTGGGGTGGGCCGCGTCAGCCCCGGCGCAGGTGCAGGAGCGGGAACGGACGCCCCTCCCCGTCGCGCTCGGGCCGCCCGACCCGGACGAAGCCGTGCCACTCGTGGAAGGCGAGCGCGCCGTCGGACCCCTGCGCGACCGTGAGCGCCGGCGCGGGCAGCGCCGCCGTGCGGACCTGCTCCCCGATCCCGTCGATGTCGGACGGGGTCAGGAAGTCGTGCGTCGCCTCGACCGCGCGGCGCCAGATCCGCAGCAGTGCGGCCGGTCGCCGTCCGCGGCGGTGCGCAGGGTGATGCCGTCGTCCACGGCGGCCAGCGTGCCAGGGACGTCGACCCGATTTCGGGCCCTGGACTTGAACCAGTCAGGTCTTCGTGCTGCAATCACGGCATGCGGAACGAACCGCAGATCGAGGGTCTGCTCCGTGGGGCCGCGCTGAGGATCACCGCCCAGCGCAAGGCCGTGCTGGCCGCCGTGCACGACCACCCGCACTCCGACACCGACACCGTGCTCGCGATGACGCGCGACCGGATCGGTTCGGTGTCGCACCAGGCCGTGTACGACGCCCTGCGCACGCTGACCGACGCCGGCCTCGTCCGGCGCATCCAGCCGGCGGGCTCGCTCGCCCGCTACGAGGCGCGGGTCGGCGACAACCACCACCACCTCGTGTGCCGCTCCTGCGGAGTGGTGCGCGACGTCGACTGCGCCGTCGGCGAGGCGCCCTGCCTCACCGCGTCCGACGACGGCGGCTTCGTCGTCGACGAGGCGGAGGTCGTGTACTGGGGCCTGTGCCCCGACTGCCGGTCCGCTCCCCCGGGCCGCTGAGCACCGCACCCACCACCAGGCCGGCCGAGCCCCACGACCGGCACCCCTGAGGAAGGATCGACGTGTCCGACAGCGAGAACCCCGCCCCCTCCGACCCGAAGCCCCGTGACTCCTCCGTGAGCCCGCAGGGCACCGACGAGACCGCGAGCCGGAGCGAGAGCGAGAACCCGGCCCTGGCCGGCCCCAGCTTCGACGGCGACTCCCGTCCCCGCAGCAACCACGACTGGTGGCCCAACCAGGTCGACCTGGGCGTGCTCAACAAGCCCTCGCGCGACTCGGACCCCCTCGGCGCGGACTTCGACTACAAGCAGGCCGTCTCCCGGCTCGACTTCGACGCCGTCAAGGCCGACATCGTCTCGGTCATGCGCACCTCGCAGGACTGGTGGCCGGCCGACTGGGGCCACTACGGCCCGCTGTTCATCCGCATGTCGTGGCACGCCGCCGGCACCTACCGCCAGGTCGACGGCCGCGGCGGCGCGGGGTCGGGCGAGCAGCGCTTCGCCCCGCTCAACAGCTGGCCCGACAACGGCAACCTCGACAAGGCCCGCCGCCTGCTGCTGCCGGTGAAGCAGAAGTACGGGCGCAGCCTGTCCTGGGCCGACCTGCTGGTGCTCGCCGGCAACGTCGCCCACGAGGACATGGGCTTCGAGACCTTCGGCTTCGCCTTCGGCCGCGAGGACGTGTGGCAGCCCGAGGAGGTCTTCTGGGGCCCGGAGGACACCTGGCTCGGCGACGAGCGCTACAGCGACGACAACGCGCCGCTCGAGCTCGAGGGTGCCCTGGGCGCCGTCACCATGGGTCTCATCTACGTCAACCCGGAGGGCCCGAAGGGCTCGGCGGACGCGCTCGCGTCGGGCCACGACATCCGCGTGACGTTCGCCCGGATGGCGATGAACGAGGAGGAGACCGTCGCCCTGATCGCCGGCGGCCACACCTTCGGCAAGGCGCACGGCAACGGCGACCCGAACCTCGTCGGCCCGGAGCCCGAGGGCTGCCCGGTGCACTCCGGCGGCCTCGGCTGGCGCAACCAGAACGGCACGGGCAAGGGCGCCGACACCGTCACCAGCGGCCTGGAGGGGGCCTGGACCCCGACCCCGACCCAGTGGGACAACAGCTACTGGGACACGCTGTTCGGCTACGAGTGGGAGCTCACCACCAGCCCCGCGGGCGCCAAGCAGTGGAAGCCCAAGGAGCCCGAGGGCCAGGAGCTCGTGCCCGACGCGCACATCGAGGGCAAGAAGAACCCGCCGATGATGTCCACGGCCGACATGGCGCTGATCGTCGACCCGGAGCTGCGCAAGATCTCCGAGCGGTTCCGCGACGACCCCGAGCTGTTCGCCGACGCCTACCGGCGCGCCTGGTTCAAGCTGCTGCACCGCGACATGGGCCCGGTGTCGCGCTACGTCGGCCCGTGGGTGCCGCAGGAGGTCCAGCTCTGGCAGGACCCGCTGCCGCCCGTCGAGCACGAGCTGCTCTCCGAGGCCGACGCCGCCGAGCTCAAGAAGCAGGTCCTGGACTCGGGCCTGACGGTGTCGCAGCTGGTGCACACCGCCTGGTCGTCCGCGGCGTCCTTCCGCACCACCGACAAGCGCGGTGGTGCCAACGGCGCCCGGCTGCGCCTGGAGCCGCAGGCGAGCTGGGCGGTCAACGCCGGCACGCAGGAGGTCATCGCGAAGCTCGACGAGGTGCGGCAGGCGTTCGGCAAGCCCGTCTCGCTCGCCGACACGATCGTGCTGGGCGGTGCCGCCGCCGTCGAGAAGGCCGCGGCCGACGCGGGCGTCCCCGTCACCGTGCCGTTCAGCCCGGGCCGGACCGACGCCTCGCAGGAGCAGACCGACGTCGACACCTTCCAGTACCTCGAGCCCTCCGCCGACGGTTTCCGCAGCTGGATCGCCCCCGACGTCAAGCTCTCGCCCGAGACGCTCCTGGCGGACCGCGCCTACAACCTGGAGCTCACCCCCAAGGAGCTCACGGTGCTGGTCGGCGGCCTGCGCGTGCTGGGCGCCAACACCGGCGGCGTGCAGCACGGCGTGTTCACCGACCGGCCCGGCGTCCTGTCGCAGGACTTCTTCCGCACCCTGCTCGACCTCGGCGTCGAGTGGAGCACCTCGCGCGACGAGGAGGGCGTCTTCGAGGGCCGCGACGCGCAGGGCGCCGTGGTGCGCACCGCCACCGCGGCCGATCTGGTGTTCGGCTCGAACTCCATCCTGCGCGGCATCGCCGAGGTGTACTCCTTCGAGGACACGAAGGAGAAGTTCGTGCAGGACTTCGTGGAGGCCTGGGACAAGGTCATGAACCTGGACCGCTACGACCTGCGCTGACCCCGCAGCACGACGACGCCCCCGTCCGCCGCACCCGCGGTGGGCGGGGGCGTCCGTCCGTCGGAGGCCCGGTCAGACCCGCAGGCGCGACCACAGCGGCGCGGACCGCTGCGCGGGCAGGGCGGGCTCCGGCTCCACCGCCGGCGCCGCGGCGGCGCCGGGCTCCGGGTGGTCCAGCGACTCCGCGCCGGCCGTCATGTGCGCCGCGACCCACTGGTAGAGCGCGATCCACGACGAGCTCAGGGACCCGGTGTACTGCGGGCCCGCGACCTCGCGCACCGCGCGGGTCAGGGCGTGGCCGATGTAGCCGTAGTGCTCGGCCTCGACGCCGTAGCGCGCGCGGTGGTCGGCTCCCAGACGGTGCAGGACGCCCTCGAGCTCCGCGGTGTCGGTCTCGGCGAGGTGCGTGATCGCGGCGAGCAGCGTGTCGGTCATCTTCTGCATCTGGCCCGACATGTCGGGCGGGAACATCGTCCGCAGCTGCGGGGCCATCTCGAAGAGCTCGCGGTAGAACTCCTCGGCCAGGCGCACCGGACGGTCGGCCACGGCGCGGCACGAGGCCCGGACCGCCTCGATCACCGCAGGTGCCGGCCGTCGGGGAGACGTCGTGCCGATGATCGGACCTTCGTCGAGCTGAGACACCCTGCCACCTTCCGGTCCCGTCCGGACCGTGTCCCGTGCACCGGCCCGCACCCTCGTATCGGTCGGGAGGCCCGATCCGTTGCGCTCCGGGCGGAACCGACCGGCACCGCCGAGGCAGCGGGCGGCCCCGCCCTGAGGCATCCTCCGCCCATGACGGAGCGAGAGACCCTGGTCGAGAGGATCGCGACGGCCCTCACCGACGAGGTCCCCGGGCTGCATCCGTGCGTCTCCGACAAGGTCGCCCGCGTCGCCGCACGGGTCGCCATCCAGAACCTCGCGCTGGTCGTGGGAGCGATGCCGGAGGACCTCATGCCCCAGACGCGGCCGAACCTGACGGTGGTGGAGGACCCCGAGACGCCCTGAGCGGCGCCGCACCCGTCACCACGGTAGGAACGTCACATGGGCGACGAGGAGGACATCTACACGGTGGAGCCGTGGGTGGTGCGCGAGCCGCGCCCCCGGCTGGACTCGCTGACCGAGACGGAGACGGTCTTCGCGCTGTCCAACGGCTGCCTGGGCATCCGCGGCACCCTCGACGAGGGCGGGCCCGTGGGTATGCCCGGCACCTACCTCGCCGGGCTGCACGAGCTGCGGACGATGGTCTACACCGAGGCGGGCTACGGCGACCCCGAGGAGACCCAGACGCTGGTCAACACGATCGACGGCACGCTCGTGGCGCTGTCGGTCGACGGCCACCCGCTCGACCTGCGGGCGGGCGAGGTGCTCGCGCACGAGCGCGTGCTGGACATGCGAGCCGGCACGCTGGTGCGCGAGCTGCGGTGGCGCTGCCCGGCGGGGCAGCAGGTCGAGGTGCGCTCGGAGCGGCTCGTGTCGTTCCGGCACCGCGGGGTGGCCGCGATCCGCTACACCGTGCGCGCCGTCGACGGGCCCGCCGAGGTCGCGCTGACCTCCAGCCTCGTCGCCAACGTCCAGCTGCCGCACCTGCCCAGCCACCCGAGCGCGCAGGACCTGCTGCGCCACCCGCTCGACGCGCAGGAGCACCACGCCGACGGGCAGCGGATCACGCTGGTGCACCGCACCTGCCGGTCGGGCTTCGCCGTGGCCGCCGCGGCCGACCACCGGCTGGAGAGCCCCGCGGAGCTGGAGACCCACGTCGACAGCGACCAGGACTGGGCGCGGCTGACGACCACCGCCCGTCTCGAGGCCGGCCAGGAGATCACGCTGGTCAAGCTCCTGGGCTACGCCTGGTCGGCGGACCGGTCGCTCACCGCGGTGCGCGACGAGGTCTCGGCCACCCTGACCACCGCCCGCCACAGCGGCTGGGACGCCCTCGTCGCCGCCCAGCGCGAGTACCTCGACGCGTTCTGGGGCGACGCCGACGTCGAGATCGACGGCGACGACGAGCTGCAGCAGGCCACCCGCTTCGCGCTGTGGCACCTCCTGCAGGCCACCGCCCGCGCGGAGGGCCGCGGCATCGCGGGCAAGGCGCTCACCGGCACCGGCTACGAGGGGCACGTCTTCTGGGACACCGAGACGTTCGTCCTGCAGGCGATGACGGCGCTGCGCCCGGAGATCACCCGTCACGCGCTGGAGTGGCGGCACTCGACGCTCGACCTGGCCCGCGACCGCGCCCGGCAGCTGGACCTGCGCGGCGCCGCGTTCCCGTGGCGCACGATCGACGGCATCGAGTGCTCGGGCTACTGGCCGGCCGGTGCGGCCGCGTTCCACGTCGACGCCGACATCGCCGACGCCGCCATCCGATACGTCGAGTGCACCGGTGACGAGGCGTTCGCGCGGAGCACCGGCATCGACCTGCTCGTGGAGACCGCGCGGCTGTGGGCGTCGCAGGCGCACCAGGGCCGCGACGGCACCTTCCACATCCTCGGCGTGACCGGCCCCGACGAGTACAGCGCTCTGTCCGACGACAACGTCTACACGAACCTCATGGCGCAGCGGAACCTGCTGCACGCCGCGCGCTGGGCCCGCCGGTACCCCGACTGCGCCGCCCGTCTCGCGGTCGACGCCGACGAGATCGACGGCTGGGAGGCCGCGGGCAAGGCCGTCGCGGTGCCCTACGACGCCGACCGGGGCGTGCACCCGCAGGCCGCCGGGTTTACCGACCAGCCCCGCTGGGACTTCGAGGGGACCGACCCGGACCACTACCCCCTGCACTCGCACTTCCCCTACCTGCAGCTCTACCGCAAGCAGGTCGTCAAGCAGGCCGACCTCGTCCTGGCGATGCTGCTGCGCGGCGACGCGTTCACCGACGAGGACAAGGCGCGCAACGTCGCCTACTACGAGGCCGTGACGGTGCGCGACTCGTCGCTGTCGGCGTGCTGCCAGGCCGTACTGTGCGCCGAGGTCGGGCACCTGGACCTGGCCCACTCCTACCTGGCCGAGTCGGCTCTCGCCGACCTGCGCGACGCCTCCCACGACTCCTCGGACGGGCTGCACCTCGCCGCGCTGGCGGGCACCTGGATCGCGGTCGCCGCCGGGTTCGGCGGGATGCGGCAGGTCGACGGCGAGCTGCGGTTCCGCCCCGCCCTGCCCGCCGCGCTGCCCCGCGTCGCGTTCCGGCTGCGCCACCTCGGCCGGCGGCTGCGGGTGACCGTCACCGCTGACCGGGCGCGTTACGAGGTGGTCGACGGCGAGCCGCTCACCGTCCGCCACGAGCAGGAGACGCTGCGGCTGGCGGTGGGCGAGCCGGTGGAACGGCCCACCGTCCCCCGCACCGCCGACGCCGAGCCGCGCCAGCCGGCGCACTGCGCCCCGCGCCGACGGTCCCGGCCACCGGTGGCCTGACGGGCGCCCTCGCCGCCCGCCTCCGCGCGGCGCACGCGGCGGAGGTGGGGGGGTGGCGGAGAGGGCGGCCTGGTCGGAGGGTCACGGGCGCCGGCGCCCCGGCCGGCCCCGCGGAGCCCGGCGCGTTCCCGGTGACGCTGGAGCACGTCCACGGGTCGACCACCGTGACCGCGGCGCCGAGCCGCGTCGCGGCCGTGGGCCTGGGTGACGCCGACGTGCTGCTGGCGCTGGGCGTGGTGCCGGTGCTGGTCCCCGTGTGGACGGGCTCCACCGACGACGGCGTCGGCGAGTGGGCCGAACCGCACCTCGGCGGCACGGCACCGGTCCCGCTGGCCGACGCGACCACCGACTTCGACCTCGAGTCGATCGCGGCGGCGCGGCCGGACCTGATCGTCGCGGTCAACAACGCGATCGAGGAGGACACCTACCGCAAGCTCTCGGCCATCGCACCGACCGTCCTGCACGCCCCGGGGCAGACCGACTGGGCACTGCCGTGGAAGGACGTCACGGCGCGCATCGGCTCGGCGGTCGGGATGCCGGGCCGGGCGGCGGTGGAGATCCGGGAGGTCGAGGAGGTCTTCGCCCGGACCAGGGCGGAGCACCCGCAGTTCGCCGAGCGGACCGCGGCGCTGGTCCGGGTGCTCGACGGCGGGACGCTGCGCGTGTTCAGCCCGGCCTCGGCGCGCGGGCAGCTGCTGACCGAGATGGGCTTCGGCCCGGTCGCCTTTCTCCGCGACGCGTTCGGCGGCGAGCTCTACGTCGACGTCGCCGCGGAGAGCCTCTCGCAGCTGGAGGGCGACCTGCTCGTCGTCGACAACTACGCGAAGGCCGAGGCCGTGCTCGCCGCGGTGCCGACGTTCGCGGCGCTCGGGGTGGTCCGCGCGGGCGGCATGATCGGCCTGGACCCCGTGACGAGCGACGCCGTGTCGATGCCGAACTCGTTGACCATCCCGTTCGTCATCGACGAGCTGCTGGAGCGGATCGGGCAGGTGCGGCTGGGCTGAGGCGGTCGCAGTCGTGCGCCCCGCGTCGACCTGGTCGTAGATCCATCCGACCAGCACCGATCCGGCCAGGGTCGCCAGCCCCCCGACCGTGTTGAGCATCCCGAAGTGCGCGCCCAGGTTGCGCTCGCCGGCGAGCCGGCCGATGACGTCGCGCATCGGCGGCACCATCAGCATTTGCCCGACGTGGAGCAGCGCGACCCATCCGACGAGCCCGGCGAGCGACGATCATCGACCAGAGGTGCTCGGCGAACCCCAGCGCGACGAAAGCGACCACCCGCAGCGCGACGCCCAGCAGCACGATCGGCCGCGCCCCGAACCGGTCCGCCAGGCTCCCGCCGAGGAAGAACAGCCCCTGCTGGCTGAACGTGCGCAGCCCCAGCACGAGCCCGATCGCCCACGCCGCGAGGTGCAGCTCGCGTCGGCCAGGTGAACCGCGAGGAACGGCACGACCAGGTAGAACCCGACGTTGAACAGCACCATCGAGGCGAGGATCAGGCGCACGGGGGGCGGCAGGACCCGCATGATCCTCAGCCGGCCGACCAGGGATCGCTTCACCGGCTCACCCGCACCCGGGCCATCCTAGGTCGCGGGTGGTCCCGGTCCGACGCGCCTGCCGGAGGCACCACGGGCCGTCACGCACCGGTCCCGTGCGCGGCGCACCGGCTGCGACCGGTGCACCGGATGCGGAACCGGTGCGTCAGGGCCCGGTCAGGCCGGCTCGTCCGCCGGGTCGTCGTCGTCCGCCGGCGTCGTGGAGATGCCACGCGGCAGCTCTGTCCGGTCGATCCGGTCCTCCGCCGCCGCCCGCGGCTCGGTCTCCGCCCACTCCTCGCGGTGGCCGCCGGCTCCGCCGGTGCGGCCCTGCACCTCCCGGCCGAGCTCCTCGTCGACGCGGGCCCCGTGCTTGCTGCTCCCTCGCTCCACCGTCGTCTCCTCCGTCCGGTCGTCGGGTTCCTACGGACCGGGCGTACCCCGCCCCGGCCGGTGGAACCCGTTGAGGTGCGCGTCTCAGGCCCGGTCGTGGAGGGTGATCCGGTAGCCGTCGGGGTCGGCGAAGGTGAACGTCCGACCGAAGGGGCCGTCGACCGGTGCGGAGACGATGGTGCGGCCGTCGGCCACGAGGGCGTCGTGGACGGCCTGGACGTCGGTGGCGTGGAGCCAGATCGCGGCCCCGATGCCGGGCTGGGCGACGGAGTCGAGGTCGGTGCCGGGGACGACGTCGCGCAGCGCGAACGCGATCGGCCGCGTGTCGAACACGACGGCGTGCGGGGGCCCGGTCGGTGAACGGACGAGACCGAGGTACTGCTCGTAGAACGCCTGCGAGGCGGCGAGGTCGCGCGCCTGGAGGGAAATGAAGTCGGGACCGGTGACGGGCATCGTGGAACTCCTCTTTTGTGTCAGTTTTCTGACACGTACCACGTTATGTCAGAATGCTGACATGAGTCAAGACGACCCCGGCATCGATCTGGCGACGTCCCTGGGCTACCTCCTGAAGGAGGCGTCGAGCGCGTTGCGCGCCGCCATGGAGGAGGTGCTGCGACCGCTCGGCATGACCGTGACGCACTACTCCTGCCTCGAGCTGCTGGCCCAGCGGCCGGGATCGTCGAACTCCGAGCTCGCGCGGGGCGCGTTCGTGACGCGGCAGTCGATGAACGTGCTGCTCCAGGCCCTGGAGCGCGACGGGTTCGTCGTCCGGCCCGCGGAGGCGCCCGTCGGCAAGGCCCTCCCCACGCGGCTCACCCCGCGCGGCCGACGGCGCCTGGAGAAGGCGTCCGCGGCGGTCCGGTCCGTCGAGGTCCGGATGCTGTCCGGCCTGACCGACGACGAGCGGGCGGCCGCGTCCCGGATCCTGCGGAGCATGGTGCGTTCGCTGCGCGGCGGGGACGGCGCGGAGATGGACCGGACCGTCCCGCCGACCTAGCCTGGTGCGGTCGCAGGTCCCCGGAGACAGGAGCCGACGCCGTGCAGCACGAGGTCTTCGAGTTGGGTGACACCGCACTGCAGAAGGGCGGCGTCCTGCCCGCAGCGCGGCTGGGGTACACGACGCTGGGCGCGCTGAACGAGGCCCGGGACAACGTCGTCGTGTGCCCGACCTGGTTCACCGCGACGCCGTCCGACACCGCGGCCACCATGACGGGCGCCGGGCGCGCGCTCGACCCCGAGCGCTACTTCATCGTCGTCCCCAACCACTTCGGCGCGGGCGTCTCCTCCTCCCCCAGCACCACCCCGCCGCCGTTCGACCGGGGCAGGTTCCCGCACGTCACCACCTACGACAACGTCGCCGCGCAGCACCGCCTGCTCACCGAGCAGCTGGGCGTGGAGCGGATCCGGCTGGTCACCAGCTGGTCGATGGGCGCGTGCCAGACCTACGCCTGGGCCGCGCGGCACCCCGGGATGGTGCGGGCCATCGCGCCGATCTCGGGGTCGGCCCGCACCGCGCACTTCAACAAGGTGTTCCTGGCCGGCAACATCCGAGCCATCACCTCCGACCCCGACTGGAACGACGGCTTCTACACCGACAAGCCCCCGGTCCGGGGCGTGCGGGCGATGGCCGCTCTGTACGCCGGCTGGGGCTTCTCGGAGCCCTTCTACCGGGCGGAGCTGTTCCGTGCGTTCGGCGCGAAGGACGTCGAGGAGTTCATCGACCGGTTCTGGGACCCGTTCTTCCTCAAGTGCGACGCGAACGACCTGCTCGCCCAGATGTGGACCTGGTGGAACAACGACCTCGGCGACCACGCCGACTTCGGCGGGGACCTCGACGCCGCCCTGGGCGCGATCACCGCGCGGACGATCATCCTCAACGCCGAGACCGACTCCTACTTCCCGCCCGTCGACAGCGGGTACGAGGCGAGCCGCATCCCCGGGGCCGAGTCCCGGCCGATCCCGACCGTCTGGGGCCACCTCGCCCCCTTCAACCCGCAGGACCAGGAGTTCATCGACACGGCCCTGCGGGAGCTCCTCGCGAACTGAGGGGACGACGCGTCACGCCTTCCCCGCCACGCCAGGCTCCGGGTGTTGGCCCCGCGGACCAGCGGGTCGCCCTCGACGACCATGCGCTCGGCCAGGTCGACGGCGGCGGCAAGCAGCTCGTCGCGGGTCACCGCTGCACGGCGCCCAGCTCGTCGAGCACCACGCGGGCCTGCAATGCGCTCGCCTCCTTGTTCTTGATCTCCAGCATGACGTCGACGTCGCGGTGGCGCAGCCGGCGGACGAAGCTGCGGAAGTGCTCGACGTCGAGCGTCACGGCGTGCGCACCGGGCCGCCGGGCCGGGTCCTGGGTCGAGTAGTCGACCATCGGCATGCCGTCGACCGGGCGCCAGGTCGCCGCGGCCCGGTCCAACCCCTTCAGCACCGTCTCGCCGTCGTTGCGGATGCTGTGGTGCAGGGTGTCGAACAGCACCGGGACGCCGACCTCGGCGTGCAGGCGCAGGCAGTCGGCCAGGCTCGCGTCGCGCTCGTCGTTCTCGATCACCAGGCGCTCGCGCACCGGCTCCGGCAGCGCGGCGTACCGCCGGGCCCACACCTGCATGCCGCGCTCGGCGTCCCCGTGCCGGCCACCGAGGTGGACCTGCACCTTGTGGCTCGGGTCGAGACCGAGCGCGTCGAGCAGCTCGGCGTGGTAGACCAGCTCGGCCACGCTGCTCGCGTACGTCGACTCCGACGGAGAGTTGAGCACCACGAACTGCCCGGGGTGCAGCGAGATCCGGACGTCGTGGGCGCGGACGTAGGCCCCGATGTCGGCCAGCTCGCCGGCGAACCGGCCGCGCCAGTCGTACCCGCCCGACACCGGGTGCGAGGCGAACGGGACCAGGTCCGAGGTGATGCGGAAGAACAGCAGCCGGTGCTCGGTGTTCCACGCCAGCACCCGGCGCAGGCACGCGAGGTTGGCGGTGATCGTCTCCGTCATCCGCTGCTCGGAGTAGGACGCGAGCCGGAACGTGCCCGAGCTGCGGCACGCGAGGGCCTGGTTGACCGCGGGGTAGCCGACCTTCACCGCCGACACGCTACGACGGCGGGTGGCAGTCTGCCGGGATGGACGACCGGCCCCTGATCCTCACGCTCCGCCTGGACACGGCGTCGCGGGAGCGGTTCGACGCGCTGCGCCGCACGCACTTCCCGCCCGGCCGCAACCACCTCGCCGCGCACGTCACCCTGTTCCACGCGCTGCCGGCCGAGCACGCGGACGCCGTGCGCGCGGACCTCGCGGACGTCGCGGACCTCGCGCCGTTCGCCGTCGAGGTCGCGGGCCTGCGCCCGCTCGGCCGCGGCGTCGCCTACGTGCTGCGCAGCCCCGAGCTCGACGCCCTGCGCGCCGAACTGGCCGACCGCTGGCGCCCGTGGCTGACCCCGCAGGACGCCCAGCGGTTCTCCGCGCACGTCACCGTGCAGAACAAGGTGTCGCCCGCGGCCGCCCGCGCCCTGCTCGACGAGCTCACGGCCGGCTTCGTCCCGGGCACCGCCCGGGCGGAGGGACTGGACCTCTGGCGGTACGCCGGCGGGCCGTGGGAGTTCGACGGCGGGTACGGGTTCCGGCCGCCGGGTGCGGCCGCGGTGACCGGTTCGTGACGGGTGACGGCGGGCAGACCGCCGGCCACCGGGTACTCGCCGCGCATGCCCGCACACCTGAGCTGGGACCGCGCCGGAACCGGTGAACCCCTGCTGCTCCTGCACGGCATCGGCAGCACCCACGACGACTTCGCCGCGCTGCGTCCGCGGCTCGACGCCCGGTACCAGGTGCTCGCGCCCGACCTGCCCGGCCACGGCCGGTCGGCCCCGCTGGACCGGCGCCCCACCGTCGCGGCGATCGCCGACGCGATCGAGGCCGACCTCGACGACATGGGAGCGGGCCCGGTGCACGTGCTGGGCAACTCGCTCGGGGGGCGGGTCGCGCTGGAGCTCGCGGTGCGGGGGCGGGCCCGGTCGGTCGTCGCCCTCTCCCCGTCCGGGGCCAACCTCCCGGTCGAACGCCTCTACCAGGGCACGGCGCTGGCCGTCGCCCGGTCGGTCCTGCGCGCCGTGCGACCGCTCGTCCCGGCGGCCGGACGCTGGGCTGTGGGCAGGTCGGTGCTCCTGGCCGGCCTGCGCACCGCCCCGTGGCGGGCGGGCGAGGCGGAGGTGGCGGGCCTCGACGGCGGGTTCGCCGGTGCGTCCCAGTTCTGGTCGATGCTGTGGTGGGGGGTGCTCACCGACCTGCCCCGGGGGCTGGAGCGCATCGACTGCCCGGTGATCCTCGCGCAGGGCACCCTCGACGTGATCGCCTCCGGGCAGACCCCGCGCTTCCTGTTCGCCGTGCCCGGGGCGCGGTTCGTGCCCCTGTTCGGCGCCGGTCACGCCCCGCAGTCCGACGCCCCCGGCGCGATCCTGCAGCTGGTCCACCGGGCGGTCGCGGCCGCGCTGCCCGCCACCCACCCCGGTGCCGCACCGGACGGGTGACCGGGCAGGGGCTCAGCACAGACCGGCGAAGAAGGCGCGGATGTCGCCGGCGAGGACGTCGGGCACCTCCAGCGCGGCGAAGTGGCCGCCGCGCTCGAACCGGCTCCAGTGCACGACGGCGGAGTTGTCCCGCTCGGCGAACACCCGGATCGTCTGGAAGTCGTCGGCGAAGACGGCGACGCCGGTGGGCGCGGCGTTCACGCGCGGCTCCCCGTCGGCGCGGGCGTTCTCCAGGTAGCTGCGACTCATGCCGGCCGCGGCGTTGGCGAACCAGTTCACGGTGACCTCGGTGAGGATCGCGTCGAGCGGCACGAGCGAGGTGCCGTTGCCGAAGGAGTTGAACAGCTCGCTGTAGGCGAGCAGGGCGACCGGGGAGTCGCTGAGCCCGACCGCGACGGTCTGCGGCCGGCTCGCGTTCATCGTGTTGTAGCCGCCCACCGACTGGAACCACTGCATGTGCTCGAGGCCGGCGTGGTCCTGGGGCTCCAGGCGCTCGAACTCGGTCGGGTCGCCGGAGGGGAACGAGAACAGCTGCAGGACGTGCAGGCCGAGGAAGCCCTCCGGGTTCAGCAGGCCGAGCTCCCTGGCCACCATCGCTCCGTGGTCCGAGCCGTGGACGCCGTAACGGGTGTAGCCCAGGCGCCGCATGAGCTGGGCATAGGCGCGGGCGATCCGGGCGGTGTCCCAGCCGGCCTCGGTGACGGGCTGGGAGAAGCCGTAGCCGGGAGCGTCGGGGACCACGACGTCGAACGCGTCCTCGGCGCGGCCGCCGTGCGCCACCGGGTCGGTGAGCAGGTCGATCAGGTCGAGGTAGTCGACCGACGAGCCGGGGTAGGTGTGGGCCAGCAGGAGCGGCGTCGCGCCGGCGTGCGGCGAGCGCACGTGGACGAAGTGGACGAGCTGCCCGTCGATCTCCGTCGTGAAGTGCGGCACCGCGTTGATGCGCTCCTGCTGCGCCGCCCAGTCGTAGCCGGTGCGCCAGCGCTCGACGGCGTCGCGCAGGTAGCTGTTCGGCGTGCCGTAACTCCAGTCGTCGCCGGGGGCGGGCTGCGGCAGGCGGGTGCGGGCGAGACGGTCCATCAGGTCGTCCAGCTCGGCGGTGGTGGTCTCGATGCGGAAGGGGCGGACCTCGGTGTTCGTCATACGACAGACACTAGGAGGCATATAGGATCATTCAGTTCCTATATGCGCAGGAGGATTCCGCTGTGGCCGACAGTGCAGCACGACTCCTGGCCCTGCTCTCCCTGCTCCAGCTGCGCCCTGACTGGACGGGCACGGAGCTCGCCGACCGTCTCGGCGTGACCAGCCGGACCGTCCGCCACGACGTCGGCCGCCTGCGTGAGCTCGGCTACCCCGTCGACGCCACGCGGGGCGCCGCGGGCGGCTACCGCCTCGGCGCGGGCGGCAAGCTGCCGCCGCTGCTGCTCGACGACGAGGAGGCCGTCGCCGTCGCGGTCGGGCTGCGCGCGGCGACGGGGATCGCCGGGATCGGCGAGTCGAGCGGGCGGGCGCTGGCGAAGCTGCTGCAGGTGCTCCCCCACCGGCTGCGGCCCACGGTGGCGGCGCTGTCGACGGTGCTCGACCGGGCCCCGGAGAACACCGACACCGACGCGCCGGACCCGGAGGTCGACCACGCCGTGCTCACGGCCGTCGCGAAGGCGATCAGCGACACCCACCTCCTGCGCTTCGACCACCGCGGCGAGCTGCGCCTGGTCGAGCCCTACCGCCTGCTGAGCTGGACCCGCCGCTGGTACCTCGTGGGCCGCGACCCGGCGTCGGGCACCTGGGAGACGTTCCGGGCCGACTGGATCGAGCCCCGCATGCCGACGGGCCGCCGCTTCACCCCGCAGCCGCTGGAGGGCGGCGACTACACGGCCTTCGCGATGCACGCGATCGCCGCCACCGGCTGGGAGGTGCACGCCCGGCTGCGCATCGCCGCGCCCGCGGAGGCGGTGCTCGACCGCATCCACGCCGCCGTCGGCGTGGTGGAGTCGGTCTCGGCGACGGAGTCGGTGCTGGTCACCGGCGCCGACAGCCTCGAGACCATCGCCGCCTACATCGGCATGCTCGGCATGGACTTCACCGTCGAGTCCCCGCCCGAGCTGCTCCCCCACCTGCGGCACCTGGCGGAGGTCTACCTGCGGGCCGTGGCGCCGGGCGTCACCCGTGGGCCTGGTCCTCCAGGCTCCACGCCACCAGCGGGTGGATGGCGCGCATGAGCCCGCGGGCGCGCTCGCTCGGGCGGTAGGTGACGAGCACCGGCGTCGTCGGCGTCACGGTGCGGACGACGAGGCGCTGCTCCTCGAGCTCCCGGAGCCGCTGCGCGAGGAGCCGGTCGGAGATCCCGGCGACGTGCGCGCGGTACTCGACGAACCGCCGCGCACCCCGCAGCCCGGCGAGCAGGATGCCCGCCGTCCACTTCCTGCCGACGAGCTCCGCCGCGCTCTGGAAGCTGCGGCACTTCTCCTCGTCGATGTGGTCGTAGGCGTCGTCGTGGTCGGACGCGGTGGTGTCGGCGGCTCGCTGCCCGCCCGCGGAGCTCGGCATGGGACCGAGGGTACGCCGGTCACTTACGAAAGGTGAGTCGCTCACCCCCTGCTTGCCGCTTCCCGAACGTGAGCAGATGCTGGACCCATGACGGCAGGAACGGCGGGCTACGGGCACCGCGTGGAGTTCGGCACCGCACTCGTCCCCGACGCCCGGGACCCGCACGGGCCGGTGCGGCTCGCCCTCCTGTGCGAGGAGCTCGGGTACGACCTCGTCACCGTCGCCGACGACCCGGCGCAGCCCGGCCCCGACGACGCCTGGACCCTCGCGTCCTGGATCGCCGGCACCACCTCGCGGATCAGGATCGCGCCCGACCTGCGCACCGCCTCCCTGCGCGACCCGGCGGTGCTGGCCCGCAGCATGGCGGGCCTCGACCACCTCACCGGTGGACGGGTCGAGCTGCAGCTGGGCCCGGGCGCGCACGACCAGCGGGCCGCCGCCGAGGCGATGGGCGGGCCGGGCCGCACCCGCGACGAGGACGCCGGGGCGGTCGCCGAGGTGATCGACGTCGTGCGGGCGCTCTGGGACGTCGACGAGCGTGGCCTCGCCCGCTACGACGGCCGGCACCACCGCCTCCGGGGCGCACAGCGGGCGGCGCCCGCGCACGACGTCCCGATCGTCGTGGCCGGCACGACGCCGCAGGTCCTGGAGCTGGCCGGGACGCGGGGCGACGGCTGGTCCGCCGGCTACGACGAGCTCGGCACCGAGGGGCTGCGGCTCGCCCACCTCGCCGTCGACGCCGCCGCCCGGGCCGCCGGTCGCGACCCGCGGGAGGTCCGCCGGCAGCTCACGGTCTCCGGCCGGTTCACCGATCGGCGCACCGGGTTCCTCGACGGCTCCCCCGCCGACTGGGTCGAGGACCTGCTGCCGCTCCTCGCCGAGCACGGCGTCGGCACCCTGTTGCTGCGGTCCGACGACCCCGCGACGCTGACGGTGTTCGCCCGGGAGGTCGCCCCCGCGCTGCGCGCCGCCGTCGACCGCGTCACCCCGTTCGGCGCGGCCGGCGTCCGGGTCCGCCGGGCCGCCGCGCTGGCGAAGCGCCGCGGCGGGATCGCCTACGACGACGTCCCCGCCTCGATCGCCGAGGTCGTCGAGCCCGGCGACCACGACTACCACCGGTTCCGCTCCGGCTACCTCCGCGGCGGCGCGCCCGGGATCGTGCTGCGCGCGGCGGACACGCGCCAGGTCGTCGACGCGCTGGCGTTCGCCCGGGCGCACCCGGGCGTCGCGCTGTCGCTGCGCAGCGCCGGCCACGGCATCAGCGGGCGCTCGACCAACGACGGCGGCATCGTCGTCGACGTCTCGCTCATGAACGCCGTCGAGGTCCTCGACGAGGCGACCCGACGCGTCCGGATCGGCCCCGGCGCCCGCTGGACGGACGTCGCCGCGGCGCTCGAGCCCCGCGGGTGGGCGCTGAGCTCGGGCGACTACGGCGGCGTCGGCGTCGGGGGCCTCGCGACGGCGGGCGGGATCGGCTACCTCGCCCGGGCGCACGGGCTGACGATCGACCACCTGCGCGCCGTCGAGATCGTGCTGGCCGACGGGACCGTCGCCCGCGCCGACGCCACCGAGAACCCCGAGCTGTTCTGGGCCGTCCGCGGCGCCGGGGCCAACTTCGGCGTCGTGACCTCCTTCGAGTTCGAGGTCGACGAGGTGGGCGCGGTCGGCCACGCCCGCCTCGTCTCCGTCACCGACGACGTCGCGGGCTTCCTGCGGGAGTGGGGCCGGGTGGTGGAGGACTCGCCGCGCGACCTGACCAGCTTCCTCATCACGGGTCCGGCCCGGGCCGGGCAGCCGTCCGTGGTGCAGACGCTGTCGGTGGTGGACTCCGCCGACCCGGAGACGGTGGTCGCGCGGCTGCAGCCGATCGCCGACATCGGCGCGCTCCACGAGCAGGACGTCCGGATCCTGCCCTACGCCGCGGTGATGGCGAACGCGAGCGACGCCGAGCACCAGGCCCGCGCAGAGCCGGTCTCCCGCAGCGGCCTGCTCGACCACGTCACGCCGGAGTTCGCCGCCGCGGCCGCGGCCGCCCTGCGCAGCGGGTCCCTGCACTGGTTCCAGATCCGCTCGGTGGGCGGTGCGGTGTCCGACGTCGACCCCGACGCGACCGCCTACGCCGGGCGGGAGGCGAACTTCCAGGTCGTCGCCATGGGGTCGAGGCAGGATTCCGTCGACAGCGCCTGGGCCACCCTGCGGCCCTTCTTCCAGGGGCTCTACCTGAGCTTCGACAGCAGCACGGACCCCCGCCGGATCACCGACGCGTTCCCGCCCCGGACCCTCGCGCGGCTGCGGTCGCTCAAGGCCGACCTCGACCCGCACAACCTGTTCCGCGACAACTTCAACATCACCCCCGACCCCGCCGTCGCGAGGAGCGCGTCATGACCGACTACGCACAGGACCTGGTCTTCGGCAGCTTCGTCACCCCGTCGGCCCGGCCCCCGCTGCGACCGGTCGAGCTCGCCGTGCTGTCCGAGCGGGTCGGCCTGGACCTCGTGACGTTCCAGGACCACCCGTACCAGCCGGCGCTGCAGGACGCGTGGACCCTGATGTCCTTCGCCGCCGCCCGCACCGAGCGCATCCGCATCAGCGGGAACGTGCTGAACCTGCCGCTGCGGCAGCCCGCGGTGCTCGCCCGCAGCGCGGCGACGCTCGACCGGCTCAGCGGCGGCCGGGTCGAGATGGGGATCGGCGCCGGCGGCTTCTGGGACGCGATCGCCGGCATGGGCGCGCGGCGCCTGACGCCCGGGCAGTCGATCCAGGCGCTCGAGGAGGCCATCACGATCATGCGCGGGATCTGGGCCGCGGACGAGCGGGGCGGGCTGACCGTCGAGGGCGAGTTCCACCGCACCAGCGGGGCGAAGCGGGGGCCGGCGCCCGCCCACGACATCGGCGTGTGGGTCGGCGCCTACAAGCCCCGCCTGCTGCGGATGGTCGGTCGCGTCGCCGACGGCTGGATCCCGTCGCTGCCCTACCTCCCCGACGGGCCGGCGTCGCTGACGGAGATGAGCAGGCACGTCGACGACGCCGCGCGCGCCGCGGGCCGCGACCCGGCCGCGGTCACCCGATTGCTCAACATCGGCGGCGAGTTCCGGCGCGACAGCGGGGGCCTGCTCGTCGGTCCGCCGGACCAGTGGGCCGAGGAGCTGACCGACATCGCGCTGGTCCACGGCGTCTCGGGCTTCATCATGATGGGCGACGATCCCACCGCGCTGGAGATCTTCGCCCGCGAGGTCGCCCCCCGCGTCCGGGAGCTGGTCGCCGCCGAGCGCGCGGCCTGACGCCCCGGCGCGGGATCCTCAGGCGGCCGGTCGCCGCACCTGCTCCAGCAGCGCGGCCAGGTACGCTCGCAGGGCCGGCGAGACGGGCGCGTCGCGGGTCACGACGAACAGCCGCCGCGCCAGGTCGACCCCCGCGACGTCGCGGACGGCCAGCCGGGGGTCGGCCGCGGGCAGCGCGAGCTTGGGCAGGAGCGTGACGACCCCGGCGCACCGGACGAGCTCGAGCTGGACGTCCGCGTCGTCGGACCGGTGCCGCAGGTCCGGCTCGTAGCCGCCGTGCGCCCGGCAGGTCCCCCGCACCATCGCCTGGTGCCCGGTGCCCTCCCCGCTGGCCGCCCAGACCTCGTCGCGCAGCGCGGCGACCGGGACGGGATCCGCCCCCTGCGCGAGGGCGTGGTTCGCCGGCAGCACGAGCCGGACCGCCTCCCGGTGGAGCGGGGTGTGCACGAGGCCGGCCGGTCGCGGGCGGGGGAAGCCGTCGTACTCGTCGCTGATCACCAGGTCGACCGCGCCCAGCCGGAGCTCGGGGAGCGCGAGCTCGACCTCGAGCTCGGTGATCTCCACGGCGACGCCGGGGTGCTCCTCTGCGAGCGCGACCAGCGCGGGGATGAGCAGCCGTCGCGCCGCGGACTGCACACCCACCGCGCGGACCCTGCCCCGCACCTCGTCGGTGAGCGAGGCGAGATCGGTCTCCGCATCCTCCACGGCGCGCAGCAGGATCGCGGCGTGCCCGGCGAGCACCCGGCCCGCGTCGGTGAGCCGCACCCCGCGCCCGGCCGGCTCCAGCAGGCCGGCCCCTGCCTCCTTCTCCAGCACCGCGAGCTGCTGCGAGACCGCCGACGGGCTGTAGCCCAGTGCCGACGCCACCGCCGTCAGGGTCCGGCGCTCGGCCAGCTCGCGGAGCATCCGCAGGCGGCGCAGATCGGACAGGACCATGCAGAAACCCTAACTGTTCAACTCCAGGATCTGTCGCTGGAACTGAACGGTCTCCTCGGACAGGCTGGTGTCGTGTCCAGCCCGGCCCGCGAGGTCTCCCCCAGCGGCGTGCTCGCGTCCCTGGGGGCGTCGGTCCTCTTCGGCTTCACCTTCCTGCTCCCGCCCCGCCTGCTGCCGCTCGATCCCGGGCAGATCCTCGCCTACCGGATCGTCGTGACGCTGGTCGTCCTCGTGCCGCTGTTCACCGCGCTGCGGGTGTGGCCCGAGGTGCTCGCGATCCTCCGGCGCTGCCGGGACGCCCCGCACCTGGCCGCCGTCCTCGCGGTGGACGCGGCGCTGCTGGGGCTGCAGCTGTGGCTGTTCGGGTGGGCTCCCCAGAGCGGGCACGGCCTCGAACTGTCCCTCGGGTACCTCGTCCTGCCGCTCGTCATGGTGCTCACCGGTGCCGTCGTTTACCGCGAGAGGCTGTCGGCGCTGCGGGTCGCGGCCGTCGGCACCGCCTCCGTCGGCGTGGTCGCCGCCGTCGTCCTCGCCGGCGGCCTGAGCTGGCCGACCCTGCTCGTGGCGCTGGGCCTGCCGCTGTACTTCGTCAGCAGGCGCGCGTTCGGACTCGACAGCACCGGGGCGCAGTTCCTGGAGCTCACGGCGATGCTGCCGTTCTCGGTGGTCGTCATGACCGTGCACCCGTCGTTCGGCACCGTCGCCACCGAGCCGGGTCTGGTCGCCGGCCTCCTGGTGCTCGGGCTGGTGAGCGCGGGCGGGTTCACCCTCTACCTCACCGCGAGCCGGGTGCTGCCGTTCGCCGTGTTCGGGGTGCTGAGCTACGCCGAACCGGTGCTCCTGGTGCTGGTGGCCCTGACCGTGCTCGGCGAGCCGTGGACCTCAAAGGACTCGTTCGTCTACCTGCCGATCTGCGCGGGGCTGTGCGTCCTGGCCGTCGAGGTGCACCGGGAGGGGCGGCGCCGGGCGGACGCCGTCCTCACCGGCTGAGGTATCCGCGCCCGCTCCCGGACCGCCGTCGAGCCGAGGTTCAGCGGTGGTCGGCGACGACCGTGCCGGCACCCCACGGCGCCACCGCGGCGTCGCGGTCGTGGAAGCGCTCGGGGAGGTCGTCGACGACGTCCCAGGTCGCCGACAGCCGTCCGAACCCGACGAAGACCGCGATCTGCACGCCCAGCTCGACGATCTCGGGCTCGCCGAAGTGCGTGCGCAGGAGGTCGAACACGGCGTCGCCCGCGGCGAGGTGGTCGGTGGCGAACAGGTCGGCGTAGCGCAGCGCGGCCTTCTCGGCGCCGGTCAGGTCCGGAGCCTCCTGCGGCTCCTCCAGCGAGCACACCAGGTCCTCCGTGACGCCGTCCGCCGCACCGCTCGCGGTGCGCAGCGCCATGCAGCTGCGGCACTGGTTGTGGAACGCGATGCGCAACCGCACCAGCTCGACCAGCCGGGGCGGGAGCGTCGAGGTCGCGGTGAGGGCGCTGCGGAAGGCCAGGAACGCCGCGGTGACGTCGGGCCGCTGCGCGAGGACGCGCAACAGGCCGAGACCCTGCGGGTCGTCGAGGGCGGGGCCGAGCGCCGCGCGCAGGGCGGGGTCGAAGTGGGCGGGCGGGACGGCGTGCAGACGGGCCACGGAACCTCTCCTCGTCGAATCGCTGTCCCCACGGTGACGGACGCGACGGTCATCGGGCCGAGCAGACGTCGTCGAGGTTATAGCGACGCACACGGACGGCGCCGGTAGGCGACCGCGAAGTCGAGCTCCCACGTCCGTCCGCCGTCGTCGGAGCGCTCCCAGCGGCCGTCGATCGTCGAGGCGTCGGCGCTGATCGCCCCGACGAAGCGCTGGGAGAAGTCGAGCGGGCTGAAGTCGGCCTCGGTGCGCACCAGCGCCCAGACCCCGTCGGCCAGCGTCATGCGGTGCAGCCGGGTGACGCCGCGGGAGTCGAAGTAGTGCTGCAGGTAGCCGTCGCCGTCGGCCGCGATGACGCAGAGACTGTCGGGGATCGGGTCGGGGGCGAGCGAGCGCACCAGCAGGTACGCACCACCCAGCGCCCACTCGACGGTGACGCGTCCGGTCAGGGAGTCCGGGTCGGCCACACCCCACTCCGGCGGGGCCGTCGGCCGCACCTCCCACTCCCCCACCAGGACCTCCAGGGCGGCGAGGGCGGGGCTGCTGTCTGCGGTGGCCATGCCCCTACGACGACCGCGACGCCGCGAACTCACCGGTCGTCGTCTTCCCCTCCCGCGGACGATCTCCTACCGTCGACCCGGGTGGGCGTCGCGGAGACCGGGCCCACCCCCGTGCGAGCGGTACGACGAGAGCGGTGGCGCAGCTGAACCGGAAGGGCCTCACGGCGGTCGTGCTGGGCGGAGGTGGCGTGCTCGGCGCGGTCCAGGTGGGGATGCTGCGGGCGCTGGTCGAGGCCGGTATCCGGCCGGACCTGGTCCTGGGCACCTCGGTCGGGGCGCTCAACGGCGCGGTCCTCGCCGCACTGCCGCCCGGTGAGGTGGCCGACCGGCTCGACGCCATGTGGAGCTCGCCCGACGCGCGGGGGCTGTTCGCCGCGGGGACCGTCGCGCGGCTGCGCGAGTTCGCCCGCAGCGGGGTGGCGGCGCACCCGTCTGCCCCGCTGCGGCGGGCGGTCACCGCCGTGCTGGGTGACCGGCTCATCGAGGACCTGCCGGTGCCCTTCGCCTGCTGCGCCGCCGGCGTCGAGGACGCCGCGGAGCACTGGTTCGACAGCGGCCCGGCCGTGGACGCCGTGCTGGCCTCGGCCGCCGTGCCGGGCCTGCTGCCGCCCGTCGTCGTCGACGGCCGGCACTACCTCGACGGCGGGCTGGTCAACAGCATCCCGCTGGGCGCGGCGGTCGAGCGCGGCGCCACCCGCGTGTTCGTGCTGCAGGTCGGGCGCATCGACCAGCCGCTGCGCCCGCCCCGACGGCCCTGGGAGGTCGCGATGGTCGCGTTCGAGATCGCCCGCCGCCACCGCTACGCCCGCGACCTGGCGGCGGTGCCCGCCGACGTCGAGGTGCACGTGCTGCCGACCGGGGGCGCGCCGCCGCGCTGGGACAGCCGGGCCGCGCTGCGCTACGGCGACGTCGCCGCCTCGCTGGCCCGCACCGACTCCGCCTACCGGGCGTCGACCGGGTACCTGCGCGACCTGACCGGGGAGGACCGGTGACGCTCCCCCCGCGGTGGGTCCGACGGCTGGTGCTCGCGCCCGCGATGGTCGCCCTGACCCTGCTGGTGCTGGCCACGCTGCCCGTGTGGCTCGTGCTCGCCGCCGCCCTGTCCCCGCTCCTGCCGGGCCGGCTGCGGGTGCTGCGGGTGACCTGGGTCGTCGTGGTGGCCCTGGTGCTGGAGAGCACCGTGCTCGGAGCGCTGCTGGGGCTGTGGGTCGCGGCCGGGTTCGGGCTCGCGCTGCGCACGCCGCGTTTCCAGTACCTGCACTACCAGCTGGTGGGCTGGTACCTGCGCGTGCTCTACCGCGAGGCCGCCCGGGTGCTGCGGCTGCGGGTGGAGATCGAGGGCCCCGACCCGGACGAGTACCTCGACCGGCCGCTGGTGGTGTGCTGCCGCCACGCCGGACCCGGCGACTCGTTCCTGCTCGTGCACGCACTGGTGAACTGGTACGCCCGGGAACCGCGCATCGTGCTGGCCGCGGCCCTGCAGTGGGACCCGGCCCTCGACGTCCTGCTCAACCGGCTGCCCAACCGGTTCCTCAGCGCGGGCGGCGGCGAGCACCTGGAGGCGCGGATCGGCGAGCTCGCCACCGGGCTCGACCACGACGACGCCTTCGTCATCTTCCCCGAGGGCGGCAACTTCACCGAGCGCCGCCGCGTCGCCGGGATCGCCCGGCTGCGGGCGCAGGGCCTGGAGGAGATGGCCCGCCGGTCCGAGGCCATGCGGCACGTGCTGCCGCCGCGCCCGGGCGGGCTCACCGCCGCACTCGCCGCGGCACCGGACGCCGACGTCGTGTGGGTAGCCCACGCCGGGCTCGACCACCTCTACACGGTGGCCGACATCTGGCGGGAGCTGCCGCTCGACGCCACGGTCCGGATGCGCTGGTGGCGGGTACCGGCTGCCGACGTCCCCGAGACGCAGGAGGCCCGGATCGACTGGCTCTACGGCTGGTGGGAGCGGATCGACGACTGGGTGGACAGCACCCGCTGACGGCACCGCAGGACCCCGACGGCGACCGGCCGCCCGGGGCTCCGTCAGAGGCGACCGCTGCAGGCGACCGCCGAGAACTCGCTGTCCGTCGCCTCCGCCACGACGATCCCGTCGACGACGATCCGGCAGGAGACCTCGCCGGACGCACCGGCGGCGGCGACCGAGTAGTCGGTGGGCTCGCCGGTCGCCGGGACGGTGTACCGCCAGGGCAGCTCCACGGCGGAGATCTGACCGACCGACTGTCCCCGGCTGTAGGTGATCACACCGGCCGTCCCACTCCCGGTCACCTCGAAGACCACCTCGGCCGCCTCCGGCGTCGCAGCCGGGTCACCGGTCGCGACGGCGCCGGCAGGCTCGCTGTCGGCCGAGGTCCCGAACGCGACCGTCTCCCCGGCCCGCGGTGTTCCCGGCCCGTCGCCCGGACCGCCGAGGGCGGTCAGCGCGATCGGCACGGCGACGGCGACCGCCGCGGCGGCGCCGGCCACCCACAGCCACCTCCGGCGGCGGGCCGCCCGGACGTCGTCCCGCCCGGTCCGGCCCGGCCTGCTCTGCGCACGGCGGGCCGGTCGGTCCCCTGCAGGGGCGCCGGAACGGCCGGACCCCGCGACTCCGTCGCGCACCGGGCCGTCATCGTCGGAGCCCCGGGCGGACCGGCGGGCCGCGCCGCGCCCGGGATCGGGACGGGCAGGCGAGTTCCCTGGTGCCTCGTGGCCGGTCTGCCCCCGGTCGCGCCGCGGCGTCTCCGGGGGCTGCCGGTCGTGCGACCGGGGCAGAGCACCGCGGAGGTCGGCCCCGACCGCCCGGGCGTGCCGGACGGTCGGCCGGTCGTCGCCGTCGGGCGGGCGCCGGTCGCCGGACGCCTCCGGCGCGCGGCGGTGCCCGCCCCGCGGCGCCTGGTCGTCCCGGCCCGCTCCCGGCCGCTCGACACCGTGACGGCGGTCGCGGTCCGTGGACGGTCCGGCCGCGTGTCCGCGGCCCCGGTCCGGCGGGAGGACGCCACGCCGTGGTGCCGAGGGCTGCGCGTCGTCGAGCACCCAGCGACCGGTGGCCGGATCGAACCTCGGTCCTGGCACGACGCTCCCCTCGTTGTCTACCGGCTCAACGATGGGGCCGACCGTCGGTGACGGAGCCATGGGACGGAGCGGCCCAGAACAGGGTCCAGCGGTGGTACGCCCTCGTCCGCCCCCGGAGGGGACGCGGGCGGCGATGCGGCTTTCAGCGGACGACGACGTCGACCCCTGTTGTCATTGCGTGTCCGCGCCGGCCGTCGCTACTGCCCGGGGCGGACAGGACGCGCCACGCGTACCAGGCGGTCCGGAACAAGCCGCGCCACCGCGGCGTCATACCCCCCGGGGTACGCAACCCGCGGCCCGTCGCAAGGAGGCCTACCGTGGATGTGAACGCAGCCAAGTTGACCGATGTACTGGCTCGGCTCAAGCGGGTGCAGGGCCAGCTCGGCGGGATCATCCGCATGATCGAGGAGGGCCGGGACTGCGCTGATGTGGTCACCCAGCTCGCTGCGGCCTCGAAGGCACTCGACAAAGCCGGCTTCAAGATCATCTCGACGGGGTTGCGCCAGTGCATCGCCGAGGACGAGAACGGCTCGCAGCGGGTGAACGAGGCCGAGCTCGAGCGTCTGTTCCTGTCGCTGGCCTGACCGGGACCAACCCCCGCTAGAGGTCGACGCACCGTGCTGCGCCGACGTGTGACTTCCACATACCCCCCCGGGGTATCAAACACTGAAGAAGGAGAGTGCGATGCAGGTCAAGGAGATCGATGTGGACGGATTCGCTGCGGTCCGCGAGGGGGTCGAGGTGCTGGACGTGCGGTCGCCCGAGGAGTTCGCCGCGGGGCACGTGCCCGGCGCGGTCAACGTGCCTCTGCCCGAGATGGGCGCGGCAGCAGTGCGGTACGCCGGTGAGCGGGTGTTCGTGATCTGCCAGTCCGGGGGCCGCAGTGCGGCCGCGGCGCAGATCCTGGACGCCGCCGGCGCGGACGCCACATCGGTCGCCGGCGGCACCGCGGGCTGGATGCAGGGCGGGCGCCGGGTCGAGACCGACACCTGAGCACTCGCCTGCGGGAGACGTCGGAGCTCCCTCAGAGATGTCGTCGAGGAACCGAACAGGAAGGACTCCGCGTCGTGGACATCACACGCACCATCACCGTCTCCCAGCCCTTCACCGACGTCGCGCAGCGGGTTCGCGAGGCTCTGGCCGCTCAGGGTTTCGGAGTGCTGACCGAGATCGACATGACGGCGACGATGAAGGAGAAGCGTGGCGCCGACATCGAGGACTTCCTCGTCCTCGGCGCGTGCAACCCCGAGCTCGCCGAGCGCGCGCTGCACATCGACCGACGGATCGGGGTCCGGCTGCCGTGCAACGTCGTCGTCCGGGCCACCGACCGCACCGGCCGGGTCGCCACGATCGTGGAGCTGATGAACCCGCAGCTCCTCGCGACGGTGACCGACGATCCCGACCTCGCCCCGATCGCTGACGAGGCCGACCGTCGGATGAGCGCAGTCCTGGACGCTCTGCAGCAGTAGGTCGCTCCCGTACCGCGAACCGACCGACCCACCACCCCGGCAGCCCCTTCCACAACCAGGTCGACCGACCTAGGTCAGTGCCAGATCTGTACCCGTCACATACCCTACGGGGTAGGGAATGGAGAGTCCGATGAACGCACCTTCCGACACCCTGAACGAGAGCTCGGCACGGTTCCGGGTCGAGACGATCGAGACCACGAGCCTGGGCGACCGCAGCTACCTCGTCCACGACGGCGAGACCGCGGTCGTGGTGGACCCCCAGCGCGACATCGACCGGATCACCGCACTGCTCACCGAGCGCGGGCTGCGGCCGTCGCACGTCGTCGAGACCCACGTGCACAACGACTACGTCTCCGGCGGACTGGAGCTGGCCCGCACGACCGGCGCGACCTACGTGCTCGCAACGGGCGACGAGCTGCGGTTCCCGTACCAGCCGGTCACCGACGGCGACGTGCTCGAGGCGGGCCGGATGCGGCTGCGGGTGCTGCACACCCCCGGCCACACCCACCACCACGTCAGCTACGTCCTGCAGGACGCCGACGGGCAGACCCATGCCGTGTTCACCGGCGGCTCCATGCTCTACGGCGCCACCGGCCGCACCGACCTGGTGCGCCCCGAGGACACCGAACAGCTCACCCACGCCCAGTACCACTCGGTGCGCCGACTGGCCGCCGAACTGCCCCCCGACACCCCGGTCTACCCCACACACGGGTTCGGCAGCTTCTGCTCGGCCACCCCGACCAGCGGCGACGCCTCCACCGTGGGCGCCCAGGCCGGGACCAACCCCGCGCTGACCCTGGCGGAGCAGGACTACGTCGAGACCCTGATCGCCGGGCTCGGCGCGTTCCCCGCCTACTACGCCCACATGGGCCCGCTCAACCGGGCCGGCGCCGGACCGGTGGACCTGTCGCTGCCCGAGCCGGTCGACCCGGCCGAGCTGCGCGGGCGGATCCAGGCCGGGGAGTGGGTGGTCGACCTGCGCGAGCGCACCGCGTTCGCCGCCGGGCACGTGGCCGGCTCCCTGGGCTTCGAGCTGTCCACCAACTTCCTGACCTACCTGGGCTGGCTCTACCCCTGGGGTGCCCCGCTGACCCTGATCGGTGAGTCGGCCGAGCAGATCACCCAGGCCCGCCGCGAACTCGTCCGGATCGGTATCGACCGCCTCGCCGGGATCGCGCACGGCACGATCGACGAGCTCGCCGACCGACAGCCACTGCGCTCCTACCCGACCAGCGACTTCCCCGGACTCGCCGCCGCCCTGGCCGAGCGGCCGGGCGCCTTCACCGTGCTCGACGCCCGCCGCGACGACGAACGCGCCGCCGGTGGGGTAACCGGTTCGATCCACATCCCGATCCACGAACTCACCGACCGCGCCGACGAAGTCCCCGACGGCGAGACGTGGGTCTACTGCGGCTCCGGCTACCGCGCCTCGATCGCCGCATCCATCCTCGACCGCCCCGGCCGCGACCTGGTCCTGGTCGACGACAGCTACACCCACGCCACCGACGCCGGCCTGCACACCGAGCAGCCCGAACACACCGAGCAGCCTGGGTCCGCCCGCTCCTGAGATGGCGTCGAGCCACCACGTCTCCACCACGAACGAGCCGGGCGGACAGTCGACCCGCACACCCTGCAGACCTGGAGGTGCCCGTCGCCGCGGCGATCCCGATGTCGCTGGTCGTCGTCGCGGTCTCCTCCGCCGCCGCGCTGATCCCACGACCGGGCGCCGGGCAGATCCGCTGGCACATCGCCGGCATCTTCGGCCTGACGGGGCCGGTGCGGCCTTCGCCGGGGCCGCGGTCAGTACCGCCTGCTCGACCCCCGCCTGACCCTCGCCGGCCTCGCCCTGCTGATGATCGCCGCCGGGATCCGCATGCTCACCGCGACCGACACCGTCGGCGGGGACTGTCCCCCCCCCCCCCCCCCGCCCCCCCCGCGGGCGGAGTGAACTGGCGCGGCTGCCTACCCGAGTCCATCGCCGCAGGACTCACCGTCGGCTTCCTCACCGGCCTGTTCGGCGTCGGCGGCGGCTTCCTGATCATCCCCGCCTTCGTCCTGCTCCTAGGCCTACCCATGGGCTCGGCGGCGACCACCTCACTGGCCGTGATCGTGATCAACTCCACCGGCGGATTCGCCGCCCACCTCGGGCGACACCCCGATCGACCCCGCCCTCACCCTCGCCTTCGCCGGCACCGCCGTCCTCGGCCCACTGATCGCCGGCCGCGTCGCCCACCGCATCCCCACCACAAGACTGCAGCACTGGTTCGCCTACCTCGTCTTCGCCGTCGCTGCGTTCGTTCTCGTCCGAGCCGCCATCGCGGGAGCAGCGTGACGCATCGGCAGCAGCTCGACACACCGGTCGCAACGACCCGCTGTCGCCTCGAGTCGTCGTACGGCGTCTACTCACCTCTACCCGCCGGCAACCGTCAGTCGGGTCGCGGCCTCAGAGAAGACCGAGCGCCTCGGCGGCGACGAAACCGCCGACCAGGATGAGCATGATCGCGAAAGCCCTGGTGAGGAGTTGCCCGGAGAGCCGGTCTGCGACTCGCTTGCCCAGGAAGCTGCCGACCACGGCGAGCACCGTGAACGGGACGACGATCCGCCAATCGAGATCCAGCGGGGAGCCCAGCCGCGACGCCATCGACGTCACCGCGTTGAGGGTGATGATCAGCAACGATGTGCCGATGGCCGCGGTCATGGGCATCCGCAGGATGATCACGAGCGCTGGGACCACCAGGAACCCGCCACCGACGCCGAGGAACCCGGTCATGAACCCGACGACGATGCCGCTCAGCACCACCTTGACCGCGGTGACGAGGAACCGGCGGCGGGCCCTCGTCGGCCCGGCTGTGGACCGCGTTGCGGTCGCTACGGTGCCGCCACCGGACGGTTCGCAGGGCGTCGACCCATCGGCCGGCTGTGCCGGCTTCTCGGCCTCGGGTCGACTGTTGATCAACATCGCTGTGGCGGCGAGCACGGTGACCGCGGCGAAGGCCAGGAGCAGTACCTGCTGGTCGACGTTGCGGTTGAGCAGGGTTCCGAGGAAGGCGGAGGGGATGCCGAGAGCCCCGAAGATCAGGCCGGTCCGCCAGTCGATCCCCCCGCCGCGGATGCGGGCGAGGGTGCCGACGAGTGCGGTGATGCCGACGATGATGATGCTGCTGGTGGTCGCGCTCTGGGCGGTGACGCCGAGCGCGTAGACCAGCAGCGGGACGGTCAGTACTCCGCCGCCGCCGCCGAGCGCCCCGATGACCAGGCCCATCACCAGGCCGAGCCCCGCCGCCAGGAACAGCATCAGCCGACCGCGCCCGGTGTGCCGTCGTCGGTGGTGACCGGGAGCCCTGCATCGGCCCAGGCCTTCATCCCGCCGGCCATGTTGCGGACGTCGACACCGGCCGCGGTGAGCGCGGCAGTCGCCTTGCCGGACCGGTTGCCCGAACGACACACCGCGATCACGACCCGGTCGCGCGGAAGGGACTCGGGCCGCAGGTCGCCCAGGGGGATGTGGACGGCGTCGGCGATGTGTCCGATCCGCCATTCCTCGGGTTCGCGGACGTCGAGGAGCAGGGCGCCGGCCGAGGCCAGGTCGTGCGCAGCTGACGGATCGATCTCGGCGATGGGATCGGCGGTGGTCATCAGCGGGTGTCCTTCCAGGAGATGGTGTCGCGGGCCGGCGTGATCAGGGCGAGGTGGGGGCGCTCCGCGGGGGACCGTCCCGGGTGGGGGGCGACCTCGGCAGTGACGGAGACGCGGTCGCCCCGGACCGAGGTGTGCCGCAGCTCGACGAGTTCGCCGTTCGAGCTGCCGACGCGCTCGATCGCGAACAGCGCCACCTCGGGGTGATCCCGAGCAGCGCCTGCTGGGCGTCTCACGCAGCACGAGCAGCGCTCGGCGGACGGTGTGCCGGCTGACCCCGTAGTGGTGCGCCAGTGCCTTCTCGCCGGGGAAGTGACGGTCGAACGCCGTCACCTCCATGCGCCGGCGGAGGTCGGCGAGCAGTTGCAGCCAGAGGGATTCGCCCGCCCGCGACGGAACCACCGGGTCCTCGCTGTCGCTCACCGACACACCTCCACCACATGTCGGAACCGTTGGTTGAATGTACGGTCATTTAGTCCGGCGAGCAAGCGCGCAGTGAGGTGAGGCCGCCGATGCGTTGCTCGAACCCCGATCGGGGTGCTGGAATGGGCGGGTGACCGCAGCGACGTCCTCGACACGACACACGTTCTGCGTGTGCCTGTTGGCGATGGACCAGCTGTCGGTCGACGATCGTCGCTGTCGGGCGGACTCCGAGTCCCGTTGACCCCGCGGTCCTGGAAGCCCAGGACCCGGTCACCTCGCCCGACCACCAGAAGGCTCCAGCCACATGAGCACGATCGACAGCCTGTTCAGGTCCAACGCCGCGGTGCGCAGCCCCCCGGCACCGGTGACGCCTGTCGCGGAGAACGACGGCGGTACAGCGGCCGACGCTCCCTGCCGCGGTGTCCTGGATCGGATCGCCGACGCGGTGCGCGCTGCGCACACTGCGTCGGTACCGTTCTGACCAGCCCTACCGACGACGGATCCGGCGGTCAGGCGACTCCCCGCAGCATTCCCTGCCAGTAGAGCGCGGGGAGTCCGTACCGCTTGAGGTACCACATGTCGCGCCGCTCCTTGATCGTGTTGATCACCGGGATCGACGGCTTCGGCTTCATGGAGTAGTCGAACTCCGCGAGCAGCATCGAGTGTCGTGACGTGGTCAGAGGGCACGACGCGTACCCCTCGTAGCGCGCGGACGGCGCCCTGCCTGCCATGACGTCGACCAGGTTCGCGACCACCACCGGGGCCTGCTTCCGGATCGCGGCACCGGTCTTGGAGTTCGGACTCGATCCGGCGTCGCCCAGCGCGAACACGTCCGGGTACCGGGTGTGCTGCATCGTGTGCTTGTCGATCTCGATGTAGCCGGCCGGACTGGCCGGGTCGGCGAGAGACGTCTTCTCCACCCAGTCCGGCGCCGACTGCGGCGGGACCATGTGCATGACGTCGTATCCGAGCGTGGCCTCGGAGTCGTTGGCGCGATCGGCGATGGTGACCTCTCGAGCGTCCGAGTTGACGCTGATCGCCTCGCTCTGCAGGTGCACCGTGATGCCGTAGCGCTTCGCCACGCCGACCAGGACGTCGGAGAACTCCTTCACCCCGAACATGCCCGGGGTGGGCAGGACGAGGTGGATGTCCATCTTGTCCAGCACGCCCTGCTCGCGCCAGTAGTCGGCGGCGAGGTAGGCGATCTTCTGCGGAGCGCCTGCGCACTTGATCGGCCCGGCCGGCATGGTGAACACCGCCGTGCCGGACCTCGTCTCGCGGATGAACTTCCACGTCGCCGGCGCGAGCTCGTAGAGGTAGTTGCTCGATACTCCGTCGCGACCCAGCGTGTGCCCGAGTCCGGTGATCTTCTCCCAGTCCAGCTGGATGCCCGGACACATGACCAGGTACTCGTAGCCGACGTGTGAGCCGTCGTCGAGGGCGACCTCCTTCGTGTCGGGGTCGACACCGACCGCTGCGCGCTGGATCCACGTCACGCCCTTGGGCATGACCTTCGACTGGGGCTTCGCGCTGGCCTCCACCGGTGCCCGCCCGCCGCCGACGAGCGTCCACAGGGGCTGGTAGTAGTGCGTCGACGCGGGATCGATGACGGCGACATCGGTCTGGCCCTGGCGCCGCAGTCGAGCGGCGACGGTGAGACCGGCGCTGCCTCCACCGACGATGACGATCTTGTGCCGTGCCATGGCCCGACCCCTTCCGGCTGAATGTACGGACATGTGACCGTAGCGACCAACAGTTGGGATAACAAGACGGCTCATCCTCCGGTCGTCCTGCCGACCCGGCGGGTTCTGCCCGTTTGGCCGCGCCTCAGTTGACCGCATCGTGCTGCAGGGCATACCGTCAGCGGCAAGTTGTACGGACATTTGAGCGGAGGGTCCGCATGCTGAACGTCGAAGTGATTGCCACTGAAGAGCTCGGAGACCGGAGCTACCTCGCGCACGATGGCGTCGTCGCGATTGTCGTCGACCCTCAGCGCGACATCGACCGCATCGAAGCCCTGCTCGCCGAGCGCGGCCTCACCCTGGCGCTGGTCGTCGAGACCCACATCCACAACGACTACGTCACCGGTGGGCACCAGCTCGCCGCTCGCACCGGCGCCCGCTACGTGGTCAACGCCGACGACCCCGTCACCTTCGACCGCACGGCGGTCCGCGCGGGCGACGAGCTGACCGCGGGGAACATGACCGTCCGGGTCGTCGCGACCCCCGGACACACGTTCACCCACCTCGCCTACGTCATCAGTGCCGGTGACCCGTCCACCGCACCGGCGGTGTTCACCGGTGGATCGCTGCTCTACGGCAGTGTCGGACGCACGGACCTCGTCGATCCCGCCCATACGGACGAGCTCACCCGGGCCCAGTACCACTCGGCCCGTCATCTCGCCGCGAGCTTGCCGGGAGAGGCTGCGGTGTACCCCACGCACGGCTTCGGCAGCTTCTGCTCCGCCGGCCCCGCGGTCGGCGGACCGAGCGGCACCATCGCCGACGAGCGGGCGCGCAATGACGCTGTGCTGGAAGCCGACGAGGACACCTTCGTCACGCGCCTGGTCGCCGGACTGACCGCGTACCCGGCCTACTACGCCCACATGGCCCCCGCCAACCTCGCCGGACCCGGGCCGATCGACCTCTCTCCACTACCCACGCTCCAGCCCCGCGAGCTCGCAGAACGCATCGCCGCCGGCGAATGGGTCGTGGACCTGCGCGACCGGACCGCCTACGCCGCCGAGCACCTCACCGGCAGCATCGGCATCGGCCTGGGCCCGCAGTTCGCGACGTGGCTCGGCTGGGTCATCCCCTGGAACACCCCGCTCACGCTGATCGGTGAGAACACCGAACAGGTCGCCGACGCGCAGCGCCAACTCGTGCGGATCGGCATCGACCGCCCGGAGGGCCGAGCCACCGGAACCATCGACGCCCTGGCCGACGGCCGACCCACCCGCAGCTACCCCGCCGCCACCTTCGACGACCTTCGCAGCGGCCGCGACGAGGACCGCGTGATCGTCGACGTCCGCCGCGACGACGAGCACGCCGTCGCGCACATCCGCGGCGCGCTGCACATCCCCCTGCCCGAGCTCGCCGACCGGCTCGGCGAGCTGCCCGTCCGGCAGCTGTGGGTGCACTGCCAGAGCGCCTACCGCGCCTCCATCGGCGCCAGCCTGCTCGACCGCGCCGGATTCGACGTCGTCCTCATCGCCGACGAGTTCCCGCACGCCCAGGAGCTCGGCCTCACCGAGTAGGGAGCGCCTCGCTCCTCACCTCACATCGCTCCAGCGGTCGACGTGGCTCTATCGACCTCGCGCGGATCGGGAGCGTCGACCCCTGGACGCGGGGTGCGGGACTGTTCATCGAGCCCGCTACGAGCGGACCCGAGCGACGCAAGTGTCACCATCGCCTACCGGTCATGCGCATCACCACGGACCCGAGCGAGCAGAAGTCCCGCATGTCCGATTTCATGGGGTCCATGAGCCATCCCGGACCGCTGAGCCCGCCGTGGTGATCGAGTGGGTGCTGCTGGTCGTCGCGTTGGTCCTCGTCGCGGCCAATGCGCTGTTCGTCGCGGCCGAGTTCAGCCTGGTCACCGTCGACCGTTCCACCGTGGAGCGTGCGACCCGGGACGGCGACCCCAGGGCCGAGGGCGTGCTGGCGGCACTGCGCTCGCTGTCGACCCAGTTGTCGGGAGCCCAGCTGGGCATCACCGTGACCAGTCTCCTCGTCGGGTTCCTCGCCGAGCCGTCGCTGGCGAGCCTGATCGGGCCCCTCCTGACCGTGGCCGGGCTCCCGGAGGCGACCGCACTCGCCGTCTCGATCACGCTGGCCCTGGTGCTCGCGACGTTCGTGCAGATGGTCTTCGGCGAACTCGTGCCGAAGAACCTCGCCATCGCGCGCCCGCTGCCCGTCGCGAGAGCGGTCGCCGGGCCGCAGCAGGCCTTCTCCCGGGTGGCCGGCCCGCTGCTGGGCTTCCTCAACGGCACCGCCAACCGGATCGTGCGACTGTTCGGGATCGAGCCGCAGGAGGAGCTCCGCTCGGCCCGTGCCCCTCAGGAACTGGAGTCGCTGGTCCGCCGGTCGGCGCAGGAGGGAATGCTGGCCGGACCCACCGCGGAGCTGGTCTCCCGCTCGCTGGCCTTCGGCGAACGCACCGCCGCCGACGTCATGACACCACGCTTCCAAGTGACGTTCCTGGCCACCACCGACACGGCCGACGCCGTGCTCGACGCCGTGGACCGCAGCGGCTACTCCCGGTTCCCGGTGCTGCGCGGTGGCGTCGACAGCGTCGTCGGGACCGTGCACGTCAAGCACGCGCTCGCCGTACCGGAGCGGGAACGGGGCACCCGCACCGTCGCCGACCTGATGGTCGACCCGCTCCCGGTACCGGGCAGTCAGGAGCTCGACCCGCTGCTGCCGCTGCTGCGCGGCCAGGGCCTGCAGATGGCCGTGGTCGTCGACGAGTACGGCGGCACCGCAGGGGTGGTCACCCTGGAGGATCTCATCGAGGAGATCGTCGGGGAGATCGCCGACGAGCACGACCCGCGCGAGGACCGCGCCTTCCGCACGGGGGACGGCGTCTGGACCCTGTCGGGGCTGTTACGGCCCGACGAGGTCGGGGAGCTCACCGAGGTGCATCTGCCCGAGGGACCTGACTTCGACAGCCTCGGTGGTCTCGTCGTCGACCGCCTCGGCCGGGTCCCGCAGACCGGTGACGCGGTCGTCGAGGAGGTCGACGGCCGCCGTGTCCACCTGCGTGTGGAGGCGATGGACGGCTGGCGGGTGGACCGCGTGCGCATGGTCGTGGACGAGGAGGAGCAGGCCGGTGGATGACGGTGCCGCGATACTCGTCGCACTGGTGCTGCTGGCGGCCAACGCGTTCTTCGTCGGAGCGGAGTTCGCCCTGATCTCCGCGCGGCGCACCCAGATCGAGCCCCGCGCGGAACGCGGTTCACGCGCCGCGACGATCACCCTGCGGGCGATGGAGAAGGTCTCGCTGAACATGGCGTGCGCGCAACTCGGCATCACGGCGTGCTCGCTGGGCCTGGGCGCGATCGGCGAACCGGCCGTGGCGCACCTGCTGGAGGTGCCGTTCGCAGCAGTCGGGCTGCCGGAGCCGCTGGTCTACCCGGTCTCGTTCACCATCGCGCTGTCGATCGTGGTGTTCCTGCACATGGTGCTGGGCGAGATGGTGCCCAAGAACATCGCCATCGCCGGGCCCGAGCGCGCCGCGCTCGTACTGGGCCCGCCACTGGCGCTCATCACCTCGGTTCTCAAGCCGGCGATCCTCCTGCTCAACGGGACGTCGAACCTGGTGCTGAAGCTGATGAAGGTGACCCCGCGCGACGAGGTCGCGACCACGTTCACCTCCGACGAGGTGGCCGGCCTGATCGCCGAGTCGCGCCAGCAGGGACTGCTCGACGACGACGAGGAGGACCTGCTGACCGGGGCACTGGAGTTCGAGGAGCTGACCGTGGGCTCCGTGGTCCTCCCCCGCGACGGGCTCGTCGTGATCGACGCCGACGCCACCGGTGTCCAGGTCCAGGAAGCCACGGCGGGCAGCGGGTTCTCCCGGTTCCCGGTGATCGGCCTCGACGGCGATCCGGTCGGGTACCTGCACGTCAAGGACGCCCTGCACCGCCGCGGGGACACGAGGACGGCCGGTGAGCTCGCCCGTCCGTTGCCCGCGCTGCGCCGGGACGACCCGCTGCGGGATGCGCTGACCGTGATGCGCGACGCCGGTGCGCACCTGGCCGCCGTCACCGGCCCCGACGGCGAGCTCGCCGGGGTGGTCGCACTGGAGGACGTGCTGGAGCGGCTGGTCGGGCACATCAGCGACGGGGCCGCCGCACCCGTGGTGCCCCGACGTGGCACGTGAGCCCGGGCCGGTGCCCCTTCCTGGCCTGGATCCGCACCTCGTCGGCCCTGATCGCGGGCGAGGTGGCACTGGCCGGCCTGGTGCGGGGCTGACACTCCGATCTGCTGTGCGACGGGCCGGCGGTGCTGCTGGTGAGCCGCTGACACGGCGGCCGCCCCGGCGGGCGCACCGCCTTGGCCCGGCAGCGCACCGGGTGGACCGCGGTCGCGGCCGGAGCGGTCCTCCTGCATATCGCACCGTCGTGGCCGGGCGTCCTCGCGGGGGTCGCGCTACTGATGAGCGCTGGCGGTGGCAGCCGTGCTCCTTCCACCCGACGGCCGAGACGAGGGCTGCCGCCCGCTGACGGACCCACGGAAGATGAAGAACTCCTCATCGAACGGGCTTCGGGGCCGACTGCCAGGCAGGATGCGGGGACTGTGGTTCACGAGGAGCGGGTGCGGGACACGCGGCCGGCCGGTCACGTCGACTCGCCTGTGCTGACGCACGTCTCGACCCGCGATCTCCACTCCTCCCACGAGATCCCGCGCCGGGCGGCGGCCCGCCGCCGCCGGCTGGTCGTCCCGGCCCGGCTGCGGATCATGGCGTGGCTGGTGCTGCTGCTGCTGGTCGCCCTGGTGACGGTCGTGATCGTGACCCGCAACCTGCTCCTCGCCGAGGCCCAGAGCGACGCGACCGACGCGCTGAACCAGGAGGCCGCCGAGTTCAGGCAGTTCGCCACGGCGGGTGTCGACCAGGAGACCGGGGCGCGGTACGAGAACGGCACCGACCTACTGGAACGCCACATCTCACGCCAGTTCCTCGACGACGACGAGATCGTGCTCGGCGTCACCGCCGACGGCACGATCGTGCCGCAACGGGGCCGGGAGGCGATCGCGCTGGCCGAGCGCGACAACCGCTGGCAACAGATCCTCGAGAGCGCGGCCACCACCGACATCCTCCAGACGCGGGACGGCCGGCTCCGCTGGGTCAAGGTGCCCGTGGTCGACGAGCTGGGCGGGCCGGACGGCACGTTCATCGTCGCCTACGCGATCGACCGCGAGGCCCGCGAGATCGACGACACGATCCGCACGCTGGTGCTGGTCAGCGGGATCGGGCTGTTCGTCGCGGCGGTGGCGTCCTGGGTGGTGTCCGGTCAGATCCTCGAGCCGGTCAACCTCGTGCGGCGAGCGGCGGCGCAGATCAGCCACGACGACCTCACCGAGCGGATCGCGGTCGAGGGCCACGACGACATCGCCGCACTGTCCGACCAGTTCAACGGGATGCTCGATCGGCTCGAGCACGCCTTCCGTGCGCAGCGCCAGTTCCTCGACGACGCCAGTCACGAGCTGCGGACCCCGATCACGATCATCCGAGGGAACCTGGAGTTCGTCGACGACGACGATCCGCAGGAGCGTGCGGAGGTCGTGCGGCTGTGCACCGACGAGCTCGACCGCATGAGCCGGATCGTCGAGGACCTGCTGCTGCTCGCGAAGGCCGAACGCCCCGACTTCGTGATCGCGGACGAGGTGGGGCTGGTCGACCTCACCAGCGACATCCACGCCAAGTTGAGCGTGCTCGGTGACCGGCGCTGGGAACTGGAGTCCATCGCCGAGGGCGAGGGGCTCGTGGACGCGCAACGCGTGACCCAGGGGGTCATCCAGCTCGCGCACAACGCCGTCGTCCACACCCGGCCCGGCGACGTGATCCGGTTCGGTTCCGCGGTGACCGCCTCCGAGGTCTCCTTCTGGATCGACGACACCGGCCCCGGGGTGCGGCCCGAGGACGCCGAAGCCATCTTCCAGCGCTTCTCCCGCGGCTCCACCGGTGGGGCACGGGCCAACCACACGGGTGCCGGACTCGGCCTGACGATCGTCACGGCGATCGCTCAGGCTCACGGCGGACACGTGGAACTTCGGACGGTCCACGGCCACGGCGCGCGATTCTCCCTGCACCTGCCGCAGCCCGTCGGCTACCACGAACGCATCGACGACCGAGAGGACAGCACGGCGTGAACCGCATCCTGATCGCCGAGGACGAGGATCGCATCGCGCGGTTCGTCGACAAGGGCCTGCGCGCCAACGGCTTCCTCACCAGCATGGTCGGGGACGGCCACGCCGCGCTGGACCACGCCCTGTCCGGGCAGTACCAGCTGATGGTCCTCGACATCGGGCTGCCCGGTCGCGACGGCTACGCGGTGCTGCGCGAGCTGCGGGAGGCGCGCATCGCCATGCCGGTGGTGATCCTCACCGCCCGCGACGGGGTGCGGGACACCGTCGCCGGGCTGGAGGGCGGAGCCGACGACTACATGACCAAGCCGTTCCGCTTCGAGGAACTCCTGGCCCGCGTACGGCTGCGGCTACGCAGCGCGCCGGGCAGCGTCGCCGAACCGACCCTGCTCAGCATCGACGGCCTGTCGCTGGACCTGCGCACCCGCCGGGCCCAGACCGACGACCACCGCACCGTCGACCTGAGCGCGCGTGAGTTCGCGCTGCTGGAGCTGCTGCTGCGGCATCCAGGGCAGGTCCTGTCCCGGGAGCAGATGCTCGACCACGTGTGGGGATTCGACTTCGACCCGGGCTCCAACGTCGTCGACGTCTACATCCGCCAGCTGCGCCGCAAGATCGGCGCCGAGAAGATCACGACGGTACGCGGGATGGGGTACCGGTGCGGATGAGCCGACATGAAGGAACCTTCATGCGACCTTCATGCGTGCTTGCGGATGCGACGTCACGCTGGATGGTGTGGAACCGGTGAAGAGCAACACCAGACGACAGCGTGGCGTCCTGGCGACCGTTCTCGCTCTCCCGCTCGTCGCCGGTGCGGCGACGTGGGGCCTGGCGGACGGCTGGTTCGCCGGTGGGACCGCCGTGGTCCAGTCGGCCGACGACACCACCATCGGTGGCGGCACGGTCCCGCAGATCCCCGAGCTGCTCAGCGGCGTGCCGACGGCGACCGGTGCCGTCCCACCCGCGCCCGGGGAACTGTCCTTCGCACCCGGGGTGTCCCCGTCGACCGCCTCGGCCCCTGCGGCACCGGGGGTGGCCGGCATGGGGTCCGCACCCGGTGCCGGCACCCCGTCGACGTCCGGGGCCGGTGGCGCCACCGGCCCCGAGGAGGACGCGGGCGACGGCGGCGGGGTCCCGGACGCCGTTGAGGACGCGGACCTGGGCGGCGACGACTCCGGCGATGCAGACCCGGGTGACGGGGACTCCGGCGACGGGGACTCCGGCGACGGGGACTCCGGCGACGGCGAGGAGGGGTCCGGGGAGTCCGGTGGGTCCGGCGAGGTGGATGCCGAGACCGCGGACGACGACGGCGGATCCGATCAGCGGTCGGCCGCCTCGGACGACAGTGCGTCGGACGACAGTGCGTCGGACGACGGCGGCGACTCCGACGGCGGCGACTCCGACGGCGAGGAGGGGTCCGAGTCCGAGGAGGACTGATCCCGCACCCCCTCGTGCAGACCTGACGAACGCCCGGCCGGGCTCCGGCCGGGCGTTCGGCATCTCCGGGGTGGGTGAGCGTCGTCTCCCCGGATCCGGAGGATCATGAGTGCGCCTTCATCGAAGGCGGGCCCTGCCTTCATCTACCGGCAGCAGTCTTCTCGGTGTGAACCGAATAGTCCGCACCCCCGCCGCCGTCCAGGTACTGCTCGCCGTCGGAGCTCTCCTGGTGCTGGGTCTCAGCGTCCTGTTCACCCCCGATCGTGGGTCGGCCCCCGACCGGGGTACCACGGTCGGCGAGCAGGAACTGGTCCGCATCACCGGCCCGAACGGTCGCACGGTCGAAGCGGTCGCCCGCATCGACACCGGGGCGTCCGCCTCGTCGATCGACACCCGCATCGCCGAGGACCTCGGCTTCGATCTCGACAACGCCGAGACGATCACCGTGGCGTCGTCACTGGGCCGCGAGGAGCGGCCGGTCGTGGACGGTGCCCTGCAGATCGCCGGCCAGCCCAAGAGCGTCCGGTTCTCGGTGACCGACCGCAGCGAGCGGTCCAACCCGGTCCTGCTGGGCCGGGCCGAGCTGACCGACCTGCAGGTGCAGGTCGGTCAGCAGCTGCTGACCACCCCGGGCGCCGACCGGGCACCCTCCACGTTGGCCACCCTGTTGTCCCAGACGCCGGCGCTCGGCCCGCTGCAGTTGCTCGCGCTGTTGCCGCTCGCTGTCCTCGTGGTCGTGCTGCTGCGGGTGTTCGGTGGGGTCCAGACCCTCGGCACGTTCTCCCCGGTACTTCTCGCGATCGGGTACACGCAGGCCGGTCTCGTCGCCGGCGTCGGCCTGACCGTGGTCATCGTGGCGGCCGGATTCGTCGTGCAGCCCCTGCTGCGGCGCTTCCGACTCCCCCGCGTGGCCCGGCTGGCGGTTCTCGTCGGGGTCGTCTCGGTGGTGCTCGTCGCCATCACCCAGTACGCGGGCGGAGGAACCGGGGAGATCTGGGGCACCGCGCTCCCCGTCGTCGTGACGGCGGTGATGGTCGAGCGGCTCTGGGAGACCTGGGACCTCGACGGGTGGCGGGACGCGGCCCGGGACGCCGTCGCCACCACTGCGGTCGCCCTGCTGGTGACCGCGCTCCTCCTGGCCCCGGTCGTGCGGGACCTCGCGACCGTCGCCCCCCTCGCCCTCGCGATCGCCTGCGCGGTGTGGGCCGGGCTCGCCGGAACCTACCGCGGCCTGCGACTCAGCGAGCTGCTCCGCTTCGGCCGGGGCCAGTCCGACGTGATCCCCGTGGCGACCGAGGCAGCCACCGTGCGACTCGGCACCCCTGCCACCCCCGTCCCCACCGATCTGCTCACCGGCCCGCGTGATGTCCCCGCGTCCGCCGACCCCACCCCGACCCGAGAGATGGCCCGACGATGAGCATCCTGACCCCCCTGCGCAGCACCCCGTCCCTGCCCGGCCGTGCGGCCCGCCTGCCGCGCGTGCGCCGCTGGGACCGGATCATGGGCCTCAACGCCCGCAACCAGCTGATCGCCCGCGCGAACCCGCCGCAGGCGGTGCGCCTGGTGAACGACAAGGTCGCCACCAAGCGGGTCCTGACCGCGCATGCGGTACCGGTCGCCGACACCCTGCTCGTGATCGACTCCCGGCGGCGGCTCGCCGGCCTGGACCCCGCCTCCCTCCCGGACTCCTTCGCTCTCAAGCCGAGCCAGAGCCTCGGCGGATCGGGGATCCTGTTGGCCGCGCGGCGCGACGCGTCGGGGGACGGGTGGGAGTCGGCCTCGGGCCGCCCGATCAGCGTGGCCGACGTGCGCGAGCACGTCCGCTGCATCCTCGACGGCGAGTACTCGCCACGGGGCGACGACGTCGCCTTCGTCGAACCGCTGATCCACGCGCATCCGGTGCTCGACGAGATGTCGTTCCGCGGGCTGCCCGACATCCGGGTCATCTGCGTCGACGACCGGCCGCTCACCGCCATGCTGCGGCTGCCCACCTCGGCCAGCGGCGGGCGGGCGAACCTGCACCAGAAGGCCATCGGAGCCTCCGTGGACCTGGCGACCGGCACCGTCGAGCGGGCGTGGATGGACGGGCGGTCGATCGACACCCACCCCGACACGGGCAAGCGGCTCACCGGACGCCGCGTGCCGCACTGGGCGAGGGTGATCGACGCGGCCCGCCGTTGCTCCGCGGCCACCGGCCTGCGCTACCTGGGTGCCGACGTCGTCGTCGACGCCGACCGCGGGCCACTGCTCCTGGAGGTCAACGCCCGGCCCGGTCTGCAGATCCAGAACGTGACCGGACGCGGGCTGCTCGACATCCTGCCGCCGGAGGTCGCGGCATGACCTGGCAACCGGAGCACGGGTGGCCGTGGCTCGCCGGACGCTGGGCCGTCACCGCCGGCGCGGGCGCGCTCCTCGCCGGTGCGGTCTGGTTCGGCGAGCCGGGCCCGGACCGGTCCCTCGCCCTCGATCCGACCAGCGTCCACGAGGTGGAACTCGACCCGCTCGAGCGCGCCGAGCTGGACGGACTCGTCCCGGACACCGGCGTCGCCACCGCGGACGACGACAAGGACGCAGACAAGGACGCAGACAAGGACGACGGCGGGGACGACGGCGGGGACGGGGAAGGGCACGACTCCGACAGCGACGACTCCGAGGACGAGTCCCGTGAGAGCGAGGAGAGCGACTGACCCGATCCCGCGCCGTGCCCGCCGCCGGCACGACAGGAAGACCTGTTCACGCCGCACTCAGGTTCTGTCACCCACTGTCCACACGATTTCTCCGTCCGCCACACAGGCCCATCATCAGGAGCGCCCCGTGAGATCCGTCGCGACCGTCAGCGTGATCGGCACCGGTCACCTCGGTGTCACCCACGCCGCCTGCATGGCCGAGCTGCGGTTCGACGTCATCGGCCTCGACATCGACACCCGCAGGATCGCGGAGCGCGCGGCCGGGCGTCTCCCGCTCGTCGAACCCGGCCTGGCGCCGCTGCGGACGCCACCGTCCTCGCGGGCGTACTGGCCCTCGACGAGCGCATCGCAGGCCGGTTCCTGCGACCCGGCCTCGGGTTCGGCGGCGGTTGCCTGCCCAAGGACATCCGGGCCTTCATCGCCCGCGCCGAGGAGGTCGGCGCGGGGGCCGCGCCGGACTTCCTGCGCGAGATCGATGCGGTCAACCTGCGCTGCCGCGACCGGACGGCCGACCTGGTCCTCGCCGAGCTCGACCGCGCGTCCGGCAGCCGACGCGTCGCCGTGCTCGGGGCGTCGTTCAGACCCGGTTCCGACGACGTGCGCGACCCACCCGCGCTGGACGTGGTCGACGGGCGACGGACGCGGGGACGGCTGCCCGCCGGGGTGTCGGCGACCCGGGCCCCGCTGACGCCGGGCGCCGTGCGCGCCGAGGCTGTTCGCGACGGCGCCGTGGTGACGGTGGTGCGCTCCCCGTGGGAGGCGGTGGTCGACCCGGCGGTGCAGGGCCTCGGCTACCGCTTCACGGCCGACACCGCCCGGAGTGCCTACGGTTGCGACCGACCGGCCGGGCCGGTCGACGTACCGGTACCCCCGGCCCTGCCCGGACTCGCCCGCTGCTGAGCACCGGGCCGCGGGCGAGGCCGGGGGTCAGGGCTGGGCGCAGCCGGCCCGGGGGGAACAGCCGATCTGCACGGTGTGGTCGGTCAGCGGTGTGACCACCGGTTCGCCCACGGTCAGCAGCGCCCCGCCCAGTGCCGTCCCGACCGGCACGGCCAGCACAGCCAGCGGCACGGCCAACCTGGACCACAGCGTCCGGCGCGCGGGGCGCAGCAGGGACGACGGTTCACGCGGGTACCTGTTCATGGTGTCCACGGTGGTTCCCGCGGATGAAGCGACGGTGCGGAGAAGATGAAGCGTCGATCATGTGCCACCGACGGGTGAAGGGTCGTTCATCGAACCCGCATGCCGCCCTCATGAGACGTGCCTAACGTCGGCCCGGTGCTGATGTCGACTCCCCTCCCCCACTGCTCCCGGCCCCTGCCCGCCGCGGTCAGTACCCTGCTGGCCGTCGCCGCTCTCGCCGCCACCGTGCTGATCACCCTGCTGCTCCCCGGCGGGCCGGACGCCGCGGGCCACCGCGCGGAGGTCGGCGAGGAGGAGCTGGTCCGGGTCACCGGCCCGGACGGGTCCGTTGCGGTCGTGCTCGCGCAGATCAGCACCGGGGTGGCCGGGTCGTCGATCGACACCGATCTGGCCGACGAACTGGGCCTGCCGCGCACCGACGCCGATCGCGTCACCGTCACCTCCGCCTACGGCGTGCAGATCCGGGACCGCGTGCCGGCCACGGTCCAGCTCGCCGGGCAGCCGCAGAGCACCAGGCTGGTCGCCGTAGACGTGATGCCCGGGGAACCGGCGCTGACGATCGGGCGGTCCGAGCTGGGCGGTCTGCTGGTACGCCCGGGGATGCGCCTGCTCTCCGAGCCCGGACCGGCGCGGGGGGCGCCCGCGCTGGGATCGCTGCTCACCTCCAGCACCGCCCTCGACGCCGTGCAGGTGCTCGCGCTGATACCCGTCGCGGCGCTGCTCGTGGTACTCCTGCGCACCGTGGTCGGTCTGCGGACGCTCGGGACGTTCTCCCCCGTCCTGCTGTCGCTGGGATACACCCAGTCGGGGCTGGTGGTAGGGCTCGGGCTGACCGCGGTCCTCCTGGTCGCCGGGCTGGTCGCGGTGCCGGTGCTCGCCGCCACCCGGATGCCCCGGATCGCCCGCCTGGCCGTGCTGGTCGGGATCGTGTCGGTCGTGCTGGTCGGGGTCACGCACCTCGCCGGGCCCGGGGTGGGCCCGGGCTGGAGCACCGCGCTGCCTGTCGTCGTCACCGCCGTGGTGGTCGAGCGGCTGTGGGAGGCCGGTGAGCTCGACGGGTGGGGATCTGCCGGAACCGAGGCGCTGCGCACCCTCGCGGTCGCGGTCGCGGTGACGCTGCTGCTGTTCGTCCCGGCCGTCGGCGACGTCGCCTCCGAGCACCCGCTGGCGGTGGCCGCGGCCGCCGTGCTCGCGGCAGCGCTCACCGGCACCTACCGGGGCGCCCGTCTCCTGGACCGGTGGACCCGGGAGAGCCCGCCCGCACTCGGGCGGGTCAGCTGACGATCGGCGCGACCATCACCGCAGTAGGTGCCGATCCACTGGCGCGCAAGGTCCGGCAGACCTCCAGCCGTCGATGCCGGGCAGCATCAGGTCGAGCAGCACGACGTCGACCCGGGTGTCGGCCGGCGTGGCCGGTGCCGACTCCGGGTCGACCGCCTCTACGTCTGCGCAGCCCTCGTCGACCAGCGCCAGACCGAGCGCCTGCCGAATCCGGACGTCGTCCTCGACCAGCAGCGGGCGCGTCGGTCCCGCGTTCGGTACTCGGCTCCGGACCACGGCCCAGCCGCCAACCGGTGTGCCGCGAGACGACGCGGCATCTCCGCGAAACGACCCGGCCGGGACCTGCCCTCGCCCCCGCGCCTGACGCCCACCGCGATCGTAGAGGCCGACGATCGGCGCGGACACCGTCCTACCCGTGCCGTTCGGCGGAGCGCCGCCCGGGGACGGCGGGCGGCACACACCGGCCCGGGCATGGGTCACCTACCGGTCACGGCGTCCTTGACATCACCGTGAACACCAGCATCACACCGATGGGCAACAGCAGCCCGACGCTCTCGATGACCTCCAGCGTCGGCTCCGGCACCCCGGCGAACAACCGGCCCAGCCCGATCGAGGCCCACGCCCCCGACTCGTAGGGCAGGAACCCCAGCACCGGCCACATCCCGATCAGCGGGATCGCGAAGTCCGGCACGAACAACGCCCCGTAGGCCTCCGGATACACCGTGATCAGGATGACGAACGCGTAGAACGTGAACAGGTGCGCCAACCCGGGCACCGACCACTTCAACAGCTTGCGCTGCCCGAACACCTCCACGAACTCACCCTCGTACGGATTCCGATCACATCGACGACCTGTGCCCACGGAGCGGACCAGTGATCAGCGTTCTCCGTCGGCCGGGTTCGCACCGACCTCGGCGCCCTTGATCTGCAGCGCGAGGATCTTCGAGTAGAACCGTGCCATCTGGACGGACCCGGTCATGAACCACAGACCCTCCTGGGCGGTGCGCCGCCACACTGCGGACATCTCCAGGTCCTCGCCGAGGCGGTAGACGGGCGCGCACCGGTCGACGATCTCGTCGCCGACGATCTGCCGCGCGGCGTCCTCCAGCGATCCGTAGCCGGTGGCGAGCACCACCAGGTCCGCGGGAAGCAGCTCGCCGTCGGACAGCAGCACCCCGTCGCCGGTCAGACCGGTGATCGTCCGGCCCTGCCGGACCTCCACACGACCGTCCGCGATGAGCTCGGACGCGCCGATGTTCAGGTAGTAGCCGTCACGGCGGTCGAGGATGTGCTTGCCGTAGTGCCCGGAGCCGTCCGGCCCGAGATCCAGCCCGAACCCGCGCGCGGCCAGGCCGTCGAGCAGGGCGGCGTCGATCTCGGCGGCGGCCTTCGCCACCATCTTCCCCAGCTCCGGGATCCTGCCCCACGGCACCGACCACGCGGCCATGTCGGCCATGTCGGTCGGGACTCCCGACCCGTCCTCGTAGTTCGTCGTGTACAACGCCTCGTACGTCGACAGGTCGATGACGTAGGACGTCGAGCGCTGGACCATGACGACGTCGGCACCCTGCTCGTAGAGGTCCTGCGCCACGTCGTGTCCCGACACTCCGGCTCCGAGGACCACGGCGCGCTTGCCCCGCCACGGGGCGCCACCCTCGAACGCGCCGGCGTGCACGAGAGCCCCGCCGAACTCGTCCGAGCCGGGCAGGTGCGGGGTCCGGGGCTCGCCGTTGAAGCCGGTGGCGATCACCAGGTGCCGCGGTCGGACGGTGCGGTCGGAGCCGTCGCGCCTCCGCATCGTCACGGTCCACCGGCTCTCGACCGGGTCGAAGACGGCCGCGGTCACGGAGCTGCTCGTCCAGACGTCGAGGTCGAGCGCGGTCTCGTAGAACTCGAGGTAGGCGGCGAACTTGTCCTTCGGCGTGTACCGCTGCCAGGTGTCCGGCAGCGGTAGGTAGGGGAGGTGGTCCATGCCCGCGACGTCGTGCAGGAACAGCGAGGGGTACCGCTTGCGCCAGTTGTCGCCGACCCGGTCGTTGCGCTCCACGACGAGTGTGGACACTCCGAGCCGACCCAATCGCGCAGCCAGGCTCAGCCCGGAGTGGCCGGCCCCGACGACCACCACATCGGGATCCGCGTCGAGGAACTCACGCTGCCGGGCGCGCTCCTCCGCCCACCCGGGACGACCACGGCGGGCCCCCCGGGCCTTGCCGATCGGCCGGAGCGCGCCCCGGCGCTCCGGGTGACCCGCCAACTCGTCGAGCTGCGTCAGCAGCGCGCCGGCCACCCACCCCTCGGTGCCGCCGGGAACCAGCCGGACGAACCCCGTGCAGCGCCCCTTCGAGGTGTCGAACGCGAAGAACACCAGGACATGGGTGACGTCGCCGACCTGTTGGTGCACGGCGTCGTGCACGAGGCGCAGTCCGGTGGGCTCGAGCACTCCGAGTTCGGGCCCCGCGAGCGCAGCGACGACCTCCTGCCCGGTGCGGTTGCGGAAGTCCCACGACGTGACCAGCAGGTCGCGCCAGAGCAGCTCCGGCGCCAGGAAGGCGCGGACCCGCTCGACGTCGCCCGTTCCGAGTGCGGCGCCGAATCGTTCGAGCCACGTCTCCGGTGTCTGCTGCTCGGGCACGCTCGATGTCACAGCCCCTACCAGCTCTACGGCCATTGCTCCGGTCCCTTCGAAGTGCGCAGGGAGAACCACCGGCTGCGCGGGGTGCGCTCCGGCGAGTACTGCAGGTCCTCCGGGAGCGGGCCGACGGCCGCACCCCCCGGAGGGTCAGGAGATGACGAGTTCTCCGAACCGGCCCACGCGGACCGTCCGTCCAGGCGGGACGACGGTGGTCGACATCGCCTCGCGGACGATCGCGGGCCCGGCGATCTCGTCGCCGCTCAACAGGTCGGGCCGCTCCACGACGGTCGCGGTGACGTCGTCGCCGTAGATGTGCCGGACGGTCGTCGTGCTCGTCGCCGGGGCTCCGCCTGTCGCCGCCCGGGTGGCGAGGGGCTCGAACGTCAGCTTGTCCGTCCGGACGACCGCCTGCACCCGGAACGTGACCGCCTCGACGGGGAACGTGGTGAACCGGGTGCCGTTGCGGCGCTCGTAGGTGTCGTGGAAGCGGTCGATCATGGTCTGCACCGTCTCCTCGGTCACGGGCCCGTCGGGGATCTCGACGAACGGCGTGTCCCAGCTCTGCCCGTACAGCCTGCCGTCGAACGAGCGGGTCACCGTGACGGCCGACGGGTCCACGCCGACGAGCTGCTCGCGCAGCGTCGCCTCGGTCTCGGCGAGCAACTCCGCCACCCGCTCGACGGCGTCGGCGCCCAGGACGGTGTAGGCGCTGCGGCTCTCCGAGTACACCTGGTCCGAGGTGAGCAGCCCGAGCGCGCTGAAGAGTCCCGGGTGCGGCGGTATGACGACCCGCCGCACCGTGAGGTGGTCGAGCACGGACGGCAGCAGCATGGGACCTGCCGCTCCGTACGCGACGAGGGAGTAGTCGACGGGGTTGACGCCGTGCGCGAGTGCGAGGTTCACGATCCCCTCGGCGATGTTGTGCACGCCCAGCTGCCAGGTGTCGCGGACCCGCCGCGACAGGTCGCCGTCGGTCTCGAGCGAGAGGAACCCCGCCTCCGCGAGGTCGGGGTGCAGCGGCACCTCGCCCCCGAGGAACTTGTCCGCCTCGAGGACACCGCTGAGCAGGCAGGCGTCGGTGATGGTCGGTCGGGTGCCCCCCGCGCCGTAGCAGCACGGTCCGGGCACACCGCCCGCGCTGTCCGGTCCGACGCGGAGCTCACCCAGATCGTTGATCCAGGCGATGCTGCCTCCGCCGGCGCCGAGGGTCGAGATCGACGTCGAGAGCGAGTTGACGGTCAGGTCGTGCTCGAGCTCGTAGGTCGTGTTCAGGTAGGGAGCCCCGCCCGTCACGACGCTCAGGTCGGTCGAGGTTCCCCCGACATCGACGCAGATCAGCTCGCCGTCCCCGATGCTCGCACCGAAGTGCTTGCAGGCTGCCGTTCCCGCGGCAGGGCCCGAGAAGACGATCCGGTGCGGCCGACGCATCGCCGCGTCGGCCGACACGAGGGTCGCCGCCGAGTCGGCGTAGTTGAGCTGGCCGGTGAAGCCGATCTTCTCGAGCCCGGTCGTGAGGTGGTCGTTGTAGGCGACGTAGCTGATCTTCATGATCACGTCGACGACGGTCGTCGACGCCCGTCCGTAGACCCGGGCGAGCGGGGAGGTCTCACTGGAGATGGAGCACGCGACGTCCCCCAGCACCTCGCGGACGATCCGCTGGGCGACCTGTTCGTTCGTCGGGTTGACGAAGGCGTTGAGGAAGCAGATCGCGACGCCCTCCACCTCACACCGTCGCAGGACCTCCAGCTCGGCCCGCAGCTGGTCCTCGTCCAGCGGGACCAGGAGCTGCCCGTCTGCCTGTGTCCGCTCCACGACGCCCCGGCGCAGGTACCGCGGTACCAGCGGCCGCGCGACGTCGGAGAACGACCTGCGCCACGACGGGTCCATCGCGGCCTCGGCCGGCCGCCAGATCCGGGCGTAGTCGAGCAGGTCGCGGTGTCCGGTGGTGGTGAGGAACGCGATCTTCGGGAGCCGTCGGGTGATGATCGCGTTCAGGCCGTGTGTGCTCGCGTGGTTGAGGACCGAGGAGCGGCTCGCATCGGCCCGCTCGGCTCCTTCCAGCACCGAGAGGTACGCCTCGCGGGTGGCGGGTACCTTCCGCGTCTCGATCCTGCCTTCACGAACGGCGATCACGTCGGTGAACGTGCCGCCCACATCGATCCCGATCATCGAGTCGGTCCCCTCACTCTGGTTCGCCACGGTGCTCATCTGCGGACCGTGTCGTCGATCAGCTGGATCCAGCCGAGCCGGTTCCACTCGGTGGACTCCACGCGGGCCAGGCAGTCCTGGCACGTCACGGCCATCAACCAGCCGGATTCGGCCAGGACGGGGTAGCGCTGCAGCTGCGACCCGCCACAGGAGTCACAGCGACCTTCGACATCCTCGCGCTCGACACGCACAGGCGGTGCGACCCGCCCGAACGCCTCGCCGGGAACCTCCGGTGGTCGGCCGGCCCGTTCACGTCGCAGCGCCTCGGTGGCGTCCTCGTCGAGACTCAACCCCTCCGGGTCCCTCGACGGGTCGCCGACGATCACGACGCCGTACTGCCGCGCAGCCCCGTCGATGCTCACGTACTCGTCGCGCACATCGCGCAGGACGGCCTCGGGCGGGCGCTGGTCCGGAGCGCCGAACCCGCCTCCGCCGCTGCTGACCAGCCGGACGATCGTGCCACCGGGGAACGAGAACGGGTCTTCGGCCGCCCAGTGGTAGTAGGTCCCGTCGACATCGACCGCACCGGTGTCCGGATCGAGCATCCCGGCCACCGGCCTGGCCGCGCCGTGCGATCCACCGGCCGCCGATGTCCTCAGGGTGCCCGCGTCGAGGGCCCCTGTCGCGCCGTGTTCGGACGTCCACGCCCACGCCCCGCCCAACGCGCCGTGCCCGCCGCCCTGCACGCCGAACCCCGCGGCCTGCTTGGTCGCCGAGATCACGAACCGGTGCTCGGTCGGCGTCCGCCACAGGGTCTCCATGGTCAGTCCCGTGCCCCCGCGGTGGGTACCGGGCCCCGCCGAGTCGGTCTGGAACTCGCTGCGCAGCAGCAGGACCGGCGAGTTCGCCTCGAACGCCTCGATCTCGGTGCCGAGGAAGTTGGCGAGGTAGCTGTGCTGCGCGCTGTCGGCGTCACCCGCGCGGTTCGCGCCCCATCCCGCCACCGGGTCGGACGAGGTGACCCACGGCGTGCCGTCGGGACGGGTGCCCGACACGGCGTGCGTGTGCGTCGGACGGCCGTCACCGGCCAGCGCCAGGTCGCCGAGCACCGGCTCCAGCGCCCGGCACAGGGCGCTGAAGACCGCTGTCATCGGCTCCCAGTAGAGCATCACCGGCGCCGGCGGCCTCGCGCTGATGATCGAACCGTCCGGGACGACGACGTCGACCTGGCGCATGAACGACGAGGCGAACGGCGTGGTCGGGTCGAGCAGGAACTTCAGGGCGATCGCGACAGCACCCTTGGCGTCGGGCCAGGTCGCATTGAGGCTGGTGAGGCACTGTTGGGAGGTGCCGCTGAGATCGACCTCGGCGCGGGAGCCCCGGACCCGGACCCGGACCGCCACCCGGTACGCCAGATCGGGGTCGGTGCCGTCGCAGTCGATGTGGTCGACGGCGGAGTAGTCGCCATCGGGGACAGCGCCGATGGCGCGGGCGGCCTGTTCGGCTGCCGCATCGCAGCTGTAGCGGATCGAACCGAGGTAGGAATCGACGCCGTAGCGCTCGATCGTCTCGGTGACCAGAGCCTCTCCGAGCTTCAGCGACTGGAAGATGGTCTCGAAGTCCGGCAGCAGCATCCCGCCGAACCGGCCGTTGTCGAGCAGCAGACTGAAGGTCGATCGCACCGGCCGGTCGTCGCGGAACAGCAGGGTCGGCGGCACGACGAGCCCGTTCTCGTACATGTTCCGCTTCATGCCGGAGAACCCACCGGGCACGCTACCCCCGACATCGAGCATGTGCGCCCGGATCGTGAGCACGGTGACCATCTCGCCGTTGTGGAACACCGGCCGCATGAAGGCCACATCGTTGACGTGCGTGCCGTTGCGGAAGGGATCGTTGCCGATGAGCAGGTCACCGGGCTTCAGGTTCTCCGGCCCGAACTCCTCCACGTTGTTCGCGACCGCGTCCCTCATCGACCCGTAGAACAGCGCGAGGGTCTTGGCCACCGTCGGCGTCGCGTACCGCAGCGCGGGCCCCCCGGCCAGTGTGGCGGAGAAGTCGTAGGTGTCGCGCAGGATCGGTGAGAACGCATTCGTCAGCAGCTGGCTGCAGACGTGCTCGATGATGTACTGCAAGCGACTCGACAGGATCGTGGATGTGAAGCGATCACAGTGGTAGCGCTTCTTCAGGTCGCCGTCGGACATCTCTCGTAACGCACCGGGAATGGTCTTCGCTGGAGCTTCTGTGGGCATCTGACACCTCGTCGGGCCTTCTGGTTGGACCTTTTCGGACAAACGGATCGCGTTCCGCCGGGGCTACCGCACCATGCCGTAGCCACCGTTCACGGGCACGAGCTGACCGGTCATGTAGCGCGCCGAGTCGCTGGCGAGGAAGACGACGACGGGAGCGATGTCCAGGTCGGCGTCACCTGGTTCGCCACCCAGCGGGATGCGTCGGCGGACGGACTCCAGGTACTCGGTGCGGTCGGCATCCGACATCTGCGCGAGTCGCTCACGTGCCAGGGGTGTCCACACCACCGGGAGGACCGCGTTGACGCGGATCCCCAGCGGACCCCACTCCATGGCGACCGCTCTGGTCCAGTTGTGCACCGCGGCCTTCGAGGTCGAGTAGGCGGCGCTGCGCAGGCTGGGGTGGATGCCGGAGTCAGAACCGAAGTTGACGATGGCTCCGCCGGTCCCGCGCATCGCGTGGTACGCGGCCTGGTTGGTCAGCATGGTCCCGCGGACGTTCACGTTCATCGTGCGGTCCCAGAGCTCGTCGTCGATCTCGTGGGCGGCCGCGATCAGATCCACCCCGGGGGTGTGGACCAGGACGTCGAGCCCGCCGAGCTCCTCCCCCGCCGTGGCGAACGCCGTGGTCACCGACTCCCTGTCGGTGACGTCGCACCGCACGAAGTGCACCTCTCCGGGGCCCGAGGAGGGGGTGACCTGCTCGTCGTCCGCGGCGGCGACGTCCATCGCCACCACCCGCGCTCCCTCACGCACGAATGCGCGCAGCACGGCCGCACCGATGCCGCGAGAGGCACCGACGACGACGATCCGCTTCCCGATCAGTTGCATGGAACTCCTCCACCTGGCTCGTCTCCACGGCCGGACCACCCGGCCGTGCGCCCCTCCGGGGAGCACCACCCGCCGGGCCGTAGACCTGCGGGACACCCCCCTCCGCGCCCGAACGAGCGGTCGCCCCGGACCCGCCGCCGATCGGGTTGATCCCGATCACGGACGTTCCGAGCCGCGCGGGCGCCAAGCATCGTCGGCCCGCTCAGTCCGTCGACGGCGTGGAGGCGCCGATCTCCGCGAACAGGTGGGCGTAGTTCGGCCCCGCTTCGGTCGGGTCCATCGCCATCAGGTCCCCGTACTTCGGGACGTGGGAGAGCATGCCCCCGTCGACGGCGATGATCTGACCGGTCACGAACCGCGCCTCGTCGGAGGCGAGGAAGACCACGACATCGGCTTGCATCTCCGGGGTGCCGGCGTACGGCGTCAGGAAGTGGCGCACGTACATCTCCCGGAACTCCGCCGTCGTGTTCTCCATGGCCCCCGGCGTGAGCGTCATTCCCGGGGTGACGGCGTTGCACCGGATGCCGCGCTTGCCGAACTGGGTCGCCACCGACCGGGTGAGGGAGTTCAGGCCCGCCTTGGATGCGCCGTACGCCGCCATCACCAGTTCCCCCGACAGGCTCGACGCGCTCGAGGTGTTGACGATCGAGCCACCGCCCCTGGCGAGCATCCGGGGGATCGCGTGCTTGCACCCGAACATGGGCCCGCGGAGGTTGATCCGCATCGTGTGGTCCCACACCTCGGCGTCCATGCTCAGCAGGCCGAGATCCCTGCGGTAGACCTCGCCGGTGTCGGCGGCGTTGTTGTGCAGGACGTCCAGCCCGCCGAACTCACGGACGGCGACCTCCACCATCTCGACGACCTGCGTCTCCTCGCCGACGTCGACCCGGACTGCGATCGCCCGGCCCGCGTCCGACCCCAGCGAGTCGACCACGTCCTGGGCGCCCGCGAGGTTGTAGTCGGCCACCACGACGGAGGCCCCTTCGTGGACCATCGCGCGCACTGTTGCCGCGCCGATCCCGCCGGCACCGCCGGTGACGATGGCGACCTTGCCCTCCAACTTGCCCACTTCTCGTTTCCCTTCTGTTGCTCGTTGTCGGCCCGTCGATCGGTCCATTCGTTCAGGCCGCAGTGACCGACCCGGCGATCGTGCCGGTCTCCAGGTGGTAGGTCCGGGTGGCGAAGTCGCTCACCCACCGCATGTTCTGCTCAGCGAGCAGCACCGCCATACCGGTCGCGCAGAGCTGCCTGATCGCGGTGAAGACGGTCTCCGCCATCGCGGGCGCGAGTCCCGCGGACGGCTCGTCGACCAGGAGGACGGTCGGCCTGCTGACCAGAGCCGTGGAGATGGCGAGCATCTGCCGCTGGCCGCCGCTGAGCAGGCCGGCTCGTGTCGAGCGCCGTTCCCCGAGCACCGCGAACCACGTCCAGACCTCGTCGAGATCGGGGGCCTGCCGGCCGCGGACGCGAGCGAGTCTGGCACCGAGCAGGAGGTTCTCCTCCACCGTGAGGTCCCCGAACACCGGCGCACCCTCGCGGACCAGGCTGACCCCCAGCCGGGCGACGCTGCTCGCGCCCTCCGCGGTCACCTCCCGCCCGGAGACGGTGACCGCGCCGTCGACCGCCCGGTGGACCCGTGCGAGCGAGCGCAACAGCGTCGACTTGCCCGCCCCGTTGTGCCCGAGCACGGCGACGATCTCGTCGGTGTGCACTGCGACGTCGACACCGCGCAGGGCCGGCGCCTGCCCGTAGTAGGAGGTGAGACCTGCACACGCGATGGCGGCCGCCGCCGGCTCGCGGACGCCGTCGGCGCTCACGTCGTCACCCCGATGTGCCGCTGCAGCGCCGCCGGGAGGTTCTCCGACGTCGGATCCGTGCTGCGGGCGGTGACCGTGCCACCCTCCAGGACCGCGACCTCGTCGCAGACATCGAGGACGAAGCGCATGTGGTGCTCGACGAGCAGGACCGCACGCCCGGATCGGGCGACGTCGGTGAGCGCGAGGCCGAGGCGGTGGATCTCCGCATCGTTCAGGCCTGCGGCGGGCTCGTCGAGACAGATGACCTCGGCCCCGCCCGCGAGTGATCGGCAGATCTCCACGATGCGCTTCGTACCCAGCGAGAGTGACTCGGCGGGCGCGTCCAGCACGCCCGCGTCCAGCCGGAGCAGCGCGGCGACCTCGTCGACGGCCGCCCGACGCTGCTCCTCGCGGAGCCCGTACCGGCCGCCGGTGAAGACCGAACGCAGCACACCGTCGGCCCGCTCGCCGGCGAGCAGACCGACCTCGATGTTGCGCCGCACCGACAGCTCGTCGATCACCCGTGGCACCTGGAACGTGCGGCTCACGCCGGTGTGCGCGACCTGGTGGGGCCGCATCCCCGCGACATCGCGGTCGCCGACCTGCACACGGCCCCCGTCGGCCCGGTGGAACCCGGTCAGGATGTTGATCACGGTGGTCTTTCCGGACCCGTTGGGCCCGACGAGCCCGAGGATCCGGCCCGCCCGCAGCTCGATGTCGACGCCGTCCACCGCGACGGTGCCACCGAACGATTTGCACAGGCCGGTCGCCACGAGCAGCGGCTCGCCCCGTACGACTCCGGCACGGGCCTCGGGACGCCCCGCCGTCGGCGCGGGTTCCGCAGGGGTCCCGTCCCGCTCGGTCGTCGGCCCACCACTGATCTCGACGACCGGTCGACGGCGTCGGACCACCTCGCGGAGGGTGTCCAGCCCGGAGGGCAGGGCGAGGACCACGGCCAGCAGCAGCAGGCCGAGACCGAACTCGTTGAACTCGCTGAACGGGCCGACCAGCTGCGTGTACCCGGACAGCAGCATGGTCGCGACCACGACTCCGACCACCGACCGTCTGCCGCCCACGATGACCGCCGCGACCAGCACGAGAGTGAGCGACAACCCGAAGAAGCCGGCTATGACGACCTGGTTGACGTAGGCGAGCAGCCAGCCCGCGAGGCTCGCCGGCACGGCGGACAGCACGTACACCCAGGCCTTGGTGGTGCGCACGTCGACACCGGCCGCCTCGAGAGCCAGAGGGGCGTCGCGCAACGCGCGCAGCCGCGTGCCCCAGGTGGACCGGACGATGTTCCAGACGAAGAGGGTGGCGAGGACCAGCACGACCAGTGCCACCACGTACAGGCCACGGGGGCCGGCATCGACCAGGAACTCGAAGCGGCGCACCCGCAGACCGTTCTCACCACCGGTCACCTGGGGGAAGGACTCCACGACAGCGGGGATGACGAACACGGGGAAGAACGAGATGATCCCCAGGTAGAGCGCGCTCAGCCGGATCCCCGGCAACCCGAGCAGGAGCCCGGCGAGCGCACCGGCGAGCAGCGCCACAGGAAGGGTGACCAACGCGTCGAGTCGGGTGTGGACGTTGAGCCAGCCGACGACGTAGGCGGCTGTGCCGACGATCGCGACGTGTCCGACCATGAACTCGCCCGCCACCTGCATGGTCAGGTAGAGGCCCAGGGCCGCGACCGCATGGGCGACGACGACCTCGAGCTGGAAGAGCGTGTAGGCGGGCGCGCCCAGCGAGATGACGGCCGCCGCGAACACGACGGCCCAGGCCGCCCCGGCGGGCCGGACGACCCGGCGGGCAGTGGCGATCACCATGGTCACACCGTCCTCAGCACGCGACGCCCGAGCAGGCCCGTCGGCCTGAGCAGCAGCACGACGAGCACCAGCGCGAGCACCAGCGGGTCCACGAGGTTCGTCGAGCCGAACACCGGGGTGAACGCGACGACGAGCCCGATCAGCACGCCCCCTGCCATCGCCCCCGCAAAACTGCCGAAACCACCGATCGCCATGGCGGCGAACCCGTAGATGAGCAGGCCGGTGCCGACGAAGGGTGAGGCGAACGAGACCGGTGAGATCAGTACCCCGGCCAGTCCCGCGAGGCCACCCGCCAGGGCGAACGTGCCGAGCACCACGGCACCGAAGGACACCCCGGTCAGCTCGACACCGGTCGGGTCGGAGTGGGCCGCGCGCAGGATCCGACCCGCCTCGGTCCGGCGCATGACCAGCTCGAAGACCAGCGCCACGACGGCGAGCACGACCACCATCACGAGGTAGACCCGCCGTACCGGCACCCCGAACACATCCAGGGGCGGACCGTCGAGGTAGGCGGGCACCGTGCGCTCCTCGGCCCCGAACCCGAACTCGACGAGCGCCTCGACGACGATCATGAACGCGAGCGTGGACACCATCACCGCGAAGTGCTCGTTGGTCCCGCGCCCTCGCAGGGGACGCACCGCGACCCGCTCCGACACCACCCCGAGAGCGGCGACCAGGACGACCGCGCCGATCGCCGTCACCGTCCACGGCAGTGCGAGACCCACCGTCCCGACGTGCGCCAGCACGGCGCCGAGGGTGACGAACGACCCGATCCCGAGGTGGAAATACCCGGTCGCCGAGTAGACGAGGGTGAAGCTCAGGGCCATCAGGGCGTACACGCTGCCCAGGCCGATGCCGCTCTGGAGCGAGACGAAGAACGTCTGCACGCTCACGATCCGGCCGGACCCGTCAACCGCGTGCCCTCATAGGTTCCGTCGACCGGCTCCCCGATGACGTTGAGGGCGTACTGCAGTGCCGGGTCGATCCGCGAGGCGTCGTGTGCGTCCGGGCCGAAACGAGGGCCCTGGCCGACGAAGAACAACCAGGGGATCTCCGCTGCGGCAGGATCGTCGCCGAGGCGCTCCAGCGCGTCGCGCGCCGCGACCTGGTCCATCTCCCCCGCCGACTCGAACGCGTACTTCAGCGCCAGGACCATGTCGCCCCCCACCGAGCTCGCGGTGATGGAGCTCAGGTCGCCGTCCGTCGCCCGGATCGCCTCGATGAAGCGTGTCTGCGCATCGGAGAGCATCCCGTCGGTGCGGGTGGCGGCCATCGCGCCGGTCCAGCGGACCCGCGGCTGGACCTCGGCCGGCACCAGCTCGGCCAACGGGGAGGAACCCCAGCCCAGGGTGCCCACGATCTGCGCGTCGTTCCAGCCGAGGTCGACCAGTCCGGTGGTGAGCACCCCGATGGGCGTGCCCTTGAGGTTCCCGGTCAGCACCTCCGCGCCCGCGGCCCGCAGCAGCTGCAACTGGGTGGTGTAGTCACGACCGCTCGGATCGAGCAGTTCCCGACCGACGACCTGCAGGCCGTACTCGGCGGCCGCCGCCGCCATGCCGGCGTCGACCGCCCGTCCGGTGTCGTCGGCCGGGTTGACGAGGCCGATGCGCGTCGCACCGGTAGCGGCCACCGCCTGCAGGGTCGCGCGGGTGTCGGCGGCCGCGGTGCTGGCGAAGGAGAAGCTGAACGGGTGCTCGGCGACGTCCTCGGTCGTGTCGGCTCCGGTGGATCCGCTGGTCACCGACACGATCTCGGTGGAGTCGACCACTGCGAGCACGGCGGCGTTGAGGCTTCCGGTCGCCTCGGCGACGATCGCGTCGACCGAGGCGGGGTCGGCGAGCACCTCGCGCATCGCGGCGACCGAGCGCTGAGCGTCCGAAGCCGAGTCCCGGATGTCGACCACGACCCTGCGGCCGAGGATGCCGCCGTCCTGGTTGACGATCATGGCTTGGGCCTGCAGGCCGGAGAGCAACGGCGTGCCGACCGGTCCGAGTGCGCCGGTGAGGGGCAGGACTCCCGTGATGCGGAACTCGCCGTTCCGATCGCTTCCGCCGTCGTCGCCGCCACAGGCCGTGAGTACGAGCGCGACGGACAACGCCATGACGGCCGCGGTGCTCTTCCATCTCCGTTGCATGGTCCACCTACCGTTGGTCGTCTGCGTCGTGTCGGTGGGTCGAGATCACTCGCCCTCCCGGCGTCGTCGGCGACGCCGGGGATCCTCCTCGACAGGACGGTGGCCACCCGCGTACCTCCGCGGGCGGGTGGTGCTGATGCTGGGGGCCCGGGGCGGACCTGCTGCTCCGCGTTCCCGGATGACCGTGAGCCGGGCCACTAAGACCTAATCATTGGTATGTTGGCGCGTCAAGAGCCGTTCTGGGTACAGCGTGGTCCTAGAGCAGGTCGAGAACGGTGCGGGAGCCGGCACCACGGATGAGGTAGTCCTCGGACTCCTCGAGGTGGCGCCGCCACAGCTCCCGGGCAGCCTCGTGGTCACCCTGTTCGATGAGGTCGACGAGGCGCACGTGGGTGCGGTGACCGAGACGCTGCGCCCGCTCGGTCTCCGAGCTCTGCGGATCGGCGACGACCTGCTCCTCGCTCCCGGCCTCGACGATGTGGCGCACGAGGTCGGTGAGCAGGGCGACGGTGTGGTTGCCTGCCAGGTGCGCCACGAGCCGGTGGAACCCCATCAGGTCGCGGATGCCCGACACCGCATCGGTGTCGGCGGTCTGTTCCAAGGCCCCACGCAGCGTGGCCACGTCATCGGCGCGGCGGTTGCGGGCCAGCAGCGCGGCGCAGGACGGCTCGAGAACGGCTCGGGCCCGGTACACGTCCGCGAGGCTCGCTCCGCGCGAGGCGAGCACCAGCGCCGCACTGCGGGCGGCGACGCTCCCGTCCGGGCGGTGCACGATCGCGCCGCCCTGCGCTCCCCTGCGGACGGTGAGGAGCCCCTCGGTCTCCAGGACCCGGAAGGCGTCGCGCAGGGTCTGGCGCGCGACCTGGAAGCGCTCCATCAGGACCGCCTCCGGCGGCAGCGCCGTCCCGTCCTCCATGGAGGTGATGATGCGTCGGCGCAGCTGAGTGGCGATGAGATCAGCCGCGCGTTGCGGTCGCACGGGTTGCAGTCCGGTCAGCTGCTCCGCCTTCACGGCGCCCCGGCCGTCCGACCGGGGATCCTGACGACCCGACACCGACACCGTCCCCCCGCCCGACGGCGGGAGCGAGAGCCGGTCGGCCTGCACGTCCCACGTCTGCGCTACGCAGTTTAGGGGTGTCCCACGCAGGTCCGGCCCGGGAGGCCCCGGTCCCGAACCCCGCCGATCGGCACCGGTCACGGCGGCACCGTCCGCCGGCCGCTCCCCAGCTCGGCCACGACCAGTGCCGTGTGCTCACCGAGCAGTGGCGCCGGCCGCAGCGGCCCGGCATCCTCACCGGAGAACTTCACCGCCCGCCCGACGACCTGCACCGCTCCTCCGGACGGGTGCTCCACGGGGAGCACCATGTTCCGGGCCGCGATGTGCGGATCGGCGACGATGTCCGCGGCGGAGTGCACGGGGCCACAGGGGACGTGGTCGGCCAGCGCGCGCACGACCTCCGCGCTCGACCGCTGCCGGCTCCACCCCTCCACGATGCCGTACACCTCCACCGTACGGGCCAGGCGTGCGGCGTTGGTCGCGAAGCGCGGATCGGAGCCGAGCTCCGGTCGTCCCGCGATCCGTGCGAGCGCGGCCCAGTGCCGGTCCGACGGTGCGGCGATCGCCACTGCGCCCGTCGCCGTCCGCACGACGCCGTAGGGGCACAGGAGCGGATGGGAGTTGCCCTGCGGGACAGGGCTGCTCCCGGTGATCGAGTACTGGTGGACGATCCGCTCCGAGAGCGCGAGCACCGCGTCGTAGAGCGCGACGTCCACGTAGCGGCCGACGCCCGAGGCCTCGGCCTCACGCACGGCAGCCAGGATCCCGACCGCGGCCAGCGCCGCCGGGAAGATGTCCCCGACGCCCGGTCCCACCTTCATCGGGTGGGCGGCGTCCTCCCCCGTCACCCCCATCACCCCGCCCATGGCCTGAGCGATGATGTCGAAGGCCGGGCGTTCGGCGTGCGGACTCGCTCCTGTCCGCGGGTCGCCGAACCCTCTGATCGAGGCGTAGACGAGCCCAGGACAGCGCTCGTGCAGCACCTCCCAGGAGAGGCCGAACCGGTCCATCACCCCGACCCGGAAGTTCTCGACCAGCACGTCGGCCGTATCCAGGAGGCGGAGCAGGAGGTCACGACCGGCCGTGGTGCTCAGGTCGGCGACCACACCGCGCTTGTTGCGGTTCACGCTCGCGAAGTACCCGCCGTACGCACCCGGTGGGTCGAGGTGCGGGCCCCACTGCCGGGCCACGTCGCCGTGCGGTGGCTCCACCTTGATGACGTCGGCGTCCATGTCGGCGAGCAGCATGGTGCAGAACGGGCCGGCGAGCACCTGTGTCAGGTCGACCACCCGCAGGCCGGCCAGTGGTCCGGGCACGTCAGGTCGGGATCACGGGGAAGATCTCGTCGTCGAACTCCTCGTCGAGTCGGAGGTCGATCCCCTGGGTGTTGTTGGACGCCGCCCCGTTGTAGAGCGTCTCGGCCGGGAAGAAGGTCACGGCGTACACCCAGCGGGTGGTGTCGGTGATGTTGTCCCGGGCGGAGTGCACGGTGAGGAAGTCGTGCACCGTGACGTCGCCGACCTGCAGGTCGATGGCCGGCGAGATCGGGTAGCGGTCCACGACGTCGGGGTAGAAGTCGACGATGTCGATCCCGTCCTTGCGCAGGCCGAAACGGCCGAGCGGACCTGCGGCGACCGACCCGCTGAGGAAGCGCATGCTGCCGCGCTCCGCCGGGCAGTCGACGAGCGGGATCCACAGGGTCAGGGCACCTCCCCGGTCGAACGGCTGGTGCGGGAGGTCCTGGTGCCACGGAGTACGGGAGCCGCCGTCCTGGGCGGGCCGCTTGGCCATGAAGATGTCGGTGTACCAGCGGAGCGCCCGTCCGCCCGTCAGGCTGGTCGGGATCGAGCCGATCTCCCGGGACTGCGACACCGTCCGCAGCCACGGGTGTTCCCGGGCCGCGCGCGGCCACGCGGAGTAGCGCGAACCGCGGCTGTTGAAGCGGGGGTCCTCGGCGTCGGCTCCCATGTTCTCCTTGGCGATGACCAGGAGCTGGTCGGTGAGCCGTCGCGGGATGACCTGCTCGAGCTTGGCCCAGCCGTGCGTACGGAAGTGGTCGATCTCCTCAGGGGCGAGCGAGCGGATGCCGCTCAGGTCGACCTCTGCGACGTCGTTAGGCATGACGTGTCTCCTCGTGGGTCTCGGTGGTGCGAAGGGGCGGTCGATGGGCTCATGCGAAGCGGATGACCAGCTGGCCGTCCTCGACCGTGGTCTCGGTGCCCAGGGCGGCCGACTCGCCCGCTGCATGCGCCAGCACGCGTTCCTCCACATCGGACCCGCGTTCGGCGAGCAGCGGGAGCTGCTTGCGGAAGCGCGGTGTCGGCGTGGCCGCGTCGTCACTGAACTGGGTTCCTCCCAGTGGCTCGACCGGTTGCACGCGGATCTCGCGCAGCCGGGCCAGGTCGTCGAAGACGCACAGGTGGACCGCCGAGCCTCCGGCCCCCTGCAGCCGCGCACCCAGCGGCCCGCCCTCCGCGAAGGCCTGCCGGGCGCGCCGGGACCGGATGTCGAGGTAGTCCGCGGCCGTGCTGTCCGCGTCCAGCCCGTAGCGCAGCCGTTGGGAGAGGGGGATCTCGCGCACGGCCTCGGTCTGCAGGAACAGCCCGGGCAGGCCGTGCAGGATCGGCTTGTCGCGATAGATCTCCACCCCGCCGAAGGAGGCGCCGTTGTTGAAGAAGACGTCTGCGCCCGCGTCGATGGCCCCGTGGGAGAACGCCGAGACGTACCCGTGCACGCCGTCCTCACCGTGGCTCTGGTCGTGCAGGCCGACGAGCACGATGTCGGCCTGCCTGCGAGCCTCGCGGACGGCCTTGAACAGTCGGTCGAGGTCCTCGGCGCACGGCTCGGTGTGCTGCCCGGGTGCGTCGTCCACCACGAACTTGCGTCCGAGGAACCACACCTGGTCCTCGGTGTCCTGTTCGACGTCGAGGTTGCTCGCGGACCCCACGAGCGGGTGGCTGCGCCAGAACCCCAGCCGCCGGTAGGTCTTGTCCTGCTCCCAGCCCAGCTCGCGGCTCATGGTCCGCAGGTTCTCCAGCTGCGCGCGGGTCACGTGTGCGACCGCGGAGTAGCGCAGGAGGTTGAGCCCGGGGCGCGAGCGGAAGGGGGGTTGCTCGTCGGAGGCCAGTACTCCCATCGGCCAGGGGAACCCCAGGCCCAGTGCACCGCGTGGACCCCAGTCGCATGCGGCGACGAAGGCCACCCGCAAGCCGGCGGGGGTGTCGATGTAGCCGGGCTGCGTCGCCTCGGTCAGGCTGGCGCCGATCCCGGTGAACGGCAGCCCGGCGGCGCGCAGCGCCTGCACGGTGGACAGCACACCCGCATCGCCGAAGTCGGAGACGTGGTTGTTCGCCGCACAGACGGCATCGATGCCCATGAAGCGCAGGTCGTCCAGCATGTCCGGTGTGCCGGCCATGTACGTCGCCGCCCACCCGTGGCCCGCGACGAACGCGGGCGGCGTGTCCGGATCGGGGATGGTGCACTCCAGGTTCGCCAGCGTGACGTCGGCGGCCCGCAACAGGTCCACGGTCTGCAGGAACCGGGGATGGGCGTTGCGTCGGACCGACTGCGCGATGAACGTGTTGCCGGTGAGCGCGATGGTGGTCGTGCCCATCACCGCCTCACGTGACGGGCGAAGTCGGGAGCACGCTTCTCGGCGAAAGCGTGAGCGCCCTCCAGTCCCTCGTCGCTCGTGGCGTAGAGGCTCAGCGCGGCCGAAGCGACGTTGGCGAGCCCCGCCTGGTGTTCGGTGTCGGTGTTGAACGAGTGCTTGAGGAACTTGATCGCGGTCGGGCTCATCCGGGCGATGTCCTCGGCCCAGCGGTGGGCCTCCGCCATCAGGTCGTCCGCGGGCACCACCGCGTTGACCAGGCCCCACCGCTCGGCCGTGGCGGCGTCGTACTGCCTGCACAGGTACCAGATCTCACGCGCCCGCTTCTCGCCGACGATCCGGGCCAGGTACGTGGTCCCGAACCCTGCGTCGAAGGACCCGACCCGTGGGCCGGCCTGACCGAAGCGGGCGGTCTCACTGGCGATGCTGAGGTCGCACAGGACGTGGAACACGTGCCCGCCCCCGATCGCGAGCCCGTTGACCGCGGCGATCACCGGCTTCGGGATGTCCCGGATGAGGCGGTGGAAGTAGTCCACCTCGAACATCCCGCTCGCCGTCGGGCCGTAGTCCCCGGTCTCGGCGCGCTGCTTCACGTCACCGCCGGTGCAGAAGGCCTTCTCGCCCGCGCCGGTCAAGATCACGCTGAGCACCGCGGTGTCGGCCCATGCGAGGCGGAACGCCGCGATCAGCTCGTCGATCGTGCGGCCGCGGAACGCGTTGTACCGGGCCGGTCGGTTGATCGTGACGACCGCGGTCGGGCCGTGCACCTCGTAGACGACGTCCTCGAAGTCGTGGGTGTCCATCGCCATCACCTCGCTGTGTGGGGTCGGGGGGTCGTGGGGTGGGAGGTCGGGTCCGTACCGGTGTCGACGGGGAACGCCGCGTCCGGCGCCACGAACAGGAAGATCACGCTCCGCTCCGCGAGGAGCCAGGTGCCGTCGATGCGGCACCAGCGGTCGCGCACGTCGCCCACCATGACCGGCCCGCTGACGACTGCAGGCGGTGGACCCGGAGCGCTGTAGTACTGCACGACGGAGGTGGCGGTGACCTCCTCGTCGTTCCCGACGACGTGCAGGTTGCCGCTCAGGTGCCGGGAGATCCGCTCGGCGTCGGTGGCGATCTCGTCGTAGGCGGCGCGGATCTGGGTGTGGCCCGTCATGGTCCGGCGGTCGAACGTGAGCCGGGCGTCGGGGGTGAAGAACGCGGTGGCGTCGCGTCCTGCGTGGTGGTCGATGTCGTACCACAGAGCGTGCACGCGGCCGGCGATCTCGGCGGCCAGCCGGGGGTCCGTCGCGCTCATCGGGAGGCACCTGCGCGTGCGTCCGCCGCGACGGCGAGGGCGATCCGCTCGATCGTGCCGGGATCCTCGAGTCCGGACAGGTCGCCCGGGTCCAGGCCAAGGTAGACCGCCCGCACCACCCGCCGCATGAGCTTCCCGGTGCGCGTGTGCGGCAGGTCGGGTACGACGTGCACGGCCACCGGCACCGACGACGGTTCCAGGACGGCCCGCAACGACTCCCCCACGGCGTCGCCCGACACGGTGGCTGCGCCACCGTCCGGCACGACGAACAGGACGACGGCCGAGCCCCTGCTCGGGTCGGGCACCCCGACGGCCGCCGCTTCCACGACCCCGGGGTGCGCCGTGGCCGCCGACTCGATCTCTCCCGGGCCGATCCGCTTGCCCGAGACCTTGATGGTGTCGTCGGACCGCCCGCGGATGTACCAGTACCCGTCGGCGTCGCGCTCGGCCCAGTCGCCGTGCACCCACAGCCCCGGGATCTGCGACCAGTAGGTCTCGATGTAGCGCTCCGGTGCGCCCCAGAACCCCTGGGTCATCCCGACGAACGGCTTCGCGACGGCGAGCTCGCCCACGCGGCCCGTCACCGGGTTCCCGTCCTCGTCGACGACGGCCGCAGCCATGCCGGGGACCGCGGTGTTGAAGCTTCCCGCCCTGATCGGGCGCGACAGGACGCAGCCGAGGATGCCGCCCGCGATCTCGGTGCCGCCGGCGTAGTTGCTGATCGGCAGCCGGTCGCCGCCGACCGCGGAGGAGTACCAGCGGTAGGTCTCGGCGTCCCAGGCCTCTCCGGTCGAGCAGAGGACCTTGAGACTGCTCAGGTCGAAGTCGGGCAGCACCGACGCCGTGGTGGACCGCAGTCGTCGGACGAGGGTGGGAGGCAGCCACAGGTGCGTCGCCCGGGACTCCTCGACCAGCCGCCACACCTGCTCCGGACCCGGGTGGTCCGGGGCGCCGCTGAACACGACCGAGGTTGCGCCCGCGATCAGGTTGGCCAGCAGGAGGCCGGGCCCGACGATCCACCCGAAGTCGCTCCAGTGGATCGACACGCACCCCACGTCGAGATCGGTGAGCTGGGTGAGATCGGCGGCCATCTTGAGCCCGACACCCGCGTGGTAGTGGACCGTGCCCTTCGGCCGGCCGGTCGTCCCGGACGTGTAGATGATCAGTGCGGGGTCGTTCGGGTCCATCGGGAGGATCGACGCGTCGCCACCGGCCCCGTCGGCCATGAAGCGGTCCCAGCCGACGTCCCGCCCCGCGACCTGCTGCCCGGTCGTCTCGACGCCGGCGTGCCCGATCACGACCACCGTCCCGACCGTCGGCGCTCCTGCCACGGCGACGTCGGCGATGTCCTTCATCGGCACCAGGCGACCGCGGCGGTGGAACCCGTCCGCGGTGACGAGCACGGACGCCTCGCTGTCGCGCAGCCGTGTGCGGACCGGCCCGGAGCCGTACCCGGAGAAGAGCGGCACGACGACGGCGCCCACCGCCAGTGCCCCGAGGTAGGCGACAGCGGTCTCCACGCACATCGGCGCGAAGATGGCGACGCGCTCGCCCGGAACGACGCCGCGCGCCCGGAACGACGCGGCAGCTGCACCGACCATGTCGGCCAGCACGCCGAACGCCACCGTGCGGGAGCGGCCGACCTCGTCGTTGCACACCAGTGCGTCCGCGTCGGCCCGGGTGTCGGCCCACTTGGTCAGCGCGCTGTCGACGATGTTCATCCGGCCCCCGACGAACCAGCGCGGCCACTCCGGGCCGTTCGAGAGGTCGACGAACTCGCGGTACGGGACGGACCAGCGGATGTCGAGCTCCGCCATGGTCGCCGACCAGTACCTCTCGGGTTCGGCGATGCTGATCTCGTACAGGTCCTCCGGCGTCCGGGCGCCCATCCGACGGACGACCCGCGCCATGGGCGAGTCGCCGAGGTAGTCCGGGCCGGGTTGCCACACGTACGCCTCGGGGGACTCGACGTCGTTCATCGGATCGGTGTCCTTTCGGGAGGGCGCTCAGGCCGTGGGCAGGCCGAGGACGTGCTTGGCGATGATGTTGCGCTGCACCTCGCTCGATCCGCCGTAGATGGTGCTCGGCCGCGCGCGGTAGTAGGGGCCGAGGATCTCGAGGTTCCGCCCGCCCAGGTCGACCGGTGATGCGACGCCGCCCGCGGGCCCGGCGATCTCGACGACGAGATCGGCGATGCGTTGGAAGGTCTCCGTCGCCCACAGCTTGAGCATCGACACATCGGGCCCCAGCTCGTGGCCGTCCACCAGGCGCCGGACGTAACCCGCGTAGGCCATGCCGAGGTGGGCGACGTCGAGCCGGAGCGCGGCGAAGCGGTCGGCGAACTCCGGGGAGTCGACGACCCCGCGTGCCGCCGCGACGCGGGCGAGGACCTGGAGGCCGGACTCGGGCAGCTGAGGGCTGCCGACGTGGATCCGCTCGAACCCGAGCACCGACTTCGCCACCGACCAGCCGCGGTCCACCTCGCCCACGAGGTTGCCCCGCGGGATCCGGACCTCGTCGAGGAAGACTTCGCAGAGCTCCTCCTCCCCCGCCATGTCACGGATGCGGCGGATGACGACCCCGGGCGAGGCGAGGTCGAGGAGGAAGAAGCTGATCTGCGCCTGCGGCGCTCCGGCTGCCCCGGTGCGCGCGAGCAGGAACATGTGCGTGACGTCGTAGGCCATCGTGGTCCAGATCTTCGTGCCGGACACGACCCACTCGTCGTCGACGAGGTGGGCGGTCGTGCGCAGGCTCGCCAGATCCGATCCCGCCTCCGGTTCGGAGTAGCCCTGGCAGTAGCGGTGCTCGCAGCGCAGGATCGGAGGCAGGAAGCGCTCCTGCTGCTCCGGCGAGCCGTAGCGGATCAGCGCAGGCCCGATCATCCGGATGCCGTGGTCCTGGAACCGGGCGATGCCGTGGCGCTCCTGCTCGTCCAGGAAGATCAAGAGCTTGGCCGGGTCCAGCCCCATCCCGCCGAACCCGGTCGGCCAGCCCGGTGCGATCCACCCCTTCGCCGACATCCGCTCGTACCACGCCCGCTGTTCGTCCCACAGCAGTCTGCGCGAGGGGTAGCGCAGGTGGCCGGGGTAGTGCGCTTCGAAGTCGGTGCGGACCAGGGCCCGGAACTCCTCGTCGTCGAGCGCGGACCAGTCGCGCTCCTGGCCGACACCGAAACCGGTCATCGCCCGTCCTCCGATCCGACCCCGGCGGTCCCCGACGGGGTCAGGTGTCCGTAGCGGCGCGCGTGCGCCGATGCATTGCCCAGCCAGGAGGCCAGAACGAGCGCACGGTTCACGTGGTGCGCCAGCTCGTACTCCTCGGTGAAGCCGATCGCCCCGTGGAGCTGGATCGCGGCCGCACCCACTGCGAGGGCCGCGGCGGAGGTCCTCGCCTTGGCGCTGCTCGCCGCGAGCGTCCTGGCGGCCGGCCCGACGCCGGGCGTCGCGCGGGTCCGCAGGGCGTCGTCGACGGCGAACTCGCTGAGCTGCAGCTGGACCCACATGTCGACGGCCTTGTGCTGGAGCGCCTGGAAGCTGCCGATCTGCCTGCCGAACTGGCGTCGGTCCCGGAGGTAGTCGAGCGTGAGTTCGAGCATCCGTCCCGTGGCGCCGAGCAGCTCGGCGGCGGTGACGACGACACCTGCGTCGACGGCGGCAGCGAGCACGGTCACCACGTCGTCCCCCCGGCTCAGCACCGACTCAGCGGGGAGCAGCAGGTCGTCGAAGTGCAGCGTCGCCGCGCTGGACCCGTCGGCCATCCGGAGCGGCTCGTGCCGGAGGCCGGGAGCGCCGCGGTCGACCTGGGCGAGTACCGGTTCCGCCCCGGCGAGGGCCGCGACGAGGAACACGTCCGCCGCGGCGGTGGGGACCCAGTGAGCACGACCGGAGAGGACCAGATGGTCGCCGGCCGGCCTCGCCGTCACCGGGAGCCGGTCGATCGCGATCGACGAGACGTCCTGGGCGAGCCCGCCGCGCTCGTCCTGCCACGCGGGCGAGACCAGCACGTCGCCGGCCATCGCCCGTTCGAGCAGTTCGCGGGACGCGGGACCCGTCGCACCGGCGAGGCACGCGGGCACGATGACGCCCGAGGCGGCGAAGGGCTCGGCGCGCCCCGCTGCGCCGAGTTCGCGGGCGACCGCTGCCGCCGCGCGTTCGTCGCCCCCGGCGCCGCCGTCGACCTCCGGGACGGTGAGCCCGAGCCATCCCAGCTCGCCGAAGCGCCGCCACAGGTCACGGTCGAGCGCCCCGTCCGCCCTGGCCCGGACCACGTCGCGGGGCACGACCGAACGCACCACGTCGGCGAGGTCCTCGATACCGGAGACGTCGTCGGCAGGCAGTGCCCCGAGGGCGGTCATGCGGGCACCGCGGAGGAAGTCGCACGCCCGGCGCGGAGGCCCAGAGCGGGAGCGAGGACCTGACCGGTCCGCCTGCCCGGACCGCTGCGCAGCAGGTCCACCACCACCTCGCCCAACCAGGCGCTGTGCGCCGCGGCCGGTCGGCCACCCGTCCAGTCCGACGCCGCGACGCAGTCCGATCGCAGCCACGGCACGTCCCGGACGAACGAGGCGGAGTGCGCGAGGACGCCGTCCTCGCGCACCACACCGCCGGCCGCGTCGAGCACGGCCGCGAGGGGCACGAGGTGCACCAGCGTGGTCGCCGATGCCGCTACCGCTGCCGCCGAGGCCGCGCGAGCGGACACGGCGTGCACGTCGACCAAGCGGCCGTCCTCGGACCAGCGGAGGACCGGCCGCCCGTACCGCAGGCCGGCGCCGTTCACGAGGCAGTCGACACGGCCGTGGCGCTCGAGCACACGGTCGATGAGAGCCTCAGCTGCTCCGGCTCCCGTCAGGTCGGTCGTGACCGTCGTGGCCGCGCGCCCGTCCGACGGACCGGCCGCCCCGTGAGGTGCGGGGTCGTACTGGAGCACGACCTCGGCGCCTCGGGCAGCGGCCGCTCGCGCGACGTCCCGCCCCGCACCGGTCGCGGCTCCCGTCACGACGACCACTCGATCGTCGAGCATCGCTGCCACCCGCTTCCGTTCTGTCCTCGACCGATGGTCGAACTCGCCCGTCCGTGCCTGCCTGTGTCCAGGAACGCCGGACCCAACTACCTAATCATTGGTATGTAACCGCCGTCAATGGCCGCAAGCCGCTTCCCGGGGTCGGCTCAGCCCAGGACGTCGAGCACGGTCTTGCTGCCTGCGCCGCGGACGAGGTAGTCCTCCGACCCCTCGACGTGGCGCATCCACAGGTCTTCCGCACCCGAGACGTCCCCGCGCTCGATGAGCTCGATGAGCCGCAGGTGCGTGAGGTGTCCGGCCCGCAGAGCGCGCGCGGTCTCGTGGCTGGAGGGGTCTCCGGCCACCTGGTCCTCGCTGCCCACCTCGATGATCCGGCGGACCAGGTCGGTGAGCAGCGCCACGGTCTGGTTCCCCGCGAGGTGGATCACCAGGCGGTGGAACTCCATGTGCGCGCGGATCGCCGCGACCGGATCTCCGGCGTCGTCTCCGGTGAGGACCGCCGCACGCAGCGCGTCCACGTCCTCCTGCTCCGATCGGCGCGCGAGGATCGCGGCGCACGGCGGTTCGATCATCGCCCGGGCCTGGTAGACGTCCATCAGGGTCACGCCCTGCGCCTCCAGGAACAGCGCCGCGTTGCGCGCCGCGACCGTGCCGTCCGGCCGGTGGACCACAGCTCCGCCCTGCACCCCGCGGCGCACGGTCAGCAGACCCTCCGTCTCGAGCACCCGGAACGCGTCGCGCAAGGACTGCCTGGCGATGCCGTACTGCTCCATCAGGACGGCCTCGGGCGGCAGCCGTTCACCGTCCTGCATCTCGGTCAGGATCCTGCGGCGCAACAGCGCGCTGACGGCGTCGGCGGCGCGCGGGCGGCGGGCGGGACCGAGCCCGGGACGGTTGTGCGCAGTGTCGTCGGAACGCGATGTCATGCCGGGACCCCCCGCGCCACGATCCGGCGCGGGCCTGTCCCTGTCGCGGCTCCGGCGCGCGGCCGACTATAGCCGTGGCTCGTGGGGCGGGTGCTGCCGTTACGGCTGTCGCGACCCGACGGGCGCGTCCTCATCGGATCCCCAGAAGTAGAGGCGCCTGCCCGCCAGCGTGTCCTCTGCCCAACGCTCGTAGTCCTCCGGTGTCATCGCGAGCCAGTCCGGGGTGTGGGTCACCTGCGCCTCACCGATGCGTCGCCCGAGTTCGACCACGTCGTTGCTCGCAGCACGGCGAGCCTCGTCGTAGGCCGTGCCGGCCTGTCCCCACGACGTGGCCGAGCGAGCCGCCCGTTCGAGAGCGACGGCGTCCATGAGCGCCTTGGTGGCGCCGCTGCCGGTGTGCGGGCGGGTGAGCGCTGCCGCGTCGCCGATCACGACGGCGCCTCCTCGTGAGTAGGACGGGATCGTCAGGTCGTAGATCGGCTGGAGGCTGATCTCGTCCCTCGTGCTGAGCCGCACGAGCGCCGCGAGGTCGGGCGGGTAGTGCTCGTCGAGGAGCGCGAGGAAGTCTGCGTACATCGCGTCGTCGATCTCGCCCGGCGCCACGGAACGCGCAGCAGTGAAGTCCTGGCCCGACGGCGGCGGGGCGTAGATGTTCCAGGTGAGCCTGCGGTGTCCTCGGTCCGTGCGTCCGTCGAAGTTCGGGATCAGGTAGAGGTTGCCGTGCCCTCCCGGGAAGGCGATCATCGCGGCGGCGCGGCCGCTGTCGAGCCGGTCCAGTGCAGCGCTGTCCCCCACCCGCTCCTCGTCGTAGTTCCCGCGCCACAGCACGTAGCCCGAGTAGAGGGGAGCTGTGCCGGGGTGCATGTCCGCACGGACGGCAGAGCGGTACCCGTCCGCTCCGACCAGACCGTCGAAGTGCTCCACCCCGGTCACCGTCCGTACCTCGACGCCATCGCCGGCGCTGCTGAACCCGAGCACGGTCGCGCCATCGCGGTAGTCGGTGTCGTCGACGCCGGCGCGCAGGTTGCGGAACAGGACACCCCAGTTGTTCAGGCGCGCCGCTCCCGGTTGGTCCCAGACGATGCGCCCCTGCGCGGTCCCGTCGACGTGATACCACCAGCGGCGCTCCAGAGCGCACGTCGGGTACTCCGGCGGCAGGTAGCCCTCCCGCACCAGCTCGTCGACCAGCGCCGACGGCACCGCGACGCCCGACCCGCGGTCGCGCAGCTCGCCTGCGGACCGTTCGAACACCGTCACCGCGCTTCCGGCTCGGCGCAGTGCGATCGCGGCTGCGCAGCCCGCGATGCTGCCGCCGACCACGGCGGTCCTGAATCCGCTCAACACCACGGGTCCTCCTCGGACGTCGATGTCATCGGTCTGCCGCCCCGGCGCCGAGGAGGTCGTCGAGAGCATCGACGTGGGGGCGCACCTCGGCGTAGGACGGCAGGATGGAAGTGATCGAGAAGTCGTGCAGCTCCGGGCTCCGGCTCGCGCAGAGGTCCTCGAGGACCGTGACGCGGTACCCGAGATCGGACGCGTGGCGGGCGGTGCCCTCCACGACGTGGTTGGTGGCGACCCCGCCGAGCAGCAGGTGGTCCACCCGCCGCGCGAGCAGCAGGGACAGGAGGCGGGTGCCGACGAAGGGATTGACGCAGCCCTTGTCCACGACCGGCTCGTCCGGCAGAGGCGCGACCTCACCGACTATCGCCGCCTCGGCGGAGTCCGCGAGCATCAGCCGACGCTCACGGAAGGCACCGAACGCGGCCGAACCACTGGTGAGACGGGTGTACCCCGCATCGAAGGCGACCCTCGCGTGCAGTACCGGCAGCCTGGCATCCCGGCACCGCGCAAGGGCGGAGGCGGCGTGGGTGAGAACGCCACGCCGCTCCACCTCCGCGGTGAGTGCAGGTCCTCCGACCCTGCCGTCCGCGCGACACAGACCCTCCTGCAGGTCCATCAGGAGCAGGCACGCACCACCCGCCCGCTCCCCCGCGCCACCGTCGTCGATCCGTCCTGCGCTCATGCGCCGTCCACTCCTCGGTCTCTGACTACGTGCATTGCGACGTGCCCGGAAGGGCGATGGTCGATGATGTGGGCGTGACCGCACCCGAGGCCGGACCGCGCTACCCGAGACTCCGGCAACGGACCCTCGCCGATGAGGTCGCCGGCATCCTGCGCCAGATGATCCTGGCCGGAGAGCTCTCCCCGGGCTGGCGGATGACCCAGAACAAGCTCGCGGACCTGCTCCAGGTCAGCATCACGCCGGTCCGCGAAGCGCTGGTCACGCTCACTGCGCAGGGACTGCTGGAGGCGTCCCCCAACCGGTCCTTCACCGTCGCCCGCATCGGCGCCGACGACGTCCGCGACGTCTACTGGCAACTGGCGACCCTGTCGGGTGAGCTCACCCGCCGCGCGTGCCTGCACCGGGACGACGACCTGGTCGCCGAGCTGCACACGGCGGAGGCCGAACACAGCGCCGCCGTCCGCGCCGAGGACCCCGTCGCCACCGACACCGCGAACCTCCGGCTGCACCGCGCCCTGAACCTCGCGGCATCGGCACCGCGTCTGCTGTTCATGCTGCGAACGGCGCTGCGGTTCATCCCGGACGCCCTCTACGGGCAGGTGCCGGGCTGGGGCGCCCGGGCGGTCGAGGCGCACGCCGTCATCGTGACGGCGGTGTCGGCCGGGTACTCCGACGCCGCGGCGCGTGCAGCGTCCGAGCACGTGCGGCAGGCGGGCGAAGTACTCGTGGACGTACTCCAGGCCAGGGGGTTCTGGGATCCGGAGGTCGACGACGACGCGTCGGTCCACGCACTGGTCGCACGGGCAGCGACCACTCGTCCGCTCTGACTCGACGATCAGCGTCGAGCCAGCTCCTCGCGCCAGATCCGGTCCGCCTCCTCCGCCGCACGGCGGTCCTCGTCGGTCTTCGCGTCGAGGATCGTGCCGTCCGCGCCGAAGTTCACGACGTTGCCGGTCAGGTCGAAGTAGGCGATGACGGGCTCGTCACCCAGGACCTCCAGCGTGTGGATCGAGCCGGCCGGCTCGTAGATGAAGGAGCCCGGGCCCGCGGTCCAGTCGTACTCCAGGTAGTGCCAGGTGCCGCTCACGGTGAGACCGGTGACCGCACCGAGGTGCAGATGGCGGTTCGACACCAGGCCGGGCCACATCCGGAACAGCGAGAACACCCGGTTCTGCTCGGGGATCTCCCAGATGCGCTTGACCTCGGCCCGGCCGTTCATGATGGGCGACAGATCACCCATCTCGGACAGGTCGAACCAGTCGATGTCGTCGGCGTTGATGTGCAGGGTCTCGATCTCGGACGCGGCAGTCATAGCTACTCTCCTGTTGTTCTGATGCCAGATATACTAGATCGGCTTGTGGGCGCGAACAAGTCGCCGGCGCTCGCGTAGATGAACGCTGCTCGACCTGATATACGGTGCACGCATTCGTCCACTGAACGGGACCGGGAGGTACGGGTGCCTGTGCCAGCGGGACCGACCGGCGCGCGGCGCCTGCGCCTGGGCACAACCGCCCGCGACCGGGTCGCCGACGTGCTCCGCAACGCCATCGTGCGCGGCGAGCTCGCAGCCGGCACCCGGATCGACCTCGACGAGGCGGCGGCACAGCTCGGAACCTCGAGGACACCGGTGCGCGAGGCGTGCCTCGCGCTGGAGCACGAAGGACTCCTCACGGTCGCCCCACGCAGCGGCGTGACGGTCGTCGGCCTGACGCGTCGCGACGTCGAGGACAACTTCGCGATCATGGCCGTGCTGTCCGGAACCGCCACCGCGTGGGCCGCCGAACGTCGCACGGGCGAGGAGCTGGATCGGGTGCGGGAGCTCGCGGCCGAGGTGCGCCGGCTCGCGGGAGACGGCGGTCCGGATCTGGAGAGCGCCAACTTCCGGTTCCACCGCGCGGTGCACCGCGCGAGCGGTTCCGTGCGGGTGCTGGCCCTGTTGCGCCAGAGCGGGCGCATCGTGCCGTCCGGGTTCTTCTCACTGGTGCCGGAGCAGGTGGAGTGCTCGCTGCGGGAGCACGACGAGATCGTCGACGCGCTCGCCGTCGCCGACCCGGACCGGGCCCGTCGTACCGCGGAGGCGCACCTGCTGAACGCGGGCCGCCTGCTCCTCGCGCGGGTCGGGGCCGCCACGCCGGTGGAGAGCGGCGCGTGCCCGCCCTCGCCGGGCTGACCGCAGGAACCCATCACCGTGCAGCTCGCCGCTCGATGGCGGCGACCCGCTCGAGCACCTCCTGGGCGAGCTTGACGTGCGCCGCGTCCACCAGCTGTCCGTCAACCCCTGTCGCTCCCAGACCGTCCGCCTGCGCCACCGCGTAGGCGTCGAGGTTCCGGCGAGCTCGGGCGACCTCCTCGGTCGTGGGCGCGTACACGCGGTTGGCGACGTCGACCTGCGACGGGTGGATGGCCCATTTCCCGTCGAACCCGAGTGACGCGCTGCACCGTGCGTCCTCCTCGTAGCCGGCGGCGTCCCGGTAGTCCGGGTACGGCGCGTCCAGGGCGAGGACACCTCCCACCCGCGCTGCCGTGAGCACCTGCATGCGCGCGAAGTGCCAGAAGTCCCCGGGGTAGGCATCACGCGGGCGGAAGTTGGTGTCGACCCTCGCCCGCTGGGAGACCGACAGGTCACCGGCCCCGAAGATCAGCGCGTCGAGGCGGTCGCTCGCCGTGGCGATCTCCTCGGCGTGCGCCACGCCGGCGACGTCCTCGATGAGCACCTCCAGGCGTATCCGCTCGGTGAGGCCGAGCGTCTCCTCGAGCTGGGTCAGCAGCACGTCCACCCACCACACGTCGCGGGCTGCCGTCACCTTCGGGACGATGATCGTGTCCAGGCTCTCCCGCGCGCCCGTGACGACCTCGATGACATCGCCGTACGCCCAGCGGGTGCCGACCCCGTTCATGCGGATCGCCCGTGTGGTCGCGCCCCAGTCGAGTTCGGTCAGCGCCCGCACGGCCTTGCCCCGGGCCACCTCACGCTGAGCCGGCGCCACCGCGTCCTCGAGGTCGAGGAACACGAGGTCGGCGCCCGATGCCGCGGCCTTCGCGAACATGCGGTCGTTGGTGGCGGGGGTCGCCAGTTCGGACCGGCGGAGCGGAGCGTCCATCAGCGCGTCAGACGACATCGGCTGCTCGCAACGCCGCCAGCTCGGACTCGGACACGTCCGCGAGCTCGGCGAGGACCTCCGCGGTGTGCGCGCCGAGGGCGGGACCGAGCGTGTCGAGGATGCCGGCGTGGCCGGAGAACCTCGGGACGGGCGTCTGCACGGTCATCTCTCCGAGGTCGGGGTCCGCCATCCGGCGGAACACTGCACGGGCCCGCATCTGGTCGTCCTCCAGCAGGTCCGAGACGTCGTACACCGGCGCGGCCGCGATCTCCTCGCGCTCGAAGACGGCCATGGCATCGGCCAGCGTCCGCCCGGCGACCCACTCGGCCACCACCTGGTCCACCTCGGGTGCCCGGGCCAGCCTGCGCTGGGCATCGGAGAAGTCCGGATCCTCGACGAGGTCGGCGCGGCCGATCGCCCGGAACACCCGCATCGCGACCGTCGGCGCGCTGCCCGACATCGCGAGCCACCGGCCGTCCTTGGTGCGGTAGGTGTTGCGGGGGGCCGAGATGTCCCACCGGTTGCCCGCCCTCGCCGGGACGGCGCCGGTCTGGTCGTAGGTCAGCAACGACTGCTCCAGGAGCCTGGCCAGCGGGTCGATCAGGTTGACGTCGATCAGCTGCCCACCACCGTCGTGCACGTCGCGGTGGTAGAGCGCCACCATGACCGCGTAGGCGGCGTTCAGCGACGCGACGCCGTCGGCGAGCATGAACGGCGGCAGGGTCGGTGGGCCGTCCGCCTCCCCGGTGACGTGCGCGAACCCGCTCATGGCCTCACCGAGGGTGCCGAACCCGGGGCGTTCCGCCTTGGGACCGCTCAGCCCGAAGCCGGTCACGTGCAACATCACCAGCTGCGGGTTGAGCTGCCGCAGGTGCGTGAAGTCCAGGCCCCACCGCCGCAGCGTCTGCGGCCGGGCGTTCGCGACGACCACGTCGCAGCGCATCGCCATGCGCCGCACCAGGGCCTGACCCTCGGCCCGCCGCAGGTCGACCGTCACGGACCGCTTGTTGCGGCTGACGCTCTTCCACATCAGGCCGACGCCGTTGCGCTGTGCACCCCACCCCCGGATCGGGTCACCGCCCTGCGGTTGCTCGATCTTGATCACGTCGGCGCCGAACTCGCCGAGGTAGGTGGCAGCGAGCGGCGCGGCCGCGAGCGAGGCCATGTCGAGCACCCGCACCCCCCGCAGCATGGTGCTGGGCGGCGGTGCCGCGTCCTGCTCAGGCATCGACCCCCACCTCGCTCCGGGCGAAGACGCTGGTCGGGCGGTCCAGCCCGAGGTGCTCCCGCAGGGTCGTCCCCGTGTACTCGTCCCGGAAGACCCCACGCCGGCGCAGCTCCGGAACCACCATCCTGACCACGTCCTCGAAGGCACCGGGGAAGTGGGTGGCCGCCAGCACGAAGCCGTCGCAGGCCTCCGAGCGGAACCACTCCTCCATCTGGTCGGCGACCTGGGCCCCGGTGCCGACGAACCGCGGTCCCTGCAGCAGCGTCGCCCGGTGGTTGGCGAGGGTGCGCAGGGTCAGCTGCTGCGCCCCCACATGGCGTCGCACACCCTGCACGAGTCCGCGGATACCCGACACGGAGTCGATCAGCTCGTCGGTGACCACGTCGTCGAGGGCGTGCCCGGAGAAGTCGTGGTTGGTGACCTCGGACAGCAGTGCCAGCGACGCCGTCGGGTGGACCAGGCGATCGAGGAAGATCTCCTCCTTCTCCCGCGCGATGGCCTCGGTCTCCCCCACGACCGTGTACGCCATGGGCAGCACACGGACGGCCTGCGGGTCACGCCCCTCCTCCGCCACCAGCTGCTTCTGAGCACGGTAGTGCTCCAGGGCGATCTCACGGCTGGGGTCCGCCGTGAAGATCAGGTCGGCCCACCTCGCGGCGAAGGCCATCCCCCGCCCCGACTGGCCGGCCTGGATGATCGGCGGCCTGCCCTGCGGCGGCCGGGGCACCGTGAGCGGTCCCTGCACGTCGAAGTACGCGCCTGCGTGGGCGAGCTCGTGCACCTTCTCGGGGTCGGCGAAGATGCCCGACTCCCGGTCCATGACCAGGGCGTCGTCCTCCCACGAGTCCCACAGCCGCGTGACGACGTCGATGAACTCTTCCGCCCGGTCGTAGCGCGCGTCGTGACCGAGGTGCTGGTCGACGCCGAAGTTGCGCGCCTCCGCGTCGTTGACGGAGGTGACCACGTTCCACGCCGCCCGGCCGCCGCTGAGGTGGTCCAGCGTCGCGAAGCTGCGAGCCACGTGGAACGGGGGGTAGTACGTCGTCGAGTAGGTCGCTCCGAGACCCAGGTGCGACGTGGCCGCGGCCGCCGCTCCGAGCACCGCCATCAGATCGAGCTTGACCGGGCGTGCTCCGTACCGGACCGCCTCGTCCGGGGAACCCCCGTAGATCGAGGGCATGGCCAGGCGGTCGTCGAAGAACATCAGGTCGAACGTCCCCTCCTCGAGGACCCTGGCGATGCGCTGGTAGTAGCGCAGGTCCAGGAAGTCCGGAGCGGCGCTCGGGTACCTCCAGGATCCGGAGTAGACGGACACGTTCGACGCCTGCATGAAGGCGACCAGCGTCATCTGACCGCGATCCCTCGTCATGGGAGCTCCTCTCCACGCTGCGAGGCGTGACGTATCAGGTTGATGCCTGATATATTGAACCTCGAACGCGGCCGGGTCAACCCGTGCCTACGACGACGGAGGTGCGGATGGATCCCCACGGTCAGCGGGCCGGCCCCGCGGAGGGGCTGGAGGGCCCGTGGGTCGTCGGCGCTCCGGACCTCCGGCCGGCGGAGACGACCCGGGGGCGCATCACCCAGCGCCTGCGCGACGAGATTCTGATGGGCGACCGGAGAGCCGGGGACCGCATCGACCTCGACCTCGTCGCGGCGGAGTGCGGCACGAGCCGGACCCCGGTCAGGGAGGCGTGCCTCGCCCTGATGGGCGAAGGACTGGTCCGGGTCACCCCCCGCAGCGGCGTGCACGTGCTCGGCATCGGGCAGCGCGAGATTCTCGACTCGTTCACGCTGATGGCCCGCCTGGCGGGCATCGCGGCGGAGTGGGCGGCAGAGCGCGCCAGCGCCGAGCAGCTCGGCCGCATCGCCGACCTCGAGTCGGCGACCGCTCGCGCGGCCGCCGACGGCGGCGACCTGGCCGAGCAGAACTGGCGGTTCCACGCCGAGATCAACCGCGCCTGCGCGTCCCCCCGTCTCGCGGCTCTGCTCGTCGACGTCGGCCGGATGATCCCCCGCAGCTTCTTCGACCTCTTCCCCGAGCACGTGCCGTGCTCCCTGGCCGAGCACCAGGACATCGTGCGCGCCCTGTTCCGCCGGGACGGCCCGGCCGCTCGCTCGGCCACCGAACGCCACTTCGACGGTGCCGCGGGGCTGCTCCGGTCCCGGCTGACGCCGCACGACGACGCGCCGGGCACCCCGCCCGGCCCGACCCTGGGAGGAACCGCGTGACCACGCAGCACCAACCGGCGACACCGGACACGATCATCGTGGCCGGGCACGACCTCGTCGACGAGCTGATCGGGAAGTGGCGCTTCGCCGACGTCGTCAGCCTGATGCTGACCGGTGGCGCAGCGCCGTCACCCGGGGAGTCGACCATGATCGACGCGATCCTCGTGACGTTCGCCGACCACGGCGTGACGCCCAGCTCGATCGCGGCGCGCCTCACCCTGCTCGGTGCGCCGGAGTCCTTCCAGGCAGCTGTCTCCGCCGGCCTGTGCGGTGCGGGGACGCACTACCTCGGCACGATGGAGGAGACCGCGCGACTGCTGCAGCGGGAGGTCGCCGCCGGGTCGGACGCGACCCCCTCCGAGCGAGCCCGCGCGATCGTCACCGCCGCTCGTCAGGCTCGGACCCCGATCCCGGGCCTCGGTCATCCCGAGCACAAGCAGGGCGACCCACGCACCCCGGCACTCCTCGCACTCGCCGAGCGCGGGGGCCTCCGCGGCGCGCACGTGGACACCCTGATGCAGATCCCGACGGCGCTGCAGGAGGCCGGCGGGCCGTGGCTGCCGGTCAACGCCGCCGGGATCACCGGTGCCATCGTGTCCGACATGGGCCACCCGCCGACCTTCGGTCGGGGCCTGGCGATCATCGCTCGCGCCGCCGGGCTGGTCGGCCAGCTGCTCGACGAGCAACGGGCCCCGTCCGCGCAGGGCCTGTGGGACGCGCTGCGGAAGAACCCCACCTCCGTCGAGGCGGGATCGTGACCGCCACCCGCCCCACCACCGTCTCGTCGGCCGGACCTCTGCTGGCCGGACGCACCGCCGTCGTCACCGGCGCGGCATCGGGGATCGGCCTCGCGATCGCGCGGACGCTGAGCTCGCACGGTGCCGCCGTGGTCGTCGCCGACCTCGACGGGGCCGCAGCCGCCCTCGCCGCCGACGACATCACCGAGTCGGGAGGCACCGCGACGGCGGTCGAGGTGGATGTCACCGACGAGCGCCGCGTGCAGACGATGGTGGACCACGCCGTCGAGACCTACGGCGGTCTGCACGTCCTCGTCAACAACGCCGGCATCACCCGGGACGCCTCACTGCCGAAGATGTCGCTCGACCAGTTCCGCGCCGTCGTCGACGTCCACCTGCAGGGAGCCTGGCTCGGCACACGCGCCGCTGCGGCTGCCATGCGCGAGGGCGGCGGCGGGAGCATCGTGATGATCTCCTCGACCTCGGGGAAGACCGGCGTCTTCGGCCAGACCAACTACAGCGCGGCGAAGGCCGGCATGGTCGGGTTGGCGAAGGCGGCGGCACGGGAGGTCGCCCGGCACGCGATCCGGGTCAACGTCGTGCAGCCGGGGCTGGTGCGCACGCCCATGACCGAGGCACTGACCCCGGAGGTGTGGAGGCAGAAGGTGTCCGAGGTTCCTCTCGGGCGCGCCGGTGAACCAGCGGAGATCGCCGACGCGGTCCTGTTCCTCGCCAGTGACCTGTCCAGCTATGTGACGGGAACCGTCCTCGAGGTCCACGGGGGGCGGTCGATGTGATCGACCTCGTGACGCCGCCGTCGCTCCAGGACGCTCTGCACACGGGCCTTCAGGCGGTCCGCGCCGGGAACCCGGTCATCCTCATCGGCGGCGATCGGCTCCCGGCGGACGTGCTGCTGCCTGCTGCGGCCGCCGATCCGGCAACCATCGCCTGGATCGTCCGGCACACGTCCGGGCTGCTGTGCGCACCGATGCCGCCCGGTCGGGCCCGCGCCCTCCGACTGCCGCCGATGACCGCCGACGGGGAGAGCCATCAGTCGGTTCCTGCTGTGACGGTCGACGCCGCAGCCGGGATCACGACCGGTATCAGCGCTGCCGACCGGACGCGGACCCTCCGCGTCCTCGCCGACCCCGGGGCGGTGCCCGAGGACCTCGTCCGACCTGGGCACGTCATCCCGCTCATCGCGGGCGGCACGGGGTCGGGACGCGCCGAATCGGCGGTGGGTCTGCTGGGCCTGGCCGGGCTGCCCGAGGTCGGCGTGCTCGCCGAGCTCGTCGATGCCCGGGCCGAGCTCCTCGACACTCCTGCCGCCGTGTCTCTGGCCGGCACGCTCGGGCTGCGGGTCATCGACCGACGGGCCCTGACGCCGTCGTGCACCGATCGCTGTCCGACCTGCCGCGCAGCACTCGCGATGCCGCGGTTCTGACCAACTGCCCGTCCGGAGGCCACCGATGTCATCACGACCCGTGTCACCCGATGAGCTCACCCGCGCCCGGACGGTGCGTGCGCACGCCCATCACCAGGTCGATCCCGGCCAGGACGGCCGCGAGTTCCGCAGGGTCCTCGGCAGCTTCTGCTCCGGCATCACGATCCTGACCGCGAGCGTCGACGGCGAACCCGTGGGGATGACGTGCCAGTCCTTCTTCAGCGTCTCCCTCGACCCTCCCCTCGTCTCCTTCTGCGTCAGCCGTTCGTCGACGACCTACCCGGTTCTCCGCGAGGCGGACGGTTTCGTCGTGAACGTGCTCGGCACCGACCAGGAGCTGCTGAGCTCGCACTTCGCGGCTCGCGGGGCGGACCGGTGGACAGGCGTGGACTGGAGTCCGAGCTCCATCACCGGGAGTCCTGTTCTGGCAGACTCCCTGGCAGTTCTGGACTGCGCCGTCGACGCCGAGATCGCGGCGGGCGACCACATCCTCGTGGTGGCCCGGGTGCTCGGCATGCGCGCCCGGGACGACGCCGGACCGCTCCTCTACTACCGCGGTGCCTATCGCCGCCTGCACGACGCTGTGAGACCGACCGGAGCAGCAGCGCTGAGAAGAGGAGGAGCCGAATGACCACCGACGGCCCGGATGATCCCGTCGTCGACCTCCCCCTCGCCGGGATGCGGGTCGTCGAGATCTCGTCCTTCGTCGCCGCCCCTCTCGGCGGGATGACACTCGCGCAGCTCGGCGCCGACGTCATCCGGATCGATCCGCTCGGCGGCGCACCCGACCACCACAGATGGCCCCTCGCACCGTCCGGCACGTCGTTGTACTGGGCGGGCCTCAACAAGGGGAAGAAGTCGGTCTCCGTCGACTTCCGGTCCGCCGAGGGGCGCGAGCTGGTGGCCCGGCTGGTGGCCGGATCCGGGCCCGGCGGAGGGATCGTGCTCACCAACGCGGTCGGACGCGACTGGCTGCGCTACGAGGCGCTCGCCGCCCATCGGCGCGACCTCATCCACGTCCAGATCGAAGGCCACCACGACGGGACACCGGCCGTCGACTACACCGTGAACGCGGCCGTCGGCTTCCCGATGGTCACCGGCCCCGAAGGGCACGCGGATCCGGTGAACCACGTCCTGCCCGCATGGGACATCGCGTGCGGGCTCTACGCAGCCCTGGGAATCCTCGCGGCCGACCGTCGCCGGCGGATCACCGGTGTCGGGCAGCGCATGAGCGTCGCGCTCTACGACGTCGCCCTCGCCGCGGCGGGCAACCTCGGCTTCCTCGCCGAGGCGCAGGTCGGACGGATCGTCCGCAAGCGGTACGGCAACTACCTCTACGGCGGCTTCGCGCGGGACTTCGCCACGAAGGACGGCCGTCGCGTCATGGTCGTAGCCCTGACCGCCCGCCACTGGGCCGACCTGTTGACCGCGACCGACCTCGTCGACGTGATCAGCGCCCTGGAGACGAGCCTGGGTACCGACTTCTCGAACGAGGAGGACCGGTTCGAGTACCGCGAGGTGCTCGCCGGGCTGTTCTCGAGGTGGTTCGCCCGCAACGACCTGGCTGCGGTGGAAGCGGCGCTGCAGGGAACGTCACTGCTGTGGTCCACGTACAGCACGTTCTCGGAGCTCGTCGGTGATGCCGCAGCCGAACCCGGTGCGACGGGGCCGGCCGGGATCGCCGCCAATCCGATGATGCACCTCATCGATCAGCCGGGTGTGGGCCCGCATCTCGCACCCGGGCTGCCGGTGACACTGGCCGGGATGGACCGCAAGCCCGACCGGGCGCCCGTACTGGGCGAAGACACGCTCCCGGTGCTGTCGGGACTGGGGTTGTCCGACGGCGAGCTCGCCGATCTGCTGGAACGTCGTGTCATCAGCGCCGGGCGAGCTCGTGCGGAAGGTCACTGATACGGCTGACACCCGTGCTCCACGGCCAGGCCGCATTCCCCATTCGCCATCCGGCCTGGACCCCCTCATCGCGTACGTCCCCCGCTTCGGAGTCAGGCCACGGGATCGCGCAGGATCGTGCGCAGAGCGTCCTGCGGGGTGTCGCGCGTGAAGCCGTCGAGGTGGATCTCGTGGTGGGCGCCGCTGCGGCGAAGGCCCAGCTCCCGGGCGAAGGACCCCAGTCGTCCGAGCGTGGCGAACTCCTCCGCGAACGGGCCGCGGTGCAGGACCTGCACGACCTCCTGCTCGGCCGTGGTGTGCAGCTCGATGCGGTCCTCGCTGCGGTCCGAGCTGCTGGCTGCGCGAGTGCGCGCCGCCGCCACGTCGTCGGGCGAGGTGTCGTCGGGAACGACGGCGAGAACGCGGTAGAGCAGCGACGGAACGGGGTTGACGGAGTAGAAGTCGGCGATCTCCACCGGGATCGACCCCGCCGGGTACCAGTACCGGATCTCGATGACCGGTTCCTCGCCCCCGTCGACCTGGCGGGCGATGTCGCCGATGAGGGCCTTCTTCCGGTAGAACTCCTCGGTCCCGGGTGAACCGGATCCCTGGATCGACACGTACGTCGCGGCCGGGCTGCGGACGTGCTCGGGTTCATCCGCTGCATGCAGGTGAGGTGTGACGAACATTCTTGTTGCGCCTTCCGCTGGCGAGCTGAGGGTCCGGAGGTCGGTGACGACGGTGCCGTGACTCCGCGGGCCGTCACCGGTGTCCCTGAATGTATCAGGAGCGAGTACATATAGGTGATGCGCAGAAACACGGAGGAACACCCGGTGGGGCAGCTCGACGGCAAGATCGCTCTCGTGACCGGCGGGACCGCCGGGATCGGCCTGGCGACCGTTCGGCGGTTCGCCGCCGAGGGCGCCAAGGTCTACTTCACCGGTCGGCGCCAGGACGCGGTCGACGAGGCCGTGGCGAGCATCGACGGGAACGTGGTCGGGATCGCCGGGGACGTCGCCGACCTCGCGGCCCTGGACCGCGTGTTCGCCGCCATCGCCGATCGCGACGGCACGCTCGACGTCCTGGTCGCGAACGCCGGCAGCGGCACGCTGACCGCCCTCGGGGACATCACCGAGGAGCTGTTCGACTCGACCTTCGGAGCGAACGTGAAGGGCCTGGTCTTCACCGTCCAGAAGGCGCTCCCGCTGCTGTCGGACGGCGCGGCGATCGTGCTGGTCGCCTCGATCTCCGGGATCACGGGTTCGGCCGGCATGAGCCTCTACGCGGCCACCAAGGCCGCCGTCCGCAACTTCGCGCGCTCCTGGGCGGCGGAACTCGCCCCCCGGCGCATCCGGGTCAACACGCTCAGCCCCGGCCAGGTCGCCACCCCCGGGCTGACGAGGCTCGCGAACCAGCTCGGCGACGACGTCGAGCACTTCGGCGACCTGCCGCCGCTCGGTCGGATCGGTGACGCCGCCGAGATCGCCGGCGCCGCCGTGTTCCTGGCAGCGGCCGACACGGCCTACATGACAGGCTCGGACCTGGTCCTCGACGGCGGTGCGACACTCTGACGACGGCCGTACCCGCGGGTACGCACGAGCGCGATCGGGGAGGTGCTGACGTGTCCGAACAGCGGAGGCCTCGGGGCGGCCTCGGCGACTTCCTCAGGGCACACCGTGGGCGGCTCGACCCGCACGACCTCGGGCTCGTCACACACGGCCGCCGACGGGTCGCGGGCCTGCGCCGGGAGGAGGTGGCCGTGCTGGCCGGGGTCAGCAGCGACTACTACACCCGACTCGAACAGGACCGGGAACGGAATCCGTCGGCGTCGGTGCTCGACGCGATCGGGCGCGCGCTGCGGCTGGCACCGGAGGCCCGCGAGCACCTCTACCGGCTCGCAGGTCTCCATCCCCGGCTGGGCCCGGACACCCGGTACGACCAGGTACACCCCGCGTTGCGTCAACTGCTCGACGCCTTCCCCACGTCGGCCGCCTATGTGCTCGGCCCCGCCTTCGACGTTCTCGCCACCAATCCGGTCGCCGCCGCGTTGCTCTCCCCGTTCGACGGTTCCACGAACATGGTCCGGATCCTCTTCGGTCATCCCGAGGCCCGGACGGTGTTCGTCGACTGGCTCGAGGTGACCACGAGGACGGTGCACGCGCTGCGACTGCAGGCCGGGCGGTTCCCGAACGATCCGGGGATCCACGGGCTCGTGGAGGACATGCTCGAGGCCCACCCCGAGTTCCGGTCACTCTGGGAGGACCAGGTGGTCGGCGAGCTCACGCGGGCGTTCAAGGTCTTCGCCCATCCCGCCGCCGGGCGGATGGAACTGACCTACCAGACCTTCGACGTGCACGACGCCCCCGGCCAGCAGCTCCTCGTGGGGACCCCCACCCCGGGCAGCCGCAGCGCACAGGCCCTGGGCTACCTGGTCTCCATGCACGCCGGCTGAGCGCCGGGACGAGCCTGGGTGCGGCACACCCAGGCTCGCCCGGCCTCCCTCATCGGCGTGCGAGCGACCAACCTCGTGCACAACCGGATTGCCGACCGCACGGAGGAACTCGACATGTCGCTCACCGCCTACCGCACCCTCGGCCGCTCGGGCCTGCGCGCCAGTCCCCTCATCCTGGGCGCGATGAACGTCGACGACGGCAGCTGGGGCTCCGACCCCGAGACCCCGCATCTGATCCTGGACCGCTACCCCGACGCCGGCGGCAACTTCGTCGACACCGCCAACACGTACAACGCCGGCCAGTCCGAGGAGACCCTCGGGCAGTACTTCGCCCGCGATCCCGCTCGCCGAGGCCGCATCGTGCTCGCCACACTCTCGACCCCCGCCGACCTCGGCCCGGGCCGGAAGGATCCGCGCCGCGCCGAGGACGTCGCCGAGCTCGACGCCCTCACCGAGGCGCAACTGGACCACCCCCACGACATCACCCAGGCCATGATCGGGTTCCAGCAGGGCGACACCACCATCAACGGCCTCGGCGCGAAGGCCTTCCAGCGATGAGCGCGACGACACGGTTGTCGGAGCGACGGGTCGCCGAGTGGGTCGAGCGGTACGTGCACGCCTGGCGGACCGCGGACCCCGACGACATCGCAGCACTGTTCAGCCCGGACGCCGAGTACCACGAGTGGCCCTACGAGACGTCCCTGATCGGCCGCGACGCCGTCGTCGACGGCTGGCTTTCCCGTCAGCCCTGGCAGGAGGGCGGTTGGTCCTTCGACTGGTCCCTCCTGATGATCACCGGCGACACTGCGGCGATCAAGGGAACCGGCCGCTACACCGAACTCGGCACCTTCGACAACCTCTGGACCGTCACCTTCACCGAGGACGGGCGGTGCCGGATGTTCCGGATGTGGAACAACGAGACCGAGCCGTCCCACCGGATCCGGTAGCGAGCCGAGACAGGAGAACCGTGCCATGCCCTTCGCCGACGACCTCGTCAACGCCTCGACCGCCCTAGCGCTCACCTCGGCGATCGAAGCGACACTGCCGGCGGCAGCCCGCCTCCCGGCGCTGCGGGCCGCCGCTGCTCAGCTCGCCCCCGGGTCACCGCTTCCCCTCCGCGAGCGCAGCGACCTCCTCCGGGACGCGCTACTGGCGGACCTGCCGGGTGACTACGCCGCCTTCGACACCACGGTCCGGTGCGCCGCCGCGTCGACATCCTTCAGCGGCTGGCTCATCTGGCCGGTGACCGGCGCCGTCGTCGCCCGCGCCCTCGCGGAGGGCACGGACGAGGCGTTCGACGCGGCGCTGTCCCTGCTCGCCGACCTGACCGGCCGGCTCACCTCCGAGTTCGCCATCCGCGGCCTGCTGGACCACGACCTGGACCGGGCCGTGGGCCGGATCCTCGAGTGGACGTCCTCCCCCGACGTCCATGTCCGCCGACTGGCCTCCGAAGGCACGCGCCCCTTCCTGCCCTGGGCGGTGCGGGTGCCCACGATCCTGGCCCGCCCGGGCGCCACGGTTCCGATCCTCGACGCGCTGCGAGAGGACGACAGCGAGTACGTGCGCAGGTCGGTCGCCAACCACCTCAACGACCTCAGCCGCCAGGAGCCGGACCTCGCCGTCGAGATCGCCGCACGCTGGCTGGCGACGCCGGGACCGTCGACGGACAGGACGGTGCGCCACGGCCTGCGGACGCTGACCAAGCAGGGACACCCCGGCGCGCTGGGCCTGCTCGGCTACGCACCGGCCGTCGACGTGCACGTCGACGGTCCCCGGCTCGAGGCCACTGCGGTGCCGTTCGGCGGCTCACTCACCTTCAGCGCGACACTCACCAACACCGGCACCGCACCGGCCACGATCCTCGTCGACTACGTCGTGCACCACCGCAAGGCCAACGGCACCCGCACCCCGAAGACGTTCAAGCTCACCACGAGGACGATCGCCCCGGGCGAGACGCTCGAGCTCCGACGCACCCACTCGTTCCGCCCGATCACCACCCGCCGCTACCACCCCGGCGGCCACGCGATCGAGCTCCAGATCAACGGCGCCCGCACTCCGCCGGCCGATTTCGACCTGAGCGAGGACATCCGGGGCGGGTGACGCCACGGCCGATCACCCGGCTCCGGGGCGCGGCGCCGCGCGACCTGCGACCTGCATCTCGCCGGGGAACTCGGCCAGGGTGTCCGCCAGGACGTCCGCGATCGTGGTGCGCTCCAGGGAGCACCGCAGCGCCTCCTCCGCGTCCTGGTAGGCGCGCCCCAGCACCGCCTGGATGCCGTAGCCGACATAGCACTCGGCATCGGGCGATGCCGCGTGCAGGGCGAACACCTGCTCACCGCCGACCGCGAGGTACACGTCCCGGAGCGTGATCGAGTCCGGCTCGCGCGTGAGGACCCAGCCACCCCCGCGCCCCCGGCTGGCGGACACCAGGCCGGCCTCGCGCAGCTCCCCCAGAGCACGGCGGATCACCACCGGGTTGGTGTTGACGCTCGTCGCGATCCGCTGCGACGTGCCGATCTCCTTGTCGGTCCCCCTGCGATCGAAGGCCAACCAGGTCAGCACGTGAACCGCCACGCTCATCCGGCTGTTCGCACTCATCGGTCCCCCTCCGTGCCGGGCAGCCACATGTGGCCATCGTAACAACTTCTCCTACATATTGGAGAATGTAGCCGATCCAGTTACATTCGGCCGGAACCTCCGCCCCTCCCGCTCCCCTGGAGTCGACAATGTCCTCGCAGACCGCGCGCCGGCCCGCGGCACCCACCCCGGTGGTGCCGCGGCGCGGCGCGCTCGCACTGACCGCGGTCCTCGCGACCCAGCTCATGCTGCAGCTCGACGCCCAGGTGGTGACCGTCGCCCTGCCACAGGTCCAGCAGGAACTGGGCTTCACCGCAGCCGGACTGTCCTGGGTGCCCAACGCCTACGCGCTGGCCTTCGGCGGTTTCATGCTGCTCGGCGGCAGGCTCGGTGACATCATGGGCCGGGTCCGGGCGTTCGAGACAGGTACGGCCCTGTTCGCCCTCGCCTCCCTGGCCGCCGGCCTCGCCCAGGACCCCACGACGATGATCATTGCGCGGGTCGTGCAGGGCATCGGTGCCGCGGTCGCGGCTCCCAGCATCCTCGCGCTCATCACCGCCATGGCTCGGGACGAGGCAGCGCGTCGCCACGGCCTGGCCATGTTCACGGCGGCTTCGGCCGTCGGATCGTCCGTCGGACTGATCCTCGGCGGCGCGCTCACCGCATTCGCGTCCTGGCGCTGGGGCCTGCTGATCAACGTACCGATCGGGATCCTCGTCGTCCTCGTGGTGCACCGGCTCGTGCGGGAGACGGCCCGCGCTCGCGGCAGCATCGACGTCGCGGGAGCCGCCACCGCCACCGCGGGCTCGCTCTCGCTCGTCTACGGCTTCATCCACGCCGCCGAGGCGGGTTGGTCCTCCGCCTGGACCATCGTCTCCTTCGCCCTCGCCGTCCTGCTGCTCGCCTCGTTCGTCCTCGTCGAGCGTCGCGTCCGCCGGCCCCTCCTCGATCTGACGCTGCTGCGGCATCGCGGTCGCGCGGCCGCACTGGTGATCATGGGACTCATCGTGGGCGTCCACTTCGCCATGCTCTTCCTGCTGGTGCAGTACTTCCAGCGGGTGCTCGGCATGGGTGCACTCGTCGCCGGCGTGGCCTTCCTCCCCCTCACCTTCTCGGTCCTCGGCCTGACCCAGTTCGTGCCGTCCTTCATCCGACGGGTGGGGTCCGGCAGGCTCCTCGTTCTCGGCAGCCTGCTCGTGGCCGTCAGCTTCGTCTGGTTCGCCGCGCTCGACACCACCAGCACCTACTTCGGCGGGGTCTTCGTCGCACTGCTGCTGCACAGCATCGGCGTCTCGCTGGTCTTCACCCCCGCCACCGTCATGATCATGGAGGACGTCGCGGCCGAGCACACCGGATCCATGTCCGGTTTCCTGCAGATGGTCCAGCAGATCGGCGGCTCACTCGGGATCGCCGTGATCGTCGCGGTCTACGTCGGCGGAAGCCGACCCGGACAGTTCGTCCCCGGGCTCGCCCCGGCCTTCTCCGTCGCCGCAGCCATCGCCGCACTCGCGGTGCTCGCCGCACTGACCACCCTGACGGGCCGCCGACGCACCGCCGTGGTCACCCCGGCCGCGGCGTGACCGCCGGAACCCACCGCCACTCCACCCCAGCAGGAGCACCCCGTCGACACCCTCGCCACCGAGATCCCGCCGAGCCCGGACCACGACCGCTCGGGTGTAGAGCGAGCCGACGACGTACACCACCGCCCCTATCAGCAGCTACGGCAACACGATCAGCCCCGGAGGCCCCACGGATCCCGCCGGACACCGTCGTTTCGTGTCACGCGCCGTTCACGCACTCGGTCTCGGCGCAGCGCCCGCTCATCTGTGCGACGGACCGTCGCTCCTACTGCGGACGGTCGGCGTCCGAGCGAGGTTGCACGGCGAGCACAGTGACTCGACGGCGAGCATCGTCGACTCGGAGGATGATGCGATAGGTACCCTCGCCGGGCACTGTGCCGATCGTCCAGGGGTGGGCGCAGCCGTTCCCAACCCGATGTGGGTCGTCCAGCAGCGGCCCCACAACGAACTCGTACGCGGCGAGTGCCACGCTTTTCAGGGAGATGCTCAGCGAGCTGGCGGCGTGCGCTCGCCGAGATTGTCAAGGCGTAGCGGTCACCGCTCACGCCGAGCTGCGCCGCGCTCGCATCGCCGCTGAGAGAGTGTCCTCGCCCTCGCCGCGCGCAAGCTCAGCGTCAGCTTGGGCCAGCGTCCGCATTGTGGTCGCGTCGGACAAGATCGCAGCCGTCTCCTCCAGCGCGTCCAGGTCGTCGACAGCCACGAGGACGGCCGATGTACGGCCGTGTACCGAGACGATGACGCGCTCGTGCTGACTGCTCACGCGGCCGACCAACTCGCAGCGACCGCATTTCGGGCAGGTTCGGGTCCAGCAGTACGCAGTCGGCCCAGTTCAGACGCGGCTCGGCGGCAGCCAACGTCACGTGTTCGAGCAGGATCTCCCCGTGGCGGGCGGCCGGATCGTCATCGGCGTCGGAGACCAAATCGCGCACGAGGAGCGGATCCGCCGGATCGTCCTCGACCAACAGCACGCGCAAGGGCCGCGCATCCGGCACGGTGGCCGTCTGTCACCGGCGTGGAGGCTCCGTCACGCACCCTCCACTCAGCAACCTGCCCGTACCGTACTGAACCGCGATCGCCCTTCGGGTGGGACATCACCGCGCTCGGCCGACGCGTTTCCTGCCGCCGTCGTCCACACGCCCGTCGCCACTACCGAGGCGGGCTCGGCTCCGCCCGCGGGCGTTCACCGCCCGGCCCCGGCGTCCGGCGGCGGCAGGCTCCCCCACCCGGTCCCGGTCCCGGTCCCGGTCGGCGGGGCACGGTCCGTCCCGCGCAGCTGCGACGGTGCCCCGGGCGCAGGAGCGGCAATCGGCGGGCGACCGCCGCCGTCAGAGGCAGTCACGCGGCAGGCTGCGTTCCCAGGTGCGGGAGAACACCCGGTGGTCGCCCTCGAACGCATCGAGCTCGGCGTAGACCTCGAAGGTCGACGGTGTGCAGCTCAGCACGGTGCGGGACACGGTGCGGGTCTCCCACTCCCCGCGACAGAAGGACACCGACCACACCACGTCGCCGCGGGGCGAGGTGAAGTCCTCCGCGATGGACTCGTAGCGTTCCACCACACGCTGCGCGACGGTCAGGTCGATGTCGTCGTGACGGAGCACACCGCCGTCCTTGACGATCTCCAGGGCCGACCGGTAGCCGATCAGGTCCCGCGTGACGTTCCAGGCCGACTCGCCGGGCTCCAGTTGGGTGGTGGAGATCGGCGCCGCACCCTCGGGGTCCTCGAACGGACGCACCGGGCCGTCGTCGGGCTCGGCGCCCCGCCGCACCGGCAACACCAGTCGGCTGGCCCCGGTCTGCACGGAGAGCTCCGCCGGCTCCGGCGCGGGCCAGGCCAGCGGCCAGTAGGAGCTCGACAACGACAGCCTGATGCGGTGCCCCGGCGGGAACGTCTGGGCGACGCCGTTGAGCTGCAGCCGCACCCGGTAGCGGCGCCCCGGCTCGACGGGTCGGGGGTCGTCCCCGTCGCGGCGGGTGAGGTTGAGCAGCCCGTAGCTGACCCGGGTCGCCCGCCCGTCCGGCGCGACGTCGGAGAGCCGGGCCGCGACCATCGCGACGGGGCGGTCCGCGGCGATGTCGAGCTCCACGACCGGTGCGCCGAGGATCTCGCAGCGCTCGCGCAGCGGGCCGGTGTCGAACACCAGCGATCCGCCGTCCTCCTCACGCTGGTCGTAGGGCAGGTCCGGGGGCGCGTTGTAGGACGCCCACTTGCCGGCGAACTGCCCCACCGACAACGGCGACTGCAGGCCCAGCTCGTGTTCGGCCACATCGTCGCCAGGTTCGCCGATGCGGTGCGGCGCCAGCGGACGGGCGACCGGGGTGACGTGCGGGGAGGGCCAGCCCGGTTCGCCGACCCAGCGCCCCGGCCGCTCCTCGTAGGCGGTCGACGGGGGCACGCTGTCCTGCATCCAGGTCGTCAGCATCGGCCCGTCGTCGGCCCCGTTGTCGTCGTCCCGGAGCCAGCGGTCGAACCAGCGCACCACCTCCTGGAGGTAGCCGATGGCGGGCCCGGGCTGCCCGAGGTGGGGGTACTTGTGCGACCAAGGCCCGATCAGACCCTTGCGCGGGACGTCGAGGTGCTCCAGCGCCCGGAATACCGCGTTGGAGTATCCGTCCGCCCACCCGCTGGAGGCGAAGACGGGCACCTGCACGGCGGAGTAGTCCTCGCAGACCGAGGCGCGACGCCAGTAGTCGTCGCGCCTCTGGTGGGCGAGCCACTTGAGGATCCAGGGCTCGGCGGCGTCGAGGCGTTCGTGCCACATCTCCCGCCAGCGCTCGCCGACGACGGCCGGGTCCGGCGGCAGGGTGGAGTAGGCGAACATGGTGCCGGACTCGGCGAGGTTGTCCGAGAGCAGGCAACCGCCCATGTAGTGCATGTCGTCGGCGTAGCGGTCGTCGGTGAAGGAGGCGATGACCACCGCGCCGAGGCTCGGTGGACGGCGGGCGGCGACCTGCAGGCCGGCGAAGGCCCCCCAGGAGATGCCCATCATCCCGGTCCGGCCCGTGCACCAGGGCTGCTCGGCGAGCCAGCCGAGCGTGGCCTCGACGTCGCGGTGCTCCTGCTCGGTGTACTCGTCCAGCAGCACCCCGTCGGAGTCGCCGCTGCCGCGCAGGTCGACGCGCAGACACGCGTAGCCGTGCCCGGCGAGGTAGGGGTGATGGATCGAGTCCCGCACCGCGGTGAGGTCCCGGTGCCGGTACGGGATCGCCTCGAGCACCGCGGGGACGGGTTCCGCGACAGCGGACCTCGGGCGCCACAGCCGTCCGGAGAGCCGGCTCCCGTCGGGCATCGGGACCCAGACGTGTTCGGCCTCCCCGGTCTCGTACGGAAACGTCTCGCGAACGCGCATCAGGAGGACTCCTCCGCAGCCGTGTCCGCGAATTCGTAGCGCAGCCCCGCCACCACACGCTCGTACTTCTCGACCAGCTCGGCCTCGTCCCGGGCCCCCACGACGATGTCGGTGAGCTCGTAGCTGTAGCTGTCCTGCGCCGGGAGCTCCGAGAGCCGCTGTCCCTGCTCCGGGACCGGTCTGATCTGCACGCCGGGAACCTCCTTCTGCAGGCGAGCGATGTCCTCAGGGCTGGGACCGCGGACGAGCAGGCCGTCGCTGAACCGGCGGTGATACCACTTCGCGGCGATCCCGTACTCCCCCTTCCCGCGGGGCATGTCGGGATCGCGGCCCAGTGCGAGTTCGACCATCGCGTGGTGGTTCGCGATGCCGTCGACGTCGGCGAAGAGCAGGGCGTGCGACTGCGAGTGCCGAGGGTTGATCTCTAGGACGGAGACCGTCGTCGCCTCGGGATCACAGAAGAACTCGACGCTGAACGTCGTCCAGTCCAACCCGACCCGCTCGATGACCCGCTCGGTGACCTCGACCAGTCGCCGCTGCACCGGATCGGGCAGCTGAGACGGGTACTGGTGGCGCAGGAAGCTCGACCGCTGCGGATAGGTGATCGAGTCGAGCACTCCCTGCACGACCACCCGGCCGTCGTGCACATAGCCCTCGGTGGCGGCCCGCGCCCCGGTCAACGCCTCCTCGGCCAGGCACGCCTGCCCGCCGATCTCGGCGACCTCAGGCGGGAGATCGACCCGGGCCATAACTTCCTCGAAGGGCCGCCCGAGCCTGCCGACACCGGCCCGGATCTCTTCCACCGCGGCCCGGAACTGCTCGTCGTCGGCGACGTGGAAGGCCAGTTCCGACGAGTACGACTTCACGGGCTTGAGCCACACCGGGTAGCGCAGCCCGTCGGGCAGCCGCGGCTGCTCCTCGTCCAGGTCCACCAGGTCGAAGCCGGGCAGGTCGGGGACGACCTCGCGCTGCTCGAGGCGGCTCCAGTACTTGTGCTCGCACTTGACCACGGACTCCAGGCTCGACGCGTGCAGGCCGTGCCGCTGCGCGAGCAGGGGAACCAGCGTGCTGATCGGGAAGTCCCAGAACCCGACGATCGCGTCCACGGGGTGCGGCAGTGCGTCCAGCTCCCCGCCGGCACGCTCCAGGAGCTCGGCGACGGAGACCTCCCCCTCCTGCATCTGCTCCGGCCGGAGCAACGGCACGAAAGTCTGCCGCTCGTGGCCCGGCATCGCGCGCAACGTCGCCAGGTTCGCCTCGTCGGCCCCCAGCACGGCCACCGTCTCGTGATCCACCGGCGTTGTCGTCATGGCGATCGCGTGCCCGCCTCCGGGCCGGCGAAACGCGCGCCGCCCCGGGGCACCGCAGGCGCGGGACGATCCTCCTGCGGCCGCCGAGCCGACGTGGGGCTCCCGCTCCCTGAGAATCCGCCCCAGACGCGGTCGTGGAGGGAGACCTGGAAGCCGTCCGGACCGGCGAAGGTGAAGGTGAATGTCGACCGAAGGGGCGCAGGGCGGGCTGGTGGGCGCGGCAGGGTTCGAACCTGCGACCGCTCGGGTGTAAAGGGAGCCGACGGCGTACGCCACCGCCCCTACCAGCAGCTACGGCAACACGATCCGTCCCTGCAACCTCGTCAGGCACACCGGACACCGGCGTTTCGTGTCACGTAGGCCGTCGATGCGACGCCGCCGGAACACACCTGATCCGGCCCGTCCGCCGTACCATGGCGTCCGTGACGTTCGACAGGATCACCGTGGACCCCAACCTCATGGGCGGGGCCCCCACCATCCGCGGCCTGCGCATCCCGGTCGCCACTGTCGTGTCGATGATCGCCGACGGCATGACAGTCGAGGAGATCTGCACCGACCTCCCCGACCTCTCCCCTCCCGACGTCACCGAGGCCCTGCGCTACGCCGCCGAGGCCGTCCGCGAACGCCGGCTGCCGCTACGCCCCTCGGCGTGAGGCTCCTGCTCGACAACAACCTGTCACCACGGCTGATCGACATCATGTCGACCGGAGGCTGGGACGTCGTCCACGTCGCCTCGATGGGCCTGCGGGCGGCGAGCGACCGGGTCGTTCTCGAAGCGGCCAGGACCGACGACCGGATACTCGTCAGCGCGGACACCGACTTCGGCACTCTCCTGGCCACGTCGCACGCGCCCCACCCCTCCGTCGTACTCGTCCGTCGCGTGGCCGGCCGGCGCGTCGAGGAACTCGCCGGACTACTGCTCGCCAACCTCCCAGCGGTCGAGGACGACCTCCTGCGCGGATCGGTGGTCGTCATCGGCGACGACTCCATCCGGATCCGTTCCCTTCCGATCGACTGACGGCAGTGCCGCACCCGCGATCGGCACCACAAGTGATCCCACGCGCGCGAACACCGGGTGTCGAGTCCGACGAAACCGCTGGCCAGAGTGGTGGGCGCGGCAGGGTTCGAACCTGCGACCGCTCGGGTGTAAACCGAGAGCTCTTCCGCTGAGCTACGCGCCCGCCGGACCGGGGCCCGCGGGCCCCGGCACGGGTGTCACACGGCCGCGAGGGCCTTCTTCCAGGCGTCCTGGTCACGGGCCTCGCCGGGCCCGTTGACCTCGGCGAAGCGCACCACGCCGGTCTTGTCGACGAGGAACGTGCCGCGCAGGGAGAAGCCCGCGGCGTCGTTGAAGACGCCGTACTCCTGGGCCACCTTTCCGTGCGGCCAGAAGTCGGCCAGCAGCGGGAACTCGTAACCCTGGGCGTCGGCCCAGGCCTTGAGCGTGAACGCGTGGTCGACGGAGACGGCCAGGACCTGGACGTCGTCGTTCTGGAAGCTGGCCAGGTCGTCGCGGACCGCGCACAGCTCGCCGGTGCAGATGCCGGAGAACGCGAACGGGTAGAACACGACCAGGACGCTCTTCGCGCCGCGGAACGACGAGAGGGTCACCTCTTCGTTGTTCTGGTTCTTCAGGGTGAAGTCGGGGGCTTCGGTTCCCACCTCGGGCGCCATGTGTACGTGCCTCTCCAGAATTGCCGGTTGCTCGGGCAACAGGAGCCTACTGTTCAGCGGCGGGACTTGGCCGCCTTCGGAGCGACCAGGCGGGCTCCGGCCCACGAGTCGCCCACGCTGACGTTGGAGGTCTGCGAGAGCCCGGCCGTCGGTGCGGCCTCGGCGATCTCGCTGGGCTCGACGTGTCCGGGGCGCCCGGTCTTCGGGGTGAGCACCCAGATGACCCCGCTCTCCGCGAGGGGCCCGCCGGCGTCGACGAGCGCGTCGACGAGGTCGCCGTCGCCCTCCCGCCACCACATCAGCACGAGATCGACGACGTCGACGGCGTCCTCGTCGAGCAGGTCGTCGCCCGCTCTCTCCTCGACGGCGTCGCGCACCGCCTCGTCGACGTCGGTGTCCCACCCGAGTTCCTGGACGACCATGCCCGGCTCCACGCCGAGCTTGCCCGCGATGTCGGACTGCCGTCCGGCATCTTCCGCGGCGACCACGCCTGTGTACCCCACTCTCCTGCTGTCGGTCCGGATGTGGAATCCGAACACGTGACCCGATGACGCGCAACCACGCGTTACGGGATCCTACGTCGGAGGGCACGATAGGGGATGACCCCGACGGACACCGAGTCCGAGACCCCACGAGCTACGCCATGCAGGGAGATCCCTTGACCGGCCAGACCACCGGCGGAGCACCGCGCGTCAACATCATCCGCGACGGGCTCGCCGCCCACCTGCCCGACATCGACCCGGAGGAGACGGCCGAGTGGATCGACTCCTTCGACGCCGTCCTCGACGCGGCCGGACAGCAGCGCGCCCGCTACCTGATGCTGCGGATGCTGCAGCGCGCCCGGGAGCGCCACGTCGGCGTCCCCTCGCTGACCAGCACGGACTACGTCAACACCATCCCCACCGACCGCGAGCCGTGGTTCCCCGGTGACGAGGAGGCGGAGCGCGCGTTCCGCCGCTGGATCCGCTGGAACGCCGCGATGACGGTGCACCGCGCGCAGCGCCCCGGGATCGGCGTCGGCGGTCACATCTCGTCCTACGCCTCGTCGGCCACGCTCTACGAGGTCGGCTTCAACCACTTCTTCCGCGGCAAGGACCACCCGGGCGGGGGCGACCAGATCTACATCCAGGGCCACGCCTCCCCCGGCGTGTACGCCCGCGCCTACCTCGAGGGCCGCCTCACCGAGGACCGCCTCGACGGCTTCCGTCAGGAGCTCAGCCACGGCGGCCCCGGCCACGGCCTGCCCTCCTACCCGCACCCGCGCCTCATGCCGGACTTCTGGGAGTTCCCCACGGTCTCGATGGGCCTGGGCCCGATGAACGCGATCATGCAGGCGCGCTACAACCGCTACCTGGGCGACCGCGGCTTCACCAACACCGACGACCAGCACGTGTGGGCGTTCCTCGGCGACGGGGAGATGGACGAGCCCGAGTCGCGCGGCCAGCTGCAGATCGCGGCCACCGAGGGCCTCGACAACCTCACGTTCGTCGTCAACTGCAACCTGCAGCGCCTCGACGGCCCGGTCCGCGGCAACGGCAAGATCATCCAGGAGCTGGAGGCGTTCTTCCGGGGCGCCGGCTGGAACGTCATCAAGGTCGTGTGGGGCCGGGAGTGGGACGCGCTCCTGCACGCCGACCGCGACGGCGCGCTGATCAACCTCATGAACACCACGCCCGACGGCGACTTCCAGACCTACAAGGCCAACGACGGCGCCTACGTCCGCGACCACTTCTTCGGCCGCGACCCGCGCACGAAGGCCCTGGTCGAGCCCATGACCGACGCCCAGGTCTGGAACCTCAAGCGCGGCGGGCACGACTACCGCAAGGTGCACGCGGCCTACGCGGCGGCGCTGGAGCACCACGGCCAGCCCACCGTCATCCTGGCGAAGACGATCAAGGGCTACGGCCTGGGCTCGCACTTCGCCGGCCGCAACGCCACGCACCAGATGAAGAAGCTGAGCCTCGCCGACCTCAAGGAGTTCCGCGACTCCCAGCGGATCCCGATCACCGACAAGCAGCTCGAGGCCGACCCGTACCTGCCGCCGTACTACCACCCCGGCGAGGACGACGACGCCCTGCAGTACATGCGGGAGCGCCGCCGCAGCCTGGGCGGCCCGCTGCCCAGCCGCCGCGTCACGGCCAAGCCGCTCGTGCTGCCCGGCGACAAGGTCTACGACTTCGTGCGCAAGGGGTCGGGCAAGCAGGAGGTCGCCACGACCATGGCGTTCGTCCGGCTGCTGCGCGAGCTGATCAAGGACAAGGACATCGGCGACCGGTTCGTGCCGATCATCCCCGACGAGGCGCGCACGTTCGGGATGGACTCCATGTTCCCGACGCAGAAGATCTACAACCCGAACGGCCAGCAGTACACCTCGGTCGACGCCGAGCTCATGCTCGCCTACCGCGAGTCCGAGCAGGGGCAGCTGCTGCACGAGGGCATCAACGAGGCGGGCTCGGTGGGCTCGTTCACCGCCGTCGGCACCTCGTACGCCACGCACGGGCAGCCGATGATCCCGGTGTACGTCTTCTACTCGATGTTCGGCTTCCAGCGCACCGGCGACTCGATCTGGGCCGCCGCCGACCAGATGGCCCGCGGGTTCCTGATCGGCGCCACCGCCGGGCGCACCACGCTCACCGGTGAGGGCCTGCAGCACAACGACGGTCACTCGCTGCTGCTCGCGGCCACCAACCCGGCCGTGCTGGCCTACGACCCGGCGTTCTCCTACGAGGTCGCGCACATCGTCAAGGACGGCCTGCGGCGCATGTACGGCAGCAGCGCTCCCGCCCACCCGGACACCCTCGAGGGCGAGAACGTCATCTACTACATGACGGTCTACAACGAGCCCTACGTGCAGCCGGCCGAGCCCGCGGACGTCGACGTCGACGGGCTGCTGCGCGGCATCCACCGGATCGCCACGACGGCGCGCGAGGACGGGCCGCAGGTCCGCCTCCTCGCGTCGGGCGTCGCGGTGCCGTGGGCGCTGCAGGCGCGCGACATGCTCGCCGAGCAGTGGGGCGTCGGGGCCGAGGTGTTCTCGGTGACGTCGTGGGGCGAGCTGCGCCGCGACGGCGTCGAGGCCGAGCGGCACAACCTGCTCCACCCCGACGACGAGCGCCGCACGGCGTTCGTCAGCCAGGCGCTGGCCGGGGACGCCCCGGTCGTCGCCGTCTCGGACTGGATGCGGGCCGTACCGGACCTGATCCGCCAGTGGGTCCCGGCGCGCTTCACGACGCTGGGCACCGACGGGTTCGGCCTGTCCGACACCCGGCCGGCGGTGCGGCGCCATTTCAACGTCGACGCCGAGTCCATCGTCGTCGCGGCGCTGCAGTCGCTGGGCGCCGAGGGTGCCGTCGACGCGTCCGCGGCGGCCGAGGCGGCGGCGAAGTACCGCATCGACGACCCCCGGGCCGCGGGGCCGCAGACGAGCGACAGCGGCGTCGCCTGACGGGCGCGGGGCCGCCTCCGTCGCACCGGCGGCGGCCCCGCGCGCGGCTCCTTACCACCTCCGGGCCCCGGAACCACAAACGCACAGGTCATTTGGGTCTCGGCAGACGGCGATTCTCGCGATACGCTCCGCGCGACGCCGACCTCGTGATCGCGGACGGTGTCCCGACCGGGCCGCGTACTCCAGGTCTCCGGGCGGACGTCGCCGGGGCGTGGGTCCTGGCTGAAGGTACGAGGAGAGCAAGAATGGCAGAGGGCACCGTCAAGTGGTTCAACAGCGAGAAGGGCTACGGCTTCCTCGCTCCTGACGGTGGTGGCGCGGACGTGTTCGTGCACTACTCGGCAATCCAGACCAACGGCTACAAGAGCCTCGACGAGGGCCAGCGCGTGTCGTTCGACATCGAGCAGGGCCAGAAGGGGCCGCAGGCCACCAAGGTCGAGCCGCTCGGCTGAGCAGCCCCACATCCCGCACGTCGTCACGCCGGACGGTGGGCACCGTCCGGCGTGACCCCCCTGTCGAGCCGCCTTCCGGGGCCGCTCAGCCGAGGGTCGCGTGCATCTCCCACACGAGCACCTCGGCCCCGTCGGGCCCGGCCGTCAGCCGGCGGCCGTCCGACGCGGTGATCCGCGCCGAGTCGCCCGCCTGCAGGACCCCGGCACTCTCCAGCTCCACCGCGCCGCGCGCCACGAACAGGTGCGCCAGCGGGGAGGTCGGGAGGGACACCACCGCACCCGCCGTGGGGCGGGCCGCGTAGAGCGCCGCGTGCTGCTGGCTGATCGAGATGGCCTTGTCCGAGGCGTGCTTCCCCATGCCCGAGGCCACGACCACGAGCCCTCCCCCGTCGAGCTCGGAGGAGATGTCGAGCTGCTCGTAGCCCGGCGCCACGCCGCTCTCGTCGGGCACCACCCACATCTGCACGAAGTGGACGTCGGTGGCCGCACCGACGGCGTCGTTCTTCTCCGAGTGCAGGATCCCGGTGCCGGCGCTCATGCGCTGCGCGAGGCCGGGCGTGATGAGCCCGGAGTGGCCGGTCGAGTCCTGGTGCACCAGCGAGCCGTCGAGCACCCACGTGACGATCTCCATGTCGCGGTGCGGGTGCGTGTCGAACCCGCTGCCCGCGCGCACGACGTCGTCGTTGCTCACCATCAGCACGCCGAAGTGGGTGTTGTCCGGGTCGTAGTGCGATCCGAACGAGAAGCTGTGCTTCGAGTCGAGCCAGTCGATCCGGGTGGCGAACCGGTCACCGGCACGCCGGACGTCGACGGCCGGGGTCAGGGTGGTGGACATCGGGGCCTCCTCACGTGGTTGTTGACTTCGCAACTACCTCGGGTCTCGCGCCATTCCCGCCTGCAACCGGGGCGCCTGCGATGATGCCGCACGTGCCGGTCCGCAGGTCCACCGTGCGCCGCCTGGAGCTCGCGGCGGGCGGCCTCGCGACGGCATGCCTGGCCGCCATGGAGGACCGGCTCCCCTGGTTCGCGCGCCTGCCGGCCGAGCAGCGGGCCGGCGTCCTGCTCGTCACCCAGACCGGGGTCAGCAACTTCGCCGCCTGGCTGACCCACCCCGGCGAGACGATCCGGCTCACGGCCGAGGCGTTCCGGATCGCCCCCCGCGACCTGGCCCGGCGGCTCTCGCTGCGTCAGACCGTCGAGCTCGTCCGCGTGGCCACCGACGTGTTCGAGCAGCACCTGCCCCCGCTCGCGGCCGACGACGCCGAGCACCGCGTGCTCGTCGAGGCGATCCTGCGATTCGGCCGCGAGATCGCCTTCGCCGCGGCCACCGTCTACGCGGGGGCGGCCGAGACCCGCGGCGCGTGGGACGCGCGGCTGGAGGCCCTCGTCGTCGACGCCGTGGTGCGCGGCGAGGCCGACGACGCCATGGTCTCCCGCGCCGCCGCGCTGGGCTTCGACCCCGCCGTCGCGCTGCGGGTCGTCGTCGGCTCGACGCCCGCCGACGTCCCGGAGGAGGCGCTGGGCGAGCTGCGCCGCCACGCCCACCGCTCGGGCCGCTCGGTGCTCGTCGGCGTGCAGGGCCAGCGGCTGATCGTGCTGCTGTCCGAGCCGTCGCGCGCGCGCACCCCGGCGGGGTCGCTGCGCGGCCTGGGCCGGATCGTCGACGGCTTCGGGCCGGGCCCCGTCGTCCTGGGGCCGGTGGTGGGCGACCTGACCGCCGCCCGGGCCAGCGCCCGTGAGGCCCTGGGCGGACTGCGTGCCGCCCCGGGGCGCCCGGACGCGCCCCGTCCCGTCGCGGCCGACGACCTGCTCCCCGAGCGCGCGCTCTGCGGTGACCCCGACGCCCACCGCGCGCTCACCGCCCTGCTCGCCCCGCTGCACGCCGCGGGCGGGTCGCTGCTCGACACCCTCACCGCCTACCTCGACGGCGGCGGCGCGCTCGAGTCGTGCGCCCGCGCGCTGTTCGTGCACCCCAACACGGTGCGCTACCGACTGCGCCGCGTGAGCGAACTCACCGGCCGCCACCCGTCCGAACCGCGCGACGCCCAGGTGTTGCGCACGGCGCTCGTGACGGCCAGGTTGAACCCCGATGAGCTGCGGAATCCCTACAACGAACGGCAGGACGGCGATGTGCTCCGGTGAGGTCGGCTCGCGTGCCTTGGTAGGAGTCCCACAAAACGACGCGGGAGGATTCGTGCCCCCCGGCATGCCCGTGGCGGGCCCGCGACGTGTTGGGTTCGTGCTGTGATCGCGCTGCTCGCTCCCGGACAGGGATCCCAGACCCCCGGCATGCTCTCCCCCTGGCTCGCCGACCCCGACGCCGAGAAGCAGCTGGCGGCGTGGTCCGACGTCGCCGGGCTCGACCTCGTGCGCCTGGGCACCACCGCGGAGGCCGCGGAGATCAAGGACACGGCGGTGACGCAGCCGCTCGTCGTCGCCGCGGCGCTGCTGGCCGCGGCCCGCCTCGAGCTCCCCCTCGACGTGCCGGTCGCCGGGCACTCGGTCGGAGAGCTCGCCGCGCTGGCGATCGCCGGCGTCATCACCCCCGACGCCGCCGTGGCGCTGGCCGCCGTGCGCGGCCGGGAGATGGCCGCGGCCTGCGCGCTGGAGCCGACGGGCATGAGCGCGGTCCTGGGCGGGGACCCCGACGCCGTGCTCGCCCGCCTCGCCGAGCTGGGTCTCGACCCGGCCAACCGCAACGGCGGCGGCCAGGTCGTGGCCGCCGGCCCCGTCGACGCCCTCGCCGCGCTCGCCGAGAGCCCCCCGGAGCGGGCGCGGGTCATGCCGCTGCCGGTGGCCGGCGCGTTCCACACGCGCTTCATGGCCACGGCCCAGGACGCGCTGCGCACCCACGCCGAGGGACTGCCCACGAGCGAACCCGTCCGGCCCCTGCTGTCCAACGCCGACGGAGCCGTCGTCACCGACGGCGCCGACGCCCTGCGCCGCCTGGTGGACCAGGTCACCCGCCCCGTACGGTGGGACGCCTGCATGGACGCGCTGCGCGAGCTCGGCGTCACCGCGACGGCCGAGCTGCCGCCGGCGGGGGCGCTCACCGGGCTCGTGAAGCGGGCCCTGAAGGGCACCACCACGCTCGCGCTCAAGACCCCCGGGGACCTCGACGCGGCGCACGAGCTGATCGGAGCCGACCGATGACACCGGTACTGCGTCTGGCCGAACCCGCCGCCGGGGCCCGCCTGCTGGGGCTGGGCAGCCACTCGCCCGAGCGCGTCGTCACCAACGACGAGCTCGCGCAGCGGATCGACACCGACGACCAGTGGATCCGCGAACGCGTGGGCATCCAGAGCCGGCGCGTCGCCGCCGAGGACGTGTCGCTCGTCGACATGGCGTCGGACGCCGGGGCGCGCGCCGTCAAGGACTCCGGGCTCGACCCGTCGGAGATCGACGGCGTGCTGGTCGCCACCTGCACGATGCCCAACTTCATCCCGAACGCCGCGGCGCAGACCGCGGAGCGCATCGGCATCCGCGCCCCCGCCGCGTTCGACCTCAACGCCGCCTGCGCCGGGTTCTGCTACGGCCTCGGCATGGCCGCCGACATGGTGCGCGGCGGATCGGCCCGCAACGTGCTCGTCATCGGCGCCGAGAAGCTGTCCGAGTGGCTCGACTGGGACGACCGCTCCACCGCGATCATCTTCGCCGACGGCGCGGGCGCCGCGGTGATCGGTCCGGCGCCCGACGCGGCCTCGGTGGGTGTCGGCCCCGTCGCCTGGGGCAGCGCGGGCGAGATGAACCAGGCCATCCGGATCCTCGACGGCCACGGCTCGAAGAACGGCGGCGCGCTGCACCAGGAGGGCCAGGCGGTGTTCCGCTGGGCCACCACGCAGGTCGCGCCGGTCGCGCTGCGCGCCATCGAGCTCGCCGGCCTCGCCCCTGCCGACATCGACGTGTTCGTGCCGCACCAGGCCAACCTGCGCATCATCGAGGCCGTCGCGAAGAAGCTGCGCAAGCAGGGTGCCCGCGAGGACATGCGCGTGGCCGACGACATCGTGCACTCCGGCAACACCTCGTCGGCGTCGGTGCCGCTCGCCCTGGACCACATGCGCGCCGACGGCCGCATCCGCCCGGGCGACACCGTGCTGCTCGTAGGCTTCGGCGCGGGCCTGTCCTACGCCGGGCAGGTCGTCCGCTTCCCGTGAGCGGCGCGTTCCTCCGGCTCCACCCCTGATTCCCCCACCACCAGAAGGAGTTCCCGTGGCAGACAAAACCGAGATCCTCGCCGGCCTGGCCGAGATCGTGGAGGAGGTCGCCGGCATCGACACCGCCGAGGTCGACGCCGACAAGTCCTTCGTGGACGACCTCGACATCGACTCGCTGTCGATGGTGGAGATCGCCGTGCAGGCCGAGGACAAGTTCGGCGTGAAGATCCCCGACGACCAGCTGGCCGAGCTCAAGACGGTCGGTGACGCGGTGGACTACATCGCGAAGAACCAGTGACGACGACCGGCACACTCTTCACCGCGGAGGCGCGATGAGCACGGGCGACATCGAGGTCGTCGTCACCGGACTGGGAGCGACGACCCCACTGGGTGGCGACGTCACGTCCACCTGGGAGGCGCTGCTGGCCGGCAAGTCCGGCGTCCGGCGGATCGACGACGACGAGCACGAGTGGGTCACCCGGCACGACCTGCCGGTGAAGATCGCCTCGCCGCTCGCGGTGTCGCCGCTCGAGGTCATCCCGCGCGTCCAGGCGCGCCGCCTCGACCGCTGCGAGCAGGTGGCGGTCGTGGCGGCCAAGGAGGCGTGGGCGCACGCCGGTCTCGGTGGGCGGGACGACATGCAGGTCGAGCCCGAGCGGCTCGCCGTCGTCATCGGCACCGGGATCGGCGGCGCGGTCACCCTGCTCGACCAGGACGACCTCCTGGAGGGCCCCGGCCTGCGCAAGGTCTCCCCCCTCACCGTGCCCATGCTCATGCCGAACGGGCCCGCGGCCTGGGTCGGCCTGGAGCTGGGTGCCAAGGGCGGGGTGCACGCGCCGGTCTCGGCGTGCGCGTCCGGCGCCGAGGCGATGGCGTGGGCGATGCGCCTGCTCCAGGCGGGCGAGGTCGACGTCGTGGTCGCCGGCGGCGCGGAGGCCTGCATCACCGGCATCACCGTCGCCGGGTTCGTGCAGGCCCGCACCCTGAGCCAGCGCAACGACGAGCCGCAGCGGGCCTCGCGCCCGTTCGACACGCACCGCGACGGCTTCGTCCTCGGCGAGGGTGCCGGGATCGTGGTGCTGGAGCGCGCCGAGTTCGCGGCCGCGCGCGGGGCCACGGTGCACGGCCGGCTCGCCGGCTTCGGCATCACCGCCGACGCATACCACATCACGGGCCCCGACCCCGAGGGCACGGGACAGGCGCGCGCGATCACCAAGTCGATCGAGAAGGCCGGGGTCGCCGCGGCGGACGTCACGCACGTCAACTGCCACGCGACCTCGACGGTGGCCGGCGACGTCGGCGAGACCCGCGCGGTCCGCAAGGCCCTCGGCGACCACCCGGTGCTCACGGCGCCGAAGTCGGCGCTGGGTCACCTGGTCGGCGCCGCCGGGGCGGTCGAGGGCATCATCACGCTGCTCTCGATCAAGGAGGGGATCATCCCCGCCACGCTCAACCTCGAGGAGCTCGACCCGGGCGTCGAGCTGGACGTGGTGGCGGGTGAGCCCCGCAAGCTCGACATCACCGCGGCCGTCAACGACTCGTTCGGCTTCGGCGGGCACAACGTGGCGCTGACGTTCGTGAAGTAGTCCGGTCCAGCAGGGAACGGCTCAGCAGGGGACGGCGATCGAGCTGCCGCCCCCGGTCTGCTCGATGAGCGGCGGTACGCCGCTCATCGGCAGCGAGCTGTGCCAGCAGATGCGGCGGGCCGGCACCTCCGGCGGGGCGTCCTCGACGTCCTGGATGCTGACGAACCGCACGCGGACCAGCACCCGTGCGCCCTCCAGGTCGTCGATCCGGTCGATCCGGACGGTGCCGTCCTGCGACGAGTCGTAGGCCTCCCGCCAGGCGGCCTCGTCCAGGGCCGCGCTGCGCTCGGGCACGACGGTGGCCACCCACGCGGCGTAGTCCTTGGCGTTGATGGCGTCGTAGTGGCGCTGGAGCTGGGCCCGCACGAGCTCGTGCGCGGGGTGGGCCAGCGCGTCGGCGGAGAGCAGCACCTCCGACGACCCGACGCCGGACGCCGGGACCGGCGGGGCCGCGCGCAGCGGCGGCGCGAGCGATGCGTTCGACCCGGAGCCGAGCCGCGCCAGCAGGAACCCGGCCAGCAGCAGGACGCCGAGCAGCGCCACCGTCACCGTCGCGCTCCTGATCCGCACGCGGTGCATCCTGCCGCAGGCGGCGCGCGGAGCAGTGCCGGGTGGCCCGGGAGGCTCAGCCGACCTGGTGCAGCCAGGTGACGGGGGCGCCGTCGCCCGCGAGCCGGAAGGGCTCCAGGGCCTCGTCCCACGCGGAGCCCAGCAGGTCGTGCAGGCGACCGGGGATCTGCGTGCTCGTCGAGGTGGCCATGAGGTGGCGCAGCTGGTCCTCGGCCACGACGATGTCGCCGTTGGCGCTCGTGCGCCCGCTCCACAACCCCAGGTTCGGGACGTGGCAGAACCGCTCCCCGTCGACGCCCGGGGTGGGCTCCTCGGTCACCTCGAACCGGAGCATCGACCACGCCCGCAGGGCGCCCGCGATCGCGCCCCCACTGCCGGCCGGGCCGTTCCAGGTGCACTCCGCGCGGAGCTGACCCTGGACGGCGGCCTGGGGGGTCCAGTGCAACGAGACCTTGGTCCCGAGGACGCCAGAGATCGCCCACTCGACGTGCGGACAGACCGCAGTCGGCGACGAGTGGACGAAGACCACGCCGCGTGCGTTCACTGCAGACCTCCAACGTCGACGAGGATCGTCTTCCCCTACGTCCTCGCGTCGTGGCGCGCCTGCTGCTCTAGATGTCCGGGTCGCACCCGGGCTCGGTGATGTTGGGCGCGAGTCTGCCCGCTCCCGCCCGCCGCTGCCAACACCCCGGGGCCGCCCGGGCGTGTCGCGCGGTCAGCGCACCGGCACCCCGTCGACGTAGGTGTTGCCGGCCGCCTCGGCGGCCGCCGGGAGGCGCAGCGGGGCACGCACGGCGTCGTGGGCGAAGCGGTTGTCCAGGACGTGCACGTCGTCCCCGGTGCCCTCGTCCTGCAGCACGGAGTACTGCCCGCCGCCCAGCACGTTGGACCGGACGACGATCGGCCCGTCGCCGCCCGCGGGCGAGACGTGGACCGCGCTGCGGTGCTCCCCGCCCATCCGGACGGTCGTGTCCTCGACCACGACGTCGGACCCCGTCAGCGTCAGCCCGTCGACGTCGGTGCCGGGTGCGAAGCGCGACAGGACGCTCGCACGGAGCCTGCTGCCGGCGCCCGCGTGCGCGCCGTCGCCGCCCACGCCGACGACCTCGATCCGCTCGGCGGTCCACCGGTCACCGCCCACTGCGGCCTCGGTGAAGCGACCGGTGAGCGTGGTGTCCTCGATCCGGACCGACCCGGCCGCGGTCGTGACGACCCCGTAGGCGCGCGAGCCGTCGCCGGTGATCCGGCTGCGGCGCACGACGACGTCCGCGGCGTCGACGACGATGCCGCCGCGCAGGTCCATCCCGTCGACGACCGTGCCGGGCGTCGTGATCGTCAGCGGGCCGGTCGCGCAGAGGCGGACCGAGGGTGGCAGGCCGACGCTCCCCCGCTCCGGCGCGGCGTAGGGCCCGGCGGCCGCGCACCCCGTGGACGACACGGGAGCGAGCGCGACGACGGGCGGCGCCACGGCGAACGTCGCGCCGTCGGTGGCGACCACCACCCCGGACACGGCGACGCCGAACGCGACGAGGGCGAGGCACAGGCGCCCCGCGCCGGGAACGGACACGGCGGAGAGAGTACGGCCGATCAGCCCAGCACCTGTGCGGATCACCTACGTGGAGTGAATCGTTATCACGATGTGTAGTGAGCGACTCCGTCCTGCAACGTGATCGACACAGCTCCCCGCTCGACGAGGACGTCGAGGTGCGCCAGCGTCTCCATGACCGCCAGCATCGCGTTGAAGTCGTCCATGTCGGCAAGGCTCCTGCGGTGCCGCGTCCAGGGCAGCGCCTCCGCCACGGCCAGGCCGGTGGAGCGACCCTCGCGCACGGCGGCGAGCGTGGCGTCGAGGCGGTCGCCGTGGTGCTCCAGCAGGGCGTCGACGCGCTCGTGCACGCGCATGCCGATCGGGCCGTGGGCGGGCAGCAGCACCGCGTCCTTGCGCGAGCGGATGAGCTGCAGGGAGGTGAGGAAATCGGTGAGCGGGCTCACCGAGGGGTTGGGCTCGAAGCCGATCGACGGGGTGATCCGCGGCAGCACGTGGTCGCCGGCGAACAGCAGCCCGGCGGCGTCGTCGGCGAAGACGAGGTGCCCGCGCGTGTGGCCCGGCGTCTCGACGGCGGTGAGCAGCCGCTGCTCCCCCACCGCGATCTCGGCGCCGTCCTCGATCCACTCGTCGGGCATCTCCCAGACCGAGAGGTCGCCCGCGTCCATCTCCCGCTGCTCGATCCGCTCGACGAGCGCGGCCGCCCCCGCGCGCAGCAGCCGGGTGCGGTGCGCCCTGAACGGGTCGCGGGCCGAGCGGTTGACCTCCTCGAGACCCACTTGCTCGCCGCGCCCCACCGCCACCCGCGAGCCGAACTCGCGCCGCAGGGTCACGGCCTGCGTGTAGTGGTCGCGGTGGATGTGGGTCACGAGGAACCGGCGGACGTCGCCCAGCCCCGCACCCAGCTGCGCCAGGGCCGCCGCGAGCAGCTCGCGCGACTCGGCCAGCGCCCAGCCGGAGTCGATCAGCGTCCAGCCGTCGCCGTCGGGCACCGCGTAGACGTTGACCGCGCGCAGCCCGTCCTGCGGCAGCGGGAGCGGGATGCGGTACACGTCGGGGGCGCAGCGGAACAGACCGGCGCTGGTCCAGTCGCCGTCCGGGTCGTCGTCGAGGATCACCGCCCGACCCTATGCGCTACCACTCGCGGGCACCGCGCACCACCCGGCCGCGCCTCACGATCACGCACTCCGCGTGCCGAACCGGACGGATCGGGCCCTGATGCCACCCATCGGTGCAGATCGGATCACCCCGGAGGGTGGCCCCTGCTCCCGTACTGTCCCACCCACGGTGAACAGCGCCCCTCGGGGGCGGGACGAGAGGCGTGGGCAGGATGGCTGCAGAAGTGCCGGGGATGATCGGCGCACCGTTCCTCACCGTGGCCGAGGTGGCGGACCGGATGCGGGTCTCGAAGATGACGGTCTACCGGCTCGTCCACAGCGGGGAGCTGCCGGCGGTGCGGTTCGGGAGGTCGTTCCGCGTCCAGCGGAGCGCGGTGGAGGAGCTGATCCGCGACGCGCGGTACGAGGCGGGGTGAGAGCGGACGGCGGTGCGGACACGTGGTCGTCATCGACGGCTGCGACGATCACGGGGTGCACCGTCGTCACGTCACCGCGTTCCTCGAACTGGACGTCACCGAACCCGCCCTGCTCGCCTTCCAGGTGGCGGCCGCGACCCGGCCCGCCGAGGAGCGCCTGTCCATCACGTGCGACGGCGAGGCGGTCCCCTTCAGGGAGGTCGCAGCCCCGCACGAGGGGCGCCTGCACGTGATCGACGCACAGGTGGGGCGCACGGTGCTGGAGTACTCGGCCACCGTCGAGGGCGCCCTACCCGCGCCGGAGACCACCGAGCTCGACCTGCTGGCCTATCGCAGGCCCAGCCGCTACTGCCCGTCCGACCGGCTGCTCTCGATCGCCAACGGCGAGTTCGACGGCATCGACGACACCGGCGAGCTCGTCTCCGCCGTCCGCGATTTCGTCTACGGCCGGCTGTTCTACCTGGGCGGCTCCAGCAAGCCCACCGACGATGCCATCGACACGCTGCTGCTCGGCGAGGGCGTGTGCCGCGACTACGCGCACCTCGTCGTCGCCCTGCTGCGGGCCCGCGACGTGCCCGCGCGGCTCGTCGCCGTCTACGCGCCGGGCCTGGACCCGATGGACTTCCACGCCGTCGTCGAGGCGTGGGTGGACGGGTCGTGGCGGGTCGTCGACGCCACCGGGCTCGCTCCGCGGCCGTCGATGCTGCGGATCGGCACCGGCCGCGACGCCGCCGACACCGCGTTCCTCTCGGTGCACCACGGCATGGCCGAGCTGCTGTCGGTGAACGTGCTCGCCGTGGTCGACGAGCTGCCCAACGACGACGGCACGGCGGTCGTTGCGCTGTCCTGAGCCCGTCGGCGTCACCTCGTGGAAACGGCACGGTGACCGGGCGCTCCTACCCTCGGCCGGACCATGGCCACCGTCCACGCCCTGCCCACCGGTACCGAGCTGCAGTTCCGCATGGTGCACGGCTACCGCCGGGCGTTCCGCATCGCCGGGTCCGGCCCGCCACTGGTGCTCGTGCACGGGATCGGCGACAGCTCGGCCACCTGGGCGCCGGTCCTGCCCGCGCTGGCCCGGCGCCACCTGGTGATCGCCCCCGACCTGCTCGGGCACGGCAGCTCCGACAAGCCGCGCGCCGACTACTCCGTGGCCGCCTACGCCAACGGCGTGCGCGACCTGCTCGGCGTCCTGGGCGTCGAGCGGGCCACGCTCGTCGGGCACTCCCTCGGCGGCGGGGTGGCGATGCAGTTCGCGTACCAGTTCCCCGAGCGCACCGAGCGGCTCGTGCTGGTGGGCAGCGGGGGCGCCGGGCCCGACGTCACCCCGGTGCTGCGGGCGATGACGCTGCCCGGGGCCGCGGCGGCGCTCGGGCTGCTGCGACTGCCGACCGCGCGGCTGCAGGTCGGCGCCGGCGTGGCGCTCCTGCGGCTGCTCGGCACCGACCTCGGGCAGGACGCGCCCGATCTCCTCCGCATGGTCGACGCCCTGCCCGACGCCACCGCCCGCGCCGCATTCATCCGCACGCTGCGCGCGGTCGTCGACTGGCGGGGCCAGGTGGTGACGATGCTCGACCGCTGCTACCTCACCCGCGGCATGCCCACGATGCTGGTGTGGGGCGCCCGCGACGCGGTGGTGCCCGTCGCGCACGCCCACCGCGCCCACGACGCGATGCCCGGGAGCCGGCTGGAGGTCTTCCCCGGCGCGGGGCACTTCCCGTTCCACACCGACCCGGTGCGCTTCGTCGACCTGCTGGAGGACTTCCTCGCGACCACCGCGGCGGCGCGGTGGAGCCCGCACCAGTGGCGGGAGCTGCTGCGCGACCCCGAGCCCGGCCCGCTGCACGCGCCGGACCAGCGCAACGCCACCTGACCGGCCGCGTCGGCCTCCGGGCCCTGGGGCAGGACCTCCGCGGAGGCGCGGCACTGCAGGAACGGGTCCAGCGGCGCCCCCGTCGAGACGACCGGCCCCATCGTCGGGTTGGCCCGGACCGCCTCCAGGTCGCGCACCTCGTCCTCGACCTGCGCCCGTCCTGCGGTCACGCTCATGCGAACCGTCCTCCGTGGGTCGCCCCGCGGCGCGGGGCATCCAGGACGGGGGCCGACGGACGGGCGCTCCGGCGACCGTCCGAACCCTGACCTGCGGCAACCGGCCGCAGGTCAGGGGCGGGACGGGTCAGCTGCAGCCGCTGGTGCTGCCGCAGCCCTCGCACAGGTAGCAGGAACCCGCGGGGCGCATCTTCGTGCCGCAGGTCATGCAGAGCGGGGCGTCGGCGGCCTTGCCCAGGCGCAGTTCGAGCAGCTCGGTGGAGCTGCCGACCTCGACCGGGGCCCTCGACGCGCCGGCCGGGGTCGCCGGGGCGGACGACCCGGTCTCGACGCCCTGGCGCAGGCCCTCGACGTCGACGACCTCACCGTACTGGTCGGCCACCTGCGCGGTGCGCTCGTCGGCGGAGAAGATGCCGAGCTGCGCGCGCTTCTCGTAGGGCAGGTGGTCGAGCGCGAGACGCCGGAACAGGTAGTCCAGGACGCTCGTGGCGATCCGGACGTCCGGGTCGTCGGTCATGCCCGCCGGCTCGAAGCGCAGGTTGGAGAACTTCGAGACATAGAACTCCAGCGGGATGCCGTACTGCAGGCCCACCGAGATGGACATGGAGAACGCGTCCATGACGCCCGAGAGCGTGGAGCCCTGCTTGCCGAGCTTGACGAAGATCTCGCCGAGGCCGTCGTCGGGGTAGGAGCCCGCGGTGAGGTAGCCCTCGGCGCCGCCGACGGTGAACGACACCGTCTCGCTCGGGCGCTTCTTGGGCAGGCGGCGCCGGACCGGGCGCTGCTCGACGACGGTGACGGTCTCCTTCTCCCCGCCGCCCGACGACTTGGCCGACTTGCCCGCCGACAGCGGCTGGCCGACCTTGCAGTTGTCGCGGTAGATCGCGAGCGCCTTGAGGCCGAGCTTCCAGCCCTCCAGGTAGACGCGCTCGACGTCCTCGACGGCCGCGGTCTCCGGCATGTTGACCGTCTTGGAGATCGCGCCGGACAGGAACGGCTGCACCGCGGCCATCATCCGGACGTGCCCCATGGCGGCGATGACCCGCTCGCCCATGGCGCAGTCGAACACCTCGTAGTGCTCCGGGCGCATGCCCGGCGCGTCGACGACGTGCCCGTGCTCGCCGACGTACTCGACGATCGCCTCGGCCTGCTCGGGCTGGTAGCCCAGCTTCGCCAGGGCGCGCGGCACCGTCTGGTTGACGATCTGCATCGACCCGCCGCCGACCAGCTTCTTGAACTTGACCAGCGCCAGGTCCGGCTCGATGCCGGTGGTGTCGCAGTCCATCATCAGGCCGATGGTGCCGGTGGGAGCGAGCACGGAGGCCTGCGCGTTGCGCCAGCCGTTGCGCTCGCCGACCGCCAGGCAGTCCTTCCACGCGATCGTGGCGAGCTTGTGGATGCCGCTGCTCGCGGGGAACGTGCGGACGTCGTCGTTGGCGGCGGCGTGCTTGCGCATGACGCGCTGGTGGGCGCTGGCGTTGCGGGCGTAGCCGTCGTACGGGCCGACGACGCCGGCCAGCTCCGCGGAGCGCTTGTAGGACGCGCCGGTCATCAGCGAGGTGATGGCCGCGGCCAGCGAGCGGCCGCCCTCGGAGTCGTAGGCGTGGCCGGTGGCCATCAGCAGGGCGCCGAGGTTGGCGTAGCCGATGCCGAGCTGGCGGAAGGCGCGGGTGGTCTCGCCGATCGGCTCGGTCGGGAAGTCGGCGAAGCAGATGGAGATGTCCATCGCCGTGATGATGAGCTCGACCGACTTCTGGAAGCGGACGGCGTCGAACTGGCCGTCGTCGCCCAGGAACGTGAGCAGGTTCAGCGAGGCGAGGTTGCAGCTCGAGTTGTCGAGGTGCATGTACTCCGAGCACGGGTTGGACGCGGTGATGCGGCCCGATTCCGGAGTGGTGTGCCAGTCGTTGATGGTGCCGTCGTACTGGATACCGGGATCGGCGCAGGCCCAGGCGGCCTCGGCGATTCCGCGGAACAGCTTCTTCGCGTCGACGGATTCGATGACCTCACCGGTCATCCGCGCGCGGAGGCCGAACTCCGAGCCCGATTCGACGGCGCGCATGAACTCGTCGGTGACGCGGACGGAGTTGTTGGCGTTCTGGTACTGCACCGAGGTGATGTCGGCGCCGCCGAGGTCCATGTCGAAGCCGGCGTCGCGCAGCACGCGGACCTTGGCCTCCTCCTTGGCCTTGGTCTGCACGAACTCCTCGATGTCGGGGTGGTCGACGTCGAGGACGACCATCTTCGCCGCGCGCCGCGTGGCGCCGCCGGACTTGATGGTGCCCGCGCTGGCGTCGGCGCCGCGCATGAACGAGACCGGGCCAGAGGCGGTGCCGCCCGAGGACAGCAGCTCCTTGGAGCTGCGGATCCGGGAGAGGTTGAGGCCCGCGCCGGAGCCGCCCTTGAAGATCAGGCCCTCCTCGCGGTACCAGTTGAGGATCGACTCCATCTCGTCGTCGACGGCGAGGATGAAGCAGGCGCTGACCTGCTGCGGGGAGCTCGTACCGACGTTGAACCAGACCGGGGAGTTGAAGCTGAAGACCTGGTGCAGCAGCATCCACGTGAGCTCGTGGGCGAAGACCTCGGCGTCGGCCTCGGTGGCGAAGTAGCCGTTCTCCTGGCCCGAGCGGTGGTAGACCCCGACGACGCGGTCGATGAGCTGGCGCAGGCTCGACTCGCGCTCGGGCGAGCCGACGGCCCCGCGGAAGTACTTGCTGGTGACGATGTTGGTGGCGTTCACCGACCAGCTGCTCGGGAACTCGACGCCGCGCTGCGCGAAGTTGACCGTGCCGTCGCGCCAGTTGGTCATGACGACGTCGCGGCGCTCCCACGTCACCTCGTCGTAGGGGTGCACGCCGGCGGTGGTGTGGATCCGCTCGATCGTGAGGCCCGCGGGGCGGGACGAGCGCGGAGCCTTCTTCCCGCGTCCGGACGTGGTGCCGACGGTCTCGGTCATGGGTGTTCCCTCTCCTGCGCACACGACGGACAGGGTCCGGGCGCGCCAAGTACGGCATGGGTGTCGGGGCGTGACGGTCGAGCTGCGCGCTGTCGTAGGAGACAACGGCACGGGGCGTGGTGACGGCGCGGCGATGCGGCCGGCGGCCGCGTGGGGCCGCCGATCGGTGGGTCGGTCAGGTGGGCGCGGCGCGGGCTGGTGTGTCGCGCGCCGGCGTGTCGCGCAGGTCGGCGATCTCCTTCTCGAAGTCCTCGATCGAGGAGAAGGAGCGGTAGACGCTCGCGAAGCGGAGGTAGGCCACCTCGTCGAGCTCGCGGAGCGGCCCGAGGATGGCCAGGCCGACCTCGTGGCTGGGGATCTCGGCGGTGCCGCCCGCGCGGACGGCCTCCTCGACACGGGCCGCGAGCTGCGCCAGCGCGTCCTCGTCGACGGGGCGGCCCTGGCAGGCCCGTCGGACGCCGCTGACGACCTTGTCGCGGCTGAAGGGCTCCGTGACCCCGCTGCGCTTGACGACGGCCAGCACCGCTTCCTCGACGGTGGTGAACCGGCGCCCGCAGGAGGCGCAGGAGCGCCGGCGGCGGGTGGCGACCCCGTCGTCGACCTCGCGGGAATCGATGACCCGGCAGTCGGAGTGACGACAGAAAGGGCAGCGCACGAACACCACCTCCGACGAGCCGAACCCCATCCCTGGGCTAACGACGTCCATGTAACCACAACATGTAGGGGCAGCAAAACCGGGGAGCCACTATCCCTGGCCCATGTCGTCCGAACGGGAAGGCGACCCCGGCGACGTCCGGCGCCCCGCGCGGAGCGTCAGCCGCCGACGGCGCCCGTCACCTGCAGGGACGGCGGCACCACCGCTGTGGGTGACGACGTCGTCACCTCCGAGGGACGGTCGGCGTGGCGGGCCGCCGCGGCGACGTCGGCCAGCAGCCCCAGCAGCACGACGACCGCTGCCGAGAGCAGCGCCATGCCGATCGTGGCCGCCATCCGTCGGCGGCGCAGGACCTCCGGCGGCAGCACCGGGACCGTGCGCAGCAGCACGCGCCCGCCGCGGCGTCCGGGCGCGGCGGCCCGACGCTCGCCGGCCCACTGCTCCCCCGCCCACCTCTCCCCTGCGTGCTGCGGGCCCCCTGCGTGCTGCGGGCGCGGCGGCTGCACCGGGCGCGCGGCCGCGGCCACCACCCGTGGGCGCACCGGACGCGGCCCGTGGGCCCGACCCCGCCGCGGCAGCGCGCGCCCCGGGCGCACCGCGGGCTGGGGGGCCGCGGCGGACCGCGGGGCCGCCGGGTGCGGCGCCGTCGGGCGCAGGGCCGTGCCGCCCCGCCGCATTCCGTCCTCGATCTGATCGTGCACCGGACTCCACCTTCCGCTCGGACCGCCCGTGCCGTTCGCCGTTCCGTTCCTGGTGGCCGTTCGAACGACGAACAGGTGTTCGAACGAGCGCTCCGCGATGTGTACCACCGACCACCGACAGAATCGAGGAAACGGGGCGTGTCGTTCGAACATGTGTTTGGCGGGAGCCGGGATCGGGGCTACGGTCGTGGTCACGACGGCGGAACCGGTGCGCGCGAGCGCGCCCGCCCGCCACGGCACGAACGGTTGCCGGGCACTCCGGGAACCGCGCGGAATCGACGAGGAGGCGCGAGCACATGGCACGGGACGAGCCCGGCCGGACGGGTGGCGACGACGAGGGGGTGCGCCCCGGGCCCACCGCCCAGGTGAGCACGTTCCCCGACCCCGCGAGCGCCCCTGTCGGCCTCACTCCCCGCCAGCGCAAGGTGCTGGAGGTCATCCGCGACTGGGTGGAGCGCCACGGCTACCCGCCGAGCGTGCGCGAGATCGGCGACGCCGTCGGCCTGACGTCGACGTCGTCGGTGCACCACCAGCTCCGCACGCTGGAGCGCAAGGGCTACCTGCGGCGCGACCCCAACCGCACCCGCGCGGTCGACGTCCGCCCGCCCGACGACCAGCCCGAGGTGCCGCCGTCGGAGTCCGGCGTCGTCGAGCGGCCGGCGCCCGCGTTCGTGCCGCTCCTGGGCACGATCGCCGCCGGCGGGCCGATCCTGGCCGAGCAGGCGGTGGAGAGCGTGTTCCCGCTGCCGCGCGAGATCGTCGGCGAGGGCACGCTGTTCCTGCTGCGGGTCCGCGGTGACTCGATGGTCGAGGCGGCCATCACCGACGGCGACTGGGTGGTCGTGCGCCAGCAGCCCGTCGCCGAGAACGGCGAGATCGTCGCCGCGATGATCGACGGGGAGGCCACCGTCAAGACGTTCACCCGCCGCGACGGGCACGTCTGGCTGATGCCGGCCAACGCCGCCTACGACCCGATCCCCGGCGACGACGCCACCGTGCTCGGGCGCGTCGTCACGGTGCTGCGCCGCCTCTGAGACCGGCTCCTCCGGTGCCGGCGCGGTCCGGGCCGGGCACCACCACCACCGGGTAGCGGGCGGTGCGCACCAGCACCCCCGCCACCCCGCCCAGCAGCAGCCGCTGCATGAACCGGTAGCCGCGCGAGCCCACCACCAGCAGGTCGGTGCGGTCGGGCAGCGCGGCGAGGGTGGCGGCCACCGGCCCCACCACGACGTCGCTCAGCGCGTCGACCTCCACGGGCAGCGACGCGATCCCCTTGTGCGCGAGCGCCTGCGCGGCGGGCACGCCGGCGTCGTCCTCGGCCACGGACACCACGCGCACCGCGGCCCCGGTGCGCCCGGCGAGGTGCACGGCGACGGTCATCGCCCGGTCGGCCTCGGCGCTGCCGTCGTAGGCCACCGCCACCACCGTCATCGTCCCCGTGCCGGTGTGCCGGTACCCGCGCGGCGCGATCGCCACCGGGCAGCGCGCGAGCGGCAGCAGCCGCTGCACCGTGCGGCCGGGCGCGAGGCGGCCCAGCAGCCCGTGGCCGGTGGAGCCCACCACGAGCACGGCCGCGCCCACGTCGTCGGCGTGGTCGGCGAGCACGTCGGCCACCGAGCCGGGCGTGAGCGCCGTGAACTCCGGCTCGGCGTCGCCCCAGCCGTCGCCGATGATCTCCCGCGCCCGGCGGAACCGGCCCGCGGCGACCGTGCGCGCCTTCTCCCGCCACCGCGGGTCGCGCGCGACGACGGCGAGGCCGCGGGCGTCGACCGGGTAGACCGTGGCCACCACCGCGCTCAGGCCCGTGAGCCGGGCCAGCTGCGCGCCCAGGACGAGTGCGTCGTGCCCGCCCGGCGTGTCCTCGTAACCGGTGACGATCGGCACCGCGCCCCCCTCCGACCGTGATCACGCTATCGGCGTGGGCGGCGGGGCCGGTTACGCGCGTGCTACGGCACCGACGGTCTAGCGGCCCCGCGCCCGCAGCGACAGCGCCGCCGCGAGCAGCACGAGCACCCCGACCGTCACGCCGCCGCCGATGAGCGCGGGCAGCCACTCCGGCGCGGGCGGCTCCGCGGGGGCGGCGGGCTCCGCCGCGGGCGGGGTGAACGGCTCCGCGGCGAGCGCCGCGGCCCCGGGCACGGCCCGCAGCTCACCGGGCTCGCCGCCGCGGGTCTCCGAGCCCGAGAGCAGGGTGCCGTCGGGCTCGAACGCCACGGCCTCCCCCTGCGGCTCGCCGGGCAGCGGGACGCGGGCGGGCTCCCCGGCGAACGCGGCGGCGAGGTCGCCGTCGGGCACCGGGAAGAGCCAGGCGTCGGTGTAGGTCCGCAGCGCGACGACCCGGCCGTCGGCCGACGCGCCGGCGCCGGTGACGGTGCGCGAGCCCACGCCGCCGATCGGCCCGCCCTCGGTGTCCGACGCCGGCAGCGACACCTGCGCCACCCGCTCCAGCGGGAACGGGCCGCGGCCCTCGGGCGGCGCGGCCGGACGGTAGACCCCGGCGGGTACGCCGACCTCCTTGGTGATCACGTACGGCACCCCGGACGCGTCGACGAGCAGCGCCTCGGCGTCGTGCGGGCCGTCGGGGTAGGTGAAGCGGTGCAGCCGGGCGTCGCCGCCGCGCTCCAGCACGATCGCGGCGACGGTCTCGCGCGAGCGGTCGTTGTCGCCGGTGTCGGCGACCCACAGCTCACCGTCGGGCCCGAGCGCGAGGTCCTCGGCGTCGAACGGGTCGACGTCGGCGGTGCGCGTCTCGACCACCTCGCAGTCGGCGTCGAGCCGGTGGACGTCGACGCGGCGGCCGCCGTCGCTCATCGCCCACACCCGCCCGTCGTCGACGACGAGCCCGGACAGCTCCGCCAGCCGGTCGTCGGTGACGGTGCAGCGGGTCTCGGGCGCGGCGGCGGGCGGCGCGGCCACCGTCAGCACGAGGGTGGCCGCGGCGAGCAGGCGGATCAGCGCGAGCCCTCCACCAGCACGTACGGCAGCACGGCGGTGGCCAGCTCGGCGCCGACCCGCGCGTGCATCCGGGTGCCCTCGGGCGTGTGCTCCTCGGTGAGCACCTCGCCCTCGGCGTGCACGCGCGCGACGAGCGAGCCCTCGGTGAAGGGCACGAGCACGTCGACGTCGACCTCGGGCCGCGGCAGCATCTCCGCGATCCGCGCCTCGAGCCTGTCGATGCCGTCGCCGCGGCGGGCGGAGACGAACACGGCGTCGGGCAGGAGGTGGCGCAACCGGGCGAGCTGCAGGTCGCCCGCCGCGTCGGTCTTGTTGACGACGAGCAGCTCCTGCGGCATCCGCCCCTGCTGCTCCTCGCCGACCTCGACCAGCACCTGGCGCACGGCCTTGATCTGGTCCTCGGGCAGCGGGTCGGAGGCGTCGACGACGTGCACGAGCAGGTCGGCGCCCGCCGTCTCCTCCAGCGTGGACCGGAAGGCCTCCACGAGCTGGTGGGGCAGGTGGCGCACGAACCCGACCGTGTCGGTGAGGGTGTAGGTGCGCCCGTCGCCCGTGGACGTGCGGCGGGTGGTCGGGTCGAGGGTGGCGAACAGCGCGTCCTCGACGAGCACGCCCGCGCCCGTGAGCGCGTTGAGCAGGCTCGACTTGCCGGCGTTGGTGTAGCCGACGATGGCGACGCCCGGGATCTCGTTGCGCCGCCGCGAGCCGCGCTGGGTCTCGCGGATCTGCTTCATCGAGCCGATCTCGCGGCGCAGCTTGGACATGCGGTTGCGGATGCGCCGCCGGTCGAGCTCGATCTTGGTCTCACCGGGGCCGCGGCCGCCGATGCCGACACCCCCGGCGGCACGGCCACCGACCTGGCGGGACAGCGCCTCACCCCAGCCGCGCAGGCGCGGGAGCAGGTAGGACAGCTGGGCCAGCTCGACCTGCGCCTTGCCGTCCCGGCTGCGGGCGTGCTGGGCGAAGATGTCGAGGATCAGCGCGGTGCGGTCGACGACCTTGACCTTGAGCTTCTCCTCCAGCTGCCGCAGCTGCCCGGGCGAGAGCTCGCCGTCGCAGATCACGGTGTCGGCGCCGGTGGACTGCACGACGTCGCGCAGTTCGTCGACCTTGCCGGAGCCGATGTAGGTGGCGGGGTCGGGCCGCGGGCGGCGCTGGATCAGCGCGTCCAGGACCTGGGAGCCGGCGGTCTCGGCGAGCCGGGCGAGCTCCTCCATCGACCCGCGGGCCTGCTCGGAGGTGCCCTCGGTCCACACGCCGACGAGGACCACGCGCTCCAGCCGGAGCTTGCGGTACTCGACCTCGGTGACGTCGGTGAGTTCGGTGGAGAGCCCGACGACGCGACGGAGCGAGGAGCGTTCCTCGAGCTCGTAGTCGCCGGTGGCGTTGGAGCGGGCTGGAGTCGAAGTGTCAGGGACTGGTTCGGTCATCGTGTTCGTCATGCTCCCACGACAACGCCCTTCCTAGGCGAGGGATTCCCAGTCGAGGTCGCCGTGGGCGACCAGGACGGCGGGTCCGTGCAGCACCGTCGTGGTGCCGGTGACGGTGACGCGCAGCCGCCCGCCCGGCGTCGAGACGCCGACGGTGCCGGTCTCGCGCCCGGCGTGGCGCAGCGCCGCGACCACCGCGGCGACGGTGCCCGTGCCGCACGAGCGGGTCTCCCCCACGCCGCGCTCGTGGACGCGCATGACGACCTCGTCGGACTCGTCGACGGGCGTCACGAACTCGACGTTGACCCCGTGCGGGAACAGCGCCGGGTCGTGGCCGGGCGGTCGGGTGAGGTCGAGGTGGTCGACCGGCACGTCCGTGACGCACGCGAGGTGCGGGTTGCCGACGTCGACCGTGATGCCGCCGAACGCCTGCCCGTCGACGCTCGCGGTGGTGGACTCGCCGACGGCCGCGGGGCCCATGTCGACCGAGACCTCGTCGCCGTCGAGGCGGACGGTGCGGACGCCGCCGCGGGTGCCCAGGGCCAGCTCGTCGCCGCTCAACCAGCCGCGGTGGGCCAGGTAGCGGGCGTAGACGCGCACGCCGTTGCCGCACATCTCGGCGAGGCTGCCGTCGGCGTTGCGGTAGTCCATGAACCACTCGACGCCCGGCTCCGGCGGCGGCCCGTCGCCGAGCGCGGCCCAGCGCACCACGCGCAGCACGCCGTCGGCCCCGAGGCCGCGGCGGCGGTCGCACAGGGCGGCGACGCGCTCGGGCGTCAGGTCCAGGGAACCGTCCGGGTCGGGGAGCACCACGAAGTCGTTCTCGGTGCCGTGACCCTTGCTGAACTCCACGTCACGACGATAGCGCCGTCAGGGCGCGGCCGAGCAGGTCGGGCGCGGCGGCGTCGAGCCAGCGGGTGCGGGCGTCGCGGCGGAACCAGGAGCGCTGGCGGCGGACGAAGCGCCGGGTGGCGCGGACGGTGTCGGCGGCGGCGGTGCTCATCGATCCACCGGCGAGCACCTGCTGGTAGCCCAGCGCGCGCGAGGCCGTGAGCCCGTCGCGCAGCCCGGCGGGCTCCAGCGCGCGCGTCTCGTCGACGATGCCGGCGGCGAACATCCGGGCGACGCGGCGGGCGACGCGGGCGTCGAGGTCGTCGGTGGGGCGGTCGACGCCGAGCAGCACGGCGTCGTAGCGCGGCACGGCGGCGGCGGGCAGCCGCGCGGGGAACGGGCGCCCGGTGAGCGCGATGACCTCCAGCGCCCGCACGATCCGCCGCCCGTTGCCCGGCAGCACGACCTCCGCAGCGGCCGGGTCGAGCGCCTCGAGGCGGGCGTGCAGGGCGGCCGGGCCGTGCGCGGCGAGCTCGGTCTCCAGCTCGGCGCGCAGGGCCGGGTCGGTGCCGGGGAACTCCAGCTCGTCGACGACGGACTGCACGTACAGCCCCGACCCGCCCACCAGCACCGGCGTCCGCCCCGCGGCCAGCAGCGCCTCGATCGCCGCGCGGGCGTCGCGCTGGTAGGCGGCGACGGACGCGGTCTCGGTGACGTCGAGGACGTCGAGCAGGTGGTGGGGCACCGCGGCGCGCTCGGCGGGCGTCGGCTTGGCGGTGCCGATGTCGAGGCCGCGGTAGAGCGCCATGGCGTCGGCGTTGACGATCTCCCCGTCGAGCCGGCGGGCCAGCTCCAGCCCCAGCGCCGACTTGCCGGTCGCCGTCGGTCCGACGACCACGACCAGCCGGTTCACGGTGTCCAGACCGCCACGTGGTAGCCGACGCCGTAGGGGGCGCCGGAGTAGAGGAGCTCGCCGGTCCACGCGCGGCCGGCGGCGGCGCCCGCGAGCACCTGCCACGGCGCGCGTCCGATCGCCCACAGCTCGCGCCCCAGCTCGGGGTCGAGCGCGGCGAGCGCGGCCGGGTCGGCGTCGTGCAGGGCGGCGGCCACGGCGTCGTCGAAGGGGCCGGAGCGCTCGTCGAGGTGCCCGGGCGCCTTGAGGGTGTGCTTGGCCGAGCCGTCGCCGACGACGAGCAGCCCCACCGGCTCGTCGGCCAGCGACGCCCCGAGCTCCGTGCACTCCCGCGGCGACGCGTCGGGCGCCACGAGCTCGCCGCGGACCCGCGCACCCGCGCCCGCGGCGGCCCAGCCGGCGATCAGCAGCGGGAGCGGGAGGTGGGGGTCGACCGGGGCCGTCGAGGACGGGTCGAGGGCGACGACGACATCGGCGCCGAACCCGACGAACGAGCCGCGTGTGTCGGGGTCGACGGTGCGCCGCCCCGCGGCGTCGGCGCCGACGGCGACCCACGTCGACGCCGCGGCGCCCAGGCGGGCGGCGGCGCGGCGGCAGGCGTCGCGCAGGTCGGCGGTCTCCGCCGCCGCGGCCCCGGCCAGCTCCGGCACGAGCAGCGGGGGTTGCGGGAGCACGACGATCATCGACAGCACGGACGCGAGCCTAGGTCCCGCACCGGCGGACCCGCCCGGTGCGGCGCGGGCCGGACTCCTCGCCGCCCGGGAGCGGCCGCTGGCGGCGCACCAGCCACCCGGGCGGTTCCCGTGGCCAGGTGGAGCTGTTTGGATGGCAGCACGGCCGCCGGTCACCACGACCGGCCTCGGCCGCTGTGCACGGCCCCGCCACGGCGGGGCGCCCGCCGCCCGCGGCGGGCCGGACTACAGGAGGACACGGTGTCGGAGCAGCACACGACGGAGGACCAGGTAACCGGGACGACCCCGGCCCCGGACGAGCGGGGCGCGGCCCCCGACGAGGTGGGGACGGACGAACCCACGGTCGGCGTCGCGCACGCTGCGCCCGTCGAGGAGGCCGCCGCCGCCTCCGACGCCCCTTCGTCGGAGGTTCCTTCCTCGGAGACCCCTTCGTCGGAGACCCCGGCCGCCGATGCCCCGGCCCCAAAGGACCTTCCGATGGTGCCCGGTCCCCCGGCCCCCGCCGATCCGCCCGGCACGGCGCCCGCCGCGTCCACCCCGGCCCCTTCCGAGACTCCGGTCGACGCGGCGGGTGACGCCACCGCCGAGGTCCCTGCCGCCGAGGTCCCTGCCGCCGAGGTCCCTGCCGTCGCGCCCACCGAGACTCCCGCTGCGGACGCCGGTGACGAGGCCCCCGCCGCCGAGGCCGGCTCCGCCGCGTCGCTGCCGCGCCCGCCCGTCACCCCGGCGCCGTCCGCGCCGCAGCCGGGCTCCGCGCCCCGGCCCGCCCCGCCGCGCCCGGCGCCCCCGCGTCCCGGCCCGCCGCCCGCCGCCGCGCGCCCGGCCGCCCGGCCCGTGCCCGTCGCCGCGGCGGAGGCCGAGGTCGTGCCCGTCGCCCAGCCGTCGCCGGTCACGGCGGCGAGCAGCGACCCGTCGCGCTGGGGCCGCGTCGACGAGGAGGGCACCGTCTACCTGCGCACCGCCGACGGCGAGCGGGCCGTCGGCTCCTGGCAGGCCGGCGCCCCCGTCGAGGGTCTCGCGCACTTCGCCCGCCGCTTCGACGACGTGCTCACCGAGGTCGAGCTGCTCGTCGCCCGCCTGGGCGCGGGCGGCGGCGACCCCAAGCAGACCCTCACCGCGGCCCGCGGGCTGCGCGGCGGCCTCGACGAGGCGTCGATCGTCGGGGACGTGCCCGGCCTCGCCGCGCGGCTCGACGAGCTGATCGGGCTGGCCGAGCAGGCGGTCGCCGCGGCGCGCACGGCCCGCGACGAGCAGCGCGCGGCGGCCGTCGCGCGCAAGGAGGAACTGGCCTCCGAGGCCGAGGCACTCGCCCAGGAGGCGACGCAGTGGAAGCAGGCGGGCGACCGCTTCACCGCGATCCTCGACGAGTGGCGCACCATCCGCGGCATCGACCGCAAGACCGACGAGCAGCTGTGGAAGCGCTTCTCCAAGGCGCGTGAGGCGTTCAACCGCCGCCGCGGCTCGCACTTCGCCGACCTCGACCGCCAGCGCGGCGCCGCCCGCGCCCGCAAGGAGGAGCTGGCCGTCGAGGCCGAGAAGCTCGCCGGCTCCGACGACTGGGCACCCACCGCCGCCCGTTTCCGCGACCTGATGGCGGAGTGGAAGGCCGCGGGCCGCGCGCAGAAGGACACCGACGACGCCCTGTGGCAGCGCTTCCGCTCCGCCCAGGACGCGTTCTTCGCCCGCCGCTCGGCCACCTTCGACGAGCGCGACGCCGAGTTCGCCGCGAACGCGGAGGCGAAGAAGGCGCTGCTCGCCGAGGCCGAGAAGATCGACGTGTCCGACCCGACCGCCGCCCGCGCCGCCCTGCGCGGCTTCCAGGAGCGCTGGGAGGAGATCGGCAAGGTCCCCCGCGACGACATCCGGCCGCTGGAGGCCCGGATGCGCGCGGTCGAGGAGAAGGTGCGCGAGGCGGGCGACCGCCAGTGGCGGCGCACCGACCCCGAGGCCGAGGCCCGCGTCGCCCAGTTCCGCGACCGCGTCGCCCAGTTCGAGGCGCAGGCGGAGAAGGCCGAGGCGGCGGGCGACAAGCGGCGCGCGGAGCAGGCCCGCAGCCAGGCCGAGCAGTGGCGGGAGTGGCTGACGACCGCGGAGCAGGCGGTCCAGAGCCGCTGAAGATCACCGTCCGGGCAGCGGATCCGTCGATCCGCGTCGGTTCTGCTGCCCAGGCGGTGATCATGCTCCTCGGGTTGTCCGGAACGGCCGCGGCGGGCCCGCGCCCGGCGTCATTCTCACCGCATGCGCAACCGTGCGGTGCACGACCTGCTGGCCCGCCAGGACGGCCTGATCACCCTCGCCCAGGCCGCTGACCGAGGGGTGTCGCCCGCCGCGGTGCAGCGGATGGCGCGCTCGGGCGAGTGGTCGCGCCTGGCACCGCGGGTCCTCCTGGCCGCCGGCCACCCGCGGACCGACGCGGTGCGGGTGCGGGCCGTCGGGCTGTGGGCCGGCACCGACTCCGCGGTGCACGGGCAGGCGGCGGCGTGGTGGCACGGCATGGACGTCGCGGCCCCGGCGGAGGTCGGGGTGACGGTGCCCCGCCGCCGCGCGCCCGTCGCCCCGCCCGGGGCCCGGGTGCGCCGCCGCGACCTGGACCCCGCCGACCGGATGCTCGACCGCGGGCTCTGGCTGACCGCCGAGCCCCTCACCGCCCTCGAGACGGCGATCCGCGTGCGCGAGGGCTCGGCGTTCCTCGACCGCGCGCTCCAGCGGCACGTGCGGTTTCCCGCCGTGTACGCGGCGTACTGCCGCAAACTCGGCGCCGGGGGGTCCGCCGCGATCGCCGTGATGCTGACCGCGGCCGCCGACCGCGCAGACTCCGCGGCGGAGCGCCTGATGATCGCCCTCCTGCGCGGCGCGGGCCTGGGCGGCTGGGAGCACGGCGCGCCGTTCGGCCGGTGGACGATCGACTTCGCCTTCCATGAGGCCAAGCTGGCCATCGAGGTCGACGGGTGGGCCTGGCACGTCGACGTGACCCGGTTCCGCGCGGACCGGCACAAGGGCAACGCACTGCACCGCGGCGGCTGGGACCTGTTGCGGTTCACCTGGCACGACCTGACGCTGCGGCCGGGATACGTCCTCGCGGAGGTCCGGGCGGCCCTGCGGGCGGCGGCATGATCACCGCTTCGGCAGCGGACGCCACGGTTCCGCGAGGTTCCGCTGCCCGACCGGCGATCTTGAGGCGACTCAGCGCCGCAGCGCGATCCGCGACCACGACGCCGCGAGCACCACCATCGCCAGCACCGCCAGCACCATGCCGACGTGCGGGCCGGTGCCGCCGTCGGGCACCACCGTCTGTCGCGACCACACCGCCCACACCCCGGTGACGACGGAGATGCCGCTGCCCACCGCGCACACCCAGGCCAGCGCCCACCAGCGCGTCGGCAGGGCCAGGGCCGAGCCGAGGACGCCGAAGCCCACGGAGGTGAAGGTGAACAGCCGCGGCAGCACGCCGAGGTCGGGGGCGAGCCCGGCGAGGACCTGCCAGCCCAGCACGTCACCGGTCCACGGCAGGGCCAGCGAGCCGAGCACGACCAGCACGGCGACGGCGACGGTGACCGCGGTGCCGCCCGGGTCGGTGCGCCGCTCCATCGTGCGGGCGATGCCGCGGAGCTCCGCGTCGAGGGCGGGGTCCGACGAGTGGTCGGTCATGACGTCTCTCCACATCCACCGGTGACCGGCGCGGGTGCGCCGAAGCCGGGGAGGCCCAGTACCGTGCCGCGCCGGACGCCCGCCTCGGACGCGTCGCCCGCGCGGGTCCTGCGGTGCGAGAGCAGCGGCGAGTCCGACACGAGGTGGTGCGGCGCGCCGTAGGTGACCTCCGCCTCGACGACGTCGCCGGGGCGCACGTGGGTCTCCCCAGGCGTGAAGTGCACCAGACGCCCGTCGCGCGCGCGACCCGACAGCCGCTGGGTGGCGCTGTCCTTCTTGCCCTCGCCCGCGGCGACCAGCACCTCGACGACCCGGCCCTCCAGCGCGCGGTTGGCCGCCCAGGAGATCTCCTCCTGCAGCGCGACGAGCCGCATGTAGCGCTCCTGCACGACGGCCTTGGGCAGCTGGTCGGGCAGGTCGGCGGCGGGCGTGCCGGGGCGCTTGGAGTACTGGAAGGTGAAGGCCGAGGCGAACCGCGCCTGCGCGACGACGTCGAGCGTGGCCTGGAAGTCCTCTTCGGTCTCGCCGGGGAAGCCCACGATGATGTCGGTGGTGATCGCGGCGTCGGGCAGCGACGCACGCACCTCGTCGATGATCGAGAGGTAGCGCGACGACCGGTACGAGCGGCGCATCGCCCGGAGCATCCGGTCGGAGCCCGACTGCAGCGGCATGTGCAGCTGGGGGCAGACGTTGGGCGTCTCGGCCATGGCCGCGATGACGTCGGAGGTGAAGTCGCGGGGGTGCGGCGAGGTGAAGCGGACGCGCTCGAGCCCGTCGATCGACCCGCAGGCGCGCAGCAGCGAGGCGAAGGCACCGCGGTCGCCGAACTCCACCCCGTAGGCGTTGACGTTCTGGCCCAACAGCGTCACCTCGAGCACGCCGTCGGCGGCCAGGGACCGCACCTCGGCGAGCACGTCACCGGGGCGGCGGTCCTTCTCGGTGCCGCGCAGCGCGGGGACGATGCAGAACGTGCAGGTGTTGTTGCAGCCGACCGAGATCGAGACCCAGCCCGCGTAGGTGCTCTCGCGGCGCGCGGGCAGCGTGGAGGGGAAGACCTCCAGCGACTCGGCGATCTCGACCTGCGCCTCGGCGTTGTGCCGCGCGCGCTCCAGCAGGACCGGCAGCGCGTGCACGTTGTGCGTGCCGAACACGACGTCGACCCAGGGCGCGCGGCGCACGATCTCCGCGCGGTCCTTCTGGGCGAGGCAGCCGCCGACGGCGATCTGCATGCCGGGGCGGTCGCGCTTGACGGGCGCGAGGTGGCTGAGGTTGCCGTAGAGGCGGTTGTCGGCGTTCTCGCGCACGGCGCAGGTGTTGAACACGACGACGTCGGCGCCGTCGTCGGTGGCCGAGCGGGTGTAGCCGGCGGACTCGAGGAGCCCGGCCATCCGCTCGGAGTCGTGCACGTTCATCTGGCAGCCGTACGTGCGGACGGTGTAGCTGAGACTCACTCCTGCAGGGTAGGCCGCCGCGGCTCGACCTCCCGGTCCGGGACCGGCAGGATGCGCCCATGGCGGGGGCGATCACGCGTCGGGCCGTGCTGGCCGCGCTCGCCGCGGCGGGCGCGGTGGGGGTCCTGCCCGGCTGCGCCGCCCCGTTCGCGCAGGCCCGGCTGCGTCTGGCCACCGGGTCCGCGCGCGGCGTCTACTACAGCCTGGGCACGGCGCTGGGGAGGGCATGGGAGTCGGAGCTCGGCCTGGAGCGCCCGCCCGTGGTGCTCAGCACCGCGGGCTCGGTGCAGAACGTGTCGATGCTCGCGGCGGACGACGCCGACGTCGTGTTCAGCCAGGTCGACGCCGCGGCCGAGCAGCTGGCCGGCACCGCAGCCGACGACGCGGACGCCCCCCGCGCCCTGGCCCGCATCTACGACGACGTGCTGCACGTCGTCGTCCCCGCCGCCTCGGCGATCACGACGGTCTCCGGCCTGCGCGGCGCCCGGGTGTCGGTGGGGGCGGCCGACTCGGGGGTGTCGGTCGTGGCCCGCCGCATCCTCGACGCCGCCGCGCTGGGCGCCGCCGACGTCCAGGCCACCCAGCTGGGCCTCGACGACTCGGTCGAGGCGATGGCCGCGGGCTCCATCGACGCCTTCTTCTGGTCCGGCGGCCTGCCGACGCCCGCCGTCGAGCAGCTGGCCGGCACGCTGCCGATCCGGCTGCTCGACCTCACCGAGGACGGCGTGCTCGACGTCGTCCGCGCCCGCTACCCCGTCTACGCCCCCGGCACCGTCCCCGCACTGAGCTACGCCGGCATCGCGACGCCGGTCACGACGATGCTGGTGCGCAACCTGCTGCTGGTGGCCGCGTCGATGCCCGACGACTTCGCCGAGGCGCTGGTCCGGGTGCTGTTCACCGAGCAGGAGCAGCTCGCCCGGGCCGGTCCGGCGGCGCTGACGATCGACCCCCGGGCCGCGATCGGCACCGAGCCGTTGCTGCTGCATCCCGGCGCGGAGCGGTTCTACCGGTCGCAGCGGGACTGACCCGCGACGGCGGCGGCCGCCGCGGCGTGCCGGGCGTCGACCTCCTCCGCCGTGCGGTGCACCGACCTCAGGCCCGCGGCAGCCGTGCGGTCACCCGCAGGCCGCCGCCGGGAGGCAGGTCCAGGCCCAGCTCCCCGCCCCCGAGCTCGACGGTGCGTGCGGCGATGGCCAGCCCCAGCCCCGAGCCCTCGGTGTTGATCCGGCCGGGGCTGCGCCAGAAGCGGTCGGTGGCGCGCTCCAGCTCGTCGGGGGCGAGGCCCGGGCCGGTGTCGCGGACGGCGATCTCCACCTGCCCGTCGACGACCGCGGTGCGCACCCGCACCGTGCCGCCGGGCGGCGTGAACTTCACCGCGTTGTCGAGCACCGCGTCCAGCACGGTCTCGACCGCACCCTCCGGCCCGATCGCCCGCAGCCCGCGGGTGCCCTCGCGGACCAGGTGCAGGCCGCTGTGCTCGGCGAGCGGGCGCCAGGCCTCCAGCCGGTCGTCGACGCCGGCGTCGATCCCGATCGGGACCACCGCGCGGGTCCGCTCGGCGCGGGCGAGCGCCAGCAGCCCGTCGAGCAGCGTGGAGAGGCGCTCGGCCTCCTCCAGCGCGGCCACGTGGTCGTCGGCGGCGTCGTCGGCGACGTGGCCGTGCAGGTTGGACAGGCGCAGCCGCAGCGCGGTGAGCGGGTTGCGCAGCTGGTGGCTGGCGTCGGCGACGAACGCGCGCTGCGCCGAGTAGGCCTGCGTCACCTGCTCGGCCATGCGGTCGAACGACACCGACAGCCGGCGCAGCTCGGGCGGGCCGGAGCCGTCGGCGACCGGGTCGGGCCGCTCCCCCGCCAGCACGGCGGCGGCGACGCGGCCGGTGCCCTCGTCGAGGCGGCGCACCGGGCGCAGGATCCAGCGCACCACCGGCAGCGCGACGAGCACGCCGACGGCCAGCGCGACGAGCGCCGCGGCGGCCACCAGCGACCAGGTGCGCAGCTCGTCGGCGCGGACCGCGGCGGTCGAGGAGATCGTGACGACGACCCCGCGCACCTCGGTGTCGGCCAGCACCGGCTCGGCGAGCACCATCGGCCGGTCGTCCCAGGGCAGCAGCAGCGGGTAGGGCTTGGACGGCTGGCGGGCCAGCGCCAGCACCACGCGCTCGCGCCCGTCCTCGTCGAGCACCGGGGCGGGCGTGCGGGAGGCGACCACGGGCTCGCCGGTGGCGTCGAGCACCAGCACGGCGTCGCCGTAGACCTCGTCGTAGCGGCGCAGCGCGGCAGCGAGCTGGGAGGTGTCGGCCTCGGTGAGCGGGCGCTCGGCCGACGAGGCGTAGTAGATGGTGTCGATGAGGCGCCGGGTGAAGAGGTCCTGCTGGGCGGCCGCGGCGCTGGCCAGGGCGAGCGGCACCCCCAGGCCGGCGGCGAGCAGCCCCACGACCATGACCATGATCACGAGCAGGCGCGTGCCCACGGGTCAGTCCGATCCCGGGAGCCCGAGGCGGTACCCGACGCCGCGGACGGTCTGCACGAGCTCGGGGCGCCCGAGCTTGGTGCGCAGCGTGGCCACGTGGACGTCGAGCGTCCGGTTGGCCCCCGCCCAGCTGCGCCCCCACACCTCGGCGACGATCCGGCTGCGCGTGCACACCGCCCCGCCCGAGCTGGCCAGCAGCGCGAGCACCTGGAACTCCTTGCGCGTGAGCGTGACCGGGCGGCCCGACACCGTGACCGCGTGCCGGGTGAGGTCGACGCTCACGCCGTCGAGCTCCACGACGTCCGGCGTCCCGTCGACGGTGGCCTCGGCGCGGCGGCGCCGGTACACCGCGTGCACCCGCGCCACGAGCTCGCCGATGTCGTAGGGCTTGACGATGTAGTCGTCGGCGCCGGAGTGCAGGCCCAGGATGCGGTCGTCGACCTCCCCGCGCGCGGACACCACGATCACCGGCACCCCGCTCACGGCGCGGATCTCGCGGCACACGTCGACCCCGTCGACGTCGGGCAGGCCGAGGTCGAGCAGCACCACGTCGACGCCGGCCAGGTGCTCGACGGCGCCGCGCCCCCGCGCGAGCCGCGCGGTCGTCATCCCGTGCCGGTGCAGGGCGGGGCGGAGCGCGGCCGCGATGCGGTCGTCGTCCTCCACGAGCAGGATGTGCACCGGCCCAGCATCCCCGAGAACGATCTCGTTATGGGAGCGAAACCCTATGGGTCCCCCAAGATGCTGGACTGTGCTGTCCGATCCGCCCTAGCGTCCCGCCATGCTCGGAGGCCACGCATGACCACAGCCGGCACGCCCATGATCAGGATGGCGGCCGTCGACAAGCACTTCGGCGACCTCCACGTCCTGCGCGACATCAACCTCGAGGTCGAGCCGGGCCAGGTCGTGGTGGTCCTCGGACCGTCCGGTTCCGGCAAGTCGACGCTGTGCCGCACGATCAACCGCCTGGAGCCGATCGACTCCGGCACGATCCAGGTCGACGGCACCGACCTGCCGGCCGAGGGCAAGGCGCTGGCCGGCCTGCGCGCCGACGTCGGCATGGTGTTCCAGAGCTTCAACCTCTTCGCCCACAAGACGATCCTCGAGAACGTCACGCTCGCGCCGCTCAAGGTGCGGAAGACCAACAAGGCGGAGGCGGAGAAGAACGGGCTCGCGCTCCTGGAGCGCGTCGGCATCGCCAACCAGAAGGACAAGTACCCCGCCCAGCTCTCGGGCGGGCAGCAGCAGCGCGCCGCGATCGCCCGCGCGCTGGCGATGAAGCCCAAGGTCATGCTGTTCGACGAGCCCACCTCGGCGCTCGACCCGGAGATGGTCAACGAGGTGCTCGACGTCATGACCACCCTCGCCAAGGAGGGCATGACGATGCTCGTGGTCACCCACGAGATGGGCTTCGCCCGCCGGGCCGCGCACCGCGTCGTGTTCATGTCCGACGGCGAGATCGTCGAGGACGCCGCCCCGGAGACCTTCTTCTCCCATCCCACGTCGGATCGCGCCAAGGACTTCCTCGGCAAGATCCTGACCCACTAGTCGCTCGTACGTTCCCCGACGGAAGGACCCGCTCCAGATGCGCCTCTCCACCCTCACGAAGGTCGCGGCCGTCGTCGCGGCCGTCGTCCTCACGGCCACCGCCTGCGGTGGCTCGTCGCCCGAGAGCGGTGACGGCCCCCCGGTCGCCGACGCCCCGACGTTCGAGGCCGGCACCACGATGGCCCGGCTGGCCGAGGCGGGCGCGCTCCGCGTCGGCACCAAGTTCGACCAGCCGGGCTTCGGCCTGCAGGGCCTGGACGGCACCCCCACCGGCTTCGACGTCGAGATCGCCAAGATCATCGCGGCGGGCCTGGGCATCGCGCCCGACGGCATCACCTACACCGAGGCGCCGTCCGCGCTGCGCGAGGAGGTCCTCGAGACCGACCGCGTCGACATCGTCGCCGCCACCTACACCATCAACGACGCCCGCAAGGAGCGCATCAGCTTCGCGGGGCCGTACTACGAGGCCGGCCAGACCCTGATGATCCGCAGCGACTACACCGCGGTCACCGACAAGGAGTCGCTCCGCGCCTCCGGGGCCCGGGTGTGCACCGTGGCCGGGTCCACCCCCGAGGCCCAGATCGCGGAGTTCATCGACCCGTCCCAGCTGACGACGTTCGACGTCTACAGCAAGTGCGCCGACGCGCTGCGCACCAACCAGGTCGACGTCGTCACGACCGACAACGTCATCCTGACCGGCTTCGTGGCCGACAGCGAGGGCGCCTTCAAGCTGACCGGCGAGTCCTTCACCCAGGAGCCCTACGGCATCGGCATCACCAAGGGCGACGTGGCGTTCTGCGAGTTCATCAACACGACGCTGCAGGCCGCTGCCGCGGACGGCAGCTACGCGGAGGCCTGGGAGTCCACCGCAGGCGAGATCTCCGGGGAGCCCGCTCCCGAGCTGCCCGCAGCCGCCGCCTGCAGCTGATCACCGCCTGAGCTGATCACCGCCTGAGCTGATCACCGCCTGAACGTCGTCGGGGACGTCGACCGCCCTACCGGGTCGGCGTCCCCGACGTGCTGTGCGGGCCCCATCGAACCAGGAGGACCGGCGTGAACGCCGTCACCGACAACCTCGGGCTGTACGGGACGGGGGTGCTGACCACCCTGCAGATCTCGCTGCTGTCCGGGATCGGGGCCCTCGTCCTCGGCACGATCATGGCGGGTTTCCGGGTCTCACCGGCCCCGCCCCTGCAGTGGGTGGGCAGCGCCTGGGTCACGGTGCTGCGCAACACGCCCCTGAGCGTCGTGCTGTTCACCATCGCGTTCGGCCTGCCGGAGATCGGCGTCAACGGGTCGTTCTTCTGGTTCGGTGTGACCGGCCTGGCGCTCTACACGTCCGCGTTCGTCTGCGAGGCGATCCGCAGCGGCATCAACTCCGTCGCGCCCGGCCAGGCCGAGGCGGCGCGGTCGGTGGGCATGACGTTCGGTCAGACGCTGACCGTCGTCGTCCTCCCCCAGGCCGTCCGGACCGTGGTGCCCCCGCTCGGCAACGTCTTCATCGCCATGATCAAGAACTCGGCGATCGTCGGCGCCGTCGGGGTCGGCGGCGACCTGTACTCCGTCGGGGTGCAGCTCACCGGTTCCGGCGGTCTCGCCGTGATCCCGGTGCTCATCGGGGTCGCGCTGGGCTACCTCGTCCTGACCATCCCGGCGGGGCTGCTGCTGGGCCTGGCCGAGCGGAAGGTGGCGATCGCGCGATGAGCGTTCTGTATGACATCCCGGGGCCGCAGTCGCGGCGCCGGACCCTGATCGGCAGCCTCGTCGCGGGCGCCATCGTGCTGGCCGTCCTCGTGGTGGTGGTCGTGCGGCTGGCCGAGCAGGAGCAGTTCACCGCGGAGAAGTGGGGCCCCCTGCTCGACCCCACCACCGACGAGTTCCCGCTGGTCTGGCAGCGCATCGGCCTGGGCCTGCAGGCCACGCTCGCCGCCGCGGCGCTGGCGGTCGTGTTCTCGCTGGTGGTCGGCACCCTGCTCGCCGTGACCAGGCTCGTCAGCGCCCCCTGGTACCGCTGGCTGGTCGTCGGGGTGGTCGAGCTGCTGCGCGGCCTGCCGGTCGTGGTCACGATCTTCTTCGCGGCCCGGGCGCTCCCCGCGCTCGGCGTCGACCTGCCGACGCTGGCCTACCTGGTGATCGGCCTCACCCTCTACAACTCGGTGATCATCGCCGAGATCGTCCGCGCGGGCGTGGCGTCGCTGCCGCGCGGCCAGGCCGAGGCCGCCGCGGCGGTGGGGATGACCCGCGGGCAGAGCCTGCGCCTGATCCAGCTCCCGCAGGCGTTCCGGGTGATGCTCCCGGCGCTGATCAGCCAGCTCGTCGTGGTGCTCAAGGACACCGCTCTGGGCTTCATCATCCTCTACCCGGAGCTGCTGCGGACGGCGCAGATCGTCGTCCAGACGACGAGGAACCCGCTGCAGATGTTCTTCGTCATCGCCGTCATCTTCATCCTCATCAACTACGCGCTCAGCCGGCTCGCGACGTACGTCGAGAAGCGCCTGTCGCGCAGCAGGACCACGCCCGACGGCGCGGCGCCGGGGCCGGTCGTCCAGGAGGGTGCGGTCGTCTGAGGCGCCGGGCTCAGAGGTTCTCGACGGCGACGGGCTCGATGCCCTCGTCGGCGGGGAGCTCGAAGCCCAGCACCTGGCTGTAGAAGCTCAGCTCGGCGTCCAGCGCGCGGCGGATGTTCTCCGCGCGCCGGAAGCCGTGCTGCTCGCCCTCGAACAGCAGGTAGGCGACGGGCACGCCCTTGGCCCGCAGCGCGTCGACGATCATCTCGGACTGCTCCGGCGGCACGATCGCGTCCTCGGCGCCCTGCAGCACGATCAGCGGCGCCGAGAACTGCGTGAGCTGGTGGATCGGCGAGCGCTCGACGTAGGTCTCGCGCTCCTGCGGGTAGGGCCCGACGAGCCGGTCGAGGTAGCGGCTCTCGAACTTGTGCGTGTCGCGCGCCAGCGCCTCGAGGTCGGCGACGCCGAAGTGGTCGGCGCCCGCCGCGAACGGCGACTCGGCGCGGGCGAGCGCCGAGAGCACCGTGAAGCCGCCCGCGGAGCCACCGCGGATGAGCAGGCGCCCGGGGTCGGCGCGGCCGGTGCCCGCGAGGCGCCGGGCGACGGCGAGACAGTCCAGGACGTCGATGACGCCCCACCGGCCCAGCAGCTCGTCGCGGAAGGCGCGGCCGTAGCCGGTGGAGCCGCCGTGGTCGACACTGACGACGGCGAAGCCGCGGGTGGTCCAGTACTGCACCCCCACCGAGAACGCCGACGACGCCGAGGACGTCGGCCCGCCGTGGATGACGACCAGCAGCGGCGGCAGCTCGCCCTCGGGGCCGGTGTGCGTGGCGCTGGCCGGGGGGAAGTGCAGGGCGTGCGCGGTGCGCGGCTCCCCCGCCGCGTCGGTGGACGGGACCGTCAGGTGCTCGGCCACGGAGATCCCGGCGGGGTCGAGCCCCAGGTCGCGCGGCGGGCACAGCACGACGGCGGTGGTGTCGGTGTCGGGCCCGGGCGGGGTGACGCGGTAGACGCCGGCCTCGGCCGTCGGCGTGCCGGCGACGACGACGGCCGACTCCCCCGCCGCGCGCAGCACGGAGACCTCGCAGAACGGCAGGTCGAGGTCGGCGATCAGGCCGCCGGTGCCGCGCACGGACAGGGCGTCGGAGCCGGCGCGGCGGCGGGCGAACACGACCGACCCGTCGGCCAGCACCGCGTAGCGCGAGCCCGCGAGGCGCCAGCCGGGCACGCCGACCTCGGCGTCGATGCGGATGATCGGCTCGATGTCGGAGCCGGGGAGCCAGCGGTAGAGGTTCCACCAGTCGGTGCGGTCGGAGATGAACCACAGCGACCCGTCGGGCTGCCACGAGGGCTCCGACACCGACTCCCACGGCCCGCCCGCGACGACCGTCTCCTCGCCGGTGGCGAGGTCTCGCACCACGAGCTCGACGGCGTCCCACGGCATCGACGGGTGGTTCCACTGCAGCCAGGCCAGGGTGCCGCCGTCGGGGCTGATCCGGGGCGCGGCGACGAAGTCGGGCCCGGTGACCAGCACCTCGGGCTCCGACGGGCGGTCGGCGGCGAGCCGGACGACCTCGTTGCGCGGCTCGCCGTCGCCGTGCCGCTCGCGGACGCAGACGATCACGCCGCCGTCGGGGCCGGCGTGCACGTCGCCGTCGGCGTACCGGTCGCCGCGGGGCTGCGCGGGCTCGGGCGTCAGGGCCTCGGGCGCACCGCCGGGCGCGAGCCGGTACAGGCGCTGGTCGGCCCACTCGGTGAACCACACGACGCCGTCGCGGACCCACCAGGCGCCGCCGCCGTACTCGTGCACCGCGGTGCGGGCGTTGGAGCCGGCGGGCAGCAGGTCGGCGGTCGCGCCGTCGGCGGCGCGGCGGACGAGCTGCGTGCGCCCCTCGTCGGCGGGACGGGCCTCGGACCAGTAGACCTCGGCGCCGTCGACGCGGACCTCGGAGAGCGACACGGCCGCCGCGACGACGAGCTCGGAGGTGATCGGGGTGGGCCAGGATCCGAACGGCGCGGTCGTCACGACCCCAACGCTAGTGTCTCGGCGTGCGGAAAGCGCTCCACAGGAGCGCCACGGCCTCGCGCGCCGCCCCGGGGCGGACGACGGGCAATACGCCCACGGCGCCGGTCAGGCCGGTCCACCAGCGCACGGAGCCGTCGCGGCGCACCGTGCCCAGCGCCGGGGTGGCGCAGCGGCGGACCGCGGCGGGGAGCGAGGCGGGCAGCTCCGGGTCGCGGCACGAGCGCACCGTGACGGGCACCCGCAGCAGCTCGGGCAGCTCGCGCGCGATCTCCGAGCAGCTGGGGCAGGACACGTCGTAGACCGCGACGACCGACACCGTCTTCACGCGCCCAGCATGATCCCCGCCAGCGCGACCACCACGGTCAGGGCCAGCACCGGCCGCACGCGGGCCTGCGTGCGATCCCACACCGCGGTCCACGCGCCGTCGTCGCTCCAGGCGTGGGAGAGCAGCGGCATCGCCAGGCGTCCGGCCGCGAACCCGGCCGCCACGGCGAACGCGGCCGGGAACGGCACGACCAGCACGACGGCGAGCAGCACCAGGTGCGGCAGCGCCGACGGCGAGTAGGTGCGCATCCCGGTGCCCATCTCGAACCCGAACTGCAGCGCGCCCCACTCGCGCAGGTGCTGCACGTCCTCGGGCACGAGCCGGGCGTTCTCCGGCACCCGGAACGCCAGCAGGCCGCACTCGCGCGCCAGCACCGCGAGCGCCGCCGCGCCGAGCAGGGCCCAGCGGACGGGCGCGGGCACGAGCGCCTGCGGCACCGCCCCCACGACGCCCGCGACGAACGCCACGAGCACCGCTCCGAGGAGCAGTCCGGCACCGAAGTACCGCACGACCGGGGACCCGCGCCAGACCGGCGCGCTCAGCAGGAACGCCGAGTTGTGGCTTCAAGTGCTGCCGGAGTTGGCGAACCCGGCGCCCGCGCCCGCCACCGCGGCGAGCAGGAGCGGCGCGGGCAGCCACGCGCCCAGCGCGGCCAGTGCGAGCAGCGCCACCGCGGTGGTGGCAGGGTGCAGGGCGCGGCGGGTCACGGCGTCGAGGGAGGGGCTCAGCGCCCGGCCGGGAAGCGCGCGCCGAGGCCGGACAGCAGGCCGCCGCCCCCGTTGTCGTTGTCGCTGTCGGAGTCGCTCCGGCCGGAGTCGCTCTGCCCGTCGTCGTCGCTCCGGCCGGAACCACCGCTGCCGGAGTCGCCGCCGCGGCTGCCGGAGTCGCCCGAGCGGTCGGACGTGTCGGCCGGCGGGTCGGGCTCGGGGGTGTTCGCGGGCGAGCCGGCGGGCACGGGGCACGCGGCGATGGTGATGCCGCGGTAGTCGGTGCCGTCGGCGTAGACGACGGTCGTGGTCGCGTCCGAGCAGCGGTAGCCGTTCCAGCGCCAGGCGTTGCGGCCGTGGCAGCTCTGGGTGACGCGCGTGGACTCGTAGGAGTCGGGGCCGTCGGTGTAGCTGCCCTCGCGGTGGTAGCCGTTCGAGCAGGGGAAGCCGCCGCGGCGCCAGCCGCCGTAGCAGACCGCCGTGCCGGTGGAGGGCCAGTTGTCGGCCTCCTCGCGGTAGCTCTCGGGCTTGCAGCCCATGTGTTCGGCCTTGTCGTCGCCCTCGGTGGACTGCGCCGCGGCCTCGCGCCGCACCAGGAACCAGTCCAGCGGCACGAGCGCGGCGGCGGCCGCGGCGATCACGAGCCCGCGCAGCACCGTGCGCCGGCTCGGGCGGACGGCCCGGATGCGGGCGACGACCGCGCTGGGCACCGCCGCGGCGGGCGGCTGCGACGCCGTGGGGATCTCGTCGAGCCGCGTCATGCGCGCGCCACCTCGTGCTCGGCGATCAGGTCGAGCAGCAGGCCCCGGACGTCGGTGTCGGCGTAGACGAAGCGGCGGCGCACGACGACGCCCCGGGCGTCGAGGGCGAGCACGGTCGGCGAGTAGCCCTCGAACAGCGCACCGCGGACGTCGGGGTCGACGACGAGCTCGGCCAGGGAGTCGGCGAACTCCGCGCGGTCGGCCACCGCGGCGAACCGCACGCCCGGGCGGCTCACCTCGCCGAGCAGGGCGTAGACGTCGTGGCACTGCGCGCAGTCGGCGTCGAGGACGGCCACCAGCGCGCCGCTCTCGCCCTCGCGCGGGCGCACCGCGGCGGGCGCCGGGCGTCCGACGAGCGGGGCGTAGCCCGACAGCTCAGCGGCACGGCCGGTCTCCAGGGCGCGCACCCGCGCGTACACGGCCACGAGCGCGACGAGCGCGAACAGGGCGACGAGCAGCGCGATCAGCGCCACGGCGAGCGTGAGGGTCATGTCGGTCCGTTCCCGTCAGGTCCAGCGTCCGGTGAGCGCGCCGAGCGCGTCGACGATCTGGTCCTCGGCCATGGTGGTGGGGGCGCGACCGGACTCCGGCCCCAGCAGCACCAGGTCCATCGCGAGGCTGTCGCCGGCGAGGATGTAGCGCCAGCTGTGCGGGCCGCCCGCCGTCAGCGCGGTGGCGCGCGGGTCCATTTCGCGCCCGGCGCGCCACAGCTCGCCGCCGGGCAGGGCGAGCCCGGCCCACTCGGGCAGGCTCGGCAGGACGTCGACGGAGCGGCGGACGATCAGCGTGGCCGACTCGCTGTGCCCGATCAGCGCGACGTCGGGCTGCGACACCAGCAGCGGCGCCGCCGGCGTCAGCGCCGCGCCGCGGGGGCCGTCGTCGTAGCGGAAGGAGGTGAGCATCGTGCTGACACCCATGAGGTCGGGGGCGGGCCCGCCGAACCAGGTGGTGGCCTCGTGGTGCGGGCCGGCGAGGACGAGTGCGGAGTCGGAGCGGTCGCGCGCCTCGTAGACGACGGCGTCGTAGCCGCGCATCGGCTGCACGCGCTCGGTCGCGCCCGGCATCACGTGCGTCGGGATGGCGCGGTGCTGCCCCAGCGGCGCCAGGAAGAACTGCCGCGACATGTAGGGCCCGGCGAACCGGGTGCTGCCGTACCACCGGAAGTCACCGAACGCGTCCGGCACCTCCAGCTCCACGGGCGCGCCGGAGGGAGCGACCAGCGAGACCGCCCGGGTGGTGGCAGCCACCATGATCGACCTCCGTGTCCGTTCCGGGACACCGTGCGGGTCCCACGTCGTCCAACGACCGGGTGACGGTCCCGTGACGCCGCCACGCGGGTCGCGATCTACGCCGATCGGGTGGTCACGCGGGTAGCGTGGCCCGGGCCCGCACCGCCCGCGCGAAAGGTCCCCGATGATCGAACCGACCCCCTCGCAGGAGCCGATCGACGCCGAGATCGTCGCGTCCGAGGAGATCCCACCGGTCGAGGCGCCCCGTCCCGACTACGACGAACACGGTGTCCCGAGCTTCGACTACGTCCGTGACCGGATCGAGGGTCGTCACGCTGTGTCACAGGGATCCGCCGAGCTGGCCGACGCCACCCCGGAGGGCCGCAGCGTCGAGGAGCAGTTCACCGAGCGTGAGCGGGCGGCGAAGGCGAAGCTCGAGGAGATCCGCCGCTCGATGGGCTAGCCGACGGCCGCGGCGGCCGTGAGCGCGAGCAGCGCCCGGCTCGCGGGGGCGTCGACCCCGTGCCGCGCCGCCAGCCGCACGACCGCACCGGTGAGCCCGTCGACCTCCAGCGCCCGCCCGGCGAGGCGGTCCTGCAGCATCGAGGTCGTCGCGCCGGCGGGCAGTCCCTGCAGCCAGCGCAGCGCCTCCCCGGCGGCACCGTCGGGCAGGTCGGCGCCCTCGGCCCGGCCGACGGCCACCGCCTCCCGCAGCGCGGCCAGCGCCAGTTCGGCCACGGCCGGCTCGCGCAGCACCTCGACGCGGCGGGCCGTGAGCGCGGTGATCGGGTTGACCACGACGTTGGTGAGCAGCTTGCGCCACGCCGCCGTGCGGAAGTCGGCGACCGCCTCGACCCGCAGCCAGGTCGACGCGAACAGCCCCGCCGCGGCCCGCCCGGGCCCGTCGTCGGCCAGGACGAGCTCGCGCTCGGTCCGCCGCGCGCGCACCTGCCCCGGCCCCGTCCGCTCGGCGTTGACGTAGACGAGCGCCGGCGCGACCCGCCCGCGCAGGGCGGGCGGCACGCGCTCGGCGTGGTCGATGCCGTTCTGCGCGGCCACGACGACGGTGTCCGGGCCGGCGAGCGCGTCGAGCCACGGCGCGGCCGTGGCCGACTGGTGGATCTTGGTGGCCAGCACGACGAACGGGACGGGCTCCGCGTCAGCGGGGTCGGCCAGCGCGGTGAGCGCGCGGGTGCGGACGCCGCGGTCGTCGTCGGTGAGGGTCACCGACGCGGGCGAGCGGCAGCCGAGCACCTCGTGGCCGGCCTCGGCGAGGGCGACGGCGAGGACCCCGCCCACGGCCCCCACCCCGACGACGGCGACGCGCACCGGCTCCCCCTTCCCCCGCCACCGGCCCCTACTCGCAGCAAGGCCACCTTGAGGACGATCCACGTCCTCAAGGTGGCCTTCCTGCAACTCGGACCGGTGGTACCTACTGCTGCGCGCGCGAGTCCCCGCGCTTGAAGATCTTGCTACCCAGCCACACCAGCGGGTCGTACTTCCGGTCGACGACGCGCTCCTTGAGCGGGATCAGCGCGTTGTCGGTGATCTTGATGTGCTCGGGGCACACCTCGGTGCAGCACTTGGTGATGTTGCAGTACCCCAGGCCGTGCTCCTCCTGCGCCGCCTGCTGGCGGTCGGCGGAGTCGAGCGGGTGCATGTCGAGCTCCGCGATCCGCATGAGGTAGCGCGGGCCGGCGAAGTTCTCCTTGTTCTCCTCGTGGTCGCGGACCACGTGGCAGGTGTTCTGGCACAGGTAGCACTCGATGCACTTGCGGAACTCCTGGCTCCGCTCGACGTCGATCTGCGCCATCCGGTACTCGCCCGGCTCGACGCCCTCCGGCGGCGCGAAGGACGGGATCTCGCGCGCCTTGGTGTAGTTGAACGACACGTCGGTGACGAGGTCACGGATCACCGGGAAGGTCCGCAGCGGCGTGACCGTGATGACCTCGTCCTCGTCGAACGTGCTCATCCGGGTCATGCACGCCAGGCGCGGGCGCCCGTTGATCTCGACGCTGCACGAGCCGCACTTGCCGGCCTTGCAGTTCCAGCGCACGGCCATGTCCTGGGCCTGGGTCGCCTGCAGCCGGTGGATGATGTCGAGGACGACCTCGCCCTCGTTCACCTCCACCGGGTAGTCGACGAGCTCGCCCTTCTCGTCGTTGCCGCGCCAGACGCGGAAGTGCTGGTCGTGGGTCATGCCTTCTCCCCCTTGTCGGCCGCCGAACCCGCGCGGTGGCCGCCCAGCTCCTCGCCGGTGTAGTACTTCTTCAGCTCGTCGAGCTCGAACAGGTCGAACAGCTCGGGCCGCATCGGCACCTGCTCCTTGCGGACCAGGTCGACGTTGTCCTCGCCGAGCGCGGACAGCACCAGCAGCACGTGCCGCCAGTCGGAGTCCATGACCGGGTAGTCGTCGCGGGTGTGCCCGCCGCGGCTCTCCTGACGCTCCAACGCCGCCTTGGCGACGCACAGCGACACGAGCAGCATGTTGCGCAGGTCGAGCGCGAGGTGCCAGCCCGGGTTGAAGATCCGCTCGCCCTCGACGCTGACGGTGCGCGTGCGCACGGCGATGTCCTGCAGCGCCTTGAGCGCGAGCTCCATCTCGTCTTCCTTGCGGATGATCCCGACGAGGTCGTTCATCGTCTTCTGCAGCTCCTGGTGCACGACGAACGGGTTCTCCCCGCCGTCGGTGGCACTGGCGAACGGCAGCAGGGCGCGCTTCTCGGCCTCGACGACGTCGTCGACGAGGACCGCGGGGCGCGTACCGCCGAGCGAGTCGACGTACTCCGACGCCCCGGCGCCGGCGCGGCGGCCGAAGACCAGCAGGTCGGACAGCGAGTTGCCGCCCAGGCGGTTGGAGCCGTGCATGCCGCCCGAGCACTCGCCGGCCGAGAACAGGCCCGGCACGACCGACATCGCGGTGTCGGGGTCGACCTCGACGCCACCCATCACGTAGTGGCAGGTGGGACCGACCTCCATCGGCTCCTGGGTGATGTCGACGTCGGCCAGCTCCTTGAACTGGTGGTACATCGACGGGAGCCGCTTCTGGATCTCCTCGGGAGACAGGCGCGAGGCGATGTCGAGGAACACGCCGCCGTGGGGCGACCCGCGGCCGGCCTTGACCTCGGAGTTGATCGCGCGGGCGACCTCGTCACGGGGCAGCAGCTCCGGGGGGCGCCGGTTGTTGTCGGCGTCGGTGTACCAGCGGTCGCCCTCCTCGGGCGTCGTGGCGTACTGGTCCTTGAACACGTCCGGCACGTAGTCGAACATGAACCGCTTGCCCTCGGAGTTCTTGAGGATGCCGCCGTCACCGCGCACCGACTCCGTGACCAGGATCCCCTTCACCGACGGCGGCCAGACCATGCCCGTCGGGTGGAACTGCAGGAACTCCATGTTGATCAGCGTGGCGCCCGCACGCAGGGCGAGCGCGTGGCCGTCGCCGGTGTACTCCCAGGAGTTCGACGTCACCTGGTAGCTCTTGCCGACGCCGCCCGTGGCCAGCACGACGGCCGGGGCGTCGAAGCGCACGAACTGCCCCGTGGAGCGGTAGTAGGCGAACGCGCCCGCGATGCGGCCGTCGGCCTTGAACAGCTCGGTGATGGTGCACTCGTGGAACACGCGGATGTTGGACTCGTAGTCGCCGGTGGCGATGTAGTCCTCCTGCTGCAGCGACACGATCTTCTGCTGCAGGGTGCGGATCATCTCCAGGCCCGTGCGGTCGCCGACGTGCGCGAGCCGCGGGTAGGTGTGCCCGCCGAAGTTGCGCTGGCTGATCTTGCCGTCCTTGGTGCGGTCGAACAGCGCACCGTAGGTCTCGAGCTCCCAGACGCGGTCGGGCGCCTCCTTGGCGTGCAGCTCGGCCATCCGCCAGTTGTTGAGGAACTTCCCGCCGCGCATGGTGTCGCGGTAGTGGACCATCCAGTTGTCGTTGCTGTTGACGTTGCCCATGGCGGCCGCGCAGCCGCCCTCGGCCATCACGGTGTGCGCCTTGCCGAACAGCGACTTGGAGATGATCGCGGTGCGCTTGCCCTGGGCGCGCGCCTCGATGGCCGCGCGCAGCCCGGCACCGCCGGCACCGATCACGACGACGTCGTACTCGTGCCGCTCGATCTGGGTCTCGGTCCGGTCGTTCTCGTTCGAGGTCATTCAGATCACCCCACGATCCGCAGGTCGGAGATCCACCCGGCCGAGACGGCCATGACGTAGAAGTCCGTGAAGGCCAGGGTCCCCAGTGTGAGCCACGCGAGCTGCATGTGCTTGGCGTTGAGCCGCGAGACGAACTGCCAGCTCTTGTAGCGCATCGGGTGCCGGGAGAAGTTGTTGATGCGGCCGCCGACGATGCTGCGGCAGGAGTGGCACGAGATCGTGTACGCCCACAGGGCGACGACGTTGGCCAGCAGGATGATGTTGCCCAGCCCGATGCCGGTGGTGAACGACAGGATCATGTCGTAGGTGTTGATCACCGAGATGATCGCGGCGGCGTAGAAGAAGTACCGGTGCAGGTTCTGCCCGAGCAGCGGGAAGCGCGTCTCGCCGGTGTACTTCTTGTGCGGCTCGGCCACGGCGCAGGCGGGCGGCGACAGCCAGAAGGCCCGGTAGTAGGCCTTGCGGTAGTAGTAGCAGGTGAGCCGGAACAGCAGCAGGAACGGCAGCGTCAGCGACGCGTAGGGCAGCCACCAGACGTCCGGCAGGAACTGCCCGAAGTGCGACGACTCCGGGATGCAGCCCACCGAGACGCAGGGCGAGTAGAACGGGGTCAGGTACTCGTACTCGCCCACCCAGTAGTTGTCCTGCTGGAAGGCGCGCACGGTCGCGTACACGACCCAGGCGGTGAGCCCGGCGAAGTTGAGCAGTGGTGGCAGCCACCACCGGTCGGTGCGCAGCGTCCTGGCCGAGATCTGAGCCCGGCCCGTGGACGCGTCTGTGGTGGATGACACGTCAGTGGGTCCTCAATCTTCCGCGGTCGAATCTGGGCCGGAGCGTACGACGTAACGCCTGCCACTTCGGTGACGGGTCGGGAACAAACGGCGTGGTCGAGACAGGCGTCACACTCGGTCCGGCGCATCCGCGCACGACGAGCGGCCCGGCCCCCGTGGGGGTCGGGCCGGTCGACGGCGGCGGCGGGTCAGGCCGAGCGGCGGCTCCCCGTCGTGGCGTGCAGGTAGTCCCGGTTGAGCTGGGAGATGACGTCGAGCGGGATCTCCTTGGGGCAGGAGACCGTGCACGCGCCGGTGTTGGTGCAGCCGCCGAAGCCCTCCGCGTCGTGCTGCTCGACCATCCGCACCACGCGGTCGTCGCGCTCGGGCCGGCCCTGCGGCAGCTCGCCGAGGTGCGTGATCTTCGCCCCGAGGAACAGCGACGCCGAGCCGTTGGGGCACGCGGCGACGCAGGCGCCGCAGCCGATGCAGGCCGCCGCGGTGAACGCGCGCTCGGAGTTGGGCTTGGGCACGGGCGTGGCGTGGGCGTCGGGCGCCGATCCCGTCGGCGCGCTGATGAAGCCGCCGGCCTGGATGAGTCGGTCGAACGCGCTGCGGTCGGTGACCAGGTCCTTGACCACCGGGAACGCCGACGCGCGCCAGGGCTCCACGACGATCGTCTCGCCGTCGCGGAAGTGCCGCAGGTGGAGCTGGCAGGCCGTCGTGGCCTTCTGCGGGCCGTGCGGCTCGCCGTTGATCACCATCGCGCAGGACCCGCAGATGCCCTCGCGGCAGTCGTGGTCGAACGCCACCGGCTCGTCACCGGACAGGATGAGCTTCTCGTTGAGGACGTCGAGGAGCTCCAGGAACGACATGTCCTCGTCGGCGTCGTCGACCTGGTAGCCGACCATCCGGCCCTTCGCCTCGGGGGCGTCCTGGCGCCAGATCTTCAGGGTGAGCTTCACTTGTAACTCCGCTGGCTCGGGGTGACGTAGTCGAAGACCAGGTCCTCCTTGTGCAGGACCGGGGGTTCGCCGACACCGGTGAACTCCCACGCCGCGGCGTAGGAGAAGTTCTCGTCGTCGCGCTCGGCCTCGCCGTCGACCTGGCTCTCGGCGCGGAAGTGGCCGCCGCAGGACTCCGTGCGGTGCAGCGCGTCGAGGCACATCAGCTCGCCGAGCTCGAGGAAGTCGGCCACGCGGCCGGCCTTCTCCAGCGACTGGTTCAGCGTGGCCGCCGAGCCGGGGACCTTGACCGACTGCCAGAACTCGCGGCGCAGCTCCTTGATCAGGTCGAGCGCCTTGCGCAGGCCCTCGTCGGTGCGCTCCATGCCGCAGTGGTCCCACATGATGTGGCCCAGCTCGCGGTGGAAGGAGTCGACGGTGCGCGTGCCGTCGATCGAGAGGAGCTTCTCGATCCGGTCGGTGACCTCCGTGCGGGCCTCGACCACCTCGGGGGCGTCCGCGGCGACCGGCTCCAGGTGGTTCTTGGCCAGGTAGTCGCCGATGGTGTTGGGCAGGACGAAGTAGCCGTCGGCCAGGCCCTGCATCAGCGCGGACGCCCCGAGGCGGTTGGCGCCGTGGTCGGAGAAGTTCGCCTCGCCGACGACGAACATGCCCGGGATCGTGCTCTGCAGGTCGTAGTCGACCCACAGGCCGCCCATCGTGTAGTGCACCGCCGGGTAGATGCGCATCGGGACGTCGTAGGGGTCCTCGCCGGTGATGCGCTCGTAGATGTCGAAGAGGTTGCCGTACTTCGCGGCCACCGCGGGCCGTCCCGTCCGCTCGATGATCTCGGAGAAGTCGAGGTAGACGCCCAGTCCCGACGGGCCGACGCCGCGCTTGGCGTCGCACACCGTCTTGGCCGCGCGGCTGGCGATGTCGCGGGGCACCAGGTTGCCGAACGCCGGGTACTGGCGCTCGAGGAAGTAGTCGCGCTCGTCCTCGGGGATGTCCTTCGGCGAGCGGGTGTCGCCCATCTCCTTCGGGACCCAGATGCGGCCGTCGTTGCGCAGCGACTCGCTCATCAGCGTCAGCTTCGACTGGTGGTCGCCGCTGACCGGGATGCACGTCGGGTGGATCTGGGTGAAGCACGGGTTCGCGAAGAGCGCACCCTTGCGGTGCGCGCGCCAGGTCGCCGTGACGTTGCAGCCCTTGGCGTTCGTCGAGAGGTAGAAGACGTTGCCGTAGCCGCCGCTGGCCAGCACCACCGCGTCGGCCAGGTGGGTCTCGACCTCGCCGGTCACCATGTCGCGCACGATGATCCCGCGCGCCCGCCCGTCCACGACGACGAGCTCGAGCATCTCGTGGCGGGTGTGCATCTCGACGCGGCCAGCGTCGATCTGGCGCTCCAGCGCCTGGTAGGCGCCGAGCAGGAGCTGCTGGCCGGTCTGGCCCTTCGCGTAGAACGTCCGGGAGACCTGCACGCCGCCGAACGAGCGGTTGTCGAGCAGGCCGCCGTACTCGCGGGCAAACGGCACGCCCTGCGCCACGCACTGGTCGATGATCTGCACGCTGACCTCGGCGAGTCGGTGCACGTTCGACTCGCGGGCGCGGAAGTCGCCGCCCTTGACGGTGTCGTAGAACAGCCGCTGCACGGAGTCGCCGTCGTTGCGGTAGTTCTTCGCGGCGTTGATCCCGCCCTGCGCGGCGATCGAGTGCGCCCGGCGCGGGCTGTCCTGGTAGCAGAAGCTCGACACCTGGTAGCCGGCCTCGGCCAGCGTCGCCGCGGCCGAGCCGCCGGCCAGGCCGGTGCCCACGACGATGATCTTCATCTTGCGCTTGTTCGCGGGGTTGACCAGCTTGACGCCGAACCGGCGGCGCTCCCACCGGGTCTCGATGGGCCCGTCGGGGGCGGCGGTGTCGACGATCGGCTCACCGATCGAGAAGTCGCTGTACATGCTCATGCTCAGGACACCAATCCGAAGGTGATCGACAGCGGGACGACCAGGAAACCGACGGCCAGCGCGATCGCGACCACGTTCGCCGTGGTCTTCAGCGCGACCAGATTGCCCCCGCGGGTGCGGCCGAGCGACTGCACCGCGCTCCACAGCCCGTGGCGCAGGTGCAGCGTCAGCGCGAGGATCGACAGCACGTAGAACGCGGTCACGTACCAGCGCTGCGGCGCGAAGTCGGCGACGAGGTTGGCGTAGACGTCGCCGTACACACCGTTGGGGTTCAGCGTGCCCGTCGTCAGGTCGAGGATGTGGTAGACGATGAACAGCGCGACGATCACGCCGCCCCAGCGCATCGTCCGGGCGGCGTAGGAGCCCGCCACCTTGCTCTTGTGCGCGTACTTCACCGGCCGCGCCCTCGACGCCCGGCGGGCGAGCACCGTCGCCGCGACGATGTGGCCGATCACCGCGGCCAGCAGGACGATCCGCACGAACCACAGGACGGTCTGCTCCGGCAGCGCGGGCTCGCCGACGACGCGCAGCCACTCCGCGTAGAGGTCGAGCGACTCGGCCCCCAGGAAGATCTTCAGGTTGCCGACCATGTGCGCGACGAGGTAGAGGAACATGATCGCGCCGGAGACGGCCATCACGTACTTGAGCTGCACGGACGACGGCCGCGGAGCACGACGGGGCGGCGCACCCACATCACCGCGCTGAGCCAGGGAGACCATGCACCAAGGGTGACTACCGGAGCGGGGGGTCGTCCAATGCATCGAACCCGGCTTGGCCATGCCCAATCGCTATGCATGCCGCAGTGACCCTGCTCAGCGGGACGACCCCGGGCGTCGACGTGGGCCGGTTCACTCGGGAGGAGGAGTGCCCATTCCTTCGCCGTTCTTGCATGAGCGTCACCGGTTCGATGCTCCTACGCTATGGCGGTGACGTTGACGCAGCTCGCGTACCTGGTGGCACTGGCCGACTCGCGCAGCTTCACGCGCGCCGCCGACGCCGTGGGGGTCGCGCAGCCGACGCTGTCGCGGCAGCTGCGCGTGCTGGAGGACGAGTTCGGGGCGGCGCTGGTGGAGCGGGGCGGGCGCGAGGGCGTCAGGCTCACCCCGGCCGGTGAGGTGGTGCTGCCGCTGGCCCGCCGGATGCTGGCCGACGCCGACCGCGCGCGCACCGGCGTCGCGGAGCTGATCGGGCTGCGCAGCGGGCGCGTGCGCGTCGGAGGCACACCGTCGCTGTGCATCGGCGTGCTGGCCGACGTGCTGCGGGTGTTCCACGAGCAGCACCCCGACGTGCGACTGGAGCTGGTGGAGAGCGGGTCCCAGCCGCTGGTGCGCTCGCTGGTGCGCGGGGAGCTCGACGTCGCGCTGGTGATCGTGCCGACCACCGGCATCGACCCGGCACTGCACACCACGCCGGTGCTGCGCGAGCGGCTGTCGGTGGCCTCCCCCGCCTCGGACCGCGCGCCGACCACCCGGGCGTCGCTGACGATCCACGAGCTCGCCCGCCGCCCGCTCATCGTCCCGCGGCTGGGCTACGACGTGCGGGAGGCGACGCTGCAGGCCTACGCCGATGCCGGCGAGACGCCCCGGTTCGCCGTGGAGGGCGGGGAGATGGACGCGGTGCTGCGCCTGGTCGAGGCCGGGACGGGCGTCGCCGTGGTGCCCGACCTCGTGTTCGCCGGGCGCCCGCGGCTGCGCCGCACGGTGCTCACGCCCGCGCTGTACCGCACGGTCGCGCTGGCCCGCCGCGCCGACCTCGCCCCGACCCACGCGATGCAGGCCTTCCGCGACACCCTCCTGTCCTTCCTCGCCGACCTGTCGGCCGGGGACAACCTGCCCGGCGACGTGCAGGTGCTGCGCCGCCCCGACCCGCTCCCGGGCTGAGAGACTGGCCGCATGGCCGACGTGCACTTCTACTTCGATCCGGTGTGCCCCTTCGCGTGGATGACCAGCAAGTGGGTGCGGCAGGTGCAGGCGGCGCGCGACTACACCGTCGACTGGCGGTTCATCTCGCTGCGGCTGCTCAACGCCCACATCGACTACGACACCCACTTCCCGCCGGAGTACGAGGCCGGGCACACCGCGGGCCTGCGCCTGCTCCGCCTGGCCGCCGCCACGCGGGAGGCGTACGGGCGCGAGGCCGTCGACGGGCTGTACGCCGCGCTCGGCGCCGAGGTCTTCGACCGCGCCCCGGTGCCCGACGCCGCCGCCGACCACGGCCGCCGCGGCACCGCGGAGTTCGTGGCGCCGGTGCTCGCCGGGCTCGGGCTGCCCGCCGACCTCGCCGACGCCCTCGACGACACCTCCCACGACGCGCTGATCCAGGCCGAGACCGACGAGGCGCTGGCACTCACCGGCAAGGACGTCGGCACGCCGATCCTGCACTTCGAGCCGCCGCAGGGCGTGGCGTTCTTCGGCCCGGTGATCAGCCGCCTGCCCCCGGACGACGAGGCCGCGGAGCTGTGGGACCACGTCATCGCCCTGGCCCGCTTCCCCGGCTTCGCCGAGCTCAAGCGGAGCCTGCGCGAGCTCCCCCGCCTGCGGGCGCTCGGGGTGGCCGACGACGAGGTCGGGGTGGAGCAGGACTGGCACGGCGGGAGCAGGCGGCAGAAGCGCTAGCCCCGCGCCGCACGGACGTGCCGGTCGCGGGTGCACCGGAGGCGTGCCTCGGCGAGCCGCGGGTGCACCGGGCGCGGCCGGGCGCCGGGTGCGGCCGGGCGCCGGTCGCACACAGGGTGCGGGGGTGGCACACAGGTCCGGACCTGTGTGCGAGCCACCCGGCCTGTGTGCGAGCTTCCGCTCGGGTCTGGTGCGGAGACCGGTGCGGCGAGGGTTGGTGTGGGCTACAGGTCGGGGCTGTCGAGCTCGTCGTCGAGCTCGGTCCCGTGGGCGGCGAGGGCCTCGCGCACGACGCGGTAGGCGATGCTGCCGCCGTAGCCCTTGCGCGCGAGCATGCCGACCAGCCGGTTGGCAGCCTTCTTCCGCTGCTCCGGGGTGTCGGCGGGCACCGTGCGCAGCTTGCGGTCGACGAGCTCGCGGGCGCGCCGCTCCTCCGACGCCGGGTCGACCTCCTCCAGCGCCTCCCCCGCCACCTCGTCGTCGACGCCCTTGCGGCGCAGCTCCATCGCGATCGCGCGCCGCGAGAGGCCCCGGTAGGTGTGGCGGGAGCGCACGTACTGCCCCGCGAACGCGGCGTCGTCGATGAGACCGACCTCGTCGAAGCGGCTCAGCACCGACTCGGACGCCTCGTCGGGCACGCCCCGCTGCTTCAGGGCCTGGGCCAGCTCGTGCCGGGTGCGGGCGCGGTCGGTGAGCAGCCGCAGGCAGATCTCGCGGGCGGCCACCAGCGGGTCGGCGTCCGGGTCGATCTGCTGGGGACCCCAGCCGCGCCGGGGCTTCTCGTCGGCGGTCCTGCGGTCGTCCGCCGGGCCCTCGCCGGTGGAGGGGGTGTCGGTGGAGGGGACATCGGCTGCGGGCGTGCCGGCGGTCCGCCGCGTGCGGGCCGCGGCACCGTCGCGCCGGGTCCGGCGCCCGACCCCCCGGCCCTCGCCCGACCGTCCGCCGTCGCCGGAGCGGGCCGGGCGGACGCGCCCCTCGCCGAAGCGCGCCGTGCGGGTGGGCGCGGCGGCTGCGGCGCCCTCGCCGTCGGCGGCGTCGAGCTCGGCCAGCGGTGCGGCCGGCGGGGCCTCCCCCACTTCGTCGAGGCGGGCGACCGGAGATCCCGCCGCCTCACCGTCACCCGTCTCACCGTCACCCGTCTCACCGTCACCCGTCTCGGCGTCGACGCCGGCCGTCCCGGCATCGGCCGGGGTGGCGTCGAGCCCCCCGAACCGTGCGACCGCCGCGGCGGGCCCGTCGGCGCCGATCCGGTCGAGCCGGGCCTCGGCGGCCGGCGTGGACTCCGCGCCGGCGTCACCGAACCGCGCGACCCGACCCACGATCAGAAGTCGACGGGAGCGGGGAGGGCGGCGTCGGCGTCGACGACGGCCCCGATTCCGAGCTTCTCCTTGATCCGCTTCTCGATCTCGTTGGCGACGTCGGGGTTCTCGCGCAGGAACTTGCGGGCGTTCTCCTTGCCCTGGCCCAGCTGGTCGCCCTCGTAGGTGTACCAGGCACCGGACTTGCGGACGAGGCCCTGCTCGACGCCCACGTCGACCAGCGAACCCTCGCGGCTGATGCCGACGCCGTAGAGGATGTCGAACTCCGCCTGCTTGAACGGCGGGGCGACCTTGTTCTTCACGACCTTGACGCGGGTGCGGTTGCCGACCATGTCGGAGCCGTCCTTGAGCGTCTCGATGCGGCGGATGTCGAGGCGCACGGAGGCGTAGAACTTGAGCGCCTTGCCACCGGTGGTGGTCTCCGGCGAGCCGAACATGACGCCGATCTTCTCGCGCAGCTGGTTGATGAAGATCATCGTGGTGCCGGAGTTGCTCAGCGCACCGGTGATCTTGCGCAGCGCCTGGCTCATGAGCCGGGCCTGCAGGCCGACGTGGCTGTCGCCCATCTCGCCCTCGATCTCCGCGCGCGGGACGAGCGCGGCCACCGAGTCGACGACGATGAGGTCGAGCGCGCCGGAGCGGATCAGCATGTCGGCGATCTCGAGCGCCTGCTCCCCCGTGTCGGGCTGGGAGACGAGCAGGTTGTCGGTGTCGACGCCCAGCGCCTTCGCGTACTCCGGGTCGAGCGCGTGCTCGGCGTCGATGAAGGCCGCGATGCCGCCCGCGGCCTGGGCGTTGGCCACCGCGTGCAGCGCGACCGTGGTCTTGCCGCTGGACTCCGGGCCGTAGATCTCCACGACGCGGCCGCGGGGCAGGCCGCCCACGCCGAGCGCGACGTCGAGCGCGATGGAGCCCGTGGGGATGATCCCCACCGGCGGGCGGGTGTCGTCGCCGAGGCGCATCACCGAGCCCTTGCCGTGGTTCTTCTCGATCTGGGCGAGGGCGAGTTCGAGCGCCTTCTCGCGGTCGGGTGCTGCGGTCATCGCCGGCTCCACATCGTGCTCGTGTCGGACTGGAAGGTCGTTGTCGACGGTAGGGGCGACCACCGACATTCTGCGGGCGAGGTCCGGAACTGTGGACGGCCACCGCGCCATGTGGACAACACGATAGCGAACACTTGTTCGATCGTGACTCCGACACGCCGGACGGATAGGATCCCGCGCCGGGCGGTGCTCCTACTGCCGAGCGGGCGGCACGTCGTAGGCCGCGCAGACCGCCCGCCACACGTCGCGGGCGTCGTAGCCGAACTCCAGCGCCTGCTCCACGGTGCGGCCGCCGAGCTCGGCGAACACGTGGTCACGGGCGAGCGAGGAGGCGCGCACGGCCCCGAACTCGCCCTCCATCAGCTCGCGGAACTGGGTGAGGCGCACGCGGTCCAGGCTAGCGTCGCGGGCATGACGACGCCGTTGCGGCAGGTGTGGAGCGAGCTCGGCGGCGACCCCGCCGCCCCGGGCAGGCTCGCGGTGACGGGTCCGCCGGCCGTGCTGCGCTCGGCCTTCGACGTCACCGGTGCCGGCGTCGCCGCGGTCGGCGCGAGCCTGCTGGCCGCCACCGACCGCCCGGTCGGGCTCGACACCCGCACGCTCGCGATCGCGCTGCGCAGCGAGCGGTACGTGCTGCGCCGCGGGACGTCGCTGGGGGCGCCGTTCGACCCGCTCTCGGCGTTCCACCGCACCGCCGACGGCTGGCTGCGGCTGCACGCCAACTACCCGTGGCACCGGGCCGCCGCACTGCGGGTGCTGGGGTGCACGGAGGCGCAGGTGCCGTCGGCGATCGCAGAGCGGACGGGCGTCGAGCTGGAGGCGGCGGTGCACGCGGCGGGCGGGGTGGCCGCCGCGGTGCGCACGCAGGAGCGGTGGCGCGCGGAGACCGGTGCCCCGCCGCCGCTGGTCGAGCAGCGGGTCGTCGGCGAGGCGCCGCCCCGGCCCGTCCGCCGGCCCCGGGTCCTCGACCTGACCCGGGTCATCGCGGGCCCGGTCGCCACCCGCACGCTGGCCCTGCACGGTGCCGACGTCCTGCGCCTGGACGCACCCGACCGTCCGGAGATCCCGCTGCAGGCCGCCGACACGCTCCCCGGCAAGCGCTCGGCCCTGCTCGACCTGGCCGACGAGGGGCGGCGCGAGGAGCTGCTCGGTGACGCGGACGTCGTCGTCACCGGTTACCGTCCCGGCGCCCTGGACGCCTTCGGCCTCGCCCCCGACGCGCTCGCGCTACGCCATCCCGGCCTGGTCGTCGTCACCCTCTCCGCGTGGGGCGAGCAGGGGCCGTGGGGCGGGCGGCGCGGGTTCGACTCGCTGGTGCAGGCGGCCTGCGGGATCGCCGTCGAGGAGGGCTCGATCGACGCCCCGGGCGCGCTGCCCGCGCAGGCGCTCGACCACACCACGGGCTACCTCGGCGCCGCTGCCGCCCTGCTCGCGCTGGCCGCGCAGCGCCGCGAGGGCGGCACGCGGCACGTGCGGCTGTCGCTCGTCGGCACCGCGGCGTGGCTGCAGGGCCTGGCCCGCGGGGCAGCGGTCGACGTGCCGGAGGTCGACCCCGCCCCCCACCTGCAGGAGATGGGCGACCTCACGCTGGCCGCCCCGCCGGGCACCGTCGACGGGTCACCGCTGCGCTGGCCACGACCCGCGCCGTCGTTCGGCACGGCGACCCCGACGTGGGTAGCGTCGTAGAAGTGGACTATTCGGGCGATCCCACCGGCTTCTCGTCGCCGCTCGGCCAGCTCGTGGTGCTGATGATGCTGCTCACGTCGCTGACGCTGCTGCTGCGCTGGTGGTGGCAGAACCGCAGGCGCTGACGGCGGCGGCTCAGGTGTGTTCGGCCATGTACTGGTCGGCGCCGGTGTCGGAGTAGTCGAGCCCGGCACCGTGGGCGTGCTCGCGCTTGTAGGCGGCGAACTTCTCGCCGACCTCCTGGCGCACCTCGAGCGAGGCCTTCTGCAGGAAGGGGGCCAGGTCGTCGGCCTCCTCCTCGGCGAGGTGCTCGTCGTTGGCCTCGCGGGCGTCCTGGATGCCGGCCCACCACTCGTCGCTGCCCGGCTCGTTGCCGGCGGCGCGGCGGATGCCGTGGCGGATCTCGTCGTGGTCGGAGACGGCGTCCTCGGTCTCGTCCTCGACGTCCTCGACGCGCTTGAGCAGCTGCGGGTAGAAGAACTGCTCCTCGGCGCTGGCATGGACCTCGAGGTCGGCGGCCAGCGGGGCCCAGACCGCGGCGGCGGCGGTGGGGTCGTCACGGAGCTGCTCGAGCTCGGCGAAGCGCGCGCGGAACGACTCGTGGTCGTCGAGGATCAGGCGGATCACATCGGGCATGGGGTGCTGTTCCCGCAGGCCCCGGCGTCCAAACGGGAAAGTGTCGGACCCCCGGCGCATGATGGGTGGCGTGACCGCTCTCGACGGCTTCTCCCCCGCCACCCGGGACTGGTTCACGGGCGCCTTCGCCGCGCCCACCGCGGCGCAGGAGGGCGCGTGGAGCGCGGCGCAGGCCGGGCGGCACGCGCTGGTCGTCGCTCCGACCGGGTCGGGCAAGACGCTGGCGGCGTTCCTCTGGGCGCTCGACAAGCTGGCGGCCGGCCCGGTCCCCGAGGAGCCCAAGCAGCGCTGCCGGGTGCTGTACGTGTCGCCGCTCAAGGCCCTGGCCGTCGACGTCCAGCGCAACCTGCGCTCGCCGCTCACCGGCATCCGCCAGGCCGCGCAGCGCCTGGGCCTCACGGTCCCCGACGTCACGGTCGGGATGCGCACCGGCGACACGCCGGCCGACGAGCGCCGCTCGTTCATGCGCACCCCGCCCGACGTGCTGGTCACCACGCCGGAGTCGCTGTTCCTCATCCTGACGTCGGCGGCGCGCGAGTCGCTCAAGGGCGTCGAGACGGTGATCCTCGACGAGGTGCACGCGGTGGCCGGCACGAAGCGCGGCGCGCATCTCGCGCTGTCGCTGGAGCGCCTCGACGAGCTGCTTCCCGCCCCCGCGCAGCGCATCGGGCTCTCGGCCACGGTGCGCCCGATCGACGAGGTGTCCACGTTCCTCGCGGGCGCGCGGCCGGTGGAGGTCGTGCAGCCGACGATCCCGAAGACGATCGAGGTCACGGTCGAGGTGCCGGTGCCCGACCTCGCCGCGCTCGACCAGCGGCCGGCGCCGGGCAGCTCCGACGAGGAGGTCATCGGCTCGGCGGCGGGCACGGCGGAGCGGCCCTCGATCTGGCCGGCGGTGGAGCGGCGGCTGCTGGAGCTCGTGCGCACGCACCGCTCGACGATCGTGTTCTCCAACTCCCGGCGCCTGGCCGAGCGGCTCACGTCGCGGCTCAACGAGCTGGCGGCCGAGGAGGCCGAGGGCGCCCAGGACCTCGACGACCCGGACCGCGAACGGGCCTTCCCGGCGGAGGCGATCGGGCAGTCCGGCATCGGCGGCGGGGCTCCCCCGGTGGTCGCGAAGGCGCACCACGGGTCGATGTCGCGTGAGCAGCGCACACTCGTGGAGGAGGAGCTCAAGGGCGGGCTGCTGCCGTGCGTGGTGGCCACCTCCAGCCTGGAGCTGGGCATCGACATGGGCGCGGTCGACCTCGTGGTGCAGGTGGAGGCGCCCCCGAGCGTGGCGTCGGGCCTGCAGCGCGTCGGGCGGGCCGGGCACCAGGTCGGGGCGGTGTCCACCGGCGTCGTGTTCCCCAAGTACCGGGGCGACCTCGTGTCGTGCGCGGTCGTGGCCGAGCGGATGACGTCGGGCGCGATCGAGTCGATGCGCTACCCGCGCAACCCGCTCGACGTGCTCGCGCAGCAGATCGTGGCGATGGTCGCGCTGGAGCCGTGGGCCCTCGACGACCTCACGCGCGTCGTGCGCCGCGCCGCCCCGTTCGCCGCGCTGCCCGACTCCGCGCTGCACTCGGTGCTCGACATGCTGGCCGGGCGCTACCCGTCCGAGGAGTTCGGTGAGCTGCGGGCGCGCATCACGTGGGACCGCGTCACCGACACCCTGGCCGGGCGGCCCGGCGCGCAGCGCCTCGCCGTCACCTCCGGCGGCACGATCCCCGACCGCGGCCTGTTCACCGTGATGACGCCCGGCGGGGCCGACGGCGCGGGGTCGCGGGTCGGCGAGCTCGACGAGGAGATGGTCTACGAGTCGCGCGTCGGCGACACGTTCCTGCTGGGCACGTCGAGCTGGCGGGTCGAGGACATCACCCACGACCGCGTGATCGTCACACCCGCGCCGGGCGTGCCCGCGCGGATGCCGTTCTGGAAGGGCGAGTCGATCGGTCGCCCGCTGGAGCTCGGGCGGGCGGTCGGGGCGTTCGTGCGGGAGATGTCGGCGCTCGACACCGTCGACGCGCGGGCCCGCGCCGCGGCGGCCGGGCTCGACGAGTGGGCGATCGACAACCTGCTCGCCTACCTGCACGAGCAGCGCGACGCCACCCGGCACGTCCCGAGCGACCGCACGGTCCTCGTCGAGCGCTTCCGCGACGAGCTGGGCGACTGGCGCCTCGTGGTGCACTCGCCGTTCGGGCGCCAGGTCAACGGTCCGTGGGCGCTGGCGATCACCGCCCGGATGCGCGAGCGGCGGGGCGTGGAGTGCCAGGCGTCGGCGGGCGACGACGGGATCGTGCTGCGGCTGCCCGACGCCGTGGACGACTCCGGCACCGAGGTCGTCCCCACCGCGGAGGACGTGCTGCTCGACCCGTCCGAGGTCGAGCAGATCGTGGTGGCGGAACTGGGCGGGTCGTCGCTCTACGCGTCGCGGTTCCGGGAGTGCGCGGCCCGTTCGCTGCTGCTCCCCCGCCGCGACCCGCGGCGGCGCAGCCCGCTGTGGCAGCAGCGGCAGAAGTCGGCGCAGCTGCTGGCGGTGGCCGGGCGCTACGAGCAGTTCCCGGTCACGCTCGAGGCGATGCGCGAGTGCGTGCAGGACGTCTACGACCTGCCCGGCCTCCGCTCGCTGATGGCCGATGTGCAGGCGCGCAAGGTGCACGTCGTCGAGGTGCAGACGCCGGCACCGTCGCCGTTCGCGCGCAGCCTGCTCTTCGGCTACGTCGGGATGTTCCTCTACGAGGCCGACGCGCCGCTGGCCGAGCGCCGCGCCGCCGCCCTCTCGCTCGACTCCACGCTGCTCGCCGAGCTGCTGGGCTCCGAGGCGATCCGCGAGCTGCTCGACCCCGAGGTGCTGGCCGAGGTGGAGGCCTCGCTGCAGCGCCTCGCCGAGGACCGCCACGTGCGCGACGCCGAGGGCGCGGCCGACCTGCTGCGGTTCCTGGGCGACCTCACCACCGAGGAGGCCGCCGCCCGCGGCGTGGCCCCGGAGTGGCTCGGCGGCCTGGAGTCGGCGCGGCGCGCGATCCGCGTGCGGATGGGCGGCGAGGAGCGCTGGCTGGCCATCGAGGACGCCGGGCGGGTGCGCGACGCGCTCGGCGCGGCGCTGCCGGTGGGGGTGCCGGAGGCGTTCACCGAGCCGGTGGCCGATCCGCTGGGCGACCTCGTGCTGCGCTTCGCCCGCAGCCACGGCCCCTTCGCCGCGGCGCAGTGCGCGGCGCGGTTCGGGCTGGGCGTCGCGGTGGTGGCGGGCGTGCTCGACCGCCTCGTCGGGTCCGGGCGGGTGGTGCGCGGCGAGCTGCGGCCGGGCGCCGAGGGCATCGAGTACTGCGACGCCGAGGTGCTGCGGCGGCTGCGGCGCGGGTCGCTGGCGCGGCTGCGCGCCGAGGTGGAGCCCGTCGAGCAGCGGGCGCTGGGCCGGTTCCTGCCCGCGTGGCAGGGCGTGCGCACCGGAGCCGACGACGGCCGCCGCGGCCGGATGCGGCGCGCGCCCGGGGCGGAGGACGTGCTCGGCGTGGTCGAGCAGCTCGCCGGGGCGCCGCTGCCGGCGAGCGCGCTGGAGTCGCTGATCCTGCCCGCGCGGCTGCCCGGCTACACCCCCGCCCTGCTCGACGAGCTGACGGCGGCGGGCGAGGTCACCTGGACCGGGTGCGGGCCGCTCGCCGGCAGCGACGGCTGGCTGGCCATCGCGCCCGCCGACGTCGCCGACCTGCTGCTGCCCGAGCCCGAGCCGGACGTCGCCGACGCCCCACTGCACCGCGCCCTGCTCGCCGCGCTCGACGGCGGCGGCGCGCTGTTCTTCCGGGAGCTGGCCGACCGCGCCGGGCGCGCGCTGGTCGAGTCCGGCGACGCGGGTCCCGGCGACGACGCCGTGGTCGCCGCGATCTGGGACCTCGTGTGGGCCGGGCTGCTCACCAACGACACGCTCGGGCCGCTGCGGGCCCGGCTCGGCGGCGGCAAGGGCGGGGCGCACCGCACCCGCCGCACCGCCTCGCGCGGGCGGTACGCGCAGCTGCGCGCTGGGCGACCGACGATGCCCAGCCGCGGCGGGCCGCCGTCGGTGGGCGGGCGGTGGGCGCTCGCGGTCGACCGCGAGCCCGACGCCACCCGCCGCGCGCACGCCCGGGCGGAGGCGTTCCTCGAGCGGCACGGCGTGCTCACCCGCGGGGCGCTGGGCACCGGGCGGGTGGTCGGCGGGTTCGCGGCCGTCTACCGGGTGCTCCGCGCGATGGAGGACTCCGGGCGGGCGCGGCGCGGGTACGTCGTCGAGGGGCTGGGGGCGGCGCAGTTCGCGGTGCCCGGGGCGATCGACCGGCTGCGGGCCATGTCGCGGCCCGACGGCGCGCCGGGCGAGGACGGGCTCTCCCGGGTGGTCCTCGCGGCGGCCGACCCGGCGCAGCCCTACGGCGCGGCGCTGCCCTGGCCCCCCACCGCGGGCGACACGAAGCACCGGCCCGGCCGCAAGGCGGGCGCGCTCGTGGTGCTGGTGGAAGGAGCGCCGGCGCTGTACGTGGAGCGGGGCGGCAAGTCGCTGCTGTCGTTCAGCGCCGAGCACGACGAGCTGGCGGCAGCCGCGCAGGCGCTCGCCGGGGCGGTCCACGAGGGGTGGCTGGGCTCGCTGGCGGTGGAGAAGGCCGACGGGATCGGGTCGCTGGGCTCCGAGCTCGCCGACGTCCTGACCGAAGCCGGCTTCCGGGTGACACCCAAGGGGCTGCGCCTGCGGGCCTGACCCCCCCGTCGCACACCCACCGGCCGGTCGCAGGGGTGACGCAGCACCCCGACTCCGGTCGCACAGACAGCGGCCGGTCGCACAGGCTGCAGCGTGTGCGACGAGCCGGTGGGGCTGCGACCGCGGGGCCGGGACCCCTCCCGTCCCCGTGCGGCACACTTCCGCTGACGGAGGCGGACGAGGAGGCGGTATGCGGGCCGGTCCCGGTGACGAGACCCCGGCGCAGCGGCGTCGGCGGCGCGAGGAGGAGCGCCGCAGGCGGCAGGAGGAGGCGCGGCGGCGTCAGGAGCAGCGGGAGGACGCGAGCGACGCCGTCGACGGGGCGGCGGACGTCGTCGAGGCCGGGTCGGGCCTGGGGGTGCCCATCGGTCTGGGCCGCGGCGGGGGCCGCACGTCCGGCGGGCGCTCCGACGGGGGCGGCGGCGGGTGGGGCTGCGACGGCTGGGGCGGCGGCGGGGGTTCCCGCGGGTCCGGCTCGTCGGGCGGCGGAGAGGGTCGCGGCGGCGGGAGCGGCGCCGGATGGGGCTGCGGGGGCGGGTCCGGCGGGCGCTCGGGGGGCGGTGGATGCGACGGATGCGACTGCAACCTCTCGCTGCTCGCGATCACCCGGCTCTCGACCCTGCTCCTGCTGGCCGCGGCCGTGCTGCCCGACCGCGGCGGCGGCGCGCTGGCCCGAGGCCTGATCCGGCTCTACCGGCGCCGGATCACCCGGTTCACCCCCCGCTGCCCCTCGACGCCGAGCTGCAGCGCCTTCGCCCTGGCCGCCGTGCAGGAGCGCGGCGCGCGCCGCGGCCTCGTGGCCGCCGCCCGCCGGATCCGCGACTGCGGCACGACCGGGGCGGCGTGACGAGGGCGGCACGACCGGGGGGCGGCGGCTCAGTAGAAGTCCGGCGACCCGAGCAGCCGCCCCACGACCAGGTCGACGTAGCCCTCGACGACGTCGTCGAGGCACAGCTCGCGATCGTCGTGGAACCAGTGCGAGAAGCCGTTGAGCATGTCGCAGATGGCGAAGGCGGCCAGCCGGGCGTCGGGCACCGCGAACTCCCCCGACGCCACCCCCGCGGCCACGCACCCGCGTACGCGGCGCTGGTAGTAGCGGCGGTGGTCGTCGACGACGGCCCGGTGCTCCGGGGTCAGCGCGGCCATCTCGTGCAGGCCGACCAGGTGCTCGACGCGGCGCCGGTGCAGGTGCTCGAGGTGGGCGCGCACGAGCGCGGCGAGCCGGTGCGAGGGCGTGCCGGCGGCGTCGAGCAGGGGCAGGTTGAGGGTGTTGGGCTCCTCGGTGACCGTCAGGCAGATCGCGTAGAGGATCTCCTCCTTGGCCGCGAAGTGGTGGTAGAGGCTGGCCCCGCGGATGCCGACGGCGTCGGCGATCTCCCGCATCCCGACGGCCGCGTACCCCTGCTCGGCGAAGATCCGCGCGGCGGCGGTGACGACCTGCTCGCGCCGCGCCGCGCCCCGTCTCCCGCCGGCCGGACGGCTGGGCGCCCCGGTGATCGGGCGCGGACCGGGAACGGGCGGGGTCGGGCCGGGCGCGCTCACGCCGGGAGCTCCACCGTGCGCAGCTCGCGCTTGAGGACCTTGCCCTGCGCGTCGACCGGCAGCGCGTCGACGACGTGCACGGCCTTGGGCGCCTTGAACGTCGCGAGCCGCTCGCGGCAGAACGCGACGACCTCGGCCGGGTCGGGGCTCTCCCCCGGCTTCGCCACGACGAACGCGGTGACGGCCTCGGACCAGTACGGGTCCGGCCGCCCGACGACCGCGGCGCGCAGCACGGCGGGGTGGGCGTGCAGGACCCGCTCCACCTCCTGCGACGAGACGTTCATCCCGCCGGACTTGATCATGTCGCCCTTGCGGTCGGCGAAGAACAGGTTGCCCTCGCCGTCGACACGGACGATGTCGCCGGTGCGCAGCCAGCCGTCGCGCAGCACCGCGGCGGTGCGCTCGGGCTCGCGGTGGTAGCCGAGCATGACCGAGGGCGAACGGCAGATCAGCTCGCCGACCTCGGCGTCGTCGCCGTTCTCGTCGACGACGCGGGTCTCCAGGTGCGTGACCGGCCGCCCGATCCACGACGGGTCGCCGCCGGGGACGTCGTCGAGCGTGGCGAACCAGCCGACGGTGCCGAGCTGCGAGAGCTCCGACTGCCCCCAGTAGGTGCCCCACCGGGCGTCCGGTGCGGCCGCCGACCAGGCGTCGATCGCGGCCGGGGCGACCTGCCCGCCGTAGGTCATGCACCGCCGGACGGCCCCGACGGCGTCGGGACCGAAGCCGGGCTGCGCGGCGAGCGCGAGGTAGAACGTCGGCGTCTGCGCGATCACGGTGACGCCCTCGCGCGCGACGATCTCCAGCGCGCTCGCGGGCTCGACCGTCGCGGGCAGCACGAGCGTGGCGCCCATCAGCGTCAGCGTCGTCATCGACCCGAGCCCGGCGATCGTGAAGAACGGCATGACGAACAGCCACGTGTCGTCCGGCCCGGTCTGCAGCCCCCAGCTCCACGCGGGCGCGGTGGAGATCAGGTAGTTGCGGTGCGGGACGAGCACGCCCTTGGGCTCGGCGGTCGTGCCGCTGGTGTAGATCAGCATGGCGACGTCGTGCTCGTCGACCTCGGCCTCGGGCTCGGTGTCGGGCTGCGCGCCCAGCTCCGCCTCCAGGCCGGGCCCGAGCACCACGGGCTCCCCCGGCACGGCGCCCGCGAACTCCGGGGCCACGAGCACGGCCGCCGGCCGCGCGTGGTCGAGCTGCCAGGCCACCTCGTGCTCGCGCAGCATCGGGTTGACCACCGTGAACGCCGCGCCGAGCTTGAGCGCGCCGTAGTAGGCCGCCACCACGTCGACGGAGTTGCGCGCCATCGCCGCGACCACGTCCCCGCGCCCCACCCCGCGCCCGGCGAGCAGGTGCGCGAACCGGTTGGCCCGCGCATCGAGCTCGCCGTAGGTCGTCTCGACCCGGTCCGGGGTGTAGCTGACGAACGCGACCTTCCCCGGTTGCGTGCGGGCGTGGCGGCGGAGCTGGTCGCCGATCGTGGCGCGGCCGATCGGCGAGCGGTGCTGCGGGGAGAGCGTGCCGGTCATGCGAACAGGGGCTTCGCGAACGACTCGGCGTAGACGATCTCGTCCACCGGGGTGCGGGTGAGCTTGGTCGGGAACGGCTTCTCCGGGTAGCCGACGGCGATGTGCGCGGCGGTGATGAAGCCCTCCGGGATCGCCAGCAGCTCGCGCACCTTGGGCTCCTCGATGCACAGCAGTGTGGTGAACGCGGTGCCGACGCCCTGGTCGCGCAGCGCGAGGCAGAGGTTCTGCACCGTCGGGTAGATCGAGCCGCCGCCGACCACCGAGAGTCGGCCGAGCTCGGCATCGGTGGGGTGCAGGCCGTCGAGCTCCGCGCACGCGACGACGATCGCGGGCACCTCGGCCAGGTGCTCGGCGAAGAAGTCGGCGTCGGTGACGGTCTTGGGCAGCGCGCCCACGTTGACGTCGCCGGTGGCGATCGCGTCGAAGTACGCCTTCCACAGCGGCAGGTACAGGTCGGCCAGCGCCTGCTTCGTGGCGGCCTCGCGCACGACGACCCAGCGGACCGGCTGGCGGTTGCCGCCCTGCGGGCCGAAGCGGGCCACGTCGAACGCGGCGCGGAGCACCTCGTCGGGCACCGGGTCGGGTCGGAAGTAGCGGCACGTGCCGGTGGTGCGCATCGCCTCGGTCAGCTCCATCGCTGCTCCCTGTCCGCTGTGAGGTGGAGTGGGCAGCATGGTGGCGGGAAGTGATGCAGGTCAAGCGCCCGTCTTCCGCAATCACCTAACCGCCGTTAGGCTCGGTCCGGTGAGCGACGACGCCCTGACCGAGCCCGTGCCGTCCGCCGTGCCCGGGCGCGAGGCGCTCGCGGCCGCGATGCGCGACGCCAATCTGCCGACGCTGGTGGCCGTGCTCTTCCAGCTCACCGGCGACCCGCGCTGGCTCGCCGACCCCTACCGGCCCACCCGCAGCCGCGGCATGGAGGACAACGACTCCGGCGGCTTCCCGCCGCAGGTGCAGGACGAGATCCGGGCGGCGGCCGTAGACGCGGTGCTCGACTGGGCCGCCGGCCGTGCGCCCGCCGTGCCCGCCCCGACCGGCGACGACCTCGTCGCGCTGATGAGCCTCGCCGTCGGCGAGGAGGTCGGCGCGGAGTACGAGCCGATGACCGCGGCCGACATGGGCTTCCGCGACGCGCCGCCGCGGCGCGTCGACACCGACCTGCGCGTCGTCGTCATCGGGGCGGGCGTCTCCGGCATGCTCGCCGCGATCAAGCTGCGCGAGGCCGGGATCGAGCCGGTCGTGCTGGAGAAGAACCTCGACGTCGGCGGCACCTGGCTGGAGAACACCTACCCCGGCGCCGGCGTCGACACCCCGAGCCACCTGTACTCGTACTCGTTCGCGCCGCGGCAGTGGTCGACGCACTTCGGCAAGCGCGACGAGGTGCTCGGCTACCTGCGCTCCGTCGCCGACGCCCACGGCCTGCGCCGCACCGTCCGCTTCGGCGTCGAGGTGGCGAGCGCGCACCAGCACGACCAGGGCTGGACGGTGACGACGACGGCGGGCGAGGTGCTCGAGGCCGACGTCGTCATCACGGCGGTGGGCCAGCTCAACCGGCCCAAGGTCCCCGACCTGCCCGGGCTGGCGGAGTTCCGCGGGCCGCTGTTCCACTCGGCGCGCTGGCCCGAGGACCTCGACGTCACCGGCAAGCGGGTCGCCGTCGTCGGCACCGGCGCGAGCGCGATGCAGATCGTGCCCGCGATCGCCGGGCGCGCCGGGCGCGTCACGGTGTTCCAGCGGTCCGCGCAGTGGGCCGCACCCAACGACGTCTACTTCTCCGAGGTCGCCGAGGGCGCGCGGCTGCTGCTCGCGCACGTGCCGTTCTACCGCCGCTGGTACCGCACGCGGCTGTCCTGGAACACCGGCGACCGCGTGCACCCGGCGCTGCAGGTCGATCCGGCGTGGGAGCACCCGGAGCGCTCGGTCAACGCCGTCAACGACGGCCACCGGCGCGTGTTCACCCGCTACCTGCAGTCCGAGCTCGACGGGCGCGAGGACCTGCTGGAGCGCGCGCTGCCCGACTACCCGCCGTTCGGCAAGCGGATGCTGCTCGACAACGGCTGGTTCGCCGCCCTGCGCCGCGACGACGTCGACCTGGTGAGCCAGCCCGTCGCGGCGGTCACCGCCACCGGCCTGCGCGCCGCCGACGGCACCGAGGTCGAGGCCGACGTGATCGTGCTGTGCACCGGGTTCGAGACCACGCGCCAGCTCTGGCCGATGGACGTCCGCGGGCGCGACGGCGCCGTCCTGGCTGACATCTGGGGCCCCGACGACGCCGACGCGCACCTCGGCATCACCGTGGCCGGGTTCCCCAACCTGTTCCTGACCTGCGGCCCGGGCACCGTGCTGGGCCACGGCGGCAGCTACATCACGATCGCCGAGTGCCAGGTGCGGTGGATCGTCGACGCGATCACGACGATGGCCGAGCGCGGCTACGGCACCGTGGAGGTCACGCCCGAGGCGCACGCCGACTACGCCGCCCGCCACGACGCCGCCCACGAGGCCATGATCTGGACGCACCCCGGCATGCGGAACTGGTACCGCAACCCCGCGGGCCGGGTCGTCTGCGCGATGCCGTGGCGGATCGTCGACTACTGGCGGATGACGCGCGAGGTCGACTGGTCGCAGATGGTGGTCGAGCCGCGCAGGAGTCGGGCGCACGCACCCGGACTCCCGACGCCCGGCGGGTGACGGCGCTCACCCCGGGCGCGCAGGATCGGGGCATGACCAGCCACGCGATCGATCCCGAGCTCGCCGCCGTCGTGCCGATGCTCCCGCAGCTCGACCTGTCCGACCTGCCCTCCGCGCGCGCGAGCATGACGGCCCTGGTGGCCCAGCTCGGGACGCCGGACGCGACCGGCGTACGGGTGGAGGAGGTGTCGGCGCCCGGGCCGGAGGGGTCGCCCGACGTCCGCATGCGCGTCTACCGGCCCGAGCGCGTGGCCGCGCCGGCCGCCGTCTACGACGTGCACGGCGGCGGCTTCGTCCTCGGTGACCTGGAGACCGACCACGCCCGCAACCTGGAGTTCGCCCGCGAGCTCGGTGTCGTCGTGGTGTCGGTGGACTACCGGCTCGCGCCCGAGACCCCGTTCCCCGGTCCGCTGGAGGACGTCTACGCCGGACTGGTGTGGACCGCGAAGAACGCATCGGAGCTGGGTGTCGACCCCGAGCGCATCGCCGTGCACGGGGTGAGTGCCGGCGGCGGGCTCGCCGCGGGGCTGACGCTGCTGGCTCGCGACCGCGGCGGCCCGTCGATCGCGTTCCAGTACCTCGGCGTCCCCGAGGTCGACGACCGGCTCACGACGTCGTCGATGACCGCGTTCACCGACACCCCGATCTGGAACCGCTCCCGCGCCGTCGTCAGCTGGGACTCCTACCTCGGCGCGGGCGTTCCCGGCAGCGACGACGTGTCGCCCTACGCGGCTCCGGCCCGCGCCACCGACCTGTCCGGGCTGCCTCCGGCGTACGTGTCGGCGATGCACTTCGACCCGCTGCGCGACGAGGGCATCGCCTACGCGCTGGCCCTGCTGGCCGCCGGCGTGACCGTCGAGCTGCACCTGTTCCCCGGCACGTTCCACGGGTCCGGGCTGGCCCGGCACGCGGCCGTGTCGCAGCGCGAGCACGCCGAGGCGACGGCGGTGCTGGCGCGGGCGCTGGGGCTCTAGCTCCTACAGGCGCGCGCGAGCCGGTGCGCCAGCAGCGCGCAGCGGGCGCGGAACCGGCCGCCCGGGTCGTCGAGGGTCCAGCCGACGGCGGTCTGGACGTGCGCGAGGCGGCCCGCCACGGAGCTGTGGTGCAGGTGCAGCGCCGCGGCGGCCCCGCGCAGGGAGCCGGTGCGGCAGAAGGCGTCGAGCGTCGCGAGGTCGAGGGCGGGCAGCGCGGCGAGCGCCACGACGTCGGGGTGCGCCGCCAGCACGGCCGGCGGGACCTCGGCGAGCAGTGCGGGGGCGCCGAGCGCGTCGTGGTCGACGAGCTCGCCGGGGGCGTCGGCGAAGCGCAGGGCCAGGCGGGCCTGGCGCCACGACGTCCCGGCGTCCAGCGCCGCGACGGCACCGCCCAGCCCGCCGCGGGGGCCGCCGCCGAGCGCCGCACGCAGGGCGTCGACGGCGACGGTGCCGCCGCGGGCCTGCAGCAGCGCGGCGACGACCCCGCCGACCTCCGCGGCCCGGACGGCGTGCCCGGCCTCGGTGGCCAGCGCGCGCAGGTCGGCCCCGGGCTCCAGCGCCGCGACGCGCAGCGGGCGCCCCGGCCGCAGGCCCAGCAGGTGCAGCGCGCGGGAGCGGTCCTCCTCGGCCTCCCGCGTGGACAGGACGAGCTCGACGAGCGCCGGGTCGGCCAGGTGCGGGGCGGCGGGCACGGCACCGAGCAGGCGTGCGGACAGCGCGAACCGCTCCAGCACCAGCTCGTCGAACAGGCCGGGCGGGCCGCCGCGCTCCAGGCGGACCGACCCGCCGCCGGGCAGCGCCACCTCCCCCGACGGAGCATCCTGCACGACGGGACGCCCGTCGGGCCCCCAGCGCAGGTCCACCTCGCCGGGGCGCACGAGCGCGGCCGGGCACTCGGCGAGCGCGGCCGTGGCCCGGACCAGCGCGTTCAGCGACGCACCCCGCTCGACCAGCGCGTCGAACCAGGCGATGACGCGCACCGCGGCCTCCGCGTCGGCGTCGACTGCGGACAGGCGCAGCAGCAGACCCTCCATCGCGGCGACGCTACGGCGCGCCGGCCTCCTCGGGAACCCGCTCAGGCACGGGCGCGGCCCCGCTTGCGGCTGGGCCGGTGCCCCGACGCGTGCTTGCGCGGCGCGGCCCGCCTGACCGGCCTCGGACCCGGGATCGGCGCCGGCGCCGCGGCCGGGGCGGCGACGGCGGCGACCGGCACCGGCGGGCAGGCGGTGTCGAGGCGGGTGAGGACGATGTACTGCTGCACCAGCGTCCACACGTTGTCCGTCAGCCGGTACAGCAGGATCGCGACCGGGAACGGGAAGAACAGGCCGCCGACCAGCGCGCCGGGGGGGAAGATCCACGGCGTCAGGCGCATGACCGACGCGGCCGGGCCGGTGGGCGCGGCCTGGCGCGCGAGCGAGTGGCGGGCCGTGACGTGCGTGGCGATCGCCGCGACCACCACCAGCGGCAGCGCGGCGGCCGCGACCTCCCAGCGGTCGACGTGCGCACCGAAGGAGTCGAGCAGGCCCTGCGGCATCGACAGGTAGGACGACAGCGGCGCGCCGAACAGCCGCGCCTCCAGGAACGAGCGGACGTCGCCGGGCGGGAAGACGTAGTTGGCGATGGCGGCGTTCTGCTCGAAGGACAGGCCGGCGCGGTTGAAGCCGTGCAGCACGTGCAGCAGCCCGATGAACACCGGGATCTGCAGCAGCGCGGGCAGGCAGCCGCCCACGACGCTCACCCCGTGCTCGCGCTGCAGGTCCTGGGTGGCGCGGGCGAGCGCGGCGCGGTCGTCGCCGTGGCGGGCCCTGAGCTCGGCCATCTGCGGGGCCAGCGCGCGCATCGCGCGGCCCGAGCGCACCGAAGCGCGGAACGGCTTGATCATGACGACGCGGAGGATGAGGACGAGGAAGACGACGGACAGGGCCCAGCCCGGGCCGCTGGACGGGCCGAGCAGCAGGGCGAAGAGCTGGTGCCACACCCACATGACGGCGGACACGCGAAGTAGATCGGATCGAGCACGGGAGACACTCCGGAGGCAGCCGGGACGGGGACGCGTGTCCGGCGGGAGCGTCGAGCAGCTACAGCGCCGGGAACGGGTCCGACGGGGCGCGGGAACGGGTGCGGCCCGCGGCGTCGGGGTCGGGGTCGCGCTGGCGGGGGACGGCGCGGCGGGCCGACGCGCGGCGGCGCTCGCGGGCGGCCACGGCCGGGGCGGTGACCAGGGCCGACGGCGGCAGCGCGGGGTGCGCGAGCCCCCGGGCCAGCAGCAGCGCGCCGACCGCGCCGAGCACGAGCGACGAGCCGGCGTCGTCGGGGCCCGCGTCGAGGAGCCCGGCGTCGAGCAGGACGGAGAAGAGCAGCGCGCACAGGAGCAGGACCGACCCGCCCACCCGCTCCCGCGCCTTCCGCACGCGGCCACCGCACCCGGCGGCGGCGTGCCCGGCGGCGGCGGGAAAACGCTGGCCCGCGGCCCGGCGGCCGGGCACGGTGGCGACCGTGCTGCCCGCGCCCGACGTCCGCGCCCTCGCCCCGCTGTTCCCGCCCGAGCGGCCCGGGCCCCTGATCCACGCCCACGCGGCGGCCACCGGCGTCGGGTGCGCGTGGGTCGACCGGCGGCCGGACCCGCGCGCCGCGCTCGTCACGCTGCCCGGCGGCAACCACGCCCTCGGCGGCGATCCCGACGCCCTCACTCCGGACGACCTCGCCGGCGTCGCCGGGTTCGTCGACGCCTCGGAGCACTGGCGGCCGCTGCTGGCCGCCGCCGACCCGCACCTCGGGACGTGGCGCCGGCTGTTCGCCGCGCTCCCCGCGGCGGTGCCGGTCCCCCGGTCCCACGCCCGGCTGCTCGGCCCCGCCGACGCCGGCGCCCTCGCCGCGCTCGACCCCGGCAGCGCCTGGATCCACGACACCCGGGGCGGAGCGGCCGCGCTCGCGGCGGCGGGGGTGGGGCGGGCGGTCGTGGTCGACGGGCGGGCGGTGTCGGTGGCCGTCCCTTTCTACCGGGGCGAGCGCTACGAGGACATCGGCGTCGTCACGGACCCGGGGTTCCGGGGACGGGGACTGTCGACGGCATGCGCGGCCGCGGTGGTGCACGACGTCCGGGCGCGGGGACGGGTACCGACCTGGACCACCTCCCCGCCGAACCGGGCGAGCCGGGCGGTGGCGGCGCGGCTGGGGTTCGTCGGAGCCGGGGAGGGGGTGCTGCACCGCCCTGCAGGTGCCGGTGCCGGACTGACCGCCCCGCCCCCCCGCCGCCCCCACGAATGACAGTGGAGTGGCTTTACTGCCACTGGGCGCCAGTGAAGCCACTCCACTGTCAGGGGGCGGGGGGCGGGGGGCGGGGGGCGGGGGCGGCCGGTTACTCCTGGTCCGCCCTCAGCAGGCCCCGTTGGTACGCCGCGGCCACCGCCGAGGCCCGGTCCCGGACCTCCAGCTTCGCGTAGACGTGCAGCAGGTGGGTCTTCACCGTCGCCTCGCTGATGAACAGGGCGCGGGCCGTCTCGCGGTTGGTGGAGCCGGCGGCCACGAACCGCAGCACCTCCATCTCGCGCGCGCTCAGGGCGTCGGCGGTGCCGTCACCCCGCCCGACCCCACGCACCTGCCCCATCAGACGCCCGGCCACGGCGGGTGAGAGCACCGCCTCGCCCCGGTGCGCGGCGCGGACGGCGCGCAGGAGCTCGTCGCGCGGGGTGTCCTTGAGCAGGTAGCCGGTGGCACCGGCCTCGACGGCGGGAAGCACGTCGCGGTCGGTGTCGAACGTCGTGAGGACCAGGACGCGCACCGCCGGGGCCGCGCGGCGCAGCTCCCGGATGGCGTCGACGCCGCCCATCACCGGCATCCGCAGGTCCATGAGGACGACGTCGGGCGCCGCGGCGGCGACCCGGGCCAGCGCCTCCGCCCCGTGCCCCGCCTCGCCGACGACCTCCATGTCCGGCTCGGCGTCGAGCACCCCGCGCAGCCCGTCGCGGACCACCGGGTGGTCGTCGACGACCATCACGCGGATCACGCCTGCCCCCGTTCCGCCGGGATCGCCGGCACGCTCGCGCTGATCGCCGTGCCGTCGCCCGGCGCGCTCTCCACGGTGAACGTGCCCGACACCCGCCGCACCCGCTGCTCCATCGCGGTGAGCCCGAACCCGGCGCGGTCGGCGGCGGGGTCGAAGCCGGTGCCGTCGTCGCGCACGTCGAGCACGACGACGTCGTCCATGTAGGACAGCGTCAGCCCGGCGCGGGCCGCCCCCGCGTGCCTGCCCACGTTGGCCAGCGACTCCTGCGCCACGCGGTAGAGCGTCACCTCGATGTCGGGCAGCAGCGGCACCGGGTCGCCCGTGACCTCCACGTGCACGCCGACCTCCGCCGTCTCCGCCCACTCCTTGGCCATGTCGGTGATCGCGTCGGGCAGGCGGGCGCCGGCGAGGCGGCCGGGAGCGAGCGCGTCGACGGAGCGGCGCGCCTCGGTCAGGCTCTCCCGGGCCAGGGCGCGGGCGGTGTCGACGTGCCGGCGCCGCGTCTGTTCCTCGGCGCTGTCGGCCGCCTCCAGCTGCGTGACGATCCCGGTCAGGCCCTGGGCGAGGGTGTCGTGGATCTCGCGCGCCATCCGCGCCCGCTCGTCGGCGATGCCGGCCTCGCGGGCCTGGGCGAGCAGCCGCGTGTGCAGCTCGGCGTTCTCGTCGAGGCTCTCGGCGAGGCGCCGGTTGGTCTCGTTCAGGTCCGCGATGGTGCGCGCTCGGCGCTGCGACAGCTCGGCGGTCCGGGCACCCATCACGGTGAAGGTGATCGCGACGGTGGCGATCAGCACCGTGATGACCGCCCACGCGACCACGCGGAGCGGGCCGAGCTCGTTGAAGCTGCCGCCGATGGTCCCGTAGGCGTGCAGCACCGCCATCGCGGCGATGCCCACGTAGCGCCAGCGTCCGGGCAGGTACTCGTAGGAGTGGGCGTACCCGGCGAGGGCGAGGAACGCGAACCAGGGCGAGAGGTGGACCAGCACCGCGGTCGCCAGGAGGAGGACGACGACGTAGACGGGGCCCACGCGCGGGTCCGACGCCCGCACGCGCGGCCGACCGCAGTCGCCCGCCGTCGGTCCGCTCGTCCGGAAGGCCAGGAGGTACGCCCAGACCGCGGTGGCCGCCACCAGCGCCGCGAGCGGCCCCGCCGCGGGTCCGCTCACGGTCCGGGTGGCCAGGGTGATCGCGCTGCCGATCGCCAGGCCGGCGAACGGCCCGTAGCGGCCGATCGCCCACTCGACGCGGGCGCCGATGTCGACCGGTTCGGGCTCGGTGGTCACTCCCACCGGAAGAACCTAGCCGCCACGGCCGTCGCCGCGACGGCCACGAGCGCCATCACGAGGAGCTGCACCGGCTGCGGACCGGCGCCGGTCCAGGCGTCCTGGAAGGCCGTGATGCCCGGCGGGACGAACGACCCGATCGCGACGACGGTCTCGGGCAGCAGGAACTTCGGCAGGTACACCCCCGCGAAGAACTGCGTGAGCATGAACAGCACCGTGCCGATCGCGGCAGCGGTGCGGGCTCGCGGGGCGACCCCGGCGACGACCAGCCCGAGCGCGAACACCGCCGACGTCCCGACCACGAACGCCGCCGCGAAGCCGAGCGGGTGCCGCGGTGCGGGCACGTCGAACACGCCGACCGCGACCGCGACCATGAGCAGCGAGCCCGCCGCCGCCGTCACCAGGTTGATGAGCAGCTGCGCGACGATCACGGCCTGCGGGCGCACCGGCGTCGTCGACAGCCGGCGCAGCACCCCCTTCTCGCGGTAGGTCGCGAGCCCGACCGGCAGGGTCTGCAGCCCGAGCACCGCGATGCTGACGGCCAGCAGCGACGGCGCGAAGTACTCGGTGAACCGCAGCCCGCCGAACACCTCCGCCGGCTCGCGCAGCGCCGGGATCGAGCCGAGACCGGCGAGGACCGCGGCGGGCAGCAGGATCCCGAACAGCGTGGTGGCCGGGTCGCGCAGGAACAGGCGCAGCTCGGTGCGGGCGAGGAGGGCGGTCATCGGGTTCCCTTCGTGCCGGTGAGCGCCAGGAAGGCGTCGTCGAGGTCGGCCTGCTCCAGGCGCAGGTCGACCGGGACGACGCCGTGCGCGGCGAGGGCCGAGGTGACGGCCGTGAGCAGGTCGCCGTGGCCGGTGACCTCGATCCGGGCGCCGCGGCGGACGACCGTGCGCACCTGCGGCAGGGCGGTGAGCACGGCCTCGTCGACGTCGGCGCGGAAGCGCAGGGTCTGGCCCGCGGGCAGCGCGGCGACGAGCCCGGACGGGGTGTCGAGCGCGACGACGCGACCCCCGTCGATCACGGCGAGCCGGTCGCAGAGCCGCTCGGCCTCCTCCATGAAGTGCGTGACGAGCACGACCGTGACGCCGGAGTCGCGGATCTGCTCGATGGCGTCCCAGGTGTCGCGGCGGGCCTGCGGGTCGAGCCCGGTGGTGAGCTCGTCGAGGATCGCGACGCGGGGGTTGCCGACGAGCGCCAGCACGATCGACAGCCGCTGCTTCTGCCCGCCCGACAGCTGGGCGAACGGGGTCTCGCGCCTGTCCGCGAGGCCCCACCGCTCGATGAGCGTGCCGGGGTCGGCGGGTGCCGGGTAGAACGACGCGAACAGCTCGACGGCCTCCCGCACCCGCAGCTTGTCGGGGAGCTCGCTCGCCTGGAGCTGGATGCCGAGCAGCTCGCGGACCGCCGCGCGGTCGCGGCGCGGGTCGAGCCCGCACACCGAGATCCGGCCGCCGTCGGGGCGGCGGAGCCCGCCGACGCACTCGACCGTCGTCGTCTTCCCGGCCCCGTTCGGGCCCAGCACGCCGAACACCTCCCCCTCCTCGACGGTGAAGGACACGTCGTGCACGGCGACGTGGTCGCGGTAGCGCTTGTGCAGGTCCTGCACCTCGATGACGGCCATGACGACGATCCTGCGCGGTCGCGGGGCCGGGCGGATCGACCGCGGAGGCGGGCCCGGTCAACCGATCGGTGGACCCCCTGCCCACTCCCCTGCCCGCGAGTCGGGCTCTCGTGGCGACCGAGTCGCGGTCTCGCGGCGTGCGAGTCGGGCGGGCCGGCGCCGCCCGGACTAGGTTCGGTCCGTGCCTGAGGGTGACACCGTCTACCTGGCCGGGAAGCGCCTGCGGGCCGCGCTCACCGGGCGGACGCTCGTGCGCGGGGAGCTGCGGCACCCCCGCCTCGCCGAGTACGACCTCACCGGCCGCACCGTCACCGGCGTCGCGTCAGTGGGCAAGCACCTGTTCACCCGCTTCGACGACGGCCGCAGCCTGCACAGCCACTTCCGGATGGACGGGTCGTGGCACCTCTACCGACCGGGCATGTCCTGGCAGCGTCCGGCGTACGAGGCGCGGGCGGTCCTCGCGACCGAGGAGCGCGTCGCCGTCGGGTTCGCGCTGCACGACATGGAGCTGCTGCCCACGGCCGACGAGCCGCGGCTGGTCGGGCACCTCGGCCCCGACCTGCTCGACCCCGACTGGTCCGACGCCCATGCCGCCGAGGCCCTGCGCCGCCTCACCGCGCGCGGTGACTCCGAGATCGGGCCGGTGCTGCTGGAGCAGCGGGTGATGGCCGGCGTCGGCAACCTCTACAAGACCGAGGTCTGCTTCCTGCGCGGGATCTCGCCGTGGACGCTCACCCGCGACGTCCCCGACCCCGCCGCCGTCATCGCCCTGTCCCGCGAGCTGCTCCTGCGCAACGCCGACCGCCCCGAGCAGTCCACGACCGGCGACCTCGGCCGCAACCAGCACTGGGTGTTCGAGCGCGGCGGCCAGCGCTGCCGTCGCTGCGGCACCCGGATCCGCGTCGCCGAGCAGGGTGAGAGCGTCTACGCGCGTCTGTCCTACTGGTGCCCGGTCTGCCAGCCCGGCCCCGCCCCGGCCCACGCCCCCCGCAGGGCACCCCGCCGCCGCTGACCCTCCCCCCACAGCGCGAGTTTGCGGATCGGGCACGGGGTGCCGGCCGATCGCGTACGGCCTCCGCCCGCCGGACCGAAGATCACCGATCCGGCGAGTTGGTGATCACGGAACGGCCGGGGCGGCGGCGAACTCACTGGGCGGCAGCGGTGAACTCGCTGGGCACCGACGGCAAACTCGCGCAGGACGGGGTCGGAACGCAGACGCCGCCCTCCCCACCGGGGAGGGCGGCGTCGTCGAGCGCGGGACGTCAGGCCGTGCCGGGCTGCTGCTGCTTGTCGAGCTGGGGGGCCGACGCCGGCGTCGGGGCCGCCGTGACCTCGCCCGCCACCGGGGTGCCGTGCAGCGACGCCCGGATCTGCTCCAGACGGCTCGCCCCGGCCATGTCGGACGTGGAGGCCTGCACCTCGAGCATGCGGCCCTGCACGGAGTTCTGGGCCAGCTCGCCCGCACCGAGGGCGTTGGCGTAGCGCCGCTCGATCTTCTCCCGGACCTCCTCCAGTGAGGGCGTGTTGCCCGGGGCGGCGAGCTCGCTCATCTGCCGCAGCGAGGCCGCGGCCTGCTCCTGCATCTTCGCCTGCTCGAGCTGGCTGAGCAGCTTCGTGCGCTCGGCGATCTTCTGCTGCAGCATCATCGCGTTGCGCTCGACGGCCTGCTTCGCCTGGCCCGCGGCCTGGATCGACTGGTCGTGCAGCGTCTTCATGTCCTCGACGGACTGCTCCGCGGTGACGAGCTGTGTGGCGAACGCCTGGGCGGACTGCTCGTACTGCCCGGCCTTCACCTCGTCACCGGCCGCGCGGGCCTGGTCGGCGAGCACGAGCGCCTGGCGGGCCGAGGCCTGCAGCTTCTCGATGTCGCCGAGCTGGCGGTTGAGCTTCATCTCCAGCTGGCGCTGGTTGCCGATCACGGCCGCCGCCTGCTGCGACAGCGCCTGGTGCTGGCGCTGGGCGTCCTCGATGGCCTGCTGGATCTGCACCTTGGGGTCGGCGTACTCGTCGACCTTCGACGAGAACAGCGCCATGAGGTACTTCCAGGACTTCACGAACGGGTTGGCCATCTCTTCCGCTACCTCCGGGTGCCGTGTACGCGCTGTCCGATCCGGCCGCCGGTGCGCTGCTGCGCCCCATCGTGGCACTGCACACCGCCCGGCTTCCACCGGGCGCCGACGATATCCGGGAAGATCCCGACCTCGGCGTCGGGGCGCTCCCCGAGATCCAGGCTAGCGGGCCGGGGGCGCGGACGCCCGTGCTCGGGGTCGGCGCGCGATCAGGCGGCCGCGCGGGCCACCGGCTGCGGCAGCGCGACGGGGGCGACGGGGGCCAGCGGCATGCCCGCGGGCGCGGCGACCGTGGCGGGCTCGTCGACGCCGGCGATGCGGAGGTCGGTGTGGCGCAGGCCCACCGGGCGGCGACCGACGACGTCGAGCGCGGCGGCGGACAGCGCCTCCGCGGCGTCGCCCAGGAGGTCGGACAGCGTGATGTCGAGGGCGTCGCAGATCGCCGCGAGCAGCTCGCTGGAGGGCTCCTTGCGCCCGCGCTCGACCTCGGACAGGTACCCGAGGCTCACGCGCGCCCGCCGCGACACGTCGCGCAGGGTGCGCCGCCGGCCCGTACGGGCCCGGCGGAGGCTGCCACCGATCGCCTCTCGCATCAGCACGGCATCCTCCGATCGACGAACCACGAACGCACGGCCGGTGTCCGACCGTGCGTCAACCGTACCGAGTCCGGGGCCCGAGCGCCCCGACCCGAACGGCGGCGTCGCGTCCGCCCACGGCGAACACGGCACCCGACCGGCTCAGGACGCGGACGCCGCCCGCAGCCGCGCGGCGCGCAGCACGTAGTCCAGACCGGTGACGACGGTGAGCACGACGGCCGCCGCGAGCACCGCCCAGCGCACGACGTCGATGGTCGTGGACGGGCCGAGCAGCTCCGTCAGCGGCAGCAGGTAGAGCCCGATCGCGAGCGTCTGCAGCGCGGTCTTGGCCTTGCCGCCGCGGCTGGCCGGGATGACGCCGAGGCGCAGCACGAGCAGCCGCAGCAGCGTGACGCCCAGCTCCCGGCCCATGATCACGACGGTGACCCACCACGGCACGACGCCCAGGATCGACAGCCCGATCAGCGCGGACCCGGTGAGCGCCTTGTCGGCGATGGGGTCGGCGATCGTGCCGAACGCGGTGACGAGGCCGCGGCGGCGCGCGATGTCGCCGTCCAGGCTGTCGGTGAACGACGCCAGCGCGAACACGCCGAACGCGGTGAGCCGCCAGGTGGTGCTCTGGCCGTCGGCGGTGAGCAGCGCGGCCAGGAACACCGGCACGAGCAGCAGCCGGATGCCGGTGAGCACGTTGGCGATGTTGAGCACCGGCGGCGGACCCGTCGGCCGCGAGGTCACCCCCCGCTCCCCGACACGCCCGCGGTGGCGCGCGCCAGGGTGCTGCGCGGGACCTGCTCGCGCGCCGAGACCACCAGGTCGGCCCCCTCGGTGCCGACGACGACCGCCTTCACGAGGTCGCCCACCGCCAGCCCGGATCCGCGCTCGAACACGCACTCGCCGTCGACGTCGGGAGCCTGGTGCGCCGCGCGCCCGGTGCACTCGAAGTCCTCGTCCTCGGCGACCTCGACGAGCACCTCGACCTCGGTGCCGATCCGCTCCTCGGCCCGCTGGCTCATCAGCTCCTCGACCAGCGACGACAGCCGGGCGAGGCGCTCGGTGATCACCTCGGCCGGAACCTTGTCGGGCAGCGAGAGCGCCTCGGTGCCGTCCTCGTCGGAGTAGCCGAACAGGCCCACCGCGTCGAGCCGGGCCTCGGACAGGAACGCCTCCAGCTCGGCGAACTCCTCGTCGGTCTCCCCCGGGAACCCGACGATGAAGTTGCTGCGGATCCCCGCCTCGGGCGCGAGGGCGCGGATGCGGGCGCACAGGTCGAGGAAGTCGGCACGCGAGCCGAAACGGCGCATCCGGCGCAGCAGCGTGGGCGCGGCGTGCTGGAACGACAGGTCGAAGTACGGCGCGACACCGGGCGTCGAGGCGATGACCTCGATGAGGTCGGGGCGCATCTCGGCGGGCTGCAGGTAGCTGACGCGGACGCGGTCGATGCCGGGCACCTGCGTGAGCCGCGGCAGCAGCCGGACCAGCGCGCGCGTGCCGCCGGGCAGGTCCTTGCCGTAGGACGTGGAGTTCTCGCTGACGAGGTAGAGCTCGCGCACGCCGTCCATGCCCAGCCACGCCGCCTCGGCGACGACGTCGTCGGCCGGGCGCGAGACGAACGAGCCCCGGAAGGACGGGATGGCGCAGAAGGTGCAGCGGCGGTCGCAGCCCGAGGCGAGCTTGAGGTTGGCGACCGGGCCCTCGGTGAGGCGGGTCCGGGCGAGGTTCGGGATCCAGGCGTGCCCGGGGACGGCGACGTCGGCGGACGCGGCGGGCCGCTCGACCGGGGAGATCGGCAGCAGCGTGCGGCGGTCGACGGGGACGTGCGCGGCGGGCGCGTGGCCGCCGAGGACGTCGCCCAGGCGCTCGGCCAGGTCGGGGTAGGCGTCGAAGCCGAGCACGGCGTCGGCCTCGGGGAGCTGGTCGGCGAGCTCCTTGCCGTAGCGCTCGGCCAGGCACCCGACGGCGACGACCTTCGCGCCGCTCTCCTGCGCGGAGTCCGACGCGGCGAGCAGCGTGTCGATGGAGTCCTTCTTGGCCTGCTCGACGAAGCCGCACGTGTTGACCAGGATCACGTCGGCGCCGTCGTCGGCGTCGACGAGCTCCCACCCGCTGTCGGTGAGACGGCCGGCGATCTCCTCCGAGTCGACCTCGTTGCGGGCACAGCCCAGGGTGAGCAGGGCGGCGCGACGTGGGGTTGACACGGGGCCAGAGTACGGCGCGGCCCGCCGCTAGGGTGACCGGCCATGACGGCCGTTGTCGTCCGGCGGGCGCGCACGTCCGACGTGACCACCATCAAGGACCTCGTCGACGAGTACGCGGGGCGCGTCCTGCTCGCCAAGGAGATCGTCACCCTCTACGAGGCGGTGCCGGAGTTCCTGGTCGCGGAGGTCGACGGGCAGGTGGTCGGCTGCGGCGCGCTGCACGTGCTGTGGGAGGACCTCGGCGAGATCCGCACGGTCGCCGTGCACCCGCGGGTCCTCGGGCGCGGCGTCGGGCACGCGCTGGTGCGGGGCCTGATCGGCGGGGCGCGCGAGCTGGGGCTGCAGCGGCTGTTCGTGCTGACGTTCGAGAAGCAGTTCTTCTCCCGCCACGGGTTCGCCGAGATCGACGGCACCCCTGTCGAGCCCGACGTCTTCGCCGCGATGCTGCGCTCCTACGACGCCGGCGTGGCCGAGTTCCTCGACCTCGCACACGTCAAGCCCAACACGCTGGGCAACGTGCGGATGCTGCTGCGCCTGACCTGATCGCGGCGGTAGCCTCGGCCCCATGTTCTGGGCGCGCCCCGCACCTGCGCTGCGGCGGTGGGTGGGCGCCTACACGGGCTACCGGATGGACGCGGGCCCGCCCGGCGTCCACCAGGGCGTCCCCTCGGCCCACCTGACGTTCCTGCTCTGCCTCGACGGGCAGGTCGAGATCCTCGGCAACCCCGACCCGGCGCGCCCGCCCGGCTCGTTCACCGCGCTGGTCGCGGGCCTGCACGACGGCCCCGCCACGATCGCCACCGGCCCGGCCCAGACGGGGGTCCAGCTGCGGCTGAGCTGGCGCGGCACGCGCGCGCTGCTCGGCGTGCCCGCCGGGGAGCTCGCGGGCGACACCGTCGACCTCACCGCGCTGCTCGGCGCCCGCACCGGCCCGCTGCTCGACCGCCTCGCCGAGCCCGGCACCTGGCCCGAGCGCTTCGCCCGCCTCGACGCGGCGCTGGCCGGGCTGGCCGCCGACGACGTCGACGACGCGATCCGCCCGGAGGTGTCCCACGCCTGGGACCGGCTGGTGGCCACCGGCGGCACCCTGCGCATCGCCGACCTCGCCGACGAGGTCGGCTGGAGCCGGCGCCACCTCGCCGACCAGCTCCGCCGCGAGACCGGCCTCGGCCCGAAGGCGGCCGCGCGCGTCATCCGGTTCGAGCGGGCGTGCGACCGCCTGCGCTTCACCGACGCCCCGCTGTCCGCGGTGGCCGCCGACTGCGGCTACGTCGACCAGCCCCACCTCTCGCGCGACTTCCGCGACCTCGCCGGGCTCACGGCCACGCAGTGGCGCGGCGAGCTGCTCGCGGCGCGGGACTGACGCCGCAGGTCTGACGCCGCAGGGCTGACGCCGCAGGTCCGTTCCCTCCACGACACCGCCGCCGCACCCGGCCACGACCGACGCCATGACGACCACGACCACCGTCCCGACCGTCCGGCCCACCTTCGTCTGCCGCTACCCGCACGCCCAGCTGCGGTTCCTCGTCGACGCGTTCGGCTTCAGCGAGCGAGCGGTGCACACCGACGAGGGCAACGTGCGGAGCTGCGGCACCTGGTACGGGTGAGCGCTACTGCTGCAGCACGCCCTGCACGTCGAGGGTGATCTCGATCGTCGAGCCGACGACCGGCACCCCGCGGGCCAGCATCTGCTGCCAGTTGACCGTGAAGTGCTCGCGGTGCAGCTGCGTGGTGGCGAGGCAGCCCGCACGCAGGCCGTTCCACTCCTGCATCCCCAGGTAGGTCGTGTCGAGCTGCACGTCGCTGGTCATGCCGTGCAGCGTCAGCTCGCCGTCGATCAGCCAGCGGTTGCCGCCCGCGCGGGAGAAGCGGTGGCTGGTGAAGTGCAGCTTGGGGAAGCGCGCGACGTCGAGGAAGTCGGCCGAGCGCAGGTGCTCGTCGCGCTTCTCGGCGTTGGTGAACACGCTCGCCGCGTCGATCAGCACCTCGACGTGGGAGTCCTCGAAGTCCTCCGCGATCCGGACCTGCCCGGAGAACTCCTGGAACTGCCCGTACACCCGCGACATCGCGATGTGGCGGGCCACGAAGCGGACGGCGGAGTGGTCGGGGTCGATCTCGTAGACGCCGGGGACCGGGATCGTCAGCGTCTCGTCGGGCACCAGCGTGAGCTGCCCGAGGGTGTGGTGGGCGCCCCACTCGACTCCGGCCCGCTCGTGCAGGGTCTGGTAACCGCCCGCCTCGGCGCGGATGCGGTAGTCGCCGGGCTGCACGGCGTGGGCGAAGAAGCCGTAGGCGTCGGTGTCGGAGTGCGCGACGCGCTTGCTGGAGCGGTCGAACACGGAGATCTCCGCGCCCGGCAGCGGCTTCCCGTCGGCGTCCCGGACCTCCCCGGAGAGCAGTCCGCCCGTCAGCGGGATGGGCATGACGGCCTGCCGTGCGCCACCGCTCCCCTGCGACCGGCTGTTCCCCCGACCGCGCTTGCTCCAGAACATGCCGACCCTCCGACTCGTAGACACCCTCATCGTGTCACGGGCCCCCGGGGCACCGCCTGCCCGGAACGGGCGCTTGCGGTGACGGTGCGTCGCCGGGCGACCGGCGGGCATCACTCGTCCGGCTCCTCCGGATCGCTCCCGCCGCCACCGCGCATGAGCCAGATCACACCGTCGAGCTCGTCGGGCTTGATGAGCACGTCGCGCGCCTTCGACCCCTCCGACGGCCCGACGACCCCGCGCGTCTCCAGCAGGTCCATCAGCCGGCCCGCCTTCGCGAACCCGACGCGCAGCTTGCGCTGCAGCATCGACGTCGAGCCGAACTGCGAGGTGACGATCAGCTCCGTGGCCTGGACCAGCAGCTCCAGGTCGTCGCCGATCTCCGGGTCGACCTCCTTGGCCTCGCCGGCCTTCTGCGCGGTGACGCCCTCGGTGTAGGTCGGCTCGGCCTGGTCCTTCGTGAACGCGACGACGGCGGAGATCTCGTCGTCGTCGACGAACGCGCCCTGCATGCGGACGGGCTTGCTCATGCCCATCGGCAGGTACAGCGCGTCGCCCATGCCGATGAGCTTCTCGGCGCCGGGCTGGTCGAGGATGACGCGGCTGTCGGTGAGCGACGAGGTCGCGAACGCCAGGCGCGAGGGCACGTTGGTCTTGATCAGGCCGGTGACGACGTCGACGGAGGGCCGCTGCGTCGCGAGCACCAGGTGGATGCCGGCGGCGCGGGCCTTCTGGGTGATCCGCACGACGGCGTCCTCGACGTCGCGGGGCGCGGTCATCATGAGGTCGGCGAGCTCGTCGACGATGCACAGGATGTAGGGGTAGGGCCGGTAGACGCGCTCGGAGCCCAGCGGCGCGGTGATCTCGCCGTTGCGCACCTTGCGGTTGAACTCGTCGACGTGGCGGACCTTGTTGACCTGCATGTCCTGGTAGCGCTGCTCCATCTCCTCCACCAGCCAGGCCAGCGCGGACGCCGCCTTCTTGGGCTGGGTGATGATGGGCGTGATGAGGTGCGGGATGCCCTCGTAGGGCGTCAGCTCGACCATCTTGGGGTCGATGAGGATCATCCGGACCTCGTCGGGCGTGGCCCGGCTCAGCAGCGACACCAGCATCGAGTTGACGAAGCTCGACTTGCCCGAGCCGGTGGAGCCCGCGACGAGCAGGTGGGGCATCTTCGCGAGGTTCGCGGTGAGGAAGTGGCCCTCGATGTCCTTGCCCAGGCCGACGACGAGCGGGTGCTGCTCGGCGCGCGCGGTGCCGCTGCGCAGGACGTCGCCCAGACGGACCATCTCGCGGTCGGTGTTGGGCACCTCGATGCCGACGGCCGACTTGCCCGGGATCGGCGCCAGGATCCGCACGTTGTCGGTGGCGACGGCGTAGGAGATGTTCTTCGTCAGCTGGGTGATCTTCTCGACCTTGACGGCCGGGCCCAGCTCGATCTCGTAGCGCGTGACGGTCGGGCCGCGCGTGAAGCCGGTGACCTGCGCGTCGATGGAGAACTGCTCGAGCACGCCGGTGATCCGCTCGATCATGGCGTCGTTCGCACTGCTGCGGGTCTTCGGGACGGGCCCGGTGGGCAGCAGGTCGGCGGGCGGCAGGACGTAGGGCGGCTCGCCCTCGCGGTCGGGCACGGTGAGGCGCAGCTGCTCGCCGACGGGGCCGTCCGGCTCGTCGACGACGGGCGGCGTGGCGACGATCGCGGCCGGCGGGCGGCGGCGCACCGGCGGCGGCTCCTCCATCGGCGGCTCGTCGGGGAGCGGGACGTCCTCCTGGTCGATGACGACGGGCGGCTCGCCCAGCTCGTCGCGGACGACGTCGGCGACCTTGGCCTGGCGGCGGCGCGCGGGTCGGCGCAGCGCCGTCTCCGCCTCGATGACGGGGTCGGGGACGATCGCCTCGGCCTCGCTCTCCGCGTCGCCCTCCTCCGGCTCGACGGCCCGGCCGAGCAGGCGCCGGACGCGGTCGGGCACGGCGCGGACCGGGGTGGCGGTGAGCACGAGGAACGCGTAGCCGGTGAGCAGGACGAGCACGGGAGCGGCGACCCATGCGGTCAGCCCGGTGGCGAGCGGCGTGGCCGCGAGGTAGCCGACGGCCCCTCCCCCGGTGGCCCACAGCTCGGGCTCGACGGGCGAGCCCGACACCAGGTGCACGAGCCCGAGGCCGCCCAGGGCGAGCAGCAGCGTCCCGACGGCGACGCGCGGGCGCGAGTCGGGCTGCGGCTCGGTGGCCACCAGCACGATGCCGGCGACGAGCAGGATCAGCGGCAGCAGGAACGCGCCGCGCCCGATGACCGAGCCGACGGCGCCGGAGAGCCACTGCCCCACCGGCCCGCCCGCGCCCCACCACACGCCCGCCGCGGTGACGACGGCGAGCACGAGCAGGGCGACGCCGAGGCCGTCGCGGCGGTGGGCGGGGTCGATCTCGCGGGTGCGCCCGACCGCCTTGCCGGTGGCCCGGCCGAGGCGGGCCATGCCGCGTCCGGTGGCGTCGATCGCCTTGTCGAGCAGGTCGCGGCGCGGGGGCGCCTTGCGGGCCGGGGGCCGCTTCGCCGGGGTCCGGCGCGTCGACGACGGGCGCTTGCGGGGGGACGACGCGCGCGCCGTGCTGCTGGTCGTCGTCCGTCCTGCCATGGATCCACGGTATCGGGCGCCACCCCATGATCCGGTGACCGACGCACCCCCGCCCGGGTCCCCGGCCGGTGCAGCGCGGTCAGCGGTACCGCCGCAGCACCACCCAGGTCGTCGTCCGGACGGTCTCGCGCCAGCCGTGCACGCGGTCGAGCAGCGCGTCGAGCTGCCCCGCCGTGGGGGCGGTGAGCAGCACGACGAGGTCGTACTCCCCCGTCACCGCCTCGATCTCCGCGCAGCCGGGGAGCTCCGCGAGCCGGGCCACGTAGGCGGCCACGTCGGTGGTGCGGACGACGACGCCGACCCGCGCGCGGTGGGCCGCCGCGTCGTCGGGCAGCACGACGTCGGCGTGGTAGCCGCGCAGCACGCCGTCGCGCTCCAGGCGCTGCACGCGGGCGAGCACGGCGGTGCGGGACAGGCCGACCGCGCGGCCAAGGTCGGCCATCGTCGCGCGGGCGTCGTCCTGCAGGAGGGCGAGCAGGCGGCGGTCCAGGTCGTCGGGCTGACGATCCGTCGGTGGCACGACCGACATCGTGGCAGGTCGTCACCCCATCCCGACGCTCGGCGTCGTGCCTGCGGGGCGAGGGCTCAGGACACTTCTCGCATGAACCCGGAGGACGTCCACGACACCCTGCGCCGCCACCTGCTCGTCGACGGCTTCGACCTCGTGCTCGACACGCGCGCCTCGCACGGCTCCTGGATCGTCGACGCCCGCGACGGCACCCGCTATCTCGACCTGTTCAGCTTCTTCGCCTCCGCGCCGCTGGGGATGAACCCGCCCGCGCTCGTCGACGACCCGGCGTTCCTGGCCGAGCTCACCGAGGTGGCGGTGAACAAGCCGTCCAACTCCGACGTCTACACCGTGGCGATGGCGCGGTTCGTCGAGGTGTTCTCCCGCGTCGTCGGGGACCCGGCGCTGCCGCACCTGTTCTTCGTCGAGGGTGGTGGGCCGGCCGTGGAGAACGCGCTGAAGACGGCGTTCGACTGGAAGCGGCGCCACAACGCCGCGCACGGGCGGCCCGCGCACCTCGGGACGCGGGTGCTGCACCTGACCCGCGCGTTCCACGGCCGCGGCGGCTACTCGCTCTCGCTCACCAACACCGACCCGGTGAAGACCGCTCTGTTCCCGGTGTTCGACTGGCCCCGCATCGACGTCCCCGCCACCCACTTCCCCGGCGACGTCGCGGCCGCGGAGGCTCGCGCGCTGGAGCAGGCCCGCGCCGCGTTCGCGGCGCACCCGCACGACATCGCCTGCTTCGTCGCCGAGCCGATCCAGGGCGAGGGCGGCGACAACCACCTGCGGCCGGAGTTCCTGCAGGCGGTGCAGGCGCTGTGCATGGAGCACGACGCGCTGTTCGTCCTCGACGAGGTGCAGACCGGCGGCGGCATGACCGGCACCGCGTGGGCCTACCAGCAGCTCGGCGTGGCGCCCGACGTCGTCGCGTTCGGCAAGAAGCTGCAGGTGTGCGGCGTGATGGCCGGGGGCCGCGTCGACGAGGTGCCCGACAACGTGTTCCGGACCTCGTCGCGGATCAACTCGACGTGGGGCGGCAACCTCACCGACATGGTCCGCGCGCGGCGCTACCTGGAGGTGATGGAGTCCGACGGCCTGTTCGCGCGGGCCGCGGCGCTCGGCACGCACCTGCGCGACGCGCTGTCGGCCGTGCCGGGCCTCTCGTCGGTGCGCGGCCGCGGGCTGTTCTGCGCGGCCGACCTGCCCACCCCCGCCGCCCGCGACGCCGTCCTGGCCCACCTGCTGCGCGAGGAGCGGGTGCTGATGCTGGGCAGCGGGGCGCGCTCGGTGCGCTTCCGCCCGGCGCTGACGATCACGGCCGCGGAGCTGGACCTCGCGGTGGCGGCCCTGACCCGGGCGGTGGCGGCGACGGCGAGTGCGGCGGCGGCAGCCTGACCCGTGAGTGGATACGGGTGCCGGAGCACCGGTATCCACTCACGGGGTCAGACGGCGATGACCGTGGGGACGATCATCGGGCGGCGGCGGTAGGTCTCCCCCACCCACTTCCCGACGACCCGGCGCACCTGCTGGGCCACGCGGTGGGTGTCGACGATGCCGTCGCTGCTGGTGCGGGCCAGCTCCTGCTCGACGATCGGCAGCACGGCCTCCAGCGCCTTCGGGTCCTCGGAGAACCCGCGGCCGGACAGCGTCGGCGGGGCGACGGCCCGGCCGGTGGTGGCGTCGATGGCGACGGTGATGGAGATGAAGCCGCCCTCGCCGAGCACGATGCGGTCGGCCAGCGTGGGCTGCTCGATGTCGCCGGTGGCGACGCCGTCGACGTAGGCCCGGCCCACCTCGACGCGCCCGGAGATCACCGCGCGGCCGTCGACGAGGTCGACGGTGATCCCGTTCTCGGTGACGACGATCGCGTCGTGCGAGACCCCGGTCTGCTCCGCGAGCTCCGCGTTGGCCCGCAGGTGGCGCCACTCGCCGTGCACCGGCATGACGTTGCTCGGGCGCACCGCGTTGTAGAGGAACAGCAGCTCGCCCGCGTAGGCGTGCCCGGAGACGTGCACGTTGGCGTTCCGGTTGTCGATCACCTGGATGCCGGCCCGGCGCAGCCGGTTGACCACGCCGAACACGGCGTGCTCGTTGCCCGGGATGAGCGAGCTGGACAGGATCACGGTGTCGGAGGAACGCATCTGGAAGGTGCGGTGCTCGCCGCGGGCGATCCGCGACAGCGCCGCCATCGGCTCGCCCTGCGAGCCCGTGCAGATGACCAGCACCTGCTCGTCGGGCAGGTCGTCGACGTCGTCGAGCGCCACCATCGTGCCCTCGGGCACCGTGAGCAGGCCGAGTTCGCCGGCGATCTCCATGTTGCGCAGCATCGACCGGCCGAGCAGGCAGATGCGCCGGCCGTGGGCCACCGCACCGTCGACGATCTGCTGCACCCGGTACACGTTGCTCGCGAAGCACGCCACGAACGCGCGCCCCTCGGCGCGTCCGATCGCCGCCGCCAGGTTCGGCCCCAGCGACGCCTCCGACGGGGACACTCCGGGCGTGTCGGCGTTCGTGGAGTCGCACAGGAACAGGTCGACGCCCTCGTCACCGAGCCGGGAGAACCCGGGCAGGTCGGTGAGGCGGCCGTCGAGCGGACGCTGGTCGAGCTTGATGTCGCCGGTGTGCAGGATCACGCCCGCCGGCGTGCGGATCGCGACGGCGAGGCACTGCGGGATGGAGTGGCTGACGGCGAAGTACTCGCACTCGAACGTGCCGTGGCGCAGGCGGTCGCCCTCGTTGACGACCAGCATGTGCGGGGTGAGGCGGTGCTCCTTGCACTTGGCCGCCACCAGCGCGAGCGTGAACGGCGACCCGACGATGAGCAGGTCGGGCCGCTGGCGCAGCAGGAACGGCACCGCGCCGATGTGGTCCTCGTGGCCGTGGGTGAGCACGAGCGCGTCGATGTCGCCGAGGCGGTCGAGGATGGGGCGGAAGTCGGGCAGGATCAGGTCGACGCCCGGGGCGTCGGCGTCGGGGAACAGCACCCCGGAGTCGACGACGAGCAGGCGGCCGTCGTACTCGAAGACGGTCATGTTGCGGCCGATCTCGCCGATGCCGCCCAGGGTGAGCACGCGCAGCGCGCCCTCGGGCAGCGGGCCCGGGGGCTGCGTGGGCAGACCGGGCTGGGTGGCTTCGACGACGGCCGGGGGACGGTTCTGGTCGCGCCGGGGCGGGCGTGACCGACGGTCGGACCTGTTGCGGTCGGACCGTGCAGGGGGACGGCTCAAGGATCTCCTCGGATCAGGTGGACTGCACGTGCATCAGCGGTAGGCGACCTCGGCCCCGAGGTCGACGGAGGCCCGGGCGCCCAGCGCGCCGTGGCCACGGGAACGGCGGCCCGTGCGGGCCTCCGGGTCGAGCGCGACGCCCGCGGCGTCGAGGTCGGCGACGATCGCGGCGACCTCGGCGTCGGTGGCCGGCGGCAGCGGCAGCCGCGGGTCGCCCACGTCGAGGCCCCGCAGGCGCATCGCGGTCTTGGCGAACACCGCACCACCGACGCGGCCCATCGCGCGCAGCACCGGCAGCATCGAGGCGTTGAGGTTGCGGGCGCGGTCGGTCTGGCCGGCCTCGAACGCGTCGATCATGGCCTTCATCCGGTCGGCGACGACGTGCCCGGTGACACTCACCACGCCGACGGCCCCGACCGAGAGCCACGGCAGGTTCACCGGGTCGTCGCCGGAGTAGTAGGCGAGCGTGGTGGTGGCGATGATCTCGGTGCCGACGCGCAGGTCGTTGCGCGCGTCCTTCACCGCCACGATCCGCGGGTGCTGGGCCAGGCGCTGCAGCGTCTCCAGGTCGATCGGGATGACGCTGCGCGGCGGGATGTCGTAGAGCATGACCGGCAGGCCCGTGGCGTCGGCGATCGCCGAGAAGTGCAGGACGAGCCCGCTCTGCGGCGGCCGCGAGTAGTACGGCGTGACCAGCAGCAGCCCGTGGGCGCCCGCCTCCTCGGCGGCGCGGGCCAGGTGGATGCTGTGGGCGGTGTCGTACGTGCCGGCCCCGGCGACGACCGTGGCGCGGTCGCCCACCGCCTCGACGACGGCCCGGACCAGCGCCGACTTCTCCTCGTCGGTGGTGGTGGGGCCCTCGCCGGTGGTGCCGTTGACGACCAGGCCGTCGTTGCCGAGGGCGACCAGCCGCCGGGCCAGCTCCTGCGCCGTGTCGAGGTCGAGGCGACCTTCGGCGTCGAAGGGCGTGACCATGGCCGTGAGCACCCGGCCGAACGGGCGTCCCGGCGTGCGCGCGGATTCGGGGCTCATGGGTCGACGGTACCGCCCCGGCCCGACGGCATCCGCCCCCGCAGCCCCGTCAGATGCCGCGGGAGCTGCCGGCGAGCGCCGCGACGTCGGCCGGCGACCCCTCCAGCTCGATGCGGACCTCGTCACGGCCGAACGCGTGCAGCACGAGCTCGCCCGGCTCGCCCACGATCGTCACCACGCCGGACCCGGTGCGCAGCACGTGCTGCTCCCCCGAGGGCCGCCGCACGACGACCCCGACCGGGCTCCCGCGGTGCAGCAGGCGGCCCGTCTTGAGCAGCAGCGCCCAGAGCTGGGCGTCGCGCGTGGCGTCGGCGGGGCGGGGCTCCCAGCCGGGCGCGCCGCGGCGCACGTCCTCGTGGTGGACGAAGAACTCGGCGCCGTTGGCCAGGTCGTCGACTCCGGGGATGCGGTAGGGCGACCAGACCGGGGCGCCGCCGCGCAGCAGGTCGATCATCTGCTCCCAGGGCGTGTCGGCGTAGGAGGCCATCGCGCGGTCGGCCAGCGGGGCGAGCGCCGCGACGAGGATGCCCGGCGCGGCCCACGGCTTGCGCTCGCGGACCAGGAGGTGGGCGAGCAGGTCGCGCGTGTTCCAGTCGCCGGACAGCGTGGGGCGGTCGTCGCCGACCCGCTCGAACTCGTCGCAGATCGCCGCACGCTCGTCGGAGGCCAGGCTCATGCGGCCGAGACTACTGATCTCCCGCGGCGGCGCAGGGTCCGACGGTGACGGCGACCCCGCGGTGCGAGGAACCCGGCAGCTCCTCCCGCCGCGCGTCGTCGCCGCACCAGCCGCCGTCGACGAGCACGTGGTCGATGCGGCCCAGCAGCGGCAGCCACTTGCCGACCGACGTCGGGCCGCCGACCGTCTCGCGCATCGCGTCGGACAGCCCGCCGGCGAGCACGCGGTAGTCGCGCCCGCGGTCGGTGCTGTTGAGGTCGCCCACCAGCACCACGGGCACCGTCTCGGCCCGGACCCGGTCGGCCACCGACGCGGCGAGCGCGTAGTGCTCGGGCACCGAGACCTCGTAGCCCTCCTCGCTCGCGCCGAACCAGGGCCTCGGGATGTGCAGCGCGTAGAGCACGAACGCGCCGTCGGGCCCGTCGACGAGCACGCGCATCCCGGGCAGGTCGGGCCCGGCGTCCTCCAGCAGGCGCGCCGGGTGCCGGCTGAACACCCCGACCGGCGAGTTCTCCGGACCGCCGACGACGGAGTGCGGGTACTCCTCGCCGAAGTCCTGCTCCGTGTCGGGCGCGAGCTCGGCCGCGACCACCACGTCGGCGTCGACGTCGATCATCGCGGGGGTGGGCGTGTCCTGGAAGTCGACGTTGCCGCCCAGCACGCGGACGCCCGAGCCGGTCACCGCTCCGGTGTCGGCGGGCACCCACGGCCCCGCGACGGCGACGACGCCGACCAGCAGCGCGGACAGCCCGAAGACGGCCGCGCGCGTGCGCCGCGCCCGGGAGCCGGGCACCAGCGCGACGACCACCGCCACCAGCACGAGGCCCGCGACCAGCAGCGGCATCGCGATCGCGACGACGTCGGCCACCGTGCCCGTGTCGCGCAGGGCGAACCACAGCCACGGCAGCGCCGCGACCAGCACCGTCAGCGCGATGCCCCCGGAGCGCCCGCGCCCCGCCTCGGGAGTGCGCTCCCGGTGCCCGACCACGGTCGTGGTCCCGCTCTGCCCGCCCCGCTCAGCCCTCGGCCACGAACGGGCTCGACGCGATCTCGGTGCCGTCCTCGAGGGCGGCGATCTCGAAGTCGCGGAAGACGTTGGGCACCTCGCGGTGCAGCTGGCGCAGGCACTCGATCGCCAGCGCGCGGATCTCGACGTCGGCGTGCTCGGTGGCGCGCATCGCGATGAAGTGGCGCCAGGCCCGGTAGTTGCCCGTGACGACGATCCGCGTCTCGGTGGCGTTGGGCAGGATCGCCCGTGCCGCCTGCCGGGCCTGCTTGCGGCGCAGCGTGGCGTTCGGGACGTCGGCGAAGCGCTTCTCCAGGCCCTCGAGCAGCTCCTCGTAGGCCTGCACGGAGGCGGCCGTGGCCCGCGCGAACAGCTCGTGCAGCTCCGGGTCGGCCGCGATGACCTCGGGCTCGACCATCGACGCGTCGCGCTCGGGCACGTAGCGCTGGGAGAGCTGGCTGTAGGAGAAGTGGCGGTGGCGGATCAGCTCGTGGGTGAGGCTGCGCGAGACGCCGGTGAGGTAGAAGCTCACCGATCCGTGCTCCAGCACCGACAGGTGGCCGACCTCGAGGATGTGGCGCAGGTAGCCCTCGTTGGTGGCCGTGGCCGGGTTGGGCTTGCCCCACGACTGGTAGCAGGCGCGCCCGGCGAACTCGGCCAGCGCCTGGCCGCCGTCGGCGTCGGTGCTCCAGGGCACGTCCGGAGGGGCCGTGAACTCCGTCTTGGCCACGAGCTGGACGGTGAGCGGCACGGTCTCGGGCATGGCGGCAGCGTAACCGGGGCCACCGACAGCCCCGGATGACATCATCGATTCCTTGACTGGCGTCATCAATGACGTCATGGTGGTGTCATGGACATCAGCCAGTACGTCACCCGGCTGCGCGAGGACCTCGCGTCGGCCGCCGCGGCCGGCGACGAGCAGACGCAGCGCACCGCCGCCCTGCTCGGCGCCGCCGTCGAGCCCGCCGCGCGGCTCGCGATGATGAACGCCCTCGCCGACCTGGCCGCGGAGGTCACCGCGGCGCTCGGCGACCGCACCGTCGACGTCCGGCTCGACGGGCGCGACGTGCGCGTCGTCGTCTCGCCCGACACCACCCCGGCCCCGGAGCCCGAGCCGCAGCCGTCCTTCCGCGGCTTCGGCGGCGCCGACGCCGGCGACATCAGCCGCATCACGCTGCGGCTCGTCGAGCAGATCAAGAGCCAGGCCGAGCAGGCCGCCGCCACGCAGGGGGTGTCGCTCAACTCCTGGGTGGCGCAGGCCGTGCAGGGCGCACTGCACGGGCAGGACCGCGGCCCCCGCAAGAGCGGCCGCGACGGCCACCGGATCCAGGGATGGGTGCAGGGATGAGCGACGACCTGATCAACTTTGCCAAGGACCACTTCCCCGACGACGGTCGCGACGACGGACGCGACGACGGCCCGTCCGAGCCGACCGTCCGCCAGCAGTCCTGGCCGTGCGACCGGCCCGCCGAGCTGGAGCTGACGATCGACGTCGGCCGGATCCGCGTCGACCTCGTCACCGGCGACGAGGTGCGCGTCGAGGTGCGCCACGACCCGCACGCCGGCGGCGCCGTCGCGCAGGGCATCGGCGGGCTGATGAGCTGGCTCGGCACCGGCGGCGCCGGGTTCGGGATCGACCCCGACCAGCTCGTCGTCGACGCCGTCCGGGCCGCGGAGATCGCCTGGTCCGACAGCGGCAGGCGGCTCGTGGTGCGCTCCTCGCAGGAGCTGCCGCTGCGGGTCGTGCCGCTGGCGGTCACCGTCACGGCGCCGCAGGGCTCGCGCCTGGCCGCCCGCACCGGCTCCGGTGACGTCACGGTCGGCGGCACCGCCGGGTGGGCCGCGGTCCGCACCGGGTCGGGCCGCGTCGAGCTGGGCCCCGTCGACGGCGACGCCGACGTCACCACCGGCTCCGGCGACGTCGAGGTGGGCGCGGTGGCCGGTCGCGGGCGCGTGCGCACCGGCTCGGGCGGCGTCCGGATCGCCGCCGTGCGCGGCTCCACCGAGGTCCGCGCCAGCAGCGGCGACGTCGAGGTGCTGGAGGTGGCCGCCGACCTGGGCGTGCGCACCGGCTCCGGCGGGGTCTCCGTGCGCGACGCCCGCGCCGGGAGCCTCGACCTCACCACCGGCTCGGGCGACCTGCGCGTCGGCGTGCACGGCGGGGTCGTGGCGAAGCTCGACCTGACGTCGGGCTCCGGGCGCGCGCGCAGCGAGCTCGAGGTCGGGGCCGTGGCCCCCGCCGTCGCCGGCACGCTGACGGTGAAGGGCCGCACCGGCAGCGGCGACGTGCTGGTGACGCGAGCAGCCGTCCCGGTCTGATCCTCGGCGCGAACGGCACTCCCACCCAACCCTGTCGGGTGAGAGTGCCGTTCGCTCACCGCAGGGCCGCCGCCAGCACCCCCGCCAGCCCGCCCCTCTCCCCCACCACAACGCCGTCGAGCTCCAGCCACTGCGCCATCTCCCGCAGCGCGCCGGCCAGCTCGGCCACCATCCGCGGCTCGTCGACGCCGGGCTCCGCGAACGCGCCGGGCACCCGCAGGACGCCCGCGGCGCGGTCGGCCTTGAGGTCGACGCGCGCCACCAGCTCCCCGTCGAGCAGGAACGGGAAGACGTAGTAGCCGAACTCGCGCCTGGGCTCGGGCACGTAGATCTCGATGCGGTAGCGGAAGCCGAAGATCCGCTCGGTGCGCTCGCGCTCCCAGATCAACGGGTCGAACGGGCAGAGCAGCGCCCGTCCGGTGACCGTGCGCGGGACCTTCGCGCCGGGCAGCCGGTAGGCCGGGCGGTTCCAGCCGCGCACCGCCACCGGCGCCAGCGCCCCCTCGTCGACGAGCTGGGCCACCGCCCGCTGGGACGTGGTGGGGCCGAGGCGGTAGTAGTCGCGCAGCTCGGGCTCGGTGGCCACCCCGAGCGCCGACGCCGAGCGCAGCACCAGCGTGCGCGCCGACTGCTCGGGATCGGCGGGCCCGGCGGCCAGCACCTCCGGCGGCAGGACGCGCTCGGGCAGGTCGTAGAGCCGCTGGAAGTGCCGGCGCGTGCCCGTGGTGAGCGCGCCGGTGCCGAACAGGTACTCGCAGATCCGCTTGACGTCGGAGCGCTCCCACCAGGTGGCCCCCGGCGGGCGGCGGCGCGAGCAGCCGCCCAGCACCGCCTCCAGCTCCCCCGCCCCGACCGGCCCGAGCTCCCGCACGGCGGCCAGCACGTCGTCGACCAGGCCGGGGTTGGCCTCGACCAGTGCCCCGTAGTGCCGCCACCAGCCGCTGCGCTTGGCCCCGGACTGCAGCAGGGGCCAGTCGGCCACCGGCAGCAGGCTCGCCTCGTGCGCCCAGTACTCCACGAGCATCCGCGGCCGCCGCGCCGAGTGCGACCACGCCGCCTCGTCGAGCAGCGTCCGGGCGTACGGGCCGAGCCGACTGAACACCGGCATGTAGTGGGCCCGCACGGCCACGTTGACGGAGTCGAGCTGGAGCAGCCGCACGCGGTCGAGCACCCGCTGCAGGTGCCGGCGCGTGACCGGGCCGGTCGGGACGGGGTCGGTGAAGCCCTGGGCCGCCAGGGCCGCACGGCGGGCGGCCGGGGCGCCGATCGTCTCGATGCTCACGACCGGGATGGTGCCACCGACCCCCGACGCTCAGCCGCCGTTGCGGTCGAGCCACTCGTCGAGCGCCGCCACGGCGTCGAGGTGGTTCGCCTCGACCAGCGGGAAGTGCGAGGCGTCCGCGATCGTCACCGTCGTGACCTCGGGGCTGCCGAGGTAGCGCAGCGACTGCTGCGCGGCGGCCGGCGGCAGGAAGACGGAGTCGGCGTCACCGAACACCACGAGCACCGGCACGTCGATGAGGCCCAGGCCCACGACGTCGGCCGCGACCGCGGCCGGGATCGACGCGAGCTGGCCGCACGGGTCGGGGTTGAGCGCGGGCACCGCGTCGCGGACGTCCGGCGTGGCGCTGGAGAAGTAGAACCGGTCCTGCTGCCCGCGGAAGATCGCCGCGTAGCCGGGGTCGGCGCCCGGGTCCCCGCCCAGCGCGCAGCGCGCCAGCACGTCGGTCAGCGCGGCACCGGTGAACGGCGAGACCGCGAAGTCGCCCCACGACATGTTGACGACGCCGTCGACGTTGCCGAAGGTGTACGCCGCCGTGTGCGCGATCAGCGCGCCGACCGACGACCCGGCGAGGAAGACGTCGTCGAAGGCCGCGGGCTCCGCCCCGTCGAGCTCGTAGTCCCCCGAGCGCAGCGCGTCGACCATCTGGCCCGCGACGTCGGCCTCGGACCCGATGCAGGTGCCGTAGCCGGCGGGGCGGTCGCTGTCGCCGTAGCCCAGGCGGTCGATCGTGACGGAGACGTGCCCCTGCTCGGCGAGCTGGTGCGCGGCGTCGTAGCCGGGGACCTCCTGGAAGCGCCAGTAGTACTCGCCCCACGTGACGGCGTGCAGGTACAGCGTCGCGGCGTCACCGCTCTCCAGCGCCTCGCGCGGGGCGACGAGCGTGCCGCGCACGGTGTGCTCGGCGCCGTCGGAGGCGCAGGGCACGGCGGTGCGGTTGGTGTTGGCGACCTGGAAGGAGATCGGCAGCTCGACGACGTCGGACTTCGACGACGAGGCCGACGCCACGGCCGGGACGGCCGCCAGCACCGTGGCGGCGACGGCGCACACGGCGGCGATCAGGGGGGTTCTGCGCATGGGGGAGCTCTCCTCGTCGAGCCCCTGGGGAGGAGGGCCCATGCGGAGCGTACTAGGCCATTCGGGCTACATGCCGTTGGGCTGAACGCTCGGCCGCGATGACCAGCACCACCGCGCACACCACCACCGCCCCGCCGACGACCTGCAGCGCCGAGAACCGCTCCCCCACCACCAGGACGCCGAGCAGCACGGCGATCACCGGGTTGACGTAGGCGTAGGTCGCCACCGTCGACACCGGCAGGGACGCCAGCGCGTAGGCGTAGGCGCTGAACGCCCCGAGCGACACCACGATCGCCATGTACGCCCACGCCCACCACGCGACGGGCGAGACGGCGGCGGGGTCGAGGCGGTCGCCCTTGCCCAGGCTCACGGCCAGCAGCACCGCCCCGCCGACGAGCATCTGCACCGCGGCCAGCGCGAACGGGTTGGGCGGCACGGGCAGCCGCGTCGTCGCGAACGTGCCCGTCGCCCAGCCCAGACCGGCCAGCAGGATCAGCCACGGCCCCCACCACGCGCTGCCGACGGTGCCGCCCGACCCCGACGAGCCGGTCAGCACGAGCAGCGCGAGGCCCACCACCCCGACGGCGACGCCGCCGACGGTCGCGGCGCGCGGGCGGTCGCCGGTGAGTGCGCGGAGCACGACGATGTGGAGCGGCACGGCCGCGATGAGCAGCGCCGCGAGTCCCGACGAGACCTGCTGCTGCCCGAGCGTCACGATCCCGTTGCCCCACGCGGGGAGCAGGACGCCCGACAGCGCCGTGGTGAGCAACTGCGGGCGCGTCATGCGCAGCGCCGAGGGCCCCGCCACCACGGCGACGACCACGGCCAGCAGCCCCCCGCCGACCGAGAACCGCACGCCCCCCGACAGCAGCGGCGGGACGTCGGTGATGATCAGGCGGTTGGCGAGGTAGGTCGATCCCCACAGGACGTAGACCACCCCGAGGGCGGCCCAGGCGACGCGGCGGCTCTGCACCCCGGTGACGTTGCCATGGCGAACGACCTCCTGTCGTGCCGGGCGGGTCGGGGCGGCCGGGTCGGGGCGGCCGAGTGGGGGCGGCCGGAGCGGGTGGGGTATCCATGCGGCATGGCCATCGCCGCGGTCCGCGCCGCCACGTCCGCCGACGTCGCCGAGATCGTACGCATCCAGGGCGACACCTGGGAGGCCGCGTACTCCGCGTTCGTCCCCGCCGAGGCGCTCGCGCAGCTGCGCGGGCCGGGGGCACGCGCCGCCTGGACCGCCGCCGTCGAGAGCGGGGACGGGCACGTGCTGGTGGCCACCGAGGGCGAGTGGACCGTCGGGTTCTGCGCGGCCGCCGCCGCCCTGCCGCCCGAGGGGGCTACGGCGCCGGAGCAGGCGTGGGGCGAGATCGGCGCGCTGCTGGTCGAGCCGCGGTGGGGCCGCCGGGGCCACGCGGGCCGGCTGCTCGCGACGGCGGCGGAGCACCTGCGCGGCGCCGGCGCCCTGTACGGCCTGGCCTGGGTGCCCGAGCCCGACGAGGCGTCGCGCCGGTTCTACGCCCGCGCCGGCTGGGAGGCCGACGGCGGCGTGCGCGGCCTCGACACCGGCGCCGGCACGCTCCGCGAGATCCGCCTGACGGGCTCGCTGGACCTCAAGCTGGACTAGAGACCGAGGAGGCTCTCGAGCCCGACGGTCAGGCCCGGGTGCTCGCGGACACCGCGCACGGCCAGGACGACGCCGGGCATGAAGCCCGCGCGGTCGATCGAGTCGTGGCGCAGCGTGAGGGTCTCCCCCGCCATCCCCAGGATGACCTCCTGGTGCGCGACGAGGCCCGGCATCCGCACCGAGTGCACGTGCACCCCGTCGACGACGGCGCCGCGCGCCCCGTCCACCTCGCTGGTCGTGGCGTCGGGCACGGGGCCCATCCCGGCACGGGCCGCCGCGATCCGCGAGGCCGTGCTCACCGCCGTGCCCGATGGGGCGTCGACCTTGCGCTCGTGGTGCAGCTCGATGATCTCCACGGACTCGAAGAACCGGGCGGCCTGCTCGGCGAAGCGCATCATCAGCACCGCGCCGACGCCGAAGTTCGGGGCGACGAGGACGTGTCCGGCCCGCGCGGAGAGCCAGCCGCGCACCGTGTCGAGCTTGTCCTGGCCGAAGCCGCTGGTGCCGACGACGGCGGCGATGTCGTGGTCGACGCAGAACGCGACGTTGTCGAGGGCGGCGCCGGGGTGGGTGAAGTCGACGGCGACCTCGGCGCCCGCGTCGGTGAGCAGCGTCAGGGCGTCGCCCTCGTCGACCTGCGCCACCAGCTCCATGCCCTCGGCGGCGGTGACCGCGCGGCACACCTCCGCGCCCATCCGCCCGCGCGCGCCGAGCACGCCCACCCTGATCGTCATGCGGGCCAGCCTAGGGCCGTCAGCCGAGCAGCAGCCCGCCGATCCACACCCCGGTGGCCAGCAGGCCGGTCAGCAGCTCGATGACGATGCTCCAGCCGACGGCCGCGAGCGCGCCGCGCGTGGAGGGCCAGGCCTGCGCGTGCTCGCGGAGCCGGGCGCGCTCGGCCAGGTAGACGCCGAGCACGAACCCGAGGAACAGGCCGACGACCGGGATCACGAAGAACCCGACGACGCCCAGCACCCCGCCCGCGGCGATCGTGCGCCCGGGCACCCCGGAGTCGCGCAGCCGCCGCCCGGGCAACAGGTACTTCGCGACGGTGCCGGCCACCACGATCGCGACCGCGAGGCCCAGCACCGTCCACCCGACGGCGTCGTTGCGGGGCACCGCCCACACCGCCACACCGGCGAGCACCAGGATCAGGCCCGGCAGGACCGGCAGCAGGATCCCGGCGATGCCGACGACGATCAGCACGCCCGCGATCAGGGTCTCGACGCTCACCGGCGCAGCATGGCACGCAGCGGTGCCGGACGGTCAGGGTGCGGGCACCGTCTCCGGGTTGCCCACGACGGCCTGCTCCAGCAGCGGGACCAGCCGGTCCAACACGTACGGCAGGCTCAACGGGCTGGAGAAGTAGATCGCCCCGGCCAGCTCGCCGTCGGTGAAGACCAGGTTGCCCCCGCGCACGGCGGCGAGCTGGCGGTACAGCGGCTGCGCCTCCAGCTCGGTGCGGGCGGTGGTGTCCTCTGTGGCCCAGAGCAGGACGTCGGCGCCGTCGAGGACGCCGAGGTTCTCCAGCGGGATGTAGGCCTGCGCGGTGTCCCCCTCCGGCGCGAACCGGTCGATGTCCGACGGCACCACGAAGCCGAGGTCGGTGAGGAACTCGGTGCTCAGCCCGTCCTGGTAGGCGATCGCGGAGCCGTCGTAGTAGGGCGCCTGCAGGAACACGGCGGGGACGCCGGCGAACTGCGGGTGCGCGGCCGCCTCGGCCGCGAACCGGTCCTTGATGCCGGTGATGAGCTCCTCCGCCTGCTCCGCCTTGCCCAGGGCCTGCCCCACCAGTCGCGTCTGCGCGTCCCACGGGCCGAAGATGGTCGGGCCGTCGGCCGGGTGGGCGACGGTCGGCGCGATCGCCGAGAGCCGGTCGTAGGGCTCCTGGTCGAGGCCGGCGTTCACCGCCACGATCAGGTCGGGCCGCAGGGCGGCGATCTTCTCGTACTCGTAGGAGTCGGCGACCCGAAGGACCTCCGGCTGGGCGTCGCCGAGCTCGTCGCGGGCCCACGACCACGTCGCGTTGGGCTGGTCGCCGTACCACTCGGTGACGGCCACGGGCACGACGTCGAGCGCCAGCAGGATGTCCTGCTCGGTGAACCCGACCGAGACGACCCGCTGCGGCTCGGCGGGCACGACCGTCTCCCCGAACGCGTGCGTGACGGTGACCGGGAAGGCCCCGCCGGCGTCGGCGGGGGCGGCATCGGGGGCGGGGGCGGCGGGCGCGCAGGCCGCGGCGGCGACCAGCACCAGCGCGCAGGAGATTCTCGTCAGGACGGGCACGGCGGTTAGGCTAACCTCACAACAAGCTCGGATCGACCCGCCGAGCGTTCACCCCGGACCGCTGGGCGGTCACCGCAGGGAGGCCGGATGACCTCGGCGCTCGACGTCCACGAGGACACCGACGAGCTCGACATGTGGGTCTGCCGCTTCGACCGCGACGAGTGGAACGACCCGGGCCTGCACCACCACCGCGAGCACCAGATCATCTGGGTCGGCGACGGCCGCACCACCGCGGTCGCCGGCGACCGCACGTGGGTGCTCCCCCCGACCCGTGCGCTGTTCGTGCCCGGCGGCGTCCCGCACGACACGCGCAACCGGCCGCCGTCGGCCCTGCACTGCGTCTACGTGCGCCCCGACGCCTGCCCGCTGGACTGGACCGAGCCGACGGTGCTCGACATGACCCCGCTGCTGCGCGAGCTCACGCTGGCCCTCGCCGGGGCCGGGGTGCACGCGGAGGTCGAGGAGCAGGCGCGCAACCTGTTCTTCGCGCTGGTGCGGCAGGTGCCCGACCCGGGCGTCGCCGTCCCGATGCCCGAGGACCCGCGCGCCCGCGTCGTCGCCGTGCACCTGGTGGCCGCGCCCGCCGACCCGCGCACGCTGGAGGACTGGGCCGGCCAGCTCAGCACGAGCGTCAGTACGCTGCGGCGGGCGTTCGTGGCGGGCACGGGGATGACGTTCACCGACTGGCGCACGCAGGTGCGGCTGCGGGCGTCGCTGCCGATGCTGGCCGACGGGCTGCCGGTGGCGAGCGCCGGGCGCCGGGCCGGGTTCTCGTCGCGGGCGGGGTTCGTCGACGCCTTCCGCCGCCACTTCGGCCGCAACCCGGGCGCGTACGCCCGGGGCGGCCAGTAGCGGCCCGCACCCGGTGGTGGCTCAGCCCAGCGCGCGCAGCACGTCGGGCAGGTCGGACTCCTCGTCGTACGGGCCCACGACGGCGGCCGTCAGCGGCACCGACAGCAGGTCGTGCGCCACCTCCGACACCTGCTCGGGGGTGACCGCGGCGATGCGGTCGAGGCTCTCGGCGATGCTGCGCTGGCGGCCGTGGTCGAGCTCCGCGCGGCCCAGGCGGTTCATCCGCGACGGCGTGTCCTCGAGCCCGAGGACGAGCCCGCCGCGCAGGTTGCCCTGCGCCCGCGCGACCTCGACCGGGCTCAGGCCGTGGGCGGCGACGTCGGCGAGGACGTCGCGGATCACGGTCGTGACCTCGTCGAGCCGCTCGGGCGCGCAGCCGGCGTAGACGCTGAGGATGCCGGCGTCGGTGTAGCTCGACAGCCCCGAGTACACCGAGTACGCGAGCCCGCGCTGCTCCCGGACCTGCTGGAACAGCCGCGAGCTGGGCCCGCCGCCGAGCGCGGTGTTGAGCACGCCCAGCGCGCTGCGCCGCGGGTCGTGCCGCGAGATCCCGGGGACGCCGAGCATGACGTGCGCCTGCTCGGTGTCCTCGCCCCGCAGCACCAGCCGCGGGCCGCGCTCCAGCACGGCGACGCCGGACGCGCGCGGCGGCACCGGCGACGCCGACCCCGCCCGCGCCGCGGCCGCCGCGAACGCCTCCTCGACGAGCGCGACCAGCACGTCGTGGTCGAGGTTGCCCGCGGCCGCGACGACCATGCGCGGCGTCGTGTACTCGCCGCGCCAGAACTCGTGCAGCGTCTCGCGCCGCATCCCCGTGATCGACTCCTCGGAACCGATCACCGGGCGGCCCAGCGGGTGCTCGCCGAACAGCGTCTCGTCGAACAGCTCGCCGAGCAGGTCCTCGGGGTCGTCGTCGCGGATCGCGATCTCCTCGAGCACCACGCTGCGCTCGACCTCGACGTCGGCCGGCGCCATCACGGCGTCGGTGACGACCCCGGCGAGGACGTCCACGGCCAGCGCAAGGTCGCTGTCGAGGACCTGCGCGTAGTAGCAGGTGTGCTCCTTCGCGGTGAACGCGTTGAGCTCCCCGCCGACGGCGTCGACGTCCTCGGCGATCTGCGCGGCCGTCCGCGTCGAGGTGCCCTTGAACAGCAGGTGCTCGAGGTAGTGCGCCGCGCCGGCCTGAGTCTCGGACTCGTCGCGCGAGCCGACGCCGATCCACACGCCGATCGACACCGAGCGGACGCCGGGGACCGTCTCGGAGACGACCCGCAGGCCGCCGCCGAGCTGGGAACGAGAAACGCCGGGAACGGGGACGAACCCCGTTCCCGGCGTGACCAGGTCGGTCAAGACCGCGACTCGCTGGCGCTCGCCGAGGCTCTGACCGGCGGTGCTGCGCTCAACGGTGACCTCGCAGGCTCGGTCACGACGATGCGACCTCGGCGGGCTCGGCCGGCACGGTGACGTCGCCCGCGGGGGCGGCGTCCTCGACGACCGGCAGCAGGCTGATCTTGCCGCGGTTGTCGATGTCGGAGACCTCGACGCGGATCTTGTCGCCGACGTTCACGACGTCCTCGACCTTGTTGATCCGCTTGCCGTTGCCCAGCTTCGAGATGTGGACGAGGCCGTCCTTGCCGGGCACCAGCGAGACGAACGCGCCGAAGGCGGCGGTCTTGACGACCGTGCCCAGGAAGCGCTCGCCGATCTTCGGCAGCTGCGGGTTGGCGATGGCGTTGACCATGCCGATCGCGGCGTCCGCCGACTCGCCGTCGGCGGCGCCGACGTAGACGGTGCCGTCGTCGTCGATCGAGATGTCGGCACCGGTCTGCTCGGTGATCGAGTTGATCATCTTGCCCTTCGGGCCGATCAGCTCGCCGATCTTGTCGACCGGGATCTTGATCGCGATGACGCGCGGCGCGAAGCGGCTCATCTCGTCGGGGCGGTCGATCGCCTCGCCGATGACCTCGAGGATCGTCATGCGGGCGTCCTTGGCCTGGGACAGCGCCCCGGCCAGGACCGCCGACGGGATGCCGTCGAGCTTCGTGTCGAGCTGCAGCGCCGTGACGAACTCCGGCGTGCCCGCGACCTTGAAGTCCATGTCGCCGAAGGCGTCCTCCGCACCGAGGATGTCGGTGAGGGCGACGTAGCGCGTCTCGCCGTCGACGGTGTCGGTGACCAGGCCCATCGCGATGCCCGCGACCGGCGCCTTGAGCGGCACGCCGGCGTTGTACAGCGACATCGTGGAGGCGCAGACCGAGCCCATCGACGTGGAGCCGTTGGAGCCCAGCGCCTCGGAGACCTGACGGATGGCGTACGGGAACTCCTCGCGCGTGGGCAGCACGGGCAGCAGCGCCCGCTCGGCCAGCGCGCCGTGGCCGATCTCGCGGCGCTTCGGCGACCCGACGCGTCCGGTCTCACCGGTCGAGTACGGCGGGAAGTTGTAGTGGTGCAGGTAGCGCTTGTGCGTCTCCGGCCCCAGCGAGTCGATCTGCTGCTCCATGCGCAGCATGTTGAGCGTGGTGACGCCCATGATCTGGGTCTCGCCGCGCTCGAACAGCGCCGAGCCGTGGGCGCGCGGGATGACCTCGACCTCGGCCGAGAGCGGCCGGATGTCGGTGATGCCGCGGCCGTCGATGCGGACCTGGTCGCGCAGGATGCGCTGGCGCACGAGCTTCTTGTTCAGCGAGCGGAACGCCGCGCCGAGCTCCTTCTCGCGGCCCTCGAACTTGCCCTCGAGGGCGGTGAGCACGGAGAGCTTGACCTCGTCGAGCTTGGCCTCGCGCTCCTGCTTGCCGCCGATCGTCAGCGCGGCGGCGAGGTCGGACCCGCCCTGCGCCTCGACCGCGTCGAAGACGTCGGGCTGGTAGGCCGGGAACGTCGGGAACTCGCGCGTGGCCTTGGCGGCCACGTCGGCGAGCTGCTGCTGCGCCACGCACAGGCTGCGGATGAACGGCTTCGCCGCCTCCAGCCCGGCCGCGACGACCTCCTCGGTGGGCGCCTGGGCGCCCTCCGCGACGAGGTTGTTGGTCTCGACGGTGGCCTCGGCCTCGACCATCATGATCGCGACGTCGTCACCGACGGTACGGCCCGCGACGACCATGTCGAACACGGCGCGCTTGAGGTCGTCGTGCTGCGGGAACGCGATCCACTGGCCGTCGATCAGGGCGATGCGCACGCCGCCGATCGGGCCCGAGAACGGCAGGCCGGACAGCTGCGTGGACGCCGACGCGGCGTTGATCGCCAGGGCGTCGTAGGGGTCCTGCGGGTCCAGGCTCATCACGGTGACGACGATCTGGATCTCGTTGCGCAGGCCGTCGACGAACGACGGGCGCAGCGGCCGGTCGATCAGGCGGCAGGTCAGGATCGCGTCGGTGCTGGGGCGACCCTCGCGGCGGAAGAACGAGCCGGGGATCTTGCCGATCGCGTACATGCGCTCCTCGACGTCCACCGTGAGGGGGAAGAAGTCGAAGTGCTCCTTGGGGTGCTTCGACGCCGTGGTCGCCGACAGCAGCATGGTCTCGTCGTCGAGGTAGGCGACGACGGAGCCGGCGGCCTGGCGCGCGAGGCGCCCGGTCTCGAACCGGACGGTGCGGGAGCCGAAGCTCCCGTTGTCGATGACGGCGGTCGTCTCGTGGACAGCGTCGTCGATGGGGTCGGTCAAGGTGCATCTCCTCGTGAGATGTCAGCCCCTGCCCCGGTGATCCTCGTCTGGGCCGGCCTTCGATCGAAGCCGTCGGGCCCGCCTCCCTGGAGGATCGGTTGCCCGGCGGCCACTACCGAGGACCGGCGGATCTGCTGCCGGGCGCTGGGGTGCGGGTGGAGTTGTGCGGATCGGACCGGGCCACGCGAGTGGCCCGGCCCGGGAGGTCAGCGGCGGATGCCGAGGCGCTCGATGAGCGACCGGTAGCGCGCGACGTCGACCTCGCGGAGGTACTTGATGAGCCGGCGACGGCGGCCGACGAGCAGCAGCAGTCCGCGGCGGGAGTGGTGGTCGTGCTTGTGCATCTTCAGGTGCTCGGTGAGGTCGACGATCCGCTTGGTCAGCAGGGCGATCTGGGCCTCGGGGGAACCGGTGTCACCCTCGTGGGTGGCGTACTGGTCGAGCACGGTCTTCTTCTGTGCGGCGTCGAGAGCCACGGTCTGTCCTCTTCCGTTGCTGTGCCGTGAGGCCGGCGCCGGACGGTACGCGGCGACGGGAGACGGTCACGGCCGCCACGGACTGCAGCCGGACCCGTCGACGAGTCTACCAGGGGCGATCCGTCCACCCCGGTCAGCCCGGTCGGCCCGCGGCCTGGCGCAGCACCTCGGCGAGCTCGGGGAAACCCGGCCCGAGCGCGGCCGCCGCGGCGGCGAGCCGCGCGGGTGCGGCGACCCGGCGCAGCGCGTCGGCCGCCGAGCCCCGCGACGGCCCCGGGCCGGGGGCGGGCGGGCGCGGGCGCGGCGCGGGGGCGCCGGCCGCGGCGGGCGACCACCGCAGCTGCGCCCGCGCCACCTCCGCCAGCAACGCCTCGACCGCGTGCGGCGGCAGCGGCGCCGTGACCGCCGCGCACCGGTGGTCGAGCATCTGCAGCCGGGCCAGCACCGCCGGGCTCCCGATCTTGACGCGCCGACCGCTCGCGAGCTGGCTGAGCATCGCCGGGCTCATGCCCAGGGTGCGGGCCAGCCGCGCCTGCGAGATCCCGAGGACCGTGACGAGCCCGCGGACCCGGTCACCCAGCGGGGCGCCGTAGAGCGCGGCCTGGCGGGCGCGGTTCGCGGCGAAGTCGTCGGCACCGGTCATGGGCCGATGCTGGCACCCCCGCACCGCTCCCCGTGGGCGAACGGGAGAACTCGTGGCGCCTATCCGACGAGCTCGCGCGTGCGGGCCACGTCGCGGTGCATCTGCGCGACGAGCGCGTCGACGTCGGCGTAGTGCTCCTGGCCGCGCAGGCGGTGGGTGATGTCGACGGCGACCTCGTGGCCGTAGAAGTCCTCGTCGACGTCGAGCACGTAGGCCTCGAGCGTCCGCTCCCGCCCGGAGAACGTCGGGTTGGTGCCGACCGAGATCGCGGTGGGCAGCAGGCGGTCGCCGATCGCGAACCGGCCGGCGTAGACGCCGTCGGCGGGCAGCGCGGTGTAGGGCGGGGAGGCGATGTTGGCCGTCGGGAAGCCCAGGTCGCGGCCCCGGCGGGCGCCGTGCACGACGACGCCCTCCACGCGGTGCGGGCGGCCCAGCGCGGCGGCGGCCGCCTCGACGTCGCCCGCGTCGATGCAGGCGCGGACGTAGGTGGAGGAGAAGGTGACGCTTTCGTCGCCGGTGAGGTCGAGACCCTCGACGGCGAACCCGAAGCGCTGGCCCAGCTCGCCGAGCAGCGCGACGTCCCCGGCGGCCTTGTGCCCGAAGCGGAAGTTGCGCCCGACCACGACGGTTGCCGTGTGCAGCCGCTCCACCAGCACGTGGTGGGCGAACGCGGCCGGCTCGGTGCGGGCGAGCTCGGGGGTGAACGGGAGGACGCAGAAGGCGTCGATGCCCAGCTCGGCGGCCAGGTCGGCCCGGCGGCGCAGGGTGGTGAGCATCGCCGGGTGGCTTCCGGGGCGCACCAGCTCGGCCGGGTGCGGGTCGAACGTCACGAGCACCGCGGGCAGGCCCCGCTCGCTCCCCCGGGCCACCGCGCGGGCCACCAGCTGCTGGTGGCCGCGGTGCATGCCGTCGAAGACACCGACGGTGACGACGCTGCGTCCCCACCCCGTCGGCACGCCCTCCAGCCCCCGCCAGCGCTCCACGCCCCGGAGCCTACGGTTCCCCTCCCGGCCCTGCCTCCCACCCCCGCCGCCCGAGCCGTCCGCCCGGTGATCGGCGGGATGGTGACGCCATGGTCCTCCGGGCGACCGTGGGGGCGCGGTCCTGCCTCGCTCTGGGCGGTGATCGTCGGAGTGCGGCGCCGGGGTCGGCGTCGGGGCCGTGGATCACCCACAACCGGCGCCATCCGCCCTTGATCGCCGGAAGTGGTGCGAGACGGTCACCGATGACCCGATCCGACCCCTCCTGACGATCATGGCCCGGCCGGCCGCCCGCAGCGGTGCTCGCCGGAACGGTGACACCACGGTCGGCGCCAGGGCCGTGGTGGTGCGGTCCCGGTGATCACCCCCCGGCACCCGCGCCATCCGCCCTTGATCGCGGAGGGTCGTGCGGGAGGGGCGGCGGTCAGTCCCCCGCCGGCGCCAGCACCACGAGGGGGCGGGCGGGGCCGCCGTCGGCCTCCCGCACCAGCGCCAGGGCCCGGCCCTCGGGGCTGAACACCCCGTAGGTCCCGGCGCGGCCGTCGGCGGGCAGGGGGCGGCCGTGGCGGATGTCGGCGGTGGCGTCGTCGTCGAGGTCGCGGCGGGGGAAGGCGACGCAGACGGCGGCGTCCAGCGGCAGGGACAGGGTCGGGTCGGTCTCGAGCTGCTCGAGGGTCCGGGCGTGGCCCAGGTCGAACGGGCCGACGCGGGTGCGCCGCAGCGCGGTGAGGTGCCCGCCCACACCGCGGCCGTCGACGAGCAGGCCGGCGCCGAGGTCGCGGGCCAGGGCCCGCACGTAGGTGCCCGAGGTGCACTCGACGAGGACGTCGAGGTCGTCGCCTCGCCGGGCGAGCAGCGTGAACGCCGAGACCGTGACCGGCCGCGCCGCCAGCACGACCTCCTCCCCCGCCCGCACCCGCGCGTAGGCCCGCTGTCCGTCGACCTTGATCGCGCTGACCGAGCTCGGGACCTGCGCGATGTCACCGGTGAGCGCGGCGATCCCGGCCGCGATCGCCTCGTCGGTGACCGTCGACGCGTCGGCCGTCGAGACCGTCTCCCCCTCGGCGTCGTCGGTGGTCGTGGCCGCGCCGAGGCGGATCGTCGCGGTGTAGGCCTTCGTGTCGAGCGCGAGGTGCCCGAGCAGCTTGGTGCCGCGCCCGATCCCGCAGACCAGGACGCCGGTGGCCATCGGGTCGAGCGTGCCGGCGTGCCCGACCTTGCGCGTACGCAGGATCCGGCGCAGGCGGGCGACGACGTCGTGCGAGGTCAGGCCGCCGGGTTTGTCGACGACGACGAGCCCGGAGGGCGGTGCGGGGGTCACGCGCGCCGATTCTGCCCCGGTCCCGGCGGGACACCGGCGCCCGGGTGCGAAAGGGTCGTGGTCATGCAGCTGCGCACCGACGGTCCGACCTCCTGGCCCGACCAGCTGACGGGGCGACTGGTCCTCGTCCTGTCCGACGACCTCCACGCCGACCCCGACGCCGCCCGCGCCGCGCTCGCCGAGATGACCGGTGCCGCCGACGAGAGCTCCGAGGGCGGGCCGCCGGTGCTGTTCCCGCGGCTCGGGATCGCGGTGGTGCCGATCGAGTCGACCGACACCGACGCCGTCACGGCGATGATCGCCGACCGGCGCATCGTCGCGGCCGAGCCCGAGCGCGTGCACCACCTGCGCGGCGCGCTGTCGGAGGAGTACCTGCGCGGGTTCGCCGACGCCGCGGCGTTCCTGCACGCGCAGGCCGTGGACCTGCCCGTCGAGGAGGCGGCCGAGCCCGTCGCCGAGGACACCGACGAGCTGACGTGGGGCCTGCAGGTCACCCGCGCGGCCACCGTCCCGGAGACCGGCGCGGGCATCAGCGTCGCGATCCTCGACACCGGCCTCGACCTCGAGCACCCCGACTTCGCCGGCCGCGACGTCCTCGCCGAGTCCTTCGTCGAGGGCGAGACCGCGCAGGACGCCAACGGCCACGGCACGCACTGCGCCGGCACCTCGTGCGGCGCGCTGCTGCCCGGCACCGGGCGCCGCTACGGCGTGGCGCACGAGGCCCGGATCCTCGCCGGGAAGGTCCTGAGCGACGCCGGGTCGGGCACCGACGCGGAGATCCTGGCCGGCATGGCGTGGGCGATCGAGAACGGCGCACAGGTCATCTCGATGTCGCTGGGCGCCGACGTCGACGAGGTCTCCGCCGTGTACGAGACGGTCGGGCGGCGCGCGCTCGCCGCGGGCGTGCTCGTCATCGCCGCGGCGGGCAACAACGCCGACCGCGCGTCGGGCGACCCCGGGTTCGTCGGCATCCCGGCCAACAGCCCGTCGATCATGGCCGTGGCGGCGGTCGACAATGCGCTGGCGATCGCCTCGTTCTCCGCGCGCAGCTCGGGCGTCGAGGGCGGGCAGGTGGACGTCGCCGCGCCCGGCGTCGACGTCTACTCCTCGTGGCCGATGCCCGACCGCTACGACACGATCTCGGGCACCAGCATGGCGACGCCGCACGTCGCCGGCCTCGCGGCACTGTGGGCGCAGCGCACGGGAGCCCGCGGTGAGGCACTCTGGGGGGCGCTGGTGCGCGGCGCGGCCCGCCTGCCGCTCCCGTCCGACGACGTGGGCGCCGGGCTCGTGCAGGCACCGCCGGTGGTCTGAGGAGCAGCCATGACCGAGCACGTGACGATCTCCGTCGACGACGCCCACGTGGCGCGGATCCAGGAGGTGGCCGAGCGCCTGCGCGCCGCCGGGATGGACGTGCAGCAGGTGCTCGCCCCGCTCGGGGTGATCACCGGATCCATCGGCACCGGCGAGATGCGCGCCGCGCTCGGCGCGCTGGACGGCGTGGCGGCCGTCGAGCCGCGGCGCACCTTCGGCCCGCGGGCGCCGGGACCCGGTATCGGGTAGATCGTTCGCGGGGAGCGGTTAGCCTCCCCTGCGTGCCCCCACCCAGTGCCGGATCGGTCCTCCGCTCGGCCGCCGGGGGGCAGCGGCGCGGCCTGGCCGTGTCGTCGCTGCTCGTCGCCGGGCACCAGCTGTCCGAGGCGGCGGTACCGGTGGTGGTCGGCGCGGTCATCGACCTGGCCGTGTCGACCGGCGACGCGGGCGCGCTGCTGCTCTGGTCGGCCGTGGTCGCGGGCGTGTTCGTCGTGCTCGCCACCAGCGCCTACTACGGCTACTGGCTGGAGGTGCTGACCGGCAAGCGCGCCGCCCACGAGGTCCGCATGGACGTGACCGCGCGCGTGCTGCACCCGGCCGGCGGCGCCCCGGGCCGCTCGGGCGAGCTGGTCAGCCTGGCCGGCTCCGACGCCGACCGCACCGGCGAGGTCGCCTACGCCCTGGTCACGGCCGTGGCGGCGCTCGCCGCGCTGGCCGGCGGCGCGGTCGTGCTGCTGAGCAGCTCGGTGCTGCTCGGGCTCGTCGTGCTGGGCGGGGTGCCGGTGGTGCTCGTGGCGTCGCGGCTGCTGGCCCGCCCGCTCGTCGGACGCGCGGAGGCCGAGCAGGAGACCCTCGCCGCGGCCACCGGCGTCGCCACCGACCTGGTCACCGGCCTGCGGGTCGTCAAGGGCATCGGGGCCGAGGACGCCGCTGCGCAGACCTACCGCCGCGCCAGCCGCTCCGCCCTGGCCGCCCGGCTCGCCGCCGCGCGCTCCGAGGGCGTCTACACCGGTGCGACCGGCGTCCTGACCGGGCTGTTCCTGGTGCTCGTCGCCTGGGTCGGCGGCCGGCTCGCGCTCGCCGGGACGATCAGCGTCGGCGAGCTCGTGGCCGGCGTCGGGCTCGCGCAGTTCCTCATCGGCCCGCTGGAGCGGCTCACCGCCGTCGGGCCCCAGCTCGCCGGTGCGCGCGGCTCGGCCCGGCGGGTCGCGGCGCTGCTCGGCGCCCCACCCGCCGTCACCGAGGGCGACGCCCTGCTGCCCACCGACCCGCCCGGCGCCGTCGACGTCCGCGACGTCGCGGTCGCCGCGGGCGAGCACCTCGGGGTGGTCACGCTCGCCCCCGCCGACGCGGCGGCGCTGCTCGACATCCTGGCCCGCGACGTCGACGGGCCGGTCGCGCTCGACGGCACCGACCTGCGCGGCGTCGCCCTCGACGACGCCCGCCGCGTGCTGCTCGTGGCGCGCCACGACGCCGTCCTGTTCGAGGGCACCGTCCGCGCGACGATCGGCGCCGACCCGGCCGCGCTGGCCGCCGCCGGGGCCGACGAGGTGCTCGACGCCCTGCCCGGCGGCCTCGACGCCGAGCTGGGCGAGCGCGGCCGCACCCTCTCGGGTGGGCAGCGCCAGCGCCTGGCCCTGGCCCGCGCACTCGCCGCGGATCCGCCGGTGCTGGTGCTGCACGACCCGACCACCGCCGTCGACGCCGCCACCGAGGACCGCATCGCCGACGGCCTAGCCCGCCTGCGCGCCGGGCGCACCACCGTGGTGCTCACCTCCAGCCCCGCGCTGCTGGCCCGCTGCCACCGGGTGCTGCTCGTCGCGGACGGGGCCGTCGTCGCGTCGGGCACCCACGCCGACCTCGTCGACGACGAGCGCTACCGGAGGGCGGTGCTGTCATGACGGGTCCGGCCGTGACGGGTCCGGCGGTGAACCTCCTGCCGATCGCCACCGGCGCGCGCACCCGCGGCGCGGTCACCGGGCTCGTGCGCCCGTACCGGCTGCTGTCGGCCGCCACCGTGCTCACCCTCGTCGCCGCGGCCGTGGCGCTGCTCGCCGTGCCGCCGCTGCTGGGCCGGATCGTCGACGTCGCGATCGCCGGTGCCGGCTCCGTCGACGGCCCGGCGCTGGGGATCCTCGTCGCGCTCGTCCTGCGGGCGCTGCTGGCGGCCGTCGCCGGGGTGCTGGTGGCGCGACTGGGAGAGCAGGTGCTGGCCGGGCTGCGCGAGCGGGTCGTCGACCGGGCGCTGCAGGTCCGCCTCGCCGACGTCGAGCGGGCCGGGTCGGGCGACCTGCTCCAGCGCGTCGGCGGCGACATCTCGGTGATCTCCGAGGCCGTGCGCCAGGCGATCCCGATGCTGGTCATCGCCGGTCTCGACGTCGTGCTCACCCTCGTCGGCCTGGCCCTGCTCGACTGGCGCCTCGCACTGGCCGGGCTCGTCCCGCTGCCGATCTGGATCCTCGCGACGCGCTGGTACGCGCGCGTCTCCGGCCCGCTCTACGCCGCCGAGCGCGTGGCCGAGGGCGACCGCACGCAGTCGCTGCTCGCGGGCGTCGGCGGTGCGGCGACCGTGCGCGCCTACCGGCTGCGCGCCCCGCTCACGGCGCGGATCGACGGGCACTCGGCGCAGGCCGTGGCCGCGTCGATGCGGGCGATGACCGCGCAGTCCCGGTTCGGCGCGGTGCTCAACGGCGCCGAGATGACGGGCGTGCTCGCGATCCTCGTGGTCGGGTTCTGGCTGGTCCGGGCGGACGCGGTGACTGTCGGCGCGGCCACCGCGGCCGCGCTGTACTTCCTGCGCCTGTTCGACCCCATCGGCGCCGTGCTGTTCCTGCTCGACGAGGCGCAGTCGGCGGGCGCAGCGCTGGCGCGGCTCGTCGGCGTCACCGACATGCCGGTGCCGCCCGCCCCGCGGACGCCTCGCGAGCCGCGCGACGGCGGCGTCCGGCTCGTCGGCGTCCGGCACGCCTACGACGGCGGGCCCGAGGTGCTGCACGGCGTCGACCTGGAGATCGCGCCGGGCGAGCGCGTGGCGGTGGTCGGGCCCAGCGGCGCGGGCAAGACGACGCTCGGGGCCGTGCTGGCCGGCGTGCACGCGCCCACGGCCGGCACGGTCGAGATCGGCGGCGTGCCGCTCGCCGAGCTCGACCGGCCGCGGCGCCACGTCGCCGTCGTGACGCAGGAGGTGCACGTGTTCGCGGGGACCGTCGCCGACAACCTGCGCCTGGCCCGCCCGGACGCCACCGACGCGGAGCTCGTCGACGCGCTGGCCCGCGTCGGCGCCCCGCTCGCGCCCGGCGACGAGGTCGGTGACGGTGGCGGCGAGATCGGCGCCACGCAGGCCCAGCTGCTCGCGCTGGCCCGGCTGCTGCTGGCCGACCCGGCCGTCGCGGTGCTCGACGAGGCCACAGCGGAGGCGGGCAGCGCGGGCGCGCGGGTGCTGGAGGTCGCCGCCGACGCCGTGCTCGCCGGGCGCACGTCCGTCGTCGTCGCGCACCGGCTCACGCAGGCGCGGGCGGCCGACCGGATCGTCGTGCTCGACAAGGGCCGCGTCGTCGAGAGCGGCCCGCACGACGAGCTCGTGGAGCGCGGTGGCCCGTACGCGGAGCTGTGGAAGGCGTGGTCGAGCCCGCGGGGCTGAGTCCCCGGGCGGCCGCGCTCAACCCGGCCGCACCGCGCCCGTCACCACCCAACGGCCCGACCGCGTCCGCAGCCCCACGGCCACCAGTCGCAGCAGCATGAACACCGTCAGGCCGGTCCAGATCCCGGCGAGGCCCCACCCGAACACGAGCGACGCCCAGATCAGGGGCAGGAAGCCGAGCACCGCCGCGCCGAGCGTCGTGGTGCGCAGGAACGCGGCGTCCCCGGCGCCGAGCAGCACGCCGTCGAGGGCGAACACCACGCCCGCCACCGGCTGCATCGCCACGAAGAACCACCAGGCCACGGGCACCAGCGCGAGCACGGCGGCGTCGCCGGTGAACACCGGCGGCAAGACGCCGACGAGCGCGGCGAACAGCACCCCGAACCCGACGCCGAGCACCAACCCGTAGCGCGTGACCTGCCCGGCCAGCGCCCGCGCGCGCCCCGCACCTGCCGCGCCCGCCCCCAGCGCCGCACCGACCAGCGACTGCGCCGCGATCGCGACGGCGTCGAGGACGAGCGCCATGAAGAACCACAGCTGCAGCACGATCTGGTGCGCCGCGACGGCCGCCGCCCCGAACCGCGCGGCCACCGCGGCCGCCGAGAGGAAGCAGGCCTGGAACGCGAGGCTGCGGGCGATGAGGTCGCGGCCGAGCACGAGCTGCGCGCGCATCGTGGCGACGTGGGGCCGACCGAAGCCGCGCTCGCGGCGCAGCGCGAGCAGGAACAGCCCGGCGCCCAGCGCCTGCCCGGTGACGTTGGCCGCGGCCGATCCCGGCAGGCCCCACCCGACGCCGTGCACCAGCACCGGGCACAGCACGGCGGACAGGCCGTTGCCCGCGAGGACGTAGCGCAGCGGGCGGACGGTGTCCTGCACGCCGCGCATCCAGCCGTTGCCGGCGAGCGTGACGAGGATGAGCGGGGCGCCGAACAGCGCGATCCGCAGCCACGAGACGGCGGCGTCGGCGATCTCGCCGTCCCCCGAGAACGCCCCGGCCACCGGCCCCGCGACGACCTGCCCGACGACGAGCAGCGCCAGCCCCACGGCGAGCGCGAGCCACGTCGCCTGCCCTCCCTCGGCCACGGCGTCGGCCCGGCGCCCCGCCCCGTGCAGGCGGGCGGCGCGGGCGGTGGTGCCGTAGGACAGGAAGTTCAGCTGGCTCGTGACCTGCGCGAACAGCACCCCGGCGATGGCCAGCCCGGCCAGCGGGACGACGCCCAGACGCCCGACCACCGCGGTGTCGACGAGCAGGTAGAGCGGTTCGGCGGCGAGCACGGGCAGCGCCGGGGCCGCGAGGCGCAGCACCTCGCGGAGCGGGACGCGGTCGCCGCTCACCCGAGGGGGCGACGGCACACGTAGACGAAGGCGGGGGGCACGTTGCGCCACACCGTCGAGCTCACGAGCACCTCCTCGAACGCGCCGCGCAGCTTCGCCCGGAAGCGGTGCGCCGCGGGCAGCGCCATGCCCTGGACGTAGGCGAACGTCGTGAACGCGCCGGTGTCGCCGATCGCGCGGCCGATCTCGGCGAGCACCTCGCTCTGCACGGTGTCGTCGAACAGCGCCCACGGCAGCCCGCAGATGATCGCGTCGACGTGGTCGACGCCGTGCTCGGCCAGCAGCTTCCCCAGCTCGCGGGCGTCGCCGGGCACGACCTCCAGCCCGGGACGGGTGCGGCGCAGGTACGCGACCATGGCGGGGTCGAGCTCGACGGCCAGGTGGCGCCCGCCCGCGGGCAGCCGCTGCGCGATCACCGCGCTCACCGCGCCGGTGCCGGGCCCGAGCTCGACGACGACCGGGGCGCCCGCGCGCGGCACCACCGACGACAGCACCGCCGCCAGCCGCGCCGAGCTGGGCGCGACGGCGCCCATGGTCCCGGGACGGCGCAGGAAGGCGGAGAAGAAGGCGCCCAGGGCCTCCGACCGGGACGGTGCTGCGGACCGGGAGGGTGCGTCGGAGCTCACCGGTGCACCGTAACCGTCAGCCCACGCGGGCCGTGGCGGCCGGGGCGAGCGCGGCGCGCAGGGCGTCGAGGACCTCGTCGGCCGTGCCGTCGACGGTGGCCCCCGCGGCGGCGCTGTGGCCGCCGCCGCCGATGAGCCCCGCCGCCGCGGCGACGTCGACGGCGCCCTTGGAGCGCAGCGACACCGACCAGCGCCGGTCGCCGACCTGCTTGAGCGCCACGGCGACCTCGGCCTCGGCGGTGGTGCGGATGACGTCGACGATCCGGTCGACCTCCTCGGTGCGGAACCGCGCGACCTCGGCGGCCTCCACCCGGGTGTGCACCAGCCCCAGTCCCCCGGCCTCCGCGGGCTCCAGGACGCTGCGGGCCAGCACCGACCCGAGGGTGGCGAGCCAGTCGAACGGGTGGGTGTCCATGATCGGGCGGATGAGGCCCTCGGGGTCGACGCCCGCCTCGATCAGCTCGGCCGCCATGCGGTGCGCGTCGACGCCCGCGGTGCGGAAGCCGCGGGTGTCGGTGACCAGGCCCGCGTAGAGGCAGCGGGCCACGTCGACGTCGAGAGGGACGCTCATCGCCCGCAGCACGCGGCGGGCCAGCACGACGGTGGCCTCGGCGCCGGGGTCGAGCACGCGGACGTCGCCGAAGCCGGGGTTGGAGCGGTGGTGGTCGATCATCACGGTGGTGCCGGCGGCGTCGAGCAGGTGGCGCAGGCTGCCCAGCCGCGACGGCTCGGCGGCGTCGCAGGCGACCAGGAGCTCGGGCCGCTCCGGGATCTGCGACGGCGGGACGACCAGCCCGAGGACGTCGAGCGGGCGCAGCGTCTCGGGCACGGACTCGGGCGTCGCGAAGGAGACGCGGACGACCGCGCCGCGCCGGCGCAGCGCGATGCCGAGGGCGAGCGCGCTGCCCAGCGAGTCGGCGTCGGGCTGGACGTGCGCCAGCAGGGTCACGTCACGGGCGTCGGTGAGCAACGCGGCGGCCGAGCGGACGGGATCGGCGACCACGTGCGGTCCTTCCTGGTCCGGACAGATGTACAGCGACGGAGCGTAGCCGCGTTCACCCGATCTGACTGCACCTCACCACTCTTCCGGGTGGGTGATACCACTCTCCGTTGACATCCGTCACTCTTCGTCGTCGCGCTCCCGGGGCACGCGGTACGGGTCGGGGTCGCCCGCGGGCTGGGCCGTGGCGGCGAGCCGCGCGACCTCCGCGTCGGACTCGCGGGTGCGCGCGAGGAGCTCCTCCATGCGGCGGGACTCGGTGGGCACCACGTCGGCCACGAACGTCAGCGACGGCGTGCGCCGGACGCCGGTGCCCGCGCCCACGAGGGTGCGCAGCACGCCGGTGGCGCTGGTCAGCGCGGCGGCCACCCCCGCGGTGTCCGGGTCCTCGTCGACGGTGTCGCCGATGACCGTGTAGAAGACCGTGGCCTCCTGCAGGTCGCCCGTGACGCGGGTGTCGGTGATCGTCACCATCTTGAGCCGCGGGTCCTTGATCTCGCTCTCCAGCGCGGCGGCCACGATCTGCGAGATCCGCTTCGCGAGCCGCCGGGAGCGCGCCTGGTCCACCATCTGGGTACTCCTCCTGGGGGGTGGAAGGGCCGACGAGGCAGGCCCGGGGCTAGTGGGCTAGTCGTCGTCCGGGCCCAGCATCCGGTGCCGGGCCGAGAGCAGTTCGATCTCCGGACGGGCGGCGACGAGGCGCTCGCACCGCTCCAGGACCTCGGTGGCGTGGGCGTGGTCGGGTGCCACGACGGACACGCCGACCAGCGCGCGCCGGTGCAGGTCGAGGTGGCCCGCCTCGGCGGCGGCCACCTCGAAGCGCCGCCGCAGCTCGGCCACCAGGGGCCGGACCAGCGAGCGCTTCTCCTTGAGGGAGTGGACGTCCCCGAGGAGGACGTCCAGCTCCAGCACTCCTACGTACATGCCGCTCCGCGGCTCGTGAGCGGATACCGGTGCCGGAGCACCGGTATCCGCTCACGAGGGGGTCAGGCGCGGGGCTTCTCGCGCAGCTCGTAGGTCTCGATCATGTCGCCGTCCTTGACGTCGTTGAAGCTGCCGAGCGTCAGACCGCACTCGAAGCCCTCGCGGACCTCGACCACGTCGTCCTTCACGCGCCGCAGCGAGTTGATCGTCAGGTTCTCGGCCACCACGACGCTGTCGCGCAGCAGGCGGGCCTTGGCGTTGCGACGGATGATCCCGTCCATGACCAGGCAGCCGGCGATCGAGCCGAAGCGCGAGGAGCGGAAGACCTGGCGGACCTCCGCGTGGCCGAGGACGGCCTCCTCGTACTCGGGCTTGAGCAGGCCCTTGAGCGCCTGCTCGATCTCGTCGATCGCCTGGTAGATCACGGAGTAGTACCGGATCTCCACGCCCTCGCGGTTGGCCAGCTCGGTCGCCTTGCCCTCGGCCCGGACGTTGAAGCCCAGGACGATGACGTTGTCGGCGATGGCGAGGTTGACGTCGCCCTCGGTGATGCCACCGACACCGCGGTGGATCACGCGCAGCTCGACGTCGTCGCCGACCTCGATCTTCATGAGCGCGTCCTCGAGAGCCTCGACGGTTCCCGAGTTGTCACCCTTGATGATCAGGTTGAGCTGGTTGGTCTCCTTCAGCGCGGCGTCGAGGTCCTCGAGCGACACGCGCTTGCGACGGCTCGCCAGCTCGGCGTTGCGCTCGCGGGCGCGGCGCCGGTCGGCGATCTGCCGGGCCACGCGGTCCTCGTCGACGACGAGGAACGTGTCGCCCGCGCCGGGCACCGACGTGAAGCCGACGACCGCCACGGGACGCGACGGGTAGGCCTCGACGATGTCCTCGCCGTGCTCGTCGAACATCCGCCGGACCCGCCCGGAGGCGTCGCCCGCGACGATCGAGTCGCCGACGCGCAGCGTGCCGCGCTGGACCAGCACCGTGGCGACCGGACCGCGGCCGCGGTCGAGGTGGGCCTCGATCGCGACGCCCTGGGCCTCCATGTCCGGGTTGGCCCGGAGGTCCAGCGAGGCGTCCGCCGTGAGGAGGATGGCCTCGAGCAGCTGGTCGATGTTGGTGCCCTGCTTGGCGGAGATGTCGACGAACATCGTGTCGCCGCCGTACTCCTCGGCCACGAGGTTGTACTCGGTGAGCTGCTGCCGGATCTTGTCCGGGTTCGCGCCCTCCTTGTCGATCTTGTTGACCGCCACGACCACCGGCACGTCGGCCGCCTGGGCATGGTTGATGGCCTCCACCGTCTGCGGCATGACGCCGTCGTCGGCGGCGACCACGATCACCGCGATGTCCGTGGACTTCGCGCCTCGGGCACGCATGGCGGTGAACGCCTCGTGACCCGGGGTGTCGATGAAGGTGATCGGGCGCTCGTAGCCCTCCAGCTCGGTGACGACCTGGTAGGCGCCGATGTGCTGGGTGATGCCACCGGCCTCCCCGCCCATCACGTTCGCCTTGCGGATCGTGTCGAGCAGGCGCGTCTTTCCGTGGTCGACGTGACCCATGACCGTGACGACCGGGGGCCGCACGACCAGATCCTCCTCGCCGCCGGCGTCCTCGCCGTAGGAGATGGAGAAGCTGTCGAGCAGCTCGCGGTCCTCCTCCTCGGGGCTGACGACCTGCACGACGTAGTTCATCTCGCTGCCGAGCAGCTCGAGGATCTCGTCGGACACCGACTGCGTGTTGGTGACCATCTCACCGAGGTGGAACAGCACCTGCACGAGCGACGCCGGGTTGGCGCCGATCTTGTCGGCGAAGTCGGTCAGCGACGCGCCGCGGGCGAGCTTGATCGTCTCGCCGTTACCCCGGGGCAGGCGGACGCCGCCGGCCGACGGGGCCTGCATCGACTCGAACTCCTGGCGCTTCGCGCGCTTCGACTTGCGGCCCTTGCGCACCGGCCCACCGGGACGGCCGAACGCACCCGCGGCACCGCCGCGACCGCGCGGGCCACCGGGGCGACCGCCACCGCCACCGGGACGGAAACCGCCACCGGCGGGGGCACCGCCACCACCGGGACCGCCACCACCGGGACGGAAGCCACCGCCGCCGCCACCGGGACGACCGCCGGGACCGCCCGGGCGTCCGCCCGGACCACCGGGACGTCCACCGGGTCCACCGGGACCGCCGCGGCCACCGGGCGCGGGACGCCCACCTGCCGGACGCGCCGGCATCATGCCGGGGTTCGGGCGCGGGGGCATGTTGCCCGGGTTGGGCGGACGCGGCCCACCGGGACGGGGGCCGGCCGGACGGGGACCGCCCTGGCCGGGACCGCCGGGGCGGGGACCGCCCTGGCCGGGGGCCGGCCGGTCACCCTGTGCGGGCGGGCCGGACGGGGCGCCACCGGGCTGGGCCGGCGGGCCGGGGCGCGGCGCGGCCGGACGGGGCGGTGCCCCGGAGCCGACGCCGAACGGGTTGTTGCCGACGCGCGGCGTGCGCGGACCCGGGCGCGGACCCGAGGTCTTCGGCGGGACGACGGCGGAACCGGCGTCGGCCGCAGCGGGCTGGACCGGCTCGGGGCGGCCCTGGTCGGGACGCGCCTGCGGGCCGGGCCGATCGGCCTGCGGGGCCGGGGCGCGCTCGGCCACGGGGGCCTCGGCGCGGATCGGCTCCGGCTTCGCGGCCGGACCCGGACGCGGGCCGGGACGCGGGCCGCTCGGGCGCGCGGCGTCGCCGGTGCGCTCGGCGGCCGGGCGCTCGGGCTGGGCCGGGGCCGGGGTCGCCGGACGCGACGGAGCCTCGGGGGCCGCCGGAGCGGCCGCCTCGGCGGGGGCCGCCGGCGCGGGCGGACGGGGGCCGGGACGGGGTCCCGGGACGCCGCCGGACCGCGGGGGACCGGGAACGGCGGAGGGGGTGGACGCGCCACCACGGGGGCGACCGCCGCCGCTGCCGCCGGACACGGACTCCCGCAGCTTGCGGGCGACCGGGGCCTCGACGGTGGAGGACGGCGACTTCACGTACTCGCCGAGGTCCTGCAACTTGCTCAGGACCTGCTTGCTGGAGATGCCGAGCTCTTTCGCGAGCTCGTGCACACGGGCCTTGCCTGCCACTGCACTCCTTGTTACTCGGAGGCCGGCGGCTGGTCCCGCTCGACCTCGAACCTAGTGTCGAAGCACGTTCATGGTGCGATCTTCACGACTGGCTCATGACGGGTCGACCTTGCTCTCCTCGATGACGGACCCGGGTGTGTCCCGGGCCCCGGTGACTGCTCCGGCGCCGTCTAGATGCGTCCGGACCGCGGTGGTGTCCAGCGGTCCCGGGACGCGGAGCGCCCGCGGGAACGCCGAGCGCCGCTCGGCACGGTGGAGGCACTCCGGATCGGGGTGCAGCCAGGCACCTCGGCCGGGGAACCGTCGGCGCGGGTCCGGGACCAGGGCCCCGTGCTCCGCGACGACCCGCAGCAGATCGTCGGCCTGCGACCGCGTCCGGCATCCGACGCAGGTGCGGACCGGAGAGTTCTCCGGGGCGCGCCGTGCGGCGACCGGGCCCGGGTCGTGGGCCATTGCTGAGTGTAGCCCACCACCCGGGGGGTGGTCGCCACGGCGGGAGGCGCTCAGCCGACCGACTCCGACTCCGAGCCCGCCGGACGGGCCGGCGCGTCACCCGTGCCGCGGGGGTCGGCGTCGCTGCGGATGTCGATCCGCCAGCCGGTGAGACGGGCCGCGAGCCGCGCGTTCTGCCCCTCCTTGCCGATGGCGAGGGAGAGCTGGAAGTCGGGCACGACCACGCGCGCCGAACGCGTGGCGGCGTCGATCACCGTGACCGACACCACCTTCGACGGCGACAGCGCATTGCCCACGAAGGTGGCGGGATCCGGGTCCCAGTCGATGATGTCGATCTTCTCGCCGGCGAGCTCGCTCATCACGCCGCGCACGCGCTGCCCCATCGGGCCGATGCAGCTGCCCTTGGGGTTGACGCCGGGCACGGTCGAGCGGACCGCGATCTTGGAGCGGTGGCCCGCCTCGCGGGCGACGGCGACGATCTCGACCGTGCCGTCGACGAGCTCGGGCACCTCGAACGCGAACAGCTTGCGCACGAGGTTGGGGTGGGTGCGGCTCAGCGTGATCTGGGTGCCGCGCATCCCGCGCGTGACGCCGACGACGTAGCAGCGGATGCGCTCGCCGTGCTGGTAGGTCTCCCCCGGCACCTGCTCGGCCGCGGGCAGCACCCCCTCGGTCTGACCGCCCAGGGCGACGATGACGACGCCGCGGGCGTTGGCGCGGGCGTCGCGCGAGACGATGCCCGAGACGATCTCGCCCTCCTTGGTGGCGAACTCACCGTAGGTGCGCTCGTGCTCGGCGTCGCGCAGACGCTGCAGGATGACCTGCCGCGCGGTGGTGGCGGCGATCCGGCCGAAGCCCTCGGGGGTGTCGTCCCACTCACGGGGGGCGGCACCGTCCTCGCCCGGCTCCTGTGCCATGACGCGGACCAGGCCGGACTTGCGGTCGATGTCGACGCGGGCGTGCGGCTCGTGGCCGTCGGTGTGCTTGTACGCGGTGAGCAGCGCGGTCTCGATGGCCTCGATCACCGTCTCGAACGGGATGTCCTTGTCGCGCTCGATGGCGCGCAGGGCGGCGATGTCGACGTTCATGCCAGGTCCTCTTCGTCGTCTTCAGTTGTGTCGGCCCCGTCGGCCGCGTGGGCGGTGCCGCCCAGCTTCGTGATCTCCGCCGCGGGGGGCTTGCGGAACTCCACCTGCACGGCGGCGTGCGCGACGTCGGCGTAGCGCAGCTCGCGCAGCGCGCCGTCGACGAGCACGGTGACCGACTCCTCGCCGGCGTCGCCGACGCGCACCGTCAGGCTGTGGCCGTCGGCCGTGCGGACGAGCGCCTGCCGCAGGTGGGCGCGGCGCCAGTGCCGGGGCAGGGTGAGCGGGCGGTCGACGCCGGGCGAGGTGACCTCGAGGGTGTAGGACCCGGCGATCAGGTCCTCGTGCTCCTCGAGCTCCGCCGACGCCGCGCGGGAGACCCGCGCGATGTCGTCGAGGCCCACCCCGGCGTCGGCGTCCACCACCAGGCGGACGGTGTGCCGCCTGCCCACGGTGTGCACGTCGAGCTCGTCGAGCTCGAACCCCGCGGCGCGGACGACGGGCTCCAGCACGCCGTGCAGCGGGCTGCCCTGCTGCGCGGGGCGGTGGGTGGACATGCGCTCTCCTGATCGTCGGGTGCCCCGCACGGGGCGGGGGCCGTCGGCACGGCCGGACGGGCCCGCAAGGGTAGCGCGCCGCCGGCGACCCCACGGCCGCCAGCGCTCCGGCGGCGGGACGCCCCGGGCCGCCTGGCAGGATGGGTGCCCGCCCGGCCGAGGACCGGCCGCGGGCGCCGAGGAGGGGTCGTGCCAGGAGGGCTCGTGCGGGTCGACGCCGTGCCGCGCCGCCGGGTGCTCGCCGCGCTCGCGCTGGCCCCGGTCGCCCTGTCCCCCGTGGCGCTCACGGGGTGCGCCGCGGCCCGCGACGACGGTCCCGACCCGCTGATCGGCCTCGCCGACGCCGCCCGCTCGGACGCCGCGCTGGCCGCGGCCCTGGTCGCCGCCGACCCCGACCTGGCCGAGCGCGTGAACCCCCTCGTCGACGCCCGCACCGCGCACGCGGCCCGCCTCGACGCCGAGATCGCCCGCCTGGCCGGCGACACCGCGCCCGCCGCCGCCGGGCCCGCGCCGGCGGCCCCCGCCGTCACCGACCTGCCCGCCCTGCGCGCCGCCGTCACGGCGTCGGGACGGACGGCGGCTGAGGCCGTGCTGTCCCTGCCCGCCGAGCGCGTCGGGCTCGTGGCCTCGATCTCGGCGTGCTGCGCCACCTACGCGGCGGTGCTGGGCTGATGGAACCCGGCCGGGTGGAGCCGCGGCGCTCCAGCGTCCTCGACGAGGAGTCCACCGACGCCCTGCAGGGTGCGCTGGCCGCCGAGCACGCGGCGCTGTGGTGCTACGGCCTCGCCGTCGCGTTCCTCGGGCCGCAGAACCGGGCGCAGGCCCGCGAGGACGCCGAGGCCCACCGCACGCTGCGGGCGGCCGTCGAGACGACGCTGTCGCAGATCGGGGCGCGGGCGGTGTCGGCGCAACCGGCGTACGCCGTGCCGCAGCCGGTCGTCGACGCCGCGTCGGCCGCGGCGCTGGCGGTCGTCGCGGAGACCGACGCGCTCGGCGCATGGCGGTCGGTCATCGAGCGCAGCACCGACCGCCCGCTGCGCCAGGCGGCCCTCGACGCGATGACCCAGGGCACCCTGCGGTGCGCCCGGTGGCGGGTGGTGGTCGGCAGCCCGCCCGCCATCCCCCTCTTCCCCGGCCTCTAACCGCTTCCCCCGTCCCCCACTTCCCCCGCGAGTCGGGGTGTGACTGCGCCCGAGTCGGGGTGTGACTGCGCCCGAGTCGGGTCGGGAGTCCGGCACCCGTACCTGCCGGCCTCCCCGCGCACCCATCGGCCTCCCGCGCACGGCCGGACGTGCGCGCGGGACGCGACGACGTGCGCGGGAGGGGCGGCAGGGCGCGGTGGATGCCCGGTCAGGCGAGGGCCTCCAGCGCCAGGTCGACGTCGGCGCGCGTGCTGTAGAGGTGGAAGGACAGGCGGGCCGCACCGGCGCGGGCGGCGCAGGCCACCCCGGCCGCCTCGAGCCGCTCCTGGGCGCCCGGCGTGCGGACCGCGACGATCGCCGACCCGGCGGGCTCCAGGCCCAGTCCGGCGCGCAGGGCGTCGGCGAGGCCGGTGCAGTGGGCGTGGACGGCGGCGCGGTCGAGGTCGGCGAGCAGGGGCAGCGCGACGGCGGCGCCGACGTGGCTGAGCCAGGCCGGTGAGGTGTCGAGCGCCCGGGCGTCGGCGGCGAGGCGCAGCGGGAGGCCGTAGACGCTGTCCCAGACCTGCGCGCCGGCGAACCACCCGGCCTGCTCGGCGGGCACCTCCCAGTCGGGGTGCACCGCGAGCCAGGCCGCCCCGCGCGGGCTGAGCAGCCACTTGTAGGCGCCACCGGTGACGGCGTCGGCCCAGCCGAGGTCGGCGTCGAGCCAGCCGGTGGCCTGCGTGGCGTCGAGGACGACCCGGGTGCCGGTGGCGCGGGCGGCGCGCAGGGCGTCGAGGTCGACCAGGGCGCCGTCGGCGGACTGCACCACGGCCACGGCGACGGCGTCGAACTCCGCGGCCCGCGCGCCGACCTCGTCGAGCGGCACCTCGGTGAGCACGTGCCCGCGCGCCGCGAACGGCCACGTCACGCTCGTGAACTCCCCCGCCGCGACGAGCACCCGCGAGCGCGGCGGCAGGGCCGCGGCCAGCAGCGACACCAGCCCGGACACCGTCGCCCCGACCGCCACCCGCTCGACCGGCACCCCCACCAGCCGTGCCCAGGCGGCGCGGGCGGTGGCGACGGGCGCGTCGAAGTCGGCGGGCCGGCCCGCCCCGGTGCGCCAGCCCTGCACGGCGGCGGCCACCGCGTCGGCCGCCTGCACCGGGGGGACCCCGATGCTGGCGGTGTTGAGGTAGGCGGCGGGGACGTCGAACCGGAGACCGAAGGCGTCGCGCGGGGAGATCACGACTGCGAATGTAGTGAGCGGGGAGACTGGTGACATGCGCAGCGAGCTGATCGAGGTCCGTACCGGCACCCGTGAGACCGTCGTCGACCTGACCGCGGAGATCGACGCCTTCCTCTCCTCCGGCGACGGCGGCGACGGGCTGCTGCACGTCTGGGTGCCGCACGCGACGGCGGGCATCGCGGTCATCGAGACGGGCGCGGGCAGCGACACCGACCTGCTCGCCGCCCTGCGCGACCTGCTCCCCGCCGACGACCGGTGGCGCCACCGGCACGGCAGCGCCGGGCACGGGCGCGATCACGTGCTGCCCGGGATCGCCGCCCCGTCGATGACGGTGCCGGTACTGGGCGGACGTCCGGCGCTGGGCACGTGGCAGTCGGTGTGCCTGGTGGACACCAACGGCGACAACCCCGTCCGCTCGGTGCGGCTGTCCTTCCTGGCCGGGTGACCGGCCCGGTTGGGGTCGCCGCGGTGTCCTAGAGTCGCGACCGTGGGGACGCCGCAGGGGGGCTCGCCGGACGACGGTCCGGACGCGGCGCGCGAGCGCCCGGAACCGGACCCGGGCGTCACGTCGTTCGCCTCGCCGCCGCAGGACCCGCCGTGGCCCGCGCCGCACACGGCCACCGATCCCCGGCCCGCCGACCCGGCGCCGTCCGACTCCGCGCCACCTGCCGGTCCCGCACCGGCCGCCGAGCCGCCGTCGTCTCCCGCCGCCAGCTGGCCGCCCCCGGCCGGCCCCGGTGACGCGACGCAGGTCGGCGGTCGGGGTTCCGGACCCGCGAGCCCGTGGGCGAAGCCCGACCCGGTCCCCGAGGCGCCCGAGACGCGCATGGGGTGGACGCCCCCGGCCGTGCCGTCGTCGTGGCCGCCGCCCGGCCCCGGTGCGGCCCCGTCGTGGAACGCGCCGGCGACCGGGAGCGGGCAGGCGCCGTGGGGCGCTCCGGTCGCGGGCGGCCCGCCGACGGCCGCCCAGCCGGCGTGGACGCCGGGCCCGGACCCGTCGCAGCCGGGATGGGCCCCGGGTCCCCCGGCCCAGCAGGGCTGGGCCGCGGTCGGACCACCCACGCAGGTCGGCGGGCCGTGGACCGGCACGCAGCCCGGCTGGCAGCCCCCGACCGGGACGCAGCCGGGGTGGCCGCAGCCCGGGCCCCAGTACCCCGGACCCCAGTACGCGGGGCCCCAGTACCCCGGAGCCCAGTACCCCGGAGCCCCGTATCCCCAGTACCCCGGCGGCCGGTACCCGGGCGGCCCCCCGCGCCGCCGCGGACGCCTGGTGGCGCTCGTCGTCGTCGTCGGCGTGCTGCTGCTCGCCGCGCTGGGCGTCGGCGGCTACCTGCTGCTGAACCGCGCCACCGGCACCGCCGTCCCCGCCGACTTCCGCCCGATCACGACCGCGACGCTGTCCTACAGCGTGCCGCCGGACTGGGTCGACTCCGCGAACTCCGGGTCGGTGCTCGGCGCCCCGCTCGAGGGCCGCGCCGACGCCCCCGGTTACGAGTGCGACGGCAACCAGTACTACCGCGGGGTGATCGCCAGCGCGTTCGTGCCCGGCGAGCGCCCCGCGGCCGCCGTGGCCGCGGCGTTCGCGCGCGAGACCGGCTCGTCGTTCTACGTCTCCGCTGCGGGGGCGCCGCCGCAGGTGGAGGTGTCCGACGCCCGGCCGTTCGAGGTCGACGGCGTGCCGGGCCAGCTCGTCGAGGCCACGTCCCGCACCCCCACCGACGACGGCTGCCTGGCCACCGTGGGCACCGTCCTGATCCTCGCGGTGCCCACGACCGGGCCCGACGGGGCGCCCGGCACGGCCGTGCTCGTCGTCAACGGCGACACCACGGGCGGGCCGTCGACGGCTCCCCCGTCGCCCGACCGGTCGACCCTGGAGGCGGTGCTGGCGAGCGTGCGCCTGCCGTCGGTCTGACCGCCCGGCATACTCGGCGCGGGCGAGGGGAGCGGGAGGGTCGTGGCGGAGGTGTTCGGGCCGTACCGGCTCGAGGGGCTGCTCGGCAGCGGCGGCATGGGCGAGGTCCACCGGGCCTACCACGTCGCGCAGGACCGCACCGTCGCGCTCAAGCTCCTGCACGCCGACATCGGCGAGGACGAGGAGTACCGGCGCCGGTTCCTCCGGGAGTCGCGCGTGACGGCCCGGCTCACCGACCCGCACGTCATCCCGATCCACAACTGGGGCGAGATCGACGGGCGGCTCTACCTCGACATGCGCCTGGTCGAGGGCGAGGACCTCTCCGAGCTGCTCGGGCGCTCCGGCCGCCTGCCCCCCGCCCGCACGGTGGCGCTGGTGTCGCAGGTGGCGCGGGCCCTGGACAGCGCGCACCGGTCCGGGCTGGTGCACCGGGACGTCAAGCCGTCGAACGTCCTGCTCGCCGCCAACGAGGACGGCCACGACTTCGCCTACCTCGTCGACTTCGGCATCGCCCGTTCCCTCACCGGCGACACCACCGGCGCCGGCATCACGCGCGCGGGCACCGCCGTCGGCACGCTCGACTACATGGCGCCGGAGCGGTTCCTGGAGCAGCCCGTCGACGGCCGCACCGACGTCTACGCGCTGGCCTGCGTCCTCTACGAGTGCCTGACCGGGGAGAAGCCGTTCCCGGTGCAGGGGCTGCCCGCGCTCATGCGGGGGCACCTGCGGACGCCTCCGCCGAAGCCGTCGCAGCACCGGATCGCGGCCCCGGCGACGATCGACGACGTCGTCGCGCGCGGCATGGCGAAGGACCCCGCGCAGCGCTTCCCCACCGCGGGCGCGCTCGCCGCGGCCGCGCGCAAGGCGCTCGACGGGTCGGTGACGCTGCCGGCCGGCGTCCTGCGTCCCGAACCGCCGCGCCCCGCCCCGCCCCGGCCGCAGCCCGCGCCCACCGACCGCACCGTGGCCCCGGGGGACGACACGGTGATCCCCGAGGTGCCCGCCTCCCCCGACGCACCGGGCCCGCTGGTCTCCGACCACGCCATGCTGCTCGACCGCGCGGCCCTGCTGGAGCAGGCGCGGCGCCGCGGTCCCCGGCCGGCGCCACCGCCGCCCCGCCCGGCCACGCCCCGCCCGGCCACGCCCCGCCCGGTCACCGGCCCCGGCCGCCCGTCGCCCGCCTGGAGCCCGGCCGAGGGCCGCACGGTCCCCGGAGCCACCGCTCCCCCGCGCGGCGCCACCGCGCGCCCGCGCCCCGCCCCGCCGGCCCCGCGCCGGCGCGCCGCGCTCGTCGTCGCCGGGGCGGTGCTCGCGGCGGTGGCCGTCGTGGCCGGGGTGGTCCTGCTGCGCCCGACCACCACCGCGCCACCCGCGGTCGAGCTGACGCTGCCGCAGCAGTCGCTGCTCGCCGTGCTGCCGATCGGCTTCTCCGCGGCGAACTGCGCGCCCGCGCCGGAGCGCGAGGACGCCGTCGTCGACGCCGCGCTGGCCTGCACCGGCGGGCCGGCCAACGGGCCGGACACGGCGACGTTCCTGCACTACCGCGACTCCGGTGCGCTGTCCTCCGTGCACGCCTCCGACGCCACCGCTCGTGGCCTGTCCACCGGCGACATCACCGGTTGCCGCACCGGCACCGCCACCACCGGCGGCTGGATCCGCAACGCCGAGAACGGCGCCCTGAGCTGCTGGTCCGAGCCCGCCGTGGGCGCCACGATCGACTGGACCGACCCCCGCAACCGGGCCCGGGCGCTGGTCGTCCGCGCCGACGGTGACACGGCCGTGCTCTACGACTGGTGGTCGCTGGGCGGGTTCCTCTAGGAGCCCCTACGAGGCGAGCGCGGCGAGCCGGTCGGCGACCTGCTCCGCGGTGGCCGGGCGGCCGCCGCCCGGCGCCAGGCAGGCGCGGACGAGCGCCGCGTCCTCCGGGTCGAGACCCGGGTCGATCCCGGGGCGCGCGGTCAGCACGATCCGGATCGAGGAGATCGGCTGCGGGGCGGGCAGCTCGCCGTACAGGCCGGTGCCGGCCAGCGCGCGGTGGATCGTGGCCCCCAGCGCCCACACCTCGGTGCGCCGCGACGGCCGGGCCCCGGCGAGCAGGGCGGGGTCGGCGAACTCGACGGAACCGGCCCGACCCATGCCGGTGAGCGTGGTGCCCGGGGTGAGGTGGCGGGCGAGGTTCGGCTCGGCGAGCCGCCCGCCGCACGGCGGCGCGCCGGGGTCGCCGTCGAACAGCACGTTGGCCGGGGTGATGGCCCCGTGGGCGATCCCGGCCTCGTGCAGCGCGTGCGCGGCGCGGGCGGCGTGCTCCAGGGCGAGCAGCGTCGCGACCCGGTCGACCGGGCGGGCGGGGGCGGCGAGCGAGCCGAGCGGGAAGTGCTCGCTGGCGTGGACGAACCCGTGGGCCAGCACCGCCTCGTGCACCCGGACCAGGTGCGGGGAGCCGGCGGCGGCGTAGGCCCGCAGCTCCTGCACGCCCCGCTCGTAGGCCTGCTCCCCCACCGCGTCGGCGAACACCTTGAGCACGACGGGCCGGTCCAGCCCGAGCCGTGCGGGCGGGTGCGCGAGGTAGCAGCGGCCGTGGTCGCCCTCGCCCAGCAGGCGCAGGATCTCGTAGTCGGCCGGTGCGGAGGCGGCCGTCGGCGCAGCGTCCACGGCGTCTCAGCTCGCCCCGGACGTCGACTCGAACGTGAACGTCCGCCCGCCCAGGCGCACGCGCATGCCCGGCAGCAGCCGCCGCGCCTGCCCGGGCGGGACCTGCGACCAGGACGGATCGCCCGGGGCGGCGAGGAACGTGCCGTTGCGCGACCCCGCGTCGAGCAGGACCACGTCCCAGTCCTCGACGCGCACCTCGGCGTGCACGCGCGACACCGCTCCCGACCGGTCCTCGACGACGATCGAGCGCAGCTGCCCGGAGCGGACCCGCTCGTCGGACTCGGGCATGCGACCGGCGAGGTACCCGCCGTCGACGGTGTAGGCGGCGCCGTCGTCGAACACGAGCAGGCCCAGCGGCGGGCGCGCGCCGATGACCAGGACGCCGGTGCGCTCGTTCATCCGCACCCCGCACAGGACGCAGGCCCGCGAGCGGGGATCGTTGAGGTGGCCGCCCGAGCACAGGTGCCCCCGGGCCTCGCCCGGGCCCGGGCCGGTCGGGGTGGCCGAGGACGGGCCGCCCGACGCCGAACGGGTGCCGGTGCCGCCCGCGTCCCCGGCCTCCAGCGGCGGGCGCGGCGGACCGTCGGGCGGCACGCCGTGGATGGCGTCGGAGCGTCGGGCCGCCGTGCGCGGCCCGACGGCGGGGAGCTGCCCGGTGCCCGGTCCGACCGCCGAACCCTGCCCGGTACCGGGGCCCGGGGAGGCGGGGGCGGGCTTCGCCATCGCCACCGCCGCCGCTGCGGGCGCGGCCTCCGGCGGCGCGGGCGCGGTGCCGGCCGCGCGCCCGGTCTCCACCCCGACCAGCGTCGGCCGGGCGTTGATGTTGCCCGGCGGAGCGGTCGCGACCGGGGACGCGGCGGGGGCGAGCTCGATCCCCCCGCCCGCGACCACCCCCTCCCGCAGGTCGAACAGCCCGGCCGACGGCGCGGCCGGGGCCGCCGGGCCGTCGAGGGCGAGCCGGACCGGGCCGGGGGCGACCAGCCGGTCGGTCCAGGCCGCGGCGTCGGCTCCCGACAGCACCGTCCCGCCCACCCGCGCACCGACCGGGCCGGTCAGGAACACCGCGGTGGCCTCCCCCGCGGCGCAGACGGTGCCGAAGACCAGGGCGTCGGGCGGGGCGTCGGGGCCGCCGAGCCACGCGGCGAACCGCCGGGCCAGCGCGCGGCCGGGGTCGGCCCCCGCGACCTCCCGGCACAGGTCCAGCAGCCGCGCGAGCGGGGCCGGATCGGGGCAGCGGGCGACGCAGAGGATCCCGGGGAAGCGCGCGACCACCCCGTCACCGGGGAGCACCACCGCGCGCGGCGCGCCGCCGTCCACGTCCCGACCACCCCGCATCGTCGTCCCTCCCCGGCTCCCGCCGGAGGATCACATCCTGCCGGTCCCGGGACCGGTCCCGGGACCGGGTGTTATCCATTCGGTGCACCGGAGTGGTAGCACCCGTGCCGTCCGCGACGACACGATCCACGATGGGTCGGGTCCACGGTCGCGGGGACGGACCGGCAGAGGTGGGGAGATCGGCGTGCTGGATTCGACGTTCGGGCCGTACCGGATCGAGGAGCTCCTCGGTCGCGGCGGCATGGGTGAGGTCTACCGCGCCCACGACACCGACACCGACCGCACGGTCGCGCTCAAGGTCCTCCCGCCGCACCTGGCCGAGGACCAGGAGTACCAGGAGCGGTTCCGCCGCGAGTGCCGCTCGGCGGCGCGCCTGCGCGAGCCGCACATCGTCCCGATCCACCGCTTCGGCGAGATCGACGGCCGGCTCTACCTCGACATGCGCCTCGTCGAGGGCATGGACCTCGCGACGTGGCTCAAGAGCTACGGCCCGATGCCGCCGGTCGCGGCCGTGTCGGTGATCTCGCAGGTCGCCGCCGCGCTGGACGCCGCGCACGCGGAGGGGCTGGTGCACCGCGACGTCAAGCCGTCCAACGTGCTGCTCGCGGGCGTGCACGGGCCCACCGTCGACCGCGAGGTCTTCGCCTACCTGTTCGACTTCGGCATCGCGCGCGCCCAGGAGGGCGTCGGCGAGGACCCGGCGCTCACCCGCGCGGGCACGATGCCCGGCTCGCTCGCCTACATCGCGCCGGAGCGGTTCGCGGGCGTCGAGGGCGATCCCCGGGCCGACGTCTACGCCCTCGCGTGCGTGCTGCACCAGGCGCTCACCGGCCGTCCGCCGTTCGAGGGCGACATGGCCACGTTGATGAACGCCCACCTCAACGCCCCGCCCCCGCGCCCCAGCACCTCGCGCCCCGACCTGCCGACCGGGCTCGACCAGGTCGTCGCGCAGGGCATGGCGAAGGACCCGGCGCAGCGCCAGTCGAGCGCGGGAGCCCTCGCCGCGGCCGCCCGCGCCGAGATCGGCGGGTGGGCCACCGACCCCAGCACCTCGGGCGCCACCGTCGCGTTCGGCGGCTCGTCGACGCCCGACCTGCGCAAACCGGCCACGGCCGTCATGCCGCCGGCGTACCCGTCGCACCCGTCGAACCCCTCCAACCCGTCCGACCCCTGGGCCGCGCAGCCCGCGTACGGCGCGGAGCAGTCGTGGGGCCAGCAGACGGGCTACGGCCAGCAGCCGGCCTACGGGCAGCAGACCGCGTACGGCCAGCAGCCCGGCTACGGCCAGCAGGGCGCCTACGCGCAGGGCTACGGCCAGCAGCCGCCTGCCGGCTGGGGGCCGGGCTCCTACCCGACCCAGCAGCCGCCGAAGAAGGACCGCACCGCGCTCATCGCGATCGCCGTGGTCGTCACGCTGGCGCTGATCGGCGGCGGCATCGTCTGGTTCGTGACGTCGGGCAGCGGCGGCGGCGCCCCCACGCCGACGACGGTCGCGGCGCCGCCGACCACCACGGTGCCCCCGACCACCACCGTCGCCCCCACGACGGCCCCGTCGACGCCCGAGACCGACCTGCTGCTCACCGAGCTCCCCTCGGGCTACGGGGAGTCGACCTGCACCCCCGACACCCTCGACGGCGCCACGGCGTTCGTCGTCTGCGCGGGGCCGCCGTCCACCGGCACCGGGCCCACGAGCGCCACGTTCGCCCGCTACGCCTCACTCGACGACATGAACTCGACGTTCACCAGCCTCGCCGACGTCGAGGGGATCCCGGGCACCACCGGCACGATCCAGGAGTGCGCGGAGCCGGCGTCGGTCCGGGCGGTCTTCTCCCGGCAGGGCGGCGGGCTCGGCGGGCAGGTCGCCTGCTTCACCGAGACCGACACCGGTACGTCGTACCTGTTCTGGACCGACGAGGCCGCGCTGGCGATCGGCTACGTCGCCGAGTCCTCCGGCGACGCCGGCGCCCTCTACGACTGGTGGAACTCGGTCGACTTCGTCGCCGACCGCTGAGTGCCGGATCGCCGAGGACCCGGATCGCCGAGGACCCGGGCCGTGGAGGCCCGGGCCCCGGCGGCCTCAGCCGGTCACCCGCCCCGCCAGGTGGGCGACCGCGTCGGACAGCGCCACCTCGACCCGCTCGCCGCTGCGCCGGTCCTTGACCTCGATGACGCCGGTGGCCAGCCCGCGGCCCGCGACGACGATCGTCGGCACGCCGATGAGCTCCGCGTCGGCGAACTTGACGCCGGGCGAGGCCTTGCGGTCGTCGAGCAGGACGCGCAGGCCCGCGGCCTCCAGCTCGGCCGCCAGGGCCGCGCCGCCCGTCATGATCTCCTCGTTCTTGCCGGCGATCACGACGTGCACGTCGTAGGGCGTCACGGCGGCCGGCCAGACCAGGCCCGACCCGTCGTGGTTCTGCTCGGCGATCACCGCGACGAGCCGCGAGACGCCGATGCCGTAGGAGCCCATCGTGATCCGGACGGGCTTCGAGTCCGGGCCCAGCGCGTCGAGCGCGAAGGCGTCGGCGTACTTGCGGCCCAGCTGGAACACGTGCCCGATCTCGATGCCGCGGGCGGTGGACAGCGGGCCCGAGCCGTCGGGGGCCGGGTCGCCCTCGCGGACGTCGGCGGCCTCGATCGTGCCGTCGGGGGTGAAGTCGCGGCCGGCCACGAGGTCGACGACGTGGTGGTCGGGCTTGTCGGCGCCGGTGACCCAGGCCGAGCCGGTGACCACGCGCGGGTCGACCAGGTAGCGCACGCCGTTGGCGGCCAGCGAGACCGGGCCGATGTAGCCCTTGACGAGGAACGCGTTCCTCGCGAAGTCGGCCTCGTCGAGCAGCGCCACCTCGGCGGGCTCGAGGGCGGCCTCCAGGCGCTTCATGTCGACCTCGCGGTCGCCGGGGACGCCGACGCCGAGCAGCGTCCACTCCGTCGCACCGGGGGCGCGCGTCTTGAGCAGGACGTTCTTCAGGGTGTCGGCCGCGGTGAACTCGCGGCCCCGTCCCTCCCCGTCGACCAGCCCGGCGCCGTTGAGGAACGCCACCAGCGACTCGATGGTCGGCGTGCCCGGCGTGTGGTGCGCCTGCGCCTCGGGCAGCCCCTCGAGCGGGATCGCGGGGGGCGCGGTCGTCGTCACGGCCTCGACGTTGGCCGCGTAGCCGCCGGGGCTCTGGACGAAGGTGTCCTCGCCGGTGGGCGCGACGGCCAGGAACTCCTCCGACGCCGAGCCGCCCATCGCGCCCGACGTGGCCGCGACGACGACGTAGTCGAGGCCGAGCCGCTCGAAGACCTTCACGTAGGCGGCGCGGTGCGCGGCGTAGGACTCCGAGAGCCCCTCGTCGGTGAGGTCGAACGAGTAGGAGTCCTTCATGAGGAACTCGCGGCCGCGCAGGATGCCCGCGCGGGGGCGCGCCTCGTCGCGGTACTTGTTCTGGATCTGGTAGAGCACGACCGGGTAGTCCTTGTAGGACGAGTACTCGCCCTTGACGACCTGGGTGAACAGCTCCTCGTGCGTGGGGCCGAGCAGGTAGTCGCCGCCCTTCCGGTCCTTGAGCCGGAACAGGTTCGGGCCGTACTCGGTCCAGCGGCCGGTGGCCTCGTAGGGCTCGCGGGGCAGCAGCGCGGGCAGCTGGATCTCCTGGGCGCCGATGGCGTCCATCTCCTCGCGCACGATCTGCTCGACCGCGCGCAGCACCTTCAGTCCCAGCGGCAGCCAGGTGTAGATCCCCGGGGCGACGCGGCGGACGTAGCCGGCGCGGACGAGCAGCTTGTGGCTCGGCACCTCCGCGTCGGCCGGGTCGTCCCGCAGGGTCCGGAGGAACAACGACGACATCCTGGTCAGCACCCGGAGAAGACTAGCGACGCCCCCGGGGCCCGGTCGCGGCGGTTCTGCCGCGCGGGCCCTCGACGGTCGGGCCGCCGGGTCGTAACGTGTGGCCCCGGCCGCACGACGAGCACTGCAGGCACAGGGACGGCCTCGAAGGTGGCGACGTGATGATCCCGCGGCAGTTCGGCCCCTACGAGCTCCAGGACCTGCTCGGCACGGGCGGCATGGGCGAGGTCTTCCGCGCCCACGACACCCGCCGCGACCGGCAGGTCGCGCTCAAGCTGCTGCCCGAGGTGTTCACCGGCGACGGCGAGTACACCCGCCGGTTCGAGCGCGAGTCCTACGTCGCCGCGCGGCTGCGCGAGCCGCACGTCATCCCGATCCACGACTTCGGCGAGATCGACGGCCGCCTCTACATCGACATGCGCCTGGTCGACGGCCGCGACATCGGCGTCATGCTGGCCCAGGACGGCGCGCTGCCGCCGCAGCGCGCGGTGCACCTGATCGGGCAGATCGCCGAGGCGCTCGACGCCGCGCACGCCGACGGGCTGGTGCACCGCGACGTGAAGCCGTCGAACGTGCTGGTCACCGCGAGCGACTTCGTCTACGTCGTCGACTTCGGCATCGCCCGCTCCATCGGCACCGCCCGCACCTCGCTGACGATGACGGGCGCCACCGTCGGCACGCTCGACTACATGGCGCCCGAGCGGTTCACCAACCAGCCGGTCGACTCCCGCGCCGACGTCTACTCGCTGGCCTGCCTGCTCTACGAGTGCCTCACGGCGCGGCGCCCGTTCGCGGGCGACGACCTGCCCGCGCTGATGTACGCGCACCTGTTCACCGACGCGCCCGTGCCGAGCGCGACCAGCGCGTCGGTGCCGCCCGGGCTCGACGCCGTCGTGGCGAAGGGGATGGCCAAGGACCCCGCCGACCGCTACGACTCCGCGGGCGCCTTCGCCGCGGCCGCCCGCGCCGCCACCTCCGGCCTGACGGCCACCCACGACCTCGCCGACTCGCGCCCCACCGTCCGCGTCCCGACCGCGCCGGCGCCGCGGCCGGTGGAGCCGGTGCGGATGCTGCCGGTCGCGTCGCTGGGCCTCGCCTCCGCCGACGGGCGGCACCGCTCGTCCGAGCAGCTGCCCGATCCCGCCCCGCCCGCCCGGGCGTCGAGGCGCAGCCCGCTGCTCATCGCGATGAGCGTGCTCGTGGTGCTCTCGCTGGCCGCGCTGGTGCTCACCGTCGTCCGCACGTTCGGGCCCGGACAGACGGCCACCGCCGCCCCGACCACCACGGGCGGGCCGGTCGCCGAGACCGGGCCGCTGGAGATCCTGTCCGCCGTCGCGATCCCGACGGTGGCCGGCACGTTCCCGGCGGGCGACACCCCCGGCTACGCCCACGTCACCCCGAACGCGCGCACGCTCTACATCTGCAACCGCAACGCCGGCGTCGTCACCGTCTTCGACACGACGATCAACGGCATCGTCGCCACCATCCCGGTGCCGGCCGGGCCGCCGCGGTTCGTGTCGTTCTCGCCGGACGGCTCCGAGGCCTACATCTCCGTCTACAACGACGAGTTCACCGAGAACTTCGTGTCGGTGCTCGACACCGCCACCAACGAGATCACGGCGACGGTCCCGGTCGGGAAGCGGCCGTTCGCGTCGTCGACCAACCCCGACGGGTCTCTGCTGTTCGTGCCGAGCCACGACGACGGACGCGTCGACGTCATCGACCTCGCCACCGACACCGTCGCCCGCGAGATCCCGGTCGCGCGCAACCCGCACTGGGTGGCGTTCGGACGCGACGGCTCGACGTTCTACACCGCCAACCACGAGTCCAACGTCGTGTCCGTGATCGAGCCCGACACGGGCCGGATCATCACCGAGATCCCGGTCGGCACCTCCCCGCACAGCACCACGGTGTCGCCCGACGGCACCCGCGTCGCGGTCGTCAACTACGACAGCGACGAGGTCTCGGTGATCGACACGGCGACGAACACCGTGGTCGGGACCGTGCCGGTCGGGCAGTCGCCGCAGGACATCGCCTACTCCCCCGACGGGCGGTTCTTCTACACGACCGACATCGAGAGCGACATCGTGACGGTGGTCAACGCCGCTACGCTCGCCGTCACCGCCCGGATCCCCGCCGTGGACGGCCCGTCGAGCGTCACCGTGGCGCCCGACGGCAGCCGCGCCTACGTCTCACTGCTGAACACGGGGCAGATCATGGTGCTGGACACCGCCGCCACGTAGGAGCCGCCCGCAGATGCCAGGCACCGATCCGACGCACATCGCCGGGTACCGGATCGTCCGCACCATCGGGCGGGGCGGCATGAGCACCGTCTACCTGGCCCAGCACCTGCACCTCAACCGGCAGGTCGCGCTCAAGGTGCTCGACCCGGAGCTGGCCGACGCCGGGACGTTCCGGGAGCGGTTCGCGCGCGAGTCGCAGATCGTCGCCGAGCTGGAGCACCCGCACATCGTCCCGGTCTACGACGCCGGCGAGGCCGACGGCCTGCTGTACATGGTGATGCGCTACGTCGAGAACCGCGACCTGCGCAGCCTGCTCCCGCCCGGCGCGACGCTGCCCCACGAGCGCGTCCGCACGCTGGTGCAGCAGGTGGCGGGCGCGCTGGAGGTCGCGCACGACGCCGGGCTGGTGCACCGCGACATCAAGCCCGCCAACGTCCTCGCCAGCACCGACCGCCTCGGCCGCGACCACTTCTACCTCAGCGACTTCGGTATCACCAAGCGCACCGACGGCCCCCCGCTGACGGCCACCGGGCAGGTCCTGGGCTCGGCCGACTTCATCGCCCCCGAGCAGATCAGCGGCCGCCCGCTCGACCGGCGCACCGACGTCTACGCCCTCGGCGTGCTCGTCTACCGCTGCCTCACCGGGCACCTGCCCTTCGAGCGGGACCACGAGGTGGCGGTGCTGCTCGCGCACGCCCGCGAGGTGCCGCAGCCGGCGTCGTCGGTGCGACCGGAGCTGACGCCGGTGATCGACGCGGTGCTGGCGCGGGTGCTGTCCAAGGACCCGGGCGACCGGCCCGCCACCGCCCAGGAGTTCAGCGACGAGCTGGGGGCGGCGCTGGACACCCCGGCCCCCGTCCCCGCCCCTGCCGTCCCGGCCGGGGACGCCCCGACGCGGGCGACGACGGCTCCGCCCGAGGTAGCGCCATCCGGGGTGGCGCCCTCCGGGGTGGCTCCGACGGACGCCACGACGGTCTCCCCGCCGCCCACGGACCCGCCGGAGATCGGGTCGTCCCGGTCCGGGGAGGCGGCGGTACCGCCGCCCGCTCCCGAGCCGGCAGACCGCGAGTCCCCCACCGCTTCCGCCCCGGCCGTGGACGACGCAGCACCGGACGACGGGCCGCAGGGGGATGAGGCTCCACTGGAGGAGCCGGCCGACGCCGACGCCACGCCGGCCGATGACACGCCGGCCGACGCCATCACGGCCGGTGGCGACGCGGCCAGCGGGCCGGAACCGGCCGGAACCGTCGCCGGACCGGTGGCAGAGGACACGACGATCGAGGATGCGGCTCCGCTCGGGAAGGATCCTGCCGGTCCGCACTCAGCCGACTCGCCCCCGGCCGGGCAGACCCCCGCCGCCCCCACCGAGGTGACGGAAGCACCTCCCGCCCGCCCCTCCGGGCAGCAGCAGGTCGTGGTGACCGCGGTCCACCCCGGTACACCCGGCACGCCCGGTCCGACCGACGCCGGAGACACCGGCCGCCCGTCCCCCCGCCCCCGCACCACCCCGGCCGCCGCTCCCGTGCCCGCAGGCCGGAAGCCGGCCGCGCCCGCTGCGGAGCCCGCGACCACCCGCCACGACACCGGCACCGAGCCCCCGACCACCCCGACCGGACAGCCGGGCCAGACCGGCCGGCCGCGCACGCTCGTCATCGGCTCCCCGGGACAGCCGGCTCCCGAGGCCTCTGCCGACGCCCCGACCACCCGCACCCCGGCCCCCGACCCGCCGACCCGGTCCGTCGGCCGCGACCGCCGGGCCGAGCGGCGGTGGGCGATCCTGCTCGGTCTGCTGTCCCTGCTGCTGATCCTCGCCACCGTCGCCGTGGCCCTGCTCGGAGCCCGCTGACCCGCAGGCCGCGGACCTGCCGACCGGAAGTGTGACGTGACGGTCGCCCGCACGACCCTGACAGCGCACTCCCGACGATCACCGACCCGGTGATCGCTCCCCGCCGCACGTCACGGTTCCGGGCACGACCGTGGTGTGCGGCCCGCAGCGATCACCTCGCGAGCGACCAGCCGCCCGCCCCCCTCGTGAGTGGGAAACAGGGCTGCAGCCCTGGTTTCCCACTCACAGGCGGCGTCAGCCGCTACTCCGCCAGCAGCTCCCCCACCAGCGCCCCCACCGCATCGGCCTCGATCAGGAACCCGTCGTGCCCGTAGGGCGACTCGATGATCCGTGCCGGGCCCGAACCGGGGATGCCGTCGGCCAGCTCCTCCTGCTGCGCGGGCGGGTAGAGCCGGTCGGAGCTGATGCCCCCGACGATCGTCCGGGCCGTCACCCGCGCGAGCCCGGCCGCGACCCCGCCGCGGTCGCGCCCCACGTCGTGCGCGTTCATCATCTCGGTCAGCCGGACGTAGGAGCCGGCGTCGAAGCGCCGGACCAACTTCGCGGCGTGGTGGTCGAGGTAGCTCTCCACCGCGTAGCGCCCGCCGTGGCGGGGGTCCTCGCCGTCCTGGGCGTCGCGCCCGAACCGCTCGGCCAGCTCGAACCCGCTGCGGTAGCTCAGGTGCGCGATCCGCCGCGCGACGCCGAGCCCCAGGTGCGGGCCCTGGCCGGGGGCGGCGTGGTGGTAGTCGCCGCCGTGCCAGCCCGGGTCGGCGCGGACGGCCGCGATCTGGGGCGAGGCCCAGCCGATCTGGTCGGCGGAGGTCGCGGCGGGCCCGGCGAGCAGGCACAGCCGGGCGACGCGGTCGGGCTCGGTGGCGGCCCACTCCAGCGCCCGCATCGCGCCCATCGACCCGCCGACGACGCACGCCCACCGCGCGACGCCGAGCTCGTCGGCCAGCACCGTCTCCGCCGCGACCGCGTCGCGCGGGGTGACGATCGGGAACCGGCTGCCCCACGGCCTCCCGTCCGGCGCCGTCGACGCCGGGCCGGTGCTGCCCTGGCAGCCGCCGATCACGTTGGGCGCCACCACGAACCAGCGCAGCGGGTCGAGCGCGCGGCCGGGGCCGACGAGGGTGTCCCACCAGCCCGCCGTCGGGTGCCCGGGCCCGGCGGGGCCGGTGACGTGGCTGTCGCCGGTGAGGGCGTGCAGCACCAGCACCGCGTTGGACGCGTCGGCGTTCAGCTCGCCCCACGTCTCGTACGCCAGGCGCACGCCGGGGAGCTCCGCGCCGGACTCGACGCGGAGCGGGGCGGGCGCGGTCCAGAGCCGCCCGCCGGGGTCGTCCCCCTCCCGCCACGCACCCGTGGCGGGAGGGGAGTCGAGTGTGGTCGTCACCCGTCGATCATGCGCCCTTGGACGCCCGGAAGCCCGCGTCGAGGTCGGCCTTCAGGTCCTCGATGCCCTCGAGGCCGACCGACAGCCGCACCAGGCCCGGCGTGACGCCGGTGCTGGCCTGCTCGTCACCCGACAGCTGCGAGTGCGTGGTGCTCGCGGGATGGATGACGAGGCTGCGCACGTCGCCGATGTTGGCGAGGTGGCTGAACAGCTCGAGGGCGTCGACGAACTTCTTGCCCGCCTCGACGCCGCCGCGCAGCTCGAACGCGACGATCGCGCCGCCGCCCTTGGGCAGGTACTTCTGCTGCAGCGCGTGCCACGGGCTGCTCGGGAGGCCGGCGTAGTGGACGGTCTCCACCTCGTCGCGCCCCTGCAGCCACTCCGCGAGCGCCTGCGCGTTCTGCACGTGGCGCTCCATGCGCAGCGACAGCGTCTCGATGCCCTGGATGAGCAGGAAGCTGTTCTGCGGCGCGATGGCCGGGCCGAGGTCGCGCAGCAGCTGCACGCGCAGCTTGATCAGGTACGACACCGGGCCGAGCGCGTCCCAGTAGTTCAGGCCGTGGTAGCTGGGGTCCGGGGTGGTGAGCCCGGGGAAGCGGTCGGCGTGGTCGCCCCAGGAGAAGTTCCCGGAGTCGACGACGACGCCGCCGATCGACGTGCCGTGGCCGCCCAGGAACTTGGTGGCCGAGTGGATCACGATGTCGGCGCCGTGCTCGAGCGGACGGAGCAGGTAGGGCGTCGGCACGGTGTTGTCGACGAGCAGCGGCACGCCGACCTCGTGCGCGATGTCGGCGACGAGCCGCACGTCGAGCACGTTGCCGCGCGGGTTGCCCAGCGTCTCGGCGTAGAACAGCTTCGTGTTCGGGCGGACGGCGGCCTTCCACGCCTCGGCGTCGTCGGGGTCGTCGACGAACGAGACCTCGATGCCGAGCTTGGGCAGCGTGTAGTGGAACAGGTTGTACGTGCCGCCGTAGAGCGAGGCGCTGGAGACGAAGTGGTCGCCCGACTCGGCGATGTTGAGGATCGCCAGGGTCTGCGCGGCCTGGCCGGACGCGAACGCCACGGCGCCGATGCCGCCCTCGAGCGCGGCGACACGCTGCTCCAGCACGTCCTGCGTCGGGTTCATGATCCGCGTGTAGATGTTGCCCATCTCGGCGAGGCCGAACAGCGCGGCGGCGTGCTCGGTGTCGCGGAAGGTGTAGGACGTCGTCTGGTAGATCGGGGTGGCACGGGCGCCGGTGGCCGGGTCGGAGGTGGCGCCGGCGTGGACCTGCTTGGTCTCGAACGACCAGTTGGCGGTCGGATCGGGCGTGTCGGACACAGAGTTCTCCCTGGGAGTGGACGTGCGAGGTGAGCGGCGGGGGTCGCGTCAGGCGCAGCGACAGGCGGCGCTCGTGACGCGCATGTAGTCCACATGCCGGCGGGTCACGAGGCGGATCACGCCGCGACCGTAACCGGCCCGACATCCCGCCACAACAGCGCCCGTCGTTACCGTTCGGGTGTGCTCGTGCTGCTCCCGCCCTCGGAGACCAAGATCGACGGCGGTGACGGCCCTCCCCTGCGGCTCGACGCGCTGCGCCACCCGGAGCTCGGCCCGCTGCGGTCGGCCCTCGTCGACGAGGTCGTGGCGCTGTCCGCCGACGTCCCGGCGGCGCGCGCCGCGCTCGGCCTGTCCCCCAAGCAGGACGCCGAGATCGCCCGCAACGCGGCGCTGCGCGGGTCCCCCACGACGCCCGCGCTGCTGCGCTACACCGGCGTCCTCTACGACGCGCTCGACGTCCGCAGCCTGCGCGGCACCGCGGCGGCCCGGGCGCGCGAGCGGCTCGCCGTCGGCTCCGCGCTGTTCGGCCTGGTCCGCGCCGACGACCCGATCCCGGCCTACCGGCTCTCCGCCGGCTCCGCCCTGCCCGGGCGCGGCACGCTGGCCGCGGCGTGGCGCCCGCTGCTCGAACCGGTGCTGCGCGCGATCGCCGACGGCGAGCTCGTCGTCGACCTGCGCTCGGGCTCCTACGCCGCGCTCGCCCGCGTGCCGGGTGCCGTGGACGTCGACGTCCTCGCGGAGCGCCCCGACGGCACCCGCACCGTCATCAGCCACTTCAACAAGGCCCACAAGGGACGCCTCGCCCGCCTGCTCGCCGGCACGCGGGCCGAGCCGGCCGACGCGGGCGCGGTGGCCGCGCTGGCCCGGCGCGCCGGGATGCGGGTGGAGCGGCCGGCACCGGCCGTGCTGCACGTGGTGGTCCCGGCCTGATCAGGCCGCCTTCGGCGGATTGACCGGCCGCGCACGGGGCCAGACGATCGCGCGATGAGCGGACGCCGGATCCACGCCATCGGGAGCTACCCGGCACCGACCGCGCAGGAGGCGATGCGCGAGCTGCTCGAGCGCGCCGGGCCGCACCTGGCGTACCTGCCCGACGGCGAGACCGGCGAGCGCCGCGACTGGATCGTGCACATCATCGAGGGCCTGCGCGACCACCCCGACCTCGCCGTGCGCCGCGAGGGCGGCTGGACCGCCTACGACGACCAGCTCAACTACAGGGTCCGCCGCGGGCACCGGCTCTCCGGCGACGGCCTCGACTTCGGCCACACCGCCACCCACGCCGCCGCGCGGCCGGTGTTCGAGGCGCTGCGGGCCGAGCTCGGGCGCCCGGGGCTCACGTTCCAGGTCGGCATCCCCGGTGACCTCGACATGGCCATGTTCACCCTGGGCCCCACCGGCCCGTTCACCCACCGCCGCCCGTTCACCGACGCGGCGGTGCGGGAGATCACCGAGATCCACGCGCAGGTGGGGTCGGACGTGCTGTTCCAGCTGGAGCTCCCCGCGGAGCAGGTGTTCGTCGCGATGGCCCCGGGGCCGCTGCGCAGGGCGGTGGCGCGCTGGGCGGGCGGCGGGGTGGCCGCGCTGGCCCGCCGCGCGCCCGAGGGCGCCCGCTTCGGGCTGCACCTGTGCCTGGGCGACCTCGGGCACAAGGCGCTCACCCGCGTCGGCGACGCGTCGCCGCTGGTCGCGCTGGCCAACGCCGTGGCGCGGGCGTGGCCCGCGGGGCGACCGCTGGAGTACGTGCACGCCCCGCTGGCCGCGGGCGACGAGCCGCCCTCGCTCGACGAGGCCTTCTACGCCCCGCTGTCGGGCCTGCGCCTGCCGGTCGGCACGCGGTTCGTCGCCGGGCTGCTCCACGAGGGCGGCAGCACCGACGAGCTGCGCGGCGTCCTCGCCGCCGTCGACCGGGCCGTGGGCCACCCGGTCGACGTCGCCGCCGCCTGCGGGTACGGCCGGCGCAGCCGGGAGGACGCCCTGCGCACGCTCGAGCAGGGCGTCGCGCTCTGCGCCGGCTGACCGACGTCAGGCGATCTCGACCACGACCTTGCCCCGCGAGTGGCCCGCCTCCACCGACTGCAGCGCGGCGGCCGCGTCGTCGAGCGGGAACACCTCGGTGACGTGCGGGTCGAGCTTGCCCTGCGCGACGAGCGCGACCACGGCGTCGAGCACGGCCGCGGTGCGGGCGCGGGCGACCAGCGCCCCGCCGACCTCCTCGGCCGTGGCGGGGTCGCCCGCGGACACGATCCGGGAGGGGTCGCGGGACAGGCCGGCGACCGCGCGCAGGGCGTCGCCGCCGACGAGGTCGAGGATCCCGTCGACGCCGTCGGGCAGGATCTCGCGGACGCGGTCGGCCACGCCGTCGCCGTAGGGCACCAGGATCGCGCCGAGGGACTCGACGAGCTCGCGCTTGTCCTCCGACGCCGTGCCGACGACGGTGAGGTCGCGGTCGCGCGCGATCTGCGCGGCGGCCACGCCGACTCCCCCGCCGATGCCGTTGACCAGCAGCGTCGCGCCCGCCTCCAGGCCCAGCTGCTCGAGCCCGTCGTACGCCGTCGCCGCGGCCACCGGAAGGACCGCCGCGGTCGTGAACGGCAGCCCGGCGGGCTTGTGCGCCGTCGCGCCCGCGGTGAGCAGCGCCTGCTCGGCGAACCCGCCCGACGTGGGCGCGGTGTTCCCGAAGACCTCGTCGCCGACCGCGAACCCCTCGACGTCCCGCCCAACGGCCTCCACCACGCCCGCGGCCTCGTTGCCCAGGACCGAGGGCAGGTCGAGCGGCATGACCTCGCTGAGGTGCCCCTCCCGGACCTTCCAGTCGACCGGGTTCACCCCGGCCGCCCGCACCGCGATGCGCACCTCCGACGGGCCCGGCTCGGGCGTCGGGAGGTCCTGGATCTCCTGGTTCTCGGTGCCGCCGTACTGCGTGAACACGAATGCCTTCATGGTCATGACGTGCCCGGTCCCGTCCCCGGCCAACCCCGGCGGGAAAACCGGTTGTGGCGCGCGGGCCGGCTGCGGGAGGGTCTGCGTCGACCGGCCGGGTGGCCGGGTGGCCGGGTGGTAGCCGAGGAGAGGGAGGTGCGTCGTGTCCATCGCTGTCACGGACGTGCCGCGAGCCCGTCCCCCCTCCGCCCCCGGTCCGCGCTGAACTGCTGACGCTGAGCTGCTGACCCCGGGGCACCTCACCAGGAGAACCCCCGTTGTCCCAGCACCACGAGCCCCTCCGCAAGCGCCGTCGCTTCGACGACGACGAGCCCCGCCCGCGCGGCCGCGCGAGGATCGACCTGTCCGCGCTCGACGAGCGCGGCGGCGCCGATCCCGACGGCCCGCCCGAGGGCGACCGCTGGTCCACCTGGGACGGGGCCGACCACGGCCCCGCGCCCCGGCCGGACTGGGTCGTCACCGACCACGCCGCCGTCGACACCGATCTCGGCGCGCTGAAGTCGGGCAAGGAGGCCGACGTCGGCCTGCTCGAGCGGGCGGTGCCCGGCACCGACCGCCGCGCCCTGATGGCCGTCAAGCGCTACCGCACGGCCGAGCACCGCATGTTCCACCGGGACGCGGGCTACCTGGAGGGCCGCCGCGTGCGGCGCTCCCGGGAGACCCGCGCCATGGCGCACCGCACCGCGTTCGGCCGTGACCTGCTCGCCGGGCAGTGGGCGGGCGCGGAGTTCGCGGCGCTGTCGCGGCTGTGGTCCGACGGCGTGCCCGTGCCCTACCCGGTGCAGTGCACCGGCACCGAGCTCCTCATGGAGTTCGTGGGCGACGCCGACGGCACCGCCGCGCCGCGGCTCGCGCAGTGCCGGCCCGACCGCGACGAGCTGTGTGATCTCTGGCACCAGCTCGTCGACGCCCTGCTCGGGCTGGCCCGCCGCGGGCTGGCCCACGGCGACCTCTCCGCCTACAACGTGCTCGTGCACCGCGGTCCCGACCGCTCGCCCCGGCTGGTGCTCATCGACCTCCCGCAGGTCGTGGACGTCGTCACCAACCCGCGGGGGCCGGAGTTCCTGGCGCGCGACGTCGCGCGGATCGGCGAGTGGTTCACCGCGCGGGGCCTGCCGCCCGAGGTCGGGCAGCCCGGCACGCTGCTGCCGGAGCTGCTGGTGGCGGCGGGCGCGGCAACGTCACAGCCGGAGTGGTGAGCCGTGGTCGGGCCGGCCCGCTAGACTCGATCACGAGCGCCCGGCCCGACCACGGTCCTTCCCCTTCGCCTGGCGCACCCGCTCCACCCCATTCAGGGCGCAACGTCTGCGCCCGGGCTCGTCCCTCGAGATCTCAGCCGCCGCCATCTCGGCGCTGCCTCTCCGTGCTGACGTGCCACGTCCCGGAGGTTTCCTTTCTTGTCTTCCCCCAGCTCTTCTCGCCGTGCGAACTTCTCGTCGGCGAGCTCGCGCCCGCGCCGCTCCGGCGGTGGCGGGCGCCCCGCGTCGAGCCGCTCCCGCGGCCCGGCGCGCCCCTCGGCGCCGAGCACCCCCGCTCCGCCCGAGGTCCTGTGGACCGTGCCGGAGTCCGGCATGCCGTCCTTCGCCGAGCTCGGCCTGCCCGAGCCGGTCGTGAAGGCCCTGGCCTCGGAGGGCTTCACCGAGCCGTTCCCGATCCAGGCCGCCACGCTGCCCGACACGATCGCCGGGCGCGACCTGCTCGGCCGCGGCCAGACCGGCTCCGGCAAGACGCTGGCCTTCGGGCTCGCGCTGCTGTCGCGCCTGGCCGGCGGCCGCTCGCAGGCCCGCCGTCCGCGCGGGCTCGTGCTGGTCCCCACGCGTGAGCTCGCGACGCAGGTCGTCGACGCGCTCACCCCGTTCGCCCGGGCGCTCGGCCTCACCACCACCTCGGTCGTCGGGGGCATGTCGTTCAACCGGCAGGTCGCCGAGCTCAACCGCGGCGTCGACCTGCTGGTCGCCACCCCGGGCCGGCTCACCGACCACACCACGCAGCGCACGTGCGACCTGTCCGGCGTCGAGATCACCGCGATCGACGAGGCCGACCGCATGGCCGACATGGGCTTCCTGCCCCAGGTCCGCAAGATCCTCGACCTGACCCCGGCCGACGGCCAGCGCCTGCTGTTCTCGGCCACGCTCGACGGCGAGGTCGGCACCCTGGTGCGCCAGTACCTCACCGACCCGGTCACCCGGTCGATCGCGTCCTCCACCGCGCAGGTCGAGACGATGGACCACCACGTGCTGCACGTGGACCTGGCGTCCAAGCCGCGCGTCGTCACCGAGATCGCGGCCCGCGACGGGCGCACGATCCTGTTCGTGCGCACCAAGCACGGCGTCGACCGGCTGGTCAAGACGCTGCGCCGCGACGGCGTCAACGCCGGCGCGCTGCACGGCGGCAAGGCCCAGAACGCCCGCAACCGGGCGATCGCGGAGTTCAAGGACGGGCAGACGCCCGTCCTGGTCGCCACGGACGTCGCCGCGCGCGGCATCCACGTCGACGACGTGTCGCTCGTCGTGCACGTCGACCCCCCGGCCGATCCCAAGGACTACCTGCACCGCGCGGGCCGCACCGCGCGGGCGGGCGACTCCGGCGTCGTCGTCACCATGGTGACGCCGCAGGAGCGCCGCGACGTCGACCGGCTCACCCGCCTGGCCGGCGTCCGCGCCACCAACACCGACGTCGCCCCCGGCGACGCGGCGCTGACGCGCATCACCGGCGCCCGCACCCCGTCGGGCGTGCCGATCATCGAGCCGCCCAAGCCGGCGCAGCAGCCGCGCGGCTCCGCCCGCCGCTCGCGCACCGGCGGCGGCGCCCCCCGTGGCGCCGGCGCACCGGGCGGCGGCCGCAGCGGCGGCGGTCGTCCGCGCACCGGCGGACGGCGCTCCGCAGCCTGATCCACCGACGCACCGCACGAGGCGCGGCTCCCCACCGGGAGCCGCGCCTCTCGTCGTCGGACGGTCGGCGCGCCACCGGGACCCGGAGGCACCGGAACGGCATCCTGGGACCGGTGCGACGGCCCCTCATCCCGATCCTGCTCTCCGTCCTGCTGCTCTCCGGCTGCGCCGGTCTCGAGCTCCCGGACCTCCACGACCTCCCCGACCTGACCGTCCCGGCGGCCCCCGCGGCCCCCGTCGGCGACGCCGCCTCCGCACTGGCCGCCCTGCCCGTCAAGGGTCGCGCCCCCAAGACCGGCTACGAGCGCGAGCAGTTCGGCCAGCGTTGGGCCGACGTCGACCGCGACGGCTGCGACCAGCGCAACCAGGTCCTCGCCCGCGACCTGACCTCCGTCGAGTACAGGCCCGGCACGCGCGACTGCGTGGTCCTGTCCGGCGCCCTGCTCGACCCCTACACCGGTGACGGCGTGCCGTTCCTGCGCGGCGAGCGCACCAGTGCCGACGTGCAGATCGACCACGTCGTCGCCCTCTCGAACGCCTGGCAGACCGGCGCGCAGCAGCTCGACGAGGACACCCGCGAGCTGCTGGCCAACGACCCGCTCAACCTGCTCGCCGTCGACGGCCCGACCAACGCCTCCAAGGGCGACGGCGACGCCGCCACGTGGCTCCCGCCCTCGCGCGGCTACCGCTGCGCGTACGTGGCGCGGCAGGTCGCGGTGAAGGCGACCTACGGTCTGTGGGTGACCGCCGCCGAGGCCGACGCCATCGCCCGGGTCCTGGACGGCTGCCCCGGCGAGCCCCTCCCCGTGTCGACGCTGCCCCTGTCGACGCTGCCCGTGGCGGCGGGCTGACCGCGGGCGCGGCGGATCCGGCGGCCTTCGAGGCCGAGCGCGCCCACCTGCTGCGCATGGGCTACCGGATCACCGGCCGCCCCGCCGACGCCGAGGACGCGGTGCAGGAGGCGTGGCTGCGCCACGCCGCGCAGGACGTCGAGACCCTCCAGGCGTTGCAGCATCGTGCCGAAGTCGACGCACCACGCGCAGCCGACGACCGTCGCGACCCAGTACACCGCGAGGTCGCGCAGCCCGGCCCGCTGCGCGGGCACCGCCTCCGGCGTCACACGCTCAGGCGGCCACGCGGTAGCCCGGGACATCGGCGCGGTCGGCGTCGACGACGCGCGTGCCCAGCGGCACCAGCGCGAGCCCGGCCATCTTGAACGAGGCGATCCCGAACGGGATCCCGACGACGGTGACGCACAGCAGCAGCCCCGCGACGACGTGCGCGAGGAACAGCTCCCAGCCGAACAGCACGATCCACAGCACGTTGCCCAGCAGCGACGGCACCCCGGCGCCGCGGTGCACCTCGACGCGCCGCCCGAAGGGCCACAGCGCGTAGCCGGCGAGCCGGAACGACGCGACGCCGAACGGGATCGTCACGACCAGCACGCACGCGATGACGCCGGCCAGCGCGTAGAGGATGGCCAGCCACCAGCCGGCGAGCAGGAACCAGAGGACGTTGCCGAGGGTGCGCACGACGTCCACTATGCCCGTTCTGCGCTCACGCCGGTCGTGCGTCGGCGCCCGCCGTGAGCGCGTGGTGGCGGGCCACGGCCTGCTGGTCGGTGAGCAGCGCGACCTGGTCGATGACGACCCGGCGCCGGGCCGCGTCGTCGGCGGCGGCCGCCCAGTCCTCGGCGAGCACCGGGTCGAGCGCGGCGGGCGCTCCGGCCAACAGGGCGTCGGCGAGCTCGGCGAGCAGCTCCCGCTGGCGCCGCTGCATCGCCAGGCGCTGCGGGTCGCTCATCACGTACCGCAGGGCGACGGCCTTGAGCAGCGCCACCTCGGCGGCCGCGCGGGGCGGGACGACGAGGTCGGCCGCGTAGCGCACGAGCGGGCGGTCGCCGTGCGCCGCCCGCGTCGCGTCGACGGCGGTGAGCACGAACCGGCCGACGAGCTCGCTGGTCAGCCGCTTGAGCGCGACGTGCGCCGAGGTCGTGGCCGTGGACGGGCGGAACCCCCGCACCGCGTCGACGACGGGTAGCGCGAGCAGCACGGAGCCGGCCTCGTCGAGCGCACCGGGGTCGGCGCCGAAGTGCGACACCGCGGCGGCGGCCAGCGCGGCGCGCTCGGTGGGCGAGCCCAGCGCAGCGAGGTCGATGCGCCCGGACAGGATGCCGTCCTCGACGTCGTGCACGGAGTAGGCGACGTCGTCGGACCAGTCCATGACCTGCGACTCCAGGCACCGCCTGCCCCCGGGCGCGCCGTCGCGGACCCAGGCGAGCACGGCCGCGTCGTCGGCGTAGGCGCCGTACTTGGGCGTGTCGGGCCGGCGTTCCCACGGGTACTTCGCCGACGCGTCGAGGGTGGCGCGGGTGAGGTTGAGCCCGGCCGCGACGTCGCCGTGACCGATCTTGGGTTCGAGCCGGGTGAGGATCCGCAGCGTCTGGGCGTTGCCCTCGAACCCGCCGCACGACGCACCCCACCCGTCGAGCGCGACCTCGCCGTTGTGCCCGAACGGCGGGTGCCCGATGTCGTGGGCCAGCCCCGCGGTGTCGACCACGTCGGGGTCGCAGCCCAGCTCCTCGGCGATGCCCCGCCCGATCTGCGCGACCTCCAGGGAGTGCGTGAGCCGGGTGCGCGGCACGCCGCTGATCTCCGCCCCCTCCCCCGGCCCGACCACCTGTGTCTTGCCCGCGAGCCGCCGCAGCGCCGCGGAGTGCAGGACGCGCGCGCGGTCGCGGGAGAACGGGGTGCGCCGCTCGCTGCCGGTCTTGGGCGGCTCGGGCAGCAGCCGCTGCCGGTCGTGCGCGGAGTAGTCCTGCGCAGGGTAGTCGGGCACGGGGTCCGGGTCGGGCACGCTCAGCCGAGCCCCGCGTCGTCGGTGCCGGTGTCGACGGAGGCGTGCGTCAGCCGGTAGAACAGCAGCGCCGCGGTCTCGCGCAGGATGTAGCGGAACTGCGTCTCGCGGGTCTGCACGGCCGGGCCGCTGCGAGTGGGCGAGCTCCACGCCTCGAGCCCGGCGTCGCGGGCCATCGTGCGGGCGCGCAGCGAGTGCCACGGGTCGCTGACGACGAGCGCGGTGCTCCAGCCGTCGGCCTCGGCGCGGGCGGCGACGGCCTCCAGGCTGCGCAGGGTGTCGGAGCCCTCCCCCACCGCGACGATCGCGTCGGCGGGCACGCCGCGCTCGATGAGGTAGTCGCGCCCCGCCTGGGCCTCGGTGAACGCGTCGCCGACGGCCGAGCCGCCGGTGGTGACGATCAGCGGCGCGACGCCCTCCTCGAACAGCACCTGCGCGTGCCGCAGCCGCCACGCGAAGATCGAGCTGGGCTCGCCGTCGTACTGGGCGGCGCCGAGCACCACGACGGCGTCGACGGGGCGGCGGTCGTCGACGCGCGCCACCTGCCACACCCGGAACGCGGTGCCGCCGACGATGAGCGCGGCCAGCACCAGCGCCCCGGCGACGAGGCGGGTGAACCAGCCGGCCCGGCGGCGTGCGGGCGGGCCCAGGCGGACGGTCGGCGCCTCGTCGCGGTGGTACGGCGACGCCGGGACGCTCATGCGCCGATCCGGCCCGGTGCCGCGGCCAGCGCGGCGCCCGCACGACCGGCCCGCTCGGCCACGACCTGCGCGACGATCGACACCGCGGTCTCGGCCGGCGTGCGCGCGCCGATGTCGAGCCCGACGGGACCGTGCACGCGGGCGAGCTCGTCCTCGGTGACGCCCGCGGCCAGCAGCCGCTCGCGCCGCGCCGCCTGCGTGCGCCGCGAGCCGAGCGCGCCGAGGAACCCGCGACCGTGGCGCAGGCCCGCGAGCAGCGCGGCGTCGAAGGCGGGGTCGTGGTCGAGCAGCACCAGGACGTCGGCGTCGGTGAACGCCTCGACGGCGGCGACGGTGGCGTCGAGGCCGGACTCGGAGCGCGCCGCCCAGCCCAGCAGATCCGCCTGGCGGGCCAGGGCGTCGCCGATCGCGCCCGCGCCCACGACCAGCACCGACGGCACCGGCACCCACAGGTCGAGCAGCAGGTCGCCGGCCTCGGTGGGGACCACCTCGGTGACGGTGGCGCCGCGGCGCAGCAGGGCGCGGGCGGCGGTGACGGCCGACTCGTCGAGCACGCCGTTGCCCAGCCCGCCGGTGACGGTCTCCAGGCCCGGCCCGGTGAGCACGAGGACCGTGGCGCCGTCGGCGGTGGACACGAGCGCGGCGGGCGCGCCGTTCTGCAGTGCCGCGCCCAGCACCTCGGCGTGCCCCGCGGGCAGCGGGTGCCCGAGCAGCGTGGCGCCGCCCGCGCAGGCGAGCCCGGCGTCGATCGCGGCGGACTCGGCGACGTGCGCGTCGCGCGTGCCGGGGCCGGCGGCGGACGCGGCCACCAGCGGCAGCGCGGAGTCGTCGAGCGCACCGCGGTAGAGCTCGCCCGCGCGCTCACCGCCCGCCGTGCCGATGACCATCTGCCCGCTCTCGACGGTGCCGAAGCCGTGGCGCGACAGCACCCGCACGACCCCCACACCGGAGCCGGCCAGGCGGCGCAGGGAGGAACCGAGATCACGCAGGGAGGCACTCACAGCCGTCAGGGTAGCGGTGCCCCGGAGGGTGAAGCCGGTGACAGCGGCCCGCCTGGGCGCGACGGCAGGCCACCGCGGCCCGTATCCTCGCGGAGATCGCCGGGCGCCCCGGGAACCACCGGGAGGCGCTCCGCGTTGAACCGGGCGAATCGCCCGAGTTCGGGCCCTCCGAAGACAGGAACCATGGACCCGTCCGACAGTACGTGCACCGCTCTCGCAGGGCGGTGCACGTGATCAGCACGATCCTCTCCCTCCTCCTCGGCATCGCCGTCGTCCTCGCCATCACCGCGCTGACCGGCTACTTCGTCGCCCAGGAGTTCGGCTACATGGCCGTCGACCGCTCCCGGCTCAAGGCCCGCGCAGGCGCGGGCGACGCCGGCGCGCAGCGGGCGCTCGGCATCACCGACCGCACCTCGTTCATGCTCTCGGGCGCGCAGCTCGGCATCACCGTCACCGGCCTGCTGGTCGGGTACGTGGCCGAGCCGCTGATCGGCGAGAGCGTCGGCACCCTGCTGGGCGGCGTGGGCATCCCGCAGGGCGTCGGCATCGCGATCGGCACGGGCCTGGCCCTGCTGTTCGCGACCGTCGTCCAGATGGTGTTCGGGGAGCTGTTCCCCAAGAACCTCGCCATCGCGCGCCCGGAGCCCGTGGCCCGCGCGCTCGCGCTGTCCACCGCCATCTACCTGCGCGTGTTCGGCTGGCTCATCCGCATCTTCGACGCGGCCTCGAACCTGCTGCTCAAGGCGCTGCGGATCGAGCCCGTGCACGACGTCGAGCACTCGGCCACCCCGCGCGACCTGGAGGCGATCGTCGACGAGTCCCGCGACAGCGGCGACATCGACGAGGAGCTCTCGGTCCTGCTCGACCGCGTCCTGGACTTCACCGACCGCACGGCCCGCGCCGCGATGATCCCCCGCCCGCGGGTGGCGTCGGTGCAGGCCGACCAGACGGTGGCCGAGCTCGTCGAGATCATGGCGTCGGGGCACTCCCGGCTGCCGGTGCTCGGCGACGGCGCCGACGACGTGGTGGGCGTCATCTGCCTGCGCGACGTGCTGGCGCTGGAGGGCCCCGACGGTTATGGGCAGAGCCTCACCGCCATCCGGGTGGCCGACGCCGCCCGCACCCCTGTCCTCGTGCCCGCGTCCCTGCCGCTGCCCGCGGTGCTGGAGCGGCTGCGCGAGGCCGACGACGAGTTCGCCTGCGTCGTCGACGAGTACGGCGGCCTCGCCGGCGTCGTCACGATGGAGGACATCGCCGAGGAGCTCATCGGCGAGATCACCGACGAGCACGACCCCGCCGGCCGCGACGCCATCCGCGTCGGTGACGGCGACTGGACCGTGCCGGGCACGCTCAACATCGACGAGGTCGAGCGCCTCGTCGACGCCGACCTGCCCGACGGCGACTTCCACACCATCGGCGGCCTGGTCATCGACCACCTGCAGAGGCTGCCGAAGGTCGGCGACACCGTCGTCCTGGAGGCCGACGAGGGGCGGCGGCTGTCCGTCACCGTCGTCACGGTGGAGCGGCGCGTGCCGGCCACCGTCCGCCTGGCCTTCGTCACGGCCGGCGTCGACGCGGAGGTGCCGGCATGAGTGTCGCCGTCTCCCTCTGGATCACCGTCGCGCTCGTCGCCCTGAGCGCGTTCTTCGTCGCCATCGAGTTCGCACTGGTGGCGGCCCGCCGCTACCGCCTCGAGGAGGCCGCCGAGACGAGCGCGGCCGCCCGGGCCGCGCTGAAGAGCGCGAAGGACCTCTCGCTGCTGCTCGCGGGCTCGCAGCTGGGCATCACGCTGTGCGTGCTCGGCCTCGGCGCCGTCAGCAAGCCCGCCGTGGAGTCGCTGCTGGCCCCGCTGTTCGGGGGTCTGGGCGAGTCGCTGGCGGGCGTGCTGTCGTTCGTGCTGTCGCTCGTCGTCGTCACGTTCCTGCACCTCGTGGTGGGTGAGATGGCCCCGAAGTCGTGGGCCATCGCGCACCCCGAGCGCTCGGCCACGCTGCTCGCGCTGCCCATGCGCGGCTTCATGGTCCTCACCCGGCCGCTGCTGGTCGCCCTCAACGGCATGGCGAACTGGTGCCTGCGCCGCGTGGGCGTGGAGCCGGTCGACGAGCTCGGCGAGGGCCGCAACCCCGACGACCTGCGCGAGCTGGTCGACCACTCGGCCAGCACCGGCGCGCTGGACTCCGACCAGCGCGACCAGATCCTCTCCGCGCTCGACCTCGACCGCGCCCCGCTGCGCGACATCGTGCGTCCGCGCGCGGAGGTGGCCGGCGTGCCGGCGACCGCCACCGTCGAGCAGATCCGGGAGGCCTCGCGCAAGAGCGGGCACCTGCGGCTCGTCGTCGGTGACGCGCAGGAGCGCCCGGTCGGCGTCGTGCACGTCCGCGACGCGCTGGCCGGCCCGGCCGGCACCACCGCGGCCGACCTGATGCGGCCGGTGGCCACCCTGTCCGCCGACACCGCCATCCACGACGCGCTGCGCGCGATGCGCGAGGAGCGCAACCACCTGGCGCTCGTGGAGTCCGACGGCGAGCTGCTCGGCCTGGTCACGCTGCAGGACCTGCTCGACCGGCTCCTGCCCGCGCCGGCCTGAGCCACCCGGCTCGAGCCACCCCGGTCGGGGGTGCCGCGGACTCGCGGCACCCCCGCCGGCGGCCCTACGATGCCGCGATGACCGCACCGACCCTGCGACCGGCCGAGCTCGACGACACCGCGCTGGCGAAGGTCCGCGCACTGGAGTCACAGCTCGGCGTGCCCCTCGTCGCGTACGCCCCGCAGACCCCCTACGCCCCGCTCACCGACGCGCAGGTCGCGGAGCTGCAGCGGGCGGAGGCGGAGCTGGGCGTCCAGCTCCTCGCCTACCGCCCCTGACGCGCTCGTCCGGACGGACCCGCTCAGCAGCCGAGCAGGCGCGTCGCGAGGTAGGGCTCGACCTGGTCCAGGGCCACGCGCTCCTGGGCCATCGAGTCGCGCTCGCGGATGGTCACGGCCTGGTCGTTGAGGGTGTCGAAGTCGACCGTGATGCAGAACGGCGTGCCGATCTCGTCCTGGCGGCGGTAGCGACGACCGATGGCGCCTGCGTCGTCGAACTCGATGTTCCAGTTCTTGCGCAGCGCAGCGGCGAGGTCGCGGGCCTTGGGCGAGAGGTCGGCGTTGCGGCTCAGCGGCAGCACGGCGGCCTTGACCGGCGCGAGGCGGCGGTCCAGGCGCAGCACGACGCGCTTGTCGACGCCGCCCTTGGCGTTGGGCGCCTCGTCCTCGGTGTAGGCCTCGATGAGGAAGGCCATCATCGATCGGCCGACGCCCGCCGCGGGCTCGATCACGTACGGCTTGTAGCGGGTGCCCGACGCCTGGTCGTAGAACGACAGGTCGACGCCCGAGTGGTTGCTGTGCGTCGTCAGATCGAAGTCGGTGCGGTTGGCGATGCCCTCGAGCTCGCCCCACTCCTGCCCCTGGAAGTGGAACTTGTACTCGATGTCGACGGTGCGCTTCGAGTAGTGGCTCAACTTCTCCTTCGGGTGCTCGTAGTGCCGCAGGTTCTCGCGCGCGATGCCGAGGTCGACGTACCAGTCGGTGCGCTGGTCGATCCAGTACTGGTGGATCTCCTCGTCGGTGCCGGGCTCGACGAAGTACTCCATCTCCATCTGCTCGAACTCGCGGGTGCGGAAGATGAAGTTGCCGGGCGTGATCTCGTTGCGGAAGCTCTTGCCCATCTGGCCGATGCCGAACGGCGGCTTCTTGCGCGAGGTCGTCTGCACGTTGAGGAAGTTGACGAAGATGCCCTGCGCGGTCTCGGGCCGCAGGTAGTGCAGGCCCTCCTCGGTCTCGATCGGGCCGAGGTGCGTCTTGAGCATCATGTTGAAGTCTCGCGGCTCGGTGTACTGGCCGCGGGTGCCGCAGTTGGGGCACGGGACGTCGGAGAGGTCCTCCTCGGTCGCCGCCTTGCCGGTGCGCTCGACGTACTCCTCGGCCAGCTGGTCGGCCCGGAAGCGCTTGTGGCAGCTCTGGCACTCCACCAGCGGGTCGGTGAAGACGCCGACGTGCCCGGACGCGATCCACACCTGCCGGGGCAGGATGACCGAGGAGTCGAGGCCCACGACGTCGTCGCGGCCGGTGACGACGGTGCGCCACCACTGCTTCTTGATGTTCTCCTTGAGCTCCACACCCAGGGGCCCGTAGTCCCACGCCGACCGCGTACCGCCGTAGATCTCGCCGGAGGCGAAGACGAATCCGCGGCGCTTGGCGAGCGCGACGATGGTCTCGATCTTGGCGGAACTGGGCGAGCTGGCCACGGGGTTGTACTCCTGGACTGCGGGGACGAACGGAAGGGTCCAGCGTAGCGACCTCCCCCGACCGGCCTCCCCGCCCCACCAGCGCCGGACCCTCCCACGCGCTGTCCGGCTCCCCGCGCGCCCTGCGTGCTCCCGCGCGGCCTGGGTGCTCCCGCGCGGCCTGCGTGCTCCCGCGCGGCCTGCGTGCTCCCGCGCGGCCTGCGTGCTCCCGCGCGGCCCCGGGGGCGCGCGGGAGCCGGGAACGCGCGCGGGACGGGTCAGACGGTGCCGAACGCACGGCGGATCCTGCGGTCGACGGCGTCGAACGGCCGGATCTCGGCCCAGGTCCAGCGCACCACGCCGCGGGCGACCTCGCGCAGCGCGTCCTCCCGCACCTTCTCCGCGAACACGACGTCGCCCGCGCTCTGCCCCGGCCGCAGCAGGCGGCCGTACTTCACGAGCCCGTCGAACTCCCCGACCACGCCCTGCTCGGGCCACCAGAAGTCGACGCGCCCCAGCGCGATGCCGTCGGCCGAGTGCAGCGGAACCTGCAGCACCGGCGCCGGCAACCCGGCCAGCGCCACGGCCACCCGGCTCCGCGACTCCCCCGGGCTCTCCGCGCGCCCGTCGGCGAAGGCCAGGACCCGCAGGGCCGCCGCCGTGCCGCAGCGGCGGCCGGGGCGCCCGACGGCGGCCGCGAGCGAGGCCGGCGTCACCAGCCCGCGGTGCAGGGCGTCGTCCGCGACGACCACGGCGTGCTCGAACGGCAGCGTCCGCGCGAGCGCGGCGACCGTCACGGCCGCCGACGTCACCGCGATCCCGTCGACCGTCACGACCTCGTCGGCGTCCAGGGGTGCGACGTGCAGGTGCAGCTGCGCGCTGCGCCGGCCGCCGGACCGGCCTTCGCGGCTGACGTGCACCCGCGACAGCGGCACGTCCCACAGCGCGATCCCGTGCAGGACCGCGGCGGAGGCGTGGCTCACCACGGCGCCCTCGCCCAGCTGCTCGACCGCCGCCCGCACCGCGAGGGCGTGCCGGTCCTCGGGCCGCCGCAGCCGCTCGTCGCCGGGCTCGACGTACGCGCCGCGCCGCACGGACACCAGGCCGCGGCTGCCGCACAGCCGCCGGACCTCGTCGTCGCTGTAGCCGTGCGCAAGGAGCTGCGACCGCAGCACAGGTGGGCGTCCCATGACCACGAGGATCCGGGGAGCGGACCCACCGCGACACCCCCTCCGCCCGACCTGTGGACAACTCCCCCGCCGCATCCACTCGCTCCCGCACGCGTTCCGGGCTCCCGCGCACCGAACCAGCTCCCGCGTGCCCCCGGGACCGCGCGGGAGCAGGAAACGCGCGCGGCAACCGAGAACGCGCGCGGGAGCGTCACACAAGCCGGAACCAGAGCCCAGCCGCCTGTGGACAAGGCGCCCGCCCGGTCCTGCGCGCTCTCCGGCTCCCGCTTGCGTTCCACGCTCCCGCGCGCGTTCTGGGCTCCTGCGCGCCGAACCTGCTCCCGCGCGCCCCCGGGACCGCGCGGGAGCAGGAAACCCGCGCGGCAACCGTGAACGCGCGCGGGAGCGGCGTCACCGCGCGCCCAGGAACCGCGGCCCGGCAACCGCAGGCGGGCGGGGGCCGGCCGGGCGCGGCCGGGCGCGGGCGGGCGCGCGGGCGTCAGGCCAGCAGGCTCGGGTACTCCACCGTCGACCCACCCACCCCGTCGACCAGGGTCTCGTAGGTGGCGGGCTCGTCGGCCAGCGCCTCGGACAGCAGCGGCACCACGTGCTCCCGCACCGGGAACGGGGAGAGCGCACGGCGGTAGGCGTCGACCCCGGTGAAGCGGACCGACAGCACCCAGCGCCCCGGGTCGTCGACGGCGCGGCCGAGCTGCCCGCCCAGCGCGCCCTCGGCGGCCGTCAGCAGCTCCAGGGCGCGGGTGCCGCGGGAGAGGAAGGCGGGGGCGTCGGCGGGGTCGACGGCGAAGCGACACAGGAGCAGCACGACCCGGAACGTAGCGCGGGCCTACCATGGGGGCGCGGCCGACATCGATACTCGATACCGACTGGCGGGCCGCAGGATGGGGAACACCGATGTCGATCGTGGCCGAGGACTCCGCGCACGAGGCCGGGCGGGCCGCGCCCGCTCCCGTGCGCACGCCACGCACGCTGGAGGCCGCGGGCGACCTGCTGCGCGCGCTCGCCGCGCCGGTGCGGATCGCGATCGTGCTGCAGCTGCGCGAGTCGCCGCGCTGCGTGCACGACCTCGTCGACGCCCTCGGCGTCACCCAGCCCCTGATCAGCCAGCACCTGCGCGTGCTGAAGTCCGCCGGGGTCGTGCACGGCGAGCGGCACGGCCGCGAGGTCGTCTACGCGCTGGTCGACGACCACCTCGCCCACATCGTCGTCGACGCCGTGGCGCACGCGGAGGAGGGCCGGTGACCCAGCCGACCGCCCAGCACGGCCCCGCGACGCGCGTCCTGCGCGCCACCCGCCAGCGCGCCGCCGTGTCGGCCCTGCTCGACCGGCTCGACGACTTCCGCTCCGCGCAGGAGATCCACGAGGAGCTGCGCCGCACGGGCGACGGCATCGGCCTGACGACGGTCTACCGGACGCTGCAGAACCTGGCCGACGCCGGCGAGGTCGACGTCCTGCGCACGGGTTCGGGCGAGGCGGTGTACCGGCGCTGCGAGTCCGCGCACCACCACCACCACCTCGTCTGCCGGCGCTGCGGCGCGACCGTGGAGATCGAGGGGCCCGACGTCGAGAGCTGGGCCCAGCGCGTCGCCGAGCAGCACGGCTTCTCCGAGCTCAGCCACACCGCGGAGATCTTCGGGCTGTGCCGGGAGTGCTCGGCGAAGGTGTGAGACCTGCGTCTCAGACTGAGTCATCGGGATCAGCGGGACGGCGTTAACGTCCGGCTCCTGCACGGTCGATGTCGCAGGTGGAAGCAAGGAGACGCCCCCCATGAGTGAGCCCGGAACCAACGGCGACGAGGCCGCTGCGGACGAGACGAACGGGGCTTCCCCGAACGCGGTCCGCAAGCTCGACGCCCCCGAGTCCGAGGAGCTCGCGCAGCTGGCGGCGGTCTTCGAGGATCTCCAGTACGTGCTGCGCTGTTGCGAGCACCTCGTCACCGCGCTCGCCGCGCCCGACGCCGGGCCCGTCCAGGTCGCCACCGACGACGCGCTGGTCGAGGCGCTGTGGACCGGTGCGCTGATCGGTTACGTCCGCTGCTTCTCCGCCCGCATCGGCATCCTCTCCGACGACGACGTCAAGGAGCTGGAGCTGCCCGGCACCGAGATCACCGCGGCCGACTTCCACGCCATGCTCAAGAAGCTGCGCGACCACTACGCGTCGCGGCACGTCAACCCGCGCGAGGCGTTCACGATCGGCGCGGCGCAGGCCAACGACGGCTCGCTGATGGGGGTCGCGGTCGTCTCGGCGCCGCGCCCGATCGTCGACGACACCACCGTGCGCCTGCTCGGCCGCATCGCCTACTCGCTCTCGGGCTACATCGACGGCCGCATGCAGGAGGCGCAGAACAAGGTGCTCGGCGTCGCCCGCGACATGAGCACGCTGCAGCTCAGCTCGCTGCCGCTCGTGCACCTGGCCGAGGTCTAGTCCCCTCTCAGGAGCCCACCAGCTCCGCCCGCAGGCCGGACGCGCTGCTCACGACGAGCATGAGCAGCGTGCCCATCGCCTTCTCCTCCAGCCCGCTGGCCGGGAACGCGTAGCGCAGGGTGACGTCCCAGCCGTGCTCGCCGCGGATGACCTTCGGCGTGCCGAACAGCCCCTCCCCCGCCCCGAGCGCGATGCGGGTGGGGACGTCCTGCTCCAGGGGCAGGTCCCAGGCCACGACGCACATGAGGTTGAGGACGGGCAGTCCCTCCTCCAGGTCCATGCCCTGCACCACGCACAGCACGCCGCCGTGGGCGAAGGTGAGCGAGCCGTCGTCGTCGACGGTGACGTCGTGGTAGTTCTCCAGCGCCTTCTGCGCGACGGCGAGGCTCATGATGCGGACTCCGGGGTGTCGAGCGCGCCGCCGAAGCGGCGGTCGCGCCGGGCGTAGATCTCGACGGCCTGCCAGAGGTGGCGGCGGTCGAAGTCGGGGAACAGGGTGTCGAGGAAGACCATCTCGGCGTAGGCCGACTGCCAGAGCAGGAAGTTCGACGTCCGCTGCTCCCCCGAGCTGCGCACGAACAGGTCGACGTCGGGCATGTCGGGCTCGTCGAGGTACCGCGCGATCGTGCGCTCGTCGATCTTGCCGGGCATGATGCGGCCGTCGGCGACCTGCTGCGCGATCTGGCGCACCGCGTCGGCGATCTCGGCGCGGCCGCCGTAGTTGACGCACATCGTCAGCGTGAGGACGTCGTTGTCGCGCGTCTTCTCCTCCGCGACCTCCAGCTCGCGGATGACGCTGCGCCACAGCCGCGGGCGCCGCCCGGCCCAGCGGACGCGCACGCCGTGCTCGTGCATCTCGTCGACGCGGCGGCGGATGACGTCGCGGTTGAAGCCCATGAGGAAGCGCACCTCGTCGGGACTGCGCTTCCAGTTCTCCGTGGAGAAGGCGTAGGCCGACAGCCAGTGCACCCCGACGTCGATGCAGCCCCACGCGACGTCCATGAGCGACGCCTCGCCGCGGCGGTGCCCCTCGATCCGCGGCAGCCCGCGCGCGTTGGCCCAGCGGCCGTTGCCGTCCATCACCAGGGCGACGTGGTTCGGCACGAGCTCGCGCGGGATCGCCGGGGGGCGCGCGCCCGTCGGGTGCTGCGGCGGGGGTGAGACCACGACCCGCACCCTACGGAGGGGATACTCCTCGGCGTGCAGGAGCACTACTTCACGTCGACCCCCTCGACACCCAGCCGTCCGGATTCGGTCCGCGTCGTGCTGCCCGACGTCGACCTGACGCTGGCCACCGACAGCGGCGTCTTCTCCGGCTCCCGGCTCGACCGCGGCACGCGCATCCTGCTCGAGCACGCCCCGCTGCCGCCCCGGCGCGGCCCGCTGCTCGACCTGGGCTGCGGCTACGGCCCCATCGCGATCACGCTGGCCACGCGGCGCCGGCGGCTGCCGGTGTGGGCCGTCGACGTCAACGACCGCGCGCTCGACCTCACCCGCACCAACGCCGCCGCCCTGGGCAACGTCACCGTCGCCCGCCCCGACGATGTCCCCGACGACGTCGCGTTCGCCGGCATCTACTCCAACCCCCCGATCCGCTCGGGCAAGGGCGTGCTGCACGGGATGATGGAGCGCTGGCTGCCGCGCCTGGCGCCCGAGGGCCGCGCGTACCTCGTCGTGCACAAGCACCTGGGGTCCGACTCGTTCGCCGACTGGCTCACCGGCCGCGGCTGGCCCACCACCCGCCTGACGTCCGTGCAGGGCTACCGCATCCTGGAGGTGTCGTGCAGCAGCTCGGAGGCACCGCGCTCAAGCGCCTGAACCGCACGTGGCGGCGTCGCGCGACCATGCAGGTCGGGCTGATGCTGCAGGACGTGGAGTCGCCGTTCAACGTCGGCGCGATCGTGCGCTCGGCCGCCGTGCTGGGCGTCGACCACCTCTACCTGATCGGCCGCTCCGCCGACCCGACCACGCCCAAGGCGCAGAAGCTCGCCATGGGCACCGACCGGTACCTGCAGGTGCGGGGCTGCGGAGGAGTCCGCGAGGCCGTCGACGCCGCGCACGCCGACGGCTACCACGTCGTCGGACTGGAGCTCACCGACACGGCGAAGCCGCTGCACGAGCTCGACCTGCGCCGCGACGTGTGCGTGGCCGTGGGCAACGAGGCGCGGGGCATGTCGACGGAGATGCTGAACGCCTGCGACGGCGTCGGCTACATCCCGCAGCTGGGCAAGGTCGGCTCGTTCAACGTGGCCTCGGCGGTGAGCATCGCGACCTACGAGGTGCGGCGCCAGGAGTGGGCCGACCCGACGGGCGAGGACGACTAGCTCGCACACAGGCTGCGGGGCTCGCACACAGGGCCGGACCTGTGTGCGACCTCCGCGGACTGTGTGCGAGCCGGGCTCAGTCCTGCGCCACCGGCAGCGGGCCCTCGGGGGTGGGCGCCGCCGCCGCCCGCCGCTCCACGAACGGCAGGGAGCGGAGCTGGCGCTCCAGGTGCCACTGCAGGTGCGCCGCGACCAGGCCGCTGGTGTCGCGGCGCGTGGCGGGGCCGGTGGCGTCGGCGGTGGCCCAGTCGCCGTGCAGCAGAGCGTCGAGCAGGCGGTAGGTCTCGGGCGTCGGCAGGACCGAGCCGGGCGGGCGGCAGCGGGGGCAGACGGCTCCGCCGGCGGCGATGTTGAACGCGGCGTGCGGCCCGGGCTCGGCGCACCGGGCGCATTCCGTGATCGCGGGGGCCCAGCCGGCGTGGGTCATGGCGCGCAGGAAGAACGCGTCGAGCACCAGGGACGCGTCGCGCTCGCGCGCCGAGAGCGCCCGGATCGCGCCCACGACCAGCAGGTACACCCGGACGGCCGGCTCCCCCTCCTCGGCGACGAGCCGGTCGGCGGTCTCCAGGACCGCGCAGCCCGCCGTGTACCGGGAGTAGTCGGCGATGATGCCCGCGCCGAACGCGTCGACGGTCTGCGCCTGCGTGACGATGTCGAGCGAGCGCCCGGTGTAGCACTGCACGTCGACGTGGTTGAACGGCTCCAGCCGCGCACCCCACCGCGACTTCGTGCGGCGCACCCCCTTCGCGACGGCGCGGACCTTGCCGTGCCGGCTCGTGAGGATCGTGACGATGCGGTCGGCCTCGCCGAGCTTCTGCACGCGCAGCACGACGCCGGTGTCGCGGTACAGGGTCACGCGCCGAGCCTACGGACGTCCGGCCGCGCACGCACTTGACGCAGGGCACCCTTACCGGGTGGAGTGCCCGCATGGGCACCCCGCAGAGCGCGACCGAGGCCACCGACGCCGAGCGGGCGCGCACGCTGGCCGCGACCGTCCACACCGGGGCGCTGTCCACCGTCGGCCGCGGCGGATTCCCGTTCGGGTCGGTCGTCACGCACGCCGTCGACGGGCTCGGACGGCCGTTGCTGCTGCTCAGCGACCTGGCCGAGCACACCGGCAACCTCACCTCCGACCCCCGGGCGTCGCTGCTCGTCGCGCAGCAGGACGTCGGCGACCCCCTGTCGCTGGCCCGCGTCACGCTCGTCGGGAACGTCGGCCAGCCGCCCCCCGACGAGCGCGACGCCGCGCTGGAGGCCTACCGCGCCGTCCACGACGCCTTCCTCGGCACCGACCACGGCTTCCGCGTCTACCGCATGGAGATCAACTCCGTGCGGTACGTCGGCGGGTTCGCGCGGATGAGCTGGGTGCGCGCCGAGGACTACGCGGCCGCCGAGCCCGACCCGCTGGTGCCGCACGTCGCCCGGATCGTCGAGCACATGAACGACGACCACGCCGACGCCCTCGTGACGTTCTGCCGCACCTACGGCGAGCGCCCCGAGACCACGGCAGCCGAGATGACGGGCTGCGACCGCTACGGCTTCACGGTCCTCGCCGACGGCGCCCCGCTGCGCCTGGCGTTCCCCCGCCGCGTCGACACCCCCGACGAGGTGCGCGCGGCGATGGTCGAGATGGTGCGGGCGGCGCGGGCGCTGTCGACCTGACCTCCTCAGGCCACGTCCCGCGAGAACGACGTGAGCGCGTGCGGCTCGACGTCGGGCTCGCTGATGCCGAAGCTGACGATCCGGGCCGGGTGCAGCCGGATGAGGTCGCCCACCACCTCGGCCCGGCCGCGGACCTCCAGGCACCGCACCCGCCACGGGTCGCGCGAGGCCAGGTCGTCGACGACGAACGCCGCCCGCCCGTTCTCGGCGACGTTGCGGTACTTGCGACTGGCGGTGTTGTCGAAGCCGCCGATGTCGATGGTGCCGAGCTCGGCGTTGTAGGTGAACCCGACGGGGCTGTTCTGCAGCGTCCCGTCGGGCCGCTGGGTGGCGAGGCGGCCCAGGTCCTGGCTGCGGAGGTAGGCGATCTCGAAGTCGTGGAAGGTCACGACGCCCATCCTCGGAGCTGCACCAGGGTTCAGGTCAAGGGATCAGAAGCCCAGCTTGCGGAGCTGCCGCGGATCCCGCTGCCAGTCCTTGGCGATCTTCACGTGCAGGTCGAGGAAGACCTTGGTGCCCAGCAGCGCCTCGATCTGGCGGCGCGAGTCGGTGCCGACCTGCCGCAGCCGCTCCCCGCCCTTGCCGATCACGATGCCCTTCTGGCTGGACCGCTCGACGTAGATGTTGGCCGTGATGTCGAGCATCGGCTCGGCCTTGGGGTGCCGCTCGCGCGGCGCCATCTCCTCGATGACGACGGCGATGGAGTGCGGCAGCTCGTCGCGCACGCCCTCCAGGGACGCCTCGCGGATCAGCTCCGCGACGAGGATCTCCTCGGGCTCGTCGGTGAGGTCGCCGTCGGGGTAGAGCGGCATGCCCTCGGGGAGGCGCTTCACCAGCAGGTCGGCCACGAGCCGGGTCTGGTAGCCGTCCTTCGCCGAGCACGGCACGATCTCGGCGAACTCCATGAGCTTCGAGAGCTCGGTGAGCCGGGCCAGCACCTGCTCGGGCTCGGCCAGGTCGGTCTTCGTGACGACGCCGATCACCGGGGTGCGGTGGGCGACCCCGCGCAGCTCGTTGACGATGAACTCGTCGCCGCGGCCCACGGGCACGTCGGCCGGCACGCAGAACCCGACGACATCGACCTCCGCCCACGTCTCGCGGACGACGTCGTTGAGCCGGCTCCCGAGCAGCGTGCGCGGCTTGTGCAGCCCCGGGGTGTCGATGACGATCAGCTGCGCGTCGGGGCGGTGCAGGATGCCCCGGATCGCGTGCCGGGTCGTCTGCGGCCGGCTCGACGTGATGGCGATCTTCTGCCCGATCAGGGCGTTCGTCAGCGTCGACTTGCCGGCGTTGGGGCGGCCGACGAAGCACGCGAAGCCCGAGCGGTAGCCGTCGGGGACCTCGGCGAACCTCACGACGCCCACCGGGGTCGTGAGTGGAAACCGGTGTTCTGGCACCGGTTCGCACTCACGGGTGCCGCAGGCGCACTCACGCCGCACCCAGCGGGGCGATGCGCTCGCCGGTGAGGCGCTCCAGGATCTCGCGGCCGATCGGCAGCGCCGCCGTGGCGGCCGGCGAGGGCGCGTTCAGCACGTGCAGCACCGAGCCGGCGCCGGAGCCCTGGTCGACGAACAGGAAGTCGTCGACGAGCGTGCCGTCGCGCTTCACCGCCTGGGCCCGCACCCCGGCGCCCGCGGGCGAGAGGTCGGAGGCCTGCACGTCGGGCAGCATCCGCTGGATCTGCTTGACCATCGCCTTCTTCGACAGCGACCGGTGCATCTCACCGAAGCCGTACTTCCAGTGCGTCCGCGCGATCCGCAGCATGCCCGGGTAGGCGATGGTCGACAGGAACTCCTTGGGCTTGACCGTGCCCCAGGAGTAGCCCTCGCGGGCCAGCGCCAGCACGGCGTTCGGCCCGGCGTGGACGTGGCCGTCGATCCCGCGGGTGGCGTGCACGCCCAGGAACGGGAACGCGGGGTCGGGCACCGGGTAGATCAGGCCCTTGACCAGCTCCGCGGCCCGGTCGGAGAAGCCGGAGTACTCGCCGCGGAACGGGATGATCCGGATGCCGGGGTCGGCGCCCGAGGCCACCGCGAGCTCGTCGCAGCGCAGGCCGCCGCAGACGACGACCTGGGTGCCGAGCAGGTCGCCCCGCTCGGTGCGCACGACGACGTCGGCGCCGCGGCGCACGATCTGGGTGACCGCGCGGCCCGTGTGGACCTCGCCGCCCTCCTTGACGACGAGCTCACCGAGCTTCTCCGCGATCAGCCGGTAGTCGGTGATCCCGGTGGACGGGACGTGCAGCGCGGCGATCCCGCGGACGTTCGGCTCGTACTTCTTCATCCCGGCCTGGTCGAGCTCGGTGACCTCGACGCCGTTGGCCGCGCCCCGGCGCACCAGCTCCGCCATGCGGGGCAGCTCCTCGGGCTCGGTGGCGACGACGAGCTTGCCGCACACCTGGTGGGGCAGGTCGTGCTCACGGCAAAACGCCACGGTCTCCGCGCATCCGGCCACGGCCAGGCGGGCCTTGAGGCCGCCCGGGGCGTAGTAGAGGCCGGAGTGGATGACGTTGGAGTTGTGGCCGGTCTGGTGGTTCGCCAGGCGGGGCTCGCGCTCCACGACCGCGACGGAGCGGCCGGTGCGGGCGACGGCGTGCGCGGTGGCGAGGCCGACGATCCCGCCACCGACCACGACGACGTCGAAGGTGGGGGTGGTCATCCTGTGGACTCCAAGGGGGTGTCGGTCGTGTCGTCGTCGGGCCGGTCGAGCTGCTCGACCAGCACCGTGGTGATGCGGATGCGTCCGCGGGCGTCCTTGCCGCCCTCGGCCCGCAGCCGCAGGCCGGCGACCTCCGCCACCGCGCCGGGGAGCGGGACGCGCCCCAGCCGCTGGGCGAGCAGGCCGCCGACGGTCTCGACGTCGGCGGCCTCGACCGCCTCCGTCAGGTCGTTGTCGTCGGCGTCGATGCCGGGGAACAGGTCGGCGAGGTCGTCGACGGGCAGCCGCGCCGCCAGCCGCAGGCGCCCGTCCTCCAGCGGCTGCACGTCGGGCACCTCCTCGGCGTCGTACTCGTCGGCGATCTCCCCGACGATCTCCTCGAGGATGTCCTCGATCGTGACGACGCCCGCGGTGCCGCCGTACTCGTCGACGACGATCGCCATGTGCTTGCGCTGCGCCTGCATCTCCTTGAGGAGCTCGTCGACGCGCTTGCTGTCGGGCACGAACGCGGGCGGGCGCATGACGGCCGACAGCGCCGTCTCCCCCGCGTGCGACGCCGCGACCAGGTCCTTGAGGTAGGCGACGCCGACGATGTCGTCGATGTTCTCCCCGAGCACCGGGATGCGCGAGTAGCCGCTCTTGAGCGCCAGCCGAAGGACCTTCTCGACGGGCGTGTCGTACTCGGTCCACACCACGTCGGGGCGCGGCACCATGACCTCGCGGACCAGGGTGTCGCCCAGCTCGAACACCGAGTGGATCATCTGGCGCTCGTCCTCGTCGACGACGCCGGTGGTGCTCGCCATGTCGACGAGCTCCCGCAGCTCGACCTCCGAGGAGAACGGGCCCTGCCGGAAGCCCTGTCCCGGCGTGATCGCGTTGCCGACCAGGATCAGCAGCGACGTGAGCGGCCCCAGCAGCCGGGCCAGCGCGCGCACCGGCGCGGCCACCAGCATCGCGAGGCGGTAGGGGTGCTGGCGGCCCAGGGTGCGCGGCCCGACGCCGATGAGGACGTAGGACACGACCAGCATGATCCCGCCGGCGAGCAGCGCCGCAGGCCACACCGGGGCCGTCTCCTCGAACAGCGACGACTCCACCAGCGCGACGGTGAGCAGCACCGTGGCCGCCGTCTCCGCGGCCAGGCGCAGGAGCAGCAGCAGGTTGACGTGGCGGGGGCGGTCGTCGACGACGGCCGCGAGCGCCCGCGCGCCGGGCCGGCCCATCCGCACCAGCGAGTCGACGCGGGCGCGCGAGACCGACAGCAGCGCCGCGTCGGCGGCGGCGAACAGCCCGGCCAGCGGCACCAGGACGACGGCCGCGACGATCAGGCTCCAGTTCACGCCGGTCCCCGGTCCACGGTCAGGAGTCCTCGAGGCCGGCGGCGCCGAGCACGGCCGAGTCGGTGCGGCGCTGCGCCGCGCGGGCCGCGGCCTCCTCGCGGGAGCTGCGCCAGGTGGCCAGCAGCCGGGACTGCAGCGAGAACATCTCGCGCTCCTCCTCGGGCTCGCCGTGGTCGTAGCCGAGCAGGTGCAGGACGCCGTGCACGGTGAGCAGGTGCAGCTCGTCGGCGAGCTGGTGCCCGGCCTTGCGCGCGTTGCCCTTCGCGAACTCCGGGCAGAGCACGATGTCGCCGAGCAGCGCGGGCCCCAGGTCGGGGGCGTCGGGGCGGCGGGACTCGTCGAGCAGCTCGTCCATCGGGAACGACATGACGTCGGTCGGGCCGGGCTCCTCCATCCACCGCTCGTGCAGCTCGCTCATCGCGTCCTCGGTGACCGCGGTGATCGCCAGCTCGACGGCCGGGCTCACCCGCATGGCGTCGAGGGCGAACCGCGCCACCGACACGATGAGCGACTCGTCCATCGCGACGCCGGACTCGTTGCTGACCTCGATGGACACGAGGCCCAGGGTAGTCGGTGGTCCCGGGTAGGTTCTCCGCGGTGACTCGCGCGCGGAACTGGGCCGGCAACGTCGTCTTCTCCGCCCGTGAGGTGCACCACCCGCGGTCGGTCGCGGAGCTGCAGGAGCTGGTCGCCGGGTCCGACCGCGTGCGCGCCCTGGGCACCGGCCACTCGTTCTCCCCGATCGCCGACACCCCCGGTGACCTGGTCGTCCTCGACGCGCTGCCGGCCGGGGCCGTCGTCGACGGCGACCTCGTCACCGTTCCCGGCGGGATGCCCTACGCCGAGCTGGCGCGCCGGCTGCACGCCGCCGGGCGCGCGCTGCCCAACCTCGGTTCCCTGCCCCACATCTCCGTCGCGGGCGCCTGCGCCACCGGCACCCACGGCTCCGGGGACGGCAACGGCGTGCTCGCCACGGCCGTCGTCTCGGCCGACCTGGTGCGCGCCGACGGCTCGCTGGACACGGTGTCCGGCCCGTCGTCGGTGGTGGCGCTGGGCGCGCTCGGGATCGTCACGTCGCTGACGCTGCGGACGGTGCCGGCGTTCGACGTCGCGCAGTGGGTGGTGGTCGACGTCCCCTTCCACGGCTTCGACCACGTCGGCGAGCTGCTGGCCGACGCCTACAGCGTCAGCGCCTTCACCTACTGGGAGCGCCCGGTGTTCGACCAGGTCTGGGTCAAGCGCCGCGTCGGCCAGGGGCCGCCGGAGGACCACTGGATGGGCGGACGGCCCGCCGACGGCGCCCGGCACATGACCCGCGGCGAGCCCACCGGCAACTGCACCGACCAGGGCGGGCGCCCCGGCCCGTGGCACGAGCGGCTGCCGCACTTCCGCGCCGGGTTCCGCCCGAGCAGCGGCGAGGAACTCCAGTCGGAGTACCTGCTGCCGCGCGCGTCGGCCCCGGCGGCGCTGCGGGCGCTGGAGGCGGTGGCGGGCGCGATCGCGCCGGCGCTGCTGGTCTCGGAGGTCCGCAGCGTCGCCGCCGACGACCTCTGGCTCTCGGCCGCGCAGGGCCGCGACAGCGTCGCCGTGCACTTCACCTGGGTCCCCGACGCGGCCCCCGTCGCCCCCGCGGTCGCCGCCGTGGAGGCCGCGCTCGACCCGTTCGACGCCCGCCCGCACTGGGGCAAGGTGTTCACCACCCCGCCGGAGCGGGTGCGCGAGCTGTGGAAGCACCTGCCCGAGTTCGCCGACCTGGCCCGCGCCGCCGACCCGACGGGCAAGCTGCGCAACGCGATGCTCGACCGCTACCTGCCCGGCTGAGCCCTCCGGTGACGGCTCAGGGAGCGGGCGCGGGCGGCCGCGCGCAGGTCGTGTCGGTGGGCGGCAGGACGAGGTCCACCAGGTAGCGGGTGGTCACCTCGTCGGCGCAGGCGTTGACCCCCTGCAGCACCACGGTGTGGCCGTCGTTGTCCACCGAGAGCAGCCGCGCCGAGAGCTGGCGCGCGAGCGACACGCCGTCCTCGTAGGGCGTGGCGGGGTCCCCGGTCGACGACGCCACGAGCACCGGCGGCAGCCCCGGCGCGCCGACGGGGCCGGAGTCGCTCGTCGGGGGCACCGGCCAGAACGAGCACAGCTCCAGCACGTCCGACGAGCCGTACCCGGCGTCGAGGAACGGCGCGAGCGCCAGGTTCGCCTCGTTGACCTCGCGGGCGACGGCGCGGTCGGTGAGCCGGTCGCCGTCCATGCAGCTGATCGCCGGGAACGCCTCCAGCAGGTTGCCGTAGGAGCCGTCCGGGGCGCGGTCGTAGTAGAGGTCGGCGAGGATCAGCAGGTTCGTGCCGTCGCCGCGGGCGACCTGGCGCAGGCCGTCGAGCAGCGGCGGCCACAGCGAGTCGGCGTAGAGGGCCTGGACCATACCGGTGACGGCGTCGGCGTAGCCGAGCACGCGGCCGCCGTCCGCCGTCGGGACGGGCGCGTCGATCAGGGGCGTGAGCAGCTCCTGGACCTGCGCCGACGCCCCGGCCGCGTCGGTGCCCAGCGGACAGTCCGGCTGCGCGGCGCAGGAGGCCGCGAAGCTGTCGAAGGCCCGCTGGAACCCGCGGGTCTGGGTGGTGCGCGAGGCGACCGGGTCGAGCGAGGGGTCGACGGCGCCGTCGAGGACGAGCGCGCGGACCTCCGTCGGGAACTGCTCGGCGAACTCGGTCCCGATCGACGTGCCGTAGGAGTAGCCGAGGTAGGTCAGCTGCGGGTCGCCGACGACCTCGTGGGCGATCTGCAGGTCGCGGGCCACGTCGCGGGTGCCGACGTTCTCCAGGACGTCGAGCCCGACGCGGTCGGCGCAGCGGTCGGCGAACTCCTGGAACTCGGCCTCGGTCTGCGCGACGCCCTCGGGCGAGGTGTCGAGGTCGAGGTCGGCCCGCTCGGCGTCGACCTCCTCGGTGGTGGAGCAGTCGATCGACGGCTCGCTCACGCCGACGCCGCGCGGGTCGAAGCCGATGAGGTCGAACCGCCGCGCGACCTCCCCGTCGCCGAGCAGCCCGGCGAGCGCGGGCAGGAAGCTCACGCCGGACCCGCCCGGGCCGCCGGGGTCGACGAACAGCGAGCCGACCCGCGCGGCCGGGTCGAGCGCCTTCTGCCGCAGCATGGCGATGCGGGCGGTGGACGCCGACGGGTCGCCGTAGTCGAGCGGCACCTCGAGGTACGCGCAGTCGTACTGCGGGTTCGCGTACGCCTCGCGGTCGACGTCGGTGCGCGCGAGGTCCGTGCAGGGGCCCCAGGCGAGCTCCTGTGCGAAGTAGGGGTTCAGCGCGGGCGCCAGGGGCGACACAACGGCGGGGTCGGCCGCGGCGGGGTCGGCCGCGGCGGGACCGGCCACCGGGAGCAGCAGCGACACCGCCAGGACGACGACGGACGGGGCGCGGCGGGGGGACCTCACCGCGCCATCCTCACCCCGCGCGGGCGCGGCGCCCCGGCCCCACGCCGACCCCGATCGGCTGGATGAGCCGATCGGGGGGCGGGGTCAGCGCCGGCGGGCCCGGCGGTCCTGCGGCGGGCCGTTGCGCGGCGCCGCCGAGCGCAGGTCCGGGCGCGCCGTCTCGGCGTCCCAGCGGGAGTAGGCGTCGACGATGTCGGCCACCAGCCGGTGGCGCACGACGTCCTGGCTCGACAGCACCGAGAAGTGCACGTCGTCGACGCCGTCGAGGATCTCGCGCACCACGTGCAGGCCGGAGCGCGTGCCACCGCCGGGCAGGTCGACCTGCGTGACGTCCCCGGTGACGACGATCTTCGAGCCGAAGCCCAGCCGCGTCAGGAACATCTTCATCTGCTCGGGCGTGGTGTTCTGGGCCTCGTCGAGGATGATGAAGGCGTCGTTGAGCGTGTTGTGCGTCAACAGGTGGTCCTCGGTGACGTAGAGCGAGTCGCTCGCCGCTACCTGGATGCACACCGTCTGCGCCCTGCCCTCCGGCTCGATGGTGTCGATGAAGCGCATCGGTCGTCCACCGCCGCCGGCCGCCAGGTACGTGTCGCGCTTGCGGGCCAGCCGGAAGGGCTCGATCCCGGCCGGCAGCCGGATGTCGACGACGTGCGCGTCGTGTCGGTAACCGACGGGGCGCCCGGCCGCGAAGCCGGGTGTCCGGCCCGCCGCGAGGCGCGTGCGCGTGTAGGCGACACCGCCGAGGGAGCGAACCAGTTCCACCACGTCGTCCCGCAGTCGGGCAGACGCCGTCGAGTACTGGATGCGACACGTGCGGGCGACCTGGGTGACCGGACCGCCGTCTGTGTCGAGCAGACCCTGCAGCACGGCGAGCCGGACCGCTGAGGTGTTCAGCAGGTAGTCCGTCGGCACGAACTTCGAGTGGGACCGGGTCCCATCCAGGTCGAGCGCGCGCAGCGCGCCGGTGACCGGGTTCTCCAGCGTCATCACGTCGCCGGCGGCCCGGACGCGGTTCAGGACGTAGTCCAACCCACCCTTGTGCCGCACGACGACCCCCGGAAGCGCAGCGTCGAGTGCGACCGCCAGCTCTGGATCGGTGGTGGCGAACGCCGGAGTCGTCGCCCCGGTGATGCACCCGTCTCCGAGCAGCAGACCGAGGGCGTACGGGTCGATCGGCACCGCCCGCTCGGGATGCTCCACCGGCGCGGTGAGCATCGGGAGTTCGTACCGTCGGGCGTGGGCGGCCCGGAGGTTCCCGATCATGTCTTTCGTCTCGAGAACGCGCCACGGCTTGCCACGCCGACGATCGGGGGCCGTGCGCACGGTCCAGAGGTGCTCTCCGCAGCACAGCGTCGACGAGCCGTCCTGGGCCGTGACCCGGTAGACGTCCTTCTCCCCCTGCGGGTAGACCCCGAGCACCGGCGTCGGCTCGCCGTTCGAACCGACGACGAGATCGCCGACGACGAGATCGCCGATGGGCCGGAACCCTTCGGGCGTGAGGACGCCGGTGGTGACCGGTTGCGCCCTTCCACGCATGTAGGCCAGCGGCGCCACCTCGATCGTGCCGGCGGCCATCAGCTTCGGGATGGACTCCGGGTCGATCATGTCGTGCAGGGCGTCGTAGAGCGGGCGCAGGTAGGGGTCGATCTTCTCGAACAGCGTGCCGGGCAGGTAGCCCAGCCGCTCCCCCGCCTCGACGGCCGGCCGCGTGAGGATGATGCGGTTGACCAACTTGGCCTGCAGCGCCTGCACGGCCTTGGCCATGGCGAGGTAGGTCTTGCCCGTACCGGCGGGGCCGATGCCGAAGACGATCGTGTGCGCGTCGATGGCGTCGACGTAGCGCTTCTGGTTGAGCGTCTTCGGGCGGATCGTCTTGCCGCGGCGGGACAGGATGTCGAGCGAGAGCACCTCGGCGGGCGACTCCCCCAGCGTCTCCGCCCCGGCGCCGAGCATCTCGACGGTGCGGCGGACGGCGTCGGGGGCGACCTGCTGGCCGCGCTCGGCCAGCGTGATCAGCTCGGTGAAGACGCGCTCGGCGAACGCGACGTCGGCGGGGGCGCCGGACAGGGTGAGCTCGTTGCCGCGGACGTGCACGTCGGCGTCGAGCATCTCCTCGGCCGTGCGCAGCGTCTCGTCGCGGCGGCCCAGGAGGGCGAGCAGTGCGGCGTCCGGGACGGCCATGCGGGACTGGACGGACTGGACCGGCTGGACCGAATCCTGGTCGGGATGGGTCAAGGGCTGCGCCGCCTGCTCTCTGCGTCCGGGCCGTCTGGCACGAGTCGGTGTGACGCCGTCGATGCTACCGCCATCCCCTCGCCCACCGCCGGGTGTTCGACGGGCGTGAACTCCCGCACGTCCCCGTCCGCGGCCCGTCATCTGCCGTTAACGTGTTCGGCGACCGCTGCGCCCCGCGTGCCACCGCCGCCTGCTCCGCAGCCCCCCGCCCCGGAAGGCACCGTGACCCTCGCGTTCGCGCCCGCACTCGTCCCTGCCCGCTTCACGGCGGGTCCGACGCCCCCCGGGCGCACCCTCCTCGACGTCCTCGCGGCCACCGCCGGCCTCGTGCCGCACGAGCCCGCGATCGACGCCGCCGGGACGCTGCTGACCTACCGCGGCCTGGCCCAGGAGGTCGACGCCCTGCGCGCGGAGCTGGCCGCGGCCGGGATCGGCGTGGGCGACCGCGTCGGCGTGCGCCGCTCGTCGGGCACCGCCGGGCTCTACGTCGCCGTCCTCGCGGTGCTCGCGGCGGGCGCGGCGTACGTGCCGGTCGACGCCGACGACCCCGAGGAGCGCGCCGCGCTCGTGTTCGGCGAGGCCGCGGTGTGCGCGGTGCTGACCGACGCCGGCCTCGACGTCGTCGGCGCACCCACCGGGCGTCCCGGGCGCCCCGGGCCCGACGACGACGCCTGGGTCATCTTCACCTCCGGCTCCACCGGCACGCCGAAGGGCGTCGCGGTCACGCACCGGTCCGCGGCCGCCTTCGTCGACGCGGAGGCGCGGCTGTTCCTGGGCGGCGAGAAGCACGGCGACGAGCCGATCGGGACCGGCGACCGCGTCCTGGCCGGGCTCTCGGTCGCCTTCGACGCCTCCTGCGAGGAGATGTGGCTGGCCTGGCGCCACGGCGCCTGCCTGGTGCCGGCGCCGCGCGCGCTGGTGCGCACCGGCGTCGACCTCGGGCCGTGGCTGCGCGCGCAGCGCATCACCGTCGTCTCCACCGTGCCGACGCTCGCCGCGCTGTGGCCCGCCGACGCGCTGGAGGAGGTCCGACTGCTGATCTTCGGCGGCGAGGCCTGCCCGCCGGAGCTGGCCGCGCGCGTCGCCGTCGAGGGGCGCGAGGTCTGGAACACCTACGGCCCCACCGAGGCGACCGTCGTCGCCTGCGCGGCGCCGCTGCACGCCGACGCGCCGGTGCGGATCGGGCTGCCGCTGGACGGCTGGGAGCTCGCCGTCGTCGACGCGGCGGGCGAGCCGGTGGCGATGGGCGGCACCGGCGAGCTCGTGATCGGCGGCGTCGGGCTGGCCCGCTACCTCGACCCGGCCAAGGACGCCGAGAAGTTCGCGCCCGCCCCCGCGCTGGGCTGGGACCGCGCCTACCGCAGCGGCGACGTCGTGCGCGCCGAGCCCGAGGGCCTGGTCTTCCTGGGCCGTGCCGACGAGCAGGTCAAGCTGGGCGGGCGGCGCATCGAGCTGGGCGAGGTCGACGCCGCGCTGGCCGCGCTGCCCGGCGTCCGCGGAGCCGCGGCGGCGGTGCGCCGCACGGCGGCGGGCAACCAGGTCCTCGTCGGGTACGTGGCGGCGGCCGACCTCGACCACGACTCCGCGGCGGCCGCCCTGCGCGAGCGCCTGCCGGCCGCGCTGGTGCCGCTGCTCGCCGTCGTCGACGAGCTGCCGACCCGCACCTCGGGCAAGGTCGACCGCGACGCGCTGCCCTGGCCGCTGGCCGTCGCCGGCGCCTCCGCCGACGGACTGACGCCGACCGAGGCCTGGCTCGCGGAGGGCTTCGCGGAGATCCTCGGCGCCGGCGTGTCCGGCCCGTCGGCCGACTTCTTCTCCCTCGGCGGAGGCAGCCTCACCGCGGCGCAGCTCGTCGCGCGGATCCGGACGCGGCACCCGCAGGTCGCCGTCGACGACCTCTACCGCCATCCGCGCCTGGGTGCGCTCGCCGCCCACGTCGACGCGCTGCGCGGCGCGGAGGCCACGGTCCGCGAGGTCGCCCCGGTGCCCGCGCGCACCGGGTTCCTGCAGGCGCTGCTGTCGCTGCCGGTGCTGCTGCTGGTCGGGCTGCGCTGGACGGCCGTCGCGGGAGCGGTGTCGACCGCCGCCGCGCCCGTCGTGCCGGGGGCGTGGGTCACCGTCTCGTGGTGGGCGCTCGCCCTGGCCTGGCTCGTGCTGTTCAGCCCGGCCGGGCGGGTCGCCGTGGCGGCGGGCGGCGCCCGGCTGCTGCTGCGCGGCGTCGGGCCCGGCACCTACCCGCGCGCCGGGTCGGTGCACCTGCGGATCTGGGCGGCCGAGCGGCTCGCCGAGCGTTCCGGGGCCACCGGCGTGGCCGGTGCGTCCTGGACGCTGCGCTACGCGCGCCTGCTGGGCGCCCGGGTCGGCGCCGACGTCCACCTGCACGCCCCGCCGCCCGTCACCGGCCTGCTCAAGCTGGGCCGCGGCGCGTCGGTGGAGCCCGAGGTGGACCTGTCCGGGCACTGGGTCGACGGCGACCTCGTGCACGTCGGGCGCATCCGGATCGGCGCGGGCGCCCGCGTCGGTGCGCGCAGCACGCTGCTGCCGGGCACGCGGATCGGCAAGGGCGCGGAGGTCGTCGCCGGGTCGACGGTCGAGGGCGCGGTGCCCGCCGGGCAGCGCGTCGCCGGCTCCCCCGCCGCCCGCACCGGCCGCTCGCGCTTGGAGTGGCCCGCCGAGCCGGCCCCGCGGTCGCGGACCTGGGTCGCGGTCTACGCGCTGACCTCGGCCGCACTCGGGCTGCTGCCCGCCGCGGCCGCGCTGCCCGGGCTCGCGCTCGTCGTCGGCACCGGGTCGCTGTTCGCCGTGCCCGTCGCCGCGCTCGCCTACCTCGTCGCGTACGCCCTGCTCGTGCTGGTGGCCGTGCGGCTGCTCGGCGTCGGCATGGCGGCGGGGTACCACCCCGTCCACGGCCGCACCGGCTGGCAGGTCTGGACCACCGAGCGGCTGATGGGCATGGCCCGCACCGGCCTGTTCCCGCTCTACGCGAGCTCGCTGACGCCGCACTGGCTGCGCGCGCTCGGCGCGACCGTCGGGCGCGACGTCGAGATCTCGACGGTCGTCGCGCTGCCCCGCATGACGACCGTCGCCGACGGTGCGTTCCTCGCCGACGACACCCTCGTCGGCACCTACGAGCTGCGCAGCGGGTGGTTGCACGTCGCGCCGAGCCGGATCGGGAAGCAGGCGTTCCTCGGCAACTCCGGGATGACGGCGCCGGGGCGCTCGGTGCCCAACCGCGGGCTGGTCGGCGTGCTGTCGGCGACCCCGCGCAAGGCCAAGAAGGGCTCCTCCTACCTGGGCCTGCCCCCGATGCCGCTGCAGCGCTCCGCGGGCGGCGCCGACACCGCCCGCACGTTCCACCCGCCCCGGCGGCTGCGCCTGGCCCGTGCGCTCGTCGAGCTGTGCCGGGTGGTGCCGGTCGTGCTGTCCGCGACGCTCGCCGTCCTCGTCCTGGCCGCGGTGCTGACCGTGTGGAAGGCCGCGGGCGTCCTCGTCGCGGCGGCGCTGGCCGGGCCGTTCGTGCTGCTCGCGGGCGTGCTGGCCGCGTCGGTCGCGGTGCTGGCGAAGTGGGTGCTGGTCGGCCGGTTCCGCGCCGTCGAGCACCCGCTGTGGAGCGCGTTCGTGTGGCGCGACGAGCTCGCCGACACGTTCGTCGAGGTCCTGGCCGTGCCGTGGCTGATCGGTCCGGCCACCGGCACGCCGGTGCTGTCGGCGTGGCTGCGCGCGATGGGCGCGTCCATCGGGCGGGGGGCGTGGGTGGAGACGTACTGGCTGCCGGAGTCCGACCTCGTCGCGATCGGGGACGGCGCCACCGTCAACCGCGGGTGCGTCGTGCAGACGCACCTGTTCCATGATCGGATCATGAGCATGTCCCCGGTCCGGCTCGCGGGCGGCGCCACGCTCGGCCCGCACGGCATCGTGCTGCCGGGCGCGGGCATCGGCGCCGGCACGACCGTCGGTCCCGGCTCGCTCGTCACCCGCGGCGACGAGGTGCCCGCGGGCACCCGGTGGCGGGGCAACCCGATCACGTCCTGGTCCTGAGGTGGGCTCTGATCCCTACCTCCCCGGGCACGGCACCTCCGACCTGCGCGTGCGGCACTACGACCTGGAGCTCGACTACCGCGTCGGCGCCAACCGGCTCACCGCCCGCGCCGTCCTCACCGCGGAGTGCGACGCGCCGCTGGCCCGGTTCGCCCTCGACCTCGCCGGGCTGACGGTCCGCAAGGTCGTCGTCGACGGCCGCGACGCCCGGTTCGCCCACCGCGGCGGGAAGCTCCGCGTCACCCCGGCGCGTCCGGTGAGTGGGGGGTTCGTCGTCGAGATCCGCTACGGCGGCAACCCGCGGCCGGTGCGGGGGCGCTGGGGCGACATCGGCTGGGACGAGCTGACCGACGGCGCGCTGGTCGCGAGCCAGCCCGTCGGCGCGCCGTCGTGGTTCCCGTGCAACGACCACGTCGGCGACAAGGCCGCGTACCGCATGACGGTCACCGCCGAGGCGCCCTACACCGTGCGCGCCACCGGCGTACTGACCGGCCGGCGCCGCTCCGCGGGCACCCGGACCTGGGTGTTCGAGCGCCCCGAGCCGACCTCGACCTACCTCGCGGGCGTGCAGATCGGCCGCTACGAGGAGCTGCCGCTGGGGCCGGGGCAGACGGCGTTCGTGCCGCCGCGCCTGCGCCGCGCCGCCACCCGTGACCTCGGCCGCCACGCCGCGATGATGCGCACGCTCACCGGCTGGTTCGGCCCGTACCCCTTCGGCGAGCACCACGTCGTCGTCGCCGACGACGACCTCGACGTGCCGATCGAGGCGCAGGGCATGTCGGTGTTCGGCGCCAACCACGTCGACGGCCGCCGCACCCACGAGCGGCTGGTGCTGCACGAGCTCGCGCACCAGTGGTTCGGCAACAGCCTGACGATCGCGGGCTGGCGCCACATCTGGCTCAACGAGGGGTTCGCGACGTACGCGGAGTGGCTGTGGTCGGAGGCGTCGGGCGGACGGTCCGCGGCCGCGCACGCCGCCGAGTGGCACGCCGCGATCGCGCCCCGGCGCGCCGACCTGGTGCTGGCCGACCCCGGCGTCGGCGGTCTCTTCGACGAGCGCGTCTACAAGCGCGGCGCTCTCACCCTGCACGCCCTGCGCGGGCGCGTCGGCGACGCGGTGTTCTTCGCGCTGCTGCGCGACTGGGCGGTGCGGTACCGGCACGGCTCGGTGACCACGGAGCAGTTCGTCGCGCTGGCCGGGGAGCACGCGGGCGCCGACCTCTCCGGCCTGTTCGACGCCTGGCTGCACCGGAAGCCGCTGCCGCCGCTCACCTGATGAGCTTGTGCACCTCCCGGAACCGCGGGTGGTGCGAGTCGCGCAGCCACTCGAACAGCACCATCTCGGTGCTCACCACCTCGGCGCCGTGGCGCTGCATGCGGTCGATCGCGAGGTCGCGGTTGCGGGGGTCGCGGGAGCCGACCGCGTCGGCCACCAGCAGCACCCGGTGGCGCTTCGCGAGGAGCCCCAGCACGGTCTGCAGAACGCACACGTGCGCCTCGCACCCGGCGACGACGACCTCCTCCGTGCCCGGCGGCAGGAGCGTCGCGAACCCGGCCTCGGCGACGGCCCCGAACGCCGTCTTGGCCATCACGAGCTGCGGGAACGCCGCGACCTCGGGCACCGTGGGCCCGAGTCCGGCGGGGTTCTGCTCGGTGGCGCAGACCGGCACGTCCAGCAGGCCCGCCCCCTCGGCGAGGCGCCGGGCGTTGGCCACGACGGACGGGCCGTCGTGGATGACGGGTATGAGGCGCTCCTGCAGGTCCACCAGCAGCAGCGTCGACGACTCGGCGGTGAGCAGCATCGGGCCACCGTAGAGCCCGAACCCCCCGTGAGTGGCAACCGTGGCCGGAGCCACGATCGCCACTCACGAGGGGTGGCGCCGAGGTCGTGAGTGGCGATCGTGGCCAGAGCCACGGTTGCCGCTCACGGGGGCGTCAGTCCAGCAGCCGCACCGCCGCGTCGCGGCAGGCGCGCCACGCGTCGGTCGAGGGGTCGATCACCGCGAAGTGGTCGACGCCGGGCAGCGTCACGAGCTCGTCGCCCGAGGCCGCCGTGAACCGCTCGCTCTGGCGGATCGGCACGTTCGCGTCGGCCGTGCCGTGGACGCACACCACCGGCACCCCGATCGGCACCCGCGCCACCGGCGACCCCAGGGCGTAGCGGTCGGCGAGCTCGGCGGGCGACCCCCCCATCAGGTCCGGCACCGCCGACGCGCCGACGGCCCGCTCGGCCGCGTCGACGAGGTCGAGCACCCCGGCCTGGCTGACGGCCCCGCGCAGGCGCACCCGGGGGTCCGCACCGGGCGCACCGGCCGGGAGGCCGGGGCGGGCGGCGAGCCAGGCGGCGAGGTGCCCGCCCGCGGAGTGCCCGAGGGCGACGACGCGGTCGAGGTCGAGCCGGGCCCCCGCCTCGGACGCGGCGATGTCGGCCAGCCGGTCGACCGCGGCGGCGACGTCGTCGAAGGTGGCCGTCCACCCGCCCCCGCCGCCGACCCGGCGGTACTCGACGTTCCACGCCGCCACCCCGCTGCCCGCGAGGTCGACGGCCAGCGGGCGGCCCAGCTCCAGGCCGTAGGAGCTCCGCCAGAACCCCCCGTGCACGACCATCACGACGGGCACCGGGCCGTCGCCTGCCGGCAAGGTCAGCTCGCCGAACTGGCTCGCGTCGGGCCCGTAGTCCAGGCGCACCGGGTCGGCCGTGCCGCCGGAGGGGCCGCCCGAGGAGCCGGGGCCGGTCGAGCACGCGGCGAACAGGCCGACGGGCAGGGCGAGCGCGAGGCGGGAGAGCACGCTGCGGCGGGACACGGGTCCGATCATGGCAGGCGTTCGCGGACCGGCGGCGCGGAGTTCACGCGACCCGGTCGCCGCGCCGCGGTGGACGTGGGGGGACACCCACCGCGGCGCGGCTCCGCCGGACGAGGGGGGACTCCCCGGCGGCCCACGGGTGCGAGCACCCGCGTCTGCGGACCGGCCTCGCGCTGCGGCCGGGACGCGCGAACGATAGACCCCCGACCCCCGCCGCACCCAGCCCCACCACCGGGAACACCGCATGGCGCGGCCGCGTCCACCATCCGGGTCAGCCCGTGTGGAGAGGGGTCCATCGTCCGGTCAGGACACCGAGGGCCCCGAGTGCGACGGCGGCGGCGGTACTGGCCCGCAGCACCTCGGCACCGAGACGCACCGGGTGCGCGCCGGCCGCCACGAGCGCGTCGAGCTCCTCGTCGGTGACACCGCCCTCCGGGCCGACGACGAGCAGCAGGTCGCCGCCCGCGGGCAGCGCGACCGACGACAGCGGCGCGGTGGCCGACTCGTGCAGCACGAGCGCCCCGGCGACCGACCCGACGCGGCGGGCGAGCGCGGCCGTCGTCACCGGTTCCTCCACGACGGGCAGCCACGGCCGCCGCGCCTGCTTGCCCGCCTCGCGCGCGGTGCTGCGCCAGCGGGCCAGGGCCTTGTCCCCGCGCGGGCCGTCCTCCCACCGCGCGACGCAGCGCGCCGCGCGCCAGGGCAGCACCCCGTCGACGCCCGCCTCGGTCGCCAGCTCGACGGCCAGCTCGCCGCGGTCGCCCTTGACCAGCGCCTGCGCGAGCAGCACCCGCGGCGCGGGCGGCGCGACGGTGGCGCGCTCGGTGACGCGCAGGTCGACGCGGTCGCGCCCGACCGACTCGACGACGGCGAGCGCCGTGCCGCCGACCCCGTCGCCCAGCTGCACGACCTCCCCCGCCCGGATCCGCCGGACGGTGGCGGCGTGGCGGCCCTCGGCGCCGTCGAGCACGGCGGCCGGGCCGGCGGGCAGGGCGTCGACGAGGAACAGCGGGGCGGTGCCCACGCCCGTCAGCGGCCGAACGAGTCGCGCAGCCGCCCGAACAGGCCGTGGCCGTTGCGACCCGACCCGACGCCGGGCTGCTCCTCCTCGCGGAGGACGGCCAGGCGGCGCAGGAGCTCGGTCTGCTCGCGGTCGAGCTTGGTGGGCGTGACGACCTCGACGTGCACCATCAGGTCGCCGTGCCCGTCGACGCGGCCGGTGGAGCGCAGCCGCGGCATGCCCTTGCCGCGCAGCGTGCGCACGGCGCCGGTCTGCGTGCCGGGCTCGATGGTGATCTCCTGCGTGCCGTCGAGGGTGGGCAGCGGCAGGTTGGTGCCCAGCGCCGCCGCGGTCATCGGCAGCTTCACGGTGCAGTGCAGGTCGGCGCCGTCACGGGTGAAGAGCTCGTGCGGGTCCTCCTCGACCTCGACGTACAGGTCGCCCGCCGGGCCGCCGCCCGAGCCGACCTCGCCCTGCCCGGCCAGCCGCACGCGCATGCCGTCGGCCACGCCCGCGGGGATGCGGACGCCGACGGTGCGCCGCGAGCGCACCCGCCCGTCGCCCCCGCACTGGTGGCAGGGGTCGGGGATGACCTCACCGAAACCGCGGCAGTTGGGGCACACGCGCGAGGTGACGACCTGGCCGAGGAACGAGCGCTGCACGCTCTGGACCTCGCCGCGGCCCGCGCAGATGTCGCACATCGTGGGCGCGCTGCCGGGCGCGCAGCCCGAGCCGGTGCACTCGGTGCACAGCACGGCGGTGTCCACGGCCAGGTCGCGCGTGACGCCGACGGCGCACTCCTCGAGCGTCAGCTGCATCCGGATCAGCGCGTCGGCGCCGGGCTGCACGCGGCTGCGCGGGCCGCGCCCGCGGCCGCCGCCCTGCCCGCCGAAGAACGCGTCCATGATGTCGCCGAAGCCGAAGGCGCCGAAGTCACCGGCGCCCCCTCCCCCGCCGCCGTTGCCGAGCGGGTCGCCGCCGAGGTCGACGACGCGCCGCTTCTCGGGGTCCGACAGCACCTCGTACGCCGCGCCGACCTCCGCGAAGCGCTCCTGCGCCCCCGGGTCGGGGTTGACGTCGGGGTGCAGCTCGCGCGCCAGCTTGCGGTAGGCGCGCTTGATCTCGTCTGCTCCGGCGTCGCTCGAGACACCCAGAATCCCGTAGTAGTCCCGTGCCACGTGCGTGTTCCCCATGGTCCTTCTCGATAGTCGTGCGTGTGGAAAGTGGTACTAGCGTCCCGCCAGGATCTCACCCACGTACCGGGCGACGGCATGCACCGCCGCGATGCTGCCCGGGTAGTCCATCCGCGTGGGGCCGACGACGCCCATCCCACCCAACACGGTGCCCGTGCCGTAGCCGATCGACAGCACGGACGTGTCGCGCATCTCCTCGGCCTCGTTCTCCTCGCCGATCCGGACGGTGACGGTGCCCGGGTCCTGCGCCGCGGCCAGCAGCTTGAGCACGACGACCTGCTCCTCCAGCGCCTCCAGCACCGTGCGCAGGGAGCCGGGGAAGTCGGCGACGTTGCGGGTGAGGTTGCCGGTGCCGCCGAGCACCAGCCGCTCCTCGGGGTGCTCGACGAGCGTCTCTATCAGCACGGTGGCGATCGTGGTGACGACGTCGCGGAGCTCGGCGGGCGCGGTGCCGGGCAGGTCGGCGACGGCGACGGACGCCGCGGCCAGCGGACGCCCGGTGAGCGAGGCCCCCAGCAGCGCGCGGATGCGCGCCACGTCGTCGTCGGTGAGGACCTGCCCCAGGTCGACGACCCGCTGGTCGACGCGGCCGGAGTCGGTGATCAGCACCAGCATCAGCCGGGCCGGGGTGAGCGCGACGACCTCGCAGTGGCGCACCGTCGAACGCGTCAGCGTCGGGTACTGCACGACGGCGACCTGGCGGGTGAGCTGCGCGAGCAGCCGGACGCTGCGGCGCATGACGTCGTCGAGGTCGACGGCGCCGTCGAGGAACGCGGTGACGGCCCGGCGCTCGGCCGCGCTCAGCGGCTTCACCTGCGTCAACCGGTCGACGAACATCCGGTAGCCCTTGTCGGTGGGCACCCGGCCGGCGCTGGTGTGGGGCTGGGCGATGAGCCCGTCCTCCTCCAGCACGGCCATGTCGTTGCGCACGGTGGCGCTGGAGACCCCCAGGTTGTGGCGCTCCACGATCATCTTCGAACCGACCGGCTCCTGCGTGGAGACGTAGTCGGCGACGATGGCGCGGAGCACGGCGAACCGCCGCTCGTCGGCGTTCATGCGGCACCTCCCCGGGGTACTGGCGTCGCCACCAGTCTAGATGTGGGATGGACCCCGTGCTCATCCGTCGACCGGTGCTCGACGCCATCGCGGCGGGGAGCGTCGACCTGGCCTTCCGCCGCTGGTCACACGCCCGCGTGCGCCCCGGGACGCACCTGCGCACGGCCGTCGGGCTGCTGGAGGTGGTCGCCGTCGACGTGGTGGAGGAGTCCGATCTCACGGCCGAGGACGCCCGCCGCTCCGGCCACGACTCCCTCGACGCCCTGCGCGCGGCGAACTCCCGGCGCGACGGCGCGCTGTTCCGCGTCGTCCTGCGCCCGGCCGGGCCCGACCCGCGGATCGCGCTGCGCGAGTCCGCCGAGCTCTCCGACGACGACCGCGCCGCCCTCGACGCCCGCCTGGCCCGGATGGACCGCACCGCGCCCTGGACCGGCGCCGTCCTGCGCCTGATCGCCGAGCACCCCGGCGTCCGCGCCCCCGACCTCGCCGCCCGGCTCGGCCGCGAGACCACGTCGTTCAAGCGCGACGTCCGCAAGCTCAAGGAGCTGGGACTCACCGAGAGCCTGGAGGTGGGTTACCGCCTCTCGCCCCGCGGCGCCGCCTACCTACACATGCTACTGTAGGTGCATGTTGGATCACCGCTTGCAGATCCTCCTCGACGAGGAGCGCTACCAGCGCATCTCCTCGCTCGCGAAGGCGCGCGGTGTCTCGGTCGCCGCCGTCGTGCGCGATGCGATCGACCGCGGACTGCCGTCGGTGCCGGCACGGCGGTCGGCGGCGATGCGCCGGGTCCGGGAGGCCGTTCCGATGGACGTCGGGCGGCCCGAGGACCTCCGCGCCGAGCTCGACGAGCTCCGGGGCCGGCACGCGTGATCGTGCTCGACACCACCGTGCTCGTGTACTCCGTCGGTACCGAGCACCGCTTCCGCGGTCCGTGCGCCCGACTGCTCGACGCGGTCGCGAGCGGGGTGGTCGTCGCGACGACCACTCCCGAGGTCCTCCAGGAGTTCGCGCACGTCCGCGCCCGGCGCCGCGACCGTGACGACGCCGCCGACCTGGCCGAGGCGTTCTCGGACCTCCTCGCACCGCTGATCACCGTCGACGAGGACGCGTTCCGAGCCGGACTGCGCATCTTCCGCCGGTACCCCCGTCTCGGGTCCTTCGACGCGGTGCTCGCCGCCTCGGCCGTCGCGGCGGGTGCCACGACGGTGGTGTCCGCCGACGCCGCCTTCGCCGACCTCACCGACATCCGGCACGTCGTCCCGGACGAGGCGGGCGTCTCGGGGCTCGTCCCGACCGGCGCGACCTGACCCGGAGGCCACGCGGTCCTCACGCCGCGGTGGCATCGTGGGACCACGTGGCCGCCCCCCGCTTCTCCCGGCGCTGGCTGCTGGTCGGCGCCGGGGCGCTCGCCCTCGTGGGCGTCGACGCGCTGCCGCGCCCGGCCGGGCCCGTCGCCGACCTGCCCGCCGACGCCCTGCGCGAGCGCGTGCTGGCCGCCACCGGCCCGTACGTCGGCGTCGCCGAGAGCACCGCGCGGCTCGGGCTGCCGCCGCTGCCGCAGCTGGAGTCGGCCGTCGCCCTGCTCACCGGGACGACCCGGATCCGGGCGTTCGTGGCGTCGCCGGAGCGGTTCCGCGTCGACGAGCTGACCCCGGTCGGCGAGCGCGGCACCTACCGCCTCGACGGCCGCGAGTACGGCTGGAACTCCGACGCCGACCAGCTCACCGTGATCACCGGCGCCGCACCGCTGCGCCTGCCCCGCGCCGCCGACCTGCTGCCGCCGGAGCTGGCGCGGCGCCTGCTGCGCCTCGCGCCCGGCGACCCGGTGGAGACGCTCCCCGCCCGTCGGGTCGCCGGGCGGACCGCGGCCGGGCTGCGGCTCGTGCCGACCGACCCGGCCACGACGATCGGGCGCATCGACGTCTGGGCCGACGACGCGACGGGCCTGCCGCTGCGGGTGGAGGTCGCGCCGCGCTCGGCGCCCGAGGAGCCGCTGCTGGCCACGGCGTTCTCCGAGGTCGACGACCGCGCGCCCGACGAAGCCGACCTGCTGCCGCAGGTGCCGCCCGGAGCCGGGTTCGTGCGCGCCGACGCCGGGCAGATCGCGGGCGCGCTGCGCCGGCTCGACGCCCCGGACCCGCCGGCGACCCTCGCCGGCCGCGCCCTCGTGCCGCTCACCGCGACCCCGGGCTCGGAGCTGCCCGGCGTCGGCCTCTACGGCACCGGGCCGGCCGGGTTCGCGCTGTTCCCGGTCAGCCGCGAGATCGCCGACCGTGCCGTCGACGGGGCGGCGCTGGCCGGGGGCGCGGGCGTCGACGCCGGGCGCGGCCGCGCGGTCGTCCTCGCCACCCCGCTGCTCACGCTCGCCGTGCTGGCCCGCGGCCGGCGCGGGACACTGCTCGTCGGCACCGTCGCCGCCGACCAGCTCGAGCAGGCCCTGCTCGAGCTCCCCGACCGGAGGCGGACCTGACCGTGCACCAGCCATGACCCTCACCGACTCCTCGCCCCGCACCGCCGGGCGCCGCGAGGGCGACACCGCGATCCGCACCACCGGCCTGACCAAGCGCTACGGCCGCGTCACCGCCGTCGACGGGGTGGACCTGCACGTCCCGGCGGGCGTCCGCTTCGGCCTGCTCGGCCCCAACGGCTCGGGCAAGACGACGCTCGTGCGGATGCTGCTGGGGCTCGTGCACCCCACCGCGGGGTCGGTCGAGCTGCTGGGCTCGGCGATGCCGCGCCACGCCGCCACGGTGCTGCCGCGGGTCGGCGCGCTGGTGGAGAACCCGGCGTCCTGGTCGCACCTGTCGGGCCGGGCCAACCTCCGCCTGCTCGACGCCGCCGGCCCCGGCGGGCGCCGCCGCGACCGCCGGACCCGCGTCGACGACGCCCTGGAGCGCGTCGGCCTCGGCGGGGTCGACCGCCGCCCCGTCCGCGCCTACTCCCTGGGCATGCGCCAGCGCCTGGGCATCGCCGCCGCCCTGCTGCGCGCCCCCGCGCTGCTGCTGCTCGACGAGCCGACCAACGGCCTCGACCCCCGCGGCATCGGCGAGATGCGCACCCTGCTCACGGCGCTGAACGAGGGCGGCACGACGGTGGTGCTCTCGAGCCACCTGCTCAGCGAGGTCGAGGCGCTGTGCACGCGGGTCGGGGTGATGGACGCCGGACGCCTGGTGCTCGCCGAGGACCTCGCCGCGCTGCGGACGCCCACCGGCCTGGTCACGGTGCGCACGCCCGACCCGGCCCGCGCGGCCGCGGTGCTCGGCGACGCGGTCACCGCGCGCAGCGGCGACGCGCTCACCGTCCGCGCCGCCGACCCCGCCGCGGTCAACGCGCGGCTCGTCGCGGCCGGGGTGGCGGTGGCCGGGCTGGCCGAGCAGCGCCGCAGCCTGGAGCAGGTGGTGCTGGAGCTGACCGGCTCCGGGTCCGACCGGATCGCGAGCGCGATGACCGGGGGCGTGCGGTGATCGGCGTCGAGCTGCGGCTGATGCTGCGCAGGCGGCGGGTGTGGCTGTGCTGGGGCCTGCTCTGCGCGCTGCCCGCCCTGATCGCGGCGCTGCTCGCGGGCACCGGCATCGCGCCCGCCCCCGGCCAGGGCGGGGCGTTCCTGTCGTCCGTCGTGAGCAACGGGCAGCTGTTCCCGGCCGCTGCGCTGGCGATCGTGCTGCCGGTGTTCCTGCCGATCACGGTCGCGGTCGTCTCGGGCGACGCCGTGGCCGGTGAGGCCAACGCGGGGATGCTGCGCTACCTGCTGGTCCGCCCTGTCGGGCGGCTGCGGCTGCTGCTCGCGAAGCTCGTGTCGACCGCGGCGTTCGTGCTGCTCGCGGTGCTGTTCGTGACGATCACGGCGTACGTCGTCGGGGTGGCGGCGTTCGGCTTCGGCCCGGACGCGGCGGCGGGCGGCGCGGGCGCGGTGACGTCGCTGTCGGGCACGGTCCTGACCCCGGCGCAGCTCGCCGAGCGCACGCTGTTCACCGTCGGCTACCTCGCGCTGTGCATGCTCGCGATCGGCGCGATCGGGCTGTTCTTCTCGACGCTCACCGACTCCCCGCTGGCCGCCGCGCTCGGCGTCCTCGCCGTCGTCGTGACGAGCGCGGCGCTGCTGCCGCTGGAGGCCGCCGACGCGGTCGAGCGCTACCTGCCCACGACCCACTGGCTGGCCTGGATCGACCTCTACCGCGACCCGATCGCCTGGTCGGCCGTCCGCGAGGGCGCCGGCGTGCAGCTCACGTACGTGGCCGTCGCGTTCGGGGCGGCCTGGGCGAACTTCGCGACGAAGGACGTCACGAGCTGACGCACGTCCCCACCGCGACCGGGCCGGCACCGAGGGCGCCGAGGACCAGATCGGCGACGGCCGGGGCCGACGGGAGCTGCCCGTGCGCCACGACCGCACCCGGGCACACGTCCTGGACCAGCACGTTCGTCGCGCCGTCGAGGACCGCGGTGTCGACCGGCGTGACCACGTCGTCGTCGGCGGTGCGGACCGACAGCCACGGCACGAGCGTCCCGACCCGCGCCGCGTCCAGCTCGGCGATCTCGGCGCTGCCCGGGGCGACCTGGCGGCAGGCGGGCGGGCAGGCGTCGGGCAGCGCGGCGGCGCCCGCCCCCGCCAGCGAGGTGCCCTGCAGCGGCGAGCCCAGCGTCACCACGCGCCGGGCCTTCGCCGGGCCGTCGTCGCGGGCGAGCCACAGTCCGGTGACGACCCCGCCCGCCGAGTAGCCGACGACGTCGACCGACGGCGCGCCCGCCGACAGCTCGGCGTCGGCGGTGTCGTCGAGGACGCGGACCTGCGCGGAGAGGTCGCCGGTGCCCTCGCCCGGCAGCGCGAGCACCCGCACCTCCCGCCCGCTCGCGGTGAGCCGGGCGGCGAGCGCCCCGAGGGCGGCGGAGTCGCCGCCGTACCCGGGCACGAGCAGCACCGGCCCCGGCACGTCCTGGGGCGGGCGCGACGCCGGGTCGACGGACGGCGACGGCCACACCCGCACCCCCACCAGCACCGCCCCCACCAGCACGGCCGCGAGGACGACCAGCACCAGCACCCGCCGCCGCGGACTCACACCGGACCCGAGCGGCCACGACCCCGAGCACCGACGGCGAACTCGCGCGGCGGGAAGGCGAACTCGCGCGGTGGGGAGTCCCCCGCGAGTCGGGGTGTCGTGGCGAGCGTGTCGGGCTCTGCGTGCGGCCCGCTCACACCGGGGCCGCGGCCAGCAGGGCGTGCACGACCCCGTCGGCCAGCAGGCGGCCGCGGCGGGTGAGCACGGCCACCCCGTCCTCGACCTCCAGCAGCCCGTCGGCCACGGCCTGCGCGGCGGCGGCGCGGCCGGGGTCGTCGAGCAGGTCCAGGGGCAGGCCCGAGCGCAGCCGCAGCCGCAGCATCACGCGCTCGGTGTGCCGCTCGGACTCCGTCAGCTCCTCGCGCCCGGCCTCCGCCGACCCGGCCGCCACCGCCGCGGCGTAGCGCGCCGGGTGCTTCACGTTCCACCAGCGCGCCCCGGCGAGGTGTGAGTGCGCACCCGGGCCCAGGCCCCACCAGTCGCCGTCGAGCCAGTAGCCGAGGTTGTGCCGGCACTCGGCGTCGGGTGACGACGCCCAGTTCGACACCTCGTACCAGCCCAGGCCGGCCGCGGACAGCCGGTCGTCGATCAGCTCGTAGCGCGCGGCGGCGACGTCGTCGTCGGGGGCGGGCAGCTCGCCGCGGGCCACGCGCCGGGCCAGCGCCGTGCCGTCCTCGACGATGAGCGCGTACGCCGAGACGTGGTCCACCCCGGCGTCGAGGACGGCGTCGAGCGAGGCGCGCAGGTCGTCGTCGGTCTCGCCCGGGGTGGCGTAGATGAGGTCGAGGTTGACGTGCCCGAGCCCCGCCGCCCGGGCCTCCCGCGCCGCGGCGACGGCCCGGCCCGGCGTGTGGCGGCGGTCGAGCACCCGCAGCACGTGCGGCGCGGCCGACTGCATGCCCAGCGACACCCGCGTGAACCCGGCGTCGACGAGACCGGCGAAGAACTCCGGCGAGGTCGACTCGGGGTTCGACTCGGTCGTGACCTCGGCACCCGGAGCGAGCCCGAACGTCGACCGGACGGCGTCGAGCACGGCGCCCAGGCGCTCCGCCCCGATCAGCGACGGCGTGCCGCCCCCGACGAAGACGGTGTCGACCGCCCGCTCCCCGACGGTCGCGGCGGCGAGGTCGAGCTCGCGGCGCACGGCGTCGAGCCACCCGCCGACCGACGCGCCGGAGCCGTCGAGCTCGGAGGCGGTGTAGGTGTTGAAGTCGCAGTAGCCGCAGCGGGCCGCGCAGAACGGCACGTGGACGTAGATCCCGAACGGAGGCGGCACGCTTCCCGAGTGTGCCACCGGTGTGAATCCCCTCCCAGCATGCGGGCGCCGATGGATCGCTGCCCGGACAAGTGGCACTCTGAGCACGTGACCGCGCCCATGCCCGCCCCGCTCCCCGGGGCTGCGGCGTTGGGCCTGCGCCTCGTCGCCCGGCGCCACGTGGATCTCAGCCGCGTGAGCAGCGCGATCTGTCGCTGACGCGCTCTCCCCGCGTCCCCTCTCGCACACCCCTCGGCGCACCACCGCCATCGGAGGCACTGCTTTGCCGCCCACCACACCCACCCGTGTCCCCGCCAAGCGCAAGCGCGGCGAGGGGCAGTGGAAGCTCGGCCACCGCGAGCCGCTGAACCCGAACGAGCGCACGAAGAAGGACGACGACGGGCTCAACGTCCGCGCGCGCATCGAGAACGTGTACGCCAAGGGCGGCTTCGACTCGATCGACCCGGCCGACCTCCGTGGTCGGATGCGCTGGTGGGGGCTCTACACCCAGCGCAAGCCCGGGATCGACGGCGGCCGCACGGCGGCGCTGGAGCCCGAGGAGCTCGACGACCGCTACTTCATGCTCCGCGTCCGGCTCGACGGCGGCGCGCTGACGACCGAGCAGCTGCGCGCGCTCGGCGAGATCAGCCAGACCTACGCCCGCGACACCGCCGACGTCACCGACCGGCAGAACATCCAGTACCACTGGATCGACGTCGTCGACATGCCCGCGATCTGGACGAAGCTCGAGGGCCTGGGCATGGTCACCACCGAGGCCTGCGGCGACACCCCGCGCGTCGTGCTGGGCTCCCCGGTCGCGAGCGTCAGCGCCGACGAGGTGCTCGACCCGCAGCCGGCCATCGACGCGATCGTCGAGCGCTACGTCGGCAACCCCGAGTACTCGAACCTGCCGCGCAAGTTCAAGACGGCGATCTCGTGGCAGCAGGACGTCGCCCACGAGATCAACGACGTGTCGTTCATCGGCTCGGTGCACCCCGAACACGGCCCCGGCTTCGACGTGTGGGTCGGCGGCGGCCTGTCGACCAACCCGAAGATCGCGCAGCGCCTGGGCGCGTGGGTACCGCTCGACGAGGTCCCCGACGTGTGGGCCGGGATCATCGGGGTCTTCCGCGACTACGGCTACCGCCGCCTGCGCCACCGCGCGCGCATCAAGTTCCTCGTCGCCGACTGGGGCGTGGAGGAGTTCCGCCGCGTGCTGGAGGACGAGTACCTGGGCCGCAAGATGGTCGACGGCCCGGCGCCCGCCACGCCCGAGCACCCGATCGACCACGTCGGCGTCCACAAGCAGGTCGACGGCCGCAACTACGTCGGCGTCGCCCCCGCCTCCGGACGCGTCTCGGGCACCACGCTCGTCGCACTCGCCGACGCCGTCGAGAAGGCCGGCTCGGGCCGCGTCCGGCTCACCGCGCAGCAGAAGATCGTCGTGCTCGACGTCGCCGACCGGAAGGTCGACGCGCTGGTCGCCCGGCTCAACACGCTGGGCCTGCAGGCCGACCCGTCGCCGTGGCGCCGCGCCACGATGGCGTGCACGGGCATCGAGTTCTGCAAGCTCGCGATCGTCGAGACCAAGGAGCGGGCGATCCGGCTGGTCGAGGAGCTGGAGAAGCGCCTGGCCGACGTCGTGCCGGAGCACCCGATCTCCATCCACCTCAACGGCTGCCCCAACTCCTGCGCCCGCACGCAGGTCGCCGACATCGGGCTCAAGGGCCAGATCGTCACCGACGCCGCGGGCGACCAGGTCGAGGGCTTCCAGGTGCACCTGGGCGGCGGGCTCGGGCTCGACTCGGGCTTCGGGCGCAAGCTGCGCGGCCTCAAGGTCACCAGCGCGGAGCTCGGCGACTACGTCGACCGCGTGGTGCGGCGGTTCGCCGAGCAGCGCACCGACGGCGAGCGCTTCGCCCAGTGGGTGCTGCGGGCCGACGAGGACGACCTGAAGTGAGTGAGCGGGCGGTCCCGTTCTACTGCCCGTACTGCTCCGACGAGGACCTGCGCCCCGCTGTTCTCCCGGATGACAGGGCCGCGCACGGGGCCTGGTACTGCGGCTCGTGCCTGCGCACGTTCACGCTGAAGATGATCGGGATCGGAGTTCCCTCATGAGTGTCGCCACCGAGCCGGACCTGCGCGCCACCGCCGAGCGCGGTGCCGCCGAGCTGGGCCCGGACGCCACCGCGCAGCAGCTGCTGGACTGGGCGGCGCGCACGTTCGGCAGCCGGCTGATCGTCGCGTCGAACATGCAGGACGCCGTGCTGGTCGACCTCGCGTCGAAGGCCTCCCCCGGCGTCGAGGTCCTGTTCCTCGAGACCGGTTACCACTTCGCCGAGACCATCGGCACCCGCGACGCCGTGGAGCACGTCTACGACGTCTCGATCGTCAACGCGCAGGCCCGGCGCTCGGTCGCCCAGCAGGACGCCGAGTTCGGCAGGGACCTGTTCGCCCGCGACCCGGGCGCCTGCTGCGCGATGCGCAAGGTCGAGCCCCTGCAGGACACCCTCGCCGGCTACGACGCCTGGGTCACCGGCGTCCGCCGCGTCGAGGCGCCGACCCGCGCGGGCACGCCGCTCATCCAGTTCGACGAGAAGTTCGGGCTGGTGAAGATCAACCCGATCGCGGCCTGGAGCGACGAGGACATGGACGCCTACATCGCGGCGCACGGGATCCTGGTCAACCCGCTGGTCGCCGAGGGCTACCCGAGCATCGGCTGCGCCCCCTGCACCGCGAAGCCGGCGCCCGGCGCCGACCCCCGATCCGGCCGGTGGGCCGGTACCGCCAAGATCGAATGTGGGTTGCACCCGGCATGACGGTTCCCGTGATGGACGCCCTCGAGGCGCTGGAGTCCGAGGCGATCCACATCTTCCGCGAGGTCGCGGGCGAGTTCGACCGCCCGGTGATCCTGTTCTCCGGCGGCAAGGACTCCACGCTGCTGGTGCACCTGGCCGTCAAGGCCTTCGCGCCCGCGCCCGTGCCGTTCCCGCTGCTGCACGTCGACACCGGGCACAACTACGCCGAGGTCATCGCGTTCCGCGATGCGATCGTCGAGCGGCTGGGCCTGCGGCTGGAGGTGGCGCACGTCCAGGACTGGATCGACGACGGGCGCCTCACCGAGCGCCCCGACGGCACCCGCAACCCGCTGCAGACCGTGCCGCTGCTCGACTCCATCGTCGAGAAGCGCTACGACGCGGTCTTCGGCGGCGGGCGCCGCGACGAGGAGCGCGCCCGCGCCAAGGAGCGGATCATGTCCCTGCGCGACGGCTTCGGCCGCTGGGACCCCCGCAGCCAGCGCCCCGAGCTGTGGAACCTCTACAACGGCCGGCACGCCCCCGGTGAGCACGTCCGCGTGTTCCCGATCAGCAACTGGACCGAGCTCGACGTCTGGCGCTACATCCAGCGCGAGGACATCGAGCTCCCGTCGATCTACTACTCACACCGGCGCGAGGTGTTCCGCCGCGACGGCATGTGGCTGGCCGAGGGCCCGTGGGGCGGCCCGCGCGGCGGCGAGGCGCTCGAGGAGCGCACCGTCCGCTACCGGACGGTGGGCGACGGCTCGTGCACCGGCGCCGTCGAGTCCACCGCCACCACGCTCGACGAGATCATCGCCGAGGTCACGGCCTCGCGGCTCACCGAGCGCGGGGCCACCCGCGCCGACGACCGGCTCTCCGAGGCCGCCATGGAAGACCGGAAGCGCGAGGGCTACTTCTGATGAAGGATCTTCTCCGATTCGCCACGGCGGGCTCCGTCGACGACGGCAAGTCCACGCTGGTCGGGCGGCTGCTCTACGACACCAAGTCGGTGCTGGCCGACCAGATCGAGGCCGTGCAGCGCGCGTCGGTCGACAAGGGCCTGTCCACGCCCGACCTGTCGCTGCTCGTCGACGGCCTGCGCGCCGAGCGCGAGCAGGGCATCACCATCGACGTCGCCTACCGCTACTTCTCCACGCCGACGCGTGAGTTCGTGCTCGCCGACACCCCGGGCCACGTGCAGTACACCCGCAACACCGTCACCGGCGCGTCCACCGCGGAGCTCGCGGTCCTGCTGGTCGACGCCCGGTACGGCGTGGTCGAGCAGACGCGCCGGCACGCGGCCGTGCTCGCGCTGCTGCAGGTCCCGCGGCTCGTGCTGGCCATCAACAAGATCGACCTCATCGGCTACGACCAGGCCGCTCTCGAGGCGATCGGCAAGGACTTCGCCGGCCTCGCCCGCTCGCTGGGCTTCGCCGACGACGCCGTCGTCACGATCCCGGTGTCGGCGCTCGTCGGCGACAACGTGGTCGACCGCTCCGAGCGCACACCCTGGTACACCGGCCCGACGCTGCTCGGGCACCTGGAGTCCGTGCCGGTCACCCCGCCCGAGGCGGACTCGCCGTTCCGGATGCCGGTGCAGTACGTGATCCGCGAGCACGCGAGCGACTACCGCGGCTACGCGGGCCAGGTCGCGTCCGGCACGGTCCGGCCCGGCGACGCCGTCGTCGTGCTGCCCGGCGGGGCCACCACCACGGTCGCGGGCGTCGACACCGCCGACGGCCCGCTCGACGCCGCCGGCGCGGGCCGCAGCGTCACGGTCCGGCTGGCCGACGACATCGACCTCTCCCGCGGCGACGTCCTCGCCACCGCCGCGGCTCCCCCGCGCGTCACGAACGAGCTCGACGCCACGCTCTGCTGGCTCTCGGACAAGCCCCTGCGCCCCGGCGCGCGGCTGCTGCTCAAGCACGGCACCCGCACGACGCAGGTGATCGTGGGCGCGCTGGGCGACCGGCTCGACACCGACACCGTGTCCTACGTGGACGCCCCGGAGCAGCTGGCCGCCAACGACATCGCGCGCGTCTCCCTGCGCACCGCCGACGCCCTGCCCGTCGACGACTACGCCGACATCCGCGCCACCGGCGGCTTCCTGCTCATCGACCCGCCCACCGGCAACACCCTCGCCGCGGGCCTGGTGGGCGACCCGCTTCGCCTGCAGGCCTGAGGCACGGCACGCCCCCCCCCCCCGCCGGCTCCGGCACCCCGCCACCGCCGGCTCGCACACACCTCCCGGGGCTCGCACACAGGTCCGGCCCTGTGTGCGGGCCCCGCGGCCTGTGTGCGAGCCGCCCGGGCGGGCCGCCCCAACCGAGCCGCCCCGGACCGTGTCTCCTGTCACGTCCGGGCACCTCGCCGGGCAGCGCTGCCCCGTTCGGCCCAGTGCTGCGCGCTGCTCGACGGGCGCACTGCGCCTCGTCGCAGGTCAGCGGCCCGCCACCCGGGTCGGCGATCTTTGACCGGACATTCACGCCGCCGTCCTGCATGCCGGATGACTCCTTGAACCCCGCCGCCGCGCGGCTCACGATGGAGCGGTGACGCCGACGGAGACCAGCGCGACGCCTTCCGGCGTACCCGCGGCCCCGGCGCACCGCCTCGCGGCGGACCTCGAGCGCTTCTGGCCGTCCCGCCGCGGCCACGCGTTCGACGAGTTCTGTCGCTGACCCTTCCGTTCACCCGCTGCGCGGCCCCCTCGTGCCCGCACCCGCTCGCTCCGGCGCGCGCCGACGACGTCGGCCGACCGCGCCCACCGAACCGAAGGACCACCCCCGATGTCCCGCCTCCGGACCACCCTGGTCCTCGCCGTCACCGCCGCGCTGGCCCTCGCCGGCTGCTCCCGCGCCGAACGCGCCCCCGACGCGCCCGCGGCCGGCGGCACCGCCGCCGAGCTGCGGCTGGGCTACTTCCCCAACGTCACCCACGCCGCCGCGATCATCGGGGTGCAGGAGGGCCTGTTCACCGCCGAGATCGGTGACACCACGCTCACCGCCCAGACCTTCAACGCGGGCGGCGACGCCGTCAACGCACTGTTCGGCGGTTCGATCGACGCCACCTACATCGGCTCCGGCCCGGCGATCAACGCCTTCGCCCGGTCCGACGGCACGGCCGTGCGGCTCGTCGCGGGCGCCACGGACGGCGGCGCGCAGCTCGTCGTCCGCCCCGGCGTCACCTCGCCCGAGCAGCTGCGCGGCACCACGATCGCCACGCCGCAGCTGGGCAACACGCAGGACATCGCGCTCAAGGTCTGGCTGAAGGACCAGGGCCTGACCGTCGGCGACGCGCCCGACCAGGTGCAGATCGCCAACCTGGAGAACCCCCGCACCCTCGACGCCTTCCGCCAGGGCAGCGTGCAGGCCGCATGGCTGCCCGAGCCGTGGAGCTCCCGCCTGGTGCTCGACGCCGGCGCGAGCGTGCTGCTCGACGAGCGCGAGCTGTGGGACGGCGGGCGCTTCCCGACCACCGTGCTGCTCGTGTCCACCGACTTCGTCAACCGCTACCCCGACACGGTGCGGGCGCTGCTGCGCGGCCACATCGCCGCCACCGAGCTCGCGAACGCCGACCCGGCGCGCGCCGCCACGATCGTCAACGACGGCATCCAGCAGCTGACGGGCAACCGCCTCGCCGACCCGGTCATCGCCCGCGCCTTCACCGAGCTGACCCTTTCGACCGACCCCCTGGCCCCCACCTTCCCGCAGCTCGCCCAGGACAGCGTCGACGCCGGCATCGCCGACGACCTCGTCGACCTGGCCGGGTTCGTCGACGCGGGCCCGCTCAACGCCGAACTCGAGGCGGCCGGGCAACCGGCCGTCGACTCCGCCGGACTCGACTCACCCTGAGGACTGATCCCATGACCGCCACTCTCGATCGCACCGTGCAGGCCCCGGCCCGGCCCGCGGCCCAGCTCACCGGGGTCTCCAAGGTCTTCGGCTCCGGCGTGGGCGCCGTCACCGCGCTGAACGGCGTCGACCTGCGGGTCGAGCCGGGCGAGTTCGTGTGCCTGCTCGGGGCGTCGGGCTGCGGCAAGACCACCCTGCTCAGCATGCTGGCCGGGCTCGACGAGCCCACCCGCGGCACCGTGGAGGTCGCCACCGACCGCCCGGCGGTCATGTTCCAGGAGCCCGCGCTGCTGCCGTGGCTCACGGCCACCCGCAACGTCGAGCTCCCGCTGCGCCTGGCCGGCGTCGGCCGGTCGGCGCGCCGGGGCACGGCCGGTGAGCTGCTGGAGCTGGTGCGGCTCGAGGGCCAGGCCGGCAAGCGCCCGCACGAGCTGTCGGGCGGCATGCGCCAGCGCGTGGCGCTGGCCCGCGCGCTCGCGGCCACCACGGTCGACGCCGAGCGCGGCAGCCGCCTCATGCTCATGGACGAGCCGTTCGCCGCGCTCGACGCCATCACCCGCGACGTCCTGCAGGGCGAGCTGACCCGCGTCTGGCAGGCCACCGGCACCGCGGTCGTCTTCGTCACCCACGACGTCCGCGAGGCCGTGCGGCTGGGCCAGCGCGTCGTGCTGCTGTCCTCGCGCCCGGGCACCGTCGTCGGGGAGTGGGACCTCACCTCCGGCGACCGCGAGGTCCTCACCGAGGAGATCACCGACCGCCTGCGGGAGGTGATCTCGACGCATGGCCGCGCCGCCTGACGCCCTCACCCGCGACGACGCCGCCGCCGTCGCCGGTCTCGACGCACTCGACACCCCGACCTCGCAGCGGGTGCCGCTGTGGCGACGGCTGCTGTCGTCGTCGGTGCCGCCGCTGCTCACGCTCGTCGTCGTCATCGTGGCGTGGCAGGCGCTCTGGGCGTCGGCGATCTGGCCGGAGTTCAAGCTCCCCGCCCCGATCGCCGTGGCCGAGCAGTTCGCCGAGATCGTCGTCGACGGCTCGATCTGGTCGATCACCTGGACCTCCGTCGGCCGTGCGATCGTCGGCTTCCTCGTGGCGGTCGTGATCGCCACCCCGCTGGGCCTGCTGGTCGCGAAGGTGTCGTTCGTGCGCCGCGCGATCGGGCCGCTGCTGTCGGGGATGCAGAGCCTGCCGTCGGTGGCGTGGGTGCCCGCCGCGGTGCTGTGGTTCGGGCTCACCGACGCCACCATCTACTTCGTCGTCCTGCTGGGCTCGGTGCCCTCGATCGCCAACGGCCTGGTCTCGGGCATCGACCAGGTGCCGCCGATCCTGGGCCGCGTCGGCGACGTCATGGGTGCGGGGCGCCTGGCCTCGGCTCGCCTGATCCTGCTGCCCGCCGCGCTGCCCGGCTACATCTCGGGCTGCAAGCAGGGCTGGGCGTTCGCCTGGCGCTCGCTGATGGCCGCGGAGATCATCGCGACGTCCCCGCAGCTCGGCGTGGGCCTGGGCGCCTACCTCAAGCAGGGCAGCGACGTGAACAACATCGCCGGGGTGATCTCGGCGATCGTGCTCATCCTGCTGGTCGGCGTCGGCATCGAGCTGCTGGTGTTCAAGCCGCTGGAGAGGCGGGTGCTGCAGGCGCGGGGGCTCGCGCTGTGAGGCCCGCTCCGCAACTGGGCTGAGCACCACCCCGACTCACGCGCAACGAGACCCCGACTCGCGGGAGTTCCGCGAGTCGGGGTCTCGTTGCGGCCGTGTCGGGGTCTCGTTGCGCGGTGCTCAGGCCGCCCGGTCCGCCGCGCGCGCCGCCGGGAGGCTGCGCAGCACGGCGCGGGCGACGGCGTCGTTGTAGCGCAGGCTCTGGGCGTTCATCCCGGGCCGGGTGAACGCGCCCGCCACCTTCACCGTCGTGTGCGGCCCCACCGCGAACCGCCGCGGGTGCACGGTCCCGTCGGCGTCGACCAGCGCGCCGTCCTCGGGGCGCACCCGGACCAGGCCGGTGTTGCGCAGGACGGTGCCGTCGTCGTCGACGAGGACGTCCTCGCTGACGGCCCCGCGCCGCACCAGGTCGGCGAGCAGCGGGTCGGACGTGCGCGCGGCGCTCGGGTCGGGCAGCCGCGCATCGACCAGGGCCGTGGCGCGCACCGGCTCCGCGCCGGCCAGGGTGGCGCTGCCCGCGGCGAACTCCCCGTCGACGACGTCGACCCACATCCCCGAGCCCAGGAACCGCACGAACCCGGCCTCGGACAGCGCCAGCAGCTGCCGCACCCGGAACCCGGGCGGGCCGCTGGCCACGGAGTTGAAGAAGCCCTGCCACCACGCCATGTCCGACGCCCGGGAGCGCGCGGTGAGCGCGCCGGACAGCCGCGTGGTCTCGCCGTAGACCGACAGCATCGCGACGAACGCGCCGAGGTGCGGGGTGTGGGCGTCGTCGACGTGCTGGCGCAGGTCCTCGGCGATCCGGGCGCGCACGAGCGGCTGCAGGGCGTCGAGGTCGGGCGCGCTGAGGCCGTCGAGGGGGCGGTCGAGCGCGGCGAAGTCGATGCGGTCGACCGGGTCGGGCACCGTCGACGCCAGCAGCGCGGCCATCTCCGGCGTGCCCCAGCGCAGCGCCGCGTAGGCGTCGGCGAACTCCTCCCACGGCACCGCGACGCGGTCGGGGTGGCCCACGAACAGCTCGTGGTACCAGCCCCAGGCGATCTCCTTGGCCATCAGCGGCCACGCCTGCTCCCGCAGGTCGACGTCGCCCGCGGCGATCAGCGGGTCGACGGCGTCGGGCCCGAAGAACCGCGGCAGCGGCGGGCGCCCGGCCTTCAGCCCGTAGTGGGTCTTGGAGTGGTAGGGCGCCCCGCGCGGCGACCCGACGACCAGCCGCGGCTCCCGGCCCGAGGGCACGTACCCGGCGTCGGTGTAGCGCCCGCCGCGGCCCTCGAACAGCAGCACCACCAGGTCGACGAACGCGAGCCCCATGCCGCGCACGATGACCGTCTCCCCCGGCCGCAGCACCGACAGGTCGGAATCGGTGGTCTGCTCGGGCGCGAGGTAGCGCAGGCCGGGCACGGCGGCGAGGTCGAGCTCGTCGGGCGTGGGACGCGCGTCGAGGTGGCCCGAGGCGAGCACGACGGAGTCGACGCGCAGCGGCGGGCCGTCCTCCAGGTGCACGACCTGCACCGCGCCCTCCTCGGTGAGCGCGGTGGCGCGGGTGCGGTGCACGTGCGCGCGCATCCCGGCGGGCAGCTCCGCGATCACGCGGTCGAGCACCCACGTCAGGTAGGCGCTCTGCAGGCGCCGGCTCGGGAACGTCGACGCCGTGACGGCGGCCAGCTCGTCAGCGAGGTCCGGGTCGACCTCGGGCCGGCTCTGCACCCAGTCCCACATCGAGGGCCCGGGCCGGATCGGGCCCTCGCAGACGACGGTCTCGTCGGTGAACATCGTGACGTCGGCCGACATCGAGTTCATGGCCAGCAGCGGCGACTGCTCGTGGCGCCAGATCCGGCCCGCCCCGGCCGGGTACGGGTCGATCAGGTGCACGTCGAGGCCGCCCGGGTGCAGCTCGGGGGCGCTGGCGGCGAGGCGCTCCAGGATCCCGGCGCCACGGGGCCCGGCGCCGACGATCGCGATGGAGGAGGTCATGAGGGTCCTCGGGGAGGGGGCGGACGGGTGGACGGCCGCCGGCCTACAGCGCAGCGCTGGTGCGGCAGAGGTCGACGTGCCTCCGGCGCTTGAGCGGGATCCCCATGCCCCGACGGTACGGGCGGATCACGGCCACGGCCAGCGCACCGGACCCGCGTCACGCCCGGTCGACGAGCTTCGCGAGCGCCGCGCTCCGCTGCTCGAGCCCGCCCCGCCCCTCGATCCCGTCGCGCCGCAGCTCCACCATCACCGCCGTGACGCGGGCGTCGGTGCGGAACCGCGACAGCGGGACGTAGGCGCCGGAGAACGGGCTGTCGAGCGCCGCCCCGGCCCCGAACGCGGCCCGCGCCGCCGCGACGAGCGCGGGCGGGGTGTGGAACGGGTCGGTGCCCAGGCAGACCGACGGCCGCCATCTCCTCGCGCCCGTCGGGGAACCGCTCGACGTCGACGACGAACCGCGACACCGGGTTCACCAGCAGCCACGGCCGCACCCGCGCCGCACCGGCCGCGGCCCGCGCGACCACGTCGGTGCCGTGGTCGGTCAGCGCCGCGAGCTCCGCGCCCAGCGCGGCGTCGTCGAGGAGCAGGTGCGGGCGCGTCCACGCCGGGACCCGCGTGCCCGCGTGCGGGACGTGCAGCACGACCGGGCTCGCGGCGCCGCCGGTCTGTTCCCCGTCGGCGACCACGTCACCCATCCTTGCGCGGGCTCCCGCTCCGGTGTGGAGTGGAGCCATGCCCGTCCCGCTGGTGAGCCGCCGGCACGTCGACCTCGGTCGCGTGTGGTCGGCGGTGTGTCCGGGGTCCTGAGACCCCCGCACACCCACCACCGGAAGGACCCCCGTGCCCGTCGAGTTCCTCGGGATCGGCGCCACGAACGACGGCTCCGAGACCCACGCCCGCTCCGGCCCCGCCTTCGACAAGGCCTTCACGCTCGCGCTGGCCCGCGCGCACGAGGAGAACGGCTGGGACCGCGTGCTCACCGCGTACGCCTCCGGCAGCCCGGACCCGGCCCAGGCCGCCGCGCTGATCGCCACCCACACCGACCGCCTGCAGCTGCTGCTCGCGCACCGCCCCAACGTCTCCCACCCGACGTTCGCCGCGAAGACGGTCGCCACGCTCGACCAGATCTCCGACGGCCGCCTCACCCTGCACGTCATCACCGGCGGCAACGACCACGAGCAGCAGCGCGAGGGCGACACGCTGCCCAAGGACCAGCGCTACGCCCGCACCCGCGAGGCCATCCAGATCTACAAGAAGGCGTGGACGTCGCGCGAGCCGTTCGACTTCCACGGCGAGCACTACTCCTTCGAGGACTTCGTGCTCGACGTCGAGCCCGCGCAGCAGCCGCGCCCGCTGATCTCCTTCGGCGGCTCGTCGCCCGCGGCCTACCGCGTGGGCGCCGAGGAGGCCGACATCTACGCGCTGTGGGGCGAGCCGCTGGCCGGCACCGCCGAGCAGATCGCCACGATCACCGACCTCGCCGCCGCGGCCGGGCGCCCGGCGCCGCGGTTCCAGGTGGCGTTCCGCCCCATCCTCGGCCGCACCGAGGAGGAGGCATGGGAGAAGGCGTACGCCACCGTCGCCCGCATCCAGGACCGCACGCAGGGCGGGCAGCAGCTCACCCGCCGCCACAAGCTCACCGACCCGGAGAACGCGGGCTCGCAGCGGCTGCTGGCCGTGGCCGCGCAGGGCGAGCGGCACGACCGGGCGCTCTGGACGGTCACCGCGCAGGCCACCGGCGGCGCCGGCAACTCGACGGCGCTGGTCGGCACGCCGGAGACGGTGGCCGCCGCGCTGCTGGACTACTACGACCTCGGCGTCCGCATCCTGTCCGCCCGAGGCTACGACATGATCGCCGACGCCCGCGAGTTCGGCCGCGAGGTCATCCCGCTGGTGCGCCAGGAGGTGGCGCGCCGGGACGCGGCCGTCGTCCCCGCCGCCCGGGCATGACCTCCGAGGTCATCGAACGGCCTCGACGCGGCCGCTAGCGTCGGTACCGTGACGACCGCGACGCGAGCCACCGGCACCACGGCCTCGGCCTTCGGGTCGCTGCTGCGCGACTGGCGGCAGCGCCGCCGGCTCACCCAGCTCGACCTCGGCCTGGCCGCCGACGTCTCCGCCCGGCACCTGAGCTTCCTGGAGACCGGGCGCTCGCGGCCGAGCCGGGAGATGGTGCTGCACCTGTCCGAGGAGCTGGACGTGCCGCTGCGCGCGCGCAACGAGCTGATGTCCGCCGCCGGGTTCGCCCCCGCCTACAGCCACCACGACCTGGGCGACGCCGAGATGGACGAGGTCCGCGCCTCCCTGCAGCGCATCCTCGACGGGCACTCGCCCTACCCGGCGGTCCTCGTCGACGGCATGTGGAACCTGCTCGCCTCCAACGCCGCGGTCTCCGTGCTCACCGAGCTCGTCGACCCGTCGCTGCTCACCGGCCCCACCAACATCGTGCGCCTGGCGCTGCACCCGCGCGGCCTGGCGCGCCACGTCGTCGACCTGCCGGAGTACGCGGCGCACCTGGTCTCGCGGCTGCGGCGCCAGGCCGAGCGCTCGGCCACGACGGGGCTGCGGGCGCTGCTGGCCGAGGCCGTGGAGCACTGCCGCGTCCGGGGCCTGGACGCCTCGGCGCAGCCGCGCGACCGGATCGTGCTGCCGCTGCGCCTGCGCCACCCCGACGGTGAGCTGACGTTCTTCTCCACGGTGGCCGTGCTCGGCGCCCCGCTCGACGTCACCCTCGACGAGGTCTGCATCGAGTCGTTCTTCCCCGGCGACGCCGCCACCGCCGACTACCTGCGACGACGGGTCGGGTAGCGCGAACCCCTGCCGATCACCGCCCCGCTCGGGGAGGATGGTGGGAGTGACCACCCCCCTGATCGGTGTCGAGGACGTGAAGACACCGGCCTGGGCGGTGGGCTACGAGAACGCGGCGGCGGCCGGGCTGCGCACGGTGGCCCGCACGACGCTGCGCACGTCGGGGCTGCTGATCGGCTGGGCGTGGCGGGCGTCGCCGCGGCTCACGCTGCTCACCGGCGTCGTGCAGCTCGTCGCCGGGGCCGTCACCGCGTTCGGGCTCCTGGCCACGGCGAACGTGTTCACCTCGCTGCTGGAGCAGGGGCCGACGCCCGAGCGCCTGCTGGGCGCGCTGCCCGGGCTCGCGCTCGTCGTCGCCGCGTACGCGCTGCGCGGGCTGCTCGACGCGGCGGTGGCGACGGTGCAGGCCGCGCTCGTGCCGCTGGTGGAGCGCCGCGCCCAGGACGACCTGCACGCCGCCGTGCTCGGGCTCGACCTCGTCGCCTTCGACGACGCCGACTTCACCGAGCTCGTCGACCGCGTCGCCGAGCAGAGCATCACCCGCATCCGCATGGGCACGAACGTCACCGGCGACCTGCTGGCCTCGCTGGTGTCGATGCTGGCCGCCGTCGTCACCGCCGGGCTGCTGCACCCGCTGCTGCCGCTCGCGGTCCTGGCCGCCGCGGCGCCGCAGGGCTGGGCGACGCTCACCTCGGCCCGCGCGGGCTACCGGTCCTTCGTCCGGACGCTCTCGCGCGTGCGGCGGATGGGCGTCACCGGGCACCTCATCACCCACCGCGACAACGCCGCGGAGCTGCGCGCGTTCACCGCCGAGCCGGTCCTGCTCGCCCAGCACCGCCGGATCAGCGGGGAACTCGCGACGGAGGCGGTGCGGCTCGGGCACCGCCGCACGCGCATCCAGCTGGCCGGGCGCACCCTGTCGGGCCTCGGCACCGCGGCGGGCTACGCGCTGCTGGGCGCGCTCGTCTACGTCTCCGCGGTCCCGCTGGCGCTGGCCGGGGCCGCCGCGCTGGCCATGCGGATCGCGGGGCAGGCCGTGTCGTCGACGGTGTACGAGAGCAACCAGCTCGTCGACGCCGGGTACTACATCGAGCTCTACCGCACCTGCCTCGCCGGCGCCGCGGGCCGCCGCCGGCCCCCGCCCACGGCCGTGCTGCACGGCGACCCGGAGGTCGTCACGCTCACCGACGTGGCGTTCCGGTACCCCGGCGCCGAGGAGCTCGCCGTCGACGGGGTGAGCGTGACGATGCGCCGCGGGGAGGTCATCGCGCTGGTCGGGGAGAACGGGTCGGGCAAGTCGACGCTGGCCAAGCTCATGGTCGGGCTGTACGTGGCCGAGCGCGGGTGCGTCGACTGGGACGGGGTGGACCTCGCGCACGCCGACCCCGCCGACGTGCTGTCGCGGGTCGCGGTCGTGCTGCAGGAGCCGGTGCACTGGCCGACGTCGGCGGAGAACAACGTCCGGATCGGGCGGCTGGACCGCGCCGACGACGGCGACGCCGCCCGGGACTCGGCGGCCCGCGACTCCGGCGCCGACGCCGTGGTCGCCGAGCTGCCCGACGGCTGGCCGACCGTGCTGAGCCGGGAGTTCCAGGCCGGGCGCGACCTGTCGGGAGGTCAGTGGCAGCGGATGTCGGTGGCGCGCGGGCTCTACCGGGACGCCCCGTTCGTCGTCGCCGACGAGCCGACGGCGGCGCTCGACGCCCGTGCCGAGCACGCCGTCTTCGCCACCCTGCACGGGCGCACCGGGGCCGGCGCCGACCGGATCACGGTGCTGGTGACGCACCGGCTCGCCAACGTCCGCTACGCCGACCGGATCCTCGTGCTCGACCGCGGGCGGCTGATCGAGTCCGGCCGCCACGACGAGCTGATCGCGCTGGGCGGGGTGTACCAGGAGCTGTTCGCGCTGCAGGCGAGCGCCTATACGGTCGACGCATGACCGAGCTGGTGCACCTCGACGTCGAGTCCGCGATCGCGACGATCACGCTGGACTCCCCCGCCAACCGCAACGCCCTGTCCGCCCAGCTGCGCCGCGAGCTGATCGCGCACCTCGGGACCGCGCTGGCCGACGAGTCCGCGCGCGTGATCGTGCTGAGCCACACCGGGCGCGTGTTCTGCTCGGGCATGGACCTCAAGGAGACGCGCGGCGCGGGCGTGTCCGAGCAGGGCGTCAACGAGGTGCCGGCGATCCTCACGACGCTGTGGACCTCGCCCAAGCCGGTCGTCGCGCGCGTCGCGGGCCCGGCCCGGGCGGGCGGGGTCGGCCTGGTGTCGGCCTGCGACATCGCCGTGGCCGCCACCGACGCCTCGTTCGCGTTCAGCGAGGTGCGGATCGGCGTCGTGCCGGCCGTCATCTCGGTGACGGTGCTGCCGCGGCTGCTCCCCCGCGCCGCGCACGAGCTGTTCCTCACCGGCGAGACGTTCGACGCCGTGCGCGCCGTGACCGTCGGCCTCGTCAACTCCGCGGTGCCCGCCGAGGGGCTCGACGCCGAGGTCGCCCGCTACACCGAGATGCTGCGCCTCGGGGCCCCGGGCGCGCTGGCCGCGACGAAGCGGATGCTGCGCGCGGAGCGCCCGGCGTCGATGGCGGGGCAGTTCGCGGAGATGCAGGAGCTCTCGGCCGGGTTCTTCGCCGGCGAGGAGGGCCAGGAGGGCATGCGCGCGTTCGCCGAGAAGCGCAAGCCCGCCTGGGTCGTGGAGGGCTGAGCGTCGTCGCGGGCTGAGCTCAGCCCTTCCGGGGGTCGCGCCCGGACGCCGACAGCGCCCGCTCCCACGCGCTCGCGCCGTCCTCGAGCGGGACCTCCGGGCCGTACCACCCGCCGTCGCGCCCCATCTGCGCCACCGGGCCGACGCCGTCGAGCACGACCCGCCCGAGGTCGTCCGGGACGTCGAGGCGCTGCCCGGTGGCGACGGCGAGGTCCCAGGCGTGGAGCGCGAACTCCGCGGTCATCAGCGAGCCGATCATCGCGGCCGGCATCGGCGTCTCGGCCATGTGCGCCTCGCCCTCCCAGGCGGCCGGGTCGTCCCAGGCGGCGGCGGTGGAGGTGGCCTGGGCCGCGCAGGCCTTCGCCCACTCCTCGTGTGCGACGCCGCCGAGCACCGGGGAGCTGCCCGGGTCCCACGGGCGGACCACGCGCCGCGCCGAGTTCTCCGCGAGCAGCATCCCCGACGCCATGTGGTCGATCAGGGCGGCGACGGTGAAGCCGGGGCACGGGGTCGGGTCGGCGAAGCGGGCGGGATCGGCGCCGCGGATCGCGGTCACGGCCAGGTCGATCGTGCGGGACATGTCGTTCATGGCGACGAGCCTGCCGCCCCGGCTCGATCCGGTCTTGGAGGAACGCGACACGGTTACGCTGGATCCGTGCAGATGCTCGACGTCCTGGCCGGCCGGCCGCTGGTGGCGCTGACCGGCGCCGGCCTGTCCACCGACTCCGGCATCCCCGACTACCGCGGTCCCGGCTCGCCCCGCCGCACCCCGATGACCTACCAGGAGTTCGTGTCCGGGCCCGGCGCGCAGCGCCGGTACTGGGCGCGCAGCCACGTCGGCTGGGCGCGGATGGCGCACGCCGCCCCCAACGCCGGGCACCGCGCGCTGGCCGCGCTGGAGGCGTGCGGGGTGCTGCGCGGGCTGATCACGCAGAACGTCGACGGCCTGCACTCCGAGGCCGGGCACCGCTACCTCATCGACCTGCACGGCCGCATCGACACCGTCGTCTGCCTCGGCTGCCGCGAGCGCACCCCCCGCGCCGCGCTGCAGGAGCGCTTCGCCGCCCTTAACCCCGGCTTCCTGGAGGCCGCGGCCGTCGAGATCCGTCCCGACGGCGACGCCGAGCTCGACGACGTCGAGGGCTTCGAGCTGGCCTGGTGCACCTCCTGCGGCGGCGTCCTCAAGCCCGACGTCGTGTTCTTCGGGGAGAACGTGCCGCGCGAGCGTGTCGCCCGCGCCTACGCCCTCGTCGACGACCTCGTGCCGGTCGGCGGGGCGCTGCTCGTCGCCGGGTCGTCGTTGACGGTGATGTCCGGGCTGCGGTTCGTCCGGCACGCCCACAAGCACGGCGTGCCCGTCGTCATCGTCAACCGGGGCACCACCCGCGGCGACGACCTCGCCACCCTCCTCGTCGACGCCGGCTGCTCCGACGTCCTCCCGGCCCTCGTACCCGCGGCGGCGTGATGCCGTTCCGGACCGCACCACCACGACCCCCGGCGCGATCCTGACGATCACCGCGCTCCAGCCGTGGTCGCCATCCGCCGCACCTCACCACGGCCCGGACGGCCGTGGCGTGGGACCGACGGCGATCACCAGCCCGACGGTCGCCGACCCGACCCGACCCCCGGCCGCCGACCACCACCCCCGAAAGCGGGGCCGTCAGCGGCGGGTCACCAGCTCCGACACCCGGTCCAGCGCCAGGGCCACGAGGAAGCACAGAGGCAGCACCACCACCACGGCCAGCAGGACCTGGAGCGGGAAGGCCAGCTGCGTGACCCACAGCTCGACCGCGTCGTACCAGTCGGCGAGCGCACGTGTCACGGTCCACACGGTACCGACGGCCCCCGCCGACTAGGTTCGCACCCATGTTCGCCGTATACGCCGCAGAGCCCAACGCCGACGCTCCGCTCTCCTCCCTCACGGTCGGGGACCGCCCCGAGCCCGAGGCCCCCGAGGGGTGGGTGACGGTCGACGTCAAGGCCGCCAGCCTCAACATGCACGACATCTGGACGCTGCGCGGCGTCGGGATCAAGCCCGAGCAGTTCCCGATGATCCTGGGCTGTGACGGCGCCGGGACGCTGGAGGACGGCACCGAGGTCGTCCTCCACTCGGTGATCGGCGACCCGACCTGGGGCGGCGACGAGACGCTCGACCCCAAGCGCACGCTGCTCACCGAGAAGCACCAGGGCAGCTTCGCCGAGCGCGTGGTCGTGCCGGCCCGCAACGCGATCCCCAAGCCCGAGGGCCTGACGCTCGTGCAGGGCGCCTGCATGGGCACCGCGTGGCTCACGGCGTACCGCATGCTGTTCACCAAGTCCGGACTGCGCCCCGGGCAGACGATGCTCGTGCAGGGCGCGTCGGGCGGGGTGTCGACGGCGCTGGTCCAGCTCGGCCGCGCGGCCGGGATGCAGGTGTGGGTGACCGGACGCACGGAGGAGAAGCGCGCGGTCGCCGAGCGGCTCGGTGCGCACGCCGTGTTCCCGTCCGGCGAGCGCCTGCCCGGCAAGGTCGACGCCGTGTTCGAGACGGTCGGCGAGGCCACCTGGTCGCACTCCATGCGCGCGCTGCGCCCGGGCGGCACCATCGTCATCTCCGGCACCACCAGCGGCCCGAACCCGCCCGCCGACCTGCAGCGCCTGTTCTTCCTGCAGCTGCGCGTCGTCGGCTCGACGATGGGCACGCGCGACGAGCTGGCCGACATGCTGGCGTTCATCGCGACCGCCGGCATCACCCCCGAGGTGGGCCTGGAGCTGCCGCTGGAGCAGGCCGAGGAGGGCTTCCGGGCGATGCTGGACGGCACTGCGGCGGGCAAGATCGTGTTCACGCGCTGAGTAGTCGGACAGGGCCGTACGGGGCCAACTTGCACGGACAGACGCACGTGCACCGAAACGCACGTACAGTGTGTCACCGTGTCCGAACCACGAAGTCGAACGGCGCCGGGGACCGTCTACGCCCCGGTGCCACCTGTGACAGGTCTGGTCGAGCTTCTGGACCGGTTGGACCGCGCGCTCGCCACGGCGCTGTCCCCGGCCACCTCGGCGGAGGGCGTCAGCCGCGACGGCTGGCGCGTCCTCCTCATGCTCGCCCGCGGGGGCGGCCGGAGCATGGGGGAGATCGCCTCCCACACCGCGCTGCCGGCACCCACCGCCACCCGGGTCGTCGACCGCCTGGTCGCCTCCCAGCTGGCCTTCCGGCGCACCGACCCGCTCGACCGGCGGCGCGTGCTGGTCCATCTGGCCGGTGACGGGAGGGCGGTGGTCGAACGCGTCTGCGGGCGCGTCGAGCGCGGCGCGGGCGAGGCCCTGGGTGCCTCGCACACCCCCGAGCGGGCCCAGCTCGCCGAACTCCTGGAGGCACTGGCGACCCAACCGCTCGCCGTGCAGCGCCGCTAGCTCCCCGGAACCGACCGCCGCTCCCACCACCCCGGGCCCCCGCCGCCCTCCGACGGCACCGGCCCGCGGCAGCCCCGCACGACCCGCTCCCCCTCCGCCACGTGCATGATCCGTCGCGGACAGTGACGAACACCATGGTCACGCAGCGTGACTACCCTCAGGGCGACCGCACTCAGGGAACGAGAGCTCCCGCCGTGGCCGCCCCCGCCGCCGCGTACGGGAACGCGGCCAGCAGCAGCACCCCCACGCCGACGACGAGCGCGCGGCGGAACCACGTGCCGCGCGTGGCCAGCCAGCCCGTGACGAAGGCGATCGCCGGCGGCAGGACGACCGCGTAGACGGTGGCGAGCCGGGCGGCGACGTCCGCGCGTGCCCCGGAGAGGTCGACGCCCGAGACCCCCGCGACGACCAGCCCGGCCACGACGACGGCGAGCAGGCCGCCCAGCAGCAGGCCGGCCCGCTTCTTCGCGAGCCCGGCCAGCACGCCGAGGACAAACACCGCCACGAGGACGGCGGCGCCCACGGCGTTCGGGTCGGCGACGGTCACGGCGCTACTTCTTGGCCTTGTCCGCCGTCGAGTCGGTGGAGAGCGCGGCGACGAAGGCCTCCTGCGGCACCTCGACCCGCCCGATGGTCTTCATGCGCTTCTTGCCCTCCTTCTGCTTCTCCAGGAGCTTGCGCTTGCGGGTGATGTCGCCGCCGTAGCACTTGGCGAGCACGTCCTTGCGGATCGCGCGGATGTTCTCGCGCGCGATGATCCGCGACCCGATGGCCGCCTGGATCGGCACCTCGAACTGCTGGCGCGGGATGAGTTCGCGCAGCTTCGTCGTCATCGACGTGCCGTAGGAGTAGGCGTCGTCCTTGTGCCGGATCGCCGAGAACGCGTCGACGGGCTCGCCCTGCAGCATGATGTCGACCTTCACCAGCTCCGACTCCTGCTCCCCCGCCTCCTCGTAGTCGAGCGAGGCGTAGCCGCGGGTGCGCGACTTCAGGGCGTCGAAGAAGTCGAAGATGATCTCGGCGAGCGGCATCGTGTAGCGCAGCTCGACGCGGGTCTCGGAGAGGTAGTCCATGCCGCCGAGCTGGCCGCGCCGGCTCTGGCACAGCTCCATGATCGCGCCGATGAACTCCGACGGCGCCAGGATCGTGGTCTTCACGACGGGCTCGTAGATCTGCGCGACCTTGCCCGTCGGCCAGTCGGACGGGTTGGTCACCGTCATCTCCGAGCCGTCGTCCTTGACCACGCGGTAGACGACGTTGGGCGCGGTGGAGATGAGGTCGAGCCCGGCCTCGCGCTCGAGGCGGTCGCGGGTGATCTCCAGGTGCAGCAGGCCCAGGAAGCCGCAGCGGAACCCGAAGCCCAGCGCCGCGGACGTCTCGGGTTCGTAGGTGAGCGCGGCGTCGTTGAGCTGGAGCTTGTCGAGCGCCTCGCGCAGCTCGGGGTACTGCGAGCCGTCGACGGGGTAGAGCCCGGAGTAGACCATCGGCCGCGGCTCGCGGTAGCCCGTGAGCGGCTCCGTGGCGCCCTTGCGCAGCGAGGTGACGGTGTCGCCGACCTTCGACTGCCGCACGTCCTTCACGCCCGTGATGAGGTAGCCGACCTCCCCGACGCCCAGGCCGACCGTGGCCTTGGGCTCCGGGGAGACGATCCCGATCTCCAGGATCTCGTGCGTGGCGCCCGTGGACATCATCTTGATGCGCTCGCGCGGGGTGATCTTCCCGTCGACGACGCGGATGTAGGTGATGACGCCGCGGTAGGTGTCGTAGACCGAGTCGAAGATCATCGCGCGGGCCGGGGCGTCGGAGGCGCCGACGGGGGCGGGCGTGACGCGGACGACCTCGTCGAGCACCTCGGCCACGCCGACGCCGGTCTTCGCGCTGACGCGCAGGACGTCGTCGGGTGCGCAGCCGATGATGTGCGCGATCTCCTTGGCGTAGCGGTCGGGGTCGGCCGCCGGGAGGTCGATCTTGTTGAGGACCGGGATGATCGTGAGGTCCTTCTCCATGGCCAGGTACAGGTTGGCCAGGGTCTGCGCCTCGATGCCCTGCGCGGCGTCGACGAGCAGGATCGCGCCCTCGCAGGCCTCCAGCGCGCGGCTCACCTCGTAGGTGAAGTCGACGTGGCCCGGGGTGTCGATCATGTGCAGGACGTGCTCGACGTCCCCCACCTTCCACGGCAGGCGCACGTTCTGCGCCTTGATCGTGATCCCGCGCTCCCGCTCGATGTCCATGCGGTCGAGGTACTGGGCGCGCATCGCGCGCTCCTCCACGACCCCGGTGATCTGCAACATGCGGTCGGCCAGCGTCGACTTGCCGTGGTCGATGTGGGCGATGATGCAGAAGTTCCGGATCAGCTCCGGCGGGGTGAAGGTCTTGTCGGCGTACGAGGCCACTCACGGTTCCATTCAGCTGCGGGTTCGCCCCATGGTCCCACGCCACCGGGACCGCCCCGGCCACCCCGTCCGGGCACCGGTCGTAGCCCGCCGATCACGGAGTGCTCGACCTTGTCGTACCCGACCCTCCCGTGCTGTTGCATGTGCGCCTGCACGTGCGAACATGGCCGAGTCGCTCAGGTCGCCGGGACCGTCGGGGATCTCGTCACCTGATCGCGCCGGGACCCCAGCCCCGGCGTGGACGAGCAGACCGACCGGCCCGAAGGGGGCGACCGGTGACCGTGCCCGCCGTGAACCGCATCGAGCACGACGGATGCAGTCTCATCGCCGGAGCCGCCGAGTGCGGCTGCCCGGCCGACGCCGCGCGCCTGGGTCCGGGCCGCATCGAGGCCCGCGCGCGCGACATGTTCATCTGGCAGCAGAAGGCGCCGCCCGCCGGACGCGCCGCCGCCCGCCGGGGCATCGACGGCCTCCTCGCGCACGCGCGCACGCACGGTCCCTCCGACCTCGTCGCCGAGCTGGTGCGGATGTCGGCGCTGCTGCGGATCATGGAGGAGGACCCGGTCCACCTCGTCGAGATCGACGCCCTGCTCGACGCCTACGCCGAGATCGCCGAGCTCGCCGACGACGCCTGCCGGCTCGCCGAGGTCGCCGTGCTCCGCGCCCACCGCTCGGTGATCTTCGACCACGGCGACGCCGCGCTGCCCGACACCGCGGCCGCGCTCGCGATCCTGGCCGACATCGGCGACCCGGTCCCCGGGCAGGGCGGCCTCGCCTGGACCCAGCGGATGTCGCGCACGCTCAACGGGCTGCTGCTGGTGCTGCTCAAGCTCGGCGCGCACGAGCTCGCCGACGAGGTGTCGCAGCGCGCGGTGGCCGTCGCCGAGTCCGGCAGCGGCCCGATCGACCGGCTCATCCACCAGCTCAACCGCGTGCGGCTGCAGCTGTCGTGGGCGCTGCGGCTCGAGCGCGGCGGGCGCGAGGCCGCCGCGGCCACGCGGTTCGTCGCCGCCGCCCAGATCGCGCACATCGCGGCGCGGCTGTGGACCGACGCCCGCGAGCGGCACGCCGGCATCGGGCTGCCTCCCGTCGAGGAGTGCATCGTCGTCGGCGCCGCCTACGCGATGCAGCACCCCGGCCCGCAGCACCTGCAGCGCCTGGACCGCCTGGGGCGCACGGCCTTCCTGCTCGACGACCGCATCCTGCTGGCCATCGCCGCCGCCCGCTGCCACATGAAGGACGGGAGCCCGTTCGACGCCGTGCGCGCCCTGGAGCCGCTGCGCGCCGAGCTGTTCGCGCGCGACGGGTCCGAGCCGCTGCTCGCCCTCGCGCTGCACCGGGAGTTCGCCCGCGTCGAGGGCGCCACCCGCGGCGACGTGCCGCGCTCCCCCGGCCTGGAGCACTACTCCGCCGCGCTCGAGGACGAGCTGTGGGCGCTGCGCGAGGCCCGGCTGCTGGCGCTGCGCAGCCACTCCGAGCACCACCGGCTCACCCGCGAGCACGGCGCCGTCGCCGCGCAGGCCCTGCAGGACCCGCTCACCGGCCTGCCCAACCGGCGCGCGCTCGACCTGCGCCTGGCCGAGGAGATGGGCGCGTCCACCAGCCAGCCGTGCGCGGTGGCGCTGGTCGACCTCGACCGCTTCAAGGACGTCAACGACGCCCGCTCGCACGCCGCGGGCGACCGCGCCCTGCGGGCCGTCGCGGCCTGCCTGCGCACCACGCTGCGCGCCCCCGACATGGTCGCGCGCTACGGCGGCGACGAGTTCGTCGTCGTCATGCCGGCCACGCCGCTGCCGGTGGCCCGCGCGGCGCTGCTGCGGGCCGCGGAGGCGGTCGCGAGCCTGCCCCAGGACGTCGCCGCGGGCGTCACGATGTCGGCGGGAGTGGTCCGCGCCCCGCTCGACGGCGACCCGTCCGCCGCGCTGGCCGGGGCCGACGCCGCGATGTACCGGGCCAAGCACCAGGGCGGCAACGCGGTCGTCATCGGGGCGGTGCCCACGGGCGACATTCCGGCGGGGCCCGTCGAGCGCACCGGGAGGCTGCGCCGGGTGATGTCGCAGGTCGGGTCCGGCCCGGGCCGGTCCGCCCGGGCCGGGGCACCGCCCGGGCCGCCGGAGACGGCCGGGCTGTAGGCGCCCGCTCCCGGACGGAAGACCCGCTCAGGCCAGGCGCGTCATGTCGACGGTCACGTCGAGCGCGGCCGCCGTGCCCCCGGAGTAGATGCCCTTGAGCGGCGGCACGTCGGAGTAGTCGCGGCCCACCGCGACCCAGACGTGGCGGTGCCCGATCTCGATGTCGTTGGTCGGGTCGTAGCCCCACCACCCGCCGGTCCACGCCTCGATCCAGGCGTGGCTCTCCCCCGTGACGGTCTGGCGGACCTCGGTCTCCGCGCGCGGCAGCAGGTACCCCGAGACGTAGCGCGCCGGGATGCCCATCTCGCGCAGCAGCAGCAGCGTGAGGTGCGCGAAGTCCTGGCAGACGCCCTTGCGCGTCTCCCACGCCTCCACCGCGTTGGTGTGCACGCCGGTGGTGCCGGCCTGGTAGGTGAGGTGCTCGCGGACCCAGCGGCACGCGGCGAGCACGGCGTCGGCGGGGTCCTTGCCGCGCTTGAGCGCCTTGGCCGCGCGGGAGAGGTCGCGGTTGCGCACGACGTAGTCGGTGAACTCGAGGGTCTCGGTGAACCGGTCGCGCGCCGGCTCCCCCGCGAGCTCCTCCCAGGTGGCCGACCGCGCGGGCGCCAGCGCGTCGGCCGTCTCCACGACCGAGGTGGCGGTGACGGCGAGCTCGGTGTGCGGTGCGTGCAGGTCGAACGCGGTGACCGTGGTACCCCAGTAGTCGGAGTACCGGTAGGACCGCGTGGGCGGCACCGTCTCCACCCGGCTGACGATGACGTTCTGCCGGCTGTCGCTGCGCGGGGTCAGCCGCACCTCGTTGTAGGACTCGTGGACGGGCGCGGCGTACCGGTAGCCCGTCTCGTGCACGACGCGGATCCGCCAGCCCATCAGGAGACCTCCGGTGCGGTCCAGGCGACCCAGGGGGCGGCGTGGAAGTACTGCAGCGACACGGCCTCGCCGACGTCGCGGATGGTCGCCTGCAGGCCCATGAGCTGGGTCGGCAGGTCGTCGAGGAGCTCCTCGGGACGCAGGAACTCCAGCTCGGAGCGGGCCCGGCCGAGCAGGCGCAGCGCCTCGGCCTTGGCCCCGATCCGGGCGGTGGGCCGGTTGTCGAGGTCGGCCAGGCACGTCTCGGCCTGGCGCAGCGCGTGGAACACCGACCGCGGGAACAGCTTGTCCATGAGCAGGAACTGCACGACACGCGTGGCGTCGAGCGCGCCGCGGTAGGTGCGCAGGTAGGTGTCGGCGGCGCCCGCGCTGCGGAGCACGGTGAGCCAGCCGGGGCTCGACATGCGGTCCGAGACCCGGGACAGCAGCAGCCGCACCACCATGTCGACGCGCTCGACGGAGCGGCCGAGCAGGTAGAACCGCCAGCTGTCGTCGCGGCTCATCGTCGACGCCGCGAGGCCGGAGAACATGGCCGCGCGGTCCTCGACGTAGGAGAAGAACGCGTGCGGGCCCACCCAGCGGGCGTAGCGCTGCCGCTCGGGCAGCGCGTTCCAGGTGGCGTTGAGGCACTCCCACATCTCCGACGACACGACCTCGCGCGCGCCGCGGGCGTTCTCCCGGGCGCTCGAGACGGACGCGACGATCGACCCGGCCTGGTCCGCGGAGTAGCCGACGAGCTCGGTGAGCGACCACGCGTCGAGCGGGTCGCCCTCCGGCGCCTCGACGCCGAGCACCGCGAGCAGCGTGCGTGCGGTGGTGTCGGGGTCGACGGTGGCGTCCTCCAGGAGCTGGTGGACCGAGACGTCGAGGATGCGGGCGGTGTCGTCGGCGCGCTCGACGTAGCGCCCGATCCAGTACAGCGACTCGGCGTTGCGGGCTAACATGCGGCTTCGCCGCCCGTGAGCGGCAACCCGGGCCCTGGCAACGGTTGCCACTCACGACCTTGTTGCTGTTGTTGCTGCTGCTGCTGGCCGATCGTCAGCTCGGGGCCGTGCTCGGCGGCGGGCGAGCCGGCCGGCGACGCGACCGCCAGCCCGCGCTGGCCCAGCTCCCGCTCGGCCTCGGGCGAGCGCTGCGCGGCGAGCACCCAGGTGTCCTTGCTGCCGCCGCCCTGGCTGGAGTTGACGACCAGGCTCCCCTTCGGCAGCGCGACGCGCGTCAGGCCGCCGGGCAGCACGAACACGCTCTCCCCGTCGTTGACGGCGAACGGCCGGAGGTCGACGTGGCGCGGCACCAGCCGGTCGTCGACCTTCGTCGGCACGGTCGAGAGCTGCACCACCGGCTGCGCGATCCAGCCGCGCGGGTCGTCGCGGATCTCCTTGCGGGCGGCCGCGAGCTGGGAGCGGGAGGCGTTGGGACCGAACAGGATCCCGTAGCCGCCGGAGCCCTCGACGGGCTTGAGCACCAGCTCGTCGAGCCGGTCGAGCACGTGCCCGCACTCGTCGTCGAGCCAGCAGCGGAAGGTGTCGACGTTGGGCAGCAGCGGCTTCTCCCCGAGGTAGTAGGAGATCATCTCCGGGACGTAGGTGTAGACGAGCTTGTCGTCGCCGACGCCGTTGCCCACCGCGTTGGCGATGACGACGTTGCCCGCGCGGGCCGCGTTCATCACGCCCGCGACGCCGAGCACCGAGCTGGGCTTGAACTGCAGCGGGTCGAGGAACTCGTCGTCGATGCGGCGGTAGATGACGTCGACCTGCTGCTCGCCCTGGGTCGTGCGCATGTAGACGACGTTGTCGCGGCAGAACAGGTCGCGGCCCTCGACGAGCTCCACACCCATCTGCCGCGCGAGAAGCGAGTGCTCGAAGTAGGCGGAGTTGAACACGCCCGGGGTGAGCACGACGACCGTCGGGTCGGCCTCGTTGGCCGCAGCCGCCGAGCGCAGGGCGCGCAGCAGGTGGGTGGAGTAGTCACCGACGGCGCGCACGCGCTGGCGGCTGAACAGGTCGGGGAACACCCGCGCCATCGTGCGGCGGTTCTCCATCACGTACGACACGCCGGAGGGGTTGCGGAGGTTGTCCTCCAGCACCCGGAACGTGCCCGCCTCGTCGCGGACCAGGTCGATCCCGGCGACGTGGATCCGCACGCCGTTCGGCGGGTTCAGCGCGTGCGCGGCGCGGTGGTAGTGCTCGCAGCTGGTGATCAGCCGCCGCGGCAGCACCCCGTCGCGGACGATCTCGGCGTCGCCGTAGATGTCGGCGAGGAACGCCTCCAGCGCCTGCACCCGCTGGACGATGCCCTTCTGCAGCTTCGCCCACTCCCCCGCGGCGATCACGCGCGGCACGATGTCGAGGGGGAAGGGCCGCTCCTGGCCCGACAGCGAGAACGTGATGCCCTGGTCGACGTAGGCGCGGTCGAGGGCCTCGGAGCGCACGGCCAGGTCGGCCGCCGCGGTGGGGGCGATGGCGTCGTGCAGGGCGCGGTAGTGCGACCGGATCCGGCCGTCGGCGTGGAACATCTCGTCGTACGCCCCGGCGTAGGGGCGGTCGGGCTCCAGGTAGCCGTCGAACAGTGCGGAGCCCTCGACCGGATCGGCCGGTGCGACCGGCTCCGCGGAGCCCGCGCTCCGCTCGGTGGCCCTGGCGGCCGCGGGGCGACGGCGCTCGGTTGCGCGGCTCACGGTCCTCCTCGCCGCGGCCGCGGGGTGCGGCCGACGATGGTCATCCTCGCCCAGCGCGGCGCGCCCGAGCCAGTTCGGGATGCTACGGCCACGTAACGGCACGTAGTGTCCGCGCGGTGGACGGGCGCAGTGGGTGGATCACCGTGGCCGTGGCGTTCACGTCGATGGCCGTCTGCTTCGGCGTCGCCTACAGCTTCGGGGCGTTCTTCGCGCCGATGGCCGCCGAGTTCGGCACCGGCAGCGGGGCCACCTCGCTCGTCTTCGGGGTCACGGCGTGCTGCTGGTTCGTGCTGGGCTCGGTCAGCGGCCGCGCGGTCGACCGGTTCGGGCCGCGGCCGGTGCTGCTGGTCGCGGCGCTCGCGCTGGGCACCGGGCTGCTCGTCACGGCGGCGGTGCGCGACCTGTGGATCGGCTACCTCACCTACGGGCTCGGCGTCGGGATCGCGGTGGCGTGCGGGTACGTGCCGATGGTCGCGATAGTCGGGGCCTGGTTCGAGCGGCGGCGGGCGATCGCGCTCGCCGTCGCGGTGTCCGGCATCGGGATCGGGACGCTGGCCGGCGCGCCGCTGGCCGCGGCCCTGATCGACGCCGTCGGCTGGCGGCAGACGCACGTCGTGTTCGGGATCGGGGGCGCGGCGCTGCTGCTGGTGTGCGCGCTCGTCGTGCGCCGCCCGCCCGCGCCCACCTCGGGCCCGTCGATGCCCGTCGGCGAGCTCGTGCGGACCGTCGCGTTCCGCTCGATGTACGCCGCCACGCTGCTGTCCTCGCTCGCGCTGTTCGTGCCGTTCGTGTTCCTGCCCGCCACCGCGCTCGCCCTCGGCTCGTCGGCGGTGGCCGCGGCCGCGCTCGTCGGCGTCATCGGGGTGTCGAGCGTCGTCGGGCGCCTCGCGATGGGCACGGTGGCGGAGCGGTTCGGGCGGATCGCCACGTTCCGCGCGTCCTTCGCGGTGCTCGGCGCGAGCTTCGGGATCTGGTTCGTCGGCGGCTCCTACCCGGTGCTCGTGGCCTTCGCCGTGGTGCTGGGCGTGGGCTACGGCGGGTGGATCGCGCTGCAGCCCGCCGTCATCGCCGAGCTGTTCGGGCTGCGCGGCCTCGGCGGCGTCGTCGGTCTCGTCTACACCTCCGGCGGGATCGGCGCGCTGCTCGGCGCCCCCGTGGCCGGTGTGCTGGTCGACGTCACCGGTGGCTACGGGTGGGCGATCGCGTTCGCGGGCGTGTGCGGGGTGGGGTCCTTCCTCGCGCTGATCCCGCTGAGGGGTCCTGCACGGGGTGATGTCGTGTCCGCGGAGACCCGGCTGTAGCATGGACCGTCGAGCGCCCGGCGTGATGTGTGAAACCGCCGCCAGGGCCTTCCGACAGACACCAGCGGCAGGAAGAACCGAGGCACAGCGCGTGGCGAACATCAAGTCCCAGATCAAGCGGGTCAAGACCAACGAGAAGGCGCGTCAGCGCAACAAGTCGGTCAAGTCCGCGGTCCGCACCGCGGTGCGCCGCTTCCGCGAGGCCGCGGCCGCCGGTGAGACCGACAAGGCCGTCGAGCTGCAGCGCGCCGCCGCCAAGGCGCTGGACAAGGCCGCCAGCAAGGGCGTCATCCACAGGAACCAGGCGGCCAACCGCAAGTCGGCGATGGCCAAGAAGGTCACCACCGCCGCCTGATCACGGCATCCACGACGGCGTCGTCCCTGCGGGGGCGGCGCCGTCGTGGTGTTCCCGGGTGCCGCACGCACCCTGCGCCTCAGCGCAGGCCGCGCGCCGCGCAGAGCAGCAGGACCGCCCGCTCCAGCGCGTAGGCCGGCTCCGGTGACGCGCCCTTGACGTCGGCGTTGAGCTGCGCGGTGAGCGCCACGGCGTCGGCGAGGGCCTCGGGCCGCCACGAGCGCACCTGGCCCTGTGCCTTGCGGACCTTCCACGGCGGCATGCCCAGCGCCCCGGCCAGCCGGTTGGGGTCGCCGCGTCCCGCCGAGCCGACCTTGGCCAGCGTGCGCACGGCGTCGGCCAGTGCGTCGGCCACCAGCACCGGCGGCACGCCGAGCACGAGCGCCCACCGCAGCGCCTCCAGCGCCCCAGCACGGTCGCCCGCCACGACCTTGTCGGCCACGGCGAACCCCGTGGTCTCGGCCCGGCCGCGGTGGTAGCGGCGCACGGCCTTCTCGTCGACGGTGCCGCCGGTGTCGGCCACGAGCTGGCCCGCCGCGGAGGCCAGCTCTCGCAGGTCGGAGCCGACCGCCTCGATCAGCACGCCCACGGCATCGGGCGCGATCTTCCCGCCCGCCCGGCGGACCTCGGAACGCACGAAGTCGGCGCGCTCCTCGGGCCGCGTCAGCCGGTCGCACCGGACGACCGTGGCGCCCTTCGCCCTGAGCGTGTCGGCGAGGGCCTTGTTGCGGGCGCCCCCCGCGTGCGTGACGACCAGCGTGATGCCGTCGGCCACGTCGGCCGCTTGCTCCGCGATCGCCGTGGCCAGCTCCTTGCCGGCCTCGTGCGCGGACGCGACGACGACGACCCGGGCGTCGGCGAACAGGGAGGGGCTCAGGGCGTCGGCCAGGTCGACCGGCGACAGCTCGCCGGCGCGGTAGCGGCGCAGCTCCGCCCCCGCCTCGCCGGCGCGCACCTCCGCCGCGACGTCCTGCACGGCGCGTTCGACCAGCAGTTCCTCCTCGCCGAGGACGAGCCGGACCGGTGCGGGAGCCACGCCCGCCATCGTCGCGCACGGCACCGACAGCCGGTGATCCGGCTCCCACATGGCGGACAGGGGTTGGGATCGGGGTCACCCGTGTCGTAACGTCGGCCCCACAACTGCACATGGCTCATCCAGAGGGGCAGAGGGAACGGCCCGTTGAAGCCCCGGCAACCGGCGAGACACGCACCAGCGGCGTGCTCGATCACGGTGCCAATTCCGACCCGCACGGTGCGGGGAAGATGAGGAGATCTTCGATGTCGCTGCTCGCTGTGCCGTCCCTTCCCGGGGCTGCGTCCACGCCCACGTCCACCTTCGATCTGGGCCCCGCTCGCACCCTGTCCTGCCGGGAGTGCGGCCACCGCATCCCGCTCGCCGCCGAGTTCGCCTGCCCCCAGTGCTTCGGCCCCCTCGAGGTCGCCTACGAGTTCGGCGACGTCACGCGCGCCTCCATCGAGGCCGGCCCGCAGTCGATCTGGCGCTACCGCGGCCTGCTGCCCGTGCCCAGCACCGTGCAGGACGTGCCGAACACCGAGCCGGGCATGACCCGCCTCATCAAGGCCGACCGCCTCGGGGCCGCGCTCGGCATCCGCAACCTGTGGGTCAAGGACGACACCGGTAACCCGACGCACTCGTTCAAGGACCGCGTCGTCGCCGTCGCGCTGGCCGCGGCCCGCGAGCTCGGCTTCACCGTCCTGTGCTGCCCCTCCACCGGCAACCTCGCCAACGCCGTGGCCGCCGCGGCCGCCCGCGCCGGGTGGGACTCCGTCGTCCTCATCCCGAAGTCGCTGGAGCAGGCCAAGGTCCTCACCACGGCGGTGTACGACGGCACGCTGCTCGCCGTCGACGGCAACTACGACGACGTCAACCGCCTGGCCACCGAGCTCGCGGCCGAGCACGAGGACTGGGCGTTCGTGAACGTCAACGTCCGGCCCTACTACGCCGAGGGCTCCAAGACCCTCGGCTACGAGGTCGCCGAGCAGCTGGGCTGGCGCCTGCCGGAGCAGATCGTGGTGCCGGTGGCCTCGGGCTCGCAGCTCACCAAGGTGGACAAGGGCTTCCAGGAGTTCGGCTCGCTCGGGCTCGTCGAGGCCACGCCGTACACGATCTTCGGCGCCCAGGCCACCGGCTGCTCGCCGGTCGCGAAGGCCTTCGACGACGGCCACGACTGGATCCAGCCCGTGCGGCCGGACACCATCGCCCGCTCGCTCGCGATCGGCAACCCCGCCGACGGCCCGTACGTCCTCGACGCCGTGCGCCGCACCGGTGGCGCGGTCGGGCACGTCAGCGACGAGGAGGTCGTCGAGGGCATCAGGCTGCTCGCCCGCACCGAGGGCGTGTTCGCCGAGACCGCCGGCGGGGTCACCGTGGCCACCACCCGCAAGCTGCTCGCCGAGGGCAAGCTCGACCCCGACGCCGAGACCGTCCTGCTGATCACCGGCGACGGCCTCAAGACCCTCGACGCCGTGGCCGGGCAGATCGGCCCGACCGCGACGGTGCCCTCCACCAGCGCGGCGGTGCGCGAGGCGCTCGAGAACCGCTGAGGCGCACGCGGCGGCGGCGGGCCGGCAACGGGTCGCCCCGCCGCACCAGCTCGGCCGTGCCCGTGCCGTCGGGCCCGAGCACGGCGACGTCCCCGGCCTGGTCGGTGCGGGCCACCGCGACCCCGGCGCGCTCCAGCCCGGACATCAGCCCCGGGTCGGGGTGGCGGTAGCTGTTGCCCTGCCCGACGCTCACCAGCACCGCGCGCGGTGCGACCGCGTCGAGGAACTCGACACTGGTGTAGCGGCTGCCGTGGTGCGGCATCTTCAGCACGTCGGCGCGCAGGTCGGCCCCCGACGCCACGAGGTCGGCCTGCGCCGCGAGCTCCACGTCGCCGCTGAGCAGGACCGTGCCGGCCGCGGTGTGCGCGCGCAGCACGAGCGACCCGTCGTTCACGGAGGTGCCGTCGTCGGGGTCGAGGTGCGGGTCGGGGCGCAGCGGGCCGAGCACGTCGAGCACGAGACCCGGCCACTCCAGGCGCTGCCCGGCCGCCAGCGACACGACCGCGACGCCGTGCGCGGCCGCCGTCCTTCCCACCCCGGCGAGCCCACCCGTGGGCAGGAGCACCGGCCCGACGGCCACGCCGCCCGTCGACCGCCCGCGCAGGGCGCCGTCGAGCCCGCCGATGTGGTCGGCGTGCAGGTGGCTGAGCACGACCAGCGCGAGGCTCCGCACCCCGAGGCGGTCGAGGCAGGCGTCGACGGGGCCGGTGTCGGGACCGGCGTCGACGAGCACCGCCCGCCCCGGTTCGCCCGTGGCGAGCACGACGGCGTCGCCCTGCCCGACGTCGCACGCCACCACGGCCCACCCGGGTGGCGGCCAGCCCGGCGGCACCACCCGCGTCGGGACCAGCACGAGCGCCAGCCCGAGCAGGACCGCGAGCAGCAGCGCCCGCCCGCGCCGCGCCCGCCAGACCAGGACGAGCACGACGAGGACCGCGGTCAGCAGCAGGCCGCCGGACACGCCGTCGGGCCAGGGCAGCGCCGCGTCCGGCACGGCGGCCGCGCGGTCGGCCACCGCGACCAGCCACCCGGCGAACGGCCACGCCAGCCAGGCGCACATCTGCGCGGCGCCCGCGCTGAGCGGGGAGACGAGCGCGGCCAGCACGCCGAGGACCGTGGCGGGCGCGACGGCGGGCACGGCGAGCAGGTTGGCCAGCACCGCCACCGGTGCGACCTGTCCGGACAGTCCGGCCACCACGGGGGCCGTGGCCAGGAACGCCGCCGCGGGGACGACCAGCGCCTCCGCCGCCCATCCCGGCGCGCCACGCGCCCGCAGCGCCGCCGCCCACCCGGGCGCGACGAGCACCAGCGCGCCCGTGGCCAGCACCGACAGCGCGAACCCCGGGTCGACCGCCAGTGCGGGGTCGACGAGCAGCAGCGCGAGCACGGCGACGGCGAGCGCGGGCACCGCCGAGCGCCCGCGTCCCAGCGCCAGCGCGAGCAGCACCACCGCCCCCATCGCGGCGGCCCGCACGACGCTGGGCGAGGGCCGGGCGAGCACGACGAACCCGAGCACCGCCAGCCCGCCCGCGGCGGCCGACACCCGCGGGTCGGCCCGGAACAGGCGCAGCAGCGCGAGCACGGCCCCGGCGACGATGGCGAGGTTGGCGCCGGACACCGCCGTGAGGTGCGTCAGCCCGGACGCGCGGAAGTCGTCCTGCACCTCGGTGGTCATCCGGGTCGTGTCGCCGACGGCGAGACCGGGCAGCAGCCCTCCGGGCGCCTCGGGCAGCGCGGCGGCGGCGTCGCGCAGGCCGGTGCGCAGGGCGCCGGCGCCGGTCTGCCACCACGGCGGCGGGCCGACGTCGTCGGGCGCACCGCGGACGCGCAGGACGGCGACGGTGAGGTCGGCGCGCCCGGCCGGGGCGAGCAGGCCGTGCGCGGCGAGGGACTGACCGGGCAGCAGCCCGCGCCACTCCTCACCCGGCGCGAGGAGCAGGACCCGGCCGCCGGTGTACCACGTCCCGCCCGCCGCCTCGGCGCGCACGAGCCGGGCCGCCACGAGCACCTGCGGCTCCCCCGGCACGGCCGACCGGATCGGCTTCGGATCATCGGTGGTGACGACGTGCAGAGTGGCCGCCGCCCCGGCCTCCGCCGCTGCGCGCACGGGGTGGCCGGCGACGAGGACGCCGTGCGCCGCGACCACCAGCCCGGCCGCGGCGGCGCACCCGGCGGCGGCGAGGAGCACGGCCGAACGGCGGCGCACCCCGGCCGCCGCGACGACGGCCGCGAGGGCGGTGACGACGGCCGCGGCCACCGGCCCGAGCGCCAGCCCGACGAGGACCACAGCCCAGGCGGCCAGTGCGGCCGGAACCAGGCGCAGGTCTGGCGGGCGGCGGGGGCCGGGTGGGCTCACACGACCACCAGCTCGCGGAGCTGGGCGAACCGCCGCTCGCCGATGCCCTCGATCTCCCGGAGCTGCTCGATGCGGGTGAAGCGGCCGTTGCGCCTGCGCCACTCCAGGATCCGCTGGGCGGTGACCGGCCCGACGCCGGGCAGCGCGTCGAGCTGCGCCTGCGTGGCCGTGTTGAGGTCGACCGGGCCCGTCGTCGCTCCGCCGGCCCCCGCTGCGCCCTCCCCCGGCGCCGCGCCGCCGACGGCGCCGGCGGGCCACGCCGGGGCCGCGTCCACGGCCGCCGGCACCCCGACGGCGATCTGCTCCCCGTCGAGGACGCGGCGGGCCAGGTTGAGCGTGGAGAGGTCGGTTCCGGGCAGCGCCCCGCCCGCAGCCTCCAGCGCGTCGGCCACGCGGGAGCCGTCGGGCACCTCGACCAGGCCCGGCCGCGCGACCTTCCCGGACACGCTGAGCACCAGCGGCCCGCTCGGCGCCGCGGTCGTGGGAGCTGCGGACGGCCCGACCACCGGAGCGGGTGCCTCCGGCGCGGACGTCACCACCACCGCGGGCAGCGCCGCCACCGGCTCGGACCGCGGCCGGTCGAGCCACACCCCCGCGGCGGCGACCGCCGCGGCCAGCGCCGCCACCAGGGCCAGCGCGGTGGCGCCGGGCCGCCCGGGATCGACGCGCGCCCCGCGCCAGGCCGCGGGGACGACGGCGGCGACGAGCCGCGCCCGCCACCCCTCCTGCGTCTCGTCGGGGGGCGCGGCACCGCTGCGGTCGGGTCCGGGATCGGGACCCGGATGCGGCGCGAACCCCGCCAGCAGCAGCGGCACCGTCGGCGGGTCGACGGAGCCGACCGGCTCCCGCAGGGCCGGCGGCCACGCCCCACCGGGCGGCATGCGCTCGGGCACCGACCCGACCGCCGCCGCGAGCCGGCCGCCGGGGTCTCCTCGTCTGGCCACCCCCCGACGCTAGGACCGGATCGGCCCCGCGGACGGACGAGCCGTTCCCCTGTGGACGGAGCGGGCCCGATGTGGACAACTCCCCCGTGACGACCCGTGGGCGGGTCGGCCGCCTGCCACGATCGAGCGGCGGCCGGGCCTCAGCCCGTGCCGACCGCCGGTGCCGGCGGCTCCCCCGGCACCACCACGACCCCGAGCACCCCGAGGCCCACGTGCGCACCGATCACCGCTCCCACCTCGCTCACCAGCAGCCGGGCGATCCGCGGCACCCGCTCCCGCAGCCGCGCGGCCACCTCCTCGGCCCGCGCCGCCGCCCCGAGGTGGTGCACCGCCAGGTCGACGGGGCCGTCGCCGGCCGCCCGCACCGCCAGGTCGACGAGCCGCTGCGCCGCCCGCGCCGTGGTCCGCACCTTCTCCAGCGGCACGATCCGGCCCTGCACGACGTGCAGCAGCGGCTTCACCGCGAGCGCCGTGCCCAGCAGTGCGGCGGCGGCGCCGATGCGTCCCCCGCGGCGCAGCCGGTCGAGCGTCTCGACGGAGAAGAACACCCGGCAGCGCGCGGCCACGGCGGCCGCGGCCGCCTCGACGTCGGCCCCGGACGCCCCGGCGTCGGCGGCGTCGGCGGCGGCCAGCACCGCGTACCCGAGCCCCATCGCGGCCGCCCGCGAGTCGACCACCCGCACCCGGTCCGGCCCGACCTCGTCGGCCGCGATCCGGGCCGCCTCCCACGTGCCCGACAGCTCCCGGGACAGGTGCACCGACACCACCGACGCGGCCCCGGCGTCGAGCGCCTGGCGGTAGCAGTCGGCGAACTGCGCGGGCGTCGGGCGGGAGGTCTGGACGTCGAGCCGGTGGTCGGTGAGCGCCGCGGCGAGCGCGGCGGTGTCGATGTCGATGCCCTCACGGCCGGTGCGCGAGCCGAGGCGCACCTCCAGCGGCACGATCCGCACGCCGCGCTCCTCGGCCACGCCCGGCGGCAGGTACGCGGTGGAGTCGGTGACGATCGCCGTCGGACCGGAGGAAGGGGACACGGGCGGACACTAACCGGCCCGCAGCAGGCCGCGCACGACGTCGGCGCAGGCCCGGCCCACTGCGGCGTGGGCGTCCCAGCCCCAGTGCATGCCGTCGGGGTTGCCGTGGCCGCCCAGGACGTGGTCGCCGACGAGCGCGCGCAGGTCCAGCAGCGGCACCCCGGCGGGTCCCGCCCACGCCCGGATGGCCCGCTCGGCCGCCGGGCGTCCGGGGTGCACGGGCCCGTAGACCGCCGCCCGGTGCACCGGTGGCACCGACGCGACCACGGGGATCCCGGGCCGGATCGCCCGCACGGCCGCGGTCGTGCGCTCCAGGTACTCGACGGTCAGGTGCGGGGGCAGCGCGACGGGCCCGCCGCCGGGCAGCGCCCGCGCGAACGCCCGCGCGAGCCACGGCTGCGCGCGCAGGTACCCGGAGCGGACACGGCGGCGCAGGCCCTCGGGCCGCAGCACCGGGATCAGCTCGCGCAGAGCCGTCGGCAGGGGCGAGGGCAGCGTGTCCATCCCGCCGATGCCGAACACCACCACGTCGACGTGCGGCAGCAGCGTCCACACGTGCGGGTCGTGGGTGAGCGCGTGCCAGGCGTGCCGGGCCGTCCACCCGATCCCCGCGACGAGGTCGGCCCGGCCGCCGAGCGCGGCGGCGGCCACGTTGGGCCACAGCCGCGGCTCGTCGGCGGGCTCGGCGCGGTCGGGGCCGTGGAAGCTCAGCGAGTCGCCGAACACCAGCAGCCGGGGACCCAAGCCCTCAGCCCTCGGTGCCCACGTTGTAGGCGACCAGGCGCCAGCGGGGGTGGTCGGCGCGGCGGGCCAGCGCGGCCCACCGGCAGTTGCCGATACCCCCGATGGCGGGCCACGACTCGATCGGCATGGCCAGCAGCCCGCAGACGAGCCCGGCGATCATGCCGCCGTGCGCCACGAGCACCGCGGTGGACGACTCCGAGCCCTCGGCCAGCGAGTCGTCGAGCTCGTCGACGACGGGCGTGCAGCGCCGGACGACCTCCAGGCGCGACTCGCCCCCGGGCGGTGCCCAGCCCGGGTCCTGGCGCCACACGGCGATGGCGCCGGGCCACTGCTCCTCGATCTCGGGCACCGTGCGGCCCTGCCAGTCGCCCAGGTGCGTCTCGCGCAGCCGCGGGTCGATCTCGACGTCGAGCGAGCACGCCTGGCCGACGACGTCGGCCGTGGCGGCGGCGCGCAGGAGGTCGGAGCTGATCAGCCGCTCGGGCTTGAGCCGCGCCACCTCCGGCGCCACCACGGCGGCCTGGGCGAGGCCCTCGGCCGTGAGGTGGGAGTCGAGGTGGCCCTGCATGCGGCCGGTGGCGTTGTAGTCGGTCTGCCCGTGCCGCAGCAGCACGAGCTGGCGCAGGGTCACTCGACGCCGGTCTCGAGCGGGGGGCCGTCCGGCGTGAGCGCCTCGGGGAACTCGATGCGCGGGCAGTCCTTCCACAGGCGGTCGAGCCCGTAGAACCCGCGCTCCTCGGTGTGCTGGACGTGCACGACGACGTCGACGAAGTCCAGCAGCACCCAGCGGCCCTCGCGGGTGCCCTCGCGCCGGGTCGGCTTGGCGCCGTGCAGCCGCAGCTTCTCCTCGACCTCGTCGACGATCGCCTGCACCTGGCGCTCGTTGGGCGCCGAGGCGATCACGAAGCAGTCGGTGATGACGAGCTGCTCGGACACGTCGAGCACGACGATGTCCTGGGCCTTCTTGTCCGCGGCGGCCGTCACGGCCACCCGGGCCATGTCCAGCGCCTGGTCGGTGGCGGTCACGCGTCCCCTCTCCCGCGGGTGGGGCCACCCGGGTCTCACCCGCCAGTGTCCCAGTCCCCGGTCCGGCCGACCCGACGGGTGGGGGCCGACGAGTCCGGGCGGCGGGGATCGTCTCCCCCTCGACGTCCCGACCACGACCGCCACGATCACCACGGAGCTGCGCATGACGACCACCGGATACGCCCAGGGCGACGGTGTCGCGACCTTCTTCGAGGTGCACGGCACGGGCGACCCGCTCGTCCTGCTGCACGGCGGGCTGCTCACGACCCCGCTCACGTGGGACGCGCTGCTGCCGCGCCTGGCCGCGTCGCGGCAGGTCGTGGCGATCGAGCGGCAGGGCCACGGGCACACCGCCGACACCGGGCGCGAGCTCACCCTGGCGAACCTGGCGGGCGACGTCGTCGCCGTGCTCGACCACCTCGGGCTCCCCCGCGCCGACCTGTTCGGCTTCAGCCTCGGCGCGATGGTCGCCACCGAGACCGCGGTCGCGCACCCCGACCGCGTCGACCGGCTCGTGCTCGCCTCGGTCCCGTTCCGCCCCGAGGGCTACGTCGACCTCGGCGCGTTCCCCGAGCGGATGCCGACCGCCGACGACTTCGCGCTCATGCAGCAGGCCTACACCGACGTCGCCCCCGACCCGACGCACTTCGACGCGTTCGCCGAGAAGGCGAACGTGCTGGTCGGCGGGTTCGCGGGCTGGCCCGTCGAGCAGCTCGCGGCGATCACCGCGCCGACGCTGGTACTCGTCGGCGACACCGACTTCGTCACCGTCGAGCACGCCGCCTGGATGGCCGCGACGGTGCCCGGCGCCGGCCTCGCGGTCCTGCCGCACGCCACGCACATGGACGTCCCGCGGCGGGCCGACGTCGTCGCACCGCTGGTGGAGGAGTTCCTGCGGCGGTGACGCCTACGCGTGCCCCACCAGCGCCGAGATCCGCTCGCGGAACCCGGCCAGGAGCTCGTCGCGCTGGGCGGGCGACATCGTCGTGGGGCGCACCTCGTCGCGCCAGCGGTAGTCCTCGAGCCAGGTGGCGACGGGCAGGGCCTCCCAGCGCAGGCCGCCGGTGCCGACGAACTCGCGCAGCGCGTCGATGCTCTGCGCCGCCGGCGCGGAGCCGCCGGGGCCGTGCGCGGCGCGCAGGGCGGGCAGCTCGGGCAGGTAGAGGTCGCTCTTGGCCAGCGCGAGCACGAGCCAGCGGGGGCGGCGGTGCGCGGCGATCGCCATCTTGAGGTGCGTCAGCGTCTCGTCGAGCTCGGCCTGCTCCTCGCGGCGGTGGTGCTCGACCAGCTCGTCGAGCGACAGCGCGGCGGTGGCCGGCTCGGCGCCGTCCTCGCGCCGGCTGCGGAACCCGTTGGCGACGACGTGCACCACGCCGACGACCGGCTCCGTGTGCAGCAGCCGCGCCAGCGAGGCGTAGCGCACGCCGCCCTCGCCGTGCCCGGGGACGACCCGGAAGCGCACGCCCCGGCCGCGCCACAGCGGCTGGTCGATGTGCTCCTCCTGCTCCGACCGCGCCTGCGACGGCGTGTAGCTGCGCATCCGCGAGCGCTGCAGGTGCTGGGCGAGCACGGTCTTGCCCGAGCCCGCCGCCCCCGTCACCACGACGAGCGGGAACCGCTTGCCCCGGGCCTCGGTGACGGCCCCGAGCGCGTCGCGCCCGGCCTCGGCCGCGAGCCGTGCGAGCCCCGCCGCGGTGCCGATGACGGCCCCGCCCCCGGCCCTGCTGACTGGTCTGGTCACTGCTCCCCCTGCTCCCGGTACAGCCCGCGCTTCGCGATGTACTGCACCACGCCGTCCGGAACGAGGTACCAGACCGGGTGCCCCTCCGCCACGCGGCGGCGGCAGTCGGTGGACGAGATCGCCATCGCCGGCACCTCGACGAGGGTGACCGCGCCCTCGGGCAGGTGGTCGTCCTCGAGCTCGTAACCGGGCCGCGTGACGCCGACGAAGTGGGCGAGGGAGAACAGGTCCTCGACGTCGCGCCAGGACAGGATCGCGCCGAGCGCGTCGGCACCGGTGATGAAGAACAGCGACGCGTCGGGCATCTCCGCGCGCAGGTCGGTCAGCGTGTCCTTGGTGAAGGTGGGGCCGGAGCGGTCGATGTCGACGCGGCTCACCCCGAACCGCGGGTTCGACGCCGTGGCCACGACCGTCATCAGGTAGCGGTCCTCGGCCGGCGTGACCGACCGCGCGCCCTTCTGCCACGGCTGCCCGGTGGGCACGAAGACGACCTCGTCGAGACCGAACAGGTCGGCCACCTCACTGGCGGCCACGAGGTGGCCGTGGTGGATCGGGTCGAACGTCCCGCCCATCACTCCGATCTTGCGCTGCACGGACGAAGCGTAGTGCGCGGGCCGATCAGCGCTGGTAGGCGTGCCGGAACTGCACGCTGATCCGCGGCCCGGCCACCGCGCAGCGCGGCACCGCGTGCTGCCAGGTGCGCTGGCAGGACCCGCCCATGACCAGCAGGTCCCCCGGCCCCGGGAGGTAGCCGACCGACACGCCGCCGCCGTGCGGGCGCAGCCGGAACGGGCGCACCGCGCCGAGCGACACGAGCGCGACGACGGCCGAGGGCAGCTCGCGGGCGACGCGGTCGCCGTGCCAGGCCACCGCGTCGTCGCCGTCGCGGTAGAGGTTGGCCCCGACCTGGGTGAAGGCGACGCCGTACCGCTCCCTCAGCCGTGACGCCATGGCGCGCAGCGGCTCCGGCGCGTCGACGGCCTCCCAGCGGTGGGTCAGCCGCGGCTCCACCACCATGCGGTCGTACATCCGGACCCGCCGCTGCGGGCCCCAGGGCGTGTGCGCGAGCAGGTCGGCGAACAGGGCGTCGGCGTCCGGGCACCAGCCCGGCTCGTGGTCGACCCACGCGCCGCCGGCCAGCTCGCGCCGCACGCACCCGCCGCCGACCTCGGCGCCGTCGAGCAGGGCGGGCTGCCACGCGAGGTCCACGAGCCCACGATAACCGAGATCGAACATCAGTTCGAGCCCTTTCGTCCACGAGCGAACGGCACTCTCACCCAACAGGCTTGGGTGGAAGTGCCGTTCGCGCGAGGAGGGAGGGGGGAGGGGGGAGGGGGGAGGGGGGAGGGGGAGGGGGGAGGGACGCCGCGCGGCGGGGAGGGAGGGGAGGGGCAGGGCGGGGTTACGAGGCCAGGGTGAAGGTCGCGTAGGCCACCGCGTCGACGTTCTGGTCGAGCACCGCGGTGTCGACGTTGTCGAACGTGTCGCACGCGGCGTGGTAGCAGGGGTCGTAGGCCTCCCCCGCCGTGCCGCCGTAGCGCTCCGCCTGCTCCGGGGTCTTCACGCCCTCCGCTCCGGTGAACAACCCGCCCGCCGGGATGCCCGCGGCGATGAAGGGGCCGTAGTCGGAGCGGCCGTTGAAGTCGGTGCCCTCGTAGGCCAGGCCGCGGTCGTCGTAGAACCCCTCGAACACGTCCTCGATCGCCGCGGAGCCCTCCGGGCCGGCCGGGGCGCCGACGGCGTCGGAGTCGTCGCCGTCGTAGACGAAGCGGACGGCGTTGGGCGAGCCGACCATGTCGAAGTTGAGGTAGGCGCGGATCCGCGCGCGCTCGGGTCCGGGCAGGTTCGTCACGTAGGAGTCGGCGCCGACCAGGCCCAGCTCCTCGGCGCCCCACCAGGCGAACCGGACCGTCCGCGCGGTCTCGGCGCCCGCCATCGCCTGCGCGACGGCGAGGACCGCGGCGCTGCCGCTGCCGTTGTCGTTGATGCCGGGGCCATCGGGCACCGAGTCGAGGTGCGCGCCGACCATGAGCACCTCGTCGCCGGTGCCGGGCTTCTCCGCGAGGACGTTGGTGGTGGTGCCGGTGCCGCTCTGCGAGGTCGTCGCGAGCGAGACGGTCGCACCGGCCAGCGCGTCGGCGAGCGCCGCCGTGGTGCCGACGACCGGCAGGTCGACCGGCTCGCCCAGGGTGGCCTGGAGGAGCCCGGAGTTCTCCGGCGTCTCCCCGGAGTTGACGACGATCGCGGCGACGGCACCGGCGTCGAGCGCGTTGGCCGCCTTGACCCCGAACGGGCACGTCCCGCGCTGCAGCAGCGCGATCTCCCCCTCCGGGAAGTCGGCGAAGTCGACCGGCTCGCAGCCGCTGGTCGACGACCCGCGGGGCGGGACCTGCAGGTCGACGGGCACCGCGGTGCCGGTGACGTCGCCGCTGCCGGAGAACGACATCGTGGCGAAGTCGGTGCCGGCGACGAACTCGGTGCCGCCCGCCTCCAGCGACTCGCTCTCCACCTCGAAGAACGGGAACTCGACGGCCTCGGTGGTGACGGTCAGCCCGGCCTCGCGGGCCGTGCGCGCGACGTACTCGACCGACGCGTCGTAGCCCGGCGTGCCCGACGCGCGGTTGCCGCCGTTCGCGTCGGCGACGTCCTGCAGCGCCCGCTGGTGCGCGCGCACGGCGTCGACGGTGACGCACTCCACCAGCGCCGCGTCCGCCGGGGCGGCCCCGTCGCACCCGGGGGCGCTCGACGCGGCGGTGGTGGCGACGACGGAGGCGGCGAGCCCCACGACCGTCGTGACCGCGATGGCCCAGCCTCGTACCGACATCCGTCAGACAGTGCCGACCCGCCCGTGGGCCGTCAAATCGGCTCGCCCGGCGGCTCACACGGGCAGCAGCGCCTCCACGACGTCGGCCAGCTGGGCGGCCGTGCGGCACTCGTGCATCGGGAGGACGTCGGCGTAGCGCAGGGCCGCGGAGTCGCCGCTGCCCCACTGCCGGCGGGGCTCCGGGTTCAGCCAGTGGGCGTGCCGGGCCGCGCCGGTGATGCGGCGCAGGACCGTGAGGTTGGGGTCGCGGTAGTTGGTGCGGCCGTCGCCGAGGATGAGCAGCGAGGTCTTCGACGTGATCGCCTCGCCCCAGTGCTCGGCGAAGCCGCCGAAGGAGCTGCCGTAGTCGCTGTGGCCGTCGAACGCGACGAGCTCGGCCTCGCGCAGCACCCGCTGCATGACGCCCGACAGCTCGGCCCCGGGCTCGAACAGGTGCGTGACCTCGTCGGCGCGCTCGACGAACGCGAACACCCGCACCTTCGAGAACTGCTCGCGCAGCGCCTGCACCAGCAGCAGCGTGAAGTGGCTGAACCCGGCGACCGACCCGGACACGTCGCAGAGGATCACCAGCTCGGGGCGCCCGGGACGGCGCGTGCGGTAGGCCGGGCGCATCGGCACGCCGCCGGTGGACATGGAGCGGCGCAGCGTGCGGCGCATGTCGAGCGTGCCGCGCTTGGCGTGCTTGCGGCGCACCGCGAGCCGCGACGCGAGGCGCCGCGCCAGCGGGTGCACGGTGCGGCGCAGGGCCGTGAGCTGCTCGGCGTAGGCGGAGAGGAACTCGACCTGCTCGGTCTGCTTGGGCACCGCGGTCTTCGCGACCTGGTCGCGCCCGCGCGTCTCGGCCGTCCGGCGGCGCACCTCGTCGGTGATCATCTTCCGGAACGCGGCGATCCGGTCGCGGATCTCGCGGCGCAGGACCTCGTCGGCGAAGGCGTTCTCCCCGTCCTCGCCGGACCGGAGGTCGTCCATGATCCGGGCCAGCAGCGTCTCCGGGGAGAGCATCCGCAGCGCCTGGTAGGCCGACCAGCTCGGCTGCCCGCCGGTGCCGCGGATGCCGGTGCCGGCCGCACCGGCGCTGCCCAGGGCGTCGACGACCGCGCGGGCGAGGTCCTCCAGCGCGGCGGTGTCGCCGTCGCGGAGCAGGTCGGCGAGGATGTCGCGCAGGGCGTCGATGTCGACGGGACCGCCGTCGGCGTCGTCGACGCGGGGCACCTCCACCTCGCCGACGCCCCCGCCCAGCGCGGCCGGGAAGTACAGCTCGAAGAGCGTGTCGAACACCTGGCGCTGCCCGGACCGGCGCAGGACCGCGGCCGCGAGGCCCTCGCGCAGGTGCTCGCGGTGCAGCAGGTCCAGGGCGGCGAGCACGCGGGCGGCGTCGATCGTCTCCCCCGGCCCGACGGCGACGCCGTGACGGCGCAGCGCGGCCACGAAGTCGACCAGGTGCCCGGGCATACCGTGGTCGGAGGCGATGCGCGCGGTGTCCACACCACCATCATGCGGGCACCTCCACAGGATCTCCACACCGATCCCGGGACCCCTCCACAGATCCTCACTACGTTTCCCCGCATGGCGTTTCCCCGCATGGCTGCACGCAGGGTCCTGGTCGTCGACGACGAACCGACGATCGCCGCATCGGTCGCCGCGCGGCTGCGGTCGGAGGGGTTCGCGGTCGAGGTGGCGCACGACGGGCCCTCGGCGATGGCCGTCTTCGAGGCCGTCGAGCCGGACCTGGTCGTCCTCGACGTCATGCTCCCCGGGTTCGACGGCCTCGAGGTCTGCCGCCGCATCCAGTCCCGCCGGGCCGTTCCGGTGCTCATGCTCACCGCGCGCGACGCCGAGACCGACCTGCTCGTCGGGCTCGCCGTCGGTGCCGACGACTACCTGACCAAGCCGTTCTCGATCCGCGAGCTCGCCGCGCGGGTGCACGTCCTGCTGCGCCGCGTCGACCGGGCGCAGGAGCGCGCGGAGACCCGGATCGTGCTGGGCGAGCTGGAGATCGACGTCGCGCAGCGCCGCGTCGCGCGCGCCGGGGAACCCGCGCACCTGACGCCGCTGGAGTTCGACCTGCTCGTGCACCTGGCCGGGCGGCCGCGCACCGTCGTCACGCGCGAGGCGCTGCTGGCGAGCGTGTGGGGCTGGTCGGACGGCGCGGGCGCGCGGACCGTCGACTCCCACGTCAAGGCGCTGCGCCGCAAGCTCGGTGCCGACCTGATCCGGACCGTCCACGGTGTCGGCTACGCGTGCGAGGTCCCGGCGTGATTCGGCCCCTGGACCGCGTGCGGTCGATCAAGCTCAAGATCAGCATCCTGCTGCTCGTGTCGGGCGGGGTGGGCCTGGCCTACCTCTGGCTCGAGTTCCGCTGGCAGCCGCCGGTCCCGACGACGCTGGTGACGATCGCGCTGGTGCTGCTCACCGCGCAGGTGCTGGGCAACGGGATGACGCGCCCGGTGCGCGAGATGATCGACGCCGCGCGCGCGATGGCGTCGGGCGACTACACCCGCCGGGTGCGCGCCACCTCCCGCGACGAGGTCGGCGAGCTGGCTGCGGCGTTCAACCGCATGGCCGCCGACCTCGCCGACGCCGACCAGCGGCGCCGCGAGCTGATCGCCAACGTCTCCCACGAGCTGCGCACGCCGATCGCGGCGCTGCAGGCGGTGCTGGAGAACGTCGTCGACGGGGTGGCGGAGCCCGACCCGGCCACGCTCGGCACGGCACTGGCGCAGACGCAGCGGCTGGGGCGGCTGGTCACCGAGCTGCTCGATCTCTCGCGGATCGACGCCGGCACCTACGTCCTCGACGCCCACGACACCGACCTCGAACCGCTGCTGGCCCAGGCGGTCGCGGAGGCGGAGGTCGCGGCGCGGGTGGCCGGGCGCGGCATCCGGTTCGGCGTCGACGTCGTGCCGGGCACGTCGCTGCACGCCGACCCGGAACGGCTGCACCAGGTGGTGGTCAACCTGCTCGACAACGCGGCGCGGCACGGGCCGCCCGGCAGCGAGGTGCACGTGAGCGGACGGCGCGAGGGATCCGACATCGTGATCGAGGTGCGCGACGAGGGCCCGGGGATCGCCCCGGAGGACCGGGAGCGGGTGTTCGGCCGCTTCACCCGCGGCGAGCGGGCGGTCGGCGGCGGCACGGGGCTGGGGCTGGCGATCGCGCGGTGGGTCGTCGACCTGCACGGCGGCCGGATCCAGGTCGCGCCGACGACGCCCGGGTGCCGGATCCGCGTGACCCTGCCCGTCGCCGGTGTGCGGAGCGCGGCGTGAGCGCCCCCGCCGTCGACCTCGTCAAGCGGGCCCCGGAGCGGCTGCTCCCGCCGGCTCCCCCGCTGTTCCCGGCGCGCTGGCCCGGCCCGCCGCCGCCCGCGCCGCGGACGGTGCTCGCGGTGTCCGGCGTCGCGGGGCTGGGGGCGGCCGTCGCGGTGCCGGCGGGGGCGCCCGGGCTGGGCTGGGCCGTCGTCGCCGTGCTGCTGGCCGCGCTGACGTGGACGGTCCGGCGCCGCCCGCACCCCGTCGACGCGACGTGGGGGCTGCTCGCCGTCGCGCTGGCGTCGGTGGCCGCGCTCCGCGACGCCTCGTGGCTGGTGGAGCTGTGCCTGGTGGCGGCGTGCGGCGCGGGGTCGCTCGCCGTCGCGGGCCGCTCGTTCCGCGGGGTCCTCACGGGCGCGCTGGTGCTGCCGGTGGCCGCCGTACGCGGGCTGCCGTGGGCGGTGCGGGGGCTGCCGGGGCTGCGCGGCCACGTCCGGCTGCTGGTCTCGGGCGCCGTCGGGATCGCGCTCGTGGCGGTGTTCGGCGCGCTACTGACCTCGGCCGACGCGGCCTTCGCCGGCCTCGTCGACGGGCTGGTGCCCGCCTTCGACCTCGCCGGCGCCGCCCGCGGCCTGTGCCTGTTCGGACTGGGTGCGACGGGGATGGTCGGCGCGTGCTTCCTGCTCGCCGCGCCGCCCGACGCCCCCGAGCCGCGCGCGGTGCCGCCGTCGCGGCTGCGGCCCGCGGAGTGGGCGCTGCCCGTCGGACTGCTGGTGGGGCTGTTCGCGGCGTTCGTCGCGACGCAGTTCGCGACGCTGTTCGGCTCCGACGCCCACGTCCTCGCGGCCACCGGCCTCACCTACGCCGAGTACGCCCGCAGCGGCTTCTGGCAGCTCCTCGCGGTCACGGTGCTCGCGCTCGGCGTCATCGTGCTGGGGGCGCGCTGGGCGCCGCCGCGGGCCGGGCGGCGCGGGCTGCTCGCGGCGCTCGCCGTGCTCACGCTGGTGATCGTCGCGTCGGCGCTGGGCCGGATGTGGCTCTACCAGGAGGCGTACGGCTTCACGGTGCTGCGGCTGCTCGTGCTGGCCTGCGAGCTGTGGCTGGGGCTGGGGTTCGTGCTGGTCCTGGGCTCGGTGCTGGCCCGGCGCCCGCGCCGGCCGCTGCGCGGGATGGTCGTCGCGGGGGCGGTGGCCCTGCTCGCGCTGGCGGTGCTCGACCCCGAGCGGTTCGTGGCGCAGCGCAACGTGGAGCGGTTCGCGGTGACCGGGCAGATCGACGTCGACTACCTCTCCGGGCTCTCCGCCGACGCGGTGCCCGCGCTGGCCGGGCTGCCCGAGCCCCTGCGCTCCTGCGCGCTGGGCCCGATCGCGGCGGGCACGGGGTCGGGCGACTGGCGGTCGGCGAACACGAGCCGGGCAGCGGCGCGCGACGTGCTGGCCGGCGTCACGCCGTCGCGGGGGTGCTGAGCGCCTCCCGGTACTGAGCCATTGAGCTCACCGTTGACCTCTGCCACACTTAGCCTCGTGGCACAGTATTTGACGGAGCTCGACGGCGTGCTCGTCGCGCTCGCCGACCCGACCCGGCGCGGCGTCATCCGGCGCCTCGGTCACGGGCCGAGGAGCGTGGGCGACCTCGCCGGCGAGTTCCCGATGACCCTGCCCTCGTTCATGAAGCACGTGCGCGTGCTGGAGACGAACGGCCTGATCAGCACGGTCAAGCGCGGCCGGGTGCGCACCTGTGCGCTGCGGCCCGGCCGCCTCGCCCTCGTCGACGACTGGCTCGCCGAGCAGCGCCGCATCTGGGAGGACCGCACCGACCGGCTCGAGCACCTCCTCACCGACCCCCCGAAGGAACGACGATGAACCCCGATCTCGACCTGACCCTGGAACGGGTCATCCGCGCCCCGCGGGACGCCGTGTGGAGCGCGTGGACCGACCCGTCCCGCCTGGAGCAGTGGTGGGTCCCGGCCCCGACGGCATGCCGCGTCGACCGCCTGGACGTCCGGTCCGGCGGCGCGTTCGTGACGCGGATGAGCGAGGACGGGGCGCGGTTCGTCCCGCAGATCGACGCGACCTTCCTCGTCGTCGACGAGCGGGAACGGATCGTGTTCACGAACGCGGTCGACAGCGCCTGGCGGCCCGCGGTCCCCACCCCGGTGGCCATGACGGCCGAGATCACGCTCGCCGACCACCCGGACGGCACCCGCTACCGGGTGCTCGTCCGGCATGGCGATCCCGCCGCGCGCGCCCGTCACGCCGAGCTCGGGTTCGCCGACGGCTGGGGCACGGTCACCGGTCAGCTCGCCGGGGTCGTGGAGAGCCGGGTCGAGCGGTGAGGATCGTCCTCACGGAGTTCGTCACCCTCGACGGCGTCAGCCAGGGCCCGGGCTCGCCGACCGAGGACACCAGCGACGGCTTCACCATGGGCGGCTGGCTCGTCCCCCACCTGGACGACGCCTTCGTCCGGCGCACCTCCGAGTGGTTGGACCTCGCCGACGGCCTGTTGCTCGGGCGACGCACCTACGAGGCGTTCGCCCGGGACTGGCCACGGATCACCGACCCGGACGACCCGTTCACCGAGCGGATGAACGCGCTGCCGAAGTACGTGGTCACGAACTCCCTCACCGAGGGTTCCTGGCACCCGACGACCGTGCTCCGCGGCGATCCGGTCCGGACCGTCGGGGCGCTGCGGGCCCGTCCGGGACGGGAGCTGCAGATCCACGGGAGTGCGCGCCTGGGCCGCACCCTGCTCGCGGCCGGCCTCGTCGACGCGCTCCGGCTCGTCGTCGCGCCGACCGTCGTCGGGTCCGGGCGGCGGCTGCTCGACCACCCGGGCGGGCCCGTCGGCCTCCGGCTCGTCGGTCACGAGGTGACGGGCAACGGCCTGCTGCTGCTGGAGTACGAGGCCGCCGGTGCCGCCCCGGTGGCGGAGTACGAGGGCCTCGCGGCCTTCGTCTGACTCCCGGACGGCGCTAGCCTGGTCGCCGAGTCCGACGCCGTGGCGGTGGTGCTCGCCCTCGCCGAGGAGCGCCAGGAGCCGTCACCGGCTCCCGGCGACCGCCTCCTCCGACTTGCACTCCCACGCCCCGCGCCGCTGCGCCGCCAGCTCGCGGCGGGCCGGCGCCCCCACGACGTCGATGACCGTCACGACCAGGGCCAGCAGCGCCATCAGGGCCGCGCCCACGCACATCAGCAGGATCACCATGCGCAGAGCGTGCGCCGGTCGGGCGCTCCGGACGTCGTCCCCGGACCGGCCCGAACGTGCATTACTCCTAGTTGAGCCGCAGCTCCGACGCCGCCTTCACGGTGTCGGACTGGTGCTTGAGCACGACGCCCAGGGTGGCGCGGACGGCGTCGTCGTCGAGGGTGTCGAGGCCCAGGGCGAGCAGCGTGCGGCCCCAGTCGATCGTCTCGGCGACGCTGGGCGACTTGCGCAGCTCCAGCGTGCGCAGCACCCGGACCGTGCGGACCAGGGCGTCGACCATCGCCTCCGTCAGCTCCGGCACCCGCGACGCCACGATGCGGCGTTCCAGGTCGGCGTCGGGGAAGTCGAGGTGCAGGAACAGGCAGCGGCGCTTGAGCGCCTCCGACAGCTCGCGCGTGGAGTTCGACGTCAGCAACGCGAACGGGCGGCGGGTGGCGCTGATCGTGCCCATCTCCGGGACGGTCACCTGGAAGTCCGACAGCACCTCCAGCAGCAGGCCCTCCACCTCGACGTCGGCCTTGTCCATCTCGTCGATGAGCAGCACCGTCGGCTCGCTGCGCCGGATCGCGGTGAGCAGCGGGCGCGGCAGCAGGAACTCCTCGGAGAACACGTCGTCGCGCGTCTCGTCCCACGACTCCTGGCCCTGGCCCGCGGTGATGCGCAGCAGCTGCTTGGCGTGGTTCCACTCGTAGAGCGCGCGGGCCTCGTCGATGCCCTCGTAGCACTGCAGGCGCACCAGGCCCGAGCCCGTCGCCTGCGCCACGGCCTTGGCCAGCTCGGTCTTGCCGACGCCCGCGGGACCCTCGACGAGCAGCGGCTTGCCGAGGCGGTCGGCCAGGTAGACGGTGGTGGCGACGGCGGTGGAGGCCAGGTACCCGACCCCGGCCAGCCGCTCGGCCACGTCGGCCACGGACCCGAACAGCGGCGGCTGGGGAGCACTCACGCGGCCCATCCTGCCTTGAGCCCCGCCGATCCGCCCAGGGCGGCCGCCATACGTCACCGCACCGCCGTCGCGGGGTCCGCACCGCTGTCCCGACGGCGGTGCGGACGACGCGACGGCGGTGCGGTCAGTTCGGCAGCCGGCGCGCCACCTCCGCGAAGGCCGCGAGCTCACCCCACGTCCACCGGGTGAACCCGCGCAGCACCGTGCGCATGGCGTCCTCGCGGCGCTTCTCGGCCACGACGACGTCGGACGCCTGCTGCCCGGTCCGTCCGTACTTCACGAGCCCGTCGAACTCCCCGGCCCACCCGTGCTCCGGCCAGCCGAAGTCGGCTGTGCCGAGCACCACGCCGCTGGGCGACCGCACCTTCCACTGCAGCACCGGCATCGCCACCCCGAGCCGGGCCATCGCCACCCGGCTGCGCGACTCCCCCGGGCTGGCGGCACCCGGGTCGGCGAACGCGACGGCGCGGCGCGCCGCCGGGACTCCCGGCCAGCGAGGCATCCGCGCGAGCACGGCGTGCAGCTCCTCGCGGCTGACCAGGTGCCGGCGCAGCGCCGCGTCGAGGACCACGACGGCCTGCTCGAACGCCGCGGTGCGGGCGACGTCGGCGAGCGTCCGCGCCACCGACGTCGCGCGGACGCCGCCGACCTCGCAGACGTCCTCCGCGCAGAGCGGGGCGGTGTGGACGTGCAGCCGCCCGGTGCGCACGGCACTGGTGCGCCGCGGGCGGGTCGTGTGGACGCGGTCGAGCGCGAGGGCCCATACCGGCAGGCCGTGCAGCACGGCCGCGGACACATGGCTGACGACGGCGTCGGCCGCGACCCGCGGGACCGCGGCGGCCACGAGAAGGGCGTGCCGGTCCTCCGGGCGGCGCAGGCGGGGGTCTGCGGGGTCGGCGTACGCGCCGCGCGCCAGCACGGCCAGCCCGCCGGTGCGGCGCAGCCGGCGCAGCTCGTGGTCGGTGACGCCGGCGGCGAGCAGGCCGGGCCTGAGCAGGGGCCCGGAGAGCGGGAGGTCCACCGGCGCAGCATGCGCGGGGCGCCGGGTCACCCGTGGCCGTTCCGGCAGATCGCCTCCACCGCACCGCCGTCCTGGGCACCGCACCGCCGCCGGAGCGGCGGTGCGGACGCGGCAACGGCGGTGCGGTGCCCGGACTGTCGGACCCCTGGTGAACCATCGACGCCATGACCACCACCGAACAGGACCTGCGCGCCCGGGCCGAGAAGGTGCTCACCACCCTCGCCGGGCCCGACGCCCGGCTGCGCGAGGACCAGTGGACCGCGATCCACGCGCTCGTCGCGGAGCGGCGGCGGGCGCTGGTCGTGCAGCGCACGGGGTGGGGCAAGTCGGCGGTGTACTTCGTGGCCACCGCGCTGCTGCGCGAGCAGGGCGCGGGCGCCACGGTGATCGTCTCGCCGCTGCTCGCGCTGATGCGCAACCAGATCGACGCCGCCGCGCGCGCCGGGATCCGCGCGGCCACGGTCAACTCCGCCAACACCGCCGACTGGGAGCGCACCTACGAGGCCGTCGAGGCCGGGGAGGTCGACGTGCTGCTGGTCAGCCCGGAGCGGCTCAACAACCCCGACTTCCGCGACCGCGTGCTCCCCCGGCTCACCGCGTCGGCGGGGATGCTCGTCGTCGACGAGGCGCACTGCGTGTCCGACTGGGGCCACGACTTCCGCCCCGACTACCGCCGCCTGCGCGCGCTCATCGCCGAGCTGCCCGACGGCATCCCCGTGCTGGCCACCACGGCCACGGCCAACGACCGCGTGGTCGTCGACGTCACCGAGCAGCTCGGGCTCGCGGCCGGGGAGCCGCTGGTGCTGCGCGGCTCGCTCGACCGCGAGAGCCTGCGGCTCTCGGTCGTGACGCTGCGCACCGCGGCCGACCGCCTGGGCTGGCTCGCCGCGCAGATGGACGCGCTGCCCGGCGCCGGCATCGTCTACACGCTCACGATCCAGGCGGCCGAGGAGGTCGCGGAGTTCCTGCGCGAGCGCGGCCACCCGGTGGCCTCCTACACGGGGAAGACCCCGCCCGAGGAGCGCCTCGCGGCGGAGGGCGACCTGCTGGCCAACCGCGTGAAGGCGCTGGTGGCCACGTCGGCGCTGGGGATGGGGTTCGACAAGCCCGACCTCGGCTTCGTCGTGCACCTGGGTGCGCCCGCCTCGCCGGTGGCCTACTACCAGCAGATCGGCCGCGCCGGGCGCGCCGTCGAGCGTGCCGAGGTGGTGCTGCTGCCCGGACACGAGGACCAGGACATCTGGCGCTACTTCGCCTCCCTGGCCTTCCCGCCCGAGCCCGTCGTGCGCCAGACGCTGGCCGTGCTCGGGCACAGCTCCGATTCCTCCGGTCCGCTGTCCACCGCGGCGATCGAGACGCGCGTCGACCTGTCGCGCACCCGGCTGGAGATGCTGCTCAAGGTCCTCGACAGCGACGGCGCGGCGAAGCGCGTCAAGGGCGGGTGGGTCGCCACCGGCCAGGACTGGGTCTACGACGAGGAGCGCCACCGCCGGATCGCGCAGGCGCGCAAGGCCGAGCAGCAGGCGATGCTCGACTACCTGGCCACCGACCGCTGCCGGCTGGTGTTCCTGCGCGAGCAGCTCGACGACCCGGGCGCCGCGCCGTGCGGGCGCTGCGACGTGTGCGCGGGCACCGCGTGGAGCACCGACGTCGACGCCGGTGCGGCCGAGGCGGCCGCCGAGCGGATCGCGCGCCCGGGCGTCGAGGTGGCGCCGCGCAAGCAGTGGCCCACCGGCATGGCCGAGCTCGACGTGCCCGCGTCCGGGAAGATCCCGGCGGGCGAGCTGGCCGGCACCGGCCGCGTGATCGGGCGCCTGTCCGACATCGGCTGGGGCACCCGGCTGCGCGAGCTGCTCGACCCCGCCCCGCCCGCCGACGACGAGTTCGGCCCCGACCTCGACCCGGAGACCGGCGAGGCCGTCAGCGGCACCGACCTGCCCGTGCCCAAGGACGTCCTCGACGCCGTCGTGCGCGTGCTCGCCGGATGGGGCTGGGAGGAGCGGCCGGTCGGGGTCGTCGGCATCGGCTCGCGCACCCGCCCGCACCAGCTCGAGCACCTCGCCCGCCGGATCAGCGAGATCGGCCGCCTCCCCCTGCTCGGCACGCTCGTGCCGGCCGGGCCACGGCCCGCCGCGCACGCCAACTCCGCGCAGCGCCTCGCCGCGGTGTGGCACGGGTTCGAGGAGCCGTCGTTCACGCTGCCCGACGGGCCGGTCCTGCTCGTCGACGACCTGATCGACTCCGGCTGGACGATGACGGTGGCCGCCCGCCTGCTGCGCCGGGCCGGCGCCGGGTCGGTGCTGCCGTTCGCGCTGGCGCAGTCGGGGTGAGGGCGGCTCAGACCCCGGCCACGCCCGCGGCCCGATCCAGCAGGTCGACGGCGTTGCGGTGCAGCCGCTCGCCGACCGCGCGCTCGGCCTGCCCGGCCTGCGCGCGGGCGTGCGTGCCCTCGATGACGATGGCGAGCTTGAAGCCGGCGAGGACGGTGTACCAGTCGAGCGCGGAGAGGTCGCGGCCGCTGCGCGCGCCGTAGTGCGCGGCCAGGTCGGCGGGGGCGGGCAGGCCGCCCAGCGCGGCCAGCGCGCCGCCCGCGATCGGGTCGGCGAGCCCGTCGGGCCAGGTGACGAGCAGCCAGCCGAGGTCGAGCAGCGGGTCGCCGATCGTGCACATCTCCCAGTCGACGACGGCCGCCACCCGGGGCGCGTCGACGGCGAGGAGCACGTTGTTGAGGTGGTAGTCGCCGTGCACGATCCCGGGCCGGGCGTCGGGCGGGCGGTGGTCGGTGAGCCAGCGGGCCAGCGCGTCGACGTGCGGCAGCGTCGAGCCGGGGTAGCCGTCGATCCGGTCGTAGGACGCGAGGTGCTCGACCCAGCGCGGCACCTGCCGGGCGAGGAACCCCTCCGGGCGGCCGAGGTCTCCGAGCCCGACGGCCTCGTGGTCGAGGGCGGCGAGGCGGGCCAGCGCGTCGGCCGTGTCGAGCGCGGCGGCGCGCCGGGCGGCGGGGTCGTCGGCGCACACCCCCCGGATCAGGTCACCCGGGTTGATCCCGTCCACGGCCTCCATCAGGTAGAACACGACGCCGCCGAGCACCGACTCGTCGTCGCAGCCCAGGACGAACCCGGGGTGCGGCACGTCCGACCCGGCGAGCGCGGCGAGCACCCGCATCTCGCGGCGGAGCACCGCGTTGCTGGAGGCGCGCGGATGCTCGGGCGGGCGGCGCAGCACGAGGTCGCGCCCGGCCCACGTCATCCGCAGCACGATGTTCTGCGTGCCGCCGCCGATGCGGCGCACGTCCTCGACGGGGCCCTCGGGCAGCCCGTGCTCCGCTGCCCAGCGGACGACGGCGGCGAGATCGACGACCTCCGGGGAGAGCCAGTCGGGCTGGGCCGTGGTCGTCACGCCCGCCACCGTAGCGGCGACGCCCGGCCCCGGGCGGCGACCGGGGACCCGGCGTTGGTGGAGTCGACAACGACCCGCACCCGGGCGCCGTGACACGGACCACAGGGGCGGCCACGCTGCGGACATGACCGAGCAGAGCGCGGCGAGCGGCCCGACCTTCGGACTCTGGTACGACTTCCGCAACCCCGATCCCGACCGCCCGTTCAGCTCCTTCTACGCGGAGGTCCTCGACCAGATCGCGTGGGCCGAGCAGCGCGGCGTCGACTCGGCCTGGCTCACCGAGCACCACTTCTGCGCCGACGGCTACAGCCCCTCGCCGTTCGTGCTGGCCTCGGCGATCCTGCAGCGGACCTCGCGGATGCGCGTCGGCACGAACCTCATCGTGTCGCCGCTGCACGACCCGGTGCGCCTCGCCGAGGACTCCGCGACGCTGTCGCTGCTCTCGGGCGGGCGCTTCGACCTCGGCGTCGGCCAGGGCTACTGGGTGCGCGAGTTCGAGGCGTTCGGCAAGCAGGTCCGCCAGCGGCCGAGCCTGCTGGAGGAGGGCGTCGAGGTCATCCGGCGCGCGTGGTCGGGATCGGCCGAGGGCTTCTCGGGCAAGCGGTACTCGCTGCCACCCGTCGCCGTCACGCCCGTGCCCGAGCGCACCCCGCAGCTGCTGGTGGGAGCCATGGCCGACGTCGCGATCGAGCGCGCGGCCCGCATCGCCGACGGCTTCCTCAGCACCCAGAACGCCCACCACGCCGCGTACCTCGCCGCCGTCGAGCGGACCGGCGGGTCGGTGGCCGACGCGAAGATCTACGCCGGGCAGTGGTCGATCATCGCCGAGGACCCGGAGGAGGTCTGGTCGCGGATCGGGAAGCACGCGCTCTACCAGCTCAACGAGTACATCTCCTGGGGCGCGTTCGGCCCGCCGGACGACGTCCCGCGCTTCGCCGACCCGGCCCAGATCCTGGAGGCGGGCGCCTACCGGCTGATGGACGCCGAGACGGCCGTGACCGAGCTGACCGACATGCTGCGCGCCTGCCCGCAGATCAAGGACGTGCACTTCTGGGCCCAGCTGCCCGGCGAGCCCGTCGACTCGGGGTCCGAGCGGATCGCGTACCTGGCCGACAAGGTGGTGCCGGCCGTGCGGGAGCGGCTGGCGACGTGACCGAGCCTGCGAGGTCACCGTTCGGCGCAGCACCGCCGGGCGCGCCTACGACGAGCGTCAGCGAGGAGTGGGCGTGACCGAGCTGCTGGTCACCGACTTCCTGGAGCGCGCGCGGCGCCACCACCCGCGCCGCCCGATCGTCGGTTATGACGACGGCGCCGAGGTCGTGCGCTACGACTACGGCGCCTACGCCGCGCGGGTCTCGCGACTGGCCGGGGCGCTGCGCGCGCTCGGGGTCCGGCCGGGCGACCGCGTGGCGAGCCTGTCGTGGAACCACCACCGCCACCTCGAGCTGTACGCGGCGGTGCCGCTGGTCGGCGCCGTCCTGCACACGCTCAACCTGCGCCTGTCCGCCGAGGAGATCGCCTACATCGCGGGCCACGCCGACGACCGGCTGATCCTGGCCGACCCCGACCTCGTGCACCTGCTCGACGGCGTGCACCCCGAGCTGGGCGTCATCGACACCGGCGACGCCTACGAGGCGCTGGTCGCGGCCGGGCCCGAGCTCACCGAGCCGCCGCCGCGCTCCGAGCACGACCTCGCGGTGCTCTGCTACACCTCCGGCACCACGGGCCGGCCCAAGGGCGTCGGCTACACCCACCGCGGGCTCGTCCTGCACACCTTCGCCGCCTGCCTCGCCGACGGCCACGCGATCTCCGCGCGCGACACGGTCCTGCACGTCGTGCCGCTGTTCCACGCCAACGGCTGGGGCGTGCCGTTCGCGGCGACGATGGCCGGCGCCGCGCAGGTGCTGCCCGGCCCGCACCCGAGCGTCGCGCAGATCGCCGACATCATCGAACGCGAGCGCGTCACCTACGTCGGGATGGTGCCGACCGTCGCCGTCGACCTGCTCGACCGCGTCCGCACCCACGGCGGCGACCTGTCGAGCCTGCGGGCGCTGGTGCTCGGCGGCTCGACGCCCCCGCTCGACCTGGTCCGCGGACTCGACGAGCTCGGCGTGCCGGTCTTCCAGGGCTGGGGCATGACCGAGATCTCGCCGATGGCGACGTTCACGCGACCGCCCGCGCCGATCGAGGACGCCGACGAGCGGTACCGCGACACGCGCACGCAGGGCAGGCTCCTGCCCGGGCTGCGGTGGCGGATCGTCGACGACGCCGGGCACGAGCTGCCCTGGGACGGCACCGCCGTCGGGGAGCTGCACGTCCGCGGGCCGTGGGTGGCCACGTCCTACTACCTCGGCGAGGCTCCCGACCGCTTCGACGACGGCTGGCTGCGCACCGGCGACGTCGCGACGATCGACGAGCAGGGCCGGCTGCACGTCGTCGACCGCACCAAGGACCTCATCAAGAGCGGCGGCGAGTGGATCAGCTCGGTGGCCCTGGAGCAGGCGCTGCTGGCCGACCCGGACGTCACCGACGCGGCGGTGGTGGCGGTGCCGCACCACCGCTGGCAGGAGCGGCCGCTGGCGGTCGCGGTGCTGCGCGCGGGCGCGGAGGCCTCCGGGGCGGAGCTGCTCGCGCGGCTGGAGGAGCGGGTCCCGCGCTGGTGGCTGCCCGAGGACGTGGTGGTGGTGGACGCGCTGCCGCGGACCAGCGTGGGCAAGACCGACAAGCGGCGGCTGCGCAGCCGGTACGCCGGGCGCACCTGACCCGATCACGATCACGAACCCGAGCACGGACGACGAAGGAGGCAGGACATGGCGTTCCTCGAGGTGGAGGACGGCAAGCGCGTCTACTACGAGCACCACGCGGGGGCGGGCCGCCCGGTGGTCCTCGTGCACGGCTGGGGCGTGACCTCGCGCTGCTGGGACACGACGCTGCCCGCGCTGCGCGCCGCGGGCCACGCGGTGGTGACGCTCGACCACCGCGCCTGCGGTCGGTCGGACAAGGACTTCGCCGACACCTCGATCGCGGCGATCGCCTCCGACGTGGTCGCGATCGTCGAGCACCTCGGGCTGCGCGCGCCCGTGCTCAACGGCTGGTCGCTGGGCGGCGCGGTCGTCACCGAGGCCGCGTCCCGGCTGGGCTCGAACATCAGCGGCCTGGTGCTGACCGGTGGCGCCACCCCGCGCTACACCTCGGCGGAGGGGTGGCCCTACGGCGGCACGCCCGCCGACGTCGAGGGGGTGCTCGCCGGGCTGGCGGCCGACCGGGCATCGACGTTCCGGGCGGTGGCGGGCGCGGTCTGCGTGAAGCCGGTCGGGGCCGACGTCGTCGAGTCGATGTGGCTGCAGTTCATGGAGTCCGGGCCCCGCGCCGACGACACGCTGCGCGACCTCGCCGGCATCGACCAGCGGGAGATCCTGCCGGCGCTGCCCTGCCCGGTGCTGCTGCTGTGCGGGCGCGAGGACGGGTTCGTGTCCTTCGACGGCGTGAGCGCCTCCCGCACGCTCTTCCGCGACGCCCGGCTGGTCGAGTTCGGCGGGGTCGGGCACGCGCCGTTCGCCGAGGACGGCGAGACCTACCGCACCGAGCTGCTCTCCTTCGTCGGCGGGCTGCCGGACTGACATGGGTCGCACGTGGGTGGTCACGGGGGGATCCCGCGGGATCGGGCGAGCGGTCGTCGACCGCGCGCTCGCCGCGGGCGACGCGGTCTACGTGCTGGCCCGGTCGGCGGCGCGGGCGCAGTGGCCGGCCGGGGGGCGGGTCGTGCCGGTGCCCGTCGACGTCGCCGACCCGGAGTCGGTGGCGGCCGCGTTCGCGCGGGTGCGGGAGGGCACCGGCTCGGTCGACGTGCTCGTGAACTCGGCGGGGGTGCACCGCGGCGGGCTCATCGAGCAGGTCGGCGACGCGGCCTGGAACGAGGTGCTCGCCACCAACCTGACGGGCGCGTTCACCGTGGTCCGGGCCGCGCGACCGCTGCTGGCGGCGGGCGCGTCGGTCGTCAACATCGGGGCGGTGGTCGGGTTGCGGGGCTTCGCGGGCGACGTCGCCTACGGCTCGGCGAAGGCCGGGCTGTCCGGGCTGACGCAGACGCTCGCGATGGAGTTCGCGCGCGACGGCGTGCGGGTCAACCTGGTCGTGCCCGGGTTCGTGGAGACCGACATGACCGACGGCATCCCGCCCGCGGCGAAGGCGCGGATCATGGCCGGCATCCCGCTCGGGCGGCCCGCACGGGCCGAGGAGATCGCCGACGTCGTGTGGTCGGTGGCGGGGTCGTCGTACATGACGGGCTCGACGGTCGCCGTCGACGGCGGGCTGCTCGCCTCGTTCGGCGCGCCGGCCGGGCGGCCCCGCACGGAACCTCTCAGGGACTGAGCTGGCGCACCGCGAGGACGGCGTAGCGGTCGGCGATCTGGTCGATGGTGAGCCGTCCGGCGGGGTCGAACCACTCGTTGAGCCCGTTGATCATGTCGAGGATCGCGAGGCTGACCAGCCGCGGGTCGTCGCAGTCGAACTCGCCTGCGCGGGCGCCGTCGGCCAGGTGCTGCGCGATCCGGTGCTGGTAGCGGCGCCGGTAGACCTGCACCTCGTCGAACCGGTCGGGCGAGAGCGCCCGCAGCTCGCGCGAGGCGACCCACCAGGCGTCGCGGTTGTCGGCGATGTGGCGGACGTGCCCGCGCACGAGCCGGACGAGCCGCTCGCGGTGCGTGCCGGGGCCGTCGAGGATCGGGAGCTGGTCGACGATCAGGTCGCGGTCGACGACGAAGATCGCCTCGAGGAGCAGCTCCTCCTTGTTGCGGAAGTGGTGGTAGAGCGAGGCGGCCTGCATGTCGGCGGCCTCGGCGAGGGTGCGCATGCCGACGCCGTGGTAGCCGCGCTCGCGGAACAGGCGGCTGGCCAGCGCGACGAGCTCGGCGCGCCGGGCGCCGCCGCGGCGGGCCGGGGGCGTCTCGCGCTGCTCGGCGGTGGTCATCACCGGTCCTTCCGGTCGTGGTGCGGGCGGGACCCGGCGCGCCGGGAGCGTTCCAGGGTCCCACCCCGGGACGGGCGGCGACACCGCCCGTCCCGCGACCGTCAGGCCGGGACCGCGGTCTTGACGCCCATCTTGTGCAGCTCGGGCACGACCTTCTCGGCGAAGAGCTTCATGCTCGCGCGCACCTTGTCGAACGGCAGCCCGGCGAACGAGGGCGCGACGTTGGGCTGGTGGTCGCCGAACAGCTCCACGCGGTGGCGGTACTTCTCGATGATCTGCTCGGGCGTGCCCCAGATCTGGGTGTCGGCGTAGCCCGCGCCGGCCGCCTCCATGCCCGCCTCGCGGATCATGTCGGCGCCGGACTGGTAGGCCTCGTAGCCCTTGGTCTCGCGCCAGTGCTCCCCGGCGAAGTCGTAGTGCTTGATGACGGAGAGGAAGTAGCGGCTGAGGTGGTCGCGCGCGGTCTGCTCGGCGACCTCGGCGTCCTCGTGGCAGTAGATGAAGTCCTGCGTGAGGATCGGGCCCGGCTCGCGGTGGTGGGTCTCGCGGTAGACCTCGCGGTAGCGCTCGATGGCCGGCACGTGCATCTCCGCCGGGTACTGCATGAAGGTCATCATCCGGGCGCCGAGCTTGGCGACGGCGGGCACCGAGTCCGGCGACATCGCGACGCCGTAGATCCGGTCGGCCCACTGCGTGCCCGCCTCCGGGCCGGGGCGGACGTCGACCCGCGGCTGCACGTAGATCGGGCCGTCGTTCTCGACGTAGCCGTTCTCCAGCCCGCGGATGATCAGCTCGGCGGCCTCGTCGAACCGGTCGCGCGAGGTGTTCATGTCGACGCCGAAGCCCTCGTACTCCATCTTCGCGAGGCCGCGGCCCATCCCGAACAGTGTGCGCCCGCCGGACAGGATGTCGAGCATCGTGACCTTCTCGACGACCCGCAGCGGGTTGTTCCACGGCAGGATCACCGCGCCCGTGCCGAGCTTGATCCGGCTGGTCCGCGCCGCGAGGTAGCTCATCAGCTGCAGGTTGTCCGGGCACATCGAGTAGTCGTCGAAGTGGTGCTCGGCTGCCCAGACGGAGTCGTAGCCGTACTCCTCGGCGAGCACGCCCAGCTCGGCCTCCTGGCGGAACATCTCGCCGTCGCTGAGGTTCTCGTGCCAGTTCTGGAAGACCAGCAGTACACCGACGTCCATGGGGGTGTCCTTTCCCGACAGATCGAGCCCAGGGGGTTGCCTAACGATCGTTAGGGCTGTCACGGTAGTGCTGTTGCTCACATGGGGCAAGCACACCGATGGAGGTGACCGGACGGATGCCGAGCCCGACGGCGGTCGAACCGGTCGCGCCCGCAGCCCCGTCACCGGGGGCCGACCCGGTGCTGTCGTTCCTGGTCGGGGCCGTGCGCGAACGCCTGGGCCTGTCCCGCTGCGCCGTGCTCCTCGCCGAGGGCGGAGGCGCGTCCGCGGGTGGTGACGGCGCCTCCCCCGCCGCGCGCGCCGCCCTCCGTGACCGCGCGACCGCCCGGCACGCGGGCGCGCTCGCGGTGCCGCTGCGGGTCGGCGGAGAGGTCCGCGGGGTGCTGGAGCTCGTGCCCGGGCCCGTCGACGGGGTCGACCTGGCGGGCGCCGTCGCGCTCGCGGAGGCGGCGCTCGGCCGGTGCACGCGGCCCTCCCCGGCCGATCCCCTGCGCTCGATCCCGGCGCAGCTCTCGCGCGCGGTCCTCGCCGGCGCGGAGCCCGAGGACGTCGTCGCGCTGCTGGCCGAGCTGCTCGGCCGGCCCGTCGCCCTGCTCGGCCCCGACCTGCGCGTCCGCACCTGGGCGGCGCCGCCCGCACTGCGCCTGGCCGAGCCGCCCGCGCTGCCGGCCGCCACGGCCGCGGAGCTCGATGTGCTCGGTCCCGACCGGCAGTCGACGGTGCTGCTGCCGCACCCGCTGTCCGGCCTCACCCGCCGCCACCTCGTCGCGGTGCTCGTCGCCGAGGGCGCGACCGCGGGCTACCTCGACCTGATCGAGATGGGCCGCCCCCTGGCCCCGGCCGAGACGCCGCTCGCCGAGCACGCTGCGACGCTGCTGTCGCTGCAGGTGCTGGGCGAGGCGCGCCGGCTGCGGGCCGCCGCGCTCGCCCGCGACGACGTGCTGGCCGACCTGCTGCTGGGCTCCCGCGGCGGCAGCCCGCGCTCGCTCGAGGACCTGCGCCGCCTCGCCGCGCACGTGGGCCTGGACCTGGCGCGCCCGCAGCTCGTCGTCCGGCTGCCGGTGGCGCCGCACCGCTCCCCCGCCGCGTGCCGCGACGCCGTCGCCGACGCACTGGCGCCCGTCCTCGACGGGCCGCCGCCGGCCCACGCCGGGCCCGACGACGTCGTCCTGCTCGTCGCGCTGCCCGCCGACGCCGACCCGTCGGCGCTGCGGCGGGTGCACGCGGCCCTGCGGACGGGCCTCGACGCGGTGGCCCGGCACACGGGCGTCCGGCGGGCGGTGGTGTCGGGCGTCTGCCACGACCTGCCCGACCTCCCGCCCGCGCTCGCGGAGACCCGGGAGGTCGACCGGATCGTCGACGCGCTGGGCGGGCGCGCCGACGTCGTCGCCGTCACCGAGCTGTCGACGCTGCGGCTCGTCGTCAACGGCGACCGCGCGGACGTCGCGCTGCGCTTCGCCGAGCAGTGCCTCGGGCCGCTGCGGCGCAGCGACGAGACCGGCGGCGGCGACCTCGTCGAGACCCTGCGCCGCTACCTCGACTGCGGCGCCCAGGTCCGCGCGACGGCGAAGGCGCTGGGCGTCCACGAGAACACCGTGCGGTACCGGCTCGGGCGGATCGAGCACGTGACGGGGATGGACGTGCGCCGGTTCGACACCCTGCTCGCCGCGCAGCTCGCCTTCCAGGTCGAGGGGCTGGGCGCGGGGCTGGAGACCTCCACAACCGCCGCGGACGGCGCGGTTGCCGCCCGCGGCGCCCGCTCCTAGCGTCGCGACGATGTGGGACTTCGAGACCGAGCCCGGCTACCAGCGCGACCTCGACTGGGTCGACGCCTTCGTGCGCGACGAGGTCGAGCCGCTCGACCTGGTGCTCGGCGACCCCTACGACAAGACCGACGAGCGGGCGCGGCGGCTGGTCCGCCCGCTGCAGGACCAGGTCCGCGAGCGCGGGCTGTGGGCGTGCCACCTGCGCCCCGAGCTCGGCGGCCAGGGCTACGGCCAGGTGCGCCTGGCCCTGCTCAACGAGCTGCTCGGGCGCTCGCGCTGGGCGCCGTCGGTGTTCGGGTGCCAGGCGCCCGACTCGGGCAACGCCGAGATCCTCGCCCGTTACGGCACCGAGGAGCAGAAGGCCCGCTACCTGCAGCCGCTGCTCGACGGCGAGATCTCCTCGTGCTACTCGATGACCGAGCCGCACGCCGGCGCCGACCCGACGCTGTTCACGACCCGCGCCGTCCGCGAGGGCGACGAGTGGGTGATCGACGGCGAGAAGTGGTTCTCCTCCAACGCCCGGCACGCGGCGTTCCTGCTGGTCATGGTCGTCACGAACCCCGAGGCCGGGCCGCACCGCAGCATGTCGATGTTCATCGTGCCGGCCGGCACCCCGGGGCTGGTGAACGTCCGCGACGCCGGGATCGGCACCGAGTCCCCCGAGCACTCCAGCCACGGCTACCTGCGCTTCACCGGCGTGCGCGTGCCGGCGGAGAACCTGCTCGGCGAGCCCGGTGAGGCGTTCGCGATCGCGCAGACGCGCCTGGGCGGCGGGCGCATCCACCACGGCATGCGGACGATCGCGCAGATGCGCCGCGCGTTCGACCTCATGACCGAGCGCGCGGTCTCGCGCACCACCCGCCACGGCCGTCTGGCCGAGATGCAGTCGACGCAGGACAAGATCGCCGAGAGCTGGATCGACATCGAGCAGTTCCGGCTGCTCCTGCTGCGCACGGCGTGGCTGATCGACAAGCACCAGGACTACCGGGCCGTGCGCAAGGACATCGCGGCGGTGAAGGTCGCGATGCCGCGGGTCTACCACGACGTCGTGCAGCGGGCGATGCACCTGCACGGCGCTCTGGGGATCTCCAACGAGATGCCGTTCTCGGCGATGATGGTCGACGCGCAGGTGATGGCCACCGCCGACGGCCCCACCGAGGTCCACCGCCAGACCCTCGCGCGCCAGGTGCTGCGCGACGTCGCACCCGGCGAGCCGCTCTTCGGCTCCGGCCACCTCCCCACCCGCACCGAGGCGGCCCGGCGCCACGTCGCCGCCCGGCTCGAGCACGAGGTGGCCGCGCTCTGAGGTGGCCGGTCTCTGACAGGATCGGGGCATGCCGTCGGACTCCATGCTCAAGGCCATGAACACCCTGCACCGCCTGCTGGTGAAGGTCACCGGCGGGCGCGTCGGGTACGACGCGATGGGCATGGACGTGGTGGAGCTGACGACCGTGGGCCGCAGGTCCGGTGAGCCCCGCTCGGTGATGCTCACCGTGCCGCTGCACGAGGACGGCCACCCGGTCGTCGTGGCGTCGCGCGGCGGCGACGACCACCACCCCGCCTGGTTCCACAACCTGCGCGCCCGGCCGGAGGTGCAGGTCTCGGTCAAGGGCGGCCCCCGCACCCCGATGACGGCCCGCGTCGCATCGCCGGAGGAGCGGGCGCGGATGTGGCCGCAGATCGCGGGGAAGTACCGCAACTACGCCGGCTACCAGAAGCGGACCGACCGCGAGATCCCGCTGGTGGTGCTGGAGCCGCGCGCCTGACCCGCCCGCCCTCCCCACCCTCCTCGAACATGCAGCAAGGCCACCTTGTGGACGCTTTTCGTCGTGAAGGTGGCCTTCCTGCAACGCGGGACGGGCTCGTGATCACCACTCACCGCACCTCACGGTCCTCAGCGCGACAGTGCTGTGCGGCTCGTCGCGATCCTCCTCGCCCGCGCAGTCGGTGGGTGATCGCGCACCGGCGGCCGAACCGCGTTCCGCGGAACGCACTCGGGCGCCATCTCCGCCGACCCGTCCGTCGTGTCCTGCTGGCCGGCGAATCGCGACCATGATCACTGCCGATCGCGCCCCAGGGCAGCAGGAGCAGCAGTGCGTGCGCCCGGCGGCGTTCCGCGGAACACACGGATCGGCGGTCGGCGCGACGCTCGACCCGGTGCTGCCGAGCGGCGGGTGCATGATCGCCGCGGACCGCACCTGACGGCGGCCGGAGCAGCCGTGGTGTGCGGCCGACGACGATCACCACCGCCGTGATCACCACCCGCCGCACCTCACGGTCCTCATCGCGACCGTGAAGTGCGGCTCGTCGCGATCTTCCTCGCTCGCACGCCCGACCGTCGGGTGATCGCATCGGCCGGCCGGCCGGCCGGCTCGCGTTCCGCAGAACGCACCCGCCCGACGTCGCCGGTCCCGCCCCCCGAACCTGCAGCAAGGCCACCTTGTGGACGGTTTTCGTCCTGAAGGTGGCCTTCCTGCAACAGGGACCGGGCAACAGTGACCGGGCAACAGGGACCGGGGAGCAGCGCCCTACCGCACCAGGTCCAGCAGCAGGTGGTGGTGCGCCGTCCGCACCACCCGCACCCCCTCCGGCGGATCACCCGACCCCGCCCGCACCACCGCCACCCTCCAGTCCGGGCCGCCCGGCGAACCGGCCGCGGTCCACGCCCGCAGCGCCCCGTCCAACCGCCGGGCCAGGTCCGCGCCCTCGGCGCCGAACACGTGCACCCGGGCGTCCGGCCCGGGCACCACCGAGGCCAGGCCCGCGGCCCCCACCAGCACCAGCGCAGGCGCGTCGGTCGAGGGCAGCATGCGCCCCGCGCCCGGTTCGGTGAGCGCCAGCCACAGGCCGAACCCGTCCCACAGGTCGGCGCGGCCCAGGGAGACCGGAGGGCCGGAGGGTCCGCGCGGGTCGGCCAGCACCGCGGCCACCGCGTCGGCCTCCACCGCCGGGCCGTCGGAGGGCACCAGCAGCGACCCGACGCCGGGCACCTCGACCGCCCCCTCGTCGACCGCCCCCAGCCCGCGCAGCCGGATGAACCCGCAGCTGCGCACCGAGTGGCTGCGCAGCACGCCGTCGGGGCCCAGGTCGAACGCGGTCGAGAGCTGGGTGCCGCGCACGGCCAGCGGCAGCAGCAGCCGCCCGCCCGGCACGAGCTGCTCGACCCAGGCCGGCCAGACGTCGTCGCTGCCGACGGTGAGCACGATCCGGTCGTAGGGCGCGCCGTCGGGGACGCCGAGCACCCCGTCGCCGCTGCGCAGCCGCACGTCGGTGACACCCGCCGCGGCGAGGTGGCGCCCGGCGGAGTCGACGAGGTGCGGGTCGATGTCGACGGTCGTGACCGCCCCGGTCGGCCCCACGATCCGCGCCATCAGCGCGGCGTTCCACCCCGTGCCGGCGCCGATCTCCAGCACGCGCATCCCCGGCCGGAGGTCGAGCTGCTCGAGCATGATCGCCACCATCGACGGCTGCGACGCCGAGCTCGTCGCCACCCCCTCGACGCGCTGCACCGCGATCGCGTCGTCGGCGTAGGCCGTGTCGACGGTGGCCTCGGGCAGGAACAGGTGCCGGGGCACCGACCGGAACGCGTCCTCGACGGCCGGGCTGCGGATGCGCCCGGACGCCGTCAGCGCGTCCACGAGAGCGGTGCGCGCGACGAGAGCGGTGCGCGCGACGAGAGCGGCGCGGGCGACGTCCTCGGCGGCGGGCACCCGCTGAGTGTGCCGCGCCGCGCCGATCACGCAACCCCGCTACGGCCGGATCTCGTAGACGTGGTTGAACGGGGTCTCGGCCGCGCGCCGGAACCGGGTGAAGCCGGCGTCGGTGGCGACCCGGCGGATCGCGGCCTCGCCCGCCTGCGCGCCGAGCGCGTAGCCGCCGGGCTGTGAGAGCCCGTTCGGGACGCACAGGAACGTGGACCCCGAGTAGTACAGCCGGCCCACCGGGTTGAGGTTGTCCTCCACGCGGTCGCCCGCCGCGGGCTCGACCACCATCCACGTGCCGTCCGCGGCCAGCGCCCCGCGCACGTGCTGGGCCGCGCCGACCGGGTCGCCCATGTCGTGCAGGCAGTCGAAGGAGGTGACGAGGTCGTAGCCGGTGCCGGTGAACGTCTGCGCGGACGCCTCCTCGAACCCCACGCGCGACGCCACCCCCGCCTCGGCCGCGGCCTTGCGCGCCCGCTCGATCGACGGGCCGTGGTAGTCGGAACCGACCACCCGCGCCCGTGGGAAGGCCTGCGCGAGCAGCACCGTCGACGCCCCGAGGCCGCACCCGATGTCGGCGACGGCCGCCCCGGCTGTGAGCTTCTCCACGACCCCGTCGAGGGCCGGCAGCCAGTTCGTCGTCAGGTTCGCCAGGTAGCCGGGCCGGAAGAACAGCTCGGTGCCGACGAACAGGTCCTCGTGGTGCTCGTGCCAGCCGACGCCCTCGCCCGTCCGGAACGCCTGCGTGATCGCCGGTTCCGACCGGAGCATCGCCAGCGCCAGCACGAACGCCCCGGGCAGGTACACCGGGCCGTTCGGGTCGGTCAGGGCGAAGGCCTGCTCCTCGGTCATCGAGAACGCGCCGGTGGCGGCGTCGTACTCGACGTACCCGCTCGCCGCCTGGCCCCGCAGCCACTCGGTGAGGTAGCGCGGGTGGCAACCGGTGCGCCCGGCGAACTCCTCCGGTGTCGCGGGTCCCTGCGCGAGCGACGCGTACAGGCCGAGCCGGTGCCCGACCACCACGCTGCCCGCGGCGGCCGTCGCACCCATGTCCCCCACGAACTTCCCCAGCAGGTCCATCAACCTGCCCTCGTCGACGGCCATCCCGGCGCTCCCGTCCTCCCGGGCGGCGCGCCGGGCGGACCGATCCGCCGGTCACGCTCGCCGCGCGCCACCCTGGGCCCGGGCGTTTCAGCCCCGTCGCAGGCGGGCTGCAACCTCCCGGGGTCGGGCGGGCCGGCGGGCGGCGGCCTGGTCGGCGGCACGCACCCCCGGGGGCGCCGACGCGGCCACCACCTCGTGCACCAGCTCGTTCGCGAACGCGTACGCGCGCCCGGCCGCCACGAGCAGCCCCGCGTCCGCGGCTCGCTGGCACCTCCGTGCCGCGACGTGCGGGGCGACGCCGAGCACCCCCGCCAGCACGAGGGGGTCGACGACGCCGCCCAGCACCGCCCCGGCGCGCAGCACCTCCTCGACGCCGGCCCCCAGGCGCCGGGCGCGCGCGAGCACGACGGTCCGCACCGCCTCCGGCACGCCGCGCTCCCCCGACGCGCGCCCGCGCAGCTCCTCGACGACGAGCAGCGTGTGCCCGTGGGTGCGCCGCAGGACCTCCGACGCCCGCGCGCCCTGCCCGGCCGCAGCGGCCAGCACCGCCACCGCGTCGGGGGGCAGCGGCCCCAGGTCGAGCCGGTCGACGAGGCCCCCGAGGGCGTCCCACACCGCCGAGCCCTCCTCCGGGCGCAGCGTGGCGAGCACCAGCAGGCGCGAGCGGCCGCGGTGCCGGGCCAGGAAGTGCAGGAACTCGACGGTCGAGTGCCCCGCGTCGTGCAGGTCGTCGAGCACGAGCAGCGTCGGGCGCAGCGCCGCCATCCCGCGCAGCGCCGCCGCCACGGCCTCGTAGGCGCGCCGCACCACGACGTCGGCCGGATCGGGACCGGCGGGCGGGCCGACCGCGTCGGCCAGGTCGGGGAACAGCCCGGCCAGCGCGGCCGCCCGCGGACCGGCGAGCTCCCGCACCCGCGCGGCCGGCAGCGCCGCCAGCACCGGGCCGAGCCCGTCGACCAGCGGTTGCAGGAACATCCGGCGCTCGCTGCGGTAGCAGCGCGCGCCGACGACCTGTCCGCCCGTGGCCCGCACGACCGCCTCGACCTCGGCCACCAGCCGCGTCTTGCCGATGCCGCCCTCTCCGACGACCAGCACCACGCCGCCCTCCCCCGCCGTGGCGCCCGCCCAGGCCCGGGTCAGCACGGCGATCTCGCCCGAGCGTCCCGGGAGCGGCCGCGACGTCGGCGCCGCGGCCCGGCGCGCGATGGCCGGACGGGCGTCGGCCAGCACCGCGAGGTGCAACGCGCGGGTCTCCGGGGCAGGGTCGACGCCCAACTCCTCGGCCAGTTCGGCGCGCAGCCGCTCGAACTCCGCGAGCGCCCGCGCGGGCTCCCCCGCCGAGCGGTGCGCGGCCATGAGCAGGCGGTGCGCCGTCTCGTCGAACCGGTCGGCCGCGACGGCCGCGGCGGCGATCCCGGCGGCCCCGACGGGGTCGGCGGCGTCGAGCAGCGCCCGCGCGGTGGCGTGGCGCGCCGCGCGGAGGAGGGCGCCGTGCCCGCTGCGGACGTCGCGGACCCACGCCGCGTCGGACTCACCGGCCAGCGCCGGGCCGTCGCCGAGCAGGTCGCACGCCCGCCGGCCGGCTGCGGCCGCCAGCCGAGGGTCGCCACGCGAGCGGCACTCCCCCACGAGCCGCGCCGCCTCGTCGACGTCGACGTGGATCGCCGGCGGTCGGCCCAGCCGGTAGCCGTGCGGGCCGCCCTGCACCGCGTCCGACCCCAGCGCCGCCCGCAGCCGGCTCACCAGCGTGGCCACCGCGCGCGCCGGCCGACCGGGCGCACCGGCCGGCCAGAGGACCTCGACGATCGTGTCGACGGGCACCGGCCCGCCCCCTCGGGCGGCCAGCAGCGCCAGCAGGGTGCGCGCCTTCCGGCCGCACACTGCCGTCCCCGTGCCCGGAGCACCGTCCCGCAGCACCGCGACGGGCCCGGCCAGCCGGACGGTCGGCCCGCCCATCCCGAGAGGGTAGCGACGCCGGGACCCGCGGCGGGAGGGCCGGACGGCCCATCCCCACGGGTTCCTCCAGGTCAGTTCAGCGGAACGAGGTCGTCGGCGTGCACGACCTCCCGGCGCTGCTCCGGGGCCAGGTCGCGGCTGCGGCGCCCGATCAGGGCGGGCAGCTCGACGGCGTCGAACCCGACCACCCCGCGCGCCACGACGGCCCCGTCGGCCCCCACGAGGTCGACGACGTCGCCCGCCACGAAGTCGCCGGAGATGCCGTGGATGCCGGCCGCGAGCAGCGAGCGGCGCTTGCCGATCACCGCGGCGACCGCGCCCTCGTCGAGGTCCAGGCGCCCGCGCACGTCGGCGGCGTGGCGCAGCCAGAACCTCCGCGCCGACATCCGCCGCCCCGACGGCCGGAACGCGGTGCCGACCTTCGGGCCCGCCGGGTCGAGCGCGTCGGCGACGTCCTCGGCCGCGGCGAGCAGCACCGGGATCCCCGACGCCGACGCCATCGCCGCCGCGGTGATCTTCGTGGCCATCCCGCCGCGGCCCAGGCCGCCCTGCCCGGGCGCGGCGATCCGCACCGCGCCCAGCTCGTCGGGCGCCCCGACCTCGGGGATCAGCGACGATCCCGCCCGGCGCGGGTCACCGTCGTAGAGCCCGTCGACGTCGGAGAGCAGCACGAGCGCGTCGGCCCCGATCAGGTGCGCGACCAGCGCGGCGAGCCGGTCGTTGTCGCCCACGCGGATCTCGTCGGTGGCGACGGTGTCGTTCTCGTTGACGACCGGCAGCACGTCGAGCCCGAGCAGGCGCTCCAGCGTGCGCTGGGCGTTGCGGTAGTGCGCGCGCCGGATCATGTCGTCGGCGGTGAGCAGCACCTGCCCGATCGCGCGGCCGTGCCGGGCGAACGACGCCGCGTAGGCCTGCGCGAGCAGGAGCTGGCCGACGGCCGCCGCGGCCTGCTGCGTGGCGAGGTCGCGCGGGCGCTTGGTCAGCCCGAGCGGGGCGAGCCCGGCCGCGATGGCCCCGGAGGAGACCAGCACGACCTGGCTTCCGGCCCCGCGGCGGGCGGCGAGGGCGTCGACGAGCCGGTCGAGCCGGGCGGGGTCGAGCCCGCCCGACAGCGACGTCAGCGACGACGACCCCACCTTGACGACGACCCGCCGCGCCGCGCCCAGCAGCGCCCGCGGCGCGGGCGCGGCGCCCGTCATCGGGTGGGGGGCGGGGCGGCCTCGGCCGGCTGGGCGTCGTCCCAGACGCCCTCGTCCCAGGCGTCCTCGCGCTCGGCGGCGGCCAGGCGGTCGCGCTCGTCGGCCGCCTCCGCCTCGGCGCGCTCCTCGGCCAGCTCCGCGTCGGTGCGGTGCAGGCGGCGCGCGTTGCGGGCCACCTTGCGGTCGGAGGCGGGGATGCGGTCGTCGATCTCCAGGCGGCGGTCGGTGCCGCGCCCGGACATGAGGACCGAGACCCCGGCCGGGGTGGTGGGCTCCCAGTCAAACGTGACGTCGCCGATCGTGACCGGCGTGCCGCGGTGCGCCCCGGCCCGGGCCAGGGCCTCCTCGACGCCGAGGCGGGCGAGGCGGTCGGCCAGGTAGCCGACGGCCTCGTCGTTGTCGAACGACGTCTGGCGGATCCACCGCTCGGGCCGCGCGCCGAGCACGAGGAACCCGCCCTCGATCTCTGGGTCGGGCTCGATCGTGAACCCGGTGTCGTCGACGGCGGTGGGCCGCAGCACGATCCGGGTGGCCTCCACGACAGGCTGGGCGGCGCGGAACGCCACGACCTCCTCCGCCATCGCGAACGTGAGCTCGCGCAGCCCGGCGTGGGTCGCCGTGGAGATGGCGAGGACCCGCCAGCCGAACCGCTCCTTCAGGTCGGCGGCCACGATGTCGGCCATGTCGGCCGCGTCCGGGACGTCGATCTTGTTGAGGGCGATCAGCCGGGGCCGGTCGGCCAGCTCCCCGCCGAGCGCGGGCGTGTACTGCGCGAGCTCGGCCTCGAGCGCCTCGATGTCGGCGGCCGGGTCGCGGCCGGGCTCGAACGTGGCGCAGTCGACGACGTGCACGAGCACCGAGCAGCGCTCGATGTGGCGCAGGAAGTCCAGGCCCAGGCCACGGCCCTGCGAGGCGCCGGGGATGAGGCCGGGCACGTCGGCGACGGTGAACACCTCGGAGCCCGCGGTGACGACCCCGAGCTGCGGGACGAGCGTGGTGAACGGGTAGTCGGCGATCTTCGGCCGGGCCGCGGACAGCGCCGCCACCAGCGACGACTTGCCCGCGGACGGGAACCCGACCAGGCCGACGTCGGCCATGGAGCGCAGCTCCAGCACGAGGTCGCGCTGCTCGCCGGGCTCGCCGAGCAGGGCGAAGCCGGGGGCCTTGCGCGCGTTGGAGGACAGCGCGGCGTTGCCGAGCCCGCCCCGCCCGCCCTCGGCGGCCACGAAGCGCGTGCCCGGTCCGACCAGGTCGGCGACGATCTCGCCGTCCTCGGAGAACACGACGGTGCCGTCGGGGACGAGCATCTCGATGTCCTCGGCGTTGGCGCCCATCTTGAACCCGCCCTGGCCCTGCTTGCCGTTGCGGCCGAGCGCGTGCGGGCGGTGGTGGAAGTCCAGCAGCGTGTGCACCCCCGGGTCGACGACGAGCACGATCGACCCGCCGCGCCCCCCGTTGCCCCCGTCGGGGCCGCCCAGCGGCTTGAACTTCTCGCGGTGCACCGAGGCGCAGCCGTTGCCGCCCGCCCCCGCCGTGGCGTGCAGCACCACGCGGTCCACGAACCTCGACATCGACCTACTCCTTCGACAGACGAACGGCGGGCCACCCCCAGGGCGGCCCGCCGTCGTCAGGAACTCTGTGGTGGTGCTGGTCTCAGACCGAGACCGGCACGATGTTGATGACCTTGCGGCCACGCGTGTAGCCGAACTCGACGGCGCCGGCGGCGAGGGCGAACAGCGTGTCGTCGCCGCCCCGCCCGACGTTGACGCCCGGGTGGAACTTCGTGCCGCGCTGGCGGATCAGGATCTCGCCGGACTTGACGACCTGGCCCCCGAAGCGCTTGACGCCCAGGTACTGGGCGTTCGAGTCGCGGCCGTTGCGGGAGCTGGACGCACCCTTCTTGTGTGCCATGAGTGCGTCTCCCCTACTTCGAGATCTTGGTGACCTGGACCTTCGTCAGGGGCTGACGGTGCCCCTGACGCTTGTGGTACCCGGTCTTGTTCTTGAACTTGTGGATGCGGATCTTCGGGCCCTTGGTGTGCTCGACGACCGTGGCCGTCACAGCCACCGAGGCCAGCGCGTCCGCGGCGCTGGTGACGTCGTCACCGTCGACCAGGAGCACAGCCGGGAACGAGATCTCGGCGCCGGGCTTGCCGACGATCTTCTCGACGGTGAGCACGTCGTCGACGGCCACCTTGTACTGCTTGCCGCCGGTCTTGACGATCGCGTACATGGACGCACTGCTCCTGAAGCTCGGGGGACGAAGCGGGGAGTCACCTCTCCGCGGGCCGCGACTCGCAGGGTGCACGGAGTGCGGCGCAGGGGTCCCAGGGTACGGAAGGGCTCACGCAGGGGTCAAACCGGGTCTCCCCCACCCGTCTGCGCGGTCGTGCCCGCGTCGGCGGGCGGCGGTCCGGCCGGCCGTGACGCGGTGCGCCGGGCGCGGCGCGCCCGGGTCGTGGCGGGGGCCGGCTCGGGCTGCGGGGGCACCGCGGCGAGCGCGGGCTCCACGACCGGGGCCGGGGCCGGGGCGGCCACCGGGGAGGCCACCGGAGCGGCGGCCGGGGCCGCCTCCGGGGCGCTCGGCGGGGTGGCCGGGACCGTGAGGACCACGGCGGCCGGGGTGTCGCCCGCGGTGGCCGTGGGGGCCCCCGCGGTGCGGGTGACGCGGCCGCGGCGGCGGGCGGGCCGGGCCTGGTGGCCGGCCTCCTCGCCGATGCCGGGGTCGACGTCGGTCAGCACCGCCGGGGCGGGCGTGACGGGTGCGGGCTCGGCGACCGGCGCGGGCTCGGCCGCGACGGGCTCGGCTGCGACGGGCTCGGCTGCGACGGGCGGGGCGGCGGGCTCGCTCCGCGTCACCGACCGCTCGACGACGGCCTCCTCCACGGCGTCCTCGACGCCCCCGGCGACGACGCCCGTGGTCTCGGGCTCCGGGGCGGCCGCGGGCGCGCCCACGTCCAGGGAGGCGGTGGCCGACGACGCGGCGATCGTGGACACCGCGCCGGTGACCGCACCGGCCGACGCCGCCGCCACCTCGGCCACGCCGTTGCGGGTGTGCCCGTTGCGGCCGCTGTCCGAGGGTGCCGCGTCGTGCCCGTTGCGGTCGGAGCCGTTGCGCTCCTCGTCGCGACGTCCGCGACCCCCGCGGGTGCGGCGGCCGGAGCCCTCGCCCGCACGGGCCTGCTCGCGCCCGGCGTCGAGCTTCTCCGGCGCCGGGTCGGCGTCGATGAGGACCCCGCGCCCGCGGCAGTGCTCGCAGGTGGTCGAGAAGTGCTCCAGCAGGCCGCCGCCGACGCGCTTGCGCGTCATCTGCACCAGGCCCAGCGAGGTGACCTCGGCGACCTGGTGGCGCGTGCGGTCGCGCGAGAGGCACTCGGTGAGCCGGCGCAGCACGAGGTCGCGGTTGGCCTCGAGCACCATGTCGATGAAGTCGATGACGATGATGCCGCCGATGTCGCGCAGCCGGAGCTGGCGGACGATCTCCTCGGCCGACTCCAGGTTGTTGCGCGTGACCGTCTCCTCGAGGTTGCCCCCGGAACCGGTGTACTTGCCGGTGTTGACGTCGATGACCGTCATGGCCTCGGTGCGGTCGATCACCAGCGTGCCGCCCGAGGGCAGCCAGACCTTGCGGTCCAGCGCCTTGAGCAGCTGCTCGTCGATGCGGTACTCGGCGAAGACGTCCTTGCTGCCCACGTGCCGGTGCATCCGGTCGACGAGCTCGGGCGCCACGTGGCCGATGTAGTTGTGCAGCGTGTCCCAGGAGTCGTCGCCCTGGATCACGAGGCGGGAGAAGTCCTCGTTGAACTGGTCGCGGACGACCTTGATCAGCAGGTCGGGCTCCTCGTAGAGCAGCACCGGCGCCTTCGGCTTGCTGGGCCCGGTGGCCTTCGCCTTGGCGTCGACGACCTCCCACTGCGCCTGCAGGCGGCGGACGTCGCGCTCCAGCGCCTCGTGGCTGACGCCCTCCGACGCGGTGCGGATGATCACCCCGGCCTCGGGCGGGACGATCTCCTTGAGCATGTCCTTGAGCCGCTTGCGCTCGACGTCGGGCAGCTTGCGGCTGATCCCCGCGGCGCCGCCGCCGGGCACGTAGACCAGGAAGCGGCCGGCCAGGCTGATCTGCGTGGTCAGGCGGGCACCCTTGTGCCCGACGGGGTCCTTGGTGACCTGGACGAGCACCGCGTCGCCGCTGTGCAGGGCCTGTTCGATCTTCCGGGCCTTGCCGCCGAGACCGGCGGCGTCCCAGTCGACCTCGCCGGCGTAGAGCACGGCGTTGCGGCCGCGGCCGATGTCGACGAACGCAGCCTCCATCGACGGCAGCACGTTCTGCACGCGGCCGAGGTAGATGTTGCCGACCATGGAGCCGCCGTCGCGCCCGGCGACGAAGTGCTCGACGAGGACGCCGTCCTCCAGGACGCCGATCTCGACGCGATCGCCGCGCTCGCGGGCGACCATCACCCGGTCGACGGCCTCGCGGCGCGCCAGGAACTCGGCCTCGGACAGGATCGGGACGCGGCGGCGGCCGGCGTCGCGGCCGTCGCGGCGGCGCTGGCGCTTGGCCTCCAGGCGGGTCGACCCGCGGACGCCCTGCACGCCGTCACCCTCGACGTCGTCGGCGCGCTCGGAGCGCTCCGAGCGCTCGCGGGGGGCGCGGATGCGCGTGACGGTGCCGGGCGGGTCGGACTCGTCGCCCGCGTCGTCGCCCGATCCGCGACGGCGGCGGCGACGGCGGCGGCGCGACCCGGAGGCCCGCTCGTCGTCGCCGTCCTCGTCGGAGCCCTGGTCCTCGGAGCCCTGGTCCTCGGAGCCCTGGTCCTCGGGGCTCTGGTCCTCGGAGTCCTGGTCCTCGGCGTCGACGGAACCGGAGCCGTCGGCGCCCGACTGCTCGTCGGCCCGGTCGGCGTCGCCGGGGGCGTCGTCGTCGGCGTCGCCGCTGCCGGACTCGGCGTCGGTGGTCTCGTCGTCGGACTCGTCGTCGGCACCGCGGCCACGGCCACGGCCGCGACGGCCCCGGCGACGGCGGCGGCGGGCGCCGTCGTCCCCGTCGTCGTCGCCCTCGGGCCCGCCGGCGGGCGCCTCGGACGCGGTCGCGGCCTCGGTCTCGTCCGCGGGCTCGGGCGCGGCCTCGGCGGGCGCCACGACCTCGGGCTCGGGGGCCGCCTCCGCGGCGGGCTCCTCCACGGCCGGGCGGCGGCGGGTGCGGGTGGGCCGCGAGGGCGCCTGGAACAGGGGAGCGGGCGGCGCGAACAGCGGGGCGAGCGCGGAGGGTTCGGCCGCGGGAGCGGGGGCGGCGGGCTCGTCGCCGCCGAACGGCACCGCGACACCGGGCACCGGCACGCCGGACGCGGCGGGGACGGCGTCGGCGAGGTCGGAGAGGGAGAGCTCGGAGAGGGCGGCCTCGACGGCCGTCGGCTCGGCGGGAGCGGCCTCGGCAGCGGCCGGCTCGACGGGAGCGGTCTCGGCGGGAGCGGCCGCGGCGGGCGCCTGCGGGTCCGCGGCGGCGGCACCGGCCGCCCGCGTGGCGCGACGGCGGCGGGTGCGGGGCGCGGGGGCGTCGGCGGGCGCCTCGACGGCCGGGCTCTCCACCGCGGGGCTCTCCACTGCGGGAGCGGGAACCTCGGCCACCGGCGCCACGGCGGCGGGCTGCAGCGCCGACACCACCTGCTCGGCGGCCTTGCGGTCGATGCTGGACTGCGGGCTGCGCGCCGCGACCCCGAGGTCGGCCAGGACGGCCAGGACCTCCTTGCTGGTGCGGCCCAGCAGGCGGGCGAGCGCGTGCACCCGCATCTTGTCGGGGAGTTCGGGCAGTTCGGGTACAGCGGTGTCAGACATCGAGCTCCTCCGCCCCCGGGCGCCTCCGGTGAAGGGGGCGGCCGCTCAGGGGCCACGTGCGTCTCTCCCCGCGCGGTGCGCGGGCAGCAATCCTGGTCTGCTCGGCGGCGTGGGCGTCCGGGCCGCTCAGGCCTGGGTGGTGACCCGGGGCGGACCGAGCGGATCGGCGAGGTCACCCCGGTCGTCGAGCAGTCCCTGAGCCATCCGGGTCGCCTTCGCGGGGACCGGAGGCCTGAGGCCTGCGACAACGTCGAGTGCACCCAACACGTCGTCGGGCCGAACGGCGGGTGTCGTCTGCCGCACGACCGCGGTCAGTATCGCACAGACTCCCGCTCCTCCGGTCGCGCTCGCGCCCGAGTCGTCCGACGTCACGTCCACCGACGCCGACGCGACGGCGGCCCGGACGTCGATCTGGCGGCGTCCCGAGGGCATCACGCGGTCGACGACGAGCGTCTCCAGGGCGAGCAGCGCGTCGACCGCGGCGCGCAGCTCGGCGGGGTCGACGCCGGGCAGCTCGACGACCCAGCGGCTCGCGTCGATGCGGTCGGGCAGCGACGGGGCCTCGGCGACGACGGCGTCGAGGATGTCGAGGCCGTCGGGCAGCGCCGCGTCGAGCGCGGAGACCAGCGCCGCGGGCTCGACGGGCGAGGTCAGCCCGATCTCCAGGTACTCGGCCTCGCTGGCCGTTCCGGTGGGGGCGGCGCCGACCCAGGACAGCCGCGGGTGCGGGCTGAAGCCGTGGGAGTGCGCGACGGGGACGCCCGCGCGGCGCACGGCCCGCTCGACCGAGCGCGCGACGTCGCGGTGGGACAGGAACCGCAGCCGCCCGCGCTTGGCGAACCGGATGCGGATCCGCTGCACCGTGGGTGGGGCGGGGTTCGCCGCCTCCCCCGCCTTCACTCGGGCCATGGGCGCAGCCTACTGACCGCGCTCGCGCGGCTCGGCGGGCGCCGCGGACTCCGGGCCCAGGACCAGGAGCGTCTCGCCCGCCGGGGCGAACCCCGCGCGCCGGTAGAAGGGCGCGCTGCCCGGTGTCGGCGCGAGCACGAGGCGGCGGTAGCGGCGCTCCCGGGCGTGCGCGACGGCGCGGGCGAGCAGCGCGCGGGGCACCCCGCGGTCGGCCCAGGAGGCGATGACGAACGCGTTGCCGACGTGCCCGATCGCTCCCCCGCGCGCACCCGGGCGCGGCATGTGCACGATCTCGACGACGTTGAGCGAGCCCACCGCGGTGAACCCGGTGCGCTCCGTGCCCGTCTCGGCGATCCAGAACGTCCGCCGCGGCAGCTCCGAGCGCCACCACTGCGCGAACGCCGGCTCGAACGACGGGTCGTCGACGGTTCGGCCCAACCGCTCCTCCAGCCAGGCGCGCCGGAGCCGGGCCAGCGCGACGACGTCGCGCTCGTCGGCGACGCGGACCGTGAAGTCCGGTCGGTCCGCCACCCCGGAGGTCAGCGGTTCTGCGTGAGCGGGTTGACGACGGTCAGCGGGAGCAGGGTGGTGCCGCTGGGGCCCACCTCGATGTCGGTGCCGGTCGAGGGGCACACGCCGCAGTCGAAGCACGGCGTCCAGCGGCAGTCGTCCTGCTCGCGGCCGGCCAGCGCGTCCTGCCAGTCGTCCCACAGCCAGTCGCGCTCGAGGCCGGAGTCGAGGTGGTCCCAGGGCAGGACCTCGTCGCGGCCGCGCTCGCGGGTCGTGTACCAGTCGACGGAGACGCCGAGCGGTTCGAGCTCCGCGGCCGCCGCCGTCATCCAGCGCTCGTAGGAGAAGTGCTCGCTCCAGCCGTCGAACCGGCCGCCCTCGCGCCACACCCGCTCGATGACCGCGCCGACGCGCCGGTCGCCCCGGGCCAGCAGTCCCTCGACCAGCGAGGGCTGCCCGTCGTGGTAGCGCATGCCGATGTTGCGGCCGATCTTGCGGTCGGCGTTGACGGCGGCGCGGAGCTTGCGCAGCCGGTCGTCGACGACGTCGGGGTGGGCCTGCGCGGCCCACTGGAACGGGGTGTGTGGCTTGGGCACGAACCCGCCGATGGAGATGGTGCAGCGGACGTCGTTGCGCCCCGACGCCGCGCGCCCGGCCTTGATCACGCGGTGCGCCATGCCCGCGATCTCCAGGACGTCCTCGTCCTCCTCGGTGGGCAGCCCGCACATGAAGTACAGCTTCACCTGCCGCCAGCCCTGGGCGAACGCCTCGGAGACGGTGCGGATCAGGTCCTCCTCCGACACCATCTTGTTGATCACGCGGCGGATGCGCTCGGAGCCGCCCTCGGGGGCGAAGGTGAGCCCGGAGCGGCGGCCGTTGCGGCTGATCTCGTTGGCCAGGTCGATGTTGAACGCGTCGACGCGGGTGCTCGGCAGCGACAGCGAGGTGTTGGTGCCCTCGTAGCGGTCGGCGAGGCCCTTCGTGATCTCGGCGATCTCGGAGTGGTCGGCGCTGCTCAGCGACAGCAGCCCGACCTCGTCGAAGCCGCTCGCGCGCACGGAGGCGTCGACCATCCTGCCGATGCCCTCCAGCGACCGCTCCCGCACCGGCCGCGTGATCATCCCGGCCTGGCAGAACCGGCAGCCGCGGGTGCAGCCGCGGAAGATCTCGACCGACGCGCGCTCGTGCACGGTCTCGGCCAGCGGCACGAGCGGCGCCTTCGGGTAGGGCCACTCGTCGAGCTCGGTGGTGGTGCGCTTGGTGACCGTGCGCGGCACCCGCGCGTCGACCGGCTCGACCGCGGCGATCCCGCCGTCCTCACCGTAGGTGACCTCGTAGAGCGAGGGCACGTAGCAGCCGTCGGTGGCCGCCAGGCGCAGCAGCAGCTCGCGGCGGCCACCCGGGCGGCCCTCGGCCTTCCAGTCGCGGACGACGTCGGTGATGTCGCCGACGACCTCCTCGCCGTCGCCGATCGCCGCGACGTCGACGAAGCGCGAGACCGGCTCCGGGTTGAACGCCGCGTGCCCGCCCGCGACGACCACGGGGTGGGTCTCGTCGCGGTCGGCCGCGTGCAGCGGGATGTGCGCGAGGTCGAGCGCGGTGAGCAGGTTGGTGTAGCCGAGCTCGGTGGAGAAGCTGACGCCGAGCAGGTCGAACGCGCCCAGCGGGCGGTGGCCGTCGACGGTGAACGCGGGGACGCCGTGCTCGCGCATCAGCGCCTCGAGGTCGGGCCACACGGAGTAGCAGCGCTCGGCGAGGGCGTCGACCCGCTCGTTGAGGACCTCGTAGAGGATCTGGACGCCCTGGTTGGGCAGCCCCACCTCGTACGCGTCGGGGTACATGAGCGCCCACCGCACGTCGGCGGCGTCCCAGTCCTTCAGCTGCGCGTTGAGCTCGCCGCCCACGTACTGGACGGGCTTGGAGACGCGCGGGAGCAGGGCTTCGAGGTCAGGGAACACGGACGCGGCAGTCACGCTGCCCCAGGGTAGCCCCCGGTCCCGGCGCGCACGCCCCCGCACGACCCTGCACGTCCTCCGCAGGACGCACACGCTCCCGCACACGCCCGGCCACCACGGTGGGCCCATGAACACGACCACCACCCCTGACCTGTCCGCCATCGGCACCAGGCACCGGGCCCTGTGGGCGTCCGGCGACTACCCGGCCGTCGCCGCCGACCTCATCCCCGACCTCGGGGCGACGCTCGTCGAGGCCGCCGGGGTCACGGCGGGCCAGCGCGTCCTCGACATCGGCGCGGGCACCGGCAACGCCGCGATCCCGGCCGCGCTCACCGGCGCCGACGTCGTCGCCTCCGACCTCACCCCCGAGCTGCTGGCCGCGGGCGAGCGGATCGCCGCCGGGCGCGGGGCGCACCTGCAGTGGGTCGAGGCCGACGCCCACGCGCTGCCGTTCGAGACCGGCGAGTTCGACACCGTGCTGTCCTGCGTCGGCATCATGTTCGCGCCCTTCCACGAGAGCTCGTCCGCCGAGCTGCTGCGCGTGTGCCGGCCCGGCGGCACGATCGGCCTGCTCAGCTGGACGCCCGAGGGCTTCGTCGGGCGGCTGTTCGCGACGATGAAGCCGTTCGCGCCCGCGCCCCCGCCCGGAGCCTCGCCCGCTCCGCTGTGGGGCAGCGAGGACCACCTGCGGACGCTGTTCGGCGACGGTGTGCGCGAGCTGCGGGCGCAGCGGCGCACCACGAGCTTCGCCGTCTCCGACTCCCCGGAGGCGTTCCGCGAGTGGTGGAAGCAGAACTACGGGCCCACCATCGCCGTCTACCGCGGCCTCGACGCCGACCGGGCGGCCGAGCTCGACGCCGCGTTCCTCCGGATGCTGGAGGAGACCCGGTCGGACGGAGCATGGGAGGCGGAGTTCCTGCTGGTCACCGCCATCCGGGCCTGAATCGGGAGTACCGTGCGGCGAGCACCTTCGGAGGCGTCATGACCGTCGTGCGTCTGCTGGGCCCGCCCCACCTCCCGGGGGCCGCGCCCGTGCCCGGGCGCGGCCGCAAGCCGTGGGCGCTGGTCGCGCTGCTGCTGTGCTCCACCGGCCCGGTGCCGCGCAGCCGCGTGATCGACCTGCTGTTCCCCGACGCCGCAGATCCGCAGGCCGCGCTGCGCTGGACGCTGAGCCAGGCGCGGCGCACCGTCGGCGACGCGGTGACGGTCGGCGGCGACCCCCTGACCTGGGAGCTGGCCGACGGCGTGCACGTCGACGTGCTCGACGTGCTCGCCGGGCGCGCCCCCGTCGGGTGGCCGGTGTCGGAGGCCGCGCTACCGCTGCTGGAGGGCGCCGAGCCCGACGTGGCGGAGTTCTCGGCGTGGCTGCACGGCCGCCGGCTCGACCTCGCGGCGGCCGGCGCCCGCCTGCAGCGGGCGCAGCGCACGCGGACCTGCTCCCCCGCCGGGCGGGGAGCGGTCCGCGACCTCGTGCGGGTCGGCGAGCAGGTGATGGACGCGGGCGCGCCCCGCGACGGCGCCGCGATCCTCGCCGGGGCCGTGCGGCGGGCCCGGGTCCTGGGCGACGACGCCGTGCTCGCCGAGGCGCTCGCCCACTACGGGCACGGGATCGTGCACGCCGTGGCGAGCACCGACCCCGGCGCGGCCGCGGCGCTGCGGGAGGCCGACCGCCTGGCCACCCGCCACGGGCTGGCCGACGTCGCCGTGCTCGCGCGGCGCGAGCTGGGGTTCGTCGCCACCGCCACCGGCGACCAGGCGGGTGCACTGGCCCAGTTCGCACGGGCCGCGGCCGCCGCGGAGGGCCGCCCGGAGCAGGAGGCCGGCGTGGCCTGCGGCCGCGGGTTCGCGCTGGTCGACACGCTCGCCTCGGGCGGCGCGGTGCGCGAGCTCGACCGCGCCGTCGCGCTGGCCGAGGTCGCCGACCGGCCCCGCGCCGCGGCCGCCGCGCTCGCCATGCGCGGGCGGGCCCGGCTGCAGCGCGACGAGGACGAGCTCGCCGAGCAGGACGTCCGCCGCGCGCGGGCCCTGGTCGGCGAGCTCGGCTGGACCGCGCTGCGCCCGTGGGTGGAGTTCCTCCACGGCGAGGTGCTGCTGCGCGCGGGCCGGCCCGCGGAGGCCGAGGTGGTGTTCGCCGACGCCCGCACGCTGGCCGAGGTCCTCGACGACGCCTGCTGGATCGCGCTCAACGCGCGCGGGGTGGCGTCGGCGCGGGCCCGCCGGGGCGACCCCGCGGGCGCGGCGGCGGCGCTGCGGACCGTCTGCGAGACGCTCGTCGCCGACGCCGACATCTGCTGCTGGATCGAGCTGCACGTGCGCGACACGCTGTGCGCGGTCACGGCGTCGTTCGACGGGCCCGCGGCGCTCGCGGAGTCCCGGTTGCTGGCCGAGCGCGCCGACCGGACCGGGCTCGGCGAGTTCGCCGTCCGCGCCGCCCGCCACCGGGCCCGGCTCGGCGACCCGGACGCCTCCGGCGAGCAGCGGGCGCGGGCCGGGCGGTACGACAACCCGGCGCTGCTGCGGACCTGAGCGCGCTCCCGCGAACCGGCACGGGTGCGGCGCCGAACGCCGGGCGATGAACGAGCGATTCGTGCGGGTCGGGGACGTCGAGCTCTGCTACGAGTCCCTCGGCGACCCCGCCCACCCCACCGTCCTGCTGGTCATGGGCCTCAACCTGTCGATGGACCGGTGGCGCGACGACTTCTGCGCCGACCTCGCCGGGCGCGGGTTCCACGTCGTCCGCTTCGACAACCGCGACGTCGGCCGCTCGACGCACGTGGGCGGCCCCGGCATCAGCGCGTGGCAGTTCCTGCGCCGCCGCGCCACGCCGGTCTACACGCTCGGGGACATGGCCGACGACGCCGCGGGCCTCGTCGCGCACGTCGACCCGCACGTCGTCGGGGCGTCGTTGGGGTCGATGGTGGCGCAGGAGGTCGCGATCCGGCACCCGCACCTGACCCGCTCGCTCGTGTCGATCATGGGGCGGCCCGGCGACGGGCGCACCGGCAAGGTCCACTGGACGCGGGTGCCCGACTTCCTGCGCCCGCCCGCGGCCGACCCCGTCGAGGGGATGGTGGCGGCGTTCCGCCGGATCGGCTCGGACGGCCGCACCGCGCAGGACGACCGGGAGCCACCCGGCTCGCACACACCTCCGGGGGCTCGCACACACCTCCGGCCCTGTGTGCGGGCCCCGGAACCTGTGTGCGAGCCGCGCGGAAGCGTCAGCTCAGCAGGCCCGCCGACCGCAGCGCCGCCCGCACGTCCTCGTGGTGCACCGGGTCGAGCGGCACCAGCGGCAACCGGATGCCCGGCGGGATGAGCCCGAGCTCGGCCAGCGCCCACTTCACCGGGATCGGGTTGGGCTCGGCGAACAGCGAGCGGTGCAGGCCGGCGAGGTCGGCGTCGATCTGGGCGGCGAGCTCGGCCTCGCCCGCGAGCGCGGCAGCGCACATCCGCGCCATCGCCTCGGGCGCGACGTTCGCGGTGACCGAGATGTCGCCGTGGAAGCCCGCCAGGATGCTCGCGCGGGCCGTGGCGTCGTCGCCGGAGTAGAGGGCGAAGTCGGGCAGGTCGAGCGCGACGAGGTCGCGGACCCGGTCGAGGTCGCCCAGCGCCTCCTTGAGCCCGACGATGTTCGGCACGGCGGCGAGCCGCTCGACGGTGGAGGGCAGCATGTCGCAGGCCGTGCGGCCGGGGACGTTGTAGAGGATCTGCGGGAGGTCGACGGCCTCGGCGACGGCCTTGAAGTGCCGGTACAGCCCCTCCTGCGGGGGCTTGTTGTAGTACGGCGTGACGAGCAGGGCGGCGTCGGCGCCCGCGGCCTTCGCGGCGGCGGTGAGGTGGATCGCCTCGGCCGTGGAGTTCGCGCCGGTGCCCGCGATGACCGGCACCCGCCCGGCGGCGACCTCGATCGTGCGGCGGATGACGTCGGTGTGCTCGGCGACGTCGAGCGTGGCCGACTCCCCCGTCGTGCCGACCGACACGATGGCCGCGGTGCCCGCCTCGACCGCACGGTCGACGACCTTCGCGAGCGACTCGTGGTCGACCGCACCGTCCTCCCGCATCGGGGTGACCAGGGCGACCAGACTTCCGGTGATCATGGACTCTCCTCCGCGCTCCGTCGGACCGGGACGCTACCTCCTCGGCGCCCGCGCGGTCACACGATCGTGACCCGCGACCGGTGCGCGGGCGGCTACCGTCGCGGCGCCGGTCCTCCCCGGCCGGGAGGGGCTTCGGCGGGGCGCGCCGGATCGACGACCGGACCCGTGGCGCGTGTCGTCGCGGCCACGGTCCTGACCGCGGGCTCCGCGGCGGCGCTGCTCCTGCCGTGGTGGCACGCCGGCGGTCCGCCCCCGGTGCTGCTGACCGACGACCTGCCGCTTCCCCTCCCGCCCGACGCCCGGTCCGGGTGGGAGGTCGTCGGCGCGCCGGTGGCGGTGCTGCTGGTGGCCCTCGTGCTGGTCACCGTGGTGGCGACGGCGCTGGCGGCCGTCGCGCGGACCGGGCTCGCCGGGGCGGGGACCGGTGCCGCCGCGGCCGGTGCCGCCGGGGGGGGGGGCCGCGGCCGGCGTCGGGCTGGTGGCGTGACTGTGGAGCACGGCGGGCGGGGCGTGGGTCACGGGCCTCGCCGGGCTGGCGGCGGTGGTCCTGGCCGTGCTCGTGCCGGGCGGGAACGGCGAACTCGCCGGGCGCGGTCGGCGAACTCGGCGGACGGGGGTGGTCGGGACCGTGGTGGTGGTCGACGACGCGGGCGCGGTGGCGGTGGTGGCGCAGGACCGCCGCCTCGACGAGCCCGTCACCGTGGAGGGCGGGCTCGTCGACGAGCAGGACGGGGTGCTGCGGCGCGTGGAACTTCCGGGCTGACGGCCGGGCCGACCGATCAGCCGAAGGCCGCGCGCACCGGGTTGCCCGCGGTGGTGATGCGGCGGGCGGTGGCGCCGAGCACCGCGATGATCGCGACGAGCCCGGTGGCGGCGACGGCGGCGGGCGGGTCGTTCAGCGCGATCCCGGACAGCGCCCACACGGACGCGGCCGCGTAGCCGACGACGGCCGTGCCCGAGAGCACGACCCACATGAGGATCGCGGCCGCCGCCAGCAGGACGACGACGGCGGCGATGGTGGCCAGCGCGCCGCTGCCCGGGAGGCCCGCCCACACGCCGGTGGACGCGGTGCCGAGCACCGTGGCCAGCGAGACCCACCCGGTGTAGAGCGCGATCGAGCCGCGGAAGACCACCCGCTCGAGCACGCCCGAGGCGGGCTCGCGGCTGAGCCGGCCGAACACGACGGCCAGGCAGACCAGCAGCGCGATGATGAGCAGCTCGGCGACCGGCACCCAGCGCGCCCCGAACGCGAGGATCCACGCGGGATTGAGCACGGCCGACGCGACGAGCCACCAGCCGGTGGTGCGGTGGATCTCGCGGCCGCGCTGCGACGGGAGGAGCTGGTAGCCCGCGTAGGCGAGGAACCCCAGGTAGATCAGGCCCCAGATGGAGAAGGCCCAGCCGGCGGCGAGCAGCGGCGTGGCGTAGTCGCGGGCGACGACGCCGACCGACTCGCCGACCGTCCCGCTGCCCCCGAGGGCCGACACCACGATCTGCACGACCGCGAGCACCGCCACGGTGGAGCTCCGGACGAGGTCGCTGGTGGCGGAGCGCCGGGACGTGACGGTCATGGCGCCATCATCTCCCCGATCCGGCGGCACCGGCCACCCGAGTCGCCCGACGGGCGCAGCGCCCGGCGCGTCGCGCTACCGCAGCAGCAGCGCGTCGAGCCGCCGGGCCGCGACCGCGACCCCGAGGACGATCATCACCGCGAAGTAGGCCAGGTTGCCGAGCATCCCGACGTGCACCGCCCCGGTCGTGAGCCCGCGCATCAGCTCGACGGCGTGGTAGAGCGGCAGGCACTGCACCACGGTCTGCAGCACCGGCGGGTAGACCGAGAGCGGGTAGAAGGTGGTGGAGAACAGGAACATCGGCAGGATCGCGAGCGTGACCAGGTCGAAGTCCTGCCACGACCGCATGAACGACGTGGCCGCCATCCCCACCGCGGCGAACGCGAACGCCACCACCAGCGCGGCGGGCAGCGCCAGCAGCGCCCACGGCGAGACCAGCAGCCCGAACCCGGCCATGACCGACAGGAAGCCCAGGGCGTAGAGGCCGCCGCGGATCAGCGCCCAGCCGATCTCGCCCAGGGCGATGTCGACCGGCCCGAGCGGCGTGGCCAGCATCGCGTCGTAGAGCTTGGCGTACTTGAGCTTGAAGAAGACGTTGTAGGTGGAGTCGAACACCGCCCCGTTCATCGCCGACGCCGCGAGCAGCCCGGGCGCGATGAACGCCGCGTAGCTGATCGGGCTGCCGTCGGGGCCGGGCAGCGTACCGACCAGCGAGCCGAGCCCCTGCCCCATCGCGACGAGGTAGAACACCGGCTCGAAGAATCCGGACACGAACGCCAGCCAGCCCCGCCGCGACACGATCGCCGAGCGCTCCAGCAGCACGCCGGGCCGGCCGGCGTAGTTGGTGCCCGGCATGAGGCGGGCTATCCCGCCGAGCCCCGCCGCGGTCATCGCGTCAGCCTCCGGCGGTAGAGCCGCGTGACCAGCACGGTACCCACGGCGAGCAGCCCGGCCAGCACCGCCGTGTGCCCGAGCACCGCGAGCGGGCGCCACACGCCGAGCGCGGCGTCGCGGGCGAGCTCGGTGCCGTGCCAGAGCGGGGAGACCCAGGTGAGCGGGCGGATCCACTCCGGGAGCCGGTCGACGGGGAAGAACGTGCCCGAGAACAGCGTCATCGGGATGACGACGAACCGGAACAGGGCGTTGAACGGGCCGCCCTCGTTCTCGACGGTGGCCGAGAACGCCATCACCAGCGACGCCACGGCCGCGCCGGTGAGCACGGCCGCCAGCAGCGACAGCACGATCGCCGGCCCGGTGACGCCGCCGAACACGGCGATGACCGCGACGTACACCGCGCCGGACCCGGCCATCTTCGCGACGGTCCAGGACAGGTGCCCGAGCGCGATCTGCGCCGGGGTGATCGGCCCCGCCGCCATCGCGTGGTAGACCCGCTGCCACTTGAACGCCGAGAGCACCGGGTAGGTCGACTCGAACGCGGCGCTCTGCACGGCCGACACCGCGAGCAGCGCGGGCGCCAGCCACACGAGGTAGGGGGCGCCGCCGGTGGCCTGCGCGGCCTGCCCGCTACCGGCGACGAGCGAGCCGAACCCCACCCCGAACGCGAGCAGGAACAGCAGGGGCTGCAGCACCGACGACACGGCGGTGGCCCGCCAGTTGCGCCGGTACCAGGTCCAGAAGCCCTCGGCGACGATGAGCACGCCGCGCGTCCAGGACGGGACGCGGCCGGTGGAGCGCGGGGCGACGACGCCCGCGGGGACGGCGGCCATCAGTCGACCAGCGTCCGTCCGGTGAGCCGCAGGAACACGTCCTCCAGTGACGCCCGGCGCACCAGCGCGGAGAGCGGGTGGTGCCCGGCGGCGGCGACCTCGGCCTGCGTGCGCTCGCCGTCGACCGTGTAGAGCAGCAGCCGGTCGGGCAGCTCCTCCACGCGGTCGGCCACGCGCGCGAACGCGTCGGCCGGGGGCCGGTCCTCCGGGGCGAACCGCAGCTCCAGCACCTCGCGGGTGGCGTGGCGCTCGATCAGCTCGGCGGGCGAGCCCTCCGCCGCGATCACCCCGCCGTCCATGACGACGAGCCGGTCGCACAGCTGCTCGGCCTCGTCCATGTAGTGCGTGGTGATGATCTGGGTGACGCCCTCGCGCTTGAGGCGGTACAGCCGCTCCCACAGCAGGTGCCGGGCCTGCGGGTCGAGCCCGGTGGTGGGCTCGTCGAGCAGCAGCAGCTCGGGGTCGTTGACCAGGGCGCGCGCGATCGTCAGCCGCCGCTTCATGCCGCCCGACAGCGGCTCGACGGCGTCGTCGGCACGGTCGGCGAGCCGGGCGAACTCCATCAGCTCGACGGCCTTGTCGCGCACGTGCCGCTTCGACAGTCCGAAGTAGCGCCCGTACACCTGCAGGTTCTGGCGCACCGTGAGCTCGGCGTCGAGGTTGTCGAGCTGCGGCACGACGCCGATGCGGGCCCGGATCCGCGGACCGTCGACGTCGGGGTCCATCCCCAGGACCTGCAGCGTGCCGCCGGTGCGCGGCGACACGCACGCCACCATCCGCATCGTCGACGACTTGCCGGCGCCATTGGGTCCGAGGAAGCCGAAGACCTCCCCCGGAGCGACGTCGACGTCGATGCCGCCCACCGCCTCGAACTCCCCGAAGCGCTTGCTCAGGCCGCGGGCCTGGACCGGTCCGTCCCCCATGCGGGCACGGTAACCGCCACCCCCGACAGCCGCCCCGGACGTGCTAGAGCGCGAGCTGGAACCAGTGCTCGTCGCGGAACTCCCCGGAGTGCAGCTGCAGCGCGTCGGGGAAGAGGCCGACCTCGGTCCAGCCGCGAGCGGCGTAGAACGCGGGGAGCGCGGTACCGCCGCGGGCCGAGAGGCGCAGCTGCCGCAGGCCGAGCGTGCGGGCGTGCGCGGCGGCCGCGTCGAGCAGGGCCGCGCCCCAGCCGCGCCCCTGGGAGGCGGGATCGACCATCAGCCGCACGACGTCGGCCCGGTGGCCGGTGCGCGGGCCGGTGCCCGGGCGCAGGAAGACGGTGCCGAGCAGCGCCGGCCCGTCGTCGAGGGTGAGCAGGGCCAGCTCGCCGGACCGGAGCTCGTCGACGGCCGCCTCCGCGGCCGCACGGACCTCGGACTCCGGGGAGTCGGGCAGGAAGTTCACGGCCCCGCCCGCCCGGCTCACGGCCAGCCACAGCCGGTGCAGCTGCTCCACCGGCGGCGGCCCGGACCGCGCGCGGATCAGAGGTTCGGCCACCAGAGCTTGATCTCCCGGGCGGCGGACTCGGGCGAGTCGGAGCCGTGGACCAGGTTGAACTGGGTCTCCAGGCCGAAGTCGCCGCGGATGGTGCCGGGCGTGGCCTTCTCGACGGGGTCGGTGCCGCCGGCGAGCTGGCGCCACGCGGCGATCGCGCGGGGCCCCTCGACCACGGCCGAGAGCACCGGACCGGAGGTGATGAACTCCAGGAGCGACTCGAAGAAGGGCTTGCCGTCGTGCTCGGCGTAGTGCTGGGAGGCCGTCTCGCGGTCGACGGTGCGGAGCTCGAGGGCCACGAGGTGCAGGCCCTTGCGCTCGATGCGGGCGAGGACCTCGCCGACGAGCTTGCGCTCCACGCCGTCGGGCTTGACGAGGACCAGGGTGCGTTCAGTCACGCGGAGGAGGGTAGCGAGGGGCTCCGCGGCCGGCCGCACCGCCGTCACCCCGGCGGGGGTGCCGCGGTTCAGGCGACCGGACGCAGCTCCGCCGCGGCGAACGAGACGTCGAACCGGTCGCACCAGATGCTGACGCTGGTGAGGTCGTCGAGGTCGGCGTCCGCCGGGACGGGGTAGTTCGAGCTGCCGATGTTGCCCCTGAGTTCGCCGAGCTCCACGTGCGCGCCGTCGTCGAAGACGTGCCAGCCCGCCCGGCCCTCGATCACCGGGGCGTCGGTCAGCCACACCTCGAGCTGCGGGCCGTCGCTGGTCTCGAGGTCCTCCAGCCGCAGCACGCGCGAGCCGTCGGACAGCTCCAGGAGCACCACCGCGCCGCTGCTCGCGTGCTCGTGGCTGATCAGCTCCCCGCGCGCGAGCTCCACGGGCCCGGACGGGGCGACGGGCGCGGCGGCGGGTACGGAGCCGACCGGGGCGGCGGCCGGGGCCACAGCCATGGGCAGCGCCTCGTCCACCGTGCGGTCGACGAACAGCTTCCAGGGCTGGAACACCGACAGGGCGACGACGATGACGATGACGAGGACGGCGACGACGAGGACGGCGGCGACGAGGACGGCGGCGACGACGAGCCCGGTCGGCACGACGGGGCGGCGCAGGAGGGTCACGAGCCGATCCTGCCGCTCCCGGCCGCCGGTGCTCCTTACGGTTCGCGCACCTGCTGGCTCGGCAGCTCGCCGCGCTCCATCCGCAGGGCCACGTCGCGGCGCAGGAACAGCAGACCCGCCCAGACCAGCACGAACACCACCCCGACGATCGCCAGCGCCGGCACCAGGAACCCGCACAGCAGCACCGCGACCTGCAGGGCCAGCGCCAGCCCGAGGCCCCACGGCCGCCGCTGCAGCCCGGCCGCGACGATCATGCCCAGCGCCACCGCCGCGATGGCGGTGACGGCGGGCGCGGTGGCGCCGGTGCCGAACTTGGGCAGCACCAGCAGCGCGAGCAGGACCACGATCGACTCGAGGACCAGCGTGGCCGCGAAGACCCCGCGGATGCCCTTCATCGGGTCCGGCGGGGCCGGGGGCGCCGACGGGTCGGGAGCCGTCACGACGGCTCCTTGCCGAAGATCGTGCGCGTCTCCCCCGCCGTGACGACCGACCCGGTGACGACGACGCCGACGCCGGACTCCCCGGCCTCCTCGGCCAGCTCCCCCGCCTGCTCGATCGCGGCGCGCAGCACCGGCTCGACGCTGACGCGGTCGGTCCCGAACACCTCGGTGGCCAGTGCGCCGAGCTCGTCGGCGTCCATCGCGCGCGGCGACGAGTTCGACGTGACGACGACCTCGTGCAGCACGGGCTCGAGCTCGGTGAGGATGCCGCGGACGTCCTTGTCGCGCATGACGCCGAGCACGCCGACGAGCCGGGTGAACCGGAACTCGGTGGTGAGCGCGGCGGCCAGCGCGCGGGCGCCGTGCGGGTTGTGGCAGGCGTCGACGAGGACCGTCGGCACGCCCTGCCCGGCCGCGACCCGCTCCAGGCGCCCGGGCGAGCTGACGCCGGCGAACGCGGCGCGCACGGCGTCGGGGTCGAGGGGCTGCTTGGGCCCGGCGCCGATCAGCGCCTCCGCCGCGGCCAGCGCCAGCGCCGCGTTCGACGCCTGGTGCTCGCCGTGCAGCGGCAGGAAGATGTCGTCGTACATGCCGGACAGGCCACGCAGCGCGATCCGCTGCCCGCCCACGGCGATCTCCCGCTCGGCCACGCCGAACTCCGCACCCTCGCGCGCGACCTGGGCGTCGACCTCGACGCAGCGCTCCAGCAGCACCGCCGCCACGTCCCCACTCTTGTCGTGACCAGCCTGGGTGGCGAGCACCGCGACCGAGCCGGGCTTGATGATCCCGGCCTTCTCGCGGGCGATGTCGAGGATGTCGGGACCGAGGTGGTCAGTGTGGTCCAGCCCGATGGGAGTGATGACCGCGACCGTCGCGTCGGCGACGTTGGTGGCGTCCCAGCGCCCGCCCAGCCCGACCTCGACGATCCCGGCCTCGACGGGCGCGTCGGCGAAGGCCGAGAAGCCCATCGCGGTGAGGACCTCGAACTTGCTCAGCCGGCCGACCTTCCCGTCGATGATGTCGAGGAACGGCTCGACGTCGCGGTAGACGCCGACGTAGCGCTCGGGCGTGATCGGCCGGTTGTCGATGTTGATGCGCTCGGTGGCCCGCTGCAGGTGCGGGCTGGTGTAGCGGCCGGTGCGCAGGCCGATCTCGGTGAGCAGCGCGTCGACCATCCGGGCCGTGGAGGTCTTGCCGTTGGTGCCGGTCAGGTGCACGACGGGGTAGCCGCGGTGCGGCTCCCCCAGCACGTCGACCAGCGCCGCGATGCGCTCGGTCGAGGGCTCCATGACCGTCTCGGGCCAGCGCCGGTCGAGCTCGGCCTCGACGGCCAGGAACTCCGCGAAGCTCGCGACCGTCGACGTCGGCGGGACGACGTCGGGCGAGTCGCCGCCGCGGATCGCGTCGAGGACGTGGGAGATGACGGCGTCCTCGGGCTCGGGGATCGCCCCGTCACCCTCGGGACCCGTCATGACGGGAGCGCGGCCAGGCGCGCGGTGACCCGCTCGATGTCGGCGACGGCCGTGGCCCGCCGCGCGCGGATGCCCTCGACGACGCTCGAAGGGGCACCCCCGACGAACTTCGGGTTGCCGAGCTTCTTGTCGGCGGCGTCGAGCTCCTTCTGCGCGGCGGCGAGGTCGCGGCCCAGCCGGGCGCGCTCGGCGGCGACGTCGATCGCGCCCGAGGTGTCGAGCTCGACGTGGACCGACGTCCCGCCCAGCGCGACCTCCAGCGTCGCCGTGGCGGCGAAGTCGTCGCCCGGCGCGTCGAGCCGGACCAGCGAGGCGATGGCCGCGCGGTGCCCGCCGAGGCCGGCCTCGTCGAGCCCGACCAGGCGGGCGGCGACGCGGCGGCTGTCGGGGACGCGCTGCTCGGTGCGGAACCGGCGCACCTCGGTGACCAGCTTCTGCAGCGCCAGGATCCGCTCGGTGGCGGCGGCGTCCACCGGGCGCCCGGCCTCCGTCGGCCACTCCGCGACGACGACGGAGCTGCCGTCACCGTGCAGCCCCTGCCACAGCGCCTCGGTGATGAAGGGCATGACGGGGTGCAGCAGCCGCACCAGGGCGTCGAGGACGTGGCCGAGCACGGCGCGCGTGCCGTCGGCGGTGGCCTCGTCGGCGAGCTGGGGCTTGGCCAGCTCCAGGTACCAGGAGCAGAACTCGGTCCACGTGAAGTGGTACAGCGCCTCGGTGGCCTTGGCGAACTGGTAGTCCTCCAGCAGCGCGTCGACCTGCTCGCGCACCTGCGACAGGCGCCCGAGGATCCAGGCGTCGGCGTCGGTGGGCCCGGCCGGGAGCGGCAGGGCGGGCGAGGCCTGGTGGCTCAGCGCGAGGCGCGTGGCGTTCCACAGCTTCGTGCCGAAGCTGCGCGCGGCGAGCACGGCGTCGTCGCCGATCGGCATGTCGGTGCCGGGGTTGGCGCCGCGGGCGAGCGCGAACCGCAGCGCGTCGGTGCCGTAGGCGTCCATCCACTGCAGCGGGTCGACCGTGTTGCCCGCCGACTTCGACATCTTCTTGCCGAACTGGTCGCGCACCATGCCGTGCAGCGCGATGGTGTCGAAGGGCCGCTCGCCCATCGCGTAGTGGCCCATCATCATCATCCGGGCGACCCAGAAGAAGAGGATGTCGTAGCCCGTGACCAGCACGGACGTCGGGTAGAACTTCTCCAGGTCCGGGGTCTGCTCCGGCCAGCCCAGCGTGGAGAACGGCCACAGGCCCGAGGAGAACCAGGTGTCGAGGACGTCCTCGTCCTGGGTCCAGCCCGCGGGCGGCTCCTCGTCGGGACCCAGGCAGACGACCTCGCCCTCGGGGCCGTACCAGACCGGGATCCGGTGGCCCCACCACAGCTGCCGGGAGATGCACCAGTCGTGCATGTTGTCGACCCACGCGAACCAGCGCGGCTCCATCTCCTTCGGGTGCACCGCGACCGACCCGTCGCGGACGGCGTCACCCGCCACCTGCGCCAGCGGCCCGACCTTGACCCACCACTGCAGCGACAGGCGCGGCTCGATGGGCTCCTTGTTGCCCCGGCTGGAGTGCCCGACGCTGTGCAGGTAGGGCCGCTTCTCGGCGACGATCCGGCCCTGTGCGGCGAGCGCCTCGCGGACCTTCACCCGCGCCTCGAAGCGGTCCATGCCGTCGAACTCGGTGCCGGTGCCGCTGATCCGGCCGGACTCGTCCATGATCGTCGGCATCGGCAGGTCGTGGCGGCGGCCGATCTCGAAGTCGTTGGGGTCGTGCGCCGGCGTCACCTTGACCGCGCCGGTGCCGAACTCCGGGTCGACGTGCTCGTCGGCCACGATCCGGATCATGCGCCCGACCAGCGGGAGCTCGACCTCGGTGCCGACGAGGTGGGCGTAGCGCTCGTCGTCGGGGTGCACGGCGATGGCCGTGTCGCCCAGCATCGTCTCGACCCGGGTGGTGGCGACGACGATCGCACCCTCGCCGTCGCCGTAGCGCATGGAGACGAGCTCGCCCTCGACCTCGCGGTGCTCGACCTCGACGTCGGAGAGCACGCTGCGCATCTCCGGAGACCAGTTGACCAGCCGCTCCGCGCGGTAGATCAGGCCCTCGTCGAACAGGCGCTTGAAGATGGTGCGGACGGCGCGGTTGCTGCGGTCGTCCATGGTGAAGCGCTCGCGGGTCCAGTCGACGCTGTCGCCCAGGCGCCGCATCTGGGCGAGGATCGCGCCGCCGTGCTCGGCCTTCCACTCCCAGGTGCGCTCGATGAACGCCTCGCGCCCGAGCTCGCGACGGCTCGTGCCCTCGGCGGCGAGCGCCTTCTCGACGAGCGCGTGCACCGCGATCGACGCGTGGTCCATGCCGGGCAGCCACAGCGCCTCGTAGCCCTGCATGCGGCGGCGGCGGACCAGGACGTCGATGAGCGTGTGCTCGAAGGCGTGCCCGATGTGCAGGCTGCCGGTGACGTTGGGCGGGGGGATGACGATGCAGAACGGCGGCTTGTCGCTCGTGGCGTCGGCGGTGAAGTACCCGGCGTCGACCCAGCCCTGGTACATGCCCGCCTCTACCTCGCCCGGGTTCCACTGGGCAGGGAGGTCGGCCGTGCGCGGAGGGAGGGTGTCGGTCACCCCACCAAGTCTACGAGCCGCCGTCGAACGGCTTGCTCAGGAGGGCAGCAGCGCCGCGTGCAGGCGGTCGAAACCGAGCAGCGCCCCGAGCGTGCGGCGCCCGACCAGCGACGGGTCGACCGCGCGGATCTGGCCGCTCGTGGGCTCGTAGACCTTCCACGCGCCCTCCTGCAGGCCCACCGCCATGACGTAATGGCGCGGCACCAGGGCCCCCACCAGCAGCGGTACCGGGCGCCCCGACCGCAGCGCCGACTCCACGTCGGCGACGACGTCGGCGACGTCACGGGCGGCGACGTCGTCGACGAGCCGGACCCGGTAGGGCCCCGCCGCCGGCAGGTGGCGCCGCAGCCACGCGACCATCCCCCACGGCGAGGTGCCCAGCGCCTGCGGCCAGAACCGCGTGGACTCGCGGTGGACCTGCTTCTGCCGGGCGTCGTAGCGGGAGCCGAACAGCACCGGCGCGGTGGCGGGCGCGGCCACCGGCGCCCCGACCGCGGCGCGGCCGCCCGCTGCGTCGTCGCCGGGACCGTCGAGGCGGCGCACCTCGGCCGGATCGGCCCAGGCCGCGAGGGCCACGAGCACCGCGCTGCCGCAGGTGGTGCCGTCGACCTGGTCGAGCCGGACACCGCCGTGGCGCTGGTCGCCGAGGCGCTCGGACAGCAGCGGGTTGCGCCCCGCCGCGAGCGGGCGCACCGCCGCCACCGGGACGACGGCGGGACGCCAGGCCCCGACGAGCACCTGCACCCGCCGCGCCGTGCCGCAGACCGTCCGCATCGCCCGTTCTCCCCTCGCCGACCCGGTGCCGATCCTAACGATCCGAAGGCCCGGTGCGCGCGCCGTGCGACGGCTCCGCGACGGATCGTCACCACCGGCCGTCACCACCGGCGGGGCGCGCCGGGCGCGGGCCTACGCTCGCCCCATGACCGCACTGACCCCCGAGATCCGCGCGTTCCTCTCGTCCGGCACTCGGACGGGCAAGCTGGGCTTCGTCGCCGCCGACGGCCGCCCGCTGGTGGCGCCGATCTGGTTCGTCGTCGACGGCGACGACCTGCTGTTCAACACCGGGAGCACCACCGCCAAGGGCCGGGCGATCGCGCGCGACCCGCGGCTGGTCATCTGCGTCGACTCCGAGGTGCCGCCGTTCGGCTTCGTCCAGGTCCAGGGCGTCGCGGAGACGTCGGAGGACCCGGACGAGCTGATCCGCTCGGCCACCGAGATCGGCGGCCGCTACATGGGTGCCGACCGGGCCGAGGAGTTCGGACGGCGCAACGGCGTGCCCGGGGAGCTCCTCGTCCGGCTGCGCCCCACGAAGGTCATCGCCGAGCTGGACATGACGGCCTGATCCCCCAGCCGCCCTGACTCCTCGGTAGCGTCAGCAAGCGTTGAACTTCGGTGTGCTGATCTTGTAGCTGATGGTGCTGAACGGATGGGTGTTCTGCCGCAGTGTCCGCCAGGCCGGGTGGTCTGTCATCCGTGCGAGTTGGACGGTGACGAGGTCGCGTAGCCCGTTGATCGACCATCGGCTTCCGCCGATGTCGGTGCGGGCGTTGAGTTCGCGCATGACCCGTTCCAGCACACCGCTGCCCAGCTCGGGGCCGCCGAGCCAGGCGAGGTCCCTTCGGACCTCGGGCAACAGACAGGTGAAGACCTGGTCGCGGGCGCCCAGGAGCAACTCGGTCGCCGCGTGGTGGTGCGCGCCGGTGATCGAGGCGCTGAACGTGTCGTAGGAGTGCAGGGCTTGGCTGTGGGTGCGGTGCTCGCGGGCGGTGCGGCGCAGCAACTCGGCCAGCTCGGCCCGCTTGGCGTTCGCCCAGGGATGCGGGGCCTTGTCGGCGTAGAGCGCCCACCGCAGCGCTCGGGGCAGGTGCCACCAGCAGCGCTGGATAGGGGTGTCGGGCCAGGTGGTCTCGGCCAGCCGCGTGATCGCCGGCTCCCCGTCGACCACGACGATGACCGGGGCGTCCAGCGCGGCCAGCTGCTCACCCATCGCCGCCCAGGGCTGATCGATGGTGACACCGAGCAGGACGGTGTGGGCGCGACGGCGTCGCCGGGGCCCGCTGCGCGCGGTCAGCCCCAGCGCGATGTTGCAGGCGATCCCCAACCGCCGCGGCCCGGCGCGCATCCCGGTGCCGTCCAGGATGACCACCGCGGCTGAGGCCCCGCTGTCGATCAGCTCGGCCGCACCGATCCCGTCCAGTAGCGGTGCCACGTCGGCCACTGCGTGATGAGCGCGTCCGGTCGAGGCCGGCGCTCCGAACGATCGGGCGACCTGCGCGGCGCGGGCGAAGGACATCTGGCTGGCCAGCTCGGCCAGGTCCACCGCGAGCCGGTCGGTGCGGCGGCGGCCGGACAGGTCCAGCATCAGCAGCAACGGTGCGAAGACCCGGCCGCAGGCCCGACAGCCCACGTTCGCCAAATGCAGGCGCACGACTCCGACCGCGATATCGATCCGTCGTGGGCGTGATCGTCTGCCCTTGCGCGCGAAGTCCTGCATCACCCCGCACCCCGGGCACGCGAACGGCGCCGGAAGGTCACGCACCGGGAGCCAACGAGGCCCGCAGACCCGGTCGATCAACCGGTCCTGCGCCTGCTCCAGAGCGGCAGCCAGGACCACGGCGGGCACCTCGTCACGCATCGCCACCGCCCATGCCTCGAGCTGAGACCACCTCAGAGATCCATCGAGCTCCGGCAGCTCAGCACTGAGCACGACACTAGCCACAGCCATGGCAGTTCCTCACGACGAAGGGCACCACCCTCCACCGCAAGATCCCGAAAGTTCAACGCTGCCGGACGCTACCGACTCCTCAGCCGCGCTGCTCCTGGTCGTTGGCCGGCTCGGCGCGCTCGGTGTCGGCGCCCCAGCCCTCGGCCAGCTTGCTGATCTTCCCGGCGTAGTCGCGCGCGGCGACCGCCGGGTCGTCGGCGCGGCCCGCGGCCACGCCGATCAGGAACGCGGTCACGGGGGCCCCGGGACGGCTGACCCCGTGGGCGACGTCGGAGGTCAGGTCGAGCACCATGTCGACGGTGCCCTCCGACTCGACGGCGTCCTCCAGGCCCAGCTCCCGCGACACCGCGGTGACCCACTCGGACAGGGCTTTGGCATCTGCGCTTCCACTCACGCCTCCGACGTTAGCCGCGATGCCGCAGCCCTGCCGGGTCAACCGGCGAACAGCGCCGGGATCTTGACGATCAGCTGGTAGAGGCCGTAGCCGAAGGGCACGACGACCCACAGCCAGGCCAGGACGAGCAGGACGTAGTAGACCGGGGTGCGGTTCCCGGTGGTGCCGAGTGTGCTCATGCCTGCGCTCCCGCGGTCGCGGAGTCCGTGGTCTCGGTCTCGTGGTACTTCTCGTTCACCGGCCGGATCAGCTCGTTGCAGACGAAGGCGACGACCAGCAGCCCGATCATGATCGAGAACGCCATCGTGTAGCGCCCCGGCCCCTCGACGCCCGCGGCGATCTGCGCGTCGGCGATGGCGTTGACGATCACCGGCCCGAGCACTCCCGCCGTCGACCACGCCGTGAGCAGGCGGCCGTGGATGGCGCCGACCTGGTAGGTGCCGAACAGGTCGCGCAGGTAGGCGGGCACGGTGGCGAAGCCGGCGCCGTAGAAGGACAGGATGAACAGCGCGCTGATGAGGAAGACCGCGCGGTTGGAGTTCGTCGTCAGCGTGATGAGCAGGTAGAGCAGCGCGCCGACGCCGAGGTAGATCCGGTACATGTTCTTGCGGCCCAGGACGTCCGACAGCGAGGACCACAGGATCCGGCCCAGCGCGTTGGCCAGCGACAGGATCGCGACGAACCCGGCGGCCGAGGCCGCGATGGTCTCGGCGGGGCTGGAGTCCTGGAAGAAGTCCTGGAAGATCGGCGAGGCCCGCTCCAGGATGCCGATGCCGGCGGTGACGTTGAAGCACAGGACGACCCACAGCAGCCAGAACTGCGGCGTCTTGATCGCGTTGGCCGCCGACACGTTCGCGGTGCTGATCAGCGAGCCGGTCCTCTGCCGGTCGGGCTGCCAGCCCTCGGGCTTCCAGTCGGGTGCGGGCACGCGGATGAGCAGCCAGCCCACCGACATGAAGACCGCGTAGATCAGGCCCATGACGAGGAAGGTCTGCCCGATGCCGGCGGCCTGGGCGCCGTCGCCGGAGCCGCCGAAGGCCCCGAGCAGCGACGTCGTCAGCGGGGTGGCGATGAGCGCACCGCCGCCGAAGCCCATGATCGCGATGCCGGTGGACAGGCCGGGCCGGTCGGGGAACCACTTGATCAGCGTCGACACCGGCGAGATGTAGCCGACGCCCAGCCCGATGCCGCCGACGAACCCGTAGCCGACGATCACGAGCCAGTACTGGCCGAGGTACATGCCGGCCGCGGAGATGAGGAACCCGGCGACGAAGCACGAGGTGGCGACGACCATCGCCCAGCGCGGGCCGTTGGCGTCGACCTTCGTGCCGAACAGCGCCGCCGACAGGCCCAGCATGATGATGCCGAGCGTGAACGGCAGGGCGCTGAGCACGCCCGCGCTCGGGTTGCCGGCCAGGATCGTGTCGGCCAGCGGCGTCTTGAACACGCTCCACGCGTACGCCTGCCCGATCGCCAGGTGGATCGAGAGGGCGGCCGGGGGTATCAGCCACCGGCTCCAGCCCGGGGGCGCCACGATCCGCTCACGTTGCAGGAAGCCTGCTGCCATCGTCTCGCCCTTCCACGGCCGGCGTACCGGGTCGGGCCGAAACTAGGTGCGGTCCCGGGGCCCCGCAACCGCAGGCCGGGGACACGCCGAACGCCGGCCCCGGGATCCGGGACCGGCGTTCGGTGCGTGATCGGACTGCTACGCGGAGCGCTCCCGCCGCTCCCGGCGGGCCGGGGTGCGGGGCACGATCGTCGGGTTCACGTTGCTGCGGACCGTCTGCTCGGTGACGACGACCTTGGCGACGTCGTCACGGCTCGGGATGTCGTACATCACGGGGAGCAGGACCTCCTCCATGATCGCGCGCAGCCCACGGGCCCCGGTGCCGCGCAGGATGGCCTGGTCGGCCACCGCCTCCAGCGCGCCCTCGGTGAACTCGAGCTCCACGCCGTCCATCTCGAACAGCTTGCAGTACTGCTTGACCAGCGCGTTGCGGGGCTCGGTCAGGATCTTGACCAGGGCCTCCTTGTCGAGCGACGTCACCGAGGCGACGACCGGCAGGCGGCCGATGAACTCGGGGATGAGGCCGAACTTGATGAGGTCCTCGGGCATGGTGTCGCCGAAGCTCTCGGCCGCGTCGAGGTCGTTCTTCGAGCGGATCTCCGCACCGAAGCCCAGCCCGCGCCGGCCGACCCGGTCGCCGATGATCTTCTCGAGGCCCGCGAAGGCCCCGGCCACGATGAACAGCACGTTCGTCGTGTCGATCTGGATGAACTCCTGGTGCGGGTGCTTGCGCCCGCCCTGCGGCGGCACGCTCGCCGTGGTGCCCTCGAGGATCTTCAGCAGCGCCTGCTGCACACCCTCGCCGGACACGTCGCGGGTGATCGACGGGTTCTCGCTCTTGCGGGCGATCTTGTCGACCTCGTCGATGTAGATGATGCCGGTCTCGGCGCGCTTGACGTCGTAGTCGGCCGCCTGGATGAGCTTCAGGAGGATGTTCTCGACGTCCTCTCCGACGTACCCGGCCTCGGTGAGGGCGGTGGCGTCGGCGATCGCGAACGGCACGTTGAGCAGCTTCGCCAGCGTCTGCGCGAGGTAGGTCTTGCCGCAGCCGGTCGGGCCGAGCATGAGGATGTTGGACTTCGACAGCTCCACGCCGTCGCCGTCGGCCCCGCGCGCCTTGTCGCCGGCCTGGATGCGCTTGTAGTGGTTGTAGACCGCCACCGAGAGCGTCCGCTTGGTCCGGCTCTGGCCGACGACGTACTGGTCGAGGAAGTCGTGGATCTCGGCGGGCTTGGGCAGCTCGTCGAGCTTGACCTCACCGGCCTCGGCCAGCTCTTCCTCGATGATCTCGTTGCAGAGATCGATGCACTCGTCGCAGATGTAGACGCCAGGTCCGGCGATCAGCTTCTTGACCTGCTTCTGGCTCTTGCCGCAGAACGAGCACTTGAGCAGATCACCACCATCACCGATGCGTGCCATGAGTGCAGACCCCAAATCTCATCAGCGCGACCCCAACCGGCGTACCCGGTAGGCGCGGCCCTCGTGACGGTACCCGCCCGACCCGCCCCCGGGGGAGCACCAGCGTGCTCGGATCCTGGGGCGCGTCGGCGGACGGCCGGTGCCGGGCGTCAGGAGCCCCGCACCGACCGGGTGGTGCAGCCGGCCCGACTAGGAGACGGCGGACAGCTTCCGGCTCTGGATGATCTCGTCGACGATCCCGTACTCCTTGGCCTCGACGGCCGTCAGGATCTTGTCGCGCTCGACGTCGCGGCGGACCTGCTCCTCGCTCTTGCCGGTGTGCTTGGCGAGCGTGGCCTCCATCAGCTTGCGGACCCGGGAGATCTCCGCGGCCTGGATCTCGAGGTCCGAGACCTGGCCGTAGGTGCCCTCGGTGGCCGGCTGGTGGATGAGGACCCGCGCGTTCTGCACCGCGAGGCGACGCCCCGGGGTGCCCGCGGCGAGCAGCACGGCCGCGGCCGACGCGGCCTGCCCGAGGCAGACCGTCTGGATGTCGGGGCGGATGAACTGCATCGTGTCGTAGATCGCCATCAGCGACGTGAACGAGCCGCCGGGCGAGTTGATGTACATGCTGATCTCGCGGTCCGGGTCGGCCGACTCCAGGCACAGCAGCTGCGCCATGACGTCGTTGGCCGACGCGTCGTCGATCTGCACGCCGAGGAAGATGATGCGCTCCTCGAACAGCTTGTTGTACGGGTTCGACTCCTTGACCCCGTAGCTCGTGCGCTCCACGAAGGACGGCAGCACGTACCGCGACTGCGGCGAGTGGAACTGAGTCCCGCTGTTGAACGTCACTGCGCGCTCCCGTTCCCGTTGGTCTCGTTGCCGATGCTCTCGTTGCCGTCGGGCAGCTGCCCGGCGCGGGAGATGACGTGGTCGACGAAGCCGTACTCCAGCGCCTCCGGGGCGCGGAACCAGCGGTCGCGCTCCGAGTCGGCGGTGACCTTCTCGACCGTCTGCCCGGTGTGCTGCGCGATCAGCTCGGCGAGCTCGCGCTTGAGCAGCCGCGACTGCTCGGCCTGGATGACGATGTCGGACTCCTGACCACCCACGCCGGAGGACGGCTGGTGCATCATGATCCGCGCGTGCGGCAGGGCGTAGCGCTTGCCGCGGGCGCCGGCCGAGAGCAGGAACTGCCCCATGGACGCCGCCAGGCCCATCGCGAACGTGGCCACGTCGCAGGGCACGAACTCCATCGTGTCGAAGATGGCCATGCCCGCCGACACCGATCCGCCGGGCGAGTTGATGTAGAGCTGGATGTCCGACTCGGGGTCCTCCGCGGACAGCAGCAGCATCTGCGCGGCGATCCGGTTGGCGATGTCGTCGTCGACCTGCTGGCCCAGGACGATGATCCGCTGCTGGAGCAGCCGCTCGTAGACCGAGTCCGACAGCGTCAGCGACGAGGGCGCGCCCCGTCGCATCGACGCTCCGTCGAGGCGGTCCGCGGTACGCGAACCGGTTTCGTGGGTCCTCACTTCACCCTCTGCTTTCTGGTGCTGGTCAGCTCGCGTGTGCATCGGGGCCGACCCTACGCGGACGGGCGTCGCGCCCGCCGCGTTCGGACCGGTTGTTCGCTCTGGGCGTGTCCGCGGCTCAGGAACCGTCGGCCGCCTTGCCCTCGGTGGCCTCGGCCGCGGGCGCGTCGCCCGACTCGTCGGCGGCCTCGTCGTCCGTCGCCTCGACGGCGGCGGCCTCCTCGGCGGCGGCGGCGTCCTCGGACTCCACGACCTCGCCGGGGACCTCGGTGACCTCGATGCCGTCGCCCTCGTCGCCGAGGAGGTCGGACAGGTCGACCTCGGCGCCCGAGGCGTCGGTGACCGTGGCCGCGCGGACGGCGGTGATGAGGGCCTTGGTGCGGCGGACGTCGGCGTAGATCGCGCCGAGCTGGCCGGCCTCCTGGATGCGGCGCACGAACTCCTCGGGCGGCATCCGGTACTGCTGGGCCTGGTAGACGATGCGCTCGGTGAGCTCCTGGTCGTTGACGCTCACCTGCTCGGCGTCGGCCAGCGCGTCGAGCACGAGGCGCGTGCGGACCGACTTCTCGGCCTCCTCGCGCGTCTCGGTGTCGAACTCCTCACGGGTGCGGCCGTCGCTCGCCAGCGCCTGCGCGAAGCGCTCCTCGTCGTGGTCGAAGCCGTGCACCGCGTCGTGGGTGACCGACTCGACCTCGGCGGCGACGATGCTCTCGGGCAGCGGCACCTCGGTGCCGTCGACGATGGCCTCGAGGATGCGGTCGCGGGCCTGCGTGACCTGCTCCATCCGCTTGACGCGCGCGAGGCGTTCGCGCAGGTCGGCGGTGAGCTCGTCGAGGGTGTCGAACTCGCTCGCCAGCTGGGCGAACTCGTCGTCGGCGTCGGGGAGCTGGCGCTCCTTGACCGCGGTGACCTTGACGGTGACCTCGGCGTCGGAGTCCGCGTGCTCGCCGGCGACCAGCTTCGTGGTGAAGGTCTTCTCCTCGTCGGCCGACATGCCCTGTACGGCCTCGTCGAGGCCGTCGATCAGGCCGCCCTGGCCCACCTGGTAGGAGAAGCCGCTGGTGGTGGCCTCCTCGACGGGCTCGCCGCCGACGGTGGCGGAGAGGTCGACGAGCACGAAGTCGTCGGTGCCCGCGGCGCGCTCGACGCCGGTCAGCGTGCCGAAGCGGGCGCGCAGGCTCTCGAGCTGCTCGTCGACGTCGGCGTCGGTGACCTCGACGTCGTCGACGGTGACGGCCAGCGTGGAGAGGTCGGGCAGCGTCAGGTCGGGGCGGACGTCGACCTCGGCGGTGAACGCGAGGCGCTCCCCGTCGGCGATCTCGGTGACCTCGATGTCGGGGCGCCCGATCGGGTTGACCTCGTCGGCCGCGCTGACGGCCTCGGTGTACTTGTTCGGGACGGCGGCGTTGACGACCTCGTCCAGGACGACCCCGCGGCCCAGGCGGGCCTCGATGATGCGCGCCGGCACCTTGCCCTTGCGGAAGCCGGGGACGGAGACCTGCTGCGCGATCTTCTTGTAGGCGCGGTCGAAGTCCGGCTTGAGCTCGTCGAACGGCACCTCGACATTGATCCGGACCCGCGTCGGGCTCAGCCGCTCGATGGTGCTCTTCACGGTGGGGACACTCCTCATTCTGCGAACACGGCGCATGGCGGGGCACGGGCACGGGACCCGTGCCGACGGCAGTCCGCCGAGTCTAGACGAGTAAGTCCGAATGCGATCAGTGGTCGTAGGCGGTCAGGGAGCGGGTGATCGGTTGGCCGGTGGCCCGGTTGTGCCAGATCGCGGCGGTCAGGGCGAGGAGGCGTTGTCCGATCCGGGCGCCGACCCCGTCGATGGTGCGTCCGCCATGTAGTTCCAGGTCGAGCTGTCCTTTGAGGGTGTCGAAGATCGATTCGACGAGTTGGCGGACGGGTTTGAGCAGATGCTCGGCTGGATGCGGGGTGCGGTTGCGGTAGGACGGTCGCAGTAGTGCAATACCGCGTTCGGCGAGGTAGGTGTCGAGTTCGCGGGACACGTAGCCCTTGTCGGCGATGATGGTGAGTCCGGGCCGGTCGGCGGTCAGAGTGTGGTCGTGGTCCAGTGCGGCAATGAGCACCTGGCGTTCGTCGATCTTGGGGTCGGCCAGGGCCCAGGTGATAGGCAGCCCGGACGGGGTGGCGATCAGGTGCAGGCGCAGTCCCCAGAAGAACCGTGAGTGCGAGGCGCAGTAGCTGTAGCCGGCCCAGCCGGCGAGGTTGGAGCGCTTGACCGTGGGGCGGGAACGGGCGCACTCGACCGGGGTGGAGTCCACGACCCAGACCGGGTCGGCCCATAGATCGGTGTCGGTGGCCAGTACCCGGATCAGCTGTTTGATCAGGGGCAACGCCGCGCGTAGACGCTTGTTGTAGCCCGACTGGCCGGGCAGGTAGGGGAACGCGCCGGGCAGGTGTGTGGGCACGAACCGCAGCCACCGGGCCTCGGACCGCACGCCGAGCAGGACCTGGGCGACGGCGAGGGTGAGCAGTTCGGCGTCGGAGAGTTTCGGTGGTCTCCCGGTGCGGGTGCGGCGCCCGAGATAGTCATCGATCTTGACGTAAAGTGCGGTCAGGAGGGTGTTGAGGTTGGTCGTCACACACTGACCTTCAACACCCTCCGTCCACCTTCGTGGGTGCCACGCCGTTAGGACTTACTCGTCTAGGTGAACCGGCGCCGGGGCCGACGCCCGGCCGCTACGCCCTGGGGGCGGCGGTGACCGCGGCGACCACGTCGGAGAAGGTCACGTCGACGGGCACCGGGCCCAGGACCCCGCGCACGGCGACGGCGAGCTCGTCGGCCAGCTGCGGCAGCGGGACGCCCAGGCGGGCCACGACGGCGATCTCAACGGGCTCGGCGCCGGCACCGAGGCGTACCCCGTCGACGCGGGTGCGGCCGGGCAGGTGCGACGCGATCGTCCCCCACGGTCCGCCGTCGAGGCGGGCGACGCCGGGATGGGCCGACACGGCCGCGGCGACCGCGAGCGCGGTGGCGGCGGTCGGGTCGGGGGCGCGCTCGGCCGGGTGCACGCGATCACGGTAGCCCGCGATCAGCCGGGCGGTCCCGATCGACAGGCCCCGGGAACGACGACGGGCGGCGCACCCCGCGAGGGGTGGGCCGTCCGTCGGGGGCGTGGAGCGCTTCAGCGCCCGTCACCCTTGAGCGTGTCGCCCGGGTTCGATGCGGCGTCCTTCACGGAGTCGCCGGTCTGCTTGACGTTGCCCGAGACCTGGTCCTTCCTGCCCTCGGCCTTGTGCTCGGCCTTGTCGATGAAGCTCATCGCGGTACCTCTTCCGTCGGGGGACGTCGCGCGCGGCCCGGGTCCGGGGCGGCTACCGTGTTCCACTGGTGGTAGGACGACCTCCCGACCGCCGTCCTCACGGTGAGGCGCGTCGCACGCGGACCACGGATCGGAGCGCGGTGCAGCTCAGCCAGGGTGTCGCGGCCGCCACCGCACCGGTGCGGCGCGCACCGGAACCCCCCGTCCCGGAGGCCGGACCGCCCGTGGCCGACGAGCTCGACGAGCAGACGCTGGTCGTGCGCGCCCAGGAGGGCGACGCGCGGGCGTTCGAGGCGCTGGCCCGGCGCCACCAGGACGCGCTCTACCGCGTCGCCGTCCGCGTGATGGGCGACCGCGCCGAGGCCGAGGACGCGCTGCAGGAGGCCCTGCTCGACGCGTGGCGGCGGATCGACCGGTTCCGCGGCGAGTCGGCGTTCCCCACCTGGATGTACCGCGTCGTCACCAACCGCTGCCTGGCGATGCTGCGCAAGCGCCGCCCCGTGCCGGTCCAGGAGATCGAGGCCCCCGCCCCCGCGCAGGACTCCCCCGAGCGCGCCGCCGAGCGCGACGCCGGGATGGCCGCGCTGCACCGCGCGATCGCCGCCCTGCCCGACGACCTGCGGGTCTGCTGGGTGCTGCGTGAGATGGAGGGCCAGGGGTACTCGGAGATCGCGGAGATCACCGGGGCCACCGAGGACGCCGTGCGCGGGCGCATCCACCGGGCCCGCACGAAGCTGGCGGAGGCGATGCGCTCATGGCGGTGAACCCCGCTCCCCTGCCCGATCCCGACGGCCGCCTGGCCTGCGGCCGCGACGCCGCACTGGTCTGGGACCGCGCCGCGGCGGGCGAGGCCCCCGACGAGCACGAGAGCTCGTGCCCGCACTGCCGCGCCGCCGCGGCCGACGCCCGGGGCCTCGACGCGCTGGTGCACCGGCTGGCCGCCGAGCGCCCGCCGCCGCCGCCGTCGGTGCTCGACACGGTGATGGTCGCGGTGCGCACCGAGCTGCGCCCGCACGACGTCCTCACCCTCCCCTCGCCCCACGGCCCGGCCCGGCTCTCGCGCGCCGCGGCCGCCGCGGTGCTGCGCCACACCGTCGACGCGATGGCCGGCGTGCGCGCCCGCAGCTGCCGCATCGAGCAGGTCACCGACACGTCCTCCGGCGAGTCCGGGCACGCCGCCGACGTGCGGATCACGGTGACCGCGCGGTTCGGCGTCGACCTGGCGTCGGTCACGGCGCGGGTCCGCCAGATGGTGGCGGCGGCGGGCGAGCAGGCGCTCGGGGTGCCCGTGCGGCGGGTCGACATCGAGGTCGTGGACGTGTTCGGGGGCGAGTGGTGAGCGCGGGCGGGATGGGCTCCGCCGCGGCCGGTCCCGCGGTCCGCGTGCACGTCGGCGACGCCGTCGTGGCGCGGGTGGCCGCGCACCGCGCCCGCCGCGTCCCCGGGGTCGTCGCCCTGCGGGCCGACCTGACGCAGGCGCTGCTCGGATTGGCCGGGTCCTGGCTCGACCCCGACCGCGACCGCGGCTCGCTGCCCGCCGACGGCGTCCACGCCGCCGTGGACGGCACGGCAGCCGAGGTCACGATCACCCTGGCCACCCGGCTGGGGTTCACCTGCCGCGACGTCGCCCAGGCCGTGCAGCGCGAGGTGGCCGCCGAGGTCGGCGCCTACACCGGGCTCGACGTCGTGGTGACCGTCGTCGTGGCCGAGGTGCTGCTCGACTGACTCCCGTCAGCGCGGCACCAGCACGCAGTCGCCGCACAGCCCCCCGTCGCGGGCCCGGTAGTAGAGGCAGCACGACCGGCGGCGGAAGCTCCACCCGCGGTCGGGCGCCCGCGCCGCGATCCGCTCCCCCGTGCCCGCCAGCACCCCGGTGTCCAGCAGTCGCTCGGCCACCTCGGTGGCCCGCCCGTGCGCCGCGGGCCACTGCGCGACGACCAGCCGACGGGTCGCGGCCACGGTGGAGGCGGTGTTGCCGTGCAGCACCTTCCCCGACACCGCCACCCGCTGCCGGACCGCCGCGGCGAGCGGGCCCAGGTGCTGGTCCAGCAGCAGGTCGGCGAGGCCCGCGGCGGCGTCGGCCGGGTCGGGCACCGCGCGGCCGTCCGGGTCGGCGCACCACAGCGCCCACGGCCCGTCGGTGCGCGGGATCCAGTGCAGCGCCGACGGGGTGAGCGCGGGCAGGACCCCGTGCACGACGGCCGCCGCGAACGGCGCCGCCACGAGCAGCGCCGCGAGGCCCTGGAACGTGACCGACGCCGCGACGCGGTCGTCCGAACCGAGCACCGTGCGTACGTGGGCGATCCGCCGGACGAGTGCATCCCCGCGGCCGGCGAGGACGTCGGCGACGGGCTGAGCGCCGTCCGGGACGGCACCGGCGGGGCCCGTCGAGACGGCGAAGAACGGGCCGGCGCGGGCCACGTCGTGAAGGGCTCGGGCGACGTCCACGGCGCCAGTCTGGCGTGTGGGACAGGCTACCGCCCGCACCGGCGCCTCTGCAGGTCATCGTGCTCACGTCCGCATCCACTGGCGGATCGTCGGCACGGCGTGCGACGCTGGTCGGCGCGCCAGCGCACCCACTGCAGCGTGCCTGCGCACCACGGAGCACCACCGGCCGACGCCCACCCCGGCGTCCGGTCGTCGTGCCGGCGCCGGGTCTCCACCACGACCTCTCGTCGGCACATCCAGATGCACCCGTTCGGACCAGGACCGGCGGTCGCACGGGCGTGTCGCTTATCCTTTCCCCTCAACCATCACGTCGTCCCGATTGCCCCAAGCACGCAGTGGGTCAGTGTCGGGGTGCACCGAGACGACAGGAGGCACTGTTGGCTGCCACCACGAACGCAAGCGGCACCGCGGTCACCTCGGAGGGGCTCTACGCCCCGGACTTCGAGCACGACGCGTGCGGTGTCGCCATGGTCGCCGACCTCTCCGGACGGCGCGGCCACTCCATCGTCCGCAAGGCGCTCACCGCGCTGCTGCGCCTGGAGCACCGCGGAGCACGCGGCGCCGAGGCCAACACCGGTGACGGCGCGGGCATCCTGATCCAGCTGCCGGACGCCTTCTTCCGCGAGGTCGTCGACTTCGCGCTCCCCGAGGACGGCTCCTACGCCGCGGGCACGGCCTTCCTGCCCGCCGACCCCGCGGCCGCCGACGCCGCCGTCGCCGAGATCGACCGCCTCGCCGCCGAGGAGGGCCTCACCGTCCTCGGCTGGCGCGAGCTCCCCGTCGATCCGGACGGCGCCGACATCGGCCCGTCGGCGCGCGCCGCCATGCCCGGCTTCCGCCAGCTGTTCGTCGCCGGCGCGCAGGGCGAGACCGGCATCGCACTGGAGCGCCTCACGTTCTGCCTGCGCAAGCGCGCCGAGCACACCACCGGCACCTACTTCCCGTCGCTGTCGCCGCGCACCATCGTCTACAAGGGCATGCTGGCCGAGCCGCAGGTCGAGGCGTTCTACCCCGACCTCTCCGACGAGCGCGTCACGTCGGCGCTGGCCGTCGTGCACTCGCGCTTCTCCACCAACACGTTCCCGGCGTGGCCGCTCGCGCACCCCTACCGCTACGTCGCGCACAACGGGGAGATCAACACCCTGCGCGGCAACCGCAACTGGATGGCCTCGCGCGAGGCGCTGCTGCAGTCCGAGCTGATCCCCGGCGACCTGGCGCGCCTGTCGCCGATCGTCACGCCGGACGCGAGCGACTCGGCCACCTTCGACGAGGTCCTCGAGCTGCTGCACCTGGGCGGGCGCAGCCTGCCGCACGCGGTGCTGATGATGATCCCCGAGGCGTGGGAGAACCACGACGAGATGGACCCGGCCCGCCGGGCCTTCTACGAGTTCCACTCCACGCTGATGGAGCCGTGGGACGGCCCCGCGCTCGTCGCGTTCACCGACGGCACGCTCGTCGGCGCGGTCCTCGACCGCAACGGCCTGCGCCCGGCGCGCTACTGGGTCACCGACGACGGGATCGTCGTGCTGGCCTCCGAGGTCGGCGTCCTCGACGTCGAGCCGTCGTCGGTGGTCCGCAAGGGCCGCCTCGAGCCCGGCCGGATGTTCCTGGTCGACACGGCCGCGGGCAAGCTCGTCGACGACGCCGAGATCAAGGGCGCGCTGGCCGCCGAGCACCCCTACGCCGACTGGCTGCACGCCGGCCTGATCCGGCTCGAGGAGCTGCCCGCCCGCGACCGCGAGGTCCCGAGCCACGCCGCGCTCACCCACCGCCAGCAGTCCTTCGGCTACACCGAGGAGGAGCTCACCCTCCTGCTCAAGCCGATGGCGGCGGCCGGCGCGGAGCCGATCGGCTCGATGGGCAACGACGCGCCGATCGCGGCGATCTCGGAGCGCCCGCGGTCGCTGTTCGACTACTTCATCCAGCTGTTCGCGCAGGTCACCAACCCGCCGCTGGACGCGATCCGCGAGGAGCTCGTCACCTCGCTGCAGAGCCAGCTCGGGCCGGAGCAGAACCTGCTCGACGCCACCCCGGCCAACTGCCGCACGATCCTGCTGCCGTTCCCGGTGCTCGGGAACGACGACCTCGCCAAGATCGTCCACATCAACGACGACGGCGAGCTCCCCGGGTTCGCCTGCGTCACGGCCAAGGGCGTGTTCAAGGCGGCCGACGGTGGCGCCGGCATGAAGGCGCGGCTCAACGAGATCTGCCGCGAGGTGTCCGAGGCCATCGAGGACGGCGCGCGGCTGATCGTGCTGTCCAACCGCGGCGTCGACGCCACCCACGCGCCGATCCCGTCGCTGCTGCTCACCGGCGCGGTCCACCACCACCTGGTGCGCGAGAGGACCCGCAGCCGGGTGGGCCTGGTCGTCGAGTCCGGCGACGCCCGCGAGGTGCACCACATCGCGCTGCTCATCGGCTACGGCGCGGCCGCGGTCAACCCGTACCTGGCCATGGCCACCGTCGAGGACCTCGCCGAGCGCGGCGACATCCCCGGCGTCGACCCGGCCACCGCGGCGAAGAACCTCGTCAAGGCGCTCGGCAAGGGCGTCCGCAAGACGATGTCGAAGATCGGCGTCTCCACCGTGGCCTCGTACACGGGCGCGCAGATCTTCGAGGCGATCGGCCTGGGCAAGGAGGTCGTCGACGAGTGCTTCTGCGGCACCACCTCGCGCCTGGGCGGCGTCGGCTACGACGTCCTCGCCGAGGAGGTGCTGAGCGCCCACCGCCGCGCCTTCCCGGGCGACGGGGTCCGCGCGCACCACCGCGCGCTGGAGGTCGGCGGCGAGTACCAGTGGCGCCGCGAGGGCGAGCTGCACCTGTTCAACCCGCAGACGGTGTTCAAGCTGCAGCACTCCACGCGGGCCGGGCGCTACGACATCTTCAAGGACTACACGCGCGCCGTCGACGAGCAGGCGCACCGCCTGATGACGCTGCGCGGGCTGTTCGCCTTCAAGGAGGGCCTGCGCGCGCCGGTGCCGCTCGACGAGGTCGAGCCGGTCGAGGAGATCGTCAAGCGCTTCGGCACCGGCGCCATCTCCTACGGCTCGATCAGCCAGGAGATGCACGAGACGCTGGCCATCGCGATGAACCGGCTCGGCGGCCGGTCCAACACCGGGGAGGGCGGCGAGGACTCCGAGCGCTGGACGCCCGACGCCAACGGCGACTCCCGCCGCTCCGCGGTCAAGCAGGTGGCCTCGGGCCGCTTCGGCGTCACGAGCGAGTACCTCGTCAACGCCGACGACATCCAGATCAAGATCGCGCAGGGCGCCAAGCCCGGCGAGGGCGGCCAGCTGCCCGGCGGCAAGGTCTACCCGTGGATCGCCAAGACCCGCTTCGCCACTCCCGGCGTCGGGCTGATCTCGCCGCCGCCGCACCACGACATCTACTCCATCGAGGACATCAAGCAGCTCATCCACGACCTGAAGAACGCCAACCCGCGGGCCCGCATCCACGTGAAGCTGGTCAGCCAGGTCGGCGTCGGCACGGTCGCGGCGGGCGTGGCGAAGGCGTACTCCGACGTCGTGCTCATCTCGGGCCACGACGGCGGCACGGGCGCGTCGCCGCTGTCGTCGATCAAGCACGCGGGCGGTCCCTGGGAGCTCGGCCTGGCCGAGACCCAGCAGACGCTGCTGCGCAACAACCTGCGCGACCGGATCGTCGTGCAGGCCGACGGGCAGCTCAAGACCGGCCGCGACGTCGTCATCGCGGCGCTGCTGGGCGCGGAGGAGTTCGGCTTCGCCACCGCCCCGCTCGTCGTCAGCGGCTGCATCATGATGCGTGTCTGCCACCTCGACACCTGCCCGGTGGGGGTCGCGACGCAGAACCCGGAGCTGCGCAAGCGCTTCGACGGGCGCCCGGAGTACGTCGTCAACTTCATGCGGTTCATCGCCGAGGAGGTGCGCGAGTACCTGGCGGCGCTGGGCTTCCGGTCGATCGACGAGGCCGTCGGCCACGCCGAGGTGCTCGAGACCGACGACGCCGTGCGGCACTGGAAGACCGAGGGCATCGACCTGTCCCCGATCTTCGCGACGCCCGACGTCGGCCCGGACACGGTGCTGCACCGGACGAGGGCGCAGGACCACGGCCTGGAGAAGGCGCTCGACAACACGCTGATCCAGCTGTGCGAGGGCGCGCTGCGCTCGGGCGACAAGGTGCACCTGGACCTGCCCGTCCGCAACGTCAACCGCACCGTCGGCACGATGCTGGGCTACGAGCTCACCAGGAAGTGGGGCGGCGAGGGCCTGCCCGACGACACGATCGACGTCACGCTCACCGGCTCGGCCGGCCAGAGCTTCGGTGCGTTCGTGCCGCGGGGCATCACGCTGCGGCTGGTCGGCGACACGAACGACTTCTTCGGCAAGGGCCTGTCCGGCGGGCGGCTGACGCTGCGGCCCGACCCGACGGCGCCGTTCGCGGCCGAGGACAACATCATCGCCGGCAACGTGATCCTGTACGGGGCCACGTCGGGCGAGATCTTCGTCCGCGGCATCGTCGGCGAGCGGTTCTGCGTCCGGAACTCCGGTGCGCTGGCCGTCGTCGAGGGCGTCGGCGACCACGGGTGCGAGTACATGACCGGCGGTCGCGTCGTCGTGCTCGGGAAGATCGGGCGCAACTTCGCCGCGGGCATGTCCGGCGGCGTGGCCTACGTGCTCGACCTGCCGACGCACCGCGTCAACCCCGAGATGGTCGACCTCGACCCGCTCGACGACGACGACCGCGCGTTCCTGCGCGACGCCGTCGAGAAGCACTACGCCGAGACGGAGTCGGCGGTCGCGAAGACGCTGCTCACCGAATGGGACGACAACGTGGGCCGCTTCGGCAAGGTCATGCCGCGCGACTTCAAGCGCGTGCTGGAGGCCCGCGAGGCCGCCGAGCGCGAGGGACGAAATGTCGACGAAGCTGTTATGGAGGCGGCACATGGGTGACCCGAAGGGATTCCTGACCACCAAGCGCGAGGGTCCCACCCGCCGTCCGGTCGACCTGCGACTGATGGACTGGCGCGAGGTCTACGAGGACTTCCCGCACGACCACCTGGAGAAGCAGGCCGGGCGCTGCATGAACTGCGGCATCCCGTTCTGCCACCAGGGCTGCCCGCTGGGCAACCTCATCCCGGAGTGGAACGACCTCGTCTACCGCAAGGACTGGCGCGAGGCCACCGAGCGGCTGCACGCCACGAACAACTTCCCGGAGTTCACCGGCACGCTCTGCCCCGCCCCGTGCGAGGCGGCCTGCGTGCTGGCGATCAACGACGACGCGGTCACGATCAAGCAGGTCGAGATCGAGATCGTCGACCGGGCGTGGGACGAGGGCTGGGTGCCGCCGCAGCCGGCGCGGACCAAGACGGGCAAGAAGGTCGCCGTCGTCGGTTCCGGGCCGGCCGGGCTGGCCGCCGCGCAGCAGCTCACGCGCGTGGGCCACGACGTCGTGGTGTTCGAGCGCTCCGACCGCATCGGCGGCCTGCTGCGCTACGGCATCCCCGAGTTCAAGATGGAGAAGGCGCGGCTCGACCGGCGCCTCAAGCAGATGCAGGACGAGGGCACGATGTTCCGGGCGTCGGTCGACGTCGGCACGGACATCACCGTCGAGCAGCTGCGCGAGGAGTTCGACGCGGTCGTGCTCGCGGGCGGGGCCACGGCGTGGCGCGACCTGCCCGCCGCCGGACGCGAGACCGAGGGCGTCCACCAGGCGATGGAGTTCCTGCCGTGGGCCAACCACGTGCAGCAGGGCGACATCGACGCGCCGCCGATCACGGCCGAGGGCAAGGACGTCGTGATCATCGGCGGCGGTGACACCGGCGCCGACTGCCTCGGCACGAGCCACCGGCAGGGCGCCCGCTCGGTCACCCAGCTGGAGATCATGCCGACGCCCCCGGAGAAGCGCACCGAGGGCATGCCCTGGCCGACGTACCCGATGGTCTACCGGGTGTCGAGCGCGCACGAGGAGGGTGGCGACCGGCTGTTCTCGGTCAACACCACCGAGTTCGTCGCCGACGACGAGGGCAAGCTGGCCGGCGTCCGGATCGTCGAGGTCAAGCGGGGCGAGAAGGGCTTCGACCCCGTCGAGGGCACCGAGAAGCTCCTGCCCGCGCAGCTCGTGCTGCTCGCGATGGGCTTCGTCGGGCCGGAGAAGGGCAAGCTGCTCTCCGACCTCGGGGTGGAGCTCGACGAGCGCGGCAACGTCGCGCGCGACCGCAGCTTCATGACCAGCGTCGACGGGGTGTTCTCCGCGGGCGACATGGGCCGCGGCCAGTCGCTGATCGTGTGGGCCATCGCCGAGGGCCGGTCCGCCGCGGCGGGCGTCGACGCCTACCTCACCGGGCGCGACGTGCTGCCCCGGCCGATCGAGCCGACCGACCGGCCGCTCACCTGACGGTGCCGACCTGACCGGTGCGGGCCGGGGGCGCTACACCTCCGGCCCGTACCGCCTCACAGGGCCGACCGCGATTCCCGCGAGTCGCGCTCTCGCGGTGCGCGAGTCGCGACCCCGGCTCGCTCGAACGAGACCCCGACTCGCGGGCTTCCTCGCACCCGCTCCGGACCGAGAGCCTCAGACCTCGATCTCCTCCAGCTCGAACGCGTCGTCCCCGATCCACACCCGCAGGCCCTCGGCGTCGTCGGTGAGGAAGCCGTCCTCCTCCTCCCCCAGCTCCCGGGCCGAGCCCAGGGCACGGTAGCTGTAGCTGATCCGGCCGTCCCCCAGGTCCACCGGGCGGTACTCGCGGGCGAGGCGGGCGGTTCGGCTCTCCGTGGCGAGCCAGGTGGCGTTCTCGACGCCCACATCGGCGACCCAGCTGCTAGTGCGCATGCGGCGCAGTATGAGCCGCCGGCTGCCGCGGACCGATCTCATCCTGAGATCGTCGGGGCGGAGCCCACATGATCAGCGCCGTGAATGTGGGTGCGCGCCACACGGCGGAGCGCCTCACCCTGTCCTAACGTTCCCGGGCATGACGATCCTCGACGGACGGACGGCGCTGGTCACGGGCGCGGCGTCCGGCATCGGCAGGGCCATCGCGTCGCGCGTGGCCGCGGACGGGGCGCACGTCGTCGCCGTCGACCGTGACGAGGCGGGGCTCGAGGCCCTCGCGGACGAGGTCCCGGGGATCGAGACGGTCGTGTGCGACCTCTCCGACCTCGACGCGGTCGACGCCCTGCCGTCGGCCGTGGACGTCCTCGTCAACAACGCCGGCATCCAGCACGTGGCGCCGGTGCACGAGTTCGATCCCGAGCGGTTCGGCTTCATCCTGCGCGTGATGCTGGAGGCGCCGTTCCGGCTGTCCCGGCTGGTCCTGCCGCACATGTACGAGCGCGGCTGGGGCCGGATCGTCAACGTCTCCAGCGTGCACGGCGTGCGCGCGAGCCCGTTCAAGTCGGCCTACGTCAGCGCCAAGCACGGGCTCGAAGGACTCTCCAAGGTGATCGCGCTGGAGGGCGCCGCGCACGGCGTCACCAGCAACTGCCTCAACCCCGCCTACGTGCGGACGCCGCTGGTCGAGAAGCAGGTCGCCGACCAGGCCCGCACGCACGGCATCGACGAGTCGCAGGTCCTCGAGCAGATCATGCTCACGCCGGTGGCCGTGAAGCGGCTCGTCGAACCCGCGGAGGTCGCCGAACTCGCCGCCGTGCTCTACGGCCCGGCGTCCGGCTCGATCGCCGGCACCTCCTACCTCATGGACGGCGGCTGGACCGCCCACTAGCGAGAAAGGGTTGCCCCATGGCTGAGAACCAGCCGCGCAGCTCCATCGTCAAGGTCGTCGGCGCGAGCATGGCCGGCACCACCGTCGAGTGGTACGACTTCTTCCTCTACGGCGTCGCCGCGGCGCTCGTGTTCCCGCAGGTCTTCTTCCCCGGCAACGACCCCGCCACCGGCGTGCTGCTGTCGCTGGGCACGTTCGCCGTCGGGTTCATCGCCCGGCCGGTCGGCGGCCTGGTCTTCGGCCACTACGGCGACAAGATCGGCCGCAAGACGCTGCTCGTCGTCAGCCTGCTGATGATGGGGGTGGCGACGTTCCTCATCGGCGTCCTGCCCGGCTACGCCACCATCGGCCTGGCCGCACCGATCATCCTCGTGCTCCTGCGCCTGATCCAGGGCTTCGCGCTCGGCGGCGAGTGGGGCGGCGCGGTGCTCATCGTCTCCGAGCACGGCGACCCGGCCCGGCGCGGCTACTGGGCGAGCTGGCCGCAGGCCGGCGCCCCCGGCGGGCAGCTGCTCGCCAACGGCATCCTGGCGCTGCTCGCGGCGTTCCAGAGCGAGGCCGACTTCCTCGCCTGGGGCTGGCGCATCCCGTTCCTGCTCTCGGCCGTGCTCGTGCTGATCGGGCTCTACATCCGGCTCTCGGTCGAGGAGTCGCCGGTGTTCCGCGAGGCGCAGAAGCAGGCCGAGGAGCGCGCCGCCGCCGGCAGCGCCGACGCCATGCCGATCCTCGAGGTGCTGCGCAGCTACCCCCGCGAGGTGCTGACGGCGATGGGCGCGCGGTTCGCCGAGAACGTCTCGTACTACATCTTCACCATCGTCGTGACGACGTACGCGACGACGCAGCTGGACCTGTCGAGCTCGTTCGTACTGGGCGCGGTGCTGATCGGCGCGGCCGTGCACTTCGTGGCGATCCCGGTCTGGGGCGCGCTGTCGGACCGCTTCGGCCGCAAGCCGATGTACATCCTGGGTGCGGCGGGAGTCGGCATCTGGTCGTTCGCGTTCTTCGCGCTGCTCGACACCCGCAACTTCTGGGCGGCCGTGCTCGCGGTCGTCGGCGGGCTGCTGTTCCACGGCGCGATGTACGGGCCCCAGGCCGCGTTCCTGTCCGAGCTGTTCGGCACGAAGGTGCGCTACTCGGGCGTCTCGATCGGCTACCAGCTGGCCTCGATCCTGGCCGGCGGGCTCGCGCCGATCATCGCGGTCGCGCTGATCACGGCCTACGGCAGCGGCTACCCCGTGGCCGTGTACGTGGCGGCGTCGGCGGTGCTGACGATCATCGCCGTGGCGAGCTACACCGAGACCCGCCACCGCGACCTGGCCGACGACCCGGCCGTGGCGAGGTCGACGGTCCGCTGAGCCGACGCGGTCGGAACGGCACGGCAGGTGGCATCATCCCCGCCGTGCCGCAGACCGCGCTGGACCTGCTGCGCCTGCTCGCCCAGGACGCACCCGCCGACCTCATCGAGGCCCGCGCGCTGCAGGCCACCGACAGCGAGAGCGCGGCCGTCGCCCGCACACTGGCCCTGCGCGTCCGGGCCGGGATCGACGAGCACCGCCGCCGCGAGGCGGAGCTGTCGGCGCTCGTCGAGACCGCCCGTGACCTCGCCTCGGCCGCCGACCCCCGCGGCGTCCTCGACGCCATCGTCCGCCGCGCGCGGGGCCTCATCGGCACCGACGTCGCCTACCTGACGCTGCACGACCCGCAGCGCGGCGACACGTTCATGCGCGCCACCGCGGGCTCGGTGTCGGCGCGGTTCCAGGGGCTCCGGCTGCCGCTGGGGGCCGGGCTCGGTGGGCTCGTCGCGCAGACCCGCCGCCCCTACTGGACCGCCGACTACCCCGCCGACGACCGCTACGCCCACACCTCCGACATCGACGACGCCGTCGACGAGGAGGGGCTGGTCGCGATCTGCGGCACCCCGCTGCTGGTCGACGGCGAGTTCGTCGGCGTGCTGTTCGCCGCCGGCCGCACGCGCCGCCCGTTCACGCGCGAGGAGGTGGCACTGCTCGGCTCGCTGGCGGCGCTGGCCGCGGTGTCGCTCGTGCAGGCCCGCCGGACGGCCGAGATCGCCGACGCCCTCGCCGCGCTGTCGGCCGCCCACGCCGGTATCGAGAGCGCCGCCACCGCGCACGACCGGTTCTCCGAGGTCGTGCTGTCGGGCGGCGGCGTCGACGACATCGCGGCCACGCTCGGCGAGCTGCTCGGCTGCTGGGTCGCCGTCCTCGACGCCGACGACGGGCGCCTCGCCGCCCACGGCCGGGTGCCGCCCGGCGACCTCGCCGCCTCCGCCGCCGTGACGCGCTCCGCCGCGACCGGCCGCATCGCCCGGGGCGACGGCCGCTGGGCGGTGTCGGTGCACGCCGCCGGCCAGCGTCTGGGCTCGCTGGTGCTCGGCGGCTGCGGCGACCTCGACGACGGACAGGGCCGCACGGTCGAGCGCGCGGCGATGGTCACCGCGCTGGTGCTGCTGTTCCGGCTGCGCGCCGCCGAGTCCGACCAGCGCGTGCGCGCCGACCTGCTGGCCGAGCTCCTCGCCCGTCCCGAGGGCGAGCCCGACGCCGGGCTGGTCGAGCGCGGGCGGCTGCTCGGGCTGCGCCTGGGCGTCCCGCACGTGGTGGCGGTGTGTCGCGGGCCGGTCCGCGGGCTCGCGGTCGCCGCGGGCGAGGGCGGCGGCCTGGCGGGGCCGCACGGCGAGGACCTCGTCGCGGTCGTGCCGGGCACCGACCCGTCCGCCGTCGCCGAGGCCCTGTCCCGGCGCCTGCCCGACGGCGTCACGACCGGCACGGCCGGGCCCGTCGTGCCCGGCGGCGGGCTGCGCGAGGTCCACGCGCGGGCGCAGCGGACCGCGGCGGCGCTCGTCGCGCTGGGGCGGGCGGCCGGGTCGGCGCGCGAGCTGGGCTTCGCCGGGCTGGTCGGGCCGGGCGACGTCGGCGCGTTCCTGGACGACGTGCTCGGCCCCGTCGTCGACTACGACGTCCGCCGCGGCAGCGACCTCCTCGGCACCCTCGACGCCTACTTCGCCGCCGGCGGCAGCCCGAGCCGCGCCGCCGGGTCGCTGCACGTGCACGTCAACACCGTGACCCAGCGCCTCGACCGCGTCGCCACCCTGCTCGGCGACGACTGGTCCATCCCCGCGCGAGCCCTGGAGCTGCAGCTCGCGCTGCACCTGCGGCGCCTCGGCGGCACCACGACGTGATCGTCGCGGCGTGATCGTCGCGGCGCTCTACTCCCCCACGTGAGGGACGGGCGCGCCGGGCGCGCGCCGGTCGGCCACCGCCCGTCGCTCGACGGAGACCGTTGAGCCGACAACCGCCGCCCGACCGGTCACCGATGGTGATGAGCCGCTCGACGGAGAGCGAAAAAGGGCCGCATCCCCGGCCAGTGCGATCCGTTGGAGGCTATGACCGGTGTCGGTGGAACGGGGAGCCTCCGCCGACACCGGTCGATCCACGTCCGGGTCTCTCCGGCGCCGCCCGCGCAGCACGCGCCGGGCCAGCGCGAACACCCCGGCCGTCACGGCCGCGAGGACCGCAGCACCGACGACGCAGAGCAGCGGGTTGCCCCCCGTCATCGGCTCCAGGATCCGCCCGACGACCAGCATGTAGACCGCCCACGCCGCGGAGCTGGCCAGCGACCAGCCGACGAACCGGTGCAGCGCCAGGCCGAACCGACCGGCGGCCGCGGTGCTCACGAGGCGCCCGCCGGGCACGAACCGCGCCCCGATCAGCACGGGCCCCGGCCGGGTGAGCAGGTGCCGGCGAACCCACGCCGAGCCGTGCCCCTCCGACGAGCCCGCGATGAGCTTGTGGGACGTGCGGCCCAGGCCGTAGACGAGCAGGTCGCCGATCACCGACCCGAGGACGGCGGCCACGAACAGCCCGACCAGCAGCGCCGCGTCGCCCTCGGTGAACGCGACGGCCGCGGCCGTCATGAACAGCGTCTCGCTGGGCAGCATCGGCACGGGCCCGTCGGCCGCGATCATCAGCACCAGCACCGGCAGCAGCCAGGCGCTGTGCACGACGGCCTGGAGCCACGCCACGACGTCCACTCGGTCGTCCCTCCCGTGAACCCCGCGACCCGATCGGGCTCCAGGGTGACAGACGCCGGTGGCGTCCCACCACCGGCGTCGTCGGCCGACCCCGTGGGGTTACCCCCCGCGGGTGTCCCCCCGCCGGGGCGTGTCGGCGCGGTAGCGTCCCTCCGTGGACGAACTCATGACGATCCGGAGCGCCGAGGTCCGGGGGTACCTCGTGCTGCACGTGCGGGGCGAGGTCGAGGCGCTCACGGCCGACCGGCTCGGCGCAGCCGTCACCGCCGCGCTCGACGGCGACCTGCCCGTCGTGCTCGACCTCACCGACGTCCGCTTCCTCGACTCCGCCGGCCTCTCCACGCTCGTCCGCGCCACCGAGCGCGGCGAGGAGCTCGGCGAGCCCCTGCGCATCGCCGTCGACTCGAACCGCCCGGTCGTGCGCCCGATCGAGATCACCGGACTGGAACGGCGGCTCGCGCTCTACGACTCCGTCGACGACGCGATCACCGGACCTTCCTGATCCCGCTCCCCGGTCCGTCAGGCGGAGCCGCGGGAACCTTGGCAGACTCGTGGGCGATGGCTCCCGTGGAACGCGACACGAACACCTTCCGGGTGCGGCTGCTCGGTGTGCCGGCGTCCGCCTCGATCGTGCGGGAGCGGCTGCGGGCCTGGCTCGACGGGTTCGGGTGGCCCGAGGACGAGGTCGACGACGTCGTGCTGGCCGTGCACGAGGCTGTCAGCAACTCCGTGGAGCACGGGTACGACGGCCGCGAGCCGGGCGAGGTCGACGTCTCCGGGCTCCGCTCGGTCGACGACGACGGGCAGCGCGTGCGCCTGCTCGTCCGCGACGACGGCCGCTGGCGCCCGCCCGGCGACCCCGGCTACCGCGGGCGCGGGATCGCCGTGATGCGCGGGTGCATGGCGCAGGTGCAGGTCCACCCCGGCGACGACGGCACCGCGGTCGTGCTCGTCAGCCGGCCGGTGCCGGTGGCCCGCGGTCGGTCGGCGGCCCCGATGACCGTGGCCACGGTGCAGGTGCGCATCCGGGTGCGGGGCCCGGCGGAAACCGGTCGCTGAGCAGCGCCGGTGGGCCTACCGTCGGAGCCATGCGCGTCACCTTCACCCGCACCGGGGAACGGCGCTACGCGGTCACGGCGGAGCGGCCGGTGGGCGACCGCGTCGCGGCGGACCCGGCGCCCGGCTTCCACGCCCACGTGCCGCACGACCTCGTGCACTTCGTCGTCGAGCGGCAACTCGGGTTGCGCGAGGGCATCTACGGCACGCTGGCCGACGGCGGCGACGCCGGCACGTTCCGGCCGCTCGACGAGCCGTACTCGAAGAAGTGGGCACGCCGCAACACGCGTCCGATCGGGCGCCCCGACATGGCGCGCTCGGAGCGGCTCGCCCAGCTCGTGCAGGGCGCGTGGGAGGTGCGGCACGCCGCGCGCCCGACCTCGCCCGGCATCCGGGCCTGGCTCGACGAGCGGGCCGCGGGCGTCGACCCGGCGCTGGTCGACGAGCTGGTCGACCGGCTCGACGAGCTCGCGCCGCGGTGGCACGCCCTGCGCGTGGGCGGGTCGATCACGCTCGACTGGCCCGCCCCCGCGCATCCCGGTCCCGGGCGGCGCCGGTAGCGGTCAGGACGACGGGACCTCGAACACCTCGCCGCCGCTCCAGCTCTCGCCCCACGTGCCGCCGTAGGGGTTCGAGTCGCGCGACGATCGCGGCCGACCGCGCCGGCAGCCGCATGGCCGAGGCGGTCGGGACTCACTTCACGCCCCACGCCACGATCAACTCGCACGGGCCCTCGAACCCGTCGGGCCCCTCGAACGCGGCCAGCTCGGAGCCGATCTCCGCCCACGCGTCCGCGCGCTCGTCCGGCGCCAGCCCGGCGAGCATCTGGTGCAGCGCGCCGAAGGACTCCCGCTCGAAGCGGACGCAGTCGGCCGCGGCCGGCAGCCGCAGCGGCGCCGGCACGACCTGTGATCCGACGTCCCGGAACCCGGCGGCCCGCAACTCCCCCTCCAGCACGCCGGGGCCGCCGAGGCTGAACGGGCCGGGCTGCCCGGGCGCGGGCGGGGGCAGCTGCGCGCGCCGCCGGATGATCGACACCGGCACCGAGAAGAATCCGTTGCGGTCCGGGGTCGAGTAGACGACGGCGGCGATCCGCCCGCCGGGGCGCAGCGCGCGGTACTGGCCGGCCAGCGCGCCCGCCCGGTCGGGGAAGTAGATGAGTCCGAGCCGGGAGACCACCGCGTCGAAGGCGGCGGGCTCGACGTCGAGCCGCTCGCCGTCCAGCTCCCGGGTGCGGACGGTCGTCAGCCCCGCGGCGGCCGCCACCGCGGCGGCGTGCCGCAGGATCGCCGGCGAGATGTCGGTCGCGAGCACGTCACCGGTCGGCCCGACCCGCCGCGCGGCGGCGAGGGTCTGCCCACCCGCCCCGGCGGCGACGTCGAGGACGCGGCTGCCGGTGCCGACGCCCGCCGTGTCGAGCATCAGCTCGGTGGCCTCTCCAAGCCACTCCTCCAGCGTCGGGCCCCAGGCGTGCCACGCGGCCGCGGCCTCCTCCCACTGGGCGCGCGTGGTGTCCTTGTAGGACGCGGGGTCGAAGGTGACGGTCATGGCGCGCTCCTCGTTCTCGTGGTGGTGCCGACACCCCTACTGCGCCAGAACGGACGGCGCCGCCGCCAGATCCCGTCACGCGGTTCCGCCAGTTCGCACCACACGGCCGCGCGAGCGAGGAGGATCCCCGGCCATGGTCTTCGTCGGCCGTACCCGTGCGCTGTCCCGGCTCCTCGCCGCCGTCGAGGAGGCGGCGGCGGGACGCGCCCGGCTCGTGCTGGTCGGCGGCGAGGCCGGCATCGGGAAGACGACGCTGCTCGGTGAGGCGGCGACGCGCTCCGGGCTCCGCGTCGGTTGGGGCACCTGCGCCGACGCGGAACGGCTCCCCGCGCTGTGGCCGTGGACCACGGCCCTGCGCGGCCTGGTCACGGGCCTCGACCCGGCCGCCGTGGACGCCATGGCAAGCCCCGACTCCGCGGAGCTGGCCCGGCTGCTGCCCGAGCTCGCCGCCGGCGCGGCCGTCGCCGAGGCGCCCGGCGACGCCGAGGACGCCCGGCTGCGCCTGTTCGACGCCGTGGCGCGGTTCCTCGAGCGGCTCGCCCGACACGCACCCGTCCTCGTGGTGCTCGACGACCTCCAGTGGGCCGACGAGTCGACCCTGGCTCTGCTCCGGTTCGTGGCCCGGGCCTACCGTCCGGTCCCGCTGGTCGTCGTCGGCGCCTACCGGCACGACGAGCTCGGGCCCGGCACCGGGCGGGTCCTGGCCGAGCTGGCCCGCGGCGGCGAGGCGGTGCAGCTCGGCGGGCTGTCCGCCGGGGAGGTGTCCGAGCTGGTGGCGGGCGCGATCGGCGACGCGGGTGCAGAGCGCTGGGCGGCCGAGGTGCACCGCCGCAGCGCTGGGCACCCGTTCCTCGCCCGCCAGCTGGCCGAGCTGATCGCCGACCCGGCCCGGCAGTCGGACGCGGTCCCGCCGGTCGCCCACGAGCTCGTCGCCCGGCGCGTCGACCGGCTCTCTCCCGGCGCCCGCGCGCTCGTCGAGGCCGCCGCACTGGCCGGCACCGCGCTGCTGCCCGACGTGCTGGCCGAGGTGTGCGGGATCTCCACCGCCGCCGTCGCGTCGGCGGTCGAGGAGGGGGTGCGGGAGGGGGTGCTGGTCGGCGGCACCCCGGAGTAGCATCCGCGGCTCGCCCACGACCTGTTCCGCGAGGCCCTCGCCGCCCGGCTCGACGTCGCCGCCCGGATGGAGCTGCACCGCCGCTTCGCCGACGCACTGGAGCACCGGCACGTCCGCGGCGCCGCCGTGGTGGCGGCCGACCTCGCCCGGCACTGCGCCGCGGCGGTCCCCCTGGAGGGCGGGGACCGCGCGGTCGCCTGGGCGCGCGCGGCGGCGCGGGCGGACGTCGACCGGCTGGCGTTCGGGGAGGCGGCAGCACACCTCGGCCGGGTCCGCCGCGCGCTGGAGGACGCCGGGATGACCGGTGGGGTGGTCGTCGACCTGCTCGTCGAGGAGGCCGCGGCCCGTGCCCGGGCCGGGGAGCCGGGGGCCCGCGCCCTGCTCGACGACGCCTGGGAGCGGGCGACCGCGTTGGCCGACCCCGAGCGCCTGGGCGCTGCCGCGTTGGGCGTGCAGCGGCTCGGCGCCCGCTTCGCGACGGCCCGCGACGCGGTGGTGACGATGCTGGAGACCGCCCGCGCCGCCCTCGACGGCACCGGCACCGCGCTGGAGGCCCAGCTCACCGCGAGCCTGGCCCGCGAGCTGCACCACTCCGTCCCCGAGCAGCGGGCTCGCGCCCGCCCGCTGTCGGAACGGGCCATCGAACTGGCCCGCAGGCGCGGCGATCCGGCGACGCTGGCCGCCTGCCTGCTCGCCCGCCACGACGTGCTCTGGACGCCGGGCCGGGCCGGTGAGAGGATCGGGCTGGCCCGCGAGATCGTCGAGCTCGCGGTGCGCAGCGGTGACGGCGAGCGGCACGCCGAGGGGCTGCTGCTGCACGCCAACGCGCTGCTGGAGGAGGGCTCCCCCGCGTTCCGCGCCGCGCTCGCCGACTACCTGGCGGCCGCCGACGGGTTCGGGCAGCCGCGCCACGACTACCTGGCCCTGACCCGGCGGGGTGCGCTCGCGCTGCTCGACGGGCGCCTCGACGACGCCGAGCGGCTCATCGCCGAGGCGAGCGACCTCGGCGAGCGGATCGGCGAGCCCGACGCCGGCAACGTGCGGATGTCGCAGCTGCTGGGACTGGTCCGCGCCCGCCGGGACCCCGACCGGTTGCGCGCCACGGCCGCGGAGGCGGTCCGTTGGTGGGTGGGCGTCCCGTCGCACGCCTACGCGGTCGCCGCGGGCCTGCTCGCGATGGCGGGCGAGCCCGCCGACCTCGAGGCCGCCCGCCGCGCGCTCGACACCGTCGTCGCCCTCGACGCGTGGCGCGGCGACCGGTCCTACCTGTGGTCGGTGTTCGTCGGGGGGATGACGACGGCGGCGGTCCGCCTGGGGGACGCGGAGGTCTGCGGCCAGCTGCTCGTCGAGCTGGAGCCCGTCGCCGGGTCGTGCGGCGTGAACGGGGCGCTGGTCTGCTTCGCGGGCAGCAACGCGCACTGGGCCGGGATCCTCGCCGCCGCGCTCGGACGGCCCGACGACGCCCGGCGGTCGCTGACCCGGGCGCTGGCCGTGCACCGGCGGCTCGGCGCGCCCGACTGGGTCGCCGAGACCGAGCGGGAGATGGCCGGGCTCGACGCACCCGCCCGGGCGGCGGCCGACGCCGAGCTGCGCCGCGACGGGGAGGTCTGGCGCGTCCGCCACCTGGGCGCCAGCTCGCACCTGCCCGACCTCAAGGGCCTCGCCGACCTGGCGGTGCTCGTGGCCCGCCCGTACACGGACGTGCACGTGCTGGAGCTGGCCGGTGCCGGCCACCACGAGCGCGACTCCGGCACCCTGCTCGACACCACCGCCCGCGCGGCCTACCGGCGCCGGCTCGCCGAGCTCGACGAGGACCTCGCCGACGCCCGGGCCGACCACGACCTGGGCCGCACGGAGCACCTCGAGGCCCGGCGGGACGCCCTGCTCGCCGAGCTCGGCCGGGCCGCCGGGCTCGGCGGCCGCGGCCGCCCACTCGGCAGCAGCACCACCGAGCGCGCCCGCAAGGCCGTGACCGCGCGGCTGCGCGACGCGATCGGGCGCATCGCGTCGGTGCACCCCGAGCTCGGTGCGCACCTGCGCAGCTCCGTGCTGACCGGCACGGTGTGCCGCTACGAGCCCGTCGAGCGGTGGACCTGGGAGACCTGAGGGCCCGACGTGCGGCACCCGGGTCGACGACGGCCCCGGCTGCCTGTCGCGGCCCGGGTGCCTCCGACGGTCTGCCTCACCGGGCGGCACCGCTCCTGGCCGGACCGGGCGCCGCGGGGTCGTCGCCGGCGCGGAGCAGGGCGTCGGCCCGGCGCATGACGTCGATCTGCGCGGGGTTGTAGAGCTCCCGGATCGCCCGGCCGACGGTCTGCGCGGCGAACGCCGCGCCGCCGGGCGCGTCGGTGTGCGGGTGGGCCAGGTCGGGGTGGTCGACGTACAGCGCGCGCAGGTGGTGGGCGAGGCGCTCGGCCAGGTCCCGGCGCGTGGGCTCGTCGGCGTCGGGGGGCAGGTCGTCGAACTCCGGGCCGGCGGGCCCGTCGGGGGCGGGCTCCTGCAGCAGGTCGGCGTAGGCCCGCAGTCCCACCGGGCCGAGCACCCGGGTCATGACGACGACGAGCGCGCGGTCGGCGTCCGACAGCCGGGCGTCGGCGTCGGCCGGGACGAACCCGGGCGGCAGGTCGGTCGGCGTGGCGTCGCGGAGGATGACATCGAGCTCCGCGCGGACGCGCTGCAGCCGCTCGATGGTGGCGGCCAGCTCGGCGTCGAGGGTGCGCAGGGCCTCCGCCGGGTGGTCGTCGTCCTCGCCCATCGCGGATATCTGGGTCAGCGAGAATCCCAGCTCGGCGAGACGGGTGATCCGCAGCAGCCGCAGGAGATGGGCGACGGTGTACTGCTTGTAGCCGTTGGCCCGCCGCTCGGGCTCCGGGAGCAGGCCGACCTCGTGGTAGTGCCGCACGGCCCGCAGGCTGGTGCCGGCGAGCTCGGCGACCTCGCGGGTGCTCCACGCCACGGACGGCCTCCTCGGGGGTCTGGGACACCGGAACGATCCCAGATCCTGACTTCCTTCCCGCGTTCACGGACGCGGAGGCCCACATCCACGGTGTGCGACCACGGAGAGGCCCGCGACACTACGACCAGATACGCGCTGCCTCGCTCTTCGCACGCACACCTCGACCGTCGGGAGGCGCACACCGTGTCGACGACCGATCCGCAGCCGCCGGCCGAGCGACCGACCGCCCCGTCCGTCGAGGACGTCTTCGGCGACTCCGGGCCGCTGCGATCGGCCGATGACCTCGCCCGCCCCGGCATCGTCGACGACGGTGAGGTCGAGGAGTTCATCGCCGATCTCCACGCCATGCGGCGCACGGACGTCACCTGAGCATGCGGCGGGTACCTGGGCACCGACGATCTCGCGCTCCTGAGGCGAGATCTCGCCACATGCGACACGTCGTGGCCGCCCGCGCCCCCGGAACGACACCTGGACCGCCGCCTGCTGCCTGGCGCACCACCTGCCCCTGGCCACGCTGAACGTCACGGGCTTCCGGGACTTCGCCGAGCACGAAGGCCCGGTCCTCCTCGGCACCTGAGCATCGGGCCTCCCACCGGGACGGTTGATCCCGTGACCGTGAGGCGCGGTACCGACCATGGCCGTCCGGTCGGCCGAGCTGTCCCTGTACCCAGATCGACGTGATCGAGTTGACCGGGCCTTCCCTGCCTGCGCCCAGGTGCTGGGCCTGCACCCGGAACGACTCAGGTCAAACGCCGAGCCGCAGCGGACCCGGGTGGTCGCGGTACCAGTCGAGGGTGCTACGGATCGCCTCCACGTGCGGGGTGGGTATCGCGCCGAACTCGCGCGCGAAACGAGACCCCTCCACGACGAACGGCGCTTCGAACTGGTAGATCATCTCTGCGCCTTCGCGGGCGAGGGCAGAGATCAAACCGAGGGCGCGCGCGGTGACCGAGCCGTGGGTCGTCATCCGGGGTCGCGTGCCGGCGGCTTCGAACGCGAGTCGCACGAACTCGCGTCCGGTCAGCGGTTCGGCGTGCGGAACGTGCCAGACCGCGCCGTGAGAGCCGGTCTCCTTCCCCAACACGACAAGGGCCCGCGCGAAGTCGTCGACGAACATCGGTGTGATTGCGACGTCGGGTCTCCCGACCCAGCGGGCGGTGCCGCCTTTCAGCGCCGCACCGATAACGTTGCGCCCGAGTAGCGACTCCACGCGCGGGCCGTAGAGCTCGCCTGCCCGCCCGATGACAGTGCGGACCTCTCCCCGGTGGTGGGCGGCCAGGACCCGCTCAGCGAGCCACGCTCGCAGCGTTCCCTTCGCGCTCACGGGCCGGTACGGAGTGTCCTCGGTCATGGGTCCGTGGACCCTGCCGTACATCCATGTGTCGTCCGCGAACACGTGCACGGCTCCCGCGGCACCGGCCCCGGCGAGCACGCCGTCCAGTGCGGGAGGGAACAGCTCGCGCCAGCTGCGGAAGGGTGGGTTGATGCAGTTGTAGACCACCGCGGCGCCTGCGCACGCGGCGCGCATCCCGGTCGCATCCGTGGCGTCGGCCGCGACGACCTCGACGCCGTAGGGGGCGGCCATGTCGCCCGCGCGATGGACGGCGCGGACGTGCAGGCCCGCTGCGTGCAGCTCCCGGACGAGAGCCGTGCCGGTGCCTCCGCTGGCGCCGACGACGACGTGCAACTCCTGGGTTGTCATCGGGGTACCCCTTCTAAAACGAACAGTCCTTCTATGAGACGCTCCCTCTTCCCGGTTGTCAAGAACGAGCGTTCGCTTTAATTTGGGACGGTGCCCAAGGTCAGCCAGCAACACCTCGACGCGCGCCGGGCCCAGATCGTCGAGGCGGCAGCGCACTGCTTCGCTCGGCAGGGCTTCCACGCCACGACGGTGCAGGACGTCCTGCGCGAGTCAGGCCTGTCGACGGGTGCGGTATACCGCTACTTCCGCAGCAAGGGCGATCTGGTCTCGGCGGTGGCCGAGCAGTCGGTCGCGGCCGCCGTTCCCCGGCTGGCCGAGGTCCTGCTGGCCGACCCCGTGCCGGCTCCGGCGGACGCCATCGCCGGGGTGGTCGCCGCGATCGATCCGTTCGCCGCAGAGGACGCCGCGCTGCGGATGGCCGTCCAGGTCTGGGCGGAGGCACTGCGTGACGACGACCTGGGCGCGCTCGCCCGCTCCGGGTACCGACGAGTGCGCGGGCTGTTCGTCAACTACGCCGAGCGGGCCGTCGTCGCCGGTCTGCTCCCGGCCGGAACCGATACCGTGGCCGCCGGGCAGGTCTACTTCGGCCTGGTGCCGGGCTTCATCCTCCAGCGACTGCTGCTCGCAGACGTCGACCCGGCGTCGTATGCGAACGGTCTCCGAGCAGTGCTCGCCGGCTCGTGACCGCACCGCCGGTAGCTGCGGCGACGACAGACGCGGTACCGGGCGTGACCATCCGATCTCGTCCGGCCTGCGGGAACCTGATCTCGACCGAACCCGAGCGCCGAGCAGCGCGACGACCTGTGGTGGCTTCCGGAGGTGCTCGGACTGGTAGCGAGGCCGCGCCACCGATCCGCAACCGCCGGCGGCAGGTCGCCCTCGACATCGACGTCGCGTCACTGATCATCAAGCAGCGCCTACCCCCGCGCTGCTGCACGAGATCGTCGGCACCCGGGCCGGCAGCACCTTCGTGACCCTCGGGGAGACTTCACCGAGCACGAAGGACTGGTCCTGCTCGCCAGGTGATCAGGCCGCTCGATCAGGACGACGCGCACCAGTTGGCGACCATGGTCCGACCGACCGAAGCATTGATCGCCACGATGCCGAGGACGGCCAAGACCGGCAGGTCTCCGTAGAGCGCAGCGCGTACCGGTTCGCCCTGTCGACACCAGCCAGCTTGCCGTTCTCGATCTCCGCTGCAGTGGTAGCAGCCGTGCCGACACCGGAGATTCCTCCGACCTGCATCTACCAACCCAGCACCGTGCCGGTCTTCAGCAGGCTCAGCTGCTCGGCGAGACTACTGACGGGGTGCGCATCGACCACAGAGATCATCCCGAGTTCGCATCACCAGTTGACTCATGCCACATTTCGCACCGCACGGGGCGAGGGACGATCGCAACTACACCGCAAAACTCCAGGTCAAGCAGGGAGCGGGCGACAGGAATCGAACCCGCGTAGCTAGTTTGGAAGGCACCCGATCGGCGTACACCAGAGCCTCTACCTGCAACGGAAGCCCAGCGCGACCCGCCTACGGGTGTCTCTAACCACTCTCGCATCCGCTGTTTCGCACCACATTTGATCCCATGACCGTGAGGCGCGGTACGACCAAGGCCGTCCCGCGTGCGATGCGCGCACACCGGCCGAAAGCCGATTCGTCTAGGGCAGGCTTGACGCCTTGTGTCTAGCGCGGGATAGACTTACTCTGTGACCAAGCCGAGGGACATCGTGAAGCGCATCGCCGGGGAGGCGAAGCGACAGGGCCTCGACTTCGCCCTCGACCGCGAGGGCGCCAACCACACGATCTACTCACTCGACGGCGTCATCATCCCGATCCCCCGCCACCGCGAAGTGAACGAGCGCACCACGGAGGGGATCTACCGCGAGTGCCAGGACAAGTTGGGGAAAGATGGTGGCGACGATGAACACCTACACCGCGCTGGTGTCACGCGACGGGAAGCTCTGGCACATCGAGGTGCCAGAGATCGACCGAGTCACCCAAGCCCGCACTATCAACGAAGTCGACAACATGGCCCGCGACCTGATCGCGATCATGACCGGCGCCGAACCTGGAACCATCGGACTCGATGTACGGATCCAGCTTCCCGACAGCGTGGAAGCACACCTGTCCGAGGTCGAGCGGGCCCGAGACGCCGAAGCCAAAGCCCGCTTTCACGCAGCCACCGAACTCCGAGCCGCCGCCGCCGAACTCAAGAACGCCGGACTGTCCGTGCGCGAACTGGGCGCCGTCCTGGGAGTCTCCTACCAGCGCGCCAGCCAGCTCACGAGCAGCGCCGGCAAGCAAGACGCTGACGGCCAGAAGCACACCCCGGTCGGAGGGATTCAAGACCGCACCACTCGACCTCGCCGGACCAATGTTCCCGCAGGGCGTCGTCGAGCCGGCTGACCCATCAGCGGCCGGGAGTAGCCAGGATCTCGCGCACCCCGGCTATAAGAGACTCAGATCGTAACCGTCCCCGAGCTTCGGTCGACTGCCTACGAGACTCCGGCGTATCCACGAAATGCACTCCCGACTGCGAACCGGGCCCGCAAACCCGGTGCCGCTGCCGTCCAGCGCGGACTAGGAGTCTCTCTCGACTCGGATGGCCAAGACTCGAGGGATCACATGCTTACACAGCAAAATGCCTGATCGGACGCTAGAGCGGGCGACGGGAATCGAACCCGCGTAGCTAGTTTGGAAGACTAGGGCTCTACCATTGAGCTACGCCCGCAGCGCCCGGGATCACCCGGGCAGTGCCACTGTAGCGAACACCCCCGCTCGGCAGCTCGACGGCGTCGGCCGGGTCGTCGTGCACCGCTCGCAGCGCCGTCCCGGTCCTCACCCCTGGCGTCCCACCGTCCCGTCGCGCTCACCGCTCGCGATCCCCCGACGGCAGCCGCGCTCCAGCGCACGGGCGCGCCGCCAGCGCTGCAGGAGCGTCGGCGGTGCCGGGTCGAGCACGGCGTGCCCGTGGCGCTCCCGCGCGGTCAGCCGGTCGCCTTCGAGCGTCCCGAGGACGTCCCAGCCCTCCCACCGCTCCCGGTCGATGCTGTGGTCGTGCCCGTGGGCCAGTACGGGCCCACCGTCTCCGCGCAGCGGCGTGTCCGCCCGCAGGGCGACGACCGGAGCCGTCCAGTCCGCTGCGGAGACCACGTCCAGCCGCAGCCCGCCCCCGTCGTCGCGGACGAGCAGCGCGTCCCGGTCGGCGTCCCGCCGCGGCGTCAGCCGCCGGACCTCCCCGACCCGGTCGAGCCGGATCAGGATGCGGGGCAGGTACCACCAGTTCTCCCGCCTCAGCAGAAGGCTGTCGACCAGCGTCCGCGCAGGCGGGTACTTGCGCAGCTCCTGGCCCACCAGGTCGTCGCCGAAGCGCTCGCCGGCGAGGTCGTCGACGACACTGGCCCTTCCGACGGCCGCCACGGCGTCGACGCCCGCGGGCAGTGAGCGCGAGTCGGTGACGGCGAGCGCCACCGCGGTCGCGGCGGCGAGGGAGGGACGCAGGTCGGCGTGGTCGTAGGTCAGCGCGACGCACGGCACGCCGTCGTCCAGGAGGGGCACGGAGCTGACGGCGCGGGGCCGATCACCGTGGTCCACCCAGACCAGCTCGCAGGTCGTGGCCCGGTGCCAGATCCGTCCGAAATCGTCCACTTGTCATCATCCCCTCGGCGGCGTCCGACTGTTAGCGTGGTCACATCCGGCGTTCCCCGCCACCGCTCGTCGAGGGGGAGTCACATGCCCGCGATCGTGGTCGCACTGACCGTACTGGCCCTGTTCGCCGTCGGTTACCGCTACTACTCCAGCTACCTGGCGCGCAAGGTGTTCGCGCTCGACGACTCCCTGCCCACCCCCGCGCACGCCTTCCGCGACGGTGTCGACTTCCTGCCCACCAACCGGCACGTCCTGTTCGGGCACCACTTCACGTCCGTCGCCGGCGCCGCCCCGATCGTCGGTCCTTCCATCGCGGTCTTCTGGGGCTGGGGACCGGCACTGGCGTGGGTGGTGCTGGGCACCATCTTCGCCGCCGGCGTGCACGACTTCGGGTCCATCGTGGTCTCGGTCCGCCACCGGGCCAAGAGCGTCGGCACACTGGCCAGCGAGGTGATCAACAAGCGGGCCCGGACGCTCTTCCTGCTGATCATCTTCTTCCTGCTCACCCTGGTCAACGCCGTGTTCGCCGTGGTCATCGGCAACCTCTTCGTGGCCAACCCCGGCGCGGTGCTGCCGATCCTGCTGGAGATCCCGCTCGCCATCGGGATCGGCCAGTACATCTACCGCAAGCGCACGCCGGCGCTGGTGCCGTCGATCATCGGCGTGGTCGTCCTCTACCTCACGATCCCGCTGGGCCAGCTGCTGCCGATCAGCGTGGCTCCGCTGGCGGAGGTGCTCGGCGTCGAGCAGGAGCGCAACATCTGGGTCGTCCTGCTGTTCCTGTACACGTTCGTCGCCGCGCGGCTGCCGGTGTGGCTGCTGCTCCAGCCCCGCGACTACATCAACTCCCACCAGCTGTTCATCGCGCTCGCCATCATCCTGCTCGGCATCGGTGTCGGGATGAACCAGATCGTGGCCCCCGTCCTCAACGACACTCCCGAGGGTTCACCGAACTGGTTCCCGTTCCTGTTCATCACCATCGCCTGCGGCGCGATATCCGGCTTCCACAGCCTGGTCGCCTCGGGCACCACGTCCAAGCAGCTCGACCGCGACACCGACGCCCGCTACGTCGGCTACATGGGCGCGGTCGGCGAGGGCTCGCTGGCCCTCGGCGCGATCCTCGCCTGCACCGCGGGCGTCGCGGCCACCCAGGTGGAGTGGAACGCGCTCTACATCGACTTCTCCACCGCATCCGGCGGCGCCACCGGCAACTTCGTCGGCGGGATCGCGGCCTTCGCGGGCAACCTCGGCATCCCGATCGCCCTCGGAACGATCTTCGCGGCCGTCGTCGTCATCAGCTTCGCGGCCACCACGATGGACACGGGCGTGCGCCTGCAGCGCTACATCGTCCAGGAGATCGCGGAGGTCGCCGGGGCGTCCCGGCTCGCCCGCAACGCCACGGCCGCCACCACCGTCGCGGTGGTCGTGCCGCTGGCCATGGCGCTGCTGCCCGGCGGCGGCGAGGCTGGCTACACCTTCGGCGTGCTCTGGCAGCTGTTCGGCACCACCAACCAGCTCACCGCGGGCCTGGCGCTGGCCGTGATCGCGGTGTGGGTCACCGGCCGGGGCCGCAACGCCACGGCGGTGCTCGTGCCGCTGGTGTTCTTGCTGGTGATGACGAGCTGGGCACTGATCATCAACCTGGTCACCTTCGTCCGCGCGGGCCAGTGGGTGCTCGCCCCGCTCGACCTGGTCATCTTCGTGCTGGCCGTATGGCTCATGGTCGAGGCGACGATGGCCCTGCTCGCTGCCCGGCGGAGCGCCGCCGGGCAGCCCGCGGCCGGGTCGCGCCCGGACGTGGGGTCCGATGATCGCTGACCGACTGCTGCGGGCGTGGCGCGGCGTGGAACGGATCCACGACGAGCTGTTCGTGGAGCCGCTGCGCCGCGCCGTCGCACGCGAGGTGCGCCGCGAGGACGACGTGCTGCGCGCGCTGGTGCTGCTGGAGTCGCTCGGCGTCGACAACCCCGTCGCCTACGAGACCCTGGACCTCGTCCCGTACCTGGTCGCCGACCTGCACGCCTGGCACCTGCGGATGGGTCAGGACGAGTTCGGCGACGCGGGCGTCTGCTGCTGACCGCGGTGCCCGCCCGACTGCGGTTCCTCGGCGGCAAGGGCGGCGTGGGCAAGACGACGCTCGCCGCGGCCGTCGCCGTCCTCGACGCCGGCCGCGGGCAGCGCACCCTGGTGGTGTCCACCGATCCGGCGCACTCGCTGGGCGACGTGCTGCAGGAGGGGCTCGGGGAGGAGCCCCGCGAGGTCGGCACGTGCCTGTGGGCCGCGGAGGTCAGCGGCGAGGCGCACGCCCGCCGGCGCGTGGCGCAGATCGAGGCCGACGCGGCGGAGGCGCTACCGCCGCAGGTGCGGCCCGCCGTCCGCGAGCACCTGGCCCGGGCCGTCGACAGCCCCGGGACCGTGGAGTCGGCGCTGCTCGACCGGCTCGGCGAGCTGATCGAGCTCGTCCCGGCGCGCTACGACCGGCTGGTGGTGGACAGCGCCCCCACCGGCCACATGCTGCGGCTGCTGACGATGCCGGAACTGCTCACTCCCTGGATCGAGGGGCTCGCGCGGCAGCGGGAACGGGCCCGCGGCACCGACCGGATGCTGGCGGGCCTGCTGGGCAGGCACGAGGAACCCGATCCGCTGCTGGTCCGCCTGCACCGGCGCCGCGAGCGGATGGCGGGCCTGCGCGACCGCCTCCGCGCCGACGCCGCGGTGCACCTGGTGGTGGTGCCCGAGCGGATGGTGTGGGCGGAGACCCTGCGCGCCGTCGACGCCCTGGACCGCGCCGGCATCCCGCTGGGCGCGCCGGTGGTGAACCGGGTGCTGCCCGCGGGCGGCACCGGCCTGCTGGAGGAGCGGCGAGCCGGTCAGCAGCAGGTCCTCGACGCGGTCCTCGAGCGCTTCCCGGCCGCCGCGCAGGTGCCGCTGCAGGCAGGTGAACCGGCTGGGGTGGCCGGACTGCGCGGGATCGCGGAGCTGCTGGAGCGCGCGGGCTGGTGAGCCGCCCTGTGGGGGTGCCCGTCGCCGCCGGGAGCTCCGCCGCCGACCGCGCTACCCTCTGCAGGCAGGACACGGGGTGTGGCGCAGCTTGGTAGCGCACTCGCTTTGGGAGCGAGGGGCCGTGGGTTCAAATCCCGCCACCCCGACCGGTGCAGCGCACGGGACGCGCGGCGGCTCCGTCGCCGGGCCGTCCGCACACCGGTCCCCACGTGCCACATCGGCCGCAGCCGGTGCGCGGCGCACGGGACCGGTGTGGCGCGGGCTCATCCCGCACGAGGAACGCGAGCGCCGCCCGGGCCCTCCGGCGGCGACATCCACGTCCACCGCTCCTGGCGAGGCACCCGCACGAACCGATGAGTCCGGGACGCCTGCGACGTCCTCCCTCCGTAGGCACCCACGCACGCCCGCGAGATGGAGGAGTCCGATGCCCACCACCGTCCCCTGCCTGTGGTTCGACCACGGTGTCGCCGAGCAGGCCGCCGCGTTCTACGTCTCGGTCTTCCCGGACTCGGCGGTCGGCACCGTCACCCGGTACGGCCCGGACACGCCCGGCCCCGAGGGCGGCGTGATGACCGTCGAGTTCACCCTCGACGGCCGGCCCTACACCGGGCTCAACGGCGGCGACCAGTTCCGCTTCAGCGAGGCGGTCTCGTTCCAGATCCGCTGCTCGGGGCAGGAGGAGGTCGACCACTACTGGAACTCGCTGTCCGACGGCGGCCAGGAGGGCCCGTGCGGCTGGGTGACCGACCGGTTCGGGGTGTCCTGGCAGGTCGACCCGGTGGAGCTGCACGAGCTGATCGAGGACCCCGACCGTGAGCGTGCCGAGCGCGCCGTGCAGGCGATGCTGCGCATGGGCCGCATCGACATCGCCGAGCTGCGCCGCGCCGCCGACGCCGTCCCGGCCTGAGGCGCTTCCCGATATGACGGCCGTACTGTCGGAGCCCGGTTGTAGGGTCGCCCGCGTGACGACCACCACGGATCGCGGCGACGTCCGTCCCGAGGAGATGGAGCAGTACCGGCGCGAGCTCACCGGCTACTGCTACCGGATGCTGGGCTCCTCCTTCGAGGCCGACGACGCCGTCCAGGAGACGCTCGTGCGCGCGTGGCGCAAGGCCGACGGCTTCGAGGGGCGCTCGGCGGTGCGCTCGTGGCTCTACCGCATCGCCACCAACGTCTGCCTCGACATGCTGCGCAGCAGCAAGCGCAGAGCGCGGCCGGTCGACCTGGGGCCGTCGTCGCTGGTGGAGGAGTTCACGCGGAGCACCCGCTCCGAGTACGAGTGGGTGGGGCCGGTGCCCGACGAGCGCGTGCTGCCCACCACGGCCGACCCCGCCGAGCTCACGGCGGCGCGGGAGAGCATCAAGCTCGCGTTCGTCGCGGCGCTGCAGCTCCTGCCCGCCCGCCAGCGGTCGGTGCTCATCCTGCGCGAGGTCCTCGCCTGGCAGGCCAGCGAGGTGGCGGAGCTGCTGGAGACGTCGGTGGCGTCGGTCAACAGCGCGCTGCAGCGCGCCCGCGCCACGCTCGCCGCGCGCGACGTCGAGCAGACCGCGCCCGTCACCGCCGACCAGCAGGTGCTGCTCACCCGCTACCTCACGGCGTTCGAGAGCTACGACATCCCGGCGCTGGTCTCGCTGCTCCACGAGGACGCGGTGCTCTCCATGCCGCCCTTCGAGCTGTGGCTGCAGGGGCGCGACGAGCTGGCGAAGTGGTTCGTCGGCCCGGGCAGCGGCTGCCGCGGCTCGCGGCTGCTCCCCGTCACCGGCAACGGGCTGCACGGCTTCGGCTCCTACCGCCCCGACGGCCAGGGCGGGCACGCCCCGTGGGGCATCCAGCTGCTCGAGTTCCGGGGCGACCGGATCGCCGCGCAGCACAGCTTCATCGACGCGAGGCTGTTCCCGGAGTTCGGCCTGCCGACCCACCTCGCCCCCGGGCAGCCGTGGCCCCCGGCGGCGTCCTGACGGAGCAGTAGTGGTGGTGCGGCGACCGGCTCAGGCCGCTGCGTCCCATCGCCACTGCTCGGCCAGCTCGCCGGTGCAGTCGGGGCAGGGCACGGCGACCCCGCCGTCGACCCCAGCCAGCTCCACGTCGATCCCGCAGTCGGTGCAGGCCCACCAGACCGTTGTGCCCGTCAGTGCGTCCATGCCCCCGATGCTAAATGACACCCCTGTCATTCGCGCTCCGGTCACTGCGCGTGCGTAACGGAACGATCATCGGCTCCGACTCTTCCGCTGTGGCGTGGCGTTCCCGCGCCACACCGCCGGTGGCGGACCCCCTCCCGCCGCCGGCCGGGTCCGCGTCGTCCGTGCCCGGACGGCGCGGGCCCACCCCAGCCGACGCGCGGGCTCAGGCCGCCGGCTGACAGGTCGGGCACCAGAACAGGTTGCGGGCGAGGTGCCGCTCGTGCGCGATCGGGGTGCCGCAGACCAGGCAGGGGCGCCCGGTGCGGCGGTAGGCGTAGACCTTGCGGGCGCACAGCGCGCCGCGGTCGGGGGCGTCGAGCATGCGGGGGTCGTCCTCGGGCCGCAGCGTCTCGATCTTGCCGCGCTTCACGCCGTCGCGGAGCATCTCGACGAGGTCGGCCCACAGCGCCTCCCAGGTGGGGCGGTCGAGCGCCTTCCCCGGCAGCTGCGGGTCGAGGCCGAGCCGGAACAGGGCCTCGGCCCGGTAGACGTTGCCGACGCCGGCGATCACCGTCTGGTCCATGAGCAGCGTGGCCAGCGGCGCGCGGGAGCGGGAGATGCGGGCCCAGGCACGGTCGGGGTCGGCGTCGAGGCGCAGCGGGTCGGCACCCAGGCGGTCGTGGATCGCGTCGACCTCGGCGTCGGTGATCAGCTCGCAGGCCGTCGGACCGCGCAGGTCGGCGTAGTGCGACGGCCCGACCATCCGCATCCGCACGAGCCCGCGCGGCGGGTCCACCGGTGTCTTCACGTCGCTGAACTTCCCGTACAGCCCGAGGTGGACGTGGACGACGAGGTCCGGGCCGTAGTGGTGGAACAGGTGCTTGCCGTGCGCCTCGGTGCGCTCCAGCACCCGCCCGTCGACGATCTCCGCGCTGGTGGCGAACCGGCCCTGCGGGCTGGAGACCTCCACCGGCCTCCCCGCGAAGCGGCGCCGGTGGGTGCGGGCGAGGCGGTGGAGCGTGTGGCCCTCAGGCACGGGGCAGGGCGGGGGCCTCGCCCGATCTCTCGTACTCGGCCAGCATCTCGATGCGCCGCGCGTGGCGGGGGTTCTCGGAGAACGGCGTGGTCAGGAACGTCTCCACGATGGCCAGCGCCTCCTCGAGGATGTGCATCCGCGCGCCGATCGCGACGACCTGCGCGTCGTTGTGCTCGCGGGCGAGCTTCGCGGTCTCGTCGTTGTAGGCCAGCGCGGCGCGGCAGCCGGGGACCTTGTTGGCCGCGATCTGCTCGCCGTTGCCGGAGCCGCCGATGACGACGCCGAGGCTCTCGTCGTCCTCGACCGTGCGCAGCGCGGCCTCGACGCAGTAGGGCGGGTAGTCGTCGTCCGGGTCGTAGGTGGCCGGACCGACGTCGATCGGTTCCAGGCCCAGGGTGGTCAGGTGCTCCACCAGCTTCGCCTTGAGCTCGAAGCCGGCGTGGTCGGAACCCAGGTAGACGCGCACGGGCACAATCGTGCCCCATGAGCGCGGTGGCCGGGGTGGACGGGGTTCCCGGCGGCTGGGTCGTGGCCCGGGTGGAGCGCGGGCGCGTCGGCTGGACGGTGTGCGCGGACGCCGCAGCGGTGCTCGTCGCGACCGCCGGGTGCGCCGCGGTGGGCGTCGACATCCCGCTGGGGCTGACGCCCGGACCGGAGCCCCGCGCGTGCGACGTCGCGACCGCGAGGGAACTGGGACGGGCGCGGTCGTCGGTGTTCCCGGCACCGCCGCGCGCGGTGCTGCAGGCACCGGACCACGCCGCAGCCTGCGTCGTCGCCCGGGAACTGACCGGGCGCGCGATCAGCCTGCAGAGCTTCCACATCGGGCCGAAGATCCTCGACTGGGACGCGCTGCCCGAGCGGCCCGCGCACGTCGTCGAGGTGCACCCGGAGCTCGCGCTGCGCCGGATCGCGCCCGACGTGGCCTTCGCGCCGAAGAAGTCGGCCCGCGGCGCGGGGCAGCGCGTGGCGGCGCTGCACCGCTGGATCGACGCGCCCGCGGCCCTGGCGGACCTGCCCGCCGGGGCGCGCCTGGACGACGTGCTGGACGCGCTGGCGGCGGCCTGGTCGGCGCGGCGCTACGCGGACGGGACGGCCGAGCTGCTCGGCGCGGAGGTCGACGACCGGGGGCGGCCGATGCGGGTGGTGGTGTAGCCCTTTGCTCTGGACACCGATACGCACCGCCTTCAGTGGTGCGCATCGGTGCTCAGAGCAAAGGCAGCGGGCTACTTGCGCCCGCCGCCGAGGAGGCCGCCGAGCAGGTCGCCGATGTTCGGGGCACCGCCGGAGCCGCCGCCGGCGAGCACGCCGCCGAGGATGCCGCCGAGCACGTCACCGATGCCGCCGCCGCCGCCCGCGGGGGCCTGCGGGGCGGGCGCGGGGGTGGGGGGCAGGGCCGCCGCCGCACCGCCGGTGAGCTTCGACGCGATCCACGACATCACGATCGGCGCGAGGATCGGCAGCAGCTTCGCGATCAGCTCCTGGCCCACCTGCCCGCCGAGCGGCCCGGTGTTGCCGAGCTGCTGCACGACCTGGCCGCGGTTCGCGCCGAACACGTGCCCGACGATCTTGTCGCCCTGCGCGGTGTCGACCTGCCCGAGGTCGACGCCGCCGTCGACGAGGCCGGCGTCGTGCTGCTGCACCGCGCTCGCGAACGACGACGCGCCGCCGGGGTCGTCGGTGTTGGCCTGGATGCCGCCCAGCAGCGCGGGCAGCGCCTGGCGGGAGGCCTGCTCGGCCGTCTTCTCGTCGACGCCGAGCCGATCGGCCAGCAGGCCCATCGGGATCTGCGAGAGGATCTCGTCCACAGGGCTCATGAGGGCCGCCTTCTCGAGGGGCCACCCCCTAGGGTGGCGACGACCGGCAGCCTAGCGGTGATCATTCCCGTTTCTCGACGGCCGCTCCCGGCTCGGGCTCCCGCCCGTCGCCGGCGGATCCGCCGGTGGCCCCGTCGGCATGCTCGTCCTCCGGTGGCGTAGGTCCCTCGTCGTAGGTGGCCGGGCCCGGGTCGGGCATCGAGGCGTCCTCCGTGCCCGCGGCGCCCGTGCGCTCGTCGATCCGCTCCCCCATGTACCGGATCACCACCGCTGCGGCGGCCGCGGCCGGCACCGCGAGGAACGCGCCGGCGATGCCGTAGAGCGTGCTGCCGCCGGTGACCGCGAGCAGCACGACGGCCGAGTGCAGGCCCAGGCTGCGCGACTGCAGGATCGGCTGCAGCACGTTGCCCTCGATCTGCTGCACCGCGACGATGATCGCCAGGACGATGACCGCCGTCGTGAAGCCGTTGCTGACCAGCGCGACCAGCACGCCCAGCGCACCGGCCACGATCGCCCCGACGATCGGGACGAACCCGCCGAGGAACGTGAGGACGGCCAGCGGCAGCGCCAGCGGGACGCCCAGCACCAGCAGGCCCGCACCGATCAGGACGGCGTCGACGAGGGCGACGATCGCCTGCGTGCGGATGAAGTCGCCGACGGTCTTCCAGATCCTGCGCAGCACCTCGGCGATGTGGCTCCCGGCCCCGCCCCCCGCGACCGTGCGGACCCAGGGCAGGAAGCGCGGCCCGTCCTTGACGAACAGGAACGCGAGCACGAGCGTCAGCACGGCGGTGACGACGCCCGACGCGACGCTCCCGGCGCCCGTGACCACGCTCGTGGCGATCGTCGACACGCTCTGCTGCAGCTGCGCCGTGGCCTGCTGGACGTAGTCGTCGAGCTGGCTCTGAGCGAGGTTGAGCGGGGGCCCGGACAGCCACTCCTGGATGGCCTGGATGCCGCCCGTGGCGCTGGCGGCGATCTGGCCGATGCTGCCCGAGATCGACGTGCCGATCAGCGTGACCATCCCGGCGAGCACGACGATCCCGCCCAGCAGGACCGTGGCCGCCGCGAGCGCGGGCGGGAACCTGTGCCGGCGCAGGAAGGCCGTGGGCGGCCACAGCACCGTCGCGAGGATCACGGCGAGCAGCGTCGGCAGCACCACCGACCACAGCGCCCCGATCAGCAGCCACAGCAGGACCGTGCCCGCCGCGACCAGCAGCAGCCGCAGGCTCCACCGGGCCGCCCAGCTCACCCCGTCACCGATCGCGGTGCCGCGCCCGCGGTTGGTCCCGTCCGTCGTCGTCACGGCGTCAGGTTCCCAGAGATCGGCCGCGCGCGACGGATGGGATTGACCTGCACCGCGGTTCAACTTCTAGCGTCGGCGCCGGGAACTGTCAGGGGTGCCCGCCACACTGGATCCACGACCGACGGGGAGCGCCGCGATGAGCATGGAGATGGTGGCCTGGAACTCGATGTACCAGGCCGCGCACGCGCACGACGAGCGCCGCGCCTTCTCGCGCGTCACGCTGCGCCGGATCGCGGGGTTCGCGCGGCCGCACCGGCGCCGCCTCGCGCTGTTCCTCGTGCTCAGCGTCGTCGGGGCGGCGCTGGGGGTGGCCACGCCCGTGCTGGCCGGGCGGGTCGTCGACGCGATCGTCCGCGGCGGCCCGGTGAGCGCCGTCGTCGGGCTCGCGGCGCTGATCGCGGTGATCGCGGTGGCCGTCGCCGGGCTCGGGGTGGTGCAGCGGTGGCTGTCGTCCACGCTGGGCGAGGGGCTGATCCTCGACCTGCGGGCCGCGGTGTTCGACCACGTGCAGCGCCAGCCCGTCGCGTTCTTCACCCGCACCCGCACCGGCGCGCTGGTCAGCCGGCTCAACAACGACGTCATCGGCGCGCAGCGCGCGTTCAGCGACACGCTGTCCGGCGTGGCGGGCAACGTCGTCACGCTCGCGCTCACGCTCGGCGTGATGCTGACGCTGTCGTGGCAGGTCACGCTGCTCGCGCTGGTGCTGCTGCCGGTGTTCGTGCTGCCCGCGCGGCGGGTGGGGCGCCGGCTCGCGGTGCTGCAGCGCGAGGCCGCCGAGCACGACGCGCGGATGGGCACGCAGATGACCGAGCGGTTCTCCGCGCCCGGGGCCACGCTCGTCAAGCTGTTCGGGCGGCCCTCGGAGGAGACAGCGGAGTTCGTGGCGCGGGCGGCGCGGGTGCGCGACATCGGCGTCCGCACCGCGATGGTGCAGTGGATCTTCGTGACGGCGCTGACGCTGGTGTCGGCGCTCGCGCTCGCGCTCGTCTACGGCCTCGGCGGCTACCTGGCGCTCACCGGCGGCATGGCCACCGGCGACGTCGTGGCGCTGTCACTGCTGATCACCGGCCTGTACGCGCCGCTCACGGCCCTGGCCGGGGCCCGGCTCGACGTGATGACGGCACTGGTGAGCTTCGAGCGGGTGTTCGAGATCCTCGACCTGCCGCCGCTCATCGCGGAGCCGGCGGATCCGGCGCCGCTGCCCGACGGGCCGCTGTCGGTGGAGTTCGACGCGGTGCGCTTCGGCTACCCGTCGGCCGACAAGGTGTCGCTGGCCTCGCTCGAGGAGGTGGCGCAACTCGACGCGCGCGGCGGCGAGGAGGTGCTGCACGAGGTGTCGTTCCGGGCCCCGGCCGGCCAGATGATCGCGCTGGTGGGCTCGTCGGGAGCCGGCAAGTCGACGATCGCGCAGCTGCTCCCCCGCCTCTACGACGCCGACTCGGGCGCGGTGCGCGTGGGCGGGGTCGACGTGCGCGAGCTCTCGTTCGACGCGCTGCGCGACGCGATCGGGCTGGTCACGCAGGACGGGCACCTGTTCCACGAGTCGATCCGGTCCAACCTGCTGCTGGCGCGGCCGGGGGCGAGCGAGGACGAGATCTGGTCGGCGCTGCACCGGGCGCGGCTGGCCGACCTCATCGCCTCGCTGCCCGACGGGCTCGACACGGTGGTCGGCGAGCGCGGCTACCGGCTGTCGGGCGGGGAGCGCCAGAGGCTCACGATCGCGCGGCTGCTGCTGGTCTCGCCCCGGGTGGTGGTGCTCGACGAGGCCACCGCCCACCTCGACTCCACGTCCGAGGCCGCGGTGCAGGAGGCCCTGGCCGAGGCGCTGGAGGGCCGCACCGCCCTGGTCATCGCGCACCGGCTGTCCACGATCCGCGCGGCCGACCAGATCCTGGTCCTCGAGGCCGGCCGGGTGGTGGAGCGGGGCACGCACGTCGAACTGCTGGCCCGCGGTGGGCGCTACGCCGAGCTGTACCGCACCCAGTTCGCGGAGCCGGTGGCGGAGAGCGCGGCCCCGCGCCGCGTCGACGGGTTCCTCGTCGGAAGGAGCGGTGGGTGAGCGGGCGCTGGGTCGAGGTCGGCGACGGGGTGCTGGCCCGGCGCTACGCCGAGCTCGATCTCACGGTCGGGCTGGTGGTCGGCGCCGAGCGGGCGCTGGTGGTCGACACCCGCGGCGACGTCGCGCAGGGCGCGGAGTGGGCGGCGGCGGTGCGCGCGGTGACGGCGCTGCCGCTCGTCGTCGCGATCACCCACGCGCACTTCGACCACTGCTTCGGCACCGCCGCCTTCCTGCCGTGCCCGGTGCACGCCCACCCCGCCTGCCGCGCGGCGATCCTCGCGACCGCCGCGGCGCAGCGGGAGGAGTGGTCGGCGCACTACCGCGAGCGCGGCGACACCGCGACCGCCGCCGCGCTGGCCGGCACCGACCCCCCGCTGCCCGACCATCCCCTGCCCGACCACCGGCTCCCCGACCACCGGCTCCCCGAACGCGGCGCCCCCGTGGTGCTGGACCTCGGCGGGCGGACGGCGGCGCTCCTGCACCCCGGGCGCGGCCACACCGACCACGACCTCGTGGTGCACGTCGACGACGTGGTGTTCGCGGGCGACCTCGTCGAGCAGGGCGCCCCGCCGTCGGTCGGGCCGGACTCGGTGGCGGCGGAGTGGCCCGCCACTCTCGACGCCCTGCTCGCCCTGGGGCCGCGGGTCGTGGTGCCGGGACACGGCGACCCGGTGGGCCCGGCGTTCGTGGCGGTGCAGCGGGACGAGTTGCAGCGGGACGGGTAGGCGGCTCAGGCCAGCGTGATCGCCCCGTCGGTGACCGTGACCGCCCTCTCCGGCAGCGGGGTGGGGGCGGGGCCGCCGGTGACCGTGCCGTCGAGGGCGAAGCTGCTGCCGTGGCAGGTGCAGTGGATGGTGCCGTCGGTGACGTCGGCGACCACGCAGCCCTGGTGGGTGCAGGTGGCGGAGAAGGCGCGGATGGTGCCGGCCTCGGGCTGGGTCAGGACGACGTCCTGCGCCGCCAGGATGATCCCGCCGCCGACGGGCACGTCGGCGACGGTCGCGAGCGGGGTGCCGGTGGGCGCGGGGGCGGCGGCCACGGCCCGGCCGGGGCCGTATCCGGCGCACCCGGCGAGGGCGGCGCAGGCCGCCCCGCACAGGAGGGCGCGACGGCCCAAGGCGGCGACCGGCAGGAGGGGGTGGGTGCTCATCGTCGACTCCTAGAAGCTCAGGCCGGAGGTGGTGAAGAACCAGACCGACGACGTCAGCCAGAGGGCGACGAGCGCGGTGAACACGGCCCCGCCGAACACCGGCAGGGTCCACTTCGGCGCCCCGTGCCGCTGCAGCAGCAGCATCTTGGCGACGAACACGCCGTAGAAGAAGCAGCCGAACAGCGAGTGCACGAGCACCCGCGGCTCGCCGGACTGGAAGCCGAGCGCGTAGAGGCAGTGGACCGCGACGGGCACCGTCAGCAGGACGGCGAGCCGGCCCGACCAGCGGTGCACCGTGCCGGTCCACGGCGGTGCGGTGAGCTTCGGGAAGCGCCCGTACATGAGCATCGCCGACAGCAGCTGCAGCACGGCCAGGGCGAACGCCGCCGTCGCCAACCACGCCTTGGCCGCCGTGCCGCTGGAGAAGCCGCCGAGGTTGACGGCGAAGAACGTGGGCTCGTGGATGCGGCCGTAGACACCGATCCCGACGGCCACCAGCGCGCCGATCCCGGCGGCGACGAGCCACCCGGCGCGCGGGGCGGGAGCGGGCGGGGCCGGGGCCGGCACCGCGAGGCCCGGCTGCGTCACGGGGTCGGTGTACGGGGTGCTCATCGCACGACCCCCTCGGACGCGCCGTCGACCACGGTGACGGCGACGGGTGCGCCGTCCAGCACGACCGCGTCCGGCGCGGCCGGGTCGAGCACCGGGGCGTCGACGACCTCGCCCGCGGCCCGCGCGCCCCCGGTCACGGTGCCGTCGACGGAGATCCAGCCGATGCGGGTGGCGACGCCGTCGACGTTCGCGCGGCCGTCGTAGAGACCGTCCGGCGCCTGCACGACCTTCGCCGCGAACGGCCACGTCCCGCCCCCGGCGGTCACCGAGCCCAGCGCGACCGTCGCGTCGACGGTGCCCGTGAGCACGGCCCCGTCGGCGCCGCCCAGCGCCAGCGCTGACCCGGTGAGCGTGCCCTCCAGCCAGGCCTCGACCTGCTCGCCGTCGCACACGTAGGCGACGGCGCGGCCGTCCTTGACCGCAATCGCGACCGTCACCTCGTTGCCCGACGACCGCCCGGCCCACACGGACTCGGCGACGGCGGGCGGGTCGGGCACGACGGCGACCGGCTCGGCGGCGGGGGCCGGAGCCGGTGCCGCGGCGGCCGCGGGAGCGGGCGGCGGCGCCTGCCCCGGATCGCTGAGGACGTCGACGGCCAGCAGCGCGCCGCCGAGCGCGGCGACCGCCCCGAGCGTCAGCAGTGGTGCGTACCTGGTCATCGTCGGGTCCCCTCGGGTGCGTCGGACGGTGCCCGCACACGGTCCCGCTCCGGCGCCCGCCGCAGCGGGCACGACGACCGGTGCGAACCGGTACGCAGACACAGAGCGGGAGCCGGGACCCTGCGATACCTAAGAGGGGAGGGCCTTCAGCCGGAACGCCGTGACGGGCTCGCGACGGCCCTTGACCGCCAGCTCCCCCAGCGCCTCGACGTCGACGTCCGCGGGCAGCAGCGCCCGCGTGGCCGCGCCGATCACGACCTGCCCCGGCTCCGCGACCGACTCCAGCCGCGCGGCGACGTTCACGGCGTCGCCCATCGCGTTGAAGTTGCGCAGCGCGGTGCTGCCGATGTTGCCGACGAGCGCGGGCCCGGTGTTGACGCCGACGCGGAACGTGGGGCCGTCGTCGTCGGCGATCGCGGCGATGCCCTCCTGCAGGGCGAGCGCGGCGCGGACCGCCCGCACGGCGTGGTCGGGCTGGCGGGCGGGCGCGCCGAACAGCGCCATCATCGCATCGCCGACGAACTGCACCACCGTGCCACCCTCGGCCAGCACGGCCGCCGTCGCCACCTCGAAGTAGCGGTTGAGCAGCACGACGATCTCCTCCGGGCCCGACCGCTCGGAGAACGTCGTGAAGCCGCGCAGGTCGGCGAACACCGCCGTGACGTCGACGACAGCGCCGCCGAGGGCGGCCTGCGCGGGGTCGGCCAGCAGCGCCGTGGCGACGTCGGGCGACATGTAGGCGCGGAACAGCCCGTCGAGCTGGTGGTAGAGCCGCGCGTTCTCCATGCCCATCGACAGCTGACTGGCCAGGGAGGCGAGCAGGGAGCGGTCGCGGTCGCCGAACCCGCCGGGGCGCCGGACGAGCAGGACGCCGGCGGGGAGGTCCTTGACGGTCAGCGGGCAGGCGAGCACGTCGTCGCCGGTCTCGACGGGGTCGAGCCCCTCGGGCAGCGCGACGGGCGCGGTCCACGCCGGGTCGGTGCTCAGGGCACCGGGCCAGCGCAGGTCGCCGTCCTCGAGCAGGCCGATGCGCACGGCGTGGCCGTCGAAGCCGGCGGCGACGCGGGTGACGGCGCGGCGCAGCAGGTCGTCCTCGGCGAGCCGGACGCGCGACTCGTGCCCGATCGCCACGAGCACGCCCAGGCGCCCGATCTGCTCGCGCTCCCCCCGCAGCGCCGACGCGGCCCGCCCGAGCACGGCGGTCTGCCCCTCGGTGAGCCCGAACCGCGACGCCATCCCCGCGGTGATCAGCCCCATCTCGTCGGCGGAGATCTCCCCCGCCTCCTGCCGGCGCACCGCCGACACCAGCGCTTCCAGCGCGGCCCCGTACTCCGCGCGTACGGCCTGCACCGTCTCCTCGGTGCGCACGCCGTCGAACAGGCCGGCGGTGGCACCCTCGGCCTGGTAGCCCGCGTACGCGCTGTAGCCGATGTAGCCGAACGCCAGCGTCATCAACACGTGCCACAGCCACCACGTCAGGTGCCAGCTCGGGCCCAGGACCACCGCGACCATGGCCTCGGCCAGCAGCACGTTGGCGGTGAGGATCGACAGCAGCATCACCGAGCGGCGGCGACGGTAGAGCTGGTAGTAGCGGACGGTGACGATACCGTAGAGCACCACCGAAATCCCCGCGACGACGACGAGCGGGCCGGAGAGCCGCTCCGCGAGCGCCGGGTCGGCCAGCGGCGGCAGCCCGGCGAGCGAGACCACGCCCCACAGCGCGGCGATCGCGAGCAGCCCGCGGCGCAGCCACGGGGCCAGGCGCAGGACCGTCGCCGACGGCAGGTCGACGACCGACGCCGCGGTGCACAGCGCGGCCAGCGCCAGCCCGACGGGCGTGGCCAGCGCGAACCCGCCGTTGCGGCTGCCGAGCAGCACACCGGGCGTGGCCAGCGCGTGCAGCCCGAGGAACAGCGCGGCGGCCAGGAACCCGAGCCCGACCAGCATCAGCCGGGCGTCGTCGTGGCGGCGGGCGGCGCGCGCGACCAGCACCGACAGGCCGACGTTGAGCGCCGCGGCGAGCGCGATCAGCCAGAAGTGCGTCGGGTGGTGCTCCAGGCGCACGTCGGCCGCGGGCACGGCGAGCAGCAGCCACAGCCCGGCCAGCGGCAGCGCGAGGTGGAACGCCCACACCGCGACGCGCGCGGGGACTCCGCCGGTGTCAGCCACGGGCCCTCCTGCGCAGTCCGTCGAGGTCGAGCACGGTCATCGTCCGGCGGCCGGTGGTGAGCAGGCCGCGGTCGCGCAGCACGCGCAGCGCCTTGGCCACCGCCTCCCGCGACGCGCCGACCCACCCGGCGAGCTCGTCCTGGGAGAGCGGCACCGGGATGCGGACGCCGTCGGGCACGGGCTCGCCGAACCGGTCGGCGAGCTCGACGAGGCGCCCGGCGACGCGCGCGGCGATGTCGAAGGCGCCGAACTCGACGCGCTTGCGGTCGGCGTCGCGCAGGCGGGAGGTGACCAGCCGCAGCAGCGCCATCGCCGCCCCCGGCTCGCCGGAGAGGAAGGCGACGAAGTCCGGCACCGGCACGACGAGGGCCACCACCGGCTCCAGCGCGGCCACCGACGCGCCGCGCTCGGTGCCGTCGATCGCCGACAGCTCGCCCAGCAGGGCGCCGGGCCCGCGCACCGCGAGCAGGACCTCCTCGCCCTGCTCGGTGATCGAGAAGACCTTCACGCGGCCGGTGACGACGACGACCACGGTGCTCGACCGGTCGCCCTCCAGGAACAGCGTGGCGCCCGCGGGCCAGCGCCGGTGCCGGCCCCGCGCGGACAGCGCCGCGCGTCCGGCGTCGTCCAGACCGGCCAGGAACTCCTCGGGCTCGAGCATGCGACCTCCGCGCTGACCGGTGCCGGAGTCTTCCACCGCGGGCCGCCCGGGGCCAGGGTCACGCCGCTCCGGTCGGGTCGGCGGCGGGGGCGAGGCCGGCGGTGTCGACGGCGGGCGCGTCGGGCGGGTCCGGCACGACCGCACCCTCGACGGCCGCCGCCGTGGTGGTGCCCTCCGCCGCACCGGTGTCCGGCGGGGCGGTCGTGGGCTCCGTCGTGGGCGGCTCCGTCGTGGGCTCGGTCGTGGGCGGGGGCGTGGTCGCGGCGGGCGGGGCCGCGGTCCGGGGCGCGGGGGGCGGGGCCGTCCGGGGCTCGGGGGCGGGTTCCGGGGCGGGCTCGGGCTCGACCGGCTCCGGCGCGGCCGTCGGGGCGGTCGGGGCGGGCGCCTCGACCCGGCTGAGCGTCGCGGGCTCCGGCGTCGCGGCGGAGGCCGGGGGCCCTGCGCGGTTCGCGAACAGGATCGCCCCGCCCAGCACGCCCGCGGCCAGCACGCTCGCCGCGGTCGCGGCGAGGACCCGCCGCGGGATCGCGCGGCGGGTCGCGGCCGCCTCCACCTCGGCGAGCGGCCGCGCGGGGCGCGGCGGGCGCAGGGCCCGGGTGACCGGCGCCTCCCGCGCCGCCGCGTCCCGCGCCGCCGCGTCCCGCACCGACCCCTCCCGCGACGCCGCCGCCCGCAGCGCCGCCGTCCGCGCGGCCGAGCCGTCGTCGGTGGACACCGCCCCGGCGCCGTGCGCGGCCAGCGCCTCCGCCGCGGGCGCCGACGCCCCCCGCGCGACGAGCGCCGCACCGGCGGCGATGACGCCCTTCGGGTCGACGTCGGCCGACGCCGGACGCCCGATGCCCGCGGAGACGAGCTCGGTCACCAGCGGCATCCGCGACGACCCGCCGACCAGCAGCAGCGTCCCGACGTCGGCGGGCGCGACCCCCGCGGACGCCAGCGCCCGCGCCAGCGCGTCGACGGTCTCGGCGATCGCCGGCCGCACCAGGTCCTCGAACTCCGCGCGTCCCAGCCGCACCCGCGTGTGCAGACCGGGCAGCATCACCGGTACCTGCACGACGGTGTCGACCGACAGCGCCTCCTTCGCCGCGGTGCACTCCCGCCGCAGCCGCGCGACGGCCTCCAGCACCGCGGGGTCGGTGCCGTCGAGTTCCGCCCACGCGGGCCCGATGGCGTCGCGGACGTGGGCGAACACGGCCTCGTCGAAGTCGACGCCGCCCAGCCGCTCGATGCCCTCCGGCGTCCCGAGCAGCGCGAACCCGCCGCGCGGGTCCTTGCGCACCACGGCGGCGTCGAACGTGCCGCCGCCCAGGTCGTAGACGGCGACGACCGAGCCGGTCTCGACGCGCTCGGCGCTCGCGTACCCGACGGCGGCGGCCTGCGGCTCGCTCAGCAGCACCAGCGGTCCGACGCCCTGCGCGGTCAGCGCGGCCCGCAGCGCGGCGGTCTTGTGCGGGCCCCAGCCGGCCGGGTGCGTCACCGCGATCCGCGACGGCGGCCCGCCCTCGCGCTGCGACACCTGCCGGACCAGCGCGGCGACGAACCGCGCCGCCAGCACCTCGGCCGGCACGGGTTCGCGGCCGACGAGGACCGGCGTCGGGTCGCCGATGCGGCGCTTGAACTCGCGCACGACGCGGTCGGGGTCCGACAGCGCACGGCGCTCGGCGGCCTCGCCGAGCAGGAACGAGCCGTCGGCTCCTGCGAACACCGCGGAGGCGACGGCGTGCCCGTGCTCGCCGAGCGGCACGGGCTCGGCCGTGCGGGCGCCGTCGCGGCAGACGGCGGCCGCCGACCACGTCGTGCCCAGGTCCACACCCAGCTGGTACATCGCTTCTCCTCCGTGACCGCTCGCCGGAGCCCGTCGGGGTACGGGGCGCCGTGACGAGCAGGACGCCAGCATCACCGCGCGGGATGCGTCCGGGCCGGAAGTACCGGGTGGATCCCCTACCGCCCGCCGGTACCGGCCCGGGATCCCGGTACGGCGGCCGGCACGGACCGGGGGTCGCCCGGATCCGCGGGAAGGCCTCCGGAGCCCATGGTTCTCGGCAACCGGCAGGCAGCGCCGGTGGGCGCGACCCGGCGCCGACCCGACACGCAGGAGAACACCATGACCGGCTCGTTCAACGTCGAGAGCTTCATCGCCAACCTCAACGAGGACCTCGACCTCGACCAGAACCTCCTCCAGGACTCCGACCAGCAGAACGAGAGCGCGCAGGTCTCCGACCAGGAGACGACGCAGGTCGGCGACCAGGACCAGGACGTCACCACGGCCACGAACACCGAGGGCGGCGACGGCGGCGACGGCGGCCTGGCCGTCGGCGGCAGCGCCGACGGCGGCAGCGGTCTGGGCATCGGCGGCAACTCGGGCGGCATCGCCCAGGGTGGCAACAACTCCGACGGCGTCAACATCAACTTCGGGGACACCGGCGACGCCAACGGCACCGGTGTCGGCGGCGACGGCGGGTTCGGCGGGAACGCCGACGCCTCCGGCGGGAGCGGCGGCGACGCCGACTCCGACGTCGACGTCGACGCCGACGCCACCCAGGTCTTCGACTCCGAGCAGGACAACGACCAGGACTCGGACCAGGACAACGACTCCGACCAGGACGCCGAAGCCGACGCCGACCTGGACCTGACCACCTTCATCAGCTGACGCACTCCCCACCGGCCCCGCCCGCGCGCGTCGCGGGCGGGGCCGGTGGCCGACCCGGAGGTGGACCGCCGTGCTCGCGATGTCCCAAGTGATCGAATTCCTCCTCGACCTGATGCGCGACGAGGGCAAGATGCAGCAGTTCGAGCTGAACCCGCACCGCACGATCGCCGACGCCGGCCTCCAGGGCCTGACCGGCCAGGACGTGCGCGACGCGCAGCTCCAGATGTCGGACTCCGGCGTGCTCCGCCCCGATGAGGACGGAGGCGGAGACGGCGGTGGTGGCGGTGGCGGTGGTGGTGGTGGTGGTGGCGGTGGTGGCGGTGGCAGGCCGAGCAGCGGCGGCGACGACCCCGTCCAGGCCATCCAGCACACGACGGCCACGTTCCACGTCACCGAGGTCACCGAGACCACCATCATCACCATCGACGACCGCGACGTCACCTTCAACGACTCGTTCAACTCCGACGACGACGTGACGATCATCGACGACTCGTTCAACGACAGCTCCTCGGTCGTCAACGACGTCACGGCGATCCAGGACAACGACACGATCATCAACGACAACGACACGATCGACATCGAGGACAACGACGTCGAGGTCGGTGGCACCACCGTCGAGACCGGCGCCCCCGTGCCGGCGAACCCGCCGGTGGGCATCGGGATCGAGGACATCGTCGGCCCGGAGGAGGGAGCCGGAGAGGGGCCCGACGCGGGTCCCGAGGTCACCACGCAGGTCGAGCCGGAGCAGGGCGAGCCGGAGCCGGTGGTGGAGGAACCCGTTCTGGCGGAGGTCGAGCCCGAGCCGGAACCGGAGCCCGAGCCGGAACCCGAGGCCGACGCCGAGCCAGAGCTCGAGGCCGACGTCGACGCCGCGATCGTCTAGGTGACGCCATGAGCGGGACAGCAGGGACCGACCCGGCAGGGACCGATCCGACGGAGGCCGTCGACCGCGCCCTCGCCGCGATCGCCCGCTACGAGCGCCCCGACCTCGACGAGCGGCTGCGCGTCTCGCGCACCCGCGTGCTCGACGGGCGGGTGCGGGTGCTGGTCGTCGGGGAGTTCAAGCAGGGCAAGTCGATGCTGGTCAACGGGCTGGTGGGGGCCCCGGTCTGCCCGACGTTCGACGACATCGCGACCGCGGTGCCGACGGTCGTGCGGCACGCGGAGTCCGTCACCGTGACGCTGGTGCGCCGCGGCGGGCCGGGCACCGAGCCCGTGCGCGTCGACGTCCCGGCCGCCGACCTCGCCGCGCACGTCTGCGAGCAGGGCAACCCGGGCAACCGCGAGGGCTGGAGCCACGTCGAGGTCGGCGTGCCGCGGCCGGTGCTCGCGGGCGGGCTGGAGCTCGTCGACACCCCCGGCGTCGGCGGGCTCCAGTCCGTCCACGGCGCGGCGACGATGGCGGCCCTGCCGTCGGCCGACGCCGTGCTGCTCGTCTCCGACGCCTCGCAGGAGTACACCGCGCCCGAGATCGAGTTCCTGCGCCACGCCGCGTCGGTGTGCCCGACGGTCGCGTGCGTGCTCACCAAGACCGACCTGTACCCGGAGTCGGCGCGCATCGCGGAGCTGAACCGCGGGCACCTCGCGGCGGCGGGGATCACCGCCGAGCTGTTCGAGGTGTCGTCGACGCTGCGCTGGCACGCCGTCGTCGCCGGCGACACCGAGGCCAACGCGGAGTCGGGGTTCCCCGCGCTCGTCGGCTACGTCCGCAAGCGGGTGCTCGGCCAGGCCGACCGCATCGCGCGCCGCGGCGTCGTCCACGACGTCCTCGCCGTGACCGACCAGATCGCCGGGAGCCTGCGCGCCGAGCTGACCGCGCAGGACCCGGAGGCCGCGGCCGCGCTGATGGCCGGGCTGACGGCGGCGCAGGAGCGGGCGACCGCGCTCAAGGAGCGCTCGGCGCGCTGGCAGCAGACGCTCAACGACGGCGTCGCCGACCTCAATGCCGACATCGACTACGACCTGCGCGACCGGATGCGCGAGATCAGCCGCCTCGCCGAGGACGAGCTCGCCGCCGTCGGCGACCCGACGAAGGTGTGGGACCAGTTCGCGGGCTGGGTGCAGCAGGAGGTCGCGAACGCGGCGGCGGCGAACTTCGTCTGGGCCACCCAGCGCGCCCGCCACCTCGCCCAGCAGGTCTCCGAGCACTTCTCCTCCGACCGCGACCAGCTGCTCCCCGCGCTGCGCAACGACCCGTCCGACGCGCTGCGCTCGGTGCGGCAGATGACGATGCCCGACGCGGCGGCCTTCGGCGTCGGCGCCAAGGCGCTGACCGGCCTGAAGGGCGGCTACATGGGCATGCTGATGTTCGGGATGATGGGCAGCATCCTGTTCGGATCGCTCGTCAACCCGATCGGGATCGGCGCCGGCATCGTGATGGCCGGCAAGTCCGTCGGCGACGAGCGCAAGCGGATCGTCACCAAGCGTCAGAACGAGGCGAAGACGGCGGCCAAGCGCTACGTCGACGACGTGACGTTCCAGGTCGGCAAGGACTCCCGCGACCGCCTCCGCGCGGTGCAGCGCGACCTGCGCGACCACTTCACCGAGCAGGCCGAGCAGCTCAAGCGCTCGCTGGCGGAGTCGCAGCAGGCGGCCGAGCGGGCGGTGAAGCAGTCCCACGCCGAGCGGGCCGCGCGGCACGCCGAGATCACCGCACAGCTCGCCGAGCTCGAGGCGGTGCGCACGGACGCGCGGGCGCTGCTGCCCCGGCCCGCAGCCCGGGCGGCGCAGGCCCGGCCGGAGCAGGCGGTGGCGTCGTGAGCCTGCTGGCCGCCACCCGCCGCGTGCTGCTGCTGGCGATCGAGACCCACCGCGACGACCCGGCCGTCGTCGCGCGGATGCAGGCCCAGCTCGCCCGGCTCGACGAGCCGCTGCGCGTCGCGATCGCCGGGAAGGTCAAGGCCGGCAAGTCGACGCTGCTCAACGCGCTGGTCGGCGAGCACGTCGCCCCGACCGACGCCGGGGAGTGCACGCGGGTCGTCACCTGGTACCGCGACGGCCGCCTCCCGCGGATCGTGCTGCACCCGAAGGCCGGCGGCGCCACGCCGCTGACGGTGCGGCGCGCGGACGGCGCGCTCGTCATCGACATGGAGGGCGCGGCGGCCGACGACGTCGAGCGGCTCGTCGTCGACTGGCCCTCGGAGAGCCTGCGGTCCTCGACGCTGATCGACACCCCCGGCATCGCGTCGACCTCGGCGGAGACCTCGCGGCGGACCGTCGCCTTCCTCGACCCCGACGACGACACCCCGACCGAGGCCGACGCCGTCGTCTACCTCATGCGCCACCTGCACGCCGCCGACGCGGAGTTCCTGGAGTCCTTCCGCGACCGCGGGGTCGCGCGGGCGACCGCGGTCAACACCGTCGCGGTGATCTCCCGGGCCGACGAGATCGGCGGGGGCCGCGTCGACGCGATGTTCTCCGCGCGCGGCATCGCGGCGCGCTACCGCTCCGACCCGACGGTGCGCGGGCTGTGCCAGGACGTCGTCGCCGTCGCGGGGCTGCTCGCGCAGACCGGGCGGACGCTGCGCCACGCCGAGCACACCGCGCTCGCCGGGCTCGCCGCGCTGCCGCGCGAGGAGCTGGAGTCGGCGCTGCTGTCGGTCGCCCGCTTCCGCCGCGGCGGCACGGCCCCGGGCGACGGGCCCGACGAGCGCGAACGGCTGGTGCGCCGGTTCGGACTGTTCGGCATCCGGCTCTCGGCGAGCCTGATCCGCCAGGGTGCGACGACGCCCGACGCGCTGGCGGCCGAGCTCGTCGCGCGCAGCGGGCTCACCGAGCTGCAGAACGTGCTGCACACGCAGTTCACCGGTCGCCGCGACCTGCTCAAGGCGCGGTCGGCGCTGCTGGCCGTCGAGGCGCTGCTCTCGGGCACCCGCCGGGAGGGCCCGCTGGCCCGCGAGGTCGAGCGGGTGCTGGCCGGGGCGCACGAGTTCGCCGAGCTGCGCCTGCTGGGGGCGCTGCGCTCGGGCGCGGTCACGCTTCCGGAGGCGGCGGCGCGGGAGGCCGAGCGGCTGCTCGGCGACGCCGGCGCGGCGCCCGCCGCGCGCCTGGGGCTGCCGGTCGGCGCCCCGCCCCAGGAGGTGCGGCACGCCGCGTTCGGCGCGCTGGAGCGCTGGCGGCGCCACGCCGCCAACCCGATGCTGACCCGTGCCGCGACCGACGCCTGCCAGACCGTGATCCGCACCTGCGAAGGGATCGTGGCAGGGCTGCCCCGGCCGGTCCGCTCCCGCTGAGGAGTATCAGGCGTCCCGGGGCGTGCTCCTCCGTGTCGGGTCCGACGGACACCCCGGAGTGTGTACGGGCACACGGAGCCCCACACGGATCCGGCACAGCATGGGCGGACACCACAGCAGGGGGTAGTAGCCATGCCGCACACCGAGAAGCGGAGCAGGCCGTGACCGCGCCGGCCGTCACCGAGGCCGGCGACGCCGTCCGCGCCGAGCAGGCGTGGGCGCGCGGGGACGCGCTGGCCGCCATCGACGCCGCCGACCGCGCGCTCGCCGGGGGCGCGGACCCGGGAGCCCGGGCCGCCGGGGTCGCGGCCGCGGCCGGGGCCGCCGACGGCGCCCTCCTCGACGCGGCCGGCCGCTGGCGCGCCATCTCCGCCGTCCTGGACGCCGAGAGCGCCCACGCCGCCGCGGTCTGGGCCACCGCCCGCGCCGCGCTGCTGGGCGCACTGGCCGGGGACGTCACCGGAGGCGCCGGGGACCTCGCCGACGCCCGCGACCGGCTGCCCGACCCCGCCCCGCGCGGCCTCACCGTCCTCGTCGACGGGGCCGGCGCCGCCCTCGACGCCCTGCGCGGGGCCGTCGAGCCCGCCGCGCGGCGCCTCGCGGGCCTCGCCGCCGCGACCGTCCCGCCCGACCCGCTCGCGCCCGAGCAGTGGGGCGAGCTGGCGGCCACCGTCGCCGCCGCGGGCGGGTACGAGCGCGCCGCCCGCGCGATGCTCGAGCCCGTCCCCGGCACGCTGCCGACCACCCGCCAGCGCCTGCTCGCGGCCTGGCTCGACCTGCGCGCCGGGCGCCTGTCCGACGCCCGCGAGGCCCTGGCCGACGTCGGCGGCACCGCCGTCCTGCGCCGCAACGCCGTGCTCGCCGCGGCCGTCGGCGTCGGCCTGGCCCGCCGCGGCAGCGACCCGGCCGCGCTCGCGGCCACCTGGGACCGCGTCGCACCGGTGGTCGCCGGCGCCGACGTCGAGCCGTTCCTCGTCGACGCCTGGGGCGAGCTGTCCGTCGCCGCCGCGCTCGTCGGCGACCCCTCGGCCGACCTCCCCGGCGCCGTCGACGCCGCCGTCGACGCCGCCGGGTCGCCCTGGTGGGCCGAGGCGTCGCGGCTGTGGTGGGCGCTGGAGCGGGCCGTCGTCGCCGACGACGCCGCGGGCGCCCGGGCCGCGGCCGGACCGCTGACGGAGCTGGCCGTCGACCACCCGGTGCTGCGCGCCCGCGCGCAGGCCGCCGCCGTGTGGGCGGCGGTGCTCGCCGGGGACGTCGACGCGGCGGCCGTCGACGCCGTCACCACCGCCCTGGACGGGGTGGGGCGGCCCTGGGAGGCCGCGGCGCTGTGCCGGGCCGCGACCGCCCGGGCCGGCGCCCCGGCCGTCGCCCGCGCCCTGATGGAGACCGGCCGCCGCCTGCGCCCGGCCCGCGGCCCCCGCCGGGCCGCCGGCACCGACGAGCTGTCGGACCGGGAGCGGGAGGTCGGCGCGCTGGTCGTCGACGGGCTCACGCACAAGGAGATCGGGGCGCGGCTCTACATCTCGCCCAAGACGGTGGAGCAGCACGTGGCCCGGCTGCGGCAGAAGCTCGTCGCCGCGACGCGCGCCGACCTCGTCGCCGCCCTCCGGGCCCGGCTCTGACCGCCGGGTGCGCCGTCCGGTGCGTCCGACCGGCGCAACTCGGGTTGGAGGGCGGCCCTGGCGGGGCAGTCTGCGGCCGTGACCGAGCATCCGCGGGAGATCTGCACGCAGCACGTCCGTAACAACCGCCACCTAGCGTCGCCGGCATGACCGCGCTGCCCCTGCTCGGGGCGGAGGAGGAGTTCCACGTCGTCGACCTGGAGTCCCGACGCTCCGCTCCCGAGGTCGACGCCCTGCTCGCCCGCCTCGACGGCGCCGAGTTCGCCCCCGAGCTGCAGCGCTCGCTCGTGGAGACCAACTCGCCGGTCTGCGCGACCCTCGACGACCTGCGCCACCACCTGCGCCGGCTGCGCGCCACCCTGGAGTCGGCCGCCGAGCCGCTCGGGCTGGGTGTGGTGGCGGCGGGCACCGTGCCGCTGACCCACGAGGGCGACGCCGTCTCCGCGGGCGCGCGCTACGAGCGGATGCAGCACGAGTACCAGCTGCTGGTCAGCGAGCAGCACATCTGCGGGGCGCAGGTGCACGTCGACGTGCCCGACCGCGACGTCGCCGTGCAGGTCGTCCGCCGCGTCGCCCCCTACCTGCCGACGCTCCTGGCGATCTCGGCCAGCTCCCCGTACTGGCGCGGGCGCGACTCGGGGTACGCGAGCTTCCGGTCGATGGTGTGGTCGCGCTGGCCCACCGCGGGCCCGCCCGGGAACGTCGAGACCGCCGCCGACTACGACGCGATGGTCGCCGAGCTCATCGCGTCCGGGACGATCAGCGACCCCGGGATGGTCTACTTCGACATCCGGCCCAGCTCCCACCTGCCGACGGTCGAGCTGCGCGTGTGCGACGCGTGCCCGCAGGTCGACGACGTCGTGCTCATCGCCGGGCTGTTCCGCGCGCTGGTCGGCCGCGCCCGCGCCGACCTCGACGCCGGGCTGCCGCTGCCGGTCTCGCGCCACGAGCTGCTGCGCGCGGCGAGCTGGCGCGCGGCGCGGTCGGGTCTGGAGGGCGACCTCGTCGACCTGGTCGGGCCGAGCCTGGTCTCCCCGCCCCTGGTCGTCGGCCAGCTCGTCGACCACCTGCGCCCGCAGCTCGAGGAGCTGGGCGACTGGGAGCAGGTGCTGGAGCTCTCGCAGGCCACGCTCGCCCGGGGCAGCGCGGCCGCCCGCCAGCGGCGCGCGTACGGGCGGCGCGGCGAGTTCACCGACGTCGTCGACGCCCTGATCGCCCACACCCAGGGCCGCACGCCGGTCTCCGAGCCCCCCGCGACCGTGCCCCGCAGCCCGGCGCTGCTCACCGCCTACCACCCGACGGCGTTCGACGAGGCCGTCAGCGAGGGCGGCACCGTCCTGCCGCACTACGGCTTCCTGTTCCGTGCGCTCGACCGCATGGGCCCGCGCGGGATGGTCGCCGCGGAGAGCGCGCTGCGCACCGAGCAGCGGGCCCGGGGCGTCACCTTCCGCGTCGGCGACGGCGAGCCCGACCGGCTTTTCCCGCTGGACCTGGTGCCCCGGATCGTCACCGCCGAGGAGTGGTCCGGGCTCAGCGACGGGCTGGCGCAGCGGGTCCGCGCGCTGGAGGCGTTCGTCCGGGACGTCTACGGCGAGCGGCGGATCGTCGCCGACGGTGTCGTGCCGGAGGCGGTGGTCGCGAACGCTCCGGGCTGGAGCCGCCTGGGCAAGCTCTGCCCCGCCGACGCCGTGCGGATCGCGGTGGCCGGCATCGACCTGGTGCGCGACCGCGCCGACCACTGGCTCGTGCTGGAGGACAACCTCCGCGTGCCGTCCGGCATCGGCTACTCGATCACGAGCCGGCGCCTGATCCGCAGCGTGATGCCCGACCTGGAGCCGCCCGCGGGCGTCGTCGGGCTGGAGCCGGTGCCCGGGCGCCTGCGCTCCGCGCTGCTCTCGGCCACCGAGCCCGACGAGCCCGGCGCCGACGAGGTCGCGCTGCTCTCGCAGGGGCCGGCCGACTCCGCGTACTTCGAGCACCGCCTGCTCGCCGACCAGATGGGCGTGCCGCTGGTGACCCCGCGGGAGCTGCAGGTCACCGAGGAGGGCGTGTACCTCGTCGGCACCGGGGCGCGCCGCCGGCTCTCCGCGCTCTACCGCCGGATCGACGAGAGCGCCCTGATGGCCGCGCGCGGCGCCGACCAGCGGCCCGTCGGGCGGGCGATCGGCAACGCGGTCGCCCGTGGCACGGTCGCGCTGCTCAACGCGCTGGGCAACGGCGTCGCCGACGACAAGCTCGTCTACGCCTACGTCCCCGAGATGATCGCCTACTACCTCGGCGAGCCGGTGCTGCTCGCCAACGTCCCCACCTACCCCTGCGTCGACGCCGACCGCCGCGCCGAGGTGCTCGACCGCCTCGACCAGCTCGTCCTCAAGCCCGTCGACGGCTACGGCGGGCAGGGCATCGTCATCGGCCCGCACGCCGACCGCGCCGAGCTGGCCGAGGTGGCGGAGGCGATCCGGCAGGACCCCGGGGGCTGGGTGGCGCAGGACCTCGTCTCCCTCTCGACCCACCCCACCTTCGCCGGCGACAAGCTCGAGCCGCGGGCGGTCGACCTGCGGGCGTTCGTGCTGCAGTCGCGCCACGGGGACGGCGCGCAGGTGGAGGTGCTGCCCGCCGCGCTGAGCCGGGTCGCCCCGGCCGGCAGCATGATCGTCAACTCCTCGCGCGGGGGCGGGGCGAAGGACACCTGGGTGCTGCGCTGATCGAACCGATCCCTGCCACCCCGTTCACACGACGGAAACATTCGGCGGAGACGCTGTCGGCATGTGCGGTATCGCGGGAGAGATGAGCTGGCGGGGCGCCGCGGACGTGGAGGCCGTGGCCCGGATCACCGCGGCCATGGAGCCGCGGGGCCCGGACGGGTCGGGCGTGCACGCGAGCGGCCCGATCGCGCTCGGCCACCGCCGGCTGAAGATCATCGACCTGTCCGAGCGCGGGTCGCAGCCGATGGTCGACCCCGAGCTGGGGCTGGCCGCGGTGTTCAACGGCTGCATCTACAACTACCGCGAGCTGCGCGTCGAGCTCGAGGGCCACGGCTACCGCTTCTTCTCCGACTCCGACACCGAGGTCCTGCTCAAGGCGTTCCACCGCTGGGGCGCGGCCTGCGTCGAGCACTTCCTGGGCATGTTCGCCTTCGCCGTGGCCGAGCGCGACACCGGCGTGCTGGTGCTGGGCCGCGACCGGCTGGGCATCAAGCCGCTGTACCTGGCCGAGGGGCCGGGGCGGCTGCGGTTCGCGTCGTCGCTGCCGGCGCTGCTCGCGGGTGGGGGCGTCGACACCTCGATCGACCCGGTCGCCCTGCACCACTACATGAGCTTCCACGCGATCGTCCCGGCGCCGCGCACGATCCTTCACGGGGTGCGCAAGCTGCCGCCCGCGACCGTCCGCACGGTGAAGCCGGACGGTTCGTCGACCGAGCACGTCTACTGGCGCCCGCAGCACGTCCGCCGCCCCGCCGACGCCGGGATGGACGCCCGCGACTGGGCCGACGCCACGCTGGAGGCGCTGCGCCTGGCCGTGCGCCGCCGGATGGTCGCCGACGTGCCGGTCGGCGTGCTGCTCTCGGGCGGGCTGGACTCCTCGCTCGTCGTCGCCCTGCTCGCCGAGGAGGGCCAGACCGGGCTCAAGACGTTCAGCGTCGGGTTCCACGCCGCGGGCGGGGAGTCGGGCGACGAGTTCGTCTACTCCGACCTCGTGGCCGAGCACTTCTCCACCGACCACCGCCAGATCCTCGTCGACCCGGCCCGGATGCTGCCCGCCGTCGACGCGACGGTCGCGGCGATGGCCGAGCCGATGGTCAGCCACGACTGCGTCGCGTTCCACCTGCTGTCCGAGGAGGTCGCGAAGGACGTCACCGTCGTGCAGTCCGGGCAGGGCGCCGACGAGGTGCTGGCCGGCTACAGCTGGTACCCGCCGCTGGACGGGGTCTCGCGCGACCGGGCCGTCGACGCCTACCTCGCCGGGTTCGCCGACCGCCCGCACGCCGACATGGCCTCGGTGCTGCAGCCTCAGTGGCTGCTCGACCACGACCCGAGCCGCGCGTTCGTCGAGGCCCACTTCGCCGAGCCCGGAGCCGACGGCACGCTGGACGCGGCCCTGCGCATCGACTCCACCGTCATGCTGGTCGACGACCCGGTGAAGCGCGTCGACAACATGACGATGGCGTGGGGCCTGGAGGCGCGCGTACCGTTCCTCGACCACGAGCTCGTCGAGCTCGCCGCGGCCTGCCCGCCCGAGCACAAGCTCGCGCTCGGCGGGAAGGGCGTCCTGAAGTCCGCGGCCCGCGGCGTCGTCCCCGACGGCATCATCGACCGCCCCAAGGGGTACTTTCCCGTTCCGGCCATCCGGCACCTGTCGGGGCCGTTCCTCGACCGCGTCCGCGACGCCGTCACCGACCCGGTGGCCGTCCGCCGGGGCCTCGCCCGGCCCGAGTGGATCGCGGAGATGCTGGCCGACCCGAACACGACCCGCACCAACCTGGGCTCCAACGCGTTGTGGCAGGTAGCGCTGCTGGAGATGTGGTTGCAGGAGAGGGGGATCTGATCGCCGAGCCCACCGGGCCCACCACCGGCCCCACCAGCTACCTCGACGCCGTCACGGCACCGGACGGCGGTTCCCTGACGTGGGTGTCCGACGCGTCCGGGCGCCCCCGCGCGTGGACGGCCGCCTTCGACGGCCTCGCGCTGGGCCCCGCCCGGCCCGTGCCGCAGTTCGACGAGGACGTGCAGGCGCTGAGCTGGTCGCCTGACGGCCTGTGGCTCGCGGCGCAGCTCGCCCCCGGCGGCGGCGAGCGCACGCGCGTGCGCCTGATCGGCCCCGACGGGCCCGTCGAGATCGCGCCGGCGGCGCGGGCGGTCACGCTCGGGTCCTGGTCGAAGGGCTGCGGGCGGCTCGGCGTCACGATCCTGGGCGACGACGGCGACGGCCAGGCGTGCCTCGTCGACGTCCGCGACGGCACCTCCACGGTCCTCGCCTCCGGCCCCGCCGCGCGGGTCTGCGCGGTCAGCGGCGACGGGAAGCGCGCGGTCGTGCGGCTGGGCCGGCGCGGGGCGCGCGAGCTCGAGCTCGTCGACCTGCGCTCGGGCCTGCGCACGCCGCTGCTGCCCGGCGGCGGCGCCGTCGTCGCCGACGCCCGGTTCGACCGCTCCCGCCTCTACGTCCACACCGACGCCGGCCACGACCGGCCGGTGCTGCTCGCCGTCGACCTGCGCGGCCGCTCGGCCACCCGCGTCATCGCCGCGCGCGACGACGCCGACCTCGACGTCGTCGCGATGGACCCGGAGGCGTCGCGGCTCACGCTCGTCTGGAACGTCGACGGGCGCAGCGAGCTGGAGCTGCTCGACCTGCGGTCCGGGCGGGCCGAGCCGCTCACCGCGCCCGCCGGCGACGTCGTCACCTCCGTGGCCTTCACCCGCGACGGGCGCGCGCTGCTCGTCGGCAGCGAGGGCCCGGCGGTGCCGCCGCGGGTCTCGCACGTGCCGCTGTGGCCCGGCGGGGTCGCGGCGCCGCTGCTGGCCGACGCGCCGCCGCCCGGGCTCGTCGAGCCCGACCTGGAGCGCTTCACCGCCGAGGACGGGCTGCCCCTGACGGGCTGGATGTTCCGCCCGCGCACCACGCCCGGCGCCCCCGGGGCGCGACGCCCGCTCGGCCCGGTGCCGGTGCTGCTGTGGCTGCACGGCGGGCCGGAGTGGCAGGAGCGGCCGGTGTGGCAGCCGCTGTTCCAGTCACTGCTCGCCGCCGGGATCGCGGTGTTCGCGCCGAACGTGCGCGGCTCCACCGGCTACGGCCGCGCGTTCGTCTCGGCCGACGACGGCCCGCGGCGCCACCGGTCGATCACCGACGTGCGCGCCGCGGTGCGGTTCCTCGTCGACTCCGGGCACGCCGACCCCGCGCGCGTCGGTGTGGCCGGGCGCTCCTACGGCGGCTACCTGACGCTCGTCGCGCTGGCCTGGTACCCGGAGCTGTTCGTCGTCGGCGTCGACGTGTGCGGCATGTCCGACCTGCACACCTTCTACCGCGACACCGAGCCGTGGATCGCGACGGCGGCCACCACCGAGTACGGCGACCCGTCCACGCAGGCGGCCCTGCTGCGCGACCTGTCCCCCATCCACCGCGTCGACCGGATCACCGCGCCCCTGCTGGTCGTGCACGGCGAGGAGGACACGAACGTGCCGCTCGGCGAGGCGTCGCAGATCGTCGCAGCCCTGCGCGAGCGCGGCCGGGCGCCGGGGTTCCTGCTGTTCCCGGGCGAGGGCCACGAGGTGCGCGGGGTCGAGAACCGGGAGCGGTTCGTCGACGAGGTCGTGCGGTGGGTGTCGGGCCCGCTGCTGGACGCGGACCTCGACGTCATCGACGGCCGAAGGACTGGATGACCGCCCCGCCGCCCTCCTCGGCGACGACGAACCGGTAGCCCTCGCTCGAGCTCCCGCCGTCGCGCGGGTCGAACACCACCGTGGCGTCGACGACGCCGTCGCCGGCCGAGCGCGCGTCCTGCAGCGTCACCGACTCCATGCCGGCGTAGAAGTTGTCGTACCCCGACCTCCCGCCCGACGCCGACTGCGCCTGCGGGCTGAGCAGCGCCCAGGCGGAGTCGGTGTCGCCGGGCAGCAGCGAGTAATAGCCCTGCACGAACGACACCGCGTCGACCGGGGCCGCCGAGGACTCGGTGGTGGTGGGCGTGGGGGTCGGCGTCGGCGTGGTGGTCGACGGCGCCGTCGTGGTGGTCGTGGCCGGCTCGGTGGTCGGGGCGGGCTCCGACGTCGGCGTGGCCGGGACCTGCGCCTCCGGTGTGCCCGCCGACTGGTTGAGCAGCACGGCCGTGACGATCCCGCCGGCGACGAGCAGCGCGGCCAGCACACCGGCGAGCACCGCGGTGCGGCGGCGGCGCGGGCGCGCGGGGGCGGACGCGGGCGCGGCGGAGGCCGCCCCGACGACGGTGCCCGGGTTCGGCTCCGCGCCGCGCGGCGGCAGGACCGCCGCCGTCCGGACCGTCGGGCGCGGGGCAACCACGGTGGTCGCCGTGTACTCGTCCTTGCCCGTCGCGACGAGGGCGAGCTGGTCGCGGGCCTGCGCGGCCGTCGGGCGGTCCTCCGGCTCCTTGGCCAGCAGCCGCATCAGCACGGGCATGAGCGGACCGGCCTGCTCCGGCGGGTCGACCTCGCCGGTGGCGACCTTGTGCAGCAGCGCGTACGCGTTCTCGTCGAGCCCGAAGGGCGGGATGCCCTCGACGGCCGCGTACAGCGTGGCGCCCAGCGCGAAGACGTCCGACGGCGCCGCGGGCTCGCGGCCGCGCGCGATCTCCGGGGCGAGGAAGGCGGGGGTGCCCGCGATGAGGCCGGTGCGGGTGAGCTGCACGTCGTCGACGGCGCGGGAGACGCCGAAGTCGGTGAGCTTGACCCGCCCGTCCTCGCCGATCAGGACGTTGCCCGGCTTGACGTCGCGGTGCACGACCCCCGCCAGGTGCGCGGCGGCGAGCCCGTCGGCGACCTGGCGGCCCATGTCGGCGGCCGCCCGCGGCTCCATCGGGCCCTTGCTGGCCAGCACCTGGGCCAGCGACTGCGAGGGCAGGTACTCCATCACCAGCCACGGGCGGTCCTCGTGGATGACGACATCGAACATGCTGATGACGTGCGCGTGCTGCAGCCGCGCCCCGATCCGGCCCTCCCGCATCAGGCGCTGGCGGGCCTCCTCGGCCCCCTCCGCCCCGTTGCCGCGCGAGGCGGCCGCGAGCAGCTCCTTGAGGGCGACGGGCCGGTTGAGCAGCTCGTCGGTGCCCCGCCACACCGCTCCCATGGCCCCGGCACCGATCCGCTCCTCGAGGCGGTACCGGTCGCCGATGCGGGTCGGGGGGTCCTCGGGCGCGTTCATCACCCGCAAGGGTAGCGAGCGATCCTGGACACACCGACCGCGCGGCCCCCACCCGCCCGCTCGACCCCCTCCCCCGGCCCTCCGGGCCCGGCGATCACGGGCGGGTGGTCGTGGTGGGTGGTCCACCGGCGGCCGTCGGCCCGTGATCATCGGGGTGGGACGGGCGTCGAGGGGGCGGCGGGTGCGCACCGCTCCTCCGGCCGCCGCACACCGGTTCCGACCCCCGCACACCCACTGCAGTCGGTGTGTGGCGGCTGGGACCGGTGTGCGGGGTCAGCGGGGCAGGCCGAGCTTGTTGGCGCAGCCGGGCCAGGAGCCGTAGCCGCCGCGGTCGTCGCGGACGCGGGTGGCGACGTCGATCTGCTGCTCGCGCGTGGCCTGGTCGGCGCGCGGGGCGTAGTCGGTGCCGCCGTAGTCGCTCCAGGTGCCCTCGTCAAACTGCAGGCCGCCGTAGTAGCCGTTGCCGGTGTCGATGTCCCAGTCACCGCTCGACTCGCACTGCGCCAGGCGGTCCCAGTCCTCGCGCCCCTCGGCGGGCTCCGACTCGGCCGCAGGTGCGGGGGCGGGTTCGGGGGCGGGTTCGGGCTCAGCGGCAGGTTCCGCCGCGGGTTCGGCCTCGCCGTCCCCTGCGTCGTCGCCGTCCCCTGCGTCGTCGGTGGCCCCTGCGTCGTCGGTGGCCCCTGCGTCGTCGATGGCCCCTGCGTCGTCGATGGCCGCGGCGTCGTCGATGGCCGCGGCGTCCGAGGTGCCGGTGGCGTCCTCCGCACCCGGGTCCCGGCCACCCGCGCCGGTGAGGTCCTGGAGCGGGTCGTCGGCGTCCTCGGTCAGCGGCTCCTCGGCGGGCGGCTCGTCGGCGGGCGGCTCGTCGGCGGGCGGCTCGTCGGCGTCGACGCTCTCCTCCTCGACGCTCCCCTTCTCAGCCCCGTCATCATCCGAGTCCGCGCCATCGGACCCGGCGCCCTCGGACTCGAAGCTCCCGGAGTCGGCACCCTCGTCCCCCGAGCCGGAGCCCTCCGAACCGGCGTCCCCGGACGCATCGGAATCGGAATCGGAATCGGCGTCGGCGTCGGCGTCGGCGTCGGCGTCGGCGTCGGCGTCGGCGTCGGCCGAGTCCTCCTCCGACTCCCCGGGCGCCCCCCTCCCCGCCTCCTCGTCGTCCACCACGAGCACCCAGTCCTCCTCGTCGGGAGGGGTGAAGGTGGCCGGCCCGTCCGTCTCCACCGCGGGGAGCTCCGTCGCCTCCCCCGTCCGCGGGTCGAACCACCACGGCCGGCCCGTGTCGCCGTCGAGCACATCGAGGTCCAGGTCGACGTCCTCGCCCTCGGTGTACGCGACGACCGCGCTCCCGTCCTCGGCCAGCGCGGCGGGGACGTCACCGTCGACCGGCTCCAGGCGCGGCCGCGACTCCACCAGCTCCCGCACCCACCGCACCTGCTCCGCACCGGGGGCGTCGAGGGCGCCGGTCCAGTCGTCCCGCGCCCCGTCGACGGGCGTGCGCCCGGCGTCGAGGAACTGGCCGACCGACGTGTGGCCGTAGGTCGCGCCGGCCGCGCCGGACAGCACCGCCGACCACGCGTCGCGGCGGACGTCGAGGGCCGTGGCCCGCTCCCCCGCGGCGCCGGTGGCGGGGCCGCAGCCGGGCCGGTCCTCCTCCACCACCGCCCCGTCGACGAACGGCTCCCCGGTCGCGTAGGCGCGCGAGCGCTCGGCGGAGCGGTCGGCGCAGCCGTCGCCGGAGAGCACCGCGAAGCGGGGATCGCCCGGCACCAGCACGACGTCACCGGCGGGGGCGAGGCGGTCGCTGAGGAAGCCGGCCTGCCCGGCGCCGCCGCTCAGCGCGACCACGAGCCCGCGCGCGGACGCCTCGGACACGACGAACTCGGCGTGGTCCCAGAAGTCGTACGCCGCGTCGTCGGCCGGGTCCTCCCCCGCCGTGACGACGGGCTCGCCGCCGGCGAACGGGGCGTCGCCGTACTGGTCGGCGGGGACGTCCAGCGACGCCCCGACCACGGTGAACCCCTGGGCGGCGCGGGCGTCGAGGTAGCGGGTGACCTCGGTGCGGTTGAGGTCCTCCAGCAGGTCGGTGGCGGAGTCGGCCAGCCAGAAGAACGGCTCGCCGTCCCGCGTGAGCGAGCGCCCGGCGACGGCGAGCGCCCCCGACCCCGCGCAGCCGACGACGCCGAAGAGGCAGTCGCGCGGCGGCCGGGGCCGGTCGGGCAGGAGCAGGCTCGCGGCGAGCACCGCGGCCACCGCGACGACGGCGGCCGGCGGCAGGAACGGACTGGTCCGGGGCATGGGCGCGGACGCTAGGCACGGCGGCACCCCGCGCGGGGCCGAACGGCCGGACCCGCGGGAACGACGACGGCCCCCACCGGGAGCGGTGGGGGCCGTCGTCGCAGGTCAGCGCTGGATCGACTTGATCTCCAGGAACTCCTCCAGGCCGAAGCGGCCGAGTTCACGCCCGTTACCGCTCTGCTTGTAGCCGCCGAAGGGGGCGAGCGGGTTGAACGCGCCCCCGTTCACGTCGACCTGCCCGGTCCGCAGCCGCCGCGCCACGGCCAGCGCGTGGTCGGCCTCGCCGAACACCGCGCCCGCGAGGCCGTAGACGGTGTTGTTCGCGATCTCGACCGCCTGCTCCTCGTCGGCGTAGGGGATCACCGACAGCACCGGGCCGAAGATCTCCTCCTGCGCGATGACGGCGTCCGGCGCCACGCCGGAGAAGATCGTCGGGCGCACGTAGGCGCCCGGCCCGTCGACGGCCGCACCGCTGAACGCGACGGTGGCGCCGTCGGCGCTGCCCCGCTCGATGTAGCCGTTGACCCGCTCCTGCTGCGCCGCCGACGACATCGGGCCGATGCGCGTGGTGTCCTGCGTCGGGTCGCCGACGGTGTACTTCGCCGCCGCCGCGACGGCCATCTCGACGATCTCGTCGTGCCGCGACGCGGGCACCAGCATGCGCGTCCACGCGGTGCAGGTCTGCCCGCCGTTGATCCAGGCGTTGCCCAGCCCGACCTTGACGGCCCTGGCCAGGTCGGCGTCCTCCAGGATCACGTTGGCCGACTTGCCGCCGAGCTCGAGCGCGACGCGCTTGACCGTGTCGGCCGCGACCACCGAGACGCGCTTGCCGGCGCGGGTCGAGCCCGTGAACGACACCATGTCGACGCCCGGGTGCCCGGCGATCGCCTCGCCGACGACCGGGCCCTCGCCGTGGACGATGTTGAACGCGCCCGCGGGCAGCCCGGCCTCGGCCGCCACCTCGGCCAGGATCTGCGCCGACAGCGGCGCGACCTCGCTGGGCTTGAGCACGACGGTGCAGCCGGCCAGCAGCGCGGGCGCGACCTTCGCGACGACCTGGTGCAGCGGGTAGTTCCACGGCGTGATCGCGCCGACGACGCCCACCGGCTCGCGGACGACCAGCGAGTTGCCGATCTCCTCGGTCCACGGGAACGACGACGCGAGCGACGCCACCCCGGCCGAGGTGTACACGGGGAGCCCGGCCTGCACGGCCTTGGAGAAGCCGATCGGCGAGCCCATCTCCGAGGTCACCGCGGCCGCGATCTCCGCGCCGCGCGCCTTGAGCCCCTCGGAGATCCGCGAGACGACGGCGGCCCGCTCGGCCACGTCGACCTGCGACCAGTCGCGGAAGGCGGCCTGCGCCGCCGTCACGGCCCGGTCGACGTCGGCGGCGGTGCCCTTCGGCACCGCGGAGACCACCTCACCGGTGGCCGGGTCGACCACCTCGATGCGCTCGCTCCCGCCGGCGACCCGCTCGCCGCCGATCCAGTGTCCGGTCACGTCCTCGCTCGATCCCATGCCCCGATCCTCACACGCCCGGCCGGGTGACGTCGCGACGACCGTTCGGCGCACCGATCCCGGCACCCGGGTACAGGCGGGCCGAACCGGGCGGGAGATCGCCGGACGGCCTCCTCACCGGGGCCGGAGCAGGAGGACCATCGGGGGCGACGACGTCGACCGGTTGGGAGATGCGATGAAGATCGCCGACATCCTCGCTACCAAGGGCCGGACGGTGCACTCCGTCCTCCCGTTCCGCACCGTGACCGAGGTGGCCAGACGCCTCGACGACCTCGGCGTCGGCGCCGTGCTGGTCTGCGACGAGCACCGCACCGTCCGCGGCATCGTGTCCGAGCGCGACATCGTGCGGGCGCTCGCGCGGCAGGGCGCGGCGCTGCTGGACCGGCCGGTGTCCGAGGTGATGACGCGCAAGGTCCGCACGTGCGGCTCGCAGGAGACGGTGGCGCGCGCCATGTCGCAGATGACCGCGGGCCGCCACCGGCACCTGCCCGTCGTCGACGACGGCCGCCTCGTGGGCATGGTCAGCATCGGCGACCTGGTCAAGCACCGCCTGCGCGAGATGGAGATGGAGACGGGCGTGCTGCGCGACGTCGTCATCGCCCGCTCGTAGGAGCGGGCCCGTCCGCAGGGGTCCCGACGCGGCAGGACCACCACGGGCGGCGCGGGATCACGAGAAGTCGAGGTCCCCGCTGCGGGTCCGCTTCAGCTCGAAGAAGTAGGGGTAGCCGGCGAGCAGCACGGCACCGTCGAAGACCTTGCCGGCCTCCTCGCCCTTCGGGATCTTCGTGAGCACCGGGCCGAAGAACGCGACGCCGTCGATGTGGATCGTCGGCGTGCCGACATCCATGCCCACCGGGTCCATGCCGCGGTGGTGGCTCGCCTTGAGCTCCTCGTCGTACTCGGTGCTGGTGGCGGCGTCGGCGAGGGACTCGGGCAGCCCGACCTCGGCCAGCGCCTCCCTGATCACCACGTCGAAGTCCTTGATCCCCTGGTTGTGGATCCGGGTGCCCATCGCGGTGTAGAGCGGGAGCAGGACGTCGGGGCCCTTCTCCTGCGCGGCGGCGACGGCGACGCGCACCGGCCCCCACGCCTTCTTCATCATCTCCTGGTACTCCTCGGGGAGGTCGCGCCCCTCGTTGAGCACCGCGAGGCTCATGACCTGCCACGACACCTCGACGTCGCGGACCTTCTCGACCTCGAGCATCCAGCGGGACGTGATCCAGGCGAAGGGGCAGAGCGGGTCGAACCAGAAGTCGACCTTGCTGGGTGTCGTCATGTCAGAGTCCAACCCCCGCGGGACCGGACCGATTCCCGGGCGTCGCCCCGACCCGTGTGGTGGGATGGCGCCCACCGCTCCCGAGAGAAGGTCGACTCCCGCATGGCTCCGCCGAACCTGACCCGATCCGACGCCGAGCGCCGCGCCGCACTGCTGGACGTCGCCGACTACACCGTCGCGATCGACCTCACCGACGGTGGCGGCGAGCCCGGCGAGGACACCTTCTCCACCGTCACGACGGTGCGCTTCTCCTGCACGCAGCCGGGATCGGACAGCTGGATCGACCTGGTCGCCGCCGAGGTCTCCTCGGCCGTGCTCAACGGGCAGGCCCTCGACGTCTCCGGCTACCGCGAGGAGGACGGCATCGCGCTGCCCGGCCTCGCCGCCGAGAACGAGCTCCGCGTCGAGGCGCTGGGCCGCTACATGCACACCGGCGAGGGGCTGCACCGGTTCGTCGACCCCGTCGACGGCAGCGTCTACCTCTACTCCCAGTTCGAGACGGCCGACGCCAAGCGCATGTTCGCCTGCTTCGACCAGCCCGACCTCAAGGCCCGCTACACCCTGACGATCACCGCGCCCGCCGACTGGCAGGTCGTCGTCAACTCGGTGGTGGAGGAGACCTCGGAGGGCGCGGGCGGCGCGGTCGTCCACCGCTTCACGACCAGCGAGATCATGAGCACCTACCTGGTGGCGCTGGTCGCCGGGCCGTACGCGGTGTGGCGCGACGAGCACCGGGACGAGGACGGTGGGGTCATCCCCCTGGGCATCTTCTGCCGCGCCAGCCTCGCCCCGCACATGGACCACGAGCGGCTGTTCACCGAGACCAAGCAGGGCTTCGACTTCTACCACCGCAACTTCGGCGTGCGGTACCCGTTCGGCAAGTACGACCAGCTGTTCGTCCCGGAGTTCAACGCCGGCGCGATGGAGAACGCCGGGGCCGTCACGTTCCTCGAGGACTACGTCTTCCGCTCCCGCGTCACGCGCCCGGTCTACGAGCGGCGCGCCGAGACCGTGCTGCACGAGATGGCGCACATGTGGTTCGGCGACCTCGTCACGATGACGTGGTGGGACGACCTGTGGCTCAACGAGTCGTTCGCGACGTTCGCGAGCGTCCTGTGCCAGGCCGACGCCACCGAGTACAAGGAGGCCTGGACGACGTTCGCCAACGTCGAGAAGAGCTGGGCCTACCGCCAGGACCAGCTCCCCTCGACGCACCCGGTGGCCGCCGACATCCCCGACCTGCAGGCGGTCGAGGTCAACTTCGACGGCATCACCTACGCCAAGGGCGCGAGCGTGCTCAAGCAGCTCGTGGCCTACGTGGGGCTGGAGCCGTTCCTGGCCGGGCTGCGCGCCTACTTCACCAAGCACGCGTGGGGCAACGCCACGTTCGACGACCTGCTGGGCGCGCTCGAGGAGTCCTCGGGCCGCGACCTCTCGGGCTGGGGCGCGCAGTGGCTGCGCACCACCGGGCTCAACATGCTGCGCCCCTCCTTCGACGTCGACACGACGGGCGCGTTCGCCCGCTTCGAGGTCGTGCAGGGCGGCGCCCGCCCCGGCGCCGGGGAGCTGCGCACGCACCGCATCGCCGTGGGCGTCTACGACGACGACGGCTCGGGCGCGCTGGTGCGCACCCACCGCGTCGAGGTCGACGTCGAGGGCGAGCGGACGCCCGTCGCGGATCTGATCGGGGTGCCGCGCGGCAAGCTCGTGCTGGTCAACGACGACGACCTCACCTACTGCGCGCTGCGCCTGGACCCCGACTCGCTGGTCACCCTGATCGACCGCATCGGCGACATCACCGAGCCGCTGCCCCGCACCCTGTGCTGGTCGGCGGCGTGGGAGATGACGCGCGAGGCCGAGCTCAAGGCCCGCGACCTCGTGGCACTGGTGGCCGGCGGCTTCGGCCGCGAGACCGAGATCGGCGTGCTGCAGCGCCTGCTGCTGCAGGCCCAGACCGCGGTCTCCTCCTACGCCGACGAGCGGTGGGCGGCCGAACGCGGCTGGCCGTTGCTGGTGGACGCGCTGCTGTTCCGCCTCGACACCTCGCGCGCCGGGTCGGACACCCAGCTCGCCGTCGTCAACTCGCTGACGAGCAGCGTGCTCCACACGTCGGTGCTCGACGGGTTCGCGGGCTGGCTGGTCGACGTCGAGGTGCCCGAGGGGCTCACCGTCGACACCGACCTGCGCTGGCGCCTGCTGCACGCGCTGGTGGCGCACGGCGCGGCCGGGCCGGAGCGGATCGAGGAGGAGCTCGCAGCCGACCCGACGTCGACGGGCCGGCGGCAGGCCGAGCGGGCCCGCTCGCTGGTGCCCACCGCCGCGGCCAAGGAGGAGGCCTGGCGGCGCGCCGTGCACGACGACACGCTGCCCAACGCCGTCACCGAGTCGATCATCAGCGGCTTCGCGCACCCGACGCAGAAGGCGCTGCTCGCGCCCTACGTCGAGCGCTACTTCGCCGAGGTCGCCGACGTCTGGGAGCGCCGCACGAGCGAGCACGCCCAGGCCGTGGTGATCGGGCTGTTCCCGTCCTGGGCCGTGGAGCAGACCACCGTCGACGCCGCCGACGCCTGGCTCGCCGACGAGTCGCACCCGCCGGCGCTGCGCCGCCTGGTCACCGAGGGCCGGGCCGGCATCGTCCGGGCGCTCGGGGCGCGGGAGTTCGACCGCTCCTGACCGTGCGCGGCGATCGTGGTCCCCACCACGATCGCCGCGCACGACCTCTCAGGGCCGGACGCCGGGCAGGTGCGTGTTCGCGGCGCGCACCAACCGGGCCAGCTCCGGCACCTCGACGACCTCACGGCCGGCGGCGCGCAGCAGCTCGTCGCCCTCGCAGTCGACGAACAGCGAGGGCTCGCGCCAGGCGTAGACGACGCGCGGCACGCCCGCGTCGAGGATGAGCTGCGTGCACGATGCCGGGCGGGAGGCGCGCATGCTGCACGGCTCCAGCGAGGTGTAGACCGTGGCGCCGGCCAGGCGCGGGTCGCCCGCGAGGTCGGCCAGCGCGCTCTCCTCGGCGTGGTCGCGGGGGTCGCGGCGTCCCGACCAGCCCTCGGCCATCGTGGTGCCGTCGGCGGCGACGACCAGCGCCCCCACCCGGAACGTCGCCGACGGCGGGCAGCGCCCGGCCAGCGCGACGGCGCGGCGCAGCAGCCGGTGGTCGTCCGGGACGCTCATCCGGCGCGCCGCAGCAGGCGCAGGACGGCGACGTCGCCGACGGTGTCGACGCCTGCGAGCCGCCAGCGGCCGGCGGGGAACGCGGCGGGGTGCACGAACGGCGGCCCGGACCCGACGAGCAGCGGTGCCACGGCGAGGTGCAGCTCGTCGACGAGCCCGGCCGCGAGGAACGCGGTGTGCACGGCCGCGCCGCCCTCCACGAGCAGACGACCGATCCCGCGGTCGTGCAGCAGCGCGAGCGCCGCGGGGAGGTCGGGGACGGTCACGACCTCGACCGACCCTCCCGGGGCGGGGACGTCGGGCGCCGCGCCCGTCGTCAGCACCAGCGTCGGGGCGCCGGAGAGCACGCGGGCGGCCGGGTCGAGCAGGCCGCCGCGCGAGAGCACGACCCGCAGCGGCGTCTCCGGCAGGCCGCGGGCGACCCGGGCGGCGCGGCGGTCGGCCGAGCGCACGAGCAGGCGCGGGTCGTCGGCGCGGACGGTGCCCGCCCCGACGAGGACCGCGTCGACGCCGGCGCGCACGTCGTCGACGCGGTCGAGGTCCTCGGGGCCCGAGAGCACCAGCCGCGCGGGAGAGGCGTCGTCGATGCGCCCGTCGAGGGAGACCGCGACGGAGGAGACGACGTACGGGCGCCCGTGCCCGGCGCGCACGCCGGCGCTCAGTGCGTGCGCCGCCGGCCCCCGGCCTGGTCGGCCAGCATGCGCAGGCCGCTGAGCAGCCCGCCCAGGAGGTCGCCCTCGCGGAACGAGGCCACCATGCTCATCACGGCGAGCTTCGCGCCGCGATCGGGCAGCCGCACGCGCGCCTCGGCGCCCGTGAGCACCTCGACGACCCGCTGCTCGGGGCTGACCGCCACGAGCACGGCCTCGCCGGAGCCCTCCAGCTGCGAGTGCAGCTCGGCGACGCGCGCGGTGACCTCGGGGCCGAGGTCGCCCAGGTACACCGAGAAGCGCAGCCCGGTCTCGCGGCTCGCGAGCGTGAGCGCCTCGTCGAGCCGGGTGAGCTGCACGGGCGTGAACGGCTGCGCGTCGCGGTCGGGCTCGGCGAACACCTCGGCCGCGGAGACGCGTCCCGACGACGTGACGACGGTGCCGGGCGGCAGGTCCTCGGGGACCGCGACCCGGCCGTGTCCGTGTCCCTCACCAGCTGCCACGGGCACCTCCTCGTTCACCGGTCACGGCGTGACCGTGCGCCGCGGGCAGCTGCGCGCCCTGCGGGTTGGCCGTCCACCACATCGGCTCGTGCGGCCACGGCTGACCGACCCGGTAGCGGGGCCGGCGCGCGAGGCGCGGCCCGACCACGAGAGCCGCCACGAGCAGGTACAAAGCGACCGACGGCACCGCGTACCAGAGGATCGACACCACCACGTCCACGGGCGAGAACCTAACCCACGCGGGCGCGGCGCGGGGCCCGGGGCCGACCCCGTTAGCGTGTCGGTATGCGTGCCGTGGTCACCGGAGGAGCCGGCTTCATCGGATCGAACGTCGTCGACGCGCTGGTCGCGTCCGGGGACGAGGTCCTCGTGCTCGACGACCTCAGCCGAGGGAGCGAGACCAACCTCACCGGCGCCATGGCCGCGGGCGCCCGCCTCGCGCGCGTCGACGTCCGCGACGCCGCGGCCGTCGACGAGCAGGTCGGGCCGTTCCGCCCGGAGGTCGTCTACCACCTCGCCGCGCAGATCGACGTGCGCACCTCGATGGCCGAGCCCGCCCTCGACGCGCACACCAACGTCGTCGGTTCGCTCAACGTCTTCGCCGCCGCGCACCGCGCGGGCGCGCGGCGCGTCGTCAACACCTCGACGGGCGGCGCGATCTACGGCGACACCACCGCCGTGCCCACGCCCGAGACACACCCGGCGGTGCCGCTGTCGGCCTACGGCCTGAGCAAGCTCACCACCGAGGCCTACGGCGCCTGGTTCGGCCGCGCGCACGGGCTCGACGTCACGACCCTGCGCTACGGCAACGTCTACGGCCCGCGCCAGGACCCGCACGGCGACGCCGGGGTGATCGCGATCCTGTGCGACCGCGCGCTCACCGGCACGGCGCCCGTCGTGTTCGGCGACGGCCGCCAGACGCGCGACTACGTCTTCGTCGGCGACATCGTGCGCGCCAACCTGGCCGCCGCCCGGGCCGGGGTGCTGGAGCACGACGTCTACAACGTCGGCACCGGCACGGAGGTCGACCTGCTCGCGCTCGTCGACGCCGTGGCCACCGCCGCCGACCTGCCCGCCGGGACCTTCGCCCCCGAGTTCCGCCCCGAGCGCCCCGGTGAGGTGCGCCGGAGCTGCCTCGACGTCACGCGGGCCCGCACCGACCTGGGGCTGGGCGACCCGACACCGCTGACCGAGGGGCTACGCGCCACCCTCGACTGGGTCCGCACCCTCGCGCGTCCCTGAGGCGGGCCCGCACCCGGCGCCCTCGCGGACCTCCTCGCGCAGCCGCCCGACGAACTCCTCGACCTCCTCGACGTAGCGGCGCAGCTTCTGCAGCCGCTTGTCCGCGAGGTCGGCGAACGCGGACAGCCCGTCGGCGAGCTGCGCGCGGTCGTCACCGGCGTCGCTGGTGCGGGGCCAGACCAGCGCCTCGACGCGGTCGGACGGGCTCTCGGTGCCCGAGGCGAGCTGCTCGCGGATATGCAGGAGTTCGCGCATCTGCGCGAGCGAGAGGTTGAGCGGCTTCATGAAGCGCAGCAGCCGGATGCGGGAGACGTCCTCCTCGCTGTAGAGCCGGAAGCCGCCGGAGCTGCGGGCCGTCGGCGTGACCAGCCTCATCTCCTCCCAGTGGCGGATCGTGCGGATCGACAGGCCCACCCGTCGGGCGACCTCGCCGATCTGCAGCGTCGCGGCCGCCGAGGGGTGGGCCGCCGCGTTCTCGGTGGCAGACATCGAGCCATCATGCCCCATGTGACCAGGTGACCCTTGCCCGCCGCGTCGGCGGGGTCACCACATCGGGGGGGCGCCGCGCCGCGTCGCGACCGGACGCGGCGTCGAGCTGCGCACCGAGCTCGAGCAGCAGCGCGTCGTCGCCCGCACGGCCCACGAGCTGCACCGAGACGGGCAGCTCGGGTCCGTCGGCCGGGCCGTCGACGGGACGGGCGAACGCGACCGGCAGGCTCAGCGCGGGCTGGCCGGTGATGTTGTAGGTCGCCGTGAACGGGGTGAAGCGCTTCTGCCGCGCGAAGTCCTCGGCCGGGTCGCCGCCGTCGGTGAACCAGCCGACCGGGCGCGGGAGCTGGGCCAGCATCGGGGTCAGGACGACGTCGACGCCCGCGGCCGCCTGCGCCCCGACCACCCGCCGCGTCACCGCCAGCGCCGACTGCGTGGCCGCCAGGTACTCCGGCCCGGACACCGCGCTGCCGCGGTCGCGCCACCACCGCGTGAGCGGGGCGAGCAGCGGCTCGGCCTCGGGCGGCACGGGGTGGCCGTGCGCGAGCACCGCCCACAGCGTCTCGAACACCGGCAGGAACGACCCGTCGATGCCGGGCGCGAACTCGACGACCTCGTGCCCGAGCCCGGTCAGCAGGTCGGTGGCCCGCTCGTAGGCGTCGACGCAGGCCGGGTCGAGCACGGCGTCGGGCACGGGCGGGGTGCGGTAGCGCCCGATCCGCAGGCGGCGCGGGGCGGCGCGCAGCGCGGCGGCCAGGTAGGTCTCCGGGCGCGGCGCGAGCAGCGGGTAGGGCTCCCCCGGGACGACGTCGGCGAGCGCGTCGAGCATCGCGGCGGCGTCGTCGACGGTCCGGGCGAGCGGGCCCGACACCGACATGCCCAGCGGGTCGCCGCCCGCGGGGCCGCGGGAGACGAGCCCGCGGCTGGTCTTGAGCCCGACGAGCCCGCAGGCCGCGGCGGGGATGCGGATGGAGCCGCCGCCGTCGGTGCCGTGGGCGAAGGCGACGAGGCCGGCCGCAGTGGCCGCGCCGGCGCCGCCGCTGGAGCCGCCCGCGAGCCGGGTGGGGTCCCACGGCGTCACGGCGGCCGGCCGGCCGGCGGGCTCGGTGTAGGGCGGCAGCCCGAACTCCGGGGTGGCGGTCTTGCCGAGGCTGATCGTGCCGGCGGTGCGCAACAGCCGGGCCGAGTCGTCGTCGACGTCGGGGACCCAGCCCGCGTACACCGGCGACCCGAACGACGTGGCCACGCCGGCCGTCATCGCGAGGTCCTTGATCGCGGTCGGCACCCCGAGGAACGGCGGGAGGTCGTCGCCGCCCGCGGCGAGCCTCTTCTCCGCGGCGCGGGCCTCGTCGAGGGCACGGTCGGCGGTGACGGTGACGAACGCGCCGAGCCCGCCGTCGAGCGCCTCCACGCGGCGCAGCGCGTGCTCCACCAGTTCGACGGCGCCCAGGTCCCCGCGACGCAGGGCGGCGGCCTGCTCGCGCGCGGTCATCTCGTGCGGCTCGGTCACCCGTGAGGTCTACCACGGGGTTCCGGCCCGGCCCTGGCACGATCCCGCGGTGCCGCGCTCCCGCCCGCCCTGCGCCCGTCCCTGCGCCCGTCCGTGCGCCCCGTGGCGGGCGGCGCCGCGCCGGCCGCGGCACGCCTTCCCCAGCGGCCACACCGGGCTCGCGACGGCGCTGGCCGCGGCCGGGATGCTGCTCGTCGTCGACGTGCTGGCGCCGCGGCGCCCGTGGGACGCGCTGGCGGTCGCCGCGGGCACCGTCGCGGTCGGCGCGGGCACCGGCGTGGCGCTCACGGCGATCGAGGTCCACTACCCGACGGACACGGTCGGGGGAGCCGCGACCGCGGTGGCCGTCGTACTGGGTACGGCGCAGTTCGTCGACGCGGTGGCCGCCCACCGTCGGTGACCGACCGCTCGGCCTCCGAGAGGCTCCGCCGGGCGCCGGATCGCCTCTCTCGTCACACGCGCCACTCCTGTACCGAGAGTCACCGTTCCGGCCGATTGCTCACGGTTCGCACACGTAGCGCTCCGTGTCCCCCCATCGTGAGTCCCTCGTTCGACGGAGAACGCTAGGGAACCCGTCACCGCCGCTGCATGGTCGGTCCTGCTCCCCCAATCGACCGCACCCGGACCTCCGGATGCAGCAGAGGCAGGTACGGCTCATGAACCGCAACGGCACCCACTCCCGCCGGCGCTCCGGCCCGTCGCGGCGCCCCTCGGCGCGGCGGTGGCGGCGCTCTCGCTCGCCCTCCTCCCGGCCGTCCCGGTGCTCGCCTCCGCGGCCGGGCCCGCCGTCGTCCCGGTGGCGGCGCCCGGGGCGCTGGCCCCGGGGCCGAACCAGCCCCCGCCCGAACCCGGTGCCGATCCCGGGACGCCCCCTGTGCCGCCGGTCGCCGCCGTGCCCCCCGTCGCCTCCGTGCCCCCCGTCCCGCCGGTGCCCTCCGTGCCCGAGGTGCCGTCCGCCTCCGCGCCCGTCGCCCCCGCGGCGCCCGTCGCGCCGGTCGCCCCCACCACGCCCGCCGCCCCCGCGGCACCGTCGGCGCCCGCCGCTCCGGCCGCTCCTGCCGCACCGACGATCCCCGCTGCGCCGCTCGCCCCGACCACCGGGCCCGAGCCCACCCCCGCACCCGAGCCGGCCCCGGCCGAGACGCCCGCCGAGACCCCCGAGACCCCCGCCGAGGCGCCGGCCGACGGCGCCATGCCGGCGATCACCGTCGAGGGCGACCGCATTATGCGCGGCGGCGAGCCCTGGTGGTTCCTGGGCTACAACTCCTTCGTCTGGTCCGGCGACTGCGGCAACGACGACGAGAAGATGTCGGCCGAGCAGGTCGACGCCTGGTTCCAGAGCATGCGCCACGACGGCCACGGCGCCGTCCGCCTCTTCTTCTTCGACGGCTGGAACCTCGACCGCCTCGACGCGGCCGTGGAGTCGGCGAAGGAGAACGACATCTACCTGACGATCACCCTCGACGACGCCATCGGCGGCTGCGGGGAGAACGACAAGGAGGCCGGCTGGTTCGCCGACCAGTCCGAGCGCGACACCTTCCGCGAGCACATGACGATGCTGCTCGAGCGCTACGAGGGTGAGACGTCCATCGCCTGGTTCGAGTACTTCAACGAGCCGTCCTACGAGGGCGGCGCCCTGCGCGAGTTCTACGACGAGATGGGTGCCGCGGCCGACGAGGTCGACCCGAACCGCCTCTTCTCCTCCGGCACCGTCGCCCCCTACTGGCTCGACGGCGAGGACAACTTCCGCGACGTCCACGAGTCCCCCGGCGTCGACATCGCCTCCCTGCACGAGTACGACGAGAACGAGGTCGAGTCCAACCACGGTCCCGGCGTCCGCGCCAACTCCGGCGGCAAGCCCACGATCGTCGGCGAGTACGGCATCACCGCGGGCGAGGGCTGCGACGTCGACTACGCCGGCCGCGCCGAGCTGATCCGGCAGAAGGCGGAGGTCTACACCGACACCTCCATCGGCTACGCCGGTGCGCTGGCCTGGGCCTGGCAGCCCGGTACGGGCGGCTGCGACATCAGCAACCTCGACGAGGACGAGACCAGCCAGAGCGCGATGCGCGAGTTCGGTGCGGTGGTCGGCCAGGTCGGTGACACGGTCGGCGACCTCGTCGGCGACGTGGTCGGCGACGACGCCCCCGCCTCCGACGACTCCGGCACCGGCGACTCCGCGGACGACGGCGGCGACGAGCCGTCCGACGGCTCCTCCGACGACGACTCCTCCTCCGACGGCGACAGCGAGGGACGGTCTGCGACGATCGGGTGATCCTCACCGTTCGCCCACGCCGACCGCGCGGGGCGCGCAGGGTGGACCTCGCCACCGCCGGCGAGGCCACCGACCACGAGGACCCCGATGCCCACCTCCACCGACGTCCGACCCGCGCCACCCGCCTCCCCGCCCTCGCGGGGGCGGCGGGTGGCGCTCGTCGTCGCCCTGGTGCTGGCCGTGGTACTGCCCGCGCAGCTGTGGACGGGCGGCGCCCCGGCCGGCGCCCCGGGCGACGACCCCCGCTCGGCCACCCGCGCCCGGTCCGGCACCGCCACCGCGCCCCGCGAGCCCGCCGCCCGGCCCGCTCCTCCGGTCCCCGGACCGGCTGCCGCCCCCACTGCCGGCGGCGGCGCGGTGCCGGCCATCACCGTCGAGGGCGACCGGATCCTGCGCGGCGGCGAGCCCTGGTGGTTCCTCGGCTACAACTCCTTCGTCTGGTCCGGCGACTGCGGCACCGACGAGGAGAAGATGTCGGCCGCCGACGTCGACGCCTGGTTCGCCTCGATGCGCCACGACGGCCACGGCGCCGTCCGCCTCTTCTTCTACGACGGCTGGAGCCTCGGCCGCCTCGACGCCGCGGTCGCCGCCGCCCGCGAGAACGCCGTCTACCTCGCGATCACCCTCGACGACGCGATCGGCGGCTGCGGGGAGGACGACAAGGACGAGGCGTGGTTCGCCGACGCCTCCGAGCGCACCGTCTTCCGCGACCACATGACGGCGCTGCTGGAGCGCTACCGCGGCGAGACGACGATCGCCTGGTTCGAGTACTTCAACGAGCCGTCCTACGCGGGCGGGGCGCTGCGGGAGTTCTACGACGAGATGGGCGCCGCCGCCGACGCCGTCGACCCCGACCGGCTGTTCTCCTCCGGCACCGTGGCCCCCTACTGGCTCGACGGCGAGGAGAACTTCCGCGACGTCCACGAGTCGCCGGGCGTCGACGTCGCCTCGATGCACGAGTACGACGAGAACGAGGTCGAGTCCAACCACGGGCCGGGTGTGCGGGCCAACTCCGGCGGCAAGCCGGTGATCGTCGGCGAGTACGGGATCACCGCGGGGCAGGGGTGCGACCTCGACTACGGCGCGCGCGCCGCGCTGATCGCCGAGAAGGCGCAGGTCTACACCGACACCTCCGGCGGCTACGCCGGCGCGCTGGCCTGGGCCTGGCAGCCCGGCACCGGGGGCTGCGACATCAGCAACCTCGACCAGGACGACGCGAGCCAGGAGGTCCTGCGCACCTTCGGGTGACGGCGGCGCCCGGGGCGGCCACCGCCCGCGGGTACCCTCCCGTCCGTGTCAGCCGACCCCGCCGCCACCGGCGCCGACCCCCGCCTGCGCGGCCTCGACTACGAGATCGTGCTCGTCGCCTACAGGAGCGCGGGCCTCGTGCGCGCCCTGCTCGACGCGCTGCCGGGCCGCCCCGTCGCCGTCGTCGACAACTCCCACGACGTCGACGGCCTCGCCGCGGTCGTGGCCGGGCGCCCCGGCGTCCGCTACCTCGACGGGCCCGGCCGCGGGTTCGCCTCGGGCGCCAACCTGGGCGTGCGCACCTCCACCCACGACATCGTCGTGTTCGTGAACCCCGACAGCTCCCCCGACGTCGCCACGCTCGACGCGCTGGCCGCCGACATCGCGGCCGACCCGGGCCTGGGCGCGGTCAGCGCCACGACGGTGCTGCCCGACGGCCGCGTCGAGATCGGCGTCGGCGGCTGGGAGCCGACGGCCCGCCGGGCGCTCGTGCACGCCGTCGGCGCGCACAAGGTCTTCCCCACCGCGGGGCTGTGGGCGCGCCCGGTGCCCGGGAAGCCGATCGAGCTCGACTGGCTCAGCGGCGCCTGCATGGCCGTACGCCGCGCGACGTTCGACGAGCTCGGCGGCTTCGACGAGCAGTTCTTCGTCTACAACGAGGACGTCGCCTTCGGCCGCGCGATCCGCGAGGCCGGGCTGCGCCAGCGCGTCCGCACCGACCTGCTCGTCCCGCACCTGGGCGGCGGCTCGGGCGAGGGCAAGACGCACATGCTCCGCCTGCGCGGCGCGTCGCTCGTCCGGTACGTCCGCCAGCACCACCCGGCGTCGACGGTCCTGGGCGTCCGGCTGGCCCTCACGGTCGGGTACGGCCCCCGCTACCTGCTGGCCCGGATGCGGGGGCAGGCCGGGCAGGCGGCCGAACACGCCGCGTACATCGCCGGACTGTGGATCGGTGCTCCGGACCACTCGTCGGTGCGTACCAGCACGCAACCGCAATAACGACCGGTGCTAAGTTCGGCCTCGCGCGGAATGCGCGATGGACCCCGCGATCATCTCGGGACACCATCGGACCACGCAGCGAGGCTGGTTCCTCACGTCGGAAGGTTCGCAGTGGACATGACCAACCAGTCGTCGGAAAATCACCGGCGCGTGCTGGCGATCGGCCTCGACGCCGCCGAGTCCAGCTTGATCAGGAGCCTGGTTGAGGCCGGTGAGATGCCTGCGTTGAAGGCACTGATCGACCGTGGCTCTTGGAGCCGGGTGACGTCACCGACCATGTTCAGCAGCGGAGCGGTGTGGCCCAACTTCTTCACTGGCTGCCAGGCCTGCGACCACGGGCAGTACTCGATCTGGAACTGGGACCCGGCTCGGATGGCGTTGGCGTACACCGATGAGAGCCGGTTGACGCCCTTCTGGAAGTCGCTCGTTGAGACCGGTACGAGCGTCGGCGTCATGGACGTTCCGTTCGCCCCCTTCCTCGGAGTGTCGACGGGTTTCGAGGCCCATGAGTGGGGTGCGCACTCGCGGGTCGACGGGCGCGTCAGCGTCTCCGGGGCCGCGAGCGACGTGCCGAACGCCTTCGCCACCCACCCTTTCACCGATCCCCTGGCGAACGTCCCCCAGGAGCCGTCTGAGGTGGGGCCCTTCCTCGACGAGTGCATCGGCGGCGTCCGACTCCGGGGTGACGTGGTCCACCACCTCATCAGCCGGGAACACCCGGATCTGACCCTAGTTGTGTTCGAGGAGCCGCATCACGCCGGACACTTCCTCTGGCACACCGTCGATCCGGACCTCCCGATGTACGCGGACCTGTCTCCGGAGGCCCGGCCCGAGCGCACGCTGGCAGATCTCTACCGTGAGCTGGACCACCAGGTCGGGCGCCTCGTCGAGGCCGCGGGGCCGGAGACGACCGTCCTCGTGTTCGCCCTCCACGGGATGGCGCCGTCGCGGGGGCTGCCTCCGGTCCTCGAACCGCTGCTGGCCCGGCTGGGCATGACCCACATCGAGCAGGGGATCAACCGGCGGTCGACTCTCGCTACGATAAAGGATCGGATGCCCGCCCCGGTGCGGGACCTCTACCGCAGGCTCGTGCCGCTTGCCCGCCGCAGTCAGTGGGGCAAGGCCCGGTTGATGCCGGCCTACGACTGGTCCCGTACCCGCGCCTTCCCGCTGCCCATCGAGCAGTACGGCCTCGTGCGGATCAACCTCTCCGGGCGCGAGGCACAGGGCATCGTGCCGCCGGAGGAGTACGAGCAGACCTGCGAGTCGATCGAGGCGGCACTCCGCGAGCTGTCCACCGCGGATGGGCGCAAGGTGGTCCAGGACGTCGCCCGGCCACCCCGCGGACAGCATGCCGCAGGGCTGCCGGACCTGGTGGTGCACTGGAGCCACGCAGCCTTCGAGTCTCCGGCGGTCGTCGGGGGCGAGGAGATCCCGAACATCCGCCGCGAGCAGACGGGCGAGCACGCGTGGGACGGATTCTGCATCGCGAGCGGCCCGGCAGCTGCCGATCTGACCGGTGAGGACATCGATGGTCAGGATCTGCACCGGTATATCGTGAGCGCGCTGCGTCGATGATCCAGGACTTCCACGGTCCGGCGGTCGGGACCGAGCACGTCGCTGATCTTTGCATCGTCGGTGCCGGTCCCGCTGGCCTGGCGATCGCCCATCGGTTCCTCGACTCGGGGACAGACGTCCTGGTCGTCGAGAGCGGGGGGCTCGACCCCGATGCCGGAGCCGACGAGCTCAACGCCGGTGAGAACGTCGGCCTGCCGCTGTCCCTGCGCGAGGGCCGCACCCGCACCTACGGTGGAACCGGAACCCTGTGGCCCGGCCAGTGCATCCGGCTCGACCGCTCGGACCTCGAGGCGCGGGACTGGGTGCCGGGCTCCGGATGGCCACTCGACAGGGATCAGCTGGACCCCTACTACCGACGAGCGGCGAGCTGGCTGGGGATTCCGCAGGACACCTTCGACGAGCAGGCCTGGCGGCGATTCGGGCTCGTGCCTCCCCCGTTCTCCCCCGATTACGTCGAGCACCGGTCATCGATGTACAGCAAGCACCCGGACGTCGGCGCCTTCTACCGCTCGGACATCGAACGTTCGAGCAACGTGCGGGTCCTCGTGAACGCGTCGGTCAGCCACGTCGACACCAGCTCGCCCGACGGGGTAGTCGGCGACCTCACGATCCGCTCGCTCTCCGGACGCGTCGGCCGGGTGCGGGCGCGCACCACGGTGTTGTGCGGTGGCGGGATCGAGAACGCCCGCCTGCTGCTGCTGTCCGGTTACGGGCAGCGGAACGACACGGTCGGCAGGTTCCTGCAGGACCATCCGACGCTCTGGGTCGACCTCGCCACCAACCGGGCGGCGTCGCTCCAGGAGTTCTACGGCTGGCTCGGGCGGGGGAAGGTCCGATACGTCCCGCGGATGCGGTTGGCACCGCAGGTCCAGAGCGAGCACCGGGTCCTCAACGCGATCGCCACGCTCATCCACGACCGCGCGGACACTCCAGGACTCGTCGCGGCGCGGGAGATCTCGAGCGCGCTGCAGGAGCGGCGGTGGCCCCGCTCGCTGCGACCGGCAGATGTTCGTGACGTGCTTCGCGAGCTCCCCCGGGTGGCGATCGGGGCCTTCCGACGGTTCGTCCAGGGACGACCGAGTGCCGCACCTCTGGAAAGGACTCGGGTGCAGATCCTCCTGGAACAGTCGCCGAACTCGGAGAGCCGCATCTCCCTGTCGTCCGAGCGCGACCAGCTGGGCCTGCAGAAGGCACGTGTCGACTGGCGCCTCAGCGATCGCGAGAGGCGGACTGCCCGGGTGTTCGTCGAGGTCCTGGACGCCGAGCTTCGCCGGCTCGGCCTCGGTCACCTCACCGGGTTCGAGTGGCTGGACGGCGACGACTGGACGAAGGGGTTCGAGGATGCCTACCACCCCATCGGCACCACGCGGATGGCCGACGACCCCACCGCGGGGGTCGTCGACGCCGACTGCCGAGTCCACGGGCTCAACGGCCTCTACGTGTGCGGCACCTCGGTGTTCCCTACCAGTGGTTACGCGAACCCGACCCTGACCATCGTGGCACTGGCGCTGCGACTGGCGGACCACCTCGAGACCGAGCTGGTGCGGGCAGCGACGTGGACGTGACCGTCATTGTTCCCACGGTCGGTGGGCCTTGGCTGTCCGAGCAGCTGGCCGCACTGGCTGCTCAGACACGCCCTCCGGCGCAGCTCATCGTGGTCAACAACGGCGTCGTCGGGGCGGTCGACGACGTCATCGGGCGCTGGATGACCATGATGCCCCAGCTCGAACTGGTCGAGGACCGCACCGAGGCGATGCCCGGCTTCGCCCGGAACGTGGGGGCCGATCACGCCAAGGAGCCCGGTCTACTGTTCGTCGACGACGACGACGTCGTCGACCCGGGTTATGTCGCGGCGATGAGTTCGGCTCTGGACCACAGCGAACTGGTCGCCGCGAAGGTCGACATCGCCACGTTGAACGCACCGGCCCTCACTCAACGATGGGGCGCGATGCAGACCGACGGTCCCATGACCCATCACGGGTTCCTTCCCTGGTCGATCAGCGCCGCGCTGGGCGTACGGCGCGACACCTTCGTCGAGATCGGCGGGTTCGACCTCAGCCTGCCGATCTGCGAGGACACGGACTTCAGTTGGCGTGCACAGCTGGATGCTGGTGCCCAGATCACCTTCGTTCCCGACGCGCTGCTCTCCTACCGGTTGCGGACCGGACTACGGGCCGCCTTCCGTCAGGCACGGCTATGGGCATCGTGGGAAGTCGAACTGCATCGTCGATACCGGCCCCGCGGCCTGCCTGCTCCCGGGAGCCCCCTGAGGGCGCTGCTGCGGTGGGCTCGACCGATTGTCCTTCTCGCTGGTGCGCGAAGCTCAGACGACGTCGTGGTCGCGGTTCGGCACCTGGGCGCGTGCGTAGGTCGACTGGAAGGGAGTGTCAGGCGGCGTCATCTGTACCTGTGAGAGCTGTCGGCCCTCCTCTTTCCTGGGCACCTCTGACAGTCACGCCACCGGCCCTCGTTCCGTCACGCCCGCCGAACGGGTGCGCGCCCGCGTCACCGCGCTCCTCTCCACACTTCTCCGGCCGGTACGCTGACGTCGGCGGAGAGTGCGTCCCCGAGCCGATCCGGGGTACGACGGAGGAGATGACGATGCCGGCACGACCCCACGGCCCGCGGTGCCGCCGTGCCGTGCGCGCATGGTGAAGATCCCCGCCGTCGCCCGCCGCGCCGGGTGGAACCTCGGCGACCAGATGCTCGTCAGCCTCACCAACTCGGTGCTGTCGTTCATGGTCGCCAACTCGGTCGACGCCCCGTCCTTCGGTGGCTTCTCCGTCGCGTTCACGGTGTTCGCGCTGGTCATCAGCGGTAGCCGGGCGCTCGCGACGTCGCCGCTGAACATCCGGTTCACCGACGCCGAGGAGGACGAGTCCCACCGCTCGGCGGGCTACGCCACCGGCACGGCGCTCACCATCGGTTTCGTCACCGGCGTCGGCTGCGGCATCGCCGGGCTGCTGCTCGACGGCCCCGCGTCGGCCGCGCTGCTCGCGCTGGCCGTCGTGATGCCGATCGTCGTGGTGCAGGACTCGTATCGCTACGTCTTCTTCTCCCGCGGCCGCCCGTCGGCCGCCGCGCTCAGCGACGGCACCTGGACGCTGTTCCAGCTCAGCGCCGTCGCCGCGCTGCTCGTGTTCGGCGCCGAGTCGGTCGGCCTGCTGATCCTCGCCTGGGGCGTCTCGGCCCTGGCCGCCGTCGCGATGGGCATCAAGCAGTCGGGCACGTTCCCCGACCCCCGCCGCGCCCCCGCCTGGTTCCGCGAGCACCGCGACCTCACCGGCTACCTCTTCGCCTCCGCCGCCACCGCCCACGGCGCCAACCAGGGCGCGATGCTGGTGATCGCCGGTGTCGGCACGGTGCAGGCGCTCGGCTCGCTGCGCGGCGCCGCCCTGATCCTGGGGCCGACCTCGATCCTGTCCTCGGCCGCGATGAGCTTCGCGATCCCCGAGTTCTCCCGGCGCCGCAAGACCATGACCGACCGGCAGTGGCTGCTCGCCGCCGTCGGCGTCTCCGGCGCCGTCGCCTTCCTGGGCCTGTGCTGGGGCTCGTTCTTCCTGCTCGTGCCCGACCAGGTCGGCATCTTCCTGCTCGACGACACCTGGCAGGGCACCTCGGAGATCCTGCTCGCGGCGGTCGTCGCCCAGGTCTTCGCCTGCGGCACCATCGGCCCGGTCGTGATGCTCTACGCGATCGACCGCGCGTCGTCGACGCTGCCGATCCAGATCGTCCTCGGCTCGCTCACCTTCCTCGGCGGCGTCGGCGGCGTCACGCTCGCCGGGGCGCCCGGTGCGCAGTGGGGCTTCGCGCTCGCCAACCTCGTCGTCATCCCGTTCTGGTTCTACCGGCTCTGGCGCGAGCTCAAGAAGCGCCGCGACCTCCTCGACCAGGAGGCCGAGGTCGATCCGGACCCGGTCGACGACGAGACCACCGCGGTGGCCGCCCGCCCGTCGCGCAGCAACCACTTCATGGACGACCTGTCGTCGGCGCAGATGCAGACGATGATCATGCCGAGGATCGAGCCGCGGGAGCCCGCGTCGCGGCCGGCCATGCGCCCCGTCCAAGTCCCCCGGCTCGACGCTCCCCGGGTCGACGCCGACGCCACGCAGGCCGTCCCCACCCAGGCCGCGGCCGACGTCACCGAGGCCGTCCCCACACTGTCCGCGTCCGAGGCCACGCAGGCCGTGGCGACGCCCTCCCCCGATCCGGCCCTCGCGGTCGCGCCGGACGCGGAGGCCACGCAGGTCACGCTCGCGAAGGCGCCCCGTGCACCGTCCTCGCGCTCGGGGCCGGAGTCCCGCTCCGAGTCCGACGGATCCGCCGCCGATCGCGCCCGACCGGCCGGCTCCCCCCACTCCGCTCCCGCCGACCGCGCTCCGGCCGGTCGCACCGAGGACGACCGCGCCGGGAACGACCGCGCCGGGAACGACCGCGCCGACGCCGACCAGGCACGGGACGACCGGGCACGGGACGACCGGGCACACGGTGACCGCGTCCCAGCCGATCTCACCGGCGCCACCCTCTCCGGCGCCGACCTGTTCCGCTCGCGCACCCATGCTGAGCCCCCCACCTCCGACGCCTCCCGGCCCGACGGAGCGCGGCCCGACGGAGCCCGGCCCGCGTACGACGGGGTGCCCCAGCCCGGCCACCCGGGACCGCAGCAGTCGCCGGAGTCGCCGCAGCCGCAGGGCGTCCAGCCCTCTGCCCCGCTGTCGCCGATCCGACAGCCCGCCACCCAGCAGCCCCCCGCCCCGCAGCCCCCCGCCCCGCAGCCGACGCGGTCCGGCCCCCCGCCTCGCTCTGTCCCCGGCGGCCCCGCATCCGGCGCCCCGACACCGGGTGGCTCCGTGCCCGGCGGACAGGCACCCGGCGGACAGGGCCCGCGCCCGTACGGCCCACCCCCCGGCAACGCTCCCGTCCCGCCCTACGGCCGCCCGCCCGTCGGTCCGCACCCCCAGGGTCCGGTCGGCCAGCGCCCGCCCGCGCCCTACCCCGGCGGCCCCCAGCCCTACGGCCCCCCGCAGGGCCCCGGCCCCTACGGCCCCGGCCCCCACCAGCAGGGTCCGCACCAGCAGGCTCGCCCCGGACAGCACGCTCCTGGCCAGCCCGGTCCCGGCCGGCCCGGTCCTGTCCAGCAGCGTCTGGGGCCGCAGGGCTCTGGGCAGCACGCTCCTGGCCAGCCCGGCCCCGGACCGCAGGGCCCCGGCAACCGGGGGCCGGGCCACCACGGTCCTGGCCAGCAGAACCCCGGTCACCCGGGAGCCGGACAGCCGCGCCCCGGTCAGCAGCGCCCTGACCAGCAGGGTCCCGGCCAGCGCGGCCCCGGGCAGCAAGGCCCTGGACAGCAGGGCCCCGACCAGCCCGGCCCGTACGGCCCCATGGGGCGCGTCCCGCAGCCGCCGCGTCCCGGACCCGGCGCGGGTGGACCTCCCCATCCCGGTCAGCAGGGCCCGGGCCGACCCGGGTGGCCGCCCGCCGACCAGCAGGGCCAGCCCCACCCCGGCCGATCCCACCCCGGCCCGCAGGGTCCAGGGAACCAGGACCCTCGCGCGCAGGGACAGGGACCGCAGCAGCCCGGCCGCCGGCCCCAGCCCGACGCGCCCGGCCACCCCCCGCGCGGCGACCGACCCTCACCGGCCCCTCGCCCGAACCCCGGCAACGGCCGACGCGCCGAGGGCGGGAACGGCCACGGCAACGGCCAGAACGGGAACGTGAACGGCGGCGCGAACGGTAACGGCGACGCCCCGAACACGAGCGCCGGCGACGACCAGGACCGCGTCCCCTCCCCCTCCGACGCCGACGCCGACCGGTCCGACGAGCCCCGCCGCAACGGCCACCCCCGCCCCTGACCCCACCGACCGCCCGGTGATCGCCGAGACCGTCACCTCACGGCCCCGGCGGCGACCCCGGCGTCACTCTCCCGTCGATCACCAGTGTGTGATCACCGGAAGCGCGACCTACGGCCGTCCGCACGACCGTCACCTCACACTCCCGGCGGGTTCCGCCCCCTCACCAGCGCCGGCACACTCCCGCGCGCGTTCCCGGTTGCCGCGCGCGTTCTCCGCTCCCGCGAGCCGCCGGGGCCGCGCGGGAGCAGGTTCGGCGCGCGGCAACCGGGTCCGCGCGCGGGAGCGGCCTCAGCGCGACCGATCCTCGACGATCAACGGCGGGAGGTCGTCAGCGGATCTTCCATCACGACCATCCACCCTTGATCAGCGGCGCACCGGCCGCGCGCGGCCCGACACCCCGACCACGCAGCGGCCGACCTGCACCAGGGCCACCCTCAGGGCGTGAACGTCCGCAGCATCTCCTGCACCAACGGGTCCACGTCCAGGTTCCCGTACTCGCACTCCGACGCGTTCTCCGGACCGGGCTGCCACGCCCACATCATCGCCCCGGCGTAGCCGGCACCCGTCGTGTAGGCCTCGGCCTTGAGCCGGGCCTGCTCGGTGCGCTCCGCGAAGTCCCGCTCGCAGTCCTCGCCGGACTCCGAGGCGTAGAGCCCGAACTCCCCCACGATCACCGGCTTGCCCGCCGACCCGGCGCGGACGTCGGGTCCGTGGTTGGACTCGACCTCGTTCTCGTCGTACTCGTGCATCGAGGCGATGTCGACGCCGGGCGACTCGTTGAGCGTGGTGAAGTCGGCGTCGTCGCCGACCGCGTACGGGGCGATGGTGCCGGTCGCGAACAGCCGGTCGGGATCGACCTCGTCGGCCGCCGCACCCATCTCGTCGTAGAACTCGCGCAGCGCGCCGCCCTCGTAGGACGGCTCGTTGAAGTACTCGAACCAGGCGATCGTGGTCTCGCCGCGATAGCGCTCCAGCAGCGAGGTCATGTGCGCGCGGAAGGCGTCGCGCTCATCCTGGTCCTCGAACCAGCTCGAGTCCTTGTCGGTCTCGCCGCAGCCGCCGATGGCGTCGTCGAGCGTGATCGTCAGGTAGACGTCGTGGCGCTTGGCCGACTCGACGGCCGCGTCGAGGCGGTCGAGGTCCCAGCTCTCGAAGAAGAACAGGCGGACGGCGCCGCGGCCGTCGTGGCGCATCGAGGCGAACCAGGCGTCGACGTCCTCGGCGGACATGCGCTCGTCCTCGTCGCCGCAGTTGCCCGACCAGACGAACGAGTTGTAGCCCAGCAGCCACCACGGCTGCCCGTTGCGCAGGATGCGGTCGCCGTCGACGGTGATCGGCACATCGGTGCCCAGCCCGTCTGCGGCGGGCGGCGCGCCGGAACCCCCCGACGGCGACGGGCCCTGGCTGACGATCACCGCGGTGACGACACCGATCACGACGAGCAGGGCCACGCCCGCGCCGATCACGAGGCGGCGGCGACGGCCGCCGGCCGGAGGTGTGACGCGCAGTGGGGTGGTGGACGGATCGCGGCCCGGTGCGTCGGACATGGTCAGGCGTTCCGGGCTCTCTCGATCACGGCGCGAAAGCTAGCACGGTCTACCGTTACGTCAGTGTCAGCCCGGCGGGGGCCAGCGGCTGCACGCCCAGCAGCACGTCGGCGGCCTTCTCGGCGATCATCATCACCGGTGCGCAGGTGTTGGCGTTGACGATCGTCGGCATCACCGACGCGTCGACGACCCGCAGCCCGTCGAGCCCGTGCACCCGCAGCGTCGACGGGTCGACCACCGCGTCCTCGCCGGTGCCCATCCGGCACGACGACGTCGGGTGCAGCCCGGTCCGCGCCCGGCTGCGCACCCAGCCGATGAGCTCCTCGTCGGTGTGCAGGTCGCGGCCCGGCACGACCTCGCCGCCGTCGAACGGGGCGAAGGACGGCTGGTCGAGCAGGTCGCGCGCCACCCGGATCGCCCGCGGCCACCAGTCGCGCTCGGCCTGGGTCGACAGGTAGTCGAAGCGCAGCGACGGGTGGTCGGTCGGGTCGGCCGAGCGCAGCCGGACGCGGCCGCGCGACTCGGGCCGGGCGGCCATCAGGTAGAGCTGGTAGCCGTGCTCGTCCACGAGCGACGCCGGGTCGGTGCGCGTGGCGATCGGCGCGAACGCGAGCATGAGGTCGGGGCGGTCCAGCGACGGGTCGGTGCGCACGAAACCGCCGGCCTCGATCTGCGACGACGCCCCCGGCCCGCGCCCGGCCAGCAGCCACTGCAGCCCGATCGAGGGCCAGCGGCTGCGGTGGCGCATCGTCATCATCGACACCGGCTGCGTGCACCGGTTCTGGATGTGGATCCCGAGGTGGTCCTGCAGGCCGCGACCGACGGCGGGCAGGTCGAGCACCGTCTCGACGCCCGCCTCGGCCAGGTGCTCGGCGTCGCCGACGCCGGAGAGCTGCAGCAGGTGCGGCGTCTGGATCGCCCCCGCCGACAGCACGACCTCCCCCGCCCGGACCTCGGTCTCCGGCCCGCCGTCGCGCCGCACCCGCACGCCCACCGCGCGCGTGCCCTCGAACACGACCCTCGTCACGAGGACGCCGCAGCGCACCACCAGGTTCGCCCGGCCGCGCACCGGGCCCAGGTAGGCCTTCGCTGCGGAGACCCGGCGGCCGCGGCGCACCGCGCGGTCGAAGGCGCCGAACGCCTCCTGCTCCTCGTTGACGTCGCCGGTGACGGCGTAGCCGGCCTCGCGTGCGGCGCCGAGGAACGCGTCGAACAGCGGGTTGTCGACGGGCGCGGGCACGAGGTCCTGCGGGCCGCAGCGGCCCCGGCTCGGCCCGGCGGCGGGGTTGCGGCTGTTCTCCAGGCGCGCGAAGTAGGGCAGGCAGTGCGCCCAGCTCCAGTGCTCCATGCCCGGCTCGGCCGCCCAGCGGTCGTAGTCGCCGGCGTGCCCGCGCTGGTAGACGACGCCGTTGATCGCGCTCGACCCGCCGAGCACCTTCCCGCGCGGGTGCACGAGCCGCCGCCCCTCGAGGTGCGGCTCGGGCTCGGACTCGAAGCTCCAGTCGTGGGAGCGGCTGCCGACGGCGTAGGCCATCGCCGCCGGCATCTCGACGAGCAGGTCCCACCAGCGGCTCTCCTGGCCGGCCTCCAGCACCAGGACCCGGACGCCCGGGTCGGCGCTGAGCCGGTGGGCGAGCACACAGCCCGCCGAGCCGCCGCCGACGATGACGACGTCGATCGCGGGGCCGTCGAACGCGGGGTCGCTCACCGCGCCGCCCCCGGCCGGTCCCCGGTCCCGCGGGCCACCCGTTCCCAGTCGCGGCCGGTGGCGAGATAGGCGGTCTCGAGGTGCGTCGCGAGGTTCGGCGAGGCGGCGACCAGCACGTGGCGGTGACCGGGCCGCCGGTGCGAGCGCAGGTTCATGCCCATCTTGAACGGCGCGAGCACCGCCGAGCGGGCGCGGTCGCGCAGGGACGCCGCCGGAGTCAGCAGCACGAGGTCGCGCAGCAGCCCGCCCCAGCGGTAGGGCTCGAAGCCCTGGTAGGCGAGGCTGACGTCCCAGTCGCGGTACATGTTCTTGTGCGGCACCTTCGCCTGCCGGACGAGCGGCAGGTCCGCGCGCAGCGCGCCGACCCGCACACCGAACGTGCTGGTGGTGCCGAGCACGCGCACCCACTCCTGCCCGTCGACGTCCCACTCCTGCGCCCGCCAGCCCCGCGGCTGGACGTGCGAGGGGTCGCTGACCCGCCCGGCCGCCCGCTCCGCGGGCAGCGTGCCGTAGAGGGCGAAGTAGTGGGCGGGGAGCCGCGCGGCCGCGCGGACGAGGTGCTCCAGCGCGTCGGCGGTGTGCAGGTAGTCGTCCTCGCAGAAGTAGACGAGGTCGTCGTCGGCCCAGCCGCGCTCGCCGGGCAGCCGCAGCGCCGCCATCAGGGAGCCGAACAGGCCCAGCCCCGGCAGCGCGACGACCTCCCCGCGGCCGCGCATCAGCTCCAGCACGGGCTCGGCGACCGGGCCGTCGTTGAGGAAGACGAGCTCGTGGTCGACCGCGTCGGCGGCCCGCAGCAGCGAACGCAGCGCGGTCTGCTTGCTGTAGTAGGGGGGCCGCACCTTGGTGTTGTCGCCGCCGTAGGAGCGGTAGACGATCCGCAGGGTCACCCTCGCTGCTCCCTCGAACGGACGACAGGTCGAGTGAGCAGAGTGGTCGCTCAGAGCGACGGACTGCAACACGTCCGTCACGTGAGGGATGAGTTGACCGCTACTCCGCGGGCGGGTGGAGGTCGAGCCGCTGTTACGGTCCTCGCGACCGCCTGACGGACCGGACGCACCTGGAGCGGAATGCCCGAGACCGCGCTCATCATCAGCGCGACGGCCCCGGTGCCCGTCGACAACGGGAAGCGCGTCGTCCTGCACGGCCTGCTGGAGTACCTCGTCGGCCGGCTCGGCCCGGAGAACGTGCACTACGCGATCGTCGACGGCCCGGGCAGGGAGCGGCCCGACTTCCCGGGCGTCGCCCACCGGCTCGACCGCCCCGGCGCCGTCCGCCAGCTCGCCACGCTGGCCCGCCGCGTCCCGCTGGACCGCTCCTACACCGTTCAGGAGGCGATGTTCGGCGCGGCGACGCTGCGTGACCAGATCCAGGACCTCGTCACGTGGCTGCGGCCCGACATCGAGGTCTACGACACCCTGCGCCTGGGCCAGCACGCACCCGCGTCACCGCGCGGCCGGCGCCGCGTGCTCTATCTCGACGACCTCTTCTCCGTGCGCTACGACCGCATGCTCGCGGTCGACGAGCGCGGCGACGTCGACATCAACCCGCTCGGCGAGTTCGCGGCCAACGTGCCCGCGCCGCTGCGCTCGCTGATCCGCCACCGCGCGGTCTACCGCCCGGTGCTGCGCATGGAGCGCGACCGCATCCGGCGCGCCGAGGCCCGCGTCGTCCACGGCTTCGACACGAGCCTGCTCGTCAACATCGACGAGGTGCACCAGCTGCGCGCGCTCGCGGGCGTCGACTCGGTGCGGGTCGTGCACGGGATGCTGCCGCCGGTCACGCCGCCGCAGCGCACCCCCGCGCGGCCGCCGGAGCTCGTGTTCCTGGGCCGGCTCAACATCCCGCACAACGACGACGCCGTGTGCGCCTTCATCCGCGAGGCCATGCCCGAGCTCGTGCGGCGCCACCCGGCCCTGCGCCTGCGGATCATCGGCAAGGATCCGAGCGAGGCGCTGCTCGCGCTGGTCGGGCGGCACCCGGGCAACATCGTCCTGGAGGGCTTCGTCGCCGACCTCGACGAGGTGTTCGCCACCGCCACCGTGTCGCTGGCCCCCCTCCGGTTCGGCAGCGGCGTCAAGATCAAGATGCTCGACGCGCTGGCCCGCGGGGTGCCCACGCTGGCCACCACGGTGTCCGTCGAGGGCGTGCCGGTGGCCGCCGACGGCGCGAGCGGCTGCTACGTCGAGGACGACCTGCGCCGCTGGCCCGACCTCGTCGACGAGATGGTCGAGCCGGCGCACAACGCTCAGCTGTCGAAGGCCGCCGTGGAGTTCTTCGAGTCCGTCTACGGCCGCGAGGTCGTGACGCGGCAGTACGACGAGATCTTCGGCCTCAGCGCGCCGGGAGCGCCCCGACCAGGCGCCTGATCTGGGCCACGCCGTCGAGCTCGTCGGTGACGAACCGGCGGCCGGCGGCGGCGAGCGCGGCCCGGCGCGGCGGGTCGTCGAGCAGCGCGCGCACCGCCGCGGTGAACGCGGCGGGCCCGTCGGCGACGAGCAGGTGCTCGCCGTCGCGCCAGTGCAGCCCCCGCGCGCCCACCGGTGTCGTGACGACGGGCAGCCCGGCCGCCATCGCCTCGATCATCTTGATGTTGATGCCGGCGCCGTTGCGGACCGGGTTGACGAACACGTCCGCGGCGGCGAGGTGCGAGGCCACCTCCGGGGCGTCGACGGTGACGCGCGCGCCCGCTGCCTCCAGCTCGGCCACCAGCGCCGCGGGGGCGCGCCTGCCGACGACGTGCAGCTCGGCGTCGGGCCGGCGCAGGCCGGGCCAGCAGTGCCGGGCGAACCAGGCGATGCCGTCGGCGTTGTTGGCGTTGTCCAGTGCGCCCAGGAACAGCACCGTGCCGCCGGGCTCGGTGCCCGGCGCGCGGGTGGCGGCCTCCTGCGGCGGCAGGAACGGCGGCACGTGGATCACCGGCGTCGAGGTGGCGGCGGCGCGCACGGCGGCCTCCTCCTCGGCGATCTCGGCGAACACCGCGATCCGCGGCGCGGCGTGCACGGCGGCCTCCGCGCGCCGCAGCTTCCAGGCCTCCGCGGCGTAGGGCAGGTTGCGGGGGAAGCGGGAGCTGCGGGCGAGCTGGTCGAAGTACGCCGACTCGACGTTGTGCGGGCGCACGACCGCCGGGACGTCGAGCGCCTCGGCCAGGGCGACGGCCAGGTGCGCCACCCGGAAGCTGACGGCGAGCACCGCGGTGAAGCCCTCGCCGCGCAGGCCCTCGGCCAGCCCGGCGGGCAGCGGGCGCGACGCGAACAGGTACGGCGTGAGCGAGAGGTGCGACAGCGGGCCGGTGCGCCGCGGGATCGCCGTCACCACGGCGCCGGGCAGCGCCGCGCGGTGCGCCGCGAGCTCCGCGTCGTCGACGCCGGGCACGAGGACGTGCAGCGCGACCCCCGCCGCCAGCGCCGCGCGCAGTTGGTTGAGCGACTCCACGCGGCCGCCCGCGTCGGCCGGGACGAAGGCCTCCTCGGCGATCGCGAGCCAGCGCTGTCCTCGGGTGTCCGGAGCGTCGGGGTGCACGGCGCCATCCTGCCGAGCACCGTCCGGGGGCCGCCTTCGGGTGACGACCGTCGGAGCGGCGAGCACGGTTGGTTAGTATGGCGGCCGACCGACGCCTGATCACGCGGATCGACGGTCACCCCGTCGTCACGGGATCCGCCCGGTCGATCCCCGGCGCCGGGCCCGTCACGCCCGAAGGAGCTCCTGTGCCCGACGTCCCGCTCGACTCGACCTCCGAGCGCACGAGATCGGGGGTTCTGGCGACGGTTCGCACTCACGCGACCGCGATCGCCATCGGTCTCGTCGCCGGCGCGGTCGTCGGCTACGTCGGCTCCCAGTTCCTGCCCACCGAGTACACGGCCACCTCGACGATCTTCTTCGAGGCCAACGGCCCGTTCAGCCCGGACCAGGGTGGCGGCGGTGACGACGCCGTGCGGTTCGTCGCCAACCAGGCGGCGCTCGTGCTCACCACCGACGTGCTGCAACCCGCGGCCGACGCCGTGGCCGTCCCCATCGATGACGTCCGCGAGAGCGTCACCGCGGTGGCCGGCACCGACACCAGCGACGTCACGATCACCGCGGTCGCGCCCGCCGCCGAGCAGGCGCAGGCGATCGCCGACGCCGTCGCGAACTCCTACCGGACGGTCGCGGGCCAGCGGGTCACCGCCGAGGCCGACGCCGCCGTCGCCGCGGTCACCGACGCCCCGGGCGGCGCCGCGGCCGCGGCCGCCGCCGACGGAGCCACCGCGAGCGCGATCCGGCTGCGCGCCGCCGCCTACGGCGACGGCGTCTCCGCGATCGAGCCGGCGATCCTGCCCGAGACCGCCTCGGCCCCGCTGCCCCTGCAGAACGCCCTGATCGGCGGCCTGATCGGGCTGTTCCTGGTCACCGGCGTCAATCTGCTGCGCGACCAGCGCAAGGCCGGCACCGCCTCGGTCGCCGACCTCGACCTCATGCTCGGCGCGCCGCTGCTCTCCCGCTACCCGGCGCCCGGCTCGCGGGCGATCTCCGACCTGGTCAACGCCGACTCCAACTCCGACCGCTTCCGCGCGGCCAACGACGTGCTCACCGCGATCGACGTGCGCCTCGAGGGAATCCGGCGCCCGAGCGTGCTGTTCCTGAGCTGGCAGAACCACCTCTCCACCACCGCGCTCACCGTGTCGGTGTCGCTGGCCGCCGCCCGCGAGGGCCGCCCGGTCGTGCTCGTCGACGGCGGCGGCAAGGAGCGGGGCATCTCCTCGCTCACCGACGTCAGCCCCGGTCGTGGCCTGGAGGGCCTGGCCAACCTGGCCACCCCGATCAGCGCCTCGCTGCGCACGTGGCGCGTCGCGAAGGCCGAGCTCGGCGTCGTCCCGCTCAGCGACTGGTCCCCCACGCCCACGAGCGCCGCGGCCCGTCCGCAGGTGCTGCGCGCGGCGATGGAGCGGCTGCGCGAGAGCTCGGTGCTCAACCTCGTCGACGGCCCGCCGCTGACCGAGCGCTCGCTGGGCCTCGCGCTCGGCCGCGGCGTCGACGGCGTGGTGCTCGTCCTCGACGAGGACACCTCCGTCGACGACGCCCAGGAGATGGGCCGCCGCATCGGCATCGCCGGGATCTCCGCCATCGGGTACGTGCTGGTGCGCGCCCCGCGCCGCCGCCTGCGCGAGAGCGACCGCTCCGGCGGGCGCGGCGAGAGCGCCTACGAGAGCGACATGGTCGTCGAGGAGGACCGCGCGCGTGCCTGAGCGGCCGGGCGGCGACGGGGCGTTCCAGGGCGGCGGGTCGTTCGACGACTCGCGCACCCGGCTGCTGCCCGTCGTCGCACCCCGCGCCGGCTACGCCCCGCCTCGGCGCCTCGGCGCCCCGCCCCCGCAGCCGCGGCGCATCGCCCGGCTCGCCGAGCGCGTGCCGCTCGCGTCGGTCTACCTGCTGATCGTCACCATCACGCTGTTCCAGCGGTTCGTCGTGCCGGGCACCGTGGTGTCGGTCGCGCTGCCGGTCGCGTTCGTCGTGCTGGTCGGCCTGGCCGCGCGGGGGCAGCTCAAGGCCGACGTCACCCGCGTCGCGCTCTACCTGGCGGCGGTCGCGGCCAGCCTGCTGTGCACCGTGGTGGTGTCGGCGGGCTCGGGTCCCGCGCCCTCGTTCACGTCGCTGCTGCTGCTGCTCGTCCTCTACATCCCGCTGTGCTTCCGGGTGAAGGACCGCCTGCGCGACCAGTTCCCGCGGGTCCTGGAGTTCTACCAGCGGATCATGCTCGTGGGCGCGGTGTTCTGCGTCCTGCAGACGGCGATCCAGCTCGCGGGAGTGGGCTACGAGGACCTGTTCGACACCTACCTGCCTCCGACGCTGATCTTCACCGAGTACAACACGACCTACCCGATCTACTACGGGTCGCCGATCCTCAAGGCCAACGGCTTCGTCTTCCTCGAGCCCAGCTTCGCGTCCCAGTTCCTGGCGATCGCGTTCATCGTGCAGCTCATGCTCGACGGGAAGCGCTGGGGCCGCCTCGCGCTGTTCGGCGCGGCGCTGCTCGCCACGGTGTCCGGCACCGGCATCGCGCTGCTCGGCGTCGGCCTGGTCGTCCTCGCCATCCGCCGCGGCGGCCGGTGGACGGCCCGCGCGATCACCGCCACGTTCGTCGTCGCGGTGGCCGTCAGCCTGACCCCGGTCGGCGCCCTGCTCGCCGAGCGCACCGGGGAGAGCTCGACGTCGGGCTCCAGCGGCAACGCGCGCTTCGTGGCGCCCTACGTCGTCATCGCCGACGCGATCGGCCGCGACGAGAGCGTGTTCCTGGTCGGGCGCGGGGCCGGCACCGTCGACTCCGACGTCGGCTTCTTCAACCCGCAGGGCCTGCTCGTCAACTACCCGGCGCTGCCGAAGTTCATCGGCGAGTACGGCGTGCCGACGGCGCTGGTGTTCCTCGCGTTCATCCTGACGGTGCTGCTGCGCAACGTCCCGTCCCCCACGCTGGGGCTGATGGCCGCCACGGTCTACTTCGTGCTGTCCGGGAGCCTGCTGCAACCGCAGACGGTGTACCTGTGCTGGCTGCTGACGGGCCTGTTCGCCGCGGCCCGGGCGGGTGAGGTCGCGGGCAGGCGCGTGCGCCTGAGCTCGGCGGTCGAGCCGCCGCAGTGGCGCAGCCCCGCTCCCCCGCCCCAGGCGCACGCCCGGCCCGTGCCCGGCCCGCGCCTGGCCGCCTTCGACAACGCGCCCGACCGGACGATGGCGGTGCCCCTCGTGCGGCGCCCCGCGCAGCACGCCGGACCCCCTCCTCCCACCAACGGCCACCGCCCCACTCACCAGCGGTAGCCCCCTCATCCGGACGAGTGCCGGGTGCGGGCCCGGACGGGCGCGATGAGAGAGTGTCCGGGTCGATGCACGCGCGCCGGAACCCGACGAACCGGCACGAACCACGCGCTGCTCGATCCGAGCCGGTTCCACGGCAGGTACGGACGGAGGTGGCGGTCCCGGTGAGCGCCACCGCGAACGGAGCGACATGACGACGGCCACGAGCCGCCCCCTGCGGGTCCTGCACCGGTCCTACGGCGGGGACAACGCGAAGCCACGCCCGGAGTACTACAGCAAGCTGCTGGCGCTGGCCGCGCTGCTGCGCGCGGCCGACGCGCTGGACGTCGCCCCGGAGCTCGTGTTCATCAACGACGGGCACATGCCCGACGAGCGGCTGCGCGTGATGGAGCGCTTCGGCGAGATCGTGCCGGTCCGCAGGGGCGGCAGCGACGCCAACTCCTACCGCGAGATGCTCGCCGACGAGAACGCCCGCACCGGCGAGCCCGACGACCTGCTCTGGCTCGCCGAGGACGACTACCTCTACGTGCCCGACGCCCTGCGCCAGCTCGTCGCCGGTGCGGCCGCACTGCCCGGCGCCGACTACTTCACGCTCTACGGCTCGCGCGCGATCGACGTCGAGCGCAGCGGGCGCCACGCCATCATCCGTCCGGAACCGGCCGCCGAGGGCACCGGGCAGTACGTCGAGGTCGGCGACGTGGCGTGGTACCGGGCCGCGTCCACGACCAGCACGTTCGGCATCACGCGACGCGCCCTGTCCGATGACGTGCGGCTGCTGCGCCACTTCGCCCTCACCGGCGGCGCCTGGGACAGCGCGACCTGCAAGGCGATCCAGGGCTTCGCGCCCTTCTCCGGGCAGCGCCTGCGCCGCGACTTCCTCCCCTTCGGCGAGGTGCCGCCCGCCCGGTGGCCCAAGTCGATCGTGCGCGGCGCGCTGCGCGTGGCGTCGATCCCGGTGTCGATGCGCCGCCCGCAGCGGCGCCGCGCCCTCCTGGGCAGCGACCCCGAGCTGATCCTGCACATGGAGGCGCCGGACGATCCGCCGCGCCGGCTCAGCGCCCGCACCCAGAAGATCGACTGGGCGGCGGTCGCGGCGGAGACCGCGGAGTGGGCCAACGACCACGGGATCCCCGTCGTCATCCCGTCCGGGAGGCCCCGTGGCTGAGCACGCACCCGTCCCGTTCCTGCGCCCGCAGCTGCCCCCGCTCACCGAGGTGCAGCGCTACTTCACCCTCGCCGAACAGGCCCGCTTCTACTCCAACGGCGGCCCGTGCGAGCGACTGCTGCGCGAGCGCCTGTCCGACTACCTCGACGGCGCCACCTGCATCCCGGTGAACAACGCCACGAGCGGGATCATGGTCGCCGTGCTCGGGGCCGTGCACCACGCCGGCACCCGCGGCCGCGGCCTGGTGATCACGCCGTCGTACACGTTCGTCGCCACCGCAGGGTCGGTCGAGGCGCTGGGCTACCGCCCGCTGTTCGTCGACGTCGACCCCGACGGCTGGCAGATCGACCCCGACGCCCTGGAGCGCGCCCTGGCCGAGCACGGCGACGACGTCGCCGCGGTGCTCGCCACCCACACCTTCGGCACTCCCCCGCCCGCCGGGCTGGAGGACCGCTGGAGGGCCCTGTGCGCGACGCACGGCGTCCCGCTCGTCGTCGACACGGCGGCCGCTTTCGGCGCCGTCGACGAGGCCGGGGCCCGCACCGGCACCCGCACCGGCACCCACGTGTTCTCCTTCCACGCCACGAAGCCGTTCGGCGTGGGCGAGGCCGGGATGGTCGCCACCCGCGACCCCGAGCTGGCCCGCCTGTTCGACGGCATCCGGCAGTTCGGCTTCGCCGAGGGCCGTGTCGCCTCGCTACCCGGGATCAACGCGAAGATGGACGAGCTGCACGCGGCCACCGCGCTGACGGTGCTCGACGGCTACGCCGACGTCCTCGCCGCCCGCCGCTCCACCGCCGGGTTCTACCGGCAGCACCTCGAGCCCGCGGGCTTCCGCTTCCAGACCGGCTCGCCCGGTGGCACGTGGCAGGCCGGCTACCTGCAGGCCCCCGACCCCGCCGCCCGCGACGCCCTGCTGGTGGCCGGTCGCGAGGCGCAGGTCGGGATCACGGCGTACTACGAGCGCCCCCTGCACCACCACCCCGCCTACGCCCACGGCCTGCGGGAGAACGCCCTGCCGGTGTCGGAGGCCCTGTCGACCTGCGCCCTGGCGCTGCCGATGGCCAACGACCTCACCGAGGTCGAGCGGGCGCGGGTGGTGGACGTGGTGCTGGCGACGGTCGGCGCCCCGGCCTGACGCTCCGCCCTCCGCCCTCCGCCCTCCGCCCCGAGGTTCAGGAAAGCCACGTTCACGCCCTCACAGGGCAGGAACGTGGCTTTCCTGACGCCGGGCCGTGGCCGGGGGGCCCGGGCCAGCCGCCGCTCAGCCGCCCCAGAGGCTCCGGTACACCTCCGCCGACTGCGGGTTGGCCCCGTCGTCGAGCGTGGTGGAGAAGGCCGACTCGTTGAAGTACGTCTCGTACTCCATGACGTCGGCGCCGGCCAGGAACGTCTCGTGCATCTTCTCCATGTACAGCGGGTTGTCGCCGATGCCGGAGCTGATCACGCCCCACTCCGTGACCCCGACGCCCTTGCCGTGCGCCCGGGCGAAGTCGATGACCGAGCACAGGCCCTCGCTGGCGCGGCACTGCTCGTCGAACTCGGCGGCGCTGGTGGAGGTCGGGTAGTGGTCGTAGGGGTCGATGCCGACGACGTCGACGACGTCGTCGCCCGGGTAGGACTTCCAGGCGTCGCCGTCGGAGGTCTGGGAACCGTGGGCGTTCATGTTCCATTCGAACCGCGCGTCCGGGGCGGTGGTGCGGACGGCCTGCACGACCTGGCGGTAGCACTGCTTCCACGCCGTGACGTCGGTGGCGCTCCACTCGAACCAGTCGCCGTTGAACTCCCAGGCGAGGCGCGTGTAGGCGTCGGTGCGGCCGGCGTCCGCCAGCGCGCTGCCGTAGTTGGCCCAGTGCGAGTCGTAGGCGCCGCCGGCGCACTCCGACAGGCTGCCGCCCGAGCCCTCCGGCCAGAACGGCTGGGAGATGACGATGGCGTGCGGGGAGTCGGCCCAGGCGGACAGGATCCAGCTCGCGGACTCGACCTCCTCCCACGACGAGCGGTCGGTGAAGCCGTGCACGACGTCGATCGGGCGGCCGCGGAAGCTCTCCCAGCGGTCGACCTCGCTCTGCGTGCCGATGACCAGCCCGGAGCGCCACGGCAGGCCGCCGGGGGCGTTGCCGGCGACGCGGCGGCGGGTCGTGCCCGTGGCGGCCTGCTCCCCGGAACCCTCCGACGCGGCCTCCCCCGACCCCGAACCCGAACCCGACCCCGGTTCCTCGGTGGCCGGACCCGTGGCCTCGGGCTCCGCGCTGGGCGCGCTGTCGACGGCGGCGGGCGCGGCGAGCACCGGCGGCAGGTCGGGTGTGGGCGGGATCAGCGAGAGCAGGTCGGGCTGCGCGATCTCCGGGGGCACCGTGAGCTGGTCGACGACGTACACGCCCGCGCACACCGCCGCGACCGCCATGACGACGCCCACCGGGAGCCACCGGCCACCGAACCCGCGCCGCGGCACCGGCGCGGCGGACCGGCGGTGCCTCGGCTCGATCGGGGGTGCCTCGGGAGCGCGCATCTGTGACCTCGTGGTGGTTCGCGCCGGGCGGAGCGGGGGAGCGCACCCGGCAGGGCAGGACCGGGGGCGAACCTATCACCCGAAAGCGTGACGATCCGGATCACTCGGCCACCCACCGGCGTCTGCGCCGAGCGTGCGGGGAGCGTCGACGAAAGGATGGGCCGTCCGCAGTACGGTCCCCCGGTGTTCGCCCGCCGCATCACCGTCGTCGGGGCCGCTACGTCGGCCTCACCACCGGGGCCTGCCTCGCCGCGCTCGGGCACTGGGTCACGTGCGCCGACGCGGACGCGGCGCTGGTCGCACGCCTGCGCGCCGGCGAGGAGGCCCTGCGCGAGCCCGACCTCCCCGCCCTCGTCGACGAGGGGCTGAGCGCGGGGCGGCTCTCGCTCGTGGCGGGTGCGGCGGCGGCGCTGTCGACCCCGCGCGGCGCCGCCGAGGTCGTGATCCTCTGCGTCCCGACGCCGGTCGGCGCGGGCGGCGTCGCCGACCTCACCGCGCTGCAGGCCGCCGTCGAGGAGATCGGGCCGCACCTGGCGCCGGGCTGCGTGCTCGTCGTGAAGTCGACGGTGCCGGTGGGCACCGCGCCGCGTGTCCGCGAGCTCCTGGGCCGCGACGACGTGCCGGTCGTGAGCAACCCGGAGTTCCTGCGCGAGGGCACCGCGGTGCACGACTTCCGCCACCCCGACCGGATCGTCGTCGGCTCCGACTCCCAGGACGCGGCGGAGCGCGTGGCCGCCCTGTACTCGCGGCTGGGCGCCCCGACGGTGCTGACCGACGCGGCGAGCGCCGAGCTCGTCAAGTACGCCGCGAACGCGTTCCTGGCGCTCAAGCTCAGCTACGTCAACGCGCTGGCGGAGCTGTGCGAGCGCGTCGGGGCCGACGTCGGCGACGTCACCGAGGGCATCGGCCACGACAAGCGCATCGGCCAGGCGTTCCTGTCCCCCGGCCCGGGCTGGGGCGGCGCCACGCTGCCCAAGGACACGCAGGCGCTGCTGGAGGCGGCCGACGCGGCCGACTTCGAGTTCCGGATCGTCCGCGCCGCGATCGACACCAACACCCGCCAGCGCCGTCGCATGGTCGACAAGGTGCGCCTGGCCGTCACCGGCAGCCGCACCGGCTCGCTGTCGCGCTGCCGGATCGGGCTGCTCGGGCTGACGTTCAAGGCGGGCACCGACGACCTGCGCGACTCCCCCGCGCTAGCCGTGGCCGCGCTGCTGCGCCAGGCCGGGGCCGAGCTCGTCGCCCACGACCCGGCCGTGGCGCCCGGCCGCACCGACCCGGAGCTCGCCGGGATCGAGGTCGTGGCCACGGCCGAGGCGGCGGCGCGGGACGTCGAGGCGCTCGTCGTGCTCACCGAGTGGCCGCAGTTCCGGACACTGGACTGGCCGGCGCTGGCCGGGCTGACCGTGCGCCCGGTCGTCGTCGACACGCGCAACCTGCTCGACCCGGACGTCCTGCGCCGGGCCGGCTTCACCTGCCACCCCCTCGGGCGGCGGGTGCGGACGACCTGAGTCAGTAGGCCCCGTCGCCGCGGAGCACGGCGCCGACGGTCTTCCACAGGATGAGCGCGTCGAGGGCGAGCGACCAGTTCTCGACGTAGCGCAGGTCGAGGCGGATCGACTCGTCCCACGAGAGGTCGCTGCGGCCGCTGACCTGCCACAGCCCGGTGAGGCCGGGGCGCACGTGCAGGCGGCGGTGGGTCTCGGTGGAGTAGCCCTCGACCTCGGCCGGCAGCGGCGGGCGCGGACCGACCAGCGACATCGAGCCGCCGAGCACGTTGAACAGCTGCGGGAGCTCGTCGAGGGAGTAGCGGCGCAGCCACTGCCCGACCGCGGTGACCCGGGGGTCGCGGCGCATCTTGAACAGCGGGCCGGCGCCCTCGTTCATCGTGACGAGGTCGGCGCGCAGCTTCTCCGCGTCGACGACCATCGAGCGGAACTTGACCATCCGGAACGTCTCGCCGTGGCGACCGACACGGATCTGGCGGAAGAACACCGGGCCGCCGTCGAGCTTGACGGCCACGGCCACCCCGGCGAGCAGCGGCAGCAGCAGGAGCAGCAGCAGGACCGCGCAGAAGCGGTCGAAGCAACCCTTCATGACCTTCGCGATGCCGCTGAAGCGCGGCTCGGTGAGGCGCAGCAGCGGCAGGCCGTCGACCGGCTTGACGTGCAGCCGCGGACCGGCGACCTCGAGCAGGCCCGGGTCGACGACGATCTCGGCCTGCGAGTTCTCGAACTCCCACGACAGCCGCTGCAGCCGCCGCGGCGACCAGTCGGGCGTGGGCGTGACGGCCACGACGCGGTAGTGCCCGGCGTCGACGACGCGGTGCAGCGCCTCCAGATCGCCGACGACCGGGACGCCCGCGATGGTGGTGTCACCGTCGAGGCCGTAGCCGCTGGCCGTGCACGCGCCGGCGACCTGCCAGCCGAAGTGGGGGTTGTCGCGCGTGCGGACCACGAGCTCCGCGATCGACTGCGGCGTGCCGACCGCGAGCACGCGGTGCATGCACTGCCCGGTGAAGCGGCGGCGGTGCAGCGCGCGGCGCATGACGTAGCGGGTGGCGGCGATGGCGAGGCCGATCACCGGGATGAAGAGGAAGGCCCACGGCCGCACCGAGCTGAGCTCGAAGGCGAGGCCGAACAGGCCGAGCAGCACGAGGCTGGTGATGGTCCCGCGCAGGACCGAGCTGAACTCCTCGGAGCCCTGGCCGAGCGTCCGCGGCTCCCAGGCGCGCCAGACCCACAGGCAGATGAGCGTGAGCAGACCGGCGATGCCGGCGAGGCCCCAGGCGTTCGGCACGGCCGGGACGCCCAGGTGCGCGGAGCTGATCCATCCCCCCAGGAGCGTGCCCGCTCCCACGACCAGCACGTCCGCCAGCACCACGAGAGCCGTGTAGCGGCCCTCCCACGACGTGCGCGGAGCCTCCACGGCCGGGTGGCCGTGCTCGCTCCCCAGGTCGCCGCGCACTCGGCGCTGCTCCCCGATGACCGGCAATGGACCGGTCCCGACCTCGCTGCTCAACACATCCTCCTCGCAGTGATCCGCATCGTCGCGTGCGAACTCCGGCGCGCCGGTACGGCCCCTGAAAAGTCCCCCACCTACTCAACGCAGGAGGTGGCGCACTGTTACGTGACCTGGGTCACACTTATGCGCCGGTTTTCCGGCTCTGCGTGCAGATCCGCAGGTCGAGGCGACACGCCGCCCTCGACCTGATTCCCACTCCGTCGGAGGGGGTGATCACCCGATCGGGGTGCTCCGGCGGTGACACTCCGGATCTTGTGGACGCTTCGTCACCACTCGGGCACGCACGGACGCAGGACAGCACTCACGCGCTGTACCCCGCAACCGGGTTCCCAGTCCCCTACTTCCGCACGCGGCGCGCAGGGAGGGATGGGTCTCAGTCGCGTGGGGCGGGGCGGCCGGGGCGGACGCACCCGGCGCGGGGGTCACGGCGAGGAACGGCCGAGCGGGGCTGGGGGACGATCGCGGCGACGGTCCCGGCGGTGGCGCCGGCCCGGGGAGGGGCGGGCACGGACGCCGGCGCGGAGGACAGTGCGCCGGGGTGCAGCGGGACCGACGGCGCGGAGCGCACGGTGCCGGACCTCAGGATCACTCCTCCGAGGAGGACCGCGACGACCCATGCGCACACGATCCACAGGGTTCCGAGGCCCATCACCCAGCCGAGCACCGCCATGTCCGCTCCTGACACCCGCGACGGCCACGTTCGTGACCGCGCGTCAGCATGCCGTCGGGAACGCGTGAGGTTGCCTCGCTCTCGCCGACCGGTCCGATCGACGCGCCGATCGGGCGAGGAGAGGGGACGTACGGCGCGTGCCGGCGGCGGACGGGTGTCGGCCGGCGGCGGACCGCCGACCGAACCTGCGCTGGCGGTGCCGCCCATCCGTCAGGCGGCGGCGGTCAGCCACGGCTCCCAGGACGGCAGCGGCTCGACGGCGAGCACGAGCACGCCCCCCGCCGCCCGGTTGGGCGGGCGGGGCACGAAAGGCAGGGACCAGCCCAGCTCGTCGAGCATCCGGTCGGCCTTCTTGGAGTTGCAGGCCTTGCAGGCGGCGACGCAGTTGTCCCAGGAGTGGGCGCCCCCGCGGCTGCGCGGGACGACGTGGTCGATGGTGTCGGCGCGCTTGGCGCAGTAGGCGCAGCGGCGGAGGTCGCGGCGCAGGACGCCTGCTCGGGTCATCGGCACGGCGCGGCGGTAGGGCACGCGCACGTACCGGGACAGCCGCATGACCGACGGAGCGGGGAGCGTGAGGTTCTCGGAGTGGAAGGCGCCGCCGACGGCGGTTTCGACGCACTCGGCCTTGCCGGAGAGCATGAGTACCACGGCGCGCTTGGCGGTGACGACCGCCAGTGGCTCGAACGTGGCGTTGAGGAGCAGTACCCGGGACCCCGTCGGGATCACGCCCGGGACTGGCGCGATCCCCGGCAACTCCCCTGGATCGGGGTCGGTACCGGTGGGGTCCGGTTGTCGATGCTTCACGCGACCACCTCCCTGGCGAATCAGACCATAGAGGGGGTGGGTTGCGTAAGTGTGATATCAGGGCGACATCTTCGACCGTGCTCGCTCGAGACGAAGCGCTCTGCTCGACGGCCGGCAGCACCGTCAGACCGCTCCGAGCGCCCCCACCACGTCCGCCACCAGGTCCTCGGGGTCCTCGCACCCCGCCGAGAACCGGAGCAGGCCCGGGGCCACGTCGTCGCCCCACCGCGCCCGCCGGTCGGCCGTGCTGCGCAGGCCGCCGAAGCTGGTGGCCGAGCCGACCAGCCGGCTCGCCCCGAGGAACCGGCCCACCGCCTGCTGCGACTCCAGCGTGAACCGCAGCACCCCGTTCCACCGGCGCATCTGGCGGGCGGCGACGGCGTGGGCGGGGTCGCCCGCGTGCCCCGGCCACCGGACGTCGGTGACGGCAGGGTGCCCGAGCAGCGCCTCGACCACGGCGCGGGCGTTGCCGGCCTGGCGCTCCAGGCGCAGGTCGAGCGTGCCGAGCCCGCGGTGGGCGAGCCAGGCCTCCATCGGCCCGGGCACCGCGCCGCCGCGCGAGCGGGCCTCGCGCAACGAGGCGGCGAGCCCGGCGTCGCGGGTGCTGACGTGGCCCAGCACGACGTCGCCGTGCCCGGCCAGCGCCTTGGTGTCGCTGGCGACGACCAGGTCGGCGCCGAGGTCGAGCGGGCGCTGGCCCAGCGGCGTCGCCGTGGTGTTGTCGACGGCGAGCAGCGCCCCGACCGCGTGCGCGGCGGCCGCGGCGGCCGCGATGTCGGCGACGTCGAGCCCGGGGTTGGAGGGCGTCTCCACGAGCACGAGCGCGGCGCCGGCCAGCCCGTCGAAGGGGCCGGTGGTCGGCACCTCCCGCACCGGAACGCCGAGCGGGGCCAGCTCGCCGTGGGCCAGCGCGCGGGCGAGGTAGTAGCCGTCCGAGGGCAGGACCAGCGCGCCGTCGCGGCCGGTGAGCCGCAGGACGGCTCCGATCGCGGCCATGCCGGAGGCGAACAGGACGCACTCGCCGCCGTCGAGGTCGCCGATCGCCGACTCGAGCGCCCGCCACGTCGGGTTGCCCGCCCGGCCGTAGAAGTCGGTGGGCAGGGGCTCGTCGGCACCGAGGTCGAACGTGGACGACAGCACCGGTCCGGGGTGCAGGGGCTCCCCCGGTGCGCCGGGGTGGTGCCCGCCGTGCACGCACCGCGTCCCGTCGCCGCTCACGCCCCGCACCCTACGGTCGTGAGTGGCAACCGGTGCCCTGGCACCGGTCGCCACTCACGGGTCACTCCGGACGCGGCGCCCGGCTGATCAGCTCCTTGCCCATCTCCGCCGCCGACAGGCCCTCGTGGCACACCCGGCGCACGGCGTCGGCGATCGGCAGCTCGACGCCGTGGCGCAGCCCGAGGTCGCAGATCGACGTGCACGACTTCACGCCCTCCGCGACCTGCCCGTGGTTGGCCTCCTCGGCCTGCGCGAGCGACTCCCCGCGCCCCAGCCGCTCCCCGAACGTCCGGTTGCGCGACAGCGGCGAGGAGCAGGTGGCGACGAGGTCGCCCAGCCCGGCGAGCCCGGCGAACGTGAGCGGGTCGGCCCCCAGCGCGACGCCGAGGCGCGCGGTCTCGGCCAGCCCGCGCGTGATCAGCGACGCGCGGGTGTTGTCGCCGAAGCCCATGCCCGCCGCCATGCCCGTGGCCAGCGCGATCACGTTCTTGCCGGCCCCACCGACCTCGCACCCCACGACGTCGGTGTTGGTGTAGGCGCGGAAGTAACCGGTGGTGCAGGCGTGCTGCAGGGCGACGGCGCGGTCGTGGTCGGCGCACGCGATGACGGTGGCCGTCGGCTCCTCGGCGGCGATCTCGCGCGCCAGGTTCGGACCCGACACCACGGCCACCTGGTCGGGCGTGACGCCCGCGACCTCCACGACCACCTCGCTCATCCGCTTGAGCGTGCCCAGCTCCACGCCCTTCGCCAGGCTGACGAGCGTGGCGCCGGGAGGCAGCAGGTGGCGCCAGCCGTCGAGGTTGGAGCGCAGGGTCTGCGAGGGCACGGCCAGCACCACGGCGTCGACGCCGTCGAGCGCGGCCGCGGCGTTCGTCGTGGCCGACAGCAGCCCGGGCAGCTCGACGCCGGGCAGGTAGTCGGGGTTGGTGTGCCGCTGGTTCACCGCCGCCGCCACCTCGGGCCGGCGCGCCCACAACCGGACCTCGCGCCCGGAGTCGGCCAGCACCTTGGCGAACGCGGTGCCCCAGGAGCCGCCGCCCAGCACGGCGACCCGCCGGACCTGCCCGCTCACGAGGCCCTCCGGAAGAACGCGGTGGGCGCGGGTTCGCCGCGCACATCGGCGAGCAGGTCGCGGACCCGCACCATCAGCAGGTCGGTGACCTCGCGCAGCAGCGCCGCGTCGATCGGCTTCCCCCGGTACTCCGAGAGGTCGACCGGCTCGCCGCAGCGCACCACGATCGGCCCGCGCGGCAGCGGCCGGAACTTCTTGTTGTAGCCGTCGAGGACCCGGTGGGTGCCCCAGTGGACCATCGGCACGACCGGCACGTCGGCCGTCAGCGCCAGCCGTGCCACGCCGGTGCGCGCGTGCATCGGCCACGTCTGCGGGTCGCGGGTGATGGTGCCCTCGGGGTAGATGATGACGACCTTGCCCTCCTGCAGCGCCGCGGTGCCGTCGCGCAGGCTCTGCTGCGCGTCGGCCGATTCGCGGTAGACCGGGATCTGCCCGCTGCCGGCCAGCGCCTGCCCGAGCACGGGCACCTTCCACAGGCTGTGCTTGGCCAGGAACCGCGGCACGCGCCCCGAGCGCTCGACGATCAGCCCCGAGAAGATCGGGTCGAGGTGCGAGATGTGGTTGGCGACCAGCAGCGCCCCGCCCTGTGCCGGGATGTGCTCGCGGCCCTCGTAGCGGCTGCGGCCCGTGAGCCAGCCGATCGGGTAGAAGAAGACCGCGCAGAACGCGATCCAGAAGCCGCGCTTCTCACGCCTCACCCCATGCACTCCTCACGCCGGGCACCACAACCTGCCGGAAGTGTCCCCGGTGACCGGCCCGCCGGTCCACCCGACCCGATCGTGGAGATCTTTTCCCGAACCGGACGCAACCTCCCCCGGGGCGGCACGTCTCTGGTTGTGAGGACGATTTACGGCAGTACCCGGTGACGAGAAGGACAGTGATGACGGCCGCAGTGCAGACCGCCACGGTGCACCCCCTGAACAGGGTCCCCGACCTGCGCGAACCCGCGCGGGTCACCCCGACGCTGCGTCTGGTGGAGAACCCCACCCCGGCGCCGGTCGACGCCCCCCTAGCCCCCGGCCGCGCGGTGCGCGGGTTCGTCGGGGTCGCGAAGGTCGTGGTCGACGTCACGGCCACCTCCCTGCTCCTGCTGCTCGTCGCGCCGGTGCTCCTCGTCGTCGCTCTCGCCGTGAAGCTCGACGGCGGCCCCGTGTTCTTCCTGCAGACCCGCATCGGCCGCGACGGCCGCGCGTTCCGCATGGTCAAGTTCCGCTCGATGGTCGTCGACGCCGAGAAGCACCGCGCCCTGCTCGCCGCCGACGACGAGGGCGCCGGCCCGCTGTTCAAGATGCGCCGCGACCCCCGCATCACCCGCATCGGCAGCGTCCTGCGCCGCTACTCGATCGACGAGCTGCCCCAGCTGTTCAACGTGCTCACCGGCTCGATGTCGCTGATCGGCCCGCGCCCCCCGCTCCCGCAGGAGGCCGAGACCTACACCGCCCACGAGCGCCGCCGCCTCTCGGTCCGCCCGGGCATGACCGGCCTGTGGCAGGTCAGCGGCCGCAGCGACCTCTCCTGGGACGAGTCGATCGCCCTGGACCTGCGCTACGTCGACGAGTGGAGCCTCGGCCTCGAGATGCACATCGTCGCCGGCACCGCCCGCGCCGTCCTCGGCGGCCGCGGCGCCTACTGACCCTCCCCCGGGAGTCGGGCTCCCGCTTCGCCCGTGTCGGGCTCCGTGAGCCCCCGCCCCGCAGCCTGCGACGATGGACCCCGTGGATCTGGTGGTGCCGGTCAAGCGGCTGGTCGAGGCGAAGACCCGGCTGCGCGGCGCCGCCGGAGACGATCCCGCCGCGCACGCCCGCCTCGCCCTCGCGCTGGCCCGCGACACCGTCGCCGCCGCCCGCACCGCGCGCCTCGTGCACCGGCTGCTCGTCGTCAGCTCCGACCCGGTGGTGGCCCTCGAGCTCACCGCCGCGGGCGTCGAGGTCGTCCCGGACGGTCCCGAGCCCGGCCTGAACGCCGCCTACGCCCACGGCGCCGCCCTGCTGCGGGCCCGCCGCGCCCGGGTCGCGGTCGCCGCGCTGCAGGCCGACCTCCCCGCCCTGCGCCCCGACGAGCTCGACGCCGCCCTCGCCGCCGCCGCCGGGTTCGCCCGCGCGTTCGTCGCCGACGCCGACGGCACCGGCACCGCGCTGCTCACCGCCGCGGCGGGCGTCGACCTCGACCCGCGGTTCGGCGTCGGCTCGGCGGCCGACCACGCCGCCTCAGGCGCGGTCGCGCTGGCCGGCGACTGGCCGGGCCTGCGTCGGGACGTCGACACCCCCGCCGACCTGGCCGCGGCCGGCCTGCTCGGCCTGGGGGAGCGCACGCGCTCCGTCCTCGCTCCCTGCGCGCACCCCTGACGGACGCTCCACACGGTGGCGTGACGCGCGCCGCGTTCACCTCGTGGACGCCCTCGGGATGAGACGGGAGGGACACCAGTGGGCAACAATGGCTCGTGTGGGTGCAGACGTGAACGGTTCAGCAGGGTCCGAACCGACGCCGGGGGGTCGGCGCAAGGCCCGCGACACTGCGTCGAAGCGGGCCCCGCGCCCGTCGACCCGCCGGGTGCACGCCGCCGCGCGGCCGGTGAGCGCCGGCACGGCCACCGTCGACGCCGGGCTCGAGATCCCCGACCAGCCGGGCCCGACGGCCGCGGCCACCGGGGCCCGCACCGACACCGCGGGCGCCGCGGTGCCCGTCAGCCCGCCCGCGCGCACGCCGGTGCCCGGATCGGGCCTGCCCGACGACCGGTACCTCAACCGCGAGCTGTCCTGGCTCGACTTCAACGCCCGCGTGCTGGCCCTGGCCGAGGACACCAGCCAGCCGCTGCTGGAGCGGGCCAAGTTCCTGGCGATCTTCGCGAGCAACCTCGACGAGTTCTACATGGTCCGCGTGGCCGGGCTGAAGCGCCGCGACGACACCGGCCTCGCCGTCCGCAGCGCCGACGGCCTGTCCCCCACCGCGCAGCTCACCCGCATCGCCGCACGCACGCAGGCGATCTCCGAGGCGCACGCACGGGTGTTCCTCGACCACGTCCGCCCGGAGCTCGCCGAGCAGGGCATCAACATCCTGCGCTGGAGCGACCTGTCCGACGACCAGCGCGTCCGGCTCTCGGCGTACTTCTCCGCGCAGGTCTTCCCCGTGCTGACGCCGCTGGCCGTCGACCCCGCGCACCCGTTCCCCTACATCTCCGGGCTCTCGCTCAACCTGGCCGTCACCGTCCGCGACCCCGAGGGGCGCACCGAGCGGTTCGCGCGCGTCAAGGTGCCCAACAACGTCCCGCGGCTGGTGAACGTCGCCACCGAGGACGACACGATCACGTTCCTGCCGATCGAGGACCTCATCTCCGCGCACCTCGGTGACCTGTTCACCGGCATGGAGGTCGCGGAGGTGCACGCGTTCCGCGTCACGCGCAACGCCGACGTCGAGGTCGAGGAGGACCGCGACGAGGACCTGCTGCAGTCCCTCGAGCGCGAGCTCGCGCGGCGCCGCTTCGGCCCGCCGGTGCGCCTCGAGGTCACCGACACCATGAGCGAGCACGTCCTGGAGCTGCTGCTGCGCGAGCTCGACGTGCACCCCGGCGACGTCGTCACGGTCCCGGGCCTGCTCGACCTCACCGCGCTGTGGGCCGTGCACGGCGTCGACCGCCCCGACCTCAAGGACGACCCGTTCGTCCCCGCCACGCACCCGGCGTTCGCCGAGCGGGAGACCCCGCGCAGCATCTTCGCCACCCTGCGCGAGGGCGACGTGCTCGTGCACCACCCCTACGACTCGTTCTCGACGTCGGTGCAGCGCTTCATCGAGCAGGCCGCGGCCGACCCGCACGTGCTCGCGATCAAGCAGACGCTCTACCGCACCTCCGGCGACTCCCCCATCGTCGACGCGCTGGTCGACGCGGCCGCCGCCGGCAAGCAGGTCGTCGCGCTGGTGGAGATCAAGGCCAGGTTCGACGAGCAGGCCAACATCCGCTGGGCGCGCGAGCTGGAGAAGGCGGGCGTGCACGTCGTCTACGGGCTGGTGGGGCTCAAGACGCACTGCAAGACCTCGCTGGTCGTGCGGCAGGAGGGCGAGTCGATCCGCCGCTACTGCCACATCGGCACCGGCAACTACCACCCCAAGACCGCGCGGCTCTACGAGGACGTCGGCGTCCTCACCGCCGACCCGACGATCGGCGCCGACCTCACCGACCTGTTCAACTCCCTCACCGGCTACTCCCGCCAGACCTCCTACCGGTCGCTGCTCGTCGCGCCCTACGGCGTGCGGCGGGGCATCGTGCGGCGCATCGAGGACGAGATCGACGCGCACCGCTCCGGCGACGCGGGGGCGCGCGTCCGGATCAAGGTCAACTCACTCGTCGACGAGCAGGTGATCGACGCGCTGTACCGGGCCTCGCAGGCCGGGGTGCCCGTCGACGTGGTCGTGCGCGGCATCTGCGCGCTGCGCCCGGGCCGCGAGGGGCTCAGCGAGAACATCCGGGTGCGGTCGATCCTGGGCCGGTTCCTGGAGCACAGCCGGGTCTTCCACTTCGGCGCGGCCGACGAGTACTGGCTCGGCAGCGCCGACATGATGCACCGCAACCTCGACCGCCGGGTCGAGGTGCTGCTGCGCGTCGCCGACCCCGCGCTCGCCGGGCAGCTCGGCGAGATGATCGACAGCTGCATGGATGAGGCCACGCGGTGCTGGAACCTGCAGGCCGACGGGCGCTGGGATCCCTCGCCGCCGCTCGACTCCGGCATCTCCCCCGTCCGCGACCACCAGGCCGAGATGATGCTCCGCCACGCCCTGGTGGCCGAGTCGGAATGAGCACGCCGATCCTCGCGGCCGGCGCCGTCCTCTGGCGCCGCGCCGGGTCCCGCGTCGAGGTGGCGCTGGTGCACCGCCCGCGCTACGACGACTGGTCGCTGCCCAAGGGCAAGCTCGACCGCGGCGAGCCGATGCCGCACGCCGCCGTCCGCGAGACGCTGGAGGAGACCGGGTTCACCTCCCGGCTCGGCCCGCTCCTGCTCGACGTGCACTACGACGTCATCGAGGGCCCGAAGGTCGTGCGGTACTGGGCGGCGCAGGCCTGCTCGGGCGGGTTCGAGCCCAACGAGGAGACCGACGAGCTGCGGTGGTGCTCCCCCTCCGACGCCGCCGCCCTGCTGTCCTACCGCCGCGACCTCGACGTCCTGCACCGCTTCTCCGACACCGGTCCGCCCGACTCGGTGGTCGTGCTCGTCCGCCACGCCAAGGCCGGCAGCCGCAACCAGTGGGACGGCCCCGACGACGCCCGCCCGCTCTCGGGCACCGGCCGCGAGCAGGCCCGCCAGCTCGCCGTCCTGCTCCCCCTGTTCGGCCCCGACCGCCTCGCCTCCGCCCCGCCCGTCCGCTGCCGCGACACGATCGCCCCGGTCGCACAGTCCTCCGGCCTCACCGTCGCCGACGAGCCGCGCCTCGGAGAGGAGGGCTACTGGGCCGACCGCCGCGCCGGCCTCGCCCGCTTCCGCGAGATCGCCGCCCAGCCCGGCGTCAGCATGATCTGCAGCCAGGGCGGGGTGATCCCCGACGTGGTCGGGGCGCTGACGGGCCGCAACGACCCGCCCAGCCGCAAGGCCAGCACCTGGGTCCTGGGCTTCACGGCCGGGCGGTTGCGGACGTGGGACTACTACTCGCACCCCACCGCCTGACGACCGTGTAGGTACGCCATCGGTGGAATCCACCGGCGATCAGTTCGCACCGCTGCGATAAAGCTCCCGGAGGCGGCCGACCACCGGCTTCGGCGTGAAGCTGTCTCCGACAGCACCTGACCGAAACAAACCGAACGACCGCTCCGGCGCTGGTCCAGGATTGTTGGGTTCGTCCCGATCCTGGTAGATCATTGCCGTCTCCACCCAGGGGTACCTGTCGCGCATTAGACGGAGCCGCTCGACGGTGAGCGAAGCCTGCTCCCGCTCGTTCACGCAACCCAGTGCCTGCTCACTGCACGTGGAGAAGCCGAACTCCGTCACCCAGATGCGGACCGCCGCGTTGCCGCGCGCGGCGGCAACGGCTCTGACCTCGTCAAGCACCGCGAGATCGGAGTAGGGGTGGGCGGACAGGGCGTCGAAGCACCCCCCGAGCCCCGCTTCGAACGCTGAGTCCAACCACTGCTCCCAGTTCCTGACGTCGAGCGATCCGGCGATGACCGCGGCACCACGGTCCTGCGCCTTGATCGCACGGAAAGCAGCACAACTGGCTGCCGAGTACTGGGCGGGCTGCGCCCAGAGCTGGCCATCGGCGCGCAGGCCGTTCGGCTCGTTCATGATCTCGTACGCCGGACTCGCCCCTCCCGGACCTCGGCCACGAAAGCGTTCGGCGAGGAGCCCCATGAAGTCGCCGTAGGCGGAGGGGTTGCTTGCAGTGCCGTCGGAGTCCCCCCCGGCCCAACTCGGCGCCTGGTCCCCGATGAAGAGGACTTGCAAGCCCGCGGAGGTCGCATCCGACAGCACGGTGTCAAGTGCAGCGAGCGCAGCCTCGTCGGCGAGACGGGAATCGGGCTGGACGGCGTACCAGGGCGCCCCTATGCGGATCCATGTCGCCCCCGCGGCTGCGAGATCGGCGAACTGCTTCCGCCGCTGTGCATCCGTGACACCTTCTAGATGCACTGTGACGCCGAGAGCCGGCAGCGCCGGGACACCGACGGCCTTCGGTTGCCGGTCGATAACACCGACCACGCCGATGGCCAGTCCTATGATCCAGATCACCATCATGGTCCTCAGTCTGGACACGGATTGCCGCCAGCCTCTCCCGGGTTGTTGCCGTTCACTGCACCCTCCTGCGGTCGAACTGCGCTGCTTGAAACGCACTCCGCTCCCGTCCGAAGTCCATACGTGCTCAGTGGCATCGCAGCGGGAGGTTGCCAGCAGGTCCGTGGCGGATTACGCGGGTCGGAGGTCGCAGTCTTCGCCCGCCCTCGCCGCAGTGTCCGCCTGCCGCCACAGATCATGGAGTTTCCGCTGGCTGCGCGGAGTCCGTCGCCACAACCAGAACATCCTCGGTGTCCACTAGTTTGTCGGCGTCCGCAGGTTCGTCGGCGTCTGGTCTGACGGGCGTCCTGCGCTCAGAGTTGTTCGTCACGTCGTCACGTCGTCACGGGACGACCGGAGAGCGAGTTCCGGACGAGGCGTCGATAGGACGTCCGGTGACCGCATCGAGCAGCATCAGCACGACCACGATGATCACGAGTCCGGCGAAGCTTCCACCAAGGATCAGGACGGCAGGCGAGACAGACGCGGAGTTGGCCGGCACGGCCGCTGGCTGAACCACCGACACTGCAACGGTGCCTTCAGGTCGTCCGAGGCCGACCGGGAGCGATCCGACCGGGAGCGAACTCACGAGACTGCCGTAGCTCGCGGCCACGGCATTAGCGATCGCCGCAGCCCGCTGAGGGTCTCGATCCGTCGCGGTGACCTGCAGGATCAGCGTGCCGTCCGGCGCCACTGCCGAGACACGCTTACTGAGTGCCGCAACTTCTTCGGAGGATCCCAGCTGACGGACGACCGGGTCGAGGACAGTAGCCGTGGTAGCCAGTGCGGCGTAGGTCGGCATCTGCTGGAGAAGGTCCTGACTGCTCCCTTCCGCAGATTGCCCCTGAATACCGAACACCAACTGAGTCTCCGCTGCGTACTCAGGACCCCTTGACAGCGCGACAACGCCGCCGATCGCGCCACCGGCCACGATGCACAGGATCACGAGCAACCATCGCCGTGCGATGATGCGAACGAGGGTGACGAAGCTCAACGGGTCTCCCTGTCGACGAATGAGAAGCATGCTGCGAGCAACGACCCTAGCGGGCGCGCTGCTCAGGCTGGAAAGCGAACCGACCAGCAGTGGAGGTCCGGATGAACACCGCCGTTCTCCTGAGGGTGCGGAACGTCTTGCCTCAGATCGTAGTGCTCGTGTGGCTTCCGGTGTGCTTCGTCCTCGGGATGGCGAATCGCAGCTTGCTGCCCCCGAGATTCTTCTTCGACGACAGGCACATCCAGGACGAGATGCTGACGGCTGCGGGGCCCTCGAGCGACTCGTTCATCACGATGGCCTGGCTGTATCGGCTGATGGGCGCTGACGACCATCCCACGGCGGTTCAGGCCGCAACCATGATCGCGTTCTTCGTTCTTCTGTTCACGTGCGCTCCTTGGTCGCAAATACGTGCGTTCGGAATAGTCGAAACCGGAGTTCTCTGTTTCGCCGCGGTCTCCTGTGCCGTCTACCTGGCTCAGTACTCCAAGGAGAGCCTGGTCCTACTGCTGGTCCTCGTCCTGATGAGCAGTATGCGCTGGAGCAGTGAAGTCTTCTTCGTCGTACTCGTGTTCCTCTATGCCGCGTTTATCCGCCCGTACTGGTTTATGATCATAGCGGTGTACCTCGTCCTGAGGCTTCTCTTCAAGCAAACGCGTCGGCCGATCTGGTTGCTGCTGACCATCGCCATCGGAATGTTCGCCTTCGCCGTTACGGCTACGGCAGTCCTGAACGTCGACCTCAACTCGTTCCGAGACTCGGTCGCCTCATCACGGGTCAACTCAATCTACGCTCAATCCGCCATCCAGGACTACGTGAGTGTCTCGGGGCCTGTATCGGCTTCCGTCAACGCCCTCGTCTCGATGGTTCTGCTCATGGTCCCTGTGCCGCTGCTGGCCGACCTCTCGGCGATCTACCTCGTGTTCAGTGTGCTGACCGCTGGACTGTGGCTGCTGCTGACGGGAGTCATCGTGAGTGGAATGCGATCGGGCCGACTCCGCGGCGACACGCGGTTGGCACGGGCCTGTGCCCTGCTCCTTGCAATGGTTACGGTACAGGCCATCTTCGAGCCCGACTATGGCTCCTATCTCAAGCACCTGACGCCCCTGCTACCGCTGTTCCTGGTGGCGTTGGTCCGCCACCGTGCTCGCCCCAGCCAGAGCGAGCCGACCTACCTCGTGGCGACCGCGCAGCGGCGCGCAGCCCTGTTCGAACAGTCCTCGTCAGATCGCCACGGGCCGTCGGTGCGACCGCATCACACCGACCGTCAGGTCGAGCAGGGCGGCGTGCGTCCGGCGGACGTCGAACCCCTGCGCCACCACGGCAGCCCGCTCACCTTCCATCCTGGTCGACGACAGGTCGAGGACCCGTCGTGAAAGTGCTGCGGCGAGGGCAGTGGGGTCATCTGAAGGAACGACCTGACCGTGACCGGTCCGTACGAGCTCGGATAGACCGGGGACATCCGTACCGACGAGGCTGCAGCCGCTGGCGAGCGCCTCGATCGCGGTCAGTGCGAGTCCCTCCCAGCGAGAGGGAAGCACCACAACGTCAGCCGCCGCGTAGTGCAGGCGCACATCGGCTACCGCCTGATCCCGACGTACCCTGTCGGGCAGACCCTGCACCGGAAGGTCCCCGTCGCCGAGCAGTACCAGCTGCGCTGTCGGACATGTCCGACGCACACCCTCCCAGGCCTGTAGCAGAACGTCCTGACCCTTCTGCCGCGTGATGCGGCCTGGGCAGAGGACCACCGGATCTTCCCGGTTCAAGTTGAGTGACGCGGCAGCCGCAGACGCCTCGGCCGTCGTAGCTGGCTTGAACCAGGTCAAATCCACACCGCTTCGTACGACGACGAGGTTCCGGACCCCGGCTCTCCGCCCGAGTTCGGCTTCTCCGTCTCCAACGCACACGATGGTGTCGGCCCATCTGGCCGCCCTTCGCTCCCACATGCGTGCGGCGCGCGCCTGCCCACCGCTCGCGGCGAGCCACGACCAGCCGTGCGGCTGGAACAGCGTGGGTACCCTGCCCCGCAGGGCCAACCTCCCGACGAGGCCTGCCTTCGACGAGTGCAGGTGGACGACGTCAGGCTTGACCCGATGCACGAGGTCTGCCAGCTCGCGAATCTCCGCGGGGACGGACCGTCCCGGATCTCGGCTCGCCTCCCACCGGTGCCATGCGACGCCGGCGCGTCGGACGTCTCCGGACAGGCTGCCTGCCTCCGGGCACGCGACCGAGACGCCCCAGCCCTGCTCCTGTTGATGAGTCGCCGCAGCAAGGACGTAGCGGTGGACGCCGGCGTCGGTCGGCTGAGCGACGTGAAGGATATGACCGCCCCCAGCGACGCTGCTCGACTCCGCGATCATCGGGCCGCTGTCACAGGTGCATCTGTCACATACCGCCGCCAGGAATGGCGGCGCCTCTTCACAGCCAGCCTCAGACTCGAGTCCCGATCACCGATGAACGTGCGAGGGAGTGCGTAGCGGCCCGCGCTCGCGGATGGCCAGATTGCGCAGGCGTAGTCGTAGCCGGACCGGTGGACCGCCTGAGCTTCCCGAGGTCCGACATCACCGTAGGGATAGACGAAGCCTTGCACCGGCGCTCCGGTCAGAGCGACGATCTGTTCACGGCTCCGCTCGATCTCATCAGTGAGATCCGAGTCCGAGAGCGACGGGAGGTGCTGGTGAGTACAGCTGTGCGAACCAACCTCCATACCGCATGCGACCACCGTCGCGATCTGGTCAGCCGTCATCAACGGCTTGACGGGGCCCGGATGGTCCCAGACGTTCTCGCCGCCGATCAGATCTGCCACGACGTACACCGATGCCGTGAAGCCGAAATGCTGGAGGATCGGGATCGCGACGTCGATGAAGTCGACATAACCGTCGTCGAACGTGAGCCCTACCAGGCCGCTGTGAGAACCGTTCTCCTGCGCCTCCATCAGCTCGGCGGCGCCAACTCCGCGCAGTCCTCGGGCCCGCATCCAGGCGAACTGCTTCTCGAGCCGGTCGGGCGTGACGGTGATCTGGTGGGGATCCTCGTCGTAGTCGGCCACCGAGTGGTACATCAAGATGTACGGAAACGATGTGCGATTCATTTCGGTCTCTTTCCTGGCATCGGCAGAGCCTTGGAGAGGACTGCACCGGCACCGAAGACGACGGCCATCAGGAGAGCTCCTGCAGGAAGGCTCACAACCCACGGGAGACCCGCGGTGAAGCCCGATAGAACTAGGCCTGCACCGTAAGCGAGGGGGACGGGAGGCAGGAGTCGGAGAAGGATCAGCGCGATCGCCTTCGGTGAGATGGCGCTACTCCGTCCTCGGCGGTGGAACAGGAGCACGGCGCCCACGGTGATGCCGATCGCATTGCCGGCAGCGATACCGGCTCCCCCGAAGACCGGCGCAGCGACGCCGGCCACCACAGCCGTGACGACGAGGGTCGCACCCATCGCGACAGCCGGGAGAAAGGTCGGCCTCGCTCCGAACAGTGTCCGAACGACGATCGCCACCAGTGCCTGACTCAACAGACCCAGGACGTAGATGCGCAGGATGTCAGCTGTCGCGGCGGTATCCGTGGCGGTGAACTGTCCCCGCTGGAACAGTGCACCGACGACCTCGGGCGCGTGGAGGTGGAGGAATGCGGTGGCCAGGACGACGACCGCGCCGATGACCCGGATGTCCGTCTCCATCCGGGTCCTCGCTGCGTCGGTCTGGCCGCTGGCCAGGCTGCGCGCCAGGATCGGGAACGTCACGACAGCCAAGATCTGGGCGAGCGTCGATGGCAGCTGGCCGATCTTCTGTGCGTAATTGAGGTGTGAGATCGTCCCCGGCGGCAATGACGAACCCACGAAGCGCTCGATGAACACCTGCGACTGCCGGGTGATCGTGTAGAACGCGATCGGCAGGAACGCGGCGAACTCGACCATCACGGTTCGCAGCACGATTTGGCGTGGCAGCGGAACCGTGCGGAGGTACGACGGCGCCTGGACGACGACCATCAGCGCCGCCCCGATGGTGACGCCTACTGCCGCAGCGAGCACACCGAGCGGCCGGTGCAGGACGAGGATCCCACCGATGATTCCGACGTTGAAGGCGAGCGAGACCGCTGCTGGCGGTCCGAAGATCATATGAGCACGCAGAGCGCCGGACATGAATCCGGCCACGCCGAGGAGCACCACGCTCCCGGCCACGATCTGCATCGCCTGCACGCCGAGTTCCGGGTTCGCGAGTCCGGGTGCAAGCAACGGCACCAGCCACGGAGCGGTGCATCCGGCGAGGGCGGACAGGACGACGAGTACCACGATGAGCCTGGGCAGGATCGCCCCGACCACGGACTGTACCGCGACCCGCGGGTCGGTGAACGCCTCGTCGCAGGCCGGAGAGTCGCTGCCAATCGATAAGGCACGGGTGAACGTCGGAATCAGCAGCAGGGCCATGGCACCGTCGATCAAGAGCGGCACGGCGGTCTCGGGGATCGTCCACGCCACGAGGAACGCGTCCGTGGAACCATCGGCTCCGAAGTACGAGGCGATCAAGAGGTCGCGGATCATCCCGAGCAGCGAGCCCGCGCCGATGAGCAGGGTCGATATCAGGGCGGCACGCAGAACGAGTCGCTGCCGCTTCCGATGTCGCTGCGATGGAGCGTCCGTGTCGGGCGCGACCGGGAGCGTGTCGCTGGTCGAGCCCCATCCTCGGCATTCTCGGGTTCGCATCAATCCATCGGTTCAGTCGACTTGCGGCCGAGAACACTACGAGAGATATGCCCTGCCGTCCGAATGATGATTTTGATATCGAGCCAGAGCGACCACGACTCCGCATACAGGTTGTCGTAATGAGCCCGGTCCCGGATGGATGTGTCACCGCGCAGCCCCCGGACGACGGCGAGCCCCGTGAGGCCTGCCGGCATGCGGTGACGATGCTGGTAGCCCGGTACGTCGCGACTGAACTCGTCGACGAAGTGCGGCCGCTCCGGGCGGGGGCCGACGATGCTCATGTCTCCCTTGAGGATGTTGACGAGCTGCGGGAGTTCGTCGAGCGAGGACGCCCGGATGATGCGACCCACCGGCCCCATCCGGGTGTCGCCGTCGATGTTCCAGCGCACCTCGGCCTCGTCGCCGACCGGGGCCAAGGAACGGAACTTGTACAGCGTGAAGACCCGCCCGTTGAGGCCGATCCGCTGCTGCCGAAAGATGACTCCCGGACCGGTCTCGAGTCGGACCGCCAGCGCGACGCCGAGCATCACCGGACCGACGATGACGAGCGCGAGCGCTGCGGAACACACGTCGAAGACCCGCTTCACGCGCCAACTGCCCCTGCGAAATGCCGACCGGCGCAGGCGGACCAGCGGCAGACCGGCAACGATCTGCGACTTCGACGCATCGTCGTGCAGCTCGTGGAAGCGAGGAAGGACGAAGATGTCGCAGGCGAGGCCGTGCATCGACCGCAGGGGGTCCACCGCCACCGCAGACGATCCCCGCCACTGCGCGACGATGATCAGCTGGATCTGCAGCCGACTGACGATGTCCGCCAGCTGGTTCATGTCACCGAGGGGAACGAAGCCGGGCGCCAGCTCGACGCCGTCGTCGATGAAGCCGACCACGTCGGCCCCCAATGCCGGGTTGGCGGCGAGGGCTCGCTCGATCCGACTTCCCGTCGCACCTGTTCCGATGACGATGGCGCGGAGGCGCCCCAGTCCTCGACGCCGGCCACGGCGGACCAACGCGTACGCCCCGCCCCGCCCGATCACGACACCGGCAAGCGCCGACGCACCGACGACGAGCGACAGGCGAGTGTGCGCGGCCAGATCGGCATCCGTTCCGGCCAGGACTGGTGCGACGGCTACGACGAACGTCACCGCCACCGCTGTTCGAACGATCTCTGGGAGATCGTCCAGCACGTTGGGATGGAACCTCCACTGGAGCGATCCGCTAAATAGGGTCCCGACGGCCATCAGGCCGCCGATGGCCGGGACGGGCCATCCCAGACCGATGAGTGCGGCAACCACCACGGCCGACCCGAGGGCGAGCAGCTCGGGGGCGATGACCGTCACCGCGTACTGCCGAGATCCGCGCGAGGTGAGGATCCTCGCGGGACCCACCACCTGTCCAAGCAGCGGCTCCGGCTCGGAGCCGAACGGCTCATCCCGTCTGCCGCCGAGCAACTGCCAGCGCTGTCTGGATAAAGATGTGTGGGGGCGACGGTCGACTGCTTCGCTCACCGTGAACCACCGATCGATGCACGGCTGACGCGCGGGAGCTTCGACAGATGGAGGAGCGCCGCACCAGCGCCGTTCTGGTGGTGGGCAGGGAGCGCCCCCGCCAGCAGGGACCGCACCTCGGGTGCGTGCTCGTGGGCCTCCGCCCGTGATCGCACGGTGCCGACGTACAGCCGGCCCAGCCGAGCGCTGTTGCTCACGAGAGTGTGTGGCGGCGCCACGATGTGCGCGGCCCGCAGCGAGGCGTGGTGCGGCTGGAAGTCCTGCACGATGGGCTGCATGTGGCCCGACCCCCGGTGAGTTGGCGGGTGGAGATATCGAGGGCAAGTTCGCCTGATTCCCCGCAGGCGTTACACCCGTCCGGGTGGCAGTCGCTCGAGCGCGCTCGCTCTTGCACCGTGAGCCAGTCGGCGCGCGCGGCCGGGAGCGAGTTCTTGCAGCTCAGTGCCCTATGTCGCTACTGACAAGTTCCTTGTGACCGGTGCATGGAGGCATTGTGGGGACAGCCACCCCCTCACGTTGGTAACGCGGCGTCATCGTCGAACGAGGTCTGCTTGGCAGGGACCACTGCTTTTGATCACTCGTTCGAGTGGTCTGTAGCAGCGCGTGATCATGCCGAACTGCTCTCGTCGACCAACTCTCTGAGAGGTTCTTGTAGCGTGAAGGTCCTGCATGTCATCACCGGCCTTGCCGCCGGTGGTGCGGAGCGCTACCTGCGGTCATTGATAGCGCACTCGTCCGCGGATGCTGACGTCCTGGCTTTGGCTGCTCTGGGAGTCGTGGCTGAGGAGCTGCGGGCACACGGGATTCGGGTCGACTCGATCGGGATGAGCGGCAACCGTGACGTCAGGGCACTCGCCCGCATCCGGCGCCACATCCGCGACGGGAACTACGACGTCGTCCACACGCATCTGTTCCGCGCCCAGCTCTACGGGTCACTCGCGGCACGGGCGGCGAAGGTACCCGTCGTCATCAGCACGGAGCACTCGCTCAAGGAAGCCGACTTTGAAGGGCGCAGCGCCGACAATCCGCTGTTCCGGCTCATCTACCAACTGGCCGCGCGGCAGCACGATCGGATGCTGGCAGTGTCCGAGGATGTCGCGAACTGCCTGCGACGGCGCGTGGGGGGAAGCGTCGACATCGGGGTGGTCCCGCTCGGGCTCGACGTGGCGTCGTACGCCTTCGACCCGGTCGCCCGTGAGCGGACGCGGACCGAACTCGGTATCCGTCCGGACCAGTTCGTCGTAGGCCTGGTCGGGCGGCTCATCGAGCTGAAGCGGTTCGAGGTGGTGGTCGAGGCGTTGGCCGACCTACCGGAGCGGGTCGTCGGTCTCGTCGTCGGCGCTGGTCCACAGCAGGATGCGCTGTCGCAGCTCGCCATCCGTCTTGGCGTGGAGCACCGGGTTCGCTTCGTCGGCGAGGTGGCCGACGTGTCGCCCATGCTGTCGTGCATGGACCTCCTCGCCTCACCGTGTCGCGAGGAGACCTATGGGCTCGCCCTTCTCGAGGGGCTCGCTGCCGGGTTGCCCGTGCTCTACAGCAGCTGCCCAGCACTGGACGACGTCCGGCGGGTCGAGGCCGCTCGTATGGAGGACGAGCGGAGAGAGGTTGCGCTGGACTCGACGCCGTCCGAATTCGGTGCTGCAATTCGACGAGTCCTGGACACCGACCCACTGCCGCGTCAGACCCCGCAGATCATGAGGCGTCTCGGCATCGCTGCGGCCGCCAGCATGGTGGACGACAACTACGAGGAATTGCTCGACGCGGCGGGACGGCGACACGGTCAAAGGACACGCGGTGGGCCTGTGCTCTCCGCCCTGGGCCGTCGCAGCCACTGAATGGTTTGTCCGCCTGCTCGGGGACGTGAGCGACCTCGACATCCTGCACCGCTTCTCCGACACCGGCCCGCCCGACTCGGTGGTGGTGCTGGTCCGCCACGCCAAGGCCGGCAGCCGCAACCAGTGGGACGGCCCCGACGACCTCCGCCCGCTCTCGGGCACCGGCCGCGAGCAGGCCCGCCAGCTCGCCGCCCTGCTCCCCCTGTTCGGTCCCGACCGCCTCGCCTCCGCCCCGCCCGTCCGCTGCCGCGCCACGATCGCCCCGGTCGCCGAGTCCTCCGGCCTGCCCGTCGCCGACGAGCCCCTGCTGGGCGAGGAGGGCTACTGGGACGACCGCGCCGCCGGCCTCGCCCGCTTCCGCGAGATCGCCGCACAGCCCGGCGTCAGCCTGGTCTGCAGCCAGGGCGGCGTGATCCCCGACGTCGTCGGGGCCCTGACCGGTAAGAACGACCCGTCGAGCCGCAAGGCCAGCACCTGGGTCCTGGGCTTCACCGCCGGCCGGTTGCGGACGTGGGACTACTACTCGCACCCGACCGCCTGACTCACGGAGTCGTGCCAGAATGCGCCGGTGACGAAGGAAGCGGTTGCCGAGGCGATCGCGATGCTGCGCCGGGCCGGGGCCCGGTTCGCGCTGCTGCACGGCAGCCGCGCCACCGGCGGGCATCGACCCGATTCCGACATCGACGTCGCGGCCTGGTGGCCCGCCGACGCACCGGCGTCCTTCGACGTGCTCCTCCCCACGGGGGTCGACCTGATCGTCCTCAACACCGCTCCCCTGGAGCTGGCCGGGCGGATCGCCCAGCACGGGAAGGTGCTGTTCGACGACGACCCACCCGCGCGCGTCCACTGGGTGGCGATGACCCGCAAGATCTACGCCGACGAGCGGCCGCGATTGGAACGCAGCCACCGCGAGTTCGCCGAGGCCGTGCTCCGTGGTCGATGAGGTCCGGGTCCTGCGGCTGCTCCGCGCGGTCAGCGACGACCTCGCCGTCCTGCGCATGGAGGCGGCAGCCGGTGCCGACCGCCGCGCCGACCCGATCTGGATGCGGGGAGTCAAGTACACCTTCGTCACGGCGATCGAGGCGTGCGTGGACGTCGCGCACCACGTGTGCGCGACGCAGGGCTGGGGCCCACCGCGGGACAACGGCGACGCGCTCCGCCTGCTCGGTGCGCACGGCGTACTGACCGACGATCTCGCCGCAGCGATGCGGCGAGCCGCCGGCTTCCGCAACGTCCTCGTCCACGACTACGCCGCAGTGGACGACGGCGTCGTCCTGTCGCGCCTCGCCGACCCCACCGACCTGCAGCACTACATCACCGCCGTGACCGGATGGCTCCCTTCGGCCTCGTGAGGCGATGACGAGGGCCACCGGATCAGCTGTCCCGGGGCAACCCCATGAGGAGTTCTCCGGGCGCAGTTCGCAGGGGCCGGATGCTCCGGGTCGAAGGGGAGCCGGCGGATGAGGTAGATCTCCTGGTAGAGCGGTGCGACGGCGAGTGCTCCCTCGTCGAGGCCGCCGTCCTCGTACTGGCACTTGTCGTCGCGCTTTCCGCCTGCGGCTGGTCGTCCGCGGCGGAACCGGGATCGTACGTAACCGCGATTGTTGTCACCCACCACGTGAACTAGCTGTCACCGCGGCTCAGATCGGCGGCATCGCGACGGCCCGGACGATCACCGACAAGGTCGCCAGTCCACGGAACGGCCGGTACGGTCCTCGCGCTCACGCTCGCCGGCGCCGTGACCCTGGTGAACCTGCCCACGTCTGCGGTTCGGGACGAGAGGACTACGCGCCGACGACCTGCCGCCGCCGACCCCCACCCACCTGAATCCGGCGCGCCGGATGACGTCGGGGTCGAGCCAAAGCCGGGTGTCGATGACGAGCTTCTCCGCCATCTCGCTGCCGATGCGCGGCAGTCCAGTGCACGGAACTTCGGCCACTCGGTCAGCACCCCAACGGCCTCCGCGTCACGAGCTGCCTCGTAGAGGTCGTCGACCACCGTCAGGAGGGAGGAGACGACGGCCGCCCCCCTCGGGCACCGCAAGCAGGCCCGCCAGCTCGCGACCCTGCTACCCCTGTTCGGCCCCGACCGCTTCGCCTCTACCCCGCCGGTCCGCTGCCGCGACACGATCGCCCCCGTCGCCGAGTCCTCCGGCACACGTTGACCAGTGTCACCCAATCCGCGACGCATGGGGACGAGCGACCACCGTCAGTCATCAACATTGACGATTGGTCGCGTGCGCCCGCAACGACCCCCTGCGAACCACCGATAGCAGCTTTGAGTCCGGGGTTTCAAAGGCGACCGGGCCTTCGTCACCCACCTCCCTCTGATTGAAGGACTGGCTATGCGCGTCGCGATGATCGGCACCCGTGGTGTACCCGCCCGCTACGGTGGTTTCGAGACCGCGGTCGAAGAGGTCGGCTCGCGCCTCGTCAAGCTCGGACACGAGGTCACCGTCTACTGCCGGGGCAACGACACCTCGGAGGAGCACCTCGGGATGAAGCGTGTGGTCCTTCCTGCGCTGCGTCACCCCACCGCGGAGACGCTCAGCCACACCGCCCTGTCGGTCGCCCACCTCCTCCGCAATCCCGTCGACGTCGCGCTGGTGTTCAACGCGGCCAATGCGCCCCTTCTGCCCCTGATCAGGGCAGCGCGCATCCCGGTGGCCGTACACGTCGACGGGCTGGAGTGGAAGCGCGCGAAGTGGGGGCCCACCGGTCGCCGCTACTACCTCGCGAACGAGCGGCTCGCCGTCAAGCTCGCAGACGAGTTAATCGCGGATGCGGCCGGCATCCAGGACTACTACCGCGCGAAGTTCGACAGCGACAGCGTCCTGTTGACCTACGGCGCACCGATCATCACGACGACCGAGCCCGCCAAGCTGCAGTCGGTCGGCCTGGAATCCGGCAAGTACCACCTCGTGGTTGCTCGGATGGAGCCCGAGAACCACGTCGACGTCATCGTCGACGGGTACCGGCGGAGCGATGCCACTCTGCCCCTCGTCGTGGTCGGCACCGTTCCCTATGCGAGCGCCTATGAACAGCGGGTGCAGGCGATGGCCGACACCGATCCCCGGATCCGCATGCTCGGCGGGGTCTGGGACCAGGACCTCCTCAACTCGCTGTACGCAGGATGCGCGAGCTACTTGCACGGTCATTCCGTCGGAGGCACCAATCCGTCGCTCCTGCGAGCTATGGGCGCAGGCGCCAACGTCATCGCCTGGGACGTGAACTTCAACCGCGAGGTCCTCGGCGAGGGGGGTACCTACTTCGGCTCGCCGTCGGATCTTCCTGAGCAACTCAGGTCGGTCGAGTCAGACCCCGGAGAGGCTCGCGTGCGCGGCGCCGGTGCGAGGGCTCGGGCAGAGGTCCTCTACCGATGGGACGCCGTCGCAGACGGGTACGAGCAGCTCTGCCAGGACCTGGTCGATGGTCGACGATCCCTCGCTATCCGACGTCAGGCGACGTCCCAGACGACATCGATCGAAGCGCCCGTCAGCATCCCTGAGCAGCGTCCGGTATCGCCCGATCCGCTTCCCGCGCCGCAGAGCGTGGCGTGACGAAGGCAACCTACGACCTCTTCGTCTCCCACTCGTCCTTGACTGTCGGAGCGGAGAGGTCGATCCTCGCGCTCGCCGAGGCGTCTCACCGGCAGGGCAACAGGGTGGAGGTCGTCCTACCACGACCAGGTCCGCTGGAGCCGCTACTGAAGGCGTCCATTCCACGCGTAGTCATTCACCACAGCCCGATGCAGTGGTGGATGGGCGTCGACCACACCGGTCTCCGCGGGCTCCTCAAACTCATCCAGTCAGCGCTGCACGTCTTGCCATGGCTCAGGCTGCTGAAGCGGCTGAGCCCCGACCGGATGATCGTCGGATCGACGGTCGTGCCGGCCCCCGTGGTAGCCGGTCGACTCTCAGGAATCCCTGTGGTGACGTTGCTCAGCGAGAGCATCGCCACCAACCCGACCTTGAAATCTGTTCTGCCGAAACAGCTCATCATCAAGATCCTCAAGGGCTGCTCCTCCGTCACCGTTGCAGTGTCAGAGTTCGTCGCCGCCCAGTTCCATGGTGCGTCGATGATCGAGCCTCCGGCCATCGGTGACCTTCCCGCTGTCGCCCCACCATCGGTGAGACGAGGTACCACGCCCCGGATCGTGATGCTCGGAACGCTCTCAAAGGAGAAGGGACAGCTCGACGCCGTCCAGGCCGTTGCGATGGCTCGCCGCGAGGGAGTCGACGTGACCCTGGAGTTGTACGGAGGATCGACACCGACGACGCTCGCGGAGCTCACCGCTCGCATTCACGACCTCGGGATGGATGACTCGATCTTCCACCGAGGTGAGACCGACGAGCCGCTGCAGGTCCTGCGCGACGCCAACGTGAGCCTCGTCTGCTCGCGCAACGAGGCCTACGGACGCGTCACTGCTGAATCCCTCCTGGTCGGGACCCCAGTGATCGGCTACGCCCTCGGCGGGACGAAGGAGATCATCGCAAGCGGCGGTGGGCTACTGGTTGATGCCCACCCGAGCGCGCTCGCCGCAGCCATATCCGAATTCGTCGTCAACCCGGATCTAGGCCGCGCCCTCAGTCAGGCAGGCGCTGAGCGCATGAAAAGCGGTGTGGGTTTCGGCGATGCCGCTCGAGCCATATCACTGATAGCAGCTGCAATGCCCAGGAGAGCGAATGGCAGTCCGCGAGCACGTAGCCGAGAACTTGCTTCAAGGCATCCAGCGCGGTGAGGCGCAGCATTCGCGGTATCGACTGACAGCACTTGTTCATAGTGCCGTAGCAGCTACGTGCCTACTGCTGTCCGTCCTGGCAGTACACCACACCGCCGATAAGGTTCCGGACGACGCATTCATCATTCTCCGATATGCGCAGAACCTACTGGACGGCCACGGTTGGGTGTACAACCTCCACCACTCCACCACCAACGCCGTCTCCGCTCCGCTCTACACCCTGCTACTCGCACTGCTCGGTTCGATCTTCCGCGACATGGAACTCGCGACGACTCTGCTCTTCGTCTTCACGACGGCTGCATCCGGCTACCTGACCTTCCTCATTCTTCGCAAGAATGCAATGACACTCGGCGGCCTCGCCGCGATGTGCTTGATGATCATCAATCCCTGGCTACTCGCGACTCGAGGCCTTGAGACTTCTGCATTCATCTGCCTATTACTACTCGCGGTGCTGCTACAGGGAGCCGGAAAACACGCAGCGCTCGGCTTCGCACTGGTCGCGGCAACACTGGTTCGCGGCGACGGAGCAGTGTTCGCGGCAGTAGTCTTCGTTCTTCTCTGGATACAGTTCAAGCACTTCCCGATGCGTTTAATGGCAGGCGCCGCGGCAGCAATCGCCCTGTGGGCCCTGACGGCACTAGCCATCAACATCCCCATCATTCCAGACACCTTTGCCGCGAAGGTGGCACAGGGACGCAGTGGCCTGTGGGGTGACATGCTCTACCTGCGCGGATTCGCCGTGAGTCCCAAGGTCTTCGGCTTCATGGAGTGGGCCACAGTGGCCGCACTGATGGGCGGCATAGGAATACTGCTCGTCGGCGGACTATTTGGGCTGCGCCGCTACTTGGGCGCGTTCATCCTAGGCGTAGCACTTCTCTTCGCCGCATACGGCCTAATCATCCGACCACCCAGCTACCACTGGTACTACGGGCCACAACTCGCACTGATGGCCCTGTGCGGCGGAATTGCGATCTCAGTGATTTCACGTGCCTCAGCCGTGAACTTCATCCGCAGTAGTGCTGGGCGACGGGGTGCCGGATCCGACGACCGGCTCAAGGCTTCGCAAAGCGTCTCACAGCGGGCCGGCGCAGTCGCGCTCGCTGTCGCAGTATTCGCGACCGGCGTGATGACAGTAGTGGGCTGGAGGGACATCATTCGAGGCGTCGACCGGCCCGAGTACCTAGATACCGCGTCGTGGCTCAAGGCCAATACCCCCGAGGATGCGACGGTCGCGCTGGCAGAGATCGGGATCGTCGGCTGGTTCAGCGATCGCGAGATGATCGATTTTCTCGGCCTGCTGTCCAAGGACTCGGTCCGTGAGATTGCGAACAGAGACCCCATCTCCTGGCTGACACGCGAAGAGCCCGACTACTGGGTCGTGCACCAGCCTCAGTGGGCGGGCATGGAAGCAGCCGCAAGCGAGCCATGGTTCGCGCTCGCGTATCAGCCGGTTTGGAGCAACGGGAAAGTAGTCGTGTGGCAGCGCTTTCGGGCGATCGCAGAAGCGAAGTATCTTACGAGTACGCTCATCCAGCCGACCGCAAGTCAGATTTCTGCCCAGCTCGGAGTGCCATACGAAGACGAGGCCACACGTCGAGCAATCGCTACTCTGATGGCAATCTTCCAGAGCCGAAGCGACCTGCAAGCCGAATACCTCAGCGATGAACGGTTCGACTTGGCTGGGTTGCTTGGCTGGGCTACAAGCCCGGCTGGCGCGACAGACCGACATGGCGCAACAGTTCAAGAATTTGCGCCGACCTATAGCCAGACCGCACAACGTGCAGCGCAGCTTGCTTTTGGCGCGCCAACCGCTTTGCCGTAGCGCCTCCCCTTCCTCCATGCATCCTCAGTTGGCAAACGAAAATCGCGCATTAGACTTGCGGGTCTCAGGAGCCGCGGCAACTGTCAAACGACAAGCCAGAAACGCTTTCGCGTACGCGATTCTTCCAGTTCTTCAAAGGAGTACTTCTTGTGAGCTCTTTCCTTTCGTCTACAGCAGGGAGAGCGCCACGCCACCTTTCTGCGCCCCAGCTATGCCTAATCATTGAATGGCTTATTGCTACTACAATTGGCGCACTTTCGATCGCGCTCTGTGCCTTCTGGCCCGTGAAGGTGACATCTGGCTGGTTTGATCAAGAGATTTTCCATTGGCCTACGATTGCCAAACTCGCTAATGAGGCTCATCCCAATCGGGGGTGTAGGAGTTGGGGTCTGAAGCCGCCGGTCTCGAGCAGGCTTCGGGCGATGTAGTTGGTCAGGTTGCGGAACCCGAGTGCGGAGCCGCGCAGGTGTTCGAGCCGTCCGTTGAGCGCCTCGGTCGGCCCGTTGCTGGTGCCGGGTCGTTCGAAGTAGGCGAGCACGTCAGCGGCTCGCTTCTTCAGGGTCCGGCCCAGGGTGGTGAGCTCGGTGAGCACCTTGGGGACGCCGGCGCTGAGGTCGGTGATCAGCTTCTCCATGAGCTCGCGGCCACGTTGCCGGTCCTCGTGGCGATAGGCGGCGATCATGCGCTGGTAGACACCCCAGGTCGCCTCGACCTCGACGTGAGCGTCATCAACGAACAGCGCGCGTAGCCTGTCGCTCTGCTTGTCGGTGAGCAGGTCCGCGCCGGTGTGCAGCGTGCGCCGCGACTTGTAGAGCGGGTCGTCCCTGAACCCACGGTGCCCGTGGATCGCGAGTTGGACCCGGCGCCGGCACCTGTCGAGGGCGTCACCGGCCAAGCGCACGACGTGGAAGGGATCCATCACCGTGACCGCGTCCGGGATCTCCTCTGCAGCGGCGGTCTTGAACCCGGTGAAGCCGTCCATCGCGACCACCTCGACCGCGTCACGGAAGGCGTCGTCGCGGTCGGCGAGCCAGGTCTTGAACGCCGCCTTCGACCGGCCCTCGACCATGTCCAGCAGCCTTGCTGGGCCGGCGCCATCGCGGACCGGGGTGAGGTCGATGATCACGGTGACGTACTTGTCGCCACGCCTGGTGTGGCGCCAGACGTGCTCATCGACGCCAATGACCTTCACGCCCTCGAACCGCGTGGGGTCGTTGATCAGCAGCCGATTGCCTTCGGCCAGGACCGCGTTGTTGGCGGTGTCCCACGCGACCCCGAGTCCCTCGGCGACACGGGCGACGGTGAGGTGTGCGACCACGATCCCTTCCAGCGCCCACCGCAACCCGGTGCGCGAGAGCTTCGCGCGTGGCTCCGCCGCGGCGCTGGTGTCTTGGCGCCACACGTGTCCGCAGTCGGCACAGCGGTAGCGGCGCACTACAACTTCCAGCACGGTCGGTCGCCAGCCCAGCGGCTCGTGGGCCAACCGCCGGATCACGGTGTCACGAGCAGCGCCTTCGCTGCCGCACCGTCGGCACCACTGATCTGGTTCCACCACGCGGCACGCGAGGACCGCACGATCCGGTTCAAGTCGTTGCCCGGTCACGCTCAGACCGAGGCCGTCGAGTCGAGCGAAGGCGGTCAGGTCAGGGCGGCCGAAGCCGGCCGGCGGGGTAGCGTCGGACACGTCGAGGTCTTTCGGATGGATGGCGTAGGAACCTCCATCGTCGGGAGACCTCGACGTCTATCTGCGGACCGACGCGCCCGGCCGACCTACACCCTCATCTGGGAAGAGCCGCTAATGAACTGCCATTGCCAGATATTGCCGAAATGCGAACTGCCACCGGACCGGTTTACCACCTGCTGGCTGCGATACCTGCCAGCATTGGAGCCTCGATGGCTGCCACGCAGCTCGTGATGGGCATCTTCTGCTGGGCCTTGCTGGCAGGCGTACTCGTCATCATCCTCCGCAGCATCGAACCGCTGCCCCGAATTCTCGTCATGACTGCCGTATTCGCTAGCCCATACGTACTCCAAAGCACACTCTGGATGACGACCGACACGCTGACCTTAGCGCTCTCGACTCTTGCCCTCTCGCTCCTAGTACAACTTCCGCAGCAATCTGACCGAATTTGGCTGATCGCATGCGCATGCGGAGCCATAATCGCTGCGGCGTGCACCGTGCGACAGACAGCAGTATGGCTAATTGCCGCGGCGGGGGTGGCGGCAGCACTGTCTATACAGCTCCCTCCGCTTAGGCGAGCAGCTATGGCTGCCATAATGGTGCTGCCCGCCTGCGGGTCCCTTCTCTCTCTGATGGCCATCTGGGGCGGATCGACACCTCCGTCAGCTCGAGAAGCGAATGCTAGCAGAATTGAGCCGCTCGGATTGCCGATTGGGTTCTTCCTCTGGGCCTTTTTTGCGACGCCCCTTGTGTTGGCCGCGTGGCAGAGAATACCAAAAGACCGCTTGACTATCATTGGCGCTATCGTAAGCGGCATATTCTGCTCGTCTCCGGCGGTATTCTGGACTAGCACGTACGAGTTTCCCAACCGCATGGGCGGTTGGCCGTGGCGAATTATCGCAGCAACTGGCGGTGTGATCGACCGCTCTCCTATCCTAGTCCTTATGGCATTTGGAGGTGGAGCATCCGTCTTTGTCGTGCTGCGAATTCTCGCAGTCAACACTCTAGTGCAGCATGCATGGATTCTTGGTGCCGCGATTTATCTATCTATTATAGTTTCGACTGCTTCGAGCTACGCCCTTCCCAAGTACCGTGAGATACCTCTACTCGCCTGCCTCCCGGTTCTAGTTGTTGCGATGTATGCATTAGACTCCAGTCGGAGTAGTAGACGCAGACTGAACAGGACGCTCATACTGCCGGCTGCGCTGCAGGTAATCGCCGGGTTGTCGATCGTCGTACTGCCTTTTGTGCAGTATCTTGTCGACCCGAGCTCTGTCCCCGCTCCGGAGTGGGTCGGAAAGATGTGAGACCCTCGCTGACAGGGCAGCATTAGTCCCGACTCTCATTCGCACAGCCGCGTACCGTCACATTAAGCAAATAATGCTCTGGCACGGACTGGTCACGAGCGATCACCTGATCAAGAGCCCCCCATCACAAACTACATGCCTGCCTGCCTGATTTGCATCACCGTGGCTACATCAATGCTGAACTCGTCTATGTCCGACGCGCTGACTGCGTCAGCCGTCTGGCGCGATGTGACAGCGGCGGCCGTCTTAGCCTCGATGTGAGCAACGGTAGTAGGTCGCTAACGAACCACCCGGCACCTTGGACACGCGAGCTGGATTCACTTTCAGGAAACGATGAACACAGCGATCTAAGTCGGAGTTCACTGGTTCAGGTGCTCGCTAACGCGACCTTGAACGGGGGCCTCTGCCTTATCAGCGCTACCCTTAGGATCATCGCCAGCACTGCCAATGCACACGATCGAGATCACACCTAGGAGCGCGTGCAGCGGAAGAAGTGTTTCGATAGCGTTATAGCCAGCAATTGCCACCGAGAACGCGCACAGCATTGCGAGACCCGTGAGGTTTCGCACCTTTCGGGCGTGCACCGCCAGACTCACGAACAGGAGAACAAGACCGGCAAGGCCCGGGAGTCCGAGGCTGACCAAGACTTGTAAGTACGAGTTCTCCAACGGGTAAGCGCCGCCACTCAAGGAGATCATCAGCTTATCCGCAGCCGCAGGCCCCCAACCCAGATAGTCAGAGTCCACCGCCAACTTCAGCACGTAAGGAACAATGTCCGAGCGGACTTGGGTGGAGGTGGTCGCTTCCTCGGTACCGATCCGTCCCTGCAGTACACCTGCACCAAGCATTGCCGCAGCAGCACCGACACCGAGGGCCACTGCCCGGACGTACTTTGCCGAGCGGGTCACATACGGGATCGCTGTCGCTCCGACCGCGAGTACCACCGCTACTGCCGCTACTGCCGCTGCAAGACCACCCCGTGAAAGCGTGGTCAGAAGGCCGACCAGAGCGGCGACGAGCCATAACCGTGAATTGGCGTGCCCGCTGAACCACTGCGCGAATGCACCTCCAAGTGACGTAGCGAAGAATGTGGCGGCGTAGAGAGGGTGGCCGAACGATCCGTGTGCTCGATACGCCGATCCTGCAACGAATGAAGGCCTGCCAACAGCGGAGTACAGCGGTTCGTACAACAAGTTTGCCGATGCAACGAACTCGATAAGCATCGCGACAGCAAGAAGAATGGTGAGCCATCGCAGTACCGCCATCACTGCACGGGCCTCGTCGTGCACATCGCGCACTAGCAGAACGATCACGATCGAGAGAGTGAAACTCACTAGCCAGTCGCGGGCCAGTGGGTTCGGCACGGCAGGCGGAGCGGCCACGAAGAGGACCGCCGCCCACACGCTGACGCTCACCGCGCCGGCTCTTGCTGCGAACAACCAAACGCTGCCGGAGGACGCTCGCGTGACGTCCGAGCTCGCGCGGAAGAGACGGCGGACCACCCATATCGCCAGGACGCCGGTTCCCGCGGAGACCCCGTACAGGTAGCCGACCGCCTGTTGAGGGACCAGCACGTAGAGCACGAGAGCGACAGCGGGCAGGAAGCGTGCCGGAACCTTGGTCGCCATGAGCACGAACAGGCTCAGTACGACAAGGGCGGCAGCAGATCCGAGCACCCCGATCCGGTGGGCGCCGCGGACGAGGAGCACGGCGACGACGAAAGCGGTCAGGGCGGGTATACCGATGCCTGCTAGAACTCCTGCTCGACGGCTCGCCATCACGGTTTCGCACCCAGGCGATCAGCGTGCTCAGCCACTTGCCGGCGTCGGTCACCAGAGAGCAGGACGATGGCCGCCAAGCTCGCGGTCTTCACGACCGTAGTCACAGCGAATCCAGCGGCGGCGCCGGTAGCTCCAGCGATCGAGCCCAGGGCGACTGCGGCCAGGATGAGCACAGCGAACACTGCGCTGTGCACCGCGACCAACCGCTCCTGCCCGAGACCCTGCAGCATCGAAGCAAGCGGTGCGCCCGCTCCGACGGAGGGCAGTGCCAGTACCAGCAGCGCAAAGGCAGGTCCGGCAGCGGCGTACGTGGTACCCAGCACCAGTACGACGAGGGGCTCCGCGTACCAGGCGATGAACGCCATCGGGACCATCATGATCAGGGCGCCGGCCATGATGACCACCGCGCCCCTTCTGATGACGCCTCGCTCCGCTCGGGCTGCCCTCGGCAGGATCACGCCCGCCAGCGTGGAAGTGACGAGTTGGAAAGGTGCGGTGAGCTTGGCTGCGGCGGCGTACAAGCCGGCGACACCAGGACCTGCGCTGACCGCGACGAGCGATACGTCGACGTTGCGCGACTGGATCGCGACGTCGTTGAGTGCGAACGGCGCGGACGAGCGGAGAATCCATCCGGCCCGGCCCCCGTGATGCCTCCGGAGACCCATTGACGAAAGCTTCCGCCACATCTGGATCTGGCCGGCGGCCGGCCCGAGCGCGACTCCGGTCCCATAAGCGATCAACGGGTCGAGCCCGACGAGTAGCAGCCCGAAGAACGTCACGGCGGTGATGACTCGTCGGAGGAGAGCCGAAGCCGACGGAAACCGCAGTTCGCCATCCGCGATCGGTATGGCGAGCGCACCATCGATGTTCTTGTCGAGCGCCTGCGCGAGCACAATGAGGACCAGCGCTACTGCGAGTTCCGCCGAGTGCGGCAACGCAAGGACGGTGACGACGACGATTGCGAGGGCCGCCCCGCCGATGGCGCAGGCAAGATTGACGAAGAGTGCCGACTCCACATCAGCCTTCGAGGAGACGGCGCGCAGGCGCCCGAGGCAGCTCGAGACACCGACGTCGCAGATGATGAACCACAACAACACCGCTCCGGCGACGGCTGCGACCACTCCGTACTCGGTCGGAACGACGGCGCGAGCCAGGCCGACGCCGACGATCGCCTGCACAGCGGAAGAGACGAGCCGTGCCGATGCAAGGGCGAGGAACTGCCTCCGTGCGCTCGAATGCTCAGGCGCCATCGTTCGCCCAGGCGTACGCCGTCCCGTAGAGATCGAGCAGTTCATCGAGGTGCGCTGGACCGGTCATCGCATAGGTGTCTGCAGCCGCACGGACGCCCTGGCCTGGCTCAGGAACCCAAGCCGCCCCGTGTACCGCTTCGGCGAATGCGTCAGCCCAACTCTGCACTCCGTGGGCAACGGTGTGGCCCGTAAGGCCGTCCCGCACGAGTTCGGGCATGCCCCCGACGTCGGCGACGACGGCTGGAACCCCGGCTGAAATGCTCTCGCGCACCGCAAAGGGGCTGTTCTCGAACCAGGCAGCCGGATGGACGGTCGCTATGGCCCCGGCCAGCGACTCCGCTATTCCGGCAGCGTCCAGCCGACCGAGGAACTTAACCCTTTCGACCTTGTTCGACCTGACCCAGTCGCGGAGTTGCTGGGCCTCCGTTCCGTCGCCTGCGACGAGCAACCGGCGCATTCCCGTCCGATCCCGGGCGAGGTGCCAGCCCTTGATCAGAGTGAGTACGTCCTTCTCGGCAGCGAGCCGACCCATGTACAGGAAGTGCTCCCGCGCCCGCGTCATGAGGGCACCCCCCGGCGACCATGGAAGGTCGATGACCCGGATCCGCCCGGCCGACCAGCCGTCGTCGACAAGGGTAGAGAGCATGAACTTCGATGGAGCGTGGATCGCCACGTCCCGAGCTCGCTGCCACACCTGACGACTCAGCACTGCTTCGGCTCCGCCGATCGCCGACGCAGCACGGCTCGACTTGATGCACGATGCCTTGACCGGTTCGGAGAACTTCTGCGCGGTGCTCGCTCCCAGGCATCGCGTGCAGATTCTGCTGGCCGCATCATCCCAGAGCCGCTGATTCGCACATACGAGCTTGTACTCGTGCGCGGTCATCACCCGGCCAGCACCGCTCGCGGCTGCGGCGGTGACGACCGAACTCGTGAGCTGGTAACACGTCCCGTGGTAGTGGATCACGGTCGGAGAGAACTCCGACAGAGCACGTTTCATGGTCGCACCCGCCGCACGCGAGTAGATACTGCTCATCGCGCTGCGGACCCGCATCCGTGATGACGCGGCGACGAACTGACGGGTCGGAGTCAGGTACAACGGCGCTTCGCCGAAGTCCATCGGATCGTGTCCGTCAGGAGGTCTCATCCCGAGCAGAGCCACCTGGTGGCCCGCGGCCTGCATGGTCTCTGCCAGCCACCGCACGTACGTCTCGACCCCTCCGACGTGATGGAGGAACTTGCTCACCAGAAGGACGCGCATCGCGCCTCCCCGAATGCCGCGAGTTCTCGTCGAAGGGCACGGTTCACCCTCTCCACAATGCAGCCCCGTCCACCCCACTGCGGTCTCGCGCCCATCGGACGAACCATCCGCCGAGCACCATCTGATCCCGTGCCCAGCGCCTCGCCCGAGCTGACATCGCACCGATCGTGCACCTCACCGCGCCGGCCGTCATCAGCCGGATGCCGCCTGCGACCCCCACGAGCACGCGCAGTTGCGAGATGCTGTGTCCGGCGGTGTCGTTCAAGGAAAGACATGGCGCACTGGCGAGCTCCATCATGCGGAGCTGCCTCGTCATAGCGGTGTTGCTCTGCCTGCTTGCCCCGCCGACATGTCGAGCAACGACATCCTGGTCCACCACGACCCTCAGGCCCTTCTGCGCAGCCCGATGACAGACCTCCTGGTCTTCCAGGTACATCGGCAATCTCGTGTCCAGGCCCGCTCCGAACACCTCGGCTCGAATGGCCATGAACGCTCCTGACGTGATGTCCACGTCGACGAGTCCCGTCCCTCGTCGAACCGCGAAGTTGCGTGGCCGACTGGCGAACAGCGCAGCCATTCGAGGCGCGCCGACGATCTCGGCGAAGAGCAGGCGGCGGTTCCAGAACCTCCGGGCTACACCGCGGTCGGCATGGTGTCCTTCAGCTTCGAGCAACAGGGGCGCTGCTACTCCGATGGTGGGGTCATTCAGCAGACCAGGGACATGGCTGAGTACCTCGACGTCCGTCATCACATCGGGATTCAGGAGCATCACCGTGCCGGGTCGACCCCATCGAGCCGCGGCCTGCTCGACGGCGGCGTTCACAGCCGGCGCGAATCCTGTGTTACTGCCGTTCACGGCCGCGATGACCTGGTCGCGGTTTTCCTGGGTCGCCGACCGTACGGCATCGATCGTCTCCTGACAGGAGCTGTTGTCCAGTACGACCAGCCGAGCGTTCGAGTGCTCTCGCAACCATTCGTCACAGCTGGAGGCCAAGGCTCCGATCACATCGACCGAGCGATACGTGATGATCACAGCGAGTTGCAGTGCCGTCGGCGAGACGGACGGACTAGTTGATGAGGAGGTCATCTGGCTCTCTCGGTTCAGGAACGGGCGGCGCTAGCCCCGGTTCGGACCGTCGCGCTCGACGCGTTGCATGCGCCCCGTCCGGTCTGCGAAACGATCCGACGACGCCGGACCGGCAGCGCGACCCGGACCAAGTTCCCTCGGCTCGGTCCACGTGGGCCGCATCGCCGGCCGCACGCTCATCGGGCCGTCGCCAATACGTTCGTCTCTAGATCTCGTCTCTGTTCGGTAGAGCGAGTTGTACCGCCCGTACGAATACGGACCGTTGCGAGGCGCCATGGTCAACACCGTTCCCAGTACTCGCGAGTTGACGGATCGCAAGGACTCCGCCGCCCGGGCGAGCTGGGTGGTGGTGGTACTGCCGTGGCGACAGATCAGGATCGCGCCATCGGTCACCGGAGCGACCGCAGCAGCGTCGGCTACGGGGAGGAGCGGAGGCGCGTCGATCAGGACGACGTCGTACTTGCCACGCAGGCTCTCCAGCAACAGCCTCATCTGGCGGGATGCCAACAGCTCGCTCGGGTTCGGCGGAAGCGGACCGCTCGCCAACAGGTCGAAGGCTCCGCCCCACGGCTGGATCACCTGGTCCAGGCTGGTCCGGCCGACGAGGACCGTCGACAGGCCGCTCGTCCGGTCGAGCGCCAGGAGGTCGGAGAGTTTCGGCCGCCGCAGATCACCCTCGATCACAAGGACCCGGGAGTTCGCCGAGGAGAGTGCAATGGCGAGATTGACCAGCGTCGTCGTCTTCCCTTCGGCCGGCATTGCACTGGTTACGACGATGATTTTGCACGGATTGTCGAGGTCGATGAACTGCAGATTGTTCCTGAGCTGGCGGAACGCCTCGGCACGCGCGGACTGAGGATCGTCGTGGACGGTTAACGGCATCTTCGGAACACGTGAGTCGTAGGCGAGTACTCCGAGGTTCGGCGCATCCGTCGTGGTACGCAGTTGCTCGATCGACCTGATCGAGTTGTCGAGCGCATCCCGGGCGAATGCAGACCCGACCCCCACGGCCAGTCCCGCCAGCAGGCCGAGTGTGATCGCGGCCGAGAGGCCGGGCGAGGAGGGAGATGTTGGTACAGCAGCTTCTTGAACGACCCTCACCGCGATGAGCGCGGCCGTACCCGGAGTGGTCGGGCGTTCCACCTCCTCTACGAGATCCGCGAAGACAGCCCCGACGGTGTTGGCGAGCTCTGCCGCTAGCTGCGGCGAATGGTCTTCCACCTCCACCTTGATCAACACGGAGTTCACCGAGCTCGACGCGGTGATCCGACTTGCCAGCTCCTCGGGCTCGATATTCAGGCCGAGCCGCGCGATCACGTCTTCGCTCACTCTCCGACTACCGACGAGTTCGACGTAAGACGTCACTCGCTGCTCCGACAGCTGCGCTGCCTGATAGGCGGCGCTGGCAGAGTCACTGCCTTGCGAGAACACGTACATCGAGATGCCCGCGGTGTAGTCGGCCGGTCTGATCAGACTTGCGGCTGCAGCCGCAGCAGTAGCGACCAGAACCGAGATCACGACGATGAGCCAGCGCTCACGGAGGGTGCGGAGGATGTCGGTCGCCCTCATCGGGATCCGCGCCCCGTCCGGTCCAAGTCCCGTTGCACGACGAGATCCTCCGAGACCGGTAGCTCAGGTTGTGGCTGCTGCATGCCGTTCCACTGCCCCCGACTCCATCCTGCGGTACCCGTGACGTGCTGCCGATGCCCATGCATACCCGCGCGACGCTCGATCGCTTACGCGGGGGTGCCATCACCTGCGCCACCAAGCGGGCTGCCCTTCATCGATGCCGGGAATTCAATGCGTCATGTCGATCTTTCACCGGGTCACCGCTCCGAGCGCATCAGCCGGATGCCGTCCGATGTACTCGACGATGCGACCGTCATCAACGGACTTCCACAGAAGCGCTGATTGGTGCTGGTTCAGGTACACCACCGACTGGTCGCCCTCGCGTCCCAGACCCGCCACAGGGGCGCGCACAAAGGTGACCGCCGACGGGCGCAGGCCCGTCATCTCCAGCGCGAGGGAGCGCAGGCCGCCGTTGCTGAGGGTGTCGTCGACCCCGACGGAGCGGGTGGCGGCGTCGAGCAGGGTGTAGAAGGCCGCGGGGTTGCTGAACGTCGATCCCGAGGCGGCCTTGCTCAGTAGCGCGCGCAGCACGGCCTGCTGGCGCTGGGCGCGGTCCAAGTCGCCGTCGGCCAGGTCGTACCGCTGGCGGACGAACGCGAGGGCCGAGGCGCCGTCGAGGTGGTTGAGGCCCTGCCGGAACTCCACGCCGTCGTTGCTCGTCGCCTCCGAGATCGAGACGTCGATGCCGCCGACCGCGTCGATCATCGACTCGAAGCCGGCGAAGTCGATGACGCCGAAGTGGTCGACGCGGATCTGCGTGAGGTTCTCGACCGTCTCGATGAGCAGGCTCGGGCCGCCGAAGGCGTAGGCCGCGTTGGCCTTGTTCATCCCGTACCCGGGGATGTCCACCCAGCTGTCCCGCGGGATCGAGACCACCGAGGCGCTCTCCCGCGACGGGTCCACGCGGGCGAGCATCAGCACGTCGCTGCGGTCGCCGCCCACTCCCCCGCCCGCGTCCTCGCCGGTCGTGGGGGCGTCGGAGCGGGTGTCGGTACCGACCAGCAAGAATGTGACGGCGTCGCTGGCCACCGGGCGGGTCGACTCGTCCAGTCCGGCGAAGGCGCCCGGCACGCGGTCGACGTTGTTGCCCAGGCTCTCCGACAGCGCGTAGACCGTGCCGGCCACGACGAGCACCAGCAGGAGCACCACCGCCCCCAGCACGGCGGCGATCCGGCGGCCCCGCCGACGCCGCGGTACGGGCGCGCCGACGACCGTGATCCTCACGGTGTCGCCTTCGATCGTGCCTGCGCCGCCGCGCGTTCCTCGCTCGTCCATTCCCCGTCCCCGACATCCCGACCGAGCACGACGACAGTCGCGCTCACTCCGTACTTCATGACTTCCGGTGAGGGCGTTACGAGCGTCCGGGGGGCCGTCATCAATGTTGATGAGGTCTCGGGCCCATCTCGTGACGGACCGTAACGATCACGGTGGGTGCGCACGACGGCCGGAGTGACGGCGCTCATGGGGCGCCGGACGCACGGCACGAACGAGGAGCACTCCCACGTGAGCACGCAGTCCGACATCCACGGCACCGGCCCGGTGCGCGCGGTCGTCCCGGCGCCCCGGACCGGGGGCGGGACGCGCCGGACGGTCCCGGCCGGCGTCACGTGGCCGCGCCGCTACGCGCGGGCCGTGGTGGTCTCCGACGTCGCGAGCATCGTCGTCAGCGTCGTGGTCGGCATCGCCCTCGCCCGGCCCGAGACCGTCGACGGGGTGCGCGCGCTGATCGGCACCGGTGTCGCGGCCGGTCTGCTGCTCGCCCTCGGCCTCGCCGTCGTCCGGGCCTGGGACCCGCTCGTGCTGCACGTCGGCTCGTCCGAGCTGCGCCGCGTCTACCAGGCCGTGTTCGGCTCGGCCGCGGCGCTGGGCCTCGTCGGGCTCGGGCTCGACGTCGAGTCGGTGCGGCCCTGGGTCTTCCTGGCCATGCCCGGCGCCGGTGCGCTGTGCCTGCTCGGGCGCTACGCCGCACGGAAGCGGCTGCACGCGGAGCGCCACGCCGGCCGCTGCATGCGTCCCGTGCTCGCCGTCGGCAGCGTCGACGCCGTGGCCGACCTCGTCCGCCGCACCCGCCGCGACCCCTACTTCGGCTGGGACGTCGTCGGCGCCTGCGTGCCGCAGGGGACCACCGTCGCCGCCGTCGAGGACGTGCCCGTGCTGGGCGACCTCGACGCCGTCGCGGGCATCGCCGGGCGCGGCGCGCACCGGGTCGTCGCCGTCGCCCCCGCGCCGGGCTGGGGCCCCGGCCGGCTGCGCGAGCTCGCCTGGCGGCTCGAGGGCACCGGCGTGGAGCTGGCCGTCGATCCCGGGCTCATGGAGATCGCCGGTCCCCGCCTGCACATCGCCCCCATCGACGGGCTGCCGCTGCTGCGGCTGAGCCAGCCCACGTTCACCGGCGGGCGCTGGCTGCTCAAGCAGACCATCGACCGGGTCGGTGCCGGGGTCCTGCTGGCCGTCAGCGCGCCGGTCCTGCTCGCGATCGCGTTCGCCGTGCGCAGCGACGGCGGTCCCGCGCTGTTCCGCCAGGAGCGGGTGGGCGTCAACGGCCGGACGTTCCGGATGGTCAAGTTCCGCTCGATGGTCGTCGACGCCGACCGGCGCGTGGCCGCCCTGGCTGCGCGCAACGACGGCGCCGGGCCGCTGTTCAAGATGCGGCACGACCCGCGGATCACGCGCGTCGGCGCCGTGCTGCGCCGCTACTCCCTCGACGAGCTGCCCCAGCTGTTCAACGTGCTCGCCGGCTCGATGTCGCTCGTCGGCCCGCGGCCGCCGCTGGCCCGGGAGGTCGCCGCCTACGGGGACGACGCCCGCCGTCGCCTGCTCGTGCGCCCCGGGATGACAGGTCTGTGGCAGGTGAGCGGGCGCAGCGACCTGTCGTGGTCGGAGAGCGTGCGTCTCGACCTGCGCTACGTCGAGAACTGGTCGCTGGCCCTCGACGCCGAGATCGCGTGGAAGACCGTCGGCGCCGTGTTCGGCAGCCGCGGGGCCTACTGAGCCGGGATCGGGCGCCTCAGCGGGCGCGGTGCCGCGGCAGGGGAACGCCACCCACCGCGCGGAGCTCCTCGGTGACGAGCTCCGGCTCGGCGGCGCCGAGGAGCTCCCGCACGAACCGCGGCTCGGACGCCGGCTCCTCGCCGTGCTCCGGCTCCGGACGCACCACGCGCAGGCGCTCGGAACCCACCGGCGTCGCGGGCCGCGGGATGTCGACGGACACCGCCGGCGTGACCGGCAGGGCCCGGGTCCGGTCCTCCACGGGAGCGGCTGCGGCGGGCTCGTCGGCCTGACGCCGTCGGCCGAGCTCGAGCAGGTCGACGATGCGGGCAGCGACCACCTCGAGCACGCCGCCGAGCGCGTCGAGCGCGGACTGCGCCGGCGGCCGGCCGGGGTGACCCAGGACCTGCAGGACGGCCACGACCCGCCCGTCGACGGCCAGCGCGGTGGTCGCCGCCGCCGCGAGGCCCTCCTCGCCGGCGATCGCCGCCAGGGCCGGAGGACCGATGCGGGTGAGGTCGTGGGTCAGCACCGGGCGCCCGGTGCGCGCCGCGGTGGACACGGGACCGTGGCCGTCGCGGTGCTGCACCTCACCGACGAGCGTGGCGACGTCGTCCGAGCCCCGCACCCAGCCCGAAGACGGGACCACCAGGACCACGCCGCGGGCGTCGAGCGCCCCAGCGATCCGCTCCGCGGCGTCGCCGAGGAACAGCAGGGGGTCGAGCCCCGTCACGGGCCGGCGCGCGATGGCGTGCTCGATCTCGACGAACGCTGGCACCTGGCACAACCTCCACGGCGGGAAGGACGACGTCGCCACCGTCGGGCGAGTAGATCACGGGCACCGGGCGGGCCCGCGGTGGCCGAACGCTGCTGGGCCGTACGGCCTCATCCGCTCTGACGGGGCGCCGACCCGGCCGGGGGCAGCCACCGTGGCGCGGCCTGCGGGGGCAGCGGACGGCGGGGTGACAGCGGGGCGCGTGGCGGCGGGGCGGCGGGCCGGCGCACCGGGCCGATCGCCGGACGCGGCGGCGCGACGACGTCGACGAGCAGCGACACGGCCTCGCGGATGAGGACCGTCGCGTGGTGGTGGTCCTCGACGGTGCCCCCCATCGGGTCGGGGATACGGTCGTCCTCGGGCTCCACCGGCGGCAGCAGGCCACGCTGACGGCGGGCCAGCTCCACCAGCGCCCGCGCGCGCGGGCCCGGCTGCTCGGGGAGCGCGGACACGTCGACCGCCCGCGCCAGGCGCGCGAACTCCCGCAGCCCGAACGTCTTCGCCAGCCCGGCCGGGTTGCGCTCGACCACCGCCGAGCGGTGCCGCGGCGTGGCGCCGAGGATGAGGTCGGCCTGATCGATCATCGGCGACCGCAGCTGCCGGGCCACGAACCGCCCCGCGACCTGCCGGTCCAGCCCCCACGGCGACAGCTCGTCGCGCGTGTCGTCGTGCATCCGGCCGTGGGGCACGGCGCTGACCCCCGCGCTGCTCACCTCGATCGTGGCCGCCTCGCGCCCGCCGAGCCGGCCGATCAGCAGGTGCCGCGTCAGGATCTCGGCGAACGGCGAGCGGCAGATGTTGCCGGTGCACACGAACAGCAACCGGAACACGGAGTCCGGTCCGTCGGGTGCCTGGTGCCGGTTCACGACGTCCAGTCTCCCCGCCGGGGCGACCGGACGCACGGGAGCGAGAGTCATCGCACCGGCTCCGCACCGGGTGCGCGGCCGACGCGCCGCTGGATCTCGCGGTAGACCTCCGCGGCGGTCTGCTGCGAGTTCACGCCCAGCTTGGCCAGGACCGACCGGATGTGCGAGCGCACCGTGGTGATCGAGACGTAGAGCAGCTCCGCGATCTCGGCGGCCCGCCGCCCGTCGGCCAGCAGGTGCAGGACCTCGCGCTCGCGCGGGCTCAGCTGCCCGAGCCGGTCGAGCTCCGCGCGCACCGAATCGCGCGCCAGCAGGTACTCCGCCTGCCACGCGGCACGGGCCTGCTCGGTCAGCAGGGCCCGGCCGGCGGCCGTCTCGCGCACCGCGTCGGCCAGCACGTCGATCGACGACGTCTTCGCGATCCACCCGACCGCACCGGCGACGATCGCCGCGGCCGCCCGCTCGCGGTGCGCCACCGACCCGATCGCCAGCACGGTCATGCCGGCCTCGACGGCGCGGACCACGACGTCGGCCCGCGGGTGGAGGTCGACGTCGACGATCAGCAGCCGCGGCTCGTCGCTCTGGTCTACGCTCCGGTCGGTGCCGATCTCGTGCAGGGGCATGCGTCCCGTCTCGACGCGGCTGGAGCGCAGGCCGGCCACGAGCGCGGTGACGAGCAGGTCGGACGGGCCGAGCACGGACAGACGCACGCGTGCGTTATCCACTGGCATGACGGACTGAACCCCCGGGGAGCGACGGTCGAGCTTCGAGGAGGTCTTCGTCCGCCGAACGGACTCCGTTAACAGCGCGTCCGCCCACGTGACGGACCGCGCACGACGCTCCGTTCCGGCCGTCACCCGTCCGGGCTCGTCAGCGGCGTGCTCGGCCTGCTCGGCCTGCTCGGCCCGACCGGCGTGGCCTTCGTCACCGGGCCCCGCGGCCTGTGTGCGAGCGGGACCTACTTCTTCGCCTTCGCCTTCTTCGGCTTCGCCGCGGGCGCCTCGGCCACGGCCGCCTTCGCCTTGGGCGCCGCCTTCGCCTTCGGAGCGGCCTTCGGGGCGGCCTTCGCCTCCACGGCCGGGGTGGCGGCCTTCTCGGCCTTGGCCTTCGGCGCCGCCTTCTTCGCGGCCTTGGGCGCTGCCGCCTTCGGGGCCGCCGGCTCCGCCACCGCCGAGAACGAGGCCCTCGCCTTCGCCGCCTTGCGGGTGGGCTTCGCGGCCGGGGCCTCCACAGCGGGAGCCTCCACCGCCGGCGCCTCGACGACGGGCGCGGCCGCCGTCCGGCGGCGGGCCGGGGTGGCGCGGGGGGCGGGAGCCGCGCCACCGCCGACGGCCGCGCGGAACCCGGTGCCGGGACGGAAGGCGGGCACGGTGGTGGCGGCGACCTCCACCGTCTCCCCCGTGCGCGGGTTGCGGGCCACCCGCGCGGCGCGGGCGCGGGGCTCGAAGACCCCGAAACCGGTGATGGAGACCGAATCGCCGGAGCCGACGGTCTCGACGATGGTGTCCAGCAGGCCGTCGACCGCGGTGGCCGCGGTCCGCCGGTCGCCGATGCGGGCCGCGAGCGCGTCCACGAGCTGCGTCTTGTTCATGGGCGTGACCGTAGCCGCTGGTCAGGGCCGTGCACCAGGGACACGCGGGGCGGATCCGTTGCGCGGCAACGGATCCGCCCCGTGCGGTCAGCTCGTGACGGGCATCCGGGCCGGGCGCGACGCCTCGAACGCCGTGATGTCCTCGGCGTGGCGCAGCGTCAGGCCGATGTCGTCGAGGCCCTCCAGCAGGCGCCAGCGGGTGTAGTCGTCGATCTGGAACGCCACCGTGAGGTCGGCCGCCTGCACCGTCTTCTCGGTGAGGTCGACGGTGATCTCGGTGCCGGGCTGGTTCTCCAAGAGCTTCCACAGCAGCTCGACGTCGGGTTGCGCGACCTCCGCCGCGAGCAGCCCGGCCTTCGCCGAGTTGCCGCGGAAGATGTCGGCGAACCGCGAGGAGATGACGACGCGGAAGCCGTAGTTCATCAGCGCCCACACCGCGTGCTCGCGCGAGGAGCCGGTGCCGAAGTCCGATCCCGCCACCAGCACCGAGCCGCGGTCGAACGGCTCCTGGTTGAGGATGAACGACGGGTCGTTGCGCCAGGCCGAGAACAGCCCGTCCTCGAACCCCGTGCGCGTGACGCGCTTGAGGTAGACGGCCGGGATGATCTGGTCGGTGTCGACGTTCGAGCGGCGCAGGGGAACGCCGATGCCGGTGTGCGTGGAGAAGGCGTCCATCAGAGGTCCTCGGGGCTGCTCAGGGTGCCGCGCACGGCCGTGGCCGCGGCCACGAGCGGGGACACCAGGTGGGTGCGGCCGCCCTTGCCCTGACGGCCCTCGAAGTTGCGGTTGGACGTCGACGCGCTGCGCTCGCCCGGCGCGAGCTGGTCGGGGTTCATGCCCAGGCACATCGAGCAGCCCGCGGAGCGCCACTCGGCGCCGGCCTCGGTGAAGACCTCGTTCAGTCCCTCCTCCTCCGCCTGGAACCGCACGCGCATCGAGCCCGGGACGACCAGCATCCGGACGCCGTCGGCGACCTTGCGCCCGCGGATGACGTCGGCGGCCGCGCGCAGGTCCTCGATGCGGCCGTTGGTGCAGGAGCCCACGAAGACGGTGTCGACGGCGACCTCGCGCAGCGGCTGGCCGGCCGTCAGGCCCATGTAGGTCAGCGCCTTCTCCGCGGAGACGCGCTCGTTCTCGTCGACGATCCGGGCCGGGTCGGGCACGTTCTCGCCCAGCGGGAGGCCCTGGCCGGGGTTGGTGCCCCAGGTGACGAACGGGGTGAGCGCGTCGCCGTCGATCTCCACCTCGGCGTCGAAGACGGCGTCGTCGTCGGTGCGCAGCTCGCGCCACGCCGCCACGGCCTCGTCCCACTCGGCGCCCTTCGGCGCGCGGTCGCGCCCCTGCAGGTAGGCGAACGTGGTCTCGTCCGGGGCGATCATGCCGGCGCGCGCGCCCGCCTCGATCGACATGTTGCAGATCGTCATGCGCCCCTCCATGGAGAGGTTGTCGATGACGTTGCCGCGGTACTCGAGCACGTAGCCCTGCCCGCCGCCGGTGCCGATCTGAGCGATGATCGCCAGCACGACATCCTTGCTGGTGACGCCCGGGCGCAGCGTGCCGTCGGCGCTGTTCACCGTGATCGACATGGTCTTGAACCGCTTGAGCGGCAGCGTCTGCGTGGCCAGCACGTGCTCGACCTCGGACGTGCCGATCCCGAACGCCATCGCGCCGAACGCGCCGTGCGTGGAGGTGTGGCTGTCGCCGCAGACGACCGTGGTGCCCGGCTGCGTGAGCCCGAGCTGCGGGCCGACGACGTGGACGATGCCCTGCTCGGCGTGGTTCATCGGGTAGAGCGGCACGCCGAACTCGGCGCAGTTCTTGCGCAGCGTCTCGACCTGCGTGCGCGACACCGGGTCGGCGATCGGCAGGTCGACGTCGGTGGTGGGGACGTTGTGGTCCTCGGTGGCCAGCGTGAGGTCCGTACGCCGGACCGGCCGCCCGGCGAGGCGCAGGCCGTCGAACGCCTGCGGACTGGTGACCTCGTGCACGAGGTGCAGGTCGATGTAGAGGAGGTCGGGCTCGTTGCCCTCGCCCTCGCGGACGAGGTGCAGGTCCCACACCTTCTCGGCCAGTGTGCGCGGCGCCATCAGTTGCTTCTCCCAGCTGTTGGGACGTTAGTATCGCGGTGTGAGACAGCATAGCGGGATCGGCGTGCTCGACAAGGCCGTGGGTGTGCTCCGCGCCGTGGCCACCGAGCCCTGCGGTCTGGCCGAGCTGTGCCAGCGCACGGGCCTGCCGCGCGCCACCGCGCACCGGCTCGCCGTGGGGCTGGAGGTGCACGGTCTGCTCCACCGCGGATCCGACGGCCGCTGGCGCCCCGGGCCCGCGCTGGCCGAGCTGGCCGCGGGCGGGGCCGACCCGCTCCTGGAGGCCGCCGCGGCCGTGCTCCCTCGCCTGCGCGACATCACCGGTGAGAGCGTGCAGCTCTACCGCCGCGACGGCACGCAGCGCGTCTGCGTCGCCACCGCCGAGCCGGCGAGCGGGCTGCGTGACACCGTCCCCGTCGGCTCGCGGCTGCCGATGACGGCCGGGTCCGGGGCCAAGGTGCTCGCGGCGTGGGCCGAGCCGGCCGTGCAGCGCGCCGTGCTGGGCGACGCCACGTTCACCGAGCGGGTCCTGCTCGACGTCCGCAGGCGCGGGTGGGCGCAGAGCGTCGCGGAGCGCGAGGCCGGCGTGGCGAGCGTGTCGGCGCCGGTGCGCGACGGGAGCGGGCACGTCGTCGCCGCGGTGTCGGTGTCCGGGCCCGTCGACCGCATCGGCCGCCGACCGGGCGTCCGCTGGGCCGCCGACCTGCTGGCGGCGGCGGAGGCCCTGCAGCACCGCCTGTGACGACAGACCCGCCCGAAAGGGTCATCGGCGGCCCGATACCGTGACGCGATTGCACGCAGGGTGAGGATCGGCGGCGGGAACGGGAGACGATGACCTACTTGCTCGGGATCGATCTGGGTACGACGAGGACGTCTGCCGCCGTCGGTCACCCGGGCGCACGGCCCGGCGAGATCGAGATCGTCAACCTCGGCGACCGGTCCAGCTCCGTCCCCTCCGTCTTCTACGCCGGCGCCGACGGCTCGGTCCTGGTCGGCGAGGCGGCCGAGCGCCGCGCGCTGACCGACCCGGCCCGCGTCGTGCGCGAGTTCAAGCGCCGCATCGGCGACCCCACGCCGCTCGTCGTCGCCGGGGTGCCGTGGTCGCCGCAGGAGCTCTCCGCGCGCGTCGTGCGGTGGGCCGTCGACCGGGTGGCCGAGCGAGAGGGCGGCCCCGCCGCCCGGATCGCCGTCACGCACCCCGCGTCCTGGGGTCCGCTGAAGAAGGAGCTCCTCGGCAGCGCGCTGGCCGGGCTGGGCATGCAGGTGTCGTTCCTGGCCGAGCCCCAGGCGGCGGCGCTGCACTACGCGTCGGCCGAGCGCCTCGAGCCCGGCTCGACGATCGCCGTCTACGACCTCGGCGGCGGCACGTTCGACGCCGCCGTCGTGCACAAGGGCCCGCAGGGCTTCGGCACCGTCGGCCGCCCCGAGGGCATCGAGCGGCTCGGCGGCGTCGACTTCGACCAGGTCGTGTTCGACCACGTCCGCGCGGCCATGCCCGAGGCGTTCGCCGGGCTCGACGACACCGACCCCTCGGTCCTCTCCGCCGTCGCCGCCGTGCGCCGGGAGTGCTCGGAGGCCAAGGAGGCGCTGAGCAGCGACACCGAGGTGTCGATCCCGGTGCTGCTGCCCGGGTCGCAGGGCTCGGTGCGGCTGCACCGCAGCGAGTTCGAGGCCTTGATCCGCCCTCAGCTGGAGGACACGGTGTCGGCGCTGCGCCGCGCCGTCGCCTCCGCCGGGACGACGCCCGACCAGCTCACCGCCGTGCTGCTGGTGGGTGGCTCGTCGCGGATCCCGCTGGTGGCGCAGCTCGTGTCGGAGCAGCTGGGGCGCCCGGTCGCGGTCGACGCCGACCCGAAGAACGCCATCGCGATGGGTGCCGCGCTCTCGCTCGACCCGGTCGCGCTCGCCGGCACCGGCCCGCACGTCCCCGCGCCACGGGCCGGCTCGTCGGCGCCCGTGGGCGCCCGCACGGGCGGTTCCCGGTCGACCGGGTCGCAGTGGGCGGCCGGCCCCGGCGGTACGGCCGCCGCGGCCGGGCTCGGGCTCGGGCTCGCCGCGGGCGCCGGAACGGCGTCGGCCGGGCCGACGGCCGGACCGGTGGCGTCGGCGGGCTTCCGGCCGCCCGGCGTCCCCCCGCAGCGGGTGGCCGGGGAGAGGGCGACGCAGGTCGTGCCGCCGCAGCGCCCGATGCCGCCCGGTGCGGCGATGCCCGGCTCGATGCCCGGCTCGGGACAGATGTCGGCGTACCCGGTCCGCCCGCCGATGGGCCTCGAGGTCACCGAGTACCGCGAGGACGACTACGACCGCCCCGAGCCGCCCCGGCGCCGCGGCGGGGCGTTCCTCGTGTCGGTCGGCGGCCTGGCCGCGGCGCTCGGCGTCGTCGCCACGGTGTTCCTCATGCCGACCCCCACCCCGACGCCCACGGCCAACACCGACCCGTCGTCGACGGTGCCGGTCCTGCCGCCGGTGTCGTCGGAGGTGCTGGGCACGCCGACGCCGGTGGAGTCGACGGAGGCGCCGGTGGAGGAGGACCGCCCCGCCCCGGTGGCGCCGACCCGCCGTCCCGACCCGACGACGGTCGCTCCCACCACGCCGGTGGTGGAGCCGCCGCCGGTGACGACGGAGCCCCCGCCGTCCACCACCACCACGACGGAGCCCCCGCCCCCCACGACGACGGCCGTCGAGCCGCCGCCCCCCGAGGGCCAGCGGAACGCCCTGCCCGCCGCCTGAGCCCGCTCGTCGACACAGGAGTGTGACGTCACGGTTGTCCGTACGGCCCTGACGTCGCACTCCCGACCATCACCAGCGCGTGATCACCGGAACCGCACCGTGGCGGCCGCCGCCAGGACCGTGAGGTCACACTCCCGACGATCACCGGCCCCGCGCCGACCACCCCCGCAAACGCAGAAACCCTCCCGACTCCGACGTGCGGAGCGAGAGGGTTTCGTGCGTGGTAGCCCCGACGGGATTTGAACCCGCGCTACCGCCTTGAGAGGGCGGCGTCCTAGGCCGCTAGACGACGGGGCCCTAGGTGGATCTGTACTTCTGGAACCTTACCGGGCACTTCTCCGGTGTTTCCGCTGGGGTACCAGGACTCGAACCTAGAATGGCTGTACCAGAAACAGCTGTGTTGCCAATTACACCATACCCCAAGGGCTCACGATCACTCGGGTTCCAGTCGGTGCGAACCCGGTGTCCGTGCCCTGCGCTGAGTACTCTAGCCGACCCCTCCCGCGCGCTCCACACCGCCCCTCAGTCGGGCGAGGGACCGCTCGCGGCCCAGCAGTTCCATGGACTCGTACAGCGGCGGCGACACCGTGCGGCCGCTGACGGCCACCCGCACGGGGGCGAACGCCTTGCGCGGCTTGAGTCCCAGACCGTCGATCAGGGTGGCCTTGAGGGACTCCTCGATGGCCGCGGTCGACCAGTCCTGGAGGGCATCGAGGCCGGTCAGGGCCGCCTCGAGCACCGGGACGGCGTCGGCGCCGAGGTTCTTGGCGGCCGCCTCCTCGTCGAGCGCGAAGTCCTTCCCGTCGACGAACAGGAACCGCAGCATCCGCGCCGCGTCGGAGAGGACGATGCTGCGCTCCTGCACCAGCGGCGCCGCGGCGGCGAGCACCGCGCGGTCGGCGTCGGTGTCGATCGTCACGTCCTGCTCGGCGAGGTAGGGCTGCACGCGGCGGGCGAACTCCTCGACCGGCAGCGCCCGCAGGTGTGCGGCGTTGATGGCCTCGGCCTTCTTCAGGTCGAATCGCGCGGAATTGCCGGAGACGCGCCCGATCTCGAATGCGTCGACCATCTCCGCCATCGTGAACACGTCGCGGTCGTCGCCGATGGACCAGCCCAGCAGCGCCAGGTAGTTGAGCAGCCCCTCGGGCACGAAACCGCGCTCGCGGTAGAGGAACAGGTTCGATTCCGGATCGCGCTTGGAGAGCTTGCGGTTGCCCTCCCCGGTGACGAGCGGGAGGTGCCCGTAGCGCAGGGGGCCGTCGCCGATGCCGACGCGCTGCAGCGCCTCGAGCAGCGCGATCTGGCGGGGCGTCGAGGAGAGCAGGTCCTCGCCCCGCAGCACGTCGGTGATGCCCATGAGCGCGTCGTCGAGCGGGTTGGTCAGCGGGTAGAGCGGGCTGCCGTCGCCGCGGGCGAGCACGAAGTCGGGGACCGTGCCGACGCGGAACGTGACGTCGCCGCGGACGAGGTCGGTGAAGGTGATGTCGCGGTCGGGCATGCGCAGCCGGTAGACGGGCGCACGGCCCTCGGCGCGGTAGGCATCGCGCTGGGCGTCGGTGAGGTCGCGGTCGGCGTTGTCGTATCCGAGCTTGGGGTCGCGCCCGGCCGCCCTGTGCCGCGCCTCGATCTCGTCGGCCCTGGAGTACGACTCGTAGACCTCGCCCGCGTCGATGAGGCGGCGCAGCGCGTCGGCGTAGAGGTCGCCGCGCTCGCTCTGCCGGTACGGCCCGTGCGGGCCGCCGACCTCGGGGCCCTCGTCCCAGTCGAGGCCGAGCCAGCGCAGGGCGTCGAGCAGGGCCTCGTAGGACTCGACCGAGTCGCGGCTGGCGTCGGTGTCCTCGATGCGGAACACGAACGTGCCGCCGGAGTGCCGGGCGTGGGCCCAGTTGAACAGGGCGGTGCGGATGAGCCCGACGTGCGGGGTGCCCGTCGGGGACGGGCAGAAGCGGACGCGGACCGGCCGGGTCGGTGAGTTCTGGGACGCAGTCATGGTGTTGCCAGGCTAGCGGACCCGCGCTAAATTCAACGCATGAAGAATAGCGCGCGCACGACCTGCCTCGTCGTCGGTGGCGGGCCGGCCGGGATGGTGCTGGGACTGCTGATGGCCCGCGCGGGCGTGCCGGTCACGGTCCTGGAGAAGCACGCCGACTTCCTGCGCGACTTCCGCGGCGACACCGTGCACGCGTCCACGCTGACCCTGCTCGACGAGCTGGGCCTGGGCGAGCGCTTCGCCGCCGTGCCGCACCGGCTGCTGGAGCGGATCACCGCCCAGCTCGACTCCGGCACCGTCGTCCTCTCCGACATGCGCCGGCTCCCCGGGCGGCACAAGCACATCGCGCTCGTCCCGCAGTGGGACTTCCTCGACATGCTGGCCGACTCCGCCGCCGAGGAACCCGCGTTCTCCCTGCGGCGCAACGCCGAGGTCGTCGACCTGCTGCGCGAGGGCGACCGCATCACCGGCGTCCGCTACGCCGACCGCACCGACGGCAGCGAGCACGAGCTGCGCGCCGACCTCACCGTCGCCTGCGACGGCCGAGGCTCCGCGGTGCGCGCCGCCGCCCGGCTGCGCCCCCGCACGTTCGGCGTGCCGATGGACGTCTGGTGGTTCCGGCTGCCGCGCCGCGACACCGACCCCGTCGGCGGCGTCGGGCGGTTCTCCACCGGGCACTTCTGCGTGATGATCGACCGGGGCGACTACTGGCAGTGCGGCTACCTCATCCGCAAGGGCAGCGACACCACGCTGCGCGCGGGCGGCATCGAGCTGATGCGCGAGAGGTTCGCCGGGCTGCTGCCGTGGATGGCCGACCGGATGGGCGCGCTGGAGTCGTGGGAGGACGTCAAGCTGCTCGACGTGAAGCTGGAGCGGCTGCGGCGCTGGGACCGCGACGGCCTGCTGCTCATCGGCGACGCCGCGCACGCGATGTCGCCGGTCGGGGGCGTCGGGATCAACCTGGCCGTGGCCGACGCCGTCGCCGCCGCCCGGATCCTGGCCCCGGCGCTGCGCAGCGGCGGCATCGTGCCGCGCTCGGTGCTGCGCCGGGTGCAGGCGCGGCGCTGGCTGCCGACGGCGCTCGTGCAGGGCGCGCAGCGGATCGCCCACCGCGCGGTGCTCGGGCCGACGATCATGGCCGCACCCGCCGACTCCGCCGTCGCGCCGGTGGGGATGGCCGACGACGGCGGCCTCGCTCCCGCACCGCTCGCGAGCCTGCCGTTCCCGATGCGGATGGCGCAGCGGTTCCCGGTGCTGCAGGGGATCCCGGCCCGGCTCGTCGCGATCGGCCCGCTGCCCGAACACGCGCCGGAGTGGGCGCGCCGAGCCTCCACGCGCGTCTGACCCCCGAGGGGGCACGTGCGGTGTGGGCGGCCGTCTGGCACGGTGTCCGCCGTGAGCCCTGAGAGCGGAGGCCGCAAGCGCGGGCCCGCCGCCCGAGAACGCCGCGACGACCCGACCGGCGACGCGATGCTGTCCAGGGCCGTGCGTGACGTAGGGCGGGACCTCGACGGGATCGACGACGCGCTGCAGGCCGAGCTGTGCGTCGCGGCGCTGCTGGGCACCTGGTGGGGCGTGTTCCTGGTGGACGCCGACCCCGAGGTCGTGCTCGGCGAGCGCCTGGTCGCGATGGCCGGCCGGAAGCGGACCACCACCGCGCTGGGCCTGCTGCGCGCGATCGCGGTCCTGGGTACGGCGGGCCAGCGGGCTGCGGCGGCCGCTGCTGCCGAGGCACTCGCGGCGAAGGGTGTCGGCGAACCGGCCTGGGCGGGCGAGCTGGCGGGGAGGCGGGTGAGCTGGGCCTGGGGCTACGGCGACGTCTACGGCGACCAGACCAGCGTTCTGCTCGCGGTCGAGCACGGCGTTCCGCACGGCGTCATCGTGCTCGTCGACCACGCGATGGGCGGCATCGCCAAGGACGCGTTCGTCACCGACGACCCGACCGGCACCCTGGCGGACATCCGGTCGCTGGACGAGCCGGGCGTCTGGGTCCGCGAACTGACCCTCGAGGAGGCGGCCCGGCTGCTGGTGCCGGCGTTCACGGCGACCGACCGGGCCACCGACCCCCCGGTCGACGCGGGCTTCCGCGACGTCCGCGCACTCGCCATGGCCCGGGTGCGGCTGCTCCCCGACGTGCCTCCGGTGGCCCCGCCGGTCGTCGACGACGCCGAGCGCGAGGCCATCGTGCGGGAGTTCACGGCGTCGGCGCCCGCCCGCGCGCTCGACCTCGATCCGGCGGTCGTCGCCGCCTGCGCGCGGCTGGTCGTCGACCACGGCTGTGAGTCCGACGGGCACCCGCTGCGGGTCGGCCCGGCCAAGGTGGAGCTGTTGCTGCTCGACTGGCTGCCCGCGCATGACCCGGACGAGAACGTGTCGGCGGTGATGCCGGAGGTCGTGCGGGCGTGGGTGCGATGGGCGGGGCCACGAGCGGGGCTCCCCGCAGTGGCTCAGCGGGAGCTGGAGCAGGTCGTCGAGGAGATCGTCGCGGCCATGGACTACCCGGGGCCGGACGACCCGGGGCCGGACGGGTTGCCGCCGGGGCTCGCCGACGCCGTGCTCGACGGGCTGCTCGACGACGACACGACGCCCGAACAGGTGCAGGAGGCGGTCACCCGGCGGGTCTTCGCGACGCCGCGCACCACGGCCGTGCTCGACGGCGAGCAGGTGCAGCTCGACCCGAGCGATCCCGACGGGCGCGGGCTGCTGATCCGCGCCGAGCACCCGGAGTACGCCGACGTCCTCGACGACCCGGCAGGCGAGCTCGGCGCAGGCGGCGTGAACCCGCGCCTGCACCTCGCGATGCACGAGATCGTGGCCAACCAGCTGTGGGACGGCGATCCGCCCGGCGTGTGGCCGGCCGCGCAGCGCCTGCTGGCCACCGGGGCGGACCGGCACGACGTGCTGCACGCGCTCGCCGACGTGGCGACGCGGCACGTGCACGCCGCGCTGACCCGGCAACAGCCGTTCGACACCGCGGCCTACGCCGACGACCTCGCGGAGCTCGGCGCGCCGCCCCGGTCCGGTCGCCGTCGGCGGGGTCGCGCACCGGACGGGCCCGGACTGTTCGACGAGCCGACCACTGCGACCGTCACGCCGCTGCGGCGGCCGCCCGCGCCGCCCGGGCCGTCGACGTACCGGATCAAGGTGGCCCTGCGCGGTGTCCGGCCACCGATCTGGCGCCGGCTGCTCGTGCCGTCCGACACGACGCTCGCCGGGCTGCACGACATCCTGCAGGTCGCGATGGGCTGGCTGAACGGGCACCTGCACCAGTTCGTCGCAGGCGACCGGCTGTTCGGACCGCCGGACCCGGACGCCGAGCCCGAGCAGGTCGACGAGGCGACCGTCCGGCTGCACGAGGTGCTCCGCGCCACCGGCGACCGGCTCCGGTACGAGTACGACTTCGGCGACGGCTGGGAGCACGACGTCGTGCTGGAGGCGGTCGAGCCCGGTCCGCCGGCCACGGCCCGCTGCACGGGGGGACGGCGTGCGTGCCCGCCCGAGGACTGCGGCGGTCCGTGGGGGTACGCGGAGCTGCTCGCGGCCGTGGGCGATCCGGACCACCCCGACCACGCCGAGCGCGTCGAGTGGGCCGGGCCGTACTTCGACCCGGCCGCCTTCGACCGTCGCGACGTCGACGCGGGGCTCGCCGCGCTCGCGGCACGGCGCTGACCCGCCGAACCGTCATCCGACGATGCCGGCGACGCTCCCTCCCCGGGGTGTGGCTGCACGGCACGGGCCGGGGCGACCGGCCGGCGGACGACGGGCACCGCCAGCGCGACCACCACCGCCGCCGCGACCGCCACCCATCCCAGGCCGGCCACCTCGTACAGCGGTCCGGCACCGAGCCCGGCCACCGCGGCCCCGCCGTAGGTGGCCCCGGAGTTCAGCGCCAGCACCGCGCCGCGGGCCCCCGGCGCGGCCGCCGCGAGCCTGCTGACCAGCAGCGTCAGCGCGACGTGGTTGACCAGCCCCCACACCACGGCGACGGCGAGCAGCGCGGGCAGCGCGCCGACCGTCGCCCCGAGCAGCAGGTAGACCACGGCCAGGACCGCGAGTACGGGCGCGACGCCGAGGCCGGTGCGGTCGGCGAACCGGTCGGCGACCGCACCTATCCCGAACCCGAGGCCGTAGGCGAGGGCGAGCAGCCCGGCCCCGGTCGCCCCGCCGCCGTGCAGCAGGCGGATCTCGGCCCCGGCGAACCCGAACACGGCGTAGAACGCGCTCATGAACGCCAGCGTCCCGACGAGCAGCGGGAGGACGCCGGGGGTCCGCAGGGCCCGGCCGAGCCCGCCCCGCGCACCGGTCCCCGCACCGCGGTCGCGACCCGTGTGCCACGGACGGTACCGGTGTGCGGCCGTCCCACCACCGGGCGCGGCGCCCGGCCGCGCGGGCAGCGTCCGGACCAGCGCCGCCTGCGCGCAGGCGAGCACCGCGAGCGCCCCCAGCACCCCGCGCCACCCCACGGCGTCGGCGAGCACGGTGGCCACCGGCACACCCGCCACCAGTGCCACCGACCAGCCCAGCAGCACCCGCCCGGTGGCGCGGGCCGCCGCACCCGGCGCTGCGAGCTCCGCGACGAACGCGTACGTCGTCGGCAGCACGACCCCGGCCCCGATCCCCGCCACGGCCTGCGCCCCGGCCAGCACCTCCCAGTTCGGTGCGAGCGCGGAGACCGCCGAGCTCAGGGCGAGCGCGAGCGCTCCGGCGGTCAGCGCGGTGGCCCGCGGGACGCGGTCGAGGCGGGAGCCGAGCAGCAGCGCCACCGCGACGACGCCGACGCCGTACGCGGCGAGCGCGCGGCCGATCTCGGTGGGGGTGGCGGACAGGGAGGCGGCGAGGTCGGGCAGGAGCGGGGCGAGCAGGAAGGACTGCGCCCCGACCGCGACGACACCCGCGGTCAGGACGGGGAGGTGACGGGCCATGCACCGAACATGCTTCGGTCGGGACGCCGTTTCCAGCGCTTCAGATGCACAGCGAAGACTGTTCGGCCGAAGGACTGTCAGGATGGCGGGATGGACCAGATCGACCGGAGGATCGTCGGCCTCCTCCTCGACGACGCCGACCGCACCTACGCCCAGCTCGGGCGCGACGTCTCGCTCTCCCCCGCCGCGGTGCACGAGCGCGTGCGCCGGCTGCGGGCGTCGGGGGTGGTGCGGCGGACGACGGTGGAGGTCGATCCCGACGCGCTCGGCGTCGACGTGCTCGCCTTCGTGCTCCTGGACACCGAGGGCTGGGCGCGCGACCACGTGTTCGCCGCGGCCGAGGCCGACCGCCGCGTCGAGGAGGCGCACTCGGTGGCGGGCAACAGCAACTTCCTGCTCAAGGTCCGCGCGGCCGGGCCGGACGAGCTGGAGGAGGTGCTGCGCATGCTCTACCAGGTCGAGGGCGTGGTCCGGACCCGCACGATCATGGTGCTGCGGCGCGGGTTCGAGCGCGGCGTCAGCCTGTCGTGACCGCTCCCGGCGCGCGGAGCGCCGCGTAGGCCAGCGCGTCGACCAGCGCCAGCCAGGACGCCTCGACGACGTTGCCGTGCACACCGACCGTCGTCCACTCCCCGGCCTTGTCCGACGACTCGATGAGCACGCGCGTCACGGCGCCGGTGCCGCGCGTGAGGATGCGGACCTTGTAGTCGGTGAGGTCGACGTCGGCCAGCCACGGGCAGGACGGGGCGAGCGCGCCGCGCAGTGCGGCGTCGAGGGCGTTGACGGGGCCGTTGCCCTCGCGCGTGGCGATGAGGCGCTCCCCGTCGACGAGGATCTTGACGGTCGCCTCGGCGACGACCTCGCCGTCGGCGCGCCGCTCGGTGATGACGCGGTAGGACTCCAGGGCGAAGGGCGCGGTGCCCGCGTCGCCGCGTGCGGTGCGCATGAGCAGCTCGAGCGAGGCGTCGGCCGCCTCGAACGACCAGCCCTGCGCCTCGCGCTCCTTGACCGTCGCCACGACCGACGACACGGCGTCCGGCCGGCCGGCCAGGTCGACGCCGAGCTCCTCGCTCTTGAGCTCGACGCTGGCCCGGCCGGCCATCTCGGTGACGAGGATCCGCTGCCCGTTGCCGACGACCACCGGGTCCAGGTGGTTGTACAGCTCCGGGTCCACCTTGATCGCACTCGCGTGCAGGCCCGCCTTGTGGGCGAACGCTGACGTCCCGACATAGGCCTGGTGGGTGTCGGGAGCGATGTTGGCGATCTCCGCCAACGTGTGCGAGGTGCGGGTCAACTCCGCGAGGGCTCCGTCCGGTAGGACGGGCATCCCCAACTTGGTCACCAGGTTCCCGACCACGGCGAACAGGTCGGCGTTGCCGGCCCGCTCCCCGTAGCCGTTCGCCGTGCACTGGACGTGCGTGGCACCGGCCTGCACGGCCGCGACGCTGTTCGCGACCGCGCATCCGGTGTCGTCCTGGCAGTGGATCCCGAGGCGGAAGCCGGTGCGCCCGGCGACCTCGGTGACCACCTCGGCGATGCCCAGGGGGAGCATGCCGCCGTTCGTGTCGCACAGCACCGCGACGTCCGCCCCCGCGGTGACCGCCGCCTCGAGCACGCGCAGGGCGGTGTCGGGGTCGAAGGCGTAGCCGTCGAAGAAGTGCTCGGCGTCGAGGAACACGCGCCGGCCCTCCCCGACGAGGAACGCCACCGTGTCGGCGACCATCGCGCAGTTCTCGGCCGCGTCGGTGCGCAGCGCGCGCTCGACGTGGCGGCGGTCGGACTTCGCGACCAGCGTGACGACGGGCGCGCGGCTGTCGAGCAGCGCGCGGACCTGCGGGTCCTGCGCCGCCGTCGTGCCGGGGCGCCGGGTCGCGCCGAACGCCACCAGCGCGGCGTGACGCATGTCCAGCTCCCCGGCCGCGGCGCGGGCGAAGAACTCCGTGTCCTTCGGCAGCGCGCCGGGCCAGCCGCCCTCGACGTAGCCGACGCCCAGGGCGTCCAGGTGCCGGGCGACGGCCAGCTTGTCGGCCACCGAGTAGGAGACGCCCTCGCGCTGCGCGCCGTCGCGCAGCGTCGTGTCGTAGACGTGGAAGGCGTCGCCGAGCGGGGTGGCGGCGGGGCTGGTGCGGGACATCTCGATCTCCTTCTCGGCAACAAAAAAGGACCCCTCGCGGATGCGAGAGGTCTGCGCGGCGGCTGGGTGGAGCTAGCCGTCGCGCCTGCCGATAATGATCACGGTGCTGAACACGTCGAGGAGCATGGCACGCGCCGTCCCGCCCTGTCACACACGGGTCCACATCCTGGGACGGGTGTAGGCGGGTCACGGCGTGATCCAGCAGGGTGGCGCACGGAGTCCACGCGCACCGACGCGCGTGGGCACGCGTTCGCGAGGAGTCGCCTTGTACCAGCTCACCGCCCTCTACAACCACCCCGAGGACCCGGCTGCGTTCGACAAGCACTACACCGAGGTGCACGCAGAGATCGCGAAGAAGATCCCCGGTGTCCTGCGCTACACGATCAGCCACCCGGGCGCCGACCCCGAGGGCAACAAGCCCCCGTACTACCTGGTCGCGGTGCTCGACTTCGCCGACGAGGCGTCGTTCGGGGCGGGCATGGGCGGGGAGCAGGGCCAGGCGGCGGTGGCGGACCTGCCCAACTTCGCGGGTGCCGGGGTGACCCTGCTGACGGGGCCGTCGAACGAGGCCTGACCCTCCTCTCTTCCCCGCTCCACCCGCTCCAGCTTCGGTTCAGGAAAGCCACGTTCCTGCCCTGTGAGGGCCTGAACGTGGCTTTCCTGAACCGGATCCTGCCGAACGCCCACGCGCACGCTCCCTCCTCGGTCAGCATCGCGGGATGACCCGCTCGCTGCTCCCCACCCACTCCGACGTCCGGGCCGCCTTCCCGCACGGGGTGGCCACGGCGCGCGAGCTCGTCGCGTTCGGCTTCTCCGAGCGCACCGTCTACAAGCGCTGCCTCGACGGCGGTCCGTGGCAGCGGATCCTCCCCGGCGTCATCCTGCTGTTCACCGGACGTCCGACGCGCGACCAGCAGGTGCTCGCCGCGGTCCTGCTCTGCGGACCGGGATGCGTCGTCACCGGCGTGGAGGCCTGTCGGCGCCTCGGCCTCCGGCGAGGACTCCCTCCCGCTCCGGTCGACGGCGGCTACGCCGAGGTGCACGTCCTGCTCCCGGACTCGCGGCAGGTGCGCTGCTGCAGCTACGTGAAGACCGAGCGGACCGGACGCATGCCGACCGCGGTGAGCCGCGGCGGGTTCCTCCTCGCGCCGCTCCCCCGGGCGTGCCTCGACGCCGCGCGCTGCATGACCAGGCGCGGCGACGTCGCCGAACTGCTCTCCGATCCCGTGCAGCGTGGACTCTGCACCGTCGCCGAACTCGCGTCCGAACTCACCGCCGGGTCGCGGCGGGGCATCGCGCTGCCGGGGCAGGTCCTCGCCGGCCTGCGGGCGGGCGTCCGGTCGGCCGCCGAGCAGGAGGCACGGCGGATGTGGCGCGGCACCGGCCTGCCCGAGCCGATGTGGAACGCCACCGTGCGCGATGCCCGCGGCGCGGTCCTGGGCGTCGCCGACTGCTGGCTCGACGACGTCGCGATGGCGTGGGAGATCGAGTCGGGCGAGTGGCACATGAGTCCGGCCGACCACGACCGCACGGTGGAGCGCGCGGCTCGGTTCACCGCCGCCGGCGTCGTCTACACGGCCACGAAGCCGAGGAGGGTCCGCCTCGACCGGGCCGGCGTCGTGGCGACGCTGCGGGCGACCTACGCGCAGGCGAAGGCCCGACCTCGTCCGCCACTGCACGCCACTCCCGCCGACGCCGGCTGATCGACCGCCCCGCCCGCCCCGCCCCGCAAGCAGGAAAGCCACATTCCTGCCCTGTGAGGGCCTGAACGTGGCTTTCCTGAACCTGGGTGGGTGGAGGCTTCGCGGCCGCACGCGGCCACGGAAGGACGTCAGCTGCTCGGCACCCCGGCGTGGCTGCTCACCAGCGCCGCCAGCCGGTCGCCGATGCTGCGGGTGTGGCCGGTGGCCGAGTGGTCGCGGGTGGCCAGGTCGAAGGCCACCGCCGCCTCGATCCGGCGGGCCTCCTCGACGTTGCCGAGGTGGTCGAGCAGCAGGGCGACCGAGAGCACCGCGGCGGTGGGGTCGGCGATGCCCTGCCCCGCGATGTCGGGGGCGCTGCCGTGCACCGGCTCGAACATGCTGGGGTTCTTGCGGCTGACGTCGAGGTTGCCGCTCGCGGCCAGGCCGATGCCCCCGGTGACGGCGGCGGCGAGGTCGGTGAGGATGTCGCCGAACAGGTTGTCGGTGACGATCACGTCGAAGCGCGCCGGGTCGGTGACCATGTGGATCGTGGTGGCGTCGATGTGCTGGTAGGCCACCGAGACGTCGGGGTGCTCCAGCGACACCTCCTCGACGAGCCGCGACCACAGCCGTCCGGAGTAGGTGAGGACGTTCGTCTTGTGCACCAGCGTCAGGTGCTTGCGGGGGCGGCGCTCGGCCCGGGTGAACGCATCGCGCACGACCCGCTCGACGCCGAACGCGGTGTTCGTCGACACCTCGGTGGCGATCTCCTGCGGGGTGTCCTTGCGCAGCAGGCCGCCGGTGCCGACGTAGGGGCCCTCGGTGCCCTCGCGCACGACGACCATGTCGATCTCGGCGTTGCCGGCCAGCGGCCCGCGGACGCCCGGGTACAGGCGGGCGGGGCGCAGGTTGACGTGGTGGTCGAGCTCGAAGCGCAGGCGCAGCAGCAGGCCGCGCTCGAGGATGCCGCTGGGGACCGACGGGTCGCCGACCGCGCCGAGCAGGATCGCGTCGTGCTGCTGGAGCTCGGTCAGCACCGACTCCGGCAGGAGCTCGCCCGTGGAGTGCCAGCGCGCCGCGCCGAGGTCGTAGGTGGTCGTCTCCGCACCGGGTGCGACCTCCTCGAGAACCTTCAGCGCCTCCTCGATGACCTCCGGCCCGATGCCGTCGCCGGGAATGACCGCAAGGCGCATGACTGGTGTTCCTCTCGTGGCTGGACCCGCGCGTGCCTCCGATTACCGGCGGGCCGCTGGGCACGTTACCGGCCGCTACCGGCGCGGATCGCCGCGCCTCACCCGTCCGGGGTCACTCGGGCGGGTGGAACCGCGCCGGAACGGGCCCGGCAGGCCCGCGCCGGACCGCGACACGCCCCCGAGCGGGCCATTCGATGGCCCGCCCGGAGGCCGTGCGCGCCCGTCGTCGAGGGGAATCAGTCGTCGAACGAGATCAGCCGGGTGATGCGCGCCCCGACCGAGGCGCCGATCGGCTCGAGCACGCCCGGGTCGACGGGGCGGTCGACGCGCAGCAGCATGATCGCGTCCTCGCCGTCGGTGGTCTGGCTGATCTGCGCGGCCTCGATGTTGACCGCGGCCTCCCCCAGCAGCGACCCGACGCGGCCCATCACGCCGGGGCGGTCGGCGTACTCCAGCAGCAGCACCTCGCCCTCGGCGCGCAGGTCGAAGTGCCGACCGTTGACCTCGACGAGCTTCTGCACCTGCGAGCGCCCGGTGAGCGTGCCGGAGACAGTGATCGACTCGCCGTCGGGCATCGCCGCGCGCAGCTGCACGACCGACCGGAAGTTCTCGCTCTCGGGGGCCGTGGTCAGCTCGACGTCGACGCCGCGCTCGGCAGCCAGCGCCGGCGTGTTGACGAACGTGACCTGGTCCTCGACGACGTGGGTGAACACCCCGCGCAGCGCCGCGAGCTGCAGCACCGACACGTCCTCGGAGGCGAGCTCACCGGAGACGTCGACGGTGATCGTGCTCGGGACGCGCCCGGCCACGGCGTAGAGCACGGTGCCCAGCTTCTGCGTCAGCGGCAGCCACGGGCGCACCTCCTCGCCGACCGCGCCGCCGACCTGCACGTTGACCGCGTCCGGCACGAACTCGCCGGCCAGCGCGAGCTGCACCGACCGCGCGACGTCGGTGCCTGCGCGGTCCTGCGCCTCGTCGGTGGACGCGCCCAGGTGCGGGGTGACGACGATCTGCGGGATCTCGAACAGCGGGCTCGAGGTGGTCGGCTCGCTGACGTAGACGTCGATCCCGGCACCGCCGACGTGGCCCGAGCGCACCGCCTCGGCGAGCGCGTCCTCGTCGACCAGGCCACCGCGGGCCGCGTTGACGATGATCACGCCCGGCTTCGTCAGCGCCAGCTGGTCCTTGCCGATGAGCCCGAGCGTCTCGGGGGTCTTGGGCAGGTGGATGGAGATCAGCTCGGCGCGGCGGAGCAGGTCGTCGAGCGGGACGAGCTCGATGCCCAGCTGCGCGGCGCGGGCCGGGGCGACGTAGGGGTCGTAGGCGATGAGCTCGACGCCGAACGCGGCGAGGCGCTGCGCGACGAGCTGCCCGATCTTGCCCAGCCCGACGATGCCGGCGATCTTGCCGTTGATCTCGACGCCGGTCAGGGAGCTGCGGGCCCACTTGCCGGCGCGCAGGCTGGCGTCGGCCGCCGGGATGTGCCGCGCGGCGGCGAGCAGCAGCGCGACGGCGTGCTCGGCGGCGGAGACGATGTTCGACGTCGGCGCGTTGACGACCATGACGCCGCGCTGCGTGGCCGCCGGGACGTCGACGTTGTCCAGACCCACCCCCGCGCGCGCGACGACCTTGAGCCGGGGTGCCGCGGCGAGCAGCTCGGCGTCGACCTGGGTGGCCGAGCGCACCAGCAGTGCGTCGGCGCCCGCGATGGCGGCGAGCAGCGCGGGGCGGTCGGTGCCGTCCACGTGACGGATGTCGACGCCGTCGCCCAGCAGCGCGACCGCGGACGGGGCGAGCTTCTCGGCGAGCAGGACGACGGGGCGGGTGGCGGCGTTGCTCACGGCGGTGCAGGGCTCCCGGATCGGATGGCTGTTACGCCGCTGATCCTAGGTCCGCGGGAGGGCAGTGGGTGCGGCGGCGTGGGGCGGGCGACACCTCACGACACCTCACGACGTCAGGAAAGCCACTTTCCTGCCACCGGATGGCGGGAAAGTGGCTTTCCTGCAACGCGAGGGACGAGCAGCGACGATCAGGTCGCCTTGCTACCCACCCAGCTCATCAGGCCGCGCAGCTTCTCGCCGACCTCCTCGATCGGGTGCGCCGCACCCTCCTGCTGGAGCTTGGTGAAGTTCGGGCGCCCGGCCTCGTCCTCGGCCACCCACTCGCGCGCGAACGTGCCGTCCTGGATCTCGCCCAGGATCTTCTTCATCTCCTCCTTGGTCTGCGCGTTGACGACGCGCGGACCGCGGGTGAGGTCGCCGTACTCGGCGGTGTCGGAGATGGAGAAGCGCTCGTTGGCGATGCCGCCCTCGTACATGAGGTCGACGATCAGCTTGAGCTCGTGCAGGCACTCGAAGTAGGCGATCTCCGGGGCGTAGCCGGCCTCGGTGAGCACCTCGAACCCGGTCTGGACCAGCGCCGCGGCACCGCCGCAGAGCACGGCCTGCTCGCCGAACAGGTCGGTCTCGGTCTCCTCGGTGAAGGTCGTCTCGATGACGCCCGCGCGGGCGCCGCCGATCGCCGCCGCGTAGGAGAGCGCGAGCGCCTTCGCGCCGCCGGTGGCGTCCTGCTCCACCGCGATGAGCGCGGGCACGCCCTTGCCGTCGACGAACTGGCGGCGCACGAGGTGGCCGGGGCCCTTGGGGGCGACCATGGCGACGTCGACGTCGGCCGGGGGCTTGATCAGGTCGAACCGGATGTTGAAGCCGTGGCCGAAGAAGATCGCGTCGCCGGCCTTGAGGTTCGGGGCGATGTCGTCGGTGTAGATGAAGCGCTGCTTGGTGTCCGGCGCCAGGATCATGATCAGGTCGGCCCAGGCGGAGACCTCGGCGGGCGTGCCCACCGTCAGCCCCTCGTCGGAGGCCTTGGCGCGGCTCTTGGAGCCCTCGGGCAGGCCGATGCGCACGTCGACGCCGGAGTCCCGCAGCGAGAGCGAGTGGGCGTGGCCCTGGGAGCCGTAGCCGATCACGGCGACCTTGCGGCCCTGGATGATCGACAGATCGGCGTCGGCGTCGTAGTAGATGTTCACGCTCATGACGGGTGGAGGTGTCCTCTCGGTTGGATGTCTGGGGGTCGTGAGCGGCGATCGTGGCCAGGGCGACGGTCGCCGCGCACGGGCGCGTCAGCGCACGGCGGTGGCGGTGATCGAGCGCGGTCCGCGCCCGACGGCGATCGTCCCGGACTGCACCATCTCCCGGATCCCGAAGGGCTCCAGGTTCTTGAGCAGCGCCGCGATCTTCTCGGCCGTGCCGGTGGCCTCGACGGTCAGGGCCTCCGGCGTGACGTCGACGGCGTGCGCGCGGAACAGGTCGACGATCTCCAGGACCTGGCTCCGCACGGCGGGATCGGCGCGGACCTTCACCAGCAGCAGCTCGCGCTGCACCGACGCGGCCGGCTCCAGCTCCACGATCTTGATGACGTGCACCAGCTTGTTGAGCTGCTTGGTGACCTGCTCGAGCGGCAGGTCGTCGACGGCCACGACGATCGTCATGCGGGACACGCCCGCCTGCTCGGTCGGGCCGACGGCCAGGGAGACGATGTTGAAGCCGCGCCGGGAGAACAGGCCCGAGACGCGCGCGAGCACGCCGGGCTTGTCCTCGACGAGGACGGACAGGGTGTGCCGCTCGATCATGACTCGTCCCGGCCGTTCTGCGTGTCGGCGTCGTTCGCTGCCTGGTCCTGCTGGGCCTCGGCGGTGACCGCGGCGATCGTCCCGGTGTCGGCGACGAGCTCGTCGCCGTCGAACAGCGGGCGGATGTTGCGCGCAGCCATGATCTCGTCGTTGCCGGTGCCCGCGGCGACCATGGGCCACACCTGGGCGTCGGCGCCGACCACGAAGTCGATGACGACCGGGCGGTCGTTGATCGCCATGGCCTCGTGGATGACGCGGTCGACGTCCTCCTTCGACTCCGCGCGCAGCCCGACGCAGCCCATGGCCTCGGCCAGCAGCTTGAAGTCGGGGATGCGGTGCTTGTGCGTGCCGAGGTCGGTGTTGGAGTAGCGCTCCTTGTAGAACAGGTTCTGCCACTGCCGGACCATGCCGAGGTTGCCGTTGTTGATGACGGCGACCTTGATCGGGATGCCCTCGATCGCGCAGGTCGCGAGCTCCTGGTTGGTCATCTGGAAGCAGCCGTCGCCGTCGATGCACCAGACGACGTCGTCGGGGCGCGACATCTTCGCGCCCATCGCGGCCGGCACGGCGAAGCCCATCGTGCCCAGGCCGCCCGAGTTCAGCCACGAGCGCGGCTTCTCGTACTTGATGAACTGCGCGGCCCACATCTGGTGCTGGCCGACGCCCGCGGCGTACACGGCGTCCGGGCCGGCGATCTGCCCGATCCGCTCGATGACGTACTCGGGCGACAGCGAGCCGTCGGCGGGCCAGGTGTAGCCGAGCGGGAAGCGCTGCCGCAGCTCGTCGAGCTGGGCCCACCAGGCCGTGAGGTCGGCGGGCTCGGTGGCCGCGCGCTCGGCCGTGACCGCCTCGATCAGGTCGGTGATGACCTCGCGGCAGTCGCCCACGATCGGGACGTCGGCGCGGCGGTTCTTGGAGATCTCGGCCGGGTCGATGTCGGCGTGGACGATCTGCGCGTGCGGGGCGAAGCTCGACAGCACGCCGGTGACGCGGTCGTCGAAGCGCGAGCCGAGCGCGATGAGCAGGTCGGCCTTCTGCATCGCGGCGACGGCGGCGACGGTGCCGTGCATGCCCGGCATGCCGACGTGCTGCGGGTGGCTGTCGGGGAACGCGCCCCGCGCCATCAGCGTGGTGACGACCGGGATCCCGGTGAGCTCGACGAGCTCCTTGAGCTCGTCCCACGCCCGCGCCTTGAGGACGCCGCCGCCGACGTAGAACACCGGCCGCGACGCCGAGTTGATCAGCTTCGCGGCCTCGCGGATCTGCTTGCCGTGCGGCCGGGTCGTCGGCCGGTAGCCGGGCAGCTCCATCTCGACGGGCCAGGTGAACGTCGTCTGCTCCTGCAGGACGTCCTTGGGGATGTCGACGAGGACGGGCCCCGGACGCCCGGTGCTGGCGAGGTGGAACGCCTCGGTGATCGCGCGCGGGATGTCCTTCGCGTCGGTGACCAGCATGTTGTGCTTGGTGACCGGCATCGTGATGCCGGTGATGTCGGCCTCCTGGAACGCGTCCGTGCCGATCAGCGCCCGGGACTGCTGCCCGGTGATCGCGACGAGCGGGATCGAGTCCATGTGGGCGTCGGCGATCGGGGTGACGAGGTTCGTCGCGCCCGGGCCCGAGGTGGCCATGCAGACGCCGACCTTGCCCGTGGCCTGCGCGTACCCGGTGGCCGCGTGGCCCCCGCCCTGCTCGTGGCGGACGAGGACGTGGCGCACCCGGGTGGAGTCGAGCAGGGGGTCGTACGCCGGGAGGATCGTGCCGCCGGGGATCCCGAACACCACCTCGCAGCCGATCTCCTCGAGCGAGCGCACGAGGGACTGCGCGCCGGTCATCGGCACCGCGTCGAAGCGCGGGGACTCGGCCCGGGGGCCGGGGACGGCCTGCGGAGCCTGGCCGGGGCGGCCGGGCGGCGGCGCCGGTTTCGGTCCGGATCGGGGCGTGGCGGTGGTCATCGGCTGCTCTGCCTCGCTGATGGTGGGATTGGGCATGAAAAAACCCCCGACCGCCGGGTGCGGCGGAACGAGGGTGGCGCGTCGACGACCGAGAACCCGCTCAGGCGTGGACGCGCCTGGCGATTACGAGGAACCGGGAGTCGGACATGGCGGCGACGCTAGCACGGCGCTGCCGGTGGGCGTCAACTGCGTGGGACGCCGGGCCCGCATGGTGAGACGCAGCCGACAGGGGCGGGTGGCAGCATGGAGCGGTGCCCGCCGTCGTCTTCCAGCCGTCCCGCCTGCAGCTGTTCGTCGCGGGCGTCCTCGCCCTCTGCGCCACGCCCGTGGCGTTCGGCGCCCCGTACCTGTGGCTGCTCTACCTGGTGCCGCTCGGGTTCGCCGCGTGGGTGGTCCTGACCCGCACGACGGTCGACGCCGACGCCGTCACCATCCGTTCTGTCCGGGGACGCAGGCGCGTACCGTGGTCCGAGATCAGCTCGCTGCGCCTGGCCGGCAAGGGCCGGGTCCGCGCGGTGCTGAACGACGGTGCCGAGCTACCGCTCCCCGCCGTCGGCGTCCGTGACCTGCCCCAGCTCGCCGCCGCCTCCGGCGGCCGGCTGCCCGACCCGGCTGGAGACTGAAGTGCCGGCACTGCGTTCCCGCGTCACCACCCACGGCCGCAACGCCGCCGGAGCGCGTTCGCTCTGGCGCGCCACCGGCATGACCGACGGCGACTTCGGCAAGCCGATCGTCGCGATCGCCAACTCCTACACGCAGTTCGTGCCCGGTCACGTGCACCTCAAGGACATGGGCGACCTTGTCGCGGGCGCCATCACCGAGGCCGGGGGCGTGGCGCGGGAGTTCCACACCATCGCCGTCGACGACGGCATCGCGATGGGCCACGGCGGGATGCTCTATTCGCTGCCCTCGCGCGAGGTGATCGCCGACGCCGTCGAGTACATGGTCAACGGCCACGCCGCCGACGCGCTCGTCTGCATCTCCAACTGCGACAAGATCACGCCCGGCATGCTCAACGCCGCGATGCGCCTCAACATCCCCACCGTGTTCGTGTCCGGCGGACCGATGGAGGCCGGCAAGGCGGTCGTCGTCGGGGGCGTCGCGCAGGCGCCGACCGACCTGATCACGGCGATCTCGGCGTCGGCGTCGTCGGAGGTCGACGACGAGGGGCTCACCGAGGTCGAGCGCTCCGCGTGCCCGACCTGCGGGTCCTGCTCGGGCATGTTCACGGCCAACTCGATGAACTGCCTCACCGAGGCGCTCGGGCTCGCGCTGCCCGGCAACGGCTCCACGCTGGCCACGCACAGCGCCCGCCGCGAGCTGTTCCTGAACGCCGGTCGCACGGTGATGGACCTGGCCACGCGCTGGTACCGCGACGACGACGCGTCCGCGCTGCCGCGCAACATCGCCACCCGCGCGGCCTTCGAGAACGCGATGGCGCTCGACGTCGCCATGGGCGGCTCCACCAACACCGTCCTGCACATCCTGGCCGCGGCGCAGGAGGGCGAGATCGACTTCGACCTCGCCGCCATCGACGCCGTCTCCCAGCGCGTGCCGACGCTGTCGAAGGTCTCCCCCAGCTCGGACTACCACATGGAGGACGTCCACCGCGCCGGCGGCATCCCCGCGATCCTGGGCGAGCTGTGGCGCGCGGGGCTGCTGCGCACCGACGTCCACACCGTCCACTCCCCCTCGGTCGAGCAGTGGCTGGGCACCTGGGACGTGCGGGCGGAGTCGCCGTCGGCGGAGGCGGTCGAGCTGTTCCACGCCGCGCCCGGCGGGGTGCGCACGACGCAGGCGTTCTCCACGTCGAACCGCTGGTCCTCGCTCGACACCGACGCCGCGGGCGGCTGCATCCGCGACCTCGAGCACGCCTACACCACCGAGGGCGGCCTCGCGGTGCTCCGCGGCAACATCGCCCCCGAGGGCGCGATCATCAAGACCGCGGGCATCCCCGAGGAGCTGTGGAACTTCTCCGGCCCGGCGCGCGTCGTCGAGAGCCAGGAGGAGGCCGTCTCGGTCATCCTCACGAAGCAGATCCAGCCCGGCGACGTCCTGGTGGTCCGCTACGAGGGCCCGGCCGGTGGCCCCGGGATGCAGGAGATGCTGCACCCGACGGCGTTCCTCAAGGGCTCGGGCCTGGGCGCGAAATGCGCGCTGATCACCGACGGCCGGTTCTCCGGCGGGTCGAGCGGCATCTCGGTCGGTCACATCTCCCCCGAGGCGGCCGACGGCGGCGTCATCGGTCTGATCGAGGACGGCGACACCGTGCTCATCGACGTCCGCTCGCGGACGCTGTCGGTCGACGTGCCCGACGACGTGCTGGCCGAGCGGCGCCAGAAGATGGACGCCTCGGAGCGCCCGTGGCAGCCGCGCGACCGCGAGCGGGTGGTGTCGAAGGCGCTGCGCGCGTACGCGGCGCTGGCCACCAGCGCGCACACCGGAGCGGTGCGCCGGACGGTGTAGGTGAGTCGAGCCCCGAGCGCGACACGGTCGCCACGAGACCCCGACTCGCGGGGTTGCCTCAGACGCCCGCGAGTCGGGGTCTCGTTGCGCGTGAGTCGGGGTGCCCGTGCTCCCGGCCTCAGGTCGCCAGCAGGGGACCCAGGATGGTGAGCCCGCGCTCCGCGACCGCTGCCATCTCCCCCACCCGCTCCACGCCGAGGTGGTCGGCGGCGAAGCCGAGGTAGTGGACGTGGACGTGCACGTCGGCCCACGCCCGCTCCACCTCCGCGACGCCGGGCGGGCGCGCTCCGGGGCGCAGGGCGTCGAACAGCGCGGTGTAGGCCTGCGGGGCCGGCGCACCGGGCGCGCCGGCCAGCGTGAGGACGTCGACGCCGGCCGGGGCGACCCGCGCGTTCCCCCAGTCGATCAGTGCGCCGCCGAGGACGTTGCCGCGGTGGGCGTCGCCGTGGACGAGCGTGCGGGGCAGGCCGGCGAGCGCGCCGCCGACCCGCGGGTCGGTACGCCAGGCGGTCAGCGCGTCGGCCACCTCGGTGAACGCGGGATCTCCGGTGCGCGCGGCGGCACCGCGGACCGCCACCAGCGTGCGATCGCACAGGCCGCGCCAGTGCGCGGCGTCGACCAGCGGGATCCCGCGCGGGCGCCGGCGCCACCAGTGCGCGTGCACCCGGGCCAGCGCCTCCCACGCCGCGTCCGGAACGGGCTCCCCCTCGGCGGGCGGCGTCCCGTCGACGAAGGGCACGACGATCCAGCCCTCGCCCGCGGCGAGCAGGCCGGGACCGGGGGCGACCGGGCGCACGACGGCCACCGCGCGCATCGCCGCCACCTCCACCGGCGACGCCGCCTTCAGCACGACGGGCACGGGCCGGCCGTCGACGTCGAGGTCGACCCGCTCGACGCTCGCGGCGACGTACCCGCCCGCCAGCGGCGTGCGCGCGACGACCGCGGCCGACCCGCCGAGCGCCCGGGCCGCCGCGGGGAGCCACGCGGCGTCGGGCGGGGCCGTCACGGAGCGACCGGCACCGGGCTGCGCAGCAGGAAGAACACGAGCAGGCCCGCGGCCACGCCGATGATCATCGCGAGCACGCCCCACGGGGCGGGGCGGCGGTTCCACGTGCGCCCCCGCTCCAGCGCGATGTGCCCGGCGCCGGTGAGCACCAGGGCCGCGGCGCCGAGGCCGAGCACCGCCTCGAGCTCCACGCCGCGCGGGTCGGTCGCGAAGAAGCCGCCACCGGCACCCAGCTTGAGCAGCACCACGTTGAGCATGACCGCGACCAGGCCCGCGGCCGCCAATGGCGTGCCGACGCCGAGCACGACGAACGCGCCCGCCACGAGCTCGGTGATGCCGGTGGCCCACGAGAGCGCGAGGGTCTCGCGGAAGCCGAACCCGTCGAGCACGCGCGCGAACCCGCCGATGCCCGGACCGCCCCACAGCCCGAACACCTTCTGCATGCCGTGCGCGACGAACGTCCCGCCGATCGCGAACCGCAGCAGCAGCAGACCCGCGTCGGTGCCGGCGTTCCACTCCAGCGGGCGGCGCGTCGGGCGGGTCTTCGTCGGCTCCGGCTCACCGATGCTGCCGGGCGTGAACACGGAGGTCGGCTGGTCGCTCATGCCCGCGAGACTAGTGGGCGGGCACCGATGAGTCCGGTGATCGGCCGTCGTCTGCCCGATGACAGCACGGCCCGACGAACGGAGAACGCGATGTCCTTCCAGGCCTACCTCGACGCGATCGAGAAGAAGACCGGACGCATCCCGGCCGACCTGGTGGCGCTCGCCCACGAGCGCGGCTACGGCCCGGACACGAAGGCCGGCGTGATGGTCGAGTGGCTCAAGACCGACTTCGACCTCGGCCGCGGCCACGCCATGGCCCTGATCCACGTGATCAGGAGCGGGGCGGGGATCAGCGGGAAGCACGTGGGGACGACGGGGGTGCACCGCGACGAGTCCGACACGCTCCGTCTCGACGGGCTGGCGAACCGCTAGTACCCGCCCTCCACGAGGTTGGGCGGCTGCTCGCCCCGCGCGAACGCCGCGATCTGCTCCGCGGCGATCCCGTACGCGCGCTTCATGCCGCCCGGGACGCTGCCGCCGACGTGCGGGGTGAGGAGCAGGCCGGGCGCCGACCAGAGCGGGTGGTCGGCGGGCAGCGGCTCGGGCTCGGTGACGTCGAGCGCGGCGCGCAGGCGGCCCGACACCAGCTCGGCGGTGAGCGCGTCGGTGTCCGCGACGGGGCCGCGCGCGGCGTTGACCAGCACCGATCCGTCCGGCATGGCGGCGAGGAACCCCGCGTCGATCAGGCCGCGGGTGTCGTCGGTGAGCGGGACGATGACCACGCAGGCGTCGTGGTCGGGCAGCAGGTCGCGCACCTCGTCGATGCCGTGGACGCCGTCGCGGGCGCGGCGGCCGACGAGCGTCGTCGTCACCCCGAAGGGCGTCAGGCGTCGCACGGTGTTCTCCGCGACGTCCCCCGCGCCGACGATCAGCACGCGCTTCCCGTCCATCTCCTCGGTCTGGTGGTAGTCCCAGCGGGCCTCGTCCTGGGCGCGGACGAACTGCGGAAGGTGCCGGTAGACCGCCAGCAGCGCTGCCACGACCCACTCCGCGGTGGCGCCGCCGTGCGCGCCGCGGCAGTCGGACAGGGCGACGCCCTCGGGGAGCTTCCCGATCCACGCCTCGGCCCCGGCGGTGAGCAGCTGCACCAGCTGCAGTTCGGGCAGCTTCTCGGTGAGCGCGACGGCCTCGCTCGTCGCCAGGAACGGCGGCACGAGGACCTGCGCGTGGGCGGCCCCCTCGGGGAGCTCGCCGTCGGGGTCGTAGACGACGGCGGTGACGCCCTCGAGCTGCTCCGCCCCCTCGGCGTGCGGAACCAGGACGGTGATCGTGTCGGCCATGCCCGGGACGGTACTCACGGCCCGCTCACCCGGCCCGGCCTAACCTGGCGCACGTGAGGGGACGGGTGCGGCGCGCACTGGCCGCGGCGCTGCTCGCCGTCGGCCTCGCCGGCTGCGCCACGTTCCCGGACAACGGCCCCCGGGAGTGGCAGGAGCAGATCGAGGGCGAGGGCGAGCTCGGCGGGATCCCGCGCGTGCCCGAATCGGTGGAGCCGACCGCGCCGCCCACCGGGGAGCCGTCGCCGCAGGGCGGCACGCCGCCCGAGCCCGAGCCGTGCGACGACCCGGACCCGGCCGTGATCGCCACCTGCCTCGACCCGGTCGGCGCGATCGCCGTGCTGCCCGACGGGGTCACGGCGCTGGTCGCCGAGCGGCTCACCGGCCGGGTGCTGCGGGTGGCGCGGGACGTCGAGCCGGAGCTGGTCGCGACCGTCGCCGTCGACGCGTCGGGGGGTGGCGGGCTGACCGGGCTCGTCCTCTCCCCGTCCTACGCCGAGGACCGCCTGCTCTACGCCTACGCGACGACGCCCGAGGACAACCGGGTCGTGCGGATCGCGGAGGGCGAACCCCCGAAGCCGGTGCTCACCGGGATCCCGCGCGGGCCGGTCAACAACGGTGGGGCGCTGGGCGTCGACGTCGACGGGTCGCTGCTCGTGGCCACCGGCGACGCGGGCGGCGCCGACCCGGCGTCGCTGGCGGGGAAGCTGCTGCGCGTCGACGCCTTCGGCCGCCCCGCCGGCGGCAACCCCGACGCCGCCTCCCCCGTGCTCAGCTCCGGGCTGGTCGCGCCCGGTGGGGTGTGCGTCAACGCCGCGACGACCGCGGCGTGGGTCACCGACCGCCGCGGCGGGCAGGACGTGCTGCACCTGGTGACTCCCGGTCCCCTCGGCCCGGCGGCGTGGAGCTGGCCGGAGCGGCCCGGGGTGGCCGGGTGCGTCGCCCAGCAGGACATCGTGGCGGTCACGCAGAGCGGGGCCGGGGCGCTGTTCGTGCTGCGCACCGACCCGCTGACGGCGGCCTTCACGGCCACGGAGATCCAGCTGGCCGGCGTCTACGGCCGGCTCGCGGCGGCCTCGCTGGGCCCGGACGGCCTGATCTGGCTGGGCACGGTGAACAAGGACGGCGGGGCGCCGGTGCCGTCGGACGACCGGGTGCTGGTGCTGCCGCCGGTGGCGTCGGGCGGCCAGTCCCGAGCCTGAGCGGCTGGCGCCGCCCGTGAGCGGCGATCGTGGCCAGAGCCACGGTTGCCACTCACGAGCGCGGAGCGCACCTCGGGCAGGCGGCACGGCCGTCCCAGCCGTGTCGCCGCAGCACATGGGCGACCTCGCGCGCACCGCCGCACGGGTCGGCCGAGAGGTCGGCCCAGCCGAAGACCAGGCGGGAGCGGCCTGCGAGCTCGGCGGCGTTGTCCCGGCGGCGGTCGCGGAACGCCACGTCGTCGCGCAGGTGGGTGCGCCCGTCGAGCCGGACCGTCAGGGGCACGCCGAGGTGGTCGTACACCGCGTCCTCCCACAGCGTGGTGCCGTCGACGACCACGGGGACCTGCCGGACGGCGGGCGGCAGCCCGTGCGCCTGCTCGACCTCGACCGCGTACAGCTCCTCCAGCGCCGACTGGACGCCGTGGCGCACGCGCCCCACCGCGGCGGCGAGGGCCCGTCGGTACCGGCGGGGTGGCCGCTCGACCAGCCGCCGCTCGACGTCGAGCGGACGGACGCGGGCACCGGTCATCAGGCCGGTGAGGACCGTGCACGCCGCGCGGGCGTCGTCCTCCTCGACCGCCACGTCGATCACGGTGTCGGCCGCCGAGGTCCGCGGCGGGTCGGTGGCCACCACGATGTGGCGGTGGGCGCGTGAGCGGTGCACGACGACCAGGTCGCCCTGCGAGACCGCCGACGCCCCGTAGGGCACCGTGATGTGCACCGGACCGGGATCGACCGGCGCGAGTCCCCACGCCGCCGCAGCGGTGCCGTGGCTCAGGACCGCCGCCGCGCCGCCGTAGAGCAGCGCCGCCCAGACGCGCGACGCCTGAGGCAGTGGACCCGTGAACGTGGCGTAGACGCCGTGCACGATCCACCGCCAGCGCTCCCCCTCGACCTGCGCGAGGAGCATCGCCTCGGTGACGCCGAACGCGCGCAGCTGACGGACGTGGACCACACCGGCCTGGGCGACGAGGAGCGCGTCCCAGCGGTCCTGCTGGAGGGGAGTCACGACGGATGGCGGGACGGACCTGCGGGTCGGGGTGCTCATGCCACGACCGTGACGCACCGCCGCCCGACCGGAGCGAGGTCCTTCGAACCTGTGGATGCCGGGGGTGCGATGTGGACAGCTCCGCACCCGGGGGTCGTGAGTGGCGATCGTGGTCCTGGCCACGATCGCCGCTCACGGGCGGCGTCAGCCGCAGCGCTCGATGATCAGCTCACGGACCCGCTTGGCGTCGGCCTGGCCCTTCGTCGCCTTCATCACCGCGCCGACGATCGCCCCCGCCGCCGCCACCTTGCCGCCGCGGATCTTCTCCGCCACGTCGGGCTGGGCGGCCAGGGCCTCGTCGACGGCGGCGATCAGCGGGCCGTCGTCGGACACGACCTTCAGCCCGCGCGCCGCCACGACCTCGTCGGGACCGCCCTCGCCGGCCAGCACGCCGTCGACGGCCTGGCGGGCGAGCTTGTTGTTCAGCTCCCCGCTCGCCACCAGCTCGACGACCCGGGCCACCTGGGCCGGGGTGATCGGCAGGGCGTCGAGGGCGACCTCGCGGGCGTTGGCCTGCTGCGTCAGGTACGCCACCCACCACGACCGCGCCTCGCCGGCGGGCGCGCCCGCGGCGACGGTGGCCTCGATGAGGTCGAGCGCGCCGGCGTTGACCAGGTCGCGCAGCTCCTCGTCCGACAGCGACCAGTCGGCCTGCAGCCGCGCGCGGCGGGCCCAGGGCAGCTCGGGCAGCGTGCCCCGCAGCTCCTCCACCCACTCCGCCGACGGCGCGATCGGCACCAGGTCGGGCTCGGGGAAGTAGCGGTAGTCCTCGGAGGTCTCCTTGATGCGGCCCGAGCGGGTGCTGGCCGTGTCCTCCTGGAAGTGCCGCGTCTCCTGCACGACCTTCTCGCCCGCGTCGAGCACGGCCGCGTGGCGGCTCATCTCGTAGCGCACCGCGCGCTCGACCGACCGCAGCGAGTTGACGTTCTTCGTCTCCGACCGCGTGCCCAGGACGCCCGAGCCGCGCGGCGACAGCGACAGGTTCACGTCGCAGCGCATCGAGCCCTGGTCCATGCGCACGTCGGACACGCCGAGGGCCTTGATCAGGTCGCGCAGCGCGGTGACGTACGCGCGCGCCACCTCCGGCGCCCGCTCCCGGGTGCCGGGGATCATCTTCGTGACGATCTCGATCAGCGGGACGCCGGCGCGGTTGTAGTCGAGCAACGAGTACTCCGCGCCGTGGATCCGCCCGGTCGCGCCGCCGACGTGCAGCGACTTGCCGGTGTCCTCCTCCATGTGCGCGCGCTCGATCTCCACGCGGACGACCTCGCCGTCGTCGAGCGTGACGTCGAGGTACCCGTCGACGGCGATCGGCTCGTCGTACTGCGAGGTCTGGAAGTTCTTCGGCATGTCCGGGTAGAAGTAGTTCTTCCGGGCGAACCGGCCCCAGGGGGCGATCGAGCAGTTCAGCGCCAGCCCGATGCGCATGGCCGACTCCACCGCCGCCCGGTTGACGACCGGCAGCGACCCGGGCAGGCCCAGGCACGTCGGGCACACCTGGGTGTTCGGCTCCGCGCCGAACCCCGTGGGGCAGCCGCAGAACATCTTCGTGGCGGTGTTGAGCTCGACGTGCACCTCGAGCCCGAGCATCGGGTCGTAGCGCTCGACGACGTCGTCGAAGTCGACCAGGGACGCGGTCATCGGGACACCTCCGGGGCGACGAGGGGCTCGCGGGTGGACTCGTAGGCGGCGGCCACGCGGTACATCACGGCCTCCCCGAGCGCAGGCGCCATGATCTGCAGGCCGACCGGCAGGCCGTCGGACAGACCCGACGGCACCGACATCGCGGCGGTGCCGGCCAGGTTGGTCGGGATCGTGGCGAGGTCGTTGAGGTACATCGCCAGCGGGTCGTCGACCTTGTCGCCGATCGGGAACGCCGTGGTGGGCGTGGCCGGCGACACGAGGACGTCGGCGTGGGTGAACGCGGCGGCGAAGTCGCGCGAGATCAGCGTGCGGACCTTCTGCGCCTGCCCGTAGTAGGCGTCGTAGTAGCCGCTGGACAGCGCGTAGGTGCCCAGGATGATGCGGCGCTTGACCTCCGGGCCGAAGCCGGCCTCGCGCGTGGCGGCCATGACCGCCTCCGCCGAGGCGCCCTCCGAGACGCGCAGGCCGTAGCGCATGGCGTCGAAGCGGGCCAGGTTGGACGAGACCTCGCTGGGCAGGATCAGGTAGTAGGCCGCGAGCCCGTACTCGAAGTGCGGGCAGGAGACCTCGACGACGTCGGCGCCCAGCTTCTCGAGCTGGCGCAGCGCGGCGTCGAACGAGGCCTGGACGCCGGGCTGGTAGCCCTCGCCGGTGAGCTCGCGGACGACGCCGACGCGCAGGCCGGACAGGTCGCCGTCGGCGCCCTGGCGCGCGGCCGCGACGACCGACGGGACGGGCGCGTCGATCGAGGTGGAGTCGAGCGGGTCGTGCCCGCCGATGACCTCGTGCAGCAGCGCGGCGTCGAGGACGGTGCGCGCGCACGGCCCGCCCTGGTCCAGCGAGGACGCGCAGGCGATGAGGCCGTAGCGGGAGACGCCGCCGTAGGTGGGCTTGACGCCGACGGTGCCGGTGAACGCGGCGGGCTGGCGGATCGAGCCGCCGGTGTCGGTGCCGATCGCGAGCGGCGCCTCGAACGCGGCGAGCGCCGCCGCGGAACCGCCGCCGGAGCCGCCCGGCACGCGCGAGGCGTCCCACGGGTTGCGGGTGACGCCGTAGGCCGAGTACTCGGTGGACGAGCCCATCGCGAACTCGTCCATGTTGGTCTTGCCCAGGATCGTGACGCCGGCGCCGCGCAGCCGGGCGGTGACTCCTGCGTCGTAGGGCGGTCGCCAGCCCTCGAGGATCCGGGAGCCCGCGGTGGTGGGCATGTCGGAGGTGGTGAAGACGTCCTTGAGCGCGAGCGGCACCCCGGCCAGCGGCGACGCGGGGGCGCTGCCGGCGGCCAGCGAGTCGTCGACGAGGGCGGCCGAGGCGAGCGCGGCGTCCGTGGCGACGTGCAGGAACGCGTGGACGCCGCCGTCGACCGCGGCGATGCGGTCGAGGTGGGCCTGCGCGACCTCGACGGCCGACACCTCGCGGGAGTGGATCCGCGACGCCAGGTCGGCGGCGGTCATCCGGGTGAGGTCCGCGCTCATGCCTCCTCCCCCAGGATCCGCGGCACGCGGAAGCGGCCGTCCTCGGCGGCGGGGGCGCCCGAGAGCGCCTGCTCCTGGCTCAGCCCGGGGCGCAGCTCGTCGGGGCGGAAGACGTTCTCCAGCGGCACCGCGTGCGACGTCGGCGGGATGTCGTCGGCGGCGACCTCCCCCACCCGGGCGACCGACCCCAGGATCACGTCGAGCTGGCCGGCGAACAGTTCGAGCTCGTCGTCGGTGACGGCGAGCCGGGCCAGCCGGGCGAGGTGTGCGACCTCGTCACGGGTGATCGCGGCGGACAATGGACCCTCCAGGAGGTTCTGCGGCGGGGGCGGTGTCGGTCGGGGCGCGACGGCGCGGCAGCCCGACACCGTGAGTCTAGTCCCCGGCCCGACACGCTCCGTTGTTGCGTGCGGGGGCCCGGACCCTGACAGAATCCCCACCCAGTGCCGCGCCTGCGGGACGGGTCGAGGAGGCGTGGCGTGTCGTTCCTGCTCCGGGTGGTGCTCCCGGACCAGCCGGGCAGTCTCGGGGCCGTGGCCACCGCGCTCGGCAACGCGGGCGCCGACATCCTGGGCGTCGACGTCGTCGAGCGCTCGCGCGGGCACGCCGTCGACGACCTCGCCGTGGAGCTCCCCTCGGGCCGTCCGCCGGACGTCCTCATCACGGCGGCGGAGTCGGTGCCGGGCGTGCAGGTGGAGTCGGTGCGGCCGCACTCGGGCAAGCTCGACACCCACCGCGAGCTGGAGCTGATCGAGGCCGTCACGGTCGACCCCGGGCACGGGCTGCAGCTGCTCGCCGAGGGCGTGCCGCGGATCTTCCGGGCCGGGTGGGCGCTGGTCGCGGCGCGCGAGGGCACGCGCGCCTACCGGATCGCGGAGAGCTCCGCAGCGCCCGAGACGATCGCCGCCGACCTCCCGTGGCTGCCGCTCAAGCGGGCGATCGCCGTCGACCCCGCGGTGCACGAGGTGCCGCAGCCGTGGACCGAGCTCGACACCGAGCTCGCCGCGGCGCCCTTCGGCCCGTCCACGCCGCACGCGCTGGTCGTCGGGCGTCCGGGCGGACCGGCGTTCCGGCCCTCGGAGCTGGCCCGCCTCGCCCACCTCGCCGGGATCGTGACGACCATCCTCGGGTCGTAGTCCGGTGGACCGTCCCTGGGCGCGCGTGCCGAGCTGGGTCGGGGCCGCCGTGCGGCCCGAGCTGGCCGGGGCCGTCGAGGAGATCATCACCGTCGTCCGCGCGGAGGTGCCCGACTACGCCCGCCCGCTGACCGGCCGCTTCGGCATGCGGATCACCGAGGGCGTGTCGGTGGCGCTGGGCCAGTTCGTCGATCTGCTGGGCCGCGACGAGGCCCTCACCGACACCCGCGTCTACCGCGCGCTGGGCCAGCTCGAGCACCGCGAGGGGCGGACGCTGGCCGCGCTGCAGTCGGCCTACCAGGTCGGCAGCCGGCTGCTGTGGCGCCGGCTCGGCGGCAGCGCCACGGCCCGCCAGCTCCCGCCGGAGGTCATCTTCGCCCTGGCCGAGGCACTGTTCACCTACATCGAGCAGCTCTCGGCGGCGTCGGTGGCCGGGTGGGCGGCCGAGGAGTCGAGCCGCGCGGGGTCGCTGCAGACCCGGCGGCACGCCCTGGTCGAGCTGCTCTCGCAGCAGCCGCCCGCGCCCGTCGCCGAGGTGGAGCGCGCCGCGGCCGCCGCGGGGTGGCCGCTGCCGCCGCGGCTGGCGGCGCTGGCCGTCCAGGACGTCGTGGAGGTGGCCGCGCGGATCCCGTCGGCGGTGGCCGCGGACGTCGACCCGGTGGGGCTCGCGCTGGTGCCCGTCGTCGACCGGACGGGATGGATCGAGCGCGTCCGGGCCGGCACGGGCGAGCGTCGCGCGGTGCTCGGCCCGGTCGTCGAGATCGGGGAGGCGCACCGCTCGATCGCCCGCGCGCGCACGGCCTGGCCGCTGCACGCGGCCGGGCGGCTGGGCCCGACGGCCGACCGACTGGTCCGGGCCGACGAGCACCTGCTCGCGCTGCTGCTCGCGGGCCAGCCGGAACTGGCCGACGACCTGCGCGCCCGCGCGCTCGCCCCGCTCCAGGAGCTGCCCGCCGGGGCCGCCGCCCGCGCCGAGGAGACACTGCGGGCGTGGCTGGACGCGCACGGCGACGTCACCGCCACCGCGGGCGCCCTGCACGTGCACCCGCAGACCGTCCGCTACCGCCTGGCCCAGCTCCGGGACACCTTCGGCGGGGCGCTGGACGACCCGCTCGCGCGCCTGGAGCTGGCGGTGGCGCTGCGCAGCGCGCCACCCGCCGAGCCCGACGCCCCGTCTCAGGCAGCCTTCGGGCCGCCGCCGGGGAACGCGTAGCGGATGATCTTGCGGACCACCTTGGCGTACTGCTTGGGCAGCGGGCCCGCGGTGTAGGGCAGGCCGTAGCGCTCGCAGATCTCGCGCACCCGCGGGGCGATCCGGGCGTAGTGGTTGCTCGGGACGTCCGGGAACAGGTGGTGCTCGATCTGGTGGCTCAGGTTGCCCGTCATCAGGTGGAAGGTCGGGCTACCCGTGAGGTTGGCCGAGCCGAGCATCTGGCGGACGTACCACTCGCCCTGCGACTCGTTCTCCAGCCGCGACTCCTCGAACGACTCCACACCGTCCGGGAAGTGCCCGCAGAAGATCACCGCGTGGGACCAGATGTTGCGGACGGTGTTGGCCGTCAGGTTCGCGACCGCCGTCGACACGAAGCCGGGGCCCGACAGCAGCGGGAACAGCACGTAGTCCTTCGCGAGCTGCTTGCGCGTCTTGCGCCACAGCGCCTTGAGCTCCTGCTTGGCCTGCGCCCAGGGCTTGGTGCCCTCCTGGACCTTCTCGAGCTCGATGTCGTAGATCGCGATGCCCCACTCGAAGATCAGCGAGAGGCCGACGTTCGTGAGCGGCTGGATCAGGTCGATCGGGCGCCACGGCTGCTCGGGCGTGACGCGCATGACCGCGTAGCCCAGGTCGCGGTCCTTGCCCCGCACGTTGGTGAACGTGTGGTGCTCGTAGTTGTGCGACTTCTGCCAGGCCTTGGACGTGGACGCGTGGTCCCACTCCCAGGTCGTGGAGTGGATCTTCGGGTCCTTCATCCAGTCCCACTGGCCGTGGAGGACGTTGTGCCCGATCTCCATGTTGTCGAGGATCTTGGCGACCGAGAGCGCCGCCGTGCCGGCCATCCAGGCCGCCGGGTTGAGCGAGAAGATCAGCGCGCCGCGGCCGGCGATCTCCAGGCCGCGCTGCAGCTTGATCACGTTGTGGATGTACTGGGCGTCGGCCTCGCCGAGGCTGCCGATCACCTCGTCGCGGATGGCGTCGAGCTCGACGGCGAGCGCGTCGTACTGCTCGGGCGTCAGGTGCGCGGCGGCGCTCGGGGCGATGGTCGGCACGCTGCCGGCGACGCGGCTGGGCAGCGGGTTCTCGACGACGAGCGGCTCGGACTTGCGCATCGAGGTGGTGCGCGTGACGGGTCTGTCGATGGCGATGGTCATGAGGATGTCTCCTAGAGCTCGATCTCGACGTCACCGGCGGCACCCGACACGCAGGTCCGGACGTGGTCGCCCGGGGTGTCGTGCAGCTCGCCGGTGTTGAGGTCACGGACGGCGCCCGAGCGCAGGCGCCCGACGCAGGTGTGGCAGATGCCCATGCGGCAGCCGCTGGGCAGGACCGCGCCCGCCGCCTCGCCGGCCACCATGAGCGGCGTGCCGGGGGCGACCTCCGCGGCGATGCCGCTGGTGGTGAACGAGACGGTGCCGCCCGCGCTGTCGCCGGCGAAGGCCGGGGGGACGAAGCGCTCGACGTGGAGGGTGTCCGGGTCGCCGGAGCGGGCCCAGTGGGCGGTGAGGTCGTCGATCATCCCGGCGGGACCGCAGAGCCAGGTCTGGCGGGCGGCCCAGTCGGGGACGCAGTCGCCGAGGGTGTCGGCGGTGAGCCGGCCCTCGAGCGCGGTGTGGCGCTCGACGAGGCGCAGCCCGGTGGACGCGGCGAGCGCGCGGAGCTCGAGGCCGAAGACGACGTCGCGCGGCGTGCGGTCGCAGTGCACGAGCACCGCGCCGTCGAGCGCCTCGGGGCGGGTGACGGCCAGCTCGCGCAGCATGCCCATCACCGGGGTGATGCCGCTGCCCGCGGTGACGAACAGCAGCTTCTCCGGCACCGGCGACGGCAGGACGAACTCGCCCGCGGGCGGCCCGAGCCGGACCAGCGTGCCGACCGGCGTGCGGTGGGCCAGCGCGCCGGACACCGCGCCGCCGGGCACCGCGGTGACGGTGACGGCGAGCAGGTCGTCGGCGGGGCGCGAGGTGGCCGAGTAGGTGCGCCAGTGCCACACGCCGTCGAGCCGGACGCCCAGGCCGACGAACTGGCCGGGGACGTGGCGCGTGCGTGCCCGGCCCGGGCGCAGCAGCAGCGTGGTGGTGTCGGCGGTCTCGCGACGCAGGCCGACGACCTTGGCGTGGGGCTCGCTCGCCGACCACATCGGGTTGAGCGTGCCCAGCACGTCGTCGGGCAGCAGGGGCTGGGTCAGCCATCCCGCCGCCGTGTAGGCCTGCCGGCCGATCGAGCTGAGAACTCCCATGACCGCAACGGTATTGCGCTTTTCGACAGGTGGCCACGCTGGCGGCCACGACAGCGACACCGTTTCTGTTGCGTACGCAAGACCTGCCGGTCAGAAGCGCAGTTTCAGTGCCGTCTCGACGAGATCGTCGTTCCCTGTACCCAACCAGCCGTCCGGCCTAACCAGGACGTCCTCGAAACCGATGCGGGTGTCGAGGTTGTTGCGCATGGCGTACTCGAGCACCGGCCAGGCCCCGTCCTCCTCCCCGTGCAGCAGCACGGGGACCTGCAGCGAGCCGAGCGCGCGCAGGATGCGGACGCCCTCGGCGACGGCCGTGTCGGGATCGGGCACCGTCGACTCGGCCAGCACCCGGACCGTGCCGGGCGGGACGCCGGTGGTGCGCAGCGTCACGGCGTCCCCGCCGGTCCACACCCCGAGCTCGACGCCGATGCCGACGGACGCGGCGGCCGCGCACACGTCGGTCCAGCCCTTCTCGTGCACGTTCACCGAGCACACGTCGGGCTTGCCCATCCCGAGGCGGCCCCAGGCCAGCACGGCCTCGATGCGCAGCCGCGGGTCGGGCTGGATCCACCGGCCGGTGGTCACCCCGATCTCCATGTGCGGCACCTCGGCGCGGATCGCGGCCACGGCGTCGGCCACGTGCACCGGGTCGAGCGTCTCCTCCGCGCCGGGACCCCGCGGGTGCACGTGCACCGAGGAGATCCCGTGCAGCGCGACCGCCCGCGCGTCCCGGGCCAGGTGGCGCGCGAGGACCGGCAGGGCGGGGTGCGCGTCGGCGGGACGCGATCCGTTCAGCACCGCTTGCAGCACCAGTACACCCCCGTCACAGGAGGATCCTAGCCCCGGCGCTCCCGGCCCGGCCCCACCGAGTGCAGACCCCGCCGGCGGGGCCCGGACTGCACTCCACTCGGCCGTTCGCGCACGTCCGGAGGTTCGCGGGATGCTGGTGGGTGCGCGGATCGACGGTGGGTGCGTGGGTGGTCACGGGATGCGGCAGGGCCCGTCGATGATCAGGACGGGGCGCGGGGCGGCCGGGCCTCGGCCCGGCACCGACGGAGCGGGCGAGGCCGCGACCCGGCATCAGCGGAGCGAGCGGGGCCGGCCGGGCATCGGCGGAGCGAGCGGGGCGGCCGGGCATCGGCGGCCCGTCCCGCGCGCGTTCCCGGTTGCCGCGCGCGTATCCGGCTCCCGCACGCCCCCGGGGACGCGCGGGAGCATGTTCGGCGCGCGGGAAGGGTGGGTGCGGGCGGCGGATCGGGCGGTCGCCTCCGACGCCCGTGCGGACTCCGCACGAACTGCGAGGGCCGGGCCGTCAGGCGTCGACCGTCGCCACCTCCTTCGCCGCCTCGGGTCCGCGCTCCAGCAGCACCCGGAAGCCGGCCTCGTCGAGAACCGGGACGCCGATCTCCAGGGCCTTGTCGTACTTCGACCCGGGGGCGTCGCCGGCCACCACGAACGCCGTCTTCTTCGACACCGAGCCCGCGGCCCGGCCGCCGCGGGCGGTGATGGCCTCCTTGGCCTCGTCGCGGGAGAAGCCCTCCATCGACCCGGTGACGACGATCGAGAGGCCCTCCAGCGAGCGGGGCACCGACGCGTCCTCCTCGTCGGCCATCCGCACCCCGGCGGCGCGCCAGCGGGCGACGACGTCCCGGTGCCAGTCGACGGAGAACCAGTCGCGCAGCGCGGCCGCGATGGTCGGCCCGACGCCCTCGACGCCCGCGATCGGCGCCAGCGCCGCGGCCAGGGCCTTCGCCCGCGCCCGCGTCTCCGCACGCGCCTGCTTCTCCGCCGCCGCGGCCCGCTCCTCGTCCGACAGCTCCGCGGGCGCCTCCGCCCCCTCCTCGAGCGCCAGGGCCGCGGGCTCGACCTCGGCGGCGGGCACCGGCTCGGCCGGTTCGTCGGCCGAGCCGTCGGAGGTGATGACCAGGCCCGCGGCCTCGGTGTCGCGGGCGGCCGCGTCGGCCGCCGCCTCGATCGCGTCCATCGACCGGAACTCGCGCGCCAGCGCCTGCGCGGCGGTGGGGCCGACGTGGCGGACCGACAGTCCGACCAGCACCCGCCACAGCGGCCGGTCCTTCGCCGACTCCAGGTTGACCAGCAGTTTGCGGCCGTTGGCCGAGAGCTCCCCCGCCTTGGTGCGGAACAGGTCGGTGCGCAGGAGGTCGTCCTCGGTGAGCGCGAAGACGTCGCCCTCGTCGCGCACCACCCCGGCCTGCAGCAGCGCGACGGCGGCCTCGTAACCCAGGCCCTCGATGTCGAAGGCGCCGCGCCCGGCGACGTGGAACAGCCGCTCCCGCAGCTGCGCGGGGCAGGACCGGGAGTTGGGGCAGCGCAGGTCGGCGTCGCCCGCCTTCTGCTGCGCGAGCGCCGTGCCACACTCCGGGCAGTGGGTGGGCATGACGAACTCGCGCTCGCTGCCGTCGCGCGCGTCGACGACGGGCCCGAGCACCTCGGGGATGACGTCGCCCGCCTTGCGGATGACGACGCGGTCGCCGATCAGCACGCCCTTGCGCTTGACCTCGTGGGCGTTGTGCAGCGTGGCCATCGACACCGTCGACCCCGCGACGACGACCGGCTCCATCTGCGCGAACGGCGTGACCCGCCCGGTGCGCCCGACGTTGACAGCGATGTCGAGGAGCTTCGTGATCGCCTCCTCGGGCGGGTACTTGAACGCGATCGCCCAGCGCGGCGCGCGCGAGGTGGAGCCCAGCCGGCGCTGCAGCGCCACCTCGTCGACCTTGACCACCACGCCGTCGATCTCGTGCTCGATGTCGTGGCGGTGCTCGCCCCAGTACTCGGTGTGCGCCACCACCTCGTCGACGCCCGACAGCACCACGGTGCGCTCCGACACCGGCAGCCCCCACGCCCGCAGCGCGTCGTAACCCTGCGACTGGCGGACCAGCGCGAACCCCTCCCGCCTGCCGAAGCCGTGGCAGATCAGGCGCAGGTTGCGCGACGCCGTGACCCGCGGGTCCTTCTGCCGCAGCGACCCCGCCGCGGTGTTGCGCGGGTTGGCGTACACCGGCTTGCCCGCCTCGACCATCTGCGCGTTGAGCGCCTGGAAGTCCTCCAGCCGGAAGTAGACCTCGCCCCGCACCTCGACCAGCGCCGGCACCGGGAACTCGTCGGTGCCGGTGAGGCGCTCGGGCACCTCGACGAGCGTGCGCATGTTGAGCGTGACGTCCTCGCCCGTGCGGCCGTCGCCCCGGGTGAGCGCGCGCGTGAGCCTGCCGTCCTCGTAGAGCAGGTTGACCGCCAGCCCGTCGATCTTGAGCTCGCAGAGGTAGTGCACCTCCTCCGAGCCGACGTCGCGGGCGACCCGCTCGGCCCATGCCCGCAGCTCGTCGGCGGCGAACGCGTTGTCGAGGCTGAGCATCCGCTCCAGGTGGTCGTGCGCGGTGAAGATCGTGGAGAACCCGCCGACGCGCTGCGTGGGCGACTCCGGCGTGACGAGCTCGGGGTGCGCCTCCTCCAGCGCCAGGAGCTCGCGCCACAGCTCGTCGAACTGGCCGTCGGAGATGATCGGCGCGTCGAGGACGTGGTAGCGGAAGAGGTGCCCGGAGACCTCCTCGGCCAGCTGCGCGTGCCGCTCCGCGGCGTCGACTGGGCTCACGACCGGCAGGTTACCCAGGACCACCGACGGTTTCCGGGCGCTCACCCGAACCGGCGTCGCGCTCGGCCTCCACCGCGGCGAGCAGGGTGCGCAGCAGGTCGTCGAGGGTGCGGCGCTCGTCGGCGGAGAGCGCGTCGAGCAGGCGCTCCTCGTTGGCGACGTGGTCGGTGACGGCGGCGTCGACGACGGCGCGCCCCTGCGCCGTGAGGCTCACGCGCATACTGCGGCGGTTGTCGGGGTCGAGCGCGCGGTCGACCAGGCCGGCGGCCTCGAGGCGGTCGAGCCGGTTGGTCATCGCCGCGGGCGAGAGCATCAGGCCGCGCGCCAGCACCGACGGCGTGAGGGTCCAGGGCTCGCCGGAGCGGCGCAGGGACGCGAGGACGTCGAAGTCACCGGTGGTGAGCCCGTGCGCGGTGAACACGCGCTCGATCAGCGGCCCCGCGACGCCGAGCAGCCGGCCCAGCCGCCCGAACGTGCCCATGGCCTCCAGCGGCAGGTCGGGCCGCTCGGCGCGCCACTGCGCGATGTACCGGTCGACGGCGTCCACAACGGCAGCCTACTTGACTCCGTACATTTCGACGTCGTACTTTTCGTGGCATGAACAGCATCGAGTACAGCGCCGAGACCGACATCGACGCGCCCGCCGCCGCGGTGTGGGCCCTGGTCGCCGACTACGGCCGCGACCCGGAGTGGCGCGAGGGCGTCGCCACGATGGCCCCGGCGCCGCCGGGCGTCGTGCGGCCGGGCACCACCACCGACGAGCGGATGCGCGCGATGGGCCGCGCCTACCGCAACGGCGGCGTCGTCGGGGAGGTGGAGCCGGGCGTCCGCTTCACGTGGCGCACGACCTCGGGCGTCGACGCCGACGGCGCCCGCACCGTCCGCGACCTCGGCGACGGGCGCAGCCGCCTCCGGCTGGAGGTGCGGCTTCGCCCGCACGGCGCGCAGCGGCTGTTCGCCCCGCTGCTGCGGGTCGTGCTGCACCGCGGGCTCGTCGCCGACACCGCCCGCCTGCGCGCGCTGGTCGAGTGCTCGGTGCCGCGGACCTAGGAGCGCCGGTCGCGGTCCTCGTCCCGGTCGTCGCGGTCGTCGTCGGGATCCGCGTCGGGGTCGACGTCGGGCGGGTCCAGGAAGGCCGAGCCCAGCTCTCGGCACAGCTCCAGGGCGCGCCGCGCCCACGCAGGCGACGCGCCGGCGAGCCCGCACGTGGGGGTGGGCACGCACAGCGAGGAGAGGCGGACGCGGTCGAAGCCCAGGCGGTCGGCCAAGTCGAACGCCGGCTGCGCGAGCCGCCGGGACGTCACGCGCCCCCGCGGTTCGACCGACGGCACCAGCCCGAGCAGCAGCGGCGTGCCGGCGTCCCAGATCTCGCCGATGCGGTCGAGCGCCGCGGGCACGGCGGTGCGCCCGGACACCGCGGGGCGGGTGGCGTCGACCGACACCGCCGACGCCCCGACGCCCGCCAGGAGCGCCAGCGGCGCGTCGTCGGCGCAGCAGTGCAGGACGGCGGGCACGCCGACGTCGGCGATCAGGTCGCGCAGCACGTCCGACGCCACCGACTCGGCGACCGACCGCACCGTGCCGTAGCCCGACGGCGTCGGGATTCGGGCGCCGAGCACCGCGGGCAGCGACGGCTCGTCGATCTGCAGCAGCACCTGCGCACCGGTGCGCGCGGCCACCTCGGCGACGTGCACGCGCAGGCCCTCGGTGAGGCTGGCCGCGAACTCGCGCACGGCTCCGTGGTCGGTGAGGACGCGGTGCCCGGTGCGCAGCTCGACGCCGGCCGCGAGCGTCCACGGCCCCGCGGCCTGCACCTTCACCCAGCCCGGGCGGATCGGCTCGCAGGCCTCCTGGAGGGCGTCGAGGTCGAAGCGCAGCAGGTCCAGGGCGCGACGGTGGTCGTGACCGGCGCGCGAGACGACCCGGTAGCCCGAGGGGCGGACCTCCACCGCGATGTCGACGAGCAGCGCCGCGGTGCGCCCGATCATGTCGGCGCCGACGCCCCGTGCGGGCAGCTCGGCCAGGTGCGGCAGCAGCGGCAGCTCGCCGACGATCATGGCCGAGGCCTCGGCGATGTCGGTGCCGGGCATCGAGCCGACGCCGGTGGCCGCGCCGTCGGGCCAGCGGGGCCGCTCGCGCGGGGTCTCGTCCTCCTCCTCGACGACGACGGCGGCGCGCGGCGCGGGCGGGGGCGGGGGCGGGTCGCCGGGACGGGCGCCCCCCAGGCCGGCGGCCGCCAGCGCGGCGGCCAGCGGGTCCTGCGGCTCGGGCTCGGCGGGGGCGAGCCCGGCGGCGGCGAGCGCGGCGGCCAGCGGATCGTCGGTGCTCATGGCGCGTGTCTACCAGTGCGCGCTCAGCCGGCGCGATAGCGGGCGTCGAAGAAGCAGTAGACGCCGAACGCGGTCAGCCCCAGCGCGAGCAGCACCAGCAGCGGCGGGCCGTAGGGCTGGTCGGCGAGCGCCTGCAGCCCGGCGTCCAGCGTGGTCGGCTGCTTCGGGTCGTAGCGCACGGCGGCGACGACGAGCAGCACCCCCGGCACCCCGTACGCGAAGCCCGCCGCGACCCAGCCCACCTGCCCCGTCCGCGTGACGAGCGTGGAGCGCCGCAGCCCGGCACCGCGCAGGTCGAGCTCGCGCAGGAACGTGTGCTGCAGCCCCCGCCGCACCGCGTACGCCGAACCGATCACGACGCCGACGCCCGCCAGCCCCACCAGCACCGGACCGCCCGGCCAGCCCAGCACCACCGACGCGAACGACGGCTGCGTCGACGGCGCCCCGCCCTTGGCCGCGATCGACCCGGCCGACCACGCGAGCACCCCGAACAGGCCGGCCTCGGCCAGGTTGATCGCGACCCGCAGAGCGCGCTGGCGCGGCGGGCACTCGTGGTGCCCCAGCACGGCCTCGGCGAGCTGCCACAGCACCAGCGCGACGAGCCCCCCGGTGACGACCCACAGCAGCACCAGCCCCGGCCCGGTGGCCGCGACGGCCTGCAGCGCGCCCTTCTTGTCGGCCCGCTCGGGGTCGCCGAAGGGAACCTGCACGGCGAGCCCCGCGACGAACAGGTGCACCAGCCCGTAGGCCACCAGCCCGACCCGGCCGACGGTGCGCAGGACGACCCCCGCGCCCTCCGTGGCGTCGTCGCGCGAGACGTCGGCGGTGATGTCGGGCATCTCGGGCCTCCCGGGGTCGGCGCATCGTGGCAGGCACCGGGGCCAGGGCGCCAGCGGTGACCGGGCCGACGGCGCCAGGTGCGGCCGAACGGCCGAACAGGGCATGCTGGTGTCCGCCGGAACGGGTGCCGGCACCCTCCCCGCGCGGCCCGCGGCGCCGACCCTCGACGCCGTGGACACCGGACGCCTCTCCTACCCGCCCTGCTCGCCGCCGGGGCGGATGCCGATGGAGGAGCTGTTCGGGGCGGTCGACCTCGTGCCGGGTGCCGCGGCGGCGGCTCCGGGGCAGACCGGCGGGACGCTCGCGGAGCTGGAGCCGGGGACGTACTTCCTGTTCTGCCCGGTCGGTGGGGACGGCGAGATCCCGCACCACCTGCAGGGGATGATCACGACGATCACGGTGGCCTGACGGGGCCCGGCGAGGTTCAGGAAAGCCACTTTCCCGCCCTCCAGGGGCAGGAACGTGGCTTTCCTGCCGTTCGGTGGGACCGCGCGTCAGCCCGTACCGGTGATCCGCGCGCTCCCCCGCACGACGTCCCCGTCGTACAGCGCCACCGCCTGCCCCGGGGCCACCCCGCGCAGCGGCTCCCCCAGCTCCACCCGCAGCACCCCGCCGGGGCCGGGGTGCACGACCGCGGGCGCCAGGCCCCCGTGCGCACGCACCTGCACCGTGCAGGCGAACGGCCCGTCCGGCTCCTCGCCCGAGCTCCACACCGCGGCCGCCGCGTCGATCGCGCGCACGTCGAGCGCCTCGGCCGGACCCACCCGCACCGTGCCCGACACCGGCTCGATCCCCAGCACGTAGCGGGGGCGGCCGTCGGCGGCGGGGGCGTCGACGCCCAGGCCCTTGCGCTGCCCGACCGTGAAGCCGTGGACGCCGTCGTGGCGGCCCAGCTCCGCGCCCGTGGCGTCGTCGACGACCGGGCCGGGCCGGGTACCGATGCGGGCGCCGAGGAACGCGCGGGTGTCGCCGGAGGGGATGAAGCAGATGTCGTGGCTGTCGGGCTTGTCGGCGACGCGCAGCCCGCGTGCGGCGGCCTCGGCGCGCACGGCCGGCTTGGGCGTGTCGCCGAGCGGGAACATCGCGTGCCGCAGCTGGTGCGCGGTGAGCACCGCGAGGACGTAGGACTGGTCCTTGTCGACGTCGACGGCCCGGGACAGCTCGCCCTGGCGCAGCTGCGCGTAGTGCCCGGTGCAGACGGCGTCGAAGCCCAGCCCCAGCGCCCGGTCGAGCAGCGCCGCGAACTTGATCTTCTCGTTGCACCGCAGGCACGGGTTGGGGGTCTCCCCCGCCGCGTAGGCCGCCACGAAGTCGTCGACGACGTCCTCGGTGAAGCGCGCGGCGAAGTCCCAGACGTAGAACGGGATGTCGAGGACGTCGGCCGCGCGCCGGGCGTCACCGGCGTCCTCCTTGGAGCAGCAGCCGCGCGACCCGCCGCGCAGCGCCGCCGGCGTCTCCGACAGCGCCAGGTGCACCCCGACGACGTCGTGCCCGGCGTCGACGGCGCGCGCCGCGGCCACGGCGGAGTCGACGCCGCCGCTCATCGCGGCCAGAACCCTCATGACAGAACCCTCATGGCAGGACCCTCACGGCAGGACCCTCATGCGCTCAGCGCCCCGCCCCGGCCCGCCGCGCGCGCTCCACGACCTGCCCGATCACCGCCGCCACCGCGTCGACGTCCTCGGGGCGCGAGGTGTGCCCCAGGGAGAAGCGCAGCGAGCCGCGGGCGGTGGCCTCGTCGGTGCCCATCGCGAGCAGGACGTGGCTGGGCTGCGCGACGCCCGCGGTGCAGGCGGAGCCGGTGGAGCACTCGATGCCGTGGGCGTCGAGCAGCATCAGCAGCGAGTCGCCCTCGCAGCCGGGGAACGACAGGTGGGCGTTGCCGGGCAGCCGCGACGGACCGCCGTCCACGGTGCCGGTGCCGGGGTCGCCGTTGAGCGTGGCGTCGCCGACCGTGGCCAGGACCTTGCCGACGAGGTCGTCGCGCAGGCCGGTGAGCATCGCGGCGCGGCGCGGGGCGTCGGCCACCGAGAGGTCGACGGCGGTGGCCAGCCCGACGACGGCCGGGGTGTCGAGCGTGCCCGAGCGCACGTCGCGCTCCTGCCCACCGCCGTGCAGCAGCGGCGTGAGCTGCACGGTCCGCCCGAGCAGCAGCGCGCCCGCGCCGTACGGGCCGCCGAGCTTGTGCCCGGTGAGGGTGAGGGCGTCGACGCCGGACGCGGTGAAGTCGACGGGGAGGATCCCGACGGCCTGCACGGCGTCGGTGTGCAGCGGGACGTCGAACTCGTGGGCGATCTCCGCGAGCTCGCGGACCGGGTTGACCGTGCCGACCTCGTTGTTGGCCCACATCACCGACACGAGCGCGACGGTCTCGGGCGCGGACTCCAGCGCCGCCCGCAGCACCTCCGGGCGGACGCGGCCGACGCCGTCGACGGGCAGGTGCTCGACGGTGGCGCCGGAGTGCTCGGCGAGCCACTGGGCCGAGTCGAGGACGGCGTGGTGCTCGATGCCGGGCAGCAGGACGCGGACGCGGCGGGGGTCGGCGGCGTGGCGGGCCCAGTACAGGCCCTTGACGGCGAGGTTGTCGCTCTCGGTGCCGCCCGTGGTGAGCACGACCTCCGACGGGCGCGCGCCGACGGCCGCGGCGATGCGCTCGCGCGACTCCTCGACGTCGCGGCGGGCGCGGCGGCCCGCCGAGTGCAGCGACGACGCGTTGCCGGTGCGGGCCAGCGCCTCGGACATCGCCGCCACCGCCTCGGGGAGCATGGGCGTGGTCGCCGCATGGTCGAGGTAGGTGGAGCCGGCGCTCGGTGGCGTCACGTCACATGGCCTTCCCGTGTCGCTGGGTCGACCCGAGGATAGTCGCCCGGGCTTCCGCCTACGCGGCGACGGGGACGGGCCGGGCGACGGGGCGGGGCGCGGTGGGGACGGGATGGGGCACACCGGTCACGGCGCCGACGGCGGTGGCCGCGGCCGAGGCGAGCGCCCGCCGGTCCGAACCGGTCGGGTCCAGCGCGGGCAGCACCGTCATCTCGCAGGTCAGGGCGGGTGCGCGCAGGACGCGGCACAGGGAGCCCCAGAGCGTCTGCTCGCCGACGAAGGCGCCGGTCGCGGTGGCGGGACCCGCGCCGTCGCGCAGCACGAACGCCACCGGTGTGACGGGCGTCCCGGCGTCGACGGCGGCCTGGAACGCGGCCCGCCGGAACGTCCCGGCCGCGGCGCCGCACCACGTCGTGCCCTCGGGGAACACCCCGACGACGGCGCCCGAGCGCAGTGCGTCGGCGGTCTCGGCGACGGTGGCCGGCAGGGCGCGCAGGCCCGAGCGGTCGACGAACAGGGCGCCGGTGCGGGCGGCGAGCGGACCGAGCACGAGCCAGTCGCGCACCTCGCGCTTGGCCTGCATGCGCACCGTGCCGGCGGCGAACAGGGCGAGCACGTCGATCCAGGACAGGTGGTTGGCGACGACGAGCGCGCGGTGGCGCGGCAGCCGTCCGGACACGACGGCCCGCACCCCCGCGGCCCGCAGCGCGGCCCCGGCGCAGGTGCGCAGCCAGCCGCGGCGGGCCCGCCCGCGCAGCACGGCGACCCCCGCGACCGTCGCCGTCAGCACGACGACGAGGCCCGCGAGCCGGGCGGCGAACCGCGCCGCGCCGACGCGCGGTCCGTCGCCGGGCAGGCAGGCGGGCCCGCAGACCGGCACGGGCACCCAGGCCGCCGGAGCGCGGTGCAGCGCGCTCACGCCCCCTCCCCCAGGAAGAACCGGGCGTAGCGGGGGTCCATGTGGTCGAGGCCGAGCAGGACGGGGAAGTCGGCGCAGCCGAAGTCCGGATCGTGTGCGGGGGCGCCGCACACCTGCGCCCCCAGGCGCAGGTAGCCGCGCAGCAGGGGCGGGAGCGGCGCGCGGACGGCCGGGCCGTCGTGGGTCCAGGGGCGGTGCGGCGTCACGCGCCGGTCCGGGGGCGAGAGGTGCCCGTCCCGGACCCGCGCGGCCACCGACGCGGCAAGCGCTCCCCCGTCGGCCAGCGGGACGCTGGCGCAGCCGATCAGCCAGCGGTGGCCGGTGAGCAGCATGTAGCGGGCGATGCCGGCCCACACGAGGTTGATGACGGCGCCGTCGCGGTGGTCGGGGTGCACGCACGAGCGGCCGGTCTCGACGAGCGAGTCACGCAGCGGGGCCAGGGCGTCGAGCGCGAACTCGTCCTCGGCGTAGAGGCCCCCGGCGTCGCGGGCCCGGGCCGGCGGCAGCATCCGGTAGGTGCCGACGATCTCGCCCGTGGCGTCCTCGCGGACGACGAGGTGGTCGCAGTGGGCGTCGAAGCGGTCGACGTCCAGGCCCGGTTCGGGGCTGTGCAGGCGGGCGCCGAGCTCACCCGCGAACACGCGGTGGCGCAGCCGCTGGGCGGCGCGGACCTCGGCGGCGTCGGTGGTGAGCAGCAGGGAGTAGCGGGAGGCGGCGGCCGGTGGGGTCGCGGCGAGCAGCTGCGATGCGGTCACCCGCTGTTCGTAGCCCTCGGAGGTGACCCGGACCCCGACCCCTCATTGCAGGAAAGCCACGTTCACGCAACCAGATGGCGTGACCGTGGCTCTCCTGCAACTGGCGGCGGATCAGGACTTGCGCTTCGCGATCTCGTCCTTGAGCTGCGGGGCGACGGTGAACAGGTCGCCCACCACGCCGTAGTCGGCGATCTCGAAGATCGGCGCCTCGGCGTCCTTGTTCACCGCGATGATCGTCTTCGACGTCTGCATCCCGGCCCGGTGCTGGATCGCACCCGAGATCCCCAGCGCGATGTAGAGCTGCGGGGACACCGTCTTCCCGGTCTGACCGACCTGGAACTGGTGCGGGTAGTAGCCCGAGTCGACCGCCGCGCGCGAGGCGCCCACGGCCGCACCCAGGGTGTCGGCCAGGCCCTCGACGACACCGAAGTCGTCCGCCGAACCCACACCGCGGCCACCGGACACGACCACCGAGGCCTCGGTGAGCTCCGGACGGTCACCGCCCACGATCGGCTCCCGGCTGGTGACGGTGGCGTTGCGCCCGTCGACCGACACCGTGACGGTCTCCTGGGCACCCGCACCCGCGGTGGCCTCGATGTCGACCGAGCCCGGGCGCAGCGTGATCACCGGGTGCCCGGTGTTGGCCTTGGCCTCGGCGACGTACGCGCCACCGAACACCGAGTGCGTCACCCCGTCACCGGAGATGGCGACGACGTCGTTGAGCCACGCCGAGTTCGTGCGGACCGCCAGGCGACCGGCGATCTCCTTGCCGTCCGGGGTGACCGCGATCAGCACCGCCGCCGGCGCCGCCGACTCGACCAGCGAGGCCAGCACCGACACCTCGGGCGTCAGGAACGACGCGTCGTCGGTCTCGGCGACGTAGATCTTCTCCGCGCCGTGCCCGGCCAGGCCGTCGGCCAGCTTGGCCGCCGTGCCCGCCGCGCCCACGACCACCGCGGACGGCTCGCCCAGCGCACGGGCCGCGGTCAGCAGCTCGTAGGTCGACTTCTTGATCTCACCCTCGAGGTGGTCGACGAGGACCAGTACCTCAGCCATATCGGTCTTCCTTCCTCAGATGAGCTTCTGCGAGACCAGGAACGCGGCGATCTTCGACCCGCCGTCGCCCTCGTCCTCGATCTTCTCGCCCGCGCTCTTGGGCGGCTTGGGCGACGCGGAGGTCACCAGCGACAACGCGTTGGCCAGACCGACCTCGGAGGCGTCGATCCCGGCGTCGGCCAGGCCGATCGTGGAGACCGGCTTCTTCTTCGCGGCCATGATCCCCTTGAACGAGGGGTAGCGCGGCTCGTTGATCTTCTCCCCGACCGAGATCACGGCGGGAAGCTCCGCGGACAGCATCGTGATGCCGTCGTCGGTCTCACGCTTGACCGTGACCGCCGACCCGTCGATCGTGATCTCGCGGGCGTGGGTGAGCGCGGGGAACCCGAGCAGGTCGGCCACCATCGCCGGCACCGCACCGCCGCGGCCGTCGGAGGCCTCGTTGCCGGCGATGACCAGGTCGACCCCGTCGACGGTGCCGATCGCCTTGGCCAGCGCCTTCGCGGTGCCCACGGCGTCGGTCCCGGCCAACGCCTCGTCCGACAGGTGCACCGCCTTGTCCGCACCCATCGACAGGGCCTTGCGGATCGCGTCGGTGGCCCGGTCGGGGCCCATCGTCAGCACGGTGACCTCGGAGCCGTCGCTGGCCTCCTTGAGCACCAGCGCGGCCTCGACGGCCCGCTCGTTGATCTCGTCCAGGACCGCGTCGGTGGCGTCCCGGTCCAGAACACCGTCCGACGGGTTCAGCTTGCGTTCGGAGTAGGTGTCGGGCACCTGCTTGACCAGCACGACGATGTTCATCGGACCTCTTCGACCTCCTGCCGGTGCGGACGCTGCCGCTCGTGGGTCTCGTGGGGACGAGAACCCCACGGATGTATCGACTCTGCCACTCGCAGCGGGCTCTCGGCGCAGCGGGCGACTCTGCAGGTCATTGTTACCGGGCGGTATCCGCGCGGCAAACGCACAGGGTGGTGAGGCTGCTCACCGAGGGTCGCTGAACCAGGTGTGATCGGCATCACGATCGAGGTTGCGGGCCCGGACGAAACGGGCACTCACTACCCGGGTCGAGCGACGGACGACCGGCGCATCCCGGCCGGCCCGCATCGACGGAAACGGAGTTCTCCCATGCCTCTCATGAACCGCCTCCTCGGAGCCCTGCGCGGTGCCACCAGCCCCGGACACCAGGGCGGCCACGCCCGTCCCGCCGGGGGCGTCACGCCCGGAGCGGGCCGTCCCGCGGGCCGCAGCGGTGGCCTCATGGGCCTCGTCACCTCGGTGCTGGGCAACCGCCGCCGGCGCTACTGAGCCCTCCCCGCACGACCGCACCACCTCTCCTGACGAACGGCGTCCGCGACCACGCGGGCGCCGTTCGCCGTCCCGTACGCATCTCTCCCGTGGACGCCCCGGAGCCGATAAGGTCCGCCGGTACCTCCCGGATGACCCGGACAGGCCGACGGAACCCGTCTGCGGGGTGCGCACGAGAGGGGTGCCGCGGTGGTGGTGACCGGGTACGACGACCGTCACGGCTGCGGCTACGTCCTCAGCACCGGGGCCGACGCCACGGCTCCCGCCTCGCACACCCAGTCGGTCACGCACAACGGCCAGATGGTCCGGGCCACTCCCGAGCTGGCCGCGGCCCTGCGCGACGCGCTGGCCCACCGTCCCGTCGCACTGCTGGGGTGGTCGGGCCCCGAGGTCCCCCTGACCTTCGACGACCGCATCCTGCTGGCGTGGCTGCGCCACACGGTGGGCGGAGTCCTGACGGTCGCGGGTGGCCCGGAGCGCTGACGCGCCCGCCGCACCAGCCCCGCCGCCGCGCACCATCACCGCGCACCGCGCACCGCGAACCGCGCACCCGCCGCTCCCTCCCGCACCCCCGCCCGCACCCCCGCCCTCGTGCCAGTGGAGTGGCTTCACTGGCACCCAGTGGCAGTAAAGCCACTCCACTGGCATCGGGGGCGGGCTGCGGCGGGGCGATCGAGCGCCCGGCTGCTCCGTCTGTCACCGTCGGTGCGTGACATCCCACCCGGCCCCGCTGCCCCTGACCGGCGAGCGGACCGTCCCCGGCATCCCGGAGGAGAACTACTGGTTCCGCCGGCACGAGGTGGTGTACGAGACGCTGCGCGAGCGCTGCGCCGGGGCCGTCGTGCTGGAGGCCGGGTGCGGCGAGGGGTACGGGGCCGACCTGCTGGCCGGGGTCGCGCGCCGGGTCGTCGGCCTCGACCACGACGCCCTCACCGCCGCCCACGTCGCCCACCGCTACCCGCGCGTCGACGTCGCCCGCACGAACCTCGTGGCGCTGCCGGTGCGCGACGGGGCCGTCGACGTGGTCGTGTCGCTGCAGGTCGTCGAGCACCTCTGGGAGCAGGAGCGGTTCCTGCGCGAGTGCCGACGGGTACTGCGACCGGGCGGCGCGCTGCTGCTCTCGACGCCCAACCGCATCACCTTCTCCCCCGGCCGCGACACCCCGCTCAACCCGTTCCACACCCGTGAGCTGTCGGGCGCGGAGCTGGCCGGGCTGGTGGCCGGTGCCGGGTTCACGGGCGTCGAGGTGCGGGGGCTGCACCACGGGCCCCGGCTGCGGGCGGTGGACGCGCGGCACAGGGGGTCGGTCGTCGATGCGCAGGTGGCGGTCGTCGTCGACGGGAACCCGTGGCCCGACGCCCTGCTCGCCGACGTCGCCGCGGTGACGACCGGCGACTTCCTCCTGCACGGCGACGACGTCGACGCGAGCCTCGACCTGCTCGTCCTGGCCATCCGCGCATGACCGCCCCCGTCGGCACCTTCTGCCTGGTCCTGCACAGCCACCTGCCCTGGCTGGCGCATCACGGGCGCTGGCCGGTGGGCGAGGAGTGGCTCTACCAGTCGTGGGCGCACTCCTACCTCCCCGTCGTCGACGTGCTGGAGCGCCTCGCCGCCGAGGGCCGCCGCGACCTCCTGACGCTCGGCGTCACCCCCGTCCTCGCCGCCCAGCTCGATGACCCCTACTGCCTGCGCGGCGTCCACGACTGGCTCGGCGGCTGGCTGCTGCGCGCCCACGAGGCCGCGTCGCGGTTGCCGGAGCTCGGGGCGCACGAGCACCGCGCCGCCACCGCCGCACTGGAGCTGTTCGAGCGCCGCTGGCGCCACGGGGCGTCGCCGGCGCTGCGGGGGCTGTCCGACGCGGGGGCCGTGGAGCTGCTCGGCGGGCCCGCGACGCACCCGTTCGCACCCCTGCTGGAGCCGCCGGTGCGCGCGTTCGCGCTGGCCACGGGCCTGGCCGACGCACGGTTGCGGCTGGGTTCGACGCCCGCCGGGATCTGGGCGCCGGAGTGCGGCTACGCGCCGGGGATGGAGCGGGAGTACGCCGACGCGGGCGTGGCGCGGTTCCTCGTCGACGGTCCGGCGGTGCACGGCGACACGGCGTTCGCCCGGCCCGTGGGCGACTCCGGCGTGCTGGCCTTCGCCCGCGACCTCGGCGTCACCTACCGCGTCTGGTCGCCCCGCGCGGGCTACCCCGGCGGGCGCGACTACCGCGACTTCCACACCTACGACCACCCCTCGGGCCTCAAGCCGGCCCGTGTCACCGGGCGCTCGGTGCCGCCGCACGAGAAGGCGCCCTACGACCCCGCGCGGGCGGCGGCCGCCGTCGAGCGCGACGCCGCCGACTTCGTGTCCGTCGTCCGCGACCGGCTCGTCCGCCTGCGCGAGGAGCACGGGCGGCCGGCGTTGACCGTCGCCGCGTTCGACACCGAGCTGTTCGGCCACTGGTGGCACGAGGGCCCGGCGTGGCTGGAGGCGGTGCTGCGCGCGCTGCCCGGCGCGGGGGTGCGGGTGACGACGCTGGCGGGGGCCGTCGAGCACGGGCTCGTCGGGGACGCGGTGGAGCTGCCGCCGTCGTCGTGGGGGTCGGGCAAGGACTGGCGGGTGTGGGCCGGAGTCGAGGACCTCGTCGCGCTGAACGAGCGGGTGCAGAAGGCGCTGCTCTCGGTGCCGGCGGGCGGCCCCGCCCGCGACCCCCTGCGCGACGCGCTGGCCCAGGAGGCACTGCTCGCGCTGTCGAGCGACTGGGCGTTCATGGTCACCAAGGACTCCGCGGCCGGGTACGCCCGCGACCGCGCGCACGCCCACGCCGCCCGCGTCGACGAGCTGGCGGCGCTGCTGCACGCCGGGCGCCGCGGCGCGGCCGGGCGCCGGGTGCGGGAGTGGCCGGCCCACCCGTTCGGCCACGTCGACGCGCGCGACCTGCGCGCCTGACGCCCACCCCCGGAGCTCGCACACGGGTTGCGGGGCCCGCACACAGGGCCGGACCTGTGTGCGAGCCCCCGGGCCTGTGTGCGAGCGGGCTCAGCGGACCCGCGCGATCACCATGTCCAGCGGGTGCGGCACGTGCCCGTCGTCGGCGATGTCGCGCAGGTAGTCGAGCACCGCGGCGCGCACCGCGGGCGTCATCCCGGCCGTCCGCGCGCCGACGAGGAAGTCGAACACCGCTTCGCCGCGCCCGCACGGGTCGGCGAGGACCGCGGTGACGTCGAGGCGCCCGACCAGGGTCTCGGTGCGGACGTCGAGGCCGCGGAGGTCGAGCTCGTCGCGCACGTCGGCGGCGAACCACGGCCGGTGCCCGCCCCACGGGCACAGCAGCTCGGTGAGCACGCACAGCGGCTCGAGCGGGGCGGTCGCGGCGACGACGAGACCGCCGGACCGGACCATCGTGAGCGCGTGGTCGACCGAGGCGCCCAGGTCGTCGACGTAGTAGAGCGAGTGGACGAAGTGCACGAGGTCGGCGGGGTGGCCGGCGTCGTGGTCGGCGAAGTCGCCGATGACGACCGACGGCGTCAACGCCTCGGCGGGCAGCGCCGACAGCCGCCCCGCGAACCCCATCGCCGACGGCGGGTGCGGCTCGACCCCGGTGTAGCGGACGCGGCGGCCGTCGGCGGCCAGCGCGGCGGCGAGCGGGGCGTCGACGCTGCCGTCGCCCACCCCCACCCCGACGACCCGCACCGGATCGCAGCCGCTGAGCAGCGGCGGCAGCGCGCCGGCCATCCAGTCCTGCAGCAGGGGGCGCTGGTCGCTGGCCGCCTCGTAGGCGGCGTGCGTGAGCGCGTACCGCTCGCCGGAGAGCGCCGGCAGGGGGACCGAGCTGCGCACCCGTTCACGCAGGCGGTCGAGCGGGACGGTGGAGCCGACGGTTGTCACACCTCAAACTAGGGCCCCTACCCGTTCGGGGCGCGCCGAAACCCGAGCTGTGGTTCTCTCGGAAGATGACCTCCCCCGACACCGCCCGCCGCAGTCTCGATCACTGGAGCGAGGCGGGACGCGCCGAGATGGAGGCGTTCTACGCCCTCGCCACCGAGGACTACCGGCAGCTCGCGACGGCCCGCGACTGGGCCGCAGACCTGCGCGCGCACGCCGTTGACGACCGCGTCCGCCTGCTCGACGTCGCCTGCGGCAGCGGCAAGTTCCCGGCCGCGCTGCTGGCGTCGGGGCTGCCGGAGCGGCCCGAGGTCTCCGTCGACCTGCTCGACCCCTCCGCCTTCTCCATCGCCGAGGCCCGCGCCGTCCTGCGTCCCCCGTTCGTCGCCGCAGGCGAGCACGAGGTGTTCCTGCAGGACCTGCGCGCCGAGTCGGCGTTCGACGTCGCCTGGGCGACGCACGCGCTCTACGCCATCCCGCCCGCCGAGCTCGGCGCAGGCGTCGCGCGGATGGTGGCGGCGCTGCGGCCCGGCGGGTTCGGCGTCGTCGCCCAGGCCTGCGAGCGCTCGCACTACCTGGCGTTCTACGAGGCGTACCGCGCCGGGATCGCGCCGGACGTCACCCCCTACACCGACGCCGAGGGCGTGGCCGACGCGCTGCGCGCCGCGGGCGTCGAGCCGCAGGTCGTGCCGATCCACTACACGACCGGGTCGGCCGACCGCGCCGTCGTCGAGGGCTTCCTGCAGCGCTGCGCGTTCGACGACACCGTGCCGCTCGAAGCGATGGAGGCCGACGGTGCGCTGGGCGAGTACCTCGCCGGCTGCCGCGACGCCTCCGGCGCCTACACCTTCACCCACGAGACCCACCTGATGACGTGGGAGAACACGTGAACCCGTTCCTGTCCGCCACGACGGCGGCCGGCGACGCGTGCGACGTGGCCGTCGCGTGGGACCGGGGCAACGACCAGTGGTGGGACTGGTACATGTCCCTCGCCGACGGCCCCGCGCCCTCGGGTCCGCTGACCGATCCCGCCTCGCACGACCCCGGCCCGCTGCCCTCCGACGACGCGCTCGCCGCGGAGCTGGCCGAGCCCTACCCGCTCACCGACGCGCAGGTCGCGCGCTACCGCGCCGAGTCGTTCGTCAAGCTGCCCGGGGTGCTGTCGCCCGGCGGGCTGGAGCGCCTGCGGGTGCGGCTGCGCAAGATGCTCGACGCGGCCGTCGACCCGGCGGTGGGGTTCCAGAGCCTCGAGATGATGTGGCTCGACGACCCGCTGCTGCGCGCCGCCGTGCTCTCCCCCCGCATCGGCGGCATCGCGGCTGGGCTGATCGGCGCCGACCGGGTGCGGCTCTACCACGACAACGCGCTGTCGAAGGAGCCCGGAGCCGGCCGCACGCCCTGGCACTTCGACGCCCACCACTTCCCGCTCGCCTCGGCCGACGTGGTGACGGCCTGGATCCCGCTGCAGCCGACACCGCGCGAGATGGGACCGCTCGCGTTCGCCCGTGGCGCCGACACGTGGCGGGTGGTCGAGGACGTCGCGTTCGACAAGCACGGCACGTCCTACGACCGCGGGGTGTCCGAGGCGTTCCGGGCGCGCGAGGTGTCGGTGGAGGACGGGCCGTTCGCGGCGGGCGAGATGAGCTTCCACTCCGCGCACTGCTTCCACACCGCGGGCGCCAACCTCACCACCGTCCCCCGCATGGTGCTGGCCACCACGTACTTCGCCGACGGGGTGCGGGTGGTGGACGCCCCGACGATGGTGAGCGGCGACTGGCGCAAGTTCATCCCGGGCGCGGAACCCGGCGAGGTCGTGGCGAGCGGCCGCAACCCCGTCCTCTGAAGCGCCCTCCACCACCCCCGCGAGTCGGGCTCTCGTTGCGAGCGAGTCGGGGTCGAGGCGTCACCCACCCCGACTCGCCCGCCACCACACCCCGACTCGCGGGAGGTGGGCATCAGGGTCGGCGGCGGCGCGGGACCTACCGGCTAGTAAGTTCGTCCGATGCGGGTGCTGATGGTGTCCTGGGAGTACCCCCCGGTCGTGATCGGCGGCCTGGGCCGGCACGTGCACGCGCTGGCCACCGAGCTCGCCGCGGCCGGGCACGACGTCGTCGTCCTCACCCGCCACCCCGCCGGCAGCGACGCCACCACCCACCCCACCTCCGACGCGACGGCCGAGGGCGTGCGGGTACTGCGCGTCGCCGAGGACCCGGCGCACCTGGAGTTCGTGCGGGACATGGTCGCGTGGACGCTCGCTATGGGCCACGCGATGGTGCGGGCGGCCCTCACGAGGCTCCAGGGGTGGAGTCCCGACGTCGTCCACGCCCACGACTGGCTCGTCGCGCACCCGGCGATCGCGCTGGCCGACGTGCTCGGCGTCCCGCTCGTCGCCACGATCCACGCCACGGAGGCCGGCCGCTTCAACGGCTGGCTCTCCTCGCCGACGAGCCGGCAGGTGCACTCCACGGAGTGGTGGCTGGCGAACCGCGCCGACACCGTCATCACCTGCTCGGCCGCGATGCGCGCCGAGGCGGCGGAGCTGTTCGACCTCGACCCGGAGCCGATCGCGGTGCTGCACAACGGCATCGAGCCGCGCGGCTGGCGGGTTCCGCGGCGGCGCGTGGCGGCCGCGCGCGAGCACTTCGGCCCCGGCGGCGAGCCGCTGCTGCTCTACTTCGGGCGCTTGGAGTACGAGAAGGGGGTCCACGACCTCGTCGCGGCCCTTCCCCGGATCCGGCGCGCCCACCCGGGCACGCGGTTGCTCGTCGCCGGCACCGGGACGGCGACCGGGCTCCTCGACGACGCCGTGCGCACGCACCGCGTCCGGCGCAGCGTCGACTTCCTCGGGCACCTGCCCGACGCCGACCTCGCCGCGCTGCTGTCCGCCGTCGACGCGGTGGTCCTGCCCAGCCGCTACGAGCCGTTCGGCATCGTGGCGCTGGAGGCGGCGGCCGCGGGCGCGCCGCTGGTGGCCTCGCGCGCGGGCGGGTTGGGCGACATCGTCGTCGACGGGGTCAGCGGGGTCTCGTTCCCGCCCGGCGACGTGCCGGCGCTGGCGCGGGCCGTCGGCAGCGTGCTCGCCGATCCCGCGGCCGCGCGGCGCCGGGCCCGGACGGCGCGGACGCGCCTGGGCGCCGAGTTCGACTGGACGCGGATCGCCGCCGGCACCGCGGAGGTCTACGCCCGCGCGGAGGCCGGCGGTCCGCAGGAGCTGCCGCGCCCGAAGATCCCGTCGGGGAACGTCTTCGGGCGGGGATAGCAGGTCGGGTCAGGCGGCGTCCTGGCTCATGACCTTGGCGATGGCGTCGGGGTACTCGGCGACGAGGTCGGCGACCAGGTCGTCGCGGTCCTCGGCCACGGCCTCGTTGACGGCGACGGTGTAGGAGGCCTCGAGGGCCTGCAGGCGGGAGACGGTGCGGTCGTTCATCGGGGGTTCCTCCAGTCGTGGATCGTTCCTCTCCATCCAACGGCCGACGGGCACCGCCTGTTAGCGAACCGGACGCAGATCACAACGATTCGATGCAGGTCACAGCGACAGAGCTAGATCGACTCCGCGCGCGCGATCCGCGCCTGCACCGCCGCGGCGGTCTTGCGGGCGATGTCGGCGACGGCGGCGCGCTCCTCGGCCGCGGCGCGGTAGTCGTCGAGCCGGTTGCGCACCACCCGCGCGGGCGCGCCGACCGCGATCGAGTACTGCGGGACCTCCCCGCGCACCACCGCGTGCGCGCCCAGCACCGTTCCGCGGCCGACGCGCGTGCCGCGCAGCACCGAGACCTTCGTGCCGATCCAGCAGTCCGGCCCGATCCGCACGGGCGTCTTGACGATGCCCTGGTCCTTGATCGGGACGGCGACGTCGGCGGTGCGGTGGTCGAAGTCGGTCACGTACACCCAGTCGGCGACGATCGTGGCCGCGCCGATCTCGACGTCGAGGTAGCAGTTGACGGTGTTGTCCTTGCCGAAGACGACCTTGTCGCCGATGCGCAGCGAGCCCTCGTGGCAGCGCAGGGAGTTGCCGTCGCCGATGTGCACCCAGCGCCCGATCTCCAGGCGCCCGTACCCGGCGCGCGCGTGCAGCTCGACCCGCTTGCCGAGGAACACCATGCCCCGCAGGACGACGTGCGGGTTGGCCGCGCGGAAGCGCAGCAACCGCCAGTACCGCACCAGGTACCAGGGCGTGTACGCGCGGTTGCGCAGCACCCACCGCAGCGAGGCGAGGGTGAGGAAGCGGGCCTGGCGCGGGTCGCGGCGCCCGGCCCAGCGGTCGCGCAGCGGCGACCCCCACATGCTCGTCATGCCCCGATGATGCCCGACGACCCCGCAGCGCTCGGGGGGCGCCGTGTGGCGGGGGCACCGGTCGGGTACCCGCGGCGATGACGACCCCGAGCGACACCCCCGACGAGGACCTCGACCGCGTCGTGTCCCGCCGCGTCGACAACCCGACGAACGCCGACGCCGACGACGAGCGCGCCTACGCCGCCGCCGACCCGGGCAGCACCGACGACACCGACACCGACCCCGGAGGCAGCGGCGGGGAGTCGGAGCGGGCGGCGCGGGACGTGGAGGGGGAGAACCAGAGCGAGCCCACGCGGTCGGAGTAGGGACGGGCGGAGTCAGCCCGCCGCCTCGATCTCCCCCACCGCGGGCATGCCGGCCCGCGCGCCGACGGCCCCCACCGAGAGCGACGCGGCGCGTACCGCCGTCCGCACGGCGTCGAGGAGCCCGTCCCCCACCGCCAGCCGCGCGGCGAGGACGCCGTTGAACGTGTCGCCCGCCCCCGTCGTGTCCCGCACGGTCGCGACGGGGGCGGGCACCCGCTCCACCGACGCGTCGACGACGAGCGCCCCCTCCCCGCCGAGCGTGACCACGACCGCGGCCCCTGTCCGCTCCCGGATCCGCCGCGCCGCCTCCGCCACGTCGTCGGTCGCGACGCCGAGCCGCCCTGCCAGGTCGAGGCACTCGCCGCGGTTCGGGGTGAGGACGGGCCCGGAGTCCAGCGCCGCGACCACGGCGTCGGTGACGGGCGCGGGGTTGAGCACGCACGGCACCCCGGACGCCGCGCGCACCGCCGCGAGCACCGCGTCGTCGGCGATCTCCGTGCTCACCAGCACGCAGCCCGTGCCGTCCGGCACGTCCACCCGGGACGGGACCAGCGCGTTCGCCCCGGCCCCGACCGCGATCTGGTTCTCCCCCGCCCCGTCGACGACGATCAGCGCGACCCCGGTGGCCCGACCCTCCAGCACCGCCACCCCGGTGACGTCGACGCCCTCGGCGCGGAGCTCGTCGAGCGCGCCGGCGCCCAGGTCGTCGTCTCCCACGGCCCCGACCAGCGCGACCGCGGCACCCGCCCGGGCCGCCGTGACGGCCGCGTTCGCGCCCTTGCCTCCGCCGAAGCGCTCCATGCGGTCGCCGACGACCGTCTCCCCCGGCCCGGGCAGCCGGGGGGCCGCCACGACGAGGTCGACGTTGACCGCACCGACCACCAGAACCGTTCCCGGGAGCGACGTCACGCCCGGGAAGCTACCCCGGCCTCGGGTCCCCAGCGCGCGAGCAGCGCGGCCTCGACGATCGTCATCACCTCGTACAGCACGATCGACACCAGTACCGACATCGCGACGACGGTCCACACCCCGCCGTAGTTGCCCGAGCCCTTGTAGCCCGAGAGCACCCCACCCATCCCCTCGAACCCGACGAGCCACTCGGCCAGCATCGCGCCGACGATCGCCCCGGGCACCGAGATCCGCGCCGACGCCAGGAACTGCGGCAGCGCCGACGGGATCCGCACCGTGACCAGCGCGCGGAGCGCGGAGCCGCCGTTGACGCGGACGACGTCGAGCGCCTGCGGGTGCGCCGAGCCCAGCCCCAGCACGATGTTCACCAGCGCCGGGAACAGCACGACGATCGCCGCGATCACCGCGATGCCGACCTTGCCCTGCCCGAACACCAGCAGCAGCAGCGGTGCCATCGCGACGAGCGGCACCGACCGCAGCAGCATCGCGATCGGCAGGAACGCCACCTCGAACGGCTTCCACAGCACGAACCCGATCGCGACCGCCGTGGCGATCACCATGCCCGAGGCGAACCCGATCGCCGCGTTGATCAGGGTCGTGCCCAGCGCGGCGAGGCTGTCGGCGCGCGCCTGCTCCGCCGACAGCGACGCCGGCCGGACACCGCGTTCGGGGGCGTCGGAGAAGAGGTAGGCCCACACGTCCGACGGCGACTTGCCCACGAACGCCGACACGTCGAACAGCGCGAGCAGCCCCGCCCACAGCGCCACCAGCACGACGACGGCGATGCCGATCGTGAGCAGCGCCCGCCCGAACCGCGCCGCGATCACGCGCTCGTCCAGGGCGTGACGATGCGGGCGACGATCCCCACCAGCAGGTACCCGATCCCCGAGATCAGCCCGCTGACCAGCGCGAGGTACCACAGCAGCGGAGCGTCCGACTGGGTCTGCGCCGCGATCAGCGCGCGCCCGAGCGTGGAGTCGCCGCCGCTGCCGAGGTACTCGGCGAGGATCGCGCCCAGGAACGCGGCGGGCGCGGCGATCCGCAGCGCGGCGAACAGGCTGGGCAGCGCGGAGATCACCCGGACCTTGCGCAGCGTCGTCCAGGCGGTGCCGCCGTAGGCCCGGACCAGGTCGACGCTGGCGCGCGGCGCGGCCCGCAGCCCGACCAGGCAGCCGACGACGGTCGTGAAGAACACGCTCATCGCCGCCAGCACCACCGACGCCCCCGACGGCGCGTCCCGCCCCGCGACGATGACGATCACGGGCCCGATCGCGACGAGCGGGATGCAGTAGCTGACGATCGCGATCTGGTTGGCGAGCTCCTCCAGCCGCGGGACGAGCAGGACGAGCACGGCCAGCGCGATCGCGGCGAGGTTGCCCCAGAGGTAGCCCTGCGCGGCCGAGGTGACCGTCGACGTCGCGTTGGCGACCGTCGACGACCAGCGCTGCGGGTCGAGGAACTCCGCGACGACCGACGGCGGGGTCGGGATGGCGCCGCTGCCCTGGAACAGCACGACCGACGCCACCCACCAGACGGCGACGATGGCGAGCACGCCCGCGGCCCCACCCGTGAGCGGCGATCGTCGCCCCAGCCACGGTTGCCGCTCACGAGTCATTCCGCACCACCGAACAGGATCTCCGACAGCCGGTCGACGTACGCGTGGAACTCCGGCGTGCGCATGAGGTCCGGCGTCCGCGGGCGCGGCAGGTCGATCTCCACGAGCTCGGCGATCCGGCCCGGCCGCGCGCTCATCACGGCCACGACGTCGGAGAGGAACACGGCCTCGGAGATGCCGTGGGTGACCATCAGCGTGGTCGCGGGCCGCTCGGTCCAGATCCGCAGCAGCTCGACGTTCAGGCGCTGGCGCGTCATGTCGTCCAGGGCGCCGAACGGCTCGTCGAGCAGCATCACCGTCGGCTGGACGACCAGGCACCGGGCGATCGCGACGCGCTGCCGCATCCCGCCCGACAGCTGCGCGGGCTTGGCCTTCTCGAAGCCGGTGAGCCCGACCAGCTCGATCAGCCCGTCGACGAGACCCGGCTCCGGGGTGATCCCGGCGACCTCCAGCGGCAGCCGGATGTTGCCCGCGACGCTGCGCCAGGGCAGCAGCGCGGCCTCCTGGAACGCGATGCCGAGCTCGTGGTCGCGCTGGATCTCCCGGGTCGAGCGGCCGTTGATCAGCGCCTCGCCGGCCGTCGGGGACTCCAGGCCGGCGAGGATCCTCAGGATCGTCGACTTCCCGCAGCCCGAGGGCCCGAGCAGCGACAGGAACGAGTTCGCCGTGGTGCCGAGGTCGATCGGCGCGAGCGCCTCCACCGACTGCCGGCCCATCGAGAACCGCTTGGTCAGCCCGCGGATGTTGATGCCCGTGGCCGACGCCGGGTGCGCGTGCGGGTCCAGCGTGGACCGGGTCTCGGTGGAGGTCACGTCAGCCCACGATCAGGTCGGGGTTCTCCGCGTACACCTCGTCGAGGAGCGAGAAGTCGAACAGCTCCTCGGCGGTGATCGTGATGCCGATGGCGGCGAGCGCGCCGATGACGTCGGTGATCGCGGTGTCGGTGGCGGTGAACAGGCCGTTGGCCTTCGTGTCGGCGCTGACGATCAGGTCGTTCTGCGCGGTGGCCTGCTCGGTCTGGCCGGGGACGTCGAGGCCGAGGTCGGCGCCGTAGGTGTTCACGGCGAGCTCGGCCGCGGCGGCCGGGTCGGCGACGGCATCGTTCCAGCCCTTGATCTCGGCGAGCAGGAACGCCTTGAGCTTGTCGCGCTCGGAGTCGATCGTCTCCTGGAGCACGACGAACGACTCCGAGGTCAGCGGCAGACCGTTGTCGGCGAAGGCGAGCGTGACCGGGGTGAAGCCGTCGGCCTTGACCAGGAACGGCTCGTTGGTGAGGAAGGACATGAAGCCGTCGACGGTCTTCTCCGTCAGCGGCGTCGGCTCGTACTGCACGACGACCTGCTCGAGGCTCGCCGGGTCGATCCCGTTGGCGGCCAGCAGGCCCGCGAAGATCTGCTGGTTGGTGCCGGCCTGGATGCCGATGCGCTTGCCCGCGAGGTCGGCGACCGTGCGGATCGGCGCACCCTCCTCGATCGAGAGGATGCAGAACGGGTTCTTCTGGAACGTGTTGCCGATGATCTTCAGCGGGGCGCCCTGCTCCACGATGAAGCGGGCGGTGGCGTCCGGGGCGGAGATGCCGACGTCGACGTTGCCGGCGAGGACGAGCGCGTCGGCGCTGTCGACGGGGCCGCTGACGAGCTCGACCGCGTCGAAGCCCGCCTCGGTGTAGTAGCCCTTCGAGTCGGCCATGTACTCGCCGCCGAACTCGATGTTCTTGATCCACGACAGCTGCACGGAGATGTCGCCGAACGAGCCGGCCGCACCCGCGGCGGCGGGCGCCGGCGTCGTCGAACCACCCCCGCAGGCGGACAGCACCAGTCCGGCGGCGCCGAGGCCGGACAGGCGGAAGACATCACGACGGGACACGATCATGGGGGAACTCCTGACGGTCTGCGACGGCGAGCGGGGGACGGCCGTCGACCCGGTGAATCTAGGAACCGCATGACGCCTGGCGGTTAACGCGCCGTTACGGCCACGCAACCGCGTTTACGCTGCCCGCATGCCGATCCCGCTGGTCATCGACACCGACCCAGGGGTCGACGACGCCGTGGCGCTCGTGCTGGCCGCCGCCTCGCCGGAGGTGGACCTGCGCGCCGTCACGACCGTCTTCGGCAACGTCCCGCTCCCGATGACCACCCGCAACGCCGGGCGCGTGCTCGCACTCGCCGGTCGCGCCGACGTGCCGGTCGCCGCCGGGGCCGCCCGGCCGCTGGTGCACGACCGGGCCGAGCGCGCCGAGGAATGGCACGGCGGTGACGGGCTGGGAGGGCGCGCGACGGCGCTGCCCGACCCGGTCGCCGCGCCCGACCCCCGCGGGGCGCTGGCCGTCATGGCCGCGGTGCTGCGCGGATCCGCGGAGCCCGTGACGATCGCGCCGATCGGGCCGCTGACCAACGTCGCCCTGCTGCTCGCGGTGCACCCGGAGCTCACGCCACGGATCGGGCGGATCGTGTGGATGGGCGGCTCGCTGGGCGCGGGCAACGTCACCGGGGCCGCGGAGTTCAACGCCCACTGCGACCCCGAGGCCGCGCACCGCGTGCTCACCCAGTCCGACGTGCCGGTGACGGTGGTGCCGCTCGATATGACGATGCAGTGCCCCGCGGGCCCGGAGTGGGTGGCCGCGCTCGGGGCGGGCGGGCCGCGCGGGCACGAGCTCGCGCAGGTCCTCGCGCACTACCGCGCGGCCTACCTGGCCCGCTACGGCCGCGACGCGGTGGCGCTGCACGACGCCGTCGCCGTGCTGGAGGCGATCCGGCCCGGCGTGCTGCGGACCGAGTCGATGCCGGTGCAGGTGGCGTGCGACCTCGGCCCGGCGCGCGGCGCGACCGTCCCCGTGCCCGGCGACGGCCCGGACGTGGCGGTCGCGCTGGGCGCCGACGTCGACGCCGTGCTGGCCGATGTGCTGGAGCGGGTCGGCCGGCTCGGCTGAGACCGGGCGGACCGGGCCGCTCAGGCGAAACCGTGCTCGATCGCGTAGCGGACGAGCGCCGCACGGTTGCTCACCGGGAGCTTGCCGAGCAGGCGCTGCACGTGGTTCTCGACCGTCCGCGGAGAGAGCCCGAGCCGGGTCGCGATCTGCCGGGCGGTGAGCCCCTCGACGACCAGCCGCAGCACATCGGTCTCGCGCTCGGTGAGGCGCACCTCGGGCGGTCCGGTGCCGCCGCTGGCCTCCAGCACGACGGCCGCGAGCCCCGGCCCGTAGGCGGGCTCGCCGCGGGCGAGGCGCGCCACGGCGTCGGCGACGTCCCACGGCCGTCCGGTGTCGACGACGAACCCGGTGGCCCCCGCCCGCACCGCGGCCAGCACCTGCTCGTGCTCCGCGGACGCCGACACCGCGAGCACCGCCGCACCCGCGTCGGTGGCGGCGGCCACGGCGGCGAGCGCGTCCGGGGCGGCCATGTCGACCACGACGACGTCGGCCCGCAGCGTCAGCAGCTCGTCCACCGACCCGACGACGCCGAGCACCTCGACGCCCTCGTCGCGCAGCAGCCGCGCCCGGGACTCCGGCCCGTGCAGGAGAGCCACGGACGTCACGCGGTCGATCCTGCCAGCCCGCGAGCCGCGCTCCGGCACCGCGGCGCCGCCGGTCCCCCGAGCGGGTGACGGGCGCTCAGTCGTCGGTCAGGCCCTGGTCGATCGCGTAGCGCACCAGCTGCACGCGGTTGTGCAGCTGCAGCTTGCGCAGGGTGTTCTGCACGTGGCTCTCCACCGTCCGGTGCGAGACGACGAGCCGCTCGCCGATCTGCTTGGCCGTGAGCCCCTTCGCGACCAGCCGCAGGACCTCGGTCTCGCGCTCGGTGAGCACCGGCGCCTCCTCCGCCGCGGGCTCGCCGGCCAGGCGCCGGAACTCCCCCAGCACGAGCCCGGCCAGCCCCGGCGTGAAGACGGGGAACCCGGCCGCCGTGCGCTGCACCGCCGCCAGCAGCTCCTCCGCGCCCGCCGACTTCACCAGGTAGCCCGACGCCCCGGCCTTCACCGCGTCGAGCACGTCGGCCTGCTCGCCGCTGGCCGAGAGCACGAGCACCTTCGTCTCGGGCAGGGCGGCGAGGATGCCCTCGATCGCGTCGACGCCGGACGTGGCGCCGAGGTTGAGGTCCATGAGCACGACGCGCGGGCGGGTGGCCTTCGCGATGCGCACCGCCGCGCCGGCGTCCGGTGCGGTGGCGACGACGTCGAGCCCGCGCTCGGTGAGGTCGCGCGCCACGCCCTCGCGCCAGATCGGGTGGTCGTCGACGACCATCACGGTGATCTCGTCGCTCACGTCTTCTCCCTCGGCATCCGGATGATCCATTCCGTGCCCCGTCCGGGGCCGGTCTCGCAGGTGATCGTGGCGCCCAGGTCGCGCACGCGGCCCCGCATCGAGCGCGCCACGCCCAGCCTGCCCTGCTCCGCGGCCTCGTCGAGGCGCCCGTCGGGGATGCCGGGGCCCTCGTCGCGGACGCTGATCTCGACCGCGTCGCCCAGGTCCTCCACCAGCACCCACGCGGGCGCGTCCGGCCCCACGTGCCGGGCGACGTTCGCCAGCGCCGCCCCGACCACCGCCACCAGCTCCTCGACCGCGGCCGCGGGCAGCCGCACCGGGTGCGCCGGGGTCGACACGCTGACGTGCCCGGCGCCGAGCATGCGCAGGGCGTCGGCGACGTCGCGCAGGCCGTCGGCGCCGGTGGGGGCGCCGTCCGTCGTGAGCAGCGTGCGCAGCACGACCTCCTGCTCGCCGGCCATCGAGGCGAGCGAGGCGGCGTCGCCGCCGAGCTCCTGGCCGCGGCGGTGGACGTAGCCGAGCACCTGCAGCACCCCGTCGTGGACGACGCGGGCGAGCCGCTCGCGCTCGGCCATCGCGGCCTGCTGGCCGATCGCGGTGCGCAGCCGCTCGGCCTGGCGGCGCAGCACCGTGGACGCGTACCCGATGCTCACCGCGACGAGGACGATCAGCTGGATGTCGCCCAGCTCGGCCTCCGCCCGCGCCGACACCGCCAGCAGCACCGAGCACAGCACGACCGCGCCGCCCAGCCCGCCACGCACGCCGAACGCCAGCGCGCAGGCGAGCACCGCGCAGGGAGTCCAGATCGAGCCGGAGACGGGCGCGTCGGCGTCGATCTGCGCCGCGGTCTGCACGAGCGGCGTGGTGGCGATGACCGCGCTGGTGACGACGAGGTCGGCGAGCGCGAGCCGCCCGCGCGGCATGCCGCCGAGGTAGCCGCGGCCGATGACCGCGGTCCAGGCCGCCATCCCCGCCTGCACCGCGACGGCGCCGGCCGGGGAGGCGTGCTCGTCGAGCGTCCAGAGGACGACGGCCGTGGTCGTGACCAGCGTCAGCACGCGGTAGAACAGCAGGCCCCGCCAGAGCGGTTCGAGCGGGCGCTCGACGGCGGCGTCGCTCACGTCACCGGCTCGCGCGTCCCGCCCGGCCACACGCACGGCGACTCCCCCACCAGCACTCCTCCACCCGCGGTCCGGACGGTGAGAACGTAGCCGCCCTCCGCGCGCACCTCGACACCCGAGGCGCCGAGGGAGACCGGCTCCCCCGCCCGCAGCGCCGCGGCGACGAGCGCGGCGGGGTCGCCCGGCACGGCCAGCTCGACGCGGGTGCGCACCTGGTGGCTCGCCGGCCAGCCCGGCACGCCGAGCCACGGACACGCGGCCTCCTCGGCCACGACAGGCGCGGGCGTGGCTCCGGCCACGCTCCGCACCAGGTCGGTCAGGTGCGTGCGGGCCTGTGCGACCGTCTCGGTCGGGGCGGTCTGCACGGCCAGCAGGACCGCGGCGACGGCGAGTACGGCGGCCAGCACCGCGCTCACCGCGCCGACCAGTGCGGGCACCCGACGGCGCAGTTCGTCCACGCGCCCATCGTGGCCGCGCGGCCGGGGCCCGCGGATCCGTAGGACTACCCGACCGGCCCTCCCTTGATCCCGGTGACGAGCGCGTTGTAGAACCACGCCCGCGGCATGACCCGCGAGAGCACGTGCTGGTCGAGCCACGACAGCCGCTGCCAGCTGCGGTAGGCGAACATCGCCCAGCCCATCCCCAGCTTCCCGGGCGGCACGGCGGCCTCGAACGTGCGGACCGGCCAGCCCAGCACCGCTGCGCTAAACTCCTCGGTGACGACCCGCGCGCCCATCGCGCCCGCGCGCCGGGCGGTGTCCTCGAGCTCGGCGGGGTCGAACACGTGGATGTCGACGACGGCCTCCAGCGCCGCGGCCCGGCTCGACTCGTCCAGCTCCGCCTGCGGCCGCCGCCACCCCTGCAGCACCGGCAGGCGGGTCAGCGTGGTGGTGGCCTTCCAGGTGGCTGCGCCGAGGCGGCGGGCGTAGGCGTCGCCGATGCGGGTGGGCTCCCCGGCGAAGACGAACCGGCCGCCCGGCTTCAGCACGCGCAGCACCTCGCGCAGGGCCAGCTCGACGTCGGGGATGTGGTGCAGCACGGCGTGCCCGACGACGAGGTCGAACGTGTCGTCGTCGTAGGGGATGCGCTCGGCGTCGGCCACGCGGCCGTCGACGTCGAGGCCCAGGTGCCCGGCGTTGCGCAGCGCGGCCTGCACCATGCCCGGCGAGAGGTCGGTGACCGAGCCGGCCGTCGCGACCCCGGCCTGCATGAGGTTGAGCAGGAAGAAGCCGGTGCCGCTGCCCAGCTCCAGCGCCCGCCCGTAGGGCCAGCCGGCCTCGCCCGCGACGAGCCGGAAGCGGTCGGCGGCGTAGGTGATGCAGCGCTCGTCGTAGGAGATGGACCACTTGTCGTCGTAGGAGCCCGCCTCCCAGTCGTGGTACAGCACGTTCGCGAGCTTGGCGTCGTGCCGCGCCGCCTCCACCTCCTCGGCGGTGGCGTGCGGGTTCGGGAGCGGCTCCGTACTCATGGGTAGGAGCCTAGCGGCGGCCGCGCGCCGGGGGGCTCGCACACAGGCCGCGGGGCCCGCACACAGGGCCGTACCTGTGTGCGGGCCCCGGGAGGTGTGTGCGAGCTAGCGGCCGGTGAACTCGGCCTTGCCCGGGCCGTTGGCCACGAACGACTCCATGCCGATGCGCTGGTCGTCGGTGGCGAACAGCGCAGCGAAGGCCTCGGACTCGATGTCGAGGCCGGTGCGCAGGTCGACGTCGAGGCCGCTGTCGATCGCCTTCTTCGCCGCCGCGTACGCCGAGGCGGGGCCGTTCACGAACTGCTCCGCCCAGCGGCGCGCGGCCGCGTAGACGTCGTCGGCCGGGACGACCTCGTCGACCAGCCCGATGGCCAGGGCCTCCTCGGCCTTCACCATCCGCCCGGTGAAGATGAGGTCCTTGGCGCGGGACGGGCCGATCAGCCGCGCGAGGCGCTGCGTGCCGCCGCCGCCGGGGATGATGCCGAGCAGGATCTCGGGCTGGCCGAGCTTGGCGTTGTCGCCGGCGATGCGGCGGTCGGCGCCCAGCGCGAGCTCCAGCCCGCCGCCCAGCGCGTAGCCGGTGATGGCCGCGACCGTCGGCTTCGGGATGGTCGACACCGCACCGAACCCGGCGGAGAGCCGCCGCGCGACCGCCGCCATGTCGGCGTAGGTCATCCCCGCCATCTCCTTGACGTCGGCGCCCGCGGCGAGCACCTTCTCCCCGCCGTAGACGACGACGGCGCGCACGTCGTCGCGCTGCGTCGCCTCCGCGGAGGCGGCGAGCAGCTCCTCCTGCACCTGCCGGCTGATCGCGTTCATCGGCGGCCGGTCCAGCCGGATCGTGCCGACACCGCCGTCGACCTCGAGCCTCACGAATTCGCTCATGGCCCGACCCTAGATCAACGCAACCACGCCGTGTAGCGGCCGCGGCGGCGCAGGACGCCGAGCGGGAGGCCGAAGGTCTCGGTGAGGTTGTCGTCGGTGAGCACGTCCTCGAGCAGGCCGGCCGCGACGACCCGGCCCTCCCGCAGCAGCAGCCCGTGGCTGTAGCCCACCGGGATCTCCTCGACGTGGTGGGTGACCAGGATCGACGCCGGCGCGTCGGCGTCGGCGGCCAGCGCGGTGAGGCGCGAGACGAGGTCCTCGCGGCCGCCGAGGTCGAGACCGGCGGCGGGCTCGTCGAGGAGCAGGAGCTCGGGGTCGGTCATCAGCGCGCGGGCGATCAGGGTGCGCTTGCGCTCTCCCTCGCTCAGCGTGCCGTACGCGCGGTCGGCGAGGGGGCGCACGCCGAGGGCGTCGAGGAGCTGGTCGGCGCGGTCGGTGTCGGAGCGCTCGTACTCCTCGCGCCAGCGGCCCAGCACGCCGTAGCCGGCGCTGACGACGACGTCGCGCACGGTCTCGTCCCCGGGGATGCGCAGGCCGAGCGCGGCGGACGTCAGCCCGATGCGGGTGCGCAGCTCGGCCAGGTTGACCCGCCCGATGCGCTCGCCGAGCACGTGCACGCTGCCGGTCGTGGGGTGCATCTCGGCGGCGGCCAGGCGCAGCAGCGTGGTCTTGCCTGCGCCGTTGGGGCCCAGGACGACCCAGCGCTCGTCGAGCTCCACCTGCCAGTCGACGTCGCGGAGCAGCATCGACGTCCCGCGCCGCACGGAGACGCCGTCCATCCGGACGACGAGGTCGGTCAGGTCCGGAGCGGGGGTAGGCGCAGCCACGCCCCCATCCTCGCGGATGCGGCGACGGCGCTCACGGGTGCCCGGGTGCCTTAGGGTGGCTCCACGTGCCGGTCTTCCCGTTGGGTGCCCATGTCGACGACGCGGGGACGCGGTTCGCCGTCGCCTCCACCAGCGCCGACGCCGTCGAGGTCTGCCTCGTCGACGGCGAGGAGGCGGCGCTCACCGAGCGGCGCGTCGAGCTGACGGAGCGGACGTTCGGCGTCTGGCACGGCCACCTCCCCGGCGTCGGGCCCGGGCAGCGCTACGGCTACCGCGTGCACGGCCCGTACCGCCCGTGGCAGGGGCTGCGCGCCAACCCGGCGAAGATCCTCGTCGACCCCTACGCCCGGCGGATCACCGGCCACGTCACCGACCTGGACGCCGCCCGCGGCTGGGTCGACGACCCGATGACCGGTGCGCTCAACGAGCGCGACTCGCTCGGTCACGTCCCGCTCTCGGTCGTCACCGGCCCGGACGGGTTGCCGGCGCACCCGCGCCCGGACGTGCCGTGGTCGGAGACCGTGATCAGCGAGCTGCACGTCCGCGGGTACACGCGGTGCCATCCGGAGGTCCCGCCGGAGCACCGCGGTACCTACCTGGGGCTCGCGCACCCCGCCGTCGTCGCGCACCTGTCGCGGATCGGCGTCACGGCCGTCGAGCTGCTGCCCGTCACCTCCATCGCCGACGAGCCGCCGCTGCTCGAGCGCGGCCTGCCCAACTACTGGGGCTACGCGACGCTGGGCTTCCTCGCCCCGCACGCCGGGTACGCGAGCGTGCCGGGGGCGGAGGTCGAGGAGTTCCGCACCATGGTCGGCGCGCTGCACGCCGCCGGCATCGAGGTCATCCTCGACATCGTCCCCAACCACACCGCGGAGGGCGGGGTCGGCGGCACGACGCTGTCCTACCGCGGCCTCGACGCCCCCGCCTACTACTCGCTGGGTGGCAACGGCCACGACGCCGACATCACCGGCACCGGCAACACCCTCGACGCCGGGTCCCCCACCGTCATCCGCCTGGTGTGCGATGCGATGCGGCACTGGGTCACGGCGTTCGGCGTCGACGGGTTCCGGATCGACCTCGCCTCCGTGCTCGGGCGTCCGCGTTCCGGGGCGTTCGACCCGCACGCGCCGCTGCTCACCGCGATCGCGGTCGATCCGGTCCTGTCGCGGGTCAAGCTGATCGCCGAGCCCTGGGACGCCACCGGCGAGGGCTACCGCGTCGGCGGGTTCGGCGTGGCGTGGTCGGAGTGGAACGGGCGCTTCCGCGACGCCGTGCGCGACTTCTGGCGCGGCCACGGCGGCATCGCCGAGGTGGCGTCGCGGCTGTCGGGCAGCTCGGACCTCTACGCCGGCAACGGGCGGCGGCCGTGGGCGTCGGTCAACTTCGTCACCGCGCACGACGGCTTCACGCTGCGCGACCTGCTGTCCTACGAGCGCAAGCACAACGAGGCCAACGGCGAGCACAACCGCGACGGCACCGACGACAACCGCTCGCAGAACTTCGGCGTCGAGGGGCCGACGACGTCGCCGGTCGTCGCGGAGCGGCGCCTGTCGGCCGCGCGCGGGATGCTCGCGACCATGCTGCTGTCCACCGGCACCCCGATGCTGCTGGGCGGCGACGAGATCTGGCGGACGCAGGGCGGCAACAACAACGCCTACTGCCAGGACAACGCGATCTCGTGGGTCGACTGGGACGGCGGGGAGGCGGCGGAGTCGCTCACGGCGTTCGTCGCGCGCGTCACCGCGATCCGCCGCAGCTCCCCCGCCCTGCACCGCGACCGCTTCTACCGCGACGGCGAGGTGCTGTGGTGGCACCCGGCGGGCCGACGCCTGCGCGGTCACGACTGGCACGACGGCGGGCTGCACAGCCTGGGCCTGCTGCGCGGGGAGTGGCTGCTGCTGCTGCACTCCGGGCCGGACGCGATCCCCTGCACGCTGCCCGCGGGCGGGCCGTTCGTGCCGGAGCTGGACTCGACGCGGCCCGACGGGGCACCGGTGAGCGTCCGCCCGCTGCCGGCGGGGACGACGATCACCCAGCCCGCCCGTTCCCTGCTGCTCCTGCGGGCGCCGACGGACTGAGGGGCGGGCGCGGGCGGCAGACTCGCGCGGCCGGGCGGCGAACTCGCGTTCCCCCCGGCGAGTTTGCCGTTCTGCCCCGCGAGTTTGCCGATCCCGCCCGGCGAGTCTGCCGCTGGTGCACGCCGAGTCGGCCGGTCGCGCACGCCGGTACTCGCTCCCGGCACCCCCGGCGACCTACGATCCCCCCATGCCGCGCTACGACTTCCGCTGCCGCGAGTGTGCGGACACCTTCGAGGTCAGTCGTCCGATGAGCGAGTCGGGCGAGCCCGCACCCTGCCCCGCGGGCCACGCCGACACCGTCAAGCTGCTCACGACCGTCTCCGTCGGGGGCCTGAGCAGCGGCTCCCGCGTCCCGGCCCGTGCCGGGGGCGGTGGTGGCGGCGGCGGGTGCTGCGGCGGTGGCTGCTGCGGATGACGCACGGGTGACCGCGGGGTGGCCGAGCGCCGCCCGGTGATCACGCTCGGTGCACCGCGCCCTATTCTCCGCGCGGCCGGAGCGGCCCGTGCCCGACGCGGGCGCGGGCGGGACTCCGGATCGAGCGAAGGACGTACACACGTGAGCACTCTCAGCGGCGGAAGCAGCCTCGCGGCAGGTCAGGCGGGCATCACCTCCGCCAACGGCCGCTACACCCTGGCCCTGCAGGCCGACGGCGACCTGACCGTCACCGACGGCTCGGGCGCGGTCGCCTGGAGCACCGGCACCGCGGGCAAGGACGTCGCCCGCGCCGACATGCAGGCCGACGGCAACTTCGTGCTCTACACCGCCGACAACGGCGTCGTCTGGGCCTCGGACACCGACGCCCCCGGTGGCGTCCTGGAGCTCCAGGACGACCGCAACCTGGTGCTCTACAAGGCCGACCGCACGGTCGCCTGGTCGCCCAACTCCTACATCAGCGAGTCCGACAAGGCGGCCCTGGACGCCGCCGAGGCCGCGGGTCGCGCCCGCGCCGAGGCCGACGCCGCTGCGGCTCCGGCGCCCGCCGCGGAACGCCGCTACACCGTGCAGCGCGGCGACTCACTGTCGAAGATCGCCAAGCAGTTCTACGGCAACGGAGGCGACTACATGCGCATCGCCCAGGCCAACGGCATCGCCAACCCCGACCTCATCCACCCGGGCCAGGACCTGCTGATCCCCTGATCCCCGGCTCCTCGTTCGCAGGAAAGCCACGTTCATGCAACGGCGTTGCGTGAACGTGGCTTTCCTGCAAGTCGGGGCGGGGGAGGGGACGGCGACGGGCCTCAGCCCGCCAGCACGACCTTCCCCAGCTCCGCCGGGCTCGCCAGCAGCGGGTGGGCCGGCAGCACCCGGACCGTGTAGCCCGTGAGCCCCGCGTGCGGCAGCGGCACCACGGCCTCGAACCGCTCCCCCGCACCGTCGGCCGAACCCACGTGCTTCATCGCGGCCGTGCGCTTGCGGGCGTCGAGCTGGTCGGTCTCGTCGACCGGCCCCACCACCGCCTCCACGACGACGTCCGACGCGTCCAGCCCGGCCAGCTCGACCACCGCGCGCACCGTCATCGGCGCGCCGACGACGGGCGTGTCCGGCAGCCCCGACGCGTCGACGCCCACGACCTGCACGCGGTTCCACGCGTCGCCCAGGCGCTGCCGGTAGGCCGCGAGCTCGCGCGCCGGCCCGAAGGAGTCGGCGACGATCCCGGCCGCCGCGCGGGCCGCCGGGTGGTAGAGCGTCTCGGTGTACTCCTGCACCATCCGCGCGGCCTGCACCTGCGGGCGCAGCGTCGTCAGCGTGTGGCGCACGAGCTCGACCCAGCGCGGCGGGACGCCGTCGGTGCGGTCGTAGAACGCCGGACCGACCTGCGTGGCCAGCAGCTCGTAGAGCGCGTTGGCCTCCAGGTCGTCGCGGCGGGTGGGGTCGGAGATGCCGTCGGCGGTGGGGATGGCCCAGCCGTTGCGGCCGTCGTAGAACTCGTCCCACCAGCCGTCGCGGATCGAGAGGTTGAGCCCGCCGTTGAGCGCCGACTTCATGCCCGAGGTCCCGCACGCCTCCAGCGGGCGGAGCGGGTTGTTCAGCCAGACGTCGCAGCCCCAGTAGAGGTAGCGGGCCATCGACATGTCGTAGTCGGGCAGGAACGTGATGCGGTGGCGCACCGCCGGGTCGTCGGCGAAGCGCACGATCTCCTGGATCAGCGCCTTGCCGCCGTCGTCGGCGGGGTGGCTCTTGCCCGCGACCACGAGCTGCACGGGCCGGTGCGGGTCGAGCAGCAGGTCGCGCAGCCGGTCCTTGTCGCGCAGCATCAGCGTCAGCCGCTTGTAGGTCGGCACGCGCCGGGCGAAGCCGACGGTGAGCACGTTCTCGTCGAACACGTGCTCGGTCCAGCCCAGCTCGGGCAGCGACGCGCCGCGCTCCAGCCAGGCCTTGCGGACGCGGCGGCGCACCTCGGCGACCAGCCGCGAGCGCAGCGCGGTGCGCAGGTCCCACAGCTCGGCGTCGGTGACCGACGCCGCGGGGGCGTCCGGCGTGCCGATCAGCGCCGTGACCTCGCGGGCCTCCCAGGTGGCGCCGTGGACGCCGTTGGTGACCGAGCCGATCGGCACCTCGTCGGCGTCGAAGCCCTCCCACAGCCCGCCGAACATGCCGCGCGAGACGGCCCCGTGCAGCTGCGAGACGCCGTTGGCGCGCTGGGCCAGGCGCAGGCCCATGTGCGCCATGTTGAACATGTTCGGGTTGTCCTCGGCGCCCAGCGCGAGGACGCGCTGCATCGGCACGCCGGGGAGCAGGGTCTCGCCGAAGTAGTGCTGCACCATGTCGACCGGGAAGCGGTCGATGCCCGCGGGCACCGGCGTGTGCGTGGTGAAGACGGTGCCCGCGCGGACGGCGGCGAGCGACTCGTCGAAGGAGAGGCCGTGGGCGTCCTGCAGCTCGCGGATGCGCTCCAGGCCGAGGAAGCCGGCGTGGCCCTCGTTGGTGTGGAAGACGGCGGGCTGCGGGTGGCCGGTGGCCTCGCAGAACGCGCGCACCGCCCGCACGCCGCCGACGCCGACCAGGATCTCCTGGCGGATGCGCTGGTCCTGGTCGCCGCCGTAGAGGCGGTCGGTGACGCCGCGCAGGTCGGGCTCGTTCTCCTCGATGTCGGAGTCGAGCAGCAGCAGCGGGACGCGGCCGACGGCGGCCTGCCAGATCCGCGCGTGCAGCGTCCGCCCGCCGGGCATGGCGATCGCGACGAGCACGGGCGCGCCGTCGGCGGCGGTGAGCAGCTGCAGCGGCAGGCCCTGGGGGTCGAGCGCCGGGTAGTGCTCGAGCTGCCACCCGTCCAGCGATAGGGACTGGCGGAAGTACCCGGAGCGGTAGAGCAGCCCGACCGCGACGAGCGGGACGCCGAGGTCGGAGGCGGCCTTGAGGTGGTCGCCGGCCAGCACGCCGAGGCCGCCGGAGTAGTTGGGCAGCACCTCCGAGACGCCGAACTCCATCGAGAAGTAGCCCACGGCCTCGGGCAGCGAGTCGTCGTCCTCGCGCTCGGACTGGTACCAGCGCGGGCCCTCGAGGTAGGCCGCGAGGTCGTCGGCCAGCTCCCGGACGGTGACGACGGTGTCGGCGTCCTTCGCGAGCGCCTCGAAGCGCTCGGTGGGGATCTCCCCGAGCAGGCGCACCGGGTCGTGGCCCGCGCGGTCCCACGCGTCGGGGTCGAGCGCGGCGAACAGGTCCTGCGTCGGCGGGTGCCAGCTCCAGCGCAGGTTGGTGGCCAGCGACTGGAGCGGCGCGAGCGCGGGCGGCAGCTGGGCGCGGACGGTGAACCGGCGGAGAGCTCTCACGCGCGGCAGGATAGATGAATCGTGACCGGGATCGGTCAAGCAGAGGTCGGCGCCCCTGTGCGCGGAACGGGCGGGGTCCCCGATCGTGCGTCCCGCCGTCGCCGTCCCGACGGTGCCGCGAGCACCGCGGAGGCGCCCTGAGCGGCGGGCGGACCGCCCGGATGACGATCGCGTGAACCTTGCGGAATCGGTTCCGACCCGTTCCTTTCGTGGCGGGAGCGGGTAGGTACGGTTGTGACTCACGTGACGGCTGCTCAGTGGGGGTGTGTGCCGAGATGACCGGACGAATCGGGATCGACGACGTCACTCCCTCGGTGAGCGGCGGGCGGCAGGCCGCGAAGGCCGTCGTCGGCGAGGTCATCCCGATCACCGCGGCGGTGTGGCGCGAGGGCCACGACGCCGTCGCCGCCAACGTCGTGTGGAAGCGGATCGGCAGCAAGGGCACCGCGCACCACGTGCGCATGGAGCCCGTCGGCGTCGGCGGCGACACGTTCGGCGCCACCGTGGCCGCCGACGAGCCGGGCATGTGGACCTTCCGCATCGACGCCTGGAGCGACCCGTGGGCCACGTGGCGCCACGCCGTCACCAAGAAGATGGAAGCGGGCCAGAGCCCCGACGAGCTGGCCAACGACCTCGAGATCGGCGCCCGCCTGCTGCAGCGCGTGGGCCGCCGGCCCGCCGAGCGCGGCAACCGCGACCTCCTCTTCGGCGCCGCCAACGCCCTGCGCGACACCGCGATGCCGCTGCGCGCCCGCGTCGCCCCGGCGCTGTTCCCCGCCGTCCAGCAGATCATGACCGAGCGCCCCGTCCGCGAGCTGATCACGCGCGGCCGCGCCCAGCAGGTGTACGTCGACCGCGAGCGCGCGCTCTACGGCTCCTGGTACGAGTTCTTCCCCCGCTCCACCGGCGGCCGCGACGAGACCGGCCGCGCGGTCCACGGCTCGTTCGTCACGTCGGCCAAGCAGCTCGACCGCATCGCCGCGATGGGCTTCGACGTCGTCTACCTCCCGCCGATCCATCCGGTCGGCACGAAGCACCGCAAGGGCCGCAACAACAGCGTCAACGCCGGGCCCGGCGACGTCGGGTCGCCGTGGGCGATCGGCTCGGCCGAGGGCGGCCACGACGCCATCGACCCGGAGCTGGGCACGCTGGAGGACTTCGACGCCTTCGTGCAGCGCACGAACGACCTCGGCATGGAGGTCGCGCTCGACTTCGCACTGCAGTGCGCGCCCGACCACCCGTGGGTCGCCGAGCACCCGGAGTGGTTCACCGTCCGCCCCGACGGGTCGATCGCCTACGCGGAGAACCCGCCGAAGAAGTACCAGGACATCTACCCGATCAACTTCGACAACGACCCGGCCGGGATCTACGCCGAGTCGCTGCGGGTGGTGCTGCACTGGGTCGAGCACGGCGTCAAGATCTTCCGCGTCGACAACCCGCACACCAAGCCGCCGAACTTCTGGCACTGGCTGATCTGGCAGGTCAAGGCCCGCCACCCCGAGGTGCTGTTCCTGGCCGAGGCGTTCACGCGCCCCGCGCGGCTGTTCGGCCTGGCGCGCCTGGGCTTCACCCAGAGCTACACCTACTTCACCTGGCGCACCACGAAGTCCGAGCTCACCGAGTTCGCCCTCATGCACGCCGAGCGCGCCGACGAGGCCCGTCCGAACCTGTTCGTCAACACCCCGGACATCCTCCACGAGTCGCTGCAGACCGGCGGGCCGGGCATGTTCGCCATCCGCGCCACCCTGGCCGCCACCATGGCGCCGACGTGGGGCGTCTACTCCGGCTTCGAGCTCTACGAGGGCGAGCCGGTCAAGCCGGGCAGCGAGGAGTACCTCAACTCCGAGAAGTACGAGCTGCGCCCCCGCGACTTCGAGGCGGCCGCGGCGTCGGGCAACTCGCTGGAGCCCTACCTCACGCGGCTCAACGAGATCCGCAAGGCGCACCCCGCGCTGCAGCAGCTGCGCGACATCACGTTCCACCACGTCGACAACGAGCAGATCATCGCCTACTCCAAGACCGAGCCCGCCACGGGCGACACGGTCCTGGTGGTCTGCACGCTCGACTCCCATGCGGCCCAGATCGGCACGACCTCGCTCGACATGCCGGCGCTGGGCCTGGGCTGGAACGACCGCTTCACGGTGCACGACGAGGTCAGCGGCGAGACCTACGAGTGGGGCCAGTTCAACTACGTCGACCTCCAGCCGTGGCACCACGTGGCGCACATCTTCCGCGTCCAGCGGGGCTGAACGCGCCGGGCGGCCGCCCGCGGATGAGACGTTCGGGTCGCAGGCGCCGCCACGTGCTGTGGACCCCGCGCCGTCCGATTAACCTCGGCGGCGATGAGTGAGAAGCTGGAGCCGGGCGTCGTGGTCGAGCAGGACGCCGAGGACTACGGGCACGCCCGCACGCTGGACGTCGACCACGACTGGTACAAACGCGCCGTCTTCTACGAGGTGCTGGTCCGGGCGTTCCAGGACTCGAACCGGGACGGCACGGGCGACCTGCGCGGTCTGACGTCCAAGCTCGACTACCTGCAGTGGCTGGGCGTCGACTGCCTCTGGCTGCCTCCGTTCTACGACTCCCCGCTGCGCGACGGCGGCTACGACATCCGCGACTTCCGGCAGGTGCTGCCCGAGTTCGGCACCGTCGAGGACTTCGTCTACCTGCTCGACGAGGCGCACAAGCGCGGCATCCGCGTCATCACCGACCTGGTCATGAACCACACCTCCGACCAGCACCCCTGGTTCGAGGAGTCGCGCCGCAATCCCGACGGGCCCTACGGCGACTACTACATGTGGGAGGACGACGACTCCCGCTACCCCGAGGCGCGGATCATCTTCGTCGACACCGAGCAGTCCAACTGGACCTACGACCCGGTGCGCGGCCAGTTCTACTGGCACCGCTTCTTCTCCCACCAGCCCGACCTCAACTACGACAACCCCGAGGTCCAGGACGCGATGCTCGACGTCCTGCGCTTCTGGCTCGACATCGGCATCGACGGCTTCCGCCTCGACGCCGTGCCCTACCTCTACGCACGCGACGGCACGAACTGCGAGAACCTCCCCGAGACCCACCAGTTCCTCAAGCGCGCCCGCAAGGTGATGGAGGACGAGTACCCGGGACGGGTCATGCTCGCCGAGGCCAACCAGTGGCCGTCGGACGTGGTGGAGTACTTCGGCGACCCGGAGGTCGGCGGCGACGAGTGCCACATGGCGTTCCACTTCCCGCTGATGCCGCGCATCTTCATGGCGGTGCGGCGGGAGAACCGCTTCCCGATCTCGGAGATCCTGGCGCAGACGCCCGCGATCCCGGACAACGCGCAGTGGGGCATCTTCCTCCGCAACCACGACGAGCTCACGCTCGAGATGGTCACCGACGAGGAACGCGACTACATGTACGCGGAGTACGCCAAGGACCCGCGGATGAAGGCCAACATCGGAATCCGCCGCCGCCTCGCGCCGCTGCTCGACAACGACCGCAACCAGCTCGAGCTGTTCACCGCGCTGCTGATGTCGCTGCCCGGCTCGCCCGTCCTCTACTACGGCGACGAGATCGGCATGGGCGACAACATCTGGCTGGGCGACCGCGATGCCGTGCGCAGCCCGATGCAGTGGAGCCCCGACCGCAACGCCGGGTTCTCCATGTCCGACCCGGGCCGGCTCTACCTGCCCGTGATCATGGACCCGCTCTACGGCTACCAGGCCGTCAACGTCGAGGCCCAGCTCAACTCCTCCACGTCGTTGCTGCACTGGACCCGGCACATGATCGAGATCCGCAAGCGGCACCAGGCGTTCGGCCTCGGCGAGTACCACGAGCTGGGCGGCACGAACCCGACCGTCCTGGCCTACGTCCGCGAGCACGGTGACGACGTCGTCCTGTGCGTCAACAACATGTCGCGCTTCCCCCAGCCCGTCGAGCTCGACCTGTCGGCCTGGGTCGGTTGCGCCCCGCACGAGCTCACCGGGGGCGTGCCGTTCCCGAAGATCGGCGAGCTCCCCTACCTGCTGACGTTGCCGGGGCACGGCTTCTACTGGTTCTCGATCACCCCGGCGGAGGAATCTGCGTGAACGAACTCCCCGACCTGCTCACCACCTGGCTTCCCCAGCAGCGCTGGTTCGCCGCGAAGGGCCGCCCCGTCGGGTCGGTCGAGATCGCGGCCCGGACGCCCCTGATGACCGACGGGGAGCCGCTGGTCGACCACCTGCTGCTCGCCGTGTCCTTCACCGACGGCTCGCCGGTGCAGCACTACCAGCTCTGGCTCGGGCGCCGGGAGCACCCGCGGGCCGACCTGGAGCACGTCGTCATCGGTTCCGTCGACGGTGCGCTCGCCTACGACGCGCTGTGGGACGTCGAGGTCACGGCCTGGCTCCTCGAGACCCTGCGCGCGGGCGGCACCGTCGGCGGCATCGCCTTCGTGCCCGAGCCCGGCGCGGAGATCGCGCAGGGAGTGGCCGGGCGCGTGCTGGGCATCGAGCAGTCGAACACCTCGGTGTCCTGGGGCGAGAGGTCGATCCTCAAGGTCTTCCGCCGGGTCGTCCCCGGCCTCAATCCCGACCTGGAGCTGCACCGCGCGCTGCGCTCGGTCGACTCGAACGAGGTCGCGGCCCTGCAGGGCGCGATCGAAGGCACCGTCGACGGCGCCCCGGCCACGCTGGGGATGCTTCAGGACTTCGCGGCCAATTCCGCCGACGGCTGGTCGATGGCGCTGGCCAGCGTCCGCGACCTGCTCGCCGAGGGCGACCTCCGCGCCGACGAGGTGGGCGGCGACTTCGCCGCGGAGGCCTCGCGGCTGGGCGAGACGGTCGGCGTGGTGCACGACGAGCTGCGCCGCGCGCTGGGCACCGGCGAGCGCGACGCCCGCGAGATCGCCGCGGTGTGGCACCAGCGCCTGGCCGTCACCACGGCGGAGGTGCCCGCGCTCGCGCCGCACGTCGACGCCATCCGGGCCACCTACGACGCCGTCGCGGGGCTGGGGGCGCCGCTGCCCGCGCAGCGCGTCCACGGCGACCTGCACCTGGGCCAGACCCTGCGCACCCCCTACGGCTGGCTGGTCATCGACTTCGAGGGCGAGCCCGCCGCGCCGCTGGAGGAGCGGGTGCGGCCCGACTCGTGCCTGCGCGACGTCGCCGGGATGCTCCGCTCGTTCGACTACGCCGCGTTCCACCAGATCCTGCAGTGGGAGCCGGGCACGTTCGCCGACCCCGACCACGACTCGCAGCTGGTGTGGCGCGCCAACGAATGGGCCGAGCGCAACCGCGGCGCCTTCTGCGACGGCTACGCGCTGCGCGCCGGCAGCGACCCCCGCGACCAGCGCATGCTGCTGCGGGCCTTCGAGCTCGACAAGGCCGTCTACGAGCTGCTCTACGAGACCCGCAGCCGCCCGGCCTGGGCGCCGATCCCGCTGGCCTCCATCGCCCGCCTCACGTCCGAGGAGACGGTGCGCTGACGCGCGTACTCTGCGCCCCGTGACCCCGGAAGCGATCAGCGCGCTGCTCGCCCGGCGGCCCGGCGTGCTGCTCGCGGTGCTGCACGGGTCGCGGGCGCGCGGTGACGGTGGTCCGGCGTCCGACTGGGACATCGGCGTGGTCACCGACGGCGGCGTCGACCTCGCCGCCCTCACCGCGGACCTCGCGTCCGCGCTCGGCACGGACGCGGTGGACGTCGTCGACCTCGGCCGGGCGAGCGCGCTCCTGCGCTACCGCGCCGCGAGGGACGGGATGGCGCTCCTGGAGCGCGCGCCCGACGCGTTCCTGGAGTTCCGGATCGAGGCCACCCGGTTCTGGTGCGATGCGGGCCCGGTGATCCGCGCGGCGCAGGAGCGCGTGCTGGCGGATCTCGGATGACGGGGATCGGCCGGTGACCGGCATCGACCGTGAGCTCCTCGCGGAACGCGCGGCCTCCGTGGGTCGCCACCTCGACCGGGTCGCCGCTCATCTGCCCGCCGACCCGGACGGGCTGGGCCCGCTCAGCGCGGCCACCGACACAGTCGTCCTCCACCTGTGGCAGGCCGTGCAGGTGACGATCGACCTCGCCGTATCCTCGTGCGTCCGACTCGGACTCGGCAGCCCACCGACCTACGGCGACGCGTTCCGCTCCCTGGCCGCCGCCGGGGTGGTCGACGGTGAGCTGGCCGGGCGGCTCGCACGGGCCGCGGGGTTCCGGAACCTCGTGGTGCACGCCTACGCCGACCTGGACCTGCGCCGGGTGCACGCGATCGCCTCGGACGGCCCCGCCGACCTGCGCGCCTTCCTGTCCGCGCTGCGCGACCGCGCCGCCGGCTGAGGGCTCGGTAGCGTCCGGCAGCGTTGAACTTTCGGGATCTTGCGGTGGAGGGTGGTGCCCTTCGTCGTGAGGAACTGCCATGGCTGTGGCTAGTGTCGTGCTCAGTGCTGAGCTGCCGGAGCTCGATGGATCTCTGAGGTGGTCTCAGCTCGAGGCATGGGCGGTGGCGATGCGTGACGAGGTGCCCGCCGTGGTCCTGGCTGCCGCTCTGGAGCAGGCGCAGGACCGGTTGATCGACCGGGTCTGCGGGCCTCGTTGGCTCCCGGTGCGTGACCTTCCGGCGCCGTTCGCGTGCCCGGGGTGCGGGGTGATGCAGGACTTCGGGCGCAAGGGCAGACGATCACGCCCACGACGGATCGATATCGCGGTCGGAGTCGTGCGCCTGCATTTGGCGAACGTGGGCTGTCGGGCCTGCGGCCGGGTCTTCGCACCGTTGCTGCTGATGCTGGACCTGTCCGGCCGCCGCCGCACCGACCGGCTCGCGGTGGACCTGGCCGAGCTGGCCAGCCAGATGTCCTTCGCCCGCGCCGCGCAGGTCGCCCGATCGTTCGGAGCGCCGGCCTCGACCGGACGCGCTCATCACGCAGTGGCCGACGTGGCACCGCTACTGGACGGGATCGGTGCGGCCGAGCTGATCGACAGCGGGGCCTCAGCCGCGGTGGTCATCCTGGACGGCACCGGGATGCGCGCCGGGCCGCGGCGGTTGGGGATCGCCTGCAACATCGCGCTGGGGCTGACCGCGCGCAGCGGGCCCCGGCGACGCCGTCGCGCCCACACCGTCCTGCTCGGTGTCACCATCGATCAGCCCTGGGCGGCGATGGGTGAGCAGCTGGCCGCGCTGGACGCCCCGGTCATCGTCGTGGTCGACGGGGAGCCGGCGATCACGCGGCTGGCCGAGACCACCTGGCCCGACACCCCTATCCAGCGCTGCTGGTGGCACCTGCCCCGAGCGCTGCGGTGGGCGCTCTACGCCGACAAGGCCCCGCATCCCTGGGCGAACGCCAAGCGGGCCGAGCTGGCCGAGTTGCTGCGCCGCACCGCCCGCGAGCACCGCACCCACAGCCAAGCCCTGCACTCCTACGACACGTTCAGCGCCTCGATCACCGGCGCGCACCACCACGCGGCGACCGAGTTGCTCCTGGGCGCCCGCGACCAGGTCTTCACCTGTCTGTTGCCCGAGGTCCGAAGGGACCTCGCCTGGCTCGGCGGCCCCGAGCTGGGCAGCGGTGTGCTGGAACGGGTCATGCGCGAACTCAACGCCCGCACCGACATCGGCGGAAGCCGATGGTCGATCAACGGGCTACGCGACCTCGTCACCGTCCAACTCGCACGGATGACAGACCACCCGGCCTGGCGGACACTGCGGCAGAACACCCATCCGTTCAGCACCATCAGCTACAAGATCAGCACACCGAAGTTCAACGCTTGCTGACGCTACCGAGGGCTCACCGCGGCCCTCCCGCTCACCCGCACGGCCGAACGCCGACCCCGATGTGGGTGACGCGGACGGGTCGCTGCCGCCTGGGTCGGCGATCCGCGTGCCGGGGCCATAGGGTGCGCGGGTGGATCGCGAGGAGAACCGAACCCAGACGATCAACCCGATGATCGACGCCTGCCCGCCCGACCCGGCCACCGTCGACCGGGTCCTCGGCGGTGCCCACCACGACCCGCACTCCGTGCTGGGCGCCCACCCGCACGCCGACGGCACGGTGGTGCGCGTCCTGCGCCCACACGCCGACGAGGTGCACGTGGTGCGCGCGGGCGGCGAGGGGCACCCGCTGGTCAAGGTGCACGACGCGGGGCTGTTCTCCGCCGTCGTGCCCGGCCCGCCCGCGGACTACCGCATCGCGGTGCGCTACGGCGACCGCGTCGACATCGTGGACGATCCCTACCGCTGGCTGCCCACCCTGGGCGAGATGGACCTGCACCTCATCGGCGAGGGCAGACACGAGCGCCTGTGGGACGTCCTCGGCGCCCACGTGCGCACCTACGAGACGCCCGCGGGCCCCGTCACCGGCACGAGCTTCGCCGTGTGGGCGCCGGCCGCGCAGGGCGTGCGCGTCACCGGCGACTTCGACGGCTGGGCCGGGTGGGCGCACCCGATGCGCGTGCTCGGCTCGTCGGGCGTCTGGGAACTGTTCGTGCCCGGCGTCGAGCCCGCCACCCGGTACAAGTTCCGGGTGCTGGGCCGCGACGGCCGCTGGCGCGACAAGGCCGACCCGATGGCGTTCCGCACCGAGATCCCGCCGGCCACGGCGTCGGTCATCGACGTCGACACCCACGAGTGGGGCGACGCCGAGTGGCTGGCGGCGCGCGCGCAGAAGCAGGCCCACGCCGAGCCGATGAGCGTCTACGAGGTGCACCTGGGCTCGTGGCGCCAGGGCCTGTCCTACCGCGAGGCCGCGGAGCAGCTCGTCGCCTACCTCGACGAGACCGGCTTCACCCACGTCGAGCTGCTGCCGGTGGCCGAGCACCCGTTCGGCGGGTCGTGGGGCTACCAGGTCACGTCGTACTACGCGCCGACGTCCCGCTTCGGCACGCCCGACGACTTCCGCTGGTTCGTCGACCACCTGCACCAGCACGGCTACGGCGTCATCGTCGACTGGGTGCCCGCGCACTTCCCGCGCGACGAGTGGGCGCTGGCCAAGTTCGACGGGCAGGCGCTCTACGAGCACGCCGACCCGCGCCGCGGCGAGCAGCCCGACTGGGGCACGCTCGTGTTCGACTTCGGGCGCAAGGAGGTGCGCAACTTCCTCGTCGCCAACGCCCTGTACTGGCTGGAGTCGTTCCACATCGACGGCCTGCGCGTCGACGCCGTCGCCTCGATGCTCTACCTCGACTACTCCCGTAAGGACGGGCAGTGGCTGCCCAACATCTACGGCGGCCGCGAGAACCTCGACGCCGTGGCGTTCCTGCAGGAGATGAACGCGACGGTCTACCGCGAGCACCCCGGCGTGGTCACGATCGCCGAGGAGTCGACGGCATGGCCGGGCGTCACGCGCCCCACCCACCTCGGAGGCCTCGGCTTCGGGTTCAAGTGGAACATGGGCTGGATGCACGACACGCTCGACTACACCGGCCGCGACCCGGTGTACCGCGGGTACCACCACAACCAGATGACGTTCTCGCTGATGTACGCCTTCAGCGAGAACTACGTCCTGCCGATCAGCCACGACGAGGTCGTGCACGGCAAGGGTTCGCTCTGGGAGCGGATGCCCGGCGACGCGTGGAACAAGTCGGCCAACATCCGGGCCCTGCTCGCCTTCATGTGGGCGCACCCGGGCAAGCAGCTGCTGTTCCAGGGCCTGGAGTTCGGCCAGGAGCGGGAGTGGTCGGAGTCGCGCTCGCTCGACTGGGAGCTGCTCGAGGACCCGCTGCACAGCGGGATCAGGACGATGGTCGGCGACCTCAACCGCGCCTACCGCTCCCATTCCGCGCTGTGGACGAAGGACGTCTCCCCCGAGGGCTTCTCGTGGATCGACGCCAACGACACGGCGGGCAACGTCTTCAGCTTCCTGCGCCACGGCGTCGACGCCGACGGCAAGCCGACGGTGCTCGCGTGCGTCGCCAACTTCTCCGGCGGCGCCCGCGAGGGCTACCGCGTCGGGCTGCCGTTCGCCGGCCGCTGGCGCGAGGTCCTCAACACCGACGCCGAGCAGTACGGCGGCTCGGGCGTGGGCAACCTCGGGGCCGTCGAGGCCGACGAGATGGTGTGGCACGGGCGGCCGGCGTCCGCGGTGCTGCGGCTGCCCCCGTCGGGGGTGCTGTGGCTGGCGCCGGAGCCGTTCGAGGGCGCTGTGCGGCGGTCGCGGATCGCGGCGGCGCCGGCGGAGCCGGTGGCCGAGGGGTCGGCCTCTGCTCCGTCGGCTGACGCGGTCGACGCTCCGGCCGCGGACGTTCCGGTGTCCGACGCTCCGGGTGCTCCCGTCGTGGACGGGACGGTCGTCGACGAGCCGGTCACCGACGAGGTCGTCGCGGCCGACGGGGTCGTGGAGGCGCCCGGGGACGTGGTGGCCGAGGAGACCGTGGTCGAGGAGCCCGTCACCGAGGCGGCCGTCACCGCGCCCGTCGTGGACGTCGCGCCGGCCGCGCCCGTCACCGACGACGTGCCGGTGCAAGCGCCGGTCACGCCGGACGACCCGCCGGTGCCGGCCGTCGCGCAGACGCGCGTCGACCGGGCCGTGGTCGTCGAGCCGGTCACGGAGCAGGTTCCCGAGCCGGCCGCGGAGCCGGTCGCCGAGCCGGCCGCGGGGGCGGAGTCGTCCGGGGACGAGGTCGTGCCGCCGACCGGGCGGCACGCGCAGGCTCAGCCGGCGGGAGCGCCGGCGTCGGCCGACTCGGGTGCACCGCCCGCGGCCGGTCCGGCCGGGGACCGCCGCAACGGCGTGGCCCCGAGCAGCGCCAGCCAGTAGGCCACGAGGATCGCGCAGTACAGCGACCGACCCAGGTCCGATCCGAGCTCCGCGATCGGACCCGGGTCGGTCGGCCAGATCGCGTTCCAGGAGACGGGGACCACCGCCACCGCGAGCAGCGCCGCCGCGAGAGCGCCCCGGCCCAGCGAGATCAGCACGAGCACGCCGGGCACGAGCAGCAGCAGGTAGTTGTGCCAGGCGATCGGGGAGAGCAGGAGCCCGGCCGCGACCACGGCCCACGGGGCGGTGCCGGCCGGGTCCACGCGGTCGCGGTGGCGCCCCAGCCACACCAGGGTGCCGACGAGGACGACCAGCCCGGCGACGAGGCCGAGCACCGTCGGCACGCCGAAGCGCATGGCGAGCCCGGGGAGCGAGGCGTTGTCGACGGTGTCCGGCACGCCCTCGCTGAGCGCGATCGTCAGCCACTCGATCGCGCTCGACGGGCCCGCGACCAGCACGCCGATCACCGTCGCGACCGCCGCGGAGGCCAGCCCGGCCCGCAGCGGCACCCACCGGCGCTGCACCGCGGGCAGCAGCAGGAGCGGCGCGAGCGAGGGCTTCAGCGCGACCGCCACGCCGTAGCAGACCGCGGCGAGCACCGGGTGCCCGCGGCGCTCGGCGATCCAGCCGGCCACGAGCGCCACCAGCAGCAGCGGGTAGATCTGGCCGAGCACCAGCGTGCCGTGCAGCGGTGAGGACACCAGCACCGCGAGCACGACGGCCGCCGTGGTGGCGACGCCCAGGCGCAGCTCCCGCGCCACCGCCAGCACCGAGACCACCACGAGCACCGCGGTGAGGACCATGAAGATCCGGTAGGCGGTGAGGGCGTCGAGCCCGGCGAACGGCACGAGCAGCACCGTGAGCAGGGGCGGGTTGAGGTTCGTGAGCTTCGCGGGCGTCTCGTAGATGTCGGCGCCCTGGGTGAGCGCGACGGCCGAGTGCCAGAAGGTGTCGAAGTCGACGTGCAGGTCGCGCATGTCGGGCAGCGGCAGGAGCGTCACCAGCGCGTCGGGGTAGCGGATGTGCAGCACCACCGCCGTCACCAGCGACGCGAACACCACCACCGCCGCCAGCGCGGTGGCCGCCGTGATCGTCGGCGCGGAGCGGGTGGTGCGCGGGTCGGACACGGGGCTCGACGCTAGCCGACGGGGTGGACCGACTCCCGTGGCGGGCCGCTCCGGGGGAGGATGGAGGCGTGCGCGCCGTCCTCGTCCTGCTGCTGGCGCTCGTGCTCGTCGGGTGCACGCAGGCCGTGCCCGGCCGCGGGGTGGCCGCCGACCTCCGCCCGCCCGCACCCGCCGTCGTGCCGCCCGTCGCCGACGCCGGCAGCGCGGCCACCGCGGTGACCGCCGCCGTCGAGGGCTTCTGGCGCACCGAGTTCCCCGCGTCCTTCGGGCAGCCGTGGGACGACATCCGGACGCTGCTGCCCGTCTCCCCCGGCGAGGGCACCCCGCCGTGCGTGCAGGACCTGTCCGAGGTCGCCGACCAGGCCTACTACTGCCCCGCCGCCGACGCCGTGGTGTGGGACGCCGCGGGGCTCGTGCCGGACCTGTTCGCGCAGTTCGGGCACGTCGGCGTGGTCGTGGTCCTCGCGCACGAGATCGGGCACGCGGTGGAGACCCGCCTCGGCCTCGACGAGGCGCAGGCCCGCGACCCGGACGCCTATCCGACGATCCTGCTGGAGGCGATGGCCGACTGCTACACCGGCGTCGTCGTCCGGCGCTTCTCCGACGTCCCGGTGCCCGGCCTGCCGATCGGCACCGCCGAGCGCGACGCCGCGCTGCGCACGCTGGTCGGCTTCCGCGACCCGCTCGGGGTCGCGGCGGGTGACGAGGGCGCGCACGGCAACGCGTTCGACCGCGTCTCGGCGTTCCGGGCGGGCTACGACGACGGGGCGACGCGCTGCGCGGAGATGACCGTGCCCGAGCGCGGGTTCACGCAGGTGCGCTTCGGCTCGGCGGCCGACCAGGCCCGCGCGGGCGACCTGCCGCTGCGCGACCTGCTCGCCGCGATCGGCGTCGACGCCCGCGAGTGGGCCACCGAGCTGTCCGGGGTGGCGGGCTGGACCGCTCCCCCGCTGACGACCGACGCCTGCCCCGAGGCCGCCGCGCAGGGTCCGGCCCGGCTGTGTGCGACCGCCGACCCCCTGGCCGAGGGCGCGGTCGACGTCGACCTGGCCGCGCTCGCGCCGCTGCACACCGGGCTCGGCGACTTCGCCGGCGCCACGCTGGTGACCGGTCGCTACGGCCTGGCGGCGCTGCGGGCCGCGGGCTCACCCGTGGAGGGGGTGGAGGCCGGGCACGCCGCGGTCTGCCTCGCCGGGGCCTACTCCGGGCAGTTGCTGGTGGCGCCGGTCGACTTCCGGCTCTCCCCCGGTGACCTCGACGAGGCCGTGCAGGTCCTGCTCGCCGACGACTGGGCCGCGCGCGACGCGTCCGGGCGGGCCGACCCCACCGAGCACGGCTACGAGCGGGTCGCCCGCTACGAGGACGGGCTGCGTGGCGGGCCGGCCGTCTGCTGACGCCGGCCCCCCGCCCGATCAGGACGGGTGCCGGGTCAGGCTGGGTGCCGGGTCAGGCTGGGTGCCGGGTCAGAACAGGACGCGGGCCAGCGCCCGGCGGGCCGCGGTGACGCGCGCGTCGTCGGCCGGGAACAGCTCGAAAAGCCCGACGAGGTGCTCGCGCACCCGGTCGCGGTCGTCGCCGAAGACCCGGCCCGCGGTGGCCACGAGCCGCGCGAACGCGGCCTCGACCCCGTCGCCGGCGATCTCGGCGTCGGCCGCGGCGAGCTGGGCGTCGACGTCGTCCGGAGCGGCGTCGGCCTTGGTGACCGCGTCCGGGTCGACCGCCTCGGCGCGCGCCAGGAACCGCACCTGAGCGAGCGCGGCGGCGGCCTGCTCGTTGGCCGGCTCCACGTTGAGGATGTCCTGGTAGGCGGCCTCGGCGGCAGCGTAGTCGCCCTGCTCGAGGGCGTCCTCGGCCGCGGTGAAGCGCGGGTCCTCCGGCTCCTCCTCGGGCTCGGGGGCGCCACCGGCCGCGGCCTCGGCCGCGGCGATGGCGGGCATCCGCTCGCGCAGCGCGTCGAGCAGGGCGGCGATCCACTGCCGGACCTGCGGCTCGGGCTGCGCGCCGTTGAACGCGTCGACCGGCTGTCCGCCGACGACGGCGACCACCATCGGGATCGACTGCGCGCCGAACGCCTGCGCGATCCGCGGGTTGGCGTCGACGTCGACCTTCGCGAGGATCCACGACCCGTTGCCCGCGGCCGCGAGGCGCTCGAGCACCGGCGAGAGCTGCTTGCACGGCCCGCACCACTCGGCCCACAGGTCGACGACGACCGGGATCTCCATGGAGCGCTCGAGGACGTCGGCCTGGAACGTGGCCTCGGAGACGTCGACGACGAACCCGGCGGGCGGGGCACCGGAGGGCGCACCACCCGACGGGGCGCCACCGGGCGGGGGCCCGGCGGGAGCGGGACGGTTGGCGGCGTCGGAGCGGGCCTTCAGCGCGGAGAGATCGACCGCACCGGACATGGCGGAGGACAGCGCAGCCGTCTGGGCCGCCCGACGGGGATCAGGTCGTGACACGACACCATCCTGGCACGCGGGGACCGGTGGTGACGCCCGGGTCGCCCGCGGCGCCCGGGTCGGCCCTCACCCCGCCTCCGGCAGCAGGCGCAGCCCCATGGGGTTGTCGGCGTTGAAGACGCCACCCGCGGGGAGCATCGCGACGACCGGCGTCGTCAGCGCGACCAGCCGCTCGGCGGCGTCGTCGCCGACCGCCGCCCACGGGACGTCGGCCAGGGCGTCGGTGTGCGCCTCGACCTCGGCGCGCAGCGCGCGCCCCGCCGCGGTGAGGGCCCCGGCCTCGTCGGTCAGCCCGCGCGCGGCCAGCCGCGCCACCGCCTCGTCCCACTCCTGCTCCGACCAGCCCCGCCGCGCGCGCAGCGCCGCCGCGTCGAGCCCCACGTCGGCGGCGAAGACCACCAGCGCTTCCACCGGGTCGAGGCCGGCCGTCAGCAGCGCGGCCACGTGGCCGTCGCCGCGGTGCTCGCGCAGCACGGTCTGCGCGTGCCAGAGCACCAGGTGCGGCCGGTCGGGCCACGGCAGCGCGGCGTTGGCCGCGGCCAGCGCGCGCCCCGCCGTGGGGGCGGCGAGCGCGGCGTCGCGGGCGATGGCTGCCGCCTCGGCCACCTCCGGGCCACCGAGCACCTGCGTCCCGACGACGCGGTGCAGGGCCGCGTCGACGGCGTCGAGCCGCGCGGCGAGGTACCGCTCGGGCGACGCCACCGCCCAGACTGCGGGCACCGCGCGGGCGACGTGCGCGGGGTGGAAGTTGTAGAACAGCGCGGTGACGAGCTCCGGCGGCGCCGCGCCCAGCGGCGCGGCGCGCAGCCCGAAGTAGCTCATCCAGTAGCCCTTCGTGCCGAGCGCGTCGCACGCCTCCTTCGACTCCGGGGCGAAGTAGGTGACGGCGTGGACGGGCTCCACGGCCCGCCACATCCGCCGCGCCCGGTGTTCCTGCTGATCAGCCACGTGCTCCTCCTCGATACGGTCCTGCACCACCCGGTCGGTGTCACCCGAACCGGTCCTTACCTGTGACTCAATGTCACCGATCACCCGCTCGGATCCGGCGTGTCGATCACCGGACCGGCGGAGCACCACGACGGGCGGGCAGTCGTTGAGGATGTGTGAGTGACGCGCGCGTCGCTCTCCGTAGAACTTCTCGGCCGCCCCGCGCGGCCCCCACACGGAGGACCTGCCATGAGCACGGACAAGACCGTCGCCGACCGCCTGCTCGAGGACGCCCGCGCCAAGACCGCGCGCGAGGAGAGCCCGACCCTGGGCAAGATCGCCCTGATCGTGGGCGTGCTGGCCGTGCTCGTGAGCCCGATCTCCATCCTGGGCTGGGTGTTCGGCGCGGCCGCCCTCGGCCTCGGCGTGGCCGCCGTGCGCCGCCCGGCCGCGGCCCAGCAGGCCAAGATCGCCATGGTGCTCGGCGTCGTCGCCATCCTCGTGGGCGTCTTCTTCTTCACGCTCAACGTCGCCCAGGGCTGACCGGCAGCACCCGCACCGCCGACCCCCCGCGCCTCCGTGCGCCGGGGGTCTTCGGCGTCCCGGGGCTCATCCCGCCCGGCCGGCGACCGCGGCCAGCAGCTCCGCCAGCTCCGCGGGGCGCGTGAGCATCGGGAAGTGGCCTCCGGCGAGCTCGACGACCTCCGCCCCGGGCACCACCGCCCCGGTGCGCGACCACTGCGGGTCGACCACCCGGTCGCCGGCGCAGACCACCTGCACCGTGGGCACGGCGGGCCAGGCCGTGAGCGGCGTGACCTCCTTGGTGACCGTCCAGTCCTGCGGCCGGACCGCGGCCACCGCGGCCGCGACCGCCGCCTGCGCGTCGGGGGTCCCGTCGCTCTCGAGCTCGTCGACCACCCCGGCGTAGAGGTTGCCGGCCGCCGCCTCGGGCGACCAGGACGTCGTGCCGTCGTCGGCCCGGACCTGGCCCCGCCCGAACCCGGGCGCCATGATCCCCGCCTCGGCCCGCGTCCGGTCGGCCCACGACGAGCCGGGGAGCGGCACGAGCGCGGCCACCAGGACGAGCGCGGCCACCCGGTCGGGACCGAGCCGCTGCGCCGCCACCGGCACGGTGAGCCCGCCCAGCGAGTGCCCGACGAGCACCACGCGACCCCGGTCGCCGACCGCCGCCAGCACGGCGTCGACGTAGTCGTCGGTCGTGGCACCCGGCCGGTCGCTCGGCAGGTCGACCGCGACGACGTCGTGGTCCTGCGCCGCGAGCAGGTCGACCACCGGCGCCCAGCACGAGCCGTCGTGCCACGCCCCGTGCACCAGGACGACGCGCGCGCTCACGCCGTGGCCCCCGGCGCCCCGTCGGCCCCTCCGGCGGACGGGGCACCTCCCCCCAGCGCCTCCTCGACGCGCTCGACCTTGGCCTGGAGCTGCCCGCTGTCGAACCCGGGCCGGATGTCGGCCTTGAGCACGAGGCTGACGCGCGGGGCACGGGCCTGCACGGCCTCGACCGCGGCCTTGACCACGGCCATCCCTTCGTCCCAGGTGGCGGACTCGATCGTCGTGAACATGGACGTGGTCTCGTGCGGCAGCCCGGAGGCGCGGACGACGCGGACGGCCTCGGCGACGACGTCACCGACGCTGTCGGAGCCGCCACCCGCGGGGGCGATGCTGAAGGCGAAGAGCATGGTCGACAGCGTGCCTCAGCGCGGCGGCCGAGCGCGAGGCCCGGCCCGGCGACGCTGCTAGCGTCGTCGACCATGGCCCGCCACGATCCCCTGCCGTTCGACCCGATCATGCGGGCGGCGGACCTGTGGGCCGAGCGTATCGGCCCGTCGCGCTCGATGGCGGCGGTGACCAGCGTGATGCGGGTGCAGCAGATCCTGCTCTCGGCCGTGGACGGCGCCCTGCGCCCGCACGGCCTCACCTTCGCCCGGTACGAGGCGCTGGTGCTGCTCACCTTCGCGCGCACCGGGCGGCTGCCGATGCGGGTGATGGGCGAGCGCCTGCAGCTGCACCCGACGAGCGTGACCAACATCGTCGACCGCCTGCAGGCCGACGGCCTCGTGCGCCGCATCCCGCACCCCACCGACCGGCGGGCCACCCTCGTGGAGATCACCGACAAGGGTGCGGCGCTGCGGGCGCGGGCCACCGAGTCGGTGACGGCCGTCGACTTCGGCATCGCCGGTCTCGACGACGAGCAGCAGACGCAGCTCACCGCCCTGCTCGGCGAGATCCGCCGGGCCGCGGGCGACTTCGCCTGACCCCTCCGCCCGCTCCTCACGACGGCCCGCCCGGCTCGTCGCCGGGCGCCCGCCGCCCGGGCCACCACCGCCCTGCCCGGCCCCCGTGCGGGCGACGGCCCCTGCGGCCGCGCCGGCGACGACCCGCGCCGAACCCCACCAGCGCTCCCCCGGCCGCTCCGGCCACCGCGCACACCGAGCACGTCGTCAGGTCCACATCCGGCTCCCCCTCCCGCTGTTGACGTCTGTTGCGTCAACAGCGTTGACAGTACGGCCGGGGTCCGACAACCTGGTGCCATGAGCACACCGACCGGCGCCGACGGCGCCGCCCTGCGCGGGGCCCGGGCCGCGCGGGGCTGGTCGCAATCGGGGGCGGCGCGGGCACTGCGGGCGCTGGCCGAGGAGCGCGGCGGGCCCGACGCGTCCGCGGCCAGCCTCAAGACGCAGCTCTCGCGCTGGGAGAACGGCCACGCGCGCCCCGAGCCGGAGTACCGGGCGCTGCTGGCCGAGCTCTACGGGCGCAGCGCCGAGGAGCTGGGGCTGGCCTCCGCGCCGCCCGGGGTGCCCGACGGGCGCGAGCGCCTGCGCGGGGCGCTGGCCGCGGCCGCCGCCGTCGACGACGGTGTGGCGGCGCAGTGGGCGGCGCAGCTCGCGGCCGCCCGGAGCATCGACGACGAGCTCGGCGCCGCCGGGTCGGCCGGCGTCGCGGCGGCGCTGGTCGCGCAGCTCACCACCACGCTGCGGCACACCGCGGCGCCCACCCGGCGACCGGCGCTGGCCGACGTGCTGTCCGGTGCCGCCGCGCTCGCGGGGCGTCACGCCCTCGACGAGGACGACCACGACGCCGCGTGGGGCCACCTCGACACCGCCGCCGCGGCGGCGCGGGAGGCCGGGTCGTCCGTGCTCGTCGTGGCCGCGCTCGTCGGACGCGCCGAGGTGCTGCGCGAGATCGGCGACGCCCCCGCCGCCGCAGCCCTGCTCGACGACCCGGCCTGGGAGGCGATGTGGACATCGCTCCCCGCGGGCGGCTGCGCTCTCCTCGACGCCGCGCGAGCCGTCGCCCTCGCCGCCGCGGGCGAGGAGGATGCCGCGCGGCTGGCCCTCGCGCGGCGTCCGATCGACGCCGCGCGCCCGGAGTGGGTCGACATCGAGTGGGCCGACGTCCACCACCGGCACGGGCAGGCGCTGCTGGAGCTGGGCGATCCGGCGGCCGCCGCGCGGCTGGGGTCGGCGCTGGCCGCCGGGCCCCGGTCGGCCCGCACCCGCGCGGGGGTGCACGCCGACCTGGCGCGGGCCCTGGCCCACGACGACCCCGACGGCGCGGCCGGGCACGCCCGGGAAGCCCGAGCGCTGGCCCTGCGCATCGGCGCGCGCCGGCTGACGGCCCGCCTCGACCGCACGGGCGGCAGGCCGTGACCCTGCGGCAGGCCGTGACCCTGCGGCAGGCCGTGACCCGGAGGGACGCCACCGGGCGCAACGCGCGGCTACCGCTGCGGCGCGACCACCGTCCCGGCCAGCTCGTCGGCCGCGCCGTAGGGGTCGAGCTCGCCGTCCACCACCCGCTCGGCCAGCGTGGCGAGCCCCTCGGCCCCCGACAGGTCGCCGATGCGCGTGCGCACCCGTTCCAGCGTGATCGCCTGGATCTCCGAGCGGGCGCGGGCGAGGCGGCGGCGCCGTCGCTCGCCCCCTGCGTCCATCCACTCGCGGTGGGCGTCCAGCGCCGACACCAGGTCCTCCACGCCCTCGGCGCGGGCCGCCACCGTCGGCACCACCGGGCGCTGCCACCCGCACTCGTCGCCGTCGAGCGACATCATGTGCTGCAGGTCGCGTACGGTCTGCGCGGCGCCGTCGCGGTCGGCCTTGTTCACCACGAACACGTCGGCGATCTCCAGGATCCCGGCCTTCGCAGCCTGCACGCCGTCGCCCATGCCGGGAGCGAGCAGCACCACGGTGGTGTCGGCGAGCGCCACGACCTCCACCTCGCTCTGCCCCACGCCGACGGTCTCCACCAGCACGACGTCGCAGCCCGCGGCGTCGAGCACGCGCAGCGCCTGCGGCGTGGCCCAGGCGAGGCCGCCCAGGTGCCCGCGGGTGGCCATCGACCGGATGAACACGCCCTCGTCGGTGGCGTGCTCACCCATCCGCACGCGGTCACCCAGCAGGGCGCCCCCGGAGAACGGCGAGGACGGGTCCACGGCCAGCACGCCGACCCGGCGCCCCCGGGCGCGCAGCGCGCCCACGAGCACCGAGGTCGACGTCGACTTCCCGACGCCCGGTGGCCCGGTGAGCCCCACGACGTGCGCCCGCCCCGTGTACGGGGCCAGCGCGGCCGCCACTGCGCGCAGGTCGGCCGAGGCGGCGTCGCCCGCACCGTCCATCCCGTTCTCCACCAGGGAGATCAGGCGCGCGACGGAGCGGGCCTCGCCGCGGCGGGCCCGCTCCACGAGGTCGGGCACGTCGGGGCGGGGCATCGCCGGCTCCGGTCAGCTCGTGGCGGGCACGCGCAGGATCAGCGCGTCACCCTGGCCACCGCCGCCGCACAGGGCCGCCGCACCGACGCCGCCACCGCGGCGCTGGAGCTCCAGCGCCAGGTGCAGCGCGAGCCGCGCACCCGAGGCGCCGATGGGGTGGCCGAGCGCGATGGCACCGCCGTTGGGGTTGACGATCGCCGGGTCGACGCCGAGCTTGCGGGTGGACACGACACCGACGGCGGCGAACGCCTCGTTGATCTCGATGACGTCCAGGTCGCCGACCTCGATGCCCTCCTTGCGGCACGCGGCGGCGATGGCGTTGGCGGGCTGCTCGTGCAGGCTGGAGTCGTCCGGGCCGGCCACCATGCCCTGGGCGCCGATCTCAGCGAGCCAGGTCAGGCCCAGCTCCTCGGCCTTGGCCTTGCTCATCACCACGACGGCGGCCGCGCCGTCGGAGATCGGCGAGGAGGAGCCGGCGGTGATGGTGCCGTCGGCGGAGAACGCCGGGCGGAGCTTGCCCAGGCCATCGGCCGTGGTCTCCGGGCGGATGCCCTCGTCGGCGTCGACGACCAGCGGGTCGCCCTTGCGCTGCGGCACGTGCACCGGGGTGATCTCGTCGCCGAACAGCCCGCTCTCCACGGCCTTGCCGGCGCGCTGGTGCGACTGCGCGGCGAACTCGTCCTGGTCGGCGCGGGTGATCTCGTACCGGGCGTTGTGCTTCTCCGTGGAGGCGCCCATCGAGACCTGGTCGTAGGAGTCGTAGAGGCCGTCGTGGGCCATGTGGTCGAGCATCGTGACGTCGCCGTACTTGAAGCCCGAGCGCGACTTGGCGAGCAGGTGCGGCGCCTGGGTCATCGACTCCTGGCCACCGGCCACGATCACGTCGTACTCACCGGCGCGGATGAGCTGGTCGGCCAGCGCGATCGCGTTGAGGCCGGAGAGGCAGACCTTGTTGATCGTGAGCGCGGGCACGTCCATGCCGATGCCCGCGGCGGTGGCGGCCTGGCGGGCCGGGATCTGGCCGGCTCCGGCCGTCAGGACCTGACCCATGATCACGTACTCGACCTGGTCCGGGGTCACGCCGGCGCGCTCGAGCGCGCCCTTGATCGCGACGCCGCCGAGCTGCACGCCCGAGAAGTCCTTCAGTTGGCCGAGCAGGCGCCCCATCGGGGTGCGGGCGCCGGCGACGATGACGGATCCGGACACGGAGACCTCCAGCAGCTGCGATGCGGTCGGGGTGGTACGAGTGACCCTGAGTTGCCGCGAACATACCCGCCGTCGGCGCGCACGACCGGGTCCCGTGACGCCCTCCACGGCGTGACCCGGCACACAACCGCACGTCAGGGGGCCGGGGCGGCTACATTCGCGCCATGGCTGAGCACGCACCTTCGGGAGAGCACACGATCACCGCGGTCGACCACGTCGGCATCGCCGTCGCCGACCTCGACGAGGCGATCGCCTGGTACGCCGACACCCTCGGACTGGTCGCGACGCACGTCGAGACCAACGAGGAGCAGGGCGTCCGCGAGGCGATGCTGTCGGCACCCGGTGACGCCGGCGCGGCCATCCAGCTCCTCGCCCCGCTGCGGCCCGACTCGCCCATCGGCAAGTTCCTCGACCGCAACGGCCCCGGCATCCAGCAGATGGCCTACCGCGTCACCGATATCGAGGCCACGAGCGCCGCCCTGCGTGCCAAGGGCGTCCGGCTGCTCTACGACGAGCCCCGGCGCGGCACCGCCGACTCACGCATCAACTTCCTGCACCCCAAGGACGCGGGCGGCGTGCTCGTCGAGCTCGTCGAGCCGGCGGCGTCCGGGCACTGATCCACGGACCGGTCCGACCTGGCCGGTCGGACGGGCCGGGTCCGACCGGCCAGGTCGGGCCCGGTCCCCCGGCCGAGTGGTCCTGGCCACGTGGACGGGGCGCTCCGACGCCCGAGCGGGTACCATACCACGCAGTAACTTTCGGGATGCCAAGCATCTGACCCACGACTCAGCCATCGGAGGCCAGCCGTGCTGGAGATCCGCGACGCCATCCTCGCCGGACAGTTCGACGCCGTCGGCGGGCTCGAGGTGCCCGACCACTACCGCGGCGTCACCGTGCACGCGGACGAGGCGGAGATGTTCACCGGCATCCCGTCCAAGGAGAAGGACCCCCGCAAGTCCCTGCACGTCGAGGACGTCGCCACCCCCGAGCTGGGCCCGGGCGAGGCGATCGTCGCGGTGATGGCCTCGGCCATCAACTACAACACCGTGTGGACCTCGATCTTCGAGCCGGTGTCGACGTTCGGGTTCCTCAAGCGCTACGGCCGGATCTCCCCGCTCACCGCGCGCCACGACCTGCCCTACCACGTGGTCGGCTCCGACCTGGCCGGCGTCGTGCTGCGCACCGGGCCCGGGGTCAACGCGTGGAAGCCCGGCGACCAGGTCGTCGCGCACTGCCTGTCGGTGGAGATGGAGAGCCCCGACGGGCACGGCGACTCGATGATGGACCCCGAGCAGCGCATCTGGGGCTTCGAGACCAACTTCGGCGGCCTCGCCGAGCTCGCCCTGGTCAAGTCCAACCAGCTCATGCCCAAGCCCGCGCACCTCACCTGGGAGGAGGCGGCCGCCCCCGGGCTGGTCAACTCCACCGCCTACCGCCAGCTGGTCTCGCGCAACGGCGCGGGCATGAAGCAGGGCGACAACGTCCTGATCTGGGGCGCGTCCGGCGGCCTGGGCTCCTACGCCACCCAGTTCGCCCTCAACGGCGGCGCCACCCCGATCTGCGTGGTGTCCTCCCAGGAGAAGGCCGAGGTCTGCCGCAAGATGGGCGCCGAGCTGATCATCGACCGCTCGGCCGAGGGCTACACGTTCTGGCGCGACGAGCACAACCAGGACCCCAAGGAGTGGAAGCGCCTCGGCGCGAAGATCCGCGAGCTCACCGGCGGCGAGGACCCCGACATCGTCTTCGAGCACCCGGGCCGCGAGACCTTCGGCGCCTCGGTCTACGTGGCCCGCAAGGGCGGCACGATCGTCACCTGCGCCTCGACCTCGGGCTACGAGCACAGCTACGACAACCGCTACCTGTGGATGAACCTCAAGCGCATCATCGGCTCGCACTTCGCCAACTACCGCGAGTCCTTCGAGGCCAACCGGCTCATCGCCAAGGGCCTCATCCACCCCACGCTGTCGAAGGTCTACCCGCTCGCCGACACCGGTCAGGCCGCGCTGGACGTCCACACCAACAGCCACCAGGGCAAGGTCGGCGTGCTCGCCCTCGCGCCCGAGGAGGGCCTCGGCGTGAGCGACCCGGACAAGCGCTCCCGGCACCTGGAGTCGATCAACCGCTTCCGCGGCGTCTGACCCGTCCGAGTGAGGAACCCCACCACGGGCGACGCACGTCGGAGGCGCCCGTGGAGGGCCCGGTACGGTGAGGTGCATGCCAGTCGACTCCGCTGAGCCCATGCCGGACGCCGGATTCGACGTCGTGCGCCGGGGCTACGACCAGGGCCAGGTCGACATGCACCTTCGCCGGATCGACGCGGAGATCAGCATCCTGGCCGCCGACCGCGACGCCGCCGTCGACCAGTCGACCCAGCTGGGACGCGAGCTGGAGGACGCGCGGGCCCGCGCCGAGAAGCTGCGGGCGCAGGTCCGCACGCTCGCCGGTCCCCCGCAGAGCGTGCAGGGCATGAGCGAGCGCATGCGGTCGATGCTGCGCCTCGCCGAGGACGAGGTCTCCGACATGCTCGCCGGCGCCGAGAAGGACGCCGCGCGCCGTCGCGAGGAGGCGGAGCAGGAGGCCGAGCGCACCCTGGCCGCCGCGAAGGAGGAGGCCGAGCGCACCCTCACCGCCGCCCGCGACGAGGCCGCGTCCTACCTGGGCCCGGCGCAGGTCGAGGCCACCGAGCTGGCCGAGCGCACGGCCCGGGAGAAGGCCCAGCTCGTCACCGACCGGATCGCCATGGAGCGCGCCGTCGCCGCCGACCGCGAGGCGATGGAGCGTGAGATCGCCGAGCTGCGCGCCACCACCGAGGCCCGGCTGGCCGAGGAGCGCGCCACGGTCGAGCAGGCGCTCGCCGCGCAGCGGGCCGGGGTCGAGCGCGAGGTCGCCGCGCTCGTGCGCCGCTCCGAGGAGGAGCGCGCCCGCCTGTGGGCGCAGGCGCAGGCGCAGCGCGACGAGGTCGAGCAGGACTTCGCCATAGCGATGGACCAGCGCCGCACCGAGGCCCTGGCCGCCCTGGCCGCCGAGCGCGCGTCGACGCGCCGGGAGATCGACGGGATGCACCAGTCCCACGCCGAGCGCGTCCGCGTCGAGATCGTGCGCGCCGAGGAGCACGCCCACCGCATCGTCGCCGCAGCGGAGCGCCGGGTCGCGGAGCTCACGGCTCTGCGCGGGCGGATCGCCGAGCAGCTCGGCGGCACCCAGTACGTGCTGAGCCGCGCCCTGGCCTCGCTCGCGCCCGTCGAGGGCGAGCCGGGCGCCCGCACCAACGGCTACGCCCCGGCCCCGTCCACTCCCGTCCCGGCCCCGCAGAGCCCGCCCCGGCAGACCCCGCCCCGGCCCGCCCCGGCGCAGGCCCCGGCCGAGCCGCCGACCGTGCAGCTCAAGCCCGACACCCTCACCGACCTCGAGCCCGTCGCCGCCCCGACGTCCGATGCACAGGACGAGGCCCCGTCCGCGGACGGGACCCCGACCCCGACCGACGGCGAGGTCGACACGAAGGCCGGGAGCACGAACGGCTCGGGCGACGCCACGGACACCACGGACGCGAAGTCCGCGAAGGACGCGAAGTCCGACTCCCGCCCCAGCCCCCAGCGCCGCGACCGCCGCCGCACCCGCGCCGCCGCCGGCCGCCGCTGACCCGCCCGTCGCCGATCCGTCCGGCCCGCCGCCGTCAGGGGGCAGGGAGCGGAGGCGATCAGCGCCGCCGCCCCGGCCCCCGCCGGTCGCGCGCGGCCCAGCAGCCGGCGTGCCAGTGCCGCCGTTCCTCGACCGAGCCGTACTCCCCCGCCGGCCACGCGACGACGTGCGGCGCGGTCCCCGGGATCACCTGGTCGCACCCCGGGCAGCGGTAGGACCGGTCCGACGCCGTCGAACCGGGCACGCTGCGGACGATCCACTCGCCCTCGACGCGCGTGTAGGTCGCCGACCGCAGCGGCACGTGCGGCGGCCGCTGCGGTCGGCGTCCCCTGGCCATCAGGTCTCGGACCGTCCCGGATCAGCGCGCCGCGTAGTCCCGGAACCCGTGCCCGGTCTTGCGCCCGAGGCGCCCGGCCGTGACGAGGTGCTCCAGCAGCGGGGCGGGGGCGAAGCCGGACTCGCGGAACTCCTGGTAGAGCGAGCGCTCGATGGCCAGCGAGACGTCCAGCCCGACGACGTCGAGCAGCTCGAAGGGGCCCATCGGCAGCGCGCAGCCGGTCTTCATCGCGGAGTCGATGTCGTCGGCGGTGGCGTAGTGCGCCTCCAGCATCTTCACCGCGTCGTTGAGGTAGGGGAACAGCAGCGCGTTGACGATGAACCCGGCGCGGTCGCCGCAGCTCACCGGCACCTTCCCGATCCGCTCGCACAGGGCCAGCACCGACGCCGCCACCTCGGGCGCGGTCGTGATCGTGGAGACGACCTCGACCAGCTTCATCGCGGGCGCCGGGTTGAAGAAGTGCATCCCGATGACGTCCTGGGGCCGCGACGTGGCCGCCGCGCACTCCACGACGGGCAGTGACGACGTGGTCGTGGCCAGGATCGCTCCGGGCTTGCAGATCTCGTCGAGCGCGGCGAACACGGCCCGCTTGACGTCGAGCTCCTCGGCGATGGCCTCCACGACGAGGTCGACGTCGGCGAAGTCCTCCAGGCGCGTGGTGCCGGAGATCCGGGCCAGCGTGGCGTCCTTGTCCTCCTCGGTGACCTTGCCGCGCACGACGGCCTTCTCCAGGGACTTCCTGATCCCCGCGATCGACGCGGACACCTTGGAGTCGCTGCGCCCGCGCACGACCACATCGAGCCCGGCCGTGGCGAGGACCTGCACGATGCCCGAGGCCATCGTCCCGGTGCCGACGACGCCGACCCGGGCGATGTCGCGGACCGCGACGTCCTCGGGCACGGTGCCCGACGGCGTGAGCGCGTCGGGCACGACCTCGGAGCTGTGCGGGCCGGCGTAGGTGTAGAAGCCGCGCCCGGTCTTCCGGCCGAGCAGCCCGGCGGTGATCATCTGCTTGAGCACCGGAGCCGGCGCGTGCTGCTGGTTGCGCGACTGCTTGTACATCGTGTCGAGGATCTCGTAGCTCGTGTCGAGCCCGATCAGGTCGAGCAGCGCGAGCGGGCCCATCGGGTAGCCGCAGCCGTAGCGCATGGCGGCGTCGAGGTCCTCGCGGCTGGCGTAGCGCTGCTCGTACATCTTCGCGGCGTGGTTGAGGTAGCCGAACAGCAGGGCGTTGGCGATGAAGCCGGCGCGGTCGCCGATGACGACCGGCACCTTGTCGAGCGTGGCCGCGAACGCCGCCACGTCGTCGGCCACGTCCTGCTCGGTGACGACGGTGCGCACGATCTCGACGAGCTTCTGGACCGGCGCCGGGTTGAAGAAGTGCAGGCCGACGACCTTGCCGGGACGCCCGGTGCGCACGGCCAGCTCGGTGACCGACAGGGAGGACGTGTTCGACGCGAGGATCACCTCGGGGCGGCACACCGCGTCGAGCTCGGCGAACACCTTCGCCTTGAGGTCCAGGCTCTCCGGCACCGCCTCGATGACGAGGTCGGCGTCGGCCAGGTCGGCCAGCGACGTGCTCGTCGTGATGCGGCCCAGCAGCGCGTCGGCGTCCTCCTGGGTGAGCTTGCCGCGGCCCACGGCGCGGGACGTGGAGGTCTCGAGGTGGCTGCGCCCGCGCTCGACGGCCTCGGCGTCGGTCTCGACGGCGATCACCTGCAGGCCCTTGCGGGCGAACACCTCGACGATGCCCGCACCCATGGTGCCCAGGCCGACCACTCCGACCGTCCGGAACTCACGTGCCACGCTGCCGCCGTTCAAAGTCACAGCCTCCGACGTTGGGGGATTCGGGTCGCCGAGCATCCTGTCATCCGGCGGCGCTCCCCGCCCCGTCCGTGTCGCCGGGAACACGGCTTGCGTCCACGGCGGCCAGAAGCCGGTCGAGCGTGCGGCAGGCCTCCTCGAACGCCGCCGGGCCCACCAGGTCGCCCCACGCAGTCTCGATCTCCGCGACGCGCACCGCCGCGGCCCGCAGCGCCCGCTCCCCCCGGGCGGTGGGCCGGATGAGCCGCGCGCGCCCGTCGGTGGGGTCGGGGACGCGCTCGAGGTAGCCGCGCCGCTGGAGGTCGTCGACCAGTTCGGCCGTGGCGGCCCGGCTCAGGTGCGCCCGGGCGGCCAGCGTGGTGAGCCGGACCTCCTCGCCGCGCAGGTTGCCGAAGACCTGCAGGTGCGCCTCGCGGATGTCGTCGAAGCCGGCGTCGTGGGCGGCGGCGAAGACCTCCTGCCGGAAGTGCTGCAGCAGCCGGCCGAGCAGCTGGCCGACCGCGGGACGGTCGACGGGCAGCGGCCGGACGGCGCTTGACGGATCCACGGTCGAAACTATACAACGGTTTCCGAAACTTCGGAAACCTGCGCATTTTGGGAGCGACACCGTGGACATCACCACCGCCGCCGGCCGCCTGCACGTCAGGACGATCGGCTCCGGCCCGCCCGCCCTGCTCTGGCACTCGATGCTGGTCGACTGCCGGCAGTGGTCCCGGATCACCGCACGGCTCGCGCAGCACCGCACGCTGGTGCTCGTCGACGGGCCCGGGCACGGCCGCAGCGGACCACCGCCCTGCGGCACCGGCCTCGCCGACTGCGCCGACGCCGCGGCGCAGGTCCTGACGCACCTGGGGCTGGGCGCCGTCGACTGGGTCGGCAACGCCTGGGGCGGCCACGTCGGGCTCGTCCTCGCCGCCCGCCGGCCGGACCTGTGCCGCACGCTGACCGCCGTGGCGGCCCCGCCCACGCCGCTCCCGCCCGCGCAGCGGCGCCGGATCGGCCGGCTGGTCACCGCCTACCGGCTGCTGGGCGCGGCCCGTCCCCTGCGCTCGGCCGTGGCCACGAGCCTGCTCTCCCCCGCCACCGCGGCGACCGATCCCGCGGCCGTCGCCCTCGTGACGGACGCGTTCGCCGCGGCACCGCGCACCGGCATGCACCGGGTGATGACGGAGATGATGCTGCGCCGGCCCGACCTCACCGCCGAGGTCTCCCGGATCGCCGCGCCCACCCTGCTCGTGGCCGGGGCGCAGGACCCGATCTGGTCACCCGCCCGCGCCGCGGCCGCGGCGGCCGCCATGCCCCGCGCCACGGCGGCCGGCGTCGACGGGGCCGGGCACCTGCCGCCGCTGGAGGCCCCGGACGCGTTCGCCGACCTCGTGCTGGGGCTCTGGGACGGGGGGCTGCCGGGCGTCAGCGCCCCCGCAGCACCCGCACCAGCCCGAGCAGTGCACCCATCCCCGCGGACGTCCGCCGGAAGCTCGTGACCGCGATCGGCAGCGCGAACCGCTGGCGCGCCACGGCCTGCGGGCGGGTGAACTCGCGCAGCCCGTCCTCGCCGTGGATGCGCCCGAACCCGGAGTCGCCGACGCCGCCGAAGGGCAGGGCGGGGATGCCGGCGAAGGAGATCACGGAGTTGACCGACACCATCCCGCAGCGCAGCCGCGCGGCGATCTCGGCGCCGCGGGCCTTCGAGAAGACCGTGGCGCCCAGGCCGTAGCCGGTGGCGTTGGCGCGGCGCACGGCCTCGTCGACGTCGGGCACCCGGTTGACGACGAGCAGGGGCCCGAACGTCTCCTCGGTGACGGCGGTGGAGTCCTCGGGCACATCCAGGATCACGACCGGCTCGACGAACGCGGTGGCCGCGCTGTCGGCGCCGCCGACGACCGCGGTGCCGCCCTTCTCCAGCGCGTCGGCGACGTGGCGGCGCACCACCTCGGTCTGCGAGGACATCGTCATCGGCCCGAACTCCGCGCCCGCCGTCAGCGCGTTCGCCTTGGCGACGACCTTGTCGGTGAACTCCTGAGCCACCGCGTCGAGGACGTAGACGCGCTCCACGCCGACGCAGGTCTGGCCGGCGTTGGACATCCCGCCCCAGACGGCGGCGTCGGCGGCGGCCTCCAGGTCGGCGTCGGCGTCGACGATCAGCGGGTCCTTGCCGCCGCACTCGATCAGCACCGGCGTGAGGGTCTCGGCGCAGGTCGCCATCACGCGCTTGCCGGTGGCCGTCGAGCCGGTGAAGGCGACCTTCGCGACGCCCGCCGCACGGCAGAGCGCCGCGCCCGTCTCCCCCGACCCGGTGACGACCTGGAGCACGGGACGGCCGCCGACGATCTCGGCGAGCGAGTCGGCCAGCGCCACCCCGACGCCGGGCGTCAGCTCGCTGGGCTTGAACACGACCGCGTTGCCCGCCGCCAGCGCGTAGGCGATCGAGCCCATCGGCGTGAACACCGGGTAGTTCCAGGGCCCGATGACGCCGACGACGCCGAGCGGCGCGTAGGTGAGCGTCGCGGCCTGGTTGGCCATCAGCAGCCCCGAGGAGACCCTGCGCGTGCCGAGCACCTTCTCCGCGTGCTTGGCCGCCCAGTCGAGGTGGTCGATCGCCAGCACGAGCTCGAGGCGGGCGTCGTCGAACGGCTTCCCGGTCTCCTCGACGACGATGCGCGCGAGGGCGTCGAGGCCCTTCACCAGCGCGCGGCGCCACTGCACCAGCAGCGCGCGCCGGCCGTCGAAGCCAAGGCCGGCCCACCAGGTCGCGGCGTCGGCGGCACGGGCCACGGCGGCCTCGACGTCGGCGGCGCCGTGCACCGGGTACGTGCCGACGACCGCGCCCGTGCGCGGGTCGAGGGACTCGAACGTGGCCAGGGCGGGAGCCTGCGTCGTGGTCATTACCGAAGAGTAAGCCGTGGGCACCGGCCCGCACAGGCCGTGCACGGCCCACGGGGGCCGGTACGGTCGCCGCCATGACGGGTGGGGACAGGGTGCTGCTGACCGGCCGGGACGTCGACGGCGAGGGACTGGCGGACTGGCGACCGCTGTTCGCGGAGCTGAGGGCCCGCTTCCGGACCGCCGACTTCGCCTCGGCGCTGGAGCTGGTGAACCGGATCGGCGCGGTGGCGGAGGAGGCCGACCACCATCCCGACCTGGGCCTGGCCTGGGGCCGGGTCGACGTCCGGCTGTCCTCGCACGACGTCGGCGGGCTGACACAGCGTGACGTCCGGCTGGCGCGGGTCATCTCGACGGTCGCCGCCGAGGTCGGCGCGACGGCCGTGACCGACGGCCTGGCCACGGTGGAGCTCGCCCTCGACACCCCCGACCTCGCGGCGGTCCGGCCGTTCTGGGCCGCGGTGCTGGGCTACGAGCTCGGCTCCGACCCGGTCGAGATCGTCGACCCGACCGGGACCCACCCGACGATCTGGTTCCAGGAGTCCACGGACGACGGCGAGGTCCCGCAGCGCTGGCACCTCGACGTCCGCGTCCCGCCGGAGGTGGCCGGCGAGCGCATCGGGGCCGCCCTCGCCGCGGGCGGCACGCTGGTCGGCGACGACCGCGCACCCGCCGTCGTGGTGCTCGCCGACGCCCAGGGCAACAAGGCCTGCGTCACGACCTGGCAGGGCCGCGACTGACGCTCAGAACAGGCGCAGGTCCTTGGACTCCGTGCCGCGCAGCGCGTCATAGTCGACGACGACGCAGCGGATGCCGCGGTCCTCGGCCAGCGTGCGGGCCTGCGGCTTGATCTGCTGCGCCGCGTAGACGCCGGTGACGGGGGCGAGCAGCGGGTCGCGGTTCATCAGCTCGAGGTAGCGGGTGAGCTGCTCGACGCCGTCGATCTCGCCGCGGCGCTTGACCTCGATGGCGACGTGGCGGCCGGCGGGGTCGCGGCAGAGCAGGTCGACGGGCCCGATCGCGGTCATGTACTCGCGGCGGACGAGCGTGAAGTCGTCACCCAGCACCGTGGGGTGCGCGGCGAGGAGCTCCTGCAGGTGCGCCTCGACGCCGTCCTTGACCAGGCCCGGGTCGACCCCGAGCTCGTGGCGCGAGTCGTGCAGCACCTCCTCGATGGTGATGACGAGCGACTCGTCGGCCTTGTTGCGGACGGTCCAGACCCCGGGCTGCTCCTCCAGCCAGCACGGCGGGCTCATCCAGTTCAGCGGCTTGTAGGCCCGGTCGTCGGCATGGATCGACACCGAGCCGTCGGCCTTGACCAGCAGCAGCCGGGGCGCCATCGGCAGGTGGGCGGTGAGTCGGCCGACGTAGTCGACCTGGCAGCGGGCGATGACGAGGCGCACGGCGAGCGACCCTAGCCGGGGCCGCGGGGGAGGGTCAGCCGAGCCCCTGCCGGGCGACCCACGCGGCGATCTGGCTCCGGCCGCTGAAACCGAGCTTGGCCAGCACGTGCTGCACGTGCGTCTCGACCGTGCGCTCGGAGATGTGGGCCCGCTCCGCGATCTGCCGGTTGGTCAGCCCGGCGCCCACGAGCCGGGCGATCTCGGTCTCGCGCGGGCTGAGCACCCCGCCGTCGCAGAGCCCGCCGGCCAGGTCCGCGGCCGCCTGCGCGAGCGGGGCCATCCCGAGCCGTTCCGCGACCGTCCGGGCCTCGCGCGCGGCGGCGAGCGCGGTGTCGGTGTCGCCGCGCCGCCCGCGCGCCCGCAGCGCTCCCGCCAGCCGGAACCGCGCCTGCGCCGCCCACGGCGCCAGCCCCGCGGCGTCGTTCGCGGCGACGGCGGTCTCCTGGTGGCGCACCGCGAGGTCCGGACGCCCGGTCGCCAGCGCGGCGACCCCCAGCGGGCCGTGCACCGACCCGTGGGTCGTGATCGCGCCCGCGCCGCCCGTGACGTGCAGGTCGGCGTGCGGGAGCAGCAGGCGGTAGCAGGTGGCGGCGGTCGCCGTGTCGCCCAGGTCGACCGCCAGCTCCGTCCGCCACGCCTCCAGCGGCAGCGCGACGAACGGCGGGATCCGCGGCGAGCCCGCCTCCGGCAGCCCGGCGTACCAGGCGCGGGCGTCGTCGGCGTCGCCCCGGTCGAGCGCCAGCCGCGCGTACGCGGCCCGGGCCAGCGCCGTGAACGGCGACGCCGTCTGCGGATCCTGTCGGAACCAGGTGAGGTCGCCCGCCGAGCCGCCCGTGCAGCGGGCGACGATGATCCGGACGGACTTGGCCGTGGCGAACGCGCCGATGTCCCCGGCCCGCCCGGCCAGCTCGACGGCCTCCTCGTTGAGCCGCTCCGCCTCGGCGAACCGGCCGCGGCCGAACAGCAGCGCGAACCGCCCGCGCAGCAGGTGCAGCCGGGACAGCGGGCTGCGCAGGCGCGCGACCACGGGATCGACGCGGTCGAGCTCGGCCTCCGCCTCGGCCACGCGACCGAGCTGCATCAGGGCGTCGAAGCACCAGAGGTGGCCCCACAGCACGTCCCACGGATCACCGGACCGCTCCGCCACGGCCAGCAGCCGCCCGCCCAGCACGAGCCGCTCCGCCGCACCTCCGGCACCCGACCGCGCGAGCTGGCGGGCCCGCAGCGCCTCGCGCAGCGCCGCGGGGTCGTCGAGCCGCTCGGCGATGGCGAGGGACTCCGCGCTCGCGCGCGTCAGCACGTCGGTGTCGACGGCCAGCACCGCGGTGTGCGCGAGCTGGGCGAGCAGCCGGCTGCGCAGCACCGAGTCGGCGGGGTCCAGCGCGGCGAGCGCCTCGGTGCACCAGGCGCGGGTGAGGTCGAGCCAGTCGAGCTCGGTCACCCCCGGCAGCACGAGCGCGACCTCCCCCAGCGCAGCGGCGTCACCGGCGTGGCGGGCCAGGTCGGCGGCCGCGCGGCACAGCGCCATCGCCCCCGGGACGTCGTGGCCACCGGCCCGGGCACGCGCCGCGGCGAGCAGCAGCGGCCGGCGCTCGTGCGGTCCGAGGACGCCCCGCGCCGCGTCGACCGCGCCGTCGTAGAACCGCGCGGCGTCCTCGTGGGCGCGGCGCTCCGTGGCCAGCTCGGCCGCCCGCACCGCCCACGCCACCGCCGCGGCCCGGTCGCCGTGCGGCCCGGCGGCCAGCGCGTGGGCGGCGAGGACGGGCAGGACGTCGGGGTCGTCGGCCCGGTCGGCGAGGACCGCGGCGGCCCGCGCGTGCACCCGCCCGGCGTCGGCGTCGACGAGCACGGCCTCGCGCACCAGGTCGTGGGCGAAGCGCAGCCCGGTGCGGCCCGCGGGGCGCTCCAGCAGCCCGTCGGCGACGGCCGGGGCCAGGTCGTCGAGCGCGGCGCCCGCCGGCACCCCCGCGACGGCGCCGAGCAGGTCGGCGTCGACCTCGCGGCCGAGCACCGCGGCCTCGGACAGCCGGGCCCGGCAGCCGGGCGGGAGGCGGTCCAGTCGGGCGCGCACCACGTCGCGCACGGCCGACGGCACGGCGTCGTCGGACATCCCCGCCCGCCACGCCCGCACCAGCTCCCCGACGAGGAACGGGTTGCCCTCGGCCCGCGCGACGACAGCCGCGGCACGCTCGGGCGGCACGCCGGGCAGCGCGCTGCCCACCTCGTCCGGGGTCAGCCCGCGCAGCTCCAGCCGCGTACCGGGCAGCCGCGCCGTCAGCTCCGCGGGCCGGTACGCCCCGACGACGAGCAGGCGCGCGTCCGCGGCGTCGCGGGCGAGGTGGGCGAGCAGCTCCAGCGACGGCGCGTCGGCCCACTGCAGGTCGTCGAGCACCACCACGAGCCCCGTGCCCGCCGCCGCGCCGGCCAGGAAGCGCGTCACGGCGTCGGCGAGGGCGAACCGACCCTCGGGCCGGGCGACCGGCCCGCTGCCGGACGCGAGCGCCGCGAGCTCGGCGGGCAGCTCCCCGCGCCAGCTGCGCAGGGCGCGCCGCCACGGCCAGTACGCCGGCACCCCGGGGGCGTCGCTGCAGCCGCCCGCCAGCACCGGCACCGCCCGCGCGCTCGCCAGCCGCGCGAACTCGGCCGCGAGGCGCGACTTCCCGATGCCCGGCTCCCCCGCCAGGCAGACGACGCCGGCGCGGCCGTCGAGGGCGTCGTCGAGCCGCGCGACGAGCTCCTCCAGCTCGGCCGCCCGACCGGCGAACCTCGGTTCCACGGCACCTCCTGCAGCAGGGAGGTGCGTACCCGTACCACGGATACGTGGTTCCCACGATGGCCCGAGCGCCGGACGGTCGTAGACATCGCGCCATGAGCCGAACCGCCCTGCGCCGAACCGCCCTGCGCGCCGCCCGCCTCTTCGACGGCACCACCTGCACCGACGACCCCGTCGTCCTGGTCGAGGACGGCCGCATCACCGAGGTCCGCCACGGCCGGGGCGCCGCCGTCCCCGACGACGCCGAGCTGGTCGACCTGCCCGGCGCGACACTGCTGCCCGGACTCGTCGACACCCACGTGCACCTGTCCTTCGACGGCGGGTGGGACCCGGTGGCCTCGCTCGCGGACCGCGACGACGGCGCTTTGCTCGACGCGATGCAGGAGGCCGCGGCCGCCCAGCTCGCCGCGGGCGTGACGACGGTGCGCGACCTGGGGGACCGCGGCTACTCCGCGCTCGCCCTGCGCGCCTCGGGCCGCGGGCCGCTGCCCACGATCGTCGCGGCCGGCCCGCCGATCACGTCCGCCGGCGGCCACTGCCACTTCCTGGGCGGCACCGCGACGGGGACGGCGGGCGTGCGCGCCGCCGTGCGCGAGCACGCCGAGCGCGGGGCCGACGTCATCAAGGTCATGGCCAGCGGCGGTCTCATGACGCCCGGCACGGACCTCGAGGGGACCCAGTTCGGCCCGGCGGAGCTGCGGGTCGTGGTCGAGGAGGCGCACCGGCACGGGCTGCCGGTCACGGCCCACGCGCACGCCCTGGCCGCCGTGCGCGACGCGATCGCCGCGCGGGTCGACGGGATCGAGCACTGCACCTGCGTCGAGGGCGGGCAGGTCCTGCTGCCCCCGGACGTCGCCGACGCGCTGGTCGCCCGCCGGATCGCGGTCGGCGCGACCGTCGGGCTGTCCCCGGCCTTCGCCGCCCTCGCGCCGCCCCCGGAGCTGGCCCGCCTGCTCCCCGGGGTGCGCCGCACCTTCGCCGAGCTGGTCCGCGCCGGCGCGCTGGTCGTCGCCGGGACGGACGCGGGCATCGCCCCGCCCAAGCCGCACGGCGTGCTGCCGCACGGGCTGGCCGAGCTCGTCGAGCTGGGGATGACGCCGCTGCAGGCGCTGGTCGCGGGCACGGCGACGGCGGCGCAGGTGTGCGGTGTGGCCGACCGCAAGGGACGTATCGCGCCGGGGATGGACGCCGATGTGCTCGCCGTCGCGGGCGACCCGGCAGCCGACATCACCGCGCTGAACTCGCCGCTCGCCGTGCTGGTGGCCGGGACGGTCGTCGTGTCCGGGGCGGTGGCGGCGTGATGGCCGTGCTGCTCCGGTGGGGGTCGGCGTTCGTGCGGCGCCTCGGTGAGGCCGACGGCCGGCTCGGGCTCTGGTACGGCTACCCGTCGCCCTGGTTGTGGACGGCCAGCGCCGACCCCGCCTCGTACAACGCGACCCGCAGCTCCGGGGGGTCGAGCGCCTCGATCTCGCCGGCCAGGCCGACGAGCTGACCCGCCGCCACCCGGACGTCCTCGACGGCGAGCTCCACGACGCACCAGCCCTCGGCGTCGGGCGGACCGGCGCCGTCGAGCGCGCGCAGCGCGGCCTCGGCGTCGGTGACGTGCGCCAGCCACCTCCGACCGCGCGGGCCCAGCCGCAGCCGGACCGTCGTGCGCAGCATCGTGGCCTCGAAGCCCGCCGAGGACTCCGCCCACCACTTGACCAGGTCGAAGCCCTCCGGGCGTGCGAACACCTCGCCGGTGGGCTCGGCGCCGGTGATCCGGTCGAGGCGGTAGGTGAGGATCCGCTCGCCGCCGCGCGCGGCCAGGTACCAGGTGCCGCCCTTGACCACGAGGCCCAGCGGGTCGACGGTCCGCTCGACCTCCCCGTCGCGGCGGCGGTAGGTGATCCGCAGCCGCCGGTCGGTCCAGACCGCGTCGGACACCGCGGCGAGCTGCGTGACCTCCTGGGTCGTGTGGAACCAGCCGGGCGCGTCGAGGTGGAAGCGCTCGGCGACGGTGCGGGCGTGCTCGCGCAGCCCGTCGGGCAGCGTCGCCAGCAGCTTGGCCTGCGCCCCGGCCAGCGCCGCGCTCATCCCCAGCTCGGCCAGCACCTGCGGGGCGCCGACGGCGAACAGGGCGGCGGCCTCCTGCGCGGTGAGGCCGTCGAGGCGCGTGCGCCAGCCGTCGACGAGCCGGATGCCGCCGCCGGGGCCGGTCTCGGTGAACAGCGGCACGCCCGCGTCGGCCAGGGCGGCGACGTCGCGGTAGATCGTGCGCTCGGACACCTCCAGCTCGCGCGCGAGCTCCGCCGCCGTCGCCCCGCGGCGGCGCTGCAGCGTGAAGAGCAGGGTCACGAGGCGGGACGCGCGCACCCGGCGATACTGCCCCCGTGGAGACGATCAGCAGCCGCCAGGTCTACGCGAACAGCTGGATGACCGTCCGCGAGGACGCGATCCGCCGCCCCGACGGCTCCGACGGCATCTTCGGCGTCGTCGACAAGCCGACGGCGGCCGTCGTGATCCCGCTCGACGGCGACCGCCTGCACCTCGTCGAGCAGTTCCGCTACCCCGTCGGCGAGCGGCGCTGGGAGTTCCCGATGGGCACCGCGCCCGAGCGCGCCGAGATCGACCCCGCCGAGCTGGCCGCGCGCGAGCTCGCCGAGGAGACCGGGCTCGTCGCCGGGCGGATGGAGCTGCTGGGGCGCCTGGACATCGCGCCGGGCATGTCGAGCCAGCGCGAGCACGTGTTCCTCGCGACGGAGCTGACGGAGGGCCCGCCGAGCCGCGAGCAGCAGGAGCAGGACATGCGGGCGGAGTGGTGCACGACGGCGGAGTTCGAGCGGCGCGTGCGCGACGGCGGGATCGTCGACGCCCAGACGCTCGCGGCGTACCTGCTGCTGCGCCTGCGGTAGCCGCGTCTGCGGTAGAAACGGGGCGCGGTACGGCACCCGACCCGAGGCCTGGAGGCACGAGATGGACCTGCGCGAGACCGACGAGCAGCAGCTGCTGCGCAGGTCCGTGGCGTCGATGGCGTCGAAGTACGGCCACGACTACCTCCTCGAGAAGGCCCGCACCGGCGGCAAGACCACCGAGCTGTGGAAGGAGGCGGGCGACAACGGCTACCTCGGCGTGGCGGTCCCCGCCGAGTACGGCGGCGGCGGCGCGGGGATGGTCGAGCTGTCGATCGTCGCCGAGGAGATCGCGGCGGCGGGCTGCCCGCTGCTGCTGATCGTCGTCTCCCCCGCCATCGCGGCCACGGTGATCGCCACCAGCGGCACGACCGACCAGAAGGAGCGCTGGCTCCCGCGCTTCGCCGACGGCAGCGCGAAGGTGTCGTTCGCGATCACCGAGCCGGACGCGGGGTCGAACTCCCACAACATCACCACGACGGCGCGGCGCGACCCCGACGGGAGGGGCTGGCGCCTGTCGGGCACGAAGTACTACATCTCCGGCGTCGACGAGACCGAGGCGACGCTCGTCGTCGCGCGGCTGGAGGGGGCGGGCGGGACGCTGCGCCCGGCCATGTTCATCGTCCCCACCGACACCCCGGGGATGACCTACCAGCCCATCGAGATGGCGATCCACTCGCCGGAGAAGCAGTTCACCGTCTACTTCGACGACGCCCTGCTCCCCGACGACGCGCTGGTCGGCGGCGAGGAGGCCGGGATGGCGGCGCTGTTCGCCGGGCTCAACCCCGAGCGCATCACCGTCGCCGCCTACTCCAACGGCCTCGCCCGCTACGCGCTGCGCAAGGGCACCGACTACGCGCGCGACCGCACCGTGTGGACGACCCCGATCGGCGCGCACCAGGCGATCGCGCACCCGCTGGCCAGGGCCCACATCGAGGTGGAGCTCGCCCGGATGGCGACGACGCGCGCGGCCTGGTTCTACGACGCCGGCGACATGGCGGCGGCCGCCGAGGCCGCGAACATCGCGAAGTACGCCGCGGCGGAGGCCGCGATCGGCGCCGTCGACGCGGCCGTGCAGGCGCACGGCGGCAACGGCATGTCGGTGGAGTACGGCGTCGGCACGCTGGTCGGGGCCGTCCGCACCGCCCGGATCGCGCCCGTCAGCCGGGAGATGATCCTCAACTTCGTCGCCCAGCACACCCTGGGCCTGCCCCGCAGCTACTGACAGGATGCGGGACGTGGCCCCCGACCAGGACCGGCACCTGCCGACCACGCACGCGAGCCTCGCGCACGGCGTGCCCCCCGCGGCGCGGGCGACGATCTTCGCGCTGTCGGTGGCCGGCGGCATCTCGGTCGGCCCCAAGGAGGGGCGCACGCTCGTGTTCGGGCGCAACCGGCCCGAGGTGCACGTCTGCGTCGGCGAGGACGACCCACGGGTGAGCCGCCAGCACGGCGTGCTGACCCACCACTCCGAGCGCTGGTGGATCCGCAACACCGGCCGCCTCCCGGTGCGGCTGCCCGGCGGGCGGCTGCTGTTCGCCGAGGAGGAGCCGGTGCCGCTCGCGGAGGGCTACACGCCGGTGTTCGTGCGGGGGTCGAGCGGGCGCGAGCACCTGCTGGAGCTGTTCGTCACCGGGGCCGACGGCGGACGCCCCGCCGCCCGGCACCGCGACGCCACGCAGCAGCCCGTGCTCTGGCGCCTCGACGACGACGAGCGCCTCGTCCTCGTCGTCCTGGGCCAGCGCTACCTGCTCCACGAGCACCGCCCGCAGCCGCTGTCGTGGCGCCAGGCCGCCGACCAGCTCGCCGAGCTGCAGCCCGACGCCGGCTGGACCCCCAAGCGCGTCGAGCACGCCGTCACCGCGATCCGCACCCGCATGTCGCGCGGCGGCGTGCCCGGGCTGACGCGCGAGGAGGTCGGCGAGCCGGTCGGCAACGCGCTCAACGACAACCTCATCCGCGAGCTCGTGCTCTCCACGACCCTCGTCCCGCCGGATCTGGAGCTGCTCGGCGACACGTGAGCAGCACCACGTGCCCGCCGGGGCTGCCGGTCGGGCCGCGCGCCGGTTACCGTCGGGCCATGGGCGACTACGAGTACCTCCTGGTCAAGCAGGACGGCGACACCGTGCGGATCACGATGAACCGTCCCGAGCGCCGCAACGCGCTCTCCGAGCCACACATGCGGGAGCTGCTGCGCGCGTTCACCGAGGCGGGCGACTCCGACGCCACCGGGATCGTGCTGTCCGGCGAGGGCAAGGCGTTCTCCGCGGGCCACGACTTCGCCGACGTCGCCGCGCGCGACGTCGGGGGCGTCCGCGACCTGCTCCGCCTGTGCACACGCGTCATGACCACGGTGCAGCAGGTGCCGCAGGTCGTCGTCGCCAAGGTCGCGTCGATCGCCACCGCGGCCGGCTGCCAGCTCGTGGCCACCTGCGACCTCGCCGTCGCCGCCGAGTCGGCGTCGTTCTCGCTGCCCGGGGGCAAGGGCGGCTGGTTCTGCCACACCCCGGCCGTGCCGGTCGCGCGCAACATCGGCCGCAAGCGCCTCATGGAGATGACGCTGACGGGCGACGCGATCGACGCCCGCACCGCCGTGGAGTGGGGGCTCGTCAACTACGCCGTGCCCGACGACGAGCTCGACGCCCGCACCGACGAGCTGCTCGCCCGCGCCACCCGCGGCTCCCGCTACGGCAAGGGCGTCGGCAAGCAGACGCTCTACGCGCACCTCGACCGCCCCGAGGCCGACGCGTACGCAATCGCCGTCGAGGTGATGACGGCGATGTCGCAGAGCCCGGGTGCCCGCGAGGGCATGGCGTCGTTCCTGGAGAAGCGCAAGCCGGTCTGGACCGACTGACGGCGGGTCGCGCGACGCCTGGTCCGGCAGGTTCCGCCCGGCCCGCCTAGCCTGCTCGGCGATGCTCTCCCGCCGTGACCTGCTCCTGCTCGCGCCGCTCGCGCTCGCCGCGTGCGCGCAGCCGACGGGCACCACGCTGGAGCGCGCGCGGCAGTCGGGCGTCCTGCGCATCGGGATCTCCGGCGAGCGGCCCTACGGCTACGTCGGCGGCGCGGGAGAGGTCACGGGCGCGCAGCCCGTCGTGGCGCGCGCCGCGCTCGCCCGGATCGGCGTCGACGGGTTGGAGGCCGTGCAGGTCCGTTTCGCCGACCTGGTCCCGGGCCTGCGTGCGGGCCGGTTCGACATGGTCGCGGCCGGGCTGACGGTCACGCCCGAGCGCTGCGCGGAGATCGCGTTCTCCCGTCCCGACTTCGTCGCCCCGCCCGCGTTCCTGGTGCCCGAGGGCAACCCGCGCGGGATCGGGACGTTCCAGGGCGTCCGGCGCTCGGGCGTCCGGCTGGCGGTGCTGGAGGGCTCCTCCGAGCTCACCTACGCCCGGGCGGCGGAGATCCCGGACGATCGCCTGCTGCTCAGCGACTCCCAGGGCTCGCTGTTCCGCGACGTCGTCGGCGGCCGCGCGCAGGTCGGCGCGCTCACCGCCGTCTCGCTGGCCGACGAGCTGCGGCGCAACCCCGGCTCGGGCGTGGAGATCACCGACCCGGTCGAGCCCACCGTCGACGGCCGCACCGTCGTCCCGGCCGCGGCCTTCGCCGTGCGTCTGGGCGAGGACGACCTGCTCGCCGCGTTCGACGCCGCCCTCACCGACCTGCAGTCGTCGGGCGAGTGGCTGGAGCTGACCGAACCGTTCGGCCTCGACGCCAGCAACCTCCCCGACCCCGACCTCACCACCGCCCGCCTCTGCGCCCAGCCCTGATCCCCCGCCCGCCCCGGCCTCGCAGCGGGCGAGCACGGTGATCAAGGACCGGCGGACCGGGGGCGGAGGCGGGGCAAGCGGGCCGGGTTCGGGACGCGCGGGCGTCATGATCGCCAGGAGTGGTGCGATGCGGTCATCGGTGACCGCATCGCACCATTCTTGGTGATCTTGGCTCGGGTTCAGGCCGCTACGAGGTGGGCGAGGACCTTGCGCCGGGGTGTTCGACTCGGGTCGATCCACTTCGGTGGCAGGAACTCCGGGAGGCCGTCGCGGATCCGACGTGCCGGTCGGTGTGGTGGATCTGGCGGTGATGCGCTCTGCAGAGCATCGCCAGGTTGTCGAGTCGGGTGGGTCCGCCGTGTTCCCAGTGGTGGATGTGGTGGATCTCGGACCAGGAGGGTGGGCGGTCGCAGCCGGGGTGGGCGCAGCCGCGGTCTCTGGCGGTGACCGCGCGGCGCAGGCCGTCGGGGATGGTGCGGGTGGCCCGTCCGACGTCGAGGGGCTGGCCTGCGCCGTTCATCACCACGGGAATCACGCCGGCGTCGCAGGCCAGGGTGCGCAGCGCGGCGGGCGTCGACGTCCCGCCGAACTCGAGCATCGCGGAGCGGGCGCGGCGCTCGAGGTCCTCGAGCCGCACGATGACGGTCAACACGGGTCGGCGGCCACCGGTGTCGGGCAGGTCGCCGTGGTCGAGGACGTGCCCGCAGATGTCGGCGAGTGCTTCGGCCTGCCGCTGCGGCGCCGGTCGGTCGTCGTCGGCGGTGAGCGGGGCGGCCTTGGCGTCGATGACCGCGGCGATGGCGTCGTAGAGGGCGGGGTCCTGGAACCGGCCCTTGATCGACCCTCCGCACGCGTGGCGGGTCAAGCGCAGTTCGTTCACCGGGGCCGGAGTGAAGTCGGGTTCGGCGCCGTCCTGGTCGAGCAGGGCGACGAGCGCCGTTCCCAGGGTCTGGAGTTCCGAGGGGTTGAGGCGGGTGGCGTCGGTGGCGAGCTGGGCTTCGACCCCGGCCCACTGCTCGGGCGACAGACGGCCGGCCGCGTCGGTGGACAGCACCCGCCCGATCACGTCGACGTGCCGCAGCGCGATCTCCCCCGCACCGAACGCGGCTGCGGCAGAAGGCAGCCGGGCGGGCAGCGGCGTCCCGTCGAGGGTGGTCCGGGTGTGCACGTCGGCAGCCACGGAGGCGCGACGCCGGGCCTCGACGTAGTCCCATCCCATGAGATCGCAGAGGTGTGCGCGGGCGGCGGACCGGTAGCCGCGGGTCAGAAAGGCGCCCTGGTCGTCCAATCCAGCGATGGCGGAAGTGGAGATCGCATCCACCCGCCGGGCAACGCTCTCGCACAGCCTCACCAGCGCGAGGAGCTCGGCCTCGGACCCGGTGGCAGCGACGGAAGCCAGCTCGTCGAGCGCAGCGTCGAGAACCGGACTCATGCCCTGACCTTACTAGAACATGTGTTCGATAGACAGCGTTTGACGTTCGCAAAAAGGACCACAAGCCAGTCCCAGCAATCAGAACGGGAACCGTTCTGCGCCCGGGTCCGGAGGCCATCGGGACCACGACGGCGGCCGACCCGGTACACGTCCTCAACGCAGCGGAACCACGGCTCCGGCCGCACACACAAAGCAAACTCCCCGAGCAGAAACGGCAAACTCGCCGGGGGGGTCAGCGGTTCAGGACCGCCTTGAGGAACTCCTGCGTCCGCGGCTGGGTCGGGGCCGTGAACAGGGTCGAAGGCGGCCCGTCCTCCACGATCCGCCCCTTGTCGAACATCATGACCCGGTCCGAGAAGTCCCGGGCGAACCCCATCTCGTGCGTGACGCACAGGATCGTGATGTCGGTCGACGACCCGATGTCCCGCAGCAGGGCGAGCACCCCGGCCACCAGCTCCGGATCCAGCGCCGACGTCACCTCGTCCAGCAGCAGCACGTCCGGCCGCATCGCCAGGGCCCGCGCGATCGCCACCCGCTGCTGCTGCCCGCCCGACAACCGGGACGGGTGCTCGTCGATCTTCTCCCCCAGCCCGACGAGGTCCAGCAACTCGGCGGCACGGCCGTTGGCCTCGTCCTTCGACAGCCCCAGCACCCGCGTCGGCGCCTCGATGAGGTTGCCGCGCACCGTCATGTTCGGGAACAGGTTGAACTGCTGGAACACCATCCCGATCCGCCGGCGCACCTCGCGGGAGCGCTTCTCGTCGCCGGTGAGCTCCTGCCCCGCGACACGGATGGTCCCGGACGTCACCGTCTCCAGGCACATCAGCAGCCGCAGGATCGTGGTCTTCCCCGATCCCGACGGCCCGATCAGCGTGACGTGCTCCCCCGGTGCGACGGAGAAGTCGAGCTCGGAGAGCACGACGGTGTCGCCGAAGCGCTTCTCGACGCCGTCGAACACGATCATGGGCTCAGAGGGTCCCGGCACCGGCACGGCGCTCCAATCTCCGCACCGCGAGCGCGGCCGGGTAGCTCAGCAGCAGGAACAGCAGTCCGGCCAGCGTGTACGCCTCGACGTAGCGGAACGACACCCCGCCGACCTCGCGCGCCTGCCCGACGATCTCCAGCACGCTGATCCCGATCAGCAGCGGGGTCTCCTTGAACATCGAGATGACGTAGTTGCCCAGCGCGGGCAGCACCCGCGGGATCGCCTGGGGCAGCACGACGCCGGTCCACACCCGCGAACGCGGCAGGCTCAGCGCGGCCGCAGCCTCCCACTGCCCGACGGGGACGGCGTCGATGCCGGCGCGGTAGATGTCGGCGGTGTAGGTGGCGTAGTGCACGCCCAGCGCGATGACGCCGACCGCGAGCGTCGACAGCAGGATCCCGAAGTCGGGCAGCACGAAGTACAGGAAGAAGATCTGCACGAGCAGCGGCGTGCTCCGGACGAACTCGACGAACCCGCGCACGACGATCGCGAGCAGCCGCGGCCCGCGCAGCGCGAGCGCGAGCACCAGCCCGAGGCTGAACGCGACGAGCGAGCCGAGCAGCGTGATCTGCAGCGTCAGGACCAGGCCGGACAGCAGGTCGGGGAGGATCGAGAACGCGAACCCCCAGTCCCAGACGGGATTCACGCGACACCCGCCGTGCTCAGGCGGCTGCGCTTGGGCGGGCGCCTGCCGAGGCGCCGCGCGCCCACCCGCTCCAGCGCCCGCATCACGCCGGTGATCACCAGCGAGAGCAGCAGGTAGATCACCAGGACGACGATCCAGATGACGAGGTCCTGCGACCCGAAGTTGGGGATGAGCCGCTGCTGGGTGATGCCGGTGATGTCGAGAACCGACACGAACGACAGCAGCGCGGTGCTCTTGAGCAGCTGGATGAACAGCGTGTTGAACGGCGGCAGCATCTCCACCACCGCTTGGGGCAGCACGACCCGCCGCATCCGCTGGGCGGGCGTCAGCGAGAGCGCCATCGCCCCCTCGATCTGCGCGCGCGGCACCGACTGCACCGCCCCGCGCACGATCTCCGCCCCGTACGCGCCGTGGTTGAGCCCCAGCACGAGGATGCCGGCCCAGATCGGCACGATCTGGAAGCCGACGAGCAGCGGCAGCGCGAAGAACACCCAGAACAGCTGCACGACCTCCGACGTCCCCCGCAGCCCCTCGACGTAGATCCGCGCGACCACCCGCACCGCCCGCGAGCCCGACAGCAGGGCCAGCCCCGCGACGAAGGACAACACGATCGTCAGCGCGATGCCGCCGACCGTCGCACCGACCGTGACGGGCAGCCCCTGCAGGATCACCCGCAGGAACAGCCCGACGTCATCGGTCATCAGGCGGAGCAGAGCTGCTCGGTGGTGAGCCCCTCCGCCGGCAGGTTGGCCTCGGAGAACCCGAACGGCGACGCGATCTCCACCCAGCGCCCGCTCTGCTGCAGCGCGAGCAGCTCGGTGTCGAACGCCTCGCGCAGCGCGGTGTCGCCGGTGCGGAACACGAACCCGCCTGCCGACACCACCGGCTGCCCGTCGACGACGGGGTCGAAACTCTCGGTGACCTCGACGGGCGCGCCCGGGTTGAGCGTGCCGGTGAGCCAGCGCAGCGAGATGTCGGTGAGCGCGGCGCACGCGACGCGACCGTCGGTGACGGCCTGCAGCAGCGCGTTCTGCGAGTCGAACGCCTGGATGTCGGTGACGCCCGCGGTCTCGGCGTAGCCCTGCTCGACCGCGGCGCTCAGCACCGCGATGCCCAGGCCCTGCGCGGCGACGTCCTCGAACGTCGCGATGCCCTGCGGGTTGCCCGCCGGCACCAGGAACGCCGTCTTCGCCGAGTAGTCCGGCACGGAGAACGCCGCCTGGCCGCAGCGCTCGGGCGTGATGTTCATGCCCGCGCAGACCATGTCGTAGTTCCCCGCGTTGAGCGACGGGATGAGCGCGCTGAACTCCGGCACCTGCGTGGCCACCACCTCGCCGATGCCCAGCGCCGACAGCACCGCACGGGCGACCTCGGGCGCCTCACCGGTGGTCTCGCCCTCGGGCGTGGTGAAGCCGTAGGGCTGCTCCCCCGCGATGCCGATCCGGATGCTGCCTGCGCTGCGCGCGGCCTCCAGGGCGTTGCTGCCCGGTGCACCCGGTGGCGGCGTGGCCGCGGTGCAGGCCGACAGCAGGGCTGGACCGCCGAGGGCCACCGCCCCGGCCACGGCTCCGCGACGCAGGAAATCACGACGGCTCCACGTTCGGTCGGTCATACCCGGACCTCCTCCGGACGACGATGACGACGGCAGCCGAAGGTAGGCGACCTGCGGCGCGTCTGCTGGGCGCGTTACGGGACTGCAACGCGGCGCCCGGCGACGACGCAGGGCAGTATCGGCTCATGCGCATCGCCGGGCTGCCCGTGTGGGGCCCCTCCGACATGATCACGGCCACCCGTGCCGTCCTCGGGTGGACCGACGAGGCGGTGGGGGTGGTCGCCGCCCTCCCCGGCCGCGTCGACGGCCTGCTCGGCGACGTGGAGGCGCTGGTCGGGCGCATCTCGACGATCGCGGGCTCGGTCGAGCAGCTCCTCGGACGCGCCGACGGGGTCGTCGGGGAGATCGAGGGCGTGCTCGTCTCGGCACGGCGCGCCGTCACCGACATCGACGCCGTCGTCCGCGACGCCGACGGCATGGTGCGCAAGGTCGACCCGCTGCTCGGCGAGGTCCGCGAGGTCGCCGGGAAGGCGGCGGGCCTGGTCGCCGACGCGGGCGAGGTCGCCACCGGTGCCGCGCACCTGATCACCCGGGCCGACGGGGTCGCGGGCGACGCCGCCCAGCTCGTCGCGCACGCGGGCACCGTCGCCGACGACGCCTCCGGGCTCGTGGGCCGGGCCGGCACCGTCGCCGGGCAGGCCGCCGACCTCGTCGGCCGGGCGGACACCGTGGCCGGGCAGGCCGCGGAGCTCGTCGGCCGGGCGGACACCGTGGCCGGGCAGGCCGCGGAGCTCGTCGGCCGGGCCGACGGCGTCGCGGGGAAGGCGGCCGAGCTCGTCGACCGCGCCGACGTCGTCGCGCAGGACGCGTCGGGCCTGGTCGGGCGAGCCGGCGGGGTCGCCGACGACGCGAGCGGGCTGATCACCAGGGCCGACGGCCTCAGCGACGGCGCGATGCAGATCCTCGAGCTCTACCGGCCGCTCGCCACGAAGGCCGCGCCGCTCGCGCAGCGCTTCGTCGAGGACTTCACCGAGGCCGAGCTGCAGGCCGCGATCAAGCTGATCGACCACCTCCCGCAGCTCACGCTGCACCTCGAGGAGGACATCATGCCGATCCTGACCACGCTCGACCGCGTCGGTCCCGACGTCCACGAGCTGCTCGACGTGCTCCAGGACGTCCGCCACGCCATCCAGGGCGTGCCCGGCTTCAAGATGTTCCGCCGCCGCGGTGAGGAGCGGGAGCGGGAGGAGCGCGAGGACGCCGAGGTCCGCTAGTCAGCCCACCCCGTGGGCGCCCCGCACCAGCGTGACGATCTCGTCCATCATCTCGGTGAGCTTGTAGTCCTTGGGCGTGAAGACCGCGGCCACGCCCTTCGCCTTCAGCTCGGCGGCGTCGTCGGGCGGGATGATCCCGCCGACGATCACCGGGACGTCGTCGGCCCCGGCCGCCCGCAGCCCCTCGACGACGGCGGGCACGACCTCCAGGTGCGAGCCCGACAGGATCGACAGCCCGACGACGTGCACGCCCTCCTGGACCGCGGCCGACACGATCTGCGCGGGTGTGAGCCGGATGCCCTGGTAGACCACCTCGAAGCCGACGTCGCGGGCGCGCACGGCCACCTGCTCGGCGCCGTTGGAGTGCCCGTCGAGCCCGGGCTTGCCCACGAGCATCCGCAGCCGCGAGCCGATGTCCTGCCCGGCCTGCCTGACGCGCTCGCGCACCTCGGCGATCTCGACGGCCGCCTCGCCCCCGGAGACGGCGGCCGACACCCCGGTCGGGGCCCGGAACTCGCCGAACACCTCGCGCAGCACCCCTGCCCACTCCCCGGTCGTGACGCCGGCCTTCGCGCAGGCGATCGAGGCGTCCATCAGGTTGGTGTCGGTCTTGGCCGCGTCACGCAGCGCGTCCAGCGCCGACTCGACGACGGCGGCGTCCCGGTCGGCGCGCCACGCCCGGATGGCCTCGACGGCGGCGGCCTCGGTGGCCGGGTCGACGGTCTCGATCGCGGCCGCGCCCTCGGCCTGCAGCGGCGACGGCTCGGTGGTGTCGAACTTGTTGACCCCGACGACGACGTGCTCGCCGGACTCCATCAGGCGCCGCCGCTCCGACAGCGAGGACACGAGCTGGCCCTTCATGTACCCGGACTCGACGGCGGCCACGGCCCCGCCCATCTCCTGGACGCGGTCGATCTCGGCGCGCGCGCCCGCGACGAGGTCCGCCACCTTCGCCTCGACGACGACGGAGCCGGTGAACAGGTCCTCGTACTCGAGCAGGTCGGTCTCGTAGGCGAGGACCTGCTGCATGCGCAGCGCCCACTGCTGGTCCCACGGCCGGGGCAGGCCCAGCGCCTCGTTCCACGCGGGGAGCTGGATGGCGCGCGCCCGCGCGTCCTTCGACAGCGTGACGGCGAGCATCTCCAGCACGATCCGCTGGACGTTGTTCTCCGGCTGCGCCTCGGTGAGCCCCAGCGAGTTGACCTGCACGCCGTAGCGCAGGCGCCGCTTCTTCGGGTCCTCGACGCCGTAGCGCTGCTCGGTGATCTCGTCCCAGAGCTGCCCGAGGGCGCGCATCTTGCACATCTCCTCGACGAACCGGAGCCCGGCGTTGACGAAGAACGAGATGCGCGCAACCACGTCCGGGAACTTCTCGGGCGGCACCTGGCCCGAGTCGCGCACGGAGTCGAGCACCGCGATCGCGGTCGACAGCGCGTACGCGAGCTCCTGCGCGGGCGTGGCCCCGGCCTCCTGCAGGTGGTAGCTGCAGATGTTGATCGGGTTCCACTTCGGGATCTCGGCCACCGACCACGCCACCATGTCGGTGATCAGCCGCATGCTCGGTGCGGGCGGGAACACGTAGGTCCCGCGCGAGAGGTACTCCTTGACGATGTCGTTCTGCGTGGTGCCGGCGAGCGTCGCACGGGGCGCGTCGTGCTCGTCGGCGACGGCGACGTAGAGCGCCAGCAGGTACATCGCGGGCGCGTTGATGGTCATCGAGGTGTTGGCCTCGGCCATCGGGATCCCGTCGAACAGCGCGCGCATGTCGCCGATGTGGCTGACCGGGACGCCGACCTTGCCCACCTCGCCCTTGGCGAGCTCGTCGTCGGGGTCGTAACCGGTCTGCGTCGGCAGGTCGAAGGCCACCGACAGCCCGGTCTGGCCCTTGGCGAGGTTGCGCCGGTAGAGCTCGTTGGACTTGCGCGCCGAGGAGTGACCGGCGTAGGTGCGGATCACCCAGGGACGGTCACGCTCACGGTCGGTCGGGTACGGCACCGGACACCTCCGCCACGTTGGTTCGGGTGATCGTACTGTCGCCTAGCGCTCACACCCGGCCCGCACGACGGTCGTCACATGCGCGGATCGATCCAGCGGGTGAAGATGGAGGCATGGCCGACCAGGCGACGCGCTTCTTCGCCCTCTTCGGTGGGCTGATCATGATGGGGGTCATGGCGCTGGCCCTGCGGTGGACGTTCGGCACCGGGAAGGACCAGCCCGGCCCGCGCATCCCCGACCCCGACGACCCCACCGGCGACGGGCTGCTCGAGGAGGTCTCCCGCGTGTCCACCGAGACCGCCGCGCAGGTCCTGCGGGGGCGGCTGGTGGCCGCCGGGATCCGCGCGACGGTCGGTCGCACGCCCGACGGCTACCGGCTGCTGGTGTTCCCGCAGGACCTGGTCGACGCGAAGCTCGTGCTGTCGGGGCGCTAGCCCGGACGGCGTGGCTCAGACCCGGTGGTAGCGGGCGTCGAAGAAGCAGAAGACGCCGTAGGCCACGAGTCCGATCGCGACCGCGATCAGCAGGTAGGGGCCGTAGGGCTGGGCCGCGAGGCCCTTCAGCGCGGCGTCCAGCCCGGTCGCCTCGTCGGGGCGGCGCTGGATCGCGGCGACGGCCAGCAGGATGCCGATCAGGCCGATCGCCACGCCCTTGGCCATGTTGCCGACCTGCCCGACGCGCTCCAGCACGCGCCGCGCGCGGTGGTCCGACGGTGCCGACATGTCCTCGAGGAACTTCTTCTTGTAGCCCTCGTACACCTTCACGACGCCGACGACGAGCACGACGACGCCGGCCAGCCCGACCAGCCACTGCCCGCCGGGGAGCCCGAACACCCCCGCGGTGGCCTGCTGCTGGCCGCCACCGCCGCCCCCGCCGCCCGACGCCGTGCGCCCGGCCAGGAGGGCCAGCACGACGAAGATGACGGCCTTGACCGCACTCGTGACCTTCTTGCGGATCAGCTTCGTGCGGTCGGACTCGTAGGAGAAGCCCCAGATCGCCTGCTCCAGGCGCCACAGCGCGGCGGCGACGAAGCCGACCGTCAGCAGCCAGAGCAGGACCTGACCGAACGGCTGCTGCGCCAGCGCCTGGAAGGCCCCGGACTGGTCGGCCTGCTCGCCGCCCTGGCCGAACGCGACCTGCAGGGCGAGGCCGCCGATGATGAGGTGGGTGATGCCGTAGGCGAGGATGCCGCCCCGGGCGGCGATCTTGAGGGGCCTGCTGTTCGCGGCCTGGCGGGCCGAGGCGTTCGCCGATCGAGCTGCGCTGGTCATCCGCGGGTGTACCCGATCGGGTGACACCTCACACGCGCCTCACGCGTCGGGTTCTCCCGCGACGCGGGAGATCCCCGCACCCAGCCAGCCGAGGTTCTCGACGAAGCGCGGGTAGCCGCGGTCGATGTGGTCGACGTCCCAGACGGCCGTGCGGCCCTCCGCGCACAGACCGGCCAGCACGAGCCCCGCGCCGGCGCGGATGTCGCTCGCCCACACCGGCGCGCTCGACAGCCGCTCCACCCCGCGGACGACGGCGTGGTGGCCGTCGGTGCGGGCGTCGGCGCCCAGGCGCACCATCTCGTCGACGAACCGGAAGCGCGCCTCGAACACGTTCTCGGTGATCATCGACGTACCGTCGGCCACCGCGGACAGCGCGATCGCCATGGGCTGCAGGTCGGTCGGGAATCCCGGGTAGGGCAGCGTCACGAAGTCGACGGCCCGGGGCCGCCCGTCCATCGCGACGGTGAACCCGTCGGGGCCGATGTCGGTGGTGGCGCCCGCGCTGCGCAGCTTGTCGAGGACGAGGTCGATGTGGTGCGGGTCGACGCCGCGGACGGTGACCTCGCCGCGCGTCATCACCGCCGCGAACGCCCACGTCGCCCCGACGATCCGGTCGCCGATCACGCGGTGCTGCGTGGGCTCCAGCCCGGTGACGCCGTGCACGGTGAGCGTCGAGCTGCCGACGCCGTCGATCTTGGCGCCCATCTGCTGCAGCATCCGGCAGAGGTCGACCATCTCCGGCTCGCGCGCCGCGTTGTCGATGACGGTGGTGCCCTCGGCCAGCACCGCGGCCATGAGGATGTTCTCGGTGGCCCCGACGCTGGGGAAGTCGAGCCAGATCTGCGCGCCCCGCAGCGTCTCGGCCGAGGCGACGACGCGCCCGTGCGCGATCTCGGTGGTGGCGCCGAGCTTGCGCAGCCCGGCCTGGTGCATGTCGAGGGGCCGCGAGCCGATGGCGTCGCCGCCGGGCAGCGGCACGACCGCGCGGCGGCAGCGGGCCACCAGCGGGCCCAGCACGCACACCGAGGCGCGCAGCTTCGACACCGACCGGTAGTCGGCCTCCGCGCTCGGGTTCGCGGGCACGTCGATCGTCACCGTGCCGTGGTCGACGGTGACCGCGCAGCCCAGGCTGCGCAGCACGTCGGCCATCAGCGGCACGTCGAGGATCTCGGGGCAGTTCGTGAGCGTCGTCGTGCCCTCGGCCAGCAGCGCCGCCGCCATGAGCTTCAGCACGCTGTTCTTGGCGCCCACCACGTCGACGGTGCCCTGCAGGCGCGCGCCGCCGTCCACCGCGAAATGCTCAGCCACGAGCGACGACGGTAGCCGCCCCGCCATCCCGGCTAGATTCGACCCATGGCCGTGCACCTGACGAGGATCTACACCAAGACCGGCGACGACGGGACCACGGGACTCGGCGACTTCAGCCGCGTCCGCAAGACCGACGTCCGCCTCGCCGCCTACGCCGACACCGACGAGGCCAACGCGGCCATCGGCGTCGCCGTCACGGTCGGGGGGCTGTCCGATGCGCTGCTGGTGCCGCTGGCGCAGGTCCAGAACGACCTGTTCGACGTGGGCGCCGACCTGTGCTCGCCGATCGTGGAGGACCCGGAGTACCCGCCCCTGCGCGTCACCGAGGAGTACGTGACGCGCCTGGAGGGCTGGTGCGACGAGTTCAACGAGGACCTGCCCAAGCTGGCCTCGTTCATCCTCCCCGGCGGCACCCCGGGCGCGGCGTACCTGCACGTCGCCCGCACCGTGACCCGGCGGGCCGAGCGGACGGTGTGGGCCCTGCTCGACGACGACCCGGAGCGCACGAACCCGCTCACCGCGCAGTACCTCAACCGCCTGTCGGACCTGCTGTTCATCCTCGGGCGCGCCGCCAACCCCGACGGCGACGTGCTGTGGCAGCCGGGCGGGCCGCAGGCGGGGGGCTGAACGGCGGGCTGAGGGGCCGGCTGCCGGGCCTCAGGAGGCCTGGCGGTACCCGGTGCTCCGCCCGGGCGGAGCGGCCTCCAGCCAGGCCAGGAAGCCCATGAGGACCCCTGGGGTCATCGCCAGCTCCACGTCGACGCCGTGGCTGCGGCAGCGCAGCACGGCCGCCGTCGACGGCATCACGTAGGCCTCGGCGTCGGCCGGCAGCCGCCGGTCGACGATCTCGAGCTGGTTGCGGTCGAGCTGGAGCGACGCGCCGGGGCGGAACGAGGTGAGCCGGAACCAGGCCAGCTCGTCACCGCGGTAGCGGGCCACCCCGGAGTGCCAGCCGGCGGAGGCGTCGCGGGAGGCGAACCGGGAGACGCCTGCGGGGCGGCGGCGCAGATTGAGATCCACGCCACCGCCCCGCATGAGGCGCACTCGCCGGAAGGCGAGGTATCCGAGGCACAGGCACGCGGCGATCAGGACGATGCCGAGCGCCGTGGCCGCCATGGTCTCCCCGCTACTCGCCCGCGGCCTGCAGGCGCGCCTCGGCCCACGCGGCGTCGGCCGCGCCCTGGGGGTCCGAGGTGTCGGCCTTGTCGCGGGCGGCGCGCGCCCCCGCGACGTCGATCTCATCGGCCAGCTCGGCGAACTCCGCCAGCACCGTCACGTTCTCGGCGGTGATGTGCAGGAAGCCGCCGCGCACGGCCAGCGTGGTGGACGTGCCGTCGGTGCCGTCGACGCGCACGACGCCGGCGTCCTCGAGCTGCGCCAGCGTGGCCTCGTGGCCGGGCAGGACGCCGATCTCGCCGACCGTGGTGCGGGCCTTGAGGAAGGTGGCCTGTCCGGACCAGATCTTCCGCTCGACCGCGACCAGGTCGACCGTCATCTCAGCCATCCGGATCAGCCCTCGAGCTTCTTCTTGTTCTTCTCGAGGTCCTCGATGCCGCCGCAGAGGAAGAACGCCTGCTCGGGGTAGTCGTCGAACTCACCCTTGGCGATCTTGTCGAAGGCCTCGATGGTCTCCTTGAGCGGGACCGTCGAACCCTTCTGCTGCGTGAACTGCTCGGCGACGAGCAGGTTCTGCGACAGGAAGCGCTCGATGCGGCGGGCCCGGCCCACGAGCTGCCGGTCCTCCTCGGACAGCTCGTCGATACCGAGGATCGCGATGATGTCCTGCAGGTCCTGGTACTTCTGCAGGATCCGCTTGACCTCGTTGGCGACCCGGAAGTGCTCGTTGCCGACGTACTGCGGGTCGAGGATCCGCGAGGTGGACGTCAGCGGGTCGACCGCCGGGTAGATGCCCTTCTGCGAGATGGGGCGGGAGAGCTCCGTCGTCGCGTCCAGGTGGGCGAAGGTCGTGGCCGGCGCGGGGTCGGTGTAGTCGTCCGCGGGCACGTAGATCGCCTGCATCGAGGTGATCGAGCGGCCACGCGTCGAGGTGATGCGCTCCTGCAGCTCGCCCATCTCGTCGGCCAGGGTGGGCTGGTACCCCACCGCGGACGGCATGCGGCCGAGCAGCGTGGAGACCTCGGACCCGGCCTGCGTGAACCGGAAGATGTTGTCGATGAACAGCAGCACGTCCTGGCTGAGCTCGTCGCGGAAGTACTCCGCCATCGTCAGCGCGGACAGGGCGACGCGCATGCGCGTGCCCGGCGGCTCGTCCATCTGACCGAACACCAGCGCGGTGTTCTGGATGACGCCGGACTCGGTCATCTCCGTGATGAGGTCGTTGCCCTCACGGGTGCGCTCGCCGACACCGGCGAACACCGAGGTGCCACCGAAGTTCAGCGCGACGCGCTGGATCATCTCCTGGATCAGCACCGTCTTGCCGACGCCGGCACCGCCGAACAGGCCGATCTTGCCGCCGACGACGTACGGGGTCATCAGGTCCAGGACCTTGATGCCGGTCTCCAGCATCTCGGTCTTGCCCTCGAGCTGGTCGAAGTTCGGCGCCTTGCGGTGGATGCCCCACAGGTCGCCGGTGATCTCGAGATCGGGCTCGTCCAGGCACTCGCCGAGCGCGTTGAACACGTGCCCCTTGACCTGGTCGCCGACCGGCACCGAGATCGGACGGCCGAGGTCGGTGACCGTCTGGCCGCGGACCACGCCGTCGGTGGGCTGCATGGAGATCGTGCGGACGAGGTTGTCGCCGAGGTGCTGGGCGATCTCCAGCGTCAGCGTCTTCGCGAGGTCGCCGAACGCGACCTCGACGGTGAGGGCGCTGTAGAGCTCGGGCACCTCGTTGCGGGGGAACTCGACGTCGACGACCGGGCCGGTGACCCGGACGACCCGGCCGGTCCTGGTGCCGGTGGGGGCGTCAGCGGTGGCGGTCATCAGCTCTCACTTCCTGTGCTCACGAGAGCGTCGGCGCCACCGACGATCTCACTGATCTCCTGGGTGATCTGGGCCTGACGGGCCTGGTTCGACTGCAGCGTCAGGGTACGGATCAGATCGTTGGCGTTGTCGGTGGCGGCCTTCATGGCCCGCTGCCGGTTCGCCGACTCGGATGCGGCCGACTCCAGCAGCGCGGCGAACAGCCGCGCGCCGATGTACTTCGGCAGCAGCGCGTCGAACAGCGCCTCCGCGTTCGGCTCGAACTCGTAGAGGGGCTGCATCTTCTTCTCGTCGCCGCCGGCGGCCTGCGGAGTGCCGCCGCCCGCCGCCGCACCGATCGGCTCGTCCGCCGCGATGCGGTCGGTCTCGCTGCCGGTGTACTCGACCTCCATGGGCGCCATCCGCCGCGCCTGCGGCGTCTGCGTGACCATGTTGTTGAACTGGGTGTACACGAGGTGCAGCTCGTCGACGCCGCGCACTCCGTCGTCGCCGGCCTCCCGCTCACCGTCGGTGTCGACGGTGTCGTCGGAGCCCGCCATGAACGACGCCACGAGGGTGCGCGCCACCTCGGCGGCGTTCTCGTAGTCCGGCTGCTCGGAGAACCCGGTCCACGACTGCTCGACCGGGCGCCGGCGGAACCGGTAGTAGTTCACGCCCTTGCGGCCGATGACGTAGAGCACCGGCTCCTTGCCCTGCTCGCGCAGGAGCGACTGGAGCTGCTCGGCCTCCTTGAGCACGCCGGCGTTGTAGCCGCCGGCCTGGCCGCGGTCGCTGGTGACGACCAGCACCGCGGCCCGGGAGGGGTTCTCCCGCTCGACGAGCAGCGGGTGGTCGAGCGCGGAGTTGCTGGCCAGCTCGGAGAGCACGGCCGTCATCTGCTCGGCGTAGGGCTTGGACTCCTCGACCCGGGCCCGGGCCTTGACGATCCGGGAGGTCGCGATCAGCTCCATCGCGCGGGTGATCTTCTTGATGGACTGCGTCGACTTGATCCGCCGCCGCAGCACACGGATCTGCGCTGCCATGGGTTACCTCAGCTCTTGGCCGGAGCGGGCTTGTTGACCTTGACCGACTCGCGGTCGACGTCGTCCTCGTCCAGCGCCTCGGCGTCCTTCTCCTTCGGCACCACCGACGAGCCGTCGGTCGCGGTGAAGTTCTCCTTGAAGGAGTTCACCGCGGTGGCGATGCGGTCGGCGAGCTCGTCGGACATCTTCTTCTCGTCGCGGATCTCGGCGAGGATGCCCTCCTCGTTGCGCCGCACGTGGTCGAGGAACTCGGACTCGAAGCGCTGGATGTCGGCCACGGGGACCGAGTCGAGGTAGCCGCGGGTGCCGAGCAGGATCGAGACGACCTGCTCCTCGACGGGCTGGGGCGCGTACTGCCCCTGCTTGAGCAGCTCCACCAGGCGGCTTCCGCGGCCCAGCGTGGCGGCCGAGGCGGCGTCGAGGTCGGAGCCGAAGGCGGCGAACGCCTCGAGCTCGCGGTACTGCGACAGGTCCAGGCGCAGCGAGCCCGAGACCGTCTTCATGGCCTTGATCTGCGCGTCGCCGCCGACCCGGGAGACCGAGATGCCGACGTTGATCGCCGGCCGGACGCCCTGGTTGAACAGGTCGGACTCCAGGAACACCTGGCCGTCGGTGATGGAGATGACGTTGGTCGGGATGTAGGCCGAGACGTCACCCGCCTTGGTCTCGATGATCGGGAGGCCGGTCATCGAGCCGGCGCCCTTCTCGTCGGACAGCTTGGCGCAGCGCTCGAGCAGGCGGGAGTGCAGGTAGAAGACGTCGCCGGGGTAGGCCTCGCGGCCCGGCGGGCGGCGCAGCAGCAGCGAGATGGCGCGGTAGGCCTCGGCCTGCTTGGACAGGTCGTCGAAGATGATGAGGACGTGCTTGCCCTCGTACATCCAGTGCTGGCCGATGGCCGAGCCGGTGTAGGGCGCGAGCCACTTGAAGCCGGCCGGGTCGTTGGCGGGGGACGCGACGATGGTCGTGTACTCCAGCGCGCCCGCCTCCTCCAGCGACTGCCGGATGCCGGCGATCGTGGAGCCCTTCTGGCCGATGGCGACGTAGATGCAGCGGACCTGCTGCTTCGGGTCGCCGCTCTCCCAGTTCTGCTTCTGGTTGATGATCGTGTCGACGCAGACCGCGGTCTTGCCGGTCTTGCGGTCACCGATGATCAGCTGGCGCTGGCCGCGGCCGATCGGCGTCATGGCGTCGATCGCCTTGATGCCCGTCTGCAGCGGCTCGCTGACGCCCTGGCGGTCCATGACGCCCGCGGCCTGGAGCTCCAGCACGCGCTGGGTCTCCGCCTCGATGTCGCCGAGCCCGTCGATCGGGTTGCCCAGGGGGTCGACGACCCGGCCCAGGAAGTTGTCGCCGACCGGCACCGAGAGGATGTTGCCGGTGCGCTTGACCGGCTGGCCCTCCTCGATCCCGGCGTAGTCACCGAGGATGACCGCGCCGATCTCGCGCTGGTCGAGGTTCAGTGCGACACCCAGCACGCCGCCGCCGAACTCCAGGAGCTCGTTGGTCATCGCCGAGGGCAGGCCCTCGACGTGGGCGATGCCGTCACCGGTGTCGGATACGTGGCCCACCTCGTCGCGGGACGTACCGGTCTCCAGCGACGAGACGTAGCTGGAGATCGCGCTCCGGATCTCCTCCGGGGAGATCGTCAGCTCTGTCATGGCTGTCGTCTGTCCTTATCTCTGTAAGAAGGGGTGTCAGCTCGGGAGGTGGCGGCCGGCCGCGGCGAGCCGGCCCGCGACGCTGCCGTCGATGACCTCTCCGCCGACCTCGACGACCAGGCCACCGAGCAGGGATTCGTCCAGCTCGACCTGCAGCGACATCGGACGCCCGTAGAGGCGCGTGAGCGAGTCGGCGAGGCGGCGCTCCTGCTCGTCGGTGAGCGCGACGGCGGTGGAGACCCGGGCGACGTACCGGTCGCGCCGGGCGGCGGCCAGCTCCGCCAGCTCCTCGGCCGCGAGGTCGAGGTGCCGGCCCCGCGGGATGCGGACGGTCTGGCGCAGCAGTGCGGCGGTGACCGGGGAGACCCGGTCCCCCAGGACGGTGTCGAGCAGCGCGGCGCGCTTCTCCTCCGGCTGCCCCGTGTCGGAGAGCAGCGTCTTGAGCTCGGGCTCGCGGTCGAGGATGCGACCGAAGCGGAAGAGCTGGTCCTCGACGTCGTCGAGGCCGCCCTCCTTCTCCGCGACGGCGAGCGTGGCCCGCCGCGCGATGGTCTCCAGCGCCTCGACGAGGTCGGACGCCTTGGACCAGCGCGAGCCGACCAGGCCGTCGACGACCCCGAGGGTCGTCTCCCCCACCTGCGTGCCCACGACGTCGCGCAGCAGGCCCGTGCGGGCCTCCTCGGGGACGGCGGGGTCGCCCAGCGCCCGGCGCAGCGCCGTCTGCGCCACGACCAGCCGTGTGATCGCGAACAGCTCGTCGCCGAGCGTCGAGAGGTCGCGGGCGGAGGAGGAGTCGACGATCGCGTCGAGCCGGTCGCCCGCCGCGCGCAGGGACTCCCGGCTCGCGGCCTGGAGGACCACGGCCATCAGCTCGCTCCGGTGGTCTGCCGGGGCGCCATGCCGTCGAGCTCGGCGAGGAAGGAGTCGACCGTGCCGCGGCGGGCCTCGGTGTCGGCCAGCTCGGTGCCGATCAGCCGGGACGCGAGCTGGACGGACAGGCCGCCGATCTCGCCCCGGAGTTGGCGCACGGCCTGCTCGCGGGACGCGGCGATCTGCTCCTCGCCGCGCTGCTTGATCCGCGCGGCCTCCTCCTCGGCCTGGGCGCGCAGCTCGGCCTTGATCTGCGTGCCCTCCGCGCGGGCGTCGTCGCGGATGCGGGCGGCCTCGGCGCGGAGCCCGGCGATCTGCTCCTCGTACTCGGCCTTCAGCCGCTCGGCCTGCTCCTGGGCCTCCTGGGCGCGCTTGATGCCGCCCTCGATGGCGTCGGTGCGCTCCGCGTACATCGCCTCGAAGCGCGGCACGGCGTACTTGTTGAGCACGAAGAGCAGGATGGCGAAGGCGACGATGCCGACGATCAGCTCACCGGGCAGCGGAAGGACCGGGAGCGGCTCCTCGGCGGCGAGGATCACAGTGTCCACCGTGTTTCCTTTCTACGGAGCGGCTCGGCAGGTGCGGCCGCGGTGAGCGGGATCAGCCGGCCGACGCGATGAAGAAGACGACCAGGCCGATCAGGGCGAGCAGCTCGACGAGGACGAAGGTGGTCCACGCGATGCCCATCAGGGTGCCGCGGGCCTCGGGCTGGCGGGCCGTGCCGCTGATGACGGCGGCCCAGATCATGCCCACGCCGATGGCCGCGCCGATGGCGCTGGTGCCGTAACCGATGGCCGCGAGGCCCGGGTTGATGTTCACGGCCTCGGCGGCCTGGGCGAGGACGATGTCGGTGCTCACGTTCGGTGTTCCTTCCATTGGGTCCGCCCGGGGAGCGGATCGTTCGTGGGGGGAGCCTGCCGGCCCGTGGGGGCCGCCGGGTGGGTCAGTGTTCCGTGGAGACCGCCGCGCCGATGTAGACCGCGGCGAGCAGCGCGAACACGTACGCCTGGATGGACATGACCAGCACCTCGAGGAAGGTGAAGGCGATGGCCGCGACGAACGCGAACGGTGCGGCCACGACCAGCGCGCTCCCGGAGAACAGCAGGAACTCGCCACCGACGACGGCCAGCACCAGGATCAGGTGCCCCGCGAACATGGCGGCGAAGACTCGGAGGGCCAGCGACAGCGGCTGGAAGATGAACTTCGTGAACAGCTCGATGACCACGATCAGCGGCGCCACGAAGATCGGGACGCCCGGCGGCAGCGCCGCGTGCTTGATGTAGCCGACGAAACCGTGCTTGCGGAAGCCCGCGTAGTGGTACGTGACGTACACGAACAGCGCGAGCGCGATCGGGAAGCCGATGCGCGACATGGAGGGGAACTGGATGACCGGGATGATCCCGAACAGGTTGTTCACCAGCACGAAGCTGAACAGGCCCAGCACCAACGGGATGAACGGCTTGAACTCCGCCCCGCCGATCTGGTCGCGGGCCATGGTGTTGCGCGCGAGGCCGTAGATCGTCTCGGCCGCGAACTGCGACCGGCTCGGCACGAGCGTCAGCTTGCGCGTGGCGAACGTGAAGTACGCGATCACGATCACCGCGGCGAGGACGACCTGGACGATCGGCTTCGTGACCTCCCCGAAGATGGGGGGGTAGATGAAGGTGCCGACGCCCGGTGGCGTGAACTCCTCGGCCGCCAGTACGAACTCGCCCAATGGGGATCCTTCCGGTGCTCCCGGCCTCGACGGAGGCTGTTCGGGAGATCGCCATGACCTGCGGTGTGCCGCGGTCCCGCGGTGTCATCACCGCGTTTCGCTCACGTTGCGCACATTATCAGCCGGTCGGCGCCGCTCCGACGGCCCTACCTCGCACGTCACCAGCGGCGACGCACCCGCGAGTGGATCACGGGGAGGTCTCGGGCCGCACGGGGCCCGGGGACGTCCCACCGCCCGTCCCGTCGGCCGCCTCCGCCGACGACCCGGACATACCGGTCGGTGAACCGCTGGTCGCGGGCATGATCTCCGGGACGACGAGCAGCGTGCGCAAGCGGTACCCCGCCCACCCCTCGGCCGCGGTTGTGGCGAGCAGACCCACGATCGTCGCCACCGCGAGCGACATCCGGTGCACGCCCGGTACCGACGCGAGGCCGAACAGGGCGATCAGCAGGAAGATCATCTTCTGCACGAAGCCACCCAGTGAGGCCATCATCACAGCCTTCGGCTCCTTGCCGGCCGTGCGGTGCATGAGCCACAGCGTGAACAGCGCGGCCAGCAGCGCGAGCGCGATGCCCGCGAACGCGCTGACCGCGCCCTGCGGCCCGACCAGCGCGCCGGCGACGACGACCGTCGGGACGCCGACGACGGCGGTGGCCACGAGCACCCCGCGGCGCATGGACGAGGCCAGCGCGAGCAGTGTCTGCTCCTGGCCCTCGGGGAGGGTGCGGATCACCGGGTGGTCCTCGCTCTCGGTACGGACGAGGCGAGCACGGCCACGACGAGGCCGACCCCCACCGCCCACAGGACGACGAACGGGTCGTCGATCAGCGCCAGCGCCACGGCGCCGAACGCGAGCACGCCCGCCCAGAGGTAGATCAGGAGCACCGCGCGGCGCTGGCTGTGCCCGATCTCCAGCAGCCGGTGGTGCAGGTGCATCTTGTCCGGCGCGAACGGGCTGCGCCCCGCCCGGGTGCGCCGCACGACGGCCATCAGCAGGTCCAGCACCGGGATGAACACGACCGCGGCGAGCACGATCAGCGGCGCGAACAGCGCCAGCAGGTCGCCGCCGGTGGTGACGTCGGTGAGCCGCCCGGACGCCATCGTGGTGGCCGCGGCGAGCAGCAGGCCGATGAGCATGGAGCCGGAGTCGCCCATGAAGATGCGCGCGGGGTTGAAGTTGTGCGGCAGGAACCCCAGGCACGCGCCCGCCAGCACGAACGCGATGAGCGCCGGCGTGAAGACGAACGGATCGTTGCCGTTGCGCAGCACCAGGCCCATCGTGAACAGCGCGGTGGCGCCCGCGGCGATGAGCCCGATCCCGGCGGCGAGCCCGTCGAGGCCGTCGACGAAGTTCATGGCGTTCACCAGCGCGACGGTGAGCAGCACCGTGAGCAGCACGCCCTGCTCGCGCCCCAGCCCGACCTGGCCGCCGAGGAACACGTCCGGCAGCACGGTCCACTGCACGCCGAACAGCGTCATGACGCCCGCCGCGGTGGTCTGGCCGGCGAGCTTGGTGAGCGCGTCGAGCTCGTAGCGGTCGTCGAGCGCGCCGACCAGCACGAGGATCAGCGAGGCCAGCACGACCCCGACCATCTCCTCGGAGTACGCGAACGCCAGGCGCATCGCCGGGAGCTGGTAGGCCATCGCGACCCCGGCCAGCACCCCGGCGAGCATCGCGAGGCCACCCCAGCGGGCCGTCGGCGTGACGTGCACGTCGCGGCCCCGGGGCCAGGCCACCGCGCCCACCTGCAGCGCGAGCACCCGCACCGGCCCGACCAGCAGGAACGTGACGACCGCGGCCGTCGTCCCGGCGAGCAGGTACTCCTTGATCGGGAGGATCTGCGCCGGGAGTCCCTGGGCGAGCAGCACGGTGGGGGTGGGGTCAGGGGCGCGGGTAGGCGGGCGCCCGGGCCACGAGCGCGCCCACGCCCTCGGCGACCGAGGCGAGCTCGGCGTCACCGGCCGGCGTGCCGTGCTCGGCCTTGATCGCCCGGGCGAGCAGCGACCCGACCTCGGCCATGTCGGCCTCGGTCATGCCCTGCGTCGTGAGGCTCGGCGAGCCGACGCGCACGCCCGAGGGCTTGAGCGGCGGCGCCGGGTCGTAGGGGATGGCGTTCTTGTTGAGCGTGATGCGCGCGGCGTCGCAGCGGGTCTCGGCGTCGGCGCCGGTGACGCTGATCGGCCGCAGGTCGATGAGCGCGAGGTGCGTGTCGGTGCCGCCGGACGTGGCGCGCATCCCCTCGGCCTCGAGGCTCTTCGCGAGCGCCTGGGCGTTGGCGACGACCTGGCGTGCGTAGGTCTGGTAGGCGGGCTGCGCCGCCTCCTTCATCGCCACGGCCTTGGCGGCGACGGCGTGCATGAGCGGGCCGCCCTGGGAGAACGGGAAGACGGCCTTGTCGAGCGCCTTCGCGTGCTCGGCCTTCGACAGCAGCATGCCGCCGCGCGGGCCGCGCAGGACCTTGTGCGTGGTGGCGGAGACGACGTCGGCGTAGGGCACCGGCGACGGGATCGCCTGGCCCGCGACCAGGCCGATGAAGTGCGCCGCGTCGACCCACAGGATCGCGCCGACCTCGTCGCAGATCTCGCGGAAGGCCTTGAAGTCGATGAGCCGCGGGTACGCCGTGGCGCCGGCGATGATCATCTTGGGCCGGTGCCGGCGGGCGAGGTCGCGGACCTCGTCGTAGTCGATCAGCTCGGTGTCCTGGCGGACCGAGTAGCTGATGTTGTCGAACCACTTGCCCGAGAAGCTCACCTTGGACCCGTGGGTGAGGTGGCCGCCCTGCTTGAGGTCCATCGCGAGCACCGTGTCGCCGGGCACGGTGAACGCGCCGTAGACGGCGAAGTTGGCCGAGGCGCCCGAGTGCGGCTGCAGGTTGGCGTGCTCGGCGCCGAACAGCTCGCGCGTGCGCGCGTTGCCGATCTCCTCGGCCTGGTCGACGACCTCGCAGCCGCCGTAGTACCGCTTGCCGGGGTAGCCCTCGGCGTACTTGTTCGACAGCGTGGATCCCAGGGCCGCGAGCACCGCGGGGCTGGTGAGGTTCTCGCTCGCGATGAGCTGGAGGCCGCCGCGCAGGCGCTCCAGCTCGGCGAGCACCACTCCCGCGATCTCGGGGTCCTGCTGCTGCAGTGCGTCGAAGTCCGGGCCCCAGAACGGTGTCGTCACGGCGCCCACGGTACCCGCCGCTCAGGCCGCCGCCCGCGCCTGCTCCCGCCACCAGTCGACGGTCGCGGCGAGGCCCTCCTCGAGCGGGGTGGGCGCCAGCCCGAAGGTGCGCTGCGCCGCCGAGGAGTCGAGGACGAACGGCTCCGCGAACTGGTACCGCACCTCCGCGAGCTCCCGCAGGAACGGCACGGCGAGCCCGCCCAGGCGCACGGCGAACGCCGGGAGCACCTGGACCGGCCGCTCGGGCACGCCCGCCGTCCGCGCGATCCGGGCGAGCATCGCGTTCACCGGCAGCGCCGGCCCGGTCGGCACGTGCCACGCCCGGCCCCACGCGCGCTCGTCGGCGGCCAGCACCGCGAGCGTCGTCACGACGTCGCCGACGTAGGTCCACGCGTGCGGGGCGTCCGGGTCGCCCTGCACCAGGCGCGGCCGCTTGCCGGCGAGGAGGCGGGGCACGGCGTACTCCGCCAGGTGGCCGGTGGTGCGCAGGCCCGGGCCGTAGAAGTCCGACGCCCGCGCCTCGGTCATCCGGATCCGGCCCGCCTCGTGCAGGGCGAGCGCGTCGGCCCACATCCGGTTGCGGATCGCACCCTTCGTGCCGGGCGCCGACCTCGGCGGGGTCTCCTCGGTCATCGGGCCGTCGACGGGGCCGTAGCCGTAGAGGCTCGACATCGTCGTGAGGACGGCGCCGGAGCGCTCGGCGGCCAGGAGCAGGGCGGCCGCGAGCGGCGGCCAGTCGGCGGCCCAGCGGTGGTAGGGCGGGTTGGCGCAGTTGTAGAGCGCGACGGCGCCCGTCGTCAGCTCAGCCAGCCGGGCGCCGTCCGAGGCGTCGGCCGCGACCCGCTCGATGCGCTCCCCCACCGGGCCGGACCCGCTGCGGGAGACGATGCGGACGTCGTGGCCCTGCCCGGCGAGGTGCTGCGCGAGCCCGTTCCCGATCGTGCCGGCGCCGACGATCACGTGCTGTGCCATGGGATCCTCCTGATTGCGTGAGCACCGCTCTCTATTCCGCACACTGTTCACGTCCAGGTGCTCCTCGTCAAGAGCACTGCTCTCGTTCCTGTGCGACACTCCCCCGGTGACCGCCACCGGAACCCGCGCCCGCGTCCGCGCCGAGCTCACCCGCGAGATCACCGAGGCGGCGCGCCGGCACCTCGCCACCGGCGGGGCGGGGGCGCTGTCGCTGCGGGCCGTCGCGCGCGAGCTGGGGATGGCGTCGTCGGCGGTCTACCGGTACTTCCCCAGCCGCGACGACCTGCTCACCGCCCTGATCGTCGAGGCCTACGACGCCCTGGGCGCGGCCGCGGAGCAGGCCGACGCCTCCTGCGAGCCGCGCGACCTGCGCGCCCGCTGGCACGCCGTCTGCCGCTCGGCCCGGGAGTGGGCGCTCGCGCACCCGCACGAGTACGCGCTGGTCTACGGCTCCCCCGTCCCCGGCTACGCGGCCCCCCGGACCACGATCGGCCCGGCGTCGCGGGTGGGCGAGGTGCTGTGCCGGCTCGTCGCCGACGGCCTCGCCGCCGGCGACGTCCCCGTGCCGCAGGGCGGCGGCGACGCGGTGCTGGCCCCCCGCGTCGCGGAGCGGGTCGGCCTGCCCGCGGGCGACTCCGGCTCCTCGCTGGCCGCCCGCTCGATCCTGGCCTGGACCAGCGTGTTCGGCATGATCAGCTTCGAGCTGTTCGGCCACACGCACAACGTGGTGGCCGACCACGAGCGGTTCTTCGCCGACGGTGCCGACCACCTGGCCGACCTCCTCGGCCTCCCCGACGGGGGTGAGGGCGGCCCAGCGCCCTCCGGGCGACCACCACGGCGCACTCCCGCCGATCACCGACCGGCGGTCACCCGGCATCCCTCGATCAGCGAGAACGCGACACCACGGTCGCCACGGCGACCCTGACGTCACACTCCTGACGATCACCGAGCCCACACAGAACCGACCACGGCCCGGCGGCCGGGCGAGTCCGGCGTCCCGATCAGGCCGTCAGGACCTTCCGCCCCAGCACCTCGCGCACCTGGTCGATGGTCACCGCGCCCTGGCGCAGGACCAGGGGCTCGTCGCCGGTGAGGTCGACGATGGTGCTCGCGACGGGGTCGCCGGAGTCGCCGCCGTCGAGGTAGACCGGCACCTTCTCCCCCAGCTGCTCCAGCGCCCCGCCGACGGTGGCGGGGGCGGGCGAGCCGGAGATGTTGGCGCTGGAGACGGCCATCGGGCCGACGTCGCGCAGCAGCTCCAGGGCCACCGGGTGCAGCGGCATGCGCAGCATCACGGTGCCCTTGGTGGAGCCCAGGTCCCAGGACAGCGAGGGGGCGTGCGGCAGGACCAGCGACAGACCGCCCGGCCAGAACGCCTCGATGAGCTGGCGCGCGGTGCGCGGGACGCCGAGGACGAGGCCGTCGATCGTGGACCAGGAGCCCACGAGCACCGGCACCGGCATGTCCGGGCCGCGGTTCTTCGCCTTCAGCAGGGAGCGCACGGCCGTGGCGGCGAACGCGTCGCAGCCCAGGCCGTAGACGGTGTCGGTGGGGAGCACGACCAGGCGCCCGGCGCGGACGGCTCGGGCGGCGGCGGCGAGGCCGTCACGGCGGGCGTCGGCGTCGGCGCAGTCGTAGGTGGGAGGCACGGCGCGAGCCTACGAGGGGCGGTCCGCGGCCTCAGGCGCGGGCGTCGACCCGGCGGGCGGTGGCGAAGCGCGGACGGCCGTTGAGGTCGGTGTGCTCGGTGACGTCGGTGAGCACGCGGCGGCGGCGCAGCAGGGCGGGCACGGCCTCGCCGTGGGTGTCGTCGTGCTCGATCGCGAGGTGGCCGCCGTAGCGCAGCAGGCCCGCCGACGTGGCGATCACCGCGCGGATGATCTCCAGGCCGTCCGGCCCGCCGAACACGGCACCGGGCGGGTCCCACTCGGTGACCTCGGGCGGCAGCTCCGTGTCGTCGGGGACGTAGGGCGGGTTGCACAGCACCAGGTCGACGTGGGACTCCAGGTCGAGCAGCAGGTCGCTCCACCGCACGTCGCCGGCGTGCAGTGTGACCGTGCCGCCGTGCGCGGCGATGTTGTGCCGCGCCCACACCAGCGCGCCCGGGTCGGCCTCGACGGCGTGCACCCGCGCGTCCGGCCGACTCGCCGCCACGGCCAGCGCCAGCGCGCCGGTGCCCGTGCACAGGTCGACGACCAGCGGCGACGTGACGCCCACGATCGCGCGGAGCCCCCACTCCAGCAGCAGCTCGGTCTCCGGGCGCGGGGTGAACACGCCCGGCCCGACGGCCACCGCGACCGGCCCCAGCACCGCGGTGCCCAGCAGGTGCTGCAGCGGCTCGCGGGCGGCCCGGCGGACGACGAGCTGCCGCAGCGCCTCCACCACCGGCGGGTCGACGAGCGGGTGCATCATCAGCCGCCCGCGCTCGACGCCGACGACGTGTGCGGCGAGGAGCTCCGCGTCGACCCGGGGCGAGGACACCCCCGCGGCGGCCAGCAGCCGTTCGGCCTCGGCGATGGCCAGTCGCAGCGGCTGACGGCTCACGAGCTCAGCTGCTCCGCGCGGTCGGCCGCCGTGAGCGCGGTGAGCAGGTCGTCGAGCTCCCCGTCGAGCACCGTGCTCAGGTTGTGCGCCTTGTAGCCCACGCGGTGGTCGGAGATGCGGTTCTCCGGGAAGTTGTAGGTGCGGATGCGCTCCGAGCGGTCGACGGTGCGCACCTGCGACTTCCGCTCCGCCGACGCCTCCTCGGCCAGCGCGGCCTCGTGCTGGGCCTGCAGCCGCGAGCGGAGCACCTCCATCGCGCGGGCGCGGTTCTGCAGCTGGCTGCGCTCGTTCTGGCAGCTCACGACGATGCCGCTGGGCAGGTGCGTGATGCGCACGGCCGAGTCGGTGGTGTTGACGCTCTGGCCGCCGTGCCCCGAGGAGCGGAAGACGTCGACGCGCAGGTCCTTCTCGTCGATCTCGACGTCGGCGTCCTCGCCGGTGTCGGGGTACACGAGCACGCCGGCCGCGGAGGTGTGGATGCGGCCCTGCGACTCCGTGACCGGCACGCGCTGCACGCGGTGCACGCCGCCCTCGAACTTCAACGCGCTCCACACGCCGTCGGGCTCGGGGGTGCGCGCGCGCAGGATCAGCGTGATGTCCTTGTAGCCGCCCAGGTCGGAGACGGTGGCGTCGAGCACCTCGGTCTTCCAGCCGCGCTTCTCGGCGTAGCGGGTGTACATGCGGACGAGGTCGCCCGCGAACAGCGCCGACTCCTCGCCGCCCTCCCCCGACTTGACCTCCATGACGACGTCGTCGCCGTCGTGCGGGTCGCGCGGCACGAGCAGCTCGGCCAGGCGCGTCTCCAGCGCGGGGAGGCGGGCCGCGATCTCGTCGGCCTCGGCGGCGAAGGACGGCTCGTCGGCCGCCAGCTCGCGGGCGGCGGCGAGGTCGTCACGCGCGGCGTCGAGCGCGCGGGCGGCGGTGACCACGGGGCCCAGCTCGGCGTAGCGGCGGCCCAGCTTGCGGGCCAGCGCGGCGTCGGCGTGGATCGACGGGTCCGCGAGGCGCAGCTCCAGCTCGGCGTGCTCGGCGAGCAGCGCGTCGACGGCCGGTGCCGGCATCGTCGCCTCCCTCTCTGGCTCGGTCCCTCGTGACATGCGAACGGCGCCCACCCGGATCGGGTGGGCGCCGTCGGCGGAGCTACTTGCCGGCCCGCTTGCCGTAGCGCGCCTCGAAGCGCGCCACGCGACCGCCGGAGTCCAGGATCCGCTGCTTGCCCGTGTAGAACGGGTGGCAGGCGGAGCAGGCCTCGGCGGTGATCGAGCCGCTGGTCTTGGTGCTGCGCGTGGTGAACGAGTTGCCGCAGCTGCAGGTCACCTGGGTGGTGACGTACTCGGGGTGGATGCCAGATCGCACGGTGGTTCCTCTCGAAGTGGCACCGGGTCCTCGCGGACGAGGTGAACCGGGGCCGGAGCGTGACGGTCTATCTAACCATCCGCTCCGGCCCCTGATTCCCGGTGGTCAGTCGTCGTTCCCGACCGGCAGGCCCTTGGCGACCTGCATGAGGAACTCGATGTTGGTGCGGGTCTTCTTGAGCTGGGTGAGCAGCAGGTCGATGGCCTGCTGGTCGTCCAGCGCCGAGAGCACGCGGCGCAGCTTGACCATGACGGCCAGCTCGTCGGGCGAGAGCAGCAGCTCCTCCTTGCGGGTGCCCGAGTCGCCGACGTCGACGGCCGGGAAGACGCGCTTGTCGGCGATGCGGCGGTCGAGCTTGAGCTCGGCGTTGCCCGTGCCCTTGAACTCCTCGAAGATCACCGTGTCCATCGTGGAACCGGTCTCGACGAGCGCGGTGGCGAGGATGGTGAGCGAGCCACCGTTCTCGATGTTGCGCGCGGCGCCGAGGAAGCGCTTGGGCGGGTAGAGCGCCGTGGAGTCGACACCACCGGACAGGATCCGGCCCGACGCGGGCGCGGCCAGGTTGTAGGCGCGGCCCAGGCGGGTGATCGAGTCGAGCAGCACGACGACGTCGTGGCCCATCTCCACCAGGCGCTTCGCGCGCTCGATGGCGAGCTCGGCGACCGTGGTGTGGTCGGTGGCCGGGCGGTCGAAGGTGGAGGCGATGACCTCGCCCTTCACCGACCGGGTCATGTCGGTGACCTCCTCCGGCCGCTCGTCCACGAGGACGACCATGAGGTGGCACTCCGGGTTGTTCGTGGTGATCGCGTTGGCGATCGCCTGGAGCACCATCGTCTTGCCGGCCTTGGGCGGGCTGACGATGAGCGCGCGCTGGCCCTTCCCGATCGGCATGACCAGGTCGATGATCCGCGTGGTCATGATGTGCGGCTCGGTCTCGAGGCGCAGCCGGTCGTTCGGGTAGAGCGGCGTGAGCTTGGTGAACTCCGCGCGGTTCCGCGACGCCTCCGGGTCCTGCCCGTTGATGGTGTCGACGCGCACGAGCGGGTTGAACTTCTGGCGCGACTGCTCGCCCTCGCGGCCCTCGCGGACCGCACCGGTGATCGCGTCGCCGCGGCGCAGGCCGTGCTTGCGCACGAGCGAGAGCGAGACGTAGCAGTCGGTCGGGCCGGAGAGGTAGCCCGTGGTCCGGACGAAGGCGTAGTTGTCCAGGATGTCGACGATGCCGGCGACGGGCAGCAGCACGTCGTCGTCGCGCACCTCGGTGTCGACGTTGCCCTGGCCGCCGCCGCCCGGCGCACCGGTGCGGTCGCGGTCGCGGCCCCGACGGCGGTCGCGGAAGCGGCGGCCGCGCCGGCCGCGGCCGTCGCCGTCCTCGTCGCCGTCGTCGTCCGGGCGGTTGTCGCGCGGGCCGCGGTTGTCGTTGCCCCCGCGGTCGTTCCGGTCGTTCCGGTCCCGCTCGGCGCGGTCGTTGCCGCCCCGGTCGTTCCGGTCGCGCTCGTTCCGGTCGCGGTCGTTGCGGTCGCGGTCGTTGCGGTCGTTGCCGCCCCGGTCGCGGTCGCCGCGGGTGTCGGTCTGCCCGCTCTGGGCCGTGCCGCTCTGCGCCGATCCGTTCTGCGCCGATCCGCTCTGCGCCGATCCGCTCTGCGCTGATCCGTTCTGCGCCGCGCCGTTCTGCGTGACGGCGGGCGCATCCTGGGCGGCGGCGGGCGCCTGGGCGGCGTCGTTCTGGCCACCGTTCTGCCCGGCGCTCTGCGCCGCGCTCTGGTCGCGCCGGTTGCGGCCGCGACCGCCGCGCACCACCTCGCCGGGCTCGCCGGCGTCGGCGGCCGCGGGCTCGGCCTGCTGCTGCTGGTCGGCGCCGCGCCCGCGGCGGCTGCGGCTGCGGCGGCCACCGCCCTCGGACGGGGTGTCGGTGTCGGTCGCCGGGGCGGAGCCGTTGGTGGCCGGGGCCTGCTCGACGGCCGGGGCCTCGACGACCGGGGCCTCCGCGACGGGGGCCTCCGCAGCGGGGGCGGACGCAGCGGCGATGGACGCAGCGGGGGCGGGCTCGGCCGCGGCCGGAGCCGGGGTCTCGACCGGCGCGGGGGCCGCAGCGGGGGTCGACGCAGCGAGGTCCGACGCAGCGGGGGTCGACGCAGCGGGGGTCGACGCAGCGGGGGTCGACGCAGCGGGCGCCGACGTGGAGTCGGGCGCGCCGGCCGGGCGGGACGCCGTGCGGCGGCGACGGGTGGTGGGCGCGGGCGCGGTGGCCGGGGCCGCAGCGGCCTCGGCGGCCACGGGCTCGGCGGCCACGGGCTCGGCGGCCACGGGCTCGGCGGCCGGGACCTCGGCGGCGGGCGCCGGGGTGGCCGGGGTGGCGGCCGGGGCCGCGCTGTCCGGGAGGGACGGCTGGGGGGCCGGCGACCCGCCCTGGCGCTCCTTGATGGCGGCGATGAGATCGCCCTTGCGCATCCCGGTGGTGCCGGTGATGTTCAGCTCCTCGGCCAGCTGGCGGAGCTCCGCCAGCACCATGCCGGTGAGGCCGCCCCGCTTGCGGGCGGGCGTGGTGCTGACGAGATCGGTCTCGCTCACAGATGTCCTTCCTGACCGACCGGGTCTGATGCCCTGGTCAGCGGATGTCACACACTCGCCCGGACGGTGTGCCGGACGACATGTCGGTCTACGGATCGAGGGCCATCGGACCTCACGGCCGCCCCGACAGGCAGGGGCGACGATCACTGCGACTGTTCGCGGGGGCGGCCGCTCGGGCCGGGCGCGGGTCTGGCTCCAGCACTGGTCCGGTGTGAACCAGGGTGCCGGGGTGCGCAGATGGCCCGAGTGGCCACGCGGAAGACGCGTGGATCGCCGTTGCGTGCCCGAGACTAGACTCCCCCGCTGGTCACGGCAACCACCACCCCCGGCGTGGCGGCCCTCAGTCGATCTCCACCTGCGCGCCCGCCGTGTCGATCGGCAGCGGCAGCGTGGCGAAGCCGTGCAGGTCGAGCCCGGCGGGCAGGGTGCCGTCGGAGGTGAGGGCCAGCACGGTGGGACCGGCGCCGGAGATGGCGGCCGGGACCCCGTGGGCGCGCAGCGCGTCGACCAGGTCGGCCGAGTCCGGGTACGCCGGACGCCGGTAGCCCTGGTGCAGGCGGTCCTCGGTGGCGGGGAGCAGCAGCTCGGGGCGCTGCGTGAACGCCAGCACCGACAGTGCGGTGCGACTGCCCGTGAAGGCGGCGTCGACCAGCGGGACCCGGTCGGGCAGCAGCCCCCGGGTGGTCGAGGTCGACGACTCCGTCCCCGCGACGAGCGCCACGGGGTGGATGCCCGGGTGCGCGTCGAGCCGTACAGCGTGGAAGCGCCCCGCCGTATTCCCGACGGTCTCCCAGGCGATGACGAACCCGCCGAGCAGGCTGGCCGCCGCGTTGTCGGCGTGGCCCTCCATACCGGCCGTGACCTGCAGCAGCGTGTCGCGCTCGAGCTCGACGTCACGGCCCGCGAGCACGACCGCGGCGACGGCCCCGGCCACCGCGGCGGCGGCGGAGCTGCCCAGTCCGCGCGAGTGCGGGATGGCGTTGACGCAGCGCAGCCGCAGCCCCGCGGGGGCGTCGCCGGTGATGTTCCAGGCGGTGCGCATGGCGCGGACGACGAGGTGCGTGTCGTCGCAGGGCACCTGCCCCGCGCCCTCGCCGACGACCTCGACGCCGACGCCGTCGTCGGCGACCCACGCCTCGACCTCGTCGTAGAGGCCCAGCGCGAGGCCGAGGGAGTCGAACCCGGGGCCGAGGTTGGCCGACGACGCCGGCACGCGGACGCGGACCTGACGGGGCCTGCCCATCAGGTGGGGTCCGTCAGTGGGAGCACCGGCGTCCGGGTCGTCGGCGGAGGGCGCATCAACGCAGCTCCAGCGCGTCGGCGACGGCGCTCGGGTCGATGGGGATGACGGTGGGCGCGGGCGCGGTGAGCAGCGCCGTGTCGGGGTCCTTGAGGCCGTGCCCGGTGACGGTGCACACCACCAGGGAGCCGCGCGGCAGCGTGCCGTCGGCGCTCGACTGCAGCAGCCCCGCGACGCTCGCCGCCGACGCGGGCTCGACGAACACCGCCTCGCGGGAGGACAGCAGCCGGTAGGCGTCGAGGATCTCCTCGTCGGTGACGGCGGCGAAGCGCCCACCGGACTCCTCGCGCGCGGCCTGCGCCTGCGCCCAGGACGCGGGCGACCCGATCCGGATGGCCGTGGCGATCGTCTCCGGGTTCTTCACCGGCGCGCCGTGCACGAGCGGTGCGGCGCCCGCGGCCTGGTAGCCGAACATCCGCGGCGGGGAGTCGATCAGGCCGTCCGTCGCGTAGGCGCGGTAGCCGGCCCAGTAGGCGGTGATGTTGCCCGCGTTGCCCACCGGCAGGCAGTGGATGTCGGGCGCGCGGCCGAGCTCGTCGCAGATCTCGTAGGCCGCGCTCGCCTGCCCGGCGATCCGGGTGGGGTTCACGGAGTTGACCAGCGCGGCCACCGGGTACTCGGCCGCGGTCTTGCGGGCGAGCTCCAGGCAGTCGTCGAAGTTGCCCTGGACCTGCACGATCCGCGCCCCGTGCGCGACCGCCTGCGCGAGCTTGCCGAGCGCGATCTTGCCCTGCGGCACGAGGACGGCGCAGGTCATGCCCGCGCGGGCGGCGTAGGCGGCGGCCGAGGCGGACGTGTTGCCCGTGGACGCGCAGATCACGCCCTGCTTGCCCTGCGCGAGCGCGTCGGTGACCGCCATCGTCATCCCGCGGTCCTTGAACGAGCCCGTCGGGTTGGCGCCGTCGACCTTGAGGAACACCTCGCAGCCGGTGAGCTGCGACAGGTGCGGCGCCGGGAGCAGCGGCGTACCGCCCTCCCCGAGCGTGACGACCGTCCAGCCCGGCTCGACCGGCATCCGGTCGCGGAACGCCTCGATGACGCCCGGCCAGCGGGTGGACCGCCCGACGGGAGCGAGGGGGGATGTCGCAGGAGGGGATGTCGCGGAGGTGGAGGTCACGGGGCCACACCCTTTCGTCCGAGGTCCTCGACGCGCAGCACGCTGTCGACGGCGTGCACGGCATCGAGCCCGGCCAGCACGCGGACGGTCGCGGCGAGCGCCGCCTCCGGGGCCGCGTGCGTGACGACGACGAGCCGCGCGGCGCTGACCGGGTCGGCTCCGGCGGAGTCGGCGACACCGCCGGTCTGGCGCACCGCGGCGATGCTGACGCCCTGCGCGGAGAACTCCCCCGCGATGGCCGCCAGCACGCCCGCGCGGTCGGCCACCTCGAGGCTCACGTGGTAGCGGGTGGCGACCGCGCCGATCGGCAGCACGGGCAGGTGCGCGTAGGCCGACTCGCGCGCCCCGCGCCCGCCGTGGACGCGGTTGCGCGCGACGGCCACGAGGTCGCCGAGCACGGCGCTGGCGGTGGGGGCGCCGCCCGCGCCCTGGCCGTAGAACATGAGCTGCCCCGCGGCCTCGGCCTCGACGAACACGGCGTTGAACGCGCCGTCGACGCCGGCCAGCGGGTGCGTGGCGGGGATCATCGCCGGGTAGACCCGGGCGGAGACCGACTCCGGGGTGTCGGCGGTGGCGGGCGCGCGCTCGCAGATCGCCAGCAGCTTGATCACGCAGCCGATGCCGCGCGCGGCGGCGATGTCGGACGCGGTGACGTACCGGATGCCCTCGCAGTGCACGTCGGCGGCCGTGACGCGGGTGTGGAAGGCCAGCGTCGCGAGGATGGCGGCCTTGGACGCGGCGTCGTAGCCGTCGACGTCGGCGCTCGGGTCGGCCTCGGCGTACCCGAGCCGGGTGGCCTCCTCCAGCGCGTCGGCGTAGCCCGCGCCCGACTCCGTCATCGCGGAGAGGATGAAGTTGGTGGTGCCGTTGACGATGCCGGCGACGCGGGTGATGCGGTCGCCCGCCAGGCTCTCGCGCAGCGGGCGCAGCAGCGGGATCGCGCCGGCGACCGCGGCCTCGTAGAACAGGTCGACGCCCGACGCGTCGGCGGCCTCGGCCAGCGCCGCGCCCTCCTCGGCGAGCAGCGCCTTGTTGGCCGTGACCACCGACTTGCCGGCCTTGAGCGCCTCGAGCAGCAGCGTGCGTGCGGGCTCGATGCCGCCGATCACCTCGACGACCACGTCGACGTCCTCGCGCGTGACGAGCGCCGTGGCGTCGGTCGTGAGCAGGTCACCCAGCTCGGGGTGCTTGTGCGGGCGCCGCACGGCCACGCCGACGAGCTCGACCGGGGCCCCGGCGCGTGCGGCCAGCTCTCCCGCCTGCTCGCGCAGCAGGCGCACGATCTCGCCGCCGACGGTGCCGCACCCCAGCAGTGCGACCCGCACCGCGTTCCCGTTCACGCTCGCTCCTCGCTGACGACAGTGGGGGTCATGCTCCGGTGCGCGACCGCGTCGCCGCCCGCGCGCGTGACAGGACTCACGGGCCGACCTCCAGCCGGAACTGGTCCTCGACGGTCTCGCGGCGCAGCAGCACCCGCGCCTGCCCGTCCCGCACCGCGACCACCGCGGGGCGCGGCAGGCGGTTGTAGGAGCTCGCCATCGAGTAGCAGTACGCCCCGGTGGCCGCGACGCCGAGCAGGTCGCCCGGGGCGAGGTCGGCGGGCAGCCAGCAGTCGCGCACGACGATGTCGCCGCTCTCGCAGTGCTTGCCGACGACCCGGGACAGCACGGCCTCGCCGGTGCCGTCGCGCTCCGAGGAGCGCGACACCAGCCGGCAGTCGTAGACGGCGTCGTAGAGAGCGGTGCGGATGTTGTCGCTCATGCCGCCGTCGACGCTGACGTAGCGGCGGCCCGACGACGCGCCCCCCGCCGACCGTCCCAGCGGTACGTCCTTGAGCGTGCCGACCTCGTAGAGCGTGACGGTGCCCGGCCCGGCGATCGCGCGCCCGGGCTCGACGGCGATCTCCGGTACGTCGAGCTCCTCGGCGTGGCACTCCTTCTTGACGATGCCGCGCAGCTCCTCGGCGAGCTCGGCGACGTCGAGCGGGGTCTCGTCCGCCCGGTAGGCGATGCCGAAGCCGCCGCCGAGGTCGAGCGTGGTGAGCGCGGTGAGTGCGGCACCCCCGTGCTCCTCGTGCAACGCGGCCAGGAACCGCACCACGCGGTGCGCGGCGACCTCGAAGCCCTCGGTGTCGAAGATCTGGCTGCCGATGTGGCTGTGCAGCCCGACCAGCGACAGCCCCGGGGAGCGCAGCACGCGCCGCGCCGCCTCGGCCGCTGCGCTCGCGTCGCCGCCCGCGATGGAGAAGCCGAACTTCTGGTCCTCGTGGGCGGTGGCGATGAACTCGTGCGTGTGCGCCTCGACCCCGACCGTCAGCCGGATCATCACGGGCGTGACGACGCCGTGCGCGGTGGCGATCGCGTCGAGGCGGGCGATCTCGTGGAAGGAGTCGAGCACGACCCGGCCCACACCCGCCTCGACGGCGGCGGTGAGCTCCTCGGTGGACTTGTTGTTGCCGTGCACCGCGATCCGCTCGGCCGGGAAGCCCGCGCGCAGGGCGACGGCGAGCTCGCCGCCGCTCGCCACGTCGAGCGAGAGGCCCTCCTGCGCGACCCAGCGTGCGACCTCGACCGACAGGAACGCCTTCGCCGCGTAGTGCACCGACGCGGCGCCGAACGCGGCGGCGAACTCCGCGGCGCGCGAGCGGAAGTCGTCCTCGTCGACGACGAACAGCGGCGTGCCGAAGCGCTCGGCGAGGTCGCGGACGTCGACGCCCGCCACCTCCAGCGCGCCGGACCGCCCGCGCGCGGCGTGCCGCGGCCAGACCGACGGGGCCAGCTCGTCGAACCCGGCGGCGTCGACGGGGCGCGGGCCGGCGGTCTCGGGCGGCGCCGAGATGCCGGCGTGCAGCGGCCCGGCCGGGTGCGCCCTCATGACTGCGCCTCCGCGGAGAGGAGCACGTCGGCGCTCACATCCGCTCCGGCGCGCTGACGCCCAGCAGACCCAGGCCGTTGGCCAGCACCTGCCGCGCGGCCACGCACAGCGCGAGGCGGGCGCGGTGCAGGTCGGAGATCTCCTCGTCGCCCATCGGCAGGACGCGGCAGGAGTCGTAGAAGCGGTGGTAGGTGGCGGCGAGCGTCTCCAGGTAGCGGGCGACCCGGTGCGGCTCGCGCAGCTCCGCCGCCGTGGCGACGACGGCCGGGAACTCGCCGATCGTGCGGATCAGCTCGCCCTCGCGCGGGTGCTCCAGCAGGCCGAACGACGTGCCGGGCTCCAGCCCGACGTCGGCGGCGTTGCGCGCCAGCGACGAGAGCCGCGCGTGGGCGTACTGGACGTAGAAGACGGGGTTGTCGTTGGTCCGGCGGCTCAGGATGTCGAGGTCGAGGTCGAGCACCGAGTCGATCGAGCTGCGGATCAGCGAGTAGCGGGCGGCGTCGACGCCGACGAACCCGACGAGGTCGTCCATGCTCACCGCGGTGCCGGCGCGCTTGCTCATCTTGAGCATCTGGCCGTCCTTGAACAGCCGCACCATCTGCCCGATCAGCACCTCGACGGTGTTCGGGTCGTCGCCGAACGCCGCCGCGGCCGCCCGCAGGCGCGCGATGTAGCCGTGGTGGTCGGCGCCGAGCATGTAGATGCACAGGTCGAAACCGCGGGCGCGCTTGTCGAGGTAGTAGGCGAGGTCGCCGGCGATGTAGGCGGGCTTGCCGTCGCTCTTGATGACGGGGCGGTCCTTGTCGTCGCCCTCGTCGGTGCTGCGCAGCCACCAGGCGCCGTCGGAGAAGTAGAGGTTGCCCGAGTCCTTGAGCCGCTGCACCGCGGTGTCGACGGCCCCGTTGTCGTGCAGCGTCTTCTCGTGGAACCACACGTCGAAGTCGGTGCCGAAGGCGTGCAGGGCGCGCTTGATCTCGTCGAACATGAGGTCGACGCCGATCCTGCGGAAGACCTCGTCGCGGTCGGGGTCGGTGAGCGCCCCGGGCTCCGCGGCCAGCACCTGCGCGGCGATCTCGCCGATGTAGGCGCCGCCGTAGCCGCCCTCGGGCGTCGGGCGGCCCTCGGCCGCGGCCACCAGCGAGGAGACGAAGCGGTCGATCTGGCCGCCGGCGTCGTTGAAGTAGTACTCGCGGGTGACCTTGGCGCCGCGCGCGGCCAGGACCCGGCCCAGGGCGTCGCCGACGGCGGCCCAGCGGGTGTGGCCCAGGTGCAGCGGGCCGGTCGGGTTGGCCGAGACGAACTCGAGGTCGACGACGCGGTCGGCGTACTCGTCGCCGGTGCCGTAGGCCTCGCCCGCCGCCAGGACCTCGCCGACGACCGCGCCCTGGGCGTCGGCCGCGAGGCGCAGGTTGATGAAGCCGGGGCCGGCGATCTCGGCCGAGGCGATGCCGTCGCGGCCGGTGAGGGCCTCGACGAGCCAGCCCGCCAGGTCGCGCGGCGCGACCCCCGCCTTCTTCGCGGTGCGCATGGCGACGTTCGTGGCGTAGTCGCCGTGGTCGGGGTTGCGGGGGCGCTCGACACCGACGTCGTCGGGCAGCGCCGCGACGTCCAGGCCGCGCGTCGTGAGAACCTCGGTCGCTGTGGCGCGGACCAGGTCGGCGAGCTGGGCGGGAGTCACTCCAAGAGTCTAGGAGGTGCTGCTCATGGGTTTCTCAGGCACCGCTCCTAGACTCGGGGGCCGCAAGGGCCGTCCGGGTGACGGCACCCGGACGCGCGATGGTGGGACGGTTCATGGTCAGCGGCAAGAACAGCAAGGCGGTGCGCAACGCGCGCGCCGCGGTCGTGACCCAGCGGTCGACGCCGTGGGGCCTCATCTCGGCGGTGGTCGTCGTGGTGCTGTTCGCCGGCGCCGTCTTCGGCTACGCGTTCCTGCGCGGGGAGGAGAACGCCGAGCGGCTGTCGGCGCTCGCGCCGTTCACGCCCACCGCGGAGAACCCCGACCCGTCGACGCAGATCGAGGGCGTCCAGGTGATCGAGTACACCGGCGGACAGCACGTCGACCCCGTCACGCAGGTCGCCTACACGCAGAGCCCGCCCTTCGGCGGCGCGCACGACGCGGTCTGGGCCGCCTGCAACGGGGTCGTCTACGACCAGGCCGTGCGCAGCGAGAACCTCGTGCACTCCCTGGAGCACGGCGCGGTGTGGATCACCTACGACCCGGACCAGGTCAGCGGGGCGGCGCTCGACACGCTCCGCGCGAAGGTCGAGGGCCAGCAGTACATGGTCATGTCGCCGTTCCCGGGCCTCGACACCCCGTTCTCCCTGCAGTCCTGGGGCCACCAGCTCAAGCTGACCGACGTGAACGACGCGCGGATCGACCAGTTCGTCGCCGCGCTGCGCGTCAACCGCAACACCCACCCCGAGCCCGGCGCGAGCTGCGCCGAGGTCGGCGTCTCCGGCGGCTTCGTCCGCTCGTCCCCGCCGCCCTTCGTCCCCGCCCCGGCGCCCGGCACCCCCGGCACGCAGGCCGAGACCACCGCGGGCGCCGACGCGGTCACGCCCGACGCGGGATCGTGACCGTCTCGGTGGAGCGTCCGCCGACCTCGCCGTCCCCCGCGGACGGCGAGGCGCGGTGGGTGCGTCCGTTCGTCGCGGTCGTCGCGGTGGTGGGCCTGCTCCTGCTCGGCGCCGCGGGCGGGCTGCTGCTCGGCGTGCCCGGCTCGTCGTCGACGCCCGAACCGGGAAGCGTCGACGTCGGGTTCTCGCAGGACATGTCGGTGCACCATCTGCAGGGCGTCGACATGGCGAGCTGGGAGCGCGACCACACCACCGACCCGGTTCTCGCGCAGCTCGCCACCGACATCGAGAAGACGCAGAACAACCAGGTCGGCCAGATGCAGGGCTGGCTCGCGCTGTGGGACGCCCCGGCGCTGCCCATCGGCGGCTACATGGCATGGATGACCGGCGAGCACGGACACGCGGGGATGGGCACGGGCGCCGCGGACGGCCCGGTCGCCACGATGCCCGGGATGGCCAGTACCGCCGAGCTCGACGCCCTGCGCGCCGCGACCGGCCCCCGGCTCGACGTCCTGTTCCTGCAGCTGATGCTGCGCCACCACGAGGGCGGGGCCGAGATGCTGCGCTACGCCGCGGAGAGCGCGTCGGTGCCGCAGGTCCGCAGCCTCGCCTCCCAGATGCTCAGCTCGCAGACCTCGGAGGCCGAGTACCTGCGCCAGCTGCTGCTCGCCCGCGGCGGGACGCCCCTGCCGCTGTGACCGGGCCGGGTGCGCTAGGCTTGACGCACCCGAGCCCCCGTAGCTCAGGGGATAGAGCGTCGCCCTCCGGAGGCGAAAGCGCAGGTTCGAATCCTGCCGGGGGCACCACCCGCTGGTAGCGGATCTCCCCCCTTCCCCCGCGCGTCCCTCTCGTCCACACTCGCCCGTGCGCGGGCGTCGGGACGGAGGCCGGACATGGCGGAGCCGGGGGTCGAGGGCGTGGCCCGCTGGCCGCTGCGCGGGTCCTGGCTCACCTGGCTGCGGGTCTCCGCGCTGATCGGCCTGGTCCTGCTCGTCGCCGGCGCCGTGCTCGTCGTGCTCGTCGTGCTCGCCCTGGCCGGCGGGTCGCTGCCCGGGGTGGTGCCGGGGCTGGTCGTCCTCGCGGTCGGCGCCGTCGTCGGGTGGCAGGTCGCGCACACCGCGCACGACGTGGTCCTGCACGCCGACGGGACCCTCGTCGTGCGGCGCCCGCGCGGCCCGCTGCGCACGCGCGTCGGCGCCGTGACGGCGGTGCGGCCGTCGAGGCTGCGGTCCTCCCGCACCCCGACCGTCCTCGAGACGACCGACGGCTGGGCGTACCTGATCCACGACGAGGCGACGAGAGCGGAGCTGGTGGCGGCCCTGGCCCCCTGAGCCGCACTTCGGAGCCGGAACGCGGTCAGCGGCCCCCTTCCGACAGCGTTCTGGCTCCGACCTGCGGTGGTGGGGGGACGTGGCGTGTGAGTGCTGCTCGTGCCACGGCCTTCACCTCCGGCTTCTCTCGGGTTCCTGTGATCGCTCGCCGCGCTCTCGCCGCCAGGGCGCCGTCGTAGAGGAGCAGGAGCTCGGTCGCCAGGGCGTCGGGGTCGGCCGCGCCCGTGGCCGCGGCCAGGTCGCGCAGGCGCTCGTCGAGCAGGCGGGTGTCGGCGGCGAGCCACTCCCGCGCCGGGTGCCCCGGGTCGACGACCTCCACCGCCGCGGCCAGGAACGCGCAGCCGCGCGCCGCCTCCTCCCGCCGGTGCAGCTCGTCGAGGGCGTCGAAGACCGACAGGGCGCGGGCGGCGGGGTCGTCGCCGCAGCGCAGCAGGACCTCATCCCAGAGCGCGCGCCACCGCTCGTGGCGGCGCTGCAGGGAGGCCGCGACGAGGTGGTCCTTGCCGCCGAAGTGCGCGTAGAGGGTGGCCGGGGCGACGCGGGCGCGCTTCAGGACCGCGTCGACGCCCGTCGCGGCGATCCCGCGCTCGGAGAACAGCTCCTCGGCCGCGTCGAGGAGCCGCTCCCGCGCGCCGGGTCCGTCCATGCCCCGTACTGTAACGACCACTATGGCGAAACGATCGTTACAGTCAGGGCTCGTCGCGTCCGGGACGGGTCTCATCGCGGTGACGTACGGGGTGGTCCGCTACGGCTACGGGCTGCAGCTCCCCCAGCTCGCGGCGGAGTTCTCGCTGTCGACACCGGCGGCCGGCGCCGTCGCGGCGGGCGGGTTCGCCGCCTATTGCGCGAGCGCGCTGGCGGCGCAGCGCCTGCTCGCCCGGGGCTCGGCGCGGACGGTGCTGTGGCTGGCCGCGGCGGTGGCGGCGGCCGGCGCGCTGGTGGTCGCGACGGCGTCGTCCGCCCCGGTGCTGGCGCTCGGCGTGCTCGTGGCCGGGAGCGCCGCGGGTGCCGCGTCCCCGGCGATGGTCGTCGCGGTGGCCTCGACGGTGCGCGGGCCGCTGGTCGCCCGCGCGCAGGCCGTGGTCAACGCGGGCACCGGCGTGGGCGTCGCGGTCACCGGTGCCGCGGTGCTCGCCGCACCCCAGGTCTGGCGCCCCGTCTGGTTCGGCGCCGCCGCGGCCGCCCTGCTCACCGCCGCGGCGGTCGACCGCCTCGCACGGTGGCCCGCCGCGCCCGGCCCGCGACCCGCGGGAGGGGCGACGACCGGGATACGGCGCCCCCTGCTGGCCGCCGCCGTCGCGGGCGCCGGCAGCGCGGCGGTGTGGACGTTCGGGCGCGACCTGGTCACGACCACCGGCGGACTGCCCGAGCGGACCACGGCCGCGCTGTGGTTCCTGCTCGGCGCGGCGGCCGTCCTCGGCGCCCTGAGCGGCGACGCCGTGCGCCTGCTGGGCCTGCGGCGCGCCTGGGTGCTCACCGTGGCGCTGACGGCCGCGGGCACGGCCGCCCTCGCCCTCGCACCGGGCGCGGTGCTCGTCGCGGCCGTCGCCGGGGCGGCGTTCGGGGGCGCCTACACCGCGATGAGCGGGGTCCTCATCGCGTGGGGCAGCGCGCTGCGGCCGCACGCCGCCGGGGAGGCCACGGCCGTGCTGTTCGTCGCGCTGACCGCGGGGCAGGCGCTGGGCGCGGTGGCCACCGGCGCGCTGGCCGGGGGCGTCGGCGCCCCGGCGGCGTTCGGCGTCAGCGCCGCGGTCCTGCTGGCGGCGGCGGGCGTCCTGCCCGCGCGGGCCCGCGCGTCCGCCGGCGTCTGATCGGGGGTGCGGTGGCGCGGCGCCCGGGGAGCCGAGGCGCCGCGCCACCGCCGCAGGGTGGTCCGGTGGATCAGGCCTGGACGGTCTCGTCGACCTGCTCGTGCTCGAGCGCCCGGTTGCGGGTCTCGGGCAGCAGCGACACGCACACCAGCGAGAGCACGCCGATCAGCGACAGCATGACGCCGATCGCGAACGAGCCGAACGACGCCGCCAGGCTCGCGGCGAGCAGCGGCGGGATCGCCCCGCCCAGCACACCGGCGAGGTTGTAGCCCAGCCCGGCACCGGTGTAGCGGTAGCGCGCGGCGAACAGCTCGGGCAGGTACGACCCGGCCGGGCCGTAGGCGATCGCGAAGATCACCATCGTGACCGACAGGCCGATCGCGAACGCCGTCGCGCTCCCGGTGTCCAGCAGCGGGAACAGCACGAGCGCCCAGATGATCCCGGCGATGCAGGACGTGCGGATGACGTTGCGCCGCCCGAACCGGTCCGACAGCACGCCCGCCACGACGATCGCGATGCCGAACACCACCGCCACCACGATGCCGATGCCCAGCACGACCGGGCGCGCCAGCGCCGCGCCGTCGGGGTTGGTGCCGTAGGAGGTCAGGTAGGCGGTGCCCATGTAGAAGAACGCGAACAGCATGGCCAGCGCGCCGGCCGAGAGCAGCACCTCGCGGGGCTGGGCGCGCACGGCGTCCAGGAACGGCAGCCGCCGCGACCGGTCCGCCGAGGCGGCCTCGGCCTGCGCCCGCTGCTGGAGCTCCTTGAACGCCGGGGTCTCCTCGATGGACAGGCGCACCCACAGCCCGACCCCGACGAGCAGGATCGACAGCAGGAACGGGATCCGCCAGCCGTAGGACAGGAACGCCTCGTCGGTGTCACCCATGACGAGGCCGGTGATGAGGAACGTGGCCGAGGACAGCGCGAAGGCGATCGCCGGGCCGAGCTGCGGGAAGACCCCGTACAGCCCGCGCTTCTCCTTCGGGGCGTACTCGGCGGTCAGCAGCGTCGCCCCGGCCCACTCCCCGCCGACGGCGAAGCCCTGCGCGAACCGCAGCACCACCAGGATGATCGGCGCGGCCACCCCGATGGTGTCGGCGCCGGGCAGCAGCCCGATCAGGACGGTCGCGACGCCCATCAGCAGCAGCGTCGAGATCAGGGTGCGCTTGCGCCCGATCCGGTCGCCGTAGTGGCCGAACACGACCGCGCCGACGGGGCGGGCGAAGAAGGCCACCGCGAACGTCGCGAACGAGGCGACGATGCCCGCCGTGGAGCCCAGCGCGGGGAAGAAGACCTTCGGGAACACCAGCGCGGCGGCGGTGCCGTAGATGAAGAAGTCGTAGAACTCGATCGTCGTGCCGGCGCAGCTCGCGGCCGCGACCCGGCCGAGCGGCACCGGCGGGGACGGCGTCCGTCCCGGGGTGGACGTGGTGGACATCGGGGAGCTCCTCGGCGGTTCGGTGCACAACGGCGTACGCAGCGTCACCGCTCGCGGGCGGGCCGCACTACCGACCGAAGTCGGTAGAGGCCTCACAACTCCGGCGCCGTTGACTCGTTGGACCAGCGACGACGCCGTCAGCGGGCCCCGCCCGCCCGACCGGGAGGAGGCCGCCGTGCTCGACGACGACACGGTGTCCCGGGCCGTGGACCGGGTCCTGGCGCAGCGCCTGAACGACCTGCGCAGCCGGACCGGGCTGCCCGTGGTGTTCGGCGGCAGCACCCGCTCGGCCCCCGACGGACAGCAGCTCACGATCAACCGCCTGGCCGGCACGCTCGGTGACTCGCTGCGACTGCTCAGCGTCATCACCGGCCGCGGCCTGGGCGGCGCCGCGATGGCCCGCAAGGTGCCGTGCCGGGTCTCCGACTACGCCTCCACCACCGGCATCACCCACGACTACGACCACGTCGTCGTCGAGCACGAGCGCCTGACCTCGATCCTCGCCTACCCGCTGCTCGTGCACGGCACGGTGCGCGGCGTCCTGTACGGCGCCGTGCGCGAGGACGCGCCGATCGGCGACGTGGCCGTCCGGAACGCGGGGGTCGTCGCGGCCACCATCGCGCGCGACGTGACCGCCCTGCTCGACAGGCACCCTGTGCCGGCCACCGCGACGCCCCGCTGGGCCGGCGAGCTCGGCGCGGGCGCGCTCGAGGAGCTCGCCGCCCTCGCCCGCTCGACGGCCGACCCGGAGCTGCGCGCGCGGCTGCGGCGGATCCACGAGGGCCTCGCCGGCCCGGCCGGGCAGCCTCCCCGCCCGGCCGAGGGCCCGTCGCTCTCACCGCGGGAGGTCGAGGCCCTGCGGCTGGTCGCGGTCGGGTCGACGAACGCCGAGATCGCCGACGGGCTGGGCATCTCCGTGCCCACGGTCAAGGCCTACCTGCACAGCGCGATGCGCAAGCTCGACGTCCACAACCGCGGCCGGGCCGTCGTCGTCGCGCGGGAGGCCGGGCTGCTCTGACCCTGGGTCGTCAGCGCTCGTCGACCACCCGGCGGGCCTTGAAGGTGGTCTCCGGCAGCGTCCCGGGCTCCAGCAGCTCGACCGGGACGCGGATGGCGACCGTCCGCTTCAGCGCCTCCTCCGTCCGCCGGACGAGGTCGGCGCGGCGGGCGTCGCCCTCCCCCGGCGCGGCGGCGGCGAGCTCGGCGCGGACGGTGTGGCCGAGCTCGGCCTGCACGCACAGCTCGTCGAGCGCGCCGACCCGGCGGACCAGGATGCGGAACTCCGGGCCCAGCTCGTGGACGCTGCGCAGGGCGGTCTCGATCGCGCTGGGAAAGACGTTGGCGCCGCGGATGAGCAGCATGTCGTCGAGGCGGCCGAGGATGCCCTCGGGCAGGCGCGGGTAGGTGCGCCCGCACGGGCACGGGTCGGTGGCGAGGTAGGTCTCGTCGCCGGGGGCGAAGCGGATCATCGGCTGGGAGTCGCGCCAGAGGTGGGTGTAGACGACGGCGCCGCGCTGCCCGACCGGGATCGGGGCGTTCGGGTCGGCCGCGTCGACGACCTCGGTGTAGACCTCGTCGGTGAACAGGTGCGTGCCCGTGCCCTCGGTGCAGGCGACGCTGGTCTGGAACGGGTACATCTCCGAGGTCGAGCCGGCGTCGGCCGCGGTGGCGCCCCAGCCCTCCTCGATGATCGTGCGGGTGCCGGGCAGGCTGCCGCCCGGCTCGCCGCCCACGAGCAGGTGCCGGACCGTGTTCTCCCGCAGGTCGATGCCCATCCGCTCGGCCACCGACAGCAGGTGGATGCAGTAGGACGGGGTGGCGCTGAAGATCGTGGAGCCGAGGCGGGAGATCAGCTCCAGGTGCTTCTCGGAGTCGGTGACGCCCAGCGGGAACAGCGTGGCGCCGATCCGCTCGGCGCCCTGCACCACGCCCCAGCCGCCGAAGAACAGGCCGAACGGGAACCCGACCTGCACGATGTCGTCGGGCCGCACGCCCGCGCACCACTGGGCCATGGCGTGCACGTCGCCCGCGCGCTCCCAGTCGGTGCGCGACACCGCGTACATCGTCGGGACGCCCGAGGTGCCCGACGAGCCGTGGATGCGCGCGATCTCCCCGGGTGGCACCGCGCGGCTGTAGCTGCCGAACGGCGGGTGCTCCTGCTGGTCGGCGACCAGCATCTTCTTCGTGATCACCGGGACCCTCGTCGTGAAGTCCTCGATCGAGCTGACCTGGTCGGGGTGGAACCCGTGCGCGTCGTAGAGCCGACGGTAGAACGGCAGCTCGGCGTAGGCGTAGCGGAGCTGGTGCTGCATCCGCTCCAGGATGACGCGGTCGCGCTGCGCGGGCGCGAGGGTCTCGCGCTCCTCGTCCCAGTAGCGGGGGTAGCCCCGCGGCCCGGTCGTGCTGGTCATGCCGCTCCTCGTCGTGTCGTGCCGGCGCCGTGCGGGCGGCCCGTCAGGGGCGGCTGACGAGGCCCTGCGCCTCGGCGACGTCCCAGTAGGAGTGCAGCCCCCGCACGTGCTGTCCGCCGTCGACGGGCACGAAGTGGCCCGTGATCCGGCCGGCGGCCGGCGACAGGAGCCACAGGGCGACGTCGGCGATGTCGGAGGCCTCCTGGTGCCGCGGCGGCGCGACCAGCGTGCGGTCGAGGAACTCCTGGCCGATCTGCCCGACCGTGAACCCGGCGCCCAGCGGGGTATTGACGGTGCCGGGCCCGATCGAGTTGGCCCGGATGCCGTGGCGCCCCAGCTCCCCGGCGCAGACCTGGGTGAACTGCATGATCCCGGCCTTCGCCGCGCAGTAGTGGCCCAGGCCGTCGGTGGCCGCGACGGCGTTGAGCGAGGCGATGTTGACGATCGCCCCGCCCGTGCCCGCCGCGATCGCCTGCCGCGCGAACGCCCTCGTGCACAGGAACGTGCCCTTGAGGCAGGTGTCGACGATGAGGTCCCAGTCGTCCTCGGACGTGTCGACGACGAGCGAGAGCGACGCCGTGCCCGCGTTGTTGACCAGGTACCGCACCGGGCCGAAGCGCTCGGCGGCGAGCGCGAAGGTCGCCTCGACGTCGGCGGCGACGGCCACCGACCCCTCGTACCAGGCCAGGTGGGCGCCCCCGTCCAGCTCCTTCGTCGCCGCCTCGATGTTCTCCGCCGAGACCTCCAGCGAGACCACGTTCGCGCCGCCCGCGAGCAGCGCCGCCGCGATCGCCTTCCCGATCCCGCTGCCCGCTCCGGTCACGACCACGGTCTGTCCCGACAGGTCCGTCATCCGGCACTCCCCTTGGCGTTCCAGCCGCCGTCGACGGGCATCGACTGACCCGTGCAGAAGCTCGCGTCGTCGGAGAACAGGAACGCGGCCGCCGCCGCGATGTCCTCCGCCCTCCCCAGGCGCGGGATCATGTGCGCCGCCACGAAGTTCTCCCGCATGCCGTCGGTGATGCCCGCCAGGATGGGCGTGTCGATCGTGCCGGGGCAGATGCAGTTCACGCGGATCCCGCGCGGGCTGTACTCCATGGCCACCTGCTGGGTCAGGCTGACGACCCCGCCCTTGGCCGCGGAGTAGGCGGCGAGGTTCTCCAGCCCCTTGAGCGCGGCCATCGACCCGATGTTGACGATGCTGCCGCCCCCGCCGTCGAGCATCCGCGGGATGGCGGCCTGCATGCCCAGCCAGACGCCGCGGAGGTCGGTGCCGATGACGTGGTCCCAGCCGGCGTCGTCGAGGTCGACGACGTTGTCGGGCCCCAGGGTGTTGGTGACGCCGGCGATGTTGCCCAGCAGGTGCAGCCCGCCGAACCCGCCGACGGCCTCGTCGACGAGCCGCTTCCAGTCGCCGCGCTGCCGCACGTCCATCGTGATGTGCACGGCGCGGCCACCGGCGGCGACGATCTCCTGCGCCGTCGAGTCGTCGTCCTGCAGGTCGCCGACCACGACGGCGGCGCCCTCGGAGGCGCATCGCAGCGCCACCGCGCGGCCGATGCCCTGCACGCCGCCGGTGATGACGGCGACCTTGCCCTCGAGCCTGTTCATCGCCGCCGCCATCAGGCGATGCCGAGCGCCACGTTGGCCATGTGCTGGCGCCGGGCCATGCGCTCGCGGGCGGTGAACTGCGGCGTGACGTAGCGCGCGAACAGCTCCAGCGAGCGGTTCCACTTGTCGGTGGTGACCCAGTCGCGGCAGTTGATCAGCAGCGTGCCGAAGCCGCCGGTGGCCTCCTCCAACTCCTTGACCTGGCGGATGCAGTCGTCCGGGCTCCCGATGATCCAGGGGATGTTGTCGACCATCCACTCGAAGGTGAGGTCGGGGTCCTCCATGCCCTCGCCCTTCTTCATCAGGGCGCCGAGGCCGAGGCCGAACAGGTAGTCGTAGGAGCGCTTGACGCCCTCGCGGATGTCGCGCATCGCCTGGTCCTTGTCGTCGGTCACGTAGACCTCGCGCACGACGCGCCAGTTGTCGCGGGTGACGGCGGGGTCGATGCCCGACGCCGCGCCGGCCTCCAGCATCGCCCTGCCCATCCCGACCAGGTCGGGGGCGAGGTCGTAGGTGCCGTTGTCGATCGGGGCGAAGTGCACGCTGAGCGGCTTCCAGCCGTTGGCGCCGCACCTGGCGTAGTTGTGCAGGCCGGTGAGGCCGGCGATCGCGAACGGCGGGACGTCCTGGTACGGGCCGACCTGGAGCTGGCGGTTCTCGTACTTCCAGTACACGCCCTCGTAGGTCACCGGGTCGTCGGAGGTGAGGAGCTGCCAGATGATCTCCAGCGCCTCGTTGGTGCGCGGCGCGGCCTCCGAGGGCTCCAGGCCGAACAGCGCCTTGTCGGTGGGCAGCCCGCCGCCGCCGAAGCCGTACTCGAGGCGGCCGTGCGTGAGGTGGTCGAGGAACGCGAGGCGCTCGGCCACCATGAACGGGTCCTGGTAGGGCAGGTTGACGACGCCCGTGCCCAGCCGGATGCGGCTGGTGACGGCCGACGCCTTCGCGATCATGTACTCGGGAACCGGCACGTTCTCGTAGCCGCCGGTGTGGTGCTCACCGATCCAGAACTCCGAGAAGCCGAGCCGCTCCGCCTCGACGATCGCGGCGATGTCGCGGTCGTAGGACAGCGTCCAGTTCTCGATCGGGGGGTGTTCCGGCATGGTGAAAAACCCGAACTTCATCGGTCGGTCCTCCTGCTGTGGGCGTGTCCGAGTGCAAACCGCGGTTCGGCTACCTGGTGCGGCAACTGTGGCGGCACTCACCTACGGCTGTCAACCACCGGACGCGTGCTGCCGCCCTTGCGGTCCGACGAACCGTCCGTCAGGCTGTGTCCGACCCGCGGTTTGGTTACCGAGCCGATCGCCGCCCGCTCAGGAGGAACCGTGACCCAGCCGAGCGCCGCCGACCCGCGGCCCCGCGTCCAGGCGGGCCCGGACGGGCACCGCCGCGTCGCCGGGCGCCGCTGCACGGCCTGCGCCGAGGTCACCGCGTTCGACTGGCCCCGCTGCCCCGCGTGCCGCGGCGAGGTCGAGCCCGCCGACTTCGGCCCGGAGGGCGTGGTGTGGAGCTCCACGGTCGTGCGGATCCCGGTCCCCGGCCGCGTCCCGCCCTACTCGTTGGCCTACGTCGACCTCGACGACGGACCCCGCGTCCTGGCCCACGTCGTCGACGGCTCGTGGCCGACGGCGGAGGCGGCGCCGATCGGGGGCCGCGTGCGCCTGGTCCCGCCCTCCCCCGACGGCGACGTCCGCGTCCAGCTGCTGGGGAGCGGGGTGTCCGCGTGAGCGCGGTCGCGGTGCACGGCGTCGGCACCTCCCACTTCGGCCGCCAGCCCGGGCGCGACCTCATCGCGCTGGCCGAGGACGCCGTGCGCGAGGCGTTCGCCGACGCCGGCGTCACCGACGTCGACGCGGTCTGGGTGGGCACCGTCTTCGGCCCGGCCGGCGTCGCGCAGCGGGTGCTGCGGGCGCTGGGCGTCACCGGGATCCCGGTGATCACCGTGGAGAACGCCTGCGCGAGCGGCACGACCGCGTTCCTCGAAGCGCACGAGGCCGTGCGCACCGGCCGCTACGGGCGCGTGCTCGCGCTCGGGCTGGAGCAGATGAGCACGGCGTTCGCCGGGGCCATCACGCCGGAGCCGACCGACCCGGAGGGCCGCTCGGGCCTGGCGCTCCCGGCCCTCTACGCGATGGCCGCCGCCCGCTACCTGCACCTGGGCGCCGTCACGCCCGAGCAGCTCGCCGCGGTGTCGGTGAAGAACCACGCGCACGCCCTGCACAACCCGCGCGCGCAGTACTCCGGCCGCTACACCGTCGAGGAGGTGCTCGGCTCCCGCATGATCGCCGATCCGCTGACCGTGCTGCAGTGCTGCCCGACCTCCGACGGCGCGGCGGCCGCCGTGCTCGCCCCGGCCGGGCGCGGCTCGCGCGGGGTGGGAGTCCGCGGCATCGCGCTGCGCACCGGCGCGCCGTGGAACCACCGCTCCCCCCACGTCTGGGGCCACGACGTCGTGCGCGACACCGCCGCCGACGCGTACGCCGCCGCGGGGCTGGCCGCCGCCGGCGACGTCGACCTCGCCGAGGTCCACGACGCCTTCACCATCGGCGAGATCGTCACGACCGAGGCGCTCGGGCTCGTGCCGGCGGGCGACGGGGGCGAGGCCGCGGCCGCGGGCGTCACCGCGCTCGGTGGCGCGCACCCCGTCAACCCGTCGGGCGGGCTGCTCTCCCGCGGTCACCCGCTCGGGGCGACCGGCCTCGCGCAGGTCGCCGAGGTCGTGTGGCAGCTGCGCGGGGAGGCCGGCGGGCGCCAGGTCGAGGGCGCGCGGCTGGGCCTGGTGGAGACGATGGGCGGCGGGGTGTCGGTCCTCGACGGCAACGCCTGCGTCGTCGCCGTGCTGGAGGCCCCGTGAGCGCGTCGGTCGACCTCACCCGCGCCGACCTCCTCGGCGAGGACGAGGTCCGGGACCCCTACCCTCTGCTCGCGGCCCTGCGCGAGCACGACCCGGTGCACTGGAGCGAGCGCTACCGGTCGTGGTTCGTCACCCGCTTCGACGACGTCTCGGCCGCCCTGCGCGACGAGCGCTTCTCCTCCGACCGCATCTCGCCCTACCGCCGCGCGAAGCTGGAGGGCCCCGACGCGGACCCGGGGGTGCGGGCGGCGTTCGGCGTCCTCGAGGACTGGATGGTCTTCAAGGACCCGCCCGACCACACCCGCCTGCGCAAGCTGCTGAGCCGCGTGTTCACCCCGCGCGCGGTCGACCGGGTGCGCCCGCGGATCATCGCGATCGCCGACGAGCTGCTCGACGCCGCCACCGCCGACGGCTCGGGCCGCACCGACCTGGTCCGCGACTACGCCTACCCGCTCACCGCGTCGGTGATCGCGGAGATGCTCGGCGTGCCCCGCCAGGACCGCGACCGCTTCAAGGACTGGTCCGACGCCATCACCGGACTGGTCTTCGGCGGGATGGGCGACGCCAACCGGCACACCGCCGGGGCCGACGGCATGGCCGAGCTGACGGCCTACCTCGCCGACCTGGTGCGCGCGCACGAGCGCGAGCCCGCCGACGACCTGCTCTCCGCGCTGGTCAGCGCCCGCGACGACGACGACGCCCTGAGCCACGACGAGGTCATCTCGACCGGGGTGCTGCTGCTGTTCGCCGGCCACGAGACGACGACCAACCTCATCGGCAACGGCCTGCTCGCGCTGCTGCGCCACCCCGACCAGCGCCGCCTGCTCGACGCCGACCCGTCGCTGATCGGCGGGACGGTCGAGGAGCTGCTGCGCTACGACGGCCCGGCCAAGACGGTGGCGCGCCTGATGGCCGGCGACGTCGAGCTGCGTGGCCGCACGCTGCGCCGCGGCGACCGCGTGTTCCTCTGCCCGTCCTCGGCCAACCGCGACCCGGCCGTCTTCGACGACCCCGACCGCCTCGACGTCACCCGCCGCCAGGGCCGCCAGCTCGGCTTCGGCGTCGGGCTGCACTACTGCCTGGGCGCACCGCTGGCCCGGCTGGAGGCGTCGGTCGCCATCCCGCGCGCGCTGGAGCGGCTGCCCGGGCTGCGCCCCGACGGCGACGCGCACCGGTGGCACCCGGTGCTGCTCTCGCGGGGGCTGCGGGAGTTCCCGGTGCGCTTCGACGCCTGAGCGGGCCGCGTCAGGGCGTCGTCGGCATCGAGCGCGCCAGCGCCCGCATGCTGCCGCCCGCGACGAGCCCGCCCAGGGCCAGCGCGAACACCTCGTCGGCGAGCTCGAGGTCGGCGGCCTCGCCGCGCGGGGTGAACCAGTGCTGCATCCAGTCGAGCATCCCGACCAGCGCCCGCGCGACCGTCCGCGGCTCGGCGGGGAGCGAGAACTCGCCCGACGCGGCGCCCTCGGCCAGCAGCCCCTCGACGGCCGCCATGTACCGGGCGTCCATCTCGCGGAACTCGGCGAACTTGGGCGACTGCTCCATGTGCCCGATGTGGCGCAGGTAGACGAACGCCGCCGGGTACCACTCGCTGAAGATCCGCACCTGCATCCGGATCAGCTCGCGCAGCCGCACCGCGACGGAGCTGCCGGTGTCCTGGCGCAACCGCTCCAGCTCGGCGAGCAGCGCCCGGGCGGGCTGCTCGACGACCGCGAGGAGCAGCTCCTCCTTGCCGCCGACGTAGTTGTAGATGCTGCCCTTGAGGATCCCGACGCGCGCGCCGATGCCCTCCAGCGTCGCGTTTTCGTAGCCGTGGTCGCGGAACTCCTCCCCCGCGGCGTGCAGGATCTCCGGCCAGCGGCTGGGACGGGGCATGACGACTCCGGAGATGGGGGCGCGGGGGCCCTCGCATCGTAGGCTCCACCCGTGCCACAGAGGCTGTTCGGCCGCGACGCGGAGCTCGCCGCGCTGCGGGGCGCCGCCGACCCCCGCGCGCTCCCCCGGCCCCGCCTCGTCGTGGTCGAGGGCGAGGGCGGCATCGGCAAGACCAGCCTGGTGCGGGCGTTCGCCGACGCGACGCCGGTCCGCGTCCGGTGGGCGCAGGGCGCCGAGGAGGGCGCGCCCCCGTTCTGGCTGTGGCGCCAGCTCGTGCCGGAGGTGGTGCCCGACCCCGGCGGCGACCGGTTCGCACTGTTCGCCGACCTGCGCGACGCCCTCGCCGCCGACGGGGCCTGCCTGCTCGTCGTCGACGACGTGCAGTGGGTCGACGAACCCTCGCTGCTCGCCCTGCGCACGCTGCTGCGCGACCCGGCGTGCGGTGCGACGGTCTGCTGCGCCACCCGCCGCACCGGCGAGGCCGGGCCCGGCTGGGAGCGGGTCGGGCCCGACCTGCTGTCCGGGCCGGACGTCGAGCGGCTGGCGCTGCACGGCCTCGACGACGACGCCGTCGCCGACGTCCTGCGCGCATCGGCGGGCCGCGACCTCGACGACGGCGAGGTGCGCGAGGCGACCCGCGCGAGCGGCGGCAACCCGCTGTTCCTGCGCGAGCTCGGCCGGCTGATCGCCGCGGGCACCGCGCCCGCCCGCGCGGACCTCGCCGAGATCGTCGCGGCGCGGGTACGGCGCCTCCCCCCCGACGCCCAGCGGCTGCTCGGCGCGGCGGCGCTGCTCGCCGAGGAGTTCGAGCTGACCGTCGTCGCCCGGCTGCTCGACCTCCCGACGTCGGCGTGCCTGCCCGCCGTCGGCGACGCCCTGGCCGCGGGCCTGCTGCACGACGCGGGCGGCGGGCGGTTCCGCTTCTCCCACGGACTGGTGCGCACCGCGCTGGACGCGACGACGCCGCTGCAGCGGGCCGTCGTCCTGCACGTGCGGGCCGCACGGGCGCTGGAGGACCTGCACCGCGACGGCCTGCCGCGGGTGTCGGCCGACATCGCCCGCCACTGGGCCGCCGTCGCGGTCACCGGCGAGCGGGAGCCCGCCGTCGCGTGGGCGCGGCGCGCCGCGCAGGACGCCACCCACGCGCTGGCCCACGAGGAGGCGGCGCGGCTGTGGACCTCGGCCCTGCACTGCGGCGGTCCCGCGCTCGCCGCCGACGAGCGGGCGGGGCTGCTCCTCGGGCTCGCCGCGGCGCAGGTCGCGTCCGGGCGGTTCGCGGAGGCGCTGGCCGCGTGCCGGGAGGCCGTCGCGCTGGCCGAGGACGCCGGGCGCCTCGACCTCGTCGCGGAGGCGGCGCTGACGCTGGACGCGGTCGGCGACGGCAGCTGGGACCGCAGCGTGCGCACCTGGTGCCGGCGCGCCCTCGACGACCCGGACGCGGGCCCGGCGCGCCGCGCGCGGCTGCTGGCCCGCCTGGCCGAGGCCCTCGTGTACGGCGGCGAGCCCGCGGCGGCCGTCGAACCGGCGGCACGGGCCCTGGAGCTGGCCGAACCGAGCGGGGACGGCGACGCGCTCGTCGCCGCCCTCCGCGCCCGCCAGCTCACGTGCAGCGGGCCCGACCACACCGCCGTGCGGGCCGACCTCGCCACCCGGATGACCGCGCTCGGGGAGCGGCTGCGCCGGCCTGCGGTCGAGATGTGGGGGCGGCTGTGGGCCGTCGACGTGGCCTTCGAGCGCGGGGACCTGGCCCGGGTCGCCGCCGAGGCCACGTCCCTGGCCTGGTGCGTCGAGCAGCAGCGCAGCCCGTTCGCGGCCTGGCACCTCTCGGTCGTGCGGGCGGCGCTGGCGCAGGCGCGCGGCGAGCTCGACCGGGCCCGCGAGCTGGGCGACGAGGGCTTCCGGGCGGTGGCGGGCACCGGCCACCCGGCCGCGCTGGGCACCCGCCTGTCCCTGCTCGGCGCGATCGGCCACCACGCCGGGTACGCCGAGGAGACGTTCGGGCCGCCCGGGGGCACGTTCGTCGACCCGGGCGACGTCCGCACGGCGCTGTTCAGCCGGCTCGGTCCCGCACTGGCGCTCGCCGAGAGCGGCCGGCTCGACGAGGCCGCGCACCTCTACCGGCTCACCGGGCCGCCCCGCGACTGGGACGTCCCGCCCTACTTCCTCCTGCCCGCGCTGGCCGCCGGCGCCGGCGTCGCCGTCCTGCTCGACCTCCCCGACGACGTGGCCTGGTTCCGCGCGGCGCTGCGGGACCGGCGGTCCGGGCACCTCGTGGGCGGGGGCGGCACCGCGAGCTACCTCGGTCCCGTCGACCTGGTCCTGGGCCGGTGCGCCTCCGCACTGGGCGACCTCGACGACGCCGCCGCCCTGCTCGCCGACGCCCTGGCCACGAGCGAGCGGATCGGCGCCCCGGGGTTCGCCGTGGAGGCGGCCTGCGAGCTCGCCGCGGTCCGGCTGCGCCGGCGGGAGCCCGACGCGGCGCGGGCGCTGCTGTCCCGGGTCCGCCCGGACGCGCAGCGGATGGGGATGGCGCCCTGGGTCCGGCGCATCGACGCCCTGCTGGGCGGCGGCGCGGGCCCGCTAACGCCGCGCGAGCAGGAGATCGCCGACCTCGTGGCGCTGGGCCGGTCCAACCGCGAGATCGCCGACGCGCTCGTCCTGTCGACCCGCACGGTCGGCAACCACGTCCAGCACATCCTCACCAAGCTGGGCTTCACCAACCGCAGCCAGGTCGCGGCGTGGGTGGTCGCGCGCGGGGAGCGGCGGGGATGAGTAGCCGGTTGAGTACTTCGCCCGGCGCCCCCGCGGCCGCGCGTCCCTAGCGTTCCCGGCGTCCCCACCCGACGCGGCACCAGGAGCACCCGATGACCTACGTCCACATCACCCGCGGGCCGGAAGGGCTCGCCGACTACGAGCGGGTCGAGCGCGAGCTGGGCCCCGCCGCCGTGCCCGGGCGGCTCGGCCACCACGTCGGGACGGCCGACGGGCGGCTCGTCGTCGTCGACGTCTGGGACTCCCGCGCCGACGCCGACCGGTTCGCCGCCGAGCGTCTGTTCCCCGCGTTCGAGCGGGCCGGGGTGCGTCCGGACCCCTCGACCGACGTCACGGCGTTCGAGCCGGTCGCCCCGGGGACGTCGTCGTGAACGCCCGGGTCCTGGCGTCCGCCGGCGCCGCGCTCGCCGGCCTGGGCGCCCTCTACGCGTTCGCGCTGCTGCTCGGGATGCCCGACCCGGCGTGGTCGTACCTGGCCCGCGGCGTGGTGCACCTGGGCGAGCTCGCCGTGCTCCTGGCCGTCGCCGTGAGCGGGGCGGCCGGCTCCGGGCTGCTCGCGCGCGTCGGCGTCGGGCTCGCCGTGCTGGGGCAGCTGGCGCTCGCGGTGGCCGAGTGGACGCTGCTGGCCGCCCCGGACCTCAGCATGACCCTGTTCGCCGTCGGGCCGAACCTCACCGGGCTCGGTCTGGTCCTGACCGGGATCGCGGTGGTCCGCACCGGCCTGCTGACCGGGTGGCACCGGTGGACGGTGCTCGCGCTCGGCGCCTACGTGTTCCTCGTGATGACGCCGGCGATCATCGTGTCGGGCGGGCCGCCCGCCCCCCTCGGGCTGTGGGCGCTCGCCGTCTGGGGCCTGCTGTGGGTGCTCATCGCGGTGTCCGTCCTCGCCGGGACGACGGCGGAGCGGCGGGCCGGCGCGCCGGCCGCGGCGTAGACCCCCCGGACGCACGGAACCGGCCCTGCCGAGGTGGCCGGGCCGGTCCCGTGTGGTGGTGGGATCAGGCGACGTCGTAGCGGTCGAGGTTCATGACCTTGTCGAACGCGGCGACGAAGTCGCGGACGAACTTCTCCTTGGCGTCGTCGCTGGCGTAGACCTCGGCCACGGCCCGCAGCTCGGAGTTCGAGCCGAAGACCAGGTCGGCGCGCGTGCCGGTCCAGACGACCGCGCCCGAGGCGTCGCGCGCCTCGAACGAGTCGTCGTCGCCGGCCACCGACGACCACTGCGTGTCCATCGCCAGCAGGTTCACGAAGAAGTCGTTGGTGAGGGTGCCGGGCGCGTCGGTGAACACACCGGCGGTGGAGCCGCCGGCGTTGGCGCCCAGGACGCGCAGGCCGCCGACGAGGACCGTGAGCTCCGGCGCGGTCAGGCCGAGCAGGTTCGCCCGGTCGACGAGCAGGTACTCCGCCGGGAGCCGGTGGCCCTTGCCCCGGTAGTTGCGGAAGCCGTCCGCGGTCGGCTCCAGGTAGGAGAACGACTCGACGTCGGTCTGCTCCTGGGTGGCGTCGGTGCGCCCCGGGGTGAAGGGGACGGTGACGGCGTGCCCGGCGTCGCGGGCGGCCTTCTCGACGGCGGCGACGCCGCCGAGGACGACGAGGTCGGCGAAGGAGACCGGCTTGCCGAAGGACGACTGCACGCCCTCCAGCACCCGGACGACCTGCGCGAGCTCGTCGGGACCGTTGACCTCCCAGGTGCTCTGCGGCTCGAGGCGGATGCGGCCGCCGTTGGCGCCGCCCCGCTTGTCGCTGATCCGGAACGTCGAGGCCGAGGCCCAGGCGGTCGAGACGAGCTGCGAGACCGTGAGGCCCGAGTCCAGGATCGACGCCTTGAGCGCGGCGACGTCCGCGTCGGACAGGGTGTAGTCGCCGCGGGCGGGCACCGGGTCCTGCCAGAGCAGGTCCTCCGCCGGGACGAGCGGGCCGAGGTAGCGCTGCTTCGGGCCCATGTCGCGGTGGGTCAGCTTGTACCAGGCGCGGGCGAACGCGTCGGCGAACTGGTCCGGGTTCTCGTAGAAGCGGCGCGAGATCGCCTCGTAGACCGGGTCGACGCGCAGCGCGAGGTCGCTGGTCAGCATCGTGACGGGCCGGTTGAGCTCACCGGTCTCCGGGTCCGGGATCTTGTTGTCCCCGGTGCCGTCCTTGGCCACCCACTGCCAGGCACCCGCCGGGCTCTTGGTGACCTCGTACTCGTACCCGAACAGGTTTTCGAAGTACTTGTTCGTCCACCTGGTGGGCTCGTCGGTCCAGGTGACCTCGAGGCCGGAGGTGATCGTGTCGCGGCCCTTGCCGGAGCCGAAGCCCTGCTTCCAGCCCATGCCCTGCTGCTCGATGGGCGCGCCCTCGGGCTCGGCACCGACGTACTGGTCGGGGTCGGCCGCACCGTGGGTCTTGCCGAAGGTGTGCCCGCCCGCGATGAGCGCGACGGTCTCCTCGTCGTTCATCGCCATGCGGCCGAAGGTCTCGCGGATGTCGCGCGCCGAGCCGAGCGGGTCGGGGTTGGCGTTGGGGCCCTCGGGGTTGACGTAGATCAGGCCCATCTGGACGGCGCCGAGCGGCTTCTCGAGCTGGCGGTCTCCGGTGTAGCGCTCGTCGCCCAGCCAGGTGCGCTCCGGGCCCCAGTAGACGTCCTCGTCGGGCTCCCACACGTCGGCGCGGCCGCCGGCGAAGCCGAAGGTCGTGAAGCCCATCGTCTCCAGGGCGCGGTTGCCCGTGAAGACCATGAGGTCGGCCCAGGAGATCGTCTTGCCGTACTTCTGCTTGACCGGCCACAGCAGGCGGCGGGCCTTGTCCAGGTTGCCGTTGTCCGGCCAGCTGTTGAGCGGGGCGAAGCGCTGCATGCCCGCGCCCGCGCCGCCGCGGCCGTCCTCGACGCGGTAGGTGCCCGCGCTGTGCCACGCCATGCGGACCATGAAGCCGCCGTAGTGGCCGAAGTCGGCGGGCCACCAGTCCTGCGAGGTCGTGAGGACCGCGTCGACGTCGGCCGCGAGCGCGTCGAGGTCGAGGCTCGCGAACGCCGCGGCGTAGTCGAAGTCGCCGTCCATCGGGTCGGACGCCTTCGTGTGCTTGCGCAGGATCTTCAGGTTGAGCTGGTTCGGCCACCAGTCGGTGTTGCCAGCGCCCTCGGTGGGGTGTCCGAGGCGGCCCGAGTGCACGGGGCACCCTCCCGCCTCGGAGGTGTTCATGTCGGCTTCGACCGTCTCGTGGTCGCTCGCCTGGGCCTGGTCGTCAGACACGGGGCTTCTCTTCCTGATCAAGGTGGTGGGACGTGGAGCAGCCGGGGCACAGGCCCCAGTAGACGACCTCGGCCTCGTCGATCTCGAAGCCGTGGTCGTCGGACGCGGTGAGGCAGGGCGTGGTGCCGACGGCGCAGTCGACGTCGGCGATCACCCCGCACGAACGGCAGACGACGTGGTGGTGGTTGTCGTCGACCCGCGACTCGTAGCGCGCGAGGGAACCCCGCGGTTGGATGCGCCGGACGATGCCGGCGTCGGTGAGGACCCGCAGGACGTCGTAGACGGCCTGGTGCGACACCTCACCGTGCTGCTCCCGCACGACCCCGATGATCGAATCGGTGTCGGCGTGCGGATGGTCGTGCACGGCGGAGAGCACCGCCACCCGCTGGCGCGTGACGCGCAGTGCCGCCGCCCGCAGCCGGTGTTCGAGTTCCGTCGGCGTGGGCACGGGCGAACTATGGCGCACTTCCTTGAATGAATCAAGATTGTGCTCGACGCGCCCACGGTTGCCCCCGCGGCGACGGCACGATCATGCTGGCCCGGCAGTCCCGCATCCGCCTCGACGACGAGGAGCACCCATGGCGCCCTTCCCCGGCATCCAGCACGTCGCGATCACCGTGACCGACCTGGCGCGCAGCACGGCCTGGTACACGAACCTCTTCGGCTCCGAGCCGGTCCTGGACGAGGACGAGGAGTCGGGCACGTTCCACCACACGGTGTTCGCGCTCGACGGCGGCATGCTGTTCGGCCTGCACACGCACATGGGCGCGGAGAGCGGCGAGCCGGCCGACGAGCGCCGCACGGGCCTCGACCACATCGGCTTCGCCCTCCCCGGCTTCGTCGCCCTGGAGCAGTGGGCCGCCCGCCTGACGGCGCTGGGCATCGAGCACGGCGGCATCAAGAAGGCGAGCTACGGCAGCGGCATCTCGTTCCGCGACCCCGACAACATCGCGCTCGAGTTCTTCATCGCGCCCGGCACCTGACCACCGGGCACCTGACCACCCGGGCAGGGCGGGTCCGCGTCCCGGCGCGGCACCCGCTCGTCGGTCACCGTCGGTAGCGACCTGCCGCCGCCGACGACCACTCCTGACCCGGCGCGGGGCCGGAACCCGGCCCGCCACCCGGCGACGTCACCCGTTGTCGACCGCCGTCCCCCTTGCGCCGCCACACGTTCGGGTGCGGTCGGTCGTCCGCTCCCCACCGCCGCCGCACACTGGCGCCGCCGGCAGGGGGGGTGGACCGATGACCACGACGGACGTCACGACGACGACGCAGCGCGACCGGACGCAGCGCGACGGGCTGCTCGTCCTCGGGCTGGGCAGCGCGCTCGTGTTCGGCGTCCTCAGCCGCGGCGGCTTCCCCACCGGCGACGCCGTGACGGTCCTGCTGCTCGTGGCGGTCGCGGCCGTGGCGCGCGCCCGGGTCCGGCGGGAGGTCCCGCGGCCGGTCGCGGTCTGCGTGGCGGCGCTGCTGGGCCTCGCCGTCTGGTCGGTCGGGCTCGCGCTGCGGCACGGCGACGCCGCCGGCGGCGTTCCCGCCGCGGCGCTGCTCTGCGGACTCGCCGCCTCGGCCTGGACCGCGTCCGGTCTCGACGCCGCCGGCCGCCGGGTCCTGCACGCCGTGGTCCTGACCTGCGGGGTCGTCGTCGCGGGGACGGGCTGGGCCGGTGTCGCCCTGCACGTCGAGCCGCTGGCGCTGGTGTCGTCGGGCCTGTGGCGGGCGTCCTCGACGCTGACCTACGCCAACGCGGCGGCGGCGTTCCTCGTGCTCGCGCTGCTGCTCGCCGTCACGGTCCTGCCCGCGCGGCGCCGGACCACGCTCGTCACGGTATCGGTGCTGCTGCTCGGGCTGGTGGCCACGATGAGCCGGGCCGGGCTGGTGACGCTCGGCGTCGGGGTGCTGGTGCTGCTCGCCTCGGGCCCACACCGGGCGCGGCTGCGCCCGCTGTGGCCGGTGCTGCCGGCCGTGGCCGTGGCCGCCGCCGGGCTCCTGCCCGCCCTGCCCGCCGCCGCCGGACCGCAGCCGCTCGCCGCGCCGGCCGGTCTGGCGTGCGGGACGGGGATCCTGCTCCTGCGCCGGAGGGTCGCAGTGGTGCTGGTGGTCGCCGCGGCCGCCACCGTCGTCCTGGCCGTGCCGGCGAGCACGCTGACCGGCATCGCCTCGACCCGGCTCTCCACGACCTCCGCCGAGCGCGACGACCTCCGCCGCGTCACCGCCGAGCAGTTCCTGGCCGCGCCGCTGACCGGCACCGGCCCCGGGCGGCTCGACCTCGTCTACCTCGACCACACCGGGACGCTGGTGCAGGCGCAGTACACCCACGACGAGTACCTGCAGACCGCGGCCGAGACCGGTGTCGTCGGCCTGGGTCTCGCGGTGGCGGCGCTGGGCGCGCTCGCCGCGGGTGCGGTCCGGCGGTGGCGCACCGCCGCCGGGCCGCCCGTGCTCGCGCTCCTCGCCGCCTTCGCGGTGCACAGCACCGCGGACTTCCTCTGGCACATCCCGGTGCTGCCGCTGCTCCTGGTGGTCTGCGCCGTCTCCCACCCCGCACCACCGATGGAGGAACCGTGAAGATCGCCCGCAGGACCCTCGCCGAGAGCGCGCTGGTGCTCGCCGTCGGCGCCGTGCTGGCCACGTCCGGCGGGGTGACCGCCGCGCTGTCGCTGGTCGGTCACGAGACCGCCCCGGTGCAGGCGTCGAGCCTCCCGGTGGCCGGCAGCAGCGCGCCGGACCGGTGCGTCGACGTGACCGTGCCGGGCGTGCAGGTCAGCGTCGGGTCGGCCAGCGCACCGGCCGGCTGCGTGGTGGTCGACGTGCCCGGCCCCGTCGGCGCGAGCAGCCTGCCGGTGGGCCTCCCCGTGGGCGCCGCCGGCGCACCGGTGGCGCAGTCGAGCGCGCCGCGGTGCGTCAGCGTGATGACGCCCGTCGGGCAGGTGCGATCCGGCTGCTGACGCTCTGCGTCAGCGGGCCGTGGCCTCGCGGCGGGGCAGCACCCAGTCGGGCCGCACGAAGTGGCAGGTGTAGCCGTAGGGGTACTTCTGCAGGTAGTCCTGGTGCTCCTCCTCCGCCTCCCAGAACGCACCGGCGGGGGCGACGTCGGTGGTGACGCGGCCGGGCCAGATGCCCGATGCGTCGACGTCGGCGATCGTGTCCAGGGCGATCCGCTTCTGCTCGTCGCTCGTGTAGTAGATCGCCGAGCGGTAGCTGCGGCCCACGTCGTTGCCCTGCCGGTCCTTCGTGGACGGGTCGTGGATCTGGAAGAAGAACTCCAGGATCTCGCGGTAGGAGATGACATCGGGGTCGTAGACGACCTCGACGGCCTCCGCGTGGTCGCCGTGGTTGCGGTAGGTCGCGTTCGGGGTGTCCCCGCCGGAGTAGCCGACGCGGGTCGAGACGATGCCGGGGCGCTTGCGCAGCAGCTCCTGGGCACCCCAGAAGCACCCGCCCGCGAGGATGGCCGTGTCGGTCATGGTGCGAACCTCCAAAGGTCGTTGCTCTATCCCGAACACACCGATCGTGGACGATGTTCCGCGCGTCCACCACACTGCCGCGGTGCTCACCGTCCTGGGCGTGCCCGCCCACCCGCTCCTCGTCCACGCCGTCGTCGTGCTGCTGCCCCTCGCGACCGCGGGGTCGGTGGCGGTCGCGGTGCGCCCGTCCTGGGCGCGGCCCTACGGCCCGCTCGTCGCGCTCGCCGCCCTGGGCGGGGCCGTGTCGGCCGTGCTGGCGCGCCTCGCCGGCCAGCAGCTGGAGGAGGCCATCGAGATCACCCCGGGCTTCCAGCCGGTGATCGACGAGCACGAGCGCCTCGGCACGCTCACCGTGCTCGTCGCGTGGCCGTTCGCGCTGCTGGCCGTCGCCGCGGTCGGGCTCGCGTGGCGGCGGCGGGAGCGGGCGGCGCGGGTCGCCGGGGTGCTGGCCGCGCTCGCCGGTCTCGTCGCACTCGTCGTCGTGTCGCTGGCCGGGCACAGCGGCGCGGCGGCCGTGTGGGGTGACGTCGTTGGCTGACGCGCCCCTCGCGCGCCTGCGCGGCATCGTCCGCTCGCTCGCGATGTACCACGGCATCCCGGGGCGCCACCGGCGGCTGGTGGCGTTCTACGGGCGGTTCCTCGGTCCCGGCGACGTCGCGTTCGACGTGGGCGCGCACGTCGGCAGCCGCGTCCGGGCGTGGCGCAAGCTCGGCGCGCACGTCGTCGCGATCGAGCCGCAGCCCGACTGCCTGCGCGTCCTGCGCCTGCTGTTCGGCCGCGACGCGGGCGTGACGATCGCGCCGGTCGCGGTCGGGGCGGCGCCGGGCACCGCGCGGCTGGGGCTGTCGAGCGCGACGCCGACGGTCTCGTCGATGTCGCCGGACTGGGTCGGCACCGTCGGGCGCGACGCCGGGTTCTCCCGGGTGCGCTGGGACAGGTCGATCGAGGTCCCCGTGACGACGCTGGACGCGCTGGTGGCCGAGCACGGCGAGCCGGTCTTCTGCAAGATCGACGTCGAGGGCTTCGAGCTCGACGTGCTGCGCGGCCTGAGCCGCCCGGTGCGCGCGCTGTCGTTCGAGTACCTGCCGCCCGCGCACGACGCCGCGCTGGCCGCGCTCGACCTCGTCGACGGGTTGGGTGACTACGCCTACAACTACTCGCCGGTGGAGACCCTGCGGTTCGCCTCCGACGCCTGGCTCGACGCCGACGGCCTGCGCGCGGTGCTCGACCGCCACCGACCGCTCGGCCGCTCCGGGGACGTGTACGCGCGGCTCCGCTGACCGTCAGGAGGGCGAGCTGAAGCAGCCCAGCACGGGGACCGGCGCGCTCGTGTCGATCCGGCACACCGCGGCGTCGCCCAGGAACAGTCGCCACACCGCGGTGTCGCCGACGCCCAGCGCCCACGCCACGGCCGCCTTGATCGGCGAGACGTGGCTGACGACGACGACGTCGCCGCGGGCGGCGTCCGCGGCGAGGTCGAGGCACGCCGCCCGCACCCGCTGCCCCACGGCGGCCAGCGACTCCCCGCCCGGGGGCGCGAAGTCGGGGTCGGTGTGCCAGCGCGACCAGGTGCCGCCGTCGACGTCGGTGGGGACGGCGCCGTCGAGGCGGCCGTAGTCCATCTCGATCCAGCGCTCGTCGACCTCGACGGGGCGCTCCCCCGCGAGCACGGCGGCGGTCTGCCGGGCGCGGCCCAGCGGGCTCGTGAGGATCCGCGCGGGCCGGGGCAGCGCCGCGGCCAGCGCCTGCGCCTGTCGGCAGCCCAGCTCGGTGAGCGGGTGGTCGGCGTGCCCGCAGAGCAGGCCGCGCGCGTTGGCCACGGTCTGGCCGTGGCGCACGAGGATCAGCACGGGACCGGCTCCGGCACGACCGCGCGGCGGGGTGCCCGGGCGAGCAGCACCACCCCGAGCCCGGGCAGGCACGCGATCATGCCGAGCACCCCGTAGACGACGGCGGCGGTGAGCCCCTGCGCCGCGCCGAGGCCGGCCGCGGAGAACGCGACGGCGCCGACGGCCTCGCGCGGCCCCCACCCGCCGACGGTGAGCGGCAGCACCATCGCCAACAGCGACAGCACCAGCAGCGGCAGCAGCTCCCCCACCGGCGCCGTGGCGCCCGCGGCGCGCGCGGCCACGACGAACAGGGCGAGGTACCCGGCCAGCGCCGTCAGCGAGAGGGCGACGACCGCGGGTCCGGTGCGCCGCGCGAGCACCCGGACGTCCGACGCCGCCGCGCCCAGCAGGGCCCGCACCCGCGGCACCCGCCACGCGACGAGGGCCACGGTCCCGAGCAGCGCGAGCCCGGCGCCCAGCGCCGGGAGCAGGCCGCCCAGCAGCACCGGGCGGGCGAGCAGCACCGCCAGCCCCGCGACGACGACCACGACCTGCCCGGCCGTGCGCTCCAGCACGACCGCGCGCAGCCCGCGCCCGTCGTCGCGGCCGTGGCGGACGGCGCGGTGGACGTCGCCGAGCACGCCCGCGGGCAGGACCGAGTTGAGGAACGAGGCCCGGTAGGTGTCGGCGACGGCCGTGCCGAACGGCAGCGCCACCCCCAGCCCCCGCGCAACGAGGCACCAGCGGCCGGCGGCGCACAGCGTCGTGAGCAGGCCGACGGCGAGCGCGACGAGCACCGCGGCGGCGTCGATCGCGGCCAGCCCGTCCACCACGGCGTCGGTGCCGACCCATACCGCGAGCGCGACGAGCACGGCCGCGCCGGCCAGGGTCTTCACAGCGGGACCCTCATCGCGGCACCGCCAGCAGGTCCACGTGCCCGACCGTCACCCGCAGCACCCCGGCGCCCGCGGCGACGAGCCGCCGGCGCAGGTAGCGCCCCGCCTCCCGGTCCAGGTCGGGCCGCTGCTGCACCGCCGCGGCGACCCAGCCGCGCAGCCACTCCTCGGCCAGCGCGGCCTCCCCCGGTCCGAGCCGCCACGGGCTCGGGCGGGTCACGACGGTCATCCCGTGGCGGGCGAGCGCCTCCGCGGCGACAGGCCCGGCGTCGGGCCCGAGCAGGCGCCGGCCGTCGACGGTGCGGCGCTGGTGGGCGTCGAACGCGGCGGCCAGCTCGGCGTCGAGGGGGTCGGGCGGGGAGACCGCGACGTCCCCGCTGACCGACAGCGCGAGCAGCGCCGCACAGCCCGCCCCGGCGCAGGCGGCGGCGAGGGCGTCGACCTCGTCGGCGGTGAGCAGGTCGAGCAGCGCCGACGCGGTGACCAGAGAGGTCCCGGCGAGGTCGGCGGCGCGCAGGGCGGTCAGGTCGCCGCGGCTCGCCTGCGCGTCGACGCCCGGGGGCAGGTCCGCGAGGGCACGGTCGAGCAGGACGGGGTCGCGGTCGTGGAGGACCCACCGCGCCGGAGCCGCCGCCCCGTCGGCGGCGATCCTCGGGGCGATCTTCGGAGCGAGCCACCGCACCATCGAACCGGAGCCGCAGCCCAGGTCGCGCACCACGGCGGGCGCACGCCGGGCGGCCAGCCCGGCCAGCTCCGCCGAGCGTGCGGCGGCGTCGGCGGGCTCGCGCAGGGCGAGCCAGTCGGGCGTGCAGACCGGCGAGCCGACGACGCTCAGACGGGCGTCCCGGCCTTCTCGAGCACGGAGATCAGGCACCGCGAGGTCACCTCCCACCCGGTCAGCTCGCCGCGGCGCGCCCGGGCCCCCGCCCGGAGCTCGGCGCGCAGGTCCGGGAGGTCGAGCCAGCGCGCGAGGGCCATCGCCAGCGCGGGCACCTCGTCGGGCGGCACGAGCAGGCCGGTGCCGCCCAGCGCCGACCGCACCCCGCCGACGTCGGCCGCCAGCACCGGGATGCCGCGGGCCAGCGCCTCGGTCACGACCATCCCGTAGGCCTCGGCGCGCGAGGGCAGCACGAGCAGGTCCGCGGCGGCGAACGCGGCGCCCAGCGGCGCACCGACGAGCGCCCCGGGCATCCGGATGCGGCTGTCGAGCCCGTTGGCGGTGATCATCGCCCGCACGTCGGCGACGTGCACGGGCGCACGCCCGAGCGGGCCGACGAGGTCGCAGGTCCAGTGACGGTCGGCGACGTCGGCGAGGGCGTCGACGAGCAGGTCCTGGCCCTTCGTCGGCGTCACCGAGCCGACGCAGAGCAGCCGGCTCGCGCCGTCGGTGCCGGGCGCGGGCGGCGCCGGGTCGACGCCCGGGGTGACGACCTCGACGTGCGCCAGGTCGTGCTGGGTGCGCAGCCGCTGCGCCGTCCAGGGGCTGGTGGCGACGACGGCCGCCGCGGCCTGCAGCACCTCCCGCTCGCGGTGCGCGAGGTCGGCGGCGCCCACCTCGTCGCCCAGGGGCAGGTGCACGAGCACGACGACCTCGAGGCGCCGCGACTGCGGGACCAGCACGTCGGGCACGCCGCAGGCCACGAGGCCGTCGACCAGGACGGTCGAGCCCGCGGGCAGCCCGGCCAGGGCGCGCTGCAGCGCGCCGCGGTCGGGAACCGATGGCCGCGGCCAGCGTCCGGCCACCGGGACCTGGCGCACGGTCCAGCCGGCCGCGCGCATCCCGGCGACGACCCGGCGGTCGTAGGTGTTGCCGCCGCTGGGGCGGCTCGCGTCGTCGACGTCGGCGGGGACGACGACGTGCACGACGCGCCCCGAGCCCGCGCTCACAGCGCACGCTCGTAGGACGCCCAGGCCACGTGCGACTCGTGCAGCGTGACGGTGACGCCGGCGAGCCCGCGCGCGCCCTCGCCGAGCGCACCGGCGTGCACCCGGTCGGCCAGGCGGTCGGCGACGACCCTCGCCAGGAACTCCGTCGACGTGTTGACCCCGGCGAAGGCCGGGTCGTCGTCGAGGTTGCGGTAGGTGAGGTCGGCCAGTACGGCCTTGAGCTCGGTGCCGGCCAGCCCGATGTCGACGACGATGCCGTCGGCGTCGAGGTCGGGCCGGCGGAACGCGGCGTCGACGACGAACGTCGCGCCGTGCAACCGCTGCGCCGGCCCGAAGACCTCGCCGCGGAAGCTGTGCGCGACCATCATGTGGTCGCGGACCGTGATGCTGAACAAGCGGATGCCCCTTCCCGTGCAGCTGATGACTCAGCCGTAGGTGACACGGACGCAGGGCGCGAACGGTTCACCGGCCGCGAGACGCGGCATCAGTGCGGGCAGATCCTCGAACGGGACGGCGTCGGTGACCAGCGCGTCGTAGCGCGGATCGGCCAGCAGGCGCAGCGCGAGCGCGAGCCGGTCGGCGACGCCGCGGCGCCCACGCCGCGCGGGCGCGACCATCCCCACCTGCGTGCTGCGGATCGCGAGGCGCCGCGCGTGGAACCCGGCGCCCAGCGGCACCGCGACCTCCCGGTCGCCGTACCAGCTCAGCTCCAGCACCTCCCCCTCGACGGCGAGCAGCTCCAGGCTCCGTGCGAGCCCGGCAGCGGTGGCGCTCGCGTGGACGACGAGGTCGCAGTCGCCCGCCGCGTCCTCCGGGAGCGCGAACGGCACGCCCAACGCCTGCGCCACGGCGGCACGCGCCGGGTCGACGTCGACGAGCTCCACCCGCACCCCGGGGAACCCGGCGAGCACCGCGGCGACGCAGCAGCCGACCATCCCCGCCCCGACGACGGCGACCCGGTCGCCGACCAGCGGCGCCGCGTCCCACAGCGCGTTGACGGCAGTCTCCACGGTGCCCGCCAGGACCGCCCGCGAGGGCGGCACGTCGTCGGGCACCACCGTGACCGCGGCGGCCGGCACGACCCAGCGGGTCTGGTGCGGGTGCAGGGCGAACACGGTGCGCCCGCGCAGCGCGTCCGGCCCCTGCTCGACGACCCCGACGGCGAGGTAGCCGTACTTGACCGGCCCCGGGAAGTCGCCGGCCTGGAACGGCGCCCGCATCGCCGCGCGCTGGCTCTCGGGCACCCCGCCCCGGAACACCAGCAGCTCGGTGCCGCGACTGACGCCCGAGACGAGCGCGCGGACCAGCACGTCGCCGGGGCCGGGGTCGGGCAGCACCTCGTCGCGGATCCCGCCGTGGCCCGTACCCGACGACCAGAACGCGCGCGCGCGGTGATCCACCTCGAACCTCCCTGAACCGCAGCGGCGTTCGGACCGTGTCCCTGAGGTGTACACACGTCCCATGACGACCGTAACCCGGCAGACCACGCAGCAGGCCTGCGCGGCCGTGTTCCAGGTCGTCCTGCTCGCCGCGCTCACCGCGACGGTCGGCCTCGGCCCCCTCGGCTGGGCCGCCGGGACCGTGTTCGCCGCCGGGCTGTGGGTCCTGCTCGACGGCGCGGCCCGCCGGGCGGGCACCGACGCCCTCGGGCCCGCCGACCTCGTCACCCTCGCCCGCGCGGCGCTGGCCGGCGGGGTCGCGGCGCTGGTCGTCGACGGGTCGGGGCCGGTCCCGATCGTCGTCCTCACCTCGGTGGCGCTGGTGCTCGACGCCGTCGACGGGAAGGTCGCCCGCCGCACCGGCACCGCCTCGGCGCTCGGTGCCCGGTTCGACATGGAGGTCGACGCGGTCCTGCTGCTCGTGCTCAGCGCGCACGTGGCGACTCTGCTGGGGCCGTGGGTGCTCGTGATCGGCCTGATGCGCTACGCGTTCGTCGCGGCGGCCCGGGTGCTGCCGTGGCTGCGCGGGTCGCTGCCGGTCCGGTGGTCGGCGAAGGCCGTGGCCGCGCTGCAGGGGATCGTGCTGGTGGCCGCCGTGGCGGGGGCCCCGGGGTGGCTGGTCGGGCTCGCTCTGGCGCTGCTGGTGTGGTCGTTCGGGCAGAGCGTGCTGTGGCTCTGGCGTTCCCGGTGACGGCGTTCCCGTTGACGGCGTTCCCGGTGCGCGTCCTGCGCACCGCCCTCGCCGCGCTGGTCGTCCTGGCCGCCCTCGTGGTGCCGCGCGAGCCGCTGGGCCTGCTCGCCCTGCCCGTCGAGGGCCTGCTCGGCGCCGCCCTGCTGCTCCTGCTGCCCGCCCGCGCCGTCCGGCCGGCCGCCACCGTCGTGGGCCTGGCGCTGGGCGCCGTCGGCGTCGTCGCCGTCCTGGACGCCGCGTTCCGCTCGGTGCTGGCCCGTCCGTTCGACCCGCTGCTCGACGCCGCCTCCGTGAGCGCCGGCGTGGAGTTCGTCGCGGGCTCGGCCGGCCCGCTCGCCGCCGCCGGTGCCGTGGTCGGAGCGGTGCTCGTCGCGCTCGCCGTCGTCGTCGGCGTCACGCTCTCGGTCCGCCACCTGGCCGGGATCGCCGTCGCCCACCGCCGCACCGCCGCCCGCACGCTCGCCGCCCTCACCCCCGTCTGGCTGGCGTGCGCCCTGCTCGGTGCGCCCGTCGCCTCGGCCGGTGCGGCCCTGCTCGTCCGCGACCACGCCGTGCAGGTCCGCGACGGCCTCGCCGACGCCGAGGCGTTCGCCGCCGAGCTCGCCGTCGACCCTCACCGCGACACCGACGGCCTCCTCTCCGCGCTCGCCGGAAAGGACGTCGTGGTCGCGTTCGTCGAGAGCTACGGCCGCGACGCCCTCCCCCTCGTCGCCCCCCAACTCGCCGCCGGCACCGCGGGCCTGGAGGCCGCCGGCTTCGCCTCCCGCTCCGGCTTCCTCACCTCGCCCGTCGTGGGCGGGAACAGCTGGCTCGCCCACGCCACGTTCCTGTCGGGCCTGCGCGTGCACGACCAGCGTCGGTACGCGGCACTCGTCGAGAGCGACCGCACGACTCTGACCAGCCTCTTCGGCGCCGCCGGATGGCGCACCGCCGGCGTGATGCCCGGTACCACCCGCGAGTGGCCGGAGGCCGCGTTCTACGGCTACGACACCGTGCTGGACCACCCCGCCCTGGCCTACCGCGGCCCCGACCACGGCTGGGCCACCGTCCCCGACCAGTACACCCTCGCCGCCTTCCAGCGCGCCGAGCGCGACCGGCCCCACGAGCCCCTGATGGCCGAGATCGCGCTGGTCACCAGCCACGCCCCCTGGGCCTACGTCCCCCCGGTCCTCGACTGGGCCGCCGTCGGCGACGGCTCGGTCTACGCCGACGTCCCGCCCGGCCCCGCCGAGTACGGCGGCGCGATCGCCTACTCCCTCGACAGCCTCGTGTCCTGGGTCGAGACCTACGGCGACGACGACCTGGTGCTGCTCGTGCTCGGCGACCACCAACCGTCGGCCGCGGTGACGGGAGCCGGCGACACCGCGGACGTCCCCGTCTCCGTGATCACCCGTGACGAGGCCGTGCTCGACCGCACCGACGGCTGGGGCTGGACATCCGGCCTGCGCCCCGACGACGCCGCCCCGGTCTGGCCCATGGAGTCGTTCCGCGACCGCTTCCTCACGGCCTTCTCCACCGAGCCCGATCACCCGGCCCGGTAGGCCTCGGTCCGGTAAGGCTCGGTCCGGTAGGGCTCGGTCCGGTAGGGCTCGGTCCGGTAGGGCTCGGTCCGGTAGCGGTGCCCGGTCGGGGTGGTCCATTCCAGGGCGCGGTCGGGCCCGAGTTCGGTCTGCCAGCCGGGGTGTTCCTTGAGGTCGTGGTGGGCGGGGCAGAGGGTGACGAGGTTGTCCTCGCCGGTGGTGCCGTCGGGGTTCCAGGGGATGACGTGGTCGAGTTCGCAGGTGGCGGCGGGTTGTCGGCAGCCGGGGGCGCGGCAGGTGATGTCGCGGGCGCGGATGTGGTCGGCGAGGGCGGCGGGTGGTCGGTAGGTGGTGCGTCCGTACTCGAGGACGGTGCCGGTGAGGGGGTCGGTGACCAGGCGGCGCCAGACGGAGTCGGCGGCGATCTCCCGGGCCAGTGGCGCGGGGATCGGGCCGTAGCCGACGAGCTCGCAGGGGGCGTCGTCGGCGCCGGTGAGTGTGGAGTGCGGGACCAGCACGGTGATGAGCGGTTTGCCCGGAGTGACCGGGACGACCGCGACGGTGTCCGAGGCGGCGGGGTCGCGCAGGACCAGCCGCCCGGTGAGGACGGCGGCGAGCAGGTCGGCGCGGCGCTGGTCCAGGGTCCGTGGGTCGTCGGCGCCGAGGCCGCGGGCGAGCCGGGTGAGCCAGGCGTAGGACGAGGCGGCGTCGGGGGCGGTGAGGCGGGCCCAGAGGGTGGCCATGCCGTCCTCGCCGGCGAACACGTCGACGCGCCGTTCGGCGCGGGCGGCCCGGTGTCGTGACGCGGCGCCGTCGGGGTCGAGGGCGAGGATCGCGCGGCGTAGGGCGGCGTCGAGCTGGGCCCAGGTCTGCCCGGGCGCGGCGGGCAGCACCCGTTCCTGGACGGCGGCGGTGAGGGTGTCGTCGAGCAGGGCGAGCCGGTCACAGACGAGACGAGTCCGGGACCAGCACAGCCGGCCGGCTTCGAGCAGGTCGCGGGTGGGGCGGAGCACTCCGGAGAGTCGCCGGGCCTGGGCGAGTCGCACCTGGGCCGATCCGCGGGACACGGTGAGCGCCATCCCGATCTCGTCGGAGGCCCACTCCCGCAGAGGGACAGCACGCACGGACCCGTCGCCGGGCCGCTGCTGGAACTCGGCGAGCACGGCGGTCTGCCGGGCGGCAGCCCAGGCAGCGAGGCGCTCGAACCCGACAGCGGCATCGACGAGCTCGGCGTCGGACAGCGAGCCGACGGACTCGGTGGCGAACTCCAGCTCGAGCCCGAACAGTCCGGACGGCGCGGTGTTGCCCAGTGTCTGCTCGGGCGCATCGGGCGCCTCGAGCACATCGGAGTCGAACATGTGTTCGATGCTAGCACCCTGATCAGGAGAAATCCACACTGGACCGGGGGCTTCGAGGGCAAGGGCGACCCGGACCGCAGGCGCCCGCCGGGGCGCCGAGAACCGGAAGCGCCGCGGCAGCACATGCCAAGGTGACCCCATGCCCGACAGGCACCTGAGCTGGCACCACCTGAACAGAGCCCTACTCACCCGCCAGCACCTCCTGACCAGAACCCACCACGACCTCAAGACGACGGTGGAGGACGTAGGAGGACTCCAGACCCAGTACAGCCCCTCGGCCTACACCGGCCTCTGGTCCCGGATGAGCACCTTCCGGAAGAGCGGCCTGACAGAAGCCCTGATGAGCGGCGAGATCATCCAGAGCTGGGTCATGCGCTGCACCATCCACATGGTCTCCGCCGCCGACCACCCGCGACTCACCGAAGCCGTGAGGGAGCACCGCCGACAGCTCTGGCACCGCACCACGAAGATCGACGTGGACATGGACGCCGTCGCGACCACGGTCCGGGAAGCGCTCCAGGACGGTCCGAGGACCCAGGCCGAGCTCGTCAAGGTCATCGAAGGGGCAGGTCACCCCAAGGAGGCCTTCTCCGGCGCCCAGCTCTGGATCGACCTCGTCCGCGTCCCCCCGGCCGGCACCTGGGACCGCCCCCGCGCCCACGTCTACGGCCTGGCCACTCCCCCGCCCGCCCCCGTCGACCGGGAGCAGGCCGAGGAGCACCTCGCCCGCCGCTACCTGGGCGGCTTCGGCCCCGCCACCCCCGGCGACCTGGCCCGCTACGCCGGCTGGTCGATCACGTTCACGAGGGGCGTGCTCGCCCGCCTCGCGCTCCGCACGTTCCGCGACCCCGACGGCGCCGTGCTCGTCGACCTCCCCGACGCCCCGCTCCCCGACGCCGACGTTCCGGCACCGGTCCGGTTCCTGGGCACCTGGGACGCCGTGCTGCTGCTCGGCCACGCCGTCCGCGCGGGCCTGCTGCCGCCCGAGTACCGGCACCACGTGTTCCACACGCGCAAGCCGCAGTCGGCGCCCACGTTCCTCGTCGACGGCCGGGTCGCCGGCACCTGGCGCTGCGCCGAGGACCGGATCGAGGTCACGCCGTTCGAACCGCTGACGACCGCCGTCCGCGAGGAGGTCGGGGCCGAAGCCGAGCGGCTCGCGACGTTCCATGTCGACGGTTGAACGATCAGCGGCTGAGCCACTCCCGCGCGTGCTCCACGCCGACCCACACGTGCGCGTCCCACCCGTGCGCCCGGGCCGCCTCGACGTTCTCCGCCTTGTCGTCGAGGAACACCGTCTCTCCCGGCCCCAGCAGCGCCGACGCGCGCGCGAACAGCTCCGGGCCGGGCTTGCCCACGCCGAGGTCGCAGGAGAACACGAGCACGTCGAACGGGTCGCTCCACGCCGCCGCCCGCACCGCGGACGCCAGCGGCGCGGGCGCGTTCGACAGCAGCGCCAGCCGGTCGCCCGCCGCCGCCCGCTCCGCCACCAGCGCCGCCTGCTCGTCGGGCAGCACGGACCACCGCGCGGCGTCCCGCCGTTCCAGCTCCGCCATCAGGTCCGGGTCGGCCTCGCGGCCCCACGCCCCCAGCACGCCGGTCCAGTACTCCGACGCCGCGCCGCCCAGGTCGTAGGCGCCGCGCCCGGTCCAGAAGCCGGAGAGGAACTCCGCCTCCGCCAGCCCGAGCCCCTCGCCGACCACCGCGTGCAGCGAGCGCGTCGGCACCAGGACGTCGCCGACGTCGAACACGATCGTGCGCGTCACTCCACCGCGGCCTTCCGCGGCGCCACCAGCAGCGACGTCCCGATCGCGAGCAGCGAGATCACGGCCGCCGTCAGGAACGCGACCCGCACGCCGGCGGCGTCGATCGCCCCGCCGGACGCCGACGCCAGCGTCATCACCGTGACGAACAGCGCCGTGCCCGCCGCCCCCGCCACCTGCTGCAGCGTCGTGATGATCGCGCTGCCGTGCGAGTAGAGCGTGGTCGGGAGCGCGCTGAGCGCGTCGGTCATCAGCGGCGTGAGCATCACCGCGATGCCCGCGCTGAGCACGACGTGCGCGGCGACGACGGTCCACAGCGGCCCGCCGACCAGCGCCGTGAGCAGCCACAGCGCCGCACTGAGCACCACCGCGCCCGGGATGACGAGCGGGCGGGCGCCGATGCGGTCGTAGGTGCGGCCGACGACCGGCCCGAGCAGGCCCATCACCAGGCCGCCGGGCAGCACGACCAGCCCCGTGACGAACGGGTCGGTGCCGAGAACCTCCTGCAGGTAGAGCGGCAGCAGGATCAGTGCGCCGAACAGGGCCATCATGCTGAGCACCACGAGCACGACCGAGACGACGAACGAGCGGTGCGCGAACGGCCGCAGGTCGAGCAGGGCGCGGTCGTCGCGCTGCAGGCGCCGCTGGCGCGCCACGAACACGACCATCGCCACCGCCCCGATGACGATTGGGATCCACGGCGGCACCGCGGCCCCGCCGCGCGCGGCCTCGCCGATCGCGCTCAGGCCGTACACCAGCCCGCTGAACGCGATCGCGGAGATCAGCACCGACGGGACGTCGAGGGGGACCTTCCGCGTCTCCACCGGCACCTGCAGCAGCGACGCCCCCGCGACGAGCGCGACCAGCGCGATCGGCAGGACGATCCAGAACATCCAGCGCCAGTCGAGCGCGGAGAGGATCAGGCCCGAGATCGTCGGGCCGACGGCGGGCGCCACCGCGATGACGATCGAGATCGTGCCCATCGTGGACCCGCGGCGCTCCGCGGGAACGAGCGTCATCACGGTCGTGAACAGCAGCGGCACCATCACCGCCGTGCCGACGGCCTGCACGATCCGGCCCGTCAGCAGGACCTCGAAGCCGGGCGCCAGGCCCGCGATCAGCGTGCCGAGGCTGAACAGCGTCATCGACGCGACGAACACCTGCCGCGGCGTGAACCGCTGCAGCAGGAAACCGGTGACCGGGATGACCACGGCCATCGTGAGCAGGAAACCGCTGGTCAGCCACTGGGCGGTGCTCGCACTGATCTGCAGGTCGGCGATCAGCACGGGCAGTGCGACGCTCATGATCGTCTCGTTGAGGATCATGACGAAGGCGGACCCGACGAGCAGGCCGATCGCGAGACCCACGCGCGTGACCGGCGCCGCCGGCTTCTCGAGACCGACGTTCGTGCCGGACATTCTTGTTCCCCCTGGTTCCGGCGGCCGGACGGCGCCGCCGTGACCCGAGCTTAGGCGGATCCGTCGGCCGGGCGCAGCCGCAATGCGGAAGGCAGGGGATGGGCGGCGTTCGCGACCTCCAGGCCGACGAGGAGCTCCTCCAGCCGCCCGGTCAGCCGCTCACGGACCACAGCGGGGCCGTCGCGGGCCACGGCGCGGTCGCCGTCGACGTCCAGCAGCGGCGCCGGGCCGATGAGGGTCGTCTGCGGCGCGGCCGCGGGGATCGGGGCCGCGGTCGACGACGCCACCCCGACCGAGCCGCTCGGCGTCGCCCGGTCCGACGCGACCCCGTCGGCCGCGACGACGACCGGGCACGCGCGCGGACGACCCGGACGAGCGCGGCTGACCTCACGACCTCCGATAGGCCGGTGCCCGTGACGGCCCCGGGCGGGTGCGCCGCTCCAGCAGCGGCAGGGTCCGCCGCTCCACCACCGTCGACAGGATGACCACGCTCGTCGAGCGGGCCACCGTGCCCGACCGGTTGAGCAGCAGCAGCGTCTCCTGCAGGTCCTCGTGCGACGCCGCGCCGAGGCGGCACAGCACGTCCGACGCGCCGGTCGTGGCGTAGGCCTCCAGCACCGCGGGCAGGGCCGAGAGCTCGGCGGTCACGTCGTCGAGCGCCCCCTGCGCGATCTCCAGGGTCACGAAGGCCTGCACGGGGAACCCGGCCGCGGTGACGTCGACGTCGGGGCCGTAGCCGGTGACCACACCGTCGCGCTCCAGGCGGTCGAGCCGCGACTGCACCGTGCCCCGGGCCACGCCGAGCGTGCGCGACAGCTCCAGCACCCCCGCGCGGGGGCTGTCGTGCAGCGCGCGGAGCAGGTCGACGTCGAGGGCGTCCAACATGGGCGGACTGTACAGCCGATTACGGCCGCCAGGGGTTGATCTGTCCAGTACGAGCAGCTCCCGGAGGGCCTGTTGCGCACTGCCCGTCCGAGGGGCTGTCATGGTGCCCATGAGCCTCGACGCGACCCTGACCAGCCAGGAACGCCTGGCGGAGCTCGATCTGGAGCAGCTGCGGCGGCTCGTCGGGCTCGTCGACCACGACCCGGCCACCGACCCGTTCCCCGTCACCGGCTGGGACGCCGTCGTGTGGGCTGTCGGCAACGCCACCCAGGCCGCACTGCACTACCAGGCGGTGTGGGGCATGGAGCTGGTCGCCTACTCCGGCCCGGAGACGGGCAACCGCGACCACCACGCCTACGTCCTGCGCTCGGGCGCCGTGCGGTTCGTCGTGAAGGGCGGCGTCGACCCGGCCTCGGAGCTGCTCGACCACCACCGCCGCCACGGCGACGGCATCGTCGACATCGCCCTCGAGGTGCCCGACGTCGACCGCTGCATCGCCCACGCCCGCGCCCAGGGCGCGACCGTGCTCGTGGAGCCGCACGACGTGTCCGACGAGCACGGCACCGTCCGCACCGCCGCGATCGCCGCCTACGGCGACACCCGGCACACCCTCGTCGACCGCTCCCGATACACCGGCCCGTACCTGCCCGGCTACGTCGCCCGCTCCGGCGTCACGGCCGGCTCCCGCCTGTTCGAGGCGCTCGATCACGTCGTCGGCAACGTCGAGCTCGGGCGCATGGACGAGTGGGTGTCGTTCTACAACCGCGTCATGGGCTTCACGAACATGGCGGAGTTCGTCGGCGAGGACATCGCCACGGAGTACTCCGCGCTGATGAGCAAGGTCGTGGCCAGCGGCAACCACCGCGTGAAGTTCCCGCTGAACGAGCCGGCGGTCGCCAGGAAGCGCTCGCAGATCGACGAGTACCTGGAGTTCTACGGCGGCCCCGGCGCGCAGCACCTCGCGCTGGCCACCAGCGACATCCTGGCCACGGTCGACGCGCTGCGCGCCCGCGGCGTCGAGTTCCTCGCCACCCCGGAGTCCTACTACTCCGACCCGGAGCTGCGGGCGCGCATCGGGCACGTCCGCGTGCCGATCGAGGAGCTCGCGAGCCGCGGCGTCCTGGTCGACCGCGACGAGGACGGCTACCTGCTGCAGATCTTCACCAAGCCCCTGGGCGACCGGCCGACGGTCTTCTTCGAGCTGATCGAGCGGCACGGCTCGCTGGGCTTCGGCGCGGGCAACTTCCAGGCGCTGTTCGAGGCGATCGAGCGCGAGCAGGCCCGTCGCGGCAACTTCTAGCGCGATCCGGGATCGGCGTCATCCCGTTGTGAGACACCGCGGGCGGCCGCGCTTCGCTAGGTTGCCGCCCATGGACGACGTACTGCCGATCCTGGAGAAGGTGCCGTTCCTCGTGGACGCCCAGCTCTGGGAGATCGCCTCCCGGTGCCGGATCTTCCGTTCGCGCGCCGACGGCGAGGACCAGACCGTGGAGCTGGAGCTCAGCCGGGACACCGCCGGGAGGTGGATGGTGGTGGCGCGCGACGAGGAGCGCGACCTCACCGCGCAGGGCGTGCCCATGCCCGGGCTCAACGGGGCGATCAACATGGTGCCCTGGTACCTGCTCGACGACCCGGTGGCCGCCGCCGACTGATCCCCACACCCGCGAACGACAGGAGCCCGCCACCCCCGAGGGGGTGACGGGCTCCTGTGACGAGCTGTGGATCAGGCGACGACGCGCACGCCGGTGGCCTGGGGGCCCTTGGCGCCCTGGCCGACCTCGAACTCCACGCGCTGCCCCTCGTCGAGCGAGCGGAAGCCGCTCGCGTCGATCTCGGAGTAGTGCACGAAGACGTCAGCGCCGCCCCCGTCGACGGAGATGAAGCCGAAGCCCTTCTCCCCGTTGAACCACTTCACAGTTCCCTGCGCCATGCGATGAGCTCCTAGCAGATGGTGGTGGGGGCCGCACTGCGCAGCCACCCGGCCGACCGACCCTGACGAACGACCACCCGGGCCTCTGTGGACCGGACCGTCGTGCGCCAACTTGTTCCTGCGGGCGTGCATCACACGAACACCGAAACCGACGGACGAACAACGCAACCCTACACCTGTCGATCAGGTCGCGGAACCGGGTCGGTGATCGGCGTTCGCCCCCGCTCGAACACCTCCGAACGCGCCGTAGGGATGCGACGACGGGCGGTAGTGGGCGCCACCGGGGTCCGTAGGTTTTTCACCTGTACGTGTGAGTCCGCCGAACGGAGCCCGTCGCAGTGCCCACCCGCCGCACCTTCCTCGTCGCCCTTCCGGTCGCCACCGCCGCGCTGGTCCTGCCCCCGGGTGCCCTCGCGCACGCCGGCGCACGCCGGCGGGGGACGCCCCACCCGCAGCAGAGCCCGATCGCGCTGGACACCAGCACGACGAAGCCCGCTCCTGAGCTGCCCGAGCTCGTCGTGGCGTACCCGGACGACGTCGAGGTCTCCGTGCGCTACGTCAGCCGCGACCCGGACGACCCCGCCGGCTGCACCACCCGGGGGCACGAGGAGACGGTCGAGGCCGAGGTACCCGAGGGCGCGGCGGCGGTCCTGCTCGGCGGCAGCCGCTACGAACTGGTGCAGTTCCACTTCCACACCCCGTCCGAGCACACACTCGACGGACGGCGGTTCCCGGTCGAGCAGCACTTCGTCCACCGCGGCCCGAACGGCGAGACGCTCGTGGTCGGGCTGTTCCTCACCGACGACGGTGCCGGCGGGACGCCGCAGGACGTCGTGCTCGCGCGACTGCCCGAGGAGTGCGGGGAGGAGGTCACCGTCGGAGGGCTCGACCTCGCCTCGGCACTGCCCTGCGACCTGTCCACGCTCCGCTACCCCGGATCGCTCACGACCACCCCGAACACCGAGGGCGTGTCCTGGCTGGTGCTGCGCGCGCCGGTCGCGGTGGCCCCGTCGACCCTGCGGGGGTTCCAGGAGCTGTTCCCCGAGGGCGACTCCCGCGACCTGCAGCCCCTCGGCGACCGGGTGGTGCGTCTGCGGGAGCAGTGAGGCGGTGTCCGGTGTTCCGAGTGGAGCAGTGGGACGCCGTTCGTCGCACGCTGCGTCACGGTCGGCGTAGCGGAGTGCGTCCGGGAGAGCGCGACGGCCGGAGGTTGCCTAGGTTCGGTCCCGGGTCAGTGACGGCACGGTCACGAACTGGACACGGGACTCCCCACCCGACCGGCTCCCCCGAACCGGATGTCCAGCCGCGCCGTCGTCCCGGAAGGTTGGTCGTGGCTCGGCATCGCTCCCCCCGAGGCCGCCGCGCGCACGAGGGCAGTCCGTTCCCGGCACCGCGCCGGGCCACCGGAACCCCCTCCCTGCGCCGGACGGCGTCCGTCTCCACGCTCGCGCCCGCGTTCCCCGGGCCGCTCGCGTCCACCCCGGTCCGCCGGGGTGCCGCCGTCGTCGCCGTCGCCGGTGGCGCGCTGTCGCTGATGGGGGCCGCGGCCCCCGTCGCCGCGCCGCAGGTCGCCGACGTCGCGGCGCTCGCGCAGCTGCCCGCGCAGGACGCCCCCAACCGCGACGTCGCCGCGCAGGACCTCACCGACGTCCTGCTCCGCTCGTCGGTCGAGCCCGTCGCGCCCGACCCCGACGTCCTCGACGACCCGTCGCCGCTCGTCAAAGCCGTGCAGATGGCCGAGGAGCAGCTCGCGCGGGCCGAGGAGGAGCGCGCCGCCGCCGAGGAGGAGCGCGCCCGCGAGGAGGCCGAGGAGGCCGCCGCGCAGGCCGCCGAGGCAGAGCGCCGCGCCTCCGTCGGCGCCGACTGCGGCCTCGACACCGGCCAGCTCGGTGCCGTCAAGGACTACGTCCGCGAGGCCGCGGAGTTCCTGGGCTGCCTGTTCGGCGAGCCGACGATGCACGGCGTCGCAGGGCGCGCGGGCACGTCGGACCACCCGTCGGGCAAGGCCATCGACTTCATGGTCGACCGCTCCACGGGCGATCAGCTCGCCGCCTGCGCCCTGCGCAACCAGGACTCGCTGGGCATCAGCTACGTCATCTGGGAGCAGCGGATCAACCACGGCAGCGGCTGGGAGCCGATGGAGGACCGGGGCGGCGCCACGGCCAACCACTTCGATCACGTGCACGTCTCGTTCGACTCCGCCGGCGGCGGCGAGCTCACCGGGTGCTGAGCGCCGCTCGTCGCGGTCCGCGACACGCCCACCTCACTCCTGGTGACAATCGACTCCGATCCGTGACCGATTCGCTACTGTTCGCGGCGGAACAGCCCGTACGGCACCGGAGTCCCCGCTCCGGCCGGTCCCCGAACCGGACGCCCGACGGCCCGACGAAGAGGTAGACGTGTCCCGGCACCGCTCCCCCGCCGGCCGGCACGCGCACCCGCGGTCAGCTCCCCCGGCCGCGATCCCCGGTGCGTGGCCGCGTCGCGCCGACGCGCCGCCCGCCCCTGCGCGGGACGGCGGTGGCGTCGCCCTGCTCGACCCGCCCGGCACGCCCCTGCACGACCCGCGCGAGTTCCCCGCCCCGCCGCGCGAGTTCGCCGCTCCGCCGCGCGAGTTCGCCGATCCCGCCCGCCCCCCGACCACCGCCGGCCGCACGGGCCCCCGTCACTCCGCCCCGGCCGTCCGCAACGGGCTCGTGGCCGCGGCCGCCACGGCCGGCCTGCTCTCCGTGGCCGCCCCGCTCGTGCCGGCCCTGCCCGCCACGGATCCCGCCGGCTCCACGACGCTCGCCCTGGCCGCCGAGGCCGCGGCCGCCGCCGGCACCCCCGCCGACGCAGGCACCGCGGCCGTGGCGCAGCCCTCGCCCGTGCAGGCCCTGGCCGCGCCCGTCGACGGCCGGCTCCTCGCCGCCAGCATCCTGCCCGTCCCGGGGCGGACCGAGGTGCTCCCGCCGCAGGCCGACGCCGAGTCGCTGCTCAAGGCGGCCGGGCTCGCCGACGCCGCCCGCGCGTTGGAGGAGCAGCGCCTGGCCCGCGAGGCCGCCGCGAACTGCGATGTCCCGCTTCGCGGCCTGGGCTCGGTCAAGGGCTTCGTCCGCGACGCCGCCCGCTTCATCTCCTGCCTCTACGACCAGCCCGCGCTGATCGGCGTCGCCGGGCGCGCCCGCGTCTCCGACCACCCCCGCGGCCTCGCGATCGACTTCATGACCGGGCGCGAGCGCGGCGACCGGATCGCCGAGTGCGCCCTGGCCAACCAGGACGAGCTGGGCATCAGCTACGTGATCTGGCGCCAGCGCGTCAACTACGGCGACGGCTGGGAGCCGATGGCCGACCGCGGCGGCGCCACGGAGAACCACTACGACCACGTGCACGTGTCGTTCGAGCGCGGCGGCGGGTCGGGCGCCCCGCTCGCCGCGGCCTGCTCGTAGGGGCCCTACTCCCCGATCCGGCCCGGCCCCGACGCGCCCTCGCGCCAGATGTTGACGACCGACGGCCGCGGCTGCGAGCCCGGGCCGTCCGGCCACGTCGACTGCGGCGTCTCCGGGCTCGCTCCGTCGAGGTCGCCCGGATGTTGTGGCGAGATCAGCACGAACTCGTCGGTGACGACCGGCCCGCAGCACTCCGCCCCGTTGGGCACGCTGGCGAACAGCGCGGTGCGCCCGCGCGTCGGCCCCTCCAGCGAGACGCCGTAGAGCCCGTCGTTGATGCCCGCGGGCGTGCCGGGCAGCTCCAGCGCACGGCCGGAGTCGGTGGAGATCCACAGGTTGCCGCGGCCGTCGAACGCCAGGTTGTCCGGCGAGGTGATCGGGCTGACCTGTGACTTGTCGAAGCCCGCGAAGTACGTCCCCGGGTCGTCGGGGTCGCCGCAGACCAGCAGGATCCGCCACGCGAAGGCGGGCGCGGCCGCGTCGCCGCCGTCCTCCTCGAGCTCCAGGACGTGCCCGTGGGCGTTCGTCGTGCGCGGGTTCGCCTCGTCCGGGCCGGCCTTCCCCTCCGTGCCGCGGTCGGTGTTGTTGGTGAGCGCGACGTAGACGCGGCCGGTCACCGGGTTGGCCTCGACGTCCTCGGGACGGTCCATCTTCGTGGCGCCGACGAGGTCGGCGGCCTGCCGCGTGAAGACGTAGACCTCCTCGGCCGACATCCCCGGCACGAAGGACTCGGTCCCCGCGGCGAGCTTGATCCACTCACCGGCGCCGTCGAACGCCCCGTCGGCGGGCACGGCCCCGTCGCCGGTGATCTCCGCGGCCGGGCTGTCGCCGGTGAAGCGGGCGACGTAGAGGGTGCCGTCGTCGAGCAGGGTGGCGTTGGCCTCGCGGGCGGCGCGGGTGCCGCCCTCCTGCATCGCGCGGTCGGAGACGAACTTGTAGACGTAGTCGAAGCGCTCGTCGTCGCCCATGTAGGCCACCGCGCGGCCGTCGGCGGCGAGGTGGGTCGTGGCGCCCTCGTGCTTGAAGCGGCCCAGCGCCGTGCGCTTGACGGGTGTGGCCGTCGGGTCCTGCGGGTCGACCTCGACGATCCAGCCGAACCGGTTGGGCTCGTTGGGCTCGGCGAGCATGTCGAAGCGCGGGTCGAAGCGCTCCCACTTGCGCTCCGACGCCTCCTCCGTGATGCCGTAGCGCTCGGCGCGCGCCAGGACGGCGGGGTCGACGACCGACGCGGCGTTGGCGAAGTACTGGTTGAAGTTCTCCTCGCCGGACAGGAACGTGCCCCACGGCGTGACGCCGCCCGCGCAGTTGTTCAGCGTGCCGAGCACGCGCGTGCCGGTGGGGTCCGCGGAGGTCTGCAGCAGCGCCGACCCGGCGGCGGGCCCGGTGAGCAGGAACTCCGAGGTGGCGGTGTAGCGGCGGTTGAGGGGGTCGAGGACCGCGCGCATCTCGCCGGTGGCCGGGTCGCGCTCGACCACGTGCACCGACAGCCCGTGCGCGGCCATCCCGATGCGCACCTGCGTCTCGGTGGGGTTCTCCTCGTCGTAGCCGGGGAACATCAGCGGCTCGATCGAGTACTCGTGGTTGTTGAACATGACGAGGCGGTCGCCGTCGAGCGGCAGGACCCCGCAGAAGTCGTTGTTGTAGCCGAACTGCTGCGCCTGCGCCTCGGGCGTCTGGTTCGCGAAGTCGAACTCCGGGGCTCCCGGCACGACCGGGTCTCCCCAGCGGATCACGACGTTGCTGGCGTACCCCGGGGGCAGCGTGATGCCGTCGGTGTTGTTGACGGGGACGGTCGCGTAGTCCAGCCCGCGCGGCAGCCCGCTCGCGGTGACCTCGGCGGCCGGCGCCACGGCGGGCGAGGTGGTGCACGCGGCGAGCGCCCCGGTGGACCCGACGGCCAGGGTGATCACGGCTCCGGCCCGCAGCGCGCCGCGGCGGGAGATCGCGCGCTGCAGCACGGCCCCGAAGTACTCGTTCTCGGAGCGGTTGGGCACCGGCCGCGCGCAGGCGTCGCCGCAGCGGTAGCGGCAGGTGTAGAGCCGGCCGGGTCGGTGTGCGGCCGCGAGCAGGGGGAGCTCGACGGCACCGGGCCGGGTGGTGGAGCCGGCGTCCGGGCAGGGCTGGGCCACGGTCATCCTCCTGGTGGGAGTTCGGGAGGACCGACCCTAGGTAGCCCGTTCGCCGAACCGGTGATCCCCGGATGGACGACAGGTGAACGTGCTCAGCTGCCCGGCGTCGCCTCGTGGCCGGGGCGTCCGGCAGTGCGTCGGCGCTGCTTCATCTCGGCCTCGAGCACGTGGCGGCGCCCGTCCATCGTCTTGTCGCGGACGGTCCGCTCCAGCTCGCGCCAGGTCGCGTAGTAGCCGTCGTCGAACTCCTCCACGATCTGGAACGTCCAGCGCCCGGCGAGGACGTTGCGCCCGACGAGCTCGGACTCGATGCGCTCGGCGAGGTCGGCGTGGCCCTCGGCGCGCAGGCCCTCGGTCACGTCGTCGAGCATGGCGTCGGCGCCGCCCATGAGCTGGTGGAACTCGTAGAGGGCGCCGCGGGCGCGCTCGATGCGCTCCAGCGCCTCGGAGAGCGCGCCGACAGCGGACACGAGGTCGTCGGAGGCACCGGCGGGACGGGCGTGGTCGTCGTCGAGGGGTTCCACGGCGAGCACGTGCCCCGTTCGCCCACGGCGCAAACGCGGGCCCCCGGCGAACACGGCCCGCAGCGCGGGCCGGCGGTCCTAGCGTCGGGCCACCGACACCCGAGGAGTCACCGTGCCCCCGCAGCCCGTCCCGCCCCCGCCCCATCCGCCGTTCCCCGGGCCCCGGCCCTCCCACCCCACGGCCTCCGCCTCGTCGACGGTCCTCGTCGCGGGCGCCGACCCGGTCCTCGACCACCTGCTCGACGTCCGGGTCGTGCACGTCGGCGGCGTCCTCGACGACGACGCCGCGCAGCGGGTCTGCGCGCGCCTGCGCCTGCTCGCCGCCCGCGACGCGCGCCACGACGTCGTGCTGACGGTGTCCTGCACGGGCGGTCCGGCCGGGGCCGCGCTCGCCGTCGTCGACACGATGGAGCTGATCGGCCCCGACGTCGCGACCTGCGTGGTCGGCGCCGCTTCCGGCGTGGGGCTGCTGCTCGCGGCGAGCGGCGCGCCCGGCAAGCGGACGGCCACCGCGCACGCCCGCCTCACCCTGCTGGCGCCCGCGGAGCCGTTCGGGATGGCCGTGCTCGCGCCCGGGCAGCAGGCCGACGTGGTCGCGCTGCTCGCCGCGCGCACCGGCCAGGGGGTCGACCGGATCACCGCCGACACCGCGGCGCGGCGCTGGTTCACCACGCCCGAGGCGGTCGCCTACGGACTGGTCGACGGGCCGGCCTAGGTCACCGTCCAGTGCCCGGGCCGGTCACGCCCGGCCGGCAGCGTGGTCGCGGCGTCGCCGCGGGCCGCGTCGAGCTGGGGCTGCACGCCGAACAGGACGCCGGTGAGGTCGGCGCCGCGGAGGTCGGCCCCGCGCAGGTCGGCGCCCAGCAGGTCGGCGCCGCGGAGGTCGGCCCCGCGCAGGTCCGCGCCCAGCAGGACGGCCCCGCGCAGGCAGGCGCGGCGCAGGTCGCGCCTGCGTGCGCCGACGAGGTCGGCCCCGGCGAGGTCCGGCCCGGCCGGGTCGCGGACCTCCGCGCTCACCGCGCGCAGCAGCCCCGCCACCTCCGCGCGGTGCGCCGACGGGTCGAGCGCGGCGAGGTCGTCGGGGGTACCGCCGACCAGGCGCAGCGTCTCGTCGCGGGCGCGGCGGACGGCGGCGTCGTGGCTGCTGCCGCGCTCGAGCGCCTCGGTCTCGTACGCCAGGAGCTCGTGCAGCACCCGCACCACGGGGAACACCGCGCCGACCCGGGCGTCGAGCCGCCCGCCGAACGTCACCTGGACGACCCGCTGGCCCGCGCCGAAGCAGTCGTAGACGGTGCAGCCGGGGAAGCCGCGCTCGCGCAGAGAGGAGTGGATGCCGCAGCCGTGGTCGGGGCGCAGGTTCGGGCACGGCGTGCCGGCGGGCTTGTCGATGGCGAAGTCGGCCGACGCGGCGAACGCGGGCAGGACGCAGCAGAGGCCGGCGCAGCGCGCGCAGTCGGCCCGCAGGTCGGTCGGGGCGGGCACCCGTCCACGGTACGGGGCCGATAGGACGCCTCCGCGCGCACGGCGCTAGCGTGTGCCCACTTCTGCATCGATGGAGAGGCCTCTCACATGCGCGTCGGCGTGCTCACCGGTGGCGGCGACTGCCCCGGACTGAACGCGGTCATCCGGGCGATCGTCCGCAAGGGCGTCCCCGAGTACGGCTACTCGTTCCTCGGCTTCCGCGACGGCTGGCGCGGCCCGCTGGAGGCGCTCACCAAGCCCCTCGACATCCCCGCGGTGCGCGGTCTGCTGCCGCGCGGCGGCACGATCCTGGGGTCGTCGCGGACCAACCCGTTCGCGGTCGAGGGGGGCGTCGAGAAGATCCGCACGAACCTGCAGAACCTGGGCGTCGACGCGCTCATCGCGATCGGCGGCGAGGACACGCTCGGCGTCGCGACGAAGCTGCACGAGATCGGCGTCAACGTCATCGGCGTGCCGAAGACGATCGACAACGACCTCTCGGGCACCGACTACACGTTCGGCTTCGACACCGCGGTCAACATCGCGACCGAGGCCATCGACCGGCTGCACACCACCGCGGAGAGCCACCACCGCGCGCTCATCGTCGAGGTGATGGGCCGCCACGCCGGCTGGATCGCGCTGCACGCCGGCATGGCGGGCGGGGCCAACATCATCCTCATCCCCGAGGTGCGGTTCGACATCGAGCAGGTCTGCCGCTGGGTCGAGTCGCGGTTCCGCCTCGACTACGCGCCGATCATCGTCGTGTCCGAGGGCGCCATGCCCAAGGACCGCGACGAGTCCCTGCTCAACGGGGAGAAGGACGCGTTCGGCCACGTCCGCCTCGGGGGGATCGGCGACTGGCTGGCCAAGGAGATCGAGACGCGCACCGGCAAGGAGGCCCGCACCACCGTGCTCGGGCACGTGCAGCGCGGCGGCACCCCGACCGCCCGCGACCGCTGGCTCGCGACCCGCTTCGGCCTGCACGCGATCGACGCCGTGCACGCCGGGCAGTGGGGCCAGATGACGGCGCTGCGCGGCACCGACATCACGATGGTGCCGCTGTCGGAGGCCACCAAGGAGCTCAAGGTCGTCGACCCGGCGCTCTACGCCGAGGCCGAGGTGTTCTTCGGGTAGCCGCCGGCGGTCCGCCGCTCCCGCCACGCGCGGTAGCGGCGGTACCCGCGGCGCACGTTGCGCCACAGCACCACCAGCAGGATCACCCCGATGACCAGCAGCACCGCGGCGATCCCGAACGCCACCACCGGCGCGACGACGACGAGCGTCGCCACCCCGGCCACGGCGACGTCCTCCCCCAGGCTCACGCCGATGTTCGTGACGGGCTCGGGCGAGGTGTTGACGATCAGCCGCAGACCGCCCTTGACGAGGTGGCTCACGAGCGCGGCCGCCCCGCCGCTCGCGGCCAGCACCGCCTGCTCCAGCGAGGTCGCGTCTCCGGCCAGCAGCAGCCCGATCACCGCGCCCGCCGTCGGCCGGATCGCGGTGGACACCGCGTCCCACAGCGAGTCGACGTAGGGGATCTTGTCGGTGACGAACTCCAGCAGGTAGAGCACCGCGGCGACGACCAGCACGTCGGTGCGGGTCAGCGCCTCGGGCACCGCCTCGATCCCGCCGAAGCGGCCCAGCACGCCGAGCACGACCACGCAGAGGTAGGCGTTGACGCCGCTCGCCCACCCGCTCGCCAGCACCGCCGGCACCAGCTCCATATGGTCAGGCTAGGCGCGGGAGATCACGGGGCAGCCTCAGACGATGCCCTGCCGGGTGGCGGTGTAGACGATCTCGGTGCGGCGGCGGACCTCGAGCTTGTCGCGCAGGTTGCGCACGTGGAACTTGACGGTGGCCTCGCTGATCAGCAGCCGCGCGCCGATCTCGCGGTTGGACATGCCGACGGCGAGCAGGCGCAGCACCTGGTTCTCGCGGTCGGTGAGCATCGCGCCGCCGAGCCGGCGGACGGCGGGGCGGTCGTCGTCGCGCACGACGTCGACCGACGGCTCGACGCCGCGGGGACGGGAGTCGAAGACGCTCTCGCCGCGCAGCAGTGCGTGGATCGCGCGGAGGATGTCGGCGGTCTCGGCGCCCTTGCGGAGGTAGCCGTGCACGCCGAGGCGCACGGTGCGCATCATGACCTCGCGGTCGCGGTTGCCCGTGAGCACGAGGATCCGGGCGCCGCGGTGGCGCTCGAGCAGCATCCGGGCGAGGTCGACGCCCGCCGAGTCGCCGCGGCCCAGGTCGACGTCGAGGATCACCAGGTCGGGCGGGCAGCGGTCGGCGACCACGAGCGCGTCGCGCGGGGATGCGGCCTCGCCGACGACGGCGAGCTCGGGGTCGGGGGCGACGAGCTGCCGCAGTCCGAAGCGGACGATGGCCTCGGAGTCGACGAGCAGCAGGCGGGCGGTCCGGCGCGCCGTCGGGGTGGCGATGCCGGTCATCGCGCGGTCGAGCAGGGCCACGTCCGGTTCGAGCACGGCTTCGGTCGTCACGGGCGAACCTCCTTGGGGCCGTCGGGCGTGTCACGCGTCACTGGTCCCGGACCCTAGGTACCGCCACGTTGCCTCGACGTTGCACGCGCAAGGAGGGCCCGCTTGCCCCGTTCGGAGGCCTGGGCGATGATGTCGCCCGGGGCAAGTCCTGGAGCGACGACGCTCGGAGCACACATGACGACGCGCGGTACGCAAGGCCTGCCCGTGCCCGATCCGGTGGAGCACGCCCGCGCGCTGACCGGCATCTACGATTCGGCGATGTCCGGCGGCACGGGTGCGGAGGCGCCGCGGTCGCTGGTGTCCGCGAGCTGGCAGCGCAGCCTCGCCGCGCAGGTCGATCCCGAGCGGCAGACACCGCGCGCGGTGCTGGCCGAGGACGACCTGCCCGACCTGCGCGAGACCCACCCGCTCAACGAGGTCCTGCCGCTGCTGCGCAGCACGCTCGTGAGCATCGCCGACGAGGCCATGCACGTCATGCTCGTCACCGACGCCGACGGCACGATCCTCTGGCGCGAGGGCGCGGCGCGGCTGCTGCACATCGCCGACGACACCGGCCTGTCCCCCGGGTTCCGGATGTCGGAGGACGCGATCGGCACCAACGCGATGGGTACGACGCTGGCCATCGACGCCCCCGTGCAGATCCACTCGGCCGAGCACCTGGTGCGCGCGTTCCACGCCTGGACCTGCGCCGCCGCCCCCGTCCACGACCCCGACACCGGCGCGATCCTCGGCGCGATCGACATCAGCGGCCCGCTGCACACGGTGCACCCGGCGATGGTGCAGCTCGTCTCGGCCACCGCGCAGCTCGCGGAGAACCAGCTGCGCGTGCGCCTGGCCATCGCCGACGAGCGGCTGCGCGTGCGCAACATGCCGCACCTCACGAGCGTGCGCGGGCAGGCTGCGCTCGTCACCCCCACCGGCCGGATCATCGCCGGCGAGCCCTACGGCACCTGGCCCGAGCGCGTCGCACTGCCGCAGGGGTCGGGCCGCGTGCTGCTCGACGACGGCCGCGAGATGGAGGTCGAGCCGCTCGCCGAGGGCTACCTGCTGCGCACGCCGCGCGCCGCCGTCCGGGCCGTCCGGCGCAGTGCGCTGTCGCTGCGGTTCACCGGCGAGTCCGGCCCGCGGGTCGTGCTCAACGGCAAGTCGGTGCAGGTCACGCTGCGCCCGGCGGAGATCCTCACCGCGCTCGCGCTGCACCCCGGCGGCCTCACCGCCGAGCGCCTGGCGCTGCTGCTCTACGGCGACGACGGCAACCCCACCACCGTCCGCGGCGAGATCCTGCGCCTGCGCGGGCTGATCGGCGCCGACGTCCTGCGCACCCGGCCCTACCGCCTCGACGCCGTCGTCGACAGCGACTTCGAGGCCGTCCGCACCGCCCTGCGGGAGGGCCGCGCCGCCGACGCGCTGCAGGCGTGCGCCGGGCCGCTGCTGCCGCGCTCGGACGCCCCGGAGATCCGCGAGCTGCGCGACCAGATCGAGGCCGGGCTGCGCCGCGCCGTCCTCGACGCCGACGACCTCGGCCTCCTCGTCACGTTCGCCGCCCACCCGCTGGGCCGCGACGACCTGGAGGTGCACGACCTGCTGGTGGAGCTGCTGCCCGAGCAGGACCGCCGCCGCCCCGGCATCGTCACCCGCCGGGAGCGCCTGCTCGCCGACGGCTGAGGGCTCGGCTACCCGTACGGGTCGGTGATCTCGCTCAGCCGCTCCAGCGCCGCCCGCAGCTCGCGCATGGCCCGCGGGCCGAGGTGCGCCGCCCACTCGGCCTCCACCTCGGCCACGGCGGCCGCGGCCACCGGCAGCACGCGCTCCCCGCGGGCCGCGATCCGCACGAGCCGCGCGCGGCCGTCCGCGGGGTCGGGCACGCGCTCGACGTAGCCGGCCCCCTGCAGCTGGTCGACGAGGAACCCGGCCGACTGCTTGGTGATCTGCGCCTGCTCGGCGAGGTCGGTGAGCCGGCTCCCGCCGGGGGCGATGCGCTGGAAGACCCGGGCCTGGGCGAGCGTCACGTCGTCGAAGCCCGCCGCGACGACGGCGGCCATGACGCGCTGCTCCATCGCGCGGTAGGGCAGGAACAGCAGCAGCCCGGTGTTCACGCGTCCCCTCTCGACACTGGTCAGAGAGTCTGACTATAGTGGTCAGCCTCTCTGACGAAAGGATAGGTGACGTGGACGAGGACGCGAGCTGGCGGGTGATCGCCGCGGAACGCCGGGCACTGGCCGATCTGCTCGACGGCCTCACGCCGCAGGAGTGGGAGAGCGCGTCGCTGTGCGACGGGTGGCGGGTGCGCGACGTGGCCGCGCACGTCGCGCTGACGCCGCAGCACCCGAGCATCGGCGCGATGCTCGTCGGCGCGGTGCGGGCCCGCGGCGACTTCGACCGCCTCAACCACGACCTCTCCGTCGCCCATGCCGCGCGGCCGCCCGCGCGGCTCGTCGAGGAGCTGCGGATGCACGCGGAGAGCCACAGGCTGCCGTTCGTCACGTCGTACCGGAACCTGCTGATGGACGTCGTCACGCACGTCCAGGACGTCGCGGTCCCGCTGGGCCTGCACCACGACCCGCCCGCCGACGGCGCGCACGCCGCGGCGCAGCGCGTGTGGGACATGGGATGGCCCTTTCACGCGCGGCGCCGGCTGCGCGGGCTGCGGCTCGTGGCGACCGACGGCCCGTTCGCCGCGGGCGAGGGCGAGGAGGTCCGGGGCTCGACCGTCGCCCTGCTGCTCCTGATGAGCGGGCGCACCGCCGCGGCCGCCCGGGACCTCACCGGCCCCGGGACGGCCCGGCTCGCTACTCGACCGTGACGCTCTTGGCCAGGTTGCGCGGCTTGTCGACGTCCCGCTCCAGGGCCACGGCGGCGTGGTAGGCCAGCAGCTGCAGCGGGATCGAGAGCAGGATCGGGTCGAGCTCCGGCTCGTTGCGCGGGATGACGATCGTGCGGTCGGCCAGCTCGACCGGCAGCTTCCGGTGCGCGAGCGCGATCACCGGGCCGCTGCGGGCCTTGATCTCCGAGAGCGTCGAGGTGTTCTTGTCGAGCAGGTCGTCGTCGGGGACGATCGCGACCGTCGGCATCTCCGGGCTGATCAGCGCCAGCGGACCGTGCTTGAGCTCGGCCGACGGGTACGCCTCGGCGTGGATGTAGGAGATCTCCTTGAGCTTCTGCGCGCCCTCCCGGGCCACCGGCCAGCCGCGGCGGCGGCCCACGAACATCATGCTCGGGCTGGGCGCGATCTCCCGCGCCACCTCGGCGATCTCGTCGGAGAGCTTCAGGATCTCGCGCACCTGGTCGGGCAGCGCGGCGAGGCCGTTGATGATGCGGGTGCCGTCGGTCGGCGAGAGGTCGCGGATGCGGCCCAGGTGCAGGGCGAGCAGCGCGAACGCCGTGACCGTCGAGGTGAACGACTTCGTCGCCGCCACCGACATCTCCGCGCCGGCGTGCAGGTAGATGCCGCCGTCGACCTGGCGGGCGATCGTCGACCCGACCACGTTGACGATCCCGATGACGCGCCCGCCCTTGCGCTGCAGCTCCTGCACCGCGGCGAGCGTGTCGACGGTCTCGCCGGACTGGCTCACCGCGACGTAGAGCGTGTCGGGCTCGACCACGGGGTTGCGGTAGCGGAACTCGCTGGCCGCCTCGCTCGTGGCGGGGAGCCGGGCGAGGTCCTCGATGAGCTGCGCGCCGAGGTCGCCCGCGTAGCAGGCGCTGCCGCAGCCCAGGATCTTGACGCGGCGGAACTCGCGCGCCTCGCGCACGCTGAGGTTGAGCCCGCCCAGGTGCGCGGTGGAGAAGCGCTCGTCGAGGCGACCGGCCAGCGCGCGCGTGATCGTCGTCGGCTGCTCCTCGATCTCCTTGATCAGGAAGTGGGCGTGGTCGCCGATCTCGGCGCCGACGACGTCCCAGTCGATCGTCGACGGGCTCTTCGCCGTGGACGTGTCGTCGAGGGTGAAGGTGCGGTAGCCGCCCGCGGTGAGCGAGGCGAGCTCGCCGTCGTCGAGGTAGACGACCTGGCGGGTGTAGCCGACGAGCGCGGCGACGTCGGACGCCACGAACATCTCCTTCTCGCCGACACCCAGCAGCACCGGGCTGCCGTTGCGGGCGACGACCACGCGGTCGGGGTGCTCGGCGTCGACGACGGCCAGTCCGTAGGCGCCGACGACCTGGCGCAGCGCCCAGCGCACGGCCTGCTCGAGGTCGGCGGCGCCCGCGGAGAAGGCGGCGGCGACGAGGTGCGCGACGCACTCGGTGTCGGTCTGGCTGACGAACTCGACGCCGTCGGCCGTCAGCTTCGCCCGCAGCTCCTCGGCGTTCTCGATGATGCCGTTGTGCACGACCGCGATCCGGCCGGCGGAGTCGGTGTGCGGGTGCGCGTTCTCCGGCGTCGGGCCGCCGTGGGTGGCCCAGCGGGTGTGGCCGATGCCGGGGGCGCCCTTGAAGCGCGCGGGCAGGTCGGCCGCCAGCGCCGAGACCCGGCCGCTGACCTTGCGCACCTTCAACCCGGCCTTCGTCATCACCGCGACGCCCGCGGAGTCGTAGCCGCGGTACTCGAGCCGGCCCAGACCCTCGAGGAGGATCGGTGCCGCGTCCTGCGGGCCGACGTAGCCGACGATTCCGCACATGGAGGTTCTCCCAGGGTCGCTGTTCCGGCGTCAGCCGTAGACGAGGCGGCGCAGCTGCCGGGCCGACAGCGCCGGCGGGGACACCCGCCGCGTCGCCAGCTCCGGGCCGAGCGCCGCGAAGATCCGGTCGTTGTGCCAGCCACGGTTCCTGAGCTCGGCGTGGCGGCGGCGGACGTAGTCCTGCACCGGCTCCGCGAAGTAGCTCAGCACCTCGGCCACCACCCGCTCGGCCTCGCTCGCGCTCAGCGGGGAGCTGCGCACGAGGTGGTCGACGAGGTCGTCGTACGGACCGGGCACCCGGCAGATGCTGCCGGATCACCAGGAGAACGCCAAATCCCTGCCCGGAATCGGGCAGGAGTGGCGGGGAGCCGCGCTGAACGGCACGTCCCTCGTCTCCAAGCCCGCGAGTCGGGGTGTCGTGGCGAGCGTGTCGGGGTGGTGGTGCGAGCTGCACGCCTGGTGGCGGCTCGCGCGGCGCGACGTGCGCAGGCGGCCAGGAGGTACGTAGGCGCGGGTTCGGGCCCACACGCGGCCGCACCTGGGGCCCACGGCCCTGGTGGTCGTTGTCAGTCGTCGCGAGTGCGCCCTGACCGCCCTCCCGACGACCACCACGTCGCACTTCTGGCGATCACCACCAGATCGGTCCCGTGCACCCGGTGCAGCATCTCGAACTGCGCATCCGTTGACCTCCCGCGCGCAGCGGCGTGCGCAGACCGCCAGGAGGGTGCGCGGTTGCCGGTCGGCGACGCGATCCCGGCCGTCGCAGCCGCGCGTTCCGCGGAACGCAGTTCGCGCCGCCGTGATCATCGGAAGTGCGCCTTCGCTGCCCTCCCCGCGACCGTCACGTCACGCTCCCGACGATCAGGGACCCGCGAACGGCCCCGGGCCCTCCCGCAACACGAGCCCGACACGGTCGCCGCGAGAGATCCCGACTGACGGGGCGGAACGGCGCACTCGCCGGGGTCGCGCGGCGAACTCGCGCGGGTTGAGCGGCGAACTCGCCGGGCGGGAGGGCGAACTCGCCGGGCGGGGTGCGCAAACTCGCGGGGCTCGGGAGGCAAACTCGCGGGAGGGGTGGGGCGGGGTCAGGCGGCGGGCTCCAGTTCCCCCGCCCTCCACAGGCGGGCGTAGGGGCCGCCGGCCGACACCAGCACCTCGTGCGGGCCCTCCTCCACGATCCGGCCCCCCTCCAGCACCACGATCCGGTCGGAGCGGGCGGCGGTGGCGAGGCGGTGGGCGACCACGAAGGCGGTGCGGCGGGAGACCACGCGGTCGCCCGCGGCCAGGACCGCGGCTTCCGTGGCGGGGTCGAGCGCGGCGGTGGCCTCGTCGAACAGCAGGATGTCGGGGTCGACCAGCTCGGCCCGGGCCAGCGCGATGAGCTGGCGCTGCCCCGCCGACAGGCCCTGCCCGCGCTCGCCGACCGGGTGCCGGAAGCCGCCGGTCAGGGTGCGGACGAGGTCGAGCGCGCCGACCGCGCGGGCCGCCGCCTCGATCTCCGCCGGCGTCGCCGAAGGCCGGCCGTAGGCGATGTTGGCGGCCACGTCCCCGGTGAACAGGTGCGGCTCCTGCGGGACGATCCCCAGCCGGTGCCGGTAGTCGGCGAGGGCGAAGCGGCGCACGTCGGTGCCGTCGACCAGCACCGCGCCGGACCCGGCCTCGTAGAACCGCGCCAGCAGCTTGACCAGCGTCGACTTGCCCGCTCCCGTCGCCCCCACCAGCGCCACGGTCTCGCCGGGGGCGACGCGCAGCGACACGTGGTCGAGCGCGGGGCCCGGCGCCCCGGGGTAGGCGAAGCAGAGGTCGCGGAGCTCGACGCCGCCCCGCAGCCGCGCCGGCACCGGGGCCGGGTCGACGGCCGGGGCCTCGGAGGTCGGCGTGCGCAGCAGGTCGGAGATGCGGGTGAGGCCGACGCGCGCCTGCTGGTAGGCGTCGAACACCTGGGAGAGCTGCTGCACCGGGGAGAAGAACAGGCCGAGGTAGAGCAGGAACGCGGTGAGCACGCCGGGGGTGAGGTCGCCGGCCGCCACCCGGGCGGCGCCGACGCCGAGCACCGCCACCTGCGAGACGTCCGAGAGCAGCGCGACGAACGGGAAGTACGTGGCGATGTAGCGCTGGGCGCGCATGCGGCTGCGGCGGTAGGCGTCGCTGCGGTCGGAGAAGGCGGCGGCGCTGCGCTCCTCGCGGACGTAGGCCTGCGCGATCCGGACGCCGGAGACGTTCTCCTGCATGTCGGCGTTGACCGCGCCGACCTTCTCCCGCGCCTCCGCGTACGCCCGCGACGACAGCCGCCGGAACACCACGGTGGCCACGACCAGCACCGGCAGCACCGCGAGCGCGACGAGCGCCAGCGCGGTGTCGGTGACCAGCAGCGCCACCGCCACCCCGACGACGGTGAGCAGGCTGACGACGGCCTGCGCGAGCCCGGTCTGCAGGAACGTCGAGAGCGCGTCGACGTCGGTCGTCATCCGCGTCATGATCCGGCCGGACAGCTCGCGCTCGTAGTAGTCGAGCCCGAGCCGCTGCAGGTGCGCGTAGCTCCGCACGCGCAGCAGGTAGAGCAGGCTCTCCCCCGCCCGGGCGGTGACGACGGTCTGCGCGGCGACGACGAACCACCCCAGCGCGACGACGCCCAGCCCGAGCAGCGTGGCCGTGAGCAGCGTGCTGCGCGAGCCCGCGGTGATGCCGCCGTCGACGGCGAGCCGGGCGACGGTCGGGAACGCGAGCGTGGTGAGCGCGTCGAGCGACACCAGCACGATCGTCAGCGCGAGCAGCCACCGCACCGGCCGCAGCAGCTTCACGAGCCGGAAGCCGGGATCGGGGGCGGTGGGCTCCTCGTCGCCCAGGCGCGGGGTCTCGCGGGCGGGCGGGAGCGCGTCGACGGCCGCGGCGAGCGCGGGCGTCACGGGCATCGCCCCGGCCATCGCCGACGGCCCCCCGACGCCCGACGGCCGCCCCGTGCCGGTGCCGGCCGACGCCGCGGCCGCGCGCAGCGCCCCGTCGGACGCCGTGACGGCGGCGGGCTCGGGCCACAGCTCCGGCGTCACGCCGCCGGGCCCGGCCGAGGTGGCGGTGGGCGCGTGCGCGTCCTCCACGGCCAGCAGCTCGCGGAACAGCGGGCAGCGGGCCGTCAGCTCGGCCTCGGTGCCGATGTCGACGACCTTCCCGGCGTCGAGCACGGCCACGCGGTCGGCCAGCGCGAGCGTGGAGCGGCGGTGCGCGACGAGCAGCGTCGTGCGCCCGGCGGTGAGCGTGCGCAGGGTGTCGTGGATGGCGGCCTCGGTGGCGCTGTCGACGGCCGAGGTGGCGTCGTCGAGCACCAGCACGCGGGGGTCGGTGAGGACGGCGCGGGCCAGGGCGATGCGCTGGCGCTGCCCGCCCGAGAGCGTCAGGCCGCGCTCGCCGACCATGGTGTCGTAGCCGTCGGGGAGGCGGTCGACGAACTCGTCGACCTGGGCGGCGCGGGCGGCGGCGCGCACCTCGGCGTCGGAGGCGTCCGGGCTGCCGTAGGCGATGTTGGCGCGGACGGTGTCGGAGAACAGGAACGCCTCCTCGAACACCACCCCGAGCTCACGGCGCAGGTCGTTCAGGCGCAGGTCGGGCAGCGGCACGCCGCCCAGGCGCAGCGACCCCTCCTGCGGGTCGTAGAACCGCGGCAGCAGCAGCGCGACCGTCGACTTGCCGGAGCCGGCCGTTCCGACCAGCGCGAGCGTCTCCCCCGGCGCGACCGTCAGCGACACCCCGTCGAGCACGGGCTCCTTGCGCGAGTAGCCGAACCGGACGCCGTCGAGCTCCACCGACAGCGGCCCGTCGGGCAGGTGCGCGGGGACGGGCGGGTCGACGACGTCGGGCTGGGAGTCGACGAGGTCGTACACCCGCTCCACGCCCGCCCGCGCGAGCTGCGCCGACACGACCAGCGAGCCGAGCAGCCGCGCGGGGCCGACGAGCCCGGCGACGTAGGTCGTGAACGCCAGGAAGGTCCCGAGCGTGATCGACCCGGTGAGCGCGAGGTACCCGCCGAGGCCGATGACGCCGACCTGGCCGAGCGTGGGCAGCGCGAGCAGCGTCGGGTTGAGCCGCGCGGTGAGGCGGGCGGCGCGCATCCGCTCGGCGTAGAGCGTGCGGGCGCGGCCCTCCAGCGCCCCGACCTCGCGCGCCTCCTGCCCGAACCCCTTGACGACCCGGACGCCGGTGACGGTCTCCTCCACCTGCTGCGCGACGTCGGCCGCGCGCTGCTGCGCCGACCACGTCGCCGGGAACAGCGACGCCCTGGACTTGGCGGTGACGAACCCGGCGAGCGGCAGCAGCACGAGCGCGACGAGCGTGAGCAGCGGCGAGAGCCACAGCATCGCCGCCACCGAGGCGACGACGAGCACGACCGAGCCCAGGGCGAGCGGCACCATCGACAGCAGCGACTGCACGAGCTGCAGGTCGGTGATCGAGCGCGACACGACCTGCCCGGTGCGCAGGGCGTCCTGGCGGTGGCCGTCGAGGCGCTGGACCGCGGCGAAGACCTGGCGGCGCAGGTCGTGCTGGACGTCGAGCGCGAGGCGACCGGCCAGGAAGCGCCGCAGGAACGACGCCCCGAAGCGGACGAGCGCGAGCGCGCCGATCGCCGCGACGACCGTGCCGAGGACGGCGGTGGACCCGGCCACGGCGTCGTCGACGGCCACCCGCGTCAGCAGCGGGCCGACGGCCTCCAGGCTGACGCCGAGCGCGGACGCCACGAGCGCGCCGATCGCGACGCCGCGGTGGTGCAGGCACGCACCGACGAGGCGGCGGATCCACCCGGGTGCTGGGGAGCCGGGCGCTGCGGAGCCGAGTGGTGGGGAGTCGGGCACGTCAGGCACCAGCGCCGGGGCGGGCGGTGGCATTCCGGGCGCACCCACTTGCTCACGTGACGTCCCGCCGTCCCCCGACCCACCCGGCCAGCGCGGCGCCCGCGGCCGTCCACCCACCCAGCACCAGCAGCGCACCCCACCACGGCGGCGGCGCGGCCACCCCCGCGGCCAGCCCCAGCAGGTCCGACGCGCTCGCCGGCCCGCCCAGCACCCGCGCCGGCACGTCGTAGACCGCCACCTCGCCCGCGTTCACCGGCAGCCACGCGCTGAGCGCCGCCACCGACGGCGAGTCGTTCGCGGTGAGCAGCAGCGACAGCAGCGGCTCGCCGAGCAGCACGTAGACCAGCAGCAGCACGAGCACGGTGACCTGGTTGCTCAGCACCGTGCCCAGCGCGACGCCGAACGCGCCCCACAGCGCGCACACGGCCGTGCCGATCCCGACGACGGCGAGCAGCGCGCCCGGCTCGGGGAACTGCGCGCTCTCCTGCCCCGCCAGCCCGCCCGCGACCCCGACCACCGACGTCACCAGTGCGTAGACGGCGCCGACCGCGGCCGCCACCAGCGCCTTCGCCGCGAGGACGGCCCCGCGGCCGGGGGTGGTGAGGTAGGTCGTGGTGATCGTGCGGTGCCGGAACTCCCCCGCCGCCGACACCGCGCCGTGCACGCCGGCGAACGTCGCCGTCAGCGCGAGGGAGTAGGCCAGCGAGGCCAGCAGCAGCGGCAGGGCGTCCTCGGCGTCGGAGCCCCCGCCGAGCGCGAGCGTGAACACGCCGCCGAACAGGTTGACCAGCAGCGTCAGCAGGGCGACGGGGACGAGCAGCCCCCACCACAGCTTCGTCGACAGCGTCTTGCGCAGCTCGCTGCGCAGCAGGGCGGCGATCACCGGGCACCCGCCGTGAGGCCGAAGTAGAGCTGTTCGAGGTCGACGCGCTCGGCCTCCAGGCCGTGCACGGCGACACCTGCGGCCAGCGCGACGTCACCGACGCGGGCCGGATCGGCACCGGTGACGGCCAGGCGCCCGTCGCGCCGCGCCTCGACCTCGGGTATCCCGGCCTTCGCCAGAGCCTCGGCGAGGCGGGCCGGGTCGGGCGTGGCGACGAGCACCCGCGGCCGCCCGCGCAGGCGCGCCAGCGGGCCCTGGTGCACGCAGTGCCCGCGGTTGACGACGACGACGTGGTCGACGGTCTGCTCGACCTCCGCGAGCGCATGGCTCGACACCAGCACCGTGCGCCCCTGCGCGGCGAACCCGCGCACGAACGTCCGCAGCCACGCGATGCCCTCCGGGTCGAGCCCGTTGGCCGGCTCGTCGAGCACGAGGACCTGCGGGTCGCCCAGCAGCGCGGTGGCCAGCGCCAGGCGCTGCTTCATGCCCAGGGAGAACCCGCCGACCGGCCGGTTCGCCGCGGTGTCGAGGCCGACCGCGCGCAGCACGTGCCCGACCGCGACGTCGGGCACGCGGATCGCCGCCGCGCACACCGCGAGGTGCGCCCCAGCGGTGCGCGCCGGGTGGAAGCCCTGTGCCTCGAGCACGGCGCCGACGACCCGCGCCGGGTGCGGCAGCTCCCCGAAGCGCAGGCCGTTGATCCGCGCCTCGCCCGACGTCGGCGCGACGAGCCCGAGCAGCATCCGCAGCGTCGTCGTCTTCCCGGACCCGTTCGGGCCCAGGAAGCCGGTGACGGTGCCGCGCTCGACGGCGAAGCTGAGGTCCTCCACCGCACTCACCGGCCCGAACCGCTTGGTGAGCCGCTGTACGGTGATCCGTCCGCTGCCGTCGTCGCCCCGCGCTGCCGTCACCGGCCCGATCCTGCCGCACCGGGCCCGGGCGGGGTCCCGGACGCCCGGGTCAGCCCGCGAGCGCGGCCCGGACGGCGGCCCCCGCCGCCTCGTAGGACCCGCGCGTGTGCCCGATCGCGCCGGCCAGCCACCAGAACCCGTGGATCATGCTCGGGTTCTGCAGGTGCGTCACCGGTACGCCCGCCCCGGACAGGGCGGCGGCGTAGGCGTCGCCCTCGTCGCGCAGCGGGTCGAACCCGGCGGTGATCACCGTGGCGGGCGGCAGGTCGGCGTGGCTCGCGGCCCGCAGCGGCGAGACGTAGGGGTCCTCCACGAGCGTCGGACTGGAGAGGTAGTGGCTGTAGAACCAGTCCATCGCGCTCTTGGTGAGCAGGTAGCCCTCGCCGTTCTCCACCCGCGAGACGTACTCGCCGCCCGCGTCGACCGCGGGGTAGATGAGCAGCTGGTGGGCGATGGCGGGGCCGCCGCGGTCGCGCGCCATGAGCGTGACGGCCGCGGCCAGGTTGCCGCCCGCGCTGTCGCCGGCCACCACGAGCCGGGTGGCGTCGACGCCGAGTTCGGCGGCGTGCTCGGCCACCCACGCCGTGGCGGCGTAGCAGTCGTCGGGCGCGGCGGGGTACACGTCCTCGGGCGCCTTGCGGTAGCCGACCGACACGACGACGGCGTCGACGATGTTGGCGAGCAGCCGGCACGGCTTGTCGGCCACCTCGATCGAGCCGATCACCCAGCCGCCGCCGTGGAAGTACAGGATCACGGGCTTCGGGCCGTCGCCCGCGGGCCGGTAGACCCGCACCGGGATCTCGCCGGCAGGGCCGGGCACGACCCGGTCGGTCACGTCGGCGACCTCGGGCTCCCCCTGCAGGTCGATGAAGGCCATGCCCATCTCCCGCGCCTCCGGCACGGTCATCTCCGCGAAGTCCTTGGCCCCCTGCGCCGCCATCGCGTCGAGCAGTCCCCTGGCCTGTGCGTCGAGCGTCATCGCTCTCCTCAGTGTCGTGGATGTGGATCGGACGCAACACGGTCGCGGCCGCTGCGTCAACGCCTTCTCCCCGGATGTCCGGATCGCTATCGTCGGCTCGCGCATGTGCCGTGCGCCACAGGGAGGAACGCATGACCGGCTCGACCCTCGATCTCTCCACCGCGGCCGCCGACTTCACCGCCATCCTGGGCCACTGGGAGGCCGAGCGGCCCGACGCGCCCGCCGTCACCTTCGCGGGCACCACCCGCACCTGGGCCGAGTTCGCCCGCCGGGTCCGCCAGAACGCGGCGGCCCAGCGCGCCGCCGGCCTGCGGCCCGGCGACCGCGTCGCCGTGCTCGACCTCAACCACCCCTCGTGCGTCGAGCTGACGCTGGCCTGCGCGCAGGTCGGCACGGCCAACGCCGTCGTCAACTTCCGGCTCGCGCCGCCCGAGATCGTCTACGTCGTCAACGACTCGCAGGCGCGGATCCTGTTCGTCGGCCCGGAGTTCGCCGGGGCCGTGGCGCAGGTGCGCGACAAGCTGCCCGCCGTCGAGCAGGTCATCCACGTGGGCGGCGACACCGACGAGTACGAGGCCTGGATCGGCGCGCACGAGCCCGACCACGAGGTGCACCCCTCGGCGCCCGGCGACTGCTTCGTGCAGCTCTACACCTCGGGCACCACCGGCTTCCCCAAGGGCGCGATGCTCACCCACGCCGGGATGCTCGCGCACGCCACGAACGTCATGGCCGACTTCGACGTCGACGCCGACTCGCGCGTGCAGGTCGCCATGCCGCTGTTCCACGTCGGCGGCACGAGCTACGTGCTGCTCTCGATCGCCTCGGGCGCGCACTCGTTCATGATGCGGATGCCCGACCCGGCCGCCGCGCTGGAGATGCTGGAGCGCGAGCGGATCACGCACACGTTCTACGTCCCGGCGCTGATGGCCGCGATGCTGCAGGTGCCCGGCGTCGCCGACCGCGACTACTCGTCGGTGAAGGCCCTGTCCTACGGCGCGTCGCCGATGCCGCTGCCCGTCATGCGCGGGTGCCTGAAGCTGTTCCCGGACGTGATGCACCAGGTCTACGGCATGACCGAGCAGTGCGGCGTCGTCAGCTCGCTGGGCCCGGAGGACCACACGGACCCGGCCGCCGAGCACCGCCTGATCTCGGCGGGCACGCCGATCCACGGCGTCGAGATCGAGATCCGCGATCCCGCCACCGGCGAGCCCGTCGCCACCGGCGAGCCCGGCGAGATCTGGGTCCGCTCGGCGCAGGTCATGGGTGGTTACTGGGGCAAGCCGGAGGCCACCGCCGCCGCGATCACCGAGGACGGCTGGCTGCGGTCGGGCGACGGCGGGCACAGGGACGCCGATGGCTACGTCTACGTCACCGACCGCATCAAGGACATGATCATCAGCGGCGGGGAGAACATCTACCCGGCCGAGATCGAGCGCGTCCTGGCCGAGCACCCGAGCGTCGCCGACGTCGCGGTGATCGGCGTGCCCGACGAGCGGTGGGGCGAGGTGCCCAAGGCCGTCGTCGTGGCGGCCACGGGCGCGGAGATCGACGAGGCGGCGCTGCTGGCCTGGTGCCGCGAGCACCTGGCGTCGTTCAAGTGCCCCAAGTCGGTCGACGTGCTCGACGAGCTGCCCCGCAACCCCACGGGCAAGATCCTCAAGAAGGACCTGCGCAAGCCGTACTGGGAGGGCAAGGACCGCCAGGTCGTCTGACGGTCCCTACGCGAAGCCGAAGGCGGTGATCACCGGCAGGTCGCCGCGGCGCAGGCCCTCGAGGACGAACAGCTCGTGCGGGACGACGGGCTCGGGCAGCGCGTCGAGCGGGTACCAGCCCAGCCCGGCGCTCCGCTCGGGCTCCATCGTGCGCGGCTCGCCGGTCCAGCGGCGGCAGGCGAAGAAGAAGTCGACGCGCTCGTCGATCTCCAGGCCGTTGCCGTGCGTGCGGTGCATGGTCGTCAGGGGGACGAGGTCGCGCTGCTCGACGACGATCCCCAGCTCCTCGGCGGCCTCCCGGCACGCCGCAGCGAACACCGGCTCGTCGGCCTCGACGTGCCCCGCGGCCGCGGCGGCCCAGAAGCCGTCGCGGTAGCCGGTGCCCCGGCGCAGCTGCAGCAGGACGCGCTCCCCGGCGTCGATCAGCAGCACGTACGCGGCAGGCACGACCCGGAACCCCACGGGCGGCGACCCTACCCGGGCCCCCGCACCCCGGCTCGCACACAGGCCGCGGGGCTCGCACACAGGTCCGGCCCTGTGTGCGAGCCCCCGGAGCTGTGTGCGAGCCGGGGGTTGCGCACCGGAGGACAGTCGTCCCATGGCGGTGCGGATGGCGGAGCACGTGGCGGGGTCCTTCGGTGAGCTGCGGGTCGAGCCCACCCCGGTGCGGCTGCGGGCCGCCCTCGACGGCGTCCCGGCCCTCGACACGACCGAGGCCCTGCTCGTCTGGGAGCCCGGACGTGTGGTGCCGCAGTACGCGGTGCCCGCCGCGGACGTGGTGGCCGAGCTCCTGCCCGGCGGCGACGGCCCCCGCTACGGGCCCGGAGCCCAGCCGCTGGGCCCCGAGGGCCGTTCGGTGCTGACGCCCGACACCGGCTTCGGCGTGCACACCAGCGACGGCGAGCCCCTGACGATCCGCCTCGGCGGCTCCGAGCGGGTGGGCGCCGCGTTCCGCCCCGCCGACCCCGAGCTCGCCGGCTACGTGTTCGTCGACTTCACGGCGCTGGACTGGACCGAGGAGGACGAGCCGGTCGTCGGCCACCCCCGCGACCCCTTCCACCGCGTCGACGCCCGGCAGTCCTCGCGGCACGTCCGGATCGCGCTGCACGGGCAGGTCCTCGCCGAGAGCCGGCGCCCGGTGCTGGTCACCGAGACGTGGCTGCCGGTGCGCTGGTACCTCCCGCCCGAGGACGTCCGCACCGAGCTGCTGACGCCGAGCACCACCGTCACCGAGTGCGCCTACAAGGGCGTCGCCCGCTACGACGCCGCCGGCGGCCGCGACATCGCCTGGCGCTACCCGGAGCCGCTGCCGGGCTCGGAGGCGCTCGCCGGGCTCGTCTCGTTCTTCACCGAGCACGTCGACGTGCGCCTCGACGGCGTCGACGTGACGCGTCCCGTCTCCCCCTGGACGTGACGTGACCCGTCGGTAACATCGCCGCATGCTGCTGTCGACTCAACTCCAGTACGGCGACGACCCGATCAACAACGCCGAGGCGGTGGTCGGCCTGGAGAAGGCGGGGCTCGACGTCGTCTGGGTGGCGGAGGCGTACAGCTTCGACGCCGTCTCGCTGATGGGCTACCTCGCGGCGCGCACCGAGCGGCTCCAGATCGGCTCGGGCATCCTCCCGATCTACAGCCGCACCCCCACCCTCACCGCGATGACGGCGGCGGGGCTCGACGCCCTGAGCGGCGGCCGCATGATCCTGGGCCTGGGCGCGTCCGGCCCGCAGGTCATCGAGGGCTTCCACGGCGTCCCCTACGACAAGCCGGTGGCGCGCACCCGCGAGGTCATCGACATCTGCCGGCAGGTGTGGCGCCGGGAGAAGGTCCAGCACGAGGGCCTCTACTCGATCCCGCTGCCCGAGGGGCAGGGCACCGGGCTGGGCAAGCCGCTCAAGCTGATCAACCACCCGAAGCGCTCCGACATCCCGATCTGGATCGCTGCGCTGGGCGACAAGAACGTCGAGCTGACCGCGGAACTCGCACAGGGCTGGCTGCCCCACGTCGTGCTGCCGGAGCGGATGCGCGAGACGTTCGGCGCCGCCCTCGACGCCGGCACCGCGAAGCGCGCCCCCGAGCTCGGCACGCTGCAGATCACCGGCGGCGGCATCCTCGCCATCGAGGACGACATGATGGACGGCGCGCGGCAGATGCACCGGCACATGAGCGCGCTGTACCTGGGCGGCATGGGCGCGCGCGGCAAGAACTTCTACAACACCGTCTTCCAGCGCCAGGGCTACGCCGACGAGGCGAAGACCGTGCAGGACCTCTACCTCGACGGCAAGAAGCAGGAGGCCGCGGAGTCGCTGCCCGAGGAGTTCCTCGCGCACACCTCGCTGATCGGCCCGCCGTCGTTCGTCAAGGAGCGGATCGCTGCGCTGCGTGAGGCGGGGGTGACCCACCTCCACGTCAACCCGATCAGCACCGACCCGCAGAAGGTGTTGTCGCAGGTGAAGGAGTGGCTGCAGTAGGTGACGGGGGGCCCGTGTCGGTGACGAGCGGTGACCGGATCACACTCTGAGGAGTACCGGTCCTCGTCACCGACCCCCGGGAGCGTGCGTTGCTCGACCTCGTCATCGCCACCTCCGACGACCCGATGGGGCCGGAGCAGTACCGGTTCGTGGCGACGGACGCGTGGTGGCTGGGCAGCTTCGGCGCTCACCAGCACCTGACCGAGCACCGGCTGCGCACCTGGATCCCCGCACAGCCCGACCGCGACTGGCTGCTCGACCGCTCCCTGACCGGCCGCCAGCGCTGGCTCAGCGGCTCACTGGAGCAGGCGCAGGAGGACGGGTTCGAGCTGCACGACGTCGCCCCGGTCGGGCTGTTCCGGGCGCCCTACGGCGAGTTCCACCGCGAGCGCGACCGCTGCGTCGAGCCCTCCCAGCGCCGCCGCGGCAGCTGGCAGGCGCCGACGCCGGAGTTCCTCGAGCGCCTGCCCCGCGACCCGGCCGCGCTCCTGCAGCGCCTGCAGGACGACCACCCGGGCCGCTGGGCGTCGCCGTTCAGCGGCGCCGTCGACGTCCTGCGCACCTGCCTCGTGCCCGCAGACCTGCGCGGGGTGCTCTACCAGGCGCTCACCGGGCTGCCCGGCGTCACGCTCGCCGACGGCACGGCGGCCTTCGACGGCCGCGAGTGCCTCGTCCTCGTCCACGACGCCGGGCGCACCCGCACCGAGCTGATGATCGACATCGCCGACGGCCAGTTCGCGGGCGAGCGCGACACCACGCGCACCGAGTCGCGCTGCGACCTGCCGCTCCACACGCTGATCGGCGAGACGGCCGTGCACAGCGCGATCGTCGACGAGCTGGGCGAGCAGCCCTAGCGGCTACCGCAGCGGCTGCTCCGCCCCGCCGTGGTCGGACTCCGGCCGCGGCCCGTGGATGCGCCGCTCGGACTCCTCGATCGGCACGTCGTCGATGCTCGCCTCCCGGCGCCGCATGTAGCCCTCGGCGTCGAACTCCCACAGCTCGTTGCCGTAGGAGCGCCACCACTGCCCGTCGACGTCGCGGCACTCGTACTGGAACCGGACCGCGATCCGGTTCCCCTCGAACGCCCACAGGTCCTTGCGCAGCGCGTACTCGAGCTCGCGGTCCCACTTGCCGCGCAGGAACTCCGCGATCTCGGCGCGGCCGGTGACGAAGCGGTCGCGGTTGCGCCAGACGGAGTCCTCGCTGTAGGCCGCGGCGACCTTCTCCGGGTCGCGGGTGTTCCAGGCGTCCTCGGCGGCCTGGACCTTGCGGGCGGCGGTCGTGGCGTCGAACGGGGGAAGCGGTGGGCGGCTCACGGGCGTCCTCTCCTCGGGGGCCCGGATCATCCCGCGCAGGGCCGGACGGCGCACCCGCCACCACCTGGTGCCCGATGTCTCCCCGCCGTCACCTCTGCCGCGATACCCGCGTCGGACGTCGGGGACTAACCTGGCGTGAAGTCCCGGCGAAGACGCGATCCGATCAAGGCGGTCCACAGCGTGTCCAGCAGCAGTACCTCGAACCCGGCCAGCGACTTCGGTCCCAACGAGTGGCTCGTCGAGGAGATGTACCAGCGCTTCCTCGACGACCCGTCCACGGTCGACCCCGCATGGCACGAGTTCTTCGCCGACTACCGTCCCGGGGACGGCACGCCCGCCGACACCAACGGCGCCGCCGCCTCGCCGTCGACCGAACCCGGCCCGGCACCGACGCCGAAGGCCGAGCCCGCGGAGCCCAGCGAGGACCGCCGCACGGCCGACCGCGCCGCCATGGAACCGCCCGCCGCCAACGGCGCAGCGCCCGCGAAGAAGGAGCCCGGCCGCACCGCGCCGGAGAAGGCCGCCCCGGAGAAGAAGGCCGCCGCGCCCGCGGAGAAGAAGGCCGCGCCCGCCGCGGAGAAGGCGAAGCCCGCCGCCGGCTCGTCGAGCCAGGCCGCGAAGCCGAGCGCCCCGATCGGCGGCGACGGCGAGTCCACGCCGATCCGCGGTGCCGCCAACGCCGTCGTCAAGAACATGAACGCCTCGCTGGCCGTGCCCACGGCCACCAGCGTGCGCGCGGTGCCCGCGAAGCTGCTCGCCGACAACCGCGTCGTCATCAACAACCAGCTCAAGCGCACCCGCGGTGGCAAGATCAGCTTCACGCACCTGATCGGCTACGCGGTCGTCAAGGCGCTTGCCGCGTTCCCGGTGATGAACCGCCACTTCGTCGAGGCCGAGGGCAAGCCCACCGTCGTCCAGCCCGACCACGTCAACCTCGGCCTGGCCATCGACCTGCCCGGCAGGAACGGGCAGCGCTCGCTCGTCGTCGTCTCGATCAAGGGCTGCGAGGCGATGACCTTCGCCCAGTTCTGGTCGGCCTACGAGGACATCGTCCGCAAGGCCCGCAACGGCGCGCTCACCGGTGAGGACTTCGCCGGCACCACGATCAGCCTCACCAACCCGGGCACGCTGGGCACCAACCACTCGGTGCCGCGCCTGATGCAGGGCCAGGGCACGATCGTCGGCGTCGGCGCGATGGAGTACCCGGCCGAGTTCCAGGGCGCCAGCGACGAGCGGCTCGCCCAGATCGGCATCAGCAAGATCATCACCCTGACGTCGACCTACGACCACCGCATCATCCAGGGTGCCGAGTCCGGCGACTTCCTGCGCCGCGTCCACCAGCTCCTGCTGGGCGAGGACGACTTCTACGACGACATCTTCCGCTCGCTCCGGGTGCCCTACGAGCCCGTGCGCTGGGTGCAGGACATCCCCGACGGCGCCGTCGACAAGACCGCCCGCGTCATCGAGCTGATCGACGCCTACCGCACGCGCGGCCACCTCATGGCCGACACCGACCCGCTCAACTACCGTCAGCGCCGCCACCCCGACCTCGACGTCCTGTCGCACAGCCTCACGCTGTGGGACCTCGATCGCGAGTTCGCCTGCGGCGGCTTCGGCGGGCGCGAGCGGATGAAGCTGCGCGACGTGCTGGGCCTGCTGCGCGACTCCTACTGCCGGACCGTCGGCACCGAGTACATGCACATCGCCGACCCCGAGCAGCGCACCTGGCTGCAGGAGCGCATCGAGGTCCCGCACCAGAAGCCGCACGCGGCCGAGCAGAAGTACATCCTGTCCAAGCTCAACGCGGCCGAGGCGTTCGAGACGTTCCTGCAGACCAAGTACGTCGGCCAGAAGCGGTTCTCCCTCGAGGGCGGCGAGACCGTCATCCCGCTGCTCGACGCGGTGCTCGACAAGGCCGCCGAGCACGAGCTCGACGAGGTCGTCGTCGGCATGCCGCACCGCGGCCGGCTCAACGTGCTCGCCAACATCGTCGGCAAGCCGATCAGCCAGATCTTCCGCGAGTTCGAGGGCAACCTCGACCCGGGCCAGGCCCACGGCTCCGGCGACGTCAAGTACCACCTGGGCGCCGAGGGCAAGTACTTCCGGATGTTCGGCGACGGCGAGACCGTGGTGTCGCTGGCGTCCAACCCGTCGCACCTCGAGGCCGTCGACCCGGTCCTGGAGGGCCTCGTCCGCGCCAAGCAGGACCTGCTCGACAAGGGCGAGGGCGGCTTCACCGTCCTGCCGCTGATGATGCACGGCGACGCGGCGTTCGCGGGCCAGGGCGTCGTCGCCGAGACGCTCAACCTCGCGAAGCTGCGCGGCTACCGCACCGGCGGCACCGTGCACGTCGTCGTCAACAACCAGGTCGGCTTCACCACCGCCCCGGAGCACTCGCGGTCCTCGCAGTACTGCACCGACGTCGCGAAGATGATCGACGCGCCGGTCTTCCACGTGAACGGCGACGACCCCGAGGCGTGCGTCTGGGTGGCCAAACTGGCGGTGGAGTACCGCGAGCGCTGGCACAACGACGTCGTGATCGACATGATCTGCTACCGCCGCCGCGGCCACAACGAGGGCGACGACCCCTCGATGACGCAGCCCGCGATGTACGACGTGATCGACGCCAAGCGCAGCGTCCGCAAGATCTACACCGAGTCCCTGATCGGGCGCGGCGACATCTCCATGGAGGAGGCCGAGCACGCGCTCAAGGACTTCTCCAACCAGCTCGACCACGTGTTCAACGAGGTCCGCGAGCTGGAGAAGACCCCGGCCGTCGCGTCGCCGTCGGTGGAGGACGAGCAGTCCATCCCCACCGACCTCGACACCTCGGTCCCGCTGGAGGTGCTGCACCGCATCGGCGACGCGCACGTCGAGCTGCCCGAGGGCTTCACCGTGCACCAGCGCGTCAAGCCGGTGCTGGAGAAGCGCCACAAGATGTCGCGCGAGGGCGACATCGACTGGGCCTTCGCCGAGCTCATCGCGATGGGCGCGCTGGTGATGGACGGCAAGCTGGTGCGCCTGTCCGGGCAGGACAGCCGCCGCGGCACGTTCGTCCAGCGGCACTCCGTCGTGATCGACCGCCGCACCGGCGAGGAGTACTACCCGCTGCGCAACCTGAGCAAGGACCAGGAGCGCTTCCTGCCCTACGACTCGGCGCTCTCGGAGTTCGCGGCCGTCGGCTTCGAGTACGGCTACTCGGTGGCCAACCCCAGCGCGTTCGTGGCCTGGGAGGCGCAGTTCGGCGACTTCGTCAACGGCGCGCAGTCGATCATCGACGAGTTCATCTCGTCCGGTGAGGCGAAGTGGGGCCAGACCTCCGACGTCGCGCTGCTGCTGCCGCACGGCCTCGAGGGCCAGGGCCCCGACCACTCGTCGGGCCGCATCGAGCGGTTCCTGACGCTGTGCGCGGAGGGGTCGATGACGGTCGCCGTGCCGTCGGAGCCCGCCAACTACTTCCACCTGCTGCGCCGCCACGCCATGGACGGGATGCAGCGCCCGCTGATCTGCTTCACGCCGAAGTCGATGCTGCGCAACCGCGCGGTCGTCAGCCCGGTCTCCGACTTCACCGGCGGCCGGTTCCGCTCGGTGATCGACGACCCGCGCTACCGCGAGAACGACGGGCCCGCGGGCGACGTCCAGCGCGTCCTGCTGTGCAGCGGCAAGATCTACTGGGAGCTGGCGGCGCAGCGCGAGAAGCGCGGCGTCGACGGCGTGGCGCTGGTCCGCATCGAGCAGCTCTACCCGGTGGCCGACCGCCAGCTCGCCGCCGTCCTCGACCGCTACCCCAACGCCGAGGACATCCGCTGGGTGCAGGAGGAGCCGGCCAACCAGGGCGCGTGGCCGTTCCTCGGGCTGGTGCTGCCGGAGAAGCTGCCGCGGCTCGTCGGCTGGCGCCGCGTCTCGCGCCGCCGGATGGCCGCTCCCGCCGCGGGGTCGTCGAAGGTGCACGAGGTCGAGCAGAACGCCCTCATCGACGAGGCCTACGAGGACCTGTAGCGATGTACTCCACCGACCGGGGCATCGAGGAGCTCGCGCAGCGCCGGGAGGGCGAGTCGGTCAGCATCGAGTGGCTGGCCGACCGCCTGCAGGCGTTCGTCGACCTCAACCCGGCCTTCGAGGACGCCGTCGAGCGGCTCTCGACGTTCCTGGCCCGCGACGACGCCGACGACGACCCCGACTCCTGACGCCCGCTCCGGCCTACCCAGCCGTGCACGGACCGCCAACTCGCCGGGCGGGAACGGCAAACTCGCGCCCCATCTCCGCGAGTTGTCCGCCCGACCGCGCGAGTGTGCCGCCGGTGCCCGTCGACGTGGCCGTGTCGGGGCGGGACTCGGCGGGGCCGCATGCCGAAGCGTCGCGGCGACGCGTTCATGACGGCGCGGGGCCGCACGAGAAGTCGGCCCGCTCGTAGACCGAGAGCGGGTTGTTCCAGCCCCACTCGATCGAGCGGACGAGCCGGTAGGCACCGCCCAGCGGGGCGACCTGCGGGTCGCTGTCGATCGACAGGATCATCTCCGGTCGGCGTTCGAGCAGCACGCGTCCGACGGAGGACGCCGGCTCGAACCAGCGCTCGTCGACGATGCCGTAGAAGTTGCGGACCTCGGCGTCCGCGGTCCGGGCGAGCTCCGCGTCGGTCAGGCCGCGCACGTCGACGATCTGCAGGTGTGGCAGCGCGAACCCGAAGTGGCCCATCTCGGAGAACGCCGCCGACTGCCCCGGTCCCAGGCAGGCGACCTGGTCGGGCGCCGTCGCCCAGAGCCGGCTGAAGGCACCGTCGAAGTCCGAGTTGCCGTTCTCGATGAGCGTGCGGTCGTCGACGCCACCGGCGCGCCACACCGGTGACCAGGCCGATGTCACCGGCCAGCAGGTCACGGCGAGCACGACCGCCACGAGCAGTCCGGCCGGGGCCCACCGTCCGCGGGCGACCGACCCGCCCACGACAGCGACGAGCCCGACCACCACGAGCACCGTGATCGACGGGATCACCGGGGCCAGGAACCGGGCGCCCCGCATCCAGTCCCCGCCGGACCGGAGCACGAACGCCCCCTGGAACAGGACGACGGCCGGCAGCGGCACGAGGTGCCGACGCCGCCAGGCCACCACCGTGCCCACGCCGACGAGCGCCGCCAGCACGAGCAGCGACGCGTCGGCACCCGGCCGGCCCAGCACGTCCCAGACGGGCTGGCTCTTGCGGATGTAGCGGGCGCCCGACGCCAGGCCTTCGAGGAGCCCCTCCTCCTTCGCGTAGTAGGTGTTGGGCAGCAGCGCCCCGAAGTGCGCCAGGCGCAGCGCCGTGGTCGCGGCGACGGCGAGCAGCGGGGCGAGCACCCACGCCGACCGGCGTCCGGCACCGGCGCCCCCCGGCACCGCGGCGGCGAGCGCGAGCACCAGCACCATCCCGATCGACTCCGGCCGCGCCAGCGCCAGCGCCGTGGCCAGTGCGGCCGTGGTGCCCGGACGCCGCTCGCCCCCGCCCCCGACCAGGAGCGCGACCAGCAGGGTGGTGAGGAACGCGACGAGGCTGGTCTCGAGACCGTTCGTGGCCGACACCGCGAGGGGCCAGGAGGCCCCCACGGCGACGAGCGCGACGACCTGCGCCCAGTGCGGAACGCCCACCGCCCGGACGAGCCGGACGGAGGCGACGCAGGTGAGGACCCCGAAGACGATCGACATCAGCTTCATCTTCAGCAGGACGACGCCGCCGGGGAGGAGCGCCGACCCGACCGTCAGGGCCAGGTGCAGCGGACTGCTGAACCCCTCCACCGGGACACCGGCGTTGAACGCGAGCCCGGCGCCCGACAGCACGTTCCGGGCGTAGCGGGCGGTGATGAGGGCGTCGTCGGGCGAGTAGTGGAAGGTCAGCACCGACACCGCCAGGAACGGCACGACGGCCCACAGGTGGTCCCACCGGGAACCGGTCGGCGGGTGCCCGGCGCCCCGGCCGCCGCCGACCGCGCCCGCCCTCGCCACCACACCCGTCACGGCGTGGTCCGGTCCTCGATCAGCCCGGCCTCGCCGAGCGCGGCGACCAGCGAGCCGAGCACCTCTCCGCGCGCCCAGGAGCCCTGGACCACCGGTCGGCCCGTCGGACCCGCGTGCACGGTCCGGGCGAAGTCGTTGAGCGGGGTCAGCACGTGCACGGGGTGGTTCGTGTACCCCTCGACCTCGACCAGTGCGGGCGAGTTCGGGTTGGCGAAGCCGGGATCGAGGCGGGGCGCGAGCCAGATCGGCCCGTGCGTCACGTTCCTGATGCTGAACGCCGGGAAGTCGGGGGTGCCGTCCCAGGTCCAGTAGCCGCCCTCGACGCGGATGTTGCCCGAGGTCCCGAGCGCGACGTGCTGGCGGGACACGAACTCGATCGGCGAGGCGAGGAGGACGAGACCGGAGAAGCCCCGCTCCTCCACCCCGGGCCCCTCCTGCAGGATCCCGTACTCGGAGAAGCCGAGGTGCGAGCGGACGACGGCGAAGTTGTCGGTCCCGACGCCGTCGGGCAGGAACACGCTCGACCGCGCGTTGCCGTCCAGGAACGAGTTCGTGACGAAGTGGTCGAAGTGGTTGTCCCGCTCGAAGACCACACCGTCGGTGTTGCCGTTCAGGGCGCACGAGTCCAACGTCGCGTGGTCGGACCAGTCCCCGAAGCAGGCTCCGGCGCCGAACTCGACGCCCACCACCCGGCGGGCCGTGGCCCCGTGGCTGTGCCGGCCGGGCCCGTCACCGGAGAAGCGCAGCCCGATCGAGCCCTCGGAGGCGCCGTGCCCGCGCAGCGCGATCCCCTCCAGCTGGACCCACGAGCGCCGCACCCGCACCAGCGAGGTCATCGCCTGCTGCGCGTCCCCGTCGATCGGCCGCAGCACCGAGCCGTACACCTCGTCGAGGTTGTCGTCGTTCTTGTCCCGGCCCCAGGAACCCGCGATGTTGACGTGCCGGTCCACGTCGAGCTCTGCGGAGAGGCGGTAGGCCTGCCCCGGGGGCACGGGCGGCACCCACAGGGTCGCCCCCTCGGGCATCTGGTCCACCGCCGTCCGGAACACCGGGTAGGCGTCGAACGACTCGTCCGCGGTGTCGACGGTGCCGAACTCGCGGACGTCGACGCCCTCGGGCCCGCCCGCCGACAGCGTCCTGGGTGCCGCCGCGGCCGGCGCGGCGCACGCCGCGACCGGGGCGAGCGCCCCGAGAGCCGCGGCGGCACGGATGAGCTCCCTGCGCGACCGGCCCCCTCGCCGTGCACCCTCACGTCCGACGTCCACGGCGTCCCTCCCCTGCGCTCGGTACTGTGCCGACGTGCATCCCCGTGGCGAGCCGCCCGCCGTGCGCCGGCCGCGGCACCGGGCGGTCACGGTCGTGGTGGCGCTGCTCCCGCTGTCCTACGTGCCCCACGAGATCGTGCGCACCGACATCCGGTTCACGTTCCTCACCGCGGCACTGGTCGTGGCGCTGGGGATCCGCTACCGCGTCACCGCCGGCCCCCTGCGGGGCGTGGAGGTGCTGGCGGTCGCCCTCGCGACGTGGGCGGTGTCCCGGTTGCTCCTCATCGCCCCGCTCGACGGGGCGCCCGTGGACCTCGCCGCGGCCCAGCGCGTGATCGTCGCGGTCGGCTGCGGACTCGTCGTGCTCCGCATCGCGGCGCGCCCCGAGCTGCGACCCGCCGTCGTCCGGGGGCTGGGCGCGGCGCTGGCGGTCATGCTGGCCGCGGAGGCCTACCAGTTGGCCGTCGGCCTGCCCGCGCTCCTGTCTCTGGGCTACGAGGCGCCGGACTTCAACTACAACACCGCCGAGGGCTCCTACCGGCCCTTCGGGACGCTGGAGTCGCCGGTCGTCTTCGGGATCCACCTCGCGATGGTCGGGCTGGCGGTCGTGCTCGCCGCCCGCGGCCGGGCGGCGGTGGTCGCCGGCGTCGCCGGATCCGCAGGACTCGTGCTGACCCAGACCCGCAGCGCGTGGCTGGCGGTCCTGGTCGCCCTCGCGGTGGCACTGCTCCTGCAACCCAGGGCCGTGCGCGGCACCAAGCTGCTCGTGCTCGTGCCCGTGACCTGGGCGCTCTCGCTCGTCGGGCTCCTGCGGCCCGACCTGATCGCGGCCGTGACCGGTCGGCTCGGCACCATCACCGACACGTCGGACACGTCGAGCTCGGTGCGCCTGGACCTGTGGCAGGGCACCGTCGCCGCTGCCGCCCGCCGCCCGGTCGAGGGCTACGGACCCGCCGAGTTCGGTCTGGCGATGCGGCCCTTCGTCGGCTCGCTCGCCGAGTTCGGCCACCCGCACGACACCTACCTCCAGATCGTCTACCTGTACGGGACCGTCGGCCTCGTGCTCTTCGTCGCCCTGCTCGGGGCGATGCTGGTGCTCGGCGCCGGCGACCCGGGCGCCACGGCGGACGCCCGCCGGTACCGGATCGCGGGGGTCGCCGCGATCGTCGCCTACGCGGTGGGCTCGCTCTTCGAGTCGACGTGGGTCAGCTTCAACATCATCGTCACGCTGTTCCTGATGGCCGGTCTCGCCGTGCCCGTGCCGACGGCCGCCCCGCGGGACCCCGGCCCGCACCGAAGCGCGCCGGGTACCGGGTCAGCAGGGGCTCGGCCACCAGCGTGACGTTGCGCAGGGCCCAGCGGAGCGAGCCGGTCGGCGCGTGCTCGCTCAGCCACCACAGCGCCTGCACCCGGCGGGTGGTGGAGAACGGCCGTCGGGCGAACGCCACGTTCCAGATCCCGTGCTCGGAGTGGAAGTCGGGGTGCTCCCGGCGGAAGTGCCGGGCGTCCACGGCCAGCTTGTCCAGGCCGAGCGTGCTGCCGCCCGCCGCCTTGGTCAGGGCGTGCACGTGCATCGCGCTCGCTCCGCCCACCAGCACGACGCGTCGGCCCAGCTCACGGATCCGCAGGACCATCACCGGGTCGTAGTAGCCGGCCCGGTAGCCCTCGTCGACGCCGCCGACCTCCTCCAGCACCTCGCGGGGGAAGACGTTGAGGTTGAGCGTCATCGAGGCGGGCTCGCAGGTCACCTGCGTGGGGCGCAGTACCGACTGCCGCACCAGTTGGGTCGCGTAGTCACCCAGGTTCAGGTACGGGAAGGCGCAGCCGACGTCGGGCCGCATCGCGACCTCCAGCAGCGTCTGCAGCGCGCTCACCGGGTGCGGCAGGATGTCGTTGGCCATCAGGCCGACGTAGGGCTCGGAGAGCAGCCGCCAGCCCGTGTTGTAGCCCGCCGCCAGGCCGATCTCGTGGCCCGCGTGGTGGTAGCGGACCCCGATGCTGTCGCAGACCGCGCGCAGGTCGTCGTCCGCGCCGGGGCTGCCGTCGACCAGGACGATCGAGCCGACCACGGGACTGCGGCGGAGCAGCCGCAGGCCCAGCTCGGTGGTGCGGGCGAGCAGGGCGCGGCCCTCGTCGTCCGGTGAGTTCCAGTAGTGGTTGACGACCATGCCGAGCACGGGCGCCGCCGCGTCGGGCACGCCGACGTCGGGCATCTCGGCGTCGGGCATGTCGGCGTCAGGCATGCCGGCGCTCCGTCAGGGCGAACTCGAGGGTCCGCCGGACCTCGGACTCGTCGTGGGCCTCGAGGTACCAGTCGATGGTGGACCGCAGCCCGGTCTTGAAGTCGATCTCCGGCTCCCAGCCGAGCAGCTCGCGGCACAGCGTCAGGTCCGACACCCGGTTGTACGGACCGGTCGGCTTGGAGGGGTCGAACACGAACCGCGCCTCCCGTCCCATGTAGGCGAGGACCTCCCGGGCGCACTCGACCACGCTGGTGCGCTCCATCGTGCCGATGTTGACCGCAGTGCCGTCGTGGATCTCCTCGGCGGCGCGGATCGTGCCCTCGACGATGTCCTGCACGTGCGTCCAGTTGCGCACCTGCTCGCCGGTGCCCCAGATCTCGAACGGGTCCTGCCCCGTCATCGCCCGGGCGATCATCGCCATCACGGCGTGGCTCTCCGGGCAGCGCGGCCCGTAGGCGGTGAAGTACCGGACGGACGCGGCGGCCAGCCGGCCCTCGGCGCAGTAGGCCCGCAGCGTCAGCTCGCCCATCAGCTTGGCCCACCCGTAGAGGTTGTCGGCCGCGTACGGCGGCGCCACGAGGCCCTCCGTGAGGTAGAGGAGCTCCCCGGGGTCGTTCTGCAGGTGCTCGGGGTAGACGCAGCCCGACGACGCGAAGACGACCTTCTCCGCTCCCGCCCGCTCGGCGCTGCGGAAGACCATGCCGTCGAGCACGAGGTTGGTGGAGCAGGCGACCTGGTGCAGATCGATGTAGCCCCGCCCCCCGTGGTCGGCGGCGATGTGGAACACGACGTCGGTCCCGGCGGTGGCGGCGTCGACGACGTCGGACCGCAGCAGGTCGGCCTCGCGGAACTCGACGGCTCCGCTCGCGATGTGGTCGGCGATGTTCTCGCGGCGCCCGCTCGACAGGTTGTCGACGACGCGGACCCGCGCCCCGCGACCGACCAGCGCATCCACCAGGTGGGACCCGATGAAGGACGCGCCTCCGGTGACGAGTACGTGCTTGCTCTTCCAGTCGTGCACGGTCGTGCTCCTCAGCTCTTCGCCGGTCATGCCGGGTTGGGGGTACGGACGTCGGGGTCGAGGGTCCACGGCACCGGGGACCGGGGAACCGGGATGGAACGGGGGACGACGGGCTGCTGGAGGGGGATCCCGGTGACCTCCCCGGCGGCCAGCAGCAGTGCGCGGCGGTGGCGCGCGGGTGCGAAGCGCTCCGCGGTGAGCCGGACGGTCGCGTGGTCCCAGTCGTGGCGGACCACCTGCCTGACGGCATCCGCCACGTCGGCGCCGGTCTCGGGCACGAGCAGTCCGTTGACGCCGTGCAGCACGGTCTCCCGGTACCCGCCGCGGTCGATCGCGACGGTCGGGGTTCCGGCCTGGGCGGCCTCCACCGGGGTCAGGCCGAAGTCCTCGTGCGCCACCGCCAGCAGGACGGACGCCTCGGCGTACAGGCTCGCCAGCTGCTCGTCGGACACGCGGCCGAGGCCGTGCACGCCCGGCCAGCTCGAGCCGATCTCCTCGGTGCCCGCCCCGACCACCACGAGCGGGATGCCCGCCCGCCGTGCGGCGTCCGCCGCGAACGCGAGGTTCTTGTAACCACGCCGACGCGCGACGCACAGCGCGAACACGTCGGGCAGCGCGAACCCGCTCCCGCCCTCGCGCCCGGCTGCGGGCATCGCCACCGGCGGGTGCACGACGGGCGCCTCGATGCCGTACGCCCGCCAGATGCGCTCGCGCGTGACGATGGAGTTGGCGATGTAGCGGGTCACGCGGGACGCGGCGGTGCGGTCCGCCCGGCGCAGGTAGCCCGACATCATCCGCAGCGAACCCCGGCGGAGCGCGCCGATCTGCGCGGAGTAGTCACCGGTCTCGTACAGCCAGCGCGCGGGACTGTGGCAGTAGGCGACGATCGGCACCTCGGCCCGGAACCCGTGGGCGAAGCCGGACGTGCTGGCCAGCACCCAGTCGACGGGTCCCGACACGCGGATCGACGACGCGACGAGCGGCAGCACCGGCAGGAACGACGCCACGGAGCCGGCGAACACGCGGTTGCCGCCGAACGGTGGCAGCACGACGGCCCTGCCGCGGAACTCGGGGAAGGTGTGGTGGGGCGCGTAGGCCATCGTGTAGATCGGCGCCTCGGGGAACAGTCTGCTCCAGGTGGCGACCACGCGCTCGGCGCCGCCGAACTGGGTGAGGTAGTCGTGCGCGATCGCGACCCGGGATGCGCTCACGCGGTCCTCCCGACCGGGGTGCCCGCGTGCGTCAGGTCGTCGTAGGCGCGGGCCCAGGTCCGGGAACGCACGACCGCGCGGCCGCGCTCGGCCACCTGCTCGCGCAGGGCCTGATCGGCGAGCAGCCCGGCGATCGCGGTGGCGAGGCCGTCCGCGTCCCCCGGCTCCACGAGCACCGCGCCGTCGCCGACGGCTTCCGGCAGCCCACCGGCCCGCGTGCAGACGACGGCGGCCCCGCTCGCCATCCCCTCCAGGGCGACGAGCCCGAACGGTTCGGGCCACACCGAGGGCACGACGACCACACGGGTGGAGCCCAGGAACGCGGGCACCTCGCGCGGGGGCAGGAAACCCCGGAACGCGACGTCGAGGCCGCGCTCGCGGACCGTACGCCGCAGCCCGCGCTCGTAGGCCGCAGGACCCCCGTCGACGTGCAGGTGGGCGGCGCCGGCGAGCTCGGCGCGAACCACCACTCCGCGCTCCCGGAGCCTGGTCAGGGCGTCGACGAGCACGTGCACCCCCTTCTCGGGAACCATGCGGCCGACGAAGGCCACGTCACTCGTGGGCCCGGCGCCGGCGCCGGCGAACGCATCGGCCTCCACGCCGCTGTGCACCACGTGCAGCCGACGGGGATCGAGCCCGCAGCGCCCGGCCAGGTCGTCGGCGAGGTAGCGGCTCACGCTGACCACCCCGTCCCAGTGAGCGGCGAGGCGCCGGACCGCGGCGAGGGGAACCCGCTGGAGCAGCCGGTTGTGGGCGTAGACATGGATCTCCGCGTCGGGGAAGCGGTGCCGGAACACCGGGGCCATCCAGGGCTGGTTGTGCAGGTAGACGTGCGTCGGGCGCGACCGCGCGGCGTCGGGGTCGATGCGGTCGCGCCACCGGAACGGCCGTCCGAGGAGCGTCTTCGCCGCCGCGTCCGCGGCGCGGTGCAGCAGGCCGGTCCGCTCGGGCAGCAGCAGGCCCTCGCGGTCGGGGCGCCCCTCCACCTGGTCGGTGCCGACCACGAGGAAGGCCGGCACCCCGCGCCGCCCGGCCTGCTCGCACAAGCTCCGGGCGACGGCCAGCACCGCGGAGGCGTTGTCCTCGGCCACGCTGTCGACGAGGACGTGCCACTCGCACCGAGGAGGCGCCGGCGTCACGCGGTTCACCGGGCCCTCCAGGAGGGGACGACCGCGGCGACATCGGCCCGGCGCAGCACGACCAGCGACCCCGCGCCGAGCCCGCTGAACCGCACGAACGCCACGGCCCGCACGGACCACACGACGGCCTGCGTGCCGCTCACCGTGACCGCGGCGCCGACCGCACCCCACGTCGGTACCGCCAGGACCATCCCGACGAGGGTCACCAGCACCCCGCCCGCCTCGGTCAGCGACACGACGCCCGGTCGACCCTGACCCGCGAGCACCGAGGCGAGGGAGGTGGACCCGGCGGCGAGCACCCCACCGACGACGAGGATCTGCACGGTCACCGCGGCGTCGCCGAAGCTCTCGCCGAAGACCAGCTCCACGAGCGGCCTCGCGACCAGCGCCACTGCGGCTCCCATCGTCAGCGACGACCAGGTGACGAGCCGGACGACCCGGGCGGAGGCGGCCCACCCGTAGCCGCCGGCGACGCGCGTGAAGAGGACGGGCGCCGCGGCCCGGTAGAGGATCCCGGGCAGCTCGGCCACCGTCACCGACACCGCGTAGAGCCCGAGCGCCCCCGCGGGGAGGACCACGGCGAGGAACAGCTGGTCGATCCGCGCGTTCACGACCGAGCTCAGGCCGGTGGCCCAGGACCGCGCGCCGTAGCCGACGAGCTCGCGGCGCGTGGGGTCCGGGGCCGGGACCGCCGACACCGCCACCGGACGGCGCCGCAGGAGCACCAGCCCGACCACGGTGCCGGACGCCAGGTACACGGCGGTCACCAGCTGCGCCGAGCCGGACCCGGTGAGCAGCACGCCGGAGCAGGCGACCAGCCGCAGCACCGGACCGAGCACCGCCTCGAGGTTCAGCCGCCCCCAGGCGCTCTCGCCCTGCCGGCACGCCCGCAGGACGGCGAGGAAGATCCCGGCGATGACGGCGGTCCACAGGACCCGGACCACCGTGACGTCGAGCCCGTGCTGGTCGGACACGACCGGTGCGAACCAGAACAGCGCGGCGTAGGACAGCGCCCCCGACAGCGCCAGCAGCGGCAGCGCCAGCTGGACCAGGCGGGTCGAGCCGGTACCGCGGGCGCGGTAGAACGCGATCGCCGCGGGCACACCGATGGTGGCGATCGCGTCGGCGAAGGTGAGGGGCGCGAGAACGGCCGCCATCTGGCCGCGACCCTCGGGGCCGAGCACGCGGGCGAGGACGGGAGCCAGTGCCGCGGCGCCGAGCGGCCCCGCCGCCATGGCCGCGGTGTTGATCGCGATCGTCCGGGCGCCGCGGCTGATCACGGGCCGTCCCGCGTCGATGGTCATGCTCCGCGGCCGACCGCGGGGAGGACCGGGCCGCGCGCACCCGTCGACCGGACGACGGCGTCGACACCGGCGACCAGCCGGTCCGACGAGAAGCGCTCCGCTGCGACGCTCCGTGCCCTCTCCCCCATGCGGCGGGCCCGCCCCGGGTCCGACGCGAGCTCCGCGACCGCGGCCGCGAGCGCCTCGGCGTCACCGGGCGGGACGAGCAGCCCGGTCTCCCCGTGGGTGAGGATCTCCGGCAGCGCTCCTGCGGAGGAGGCGACGACGGGCAGTCCCGCCAGCATCGCCTCGACGACCGTCAGCCCGAACGGCTCCGCGGCCACGCTCGGGTGCACGCACACGTCCACCGCCGGCATGAGCTCGCGCACGTCGTCGCGGTGACCGAGGAAGGTGACCCGGTCGGCCAGGTCGAGCCGGGCGACGAGGCGGTGGAGGTCGGCGAGGGCCGCGTCCTCCGCGAAGGCCGGACCGCCGACGAGCAGGAGGTGCGCGCCGGGCACCGCTGCGACGGCGGCGACCGCCACGTGCTGCCCCTTCCACGGAGCGATGCGGCTGAACACGCCCACGACCGGGCCGTCCGGGAGACCGAGCCCGCGCCGGAGCGTCGCCCGGTCGGACGGGGACCCGGGGGCGGCTCCGACGCCGTTGGCCACCACGTGCACGAGCGCCCGCCGTCCGCCCGCCGCGACGAAGGCGTCACCGGCGGCCACCGAGGGCACGACGACCGCGGCGCACCGGCGGTTGGCCAGGGCGGTGACGAGCCGCCGCTGCGCGGTCCCGAAGTGGTCGTCGTCGAGGATGTCGTGCAGGTGCCACAGCAGGGGTCGGCGAGCCCGCCGGGCCGCGAAGGCCGAGACGACGAACGCCTTCTGGGAGTTCGCGTAGACGAGGTCGGCGTCCTTGGCGGCCGCCGCGACCACCCGGACCGTCCGGAGCAGGCCGCGGGCCACGCGCAGCACCGATCCGGCCAGCGGCCGGTCCCGGCGGATCCGTCCGAGGTCGGGCGCGCCTGCGGCCACCGTGCACGGCACGCCCCGCGCCTCGAGCGCGGCGCGCAGCGGCCCGTCGGCGAGCAGCAGCACGTGCCCGCCCACACCCGCCGCGACGTCGAGCAGCACCCGTTCCGCGCCACCGACCTCCCCGGTGTGGCCGACGAACAGCACGGTGGGCCCCGGGTCAGCTCCGTCCATCGACCAGCACCTCCGCCGGCGGGCGGACCCCGGTCTCGGCCGCGATCCAGGTCAGCAGGCGGCGCAGTCCCGAGTCGAGCGTGACGGTCGGGTGGTACCCGAGCCGCTCCGCAGCTGCCGCGAGGTCGGCGTGGGCGGCGCGCACGTCACCGGCGCGGTAGCGGCCCGACACGCGGGGCGCGGGGGCGCCGCAGAGCCCGGCGATCCGCTCGGCGAGGTCGAGCAGCGTCACCGGCTCGCCGCTGCCCACGTCGACCGTGGTGCGGGCGCCGTCGTCGAGCGCCGAAGCCGCCACCAGCGCCGAGACCACGTCGTCGACGTACACGAAGTCGCGCAGGATCCGACCGTCCTCGAACACCTCGATCCCCTCGCCGTGCAGACCGAGCCGGGCGAAGAGCGTGACGATCCCGGTGTAGGGGTTGGTGAGCGACTGGCCGGGCCCGTAGACGTTCTGCAGGCGCAGCACCGACAGCGTGCACCCGTGCGCGGCGGCCCACGCCCCGAGCAGGTGCTCCTGGGCCAGCTTGGTGGCGGCGTAGATGTTGGTCGGGCGGGGTTCGGTGGTGCTCGCGCTGTGCGCCAGCGGCCGCGCCGGCACCTCCTGGAGCTCCGGGTCCCAGCGCCCGGCCTCGAGCGCGCCGGCGTCCCGGGCGGGCGGGTAGCAGGTGCGGCCGACCGCGTCCGCCCACGCTCCCTCGCCGTACACGGCGCGCGAGGACGGCAGCACGAGCGCCCGGGGCACCCGACGGTGGCGCGTCAGCCCGTCCAGCAGCCGTGTGGCGCCGACGACGTTGACCATGCCGTGCCGGCTCGCCTCGGTCAGCGACTGGCCCGTGCCGGTCTCGGCGGCCAGGTGCACCACGACGTCCGGACGCGTCCGTGGGAGCAGCGCGTCCCACAGGGCGGGGTCGGTGACGTCGCCGAGGACGCGCTCGACCCCGGCGGGGAGCAGGGCCGGCCACTCACCGGTGGCGTGCACCTGCGGGTGCAGCGAGTCCACCACCGACACGCGGTCGCCGGCCTCGTGGAGGCGAGCCGCGAGCCGCGAGCCGATGAAGCCCGCCCCGCCCGTGACCAGGACGCTCCTGGCGCTCATCGGAGCACCTGCTGCGCAGCCGGCACCGGAGTGCCCAGGACGTGCGCATCGAGCGCGTCGAGGACCGCGTCGTCGGCGTCGAACTTGCGGGCGAACGGCAGGCCGGACGCCAGCAGCTCGTCGAGGTCGTCCAGGCCGAAGACGTCGGGCCGCCCCGAGGCCGGGCGGCTCCAGCGGATGTGGTGCAGGGGGGCGTTCTCGACGACCAGCCGCGGGTCGTTGCCCACGAGCGTCTGGGTGGCCGCCTCGACCGGGATGACGGTGGCGGCGAAGTGCCGCACCAGCTCGGGGTGCTCCCGTACCCGGTCGAGCAGGCTCTCGACCGCCGGGCGCGACAGCGCGTACCAGGTCGAGCCCACCCACACGGGCTCGCCCAGCCCGACGGGCGATCGCCGTGGCCGGAGACCGACCTTCGTCCGGAGCTCCAGCGCCTCGGGGAACCAGTAGACGCGACCCACGTCCTGGACCCGGTTCAGCACCCGCAGCGCCAGCACCCGCGCGGGCGCGACACGCCGACGGACCGCCGACGGCACCCTGTCGACCCACGCCCAGCGCGGCAGGTCGGTGTAGCGGTAGAGGTACCGGCGCTGGTACTCCCGCCGGCGGCCGAGGTGCGGGACGTCGTCGAGGCGGTCGGCCTCCAGCACCGCGTCGGCACCGCAGGACGCCAGCCGCTCGTGCAGCACCGGCAGCGGCTGCAGGGGGTAGTCCTGCTCGGACAGCAGCACCGTCCAGTCGAACTCGACGTGGTCGAGCATCCAACCCAGCACCCGCCAGCGGATCGCCTCGAGGGTCATGTCGCCCCACACCACCGGGTGGTCCGACGTGTGCAGGTGGACGTCCAGGCCGTCGAGGACGGCCTCGTCGAGGTCCGATCCGAAGCGGTCGTGGTGGACCACGAGCACGCAGCCGGGATCGGCCCGCCGCAGCGTGCGCAGCAGGCGCAGCAGCATGTCGGGCGAGCGGTACGAGGTCACGAAGTACGCGATGCGCATCGGGGAGCGCCGTCCTGTGTCGGGGACGCGCCGATCGGCGGAGGCGGGGAGCCGGGGAGTCGCCGGGCGGGGAGCGTCGGGTCGGGTCGAGGGTCCGAGGGGGGCGGGGAGCGGGGAGCGGGGAGCGGTCAGCGGAGCCGGGCGTCGAGTGCGTCGAGCAGGTCGGCCGATCCGATGGAGTCGACCTTCCGCACGAAGTACTGCTCCGAACGCAGCACCGCGTCCAGGTCGGCGGAGGTCCGTATCCCCTTCAGCGAGTGGTCGACGTAGTGGTGGTTGCTGAAGTCGGCGGTGACCCGACCGGCTCGGTCCGCCAGGACCGGGTCAGCGGTCTCCTCCCGCCACCGGCTGTTCCAGAGCAGCGTCTGCAGGAAGGTCTCGTCGGGGGCCTGGGTGTGTCGGAAGGGCCCGGCCACCCCCGGTTCGGCCGCCATGCTGAGCAGGTCCTTCACGCAGTCGGCGGTGAGCGAGGTCCACTGGCTCCCTGCGACGGGGACCAGCGGGGCGAAGCTCGTCGCGCTCCGCCGCGGTGCCGCGGTGGCGATGCCGCGGCGCAGCGCGGCCCTCGCCAGGCGGAGCGGCCCGCCACCGGCGGGGATGGCGTCGAACAACCACCGCTTCGTCACCTGGCCGGCTGCGGGCGTCCCGTCGAGGAGCCGGGCGGCCCGGCAGTGCTGGCGGTGCGGGGCGTCCGCGAGGTGCGCGACGAACTCCGCGACGGGCCGGGCCGGGTAGCACCGGCCGGACAGCAGCACGACGTGGTCGAGCGGGTCGGCGATCGCCAGCGCCGCTGCGTAGAGCCGCGTCGTGGCGCGGACGACGGAGAAGCCGCCCCAGCGGACCGCGACCCGGTCGGTCACCCAGGTGGCCGACGGCAGCCGGGGAAAGGCTCCTACCGGTGACCGCGCGTCGAGGTGGACCACGATGGGATGGGGGGCGAGGCGCTCCACCAGTCGGGCGAGCAGCGGTGGGTCGTCGTGGGCGAGGATCCCGAAGACGGGCATGTCTGACCTCCTCTCCGGCTTCGCGAGTTCACGAAGGGGAAACGCCGGAGAAACATGGAACGCGGGGAGCGGACGGTGTTCAGGGAATGCGGTGGGGAATGGCGCGACCATTCGTGCGGGGAGTCGGTGCACCGTTCTTCGCCACGTGCCGGTTGGGTGCCGGCGCGGCTCGCGGTGACGACGACCGCTCCGTCGACGGTCGGTGCCGGGCGGGTCTCTCCCGTGGAGCCGGCACCAGTCCGGTGACGACGGGCACGGGAACCGTCGGCGGATCGGCCGCCGGTTCGGGCGGGCGGGCGGGCGGGGCGGGCTCGACCGATCGCACCCGGGTCGGGGGGCGGACGTCCCGGACCGGGGTGTCGGGCACGGCCGGCACCACCGCCCAGGTCGGCGGCGCCGGTTCGACCGGCGGGATCGCCGCGAACTCGGCAGGCCGGACCGGCGCGGCGCGCTCGGGCACCTCGTCGGAGCGGTCGGCGCCCACCTGGGTGTACGGCGGAGGCGCCGCGGCCTGCGGCGCCATGGTGAACACGGTGCCCAGCAGCGAGGCCGAGATCGTCTCCAGCGCGTCGCGGGCGGCCGTGACCTGCGCCGTACGGGTCCGGCGGTACCGGCACACGAGGATCGCCCCGTCCGTGGCGGGCGCCAGGACTGCGGCGTCGGTGACCGGTAGCAGCGGCGGGGAGTCGACCAGCACGTACTGGTAGGTCTCACGCACCTCGCGGAGCAGTGCCTCCATCTCGGCGGATGCCAGCAGCTCGCTCGGGTTGGGCGGGAGCGGCCCGGACGCCAGCACGTCGACGTCGCCCCCGGACCACCTCTGGATGGCACTGCCCACCGGCACCCGACCCGAGAGCACGGTGGTCAACCCGACTGCACCCTCCAGACCGAGCAGCTCCGCGACCTTGGGCCGCCGCAGGTCGGCGTCGACGACGAGCACCTTGTTGCCCGCCGATCCCAGCGAGATCGCCAGGTTGCAGACCGTGGTGGTCTTGCCCTCGCCCACCACCGAGCTGGTGACCACGATGACCTTGCAGGCACTGCCGACGCGGATGTAGCGCAGGTTCGTGCGCAGGTGGCGGTAGGCCTCGGCCTCGGGCGACCGCGGGGAGTCCCGGACCGCGAGCGGCCGGTCCCGCACCCGCGGGTCGAGTGCCACCGTTCCGAGGACCGGGGCCCGGGCGACGGCGGCGAGCTGCTCGACCGACTTGACCGAGGTGTCCAGCCCGTGCCGCGCCATGGCCGCCGCCACGCCCAGACCGAGGCCCAGGAGCAGGCCGACGGCGAGGTACACGGCGGGACCCGCGCCGGACGGGGCGCCGGGAGGCTCGGCGGGGTCGACGACCCGCACGCTGATCTCCGCCTCCCCGCCGCCCGTCGGACGCTCGAGGTCGTCGACCAGCGCGATGAACGCCTGTCCGACGGCGTTGGCGAGTTCGGCGGCCCGTACCGGCGAGCGGTCCTCGACCGCGATGCCGATGAGCACCGATTCGGGCACGCTCGTGGAGCTGATGCGCGAAGCCAGCGCGCTCGGGGTCTCCGAGAGGCGGAGGTCCTCGATGACGGTCCTGGCCACCCGCTCGCTGCGCACGAGCTCGACGTAGGACGTGACGCGCTGCTGGGAGAGCAGACCGCCCTGGTAGGCGGAGTCCTCCGCGGCGGACGGGCGCGCCGACACGTAGGTGGTGAGGGTGGCCGTGTACGCGGGCGGTCTCACCGCGGCCAGCGCCCCGGCAGCGGCGACGGTCAGGAGCACCACGGCGACCGCGGTCGTCCAGTGCTCCCGGAGCACCCGGAGGTACTGCCGCGGCGTCATGCGTCGGACATCGCCGGAATCCGCAACGCAGTCACCTCCCGCCTCCACCCGGTCCATCTGTGGACTAGTCCGCCGTTCGCGGCGTTTCGTTACCAGAAGTGGGCGGATACCGGAATTGATGCGGCAAAGGCGCGAAATCAGCGGCTGTTCGGACTAATGCTGCTGACGATCGACCACGTTGCGGTACCGATCGCGTCGGCGGCCCGACGATGGTCATCGCGGGTACCGCCGACCGGGTCGGGGATGTCATCGCTCCCGCGGTCACGCGCCGTCACCAGACCGCGGTGCACGCGAGCGAACTCGACCAGCTCGTGCGCACGGACCACCGGTGACCGCGACAGGGTCGAGGCGTCCATCGCCGCGGCCAGGCGGGCGAACTCCCGCAGTCCGAAGGTGACGGGCAGTGCCTCCGGCGTCTGCTCGACGACGGCGGCGCAGTGCCGGCGCTCGGCCCCGAGCACGAGATCGGCCCGGGTGACGTGCTCGGGCTGCAGCTGCGTCACCACGAAGGCCTCCGCCGGGGAGGACAGGCCCCGGGCTCGGAGCTCGGCCCGCGTCAGCGGATGCATCGACCGACGCTGCGGAGGCACCGCGACACCGGCGCTGGACACGACGAACCCCGCGGCGGCAGGTCCCAGCCGCTCGTGCAGCGCTGCCCGCATCATGATCTCGGCGGTCGGCGAGCGGCACATGTTCGCCGTGCACACGACGAGCAGCCGGAAGCTCTGCTCTGCCTGGCGGTGCCGACCCACCCGGGCATCCTGCCCCGTGCCGGCGGCCGGCCCGTCGGCAGGAGCGCGACGCGGGCGGGGCGGGGCGGGGCGGGCGTGTCGGGGTGGGCGGGCGGGGTGGGCGCGGCCTCAGCGGGGGCGCAGGCCGAAGCGCCGCCGCCGGGCCGCCTCCTGCAGCACCTCGAAGCTGCGGGTGGCCTCGGCGTCCAGCTCGTCCACCCGCGCCGGGTCGACGCCGGGGGCCGGGGCGGGCGGAGGGCGCAGGGTCAGCCACGACTCCTCCCACAGCATCTCCAGCGCCGCCTCCCACCGCACCGCCACGACCAGCCGGGTGAGGCCGGCGCGGGCGGCGGCCTCGCTCATCGCGTCGTGCTGGGCGACGCGGCGGTAGCCCAGCGCCGTGGCGCGCTCGGCGTCCTGCTCCCGCAGCTCCTGGGCGGCGCCGCTCAGGCCCTCCACGATGTCCTTGTACTCACGCGCCGCGCTCACGGCTCCTCCGACGACGGCACGATCACGACCTCCGGACGGGAGTGCTGGGCGCGGTCGTAGAACAGCCCGCGCCCGGGCCGCGGCGACCAGGACAGCATCATCCCCGGCACCAGCGCGCCGAGCTCGCTGCCCTGGACGTCGAGCGCCACCCACGCGCCGACGTCGTCGGGCGTCGCACTGACCGACAGCGTCGACCGCAGCCGCGCCACGCTGCGCCACCACCCCAGCACGTGCACACCGGTCTCCGGGCCCGACCGCAGCACCCGGCGCAGCGCCTCGATCCCCTCGCGCTCCAGCACCGGGTCCGCCGCGTCGGCGCCGAGCAGCACCAGCAGCACCGGACGCCGGGACGCGCCACCGAGCCGGGCGACCACGTCGGCGGCGAGCGCCTCGACCCGCGCCCGCACCCCATCGAGCGCGACGACCTCAGGCGCGTGCCCGGCGGCGGTGAAGCGGGCCAGCAGTGCGCGGGCGTCGGCCAGCAGCGGCGCGACGACGACGTCGACCGACCCGGGCGGGTACTGCCCGGCCAGCGACCCGGCCGCCGCCCCGATGACGCGCCCGGCGTCCTCGGCGTCGGCGCCGAGCACGGCGACGTTGCGGCCGGGGGTGTCGGCGAGCGCGGCCGTGGCGGGGCGCCCGGCCACGTCGATGCACTGCCCGAGCAGCGCCTGCGGCGGGCCGCCCGCCGGCAGCAGCGGCAGCAGGTCGGCCACGGCGGGGGCGCGGCTGCCGTCGAACAGCACGGGCTCCGGCCGGCCGGCGGACCAGGTCCCGTGCAGCACGCGCTGCACCTCGTCGGTCGTGCCGCGGGCGGTGGCGTCGGGGATGCGCACGACCTCGTTGCCGTGGCGGACGCCGGAGTCGTGGTTGACGATCGCGTGCCAGCGCGGGAGGTCCATCGCGGCCTCGTTGAGCTCGCCGAGCACCCGGCGCGCGCGGGGCAGCGCGATCCGCAGCACGAACTGCTCGAACACCGCGGGCCGCCCCCAGAACGCCTCGATGCCGGACACGTCCTGGCTGGCCAGCACCAGGTGGATGCCCTGGCTGCGGCCGCGCCGGGCGACGTCCTCGAGCAGCGCGGTGGCCTTCTTCGTGACGTCGTCGCGCTCGGCGAACAGGAGCTGGAACTCGTCGATGACGGCGACGATCCGCGGCCACCGCCCGTCGGGATCGGCCCCGCGCAGCTCCTCCAGCTTCGTGACCTCGTGGTCCTTGGCGGCTTCGGCGCGGCGGCGCATCTCGTCGGCGAGGAACTGCAGCAGGGCCAGCCCGAACTCGCGGTCGGTGTTGATGTTGACGCCGACCAGCCGGGCGTGCGGCAGCCACGTCGTGTCCCGGCGTCCGCGCGTGAACTGGGCGAACGAGACGCCCTCCTTGAAGTCCAGGAGGTAGAGCTCCAGCTCGTCGGGGTCGTACCGCGCGGCCATCGAGCTGATCATCGTCAGCAGCAGGTTGGTCTTGCCGGTACCGCTCGGACCGCCGATCAGGGCGTGCGGCGACTCGTCGGCCAGCACCACGTCCAGCGGCATCCCGTCGGCGAACCCGATCGGTGCGCGCAGCCCGGTGACCGACCGCTCGCGACCCCAGCGCCCGGGTCCGGGCAGCAGGTCGGCGAACGCGCGGGCGTGGCCGTGCTCGTGGGCGTCGGCGAGGACGTGCGCGGCGCGCGTGACGGCGTCGCGGGGCAGCGGCGGGTCCGGCACGACGACGACGTGCTCCCCCGTCATCGACGACGTCGCCGCGCCGCCGTCGTGCAGCCGCACCGTCTCGTGCGGTGCCTGCAGCGTGACCGGCACGTCGACGAGCACGAGCGAGACGCCGGACGCGAGCCCGCCGCGCGAGATGCGCTGGAGCTGCCAGTGGTCCTCGTCGGCGAGCGGGCGGCCGTCGCCCACCAGCACCGTGACGATCCACGGCTTGACCCGCGTGCCCGTGGCGGCGACGTGCGAGGCCAGCGTGGGGTGCCCGTCGATGAGCAGGCGGGTGTGCACGCGGCGGATCCGGTCGGACAGCTCCTCCAGCAGGTGGGAGAGCCGCCCGGGGTCGTGCACGGTGAGCAGGCCGCTGCGGGTGAGCGGGTAGAGGCCGGGGACGACGCCGGTGAACTGCCCGACGTCCCACACGTGCAGCCGCACGAGCCCGGGCGTGAAGTGGCTGACCACCCGCATCAGCAGCGTCTCGACGAGCGCCTCGGCCTGCGCCCGCCCGTCGCCGGTCGACGTGATCTGCAGGTGCGACTCGTCGAGCAGCGGCACCCCCACCGGCCACGTGACGGGCGGGGTGAGCGACTTGCCGGCGGCGCGGGTCGCCGGCCCGATCCGCGCCTGCCCGATCCGCCCCTGCCCGATCCGCCCCTGCCCGATCCGCCAGAGCCCGGGCACCTCCTCGATGCCGTCGGCCTTGCCGACCTGCCCCAGCCAGCGGCCCGGCTCCAGCCCGGCCGACAGCGGCGCCGCCCGCTCCAGGAGCTCCGCCAATGCGGCGGGCCCGGTGCGCAGCCACGGGTCGAACGCGGCGGCGCGGTCGGCCTCCACCCGCGCGACGACGTCGGCGAGCTGCGGGTTGGCCAGCGGCACGGCGAGCGCGGGGTCGGCGCGGGCGTCGTCGAGGCCCTCGGTGCGCAGCCACTGCTCGACGAGGGTCTCCGCGTGCGCGCGGACCGCCGCGTCCTGCAGGCCGTCGGCGGCGCCCAGCGCGGCCGCGAGCGCGCCGTGGAGCTCGTCGAAGGCCTCGGTGATCCGCTGCTTGCGGCCGGACCGCCCACCCACCATGGGACTAGGACCTCAGATGCCGGTCGCGTAGCCCTGCGCGGTCTGCGTCGCGGCCGTGACGGTGTGCTGCACCTCGACGATGTCCGACATCGCCTTGGAGAGCAGGGCGATCGCCTCGTGCGCGGTGTCCTGCGCGCTGGACTCGGCGGTCTGCACCGTGGCCGCGCGGGCGTCCGCCAGCACGTCGTGGGCCTGCTGCAGGTGCCCGAGGCTCTGCAGCGCGATCTCGGCGGCCCGGGCCATGCTCGCCCGGACCTCGTCGACGCTCGCCATCGTCTCCCCTCCCGTGGAACGGGGCCCCGCGGACGGCCCCGCCGACCCCGCGCGGACCTTAGCGCCCAGTGCACCGCACCCCGGACCGCCCCGCCACCGCGACGGGCCAGCAGTGGCCCCGGTCACGTCGCCCCGTTACCTTGCCCGCACACACGTCGACGGGGGCCGGAGCGATGACGAGCGGGGTCACCACCACACCACCGACGGGGCTCGGGGCGCGGCTGCGCCAGGTCGGGCCGGGCCTGCTCGCGGCGGCCGCGGGCGTCGGCGCGGGCGACCTGGTCGCCACGATGGTCGCGGGCTCCCGCTACGGCACCGCGCTGCTGTGGGCCGCGGTGCTCGGCACGGCGCTGAAGCTCGCGCTGGCCGAGGGCGTCGGCCGCTGGCACCTGGCCTCGGGCGCCACCCTGCTCGACGGCTGGCGCCGGATCGGCCGCCGGGCCACGGTGTTCTTCGGCGTCTACATCGTCATCTGGGGCTTCGTCTACGGCGCCACCGCGATGTCGGCGGTCGGGCTGCCGCTCAACGCCCTGTTCGGCGGGCTGTCGGTGCGCTACTGGGCGATGATCGCCGGCGTCGTCGGCCTGGGGCTCGTGTGGGCCCAGCGCTACGCGGTGTTCGAGAAGTTCATCACCGTGCTGGTGCTGATCAAGTTCGTCTCGGTCGTGTCCGTGGCCGTGCTGATCCGCCCCGACCTCGGTGCGCTCGCCGGCGGCCTCGTCCCCACCATGCCGGACGGCTCGATCGTCTACGTCCTGGGCCTGATCGGCGGTGTCGGCGGCACGATCACGATGGCCGCCTACGGCTACTGGATGATCGCGAAGGGCTGGCGCGGCACCGGGTGGCTGTCGGTGATGCGCCTGGACAACGCCGTCGGCTACGTCATGACCGGCATCTTCGTCGTCGCGATGCTGGTCATCGGCGCGGAGATCCTGCTCGGCCAGGACCTCGCAGCGGGCGACACCGGACTGCTGGTGCTGGGTACCGAGCTCGGGGCGCGCTACGGCGACTGGGCGCGAGTGGTGTTCCTCGTCGGATTCCTCGCGGTCACCACGACCTCGCTGCTGGGCGTGTGGAACGGCGTCAGCCTGCTGTTCACCGACTGGGTCCGCACGATCCGGCTGCCGCACGGGCGCGACGCCGACCCCACCGCCCCCGAGCGGCCCTACGAGGCCGGCGCCGCCGAGCGCAGCGTGCCGTTCCGCGGCTACCTGCTCTGGCTGACGATCCCGCCGATGGGGCTGCTGTTCTTCGACCAGCCCTTCGCGCTCACGCTGGTCTACGGCGTGCTCGGCGCGGCGTTCATGCCGTTCCTCGGCGGGACGCTCCTGATCCTGCTCAACGCGAAGCGGTTCGTCCACGACGGGCGCAGCGGCTGGCTGTCCAACGTGCTGGTCGGTGCCGCGGCCGCGCTGTTCGTCGTGCTGCTGGTGGCCGACCTGGTCAACCGCTTCGGCTGAGGCCCCCGACCGGGCTCGTCACACGGTGTGCACGGCGACCATCATCGCCATGTCCTCGTGCTCGAGGTTGTGGCAGTGCAGCACGTAGCGGCCGCGGTACCCCGTGAACCGCACCGCGACGTCGACGACCTCGCCCGGCCGCACGTCCACGGTGTCCTTCCAGCCGGCGTCGAACGCGCCCGGGCCGCCGCTGCCGCGGCGCAGCACCCGGAACGGGTCGAGGTGCACGTGCACCGGGTGGTGGACGGCGGTCACGAAGCGCCACACCTCGGTCTGCCCGAGCGGCGTCCCGTACCGCCGCGAGTCGGGGTCGAAGCCCTCCCCGTTGATCGTCCAGCCGCTGTGCCCGCCGGTGTCGCCGCGGAGGAAGGCGAAGGTGCGCAGCGGCGCCCCGGCCGGCACGGCCACCGGCTCGACGTCGGACAGGCGCTCGGGCACGGCGCTGTCGTCGCGCGCCGTCCGCACCACCCGGAACGCCATGACGTCGGCGGTGCGGCCCTCGCCGAGCGCGTTCGTCATCCGCACCACGGTGCCGACGGGCACCGCGGAGAGGTCGACGACCACGTCGAACCGCTCCCCCGGCGCGACGTCGAGGACGTCGTGGCGCTCCGGTGCCGCGAGCAGCCCGCCGTCGGACCCGATCTGCACGAACGGGATCCCGCCGTCCAGCACGAGCCGGTAGCGGCGGGCGTTGGAGGCGTTGAGGATCCGCAGCCGGTACCGCGCGGCGTCGGCCTCGTGCACCGGCCAGGGCGCCCCGTTCACCAGCACGACGTCACCGAGCACCCCCGCGCTCCACGCGTCCTCGACGCCGGGCAGCCCGCGCATCCCCTGGTCCAGCCCCGGGTAGGCGAACTCGCCGTCGGCGGTGAAGGAGCGGTCGCACAGCATCAGCGGCAGCTCGCGGTCACCGCGGGGCAGCGGCAGCGCGTCCTCGACGCCGTCGCGCACGAGGTGGAAGCCCGCGAGGCCGCGGTAGACCGCCGGGGCGGTGAAGTCCATGCGGTGGTCGTGGTACCAGAGCGTGGCCGCGCGCTGCGTCATCGGGTAGCGGTGGTCGCGCTCGCCCTCGACGACGTCGCCGGTCATCCGGTGGTGCCCCGTCCAGCCCTGCGCGTCGCCGACGGGCAGCAGCAGGTCGAGCGGCCAGCCGTCGTGCTCGGGCGGGGTGTGGCCGCCGTGCAGGTGCACGACGGTCGGCACCGGGAGCTCGTTGCGGTGGCGCACCACGACCTCGTGGCCGGACCGGCTCTCGATCGTCGGCCCGGGGAAGATCCCGTCGTAGCCGAGCACCGGCGTGCGGACGCCGGGCAGCACCTCCTGCTCGGCGACCCGCTGGGTGATCAGGTAGCGGCCCGGCGACACCGGCCGCGCCACCGGCGGCACCGGCAGCGGCACGCCGTAGGGCGCGGGCAGCGGCAGCGCGCTCACGAGCTGCCTCCCGGTGGAACCGGTCGCCGGCCCGCACCCGGCGAGCGCGGCACCGGCGGCGGCTCCGCCGAGCAGCGCGAGGAAGCGGCGGCGGCCGACCGGGCTCACCGGGACCGCCCCGCCGACGGGCTCCACGCCCAGACCGCCAGCAGCACCGACGCCGCGACGACCGCGACGCCGAGCGGCACGTGCAGGGCGAGGTCACGGGTGTAACCGACCCAGGCCTGGACGCCGATGGCCAGGAACAGCACCACCCCGGCCGGGACCACCCACAGCCGCCCGCGCCCGGCGATGGCGTAGAGCAGCGTGAGCACGACGAGCAGGAGCCCGGACACCGCGAGCAGGTTGCCGACCATCCCGTGCGCGGCGATCGCGTCGATGTCACCCGTGAGGTACCGCCCGGCCAGCACGGGCTGGGCGAGCACGGCCGCCAGGTGCAGCGTGAGCAGGAGGCGCAGCGGCCACAGGGTGAGCAGCATCGAGGTGTCCACACCGCACACGCTATGGGTAGCGGGCCTACTTGTGATCGGGGTTTCTCCCGGATGAGACCCGCACATCCGACGGGTAGCTTCCCTACCTGTGAAGCCCGATGCCGTGCGCGGTCACCTCGACGGCCTGATCCTCGCCGTTCTCGAGCGGGGTCCGCGCCACGGGTACGCCGTGATCGTGGCGCTGCAGACCAGCAGCGGCGGGGCGCTCGACCTGCCCACCGGCACCGTCTACCCCGCCCTGCGGCGCCTGGAGCGCTCGGGCCGGCTGTCCGGCTCCTGGAGCACGGTCGGTGGGCGCGAGCGCCGCACCTACACGCTCACCCGCGCCGGCCGCCACGCGCTGGCGCTGCAGCGGGCCGAGTGGGGCGAGTTCCGCGCGGTCGTCGACGCGGTGCTGCGGCCCGGGGAGGCGGGATGACCGGCGCGCTCCACACCCGCGTGCTCGACGCGCACGCCGCGGCGCTCGCCGCCGTCCTGCGAGGCCCGCGCGGGCTGCGGGACGACGTCGTGGCCGAGGTGCGCGACGGGCTGCACGACGCGGCCGCCGCGCACCGGGCCGCGGGCCTGGGCGACGTCGAGGCGGCGGAGCGCGCCGTCGCCGAGTTCGGGTCGGTCGCCGAGCTCGCCCCGCAGTTCCAGGACGAGCTCACCACGGCCCAGGCCCGGCGCACCGCGCTCGTCGTGGTGGTCCTGTTCCCGGCGCTGCTGCTGGGCTGGGACCTGCTCTGGGCGGCCGGGGTCGGCTGGCCCTCGTCGCCCTCGCCGGTGGTGGGGGTGCTCGCGCGCGGCCAGGACGTCGCCAGCGCGGTGATCACCGGAGCGGGCCTGGTCCTGCTCGCGGCCACGCTGCGGCGCGGGATCCGGCCCCGGCCCCTCGCGGCCGCCACCGCCGCGGTGGCGCTCCTCGGCACGACGGCCTGCGTCGCCACGGCGGTGGTGATGAACCTGGTCAACGGGCCCGCGACGGCCGCGATGCTGGCGAGCAGCCCGCTCGCGGGCCTCGCGTTCGCGGTGACCGCGGTGCTGGCGGGCACCGTGGCCACCTCGTCGGTCCGCACCCCGCGCCTGGTGCGGGCCCGCCACTCCTGAGGACGGACGGGCCCGACCGGGCAGCGGCTAGACCAGCTCCACCACGTCGCCCGTGCGGACGGCACCGCCCGCGGCCACCTCCGCGTAGGCCCCCGCGCACGGCAGCACGCCGAACCCGGTGACCTCGACGCGGTTCTGCTCCATCGGCCCGCGCACCGCGTGCGGGGCGCGGGGCAGGTCGCCGTGCTCCAGCGTCGGCACCGAGCACCGCGGGGTGGGCAGCGTCAGATGCAGGCGCACGTCACCGATCACCAGGTCGCGGCCCAGCCACGTGTTCTCGACGAACGGGGCGGTGCCCGGCGGCGTCGCGATCACGAGGTTGGGCCGGTACCGCAGCGCCTCGACGCCGAGGTGGTCGAGCGTGGCCGTGGTGACGAGGTGCAGCGGCGAGTGGTCGACGAACGACCCGCCGGGAGTGCCCTGCGCGATCTCCAGGGTGGCCGCCTCGACCTCGGCCTCGACGCCGTGCTCCAGCACGTCGAGAGGGTCGGGGCGCTCGACCGTCGCCCCGTCCGGCCGCTGCGCGACCAGGCGCACAGGCCGGCCGAGGAACGCCGACAGCTCCCCGTCGGCGTCGGAGCCGACGATCTTCCCGTCGGGGAGCGTGATCCGCACCCCGGCGCCCTCCGGTTCGGCCGAGCACTGCAGCAGCGTGCGCCACAGGCGCGGGTGCTTGGCCGTGGCCACCCGGCCGGTGACGGCGTCGACCAGCGCGAGCGCGCGGTCGCCGTCGGCCCCGCCGGGGCCCAGCTGCAGCTCCTCGACGTCGACGCCGAGCATGGACTTCACCGGGTAGCGCCGGAGCGCGAGGATCCGCACGGTCAGACGAGGCCCTTCTCGGTCAGCCAGGTCGTCGCGATCTGGGCGTCGGTCTGGGTCTGCTCGCCGATGATGACGTTGAGGGCGAGCAGCTCCTCCTGGCTCAGCGCCGCGGAGACGCCGTTGAGGGCCTCCTCCACCTGCGGGGTGACCTTGCCGGCGTTGATCAGCGGCACGATGTTCTGCGCGGGGAAGTTGTTCTTCGGGTCCTCGAGCGTCACGAAGTCGTTGGCGGGCAGCGCCGGGTCGGTCGTGAACAGGTCGGCGCCCTGGATGGTGCCGTCGGCCAGCGCCGCCACGGTCAGCGGGCCGCCGGTGTCGAGCGGGGTGAAGCCCTTGAACTCGCAGCCGTAGTTCTCGCGCATGCCCTGGATGCCGTAGGAGCGCTCCTGGAACTGCGTCGGCCCGCCGAACTGGATGGTCGGGCAGAGCGGCACGACGTCCTCGATGGAGGTCAGGTTGTTGGCCTCGGCGAAGGCGCGCGTGACGGTGAACGCGTCCTTGTTCTCCGCGGCGGCCTGCTCCAGCAGCGCCAGCTCGGGCGGCAGCGCCGACTGCAGCGCGGCGTAGACCTCCTCGGGCGAGGACTCGGTGGCCTCGGGCACGACGTAGCGCAGCAGGTTGCCGTTGTAGTCCGGGACGACGTCGATCGAGCCGTCGAGCAGGGCCGGGTAGTAGGTCTCGCGCGAGCCGATGGCGAAGCGCCGCTCGACGGTGACGCCCTTGGCCTCCAGGGCCTGCGCGTAGATCTCACCGAGGAGCTGGTTCTCGGGGAACTGCTCGGAGCCCACGCGGATCACGTCGGCGGGCGCGGCGGCCTCGCCGCCACCGGCGAGGGGGTCGCCGTTCCCTCCGCCACCGCCGCCGCAGGCGGCGAGCAGCAGCATGCCGGCCAGTCCGGCTGCGATCGTGGCACCCAGGCGAGTCGTCTTCACGGGGTCAGCTCCTAGCGAGTTCGGGTTCGGGGGTGGAGCGGGTCGGGGTGGGAGCGGCGGGAGCGGGCTCCGACGGCGGGGCCGCGGCGCGGCGCCCGGTCGAGGCCGACGTGCGCAGGCCGGGCGAGACCACCAGGCGCTGCACGCCGGCGAGCACGGCCTCCGCGGTGAGGGCGAGCGCGGCGATGAGGAGCGCGCCGGCCGCCATCTGCGTGTAGTCGCGGACGCCGAGGCCGTCGATCAGGTAGCGGCCGAGGCCGCCGACGCCGACCAGCGCCGCCACCGCGGCGGTGGCGATGACCTGCAGCGTGGCCGTGCGCAGCCCGCCGATGATGAGCGGCAGCGCGTTGGGGAGCTCGACCTTGGTGAGGATCTCGCGCTCGGTCATGCCCATGCCGCGGGCGGCGTCGACGGTGGCGCGGTCGACGTTGCGGACACCGGCGTAGGTGCCGCCGAGCAGGGGCGGGATGGCCAGCACGACCAGCGCGATCGTCACCGGGGTGAGGCTGACTCCGCCGCCGAACGTGACGAGCAGCAGCACGACGCCGATCTCGGGCAGCGAGCGCATCCCGTTGGCCACGCCGACGACGGCGAAGCCGCCGCGGCCGGTGTGCCCGACGTACGCGCCGATCGGCACGGCGATGAGCACCGCGATGACCAGCGCGACGCCGCTGTACTGGATGTGCTCGAGGATCCGCGTCGGCACGCCGGTGGACCCGGTGAGGTTCGACGGGTCGGCGAACCAGGCGAGGACGTCGCTCACGAGGGCGCCCATCAGCGCGACCCCCCGGCGCCGACCCACGGGGTGGCGAGCTTGCCGACCAGCACGAGCAGCGAGTCGAAGATCAGCGCGATGACGAAGATGAGGACCGTCCCGACGAGGATGGAGGTGGACGAGCCGCGCAGGAAGCCGTCGGTGAGGAAGTAGCCCAGGCCGCCGATGCCGATGAGGGCGCCGACCGCGACGAGGCTGATGTTGGTGACGGTGGCGACCCGCAGCCCCGAGATGAGGACGGGCAGCGAGAGCGGCAGCTCCACCTGCGCGAACCGCCGCGCGGGCTTGTACCCCATCGCGGTGGCCGCGGCGACGACCATGCCGGGCACCGCGGCGAGCGCGTCGGCGACCGAGCGCACGAGCAGCGCCACGGTGTAGACCGACAGCGCGACGACGACGTTGAGCGGGTCGAGGATCTGCGTGCCGAGGATGCCGGGCAGCACGATGAACAGCACCAGCGACGGGATCGTGTAGAGCAGCCCCGCGGCCGGCACGAGCACCGCGCGCGCGGCGCGGGACCGGTTGGCCAGCCAGCCCACCGGCACCGCGACCACGAGCCCGATCAGCACCGGGACCAGCGCCAGCAGGAGGTGCTGCACGATCGCCGGCCCGAGCCGGTCGGCGTTGGCCGGGATCCAGCTCCAGTCGATCACGGAACGATCCGGGCGCTCACGCCGCGTCCTCGTGCTTGCGCGCGGTGGCCAGCGCGGTGAGCACGTCGTCGGCGCGGACCGAGCCGACGACCGCGCCGTCGCCGTCGACGGCCACCCCGAGCCCCGAGGGCGACGACAGGGCGGAGTCGAGCGCGCCGCGCAGCGAGTCGGCGGCGGTGTCGTAGAGCGACCCGCCCGCCACAAGCTCGTCGGACGTCGACGGCAGCGCCGCCCCGCCGTTGACCTGCACCCAGCCCAGCGGCTTGCGGGCGTCGTCGACGACGAGCGCCCAGCCGTCGCGCGCGGCGGCGCGGACCTGGTCGGCCCCCGCCCCGAGGGACACGGTCGGCAGCTCGCCGACGGGCAGCCCCTCGGCGGGCAGGAACCCGAGGCCGCGGTAGCCGCGGTCGCGCCCCACGAAGCCGTCGACGAAGTCGTCGGCGGGGCGGGCGAGCAGGTGCCCCGGCTCGTCGTACTGGGCGAGGATGCCGCCGGTGCGGAACACCGCGACCTTGTCGCCCAGCTTCACGGCCTCGTCGATGTCGTGGGTGACGAAGACGATCGTCTTGCCCAGCTCCGCCTGCAGGCGCAGCAGCTCGTCCTGCAGGTTCTCCCGGACGACCGGGTCGACCGCGCTGAACGGCTCGTCCATCAGCAGGATCGGCGGGTCGGCCGCGAGTGCGCGGGCCACGCCGACGCGCTGCTGCTGGCCGCCGGAGAGCTGTGTCGGGTAGCGCTTGGCCATCTCCGGCGAGAGCCCGACGATCTCCATCAGCTCACCGGCGCGCGTGCGGGCCTTCGCCTTGCTCCACCCGAGCAGCATCGGCACGGTGGCGATGTTGTCGAGGATCGTGCGGTGCGGGAACAGGCCGGCCTGCTGGATCACGTAGCCGATCCCCCGGCGCAGCTGCGCCGCGTCCCCCGACATGATGTCGGCACCGTCGATCAGGATCGTGCCACCTGTCGGCTCGACCATGCGATTGATCATCCGCAGTGACGTGGTCTTGCCGCACCCGGACGGCCCCACGAACACCGTGATGCCGCCGTCGTCCACGGTGAGGTCGAGCGCGTCGACCGCCACCGTGCCGTCGGGGAATCGCTTGGTCACGCCCCGGAACTCGATCATCCGAGGGACCCCCTGTCCAGCAGGAACCGCTTGCCGGTCCCCGTGAGAGCAGAAGGCTAACCCGACCGGTCGTGACCCCGCGACCGTTGTGATGAGCCTGAGATTCTGCGGACACCCTCAGCCCGCGAGCGCCGCCGAGGCCGCGGGGGTGGCCAGGCGGCCGCCGGCGAAGACCTCGCGCAGGCGCTCCGCGGGGAGCGGCCGGGCGAACAACCAGCCCTGGTAGGCGTCCACGCCGATGCCCCGCAGCACGTGGAACTGCTCGGCCGTCTCGACGCCCTCGGCCACCGTGGAGCGGCCCATCGCCCGCGCCATGTCGACGACGGCGCGCGCCACCGCGAAGGCCGCGGGGTCGTCGGCGACGCCCGTGACGAACGCGCGGTCGACCTTCACCGTCTGCGCCGGGAGGTCCTTGAGCCGGGCCAGGGAGGAGTAGCCGGTGCCGAAGTCGTCGACGGCGAACCGCACGCCCCGGTCGACGAGCTCGGCCATCGCCGCCAGCGCGTGCGGCGGCAGCGCCACCAGGCTCGTCTCGACGAGCTCCAGCACGAGGTGGTCCCAGTCCAGGCCCGAGCCGGTGACGATCTCGTCGACGACGGTGAGGAAGTCGGCGTCGCCGGGCAGCAGGCCCGCGAGGTTGACCGCGACCGACGGGCGGCGCCCGCGGTGCTCGGGCCACGACGCGGCCTCGGCGCACGCGGTGCGCAGGACCCACAGGTCCAGCTCGCGCAGCAGCCCGCTGCGCTGCGCGACCGGCAGGAAGTCGCCCGGCGGGATCACCCCGCGCTCGGGGTGGTGCCAGCGCACGAGCGCCTCGGCGCTGGTGATCGTGCCGTCCGGGGCGACGACGGGCTGGTACTGCAGCACCAGCCCGGTGCCGGTGATCGCGGCGCGGAGCTCGGCCTCCAGGGCGAGCGCCTGCGTGGCGGAGCTGACGACGCCGTCCGTGGCCATGCCGATCCCTCCGCGGCACTGCCGCCGCTTGGCGTCCTGCATCGCGACCTCGGCGAACCGCAGCAGGTCCGCCGCCCGCACGTCGCCGAGCGGGACCGGCGTCGCCAGCCCCACCGACGCCGTCATCTGCACCGGCTGGCCGTGCACCGTGATGGTGGTGCGGAGCAGGTCGGAGACGAGGCGCGCGAGCTGGTCGGGCCCGCCCACCTCCGCGTGGTCGGCGCAGATGACGACGAACTCGTCGCCCGAGAGCCGCGCCGCCGTGCAGCCCACCGGCAGCTCGCGCTGCAGGCGGCCCGCGAGCGAGACCAGCAGGTCGTCGCCGACCTCGTGGCCCAGCGAGGAGTTGACGCGCGAGAAGTCGTCGAGGTCGCCGCAGACGACGGCGACGCGGTCGCGCGCGGCGCCGGCCAGCAGGGCGTCGACCAGCGACAGGCAGGCGGCGCGGTTGGGCAGGCGGGTCAGCTCGTCGACGGTGCCCGCGCTGCGCAGGAGCTCTGCGACCCGGCGGCGCTCGCCGATGTCGGTGCAGGCCACCAGCCAGAACCAGCTGCCGTCGTCGGCGGTGGAGACCGACGCGCTGACCTCGCACCACACCGTCGTGCCGTCGGCGCGCAGCAGCGGGGCGGCGTCGACGCGGTAGCCGTGCCGGGCGCCGGGCGCGACGGGCCGCAGCCAGCCGGGCAGCGCCGCGCGGTCCGGGCCGAGCAGGTCGAGCGGGCCCTCGGCGGTGAGGTCGGCCGCCGAGACGCCGCGCAGCGCGTCGAGCGGGACGTCGAGCAGCGCGCACATGTTGGCGTTGGCGTCCGTCACGACGCCGTTCGGGTCGATCATGGCGACGCCCGAGGGCACCATCTCCATGAGGTCGGCGAAGCGCCGCCCGGCGTGGCGGACGCGGTCCTGCGCCTGCCGCTGCTCGGACAGGTCGCGCACCACCCCGACCAGGCGGACCGGCACGCCGTCGGCGGAGGTCTCGACCTCGGCGCGGCAGCTCAGCAGCCGCTCGCCGGGCAGGCGCAGCTCGACGTGGTGGTCGGTGGCCGCGCCGCCGCCGCGCAGGCCGCGGCACAGCAGGGCGACCTGCTCGCCCTCGACCGGGCCCTCGATGCCCTCCGGCTCGACCCCGGCCGACCGGTAGAGCTCCAGCAGCGTCTCGCTGCGGTGCAGCGTGGCCGTGGCCAGCTCGTAGCTCCAGGTGCCGACGCCCGCGAGGCGCTCCAGCTCGGCGACCCAGCGGCGGTCGACGCGCTGCTGCTCGGTGTCGCCGCCCTCGGGCAGCTCGACGAGTACGACGGCGCGCAGCTCGCGCCCGGGCAGCTCCCAGCGCACGACCCGCACCCGCACGAGCTCGCCGTCGGGACGGACCAGCCGGGCGTCGGCGTCGGGCCCGACGACGAGCTGCGGGAGGCGCAGGCCGAACAGCCCGGCCTCGGCCTCGGCGGCGTTGCCGGCGGTGCCCGCCCGCCCGCCGACGCGCCCGGCCAGGCGCAGCAGCGGGGCGTTGACGCGGACGATCCGGTCGTCGCGGTCGCAGACGAGCGCGGGCGCCGAGGGCAGGGAGACGATCTCCGGCCCGCCGACGACGCCGCCGCCGGGCAGCGGCCCGCCCAGGTCCGACGCGCCCCGGCCCGCACCGAAGACCGCGGTGCGCAGCGCCGGGAGCGCCGGCGAGCCCTCCGGGTCGGTGCGCTCGTCGGGGTCCAGGTCGTGCAGGTCCGTCATCGAGGTGCCGTTCTCCCCGGCCGACCCGGGGACGGCCTCGACGGCCCGGCGGCCGGAGCCGTCGGCTTCGGGGAGGCGGTGCGCGGCGACCCGCGCGGCGGACCCGGACGCGGCGGGCGAGGGCTCGGGGGTCTCGGCGACGGCCCGGCCGACCGCCCGGGCGAACTGCGCCCGGTCGGCCGGCACCGCGCCGCCGAGGACGGCCTGCCGCGCGCGGCGCAGCTCGGCCCGCGCGACGGCCTCACCGGCCCCGTCGTCCGCACCGCGCGACCCGCTCGACGGGCGGCCGGCGCCGGTCCGGTCTCCGAGCTCGTCCACGGGCACTCCCACCGTCACGCAATGTTGGTCACTCGTCACAACGACGCAGGGACGCACCCGATCCGGGTCTTTCTCCCGATCGGCCTACGCCGCCCCGAGTGAGTGATCACCAAAGCCGGTACGCAGAGTGACGGCGGGTGACACAGGAGCACGAACCTCCAGGCAGCAGGCCCAACTGGAGGTCACTCCGAGTCAGCTTCGCTCAGAGGTCGATCTGGGCGGCCTCGGAGACCGCCTGCGACACGGCGGGCGCGACACGCGGGTCGAACGGGCTCGGGACGATCCGGTCGGGCGCCAGGTCGTCGAGCGCGACCGCCGCGATGGCGTCCGCGGCGGCGAGCTTCATCGCCTCGGTGATCCGTCGCGCGCCCGCGTCGAGAGCCCCCCGGAACACGCCCGGGAAGGCCAGCACGTTGTTGATCTGGTTGGGGAAGTCGCTGCGCCCGGTGGCGACGATCGAGGCGTAGCGGCGGGCGACGTCGGGGTGCACCTCGGGGTCGGGGTTCGACAGCGCGAACACGAACGCCCCGGGCGCCATCAGCGAGAGCAGCTCCTCGGGCAGGCGCGCACTGGACAGGCCCACGAACACGTCGGCGCCCGCGAGCGCCTCGGCGGTGGCGCCGGACAGCCGCCGCGGGTTCGTCACCTCGGCCAGCGACGCCTTCTCCCCCGCGACGCCGGGGCGGCCGGGCAGCAGGATGCCGCGGGAGTCCAGGACGGTCACGTCGGTGGCGCCGGCGGCCAGCAGGATGCGCGCGCACGCGACGCCCGCGGCCCCGGCCCCCGAGATGACGACGCGCAGGTCGCGCAGCTCGCGGCCCTGCACCGTGCACGCGCCGCGCAGGGCGGCGAGCAGGACGATCGCCGTGCCGTGCTGGTCGTCGTGCATGACGGGGCAGTCGAGCGCCTCGACCAGGCGCCGCTCCAGCTCGAAGCAGCGCGGCGCCGAGACGTCCTCGAGGTTGACCGCGCCGAAGCTCGGGCGCAGGCGGACGAGGGTCTCGACGATCTCGTCGACGTCGGTGGTGTCGAGCACGAGCGGGATGGAGTCGAGCCCGCCGAACGCCTTGAACAGCGCCGACTTGCCCTCCATCACCGGCAGCGAGGCGCGCGGGCCGATGTCGCCGAGCCCGAGCACGGCCGTGCCGTCGCTGACGACGGCGACGAGCCGGCTCGTCCACGTGTAGCGGGAGACCAGCGAGGGGTCCGCGGCGATGGCGCGGCTGACGTCGGCGACGCCCGGCGTGTAGGCGATCGCCAGGTCGCGGGCGTCGTCGAGCGGGGTCGTCAGGCCGGTGGAGAGCTTGCCGCCCAGGTGCGCGGCGAACACGTCCTCACGGGTCGGGGCGGGGTCGGACGCGGACGCGGGCAGGGGTGTGGACACGGCGGAGGAACTCATGGGAATGCACTGCTTCCGGTTGCGGGGCGCTGGATCGCCGTGCACCGGAGGGCGGGTGACTGCCCTGTCGCGGTGCCGGACGGCCTCCCGCGGATCACGCGCTGCCGGGATGGAGCGGCGCGGACCGACGGGGTTCGGCTGTCGGGTACACCCGGGATCCTAGAGCGTGGGACGCCCGCCGTCTGCGTCGTTCGCGTCACGCCCCGCGGTGCCCGGCGCACTACCGTGGCCCCATGACCGGTCGGGTGCACCTGCTGCGACACGGTGAGACGGAGTGGTCGCTCTCGGGCAGGCACACCGGTCGCACCGACATCCCCCTCACCGAGCGCGGGCGCGAGCTCGCGGTCGCCGCGGGCGAGCTCGGCAGGCGGCTGATCGACGGCGCGCCCGCGCTGGTGCTGAGCAGCCCGCGCAGCCGGGCCGTCGTCACCGCCGAGCTGGCCGGGCTCACCGTCGACCGCGTCGACGAGCGGCTCGGCGAGTGGGACTACGGCGACTGCGAGGGCCGCACGACGCCGCAGATCCGCGAGACCGTCCCGGACTGGACGGTCTGGACCCACCCCTGCCCGAACGGCGAGACCGCCGAGGAGGTCGGGGCCCGGGCCGACGCGGTGCTGGCGCAGGCCCGGGAGGCCGGCGGCGACGTCGTCCTCGTCGGGCACGGCCACTTCTCCCGCGTGCTCATCGCGCGCTGGATCGGCCTGCCCGCCACCGAGGGCGTCCGGTTCACGATGGACGCCGCCGCCTGGTCCGTGCTGGGCGACGAGCGCGGCGTGCCGAGCCTGGTGCACGTCAACCTGCGGGCGGTGGCGTGAAGGTCCGGCCCGTGCAGCCCGGCGACGTCGCGGCCGTCGTGGGACTGGTGCACGAGCTCGCCGCCTACGAGCGGGAGCCCGACTCCTGCCTGCTCACCACCGACCAGCTCACCGCCGCCCTGTTCGGCCCCTCACCCGCGCTGTTCGGGCACGTGGCCGAGGTCGGCGGCGAGGTCGTCGGCTGCGCGCTGTGGTTCCTCAACTTCTCCACCTGGCGCGGCGTGCACGGCGTGTACCTCGAGGACCTCTACGTGCAGCCCGCCCACCGCGGCGCGGGCCTGGGCCGGGCCCTGCTCGCCACGCTGGCCGGCGTGTGCACCGAGCGCGGCTACGCCCGGCTGGAGTGGTCGGTGCTGGACTGGAACGCCCCGTCCGTCGCCTTCTACCGCGGGCTCGGGGCGCACCCGATGGACGGCTGGTCCACCTTCCGCCTCGACGGCGACGCCCTCACCGCCCTGGGGCGTCCGGCAGGTCCAGGCCCATCGACCACCCCCGCGAGCGCTCGCTGATCAGCAGCAGGAACGTGGCCACCACCAGCACGCCGGTGCCGATCCCGAGGACGAGCTGGCGCGACGGGCCGATCAGGGAGTAGACGACGGGCAGCAGCAGCAGCTGCGTGACGATCGCGGGCGTGCGCGCCCATCGGCGACCGGTGACGAGCCCGACGCCGACGGCGACCAGCGCCAGGCCGATCACCGCGAAGTAGGCCGACTCCCCCAGGACGAAGTCGACGGGAAGGTCGGCCGATCCGGCGCGGAGCGCCAGCAGCACGGCGAAGACGACGGCGGCGAGCCCCTGCAGGGCCACCGACACCCCGGCGAGGCGCACCTGAGGGGGTGGACCGGCAGGTGCGGGGGGTTGTTCTGGCCTCACGGCACCGAGGATAGGACCCCGACCGGGTGGTGACGTGCAGTTCCCACGCGTACCCGGTGAGCGACGAGTCGTCGTGCGAAAGACGCTTCTCGTCGCGTCGAGCGGTCCGGGTCACCCGTTTCGGGGACGTCGACGGTCCATTCACCGATCACGGCGGACCGTCGAGCCGATAAGGGCTCGCACCAGGGCAAACGAGAGCGCACTGTAGGCACCGGACAGGCGAGGGACCCGCAGCCACCACGGTGTCGGCAACCACGCATGGTCCGTCGGGAACCGGGTAACCGCGACCCGATGGGCGGGCGGAGGTTCACGCCCTTCGTCACGGACGATGCGGAGCAGTAACCGAACGTGTCGGATCTCGTTACGAAGGTGGGTGGAACCACTCACCGGAGTGGACCTTGACCCCTTGAAAGACGTACGCGCTCGTGAAACAATTCACAAGCGCGGAAACACCGTGACGGACGATCGGCGCGACCCCGATCGCGCAAGTACGAGGAGCAAAGCAATCATGGACTGGCGCCACCGCGCAATCTGCCGCGACGAGGACCCCGAGCTGTTCTTCCCCGTGGGGACGAGCGGTCCTGCGCTGCTCCAGATCGCCGAGGCCAAGACCGTATGCCGCCGCTGCCCCGTGGTCACCGAGTGCCTCACGTGGGCGCTCGAGAGCGGCCAGGACGCGGGCGTCTGGGGCGGCATGAGCGAGGACGAGCGTCGGGCGCTGAAGCGCCGCAACGCGCGCACCCGCGCTCGCACGGCCTGATCTCGGCGAAGCTGATCAGCGCAGCAGCAGTACCAGTACGACCGGAACCACCAGAAGTAGAAGACTCCCCCACCGAGGGCCCGAAGCCGGACTGCACCCGGCAACGGGCCCTCGGTCGTTCCACCGGGCGCACGCGGGGGCTGCTCCGGGTGGGGAGTCGGCGGCCCGCCAGTGCGACCTGCGTGCCGTCAACCACAGTCGTAGGCTAACGCCCCCGTAACGAGAGCCTGATGAGGGCCTCCGTTCCGCCCCCGGCCCTGGCCCGCACCTGCAGCGCGGAGTCGAGCTCCGAGTCGAGCAGGGTGCGCACGATCTGCAGCCCCAGGCCGTCCGCGGTCTCGACGTCGAACCCCGGCGGCAGGCCCACCCCGTCGTCGAGGACGCCCACGTCCAGCGTCGACGCGGTGCGCCGCGCCGTGACCACGACCTCGCCGGCCCGCCCGGGCTCGAACGCGTGGGCGAGCGCGTTGTGCACGAGCTCGGTGAGCACCAGCACGAGCGGCGTGGCGAGCTCGGCGGACAGCTCGCCGAAGCTGCCGTCGCGGCGCACCTTCGCCCGCGACTCGGCCGTGGCGCCGTCGCCGATGGCGGGCAGCACCTTGTCGACGAGCTCGTCGAGGTCGACGCGCTCGGCCACCGACGCCGACAGGGTCTCGTGGACCAGCGCGATCGAGTCGACGCGCCGCACGCTCTCCGCCAGCGCCCGGCGGGCCTCCGGGATCGCCGTGCGGCGGGCCTGCAGCCGCAGCAGCGCGGCGACGGTCTGCAGGTTGTTCTTCACCCGGTGGTGGATCTCCCGGATGGTGGCGTCCTTGGACAGCAGCGCCATGTCGCGCCGGCGCAGGTCGGTGATGTCGCGGACGAGCACGAGCGCGCCCGCCGCGTCGCCGCGCGGGCGCAGCGGCAGCGCGCGCAGCAGCATGACCGCGCCGCGGGCCCGGATCTCCATGCGCAGCGAGTGCCGTCCGGCCAGCGCCGACTCGATGCGCCCCGCGACCTCGGCGGCGTCGAACGGGTCGAGGACGAGCGCGCGAGTGGCGCGGTCGAGCGGCAGGCCGACGAGGTCGCTGGCGTGGCCCATCCGGTGGTAGGCCGAGAGCGCGTTGGGGCTGGCGTAGGCGACGAGGCCGTGGGCGTCGAGCCGGACCAGCCCGTCACCCGCCCGCGGGCTCGTGTCGGCGCCGGCGACGGTGGCCTTCGGCGGGAAGGTGCCGTCGGCGACCATCTGGCACAGGTCCGACGCGCTGCCCAGGTAGGCGATCTCCAGCGGGCTGGGCACGCGCGGCATCGCGAGGTTGGTGTCGCGCGAGAGCACGGCGACGACCGCGCCGCCGTGCCGCACCGGGATCGTCTCGGTGCGGACCGGCACCTCCAGGTGCCAGCGCGGGTCCTCGTCGCGGCAGATCCGGCCCTCGACGACCGCCCGGCGCAGCTGCGGGTTCTCCGCGACCGGTACGCGCCGGGCCACCATGTCCTCGCCGTGCGCGGTGGGGGCGGTGGTGGGCCGGGCCTGGGCGACGCACAGGAAGTCCGACTCCAGCGGCACCCAGAGCAGGAAGTCGGCGAACGACATGTCGGCGAGCAGCTGCCACTCCGCGACGACCCGCTGCAGGTGCTCGACGACGTCGCCGGCCAGCTGGGTGTGCTCGGCCAGCAGCTCGCTCAGGGTGGACACCGGAGGAAGTCAACCACGTGGGACGATGGGTCCAGCAGCCACGACCGTGTGAGGGAGGGAACCATGTCGAAGCGTGCACGCAAGCGCCGCGACCGCAAGAAGGGCGGCGCGAACCACGGCAAGCGCCCCAACACCTGAGACGCGATCAGCCGCAGAACCGACGATGCCGGGGCCCCCGCGGGGGCCCCGGCATCATCGTGCGTGCGGTGGTGATCGGTCGCGAGCTCAGTACGAGCGGCGCTCGACGCGCGTCGTGCGGACCGTGGTGGTCGTGCCCTCGGGGCCCGACTCGACGGTGACCTCGGCCTGCTCCAGGACCGCGGTGCGGATCTGCTGGCGCAGCTTGTCCTTGAGGCCCGCAGGGGCCTGCTCGCCGCCGCACTTGGTGGCCAGCAGGCGCTTGAGCTTCTCGTCGAGGCCGTACTCAGCGAGGCAGGGCCCGCACTCGTCGAGGTGCTTGGACAGCAGCGCGCGGCGCTCGCCGTCGCACTCCTGGTCGAGGAACAGCCAGACCTCGGCGAGGACCTCGGAGCAGTCGGTCTCGTGGTGGTCGCCGCAGCTCACGACTTCACCTCCTGGCCGCGCAGGAAGCCCCGCTCCCGCGCGGTCTCGGTGAGCATCTCGCGCAGCTGGCGCCGGCCCCGGTGCAGCCGCGACATCACGGTGCCGATCGGCGTGCCCATGATCTCGGCGATCTCCTTGTAGGCGAACCCCTCGACGTCGGCGTAGTACACCGCCATCCGGAAGTCCTCAGGCAGCGCCTGCAGCGCGGCCTTCACGTCGTCGTCGGGCAGCCCGTCGAGCGCCTCGGCCTCGGCCGAGGGCAGCCCCTTCGACGTGTGCTCGCCCGCCTGCGCGATCTGCCAGTCGGTGATCTCGTCGGTCGGCGACTGCAGCGGCTGGCGCTGCTTCTTGCGGTAGCCGTTGATGTAGGTGTTCGTCAGGATCCGGTAGAGCCACGCCTTGAGGTTGGTGCCGGCGCGGAACGTGCCGAAGGCGGAGTACGCCTTCAGGTAGGTCTCCTGGACGAGGTCCTCGGCGTCGGCCGGGTTGCGCGTCATGCGCAGGCCCGCGCCGTAGAGCTGGTCGATGAGCGGCATCGCGTCACGCTCGAAGCGCGCCATGCGCTCCTCGGGGGTCTCCGCCTCCTGGTCGACCACCTCGGGCTCGGGGGCCGCGTCGGTGACCGGGGCGGTGCGGTCGGACGTGCTGCCGGGCACCGTGCTCCTCTCGCGCCGGACCACGCGGGTCCCGGGGCCGGCCACCGGAGTGGTGACCGTACGACGGGACGAGCCTACGCGCCTCGTCGCGGAGCGGCCCGGTGATACCGGGGGGGAGTCCATCAGTGCGTGCGTCACGGCTCGTACAACACCCGCCCCCCGCCGGGTGATTCCCGCGCCGCTAGCGTCGCCGCCATGGCAGGCAGGGGAACCCCGGCGACGGCGCTGCTCACGAAGGAGCGGGTGGCGCACGTCCTGCACTCCTACGAGCACGGCTCCGGCCAGGCGTACGGGCCCGAGGCCGCGCAGCTCCTGGGGCTCGACCCGGCGCGGGTGTTCAAGACGCTCGTCGCCGAGGTCGACGGGAGGCTCACCGTCGCCGTGGTGCCGGTCGCGGACTCCCTCGACCTCAAGGCGCTGGCCGCGGCCGTCGGGGGGAAGCGGGCGCGGATGGCCGACGTCGCCGACGCCGAGCGCACCACCGGGTACGTCGCCGGCGGGATCTCGCCGCTCGGGCAGCGCAAGCGGCTGCCGACCGTCGTCGACTCCTCGGCGCAGGGGCTGGACACGATGTTCTGCAGCGCGGGGCGTCGCGGGCTGGAGGTCGAGCTGGCCCCGGCCGACCTGGCCCGCCTGGCCGGCGCGGTGTTCGCGCCGATCGCGACGTAGCCCGGCCGGGCCGGGGTGGGCGAACGGCACGTTCGTCCGGTGGGGTCGTGCGGGAGCGCCGTTCGCCCGACGGCTCAGAACCGCGCCAGCCAAGCGGTGACGGCGGCCCGCAGCAGTGGGTGCCCGGCCTTCAGGCCGTGGTCCCCGGGCAGGACCACCACCTCGCGGCCCGGTGCGGGGTCGGGCACGCCGAACGGGTCGTTCGCGCCCTGCACCACCAGCACCGGGACGGTCGGCGCGGCGAGCTCGGCGAGCCGGTGCTTCTCCGGGGTCCGCGGCGGCGCGACGGGGAACGCCAGGCACAGCACGCCGACCGCTCCCCCGGCCGCCGCGGTGCGGCAGGCCACCCGGGCGCCGGAGCTGCGGCCGCCGAACAGCAGAGGCAGGCCGGCCCGCACGTGCCCGACGACCGCCAGCCACGCCGTGTCGAGCTGCCCGGCGGGCGCCGGGGCGCGGCGACCGGCCACCCGGTAGGGCTGCTCCACGAGCACGACCGACACCCCGGCCCCGGTGGCCGCCGCGGTGGCCGACACCAGGTCGGGCGCGCCGACGCCGCCGCCCGCGCCGTGCCCGAGCAGCAGCACCGCGCGCGGGTCGGGCGCGTCGTGGCGGGTGAGGCGGGCGGGCCCGTGCGGGGTGTCGACCTCGACGGGAGCCGGGTCGGGCGGGGACGGCGTCATGCCGGGTTCGGGCCCGCCAGCAGGTCGAGCTGCAGGGGCTCCGGCACGTCCTCGAACGGCTCCAGCAGCTCGGGGCCGTTGTTGCGGACGCTGTTGACCTTCGGCGACACCGGCCGCAGCTCCAGCGCGCCGACCAGCTCGTCGGACGGCGGGGCGAGCAGCGCGGCCACCGACGGGTCGTCCGCGCCGACGTCGGGGTCGAGCCAGGCGTCCCAGGCCGAGGGCGGCAGCAGCAGCGGCATCCGGTCGTGGACCTGCGCCAGCACGCCCACCGCGGACGTCGTGAGCACCGAGGCCGTGACGAGCCCGTCGGGGTAGGCGCCCTCGGGGTCGTCCTTGGGCTTCCAGTACTCCCAGATACCGGCCATCGCGAGCGAGGAGCCGTCGGCGCAGTGGGTGTAGTAGGGCTGCTTGTGCTCGGGTCCCCGCTGCCACTCGTACCAGCCGTCGGCGGGCACCAGGCAGCGCCGCGCCTGCATCGCCCGCTTGAACGCCGGCTTCTCCGCGGCCGTCTCAGACCGCGCGTTGATCATGCGGGCGCCGGCCTTCGGGTCCTTGGCCCACGACGGCACCAGCCCCCAGCGCACCAGGCGCAGCGTGCGCTCGGTGGTGTCCGGGTCGGGCGTGCCGTCGGCGTCGCGCGGGTGGCGCTGCACGACCGCGACGATCTGCTTGGTGGGCGCGACGTTGTAGTCGGGCCGGGCCGCACCGTCCGTGGCGTCGACGGCGCGGAACTCGTCGGCGAGGTCGGTGGGGGCCTTGATCGAGGCGTAGCGACCGCACATGGGTCCATCGTGGCACCCCACCCCGACAGCCCGCCGACCGGAAGGAATGGGGGATCATGGGTGCCGTGAGCAGCCCCTGGACCGCCCCCGTCGCGACCGGCCCCGTCCGCGGCCGGGTCTCCGTGCCCGGTTCCAAGTCCGTGACGAACCGCGCGCTGCTGCTCGCCGCCCTCTCCGGCGGCGCCGCCTCGGTCTCCGGGGCGCCGGCCACGCGCGACACCGCGCTGATGGTCGGTGCGCTGCGGGCGCTCGGCGTGCCCGTCACCGTCGAGGGCGAGCACGTCGCGTTCGCGCCGTCCACGGGGCTGCACGGCGGCGACGTCGACTGCGGGCTCGCCGGCACCGTCATGCGGTTCGTGCCGCCCGCCGCGGTCCTCGCCGACGGCCCGGTCCGCTTCGACGGCGACCCGCGCGCCCGCGAGCGCCCGATGGGCACGGTGCTCGGCGCGCTGCGGGCCCTGGGCGCCCGGGTCGACGGCGACGCGTTGCCGTTCACCGTCGTCGGCACGGGCTCGCTGACCGGCGGCGACGTCGTCGTCGACGCGTCGGCGTCGAGCCAGTTCGTGTCCGGGCTGCTGCTGTCGGCGGCGCGCTACGAGAAGGGCGTCACCGTCCACCACGACGGGAAGCCGGTGCCGTCGCTGCCGCACATCGAGATGACGGTGGAGATGATGCGCACGGCCGGGGTCGAGGTCGACGACTCCTCGCCGAACACCTGGCACGTCGCCCCGGGCCCGGTCGCCGCGTGCGACTGGGCGGTGGAGCCCGACCTGTCGAACGCCTCGGTGTTCCTGGCCGCGGCCGCGCTGACCGGCGGCTCGGTCACCGTCGCCGGCTGGCCCGCGGGCTCCACGCAGCCCGGCGCCGAGATCCTGTCGGTGCTCGCGCAGGCCGGCTGCAGCGTCGAGCCCGGCCCGGACGGCATGACGGTGCACGGTCCCGACCGGCTCCAGGGCGTCGACGTCGACCTGCACGACGCCAGCGAGCTCACCCCAACCGTCGCCGCCATGGCCGCGCTGGCCGCCGGCCCGTCGCGGATCCGGGGCGTCGCGCACATCCGCGGCCACGAGACCGACCGGCTCGCCGCGCTGGCCCACGAGATCACCGCGGTCGGCGGCGACGTCACCGAGACCGAGGACGGGCTGGAGATCCGCCCGGCCCGCCTGCACGGCGCGCCGTGGGGCGCCTACGCCGACCACCGGATGGCCACGGCGGGCGCACTGGTCGGGCTCGTCGTGCCCGGCGTCGAGATCGACGACATCGGGTGCACGGACAAGACGATCCCCGACTTCCCCGGACGCTGGACGGCGCTGCTCGGGTGATGCGGGCATGAGCAAGCGGGAGTACGACGAGTCCGACGTCCGGATCCGCCCCGGGCGGCGGGGGTCGCGGCCGCGCACCAAGCAGCGCCCCGACCACGCCGACGCCGAGGGCGCGATGGTCACCCTCGTCGACCGGGGCCGCTGGACCTGCGCCCCCGACGGCGACAGCACCCGCCCGCCGGTCACCGCGATGCGCGCCCGCGAGCTGGGCCGCACGCCGATCGTCGTCGGCGACCGGGTGGGGCTGGTGGGCGACCTCACCGGCGACCCCGACACGCTGGCCCGCATCGTCCGCGTCGACCCGCGCGCCACGGTGCTGCGGCGCACCGCCGAGGACGACGACCCCTACGAGCGGGTCGTCGTGGCCAACGCCGAGCAGCTCGTCATCGTCACGGCGGTGGCCGACCCGGTGCCGCGCACGGGGTTCGTCGACCGCTGCCTGGTCGCCGCCTACGCCGGGGGCCTGTCCCCCGTCCTGTGCCTGACCAAGGCCGACCTCGCCGACGCCGAGCCGTTCGCCGCCACCTACCGCGAGCTGGACTTCCCCGTCGTCGTCACGCGCCGGGACCAGCCCCCGACCGAGCTGGCCGCGCTGCTCGCCGGGAAGGTGTCGGCGCTGGTGGGGCACTCGGGCGTCGGCAAGTCGACGCTGGTCAACGCGCTACTGCCGGGCGTCGACCGCGCCGTCGGGGTGGTGTCGGCCGTCGGCAAGGGGCGCCACACCACCGTCGCCGCGCTGGCGCTGCCGCTGCCCCGCACCGCCGACGGGAGCGACGGCTGGGTCGTCGACACGCCGGGCGTCCGGTCGTTCGGGCTGGCCCACGTCACCGCCGACGACGTGCCCGCCGCGTTCGAGGACCTGGCCGCCGCGATCGAGGACTGCCCCCGCGGCTGCGGGCACCTCGGGCCGCCCGCCGACCCCGAGTGCGCCCTCGACGCGCGGGTCGAGCAGGGCCTGCTCCGGCCGGCCCGCCTCGCTGCGCTCCGCCGGGTGCTCGTCGCTCTCCGATAACGGTTCGCTACGGTTCCTCGACCCTCTGGAGGCGCCGTCGTGGCATCGTCGTTGTCCCGCCTGCTCGCCGTACTGCTCGTCGCCGGTGCCGTAGCGGGGTGCGGCGGGGCCGAGCCGGCCCCGGCCGCGCTCACGCGCTACTACGACATCGGCGAGCTCATCACGGCCGTGTCGGCGCAGCAGCGCGTCGACGAGACGGCGCGGTTCACCCTGCGCGGGGAGCTCACCGGCGCGCAGGACGCGCGGCTGCGGTTCACCGGCGCGGGCGAGGTGCGGATCAGCGACGCCGACGTCGAGCTGGCGTTCACGCAGGTCGTCACGCAGTCGGGGGCCGACCCGCAGGAGACCGGCTTCGTGGTGCTCCCGGACGCGGTCTACCTGCGGATGCCCGCGGCCGGCGGCAACGACGACCGCCCGTGGGTCCGGGTCGACCCGAGCTCGACCGACCCCGCCGACCAGCAGATGATCGCGCTCGCGAACCAGCTCACCGAGCGGGCCGACCTCACCGTCACGCTCTCGCGCTACGCCGACGCCACGCTGGTCAGCGACGCCGTCGACGACGTCATCGGCGGCGACCCGGCGGTGCGCTACACGATCGTCACCGACCTCGCCCGCGCCGCGGCCACCACGACCGACCCGGCGCTGCGCGAGCAGCTCGAGCAGCAGGTCCGCTCGGGGCTGGACCGGATCACCTCGACGCTGTGGGTCGACGCCGCCCACCGCCCGCTGCGCAGCGCCGCCCGCCAGGAGCTGCCCGGGATCGGGACGCTGGTGGTCACGAGCAGCTACCGCGACTGGGGCCAGGCCGCGACGATCGCGCCGCCGCCGCAGGACCAGGTGCGCTGACGCGCCCGTGAGTGGCGATCGTGGCCCTGACCACGATCGCCGCTCACGAGCGCCGCAGGCGCCGTTCGCCGCGCGCGGGCCGCACGCCGCGCCGAGACTGGGGCCGTGCTGCTCCCCACCCCCGCGCCGGACACCGCATCCGCACCGGACACCGCCACCGCGTGGGTCCGCGCGCACCTGGCCGACCTCTGCCGCGACGAGCCCGTCGCCTCCCCCGCCTTCCGCGGCGGCCAGCAGGCCGCCGACACCGCCCTCGCGGCGCTCGACCTCACCGGCTACGCCGCCCGCCGCAACGAGGTGCTTCCCGTGGGGCGGCGCGGGGCGACCCGGCTCTCCCCGTGGATCCGGTACGGCCTCATCGACCTGCCGACGGCGTGGGCCGCCGCGGCGGACGCCCCCGCCCGCGACCGCACGAAGTTCCGCGACGAGCTGGCCTGGCAGGAGTACGCCCGCCACCTCTACGCGCGGGTCGGCCGGCGCACCGCCGCGGCGCTGCGGGCGGCCCCGGCGCGCCCCGCGCAGCCCTGGGACGAGCCGTGGCCCGCCGCGATGAACTGCGTCGCGACCTGCGTCGAGGAGCTGGAGACCGACGGCTGGCTGGTGAACCAGACGCGGATGTGGCTGTCCTCCCAGTGGACCGTGCGCGCCGGGGCCGAGTGGACCGAGGGCGAGGACCGCTTCTTCACCCACCTGCTCGACGGCTCGCGCGCGGCCAACCGCCTCGGCTGGCAGTGGACGGTCGGCGGCGGCACCGGCAAGCCCTACGGCTTCTCCCGCTGGCAGGTCCGCAAGCGCGCGCCCCAGCTCTGCCGCGACTGCGCCCTGCGCGACGCCTGCCCCATCGAGCACTGGCCCGCCGACGCCCCGCCGGAGCCCCGTCCCGAGCCCGACCCCCGCCTGCGCGCCGACCCCGACCCGGAGGCGACCGGCGGGCCGCGCGAGCCCGCCGGCGAGGGCGAGCCCGAGGCCGTCTGGCTCACCGCCGAGTCGCTCGGCGACGCCGACCCCGCCCTGGCCGCACACCCCGGCCTGCCCGCGGTGTTCGTGTTCGACGAACCGCTGCTCGCGCGCCTGCGGCTGTCGGGCAAGCGGCTGGTGTTCCTCGCCGAGACCCTGGCCGACCTGGGCACCCGCCGTCCGGTCGAGGTGCACCGGGGCACCGTGCCGGGCGTGCTGCGCGGGCGCGCGGTGGCCGTGACGCACGCCCCGGTGCCCGGGTTCCGCACCCGCGCCGCGGAGGTCGGGCCGGTCCGGGTGCACCCGTGGCCGTGGCTGTTCCGCCCGCACGCGGGGCCGGTCAGCTCCTACACGGCGTGGCGGAAGAAGGCCCGCTAGTCGCGGCCGCTAGTCCGAGAGCTCCACCAGGAACGCCACCTCGGACGGCGCGTACCAGGCCAGCTCGTGGTCCTCGGCCTCACCGATGAGGAACTCGGCGTCGAGGTCGCCCATGTCGGCGGCGTCGACCGCGGCCGCGGCCTGGCGCACCGCGTACTCGGCCTCCTCGGTGTCGACGTGGACCGCCGCCACCGCCGTCATCGGCACGCCGCCGGAGATGCGGACCGCGCCGTCGTCCAGGTCGGGGCGCAGCGTGGCCTCGACGTCGGCCGCCACCACCACCCGCCGGGCCGGGACGCTGTCCTCCCCCAGCCCGAACTCGACGCCGAGCAGCCGCAGCGACGCGCGCGCGGCCTCGGCCATCGCGGCGTACTCGAGCTCCTCCTCGTCGCCCGCGGTGTAGCTCTCCCGCAGCTTCGGGGTGAGCGCGAACGCCGTGCCCCCCAGCGGGTCGAGGCGGCCGTTCTTCACCATCCGCGCCAGTAGCGGCCACGTCGCCGGGATGTAGACCCGCATCAGCTCACCGTCCCCACGAGCTCGTCGAGCGCCTCGTCGACGAGGCCGGCCAGCACGTCGACGTCGGGCATGGCGTCGCGGTCGCCGTTGAAGCCGTAGTAGACACCACCGTCGTAGGAGGTCAGTCCGATGGCCAGTGCCTGCCCCTTCGCCAGCGGCACGACCGGGAACATCTCCAGCATCCGCGCCCCCGCCGCGTACAGCGGGAACTGCGGCCCGGGGACGTTCGTGACGACCAGGTTGAAGATCCGCTTCGACATCCCGCTCGCCGCGCGCGCCCCGAGCGCGTGCAGCGTGGGCGGGGCGAAGCCGCCGATGCGCACGAGCGTGTCGGCGCCGACGGAGTGCGCCGAGGCCGTGTGCTCCCGCATCGCGTGCGTGACGTGGTGCAGCCGCACCACCGGGCTGGGCTCGCCGACGGGCAGGTCGACGATGAACGACGACACGCGGTTGCCGAGCGAACCCGCCGTCGCGGTGCTGGGGACGTCGGCCTCGCCGCGCACCGACAGCGGCACCATCGCCCGCACCGTCGACGACGCCGTGACCGGCTCGCCGCGGGAGAGCAGCCAGTCGCGCAGGGCCCCGGCGACGACGCTGAGCACGACGTCGTTGACGGTGCAGCCGTGCGCGGCCCGCACGCGGCGGTAGTCCTCCAGCTCCGTGCGGGCGACGGCGAAGCGGCGCTGCGTGGAGATGTCGACGTTGAGCGGCGTGCCCGGCGCGCGCCGGCTGGCCGCGCGCGCCATCGAGAACACCTGCGCGAACCCGCCGGCGACCTTCCCGACGGTGGCGACGGCGTCACCGGCGGCGGCGACGGCGGTCTCCAGGACCATCCCGGGCCGGGCCACCGCCTCGGCCACCGCCCCCATGACGAGCTGCACGTCGGTGGGCTCGGGGCGCGGCATCCACAGCTCGGGGTGCCCGGCTCGGCCGTTGGTCGCGGACTCCTCGCTCGGCGCGGCCACGTCGAGGATGACCTGGCCGATGTCGATGGCGCTGATGCCGTCGACCATGGCCTGGTGGGTCTTGGTGAGGATCGCCGAGCGATCGCGCTCCAGGCCCTCCACCAGGTACATCTCCCACAGCGGGCGGGTGGGGTCGAGCGGGCGCGACACGAGCCGCGCCACGAGCTCGGTGAGCTGCTCGTCGGAGCCCGGCTTGGGCAGCGCGGAGCGGCGGACGTGGTAGGCCACGTCGAAGTCGACGTCGTCGACCCACACCGGGCGGGCGAGGTTGGCCGGCACGTGCCGGACCTTCTGCCGGTAGCGGGGCACGAGCGCGATGCGCTGCTCGACGAGGTCGACGAGCGCGTCGTAGTCGAAGCCGGACGGGGGCCGCTCGAAGATCGACACACCGCCGACGTGCATCGGCGTGGTCGGCTGCTCGAGGTAGAGGAACGAGGCGTCGAGGGGCGAGAGCCGGGGCGGCATGGGCCCGATCCTAGGCTGACGCCGTGCCTGACCCCCGTTCCCCGAAGACCCGATCACCGAAAGACGCCTTCATCACCGTCTACGGCCGCAAGCCCGTGCAGGAGGCCCTGGACGACCCGGACCTGCGCGTCGACAAGGTGATCGTCGCCGAGGGCCTGCGCGGCGAGCCCGTGCGCGCGATCCTCGACTCCGCCCGATCCCGCGGGGTGCCGGTGCAGCGCGCCACCGCCCACCGCGTCAAGGTGCTGGCCGGCAACGGGCGCCACGACCAGGGCGTCCTCGCCGACGTCGTCGCGCCGCGGATGGCACCGGTCGCGGAGTTCCTCGACGCGCTCGCCCCCGGCGCGCCCGCCGCCGTGCTCGTGCTCGACCGCGTCACCAACCCCGCCAACGTCGGCATGATCCTGCGCAGCGCCACGGCCGCGGGGCTCGACGGCGTGCTGCTCCCCCGCCGCGGCGTGCCCGCGATCGACCCGCTCGTCGTCAAGGCGTCGGCGGGGGTCGCGTTCCGGGCGCCGGTGCTGCGCTCGGGCACGGTCGAGGAGGGGTGCGAGGCACTGCGCGACGCCGGGTTCTCCCTCTACGGCCTCGACGCCGGCGGCGAGTCGCTGCTCGACGCGGAGCTCCCGCCGCGGGTCGCGCTGGTGCTGGGCAACGAGACCGACGGCCTGTCCGAGACGGTCGCGCCCCTGCTCGACGGCGTGCTGGCGATCCCGATGCACGGCGGGGTCGAGTCACTCGGCGTCGCGAGCGCGGGGGCCGTGGCCTCGTTCGAGCTGGCCCGGCGCCGGTAGCGGCACCTACCGTGGGGGCATGGTCCAGCGCCGCCTGCCCCGCCCCTCCGAACTGGCCCCGCTCCTGCGGCCCGCGCCGTTCATCCGCGACGCCACCGAGCGGCGCCTGAGCCGCGCGGCGAGCATCGCCGACCTGCGCGCCATCGCCCGGCGGCGGACCCCGCGCGCGGTCTTCGACTACACCGACGGCGCCGCCGACGGCGAGCTGTCGCTCAACCGGGCGCGCGACGCGTTCGACCGCGTGGAGTTCAGCCCCACCGTCCTGCGCGACGTCTCCGAGGTCGACACCGGCCGCGACGTCCTCGGGCAGCGCTCCACGCTGCCGTTCGCCTTCGGGCCCACCGGCTTCACGCGGATGATGAACCACGAGGGCGAGCGGGCCGTGGCGGCGGTGGCGCAGGAGGTCGGCATCCCGTACACGCTGTCGACGATGGGCACGACCACGATCGAGGACGTCGCCGCCGCGGCGCCCGGCGCGCGCAAGTGGTTCCAGCTCTACCTGTGGCGCGACCGCTCGGTCGCCAAGGACCTCGTCCAGCGCGCCGCCGAGGCCGGCTACGACACGCTGATGCTCACCGTCGACACCCCCGTCGGCGGAGCCCGGCTGCGCGACGTCCACAACGGCCTGACGATCCCGCCCGCGCTGTCGCTCAGGACGTTCGTCGACGGGGCGCTGCACCCGAACTGGTGGGGCAACCTGCTCACGACCGAGCCGCTCACGTTCGCGAGCCTGGAGTCCACCGACGGCACCGTCGCCGACCTCATCAACCGCGTCTTCGACCCCGCGCTCACCATGGACGACGTCGACTGGCTGCGCGGCACCTGGCCCGGCACGCTCGTCATCAAGGGCATCCAGAACGTCGACGACGCCCGCCGCGTGGTCGACGCCGGGGCCGACGCGGTCCTGCTGTCCAACCACGGCGGCCGCCAGCTCGACCGCGCGCCCGTGCCGCTGGAGCTGGTGCCGCCCGTCGTCGACGCGGTGGGCGACCGCGCCGAGGTGTGGGTCGACACCGGCGTCATGCACGGCGCCGACATCGTCGCCGCGATCGCGTTCGGCGCGCGCACCGCGCTGATCGGGCGCGCCTACCTGTACGGCCTGATGGCCGGCGGGCAGCAGGGCGTGCGCAAGGCGGTGGAGATCCTCGCGGGCGAGATCGTGCGGACGATGCAGCTCCTGGGCGTCAACAGCGTCGACGAGCTGAGGCCGTCACACGTCCGGCTTCGCTCGAACGGGTGAACGCCGGCGTGCATCCGCCGGCGATCAGGGCCAAGGTGCGGGTATGAGTTTCCTGGACAAGGCCAAGGACCTGCTCAACCAGCACGACGACAAGGTGGACCAGGCGCTCGACAAGGGGGGCGAGGCCGCCAAGGGCCGTTTCGCCGGGCACGAGGGCCACATCGACAGCATCGTCGACCAGGCGCAGCAGCGCACCGGCGCCGGCGACACCACCCAGCAGGCGCCGCCCGCGCCCGCGCAGGGCGTGCCCGCCGACGAGCAGCAGCTCGAGACGCCCGCCCCCGGGCAGAACCAGCCGGGCGAGCCCGAGCCGGGAGCGGTGCCGCCCCACCAGCAGTGACCGGACGGCCGATCCGGCCGACCGCATCCGGGCCCGTGGCCCCGGTGGCGCACCGCGCCGCCGGGCCGCGGGCCCTCCTCATGCCTCCGGCAGGCCCAGCAGCACCTCGACCTCGTCGACGGTCGTCGCGGCGTCGACGTGGTGCACGACCACCGCCCCCGCCGCCCGGGCGCCGCGCACGTTCGCGGCGAGGTCGTCGACGACCACGCACTCCCCGGCGCCGACCCCGAGCCGACCGGCGGTCCGCCGGAAGACCTCCGGGTCGGGCTTGCGCACGCCGAGCGCGGGCCCGAGGACGAGCAGGTCGAACAGCGCGGCCACGTCGTCGGGCACGACGTGGGCGTCGGAGACCAGCGCGGTGGGGTGGCCGGCGACGCGGGCGCGGCGGACGAGGTCGAGCACCTCGGGGCCGTCGGTCAGCACGCCGCCGTAGTCCATGACCAGCGCTCGCAGCACCGGGGTGACCCTACCGGCGCCGTACGGTACGGCCCCGAACCGATCGGAACGGCCCCGCCGCCGCGGCACCGCGGCGCACGCTGCCGCCGTGACCCGCACCCTCGCGCTTCCCGCCCCTGACCCGGCCCCGGCCCCGGTTCGTGCCCCGGCCCCGGCCCCGCGCACCGGTCCCCACCTGCGCCTCGTGCGCTACGAGCCCGCTCCGGGCGAGGATCCCCCGGTACCGCCCGCCGCACCCCGCCCGAGCGCTCCGGCCCCCGACGCCGTCGACGACCCGCCCGGCGCCCGCGAGGCGATCACCCGGCTGCTGCGCCTGGGCTGCGAGGTGCTCGACGGGCGCCGCCCCACCGCGCAGCTCGCCGCACACTCCGAGGAGGAGGTGGTGCGGTACTGGCGGGTGGTCGCGGCCCGGCGCCCCGCCGCGCGGCGCTCACCGGCCCGCTTCCGCCGGGTCCGGCTCTGCCACCCGCGGCCCGACGCCGCCGAGGTGGCCGTGGCCGTCGAGCTCGACGGCGGGGTGCGCGCCCTGGCCGCGCGCTTCGACCTGCGCGACGGCCGCTGGCGCTGGACCGTCGTCCGGATCGGCTGAGGCGTCCCGCCCGTACGCGATCTCCTCGGCCGCCGCGACCACGGCGACCAGGTAGTCCCGCACGGCTCCCGACGGCGGCGGGACGCGCGCGCCCAGCTCCCGCGCCGCGGCGTCGACGGCCGCGGCGTACCGGGCCAGCCCGGCGTCGGTGGCGCGGACCTGCACGACCCGCCGGTCGGTCGTGTCGCGCACGCGCCGCACGAGCCCGCCGCGCTCCAGGGCGTCGACGGCGGGGGTCAGCGTGGCCGGGGCGATCCCGAGCGCGGCGGCGAGGTCGCGGTGCGACGCGGGACGGCCGCGGGCCAGCACGCCGAGCACCCCCAGCGAGGTGGGGGTGAGGCCGTGGGCGGCCACCGCCCGGCGGAGCAGGCGGTCGACCGCCTGCCCGGCACGGGGCAGCAGCAGCCCGGCGGCGAGGGCGTCGGGGACGGGATGCACGCCCGCACGCTAGGGCGGTGTGCCGGGGCGGCGGGGCGGTTCCGGGGAACCGGGCCCGCCGCTCAGGAACTCACGTGCTCAGGGGCGCGCCGCGGTGGCCGACCCGTGGCACTGCTTGTACTTGCGGCCCGACCCGCACGGGCACGGCCGGTTGCGCGACGGCTCGCTCTCGGTGCGGGCGGCCCCGCGCGCGGCACGGCCCCCGGTGCCCCGGCCCCCGGTGGTGGCGGTGCCGCCGTCCTCGGTGGGCCCGCTGTAGCGCAGGTCCGCGGAGCGGGCGCCCTGGTAGGCGGTGGGCAGCACGCTCGTGGTGGCCGCGTCGTCGCCCGGGGCGGACACCGCGGGCTCCGGGCGGCGGCGCCGTCCGGACGGGCGGGAGGCCGAGGCGGCGGGTGCCGCCTCCGCGGCAGCCGGCGCGGAGGGTGCGGCCGGGGCGGGCGGAGCGGCGGCGGGCGCAGGTGCCGCAGCCTCCGCCGCGGCCGGTGCCTGGGTCGCGGCCGGGTCGACGGGTGCCACCGGCGGCGCCGGGGCCTGCACCTTCACGTTGAACAGGTGCCCGACCGTCTCCTCCTTGATGCCCTCGAGCATCGCGGAGAACATGTCGAAGCCCTCGCGCTGGTACTCGATGACCGGGTCGCGCTGGGCCATCGCGCGCAGGCCGATGCCCTCCTTGAGGTAGTCCATCTCGTAGAGGTGCTCGCGCCACTTGCGGTCGATGACCTGCATGAGGACCTGGCGCTCGAGCTCGCGCATGCCGCCCTGCGCGCCGATGATCGCGTCGATCTCGGCCTCGCGGCGGGCGTAGGCGGCGCGGGCGTCCTCCAGCACCGCCGTGAGCAGGCGGTCCTTCGTGAGGTCGCCCGGGTCGTCGAGGTCGCCCTCGTCGTCGGAGTCGGCGAGGTCCTGCCAGCGGAAGCCGATGGGGTAGATCGTGCCCAGCGCGGTCCAGAGCTTGTCGAGGTCCCAGTCCTCGGAGTAGCCCTGGCCGGTCTCGCCGTCGACGTAGGCCGTGACCACGTCGATGAGCATGTGCTCGATCTGCTCCTGGATGTTCTCGCCCGCGAGCACGCGCCGGCGCTCGGAGTAGATGACGGTGCGCTGCTGGTTGAGCACCTCGTCGTACTTGAGGACGTTCTTGCGGATCTCGAAGTTCTGCTGCTCGACCTGCGTCTGGGCGCTGCGGATGGCCTTGGTGACCATCCCGGCCTCGATCGGCACGTCGTCGGGCAGGTTGAACCGGTTCATGATCGACTCGACCATGTGGCCGTTGAAGCGGCGCATGAGGTCGTCGCCCAGCGAGAGGTAGAACCGCGACTCGCCCGCGTCACCCTGACGCCCGGAGCGCCCGCGCAGCTGGTTGTCGATGCGGCGCGACTCGTGGCGCTCGGTGCCGAGCACGTAGAGCCCGCCCGCGGCCTTGACCTCCTCGGCCTCCGCCGCGACCTGGGCCTTCATCGCCGCGACCGTCTCGTCCCAGGCCGCCTCGTACTCCTCGCGCTTCTCCACGGGGTCGAGCCCGCGACGGCGCAGCTCCAGGTCGGCGAGGAACTCGGGGTTGCCGCCCAGCACGATGTCGGTGCCCCGACCGGCCATGTTCGTGGCGACGGTGACCGCGCCCGCGTGCCCGGCCTGCGCGACGATCGCGGCCTCGCGCTCGTGCTGCTTCGCGTTGAGGACCTCGTGCGGCACCTGCCGCTCCACCAGCAGCTTCGACAGGTACTCGGACTTCTCGACGCTCGTGGTGCCCACCAGCACCGGCTGCCCGGCGGCGTGCTTCTCGGCGATGTCGTCGGCGACCGCCTCGAACTTCGCCTCCTCGGTCTTGTAGATGAGGTCGGGCTGGTCCTTGCGGATCATGTCCTTGTTGGTGGGGATCGGGACGACGCCCAGCTTGTAGATCTGGTTGAGCTCGGCGGCCTCGGTCTGGGCCGTACCGGTCATGCCCGACAGGCGCTCGTAGAGGCGGAAGTAGTTCTGCAGGGTGATGGTGGCCAGCGTCTGGTTCTCCGCCTTGACCTCCACGCCCTCCTTCGCCTCGATCGCCTGGTGCATGCCCTCGTTGTAGCGGCGCCCGGACAGCACGCGGCCGGTGAACTCGTCGACGATGAGGACCTGCCCGTCGCGGACGATGTAGTCCTTGTCCTTCTTGAACAGCTCCTTCACCTTGATGGCGTTGTTCAGGTAGCCGACGAGCGGGGTGTTGGCGGCCTCGTAGAGGTTGTCGATGCCGAGCTGGTCCTCGACGAGGGCGACGCCCTCCTCGGTGACGCCGACGGTGCGCTTGCGCTCGTCGACCTCGTAGTGGACGTCGCGCTCCAGCATCGGGGCCATGCGCGCGAACTCCTGGTACCAGCGGGCGCTCTGCTCGGCCGGGCCGGAGATGATCAGCGGCGTGCGGGCCTCGTCGATGAGGATCGAGTCGGCCTCGTCGACGACGGCGAAGTTGTGGCCGCGCTGCACCATGTCGGCCTTGTTCCAGGCCATGTTGTCGCGCAGGTAGTCGAAGCCGAACTCGTTGTTCGTGCCGTAGGTGATGTCGGCCTGGTACTGGCCGCGGCGGATCAGCGGCGGCATCTCCGAGAGGATCACGCCGACCGACAGCCCGAGGAAGCGGTGGATGCGACCCATGCTCTCGGCGTCGCGCTTGGCCAGGTAGTCGTTGACGGTGACCAGGTGCACGCCCTCGCCGGCGATGGCGTTGAGGTAGGCGGGCAGCGTCGAGGTCAGGGTCTTGCCCTCACCGGTCTTCATCTCCGCGATGTTGCCCAGGTGCAGCGCCGCACCGCCCATGAGCTGGACGGTGAAGGGGCGCTGGCCGATCGTGCGGCGGGCGGCCTCGCGGACGACCGAGAAGGCCTCGGGCAGCATCTCGTCGAGGGTCTCGCCGTCGGCGAAGCGGGAGCGGAACTCGTCGGTCTTCGCGCGCAGCTCGGCGTCGGTCAGGCCCTCGACATCGGCCTCGAGGGTGTCGATGTGCGCGGCGATCCGGCCCAGCCGCTTGACCAGCTTCGTCTCTCCGGCGCGCAGCAGGCGGTCCAAAAGCGGCACAGCTCGACCTCATTCACGTGGCGGTCAGGTCGCAGCGCGCGCCCGGGGGCGCAGCACTGCCCGATCCAGGGTAGCGAAGCACCCGGACCCACCCGCACAACGCCGAGGGGGCGACCCGCGTTCCTCGGGGAACGCCGGCCGCCCCTCGGGGTCGGTGGACGGGCTACCTGCCGAGCCGGATGACGCCGTAGTCGTAGCCCTTGCGCCGGTAGACGACGCTGGGCTGTCCGCTCTCGGAGTCGGAGAAGAGGTAGAAGTCGTGCCCGACGAGCTCCATGTGGGAGAGCGCGTCGTCGACCGACATCGGGTCGGCCGTGTGCACCTTCCGGCGGACGACGCGGCCGGGGGCCGGGTCGTCGTCGATGGCCTCGGGCGGGAGGTGGTCGGGAAGGGCGTCGTCGACGGCGTCGCGCGGGAACGGGATGTCCACGTCGGTGTCGGTGGAGGCGAGGTCGAGGGGCGGTGCCTCCTCGAGCAGGGCGGTGCCCCGGCCGTTGGACGCCGCGCGGCCCACGAGCACCTGGGTGCGCCGTCCGGTGACGCGGCGGCGGTCGTGCGAGCGGCGCAGGCGCGCCTCGAGCTTGGCAACGGCGGCGTCGAGCGCGGCGTAGAAGTCCTGGGCACAGGCTTCGGCGCGGGCGACCGGGCCGCAGCCCCGGCCGGTGAGCTCGACACGTTGACAGGTCTTGAGCTGGCGGCGGTTGGGCTCGTGGAAGAGCTCGACCTCCAGCCCGACGATCTTGTGGTCGTAGCGTTCCAGGCGAGCGACCTTCTCGGCGACGTGCACCCGGAAGTGCTCGGGCACCTCGACGTTCCGGCCGGTGACAACGATCTCCACGCAGACTTCCCTCGCTTTCGGCGTCGGGTTGGCGGTGCAGATGCGCCAGGACTGGAGTCCCGGCTCTGGATCGGTGCGTTCCTCCTCGAGTGCCCCGGTGGACGGGGCGGGGTCGGATGAGAAGGGACCGTAGCCCGGATCACAGGACGGCAACAGGCCCGTGCGGTGAGTGACCCCGCGCCGTGTGGTTGCGCTCGGTGACATTCCCCGCACACCTCTGGGCGGGTAGGATTCCACCCGCTGTTCATGATCAACATGCGCCCGTCGCGTCGCACAGGACGAGCGCCCCGTCGACGCGTACGCCCGCCGCCGCGAGCGCCCCGACGGCGGCCCGCAGCGTCGCGCCGCTGGTCACGACGTCGTCGACGAGGAGCACGTCCGTCCCCGGCCGCAGGCGCAGCGGCGCGCGCAGGTGCACCCGCCCGCGCAGGTTGGCCGTGCGCTGCGCCGCGTCGAGCCCCACCGAGTCGGCCGCCCCGCGCGCCAGCCCGAGCACGGGCACGACCCGCACCCCGGCCCGCCCGGCCGCCGCAGCGCGCGCGAGCCGCACCACGTGGTCGCCCCCGCGGGCCCGGGCCGCGGCCGCCCGCGACGGCGCCGGCACCAGGTCGGCCGGCGCCCCGCTCAGCCCGGCCGTCAGCAGCACGGCGAGCGGGGCGGAGAGGTCGCGCCGGCCGCGCTCCTTGTAGCGCAGCAGCGCGGTGCGCAGCGGGCCCGCGTACCGCCCGGCCGCCAGCGTCGGCGGCAGCCCCGGCAGGTCGACGCGGTGCGGCCCGGCGAGCCCGGCCGCGCACGCCGGGCACCACGGCGACTCCGGCGCGGAGCAGGCCGCGCAGCCGGCGGGCAGCACGAGGTCGGTCAGCGCCGCGGCGAGCAGGCGGGGTCCCATCCGCCCAGGGTGCCCGGCGGCGCCGACAGCGGGCGGGGGTTGTCCACAGGCGACTGCTAGCCCGGGTAGAACGGCACCGCGTCCGGCGCCCCGCCCAGCACCTGGCGCCAGGCGTCCTGGTCGCCGCCCGCGAAGCTCCACACCCCGCTCTGGTCGGTCACCAGGAACGGGCGGCTCGGGGCGGCGGCGACCGCTCCGAGCGGCGCCGTCAGGTTGTTGACCAGCAGTCCCTGCACCGCCAGGCCGTCCACCGACACCTGCGCGACGAGCCGGTCGGCCCGCCGCGTGATCGCGACGACCGACTCCGCCGAGCGCCAGTCGGCGCTCACGACCTCGCCGAGGTCGGCCGGGCGCAGTCGCCGGATGTTGCGGACGGCCGCCTCGCCGTCGAGGCTGCGCGTCACCGCCGCCGTGTAGAGCCCGCCCGCCACCACCGCGACCACGCGCATCCCGTCGCGCGAGAGCCGCAGGTCCTGGATCGGGCCGAACGCGGCGAGCTCGTCGGCGTTGACCTGCCCGGTCCGCAGCGTCCCCGCCCCGTCGACGAGCACGCGCGCCACCGTCGTCTCGTCCATGACGGTCCAGACCTCGCTGCCCGTCGGCGTCCACGACGGCCGGGTCATGTCGACGGCCGACAGCCCGACCTCGGCCACCGCGCCGTCGGCGCCGCCGACCAGCAGCAGGCGCCGCCCGGCCGACCGCGCGACCGCGGCGACCCGCTGCCCGTCGACCGACGTCCCCGCCGACTCGACGTCGTAGGCCCCGTCGCCCAGCTGCCCCGGCTGCTCGGTCCCCGCCGACCCGGCGCCGAGCCCGCGCAGCCGCCCGCCCGCGACGACGAGCGCGGGCACGTCGGCGGCGGGCTGGACGTCGCCGTTGAGGTCGGCCACGTCCTCCCGCGTGAGCTCGGGCTTGCCGCTGATCAGCGGGATCCCGTCGACGAGCAGCCGCACGCGCGCGACGTTGACCTCGCCGAGGGACAGCACGACCTGCGCGGCGAGCAGGCGGCGGCCGGGCTCGTCGAGGTCGCCGACCCGCGTGAGGTCGACCATGAGCGCGCCGGTCTCGGTGAGCGCCACGTTCGACCGCAGCCGCGCGCCCGCGTCGAGCTGGGAGCCGACCGCGCCCTGCAGCGCCCCCGACGGCCCCGCCAGCAGCAGCTCCATCGCCCGCGAGGCCTGCGCACGGGACGGGAACGCGGGCAGATAGCGCAGGTCGGGGACGACGACGCGGCGGGTGGTGTCGACGAACCAGGTGCGGACGTCCCGGTAGCTCGTGCGGAACTCGTCGAGCGGCAGGACGACGCCGTCGGGAAGCTCGGAGATGCGCCACTGGCCCTCGCGGCGCACGACCGTGACGTCGATCTGCACCGGCGCCTGCTCCGGCTCGAACGACCCCGACGCCGTCACGCGCCCCACCGAGCTGCCGCGGATCCGGATGCGCGTGACGTCCGACGCCGGGTCGGGGGCGCCCGGCGAGGGCACGGTGTCGAACTGGGAGTCCAGGACGGTGAAGCCGGCGCCGGCGTCCCAGTCCTGCGCCTCGGGGGCAAGGAACAGGCGGGCGGCGCCGTGGTCGTCGGCGCTGCTGCCGGAGGCCTCCACGAAGCCGCGGACCAGCCCGCCCGCGTCCGTGCCGTCGACGGGGCCGGGCGGGAGCACCGCGGTCTCGCCGTCGGTGACGCCGCGCAGGATCTGCACCGGCGAGCTGCCGGGCACGCTCGCGCAGCCGGCCACGCCGCTGAGCGCGAGCAGCACGGCCAGCGCGACCGACGCCCGCCTCACCGCTGCTCCCCCGCGAGACCGGCCGCGGGGCGGGCGCCGTCCTCGCGGTCGTCGTCGGGGTCCTCCACGTCGTCGCCGGGCAACCACCGCACGGCCGGCTCGACCTGTGCCATCCCGCGCGCGGGCGTGGGCACCGACGTCATCGGTGCCGGCGGGGTGCTCTCGTCGGGGCCGAGCGGGAGCGGGCTGTCGACGAGCACGCCGCCGGCGACGCGCGGGAGCGTCAACCGGAACGCCGCGCCACGGCCGACCTCGCCCCACGCCTGCAGCCAGCCACCGTGCAGCCGGGCGTCCTCGACGCTGATCGACAGCCCCAGGCCGCTGCCGCCGCTGCGCCGCGCGCGGCTCTCCTCGGCGCGCCAGAAGCGGTTGAACACCAGCCCGGCCTCGCCCGGGCGCAGGCCGACGCCCTGGTCGCGGACCAGCACGGCCACCGCGCGGTCGTCGGCGGCCAGCTGCACCCGCACCGGCCGCCCCTCGCCGTGGTCGACGGCGTTGGCGACGAGGTTGCGCACGATCCGCTCGACGCGCCGGTTGTCGATCTCGGCGAGGATCCCCTCGGGGAGGTCGAGGTCGAGTTCGGTGCCCGTCTCGTCGGCGATGCCGCGGACGGCCTCGACCGCGCGCAGCACGACCGACCGGACGTCGACCCCCTCGGCCACCAGCTCGGCGACGCCCGCGTCGAGCCGGCTGATCTCCAGGAGGTCGGCGAGCAGCGCCTCGAACCGGTCGAGCTCGGTGACCAGCAGCTCCGAGCTGCGCCGCAGCGCCGGGAGCAGCTCCTCGCGGGAGGCGTAGAGGACGTCGGCGGCCATGCGGACCGTCGTGAGCGGGGTGCGCAGCTCGTGGCTGACGTCGGAGGTGAACCGGCGCTGCAGCGCCCCGAACTCCTCGAGCTGCTGGATCTGGCTCTGGATGCTCTGCGCCATCTCGTTGTACGACTCGCCCAGCCGCGCGACCTCGTCGTCGCCCTGCACGCGCATGCGCTCGTCGAGGTGGCCGTCGGCGAAGCGCTCGGCGATCTCGGCGGCCTCGCGGACCGGCCGCACGACCAGCCGCGTGACGATGCTGACGATGCCCGCGAGCAGCAGGAGCAGCAGCAGCCCGGCGACGATGAGCGTGCTCTGGACCAGCCCGAGGGTGCGCTGCTCGGAGTCGAGCGGGAACAGCATGTAGAACTCGAGCCCGCGCGGGCCCGCGGTGCGCACCGGCTGCCCGACGATGAGCGTCGGTACCGCCACGCCGTTCTGCGTGATCGTCGCGTACTGCCGGGCCAGTGTGCTCTCCTCGCCGACGTCGCGGCGCAGCTCGGCCGGGACGTCGTCGACGGGCCCGGCGGAGATCTCCTCGCCGCCGTCGCGGCGCCCGGTCGTCAGCACGGCCCGGAACTCACCGGCCGCGGTGGCCTCGCCGTCGGAGTCGGCGCTGGTCAGCTGCGCGAGCGCGTTGTTGAGCTCGCCCTCGGCGCCCTCGCGGTCGGGGTCGACGCCGGACAGGTCGCGCTCCAGCAGCGACACGCCCGCCTCGAAGCGCAGCAGCGTGTCGGCCTCCTTGCCCTGCACGAGGCGCTGCGCGATCTGCGTCTGCAGCACCAGGCCGAGCACGAGCACGACGGCCGTCGACAGGGCGAGGGTGCTGACCACCACGCGCAGCTGCAGCGAGCGCCGCCAGACCGCACCCGACGCCTCGGCGACCTCGCCGCCGAACTGGCGCGCCTGGGCCAGGCCGCGGCGCAGGCGGCCCGGGCTCACTGCGCCGAGGCGCGGCGCCCGCTCACGGCGGGCCCGCCTTGTACCCGACGCCGCGGACGGTCAGCACGACCTCCGGGTGCTCCGGGTCGCGCTCGACCTTCGACCGCAGCCGCTGGACGTGCACGTTGACCAGGCGCGTGTCGGCGGCGTGCCGGTAGCCCCACACCTGCTCGAGCAGCACCTCGCGGGTGAACACCTGGCGCGGCTTGCGGGCCAGCGCCACCAGCAGGTCGAACTCCAGCGGGGTGAGCGCGATCTGCTCACCCCCGCGCACGACCTGGTGGGCGGGGACGTCGATGGTGACGTCGCCGATCGCGAGCTGCTCGGCCGGCTCGTTCTCGGTGCGCCGCACGCGCGCCCGGATCCGCGCGACGAGCTCCTTGGGCTTGAACGGCTTCACGACGTAGTCGTCGGCGCCGGACTCCAGGCCCAGGACGATGTCGACGGTGTCGCTCTTGGCCGTCAGCATGACGATCGGCACGCCCGACTCCGAACGGATGGCTCGGCAGACGTCGATGCCGTTCATGCCGGGGAGCATGAGGTCGAGCAGGACGACGTCGGGCCGCAGCTCGCGCACGGCGGGCAGCGCCCGCGTGCCGTCGGCGACGACGGCGGTGTCGAAGCCCTCGCCCCGCAGCACGATGGTGAGCATCTCGGCCAGGGCCGGGTCGTCGTCGACCACCAGCACGCGCGACTTCATGCGGATCAGCATCCCACTACCCGTGCGCGGGCCTCGCAGAGCCCGGCTCCTCGCCGAGCAGACGGGCCGCGAGGGCGTCGGCGTCGACGCCCGCCACACCGTCCAGCACCGTCCACGGCGCCACCCACGACGCGGCCGCGAGCCCGGCGTAGACCGCACCGGTGCGCTCCTGGAGGCGGTCGTCGGACTCGTAGGCGTCGCGCTCGCGGCCGGCCTCGGTGCGCTCGCGGTGCGCGGCCCGGTCGGCGGCCACGGCGCGCGGCACCGCCAGCAGCAGGTGGTGGTCGGGCACCGGGATCGCGAACCGCCCGAACTCCAGCTCCCGCACCCACTCCACGAACTCCCCCGCCGCGTCCTGGTGCAGCCGCGCCGCCCCGTAGGCCGCGGCCGAGGCGGCGTAGCGGTCGACGAGGACGACGTCGTGGTCCGCCAGGTCGGCCCGCAGCAGCGGCCCCGCCGCCCGGCGGTCGAGCGCGAACAGCAGCGTCATGCCGTGGACGGAGCCGGAGAGGTCGCCGAGGCGGCCGTAGAGGGCGTCGCGCACCAGCTCGGCGTGCACGTCGTCGTCATAGCGGGGGAAGGCCGTGCGGGCCACCCGCGCGCCGCGGGCGGAGAGGGCGGCGGTGAGCCGGTCGGTCAGCGTGCGCTTGCCCGCGCCGTCGAGGCCCTCGACGACGACCAGTGCTCCCACGGCGCCGATCCTGCCCCACGGCCCGTCGCGCCGACCACGGCCCTCGCCGCGCACCCCGCACCGACACCCGGGCGCACCGGCGCCGGTCGGTGATCACCGGAACCGCACCGCCACGGCCCCGCCGACGACCCGCACGTCACACTCCCGGCGATCACCGCGGCCGCCCGCCGAACTGCGCACCCGATGGTCTCTCGCGCACGTCCGGCCGTACGCAGGACGCCGGAACGTGCGCTGGTCGGGCACGCCCGACCCTCAGGCCGCCATCCTCCGCACCACGTCCCAGGTCGCCGCGAAGCCGGGGTGCAGGGGCAGGCCGCCCAGGCCCTCGGCCGGCACCCACCGCACCTCCAGCGTCTCGGCCGTCAGCCCCGTGAGCAGCAGGGGTCCGTCGGTGCGGGCGACGACGGTGGTGTAGGTCCAGCCGCCGTGGTCGTCGAGGAACTCCCCCAGCGTCGTGACGGCCGCCGCGTCGAGCCCGGCCTCCTCCGACGCCTCCCGCAGGGCGGCGTCCTGCGCGCTCTCGCCGCGGTTGCGGGCGCCGCCGAGGATGCCCCAGGTGCCGCCGTGGTGGCTCCAGTGGGCGCGGTGCTGCAGCAGGACCTGGTCGTCGTGGCGCAGCAGCAGGCCGGCGGCGCCGTAGAGGCCCCAGTGGCGGTGGCCCTGGTCGCAGTGGGTCCAGCCGTCACCGTCACCCCGAGGGAAGAGCACCCCGCCAGCCTAGGCCGACGCGGGACCCGCTGAGGGAACGCGTCGATCGCCACCTCACCCTGGACGACGGTCGGCGGGTTCGGGATCCACCCCGCGAGGTCGTCGCCGACGAGCTTCCGTCCCGCCCGCGTCGACTCCTCGGATCCGGTCCTCCGCCACCCGGCCGTCGACGAACCGCAGCACATGACCGGTGATGTCGAAGCTCTTGCCGGTCGGCTCCCTGCCCCAGCGCCGGTCCGGTCATCGTGCCGGTGGTGATCGGGACGGCCAGGTCGAGATCGCCCCCGCCCCACACCTCCGCGAGCAGGCGTCGCACCGGCCATCCGCGGGCCGCCGGACGCGGACACGCCGACGGCCGGCGGTGCGGGTGCACCACCGGCCGCGGCGGGGAGGACGGGGAGGATCAGTAGCGGTAGTGCTCGGGCTTGAACGGGCCCTCCACGTCGACGCCGATGTACTCGGCCTGGTCCTTCGACAGCTTCGTCAGCTCGCCGCCCAGCGCCAGGACGTGGATCTTCGCGACCTTCTCGTCCAGGTGCTTGGGCAGGCGGTAGACGTCCTTGTTGTACTCCTCGAACTTCGTGAACAGCTCCACCTGGGCGATGACCTGGTTGGCGAAGCTGTTGCTCATCACGAACGACGGGTGACCGGTGGCGTTGCCCAGGTTCATCAGGCGACCCTCGGACAGCAGGATGATCGAGTGCCCGTCCGGGAACACCCACTCGTCGACCTGCGGCTTGATGTTGATCCTGATGATGCCGGGGATCCGGCCCAGGCCGGCCACGTCGATCTCGTTGTCGAAGTGACCCACGTTGGCCACGATCGCCTGGTGCTTCATCCGCTTCATGGCATCGGTGGTGATGATGTCCTTGTTGCCGGTGGTCGTGACGATGATGTCGGCCTTCTCGATGGTCGACTCCAGGGTCGCGACCTGGAAGCCCTGCAGCAGTGCCTGCAGCGCGCAGATCGGGTCGACCTCGGACACGATCACGCGCGCGCCCTGGCCGGCCAGCGCGGCCGCCGAGCCCTTGCCCACGTCGCCGAAGCCGCAGACCAGCGCGACCTTGCCGCCGATGAGGACGTCGGTGGCGCGGTTGAGGCCGTCGACCAGCGAGTGGCGGATGCCGTAGACGTTGTCGAACTTGCTCTTGGTGACCGAGTCGTTGACGTTGATCGCCGGGAACAGCAGCGCACCCTGCTCCGCCAGCTGGTAGAGCCGGTGGACGCCGGTGGTGGTCTCCTCGGTGACGCCGCGGATGTCCGAGGCGACCTTGGTCCAGCGCTGCGGGTCGGCGGTCAGCGAGCGGCGCAGTGTGTCGAGGATGATCCGGTACTCGTCGGAGACGGTCAGGTCCTCGTCCTCGACGGTCGGGACGACGCCGGTCTTCTCGTACTCGACGCCCTTGTGGATCAGCAGGGTCGCGTCGCCGCCGTCGTCGAGGATCATGTTCGGGCCGACGATCTCGCCGTGGCCGTCACGGAACAGGAACAGCTGCTCGGTGCACCACCAGTACTCCTCCAGCGTCTCGCCCTTCCAGGCGAACACCGGGACGCCCTTGGGCTCCTCGGGGGTACCGGAACCGACGACGATCGCCGCCGCCGCGTGGTCCTGCGTGGAGAAGATGTTGCACGACACCCAGCGGACCTCGGCGCCCAACGACACCAGGGTCTCGATGAGCACCGCGGTCTGGATGGTCATGTGCAGCGAGCCCACGATGCGCGCGCCGTGCAGCGGACGGGCCTCGGCGTACTCGCGGCGCAGCTCCATCAGGCCGGGCATCTCGTGCTCGGCCAGGCGGATCTCCTTACGGCCGAACTCGTGGAGCGCGAGGTCGGCGACGGCGAAGTCGATGCCGTTGAGGTGCTGGAGCTTGCCGGTGGGGTCGGCGGTGGTGTCGACGGACATGACGGTGTGACGCCTCCTGAAGGACTTCGGATGACGGCGGCTCGCGGACAGCGGTGCGGGCAGCCTCTGTGGTCAGAGGCGCCCTTCTCACCATGGCCCGTACAACCCCGAGCGTGGCGGACCGAGTGGTCCGTCGCAGCGCCTCTCGGGGAACGGCTACGCCAGTGCCCCATCAGCCTGGCCGCGGGCGGTCGGCGCTGTCAACCCGGGGTGAGCAAGGCGACGGCTGCAACGCCGCGGCCGCGCCACCGCGTCACAGGAGGGACGGCGCCCGACCCCGGCGCCCCGGCCCCTGGAGCTCCCCGTGCCCCCCTCGCCCCGCCGCGTCCTCGCCCCGTCCGTCCTCGGGATCGCCCTCCTCCTCGCGTGGCCCGCGGCGGCCTCGGCGCAGACGCCGCCCCCGTCGCCGCCGCCGGTGACGGTCGCACCCGTCCCCGCGACGCCCGGCCCCACCGCGGCGCCCACCGCCGTCCCCGCGGTCCCGGCGGCGGCCCCGGCCGAGGGCGGGCAGGTCGCGGTCGTGCCGCGCGGGGGCGCCGAGACCGGTGGCGGCGCCCTGGCCGCCGACGACCCCGCCCCGGCGCTGCTGGGCGGCGCACTGCTCGTCGGGCTGGTGGGCGCCGCCGGTGCGGTGGGGGTGGCGCGGACCCGTCGCGGGCGCGGATGACGCGCGCCGCGGCGCTGCTGTGCCTGGCCCTCGCGCTGCTGGCCGGGTGCGCCGCCGGACCCGTCGCCGCGCCGGAGGTCCCGGCGCCGGCCGCCGCACGACCGGTGGCGCTCGACGTCCCGGTCCTGGGCGTGCACACCCCGCTGCTCTCCCTGGGCCTGCAGCCGGACGGGACGGTCGAGGTGCCGCCGCTCGACGACGTCGGCACGGCGGGGTGGTACCGCCACTCCCCCGTGCCCGGCGGGGTCGGTCCGGCGGTGCTGCTCGGGCACGTCGACTCCGCCCGCGACGGGCCCGGCGTCTTCGCCGGGCTCACGCGGCTGCGTCCCGGCGACGCCGTGTCGGTCGTCCTCGACGACGGGACGACCGCGGCGTTCCGCGTCGACCGGGTGGAGTCCTTCGCCAAGGACGCCTTCCCGACGCAGCAGGTGTACGGCGACCTCGACCACCCCGGCCTGCGGCTCATCACCTGCGGCGGCACCTTCGACGAGGAGCGGCGCAGCTACCGCGACAATGTCGTCGTGTTCGCCTCGGGAGCGCCGTGACCGCCCCGGACCGGGCCGCCTTCGAGGCGTTCGTGCTGGCCCACGGCCCGGAGCTCGTCGCCTTCGCGCGGCGGCTCACCCTCGACCACCACCGCGCCGAGGACGTCGTGCAGGACGTCCTCGCGCGGATGGCGCCGACCTGGCCGCCCGACGCCCGCGACCCGCTGGCCTACGTGCACACCGCGGTGCTGCGGCAGTTCCTGTCCTGGCGGCGCCGGTTCTCCTCGCGGGAGCGCCCGGGCCCCGACGTCGGTGCCGACCTGCCCGCGCACGGCGGCTTCGCCGACGACGTCGTCGAGCGCCGGCGCGTGCACCGCGCGCTCGCCGCGCTGCCGCCCGCCCAGCGCGCGGTGCTCGTCCTGCGCTACCACCACGACCGGGCCGACGCCGACATCGCCGCCCTCATGGGCTGCCGCGAGTCGACCGTGCGCTCGCACGCCCGGCGCGGGATCGCCGCGCTGCGGGCCGCGGGCCTGCTCGACCCGACCAGCGAGGAGACGCTGCGATGACCGGAGAGCCGCGATGACCGACGACGACGCCGTGCGCGACCTGTTGCGCGACCCCGGCCCGGAGCGGCCCGTCTCCGGCACCGCGCTGCTCGCCGGGGTGCGGGTGCGCGAGGAGCGGCTGCGCCGTCGCCGCCGCACCACCACGGTCGTGGCCGCGGCGCTGGCGGCCGCCGCAGTGGCCGGCGGCAGCGGACTGCTGGCCGCGCGGGACGCGCCCCCGCTGCTGGTGCCGGCCGGGCGGCCGACGTCCACGATCGCACCGGAGCCCCCGCCCGCACCCGAGGCGCCGGCGGAGACCGTCACCCCGGTCCCGGCCCCCACCCTCACCCCGGTCCCGGCGACCGCGGTGCCGCGGGCCGTGCCGGCGGAGCCCCCGCCCCGGTCGCCGACCGTCGCGCCCGTCCCGGCGTCACCCGCCGCGCCGTCGCCCTGACGAGCGGTGGGCCGTCAGCCCAGCAGGTGGTCGCGCAGCAGCGCCTCGGCGGCGTCGGTGCGGCCGTGGGTGGCGAGCAGACCGGCCGGGGCGACGGTGAAGTCGGCGTCGACCACGACCTCCACGTCGCCCAGCGCGGCGGCCAGCACGGGGTCGGCGCACAGCGTGGCGATCACCGAGCCCAGCCCGTTGCCCGAGGCCCGCTGGCGGAACACCCCGCCGGTGAGCACGACCAGACCCAGCCCGTCGGCCGCGTCGGCCCGGGTGCGCAGGTGCCGGCGCACGGCGACGACGGACGCGAGAGCCGCGATCCGCCGGTCCTCCGCGGCGCTGCCCGCGTCGCTGGGCACGAAGGCGACCTCGCTGGCCATCCGCGCGACGGTGGGCGCGAGCAGGTCGGCCTCCACCGGGTCGACGACGCCCTCGGCCTGCCCCTCGACGAGCACGCTCGCGGCGGCCGCGCGGACCCCGAGGTCGCCCTCGACGGTGCGCACCGCGCCCGTCCCGTCGACGGAGTGCACGTCGGTGGTGGCGCACCCGACGTCGACGAGCAGCACCTTGCTCCCCCGGATCCGCGCGAGCTCGGCCGCACCGCGGCCCACCGCGTCGGGCGTGACGACCCGGACGAGCCGCCGGAAGCGGGGCGCGACGGTGGCGCCGCGGCCGCCGATGGCGTGGCGCTGGTAGAGCTCCGCGAGCGCGGCCCGCGCGGGCTCCGGCACCACCTCGCCGAGCCTCGGCAGGACGTTCTCGCTGGTCACGACGGCGCGTCCGGTGGCCAGCAGCGTGGCGAGCGCCTCCGCGCGGCCCTCGGAGTTGCCGGCCAGCAGGATCGGCGGGCGGATCCGGGCGCGGGCGAGGCGGCCCGCGTTGTGCAGCAGCGGGGCGGGGTCGTCGCCGTCGGAACCGCCGAGCAGCAGCACGACGCCGGGACGGGCGTCGCGCAGCGCGCGGACGTCGGCGGGCTCGAGCGGGCCGGCGTGGACGTGGACGACGTGCGCCCCCGCCGAGCACGCGACGCGGTGCCCCGCCTCGGTGGAGGACAGCATGTCCGAGCCGACGACGGCCAGGCGCAGCCCGCCGCCCGCCGAGGAACAGGCGAGCAGCTCCGGCTCGGCCGCCGACCCGCCCGCCGCCGAGACCGCGCGGACGGTGGCGTCCATGCCCGCGAGGACGTCGCCGGTGGTGGTCGGGTGCTCGGCGAAACCGGCCAGGCCGCCGTCGGCGCGGACGAGCACCGCCTTGGTCCACGTGGAACCGACGTCGAGGCACACCGCGGCGGTGTCGGGCTGGACGGGCGTCACGACGACCGAGCCTAACGGGCCGGGGGCCGGGTCGGCGCGTGGTCAACGCACCGGGCGTCCGGGTACGTTCCGCGGAGACCTGGTCCCATCTCGCCGCGGGAGTCCCCATGCTCGGCCTCATGCAGGATCGCCCCCTCACCCTGCCGCACGTGTTCCACCGCGCCGAGCAGTACTTCGCGCGCAAGACCGTCGTCACCGCGCAGACCGACGGCGAGACCTCGATGACGATCGGCGAGTGGGCCGGGCGCGTCCGCCGTCTCGCCACCGTGCTCGACACCCTCGGCGTGTCGGCCGACGGGCGCGTCGGCACGTTCTGCTGGAACACCGGCCGCCACCTCGAGCTGTACCTGGCCGCGCCGTGCACCGGGCGGGTGCTGCACACCCTCAACATCCGGCTGTTCCCCGAGCAGCTGGTCTACATCGTCGACCACGCCGAGGACGAGGTCGTCTTCGTCGACCGCTCGCTGATCCCGGTGATCGCGCCCCTGGCCGACAAGATGGGCACCGTCCGGCGGTTCGTCGTGATCGACGACGGCGCCGACGCCGCGATCCCCGAGGGCTGGCTCGACTACGAGGAGCTCCTCGCCGCGGCCGAGCCGTTCGGCGGCACGTTCGTCGTCGAGGACGAGAACACCGCCGCGGCCATGTGCTACACCTCCGGCACCACGGGCAACCCGAAGGGCGTGGTCTACAGCCACCGCTCGGCGGTGCTGCACTCACTGATCACGCTGACGGCCGACGCGTTCGCGCTGTCCGAGCGCGACGTCGTGCTGCCGGTCGTCCCGATGTTCCACGCCAACTCCTGGGGCCTGCCCTACGGCTGCCTGCTCGCCGGGTCCGACCTCGTCATGCCCGGGCCGAACATGACCCCGCAGGCCATCGCGTCGCTGCTGGCCCGCCACCGCGTCACCGTCACCGGCGGCGTCCCCACCATCTGGATGGGGATGCTCCCGATGGTCGGCGACCACGACCTGTCGCACCTGCGCATGATCGTCTGCGGCGGGTCGGCCGTGCCGCGGTCGCTCTCGGAGTCCTACCGCACGACCGTCGGCATCCCGCTGACGCAGGCGTGGGGCATGACGGAGACCAGCCCGATCGCCACCATGTCGACGCCACGCAGCCACCACGACGCCCTCACCGAGGACGAGCGCGCCGACATCCGCGCCCGGCAGGGGCAGCCGGTGCCCTTCGTCGACATGCGGCTCGTCGACCCCGACTCGGGCGAGGTCCAGCCCTGGGACGACGCGGCCACCGGCGAGATCCAGGCCGCCGGCCCGTGGATCGCGAAGGAGTACTACCGCGGCGAGGGCGGCGGCGCGCAGTACACCGAGGACGGCTGGCTGCGCACCGGCGACGTCGGCACCGGCGACCGCTACGGCTTCGTCCGCCTCGTCGACCGCACCAAGGACCTCATCAAGTCCGGCGGCGAGTGGATCGGCTCGGTCGAGCTCGAGAACGAGATCATGGCGCACCCGAAGGTCGCGGAGGCCGCGGTGATCGCCATCCCCAGCGAGAAGTGGGTGGAGCGCCCGCTGGCCTGCGTCGTCGTGAAGCCGGGCGAGACCCTCACCCCCGAGGAGGTCATCGAGTTCCTCACCCCGCGGGTGGCGAAGTGGTGGCTGCCCGACGCCGTCGAGTTCATCGACGAGGTGCCCAAGACGAGCGTCGGCAAGTTCTCGAAGAAGACGCTGCGCGAGAAGTTCGGTGGCTACCAGGTGGCCGGCCCGGCCAGCCACGAGCCGGCCTGAGCGGGCCCGCCACCCGAGGAGACCGCCCAGCGCGGACCCGCTCGTCCACCGTCCCCTGCTCGACGGCGGACCTTGCAGCACCGCTCCGGCCTACAGTGAGCGGCCGCGGCAGCCCGCGACGCACGCAGGAGCGCGGAAGGAGGACGACGCCATGACCCGGGAGTTCCCCGACCCGCACCTCCCCGTCCGCCTGCCCGTCCTCGCGCTCGTCACCTCGGCGGGCGGGCTCGCCGCGCTCACCGCCGTACTGGCCGGGCTGCCCGCCGACCTCCCCGCCGCGGTGCTCGTCGTGCAGCACCAGGACCCGGAGCGCCGCCAGCCCGACGCCCTGGCCGAGCTCCTCGACGGGCGCACCGCGCTCGCCGTGCGGGTCGCCCGCGACGGCGACCGCCTGGAACCCGGTGTCGTGCTGGTGGCCCCGCCCGCCACCCACATGCTCGTGACCTCGACGTCGGAGATCGGGCTGATCGAGTCCGGCGCGCTGCCCCCGGCCCGGCCGTCGGCCGACCTGCTGCTCGCCACCCTCGCCGTGACGTGCGGCCCGTGCTCGCTGGCCGTCGTCCTCACCGGCAAGGGCCACGACGCGCAGGCCGGCATCCGGGCGATGCACCGCTGCGGCGCGGCGGTGCTGGCGCAGGACGAGGCGACGGCCGAGCACTTCGGCATGCCCGGCTCGGCCATCGCCACCGGCCTGGTGCAGGCCGTCCACCCGCTGGACGGGCTGGCTGCGGCGATCGTCGAGCACCTCGACCGCACCGTGGCGCCCGCCGCCGGCTACGGCACCGCCGGGTAGCGCTTCGCCAGCAGGCCCGTGCAGTAGGCGGCGTTCGCCTCGATGCCCACGCGCTGCAGCCGGGCCCGGCGCAGGTGCAGCGGCACCTGCTCCGCGGTGACGCCGGTGCCGTCGGCGTGCACCAGCAGCGGAGCGCCGTCGCCGTGCGGCAGGCCCAGCACGGCGCGGCGGTGCCGCATCCGGGCCAGCTCGGCCGACGGCGCGACCCCGCCCAGCACGGTCGCCGCGAGCTCCTCGGGCCCCGCGCCCGCGTCGACGAGCACCCGGGCCACGCGGTCCTGCCCGGCGAGCGCCGCCTTGCGGAAGAACACCCGGCGCAGTTCGTCGAGCTCGGACGTCGCCTCGCCCTGGTAGGAGCCCGCGAACGCGTCGACGAACCCCGCCTGCGCCGCCACGCCGCCGTTGATCTCGGCGGAGGCGTGGTGGTCGGCCAGGGTGACGTCGGCGCGGGTCACGCCGCGCACCGCGGACACGGCGTCGTAGGCGTCGGCGACCATGAGGAACGAGAAGTTCGGCGCGCAGAAGAACGTGGGCAGCCGCAGCACGACCGCGGCCACCCCGTCCCCGGACACGGTGCACGACTCGACGAAGCCGAGCCCGGTGACGGGCTCGTCCAGCTCCGGGTCGAGCACCGTGTCCAGTGCGCGCCACACCGCGGCGCGCAGGTCGCTCACGCCATGGCCCCCGCGGCCGGCTCGAGCGCCAGCTCCGCCGGCACCGGGATGTCGTAGAGGCGCGCGGCGTTGAGGCCGAGGATCTTCTTCTTCGTGGCGGTGGTGAGCTTCGCGTAGTCGGTGAACGCCTCGTCGTCGGGCATCTGCCAGTCGACCAGGCCCTCGACCTGCCACTTCGGCGTCCAGATGTTGTAGTCGCCGCCGAAGAGCATCTTGTCCTCGCCGACCCAGAACAGCAGCTCGCCCATGACCTTCGCGAAGAACTTCGGCCGGGAGTGCATGAGCCCGCCGGTGACGACCGAGAGCCCGGCGTAGACGTTGGGCTCCTGCACGGCCATGAAGCAGAAGTCCTCGATGCGCGGCAGGCCCACGTGCTCGACGATGAAGTTGAGCTCCGGGAAGTCGGTCGCGGCGTGGTCGACGTCGGACACGTCGAAGCCGTCCTTGTCCAGCGGCCAGATGGTCGGGCCCTTGTGGACGTGGATGTTCCTGATGCCCAGCTCCTGCGTCCGCTCCAGGAAGCGGTAGCACTCCGGGTCGGAGAGCTTGTAGCCGCGGGACTCGCCGTTCCACTCCGCGGTGTAGAGCTTCACGCCCTTGAAGCCGTAGCGCTCGTGGTCCTCGGCGAACTCGGTCCAGCTCGCCTCGCCGTCGCGGGCGTCCCAGCGGCCGTTGACGATCCACCGGTCGCCGTACTTCTCCAGCAGCGCCGCGTTCTGGGCGACGGTGTTGAAGCCGTCCTTGTACCACTCGCGCAGGTAGGTCGACTGGAAGACGGTGTAGTCGACGTGGCCCTCGACGAAGACGTCGCGCTCGAAGTCCTCCGGGGTCGGCTGCAGGAAGCGCTCGTAGTCCCAGTGCGTCTCGGGCGGGCCGAGCTGGTGGTAGCCGTAGAAGCAGTCGATCCAGCCCTTGGCGTACTGCTCGGCGCCGGGCACCCAGTTCTCCCGCCCGGCGTTCCAGAAGTGGCTGTGGGAATCGACGACGAAGTACTTCTCGCCGTTCTTCTCGTACATCGGGTCTCCTCGCGTCGGTGGTGGTGCCCGACACACATGACAGGCGCTCCTCAGACGTCTGACAACCCGTCTTATTCTCACTATGTGTGATAAAGCAGCACGACATCAGATGTCTGATGACGCCTACGTCGTGCGGAACAGCTCGATGATCAGGTCGAAGTTCTCGATCGTCGCCTTCGCCGCGGCCTCCGGGTCGCGCGCCGCGATGGCGTCGAGGAGGGCTGTGTGCTCGTCGGCGGTGTCCGGCAGCGGTTCCTGGTCCACGAGCGCGGCGAGGGCGTGCGCGAGCGGCTCGCGGAACTGGTCGAACAGCGCCAGGAGCAGGGAGTTCCCGGTGATCGCGACGACGCAGCGGTGGAACTCGGTGTCGGCGTCGACGAACGCGGCCGTGTCGCCGCCGACCGAGCGCTGCCGGCGGTCGAGCGCCTGCTCGAGCGCGCGCACGTCGTCGGGGCCCGCGTTCTCCGCCGCGAGCCGGGCCGCCTCGACCTCCAGCGCCCGGCGCACCTGGTAGACCTCCACGATCCGGGCCCGCCGCACGAGCTGGTCGGTGCCGGCGTCCCGGTCGCGCGTCAGGCCGGCGGCGTCGGGACGGGGCGGGTCGTCGGCGGCGAAGGTGCCGGCGCCCTGCCGGACGACGAGCAGCCCGTCGCGGCTGAGCAGCTGGATGGCCTCGCGCAGCGAGGAGCGGCCCACCCCGAGGTCGCGGGCGAGCGCGGCCTCGGACGGCAGCCGCTCCCCCGGGCGCCACCGCCCGTAGGCGAGGTCGTCGCGCAGGGCGTTCTCGACGCGTTGCACCACGCTCTCGTTCCCGAGGCGGCGCTGCGGGAAGTCGCTGGTCATGCGGTTCCTCGGACTCCCGTGGGGGTGGACGGCGGGCCGTCACAGCGTAGGCGGTCGGTCCGCCGGGGCCGGTGTGCGACGGTGGGGCGTGCCGTCCGACCCGCTGCCGAGGCTCGTCGAGCGGGTCCGGGCGACGCCGCCGCGGTGCGGCGCGACTCGGCTGGTGTGCGTCGACGGGCCGTCGGGGTCGGGCAAGACGACGTTCGCCGGACGGCTCGGCGACGCCCTCGACGCGCCCGTGCTGCACCTCGACGACCTCTACCCCGGCTGGGACGGGCTGGCCGCGGTCGTGCCGCTGCTGCACGACGGCGTGGTCGCGCCGCTGTGCGCCGGGGCGCCTGCCGCGTACCGCCGGTGGGACTGGGTGCGCTCCGCGCCCGGCGCGGCCGTCGACGTCGGGCGGCCGCCCGTGCTCGTCGTCGAGGGGGTGGGCAGCGGGGCGCGCACGATCGCCGCGCACGCGGTGCTGCTCGTGTTCCTCGACGCGCCGGTGGAGCAGCGGTACCGGCGCGGGATCACCCGCGACGGCGAGTCCTACCGGCCGCACTGGGAGCGGTGGGCCGCCCAGGAGGACACGCTGTTCGCCGCGGAGGGCACCCGCGCCCGGGCCGACGTCGTGATCGACACCGGCGACCACTGAGAGGTCAGGCGGGCTGCGCCACCGGGAGCCGGGCGACGAGGGCGGCGACGGCGGCGGGCACCTCGGCCTGCGCGCGGTCGCGCTCCTGCACGGTGGCGGCGACGCGGACGTGCCGCACGCGGGCGCCGTGGCCCGTGCCCTCCGGCAGCTCCCACCGCCCGTCGAGCCCGGCGACGAGCGGCGCGACGACCTCGACCGGGTGCACGAGCTGGCGCTCCAGCGCGACCTCCCACCCGCCGGGCGTCCCGGTGACGACGGGCTCCAGCAGGCCCAGCGCGTCGACGTACTCCTCGTGCAGCGCGCGGTGGTCGAGGCCCGGGTCCTCGCCGGGCCGGCCGTCGAGGGAGAGGTCCAGCGCGACCAGGGACGCCTGCCAGCCGGCGGCGAAGCTCGCGGCGCCCGCGCGGTCGTCGAAGGTGTGGGTGAGCAGCAGGACCGAGCCGTCGCCGTCGGGACGCAGCTCGAAGCGCAGGTGGTCGGTCTCCCAGGTGAACGCGATCAGCCGCGGCGGGTCGAGGTCGGTGACGGTGCCGTCGCCGCCGAACCCGAACTCGACCCTCCCGCCGACGCGCATCTCGATCGCCGCGCTGCTGGGGAACCACGTCGCGAGGCGCTCGGGTTCGACGAGCGCGGGCCAGACGCGCTCGGGCGGGTGCGCGAGCCGGCGCTCCAGGCGCAGGACCGAGCGGCCGCCGGAGCTGGTCAGGGTCGGGTTCACGGCGTCTCCTCGTCGGCTTCGTCGAGCGGGCGTGCGGTGTCGAGGTGTCGCTCGAGCAGGTCGAGGCGGTCGGCCCACATCCAGCGGTAGGGGGCCAGCCAGGCGTCGATCTCGGCCAGCGGGGCCGGGTCGAGCTCGTAGAAGCGCCGCTGGGCCTCCGCGCGCACACGGACGAGCCCGGCCTCGCGCAGCACCCGCAGGTGCTTGGACGTGCCGGGCTGGCTCAGCCCGAGGGCCTCGGTCAGCTCGCCGACCGGGCGCGGGCGCTCCCGGAGCAGGTCCAGGATCCGCCGCCGCACCGGCTCGGCGAGCACGTCGAACGTCACCCGTCGAACATACCCTGACGGTCATATACCTGACAAGGCATGTTCAGCCTCTCTCGCCACGGCCGATCCGCTCGGCGAGCCGGGAGTGGTGGCGGCCGTAGACGACGTACACGACCACGCCGACGACCATCCAGACGATGAACCGCAACCACGTCTCCACCGACAGGTTGAGCATCAGCCACAGGCAGGCGAGCACCGCGAGGATCGGCACCAGCGGCACGAGCGGCGTCCGGAACGAGCGGGGCAGGTCGGGCCGGGTGCGCCGCAGCACCACGACCCCGACGGAGACGAGCACGAACGCGAACAGGGTGCCGATGTTGACCATCTGCTCCAGGTCGCCCGCCGGGAAGAACGTCGCCACCGCGGCGACGACGACGCCGACGAGCAGAGTCGCCCGCGCCGGGGTGCCGCGCTCGCCGGTGTGCGAGAGCGCGCGCGGCAGCAGGCCGTCGCGCGACATCGCGAACAGCACCCGGATCTGGCCGAGCATCAGCACCATGACGACGGTCGTGAGCCCGACGAGCGCGCCGATCGCGATGACGGTGGCCGCCCAGTTCACCCCGAGCGAGGCGAACGCGGTGGCGAGCGTGGCGCGCGTGCCGTCGTCGGCGGTCTGCAGCTCGGTGTAGGGCACCATCCCGGTCAGGACGAGCGAGACACCGACGTAGAGCACCGTGACGATCACCAGCGAGCCGAGGATGCCGCGCGGCAGGGCCTTCTGCGGCTCCTTCGTCTCCTCGGCGGTGGTGGCCACGACGTCGAAGCCGATGAACGCGAAGAACACCAGCGACGCGGCGGCCAGCAGCCCGTAGATGCCGTAGACGCTGCCGCCCTCGCCGCCGAACAGCGACAGCAGCGACTGCGTGACCCCGCCCTCGGCCTCGCCGCCCTCCGCCGGCGGCGGCACGAACGGCGAGTAGTTGGCCGGGTTGACGTACATCAGCCCGACGACGATCACCAGCAGCACGATCAGCACCTTGATCGTGGTGAAGACCAGGCTCACGCGGCTCGACAGCTTCGTGCCCAGCACCAGCAGCGTCGCGAGGCCGGCGACGAGCAGCAGCGCGGCCCAGTCGAACGTGAGCCAGCCCAGCGAGAAGGACGTCGGCACGTCGAGGCCGAACTGGCCGAACACCGTGGCCAGGTACTCCGACCAGCCCTTCGACACCACCGCGGACCCGACGGCGAACTCCAGCACGAGATCCCAGCCGATGATCCAGGCGACGAACTCGCCGAAGGTCGCATAGGAGAACGTGTAGGCGCTGCCGGCCACCGGCACCGTCGAGGCGAACTCGGCGTAGCAGAGCGCGGCGAGCCCGCAGGCGACCGCGGCCAGCACGAACGCCAGTGAGACCGAGGGCCCCGCGACGTCGCCCGCCGTGCTCGCGGCGAGGGTGAAGATCCCCGCGCCGACGACGACGGCGACACCGAAGACGATCAGGTCCCAGGTCCCGAGGTCCTTGCGGAGCTTGGTGTCCGGTTCGTCGGTGTCGGCGATGGACTGCTCCACCGACTTCCTGCGCATGATCCCGGACTGCCTGTCCCGCACCGCCATGACGGGCAACGTACGGAGCCACGGCCCCGGTGTCACCCGCTGACCCTCGGGGTCAGAGACCGTCGCCCGCGAGGAACAGCTGGGTGCCCTCGGCGCGCGCCGTCACGGCCACCTCGCCGTCCTCGTCGTCGAGCCAGACCGAGCCGCCGCGCTTGACCGACAGGTCGGTGCCGGCGCCGCGCACCGACGCCGCGCCCGCCGTGCAGAGCAGGATGCGCGGACCGTCGCCGGGCACACGGACCTCGTCGGGCCCGCCCTCGAAGCGGCGCAGCCGGAACTCGTGCGCCGGGGTGTCGTAGCGGACCCACCCGTCGTCGGGCTCGCCGTGCAGGACCGGGCAGACCGGGGCGGTGAAGTCGAGGACCCGCAGCAGCTCGGGGACGTCGACGTGCTTGGGGGTGAGGCCGCCGCGCAGCACGTTGTCGGAGTTGGCCATCAGCTCGACGGCCGCCCCGGACAGGTAGGCGTGCAGGTTGCCCGCGGGCAGGTACAGGGCCTCCCCCGGCGCCAGCGTGACGCGGTGCAGCAGCAGCGCGGCGAGCACGCCCGCGTCGCCGGGGTAGCGCTCCGACAGCTCCAGCACCGTGCGGGCCTCGGCGCTGAACTCCTCCGACGCCCCGGCGAGCCGCACGCAGCCCTCCTGCAGCGCCGGCACGAGGGCGTCGAGCGAGGACTGCGGCAGCGTGATCCACGTCGTGAACAGCGCGCGCAGGCCGTGGTGGTCGGGCTGGGCGGCGAGGAGCTCGGCGTGCGCGGCGAGGGCGTCGACGTCGAGGGCGCGCAGCAGTGCGACGGTGGCCGTGGGCTCCCGGAACCCGACGAGCGCGTCGAAGTCGGTCAGCGCGCAGACCAGCTCGGGCTTGTGGTGCGGGTCGCGGTAGTTGCGGTCGGGGGCGCCGCGGTCCAGGCCCGCCGCGTCCTCGCGGGCGTAGCCCTCCGCCGCCTGCTCCGCGCTCGGGTGCGCCTGCAGCGACAGCGGTTCGTCGGCGGCGAGCACCTTGAACAGGAACGGCAGCCGCCCGTCCCACCGCTCGGCGCGGTAGGCGCCGAGCCTGCCCTGCGGGTCGGCGGTGATCGCATCGAGCAGGGAGGTGCGGGTGCCGTCGACGCCGACCAGGTGCGACGGGGCGCCGGGGTGCGCGCCCAGCCACAGCTCGGCCTGCGGGTGCGGGGAGGGGACCTCCTCGCCCAGAAGGTCGGCGATGACGGTGCGCGAGCCCCACGAGTAGGGCCGCACGGGGTTGTCCAGCAGCTCCACGGCGCCGGTGCTCCAGTCGGTCGTCAGGCGGGTTCGATCGTGCGGGTGGCCAGACCGAGGTAGACGGCGGCGACGTCCACGCGCGAGGCCAGCAGCGCCGCCCGCAGCAGCGCGGCGTGCGGCGTGCCACGGGCGACCTCGTCGACGGGGTGCAGCAGGTCGCCGTCGGGCAGCGGGCGACCGGTGCGGCGCAGCACCGCCTGCACCGGATCGTCCTCCCCGGTGGCCACCAGCACCAGCCGCGGCGGCGGCGGCTCGCTGCCCTCGGGCGGGTCGTCGAAGGGGTCGTGGAAGACGTCGCGGGCGCCGCCGGTGCGGTCGAGCGCGCGCAGCAGCCCGGTGGCGGCCACGCCCTCGCCCACGTCCCCGGCGTGCGCGACGACCCCGGCGTGGGTGGCCAGCGAGGCGGCGGCGTGCCGCGCGACAGCGGCGGCCAGCGGGTCGGTGCCCCACAGCAGCGGGGTGTGCTCGGCCAGGCGCAGCGCGAGCGACTTGGCCGGGTTCATGAACGGCTCGTGGCCGGGCTGGTTGCGCTCGGCCTCCTCGTCGAGCAGATCCGCGAGGACGTCCATCGCGGGGTCCAGCGGCGCGCCGAGCAGGCCGAGCGCGCGCAGCACCGCCAGGCCGACGGCGAGCGCGCGCGGCAGGTCGAGGCCGGGCGGGACCGGGATCTGCGGCTCCACCAGCCGCATCCTGCCCGCGCCCGCCGAGGCGACCGGCCCGTCGCCGGGGGCCGACAGCACGACCTCGGCCCCGCGGCGCACCGAGCGCGCGACCGAGTCGGCCAGCTCGACGTCGGTGGCCTCGTCGGTGTGCGCGACGACCACGTCGAGCGGCCCGATCCAGCTCGGCACCGAGTCGGCGACGACCACCGGCACCGGGCACGCCGGGCCGAGCAGCGCGGCGAGCAGCGCCGACGAGGACGTGGACGCCCCGGGCCTGCGCACCAGCACCAGCGCTCGCGGACGCGTGCCGCCGAGGTCGGCGACACCCGCCTCCTGCGCGCCGTGGGCGGCCGAGCGCACCTGCGCGCCCGCCGTGGCGGCGGACCGCAGGACCCCGCGCGTGTCGAGCGCCGCCAGGGCCCGCGGATCGGCCAGGAGCGTGTCGTCGAGCATCTAGCCCTGGTTCCCGGAGGCCACCGGTGGGGTGGCCTCCTCCAGGAGCAGGACCGGGATGCCGTCGACGACCGGGTAGCCGCGACCGCACGCCGTGCAGGTCAGCACGTCCGCCTCCGGGTCGGCCGGCGTGCCCGCGCGCAGCGGCGCGTGGTCGTCGGACGGGCAGGCGAGGATGTCCATCAGCTGGGGGTCGAGCCGGACGGTCACGGTGGTCCTCCTGGAGGGGTGGTCTCTCTCGACTCTGCCAGTGCGCGGGCGCGGGCGCCGGGGCCGACCGGGTCGATCCCGGTCACCGCGCGTGCGGGATTCAGGCCCGGACCACGGCCAGCACCTCGTCGCGCAGCCGGGCGACGGCGGCGTGGTCGGCCGCCTCGACGTTGAGCCGCAGCAGCGGCTCGGTGTTGGACGGGCGCAGGTTGAACCAGGAGCGGTCGGGCAGCCGGACGGTGAGCCCGTCGAGCTCGTCGGTCTCGACGCCCTCGCGCCTGGCGTAGGCGGCGCGCACGGCCTCGATCCGGCCGGGGACGTCGTCGACGGTCGAGTTGACCTCGCCCGACGCGGCGTAGCGCTCGAAGTCGCGCATGAGCTCCGACGCGGTGCCACCGGAGGCGCCGAGCTCGGCGAGCACGTGCAGCGCGGCGAGCATGCCGGAGTCGGCCTTCCAGAAGTCGCGGAAGTAGTAGTGCGCGGAGTGCTCGCCGCCGAACACCGCACCGGTGTCGGCCATCGTCTGCTTGATGAAGGAGTGCCCGACGCGGGTGCGCACCGGCGTGCCGCCGTGCTCGGTGACGATCTCGGGCACCGCGTTCGAGGTGATGCAGTTGTGGATGACCGTGGCGCCGGGGGTGACGGCCAGCGCGCGCACCGCGACCAGCGCGGTGATCGCGCTGGGACTCACCGGCTCGCCGCGCTCGTCGACGACGAAGCAGCGGTCGGCGTCGCCGTCGAAGGCCAGGCCCAGGTCGGCCCCCTCCGCGACGACGGCCTTCTGCAGGTCGACGAGGTTGGCGGGCTCCAGCGGGTTGGCCTCGTGGTTGGGGAAGCTGCCGTCGAGCTCGAAGTACAGCGGGACGACGTCGATCGGCGCGCCCAGGACGGCGGGCACCGTGTGCCCGCCCATCCCGTTGCCGGCGTCGACGACCACGCGCAGCGGGCGGCTCCCGGACAGGTCGACGAGCTCGCGCAGGTAGGCGGCGTAGTCGGCGAGCACGTCGCGGCGGGTCTCCGTGCCGACCGTGATTCCACCCGCCCGCCCACCGTCGGGGACGCCCTGCTCGACGGCCTCGCGGATCACCGCCAGACCGGTGTCCTGCCCGATCGGCGTCGCGCCCGCGCGGCAGAGCTTGATGCCGTTGTACTTCGCCGGGTTGTGGCTCGCGGTGAACATCGCGCCCGGCAGGTGCAGCCGGCCCGAGGCGAAGTAGAGCTGGTCGGTGCTGGCCAGACCGATGTGGACGACGTCGAGACCCTGGTCGGTGACGCCGGCGGCGAAGGCGGCGGCCAGCGACGGCGACGAGTCGCGCATGTCGTGGCCGACGACGAGCGCGCTGGTGGCCGCGTCCTCGGAGCGCAGCAGGCGGGCGAGCGCGGCGCCGATCGCGCGGACCGTCGGCTCGTCGACGCCCTCCCCGACCACACCGCGGATGTCGTACGCCTTGATGACGGCGGAGAGGTCCCTCATGGGGGTGAGCCTATCGACGGCCCGTCAGGACTCGGACGGCCCCGGCAGGACGCGCAGGTGACCGCGGCGGCCGGTGCCCGTGACCGGCGCGTGCTCGACGGGGCGGTCGGCCCGGCCGGCCTCGCGGACGGCCTCGGCGAGCGCCGTGAGGTCGTCGCTGGAGTGCTGCGGCGGGGCGAACTCGCCCTCGAAACGCACCACCTCCCAGCCCCGGGGGGCGGTGAGGCGGTGGGCGTGCCGGTTGCACAGGTCGTAGGAGTGCGGCTCGGCCTGCGTGGCGAGCGGCCCGACGACGGCCGTGGAATCGGCGTAGACGTAGGTGAGCGTGGCCACCGCGAGCTCGGTGCACCCGGTCCGCGAACACCGCCTCACGCTCAGCACGTCGACGACGATAGCGCGTGCCCGACCCGCCACCCCGTTCCGACGCGCGGGCGTCCGCGCGCGGCGCCCCCGGCGAGCCGAGCGGGGATTACGATCCACCGATGACCACCGCACGACGGACGCTGCGCCGGTCCCCGCGCCGGCGGGACCGCCGGGGGCGCGGCCTGCGGGGGCTGCTCTACCCCACGACCACGCCGGCCGCGCGCACGCGCGCCGAGAAGTTCGACGCGCTGGTGCTGGAGGCGCTGGAGCCGATCGAGCTGCGCTGGGGGTCGGAGCTGACCGACCTGGACCTCGCCGTCGACGACGTGCCGGAGGTCGAGCGCACCTCGCCGGACGAGGTCGCCTGGGCCGCGGGCACGCTGGCCGACGCGGGCGTGCCGCTCGCACAGCTGGTGCCGGCCGGGGTCGACCCCGACGGGCTGCCGTCGCGGGCCCGGATCGTCGTCTACCGGCGCCCGCTGGAGGCCCGCGCCAAGGGCGGGGCCGATCTCGCCGACCTGCTGCACGAGGTGCTCGTGGAGCAGGTGGCGGAGTACCTCAACATCGAGCCCGACGCCGTGGACGGCGGGGCGGAGTAGCCCCGTCCGCCCGTGCTGTCCGGGGCGTGCACGCTCCCCCTGGGGAACGTCTCAGATGACGGCGCCGAGCTCGCCGCGGCGCAGCCGACGGCGCTCGCGCTCGGACAGGCCGCCCCAGATCCCGAAGCGCTCGTCGTGGGCGAGCGCGTAGTCCAGGCACTCGGCCCGCACGTCGCAGCCGCCGCAGATGCGCTTGGCCTCGCGGGTGGAGCCGCCCTTCTCCGGGAAGAAGGCCTCGGGGTCGGTCTGGGCGCAGAGCGCCCGCTCCTGCCACTCGGGGGCCTCCTCCGCACCGCCGTCGATCACGGTGAACGGCCCGGAGAGACGGTCGGGTAGCAAGCCCACGATCCCGGCACCGGCCTCGAACGTTCCCTCGCCCAGGCCCCCTGCAACGATGTTCATGCGCCCACCTCCCCGCTACCACCCGGCGTGACCCACGTGCCCCCGCGAATCACAGCGATGTAAGTACAGCGCTGTCGGTTGGTGGTTGTCCAGCCGGAGCTGCCATCCGGGTGACGCGGTCCACCCCATCGGTCCCCCGTTCAGCACAATGGTCCGATGCGCGGAGTGTCGAATCGGGTGAGCCCGTGGTTCCTGGTGCTGGTGGTGGTCACTGTGGGGGGCGGCGTGCTCACGACGCTGGGCCCCGGTGTGGTCCTCACCACGGGTGTGGTGCTCCTCGTGCTGGGCGGGTGGGCGGTGTCGCTGTGCCTGCACGAGTTCGCCCACGCCTACGTCGCCTACCGCAACGGCGACCTCTCCGTCCGCGACAAGGGCTACCTCACCCTCGACATCCGGCGGTACACCGATCCCGTCCTCTCCTTCGGCCTGCCGGTGGTGTTCCTGCTGCTCGGAGGCATTCCGCTGCCCGGCGGCGCGGTCTGGATCCAGCACGGGGCGATCCGCTCGCGCGCCGCGCGGAGCCTCGTCTCGCTCGCCGGCCCGGCCACGAACCTCGTCCTCGGGGCGGCGCTGACGATCACCGTCGCGGCCGTGCCGATGCCGATCGGGCTCGCCGTCGGGCTGTCGTGCCTCGCGCTGATCCAGGTCCTCGCGTTCGTCCTGAACATCCTCCCGGTGCCCGGGCTCGACGGTTTCGGCATCCTGGAGCCGTTCCTGTCGCTGTCCGCCCGCCGCTTCGCCGCCCGCGTCCGGCCGTGGGCACCGCTCGCTCTGTTCGTGCTGCTCATCGGCGTGCCGGGCGTCGCGTCGGCGTTCTTCGGCCTGGCCTACACGGCGTTCGGGGCCGTGGGCGGGGACGGGCGGCTGGCGGCGGCGGGATACGGGGAGCTGCTGTTCTGGCGCTGATGCTGCGTCACCCGGCACCACTCGTCGAGACCCACTGATCGAGCCCTTCCGCCACTGAGCGTGACCAGATTCGCGCGCTCTCGCGGGTCCACGCGTCGGAATGATCACCGGGTGCCACGGACCTCGCGCTCGGGCGGCCGGAAGCAGGGCCGGGAGCCGGTGCGACACGCCCGAACGGCCGCCGGTCGCTACGCCACGTGCCCATGATCACCCGCTCTCGCAACCCCCGCCCCTGAGCCCGGTGATCAAGGGCGGATGGTCGCGGTGGGTGATCCACCGGCCGCCGTGCGGCCTTGATCGCTGAGTGTTCGATGTGGGGGCGTGGGACCCGTCCGCCTGGAGGTGATCGCTGCTCGCCGCACCTCACGGTCGGCGCCGCAGCGTTGGCGTGCGGCGGGTGGCGATCATCGCGCCGGGGCGCGGCCGTGATCGCCGCGCACCGCACCTCGCGGTCCTCACCGGAGCAGTGGTGTGCGGACGGTGGCGATCACCGCGGCGTGTGCGATCGCGACGATCTCGACCCGGAGCGGAACCGGGAGCGCGCCGGGTCCGTCCATGACCCCGTGCTGACCCGACCCTTCCTCGGCTCCGTGGCGATCGCGCGGGGCCTGCTGACGCCCGGGGTGCTCCGCGGGCCGCGCTTCCGGCGCCTGTTCCCCGACGTCTACGTCCGCGCCGACCTCGAGGTCGACCTCGCGCTGCTGTCGGAGGCCGCGATCGTCCTCACCCGCGGGCGAGGGGTGCTCGGCGGGTGGTCGGCCGCCGAGGTGCTCGGGGCCTCGTGCGGTCCGCTCGGCGCGCCGGCCGAGATCGTGGTGCCGGGTCGGCGGCGGGCGCGGCCGGGGCTGGTCGTCCGCGAGGAGGTGCTGCCCGACGAGGAGGTCGTCGAGGTGGACGGGATGCGCTCCACGATCCCGCTCCGCGCGGCCTTCGACCTCGGGCGACGGCCACCGCTGGTCGAGGCGGTGGCGGCGGTCGACGCACTGGCGCGGGTGGGCCGGTTCGCGCCGCGCGACCTCGTCGCCTTCGGCTCCCGGCACCTCGGCGCGCCGGGGTCGCGGTTGCTCGCGGCGGCGGTCGCCCGGGCCGACGCGCGGTCGGGCTCACCGATGGAGACGCGCATCCGCCTGGCGCTGCTCGACGGCGGCCTGCCCGCGCCGGTGCTGCAGCACGTCGTCGGTCCGTACGAGCTCGACCTCGCCTACCCGGAGTTCCTGCTCGCCGTCGAGTACGACGGGCGCGACCACCTGACCCAGGAGCGGGCGATGCGGGACCTCGTCCGGCAAGCGCACCTCTCGCGCCTGGGCTGGGACGTGCTCCGCTTCACCGCGGCCGACGTCCTGCTGCGCCCGCGGTCGGTGGCGGCCCGGGTGCGCTCCGAGCTCGTCCGCCGAGGGGCGCTCGCCGCGTGAGCGCCGGGCGGGCGAGCCGTCAGGCCGGCACCAGCCGCCGCCGGGCCGCCGCCACCATCTCCCGGACCGTGGGGCTGTCGGTGGGGAGGGCGTCGACCTGCCACCACCGCAGGTCGTCGGACTCGTCGCTGATCCGCTCCACCGCCCCCGCCGGCGCGCGCACCAGGAACCGGACGTCGAGGTGGTGGGTGGGGACGCCCAGCGAGCAGGTGATCGGGTGGACGTCGACGTGCAGCGGCACCGGGTCGATCGTCAGGCCCTCGATCCCCGACTCCTCGGTGGCCTCCCGCAGCGCCGCGGCGACCAGCGAGTCGTCGCCGGGCTCGCAGTGGCCGCCGAGCTGGATCCACCTGCCGACGCGCGGGTGCAGCGTCAGCAGGGTGTGCGTGCCGGCGGCGTCGAGCAGCAGCGCCGACGCGGTGAGGTGCCCCGGCTCGCACGACCGCTCGCACGCGTCGGGGCGGGCGGTGAGGAAGGCGAGCAGGGCGTGCTTGAGGCCGCGCTGGTCGGGGCTCTCGGGCTCCCACCCGCGCAGCTCCGCGGCGGCCATCGCGGCGGCTACCACTCGACGAGCTCCCCGTCGCGCGCCGCCCGCGGCTCCAGCGGCTCCAGCGGGTGCCCGACGGCGATCGCGCCGAGCGGCTGCCAGTCGGGCGGGAGGTCGAGGACGCTGCGCACCACGTCGGGCGCGAAGATCGTCGATCCGACCCAGCAGGTCGCCAACCCCTCCGCCGCCAGCGCGACGAGCAGCGACTGCACCGCCGCCCCGCCCGCGACGGTGAACATCGTGCGCTCGCCGAGGCGGCGCGCCGAGTCGGGGTAGGTGTGCATGCCGTCGCCGGTGCGGAAGGCGAGGACGAGCTCGGGGGCGCGGCGCAGCAGGTCGCCGCGCGCCATCCGCCGGGACACCTCCTCATGCGGGCGCCCGTCGGCGGCGAGGTGCTCGCGCCAGCGGCGGGCCATGGCGTCGAGCAGCGCCTCGCGGCGCCCGCGCACGACCCCGAACCGGAACGGCGTGCTGTGGTGCGGCGCGGGCGCGGTCTGCGCGACGCCGACCGCGCGGCGCACCGCGGCGAGGTCGACCGGGGTGTCGGCGAAGTCGCGCGTGCTGCGCCGCAACAGCACCGCCTCCGACCGCCCGCGGGCGATGGCCTCGTTCGTGCCGAGCCAGAACATGTCGTCGGCGACAGGGCGGACGAGGTCCCGTGCGGTCGACCCGTCGTCGACCGGGCTCATCCCCCGCACCACCGCGACGGGGACGCCGCCGAGCTTGCCCTTCGCGAGGTCGGCGGCCGCGGCCAGCTCGTCGGCCATCGCCACCTGCGTGACGAGCAGCTCGTTGCCCTGGTCGTCGCTCTGCCCGTCGTAGCCGTGCAGCACGGCGATCCCGGCCGAGCCGATGGCGATGTCGGTCTGCCCGATCCGCCACGACCGCCCCAGGGTGTCGGTGACGACCACGGCCACCTCGACGCCGAGCAGCGCGCGCAGCTCCGACCGCAGCCGCGACGCGCTGGCGTCGGGGTCCGACGGCAGCAGCGCGAGCTCGTCGCGCCGCACGTTGGAGCCGTCGATCCCGGCCGCGGCCTGCACGATCCCGAGCTTGCCCACGACGATCGACGTCGGGCCGCGGCGCGCGACCACCCGCTCGGTCTCGGCGTCGATCAGCTCGCGGCGCAGCGCGTCGCGCTCGACCGGATCGGTGGGCGCGGCGACGAGCCGGCCCTCGACCTTGGAGAACACCTTGCTGGTGACGACGACGACGTCGCCGTCGGTGATCCACGGCGCGGCGGCGGCGAGCGTCGCCGCGAGGTCGTCGCCGGGGCGGAACTCGGGCAGCCCGCGGACGGGCCGCACGGTGATGCCGTCGTGCGCGGCGTGGTCGGACACCTCGCGCTCAGGCACCCGCCAGCTCCACCGCGTCGCGCGCCATCTGCGCGGTCGCCTCGGTGCTCGACATCAGCAGCGGCACCGACCGGACCTCGACGCCGGGCACGTCGGCCGTCTCGCCGGAGTGCACCAGCCAGCCGTCGAGGACGCCGCCGGCCGCGCGGGCGCCGTAGTGGCGGCCGACGGCCTCGGCCGTGGTGTCGACGCCGATCGCGGTCAGGCAGCGGTCGGCCATGCCGCGCAGCGGGCGGCCGCCGATGATCGGCGAGACGCCGACGACCTTCGCCGGGGACGCCGCCAGCGCCTCCCGGGCCCCGGGCACCTCCAGCAGCGTGCCGATGCTGACGACCGGGTTCGACGGCGCCATCAGCACGACGTCGGCGCCGGTGATCGCGTCGCGGGCGGCGGGCAGGATCGTGGCCTCGTCGGCACCGATGCTCGCGAACCGGTGCGCGGGCAGCTCGCCCTTGTGCCGGATCCACCACTCCTGGAAGTGGATGGCCTTCTGCGCCTTCGGGCCGGTGGCCGGGTCGTCGACGACGACGTGGGTCTCGACGCGGTCGTCGGTGACCGGCAGCAGCGTGACGCCGGGCTGCCAGCGGTGGCACAGGGCCGCGGTGACGTCGGAGAGCGGGTAGCCCGCGCGCAGCATCCGCGAGCGGACGAGGTGCGTGGCGGTGTCCTTGTCGCCCAGGCCGAACCAGTCGGGGTCGGCCCCGTAGGCGGCGAGCTCGTCGCGCACCGACCACGTCTCCCCCGCGTGCCCCCACCCGCGCTCGGGGTCGATGCCCCCGCCGAGGGTGTACATGCACGTGTCGAGGTCGGGGCAGATGCGCAGCCCGTGCAACCAGATGTCGTCGCCGACGTTGACGACGGCGGTGATCTCGGCCTCGGGGTACGCGGCCCGGACCCCGACGAGGAACCGGGCGCCGCCGACCCCGCCGACCAGCACGGTGACCTTCACGCGTCGGAGCCTACAAGCCCCTCGGCGTGCCGCGGCCCCGTCACATCGCGCGGTAGTCGCGCGGGGAGAAGCGGGGGCCGAAGCGGGGGCGGCGGAAACCGCTGACCTCCACGTACCGCACCGCCCGCTGCCGCTGCGGGACGTAGGGCGCGAGGACGTCGAGCATCCCGGCGTCGTCGAGCGGGCGGCCGAGCAGCGCCCAGCCGACGACGGTGGGGATGTGGAAGTCACCGAAGCTGACGGCGTCGGGGTCGCCCCAGGCGCGCTGGGCCACCTCGGCGGCGGTCCAGACGCCGATGCCGGGGACGCGGCGCAGCAGCTCGCGGCCCTCGTGCCCGCCGAGCTCCGCGGCCTTCTCCAGGCGGTGGGCGACGGCGGCGCAGGCCAGGATCGCGCGCCGCCGCGCCGAGTCGACGCCCGCGCGGTGCCACTCCCAGTCGGGCACGGCCCGGATCTGGGCCGGGGTCGGCGGCACGCGCATGCCGTCGGGGACGGGGCCCGGCGCCGGGTCGCCGAAGCGCCGGCACAGCTCGCGCCACGACCGCCGCGCCTCGGTGCCGGTGACCTTCTGCTCCAGCACCGCCGGCACCAGCTGGTCCCACACCCGCCGCGAGCTGCCGAACCGCAGCCCGGGCAGGCGCCGGTGGGCGTCGGCGACGAGCGGGTGGTGCGCCACGAACTCCTCGGGCCGGTCGTCGGCCCCGAGCAGGGCGGGCAGCCCGTCGAGCGCCCACTGCGCCCCCGGGCCCCAGGCCAGCGCGCGCACCGCGCCGTCGGGCAGGCGGCGCAGGACCGTCGTCGCCGGGCCGTCGGGCGTGGTGCCGACCCGCCAGATCCCCTCGCCGGCCCGCTGGAACGTCGGGTCGCCCGCGCCGCGGCGCAGCGGGGCGAGGACGCCGGCGAGGTCGAGCGGGAAGTCCGGCGTCCACTCCCTCGCGAGGTGCTCAGGCATCCGGGGAGAAGCGGATGCCGCTGACCTGCGCATCGGGCCACACCCGGGCCCCTCCGCGCAGCTCGCAGCCGGATGCGACGACCGCGCGGTCACCCAGCACGGTGTCGACGACGACCGCGCCGTCGGCCACGCACGCGCCGGCCCCGACCACCGAGTCGACGACGACCGCCCCCGCCCCGACGACCGCCCCGTCGAACAGCATCGAGCCCTCGACCGACGCACCGGCGCCGACCCGCGCGCCGCGCCCGACGGTGGACCCGCCCGACACCTTCGCCGACGGGTCGACCTGCGCGCCCTCGAGCACCAGCGCGTCGCCGACGGGTCCGGGGAGCGCGTCGGAGGGGGCGATGCCGCGGACGAGGTCGGCCGAGCCGTGCACCAGGTCGGCGGGGGTGCCCATGTCGCGCCAGTAGGCGGAGTCGACGTGTCCGGACACCCGGCGCCCCTGCGCGAGCAGCCCGGGGAACGTCTCGCGCTCCACCGACACCGCGCGCCCGGTGGGGATCGAGTCGATGACCTCGCGGCGGAAGACGTAGCAGCCGGCGTTGATCTGGTCGGTCGGCGGGTCCTGCGTCTTCTCCAGGAAGGCGGTGACGCGGCCGTCGGCATCGGTCGGGACGCAGCCGAACGCGCGGGGATCGGGCACGCGCACCAGGTGCAGGGTGACGTCGGCCTCGGTGCGCCGGTGGGTGCCGACGACGGCGGTGAGGTCGGTGCCCGCGAGGACGTCGCCGTTGAACACCAGCACGTGCTCGGCGCTCAGGTGCCCGGCGACGTTGCGGATGCCGCCGCCGGTGCCCAGCGGCTCGTCCTCGACGACGTAGGTGAGGTCCAGCCCGAGCGCGGCGCCGTCCCCGAAGTGCTCGGAGAAGGTCTCGGCGAGGTAGCTGGTACCGAGCACGACGTGCCGCACCCCGGACGCGCGGATCCGCGAGAGCAGGTGCGCGAGGAACGGGACGCCGGCCGTCGGCAGCATGGGCTTGGGCGCGGACAGCGTGAGCGGGCGCAGGCGCGTGCCCTTGCCGCCCACCAGTACCACGGCCTCGACGTCGTGCATCGGGTCGGAACCCATTGCGCTACCTCCTCCGGTCCTGCGCGTACCGGCGCAGGCCGCGATCGACGGGCTCCAGCATGCCGGTCGCCGGACCCGGCCCGACGACGACCTCCGCCCCGGGCACGTGCAGGGACAGCCACCCGGCCCGGGCCAGGCGCGCGCCGAGGTCGACGGCGTCGAGCGGGCCGAGGTGGCGCGGGTCGAAGCCGTCGACGGACTCGAACGCCGCGCGCCGCAGCAGCACGCACTCCGCGGCCACCCAGCCGACCGGCGCGGTGTGCCGGGGCGCGCCCGACGGGATCCGGCCCCGCCGCACGTCGGCGGGGGTGGGCAGGGGCCCGGCCGAGGGCAGCACCGCGCCGTCGGCGCCGCGCAGGAGCGGCCCGACCGCGCCGGCGCGGGGGTGCCGCCCGGCCGCGGCGACCAGGGCGTCGACCGCCTCGGGGCCGGGCACGGCGCGGGGGTCGAGGACCAGCACCGCGTCGACGCCGGACGGCAGCGCCGCGACACCGCGGTTCACCGCCGCCGCGCGCGCGAGCTCCTCGCCGACCGCGACGACCCGGGCGCCGGGCGCCTGCGCCCCGTCCGCGGTGACGACGACGAGCGGCCCGGGGAGCTCCGGGGCGGTGCGGGGCGCTCCCCAGGTGACGACGCCGATCTCCACGCGGGAGACCCTAGTCGTCGGCCGGATCCAGCCCGTCGAGCTCCGCCAGGGTGTCGGCGGCGACGCGGTCACCGGTGTCGGCGGCGACCTGGAGGAACTCGCGGGCGTCGTCGGGGCGTCCGACGTCGAGCAGGAAGCGGCCCATCGTGTACGCCCACCCCGGCTCGGAGTGCCGGCGCGCCTCGGCGAACTCGGCCTGCGCGCCGAGCACGTCACCGCGCTGGGTGAGCAGGAACTGGCCGAACGCCGTGTGCGCCCGCAGCGCCCCCAGCTCCCCCGCCTCCCGGAACAGCACCTCGGCCTCGTCGAGCTCCGCCTGGGCCGACCGCACCTCGGCCAAGGCCAGGACGGTGTCGGGCCGGGCCGGGTCGAGGTACTGCTCGGCGGCGTCCGCCGCGGCGGGCAGGTCGCCGGCCTCCAGGTGCAGGGCGACGAGGTTGGCCGGCGCGAGCGGGTCGCCCTCCTCGGCGGCGCGGGCGAGCACGAGGATCCCCTCGGCGAGGCGGCCCTCGTCGCGCAGCAGGATGCCCAGGTCGTTGGCCGCGGCGACCTCGCCCGAGTGGATCGCCAGCCGCAGCGCGTCCTCGGCCCGCTCCCGGTCGCCGATCTCGCTGAGCGCCACCCCCAGCGGCCCGGCGAACCGCACGTGCCCCTGCGCCACCAGCGGCGCGAGCCACTCGGCCGCGGCGTGCCAGCTCCCGCTGTCGAGGTAGGCCCGGACCAGCAGGTCGGGCGCCGACGGCTCCCCCGAGGCGACGGCCTGGCGCAGCACGTCGACGGCCTCCAGCGGGCGGCCGGCCTCCAGCAGCGCGGCGCCCTCCGCGGCGAGCGGCTCGACCGGGAGCGACGTCATGGAACCTCCTCGTTGGGGTGGCCCATGCTGTCAGCTCGCGCGGTCGTCGTCACCCTCCGTAGGTAGCGATCACCCTGCGGTAGGCCATTCGGCGGAGCGACTCGGGCACCAGCCGGTACCCGCCGCGTACGACGACGTTGCGGGCGAACTGCCCGCGCGAGGTGAAGCCGAGCTCCCGGAAGCGTCGCTGCACCGCGAGCTCGGCGCGCAGCTGGCCCAGACCGCCGCGCCGCGCGTAGGCCCCGGCGCCCACCCGGTACTTGACGAGCGGCTCGGCCACGTTGGCCACCCGCGCCCCCGCGACGAGCATCTTCGCCCAGAGCAGGTAGTCCTCCATGAGCGCGAAGTCGCTGTAGCCGCCGACCGCGCGCACGAGGTCGCGCCGGTAGACGACGGTCGGGTGGTTGAACGGGTCGGCGAAGCGGGCGCGGACCGCGATGTCGTGGGCGTCGACGGGCGGGGTGCGCAACCCGACGATCTCGTCGGGGTCGTCGCCGAACTCCTGCAGGCCCGAGCCGACCAGGTCGACGCCCGACTCGATGATCGGCAGCTGGACGGCGAACCGGTGCGGCAGCGAGAGGTCGTCGGCGTCCATCCGCGCGACGACGTCGTGCGCGCAGGCCTCGAGCCCGGCGTCGAGCGCGGGGCCCAGGCCGTCGTTGCGGTCGAGCTCCAGGACGTCGACGGGCACGGGGCTCTCCGCGGCCAGCCGCGTGATCGTCGCCTCCAGCGCCGGCGGCACCGGACCGTCACGCACGATGACGACGTGGTCGGGCCGACGGATCTGGTCCTGCACGCTCGACCGGAACGCCTCGGTGAGGAAGTCGGGCCGGTCACCGGCCCAGACCGGCAACAACAGCGAGAACTGCTCGGCCACCGCCGGTTCCTCCGCCTCTCCCTGGTGGTCACGTTCGGTAAGTGGGCGGTGCGCGGCCGCGATCACCCGCGACACGCCCGCAGCCTCCCGCGAGGCCGCGCCCGATGCTGCACCCTAGAGAGCCGGAGACACCGGGCACGCCGTCGGGGATGGAGCGAGGTGGAGCATGGACCCGCGCGATCTCGGACTCTCGGGCGCCGCACTCCCCGAACCGCCCTGGCTGGCCCGCGCCAACCGCGAGCGTGACGCCCGCGCGGCGGCCCTGCGCACCGGGCTCCGCGCCGACACCACCCGGGCCCCGGCGCGGCCCGTGCGCACCGCCCCGCCGGTGCGGTCCCCGCGAGCGGGCGGCCCGGCGGTCCGCCGGCCCGCCGCTGACGAGCCCTGGGCACCACCCGCCCCCCGCCGCTCCTCGGCCGCCCGCGGCCCGACCCGGCCCGCGGCCCCCCGGACGCCGGGCCCCGGTGCCGCCCGCCGCACGTCGCGCGCCCCGCGGCCGGAGAAGGCGCCCCCTGCGCCCGGCCGGTTCGCGCGCCGGCTGCGCACCGCGACCGTCGTCGCCTCGGTGCTCGTCCTGACGGTGACCGGCACGGCGTGGGGCCTCTACCGCGACATCACCGCGGGCATCGTCACCACCGACGTCATCGTGGGCGGCAGCGACGGCGGCGACCAGAACGTCCTGCTCGTCGGCGTGGACAGCCGCACCGACGCGCAGGGCGACCCGCTGCCGCCGGAGATCCTGCGCGAGCTCAACAGCGGCGCCGACACCGGCGTCCTGAACTCCGACACGATCATGATGCTGCACCTGCCGGCCGACGGCGGGGCCGCGGCCGCGTTCTCCATCCCCCGCGACGCCTACGTCGACATCCCCGGCTACCGCCGCGACAAGATCAACGCGGCCTATCCCGCGGTGAAGGCGCTGACGGCCGAGCGGCTGGTGGGCGACGGCATCGGCTCCGCGGCGCAGGTCGAGGCGGAGGCCGCCCGCGCCGGGCGCAGCGCGCTGATCGGGGCCGTCGAGCGGCTCACCGGCCAGCAGATCGACCACTACGCCGAGCTCAACCTCGTCGGCTTCTACAACCTGACCCGCGCGATCGGCGGCGTCGACGTCTGCCTCGCCGCGCCCGTCGACGAGCCGCTGTCGGGCGCCCGCTTCGGCGCCGGCCCGCAGACGATCTCCGGCCGCGACGCGCTCGCGTTCGTCCGCCAGCGCCACGGCCTGCCCGACGGCGACCTCTCCCGCATCCGGCGCCAGCAGGTGTTCCTCGCCGCCGTCGCCGACAAGGTGCTGTCGGCGGGCACGCTCACCGACCCCGCCGCGCTGGGCGCGCTGATCGAGGTCGTGCAGCAGTCGGTCGTGCTCGACGAGGGCTGGGACCTGCTCGCCTTCGCCCAGCAGGCCTCCGACATCGCCGCCGGCAACCTCGAGTTCGTGACGATCCCGACCGCCGGCCAGGAGCGCAACGACCGCGGCGACGTGGTGCTCGTCGACCCCGACGTCGTCAGCGGGTTCGTCGAGGAGCGCATCGAGGCGCAGCGGGTCGCGGCCGAGGCCGCCGCCCAGGTCCGCGCCGCCGAGCCGCCGCCGCCGGTCACCGTGATCGCCTCGCGCTACATCGTCAACGTCCGCAACGGCTCCGAGGCCGGTGGCCTGGCCGGCGACGTCCGCGGCTACCTCACCGGGCTCGGGTTCACCGGCGGCACCGTCGACAACACCGACCCCGCCGCGACCAGCGTCGTGCGCTACTCGGGCGCCGACGGCGAGGCGGCGCGGTCGGTGGCCGACCAGCTCGGCGGGATCGACCTCGAGACCGACGGCACCGTCCCGCAGGGGCACCTGCTCGTGGTCCTGGGCGGCGACTTCGACCCGTCGGTGCTGCCGGCGCCCGCGCCGGTCGTCGACGCCTCCGCCCCGCCCCCTCCGGTACAGGCCCCGATCACCGCGGCCGGGGTGCCCTGCATCGACTGACGCGACCCGGGAGACTGGCGCGGTGTCCCTCACCGATGCCCTCCTGGACCGCTCCTCGGCCCGCCCCCTGATCACCTTCTACGACGACGCCACCGGCGAGCGGATCGAGCTCTCCGGCGTGACCACGGCGAACTGGGCCGCGAAGACGGCCAACCTGCTGCGCGACGAGTGCGACGTCGAACCGGGCTCGACGGTCGCGGTGCTGCTGCCCGCGCACTGGCAGACGGCCGCCGCCCTGCTCGGGGCGTGGTGGTGCGGGGCGGAGGTGGTCGGCGACCCGGTGGGCGCCGACGTCGTCCTGTGCGACGGCGACCGGATCGACCTCGCCCTGTCGGCCGCGCCGCCGCTGGGGGTCGTGGCGCTCTCGCTCGACGCCTTCGGCAAGGGCCTCACCGGCCTGCCCGACGGGGTCGTCGACTACGCCACCGAGGTGCGCCTGCACGGCGACGAGTTCGTGCCGTGGGAGCCGGTGCCCGCCACCGCGCCCGCGCTGGACGGGGCATCGGTGGAGCGGGTGCTCGCCGCCGCCCGCGACCGGGCGGCGGCGCTGGGGCTCTCGGCGTCGGACCGGGCGCTCTCGACGCTGGAGTGGTCGTCCGACGGCCTCACCGACGGCCTGCTCGCCGTGCTGGCCGCGGGGGCGTCGCTCGTGCAGTGCCGCCACGCCGACCCCGCGGCACTGGAGCGGCGGGCGCAGGCCGAGCGCACCACCGTCCGGCTGGGCTCCTGACCCCCGGGCGCCGATCCCCGGTCAGCGCAGCAGCGACCGGGCCATCACCAGGCGCTGCACCTGGTTGGTGCCCTCGTAGATCTGCGTGATCTTGGCGTCGCGCATCATGCGCTCCACCGGGAAGTCCTTGGTGTAGCCGGCACCGCCGAGCAGCTGCACGGCGTCGGTGGTGACCGACATGGCGACGTCGGAGGCCAGGCACTTCGCGGCGCTGGAGATGAAGCCCAGGTTCGCCTCGCCGCGCTCGGCGCGCGAGGTGGCGACGTAGACGAGCTGGCGGGCGGACTCCACCTTCATCGCCATGTCGGCGATCATGAACTGGAGGCCCTGGAACTCGGCGAGGTGCTTGCCGAACTGCTTGCGCTCCTTGACGTAGGAGATCGCCACGTCCAGCGCGCCCTGCGCGATGCCGACGGCCTGCGCGCCGATCGTGGGGCGCGTGTGGTCGAGGGTCTTGAGCGCGGTCTTGAAGCCGGTGCCCTCGGCGCCGATGATCCGGTCGGCCGGGATCGTGCAGTTCTGGAAGTAGATCTCGCGGGTCGGCGAGCCGTTGATGCCGAGCTTGCGCTCCTTGGGGCCGACCTCGAAGCCCGGGTCGTCCTTGTGCACGACGAACGCGGAGATGCCGTTGGCCTTCTTCTCCGGGTCGGTGACGGCCATGACCGTGTACCAGGTGGAGACGCCGGCGTTGGTGATCCAGCACTTGGTGCCGTTGAGCACCCAGCTGTCGCCGTCGCGCACGGCGCGGGTCTTCATCGACGCGGCGTCGGAGCCGGCCTCCCGCTCGGACAGCGCATAGCTGATCATCGCCTCGCCGGACGCGATCGACGGGAAGACCTGCTGCTTGAGCTCGTCGGAGGCCGACAGCAGGATCGGGGTGAGGCCCAGGCCGTTGACGCCGGGGATGAGCGACGAGGACGCGCACACCCGCGCGACCTCCTCGATGACGATGCAGCCCGCGAGCTCGTCGGCACCCTCGCCGCCGAACTGCTCGGGGATCGTGATCGCGTGGAAGCCCGCCTTGGTCAGGGCCTCCTGCGCCTCGATCGGGTAGCGGCCCTGCTCGTCGACCTCCGCGGCGTACGGGGCGATCTCCTTCTCGGCCAGCGTGCGCACGGCATCGCGAAGGGCCTCGTGCTCGTCGCTGAGCCGGTAGCTGTCGAAGTCGGAGTTCATGCGGCGATCGTAACGGCACTGCGTGCCATCGGGCAAGCTCGCTGTTACCCTGCGTGCCATGACGGGCGCGACACGGCGGGGCCGGTCCGCCGAGGGGCGGGCGGAGGTCCGGCGCGACCTCGTCGCCGCCGCGGTCGCGCTGTTCCGCGACCGGGGCTACGAGGACACGACCGTCGACGACATCGCGGCGGCCGCGGGCGTCGGGCGCCGCACGTTCTTCCGCTACTTCCGCAGCAAGGAGGACGCGATCTCGCCCGACCACGAGACCGCCCTCGGGCGCATCGCGGAGGTCTTCGCGACCGCGCACCCCGACGAGCCCGTCACGAGCGTGGTGCTGCGCGCGGGCGAGACCGTGTTCGACCTCTACACCGACGACCCACCGCTCTCGGTCGCCCGCTTCCGGCTCACCCACGAGGTGCCCGCGCTGCGCGACCGCGAGTCGGCCAGCGTCGACCACTACCGCCGCCTGTTCACCCGCAACCTGCGCCGTCGCTTCGCCGGGGAGCCCGACGGCGACCTGCGCGCCGCCGTCACCGGGGCCGCGGTGGTCGCGGCCCACAACCTCGCGCTGCGCGCCTGGCTGCACGACGGCGCCCCGCCCGCGCGGCTGCACGAGTACCGCGACCGCTTCCGCCGCGTCGCCGGGATGCTCCCCGCCGACGACGGGCTGCGCGGCGTCGCCGAGCGCCTGGAGATCGCGGTCGGGCGGCTGGAGCGCGGCGCCGCCTCCTGACCCCCTGACCCCCTGACCCGTCGGTAGCGTCCGGCAGCTGAACTTTCGGGATCTTGCGGTGGAGGGTGGTGCCCTTCGTCGTGAGGAACTGCCATGGCTGTGGCTAGTGTCGTGCTCAGTGCTGAGCTGCCGGAGCTCGATGGATCTCTGAGGTGGTCTCAGCTCGAGGCATGGGCGGTGGCGATGCGTGACGAGGTGCCCGCCGTGGTCCTGGCTGCCGCTCTGGAGCAGGCGCAGGACCGGTTGATCGACCGGGTCTGCGGGCCTCGTTGGCTCCCGGTGCGTGACCTTCCGGCGCCGTTCGCGTGCCCGGGGTGCGGGGTGATGCAGGACTTCGCGCGCAAGGGCAGACGATCACGCCCACGACGGATCGATATCGCGGTCGGAGTCGTGCGCCTGCATTTGGCGAACGTGGGCTGTCGGGCCTGCGGCCGGGTCTTCGCACCGTTGCTGCTGATGCTGGACCTGTCCGGCCGCCGCCGCACCGACCGGCTCGCGGTGGACCTGGCCGAGCTGGCCAGCCAGATGTCCTTCGCCCGCGCCGCGCAGGTCGCCCGATCGTTCGGAGCGCCGGCCTCGACCGGACGCGCTCATCACGCAGTGGCCGACGTGGCACCGCTACTGGACGGGATCGGTGCGGCCGAGCTGATCGACAGCGGGGCCTCAGCCGCGGTGGTCATCCTGGACGGCACCGGGATGCGCGCCGGGCCGCGGCGGTTGGGGATCGCCTGCAACATCGCGCTGGGGCTGACCGCGCGCAGCGGGCCCCGGCGACGCCGTCGCGCCCACACCGTCCTGCTCGGTGTCACCATCGATCAGCCCTGGGCGGCGATGGGTGAGCAGCTGGCCGCGCTGGACGCCCCGGTCATCGTCGTGGTCGACGGGGAGCCGGCGATCACGCGGCTGGCCGAGACCACCTGGCCCGACACCCCTATCCAGCGCTGCTGGTGGCACCTGCCCCGAGCGCTGCGGTGGGCGCTCTACGCCGACAAGGCCCCGCATCCCTGGGCGAACGCCAAGCGGGCCGAGCTGGCCGAGTTGCTGCGCCGCACCGCCCGCGAGCACCGCACCCACAGCCAAGCCCTGCACTCCTACGACACGTTCAGCGCCTCGATCACCGGCGCGCACCACCACGCGGCGACCGAGTTGCTCCTGGGCGCCCGCGACCAGGTCTTCACCTGTCTGTTGCCCGAGGTCCGAAGGGACCTCGCCTGGCTCGGCGGCCCCGAGCTGGGCAGCGGTGTGCTGGAACGGGTCATGCGCGAACTCAACGCCCGCACCGACATCGGCGGAAGCCGATGGTCGATCAACGGGCTACGCGACCTCGTCACCGTCCAACTCGCACGGATGACAGACCACCCGGCCTGGCGGACACTGCGGCAGAACACCCATCCGTTCAGCACCATCAGCTACAAGATCAGCACACCGAAGTTCAACGCTTGCTGACGCTACCGACCCGTCAGCAGGCCTGGACCCGCCGGGCGTCAGCAGGGCGGGGTGAACGGCAGGTCCGGCACGTGCCGGGCCCACTCCGCGGGCGTGATCGGGACGCCCACCGCGCCGCAGATCGTCCGGGCCGCCTCGGCGGGGTCGGTGAACCAGACCCGCACCGTGCGGTCGGCCGCGCCGCCGAGCAGGCGGGTGCCGTCGGGCGTCCAGGCGACGGAGAGATCGGCCGCGGGCACGGCGGGGGCGAACAGCTCCTCGAACTGGTCGACGACGAGCACCGTGCGCACGGCGGGGTCGAGCTCGTCGCGCACCGCCGCGAGCACCTCCAGCGGGTGCCCGCCGGGCGTCCGCACCAGCGCGGTCGTTCCGGGACGCCCGCAGCGCGGCAACCACCCCGGCCCGCAGCACCGACGACTTCCCCGACCCCGAGGCGCCGACGACGACCAGGGGGCCGGTCGCGGCGTCGAGGCCGTCGAGCACCGCGGCGGTGAGGGCGGTGCGCCCGTGGAAGCGCTCGGCGTCGCCGGGCTCGAAGGGCGCGAGGCCGGGGTAGGGCGGCTGGTCCGGGGCCACCCGCCTCCCGCCGTGGCGCAACCGGATCAGCGCCTCGCGCCAGGCGTCGAGGTCGGTCACGCCGCAGGCGGTGAGCACCAGCTCGTCAGCCCGGCCCGTTCGCGCGTGAGCGTCTGCTCCCGGCCGAGGTCGGCCGGGGACCGGATGCGCGCCGGGTCCGGCGTCAGGTCGGACATGGCTCCCCCGCACGTCCAGGTGAGGGGTTCGTCGCGGGCGTCCCCGGCGTCACAGATAGTTGCGCGCCCACACACTTCGTGAGGACCGGGGAACGGGCCCGGACGTGCGTGATCCCCGGGCCGCACCGTGTGGTGCGCACGCCGAGCTGGACGGGCTCGGGCCCGGGGATCACGGGTGACTGCCTGGGAGTCGCCGGCACCTACCGGCATTCCACGCGGTCGGAACTACGTCCACAGGTGCTAGCGGACAGCCACCTCACGAGTCCGGTTGCTACTCAACGCTGGACCACCTCCTCTCACGTGTGACACCACCCTACGACCGGACGGGCGGGGTGCGCCACGTCTAATTCCGGGAGGGTTGCGCGAGCGGGGAGGGGATGAGGGAGGGGCCCGCCGACCCCCGACGAACCGACGGACCCCGTCTCCCCCTGCACACGGTCTTCGTACGGGCTCGCCGGGCGGTTGGGGGTCCGATCGGGTGGTGCTCAGGCGCCGGCGGCGCGCTCGCGCAGCGCGGCGTCCTTGCTGAGGACGAGGTCGTGCAGGTCGGCCTGGAACGCCGTCATCCGCTCCCGCAGCGCCGCGTCGGAGGCGGCGAGGACGCGGACGGCGAGCAGACCGGCGTTGCGGGCGCCGCCGACCGACACCGTGGCGACCGGGACGCCCGCGGGCATCTGCACGATCGACAGCAGCGAGTCCAGCCCGTCGAGGTGCGCGAGCGGCACGGGCACGCCGATCACCGGCAGCGGCGTGGCCGAGGCGACCATCCCCGGCAGGTGCGCGGCCCCGCCCGCCCCGGCGACGATCACGCGCAGGCCGCGGCCGGCGGCGTCGCGGGCGTAGTCGAGCATCCGCTGCGGGGTGCGGTGCGCGGAGTACACGCCCACCTCCCACGGCACGTCGAACTCGTCCAGCGCCGTGGTGGTCGCCTCCATGACGCGCCAGTCCGAGTCACTGCCCATGATCACGCCGACGACGGGCTCAGGCATTCGTGGTCTCCTTCTCCGCTTCGGCGCCGTGGATGGACCAGCCGTCGGCCCACTCCGCGGTGGAGAGCCAGTGGGCCGCGAGGGCGGCGCGGGCGCGGACGGCGGCCATGTCGTCGCCGAGGACCGTGACGTGCCCGACCTTGCGCGCCGGGCGCTCGGCCTTGGCGTAGAGGTGCACCTTGACGTCGGGGAACCGCGCGAACAGGTGGTGCACCCGCTCGTCGACCGACATGGCGACCGGCCCGTCGGCGCCCAGCACGTTGGCCATGACGACCGCGGGGGCGGTGGGGGTGGTGGCGCCGAGGGGGTAGTCGAGGACCGCGCGCAGGTGCTGCTCGAACTGCGAGGTGCGCGCGCCCTCGATCGTCCAGTGCCCCGAGTTGTGCGGGCGCATGGCGAGCTCGTTGACGAGCAGGATCCCGTCGGTCCGCTCGAACAGCTCGACGGCCAGCAGCCCGGTGACGCCGAGCGCGTCGGCCAGCCGCAGGGCGAGCCGCTGCGCGCCCGCGGCGACCTCCTCGTCGAGTCCGGGGGCGGGCGCGAGGACCTGCACGCACTGCCCGGCCTCCTGCACCGTCTCGACGACCGGCCACGCCGCCGCCTGGCCGTACGGCGAGCGCGCGACCAGCGCGGCGAGCTCCCGGCGCAGCGGCACGGCCTGCTCGACCATCAGCGGCGTCCCGGCCGCCAGCAGCTCCTCGACCAGCGCGGGGTCGGCGGCGTCGAGCATCCAGACCCCGCGCCCGTCGTAACCGCCGCGGACGGCCTTGAGCACGACCGGCCAGCCGTGCTCGGCGCCGAACGCCTCGACGTCGGCCGGGGAGCCGACGGTCGCGAACGGCGGCACCGCGGCCCCCAGCTCCGAGAGCCGGCGGCGCATCACGAGCTTGTCCTGGGCGAACAGCAGGGCGTCGGGCCCGGGGTGGACGGTGACGCCGTCGGCGACGAGCGCGCGCAGGACGTCCTGCGGCACCTGCTCGTGGTCGAACGTGACGGCGGCGCAGCCCGTGGCGAACGCGCGGACCGCGGCGAGGTCGTCGGCGGCCCCCGCCCGGACGTCGGCGCACACCTGCGCGGCGGGCTCACCGGTGCCGGCGGCGAGCACCCGCAGCGACTGCCCCAGCGCGATCGCGGCCTGGTGGGTCATGCGGGCGAGCTGTCCGGCACCGATCATGCCGACGACGGGGAGCGAGGACGGGTTCACGGTGCCGGGAGCCTACGCGAGCGCCGCCGTCGGCCCCGGGACGGCATCTGGAAGGATCGGCCGGGTGTCCGTCGTCGAGTCGGTGCTGGCCCAGATCCCCCAGCCGTACCGCTCCGTGGCCATCAAGCACCGCGAGCTGATCAAGTTCGCCATGGTCGGCGGCACCACGTGGATCATCGACACCGCCGTGTTCCTGCTGCTGAAGAGCACGGTGCTGGTCGAGAAGCCGCTCACCGCGAAGATCATCGCAGTGCTGGTGGCGACCATCGCCTCGTACGTGCTCAACCGCGAGTGGTCCTTCCGCACCCGCGGCGGCCGGGAGACCCACCACGAGGCCCTGCTGTTCTTCCTGGTCAGCGGCATCGGGGTGGCCGTCTACACGGCACCCTTGGCCGTGTCGCGGTACCTGCTGCACCTGAGCGTGCCCGAGGTCAGCCTGTTCACCCAGGAGGTCGCCGACTTCGTCAGCGGCCAGATCGTCGGCGTCCTGCTGGGCATGGCGTTCCGGTGGTGGGCCTTCCGCCGCTTCGTCTTCCCGGACGAGGACGTGCGGCGGCAGGTGCCGGAGGCCGACGCGCCGGACCGCCCGAAGGCCTGACCGGACCGCGTGATCGCCGGGACCGCAGCGTCACGGTCCCGCCGACGACCCTGACGTCAGGTTCCCGGTGATCACCGGGAACCTCAGCGCGGGCTGCTCGGCAACCGCCCCGGCGCCACGACGTCGTCCGCGCGGGCGGCGGGCAGGAAGATCGTGAAGGTCGGGGGGCGGGCGCGGGAGAGCTCCAGCCGTCCCCCGTCCGCCTCGACCAGCGCCCGGGCCAGGGCCAGGCCGATGCCGGTGGACGACCCGACCGACACCCCGCGTTCGAACACGTGCGCCACGAGCTCCTCCGGCACGCCGTCGCCGGCGTCGGTCACCTCGATGACCAGGCTCTTCTCGGTGGCCCGCGCCGCCACGACGACGGTGCCGCCGCCGTGGCGCAGCGCGTTGTCCAGCAGCGCGCCGACCGACTCACGGATGCGGGCGGGCGTCACGCGGGCGAGCAGGCCCTCGGGCACGCGCATCTTCAGCGCCCGCCCGGCCGCCCTCAGCGCGGGCCGCCACTCCTGCGCGACCGCCTCCAGCCCGGCCCGCAGGTCCACCGGCTCGGCGCCGGCCGCGCGGGCGGCGCGGGCCGCCTCCAACAGGTCGTCGAGGACGGCGGACAGCTTCTCGGCCTGCTCCAGCGCGGCGAGGGCCTCGGAGCGGGCGCTGGGGTCGGGGTGGGTGGTGAGCTCGTCGAGGCGCAGCTGCAGGGCGGTGAGCCGGCTGCGCAGCTGGTGGGAGACGTCCCCGACGAGCTGGCGCTCGCGCTGGACGAGCTCGGCGAGCGCGGCGGCGGAGGCGTCGAGGACCTCGGACACGGCGTCCAGCTCGGGGATGCCGTGGCGGGCCGGCGCGGAGCGGAAGTCGCCGGCGCCGAGGCGGGCCGCGCGATCGGCGACGTCGCCCAGTGGCTCGGCGAGGCGCCGCGCCGTGAGCGTGGCGACGACGGTCCCGACCGCCACCGACAGCACCACGAGCAGCAGCACCACGAGCGTGACCTGCACCTGCTGCCCGAGCAGCACCGCCCGCGGCTCCTGCATCGTGGCCGTGCCGCCGGAGCCGAGCGGGAGGGTCTCGGTGACCGGGTCCTCCCCCACGTCCTCGCCGATCACCAGCGGCGCGCGCCCGGCCTGCTCCAGCACCAGCCGCCCGCCCGCGGGAACGGCCAGCTCCAGCCCGGGGACGTCGACGGCGGCGCCGGGACCCTCCAGCCGGGTCGCGACCTGCTCGAGCCGGGAGGTCAGCTCGGCGCGGTCGAAGTCGTCGACGAGCTGCCACGTGGTGATCGCCAGCGGCCCGCCCAGCACCAGCGCGGTGAGGGCGACGACCAGCAGCGTCGACTGCAGGATCCGGCGGCGCACGGCGTCGGCCTCAGTCGTGGTTGAAGCGGAAGCCGACGCCGCGGACCGTCGCGATCCGCCGCTCCCCGCCGATCTTGCGGCGCAGCCAGGACATGTGCATGTCCAGCGTCTTCGACGTCTTCATCTCCGGGTCGTTCCACACCTCGCGCAGGATCTCCTCGCGCGTGACGACCTGCCCCGCGCGCAGCAGCAGCACCCGCAGCAGCTCGAACTCCTTGTTCGCGAGCCCGACCTCCTCGCCGTCGACGAGCACCCGCCGCCCGGACAGCTCCATCCGCACCCCGGCCACCTCCACCGCCTCCGGGGTGAGCCGGCGCAGCAGCGCCCGGACCCGCGCGAGCAGCTCCGCGAGCCGGAACGGCTTGCCGACGTAGTCGTCGGCCCCCGCGTCGAGCCCCACGACGAAGTCGACCTCGTCGGTGCGCGCGGTGAGCATGAGCACCGGCAGGTCGGAGTGGTCCAGCCGCACCCGCCGGCAGACCTCCAGCCCGTCCATGCCGGGCAGGCCGAGGTCGAGCACGAGCAGGTCGACGTCGCCGGCCTGCACACGGTCCAGCGCGGCGAGACCGTCGGTGGCCACCGCGACGGTGTAGCCCTCCCGGGTCAGCGCGCGGGAGAGCGGCTCGGCGATGGCGGCGTCGTCCTCGGCGAGCAGGACGGTCGTCATGGTGGTCACACTAGGCCGGGCAGACTCACTGCTGTGAGCGACTCCGATCTCGACCTCGCCCTCCGCATGGCCGACGCCGCCGACGCCCTGAGCCTCGATCGGTTCCTGGCCGCCGACCTGCGGGTCGAGCGCAAGCCCGACCGCACGCCGGTCACCGACGCCGACACCGCCGTCGAGGAGTCCCTGCGCGCGCTGCTGGCGGCCGAGCGGCCCGGCGACGCGGTGCTCGGCGAGGAGGAGGGCGGCACCGTCGACGGGGCGGAGCGCGGCTGGGTGATCGATCCGATCGACGGCACGAAGAACTTCTCCCGCGGCGTCCCCGTGTGGGCCACGTTGATCGGGCTGACGGCGGCGGGCACCGCGAGCGTCGGCGTCGTGAGCGCCCCCGCGCTGGGGCGGCGCTGGTGGGCCGCGCCCGGGGAGGGCGCCTGGACCCGCGACTCCCCCACCGCGGCGCCCCGGCGGATCGCGGTGTCCGGGGTGGCCGACCTCGGCGACGCCTACGCCTCCACCACCGACGCCCGCGGCCTGGGCGAGCGCTGGGCCCGCCTGGGCGCAGCGGTGTGGGAGACGCGCGCGTTCGGCGACTTCTGGCAGCACTGCCTCGTCGCCGAGGGCGCGATCGACGTCGCCGTCGACGCCGCCGCCAACCCCTGGGACCTCGCCGCCCTGGTGCCGATCGTCCGCGAGGCGGGCGGGCGGCTGGGTTCGCTGGACGGGGCCGACGGCTTCGCCGGAGGCGACGGCATCTCCACCAACGGCCTCCTGCACGCCGCCGCCCTGGCCGTCCTCACCCCCTGACCCTCCCCGCCGAGTTTGCCGCGAGACCCGGCGAGTCTGCCGCCGACGCACGCCGTCTTGGCCGATCGCGCACACGCAGCCGCACCCCATCGGCGAACTCGCGCCGCGAACCGGACGACTCGCCGGGCGGGATCGGACAACTCGCCGGGGGCGTGCGGACAACTCGCGGGGGTGTCGGGGTAGGCGCGAGCTGCTGCCCGCGGGACGGCCGTAACCTGGAGCCACCATGACCGAGCCGCTCACCCGACCCGCCCCCGCCGGCTCCATCGCCGCCCAGGCGCTGCGCCGGCGCACCTTCGCCGTGATCTCCCACCCCGACGCGGGCAAGTCGACGCTCACCGAGGCGCTCGCCCTGCACGCCGAGGTGATCGACTCCGCGGGCGCGGTGCACGGCAAGGCCGGGCGCAAGGGCGTGACCTCGGACTGGATGGAGATGGAGCGCGCCCGCGGCATCTCCATCACCTCCGCGGTGCTGCAGTTCAGCTACCGCGACCACGTGATCAACCTGCTCGACACCCCCGGCCACGGCGACTTCTCCGAGGACACCTACCGCGTCCTCGCCGCCGTCGACGCCGCCGTGATGCTGCTCGACGCGTCGAAGGGCCTCGAGGCCCAGACCCTCAAGCTGTTCGACGTCTGCCGCAGCCGCGGGATCCCGGTGCTCACGTTCGTCAACAAGTGGGACGTGCCCGGGCGCGAGGCCCTGGAGCTGCTCGACGAGGTGGAGCAGACGATCGGGCTGCGGCCGATGCCCGTCACGTGGCCGGTCGGCATCGCGGGCGACCTGCGCGGCGTCGTCGAGTGCGCCACCGGCGAGCTGCGCCGCTACGCCCGCACCGCGGGCGGCGCGACGAAGGGCGAGGTCGAGGTCCTCACGCCGGAGCAGGCCGCCGAGCAGGAGCCGCTCTACACCGAGACCGTGCTCGACGAGCTGGAGCTGCTGCGCGAGATCGGCGCGGAGTTCGACGAGGACGACTACCTCGCCGGCACCGCGACGCCCGTCCTGTTCGGCGCCGCCCGCCACGGCGTCGGCGTGGGCCGCCTGCTCGACGCCCTCGTCGACCTCGCCCCGGCCCCCGCCCCGCGCCCCGACGCCGAGGGCGCGCCGCGCGAGCTCGACACCCCGCTGTCGGGCCTGGTGTTCAAGGTGCAGGCCGGCATGGACCGCAGCCACCGCGACCGCACCGCGTTCCTGCGCATCAACTCCGGCCGCTTCGAGCGCGGCATGGTCCTCACCCACGCCGGCACCGGCCGCCCGTTCGCCACGAAGTACGCGCAGGCGGTGTTCGGCCAGCAGCGCACCACGCTGGAGGAGGCCTTCCCCGGCGACATCGTGGGCCTGGTCAACGCGGGTGCGCTGCGCCCCGGCGACACGCTCTACGCCGACGACCCGGTGCAGTTCCCGGCGATCCCGAGCTTCGCCCCCGAGCACTTCGCGGTGGTGCGGGCCAAGGACGCGGGCCGCTACAAGCAGTTCCGGCGCGGGATCTCCCAGCTCGACTCCGAGGGCGTCATCCAGGTGCTGCGCTCGGACCGCCGCGGCGACCAGGCGCCCGTGCTCGCCGCCGTCGGCCCGCTGCAGTTCGAGGTGGTCACCGCACGGCTGTCCGACGAGTTCGGCGCGCCGGTGTCGCTGGAGCAGCTGAACTACACCGTCGCCCGCCTCACCGACGAGGCCGGTGCGCTCGTGCTGAACAAGGAGAGCGAGACCGAGGTGCTGCAGCGCTCGGTCGACGGCGCGCTGCTCGCGGTGTTCGTCAACAAGTGGCGGATGGAGACGATCCGGCGCAAGCACGAGGGCGTCATGATGGAGCCGCTGCTCGCCGGGGCCGTCGACCGCTGAGCCCTCGCACCGGGGCAACTCTCACGTAGCCGTAGAGTCGCCGTCCGTGACCCGCCCCGCCTGGCTCGCTCCCCGCGTCCTGCGCACCGAGGCCCTCTCCGGACTCGTCGTCGCCCTCGCCCTCATCCCCGAGGCCATCGCCTTCTCGATCATCGCGGGGGTCGACCCGCGCGTCGGGCTGTTCGCCTCGGTCACGATGGCGATCACCATCGCCTTCACCGGCGGGCGGCCCGCGATGATCTCCGCGGCCACCGGGGCGGTGGCGCTCGTCGTCGCCCCGCTGGTCCGCGACCACGGCCTCCAGTACCTCATCGCGGCCGTGCTCCTGGGCGGCGCGATCCAGATCGCGCTGGGCGTGGCCGGCACGGCGCGGCTGATGCGGTTCGTGCCGCGCAGCGTGATGGTCGGCTTCGTCAACGCGCTGGCGATCCTGATCTTCGCCTCGCAGCTGCCCTACCTGGTCGGGATCCCGTGGTCGGCGTGGGTGCTGCTCGCGGTGGCGCTCGCCGTGCTCGTGGTGCTGCCCCGGCTCACCTCCGCCGTGCCGGCCCCGCTGGTGGCGATCGTGGCGCTCACCGCGTTCACCGTGTTCGCGGGCGTCACCGTGCCGACGGTCGGCGACCAGGGCGAGCTGCCCGACGGCCTCCCCGTCCTCGGCCTGCCCGACGTCCCGCTCACGTTCGGCACGTTGGCGATCATCGCGCCGTACGCGCTCGCGATGGCGGTGGTCGGGCTGCTGGAGTCGCTCATGACGGCCAAGCTCGTCGACGAGATCACCGACACGCCCTCCGACAAGACGCGCGAGTCGTGGGGCCAGGGCGTCGCCAACATCGTCACCGGCCTGTTCGGCGGCATGGGCGGCTGCGCGATGATCGGCCAGACGATGATCAACGTGCGGTCCGGCGGGGCCCGCACCCGCGCGTCGACGTTCCTCGCGGGCGCGTTCCTGCTCGTGCTGATGCTCGCGCTGGGCGACGTCGTGGGGACGATCCCGATGGTCGCGCTCGTCGCCGTGATGGTGATGGTCGCGGTCGGCACGTTCGACTGGCACAGCGTCGCCCCCGCCACCCTGCGCCGGATGCCCTACAGCGAGACCGCGGTGACGGTGGCGACGGTCGCGGTCACCGTGGCCACCCACAACCTCGCCTACGGGGTGGGCGTCGGCGTCGTGGTGGCGTCCGTGCTGTTCGCGCGGCGCGTGGCGCACGTGGTCGACGTGGCGGCCGAGCGCGACGACGAGAGGGCCGTCTACCGCGTCACCGGCCAGCTGTTCTTCGCCTCCTCCGGCGAGCTCGTCACGGCGTTCGACTACGCGGGCGACCCGCCGTCGGTCGTCGTCGACCTCTCCGGGGCGCAGGTCTGGGACGCCTCCACCGTCGCCGTCCTCGACACGATCACCGCGAAGTACCGCGCCCGCGGCACCACCGTGACGATCACCGGGATGGACCCGCGCAGCGCCTCGCGGCACGCGGCCCTGGCGGGGCACCTCGAGGCGGGGTGAGCGATGATCGCCCGGTGACCGACCTGGCCTTCGAGGACCTCACCCCCGGCCGTGTGTTCGAGCTGGGCACGACGGTGGTCGACCGCGACGAGATGGTCGCCTTCGCCCGCCGCTTCGACCCCCAGCCCTTCCACCTCGACGACGAGGCCGCGTCGACCTCGCTGTTCGGCGCACTGGCCGCGTCGGGCTGGTTCACCGCCGGGCTGTGGATGCGGCTCTACGTCGACGTGGTCCTCAACAACGCGACGTCGCTGGGCTCCCCCGGCGGCGAGGACATCGCCTGGCCCGCGCCCGTGTTCGCCGGAGACGAGCTGCGCGGCACCATGGAGGTCCTCGACGCCCGCCGCTCCCGCAGTCGTCCGGGCCTGGGCCTGGTCACGCTGCGGGCGCAGCTGCACCGGGGCGACACCGAGGTCTTCCGCAGCACGTTCACCGGGATGTTCGGCACGCGCGACGCGTGAGGCCGCCGGGAGCCCGCCCGCGTCAGCCGGCGAGCGCCCGCACCACCCGCGAGGGCGACGGACGCCCCAGCTGCCCGGCCATCCACGCGCTGGTGGCCACGAGCGCGTCGAGGTCGACGCCGTGGGCGATGCCCAGCCCGTCGAGCATCCAGACGAGGTCCTCGGTGGCGAGGTTGCCGGTGGCCGACTCCGCGTAGGGGCAGCCGCCGAGGCCTCCCGCGCTGGCGTCGACGGTGGTGACGCCGCGGCGCAGCGCGGCGAGTGTGTTGGACAGCGCCTGCCCGTAGGTGTCGTGGAAGTGCACCGCCAGCCGCTCGACGGGGACGCCGCCCGCCACGCAGGCGTCGAGCACGGCGTCGACGTGGCCGGGGGTGCCGGTGCCGACGGTGTCGCCGAGGGAGAGCTGGTCGCAGCCCATGTCGACGAGCCGGCGCCCGACCGCGGCCACCTGCGCCGGGTCGACGGCCCCCTCCCACGGGTCGCCGAAGCACATGGAGACGTAGCCGCGCACGCGCAGACCCTCGGCGACCGCGCGCGTGACGACGGCGTCGAACATCGCGAACTGGGCGTCCAGCGAGCGGTTGAGGTTGCGCTGCGCGAACGTCTCGGTGGCGCTGGCGAACACCGCGACGTGCCCGACGCCCGACTCCAGCGCGCGGTCGAGGCCGCGCTCGTTGGGCACGAGCACCGGGTAGTCGACGCCGGGCGCGCGCGTGAGCCGGGCGAGCAGGTCGGCGGCGTCGGCGAGCTGGGGCACCCACTTCGGGTGCACGAAGCTCGTGGCCTCCAGCGTGCGCAGGCCGGTGCCGGCGAGGCGGTCGAGGAACTCCGCCTTGACCTCGACGGGCACGACCGCCTTCTCGTTCTGCAGGCCGTCGCGGGCCCCGACCTCGTAGATCGTGACGGACGAGGGCAGCCCCCCGGTGGGGACGGCCTGCGGAAGGGCTCGGTCAGACATCGTCGGCGACCTCCTGGTACAGCAGTGCGTGGACCCGCTCGACCCGCGGGACGTCGGTGAACTCGAGCGGCTCGTCGGACGCCGACTCGATCACCAGGGTGCCGCACCCGAGCACCCTCTCGAGCACGGTGTGACGGAACCGGACGCTGTGGATGCGGCTCATCGGGATGTCGATGCCGGTGCGCGCGAGCACGCCCTCGCGGACGAGCACCCGCCGCGTCGTGACGACGAAGTGCGTGGTGCGCCAGCGGACCACCGGCACGAGCGTGAGCCAGACGGCGAGACCGGCCCCGACGACGCCGAGCGCGAGCCAGGCCCACGGCGCCCAGGTCTGCTCGCGCACCAGCGCGGCGAGGAACACGCCGACGGCGACGACGAGCAGCAGGTGCAGGACCGGCCCGAGCAGCATCGTCGCGTGGGGGTGCGTGTGCAGCACGACCCGCTCACCGTCGACGAGCAGGTCATCGGGGTAGGCCACCGGGCCACCGTAGTTGTGGCTACTCCGCGGGCCGGAGGTGGACGACGTCGCCCGCGGCGACCGCGCGGCGGTGCCCGGCGGCGTCGAGCAGGAGCAGGCGGCCGTCGCCGTCGACGTCCTCGGCGATGCCGCTCACCGACGTCCCGCCGGGCAGCTCGACGCGCACCGGCGAGCCCAGGCTCAGGCACCCGGCGCGGTAGTCGGCGCGCAGGCGCGTGGACTCGGGGTCGCCGCGCCCGGTGCGCCACTGCTCCTCGCGGGCCCACAGGCGGGTGAGCAGCTCGACGAGCACGGCCGCGCGGTCGATCTCCCGGTCGCTCTCGGCGGCGAGCGAGGTGGCACCGGGCTGGTCGGACGGCGCGGAGTCGACGTTGAGGCCGATCCCGACGACGACGGCCGGGCGCGCCGGGTCGGCCACCTCGGCGAGGATCCCGGCCACCTTGCGCGGGCCGCCGCGGTCGGCGGAGCCCACGAGGAGGTCGTTGGGCCACTTGAGGCCGGCGGGGGCGTCGGTGACGGTGCGGACGGTGTCGAGCGCGGCCAGCCCGGCCAGCAGTGGCAGCCAGCTGAACCGCGACGGCGACACCCCGACCGGCCGGAACAGCACGCTCACCGTGAGCCCGGACCCGGGCGGGGACACCCAGCTGCGGGCCAGCCGGCCCCGCCCGGCCTCCTGGTGCTCGGCCACGAGGACGGTGCGGTCGGGCGCCCCGGCGAGCGCGGCGGCCATCAGGTCGGCGTTCGTGGAACCGGTGCGCTCGACGACGTCGAGGCGGTTCCACGGGCCCACGCACGCCGCGCGCAGCGCTCCGGCGTCGAGTGGCTGCGCGGTGCGGTTCATGACCCGCAACGGTACCGGCGGGACCCCCGGACCGCGGAGCGGGAGGCCGCCGCGCGACCGGTGGGCGCCGCGGGTCGCCGGGCGCGCAGGGCCCGCCGCCGACCGGTCAGCCCGCGCCGGGCCCGGTGACCGCCGCGGGGCCGGTCAGCACCTGCTCGCTCGGGGCCGGGATCGCGATGGCCGACGCCGCCCTCGTCCCGAACCGCCGGGCGATCGGCGGGAACGCCGCCGCCAGGCGCAGGATCCGGACCGGCTCCGGGTCGCCGCGGCGCATCCGGTCGAGACTGCCCCGCTCGGAGCGGACCTGCGCGCGCTGCTCGCGGTCGGACACAGCCCGGCGGCGCACCTCGAGCTCCCCGCAGGCGGCGTCGATCGTCGTATCGAGGTCGGCCGGGTCGCCGCCCAGGACCGGCGCCAGGGTGTTGCCGGCGTCGGCCGCGTCGGCGATGGCGATGTTGATGCCGTTGCCGCCCACCGGGGAGATGACGTGCGCGGCGTCGCCGATCAGCAGCAGGCCGGGCCGGTACCACGACGGCAGCCGGGTGATCCGGACGTTGAGCAGCGTGAGCTGGGAGAACTCGGTGAGGCCGTCGAGACGGTCGCCCAGCCACGGCATCCGGTCGCGCGCCAGCGCCACCACCGGCCCGACGCCGGCCTCGCGCGCCTGCGCGACCGTGCCCGTCGGGATGATGTGACCGAGTTGCCAGGTCGCGCCCTGCCCGAGCGCGACGACCGCCGCGCCGGGCACCGCGAAGTAGTCCAGGCCCGACAGCGGCGGGTCGTCGTCGCGGCGCGGCACCTCGAACCACAGGATGTCGAGCCCGGCGCCCAGCTCCTCGGCCTCGAACCCGCCCAGGCGCCGGACCTGCGAGAACCGCCCGTCGGCCCCGACGACGAGCGGCGCACGGATCTCGCGCACCTCGCCGTCGGCGGCGCGGTACCGCACGCCGCGCACCCGCCCGTCCTCCTCGACGAGCTCGTTGACCCGCGCCGACATCACCAGCCGGAAGCCCGGCAGCTCCGCGGCGCGCGCGGTGAGCAGCCCGAGGAACTCCGGCTGCGGCACGAGCACGTAGTGCGGGAAGCGGCGGCTGGCACTGCCGTAGTCGGCGATCCGGTAGGACGCCGTCGGCGTGTGCCAGGTGAACGCGTCGGCCGTGGCGTGCGGGCGGGCCAGGACGTCGTCGGCCAGGCCGAGGACGTCGAGCCAGTCCATCACCGGCGGGGCGAGCGAGTCGCCCCGGAAGCGGCGGGCGAAGTCCGACCGCGCCTCCAGCAGCGTCACCCGCCGCCCCGCCCGGGCCAGCAGGTAGGCCAGCACGGCGCCGCCGGGACCGCCCCCGACGACGACGCAGTCGGTCTCGTCCATCTCTCCACCCTCGAATCTCTCGGCCATCGAGAGACTACCGCGGTCGGCCGTTCCGTGCGAAGTACGCCGACGCCGCCGGCCGGAACATGAACCAGATCGCCGCCGCGACGAGGACCACCTGGATCGCGGTGGCGACCACGTTGAGGACGCCCAGCGCCCCGAGCGAGAGCATCTGGCCGGCGGAGAAGAACGAGTAGACGCCGCTGAGCAGCGACAGGACCCCGAGCACGGTCAGCAGGATGCGGGCCCAGTTGCGGCCGTTGCGCATCGCGAACACCGCGGCCGCCACCAGCGCGAGCAGGACCAGCGACACCACGATCCCGCCGATCGCCCCGCCGCGGGCGGCGCCGAGGACCTCGGCCGGTACGTCGCCCGCGGACACCCCGGCGCTCTCCAGGGCGGCCTCGACGAGGGAGTCGATGAGGAAGAAGGCGACGACCGCGCCGATCACCCCGAGCGCCAGGTCGGCCAGCCACAGGAGGAACGCGGTGCGCACCTCGGGCGGCGCCGACGCGGGGCCGCCGCTGCGACCGGACTGCTTCTCGAGGCTCGGGCCGTCGTCGTAGCCCTGCTGAGCGCCACCGTAGCCCTGCTGACCACCGGCGTCCGCCCGGCCGTAGCCGGGGTCCTGCTGGCCCCCGTAGCCGGGCTGGCCGCCGTAGCCGGCCTGTTGGCCGCCGTATCCCTGCTGGCCGCCGTATCCCTGCTGGCCGCCGTATCCCTGCTGGCCGCCGTATCCCTGCTGGCCGCCATAGCCCTGCTGGCCGCCATAGCCGGGCTGCTGCCCGTACCCGGGCTGGCCGCCGTACCCGGGCTGCTGGCCGTACCCGGGCTGCTGGCCGTACCCGGGCTGCTGGCCGTAACCGGGCTGGCCGCCGTAGCCCGGCTGGCCGCCGTAGCCGGGCTGCTGGCCGTAACCGGGCGGTGGCCCCTGCCCGGGCGGCGGGCCGTAGCCGGGCTGCTGACCCCCGTGCCCGGGAGGCGGTCCCTGGCCGGGCGGCGGGCCGTCGCCGGGCCGGCCCTGGCCGGGCCCCTGACCGGGAGGGGGCTCCTGGCCCTGTTGACCCGACTGCGACTCGGACGGTGGCTGCGACATGCGACTCTCCGCTCTCGTGGAGTACCTGGCTGTGACCAGCACCACAAGTGCCGTCGAGGGGATCCAAGCCCCAGCGCCCAGGTCGTGCAAGCAGGACGTTCCCTCCGACGGCGGACGTGACCAGGCACGCACGGACGACGGGTTACCAGCCGGTTAGGCTCCCCGGCCATGACCGCCGCAACGGAGCCGATCGGGGACGCGTCCGGCGCTGCCGCCGACGAGCCGGACGTCCACACCACCGCCGGCAAGCTCGCCGACCTCTACCGACGTGCCGCCGACGCCGTCGACGCCGGGTCGGGCGCCGAGCGCCAGCACGCCAAGGGCCGCCAGACCGCCCGCGAGCGCATCGACCAGCTGCTCGACCCGGGCTCGTTCGTCGAGCTCGACGCGCTCACGCGCCACCGGTCGACCAACTTCGGCATGGACGCCAAGCGTCCCTTCGGCGACGGGGTCGTCACCGGCACCGGCACCGTCGACGGCCGCCAGGTCGCGGTCTTCAGCCAGGACGCCACCGTGTTCGGCGGCGCGCTCGGCGAGGTCTACGGCGAGAAGATCGTCAAGGTCATGGACCTGGCGCTCAAGATCGGGTGCCCGATGATCGGTATCAACGACGGCGGTGGCGCCCGCATCCAGGAGGGCGTGGTCGCGCTCGGGCTCTACGGCGAGATCTTCGTCCGCAACGTCCGCAGCTCCGGGGTCATCCCGCAGATCTCGCTGGTCATGGGCCCGTCGGCCGGTGGAGCGGTGTACTCCCCCGCGCTCACCGACTTCATCGTGATGGTCGACGGCACCAGCAACATGTTCATCACCGGCCCCGACGTGATCAAGACCGTCACCGGTGAGGACGTCGAGATGGAGGACCTCGGCGGCGGCCGGGCCCACAACACGAAGTCCGGCGTGGCGCACTACCTGGGCAGCGACGAGGCCGACGCGATCGACTACGTCAAGGAGCTGCTCGGCTACCTGCCCAGCAACAACCTCTCCGAGCCGCCCGCCTACCCGGCCCCGGAGCCGGTGGCGGGCTCGATCGCCGACGGCCTCACCGACTCCGACCTCGAGCTCGACACGATCGTCCCGGACTCGGCGAACACCCCCTACGACATCCGCGGCGTCATCGAGCGGGTCGTCGACGAGGGCGAGTTCCTGGAGGTCCACGAGCTGTTCGCGCCGAACATCGTGTGCGGCTACGGGCGCATCGAGGGCCGGTCGGTCGGGATCGTGGCCAACCAGCCCACCCAGTTCGCGGGCTGCCTCGACATCGACGCGTCGGAGAAGGCCGCGCGGTTCGTGCGCACCTGCGACGCGTTCAACATCCCGGTCGTCACGTTCGTCGACGTCCCCGGCTTCCTGCCCGGCACCGAGCAGGAGTGGGACGGCATCATCCGCCGCGGCGCGAAGCTGATCTACGCCTACGCCGAGGCGACCGTCCCGAAGGTCACCGTGATCACGCGCAAGGCCTACGGCGGCGCGTACGACGTCATGGGGTCCAAGCACCTGGGCGCCGACATCAACGTGGCCTGGCCGACGGCCCAGATCGCGGTCACGGGCGCCGCGGGCGCGGTGAGCATCCTCTACCGCAAGGAGCTCAACGACCTCGAGGGCGACGAGCTGGCCAACCGTCGCGCGGAGCTGCAGCAGGAGTACGAGGACACCCTCGCCAACCCCTACATCGCGGCCGACCGCGGCTACATCGACGGCGTCATCCCGCCCTCGCACACCCGGGGCTACGTCGGCCGGGCGCTGCGGGCGCTGGAGACCAAGCGCGAGGCGGTCCCGGCGCGCAAGCACGGGAACATCCCCCTGTGAGCACCGAGGACGCCGCGAGCACCGAGGACGCCGCGGGCGACGACGACACCGCGAGCGACGACGACACCGCGGGCCCGGACGCCCCGAGCACGGAGGAGACCGCCGAGCCCACCCCGGAGGAGCGCCGCGCGCTCTTCCGGGTGGTGCGCGGCGAGCCCACCGACGCCGAGCTCGTGGCGCTCACGGTCGTGCTCGCGGCGGCCTCGTCGTCCGGCGGGGGCGACGCCCCGGTGCGCCGCCGCGACCGCTGGTCGGACCCGGCGGCGCGCCTGCGCGCGCCGCTCACTCCCGGCCCGGGCGCGTGGGCGGGCACCTACCTGCCGCGCTGAGGGGGACCTGCCGCGCCGAGGGCCTGCCGCACTGAGGGGCCTGTCTCGCTCAGGTGGCGGGCCGGTCAGGTCGGGACGGCGGTCCGGGCGAGCGCGTGCTGGACCAGCGCGACGAGCGTCGACCGGCCCGACCCGGGGTCGCGGGCGTCCAGCCACACCAGCGGGACGTCCGGGCCCAGGGCGAGCGCGTCGCGGACGTCCTCGGGCCGGTGCTCGTCGGCGCCGGGGAACCGGTTGACCCCCACGACGAACGGCAGCCGCCGGTTCTCGAAGTAGTCGATCGCCGCGAAGCAGTCGTCGATCCGGCGCAGGTCGACCAGCACCACCGCACCGACGCTGCCGCGGGCGAGCTCGTCCCACATGAACCAGAACCGCGACTGACCGGGCGTGCCGAACAGGTACAGGATCAGCGACGAGTCGACCGTGAGCCGGCCGAAGTCCATCGCCACGGTCGTCGTGCTCTTGTCCGGCACGAGGTCGGCGTCGTCGACGCCCACCGAGGCCGAGGTCATGGCCTGCTCGGTGAGCAGCGGCGGGATCTCCGACAACGTCCGCACCAGCGTCGTCTTGCCCACGCCGAACCCGCCGGCGACCAGCACCTTGAGCGGGATCAGCTCCTCATCGACCCGCACGGAGTCCCTCCAGCAGTCGTTCCAGCACGGCGGGCGACGGGCCGTCCTCGCCCGAGGGCGGCAGGTGGATCACGAGGTGGCCGGCATCGACGAGGTCGCTGACGACGACGCGCGCCACCCCGACCGGCACCCCGAGCGCGGCCCCGACCTCGGCGACCGACACCGGCCGCGCGGCCAGCTCCACCGTCGTGCGGTACTCCGGCTCCATCCCGTGCGACGAGGCGTCGGCGGTGGCCGTCACCAGCGCCTCCACGGGCAGGTCCCGGCCCGGGAGCGAGCGGGTGCGGCCGCGGGTGAGCGCGTAGACCGGCACCACCCGCCCGCCGGAACGGTGCTCGCTCACGAGCCCTCCTCGCTCACGCTCGTCAGCCGCGTTCGCGACCGCTGCTGCGCCCATGGTGAGCTGGCAAGCTCGCTCACGCTTCCCGCCCGCTCACGTCGCGGTCGCCGTGCGCGCGGCCGGTGTCAGCGCGTGGCCGACCCGGGCGGCGAGCAGCGTCATCTCGTAGCCGACCAGCCCGATGTCGCACTGCCGGTCGGCGAACACCGCGAGGGTGGCACCGTGGCTGATCGCGGTGACGAACAGGTAGCCGCCCGCCATCTCCAGGATCGTCTGCGTGACCGGCCCTGCCGACAGCAGCTGCGCGGTGCCCCGGGCCAGGCTCACCAGGCCCGACGCCGCCGCGGCGAGCTGGTCGGCCAGCGACGTCCCGACCTGTGACGACGTCGCGAGCCGCAGCCCGTCGCCGGAGACGACGACGCCGTGCACGACGCCGGGCGTGCCGCCGACGAACTCCTCCAGCAACCAGTCCAGCCGACCGCTCACGTCACTCCCCCGTTGTCGACGGTGTACTGCGCCGCACTGCGGCTGGCCTGGTAGCGCGACAGCGCGCTCGCGGCCGCGCTGTCGTGCACGGGCGCGGCCGGCTCGGCGCTCACGGGCCCGCGCAGCTCCGGCGCCAGGTGCGCCTGCGGCACGCGCCGGCGGAGTCCGCCGCGCGCGGGCTGGACCGGCACCGACGGCCCCGTGTCCCCGGGCCGCGGGTCCGGCACCGCCGGCGCGGAGGCGGGCCACCCGCCGCCGGACGGGGCCGGCGGCGTGGCCGCGAACGGCGCAGACCCGAACGGCGCAGACCCGAACGGCGCGGACCCGAACGGCGCGGACCCGAACGGCGCGGACTCGGATGATGCGGGCGGGGCCGCCGCGCGCGGGTCGGCGCCGAACGGGTCGGCGGGCCCGTCCGCCTCCGGGCTCCACCAGCCGCGCCACTCGCCGTCCTCCGGGCCGGGGGCGGCCGGGGCGAAGGGCGTCGGCCAGGGGGTGGACGTCCCGGAGGCCGCGACCGGTACCCGCTCCGGGGCAGGAGCAGGAGCCGGGCCGGGCTCCGGGGCGCGCTCGGCCGGCACCGGCCGCACGGGCTCCGGGGACGGGAACGGGGACGGGGACGGGGACGGGGACGCGCCCAGGGAGTGCCGCGAGGGGGTGAGGTCCCCCGGGGCGCGGCGGGGCAGCGGGACGGCGGGGCCCACCGGGAACAGGGCGGCGGGCAGCGCCACGACCGCGGTGACGCCGGAACCGGGCGTGGCCCCGAGCGAGACGCCGACGCCGTGCCGGGCGGCCAGCCGCGCGACCACGTGGAAGCCCAGCCGCTGGGCGACGGCGAGGTCCACGTCCTGCGGGCGGGCGAGCAGGTCGTTGGCGGCGGCCAGGTCCTCCGGCGGCATCCCCACGCCCCAGTCCTCGACCGTCATCAGGCACGCGCCCTCGTGGCGGGGGTCGGGGCGGGCGCGGACGGTGACCGTGGTGTCGGGCGGGGAGAAGCGCACGGCGTTCTCGGTCAGCTCGGCGAGCAGGTGCGTGAGATCGGCGACGACGCGCCCGGAGACGGCACCCACGCGGTCGTCGATCACCGTCGTGACCCGGTCGAGGTCCTCGGTCTCGGCGATGGCGGCCCGCGCGACGTCGCGCAGCGGCACGGGGGCCGACCACGTGCGCGGCTACTGCTCGCCGGCCAGCACCAGCAGGCTCTCCGCGTTGCGCCGGACGCGGGTGGCCAGGTGGTCGAGGGTGAACAGGTCCGCGAGGGCGTCGGGGTCCTGCTCCTTCTCCTCGAGCTGGTTGATGATGTCGAGCTGCCGGTAGAGCATGCTCTGGTTGCGCCGCGCCAGGTTGACGAGCATGTCCGAGGCGAAGCGGCGCCTGCCGATCTCGGCGTCGGCCGTGACCAGCTGCCTGCCCAGCGCCTCCTTCTCGGCCTGCTCGTCCTCGGTGATCCGCCAGAAGATCACCATGCCGACGCACGCGGCGAGCACCCCGAGGCCGTGGATCCCCGACCACAGCCACGGGTTCGCCTGCCCCGCCGGGTGGGCGAAGATCAGGTCGCCGAGCCAGATCGTGCCGATCCCGTGGCTCAGGACGGTGAAGGCCACGTTCCACAGGAACGGCACCCAGTCCTGGTAGAGCGCGATGAAGCCGATGATGATGAAGAAGTGGAAGTGCGCCTCGATGCTGCCCGAGGTGAGCACGACCAGCGCCGCGGAGCAGAACACCAGCCCGCCGGTGACGAAGAACGACGCGAGCCGGCGCTGCGTCACCACGACGCCCATCACCAGGCCCAGCACCGGCCCGACCAGGGACGCGCCGATGAGCAGGGGCGGGTCGCCCAGCGCGAAGCCCAGCAGCGCGAGCGCGGGGAGGTGCAGGGCCAGCGTCCACTGCAGCAGGCGGTGGCGGCGGTGCCAGGCCCGGTCGTCGAGGGTGTTGCCGCGAGGCAGGTAGTGCCACAGGCGGCCGGCCGTCCCGGGGGCGGGGCCGTCCTCGGTCTCTCCCGCTGCGGGGTCGACGGATGTGTCCACGCTCATCGCACTGTCCCCTCCGGCGGCCACGGGGCGGACGCCACTGCTCCAGGCCGCGCACCGTACGTGGTCGTCCCGACGCAGCCCGGCACTGCGCGAGCGCCGCGGACACTTCGGAGCAACCGTTCGGCGCGCAGACGCAGCGAACGGACGTACGACGACGAGCGAACGGCGTACAACGGCGGCGCGGGTCTCGACAAGCGGGCAGGTACCGCACGTCCGGCGCCGCGGACGGCACGCCGGGCGCCCCGGACACCCCCGGACCGCCTCCCTCCGCGGACCAACGTCCGCTGCTCCATTCAGCCCTGTGGATTCCGCTGTCGGTGCGACGAGCACCGCAGGACCGGTACGCCGGGTGCCCGAAGGGCTGCTCACGACCGGCGCCGCGGCGGCCGGACGGGGGCGGCTGACCCGCCCGGCCGCGACCGCCGCCCGGCCGTAGGGTCCGGCGTCGTGCGCGTCGTACTGGCCTCGGCCTCCCCCGCCCGCCTCTCGGTCCTGCGCGCGGCGGGGCTCGACCCGCTCGTGCACGTGTCCGACGTCGACGAGGACGCGCTGCTCGCGTCGGTCCCCGACGCCACCCCGGCCGAGAAGGTCACGACGCTCGCCGGGGCCAAGGCGACCACCGTGGCGCGCCGGATCGACGAGACCGAGACCGAGGCCGTGGTCCTGGGCTGCGACTCGATGCTGCACATCGGCGGCCACCTGGTCGGCAAGCCCGCCTCCGTCGACGAGGCCCGCGAGCGCTGGCGCGCGATGGCCGGCGGCACGGGCGAGCTCGTCACCGGGCACGCCGTGCTCCGCGTCGCCGACGGGGAGATCGACCGCGTCGCCGAGGGCCACGCCGTCACCGTCGTCCGCTTCGGGGAACCGACCGGGGAGGAGCTCGACGCCTACCTGGGCACCGGCGAGCCGCTCGCGGTGGCGGGCGCGTTCACCCTCGACGGGCTCGGGGGCTGGTTCGTGGAGGGCGTCGACGGCGACCCGTCGAACGTCGTCGGGATCAGCCTGCCGCTCGTGCGACGGCTGCTCGCGGGCGTCGGCGTCCAGGTCACGGACCTGTGGCGACAGGACTAGCCTGGGCGGCATGGCTCTGCAGAACGACACCGACCCGAAGCTGGCCGAGTACGCGCACCCCGACCGCCTGGTCACCACGGCGTGGCTGGCCGACAACCTGGGCGCCGACGGCCTCGTCGTCGTCGAGTCCGACGAGGACGTCCTCCTCTACGACACCGGCCACATCCCGGGGGCCGTGAAGGTCGACTGGCACACCGAGCTCAACGACCCGGTCACCCGCGACTACGTCGACGGCGCGCGCTTCGCCGAGATCTGCGGCGAGCGCGGCATCACCCGCGACACCACGGTCGTGTTCTACGGCGACCGCAACAACTGGTGGGCCACCTACGCCCTGTGGGTGTTCAGCCTCTTCGGCCACGCCGACGTCCGCATCCTCGACGGCGGGCGCGCCAAGTGGGCGGCCGAGGGCCGCGAGATGACCACCGAGCAGCCCGAGCCCGAGGCCGTCGCATACCCGGTCGTGGAGCGCGACGACGCCGCGATCCGCGCGTTCAAGGACGACGTGCTCGCGCACCTGGGGCTCGTGTCGTCTGGCGAGGGGGCCCTGGTCGACGTCCGCAGCCCGGGCGAGTACTCCGGCGAGCTGCTGCACATGCCCGACTACCCCCAGGAGGGCGCCGTCCGCGGCGGCCACATCCCCGGCGCGGCGAGCGTGCCGTGGGCCCGCGCGGCCGCCGAGGACGCCACGTTCCGCTCCCGCGCGGAGCTCGAGGCGATCTACCTGGAGGAGCAGGGCCTGAAGGCCGACGACGACGTCGTCGCCTACTGCCGCATCGGCGAGCGCTCCAGCCACACCTGGTTCGTGCTCACGCACCTGCTGGGCTTCGACAAGGTCCGCAACTACGACGGCAGCTGGACCGAGTGGGGCAACGCCGTGCGCGTGCCGATCGTGCAGGGCAGCGAGCGGGGCTCGGCGTGAGCCTGCCTCCGCAGCTGGAGGAGCTCGTCGAGGACTTCTCCGGCGTCGGTCCCAAGGACCGCCTGCAGCTGCTCCTGGAGCTCTCCCGCGAGCTCCCGGAGCTGCCCGAGCGGTACGCCGACGCGGCCGATTCGATGGAGCAGGTGCACGAGTGCCAGTCGCCGCTGTTCCTCGCCGTCGAGGTCGACGACGACGCCGACCGGCGCGTGCACCTGTTCTTCTCCGCGCCGCCCGAGGCGCCGACCACGCGCGGGTTCGCCTCGATCATGCACACGGGGATGGACGGGGAGCCGGCGGAAGCCGTGCTCGCCGTGCCCGACGACTTCTACACCGCGCTCGGGCTCGCCCAGGCCGTGAGCCCGCTGCGGCTGCGCGGCATGGCCGCGATGCTGTCGCGGATCAAGAAGCAGGTGCGCGCGGCCGTCTGAGGCTCTCCTGCGGCCACCTCAAGTTCTGGTGAAGAACGTTCCCCGGGACGGTGTCCGTCGCAACACTGTGAGGCGTCTCATGAGGACGTCTTCAGGAGGTGCGCGATGGACACCTGGGGAATCAGCGGCCCCACCTTCCTCACCGGCTACGTGCTCCTGGCCGCGGTGGTGTGGGTCGCGGTCGCGCGGCAGCGCCGCGCGCTCGCCGAGGGGTCACCTCGTACCGTCCACGACCTGGGCGGACACGAGGTGGCCCACCTCAACGGCGGGCCCGAACTGGCCGTCACCTCCGCGCTGACGTCCATGCACCTGCGCGGCACGATCGCGCCGGCCAAGGGCCTGGTCCACGCGGTGGGCCGGCCCGAGCCCGGTGCGCACCCGCTCGAGCGGGCCATCCACTTCACCTGCGGCAGCCCCGTACCGCGCGCCCGACTGCCGCTGCACCGTCCGGTCCGCACCGCGCTGGACGGCATCCACGACCGCCTCGTCGCCCAGGGCCTGCTGCTCCCGGAGCCCCGCCGCCGCGAGATCCGCGCGGCCGGTTGGTGGCTCGGTGCAGTCGCGCTGCTGGGTCTGCTGCGCCTGCTCGCCGGCGTCGCCGAGAGCCGGCCCGTCGGGCACCTCGTCGCGGTGCTGCTGCTCGTCTGCGTGGTCACGGCCGTGCTGCTGGTCCGGGCGCCGCGGCGCTCCCGCGCCGGTGACGAGCTCCTGGTGCGCCTGCAGACCGAGCACGACGCGCTGCGGCCGGACTCCCGGCCCGACTGGGTCGCCTACGGCCCGGCCACCGCCGCGCTCGGCGTCGGCATCTTCGGGGCGAGCGCCGTGTGGGCGTCCGACCCGGCCTTCGCCGAGGAGCTCGCCGTCCAGAAGGTCACGTCGTCCGGCGGAGGTGACGGCGGCGCCTCGTCCTCCCTCGGGGGCGGCGACGGCGGCGGTGGGGGCGGCGACGGCGGGGGCGGCGGAGGGTGCGGCGGTGGCTGCGGCGGCTGACGCCTGCACCGTCCCGGGGCTCGCCGGTCTGGGCATCGGCTGGCGGTCCGGGATCGCCGGCGTGGTGGATGACGTCGACGGCCTCGGCTTCACCGAGGTCGTCGCCGAGTCCCTCGTTCCCGCAGATCCGCCTCGAGGGGTGGCGGCTCTGCGGGAGCGGGGGGTGACCGTCGTGCCGCACGGGGTGCGGCTCTCCCTCGGCGGCACCGACCCGCTCGACGCCGCCCGCGTCACGCACCTCGCGGCCTGCGCGGCCGGCGTCGGGGCGCCGCTGGTGAGCGAGCACGTCGCGTTCGTCCGGGCGGGCGGGCGCTACGCCGGGCACCTGCTGCCGCTCCCCCGCTCCCGCGACGCGCTCGACGTCCTCGCCGCCAACGTGGCGCGCACGCAGGCCGAGCTCGACGTCCCGCTGGCGCTGGAGCCGATCGCCGCCCTGCTCGACTGGCCCGACGACGCGATGACCGAGGGCGAGTTCCTCACCGAGCTGCTCGACCGCACCGGCGCCCTGCTGCTGCTCGACGTCGCCAACGTGTACGCCAACGCGCGGAACCGCGGGCAGGACCCGGAGGCGGTGCTGGACTCCTTCCCGCTCGACCGCATCGCCTACGTCCACGTCGCGGGCGGCGCCACGCACGACGACGGGCTCCACCACGACACGCACACCGCGCCCGTCCCCGACGCCGTGCTGCGGCTGCTCGGGGCGCTGGTCGACCGCCTCCCCGCCCCGCCGCCGGTGATGCTGGAGCGCGACGGCGGCTACCCGCCCGCCGCGGAGCTGCACGCCGAGCTGGCGGCGATCCGGGGCGCGGCCCGCCTGGAACCCCCCGCGAGTCGGGCTCTCCTCGCGCGGGAGTCGCGGTGAGCGTCGTCTGGGGGCCCGACGCGCCCTCGGGCCGCGACCGCCTCGCCGCGCGCCAGGCCGCCCTCGTCGACGCGCTGGTGGCCGGCGGCCCGCCCCCGGACGGCTTCGACACCGCCCGCCTCGACGCCACCCGCCGCGCCCTGCTGCGCAAGCGGGCAGGCCTCGCCGCCGAGTCCTGGCCGCTGCTCGCGGCGTCGTTCGGCGAGGGCTGGCCTGCGGTGTTCGCCCGGCACCGCGACGGTCACGAGCCGGTCGGGGCGCTGCGCGACGGCTGGGACGTGGCGCGCGCGGTCACCGGGCTCACGGGCGGCGCGGCGGCGGAGCTCGCCGCCCGCGAGTCCGCGTTCCGCTACGACGGGCGCCGCGCGCCGCGCCCCCGTCTGCGCACGCGGCTGCGCCGGAGGCGGCGGCGCTGACCGCGCACGATCGGGTGCAACGTCATCCACGCCACACGGTCCTCCGTCCGGCGATCGGGCCGACCATGCCTAAACTCCCCGGTAACCACGCGCCGGGGCAGGGGTTCCCCGGTCATCTCAGGGAGGCCGCAACGTGCCGCGCTTGACCAAGGTCCTCGTCGCGAACCGCGGGGAGATCGCCGTCCGCGTGATCCGGGCCTGCGCCGATGCCGGGATCGGCAGCGTCGCGGTATACGCCGACCCCGACCGGGACGCCCCGTTCGTCCGGCTGGCCGACGAGGCGTTCGCGCTCGGCGGGTCGACCGCCGCGGAGTCCTACCTCGACATCACCAAGGTCATCGACGCCGCCAAGCAGGCCGGTGCCGACGGCATCCACCCCGGCTACGGCTTCCTCTCCGAGAACGCCGACTTCGCCCAGGCCGTGATCGACGCCGACATCACCTGGATCGGCCCGACGCCGCAGGCCATCCGCGACCTCGGCGACAAGGTCACCGCCCGCCACATCGCCACCCGCGCGGGCGCGCCGCTGGTCCCCGGCACGAACGACCCCGTGTCGGGCGCCGACGAGGTCGTCGCGTTCGCGAAGGAGCACGGGCTCCCCGTCGCGATCAAGGCCGCGTTCGGCGGCGGCGGGCGCGGCATGAAGGTGGCGCGCGAGGAGAAGGAGATCGCCGAGCTGTACGACTCGGCGGTCCGCGAGGCCACCGCGGCGTTCGGGCGCGGCGAGTGCTTCGTCGAGCGCTACCTCGACAAGCCCCGCCACGTCGAGGCGCAGGTGCTGGCCGACACCCACGGCAACGTCATCGTCGTCGGCACCCGCGACTGCTCGCTGCAGCGCCGCTTCCAGAAGCTCGTCGAGGAGGCGCCCGCGCCGTTCCTGTCCGACGAGCAGCGCGCCACGATCCACGAGGCGTCCAAGGCCATCTGCAAGGAGGCCGAGTACCACGGCGCCGGCACCGTCGAGTTCCTCGTCGGCCAGGACGGGCTGATCTCGTTCCTGGAGGTCAACACGCGCCTGCAGGTGGAGCACCCGGTGTCGGAGGAGACCTCCGGGCTCGACCTGGTCCGCGAGCAGTTCCGCATCGCCGAGGGCCTCGAGCTCAACCTGCTGGAGGACCCGGAGCCGCGCGGGCACTCGATCGAGTTCCGGATCAACGGCGAGGACGCGGGTCGCAACTTCCTGCCCGCCCCCGGCACCGTCTCGTCGATCTCGTTCCCGGCCGGGCCCGGCGTGCGCGTCGACGCGGGCGTGGAGTCCGGCTCCGTCATCGGCGGGCAGTTCGACTCGCTGCTGGCCAAGCTCATCGTCACCGGCTCCGACCGCGCGCAGGCGCTGGAGCGCTCGCGCCGCGCGCTGGCCGAGTTCCGCGTCGAGGGCATGGCCACCGTGCTCGAGTTCCACCGGCTCGTCGTCGAGGACCCGGCGTTCACCGGCACCTCCGAGGAGGAGTTCACCGTCCACACGCGGTGGATCGAGACCGAGTGGGAGAACACCGTCCCGCCGTTCGAGGGCGGCGCGGCGGCGAAGGCCCCGCGCAAGCGCGGCGGCGGCAAGGGCGGCAGCGCGGCGTCGGGCGACTCGGTCACCGCGCCGATGCAGGGCACGATCATCAAGGTCGCGGTGTCCGACGGCGACACCGTCTCCGCGGGCGACCTCGTCGTCGTCCTGGAGGCGATGAAGATGGAGAACCCGGTCACCGCGCACAAGGACGGCACCGTCACGGGGCTGAGCGCGGAGCAGGGCGCGTCGGTCACCCAGGGCACGGTCCTCTGCGAGATCAAGGACTGACCGTGCGCGGCGATCGTGGCCCCGGCCACGATCGCCGCTCACGACCTCGTCATGGACCCCGTCGAGATCAACGCCGGCGCCTGGTACCTGCGGGTGCCCCGCGCCGACGACCGCATGGACGACCGGCACGCCGTGCTCGCCTCGTGCTCCGACCCGGAGATCACCCGCTGGCGCCATCGCCCGCCGCCCGACCCGGCCGAGGCCGACGCCTACGTCCGGCGCCGCCTGCGCGACTGGGCCCGCGACGAGCGCTACACATGGGCGGTCTGCGAGCCGACCACCGGGGAGATGCTGGGCGAGGTCTCGCTCGACCGCGTCGACCCGCCGATGGGGCAGGCCGAGGCCGCCTGCTGGGCCCTGCCCGCGGCCCGGCGCCGCGGCATGACGACCACCGCGCTCGGCGCCGTCCTGCGCTTCGGCTTCGCCGGGCTCGGCCTGCACCGCGTCACCTACCTGTGGGCGGCGGGCAACACCGCCTCCGGTCGCGTCGCGGAGAAGTGCGGGTTCCGCACCGAGGGCCGGATGCGCGACGCCTGGGTCGTCGACGGCGAGCGGCACGACGTGATCGTCACCGGCCTCCTGGCGACGGATCGTTGACGACCTCGCGCGAGCCCGTCTAGCGTCCGTCGGGCCAGGTCAGCCACAGCGACCCCGCACCGTGCTGCACAAGTGCATAGCGGACAGCAGTGATGAACCCGTGTGTCCACCCACGGGGCCCGGTTCCTCCGCCACGCGGACGACCGCGCCGCGGATCCCCCACCACGTCGGCGAAGGCCACGCCGTGGGACGTCCCCGACCTTCCAGGCGACCAGGATCCGTCATGCCCCCCGACCCGTTCGTGACCACCCACGTCCACACCGACGGGCCCATCCCGGGCCCGCACTCCCTGCTCACCCTGACCTCGGCCGCGCACACCGGCGCCGGGGTCCTGACAGCTGTGTTCTCCGCGAACGTGCGCGAACTGCCCGGAGCCACGCTCCACCCGGGAGCCCTGTCCCACTGGCGGTCCAGGGCCGACGACTGGCTGCACTCCCGCCGGGCCTCCCGTCCCCCCGCCCTCGCGATGACCGACTACGCCCGGTGGATCGAGCAGTTCCCCGGCGCCGTCTACGTCGCCGACCCGGAACGCACCGACCACCTCTTCGTCTACTGGTACCTGCAGCGCTACACCGGCCGGTGGCCGTTCGCGGGCACCCTGCTCGACGCGGCCGTGCACGACCGCCTCGAGTGCTCGGCCCTCTGCTCTCTGACCGGCTGCCGGACGCCGCACGCGGCGCCGCTGGCGGCCACCAGCTGACCGACGAACGGCCGGCGCGTCCGCGGACGCGCCGGCCGTTCGTCGTTCCCGTTGGGGCTCCCGGCAGGATCGCCGCCATGACCGCACTGACGAAGGGCGCCAACACCGGCGTCGACGCCCGGCGCCTCGACGTCGCCCTGACCTGGTCGCCGCGTCCCGGAGTCCCCGACGTCGACGCGTCGGCCCTGCTGCTCGACGCGGGCGGTCGGGTCCGGTCCGACGCCGACCTGGTGTTCTACAACCAGCCCGAGCACGCGACGGGGGCGGTGCGCCACACCGGGAGGACCACGGCCGGTGACACGCTCCGCGTCGACCTCGGGCGGGTCGAGGACGCCGTCGACCGCATCGTCCTGGCGGCGTCGGCCGACGGCGGCACGTTCGGTGACGTCCCGGGCCTGGTGCTGCGGCTCGTCGACGCCGACGGGGGCGGTGTCGTCGCCGAGTTCGCCATGACGGCGTCGACCGAGACCGCGTTCGTCGGCGGCGAGCTCTACCGCCGGGGCGGGGCGTGGAAGTTCCGGGCGGTCGGCCAGGGCTACGCCTCCGGACTGGCCGGGCTGGCCACCGACTACGGGATCACCGTCGACGACGAGCCGGTGGTGGCGCCGGTCCCGGACGCCGGCGCCGGCCTGCCGGTCGACCTGCGCAAGCGGCTGGACCTGCGCAAGCGCCAGGTCGCGGTGTCGTTGGAGGAGCGGGGTGCGCGCGGGGTCGCGGCCCGGGTGGTGCTGGCGCTCGACGCGTCGGGCTCCATGAGCCGGCTCTACCGCGACGGCGTCGTGGGCCGGGTCGTGGAACGCATGGCGGCCGTCGCCGCAGTCCTGGACGACGACGGCACCATGCAGGCCTGGACGTTCGCCACGAACCCGGCCCGGCTGCCCGACCTCGTCGTCGACGACCTGCCCGAGTGGATCCGGCTGCACGCGCGGGTCGGGGAGTTCCGGATCCGCAAGCGGCCGCCGCGGGACCTGGAGCCGGGCCAGGTCGACATGGCCGCGGTCGGCGGGTCCAACGACGAGCCGAAGGTGATCGCGCAGATCCGCGCGTTCGTCCGGGCGGCGCCCGTCACGGTCCCGACGCTCGTCCTGTTCTTCTCCGACGGCGGGGTCACCCGCAACCGCGAGATCGAGCGCGAGCTCCGCGACGCCGTGCCGGAGCCGGTGTTCTGGCAGTTCGTCGGGCTCGGCCGCCGCAACCGGTACGGCGTGCTGGAGAAGCTGGACACGATGACCGGCAGGCGCGTCGACAACGTCGGTTTCTTCGCCGTCGACGACATCGACGACCTGCCCGACGCCGAGCTCTACGACCGGCTGCTCGCCGAGTTCCCGTCGTGGATCACCGACGCCCGGGCCGCCGGCGTGCTGCGCTGACCCGTCGTCGTGTCGCCCACGGCAGCCGCACGTCGGCTCAGGGCAGCCGCGACGCCGTGAGCCCGCGCCCGGCCACGGCCCCGGCCACCCCGGCCAGCACCGTGATCCCGGCGAGCAGCAGCGTCACCAGGCCCAGCCCCCCGATGAGCAGGCCGATGCCGGCCGAGGCGAGGCCGACGACGAGCCCGGTACGCGCCACGACCGGCCCCCGGCGGCCACGGGTGACCATGCGGGCACCGGCGACCGTCAGGCCGATCGCGATCAGCCCGGCCAGCGGGCCGAGCAGCAGGGCGCTGGGCGGGACGAGGAAGAACAGGGCGTCGTCGAGGACCTGCGCACCGACGGCGGTGGCCAGGACCGGGGCGACGGGGACCGACGACGACGTGACGGGCTGGATGCTCATGCCGTCCAGGGTCGGCCGCGGGGTCTCCCGGCGGTATCGGGGAAACCCCCGAGTCGCCCCTGGTCCGGGTCGCTCTAGTCGAGGTCGCCGTGGCGCATCAGCTGCCGCCCGGCCTCGGTGATCGAGCCGGACAGCGACGGGTAGACCGAGAAGGTGTACGCCAGGTCGTCGACGGTGAGCCCGTTCTGCACGGCCAGCGCGATCGGCAGGATCAGCTCGCTCGCGACCGGCGCCACGACCACGCCGCCGACGACGACGCCGGTGGCGGGACGGCAGAACAGCTTCACGAAGCCGCGCCGCAGCCCCTGCATCTTCGCGCGGGGGTTCGTCGAGAGCGGGAGCATGATCGTCCGAGCGGGGACCTCGCCGGCGTCGATCGCCCGCTGGCTGATCCCGACGGTCGCGATCTCGGGGCGGGTGAAGACCGCCGACGCCACCGTCTTGAGCTTGATCGGCGCCACGCCCTCGCCCAGCGCGTGCCACATCGCGATCCGCCCCTGCATCGCGGCGACGGAGGCGAGCATGAGCAGGCCGGTGCAGTCGCCCGCCGCGTAGACGCCGGGGACGCTCGTGCGCGAGACGCGGTCGACGGGGATGAAGCCGCCGCGGTCGGTCTCGACGCCGACCTTCTCCAGCGCGAGGTCGGCCGTGTTCGGCACCGAGCCGACCGTCATCAGCGCGTGCGAGCCGGTGATCGTGCGCCCGTCGGCCAGGGTGACGACGACGCCGCCGCGGCCGTCGAACAGGGAGTCGTCGCGCTTCACGGAGTCGGCGCGCGCCTGGCCGAGGATCTCCACGCCGCGCTCGGCGAACACGTCCTGCAGCACGGCGGAGGCGTCGGCGTCCTCACCGGGCAGCACCCGGTCGCGGCTGGAGACCAGCGTGACGCGCACGCCGATCTCGACGTAGGCCGACACGAACTCCGCCCCCGTGACGCCGGAGCCGATCACGACGAGGTGCTCGGGCAGCTCGGGGAGGTCGTAGAGGTCGCGCCAGGTGAGGATGCGCTCGCCGTCGGGGCGGGCGTCGGGCAGGACGCGGGGGGTGGCACCCGTGGCGATCAGCACGACGTCGGCGGGCAGGATCTCGCGGACGCCGTCGGCCCCCCGGGCCTCGACGACGTGCGGCGCGCGGGCGGCGGGCTCGTCGGTGAAGCAGGCGGAGCCGCGGACGATCCGCACGCCCTCCCGCTCGACGCGCGCCCGCACGTCGGCCGACTGCGCCAGGGCGAGGCCCTTGACGCGGGCGTTGACGACGGGCAGGTCGACGCCCACGGAGTCGGGACCGGCCGTGAGGCCGAGCTCGGGCGCGCGGTGCAGGTCGACGCGGATGCCCGCGGAGGAGATGAAGGTCTTGGACGGGACGCAGTCGTGCAGGACGCAGGCGCCGCCCATGCCCTCCTGCTCGACGATGGTGACGTCGCTGCCGTGCTGGGCCGCCACCAGGGCCGCCTCGTAGCCGGCCGGGCCGCCGCCCATGATCACGATGCGGGTCATTCGGGCCTTTCGGGGGGATCTGCGGGTCTCCCGATCACGGTACGCGCGCGGGGGAGCACTACGCTGTGCCGGTGCCGCTCTACGCCGCTTACGGGTCGAACATGGACCCCGCCCAGATGAAGCAGCGGGCTCCCCACTCGCCGATGGCGGGAACGGGGTGGTTGCAGGGCTGGCGCCTGACGTTCGGCGGGTCGGACTACGCCTGGGAGGGCGCGCTGTCCACCGTCGTCGAGGCGCCGGGCGAGCAGGTGTTCGTCGTGATCTACGACGTGCCCGAGCCCGACGCCTCGCAGCTCGACCGCTGGGAGGGCGGCGAGCTCGGGATGCACAAGAAGCTGCGGCTGCGCGTGCACACGCTGGAGGGCGACGTCCTCGCGTGGATCTACGTGCTCAACGACTACGAGGGCGGCGAGCCCAGCGCCCGCTACCTCGGCGTGCTCGCCGACGCGGCCGAGCAGGCCGGGGCCCCGGACGACTACGTGGCCGCGCTCCGCAACCGGCCCAGCAGCAAGTCCTTCTGACCTGCGACTTCCCGTCCCGCGACCGGCCGCGGGATGTACCCCCCGCGTAACGCGGGCGTCACGCCGTCGGAGCAACCGCGTACTTGGCTGACCCGTCGTCGGGCGGGAGGGCCGAGTGCTGATCGAGTTCCGGCTGCTCGGCCCGGTCGAGGCCTGGCGCGACGGCGAGCGGGTGCGCCTGGGCGGGCGCAAGCAGCGCGCGCTGCTCGCGGCGCTGCTCGTCCGCCCCGGCCGGGTGGTGTCGCTGGACCAGCTCATCGACGACCTGTGGCCCGCCGGGCCGCCCGCCCGCGCCGCGGCGACCGTGCAGGTGTTCGTGTCCGACCTGCGCCGGGCCCTGGAGCCCGACCGCCCGCGCGGCACCCCGCCCGGCCTGCTGGTCACCGCCGCGCCGGGGTACGTCCTGCGGACCGACGCCGTCGACGCCCTCGCGTTCGCCGGCCTCGCCGCGGCCGGTCGCGCGGCACTGGACGACGAGGACGCCGGGCGGGCCGCCGACCTGCTGGCCCGCGCCGAGGCACTGTGGCGCGGCGCGGCGCTGGCGGACGTCGCGGACGAGCCGTTCGCCCGTGCCGAGGCCGCGCGGCTCGAGGAGCTGCGGCTGGGCTGCGCCGAGGACCGCGTCGACGCCGAGCTGGCGCTGGGCCGGCACACCGCGGTCGTGGCCGAGCTGGAGCAGCGCGTCGGCGCGCACCCCATGCGCGAGCGGCTGCGCGCGCAGCTGATGCTCGCCCTGCACCGCTCCGGTCGCCAGGCCGACGCGCTCGCCGTCTACGCCGCGGGCCGGCGGATCCTGCGCGACGAGCTGGGGCTGGAGCCGGGGGCGGCGCTGCGGGCGCTGCAGCAGGGGGTGCTCGTCCAGGACCCCGGGCTCGAGTGGTCGCCACGCGGTCCGGTGGTCGTCGACGCCGTGGCGGGCGGGGAGCCGTCGGACGAACCGGGGCGCGTGCTCGTCGTCGACGACAGCGGGACCAACCGGCGGCTGCTCGGCGCCGCGCTCACCGCGCTGGGCCACGAGGTGCGCGCGGCCGCCGACGGCAGGCGGGCCCTGGAGCTGCTGCGCACCGAGGACGTCGACGTCGTGCTGCTCGACGTCCTCATGCCGGTGCTCGACGGGTACGCCACCCTCGCCGCGATCAAGGCCGACGCCCGCCTGACCCACCTCCCGGTGATCATGGTGTCGACGGTGCACGAGCTGGACGGCGTCGTGCGCTGCCTCGACCTCGGCGCCACCGACTTCCTGCCCAAGCCGTTCAGCGCCGCGGTGCTGCGCGCGCGGCTGCGCTCCTCGCTCGCGGCCAAGCGGCTGCGCGACACCGAGCGCGAGCACCTGCGCCGGGCCGAGGAGTCGGTCGGCGGCGGGACCGGGGCCGACGACGTCGCCGGGCGGCTGCTGCAGCTCACCCGCACCGTGGCGGCGCGCGAGGCCGCGCTGCGCGAGGAGATCGAGGCGCTGCGGGCCGAGCTCGGGCGGTCCGCGTCGTGACCACGGGGACGTCGCTGCGCCGGCTCGTGCAGGTCGGGATCGGCACCGGGTTCGCCCTGCTCACCGTGCTGCTCCTGCTGAGCCTGGCCGCCGAGCGCAGCACCCACGACTCGGCCGACGCGGAGGCCCGGCGGGCGACGTCGCTGCGGCTGGCCGACGAGCTGCGCCAGACCTCCGACGACCTGACCCGGATGGCGCGCAGCTACGTCGCCACCGGCGAGCCGCGCTACCGGATCTGGTTCGAGGAGATCCTGGCCATCCGCGCCGGCACCGCGCCCCGGCCCGTCGCCTACGACCAGATCTACTGGGACGTCGTCAGCGACACGGGGGTGCGCCCCACGCCCTTCGGGCCGCCGGAGGACTTCGCGGCGGTCGCCGCGCGGGCCGGGTTCGAGCCCGGGGAGCTGCGGCTGCTGGCCGTCGCCCGGGAGCGCTCGGACGCGCTGGCGCGGATCGAGCAGCGGGCGTTCGCGCTGATCGGGCAACCCGACCGCGCCACCGCGCTGCTGTACGGGGAGGACTACCTGCGGGCGAAGGCGCAGATCATGGAGCCGATCGGGCAGGTGTTCGCCATCGTCGACGCCCGCACCGCGCGCGAGACCGCGCAGGGCGTGCAGCAGGCGCGGACGTGGTCGGCGGCGGCCGTGGCGGTCGCGCTGCTGCTGCTCACCGGCATGACCGTGTTCGCCGCGAACACCCGCCGCGCCGTCATCCGGCCGGTGCTCGACCTCGACGAGGCCACCGCCCGGATCGCCGAGGGCGACCACGACGTGCGCGCCCCGGTGGCCGGCGTCGGGGAGATCGCGGCGCTGGCCGCGCGCTTCAACGGGATGGCCGAGCGGGTGCGCTCGCGCACGGCCGAGCTGGAGCTGCTGCACCGCGTGGCCGCCACCGCGCACCAGGCCGTCGACCTGCCGGCGGCCACGCGGGAGGTGCTCGACCTCGTCTGCGCGCACACGGGCTGGAAGGTCAGCCACGTGTACTGGCGCGAGGGCGCGGAGCTCGTGCCGTCGGCGATCTGGCGCGGGGGCTCGCCCGCGTTCCGCTCGGCCACCGAGGACCTGCCGCCGACCAGCGGCGTCGGGCTCGCGGGGCGGGTGCTGGCCACCGGCGCGCCGGTGTGGATCCGCGACGTGCTGCGCGACCCCGACTTCCCGCGGCGCGCCGCCGCCCCCGACCTCGGCGCCGGGCTGGCGTTCCCCGTGCTCGCGGGCGGCGAGGTCGTCGCGGTGCTGGAGTTCTTCTCCTCGGCCCCCGCCGAGCCCGACGACGCCCTGCTCGCGCTCCTGGCCGACGTCGGGCGCCAGCTCGGACGGGTCGTCGACCGGGTGCGCGCCGCCGACGCCCTGCGCGCCGCCGCCGCGTCCGCCGAGAGCGCGAACACCGCGAAGAGCGCGTTCCTCGCCACGATGAGCCACGAGATCCGCACGCCGATGAACGCGGTGATCGGGATGTCGGGGCTGCTCCTGGACACCGAGCTCGACGCCGAGCAGCGCCGGTTCGCCGGGATCGTCCGCGACAGCGCCGGGTCCCTGCTGCTGCTCATCAACGACATCCTCGACTTCTCCAAGATCGAGGCCGGGCGGCTCGACCTGGAGCGGGCGCCGTTCCACGTCGCGGGATGCGTGCGGGGCGCGCTGGACCTCGTCGCGACCGACGCGGCGCAGCGCGGTGTCGCGCTGCGCTGCACGGTCGCGCCGGACGCGCCCGAGGCGCTCGTCGGGGACGTCACGCGGGTGCGGCAGGTGCTGGTGAACCTGCTGGCCAACGCCGTGAAGTTCACCGAGCGGGGCGAGGTGGAGGTGTCGGTGCGGGCCGACGCGCTGGCCGACGGCACGCACGAGTGGCGCCTCGCCGTCCGCGACACCGGGATCGGCATCCCGCCCGAGCGGCTCGACACGGTCTTCGAGTCGTTCACGCAGGCCGACGTCTCCACCGCCCGGCGCTTCGGCGGCACCGGGCTGGGCCTGGCCATCTGCCGGCGGCTCGTCGACCTGATGGGCGGCACGATCGCGGCCGTCAGCGAGGTGGGGGTGGGCACGACCGTCACCGTGGTGCTGCCGGCCGAGGGCGGGGTGGCGGTCGAACAGGTGCCCGAACCCGCCGTCGAGGAGGTCGGGGGGCCGCTGCGGATCCTCGTCGCCGAGGATCACCCGGTGAACCAGCGGCTCGTGCTGCTCCAGCTCGCGAGGCTCGGGCAGCGCGCCGACGTCGTCAGCGACGGGGCGGAGGCGGTGGCCGCGGTGCAGCGGCGGGAATACGACGTCGTGCTGATGGACGTGCGGATGCCCGACGTCGACGGCGTCACGGCGGCCCGGCGGATCCGCGCGCTGCTGGGCGCGCGGGGGCCGCGCATCGTCGCGGTCACCGCCGACGCCTCCCCCGGCGACCGCGACGCCTGCCTCGCGGCAGGCATGGACGACCACCTGACCAAGCCGCTGCAGCCCGCCGAGCTGGCGCGGGCCCTGCGCGGGTGCGCGCCGCCGGTGCTCGACCGGGCGGCCCTCGCCGCGCTGCGCGAGCTGGTCGGCGACGACCCGGTCGCCCTCTCGGGCCTGGTCGACGACTTCCTCGACGAGGCCCCTCCCCTGCTCGACGCCCTGCGCGGCGACGACCCGGCCGACGCCCGACGGGCGGCGCACACCCTCGGAGCGCTCGGCGCGACGTTCGGGGCCACGGCGATGGCCGAGCTGTGCCGCCGCGACGGGGCGCCCACCGAGATCGGCTCGGAGCTGCGGCGCGTCGCGCTCGCCCTGCGGCGCGGCGATCACTTGGCCGGTGCTTAGCGCTCCCCTGTTCCCTTCCGGGCACGGGGTCGACGCCGCCCCCGGACCACCACCGTGCCCCCGGAGGCGTGAGCGATGAGCATCGAAGAGACGACCGTGACGACGACCGGCGCGGCCCCGCCGACGGCTGCGACGAACGAGACGCTGGAGGACTACACCCTCCGGTACGCGCCGAGCACCTACCGGAAGTGGACGCCCGGCGTCGTCGCGACGACCGCGCTCGGCGGCATCGCCTACCTCGCCGACTTCGCCATCGGCGGCAGCATCGGCCTCACCTACGGCACCGGGAACGCGCTCATCGCGATCCTCGTCGGCGTCGTCGTCATCTTCACGACCGGGCTGCCGCTGGCCTACTACGGCGCCCGGTACAACATCGACCTCGACCTCGTCAGCCGCGGCTCCGGCTTCGGCTACTACGGCTCGGTGCTCACCAACGTCATCTTCGCGACGTTCACGTTCATCTTCTTCGCCCTCGAGGGCTCGATCATGGCGCAGGGCCTGCTGCTGGGGCTGGGGATCCCGCTCTGGCTCGGCTACCTGCTCTCGACGCTGATCATCATCCCGATCGTGATCTTCGGGATGTCCGCGCTCAGCACGATGCAGGTGTGGACGACGCCGCTGTGGCTCGTCCTCATGGTCGGCCCGTTCGTCTACCTGGTGATCGCCGACCCGGCGTCGGTGGGCACGTGGTTGGCCTACGAGGGCAGCGAGGGCGGCGGGATCAGCCTCACCGCGATCGGGCTGGGCGCCGGCGTCGCGCTGTCGCTGATGGCGCAGATCGGCGAGCAGGTCGACTACCTGCGCTTCATGCCCGCGAAGACCGAAGCGAACAAGCGCGCCTGGTGGACCGCCGTCGTCGCGGCCGGGCCGGGCTGGGTGCTGCTGGGCGGGCTCAAGCAGGCCGCGGGCGCGTTCCTGGCCGTGTACATCGTCGGGCAGCTCGGCGAGGTGGCGGCCGTCGAGCCGGTGCAGCAGTTCAACGCGACCTTCTCCGAGATCGTCCCCGGGTGGCTGGCCGTGCTGCTCGCCGTCGTCCTCGTGGTGATCAGCCAGATCAAGATCAACGCGACGAACGCCTACTCGGGCTCGCTGGCCTGGACCAACTCGTTCACCCGCGTCACCAAGCGCTACCCGCGCCGGATCGTGTTCGTCTTCGTCAACCTGGCGTTCGCGCTGGTGCTCATGGAGGCGAACATGTTCGCCTCGCTGAACTACCTGCTCGGCTTCTACGCCAACTGCGCCATCGCCTGGGTCACGACGGTGGCCGCGGACATCGCGATCAACAAGTACCTGCTGGGGATCTCGCCGAAGGAGCCGGAGTTCCGCCGGGCCTACCTGTACGCGGTCAACCCGGTCGGCGTCGGCTCGTTCCTGGTGGCGACGGGCGTGTCGTTCGCGGCGTTCTTCGGGGCGTTCGGCGACGGGGCGCGCGCGTGGTCGCCGTTCCTGGCCCTCGGGCTCGCGATCGTGCTCACCCCGCTGCTGGCCGTGGCGACGAAGGGGAAGTACTACCTCAAGCGCCCCGACCTGCAGCCCGAGCCCCGGTTCACCGCCGACGGCACGCCCGCGACGACGACCCTGGACTGCGCCGTCTGCGGCCTGACCTACGAGCGTCCCGACATGGTCGACTGCAGCTTCCACAGCGCCCGCCTCTGCTCGCTGTGCTGCACGACGGACAAGGCGTGCGGGACGGTGTGCCAGGAGAGCACGACGTTCCTGGGCCTCCCGGTGGGAGCCCCCCACCCCTGACCGCCGCCCCCTCCCCCGCGAGTCGGGGTCTCGTTGCGAGCGTGTCGGGGTGTCAGGTCCGGGCACGACGCGGCTCCCGGTGCTTCCTGCCCTGCAGGACGCCGGGAGTCCGTCTGCGCACGTCCGTCCCCCGTCGCAGAAACGCCTCCTCGAGCTCCCGCTCGTGGCGCCCCGGGTCGCGCAGGTCCTCGACCCGGATCTCGACGACGATCCAGCCCCGCCTGCACAGGTCCTCGACGCGCGCCCGATCGGCCTCGTCCCGACCGGAGTGGGCGGCGTACCCGTGGTACTCCAGCGCGATGCGGAGATCCGGCCACGCCAGGTCGAGCCGGTGGACCTCCCGGCCGTCGGGCCCCAGGACGCTCCAGTTCACCTCGGGGACGGGGAACCCGGCGTCGACGATCCGCCAGAGCACCCAGCTCTCCGCCGGGGACTCGGCCCGTCCGGTGGCCAGGCCCAGCAGACGGGCGCCGCGACGGGTGCCGCGCGGGTCGGGTCGACGCGCGATCCGGTCGGCCACCGCCGCGCGGAACTGCTCCCGCCGCTCCGGGTCCAGCATGCGCAGCGCCTCGTCGGCGACGGCCAGTGCGTCGGGCGTGCCGGACACGCAGAGCAGGTCGCCGACGACGCGCTCCAGCGCGAGCACCGGGATCCCGTCGACCTCCGTCCGGTCGACGTCCGGCACCCGGCCGCTGTGCACGACCAGACCCGCCCGCGACCGGAGCCAGTGCCCGTAGGGGGCGACGAGGTGGACCGGCGTCGGGTCGACGGCGCGGCACCCGTGCAGGTGCGCCGCCGTCGGGCCGGCGACCACCGCCTCGTCGCCGGCCAGCTCTGTGGCCGCGGAGATCAGCGTCAGGGGGTCCGACGCCCGGGACGCCTCGACGTAGACCCCCGACCAGGGCGCGAGCCACTCACCGGCCTCCATCGCCGTCCTGACCCGGTAGGGGCCGAGGGCGGCCGCGGCGGCGGAGCGGGTGAACGCGCCGTGGCGTGCGAGGGCGTGCGTCGTGTCGGGCATGCCGGCCACGATGACCGCCCGCGGGTCATCGTGACCGGCGACCACCGTTCCTGTGGACGGTCACCGGCCGATGTGGACAACGAGGCCCCGACACGGTCGCAACGAGAGCCCGACTCGCGGGCTTTCCGCGAGGCCCCTAGGGCTGGGGGGTCGTCAGCGCGCTCAGCGCCGCGTTCGCCAGGACCCGCACGCCGAAGGGGAGGGCGCGCTCGTCGAGGTCGAACGTGGGCTGGTGGATGTCGCGCATCGGGCCGTGACCCGGCCACACGCCGAGCCGGGCCATGGCGCCCGGCACGTGCTCCAGGTACCAGGCGAAGTCCTCGCCCCCGCTCGACTGCTCCGTGCCCACCGACGCGTCCGGGCCCAGCACCGCGGTGGCGGCGTCGGACAGCATCGTGCTGCTCGCCGCCTCGTTCACCACCGGCGGCACGCCACGGATGTGGTCGAGGACGTAGCCGACCCCGGTGGGCGCGAGGACCGCGGCCACCAGTGAGCGGATCTTCTCCTCGAGCTCGTTCCACGTGGCGTGGTCGGCGGTGCGCAGCGTGCCGCGCAGCAGGCCGTGCTGCGGGATCGCGTTGGCGGCCTCTCCGGACTGCACCGCCCCCCACACCAGGACGGTGCCCGAGCGGGGGTCGACCTGGCGGCCGAGCAGCAGCGGCAGCTGGGTGATGAGCAGCCCGAGCGCCTCGACGAGGTCGGCGGTGAGGTGCGGACGGGCGGTGTGCCCGCCGGGCGAGGTGAGCCGGATCTCGAGCAGGTCGCAGGCCGAGGTGATCGGGCCGACGCGCGTGCCGAGCCTGCCGACCTCCAGGCGCGGGTCGCAGTGCAGCGCGAAGATCCGCTGCACGCCCTCCATGGCGCCGTCGGCGACCATGTCGAGCGCGCCGCCGGGCTGCACCTCCTCGGCCGGCTGGAACACCAGCCGGACGCGGCCGGGCAGATTCGGCGCGGACGCCAGCGCCAGGCCCGCCCCGAGGACGACGGCGGTGTGCGCGTCGTGCCCGCAGGCGTGCATCACACCGTCGACGGTGGACGCGAACGGGAGTCCGGTGTCCTCCTGCAGCGGCAGGGCGTCGAGGTCGGCGCGCAGCGAGACGCAGCGGTCGCCGTAGCCGATGTCGCATACCAGGCCGGTGCCGCCGGGGAGGGTGCGCGGCTCGAGGCCCGCGGCGAGGAGCAGCTGGGAGACCAGCGCCGTGGTGCGGTGCTCGGCGCGGCCGAGCTCGGGTACCGAGTGCAGGGAGCGGCGCCAACCGACGACGTCGTCGGCGTGGGCGGCGAGCCAGCCGTCGAGCCAGGCGGGCCCGGAGCCCGCACCGAGGTCGACCACCGCGGGGGTGGCCGGCATGACCGGGGACGATTCCAGCAAGGTCACTGCACGCCTCCGCTCCGGACGTGCATCTCTGCTCTGTCCTGCATCGGCCCATGGTGCTCACCCGGACGGCGGTAGACCAAGCGCAAATCGTTCACGTAGTGAAACGCTCGCCGAGGGGTCGCCGATCTGCTGCGGGCGGCCGTACCCCACGCGACGAGTGGTGAACGGCACCATCGACGAGCGGAGCTTTTCGCCGTTCGTCTCATCGCGCCGGAGGCCGTGGGGAGCATGCCGGGAGGGATACCCGTATGTGCCCGGAAGATACGTGCCGGTCAGAATGGGCAGGTGACGACGCCGCAGGACGGACAGCGCCGCATCGGCGGCCGGTACCTGCTGTCCGGCAAGATCGGCAGCGGCGCCATGGGCACCGTCTGGGCCGGGTACGACGAGGTCCTGCGCCGTCGCGTCGCCGTCAAGGAGCTGCGGGTCCCGATCGGCGTCGGCGACCAGGAGGCCCTCGACATGCGCGAGCGGATCCTGCGCGAGGCGCGGGCCGTCGGCGGGCTGTCGCACCCCAACGTCATCACGGTGTTCGACGTGGTCGAGGCCGACGGTGAGCCCGTCGTCGTGCTGGAGCTGGTGCCCTCCCGCAACCTCGCGGAGATGATCTCCGACCACGGGGCCCTGTCCGTCGCGCAGGCCGCCGTGGTCGGTTACGCCACCGCGGGGGGTCTGCGGGCCGCGCACCGCGCCGGCATCACGCACCGTGACGTCAAGCCGGGCAACGTCCTCGTCGCCGACGACGGGCGCGTCAAGCTCACCGACTTCGGCATCGCCCGCAACATCGCCGACGCCCCCATGACGAGCGTCGGCCTCGTGCTCGGCTCGCCCGCCTACATCGCGCCGGAGGTCGCGGCCGGCCAGCCCGTCACGCCCGCCGCCGACCTGTGGGGCCTGGGCGCCACGCTGTTCGCCGCGGTCGAGGGCCGTCCGCCCTACGACGTCGGTGGCGACCCGGTGCAGACCATCACCGAGGTCGTCGACGGCGACGTGCCGCGCAGTCGCGCGGGCGGGCCGGTGTCGGAGGTCATCGCGGCGCTGATGGTCAAGGAGCCCTCGGCGCGCATGCCGCTCGACGAGGTGCGCATCCGGCTTCGGCCGCTCATCTCCGACCCCGACGACCCGCTCTACCCCGGCTCCCCCGACGCCCCGACGCTCGCCGCGTTCGTCACGCCCCCGCTCGACCTCCCGCCGCCCGCAGAGCTCCCCGAGCCCTCCCGCAGCTCCGGGTCGCTGGAGGTCCGGCCGCCGTCGCAGCCCGCGCTGCTCGCCGCCGACCCCGGACCGCTGCCGGGGCCGCCGCCCGGGCGGTCGGGGGGGATGCGCCCCGACCTGCCGGTGCCGCTGCGTCCCGACACCCTGCGTCCCGACACCCTGCGCCCCGACCGCGGCCCGCAGCGCCCGCCCCGGCCACCCGCGCGGCCCCCGGCGGCGGCCCGGCCGTTCGCGGAGCCGACCTCGACGCTGCAGTCCGTGGCCCTCGTCATCGCCGGAGCACTGGTCGTGCTGCTGGGTGCGGCCGCGGGCTGGGCGGTCACGCGGATGATCGGCGGGCAGTCGCCGTTCGACACGGTCACGGTGACGTCGGCCGGCACCGGGCTGATCGCGCACCTCGACCCCCTGGGCTTCGACGCCGACGTCCCCGCCGGCTGGACGCAGTTCGACCACGAGCGGCTCGACGGCTCGCGCTCCGCGTCGTTCATCAGCCCCGACGGCACCGAGGAGTTCACGGTGGAGCGCGCGGAGTCGCGCGACGCCGCGCTGGCCGGGCTCACGGCCGACCGGCTCGGCGTCGACACCCTGGAGCGCACCGAGCTCGCCGACGACCGCCTGACCTACCGCACCGACCGCGACGGCCAGCAGCGCGCCACCTGGCTCGCGCTCGTCCCGGCCGACGGCGACGCCGTCTGGGTGGCCCGGCTCACCGTTCCCGGCGAGCGCGGCGAGGGCACCGCGCAGGCCCTGTTCGACGTGCTCATGGCCGGTTTCGCCACTGCCGGGGCCTGATCGCGCGTTCCGTAGGCTGCGGGCATGAGCGAGCTCGAGAGCGCAGCGGCCGCCGCACTGGCCGAGGCCACCGGCGTGGCCACCCACGACGTCGCCGTGGTGCTGGGGTCGGGCTGGCGTCCGGCGGCCGACCTGATCGGCGAGGCCGACCACGAGGTCCCGATGGCCGACCTCCCCGGTTTCCTCGCCCCCACCGTCGCCGGCCACGGCGGCACGGTCCGCTCGGTGCGGGTCGGCGAGCGCCGCGTGCTGGTGCTGCTCGGGCGCACGCACCTCTACGAGGGCCACGGCGTCGACCCGGTCGTCCACGGCGTCCGCACCGCCGCCGCCGCGGGCTGCTCCACCGTCGTCCTCACGAACGCGGCGGGCGGGATCCGCCAGGGCATGAGCGTCGGCGACCCGGTCCTGATCTCCGACCACCTCAACATGACGGCGACGTCCCCGCTGCGGGGTGCGCAGTTCGTCGACCTCACCGACCTCTACTCGCCCCGCCTGCGCACGCTCGCGCGCGAGATCGACCCGTCGCTGGCCGAGGGCGTCTACGCCGGGCTGACCGGCCCGCACTTCGAGACTCCGGCCGAGATCCGGATGTACCGCGGGCTCGGCGCCGACCTCGTCGGGATGTCGACGGTGCTGGAGGCGATCGCGGCGCGCGCGCTCGGCGTCGAGGTGTTCGGGCTGTCGCTGGTGACGAACCTGGCCGCCGGGCTCACCGGGCAGCCGCTGGACCACCACGAGGTGCTGGAGGCCGGGACCGCGGCCGCCGGGCGGATGGGCGAGCTGCTGCGCGAGCTCGTCGCACGGTCGTGAGTGCGCCTGCGGCGCTCGTGAGCGGCAATCGTGGCTCCGGCCACGATCGCCACTCACGGGGGGTGGGGCGGTGACGCCGGAACTGCGCGACGCCACCCTGCGCTGGATCGCCGACGACCCCGACCCCGCCACCCGCGCCGAGCTCCAGCGGGTCCTGGCCGACGTCATGGCGGGCGGCCCCGACGACGACCTCGCCGACCGCATGTCCGGGATGCTGCGCTTCGGCACGGCCGGGCTGCGCGGGCCGGTCCGGGCCGGGCCCGCCGGGATGAACGTCGCCGTGGTGCGCCGCGCGACGGCCGGACTCGCGGCCTGGCTCGCGCGCGACGGCGTCCGCGGCACGGTCGTGGTCGGGCGCGACGCGCGGCACGGGTCGGAGGCCTTCGCCGCCGCCGCGGCCGAGGTGCTCGCCGGCGCCGGGTTCACCGCCCGCACGCTCCCCGGCCCCCTGCCGACGCCCGTGCTCGCCTTCGCCGTCCGCGAGCTGGGGGCGGTGGCCGGGGTCCAGGTCACGGCCTCGCACAACCCGCCCGCCGACAACGGCTACAAGGTCTACCTGGCCGACGGTGCGCAGCTCGCACCCCCGTCCGACGCCGGGATCGAAGCCGCGATCACGGCCGCACCCGCGGCGGTATCGGTACCCACCAGCGGCGACGCCTCCGGAGTGGACGTCACGGAGTCCTACCTGGACCGCGTCGCCCGCCTCCCCCGCGGCACCGCCCGCACCCTGCGCGTCGCGCTCACCCCGATGCACGGCGTCGGCGGGGCCACCGCGGTGCACGCGCTGGGCCGGGCGGGCTTCACCGACGTGCACGTCGTGGCGTCGCAGGCCGCGCCCGACCCCGACTTCCCGACGGTCGTGTTCCCCAACCCCGAGGAGCCCGGCGCCACCGACGCGCTCCTCGCGCTCGCCGCGGAGGTCGGCGCCGACCTCGCGATCGCCCTGGACCCCGACGCCGACCGCTGCGCACTGGGCGTCCCCACCTGCGAGGGCTGGCGCATGCTCACCGGCGACGAGACCGGCGTCCTGCTCGGCGACCACCTGCTCCGCACCGGCACCGGCGACGACCCGCTCGTCGCCACCACGGTCGTCTCGTCGTCGATGCTGCGGTCGGTCGCGCAGGCGCACGGCGCGCGCTTCGCCGAGACGCTGACCGGCTTCAAGTGGATCGTCCGGGGCGGCCCCGGCCTGGTCTACGGCTACGAGGAGGCGCTGGGCTACTGCGTCGACCCGGGCGCGGTCAACGACAAGGACGGGATCGCGGCGGCCACCGTCGCCTGCGACCTCGCGGCGACGCTGAAGGCGGAGGGGAAGGGCCTGCCCGACCGGCTCGACGCGCTGTCGGCCGAGCACGGCGTCCACCTCACCCGCGGCATCTCCGTCCGCATGGAGCCCGGCCCCCGCGACGCCGCCGTGGCCCGCCTGCGCGACGCGCCGCCGCAGGGCTGGGCGGTCACCCGTCCCGCCCCCGACGTGCTCGTGCTGCGCCGCGAGGGCGAGCGGCTCGTGATCCGCCCGTCGGGCACCGAGCCGAAGCTCAAGGCGTACCTGGAGGTCGTGGAGCACGGCGACCGCGCCCGCGCCCAGGAGCGCCTCGACGCGCTCGCCGCCACCGTCACGGACCTGCTGGGCGCATGACGACGCTGCTCGTCGTGCACCACACGCCCTCCCCCGCGACGGCGGAGCTGCTCGACGCCGTGCTGCGCGGCGCCCAGGACCCGGAGATCACCGGCGTCGACGTGGTGCGGCGCGCGGCCCTGGCCGCCACGGCGTCGGACCTGCTCGCCGCCGACGCCGTCGTCCTCGGCACGCCGGCCAACATCGGGTACATGTCGGGCGCGCTCAAGCACTTCTTCGACACCGTCTACTACGTCTGCGCCGACGACACCCGCGGGCTGCCCTTCGGCCTCTACGTGCACGGCAACCTCGGCGTCGAGGGCGCGGTGCGGTCGGTCGAGGGCGTCACGGGCGGGCTGGGGTGGACGCAGGCGGCCGCGCACGTGACCGTCAGCGGCGCGCCGACCCGGGCCGACCTCGACGCCTGCGCGGAGCTGGGCGGCACCCTCGCCGCCACGATCATGGACGGCGGATGACGGGGCCCGGGGCTAGGGTGCCGCGATGCCCCGTCCGAAGGTCCACGACGCGGCGCTGCGCGAGCGCCTGCTCGACCGCGCGGGAGCCCTGCTGTCCGACGGCGGCACCGACGCGCTGAGCCTGCGCGCGCTCGCCCAGGACTGCGGCACCTCCACGACGGCGGTCTACTCGCTGTTCGGCGGCAAGCCCGCGCTGCTCGACGTCCTGCTCGACCGCGCGGTGCATCGCCTCACCGGCCGGCTCGACGCCGTCGACGCGGCGGCCGACGCCGGCACCGACCCGCTGGAGCACCTGCGCCGCCTCGCCCTGGCCTACCGCGACGCCGCGCTCGACGACCCGCGCGTCTACGAGGTGCTCTCGGCCGCGCCCCCCGCCGCGCAGGCGTTGCGGCCCATCGCCGACGCCGTCCGCCGCGCCACGACGGCGGGCGCGCTGCGGGCCGGCGCCGACCCGTCGGCCGTGGCGCTGGCGGTGCAGGCGCTCGTGCACGGTCTCGTCGACCTGGAGCTGCACGGCCTCGCCCCCGCCGCCGACGTGGCGGGCGCCCTGCGGGCCATGCTCGACGGCTGGCGCGCCCCGGACTACGGGACGGCGCCGAACTGACGGTCGCCCGCGTCGCCCAGGCCCGGGACGATGAACGCGGAGTCGTTGAGCCGCTCGTCGATGCTGGCGGTGACGACCCGGACCGGCAGCCCGCTGCCCTCGAGGTGCGCCACGCCCTCCGGCGCGGCCAGCACGCAGATCGCGGTGACGTCGGACGCGCCGCGCTCGGTGAGCATCCGGATCGTGTGCTCCATCGAGCCGCCGGTGGCGAGCATCGGGTCGAGCACGAACACCGGACGCCCGTCGAGCGACTCGGGCAGCGACTCCATGTAGGGCACCGGCAGGTGCGTCTTCTCGTCGCGCGCCAGCCCGACGAAGCCCATCTGCGCCTCGGGCATCAGGGCCTGTGCGGCGTCGACCATCCCGAGCCCGGCGCGCAGCACCGGCACCAGCAGCGGCGGGTCGGCGAGGCGGTAGCCGGTGGTGCGGGCGACCGGGGTGTGCAGCGGCGCGGTGGCCACCGGGGCGTCGCGCGTGGCCTCGTAGATGAGCATGAGCGTGAGGTCGCGCAGGGCCGCCCGGAACGTCGCGTTGTCGGTGCGCGCGTCCCGCATGGTGGAGAGGCGGGCGCGGGCCAGCGGGTGGTCGACGACGCGGACATCCATGGCCGGAAGGCTAGCCGGAGACCCCGGCGAACCGCGCCACCGCCGCGGCCAGCTCCGGCCCGGCGTCCTCCTGCAGGAAGTGGCCCGCACCGGTGATCGTCGGGTGCTCCTGCCCCGCCGCACCCGGCACCTCCGCCCGCAGGATCGGCCCCATCGCCGCGGTGATCGGGTCGCCGTCGCTGAACGCGCAGAGGAACGGCAGGTCCAGGCCGCGCAGGACGTCCCAGGCGGCACGGTTCGCCGCCGTCGACGGGTCGTCGGGCCGGGTCGGGACGAGCAGCGGCATGGCGCGGGGCCCCGCCTTGTAGGACTCGTCGGGGAACGGGGCGTCGTAGGCGGCGCGCACCTCGGGGGTGAACCGCGTGCGGCAGCCCGACTGCACCAGCCGCCCCACGTCCAGCACGTCGGCCTTCTCCACCGCGCGGCGGAACTCCCACCAGACCGAGGGCATGTCGACGTCGCCGGTGGGCAGGCCGGTGTTGGCGGCGACGACGCGGGCGAAACGGTCCGTGTGTTCGGCGACGAGCCGCAGCCCGATCAGCCCGCCCCAGTCCTGGCCGACGAGCGTGACGCCGCGCAGGTCGAGGACGTCGAACACCAGCGTGCGGACCCACTCGACGTGCCGCGCGTAGCTGTGGTCGGTGATCTCCGTGGGCTTGTCGGAGCGACCGAAGCCGACGAGGTCGGGCGCGACGACCCGCATCCCCGCCCCGGCCAGCACCGGGATCATCGTGCGGTGCAGGAACGACCAGCTCGGCTCGCCGTGCAGCAGCAGCACCACGGGGCCGTCGGCCGGGCCGTCCTCGACCCACGCCATCCGCAGCGTCCCGCCGTCGCCGTCGGGGACGTCGGCGTAGCGGGGCGGCTGCGGGAAGCCGGGGAGGTCGGCGAACCGCGAGTCGGGTGTGCGGAGGGTGCGCATGACGACGATCCTGGCACCCGTGCTGATCCGTGACGCCACCCCCGACGACTGGGCCGCGATCTGGCGCTTCGTGCGCGCGATCGCCGCCGCCGGCGAGACCTACACCTATCCGCGCGACATCACCGAGGAGCAGGCCCGCGCGATCTGGATGCCCGGGCCGCCCGCCGCCGCGTTCGTGGCCGTCGACGACGACGGCACCGTGCTCGGCAGCGCCAAGGCCGGCCCCAACCAGCTCGGCCCGGGCGCGCACGTGGCCACCGCGAGCTTCATGGTCGACCCGGCGCACGGGCGCCGCGGCACGGGCCGCGCGCTGGGCGAGCACGTGATCGCCTGGGCCGCGGCGCAGGGCTACCGCGCGATGCAGTTCAACGCCGTGGTCGAGACGAACACCCGCGCCGTGGCGCTGTGGCACGCGCTGGGCTTCGCGACGGTCGGCGTGGTGCCGGAGGCGTTCCACCACCCCGTGCACGGCTACGTCGGGCTGACGGTGATGCACCGGAGGCTCTGAGCAGGCCTGGCCTCACTGCAGCGGGAACGGCGGCTGCCACCACCACGGCTCGTCGACGACCTCGACCGCCACCACCCACTTCACCCACCAGAACCCGCGCCGCCCGGGCGCGACGAGCCGCACCGGCGCCCCGTGCCCGGCCGTGAGCCTGCGCCCGGCCAGGTGCGTGGCCAGCAGCAGCGTGCCGGCCTCGGCCGCCGGGAAGCGGCGGCGGTACCCGGTGGCCGAGACGACGTCGACCGACGCGCCCGCGGGCAGGCCGAGGTCGGCCACGCGCACGCCCCGCCACTCCTGCTCGGTGTACCAGCCGCCGGTGCAGTCGAGCACCGCGCGCACGGTCGTCGGCGGGAGCGCGGCGAGGTCGACCTCACCGCCCGGCACCCGCAGCGGCCGCCCGGGCAGCCGCGGCACCGGGTCGAACATCCACTGCGTGACGGGCACGGCGGTCGCGTCGGCGATCCCGTGCGATCCGGTCTCCCGCCGCTCCCGCCCCGGCGCCACGAGCCACAGCAGCGCCGACCCGGCGACGACCCCGGTGCCGAGCAGGGCACGGCGACGGTCGACGTCGGTGCGCCGGACCAGCGGCCGCCACCGCGCCCGTCGCGCCCGGTCCCGTGTGCGGTGGTGGACCACCACGTGCGCCGCGGCCAGCAGCGCGAACCCCGCCAGGGCCAGGCCCATCACCTTCCGCGACCGTCCCGGCCGCCGCAGCCCCCGCCGGACGATGCGGGACTTCGCCGGGAGGAGGAGCAGCAGCCCCAGCCCGGACGCTCCGTGGACGCCGACGACCCACTGCGCCAGACCCGGCGTCCCGACGGCGAAGGCCAGCACGCCGCTCGCCGTGACCGTCACTATCAGTACCAGGACCGTCACGTTGACGGTCCGTGCCGCCCCGTTCATGCGCCCACCGTTCCGCATCCGGCACGATCAGTGATCGACTTCGAGGTTCACCCTGACCCGAACGGGTGGTCCGGCCGAAAGACTGTCACGCCGGAGGCCCTTCCGACGCTGTACTAGATGACTAGGAGGTGATCCGGTGCCGGAGAACACGACTTCCGACGAGGCGACGCTGGTCGCAGCGGCCGAGAAGCTCACGCAGTGCGACGGATACGTAGTGCTGGCCGTCGACCCCCAGACCGGGGAGGTCGACGCCCACGGGCCGTTCGACGGACTGACGGCGACCATCAAGGCCGACCAGCTCCGCCGCGACTTCGACCGCGGCGGTCTGGAGGACGTCACGGTGGGCGTCGTCCGTCTGCACAGCTCGACCTGATCCACAGCTCCACCTGATCCACAGCCCCACCTGATCCACAGCTCCATCCGTTCCACCGCTCCGCACCGGACATGCTCCGCGCCCGCCGCGCCTCCCGCGCGGCGGGCGCGGCACATCCGGGACGTGCGCGGGGGATCCCGGCCTACAGTGGCTCCGTGACGACGACCGTTCCGGCCCCACGCACCGGGTCGCGCGCAGCCGAGTTCACCGACGCCGTGCGCGACGACGCCTCACTGCGCCGCTTCCTGCACGGGCTCCCGGGCGTCGACCAGGTCGGCCTCGAGCGGCGCTCGGCCGCGCTGGCCACCCGCAGCATCAAGAAGGAGTCCAAGCTCCGGGCGCTCGACACGGCGATCTCGATGATCGACCTGACGACGCTGGAGGGCTCCGACACCCCCGGCAAGGTCCGCTCCCTGTGCGCGCAGGCCCGCCGTCCCGACCCCGAGCACCCCGGCGTCCCGCCCGTGGCGGCCGTCTGCGTCTACCCCGACCTCGCGGGCGTCGCGGTCGAGGCGCTGCGCGGTTCCGGCGTCGCGGTCGCCGCGGTCGCCACCGCGTTCCCGGCCGGCCGGTCCTCGCGCGGGGTGAAGCTGGCCGACACCGCGCTGGCCGTCGACGCCGGCGCGTCCGAGATCGACATGGTGATCGACCGCGGGGCGTGGCTCAGCGGGCGCTACGGCCAGGTGTTCGACGAGATCGTGGCCGTGAGGGCGGCCTGCGGCAGTGACGACTCCTCCCGGGCGCACCTCAAGGTGATCCTGGAGACCGGCGAGCTCGCCGGGTACGACGACGTCCGCCGCGCGGCGTGGCTCGCGCTGCTCGCGGGCGCCGACGTCGTCAAGACCTCCACGGGCAAGATCTCCCCCGCCGCGACGCTGCCCGTCGTGCAGGTGCTGCTGCAGTCCGTGCGCGACTGGCACCGCGCCACCGGCGAGTTCCGCGGGGTCAAGGCCGCGGGCGGCATCCGCACCGCGAAGGATGCCGTGAAGCACCTGGTGGCCGTGCACGAGGTCGCCGGCCCGCAGTGGCTGACGCCCGAGCTGTTCCGGTTCGGGGCGTCGTCGCTGCTGGGCGACCTGCTGCGCCAGCGCCGCACCCAGGCGCTGGGCCACTACGAGAGCACCGACCGGATCGGGAACGCCTGATGCCCACGTGGGAGTACTCGCCCGCCCCGGAGTCCGCCGCGCTCGCGCGGCTGCAGCCGAGCTACCGGCCCTTCGTCGACGGCGCGTTCGTCGACGGCGGCGGGGAGCCGCTGAAGACCGTCAACCCGGCCACGGAGGAGGTGCTGGCCGAGGTCGGCACCGCGTCCGCGCAGGACGTCGACACCGCCGTGGCCGCCGCCCGCCGGGCCCAGGAGACGACGTGGGGCCCGATGCCGGGCGCCGAGCGCGCCAAGTACCTGTTCCGCATCGCGCGGATCGTCGCCGAGCGCAGCCGCGAGCTCGCCGTCCTGGAGACCCTCGACAACGGCAAGCCGATCCGCGAGTCCCGCGACGTCGACGTCCCCACCGCGTCGGCACACCTGTTCCACCACGCGGGCTGGGCCGACAAGCTCGCCTACGCGGGCCTCGGGCCCGACCCGCGGCCCGTCGGCGTCGTCGGGGCGGTGATCCCGTGGAACTTCCCGCTGCTCATGGCCACCTGGAAGATCGCGCCGGCACTGGCGTGCGGCAACACGGTCGTCCTCAAGCCGGCCGAGACCACACCGCTCACCGCCCTCGTGCTCGCCGAGATCGCCGCCGAGGCCGGGCTGCCCGCGGGCGTGCTCAACGTGCTGCCCGGCGCCGGTGACGTCGGCGCGGCGCTGGTCGGGCACGAGGGGCTCGACAAGGTCGCGTTCACCGGCTCCACCGACGTCGGCAAGCAGATCCAGCAGCGCCTGGCCGGCACCGGCCGCCGCCTCACCCTGGAGCTCGGCGGGAAGGCGGCGAACATCGTCTACGACGACGCGCCGATCGACCAGGCCGTCGAGGGCGTCGTCGACGGGATCTTCTTCAACCAGGGCCACGTGTGCTGCGCGGGGTCGCGGCTGCTGGTGCAGGAGTCGATCGCCGAGGAGTTCTCCGAGCTGCTGCTGCGCCGCATCGAGACGCTGCGCGTGGGCGACCCGCTCGACAAGAACACCGACGTCGGCGCGATCAACTCACGCGCTCAGCTCGACCGGATCGTCGACCTCGCCGCCGCGGGCGACGCCGAGGGCGCCCAGCGCTGGACCAGCTCCTGCCCGCTTCCTGAGCGCGGCCTGTTCTTCCCGCCGACCGTGTTCTCCGGCGTCGAGCAGACGATGCGGGTGGCGCGCGAGGAGATCTTCGGGCCGGTGCTGTCGGTGCTGACGTTCCGCACGCCGGAGGAGGCCGTGGCCAAGGCGAACAACACGCCCTACGGCCTGTCGGCGGGGATCTGGACGGAGAAGGGCGCCAAGGCGATGTGGACGGCGCAGCGCCTGCGCGCCGGGGTGGTCTGGACCAACACCTTCAACCGCTTCGACCCCACCTCCCCCTTCGGCGGCTACCGGGAGTCGGGCTTCGGCCGCGAAGGCGGCCGGATCGGCCTGGAGGCCTACCTCGACGCCTGAGGCGGGCGCGAGCGGCGAACTCGCCGGGCGGGGGCGGGAAACTCGTCGGCGAGTTTTCCGGGGACGCGCGGCGAGTTCGCCGGGGACTCCCGTCCTCTCCGCCGACGACGTACGCCGCGTGACGCGCCGAACTAGGCTGGGGCCGTGACCCTCTCCCCCGCCGCCGACGGCCGGCTGTCCGTCGCCAAGACGTTCAAGCTGTACGTGGGCGGGGCGTTCCCGCGCTCGGAGTCGGGACGCAGCTACCCCGTGTCCGACACGAAGGGCCGGTTGCTGGCCCACGCCGCGCTGGCCTCGCGCAAGGACGTCCGCGACGCCGTGGTCGCGGCGCGGGGGGCGTTCGGCGGGTGGTCGGGTGCCACGGCCTACAACCGCGGCCAGGTGCTCTACCGCGTCGCGGAGATGGTGCAGGCGCGCCACGAGCAGTTCGTCGACGACGTGGTGGCCGCCGAGGGCGGCACGCGCCGCAAGGCGGGCGGGATCGTGGACGCCGCGATCGACCGCTGGGTCTGGTACGCGGGCTGGACCGACAAGATCGCGTCGGTGCTCGGCTCGGTGAACCCGGTGGCGGGCCCGCTCGTCAACTGGTCGTCGCCGGAGCCGACGGGCGTGGTCGGCGTGCTGGCGCCGCAGGCGTCGTCGCTGCTCGGGCTCGTCGACGTCCTCGCGCCGGTGCTCGCCACCGGCTGCACCGCCGTCGTGGTGGCGAGCCGGGAGCGGCCGCTGCCGGCCGTCGGGCTCGGCGAGGTTCTGGCCACCTCCGACGTCCCGGGCGGCGTCGTCAACATCCTCACCGGCTCGACCGCGGAGCTGGCCCCGTGGCTCGCCGCGCACGGCGACGTCGCGGCGCTCGACCTCGCCGGGGCCGACGCCGAGCTCGCGGTCGCCTGCGAGCGCGCCGCGGCCGGCACCGTCAAGCGGGTCGTGCCGCGCCCGGCCGCCGAACCCGACCACGCGCGCGTTCCGGGCACGGCCCGGCTGCGGGCCTTCACCGAGATCAAGACGGTGTGGCACCCCGTGGGTCGCTGACCGCACCGGGTCCTAGGCTCCGTGCCGTGGCCAGCGACATCGTCCCGATCCAGCTCTCCCTCACCGAGGGCGACCTCGTCACGCTCTGGGCGCCGCGGTGGCGCGAGGACGGCGAGGAGTGGGAGGCCTTTCTCGGCGACGACGACGCGCTGTTCGCCTTCCCCGAGGTCGCGCAGCTCGCGGCGTTCGTCCGCACGGCCCGGGAGCACGACCTCGTCGACCACCCCGCCTGGTCGGTCGTCCCCGACCTCACCGTCGCCGAGCTGACGCCCGAGGAGACGCAGACCTACGACGTCATCGGCGTCCCCGAGCTGGCGGCCGAGGAGGCCGACCAGTGGACGATCGGCGAGCTGCACGAGATCGTCGGGATGGTCCGCTCGATCGCCGACGTGTGCGAGCTCGACGTCGTCACCGAGGTCCTCGACTCCGCCCCCGGCTTCGGGCTGCTCCACCAGGGCACGCTGCCGTTCGTCGGGCGCGAGGGCGGGCGGCTGTGGGCCCAGCTCGTCGCCGTGATCGCCGAGCGCTGGGACGACGTCGTCGACGCGCTGGACGACCTCGTCGACACCCCCGACGTCGACCCCGCGGCGCTCGGGGCGGCGCGCAAGGAGGAGGTCGCGGAGGCCGCCCCCGCCCCCGCCGACGCCCTGCTCCCCGCCGACGACACCGACGAGCAGGACGAGGACGTCGACCCGGACGTGCCCGTGGGCTTCTGGGACGAGGTCGGCATCCACCCGATCCGCATCACCACCCGCGACGGCGAGTTCGTGACGCTGCGCTGCTTCATCGACGACACCCCCCTGTTCCTGGGCTCCGGCGGCACGATCGAGGTGTTCGGCAGCGAGCGCGCGCTGGCCCGCTGGATCGCCGAGGACGGCGCCGACGGGCACGACCTGACGGCGGCGTCCACGTGGGTCGAGGTCGTCGACCGGGCCGCGGTGGGCGAGCTGGAGGTCGAGGTCGACCCGCTCGACACCTACGTCCTCACCGGGCTGGCCGACGACATCGGCGAGGGCGTCGTGGCCGTCGACGGGACGCAGCTGGAGCGGGCCGTCGAGCTGATCCGCGACGTCGCCGAGTGGGCGGGCGACGACGAGCCGGCCGAGGCGCTGGCCGAGAGCCAGCCGCTGGGCTGGCTCGTGTCGTTCGTCGTGCGCCCCAACCCGACGCGGCTGGCGCCCAGCGCGCCCTTCGACCGGGAGTCCGAGCGGTTCCGCGGGCTCGTCGACGACGTGTCCGCGCGGCTGCACGTCCACTGAGCCCGGCTACGCCTGCAGTGCGGCGTACCCGGGCTTGATGACGTCGTCGATCAGGGCGAGGCGCTCGTCGAAGCCGATGAACGCCGACTTCATCGCGTTGACCGTGAACCACTGCAGGTCGGCCCAGCCGTAGCCGAACGTCTCGGCCAGCGCGGTCATCTCGCGGCTCATCGACACGTCGGACATCAGGCGGTTGTCGGTGTTGACCGTGACGCGGAACCGCAGCTTCGCGAGCAGGCCGATCGGGTGCTCGGCCAGCGAGCGCGCCGCGCCCGTGTGCAGGTTCGACGTCGGGCACATCTCCAGCGGGATGCGCATGTCGCGGACGTAGGCGGCGAGGCGGCCCAGCGTCGCGCCGCCGTCGTCGTCGACGGTGATGTCGTCGACGATGCGGACACCGTGGCCGAGCCGGTCGGCCCCGCACCACTGCAGCGCCTCCCAGATCGACGGCAGCCCGAACGCCTCGCCCGCGTGGATCGTGAAGTGGCCGTTCTGCTGGCGGACGTACTCGAACGCGTCGAGGTGGCGGGTGGGCGGGAAGCCGGCCTCGGCGCCGGCGATGTCGAAGCCGACGACGCCGGTGTCGCGGTAGCGGATGGCCAGCTCGGCGATCTCGCGGCTGCGGGCGGCGTGGCGCATCGCGGTGAGCAGGCACCCCACCCGGATGCGCCGGCCGCGCTCCGCGGCGCGGGCCGTGCCGACCCGGAAGCCCTCCAGCACCGCCTCGACGACGGCCGCGAGCTCCAGCCCGGCCTCGACGTGCAGCTCGGGCGCGAAGCGCACCTCGGCGTAGACGACGCCGTCGTCGGCGAGGTCCTCGGCGCACTCGGCCGCGACCCGCACGAGCGCGTCGGCCGTCTGCATGACGCCGACCGTGTGCCCGAACGTCTCCAGGTAGCGCACCAGCGACCCCGAGTGCGCGGCCTCGAGGAACCACCGGCCCAGCGCGGGGACGTCGGTGGTCGGCAGCGCGGAGTAACCGACCGCCTCCGCCAGGTCGACCACGGTGGCCGGGCGCAGTCCGCCGTCCAGGTGGTCGTGGAGCAGCACCTTGGGGGCGTCGCGGACGGTCTCGAGGTTCAGGTCTACGGCCACGCGTGCACGCTAGAACACCACGTCACGGGGCGTCCTCCGGGCGGCCGCACTGCTCCGAACGAGCGAGCGCGCCTCCGAACGGGGAGCCGCGGACGAGTGATCCACAGCTCTCGCTACGCTGAGTGCTCCACGCCCGCTCAGAGGAAGCTCCCCGCCGCCATGAGCAATGACTCGATCCAGTCGTTCGACCGCATGCGCGGCATGCTGGTGCGCGCCGCGGAGATCCGCGACAGCGAGCAGCAGCAGATCTTCGACTCCCTCGACGAGATCCACGCCCGCCTCGCCGCGCTCGACGCTCTCGGCACCGTGCGCAAGCGGCTCACCGAGCTGCCCGACCGCACCGAGGTCAGCGTCCTGGCCGAGCGGCTCGACGAGACCGTCGCCAAGCTCGACCAGCAGGACGCCACGCTGGCCACCGTGCTGCGCGCGCTGGAGTCGCTGCCCGACAAGCTGGCCAAGCCCTTCGCCCAGCTCGACGGCCGGCTCGACGGGGTGGCCGGGCGCATGGAGGGCATCTCCGGGCGGATGGACGGGCTCGACGACCGCCTCGGCGGCCTGCACAAGCGCCTCGACGACCTCGACAACCGCCTCGACCGCCACGAGATGCGCCTCGACGCCATGCCGTCCTCGGTCGGCACGCCGATCAAGGAGCGCATCGACGGGGTCGAGCGCGTGGTCCGCGAGCAGCTCGACGGCGCCTCCCGCGCGTTCGACGAGACCGGTGAGGGCCTGCGCAACCTGCTCGGCGACACCAGCGTCGGCCTGCACCGGCGTCTGGAGGACCTGGCCTCGCGTCCCGCCGTCGACCCGACGGAGCCGCTCGACGCCCTCGCCCGGCGCCTGGAGGCGCTCGCCGACCGGCTCGACGTCGTCGACCAGGCCGTGACCGACCGCCTCGAGGGGCTCGACAAGGCCGTCGACGGCAAGTTCGGCTCGCTCGACGGCCGCCTCGACGAGAAGCTCGGCCGCATCGACGCCGTGCTGGTGGAGCGCCCCGACGCCGCCGCGGTGCGCGGGCTGGTGGAGCGGGCCAACGAGGAGTCCGAGCGGCGCAACGCCGGGCAGCTCGACGAGGCCATGGCCACGTTCGCGGAGCTCATCCTGGGCCGCGGCGGCCAGCCGCAGTCCCCGCCCCCGCCGCCCCGCCCGAGCCAGCGCCGGGCCCGCAAGGTCACGGTGAAGTCGTCGAACGGGGCGTCGGCGGGCGACACGGTCACCGACGACCCCGACGACGAGTAGCCAGCACACCGAACGCAGGGCCCGGCGAGTTCACCGATCACGCCCGGCGGGTCCTCCGATCCGGACCGGCGGCGGGCCGGGCCGGGCCTCAACGGATCGTGTCCAGCAGCAGCGCCGGCCGCTCCGCCGGCCCGTCGCTGATCGCCAGGCCGCCGTCGAGCGCCGCCCGTGCCCCGGCGACGGCACCGGGGGTGTCCGTGTGCAGCTCCAGCACCGGCTGCCCCGCCTGCACCTGAGCCCCGGGGTCGACGAGCAGCAGCACCCCGGCCCCGGCCTGCACCGCGTCCTCCTTGCGCGCCCGGCCCGCCCCCAGCCGCCACGCGGCCACGCCGACGGCGAGCGCGTCCGGGACGAAGGTGCCCGAGCGGTCGGCCGTCACGGTCTCGACGTGCGCGGCCACCGGCAGCGCCGCCGACGGGTCGCCGCCCTGCGCCGCGATCATGGCTTCCCACACCGGGTACGCGGCGCCGGAGGCCAGCACCTCCGCCGGATCGACGCCGGCGATCCCGGCCAGCGCCAGCATCTCCCGCGCCAGCGCCACCGTCAGCTCGACGACGTCGGCCGGTCCTCCCCCGCGCAGCACCTCCACCGACTCGGCGACCTCCAGCGCGTTGCCCGCCGCCCGCCCCAGCGGCACGGACATGTCGGTGACGAGCGCCGTCGTCGCGAGGCCGTGGACGCCGCCGATCCCGACCATCGTCGCGGCGAGCTCGCGGGCGCGGTCGAGGGTCTTCATGAACGCCCCCGACCCGACCTTGACGTCGAGCACCAGCCCGCCCGTCCCCTCCGCGATCTTCTTGCTCATGATCGAGCTGGCGATGAGCGGGATCGACTCGACGGTGCCGGTGACGTCGCGCAGCGCGTAGAGCTTGCGGTCGGCCGGGGCGAGCGTCGGGGTCGTCGCGCAGATGACGGCGCCGACCGACGCGAGCTGCTCCGCGATCTCCTCCAGCGACAGCGACGCGCGCCAGCCCGGGATCGACTCCAGCTTGTCGAGCGTGCCGCCGGTGTGGCCGAGCCCGCGCCCGGACAGCTGCGGCACGGCGGCGCCGCACGCGGCGACGAGCGGCGCGAGCGGCAGCGTGATCTTGTCGCCGACGCCGCCCGTGGAGTGCTTGTCCACCAGCGGGCGTCCGAGGTCGCCGAAGGACAGGACCTCGCCGGAGTCGATCATCGCCTGCGTCCAGCGCGCGATCTCGGCGGTGTCCATGCCGTTGAGCAGGATCGCCATGGCGAGCGACGACATCTGCTCGTCGGCGACGTCGCCGCGCGTGTAGGCGGCGATCACCCAGTCGATCTGCCCGTCGGACAGGCGTCCGCCGTCGCGCTTGGCGGTGATGACGTCGACGGCGCTGAAGGTCATGTCCCGACCGTAGCGCCGCACGACCGGCGCGCCGTCACAGCCCGACTCACCCGCGACGAGAGCCCGACTCGCCCGCCACCGGACCCCGACTCGCGGGTCCGGGGAAGGCGCTCAGGTCGGCAGGTGCTCCGGCCCGAAGGCGTCGGGCAGGATCTCGCTCAGCGGCAGGATCCCGCGCGGCGTGTCGAGCAGGCAGTCGGGACCGCCGAACTCGTAGAGCACCTGTCGGCACCGCCCGCACGGCATGAGCAGCTCGCCCGTGCCCGACCGGCAGGCCACCGCGACGAAGCGGCCGCCGCCGGTGAGCCGGAGCTGGCCGACCATCGTGCACTCCGCGCACAGCCCGAGGCCGTAGGAGGCGTTCTCGACGTTGCAGCCGCTCACGACGCGCCCGTCGTCGCACAGCGCCGCGGCGCCGACGTCGAGGTGCGAGTACGGCGCGTACGCCGATCCGGCCGCCTCGACGGCGGCCGTGCGCAGCCCCTGCCAGTCGGGATCAGTCACCCTCGCCCCTCCGGTACTCGAGGCCGATCGCCGCCGGCGGGCGCAGCCGTTGCGACGCCGCGGCCAGCACCAGCAGCGTCACGATCTGCGGAGCGTAGGACGCGAACTCGCGCGGCACGGTCTCGGTCGAGAAGTACACCGCGTACACCGCAGCCCCCGCGAGGAGCGCGGTCAGCGCGGTCTGCCAGCGCCGCCGCACGGCCCACAGGACCGCGAGTCCGACGGCGAGGATCGACGCTCCGTACAGCAGCGCGTGCACGGCCTCGCCGCCCGCGCGCAGCTGCACGCCGTCGACGTAGCCGAACAGCGCCGACCCGGCGAGCAGCCCGCCGGGCCGCCAGTTGCCGAAGATCATGGCGGCGAGGCCGATGTAGCCGCGGCCACCCGTCTGGCCCTCCAGGTAGCCGAGCTGCCCGGGGTTGAGCGTCAACGCGGCGCCGCCGATCCCGGCGAGCGCGCCGGAGACGACCAGCGCGACGTACTTGTAGGTGTAGACCTGCACGCCGAGCGACTCCGCGGCCACCGGGTTCTCCCCGCACGAACGCAGCCGCAGCCCGAAGCTGGTGCGCCACAGCAGGAGGTAGCTCGCGGGCACCAGCACGAACCCGAGGACGACGAGCGGGGTCAGCCCGGACAGCAGGCCACCGAGCAGCCCGGAGACGTCGGAGAGCACGACCCGCTGCTCCCGTTCGAGCGCGAGCAGCCCGTCGGCCACCGGCTGCACCGAGAACGTCTCGAACCCCTCGACGCGCGGGCTCTGCCGCGGGTTCTGCGAGACCGGGAAGAACAGCAGCGTCGACAGGTACTTCGTGACGCCCATCCCCAGCAGCGTGATCGCCACGCCGGAGACGATGTGGTTGACGCCGAACGACACCGTGGCGACGGCGTGCAGCAGCCCGCCGAGCGCGCCGAACACCAGCCCGCCGACGACAGCCGCGTACGGGCCCCACTGGTAGCCGGCCCACGCCGCACCCCAGGTCCCGAGGATCATCATGCCCTCGAGCCCGATGTTGATGACGCCCGCGCGCTCGGCCCAGAGCCCGCCCAGCGCGGCGAACAGGATCGGCAGCAGCAGCCGCACGGCGGCCTGCGTGGTGCCGCTGGAGGTCAGCTGGATCTGCCCGGTCAGCGTGGCCGTGACCGACAGCAGCCCGACGCCGATCGCGACGACGATCGCCGAGCGGGCCCAGCCGGGCAGGGCGCTGAACCGGCCGCGGACGGTCGACGCGCTCTTCGCGGTGGTCTGCGTGGCCGTGCTCATGCCACCGGCTCCTTCTGCGGGATGGCGGGGCCGCGCAGCTGCGAGGCCACCCTCCGCTGCTCGGCCGCGAGCTCGTAGCGGCGCACGATCTCGTAGGCGACGACGACCGACAGCACGACCGAGCCCTGCATGATCAGGACGATGTCGCGGGGGACGCCGACGTTGTCGAGCGCGAGCGCCGACTTGTCCAGGAACGCCCACAGGAGCGCGCCGAACGCGATGCCGGCGGGGTTGTTGCGACCCAGCAGCGCGACCGCGAGGCCGGTGAAGCCGTAGCCCTGCGGGGAGGTCAGCGTGTAGGCGAAGTCGCGGCCCAGCACCTCGGGCAGGCCCGCGAGCCCGGCGACCGCGCCCGACAGCACCAGCGCGATGATCACCATCCGCTTGGCGTTGACGCCGCCCGCCGTGGCCGCCGTCGGCGACTCGCCGGACGCCCTGAGCTCGAAGCCGAAGCGGGTGCGGTTGAGCAGGAACCAGTAGCCCAGCCCGAGCGCCGCGGCCACGAACACCATGCCGAAGATCGTGCCCGCGCCGGTCGGGATGCCGGGGAACTGCCCGCTCGGCTCGATCGGGGCCGTCGAGATGTTGTTGCCCTGCAGCACGCCGAACGAGTCGGGCCGGATGAGGAACGCGATCAGGCCGAGCGACACCGCGTTCAGCATGATCGTCGAGATGACCTCGCTGACGCCGCGGTAGGCCTTGAGCAGCGCGGGGATACCGGCCCAGACGGCGCCGACGAGCACGCCCGTCAGGATGATCACCAGCGTGTGCACGACGGGCGGCAGGACGAGCGCCCCGCCGACGATCGCGGCCACGCACGCCGCGAGCCGGTACTGGCCCTCGATGCCGATGTTGAACAGCTTCATCTGGAAGCCGATCGCCGCGGCCAGCGCGACGATGTAGTAGACGGCCGCGCTGTTGACGATGTCGACGGCCGTGGTGCCCTGCCCGACCTGTCCGACCATCGCGCCCAGCGCCGTCAGCGGGGACGCCCCGCTGATGACGAGCGCGACGGCGCACAGCCCGGCCGCGAACAGGATCGCGAGGACGGGCGGCAGGAGGGCCGTGCGGACCCGTGCCACGTTCATGCGGCCGCTCCGTCGGCACCGGTCATGGCGGCTCCCAGCTCCTCGGGCGTGACGGTCGCAGGGTCGGCGTCGGCCACCAGGCGCCCGCGCAGCATCACCTTGATCGTGTCGGACAGGCCGATCAGCTCGTCCAGGTCGGCGCTGATGAGCAGCACCGCGAGCCCGTCGGCGCGGGCCCGGCGCAGCACGTCCCAGATGCCCGCCTGCGCGCCGACGTCGACGCCGCGGGTCGGGTGCGAGGCGATGAGCAGCACCGGCTCGCCCGACAGCTCGCGGCCGACGACGAGCTTCTGCTGGTTGCCGCCCGACAGCGCGGCGGCGGCGACGTCGACACCGGGCGTGCGGACGTCGAACTCCTCGATGATCCGCTGCGTGTCGCGCCGCGCGGCCTCGCGGTCGATCAGGCCGCCGCGCGAGACGGGCGGGCGGCTCTGGTGGCCCAGGATCCGGTTGGCCCACAGCGGTTGCGAGGCGAGCAGGCCGTGCCGGGTGCGGTCCTCCGGCACGTAGCCGACGCCGGCCTCGCGGCGGGCGAGCGTGCCGGCGCGGGTGATGTCGGCGCCGGACAGCGTGATCGTGCCGCCCGCGGCCCGGCGCATTCCCATGATCGTCTCGACGAGCTCGGTCTGCCCGTTGCCCTCGACGCCCGCGATGCCGAGCACCTCGCCCGCGCGCACGACGAGGTCGACGTCGGACAGCAGCGGGCGCCCGCCGTCGTCGGAGTCGAGCGCGAGGCCGCTGACGCGCAGCACCTCGCGGTCGGTGACCGTCGACTCGCCCGTCTGCGGGCTGGGCAGCTCGCTGCCGACCATCATCTCCGCGAGCTTGCGGCTGGTGACCGTCCTCGGGTCGGCCGTGCCGACGCTGGTGCCGCGGCGGATCACCGTGATCGCGTCGGCGATCGCACGCACCTCGTCGAGCTTGTGGGAGATGAACAGGAACGTGAAGCCCTCGGCGCGCATGCCGCGCAGGGTGACGAACAGGTCGTCGACCTCCTGGGGCACGAGCACGGCCGTCGGCTCGTCGAGGATGATCGTGCGCGCCCCGCGGTAGAGGACCTTGACGATCTCGACGCGCTGCCGGTCGGCCACGCCGAGGCGCTCGACGAGCAGGTCGGGGCGGACGTCGAGGCCCACCGTGCGCGCCAGCTCGGTGATCCGGGTGCGCGCCTTCGCGCCGATCCCCAGCTGCGCCTCGGCGCCGAGCAGGATGTTCTCGGCGACGGTCAGGTTGTCGGCGAGCATGAAGTGCTGGTGCACCATGCCGATGCCCGCCCTGATCGCGTCGGCCGGCGAGCGGAACCGCACCTGCTCGCCGTCGACGGTGATCGTGCCCTCGTCGGGCTGCTGGATCCCGTACAGGATCTTCATCAGCGTGGACTTGCCGGCGCCGTTCTCGCCGCACAGCGCGTGCACCTCGCCGCGGCGCACCGCCAGGTGGATGTCGCTGTTGGCGACCACCCCCGGGAAGCGCTTCGTGATCCCGGCCAGCTCGACGGCGTACTCCGTCATGGCTCTTCCTCTCGGACGTACGTCGGGGGGCCGGGGCGATCGGCCCCGGCCCCCCGCGTACGGCGATGATGCCTCACGGACGGAGCCGCCCCGCCCCGGCCGTCAGCGGGCCGGAGCGGGGCGGCGCGGTCTCACGGCGTCGACGGGACCGTGATGTCGCCGTTGACGATCGCCGCCTTGTAGGCGTCCAGGTCCGTGACGAGGTCGTCGACGCCGCCACCGGTGGTGGAGTAGCCGACGCCGTCGACGGACAGGTCGAACGCCGGCGGGATGACCGCGAGGTCACCGGCCGCCACGGCGTTGACGTAGTTGAACACCGCCACGTCGACGCGCTTGAGCATCGAGGTCATGATGACCTCGTTGACCGGCGCGGCCACGGTGTTGTACTGGTCGGAGTCGACGCCGATCGCGAACTTGGGGGCGTCCGGCGTGGTGGCCGCGGCCACCGCCTCGAACACACCCTGACCCGAGCCGCCCGCCGCGTGGTAGACCACGTCGGCGCCGCCGTCGAGCTGGCCGCGGGCCACCTCGGTGCCGCGGGCCGGGTCGTTGAAGCCCGAGAAGTCGCCGGCCGGGGAGATGTAGTCGACGTCGACCTCGACGTCCGGGGCCACCGCCTTGGCGCCCGCGACGTAACCCGCCTCGAAGGCCTGGATCAGCGGGACCTCGACGCCACCGACGAAGCCGATCTGGCAGCTCGTGGTGCGCAGCGCCGCCGCCGCACCGACCAGGAACGAGCCCTGCTCGGCCGCGAACGTCAGGCTGGTGACGTTGGGCAGGTCGACGACGGAGTCGATGATCGCGAACTGGGTGTCGGGGAACTCCGCGGCGATCGTCGTCAACGCCTCGCTGTAGGCGAAGCCGACCGCGATGACGGGGCTGAAGCCGTCGGTGGCGAGCTGGCGCAGTCGTGTGGCGCGGGCGTCCTCGCTCTCACCGTTGGCGGCGGCCAGCTCGCGGGTGTTCTCCCGCACGACGCCGATCTCGCTGATGGCCTGCTCGAGGCCCGCGGCGGCGGAGTCGTTGAAGGACTGGTCGCCACGGCCGCCGACGTCGTAGGCCAGCGCGACGCGCAGCGCGCTCGCGTCGGCGTTCGGGGCGAGCGGGGCGGCGCTGGGGGCGGCGCCACCCGCGGCCGCGGGCGCGGCGTTGCGTGCGCAGGTCTCCTCCTCGCCGCCGCCTGCGGCGGGGGCGGAGCCGGTGTCACGGGCACAGCCCGCGAGGACCAGCGCACTGCTCAGCACGGCGGCTGCCAGTGCCATTCCTCGTCTGTTGCGCACGGAAGGGTGCCTCCTGTTTCGGCCGGTACACCTCGTGGGCCCGGGCTTTCCTGGGAGCGGCGCGACGGTGCGCGCGACGGGGAACCGTAAACCGGTCGGGTGCGCGTTGACCATGGCCGTGACCGAATCGTCGGCTCCGGTGGGTGAGCGAGCCCTGCGCGCGCGGTGATCGCGCCCGTCGCCGTCGAGGTGGGGGCGGTGGGAGGACGTAGAGTCCGCGGCCGTGCGGTGGGTCGCGGCGGTGCTGGTGGTCGTCGTCGGATCGCTGGTGGGCGGACCGGTCACCGCGCACGCCCGCACCGGGTGCGCGGGCCAGGAGGCGCCGCCCGCTCCCCCGTCGGCCGAGGAGCCTGCCGGGCCCCCGGTGGCGGCGCTGCCGGTGCCGGTCGAGCCGGTAGGCGGCCTCGGCGTGTGCGGCGGACCTGCGCATCGACGGCAGCCGCGCCGGCATCGGCCCCGGGGCCGCTACACCGTCCGCCAGCTGCTCGCCGGGATGCTGCTCAACTCCGGCAACGACACGGCGGCGGCGGTGGCCCGCGCGCTGGGCGGGGACGCGGCCACCGTCGCGGAGATGACGGCGACGGCCGCCGCGCTGGCGCCCTGGACACCCGCCCCGCCACCCCGTCCGGCCTCGACGGCCCCGGCGGCGCGTACGACCTGGCCCTGCTGTTCCGGGTGGCGATGCGCGAGCCGCTGTTCACCGACGCCGCGCGCCACACGTTCGTCGGCGCGGCGCAGCGCGACGGGCGGCGGCTGGTGGTGGCGCTGGTGCGCGGCGAGCAGTCCCCGGTGCCGATGACGGCGCAGGCCGCGGCCCTGCTCGACCTCGGCTTCGCGCTGCCCGCGGGCGTCGCACCGATCGGGGTGCTGGTGGACGCGGCACCGTCGCCGTGCCGGTCGCCCTCGCGGCCGGAGCCGCGCTCGTCCACCGCAGGCGCTAGCCCCGGCGCCGCCCCCGCAGCAGGCCGAAGCCGAGCAGGCCGGCCAGCGCACCCGCCCCGACCAGGCCGGCGGCCGTGGCCCCGTCCGGACCGGACCGGACCGTGACCTCGGAGTGGATCACCGCGGGCCCCGGCACCTCGACCGGCTCCTCCTGCTCGTTCTCCCGCGACGTCGCCGCCCAGGCCGTGACGAACAGCATGAAGCGCGAGGTGAAGAACGCGAACACCATCAGGCCGATGAACGGGCCGATGATCTGACCGGTGGGCGAGGCCGTGACCGACGCCAGGTACACCGTCATGACCTGCTTCAGCACCTCGAACCCGACGGCGCCGAGCACGGCGGCCTTGGCCGCGCTGCGCAGCGTCGCGTGCTCGCGGGGCAGCCGGGCGATCACCCAGAGGAAGATCAGCCAGTTGGCGACGAGGCCGAGCACGACGCCCAGCACCCCGAGCAGGAACCGAGCCCAGCCCTCCTCGGCCAGGCCGACGAACTCCAGGACCGTGGACGCGAAGCCGGACGCGATGCCGGTGATCGCGAACGAGCCGACCATGGCGGCGCCCAGGCCGATGAGCGTGAGCAGGTCGAACAGGGTCTTCTTGAGGATCGGCGGGGCGGTCGGCGGCTGCCCCCACTGCTCCGACAGCGCCTCGCGCAGGTTCGACATCCAGCCGATCCCGGTGTAGAGGGCGCCGACCAGGCCGATGATGCCGATCGTGCCGCGGGACTCGATCGCGTTGTCGACGATCGGGTTGATCAGGTCGTCGAGGCCCGCCGGGGCGTTGGCGCTGATCCCGGCCTTGAGCTGGTCGAGCAGGTCGGGCTGCAGGAACAGCACGAACCCGAGCGCGGCCACCGAGACCAGGATCAGCGGGAACAGCGCGAGCACGGAGAAGTAGGTGACGGCCGCGGCGTAGTGGTCGCCGTGCCGGTCGGTGTAGCGGGCACCGGCGCGCACGAGGTGGTCGAGCCACTCGTACTTCGCGCGGTAGCGCTCCAGCATCGTCGGCTTCGCGGGCTCGTCCTTCTCCTCCTCGGCGTCGGCGGCCCGCGCCCGGACGGTGTCCGCGTCCTTGTCGACGACTGCAGTCACGCGTCTCACGTCCTTCTCGTCACGGTTCAGGTCGGGGGGAGGAACCCGATCTTGTCGTGGACGGCCGCCAGTGTCGCGCCGGCGACGTCACGCGCCCGGGTGGCTCCGCGGGCGAGCACCCGGTCGAGCTCGGCCGGGTCGTCCATGTAGCCCTGTACCCGTTTCGCGAGCGGCGCAGTGAAGTCGGCGACGATCTCCGCGAGGTCCTTCTTCAGGTCGCCGTAGCCGCGGCCCGCGTAGTCGGCCTCGAGCTCGGGGATCGTGCGCCCGCTGAACGACGAGTGGATCGTCAGCAGGTTGGCGATGCCCGGCTTCGCGGCGACGTCGTAGCGGATCTCGCGCTCGGCGTCGGTGACGGCGGAGCGGATCTTCTTCGCGCTCACCTTGGGGTCGTCGAGCAGGTTGACGATCCCGGCGGGCGTCGAGGACGACTTGCTCATCTTCGCCGTCGGGTCCTGCAGGTCGTAGATCTTCGCGGTGCCGGCGAGGATGTGCGGTTCGGGCACCGTCAGGACCTTCCCGAAGCGGGAGTTGAACCGCTGCGCGAGGTCGCGGGTGAGCTCGACGTGCTGGCGCTGGTCCTCGCCGACCGGGACGCGGTCGGCGTGGTAGAGCAGGATGTCGGCGGCCTGCAGGATCGGGTAGGTGAACAGCCCGACCGTGGCGCGGTCGGAGCCCTGCTTCGCGGCCTTGTCCTTGAACTGCGTCATCCGGCTCGCCTCGCCGAACCCGGTGAGGCAGCCCAGGATCCAGCCGAGCTGGCTGTGCTCGGGCACGTGGCTCTGCACGAACACGGTGCAGCGGTCGGGGTCGAGCCCGAGCGCGAGGAGCTGCGCGACGCCGTTGCGGGTGCGGTCGGCCAGCGTCGACGGGTCGTGCTCCACGGTGATCGCGTGCAGGTCGGGCACGAAGTAGAACGCGTCGTGGTCGTCCTGCAGGGCCACCCACTGCCGCACGGCGCCGAGGTAGTTGCCGAGGTGGAACGAGTCGGCGGTCGGCTGGATGCCGGACAGCACCCGGGGGCGGCGGTCGGTGGGCGTGCTCATGACGCCATTCTGGCCGGTGGGTCGAACGGGTTCGCCTGCGGGACGATGTCCGGCGCGGGCGCGCGGCTCCGACGTCCCCGGTGAGCGGCGCCGCCGGGTGCCGACACGAGCGGAGGAGCAGCCGTGAAGTACATGATCATGCTCTACGGGTCGCAGCAGGACTACGACGCGATGGCCGGGCGCCCGGGCGGCAAGCCGCCGATGTCCGCCGAGGACGTCGCGGCGATGCACGAGTACATGGGGACCTACCACCAGGCGCTGGTCGACAGCGGCGAGTTCGTCGACGCCCGGGGCCTGTCCGCCCCCGTGCACGCCCGGCGGGTGCAGCTGCGCGACGGCGTGAAGGCCGTGACCGACGGGCCCTACCCGGAGACGCAGGAGGTGCTCGTCGGTTACACGGTCGTCGAGTGCGCGAGCTACGACCGGGCGGTCGAGATCGCGGCCGGGCTCCTGGACCCGGGCGGCGAGGGCGAGTACGTCGACGTCCGCCCGGTCGCCGAGGGCGTCGAGGACCTGGACCGACCGTGACGGACACCGCGCCCGAGGACCTGCTGCGCCGCCTGGCCCCGCCGGTGCTCGGTGCGGTCGTCCGCCGCCACGGGCACTTCGACACCGCCGAGGACGCCGTGCAGGAGGCGCTGCTGGCCGCGTCCCGGCAGTGGCCCGTCGAGGGCCTGCCGGACCACCCGCTCGGCTGGCTCATCACCGTGGCCGGGCGGCGGCTCACCGACCTGCTGCGTGCCGAGCAGGCGCGACGGCGCCGCGAGGAGGCCGACGCGCGGCTCGTCGGGGAGGCGGCACCCGCCCCCGTGCCCGACGCCGACGACACGCTCGTCCTGCTGTTCCTGTGCTGCCACCCCGCGCTCTCCCCCGCGTCGCAGATCGCGCTGACGCTGCGCGCCGTCGGCGGCCTGACCACCGCCGAGATCGCCCGCGCGTTCCTCGTGCCCGAGGCGACGATGGCGCGGCGGATCAGCCGCGCCAAGCGGGGCGTCGCCGACCGGGAGTTCCGGATGCCCGGCGCCGCCGAGCGCGACGAGCGGCTCGCGGCCGTCCTGCACGTGCTCTACCTGGTGTTCAACGAGGGCCACACCGCGACGTCCGGGCCGCACCTGGTGCGCACCGCACTGTCGGCCGAGGCCATCCGCCTGACCCGGGTCGTGCGCCGGCTGCTGCCCCGCGACGGCGAGGTGGCGGGGCTGCTGGCGCTGATGGTGCTCACCGACGCCCGGCGCCCGGCGCGCACCGGCCCCGACGGCGCGGTGGTGCCGATGGCCGAGCAGGACCGCAGCCTCTGGGACGCGGACGCCATCGCCGAGGGCGTCACGCTGATCAGCGAGGCCCTCCCCCGCGGTCGCGTCGGCCCGTACCAGCTCCAGGCGGCGATCGCGGCGGTGCACGGCGAGGCCCCGAGCGCGGAGGCCACCGACTGGCCGCAGATCCGGGCGCTCTACGAGGTCCTGCTGCGGATCACCGACACCCCGGTCGTACGGCTCAACCACGCCGTCGCGGTGAGCATGGTCGACGGCCCCCGCGCCGGGCTCGACCTGATCGCCGGCCTGCCCCTCGACGACGACCACCGCCTGCACGCCGTGCGCGCCCACCTGCTGCAGAGCGCGGGCGACCACGAGGGCGCCCACGCCGCCTACCTCCGGGCCGCGCGCCTGACCACGAGCGTGCCCCAGCAGCGCTACCTGCACGCGCGCGCCGCGCGGCTCTGACGGCGTGTCCGGTCCGGGCCGGCGGCTCCGACGTCTCGGGTGGGCGGTGCCGCCGGGGCGCCGCGGAGGAGCCGTCATGACCACGCAGACCACCGCCGCACCCGCCCGTCCGCTGCTGGTCGCGGGTCTCGCCGCCGGACCGCTGTTCCTGGCGGCGGGGCTGGTCCAGGCCGCCACCCGCGACGGCTTCGACCTGGCCCGCCACCCGCTGAGCCTGCTCGCCGTCGGCGAGGGCGGATGGGTGCAGGCGGCGAACTTCGTCCTGTCGGGCGCGCTGGTCGTCGCCTCGGCGTCGGGCATGCGGCGCGGGCCGGAGGCGGGCACCTGGGGGCCGCGGCTCGTCGCGGTGTTCGGGGCCGGGCTCGTGCTGTCGGGTGTGTTCGTCACCGACGCCGGGGCCGGGTTCCCGGCCGGGGCGCCCGAGGGGGCGCCCGAGATGAGCTGGCACGGGGTGCTGCACGAGATCGGGTTCGGCGTGGCGGTGCTGGGGTGGACCGCGGCGGCCGCCGTGTCCGCCCGGCGGTTCGCCACCCGCGGGCGGTGGGGCGCGGCGGCGGCGACGGTCGGGACGGCGCTGGCCGCGTTCGCGGTGGTCGGGTGGCCGGACCCCGACTCGTTCAGCGTCCGGCTGGTGGTCGCGTCGGCGGTGCAGTTCGGTCTCGTCGCCGGGCTGTCGGCCGATCTGCTGGGTCGCGGGGCGTCCCGCGCGTAGCGTCGGCCGGAGCCCGCCCGAGGAGGAGCCGTGACGACGTTCGTCGCCCGCGAGACCGGCGCCGAGGACAACCCGTACCTGCTCGGCGTCCACGCCCCCGTGCGCGACGAGATCACCGCGGGGGACCTCGAGGTGATCGGGCAGATCCCCCGCGACCTCAACGGCGTGTACCTGCGCAACGGGCCCAACCGCCGCTACGACGCCCCCGGGCGCTACCACTGGTTCGACGGCGACGGCATGGTGCACGCGATGGCGTTCGAGGACGGCACCGCGCGCTACCGCAACCGCTATGTCCGCACGGCGGCGCTCACGGCCGAGGAGGCCGCGGGGCGCGCGCTGTGGAGCGGGGTCATGGAGTCCCCGCGCGGCAACCCGGTGGGCACCGCGCGCGGGCTGCCGTTCAAGGACAGCGCCAACACCGACCTCGTCCACCACGACGGGCGGGTGCTCGCGACCTGGTACCTGTGCGGGCAGCCGATGAGCCTCGACCCGCTGTCACTGGAGACGATCGGCGCCGAGACGTTCCTGGGCACGCTGCGGGGCGACGTCATGGCGCACCCGAAGTCCGACGAGGCCACCGGCGAGCTGATGTGGTTCGACTACGGCGCCCGCGATCCGCTGCTGCGCTACGGCGTCGTCGGCGCGTCGGGCCGGATCGAGCACGAGATCACGATCGACCTGCCCGGCCCCCGGCTGCCGCACGACATGGCGATCACCGAGAACTTCTCGGTCCTCATGGACCTGCCGCTGACCCAGGACGCCGCGGCCGCCCGCGAGGGCCGCTACAAGATCGCGTTCGACCGGGAGACCCCGGCGCGGTTCGCGGTGGTGCCCCGCCGCGGCACCGAGGTGCGCTGGTTCACCGCCGAGCCCTGCTACATCTACCACGTGGTCAACGCGTTCGAGGACGGCGCGACGATCGTCATGGACGTGTGCCGGGTGACCCGGCCGGCACCGGTCCCGACCCGCCCCGGTCCGCTGGGCAAGCTGCTGGGCTACCTGCGCCTCGACGCCCGGCTGCACCGCTACGTCCTCGACCTCACCACCGGCACCACCACCGAGACGCAGCTCGACGACGCCAACACCGAGTTCCCCTCGATCGACGCCCGCCTGACCGGCCGCGCCGCGCGCTACGCCTACAGCGTGCACATCGCCGACACCGAGACCGTGCTGTTCGACGGCCTCCTGCGCCACGACCGCGTCACCGGCGAGCGCCAGGAACACCGCTTCGGGCCGGGCCGCTACGGCAGCGAGGCCCCGTTCGCGCCGCGCGACGGCAGCACCGGCGAGGACGACGGCTACCTCGTGTCGTTCGTGACCGACGAGCGCACCGGGCGCAGCGAGGTGGAGGTCCTCGACGCGAGCGACCTCACGGCCGGGCCGGTGGCCCGGGTGCTGCTGCCCCGGCGGGTGCCCGTCGGCTTCCACGCGACGTGGGTGCGGGCCGACCAGCTGCGCGCGCCCTCGTGAGTGGCAACCGGTGCCAGGGCACCGGTTGCCACTCACGGGTCACTCGTCCTCGGGCGACGGCGACGGCTCCGGCGCGGGCTCGGACCGGTGCACCACGACCGTGCCGTTCTCCAGGTCGATCGGCCCCAGCCGCCACTTCTGGCCGTCGCCGGACTCGCCGCCCTCGTCACTGATCTCCGGACCAGGAAACAGACTCCCGAGAACACCCATGAGCCCACGCTACGCCGGGCGAACGGCACTTCCACCCGGCCCCGTGGGGTGGGAGTGCCGTTCGCTCAGGCCGTGGTGAGGGGCAGCAGGCGCGGGGCCGCGGTGGCCGACGCCTCCAGGCGCGACGGCGAGCCCACGTAGGTCGTGGTGCGCTGGCGCACCGGACGGCCGGCGGCCGTCGCGATCGCCTCCAGCTCGACGACCGTGCGGGCGCTGCCGTTCTCCGAGCCCGCCATCCGGCTGATCGTCTCCTCCATCAGCGTGCCGCCCATGTCGTCGGCGCCGCCGCGCAGGATGTCGGCCGACAGGTCGTCGCCGAGCTTCACCCACGAGCACTGGATGTGGTCGATGCGCCCGTGCAGCGCGAGGCGGGCCACCGCGTGCACGGCGCGGTTGTCGCGCTCGGTGGGCCCGGGCCGGGCGAGGCCCGCCAGGTAGATCGGCGCGTTGTGGTGCACGAACGGCAGCGGCACGAACTCGGTGAACGCCGCCCCGCCCGCCTCGCGCGAGCGGTCCTGCTGCGCGGCGAGCGTGCGCAGGTGCCCGAGCCAGTGCCGGGGCTCGTCGACGTGGCCGTACATCATCGTCGAGCTCGACGGAATGCCCAGGCGGTGCGCGGTGCCCACGACCTCGAGCCACTGCGACGCCGGCAGCTTGCCCTTCGTCAGCACCCAGCGGACCTCGTCGTCGAGGATCTCGGCCGCCGTGCCGGGGATCGAGCCCAGCCCGGCGTCGCGCAGCTCGGTGAGCCACTCCTCGATCGACACGCCCGCCTTCGCCGCCGCCGACACGATCTCCATCGGCGAGAACGCGTGCACGTGCATGTCCGGCACGGCGGCCTTCACGGCGCGCACGAGGTCGGCGTAGAACGTGACGGGCAGCTGGGGGTCGATGCCGCCCTGCACGCAGACCTCGGTGGCGCCGTCGCGGGCCGCCTCCACGGCGCGGGCCGCGACCTCGTCGAGCGAGAGCCGGAACGCGTCGGCGTCGCGCTCGCGCTGCGCGAACGCGCAGAACCGGCACCCGACGTAGCAGACGTTGGAGAAGTTGATGTTGCGGTTGATCACGTAGGTGACCTCGTCGCCCACGACGTCGCGGCGCACGTCGTCGGCGAGGCGGCACAGCTCCTCGAGCGCGGCGCCGTCGGCCAGGACCAGCGCCATCGCGGCGTCGCGGTGGGCCGGGTCGAGCAGCGCGGCCGGGTCGGACGAGGCGAGCGCCAGCCCCGCGCGGACGTCGGAGTCGAGCCGCTCGGGCGCCGCCTGCCGCGACGCCGCCAGCTCCGCCTTGAGCTCGTCCCAGTCGCCGTAGACCGACTCGAAGTCGCCCCGGCGGTCGTCGGTGCGGCCGTCGGTGTCGATGGAGGCGTGCAGGTCGGTGCGGCCGGTGGAGGCGAACCCGCCGTCGGGCTCCTGCCACGGGCGGCCCACGACGACGGCGCTCTCGTCGGCCAGGCCGTCGGGCCCGGCCAGCGCGGCGACGTGCGCGTGCAGCCGCGTGTCGATCCACGGCGAGCCCGCCAGCACGTAGCGCGGGTAGGCCGTGAGCCGCTCGCGCAGCGTGAACCCGGCGGCCTGCGAGCGCGTGGCGAGCTCGTCGATCGCGGGCCAGGGGCGCTCGGGGTTGACGTGGTCGGCGGTGACGGGCGAGACGCCGCCCCAGTCGTCGATGCCCGCGCGCAGCATCAGCGCGAACTCCTCGCCGACGAGGTTGGGCGGGGCCTGCACGCGCATCTTGGGCCCGAGCACGATCCGGGTGACGGCGATGGTGGCGGCGAGGTCGTCGAGGTCGGCGTCGGGGTCGTTCGCCATCGCGGTGTCCGGCTTCGCCCGGAAGTTCTGGACGATCACCTCCTGGACGTGCCCGGCCGCGCGGGCGGCCGACCGGATGGCGAAGATCGACTCCGCGCGCTCGGTGCGGTTCTCCCCGATGCCGATGAGGATGCCCGTGGTGAACGGGACGCCGACGCGCCCGGCGTCGGTGAGCGTGCGCAGCCGGACCGCCGGCTCCTTGTCGGGGCTGCCGTAGTGCGGGCCGCCGGGCTCGCTCCACAGCCGCGTGGCCGTGGTCTCCAGCATCATCCCCATCGAGGGCGCGACGGGCTTGAGCCGCGTGAGCTCCTCCCACGACAGCACGCCCGGGTTGAGGTGCGGCAGCAGTCCGGTCTCCTCGAGCACGGCGATCGCGCAGGCGCGGACGTACTCCAGCGTGGAGCCGTAGCCGCGCTCCTCCAGCCACTCGCGGGCGGCGGGCCAGCGCGCCTCGGGGCGGTCGCCCAGGGTGAACAGCGCCTCCTTGCAGCCGGCCGCCGCGCCCGCGCGGGCGATCTCCAGCACCTCGTCGCGCTCCAGGAACGCGGCGGGCAGCTTGTGCGGGACGGTGGCGAACGTGCAGTAGTGGCAGCGGTCCTGGCACAGCCGCGTGAGCGGGATGAACACCTTGCGCGAGTACGTGACGACGCCCGGGCGGCCCTCGGCGACCAGGCCGGCGTCGCGGATGCGGGAGGCGGCGGCGAGGAGCTCGTCGAGCTGCTCGCCGCGCGCGGCGAGCAGGACCGCGGCCTCGGCGACGTCGAGCACGGCCCCGTCGCGGACCCGCCGCAGCGCACGCCGCAGCGAGGCGTCGGTGGGGACGGGTTCGGGGAGCGTGACGGCCATGAGCAGACAGTAGGTCGCGGTCGGCGTCCGGTCGACCGCCCCTCGACAGCCGCCCGCGCGCGGTGTCCACTGGCGCCGGTGCGACGACGGAGGGTGCGCGCGGCGGTCGTCGCGGCGCTGGTGACGATCCTGGCCGCGGCCTGTTCCCCCGTGACGGTCGGATCGGGGGTGACGATGCTCACTCCGCTGGTCGTCGTGCTGCACGGGCTGGGTGGCTCCGGCGGCGACACGCGGACCTTCGGCTTCGACGAGATCGAGGGCGTCCTCGTCGCGCATCCCGACGGCGTCGAGCGCTCCTGGAACGCCGGGACGTGCTGCGGGAAGGCGCACGAGCAGCGTGTCGACGACGTGGCGCGGCTCGACGCGCTCGTCGCGCGGATGGTGGCCGAGGAGGGCGCCGACCCCGACCGCGTGTATGCCGTCGGCTTCTCCAACGGCGCCATGATGGCCTACGCGTGGGCGTGCGGGTCGCGGACGCCGGCCGGCATCGGGGTCGTCGGGGGCGCGCGGGTGGCGCCGTGCCCGGACCCGGGTCCGGTGGCGGTCGTGGCCGTGCACGGTGACGCCGACCGGTCCGTACCGATCGGCGGAGGCGTGGGGCCGCGCAGCGTCACCCGCCACGACTACCCCTCCTTGGACGAGTCGCTCGCCCCGTTCCCCGACGCCGTGCGGATCGTGCTGCCCGGCGTCGGGCACGAGTGGCGCCCCGGCACCGCCGACGTGCTGTGGCAGCGCCTGCGGACGGCGGTGCGGCAGCCCTGAGCCGCCGGCCCCACGGGTCGCGGCGGGGGCGGCGATGGATTTCGGCCCGCCGGGCGGTCTCACCTCCCATGGGCACCCTCGTCTACGCCATGACCACCTCCCTCGACGGCTACGTGGAGGACCCGACCGGCGGCATCGGCTTCTCCGAGCCCGACGAGGAGGTGCACCGCTTCGCCAACCGGCAGACCCGGGACACGGCGGCGTTCCTGTTCGGCCGCGGCCTCCACGACGTCATGGAGGAGTACTGGACGGCGCCGGAGCGGGCCGACGGGGACGGGGCGGAGGCGGAGTTCGCCCGGGAGTACACGGCGACGCCGCGGATCGTGTTCTCCGACTCGCTGGCCTCGGTCGGGCCCGGGTGCCGCCTGGTGCGCCGCGCCGACGCGGTCGACGAGGTGGTCCGGCTCAAGGCGCGGACCGGCGGCGAGCTGGCCGTCGGCGGCGCCCGCCTGGCGGCGTCGCTGCTCGATCTGGTCGACGAGTTCCGCGTGACCGTCATGCCCGCCGTCACCGGTGGCGGCACGCCCTACCTCCCGCTCGGCACCGCCCTGGCTCTGCGGCTGGTCGAGCAGCGCACCTTCGGCTCCGGCGCCGTGCACCTGCGGTACGCACGGGTCCGCTGACGGCGGTCAGGCCACGTCGATCAGGCCACGTCGGCGGGCTGCCCGCCGGTGACGGCGACGAGCTCGTCGAACGTCGTCGGGAACACCGCGCGGGCCACCCCGCCCGCGGCCCACACCTCGTCGTGGGCGGCCAGCGCGCGGTCGACGAGCGTGCGCAGCGGCGCCGGGTGCCCGACGGGGGCGATGCCGCCGATGACCTGCCCGGTGGCCGCGTGCACGAACTCCGCCGACGCCCGGCGCACCCGGCCCGCGCCGAGCAGGGCCGCCACCTTCCCGGTGTCGACGCGGTGCGCGCCGGAGGTGAGGACGAGCAGCGGCTCGCCGTCGCGGTCGAACACCAGGGAGTTGGCGATCTGCCCGACCTCGACGCCGAGCGCGGCCGCCGCGGACGCGGCCGTGGTGACCGCGTCGGGCAGCACCACCAGGCGGGAGACGCGGGCGGGGTCGGCGCCGCCCGCGAGCAGGGCGGAGGTCACGAGCTCGATGTTGCGGTGCACGGTCATCCCGTCGCGCTCAGGCGGCTGCCGGTGAGCTGGCCGCCGTCGGTGGTGGTCAGGAGGCAGTAGGCGTCGCGGTCCTGGAACGATCCGCTGCCGCTGTCGCGGCGGAACTCCGCCTCCGACGGCACCAGCGCCGTGACCTCCACCCCGTCGCGGTCGGCGAGCAGCCCGGAGTCGAAGCGCATCGCGCACGCCTCGGCGGCGAACTCCGCCAGCCGCGCCGGGTAGGGCAGGTCCTCCTGCGTCGAGAAGGTCTCGACGACGGCGAACGCCTCCGCGGCGTGCGGTGTGTCGCAGTCGACGGTGGCGCTGCTCGCGATCTGCACGCCGGGGTCGGGCCGGACCTGCAGGCAGTAGAGGAACGAGACGTCGTAGAGCGGGACGTCGCCGCCCTCGCCGTAGGTCAGCGTCCGGACGTCGGTGTCGCCGGCCCGGGCCAGTGCGAACCCGCCGGCGAGCCCGCCCACCAGCCCCGCCACGAGCGCCACCGCGAGGGCGACCAGCCACGGCGTCCGGCTCCGCGGGGACGCGGTGAGCGGGGTCGTCGGCACGTCCGCGGGCGGGGGCGCGCCGCCGGGCGAGGCGAGCAGCGCCTCGGCCTGCACCCCGGTCAGCCGGGCCTGCGGGGAGCGCTGCAGCAGCCCGGTGACGACCGCCCCGAGCGGGCCGCGGGTGCGCGCGGTCGGCGGGTCGGCGTGCAGGACCGCCGAGATCGTGGCGGCGGCGGTCTCGCGGTCGAAGGGCCCGCGCCCCTGCAGGGCGTGGAACAGCGTGGCGCCCACCGCCCACAGGTCGGCCGCGGGCGTGGCCGGTCCGCCCTCCAGCCGCTCGGGCGACATGAAGCCCGGCGATCCGATCATCGAGCCCGTCGTGGTCAGCCGCGGGTCCTCGGCGGCCTGCGCGATGCCGAAGTCGGTGAGCTTCACGCGGCCGTCGGCGGCCAGCATGACGTTGCTCGGCTTGACGTCGCGGTGCACGACGCCGCCCTCGTGCGCGACCCGCAGCGCCGCGAGCAGCGCCCGCCCGATCGCGGTGACGGCGCGCTCGTCGAGCGGGCCCGACGCGGCGACGACCTCGGTCAGCGTCCGCGCCTCGATGAGCTCCATGACGATGTGGTCGACCCCGTCGTCGGTGACGACGTCGTGCACGGTGACGATGCCGGGGTCGTTGAGCCGGCCGGCCGTGCGCGCCTCGCGCAGCAGCCGCTCGCGGAACAGCAGGCGCTCCTGCGCGGGCAGCCCGGGCGGCAGGTGCAGCTCCTTGACGGCGACGTGGCGGCCCATCACGCGGTCCTCCGCGCGCCACACGATCCCCATGCCGCCGCGACCGAGCTCGGCCAGGACGACGTAACGGCCGCCGATGACGCGCGTGGGCATCACGGGCCGTACACCACCGTGACCGGCGCGTGGTCCGACCAGCGCTCGGCGTGGCTCGGGGCGCGCTCCACGACCGCCGACCGGGCGCGGTCGGCCAGCCCCGGCGTCGCGACGTGGTGGTCGATGCGCCAGCCGGTGTCGTTGTCGAAGGCGCGGCCGCGGTAGGACCACCACGAGTACGGGCCGTCGACGCCCGGGTGCTGCGCGCGCACGACGTCGACCCAGCCCTCGCCGAACAGCGCCGCCAGCCACTCCCGCTCGTGGGGCAGGAACCCGCAGTTCTTCACGTTGCCGCGCCAGTTGCGGATGTCGGCCTGCTCCGGGGCGATGTTCCAGTCGCCGCACACGAGCACCTCGCGGTCCTCGGCGGCGGCCTTGGCCCGGCGCAGCGCGAGGTAGGGGGCGAACCGGGCGAGGAACCGGTCCTTCTCGTCCTGCTTGGGCGTGCCGACGGTGCCGTTGGGCAGGTACAGCGACGCCACCGTGACACCGGGCAGGTCGACCTCGAGGTAGCGGCCCGATCCGGCGAACTCGTCGTCGTCGATGCCGGTGCGGGCGGCCCCGGGCTCCGCGCGGGTGAGGATCGCGACCCCGCTGCGCCCCTTCACCTCCGAGGGGGCGTGCCGGGCGTGCCAGCCGTCGAACAGCCCGGCCGGGACCTCCTCGGGCTGCGCGCGCGTCTCCTGCAGGCAGACGACGTCGGCGGGGGTGGTGGCCAGCCAGGCGGCGAGCCCCTTCCCCGCGGCGGCGCGGATGCCGTTGACGTTGACGGAGCTGACGACGAGCACGTCGTGAGACTGCCCCATCGGCCTCGCTCAGCGGCAGTCGGTACCGGGCACGGGGGTCAGGTAGACGTCGGCCACGAAGCGGCCGTCCTCCAGCTCGCGGAAGCCGTCGGTGACGTTCGTCGTGCCGTCGACGAGGACGCCGCGCGCCAGCGTGCCCAGCAGCTCGGACTGCTCCGCGGGCCCGGCGCGCACGTTGAGCTGGTCGGTGGTGACCTCCAGCTGGCAGCCGGTGGACCCGTCGGCGCCCGCCTCGCCGGTGCCGCGGTCGAACAGCGCCACCACCGTGAGGACGACGCCGAGGATCACGACGAAGGTCCAGCTGCGGTACAGCGCCATGTCGGGGCGCTTGAGGGTCAGCGGCACGGAGGCAACGGTAGCCGTCCCCTCCACATCAGGACAGACGTACGGGATAGCGTGTCGGGGACCCCGCGAACACGGACACCGAGGCAGGCGCGCAGACGATGAAGGTCATCTACACCTACACGGACGAGGCCCCGGCGCTGGCGACGCACTCGTTGCTCCCGGTGGTCGAGGCGTTCCTGGGCAAGGCGGGGGTCGACGTCGAGACCCGCGACATCTCCCTGGCCGCCCGCATCCTGGCCGCGTTCGGGCTCGTCCCGGACGCGCTCGCCGAGCTGGGCGAGCTGGCGAAGACGCCCGAGGCCAACATCATCAAGCTGCCCAACGTCAGCGCGTCGATCCCGCAGCTCAAGGCCGCGATCGTCGAGCTGCAGAAGGCCGGTTTCGACGTCCCCGACTACCCGCACGAGGCCTACGACGCCGTCAAGGGGAGCGCGGTCAACCCCGTGCTGCGCGAGGGCAACTCCGACCGCCGCGCCCCCGCGTCGGTCAAGCGGTTCGCGCAGGCGCACCCGCACTCGATGGGCGCGTGGTCGGCCGACTCGGCGTCGCACGTCGTCACGATGGAGGACGGCGACTTCCGCCACTCCGAGCGCTCGGTCACCCTCGGCGCCGACGACGTCCTGCGCATCGAGCACGTCGCCGCCGACGGCGCCGTCACGGTGCTCAAGGAGTCGCTGCCGGTCGTCGCGGGCGAGATCGTCGACGCCGCCGTGATGCGCCGCGAGGCCCTCGACGCGTTCCTCGCCGCCCAGGTGGCCGACGCCCGCGAGCGCGGTGTCCTGTTCTCGGTGCACCTCAAGGCCACGATGATGAAGGTGTCGGACCCGATCCTGTTCGGGCACGCCGTCACCGCCTACTTCGCCGACGTGTTCGCGCAGTACGGCGACGACCTCGCCTCCGTCGGCGCCAACCCCAACGACGGCCTCGCCAGCGTGCTCACCGCGCTGGAGAAGCTGCCCGCCGACAAGCGCGAGGCCATCGAGAAGGCCATCACGGCCACCTACGAGTCCGGCCCGCCGGTCGCGATGGTCGACTCCGACCGCGGCATCACCAACCTGCACGTGCCCAGCGACGTCATCATCGACGCCTCGATGCCCGCCGCGATCCGCACGTCCGGGCAGATGTGGAACGCCGCGGGCGAGCTCCAGGACACCAAGTACGTCATCCCGGACTCCTCCTACGCCGCGCTGTACGCCGAGACCGTCGCGTTCTGCCGCGAGCACGGCGCGTTCGACCCGACCACGATGGGCACCACGCCCAACGTCGGGCTCATGGCGCAGAAGGCCGAGGAGTACGGCAGCCACGACAAGACGTTCGAGATCCCGGCGGCGGGCACCGTCCGGGTCGTCGACGGCGCCGGCACCGCGCTGCTCGAGCACGAGGTCGCCGAGGGCGACATCTGGCGCGCCTGCCAGACCAAGGACGCCCCGATCCGCAACTGGGTCGAGCTGGCCGTCTCCCGCGCCCGCGCCACCGGGGCGCCCGCCGTGTTCTGGCTCGACGAGACCCGCGGCCACGACGCCGAGGTGCTGCGGAAGGTCCGGGCGCAGCTCGACGAGCTCGACACCGACGGCCTCACCATCGAGGTCCTCGACGTCGCCGCGGCCACCCGCTACACGCTCGACCGGGCCAGGCGCGGCGAGGACACGATCTCGGTCACCGGCAACGTGCTGCGCGACTACCTCACCGACCTGTTCCCGATCCTGGAGCTGGGCACCAGCGCCAAGATGCTCTCGATCGTCCCGCTGATGAACGGCGGCGGCCTGTTCGAGACCGGCGCGGGCGGCTCGGCGCCCAAGCACGTGCAGCAGCTCGTCAAGGAGAACCACCTGCGGTGGGACTCCCTGGGCGAGTTCCTCGCGCTGGCCGTGTCGCTGGAGTTCCTGGGCGACAAGACCGACAACCCGCGCGCGGCGCTGCTGGGCCGGGCGCTGGACGACGCCACCGGCACGCTGCTCGAGGAGGGCCGCTCGCCCTCGCGCAAGGTCGGCGAGCTCGACAACCGCGGCAGCCACTTCTACCTGGCGCTGTACTGGGCGCAGGCGCTCGCGGCGCAGACCGAGGACGCCGAGCTGGCCGGCCTGTTCACCGACCTGGCCGCCCGCCTGGCCGCCGACGAGGAGACGATCGTCGGCGAGCTGAACGCGGTGCAGGGCCAGCCGGTCGACCTGGGCGGGTACTACCACGTCGACAAGGCCAAGGCCGACGCCGTCATGCGGCCGAGCGCCACGTTCACGGCGGCGCTGACGGAGTTCTGACCGGCGAGTTCGCCCCACCCCCCGGCGAGTTCGCCGCCCGAGCCCGCTGTCCTTGCCGATCGCGAACGACATTCGCGTACGCGATCGGCCATGACGGCGGGCGTCGGCGGCAGACTCGCCGGAACTCGGTTGCTGCCCGCCGTAACGTGGACAGACGTGCTCGCGCCGTACCCGCAGCTCGTCGTCGCCGGATTCCGCCGCTACGCCACCTACCGCCAGGCCGCTCTCGCGGGCCTCACCACCAACCTCGTCTTCGGGCTCCTCCGCGCCGCCGTGCTGGTCGCGGTGCTCGCCGAGCGGCCGGTCGTCGCGGGCTACGACGTCGCCGTCGCCGTCACCTACGTCTGGCTCGGGCAGGGCCTGCTCACCGTCGTGATGCTGTGGGGCGACTCCGAGCTGTCCACCCGCGTCCGCACCGGCGACGTCGTCGTCGACCTCGGCCGCCCGTGGGACCTGCAGGCCGCGATGCTGGCCACCGACCTCGGCCGGGCCGGCTTCGCCGTGCTCTCCCGGCTCGTCCCGCCGGTGGCGTTCGGCGCGCTGCTGTTCCCGATCCGCTGGCCCGAGCGGCCCGTCACCTGGGCGCTGTTCGCGGTGGCCGTGCTGCTCGCCGTCGTCGTCAGCTTCGGGGTGCGGTTCCTGCTCAACACCAGCGCGTTCTGGCTGCTCGACGCGCGGGGCGTGCTCGCGGTGTGGGGCGTGGCCGGCGGGGTGCTGTCGGGGATGGTGATCCCGCTGGTCTGGTTCCCGCCCGCGGCGCAGGCGGCGCTCGCCTGGACCCCCGCCCCGTCGCTGTTCCAGATCCCGATCGACGTGTTCACCGAGCGCGGCGACCCGGTCGGGGCGCTGGCCGCGCAGGCCGGGTGGGCGGTGCTGCTGCTGGCCGTCGGGCGGCTCGTGCTGCGGCGGGGGTCGGCGCGGCTGGTGGTGCAGGGTGGCTGACCGCGCAACGCCCGGCAGCGTGTACCGGCGCATCGTCGGCTCCCGCATCCGCAGCCAGCTGTCCTACCGCGCCTCCTTCGCCCTCGACGTCGTGGCGCAGACGATCGGGCAGAGCATCGAGCTGGTGGCCGTCCTCGTCGTGTTCACGCAGGTCGACGCGCTGGGCGGGTTCGCCCGGCACGAGGTGCTGGTGATGTACGGGATCGCGGCGACGGCGTTCGGGCTCGCCGACCTCGCCGTCGGGCAGGTCGAGGAGCTCGCGAACCACATCCGCACCGGCGAGCTCGACGTGCTGCTGTTGCGCCCGCTCGGCACGCTGGCGCAGATCCTCTCCGCCGACGTGGCGCTCAAGCGGCTGGGCCGGGTCGCCGCCGGGCTCGTCGTCCTGCTCCACGCCCTCGCGACGGCCGGGATCGACTGGACACCGGTGCGGGTGCTGCTGGCCGCCACCGCGCCGCTCGTCGGCGCCGTGATCTTCGGCGCGATCTGGGTCGGGGCCAACACCGTGTCCTTCTGGGTCGTCGACGGCCGCGAGTTCTCCAACTCCGTCACCTACGGCTCGAGCTTCTCCACCTCCTACCCCGCCACGGTCTACGGGCCCTGGGTCCGCCGCGTCCTGTGCTTCGCCGTGCCGAGCGCGTTCGTCGCCTACTTCCCGGCGCTGGCCCTGCTCGGCCGGACCGACCCGCTCGGCCTCCCGGCGGCGCTGCAGTACTGCGGGCCCCCGGTCGCCGCGCTCACCGTTGCCGCCGCCGCACTCGTCTGGCGGGCCGGGGTCCGCCGCTACCAGGGAACGGGATCATGATCATCTCCACCGACGGGCTCGGCCGCGACTTCCTCGTCGGGAGCCGGCTGCGCCGCACCCGGGTCACCGCCGTCGCCGACGTGACGCTCGACGTCGCCCGCGGCGAGGCCGTCGGCTTCCTCGGGCCCAACGGCGCCGGCAAGTCGACGACGATCAAGATGCTGACGGGCGTGCTCGTGCCCAGCGCGGGCACCGCGCGGGTCTGCGGGCTCGACCCCGTGCGCGAGCGCAGGGCGCTGGCCCGGCGCATCGGCGTGGTGTTCGGGCAGCGCAGCCAGCTGTGGTGGGACCTGCCCCTGGCCGAGAGCTTCGCGCTGCACGGCGCGATCCACCGCGTGCCGCCCGCGCGGCACCGGGAGCGCCTCGAGGAGTGCGTCGAGCTGCTGGACATGGCCGCGTTCCTCGCCACGCCGGTCCGCCAGCTGTCGCTGGGCCAGCGGATGCGCGGCGAGGTCACCGCCGCCCTGCTGCACTCCCCCGAGCTGCTCGTCCTCGACGAGCCGACGATCGGGCTCGACCTCGCCAGCAAGGAGCGGCTGCGCACGTTCCTCTCCGCGGTCAATGCGCGCGGCGACGTGACGCTGCTGCTCACCACCCACGACCTGCCCGACGTCGAGCGGCTGTGCCGGCGCGTCGTCGTCATCGACCGGGGGCGCGTGCTCGTCGACGACGACCTCGCGACGCTGCGGCGGCGCTTCGCGGGCCACCGCACGCTCGTCGTCGAGCTGGTGGCGCCGGCGGGCCCGCTGCACGGCCTGGCCGGGGTCGTCGACGTCGCCGTGGAGGCGCAGGGGCTGCGCCAGCGCCTGGAGTTCACCGGCGCCACGACCGCCGCGGCGCTGATCGCCGACGTCGCCCGGCGCGTCGAGATCCGCGACGTCTCCGTGGACGAGCCGTCGATCGAGGACCTGGTGCGGACGCTGTACGCCGGGTCCTGACCGGCCGCGCCGCGGTCCCGTTCAGCTGACCGACTTCCCCTCCAGCGTCGCCGAGGCCGCGACCCCGGGGATCGCGCCGCCGCGGAAGGCCTCGACGAACAGGGCGTGGTCCTCCCGGACACGGGCGGAGTAGGAGTGGGCGAAGTCGACGACCCAGTCGGCGAACTCCTCCTCCTTCCCGTCGACGACCGCGAGGATCGCGTCCTCGGTCTGGAACGGGACGAGCGTGTGGTCGGCGTCGGAGTCGGCGACGCAGTGCACCTTCGCCGTCGCCCGGCCCAGGTACTCCACGACCGGCGCGATCTCGTCGGGCTCGGTGAGGTTGCTCCAGTCGAGGTCGTTCTCGTAGGGCGAGACCTCGCTGACGACGAACCCGACGCCGTCGAGGTCGGTCCAGCCCAGGAGCCGGTCGGCGTGGGCCTGCAGCGCGCGCTGCGACACCGCGGTGCGGTGGCCGTGGTGCCGGAACGCCGCCGCGATCTCCGGGTCGGTGACCACCCGCGAGGGCGCGGCGACGTTGCCCTGCTTCATCGACACGACGACGTCGTTGTCCAGCGCCTCGTTGGGCCCCTCGATGAGCACCGTGTACGCCGGGAGCCCGGCGCTGCCGATGCCGAACCCGGAGCGGCCCACGACGTCCTTGACGGTGTAGGCGACGCCGCGGAAGCGCTTGGACTCCGGGATCGACTCCAGGTAGCGGGAGAACGCGTCGACGACCTTCGCCCGCTCGTCGTCGTCGAGGCGGCGGACGCCGGGGCCGTCGCGCAGGATCCGGTCGAAGCCCTCGGCCTCGGTGATCCCGTCGAGCAGGTCGACCCGGGTGCGCAGCCGCGCGAGCTGCAGCACCTGGTGGATCGCGCCCTCGGAGGTGCGCAGGTTCAGCGCGAAGCCGCGGTCGTCGTCCTTCGAGACGAACGTCCGGACCTGGTCGACGTAGCCGCGCACGTAGCTGCGCACGAGCGTGGTGATGTCGTCGTCGGAGATCGCCTTGCGCCACCCCATCAGCGCCATGCTCGCCGCGAAGCGCAGGACGTCCCAGGTGAAGTGCCCGACGTAGGCCTCGTCGAAGTCGTTGACGTCGAAGACGAGGACGCCGTCGCCGTCCATGTAGGTGCCGAAGTTCTCGGCGTGCAGGTCGCCCTGGATCCAGACCCGGCTCGTCTTCTCGTCGGCCCACGGGTCGTCCATCTCGGCGACGTCGGCGTAGAAGAGGCAGGCGCTGCCCCGGTAGAACGCGAACGGGTCGGCGGCCATCTTGCGGAACTTGGTGCGGAAGGCGGCCGGGTTCGCCGTCATGAGGTCCTCGAACGCGTCCACCAGCGTGTCGACGATGCGTGCCGATCGGTCGGTCATGCGCCGAACGTAGCCGGTGGGGCCCCGTCCGGGAGCGGCACGCGCAGGACGCGCATCTGCACGGCGAGCAGCGAGTAGTAGCCGACCAGCGTGGTCAGCTCGACGGCGCCGGCCTCGCCCAGCGCCGCGACGGTGCGCGCCCACGCGTCGTCGGTGAGGTCGCCGGTCCGCAGCAGCTCGTCGACGGCGTCGACGGCCACCTGCTCGGCGTGCGGGTCGAGCCCCTCCAGCGCCGCCACGAGCGGGGCGTGCGCGTGCCACTCGTAGGCGCTGCGGTGGTGCGCGGCCACGGCCAGGACCGCCCGCTCGCGCACCCGGTCGGGCAGCACGCCGTCGTAGCGCAGCGCCGCGCCCAGGGCCGCCAGCGCCGTGCCGGTGCGGGGCGCGCGCAGCATGGCGTCGAACGGGCCGTGCAGGGAGCCGTCGACGGCCGTCTCGACGCGCCCGGCCGGGGTCGCCAGCCGGTCGCGCAGCGCGCGCTGCTCCTCGTCGAGGTCGCCGGGGCGCAGCGCGGGCAGGCGCCGCGCCGGCTCAGGCGAGGGTGAGCTGGCCACGGGTGATGGTGACGGCGAGCAGTACCATGACGATGCCCGGCACGACGTAGCAGACGACGTCGAGCACGCGGCTGCGGATCGCGAGCAGCCCGGCCTGCTCGGGCGGCAGCGCCACCCGCAGCACGGCCGCGACGAGCAGCGCGCCGCCGAGCAGCACCCCGCCCTGGCGCCAGTGCTCCATCAGCACGCGGACCATGCCCGCGGCCGCGATCAGCAGCACGAGGGCGGTGGGGGCCCATACCGGCAGCCGGGTGCGCACGTCAGCCCTGCGCAGCCTTCTCGACGGCCTTCTCGGCGGACTCGACCACGTTGGTCAGCAGCATGCCGCGCGTCATCGGGCCGACGCCGCCGGGCATCGGCGCGAGCTTCCCGGCGACCTCGGCGACCTCGGGGGCGACGTCACCGACGAGCCCGAGCTCGGTGCGCGAGACGCCCACGTCCAGGACGGTGGCGCCCGGCGCGACCATGTCGGCGGTGATCAGGCCGCGCACGCCGGCCGCGGCGACGACGACGTCGGCGCGGCGCACCTCGGCAGCCAGGTCGCGGGTGCCCGTGTGGCACAGCGTGACGGTGGCGTTCTCCGCGCGGCGGGTGAGCAGCAGGCCGAGCGGGCGCCCGACCGTGACCCCGCGCCCGACGACCGTGACGCGCTTGCCCGCCAGCTCCACGCCGTAGCGCGCGCACAGCTCGACGATGCCGCGCGGCGTGCACGGCAGCGGGCCGGGCTCGCCGAGCACGAGGCGCCCGAGGTTCGTGGGGTGCAGCCCGTCGGCGTCCTTGTTCGGGTCCACCCGCTCCAGCGCCGCCCCGGAGTCGAGGCCGCGGGGCAGGGGCAGCTGCACGATGAAGCCGGTGCAGGTGGGGTCGGCGTTCAGCTCGTCGATGACGGCCTCCACCTGAGCCTGCGTGGCGTCGGCCGGCAGCTCGCGCTGGAGCGAGGTGATGCCCACGCGGCGGCAGTCGCGGTGCTTGCCCCGGACGTAGGAGTGCGAGCCCGGGTCGTCACCCACGAGGACCGTGCCGAGCCCCGGCGTCGCACCCGCGGCCGTGAGCTTCTCGACCCGGCCGGACAGCTCCTCCAGGATCGCGTCCAACGTGGCCCTGCCGTCCATCACCGTCGCCGTCACGCCCGCCATCCTTCCAGACGGGCCGGCGCCCTGATCTCGGTGCGGTCACGGTGTCTCATTCCGGTACAGGTAGACCTTCTGGCCTATCGGACAGGTGTGTAATCCGTGTGACGACGCGCACAATCGGCGCCGTGACCGGCAACGATGCCGGGATCCCACCGACGAGAGGCTTTGGTCAATGAGTGTGGAGAGCGACGTCCAGTCCGGCGCGCACGCGGCCGCGGCACCCGCCCCGGCAGCCCCCGCAGGCAACCCGGCGCTGCTGGGTCTGGCCACGTTCCTGCCCGGCGCCCTGTCCCTCGGCCTCTGGCTGGTCGGCTACCTGCCGGCCGGCGACGTCGGCGGCATCATCCCGGCGCTGGTGTTCTCCAACGGCCTGTTCCTGATGATCTCCTGCATCTGGGCGGCCCGGCTCGGCGCGAGCGCCGTGTCCGCGATCTTCGGCACCTTCTCGGCGTTCTGGTTCAGCCTCGGCGTGCTGCTGGCCGGCGTCACCAACGGCTGGTTCGCGCTCACCGCGACCAGCACCCCCCTGCCCACCTACCTCCTCGCGTGGCTGATCGTCTTCGTGGCGCTCACGCTGTCCACGCTGCGCCTGCCGCTGGCCTTCAGCGCGGGCTTCCTCTTCGTCTCGATCGCGGTGGCGCTCGTGCTGGCCAACGCCCTCACCGGCTCCGCGATCTTCAACACCCTGGCCGGCATCTCGGTCTTCGTGTTCTGCGCGATCTTCGCCTACATCTGGGTCGACGGGATGGGCCAGGAGCTCGGCGGCAAGGCGATGTCGATGGGCAACCCCATCCAGCGCTGACGCACCGCACGCTCCACGCGCAGGCCCCGCCGCACCCCCGCGGCGGGGCCTGCGCCGTGTCCGGGGCCGTGTCGGGGGCCTGCGTCCGGGCCCGCTCAGCGGAAGTCGCGGCTCTTCACCGCCACCGCCAGGTCCAGGCGCTGCAGCCGGTCGGCCACGAGGTTGAGCACCCCCTCCTCGCTGCGCTCCAACCGCCCGCGCACCAGCAGCGCCGCGCTGCCGACGGCCACCGTGCGGTAGCGCGCCCACAGCCCCTCCGAGCAGGTGACGTTGAGCATGCCGCTCTCGTCCTCCAGGTTGAGGAACGTGACGCCCTTCGCGGTGGCCGGGCGCTGCCGGTGCGTGACGACCCCGCCGACGAGCACGCGCGGCGGGCGGCGCTCGGGGTCGCTCGGGGCGTCGAGGTCGGCGAGCCGGTCGATCCGCAGCGCGCCGAGGCGGTCGAGGCGCTCGCGCAGGTGCTGCACCGGGTGGCTGTCCGGGGAGACGCCGGTGGCCCAGACGTCGGCGACGGTGAGCTCGACCTCGCTCATCCCGGGCAGCGCGGGCGCGTCGAGCCCCACCGCGGTGCCCGGGAGCTGGTCGGGGCGCACCGACGCCACGACGCCCGCGGCCCACAGCGCGGCGCGGCGGTCGAGCGTCCGGTCCCGCGTGCCGAAGCAGCCGAACGCGCCCGCCGTGGCCAGCGCCTCGGCCTGCGGGGCGGTGAGCCGGACGCGGCGGGAGAGGTCGGCGAGGTCGCGGTAGGGGCCGCGCAGGTCGCGCTCGGCGTCGATCAGCTCGGCCAGGTCGGTGCCGATCCCGCGCACCTCCGCGGTGCCCAGGCGGACCGCGAACCCGCCGGTGCTGAGCGGATCGGGCTCGAGCAGGGCCTCGGCGCGGCCGCGGTTGACGTCCGGGCCGCGGGCGAGCACGCCGTGCCGGCGGGCGTCGGCGACGAGCGACTGCGGCGAGTAGAAGCCCATCGGCTGGGAGTTGAGCAGCGCCGCGCAGAACGCGGCCGGGTGGTGCCGCTTGAACCAGGCGCTGTAGTAGACCAGCGACGCGAAGCTGATCGAGTGGCTCTCCGGGAAGCCGAAGTTGGCGAAGGCCAGCATCTTGGTGAAGATCCCGTCGGCGACCTCGCCGGTGATCCCGTTGGCCGCCATCCCGTCGAAGAACCGGGCGCGCATCTTCTCCATCTTCTCCGTCGAGCGCTTGGAGCCCATCGCGCGGCGGAGCTCGTCGGCGTCGCCCGCGGAGAACCCGGCGACGTCGACGGCCACCTGCATCAGCTGCTCCTGGAACAGCGGCACCCCCAGCGTCTTCTCCAGCGCGTTCTCCAGCAGGGGGTGGTCGTGCTCCCACCGCTCCAGCCCGTTGCGGCGGCGGATGTAGGGGTGCACCGAGCCGCCCTGGATCGGGCCGGGGCGGATCAGCGCGATCTCGACGACCAGGTCGTAGAACGTGCGCGGCTTGAGCCGGGGCAGCGTGGCCATCTGCGCGCGGGACTCCACCTGGAACACCCCGACGGAGTCGGCGCGCTGCAGCATCGCGTAGACCTCCGGGTCGGTGGGCTGCAGCCGGTGCAGCTCGACCCGCTCCCCCGTGTGCCCGGCGACGAGGTCGATCATCAGGTGCAGCGCGGTGAGCATGCCCAGCCCGAGCAGGTCGAACTTGACGAGCCCGGCGTAGGCGCAGTCGTCCTTGTCCCACTGGACGACGGTGCGGCCCTCCATCCGCGCCCACTCGACGGGCACCACCTCAGACACCGGCCGGTCGCAGATGACCATGCCGCCGGAGTGGATGCCGAGGTGGCGGGGGAAGCCGAGCAGCTGCCCGGCCAGCTCCCCGACCTGCTCGGGCATCCCCGCGACGAGCGGCGCCGCTGTCCCGATGCCCGCTCCGCCTGCGCTCCGCGGGGCCCATCCCTCGATCCGCTTGCTCCACGCGTCCTGCTGGCCGGGCGAGAACCCCAGCGCGCCCGCCATGTCGCGCACCGCCGACCGCGGCCGGTAGGTGATCACGTTGGCCACCTGGGCGGCGCAGGAGCGCCCGTGCGTGGCGTAGACGTACTGGATCACCTCCTCGCGGCGGCCGGACTCGATGTCGAGGTCGATGTCGGGGTAGCCCTCGCGGGCCGGTGAGAGGAACCGCTCGAACAGCAGGCCCATGGCCACGGCGTCGACGTTCGTGATGCCCAGGGCGTAGCAGACCGCCGAGTTCGCGGCCGAGCCCCGGCCCTGGCAGAGGATGTCGGCGCGGCGGCAGAACTGCACGATGTCGTGGACGATCAGGAAGTAGCCGGAGAAGTTCTTCTCCTCGATGATCGTCAGCTCGCGGTCGACCGTGTCGACCGCGCGGGGGTACTCGGAGTGGCTGCCGTAGCGCTCCGCCACCCCGCGCCGGGTGAGCTGGCGCAGCCAGGAGGACTCGGTCTCCCCCGGGGGCACCGGGAACGGCGGCAGGTCGGGCGCCACCAGCCGGATCGAGAACGCGCACGCGCGCCCGAGCTCCGCCGCGCGGGCCACCGCGCCCGGGTACCGCGGCTCGAACCGGGCCGCCATCTCCGCGCCCGAGCGCAGGTGGGCGGTGCCGGCCGGGGGGAGCCAGCCGTCGATCTCGTCGAGGCTGCGCCGGGAGCGGACCGCCGCCAGCGCCGTGGCCAGCGGGAACCGCTCGCGCGTGGCGTAGTGGGCGGCCGTCGAGGCGATCACGGGCAGGCCGGCGCCCGCGGCGAGGGCGGCCAGCGCGTCGTTGCGCCCGCTGTCGGTGGGCAGGCCCTGGTGGGTGAGCTCGACGGCCACGTGGTCGGCCCCGAACATCTCGACGAGCCGGCGCAGCTCCTTCTCCGGGTCGCCCCCGGTGTCGAGCGCGCGGCGCACCGACCCCTTCCGGCAGCCGGTCAGCGCCAGCACCTTCCCCGCGGTGTCGGCGACGACCTCGTCGAGGTCGTACACCGGGCGCCCCTTCTCCCGCCCGCGCAGCTGCGCGGCGCTGACGGTGCGGCACAGCGCGCGGTAGCCGTCGGGGCCCAGCGCGAGCAGCAGCAGGTGCCCGCCCTCGGGGTCGGCCACGCCGTTCTGCGGGGCGGACAGGCCCAGGCTCAGCTCCGTGCCGAACACCGTGGCGACGCCCACCTCGGCCGCGGCCTCGGCGAAGCGCACCACGCCGTACATGCCGTCGTGGTCGGTGAGGGCGAGCGCGTCGAGACCGAGGCGCGCCGCCTGCTCGACCAGCTCCTCGGGGTGGCTCGCGCCGTCGAGGAAGCTGAAGTTGGAGTGGCAGTGCAGCTCGGCGAACGGGACGTGCTCCTGCGGGCGCTCCAGGTCGGGCGACTCGTAGGGCCCGCGCCTGCGCGACCAGGCCGGGCCGTCGCCGCCGTCGGGCGGCTCCCCGGTGAGGCGGCCGGCGCTCGCGCGCCCGGACAGCACCGCCTCCAGCTCCGACCACGGGACGTCGGGGTTGCTCCACGCCATCGGTCCAGTCGAACACACGTTCGACGTGGACTCAACGGTGAGCCGGTCACACCCCCGCGAGTTCTCCTCCCACCCCGGCGAGTTCGCCTGCAGCCCCGGCGAGTTGTCCGATCCCGCCCGGCGAGTTCGCCGCCCGCGCCCGGCGGGTCGTCCTACCGCGCCGGCGCACGTGTCGGGGTCGGGGCCGGGAGGTGCGGCTCGACCGCCCGCAGCAGGGCCGCCTTCGGCCGGGCGCCGACGACCTGCGCCACCACCCGCCCGCCGACGTAGAGGCTCAGCGTCGGCATGCCCATCACGCCGGCGGCGCGGGCGGTCAGCGGGTTCGCGTCGACATCGAGCCGGGCGACGACGAGCCGCCCCTCCTGCTCCGCGGCGATCTCGCGCAGCACCGGCTCGATCATCCGGCACGGCGGGCACCAGTCGGCGGTGAAGTCGAGCAGGACGGGCAGCTCGGCGGCCAGCACGAGCGCGTCGAAGGTGGCGTCGGTGACGGTGATCAAGGTTCCTCCGGGGGATCGAGGTCGCAGCGCGGCGCGGGCGCGCGGGCGAGCAGGGCGGCGTGCAGCTGGTCCTGCAGCTCGGTGCGGACGCCGTGCAGCCGCGCCAGCCAGGCGTCGACCTCGGCGAGCTTGGCCCGGTACACCGCGATCGAGTCCGGGCAGCCCCCGCCGACGGCGTTCCCGGCGCGCAGGCACTCGACGAAGGGACGGGTCTCCTCGAGCGCGAACCCCAGCGCCACCAGCGACCGGATCTCGACGACGGCGCGCTCGTCGGCGTCGTCGTAGTCGCGGTAGCCGTGGGTGTCGCGCCGCGCGGGCAGCAGCCCGAGCGACTCGTAGTGCCGCAGCGTCCGCGTGCTCACGCCGACCCGCCGTCCCAGCTCCCCGATCCGCACACCGGTGACGCTAGAGGTGCACGTCGACGTCAACGCAAGGGTTCCGCGCGAGGTGGTCCTGCGCCCAGGCGGCGAGCGTGGTGGGCGTGGTCGTGGTGGCGTCGCGGGCTGCTCGGGCACGAACCCGTCGCGCATCCCGGTGGACATGGCGCCGAGGCGGGCGTGGTCGGCGACCGGTTCGTCGCCGGTGCCCGAGGGCTGCACCCGGTGCAGGGCGTCGACGCCGGCGGTGGCCGCGACGACCGCGTCGGCGCCGCGGAGGTCGACCACGGCGACGTCGACGTGCGGGCGCAGCGCCGGGTCGAGCCGCGCGGGGTCGCGGGCCCACGGTGCCGGGCATCCCTGACACCCCCGGTCAGGGACGGAGGCTTCAGTCGTAGACGCCGACGACCGACCACCTCCCGCCGCGGTGGGCCAGCAGCAGCGCCGTGCCGTCGTCGAGGGCGACCTGCATCCGGCTCACCGGCTCCGCGCCCGTCCACCACCGCTGCTCCAGCGGCCACGGCCCGGCCCACCCCAGCACCTCCCGGGCCGGGCCGCCGTGGACGGCCACCCGGTGCGGCGCGGCGGTGAGCCGGTCGGGCTCGGCCAGCCCGACCGGCGTCCCCGCGGCGTCGACCGGGGCCGCCGGGAGCGGCGGGGCGGGCACCGTGGCCGGCGAGGGCGCGGGCACCCGCCCCGGCCACGACGGCGGCGGCTCGGACACCGCGGGCCGCCCCATCGGCGCCGACCGCGTGATCGCACGTCGCCGCGCGTTGGTGGGGCGGGGGTTCCCGGCCCCGGCGCGGCCGGCGGCGCTCACCCGCCCGGTGGCGCGCAGGACGTCGTCGGGCCAGCCGGCGGGGGCGCGGTGGGGACCGCCGTCGGCCCCCCACGACCACGCCCCCGGATCCCGCTCCACCACGGGCACCGGCTCCGGCTCGGTCGCCTCCGGCCGCGGGCGGCGCGCGGGCCGCCGGGTGCCGGTCGTGCGCGGCTCCCGCTCGTCACCCCAGGGCACCAGCCGGACCTGCTCGCCCGGGTCGCGCCCGCCCGTCAGCACCGCGGTGACCACGGCGTCGGGCCCGAGCAGGGCCTGCACCCGGACCATCGCCCGCCCGGCCCGGGCGTCGGCCTCCCCGACCTCGCCCCACAGCCCGAGCTGCAGCGCCCCGGCCGTGACCGTCTCCTCCGGCGTGAGCCGCAGCCACCCCACCGCCCCCGCGCCGCCGCGCGCGAGCCAGGCGTCGAGCTGCCAGCGGACGCGGTCGACGGTGCCGGCGGGGGTGAGCGGCTCGGCGCACCGCCAGATCCGGTGCAGCTCCCTCCCCGCCTCCCCGCCGGCCGGCACGGTGCGGGCCGCGATGCCCAGCCGCGTGCAGGACAGCCCGTGCCCGGCCAGCGCGGCGTGCAGCCGCTCGGCCAGGCCGCGGGCGGCGAACGCGGCGGCGTCGACGCGGTCGACCGGCGGGTCCAGCTCGATCTCGACGGCCAGCTCCTCGGGCGGGCGGCGGCGCAGCGGCGGGCGCGGGTCGAGCCCCCGGGCGAGCCGGTGCGCGAGCACCGCGTCGGCCCCGAACCGGGAGGCGACGTCCTCCGGGTCGAGCTTCCCGAACGACCCGAGGCTGCGCAGGCCGAGGCGGCGCAGGAGGTCGACGAGGTCGGTGCGGCCGGCGTCGGGCTCCCGGTCGAGCTCCTCGACGCCGAGCGGGGCGAGGAACGCCGGTGTGTCGCCCGCCCCGACGGCCAGCCCGCGCCGGGCGGCGAGCACCGCGGCGAACAGCCCGTCGGCCACCCCGACCTGGCACTCGACACCGGTGCGGGCCGCCACCTGGTCGACGAGCCGCTCCGCCGCGGCCTGCTCCCCGCCGAACCAGCCGACCGGGCCCTGCGCGGGCAGCGCCAGCAGCCCCGGCCGGACGATCTCGACGCCCGGCGCCAGCTCCTCCACCGCGACGACGACCGGCTCGAACGCCCGCGCGTCGCGGTCGGCGTCGCGGGCGAGGACCACCAGGTCGGGGCAGCGCGCCTGCGCCTCCCGGCGGCGCAGCCCGCGCCGGACCCCGTGCGCGCGGGCCACCGCCGAGCAGGCCAGCACCCGGTTGGCCACCACCACCGCCGCGGGCCGGTGCGGCGCCACCCCCTCGGCCCGGGCCGCCGCGGTGACCGGCCAGTCGGGCGACCACAGCGCCAGCACCCGCATCGGCGCCCCACTCACCCCGCCACCGCCTCGACCCGCGCCGCGGGAGCCACCCGCTCGCCACCGTCGTCACCGCCCACGCCCCCGCCGTCGGCGGGCAGCACCAGGCCCGCGGTGCGCCCCGGCCCGAGCCCGCGCCCCGCCGCGCGCACCCGGATCCGCCGGGAGCACAGCCGCCCGGCGCCCGCCTCCAGCCCCTGCCACTGCACGTCGGCGCAGCCCAGCTCGACGTCGGCCCCCGGCCACGGACCCAGCGCGAGCAGCACCGCGCCGCGCTGGCGGGCGCGGGCGGCGAGGCGCTGCCGGTCGCCCGCCCGCACCCCCGCACCCGGGACGGCCACCACGTCCATCCCGTCGAGCAGCGCCACGGTGACGGCGAGCAGGTCGCGCCCCGGGTGCGGCACCAGCGCGAACCGCTCCAGCGCCACCCCCGCCTCGACCGCCGCGACGAGCCCCAGCTCCGGCCGCCCGACCACCCCGACCCACGCCCCCTGCGCGGACGCCTCGCCGACGAGCCCGAGCAGCAGTGACGTGGACCCGGGGCCGGGCGCAAGCGCGACGGTCGACCCCCGCCGCAGCCCCCCGCCGGGCAGCAGCCCCGCGAGCGGCCCGGCCACCGGCAGCACCCGGCCGTCGGACTCGGCCGCCGCGACGGGCCGGACCCCCGCCGCGCGGTCCTCCGCCCCGCGCAGGAGCCCGCGGGCCAGCGCCAGCCGGCTCGCGACGTCGCCCCGACCCTGCTCGCCGTGCGCACCGCGCACCGCCACCTCGGCCACGTCAAGACCTCCCCTGGTGCCCGCGCCGAGGGGAAGTCGACGTCTCGAACTGATGTTCGAGTGTAGCGAGGAGAGGCCCTCGAACACCAGTTCGATCCGTGCACAGATCCATCCACACCCTGTGGACGGACACGGACGGGTGAGGCCGCTGGGGAGGGCCCGCGCACTCGTCCACACTGGGTCACATGCTGGTGGCGGTCGTTCCCGCGCACGACGAGGAACGCACCCTCCCGGAGTCGCTGGGCGCACTGCGCGTGCAGGACCCGCCCCCCGACCGCGTGGTGGTGGTCGCCGATGCCTGCACCGACGCCACCGCCGCCGTGGCCGCCGCACTCGGGGCCGAGGTCGTCGAGACGGTGGGCAACACCGGCCGCAAGGCGGGCGCACTCAACCAGGTCCTCGATGCACTGCTGCCCGGTCTCGCCGACGACGACCTCGTCCTCGTCACCGACGCCGACTCCGCCCTGGTGCCGGGCTTCGTCGCCGCCGCGACCGCCCGGCTGCGCGAGGACCCGGGCACCGGGGCCGTCGGCGGCGTCTTCACCGGCCGTCCGGGCGGCGGGCTGGTGGGGGCGCTGCAGCGCAACGAGTACGCGCGCTACGCCCGGGAGGTCGCGCGCCGCGGCGGCGCGGCGCGGGTGCTCACCGGCACCGCCACCCTGTTCCGCGCGTCGGTGCTGCGCGAGGTCGCGGCCGCCCGCGGCGGCGCGCTGCCCGGCCGCCCCGGCGCCGTGTACGACCCCGGCGCACTCACCGAGGACGACGAGATCACCCTCGCCGTCCGCACGCTCGGGCACCGCACCGCGTCCCCACGCGCGTGCGTCGTCGTCACCGAGGTGATGACGACCTGGCGCGACCTCTGGGAGCAGCGGCTGCGCTGGCAGCGCGGCGCCCTGGACGACCTGCGCGCCTACGGCCTCACCCGCGTCACCGCCCCCTACGCGCTGCGGCAGGCCGCGATGTACGCCGGGATCCTCGCCGTCACCCTGTTCCTGCTGGCCACGGCCCTGTTCACGGCGCACGGCGAACTCGGGCCGCCGCGCGGGCCCTGGCTCGTCGTCACCGCCGTGCTCGTCGTGGAGCGGGTGGTCACGGTGCGCCGCCGCGGGTGGCGGGCGGTGCTGCTCGCCGCGCCCGTCGTCGTCGAGTTCGGCTACGACCTGTTCCAGCAGGCCGTCTACCTGCGCGCGGCCGCCGACCTGCTCGCCCGCCGCGCGCCCGGCTGGCACCACCCCGTCGCACGGATCCCGGTCGGGGCCTGAGCGGTGTACGGGAAGCTCGGTTCCACCGCGGTCCTGGCCGCGCCCGCCGGGGCGCTGGTCACCGGCGGGATGCACGCACTCTGGTGGGCGGTCGCGGCCTGCACGCTGGTCGCCGCGGCGCTCGCGGCGGCGCGCCTGCTGCCCCGCCGCGAGCGCTGACTGTAGGAGTGGCCGGCCCCGCTCAGTGCGCGAAGTGGCGCGTGCCCGTGAGGTAGAGCGTGACGCCGGCGGCCTCCGCGGCCGCGGTGACCTCCGCGTCGCGCACCGACCCGCCCGGCTGCACGACGGCGCGCACGCCGGCCCCCAGCAGGACCTCGAGGCCGTCGGGGAACGGGAAGAACGCGTCGGAGGCCGCGACCGAGCCGCGGGCGCGGTCGCCCGCGCGCGCGACCGCGAGCCGGGCGGCGTCGACGCGGTTGACCTGCCCCATCCCGACGCCGACGGCCGCGCCGCCGGAGGCGAGCAGGATCGCGTTCGACTTCACCGACCGGCACGCCCGCCACGCGAACGCCAGGTCGGCCAGCACCTCGGCCGGGGCGGCCTCCCCGGTGGCGAGGGTCCAGGAGGCCGGGTCGTCGCCGGGCGCGTCGACCGCGTCGCGCTGCTGCAGCAGCAGCCCGCCGGTGATCGGGCGCAGCTCGGCGCCGGTGCGCGGCGGGGCGACCGGCAGCCGCAGCAGGCGCACGTTCTTCTTGCGCGCCAGCACCTCCAGCGCGCCGTCGGCGTAGGAGGGGGCGAGCACGACCTCGGTGAAGATCTCCGCGACCTGCTCGGCCATCTCCACGCTGACCTCGCCGTTGGTGGCGATGACGCCCCCGAACGCGCTGACCGGGTCGGTGGCGTGCGCCTTGCGGTGGGCCTCGGCGACGTCGGCGCCGACCGCGATCCCGCACGGGTTGGCGTGCTTGATCACCGCGACGGTCGGGGCGTCGCCGTGGTCGTGCGCCGCGCGCCAGGCCGCGTCGGCGTCGACGTAGTTGTTGTAGGACATCTCCTTGCCGTGCAACTGCTCCGCGGCGGCGAGGCCGGGGCCGCCGGAGACGTAGAGCGCCGCGGCCTGGTGCGGGTTCTCGCCGTAGCGCAGGGTCACCGAGCGCTCCCACGTGGCACCGGCCCAGGTCGGGAAGATCCCGCCGTCGGGGTCGGGGGCCAGGACGTTGCCCATCCACGACGCCACCGCGACGTCGTAGGTGGCGGTGTGCCGGAACGCGTCGGCGGCCAGGAAGCGGCGGTCCTCCAGCGAGAACCCCCCGTGCTTGAGCTGCTCGAGGACCCACTCGTAGCGCGAGGGGTCGACGACGACGGCCACGCTGTCGTGGTTCTTCGCCGACGCCCGGACCATCGCGGGCCCGCCGATGTCGATCTGCTCGACGCACTCGGCCGGGGTCGCCCCGGACGCGACGGTCTCGGTGAACGGGTAGAGGTTCGAGACCAGCAGGTCGAACGGCGCAATGCCCAGCTCGGTGAGCTGCGCGAGGTGCTCGGGCTTGCGGGTGTCGGCGAGCAGGCCGGCGTGCACGCGCGGGTGCAGCGTCTTGACCCGCCCGTCGAGGCACTCCGGGAACCCGGTGAGCTGCTCGACGGGCGTGACCGGCACCCCGGCGTCGGCGATGCGCTGCGCGGTGGAACCGGTGGAGACGATCTCCACGCCGAGCGCGTGCAGCCCGGTCGCGAGCTCCAGCAGGCCCGCCTTGTCGTAGACGCTGATCAGCGCGCGCTTCACGGGCCTTCTCACGGGATGGTCACCTCTCGTCCGGTCACGGTGGCCCCGTGTCGGGCCAGCGCGGCGACGGTGCCCACGAGCAACCGCCGCTCCTCGATCTTGATGCGTTCGTGCAGGGAGGCGACGGTGTCGCCCGGCTGGACGACGACCGCGGCCTGCGCCAGCACCGGGCCGGTGTCGGTGCCCTCGTCGACGAGGTGCACGGTGGCGCCGGTGACCTTCACGCCGTAGGCCAGCGCGTCGGCGACGCCGCGGATCCCGGGGAACGACGGCAGCAGTGCCGGATGGGTGTTGACGACGGGCGCACCGACCTCCGCCAGGAAGCCCGGCCCGAGGATCTTCATGAACCCCGCGCTGACGACCAGGTCGGGCCGGTGCGCGGCGACCGCCTTCGCGAGCGCGGTGTTCCACGCGGCGCGGTCGGGGTGCTCGGCGACGGGGCACACGAACGTCGACACCCCCGCGCGCTCGGCGCGGGCGAGGCCCTCGATGCCAGGGCGGTCGGCGCCGACGGCCACGACCCGCCCGGGCGGCCCGGCGTCGAGCAGGGCCTGCAGGAGCGTGCCCGACCCGGAGACCAGCACGACCACCCGCGGCGGGTCGGGGATCTCGATCCGGCGATCCGGTGGCGCGGAGCTCGACGGCGCGGGACTCGGCGACGCGGACACGCAGGGGGCTCCTCGCGGCTCGACGGTGATCGGCGGAACCCGCCCAGCCTAGGCGGCGGCCCAGGTCACACCGATGCCGGAGCCCCCGCGCTCAGCCGTCGGCGCTGCGGTCGGCGCTGCCGTCCGCCGACTCGCGGGCCGCGCGCTCGGCGGCCTGGCGGGCGCGCAGGGCCACGAGCTCGCCCACGGTCCGCGGGGCGGGGGGCTCCTCGTCGACGTCCGGGACGTCCGCGGTGCCGGCGGCCTCGACGGGGACGGCCGCGGGGCGCTCGTCGGCGGTGGCCTCGGCGGGCCGCTCCTCGTCGGTGTCGTCCTCGTCGGGCCACTCCTCGTCGGCGGTCTCCGGGACGGGCGACTCCTCGGCGGGGGCCTCGTCGAGGGGCACCTCGTCGACGGACACGTCCTCGCGGACCTCCTCGACCGGGCTCTCCTCGCCCTCGCCCTCGCCCTCGCCCTCGATCGAAGCGGGGGCGGGGGCGTCGGCCCGCGTCCGCTCCCGGATCCCGCGCCGGTCGCGCAAGGCGGGCCGGCGGCGGGCGACCCGCTCGCGCGCGGTCCCGTCAGCGGCCACCGCAGCGGCCCCGGCCACCTCGGCCGCATCCTCCGGCTCGTCCGCCGCGACCGCAACCGACGGCTCCTCCACGTCGTCCTCGTACTCGTACGGGTCCTCCCCCGGAGCGCGGCCCCGGCCGAGGAACACCACGAGCAGCGCCGGCACCCCGACGAGCAGCAGGACCGACGGCACCAGCAGCTCGGCCGGGATCCGCACGGGGTCGTAGGGCCCGGCGGCGAGCCGGCCGCCCGCGAGCGCGCCGAGCAGCCCGACGACCGCGGCGGTCCCGGCGACGGCGACGCCCGCCACCGGCATCGCGTGGTCGCCGGCGCGGCGCGCGACCACGCCCGTCAGCGCGCCGACGGCGATCGGCCCGGCCAGCGCGAGCAGGGCCCAGACCGGCGTCGGGGCGTCGGGCAGGGCCGCGAACAGCGGGAACACCGACGGCTCGCCCGGGGACACCCCGAACGGCGACACCGACGCCGAGCCCACGGAGAACCCGGGCCCGAGCACCCACGACACGCCGCCGACCACGGCGTTGGGCAGGTAGGCGAGCGCCAGCAGCGTCAGGCCGACACCGGAGCCGGGGTCGGGTGCGAGGTCGGCGTAGGCGTCGCCGACGGCGGGCGCGCCGAGCAGCAGGGACCCCAGCAGGGCGAGCGCGCCGAGCCCGACGAGCCCGGTGAGGGCGACGGCACCGGTCCGCAGGGCGGCGCCGGCCCACGGCGGCACCCGCGGGTCGGCCGGGCGGCCGCAGACCCGCACGACCCCCAGGGTCGCGGCCCCGCCCGCCACGAGCCCGGACGAGACGAGCGCGGCCCACGGCGCCGCGGCCACCTCGGTCGCCCGCGGCAGCAGGGCGCTGCCCAGGACGGCGACGGCGGAGTGCGCTCCGGCGAACGTCGCGAGCACCGCACCCGCGTCGGTCCGCCAGTGCCCGCCGAGCCGGCGCACCGCCCAGCCCGCCCCGACGGCGACGACCCCGACGACGAGCAGCGTCGGCAGCAGCGGCAGCACGCTGAGCGGCTGACCCCCGAGCGCGAGCGGGATGAGGTGCGCGGCCAGCCACAGCGGGATGGCGGCGGCGAAGGCGCTGTCGAGCGAGACGTCCGCACCCGCGGTGAGCACGACGGCCGCCGCGCCCGGGACGAGCAGGGCGTAGCTGACGATGACCGTGCCCATCGCGCCGGCCATCAGGACGCGCAGGCGGTCGAACCCGTCGGCGTCGGGCCGCACGACGGATCCACCCGGTTCGTGATCGGGGGCGTCGAGGGTGCGAGTCACCCCAGCAGGGTCGCAGCGCGGCCCGCGGGGATCGCGCAGGCGCGCGGGGGCCCGGGCGGGTGATTCCGGCCGCGCCCCCGGCGCGTCAGCCGGGCCGCGACTGGTCGCCCGGGGTGATGAAGCGCGTCTCGTCGGACGTCTCCTGGCCGGGCTCGCGGTGCTGCTCACCGGCGGCGGGCGCGCTGTGCGGGCCGCCCTCGGCCGGCTGCACCGGCGAGCCGGACGCCGGCGTGCTCGCCGAGGACGACACCTCCGGGCCCGCGTACCGGCCGGACTCCCCCGCACCCGGTGCGGGCATGGCCGCGGTGGCCTCCGAGGAGCCCTGGCCCGGGTCGGCGGGCTGGCCGCCGGGGGCCGCTCCGTAGCCCGCCGCGTAGCCGGGGCCGCCGTAGCCCGGGCCCTGGCCGTAGCCCGTGCCGTGGCCGGGCGCCGGTGGGCTGACCGGCAGTCCGCCGGTCGAGGGGCCGCCGTAGCCGGGCTGCTGCCCGGGCTGGCCGTAGCCGCCGTACTGGCCGCCGTAGCCGGGCTGCTGGCCGTAGCCGCCGCCGTACTGGCCGCCGTAGCCGGGCTGCTGGCCGGGCTGCTGGCCGGGCTGCTGGCCGTAGCCGCCGTACTGGCCGCCGCCGTACCCGGGCGTCGACGGGGCCGAGGGCCGGCGCGCCGGTGCCTTGACGAGGCCGGCGTCGAGCAGCAGCGCGCCCACGGCCGCCGCGGCGGCGAGGAACGCGAGGACGAGCCCGACGACCTGCACCGCGCTCGGGCCGCCGAACTCCTGCCCCAGCGCACCCCCGACGCCCTGCAGCAGCTGCAGCGTGCCGGTGACCAGCAGGACCGCCGCCGGGAGCAGCACGCGCCCGGTCCGGGGCAGCACCGCGGCGCCGGCGAGCAGGCCGCCGCCGATGATCAGCGCACCGGCGAGGCCGCCGGTGAAGGTGAGCTCGTCGAAGAAGCCGAGGATGTAGACCACGACCACGAGGGCGGCGGCGGCGAGGGCGAGCAGCCGCGCCGGGCCCGGCTTGAGCTGGTGATCGGTGCTGCCGGCGGCCGTCGAGGTCGGTTCGGGCTGCTGCGTCATCGTGGAATGCTCCCCTCCGTGCGGACTCCCGCGGTCCGGTGCACGGGCCTCCCGCACGCTAGACCATCGCGCCCGGGCGCCCGGTCCGGACGCGGGCCCCGGGCGCAGGAAAGCCACTTTCCCGCCCTCTCATGGCGGGAAAGTGGCTTTCCTGCAACACAGGGGCGGGCGCTACAGCCCCGCCACGATCTCCCGCATCAGGTCCGCGGTCTCGCTCGGCGTCTTGCCGACCTTGACCCCGGCGGCCTCCAGGGCCTCCTTCTTCGCCTGCGCCGTGCCTGCCGAGCCGGAGACGATGGCGCCGGCGTGGCCCATCGTCTTGCCCTCGGGCGCGGTGAAGCCCGCGACGTAGCCGACGACCGGCTTGGTCACGTGCTCCTTGATGTAGGCCGCCGCGCGCTCCTCCGCGTCGCCGCCGATCTCGCCGATCATGACGATCGCGGCGGTCTCGGGGTCGGCCTCGAAGGCCTCGAGCGCGTCGATGTGCGTGGTGCCGATGACCGGGTCGCCGCCGATGCCGATGGCGGTGGAGAAGCCGATCTCGCGCAGCTCGTACATCATCTGGTAGGTCAGCGTGCCCGACTTGGAGACGAGCCCGATCTTGCCGGCGCCCGCGATGTCGGCCGGGATGATGCCCGCGTTCGACTTCCCGGGCGAGATGATCCCGGGGCAGTTCGGGCCGATGATCCGGGTCTTGTTCCCCTTGGCCACGGCGTGCGCCCAGAAGTACGCGGAGTCGTGCACCGGCACGCCCTCTGTGATGATCACCAGCAGTGGGATCTCGGCGTCGATCGCCTCGATCACGGCGTCCTTGGTGAACTTCGGGGGCACGAAGGCGACGCTGACGTCGGCGCCGGTCTCCTTCATGGCCTCCTCGACGGTGGCGAACACCGGGAGCTTCTTACCGCCGATCTCGACGGTCGTGCCGGCCTTGCGCGCGTTCACGCCGCCGACGATGTTCGTGCCCGCCGCGAGCATCTTGGTGGAGTGCTTGGTGCCCTCACCACCGGTGATGCCCTGGACGATGACCTTGCTGTTCTCGTTGAGGAAGATCGACATAGTCAGGCCCCCGCCGCTGCGAGCTCGGCGGCCTTGTCGGCCGCGTTGTCCATGGTGTCCACCTGCGTGACGAGCGGGTGGTTCGCGTCGTCGAGGATCTGGCGGCCCTCGATGACGTTGTTGCCGTCCAGGCGCACCACGAGCGGCTTGGTGGCGCTGTCGCCCAGGATCTTCAGGGCCTCGACGATCCCGTTGGCCACCGCGTCGCACGCGGTGATGCCGCCGAAGACGTTGACGAAGACGCTCTTGACGTCCGGGTCGCCCAGGATGACGTCGAGGCCGTCGGCCATGACCTGCGCCGACGCACCGCCGCCGATGTCGAGGAAGTTGGCGGGCTTGACGCCGCCGTGCTTCTCGCCCGCGTACGCGACGACGTCGAGGGTGCTCATGACCAGGCCCGCGCCGTTGCCGATGATGCCGACCTGGCCGTCGTCGAGCTTGACGTAGTTGAGGCCCTTGGCCTTCGCCTTGGCCTCGAGCGGGTTCTCGGTGCGCTCGTCGACCAGCGCCGCGTGCTCGGGGTGCCGGAAGCCGGCGTTCTCGTCGAGCGTGACCTTGCCGTCCAGCGCGATGACCCGGTCCTGCGGGTCGCGCACCAGCGGGTTGACCTCGACGAGCGTGGCGTCCTCGGAGACGAAGGTCTCCCAGAGCTTCACGATGACGTCGGCGGCCTCCTCGGCCACCTCGGCCGGGTACTTCGCCGCCGCGACGATCTCGGCGGCCTTCGCCCGGTCGACGCCCGCGATCGCGTCGATCGGGATGCGCGCCAGCGCCTCGGGCCGCTCGACCGCGAGCTGTTCGATCTCCATGCCGCCCTCGGCGCTCGCCATCGCGAGGAAGGTGCGGTTGGAGCGGTCGAGCAGGAAGGAGAAGTAGTACTCCTCCGCGATGTCGCTGGCCGTGGTCACGAGCACGCGGTGCACCGTGTGGCCCTTGATGTCGAGGCCGAGGATGTCGGTGGCCTTCTCGGCCGCCTCGTCCGGGGTCGTCGCCAGCTTGACGCCGCCGGCCTTGCCGCGGCCACCGACCTTGACCTGCGCCTTGACGACGACGGCGGTGCCGAGCTCGGCCGCCGCGGCCTTCGCGTCCTCGACCGTCTCGACGGTCTTGCCCGGCAGGACCGGGACGCCGTGTGCGGCGAAGAGGTCCTTCGCCTGGTACTCGTAGAGATCCATGGGCTCTCCCACTCCGCTGTGCGTGTGAGCCGCTCTCCGGCTCGCGGAAACGCTGCTGCGACGACCCTAGCGACGCGGGCCGCACCTGCCCTGACCTGCCCCGGTGACCGCTGTCACCCCCCGGTCGGACAGGGCCGTTCCGCACGGTGTGTCAATCGGGGACAGCGCGACGGCGGTCTCTGGCCTACCGTCGGGTACATGGCGCTGGTCCGCGAGGGACTCGACCGCCTGGCGTCCGCCGCCGGGGCGGTCGGCCGGGCCGCGGTCGAGGTCGGCCGCGCCGGGGCCTACACCGCCCGGACCGTCGGCACCCCCTCCGGCCTGCGCGGCGTCGCCGTCGAGTGGGCGTGGCTGGCGGCGCACCTGGCCGTGTACCCGGCCGGACTGCTGCGCGAGACGCTGGTGGAGTCCGGCGACGGCTACCGCACCGACCCGCTGCCGCCCGAGCGCCGCGGCCTGCTGGTGGCCGACCCCGAGGGCGCCGGCTACCCGATCCTGCTGGTGCACGGGATCATGGACAACCGCTCGGTGTTCACCGTCTTCCGCCGCGCGCTGCGCCGGCGCGGGTTCGGCACCGTGCACGCGGTGAACTACAGCCTGTTCACCGACGACGTCCGCACGGCGGCGCACGAGCTGCGCGGGCACGTCGAGCGGCTGCGCGAGCTCACGGGCGCGGAGCGCGTCCACATCGTCGGGCACTCGCTGGGCGGGATGATCGCGCGCTACTACGTGCAGCGCCTGGGCGGTTCCGACGTCGTCGACACGCTCGTGACGCTGGGCAGCCCGCACACCGGCTCGCTCAGCGCCTACCTCATGCCCACGCCGCTGGCCGCCCAGCTGCGCCCCGGCTCCGACCTGCTGCGCGAGCTGGAGGAGCCCGCACCCGGCTGCCCCACGCGGTTCCTGGTCGTGTGGAGCCGCATGGACCAGATGATCGTGCCGCAGCGCAACGCCCGGCTCGCGCACGCCGACCTGCACGTCGAACACCTGGAGCTGCGTGACGTCGGTCACCTCTCCCTGCCGATCGACCCGCGGTCCGTGCACTGGGTGGTCAGCGCACTCGCTCGTTCGGACCATCGCCGTCACCCGTTCCGCCGTGGCCAGGCTCTCGACAACCCCCGTCCGACCACGTTCGGTCAGCGCTCCTCGCCCGCGTCCTGATAGGAGCGGTCGACTTCGCGACACGCCGCCCCCTGATTTGCCTACGGCGCGTGACCACCGCTACGTTTCGCCCGTTCGCATCACGGACCGGTCACGACGGCAGCAGGCATCCCCCGAGACGCCTGGGACATCCCCAGTCCACGCCGACCGGCCCGCGGTACGGAGACCACCATCCGTCGAGAAGGGCAGGTCGTGGCGCGCCACCGCTCCCCCAGCGGCGCCCCGGACCACCTCAGTGACGTGACGGCGCCACTGCGCGTCGTCACCGTCCCCGGGGTGCACCGGCTACCGGCGCCTCCCGCCGCGTCCCTCCGCGGCCGCGTGACCGTCGCCGCCGTGGCCACGGGCGCCGTCGTCGCGGCCGGCCAGACCGCCGTCGCACCCCTGCTCGAGGCCGCCGAGCCGCCGCCGGTCGCGATGAGCGCGCTGCTGCCCGTCGCCGAGGTCGGCGAGGCCGTCTTCCCGGTCGACGCCATCGGCGGCGACCAGGTGCTCCCCGGGGCGCTCGCGACCGTCGGCCTCGACCCGGAGTCGCAGGTCGACGTCCAGAACCTCACCAAGGCCGTCGAGATCGGCCAGGAGCTCGCCCGCCGCGACGCGATCCTCACCTCCGCGCTCTCCTTCGGCGCCCCGCTGGCGCACCTCGTCGGCGACCAGGCGTTCGTGCAGCCGACCATCGGCCGCTTCACCTCCGGCTTCGGCGGCCGCTGGGGCACCCACCACAACGGCATCGACATCGCCAACGCGATCGGCACCCCGATCTACGCCGTCACCGACGGGGTCGTCGAGAAGTCGGGCCCGGCGTCGGGCTTCGGGCTCTGGGTCGTGCTCCGTCACGCCGACGGCACCAAGTCGGTCTACGGGCACATCAACCGGGCGGTCGTGCAGGTCGGCGACGAGGTGGCGGCCGGCCAGCAGATCGCCGAGCTCGGCAACCGCGGCTTCTCCACCGGCCCGCACCTGCACTTCGAGATCCACGACGCGAACGACAACCCGATGAACCCCCGCCCGTGGCTGGAGCAGCACGGCATCGACGGCTTCTGAGCCCCGCTCAGGCCCGCTCGCGCGCCTCCCGGGCGAACTCCGCCCAGTCCTGCTCGGGACCCAGCACCACCCACGCCCGCATCGCGCGGCCGTGCCCGTTGTCGAACCGCGCCCCGGCGCCGGCGTCGAGCAGCTCCCCCACCCGCGCGGGGTCGAGCTTCACGACGAACCGGCCGTAGACGTCGAGCATCGCGAAGATCGCGCCGCCCGCGCGCAGCGCCCGCGCGCCGAACCCGCGGGCGCCGGGCCGCGGCGGCTCGACGCCCGGGTCGTCGGCGAACCCGTCGACCACGTCGGCGAAGCGCTCGACCGCCTCCACCGCGCCTACAGCTTCTGCATCGGCACGCCGCCGATCAGCATGAGCCGCACCGTGCCGGAGCTGCCGAAGTCGATCGTGACGGTGGCCCGCGCACCGCTGCCGTCGGACGCGACGACCGTACCCAGCCCGTACTTGTCGTGGTTGACGCGGTCGCCCACGTCGAGGCTGAGCGTGGGCGCCATCGACGCCTTCGGGACGTTCCACGTGCCGCGGTCGGTGGCGGTGCTGCGCCGGCCGAAGCCGAAGCGGCCCACCGGGGCCGAGCGCTCGGGCTCGGCGCGGCGCCAGTCGACCAGGCCCTCGGGCACCTCCGCCAGGAACCGCGAGGCCGGGTTGGCGTTGGGCTGGCCGAACGCCGAGCGGATCATCGCGCGGGACAGGTAGAGCCGCTCCCGGGCGCGCGTGATGCCCACGTAGGCCAGCCGCCGCTCCTCGGCCAGCTCGGCCGGGTCGCCCATGGCGCGCATGTGCGGGAAGACGCCGTCCTCCCAGCCGGTGAGGAACACGACGGGGAACTCCAGCCCCTTCGCCGTGTGCAGCGTCATCAGCGTGACCATGCCCTGGTCGTCGTCGGGGATGGAGTCGGCGTCGGCGACCAGCGCCACCCGCTCCAGGAACGCGGCCAGGGAGCCGGGCTCGGGGGCGCCGACCTCCACGTCGGAGGCGTCCGGGTCGGCCGCGGCGACGTCGCCCGCGAACTCCCGCGCCACCGTGACCAGCTCGGCGAGGTTGTCCAGTCGCGACCCGTCCTGCGGGTCCTCGCTGGCCTCGAGCTCGGCGGTGTAGCCGGTCTTCGCGTAGACCGCCTCCAGCAGCTCGGCGGTCTCCTCCCCGCGGGCGACGAGCTCGTCGAGCTCGTCGAGCATCCGGACGAAGCCGCCGATCGCGCGCTGCGAGCGAGTGACCAGGCCGGGGACGCGCTCGGGCTGCTCGGCGACGATCCGCAGCGCCGCGGCGAACGAGATGCGCTCGCGGTCGGCGAAGGCCGCCACGGTGTCCTCGGCCTTGTCGCCGATGCCGCGCTTGGGCACGTTGAGGATGCGCCGCAGGCTCACCGTGTCCTCGGGGTTGGACAGCACCCGCAGGTAGGCCAGCGCGTCGCGCACCTCCATCCGCTCGTAGAAGCGGACGCCGCCGACGATCTTGTAGGCCATCCCGACGCGGGCGAACACGCCCTCGAAGACGCGCGACTGCGAGTTGGTCCGGTAGAACACCGCGATGTCGGAGTTGCGGTGCTCGCCGGAGTCGACGAGCCGGTCGATCTCGGCCGCGACGAACGCCGCCTCGTCGTGCTCGTTGTCGGCGACGTACCCGACGACCTTCTCCCCGTCGCCCTGCTCGGACCACAGGCGCTTGTCGCGGCGGTCGGGGTTGCGGGCGATGACGGTGTTGGCCGCCGTGAGGATGGTCTGCGTGGAGCGGTAGTTCTGCTCCAGCAGGATCGTGCGGGCGTCGGGGAAGTCCTTCTCGAACTCCACGATGTTGCGGATGTTGGCGCCGCGGAAGGCGTAGATGGACTGGTCGGAGTCGCCGACCACGCACAGCTCGCCCGGCAGCGCACCCGGCGCCGCGGGCGCCACCAGCTCGCGGACCAGCACGTACTGCGCGTGGTTGGTGTCCTGGTACTCGTCGACGAGTACGTGGCGGAACCGGCGGCGGTAGTACTCGGCGACGGCGGGCAGCCGCTGCAGCAGCGAGACCGTCTCCATGATCAGGTCGTCGAAGTCGAACGCGTTGGCCGTGCGCAGCCGCGACTGGTAGACGCTGTAGACCTCGGCCACCTTGCGCTCGTGGTCGTTGGTGGCGCGCTCCGCGGCGTCGTCGGCGGAGAGGAGCTCGTTCTTGAGGTTGGAGATCTGTGCGGCGACCGCGCGGGGGGCGTACTTCTTCGGGTCCGCCCCGAGGTCGCGCGTGATCATCCCGATCAGCCGCCGCGTGTCGTCGGCGTCGTAGACGGAGAACGCGCTGCGCACGCCCAGGTGCGACGCCTCGCGCCGCAGGATCCGCACGCACATCGAGTGGAACGTGGACACCCACATCGCGTTGCCGCGGCGCCCCACCAGCGCGTCGACCCGCTCCTTCATCTCGGCCGCAGCCTTGTTGGTGAAGGTGATCGACAGGATCTCGCCGGGGTGCGCGTCGCGCTCGGCGAGCAGCCAGGCGATGCGGTGCGTGAGCACCCGGGTCTTGCCCGACCCCGCGCCCGCGACGATCAGCAGCGGCGACCCGGCGTGCACGACGGCCTCCCGCTGGCGCGGGTTGAGACCCTCCAGCAGGGTCCGGCCCCGGGCGGTGCGGGGCTCGGTGACGGTCTCCTGGGGCAGTTCGAACAGCGCGCTCATCGCTCTCCCTCGCTGCGCGAGCTCGGCGCTGCGCGCAGGCGCCGTGTCATCGATTCGCTCGCAGGCTCGCTCATCGTGTTCCGCAGGGTACCGCCGCCCCCTGACGGTCCCGCGCTGTGGCACACTCCGACCGTGCTGCGGAGCTGCCGATTCCGCTACGGGTGCCGGACCCCGGTGCCCGTGGCCGCCCCGCGCTGACCAGCCCACGAGCCCCGGAGTCCAGCGGACCCGGGGCTCTCCCGCGTCCGGGCCCGGGCACCGGCGACGAGGAGGAGACGTGACCGTGAGCGCCGAACAGGCCCCGCCCGAGGACGACATCCCCGCCGAGGACGAGATCCAGGAACTGCGGCAGGAGATCGACCGCCTGGACGCCGAGATCCTGCGCCTGGTCATGCGCCGCAGCGAGGTGTCGCAGCGGATCGGCCGCGCGCGCATGGCCGCCGGCGGCCCCCGCATCGTCTACAACCGCGAGATGGCCGTGCTCGCCCGCTTCCGCGACCTCGGCGTCGAGGGCCGCGAGCTGGGGATGCTGCTGCTGCGCCTGGGGCGGGGACGGCTCGGAGGACGCTAGGAGCGCGCTGGTTCTGGCACTCTGGACGCCATGGGAGCTGTGGTCGGTCTGGTGGCGTTCCTCGTGGCCCTCGCCGGGCTGCTCGTCGCGCTGGGTCATGTCGGGTACCTGGCGATGTTGAACGGCGCAGCGCGGAAGCGGGGCGGCGCGGGCGGCGCCACCGCCGACTACGTGTCGGGCCGCTGGAAGGTCGCGGGCGGCACGGCCGCGGCGGCCGCGCTCGGGCTGCTGCTCACCAGCGGCGGGCTGCCCCTCGACGTGCTCGGCCTGCTGCTCGGCGGCGGGGCCGGCGTCGTCGCGAAGGGGGCGCTCGACCAGACCCGCGGGCAGTTCCGCGGGCAGCTCTGACCTCGACAAGGGGATGAACGGTCCGTCACATCCGGCGAGCGGTGCTGGGCCGTTGGGGTGAAGGGCGACGAGTGGGCGAGTAGCACTTGGCCCCCGGGTGCGCCATCCGGTAGACATTCCGCAACTCGTTCACTCCAAGGAGGACGTCGCGTCGTGCCCCAGCTGCTGTCCCGCGCCGGATCCGTCGATGCGACCTCGGGTGAGTTCCCCTCGGACGTCGTCACCGTCGCCGAGCTGCTGGGCCGCTACGCGGCCGAGCCCCAGGCCGAGCCGGAGCCGTCCACCGGGCCCGTCACCGTCGGCAGCATCCTTCGCCGCGAGGGCCGCGCCCCGCACGCCGCCGACCGCCCGGTCGCCGCGCGCGGCCGCGACGACTCCGACGACGACGAGGAGCGGCCGCGCCGCGGCTCCGGCGCCCTCGTGCGCCGCAGCGCCCTCGCCGCGGGCGGCCTGCTCGCCGCCGGATCGGTCCTCGGCGCCACGGTGATGACCGACTCCTCGCTCACCGGCACGCTCGACGACACCCGCGCCTCCGGCGGCTACGCCGGCGAGGGCCGCCTCGACGAGCCCGCAGCGGGCCGGGACCGCCCGATCCCCACCGTCATCGACACCACCGCGCAGACGCAGGCCCTCGACGCCGGCGAGGCCGCGCCGATGGCCTGGACCGAGGTCGCGTTCCCCCGCGCCACGGGCGGCTCCACCGGCACCCCCGCCGCGACCGCAGCATCGTCCGCGGGCGGCTCCTCGTCCTCCGCGGGCACCGGCTCGCCCGCCGGCGGCGGCTCGGGCTCCGGCGGCAGCTCCACCCCGGCTCCCTCCACCCCCTCCGGTTCCGGCGGCGGCTCGGGCTCGGGCTCCGGCGACCAGGGCGGCGCTCCCGCCCCGCAGGGCGGCGGCCTCGGCAGCACCGTCCAGGACCTCGGCAACGGGGTGGGCGGACCGGTCGGCGGGGTCGTCAGCGGCCTCGGCGGCGTCGTGAGCGGCGCCGGCGGCGCGCTGGAGGGCGACGAGCCCAGCATCGTCGGCGGGCTCGCCGGCGGCCTCCTCCGCTGAGCGGCTACACCAGCCGGCGGTCCGACGCCCAGCGCGACAGCTCGTAGCGGTTCGACAGCTGCGTCTTGCGCAGCACGCTCGACACGTGCGTCTCCACCGTCTTCACCGAGATGAACAGCTCCGCGGCGATCTCCTTGTAGGCGTAGCCGCGGGCCAGCAGGCGCAGCACGTCGCGCTCGCGGCGGGTGAGCAGGTCGAGCTCCGGGTCTCCGGGCGGGGCCGCGCCGGGCTTGTTGGAGAACACGTCGAGCACGAACCCGGCCAGCCGCGGCGAGAACACGGCGTCGCCGCCGTGCACGCGGCGGACCGCGTCGGCGAGCTCGCGACCGGAGATCGTCTTGGTGACGTAGCCGCGCGCGCCCGCCCGGATCACCGCGATGACGTCCTCCGCGGCGTCCGACACCGACAGCGCGAGGAACACGACGTCGGGAAGCTCGGGCCGCAGCCGGCGCAGCACCTCGGCGCCGCCGCCGTCGGGCATGTGGACGTCGAGCAGCACGACGTCGGGCCTGTGGTGCCGCACCGCCGCCACCGCCTCGTCGACGGACCCGGCCTCGCCCACCACCCGCACGTCCGGGACGCCGCGCTCGAGCTCCGCGCGGACGCCGGAGCGGAACAGGGCGTGGTCGTCGACGAGGAAGACGCTGATGGTGCCGTCGCCGTCCGGAGCCTGCTGGTCGGTCGGGTCCTCTGTCATGATGCCGCCTCCTCGTGCGTGCGTACCGGCATCGCGAGGTGCACCTCGGTGCCCTCTCCCGGCGTGCTGCGCAGGCGGACCGTGCCGCCGTGCCGTGCCATCCTGCCGTGCACCGAGTCGGCGAGGCCGTGCCGGTCGCCGGAGACCCCGTCCGGGTCGAAGCCGGCGCCGCGGTCGCGCACGAACAGGTTGACCGCGTCGTCCTCCACCTCGACGTACACCGACACCTCGGCGACGCCCGCGTGCTTGGCCGCGTTGACCATCGCCTCGCGCCCGGCGAGCACGAGCGCCCGCAGGTGGTCGTCGAGCGGGCGGTCGGCGCCGACGACGACGGGCGCGACGGTCACGGCGTAGGTGTCCTCGACCTCGGCGGCCGCAGCGGCCAGCGCGGCCGTCAGCCCCTCGTCGAGCGTCGGGGTGCCGCCGCGGCCGTAGCCGCCCGCCCCGTACAGCCAGGACCGCAGCTCGCGCTCCTGCCCGCGCGCCAGCCGGGCGACCTCGCGGGGCTGGTCGGACTGGCGCTGGATGAGCGCGAGGGTCTGCAGCACGGAGTCGTGCAGGTGCGCGGCGATCTCCGCGCGCTCGGTCTCCACGATCCGCTCGCGGCGCTCCTCGGTCAGCTCGCGGACCAGCCGGACCCACCACGGCACCGTCAGCACGCCGACGCCGAGCAGCGTGGCGAGCACCGCGAGCAGCGCGAACTGCACCTGCCCGAGCTGGAGCTGGCCGAACAGGAACACCGCGATGCCGGCGGCGACGAACAGCGCCCCCGCGAGCGTGCGGAGCACCGCGTTGCGGCCCCCGGCGGTGCCCGAGCGGGTCCAGCGGCGGCGCTGCCCCTCGTCGGCCTCGCGCCAGACCAGCGCCGCACCGACGGCGGCGACGCCCAGCGGGCCGACGATCCAGCCGATGAGGTCGTTGCCCAGCGCGGCGGCCGTCAGCGCGGCGGCGACGCCCAGCGCGGCCAGGCCGAGTGCCTGCTGGCGCTCGCGCGGCGGCGTGCGGCGCTCGACGTCGGCGCCCTCCTGCTTGACGAAGACCCACAGCAGGCCGTAGGCCATCGCGCCCGCCCACCACATGGCGGCGAGGCCGACGAACGCCGCGCGCACCCAGGTCACGGGGATGCCGAGGTGGTCGGCCACCCCGCCGGCGACGCCCGCGACGATCCGGCCCGAGCGGCGGCGGGCCAGCGGTGGGGTCGGTGTGTTCACCGCTCCATCGTCACACGCACGGGAGCGGGTGACATCGGGGGAATCTCGGGGGCGTCCCGGGGTCATCCCTCATGATTCGGGGGTCGGCGGCGAGCAGGGTGGTGGACATGGACGGGACAGAGCTGCGGACGAGCCTCCGCGACATGTGGGACACGCGGCCGGCACGGCCGCGGGAGGGCCGGCACGTCGCCGGCGTGGCCGCGGCGATCGCGCGCCGCTACGACGTGGACCCGGTGCTGATCCGCGTGGCGTTCGTCGTCGCCGCGTTCTCGGGCGTCGGCGTGCTGCTCTACGTCGCGGGCTGGATCGCGCTGCCCGACGGCACCGACGAGCCGGTCGGCAAGCGGGGCCCGCGCGGCGCCGCACTGGTCGGTCTGGCGGTCCTCGGCGTGATCGGGTTCGGGTCGCTGTTCGACGACAACGGCTTCGGGATCCTGCCGCTGGTCGTCGCACTGGGGCTGCTGTTCCTGCTGCACCGCAGCCGCGGCGAGCGCGTGGTCGCGCAGCCGGTCCCGCAGCCGGTCTCGCCGCCGGTCGCCACCGCGGCGGCCGCCGACGGCTCGACCGTGTCGCTGGTCAAGGACGGCACGCCGCCGGCCTGGGACCCGCTGGGCGCCGCCCCGTTCGCCTGGGACCTGCCCGAGCCGGCCGGTCCGCCGCCCGCCCCGGCCCGCCGCCGCCCGCCGGTCACGGCCGTGACGCTCGGCGTCGCGCTGCTCGCCGGCGGCGCCACCGCCGCGCTCATGCTGGCCACCGGTGTGCTGACGGCGCCCAACGCTCCCGTGCTGCTCGGCGTGGTGCTCACCGTGCTCGGGTTCGGACTCGTCGCCGGGTCGTTCCTGCGGGCCGGGCGGGGGCTGATCCCCGTGGCCGTGGTCGTCGGCCTGGTGACGTGGGGGTCGCTGGCCACGGCGTCGTTCGACTGGCCCGAGGGCGGTGTCGGCGACCTCGCCGTCCGCCCGGCGTCGGTGTCGCAGCTGCAGCCGGTCTACAGCCGCGGGGCGGGCGACGTCGACATCGACCTCACCGCGCTCGACCTCACCGCGCCCGGCGCACCGCTGGTCACCGAGGTCCGGCTCGGCGTCGGGGACGTCACGGTCACGGTCCCGCGCGACGCCGACCTGACGTTCACCGGCACCACCGGTGTCGGGGAGGTGCGCGCCGCCGACGAGCAGCGCGACGGCATCGACGGCACGCTCACCGTCTCCGACCTGGGGGCGGACGGTATCGCGGGCGGTCGCCCGCTGGAGATCACCGTGCACTCCGGTGCCGGTGACGTGGAGGTGCTCCGTGGCTGAGCTGGAGACGGGCCGTCGCCGGCCCGAGGCGCTGACCCTGGTGACCGGGCTCCTGGCCCTCGTGCTCGCGGTGTGCGCGTTCGTGGGAGAGCTGCCCTCGATCGACCCGCGCTGGCTGCTCGCCGGCGGCGCGGCGTTCGTCGGGATGGTCCTGCTGGCGGGGAGCCTGCGGGGGCGGCGGGAGTAGACGACCCGCCCGGGACGGGGAGCCCCGGGGCGGAGGCGGACGGTGGGCGGTACCGGGTCGGGGGACCCGGTACCGCCCACCGTCACGTCCGGACCGCTACTCCCACTCGATCGTGCCCGGCGGCTTGCTCGTGACGTCGAGGACCACGCGGTTGACCTCGGCCACCTCGTTGGTGATCCGGGTGGAGATCCGCTCCAGCACCTCGTAGGGCAGGCGGGTCCAGTCGGCGGTCATCGCGTCCTCGCTCGACACCGGCCGCAGCACGATCGGGTGCCCGTAGGTGCGCCCGTCGCCCTGCACGCCGACGCTGCGCACGTCGGCCAGCAGCACCACCGGGCACTGCCAGATCGTGTCGTCGAGCCCCGCGGCGGTGAGCTCCTCGCGGGCGATCGCGTCGGCGGCCCGCAGCGTCTCCAGGCGGTCGCGGGTGACCTCGCCGATGATCCGGATTCCCAGTCCCGGCCCGGGGAAGGGCTGGCGCCCGACGATCGCCTCGGGCAGCCCGAGCTCCCGCCCGACGCGGCGCACCTCGTCCTTGAACAGCGCCCGCAGCGGCTCGACCAGCGCGAACTCGATGTCGTCGGGCAGCCCGCCGACGTTGTGGTGGCTCTTGATCGTGGCCGTGCCCGACCCGCCGCCGGACTCCACGACGTCGGGGTAGAGCGTGCCCTGCACGAGGAAGCCGACGTGCTCGTCGCGCGCCACCTCGGCCGTGGCGGCCTCGAAGACGCGGATGAACTCCCGGCCGATGATCTTGCGCTTGGTCTCCGGGTCGGTGACGCCGGCGAGCGCGTCGAGGAAGCGGTCGGCGACCGACACGGTGTGCAGGTCGACGCCGGTGGCCGCCACGAAGTCGCGCTCCACCTGCTCACGCTCCCCCGCGCGCAGCAGGCCGTGGTCGACGAACACGCACGTCAGCCGGTCGCCGATGGCGCGCTGGACGAGCGCGGCCGCCACGGCGGAGTCGACGCCGCCCGACAGCCCGCAGATCGCGCGCCCCTCGCCCACCTGGGCGCGGACGGCGGCGACCGTGTCGTCGATGATCGACGACGTGGTCCAGCCGGGCGTGATACCGGCGACGTCGTGCAGGAAGCGCCGCAGCACCTCCTGGCCGTGCGGCGAGTGCCCGACCTCGGGGTGGTACTGGACGCCCGCGAGCCGCCGGTCGGTGTCCTCGAACGCCGCGACCTTCGCCCGCTCGCTCGACGCCGTGACCGTGAAGCCCTCCGGCGCGCGTACCACGGAGTCGCCGTGGCTCATCCACACCGGATGGGTGCCGGGCAGGCCGTCGTGCAGGGCGCCGGGGTGGTCGGTGACCGTGAGCTCGGTGCGCCCGTACTCCCGCGTGCCGTCCGGCGCGACCTCCCCGCCCAGCGCCTGCGCCATGGCCTGGAAGCCGTAGCACATGCCGAAGACCGGGACGCCCGCCGTGAACAGGTCGGGGTCGATCGACGGCGCACCCTCGGCGTACACGCTCGACGGCCCGCCGGACAGGATCACCGCCGCGGGCTTGCGCGCGACGATCTCCTCGACCGACGTGTCCCCCGGCACGATCTCGGAGTACACCTGCGCCTCCCGCACGCGGCGGGCGATGAGCTGGGCGTACTGCGCCCCGTAGTCGACGACGAGGACGGTCGGTGGCTGCACGGGTCCAGCCTAACGACCGTCTCGTTCCTCCTCCGCCCGCTGCCGGATCCAGCGGGCGACCTGCTCCACGTAGGTGCCGTACAGCTCGGAGGCGTGACCCAGGGCGATCTCCATCTTCCGGTGGTCGATCGCCCGGACCGAGCGCCAGTCGAGCTGTCTCTGCGTCATCCGGCCGACAACTCCAGGTCCAGGCGCCTCATGGGGTCCGTCTCCACACGCTCGACGATCGCCGCGACCTGCGCCGCGGTGAGCTCACCGCGGCGTCCCGCCAGCGCTGCAGAGCCGCGGCCGGAGTGGTCACCCGCACAGGGTGCCCGGGACCGGGTCCGAGAGCGAGTCCGATCCACACGGGCACGGTCTGCGCGTCACCCGGCGGGGTGAGCACCGGTAACAGACCGGCTCGAGCGGACGAAAGCGGAAGCATGCACCCGGAGCAGCGGCGCCCAGAGATCGACCCGGTCACGGAGCGGTTCCCGCGCATCAACGCCACCGCCGTCCACGCGGCGCCGCGCTACGACCAGCCGCGCTACGACCAGCCGCCGCCCGGCTGGGCCCCGCCGCAGCAGCGCGCCTACGCGCCCCCGCCGCAGCCCCCGGCCGTGAAGCCGAAGCGGACCGGCCGCACGGTCCTCGCGTGGTCGGCGGGCGCGGTGGTCGCGCTGGTCGCCATCGCCGGCCTGTCGGCCCGCACCCCCGAGGCGGCGCCCGCTCCGACGGTCGCGGCGCAGGAGGCCCCGGCCGCCGTGGTGGAGGCGCCCGCACCGGAGCCGAGCATGACGGTGAGCCAGTCGAACGCCGTGCGGAAGGCGGAGGACTACCTGAGCTACATGGGCTTCTCGCGCTCGGGCCTCGTCGACCAGCTCGAGTTCGAGGGCTTCTCCACCGCCGACGCCACGTTCGCCGTCGACACCGTGACCGTCGACTGGATGGAGCAGGCCGCGAAGAAGGCGCAGAGCTACATGGACTACACGGGCTTCTCGCGCTCGGGCCTCATCGACCAGCTCGAGTTCGAGGGCTTCACCGCGGAGCAGGCCCGCCACGGGGCCGACTCCGTGGGCCTCTGACGGACTCGGAGGCTCAGCCCCGGACCGTCAGCCCCACCCGCTGGAACTCCTTGAGGTCGCTGTAGCCCGTCTTCGCCATCGCCCGGCGCAGGGCGCCGAACAGGTTGACCGTGCCATAGGGCGACGAGGACGGGCCGAACAGCACCTGCTCCAGGTCGCGCTCGCCGGTGCCGAAGCCGGTGACCTCGGAGCGGGGCAGCGAGGGGTGCGCCACCGAGGAGGTCCAGTAGAGGCCGCGGCCGGGCGAGTCGCTGGCCTCGGCCAGCTGCTCCCCCAGCATGACGGCGTCGGCGCCGCAGGCGATCGCCTTCGCCACGTCGCCCGAGCCGGTCATGCCGCCGTCGGCGATGACGTGGACGTAGCGGCCGCCGGTCTCGTCGAGGTAGTCGCGGCGGGCCGCGGCGGCGTCGACGATGGCCGTCGCCATCGGCACCCCGATGCCCAGCACCTCGTCGGTGGTGGTCGCGCTCGACTCCCCGTACCCGACGATGACGCCCGCCGCGCCGGTGCGCATGAGGTGCATCGCAGTGCGGTAGTCGCCCACCCCGCCCGCGACGACAGGAACGTCGAGCGAGGCGATGAACTCCTTGAGGTTGAGCGGCTCGCCGCCCGACACGTGCTCGGCGGAGACGATCGTGCCCTGCACGACGAGGATCTCGACGCCGGCCGCGAGCAGCGCGGGGGTGAGCTCGCGGGCGCGCTGCGGGCTGACGCGCGCGGCGACCGTCACCCCGGCCTCGCGGACGGCGCGCAGCGCCTCGGCCAGCAGCGCGGGCCGGATCGGGGCGGCGTGCAGCTCCTGCAGCATCCGGACCGCGCCGGCCGGGTCGTCGCCCTCCGCGGCCTCGAGCACCCGCGCGAGCGCGCCGTCGGCGTCGGCGTGCCGGGCCCACAGCCCCTCGGCGTTGAGCACCGCGAGCCCGCCCAGCTTGCCGATGGTGACAGCGCTGGCCGGCGACACCACGGCGTCGGTCGGGTGGGTGATCAGCGGGATCTCGAAGCGGTACGCGTCGAGCTGCCAGGCGGTGGACACCTCCTGGGAGCTCCGCGTGCGCCGCGAGGGCACGATCTCGACCTGGCCCAGGTCGTAGCTCCGACGGGCCTCCCGGCCCATCCCGATCTCCACGAGGTCACGCACGTGGAGCAGGGTAGAGCGGGCCCTGCCCCATTCCCGCCCCGGCCCTCCGTCCCCCTAGCGCGCGGCGTAGTTGGGCGCCTCGACCGTCATGGTGATGTCGTGCGGGTGGCTCTCCTTGAGCCCGGCCGCGGTGATGCGAACGAGCTGGGCCTGCTGCAGCTGCGGGATGGTCTCGGCGCCCGCGTAGCCCATGCCCGAGCGGAGGCCGCCGGTGAGCTGGTGGACGACCTGCGACAGCGGCCCGCGGAACGGGATGCGCCCCTCGATGCCCTCCGGCACCAGCTTGTCCTCGCTGAGCACGTCGTCCTGAGCGTAGCGGTCCTTGGAGTAGGACTTGCTGCCCTCGCGCGCGCTCATCGCGCCGAGCGAGCCCATGCCGCGGTAGGTCTTGTACTGCTTGCCACCGACGAGGATCAGGTCGCCGGGCGACTCCGCGGTGCCCGCGAGCAGGCTGCCCAGCATGACGGTGGACGCACCGGCCGCGATGGCCTTCGAGATGTCGCCCGAGTACTGGATGCCGCCGTCGCCGATCACCGGGACACCCGCGGCCGAGCAGGCCAGCGAGGCTTCGTAGATCGCGGTGATCTGCGGCGCCCCCACCCCGGCGACGACGCGCGTGGTGCAGATGGAGCCCGGCCCCACCCCGACCTTGACCGCGTCGGCGCCGGCCTCGACGAGCGCCGCGGCGCCCGCACGGGTGGCGACGTTGCCGCCGACGACGTCGACGTCACCGACCTCGGCCCGCAGCTTCGCCACCATCTCCAGCACGCGCCTGGAGTGCCCGTGGGCGGTGTCGACCATGAGGACGTCGACGCCCGCCTCGACCAGCCCCATCGCGCGGGCGTAGGACTCCTCGCCGACGCCCACCGCGGCCGCGACGACCAGCCGGCCGTCGGGGTCCTTCGTGGCCAGCGGGTACTTCTCGGTCTTGTTGAAGTCCTTGATGGTGATGAGCCCGCGCAGGATCCCGTCGCCGTCGAGGATCGGGAGCTTCTCCAGCTTGTGCCGGCGCAGCAGGCCCAGCGCGGCCTCCGCCGACACCCCGACCCGGGCCGTGATCAGCGGGGCGTGCGTCATGACCTCGCGGACGGGGCGGCTGTGGTCCATCTCGAACCGCATGTCGCGGTTGGTGATGATGCCGACGAGCCTGCCGCCCGCGTCGGTGACCGGGACGCCGGAGATCCGGAACTTGGCGCACAGCGCGTCGACGTCGGCCAGCGTGGCCTCGGGCGTGCAGGTGACCGGGTCGGTGACCATCCCGGCCTCGGACCGCTTCACGACCTCGACCTGCGCGGCCTGCTGCTCGGGCGAGAGGTTGCGGTGCAGCGTGCCCAGCCCGCCCGCGCGCGCCATGGCGATCGCCATGCGCGACTCGGTGACGGTGTCCATCGGCGACGACACCAGCGGCACCTTCAGGCGCACCCGCCGCGTCACCTGGGTGCCCGTGTCGACGCTGCTGGGCACCACGTCGGACTCGGCGGGGAGCAGCAGCACGTCGTCGAAGGTCAGGCCCAGCATCGCGAACTTCGGTGGCAGACCGGTGGCCTCGCTCGTCATCGGATCCTCCGGGCTCGTCATCGCTGACCGCCATCGTATCCACGCGCACGGTGCGTGGCGCGCGGGTCCGGGGAGTGCCTGCCCACAGATCCCTGTCGCCCGTCCCGGGTACCATCGGGACCGTGCCACCTGACGCGCTGCCGCCGGACCCGTTCGCCGGGGATCCGCACGACCCCGCGCTGTCGCTCGACGGCCCCGAGCCCGAGGAGGCGGAGGAGCTGAGCGACGTGGAGCGCGACGAGATCGTCGCCGACCTCGCCGACCTCGCCGTGTACCAGGCCCTGCTGGAGGGCCGCGGGGTGCGCGGCATCGTCGTCGACTGCGCCGACTGCGGCGAGCAGCACTTCCACGAGTGGAGCCTGCTCCGCGCCAGCCTGCAGCAGCTGCTCGACGAGGGCCAGATGCGCCCGCACGAGCCGGCCTTCGATCCCGACCCCAGCAGCTACGTCACGTGGGAGTACTGCCGCGGCTACGCCGACGCGGTGCTGTCCGACTCCTGACGGGCTCCGCCGCACCGACGCCGACGGCCCCGGTCCCCCTCGCGGGGGCCGGGGCCGTTTCGACGTGCGGGAACGCCTCAGCTGGTCGTGCTCGACTCGCTCGTCTCCGAGCCCGACGCGGTGGGCGTGCCCTCCTCTGTGGCCGAGGTGCTGAGCCCCTGGCCGGAGGTCGTGGTGGTGGGGTCGGCGCTGCCCTCCGCCGTGGGCGAGGACGGCGGGTCCTGCGTGCCCTCGCCGTTGCCGCCACCCGGGGTCGTGCCGCCGCCCGTGCTCGGGCCGGACGTCGGAGGGACCGCGGTGCTGGTCGGCGCCACGGGGCTCGCCGCGGGGGCGGGCACGTCGCTGGTGGTGGTGGTGGCCGGAGCCGGAGCCAGGGCGGGCGACGGCGTCTCGGTGGCCGCGCGGGGCGGCACCGGGCGACGGGGGTCGCTCTCCAGCGGGCTGCCCGGCTCGACCGGCTGGCCGGGCGGCGTCTCGGCCGCCTTCGCCTCGAGGAAGCTCTGCGCCTCGGCCAGCTCGGCGAGGCCCTCCTCGGCGCGGACGGCGACGAGGTCCTCCTCGGCCGCGGCCAGTGCCTGCGCCGCCACGGCGGGCTCGCCGCGCGACAGGGCCTGCTTGGCCTCGTCGATGCGGACCTCGACGCGCTCGGCGGCCTCGACGGACTCCGCGCGCTCGGCGTAGAGCACGCGGGAGACGCCCCAGAGGGTGTCGCCCGGCTTGGCCTCGGCGGCGCCGACGGACACGCCGCCGACGGTGAAGACGATCATCGCGGCGGCCGCGGCCAGCGGGAACAGGTGACGGGCGCGGCGGCTCGGCGGGCGGGACGACGACCGGACCGCGGCCATCGCCGTGTCGAGGTCGACGAGCTCGGGGAGGGGCTCGCGGTCGACCTCGGCGCGCCAGGTGGCGAGCAGCGCGGCGACCTGGTCGTCGGCGTCGTAGCCGCCGACACCGGGGGACGAGACGGACATCCCGGCGGCGAGCGCGCTGATCAGCTCGTCGTCGGCCTGGACCGCGACGAGGTCGATCGGCTCGTCGGAGACCTGGGTGAAGGGGATCGGTTGCGTGCGCATCCCGTCGGGATGGGAGCCGTTGCTGCCGTTGGTGTGCGGCCGGCGCGGACCGCGCCCACCGGAACCGCGTTCGTCCTGCATCTAGACCACCTCCTCGGGCATCGACTTGCGGAGCCGGGCCAGGGCCCGGTGTTGAGCGACCCGGACCGCTCCGGGGGTGGAGCCGACGGCTTCCGCCGTCTCCTCCGCCGACAGGCCCACCACGACCCGCAGCACCAGGATCTCGCGCTGCTTCTCCGGGAGCTGCTCGAGCAGACGGGACATCTCCCCGGACAGCTCGACGCGGAGCGCGCGCTGCTCGGGACCGTCGGAGGTCTCGACCGAGTCGGGGAGCTCCGCAACGGGTTCGGACTTGTTGCGGGTGGACGCTCGATGGGCATCGATCACCTTGTGTGACGCGATGCCGTAGACGAACGCCAAGAAGGGGCGCCCCTGGACCCGGTATCCCGGTAAGGCCGTCAGCACGGCCAAACACACCTCCTGTGCGACGTCGTCCGCCGAGGCGAACGAACGCTCCCGCCCCAGGCGAGCGCGGCAGTACCGCACGACCAGGGGCCGGATGATGGCGAGCACGTGCCCGACGGCGACGCGATCCCCCGCCATGGCGCGGGTGACCAGTTCATCGGGAACGTCTGTCGTCTCACTCATCGCACAGAGTCGTCCGGGTGTTACGCAGCATGTTCGATCTCATCCGTTCGTGACGGCGACCACGGAGAGTGTTCGACCGTGTCCTCAGTGCGGTTCACCGTAGCGAAGCGCCGGGAGTCACCGGACCGGGTACCTCGTCAGGAGGACGCGCCAGGGCGGGGCCGGGTTGCCCGGTGCGGACACGGGGCCGGACACGCCGACGGGTGCGTGGCGCCGGATCGGCGGACACGCACCCGTGGGAGAGCGGTGGAGCGGTGCGGGGCACCGCGCGCCGGCTTCGGGGGCCGGCGGGCGGGCTCCTAGGAGACCAGGCCGCGACGGAAGCCGTGGGCGACCGCCTGGGCGCGGTCACGCACGCCCAGCTTGCGGAACAGCCGGCGGGCGTGGGTCTTGACCGTGTCCTCGGACAGGTAGAGCTCCCGTCCGATCTGGCCGTTGCTCTTGCCCTGGCTCATCCCGCGGAGCACCTGCAGCTCGCGCTCGGTGAGCTGGACGCCCGAGTCCGTGGGCGCCCGGGGCGTGGGCACGGCCGTGCTCGCGAGCGTGTGCGCGAGTGCGGCCACCAACTCGGGACGCGAGGCGTCCCAGCGCAGGTAGCCCCTGGCCCCGCCCGCGATGGCCGCGGCGATGCTGCCCGCGTCGTCGGGGGCTCCGAACACGATCACGTTGGCCTGGGGGTGAGCGGCGACCAGTCGTCGGGTCGCCTCCACCCCGGTGGGCACCGCACGCTGGGTGCCTACCAGGACAACGTCGACCGGCTGCCGGGAGAACCGGGCCAGCAACTCGTCCCCGTGCGCAACGCAATCGATCCGATGCACTCCCGGCACCGCGGACATCACGCGGGTCAGGCCTTCGCGGACGCTGCGACGATCGTCGCAGATGAGTACCGTCGTCACGACGATTCCTTCCTGCAGCTTCCTGCAGCCGGGTGATGTGTCACCCCACGCATCGGCGGGTGACCGCTCCACCTTGACACGATCAGGGCCCATTTGTGCCCTCCATTCGGGAGGGTTGCGCCGAGTGGCACTCGTCATGTGGGTGACGAAGTTCCGAATGGAGTAATTACATTACTGGGACCTAGGGCACACGCTGCACCGACTCCCCCATCAGGCCCCTCCCCACGGGATCACTGAACTGGTAGAGGGCGTTCGCCGAGAGTGCTGCGGCGTGTCGTCGGCGCGCCGGACCGCTCATCCGGCCGTTCACCGCTTCGTCGGACCGGTCGTCCGCCCCATCGTTTGCGTTCAGTGACGACCCTGTGACGCTCGGCGACTCGATGTGATGGGCGAGGTCGGCCGCGGCCAGCCGTGCGGGGCCCACGAGTGGGAGCAGCCCGGCCCCGGACGCCGCATCGGCCACGGCGTCCAGCTCAGCCAGCACTGCTCCGTCCGGGTGAGCGACGGCGCGGACGACGGCCAGCACGAGCCGGGACTTCACGACGTGCCGCAGCCCGCCCCCGGCCCGGGCCCGCTCCAACGCGCGTTCCGCGGGCTCGAGGCCCCGGGCCGCCTCGCCCGCGAACAGCGCCGCCTCCGCCTGCACCCAGCCGATCCGCACCGCCGTCCGCCAGGAGGGGTGGCCCCGCTCCTGCGCCGCGTCGAGCAGCCGCCCGGCCGCCCGGTCACCGAGACCGAGCGCGTCGGCGGCCAGGCCGACGAGCGCGTCGACGGCGGCCGCGCCGGCGTCGGTTCCGTCCGGGCACGGCGGTCCGGACGGGGCGGCGGCCGCCAGCCGCAGCCCGCGGGCGTCGAGGGGGCGGGCGAGCGCGTGCCCGCCCTGCTGGCGGCGGTGCGCGGCGAGGGTCACCGCGGCATGCGCCGCCACCGCCGGCGGGGTGCGCGGATCGGCCAGCAGGTCCCGCAGCAGCGTCACCGCGGCGGCGAAGCGGCCCTGCCCGCCGAGGACGACGGCCGCCCGCCAGCGCTCCCCGGGCGGTGCGCCGGGAGCGAGCCGTACGACGGCACAGGGGTCCGGGCCGAAGGCGGCGGCGTCGAGCGGGCCGCGCACGACGGGATGGCCGGCTGCGGCCGGGCGCGTCAGACCAGCACCGCCGCGGCGAGGCCCGCGGCCGCGTCGGCCAGCGAGTCGAACGAGCCGACGCGGGGTGGCAGCTCCACGCCCGCCCAGCCGGGGCCGGCGGCGTAGGTCCGGAACCGCGGACGGGTGCGGGGCAGCGCCCGCAGCAGCGCGGGGTCGGCGGTCGCCGGGATCTGCGACCACAGGACGACCGCGGCGGGCGCGGTCCGGCGGATCGCGGCGACGAGCGCGTCGGCCGGGAGGTTGGAGCCCAGCGACCGGCACTCGACGAGCCGGTCGGCCAGCGACGCGGCGAGCGCCGCCAGGGGCAGCGTGTGCTGCTCCCCCGGCATCCCCGCGAGCAGCACCGGGCGCGGGTTCCGCGGGGCCGGGGCCTGAGCGACGCACCCCGCGAAGACCGATGTCACGCACTCGCTCACCAGGTGCTCGATCTCCACGCCGGCGCCCGTGTCGGCCCATCGCTGCCCCACCGCGGCCAGCACGGGTCGGGCGACGGCGTCCCAGGTGTGGTCGACGCCGTGCGCCCGCGTCGACTCCTCCAGCAGCCTGCGGATCGCGCCGGCGTCCAGCGCCAGTGCGGCGCGGCCCAGCCCGCGGGCCTCGCGCCCCGCCCCGGGCAGCCGCAGCGCGCGGCCGCCGACGCGGACGCGGGTGGCGGCGCGGCCGTCGCCCGCGTCGTCGGTGAGCAGGAGCGGGCCGCCGGTCGCGCCATCGTCCCCCGCCCTGACCTCGTCCCGGGCCGGGTAGCCGTCCCCGGCCGCGTCCGGCGCCGGGTGCGCGGGCGGCAGCAGCCGGCGCGGCCCGTCGGCGTCGGGCCGGGGCAGCCGGGCCCCGCGGGCGTAGGCGGCGGCGTCCGCGGGGGCGGCTCCGCGCAGCAGCGCGTGCTGCATGAGCTCGAGGCGGGCGACGTCGTCGACGGTGTAGCGGCGGTGCCGACCGGGCTCGTGGTGGCCCGGGCCGATGCCGTAGCGGCGGTCCCACGTGCGCAGGGTGGCCGGGGCGATCCCCAGCCGCCGGGCGACGGCGGCCACGGTGAGCCCGGGGACCGAGTCCGGCGCGGGCTCGTCGGACGTCGACCCATCCGACGGGGCCCCGGCGGACGAAGACTCGGTGGACGGATCGACGGGGCGCGGACCGGCCGCTGCGGCGGCGGCCGCCGGCGGCTCGGACTGCATCCGCTCATGGTGCGGGGCCGGTGTGGGAAGAGCAACCTCACCACTCGGCGCGAACTGCTTGAACAAGGTTTGGCGCGGTTCTACGCTGGGGACTCCGACCTCGAGAAAAGGTCGTAGCAGAGGAGAGGTCGTCGTGGCGGACATCAGAAGGCTCCCGGTCCCGGTCACCGACATCTGGGACTGGCAGATGCACGGATCGTGCCGCGGCATGGACAGCGGCTTCTTCTTCCACCCGGAGGGCGAGCGGGGCCCGGCCCGCGCCAACCGCGAGGCCCGCGCCAAGCAGGTGTGCGAGGCGTGCCCGGTGCTCGAGCAGTGCCGCAGGCACGCGCTGACGGTGCAGGAGCCCTACGGCGTGTGGGGCGGGCTGTCGGAGTCCGAGCGCGACGAGATCATCCGCGGACGCGGGCGCACGCTGAAGATGGCCGGCACCGCACCGGTCGTGCACGAGGCTCGCTGAACCTCCGGACCCGTCCGGAGCACGCAGAACGGGCCACCTCCCGGAGGAGGTGGCCCGTCGGTGTGCGCGGGTCGGACTAGTGGCCGTGCCCGTGGCCGTGGCCGCCACCGGCGGGGGCCGGCGGGGCGTCGACGGGCTTGTCGACGACGGCGCTCTCCGTGGAGAGGACCATGCGGGCGATCGACGCGGCGTTGACCACGGCGGAGCGCGTGACCTTCACCGGGTCGATGACACCGTCGGCAAGCAGGTCGCCGAAGGTGAGCGTGGCGGCGTTGAAGCCGTGGCCCCACTCCTGCTCGGCGACCTTGTTGACGACGACCGAGCCCTCGAAGCCGCCGTTGGCGGCGATCCAGTAGAGCGGCGCCGAGAGCGCCTTGCGGACGATCGAGACACCGGTGGCCTCGTCGCCGGTCAGGCCGAGGCCCGAGTCCAGCGTCTTGGCCGCCTGCACCAGGGCGGAACCGCCGCCGGGCACGATGCCCTCCTCGACCGCGGCCCGGGTGGCCGACACCGCGTCCTCGATGCGGTGCTTTCGCTCCTTGAGCGCGGTCTCGGTGGCCGCTCCGACCTTGATCACCGCGACGCCGCCGGCCAGCTTGGCCAGCCGCTCCTGCAGCTTCTCGCGGTCCCAGTCGGACGTGGCGTCCTCGATCTCGCGCTTGATCTGCGCGACGCGGTCGTCGACGGCGCTCTTGGGGCCGCCACCCTCGACGAGGGTCGTCGCGTCCTTGGTGACGACGACACGGCGGACCGTGCCCAGCAGGTCCAGACCCGCCTCGGACAGCTTGAGGCCGACCTCGGCGTTGATGACCGTGCCGCCGGTGGCGATGGCGAGGTCCTCCATGAACCACTTGCGGCGGTCGCCGAAGAACGGCGACTTGACCGCGGCGACCTTGACGGTCTTGCGGATGGAGTTGACCACGAGGGTCGAGAGGGCCTCGCCCTCCAGGTCCTCGGCGATGATGAGGAGGGGCTTGCCGTCGGCGAGCACCTTCTCCAGCAGCGGCAGCAGGTCGGCGATGGCGCTGATCTTGTCGCGGTGCAGCAGGACGTAGGCGTTCTCCAGCACCGCCTCCATCGACTCGGCGTCCGTCACGAAGTACGGCGACAGGTAGCCCTTGTCGAACTGCAGGCCCTCGGTGATCTCCAGCTCGGTGGCGAGCGTGGAGCCCTCCTCGATGGTGATCACGCCGTCCTTGCCGACGGCCTTGAGCGCCTCGCTGATCAGGTTGCCGATCTCGGCCTCGCGGGAGGCGATCGTGCCGACCTGGGCGATGTGCTCCTTGTCGTCGACCGGGATCGCCTTCTCCTTGAGGAAGTCGGCGACCGCGTCGGCGGCGGCGGAGATGCCCTTGCCCAGCGCCATCGGGTTGGCACCCGCGGCGACGTTGCGCAGGCCCGCGGCCACCATGGCCTGGGCGAGCACGGTGGCGGTGGTGGTGCCGTCGCCCGCGACGTCGTTCGTCTTGGTGGCGACGGTCTTGGCGAGCTGGGCCCCGAGGTTCTCGAAGGGGTCCTCGAGGTCGATCTCGCGGGCGATGGTGACGCCGTCGTTGGTGACGGTCGGCCCACCGAACTTCTTGTCGATCACGACGTGACGGCCGCGCGGGCCGAGGGTGACCTTGACCGCGTCGGCGAGCTGGTTCACCCCGCGCTCGAGTGCGCGGCGGGTCTGCTCGTCGAAGCTGATCTGCTTCGGCATGTCCTGCCTCTCTGGGTTACTTCGTGCGAACTGCGACCGCCCCGGGGCCCGCTCGGTCGAGGGACCACCGGGGCGGCGGCACTACAGAACTGCCGGGTGCGTCAGTTGACGACCGCGAGCACGTCGCGCGCGGAGAGGATGAGGTACTCCTCGCCGTTGTACTTGACCTCGGTGCCGCCGTACTTGGAGTAGATGACGACGTCGCCCACGGCCACGTCCAGCGGGACGCGGTTGCCGTTGTCGTCGATGCGACCGGGGCCGACCGCGAGGACCTTGCCCTCCTGGGGCTTCTCCTTGGCGGTGTCCGGGATGACGATGCCGGACGCGGTCGTGGTCTCCGCCTCGCTGGCCTGGACGACGATCTTGTCCTCGAGCGGCTTGATGTTCGCCACGACGATGACCTCACCTTCAGGGTGTGCGTGTATCGGCTGTCGGATGACGTGGGACCGGCCGGGCTCCCCGCCGCCGCGGGTGCCGGGGTGCCGGGGTCGGGCACCACGTGCGATTGGCACTCTACCCACGAGAGTGCCAATCCCTCAACGGTGCCCCACCCCTCGATGTGATCAGCGCCCTATCCACCCACGTCCGGCGGCGGGCAGGGTGCGGGGCGGCGACGGTGCCGGCGGTGCGGGGGTGGCGCGATGACCACGGTGGACGCGGTCCTGATCCTGCTCGCGGGCACGGCGGCGGGGGCGATCAACGCCGCCGTCGGGTCCGGTTCGCTGATCACCTTCCCGACGCTGCTGGCGCTCGGCTTCCCGCCGGTGCTCGCCAACGTCTCCAACAACATCGGCCTCGTGCCCGGTGGCGCGGCGAGCGTCTGGGGCTACCGGCGCGAACTGGCCGACCAGCGGCGCAGACTGCTGGTGCTCGGCTCGATGTCGGTGCTCGGCGGCACGGCGGGGGCGGTGCTGCTGCTCGTGCTGCCCGCCTCGGCGTTCCGGGCGGTGGTACCGGTGCTCATCGGGGTGGCGGTCGCGCTGGTCGCGGCGCAGCCGTGGATCCAGCGCGCGCTGGCCCGGCGGCGCGAGGGCCGGGCGGCGCGGGCCGACGTGGGGCCGGGGTCCCTGCTGGCCACCGCGGTCGTCGGGGTCTACGGCGGCTACTTCGGCGGCGCGCAGGGGATCCTGCTCGTCGGCGTGCTGGGCACGATGATCACCGAGACGCTGCAGCGCCTCAACGCCCTGAAGAACGGGCTCGTCACCTGCGTCAACGCGGTGGCGGCCGTGACGTTCCTGGTCGTGGCGCCCGAGCAGGTCGACTGGCGGGTCGTCGGGCTGATCGCCGTCGGGTCGTCGGTGGGCGGGCTGGTCGGGTCCCGCGTGGGGCGCCGGCTCCCCCAGCCCGTGCTGCGCGCCGTCATCGTCGTGGTGGGGCTCGTCGCGATCGTCAACCTGCTGCTGCCCTGAGCCGGGCGTAGCGTCGGAGCATGGCGAAGATCGGTTCCCTCGACGTCTCCCGGCTGTGCCTCGGCGCCAACGTGTTCGGCTGGACCGCCGACCGCGACGCGTCCTTCGCGGTCCTCGACGGCTTCGTGGCCGCGGGCGGCACCGTGATCGACACGGCCGACTCCTACATGTGGCGCGCGCCCGGCAACTCCGGCGGCGAGTCCGAGACGATCATCGGCGAGTGGATGGCCGCGCGCGGCAACCGCGACGACGTCGTGATCGCCACCAAGGTCGGCTCGCTGCCCACCCGCCCCGGGCTGTCCGCCGCGAACGTCCGCGCCGCGTGCGAGGACTCGCTGCGTCGCCTCCGCACCGACCGGATCGACCTCTACTGGGCCCACAAGGACGACCCGGAGACCCCGCAGGAGGAGACGCTGGAGGCGTTCGACGCACTCGTGCGCGCGGGCTCGGTGCGCGAGATCGGCGCCTCCAACTTCTCCGCCGACCGCCTGCGCAGCGCGCTCGACGTCTCCGCCTCCGCGGGCACCGCCGCCTACGTCGCGGCGCAGCCGCACTACAACCTCGTCGAGCGCACGGAGTTCGAGGCCGGGCTCGCGCCGCTGCTCGCCGAGCGGGGCGTCGCCTGCCTGCCGTACTACGCGCTCGCCAAGGGCTTCCTCACCGGCAAGTACCGGGAGGGCGGCGCCGCCGTCGAGAGCGTCCGGGCCGAGGGCGCCCGCGCCTACCTCGACGAGCGGGGCACCGCCGTGCTGGCCGCGCTGGACGAGGTGGGCGCCGCGCACGACGTACCGGTGGCGGCCGTGGCGCTGGCCTGGCTCGCGGCGCAGCCGACGGTGGCCGCGCCGATCGCCAGCGCCCGCACCCCCGAGCAGCTCACGGACCTGCTGCCCGCGCTCACCCTCGAACTCTCCGACGACGAGCTGGGGCGGCTGACGGCGGCGAGCGAGTAGCCGGGCTCTAGTCCGGGACGGCCCCGACCAGCACCTCGGTCACCGGCATCGCCGAGTCGGCGGGCAGGTCCAGCGGGCTGGCCGGGGCGCCCGCCACGGCCAGGTGCGCGCCCAGTGCGGCCACCATCGCCCCGTTGTCGGTGCACAGGCCCGGGCGCGGCACGCGCAGCACGATCCCGGCGGCGTCGCAGCGCTCCTGGGCCAGCGCGCGCAGCCGCGAGTTGGCCGCGACGCCGCCGCCGAGCAGCAGCGTCTCGGCCCCGCGCTCACGGGCCGCGCGCACGGCCTTGGCCGTCAGCACGTCGACGACGGCCTCCTGGAAGCTCGCCGCCACGTCGGCCACGGGCACCGGCGCACCGGCCCGCTCCAGCGCCTCGACGTGCCGGGCGACGGCGGTCTTGAGGCCGGAGAAGGAGAAGTCGAACGGGGCGTCGCGCGGGCCGGTGAGCCCGCGCGGGAATGCGATGGCCCGCGCATCGCCGTCGGCGGCCACCCGGTCGACGTGCGGCCCGCCGGGGAAGGGCAGCCCGAGCAGCCGGGCGATCTTGTCGAAGGCCTCGCCCGCGGCGTCGTCGATGGTGGCGCCGATCGGGGTGACCGGCCCGGCGACGTCGGGCACGTCGAGCAGGCTGGAGTGCCCGCCGGAGACGAGCAGGGCCAGGCACGGAGGCAGCGGGCCGTGCTGGAGCGTGTCGACGGCGACGTGAGCGGCCAGGTGGTTGACGCCGTAGAGCGGCACGCCCCACGCCGTCGCGTAGGCCTTGGCCGCGGCCACACCGACGAGCAGCGCGCCGGTCAGCCCGGGCCCGGCGGTGACGGCCACGGCGTCCACGTCGCGGGCGGTGACGCCCGCCGTCGCGAGCGCGCGGCGCACCGCGGGCACCATCGCCTGCAGGTGCGCGCGCGAGGCGACCTCGGGCACCACCCCGCCGAAGCGCGCGTGCTCGTCGACCGAGGACGCCACCTCGTTGGCGAGCAGCACCGGCGCCGCGCCGTCGTGGCGGACGATGCCGACGCCGGTCTCGTCGCACGAGGTCTCGATGCCCAGCACGATCACCGCGGGTCCCTCCGCATCGTGTGCGCGTCGGCCCCGCTGGGCCGGTAGTAGTTCTTGCGGACACCGACCACGACGAACCCCTCCGACTCGTAGAGCCCGCGCGCCGCGTCGTTGTCGGTGCGTACCTCCAGGAACACCGTGGCCCGCTCGGCGTCGGCCACGGCCAGCAGCTCGCGCAGCAGCACGCGACCGATGCCCCGGCCCTGGTGCGCCGGGTCGACCCCGATCGTGTGCACCTCGGCCTCGGCCTGCGGCGGCCCCGCGACGAACGCGAGCCCGGCGTACCCGACGAGCAGGTCGCCCTCGCGGGCCGCGCGGTAGAGGTGGCCCATCCGGACCTCCTCGCGGAACGCGTTCTCGCTCCACGGGTCGTCGCCGGGGAACAGCAGCGCCTCCAGCACGGCGCAGCGCGGCGCGTCGGACTCGCGGAGGTCGTCGATGCGCACGGTGGGCGCGGTCATCCGGTGCTCACCTTCTTGCGCGCACCGGGCGGGGCGGCGTCGGGCCGGCGCAGGTAGAGGGGTTCGAGCGGCCCGGGCTCGACGCCGGCGCGCAGGGCGGGCGCGGCCACGGCCACCAGTCCGGCCGGCGACGGGGACGCCGGGCCGCGGACCGGGAAGCCGAGCCCCTCGGCCGAGCCGCCCGCGGCCGCCGCGACCGCGAGCCCGCGCTCGGCGAGCAGTGCCGGGGCCTCGACGTGCGGGCCGTCGGTGCGCGTGCCGGTGGCGTCGTAGGCGGCCCAGTAGACCTCGCGGCGGCGGGCGTCGGTGGCGACGAGCAGCCGTCCCGTCTCCCCCTGGGCCGTGACGTCGGCCGCGATGGCGTCGAGGGAGCACACGCCGTGCACCGGCACACCGAGCGCGTCGCCCAGCGCGGCGGCGGTGACCATGCCGACCCGCAGGCCGGTGAACGGCCCCGGGCCGGTGCCGACGACGACCGCGGCCACCTCGCGCAGCGCGATCCCCGCGTCGGCGCAGGCGGTGAGCACGGCGGGCATCAGCAGCTCCGCGTGCTTGCGGGCGTCGTGCACGACGTGGGCCGAGCGCGGCACGACCGCGTCCGCAGTCAGGTCGACGACGCCCGCCGTCACGGCGGGCGTCGCGGTGTCCAGGGCCAGCACGAGCACCCGCCCAGGCTACGAGCGTCGACCCGGACCGCGTCGGGCGGCCGTCGACCTGTGGACGACTTCCGGCGATGTGGACAACTGCGCGACGCCGGAACGGTCCTGTCGGGGGGCCGCCGGATCGTCGCCGCCATGACACGACCCACCCGCCGGACCGTTCCTCCGCCCGTCCCCCTCGCCGACGCCGTCGCCCCCGACCGCGAGCGGCACCGCGACCTCATCGACGCGGCGCTCGACTGGCTGGCCGCGCACGACCGCGAGGCCGAGCCCGACCTGCTCGCCCTGGTCTGCGCAGTCGCCGACCACCGGCAGGGCAGCCCGACCCGCTGGTCGCGCACGGACGTCACCGGGGCCCTGCGCGCCGACCTGTCGACATGGTGCTCCCGGCGGCGCTGCCTCGTCCCCGACGGCGTGCCGGAGGCCATGTGGAGCTGGTTCGACGCCCTGCACGCCACCGGCCGGCTCGACCCGACGTCCGACCCGCTCGCCGAGCTCCGCAAGCCGCTGTGCTGCGCGGGCGGGCTCGACCAGGACGGCCGTCCGCTGTCCGCGGGCGCGCCGCGGCAGGTGGAGTGCGAGTGCCTCCTGCCCTACCGGGAGACCGCCGCACTCCTCGGCGCGCTCGTGCGGCTCGCCGAACACTACGGCGGCGACCCGCTCGGTCCGCTGCGGCGGCTCGTCGGGGACGACTCCCCGGAGCTCCCGCCGTGGACGGTGTCGGGCCCGTGAGCGCCGTCAGGCGTCGACGCGCCGCACGGTGGCCACGCGCACGTCGTCGGGCCGGCGGCGCAGGCGCACGAGCAGGTGCCGGGCCGAGAGCCGCTCGGCCACGCCCTCGCCCCACTCCACGGCCACCACGGCGTCGGCCAGGTCGGTGTCGAGGTCGAGGTCGTCCAGTTCCGCGGCCACGTCGGCCGCCAGGCCGAGCCGGTAGGCGTCCACGTGCACCAGCGGCACCCCCCGGGCTCCGGCCCGGTGCTCGCGGGCGATCACGAACGTCGGCGACGTCACCGGTCCGGACACCCCGAGGCCGCGGGCCAGCCCCCGCACGAACGCCGTCTTGCCCGCCCCCAGCGGGCCCGACAGCACCACCAGGTCGCCCGCCGCGAGACCGGCCGCGAGGCGCTCGCCCAGCGCCTCGGTGTCGGCGACGTCGGGCAGTTCCAGATCGGTGTCCAGCGGCACCTCGGGTGCGCTCATGCGCGCCGCCGGGACCGCTTGGGCCGCGTGCGGGTCTCCCCGGCGACGGTGTCGATGCGGGCCGCGCTGCGCCGCAGGAACGCGACCAGGGCCTCGTCCATCGTCGCGTGCTGCTCGAGCATCGGGAGGTGGCCGACCCCGGGGAAGCGCACGAACGTGGCGTCCGGGAGCTCGGCGGCGATCCGCTCGGAGTGCGAGTACGGGATCACGCGGTCGGCCTCGCCCGCCGCCACCAGCACCTCGCACCCGGCCAGCGCGGGCAGTGCGGCCACGCGGTCGTGGCTGCCCACGGTGTCGACGAAGTCGGTGAGCGCGTCCACGGCGTTCGAGCTGATCATGGTGTCGACGAGGTCGACCAGCCAGGGGGCCACGCTGCGGTCGCCGTAGGCGAAGCTGCGCGTGATCGCCCAGATCAGGTCGCCCGCCACGCCGCGCACGACGTCGACCAGCGTGGGCTGCAGCCGCGCGAGCAGGCCGACACCGCGGATGAGCGGGTTGCGCCGCGAGAGCAGCGCGCCCGGGAGCCCGGCGCTGCCGACCTCGCCCGCCGAGGTCGACACCAGCGCCACCCCGAGCACCCGCTCGGCGAACAGCTCCGGGTGCTCCTCGGCCAGCGCCATGATCGTCATGCCGCCCATGGAGTGCCCGACGAGCACGAGCGGGCCCTCCGGGGCGAGCGCGCGGATCACGGCGTCGAGGTCGCGCCCGAGCTGCTCGATCGTGCAGCTCTCCCGCGAGGCCCGCTCGGAGCGGCCGTGGCTGCGCTGGTCGTAGAGCACCAGGCGCACGGGCGGGTCCACCAGCTCGGCGAGGCTGCGGCGCTCGAAGTGCCAGGTGCGGCGGTCGAGGGCGAATCCGTGCACCAGCACGACGGTCAGGACGGCGGCGTCGTCGGGATCGGCCGGGTCGCCGGTGAGGTCGATCTCCTCGCACGACAGGCGCACGCCGTCGTCGGCGGTGACCGAGGAGGGCTCGCCGGGCGGCAGCACGCCGGGCTCGGACGACCCCTCCGACATCTGCGTGGCCAGGCGCCGCCGCGCGGTGGCGATCTGCTTGCGCTTGCGGGCCGCCGCGCCCACGGCGACGCCGGTGGCGGCCGCGCCGACCACCCCGCCCGCGACGCCGACGGTCTGCCAGATGCCGGGCTTCTTCACGAGCGGCCCACCACGGTGCGGGTCACCCGGCTGCCGTGCACGCCCGTGGCGATCTCGTAGTGGATCGTGTCGAGCTCGTCGGCCCAGTCCTGCGCGGTGGGCCCGCCGCCGTCGCCGGGGCCGAACAGCACGGCGGTGTCGCCGGTGCGGACGTCGGAGCCGGGGCCGCAGTCGACCACCACCTGGTCCATGCAGACCCGCCCGACCACCGGCAGCGACCGGCCGCCGAGCAGCACCTGCATGCGGCCGTTGCGGTTGAGCCGGCGCGGCACGCCGTCGGCGTACCCGGCGGGCAGCAGCGCCAGCGTCGTCTCCTCCGGGGTCGTGAACTCGTGGCCGTAGGACACGCCCTCGCCCGCCGGCACCTGCTTCACCAGCGCCACGCGGGCGCGCAGCGTCATCACCGGGCGCAGCGGGCTCTCGCCGACGGGGCGGTCGAGCGGGTCGAGCCCGTACACCGCGATGCCCGGCCGGACGATGTCGAAGTGCAGGTCGGGCCGGGTGAGGGTGGCCGCGGAGTTGGCGAGGTGGCGCAGCGGCGACAGGCCCCGGTCGCGCGCGGCCTGCCACGCCGCGGTGAGGCGGACGGCCTGCCGGTCGAGCGTGGGGTGGTGCGGGGCGTCGGCGTGCGCGAGGTGCGACCAGACGGCCACGACCTCGCAGCCCCCGTCGGCGACGGCCTTCGCGGCGTCATCGACCAGGTCGGCCCACTCGGCGGCGGGCGCACCGTTGCGGGACAGCCCGGTGTCGATCTTGAGGTGCAGCCGGGCCGGGCGCCCGGCCGCACGCGCCCCGGCGAGGACGGCGGCGAGGTGCTCGCGCGAGGACACCGACAGGTCGACGTCGGCGGCCACGGCGGAGGCGAAGTCGTCGTCGGGCAGGTGCAGCCACGACAGCAGCGGGGCGGTGATCCCGGCCGCGCGCAGCTCCAGGGCCTCCTCGATCGTGCAGACCCCCAGCCAGGTCGCGCCGGCCCCCAGGGCGGCGCGCGCGACCGGTACGGCGCCGTGCCCGTACCCGTCGGCCTTGACCACGGCCATGACCTGGGCCCCGGGGGCCGCGGCCCCGAGGACCCCGACGTTGTGGCGCACGGCGTCGAGGTCGATCACCGCCTCGACCCGGGCCGTCCCCGTCGTAGTCACCCCGGCATCATCGCATCACCGGTGGGGGCGGCGTGGCCCCCGGACGGCGTGCGCCGCCTCACCGCGGGGTCGTCACCGAGCGTCGCGGGCCCGCTCCGCCGCCCGCAGCGACCGCACGGCGGCGGGGATCGCGGCCTGCATCAGCGATGCCGGGGCGGGGGCTCCAGCGGCCGCGGTCTCCGCGGCGCGCGCGTGTACGAACGCGGCGCAGCCGGCCGCCCACCAGGGTTCCAGCCCCGCCGCGAGCAGGGCGCCGATCATCCCGGAGAGCACGTCGCCCGAGCCTGCGGTGGCCGCCCAGGACGAGGTCGCGGGGTGCACGAGGACCCGGCCGCCCGGGTCGGCGACGACGGTCGCGTTGCCCTTGAGAAGCACCGTCGCCCCGAGGTCGGCGGCCGCCCGCCGGGCCGCGCCGATCCGGTCGGTGCCGACGTCGCCGGCCAGGCGCGCGAACTCGCGGTCGTGCGGGGTGAGCACCACCGGACGGCCGCGCACGGCGTCGCGCAGGTCGGCGTGCTGCGCGAGCAGCGTGATCGCGTCGGCGTCGAGGCAGAGCGGCACGTCGTCGGCCAGCGCGGCGAGCACCGTGGCGCGGCCGGTGTCGTCGGTTCCGGAGCCGGGCCCGACGGTCCAGGCCTGCACCCGCCCGGCACCGTCGACGTCCGCGGTGGCGACGACCTCTGGCCAGCGCGCGTGCACGGCCTCGGCCCCGGTGCCCGCGTAGCGCACCATTCCGCTGGTCGCGAGCACGGCGGCGCCGGTGGCGAGCACCGCGGCGCCCGGGTAGACCGCCGAACCGGCCGCGACCCCGACCACACCCTGCGTGTACTTGTCGTCGGCCGGACCGGGCACCGGCCAGCGGGCGGCCACGTCGGGGGCCTCGAGCACGTGGGCGTGCGGTTCCGGCAGGTACGGGCCCAGCCCGAAGTCGACGAGGTGCACCGGCCCGCAGGCCGGCGCGGCCAGCGCGTGCACGGGCTTGCGCGCCCCGAACGTCACGGTCGCGTCCGCCCGGACCGCGGGCGCGTGGACCTCGCCGGTGTCGGTGTCGACGCCGCTGGGCAGGTCGACCGCGACGACCGGCACCCCGGCCCGCGCGGCCGCGGCCACCAGCCCCGCCGCGGGCTCGCGCAGCGCACCGCGCCCGGAGATGCCGACGATGCCGTCCACCACGAGGTCGGCGCGCTGCACGAGGTCCGCCGCGCCGTCGGCGCCGGTCACGCGTCCACCGGCCCGGCGCAGCGCAGCCAGCCCGGGTGCGTGGGCGCGCTCGGGCACCAGCAGCACCGCCGTCACCGCGACGCCCCGCCGGCGCAGCTCGTAGCCGGCCCACAGCGCATCGCCGCCGTTGTGCCCGGCCCCGACGAGCAGCACGACCCGCCGCCCGGCCACGGCCCCCAGCGCGGCCCGCACGCGCACGGCCAGCCCGTACGCGGCGCGCCGCATGATGGTCTCGCCGGGGACGTGCCGCATCATCGCGGCCTCGGCGTCGCGGATCTGGCCGGCCGTCCACACACCCCACATGCGGGCGAGGGTAGGCCGGGTCGGATCGGCCGGCCCGCGCGATGTCTCGTCCGGGCCGGTCACGAACGGGTGACACCCGTCCCGGACCGGCGACGGCGGGCGCACGGTACTACGGTTCTGCGCTGTGACCCGGACCCGCTCGTCCTCGCCCGCCGCGGTGCGCTCGCAGCTCTCCGACCTGCGCGGCGGCAAGGACGCCCTCGAACAGCTCTCCCGCCCGGGTCCGCTCACGGCGCTGCGCGGCGACCTCGGGATGGTCGGCATCCCGGGCGTCGTCTTCGCGCCGGAGGAGGGCCTGGGCCTGCCCGCCGTCGCGTTCGCGCACGACTGGCTGCAGCCCGCATCCCGCTACGCCGACCTGCTGCGCCACCTCGCGACGTGGGGCATCGTCGCGGCCGCGCCGGGCGGGCACCAGGGCCCGCTGCCCAGCCACGCGGGCATGGCCGCCGACCTGCGCACCACGCTGGAGGTGTGCGCGGGCGTGCGCCTGGGCGACGGCCGGATCAGCGTCGACGCCCGCCGCACCGCCTTCGCCGGGCACGGCATCGGCGGCGGCGTCGCCCTCCTCGCGGCCGCCGGCCACGCGCGGGCCCGCGCGGTCGTCACGATCGCGCTCGCTCAGACCCGCCCGTCGGCCCTGGAGGCCGCCCGCAAGGTCACCGTCCCGACCCTGCACCTCACGGCGGGCCGCGACACCGTCGCCCCCGCCGCCGGCCACGCGGAGCCGGTGTCGGCCTCCGCGGGCGGCGCGGTCGTGCTGCGCACGCTGAAGAAGGCCACGCACACGGGCTTCCTCGACGGCACCCACTGGAGCGACCTCCTGCTCTCCGGCAGCCCCGACGCGAAGACCCGGCGCCTCACCCGGGGCCTGGTCACGGCGTTCCTGCTGCGCGAGCTGTCCGACGAGAACGGCCCGCTCGACGAGGTCGTGGTCGGCAAGGTGCCCGGCACCGAGGTCGTCTCCCGCTCCTGACCCGGCACCGTTCACTCCCGCACCCACCCGCGCACCTGGTGGCCGACCGCGCACGTCCCGACATGCGCAGGACGCCACTCCGTGCGCAGTCCGGACCGGCGGGCACCCCGACCCCAGCACGGGTGCCGGGCTACCCGTCCTCCCCGAGCCGAGCCACGCTCATCCCGCGCTCGTCCTCGACCCGGCGGGCTGCGGTCCCACCCAGCCGGGGGCCGGCGCCACCGCGGACCGAGGGCGGCCCGCCGGTGTCCGCGGCCCGCCCGCCGGTGTCCGAGGCCGTGACCGGCCCGCCCGCGACCGGCCCGCCCGGGACCGCTGCGTCCGCCACCCACCGCTCGGCCGCGGCCGCCACGATCCGGGCCGCGGCCAGCGCGGCGTCGAGCTCCCGGTCCAGCGCCCGGCGCGCGAGGCCGGCGCGCTCGGCCCAGGCGCGGCCGGCGTCGTCGAGCCAGTCGTCCCCGACGTCGGCGATCAGGCGGCCGAGGGCGGGCAGAGCGTGCTCCATGCGGGCGGCGGCGACGGCCAGCACCCCGGCCGCAGCCACCAGCGCGTCCTCCGCCCCGTCGCGCGGCTCGCCCCCGTTCACGACGGCTCCAGCAGCGCGGCGCGCGCCTCGGTGTCGGCCGCACCGGCCGCGTAGGCGGTGACGTGCAGCCCCGCGGTCAGGTCGGCCAGCTCGCGGCCGATCCGGTCGACGGCCGCCGCCGCGCGGTCGAGCTCGGCCAGCAGCACCGCCCCGTCGGGCGCCGCGGCCAGCGCCGCCCGCGCCGTCCCGTCGACGACGGGCAGCGGCAGCAGCTCGGCGAGCAGCCCGGCCAGGCGCCGCCCGTGGGCGTGCAGGCGGTCGGGGTCGAGATGCAGGCCGGACGGCACCGGCCGATCCTCGCCCACGACCGCCCCGCCGCGGGGCGGAACCGGGGAAGCCGTGAGCGGACGGGGCCGGCCCTCAGCGGGCCGCGGCCACGACCTCGGCGAGCCGGGCGGCGGTGCCGCGCGCCTGCTCCTCGGTGGGGGCCTCGACCATCACGCGCACCAGCTGCTCGGTGCCCGACGGGCGCAGCAGCACCCGCCCGGTGCCGCCGAGCTCCGCCTGCGCGGCCTCGACGGCGTCGCGCACGGCGGCCGACTGCGCCACCGCCGCCTTGTCGACGACGGCGACGTTCTGCAGCACCTGCGGCAGCGCCGTCATGATCCCGGCCAGCTCGGCCAGCGAGGCACCGGTCTCGGCCATCCGGGCCATGATCCGCAGCGCGGTGAGCAGGCCGTCACCGGTGGTGGAGCGGGTGGGGAGCACGACGTGACCGGACTGCTCGCCGCCGAGGGTGAACCCGCCCGAGCGCAGCTCCTCGAGCACGTACCGGTCGCCGACCGCGGTGGTGCGCAGCGCGATCCCGGCCGCCTCCATCGCGAGGTGCAGCCCCAGGTTGCTCATCACGGTGGCGACGAGCGTGTCCTGCTCCAGCTCGCCCGCGTCGCGCATCGCCACGGCCAGCACGGCGAGGATGTGGTCGCCGTCGACGACCCGCCCCGCCGCGTCGACGGCCAGGCAGCGGTCGGCGTCGCCGTCGTGGGCGATGCCGAGGTCGGCACCGTGCTCGCGGACCGCGTCCTGCAGCAGTGCGAGGTGGGTGGAGCCGACGCCGTCGTTGATGTTGAGGCCGTCGGGGTCGGCGTGCAGCGCGACGACGTCGGCACCGGCGCGGCGGTAGGCGTCGGGGGCCACGGTCGACGCGGCCCCGTGCGCGCAGTCGACGACGACGCGGATCCCCGCGAGCGACGGCGTCCCCGCCAACAGGTGCGCGGTGTAGCGCTCGGCGGCGTCGGCGAGGTCGCGGACGCGGCCGATGGCGGCACCGGTGGGCCGGCGGCCGTCGGCGGTCATGCCGTCCTCGACGGCGGTCTCCAGCGCGTCGGCCAGCTTGTGCCCGCCGGAGGCGAAGAGCTTGATGCCGTTGTCGGGCATCGGGTTGTGCGAGGCGGAGATCATCACGCCCAGATCGGCGCCGAGGACGTCGACCAGGTGGGCGACGGCCGGCGTCGGCAGCACCCCGACGCGGACGGCGTCGGCGCCCGCCGAGGTGAGCCCGGCGACCACCGCGGCCTCCAGCATCTCACCGCTGGCCCGCGGGTCGCGCCCGACCACCGCGACCGGGCGGTGCGTCCGGTCGCGCTCGGCGAGCACGCGCGCGGCGGAGGCGGACAGCGCAACGGCGAGCTCCGGGGTGAGGAGCTCGCCGTTGGCCAGTCCGCGAACGCCGTCGGTACCGAAGAGACGTCGTTCGCCCATGCTCAGCGCTTGCTGTACTGGGGCGCCTTGCGGGCCTTCTTGAGGCCGTACTTCTTCCGCTCGATCACGCGCGGGTCGCGGGTGAGGAAGCCGGCCTTCTTGAGCGGCGGGCGGTCCTCGGCGTCGACCTCGATGAGCGCACGGGCGATCGCCAGGCGCAGTGCGCCGGCCTGCCCGGAGATCCCGCCGCCGTGCAGGCGGGCGAAGATGTCGAAGCGCTCGGTCTTCTCGAGCAGCACGAGGGGCTCCCGGATCAGCTGCTGGTGCAGCTTGTTCGGGAAGTAGGTCTCGAGGCTCTTGCCGTTGAGCGTGAAGTTGCCGCTGCCGGGCATGAGGCGGACGCGGACGACGGCCTCCTTGCGGCGGCCGACGGTCTGCACCGGGCGGTCGGAGAACACGGCGTCCGGCACGTCGCTGGCCACGTCGACGTCGACGTCGACGTCGGTGTCGGTGTCGTACTCGTCGTCGACGGCGTCGAGCTCGTCGGAGCTGGCCTCGGCCTCGACGGCCTCCGCGGGGACCTCGTCCTCGGCGATGGCCTCGACCTCGGGCTCGGGGCTGGTCACGGGCTGTCCTTCTGTCGTGGGATCAGGAGTCACGGACTCAGGGGTGCTCACTGAGCGACCTGCGTGATCTCGAACGCGGCCGGCTGCTGCGCGGCGTGCGGGTGGCTCGGGCCGGCGTAGACCTTGAGCTTCTTGCCCATGGCGCGGCCGAGCTTGTTCTTGGGCAGCATGCCCTTGACGGCCTTCTCGACGAGGCGGTCGGGCTGCTTGTCGATCATCTCGCCGACGGACCGCTGGCGGAGACCGCCCGGGTAACCGCTGTGGCGGTAGACGAACTTGTCGTCGCGCTTGTTGCCGGACACGGAGATCTTCTCGGCGTTCACGATGACGACGAAGTCACCGGTGTCCATGTGCGGCGCGTAGGTGGGCTTGTGCTTGCCGCGCAGGAGCGTGGCGGCATGCGTGGCGAGGCGGCCGAGCACCACGTCCGTAGCATCGATCACGTGCCAGGCGCGGGTGATATCGCCGGGCTTCGGGCTGTACGTGGACACGGACCTACCTCGTCGCTGTCTAGTGCTCGTCGAACTGCGGGCTCGGGAGCTGCCTCTGGTGCGTGTGGTGCGGAAAAGGGCACCGGGCCCCGGAGGCGGGGTGCACTCCTCGGAGCGCACGACCTCCCGCCGCACTATCGGTTGTCGAGGGTACCCGCCGGTCCGGAGGAGGGTCAAAACGCCCCCTCCGGACCGCTCCGCTCAGGTCCAGAGCGACCGGTTGCGGGCCTCCACCTGCTGGTAGTTCTCGTTCGCCGCGCCGACCGCGCGGCCGATCCGCTCGAGCACCGCCGCGATGCCGACGGCGGCGTCGTCCCACTCCCGCTGCTTCTCCCGGTAGAACAGCGCGGCCTCGCCCTGCCAGGTCGCGGTGACCGGGCGCAGACCCGCCTCCAGCTCCGCGAGCCGGTCGTGCATCCGCTTCGTCGTGGCCCGGATGTCCTCCTGCGCCGTCGCCAGCGCACCGAACCCGACCTTGATCTCCGTCATGTCCCGCTCCCCCTCAGCCCAGTGCCGCGGTGATCGTCGACAGCTGCTCGCGCGAGGCGTCCTCGGACGCCTGGTAGCTCGTGCCCGACGTGCGGATCGCCTCGCCGATCGCACCGAGCGCCTCGCCGAGGCGCTGGGCGTCGGTGTCCCAGCGCGCCATCAGCGCCACGAAGGCGCGGTAGCTGTCGCTCGACCACGACGACGCGAGCGGGGCGAGCCGGCCCTGCAGCGCCCGCAGGTCGGCCAGGACGGTGTCCCTCACCTCCATCGCCCGTGCGCCGGCGGCCATCATGTCCTCGGTCGAGGTGCCGAACCCGTCCATCGCACTCCTCCTCAGTCCGGCGACCTCGTGGTCGCCCGCGTGGGGGGACCGTGCCAGCCGGGGACCGCGTCCCGTGGCGTTTCGAGGCAGGAGTGTGCGGGCGCGAACGCCTCAGCCGCCCCGCAGCGTGCCCACCACGAGCGCGCAGGCCGCCGCGACCGCCGCCGTGCCGGTCGGGGTGTGCCGGCAGCCGACGCTGAGCTGCGTGCCGCCGTCGAGCAGGACGTACCAGTCGACGACGGACGCCCCGGCGCGCTCCCGGTACGCGGTGACCGCGCGCCCCCCGAACCGCGCACGCGCGTCGTAGCCGGAGAGGCCGGGCCCACCGGCGTCGAACTCCGCCCGCAGCTCCGCGGCCGCCCGCGCCGGCTCCGCGGCGGCGTCGTAGCCCAGTGGAGTGGCCTCGACGGCGATCAGGTCGCTGCCCTCGGGCGCGGCCACGGGCGTCAGCAGGCTGCGGCGGCGCTCGGGCAGCCCGCCGGTGTGCGCCCAGCCCTCGGGCAGCGCGAACCGGTAGCCGTACTGCGCGAGCACCCCCGTGGGCGGCGGCCCCGGTGCGGACGCGAGGAGCCCGCCGAGCACGTGCAGCGCCCCCAGGACGACGGCGGCGGCGAGGGCGGCCAAGAACGTCCGGCCGGTGCGGCGCCGTCGCGGCGGAGGGTCGGGCAGCCACCGCGGGCGGGACGACGCCCCGGAGACAGGAGGGGGCAGCCGGGTCAGCGCCGCCAGCGCCGCCGCCGCCTCGGGCCGCGGGGCGACCACGACATCGCGCAGGCCGGCCGCGTCGAGGTCCGCGGCGAGGTCCGGGGACCGCGCGCCTCCGCCGACGAGCAGCACCGGCACGTCCGGCCGCCCGGCCACCGCGACGACGGCGCGCACCACCTCGGCCCGGCAGGGCCGCAGCGCCGCCCGGACCTCGGCCGCGCGCAGGCCCTCCGCCTCCTCGTGCAGCGACAGGGCCTCCCGCACCCGTCGGGCCCGCGGCTGGTCCCCGTCCCCGAGCAGCCCCGCCACGACCGCGTCCATCCGGTCGCCACCGGGAGCGCCGCGCCGGGTCACCACACGACCGCCCCGGACGAGCGACACCTCCGTCGCGCGTGCCCCGGCGTCGACGACGACCACCTCCGGCCGCCCCGCCGCGACCGCCTCGGCCCGGAGGAACACGACATCGGCCGCGCCGGCCAGCCCCCGCAGCAGCACCGGCAGCGCGACGCCGGGCTCCACCGGCACCTCGACGACCCGCGGCTCCCCGTCCGGCCCCTCCCGCGCCACGCGCACGACCGACCGACCGACCTGCACGACTGCGCGGACCGGCACCGTCACGGCCCGTCGACCGGCGGCACCCACGCCAGCTGCACCCGCCGCGCGCCGTGGCGCCGGTCGACGAACGTGCCGCGCCCCGGCGGCAGCGGCCCGGCCTTCACCGCCTCCACCAGCGCGCCTTCGTCCGGCCTCCCGTTCATCACCAGCCCGGGCGCCGACAGCTCGCGCAGCCGCCCGAGCACCGGGTCGAACAGCGCGCGGCCCGCGCCGCCGCAGCGCCGCGCCACGACCAGGTGCAGCCCGACGTCCTTCGCCTGCGGCAGGAACTCCAGCAGCGGCAGCAGCGGGTGCGTGCCGCCGTGGCCGCCGGTGGGCGCGACGAGGTCGTAGTCGTCGACCAGCACGTACACCTCCGGCCCCGTCCACCAGCTGCGCTCGCGCAGCGCGCGGGCGGACACGCCGGGCCCGGGCAGCCGCCGCCGCAGCGAGGCCGCCACCTCCGTGACCGCGTCGGCCGCCGCGCCGGGCGTGCTGGCGTGGCCGATCAGGTGCGTGTCGGGGACCGCGCCGAGCAGCGTGCGCCGGTAGTCGAGCACGACGATCCGCGCCTCGTCGGGCGTCGACCGGGCGACGATCCCGTGCGCGAGCAGCCGCAGCAGCGCGGTCTTGCCGCTCTCGGCGTCGGCGAAGCAGACCAGGTGCGGCTGCGCGGCCACGTCGAGCTGCACGAGCGCGAGCCGCTCCTCGTCGACGCCGAGCGGGATCCCGGTCGACCCGGGCTCGGGGTCGGGCAACCGGTCGTGGTCGAGCCGGTCGGGCAGCTGCCGGACCGGCGCGAACCCCGCGCCCGGCCGGGCCCGCACCACGTCCGCGACGAGCGCCGCCGTGTCGCCTCCGGTGAGCCGGGGCGCGGCCAGCACCATCGCGGCCCCGTCCGGGGCGAGGCCGTGACCGGGGCGGGCGGGCACCGATGCCGCCCGGCGCCGGTCGACCTCGGAGTCGGCGACGTCGCCCAGTCGCAGCTCCAGACGGCTGCCGAACAGGTCCTTGAACGCGGGGCGCAGCTCGCTCCAGCGGGCGGCGGTGACCGCCAGGTGCACCCCGAACGACAGCCCCTGCGCGGCGACGGCGAGCAGCCGCGCCTCCAGGTCCTCGAAGTCGTGGCGCAGCGTGAGGTAGCCGTCGACGACGAGCAGCACGTCGGTGGCGGGCTCGGCCGCGAACTCCCCGGTGCCGCGGCGCGCCCGGAACGCCTCGACGCCGCTGAGCTGCGCGTCGCGGAACAGCTGCTCGCGGCGGATGAGCAGCGCGGCGACCTCTGCGACGGTGCGGCGCACCAGGTCGGGCTGCAGCCGGTCGGCGACGGTGCCGACGTGCGGGAGCCCGGCGAGCGGGGTGAGCGCGCCACCGCCGAAGTCGAGCACGTGCACCCCCAGCTCGGCGGGCGTGTGCGTCAGCGCGAGCCCCAGCACCGCGGTGAGCAGCGCCGTCGACTTCCCCGACCGCGGCCCGCCCACCACCGCCAGGTGCCCGGCGGCGCCGGAGACGTCGAGCAGCAGCGGGTCGCGGCGCTGCTGGTAGGGCCGGTCGACGAGCGCGACGGGTACCCGCAGCGCTCCCCCGCGCCCACCGGAGGCGGCCAGCCCGCGCCCCGGGACCGGCCGCACGGCGCCGACCAGCTCGTCGAGCGGCGGCGGGTCGCCCAGCGGCGGCAGCCACACCCTGTGCGCGGGCGGACCGAGCCCGTCGAGGGCGGCGAGCACGGTCTCCAGCACCGTCGGGAGCTCCTCGGGCCCGGCCTGCGCGGCGGGCCCGGGCGGGGCGGCGGGCACGGGCGGCGCGGGCACCGGGCGGACCTCGAACGGGTGCGCCCTGCGCGAGGCCGTGCCGCGGACCCGGCGCGGCGCCTCGGCGGGCCCGGAGACGTACGCGGCGCGGAACCGGACCAGCTCGCCCGTGCCGGTGGACAGGAACGCCGAACCGGGCGCGGCCGGGAGCCGGTGGGCGTCCGGGACGCCGAGCACGGCCCGCGACTCCGCCGCCGAGAACGTGCGCAGCGCGATCCGGTACGACAGGTGCGACTCCAGCCCGCGCAGGCGCCCCTCCTCCAGCCGCTGCGACGCGAGCAGCAGGTGCAGGCCGAGCGAGCGGCCGAGCCGCCCGATCGTGACGAGCAGCTCCAGCAGCTCGGGGCGCTGGGCGAGCAGCTCGGAGAACTCGTCGACGACGACGAGCAGCGCCGGCAGCGGCGGCAGGTCGGCGCCCGCGCGCCGCAGCGCCGCGTACTCGGTGACCCCGACGAGGTTGCCCGCGGCGCGCAGCAGCTCCTGGCGCCGGGTGATCTCCCCGGCCAGGGCGTCGGCCATGCGGTCGACCAGCGCCAGCTCGTCGGCGAGGTTGGTGATCACGGCCGAGACGTGCGGCAGCGCCGCGAGCCCCAGGAACGTCGCCCCGCCCTTGAAGTCGACGAGCACCAGGTTGAGCTCCTCAGACGGGTGCGACGCGGCGAGGCCCAGCACGAGCGTCCTCAACAGCTCGCTCTTCCCGGAGCCCGTCGCGCCGATGCACAGCCCGTGCGGGCCGCTCCCGCCCTGCGCGGACTCCTTGAGGTCCAGGTGCAGCGGGCCGCCGCTCTCGTCGAGGCCGATCGGCACGCGCAGGCGGTCGGTGTCGGTGTGGCGCCACCGCCGCCGCAGCGCCTCGACCCCGCCGTGCCCGGCGTCGAGGCCGAGCAGGGAGGGCAGGCCCGCGGCCGGTCGGGTGCCGTCGGCGGCGACCGGGCCGTCGGGGCGGTAGCGGGCCAGGCGCCGGGCCAGCGCCCGGGCCTCGGGCACGGTCACCGCGTCGGGGCGTCCCACCGGGCGGACACCGGTCTCCTCGTCCTCGGGGCCCTCGTCTCCCCCGGCCCGCTCCAGCGAGCCCTCCCCGACCAGCAGCCGCACCACCGACGGCGCCGGGCGCCGCCCCGGCGGCGGCCCCACCCGTAGCACCGTCACCCCGGCCACCGCGGCCCACGGGCCGGGCCCGTCGGCCACCTCGTCGACGACGACGAGCAGGTGCGGTTCGCCCGCCCCCGGTCCCGCCGGACGCCCGGCCAGCTCGGCGACCCACCAGCGGCGCACCTCGTCGGCGTCGCCGGTGAGCATCCGCAGCGGGCCGATCGCGTCGCGGCGGCGGGGGTGGGCCGTGTGCGGCAGCCACTTCGCCCAGTCCCACTCGGCGGCCAGCGGGGGCGGCGCGACGACGGCGAGCAGCGCGTCGGTCGGGCTGTGCCACAGCGCGTACCCGGCCACCACCGCGCGGGCCAGCGCGCGGGCGGGCCGCAGGTCCGCCGAGCCGGCGGGCGGCTCCAGCCAGACCGTCGAGCCCGAGCGCAGGGCCAGCGCGACCGGCAGGTCGGGCACCACGGCGTGCCCGTGCAGGAACCGGCGCAGCGCCAGCCCGGTGATCGGCTCGACGCCCTCGACCGGCCCGGTCCGCGGAGCGACGAGCCGGGTCGCGAGGCGCTGCGGCCCGCACCCGACGCGCACCCGCCCGAAGTCGGCGTCGGCCGGGCGGCGCTCCCACAGCCGGCCCGCCGCGAGCACCGCGGGCCACGCCGTGGCGTCGGGGTGCACGCTCTCCAGGCCGGTGCGCTGCGCCGCGGCCACGGTGCGGACGCGGCGGCGGAGCTGGGCGAGGTAGCGCAGGTAGTCGCGGCGGTCCTCGTCGACCGACGCCGACCGGTCGCCCCCGCCGCGCCCACCCGAGCCGGTGAGCAGCATCCCCAGCGTCGAGACCATCATCATGCCGCCGAACAGCCACGACGTCGGGTTGCGGACGCCCAGTGCCGCCACGAACCCGACCGACGCCAGGAGCATCACGGCGGGCAGCAGCCGGGCGACCATCCCGGCCGGCACCACCCGCTCCGGCTCGGGCGGCGGCTCCAGCACCAGCTCGCCGTCGGGGATGCGGGGCACCGCGCGCCGCGGCCGGACCAGCCCGATCGTGCCCACGCACCCACCTCCACGAGTTCTCCGGAACGCCCACGGGACGGCCCGGGCGCGGGGGATGGTAGGCAGCCGCGCCCGTCCGGCGGGGCCGTTCGGAGGAAGTCGAGGTCCCCATGTCCGTCGCCCGACCGGTGGCCGAGCCGGGCCCGCCCGCCTACACCCGGCTCACCGTGCTGGCCCCGCGCACGCGCGTCGACGTCGCGCTCCCGGCCGACGTGCCGGTGGGCGAGCTGGTGCCGATGGTGCTGGAACTGGTGGGCGAGCCGGGCCCGGGGCGCCGGATGCTGCCGTGGCGGCTCACCGGCGTCACCGGCGGCCCCCTGCACCCGGCGGCCACGCTCGACGAGCTCGGTGTGCTCGACGGCGAGGTGCTGCGCCTCGGTCCGGACGGCCCGCCGCCGCCGGCCCCGGTGTTCGACGACCCGGTCGACGCGCTGGCCGCGACGGCGGACGACGGAACGCAGCGCCCCCTCCCCGACGCCCGGGCGGTCGTCGCCGTCGTCCTCGCCGGTCTCGCCGCCGTCGTCCTCGCGACGGTGCCGGCGGGGCCGTGGGGCGTGGCGGCGGCGGTGCTCGGCGGGCTCGCCGCGGTGGCGGCGCTGGCGCGGACGGCCCGCACCGACCGCCACCCGCTCGTCGCCGTCGCACTGGCCGCGGGCACCGGGGCGGCGGCGAGCGGAGCCGCGGCCACCGGGCCGGGCACCGCGCAGGTGCTGCTCGCCGTCGCGGCGGCGGGGGTCGTCGCGGGGGCCGCGCAGGCACTGCGGCGAACCGTCCACCCGGTGCTGGTCGCGGCCGTGGCCGTGGCCGTCCCGACGGCCCTCGCCGCGCTCCTGCACCTGCGCCTGGGCGCCTCCCCCGCCGCGCTCGCGGCGGGCACCGGCGCCCTCGCGCTGCTGGCCGGGCCGCTGCTGCCCCGCGCCGCGCTGCGCCTCGCGGCCCTGCCCGGACCGGTCGTGCCCACCGACGCGGGCGAGCTCGCCGCCCACGACGATCCCCTGCCGCTCGCCGAGCTCGCCGAGCGCGCCGCGCTCGCCCGCGCGCACCTCGCCGGACTGGTGGGCGGCTGCGGCGTCCTGGCGGCGGCGTCGGCGGGTCTCGTGGCCGCGGGCGGGGGTCGGGCCGGGATCGCCCTCGCCGCGGTCGTGGTGGCCGTCCTGGGGCTGCGCGCGCGGGGGTTCGCCGACGCCGCACCGGCCCGCGCGCTGCTCGCCTGCACGGTGGCGGGCGGGGCCGCACTGGCGATCGCGGTGGCGCTGGGCTCCGACGGTCCCGGGCGGCTGCTGGTCGCCGGGATCGCCGTGGCCGCGGTCGCGGTCGTCGCGGGTCCGGAGCGGCCCCCGCCCTCGCCGGTCGCGCGGCGGGCCGTCGACCTGCTGGAGGGGGTGCTCGTCGTGTCCGCGGTGCCGCTGGCGCTGGCGGCGACCGGGCTGTTCGCACTGGTGCGGGCGCTGTGAGAGCGCTGACCCCAGTTCTCACGGCGCTGGTCCTCCTCGGCACCGGCGCGGCACCCGCCCAGGCCGCGGCCGCGCCCGGGTGCGCACCGCTGCCCGCCGGCACCGCCGTCCCGCCCGACCCGCCGCCCGCACACCGCCTGCGCCTGGCCGACGCCCACCGCCTCGCCACCGGCGCGGGCGTCCTCGTCGCGGTGATCGACACCGGGGTGGCGCCGCACCCGCGGCTCGCCGGTCGACTGCGCGGCGGGGGTGACCTCCTCACCGGCGGCGGCCCCGGGACCGGCCTCGACGACTGCGACGGCCACGGCACCGCCGTCGCCGGGCTGATCGCGGCCGCCCCCTCGCCCGACGACGAGGTCGTCGGCGTCGCCCCGGGCGCCACGCTGCTCGCGATACGCCAGGCCGGTCCGTCGTCGGCGCCCGGCCCCGACGGGCGGCCGCGAACGGCCGGCGACCTCACCACGCTCGCCGAGGGCGTGGTGCTGGCCGTGCAGGCCGGCGCCGACGTCGTCAACGTCTCGGAGGCGGTGTGCCTCCCGCCGGAGCGGGCCGGAGCCGGTGGTTCGCGGCTGCAGGCGGCCCTGCGCCTCGCCGCCGACGCCGACGTCGTGGTGGTCGCCGCGGCGGGCAACGCGGGCGTCGGCGGGTGCGGCGACGAGCCGGGGCCGGTGTCGCTGCCCGGCTGGTACGACGAGGTGGTGGCGGTCGGCGCCACCGGCCCCGACGACGCCGCGGCCGCGTTCACGGTCGCCGGGCACTGGGTCGACCTCGCCGCCCCCGGCACGGGCGCGCGCTCGCTCGCGGTCGGCGGCGGGCTCACCGCGGAGCCGCCGGCGGGCACCAGCTTCTCCGCACCCCTGGTGTCCGGGCTGGCCGCGCTGGTGCGCGAGCGCTTCCCGGAGCTGACCGCGGCGCAGGTCGTCGACCGGGTCGTGGCCACGGCCCGCCGCCCGGCCGGTGGACGCGACGACGCGCTCGGCGCCGGCACCATCGACGCCGTCGCGGCGCTCACCGCCGAACCCGCCGTCCTCACCGCTCCGGCCGCTGCCTCGAGCACCGGCGCACTCCTCGGCACCGGGCCTGGAGCGATCCCCTCAGCCCCGCCCCTCGACCTGGCCGCCGTCGCCGTCCTGCTCGGCACCGCCGCCGCCCTCGCCGCCCACCTGCGCCGCCGCGATGCCGCCCGGGGGGTCAGCCCGGCAGCACGTCCACCGTCCGCTCCGCCGCGCTGACGTCGAGCGCCCCGCCGACGGGCAGCAGCCGCAGCGCCCACTCCGGCGCCGGCTCCGCCGCCGTCACGCCGAGCGCCTGCGCCGTGGCCCCGTCGACCACCCCGTACGCGACGCCGGTGGCCGCGACGAGCCACAGCGGCCCCGCCCCGGGCGCGCGCCCCGGCCCGGTGGCCCGCACCGCCCCGCCGCCCGCGGGCACCAGCACCACCGCGTCGGCCCGCTCCCCCGGCCCGTCGGCCTGCGCCAGGTCGACGCCCACCGCGCCCGCCGGAACGGGCAGCGCCGGACCCACGAGGGCCACCGTTCCGTCCGCGGCCGACCACACCGCGCACACGACGGGCTCCTCCGACGGCGGCGGCACCGCCTCCGGCCACCCGACGACGTCGAGCACGACCAGCGGCCGCAGCCGCGCCAGGACCTCCGGTCCGACCTCCCGCACCACCGCGCCCGCGGCCCGCAGCGCCTCCGCCACGGGCGCCGGGACCTGCTGCACGCCCCCCGCCAGCAGCACGTGGAACGTCGGCGGGGCGCCGCCGAGCGGCCGCCCGACCAGCACGTCGCCCACCTCGCCCGCCCCGTCCGGTCCGGCCGCGCCGGCGTCGGGGACGCGCGGGGTGCGCAGCGCGACCCCCTCGGGCAGCGCGTTGACCAGCGCCGCCGACGCCGGGCGCAGCTCCCGCCCGTCCAGCCCCAGCGCTCCGGTGGCGGCCCGGTCGGCCGGGTCGACGCGGTGGCGCCGGCCCCCGGTCACGAGCCAGGTGCCGCCGCCCTGCACGGCGAGCAGGAGCGAGGCGGCGGGCGGCGCGACCGGCACCGCCCCGCCCACCACCGTCGTGCGGAACTCCCCGGTCTCCGCATCGGTGACGTCGCACACCGCCCACCGCGGCGCCACCACCTCCCCGCCCAGCCGCACCGCCGTGGCCCCGGGCACCGCGGCGGTGGGGGTGCGCGCCGCGGCGTCGAGGTCGGCGTCGGCCACGAGCACCGGCTCGGCCGTCGCCGGGTCCACCTCGCTCGCCCCGCCGTGGTGCAGTGCGGCGAGCACGAGCCGCCCGGCGGGCAGGTTGGCGACCGGCACGAGCCGGTCGGGCCCGTGCGCCACCACGTACATCGCCCCGGACTCCGCCCCGACGACGACGGCCTGCGCCGCCCACCCCGGCCGCGGGTCGACCTTCGCCCACACGAACGCGCCGACCAGCACCAGCACCCCGAGGACCGCCCCGGCCACCGCGGCCCGGCGCTGCGTGCGCAGCTGCTCGTGCAGCGGCACCGGATCTGCGCGGACCAGCGCGGACTCCAGGCGCCGCACCCCGAACCGGTGGGCGTCGGCGTGGTCGCGGGTGGCGGGCGTCCGCATCCGCGGACGCTAACCCCGGGGTGCCGCCCGCCGTGGGCGTTCGGGAGAACTCAGCCGCCCGGGATCCCTATCCTACCGATATCGCCGTGAGGCGCTCCCGCAGGAACGGCGCCGACACCACCGGCTCCAGGTCCTCGCGCCGCCCGATCGGCGGCGCGAGCGGGCTCACGAGCGCGTCGTGGTCGAGCTCGAAGAAGAACACGAGCGAGATCAGCCTCCTCGTGCGGCGCGCCCGCCTGCGGCGGCAGCACGCGGTGCCGCCCGGAGCGCCAGCGCATCCCCGTCCGGTGGGCGAGCAGGTCGCCGACGTCGACGGTGAGCGCGTCCGGGTCGTAGGGCGCGTCCTCCCATCCCCCGGCGTCGCTGTGCACCTGCAGGCCGCCCGCCCCGGGCTCGCGGTCGAGCACGGTGACGGTGTCGAAGTCGGTGTGCGGACGATCCGGAACTGCCCCGGCGCGGGCTCGCCCACCTCGGTGAGCGGCGGGTAGCGGTTGATGTTGCACGTCCAGGTCGGGGTCGTCGTCCTCAGCGGCGCCACGCCCAGCGCGGTCCCGCACAGCTCCAGGAGCCGTCCCGACAGGGCCGTCATCTCCGCCAGGGCCGTCATCTCCGCCAGGTACCGCGTGACGACGGCCTGCGGCTCGGGCACCTCGGCGGGCCGGACGTTGGGCGGGAACCACACCGCGTCGACGGCCGCGTCCCCGGTCGGGGTGTCGGGCCCGATAGCGAACGACTCCTTGAGGTCCGGCGGGTGCTCCCCGCCGTCGGGGTCCGGCCCCTCGACCGACCTGTTGGCCTCGACGCCCGGCGGCAGCCACCCGCGCCCGCCGACGCCCCCGCGTACGCCCCGCTTCACCGACGCCGGCAGCGCGAAGAACCGCCGCGCCGCCGCCCGCAGCTCGGCACGCAGTGCCACGTCGACGCCGTGCCCGGTGACCAGACGCCGTGCCCTGTGACCAGCAGGAACCCGGCCTCCTGCAGCCCCGTGTCGACGGCGGCCGGGTCGGGGCCGCGCAGGTCGACGGTCGCGATCACGGGACCTCCCCGATGTCCTCGAACCACAGGTCCGGCCGGGCGGCGACGAAGTCGGTCATCAGCGCGACGCACCGCTCGTCGGACAGCACCGTGACCTCGACGCCGTGCTCGGCGAGCCAGTCGTGCCCGCCGGAGAACGTCTGCGCCTCCCCCACGACGACCGCGCCGATCCCGAACTGGCGCACCAGCCCCGAGCAGTACCAGCACGGCGACAGCGTCGTCACCATGATCGTCGTGCGGTAGTCGCGCTGCCGCCCGGCGGCCTTGAAGGCCGCGGTCTCGGCGTGCATCGACGGGTCGCCGTCCTGGACGCGGCGGTTGTGGCCGCGGCCCAGCAGCGTGCCGTCGCCCGCGAACAGGGCGGCGCCGATCGGGATGCCGCCCTCCGCGAGCCCGGCGCGGGCCTCCTCGACGGCGACGTCCAGCATCTCGGGGTTCACCGGGCCATGCTCCGGCGGAACAGCACCGCGTACAAGCCCGCCGACAGCGCGGTCCCGACGAGGAACGTGATGTCGCCGATCCCGGGCGCCACCGACGGCACCAGGCCGACGAACAGCGCCCGGTTGGAGAACAGCCCCACCGAGACGACGATGCCCGCGACGAGCGCGATGACGAACCCGACGACCCCGAACGCCACCGCGACGACGGCCCGGGCCCGCTCCAGCCGGATCGGGAAGCCCATCCCGAGCCCGACGCGCCGGCGCGGGCTGTCGGCGGGGAGGTAGCGGGCGTAGTCGGCGGCGTACGAACGACGGGTCCGACGACGCCAGCACGATCACCGCGCCGATCCCCGGCACCACCGCGAGCACGGGAAACGCCACGCACTCGAACGCCTGCCACCAGGTCGTGCCCGAAGAACGCGACGCCGACCTGCACCAGCACGACGACGACCAGCCAGAACGGCGCAGGGAGCCCGGTCAGCGAGTCGAGCGCGAACGAGGCGCTGACGCTGTTGACCGCGAACCACCCGAAGCCCGACGTGATCGTCATGAGCGCCGCGGGCAGGATGTTGCCGCGGTAGCCGGACGCGAGGCGCCCCAGCACCATCTGCGGGACACCGGCCGTTGCTCCCCGGCTCCACGGCGACGATCTCCGCGCCGTGGACCGGGGTGGTCTCGAGCGGCGTCAGGCGTCGGCTCGGCGGTCATGGGTCCTCCCGCGCTCGGTGGGAAGGCCGACGCTACGTCCGCACCGGGCTCCGGCGGCAGCGCCGGTCCGGTTCGGTCACGCAGAGTTCACGGGCGCCGGATCCACGGGCGGCGGGGCGGCCGACCTGATGTGGCGCGTCTGCTCCGCCCGCGCCGCGAGGTCGTCGTCGGGCGGGTAGTCGACCCCGACGAGGGTGAGCCCGTGCGCCGGCGCCACCGGCACCTCGCTCGCCCGCTCACCGCGCCGCAGCAGGCCCGCGGGCCACTCGACGGCCCGCCGCCCGCGCCCGACGTCGAGCAATGCGCCGACCAGGCTGCGGACCATCGAGTGGCAGAAGGCGTCGGCGGACACCGCGGCGGTGACGACCCGCTCGTCGTCGATGCTCCAGCGCAGGTCCTGCAGGGCCCGCACGGTCGTGGCGCCCTCGCGGCGCTTGCAGAACGCGGCGAAGTCGTGCTCGCCCAGCAGCAGCGCGGACGCGGCCCCGAGGGCGTCGAGGTCCACCGGGAAGGGCCAGGCGACGGTGTCGCGGGCGCGCAGCGGCTCGGCGCCGTGCGGGGCGGTGGCGAGGCGGTAGCGGTAGTGGCGGCGCAGCGCGCCGAACCGGGCGTCGAAGGCGGCGGGGACGGGCCGGACGGCCCGCACCCGCACGTCGGGCGGCAGCAGCCGCGCGAGGCGGCGGACCAGCCACGCCGGGTCGAGGTCGGCGGGGAGATCGGCGTGCGCGACCTGGCCGGTGGCGTGCACCCCGGCGTCGGTGCGCCCGGCCACCGTCACCGCGACGGGCTCGCGCAGCACCGTCGACAGCGCGTCGAGCAGCACCCCGCACACCGTCCGCCTGCCGGGCTGCACCGCCCACCCGGAGAAGTCGGTGCCGTCGTAGGCGAGGTCCAACCGGTGGCGCTGCCGCAGAGACGGCCCGAGCCCGCCGTCCGGGGGGACGACGGGCTCGGGCACGTGGAGCGGGTGGCTCAGGACTCGTCCTTCTTCTGCTGCGAGGCAGGCAGGGAGAAGCCGGCGGCCTCCGCCGCCTCGGCGCTGGCGAACCAGACCTCGGCGACGGTGTTGTCGTAGAACCGCGAACCCGGGACGTGGTAGAGCATCGAGTCGGCGTTGCCCTTGATCTCGAAGCCCTCCGGCGCCTCGTCCGCGTCCTCCAGCGGGGCGTGGCTGCCCTCGCCGTAGGGCGCGTCGGCGGAGTCGGAGGCCTGCTGGGCGGCCTCGGCCGCGTCCAGGGCCTTCTCCTGGGTGTCGCTGCCCTCGGGGGCCTCGGCGGCGGCGTCGAGCGCCTTCTCCGAAGCCTCCTCGGCGGTCTCGCCCGCGGGCGTGGTCGCGGCCTGCTGCGAGGCGGCGGCCCGGCGGGCGCGGTTGGCCTCGTCGGTGACCGTCTTCTGCCGGACCAGCTCGATCACGGCCATGGGGGCGTTGTCGCCCTTGCGCGGCAGCGTCTTGGTGATCCGGGTGTAGCCGCCCTGGCGGTCGGCGAAGAACGGGCCGATGTCGGCGATCAGACGGTGCACGACGGTCTTGTCGCGGATGACCTTCTGGATCTCGCGACGGTTGTGCAGGTCGCCGACCTTGGCCTTGGTGATCAGACGCTCGGCGTAGGGGCGCAGCTTGCGCGCCTTGGCCTCGGTCGTCGTGATCCGGCCGTGCTCGAACAGAGACGTCGCCAGGTTGGCCAGGATCAGCCGCTGGTGCGCGGGTGACCCGCCCAGGCGGGGCCCCTTGGTGGGCTGAGGCATGGCTACAGCTGCTCCGTTTCTGCGTAGTCCTGGCCGTCGTCGCCGAACGGCTGGTCGGCGTCGTATCCGCCGTCGGAGCCGTACTCGGCGGCCGCGGCCGACGGGTCGAATCCGGGCGGGCTGTCCTTGAGCGCGAGCCCGAGGCCGACGAGCTTCATCTTGACCTCGTCGATCGACTTCGCACCGAAGTTGCGGATGTCGAGCAGGTCGGCCTCGCTGCGGCCGACGAGCTCGCCCACGGTGTGGATGCCCTCGCGCTTGAGGCAGTTGTAGGAGCGGACCGTGAGGTCGAGCTCCTCGATCGGCATCGCGAAGGCGGCGATGGTGTCGGCCTCCTGCGGCGACGGGCCGATCTCGATGCCCTCGGCGTCGACGTTCAGCTCGCGGGCGAGACCGAACAGCTCCACCAGCGTCTTGCCGGCCGAGGCCAGCGCGTCGCGGGGGGTGATCGAGGGCTTCGTCTCGACGTCGAGCACCAGCTTGTCGAAGTCGGTGCGCTGCTCGACGCGGGTGGCCTCGACCTTGTAGGTCACCTTGAGGACCGGCGAGTAGATCGAGTCGACCGGGATGCGGCCGATCTCGGCGCCGGTGGCCTTGTTCTGCATGGCCGGGACGTAGCCGCGACCCCGCTCGACGACGAGCTCCACCTCGAGGCGGCCCTTGTCGTTGAGCGTGGCGATGTGCAAGTCCGGGTTGTGCACGGTGACACCGGCCGGCGGGACGATGTCGCCCGCCGTGACCGGGCCGGGGCCCTGCTTGCGCAGGTACATCGTGACCGGCTCGTCCTCCTCGGAGGACACGACCAGCTCCTTGAGGTTCAGGATGATGTCGGTGACGTCCTCCTTCACCCCCGGGACGGTCGTGAACTCGTGCAGGACGCCGTCGATGCGGATGCTGGTGACCGCCGCGCCCGGGATGGACGACAGCAGCGTGCGCCGGAGCGAGTTGCCCAGCGTGTAGCCGAACCCGGGCTCCAGCGGCTCGATGACGAACCGGGAGCGGGTGTCGACGACCGAGTCCTCGGCCAGGGTGGGGCGCTGAGAGATCAGCATGGGGTGTGTGCCTCCTTAGGGCGCCACGGCGACCGCTATTTGAAGCCGTGGTGAGCCCCCGGTCCCACCCTTCGGGACCGGGGGTGTCGAGCGTCTACCTGCTACTTGGAGTAGAGCTCGACGATCAGCTGCTCGGTGACCTGCGTGTCGATCTGCGCACGCTCGGGCAGCTGGTGGACCAGGATGCGCAGGTTCGAGGGGACGACCTGCAGCCACGCCGGAACCGGACGGTCGCCGAGGAGCTCCTTGGCGATGATGAACGGGTCCGTGTTGACCGACTTCGGCTTGACGTCGATCACGTCGTACTGCGACACGCGGAAGCTCGGGATGTCGACCTTCTGGCCGTTGACCAGGAAGTGACCGTGGTTCACGAGCTGACGGGCCATGCGCCGCGTGCGGGCCAGGCCCGCGCGGTACACGACGTTGTCGAGGCGGGTCTCGAGGATCTGCAGCAGGTTGTCACCGGTCTTGCCCTGGCGACGGTTGGCCTCCTCGTAGTAGCGGCGGAACTGCTTCTCCAGCACGCCGTACGCGAATCGGGCCTTCTGCTTCTCCTGCATCTGCAGGAGGTACTCGGTCTCCTTGATCCGGATCCGGCCGTGCTGGCCGGGCGGGTAGGGGCGACGCTCGAACGCCTGGTCGCCGCCGACGAGGTCGACCTTGAGACGACGCGACTTGCGCGTCATGGGTCCTGTGTAGCGAGCCATCTCTTGTCTCCCTCCCCTAGACCCGGCGCCGCTTGGGCGGACGGCAGCCGTTGTGCGGCTGCGGGGTCACGTCCGAGATCGTGCCGACCTCGAGGCCTGCGGCCTGCAGCGAACGGATGGCGGTCTCGCGACCGGAACCCGGGCCCTTCACGAACACGTCGACCTTCTTCATGCCGTGCTCGGCGGCCTTGCGGGCGCAGCTCTCGGCAGCCATCTGCGCCGCGAACGGCGTGGACTTGCGCGAGCCCTTGAAACCGACGTGGCCGGCGGAGGCCCACGCGATCACGGCACCGGTCGGGTCGGTGATCGACACGATCGTGTTGTTGAACGTGCTCTTGATGTGAGCGTGCCCGTGGGCGACGTTCTTCTTCTCCTTGCGACGGACCTTCTTGGGTCCGGCCTGCTGGCGAGTGCGGGGCGGCATTACTTCTTACCTGCCTTCTTCTTGCCGGCGACCGTCTTCTTCGGTCCCTTGCGGCCGCGGGCGTTGGTCTTGGTGCGCTGGCCGCGCACCGGCAGACCCCGGCGGTGCCGGATCCCCTGGTAGCAGCCGATCTCGATCTTGCGACGGATGTCGGCCTGCACCTCGCGGCGCAGGTCGCCCTCGACGCGCAGGTGCTCCTCGATGTACGTGCGGAGCTTGGTGAGGTCGTCGTCCGTCAGGTCCTTCGAGCGCATGTCGCGGTCGATGCCCGTGGCGGTGAGGATCTCCAGGGAGCGGGTGCGACCGATCCCGAAGATGTAAGTGAGCGCGATCTCCATCCGCTTGTCGCGGGGGAGGTCGACACCGGAAAGACGTGCCATGCGGCGGTTTCTCCTGTCGTAACCGTGTCCAGGTCTGCCCGACGCCCGTCCCGGCTCTCCGCATTCTCGCCTCGCTGCCGCTCGGCTCGGTGCTGTCGATCCGGGCCCCGGCCTGGTTCCGGGGGTGGGTTGCGCCCGTGTGGCGCGGTAGGTGCGTCGGGTTCCTCTGTGTTGCTACTGCTGCGTCCTGTGGACGAAGAGCTGCGGAGCGATCAGCCCTGGCGCTGCTTGTGGCGCAGGTTCTCGCAGATCACCATGACCCGGCCGTGACGGCGGATCACCTTGCACTTGTCGCAGATCTTCTTGACGCTCGGCTGGACCTTCACGTCCGTCGCTCTCTCAGTTGGTCGGTCACTTGTAGCGGTAGACGATGCGGCCGCGGGTGAGGTCGTACGGAGACAGCTCCACCACCACGCGGTCCTCGGGGAGGATCCGGATGTAGTGCTGCCGCATCTTGCCGCTGATGTGGGCGAGGACCCGGTGCCCGTTCTCCAGCTCCACGCGGAACATCGCGTTCGGCAGGGGTTCGACGACCCGGCCCTCGACCTCGATCGCCCCGTCCTTCTTGGCCATGTCCTCCGCGATCCGTGACAGGTGTACGTACAGTTGACGTCGTGCTGGTGGTGCCTGTCCGCCGGCCCGGGACCGCTGGTCCCTCAGAGGTGCTACCTCGAACGGCACGACGGCTGCAGATGCATCCCGGGACGCACAGAGGCGCACCGAACGTCCAGAGTACAACCGTTGCGCACCGGCCCGCACATGGGGTACACGCGCACGGGATCTCGCTCGACCGTCGCGGCGCGCCGGTGGTGAGCTGACGCCGTGACGACGCTGCCGCGCCCGCTCCGCCCCTTCCGCCACCGCGACTACCGCCTCCTCGTCGCGTCGATGGCGTCCTCGCTGTTCGCCACCGGCGTCTGGCTGCTCGCGGTGGTCTACCAGGTCATCGCGCTCGGCGGCGGGCCGACGGAGCTCTCGCTCGTTGTCGCGGCCGGCAGCGTCGGCCTGCTCGCCAGCGTGCTCGTGGGCGGGATCGCCGCCGACCGGCTGCCGCGGCGCGCGCTGCTGATCGGGGTCGAGTCGGTGCGGGTCGTCGCGGCCGGCGCCGCGGCCGCCCTCTCCCTGACCGGCTCGCTGCAGCTGTGGCACCTGGCGATCGCCTCGCTCCTGCTCGGCTCCGCGGAGGGCTTCTACTTCCCGGCCTACTCCGCCCTGCTGCCCACGCTGCTGCCCGCCGACGAGCTCCTGGCCGCCAACGGCGTCGAGGGGACGCTGCGCCCGGTCGTCATGCAGGCGCTCGGCCCGGCGCTGGCCGGCGTGCTGGTCAGCGCGTTCCTGCCCGGCGCGGCGATCGTCGCGGCCGCCGTGGCCAACCTGGCCGCGCTGCTGCCGCTGCTGGTGATGCGGGTGGCGCCGGTGGCCGAGCGCGCCGACGGACCCGTCTCGGTGCTCGCCGACCTGCGCGAGGGCTTCGGCTACTTCCTGCGCACCGGCTGGCTGTTCGCGACGCTGGCCTTCGCCTCGGTGCTCGTCCTGCTGATCATCGGCCCGATCGAGGTGCTCGTGCCGTTCGCGGTGCGCGACCAGACCGGATCCGGGCCGGGCGGCTACGCGTTCGTGCTGGCGAGCTACGGCGTGGGCGGTGTCGTCGGGTCGGTCGCCGCCTCCGCGGGCCGGCTCCCCCGCCGCTACCTCACGTGGATGATCCTGCTGTGGGGCGCGGGCTGCCTCCCGCTCGTCGTCATGGGCGTCACCGACCTGCTGTGGGTGATGGGCGCCGCGGCGTTCGTCGTCGGCGTCACCGGGGCGGCGGCCACCGTCATCTGGGGCACGCTGCTGCAACGCCGCGTGCCACCGCACCTGCTGGGCCGGGTGTCCAGCCTGGACTTCTTCGTCTCGCTGGCGCTGATGCCGATCTCCATGGCCCTGGCCGGGCCCGTCGGCGACGCCCTGGGCCTGCCGCTGACGTTCCTGCTGGCCGGTGCGATCCCGGTGTTCCTGTCGATCGCGGCGATCCTGGGCTGGCGCCTGTACCGCGACGAGATCGCCCACCCCCTCGACGTGCCCGCGGAGGAGGTCAGCGCGGCGCCGGCATCGTGAACCACAGCATCGGGTTGCGGGTCGCGCCGCGGGCCCCGGTCAGGCCGAGCTCGGCGCGGACCTCCGCGATCCGGGCGAAGACCTCCGGCGCCCGGCGGCGCGACGCCGTGAACCCGGTGACGCCGTGCTCCCGCATCCAGCGCAGCACGACCGCGCCCTCGGTGAGGGGCAGGACCCGGCGTCCGTGGTGCACGTCGTGCACGCTCACCGGGATCCCGGCCGGCACCAGCGGGAACAGCTCGGCGAGGAACCACCGCGCGAACGACGCCGTGTGCGCGGCGTCGACGAACAGGTAGCCCGCATCGCGCGGCACGTCGGCGATGCGCTCGCGGACGTCGCCGAGGACGAACGTCCACCGGTCGGCCGCCAGCTCCGGGGGCACCGTGCTGCGCACGTTGTCGATGCGGTCGAACGAGTGCAGGTGCCCGGACCCGTTGTCCCGTAGCGCCCGCAGGATCCAGCTCGTCGACCAGCCGTGGAACGTGCCCAGCTCCATCACGTGCGCGGGCCGGGCGTCGCGCAGGAGGAGGTAGGTGACCTCGGCCTCGACGTCGTCGAGCTGCGGGGTCATCGACGGCGTCGCCTCGCGGAACCGCCGCTGCTCCTCGACGACGCGGGCCAGGTCGGCGGCGTGGGTGCGGTAGAGCGCGCAGACGCGGCCGAGGTCGATCACGCCGCCGACCGTAGCCGACGCCGCCTCCGCCGCCGGGCCACCACCAGCGCACCCGCGACGCCCGCCAGCGCCCACCCCGCCCGCGACGACCGCCGGGGAGCGACGGGATCGTCGCCGTCCTCCTCGTCCAGCAGGGTGACCGTGCCGGCGTCACCGTCGACCCGGATCTCCTGCCCGGTGCGGATCCGGCTCGTGGCCGACCCGGTGCCGAGCACGGCGGGGATGCCGTACTCGCGGGCCACGATCGACCCGTGGCTCAGCGGCCCGCCGACGTCGGTGACGACGGCCGCGGCCATCGCGAACAGCGGCGTCCACGCGGGCGTCGTGATCCGGGCGACGAGCACCTCCCCGGGCACCAGCGACGCGAGGTCCTCGGGGCCGCCGAGGACGCGCGCGCGGGCCGTCACGCGGCCGGACCCGGCGCCGATCCCCCGCACGACCGCACCGGTGCCCCCACCCTCGCGCGCGGGCATGACCGACGACAGCGCCCGGCTCAGCCACGGCCGCTCCGGCAGCAGCTGCGGCGGGACGGCGCGGCGCTGCCCTCGCCACACCACGCGGCGCTCGGCGACCTCGGCGCTCAGGTCCGGCCGCTCGGTGCCGCCGGCCAGGGCGCGGAGCTCGTCGTGGTGGAGCCAGAACACGTCGTCGGCCTGCGCGACGACGCCCTCGAGGGCGAGCCTCCGGCCGAGCTCGCGCAGCATCCGGCGCATCGCCGGCCACGCCAGCCCGACGTCGGCCAGCGCGTCCTCGCGGACCGGGCCGGTGGACTGCGCCGCGGCCAGCAGCCGGTCGAACAGCGCGCGGCGCACCGGGTCGAGCCGGGCCCGGACGAGGTGGGTCAGCTCGGTGCGCTGCGCCGCCGTGCGCCGCTGCCGCTCGTGCGGGTCGCTGCCGCCGCCCCCGGCGAAGAAGCGGATCGTGGCGAGCAGCGGCTCCGGGTCGTCGGCGGGCACCGGGCTCGCGAAGTCGAGGTTGTAGACGGTGTGCCCGAACTCGGCGAGGTGGCGCCGGAAGCCCTCGTCCCAGTCGGCGTCGCGGGGAGCCAGCGCGAGGTCGTGCAGCGACTTCTCGGCCTGCAGCGGCCTGCTGTCGAAACCGACGAGCAGCACCTGCGCGGGCGGGTCACCCTCGCGGCGGACCAGCCGGTCGTAGAAGGCGGTGAACACGATCTCCGACCCGGCCGCGAGCGGGATGATCGACTGCACCGACGTGTAGTAGCGCGTGCCCGCGCCGAGCAGCGCCGACACCCCGTCGAGCACCTCCGTCGCGGTGAGCAGCGCGGGGTCCCGGTCGGCCCACTCGGCGACGGCGGCGACGTAGGCCGGGTGCGCCGTCTCCCGCCACGCGGCGACGCCGCCGCGGGCCGTCGAGCCCCCCGGGCCGGAGAGCGCCCGGATCGCCTGCGGCGTCCGCAGCGTCATCCGGACCAGCCCGGTGTTGCGGTAGTAGTAGTACGCGTAGCCGTTGACGGTGGGGAACGCCAGGTCGCCCTCGCGCAGCGGGCTGTCGAACGCGGTCGCCATGAGCTCTCCCAGGGAGCGCGTCACCGAGTCGTCGACGAGGTCCGCGAACAGGGGCGTCAGCGGGTCGGGCAGCTGCTCGACGATGCTCGCGCGGAAGTAGGTGCCGCCCGGGTACGGCACGGGCCAGCTCGACGGGACCTCGCCGGTGGGCTCGGGCAGCGCCGTGATCGGCCGGGCCTGCACGACGTGGAACGCCCCGTCGGCGTCCCGGACCCACTCGACGTCCTGCGGCGCGCCGAAGTGCTCGGCGATCCGGACGCCCAGCGCCACGAGCTCGGCCGCGGCGGCGTCGTCGAGCACCGGCGCGCGGCGGCGGTCGGGCGGCACCGGCACCTCGTGCGTGCCGGTCGCCCCGGGGACGGTCATCACCGCCTTGTCGGCGACGTGCCGGGAGACGACGGCGCCGGTGGCCGCGTCGACGAGGAGGCCGTCGGGGCTCACCGTCCCGCCGACGACCGACTCGCCCAACCCCCACGCCGCGCTCACGGCGGCGCGGTCGCGGCGGCCCGACGTCGGGTCGGCCGTGAACAGGACGCCCGCGGAGCGGGCGTCGACCATCCGCTGGACGACGACGGCCAGGCTCACGCCCGCGGGATCGATCCCCTCCCGCGAGCGGTAGGCCATCGCGCGCCCGGTCCAGAGCGAGGCCCAGCAGTCGCGGACGGCGGCGAGCACCGCCGCCTCCCCCTCGACGTGCAGGTAGGTGTCCTGCTGCCCGGCGAAGCTCGCGCCCTCGAGGTCTTCGGCCGTCGCCGACGAGCGGACGGCGACCGGTCCGCCGCCCAGCCCCGCGTAGCCGGCCGCGATCGCGTCGGCCCAGTCGGCGGGCGGCTCGTGCGCGGCGAACAGCGCCGCGACGGCGTCATCCGCGCCGGGCCCGCCCGCGCGGGCGAGCGCCACGACCTCCGCGCCGATCCCCGCCGCGGCGACGAACGCGTCGTACCCGTCGGTCGGCACCACGAACCCCGGCGGGACCGGCAGACCAGCCCGCACCAGCTCACCGAGGTTCGCGCCCTTGCCACCCGCCACCGCGACGTCGGTGCGCCCGACGCCGCCGAGAGCCATCACCGCCGTCACGCCCGCGACGCTACTCGCGGCGCGGGCGCGGTGACCGACGGTGGACACCTGCCGGAAGGACCTACAGCGCCTTGAGCTCCTCGGTGACCGCGGCGACCGACTTCTTCGCGTCGCCGAACAGCATCGCGGTGTTGTCGGCGTAGAACAGCGGGTTGTCGATGCCCGCGAAGCCGCTGCTCATGGAGCGCTTGAGCACGATCACCGAGTGGCTCTGGTCGACGTTGAGGATCGGCATGCCGTAGATCGGGCTCGACGCGTCCGACCGGGCCGCCGGGTTGGTGACGTCGTTCGCCCCGATCACCAGCGTGACGTCGGTGCGGGAGAACTCGTCGTTGATGTCGTCCATCTCCTTGAGCGCGTCGTAGGAGACGTCGGCCTCGGCGAGCAGGACGTTCATGTGGCCCGGCATGCGCCCGGCCACCGGGTGGATCGCGTACTTGACCTCCACGCCCTTGGCCTCCAGCAGCTTCGCCATGTCCTTGACGGCATGCTGCGCCTGCGCGACGGCGAGCCCGTAGCCGGGGACGACGATCACCGACGACGCGTACGCCATCTGCACGGCGGCGTCGGCCGCGGACGTCGACTTCACGGTGCGGTCGACGCCGTCGTCGGCGCCGGGCACCAGCGTCGTGCCGCCGAAGCCGCCCGCGACGATCGCCGGGATCGTGCGGTTCATCGCCACGGCCATCTGGTTGGTCAGGATCGAGCCCGACGCCCCGACGATCATGCCCGCGACGATCATCGCCGTGTTGTCGAGCGCGAGGCCCGCCGCGGCGGCGGAGAGGCCGGTGAGCGCGTTGAGCAGCGAGATGACGACCGGCATGTCGGCACCGCCGATGGGCAGCACCACCAGGACGCCGAGCACGGCCGCGACGACCAGCAGGCCGATGATCCAGATCTCGGCCGCCCCGCCCAGCCCGGCGACGACCGCGCACGCGACGGCGCCGGCCAGCAGCAGGACGTTGACGAACTGCTGCGCGCGGCCCAGGCCGATCGGGCGGCCGGGCAGGATCTCCTGCAGCTTGCCGTAGGCGATGATCGAGCCCCAGAACGAGACCGAGCCGATGATCGCCGCGAACAGCGACGCCACGATCACGTAGGTCGGCTCGCCGGAGAACGACTCCGTGGTGCGGAACTCCGACCACGCGATGAGCGCCACCGCGCCGCCGCCGACGCCGTTGAACAGCGCGACCATCTGCGGCACGGCCGTCATCTGGACCTTCTGGGCCGACGGCACGCCCAGGGCCGTGCCGACCACCAGGCCGACGATGATGAGGATCCAGTTGTGGGTGACGGTCAGCAGCGTGGCGACCACCGCGATCGTCATGCCGACGGCGGCGATCTTGTTGCCGCGCACCGCCGTCTTCGGGCCGGTGAGGCCCATCAGGCCGTAGATGAACAGGCCGAAGGCGATGATGTAGAGGACCGGGATGAGCACGTCCATCAGGAGTCGCCCTTCTTCTGCACGGGCTTGGCCTTGAACATGCCCAGCATCCGGTCGGTGACCAGGAAGCCGCCGATCACGTTGATCATGCCGAAGGCGATCGCGACGACGAGGATGATCGCGTCGCCGACCGACGGGTCCTCCAGCCGCCCCAGCACGATCAGGCCACCGAGCAGCACGATGCCGTGGATGGCGTTGGTGCCCGACATCAGCGGCGTGTGCAGCGTGTTGGGCACCTTCGAGATCACCGCGAAGCCGACGAAGCCGGCCAGCACGAGGATCGCGATGTTCGCGAGCAGGCCCGTGGAGCCCGCCTCCGCCGCGTTCGCGGCGAGGATCGAGACGTTCATCAGGCACCCACCTCCCGGGTGACGCAGGACTGCGCGAGCACCTCGTCGTCGAAGTCCGGCGCGAGCGCGCCGTCGTCGTCCAGCATCAGCTCCAGGAGGGCCGACACGTTGCGCGCGTAGAGCTCCGAGGCGTGCTCGGGCATCGTCGCGGGCAGGTTGAGCGGCGAGGCGATGGTGACGTCGTGCTCCACGATGACCTCACCGGGCTTCGTGAGCTCGCAGTTGCCACCGCTCTCCCCCGCCATGTCGACGACGACGCTGCCCGGGCGCATGCCCTCGACGGCCCGCGCCGTGACCAGCGTCGGCGCCTTGCGCCCCGGCACGTTCGCCGTGGTGATGACGACGTCGAAGCCGGTGATGGCCTCCTCGAGGCGCTTCTGCTGCTCGGCGCGCTCGTCCTCGGTGAGCTCGCGGGCATACCCGCCCTCACCGACGGCCTCGATGCCGAGGTCGAGCCACTGCGCGCCCAGCGAGCGGACCTGGTCGGCCACCTCGGGGCGCACGTCGTAGCCCGTGGTGCGGGCCCCGAGGCGCTTGGCGGTGGCGAGGGCCTGCAGCCCGGCCACCCCGACGCCCAGCACGAGCGCCTGCGCCGGCTTCACCGTGCCGGCGGCGGTGGTGAGCATCGGGAAGAAGCGGGTGGAGCGCTCGGCGGCGAGCAGCACCGCCTTGTAGCCCGCGACGTTCCCCTGCGACGACAGCGCGTCCATCGACTGGGCCCGCGAGATGCGCGGGATCGACTCCATCGCGAACGCGACGACACCGGCGGACTTCAGCGCGGCCAGCGACTCCGGCGCGGTGCGCGGTGCGAGGAAGCCGATCAGGGTGGTGCCCGACCGGAGCCTGCCGATCTCCTCGGTACTCGGTGGCGCGACCTTCACGACGACGTCGGCCGACCAGGGGTCCCCGATCGTGGCGCCCGCCGCGACGTAGAGGTCGTCGGGGATCAGCGCCCCGAGCCCGGCCCCGGACTCGACGACGACCTCGACCCCCCGCGTGCGGAGCTTCTCGACGACCTTCGGCACGAGCGCGACGCGGCGCTCGTCCGCTCCCGACTCGCGGGGCACACCCACGGTGGTGCCCCCGGTTGCTGCAGTCATGGCGGGAACCTAGCCCAGCGCCACGACAGGAGTACCCACCGTGTGATCAGTGTCGGGCCACGGAGCCCGGCTCGACCGATTCAGCCGGGTCAGCTCACCGGCAGCGTGAGGATCCGCGGCCCGTCCTCGGTGATGGCGACGCTGTGCTCCCAGTGCACGGCCCGACTCCCGTCGGCGGTGACGACGGTCCAGCCGTCGGCGAGCTCCAGGGTCTCCGGGTCGCCGCCGGTGAGCATCGGCTCCACCGCGAGCGCCATCCCGGCCCGCAGGCGCGGGCCCTGGCCGGGCTCGCCGTGGTTGGGCAGGAACGGATCCATGTGCATCGAGGTGCCGATGCCGTGGCCGCCGTACTCGGCGACGATGCCGTAGGGCACGCCGTCACGGCGCCCGGCCTCCTCGCACGCCTCCTGCACCGCGTGCGAGATGTCGGTGAGCCGCCCGCCGGGCCGCACCGCCGCGATCCCCGCGTGCAGCGCGGCCTCGCAGGCGGCCGACAGCTTGAGGTCGGCCTCGGACACGGCCCCGATCGGGATCGTGACCGCGGCGTCGCCGTGCCAGCCCTCCAGGACCGCGCCGCAGTCGACGGAGATGAGGTCGCCGTCGGCGAGCACCGCCGACGCGGACGGGATGCCGTGGACGATCTGCTCGTTCACCGACGCGCAGATCGAGCCGGGGAAGCCGTGGTAGCCCAGGAACGAGGGGACGGCGCCGCCGTCCCGGATCGTCTGCTCGGCGAGCGCGTCGAGCTCGGCGGTGGTGACGCCCGGCTTCGCCAGCTCGACGACGGCCACGAGCGTGCGAGCGACGAGCGCGCCGGCGGCCCGCATGGCCTCCAGCTCGCCCGGCGTCTTCAGCTCGATGTCACGGCCGCGCAAGCGGTTCACCAGCCCCCGTACCCCGCCGCGCCCGCGGCTCACGGCGTGGGCAGGGCGTCGAACACCCGCTCGGTGATCTCCTCGACGGAGCCGACGGCGTCCACGCGGATGAGCCGGTCGGCGTAGTAGGCGAGGAGCGGGGCGGTGTCGTCCCGGTAGACCTGCTGGCGACGGATGATGACGTCCTCGGTGTCGTCGCTGCGACCGCGGCCCATCAGCCGCTCCACGACGATCTCGTCGGGCACGACGAACTCCACGACGGCGTCGAGCGCCACGCCCTGCTCCTGCAGCAGGCCCGCGAGCGACTCCGCCTGCGGGGCGGTGCGCGGGAAGCCGTCGAGGATGAAGCCCTTGGTGGCGTCGGGCTCGGTGAGGCGCTCGCGGACCATCGCGACCGTGACCTCGTCGGGGACGAGGTCGCCGGCGTCCATGTAGCGCTTGGCCTCGACGCCGAGCGGGGTCTCCTCCTTGAGGTTCGCCCGGAACAGGTCCCCGGTGGAGATGTGCGGCACGTCGAGGCGCTCCGCCATCCGCTCCGCCTGAGTTCCCTTGCCCGCGCCCGGCGGACCGACCAGAACGAGTCGCACGCGAACCCGCCTTTCCCTCATGGAGTGCAGTTGACCCGACGGACGTTAGCGCAGGAAACCCTCGTAGTTGCGCTGCATGAGCTGGCTCTCGATCTGCTTCACGGTGTCGAGCCCCACTCCGACCATGATCAGCACGGCCGTGCCGCCGAACGGGAAGTTCTGGTTCTGACCCGATCCGGTGATGCCCAGGAAGAAGTTCGGGAGCACCGCGATGAGGCCGAGGTAGAGCGAACCCGGCAGCGTGATGCGGGAGAGCACGTGGTTGAGGTACTCCGCCGTGGGGCGACCCGGGCGGATGCCGGGGATGAAGCCGCCGAACTTCTTCATCTCGTCGGCGCGCTCGTCGGGGTTGAACGTGATGCCGACGTAGAAGTACGTGAAGAAGATGATCAACCCGACGTACAGGAGGATGTGCACCGGGTTGGACTGGTCGACCAGGTAGGTCTGCACGAACTGCTGGACCGCGCCGGACTCCGTGCCGACGAGCTGGGACACCAGCTGCGGCAGGTACAGCAGCGACGACCCGAAGATCACCGGGATGACGCCGGCCTGGTTCACCTTGAGCGGGAGGTAGGTCGACGTGCCGCCGTACATCCGGCGCCCGACCATCCGCTTCGCGTACTGCACGGGGATGCGCCGCTGGCCCTGCTCGACGAACACGACGCTCGCGATGATGGCCAGGCCGAAGACGCAGACGCCCGCGAAGATGAGCGGCCCACCCTCGGGGTTGTTGAGGATGTTGGCACCCTCGGCCGGGATGCGGGCCGCGATCGAGGCGAAGATCAGCAGCGACATGCCGTTGCCGACGCCGCGCTCGGTGACCTGCTCGCCCAGCCACATGATGACCGCGGTGCCCGCCGTCATCACGACGACGATCAGGGCGAGGTCGAACACGCTGTCGCCCGGGATGATGTCCTGCGTGCAGCCCTGGAAGAGCTGGCCGCGGTCGGCGAGCGCCACGATGCCGGTGGCCTGCAGGATGCCGAGCGCGATCGTGAGGTAGCGGGTGTACTGGGTCAGCTTCGCCTGGCCCGACTGCCCTTCCTTCTTCAGCTGCTCGAACCGCGGGATGACCACGGTGAGCAGCTGCACGATGATGCTCGACGTGATGTAGGGCATGATGCCCAGTGCGAAGATCGACAGCTGGAGCAGCGCCCCGCCGGAGAACAGGTTGATCAGCGAGTAGACGCTGGAGTTCGCACCGCTCGACACGTCGGCGATGCACTGCTGCACGGCCGGGTACGAGACGCCCGGCGACGGGATGGTGGCGCCGAGCCGGTAGACCGCGACGATCCCGAGCGTGAAGAGGATCTTCTTCCGGAGATCCGGCGTGGTCAGTGCCGACCGGAAAGCGCTGAGCACTGGTGTGATCCTCCTGTACTGGTGGCCCCCGCGTCGCGGGCTGCCGCAGCGGGCCCATCGGGCGCACCGCGCAGGAACCCTAACAGCGGCTGTGCCGCCCCCACGGCACGGACCGGCGCGATGGCGCCGGTCCGCACCGAACGGGAGTCACAGCTCGGTGACGGACCCGCCTGCTGCCGCGATCTTGTCGCGGGCGCTGCCGGAGAAGGCGTGCGCGCTCACCGTGAGCGCGACGCCGTCCAGGTCACCGTTGCCCAGCACCTTGACGGGCTGGTTGCGGCGCACGGCACCGGCCTCGACGAGCTCGTCGGGGCCGACGGTGCCGCCCTGCGGGAACAGGGTGGCCAGGTCGCCGACGTTGACGACCTGGAACTCCACGCGGAACCGGTTGCGGAACCCCTTGAGCTTGGGCAGCCGCATGTGCAGCGGCATCTGCCCGCCCTCGAAGCCCGCGGGCACGCCCTTGCGGGCGCGCGTGCCCTTGGTGCCCCGGCCGGCGGTCTTGCCGCCCTTGCCGCCCTCACCGCGTCCGACGCGGGTCTTGGCGGTCTTGGCACCCGGCGCGGGGCGCAGGTGGTGGATCTTGATCGTGGACTCGCTCACGAGTTCACCTCCTCGACCGTGACCAGGTGGCGCACGGTGTGGACCATGCCGCGCACCTGGGGGGTGTCGTCCTTCTCGACGGTCTGCCGGATCTTGCGCAGGCCGAGCGAGAGCATGGTGGCGCGCTGGTTGGCCTTGGCGCCGATGACGCTCTTGCGCTGGGTGATGATCAGCTTCGCCATCAGACCCTCGCCGCCTGCGCGGCTTCCGCACGCGCCCGCATCATCGACGCCGGAGCGACGTCCTCGAGCGGCAGGCCACGGCGGGCCGCCACCTCCTCCGGGCGCTGGATCATCTTCAACGCGGCGATCGTCGCGTGGACGACGTTGATCGCGTTGTCGGTGCCCAGGCTCTTGGAGAGGATGTCGTGGATCCCGGCGCACTCCAGCACGGCGCGCACCGGGCCACCGGCGATGACGCCGGTACCGGGGCTCGCCGGGCGGAGGAGGACGACGCCGGCAGCGGCCTCGCCCTGCACCCGGTGGACGATCGTGCCGCCGATGCGGGGGACGCGGAAGAAGTTCTTCTTCGCCTCCTCCACACCCTTGGCGATCGCCGCGGGCACCTCCTTGGCCTTGCCGTAGCCGACGCCCACCAGGCCGTCGCCGTCGCCGACGATCATCAGCGCGGTGAAGCTGAAGCGCCGACCACCCTTGACGACCTTGGCGACGCGGTTGATCGTCACCAGGCGCTCGATGTACGGAGTCTTGTCCTGGGCGCCGCCGCGGCCGCCCCCGTCGCGGCGGTCACGGCCGCCACCCGAGTTGGAGCGCTCGCCACCGGGCCCGCTGTTGGGCCCACCGGACCCTCCGGGTCCTCCGCCGTCGCGCCGTGCACGTCCCGGCATCAGTGGTTCCCTTCCATGTGGATCATCATCAGAACTCCAGACCACCCTCGCGGGCGGCGTCGGCCAGGGCCGCGATCCGGCCGTGGTAGCCGTAGCCACCGCGGTCGAACACGACGGCCGTGACACCGGCCTCGCGGGCGCGGGCGGCGACGAGCTCGCCGACCCTGGCCGCGCGGGCCTTCTTGTCGCCGTCGAGCGCGCGGACGTCGGCCTCCATCGTGGACGCCGAGGCCAGCGTGCGGCCGGCCAGGTCGTCGATGAGCTGCACGACGATGTGCCGCGCGCTGCGGTTCACCGCGAGGCGCGGGCGCTCGGGGCTGCCGCTGACCTTCTTGCGCAGCCGGGCGTGCCGGCGCGTGCGCGAGACGCGGCGCTTGCTGGACACCTGGGAGGCGGTCCGCTTCTTGGCGGCCGCGGAAATCGTGTCGGCCATTACTTACCCGTCTTCCCGACCTTGCGGCGGATGACCTCGCCGGCGTAGCGCACGCCCTTGCCCTTGTACGGGTCGGGCTTGCGCAGCTTGCGGATGTTGGCGGCGACCTCGCCGACCAGCTGCTTGTCGATGCCGGAGACCGAGAACCGCGTGGGGGTCTCGACCGCGAAGGTGATGCCCTCGGGCGCCGGGATGACGACCGGGTGGCTGAACCCGAGCGCGAACTCCAGCGTGTTGCCCTTGAGCGCCACGCGGTAACCGACGCCGTGGATCTCGAGCTTCTTCTCGTAGCCGGCGGTGACGCCGACGAACAGGTTGTTGACGAGGGTGCGCGAGAGGCCGTGGTAGGCCTTGCTCTTGCGCTCCTCGTCCGGGCGCTTGACGACGACGGCACCCGTGTCGTCGCGCTCGATCGTGATCGGCTCGATCACGGTGTGCGACAGAGTGCCCTTGGGCCCCTTCACCGTCACCGTGCGGCCGTCGATGCTGACGTCCACGCCGGAGGGCACGGTGATGGGCAGCTTCCCGATTCGGGACATGGTTCCTACCCCCTCACCAGACGTAGGCGAGGACTTCCCCGCCCACGCCGTTCTTGTGCGCCTGCCGCTCGGTCTGGAGACCGGCGGATGTCGAGATGATGGCCACGCCCAGCCCGCCGAGAACGCGGGGCAGGTTCGTGGACTTGGCGTAGACGCGCAGACCGGGCTTGGAGACCCGGCGCAGGCCGGCGATGCTCCGCTCGCGGTTGCGCCCGTACTTCAGCTCGATGACCAGGGACTTGCCGACCTCGGCGTCCTCGACGGAGTGCGACGCGATGTAGCCCTCGCGCTGGAGGATCTCGGCGATCGACACCTTGAGCTTGGAGTGCGGCATGACCACGCGGTCGTGGTACGCCGAGTTGGCGTTGCGGAGACGCGTGAGCATGTCCGCGATGGGATCGGTCATCGTCATGGTGACGTCACTGCTTTCCCGCCTGGTTCCCCCGGGCTGGAGCCCGGGGGCCTGTGACGATCTGGAGGGGTACTACCAGGAGGACTTGTGGACACCCGGCAGCTCGCCGGCGTGCGCCATCTCGCGGACGCAGATCCGGCAGAGGCCGAACTTGCGCAGCACGGCACGCGGCCGTCCGCACTTCTGGCAGCGGGTGTAGCCGCGGACCTTGAACTTCGGGACAGCGGCGGCCTTGATGCGGAGCGCCTTCTTGGCCATGTCTCACGCCTCCCAGACAGTGGGTAGGGGAAGCCGAGCGTGCATTGCCGACATTCTCACGCCTCCTTGAAGGGGAAGCCGAGCTTGCGGAGCAGCGCACGGCCTTCGTCGTCGGTCGTCGCCGTGGTGACGACCGTGATGTCCATGCCGCGCGGCCGGTCGATCGAGTCGGGGTCGATCTCGTGGAACATCGACTGCTCGTTCAGGCCGAACGTGTAGTTGCCCCGGCCGTCGAACTGCGTGGCCGAGAGGCCGCGGAAGTCCCGGATGCGCGGCAGGGCGATCGTCAGCAGCCGGTCCAGGAACTCCCACATCCGGTCGCTGCGCAGGGTGACCTTCGCGCCGATCGGCATGCCCTCGCGCAGCTTGAACTGCGCGATGGACTTGGTGGCGCGGCGCATCTGCGGCTTCTGGCCGGTGATGGTGGCCAGGTCGCGCAGCGCGCCGTCGATCAGCTTCGCGTCACGGGCGGCGTCGCCGACACCCATGTTGACGACGACCTTGACGACGCCCGGGATCTGCATGACGTTCGCGTACTCGAACTGCTCGCGCAGCTGCGGAGCGATCTCGTCGCGGTAGCGCTGCTTGAGCCGCGGGACGACCTTCTCGGTGCCCGTATCGGTCGATGCAGTCACCTCAGATCTCCTTCCCGTTGCTGCGGGCCACGCGGACGCTGCTGCGCTTGCCCTCGTCGTCGCGGGTGACCTGGCGGCCGACCCGCGTGGGGGTTCCGTCGGAGTCGACGACCATCACGTTCGAGACGTGGATGGCGGCCTCCTGCGTGACGATCCCGCCGGACTGCGCACCGCGCTGGTTCTGGCTGACCCGGGTGTGCTTCTTGATCCGGTTCACGCCCTCGACCAGGACGCGGTCGCGCTCGGGGTAGGCCTGGATGACCTTGCCCTTCGCGCCCTTGTCCTTGCCGGCGATCACCACGACGGTGTCGCCCTTCTTGATCTTCATGGGTTACAGCACCTCCGGCGCGAGGGAGATGATCTTCATGAACTTCTTGTCGCGGAGCTCGCGACCGACCGGTCCGAAGATGCGGGTCCCCCGCGGCTCGCCGTCGGGCTTGATCAGCACGGCGGCGTTCTCGTCGAAACGGATGTAGGAACCATCCGGGCGGCGACGCTCCTTGACGGTGCGCACGATGACGGCCTTGACGACGTCACCGCGCTTCACCCCCGCTCCGGGGATGGCGTCCTTCACCGTGGCGACGATGGTGTCGCCGATCCCTGCGTAGCGCCGAGCCGAACCGCCCAGCACCCGGATGCAGAGGATCTCCTTCGCACCGGTGTTGTCGGCGACGCGCAGTCGCGACTCCTGCTGGATCACTTCGCCTTCTCCAGGATCTCCACCAGGCGCCAGCGCTTGGTGGCCGACAGCGGGCGGGTCTCCATCAGCCGGACGCGGTCGCCGACGCCGGCCGTGTTGGCCTCGTCGTGCGCCTTGATCTTCGTCGTCCGGCGGATGACCTTGCCGTACATCCGGTGCTTCACGCGGTCCTCGACGACGACGACGATCGTCTTCGCCATCTTGTCGGAGACCACGAGACCCTCACGGATCTTGCGCTCGTTCCGCTCCACCTCAGTGGGCGGCGTCTTGGCCGTGTCGGTCATGCCGCACCCTCGTCCTCGGTCGGGGCGGCAGACAGGCCCAGCTCGCGCTCGCGCATGACCGTGTAGATCCGCGCGATGTCGTGCCGGACGGTACGCAGCCGCCGGTTGTTGTCCAGCTGCCCGGTGGCCATCTGGAAGCGGAGGTTGAACAGCTCCTCCTTGGCCTCACGCACGCGGAGCACGAGCTCCTCGTCGGTGAGCTCGCGCAGCTCGGCGGCGGTCGTCGTCGACGCGGCCATCAGATGTCACCACCCTCACGGGTCACGATCCGGCACTTCATGGGCAGCTTGTGGATCGCGCGGCGCAGGGCCTCGCGGGCGAGCTGCTCGTTCGGGTAGCTCATCTCGAACAGGACCCGGCCCGGCTTCACGTTGGACACCCACTTCTCGGGGGAGCCCTTGCCGGAACCCATGCGGGTCTCCGCCGGCTTCTTCGTCAGCGGGCGGTCCGGGAAGATGTTGATCCAGACCTTGCCGCCGCGCTTGATGTGCCGGTTGATGGCGATACGGGCGGACTCGATCTGCCGGTTGGTGACGTAGGCGGGCTCGAGGGCCTGGATGCCGTACTCACCGAACGTCACGCGGGTGCCGCCCGAGGCCGCACCGGTGCGGTGCGGACGGTGCTGCTTGCGGTGCTTGACCCTGCGGGGGATCAGCATGGTCAGGCCTCCCCACCGGTCGCGTCGTTCGTGGACGGCGCCGGCGCGTCGACCGTGGCGGTGGCGGCGCCACCGGCGGACGACTCGGCGGCGGCGCGGCCGGCCTCGGTGCCGGAGCCCGTGGTGCCCGAGGCACCCGAGCGACGGCGGGCCGGACGCTCGCGGCGCGGGCCGCGGTCGCCACCGGGGGCGGCGGCCGCAGCGGCAGCGCCCTCGCGACGACCACCGACGACGTCACCCTTGTAGATCCACACCTTGACGCCGATGCGCCCGAACGTGGTGCGGGCCTCGAACAGGCCGTAGTCGATGTCGGCGCGCAGCGTGTGCAGCGGGACGCGACCCTCGCGGTAGAACTCCGAGCGCGACATCTCCGCGCCGCCGAGGCGACCCGAGCACTGGACCCGGATCCCCTTGACCTGCGGGGAGCGCATGGCCGACTGGATGGCCTTGCGCATCGCGCGGCGGAACGCCACGCGGTTGGACAGCTGCTCGGCCACGCCCTGCGCGACGAGCTGGGCGTCCGACTCGGAGTTCTTGACCTCGAGGATGTTGAGCTGGACCTGCTTCTTGGTCAGCTTCTCGAGGTTGCCCCGGATGCGGTCGGCCTCCGCGCCGCGGCGGCCGATGACGATTCCCGGACGCGCGGTGAAGATGTCGACGCGGACCCGGTCACGGGTGCGCTCGATCTCGACCTTGGAGATGCCGGCCCGCTCCATGCCCTTGGAGAGCATCTTGCGGATCTCGACGTCTTCACCGACGTACTCGGCGTACTGCTTGTCTGCGTACCAGCGTGACTTCCAGTCGGTGGTGATACCGAGGCGGAAGCCGTGCGGGTTGATCTTCTGACCCATTAGCGGGTCCTCCCCTTCGCACCACGAGCGCCGCGCCCGTTCTTGGCGGGCTGCGACTCGACCTCGACGGTGATGTGGCTCGTGCGCTTGCGGATCCGGTACGCGCGGCCCTGGGCCCGCGGACGGATGCGCTTGAGCGTCGGGCCCTCGTCGGCCATGGCCGCGGCCACCACGAGGGTGTCCGGGTCCAGGTCGAGGTTGTTCTGGGCGTTGGCCGCCGCGCTGGCGACCACCTTGTACAGGGGCTCGCAGGCAGCCTGCGGCGAGAACCGCAGGATGTCGAGGGCCTCCTGGACCGGTCGTCCCTTGATCAGTGCGACGACGCGCCGCACCTTCGTCGGGGACATGTGCACGTACCGCGCCACCGCGCGCGCCCGGACGGGCGCGGCGGCAGTGCCTTCGGCTGTCTCAGCCATGGTCACTTCCTCCTGCTCCGTCTCAGCGCCTGCGCGACTTGCGGTCGTCCTTGATGTGGCCCCGGAAGGTCCGCGTGGGCGCGAACTCCCCCAGCTTGTGGCCGACCATCGAGTCCGACACGAACACCGGCACGTGCTTGCGGCCGTCGTGCACCGCGATCGTGTGCCCGATCATGTCGGGGATGATGGTCGACCGTCGGGACCAGGTACGGATGACGGTCTTCTTGCCCGACTCGTTGAGGACGTCCACCTTCTTGAGCAGGTGGTCATCCACGAACGGGCCCTTCTTCAGGCTGCGTGGCATCTTTTACCTCCCTGCTCAGCGCTTGTTCTTGCCGGTGCGGCGGCGGCGGACGATCAACTTGTCGGACGGCTTGGTGCGGCGGGTGCGGCCCTCGGGCTTGCCCGCGGGGTTGACCGGGTGGCGACCACCGGAGGTCTTGCCCTCACCACCACCGTGCGGGTGGTCGACCGGGTTCATGGCCACACCGCGGACGGTCGGGCGCTTGCCCTTCCACCGCATGCGGCCGGCCTTGCCCCAGTTGATGTTGGAGTGGTCGGCGTTGCCGACCTCACCGATCGTGGCGCGGCAGCGCACGTCGACGTTGCGGATCTCGCCCGAGGGCAGCCGGAGCTGCGCGTACGGGCCGTCCTTCGCGACGAGCTGCACCTTCGCGCCGGCGGACCGCGCCATCTTCGCGCCGCCGCCGGGGCGGAGCTCGATCGCGTGGATCACGGTGCCGGTGGGGATGTTGCGGAGCGGCAGGTTGTTGCCGACCTTGATGTCGGCACGGGGACCGGCCTCGACCCTGTCGCCCTGCTTCAGCTTCTCCGGGGCGATGATGTAGCGCTTCTCGCCGTCGGCGTAGTGCAGCAGTGCGATCCGCGAGGTGCGGTTCGGGTCGTACTCGATCTCGGCGACCTTGGCCGGCACGCCGTCCTTGTCGTTCCGGCGGAAGTCGATCAGCCGGTACGCGCGCTTGTGGCCACCGCCCTGGTGCCGGGTGGTGATGCGCCCGTGCGCGTTGCGACCGCCCTTGGAGTGCAGCGGACGGATCAGCGACTTCTCCGGCGTCGACCGGGTGATCTCGGCGAAGTCCGAGACGCTGGAGCCGCGGCGACCGGGGGTCGTCGGCTTGTACTTGCGGATACCCATGTCCTACGCCCCTGCCCGGCCACCGAAGACGTCGATCGTCCGGCTCTCCTCGGAGAGCGTGACGATCGCGCGCTTCGTGTCCCTGCGCTTGCCGTAGCCGGTGCGGGAGCGCTTGCGCTTCCCGTTGCGGTTCAGGGTGTTCACGGAGAGCACCTTGACGCCGAACACCTTCTCGACAGCGATCTTGATCTCGGTCTTGTTCGCGTCCGGCTTCACGAGGAAGGTGTACTGGCGCTCCTCGAGCAGCCCGTAGCTCTTCTCGGAGACGACCGGAGCGAGCAGGATGTCCCGCGGATCGGGGATCACTTGCCCTCCTCCTTCTCGCGCTGCGACGGCGGCAGCTGGAAACCGGCGGCCTCCGCGGCCTCGGCGGTGGCGAACCAGACCTCCGCCACGGTGCGGGCGTAGAACGAGCTGCCCGGCACGTGGTAGAGCATCGAGTCCGCGTTGCCCTTGACGGGGAAGCCCTCGGGCGCCGAGCCGTCGGCCAGCGGAGCGTGGCTCTGCGGGCCGTAGGGGGCGTCGTCGGTGTCGTCGGCCGCGTCCGCCTTCGCGGCGGGGGCCTTCTTCACCAGCGCCTGCGGCTCGGCCGCGGCGGCCGACTTCCGCGTGGGCGCGGCGACGGGACCGGCGAGGAAGGTCTCGAGCGACTCCTCGGTGAACAGCACGACGTCGTTGACGAGCACGTCGTAGGTGTTCAGCTGGTCCGGCGCGATGAGGTGCACGGCCTGCAGGTTGCGCAGGCTGAGCTGGCTCACGACGTCCTCGCGGCCGACCACGGCGAGCACGCGGTGCCCGGCGTCGCTCACGAGACCCTCGATGACCTTGCGCGCGGCCTTGGTCGACGGTGCGTCACCGGTGGTGAGCGAGTCGACGACGATCACGCGGCCGGCGCGGGCCCGGTCGGAGAGGGCGCCGCGCAGGGCGGCGGCCTTCATCTTCTTGGGCGTCTTCTGGGTGTAGTCGCGCGGCGTCGGGCCGTGGACGGTGCCACCGCCGGCGAACTGCGGGGCGCGCGTCGAGCCCTGGCGGGCGCGGCCGGTGCCCTTCTGGCGGTACGGCTTCTTGCCGCCACCGCGAACCTCACCGCGGGTCTTCGTGTCGTGCGTGCCCTGGCGCGCGGCGGCCAGCTGGGCCACCACCACCTGGTGCATCAGCGGCACGTTCGCGGTGACGTCGAAGACGTGGGCGGGGAGATCCGCCTTCACGGTCGTCGTCATGCCTTCACACCACCCTTCGCGGGGCTCTTGACCAGCAGGAGGCCGCCACGGGGGCCGGGGACGGCACCCTTGATCAGCAGCAGGCCGCGCTCGGCGTCGACCCGGAACACGGTGAGGTTCTGGGTCGTGACGCGGGCGACGCCCATGCGGCCGGCCATCTTGATGCCCTTGAAGACGCGGCCCGGGGTCGCGCAACCGCCGATGGAGCCGGGCGAGCGGTGCTTACGCTGCACGCCGTGGCTCGCGCCGAGGCCGTGGAAGCCGTGGCGCTTCATGACACCGGCGGTGCCCTTGCCCTTGCTGGTGCCGACGACGTCGACCACCGCACCGGCCTCGAAGACCTCGGCGGTGATCTCCTGGCCGGGCGAGTACTCGCCGGCGTCGGAGGTGCGCAGCTCGACCAGGTGGCGGCGCGGCGTGGTGCCGGCCTTCTCGAAGTGGCCGGTGCGCGGCTTGTTCACCTTGCGCGGGTCGATGGCGCCGTACGCCAGCTGGACGGCGACGTAGCCGTCCTTCTCGGCGGTCCGCACCTGGGTCACCACGTTGGGGCCCGCCTGGACCACGGTGACCGGGACCACCCGGTTGTTCTCGTCGAAGACCTGGGTCATCCCGAGCTTGGTGCCCAGGATCCCGGTGATCTGCCTCTCGCTCATGATTCCGTCAGCCCTACTGGATGTTGACGTCGACGGACGCCGGCAGGTCGATGCGCATGAGCGCGTCGACGGTCTTCGGCGTCGGGTCGAGGATGTCGATGAGCCGCTTGTGGGTGCGCATCTCGAAGTGCTCGCGCGAGTCCTTGTACTTGTGCGGCGAGCGGATGACGCAGTAGATGTTCTTCTCCGTCGGCAGAGGCACCGGCCCGACGACCCGAGCACCCGTGCGCGTGACCGTCTCGACGATCTTGCGCGCGGAGGCGTCGATGGCCTCGTGGTCGTAGGCCTTCAGCCTGATGCGGATCTTTTGTCCCGCCATGGTCGTCGGTCGTCCTTCTCATCCTGGGAGCGTGCTACGGGCGGTTCCGGGTCGGGCCCGGCCCGTGGACCGGCGCAGCCACTCCGCCTGGGGCAGCACGGGGCGGCTGTCGGTTCGCACGGTCTGGGCTCCGGTCCACGAGGTCGGGCGTGTCGCGCCCGGCTCGCATACCGGTCCCCGGGATCACCCACGACCCCGGGGGGCCGCTGTGCTCGGGGGGTCCGCACCGGGGCGGCCCGCGATCGCTCGCGGGCCGGCGCCCGATGCGCAACCCGTCAAGGATGCCACACGGACGTGCGGCATCCTCGACCGGGGTGGTGCGGTACTACTTGGTGATCTTGGTGACCTGGCCGGCGCCGACGGTCCGACCACCCTCGCGGATGGCGAACTGCAGGCCCTCCTCCATGGCGATCGGCTGGATCAGCTTCACGTCCATGAGGGTGTTGTCGCCCGGCATGACCATCTCGGTGCCGCTGGGCAGGGTCACCACGCCGGTGACGTCCGTCGTCCGGAAGTAGAACTGGGGACGGTAGTTGTTGAAGAACGGCGTGTGACGGCCACCCTCGTCCTTGGACAGGATGTAGACCTGGCCGACGAACTCGGTGTGCGGGGTGGTGGTGCCCGGCTTGGTCACGACCATGCCGCGCTCGACCTGCTCGCGCTTGATGCCGCGGAGCAGCAGCGCCGCGTTGTCGCCGGCGCGACCCTCGTCGAGGAACTTCTTGAACATCTCGATGGACGTGGTGGTCGTCTTGAAGGACTTCTCCTTGATGCCGACGATCTCCACCTCCTCGTTCACCTTGACGATGCCGCGCTCGATGCGACCGGTGACGACGGTGCCACGACCGGAGATCGTGAAGACGTCCTCGACCGGCATCAGGAACGGACGGTCGACGTCGCGCTCGGGCTCCGGGATCGACTCGTCGACGGCGTCCATGAGCTCGAGCAGCTTCTCGGCCCACTCGGCGTCGCCCTCGAGGGCCTTGAGCGCCGAGACGCGGACGATCGGCAGGTCGTCGCCCGGGTAGTCCTGAGCCGAGAGCAGCTCGCGGACCTCGAGCTCGACGAGCTCCAGGATCTCCTCGTCGTCCACCATGTCGGCCTTGTTCAGCGCGACGACGATGTACGGCACGCCGACCTGGCGGGCGAGCAGCACGTGCTCGCGCGTCTGGGGCATGGGGCCGTCGGTGGCGGCGACCACGAGGATGGCACCGTCCATCTGGGCCGCACCGGTGATCATGTTCTTGATGTAGTCGGCGTGCCCGGGGCAGTCGACGTGCGCGTAGTGGCGCTTCTCGGTCTGGTACTCGACGTGCGCGATCGAGATCGTGATGCCGCGCTGGCGCTCCTCGGGAGCCTTGTCGATCTGGTCGAACGCCGACGCCGCGTTGAGCGTCGGGAACTTGTCGTGGAGAACCTTGGTGATTGCCGCCGTCAGCGTGGTCTTACCGTGGTCGATGTGACCGATGGTGCCGATGTTGACGTGCGGCTTGGTCCGCTCGAACTTCGCCTTCGCCACTGGGGAATCCTCCTGGACTGAGTGACTTCATCCGCCGTGCTGACGGGGGGTCTGTGGGTCGTGCCGGGTCCGGCGGGCCCGTGGTGGGCCCGCCGGGGACTTACTCGCCCGTGGCCTTGGCGATGATCTCCTTGGCCACGTTGGTCGGGACCTCCGCGTAGGAGTCGAAGACCATGGTGTAGTTCGCCCGGCCCTGGGTCCGCGACCGCAGGTCGCCGACGTAGCCGAACATCTCGGACAGCGGGACCAGCGCCTTGACGACGCGGGCACCCGCCCGCTCCTCCATGGCCTGGATCTGGCCGCGGCGGGAGTTGAGGTCGCCGATCACCTCACCCATGTAGTCCTCGGGCGTGGTGACCTCGACGGCCATCATCGGCTCGAGCAGCGCCGGGCTGGCCTGACGTGCGGCCTCCTTGAGCGCGATCGAGCCGGCGACCTTGAACGCCATCTCGGAGGAGTCGACCTCGTGGTAGGCACCGTCGACCAGGGTCAGCTTGACCCCGACCAGCGGGAAGCCCGCGAGGATGCCGTACTGCATGGCGTCCTGCGCACCGGCGTCGACCGACGGGATGTACTCCCGCGGGATGCGGCCACCGGTGACCTTGTTGTCGAACTCGTACAGCGCACCGTCGGCGGTGTCGAGGGGCTCGATGGTGATGATCACCTTCGCGAACTGCCCCGAGCCACCGGTCTGCTTCTTGTGCGTGTAGCTGTACTTCTCCACGGCGCGGCGGATCGTCTCGCGGTACGCCACCTGCGGCTTGCCGATGTTCGCCTCGACCTTGTAATCGGTCTTCATGCGGTTCACCAGCACCTCGAGGTGCAGCTCCCCCATGCCGGCGAGGATGGTCTGGCCCGACTCCTCGTCCTGCGTGACCTGGAAGGTGGGGTCCTCCTCGGCCAGCTTCTGGATCGCGACGCCCAGCTTCTCCTGGTCGGCCTTGGTCTTCGGCTCCACCGCGACCTGGATGACCGGGTCGGGGAAGGACATCGACTCGAGCACGATGGGGTGCTGCGGGTCCGACAGGGTCTCCCCCGTCGTCGTGTCCTTCAGGCCGATGACCGCGTAGATGTGGCCGGCCTGGGCCTCGTCGACCGGGTTCTCCTTGTTGGCCTGCATCTGGAACATCTTCCCGATGCGCTCCTTGCGGTCCTTGGTCGAGTTGACGACCTGGGAGCCCGCGGCGACCTTGCCGGAGTAGACCCGGATGTAGGTGAGCTTGCCGAAGAACGGGTGCGCGGCGATCTTGAACGCGAGCGCGGAGAACGGCTCGGTGACGTCCGGCTTGCGCGACTGCGCCGTCTCGCCGTCCTGCAGCGTGCCCTCGACCGGCGGCACGTCGAGCGGGGACGGGAGGTAGGCGATGACCGCGTCGAGCATGGGCTGGACGCCCTTGTTCTTGTACGCGGACCCGCAGAGCACCGGGTAGGCGATGCGGTCGGTCACGATCTTGCGGATGCCGTGCTTGATCTGCTCGACCGTGAGCTCCTCGCCACCGAGGTAGAGCTCCATGAGCTCGTCGTCGGTCTCGGCGACGGCCTCGACGAGGGCCGTGCGGTACTCCGCGGCCTTCTCGAGCATGTCGGCCGGGATCTCCTCGACCGTGTAGTCCTCGCCGATCTTCACCTCTCCGCGCCACGTGAGCGCGCGCATCTCGACCAGGTCGACGACGCCGATGAAGTCGTTCTCGGAACCGATCGGCAGCTGCAGGGGCAGCGGCGTGGCGCCGAGGCGCTCCTTGATCGTCCGCACGGTGAAGTAGAAGTCCGCACCGAGCTTGTCCATCTTGTTGACGAAGCAGATGCGCGGCACGTCGTACTTGGTGGCCTGCCGCCAGACCTGCTCGGACTGCGGCTCGACCCCCTCCTTGCCGTCGAAGACCGCCACCGCGCCGTCGAGCACCCGCAGGGAGCGCTCGACCTCGACCGTGAAGTCGACGTGGCCGGGGGTGTCGATGATGTTGATCTGGTGGTCTTTCCAGAAGCAGGTGATCGCGGCGCTGGTGATCGTGATGCCGCGCTTCTGCTCCTCCTCCATCCAGTCCATCGTGGCCGCGCCGTCGTGGACCTCACCGATCTTGTAGTTCAGACCGGTGTAGTACAGGATCCGCTCGGTCGTGGTGGTCTTGCCGGCGTCGATGTGGGCCATGATGCCGATGTTGCGGACCTTGCCCAGGTCCGTCAGCACGTCGCGTGCCACAGCTATCTCGCTTCCCTCAACAGGTTGGCGCGGACGATCGGCCCGTCACCAGCGGTAGTGGGCGAAGGCCTTGTTGGACTCCGCCATCTTGTGCATGTCCTCGCGCCGCTTGACGGCGGCGCCCAGACCGTTGCTCGCGTCGAGGAGCTCGTTCATGAGCCGCTCGACCATGGTCTTCTCGCGGCGCTGCCCGGCGTACGACACCAGCCAGCGCAGGCCCAGCGTGGTCTGCCGGACGGCACGGACCTCGACGGGCACCTGGTAGGTGGCGCCACCGACGCGGCGGCTGCGCACCTCCAGGGCGGGCTTGACGTTGTCGAGCGCGCGCTTGAGCGTGACGACCGGGTCGGCCCCGGTCTTCTCCCGCGTGCCCTCGAGGGCCGCGTAGACGATCCGCTCGGCGAGGCTGCGCTTGCCGTCCTGGAGCACCTTGTTCACCAGCTGGGTGACCAGCGGCGAGCTGTAGACCGGGTCGGAGACCAGCGGTCGCTTCGGAGCAGGGCCCTTGCGAGGCATCAGCTCTTCTCCTTCTTCGCGCCGTAGCGGCTGCGAGCCTGCTTGCGGTTCTTCACGCCCTGCGTGTCCAGCGAGCCGCGGACGATCTTGTAGCGGACACCCGGGAGGTCCTTCACGCGGCCACCGCGCACCAGGACGATCGAGTGCTCCTGGAGGTTGTGGCCCTCACCGGGGATGTAGGCCGTGATCTCCATCTGGCTGGTCAGCTTGACGCGCGCGACCTTGCGAAGCGCCGAGTTCGGCTTCTTCGGGGTGGTCGTGTAGACGCGCGTGCAGACGCCGCGGCGCTGGGGACTCCCCTTGAGCGCGGCCGTCTTCGTCTTGGTGGCCTTGTCCTGACGGCCCTTGCGGACCAGCTGCTGGATCGTGGGCATGAACCGTCTGCTTCTTCCCGTCGGTGGTGCTGGTGCACTGCGTCTGTCGTGTGTCGAGCTGGGTCGTGCTGGGGAGGCCGGCTGCACCGGCCGCCCTCCCCCGAGGTCGGGCGTGTCGCACCTTCGAACACCGTGCGAATGAGATCGGGGAACCTCACCGGATGGCCGGAGGCCTGCGCATCGGGGACGCGATCACGGGCCGGAGCACGGGATCGACGGCCCACAGGCGCGCAGATCGGCCCGACCGAGGTCGAGCGCAAGCACCAAGACTACCCGCCCCGCCGAAGGGGGGTCAAAACGGGTCCAGGTGAGCATCTGCCGGTGCTCGCAGAGTGCCGCACGACGTGGCGCGCCGCAAGAGGACTCGCCCGCTCGCCGCCGCTCGGCACCCGCTCGCCGCAGACGGGCGGCCACGGGCCGTGACGACCGGTGTGGCCCGTCCGTGCACGTCCTGGCCCCGGAGAGCCGTTCCCGGCGTGGTCCGGGGCTGGATACCGTCGCGCATGGCCCTTCCCCGTGCCGCCGTCCGGCTGCTCACCCGGGGCGTCGTCGCCCCGCTGCTCTCCCCCCTGCTGCCGCTGCCGGTCAGCAGGCGCCTGCTCGACGCCACCGGCTACGTGCTCCCGCTCCCCCTCGGCACCCGGCGCACCGCCGTCGACCTCGGCGGCGTACCGGCCGAGCGCGTCGTCGCGCGCGGCGCCGACGGCCCGCAGCAGGTGCTGTACCTGCACGGCGGCGGCTACAAGACGGGTTCCCCCACCTCGCACCGCGCGCTCACCGCGCACCTGAGCCGGGCGTGCGGCGCCCCGGTGCACGTGCCGGCCTACCGGCTCGCGCCCGAGCACCCGTTCCCGGCGGCCGTCGACGACGTCGTGGCCGCGTGGCGGGCGCTGCGCGCAGCGGGGCACCAACCACAGCGCATCGCCGTGCTCGGTGATTCCGCGGGCGGCGGACTCGTCATGGCGCTCGCGCTGCGGCTGCGCGCGGCCGGCGAGGAGCTGCCCGGCTCGCTCGGGCTGGTCTCGCCGTGGCTCGACCTCGACCTGCGCTCTCCCTGGGTCACGGCCAACTCCCGCCGCGACGCCATGCTCGACGCAGGGACCCTGGCGCCGGCCGCCGCGGACTACCGGGCGGGCGCAACGGCCCCCGAGCTCGAGCCGCTGGCCGCCGACCTCACCGGCTTCCCGCCGCTGCACGTCGTCGCCGGGGCCGACGAGGTGCTGGTCGGCGACGCCGACGCCCTCGTCGAGCGGGCGCGGGCGGCCGGCGTGCCCGTCACCTACACCCGCGCGGCCGGGCTCTGGCACGCCTACCCGGTGTTCGCGGGCCTGCTCGCCGAGGCCGACGCCGCCGTCGCGGAGCTCGGCGAGGCCGTGCGCCGCGACTGCGGCGGCGGCGCCCCGGTGCGCGTCGCCGTCGTCGGGGCCGGGTTCGGCGGGATCGGCATGGGTGCGGCCCTGCGGGGCACCGGCGCCGAGGTGACGATCCTCGACCGGGCCGACGGCGTCGGAGGCGTGTGGCGGGCCAACACCTACCCGGGCGCGGCGTGCGACGTCCCGTCGCACCTCTACTCCTTCTCCTTCGCCCCCGGCCGCGAGTGGACCCGCCGGTTCGCCCCGCAGCCCGACATCCTGCGCTACCTCGAGCGCGTCGCGGCCGAGCACGGGCTGGCGCCGCGGCTGCGCACCGAGGTCACCGAGGCCCACTGGGACGACGCCCGCGGCGCCTGGCGCCTGGACCTGTCCGACGGCGAGACGCTCGAGGCCGACGTGCTGGTGCCGGCGTGCGGGCAGCTCTCGCGCCCGGCCGCGCCGCGCATCCCCGGCCTCGACGCGTTCACGGGCCCGGTCTTCCACTCCGCGGAGTGGGACCACGACGTCGACCTCACCGGCAGACGCGTGGCCGTCGTCGGCACCGGGGCCAGCGCCATCCAGTTCGTGCCCGCGATCGTCGACCGGGTGGCGTCGCTGACGGTCTTCCAGCGCTCCGCGCCCTACCTCATCCCCAAGCCCGACCGTGCCTACTCCACCACCCACCACGCGTTCTTCCGCGCGGTCCCGGCCTGGCGGAGCGCGGCCCGGGCGTTCTGGTTCGGGTTCTTCGAGACCGGCGCGCTCGGGTTCACCGCGGTCCGGTCGCTGACGGTGCCGTTCCGCTGGGCGTTCGAGGGCCTGGTGCGCAGCCAGGTGCGCGACGCCGCACTGCGGGAGAAGCTGCGTCCCGACTACCCCGTGGGCTGCAAGCGGGTGCTCATCTCCTCGGACTGGTACCCGGCGGTCGCGCAGCCGCACGTCGACGTCGTGACGGCGGGGGTGGCGGGCGTGACGGCCGGGTCCGTGCTCGCGGAGGACGGCACCGAACACCCCGCCGACGTGATCGTCCTCGGCACCGGGTTCGCCACCACCGACTTCCTCACGCCGATGAAGGTCTTCGGCCCCGGCGGCGCCGAGCTGTCGGACCGCTGGCGCGCCGGTGCCCGCGCGCACCTGGGCATCACCGTGCCCGGCTTCCCCAACCTGTTCCTGCTCTACGGCCCCAACACCAACGTCGGCTCGGGGTCGATCGTGCACATGCTGGAGAGCCAGATCGCGTACGTGCGCCAGGCCGTCGCGGCGGTGGCAGGCGGCGCGGGCCCGCTCTCGGTGCGCCCCGACGTCGAGTCGCGGTTCGACACCGAGGTGCAGGACCGCCTGGGCCGCAGCGTCTGGACCGGCTGCCAGAGCTGGTACCGCACGGCCAGCGGGCGGATCGTCAACAACTGGCCGGGGTTGATGCGCGAGTACCGGCGGCGGACGGCGCAGTTCGACGTGACGGAGTACGAGACCCTCTAGCACCTCCGCGCGAACGGCACTACCGCCCAATGTGGTCGGGCGGGAGTGCCGTTCACCTGGGGGGTAGCGCCAGCAGCGGCGGCCTCGGGCGCCGCGACGCGTGCGCGTGGTTCGCCGTGAGGTCGCGCAGCACCGCGACCGGGTCCCTCAGCGCGCTCGGCAGGTGGTGGACGACGACCACGCCCTCGGCCATCATCGCCGCGCGGCGGTCCAGGGTGCGGGCGTAGTCGGCCGGGCCGAGGTGCCACTCCAGCGAATCGATCTCCCAGGCCATGCCCACGTCGTCGAACCAGGCGTCGGGCACGGCGACGAGCCGGCCCACACGGTCGTGGAGCTCGGCGTTCCAGATCGGGGCGGGCAGGCCCGACCGCCGCAGCACCGCCCGGGCCTGCGCCTCGGCCGCGGAGCGCACGCCGTCGCCGACCTCGCGCAGGACCTCCCGGGGCAGCGCGCTCCCCCGTCCGCTGCCCGCCGCGAGCTCCGTGTTCAGCTCCGCCGGCGTGCACCGCCCGCGTTGCACGACCTCGGCGACGGCCGCCCGCACCTCGGCGCGGACGCGGCAGCGGCGGGCGAAGTCGAGGACCGCGCGGGCCTCGTGCGCGAGCGCCCAGCGTCCGGGTGCGGGGACGGGGAGCCGGTCGGTGCGCTCGGCGAGCACCCGCCCGGACCCGGCGCGCCGCACGTCGGCGGCCACGAGCAGGTGCACCGGACCCGACGGGCGCGGCATGCGCTCCATCCCGTGCAGCTCGAGCGCGTCGGCACCGGTGAGCACGGCTCCGGGACCGCCGTGGAGCAGCGCCGCCTGCCTGCGGTCGGCCCGGGTGACCGGACCGTTGTGCAGCAGCAGGATGCCCGGCAGCAGCAGCTGCCACGGCCCGCCCGCGCGGCAGCGGTGGCTGATGGTGCTGCGGGGGACGCCGAGCGCCACCAGGTCGGCGGCGCGCACGACCGCCGTGCCGCACAGCTGGGGGATCTCGTCGAGGCGGGGCACCCACAGATCGTGCGGCCTCCGGCGACCCGCGGCGGCGCGAGCTGCGGAGCTGTGGACGCGCGGGGCCCGATGTGGACAACCCCGCCACGCGCGAACGGCACCCTCACCCGAGCAGGTTGGGTGAGAGTGCCGTTCGCACGGAGATGGGATGGGCCGGAACGGCGGACGGGGCCGGCCACCGCCACGGGAGAGCGGTGTCCGGCCCCGTCCGGGACCCCTCGGTGCGTCCCCGCCCGCGACCGGGCGGGGACGTCGCGGCTACCTAGCGGTAGTCGCGGCCGAAGTCGTAGTCGTCCAGCGGCACGGCGGCACCCGTGCCCGTGCCGAACACGTCGGGGCTGTAGTAGCCGTCGTCGTAGCTCGGCAGTGCGTAGGCGGCCGCGCGGGCCTCCTCCGTGGGCTGGACCTGGATGTCGCGGTAGCGGGCGATGCCCGTACCGGCCGGGATCAGCTTGCCGATGATCACGTTCTCCTTGAGCCCGACGAGCTTGTCGCGCTTCCCGTTGATCGCGGCATCGGTGAGGATCCGGGTGGTCTCCTGGAACGAGGCCGCGGACAGCCACGACTCCGTGGCCAGCGAGGCCTTCGTGATCCCCATCAGGACCGGGCGGCCGGACGCGGGCTCGTTGCCCTCGGCCACGACGCGCCGGTTCTGGGTCTCGAAGTCGGCCCGCTCGGCGAGTGCGCCGGGCAGGAACTCCGTGGACCCCGAGTCGATGATCGTGACCCGGCGCAGCATCTGCCGGATGATCACCTCGATGTGCTTGTCGTGGATGTCCACGCTCTGCGTGCGGTACACCTTCTGCACCTCACGCACGAGGTGCAGCTGCACCTCGCGCGGACCCATGACGCGCAGCACCTCGTGCGGGTCGGCCGTGCCCTCGAGGAGCAGCTGGCCCACGTGCACGTGGTCGCCGTCGGCCAGCGGACGCTCCTGGCCGTCGACCGTGGTCATCGCGAGCCACTGCCGCTTCGACAGCTTCTCGTAGACGATCTCCTCGCCGCCGTCGTCCGGGGTGAGGGTGATCTTCCAGAAGCGCTCGCCGTCCTCGATCGCGATGCGACCGTCGACGTCGGCGATCGGGGCCTTGCCCTTGGGGACGCGGGCCTCGAACAGCTCCTGGACGCGCGGCAGACCCGTCGTGATGTCGTCGCCCGCCACACCACCGGTGTGGAACGTGCGCATCGTCAGCTGGGTGCCGGGCTCACCGATCGACTGCGCCGCGACGATGCCGACGGCCTCGCCGACGTCCACCAGCTTGCCGGTGGCCATCGAGCGGCCGTAGCACATGGCGCAGATGCCGGTGGCGGACGTGCAGGTGAGCGGGCTGCGCACCTTGATCGTCCGGATGCCGGCCGCGACCAGCACCTCGAGCGCCGGGTCACCGAGGTCGTCGCCCCGGCGGACCACGACCGCACCGTCGGCACTGGTGACGTCCTCGCCCGAGGTGCGGGCGTAGACGGCTGTGCGCAGGTAGCGGTGCGGGATCAGGCGGCCGTCGGAGGTCTCCTCCGTGACGGCCATCGTGACGCCCCGCTCCGTGCCGCAGTCGACCTCGCGGACGATGACGTCTTGCGACACGTCCACCAGACGACGGGTCAGGTAGCCCGAGTCGGCGGTGCGCAGCGCGGTGTCCGCCAGGCCCTTGCGGGTGCCGTGCGTGGAGATGAAGTACTCCAGGACCGACAGGCCCTCACGGAAGTTGGACTTGATCGGCCGGGGGATGTACTCGCCCTTGGGGTTGGCCACCAGACCACGCATACCGGCGAGCTGCCGGACCTGGGTCATGTTGCCCGCCGCGCCCGACTTGACGATCGTCGGGATCGGGTTGTCCTCCGGGAAGTTGGCCTCCATGGCCCGGGCGACCTCTTCGGACGCCTGGGTCCAGATCTTGACCATCTCGTCGTTGCGCTCCTGGTGGGACAGGGCCCCGCGCAGGTAGCGCTTGTTGACCTGCTCGGCCTTGACCTCGTAGCCGTCCAGGATCTCCTGCTTGTTCGGCGGCACGACGACGTCGGAGACGGCCATCGTGACCCCGGAGCGCGTGGCCCAGTAGAAGCCCGCGTCCTTGAGCCGGTCGAGGCACTGCGCGACCTCGGTCATCGAGTACCGCTCGGCCAGGTCGTTGACGATCATGGCCTGGCGCTTCTTCGGCAGGATCTCGTTGACGTACGGGTAGTCCGCCGGCAGGAGCTCGTTGAACAGCACCCGGCCCAGGGTCGTGTCGGCCAGCCACGGGTCGCCCTCGGACCAGCCGATGGACTCCGCGATCGCGGCCGGCGGGGTGACCCCGTGCAGGCGGATCTTCATCGGCGCCTGCAGGTGGAGCACCTTGCGGTCGTACGCCATGATCGCCTCGGCGACCGAGGAGTAGATCCCGCCCTCGCCGTGTGCGCCCTCGCGCAGCCGGCTCAGGTGGTAGATGCCCGTGACCATGTCGAGTCGCGGCATGGCGAGCGGACGCCCGGACGCCGGCGACAGGATGTTGTTCGACGACAGCATCAGCACGCGGGCCTCGGACTGCGCCTCGGCCGACAGCGGCAGGTGGACCGCCATCTGGTCACCGTCGAAGTCGGCGTTGAACGCCTCGCAGACCAGCGGGTGCAGCTGGATGGCCTTGCCCTCCACCAGCTGCGGCTCGAAGGCCTGGATGCCGAGGCGGTGCAGGGTAGGTGCGCGGTTGAGCAGCACCGGGTGCTCGGAGATGACCTCCTCGAGCACGTCCCACACCTGCGAGCGGCCGCGCTCGACCATGCGCTTCGCGGACTTGATGTTCTGCGCGTGGTTGAGGTCGACCAGCCGCTTCATGACGAACGGCTTGAACAGCTCCAGCGCCATCTGCTTGGGCAGACCGCACTGGTGCAGCTTGAGCTGCGGGCCGACGACGATGACCGAACGGCCCGAGTAGTCGACGCGCTTGCCGAGCAGGTTCTGGCGGAACCGGCCCTGCTTGCCCTTGAGCAGGTCGGACAGCGACTTGAGCGGCCGGTTGCCCGGGCCCGTCACCGGCCGGCCGCGGCGGCCGTTGTCGAACAGCGCGTCGACGGCCTCCTGCAGCATCCGCTTCTCGTTGTTGACGATGATCTCGGGCGCGCCGAGGTCGATCAGTCGCTTGAGGCGGTTGTTTCGGTTGATGACCCGGCGGTACAGGTCGTTCAGGTCGCTCGTGGCGAAGCGGCCACCGTCGAGCTGCACCATCGGGCGCAGGTCCGGCGGGATGACCGGGACGCAGTCGAGCACCATGCCCATCGGCGAGTTGCCGGTGGTCTGGAACGCCGCGACGACCTTGAGGCGCTTGAGGGCGCGGAGCTTCTTCTGCCCCTTGCCGCTGCGGATGGTCTCCCGCAGGTTCTCGGCCTCGGCCGGGATGTCGAAGTTCTGCAGCAGCGTCTGGATCGCCTCGGCGCCCATGGCGCCGGTGAAGTAGTCGCCGTACCGGTCGTAGAGCTCCCGGTAGATCGACTCGTCGGCGATGAGCTGCTGCACGTCGAGCTTGGTGAACGCGGTCCAGATCTCGTCGAGCCGGTCCAGCTCGCGCTGGGCGCGGTCGCGGAGCTGGCGCATCTCGCGCTCGCCACCGTCCTTGACCTTGCGGCGGACGTCGCCCTTCGCGCCCTCGGCCTCGAGCTCGGCCAGGTCGGCCTCGAGCTTCTGGGCCCGCTCCTCGAGATCGGTGTCGCGCCGGTTCTCGACCCGCTTGCGCTCCACGCTCATCTCGGTCTCGAGCGTGGACAGGTCGTTGTGGCGGAGCTCCTTGTTGACCGACGTGATCACGTAGGCCGCGAAGTAGATGATCTTCTCGAGGTCCTTGGGCGCCAGGTCGAGCAGGTAGCCCAGGCGGCTCGGCACACCCTTGAAGTACCAGATGTGCGTGACCGGGGCGGCCAGCTCGATGTGCCCCATCCGCTCACGACGCACCTTGGCGCGCGTGACCTCCACGCCGCAGCGCTCGCAGATGATGCCCTTGAACCGGACGCGCTTGTACTTGCCGCAGTAGCACTCCCAGTCGCGGGTCGGGCCGAAGATCTTCTCGCAGAAGAGCCCGTCCTTCTCCGGCTTGAGGGTGCGGTAGTTGATCGTCTCGGGCTTCTTGACCTCACCGTGCGACCACTGACGGATGTCCTCGGCCGTGGCCAGGCCGATGCGCAGTTCGTCGAAGAAGTTGACGTCGAGCACTATTCGCCTCAGTTCCTTCTTGTGTATCTGGCTCGGGCGGTCAGTTGACGACGTCGTCGACGGTCATCGACTCGGATCCGGGGCGGCTGGACAGGTTGATGCCCAGGTTCGCCGCGGCCCGCTCGAGGTCCTCGTCGTCGGTGTCGCGCATCTCGATCGCCTGGCCGTCGCTGGAGAGCACCTCGACGTTCAGGCAGAGCGACTGGAGCTCCTTGAGCAGCACCTTGAACGACTCGGGGATTCCCGGCTCGGGGATGTTCTCGCCCTTGACGATCGCCTCGTAGACCTTCACGCGGCCCGCGACGTCGTCCGACTTGATCGTCAGCAGCTCCTGGAGCGTGTACGCCGCCCCGTAGGCCTGCATCGCCCAGCACTCCATCTCACCGAAGCGCTGGCCACCGAACTGGGCCTTACCACCGAGGGGCTGCTGCGTGATCATTGAGTACGGACCGGTGGAACGGGCGTGGATCTTGTCGTCCACCAGGTGCAGCAGCTTGAGGATGTACATGTAGCCGACGGCCACCGGGAACGGGAAGGGCTCCCCGGACCGGCCGTCCATCAGCACGGCCTTGCCGTCGGACTTGACCATCCGCTCACCGTCGCGGTTGGGCAGCGTGCACCCGAGCAGACCGGTGATCTCGTGCTCCTTGGCGCCGTCGAAGACCGGGGTGGCGGTCTTCGTGCCGGCCGGGGCCGAGTGCAGGCTGTCCGGGATCTGCTTGGCCCAGTCGAGCCCGTCGGCGTTCTCACCCTCGTGGATGTCCCAGCCGGTCTTGGCGATCCACCCGAGGTGGGTCTCCAGGACCTGCCCGATGTTCATCCGTCGCGGCACGCCGTGCGTGTTGAGGATGATGTCGATCGGGGTGCCGTCGGGCAGGAAGGGCATGTCCTCGGCGGGGAGGATCTTGCCGATGACGCCCTTGTTGCCGTGGCGGCCGGCGAGCTTGTCGCCGTCCTGGATCTTGCGCTTCTGGGCAACGTAGACGCGGACCAGCTCGTTGACGCCGGGCGCCAGCTCGTCCTCGTCGTCGCGGGAGAAGACCCGGATGCCGATGACCTTGCCGGTCTCGCCGTGGGGCACCTTGAGCGAGGTGTCGCGGACCTCCCGCGCCTTCTCGCCGAAGATCGCGCGGAGCAGGCGTTCCTCCGGGGTCAGCTCGGTCTCGCCCTTGGGCGTGACCTTGCCGACCAGGATGTCGCCGGGCTGGACCTCGGCGCCGATCCGGATGATGCCGCGCTCGTCGAGGTCGGCCAGGACCTCCTCGGAGACGTTCGGGATGTCCCGGGTGATCTCCTCGGCGCCCAGCTTGGTGTCGCGGGCGTCGATCTCGTGCTCCTCGATGTGGATCGACGTGAGCACGTCGTCCTGCACCAGACGCTGCGAGAGGATGATCGCGTCCTCGTAGTTGTGGCCCTCCCACGGCATGATCGCCACGAGCAGGTTCTTGCCCAGGGCCATCTCGCCGTTCTCGGTGCACGGCCCGTCGGCCAGGACCTGCCCGACCTCGACGCGCGCGCCCTCGAGCACGATCGGCTTCTGGTTGGTGCAGGTGCCCTGGTTGCTGCGGCGGAACTTGTGCAGCCGGTACGTGCGGCGCGTGCCGTCGTCGGCCATCACCGTGATGAAGTCGGCGCACAGCTCCTCGACGACACCGGCCTTCTCGGCCACGACCACGTCGCCCGCGTCGACCGCGGCGCGCAGCTCCATGCCCGTGCCCACCAGCGGCGAGTCGGAGCGGAGCAGCGGCACCGACTGTCGCTGCATGTTGGCGCCCATCAGGGCGCGGTTGGCGTCGTCGTGCTCGAGGAACGGGATCATCGCCGTGGCGACCGACACCATCTGCCGCGGGGAGACGTCGATGTAGTCGACGCCGGCCGGGGAGATGTAGTCGACCTCGCCGCCCTTGCGGCGCACCAGCACGCGGCTGCCGACGAAGTTGCCGTCGTCGTCGAGCGGCTCGTTGGCCTGCGCGATGACGAAGCGGTCCTCCTCGTCGGCCGTCAGGTAGTCGATCTGGTCGCCCGCGCGGCCGTTCTCGACCTTGCGGTACGGCGACTGGATGAAGCCGAACGGGTTGACCTGCGCGAAGCTCGACAGCGACCCGATCAGGCCGATGTTCGGGCCCTCCGGGGTCTCGATCGGGCACATGCGGCCGTAGTGGCTGGGGTGCACGTCGCGCACCTCGAAGCCGGCGCGCTCGCGGGACAGACCACCCGGGCCCAGCGCGGACAGGCGACGCTTGTGCGTCAGGCCCGCGAGGGGGTTGGTCTGGTCCATGAACTGCGACAGCTGCGACGTGCCGAAGAACTCCTTGATCGCCGCCACGACGGGACGGATGTTGATCAGGGTCTGCGGCGTGATCGCCTCGACGTCCTGGGTCGTCATCCGCTCGCGGACGACGCGCTCCATGCGCGAGAGGCCGACCCGGATCTGGTTCTGGATCAGCTCGCCCACGGTGCGCAGGCGACGGTTGCCGAAGTGGTCGATGTCGTCGGTCTCGACCGGGATCTCGACGCCCGAGCCCTCCTGGCCCTCGACGGCGTCGGAGATCATCGAGGTGTCGCCGGCGTGCAGCCGGACGAGGTACTCGATGGTGGTGGCGATGTCCTCCTCGGTCAGCGTGCCGACTGGGTTGGGCGTGGACAGGCCCAGCTTCTTGTTGACCTTGTAGCGGCCCACCTTGGCGAGGTCGTAGCGCTTGTCCTTGAAGAACAGGTTCTCCAGGAGCGTCTGCGCGCTCTCGCGGGTGGGGGGCTCGCCGGGGCGCAGCTTGCGGTAGATGTCGAGCAGCGCCTCGTCCTGGCCGGCCGTGTGGTCCTTCTCCAGGGTGGCGAGCATCGTCTCGGAGAAGCCGAAGCGCTTCGAGATCTGCTCGGCGTCCCAGCCGAGGGCCTTGAGCAGCACGGTGACGGGCTGACGGCGCTTGCGGTCGATGCGGACGCCGACGGTGTCGCGCTTGTCGACGTCGAACTCCAGCCACGCACCGCGGCTGGGGATGACCTTGACCGAGTAGACGTCCTTCTCGGTCGTCTTGTCGATGCTGTGGTCGAAGTAGACACCCGGCGACCGGACGAGCTGGGACACCACGACACGCTCGGTGCCGTTGATGATGAAGGTGCCCTTCGACGTCATCACGGGGAAGTCGCCCATGAAGACCGTCTGGCTCTTGATCTCACCGGTGGTGTTGTTCGTGAACTCCGCGGTGACGAACAGCGGAGCCGCGTACGTCATGTCCTTGTCCTTGCACTCCTCCTCCGACGCCTTCACTTCGTCGAAGCGGGGGTCGGAGAAGGACAGGGACATCGACCCGGAGAAGTCCTCGATGGGCGAGATCTCGGTGAGGATCTCCTCGAGACCGCCCACCGGGTTCTCGTCACCGGCATCGATCCGCCGCTGGAACCACGCCTCGTCGCCGACGAGCCACTCGAACGACTGCGTCTGCAGGTCGAGCAGATCGGGCACCCGGAGGGGCTCGCGGATCTTCGCGAAGGAGACCCGGGTGGGGGCTCCGGGGAGGGCCATGTGGTCCGAGGTGGTCGCGGGGGTCTTGGTGGCGTGCGGCGATGCCAAGATGCGTCCTTCCGGAACTGCGCTCTTCATCTGGCGGGCCCCGGGTTCCTCGCGCTACCGTCTCGTTGATCCGGTAGGAGCGGGATGGTCCGGGGCACACCGTCTGTTGTCAGGGCACGGCCGCCGACCACCTTCGCGAGCAGTCGAGGTGGTTCCCACCGGAGCTCGTTCTCCCGGCTGGAGTCCTCGATGCGCACGCGAAGCTGGACGGAGGCAGCGCAAAGAGGCAGTCTAGCTGCAAACGCAGCCGCTGTCGAGACGGGTCACCAAGGCAACCATCGAGACCTAAGAGTGACCTGACAGGCGCACCGAGTCAAGACTCTACGCGTCGGTAAGTGGTCTGTTCTGCGGGATGGACGGTGGTTCAACGAGCATCCGCGCAGATGGCGACCGTTCGTCCCGAGGGTTCATCCCGTCGTGTCGACGGCCGACGTCGGCCCCCGATCCGGTCGCGCTCCGTGATCACCGCGAGGTCAGGACGGGCGACGGCCCCGCCTTGACAGCGCGTGATCGCCGACACAACGATCGCGAGCGTCAACGATTGTGTCGACGAACGAGGAGACATCGATGTCCGAGGCCCCCGACATGCGCGATCTGCTGGGTGCGGACGCCCCCTCCAACTGGGGCAAGTGGGGACCGGACGACGAGCTCGGCGCCCTGAACTACCTCGACGCCGGCGAGGTGCTCCGGGGCATCCAGCACGTGAAGTCCGGCGAGACGTTCACCCTGCAGATCCAGATGGGCCGCACCGACGGCCCCGGTGACCCGCTCTGGCCCGGCCGCGAGGGGATCAAGCGCAAGAACGAGCTCGACGAGGGCACCTGGGACGGCGAGGGCGCCCCCGCGTTCCCCGGCGGCCTGCACTACGCCGACGACACCGCGCACATCTTCCTGCAGGGCTCCACGCAGTACGACGCGCTGGGCCACGTCTGGTACGACGGCAAGCTCTGGAACGGCTACGACGCCCGCACCACCATCGACGCGATGCAGAAGGCCTCGGTGCTCCCCATCGCCGAGAAGGGCGTCGTCGGGCGCGGCGTGCTCATCGACATGGCCCGCCACCGCGGGAAGCAGTGGCTCGACAAGGGCGAGACGTTCGACCACACCGACCTCGAGGCGGCCGCGGAGGCCCAGGGCGTCACCATCGAGCCGCACGACGTGCTCTGCGTCCGCACCGGCTGGATGAAGTACTGGTACGAGCTCAACGACCCCGCGAAGTTCTACGACGGCTTCCAGGAGCCGGGCCTGACCTACTCGCGCGAGCTCGTGCAGTGGTTCCAGGACCGCGAGGTCCCCAACCTCGTCACCGACACCATCGCCAACGAGGTCACCTACGAGCCCGAGACGGGCGTCGCGCTCCCCCTGCACTGCGCGCTGATGCGCAACCTCGGAGTCACCCTCACCGAGATCGCCTGGCTCGACGACCTCGCCGACGCGTGCGCGATCGACGGCCGCTGGAGCTTCCTCTACGTCGCCGCGCCGCTGAAGGTCGTCAACGGCACCGGCGCCCCCGTCAACCCGGTGGCCATCCGATGACCGCCGCCGCCGACTCCACGATCTACGGCTCCAAGCCGTGGCTGGCCCGCTACGCACCCGGCCAGCCCCCCTCGATCACCGTCGAGTTCGACAGCGCCCTGGACATGTTCCGGGCCGCGGTCGCGCGCGACCCCGACGGCGACATCATCCGCTACTTCGACGGCCGGATCACCCTGCGCGAGCTCGACGCGCTCACCGACGCGTTCGCCGCGGGCATCACCGACGCCGGCTTCTCCCCCGGCGAGCGCGTGGCCGTCTACCTGCAGAACGTGCCGCAGTTCGTCATCGCCCAGATCGGCACCTGGAAGGCCGGCGGCATCGCCGTGTCGATCAACCCGATGAACAAGGAGCGCGAGCTCACCGAGCTGCTCACCGACTCCGGGGCGACCGTGCTGGTCTGCCTGGAGAGCCTGCACCGCGACGTCGCCGCGTCGGTGGTGCCGGGCACCGCGGTCCGCACGGTGATCACCACCTCGGAGCTGGAGCACCAGACCCGCAACGACCCGCGGATCTTCTCCGGCGTCGAGCGGATCGCGTGCGAGGGCACCGTCGACATGGCGGGGCTGCTGGAGCGGTTCGCCGGCCAGGCGCCGCCGGAGGTGTCGCTCGGGCCGGACGACATCGCGTTCCTGACCTACACCTCCGGCACCACCGGCCCGCCCAAGGGCGCGATGACGACGCACCGCAACGTCGTCTTCAACGCCCAGACCTACCGCGAGTGGGTCGGCCTGACCAGCGACGACGTCGTGCTCGGCGTCGCACCGCTGTTCCACATCACCGGCCTGATCGCCCACATCGCGATCTCGCTGCTGATCGGGGCGCCCCTGGTGCTCATGCACCGCCTCGACCCGGCCGTCACGATCGAGACGGTCCGCGACGAGCGCGCCACCTTCACCGTCGGGTCCATCACGGTGTTCATCGCCCTGATGAACTCTCCCGCGGCGGACAAGGAGGCGCTGACGTCGCTGACCAAGATCCTGTCGGGCGGGGCGCCCATCCCGCCGTCCACGGTGAAGGCGTTCAAGTCCGCGTTCGGGCACTACATCCACAACGTCTACGGCCTCACCGAGACCACGTCCCCGAGCCACGGCACCCCGTTCGGCACCGAGGGGCCGGTCGACGAGGCCTCGGGCGCGCTGTCGGTCGGCGTCCCGGTCTACGACACCGTCGTCCAGATCGTCGACGACAAGGGCGAGGACCTGCCCGTCGGCGAGATCGGCGAGCTGGTGACCACCGGGCCGCAGGTCGTCATCGGGTACTGGAACAAGCCCGAGGAGACCGCGAAGGCGCTGCCCGGCGGCTCACTGCACACCGGCGACGTCGGGTACATGGACGCCGACGGCTGGTTCTACATCGTCGACCGCAAGAAGGACCAGATCAACGCGGGCGGCTACAAGGTCTGGCCGCGCGAGGTCGAGGACGTGCTCTACGAGCACGAGGCGGTCCGCGAGGCGGCCGTGGTCGGGGTGCCCGACGAGTACCGGGGCGAGAGCGTCAAGGCGTTCGTCAGCCTGCGCCCCGGTAAGGAGGTCAGCGAGGCGGACCTCATCGCGTTCACCAAGCAGCGCATGGCCGCCTACAAGTACCCGCGGCAGATCGAGTTCCTCGACGAGATCCCCAAGACCGTCACCGGCAAGCTCCTGCGCCGGGAGCTGCGCGGCCGCTGACGGTCCGCAGGGCCCACGACGACGAACGGCCCTCCCGTCGGAGGACGGGAGGGCCGTTCGGGCGCGCGGGGTGGAGCGGGATCAGCTCAGGCTGACCTTTGCGCCGGCGTCCTCGAGCTTGGCCTTGGCGGCGTCGGCCGCGGCCTTGTCGACACCCTCGAGGATCGGCTTGGGGGCCGACTCGACGAGGTCCTTGGCCTCCTTGAGGCCCAGGCCCGAGACGAGCTCGCGGACGACCTTGATGACCTGGATCTTCTTGTCGCCGGCCGCGTCGAGGACGACGTTGAACTCGTCCTTCTCCTCCTCGGCGGGGGCCGCGGCACCACCGGCGGCGGGGCCGGCGGCGGCGATGGCGACCGGGGCGGCCGCGGTGACGTCGAAGGTCTCCTCGAACTTCTTCACGAACTCCGACAGCTCGAGCAGCGTCAGGTCCTTGAAGGCGTCGAGCAGCTCGTCGGTGGACAGCTTCGCCATGGTGGCGGTCCCTTCTCAAAAGTTGATCTAGCTCGGGGTGGAGCACAGACCGTGGGGGGTGGAGCTCAGCTCTCGGCGTCGGCCGGGGCCTCGGTGGTGCTGTCGTCGGTGCTGCCGGCGTCGGCGGCACCGTCCTCGGCGGCGGCCGGAGCCGCACCCTCGGACTCGGCCCGCTTGTCGGCGAGCGCCTGCGCGAGGCGGGCGACCTGCGACGCCGGAGCGGCGAACAGACCGGCGGCCTTCGACAGGTTGGCCTTCATCGCGCCGGCCAGCTTGGCCAGCAGGACCTCGCGGGACTCCAGGTCGGCCAGCTGGGCGACCTCGGCGACGGTCAGCGCGCGACCGTCCATGAAGCCGCCCTTGATGACCAGGCCCTTGTTGTCCTTGGCGAAGTCGCGCAGCGCCTTGGCGGCCTCGGAGGGCTCGCCGGTGACGAACGCGATCGCGGTCGGGCCGATGAGCATCGACTCGAGGCCGTCGACACCGGCGTTCTCCGCGGCCCGCTTCACCAGGGTGTTCTTGGCGACGCGGTACGTGGCGTCCTGGCCCAGCGCGCGCCGCAGGGCGGTCAGCTGGGTCATGGTGAGGCCGCGGTACTCGGTGACGACCGAGGCGGACGCGCCCCGGAACCGGCTGGCGATCTCTTCGACCGCCGTGACCTTGTCGGATCGGGCCATTCCTGCCTCCTCTCGGGTAGTCGTCTTCGGATGGATCTGCGGGTCCGACCGCGGGGCGACGACTGCCCTGGAGACGTCGAACGCCCCGGCGCAGGAGCGCACGGGGCGGAGCGGGTGCCTTCGCACCCGGAGCTACCTCGTCCTCCTGCGCGGGTCGCCCGCTGCTGCGGGGCCTTCGTGCGCCTGCCCGGGGTGAACCGGGCGGGGCGCAGACCTGCGGTCTTCGGTGGAACCGACCACGAGAGTACGCGCCCCCGCGCCCGTCCCGGCGCGGGGGTCGCCCCTGCTCAGCGGCTCTCGACCGCGGCGATCCGCCAGCGCCCGTCGACGCGCTCGCCGGTGACGGTGAGCCGGCCCGCGGCCGCGACCTGCTCGGCGCTGGCCGCGGTCGTCGCCTGCTGGTCCATGAAGGCGACGAGGACGGCGGTGTCGCCGTCGATGCGCTGCACCGCCGAGACGTTGACGACGGCGGAGACGACGGCCTCCTGCTGCGGCGCCAGCTCCCGGACCTGCGCGAACAGGCGGTCGAACTCCGGGGCGAACGCGTCGGTGATGACGCCGCGGGCGGCCCGCTCGTTCTCGTCGAGGCGGCTGAAGTCGTAGGAGTAGAGCGTCTCCAGCGCGTCGCCGAGCTGGGTGCTCACCTCCGAGGTGGCGGCGAGGTCGGTCAGCGCGGTGTTCGCCGCGGCCGGGTTGCCGCGCAGGGACGCGGTGGCGATCCCGAAGAACACCGCCAGGGCGACGAGGACGACGAGCGCCGCGGCCAGCACGGGCACCGTGCGCAGGCGGGCGAGCAGCGCGCGGCCCCGGCCCCAGGAGGCGGTCTCGGCGGGCTCGGTGGCCTCCGCCGGCTCGTCCCGCGCCGCCCGGCGGCGCCCGCGGGGGGCCGACTTCTCCAGGTCTGCCGGCCCGGGCTCGGCGTCGGGCTCGGCGGCGTCGACGTCGACGGGGGCGGGCTCCACGGGATCGGCGAGATCCGCAGGGTCGGCGACCTCGGGCTGCGTCCGCGCCCGCGGCTTCACCGGGGCGGCGGGGCGGGCGGCGCGGACCCCGGTCAGGGTCGGTCCCTCCCCCTCGGTCTCCGGGCGGCCGGGCACTGCGGTGCCGGCGACCTTGGGACGGCGGGTGGCGGGGCTGGGGGTCGTGCGGCGGCGTGCGGGCATCTCTCGCACCTCCTGGTCGGATCGGGGGTGGTCAGCGGACGACGTCGGCCCGGCTGGCCTTCCATCCCTGCTCGGTGCGGGTCATCTCGATCTGCAGGCGCTGCCGCAGCAGCACCGGGTCCTCGTCGGGCACCGTGACCTGCACGTCAACCCCGACGACGACGCGCGCCACGCCGGCGCGCAGGTCCAGCTCGGCCACCGCCGCGTCCGCGACCGACGCCGTCGTGCTGCGCCCGGACTGCGTGACGAGCCCGGCGTACTCGGCGCGGTTGGCGCGGAACTCCTCGAGCAGCCCTCCGGTGGAGGACTGCTCCCACAGGTCCAGGCCCGGCTCGACGTCGGCCGAGTCGAGGGTGTTGAGGTTGATGGCCGCCTGCCGCGCGTCGACGAGCACGACGTCGCGCGTGCGCGCGAGCTCCAGGGAGTCGTCGGTGGCGGTGAACGCCCACAGCACCCCCAGCACGAGGGCGGCCAGCGCCGCGACGGCGACCAGCACCGTCAGCAGCCGGACCGGGTCGCGGCGGGGCGCGGCGGGCCCGGGGGCCGCGTCGCGCTCGTCGAGCTGGGTCATGCGCCCTCCTGGGGGGAACGCGGCCTAGGGGAGGAGGCCGGTGAGGATCTGCGCCGGGGAGCTCAGGGGCGTCGGCGAACCGACCGGCGCCGACCCCGCGGGCAGCCCGCCCGCGGGCGGGCCGGACGGGGCACCCGCCGGCGCCATCGGGGTCTCCGCCCGCGGGGCATTCTGCGCTCCGCGTACCGAGATGGGGCTGCCGGGGGGTTCGGCGCAGTAGGCGTCCTGGTTCGCGGGCGTGTCCGCGATGTCGGTGCCGCTGCGCCGGACCGTGCCCTCGTAGCCCCGGGTGCACGGGAACGGGTCGAACACGTTGACGACCAGCCCGAGGTGGGCGGTGCCGTCGCCGGGCGCCACCGTGTACGCGACGGAGGCGAACGCCGGGTAGGTGACGAGCAGCTGGCGCAGCGCCTCCTGCCGCGGCTCGGCGACGCGCGCGACCGTGAGCAGGTCCGACAGCAGGACCGACAGGCCCGGGCCGCTCTCCCGCAGGAGCCCGGTGATCTGCTCGGACGCCTCGGGGGCGGTCTCCAGCAGCCGCCGCAGGTCCGGGTCGGACGTGCGGAGCTGCTCGGCCAGCAGCGCCAGGTCGGCGCTGAAGTTCTGGAACGAGCCGGCGGTCTCGTTCTGCGTGGTGAGCACGGTGCGTCCGTCGCGGAGCAGGTCGAGGGTCTGCGGCAGCGCCTCGACGGCGTCCTCGCTGAACGCGTCGGTGGTGGCGAGGATCTTCTGCAGCGGCCCGGCGGTGCCCTCGAACGCGGTGCCGAGCTCCGACACCACGGTGCGCAGCGACTCCAGCGGGACCGAGCGGGCGAGGTCGTCGACGCCGACGACGAGGTCCTCCACCGGCACCGGGATGCTGGTCCGGTCGACGGGGACGACCGACCCGTCCTCCAGCGACGGCCCTCCGTCGGAGGCGGGCTGCAGGTCGACGTACTGCTCGCCGATCGCGGAGAGGTTGCGGACGGCCGCGTCGACGTCGAGCGGGATGGCCGGTGCGCTGCGCTGCAGGTCGAGCTGCACGTCCACGCCCTGCGGGGTGAGCGTCAGCGGCCCCACCCGCCCGACGCTGACGCCGCGGTAGGTGACGTCGGCGCCGGTGAAGATGCCGCCGGAGTCGGCCAGCTGCATCGTCACCGGGTAGGTGGTGGTGCCGAAGACGTCGCCGAAGCCCGCGTAGCGGAAGCCGGTGTAGCCGACCCCCAGCACGGTGAGCAGCAGGAACGCCACCAGTTGGACCTTCGTCGCCCGGGTGATCATCGTCCGCCTCCCAGGAGACCGCCGAGGAGGCCGCCGCCGTCCTGCTCGGCCTCCTGCTGCTCGAGCTGTGTGGGCTGCCCCGGCTCGGGGGCGCGGGTGGAACCCTCCGGCGCCCGCTCGGGCAGCGGCTGCGCCTGGCCCGGCAGGACCGGCAGGACGTCGCCGAGCAGCGGGAACTCCTGCAGCCCCTGCAGTGCGCCGGTCGGGCCGAGCAGCGGGCCGAGCAGTTGGCCGGTGGGCGGCAGCGCCGCGAGCGGGCTGTCGGGGCCGAGCAGCGGCTGGTTGGACCGCACGAGGTTCTCCAGCACGCTGCCGAGGTCGAGATCGGCGGTGACGTAGAGGTTGGCGTAGTCGCCCGCGAACGCGGCCTCGCCGGCGTCGGTGAAGGGCGGGGTGAACAGCAGCTGCAGCGACTCGGGCAGGTCGGCCCCGGACTCCGCGAGCTTCTGCAGCACCGGGCGCAGCAGCTCGAGGTCGGCCAGCACGTCGTCGCGGCTGCGGTTGACCACGTCCGTGCCGACGACCGAGAGCCGGTCGAGCGCCTGGAGCATGTCGACGAGCTGCGAGCGCTGGTCCTCCAGCTCCCGCAGCCCCGGCGCGAGGTCGTCGAGGGCGATCTCGATCTGCCCGCGGCGGTCGGCGAGCGTCCTGCTCAGCTGGTCGACCTCGTCGAGGGCGCGGGTGATCTCGCCCTTGCGCTCGTCGAGCGCGCCGACCAGGGCGTCGACGTCGTCGAGCAGCGCCCGGATCTCCGGCTCGTTGCCCTCCAGCGCCAGGTTCAGCTCGTTCGCGATCGTCCGGATCTGCGCGACGCCGCCGCCGTTGAGCAGCATCGACAGCGCGCCGAGCACCTCCTCGACCTCTGCGGCCCGGCCGGAGCGCTCCAGCGGGATGACCGCACCGTCCGCGAGCGAGCCGGAGCCCGCGCCGTCGTCCGGCGAGCCGAGCTCGACGAACTTCTCGCCCAGCAGGCTGGTGGTGCGCACCCGGGCGGTGGCGTCGGCGGGCAGCTGCACCCGGTCGTTGACCAGCATCGTGACCATCGCGGTCCAGTCGTCGCTGACCGTGATGCCGGTGACGGTGCCGACCGGCACGTCGTCGACCATCACCAGCGACTGCGGCACCAGGTCGACGACGTCGCCGAACTCGGCCGTCACCTCCATCGGCGCCTCGCCGAGGTCGGCGCCACCGGGGAGGGTGATCCCGCGCAGCCCGTCGGTCAGCAGGCCGCAGCCGCTGGTCAGCAGCGTCACGGCGGTGAGGACCGCGGCGAGCCGCAGCGTCCGGGTGGTCATCATCCGGGTGGTCATCACTCACCCTCCAGGGGGGCGGCGGCGTTCGGGAGCGGCGCGGCCGGGACGGCGGGCGCGGTGGGCAGCGCCAGCCCGGGGACCGGCGGCAGCTGCCCCGCCTGCAGCGACGTGATCACCTCGGCCGCGGACGGCAGCGGGAGCTGGTCGAGCGGCCCGAGCTGCTCGCACGCCGTGCCGATCGTGATCGGCAGGTCGGCCAGCGCCTCCGGCGTGCCCCGCTCGAGCAGCTCGCAGATCAGGGCCAGCGGCGGCAGCGTCAGCTCGTTGATGTTGAGTCGCGTGTCGAGCGTGCCGGACGAGCCGTTGTAGGCGTTGGCCAGGTTGCCCAGCGCCGTCGGCGCGGTGTCGAGGGTCTCGGCGAGCGCGCGCTGCTGGTCGACCAGCACGGCGGTGACGTCGGTGAGGCGGTCGACGTTCGACGCCACGATCTCGCGGTTGTCGCGGACGAACACCGCGACCTCGCCGAGGGCGATCGAGAGCTCCTGCAGCGCCGCGCCGAGGTCGCCGCGCTCGTCGGCGAGGAAGGCGGACACGTCCTCGAGGCGCGTGTTGAACTCGCGGACCTCCGCATCGTTGGCGGCGATCACGGAGACGAACCGCTGCAGCTCGGTGACGGTGCCGAACAGCTCCTCGCGGGAGTCGGCCAGCGTGCCCGACAGCTCGCCGAGGTCGGTGATCGTGTCGTTGAGGGCCTGGCCGTTGCCGCCCAGGTTGTCGGCGCCGACGTCGAGGACGCGGGAGAGCGAGCCGTCGCGGTTGACGCCGTTCGGACCGAGCGCGTCGGTGAGGTCGACGGCGGTGCGGGCGAGGTCGTCGACGTCGAGCGGCACCGCGGTGCGCTCGACGGGGATGACGGCGCCGTCGGCGAGCTCCGGCCCGCCGGAGTACGTCGGGGTGAGCTGGACGTAGCGGCCGGTGACCAGGCTCGGCGAGATGACGACCGCGCGGGCGTCGGCGGGCAGGACCAGGTCGGGGTCGTCGATCGTCATCTCGACGCGGACGCGGGTGCCCTCCGGCACCACCCGGTCGATCGTGCCGACGTCGACGCCGAGCACGCGCACCGAGTTGTCCTCGAACACCGCCGTGGCCGAGGTGAAGTAGGCGACGAGCGTGCGGCCCGGCGGGCGGGCGATGACGACGACCGCCGACGCCAGCAGCACCGCGATGACCGCGACGAGGCCGACGAGCTGGAACTGCCGCCGGTCGGTGTCGGTGAGCGCCATCAGCAGCCGCCTTCGTTGATCGGGCCCAGCGGCGGGAAGACCAGCCCGCAGATGTAGTTGTCGAACCAGCGGCCGTTGCCGACCGCGTTGGAGAACAGGCGGGTGAACACGGCCTGGCGCTCGAGCGCGAGCTCGAGGTTGTCGCGGTTGCGCTGCAGGATCTCCGCGACGCCGTCGAGCGCCTCCAGGGTGGGTGTGAGCTGCTCCTGGTTGTCGGCGACGAGGCCGCGCAGCTGCACCGACAGGGCGCGCGTGCCGTCGAGCAGGGCGCTGATCGCGTCCTTGCGGCGCTGGATCTCGGCGAGCAGCAGGTTGCCGTCGGACAGCAGGCGCTCGAACTCCGGCGCCCGGTCGGCGAGCACGCCGGAGAGGTTCTGCGTGCCGGCCAGCAGGCGGCGGATCTCCTCGTCGCGGCTCGCGATGGTCTGCGAGAGGCGGGACAGGCCGTCGAGCGCGCCGCGCACCTCCGGCGCCGTGCCGGAGAACGTCTCCGACAGCGTGTCGAGGCTGGTGGCGAGCTGGGCGGTGTCGAGCCCGTCGATGGTGCTGGACAGGCCGTTGAACGCCTCGACCACGTCGAACGGGGACGCGGTGCGGTCGAGCGGGATGACGCCGTCGTCGGGCATGTCGGCGTCGCCCTGCGGGTCGAGCGCGAGGTACTTCGCGCCGAGCAGGGTCTTGACCTCGATCGAGGCCGAGGTGCGGTCGCCCACCCAGGCGTCCTTCACGTCGAAGGTGACCAGGACGCGGTCGCCGGCGAGCTCGACGGACTCGACGCGGCCCGCCTCGACCCCGGCGATCGTGACGAGGTCACCGGACTGGAGCCCGGCGGCCTCGCTGAACTCGGCCCGGTGGACGTCGCCGCGGGTCAGCGCAGCGGGCAGGGTGAACGCCGCCACGAGGACGCCGACGATCACGAGGATGCCGGTGATCGCGACCGGTACCGGTCCGCGCGTGTCGGGCATCAGTTCCCTCCCAGGAGCGGCAGCCCGGCCAGGTCGGGCGAGCTGGGCAGGGTCGGGAGCGGTCCGCCCAGTGCCCGCGTGTCGCCCTCCCCCCCGCCGTCGGGGTCGGGTCCGCAGCGCGGCTGCGTGTTCGTGTAGCCCTCGAGCTCGAAGGCCGGTACGTACGGTGCGAGGCCGACGGAGCCGCCCAGACCGCAGAGGTAGAACTGGAACCAGCTGCCGTAGCTGCCGGCGCGGGTGATCGTGTTGAGCTTGCCGGGCCAGTTCACCAGGAAGCTCTCCAGCGCGGGCTCGCTCGCGTTCAGGTTGTCCGACAGATCGCCGAGCGCGGCGATGTCGTCGCGCAGGGCGGGGCGGCCCTCCTCGACGAAGCCTGCGGTGACCTCCGTCAGCTCCCCGATCGACTCCAGCGCCTGCCCGATGGGCTCGCGGTCCTCCGATAGCCCGGAGACGAGCTCCTGCAGGGAGACCACCAGTTCCGACAGCTCCTCGTCGCGCTGGTTGACCGTCTCCAGCACCAGGTTGAGGTTGTCGATGACCTGCCCGATGACCTCGTCGCGGTCGGCGATCTCGTTGGTCAGCGACGCGGTGCTGGCCAGCAGGCTGCGGATGGTGCCGCCCTGGCCCTGCAGCACCTCGATGATCTCGAAGGAGAGCTTGTTGACCTGGTCGGCGTCGAGCGCGGCGAACAGCGGCTTGAAGCCGTTGAACAGCGTCGTCAGGTTCAGCGGGCCGCGCGTGCGCTCCACCGGGATGACGGCGTCGGGCGCCAGCACCTCGCCGGTCGGGCCCGAGCCCTGCGTCAGGCCGAGGAAGCGCTGGCCGACGAGGTTCTTGTAGTTGATCGCCGCCGCGACCGACGCCGGGATGCGCTGCGCGCTGTCGACGGAGAAGCGGACCTCGGCGAAGCGGCGGTCGACGATCGTGACGTCCTCGACCCTGCCGACGACGACGCCGGCGATCCGCACGTCGTCGCCGACGAGCAGGCCGGCGGCGTCCTCGAAGCGCGCGCTGTAGCTGGTGCGCTCGCCGCCGGAGCCGTTCGCGATGGTCACGCCCAGCACCGTCGTGGCCAGCGCGACGACGAGCGCGAGCGCCAGGAACTTGAGCAGCGAGGCGAGGGGCAGGTTCCTCACGTCAGCGTCACCTCCGACCCGCGGTAGAGCGGGCCGACCATCATCGAGCCCCAGCCGGGGACGTCGGCGGGGCTGCCGCCGTCCTGCGCCGCCACGAGCTCGGCGACGAGCCGCTGCTCGCCGGGCGAGTTCGGCAGACCCATGCCCTGGTAGGCGATGGCCTCGACCGGCAGGTCCGACAGCACGGGGAGACCCGGGAGCAGCGCTCCCCCGCCGGAGGCCGGTGTCCCGCGGGCGGAGCTCCCGTCCTCGCAGGTGTAGGAGGCGTCGCCGGTGCCGAACGTGTCGCCGCCCAGCGCGTCGACGTCACCCCGGGGGGAGTCGACGGGTGGGGGCGGGGCCAGCGAGCCGTCGCAGAACGGGCCGTCCGGCGGCTCCTGCGGGCCCAGCGGCAGGATCGGGTAGCAGCGCGGGCCGCGGTCGTCGAGGTACTCGGGCTCGTCCTGGTTCGGCACGTACTTGCCCTTGTTGTTGACGATCTCGACGGTCACGTAGACGCCCGGGCGACCGCGGCCCACGCCGAAGACCTCGTCCAGGCGCGGGACGAGGCCGTTGAGCTGCTCGAAGAAGCAGGGGAACTCCGGCGAGTAGCGCGCCAGGGACTCCAGCGTCGGCCGCGAGGCGGCCGAGAGCGAGATGATGTTCTCCCCGTTGCGGTCGAGGAAACCGCTCAGGTCGTCCGACGCCGTGGTGACGCCGCCGATCAGGGCGCGGAGCTGGTCGCGCTGCTCGACGACCGTGCGGCTGGTGGCGGAGAAGTCCTCCAGCGCGTCGAGCAGGTCGGGCGCCGCGGAGTCGAGGTTGTCGGCGAAGTCGGCGAACTGCGTGATGTCCTCCTGCAGGTCCGGGATGCCCGGGCGGAGGCCGCCGGTGAGCTCCTGGAGCCGGACGAGGGTGTCGCCGAGGCGCTCGCCGCGCCCGGACAGCGCCTGCGAGAGCGCGCCGAGGGTCGTCGCGAGGTCGTCGGGGTTCACGGCCTGCAGCAGCGGCAGGAGCCCGTCGAGCGCGGCGTCGATCTCGCGCGCGGTCTCGCTGCGGTCCATCGGGATGACGTCGCCGGCCGCGATCGTCGTGCCGCCGCCCCCGCTCGCCGGCGCCACCAGCGACACGTACTTCTCGCCGAACAGCGTCTTGGGCAGCAGCCGGGCCGACACGCCCGCGGGGATGAGGTCGACCATGTCGGGCCGGATCGTCAGCTCCACGTCGGCGCCGCCGCCGGTGGTGCTGATCGTTTCGACGCTGCCCACGATCAGGCCGCGCATCTTCACGTCGGAGCGCTCGGTGAGCTGGTTGCCCGCGCGGTCGACCTGCAGGGTCACCGGGACCCCGCTCTCGAACGCGCCGTTGTACTTCGCGATCGCCAGCCCCAGCAGGGTGACGATGACCAGGACGAACGCGAGTCCCTGGATCCGACGCCTGATCATCCGGCCACCCGCACCGAGGTCTCCGTCCCGTAGATCACGAGGGTGAGGAAGAAGTCGAGGATCGCCGTGCTGACGATCGACAGCCGGACCGAGCGGCCCACCGCGATGCCGACGCCCGCGGGCCCGCCCTTGGCGTGGTAGCCGTAGTGGCAGTGGATCAGGATGATCACGATCGCGAAGACGATGACCTTGAGGTAGGAGTACAGGACGTCGCTGACCGGCAGGAACAGGTCGAAGTAGTGGTCGTACGTGCCGCCGGGTAGTCCGTTGATGAGCGTGACGTTCAGGCGCGAGGAGATGAAGCTCGCCAGCAGGCCGACCGTGTAGATCGGGATGATCGCGATCGTCCCGGCGATCACGCGGGTGGTCACCAGGAACGGCACGCTGGGCACCGCCATGACCTCCAGCGCGTCGACCTCCTCGGAGATCCGCATGGCGCCCAGCTGCGCGGTGAAGCCCGCGCCGAGCGTGGCGGTCAGGGCCGCGGCGGCCACCAGCGGCGCGATGTCGCGGGTGTTGAAGTAGGCCGTGATGAAGCCGGTGAGGGCCTCGACGCCGAGCGAGTCGAGCGCGCGGAAGCCCTGCAGGCCGACGAGTGAGCCGACGAACAGCGACAGCGACAGCATGACGCCGGCCGTGCCGAGGATGACGATGAGCGCGCCGGAGCCGAAGCTCACCTCGGCGAGCAGCCGGGCGATCTCGGGGCGGTAGCGGCGCAGCGTGCGCGGGATCCAGGCGATCGCCCGCCCGTAGAGCGAGAGCTGGTCGCCGAGCTCGTCGAGCTGGCCGAGCGGGCCGCGCACGAGGCCGCGGGCCCGGGAGCCGATCGTCGCCATCTCAGGAGCCCTTCGGCGGGACGAGGTCCAGGTACAGCGTGGTCAGCACCAGGTTGAGGAAGAACACGAGGACGAAGGAGATGACGACGGACTGGTTGACCGCGTCGCCGACGCCCTTCGGCCCGGGGGGCGGGTTGAGGCCGCGGTAGGCGGCGACGACCCCGGCCGTGAAGCCGAACAGCACGGCCTTCAGCTCGCTGACCAGGATGTCGCTGACCTGGGCGATCGAGGAGAACGCGGCGATGTACGCACCCGGCGTGCCGCCCTGCACGATGACGTTGAAGAAGTAGCCGCCCGCGACGCCGACGACGGTGGCCAGGCCGTTGAGCACCAGCGCGGTGGTGGCCATCGCCAGCACCCGCGGCACGACGAGCCGCTGGATCGGCGAGATGCCCAGCACCTCCATCGCGGCGATCTCCTCGCGGATGGTGCGGGCGCCGAGGTCGGCGCACACCGCGCTGCCGCCCGCGCCGGAGATCAGCAGCGCGGTGACGATCGGCGCGGCCTGCTGCACGATCGCCAGGACGCTGCCGGCACCGGTCTGGCTCTGCGCGCCGAACTGGCGGGTGAGCTCGCCGAGCAGCAGCGCGATCGTGGCGCCGAACGGGATCGTGAACAGCGCCGTGGGCAGCGCGGAGACCTTGGTGACGAACCAGGTCTGCTCGATGTACTCACGCAGCTGGAACGGCGGCTTGAACGCGCTGACGACGACGTCGGCGCCGAGGGAGAACAGGCGCCCGACCGGGGTCAGCGCCCGGGTGAGCGGAGCGGTCACGGCCGCATCCCGCGGTGCCGGCCGGGGCCCGGCGGCGGGGACTGCGGGCCGGGGCCGTTGCCGGGGCCGGCGAACCAGGCGGGCGGACCGTCGCCGGGGCGGATGACGTCGGTGTCGTCGGGCCCCGCGGGGCCGGCCGGGCCGCCGAGCAGGCCCTGCTTGCGCATCGGCAGCGGACCGCCGGCCATCGCGGGCACCGGGTCGTTCGCGTAGCTGCGGCGGATCTCCTCCTGCGCGGCGGCGGGCAGCGTGTGCAGCATCTGCATGACGCGCTCGCGGCGGCGGCCGACGGCCTTGCGCTCGGGCATACCCGGGCTCACCTCGAGCTGCGGCTTCATCTCCGGCAGCCCGGCGAGCTCGCCCGCCTCGGCCATCTCGCGCTGCGCCTGGGCGGTGTCCTTCTCCTCCGACATCCCGATCGGGCCCTGCCGGCGGCCGTTGAGGAACTGGCTGACGACCGGCTCCTCGCTGGTCAGCAGCACCTCCCGCGGCCCGAACATCGACAGGTGCTTGCGGTAGAGCATCCCGATGTTGTCCGGGACGGTCTGCGCGGTGTTGATGTCGTGGGTGACGATGAGGAACGTGGCGTCGGTCTGCGCGTTCAGGTCGATGATCAGCTGGTTGAGGTAGGCGGTGCGCACGGGGTCGAGGCCGGAGTCCGGCTCGTCGAACAGGATGATCTCGGGGTCGAGCACCAGCGCGCGGGCCAGCCCGGCGCGCTTGCGCATCCCGCCGGAGATCTCGCCCGGCAGCTTCCGCTCGTCGCCGGTGAGCCCGACGAGGTCCATCTTCTCCGCGACGATGTCCTTGATCTGCGCCTCGGACTTCTTCGTGTGCTCGCGCAGCGGGAAGGCGATGTTGTCGAACAGGTTCATCGACCCGAACAGCGCACCGTCCTGGAACAGCACCCCGAACAGCTTGCGGATCTCGTAGAGCTTCGACTCCGAGCAGCGCACGAGGTCGACGCCGTTGATGACGATCGAGCCCTTCTCCGGCTTGAGCAGCCCGATCAGGGTCTTGAGGAACACCGACTTGCCCGTGCCGACGGGCCCAGCAGCACCGACACCTCGCCCGGCGGCAGCGTCAGGGTGACGTCCGACCAGATGTTCGCGCGGCCGAACGACTTCGAGAGCCCTTCGACCTTCACCTCGACACCGGCCACGGCGCCGCCTCCTCAGTGGTTCCGGGCTGATCGCGGCCGCCGAGCGGGGAGCGGGCGGCCGACTGCCCACAACACCCCAACGACGGATCGTGAGGTGGGTTACTGACCAGTTGCTGGGAAGACGACAAGTTGGTCCGTTCGCAGGCGGACGTCTCACCCAGCAGGTGTAACCGACGGTACCCGCAGGCCAGCGGCTCGCCGTGCGTCACCACCCACGGTGCAGACGTGCTCTACCGAGAGTGCGCGCGCACGACCGACTCGACGTCGTCCAAGAGGCCCGCGAGGACCTCGGGGACGGGTGGCGCGCACGTCTGCTGGAACCCGACGAGCACCGACAGGCCGAGCACCGCGAGCCGCTCGACGACGACCGGGTCGTCCACGATCCCGGAGACGACCCACCGCACCGAGGCGCGGCGCTCGTCGTCGACGCGGCGCTGGGCCCGCCCGACGTCGGGGTCGAGCGCCGCCCAGACCCGGATCGCGGCCTCCGCGGCGTGCGGGACCGTCACCGCCAGAGGCGGCGCACTCCACGCTCGCGCTGCACCGCCACCCCGAGCAGAAGGCGCTGCTGCTGGAGGACTTCGCGGGCCCCATCGACGGGGCCGTCGACGAGCTCGTGCGCTGGGCGAGCCCGGTGCTGACGTTCCGGCGCACCGCGCGGCGCGACACCGAGCTCCGCGGGCAGCGGATCGCGGCGGGCGAGAAGGTCGTGCTGTTCTACCGCTCGGGCAACTTCGACGCCGACGTCTTCGCCGACCCCGACCGCTTCGACATCACCCGCAGCCCCGACCCGCAGATCGGCTTCGGCGGCGGCCCGCACTTCTGCCTGGGCAGCCACCTCGCACGGATGCAGCTGCGGGCGGTCTTCGACGAGCTGCTGCACCGGCTCCCGACGCTGACCGTCGGCGAGCCGGTGCACCTGGCGGGCAACGTCATCAACGGCATCGAGAGGCTGCCCGCCCGGCTCTGTTCCCTCCGGCGACCCCTCAGGCTGCGGCCAGCTCGGCCTGGTCCTCGGCGTGGAACCGCTCCTCGAGCGCCTCGGGGGCGGCGTCCACGTCGATGACCCTCAGGTCGGCGCCGCGCGCGGACTCGATGGCGCCGAGGCGGCGGCCGATCTTGTCCATCGCGTACTCGGCCATCTCGTTCATGTCGACGTCGAACGGCGTGGGCTCGCCCTCCTCGTACCGCTCGAACGTGCCGGTGACCACGCCCATCGCCGGCACGAGCAGCTCCTGCATGCGCTCGTCGACGGCGTCCCACAGCGAGTCGTCGGCGGCGACGTGGCGGCGGCAGGTGAACGTGCCCCAGGCCATGTGGCGGCGCTCGTCGTCGCCGATGTGCTTGATCAGCTTCTGCATCCCCGGCAGGATCCCGCGGCTCTGGCAGACCTTCGACCAGGCGAAGTAACCCGTCAGCGCCAGCGTGCCCTCGACGATGTGGTTGTAGGTCACCGAGGCGCGGACCTGGTTGCGCGGCGACGGGTCGAGCGCCAGCGCGTACAGGCTGTTCGGGAGCTCGTCGGTGAAGATCTGCATGTAGTGCTCGTTGGACTCGATCTGGTCGTGCAGGTCGCCGGTCATGCCGACGGCGTCGAACCAGCGGCGGAAGCCCTCGGTGTGCTTGGCCTCCTCGAACACGAACTGCGTCAGGTACATCTCGTCGGCCAGGCGGCCCTCGGCGGCCATCGCGGCGACGAAGGGCTGCAGGTCCTGCGTCACCGACTCCTCGCCCGCAATGAACTGCGCGGCCAGGCTGACCGTCATGTCGCGCTCGGCGTCGGTCATCGCGGCGATGTCGCGCGCGTCCTGGGTGAAGTCGATGTCGGCGGGGTTCCAGTGCTTGGCGTTGCCCTTGGAGAACAGCCGCATCGGGAACGAGTCGAAGTTGAGCCCGCCCGTCCCGAGGGTGGCGAAACCGGTGCGCTTGCCGTGCTCGATCGATCGCGTCATCGCAGACCTCCGTGTGCTCGTGCTCGTCAGTACCGGATCAGGCCGCGGATGTTGCGGCCCTCGCGCATGTCGTCGTAACCCTGGTTGATCTCCTCCAGGGAGTACTCGTGGGTGATCAGCTCGTCGAGCTTGAGCTGGCCCAGGTTGTACATCTCCAGCAGTCGGGGCACGTCGTGCTGGCCGTTGGAGCTGCCGAACAGGGCGCCGCGGATCTGCTTCTCGTAGAGCGTGAGGTCGAGCAGCGACAGCGACGCGGTCTCCTCGTCGGGGTGGCCCAGCGCCGTCACGACGACGCGACCCTTCTTGCCGACGAGCTGCAGCGCGGGCTGCAGGTAGGAGCCCTCGGCGACGCCCGTCGTCAGGATGGCGGCGTCGGCGAGCTGGCCGCGGGTGAGGGTGGAGACGGTGTTCCACGCCTCGTCCATGCTCGCGGCGACGTGCGTGGCGCCCAGCTCGAGGGCCTTCTCGCGCTTGAACGCCACCGGGTCGACGGCGACGACGTAGCGGCAGCCCGCGACCTTCGCGCCCTGCACGGCGTTGGCCCCGATACCGCCGACGCCGATGACGACCGCGGTGTCGCCGGCCCGCAGGTCGGCGGTGCGCACGGCCGAGCCGAAGCCCGTCGTGACGCCGCAGCCGACGAGCGCGGCCAGGTGCAGCGGGAACCCCTCGTCGATCTTCACGACCGACTTCACCGGCACGACGGTGTGCCGCGCGAACGTGCCGAGCAGGCACATCTGGCCGACGTCCTCGCCGCGCGCGTGGAAGCGGTAGGTGCCGTCGAGCTGCGGGCCCAGCGTGGCGCCGGCGCCGTCGTCGCAGAGCGAGGTGTAGCCGCGCACGCAGTACGAGCAGCGCCCGCAGCTGGGCAGGAACGTCATGACGACCGGGTCGCCGACGGCCACGTCGGTGACGCCGGGACCGGTCTCGAGGACCCGCCCGGCCCCCTCGTGCCCGCCGACCATCGGGAACCCGACCGGCAGGTCACCGGTGACGAGGTGCTCGTCGGAGTGGCACAGCCCGCTCGCCGCGAGCTCCACCAGCACCTCGCCGGCGTTCGGCGGGTCGAGCTCGACCTCCTCGACCTCCCACTTGCCGCCCTGCTCCCACAACACCGCCGCCTGCGTCCGCATGGGGGAAGCATGGCGGGCCGGTCGGCGGAGCACAGCGGTCCGGGAGTTCCGCCCCTGGCCCGGAGGTGCCACCGAGGACCCCGCGAGTCGGGGTCTCGTGGTGGGCGTGTCGGGGTCTCGTGGTGGGCGCAGCGGGAGCGCGACACGGTCGCACCCACACCCCGACCCGCGGGTCTAGGGCGGGGGGAGGGGGAGGTCCAGGTGGGCCACCAGGCCGCCGCCGTCGCGGGGGCGCAGGCTCAGCTCCCCGTCCATCGCCGCCACCAGCGCCTCGACGATCCACAGGCCCAGCCCGGCCGTGCCCCGCCGCTCCCCCAGCGCCACGCCCTTCGCCGTCACCACACCCTCCTGCCCGGGCGGGAGGCCGGGGCCACGGTCACGGACCTCCGCGACCAGCCGCCCCTCGGCGTAGCGCAGGGCCAGCTCGACGGGGGCGTCGCCGCTGTGCCGCGCCGCGTTCTCGACGAGGTTGGTGAGCACTCGGCGCAGGCGCTGGGGGTCGCACCGCACGGCCGCCCCCTCCGGTTCGACCGACGGCCGGCGCCGCTCCGCCGCGACCCCGGCCGAGTCCAGCACCGCGTCGGCCAGCTCCGAGAGCGGCACGACCCGCGCCCGCACCCGCCCGATCGGGCTCCCGTCGGTGACGGCGACGTCGGCGAGGCCGTCGAGCATGTCGCGCAGGTGCACGGCGTGCTCGGCCAGCAGCCGCGTCGCGAGCTCCCGCGACGGCTCGGACAGCCGGCCCGCGACGAGGTCGGCGGTCAGGGCCGTCAGCGAGGCGACCGGCGTGCGGAACTCGTGCAGCACCACCCGCACCCCGTCGAGGCGGGCCTGCTGCGCGGACAGCAGCCGGGCGCGCAGGTCGCGCTCCTCCAGGAACGCCTCGTGCTCGGCCAGCGCCCGGGCCCGCGACACCGCCGCCGCCTCCAGCTGCCGCTCCAGCAGCTGCACCAGCGCCCCGACCAGCACCGACGCCGCGACGAGGAACGCGGTCCACCAGGCGCCGGTGAGCCAGCGGTCGGCGAGCGGGACGTCGGGGTCGGACCCGAGCACCGCGGCCAGCGTGAACCCCGCCCCCGCGACGACGGCCGCGAGCCGCCCCGCCACCGCCCCGCCCCGCACCGACGCCGCGATGACGACCAGCGGCAGCATCGCGACCATGATGCTCTCCGCGCCCCCGGTCAGCCCGCACGCGACGAGCACCAGCACCCCGTCGACGACGGTCGCGACGCGCGGCGGCAGCACCTGCCGGCCCCGGAACTCCGCGACGGCCAGCACCACGGCGTAGACCAGCGCGGCCAGCACGATCGCCGCCAGCGGGGGCAGCGGCCCGCGCGCGAGCTGCGGCCCGGCCGCCAGCGCCACCCCGACCGCCACCACCGTCACGACCCGGATGACGACCGCCGCGCGGTCCTCCGTCGTGCGCCCACCGACCGTCTGCACCGCGACAGCATGCCCGGTGCCGCTAGAGTCGCCGACCGTGCGCGACGGCCGGTACGTCGTGGTCATCGTCGACGACCACGCCCTGTTCTCGCAGGGCCTCGCCCTGCTGCTGGAGTCGCGCGCCGGGGACCGGTTCGTCGTCGCCGGCTCGACCACCGCGGGCGAGGAGGCGGTGGCGCTCGTCGGGCGCGAGGCCGCCGACATCGCGATCGTCGACCTCGCCCTGCCCCCGCTCGGCGGCGTCGAGACCATCCGCCGCATCGGCGCCGCCTACCCGGCCACCCACGTGCTGGCCCTCTCGGGCACCGACGACCTCGGCCTCGCCACGACGGCGCTGCGGGCCGGGGCGGCGGGGTTCCTCGGCAAGTCGGCCGACCCGGACGTGCTGGTCGCGCCGCTGCTGGCGATCGTCGCGGGCGTGCGCGTCGTCCGCCCGGACCTCCTCGACGCCCTGCTGGTGGCGGGCGACCGCACCGGCGACGGCCTCATGGAGCGCCTCGGCCCCCGCGACGTCGCGCTGTGGCGGCTGCTCGCGCGCGGGCTGGAGACCAGCGAGATCGCCAAGCCGATGCTGGTCAGCGAGCGCACCGCGAAGCGCATGATCGCCTCCCTGCTGCACCGCCTGGGCGCCGCCAACCGCATCGAGGCCGCCGCGATGGCCGGGCGCTACGGCCTGCTCGACGACGGCGACGAGCCCCGCAGCCGCTGACACCCGCCGCTGACACCCGGGCGGCCGACCCTGGCCCGGGCGGGCCGCGGATGGCCCGTTCGTGGTCGTGTGCACCGCGCGCGGCTGCGCCAGACTCCCCCTGACCAGCACCGATCGACGAAGGGGCCGACGTGGCGGCGTTCAGCAGCGAGGCAGAGGTCTACGAGTTCCTGGGCGGGGTGTTCCGGCGCGGGATGGGTGACGCCGACCTCGTCGCGAAGCTCGAACCCACCGGCATCGTCCTGCGCATCACCTACACCGACCCGGACGCGGTGATCACCGTCGACATGCCGGGCAAGGAGGTCCACCAGGGCGCGGGCCTCGGGCCCGAGCCCAACGTCGAGCTGTTCATGACCGCCGACACCGGCAACCGGTTCTGGCTCGGCAAGGTGGTCCTCCCGGTGGCGCTGGCCAAGGGCCAGGTCCGCGCGAAGGGACCTGTGGCCAAGCTGCTCAAGGTCCTGCCGCTGGCCAAGCAGATGTTCGGGCCGTACCGGGAGCACCTGGAGTCGGCGGGCCGCACCGATCTCCTGAACGCCTGAGGGTCACCCGTTCCGGTGGCCGACCGCGCTGTCCGCGCAGGTCGGCCGCATACTCCGCGATCATGGACCAGGTGTGGCTCGACGTGCGGATGTGGACGGGGCTCCAGGGCAACTTCCACCCCTTGACCGACGTCGTCTGCGACGCGCCCGAGCCGCTGCCCGACCTCGTCGACGACTGGCAGCGGTGGGCGTGGGACCACCTCGGGGCCGTCGCGACGCACGAGGGCTGGCAGCCCGGGCGCTACCACTACAGCGCCGAGCAGCGCGACGACGGCGGGCACACGCTCGCCGTCTTCGCCCGCGGCACCTGGGACTGGAACACCTGACGCGCGGCCCGCGCGAGGCGGACGAGGTCGCCGCGCGGGGTGGCCCGGCGGCGCGGCGGGGGCAGCTCGCCCGGCGGCAGCCGGCGGCTGTCGACGCCGTAGCGCGGCGCCGCGAGCGCGATCAGGACGAGAACGGTGAGCAGCATCCACATCTCCATGACGCCATCGTCACCCTGATTGGCCTTGGCCCACAGGGCCAATTCCGGAAAGGTGGACTTCATGGATGACGTGGACCGGCGGATCGGCGCCCGCAGCTTCGCCCGCCTGCTCGGCGACTGGCGTCCGCCCGACGGCCGTGGCCTGGCCGGCGCGCTCGCCGACCGCGTCCGCCTGCTCGTCCTCGACGGGCGCCTGCCCCTGCAGACCCGCGTGCCGGCCGAGCGCGAGCTGGCCGGGGCGCTGGGCGTCAGCCGGACCACCGTCGCCGCCGCGTACGACGCCCTGCGCGAGGCCGCCGTCCTCCGCAGCAGGCGCGGCTCGGGCAGCTGGACCCAGCTGCCCGACGACCCGATCACCGGCACGACGCAGTCGCCGTTCTCCCCGCACGGCGACCGCTCGCTGTTCGACCTGGCCCACGCGGCCCTGCCCGCCCCGAGCGCCGAGCTGCGCCGCGCCGCCGCCGGGGCCGTCCACGACCTCGACGCCCTGCTCGGCGGGCACGGCTACGACCTCCTCGGGCTCCCCGCCCTGCGCACCGCCGTCGCCGACCGGTTCACCCAGCGCGGCCTGCCCACCACCCCCGACCAGATCCTCGTCACGGCCGGCGCGCAGAGCGCGATCGGGCTGGTGCTCGCCGCGTTCACCGGGCCGGGCGACCGCGTCCTGGTCGAGCACCCGACCTACCCCAACGCCCTCGACGCCATCAGCGCCCGCGGCGCCCGCTCCGTCCCGGTGCCGATGGGCACGAGCGCCGACGGCACCGGCAGTTGGGACCTCGACCAGTTCGCCACCGCCGTCCGCGACGTCGCACCGCGGCTGGTCTACGTCATCCCCGACTTCCAGAACCCGACCGGCGCCGTCCTCGGCGCCGCGGGCCGCGAGCGGCTCGTCGACCTCACGCGGCGCACCGGAACGCCGCTGCTCGTCGACGAGACCCTGGCCGAGCTGGCGCTGGACGGGCCGTTGCCCCCGCCCGTGGCGACGTTCGGCGACTCCGCGCAGCTGCTCACCATCGGCTCGGCCAGCAAGGTGTTCTGGGGCGGGCTGCGCACCGGCTGGATCCGTGGGTCGGCGGCCACGGTGCGCCGCCTCGCCGCGCTGCGGGCCTCGATCGACCTCGGCGGGCCCGCGCTGGAGCAGCTCGTCGTCGCGCGCCTGCTCCCCGAGGTCGAGGCGGTCACGGCCACGCGGCGCGCCGAGCTCGTGGCCGCGCGGGCGCACCTGCTCGAGCGGGTCGCGGAGCTGTTCCCGCGCTGGCGCCCGTCGCACCCGACGGGCGGACTGAGCCTGTGGGTCGACCTGGACGAGCCGGTGTCCAGCCGGTTCGCCGTGGCCGCCCGCCGCCACGACGTGCTGCTCGCCGCCGGCCCCCGCTTCGGCCTGGACGGCGCCTTCGAGCGGCGGCTGCGGCTGCCCTACACGCTGCGCCCCGACCGCACCGACGACGCGCTGGAGCGCCTGCTGCTCGCCTGGCACGGCCTGGACCACCTCGACACCGGCGCCTCCGCCGAACCCGTGGCGGTCGCCTGACGCGCGTCCGGCGACCATCTAGTGTCGGAACGTCGATCACGAGGAGGCTCTACGTGAGCAAGCGCCAGCGCGCGAACCATGGACGCAGCGTCGCCGCGAAGCGGGCGACCGAGCGAAGCGAGGGAGCACGGTGAGCAAGCGCCAGCGCGCGAACCATGGACGCAGCGTCGCCGCGAAGCGGGCGACCGAGCGAAGCGAGGGAGCACGGTGAGCAAGCGCCAGCGCGCGAACCATGGACGCAGCGTCGCCGCGAAGCGGGCGACCGAGCGAAGCGAGGGAGCACGGTGAGTGGACCGCTGGCAGGGTGCAAGGTCGTGGAACTGGCCGGGATCGGTCCCGGCCCGCACGCGGCGATGGTCCTCGCCGACCTGGGTGCCCAGGTCGTGCGCGTGGACCGGCCGGGCGGGCTGCAGATCGGTGACTCGGACGCCCCCGACCCCACGCTGCGCGGGCGGCGCCGGGTGGCGGCCGACCTGAAGTCGCCCGAGGGCGTCGAGACGGTCCTGCGCCTGGTCGAGCAGGCCGACGTGCTGATCGAGGGCTACCGGCCGGGCGTCACCGAGCGGCTCGGCGTCGGGCCCGCCGACTGCCACGCGCGCAACCCGGAGCTCGTCTACGCCCGCATGACCGGGTGGGGCCAGGACGGCCCGATGGCGCAGCGCGCCGGGCACGACATCAACTACATCTCGCTCACGGGCGCGCTGCACGCCATCGGCCGCGCCGGGGAGCGGCCGGTGCCGCCGCTGAACCTGGTCGGCGACTTCGGCGGCGGCTCGATGCTGCTCGTCGTCGGCGTGCTGTCGGCGCTGTGGGAGGCGGGCCGGTCCGGGCAGGGCCAGGTCGTCGACGCGGCGATGGTCGACGGGGCGTCGCTGCTGAGCCAGATGTTCTGGGGCTTCCTGTCGCAGAAGATCTGGCTCGACGAGCGCGACTCCAACCTGCTCGACGGCCACGCCCCGTTCTACGACACCTACACCTGCGCCGACGGGAAGCACGTGGCCGTCGGCTCGCTGGAGCCGCAGTTCTACGCGGCGCTGCTCACCGGGCTCGGCATCGACCCCGCCGACCTGCCGCAGCAGTACGACCGCGAGCAGTGGCCGGTCCTGCGGGCGCGCTTCACCGAGGTGTTCGCGAGCCGCACCCGCGACGAGTGGGCGGCCGTCTTCGCCGACACCGACGCCTGCGTCACGCCGGTCCTCGCGTTCGGCGAGGTCGCGGCGCACCCGCACATCGCGGCGCGCGACACGGTCGTCGAGTCCGGCGGGGTGGCGCAGGCCGCGCCCGCACCCCGCTTCTCCCGCACGAGCCCGGGCCTGCCGGCGCCGGCGGCCGAGCCGGAGGACGTCGAGTCGGTGCTGGCCGACTGGCGCTGACGCGCGGGCGCCGGCGCACCGACGACAGCGCCCCCGCGGCCGAGGGCTGCGGGGGCGCTGCGTGTCGTGCGGGAGATCAGGCAGGGGCGATCAGGCCGAGGGCTCGTCCACCAGGAGGTTGCGGGTCCGCAGCGGGTCGACCGGGATGCCCGGGCCGGTCGTCGTGGAGACCGTGATCTTCTTGATGTAGCGGCCCTTCGCGGCCGACGGCTTGGCGCGCAGGATCTCGTCGAGCGCGGCGCCGTAGTTCTCCACCAGCTTCTCGGTGTCGAACGAGGCCTTGCCGATCACCAGGTGCAGGTTGGCCTGCTTGTCGACGCGGAAGTTGATCTTTCCGCCCTTGATGTCGTTGACCGCCTTCGTGACGTCGGGCGTCACGGTGCCGGTCTTCGGGTTCGGCATCAGGCCGCGCGGGCCCAGGATGCGGGCGATCCGGCCGACCTTGGCCATCTGGTCCGGCGTGGCGATGGCGGCGTCGAAGTCGAGCCACCCGCCCTGGATGCGCTCGATGAGGTCCTCGGCACCGACGACGTCGGCGCCCGCGGCCTCGGCCTCGGCGGCCTTGTCACCGGTGGCGAACACGATGACGCGGGCGGTCTTGCCCGTGCCGTGCGGCAGGTTGACCGTGCCGCGGACCATCTGGTCGGCCTTGCGGGGGTCGACACCGAGGCGCATCGCGACCTCGACGGTGGCGTCCATCTTCGTGCTCGCCGTCTCCTTGGCCAGGTTCGCGGCCTGGAGCGGGGAGTACAGGTTGTCCTTGTCGATCTTCTCCGCGGCTTCGCGGTAGGCCTTGCTGCGCTGTGCCATCTGAATCCTCAGTCTTGTTCAGGTCGTGGTCCGAGCCGCGCCCGGCTCTCCCACGCGTGCGTGTGGGTGGTGCTCAGCCCTTGACCGTGATGCCCATCGAGCGCGCGGTGCCGGCGATGATCTTCGCGGCCTGCTCGATGTCGTCGGCGTTCAGGTCGGCCATCTTGGTCTGGGCGATCTGGCGCACCTGGTCCATGGTGACCGTGGCGACCTTGGTCTTGTGCGGCTCGCCGCTGCCCTTGTCGACGCCGGCGGCCTTGAGCAGCAGCCGGGCGGCGGGCGGGGTCTTCAGCGCGAACGTGAACGACCGGTCCTCGAAGACCGAGATCTCGACCGGCACGATGTCGCCGCGCTGCGACTCGGTGGCCGCGTTGTAGGCCTTGCAGAACTCCATGATGTTGACGCCGTGCTGGCCGAGCGCGGGGCCGACCGGCGGGGCCGGGGTCGCGGCCCCGGCCTTGATCTGGAGCTTGATGATCGCGGAGAGCTTCCGCTTCTTGGGGGGCATCTCTGTGTCCTCGTACTAGATCTTGGAGACCTGGCTGAATGCCAGCTCGACAGGTGTCTCGCGGCCGAAGATCGACACCAGCACCTTGAGCTTCTGGGCGTCGATGTTGACCTCGTTGATGGTGGCCGGGAGCGTGGCGAACGGGCCGTCCATGACCGTGACGGACTCGCCGACCTCGAAGTCGACCTCCACCGTGGCCTTGCCGCCCGTGCTCGCGCCGGCCTCCGCCTTGCCGCCCGCGGTGGCCGGCTTCGGCTCGACCTTGGGGAGCAGGAACTTGATGACCTCGTCGTGGGTCAGCGGGGAGGGCTTCGACGTGGCACCGACGAAGCCGGTGACGCCGGGGGTGTTGCGGACCGCGCCCCAGGACTGGTCGTTGAGATCCATCCGGACCAGGATGTAGCCGGGCAGCACCTTGCGCTGCACCTGCTTGCGCTGGCCGTTCTTGATCTCGGTGACCTCCTCGGTGGGCACCTCGACCTGGAAGATGTAGTCCTCGACGTCGAGCGTCTGCACGCGCGTCTCGAGGTTGGTCTTCACCTTGTTCTCGTAGCCCGCGTAGGAGTGCACGACGTACCAGTCGCCGGGCGCGCGGCGCAGGGCCGCGCGCATCTCCTCGACCGGGTCGACCTCGACCTCGGGCTCGTCGGGGGCGGCCTCGGCCGCGGCCCCGTCGGCCTCGTCGGCGTCGTCGTCAGTGGCGGTGGCGACGTCGTCGGCACCGGGCTCGTCGTCGCCGTCATCATCGGACAGAGCGTCGTCGGACACCGCGTCGGAGGAGTGGGCCGCCTCGACGTCGGCGTCCTGCACGGCCTGCTCGGGGAGATCCGCGTCCGGGCTGGCGTCGGCCGTGGCGTCGAGCGCGGCCTCGTTGGCCTCGATCTCGCTGTCGGACAGCTGTGTGCCGCCGTCTGGGGAACTCACGTGCGTCTCGCTTCCTTCTCCGTGTCGTACCGGGTCACGTGCCGAACAGGTACGTGACACCCTGCGCGAACACCAGATCCAGCAGTGCGACCAGCGCGACCATGAACGACACGAAGACCAGCACGACGATCGTGTAGGTGATCAGCTGGTTGCGCGTCGGCCAGATGACCTTGCGCAGCTCTGCTACCACCTCGCGCAGGAACCGGACCACCCTGCTGGGCAGGGACGCCTTCGCCGGACGGCCGTCACGGACCGCGGTGGCCCGACCCTTGTCGCCGTCGCCGGCCGGCGTGGAGCCGGCCCGTCGACTCCGACGGTCGGCAGCGGAGTCCGGGCGTTCCCGCCCGTCACCACTCGCCTCGCGATCGTCCGTCACGCCCGTCCTCCAGCTCGCCGGCGGGATACCGACCGGCACGAGCTGCCGGTCGGATCCCGCTGCTGTCCGTCCTGTACGCAGTGCAGGGGTGACAGGACTTGAACCTGCAACCTGCGGTTTTGGAGACCGCTGCTCTGCCAGTTGAGCTACACCCCTAGACCACTCCGCCGAGGGACCTGCCCGCGTGCGGAGGGGTGCATCGCATGACGACGCACCCAGCACAATGAGTGTACGGCACCGGGCGGAGGGCTTCCGCCCGCCCTACTCCACGGCCCTACTCGTACAGCGGGGCCAGCGCCACGGGCGCCGCGGCGCGCTGGGGGTACTTCCGGTTGCCGAGGCCCGCGACGGTCGTGATGCCCAGGTCCTCGGGGAGCGCCTTGTCCACGAGATCGCCGAACTCCACGTCGTGATCCCTCCGGTCGGCGACTTCCGCCGGGCGGCGTCGACCCTCCGCCCGCGGGCGGACGCACCGGGGTGGGTCACGCGGGGAGCGCGACCTCGGCGACGGCCCTGCCGAGCACGGTCTTCCCGGCGGAACGGGCCGTGATGGCGACCGTGGCGATCCCGTCGGTCACGTCGGTGACCTTGCCCGAGAGCTCCAGGAGCGCGCCCTCGTCGTCGTCGGGGACGACGACCGGCCGGGTGAAGCGGACGCCGTAGCTGCGCACCGCCGACGGGTCGCCCACCCACTGCGTGACGAGCCGGCCCGCCAGGGCCATCGTCAGCATCCCGTGCGCGATGACGCCGGGCAGGCCGACGCCGGTGGCGACGCGGTCGCTCCAGTGGATCGGGTTGAGGTCGCCGGACGCGCCCGCGTAGCGGACGAGGTCAGCGCGGGTGACCCGCAGCTCCAGCGGCGGCAGCTCGGCGCCCTTCCCGACGTCGCCGAGGGAGCTCACGACGCCTCCCCCTGGGTCACCAGCAGCGCCTTCGTCGTGGCCACCGCGGCGCCGGCGGCGTCGGCGATCTCGCAGCGCAGCGTCAGCATGTGGCTGCCGGCGCGGCTGCTGAGGTCCTCCACGTGGATCGTGGTGACGAGCTCGTCGCCGCCGTGGATCGGGCGGTGCAGCACGATCGTCTGGTCGCCGTGCACCATGCGCGAGTAGTCCCAGCCGAACGCCGGGTCGCGCAGGAAGCCCTCGATCAGCGGCATCGTGAACGTGACGGCGAACGTCGGCGGCGCGACGAGGTCGGGATGACCCGCGGCCGTGGCCGCGTCCAGGTCGGTGCACACGGAAGCGCCCTCGCCGATGGCGAGGGCGAATTCCCTGATCTTCTCCCGGCCGACCAGGTACGGCGCCGAGGGCGCCAGTGCCGTGCCGACGAACGAGGCGTCGGGCACCGTCAGCGGGTCTCGCGGTGCTCGCGGTGCGTGCCGCAGTTGGAGCAGAACTTCTTGACCGCGAGGCGGTCAGGATCGTTGCGCCGGTTCTTCTTGGTGATGTAGTTGCGGTGCTTGCACTGCTCGCACGCCAGCGTGATCTTCGGCCGGACGTCCGTGGCCTTACCCATCGCGGGTGCCTCCATGCTTGTCTGTCAGTGGAACTGGTAGCGGTGGCCGGACTTGAACCGGCGACACAGCGATTATGAGCCGCTTGCTCTACCAGCTGAGCTACACCGCTATGAGAAGTGGCTGACGCCACCTCACCGAGCCCCTTTACGGAATCGAACCGTAGACCTTCTCCTTACCATGGAGACGCTCTGCCGACTGAGCTAAAGGGGCGGCACGGGCCCACGGTGGTACATCTCCGCGGCCGGAAACGATGCTACACACCCCTCCGCGACACCCGTGAACGGGACCCGTTCACCAACTCGACGTGCGCACCCCCGGCAGGTGACCGGCGTGCGCGAGGTCCCGGACCTTCACCCGCGACAGGCCGAACTTGCGCAGGTAGCCGCGCGGGCGGCCGTCGGAGGCGTCCCGGTTGCGCACGCGCGTGGCGCTCGCGTCGCGGGGCTGGCGGCGGAGCTCGCGGACGGCGGCGGCGCGCTCGTCGTCGGGCGTGGTCGGCCGCGCGATGACGGCCTTGAGCTCGGCACGGCGCTCCGCGTGCCGCGCCACCACGGCCTTGCGCCGCTCGTTCTTCACGATCTTGCTGGTCTTGGCCATCAGACCTTGCCCCCTCGGGCGCGGATGCGGGCCACCGCGGCGTCGATGCCGATGCGGTCGATCGTGCGGATCGCGTCGGCGGTCAGGCGCAGGCGCACCGTCCGACCCTCGACGCGGTAGCGCTTCACCTGGATGTTGGGGTCCCAGCGGCGGCTCGTGCGCCGGTGGGAGTGGGACACGGAGTTGCCGAAGCCGGGCTCGCGCCCGGTCAGCCGGCAGCGCCTCGACACGGTCAGCTCCTCCCGGCGTGCGGGTGGGGCAACAGCGCCGTCTCGCGGGCGTCGCGGGCGGCGGCCACCTCAGCGCTCCTCGCGGAAGTCGACGTGGCGCCGGACGACCGGGTCGTACTTGCGCAGCGTCATGCGGTCCGGGTCGTTGCGCCGGTTCTTGCGCGTGACGTACGTGGTGCCGGTGCCGGCCGTCGAGCGCATCTTCACGACCGGCCGGAGCTCGTTGCTGCGGGCCATGACCCACCTCCTCGCGTAACGACATTCGTTTTCAACTAGGGTCGACGATACCCCACCCCTGGAGGTCCCGTGTCCCGCCCCGAGCTCCTCGTGCTGACCGGGCTGAACGCGCCCGGCGTCGAGGACGTCGTCACCCGCGTCCGCGCCCTCGACCCCGACGCGGCCGTCCTGCACCACGACCTGCGCGATGTCGACGCCGGCCTGGTGCGGCGCCGGCTGCGCACCCGCCACGCCGACGTCACCACCACCGTCGAGCTCGCCCACGGCTGCGTGTCCTGCACGCTGCGCGAGGACCTGCTCCCGCAGCTGCGCACGCTCGCCGCCCCCGGCGGTCCGGCGCGGATCGTGCTGCACCTGGACCCCATGCTCGAACCGGAGCAGGTGTGCTGGTCCCTGCTGCACGTGCTGGTCGACGGCACCACCGTCGCCGACGAGGTCGACCTGCGCGGCGTCGTCGCCGTGGTCGACGCCGGGACCTGGCTCGCCGACGCCACCGGCGACGCCACGCTGCCCGAGCGCGGCTGCGCCGGACCCGGCGCCGACGACGAGCGGACCGTCGCGCAGGTCGTCGTCGGGCAGGCGGAGTTCGCCGACCTCGTCGTCCTCACCGGCACCGCCGACGCCTGGGAGCGCGCGCGGCTCGACGCCGTCCTCGCCCGGCTCGCGCCCGACGCACCCCGCCTGCCGCTGCGCGAGGTCGACGAGCGGGTCCTCCTGCGCGACGCCGTGCGGCGCGGGCGCCCCGCGGACGTGCACGCGGCGCTGCTGCGCGGGTCTCCCCCGCTCGACGCCGACTGCGGCGTGCGGCTCGTCGTGTTCTCCGCGCGCCCCCCGTTCCACCCCGGGCGCCTGCACGACGCGCTCGACGTCCTGCTCGACGGCGTCGTCCGCGCCCGCGGCCGCATCTGGCTCGCGACCCGCCCCGACGCCGTGCTGTGGCTGGAGTCGGCGGGCGGCGGCCTGCGGGTCGGGCACGCCGGCGACTGGCTCGACGGGGCGGGCGAGGAGGCGTGGGAGGCGGCGTCGGCGGAGCGGCGCGCGATCGCGTCACTGGGCTGGCACCCGCGGTTCGGCGACCGTGCGCAGGACGTCGTCGTGCTCGCCCACGCCGCCGACCCCGACGCCATCGACGCCGCGCTCCGCGGCGCCCTGCTGACCGACGCCGAGCTCGCGGCCGGCCCCGGCGCCTGGAGCGCGCTGCCCGACCCGTTCGGCTGGTGGCACACCGACCCCTGCTCCCCCGCCGCCGACGCGGTGGCGGGCGCCGACGCCCACTCCGAGGAGGAGCACTGAGCCCTGCCTGAGGGGCCCTTACGGCGGGCGGGCCGGCAGGAGGGCGGGATCGGCGTGATCGCCCGATGCCCGGGGCCCGGCCTCAGCACGAGGCTCGTCGCATGTTCTTCGACCCGTCGCACCTGTCCCTCACCGCCGACCTGCGCCACCGCGAGCTGCTCGCCGAGGCCGAGCAGTTCCGCCTGGGGCGCCTGGCCCGTGCCGCGCGCCGCGCCGCCCGGCGGCGGCCGGCCCCGCCCGACCTGCCCGCGCCGCCGGACCCGCCCACCCACGGCACCGCGGCCCCCGCCCCGTCCGCCCTCCGCGGAACCCCGGGAGAACGTCGGACCCTCGTGCCACGATGACCGGCGTGACGCGGCTGGGGGTGGGGATCGGGCTGGTGGGCCGCCGGGACGAGGTCTCGGCGCTCACCGCCGCCCTCGGCCGCGCCGCCGCGGGCACCCCGTCCGGGGTGCTGCTGTCGGGCGAGGCCGGCGTCGGCAAGTCGCGGCTCGTGGCCGAGGCGGCGACCCGGGCCGCCGCGTCCGGTTTCACCGTGCTCACCGGCCGGTGCCTCGACACCGCCGAGGCTGCGCTGCCCTACCTCCCGTTCGCCGAGATCGTGGGCTCGCTCCCGCCCGAGCTGGTGGCCGGGCACGGGGCGCTGCGCCACCTGCTGCCCGACGGCCCGCCCCGCGGCGAGCCGGGCGGCGACCGCGCACTGGGCCAGCTCCGCGTGTTCGACGCCGTGCTGTCGGTGCTCGACGAGCTCACCGCCGAGCGGCCCGCGCTCGTCGTCGTCGAGGACCTGCACTGGGCCGACCGCTCCAGCCGCGACCTGCTCGTCTTCCTGCTGTCCCGGCTCGACGCCCAGCGCCTGGTCGTGCTGGCCACCTACCGCTCCGACGACCTGCACCGTCGCCACCCGCTGCGGCCCGTGCTCTCCGAGCTGGTGCGGCTGCCCGCCGTGGAGCGGCTGGAGCTGGGCCCGCTCGGCCCCGACGACGCGCTGTCGCTCGTGCGCCTGCTCGCCGACGGGTCGCTCGCGCCGCCGCTGCTGCACAGCGTCGCCCGGCGCAGCGAGGGCAACGCGTTCTTCGCCGAGGAGCTCGTCTCCGCCTGCTCAGACGGGCTGCCGCACAGCCTCGTCGAGGTGCTGCTGGCCCGCGTCGAGAGCCTGGGCCCCACCACGCAGCGGCTGCTGCGGGTGGCGTCGGTGGGCGGGCGCCGCGTGCGCCACGACCAGCTCGCAGCCGTCGCCGGGCTCGACGTCGACGAGCTGGAGCTCGCGCTGCGCGAGGCCGTGCACCACCACGTCCTGGTCGCCGACGACGGCACCGACGGCTACGCCTTCCGCCACGCCCTGCTGCGCGAGGCCATCCACCACGACCTGCTGCCCGGCGAGCGCAACCGCCTGCACGCCGCCTTCGCCGCGCTGCTGGCCGATCCGGCCGCGCCCGACGAGCCCGGCCGCGCCGCGCTGCTGGCCCACCACGCGCTCGCCGCGCACGACCTGCCCACCGCGCTCGCCGCGTCGGTCCGGGCCGCGCGCGAGGCCGACGAGCAGGAGGCCCCGGCCGAGCTGCTGCTGCACGCCGAGCGCGCGCTGGAGCTGTGGTCGGCGGTGCCCGGCGGCGAGGAGGTGGCCGGCCTGCCGGAGCTCACGGTCACGCGGATGGCCGCGTGGGCGGCGAGCGCCACGGGCGACCCCGAGCGCGGCTCGGCGCTGGGCCGGCGCGCGCTGGAGATCGCCGAGCGCCGCGGCGACCCGGTGCTCACCGCGAAGACGCGGCTGAAGTACGCGATGCGGCTCGTCGACCGCGGCGACGACCTGCGCGAGGCCCGCGCCGCCGCGGAGCAGTCGCTGGCCGTGCTCGCGGGCGGGCCACCGACGGGCGAGCTGGCCTGGTGCCACGCGGTGCTGGCCCGTGCGCACTACCGCGTCGACGACTTCCCGGCGTCGCGGCGCTGCGGCGAGCAGGCGCTGGAGGTCGCGGCCGCCCTGCCCGACGACGACTCCGCGCAGGCCGCCGCGGCCGACGCGCTCGCCACCATCGCGGGCTGCGAGTCCTACTCCGGGCGCCCCGAGCAGGCGCGGGAGCGGCTGGCCGCGGCGCGCTCGCTGGCCCGCCGCGCCGGCGACCTCGGAGCCGAGCTGCGCACCTACTCCGCCGTCGGCTTCTCGCTGCTGGAGGAGTGCCGGTTCACCGAGGCGGCCGCCGAGCTCGCCGAGGGCGAGGGGCGCGCCGCGGCCACCGGGCTGCGCTGGAGCATGCCCGGGCTCGACGTCCGGGTCGCCCACGTCGTGGCCCGGTTCCTCGCGGGTGACTGGGACGCCGCCGAGACCGCGGCCGACCTCGCCGGGGCGGCGGTGCCGGCCAGCGTGTCGGCCCGCCTGGTCGGCGCCGGACTGCTGGTGGCCGCGGCCCGCGGCCGGTTCGACGTCGTCGAGCGCCGCCACGCCGAGCTCGGGCGCCGCCCGCCGGAGAACGTGCAGGCGGTGACGTTCCTGGGCGTCGCGGCCACCGAGTCGGCGCTGTGGCGGGGCGAGCCCGACGAGGCGGTCGCGCGGGCCGCCGCCGCGCGGGCCGCGCTCGACGCCGTGGAGGCGTTCCAGTTCGGGAACATCGCGCTGGCGGCGCTGGGGGTGGCCGCCCACGCCGACCGCGTCGCGGCGGGCGCCGACGCCGGGCAGGCGCTCGACGCGGCGCGGCTGCTCGTCGACGCCGCGGAGGAGACGGCCCGGCGCGGACTGCCGCGCGGCACCGAGATGGGCCCCGAGGGCGGGGCCTGGCTGCTGCGCGCCCGTGCCGAACTCACCCGCCTGACCGGGCCCGACCCGTCGGCGTGGGACGCCGTCGTCGCCGCGTTCGGCTACGAGGTCGGCGGCGGCGCCGAGGTGGTCGTGCGCGCGGGGCTCGGCTACCGCGGGGCCTGCGCGGTCCTGCGCCGCGCCGAGGCCCGGCTCGCCACCGGCGCGCCCGGCGCGGCTGACGACCTCGCCGCCGCCCACCGCACGGCCACCGCCCTGCGCGCCGCCCCGCTGCTGGACGCCGTCACCGCGCTGGCCGCCCGGGCGGGTGTCACACCGCAGGGCGCGCCCGCCCCCGCGCCCGACGTCCTCACCCCGCGGGAGCGGGCGGTGCTGGAGCAGGTGGCCCTCGGTGGCACCAACCGCCGGATCGGCGCCGCGCTGTTCATCAGCGAGAAGACGGTGAGCGTCCACCTGTCCCGGGTGATGGCCAAGCTCGGCGTCGCCAGCCGCACCGAGGCCGTGAGCGTCGCCTACGCCCGGGGGCTGCTCGGCCCGCGCCTCCCGGTCCGATCCCGGGTGGCCCGCACGGGCCCGCGACAGGCCCGCGGGGCCCCTTGATCCGCACCCGCGCGTCCCTAGGGTGAGGTGACCCGACTCACGAGGAGGCGCGCCGATGACGTCGAGCACGACCTGGACCACCCGGCCGAACCTGTCCGATGTCGAGCGCTTCTGGACCGCGCCCGTCGCCGAGCGGGCGGCCGCCTTCGCGGCGCTGCGGGAGCGGGAACCGGTGCCGTTCTTCGAGGAGCCGCAGTTCGCGTTCCTGCCCCAGGGCGCCGGCTACTGGGCGCTGACCCGCCTCGACGACCTCGTGGAGGCCAGCCGCAACGCGAAGGTCTTCACCTCGGGTCCGGGCGCGACGAGCATCGCCGACATGCCGCCGGAGTTCCTCGAGTTCTACGGCTCGATGATCAACACCGACGACCCGCGGCACGCGCGCCTGCGCCGGATCGTCTCCCGCGGGTTCACGCCCCGGCGCCTGGCGGCGCTCACCGACGAGGTGCAGGCCACCGCCACCGCGATCGTCGACGACGTCGTGGACGCCGGTGAGGTCGACGCCGTCACCGCGATCTCCGCACGGCTGCCGCTCAAGATCGTCTGCGACATGATGGGCGTGCCGGAGAGCCAGTACGACTTCGTGTTCCAGAAGTCCAACGTCATTCTCGGCGCGAGCGACCCCGAGTACGTCCCGGACGCCGAGAACATCATCGTGGCGCTGCTGGAGGCGGGCAACGCGCTCGCCGAGCTCATGCGCGACCTGGGCCGGCACCGCGAGGCGAACCCGACCGACGACGTGACGTCGGCGCTGGTCAACGCCGAGATCGACGGCGAGCGCCTCACCAACGACGAGCTGGCGAGCTTCTTCATCCTGCTCGTCGTGGCGGGCAACGAGACCACCCGCAACGCGATCAGCTGGGGCCTCAAGCTGCTCACCGACCACCCCGAGCAGCGCCGCATCTGGCTCGACGACCTCGACGGCGTCACGCCGACGGCGGTCGAGGAGATCGTCCGCTGGGCCTCGCCGGTGATCTACATGCGGCGCACCCTGGCCGTCGACGCCGTGCTGGGCGGGCAGGAGATGTCGGCGGGCGACAAGCTGCTGCTGTTCTACTGGGCGGCCAACCGCGACCCCGCGCACTTCACCGACCCGGACGCGTTCGACGTCCGGCGTTCGCCGAACCCGCACGTCGGCTTCGGCGGGGCCGGGCCGCACTTCTGCCTCGGCGCGCACCTCGCCCGCCGGGAGATGGCGGTGATGTTCCGCGAGCTGCTCACGCGCGTGCCCGACATCCACGCCACCGCCGAGCCCCGCCGCCTGCAGTCGATGTTCATCAACGGGATCAAGAGCATGCCCGTGAGCATCCGATGACCACGCTCGACTACCCCGAGGTCCCGGTCGGCGCGCTGCTCGCCGGCGCCGCGCGGCGCTACGGCGACCGCACCGCGCTGCATTTCGCGGGCCGCGAGCTCAGCTACTCCGCGCTGCACGCCCGCGCCGGCGCGTTCGCCAACGCGCTGCACGGCGCGGGGATCGGGCGCGGCGACGTCGTCGCGATCCACCTGCCCAACTGCCCGCAGTACGCCGTCGCCTACTACGGGATCCTGATGGCGGGGGCCGCGTTCTCCCCGACCAACCCGCTCCTGCCCCCGCCCGACCTGGCCGCGCAGCTCGCCGACTGCGGCGCCGTCGCCGCCGTCACCTGGGCCCCGGCCGCACCCGCGCTGGCCGCGGTGCGCGACCGGACCGCGATCCGGCTCGTGCTGGTCACCGACCGCGAGCAGGCGGTCGACCCCGCCCACCGGCTCGCCCTCGACGGCTCGCTCGGCGACGCCCGCGACTTCGAGGAGTTCCACGCCGAGGCCCCGACCGCGGCACCGGCCGTCGAGATCGACGTCCACCGCGACCTCGCCCACCTCGCCTACACCGGCGGCACGACGGGCCGGTCGAAGGGCGTGCAGCTGCCGCACCGCAACGTCGTCGTCAACGTGCTGCAGTACGCGTGCGGCGGCTCCGGCTCCGTGCCGGCCCTCGACGACGAGGGCGGCCTGGTGCTCGACCAGGTGGGCTCGCCCGAGGAGTTCCCGACGCGGCTGGGCACCGGCGTCGCGATCGGCCTGGCGCCGTGGTTCCACGCGATGGGCACGATCGGTGGGCTCAACGTCCCCACCGCCACCGGCGCCACGACGGTGCTGCACGAGCGCTTCGACCCCGGCGCCTACCTCGCCGACGCCGAGCGCTTCGGCATCACCGGCATGAGCGGGGCGCCGCCGGTGTACGGCGCGCTGCTGCGCCACCCCGACTTCGCCACCCGCGACCTGTCGACCATCCGCGGCCTGTCCTCGGGCGCCGCACCGCTGCCCGTCGAGATGATCCAGGGGCTGCAGCGCCGGCTCGGCGAGGACGTCGTCATCACCGAGGGGTACGGGCTCACCGAGGTCACGATGGGCGCCACGATCGGCCCGGCGGCGCGCTCGGCGGTGCGCAAGCCCGGCACGGTCGGCCCGCCCGTCGCCGACACCGAGGTGCGGATCGTCGACCCGGCCGGCACCGACATGACCGCGCTGCCCACCGGGGAGCCGGGCGAGGTCGTCATCCGCGGGCCGCAGGTGATGGTCGGCTACAAGGACCGGCCCGAGGACAACGAGGCCGTGCTCGTCGACGGCTGGCTGCGCACCGGCGACATCGGCGTCCTCGACGGGGACGGCTACCTCTCCATCGTCGACCGCAAGAAGGACTTGCTGCTCTACAAGGGTTACAACGTGTACCCGCGCGACCTGGAGGAGATCCTGCACGCGCAGCCCGGCGTCGCGGGGGCGGCGGTGGTCGGGCGGCCCGACCCGGAGGTCGGCGAGCTGCCGGTGGCGTTCGTCGTGGCGCCCGGCGCCGATCCCGAGGCGCTGATGGAGGCGGTCAACGCGCAGGTCACGCCGTACAAGCGGCTGCGCGAGCTGCACCTCGTCGACGCCATCCCGGTGTCGGCGGCGGGCAAGGTCCTCAAGCGCGAGCTGCGGGAACGGTTGCAGAAAGACACGAACGGGTGACAGGGAGCTAACGATCAGCGGGGCGAGGGCGATATGCGGTGCGTACGGACACCCGGCACGCGCGCACCGGCCCGGACATCCTCCTCGTCCCGCTGATCGAAAACGGTGCCGCCATGTCCGCTCCGCTCCAGACCGCACCCCCGGCCACGGGACGCCACCACCGCACCGCCACCCTGCGCGACCGCGCCCTGCGCGCGGTCGACCTCGCGGGCCGGCTGGGCACGGTCGTCACGCTCGCGGCCCTGCTGGTCGTCGCCGGGGCCGTGGGCGGCCTGTTCGACGGCACGCCGGCCACCGAGAACGCCACCGTGACGGCGACGTTCGGCCGGTGACACCCGGCCGGTGACCTGCGGGTCAGGCCGCTTCGGCCTGGCCAAGCGGCGTCTTGAGGACGTGGTCGACCAGCCGCATGACCAGCTGGCCACCGCCGAGGCGGTACCCGAACTCCTCCCAGGTGAGCAGCTCCCGTGAGAGCACCTCACCGACGGGGCCGGGGTACAGACGGGTCACCCGGAACGCGGCTGCACGCAGCCGCATCTTCTCGTGATGATCCATGGGTACGGGGCTCATTCCGACTCACCTCCGCGTGCGTAGCGGGGCTCTCACCATTGAGCGGCCACCCTGGTGGGGATTCCCATAGTGGGCCCGGGAAACCCGGACCCGATCCCATCGTACCCGAAGAGTGACCGACGTCTCACCCTCCGCGCACAGCTCGTACGGACCCCGTGACCGAGCGCTAACCTGATCTTCGTGGCTTCCCGCGACGTGCTCTGGTCCGACATCACCGGTGTCTACGAGGCGATCCTCGCCCATCCGTTCCTCGCCGGGCTCGCCGACGGCACGCTGCCGCGCGAGGCCTTCCGGCACTACGTCGTACAGGACGCGCACTACCTGCGCGGCTACGCGAAGGCCCTGGCCGTGTGCGCCGCGAAGGCCCCCGACGAGTCCGCGACGGTGATGTTCGCCCAGCACGCGGCCGGTGCGATCGCCGCCGAGCGCGACCTGCACGCCTCGCTGCTCGACGAGCTCGGCACCCTCGACGACGAGGTCGCCCCGGCCACGCAGGCCTACCTGAGCTACCTGCTCGCCACGGCGCACGGGGGCTCCTACGCCGACGCCGTCGGCGCGGTCCTGCCCTGCTACTGGATCTACGCCCGGGTCGGCGAGGCACTGCTGGAGGCGGGCTCGCCCGACCCGCTCTACGCGCGCTGGATCGCGATGTACGGCGGCGAGGACTTCCAGGGCGTCGTCGACGCCGTGCTGGCCGAGACCGACCGCACCGCCGCCGCCCTGTCCGAGCCCGACCTCGCGCGGATGCGGCGGCACTTCGCCACGACCGCGCGGTACGAGTGGATGTTCTGGGACGGCGCGTACCGGCAGGAGCGCTGGCCGGTCTAGCGCTGGTCGATCCGGTCGGGGATGACGACGTGCAGCACGAACCCGACCACGGCCACCACGATCGCGCCGACGAACGCCGCGCCGAACCCGCCGACGGTGAACGGCAGGCCCAGCCCGTCGGCCACGAACCCGACGAGCAGGAACAGCAGCGCGTTGACGACGAGCCCGAACAGGCCGAGCGTCAGCACGTAGAACGGGCAGCCCACGACCTTGATCAGCGGCTTGAGCACCGCGTTGATCAACCCGAAGATCAGCGCGACGCCGACGAGGGTGAGGACCTGGTTGCCGGTGGTCCCCGCGGCGACGTCGATGCCCGGCACGAGCAGCGTGGCGACCCACAGGCTGACGGCGACGACCGCCACCCGGACGACGAAGGCGAGCGCGTTCGACATCAGTCCACCAGCGCCTGGGTCACGAGCGTCCGCAGCTGCGGGCGGATCGGGTACGTGCTCGAGGGCATGAGCTGCGTGAAGAACATGGCGGTGATCTCCTCGACCGGGTCGACGTAGAAGGCGGTGCTGGCCAGCCCGCCCCAGGCGTACTCTCCGTCGCTGGTGAGCGCCTTGCCCGCGACGGCGTCGACGACCACGGAGAAGCCGAGGCCGAACCCCACCCCGTCGACGTTCGACTCGGCGAAGATCGGGCGGCCGAACGACGCGAGGTCCTGGTCGCCGGGCAGGTGGTTGCGGGTGGCGTAGGCCAGGGTGCGCGGGCCGAGCAGGCGGGCGCCGTCGAGCTCGCCGCCGCGCAGGAGCATGCGGCAGAAGCGGTGGTAGTCGGCCGCGGAGGAGACGAGCCCGCCGCCGCCGGAGAGGAACGCCGGCTCGCGCAGCGCGGCGTCGCCCATGCGGTCGTTGCGGTGCAGGCCGCCGCCGGGCTTCGGGACGTAGAGCGCGGCGAGGCGCTCGGGGTCGGCCGCGCCGAAGCCGGTGTCGGTCATGTCCAGCGGGCCGAGGACCTCCTCGGCGAGGAACGCGTCGAGCGACTTCCCGGACACCACCTCGACGAGCCGGCCCAGCACGTCGGTGGCCACCGAGTAGTTCCACTCCGCGCCGGGCTGGTGCACGAGCGGGATGCGGGCCCAGGTGTCGCAGGCGGTGGCCAGGTCCATGCCCGCGGGCACGCCGAACTCGAAGCCGCGGCTGCGGTACATCTCGTCGACGGGGTGGGCGTGGTGGAAGCCGTAGGTGAGCCCGGCGGTGTGGGTGAGCAGGTGCCAGACCCGCATCGGCTCGGTGGCCGGGACGGTGCCGGGGTCGGCGGCGGACCCGCTGCGGTAGACGCGCAGGTCGGCGAACGCGGGCAGGTACTGCGCGACCGGGTCGGTGAGCGCCAGCAGGCCCCGCTCGTGCAGCATCAGCACGGCCACCGACGTGATCGGTTTGGTCATCGAGTAGATCCGCCACAGCGTGTCGTCGCCGACGGGGCGCCCGGCCTCGACGTCGGCGAGCCCGTGGTGGCTCAGATGCACCACCCGGTCGCGGCGGGCGACGGCGACGGTCCAGCCGGCGAGCCGGCCGTGGTCGACGTAGCGGGCGAAGTGCTCGTCGATGCGGGAGAGCCGCTGCGGGTCGAACCCGACCTCCGACGGCTCGGCTTCCACCTTCAGTTCGGCCACACCGCCACCCTACTGATCTCCGGGCGGGGCCAGTCCGGCTGCGGGGTCGTCGATCACCAGCACCCAGTCGAGGCCGGCGTCCGCCGGGCCCGTGACCGGCGGGAAGAACGACGCCGACGGCGAGCGCGGCACCGTTCCGACGTCGGTCGGGACGCCCGTGCGCGGGTCGAACCACCAGCCGCGCAGCGCCTCGCCGGGCAGGGCGGTGGTGTCGAGCGCGATGCCCTCCCCCGCAGGGACGTGGGCCATGAGGTGGTCGGCGGCGCGCAGCACCCCGGCCGCGCCCTCGACCAGCAGCTCCGGGGCGGGGGTGCGGGCGGCGCGCGAGTCGGTCAGGGCCCGCAGGTGCGCCATCTGCACCGCGCCCTCGTCGACCAGCGCCGCGGCGCGGAGGGCGGCGTCGGGGGCCCAGGTGTCCCGGTGGCCGTAGGTGTGGCCGGCGGCGCCGGCGAACACGTCGCCGTAGGCGCTGCGGCGGACGTCGAGCGCGGTGGTGGCCGCGCCGGTGCCGGAGCAGTCGGGGGCGTCCTCCTGCGCGGGGCGGGCGTCGAGGAAGGGACGGGCGAGCATGCCGCCGACGCGGGCCACCGCGTCCTCGCACGCCGCGCCGCGGACCAGCGCGAACGACAGCCACGCGGCGTCGCCGACGACGTCGGCCGAGGACCGGCCGGGGCCCGGCTCGAACGTCATCAGCGGGTCGGCGACGGCACCGGCGGCGATGCCCTCGCCCAGCGCCGACCAGGTCGCGGCGTCGTCGTCGGTGCCGTCGCCCAGGACCCAGACGACGCGGTCGCCGTAGCGGGCGCCCAGGAACCGCCCGAGCGCCGGCGCGGCGGCTGCGGCGGGCAGTGCGGGGGTGACCGCGATGTGCAGGCCGCGCCGGGCGGCCTCCGCGACGGCGGCGTCGACGCGGCTCCAGTCGGCGCCGCCCCCCTCGGCGTCGGCCCCTTCGGGCACGGCGGTCTGCACGACGGTGAAGCCCTGCGCGGCGCGGACGTCGAGGTAGTGGCGCACCTCGGCCGGGTCGGCGGTCGCGAGCAGGCCCCACGCGGTGTCACCGAGCCACAGGAACGGCGCCCCGCCCGCGGTGAAGGAGCGCCCGTCCGGTGCGACCCGCAGCGGGGGCGGGCCGGGGTCGGGGGCCGCGGCGGCGGTCAGCGGGGCGGCGAGCGCGGCGGCGAGCACCGCGGCCAGGGTCCGGTGCCTCACGAGGCCTCCAGCAGGCGGTCGAGGGTGCGGCGGAGCTGCGTGCGCTCCTCGGGGGAGAGCGGGGCGAGCAGGCGCTGCTCGCAGTCGCGCAGGCGCTGGGCCGCGGCGGCGCGCAGGGCCGCCCCGACGGGGGTCAGCTCCAGGACGAGCACGCGGCCGTTGCCGGGCATCGGGGTGCGGCGGACGAGACCGCGGTCGTCGAGGCGGCGCAGCAGGGCCGCGGTGGTGGTGCGGTCCAGACCGATGGCGGCGCCGAGCTCGTGCTGGCGCGCGACGGGCCCGCCGGCGAGCAGTTCGAGCATCGCGTAGTGCCGCACCGGCAGGCCCAGCTCGGCCAGCGCCCGCTCGTCGAGGTGCTCGGCGCGGCACAGGACGGAGCGGAGCCGCGCGGTGATGTGGTCCATCGGTCCCTCCGCGGCGCGGTCGGCAGTGGTCAGGGGCCGATACTCACCGCGCCGGCGGCCGGGGTGGAGGCGGCGCGCGGCGGAGACACCCGAACGGGCATGCTGGGCCGGATGGAGCAGCGGACGCGGTCGTGGTGGGGATGGGGCTGGACCGGCGAGGCCATGGCCGACGAGGCGTGCTCGGCGCTGGCGGCCGGGTTGCCGGGGTGCGCGACGACACCGGTTCCGGTCCCGGTCGTGCCCGGCCTGCGCGCTCCGCGGACCGCGCCGCCCGCCGCGCTCGCCGGCCTGTGCACCGCGGACCCCGCCGTCCGCGCCGGGCACACCTACGGCAAGGCGTTCCGCGACGTCGTCCGCGCGCTGGACGGCGACCTGTCCGGCGCACCCGACGTCGTCGTCCTCCCGCGGACCGAGGACGACGTCGCCGCGGTACTGGACTGGGCCGGGGACGCGGGCGTCGCCGTCGTGCCCTACGGCGGCGGCAGCTCGGTCGTCGGCGGCACCGAGTACCGGGGCGACGGGCCGTGGGTCTCGCTGGACCTCACCCGGCTCGACCGCGTCCTGGAGGTCGACGCCACCAGCCGCGCCGCCCGGGTGCAGGGCGGCACGCTCGGGCCGTGCCTGGAGGACCAGCTCCGCCCGCACGGGCTGACCATGCGCCACTTCCCGCAGAGCTTCGAGTTCTCCACCGTCGGCGGCTGGCTCGCCACGCGCTCCGGCGGCCACTACGCGATGGGGCGCACGCACGTCGACGACTTCGTGGAGTCGCTGCGGGTCGTCACCCCGGTCGGGGTGTCGGAGTCGTGGCGGCTGCCGGCCTCGGGCGCGGGTCCCTCGCCCGACCGGCTGTTCCTCGGCTCGGAGGGCGCGCTCGGGGTGATCACCGAGGCGTGGCTGCGGGTGCAGCGCCGCCCGGAGCACCGGGCCTCGGCGGCGGTGCGGTTCGTCCGGTTCCCCGACGCGCTGGCGGCCGTCCGCGAGATCGCGCAGTCGGGCGTCACGCTGGCGAACTGCCGGCTGCTCGACCACGGCGAGGCCCACTTCTCCGGCGCCGCGTCCGGCGGGCACGCGGTGCTCGTGCTGGGGGCGGAGTCGGCGCACGGCCCCGTCGACGTCGCCGGTCCGCTGGAGATCGCGCTGGCCCACGGCGGCGTGGTGGAGGAGGAGCCCGCCGACGGCCGCGACGGCGCGGTCGCCTCGTGGCGCTCGGCGTTCCTGCGCATGCCCTACCTGCGCGACGGGCTCACCCGCTGCGGCGCGATCGTCGAGACGTTCGAGACGGCCTGCACCTGGGACACCGCGGCCGTGCTGGTGGAGGCCGTGCGCACCGAGGTCGGCGCCGCGGTGCGCGAAGTGTGCGGCGTCGAGGGGATCGTCAACTGCCGCCTCACCCACCTCTACCCCGACGGGCCCGCCCCGTACTTCACGGTGCTCGCCGGCGGGCGGCCCGGGATGCAGCTCGGGGCGTGGGACGAGATCCGCGCGGCGGCGACGGAGGTGCTGGCGCGCCACCGCGCGACGATCACCCACCACCACGCCGTCGGCCGCGACCACCGCCCCGGCTACGACCGGCAGCGGCCCGACCTGTTCGCCGCGTCGCTGCGCGCGGTGAAGGACGTGCTCGACCCGCGCGGCGTGCTCAACCCGGGCGTGCTGGTCTGAACCCGTCCGGCGATGATGCGGAGGTGCTCCCCCTCCCCGGCGACGACGAGGTGCTCCGCGCGCTCGTCCACCGCCGCGACTCCGGCCGGCGCGACGACGGCCACCGCATCGCGCTCGTCGTCAGCGGGGGCGGGATGCGCGGCGCCTACGCGGGCGGGATGGCGCACGCCCTCGACGACGCCGGGCTCGGCGGCTGCTTCGACGTCGTCTACGGCAGCTCGGCGGGCGCCTACATCGGCGGCGCGCTGCTGCTGGGCGACGGCCGCGGCGCCGCGCACATCTTCTTCGAGGACATGGCGTGCCGGGCGTTCGTCGACCCGCGCCGCCTGGGCACCCGCCGCCCGGTCGTGTCGCTCGACCACCTCCTGGGCCACATCCTCACCGTCGCCAAGCCGATGTCGTGGGAGGACCTGCGCGACTCCCCCGTGCCGCTGCGGGTCGTCGCCACCGCGGCCGACGACCTGAACCCGCACGTCCTGGAGCCCGCGACCGTCGACGAGTGGCGCCTGGCCCTGCGCGCCACCGCGGCCATCCCGCTGCTGGCCGGGCCCGCCGTCACGCTGCACGGGCGCCGCTGGATCGACGGGTCGGTGGCGGAGCCGCTGCCCGTGCTCCGGGCCCTGCGCGACGGCGCCACGCACGTGCTCGCGCTGCTCAACCGGACGCTGCCCGAGCTGCGGGCGGGAGACCCCGGCGCCGGGCCGGGCCGCTGGGCCCGCGCGCTCGACCGGCTCGCCCCGGGGCTGGGCGCGATGACGCAGGAGAGCGTGCGGCACGGGCCCGCGCTGGCCGTGCTCGACGACGCCGGGCACCCCTCCCGCAGCGGCGTGCACCTGCGCGCGGTGCTCCCGCTGCGCGACGTCGGCGTCCACGGCCTCACGATCGACGCCCGGCGCGTCGAGCTCGCCGCCCGCGTCGGGTACGCGTCGCTGGAGGCGGCGATGGAGAGCGTGGCGGCGGCGTGACGCGGTCCCGGTGTCCGGCGCGGTGACCGACGCCCTGGTCGAGCGGCTGCGGGCGGCCGGGTGCGTGTTCGCCGAGGACGAGGCGCGGCTGCTGCGGAGCGCGGCCGGCTCGGACGTCGAGCTCGACGCGCTGGTCGCGCGGCGGGTGGCGGGTGAGCCGCTGGAGTACGTCGTCGGGTTCGCGGAGTTCTGCGGGCTGCGGATCGCCGTCGGGCCCGGGGTGTTCGTGCCGCGGGTGCGCACGGGGTTCCTGGCCGAGCGGGCCGTGGCGCTGACGGCGGCGAGCGCGGTCGTCGTCGACCTCTGCTGCGGCACCGGCGCCGTCGCCGCGGCCGTGCTCGCGGCCGTGCCGGACGCCGAGGTGCACGCCGCCGACGTCGACCCGGTCGCCGTCGCGCTGGCCCGGCGCAACCTCCCCGGCGGGCACGCCCACGAGGGCGACCTCGACGCCCCGCTGCCCGCCCGGCTGCGCGGGCGCGTCGACGTCCTCGTCGCCAACGCCCCGTACGTCCCGACGCGCGAGATCGACCTCATGCCGGCCGAGGCGCGCCTGTTCGAGGCGCGGGCCGCGCTCGACGGCGGGCCGGACGGCACCGGCGTGCAGCAGCGGGTGGCCGCCGCGGCCCCGCGCTGGCTCGCCCCCGGCGGGCACCTGCTCATCGAGACGAGCACCCGCCAGGCCCCGCTGACGCGGGCGGCGGTGGAGCGGCACGGGCTGGCCGCGCGGGTCGTCGTCGACGAGGAGCGGGAGGCGACCGTCGTGATCGGTGTCCGTCCGGCCCGATGAGTCGCGGCCCCGGCGGTCGGTCCCGGCATGGCGCAGCGCAGGCCGGGCGGTCAGCGCCGCAGGTGGGTGCCGAAGAAGTCCAGCGTGCGTCCCCAGGCCAGCTCGGCGGCGTCGGCGGTGTACATCGAGGGCGCGTCCCGGTTGGAGAAGGCGTGGAAGATCTCCTGGAACAGCAGCACCCCGGGCGCGCGCTCGCGGTCGGGTCGGGCGCAGAAGGCGTCGAAGGACCCGCCGTCGTGCGCCTGGACGCGTTCGTAGCGGCTCACGGTCACTCCTCGTCGTCGACGTCGGGCGGCCGATCATGGCGGTCGGCCGCACGCGTGTCGAGCACCGGCTGGCGCAGGATCGTGCGCAGCTTCGCGGGGTCGGTCCGGCGTGGGTCGCCGAGGTAGATCTCGTGGTGCCTGCCCGTCATCGTGAGCCCCCGACCGGGGATGAACTCCTCGTGGACGCGGCGCAGCAGCGCGGTCTCGTCGTCGTAGCCGCCGACGTGGAGCACCTGGACGCAGCGGCCCTCCGACAGCGACTCCAGGCGCAGGTCGTCGAGCCGCGGGGGCCGCTTCTTCCGACCCACCCGCTCGACCGCCTCGGCGACCATCGCGGTCGTGACCCACGGCGGGGCCAGGATCATCATGGTCCAGTCCCACCGCGACTTGTCCCGGGCCGTGGTGAAGGTGCTCATGTCCTCGGCCCACCACAGGCCCTCCAGCGGCATCACCACGAAGTCGCGGTCGAGGCTCGTCCGGCTCAGCGTCTTGAGCCCGTAGGCGACGGGGTAGAGCGTCGACACCGCATCGGTGTAGGCGGGTGTGTTCGGGTCGCCGTGGCCGTCGACCACGAGGTACTGCAGGTCCGGTACGTCGACGACCTGCGGCGTGCGACCCGCGCGGTAGCAGGGCAGCTCCCGCTTGAAGTCGATCTTGTCGGGCACGGGCGCTCCTGTACCGGGCGGGGAACTGCCGCCAGCCTTCCGCGTCGCGGCGGACCTGTCACGGACTGGGTCATGATCTGTGCGCGTCACAGATGAGTTCCGGACGCGCGTCCGGTCCATACCGGCATGAGCGATGCGGACACCCCCACGGGCAAGGTCGTCGTGAACCGGGCGATGTCGTTGGACGGCTTCATCTCCGGCCCCGACGACGCCATGGACTGGGTCATGGAGTATCGGAGCGAGACCCTCTTCCCCGAGGTCATGCAGGCCACCGGCGCGATGCTCGCCGGCCGGCGCACCCACGAGGTCGGCAAGCGGATGTCGCCCGAGGGCGCCGACTACGAGGGCGGCCCGCTGTTCGTCCTGACCCACCGCCCGCCGGAGGAGCCGGAGCGCGGCGTCACCTACCTCACCTGCGACGTCGAGGAGGCCGTCGCCACCGCGCGCGCGGCCGCGGGCGGGAAGAACCTGGAGATCCTCGGGGCCGACCTGGCCGGCCAGTGCCTGCAGCGCGGACTCGTCGACGAGGTGCTGGTGTACCTCATGCCGGTGCTGCTCGGCGACGGCGTCCGGTTCTCGGCACCCGGGCTCGGCCGGGTCGACCTCGACCCGATCGACACGACCCGGTCGGGGCCGGTGACGATGCTCCGCTTCCGCGTGCGGAACTGAACCCGCGGGTCGATCAGTCGCCCAGGCGCCCGCGCAGCGCCGCGATGTCGGAGCGGACGGGCTCGCCGTACCCCTCGGCCGGGAGGTCCGACTCCGCCGGCCGGGCGTCCGCCAGGTGCTGCCGGGCCTCCTCTGATCGTCACAGGGGCCGGCGGGCCGCAAGTAGGCCTCTGACAGAACAGGCCCGCGCCGGGGGGAGGTCGGCGCCCCCTGGTGCCCCTCCCCTGATCTACGAAGCAGCGTCGGGCGCGGGCGGAGCCCGGCTGTGCAGTGTCTCCGCCAGACTGGCGCGACTGGTCGCAGACGGTTGAGGAGGGTGGGTCGGGATGACGTTCGATGATGCCGAGGTCGCGTATCTGCATTCGCACTCGTTGGGGCGCTTGGCGACGGTGGGCGAGGACGGGCAACCGGACGTGGTGCCTGTCGCGGTGGAGTTCGACGGGGTGTTCTTCTGGGTGGGTGGCGGTGATCCGTCGTCGGTGCTCGCGACGCGGAAGTTCCGCAACGTCGCCGCCGGGGAGCACCGGGTGGCGCTGGTGGTCGACGACCTGGTGTCTCTGGACCCGTTCATCGCTCGCGGTGTGCGGGTGTACGGCACCGCGGAGGGGCCGGTGGAGCGGGTCGGCATGATCGGTCCGGGGGTGTTCTTGCGGATCGCGCCTGAGGTGTCGTGGAGCTGGAACATGGCCGGGGAGCCGGTCGGGGGGTCGTGGTACCCGTCCCGCAAGGTCGCGCACGGTGCAGCACCTGCGGCTTCGTGAGATGAGTACTGGTCCGGCCAGGCGAGGCGGATCGTTCGGGCGATCGACGACGGCGCGCGGTGTGGACGCAGAAGCGGCCCCCGACCGTGTTTCCACTGGTCAGGGGCCGCTTTACCGGGGTGTGGCAGGTGAAGGATTCGAACCTTCGTAGGCTAAGCCGACGGATTTACAGAGAGCTGCCAAAGCGGCCCCGACCTGCGGCGGGGCAACTGACTAGCCGTCTGAGTCCGCGCATAGTCCGCGCTCGGCAAGTGGCAGGGTTGATCAGGCCGTCGCGGCGCGGCGATGATTGCGGCCATGGACGCCGTCGTCGTCAGTTTGATCGCTGTGGCGGGCACGCTGCTCGGGTCATTGACCACGTACCTGTTCCAGCGGCGAACAGCGCTCCACACAGAGACGACTGCACGTGCCGAGCGGCTGCGTCAAGACCGACTCGCAGCATGCGGTGCGTTCGCAGCGGCCGTCACGGAGGTCAAGCGGGCCGTGATCACCGCGTGGTTCCGACGCGATGTCCAGGACGACGAGTGGCGGACGGCCATGACCGAAGCAGACACGCTGGGAGCTGCGGCGGAGGGGGCCTATATTCGCATGCTGCTCCTGACGAGCCTGTCAGATGGTCTGTGTAACAAGATCCTCTTGAGTTGAGGAGTACACAGATGTCCGTGATCGATGATCAGGATGTGCATCCGCTCGGAGCCGCCCCCTCGGTCGGTGCCGAGCCCGAGACGGCCCGTGACGCCGTGAACCGGATGGTCGATGCCGGTCTGCTCGACGGGCTGATGTCCAAGGTGGATGCCGGTGAGCTCGCGCTGACCGGTGACGGGGGCTTCCTCCCCGAGATGATCAAAGCGGTCCTCGAGCGTGGCCTGGCCGCCGAGCAGACCGCTCACCTGGGCTACGAGCGTGGCGACCCGGCCGGGCGCGGGACCCCGAACTCCCGCAACGGGTCCACCCCGAAGACCCTCGCGACCGAGGTCGGCGACGTGGCGCTCGACGTGCCGCGGGACCGGGCCGGAACCTTCGAGCCACGGCTGGTCCCGAAGGGGTCACGGCGCACCGGCGGCCTCGACGAGATGATCGTCTCGCTCTACGCGGGCGGGATGACGGTGCGCGACATCAGCCACCACCTGGCCCGCACGCTGGGCACCGAGCTGTCCCACGACACGATCTCCAAGGTCACCGACTCGGTGCTCGAGGAGGTCAAGCTCTGGCAGTCCCGCCCGCTGGAGGAGATCTACCCGATCGTCTACCTCGACGCCCTCATGATCAAGGTTCGGGACGGGCACCAGGTCCGCAACCGGGCCGCGCACATCGCCGTCGGCGTCGACCTCGACGGCGTCAAGCACGTCCTGGGCATCTGGGTCCAGGCCGCCGAGGGTGCGAAGTTCTGGGCCGGAGTGTGCGCCGAGCTGCGCAACCGCGGCGTCCGGGACGTGATCATCGTGTGCTGTGACGGGCTGTCCGGGTTCCCGGAGGCGATCGAGGCGACCTGGCCGCAGTCGATCGTGCAGACCTGCACGGTGCACCTGCTGCGGGCGGCGATGCGGTTCGTGTCCTACTCCGACCGCAAGAAGGTGGCCGCGGCGCTCAAGCCGATCTACACCGCCCCGACCGACGAGGTCGCCCGCGTGGAGCTCGACGCGTTCGCCGCCTCCGACCTCGGGCGCCGCTACCCGGCGGCGGTGATGACCTGGACGAACGCGTGGGAGCGGTTCATCCCGTTCCTGGCGTTCCCACCGGAGTTGCGGCGGATCATCTACACGACGAATGCGATCGAGTCGCTGAACTACCAGCTCCGGAAGATCATCAAGAACCGTGGTCACTTCCCGAACGACGACGCCGCGATCAAGCTGCTCTGGCTCGCCATCCGCGATATCGAGGACAAGCGAGCCCGGGCACGGGAGAAGGAGAAGGGGCTGCCCGCCCACGCCCGCCGAGCGTCTGGCCGACTCGTCGAAGGAGCCGTCGTCCAGGGCTGGAAACAGGCCCTCGGCGCCCTCGCCCTGACCTACCCCGAACGCCTCAGCCCCTACCTGTCCTGACAATTTCTAGATCGACTTACACAGAGATCTTGACAGGCCCCTCCTGACCGACGACGCGAACCTGCGACAGCTGGCCGACGCACTGTCCGCCCACATCGGCGTCCTCCGGTCCTCCGCCGACAAGGCCCAGCTTGAGCGTCGCGAAGTCAAGTTCGCTACTGCGAGGGAAACCTTCATCGCAGCAGCACGAACCACCATCGCGACAGCGTGATCCTTTTAAGGGGTGCCGCTCCCCCGCCGTGACCATGGCCGTGACCTGGTCCGACTCCGTCGTCGGCCCAACCACGACGAGAACTTCGGCGCGTATTTGGCACACGGCGGTCGGTCTGGCCCTTCGGCCGCCTGGCGTCAACGCCACCTTGACGCCGCGGCCCGCACACGACCAGTCCGCTCGTCCCGGGTGCCTACTCCCCTCCGGCTTCCTCGTACTGGCCGCTCTCCTCGTCGCGGCGGGTGGGTCAAGGGGGCCGCAGGCATCGCGAAGCGACGGCGCAGCCGCCCTTGACACGGCCGTCGCGGCGTGGACGATGACTCGGCCGAGGGAGCCATTCCAACGAACCGAACCACCGACGTCCACGCCGCCGCGGCTGCGTTCTGTATCAGGGGCGTGGAGTTCCGCCAGGCTGCGGGTTCGGGTCGCCAGGCTGGCAGTTGTGCCCCTTAGCAACACGGATACGGATGAAGTGCGGGTCATCACCGCGGCCAGGGCCAGGCTCCTCGTTGAGGTATTGCACGGTGTCGCTCACGTAGTCGCCCATGCATGCCTTGGGCTGCCACGGCTCCGCCGGGCCGTCGGCCATGGCCGGGGCTGCCGTAGCGAGAGTTAGCCCCGCGATCATGAGGCCGATGGCGGCTGTCCTGCGCATGGCGATTCTCCCTGGATGGATGGCTGGTTGGTCCGCCCGGCATCGTGTCGTGCCGGGGACTGCTTCGACATCGCGACGCCTGCTAGCGGCGTTACTGCGCTTGGCCCACACGGCCGGGGCTTACCGGCGCAGTACCAGGGAGCGTCAGGACTGCATGCTCGCCGACATCGTTTCTGCGGATCGATCGCTGGCCGTCGGTGGGAGCGGGGCCGGGTAGCCGAGCCACGCCGGCCGCGACCGGGCCGGAGGTGTAGGGAGCGAGTCGGCGGGGCCGGCGTAGCCGGCCACGCGCGCCGCCGACAGGCGGCGCACTTGATCCCATAGAGACAGATTCGGCAGCATCGCTCGTGACCTAGGTGAGCTACGTCGAGACCCGGACGAAGATGCGCAGGTGGGAGCACCTATCTGGGAATTCGGCTCGGAGAATGTGAGCGAGCGCTTCGTTGTAGAGGCGGAAGCCCCGCTTCCTCGGGTCGCCCGGTGCCGCCTCGTGCCGTCTGAGCTGCGGTTACGGCTGGTGTCGGCCGGTGACGGCCGGACCCACCGGTCCTGATCCGGAAATGCTCCGCCTCCAGCCTCCACCCAGGTAGAGGGGAGTGCGACCGGTAGTTGACCGGTACCGCTACGAAGTAGCCAGAGGCGTCGGAGCGACGAGCCGCGAGGGGTCCTGATGAACCACTACGTCGAGGCTGTCCATGACTTCGTCATTCAGCTTGACTCGGATGGTGTATCGACCCGTCGCGGCGATAGGTAGGTGGCGTAGTGGCACAGAGACAGGGAGGTGCGGCGAGGGCAGACTCTTCGCATCTGTCTGGGTGTCGGGCAACATGGCCCAGCTCCAAGTCATGCTGACTTCGGCGACCTGCTGGTCGTCCTCACCGCGCACGTCGACGACGACAGCATGCTCGGCGTTAAAGTCATCGGGACCTTCGGCTCGAAAGAGCAGACCTAGATCCACATCCAGGGGACCTGGAAGGTTCTGAAGCGCAACCTGCGTGATGCCAGCACCGAGAACGTTCAAGAGATTGTCCCGCACCGTTGCTCGGTCGCACAGTGCGGACATCGCGAGCTTCAACGGAACCCCTGACGCATCATCGGCAGCACAGTAGACCCACCGCCCGTTGTGAAGCTGCCACGGGCTGCAAGACCGTAGTTCGCCCGGCCGCCGACCGTACCGACGGTCCTCGTCGTCCGGGTGGTAGTGACGACCCGGACAGGTCGCGTGTACGACGAACTCGTGCGAGACGCAGGCGTCGAGGTGGCTAACACCGGGTGTGATCGAACTACAGGAGCCGGGGAGGCGTGGTCGTCGTCCATGCTCGCCCAGTCCACGTCGAGGTACAGCAGGCCATGAGCGTTGTCGATGCTCGCGACGGTCGCACGACCAGCGATGCCGTCCTCGGGCTCGAACACGGTGACCTCCTCGAAGAGCGTCACTGGCCGACTGGTGTTGCTCTGCCGAGTACGGATGTAGCCCTCTGGCGTAACCGCGTTGACGTCAATCTCGACCCGGGCAGGACCTCGCGTAAGAGTCTCCGTCACTTCTTCCACGACAGGTTCCTCCTCCGGCCCTCCATGAACAGCTGCGAGAGACGCTCCACGTCCAAATCACGAAGCTCGTCGCCTAGTACCACATCGTAGTGGTGAATCGGCGGCGAGGTCTCGACTGTGTCGAACCCGGCGTCGCGCAGCAACCGTTCGGTGACGACGTGGATGTTCTTGGACGTCGGCAGGACCTCGCTGCAGAGGCGCGCGAGCAGCTCCTCGTCCGTCTCCGAGCCGATGCGCATCGCGAACGTCGAGACGGCGTACCACGGAATCTGCGCTCTACGTTCGCGGTCGGCGTACTCCTCCTGCGCCGTCTCGCGCAGCTTCTCGACACTGATCGGCGAGAAGCGAACGACCACCAGGTCGCCCGGGACGACATCGGGCACCTGCAACAGGCTAGCGGGGTCCTCTGACAGCGCTTGCGCGGATTAGCTGTCCGCCCGCCGAACGGCAGAACGTGTCGCCGGGCAACCGCGCCTGAGGCGGGCAGCTCACGCGTTGGCACCCCGCCCACGTAGATCGCCTCGCGCCATCTCGTCGACCTGGCGTAACCCGATCACGCCACGGCCGGCGGGCAACGGACCGCCAGACCGGACCACGTACAGCAGACGCCCGCGGTTGGCGTCGCTGCCCCGGACCAGCTCGCCAGGCTTGCCCTCCGGCCGTGGCGTGATAGCCCTCTGGGAGGTCGTCGAGATGGCGCGCACTACTCTCCTCGAAACCGCGCCAGCCTGCTCGTCCCGCCCTCTCGGAGACCTGCCCGCCCGGCGAGGGCAGTTCTTCTAGATGAGCCTAGAGATGGGGACGTCACGGAAGGGGTTGGCTGTACCGCCCGTGTGGAGGTTGACCCACGTGAAGCCCTGGTCGCGCAGTCGCCTGATCACGTCGTAGGTGGCGGGCTCACCGACACGAGTCCAGCCGTCCATGCCGTTGGTCTCAGGCCGCGTCGCCTCACCCGTCGGCCTCCAGGCGTTGTCGACCCTGACGGTCCTGTTGGCGCTCGGTGGAAACTGCGCCTGCGCGCTGGCGAGGATGTGCGGCCGCATGTACGGAAGGCTAGCCCGCTTGAGACATCGTTCAGGCCCCTACGAGCCTGCGGTGCCGCGCCCCGTTCCTCGTGTCCGCGCGCCTGGGACCGGCCGCCGGGCCGCATGCCCGGCGAGCGCTTGCGCGGGCACACAACGCAGCACGGGCCGCCTTGAACAGGGAAGAAAACTCTGAACACGCTTGACTTGGGCAGTGTTGTCAGCGGCCAAGGTGACGGCCGGACGTCGTCCGGTACAGCGAGGGTTCGTAGCGCGCTGCGCGGTCGGTCGAGAGTAGATCGGTCAGGGCGTCGAATGCGGGCAGCGTGGTTGCGCCGAGCAGTTCCGACAGGCGACGGACGCTGATGAACTCAGCTCCATGGGCTCGAGCGTCGTCGGCGATACGGTCAACAGCAGGCAGATCGGCTGTCGTCGGTTCGTGCGCCTGGCGGGCGGCGAGCCGCATGGCCTTCTTGATTTCGTAGGCAATCTCCGAGACTCCGGTGACCTCGCGGATCGTTCGCTCTGCCTCGTCCAGCGACGCAGTGTCGGTCAAGTGGACTGCGGGGGTCACATCGGCTGCGCGCTTCGCATCGACAGCAGAGACCTTCGTCGTGGCATCCGTCATCTCGATGTGGTCACCGGCGTCCCGGACTTCGACTTTCCCGCGCCGCCCCGTGGCTGCCGCGGCTAGCAGCCCGGATGCCTCAGACGGATGCCACCCGAAAACATGCCGGACGGGGGCGACGGCCGCGGCATCGAGCGGGGGTAGTTGCTGCGCGTCTAGCAGGGCCAGTCGTTCGGCGATCAGTGCGGCAGGTAGTTCTCCGTCGAGACCGGCACCTGCGATGAGTAGTCGTGTCGGGAGGCCGGTTCGCACGCAAGCTGCGAGTGCGAGCTGATCGGCAAGCGGGCTACGCAGTTCTGGGTCCGCGCCGTTGGTGAGGGCGTCGCCTCCGACGTCGACGATGTCGATGTCGTCGAGCTGGAAGAACTCGACCGTGGCCGCGATCTGGCGGGCCATCCCGACCGCTCCCCCACTCGGATCGAGCAACAGGAGCCGGGCGGGCAGCTCAGCCGCGAGCCTGGGAAGTGACGAGCCGGCGCCACCGATGGGGGTGGTCGTGGCGACCACTTCGAGCACGTGCGGCGCAAGCTGGTGCAGGCCGGTGAAATCGGCTGCGATCCGCGGACCGGGAAGCGGGTCGACCATGAGTCGATCCCACGAGTAGGTCATGACGACCGGCGGGCCGGACATGCCCTGGCAGCCGGCGATCGCGGCGCCGGTGATGGCGTCTCCTCCGCCGCCGGCGGCGACAATCAGTGTCCGCACACGGGTGACCCTACGTGAACTCCAGTGAACGTCAGGAGCCTAGAGTGGCAAGTGGCATAGGACAGTTGATGAGCGCGAGGGGCAGATGCCCGAGATCCAGAAGGTGCTCCCCAAGTACCTGCAGATAGCCGGCCACATCCGCGACCAGATCGTCCGCGGGGACCTCAGCCCTGGTGATGAGGTGCCGTCGGAGCGTGAGCTGGCCGCGCGGTGGAGCGTGGCTCGCCCGACCGCGGCCCGCGCACTGGAGTCGCTGCGGGTGCAGGGCCTCGTAGAGTCTCGGCAGGGTTCGGGGACCTACGTCCGGGCGAGTCAGTCCGCGCCGCGGGCCCGGGAGCGGTACGAGCGGGGCCGTGATCTCGGCACCATGTACGGCGCGACGGAGTCCGTCGAGTTCCTGGCGACCGACATCGTGGCCGGCGTCGATCACGTCGTCGAGGCGTTACAGCTTCCCCCTGGCAGCGACGTGATCCGTAGGATTCGTCTGCTTCGCGGTGAGGACGGGAAGCCGATCGAGCTGTCGACGTCGTGGTTCGCCCCCCACCTCGCCGAGCAGGCGCCCCGACTGCTGCACCCGGAACGGCTACTCGGTGGGACGGGCAAGTACATCGCTGAGGTGACCGGGCGCGAGTCCGAGTACGCCCGCGATCAGGTCGCCGCGCGACTGGCCACGGCCGACGAACGTCGCCTGCTCGAACTCCCCCGGCCGGCGGCCGTCCTGGTCTACCGGCTGACCGCCTACGACTCGTCTGACCTGCCGATCCAGTTCGATGACGCGACGTATCCGTCGGACCGCTGGGCCTTCCGCCAGGAGTACCCGCTGGCCCGGTAGCCCTGCCCCCGTGCGGGTTGTCCACACCCCCATTGCCTCAGTGGCCTATGCCACTTATAGTGGCAAGTGGCATAGGCCACACGGTCTGCCGCACACACAGGAGACGCAATGGCGATCAACGGAAAGTTCAAGGTCAACCACGGGGACGTGTTCCCGCACGGCGCGTACGTCGTCGGGGACGTGGAGCCGGTGCGGGATTTCGAGCGCTCGACCCGGGAGCGTCCGGTGCAGGCCACCGACAAGGACTCCGGCTTGCTGGTGTGGTCGGTGTCGGTGCTCGACCCGGACCCCGACGCCCGGAAGGACGCCAAGACGGTCACGGTAAAGATCTCCGCCCCGCACCAGCCGGTCCCGCCGGAGGCGATCCCGGGGATGCCGTTCCGGCCCGTCGAGTTCGACGGCCTCATGGTCACGCCCTACCTGAACGAGAACGGCGGCCGGGCCCGCGTCGCCTACAGCTTCCGCGCGGCCGCGATGCGCGCCCCGCAGCAGGCCGGCTCCGGCAAGCCGGCGCCCCGCGCCAATTCCGGGGAGGCCGCCTGATCGACCTCATGGCGGAGGGGAGCCGCGGCGGCAACCGGGCTCCCCTCCTGATCTCCCTAGTCCCCAACCCCTGGCAAGGAATCCGAGTCCCGGAAGGACACCGATCCTAGATGCGAACCCACACCTCCGACCGCAACCGGCCCGACCGCAGCGCCGAGACCCCGGCGCACATCGTCGCCGCGCTGGCCGACCACGACGCCGCCTACCGCAACGCGGCGGACCTGCCGCACACCACCGACGCCGAGCGGGCGACCCGCGCGGACCGCCTCGCCCTGGTCGTGGCCCGCCGGGCCGCCTGGTGGGGCGTGCTGTCCACCTGGACCTACCTGCACTCCGACAAGGGCGCCGTGTACGGCCGGGCCGCGATGATCGCCCGCGCCGCAGAGTGGGACCGGGCCCGGTTCTGGCGCGACACCGCCGCGGACTGGCGTGCCCGCGCCGAGCGCCGCCCGACCTCCGACGCAGCGGGTGCCCTGTCCAATTGGCACGAGCTGGGGGTGTCGGCATGAACGCCACGGCCACGACCACAGCCACCGGGCGGGACTGGCGGCACGACGCTGAGTGCGCCGATGTCGATCCGGAAATCTTCTACCCGCTCGACCTCGCCCCGTACGGGCCCGCCGTCACCGTGGCCCGGGAGATCTGCGCGGGCTGCCCGGTCCGGCTCGACTGCCTGCTCGACGTGATGGCCGGTGAGGACCCGGCCCGCCGGTGGGGGATCACCGCTGGGCTGACCCCTGACGAGCGGGCCGACCTGTTCGCCGGCCGCCGCCTGTCGTCGGCCCGGCCTGGGGCGGTGGCTGCGTGAGCGCCGCGACCCGTTCCCGTGTCAACGCCACCTTGACGGGCGGACGCACTCCGCGGGTGGTGGAGAATTCCGAGTTCGCCGCGTTCGGCCGCCGCATCATCCGGGCCGCTGGCCGCCGGATCGCCGCGGGCGACGTCGAGGCCCTGCCCGACCTCGCTGCGTTGTCGGCGGATCTCGACGCCGCGATCGGCGACGCGGTCACCGGGCTCCGGGCGGCCGGCTACTCGTGGGGCGAGATCGCCTCCCGCCTCGGCGTGACCCGGCAGGCCGCTCACCAGCGCTGGGCCGGCGGCCCGGCCGTCACTCGGGGGGTGGCGTGATGACCACGGCGCAACTCGTCCTGCTCGTCCTGGTCGCCGGTGGCGGGCTGTGGGTGCTGCACACGCTCGGCCGCTGGCTGACCCAACTGCTCGAAGCGCTCGCCGCGATCGCGGTCGTGTTTGTCACGGCCTGGCTGCTCATGAAGGGCGCGTGGAAGCTCGGGCGCTGGATCGTGCGGCACTGGCGCACCAGCGTCGGCACCGCGCTCGTCGTGGCCTGGTGCTACTTCCTGGGCTGGCCCTCCCTGCTCATCACCGCCGCCGTTCTGGGGCTCGGGCTGCTCGGCTGGCGATGGTGGGATCACGACTCCTTCGAGCCCTTGGCCGGCCGCCACCTGCGCGCGTGGTGGCTGCGCTGGGCGATCTACGCCCGCAAGATGCCCCGCTGGCTGCGCGCCTGCGGCCTCACGGTCGTCGAGCGGGATCCGGGCGTGCATGTGCAGGTCAACCCGTTCCGGCGCTCCGCGGTCCAGCCGAAGGCCACCGGCCGGGCCGATCAGGTTCCGCGCGTGGTCGGGGTCCGCTCCGGCGGCTCGTGGGATGAGGTCCGGGTGCGTCTGGTCCCGGGGCAGACGCCGGAGGACTTCGACCTTGCGGCCCGCTCCCTCGCCGTCGCGCGCGGAGTGTCGCGGTGTCAGGTGCGAGAGCTCGGGCCGAACCTGGTGTCGATCGACTACCAGCGCCACGACCGCCTCGCCTCCGTCGTCGACTGCCAGCCCCTCTGCGCGCTGTGGGGGGTGCTCGGGGAGCACATCGACTTCCGCCGCGTCTGGTCCGGGCGCACCGAGTACGGCACCGACTGGTTCCAGGCAATCGAAGGCAGCCACACCCTCGTGGCCGGCTCCACCGGCGCCGGGAAGAACTCGTTCACCTGGTCGCCGATCATCTCCATGGCCCCGGCCATCCGCGACGGCCTCGTCCGGGTCTCCGCGATCGACCCGAAGGGGATGGAGCTGGCGTACGGGCGGCGGGTGTTCCACCGCTACGCCTCCACCAGCAAGGACGCCCTGGCGCTGCTCGACGACCTGATCGACGGCATGACCGAGCGGAAGGAACGGTTCTCCACGCACAAGCGGGTCGTGCCGATCTCGCGTGAGTTCCCGTTGGAGCTGATCGAGTTCGATGAGATCGGCGCCCTGGTCCGCTACGTCGGGGACCGTAAGACCCGAGAGGCCATCGTGGAGCGCGTCGCCCTGCTGACCACGCAGGGCCGGGCGCTGGGCTACTCCGTGCGCGGCTACGTGCAGGAGCCGACCAAGGACACCGTCCCGGTCCGGGAGCTGTTCCCCCGCCGCATCTGCCTCCGCGTCGCCTCGAAGTCGCACGTGTCGATGGTGCTCGGCGAGCACGCTTACGACCGCGGAGCGTGGGCCAACCGCATCGGGGAGCACGAGCCGGGTGTGGGCTACCTGTTCGGCGAGGGCATCCGCGAGCCCATCCGCGTCCGCTCGGCATGGGTCCCGGACCACGTGATCAAGGACCTGGAGCGGTTCGTCACCACGCCCCTGATCGTGCCCGCGATCCCGGCGCAGGGCGGGCCGTTCTCCGTGCCCGTCCCCGCTCTGCAACCGACCGGAGGCCCCGCATGACCACCACCAACACCACCACCGATCCTGCGGCCCGCACTGTCGAGTACGACCAGCTCACCCGCGCACAGAAGGCGCTCATGTCCCTGTCCGGGGACGTCGCGCAGCAGCTCGCGGAGGACCACGGGGTCTGTGTCCGCCCATTGGCGATGCGGCGGATCGACCTCACGACCGGCCGGGTGGAGGTTGTCCCGGTCCCGTGCGGGGCACGGCGGGAGGACCTGTGCCGGCCGTGTGCGGAGAAGTGCCGCCGGACCCGGATGACCCAGTGCCGGGAGGGCTGGCACCTCGAGCACGAACCGATCCCGGACCGGCCGGCGCCCACCGAGACGCAGAAGGATCTGCTGGCCGTGCGGGCGGATCTGCACGCCGTCTATCAGGAGGAGGACGACGAGACCGAGCGGGAGGCGATCCGCAACACCGTCGCCGTCCTTGACGATGAGCTGCGCCGGGCCGGGGTGACGGGTCGTTTGGAACCGCTCGATCCGCCCGACCGGCCCGCGGTCAAGCGGTCCACCCGGCGCCGGCAGGACGCCCCGAACCTCCCCCGCCGGCCGGTGGAGAAGCGCACGCTCGGGCAGGTATTCGGCGGCAAGTTCCGGCCCTCGACGTTCCTCACGCTGACCCTGGACTCCTACGGGCGGGTGGACGGCGACGGGGCCGCGCTCGACCCGGACCGCTACGACTACCGCCGCGCCGCCCGCGACGCGATCCACTTCCCCAAGGCGGTGGACCGGTTCTGGCAGAACGCCCGGCGCTGCGTCGGCTGGGAGGTCCAGTACTTCGGGACCATCGAGCCTCAGAAGCGCGGCGCCCCGCACTTCCACGCCGCCATCCGCGGCAGCATCCCGCGCGCCGAGCTGCGGGCGATCACCGCCGCGACCTACCACCAGGTGTGGTGGCCCCACCACGACGACCAGGTCTACCGCGGCGACCACGTCCCGGTGTGGAACGACGACGCCCACGGCTTCGTCGACCCCGACACCGGCGACACGCTGCCCACGTGGGACGCGGCCACCGACCCGGCGGTGTTGCTCACCCCGGGGCACACGGTGACCTTCGGGGCGCAGGTCCACGTCAAGGGCATCCTCGGCGGCACGGAGGAGGCCGGCCGTCACATCGGCTACCTGACCAAGTACCTCACCAAGTCGGTCTCCCAGGCGGCTGGGCTGGTGGAGGACCCGAGCGTTCGGCAACGCGAGCACCGGCGCCGCCTGGTCGCCGAGCTGGAGAAGACGCCGTGCTCGCCGCAGTGCCCGATCTGGCTGCTGTACGGCGTGCAGCCGAAGAAGGTCAGACACACGGCAGTCCCCGGGCAGTGCAAGGGCAAAGCGCACCGGCCCGAGCACCTCGGCATCGGCGGACGTCGCGTCCTGGTCTCCCGCAAGTGGTCCGGGAAGACGCTCGACGACCACCAGGCCGAGCGGGCCGAGTTCGTTCGGCAACTCCTCGACCGGGCCGGCGTGCGCCCCGGCTACGCCGTGGATGACGGGCCGTTCGAGTGGGAGAAGACCCGGCCCGGTGATCCGGACGTGCCGACGAGACCCGCACTGCTGCTGCACGCGATCTCGCAGCGACAGCGCTGGAAAGCCGACTACGCCGCCGCCCAGGCCCTGGCCGGCGATCCACCCGACGATCGTTCGGCAACTGCTGGGGAGGCGGCGTGAAGCGCGTGGCAACGGTGGCCCGGACGGTCGTGGAGCAACTGACGGTGGACCAGCTCTGCGAGGAGCTGCAGGTGGCCCGGTCGACGTTCTACCAGTGGCGGCAGGTCGGGAAGGCCCCTCGATGCGTGCGGCTCCCGAACGGAGCAATCCGGGTCCGGCGCGATGATCTGGACTCCTGGTTGGCCTCGCTCGCGGATGCGGCATGAGCGGCGACGACGTCACGTCCTTCGACGTTCGCGTGTGGGCGGTGACGAAGCGGAGCCGGCGGGACGGGCCGAAGTACCGCACGCGCTGGGTCGTGGCCGGTCACGAGTGGCACGACACCTTCACGACGAAAGCGCTCGCCGACAGCTTCCGGTCCGACCTGGTCTCGGCGACTCGGCGCGGGGAGGCGTTCTCTCTCGCCACGGGCCGCCCTGTGACGTGGGAACGGCCGGTGGAGTCCGCGGTGTGCTGGTACGACCACGCCTGCGCCTACGTGGACATGAAGTGGCCGCACGCGGCCGGCAAGAGCCGTCAGGGCATCGCGGACTCGCTGGCGACCGTGACACCGGCGTTGCTGTCATCGGTCAAGAGCCGGCCCGGTGCGGAGGCGATGCGCGCGGCGCTCTACGGGTGGTCGTTCAACGCCCGGCGGCGGGCGAGCGGGCCACCAGATGAGGCGCATCGGCGGGCTGAACGGTGGGTCGCGGCGAACACGCGGCCGGTGCGGGATCTCGCCGATCCGGGGGTGCTGCGGCCGGCTCTCGATGCTCTGGCGCTGCGGATGGACGGGAAGCCGGCTGCGGCGTCGACGGTGGCCCGCAAGCGGGCGATCTTCTACAACGCCGTGGAGTACGCGGTGGAGCTCGGGCACCTGTCCGGCAATCCGGTGGCGTCGATCAAGTGGCGCGCGCCGAAGGTCACCGAGGCGGTGAACCCGCGGGTGGTGATCAACCACTGGCAGGCACGCGCACTGCTCGACGCGGTGCGGGCACAGGAACCGGTCGGCGGGCGCCTGGTCGCGTTCTTCGGGGTCATGTACTACGCCGCGCTCCGGCCGGGGGAGGCGGTCGATCTCCGGAAGGACGCCCTGTCGCTCCCGGCGAAGGGCTGGGGCGAGCTGTACCTGAGCACGTCGGCGCCCTCGGCCGGGCGCTCGTGGAGTGAGTCCGGGACCCGGCGGGAGCCTCGCCAGTTGAAGCACCGGGGCACGGAGGAGGTCCGGGTCGTGCCCTCTCCCCCGGAACTGACCGCGCTGCTGCACCAGCATCTCGACGACCACGGGACCACTCCCGATGGCCGGCTGTTCCGGGGCGTCCGCGGCGGCCCGCTCTCCGAGAGCCTGTACGGCCGGCGCTGGGCGGTCGCGCGAGCTACGGCACTGAGTACTGAGGAGGCCGGCTCCCCGCTCGCGCGCCGGCCCTACGACCTCCGGCACGCTGCCGTGTCCACCTGGCTCAACGGTGGCGTTCCAGCGCCCCAGGTGGCCGCGTGGGCGGGGCACAGCGTGGACGTGTTGCTCCGGGTCTACGCCAAGTGCATCTCCGGCCAGGACGCGACGGCGCGGCGGCGGGTGGAGGAGGCTCTGCGTGCCGGATCGTGAAGATCAGTCCGTGCATGGTCCGTGGATGGCCGTAAACAGCCGTCTGGAGCTGGACACAGCGGGACAGACCCAAAAGCGGCCCCTGACCGTGTATCTGCTGGTCAGGGGCCGCTTCTGCGGGGTGTGGCAGGTGAAGGATTCGAACCTTCGTAGGCTAAGCCGACGGATTTACAGTCCGCTCCCTTTGGCCACTCGGGCAACCTGCCCCGGTGCGCCGTAGCGCTCGACGAGGATACGACAGCCGGTTGCGGGGTGCGCCCCCGGCCCCGGCGATCAGGAGGACCGCATGGCAGACCCGTCGTTCGACGTGGTGAGCAAGGTCGACCGCCAGGAGGTCGACAACGCCCTCAACCAGGCCGCGAAGGAGCTCTCGCAGCGGTTCGACTTCCGCGGCACCGGCACCACGATCACGTGGTCGGGCGAGGAGGCACTGACGATCGAGTCCGAGACCGAGGAGCGGGCGCTGGCCGCCGTCGAGGTGTTCAAGGAGAAGCTGGTCAAGCGCAGCATCTCCATGAAGGCCTTCGAGGCGGGCGAGCCGGCGATCTCGGGCAAGGTCTACAAGGTCAACGGCAAGATCATCCAGGGCATCGAGTCGGAGAAGGCCAAGGAGATCAGCAAGGCCATCCGCGACGAGAAGTTCAAGGGCGTCCAGGCGCAGATCCAGGGCGACCAGCTGCGGGTGTCGGGCAAGAAGAAGGACGACCTCCAGGCGGTGATCGCACTGCTGAAGAGCAAGGACTTCGGCATCGCGCTGCAGTTCACCAACTACCGCTGACCGCTACGGCGCCAACCGCACCGGGTCGTGAGGCGGGCGCCGAAGGACAGGTCGGCGCCGTCGGTGACCGTCGCGTTGATCCCGGTGATGTCGACGAGCACGGGGCTGCCGGCGGCCAGGGTCGTGCCGGCGAGCTCCACCTCCTCGGTGGTGAAGTGCCACAGGCTCAGCGGCGCCGGCGGGTGGCGGCGCAGGACGTCGCGGACGAGGTCGTCGGCGGGCACCTCGCGGCCGCTGCCGTCGAGCGCGTCGGCGAGCAGGAAGCCCGCGGCCGGGTCGGTGGTGAGCTGACCGGCGAACAGCAATGTGAAGACCAGATAGTGCAGCGTGCCGGTCGGGGTGCCGTCGGGTACGGCGTCGCGCAGGTCCGCGGCCAGGCCGGTCCGGCCCGGCGCCAGCGCCGACGCCGCGAGCTCGCCGTAGGTGGCCATCGCGCGTCCGGTGGCGGCCGGGTCGCCGCTCAGGACGCCCCGGCAGGCCCCGGCCGCGCGGTCGATCTCGTCGAGCGGGACGCCGAGCAGCTCGCACAGGACCGTGAGCGGGTAGCGGGTGGTGAGGTCCGCCGCAAGGTCGACGACGGGCTCCCGCGCCGCGTCGTCGAGCAGGGCGCGGGCGATCTCGCGCACGCGCGGGGCGAACGCGGGATCCTTGCCGATGCGCGGGCCGACGAGCACCGCGCGGGCCAGCTCGTGGGCGGTGACGACGTACGCGGGCCCGCCGGGAGTGTGGCTGTCAACAGGGGCAGGGTGGACGAGCGCGAGCAGCTGGCGACGGAGGTCGTCGGGGCGCTGACCGGCTGGACCGTGGCCGTCGTGCAGTTCAACGGGATGGTCGCCGCACGCCTGCAGGTGGCCGGAACGGGTCGAGCAGCGCCGCGACCACCGACGGCGCCTCGACGTGCGCGTTGTGCCCCAGACCCGGCAGGTCGACGGGGTCGGGCACGAGCTCGCGCAGGAGCGCGGTGCCGACCATCCGGTCGTGCTCACCGCGGACCAGCCGCACCGGCACGCGGGCGCCGGCGACCAGAGCCGTCATCTCCGGGTCGCCGACGCCGAACGCGCGCACGTCGAGCGCCGCGCGCCACCGCCCGTCCTCCTCCACCACGCCGGCGTCGACGTCACCCGGTTCGACCAGCCCGGTGAGCCCGGCCAGGCGCAGGTGCCGCTCGACCGCCTCCTCGCGGGTGTCGAACAGCGCCGGCCCACGGGCGGCGAGCGCGGCGCCACGGGCGAGCTCGTCGGACGTCCACTCGACCTTGATGCCCAGCCCCACCACGGCCCGGACGCCCGGCCGGTTCGCCAGGTGCAGACCGACGACGCCGCCGAAGGAGTGCCCGAGCACGAGCGTGCCCGCCGGGTCGACCAGACCGGCGACGGCGTCGGCCACCGCCGCGAAGGTGTAAGCGGGCAACGGGGGCGAGCCGCCGTGGCCGGGGAGGTCGGGCGCCACGCACACCAGGGGGTCGAGCGAGGCGGCGACGCCCTCCCACACGTCGGACGTGGCGCCGAGCCCGTGCAGCAGCAGCACGGTGGGCGCACCGCTGCCCCGGCGCCGGACCCGCAGCCCGCTCACGCGCTCACCGGCGCTTCCCGGCGGCGGCAGGCCGCGGCGTAGGCCAGCGGCGGCATGCCGATGGCGTCGGTGAAGTCGCGGATGAAGTGCGACTGATCGTAGTAGCCCAGCTCCGCGGCGATCTCGGCCCACGGCCGGTGCTGCTCGGCGGCCAGCGCCGCGGCGGCCTCGTGCAGCCGGTAGCGGCGCAGCACCCACTTCGGGCTGACGCCGACGTAGCGCCGGAACAGCCGCTGCAGCGTGCGCGGGGCGAGGTCGAACCGGTCGGTGACGTCGTCGACGCGGGTGATCGTGCGGTCGCGCAGCAGCGCGGCGACGATCCGCCCGACGAGCTCGACCTGCGGGTCGTCGTCGGGCCACCGCTCCCTCAGGAACGCCTCGACGTGCCCGACGAGCGCGTCGACGGGGCCCGTCATCCGGGCGGCGAGCGCGTCGGCCGCCGGGCCCCAGAGCGCCGACGCCGGCACTGCCGTGCCCGTGAGGTCGCCGACCGGGCGGCCCAGGAACGGCAGGAAGGCCCCCGGCCGGAACTTGACGCCGAACACCCGGCCGGTGCCGTGGTAGGCGTAGGTGAAGCGGCCGAGCCCGACCCCGGAGACGGCGAGGCGCCCCTCGTCGAGCACCAGGTTGACGCAGGGGTGCGGCAGCAGCGTGACCGAGGCCTCGCGCCCGGGCGGCAGCTCCCACGTGACGACCCAGTGCCGCTCGACGAGCGCGGCGAGGTCGGGGGCGGGCGGGAGGCGCTCGAGCGTGAAGTCGACGTCGCGGACCCCGAGCACGCCGTGCTCGCTCGTCGTCGACAGGTCCGTGTCGGCCATGCCGACAGGATGCCCGCCAGCACCGACAATCACCGCATGGACGTTCGCGAGATCTACGCCAGGTGCAGCGCCGGGTTCACCGAGCGCGTGCGCACGATCGACCGCGCGTGGGACGCGCCCACCCCGCTGCCGGGCTGGGACGTCCGGACGCTGGTCCACCACCTCGTGCACGAGGAGGTCTGGACCCCGCCGCTGCTGGGCGGCGCGACGATCGAGGAGGTCGGCGACCGGTTCGACGGCGACCTGCTGGGACCGGACCCCGTCGTCACCCTCGAGGAGGCGGCGGCCGCGGCGCTGGCCGCCGTGCGGGCCGACGGCGTGCTGGAGCGCACCGTGCACCTGTCGTTCGGCGACCGCCCCGGCCGCGAGTACGTCCTGCAGCTCTCCGCCGACCACCTGGTGCACACCTGGGACCTCGCCCGCGCCCTGGGCGCCGACGAGCGGCTCGACCCGGAGGTGTGCGCCGCGGTGCTCGACTGGTTCCGCGTCGACACCGAGGCGCTCTACCAGCGGATCGGCGAGATCGGGCCGCGGGTCGAGGTGCCCGGCGGCGACGCGCAGGCGGAGCTCCTGGGGCGGTTCGGGCGCACCCCGTAGCAGCTCAGTGCCGGTGCAGGCCCATCTGCTCCAGCCGGCGGATGCGGTCCTCCATCGGCGGGTGCGTGGCGAACAGCCGCGCCATGTGCTCACCGGCCCGGAACGGGTTGGCGATCATCAGGTGCGACTGCGCGGTGAGCTGCGGGTCGGGCGGCAGCGGCGCGAGCTGGGTGCCGGCGGCGAGCTTGCGCAGGGCGGAGGCGAGTGCGAGAGGGTCGCCGGTGAGCGCGGCGCCGCTCGCATCGGCCTGGTACTCCCGCGACCGGCTCACCGCCATCTGCACCAGGCCGGCGGCGACCGGGCCGAGCAGCGCGATCAGCAGGAGCGCGACCGGGTTGGGCCGGTCGTCGTCGGCGCCGCCGAACAGGCCCGAGAACATGGCCATGTTGGCCAGGAAGCCGACGGCCGTGGCGAGCGCGCCCGCGACCGAGGAGATGAGGATGTCGCGGTTGTGGACGTGGGAGAGCTCGTGGGCCAGCACGGCGCGCAGCTCGCGCTCGTCGAGCATCTCCAGCAGCCCGGTCGTGGCGCACACGGCGGCGTGGCGCGGGTCGCGCCCGGTCGCGAACGCGTTGGGCGCCGCGGTCGGGGAGATGTAGAGGCGCGGCATCGGCTGGCGGGCGGCGCGGGAGAGCTCGCGCACGATGCGGTACATCGCCGGGTGCTCCGGCTCGGTGACGGGCCGCGCGTGCATCGCCCGCAGCGCCAGCCGGTCCGACCTGAAGTACGCCCAGCCGTTGACCGCCAGCGCGGCCACCACCGCGACGACCAGCCCGGTCCGTCCGAACAGCGACCCGACGAGCAGCAGGAGCCCGCTCATCCCGCCGAGCAGCAGCGCGGTCTTGAGGCCGTTCATGACGAGGTCCGTCCCTTCCGGTGTCGCTTGCCGTATCAACGAGCCACGACCGGGTGGTGTTCCGAAAGCGCTTGACCTCCACCCGCTGTCAGGTCGCACCCTCGGCGCGTGACCACGCTCGACACCGACGGCTACGTCGTCCTCGACTTCCTCCTCGACGCCGACCTCCTCGCCGCCGTGCGCGCCGCCATGACCGACGCCCTGCACCACGACGGCGCCCGCGGCCCCGGCGGCACCCTGCACGTGGACGACCTGTGCGGGCCCGCGGTGGAGGCCGTCTGGACCGCGCCGCGGCTCGTCGCGGCCGTGGAGCAGGTGCTGGGGCCGGACCCGGAGCGCGGCGCGCTGCACGTCCGCGCGCCGCACCCGGGCTTCGGCGCCCAGGCCCTGCACGCCGACTTCGCCGGCCCGCCGCCGCCCGAGCCGCAGGTGGCAGTGGCGATCGTCGCGCTCGTCGACGTCACCGAGGACGGGGGCGCGACCCGCCTCGTGCCCGGCACGCACCGCTGGAACCGCACCGCGCCGGGGAACACGGTCGACCGCACCTGGCCCGGCGAGGTGCGGGTGGCGCTGCCCGCGGGGTCGGCCGTGGTGCTCGACGGGCACCTGTGGCACTCGGGCACCCGCAACCGTTCCGACCGCCGCCGTGACGCCCTGCAGGTCACGTTCCGGCGGCGCGGGTGAGCCCCGGCGCGGCGTCCGACCCGGCCTTCGACCCGGCTTTCGGCACCGTGCTCGCCCGCGAGTTCGAGGACCCCGCGTACTTCGCGGTCCACCAGCTCACCGTGGCCGCCTACCGGCTCGACCACGCCGACGGCGGGAGCGACCACACCGTGGCCGCGCTGCTGTCGGTCCTGCGCGGCTGCCTCGACGACGGGCTCGAGGGCGCCCGGCTGCGCGCGCACGTCCGCCGCACCTCCGAGCAGCTGCGCGCGCACCCGCCGGGGCCCGTCCGGCGGGTGGGGCGCCCGCCCGGCACCGGGATCGCCGACGTCGCCCGCGCCCGTGACGCCGACGAGCACTGCGCGGTCGTGCGGCGGTGGGCGGCGGAGGTGTGGGAGGCCTGGCGCCCGGTCGCGGACGAGCTGGGCGTGTGACTCACCAGCCCCGCAGGTCGACCGCCCAGGTGTCGAGCACCTCGGGGTCGGGGTCGTCCCCCCGCACCAGGTGCATCCGCTCGTGCAGCGTGACGGTCGGGTCGACGTGCGCGGGCACGACCCGCACCCGGTCGCCCACGCGCAGCGGCGCGTCGGGCGCGAACGTGAGGTGCTCGTCGGAGCAGAACCACACCTGCGCACCCGGCACGACCGGGTTGCCGTGGTCCATGCCCAGCGCCTTGAGCCCGACGTCGGCGACGGCCCACCCGGGCACCTCCCCCGCCGGCGCCGTCACCGAGATCACCGTGCCCAGCACCGTCAGCGCCTGGCGGAACGGCAGCCCGGCCGCGGTGTAGGCGGTGTCCATCAGCGCGTAGGAGCCGGCCTGCACCTCGGTGACCCAGGTGTTCAGCGCGTACGTGCCGGTGCCGCCGCCGGAGACCAGCTCACCGCCGACGTCGGCGTGCGCGGCGAGCAGGCGCCCCATGCACTCCTCGGTGAGACGGGCGCGCTCGGCGACGTCGCCGAGCATCATGAGGTGGCCCTCGTAGCCCATGACGCCGCGAACGGTGAGCCCGGCGGCACGGGCGCGGTCGGCCAGCCGGCCGGCCCGGTCGGGCGCGATGCCGCAGCGGGGCAGCCCGACGTTGACGTCGACGAGCACCTCCCGCACCCCGCCCGCGACGGCCGCCGCGAGCGTCTCCTCGGAGTCGACCGCGAGCGTCACGCGCGCGTCGAGGGCGCCGAGGCGCCGGGCGTCGAGGACCTCGTTGGCCAGCAGCAGGTCCTCCCCCAGCCCGGCAGCGGCCATGCCCTCCACCTCGCGGACCGTCGCGCAGGTGAAGCCGGCATGGCCGACCCCGGTCTGCCGGCGGGCCAGCTCGGTCGTCTTGTGCGCCTTGACGTGCGGGCGCAGGCGCGGGCCGGGCAGGGCCGCAGCCATGTCGGCCAGGTTGGCGTCCAGCGCGTCGACGTCGACGAGCAGCGCCGGGGTGGTCAGGTCCGAGACCCTCATCCGAGTACCCGCTCCAGGTAGGCGTTGGTGAACCGGCGTGCCGGGTCGAGGCGCTCGCGCAGGGCGGTGAACGCGTCGAACCCCGGGTAGGACGGGCGCAGGTCGGCCGCCGTGCGCGTGTGCAGCTTGCCCCAGTGCGGGCGCCCGTCCAGCCCGCGCAGCACCTGCTCGACCGCCCCGAAGTACGCCTCGTGCGGCTGCCCGCGGTGCACGTGCACGGCGAGGTAGGCGCTGTCGCGGCCGTGCGCGGTGGACAGCGGCACGTCGTCGGCGGCGGCGACGCGCACCTCCACCGGGAACAGCACGTCGCGGGCGTGGCGGGCGGCCGCGGCGCGCAGCCCGTCGAACGCCTCGCCCAGCGCCTCGCGCGGCACCGCGTACTCCATCTCCAGGAACCGCACGCGGCGCGGGGTGGTGAACACGCGGTAGGAGCGGTCGACGTACCCGGCGGACGCCATCCGCGCGGCGACGAACCGGTTGAGCCGGGGCACCAGCGACGGCGCGGCGCGCCCGATCCGCCCGACCGCACCGAACCCCGCGTTGCCCAGGAGCTCGTCGCCGACCCACTCCGCCACCCGGCCGCGCCGCGGGGACTCCGCGTCCGTGCGGTGGTTGCGCTTCGTCGCGGCCACGTCGGTGTGCGGGAACCAGTAGAACTCGACGTGGTCGGCGGAGGTCATGAGCCCGTCGAGGTCGGTGAGCACGGCGGCCAGCGGCACCGCCACCTCGACGGCGTGCAGCCGGAACGCGGGCACCGTCGCGAGTGTGACGCCGACCAGCACGCCGAGCGCCCCCAGCCCGACCCGCGCAGCGGAGAACACGTCGGGGTGCGCCGACGGCGAGCAGTGCAGCAGCGACCCGTCGGCGGTGACCAGGTCGAGGGCCCGGACCTGCGCCGCGATCCCCCGGTGCGCCGCGCCCGTGCCGTGGGTGCCGGTGGAGATCGCGCCCGCGACGGTCTGGGCGTCGATGTCGCCGAGGTTGGGCAGCGCCCGCCCGTGCTCCCACAGCAGCGCGTTGAGGCGGTGCAGCGCCAGACCGGCGGGCACCGTGACCAGGTCGTCGTCGAACCGCACGGCCGCCGGGTCCGCGGGCGCCACGAGGGCGACGCCGTCGGGCACGCCGATGCCGGTGAACGAGTGCCCGGAGCCGACGGCCTTGACCCGCAGCCCGTCGCGCTCCGCGGCTCGCACCGCCTCCACGACGTCATCCGCGTCGCGCGCGACCACCGTGCGGACGGGCTCCGTGCGCTGGTTGCCCGCCCAGTTCCGCCAGGCCACGGCGCTAATGCGGAGCGCCGTGCGTGGTGAAGTGCTCCATGGGCACCGTGACGAACAGCGCCGTCGCCTCGACCGCGACCGGCCCGTCCGGGGAGTCGAGCCGGCCCACGCCCGAGCACCACACCTTGCGGCCCTCGCGCGCGTCGATCCGGGTGCGCAGGTGCAGCACCGACCCCACGGGCACGGGGCGGCGGAACCGCGTCTGCAGCTCGGCGGTGACCGAGGGCTCGCGGTGGTGCACGGCGAGCGCCCCGAGGGCCTCGTCGAAGGCGGCCGCGATCACGCCGCCGTGCGCGATCCCCGGCGCGCCCTGGTGGTGGCGCTGCACGGCGAACGTGCTGGTCATCGTGACGTCGTCGCCGACGGTCTGCCGCAGCCGCAGGCCGCCCTCGAGCTCGCCGCAGCCGAAGCAGCCGCGGAAGTGGGGCGGCAGTTCGGTGCCGGGCGCGGGGGTGTCGGGGTGCGAGGCGGGACGGACGGCGCCGTCGGGCACGGACAGGGACATGTACCGGACGGTAGCCGCCGCTGGTGCAGGATGCCCCCATGGCCGACATCACCAGTTCCGAGATCCGGGTCCTGCGCACCACGACCGACGGCGTCGCGGTCCTCACCCTCTCGCACCCGGCGCGGCGCAACGCGATGAACCTGGAGCTGTCCGGGCTGCTCGCCGACGCGATCGCCGCGGCCGTGGCCGACCCGGAGGTCGGCGCGGTCGTCGTCACCGGCGAGGACCCCGGCTTCTGCGCGGGAGGCGACCTCGCCGAGCTCGCGACGGCCGACCCCGCGACCCTGCGCCGCGTCTACGGCGGCTTCCTCGCGCTCGCCGAGTGCCCGCTGCCCACGATCGCCGCCGTCAACGGCGCCGCGGTCGGGGCCGGCCTCAACCTGGCGCTCGCCGCCGACGTCCGCCTCGCCGGGCCGAAGGCGAAGTTCGACGCCCGGTTCCTGCCGCTGGGGCTGCACCCCGGCGGCGGCTACACGTGGATGGCGCACCGCGTCCTGGGCGCGCAGGGGGCGGCGGCGCTGACGCTGTTCGGCGAGGTCGTCGACGCCGAGGAGGCGCAGCGGATCGGGCTCGTCCACCGCACCGTCGACGACGTGGTGGGCGCGGCCGTCGAGATGGCCGCCCGCGCGGCCGCCACCCCGCGCGACCTCACGCTGGCCACCAAGGCCACCCTGCGGCTGACGGCGTCGATGGCCTCGCAGCTCGATGCGCTGGAGGTCGAGGTGCGCGCGCAGGCCGAGTCGGTGCACTCCGAGGAGTTCCGCACCCGGCTCGCCGCGCTGCAGGCGAAGATCAGCCGTTCCTGAGCGCGGCACACGGGCCTGACCATCGGGTGTGACATCGGGCAGGGTGCGGGGACACCGGGGCGAAACGAGAGCTAACCTCGCCCTTGAGTACTCTCCGCACCCGTCCGGAACGAGGACACCACCTACCCATGACTGCCACCCCCGACACCGCTGTCGACCGCACCGAGGTCGTGGAGAAGGACCGGGTGGTCATCCGTTTCGCGGGTGACTCCGGCGACGGCATGCAGCTCACCGGCGACCGCTTCACCTCCGAGACCGCCGCGTTCGGCAACGACCTCTCGACGCTGCCGAACTTCCCCGCCGAGATCCGCGCACCTGCCGGCACCCTGCCGGGCGTGTCGTCGTTCCAGCTGCACTTCGCGAACTACGACATCCTCACCCCCGGCGACCGCCCCGACGTGCTGGTGGCGATGAACCCGGCCGCGCTCAAGGCCAACGTCGCCGACCTGCCCCCGGGCGGGGTGCTGATCGTCAACACCGACGAGTTCACGAAGCGGAACCTGACGAAGGTCGGCTACGCGGCGAACCCGCTCGAGGACGACTCGCTGGAGCAGTACGCGGTGCACGAGGTCGCGATGGCCACGCTGACGATGGGCGCGCTGGCCGAGACCGGGCTGAGCAAGAAGGACGCCGAGCGGGCGAAGAACATGTTCGCGCTCGGGCTGCTGTCGTGGATGTACCACCGCCCCCACGAGGGCACCGAGCGGTTCCTGCGGGAGAAGTTCGCGCGGCGCCCCGACCTGGCCGAGGCCAACATCCTGGCGTTCAAGGCCGGGCACGCCTACGGCGAGACCACCGAGGCGTTCGCGGTGACCTACCAGGTCAAGCCGGCGCCGCTGCCGACCGGCACCTACCGCCAGATCACCGGCAACACCGCGCTGTCCTACGGCCTGGTCGCCGCGGGGCGCACCACCGGGCTGCCGGTGTTCCTGGGCTCCTACCCGATCACGCCGGCCAGCGACATCCTCCACGAGCTGTCCAAGCACAAGTCGTTCAACGTGACGACGTTCCAGGCCGAGGACGAGATCTCCGGCGTCGGGGCGGCGCTGGGCGCGAGCTTCGGCGGCGCGCTGGGCGTCACCACGACCTCCGGGCCGGGTCTGTCGCTGAAGTCGGAGACCGTCGGTCTCGCGGTGGCCCTGGAGCTGCCGATGATCGTCGTCGACGTCCAGCGCGGCGGCCCGTCCACCGGGCTGCCGACCAAGACCGAGCAGGCCGACCTGCTGCACGCGATGTTCGGGCGCAACGGCGAGTCGCCGGTGCCGATCGTGGCCCCGCAGAGCCCGGGCGACTGCTTCGACGCCGCGCTGGAGGCGGCCCGGATCGCGGTCACCTACCGCACCCCGGTGCTGCTGCTGTCCGACGGCTCGCTGGCCAACGGGTCCGAGCCGTGGAAGGTGCCCGACATCGACACCCTCACCCCGGTCGACCCCGGCTTCGCCACCGAGCCCAACGCCCCCGACGGGACCGGCGAGTTCTGGCCCTACCTGCGCGACGACGACACCCTGGCCCGCCCGTGGGCGATCCCGGGCACCAAGGGCCTGGAGCACCGCATCGGCGGCCTGGAGAAGGCCGACGGGCGCGGGTCGATCTCCTACGACCCGGCCAACCACGACCGCATGGTGCGGCTGCGCGCGGCGAAGGTCGACGGCATCACCGTGCCCGACCTGCAGGTCGACGACCCCAACGGCGACGCCGAGCTGCTCGTCCTGGGCTGGGGCTCCACCTACGGCCCGATCGGGGCCGGGGCGCGCCGCGTCCGCGCGATGGGCCACAGCGTCGCGCAGGCCCACCTGCGCCACCTCAACCCGCTGCCGGCCAACCTCGGCGAGGTCCTCGCGAGCTACCGCACCGTGCTGGTGCCCGAGATGAACCTCGGCCAGCTCGTGCTGCTGCTGCGCGCCCGCTACCTCGTCGACGCGAAGAGCTACACCAACGTCACCGGGCTGCCGTTCAAGGCCGAGGAACTGCAGGACCTGTTCCTGAGCTACCTCGCCACAAACAGCATCACAGGAGAGCTGGCATGACCGCGCTCGATCTCGGACTGCCGTCGATCGGGGGCCTCGACGGGGTCCCCACCACGACCGACAAGCAGACCGCCAAGGACTTCACCTCCGACCAGGAGGTTCGCTGGTGCCCCGGCTGCGGCGACTACGCCGTGCTCGCCGCCGTGCGCCAGTTCCTCCCGACGCTGGGGATCAAGCGCGAGAACACCGTCTTCATCTCGGGGATCGGGTGCTCGTCGCGGTTCCCCTACTACCTCAACACCTACGGGATGCACTCGATCCACGGGCGCGCCCCGACCATCGCCACCGGCCTGGCCGTGTCCCGGCCCGACCTGTCGGTGTGGGTCGTCACCGGTGACGGCGACGCGCTCTCCATCGGCGGCAACCACCTGATCCACGCGCTGCGCCGCAACGTCAACCTCAAGATCCTGCTGTTCAACAACCGGATCTACGGGCTGACCAAGGGCCAGTACTCGCCGACCTCCGAGGTCGGGAAGGTCACCAAGTCCACGCCCATGGGCTCGGTCGACCACCCCTTCAACCCGGTGTCGCTCGCACTCGGCGCCGAGGCCACCTTCGTCGGGCGGGCCATCGACTCCGACCGCAAGGGCCTCACCGCCGTCCTGGGTGCGGCCGCCGCGCACCGCGGCACCGCACTCGTCGAGATCTTCCAGGACTGCCCGATCTTCAACGACGGGTCGTTCGACGTCCTGCGCAAGGGCGACGACGTCGAGGAGCGCCTGATCCACCTCACCGACGGCGAGCCGATCCGCTTCGGCCCCGCAGGCGACGACGGCCTGGGCACCTTCGCCGTGGTCCGCGAGGGCTTCGGGCTCGGCGTCGCGAAGGCCGCCGAGGTCGACGCCTCGGAGATCGTGGTGCACGACGCGCGCGACCACAACCTCGCGTTCGCCCTGTCCCGGCTCTCGGACCAGGACCTCACCCACACCGTCACGGGCATCTTCCGCGACGTCGACCGCACCACCTACGACGACGCCACCCGCGCCCAGGTCGACCAGGCTCGCGAGGCCGCCGCCGCCAAGGGCGGGCCCGACCTGCAGGCCCTGCTCCACGGCCGCGACACCTGGACCGTCGTCGGCTGACCGGACCACCCGCGCCGCCGCCCCTCCCCGCACCGCGGGGAGGGGCGGTGTCGTTCCCGGGGGTCGAGGGTCAGCGGGCGTCGCGCCCCTCGTCGTCGGTGGGCCCGTGCTGCTGCGGGATGGGCGGGGCCAGCCCGGACGGCTCGACGCCGAGCAGGTCGAGCGCCGCGCGGGCGCGGTGCCCGGGCCGTTCCGGCGGGCCCGTCGGCGGCATGTCGAGCGCCGCGAGGGCGGGATCGACGGGCGGCGCGGGCGGGTCCTGCGGCGGCGCCGGCGGCTCGGCCGGGGCCGCCACCGGCAGCGCGGTCGGCACCGGCTCGGGCACCGGCACCGGCGGCCGGGCGCGGCGCAGCGGCCGCACGAACAGCAGCCACGTGACCGCCGCCCCGAGCAGGAACGCGACGGCGCACAGCACCCACACCTGGGCGACGAACCAGGCCACGGCTCCCCCTACCTGATCTCGAACTCGACGCGCCGGCTGGCGGCGAGGGTGTCCAGGGGCGCGGTCGCGCCGAGGCCGACCGCCGTGATGCGGGCCGGGTCGACGCCCCCCGCGACGAGGGCCTGCGCGACGGCCGCCGCCCGCCGCTCCGACAGCCCCTGCGCGCCCTCCGGCGAGCCCGGGGTGTCGGCGACGTGCCCGGTGAGCCGCACCGCGGCGTCGGACGGGGCGAGCACGGCGGCGACGGCCCGCACCGTCTCCGCGGCCGCACCCGGCAGCTCCGCGCTGTTCGCCGGGAACGTCACCGGCGAGGCCGCGACGAGCGCCGCGACCCGGTCGGCGACCGGGGCCTCCTGCGCGGTGGGTACCTGGGCCGTCGGCACCTGTCCGGTCGGCGCCTGCTCCGCGCCCGTCACGGGACCCGCGGTGACGACGGTGGTCGGCAGCGACGCGGCGGCGGACACGGACGGGGCGGCGGGCGGTACGGCCGCGTCCGGCTCGGCCCAGGCCGCCGCGACCCCGGCCAGCACCGTCGGCACGGCGAGGAACGCCGCGCACCACTGCAGGCGCGCGGTGCGCAGGGAGGACATGGCGGCTCCAGGGAAGGGGGAGGACCCCCGGGTGATCAGAAGCTCCCCGACGACAGTCACGGGACGATCACGACCCGGCGGCACTTCGGAGCCGGAACGCTCTCGGGATGCCCCCTCCCACCGCGTCCCGGCTCCGGAGTGCGGGAGGGGGCGGCGTGTTCTGATGGTCCCGTGAGTGTTCTCGAGCGGCCCGCTCTGTCCGGGCGGGGTGTGGGGGCGGCGGTCGCCGCGTACTCGATGTGGGGGCTGTTCCCGGCGTTCTGGCCGCTGCTGGCCCCCGCGGCGCCGGTCGAGGTGCTGGCGCACCGCATCGGATGGACGGCCGTGCTGATGGTCGGCGTGCTGACGGTCCTGCGCGGCTGGGGCGAGCTCGCGACGCTGCGGCTGCGGTCCTGGCTGACGGTGTTCGCGGGCGGGGTCTTCATCGCCGTCAACTGGGGCGTCTACATCGGGTCGGTGTTCGCGGGGCTCGTGATCGAGGCGGCGCTGGGCTACTTCATGAGCCCGCTGGTGAGCGTCCTGCTGGCCGTGGTGGTGCTGCGGGAGCGGCTGCGGCCCGCGCAGTGGACCGCCGTCGCCATCGCCCTGGTCGCGGTCCTCGTGATCGCCGTCGAGGGCGGGCGGCCGCCGTGGATCGCGCTCGTCCTGGCCACCTCGTTCGGCCTCTACGGGCTGATCAAGAGCACCGTGCCCCTGACGGCCGCCGCGGGCCTCACGGCCGAGAGCCTCGCTCTGGGTCCCGTCGCGCTGGGCGTGATCGCGTGGTTCGAGCTGACCGGCACCGGCACGATGGGCGGGTTCGGCGCCGGCCACCTGCTGCTGCTGGTCGCGGCCGGCCCGGTGACGGCCGTGCCCCTGCTCCTCTACGCCGTGGGCGCCCGGAGGGTGCCGCTGAGCACGATCGGCGTGCTGATGTACATCAACCCGACCCTGCAGTTCCTGTGGGGCGTGCTCGTGGTGCGCGAGGAGGTCTCGCCGCTGCGCTGGGCCGGGTTCGCGCTCGTGTGGGCCGCGCTGGTGGTGTTCACCGTCGACCTGGTGCGCACCTCGCGTTCCGACCGCGCCGCCCGCCTGGCCCCGCTGGCGTAGCGGGTCAGGCGGTGCGGTCGACCATGTAGGCGGTGAGCGTGGCCAGCGCGTCGGCCGCGGAGCACCGCGGGAGCTGCTCGAGCTCGCGCTGCGCGTCCTTCGCCTGGGCGGCGAGCACCTCGCGGGCGCGGGCGATGCCGTCGCCGCGGCGCAGGAGCGTGAGCGCCTCGTCGACCTCGGCGTCCGCGGAGATCGGGTGGGCCAGCAGCGTCCGCAGCCGCTCCGCGTCGGCCCCGGAGCCCTGCATGGCGAACAGCATCGGCAGCGTGTGGACACCCTCTCGCAGGTCGGTGCCCGGCGTCTTGCCCGAGTCCTCCGACGCCGAGGCGATGTCGATGATGTCGTCGGAGATCTGGAACGCGGCGCCGACGATCGCGCCGAACCGGTGCAGCGACTCGGTCTGCTCCGGCGCGCAGCCGGAGAACATGCCGCCGTAGCGGCCCGCGGTGGCGATGAGCGAGCCGGTCTTCTGCGCGATGACCCCGAGGTAGTGCTCCACCGGGTCCTCGTCGGGACGCGGCCCGCGCGTCTCGCGCATCTGGCCCGTGACCAGCTCGGCGAACGTCAGCGCGATGATCCGCACCGCGTCCGGTCCGAGGTCGGCCACCAGGCGCGAGGCGTGGGCGAACAGGAAGTCGCCGGTGAGGATGGCGACGGTGTTGTCCCAGCGGTGGTTCGCGCTCTCCGCGCCGCGGCGCATCGTCGCGGAGTCCATGACGTCGTCGTGGTAGAGCGTGGCCAGGTGGATGAGCTCGACGACCGCGGCCGCCGTGATCACGTCCGGCGACTCCGGCCGCGGCCCCATCTGCGCCCCGAGGAGCGTGAACAGGGGCCGGAAGCGCTTCCCGCCCGCCTCGATGAGGTGCAGGGACGTCTCGGTGACGAACCGGTAGTCGCTGTGCACCTCGCGGCGCAGCAGCTCCTCCACGCGCTCGAGCCCGGCCGTCGTGGAGCCGGCCAGATCCGCGTCACCCAGCTCGACGCCCGCAACCTCGTAGTTACTCACGCCCCTAGCCTACGAACACTCCGCCGGCCGCCCACTCCAAGGCCAGCGTCGGCAGCACGCCCAGCAGCAGGGTGATGAGCACGCCGAGCGTGATCGCGGCCGTCGTGAACGCGCCCGGCACCGTGACGGACGGGCCGTCGGGGGCGGGCTCGCTGAAGAACATCAGCACGATGACGCGGAGGTAGAAGAACGCCGCGATCGCGCTGGCGATCAGGGCGATCACCACCAGCGGGCCCATCCCGTCGCCCAGCGCGGCGGAGAACACCGCGAACTTGGCGGTGAAACCGCTGGTCAGCGGGATGCCGGCGAGCCCGAGCAGCAGGAACGCCATCGTGTACGCGACGACCGGCGACCGCTTCGCCAGCCCCGCCCACTGCGACAGGTGCGACGCCTCGCCGTCGGCGTCGCGCACCAGGCTGATCACGCCGAAGATCGCGAGAGTGTTGAAGCCGTAGGCGAGCAGGTAGAACAGCGAGCCCGAGATGCCGCCGGGGGTGATCGCCATCGCACCGAGGAGCAGGAAGCCCGCGTGCGCGACCGAGGAGTAGGCCACCATCCGCTTGATGTCGGTCTGGGTGAGACCGATCACCGCGCCGATCACCATCGAGGCGATGGCCACGGCCCACAGCACGCCGCGCCACTCCCAGCGGGTGTCGCCGAAGGCGACGTGCAACACGCGCAGGATCCCGCCGAACGCCGCGACCTTGGTGCAGGCCGCCATGAACGCCGTGACCGGCGTGGGCGCACCCTGGTAGACGTCGGGCGTCCAGGTGTGGAAGGGGCCGACCGAGGCCTTGAACATCAGGCCGACGACCAGCAGCGCGAGCCCGGCGTAGAGCAGCGCGTCCGACCGCGCGGAGCCGACGGAGGCCTCCGCGACGTCGGACAGGCGCACGGAGCCCGCGTAGCCGTAGATCAGCGCGAGGCCGTAGAGGAAGAACGCCGAGGCGAACGCCCCGAGCAGGAAGTACTTGACCGCCGCCTCCTGCGACAGCAGCCGGCGCCGCCGCGCGAGCCCGCACATCAGGTACAGCGGCAGCGAGAGCACCTCTAGGGCGATGAACATCGTCAGCAGGTCGTTCGCCGCGACGAACGTCATCATCCCGGAGAGGGCGAAGAACGTGAACGGGAAGACCTCGGTCTGCATCGTCGGCGCCGCAGAAGGATCAGACCCAGGCGGAGAGCCGTAGTCGCGGTCCTCCGGGCCGGCACCGGTGCCGGTGGACCGGCCGCCCACGGCCGCCCGGGCGATGGCCGAGGGCAGGATCGCGCCGCCCGGCTCCACCGAGCGGTCGGCGATCAGCAGCACGCTGCCCAGGCCGAGGGCGAGCAGTGTGCCCCACAGGAACAGCGTGGGCCGGTCGACGGCGAGCGCGGCCGAGAGCGTGACGACGCCGTCGGGCCCGGCACCACCGGCGTAGATGCCGAGCGTGAGTCCGGCCGCGGCGATGCCGACGACCGACAGCGCGACCTGGGCCGGCCAGCGCTGGTGGCGCGGCAGGAACGCCTCGACGAGTACGCCGACCAGCGCCGTGCCGAGGATGATCAGCAGCGGTGCGATGGCCGCGTAGTCGATCGGGGGCACCTCGATGCCCTGAGCCAATGCGGTCTGCGCCACTACGGTCTGCGCCACTACGGAACTCACTGGGCCAGTCCTCCCACCGGGTCGGGCAGACCCACCTCGTTCATCGTGTCGATCACCGACGGGGTGATGACGTCGAGCACCGGGCCCGGGAAGAACCCGAGCACCAGGATCAGCACGATCAGCGGCGTCAGCACGGCGATCTCACGCCGGCCGAGGTCGGGGAAGCCCGACGAGCCGCCGGCGCGGGAGGCCTCGACGGTCGGGTCGAGCATGGTGCCCGGCCCGCTCGTGGAGACCGCCGACAGCACCGCGGCGCCGCGCACCGGGCCCTGCATGACCTGCTGGTAGACCCACAGCACGTACAGCGCGGCGAAGATGATGCCGACCGTGGCCAGGATCGTGAAGACGGGCTGGCGCGGGTAGGAGCCGACGAGCACCAGGAACTCGCTGACGAACGAGTTGGTGCCCGGCAGCGCCAGCGACGACAGACCCGCGATGAGGAACGACCCGGCCAGCAGCGGCGCGAGCTTGTGCACGCCGCCGTAGTCGCCGATCAGGCGCGAGCCGCCGCGCGCGATCAGCAGGCCGACGACGATGAACAGCATGCCGGTGGAGATGCCGTGGTTGACCATGTAGAGCGTGGCGCCGGCGAACGCCTGGCTGGAGAAGGAGAAGATCCCCAGCGCGATGAAGCCGAAGTGCGCGATCGAGGTGTAGGCCACGAAGCGCTTCATGTCGGTCTGGCCGACGGCGAGCAGCGCGCCGTAGAGGACGCCGATCACCGCGAGCGTCAGCACCAGCGGCGCGAGGCGCTGGCTGGCCAGCGGGAACAGCGGCAGGCAGTAGCGCAGGAAGCCGAACGTGCCGACCTTGTCGAGCACGCCGACCAGCAGCACGCCCGCCCCGACCGGGGCCTCGGCACCGGCGTCGGGCAGCCACGTGTGGAACGGCACCAGCGGGGCCTTGATCGCGAAGGCGACGAAGAACCCGAGGAACAGCAGGATCTGCGTGCCCTCGTCGACGCCCGCGGCCATCCGCTGCAGCTCGACCCAGGTGAAGGTGCCCTGCCCGAGCTCCTCGCCGGAGACGACGAACAGCCCGATCACCGACGCGAGCATGATCAGCCCGCCGAGCAGCGAGTACAGGAAGAACTTCACGGCCGCGTACTGGCGGCGCGGGCCGCCGAAGCGCCCGATCATGAAGTACATCGGCACGAGCATGGCCTCGAAGAACACGTAGAACAGGAAGACGTCGGTGGCCGCGAAGACGCCGACGAGCAGGCTCTGCGTGGACAGCAGCAGCGCGTAGAGGCCCGAGGCGGAGCGCCCCTCGGGGAGTCGCTCCTCCCACGAGAACAGCATGACGATCGGCACGAGCACGGCGATCAGCGCGAGCATGACGAGCGCGATGCCGTCGATGCCCAGCGCGAACGACGTGCCGAACGCGGGGATCCACGGCACCGAGAGCTCGAGGGCGAACCGGCTCTCCGAGCGCGCACCGAGGTAGGCGAACCAGACCACGACGGTCAGGGCCAGCGAGGCGAGGGCGAAGCCGACGGCGACGAGCTTGGCCAGGCGCTGGTTGGCCCCCAGCGCGGCGACGACGGCCGACCCCGCGAGCGGGAGCAGCAGCAGGGCGAGCAGCAGCGTTCCGGAGTCCATCAGACGAACCTCACCGCGAGCAGGGCCGCGACCACGAGGACCGTGCCGCCGAGCATGGACAGGGCGTAGGACCGGACGAACCCGGTCTGCAGCCTTCTGAGCCGTCCCGAGCTGCCGCCGAGCAGGGCGGCGGTGCCGTTGACGACCCCGTCGACGCCCCGGTTGTCGACGAACACCAGCGCCCGGGTGAGCCAGGTGCCGGGCCGGGCGATGACGGCCTCGTTGATCGCGTTCGCGTAGAGGTCGCGGCGCGCGGCGCGCACCGGCAGCGAGACGCGCTCGGGGCGCTCCACCGGCGTCCGCCGGTTGGTGGCGACGGCGATCAGCACGCCGACCAGCGAGATCCCGACGACCAGGAACGGGGTGAGGCTGTGCGGCACCGCGTTGGCCTCGCGCTCGACGAGCTCGCCGACCGAGGGCGCGAGCCACGCCGTGAGCACCTCGTCCTGGTGCAGCAGGAAGCCCGCACCGACCGAGCCGAAGGCCAGCACGATCATCGGCACCGTCATCGACAGCGGCGACTCGTGCGGGTGGTAGTCCTGCCCGTCGGCCGACGTGAGGTCCTTCCAGCGCTTCTCGCCGAAGAACGTCATGAGCATCAGGCGGGTCATGTAGAACGCGGTGAGCCCGGCGGCCAGCAGCGCGGCGCCGCCGAACACGTAGCCCTGCCAGCCCGGCTGGTCGAACGCCGCGGCGATGATCTCGTCCTTGGAGTAGTACCCCGACAGGAACGGGAAGCCGATCAGCGCGAGGTAGCCCAGGCCGAACGTCACGAAGGTGACCGGCATGTAGCGGGCGAGCCCGCCGTAGCGGCGCATGTCGACGTCGTCGTGCATCGCGTGCATCACCGAGCCCGCCCCGAGGAACAGACCGGCCTTGAAGAAGCCGTGGGTGAGCAGGTGGAAGATGCCCAGCGCGTACCCGGCCGGGCCGAGCCCGACGGCCAGGATCATGTAGCCGATCTGGCTGACCGTGGAGTAGGCGAGCACCTTCTTGATGTCGTCGTAGGCGCAGCCGATGATCGCGCCGATCAGCAGCGTGACGACCCCGACCAGCGTGACGACCAGCCGCCCGGTCTCCGACAGGTTGTAGACCGGCGAGGCGCGGGCGATGAGGTAGACGCCCGCGGTGACCATCGTCGCCGCGTGGATCAGGGCGGAGACCGGGGTCGGGCCCTCCATCGCGTCCGGCAGCCAGGACTGCAGCGGGAACTGGCCCGACTTACCGCAGGCGCCCAGCAGCAGCAGGATCGTGACGGCGACGATCGCGGCCGGGTCGGCCTGGTCGATCGTCGCGAAGACCTCGGTGTACTGGACCGTGCCCAGCTGGGTCCACAGGATGAAGATGGCGACGGCCAGGCCGACGTCACCCACGCGGTTCATGAGGAACGCCTTCTTGGCGGCCGTGGCCGCGGACGGGCGGTCCTGGTAGAAGCCGATCAGCAGGTAGGACGCCAGGCCGACGCCCTCCCAGCCCAGGTAGAGCATCACGAAGTTGTCGCCCAGGACGAGCAGCAGCATCGCGGCGACGAACAGGTTGAGCTGCGCGAAGAACCGGCGGCGGCCGGGGTCGTGGCTCATGTAGCCGATCGAGTAGATGTGGATCAGCGACCCGACACCGGTGATCAGCAGGACGAACGTCAGCGACAGCGGGTCGAGCCGCAGCCCGAAGTCGATGTCCAGACCGGCGACGGAGAACCAGTCGTACAGCGACAGCTCGCGCGTGCGCTCCTCGGCCGGCAGGGCGACCGTCTCCAGGAAGACCGCCAGCCCCACGCCGAACGACGCCAGGACGGCGGCCACGCCGAGCCAGTGGCCCCATGCGTCGGCACGGCGGCCGGCGACGAACAGCAGCAGCGCCCCGACCGCGGGCAGCACGAACAGCAACCAGGCCAGCGACGCGACGCCGGTGGCGGTGCCGACCTCGGGCAACTCCGTCACGGGGTCACCTCGGGGTGGTGAGCAGGGCTGAGCACGGGGAGCTCCTAGGTCAGTACTTCAGCAGGTTGGCGTCGTCGACCGACGCCGTCCGGCGGGTGCGGAAGATCGAGGTGATGATCGCGAGGCCGACCACGACCTCGGCGGCGGCGACGACCATGACGAAGAACGCCATGACCTGGCCGTCCAGGTCGCCGTTGATGCGCGAGAACGTCACGAGCGTCAGGTTCACCGCGTTGAGCATCAGCTCGATGCACATGAAGACGACGATCGCGTTGCGGCGCACCAGCACGCCCACCGCGCCGATGCTGAACAGCAGCGCGGAGAGCAGCAGGTAGTAGGTGGGGGTCACGACGTCGTCGTCCCGTCCGTCGAGGAGCGGCCGGTCAGCGAGCGCGCGTCGGGGAGCACGTCGTCGACCGGGGCCACCGGGGTGGCGTCGATGATCGCGGAGATCGACTCGGGGGCGATCGAACCGTCGGGCAGCAGTGCGGGGACCGCCACCGAGTTGGCCGTGGCGAACACTCCGGGGCCGGGCAGCGGGGAGATGCGGTCGTGCTCGCCGCGCAGGCGGGCCTGCACGGTGGCGCGCTGGCCTCGCTTGTCGTGCGAGGCGGACTGCGCGAACGCCAGCACCATCGCCCCGAGTGCCGCGGTGATGAGCAGCGCCGAGGTGAGCTCGAAGGCGAACAGGTACTCGGTGAAGATCAGCTGGCCGAGGCCCGCGATGTTGTTGCCCGAGCCCGCGCCGCCCGCGGCCAGCCCGGCGGACTGCACCGAGACCAGCGACGGGCCGATGCCCGCGACGAGCAGCAGCGCCAGCCCGACGCCGAGCACGAGGCCCGCGACGCGCTGGCCGCGGAGCACCTCGACCACGGAGTCGGAGCTGTCGCGCCCGACGAGCATGAGCACGAACAGGAACAGCATCATCACGGCGCCGGTGTAGACGATGATCTGCACGAACCCGAGGAACGGGGCCTGCTGGACCATGTAGAGCACGGCCAGGCAGAACATCGTGAGCACCAGGAACAGCGCCGAGTGGACCGCGTTGCGGGCGAAGATCATGCCCAGCGCCCCGGCCAGGGCGATCGGCCCGAGGATCCAGAAGACGATCGCCTCCCCGGTGGTGACGGAGTCGACGGCCGCCAGCGCGAGAGGGCTCACGTGACCTGCTCCCCGACCGGGTCGGAGAGCAGATCCATCTTCGCGAGGGTCGGGCCCAGCACGTAGTAGTCCTGCTCGTGGTCACCCAGGCGCATCGGGTGCGGCGGCTGCTCCATACCCGGGAGCAGCGGCGCGAGCAGCTGCTCCTTGGTGTAGATCAGGTTCTGCCGGTCGTCGTCGGCCATCTCGTAGAAGTTGGTCATCGTGAGCGACCGCGTGGGGCAGGCCTCGATGCACAGGCCGCAGCCGATGCAGCGCAGGTAGTTGATCTGGTAGATGGCGCCGTAGCGCTCACCCGGGGAGAAGCGCTGCTCCTCGGTGTTGTCCCCGCCCTCGACGTAGATCGCGTCGGCCGGGCAGGCCCAGGCGCACAGCTCGCAGCCCACGCACTTCTCCAGCCCGTCCGGGTGCCGGTTGAGCTGGTGGCGGCCGTGGTACCGCGGCGCCGCGGGCGGGAAGTTCTCGGGGTACTCCTCGGTGACGACTCGTCTGAACATCGTCGAGAAGGTGACGCCGAATCCCTTGAAGAACTCAAACATTCTCGGACTCCTTCCCTGTGGGGAGGGCGGGCTCGCGGGCGGCCGTCCGCGCCCGCAGCTTGTGGCGCGACGGGGTGGGCACGGCGAGGTCGAGCGGGGGCACCGGGTAGTCCGACGCCACTTCGACGACCGGCTCGGGCTGCGCGCGGTCGGGCACCAGGAAGGCGACCAGCAGCACGACGGCCAGGACGATGCCGATGACGAACAGCAGCGCGGTGAGGTCGCCGCCCTCGCTGTTGCGCCAGGTGCGGATCGCGAAGATCGTCAGGATCCAGAGCAGGCTGCCGGGGACCAGGACCTTCCAGCCCAGGCGCATGAACTGGTCGTAGCGCAGGCGGGGCAGCGTGCCGCGCAGCCAGATGAACAGGAACAGGAAGATCATCGTCTTCAGCAGGAAGGCGACGAACTGCAGCCAGCCGTTGGCGTTGAGGAACGAGAGCGGCCAGGGCCACATCCCGCCGCCGAGGAACAGCGTGGTGGCCATCGCCGAGACGGTGACCATGTTGACGTACTCGGCCAGGAAGAACAGCGCGAACTTCAGCGACGAGTACTCGGTGTGGAAGCCGCCGACCAGCTCCGACTCGGCCTCGGGGAGGTCGAACGGGGCGCGGTTGGTCTCGCCCACCATCGCGATGACGAACACCACGAAGCTCGGGATCAGCAGCCAGCCGAACCAGCCGCTCGCCTGCGCCCCGACGATGTCGGCGGTGCTCATCGAGCCGGCGTAGAGGATGACCGCGACGATCGAGAGGCCGAGCGCGATCTCGTAGGAGATGACCTGCGCGGCCGAGCGGAGCGCCGCGAGCAGCGGGTAGGGCGAGCCGGAGGACCAGCCGCCGAGCACGATGCCGTAGACGCCGATCGAGGAGCAGGCCAGCACGACCAGCACGCCGACCGGGAGGTCGACGAGCTGCAGCACGGTCGGCTCGCCGAAGATCGAGACCTCGCCGCCGAAGGGGATCACCGAGAACGCGACGAAGGCCGGGATGGTGGCGATGATCGGCGCGATGAAGTACACCGGCTTGTCGGCCATCACCGGCATGATGTCCTCCTTGAACGCGAGCTTGAGCCCGTCGGCCAAGGACTGGAGCCATCCGCCCGGTCCGGTGCGGTTGGGGCCGGGACGCTGCTGCATCCGCCCCACCACCTTGCGCTCGGCGTTGATCATGATCAGCGTCAGCAGGACGCCGATCGCGAACAGCACCACGACCTTCAGCAGGATCAGCCAGATCGGGTCGTCGGCCAGCAGCTGCTGCGTGCGGGTCAGGCCCTCGACCGGCTCCGGCTCCTGGGCCAGGTAGGTCGTGATCACGCGGTCACCTCCACGAGGTCGCCGTGGCCGGCGCCGAGCAGCGCGCGCACCCGGGAGTCACCGGAGTTGCCCGGCAGCCAGACGACGCCGTCGGGCAGGTCGGTCAGCGCCACCGGCAGCGTGATCATGCCGCGGGTGGTGCGGACGGTCGCCGGGGCGCCCTCGGTGAGCCCGAGGCGGTCCGCGGTGGCCGCGTTGACCCGCACCAGCGCCGGGCGCGCCGTGCCGGCCAGCGCCGGCTCGTCGACCGCGAGGCTGGAGCCGTCGATCAGCGCGCGCCAGGTGGCCAGGACGGCCTGCCCGGGAGCGGTGGGGCGCCGGGGCTCCCCCGGTGCCGTCGCGGGCGCGGCGGGCGCGGCTCCGGTACGGGCACCGAGGCGGGCCATCTCGCCCGCGGCCGCGGCCGGGGTCTGGGTGAACAGGTCGGCGTCCATCTCGACGGCCAGCGTGTCGAGCACGCGGCAGTCGGGGAGCACGCCGGACGCGTCGAGCGCCGGGTCGAAGCCGCGGACCCGGCCCTCCCAGTTGACGTAGCTGCCGGCGCGGTGCGCGTCGGGGGCCACGGGGAGGACGACGTCGGCGAGCTCGGTGACCGCGGAGACGTGCATCTCCAGGCTCACCAGGAACCCGACCTCGCGCAGCCCGGTGATCGCGGCGGCGGGGTCGGCCAGGTCGTAGGGGTCGAGCCCGCCGACGACCAGCGCGGCGAGCTCGCCGTCGGCGGCCGCGGCGAGGATCTCGGCGGTGCCGCGGCCGGGGAGCGACGGTAGCGAACCGGACGGGAGGGCCCAGGCCGCCTCGACCTCCGCGCGCGCGGTGGCGTCGCCGACCGGGCGGCCGCCCGGCAGCAGCGTGGGGACCGCGCCGGCCTCCAGCGCACCGCGTTCACCGGCGCGGCGCGGCACCCAGCCGACGACGGCGCCGGTGCGGGCGGCCAGCGCCGAGACCGCGGAGTACAGGCCGGGCACCTCGGCGGCGCGCTCGCCGACGAGGATCACGCCGCCACCCCGCAGGGCCTCGATCACGGCGTCGGGCAGCTCGCCCAGCACCGCGGCCTCGGCCCCGGGCACGGCCGGGATCAGGTTGTCCTTGGCCGCGGGCGACGCCGCGCCGGTCTCGCGCGAGGTGCGCTCGACGGCGGGGGTCGTCCACTGCCCGAGGTGGAACACCTGCTGCCCGTGCTTGCGGGCGGCCTTGCGCAGGCGCAGGAAGACGACGGGCGCCTCCTCCTCCGGCTCCAGGGCCACGCAGAGCACCGCGGGCGCGGCCTCGAGACGGGTGTAGCTCAGCACCTCGGGGCCCTGCCCGACGACGTGCGCGGCGAGGAACTCCAGCTCCTCGGCCGAGTGCGGGCGGGCCCGGAAGTCGACGTCGTTGGTGCCGGCGGCGACGCGGGCGAACTTGCCGTAGGCGTAGGCGTCCTCGACGGTGAGCCGGCCGCCGGCCAGCACGCCGATGCCACCGGCCTTCGCCTCGGCCAGGCCGCGGGCGGCGACGGCGAGCGCCTCGGTCCACGACGTCTCGGCCAGGACGCCGTCGGCGCCGCGGACCATCGGGCGCGTGATGCGCCCGGCGGAGGACAGGTAGCGGAACGCGAAGCGGCTCTTGTCGTCGATCCACTCCTCGTTGACCTCGGGGTCGTTGCCCGACAGGCGCCGCAGGACGGTGCCGCGTCGGGTGTCGATGCGCAGCGCCGCACCGCTGGAGGAGTGCTCGTCGACGCCCATCGTGGAGACGAGGTCGAACGGGCGGGACCGGAAGCGGTACGCCGCGCTGGTGAGCGCGCCGACCGGGCAGATCTGGATGGTGTTGCCCGAGAAGTAGCTCTGGAACGGCTTGTCCTCCGCCACGCCGACCTGCTGGTTGGCACCGCGCTCGAGCAGGTCGATGAACGGGTCGCCGGCGATCTCCTCGGAGAACCGGGTGCAGCGCTGGCAGAGCACGCAGCGCTCGCGGTCGAGCAGCACCTGCGTGGAGATCGGGAGCGGCTTGGGGAACGTCCGCTTCGTCTCGACGAACCGCGACTCGGTGCGCCCGCTCGTCATCGCCTGGTTCTGCAGGGGGCACTCGCCGCCCTTGTCGCAGATCGGGCAGTCGAGCGGGTGGTTGATGAGCAACAGCTCCATGACCCCGGCCTGGGCCTTCTCGGCCACCGGGGAGGTGTGCTGGGTCTTGACGACCATGCCGTCGGCCACGGTCATCGTGCAGCTGGCCTGCGGCTTGGGCATCGGGCGCCCGCCCATCTCCACCTCGACCAGGCACTGGCGACAGGCGCCGGCCGGGTCGAGCAGGGGGTGGTCGCAGAAGCGCGGGACGATGATCCCGAGGCGCTCGCAGGTGCGGATGAGCAGCTCGCCCTGGGGGGCGTCGACGACGTGGCCGTCGATGGTGAGCCGCACGTACCCGTCGGGGACGGGGGCGGTGTCCTTCTCCGGGGCGATCGTCATGCCATGGCTCCAGCGGGCTCGGGCTCGGCCTGCGCGGCGGGCTGCGCCGCGCACAGGTCCAGGAACTCCTGGCGGAAGTACTTGATGGCGCTGGTGATCGGGCTCGTCGCGCCGTCACCGAGTGCGCAGAAGGACCGGCCGAGGATGTTGTCGCAGATATCGAGCATCGTCTCGACGTCGGCGGCGGTGCCGTGGCCCTCCACCATCCGCTCCAGGATCTGCACGAGCCAGTAGGTGCCCTCGCGGCACGGGGTGCACTTGCCGCAGGACTCGTGCTTGTAGAACTCGGTCCACTTCATGACCGCCCACGGCACGGACACGGTCTCGTTGAAGACCTGCACCGCGGTGGTGCCGAGCATGGAGCCCGCGGCCGCCGCGCCCTCGAAGTCGAGGGGGACGTCGAGGTGCTCCGCGGTGAACAGCGGGGTGGACGAGCCGCCGGGCGTCCAGAACTTCAGCGGGACGCCGTCCTTCATGCCGCCCGCGAGCTCGAGGAGCTGACGCAGCGTGATGCCCAGCGGGGCCTCGTACTGGCCGGGGCGCTCGACGTGGCCGGACACCGAGTAGATCTTCGGGCCGGGGCTCTTCTCGGTGCCCATCGACCGGAACCACTCCGCGCCGCCCTGCACGATGGCGGGAACCGAGGCGATGGTCTCGACGTTGTTCACCACGGTGGGCGAGGCGTAGAGACCGGAGGTGGCGGGGAACGGGGGCTTGAGGCGGGGCTGGCCGCGCCGGCCCTCCAGCGAGTCGAGGAGCGCCGTCTCCTCGCCGCAGATGTACGCGCCGGCGCCGGCGTGCACGACGATGTCGAGGTCGAAACCCGACCCGAGGATGTCCTTACCGAGGTAACCCTTGGCGTAGGCCTCGTTCACGGCGTTGCGCACACGGCGGATCGGGTGCAGCGCCTCGCCGCGGATGTAGATCGCGCAGAAGTTCGCGCGGATCGCGAAGCTCGTGATGACGCAACCCTCGATGAGCGAGTGCGGGTCGGCCATCATCGTCGGGATGTCCTTGCAGGTGCCCGGCTCGCCCTCGTCGGCGTTGATCACGAGGTACTTGGGCTTCGCGCCGGGGCCGGTCGGGCCCTGCGGGATGAAGCCCCACTTCATGCCGGTGGGGAAGCCCGCGCCGCCGCGGCCGCGCAGGCCGGAGTCCTTGACGAGCTGGATCAGCTGGTCGGGGTGGGCGGTCAGCGCGGTGCGCAGGGCCTGGTAGCCCTCCAGCTGCTCGTAGGTCTCCAGCGACCACGAGCGCGGCGACTGCCAGCGTCTGGTGAGCACCGGCGTCAGCATGTCCGTCATGACTTCTTCTCCGGCAGGCTCGGGAAGGCGGGCGGGGAGTCCGGCATCGACGGGGCGCTCCAGCCCCGGTCGGTGGCCAGCCGGGCCCCGCGCATGGTCTCGACGGCGCTCGAGGCGCCCTCGACGGTGTGCTCCAGGTCGGTGAAGACCCCGGCCAGCTCCAGCTCCACGGAGCGGAAGTCGGTGATCGGGGCGCCGCGGGTGGGTTGGGGCTTCTCCCCGCGCGCCAGTGCGTCGACCAGCTCCTCGGCGGAGGAGACGGTCTGGTTGTCGAAGAACTCGTAGTTGACCTGCAGCACCGGTGCGAGGTCGCAGGCCGCGAGGCACTCGGCGTGCTCGAGGGTGATGGAGCCGGTGGTGCCGGGCTCCCCCGCGGTCTCCTCGTGGCCGATCCCGAGCTTGGCCTTCAGGCGGGCGTAGATGTCGTCGCCGCCGAGCACCGCGCACAGCGTGTTGGTGCAGACGCTGACCAGGTGCTCGCCGCACGGCGTGCGCTTGTACATCGTGTAGAACGTGGCGACCGCGGAGACCTCGGCGGTGCTGAGCTCCAGCGCGTCGGCGCAGTAGCGGATGCCGTCCTGGCTCACGTGGCCCTCGACCGACTGCACGAGGTGCAGCAGCGGGAGCAGCGCCGACCGCGACTGCGGGTACTGCGCGATGATCTCCTCGGTGCGCTGCCGCGTGAGGTCGTCGAACCGCGGGCTCACCGGCGACTGCGGCGCCGGGGCGTCCCAGACGACCTCGTCGGGAGCGGCCACCGGGCCGTTCGTCTCCGGGTTGGGGGTGGTCATCGGTCCACGCCTCCCATGACGGGGTCGATCGACGCGACGGCCGCGATGACGTCGGCGACCATGCCGCCCTCGCTCATCGCCGGCATCGTCTGCAGGTTCACGAAGCTGGGCTCGCGCACGTGGACGCGGACGGGGCGGGTGCCGCCGTCGGAGACGAGGTGGAAGCCCAGCTCGCCGCGCGGCGACTCGACGGCCGTGTAGACCTGCCCGGCCGGGACGTGGAAGCCCTCGGTGACGAGCTTGAAGTGGTGGATCAGCGACTCCATCGACTGGCCCATGATCTTGCGGACGTGCTCGAGGGTGTTGCCCATGCCGTCGGAGCCGACCGAGAGCTGCGCGGGCCAGGCGACCTTGCGGTCCTCGACCATGACCGGGCCGGGCTCCATCTTCGCCACGGCCTGCTCGACGATCTTGAGCGACTCGTGCATCTCGGCGACACGCAGCCGGTAGCGCGCGTAGCAGTCGGCCTCGGTGAGCACCGGGACCTCGAAGTCGTACTCCTCGTAGCCGCAGTACGGCTCGACCTTGCGCAGGTCCCACGGCAGGCCGGCCGACCGCAGGATCGGGCCGGTGGCGCCGAGCGCGAGGCAGCCGTCGAGCGGGAGGTAGCCGACGTTCTCCAGCCGCTGGCGCCAGATCGGCTGGCCGGTGAGCAGCTTGTCGTAGTCCGGGAGCCGCGTCCGCATGAGCGCGACGAACTCGGTGACCTTCTCCTCCCAGCCGTCCGGGAAGTCCTGCGCCAGGCCGCCGGGGCGGACGTAGGCGTGGTTCATGCGCAGGCCGGTGAGGAACTCCAGCAGGTGCAGGACCTCCTCGCGCTCGCGGAACCCGGCCGTCATGCCGGTGAGCGCGCCGAGCTCCATGCCGCCGGTGGCCAGGCACACGAGGTGCGAGCCGATCCGGTTGAGCTCCATGAGCAGCACACGGGCCTGCTGGGCGCGGCGGGGCGCCTCGATGCCGAGCAGCTTCTCGACGCCCAGGCAGTAGCCGACCTCGTTGAAGATGGGCGCCAGGTAGTCCATGCGCGTCACGAACGTGACGCCCTGGGTCCAGGTGCGGTACTCGCAGTTCTTCTCGATGCCGGTGTGCAGGTACCCGATCACCGAGCGGGCCTGCTGGACGGTCTCGCCCTCCAGCTCCAGCACCAGCCGCAGCACGCCGTGCGTCGACGGGTGCTGCGGACCCATGTTGATGACGATGCGGTCGTCGTGGTCCTCGTCGAGCAGGGTGTCCCAGTCGCCACCGGTGACGGTGTAGACGGGCCCCTCGGTCGTGATCCGCTCGTCGGCGGGCGTGGGCGTGGTCACGAGTAGGACCGCCTCTCATCCGGGGGCGGGATCTCCGCGCCCTTGTACTCCACGGGGATCCCGCCGAGCGGGTAGTCCTTGCGCTGGGGGTGCCCCTCCCAGTCGTCCGGCATGAGGATCCGGGTCAGCGCGGGGTGGCCCTCGAAGACCACGCCGAACATGTCCCAGCACTCGCGCTCGTGCCAGTCGGCCGTCGGGTAGACCTCGACGACGCTGGTGACCCTCGGGTCCTCGACGTCGAGCGCGACCTCCAGGCGGATCCGGCGCCGGTAGGTCATCGACGTGAGGTGGTAGGCGACGTGCAGCCGCTGCGGGACGCCCTCGCCGTAGTCGACGCCGGAGACCGAGCTGCACAGCTCGAAGCGCAGGCCCTCGTCGTCGCGCAGGGTGCGGCAGATGTCGAGGACCCGCTCGGGCCGCACGTAGAACGTGATCTCGCCGCGGTCGATCGTGATCTGCTGGACGGAGTCGCGGGGGACGTCGCGCTCGGCGAGCGCCTCCGCGAGGTCGTCGGCGAACTCGTCGAACCAGCCGCCGAAGGGCCGCTCGGCCGGAGCCGGCGCGTAGCCGGGCAGGCGCAGGCCACCGAAGCCGGACGTGTCGCCCGACCCCGTGACGCCGAACATCCCCTGCCGCTCGCGCGAGGCCGGGGCCGCGGTGCGCGTGCCGCCCTCGGGGGTGGCGCCGGTGCCGGAGACCTCGGCGCCCTCGACGTCGGCGGGGGCCTGCTCCTCCTCGCCCGCCGTCGGTGCCGTGCCGCCCGCGGCGCGCTGGGCCTGGGCGTCGGGCCCGCTCGCCTCGGCGGAGGACTGCTCGCCGCCTGTGGGCTCGGCGTCGTCCTTGGAGGTACCGGTGGTGTCGTCGGCCATGCTCACTCGCCTCCCGCGGACACGGTGGGAGCGGTGGGAGCGGCCGACTTCCTCGCCTTCGGCGCGTACTTCACCGACGACGGGACCATCTCCGTCCTGTGGCCGCTCTCGGCGAGCTCCGCGGCGCGCTTGGCACCCAGCGGCTCGTCCATGATCTTGGCGTGGATCTTGAGGATCGCGTCCATGAGCATCTCCGGGCGCGGCGGGCAGCCCGGGAGGTACATGTCGACGGGGACGACGTGGTCGACGCCCTGCACGATGGCGTAGTTGTTGAACATGCCGCCGGAGCTCGCGCACACGCCCATCGCCAGCACCCACCGGGGCTCGGGCATCTGGTCGTAGATCTGGCGCAGGACCGGGGCCATCTTGTTGCTGACGCGGCCCGCGACGATCATCAGGTCGGCCTGGCGCGGCGAGGCGCGGAAGACCTCCATGCCGAAGCGCGCGAGGTCGTAGCGCGGGGCGCCCGTCGTCATCATCTCGATCGCGCAGCACGCCAACCCGAAGGTGGCGGGCCACAGCGAGGACTTCCGGGTCCAGTTGACCAGCTTCTCGACGCTGGTCAGCAGGACGCCGCTGGGGAGGTTCTCTTCGAGACCCATGTCAGTTCCAATCCAGGCCGCCGCGGCGCCACACGTAGACGTAGGCGAACCCGACGGTGACGATGAACAGCACGATCTCCACCAACCCGAACAGCCCGAGCATGTCTGCGCTCACGGCGAACGGGTAGAGGAAGACCATCTCGATGTCGAACAGGATGAACAACATCGCGGTGAGGTAGTACGCGACCGGCATGCGGCCACCGCCGACGACCGGCTGCGGCGACGGCTCGATGCCGCACTCGTAGGCGTCGAGCTTGGCGCGGTTGTACCGCCGCGGGCCGATGTAGGGCGCGGACACCACCGAGAACAGCGCGAACGCACCGGCCAGGGCGAACATCAGCACCAGCGGGAGATAAGGATCGAGCATCCTGCGCAGTCCTCGCCGTCGACGGATCTGGATTCCGGGCGACCCTAGGTCGCTGCAGCACGCCCGACGTCAGTCAGGTGAGCCTTACTCGCACGCACGCGGGCCTGGTCGCCGCCGTGGTCGCCGAATCCGACGGCCGCTGCGTGTGGTGGTCCGCATGCGGTCCTGCGACTCCTTGTGAAGGATTTCACGAAGTCGGGGTGAGTCTAGACATCTCCCGACGCGGGCGCGCGCCCGGTTCGTGCCGTCATCCAACGGCGACCCGGCGCCACCGCCCGTCGAGCAGGGCGGGGTCGTGCGACACGAGCAGCACGGTGCGCGGATCGGCGGCCAGCCGGTCGAGCAGCCGGACGGCCAGCGGCGCGTCGAGGTGCGCGGTCGGCTCGTCCGGCAGCAGGACCGGTGACGGCGCGAGCAGGGCGCGGGCCAGCGCGAGGCGCGAGCGCTCCCCGGCAGACAGGCGCTCACCCGCCTCGCCGACCCAGCCGTCGAGCCCCGTGCGGTCGAGCAGCGCGTCGAGCCCCAGCTCGCGCAGGGCGGCGTCGAGCTCGGCGTCGGTGGCGCCGTCGCGGGCCACGCGCAGGTTCGCCGCGAGGGTGCCGCCCAGGACCTGCGGGGTCTGCGGCGCCCAGGCGCAGGCCGCTCGGACGTCGGCCAGGGCGAGCTCGCGCAGGTCGGTCCCGCCGAGGGTCACCCGGCCGGCGTCCGGGTCGCGCACCCGCAGCGCGAGCGCGAGCACCGTGCTCTTGCCCGCGCCGCTCGGGCCGGTGAGCGCGACCTTCTCGCCCTCGGCAACGGTGAGGTGCAGGTCGTTGACGGCGTCGCGGACCGCACCGGGGTAGCGCAGCGAGACGCCCTCGAAGCGCAGGTCCGACCGCGCGGGCCGGGGGCGGGGCGCCGCCGGGTCGGTGACCGCGGGCCGCCGCGCGTCGAGGGCGCGCACCCGGCCGGCCGCCGCGCGGACCCCGTCGGCGGCGGCCCACGCGGCGCCGAGCCCGCCGACCGCCTCGAACGCGCCGAGCACCCCGAGGGCCGCCGCGGCCAGCAGCACCGGTGACGTCGAGCCGGTGGCGACGTCCCACCCCACCAGCCACAGCGCCGCGACGACCCCGAGCGCGGGCACCCCCTCGCGCAGCGCGGTCGTGACGGCCGTGACCCGCGCGGCGGCCCGCTCGGCCCGCTCCTGGCGGTCGAGGTGCGCGTCGAGGGCGCGCAGCGCGCCCGCGCCGCCGTCGCCGCTCACGTGGTCGGCGAGGCCGCGGACCAGGTCGAGCGCGTCGCTGCCGAAGGCCGCGTCGGCCTGCGCCGCCTCGACGGCGGGGCGGCGACCCGCCGCCCGCGACCACGCGGGCACCCCGGCGCCGAGGACCAGCAGCAGCACGGCGAGGACGAGCGCCAGGGGCGGCGACACCAGCGCCGTGAGTCCGACGGCGGTGGTCCCGGCGAGCACGGCGACCAGGGCGGGCCCGACGAGCCGGACGACCACCCCCTGCAGCTCGTCGACGTCGGTGCGGATGCGGGCGAGCAGGGCGCCGCCGCGGGCGCCGGTGAGCGCGGCGGGGGCGAGCGGGACGAGGCGCTCCAGCAGTCCGGCGCGCAGCCGCGCGACCAGCCGCAGCGTGAGGTCGTGGGACACGAGCCGCTCGGCGTAGCGCAGCGCCGCACGGGCCACGCTGAACAGGCGGACCGCGGTGATCAGCGGCAGGAGCACGAACAGGGTCTCGGGCCGCCGGGCCGCGCCGCTGATCAGCGCACCGGACGTCGCGAGCAGCGCCGCGCCGCTCAGCACCGTCAGGGTGCCGAGGACGACCGCCGCGGCCAGCCGTCCCGGCGCCACCAGCCGCAGCAGCGCCGTCACCGGACCGGCTCCCGCACCCGGCCGCCGACGAGCTCGACCACCCGGTCGTGCAGGGCGAGTGGGGCGCTGCGGTGGGTCACCGTCAGCACGGTGCGTCCGGCGGCGAGGTCGTCGAGCGCGGCCAGCACGGCGGCCTCGGTTCCGGGGTCGAGCTGCGAGGTCGGTTCGTCGAGGACGATCACCGCCGCGTCCTTGACGAACGCGCGGGCGAGCGCGATGCGCAGCCGCTCGCCGCCCGAGAGCCGGGCGGCGTCCTCGCCGAGCGGTGTGTCGGCGCCGCGGGGCAGGGCGGCGACGAACCCGTCGGCGTCCGCGCGCCGCAGCGCCTCGGCGACCTCGGCGTCGGTGGCGCCGGCCCGGCCGACCCGCACGTTGTCGGCCACCGTCCCGGGCAGCAGCCACGGCCGCTCGGGCACGTAGGCGACGCGGGCGCGCCACGCGTCCGGGTCGAGCGCGGTGAGCGGCACGCCGTCGACGAGCACCTCCCCCGCGTCGGGCGCGGTGAGCCCGAGCAGGAGCCGGGCGACGCTGGACTTCCCCGCCCCGCTGGGGCCGACCAGCGCCGTGCGGGAGCCGGGCGGCAGGTCCAGGTCGAGGCCGTCGAGGCCCGCGCGGCGCAGCACGATCCCGCGCAGCGCCACGTGCGGCACGCCCGGGCCGACGGTCCCCGTGCCCCGCGCCGGCTCCGGCGCGTCCAGCAGCGCGACGACCCGCTCGGCGGCGGGCCGGCCCTCCAGCGCGGCGTGGTGGTCGGCGCCCAGCGCGCGCAGCGGCGCGAAGAACTCCGGCGTGAGCAGCAGGACCAGCAGCGCGACCTCGAAGCCGAGGGCGCCCCCGAAGACCCGCACCCCCACCGTGACGGCCACGAGCGCGGTGCACAGCGCCGCCCCGAACTCCAGCACGAACCCCGAGAGGAACGCGGTGCGCAGCACCCGCATCGTGGCGGCGCGGTAGTTCTCCCCCACCTCGGTCAGCCACCGGCCCGCGCTCCGGGCCCGCCCGAAGGCGACGAGCGTGGGCAGCACCCGCAGCGTGTCGACGAGCAGGGCGCCGAGCCGGCCGAGGGTCTCCCACTGCGCCTGCGACGACCGTTGCGCCCGCGTGCCGACCAGCCACAGGAACACCCCGACGAGCGGCCCGCCCACCAGCAGCAGCAGCCCGCTCGGCGGGTCGGTCACGAGGACGACGGCGGCCAGCAGCGGTGGCACGACGGCCGCGGTGACCGCCCCCGGCACGGCCCGGGCCACGAGGGCGTCGAGCATGGCGACGCCCCCGGTGAGGGTCGTGACCAGCTCCCCCGCGCGCTCGTCGGTCACCGCGTCCGGCCCGCGGCGCAGCAGCCCGCGCACCAGGTCGGCGCGCACCTGCCGGCGCACCCGCGACGAGGCCCGCGCGGCGAGCCGGTCGCGCGCGGCCACCAGCCCGGCCCGGGCGAGCCACGCGGCGAGCGCGCCGAGCAGCGGCGCGAGGTGGTCGGCGGGCGCGCCGCCTGCGACCACCCCCGCGACGACGGCCGCGACGAGCGACCACTGGACGACCAGCAGCACCGCGGTCGTGACGGCGAGCAGCGCGCAGGCCGGGACGAGCCGGCGGACCGCGGGCAGGCACAGCAGGCGGCGCATCAGTAGCCCGCGGCGAGGCTGCCCTCGTCGGGGCGGATCCGCTCGCGGAACACGTAGTAGTTCCAGGCCTGGTAGCCGATGATCAGCGGCAGGAAGATCGCCCCGACGACCGTCATCAGCACCAGCGTGTAGTGCTGGCTCGCCGATCCCGCCAGGGTGAGGCTCGCGGCGGGGTCGAGCGTGGAGGGGAGCACGATCCCGCGCGTGAACAGGGCGAGGAACACCGTGACGGTCGAGAACACGATCGTCAGCCCGCTCATCACGAACGCGAGGGCGTCGCGGCGCCGGACCAGCGCGAACCAGATGGTCGCCAGCGTCGCCGCGGCCGCGAGCGGGAACACCCAGGGCAGCACGCCGAAGCTCGCGAACAGTCCCTCGGTCACGTAACCCATCACGACGAACGCCAGGATCGCGACGGTCGCGAGCGCGCCGGAGCGCAGCGCCGCGGTGCGGGCGCGGGCGTGCAGGTCGGTGTCGACGTGCAGACGCAGCAGCAGGAAGTTCGCGCCGTGCAGCACGAACAGCAGCAGCGTGGCCGCGCCCCCGACCAGGGAGAACGAGGTGAACAGGTCGCCGATACCGCCGATCACCTCGACGTCGGCGGTGAGCGGGAGCCCCTCGATGATCTTAGCGAGGATCACGCCCCAGAGGAACGACGGGATCGCGCTGCCGGCGAAGGACAGCCAGTCCCACACGTCGCGCCAGCGCTGCTGGTCGACCTGGTTGCGGTACTCGAACGACACCCCGCGCAGCAGCAGCGACAGCAGGATCAGCACGAACAGCGGGTACATGCCGCTGAACAGCGCGCCGTACCAGATCGGGAACGTCGAGAACATGATCCCGGCCGCGGCGAGCACCCACACCTCGTTGCCGTCCCAGAACGGGCCGATCGTGCCGGTCAGGGCGCGTTCCTCGGCCTCGGTGCGGGCCAGCACCGGGCGGAGCATGTCGACGCCGAAGTCGAAGCCCTCGAGGAAGAAGTACAGGACGAACGTGGCGGCGAGCAGCCAGAACCACAGGTCCGCGAGGTTCACCGGTCCTCCTTGCCGTAATGCTGCGGCGAGGTCCAGTCGGGGGCCGGGGCCGAGGCCATCTCCGCGGCCGGACGGCGGTGCACGCCGGCGCGGGCGGTGGTCGTCAGCAGGAAGATGTCGAGGCCGATCAGCGCCAGGTACACCACCCACAGCCCGACCAGCCCGGCGAGCACCTCGCCCGTGGTGTTCGCGCTGACCCCCTCGTCCACGGTGAGCAGGCCGTAGACCATGAACGGCTGGCGCCCCATCTCCGTGGTGATCCAGCCGGTGAAGTTCGCGATCCACGGCAGCGGCACCAGGTACACCAGGGATCGCAGGTACCAGCGGGAGTCCAGCCGGCCCCGCCACCACAGGAACAGGCCGGTGAACGCGGCCAGCAGCAGCAGCGACCCGATCCCCACCATGATCCGGAACGACCAGTAGACCCAGGTGACGGGCGGGATGTACTCACCCGGGCCGTACATCTCCTTGTAGCGCTCGTTGAGCCCGATCATGCCCTCGTAGCCGGCGTCGAGGTTGTTCTCGGCGAGGATCGAGCCGACGTAGGGGACCTCGACGCTCACGTCGTTGCGACGCTCCGCCTCGTTGATGTCGGCGACCAGCGACCACGGCGCGGGCGCGGGCGCGTCCTCCCACTGGGCCTCCATGGCGGCGAACTTCATCGGCTGGTCGTCGCGCGCGTACTGCGCCGCGCTGTGCCCGCTCGCCGCGGAGAACACGGTGCCGATCGCGGCGAACACCAGCGCGATGCGCAGCGCCGGCGAGAACACCTCGACGTCGCGGCGGCGCAGCAGGTGGAACGCGCTGATGGCCAGCACGAAGAATGCGGCCACCGTCCACGCGCTGCCCTGCACGTGGGCGAAGTACAGCCAGGCCTTGTAGTTGAACACCACCTCGCTGAAGCTGGTGAGCACCGCCTGCCCGCCGACCACCTCGTAGCCGACGGGGTGGTGCATCCAGGCGTTGGCCAGCACGATCCAGAACGCGCTGACCTGTGTGCCGATGGCGACGAGCCAGATGCTGCCCAGGCGCATCCACGGCTTCAGCCGGTCCTTGCCGAACCACCACAGCCCGATGAACGTGCTCTCCAGGAAGAACGCCATGAGCACCTCGAGCGCCAGCGGGACGCCGAAGATGTTGCCGACGAAGTAGGAGAAGTCGCTCCAGTTCATGCCGAACTGGAACTCCTGCACGATCCCCGTCACGACGCCGACCGCGAAGTTGATGAGGAACAGGTGCCCGAAGAAGTTCGTCATCCGGTCGTAGGTGTCGGCCCTGCCGCGCTTGCGGTGCAGGTAGGCGAAGGTCTCCATCACCGCGATGAGGAACGCCAGGCCGACCGTCAGCGAGACGAAGAAGAAGTGGAAGATGCTGGTCGTCGCGAACTGGAACCGGGACAGGTCCACCACGGTCGCCGTCATCACGACGGGCGGGTGCCCCCTCCACCCCCGCCCAACCGCCCGGAGCGGCGCTAGTAGGTGCGGCGCGCCCGGTGCAGGGCGACGGCGCCGAACGTCAGGTCGCGCCAGCCCACCTCGCCCCAGCCCGCCCGCGCGATGCGGGCGGCGAGCTCGGGTTGCGGGGACCAGTCGCGGATCGACTCACCGAGGTACCGGTAGGCCGCGGCGTTGCTCGACACCCGCGAGGCGACCGCGGGCAGCACCGTCTCCAGGCCCGCGTAGTAGACGGCCCGGAAGGGCGCCCAGGTGGGCCGGCTGAACTCGCACACGACGAGCCGGCCGCCGGGGCGGGTGACGCGGGCGAGCTCGCGCAGGGCGAGGTCGGTGTCGGCGACGTTGCGCAGCCCGAACGAGATCGTCACGGCGTCGAAGGAGGCGTCGGCGAACGGGAGGTGCAGCGCGTCGGCGGCGACCTTGGGGACCGCGCGGCCGGCGCCGGCGCGCAGCATCCCGAGGGAGAAGTCGGCGGCGACACACCACGCGCCCGACCGCTCGAGCTCGACCGTCGACACGGCGGTGCCCGCGGCGAGGTCGAGCACCTTCTCGCCGGGGCGCAGGCCGAGCGCCTGGCGGGTGAGGCGGCGCCAGCGGCGGTCCTGGCCGGCGCTCAGGACCGTGTTCGTCAGGTCGTAGCGCTGCGCCACGCCGTCGAACATCGTGGCGACGTCGCGGGGGTCCTTGTCGAGGTCGGCGCGGGTCACGGTGCCGACGCTACCCGCGGCGGGCCGGGCCGCACGTCGGCCGGTGGTGCCGGTCGCGCCACGGCGTGGCGCAGCAGCACCGCCCAGTGCCCGAGCAGCACCGCGCAGTAGAGCGAGAGCGGAAGCGCAGGGGCCGTGCCGTCGTCGCCGTACCAGAGCGCGGGCCACTCCTGGCCCAGCAGCGCCAGCGCGAGCAGCGGCGCCGCGGCCGCTCGCGATCGGGCCAGCACGACGAGCACGCCCGGGGCGAGGACGACGAGGTAGGTGTTCCAGGTGACCGGCGACGCCACGAGCGCGGCCGCGGCCACCGCCCACAGCGCGTCCGGGCCGCAGCGGCGCACGAGCCACAGCGTGCCGGCAACGACCGCGACCGCCAGCACCGTGCCGACGACCAGCCCGCCCGGCACCTCGACGAGCGGGCGCCCCCAACCGGTGTCGCTCGTGAGCCGCACGAGGGTGGCGGGCAGGGAGGCGTTGTCGAAGAAGGTCTGCACGGGGTGGTCGAGCACGAGCCGCAGCCACGTGACGCTCGCCGCCGGGCCGCAGACGACGGCCCCGACCAGCGTGCCCGCCGCGGCCGTGCCGAAGGCCGCGACGGCGGTGCGCGGGGCCCGGCGCAGCACCGGGAGCAGCAGGAGCGGGGCGAGCGAGGGCTTGAGCGCCACGGCGAGCCCGATCCCGGCGCCCTCCCAGGCGGCGTGCCCGCGCCGCGCGGCCAGCCAGGCCCCGGTGAGCGCGACGGCGAGGAACGCGTAGATCTGCCCGAGCCCGACCGTGGCCAGCAGCGGCGCGCCGAGCAGGACCGCGGCCACGGCGAGCCCGGTGTCGACGGGCCGCAGCTCCACCTCGCGCGCGACGGCGAGCAGGCACGCGAGCACCAGCGCCACCGTGACGAGCCCGAACAGCCGGTAGCCCGGCTGGGCGTCGAACAGCGCGACCGGCGTCATCACCACCGTCATCAGCGGCGGGTTGAGGTTGGGCAGGGCGGCGTCGGTGGCGTAGATGTCGGTGCCGTCGAGCAGGGCGAGCACCGAGGCGCGGAACGTCGCGAAGTCGGAGTGGTACTCCGGGTCCTCGACGAGGATGCGCGAGAGGTTGAAGCTGCCGCGCTCGGCGAAGATCCAGCTCTGCGTCCCGACGGCGAGCAGCACGAGCAGCGCGGACACCCCGCGTCGCCACATGCCGACCTCCCGCCGTCGGCGGCTGACGCTAGCGGGCGGGGCCGGGAAGCTCCCGCAGCACCTCGTCGACGCCGTCGAGGTACTCGACGCGCACGCGCTCGGCGATCGCGTCCCACTCGTCGGCGGGGACGCTCAGCTGCCCGTCGCCCGCCCCGAAGGCGCCCGTCCCGTGCAGGTTGACCCAGCGGTGGTCGTACTCGTGCGGGGTGGCGCGGTCCCACGCGACGGCGCGCTCGGCGAGCGGGCGCAGCCGCGACGGCTCGGCGAACACCCACCGGTTCACCGGCGGGCCGAAGCGGCCGGTGAGGATCGCCGCGGCGCCCTCGACGGTGGGGTCGGCGCAGCGGGTGATGTCGAAGCGGGTGCGCAGCTGGGCGGCGTAGAACCGCCAGGCGCCCTCCTCGCGGTCGGTCGCGAACACCGCCTCCGACACCGCGTGCAGCACGGGCGGGGCGAAGCGGGAGGGCATGTGCAGGACCGTCCGCACGGCGTCGTCGCGGCGCAGCGGGTCGGCGCCGGTGAGCGCGGCCAGCGCGGAGCGCAGCACGCGCACGTCGATCGCGGCGTGCTCACCGGCGGGGGTGACGGGGATCGGGTGTCCGAGCGGTGCGGCCATGCGCCGATCCTCACGGCCGGGCGGGGCCCGGGCATCCGTGCGGCTACGGAGTCGGTGCGAGCTCGGGATCAGGCCGCCGCGCGCAGCGCCGCCGGCACGCCGAGCACGTCCGCGTAGTGCGCGAGCAGTTCGTCGCCGACGTTCGACCATGTCCGGCGCAGCACCGAGCGGCGGGCCGCCGCGCCGAACCGGCGGCGCAGGACGTCGTCGGTGACCAGGACCTCGACGGCGGCGCGCAGCCGCTCGTCGGCGGCCACGGAGGCGGGGTCGGCCGCGTCGGCGCCGTCGGGCCGGGGCGGCACGAGGTAGCCGGTGCGGCCGGGCAGGACGAGGTCGCGGGGCCCGCCCGCGTCGGGCGCCACCACCGGCAGGCCGGACGCCAGCGCCTCCTGCACGGCCTGGCAGAACGTCTCCGACGGGCCGGTGTGCACGAACACGTCGAGCGAGGCGTAGGTGCGGGCGAGGTCGTCGCCGTCGCGGAAGCCGAGGAAGGCCGCGCCGGGCAGCGCGGCCCGCAGCCGCTCCTCGCCGGGCCCCGCGCCGACGACGACGAGCCGCGTTCCGGGCAGGCCGTCGAGCGCGGCGAGGCGCTCCACCTGCTTCTCCGGCGCGAGGCGTCCGACGTAGCCGACGAGCAGCTCGCCGCGGGGTGCGAGCTCCGCGCGCAGGGCGTCGTCGCGCCGGGACGGGGTGAACCGCCGGGTGTCGACGCCGCGGGCCCACTGGTGCACCCGCGGCACGCCCCGCGCGCGCAGCGCCTCGGTGGCCCAGCTCGACGGGGCGAGCGTGCGGTCGGCCAGTCCGTGCAGCCGGCAGGTCCAGCGCCACGCGGCCCGCGCGGTGAGCCCGAGGCCGTAGGAGGAGGCGAAGCCGGCGACGTCGGTCTGGTAGACCGCGACGGTCGGGATCCCGAGCCGCCGCGCGGCGTGCAGCCCCCGGTACCCGACGACGAACGGCGCCGCGAGGTGCACGACGTCGGGCCGGAACTCGCGCAACGCGGTCAGGACGCGGCGGCTGGGCACTCCCACCGGCATCGAGGTGACGACGGGCAGGTCCAGCGACGGCACCCGGACGACCGGGACGCCGCGGTACTCGGCCGGCCCCTCGCCGGGGGCGATCACGAGCACGTCGTGCCCGGCCGCGGTGAGGTGCTCGACCACCCGCAGCACCGAGTTGGTGACGCCGTTGACGACGGGCAGGAAGCACTCGGACACGATGGCGACACGCACCGGGGGAACCTCCCGCACGCGCGGGCCACGCCGCCGTCGCCGGGCTGTCCGCCGGCCGAACTCACGGACAACACACCGTGCCGGGGCCCTGGCCACACGGTCGGCCCGGTGAAGGACAGTTGTCCCGGTGATGGGCGACACGTCATCCGCGCGTTCCACCCCCGACACCGGCCGCCGCGACCCTCGGGCCCCATGAGCCTCCGGCACGAGACGCGCCTCCCCCCGCCCGCGGAGCCGGCGCTGCTCTCCCGCGCGCTGGAGGTGGCGGGCCGCCTGGCCAACGACGCCGCCGAGGTGATCACCGCGACCGCCGGGCGCGACCGCCTCACCGACACCGTGAAGGCCCACCCCTTCGACTGGGTGACCGACACCGACCGCACGCTGGAGCGCCACACCCGCCGCGTGCTCGCCGCGGAGTTCCCGCACGTGCCGGTGCTGGGCGAGGAGTACGGCGCCGACGACGGGGTGCACGCGGCCCCGCTGCGCTGGGTCGTCGACCCGGTGGACGGCACGGCCAACTACGTCGCCGGGTTCCCGTGGTGCGCCTACAGCCTGGCCCTGGTCGACGCGCACGGGCCGGTCGTCGGCGTGATCGCCGACCCGAGCCGCGCCCAGATCTACGCCGCCGCCCGCGGCCGCGGGGTGCGCGCCAACGGCGTGCCGGTGCGGATCACGCCGCGCCCGGTCGTCGGCGGGCTGGTGTGCGCGGAGCTGTCACTGGAGCGCGGCCCGGGCTTCACCGCCCGCGCCTCCGAGGCCCACACCGGGGTGCGGGTGCTCGGGTCGGCCGCGCTGGCGATCACGCAGGTCGCGCTGGGGCACGCCGTCGCCGCGGTGCTCGACCGCTACCAGGAGTGGGACGTCGCCGGGGCGCTGTGCCTGGCGGCCGAGGCCGGCGCGCTCGTCGTCGACGCCCGGGGCAACCCCGACCCGCTGCCGACCGGGGACCTCGTCGTCGCCGTCCCCGGCGCGCTCGACGCCGTCCTGTCGTGGTGGCACGCGGCCTGAGCGCCGCCTAGGGTCGGGCCATCGCCACCACCACCTCGGGCCGCGACGCCGCGGCCCTCCTCGTCCGCGCCGCGCCCGTGGTCTTCGTGCTGATCTGGGCCACCGGGTTCGTCGTCGCCAAGTACGCCGCGCCGCACGCGGAGCCGCTGAGCTTCCTGCTCGTGCGCTACGCCGGGGTCGTCGTCCTGATGCTGGTCCTGGCGCTGGTCGCCCGGGCGCGCTGGCCTCGCGGGTGGGCCGTCTGGCACCTCGCCGTCGCGGGGGTAGGGATCCAGGCGGGCTACCTCGGCGGCGTCTGGGCCGCGGTCGCGGCCGGCATGCCCGCCGGGGTGGCGGCGCTGGTCGTCAACCTGCAGCCGGTGCTCACCGCGGCCGTCGCCGGGCTCACCGGCGCCCGGCTGGGCCGCCTGCAGGTGGTCGGGCTGGTGCTCGGGTTCCTCGGGGTCGTGCTGGTCGTGTCGAGCAAGCTCACCACCACCGGGATCACGGCGACGACGCTCGGGCTCACCACCCTCGCCCTGCTGACGATCACCACCGGCACGCTCTACCAGAAGCGGTTCTGCCCGCAGTTCGACCTGCGCACCGGGCAGGTCGTGCAGTTCGCCGCGTCGATCGTGGTGACGCTGCCGTTCGCGCTCGCGTTCGAGTCGTTCCGCCTGGACTGGACGCCCGAGCTGATCGGCGCACTGGTGTGGTCGGTGGTGGTGCTCACCGGCGGCGGGATCTCGCTGCTGTTCCTCATGCTGCGGCGCGGGGCGGCGACGCAGGTCACGAGCTACTTCTACCTCGTCCCCGGCGTCACGGCGCTGCTCGCGCTGGTGATGTTCGGGGAGGTGCTGGGGCCGTTCGCGATCGCCGGGATGGTGGTCGCGGTGCTCGGGGTGGCGCTGGCGACGCGGGCCGGGCCGGGGTCAGGCGGCGCGCCGCCTGCGGCGCCGCAGCCAGAGGGCGAGCGGGCCGAGGACCACCCAGGTGCCGACGACGCCGAGCACCATCGGGCCGATGCCGTCGGCGGTGCTGCGACCGGCCACGCGGACCAGCTCGGGGTCGGTGACGTCGTACTCGACCGCGACGACCTCCCCCGCTGAGAGCCCGCGGGGGTGGAACACGCCGTGCTCGGGCACGACGGCCTGCCCGTTCGCGACGGTGAACCGCACGAGCGTGCGGAAGAACGTGGAGCCCTCGAGCACCTCGGCCTGCGCACTGGCCGGGTTGGCGTCGATGGCGCGGTCGTCGACGGCCGAGCCGATCAGGGCGAGCCCGGCGAGCACCGTGACCAGGACCGCGAGGCCCAGGACCAGCTCGGGGAGCCGCGTGCGGACGAACCGGGCTGCGGGCGCGAGGGTGGCCGCGACCTCGTCCAGCGCCCTCGGTTCACCCACGACGGCGGAGTCTAGACGGGTTGCGGGCCGCCACTGTGGTCAGCGCCTCCCCGGGGCGGACGAGCGTCGGGGACGCGCGCCTCTTACGCTCGAAACGTGACGATCGCTCCGCTACCGACCGGTGTGCGCGTGCGAACCAGGCCCGTCGACGAACTCGGCGGCCTGCTGGACCTGCTGCCGGACGCTCGCACACCCAAGTCGTGGGTGCGCGGTGGGGACGGCCTCGTCGGGTGGGGCGAGGTGGCCCGGTGGACCGGATCGGGTCCCGACCGCTTCGCCGACGCCGACGACTGGTGGCGCTCCTTCGTCTCCGGCACGCGCGTCCTCGACGAGGTCGGGCGGCCCGGCACGGGGCCCGTCGCGTTCGCGAGCTTCACCTTCAGCGACGACTCCCCCGGCTCGGTCGTCGTCGTGCCGCGGGTCGTGGTCGGGCGCCGCGACGGCCGGGCGTGGATCACCGAGTTCTCCCGCGGCGACGGGCCGTCGGTCGTGCACGCGATCGACCCGGTGCGCCCCAGCGGCACGCTGCGCTACTCCGACGGGCTGCTGCCGGTCGACCGCTACCGCGCCGCCGTCGCCGAGGCCGTGCGCCGGATGCGGGCGGGCGAGCTCGACAAGGCCGCGCTGGCCCACGACCTGATCGCCGTCGCCGAGGCCCCGCTCGACCCCCGCCACCTGCTCGGCGGCCTCGCCGAGCGCTACCCGACGTGCTGGTCGTTCGCCGTCGAGGGGCTGGTCGGCGCCACCCCGGAGCTGCTGGTGCGGCGCACCGGCGACGTCGTCGAGTCCCGGGTGCTGGCCGGCACGATGTGGGCGGCCTCCCCCGGCGAGGGGTCGCTGGGCGAGCGGCTGATGGGCTCGACGAAGGACCGCCACGAGCACGCGCTCGCCGTCGACTCCCTCACCTCGGCGCTGGCCCCGCTGTGCGCCTCGCTCGACGCGCCCGAGGTCCCCGACGTGCTGACGCTGCACAACGTCTCGCACCTGGCGAGCGACGTCCGCGGCCGCCTCGACCCCGTCGCCCCCGCGTCGCTGCTGCGCCTGGCCGAGGCCGTGCACCCCACCGCGGCCGTCGGCGGCACCCCGCGCAAGGTGGCCGTCGACCTCATCACCGAGCTGGAGGCGATGGACCGCGGCCGCTACGCCGGCCCCGTCGGCTGGATCGACTCCCGCGGCGACGGCGAGCTCGGCATCGCCCTGCGCTGCGCCCAGCTCGACGGCCGGGCGGCCCGGCTGTTCGCCGGCTGCGGGATCGTCGCCGACTCCGACCCCGACACCGAGGTGCGCGAGGCCGCGGCGAAGCTCGTGGCCGTGCGGGACGCGCTCGAGGGCGACTAGCTGCGCCGCGGCGGGCCGGACCGCGCTGGTCCGGCCCGCGCCGCTCATGCCGTCCGCGGACGGGGTGTCTGCGCGGCCGGGTAGGGGCGGGGACCGAGGGTGAAGTCCGACGGCATCGTGAGGTCGCCCGGTTCCAGGTCGGCGAGCGAGGCGCGCCCGAGCCCGAACAGCGCCTCGTCGATCCCGCTGCGCAGGACGTCGAGGACGTTCTCGACCCCGGCCTGACCGTTGGCCGCGAGCCCCCACAGGTAGGGGCGCCCGATCATCACCGCGCGGGCGCCGAGGGCGATCGCCTTCACGGCGTCGAGGCCACGGCGGACGCCGCCGTCGAGCAGGACCTCGATCTCGTCGCCGACCTCGTCGACGATCGAGGGCAGGACACGGATGCTGCCGGGGGCACCGTCGAGGTTGTTGCCGCCGTGGTTGGAGACCGAGATCGCGTCGGCGCCGATGTCGACGGCCTTGCGGGCGTCGGTGGGCCGGGTGACGCCCTTGACCATGAACGGGCCACCCCACCGCTCGCGCAACCACCGCAGGTCCTCCCAGGTGGGCGGCGGGGTCTGCATCCACTCGCCGTAGGCCTGGAAGAAGGTGGGCGGGTCCTCGCCCGGGTCGGCCATGTTGGGCACGGTGAGGTCGGGCAGGTGGCGGTGGCGCAACCACCCGAGCATGTAGCGGGGGCGGCGGACCCCCTCCGGGGCGAACCGCGCCATGGCCTTGAGGTCCAGGCGTTCGGGGATCGGCGGGCTGCCCCAGTCCCGGCGGCTGTCGAAGACCCAGTCCAGGGTCACGATGAGCGCCTTCGCCCCCGCCGCCTTCGCGCGCTCGACGCGCCGGGCGATGCGGTCGCGGTCGCCGACCCAGTACGTCTGGAAGAAGGTCTGCGGGTTCGCCTGCACCACGTCCTCGATCGCGCGGCTGCCGAACGAGCTCAGTCCCATCGCCGTCCCGGCGGCGGCGGCGGCGCGGGCGGCGGCGACCTCCGCCTCGGGATGGACGGCCTGTACGCCGGTGGGGGAGAGCAGCACGGGCAGGGAGATGTGCTGCCCGAGCACGGTGGTCGCCTGGTCGCGCTCCGACGGCTGGTCACCGACCTGCGGTCGGAAGCCGAGCTCGTCGAAGGCGCGGCTGTTGTCGGTCATCGTGATGCCCTGCTCGGTCCCCGCGAGCAGGGCGCCGTACACCGAGGGCGGGAGCCGCTTGCGGGCTCGGCGCTGAGCTTCGGCGACGGTCTCGAACCAGGTGGCGGTGCTGGCCATCAGGGCCTCCCTACTTGGCCATGAAGCCGGCGTCGACGGGCAGGGTGACGCCGGTGACGTAACGGGCCTGGTCGGACACCAGCCAGGCGATCGCGTTGCTGATGTCGATGGGTTCGATGGCCTCGACGTCGAGCAGGTTGGTCAGTGCCGCCCCGACCTCGGGCGACTGGGCGAGGAACGCCTGCATCGCGTCGTTGTCGATCATCGGGGTGTTCACGCCGGTGGGGTGGACGGTGTTGACCCGGATGTGGTGCGGGGCCAGCCAGTTCGCCCAGCTGCGCATCAGGCCGACGACGCCGTGCTTGGCGGCGACGTAGCCCTCCATGGCGCCGGAGCCGTTGCCGCCCCGGCCGGACAGACCCTGGGTGGAGCTGGTCACGACGATCGCGCCGCCCTCGCCCTGCTCGATCATGCGGGGCACGGCGGCCTGGACGGTGTGGCGGACGCCTTCGAGGTTCGTCATGACGGTGTCGTGGAACGCGGCGACCGGGTCGGACTCGTCCGCCGAGTGCGGGGCGATGCCGGCGTTGGGCAGGACGATGTCGACCCGTCCCAGCTCGGCGATCCCGGCCCGGATCGCGTCGGTGACCGCGGCGACGTCGCGGACATCGGCCTCACGGGTCACGATCCGGCGGTCGAGCTTCTCGACCTCGGTCGCGGTCTCGGCCAGGTCGTCCGGGGTGGCCAGGGGGTAGGGCACGGTGTCGATCTGACGGCAGATGTCGATCGCGACGATGTCCGCGCCCTCCCCTGCGAGCCGGACGGCATGGCTGCGACCCTGGCCGCGGGCCGCTCCGGTGATCACGGCGACCTTGCCTTCGAGGGTTCCGGTGGGCATGGGTCCTCCTTGGTGTCGGTGGTCGAGCTCTCCGCCCGACACCTGTGCGGTACCCGTGCCGACGGCGTCCACAGGGCGGGGCCGGCGATCGGAAGGTCGCCGCAAGGTTTGCGCGGGCCACGTCGTCGCGAGCCGGCGCCCCACGAGATGGAGGAGTCCTCCGCGACGATGCTCGACGGTGGAGAGGGAGGTCGTGACGTGTACTGCCTCAAGCACGCACCGTGCCCGATGGTCCCGGTTCCCGCTCCCGATCGCGAGGAGGCGGAGTGAGCATCGGGGCGACGCCCGCGACCACCTGGTTCTAGCTGCGCCGCTCCCGCGCCAGCGCGGCGACCTCCAGCTGGGAGCCGACCTCCAGCTTCGACAGGATCGACCGGACCTGCGTGCGGACCGTCGCCACGGAGACGACGAACTCCTCGGCGATCGCGGCGGGGCGGCGGCCGGCGGCGATGCGCTCGACGATCTGCAGCTCGCGCGGGGTCAGGCGCTCCCAGCGGTCACGGGCCAGGCGCCGCTCCTGGGCCTGGGCCGACGCGGCCTCCTCGATCCGGCGGCGCTCGTCGCCACCGATCAGGGGGCGGCCCTCGGCGGCCCGGGTCGCCGCGGCGACGAGCTCGGGGAACGGCGCCGACTTGCGGACCCGCCCCAGCGCACCGGCCGCGATGCCCGCCGCGATGCGGTCGTCGTCGGTGGAGCCGGTGACGAGCAGGACCCGCCAGCCGGCGCGGCGCAGGCGCGGGACGAGGTCGACGCCGTCGAGGCCGCCGCCGAGGTCGAGGTCGAGCAGCACGAGCGCGCCGGGCGGCGCGGGGTCGTCGACGCGGGGCAGGAACGCGTCGGGCAGGACGGCCGTGGCCTCGATCCCGCCGGAGCGCAGCGCCATCACGAGCGCCCCGGCGACCAGCGCGTGGTCGTCGACGATGACGACCGGCGCACCCCTCACGCCACTCCCGACGGCACCGGTGCGCGGCAGCCGGCGACGGGCAGCTCGATGTGGACCGTGCAGCCCGGCCCGGACAGCAGCGTGAACGTGCCGCGGTGCCGCTCGACGAGCTCGGCGGTGATCGCCAGGCCGAGGCCGTCTCCGCCGGAGTCGGGGCCGCGGACGCCGCGGCGCAGCACGACGTCGGGCGGCGCGCACAGCCCGGGCCCGTCGTCGGAGACGTCGATGCGGACGTGCCGCGCGTGCACCCGCGCCCGCAGCCACACGCGGGCGCCGGGGGCGTGGCGGCGGCAGTTGACCAGCAGGTTCGTGACGACCTGGGCGAGGACCCCGGGCGCGATCGCGGCCTCCGGGTCGCCGGTGACGTCGACGTGCACGTCGAGCCCGGTGGCGCGGTGCACGACGGCGAGGTCGTCGAGGATCGCGCCGACGCGCGCCTCGACGGGCCCGTCGTCGGGGCGCGGCCCGTCGAGCATCTGCTGCAGGCGGGCCAGCTCGGCGCCCGCGGCGACCAGCAGGCGGCGGCCGTCGTCGGAGCGGCTCATCAGGTCGTCGCCCAGGACGGTGGCCGCACCGCTCAGCCCGGCGACGACGTTGCGCAGCTCGTGGTCGCGCTCGGCCACCGACGCCATGGCCGCCTCGACCTCCGCGAGCCGGCTGCGCGAGCGCTCCTGCTCCTGGCCGATGTCGCGGATGGAGGCGAGCAGGAACGTTCCCGCGGCGACGAGCAGCATCGCGACCGCACCGAGCTCCACGATGCCGCCGAGCAGCGGGCGGGCCGCGACGATCCCGGCGGCGTGCGCGGTGCCGAGCGCGGCGAAGGCCAGGCCGGTGCGGCGCAGCAGCGGGCGGCGGTTGACGGTGCCGTCGCCGAGGATGAGGAGCCCCGCGACGCCGCAGGCGACCCATCCCCCCAGCGACACCGCCCGCACCATGTCCGGCGACGGCACGTGCGACGGGGCGAGCAGCGCGGTGACCGCGACCGACACCGTGGCGAGGGCGACGAGCACGACCAGCCCGACCGCGTGGGCGTGCACCGGCCGCGACGCCGGCCGGGCGGCGAGCACCAGCAGCCCGGCGACCCCCAGCACGGCGACGCCCCCGGCGATGCCCCAGACCCCGCCGTCGAGATCGAGGTCGACGGCGCCCAGCAGCAGCATGACGCCCGCGTAGACGCCGACCGCGGCCGCGACCCGGCGCGCGCGCCGGTTGCCGCTGATCCACGCCGCTACCGCCAGCAGGATCGTCGCGGCCACACCGCCGGTGAAGGTCAGCGTGCCGATGGCCCGCTCCGGCATCTCCCGGCCCTGCAGCAGGACGACGGGCGCCGTGGCGAGGGCGACGAGGGCGCCCTGCAGGACGACCTCCGCCGCCGGGACCCGGACGGCGGTCCAGATCGCGGGGAGACGGCTGTGTCTCGGAGTGCTGCCGGTCAATGCAACCCCTCGGACGTACGGGGAACGGCGCCGACCCACTCGGGGGCGTGCCGGGTGCTGGGGAGCTCCATCTGCCTCTTCGGCACTCGATCGGGTGCTGTTACGCGCCTGTTCGCTCTGCGGACGGAGTCAACGACGGCGACGCGCCGCCTGCGGGGCCGTCACCGTGCGTGGAACCAGCACGTACGCAGCGATGATGAGGAACAGCACGGCCGCGGCGAAGTACATCCCGGGCGGTGTGAAGAGACGTTCCCTGAGCAGCCCGACGTAGGGCACGTGGTACCACTGCACGCCCCGGACGTCGGCCGCCTGGACCAGACCGGGATCGGGAGCGTTGTTCGCATCGCCCTGCGTCACGAACGCCGGACCCGGCCGCACCTCGATCACGCGGTGGGTGACGATCCGCGTCTCGTCGCTCTCGGTGCTGCGGTCGGTGAACGTGATGACGTCCCCGACCGCGATCTCGGAGGCCGCCCGCGGCTGCACGACGACCGTCGACCCCACCGGCAGCGCGGGCTCCATGCTCCCGGACAGCACGGTCAACGGCGTCGCCCCGCCGATGGCCGGGACGATCGCGACCGCGATGGCCAGCGCGACGACGAGGACGAGCGCGGTGCCCGCGGCCCACCCCATGATCCGGCGCACGGGGTGCACGGCCGGCTCGGGTTCCGGCTCGGGCGCCCGCCTCTGCCTCGGGGCCGGGACCGGGGTCGGGGTCGCCCGCACGACCGGAATGCGTTCGGTCACCGGTTCGCCGGCCATGATCCCCCTAGAACGAGCACGCGAAGCCCCACCGTCGCGCGCGCGGGACGCTGCTGTCATACCTCGGATGAGGTACGCCGTCGACGGCTCGAATACTCACGTTGAGGTATGTGCCGATCGCGTGGAGTGGCCAGAGTTGTCCACAACGCGGTCCCCCCGGACCGCCCCGCCCCCCGCGATCCGAGGAGAACCCATGTCCGTCCTGCAGAAGAACAAGAAGGTCGCCGCCGGTGTCGGCGTCGCCGCCGTCGCCGCCGCTGCCCTCGCCCTGGGCGCCGGCACGTACGCGTCGTTCAGCGACACCGAGGCCGGCCCCGGCGGCACCCTGGCCGCCGGCACGCTGACTCTCGACATCACGTCGAACCCCTCCGGCGTCACCGAGATCTTCTCCGCCAGCGGTATCGCCCCCGGGTACACGTCGGGCACCCGGACCATCACCATCAAGAACAGTGGAAACATCGACGGAAAGCTGACCGGCACTCTCAGCGTCACCGGCGGCCCCGACCTGGACGACCAGATCGGGATCACGGGCAACTGCGGCAACCTGAACGTTCCGCCCGGCGCAACGCTGGCTTCGCTCTCCGGGCCGGCCGGAAACTTCCTCAGCAGCGGCGTTGCCCTGAACGGCGGCCAGACCGTCACGTGCAGCTTCCAGTTCACGTTCAAGGAGCTCGCCGACGAGACCAACAACCTTGCACAGGGCGAGTCGGTCGTCGTGACCTCGAACCTCACGCTGACCCAGGACGAGACCCAGGCCGGCAGCTGATCGGCCGGAGAGCGGGGCGGCGGACCGGAACACGGGCCCTCCGCCCCGCTCTCGCAACCCCGCGGATACCCACTTTGAGGTATGCGCGGCTGCTGGTCGTGCCGTCATCCTCACCGCCGTGCGGTCTCCATGGATCGCCCCGTCCATGCGATACCCAGGAGCACCCGTGTCGATCCTGCAGAAGAACAAGAAGCTCGCCGCCGGCATCGGAGTCGCCGCCGTCGCGGCCGCCGCACTCGCGCTCGGCGCGGGCACCTACGCCGCGTTCAGCGATACCGAGGCCGGCCCCGGCGGCACGCTGGCCGCGGGGACGCTGACCCTGGACATCACGGGAAGCCCGACCGCGACGACCCAGCTGTTCAGCGCTTCCAACATCGCGCCCGGTTACGACTCCGGTCCACTGATCTTCACGATCGAGAACACCGGCACGATCGACGGCACCGTCCGCGGCGACGCGACCGTCACCGAGAACGCGGGGGGCGAGCTGGACAAGCAGCTGCGCGTGTCGGGCAACTGCCCCGGCACGCCGTCGAACTTCAGCAACCAGCCGGTCAGCATCCTCACCACCGGGTTCAACGCGGAGATCGACGCGGGTGACTCGGTCGTCTGCACCTTCCGCTTCACGTTCCCGCACGCGGTGAACAACAACGACGCCCAGGGCGACTCGGTGACCATCGACTCGCTCTTCAGCATCACGCAGCGCACTACCTGATCGACAGCGGGACGGGAGGTGGGTCGGCGCAGCCGGCCTCCGCCCCTCTCGTGTTAACAGGGTCCGATCCGCGCACGAAAGGGGTGTGCCGCTCCCGGCGGTGACCCACAAGGCAGTCCGAAGACCCCGACGACCGGGCACGGTCGCAGAGGTCGCAGCTCCACCGGGGGAAATGTGCAGGCACGTACGGTCGCCGTGGCCATCGCGAGCATCGTGGCGGTGGGGGGTGTGACACTCGTCGCGGCCTTCTCGTCCGACGGCACGCTGGCGTCGTACTCGTCGACGTTCTCCAGCTCCCCGAGCACCATCGGCGCCGCGCGGGTGACTCTCGGCGGAGGGGACGACGCCGGCCCCGAGCTCGGCTACACCGACCTGCGGCCGGGCGTGTCCCAGACCGTCGAGCTGGTGGTCGCCTACGACGGCACCGTCGCCGCCGGGATCGGCCTGTCCCTCGCCCCCGCGGCCGGGTCCCCCTTCTGCGAGCAGCGCGCCGGTAAGTGGGTCACGAAGCCCGGGATGGCCGTGACGCTCCGTTTCGGCGACGCTCCGGCCGAGAGCTACTGCTCCCTCTACGACGGTCGCGTGGTGCCGCTCGGCACCGCGCAGCCGAACGCGGCCCAGCCCGTCCGCGTCCCGGTGACGCTGACCCTCGCCGAGGGCGCCGCAGCGGCGTCGGCCGGCCTCGACCACACCGACGTCGCCACCGTCCACGCCGAGGGCGGGTTCACCGACCGTGCCGACGGCCACCTCCGCATCGCCACCGCCGCGGCCGCCGACCTGCCCCCCGGCACCGCGCCCGGCCCGGTCTCCGTGCCGCTCGCCCCGCCCGGGCAGGCGGCGCCGCCGCTGAACCCCGCCGATCCGGCCGGGTTCGTGCGCGAGGCAGCCGCCGGGACCGGTGTGGCGCTGCCCGCGGAGTGCGTCGCGGCCGGGATGGTCGCCACCGACTTCGTCGAGGTCATCGCCCTGGACCCCGCGAAGCGGACCTGGGACGCGACCGCGAGCCGGGGCCGCGACGCGGGCCCGTTCGTCATCCTCGGCACCTCCCGTGCCGACACGATCGTCGGCTCCACCGGCGACGACTGCATCGTCGGCGGAGCGGGCGACGACTCCCTCACCGGTGGCGACGGCGCCGACGTGCTGGTCGGCGGGGCGGGCGTCGACCTCCTCATCGGCGGCGCCGGCGCCGACACCCTGCTCGGCGGCCCCGGCAAGGACGACCTCCGCGGCGGTGACGGCCAGGACGTCTTCGACGGCGGTCCCGGCGGCGCGATCTGCGACGTGCTCGCGACGGAGAAGGCCGCGGCGTGCAGCCCCCCTCCGCCCGCCGCGACACCTCCGGCTGCGCCGCCCGCCCCGGCACCGCCCGCGCCGGCTCCGCCCGCGCTGATCGCCCCGGAGTCGCAGGTCGAGCCCGAGCCGCCGGCGGTGGCACCCGCACCCGACACGCTCGCGCCCCAGCCGGAGCCGCCCGCGGTCGAGCCCGAGCCCGAGGTCGAGGAGCCCGCGGTCGAGCCGAGCCCGACGGCCTCGCCCGCGGTCACGAGCGACGCGACGAGCGAGCCCGCGGCCTGAGCGCAGCGCGCAGCCCGTCGTGACCGTCAGGCCGCGAGGTGGGCGAGGACCTTCCTTCGGGGTGTCCGGCTCGGGTCGATCCACTTCGGTGGCAGGAACTCGGGGAGTCCGTCGCGGACGCGGACCTGCCAGTCGGTGTGGTGGATCTGGCGGTGATGCGCTTTGCAGAGCATCACCAGGTTGTCGAGCTTGGTTGCTCCGCCGTGTTCCCAGTGGTGGATGTGGTGGACCTCGGACCAGGAGGGTGGCCGGTCGCAGCCGGGGTGGGCGCAGCCGCGGTCGCGGGCGGTGATGGCGCGGCGCAGGCCGTCGGGGATGGTGCGGGTGGCGCGCCCGACGTCGAGGGGTTGGCCGGCGCCGTTCATGACGACGGGGATGACGGCGGCGTCGCAGGCCAGGGTCCGTAGCGCGGCGGGGGTGAGGGTGCCGCCGAACTCCAGCATGGCCGAGCGGGCGCGGTTCTCCAGGTCTTCGAGCCGGACGAGGACGGTCAACACGGGTCGGCGGCCGCCGCTGTCGGGGAGGTCGCCGTGGTCCAGGACGTACCCGCAGACGTCGGCGAGCGCTTCGGCGTGGCGCTGCGGCGCGGGTCGGTCGTCGTCGGCGGTCAGGGGTGCGGCTTTGGCGTCGATGACCGCGGCGATGGCGTCGTAGAGGGCGGGGTCCTCGAACCGTCCCTTGATCGACCCTCCGGTCGCGTGGCGGGTGAGGCGCAGCTCGTTGACCGGCGCCGGGGTGTGGTCGTCGGGTTCGGCTCCGTCCTGGTCGAGCAGCGCGACCAGCGCGGTCCCGAGGGTCTGCAGTTCCGACGGGTTGAGCCGCGTGGCGTCGGCGGCGAGCTGGGCCTCGACCCCGGCCCACTGCTCGGGAGTCAGTCGTTCGGCGGCGTCGGTGGACAGCACCCGTCCGATGACCTCGACGTGTCGTAGCGCGATCTCGCCCGCGCCGAACGCGGCCGCAGCGCAAGGCAGGCGAGCAGGCAGCGGAGTTCCGTCGAGCGTGGTCCGTGTGTGAACATCGACAGCAACGGCAGCGCGACGCCGGGCCTCGCCGTAGTCCCACGACAGCAGGTCGGAGAGCGCACGGGCCGCGGAGCGGTAGCCGCGCGTGAGGAACGCGCCCTGGTCGTCCAACGTCGCGATAGCGGACGTGGAGATCGCATCGACGCGACGGGCGACGCTCTCGCACAGCGTCAGCAGCGAGAGCAGCTCGGTCTCGGATCCGGTGGCCACGACGGCAGCGAGCTCGTCGAGCGCATCGTCGAGGACCGGACCCATGCCCTGATCATACTCGAACAAGTGTTCGATAGACAGGTTTTGAGCAGGGAAAACAGCACCACAGGATAGTCCCAGCAATCAGAGCGGGAACCGTTCTGTGCCCGGGTCCGGAGGCCATCGGGACCACGACGGCGACCGACCCGGTACACGTCCTTCGCGCCCACAGGACCCCAGGGAGAAAGAACCTTGACCCTGACACAGTGACAACGTCTCGACTGCAACCATGAACGGACTGCAGCACCCGGACGAGAAGATCCGCCTGAGAACAGCGATGGACATGGGCACGACACCGAACCCCCGAGACGTCGACGCCCTCATCGAGAGGTGCGGGACGGAGACGGACTTCCATGTCCGCGAAGTGCTCACCTGGGCCCTCACCCGCCACCCCCGACAGACGACCGTCCCCAGGCTGACGCGAGAGCTCGAGGACGACCGCCCACAGGCCAGGAGCCAGGCCCTCCACACCCTGTCCAAGATCGGCGACCCGAGCGCCTGGCCCGCCATCACCCGAGCACTCCTGATGGACCCCGACGACGAGGTCGCCCGCAGCGCCTGGCGGGCGGCGACGGTCCTGGTGCCGGGCGACGACAAGGCTGACCTGACGACAGTGCTGATCACCCAACTGGCCCGCGGCCCCCACGACACCCAGCGGAGCCTGAGCCGCGCCCTCGTCGCCCTGGACGCCGATCTGGACACCGCACACAACCACCCCGACCCCGCAGTCCGCGCCCACGCCCGCGCCACCGAGCAGCTCAAGCACGATCCGGAGGCGGGCTTCGCGATCGAGGAGGCGACGCGCGTGGTCGCGCTCGGACCGTGCTGATCGGGGAGGTGGCGCGGCGCTCCGGCGTCAGCGCCCGCATGCTCCGCCACTACGAGTCGCTGGGGCTGGTCCGGCCGACGGGCCGCACCGGCGCCGGCTACCGCGAGTACTCCGCGGACGACATCCGGCGGATCTTCCACGTCGAGAGCCTGCGGTCGCTGGGGCTGTCGCTGCGCGAGGTCGGGCGGGCGCTCGACGATCCCGGCTTCGCTCCCGCCCGGCTCGTCGACGACCTCGTCGCCCGCACCCGCGAGCGCATCGCCGCCGAGACGGAGCTGCTCGGCCGCCTCCGCCGGATCGGGGCCGCCGGGCCCGAGGACTGGGAGGACGTCCTGCAGGTCGTCGCCCTGCTGCAGGACCTGGGCTCCGACAGCGCAGCCCGCCGCCAGAGCGCAGCGCTGTCGCCCGACCCCGTACCGGTCGACGCCCTGGTCGAGGCCGCGCTGGCCGAGGACGACCCGCACGTCGCCGGGGCCCTGCGCTGGGCCCTGGCGCGCGCGGGCACCGACGGACCACCGCTGTTGGAAGCGGGCCTCGACTCGCCGGACCCCGACATCCGCGACCGCGCCGTCCGCTCCCTCGCCGCCATCCCCGGCGACGCCGCCACCGCCCTGCTCCGCGACGCCCTCGCCCACGCCGACGTCGAGGTCCGCCGGCGCGCGGCGCTCGCGCTCGGCACCCGCGGCGTCGCCGACGCCGTGCCGACGCTGGTCGCCATGGTCGTCGACGACGTGCACGACGCGGACGCCGCCGACGCGCTCACCGCGCTGGCCGCCGACCCCGCGACGGCCGACCGCATCGCCGAAGCCCTCGCCGCCCACCTCGACGCCCACCTCGACGCCCACCTCGACGCCGATCCCGCGGCCCGTCGACGGATCGTCCAGGCGCTCGCCGACGTCCCCGGCGCCGCCGCGGAGCGGAGCCTCATGCAGCTGACGGCGGACGACGACCGGACCGTCGCCCTCACCGCCGCCCACGTCCTGCGGCGGCGCGGGGACCTACCGCCCGCCTGAGACCCGCTCGCGCAGCGCCGCGTGCCCGGACCGCAGGCCCGCGCGGTCGGCCCGCACCTCCACCACCCGCAGGCCCGACGGCGGGGGCAGCGGCGCGAGCTCGACCCCCGACACCGCGTGCGCGATCCCGAACGCCCCGCACAGCTGCTCCAGCGACACCTCCTGCGGCGTCCCGAACATCCGCTCGAACGTCGCGGAGTGCTCCTGCGCCCCCTGCTCCAGCAGCCCGAAGATCCCGCCGCCGCCGTCGTTGAGCACCACGACCGTCAGGTCCGGGCGGGGCTCGCCAGGGCCGATGAGCAGGCCGGTGGTGTCGTGCAGGAACGTGAGGTCGCCCATCAGCGCGAAGGCCGGGCCGCCGTGGGCGAGCGCGACCCCGACCGCCGTCGACACCGTGCCGTCGATCCCGGCCACACCCCGGTTGGAGAGCACCGCCAGGTCGGCGCGGGGCACGGCGGCGAGCGCGACGTCGCGCACCGGGTTCGACGAGCCCACCACCAGCGCCGACGACGGCGGCAGCGCGGCCACCAACGAGCGGGCCAGCCGCAGCCCGGCGGGGGCGTCGGGCAGGGCGGCGTCGAGCGCCTCCGACGCCGCGCGGTCGGCCGCGCGCCAGCGCTCCAGCCAGCCGTCGGGCGGGGTGAGCGGGGGCAGCGAGCCGACCGCGCGGACGGTGCCGGGCACGTCGGTCCAGGGCCCGTCGCCGTCGAGCGCGTAGACCGCGACGCCCGGGTCGGCGAGCAGCCGGGCCACGCCGCGGTGCAGCGTCGGGCGACCGGCCACGACCACCTGCGCGGGCCGCAGCGCCGGGTCGTCGAGCAGCCACGGCCCGGCGCGCAGCCCCTGGGCCCACTGCCCCGACGACGGCTCCGCGACGACGGGCGCGGCGACCCCGGCCAACGGCGGCGCCCCCGCACCGGCGACCACCAGCGTCGGCGCGGACGGATCGAGGGGCAGCGGCCCGGCGGTGCGGACGAGCGGCGCGAGAGCCGTCCAGGGCGCACCACCGTCGCGCCCGGCCGGGAAGCCGGGCTCCGAGGGCGTCAGCGGCTCGTCGAACGGGGCGTTGAGGTGCGCCGGACCGCGCGTCGCGAGCACCCGCGCGACGACCGAGCGCCAGTGGGCGTTGCCGCCCGCCGCCGACGCGGTGGCGGTCGGCAGCCCGAGGACGCCGTCCTGCACGACGGTCTGGCTCGCGCCGGTGCCGACGAGCTGCGGCGGCCGGTCGGCGGTGAGCGCGATCAGCCGCACCCCCGAGTACGCCGCCTCCAGCACGGCGGGGTGCAGGTTCGCGACGGCCGTGCCCGACGTCGTGCACACCGGCACCGCGCGCCCCGACCGCAGCGCGAGGCCCAGCGCGAGGAACCCGGCCGTGCGCTCGTCGATCCGGACGTGCAGCCGCAGCCGACCCGACGCGGCCGCGTCGTGCAGGGCGAAGGCGAGCGGGGCGTTGCGCGAGCCGGGGCAGAACACCGCATCGGTGACGCCGCCGCGCACGAGCTCGTCGACGAGCACGCGGGCCATCGCCGTCGAGGAGTTCACGACCTCACCCTAGGACGCGTGATGATCCGCACGCCGCGGACAGGAAGGCCGCCGGCACTCCGCCCTGTTCAGCATCACGTGACCCACCAGCCGCTCCCGTCCGACAGCCCCCTCCTGCAACCGGTCACCGCCGGCGCCCTGCGCGCCGCGAACCGCGTGTGGCTGGCGCCGCTGACGCGCAACCGCGCCGACGCCGACGGCACCCCCAACGACCTCTCCGTCGAGTACTACCGCCAGCGCGCCGGTGCCGGCGTCGTCATCACCGAGGGCAGCCAGCCCTCCGCCGTCGGCCAGGGCTACCCGAACACCGCCGGGGTCGTCACCGACGCCAACGAGGCCGGCTGGACGCGCGTCGCCGACGCCGTGCACGCCGAGGGCGGCACGCTCGTCGTCCAGCTCATGCACGCCGGCCGCATCTCCCACACCGGCACGATCGACGGCGCCACCCCGGTGTCCTCCACGGCCACCCCCGCGCAGGGCGAGATCTTCACGACCGAGGGCCCGCAGGCCCACTCCGCACCCCGCGCGCTCGCCACCGACGAGCTGCCCGGCGTGGCCGCCGAGTTCGCCGACGCCGCCCGCCGCGCGATCCGCGCCGGCGTCGACGGGGTCGAGCTGCACGCCGCCAACGGCTACCTGCTGCACCAGTTCCTCGCCGACGGCGTGAACGACCGCACCGACGCCTACGGCGGGCCGGCGGAGAACCGCGCGCGCTTCGTCGTGGAGGTCGCGAAGGCCACGGCCGACGCCGTCGGCGCCGACCGTGTCGGCATCCGCCTGTCCCCCGCGAACCCCTACAACGACATCACCGAGGACGACGTCTCGGTCTACGAGACCCTCGTCGCGCAGCTCGCCGACCTCGGCCTCGCCTACGTGCACCTGCTCGCCGAGGCCGACGACCCGATCGTCGGCAAGCTGCGGGCGGTCTGGCCGGGCGTGCTCGTGCTCAACACCGGGTTCGCCGTCGACAGCGACCGCGACGCGGTCGGGCGCATCGTGGCCGACGGCGTCGCCGACGCCGTGACGGTCGGGCGCCCGTTCATCGCCAACCCCGACCTCGTGACGCGCTGGACCCGCGGCAGCGAGCTCAACGAGCCCGACCCGTCGACCTTCTACGGCGGCGGCGCCGAGGGCTACACCGACTACCCCCGTCTCGCGGGCTGATCCCCGCGGCGAGGGTTCACGACGGCGGGCACCCCTACCCGGGGTCGCCCGCCGTCGGCGTGTCCGAGGTCAGTCGGCCAGGCGCGTCGTCACCGGCGTGGGCCGGCTGAACAGGTCGAGCACCGGGCAGTGCTCGTCGACGGCGGCGCGCAGCTCCTCGTAGCGCTCCCGCGTCGCCGGGCCCTGCAGGTCGACGACGACCCGGACCTCGCCGAAGCCCGGGCGCACGGCGTCGTCGAAGCCGAAGAAGCCGCGGACGTCGAGGTCGCCCTCGATCGTGGCCGACACGTCGTCGAGCGGGATGCCGAGCTTCGCGGCCCAGAAGCGGTAGGTCACGACCTGGCAGGACAACAGCGCCGCCAGGGCGTACTCGACGGGGTTGGGCGCGGCACCCTGGCCGCCGAGCGCGGGCGGTTCGTCGACGCGGAGGTCGTGGCGGCCGGCGCGGATGTCGGACACGACGCCCGCCCCGCCCGTACCGGTGGTGCGGAACAGGGCGAGCGCCCTGTCGGGGCTGTCGGTGACGGCCGCCTCGGTGGCGGCGATGACGGCACGCAGGGCGTCGTCACGGGTATCGGTGCTGGTCGTCTCGGTGCTGGTCACAGGGGTCTCCGTCCGGGTCCGGTCCGGACGTGCGGGCACGCCGGACGGACCCTGGGAAGTAGGGGGGTGTCTCGGATCTGCGGGACGGGCGGCGTCACGGACGCCGGGGAGTCACCGACAGAGCGCGGCCTGGGTGCGGCAGAGGTCGACGTGTCGACGGCGGGAGAACACGGCCCGAGCCCACACGGCGCGACCGGCGGAGTCAACCCCCGTCTCACATCGCGATCAGCTCGAACGCCGTGGCGAGGCGCGCCCCGGGCAGCCGCGCGCCGTCGGCCTCGGCCATCGGGCGCAGGAACCCCTCGGGGTCCGACATGTCGCCGCCGAGCGCGGCGAGGTAGGCGCGGTGCGCGGCCAGGGAGGCGACGCCGCGCTCGAAGTAGCCGTCGACGTCGACGGCGTGGCTGTTGCGCGGCGACGCCGCGGCCGCCACCCACCGCACCCCGCCCCACGGCTCGCCGGCCTCGGGGAACAGCCAGCGGTTGCCCGCGTCGCGGACCGCGTCGAGCACCGCCCGGCCGGTGGCGGTGTGGTCGGCCATGTTGAGACCGACGTCGCCGGGCCAGGTGTCGCGGAAGTTGCCGGTGACGACGAGCTCGGGGCGGTTGCGGCGGATGCCCGCGGCGATGTCGCGGCGCAGCGGCACCCCGTACTCGATCAACCCGTCGGGGTGGTCGAGGAACTCCACGACGTCGACGCCCACCGCCGCGGCCGCGGCCCGCTGCTCGGCCTCCCGCAGCGGCCCGCACTCCGCGGGTGGCACCGTGTCGATCCCCGCCTCCCCGCGCGTGACCAGCAGGTACGTCACGTGCTTGCCCTGCGACGTCCACCGCGCGACGGCCGATGCCCCGCCGTACTCCAGGTCGTCGGGGTGGGCCACCACGGCCAGCGCGCGGGTCCAGTCCTCGGGCACGGGCTCGTAGATCATGGCGACATCCTGGCCCCTCGGTCGTCGGCGCGGGAGCGGGCCGCGGGCAGCAGCAGTCCGGCGCCGAGCAGGAGCAGCAGCACCCCGCCCCCGACCAACAGGCCGACGGGTGCGCGTGGTGCGCGCACGGACCCGGGGGTGGCGGATCCGCGCCATTCGTCCACCCGATCGGTGATTCCGGGGGGCGATTCCGGCGGTGCTCCTGGTGAATGTCGCCATGACTGCACTGCAGAACAAGAAGATCAGACTCGGAATCGGCATCGCGGCCGTCGCGCTCGCCGCCGCCGCGATCGGCGCCGGCACCTACGCCGCGTTCAGCGACACCGAGACCGGACCCGGCGGCACCGTGGAGGCCGGCACGCTGGACCTCACGGTCGGCGGCTCCGGCGGCGTCACGCTGTTCTCGGGCGAGAACATCGCTCCCGGGTACACCTCGACCTCGACGATCACCCTGAACAACACCGGAAGCATCCCGGGCACGCTGGCCAGCACGCTCCAGCTCTCGGGCGCGGACGTGACCTGCACCGAGCCGGAGGCCGAGGCCGAGGGGAAGGCGCAGGGAGCGTGCGCGACCGGCGGCGACCTCCAGGACCAGCTCACCATCTCGATCCTCAGCGGGCCGGGCGTCGCCGCCGCGACGCCCCCGGTGACGCTGGCGAAGTTCGCCGAGACCGGGTTCGGCCAGCTCCCGCTCGGCGCCGGAGCGACCGGCGAGTACGTCCTCGAGTTCGAGCTGCCGAACCTCTCCGGAACGGAGAACAACAAGGTCCAGGGCGACCGCGTCACGCTGAGTTCGAATTACACCCTGACCCAGTCCTGATCCGGGGTGGGGGGCCGATCATGCGACGGAAAACGGTACTCGCCGTAGTGCTGGTCCTGGCGATCACCGCCACGGGTGCCGCATTCGTGTTCGGCGGCGGCACCCTGGCGGCGTTCTCCGACTCCGACAAGGGCGGCGGCGGGACGGCGCGCGCCGCCACCGTCGTCCTCGGCGGGCGGAGCACGCCGCTGGTGCTGGACTTCGCCGGCATGCGGTCGGGCACGACCCGCACGGTGAACATGACGGTCGACTACCGGGGCACGGTGCCCGCCACCGTGCAGTTCCAGCTGCCCTCGGGGGCGACGGCCACCTCGTGCACGCGCAGCGGTTCGACCTGGTCCGACGGCGGGCTCATCGGCACGCTCACGATCGCGCTGGGCAGCCGGCCGGCCGTGTCCTACTGCTCGCTGCTCGACGGCACCGCCCGCACGCTCGTGACGACGGTCAACCCGGGGACGACGACCGTCGTGCCGGTGACCGTGTCCTTCACCGGCCAGGTCCTGGGGCTGGTGAGCCGGTCGGAGAGGGCCGCGGTGGTCGTCCGGGCCGTCGGCGGCTTCACCGACCGGGTCACCGGCACGATCTCGATCACCACGACCGGCGTCATCGGGCCGCGGTCCCTCGCCGTGGCCGCCCCGGCCGCGGCGCGCGCCGCGGCGCCCGCGCCACCTCCCGCGGAGTGCACCGGCACGTACGCCGAGACCGTGGTGCTGACGCCCGACCGGCCGCGGTTCGTCGCGACGGAGGACCGCCCGGGCGCCCCGGGGCCGTTCCTGGTGCAGGGCACCGCGGGCGACGACGTCGTCACCGGTTCCGGCGCGGGTGACTGCCTCGTCGGCGGGGGCGGCGCCGACGTGCTCGACGGCGCGGGCGGCGACGACGTGCTGCTCGGCGGCGACGGCGCCGACCGGCTCACCGGCGGCGCGGGCGACGACCGGCTGCTCGGCGGCGCCGGTCCCGACGAGCTGACCGGCGGGGCGGGCGCCGACGTCCTCGACGGCCAGGCCGACGGCGGCACCTGCGACGCCGATCCGGCCGACACCGTCACCGCGTGCACGCTGCCGGCGCCCCCTCCGGCTCCGGTCGCGCCCGCACCGGCCCCGGCCGAACCGGCCCCCGCGCCGGTCCCCGCACCGGAACCGGCTCCGGCTCCGGAACCGGCCCCGGCCGAGCCCGCCCCGGTGGAACCCGCCCCGGAACCGGCTCCGGCCCCCGCCGAACCGCCGCCCGTCCCGGAGTCGGTGCCGCAACCGGTGCCGGAGCCGGTGCCCGCAGCGCCGGTCCCCGAGCAGGAGGGCACCGCCGACCCGGCGCCGCCCGAGGGGACCGGGTAGCGGCCCCGGCCCGGCGGGTAGCGTTTCCCGCGACATGAGCGCCACCCTGCAGGCCACCGACCTCGCCGCCGGCCACGGCGCCCGCGTGCTGTTCTCCGGGCTCGACCTGGTCGTCGCCCCCGGCGACGTCGTCGGGCTCGTCGGGGCCAACGGCGCCGGCAAGTCCACGCTGCTGCGCCTGCTCGCGGGCGAGCTCGACCCCGAGGGCGGGCGCGTCTCGCTCAGCCCGCCGGACGCCACGGTCGGGCACCTCCCCCAGGAGCCCGACCGCCGCCCCGGCGAGACCGTGGCCGCGTTCCTCGCCCGGCGCACCGGTGTCGCGGCCGCGCAGGCGGCGATGGACGCCGCCGCCGAGGCGCTCGGCGAGGGCGCCCCCGGCGCCGACGACACCTACGCCGCAGCGCTCGACCGCTGGCTCGCCCTCGGCGGTGCCGACCTGGAGGAGCGCGCGGGCGAGGTCGCCGCGGAGGTGGGGCTGGGCGTCGACCCGGAGGCGCCGATGACGGCGCTGTCGGGCGGGCAGGCCGCCCGCGCCGGGCTCGCCGCGCTGCTGCTCTCCCGCTACGACGTGCTGCTGCTCGACGAGCCCACCAACGACCTCGACCTCGACGGCCTGGAGCGGCTCGAGCGGTTCGTGCAGGGGCTGCGGGCGCCGGCGGTCGTCGTCAGCCACGACCGGGAGTTCCTCGCCCGGACCGTCACCCGGGTCGTGGAGCTCGACCTCGCCCAGCAGCAGGTCGGCGTCTACGACGGCGGATACGACAGCTACCTCGCCGAGCGGGAGGTGGCGCGCCGGCACGCCCGCGAGGCCTACGAGGAGTACGACGACAGGCTCGGCTCGCTCAAGGACCGCGCGCAGATGCAGCGCAACTGGATGGCCCAGGGCGTGCGCAACGCGCGCCGGAAGTCGACCGACAACGACAAGATCGGTCGGAACAAGCGCGCCGAGACCAGCGAGAAGCAGGCCGCGAAGGCCCGCCAGACCGCGAAGATGATCGACCGGCTCGACGTCGTCGAGGAGCCCCGCAAGGAGTGGGAGCTGCGCATGACGATCGCCGCGGCGCCGCGCTCGGGCACCGTCGTCGCGTCGATGACGGGGGCGGTCGTGCGGCGCGGCTCGTTCACGCTCGGGCCGATCGACGCGCAGGTCGACTGGGCCGACCGCGTCGTCATCACCGGGGCCAACGGTGCGGGCAAGACCACCCTGATCGGCGCGCTGCTCGGGCGCATCCCCGTCGACGAGGGCTCGGCGGGACTCGGGTCCGGCGTCCGCGTCGGGGAGATCGACCAGGCCCGCGGGCTGTTCCTCGGCCCCCAGCCGCTCGCGCGGGCGTTCGGCGACGCCGTGCCCGACTGGGCGGAGTCCGACGTGCGCACGCTGCTCGCGAAGTTCGGGCTCACCGGCGACCACGCGCCGCGCCCGGCCGCGTCGCTGTCGCCGGGCGAGCGCACGCGGGCGGCGCTGGCGCTGCTGCAGGCGCGGGAGGTCAACCTGCTCGTGCTCGACGAGCCGACCAACCACCTCGACCTGCCCGCCATCGAGCAGCTCGAGCAGGCGCTCGACGGCTTCGGCGGCACCGTGCTGCTCGTGACGCACGACCGCCGGATGCTGGAGTCGGTCCGCACCACCCGACGTTGGACCGTGCACGAAGGGCGATTGATCGCGTCCTGAGCCGTCCTGATGAGACCGTTCGGGCGCCTCGGACGGAGTCGTCGTCACTCCACGTGTCCGATGTGGGCACGTACGGGGCTGCTTGCCCGGGATCCGTAATGCCGTCGCGGACCCACCCGATATGCGGGGTGGAGCCCGTCCCCGTGGCGGTGCGACACCACGAAGTGGAGGCGCCGGCAGATGGGTGCAGTCGACACGGCCACGAGACCGTCCCGACCCGTGACGTCCGGCGACGCGGACCCGCCCGGTGGTGCCACGCTCGCCCGGTGGGTGTCCGACCATCCGCGCGACCCGCTCGTCGCAGGCGTCCTGGGCCCCGGCGGAACCGGCAAGTCGATGCTGCTCGACGTGCTCGCCGGGCACTACGCCGCAGCCGGGGTGACGGTGCACCGCAGCGGCCCGCGGGATCCGGCCGTGTCCCACGACGTCGACGGGGTCGTGCTCGTCGACGACGCGCACCTGCTCGACCGCGACCGCATCGACGCGCTGCACGCCCTGGTCCGCTCGCCCGGAGCCCGGGTCGTCATGGCGCACCGGCCGTGGCCGCGCCCCGACGGGCTCACCCGCCTGTGCGCCGACGTCGGTGCGCGGCGCGTCGTCGCGGTCGTCGGGCACCTCGGCCGGCGGGCGGTCGCGGACCGCGTCGCGCAGCGGCTGGGGGCGCCCGCGCCCGAACGGATGGTCGAGCTCGTCCACACGCAGTCGGGCGGCCTGCCCGCACTCGTGGACCTCGTGGCGCAGGGCCTCATCGAGTCGGGGCTCGTCGACGCCCGCCAGCCCGCGCGGTTCCGCGCACCCGAGCGGATCACGGTCTCGGTCGCTCTGGCCGAGCGGCTGCGCCATCGCGTCGACGCGCTGCCGGCGCCGGTGCAGGAGCTCCTCACCGCGATGGCCCACGGTGCGACCCTCGACAGCGACGTCCTGGCGCAGCTGCTCGACCAGCCCGTCCCCGAGTTCGGGCCCACGGTCGAGGCGGCCCGCGCCACCGGTCTGCTCACCGACACCGGCACACTGATCCCCCTGATCGGTGCCCTGTTCCTGCGGCTGACGCCCGCACTGCGCACCCACGACCTGCACCGACGGCTCGCCACCCTCGAGCTCGCCCGCGGCGGGTCGGTCCTGGCCGCCGGGCGACGGCTGCTGGGCACCGGGGCCGGTGGTGGGCGGATCGCCGAGGTGCTGGTCGCCGCGGCGGAGGAGGCGGCGGCGGAATCCTCCTCGCTCTGCGCCGAACTGCTGGAAGCCGCCGTCGACGCGGGGCGGCCGCAGCGGGAGCTGGCCGGGCGCCGCTCGCACGCGCTGGCGCTGGAGGGCGATCTCACGCAGGCCCTGCGCCACGCCGACGCGACCCTCGCCGACCCGCACGCCCCCGACCGGCACCCCGCCACCCTCGCCGCGGCCGCCGCACTGGCCCACCGCGGGCTGCCGGGGCGCAGCGTCGAGTTGCTGCGCACCCTGCCGGCCTCGTCGGCGGTGCTGGCCGTCCCCGGCCTGCTCTCGCTCGGACGGATCGACGAGGCCCGTGCGACGCTCGACGCCGCGGAGGGCACCGACGGACCCGGCACCCTCCTGGAGGGATCGGCGACGATGATCGGCCGCGGCATGGTCGGGACCGTCATCGGTTCGACGGCTGCCCTGTCCCGGCTCGCCCAGGCCACCGCGATGCTCGAACCCGTCGCCGGCACGAGCCTGCTCCCCGACACCCCCGCGGCACTGACCGCCGTCGTCGCGACCCTGTCCGGGCAGCCCACGATCGCCGAGTCGACGCTGCGCCGGGCCATCGAGGGCCGGCACGGGGGACGTGTCGCGGTGCTGCGGCACCGCCTGCTGCTGGGCTGGGTCCTGATGTGCCGGGGCACGCTCGACCCGCCGACGGCACTGGTGGGCCGCGTCCTGCGCCAGGAGACCCCGCCGGACTCGCGCGACGCCCTCCTCGCCGCCGCGCTCGACATCGCACTCGCCCGCCGGCGTGACGACGGTGCCGCGATGGGGGCCGCCTGGGACCGGGCCCGCGACGCGCTGCTGCGCCAGCCCGTCGATCTGACCCTGGTCCCGGTGCTCGGCGAGCTCTCCGTCGCGGCCGAGCAGATCGGGGAGGCGCACTGGCTCGCAGGGCAGGCGGAGGACCTCGACGACCTGCTCGACCGGCTCGGACGTCCCGCGCTGTGGACGGCCCCGACGCTGTGGTGGCGCCTCCAGGCCGCCGTCGTCGCCGGTCGTCACGACGAGGTCGCCGGGCACGCGACCGCACTGGGTCGCCTCGCCGCGTCGTCGCCGTACACCGAGGTGCTCGCCGCTGCGGCCGCCTGCTGGTCGTCCGTGCTCGACGGGAGCCCGGAGGTCTGCGACGTCATCGCCGTCGGCCGTCGGATGGAGACGACGGGGCTGGTCTGGGAGGCCGCCCAGCTCGCCGGCCGGGCCGCCGCGGCGAGCGCCGACCGGCGGGCCGCGCAGAGCCTGCACGCCTTCGCCCGCTCGCTCGGGAGCCCGGCAGACCCGGCGCCGGTGACGCCGGCGGCCGACGTCCCGGCCCCGCAGGCCCCGGACCCGACCTTCACCGAACGCGAGCTCGAGATCGGTCGCCTCATCCTCGACGGGCTGACCTACAAGCAGATCGGCACCCGGCTGTTCATCGCGGCCAAGACCGTGGAGCACTACGTCGCCCGGATGCGCCAGCGCCTCGGCGTGGCCACCCGCAACGAACTGTTCGCCCTGCTGCAGACCGCGCTCGAGGAGCCCGCCGCCCGACCGGAGGGCGTGCACCCCGAGGGCGTCAATCCCTGAGGTCGGCGAGCAGCCCCTCGCAGGTGCGTACGACCGTCCGGCACGCAGCGGACACCGAGCGGTCGAGCATCGGGTTCTCGGCGTGCTCCTGCCAGCGGTGCAGCGCGTCGCGTGCCGCCTCACGCAGTTCCGGGCGCGACGCGTCGGGCGCCAGGCCCAGCCGCGACGCGGCCCGGGCACCGGCGTCGCCCAGCAGGGTGGTCCCCTCCGCGGCCAGCGCCCCGGGCAGCGCGACCGAACCGAACCGCAGCTCCCCGAGCAGGCGCAGCTCGGCGAACTCGTGGGCCCCGGTGAGCAGGCGTTCGAGCTCGGCGGCGAGCGTCCGCGACCCCGCCACCGGGTCCTCCTGCACCACCTGGTGCACGGCGAGCAGGGCGGAACGGGCCTTGAGCACCTCACGGCGCTCGATGAACTGGTTGTCCAGCGCCGCCTGCAGCTCGCCGAGCCCGCTGCGCTGCACCAGGTCGGCGGCCAGCGCCGCAGGGGTGCCGACGCCCTGTCTGATCAGCGTCGTCGACAGGCGCAGGCCGAACACCCCGAACCGGCGCAGCAGCCCGCGACGTACGTCCACGGGCAGCCCACCGGCCGGACCGGCGTCGGGGGCGGTGAACCGGTCGACGGTGAGCAGCGAGCGCTCGAGGTCCTCCCTCGGCTGCGCGGCCAGCACGGCGAGCGCGGCGAACTCGGTCTGCCGCAGAGTGCGACCGGTCTCGGCCACCAGCCCGGCCACCGCGACGATGTTCTGCGCGAGCCCCTGCAGTGTCGGATCGGATCGCAGGCGCCGCGCGATGGCCCGCGCCGACACCATCGCGTCGACCCGCCCGCCGCCGATCTCGTCGGCCCGCGAGACCACCGCGAGCGAGTTCACCGACGCCGTCCGAGCCACACCGAGCCCGCGGAACGCCTCCAGGAACTGCGCGTCGGCGACGTGCAGGTGGCGCATCAGGTAGACGACGGCGTCGGCCTCCGTGGGCCGCTCGTCGTCGGGGTGCAGGAAGCGCACGGTGCGCCGCCCGACCTCGGTCGACAGCGACGCCAGGCCGGGCGTGTCGATCAGGGTGGCGATCCGCAGGCTCTGCGACGGCCAGTCGACCACGATCATCTCGACGTCGTCGGCGGCCGCCCCGCCCAGGTCGATCACCAGCGCGCCGGCGCGGCGGTCCACCGCCAGATCCGTGACGGACCCGTCCGCGCCGACCATCCGCACCTCCGGCCGCAGGGCGTCGCGGTACCAGGTGACGACCTTGGTGCACTCCCCGGCGTCGACGGGCGCGAGCTGCTCACCGACCAGCGCGTTGAGCAGCGTCGACTTGCCGGCCTTCACCTTGCCCGCGATCGCGAGCCGCAGGGGTTCGTCGAGCCGCTCGGCCTGCCGGCGGAGCCACTCGGCGGTGGCCGGATCGTCCCGGTAGACCTCGACGGCGTCGAGGACGAGTTCGCGAGTCGCGTCGGTCAGCGACCGGGGCGACGCCCGCCCGGCCACCGTCATCGGGCGGACGTCACCGGCTCACCGGCCCCCTGCGCCCGTACCGCGGGTGGCCGGTCCGCCGACGGCACGAGCGTCCGGACCCGCGCCTGGAGCTTCTCCAGCGCCGCCAGCTCCACCGGGATCTCCTTGAGGCGCTTCGCCCGCTCGCCCTCGGTCGTCCGGACCGACTTCTCCGCCGTGCCGAGCGAGTCCTTGAGGGAGCGGTTGAGCTGCTCGGCGAGCTCGCTGTAGTGGTCGCGCAGGTCGCGCTGGACGTCGCGGAGCATGTCTCGCGAGTCCTTGCCCACCTGGAAGGTGACGTCGTCCACGTAGCGGCGGATCGCGGTCTTGGCCTCGGCCTGGCGCCTGCCGACGATGCGCCTGCGCTCGTCACTGATGGTCTTCCCACCCAGCAGCAGGCCCGCCCCCAGGGAGAACGGGTTGATCAGGCTCATCCCGACCATGGTGCCGATCAGCCCGAACATGAGCACGCCGATGTAGCCGCCCCGCAGGCCGGCCAGCGCCTGCTGGCCCAGGTTCCACGGCTCGGTCTCGCGCACCCGCATCTCCCGGGCGGCGCCCACGGCAGCCGATGCCTCGGTGCGCAGTGCGGGCAGCGCCGCCTCGCGGTCCTCGGCGAAGTGCGTCGCCACCTGCTGGGCCAGCCAGCGCGCCCGCTGGGTCGCCCACAGGTAGTTGGTGGACGCGGCCGAGGCGACCTGCTGCTCGATCCAGCCGGAGAGCTGGTCCCACGTCTTCGTGGGGTCGCCTCCGTCGTCGACCTCCTCCTCCGCGAGCCGGGTGATCTCGCGCATCCGGTCCCGCAGGTCGTGCTCGACGTCGGTGTTGAGGTCGGCGACGCCGTCGTTGAGGGTCAGTTGCCAGCGGGCCGACCGCTCCTTGAGCGCCGCCGCGCGCTCCTGCGACCTCCGCAGCGTGCGGATCAGCTCCTGGACTCCCTCGGGGTCGCGGTGCGACGCCTCCTCGGACCGCAGGCCGTCGCACAGCTGGTCGGTGACGGCGATGACGTCGTGCACGGTGGACCGGCGCGAGAGCAGGTCGGCCTGGCCGAGCACCCGTTCGGCCAGGTACGCCTCCAGGCGCGGGAAGCCCGACTCCTCGTTGACCGACTCGTCGCCGAGGACCGCCTGCCACCGGACCGCGGACGACACCGCGATCAGTTCGGCGGCGATCCCGGCGTCGGCCAGGTGGCGGCGGTCGAGCTCGGCGATGCGGCGCCACTCCGGGTACATGTCGGTCTTCGTGAGGATGCAGGCGACGTTGGGGCACAGGCGGATCGCGGCGCGCAGGAACTCCAGCTCGGGAGCGGTGTACTCCTGCGAGGCGTCCGACACGAGCAGTACGGCGTCGGCCGAGGGCAGCGCGGCCATGGTGGCGGCGCCGTGCACCGAGGTCAGGCCCCCGACCCCCGGTGTGTCGACGACCTGCAGGCCCGCCCGCAGGATGTTGCGCGGGATCCCGATCTCGACGTGGCTGAGCCCGTGGGCGTTCTGCGGGTTCTTCGCCTCGGTCACGTAGCCGGCGACGACCTCGGACAGCTCCGGCAGCGCGATGTCGGTGCGACGGGTGCGGTGCTCCCCCGCGGGGTCGTCGCCTCCGCCCGGGCGCACCAGCGTGAGCTCGGGCTGCTCGGCGAATCCGACGACGGTGGAGACCGACGTCGCGACATCGTCGAAGACCGGGCAGACCGGGGCGCTGAGCAGGGCGTTGACCAGCATGCTTTTGCCCTGCTTGAACTCCCCGACGACGAGCACGCGGACGTGGTCGTCGAGCAGCCGGGCCCGGGCCTGCCGCAGTCGGTCCTCGAGGTCGGCCCGTCCGTACCGGGAGATGGTGGACAGGGCCAGGTCGATGGCCTTGACCGTGAGCGGACGTTCCACGGGTTCCTCCACGAGCCGATTGTGGGTCATGGGCGCCGGGCACGGCTGCGCCCTCCCCCGGACGGGGGAGGGCGCTGCCGCGCCGTTCGCGGCGGTGCGGTCAGGCCGCGGACGGGTCGTCGGCCAGGTCGGGCTCGCTCGACGTGGTGCTCGCCGGCACCGGGTCGTACGAGCCGTTGATCGACTCACCCGTGGTCTGCTGCACCGTCGTGGAGTTGTCGTTGCCCGAGTCGACCACGATGATCTCCTCGCTGGCATCCTCGTTGAACGAGTCGGTGACGGTGGTCGTCTCCTCGGTCGTCACGACGGTGTTGCCGACCGTGTTCTCGTCGCCGACCACGACGCTGGAGTCGACGACGTCGGCCCCCTTGAGGTCGACGCCGTCGTTGTCCTGGTTGTACGAGTCGTTGATGTACGTCCCGCCCTCGGCGACGTGCACGCTGTTGTCGACGTAGTTGTACTCGGTGTTGTACTGCTTGTACTCGATCTCCTGCGTGGTGTGGTGCTCGTTGCGGACCACCACCTCACGCTCCACGTGGTGGGTCTGCTGGACGTGGTGGATGACCCGCACCGGGTCGTCGTCGTGCTGGTAGGAGCGGTGCGCGCCGCCGGGGTCGTGGTCGCCCCGGTCGCGGCCGCCCCCGGAGTGGCCGCCCCCGGAGTGACCGCCCCCGGAGTGACCGCCCCCGTCGCGGTCGCTGCCGCCCCGGTAGGACACGCCGCTGCAGTCGGCCAGCAGGGGCTGGACGTCGCGGACGTCCTGGGCGGTCACGCCCTCGAGGTTGTGCCGGGCCAGCATGCCCTGCGGGTCGCGCTCGAACTCCGCCTGGGCGTCCTCGTCACGCAGCAGGCCGAGCAGGAAGTCGATCAGTGAGGAAAGGGAGAGCATCTCGTTCACCTCCGTGGGTGTTTCTCGGGCCCGGCCGACGGTCGGGTCCGGCCGGGCGGCCGGGGTTCAGCAGGAGCGGCACGGGTCCCGCCGCCGGAGTGCGGCGGGACCGTGTCGCCGTACCCGGTGCCCCGTCAGTTGCCGAGGAAGCCGTTGAGGGCCGAGAGGTCGACGTCCACGTCGAGGTCGGAGAGCAGGTCGGTGTCGAGGAGGTCGTTGTCGTTGCCGCCGACGTTGTTGTCGCCGTCGACCGAGGACGAGTTGTCGTCGTCACCGATGTTGTCGTCGCCGATGATGTTGCCGTTGAAGGCGTCCTCGATGTCGGTGGAGTAGTCGTTGCCGATGTTCTCCAGGTCGATGTCGACGCTGTTGTCGGTGTTGAACGAGTCGTCGATCCGGGTGATCTCGGTCTGGTTCAGGATGGTGTTGCCGACCGCGTTGCCGTTGCCGAAGGCGAAGTTGGAGTCGGTGATGTCGGCATCCTTGAGGTCGACACCGTCGTTGTCCTCGTTGAACGAGTCCTCGTTGATGCCGAAGGCACCCGGGCCGAAGGCCAGGTTGTGTTCGACGCTCTGGAAGTTCAGGTTGCCGTTGGTCCCGCCGGCACCGCCGTTGCCACCGTTGCCGGTGTCGGCGTCCTGGTCCAGGTCGCCGCCGTCGCCGCCCTCGCTGTCGCCGCCGTCGCCGCCGTCGCCGCTGTTGGCGTTGCCCGCGAGGCCGAGGCCGAGGCCGCCGACACCCGCGCCACCGAGACCCAGGTTGCCCAGTCCGAGCCCGAGCAGGCCGGCGACGTCGCCACCCTCACCCTCGCCGCCGACGCCGTCGCCGCCGACGCCGGTGTCGTCGTTGCTCAGGTCGACGTCGCCGCCGTTGCCACCGTCGTCGGCGGCGCCGCCGTTGCCGGTCTGACCGACGTTGAGCGCGTCGCCGCTGGCGCCACCGTTGCCGCCCCCCGCACCCTGGCTGACGTCGTTGATCAGCACCGTCTCCGGGCTGTAGACGAAGGTCGGGGCCTGCTGGTTGTTGTAGTAGTCCTTGTACTTGTCCGCGTAGCCCATGGTCGTGGTCCCGTCTGGAGGAGGAGCGCCGCTGCGGCGCCGGCCGGTGGTGGCTTGCCGCAAAGCTAGGGCGGCAGCCGGGCACGGTCAGCGGGGAAGCGCCCGAAGCCCCGCGGGACCCCCATGGGGACACCCCGGGGCGACCCCCATGGGGTCGGGTCAGGCCGCGGGGAGCCGGTCGAGCAGGCCGGGGGCGATCTCCTGCAGCTCCGTGCACGAGTCCGGCACGCCGCCGTCCAGCGCGATCAGCACCACCTGGTCCGGCGCGATCCCGACGTCGTACTGGCAGAACTCGCCGGCACCGGTGAAGGTCTCCAGGGCCGGGTAGCCGTCGAGCCGGACCCGGGTCGTCGTGGGGGCGCTGTTGTCGGCGAGCGTGGCCAACCCGCCCTCCCCGGCGAACAGCGTCACCGCCAGACGACGGCCCGGCTCCCCCGCCCACTCGCACCGCGGCCCCTCCGGACCCGTGCCCGCGACTCCAGGACCGGAGAGACGGGAGTCGCCGAGCGCGCGGGCGTCCATCAACGAGCACGGATCGACGGCACGGATCTCGCGCGGCTCGTCGATGGCCGGCAGTTCAGGTGTGCCCGATCCACACCCGGCCAGCGCGAGCAGCACCGCCACCACCGCCGTCGACCTGCGCATGCGCTTCCCCCCGGTCCGTCCGTGCGGATACTGCCCGGGCCGCCCACCGAGCCCGGCGACGGGGGTCGAACACCCTGCGTGAGCAGGTAGCACGATCGGGCGATCCGGGCCCCAGGCCCGTAACGGCGCCGCAACACGGGCGATGAACGGAGCATCCCCGCGTGGTCCAGACCACACCCCACCAGGAGAGGTCCCGATGCCCCGGACGCGTTACCAGCTCGGCGTCGATCTCGGCACCACCTACACCGCCGCGGCCGTGTGTCGCGACGGGCAGGAGCGCCCGGAGGTCGTCGCGCTGGGCAACGCGTCGAGCGCCATCGCATCGGTGATCTTCCTCGGCCCCGACGGGACCATGATCGTCGGCGAGGCGGCGCTGCGCCGCGCGCTGACCGAGCCCCGGCGTATCGCCCGCGAGTTCAAGCGGCGCATCGGCGACGGCACGCCGCTGCACATCGGCGGCTCCGAGATCGCCGCGCACGAGCTGTCCGCCCGCTTCCTCTCCTGGGTCGTCGAGGAGGTCGCAGCCCGGGAGGGCGGGCCCGCCGACCGCGTCACCGTGACCCATCCCGTCGAGTGGGGCGGGTACAAGCGGGCCACCTTCGCCGCGGCGCTGGCCGGGCACGGCCTCGGTCACGTCGAGTTCCTGTCCGAGCCGCAGGCCGCGGCGATCGGGTACGCCGGTACCGAGCGGATCGACGCCGGGGGCGTCGTCGGCGTCTACGACCTGGGCGGGGGCACGTTCGACGCAGCCGTCGTGCGCAAGCTCCACGACGGCACCTTCGCGCTGCTCGGCCGGCCGGCCGGCATCGAGCGCCTCGGCGGCGTCGACTTCGACGACGCCGTGCTCGACCACGTCCGCACCGCACTGGGACACGCATGGGCCGAGCTCGACCCGGCCGATCCCCGCGTGCAGTCGGCCGTCGCCGGGCTGCGTCGCGAGTGCACCGCGGCGAAGGAGGCGCTCTCGGCCGACACCGAGGTGCTGATCCCGGTGATGCTGCCCGGCATCCACACCGAGGTGCGACTGGGCCGCGCCGAGTTCGAGGACATGATCCGCCCGCCGGTCGGCGAGACCGTCGAGGCGCTGCGCCGGGCCATCGACTCGGCCGGGCTCGCCCCCGGCGACCTCGACGCGGTGCTGCTGGTCGGCGGATCCTCGCGGATCCCACTGGTCTCCCAGATGGTCTCCGCCGAGCTGGGCCGCTCGATCGCCGTCGACTCCGACCCCAAGGCCGTCGTGGCCTCCGGTGCGGCGCTCGCCGCCCGCGGGCCGCTCGAGCCCGTCGTGGTCGAACTGCTCGACGCCCTGCCCGAGACCCCTCCGGTCGCCTTCGACGCCCCGCCCGACGACGACGACGAGGACGGGTCGCCGGTGCGGCGCAGGCGCACCCTCGTGCTGGCCGCCTCCATCGCCGTGGCCGCCACGTTCACCCTCTCCGCGACGCTCGCCACCGGTGTCGTGCCGGTGTCGAACTCCGCAGGAGGCCACTCCGTGGCGCAGGCCGACGCCCCCCTCGACGTCCCGCCCGCCCTCGACCCGTGGACCGGTGCACCCGCCGCGGACACCACCACCCCCGGTCCGCGACGGCCCGATGCCGTCGCCGCGCCGGTCCGGCCGGCCGCGCGCAACACACCGACCGGCGCCACCGGGGCGTCGGCGGTCGTCCCGACGCCCGGCGCAGCGGTTCCCGCCGCCACCCCCGGTGCCGCCACGCCGGCCACCCCCGCCCCGGGGACGACCCCTGCGGCTCCGACTGCCGATTCGATCACCGACGGTGAGCCGGAGACAACTCTCCCCGACCCCGCACCGGTCGACCCCGCACCGGTCGACCCCGCACCCACCGACCCCGCACCGGTCGATCCCGAACCGGTCGACCCCGCACCCACCGATCCCGAACCGGTCGACCCCGCACCCTCCGACCCCCAGCCCACCGACCCCGCACCGTCGGTCGAATCCGCACCCGTCGACACCAGCACGACCGCCGCGGCGACCACCACGGCCGGCGCCGAACCGTCCCCCTGAGCGGTACACCTTCACCATCAGTGGCCGACCGTGCGGATACAGTGATCGTGTGAGCCCCCCCGACCCGGAGACGTCGCCGATCCCGGCGCCCGAACCGCCGGGGCGCCCCCGGTTCGAGTTCCGCCAGCGCCCGTCGGAGGTCATCACGCAGCGGGCGGGCTCCGTCGTCGTGGCCTACGGGCTGTGGACGGCGGCGGCCGCGGTCGGGCTGCTGGCGGCCCTGGCCATGCTCATCGACCTCGACGGCGTGCAGGGCGCGGTCCGGGCGACCGTGGATCGGGACTTCCCGAACGAGTCCGCCGTGACGCGCGACCGGGCCGTCGCCGCCGCCACCGGGGTACTCATCGGGGGGGCGTTCGTGGTCAGCGTGCTCACCGGCATCACGGCCACGGCCATGCGGGCCGGCCGAGGCGCCGCACGTGTCGTGCTCGTGCTGCTCATCGCCGTCGTGGTCGTCGAGATCGTGCTGGCGGTGGACGTCGTGTCCCCGCTCGCGCTCGGCCTGCTGGTGGTCAACGCGGCGCTGGGAGCGGCGGGGACGGTGATGATGTACCTGCCGGACGCCAACAACTGGTTCGCGATCAAGCGGCGGTAGCGACGCCGAGAGGGCGCCCCGCTTCACGGGACGCCCTCTCGTTGTCGTGGTGCGCGATCACGCCTCCGGCTGCTGCTGCGGGCCGATGGCGAACCGCAGCTCCTGCTCGCCGTCGGCGCCCGCCACGGGCTGGACGTCGAGCACCTTGTCGTCGAGGACCTGCGCCGCGACCGGCTCCAGGAACACGGCGACGCCGTCCCCCGACAGCACGACGTCGTCGGCGGCCGGCTGCCCCGCCAGGGACAGCTCGAGGCCCTGGTCCGGGCTCGGCGCAGCGATGCGCAGGCCGCCCCCGTCGGGCAGCTCGGCGTCGGTGGTCAGCGACTTGATGGCTTCGGCCGCGATATCGGTGATTGCCAGCATGGGCGTCGACCGTAGGGGCGGTGAGCCCGTCCCGCAGGGCGGGGCGGGCCCGGGAGCCACCCTCAGCCGAACTCGTCGGGGTCGGGCCCCATGCGCTCACCGGTGTCGAGCTCGCCGATGGTCGCCATGTCGGCGGGGGCCAGCTCGAAGTCGAAGACCTCGATGTTCTCCCTGATCCGGGACGGTGTCACCGACTTCGGGAACACGATGTTGCCGAGCTCGACGTGCCACCGCAGGACGATCTGCGCGGGGGTCTTGCCGTACTTCTCGCCGAGGGAGACGAGACGCTCGTCACTCAACAGGTCGCCGCCCTGTCCGATGGGGCTCCACGCCTCCGTCGCGATGCCGTGCTCGCGGTGGTAGGCGCGCAGCTCCTCCTGCGGGAGGCGGGGGTGCAGCTCGATCTGGTTGACGGCGGGCACGGTGCCGGTCTCGGCGGCCAGGCGCTCCAGGTGCGGGATCTGGAAGTTCGAGACGCCGATCGCGCGCGTCCGCCCGTCGGAGGCGAGCTTCTCGAAGCCCTTCCACGTCTCCACGTACCGGCCCTCCGACGGCCGCGGCCAGTGGATGAGGAACAGGTCGACGTGGTCGAGCCCGAGGCGCTCGAGGCTCTCGCCCAGCGCGCCGACGGCCTCGTCGTGGCCGTGCCGGTCGTTGTCGAGCTTGGTGGTCACGAAGACCTCGTCGCGCCGCAGACCGGAGGCGGCGATGGCCTGCCCGACCTCGGTCTCGTTGCGGTACATCTGGGCGGTGTCGACGTGCCGGTAGCCGGCCTCGAACGCCGCACCCAGCGCGGGGCCCACGTCACCGGGGTCGATCTGGAAGACGCCGAACCCGAACCGGGGGATCTCGACGCCGCTGTTGAGCCGGAAGCTGGGTACCTGAGCCATGCTCGCGAGTACCCGTTATCCAGCCGTCCAGATCGCCGCGATGGCATCGGTCACGTCGGCCGCCTGGGTGCGCCCGGCCCGTGCGGCGGCGGCGCGGCGCGCGGGATCGAGCACGTTGCGGCCGATCGCGGCGACGGCGGCGGGGTCGGGTGACACCAGCACGACCCGCGACCCGGCCGCCCGCAGCCCCTCCACCTGCGGCGCGACGCCGCCCTGCGGCCCGAGACCGCGGACGATCGGCGCGAGCACGACGACCCGCTCCGAGCCGGCTGCCAGGTCGGCGTTGACGGGCGAGCGCACGCCGCCGTCGATGTAGCGGGTGCCGCCGGTGGTGACGGGCGGGTAGACGCCGGGCACCGCGCAGCTCGACGCGACGGCGTGCACGAGCGGCACGCCCGAGGTGCGGTCGAGGACGCGGAAGGCGCCGTCGTGGGCGTCGACGGCGGTGATCCGCAGCGAGCGCTGCGGCCACTCCTGCACCGGCAGGCGCGCCCCGATCACCGCGAGGCGCTCGGACTCGGGCATCGTCGCCGCGCCGCGGGCGAACCGCCCGATGCGGGCGCGCAGCCGCTGCGGGTCGCGGGAGCCGACCAGCGTCAGGCCCAGGCGCAGCAGCCCGCCCTTCCCGATCCCGGCTGCCACCTCGCCCGTCGGGTCGGCGAGCTGGGCGGCGTAGCGCTCCTCGACGTCGACGCCGGTGGCGAGCTGTGCGCCCCCCACCGACCCGGCCGAGGTGCCGACGACGTCGTCGGCGGCGCGGAGGTCGACGCCGCGCTCGGCGACCCCGGCCAGCAGGCCGAGCATCCAGGCGATCCCGGTGATCCCGCCGCCGCCCAGGACCAGCGTGCGTCCGTTCATGGCGGCGATCGTCGCACGGCCCGCGCCGGGCCGCCGTCGTCATCCCGTCGTGGTCCCCCCGGCGGGGGTGAGGCGGTCGGACGGGGTCTGGCGGGCGATCCGGACCACGATCGCGACGAGCACGACCGCCAGCGCGACGAGCAGCGCGGTCCCGGCGTTGAGGCCCACGCCGTTGATCAACACGAACGAGAGCCCGCCCGCGAACAGGCAGTAGTAGACGGTGGGGATGATCGTCATCCGGATCAGGTCACCCTCCCTGCCCAGCAGCCCGACCGTGGCCGAGGCCGCGACCACGTTGTGCACGGTGATCATGTTGCCGGCCGCGCCGCCGACCGCCTGGGTCGCCACGACCGTCTCCTGGCTCGCGCCGATGTGCTCCGCCGTGGCGAACTGGAACAACGAGAACGTCAGGTTGGACACCGTGTTGCTGCCGGCGATGAACGCACCGAGCGCGCCGATCCAGGGAGCCAGCAGCGGCCACGCCGAGCCGGTCAGCGCCGACGCCCCCTCGGCGAGGGTGATCGGCATGCTCGAGAAGCCGGTGCTGTTGTAGTCGGGCCCGGAGTTGATCAGGATGCGCACCAGGGGCAGGGCGAACAGCAGCGCCACCGCGGCACCGGCCAACTGGCTGCCGGCGATCCGCCAGGACTGCGCGATCTGGGCCGGGCGCATCCGCTGCAGCCCGTAGGTGATCAGGCAGGCCACGATGAAGATGAAGCCGGGCAGGTACACGACCTGCAGGGACTCGCCGATGCCCGTGGCCAGGATGTCGTCGAAGCCGATCGTGACACCGGTCAGGAAGTCCGTGACCGGCTCGACCGTCCGCGTCAGCACGAGCAGGACCGCCACGATGACGTAGGGCGACCAGGCCAGCCAGATGTTCATCTTCGCGCCGGCGACGGTGGATGCGTCGGCCTCCAGGTTGCCGGTCCAGCGGTCCGACCAACGCTCGCGCGGCGGGAAGTCCCAGATGTCCTTCGGCATCAGGAAGCCGCGGCTGGAGGTGAACATGACCAGTGCGAGGCCGATCAGGCCACCCAGGAGCGACGGGAACTCCGGCCCGAGCACTGCCGCGACCGTCACCGACGGCACGGTCATCGCCAGCGCGGCGTAGATCGCGAACGGCCACACCTTGAGCCCGTCGACGAAGCGGCCGCCGAAGAAGCCGGTCAGCATGCAGACCAGGAACAGTGGGATCAGCGTGCCGACGACCGCGTGGATCGAGGCCACCTGCAGACCGAGCACCTGCAGGTAGCCGGGCATGTCCAGGCCCAGCACGCCGATCCGCGCCTCGACGGCGCCGTCGCCGGCCAGGCCCTGGCCCAGCCCGGTCAGCACCGGAGTGCCGGCCGCGCCGAAGCTCACCGGCGTGCTCTGGATGACCAGGCCGACCATCACCGCCGCCATGGCCGGGAACCCGAGCGCGAGCAGCAGCGGCGCGACCACCGCGGCGGGCGTACCGAAACCCGACGCGCCCTCGATGAACGATCCGAACAACCAGCCGATGATGATCGCCTGGACGCGGCGGTCGGCGCTCACCGTCGTGAACCCGGCCCGGATGGTCGCCAGCGCGCCGCTGGCCGTGAGCGTCTGCAGCAGCAGCAGCGCCCCGAAGATGATGTACAGCAGGCCGATCGCGATCACCAGGCCCTCGACGCTCGCCGCGGCGAGCACCGCTGCGTCCATGCCCCAGACCAGCGCTCCGACGATCACGGCGGCGGCGAATCCGACCGGCATCGCGTACTTGGCCGGCCAGCGCAGGCCGACGAGCAGTACGGCGACCACCAGGATCGGTGCGAGCGCAGCCAGGCTCAGCAGGGCGAGGTTGTCCACTCTGACGTCCCTCCGACGGGTGACCGGCCCGATCCGGTCGGACGGAGCGTCACATCATCGGACCCACGGGACAACTCGAGGGAGGCGATCCATTTCGTTTCGTGACCTACCTATTCCGCATCACGGAACACTCCGAGCGCGCGGGCGGCGAGCTGGGCGAGGTGCACCGGCTCGCGGGTGCCGGCCTGGCGCAGCTGCGTGCGGCAGGAGAAGCCGTCGGCGAGCACGTCGACGTCGGCGTCCGCGGCGCGCACCGCGGGCAGCAGCACCCGCTCCGCGCACGCCATCGACACGTCGTAGTGGCCCTTCTCGAAACCGAAGTTGCCGGCGAGGCCGCAGCAGCCGGAGTCGAGCACCTCGGCATCGACGCCGATGGCCGCCATGACCGCGCGGTCGTCGTCGGTGCCGAGCTCGGCGTGCTGATGGCAGTGGACCTGCACCAATGCCCTGCGCGCCGGCCCGGTGGCCGCGGCGGCGAGCTCGTCGACGTGCTCGCCCAGCACCTCGGCGAACGTCCGGACCCCGGTGGACAGCGCGGCGGCCAGCGGCTCGTCGGGCAGCAGCTCCGGGCCGTCGGCGCGCAGCGCGGCGGTGCAGGAGGGCTCCAGCCCGACGACGGGCACGCCCGCCGCCAGCCACGGCTCGATCGTGCGCAGGCTGCGGCGCAGGACGCGGCGGGCGGCGTCGACCTGGCCGGTGGAGGTCCAGGTCAGACCGCAGCAGACGTCGCGGGGCGGCAGCTCGACGGTGTAGCCGAGCCGCTCCAGGACCGCGACGGCGTCGACGGCGATGGCGGGGTCGAAGTGGTTGGTGAAGGTGTCGGGCCAGAGCAGGATCCGGCCGCGGCTGCCCGGCCCCGTCCTGCCGTCCTGCAGCAAGGCCACCTTGCTGACGTCCTGTTGCGCAGGGGTGGCCCCGCTGACTCCGGGCAGCCGCCGCCGCACCGGCCCCGGCAGCCCGGCCCGCACCCGCGCCCCCAGGCGCGCACCGGCCCCCGGCCCCGCGCCCGTCCGCGTGTACGGGGTGCGCGCGATCGGCGGGATCGCCCGCTCCGGGGTGATGCCGCCCGCGCGCTTGGCCAGCGCCGCGAGCGGGCTGCGGGCCGCGGCGTTGAGGACGTCGACGACGCCCGCGGGCAGCTTCCCGACGATCCGCATCCAGCGCGGCAGCGCTCCCATCGAGTAGTGCGACGCGGGGCGCACCTTGCCCTGGTAGCGCTGCGCCAGGAACTCGGTCTTGTACGCCGCCATGTCGACGCCGACGGGGCAGTCGCGCTTGCAGCCCTTGCAGGACAGGCACAGGTCGAGCGCGTCGTCGACCTCGGTGGAGTCCCAGCCGCCCTTGATCACCTCGCCGTTGGCCATCTCGAACAGCAGCCGCGCGCGGCCCCGGGTGGAGTGCATCTCCTCGCCGGTGGCGCGGTAGCTCGGGCACATCACGCCGCCCGACTCCGTGACGCACTTGCCGACGCCCAGGCACCGGCGGGTGGCGCGCCCGAACGAGCCGCGGTCGTGGGCGAACGCGAGCATCGGGGCGTCGACCATCGTCGGCATCCCGACGAAGATCCGCAGGTCCTCGTCCATCTTCTTGGGGCGCACGACCGAGCCCGGGTTCATCCGGTCGTCGGGGTCCCAGATGCCCTTGAACTCCTCGAACGCCGCGATGATCTCCGGCGGGTACATCCGCGGGAGCAGCTCCGCGCGGGCCGTGCCGTCGCCGTGCTCGCCCGAGAGCGAGCCCCCGTGCGCGACCACGAGGTCGGCGCCCTCCTCCATGAAGCCGCGGAAGTTCGCGATGCCCTCGCGGGTGAGCAGGTCGAAGTCGATCCGGACGTGCAGGCAGCCGTCGCCGAAGTGGCCGTAGTAGGCGCCACGGCGCCCGTGCCTGCTCAGCAGCGCGTCGAACTCGCGCAGGTAGGCGCCGAACCTCTCCGGCGGCACCGCGGCGTCCTCCCAGCCGGGCCACGCCTCTCCACCGTCGGGGGAGCGGGTGAGGATGCCGGCGCCGTCCTCGCGGATGCGCCACAGCGCCTTCATCTGGCCCGGGTCGCTCACGACGAGCGCGTGCGGGGTGTACGGCTTCATCGCGACGACGACGGCGTCCGCGGCGGCCTCGGCCTCGGCGCGCGTGGCGCCGCCGGTCTCGACGTAGAGCCACCCGCCGCCCTCGGGCAGCGCGCGCGACGCGGTCTCCAGCGGGTTGGCCGCGCGCAGCGCCGCGATGAGGCCGGCGTCCATGCCCTCGATCGTCAGCGGCCCGAGCTCGCGGATCGGCATGACGTGGTCCGCGGCGGTGTAGGCGTCGGGAAAGCCGAGGACGGCCAGCGCGCGGAAGGCCGGCGACTCGACGAGCCGCACCGTGGCGCCCAGCACCGTGGCGCACGTGCCCTCGGTGCCGACGAGCGCCTTCGCGAGGTCGAACCCGTTCTCGGGCAGGAGCTGGTCGAGGTTGTAGCCCGACACGCGCCGCGTCAGGTCGGGGAACGACGTGCGCACCTGCTCGCCGAGCCGGTCGGCGAGCGACGCGAGCTGAGCGGGGATGCCCGCGCCGTGCTCGCCGCGACCGAGCTCCAGGCGCTGCCCGCGGTAGGTGAGGACGTCGAGCGCGTGCACGTTGTCGACGGTCTTGCCCCACGCCACCGAGTGCGACCCGCACGCGTTGTTGCCGATCATCCCGCCGAGCGTGCAGCGGTTGTGCGTCGACGGGTCGGGCCCGAACGTCAGGCCGTGCGGGCGCGCGGCGTCGCGGAGCTTGTCGAGGACGACGCCGGGCTGAACGCGTGCGGTGCGCGCCTCCGGGTCGATCGACTCGATCTTGTCGAGGTGCGAGGCGAAGTCCAGCACCACGGCCGTGTTGACCGCCTGCCCCGCGATCGACGTGCCCGCGCCGCGCGGCAGCACGGGCACGTCGTGCGCGGAGCAGACGGAGACGGCGGCCTCGACGTCGTCGACGTCCACCGGGGTGACCACCCCGATCGGCACGCGCCGGTAGTTCGAGGCGTCCGCGGAGTACATCGCGCGGTGGGCGGGGTCGAACCGGACGGGGCCGCGCACGGCCCGGCTCAGCGCGGCGGAGAGGTCGTCGACGTCGGAACTGCTCACGGGATCAGTCTGAGCCGCCCGCCGGGGAAGCACCCGTCGACCCCGTGGTGGGCTTCGTCGCATGGCCGTGGCCGTGACCGTGACCGCCGTGGCCGTGCCCGTGACCGGTGCTCGGCGGGGCCGCCGCGGCGGCGTCGTCGGCGGCCGGCCGGGGCGCGGTGGCGTGCCCCGCCGCCCCGCCCAGCGGGACGTCGCCGGCCCGCAGCGGGGCCGCGTGGTAGCGCCCCTCGTGGGCGATGATCGGCCGCTGGTCGCCCGCGATCTCGGGGTGCTTCGCCTCGACCTGCTGGCGCTTGTCCCACTGGCGCCGCAGCTTCGTCACGTACTCGCGGTCGCCGTTGTAGGTGCCCTTCCAGGTCTGGGGCATCTGCTCCTTGGTCAGGCCGGCGCTGGCCTGCCCGCCGAGGCTGAACCCCGCGGGGATCTTGCGGGTGGCACCGCCGCACTCCGGGCAGGCGGGGGCGGCGGCGTCGAACGAGGCGAGGTACTCGAAGCGGTACTCGCACTCGCACTTGAAGACGTAGATCGGCACTGCGGCACCTCCGGTGCTCGTGAGCGGGAACCGTGGCCGGGGCCACGGTTCCCGCTCACGGGGGCTACCAGTTCTCGATGGACCGGGTGAGGATCCCGGCGATGTCGTCCTCGGTCGGCGTCTTCGGGCACGTCGCGAGCAGGCGGGCCTGCTTCATCGTGCCGGGGACGAGGTCCGGGACGTCCGACTCGGTGTAGCCGACGCCGCCGATCCCGTTGGGGATCCCGATGTCGCGCATCAGCGAGACGAGCACCGACGGCAGCTGCTCCGACGGCTTCGCGTGCTTGTCGGCCCGCGGGTCCATCATCTCCGCGGCCTTCAGGTGCCGCTCGGGAGCGGACTCGAAGGAGAAGCGGAACGCCTCGGGCGCGGTCAGCGACACCGACTGGCCGTGCGGCACCATCGGCTCGTCCTGCGGGTAGCCCGCGGGGCGGTAGTCCTTGACCATGCCCGCGATCGGATAGGCGTTCGCGTGCGGGATGTGCACGCCGGAGTTGCCGAACCCCATGCCCGCGAACGTCGCGGCCATCATCATGTTCGAGCGGTCCTCCAGCGACCCCTCGCGCACCGAGCCTCGGAACGACTGCGCGATGAGCGACATCGCCTTCTCGCACCACAGGTCCGACACCGGGTTCGACCCGCAGTAGGTGACGCGTTCCTCGGGCTTCTTGCGGTCGAACGTCGTGTAGTAGCGCGCGGTGTAGCTCTCGACCGCGTGGCACACGATGTCCATGCCCGACGCCGCGCTGACCTCGGGGCCCAGCGTCATCGTCAGCAGCGGGTCGATGACGGCCAGGGTCGGGCGCAGCCGCCAGTGGCTGATCCCGGTCTTGACCTTCATCGACAGGATGTCCAGCACGCACATGGCGGTGGACTCCGACCCGGTGCCCGCCGTCGTCGGCACCGCGATGAGCGGCTTGAGCTGCCCGGGCGGGGCCTTGGCCGCACCGATCGGCTTGTTGATGTAGTCCATCAGCTCGCCGGGGTGGCTGGTGAGCAGGTTGATCGCCTTGGCGGTGTCGATCGCCGACCCGCCGCCGACGGCCACGAAGCCGTCCCAGTCACCCTGCGCGCGGGCGTACTCGACGGCCTTGTTCATCGAGTCGTCGGTGGGCTCGACGTGCACGCCGTCGAAGATCTCCGACGAGATCTCGTAGCGCGCCAGCGTGTCGGCGATGCGCTGCGGGATGCCCAGCGCGCTGACGCCGGGGTCGGTGACGATCAGGACGCGCTCGACGCCGTAGCCCGACATCTCGAAGCCGATCTCGTCCGACGCACCGGCGCCGAACTTCAGCGGGGGCGCGCCCCACGTGAAGATCGTCTCTTCCTTCAGCTCGATCCCGGTCATGATCTCGCCTCCGCGGGGAGAGGTACGTCGGCGGTCACGTGTACGAGCCCTCCGGAGCCACGCGCAGCTGGTGGATCTGCTCGGCGTCGTGGCCGAACACCATCGTCGCGTTCGTCTTCTCCTGGATGCCGCGCAGCTTCTCGACCGACTTGTAGAAGTCCTCGAGGTTGTTGACGATCGCGGCCGGCGTGGCGGGCGGGCCGAAGCTCTCGCCCATGTAGACGGCGTCGGAGGTGAAGATCATCGTGCCGGTGTCGGGCAGGTCCACCTGCATCGACATCGTGCCGACGGTGTGACCGGGGGTCTCGATCAGCGTGATGCCGGGGAGGAACTCCGTGTCGCCGGAGACGGTCTGGAAGTCCAGGCCCTCGTAGTCGGCCTTGAGGTGCGCGCCGTTGAAGGGTCCCTCGAAGTTGAACGCGAAGTCCTTCTCGCGCTCGTGGCAGACCAGCTTCGCGTTGGTCTTCTTGAACATCTGCGCGTTGCCGGCGTGGTCGAAGTGCAGGTGCGACAGGATGACGTAGTCGATCTCGTCGAGGCCGACGCCCAGCTGGGTGAGCCGGGCGTCGAGGTACTCGTCGTCGGACACCTTGTCGTAGGGGAAGAAGTCCTGCAGCCCGGTGGGGGCCCAGCGGTCCTCCCAGTCGCTCGGACAGCTGGTGTCCCAGAGGACCTTGCCCTCGTCGGTCTCCACCAGCACGCAGTGGGTGGGCACGTCCACCCAGGGGGCGGGACCGTCCTTGTGGTTCCGGTCGGTGATCGACTTACCGGGCTTGAGCAGGAGCCAGGTGAGGTCTGCGGTCATCGCCCCGCAGGGGATGACGGTGACCTTGTTCGCTGTGGCCATGGGGATCCTCTCGCCGTCGAGCGACGCGCTCGGACGCGCCTGTGCGCACCGTGACATGTGACATGCCACTCGTCAATCCGTGCGCACGCGTCCATCGGTCCACGCCAGGTCGATCTCCAGCGAACCCGCCGGCTCACCACCCTCCTGGGCGATGAGCAGTTCCGCGGTGTGCAGCACGTGGGCCCGCATCGCGGCGGCCGCACCGTCGGCGTCGGAGGCCTCGATGCGCTCCAGCACCACCAGGTGCTCGGCGACGATCTCGTGCAGCGACCGCGACGACCGCGCCGTCGACACGCCGCGGCGCAGCACCGTGTCGCGCAGCCCGTCGACGTAGTGCGCGAGGCGCGTGTTGCCCGAGGCCTGCAACAGCGCGCGGTGGAAGTGCCGGTCGTGCTCCCACAGGGCGAACTCGTCGTCGGCGTCGGCGGCGCGCTCCATCGCCCGGAAGACCCGCCGCAGCTCCTTGCGCCCGGCCGCGTCGATCAGCTCGCAGGCCCGGCGCGTCGCCGGCACCTCCAGCAGCAGCCGCAGCGCGAAGACCTCCTCGAGGTCGTGCAGCGAGGTCTGCAGGACCCGCACCCCGCGGTTGCGCTCGAACCGCACCATCCCGAGCTGCGCCAGCTTGATCAGCGCCTCCCGGACCGGCGTGCGCGAGACGCCGAGCTGCGTCGCCAGCGCCTGCACCGAGTGCAGCGACCCGGGCGCGAGCTCCCCGGAGATGACGGCGGCGCGCAGCGCACCGAGCACGCGCGCGTCCATCCTGTCGGAGCGGACCTGCTCCACGGCTAGTCCAGGCCCCGGAGCAGCTGCTCGGCGGGCCCGTACATGGCGCGGACGGTCTTGCCGTCGTGGAACTCGCCGATCGCGGTCATCGTCCAGGCGACGCCGGAGCGGCGCAGCACACTCATGATCACGCCGGTGTGCGGCTTCGAGTCGGTCAGCTCGAAGCGGACGAGCTCGGCGCGGGTGTCGAGGTCGATGAGCCGGCAGTACGCCCGGCTCACCTCGGTGAACCGCTGCCCCTGGAAGGAGTTGACGACGAAGACGATCGCCTGCGCGTCGTCCGGGAGCTTCGCGAGGTCGACCTCGATCGTCTCGTCGTCGCCCTCGCCGTGGCCGGTCAGGTTGTCGCCGGAGTGCTCCAGCGCGCCCTTGAACGCGCTCTTGGACATGAACCACACCGAGTCGGTCTTCTTGCCGCGGCTGCCGATGACGATCGCGGAGGCGTCGAGGTCGATGCTGCGCCCGCCCCGCGCCGGGTCCCAGCCCAGGCCCATGGCGACGCGGCGCAGCGGCGGCGCGCCGGTCTTCGTGAGCGACACCGTCTGCCGCTTCGCCAGCGAGACCTTGCCCTTGTCGAGGTTGACGACGGACGGCGCCGCCGGCGCGGGTGCGGCCTGCTGCTCCACGGGCGCCGGCTCGTCGTCGACGGAGATGCCGTAGTCGGTGGCGATGCCGCCCAGCCCGTTCGCGTAGCCCTGCCCGACCGCGCGGACCTTCCACTGCGCACCACGGCGGTAGATCTCGACGCACAGCAGCGCCGTCTCCGCACCGAGGCCCTCGGGGGTGAACGTCGCGACCGGGGTGCCGGCGACGGCCACGTCCATCCGCAGCCCGCCGAGCGCGCCGAACGACGCGGGGCCGCGGCCGTCGAGGCTCGCGGTGACGACCACCGTCTCGATCGCGTCCTCGACCGCTCCCGGGTCGACGTCGACGCCGTCGGGGTCGTAGCGGACGCCCGGCGCCTGCGGCTGGTTGTAGAACACGAAGTCCGCGTCGCCGCGCACCTTGCCGGTCGCCGCGACGAGCAGCGCGGAGATGTCGACGGGGGCGGCGGCCGTGACGCGCACCGAGACGGGACCGGGAGGGAGCGGCGCGTTGGCGCCCTTGGGCAGGGTCTGCACGCCCGCGATCCTGCCAGTCCCGCGCTCAGGCCGGGGAGGAGCGCGCGACGGCGGCCGGGTGCGCGGCCGCCGCCAGCAACCCGCAGCCGACGCCGATCGCGAGCACCGCGAGCCCGCCCGAGGGCCAGTAGACGTGCCCGTGCAGGAAGTTCGCCGCCCCGCCGACCAGGACCACCGCGCCGGGCAGCGCGCCACGCCCGTGTCGGCGCACCAGCACGACCCCGGTGAGAGCCGTGGCCACGAGGAACGCCCACGACCCGACCATCCCGAGGTCGTTGCCCAGCACCCGCAGGTCGAGCGCCTCCTGGCTGCCGCCCTGCGCGCGGTCGACGAGGTACCCGGCGCCGATCCCGGCCAGCACGTCGAGCGCGGTGTAGAAGGCGGCGTAGACGTAGGCGGCCACGCGCGCCGCCCGGGCCAGCGGCCCGCGCTCGCCGCGCAGCAGCACCCACACCGCCACGGCCAGCAGCGGGAACAGCGGCAGCAGGACGACGTGCAGCTGCCACCACAGCGGCGCCGTCGACGGGGCCAGCGCACGGGGGTGGAACAGCCCGGCCGCGGCGACCAGGACCCCGGGGGCGGCGACGGCGGCGACGAGCCCGGCGCGGCCGCGGGTGGTCGGCGCGTCGGTCACGGATCCAGCCTCGCAGACCTCCCCCCACCCCGCGCGGCCGTGCACACCCGCCGGTCGCGGTGCACGGGTCCCGGCGCGTGCACGGCGCGGCACGGTGTGCACCGACCCCGCGCACGCGATCCGTAAGGTGCGGGTCGTGCCCGAACAGGTCTCCGAGACGTTCGATCCCTCCGCGTGGCGTCCGGTGGAGGGGTTCGACTTCGTCGACATCACCTACCACCGCGCCGTCGACACCGGAGCGGTACGCATCGCGTTCGACCGGCCCGAGGTGCGCAACGCGTTCCGCCCCGGCACCGTCGACGAGCTCTACCGCGCCCTCGACCACGCCCGCCAGAGCCCGGATGTCGGCTGCGTGCTGCTCACCGGCAACGGCCCGGCGCCCAAGGACGGGGTGTGGGCGTTCTGCTCGGGCGGTGACCAGCGCATCCGGGGCCGCACCGGCTACCAGTACACGGTGACGGACACGGCCACCGGCCGCGCCGGCGAGACGGCCGACACGGTGCAGGCCGGGCGCGCCGGGCGCCTGCACATCCTCGAGTGCCAGCGGCTGATCCGGTTCATGCCCAAGGTCGTGATCGCGGTCGTCAACGGGTGGGCGGCCGGCGGCGGGCACTCGCTGCACGCGGTGGCCGACCTGACGCTCGCCAGCGCCGAGCACGCCCGCTTCAAGCAGACCGACGCCGACGTCGGCAGCTTCGACGGCGGCTACGGCTCGGCGTACCTGGCCAAGCAGGTGGGGCAGAAGTTCGCCCGCGAGATCTTCTTCCTCGGCCGCACCTACTCCGCCGCCGACGCGCACCGCATGGGCGCGGTCAACGCGGTCGTGCCGCACGCGGAGCTGGAGGCGACGGCGCTGCAGTGGGCGAAGGAGGTCAACGGGAAGTCGCCGACGGCGCAGCGGATGCTCAAGTACGCCTTCAACCTCACCGACGACGGCCTGGTCGGGCAGCAGCTGTTCGCCGGCGAGGCCACCCGCCTGGCCTACATGACCGACGAGGCCGTCGAGGGCCGCGACGCGTTCCTGCAGAAGCGCGACCCCGACTGGGCCGCCTACCCCTGGCACTACTGACCCCCTGGCACTACTGAACGGGCCTCAGGCGATCCCGCGCACCATCCGCCGTCCCGCGCAGCCCAGCCCGTGCCGCTGGTGGGCCGGCTGCCGCCGGACGGTGCTCCGCTGCCCGCCCCGGGCGCCGGCGCGGATCGCCGTACCCACGAGGAGGGCGAGCGGCACGGACAGCGCCATCCACGCCGTCACCCCGACCGCCACCCAGCTCATGATCTCCATGCCTGCTCATCGGGCTCGTGAGCTGCAGTGTTGCGTCTCATCCGCGTGAGCGACCTCCCCGTGTGGGTGATGCCCTCGGCACGGACCGTCACGATCCCGGCCGGACCGGTGCCCCGATGGGCCCCCGGCACGGCGACGGTGTGGACTCGGGGCATGCGGACGCTCGCCCTCGACGGCTCCCCCGGCTCCGTCGACGCCCTGGCCGCGGCGCTCGCGGACGCGCTCGACGGCGGCCCCGCGGTCCTGCCGCACACCGGCACCGCACCCGCCGCGGAGCCCCCGCCCGGCACCGCCGTCGTCATCGCGACCTCGGGGTCCACCGGCGAACCGAAGCTCGTCGCGCTGCCGGCGTCCGCGCTGCGGGCGTCGGCCGCGGCCACCGCCGCGCGCCTGGGCGGAGAGGCGCGGTGGCTGCTCGCGCTGCCGGCCGAGCACGTCGCCGGGGTCCAGGTCGTCGTGCGGGCCCTGCTGGCCGGGGCGCCGCCGGTGGTGCAGGACCTGCGCGGCGGCTTCCGCCCCGACGACTTCGCCGCCGCCACCGCGCGCCTTCCGCCCGGTCCGCGGCACACCAGCCTGGTCCCGACGCAGCTGCTGCGCGTCCTCGACGCCGGTGGCGCCGCGCTCGACGCGCTGTGCGGCTACCGCGCGGTGCTCGTCGGCGGGGCGGCGCTCGACGCCGGCCTGCGCCGCCGCGCGCTCGACGCGGGGGTCGCCGTCGTCACCACCTACGGGATGAGCGAGACGGCGGGCGGCTGCGTCTACGACGGCGTGCCGCTCGACGGCGTCACCGTCGACCTGGAGGACGACGGGCGCATCGTGCTGGGCGGGCCGACGCTCGCCACCGGCTACGTCGGGGGGCCCGCGTTCGGCGGGCGGTTCCGCACCGGCGACCTCGGGCGTCTGCGCGAGGGCCGTCTCGAGGTGCTCGGCCGCGCCGACGACGTGATCGTCACGGGCGGGGAGAAGGTGGCGCCCGCGGCCGTCGAGCAGGTGCTCGCCGCGCAGCCCGGCGTGCGGGACGTGTGCGTCGTGGGGGTGCCCGACCCGCAGTGGGGGCAGGCCGTCGCGGCCGCTGTGGTGGCCGGACCGGACCGCCCCGACGACGACCGGCTCCGCGACGCCGTGCGCACCGCCCTCGGGCGGGCCGCGGTGCCGCGCCGGATCGTCGACGTCCTGGAGATCCCGGTCCGGGGAATCGGCAAGCACGATCGTGCGGCCGTGTCCCTCCTCGTCACGGTGAGGCCGGGGCCCGACCACCCGGGCGGGTGACGGCGGGCGCCATCAGTTCGGTGCGCTCACTCTGAGTTGATTGACCACTACTCCCCCGTCCGGTCTGCTGCGCCATCAGAAGCAACACCAGCACCAGCAGTCACAGAAACCACACGGGGAGTTCTCAGCATGCCGATGAGGTTGCGCACCGCCACCCTGCTGGCCGTCGTCGGCGCCCTCGCGCTCGGCACGGCCGCACCGGCGGCGGCCGCCGAGCCCGTCCCGGCGTCGGTGTGGAGCCCGGACCTGGTCGCCGGCGAGAGCGCGGGCGTGGTCGTCGACGGCGGCGCCGCCCGCCTCGACCACGCCGGCACCCACCTGCTCCCGGCCGACTCCGACGGCGCGCCGGTCCCGACCGGCCTCCTGACGCTGCCGACGCACGCGCTCGAGATGCGCACCGACCGCGTGGAGACCGCCGTCGACGGCGACCTGCCCGCGGGCAGCACCGCCGTCGTCGACGTCCGCGGGCGCCGCGCGTCGGGCGGCTGGACCGAGTGGGTCCCCACGACCGGCAGCACGGCGACCACGGGGACCACGGGGACCACGGGGACCGCGACCCTGCCCGAGCCGACGTCGGAGGTGCAGACCCGCCTCGTGCTCACCGGTGACACCGCCGCCGAGCCCACCGTCCGCGGCGTCACGGTCACCGCGCACCCGGCCGCGGCGCGCACCGAGGCCGTCGTCGAGACCGCCACGCTCAACTACCGCGTCTTCGCCACCCGCGAGGGCCTGGCCGGCGGCACCACCGCCAACGGGCACGTGATCGCCGAGCGCGACCACTTCGTCGCCCTGCCCTCGCGCCGCGCGCTCGCCCCGCGCGGCACGAGCGACTACTCGGTCAAGGTCTGCGCCCCCAACGGCCGCTGCGCGTTCGCACCGGTCTGGGACGTGGGCCCCTGGAACACCCGCGACGACTACTGGAACCCCGCCGACCAGCGCCAGGAGTGGAAGGACCTCCCGCAGGGTGTGCCGCAGGCCCAGGCCGCGCACACCGACGGCTACAACGGCGGCCGCGACCAGTACGGCCGCACCCCCTCCAACCCCGCCGGCATCGACCTCGGCGACGGCCTGTTCTGGGACGCGCTGGGCCTGACCGACAACGCCTGGGTCAGCGTCGACTACCTGTGGACCGGCTCGGTCCGCCTGTCGCTGGTGAGCTCGGAGTCCCCGGTCGACGTGCTCGCGGCGCCCGACGCGGCCGCCGAGGTCGTGGGCGTGGCCGCCGAGCGTGCCGCCGTGCCGGTGGAGTGCTCGACGGTGTCGGGCGCGGACACCTGGCTGCGGATCGGCGCCGACCAGTACATCGGGGCGGGCGACGTCAGCGGCGCCGACGACGTCGCGGCCTGCACCGCCGACACCCCCGCCGCGGCGCCGACGCAGTCCGACGCCGCCGCGGCCACGGACCTCGGGATCACCACTCCCACCGACGCCGCCGCTCCCACCGACGCTCCCGCCCCGGCCCCCGCGATCGTCCCGACCGAGGTCCCCGGTCCGGCGGACGCCCCCGGCCCCACCGACGCCCCCGGCCCGGTCTCCCCCGAGGGCGCCGCCGGCACGACCGAGGGTGCGACGAGTGCGCAGCGCGGCAGCTCGGCCCGCGCGACGGCGGCGCCCACGACCCCGTCGGTCGCCTCCACGACCACCGCCGCCGCCCCCTCCTGACCCGCTCCCCCGTTGCGGGGAGGCCACCTTGCTGACGGTTCCCGTCAGCAAGGTGGCCTTCCTGCAACCCCCGGGCCGGCAGATGGATAGCGTTCCCCCGTGGCCACGCTGAGCGAGTGGGTGCAGGGCGCCCGCCCCCGCACCCTGCCGACCGCCGTCTCCCCGGTCCTGGTCGGCACCGGGGTCGCCGTGGGGGCCGGCACCGTCGCCCCCGGGCGGGCGCTGCTGGCGCTGCTCGTGGCCGTCGCGCTGGTCGTCGGCGTCAACTACGCCAACGACTACTCCGACGGCATCCGCGGCACCGACGACGACCGCGTCGGCCCGCTGCGCCTCGTCGGCTCGAAGCTCGCCGCGGCCACCACCGTCCGCACCGTGGCCTTCGGCTGCTTCGCCGTGGCCGGCCTGGCCGGGCTGACGCTGGTGTCGCTGTCGCGGCAGTGGTGGCTGATCGCGGTCGGCGCGGTGTGCATCGCGGGCGCCTGGTTCTACACCGGCGGCTCCCGCCCCTACGGCTACGCGGGGCTCGGCGAGATCGCCGTGTTCGTGTTCTTCGGGCCGGTCGCCGTGCTCGGCACCGTGCTCACCCAGAGCGGCCCGCCGAACCCGCTCGCCGTCATCGGGGCGGTCGGGGTCGGCCTGCTCGCCTGCGCCGTGCTCGTGGCCAACAACCTGCGCGACATCCCGACCGACACCGTCGCCGGCAAGCGCACGCTGGCCGTCGTGCTGGGCGACACCGACACCCGCCGGCTCTACGTCGCCCTGGTGACGGCCCCGTTCCTGCTCTCCGCGCTGGCCGGGCTGCGGAGCTGGCCGATGCTGCTCGCGCTGCTGGCCCTGCCGCTCGCGGTGGCGCCGGCGCGCCAGGTGCTGGGCGGGGCCGACGGCCGCGCGCTCGTCCGCGTGCTGGGCGCCACCGGGGTGCTGCTGCTCGCGTGGTCGGTGCTGACGGCGGTGGGCGCGGCCGTCACCGCGCTCGTCTGAGCGCCGCCCTACTCCGGCCCCGGCTCCCCGCGCAGGCGCGACCGCAGCGCCTCGCGCTCCACCGACCGCCTGCGCGACGACTCCGCCAGCGCCGCGTCCAGGCGCGAGCGGAGGCCGCGGAACAGCACCATCGACAGCGGCAGCGCGACGATCAGCGCCACGAGCACGGCGACGACGACCGGCACCCCGGCGAGCATCAGCAGCGCGGCGACGAGGGCGACGAGCCCGAGCCGCGCGACCGCGTAGAGCCCGACGGTGGGCAGCAGGCCCGGGGCCGAGGGAGACGTCATGGTTCCAGCGTACGACCCGCTCCAGGAGGTGGACACTCGTCCGTTTCGTCCTTTAGGCGCCCTTTACCTCCGGACAACCGTTCGAGTACCCGGGGTCCCGAGTGTCACGATGGACCAGGACATCCACTTGGAGGCGCACCATGGCAGCACCCACGAGCAGCGACGAGCGGCTCCTCACGCCCGGTGAGGTCGCCGGCCTCTTCCGCGTCGACCCCAAGACGGTCACCCGCTGGGCGTCCGCGGGCCGCATCGGTTCCATCCGCACCCCCGGCGGGCACCGCCGCTTCCGCGAGTCCGAGGTCCGCGGCCTGCTCGCCGACCTCACCAGCGAGGCCACGCTGCCGCCCGCACACGGCTGAGCACGCTCCGCCGCACGGGTTCACCCCGACGCAGCACCACCTCCGCTAACCTCGACGGCGGAGGTGGTGCACATGCTGTTTCTCATCGCGTTCGTCGGCGCGGCGATCATCGCTCTGGTGCTCTGGAAGGCGATGGGCACCGCGAACGGTGACGCGCTCCCCCAGGGCGAGCGTCCCGCTCCCGGCCCGGCCCGGCCGCGCGTGAGCGGCCCGGACGACGATCCCGACTTCCTGCGTCAACTCGACGAGCGCGTCAAGCGCCAGGACGAGCCGCCGGCCGGCTGACCGGCCCCGACGGGGATCCCTAGCCGCCGCTGTGGGCCGACGCGAAGGCGTCGGCCACGGCTGCGGCCAGCTCCAGCAGCGCCAGCCTGGTGGCCGGCTCCAGCCGGTCCAGATCGACCTCCGCCCCCTCCTGCAGGTGCGCGTCGAAGGGGATCCGCACGACCGCCCGGCAGCGGGCGGCGAAGTGCTCCGCCACCCGGTCCAGGTCGACGCCGCCCGACGAGCGGCTCACGTTGTTGACCACGGCCACCGCGTTGCGCACGAGGTCGCCGTGCCCGTGCGCGTCGAGCCAGTCCATCGTGGCCGACGCGCTGCGCGCCCCGTCGATCGAGCTCGACGACACGATGATCAGCTGGTCGGCCACGCCGAGCACGCCGTACATGGCCGAGTGCATGAGTCCGGTGCCGCAGTCGGTGAGCACGATGTTGTAGAAGTGCTCCAGCAGGTTGACCGTGCGCCGGTAGTCGTCCTCGCTGAACGCCTCCGACACCGCCGGGTCCTGCTCGCTGGCCAGCACCTCGAGCCGTGATGCGCCCTGCGAGGTGTAGGCCCGCACGTCGGTGTAGCGGCGGACGCGCTGGGCGTCGCGCAGCAGGTTGCGCACGGTGGCGCTGGTCTCCAGCGGGATCTTCTGGCTCAGCGTGCCGCGGTCGGGGTTGGCGTCGACGGCCACCACCCGGTCGCCGCGCAGCGACGCGAACGTGGCGCCCAGCGTGGCCGTCATCGTGGTCTTGCCGACGCCGCCCTTGAGGCTGAGCACGCCGATCTTGTAGCAGCCCAGCAGCGGCTGGTTGATGCGCACGGTGAGCTCGCGGCGCCGCACGTCGGCCGGGCTCTCCCCCGGGTTGAGCAGGCGCCCGGACAGCACGTAGACCAGCCGGCGCCAGCCCGACTGCGGCGGTCGCTTGGTCGGGCGCAGCAGCCGCGCCGACGACAGGTCGGGCTGGCCGGGGTTGCGCGCCTGCTGCGCCTCCTGGGCGGCGACGGCTCCCGGGTCCGTCCAGCGCGGGGCCCCGCGGGGCGGCGTGCGCGGGCCGGGGTCGGCGGGCGCGGACCCGTTGCCCGACGGCGCGGGCGCAGGGGCGGACGGCACCGATCCGGACGGGCCGGTGCCGTACGGGGGGCGCGGCGGGCGCGGGGGCGACTGGCCCGCCGCGCGCTCCGGGGCGGCGTCACGGGGGCGCGGGTCGGCCGGGCGCAGGTCGGGCACGTCGGGCGCGCGGCGCGGCGGGGCGTCGGTGGGGGCCGCCGGGGCGCGGTGCGCGGCGGCGCGGCCCCGCTCGGCCCACGCGTCGACGTCGTCGTGCCCGCTCAGCTCGTCGAGCCGGGGCGCGGCAGAAGGAGGCGCGGCGGGCCGCAGCGGCAGCGAGGAGTCACCGGCGGGCACCTCCCCACCGGGCTCCGGTGCCGGCTCCTCCGCGGGATCCGGCTGCCGCACGGGCGCCACGTAGGGCCGGGTCTTGCGCGGGGTCGGGGCGGCGCCCCACTGCTCGCGGACATAGCGGCCCACCGAGCCGTCGGGGTAGTCCCCGTCGCCCTCGGAATCACGCTCCGTCATCAACGCTTCCCGTCGAACCCGTCGTACCTACCGTTGGACCCTGTCACGGACGCCGACGGTAGTCGCGTCCTCGCCCGTGGTCGAGGCGCGTACGGGTGGCCCTCGCCTCGTACCGCCCGCTCAGCCCAGACCCGCGTAGGAGTGCAGGCCCGCGACCACCATGTTGATGAAGAACAGGTTGAACAGCACGGTCGCGAACCCGGCCACGTTGATCCAGGCCGCGCCGGCCGCGCGCCACCCGGCGGTGGCCCGGGCGTGCAGGTAGGCCGCGTAGACGACCCACGAGACGAACGCGACGGTCTCTTTGGGGTCCCAGCCCCAGAACCGGCCCCAGGCCGCCTCGGCCCAGATCGCGCCCGCGATGACCGCGAACGTGAACAGCGGGAAGGCGATGATCGTGGTGCGGTAGGCGAGCCGGTCGAGCACGTCCGAGGACGGCAGCCGCTCGGCCAGGCGCTCGGGCAGCCGGCCCGAGCCGCGCAGCAGGAACAGGATGCTCGCGACGCCCGGCACGAGCAGCAGCCCCGACGAGATGGTGATCGTCGTGACGTGGATGACCAGCCAGTAGGACTGCAGCGCGGGCACGACGGGCGCGGCCTGCGCGTAGAGCACGGTGCCCGCCAGGAACAGCAGGACGACGACGGGCAGCAGCACGAACGGCCCGACGGCGCGCGTCACGGGCGAGCGGCGCAGCATCACCAGCCAGCCGACGACCGCGGCGAGGCAGATCGCCGAGGTGAACTCGTACATGTTGCCCAGCGGCCAGCGCTCGGCCGCGACGCCGCGCGTGACGATCGAACCGAGGTGCAGCAGTGCGCCCAGCACCGTGAGCGAGACGGCCATGCGGGCGAAGCGCTCGCCGCGGGGGCGGGCCTCCTCGACCGGGCGCCCGTCGCCGTCCGGGCCGCCGGCGCCGACCAGCGCGGGCTTCGCCGACCGGGCGGCCGCGAACTCGGCGGCGTGCAGCACCATCGCCAGCACGTACACGCCGACGGCGGCCATGAACAGTCGGTCGCTGTAGAGGGCGAGCATCAGGCGTCCTTCTCCACTTCGGTTCGCAGCAGGTCCGCCCGAAGGCGGTCGAACTCCTCGCCGTACCCGGCGCGGTCGGTGCGGGCGAGCCCACCGAGCTCCACCACGGTACGACCGGGCGCCCCGGACGGGCTGAGCCTGGCCCAGAAGCGGCGGCGCCGCACCCCGAGCGAGGCCGCGAGGCCGATCAGCATGGTGACGGCGAAGACCAGCACCCAGACCTGGCCCGGGTCGTGGCTGATCTGCAGGTTGACCCACTTGCGCACGCCGTCGAAGCGCACGGTCGTGCCGTCGTCGAGGGTGAGGCTCTGGCCGGGCACGAGGTTCTCGCGCGCCACGCGCACCAGCTCGCCCGACTCCACCTGGCCCTGGTCGACCTCGAAGATCGACTGCCCGCGGCCGTCGTCGAGGCCGAGGTCGCCGCGCAGCACGTCGACCGCGACCTCCGGGTCGCGCAGGTCGGGGAACACCGACGTGACGACGTCCCCGCCCGACGTGGTGGGCGCGAGCAGCCCGGTGATCGCGAGCTGGCCGGTGCGCCGCTGCTCGTCGTCGGTGACTCCGGGCGGCTCGAACTTCGTGGCGCCCTCCGACAGCAGCGTGGCCTGGTCGACCGGGCGCCACTGGACGTCGCCGGTGCGGGAGTCCCCGTTGGGGAAGGTCACGGTGAAGACCGGCGCGTAGCCGTTGCCCAGCAGGTAGACGCGCGCGCCGTCGGTGCGCAACGGGTTGTTGACCGACAGCGGGAACGAGCGCCACGCGTCGGCGGAGCCGGAGGCGAGGTCGTCGCCGGTCTGGTAGCCCAGCGCGGCGTCGTAGCGGTCGGGCTGGCCGGTGGGCAGGTAGGAGGCGGTGAAGTCGTCGACGCGGATGCAGAACGGCGCGAGGTCGGTGCCGTCGACGAGCGTGCCGGCGCGGAACGAGTCGTAGCCCAGGATCCCGGTGTTGCAGAACTCGCCGCCGCCCGCGGGCACGATGACCTGGCCCTCGTAGCCGAACAGCTTGCCGGCCGCGAACCCGATCAGCAGCCCCACCAGCGACAGGTGGAACACCAGGTTGCCGACCTCGCGGGAGTAGCCCTTCTCGGCGGAGAAGGTGCGCCGCCCGTCCTCCTCGCGCTCGGCGACCCGCCAGCCGCGCAGCCCGGCGCGCACGCGGCCGGCCGCGGCGTCGAGGTCGGCGTCGAGCGCGCCCTCGCCGTGGTGGGGCAGGCGGGCGAGGTTGCGCGGGACGGCGACGGGCTTGGCGCGCAGCGCCGTGAGGTCGTCGACCGTGCGGGGCAGCACGCAGCCGATCAGCGAGATCATCAGCAGCAGGTAGATCGCGGCGAACCACGGGGCGGCGAACACGTCGAACGCGGACACGCGGTCGAGCAGCGGGGCCAGCGTCGGGTGGTCGGCGAAGTACTGGTCGACCAGGCGCTGGTTGAGCGAGCGCTGGGGCAGCAGGGCGCCGGGCAGGGCGGCGAGCGCGAGCAGGAACAGCAGCACCAGCGCGGTGCGCATCGAGGTGAGCGCGCGCCAGCCGTTGCGCAGCACGAGCCAGCCCGGGGGCGGCGTGCGCGGCGGCGGGGTGGCGCGGACGGGCGCGTCGGTGACCACTCAGATCACCGGGGTGAAGCCGGCGACGGACACCTGGAGCTGCGCGAGCAGCCCGCCCCAGAGCCCGGACAGGAGCAGGAGGCCGACGGCCACCATCAGCACGCCGCCCCCGATCTGGATGGAGCGGGTGTGGCGGCGCAGCCAGCCCAGCGCGGTGACGGCGCGCGAGGCCCCCAGCGCGATGACGACGAACGGCAACCCGAGTCCGGCGCAGTAGGCGAGCGTGAGGACGACGCCGCGCAGCGAGCCGCCGCCGGTGCCCGCCGCGACCGCGACGACCCCGGCCAGCGTCGGGCCGATGCAGGGCACCCAGCCGAGACCGAACACCGCGCCCAGCAGCGGGGCGCCCCACAGCCCGGTGCGCGGCACCCAGTGCACCCGCCGCTCGTTCTGCAGCACCGGGATCAGCCCGACGAACGCCAGCCCCATCGCGATCATGACGACGCCGCCCGCGCGCTGCAGCAGCGCCTCGTTGGCGACGAGCGTGTCGGCGAGCCAGACGACGCCGGTGAGGATCGCGCCGAAGACCACGGTGAATCCGAGCACGAACAGCCCCGCCGCACCCGCGACGCGCCACTTCCCGCTGCGCCGCTGCCGCGCCTGCTCCGCCGTGGCGGGCGGGGCCTCGGCGCCGACCAGGCCGGCGAGGTAGGCGAGGTAGCCCGGGACCAGCGGCACGACGCACGGCGACGCGAAGCTCACGGCGCCCGCCAGCACGGCCACGGCTGCCGCTACCAGCAGCGGGCCGGAGACCGCGAGGGTGGTCGAGGGATCCATCGGGCACCAGGGTAGGCCGGTGCACCCCACCCCCGCGCGCCGGGTTCTACGTCGTGTAGTGGACCGCGTCGCAGGTGGGGTCAGGCGGCGGGCTCGGCCACGAGCCGCTCGACGACCGGGATCAGCTCCGGGATCCGGATCTGCGTCAGGTACACCGCCGCGACCCGGTGCTGCTTGTCGAGCACGAGCGTCGACGGCGTCGTGTTGCGCGGGTACCCCGACAGCTGCGCGAGCGTGCGCGCCGGGCTGTCGTAGATCGAGTCGAAGGTCAGGCCGCGGTCGCGGACGAAGTCGGCGGCGGCGTCGCGGGAGTCGCGGACGTCGAGCCCGAGCACCGACACACCCTCGACGGTGTCCTGCACGAACTGCAGGTCCGGCATCTCCTCGCGGCACGGCCCGCACCACGATCCCCACACGTTGAGGACGACGACCTGGCCCGCGTAGTCGTCGAGCCCGATCGTCCGCCCCGGGTCGAGCAGGCTCTCGCCCTCGATGCCGCGGACGCTGCCGCGGTCGGCGGGCGGGTCGTAGAGGATCGTCGTCTGCCCGCCGGGGGCGACGAACGTGAACTCGCCGTCGTTCGCCACGGCGTCCCGGCTGGTGGAGCAGCCGCCCAGCGCCAGCCCCAGCACCGCGACGACGGCGAGCGCGAGCCTCCTCATGCGCCGGTCTTCCGCGGGTCGCTCGGGCCGGCGGGCTCGGAGTAGCGCAGCTGCGTCAGCTCGGCGCCGTCGAACACCAGCGTCGTGAGCGAGGCGAGCCCGCACTGGCGGCGGCGCGGGTCGTGCCACAGCCGCTGCCCGGTGACGAACCGGCGCAGCGTCCAGATCGGCAGCTGGTGCGACACGCACAGCACCTCGCGGCCGGGCGCGAGCTCCCGCGCGCGGTGCACCGCGCCGAGCATCCGGTGCGCGATCTGCAGGTACGGCTCGCCCCACGACGGCGTGAACGGGTCGCGCAGCTTGGGCCAGTGCCGCGGCTCGCGCAGAGCGCCGTCGCCGACCGCGACCTTGAGGCCCTCGAACTGGTTGCCCGCCTCGAGCAGCCCCTCGTCGGTGCCGATCTCCAGGCCGTGCGCGGCGGCGATCGGCGCGGCGGTCTCCTGCGCGCGCTGCAGCGGGGAGGCGACGACGGCGGCCAGGTCGGCCCCGGCGAGCGCCTCGGCCACGACCCGGGCCTGCCGGCGCCCGGTGTCCGAGAGCCGGAAGCCGGGGATGCGGCCGTAGAGGATGCCGTCGGGGTTGTGGACCTCGCCGTGGCGCAGGACGTGGACGACCGTGCGCGGAGGGGTCACTGCGCGGCCTCGGCGGGCGAGGTCGCGGTGGAGGCGGCCTGCGCGGCGGCCGGCAGCGCGGCCTCGATCCTCTCCCAGCACTCGTCGTCGAGGGCGGCGGAGACGAACCAGGCCTCGAACGCGCTGGGCGGCGGGTACACCCCGGCGTCGAGCAGGGCGTGGAAGAAGGCGGGGAACCGCCAGGTCGCGGCGGCCTGTGCGCCGGCGTAGTCGTGCACCTCGTCCGCGGAGAAGAACACCGAGAGCATCGAGCCCGCGTACTGCACGCGGTGCGGCACGCTCGCGGCCGACAGGGCGTCGCCGAGCAGGGTGCCCAGGCGCTGCGCGTTGGCGTCCAGGGCGGCGTAGACGGCGGCGTCGGCGGTGCGCAGCGTGGCGAGCCCGGCGGCGACGGCGACGGGGTTCCCCGAGAGCGTGCCCGCCTGGTAGACCGGCCCGGCCGGGGCGAGGTGGGCCATGAGCTCGGCCGACCCGCCGAAGGCCGCGGCGGGCAGCCCGCCGGACATGACCTTGCCGAACGTGTAGAGGTCGCCCGCCACCCCGTCGAGGCCGTACCAGCCCGACGGCGAGACGCGGAAGCCCGTCATCACCTCGTCGACGACGAGCAGCGCGCCGTGCGCGTGGCAGACGTCGCGCAGGCCGGCGTTGAAGCCCTCGACCGGCGCGACCGCGCCCATGTTGCCCGCGGCCGCCTCGGTGATGACGCACGCGATCTCGTCGCCGCGCTCGGCGAACACCGCGCGCACGGCCTCGAGGTCGTTGTAGGGCAGGACGACGGTGTCGGCGGCCTGCGCACCGGTGACGCCCGGGCTCGTCGGCAGCCCCAGCGTCGCGACGCCCGAGCCGGCCTGGGCCAGCAGCGCGTCGACGTGGCCGTGGTAGCAGCCGGCGAACTTGACGATGACCTTGCGCCCGGTGATGCCGCGGGCCAGCCGGATGGCGCTCATCGTCGCCTCGGTGCCGGAGTTGACCAGCCGCACCTGCTCCACCGGCCCGACCCGGCCGATGATCGCCTCGGCGAGCTCGATCTCCGCGGGCGTCGGCGCGCCGAACGACAGGCCCTGGCCGGCGGCGCTGCGCACGGCGTCGACGACGGCGGGGTGCGCGTGCCCGAGGATCATCGGGCCCCACGAGCAGATGAGGTCGACGTAGCGGTTGTCGTCGGCGTCGGTGAGCCAGGGCCCCCGCGCCGACGTCATGAACCGCGGCGTGCCCCCGACCGAGGTGAACGCGCGGACCGGGGAGTTGACCCCGCCCGGGATCACGGTCGAGGCGCGGGCGAACAGGTCCTGGGACGACGTCGTGCGTGAGGCCACGGCCGCCAGTCTCACATCCGGCCGGCGGGGCCGCGCGAGGGCCTCAGCGGCGGGGCGCGGAGAACCAGGCGTTGGACGCGGGCAGGAAGAGGATCACGACGCCGAGCACGGCGAGCAGCACCGGCAGCAGCAGGATCCCCGCGCCGGCCGGGTCGGCCGCGCCGCCGGTGAACGCCGCGAACAGCAGGAACAGGCTGAACCCGACCGTCATGACGGTGACGAGGATGCGCGCCCAGTTGCGCCCGGTGAAGGCGACCACGGCGAACACGATGTAGATCAGCGACAGCCCGACGAAGATGCCACCGAACACCCGCACGAACGAGAGCAGCGTCTCCACCGTCACACCGGCGGCGGCGAGGTCGGGGTTGTCGAGCACCTCGGGCGGGATCGTCGCGGAGTCGAGCGGGACCGCGAGCACGATGGCGCCGAAGACGAGGAACGGCAGCGCCGCGAGGATCTGCAGCACGAGGCCGAGCACGAGGATCCCCGGGCGGCGCGCGGGCGCCGAGCCCCGGTCGTCGAGCCCGGCCGGGTAGCCGCCGTAGGGCGACTGGCCGTACGGGGTCTGGCCGTAGGGGTTGTACGGGTAGCCCTGCTGCCCCTGCTGGCCCGGGTACGGCTGTCCCGGCTGCTGTCCCGGCTGGCCCTGCCCCGGGTAGGGCTGCCCGGCCGGGGCCTGGCCCTCGGGGTACGGGTACTGCACGCCGCCGTAACCGGTGCCGTAGGCCTGCTGGCCCGGCTGCTGCCCGGCACCCGGGCCCTTGTCCAGGTTCGGCCGGTCGTCCGGTTCGGGGTAGCTCACGGCGCCACCGTAGATCCCGGCCCGGAGCGTGTCCACGGGGCCTGCCGGGCCGGGATCTCCGGTGGTCACCGACGGTTGTGGATGTCCTCCGACATGCGCACGACCGCGTAGTAGAACTCGAGCGACACGCGCAGGAGAGCGATCGTGAACAGCGCGAAGATGGCGCCGAAGATCAGGATGCCGATGCCGGCGGCGGCGCCGAGCGCACTGAAGCCGACCACCACGTACCCGAGCCAGCCGAGCACGATCAGCACGGTGCCGATGATGTAGAGGATCCGGATCAGGCCGGGCGTCGCGAAGCTGTCGAACGTGAAGTCGAACAGCGCCGAGAAGAAGCTCTTCTGCGCGGGCGAGCCGGACGGACCGCCGGGGCCGGGGGGCGGCCCCCATCCGGCGGGCGGTTGCTGGCCGTAGCCACCGCCGGGGGGCGGCGGGTAGGGGGGCTGTTGCCCGCCCTGCCACCCCTGGCCTCCGGGCTGACCGCCTGCGGGGTCGTAGCTCATCGTTCTCCTCGGTGCGCTGGCTCGGCGCTTCGCAAAGCCCCGGGTGATCACTGGCGGCGGCAGCCTACCCCGATGACCGCCGGTCAGGGCCCGATCGACGCTCAGCCGCGACCGAGTCGCAACGCCACCTCGGTGGCCCAGTAGGTGAGGACGACGTCGGCACCCGCCCGGCGGATCGCGGTGAGCGTCTCGGTGATCGTGCGGTCGCGGTCGAGCCACCCGTTCGCGGCGGCCGCCTCCACCATCGCGTACTCCCCCGACACCTGGTACGCCGCGACCGGCACGTCGGCGATCTCGGCCACCGCGCGCAGCACGTCGAGGTAGGACATCGCCGGCTTGACCATCACCATGTCCGCGCCCTCCTCGAGGTCGAGCGCGAGCTCGCGCAGCGCCTCGCGGACGTTGCCCGGGTCCTGCTGGTAGGTCTTGCGGTCGCCGCGCAGCTGCGAGTCGACGGCCTCGCGGAACGGGCCGTAGAACGCCGAGGCGTACTTGGCGGTGTAGGCGAGGATGCCGGTGTCGGCGTGCCCGGCCGCGTCGAGCGCGTCGCGCAGGACGCCGACCTGGCCGTCCATCATGCCGCTGGGGCCGAGCAGGTGGGCCCCGGCGTCGGCCTGCGCCACCGCCATCTGCGCGTAGACGGCGAGGGTGGCGTCGTTGTCGACCCCGCCGTCGGCGTCGAGGACGCCGCAGTGGCCATGGTCGGTGAACTCGTCGAGGCAGGTGTCGGCCATGAGCACCGATGCGTCCCCGATCTCGGCGCGGACGTCGCGCAGGGCCGCGTTGAGCACGCCGTCCGGGTCGACGCCCGCGGTGCCGGTGGCGTCGCGCACGGCGGGGACGCCGAACAGCATCAGCCCCCCGACGCCCGCCTCGACGGCCTCGACGCACGCCTTGCGCAGGGAGTCGCGGGTGTGCTGCACGACCCCGGGCATCGACGCGATCGGCACCGGCTCGCCGATCCCCTCCCGCACGAACAGCGGCAGGACCAGGTGCCGGGGCCGCAGGTCGGTCTCGGAGACGAGCCGCCGCAGGGCCGGGGTGGAGCGCAGGCGGCGGGGGCGGTGGGAGGGGAACGCCATGGGGCCAGCCTACGACCGGCCGCCGCACCCTTCCCGAACGGCAGGAAAGCCACGTTCCTGCAACGTGGTTGCGTGAACGTGGCTTTCCTGCAAGTCGGGCGGGACCTGCTAGCGCCGCCGCGCCTTCGCCTTGCGCGGGGGCGGGAGGGCCCCCTCCGCCCGCAGCCGGGCCGCGTGCGCGGCCAGGGCGTCGACCAGGGCCGGCACCCGCGCCTCGTCCGGCTGCACGTCGACCCGCAGGCCGAACTCGCGGGCCGTCTCGGCCGTCTGCGGACCGATGCACGCGACGATGGTGCGGGCGTGCGGCTTGCCCGCGATCCCGACCAGGTTGCGCACCGTCGACGAGCTCGTGAAGCAGACGGCGTCGAACCCGCCGGTCTTGATCGCCTCACGGATCGGCGCGGGCGGCGGTGCCGCCCGGACGGTGCGGTACGCCGTGACGTCGTCGATCTCCCAGCCGCGGTCGCGCAGACCGGCGGCGAGGGTCTCGGTGGCGATGTCGGCGCGCGGGAGCAGGACCCGGTCGACCGGGTCGAGCACGTCGTCGTAGGGCGGGAAGATCCCGAGCAGTCCCTCGGAGCTGGACTCCTGCGACTCCTCGATGTCGGGCACCAGCTCGGGCACGATGCCGAAGCCGCGCACCTTCTCCGCGGTGGCCGTGCCGACGCAGGCGATCTTGACGCCGGAGAACGCGCGGGCGTCGAGGCCGAACTCGGCGAACTTCTCCCACACGGCCTTGACGGCGTTGGTGGAGGTGAAGACGACCCACTGGTAGCGGCCGTCGACCAGGCCCTTGACGGCCCGCTCCATCTGCGTGGGCGACCGCGGCGGCTCGACGGCGATCGTCGGGACCTCCTCGGCAGAGGCGCCGTGCACGGCGAGGCGGTCGCTCATCGCGCCGGCCTGGTCCTTCGTGCGCGGCACGAGGACGCGCCACCCGTAGAGCGCGCGCGACTCCCACCAGGAGAGCTCGGCGCGCAGGCCGACCTCGTCGCCGACGGTGACGACGAGCGGACCCTCGAGGTCCGACGCGTCGGCCGCGAGCGTGGCCAGCGTGCCCTGCACGGTCCGCTGAGTGGTCTGCGACCCGCTCGAGGTGACCGCGACGGGCGTCTGCGCGGCGAGGCCGTGCTCGGTGAGCCCGCTCGCGATCTCCGCGAGGTGCGTCGGGCCGGCGTGCAGCACGAGGACCCCGGGCGCCACGGCGAGCCTGGCCCAGTCGACGCCCGCGCGGACGTCGGCCTCGATGTGCGCGGAGCCCAGCGGCACGCCCGCGTACGCCGGCACCGCGGTGCCCGAGGGCACCCCGGGGACGACGTCGAACGCCACCTCGGCGCCGGACACCGCGATGGCCTCGGCCACCACGGCGTCGACCGTCAGCGGGTCCCCGCTGACCAGCCGCGTCACGGTGCGCCCGGCGCGGGCCTCGGCGACCAGGTCGCGCGCGACGTCGGCGGGCTGGCCCACGGCCGGCCGCACCTCGGCCCCCTCGGCGACGAGGGCGAGGATCGCCTCCGGCACGTCCGGGTCGGTGATGATCAGCGGCGCGGACGCGATGGCGTCCCGCGCACGCACGGTGAGCAGGCCGGGATCGCCGGGGCCGCTGCCCACGAAGGCGACCCGTCCGGTGGAAGGTGCTCGGTTCATCTGTTCTCTGAACTCCCGGTCAGCGGTTTCCCAGGGACAGCGAGCTGCCCCCCAAGTCGAGGAGCTCCGCGGCGAGTGCCGCTCCGAGCTTCTCGGCGACGTCCATGTCTCCGGTGATCGAGGCGCGGATGAGCGCCCCGTCCTCGGTGCCCACCACGGCGCGTAGTGAGATGCGGTCCAACACGTTGCCGTCGTCGTCGAGGTCGGACACGACGTCGGCGAGCGCCCCCACGGGCGCACTGCACCCTGCTTCGAGCGCCGCCAACACCGCCCGCTCCGCGGAGACGGCGGCCCGGGTGAACGGGTCGTCGAGCGCGGAGGCGAGGGTGTCGGACAGCGCGGTGTCGTCGGCCAGGCACTCGACGGCGAGCGCCCCCTGCGCGGGGGCCGACACCATCTGCACCGGGTCGAGCAGCTCGGAGGCCTCGTCGGCCCGGCCGAGCCTGCGCAGCCCGGCCGCCGCCACGACGACGGCGTCGAGCTCGCCGGAGCGCACCTTGCCGATGCGCGTGTCGACGTTGCCGCGGATGGCCACGACCTCCAGGCCGAGCCCCAGCGCGGCGAGCTGCGCGGCGCGCCGCGGCGACCCCGTGCCCACGCGGGCCCCGGACGGCAGTTCGCCCAGCACCAGCCCGTCGCGGGCCACCAGTGCGTCGCGGGGGTCCTCCCGCGGCGGCACGGCGGCGAGCACGAGCCGGCGGTCCGGCGCGGTGGGCAGGTCCTTGTAGGAGTGCACCGCCACGTCGACCCGGCCGTCGACCAGCGCCTCGCGCAGCGACGACACGAACACCCCGACGCCCAGCTCCGCGACGGGCGCGGAGGAGCGGTCGCCGGGCGAGCTGATCTCGACGAGCTCGCAGGTGTGGCCCTTCGCCCGCAGACGGTCCGCGACGTGCCCGGACTGGGCGACGGCGAGCGCGCTGGGGCGGGTGCCGATCCTGATGGTGCGCGGTTCCGGGGTCATCGGCGCTCCTCCGAACGGGCTTCGAGCGCGGCCAGCACGTCGCCGCTGCGGGCGACCGCGACGGCCGCGGGCGTCTGCGGGTCGAGCTCGAACAGCTCGCGCAGCGCCTCGGCGTAGCTCGTGCCGTCGGGCCCCTCGGCGAGCCGCTTGATCTGGACGGTCGGTGTGTGCAGCAGCTTGTCGACGACGCGGCGCACGCTGCGGTCGAACTCCTCGCGCACGCGGTCGTCGAGGTCGGGCAGCTTCGCGTCGAGGCGCAGCAGCTCGGCGTCGATCACCTCGGACGCGCGGCGGCGCAGCGCGGTGACGGTCGGTGTGACCGCCGCGGAGCGCTGCGCGGCCAGGTAGGCCTGCGCCTCGGCCGCGACGAGCTCCTGCGCGGCGGCGACGGCGGCGCCCCGCTCGCCGGTGGACAGGCGCGCCTGCAGCGCGATCAGGTCGACGACGGTGACGCCGGGCAGCGCGGCCACGCCGGCGTCGACGTCGCGGGGCAGGCCCAGGTCGCACACCGCGAGCGGGCGCCCGGGACGTCCGGCGACGGCCGCGGCCACCACCGAGCGCTCGACGACCGTGCCGATCGCGCCGGTGCAGGCCAGCAGCAGGTCGGCGTCGGCCAGCGCCTGCGGCAGCGCGTCGAGGGTGCCGGCGCGGGCGGGCGTGCCGTGCTCGGCGCTGGTGGCGGCGAGGCGCTCGGCCCGCTCGACCGACCGGTTCAGCACGACGATCTCGGCGGCCCCGGCGCGGCGCAGGTGGGCCGCGGCGAGCGCGCCCATCGCCCCGGCGCCGACGAGGACCGCGCGGCGGCCGGTGAGGTCGCCGCCGAGCGCGGTGGCCGCGTCGGACAGGGCCTCGGAGACCACGGAGGCGCCCGCGGTGTCGATGCCGGTGCGGGCGTGGACGCGCTTGCCGACGCGCAGCGACTGCTGCGCGAGCTCGTGCAGCGCGCGCCCGACGGTGCCCGTCTCGTCGGCGGTGGCGTAGGCGGCGCGGAGCTGGCCGAGGATCTGGGCCTCGCCGACGACCATCGAGTCGAGCCCGGCCGACACCGCGAACAGGTGCTGCACGGCCGACCCGGCGTAGTGCACGTAGACGTGCTCGGTGAGCTCGGCCAGCGGCATCCCGGAGTGCCGCGAGAGCACCGCCGAGACGTCGGCCAGGCCGCCGTGGAAGGCGTCGACGACCGCGTAGACCTCGATGCGGTTGCAGGTCGAGAGCATCATGACCTCGGAGACGTGCTCGGCGTGCACCATCTCGTCGAGGAGCTTGGGGACGTCGGGCGCGGACACGGCGGCCCGCTCCAGCACCTCGACCGGCGCGCTGCGGTGCGACAGCCCGACCACCAGCACACTCATGCCCGTCCCTCCGACGTCGTCGTCCCGTCCACCAGGGGGAACGTGCGCACGCCCGAGGCGTGCCCGTTGCGGGTGCGACCATTCCCACCCGTGCCGTTCGCCGCACTCCCGTTCGACGCGGACGCATGCCCGGCGACGTGGCGGCGGGCGACGTGGAACGCCAGGACCTGCAGTTCGACGGCCAGGTCGACCTTGCGGACCTCCACCTCGTCGGGCACCTGCAGGACGACGGGGGCGAAGTTGAGGATGCAGCGCACGCCGGACCCGACGAGCAGGTCGCACACGCCCTGGGCGGCCGGCCCGGGGGTGGCGATCATGCCGATCGTGACGCCCTGCGCCGCGCAGACCTCGGGGATCGCGCTCACGTGCTCGACGACGATGCCGTTGATGTGGATGCCGACCAGGTCGGGGTCGACGTCGAACAGCGCGGCGACGGGGAACCCGCGGCCGCCGAAGCCGTTGTAGCCCGCGAGGGCGTGACCGAGGTTGCCCACGCCCACCAGCGCGACGGCCTGGCGGTGGTTGAGCCCGAGCACGCGCTCCAGCTGGTGCAGCAGCGCCCGGACCTCGTAGCCGACGCCGCGGATGCCGTAGGACCCGATGTAGGACAGGTCCTTGCGCAGCTTCGCCGGGTTGACACCGGTGACGGCGGCGAGCTCGTCGCTCGATACGGTCTCCGTGCCCTGCTCCGCGAGCTCGCCGAGCATGCGCAGGTACAGGGCGAGCCGGGCGACGCTGGCCTCCGGTATGGTCCGCGACCCGGCTCCACCGTCGGAGTCGGCCTGCGGCGGCACGGTCACGGGCGGATGCTCCTCGGGGCTGTTGCGGGTGGACTGCTCGTCGGGACCCGCGGACCGGATCACCCGGGGGGTCTTGACGGCGACTGGACAACACGGTAGCCGCTTGTGAAGACCCGCACAAAGTTGCGATCTTGAACTCCGCCGTGCTCACGACGACCCGTCCGGGCGACGACCGGCCGTCGCGCCGCAGGCCCCGCTCGTCGGTCACCGGCAGGTCGGAGGGGCCGTCCGGGTCCGGGACGTGACGCCGTTCACCGCAGAGCTCCCGGGTCACCGCGTGTCCGGGACGACACACACCGCAGGGGCGGTCCCGGAGTACCGGGACCGCCCCTGCGGTGTGCTGCGAGCCGGGATCAGCTGGCGGGCATCAGAACGGTGTCGATGACGAACACGGTGGCGTTCGCGGTCGGCACGTTGCCGCACAGGTTGGTGGCGGCGGTGCCGTTGCCACCGTCGAACGTGGGGGCATCGGCGGTGCCACCGATGGTGACGGTGCCACCCGAGAGGACGTCGACCGAACCGGCCTCGACCAGGCCGGCGGCGTCGTAGCGGGTGGAGGAGACGTGGCCCTGGAGGATCGGGGCCAGCTGGTCGGGGTTGGCGACCAGGGTCTCGACGGTGCCGGCGGGCAGCGCCTCGAACGCACCGTTGAACGGCGCGAAGACGGTGAGGGCCTCCGCGGAGTTCAGGGTGTCGGCCAGGCCATCGACGGCGCCGACGGCGGTGACCAGGGTGGACAGCAGCGGGTTGTTCGACGCGGCGGTGGCCACCGGGTCGTCGATCATGCCCTGGGCGGAACCCTCACCCTCGGTGGGGACCTGGTCGCAGGCCGGGCCGAAGATGTCGTCGATCGTGGTGACGCCGTCGCTGGCCGCCTCGGTGGTGGCAGCGGCGGAGGGCGCCGACGAGGCGGGGGCCTCGGCGGAAGGGGTCTCGGAGCTGCTGCACGCGCCCAGCGCCACGGTCAGGGCGGCCATGGCGCCGACGGCGGCCAGTCGCTGGATCTTTCGCACGGTGTGTCCTCCTCGAGCTCGACCCGGTCTGTCCGAGTCGCTACATCAGAACCTTCGGCATCGATCCAAAGGCGGTTCACTCACGGAAATAACGGTTCGGCAACGGCCTGGACCGGATCCGCGGGAAGTTCGCGTGTCTGCACCAGCGAGCGCCCGTTCGGAGTACGAACTGCGCCTCAACGGCCTAGGAAACGGTGAAGATAGTGCTGGGCCAACCGGTGGCGCCATCCGGGATGGGCATGGCGCGCTGCTCCGGTTGTGTGACGCCGTTCGCATCGGTCGCGCGGCTGGTCACGGTGTGGCTGCCGGCGTCGAGCGGGAACTCCGCGCGCCACATGCGCCACGTGCGCGGGTTGACCTCGTCGGCCAGCTCGGCCTCCTGCCACGCCCCGCCGTCGACCCGCACCTCCACCTTGCTGACGCCGATCGGCTGCGACCACGCGATCCCCGCGACGGACACGGTGCCGGCGGGCACGCTCTGGAACGGTGCGGGCGAGTCGATCCGCGACTGCGTCTTGATCGGCGCGAACTTGCCCCAGCCGCGCTGCAGCCAGTAGCCCTGCGCGGCGTCGAACGTCGTGAGCTCGATGTCGGCGAGCCACTTGGTGGCCGACAGGAACCCGTAGAGACCGGGCACGACCAGGCGCACCGGGAAGCCGTGCTCCTGCGGCAGCGCCTCGCCGTTCATGCCGATAGCGATCAGCGCGCCGCGGCCGGGCTCCATGACGACGTCGGTGGGCGAGCCGGCGGTCCAGGCGTCGAGGCTGGTGCTGTAGAGCTGGTCGGCGCCGGGCCGGATCCCCGCCTCGAGCAGGATGTCGCGGAGCTCGACGCCGATGAAGTTCGCGGTGGAGATGTAGGGGCCGCCGACCTCGTTCGACACGCACGTCATCGTGAGCGTGCGCTCCACGAGCGGGCGGTTCATCAGGTCGTCGAACCGCAGTACGATCTCGTCGTCGACCATGCCGTGGATCCGGCACGACCAGTCGGCCGCGGTCTGCGACGGGAGCTGCAGCGCGGTGTCGACGCGGTAGAAGTCGGCGTTCGACGTGACGAACGGGATCGAGCCGGACTCGGGGAACGACGCGGTCGCGGGGATCGGCGGGGCGGTCTCGGTGAGCACGGCCCGCGCCAGCCGCGCGGTGACCTCGGCGCGGGAGTCGGCGACGCCGTTGCCCAGATACTGACCGCCGGCGCCCGCGGCGAGCGCGCCGAGGCCGACCGCGGCGGACGAACCCACGAGCACCCCGCGCCGCGAGACCTCCGGGCCGCCCGACGGCGCCGGCGCGGAGGCGCGCAGCGCGACAAGGTGCAGCAACCGGAAGGCCGCGACGCCCGCGACGAGCGAGGCGAGCGGCGCGAGCAGCCCCAGCGGGGCGAACGACGGCGCGAAGAACACCGCGAGGAACCCCAGCACGCCCATCCCGACGACGACCGCGGTGCCGACGGCCGGCGAGCGGCGCGACAGCAGCCCGCCGACGGCGGCGAGCACGAGGATGACGACGGCCATGCCGCCGAGCAGCACCGGCTTGTCGGCCGTGCCGAACGTGGTCTTGGCGAACTCGGTGAGCACCTGCGGCGAGAAGCGGATGACGGTGTCGCCGACGGCCAGGAACGGCGACGACGACGGCCCGACGAACGCGGCGACGAGGTGCCCGACGCCCAGCGCGAACCCGACGGCCAGGACGCCGGTCAGCGCGGCGACCCCCCGGGGGATTGTCGCGGACGGTCGTGGCTCGTGGGACTGCTCGGGTGCTGCCGCGGTGGTGCTCACAGCCGAGGGTTCGCCCCCCGGGCGCCCCGCGGTTCATCCACGGGGTCGATCGTCACCGTTCGGTGACGATCGCCTTCCGCAGACGCGGCTCCTCGACGCGCCAGAACCCGTGCTCGCGGCCGTCGACGAGGATGACGGGCACGCGGTCGCCGTACTCGGCGCGCAGCTCCGGGTCGGTGTCGACGTCGACGGCCTCCCAGCCGACCGCCAGCTCGCCGCAGATCCGGGCGACGTCCGCCTCCGCCGTGACGCAGGTGGAGCAGCCGGTGCGGGTGTAGACGGTCACCCTGCTCCCCGTGCCGCCGCTCACGGGGCCGCCGCTCACGGGGCCGCCTCGGCGACGGGGCCGCCGGGCACCTGCGCGAGCTGCCGGCGCGCGACCTTGCCGGTGGGCGTGCGCGGCAGGTCGTCCACGAAGGCGATCACCGACGGCGTCTTGAACCGCGCCAGGCGCACCGCGCAGTGCTCCCGTACCTCCTCCTCGGTGAGCCGAGAGCCCGCGGCGCGCACCAGCACGGCCTTGACGGCCTCGCCCGTGCGGTCGTCCGGCACACCGACGACGGCGGCCTCGGTCACGCCGTCGAGCTCGGCGAGCACGCGCTCCACCTCGCGGGGGTAGACGTTGAACCCGTTGACGATGACGAGGTCCGAGGAGCGGTCGACGAGGTGCAGGTCGCCGTCGCCGTCGAGGAAGCCGACGTCGGCGGTGCGGAACCAGCCGTCGTCGTCGGGGCCGCCCTCCCCGTCGGGCCAGTACCCGGAGAACAGGTTCGGTCCGCGGACGGCGACGAGCCCGGTGTCGTGGCCGGGGTCGGAGACCGCGTCGAGCTCCTCGTCGTCGTCGGGGTCCTCGGTGTCGATCGGGCGACCCTCGGCGTCGACGAGGCGGAGCTCGACGCCGGGCAGAGCGCGCCCGACCGACCCGGCCTTCGCGACGCCGCCGACGCCGTTGGTCGTGAGCACCGGGCCGCCCTCGGTGAGCCCGTAGCCCTCGAAGATCCACAGCCCGGTGGCGTCGTGGAAGTCGGCGAGCCACCGCGCGGGCAGCGGCGCCCCGCCGGAGGTGCACATCCGGACGTTGGCGGTGGCCGCGCGCAGCCGGTCGGCCGGCAGGTCGAGCAGCGACCGGAACATCGACGGCACACCCGCCACCCCGCTCACGCGGTGCGCGACGAGGACCTCGGCGGTGTGCTCGGGGTCGGACCGCTCCGTCAGCACCGCGGTGGCCCCGGCCCAGCACACCTGCAGGAAGCCGGCGGCGAGCCCGAAGACGTGGAACAGCGGCAGGGAGAGCAGGACGCGGTCGACCGTGGTGACCGGCGCGGGCCGGAGCTCGGCGGCCTGCGCGCGGTTGGCCAGCAGGGCCCGGTGGGACAGCCGCACGCCGCGGGGCGTGCCCGTCGTGCCCGAGGTGTAGACGAGCAGCGCGATGTCCTCGTCGCCGCCACCGTGCGTGACGGCGGCGCCGTCCGCGACACGCGAGGTGAGGTCGGGCGGCCCGATCAGGGTGGCGCCCGCGGAGGCCGCGCAGCCCGCCGCGTCGGAGTCACCGGGGCCGGCCACGACGATCGACGGGGTGCAGTCGGAGAAGACGATGTCGAGCTCGCGCGGCACCGCGACGGGGCCCACCGGGACGGCCGTGGCGCCCGCCCGCAGCGCGCCGAGCACGGCGACGCAGAACGGTGCGCCGTTGGCCAGCCGCACCACCACGCGGTGGCCGCGACCCACACCGGCGGCGACGAGCCGGGCCGCTTCGGCCGCGGTGGCGGCCTCGAGGTCCGCCCAGGTCAACGTCGTGCCGCCGGTCACATCGATGATCGCCGGGTGATCAGGAGCGGCTCCGGCGGCGCGCGTCACGAGATCGGCGAGGTGCCGGGGCCCACCCGGTCCCTGCGGCCTGGTCGGACTGTCCACGGTGCTCCTGGGTGCGCTCGGCGGTTCGACGCGGTGGCGCGGGCGCCGGGTCGGGCACCCGCACGTCGAGTCTGGCACGGGGCCCCCGACCCGCGGAGGCGCGTCGCGCGACGCGCCGGGGAGCCGCGGAACGACCGCTGCGAGTCCGGATCGTGACGTTGACCGCGCGTAACCGTCCGCTCACCGGAACAGGACCACGGCAAGTGGATGCTGCGTGCTTCGACACAGTCGTCCGCCCGTATGCTCCGCCGCTACAGCCGTCTCAACGCGTCAGCTCCCCACTTCGACGCGGAACTCACCCAAGGGAGTGGCATGCAGCCTGTCGTCAGCGCACCGCGGGCCGACCCTCGGCGTCCCGCCCGATGCGCGCGGTCCGCCGGTCGGGAGGCATGACCCGTCCGATGCGACCGTCCCGGCTGCTCCGCACCGACACCGCCCGCCGTCCCGCGGGTGGGGAGGTCGACATGACCCAGACAGCGCCCCCGATGACCCAGACAGCGCCCCCGGCGGCCCCCGAAGCCGCCATGCCGTTCCCCCGGCAGCGTCCCCGCGCCGCCACCGAGCTCGCCCCCGTCGACGCGCCGGCCCCCGCAGCGGCCCCCGGTCCGGTCGCGGACACCCCGCACGAGGACACCCCGCACGAGGACGTCATGGACGACGCGCAGGCCGACACCGGCGCCTGGTCGCTCGTCCGGGCCGCCCAGGAGGGCGACATGGCGGCGTTCAGCGAGCTGTACGAGCGCTACTACGACGTCGTCTTCCGCTACGTGCTGTTCCGCATGAACGACCGCAACCTCGCCGAGGACGTCACCCAGGAGGCGTTCGTCCGGGCGCTGCGGCGCATCGGCTCGGTGACCTACCAGGGCCGCGACATCGCCGCCTGGTTCGTCACCATCGCCCGCAACCTGATCTTCGATCACGTGAAGTCGAGCCGGTACCGGCTGGAGTCCACCACGTCGGACATGATCGAGCTCTCGCCCAGCACGCACGGCCCCGAGCAGCAGGTCCTCGACGGCGCCACCAACGAGGAGCTCATCCGGTGCGTCCGCAAGCTGAACCCCGACCAGCAGGAGTGCATCACCCTGCGGTTCCTGCAGGGGCTGTCGGTGGCCGAGACGGCGCGCATCATGGATCGCAACGAGGGGGCCGTCAAGGCCCTGCAGCACCGCGCGGTGCGGCGGCTCGCCCAGCTGCTCCCCGAGGGGTTGCGATGACCGGGCGCCATATCGCCCCAGCTGCCCCGGGCGTTACGGGTGCGGCGAATGAACGACTCGATGCGGTGAACGGTCTCACAGCCGTAACCCCTCGCCCGGAGGCTCGTTGTACCGGCGAAAGTCGAGCAAGCGCAGCAGGACCGGGCGCCGCGACACAGAGCGCAGGGATGCAGTGAGGACGGCCAACATGCCCGCCGGACAGGGCAAGGACGCAGAGCAGCTGGATGCCGCGATCGAGCAGGGGACACCCCCCGGTTCCGTCGCGGACCCCGAGCTCGCGCGTGATCTCGAGATCGTGGCGATGCTGCGGTCCCGGCGTGCGGCGTACGACCCGCACCCCGAGGCCCGGTCGCGGTCGAAGCAGCGCCTCATGGAGGCCCTGCTCGCGGCCCAGGCCGAGGACCGCGCCGCCGCGGCCTCCCCGGCCCCGCACGCCTCGGAGCTCACCGCACCTCTGCCCCTCGTCACCGCGCCACCCGCCCCGGTCTCCGGAGCCACCGACGAGACCGCCGTCATCGGTCGTGTGACCGACGACGAGCCCGAGGTCGCCCACGAGGACGGCGGCACCGTCGTCGAGTCCCCCGTGGTGCGCCCCGGGCGCCCGGGCCGGCACAGCCTGCCGACGCGGCCGGGATCGCGGTCGCGCTCACGCGCCGCGTCGCGCCCGCCCTCGCGCGGGCTGCGCCGCCGCTTCGCGATGGTGGGGGCGGCCGCGATGGTCGCCCTCGTCGCCATCACGACGGCGGGCAGCTTCGCCAGCCGCAACGCCCTCCCCGGCGACGCGCTGTACGCGATGAAGCGCATCTCCGAGGACACCGGCCTCGCGTTCACCTTCGACGACACCGAGCGCGCGCAGCGCTACCTCGCGCTCGCCACCACCCGGCTCGACGAGGTGGAGCGGCTCGTCCAGGCCGGGGCCGCAGCCGGCAGCACCGACCCGGCGCTGCTCGCCGCCGCGATGCGCGACTTCGACGACTCCACGGGCGAGGCCTCGCGGATGCTGCTGAGCACGGAGGACGCGTCCGGCGCCCCCGCTCTCGGCGACCTCCGCACCTGGGCCGCCGAGCAGGCCGCGCGCCTGTCGCTGCTGCGCTCCTCCCTGCCCGACCCGGCCGTCGCCGACGCCGACACCTCCCTCGCGCTGCTCGACCGCCTGGTCGGCCGCACCGAGGCCCTCGAGGCGCGGTCGTCCTGCTCCGACGTCACCTCCAACACCGTCGACGACCTCGGCCGGCTCCCGGCCGAGGGCACCTGCTCCCCCCGGGCGCAGGTCGCCGACGACCCCACCACCACCGAGGACGAGAGCGTCACGCCGACCACCACCCCGGACGGCACGTCTCCCGCGACCTCCAGCACCGCCCCCGGCGGCACCACGACCACCGCGCCGGGCACCCCGTCGTCCGAGAGCGGCGGCGGCCTGCTGCCCGACCTCGGCGGCTCGGACGGCCTGCCGCTGCCCGACGAGGGCCTGTCCACCAGCGGGGGCTCCTCGTCCTCCGGTGGCAGCGAGGGCGGTGGCGACGTCTCGATCCCGCTGCCGCTGGTGCCGCCGATCCAGCTGCCTCCGCTGCTGCCGGGCCTGCCCGGTGTGTCGATCGGCTGACCCACCACGCACGTGCACGACCGGGACCGCCGCGGGGATCTCCCCGCGGCGGTCCTGCTCGTTAGGGTGGGCGTACCGACCGTCGTCGTCCTCGAGGGAGCCCAGGTGTGACAGGCGCAGGCGACGCCCCGCGCGGGATCGACGCCTCCACGGCGCTCGATCCGGCCGTCCGGGCCGGGGAGGCCTCGGCGGCCGCCGCGGTGGCGGCCGGCGACAGCGGCCCGGGCGACGTGCCCCTGACCGACCTCACCGCCGCGGCCTTCTTCGACGTCGACAACACCATGATGATCGGCGCGTCGATCTTCCACTTCGCCCGCGGCCTCGCCGCCCGCAAGTTCTTCACCAGCTCCGACCTCGCCGGCTTCGCCTGGCAGCAGATCAAGTTCCGGGTCGGCGGCCGGGAGAGCACCTACTCCACGACGACCGGGCGCGACACGGCGCTGTCGTTCGTCGCGGGGCGCGGCGTGGAGGAGATCACCACGCTCGGCGAGGAGATCTACGACGAGCTCATGGCCGACCGCATCTGGGCGGGCACGCGCGCGCTGGCCCAGATGCACCTCGACGCCGGGCAGCGGGTCTGGCTCGTCACGGCCACGCCCGTCGAGCTGGCCCTGATCATCGCGCGGCGCCTGGGACTGACGGGCGCGCTGGGCACCGTGGCCGAGAGCGTCGACGGCGTCTACACCGGGCGCCTCGTCGGCGAGATCCTGCACGGCCCGGCGAAGGGCCACGCCGTGCGCGCGCTGGCCGTGTCCGAGGGGCTCGACCTGCGGCGCTGCACGGCGTACTCCGACTCCGTCAACGACGTGCCGATGCTCTCGGCCGTCGGCACCGCGGTGGCGATCAACCCCGACGCATCCCTGCGCGACGTCGCCCGCGAGCGCGGCTGGCAGGTCCGCGACTTCCGGACCGGCCGCCGGGCCGCCCGGATCGGCGTGCCGTCGGTGCTCGGCGCGGCCGCGGTGGCCGCAGCAGGGCTGGCGGTGCGGCGGCGCTGAGCCGCCGGGCCGCTCAGCCCAGGAACGCGTTGCGGCGCTGGGACAGCAGCCGGTAGAGCGTGTGCTGGATGGTCTCCCGGACCTGGTCGGTCAGGTTGAACACGAGCATCGGGTCGTCGGCCTCGCCGGCGCCCAGGCCCTCGGTGCAGATGGGCTCGCCGAACTCGATGTACCACTTCGACGGCAGCGGGATCAGCCCCAGCGGCCCCAGGTGCGGGAACAGCGGCGTGACGGGGAAGTACGGCGCCCCGAACAGCCGCGCGAGCGCCTTCACCTCGCCGATCTTGGGGTAGATCTCCTCGGCCCCGACGATCGAGCACGGGATGATCGGCACGCCGGTGCGCAGCGCCGCCGACACGAAGCCGCCGCGGCCGAAGCGCTGCAGCTTGTAGCGGTCGCGGAACGGCTTGCCGATGCCCTTGAAGCCCTCCGGCCACACGCCGACGAGCTCGCCCGCCGACATGAGCCGCTCGGCGTCCGGGGAGCAGGCCAGCGTGCTGCCCTGCTTGCGCGCCAGGGAACCCAGCACGGGCAGCTGGAACATCAGGTCGGCGCCCAGCATCCGCAGGTGCCGCTGCGCGGGGTGGTCGTCGTGCAGGGCCACGGCCGTCATCAGGGAGTCCAGCGGCAGCGTGCCGGAGTGGTTGGCGACGATCAGCGCACCGCCGGTGTCGGGCACGTGGTGCATCCCGATGGTCTCCACGCGGAACCAGCGCTCGTAGAGCGGGCGCAGGGCGGGGAGCAGGACGTTGTCGGTGAGCTCGGCGTCGAAGCCGAACTCGTCGACGGTGTAGTCGCCCGCGAGCCGCCTGCGCAGGAACGCGAGCGCCTCGGTGAGCGCCTCCTCCCACTCCGCCACGGGCTCGGGCTCCGGCTCGGGTGCGGGCACCGGCTCGGGCTCCGGGGCGGGCGGGGTGCGGCTCTCGCCGAGGCGCCAGCGGGTGCGGGCCCCGCTGCGGTCGGCGTGCAGCGGGATGACGTGGGCGTCGGACACGGCGGCCCTCCTCGCGTCGGCGGGCGTCATCGCAGGGTTCTCGCCGCGGCGAGCACGCCGCGCTCGACGGTCTCGATGGACTCGGCCGAGACCACGGGGCGCAGGGCGCGGCCGCGGACGTAGTCGTCGAACGCCTGGGTGGTGGTCCAGCGCGGGGTGAAGCCGAACTGGCTGCGCAGCCGGCCGGTGTCGACGACCCGGCCGAAGTTGAGGAAGCGCATCTGCTCCGGGGAGAAGTCGACGAGCCGCGCGCCGCGGAAGATGCGGCTCACCGGGCCCACGGCCCCGCTGGGCACCGGCAGCGGCACGCGCCCGGCCCGCCGGATGGCCTGGGAGAGCAGCAGGACGCCGTCGGCAGCCACGTTGTACACCCCGGACAGATCGTGGCTCGTGGCGCGCTCCAGGACCGCGAGGGCGTCCTCCTCGTGCAGCAGCTGCACGCGGGCGTCGTAGCCGAGCACGGTGGGGATCACGGGCAGCGCGAAGTAGCGCGTGAGTACCGTGTCGATGCGCGGGCCGATGAAGTTCGAGAACCGCAGCACGGTGACCGAGACGTCGGGCCGGCGGCGGCCGAACCCGCGCAGGTAGCCCTCGATCTCGACGGCGTCCTTCGCGTAGCCGCCCGAGGGCAGGTCCTTCGGCGTGGTCGTCTCGTCGAACAGCGCCGGGTCGCGCGGGCTGGAGCCGTACACCGCCGTGGTGGACTTGAGCACCATGCGCTGCACCGACGGCGCCTTCTGGCACGCCGCGAGGAGCTGCATCGTGCCGATGACGTTCATCTCCTTCATCGTGGCGCGCCCGCCGGCGGAGCCGGGGTTGGCCGACAGCGACGCGTGCACGACGGTGTCGACCGAGGCGTGCTCGATGACCTTGGAGATGAGCGGGTTGCGGATGTCGGCGCGCACGAACTCGGCGCGGCCCATCCGGCGCAGCAGGTCGCGCGGTGGGGGGACGGTGTCGACCCCCAGGACGCGGTCGATGTCGGGGTTGGCGGCGAGCCGGGCGGCGAGGTGCCCGCCGAGGAACCGGCTGACCCCCGTGACGAGCACGACAGATGGCGTCACGGACCTACTCCGAAGAACGAACGATGCGGTGGGTGGCCGATGCTAGACCCTGCGCACCCACGGCGCGTCGGGTCGTGGCCACCGACACGACGTGCGGGATCAGGGGACCACGGACCCGGTGCGGCCGGCGGTCACCCGCCGGCCCGCCTCACTTGCCGAGCTTGCGACGCTGCACGCGGGTCTTGCGCAGGAGCTTGCGGTGCTTCTTCTTCGACATCCGCTTGCGGCGCTTCTTGATGACTGAACCCATGCTGGGTGCCTTCCTGGTCTGCGGGTGGAGCGGGCGGGCCCGGCTGCACGGCGCCGGTGGTGCGCAGATCGGCGCCGGCCGGGAGGACGACCGGTGGCCCACCTTACCGAAGCACTCGCGCGAGGTATCAGCCCGCGTCGAAGTAGGCGTTGCGCAGGTAGTCCTCGACGGCGGGCTTGGGCACGCGGAACGAGCGCCCGACCCGTGCGGCCGGCAGCTCGCCGGAGTGCACGAGGCGGTACACGGTCATCTTCGAGACCCGCATGGTCGCTGCGACCTCGGCCACGGTCAGGAACTGCACCTGGGCGAACCCGTGCTGTTCGGACGCCATCCCGCTCACCGCTTTCGTCTGGTCACCAGACACGGCACTGGTGTTCTGCCCGAGCTTAGCTTGACCCCTGTGACGGCTGTGACACGGATGGTCACACGAGTGTGCAGTTCAGCCCCGCGTCAGGGTGAGCAGCGGTCGTCCGATCGGGTCACCGACCTGCCGCCGCGCGACCCAGTTCCACCGATCGGTCGCGCGCCGCCTCGATCGCGGCGATCAGCGCAGCCCGCACGCCGTGCTTCTCGAGCTCCCGGATCGCGGCGATCGTCGTGCCCGCGGGGGAGGTGACGGCCTCGCGCAGGATCACCGGGTGGTCGTCGGACTCGCGCAGCATCAGCGCCGCCCCGAAGGCCGACTGCACGATGAGGTCGGCGGCCACCGCGCGCGGCAGCCCGAGCAGGATCCCGGCGTCGATCATGGCCTCGACCAGGAAGAAGAAGTACGCCGGACCCGATCCCGACAGCGCCGTGACGGCGTCCTGCTGCGTCTCGGGCACCCGGACGACGCGCCCGACGGCCCGCAGCATCTCCTCGACGGCGGCGAGCTGCTCCTCGCTGCTGTGCGCGCCGCCCGACAGCGCGCTCATCGCCTCCCCCACCAGCATCGGGGTGTTCGGCATGACGCGGACGGCGGCCGTGCCCGCGGGCAGCGCACCCTCGACGACGGCCAGCGGGACGCCCGCGCACAGCGACACCACGAGCGTGCCGGGCCGCAGCACGCCCGCGAGCTCGGCCAGCACCGGCACGACGTCCTGGGGCTTCACGGCGATGACGGCGATCTCGGCGTGCGCCGCCGCGGCGGCGACGTCGACCCCGGCCACCCCCAGGCGCCCGGTCAGCTCCGCGGCGCGCTCCGGGTGCCGCTCGGTGAACACCAGGTCGTCCGGCGAGCGCCCGGCCGCCAGCAGCCCGGCCAGCAGGGCCTCCCCGATCTTCCCCGCCCCGAGCACCGCGATCCGCGTCATGGCCGAGACGGTAGCCGGGGCGGCGGGCCGGTGATCAGTCGGTCAGCGGCGCCAGCGCGAGCTGGCGGGCCTGGCAGACCAGCCGGCCCGCCGCGTCGACGACGGTGGCGTCCTCGTCGAACCAGGTGCCCGCGACCGTCCGCGACCGCGACTCCACCCGCAGCCAGCCGGGGGCGGGCTTCGCGCGGAGCAGGGCCGTCAGCTGGACGGTGGGGGCCCAGCCGAAGCGGCCGGTCACGTTGAACACCGTGGGCGGCAGGATGTCGCCGGCGAGCATCGCGAACAGGACGTCGGTGGGCTCGTCGCGCGGGCGGGTCCAGCCGCGCACGACCGGCGGGCCCTGCTCGCGGCGCGCGAACGGCATCGACGCCTGGTCGAAGCGCAGGTCGCACGAGGAGGACAGGCCGAACACCGCCTTCTCCTGCGAGCCCGGGTCGAAGGCGTCGGCGGGCGGCTCGGCCGGGAGGTCGGGCAGGTCGGCGTAGTGCGGCTCGGCGTCGGGCAGCGTGCCGCCGGTGACGGTGGCCGCGAGCATCGCCCTGCCGCCCTGGCTCATCCGCACCTGCACCACCGACACCGTGCGCCCCAGCTTGAGGACCTCCGTCGTCAGCTCGACGGGGCCGGGGTCGGGGGCGCGCAGGAAGTCGGCCGCGACGGCGAGGGGGTCGGGGGCCGCGCCGGGGGCGTCGGCGGCGAGGCGGGCGAGCCCGGCCTGCGCGAGCAGCACCATCAGCAGCCCGCCGTGCGCCTTGGGGCCCACCGTCCAGTGCGGGCCGAGCTCGGCGCCGAAGCGGCCGTCGCCCAGGTCGTCGATGGCGATGGCGCGGCGGAACGGCGCCGTCGCGGTACCCGTCGTGGTCATGGGAAAGCTCTACCACGCCGCCGCCGCGCGGCCGGTGTGATGCGCGCCCGGGAGCGCGCTCCTAGACGAGTAAGTCCTAACGGCGTGGCACCCACGAAGGTGGACGGAGGGTGTTGAAGGTCAGTGTGTGACGACCAACCTCAACACCCTCCTGACCGCACTTTACGTCAAGATCGATGACTATCTCGGGCGCCGCACCCGCACCGGGAGACCACCGAAACTCTCCGACGCCGAACTGCTCACCCTCGCCGTCGCCCAGGTCCTGCTCGGCGTGCGGTCCGAGGCCCGGTGGCTGCGGTTCGTGCCCACACACCTGCCCGGCGCGTTCCCCTACCTGCCCGGCCAGTCGGGCTACAACAAGCGTCTACGCGCGGCGTTGCCCCTGATCAAACAGCTGATCCGGGTACTGGCCACCGACACCGATCTATGGGCCGACCCGGTCTGGGTCGTGGACTCCACCCCGGTCGAGTGCGCCCGTTCCCGCCCCACGGTCAAGCGCTCCAACCTCGCCGGCTGGGCCGGCTACAGCTACTGCGCCTCGCACTCACGGTTCTTCTGGGGACTGCGCCTGCACCTGATCGCCACCCCGTCCGGGCTGCCTATCACCTGGGCCCTGGCCGACCCCAAGATCGACGAACGCCAGGTGCTCATTGCCGCACTGGACCACGACCACACTCTGACCGCCGACCGGCCCGGACTCACCATCATCGCCGACAAGGGCTACGTGTCCCGCGAACTCGACACCTACCTCGCCGAACGCGGTATTGCACTACTGCGACCGTCCTACCGCAACCGCACCCCGCATCCAGCCGAGCATCTGCTCAAACCCGTCCGCCAACTCGTCGAATCGATCTTCGACACCCTCAAAGGACAGCTCGACCTGGAACTACATGGCGGACGCACCATCGACGGGGTCGGCGCCCGGATCGGACAACGCCTCCTCGCCCTGACCGCCGCGATCTGGCACAACCGGGCCACCGGCCAACCGATCACCCGCTCCCTGACCGCCTACGACCACTGATCGCATTCGGACTTACTCGTCTAGGACAGGGCAGGGTCGGGCGCGGCCTGCAGGTGCAGCCGCGCGAACAGCAGCGACTCGGCCAGCAGCGACGTGCGCTCGTAGCGGGTGCGGCAGCGGCGCGTGCTGACCTCCAGCACCACCACCCCGCCGAAGCCGGACGCCATGAGGCGCTCGCAGACCTCGGCGCACGGCTGCGCGCCGCGCCCGGGCACCAGGTGCTCGTCGCGGGGCGCGCCGCTGCCGTCGGTGAGGTGCAGGTGGGTGAGCCGCTCCCCCATGCGCTCGAGCATCGCGAGGGCGTCGGAGCCGGCGGCGGCGGTGTGGGAGAGGTCGAGCGTGTAGTGCGCGTGCCCGACGTCGGTGGGGTCGTAGCCGGGGCTGTAGGGCACCGTGCGCAGCGCACCGCGCCGGATGGGGAACATGTTCTCGACGGCGAGGGCGACGCCCGCGTACTCACCGGCGCGGGCCACCTCGTCGGCGAACTGCGCGGCGTAGCGGCGCTGCCAGCGGAACGGCGGGTGCAGCACGACCGTGGACGCCCCCAGCTGCGCCGCGGCCTGGACGGAGCGGCGGATGCGGACGATCGGGTCGGCGCCCCACACGCGCTGCGTCACGGCCAGGCAGGGCGCGTGCACGGCGAGGACGGGCACGCCGGAGCGCTGGGCCAGGCGGTCGACGGCGGCGACGTCCTGGCTCACCGGGTCCGACCACACCATCAGCTCGACGCCGTCGTACCCGAGCTCCGTCGCCACCTCGAAGCCCGCGGCGACCGGTTCCGGGTAGACCGATGCCGTCGAGAGCGCGACGGGCGGCGAGAGCCTCATCTGCCCATGAGTACCAGGATCGCGGGCGACACGGTCAGGAGGAGGCCGACGAGCACGGCGAAGACGGTCGTGCGCCGGTCGTCGTTGTGCAGCAGGGCGCGCACGATCACGACGAGACCGACCGTGACGAGCACGGCGGAGGCCAGCGCGACGACGGGCAGGTTGCGCCACAGGAACCGGAACAGCACCCACAGCACGGCGCCGCCGAGCGCACCCCCGATCCACTGCACCACGACCGCGGCCCAGCCGGGCGCAGCGCCCTCGCGGGCCGACGAGCCGCGGCCCAGCCGGCGCTCGCGCGGCGGCGGGACGTCGTCGTCCGGGGCGTCGAGCGGACGGCCGCCGAGGCCCGCAGGGCTCTCGCCGGGCCGAACCGGCGGGGTGCCGGAGCCGGTGTCGTCGAAGCGGGGGTCGTCGAAGCCGTCGTCGAAGCGGGGGTCGTCGAAGCCGTCGTCGAAGCCGTCGTCGAGGCCGCCCGGGTGGAACCCGGTGCTCTCGAGGCCGTCCTCGTCGAGGCCCGTGCCCGCGCCGTCGCGGCGGGCGTCGTCGGTGCGGGCGCGGTGCCGGTCCTCGGCCCCGACCGGCGCGACGCCGACCCTCGTCGAGGGGCCCTCGCCGGCGTCGCCGGCGGGCTCGGGCGCCTGCTGCGGGATCGGGCGGGTGAAGAGGTCCTCCTCCACCGGGTCGTCGTCGCGGTAGCGCGGCATGACGTCGGTGGGGCGGTCGCGCTCGGGCGCGGCGGCGGGGCGGGCGGGGCCCTGGGTCGGCGTCTTCGTCAGGCTCTGTGGGCCCTGCTGCGCGGGGGGCGCGGCCGGCGGCTGCGCGCGGACGGAGGGTGCGGCCGGGTGGGCGGGGGCCTGCTGGGGCGCCGGGGAGCCGTTGCGGGTCTCCGGGGCCGCAGTGCCGGGCACCGCCCGGTACTGGGCCGTGCCGTCCTGATCCGCCGTGCTGGGGGCCTGGAGGTTCTGGACCGTCCCGGGACCGTCCTGCGGTGCCGCGTCCTGCGCCGGGGCGCTCGGGGCGTTCTTCGGCGCGCCGTTCTGGGTCGGGGCGTTCCGGGGCTGAGCGCTCTGAGGCGGGGCGCTCTGGGTCGAGGAGCCGGTGCGGGCCTGCGCGCCGTTCCGGTTCCACGAACCGCTCGGCGGCTGGGGTGCGCCGTTCTGGGTCGCGCCGTTCTGCGGGGCGCCCTTCTGGGGCGCGCCGTGGGGGGCTGCGCCGTTCGGGGCTGCGCTGTCGGGGGCTGCGCCGTTGGGGGCTGCGCCGTTGGGAGGCGGCGGGGCCTGCCGGGCCGGGGCGGACGCGCGCGGGTCGTACGGCTCGCCCCGCGGCGGGGCGGGCTGGACCGGCTCGCGCAGGACCGAGCGGGCGGGCGCCGCGGGTGCGTCGGCGGGGGCGGCGTCCGGTGGACCGGGCGGGGCGCCTTCCTCGAGATCGTCGCTCTCCCGCCGGCGGCGACGCCGACCGGTGGACGCACCGCCGCTGCCGTGCTCGGCGAGGAGCTCGGCGACGGTGCGCTGACGGGGGTGGTCGGTCTCGGAACTCATCCAGTACACCGTGCCTCGTACGACGTCAAGCGTCCAAGTCCGTCCGGCGCGTCCTGCGCCGAGCGGTCGGTCTGTGCCGAGGGCGGGCGGGCGGACGCCTCGAGCGTGTCGAGCCGCCGGAGGATGACACCCTCCCGCAGGGCCCACGGGCAGATCTCCAGCTCCGTGATCCGCAGGGCGCGCATCGCGGCCTCGGCGACGAGCGCGCCGGCCACGAGCTGGTGCGCGCGGCTCGCGCTGACGCCCTCCAGCTCGGCGAGGTCACCCGCCGACATCCGCGTGATGAACGCGGCGAGCTGGCGCAGCCCGACGTCGGTGAGGGCGCGCCGCACCCGGGGCCCCTCGCTCGACGGCGCGGCCCCGGAGAGGCGGGCCAGCGACCGGAAGGTCTTCGACGTGCCGACCGCGAGCTCCGGCGCGCCGGCCCGGCGCAGCCGCCGCGCGACGGGGGCCAGCTCGGCGTCGAGGTGGGCGCGCAGGGCGTCGATCTCACGGCGCGAGGGCGGGTCGGAGCGGAACCACTCGCGCGTCAGGCGTCCGGCGCCCAGGGGCAGTGACGCGGCCACGGCGGGGTGCTCGTCGCGGCCGGCCGCGAGCTCCAGCGACCCGCCGCCGATGTCGAGCACGAGCAGCCGCCCGGCCGACCAGCCGTACCAGCGCCGGACCGCGAGGAAGGTGTAGCGCGCCTCGTCGTCACCGGGCAGCACCTGCAGCCGGACGCCGGTCTCATCGCGGACGCGGGCGAGCACGGCGGCGGAGTTGGTGGCGTCGCGCAGGGCGGAGGTGGCGAACGCGAGGAGGTCGGCGCAGCCCGCCTCGGTGGCCGCGGCGCCGGCCTTCGCGACGGCCCGGACGAGCGCGTCGGCCCCGGCCGGGGTGAGCGCGCCGCCGGCGTCGAGGTTCTCGGCGAGGCGCAGCTCGTCCTTCTCCGAGGTCATGGGCGTGGGGTGGCCACCGCGGTGCGCGTCCACCACCAGCAGGTGGACGGTGTTGGAACCGACGTCGAGCACACCCAGGCGCACCACCGCAGGCTACTGCCCGTCGTGACCCGGCCGTGACCGAACCCGTCACACCCTCCCCCGCGCACTGCGCACGCACCCCCGGCGCACCTGCCGCGCACCCGTACCCACCGGGCGGTGCGCCTGTCCCTCGGCACCGTGACAGGCACCGTGACCGGTAGCGGCCGGCCCGCGTTCTGCAGTGCGCACGGCGTGGCGCGCATCTCCAGACATGGCACTGAGGGCCTCGGCGTGCTATAGGCCGGGACCGGGTTCTGCGCTACCCTGCCCCACGCCAGATCCCGGTGACGGAAGGTCGACGATGACTGCGGCGAGCCCCGGCGAATCCGAACCCGTCTTCCGGCTCGTCTACCGGAGTCACAGCAGGATTCCGGCCGAGGATCGACCGAAGGTGCTCGCGCGCATCTTCGACGTCGCCCGGTCCCGCAACAAGGCGGCGCGCGTCACCGGCGCCTTGCTGATCACCGATCACTACTTCGTCCAGGCCCTCGAGGGCGACGAGGCAGCGGTGCGGTCGCTGTTCGACAGCATCAACAGCGACGAACGGCACACCGACGTCACCATCGTCGAGGAAGGCACCTGGGACGAGCGGACGTTCTCGCGATGGTCGATGGCGCAGGTGTCCGCCAGCGGGAAGGCCGACATCCCGCTGCACAGCAACCACGGCGAGATCCACGCGGCGGCTCGGTCGTCGCTCACCCGCGAGCAGATGGCTCTGCTGAAGCGAATGCGTAACACGATCGGCGCCGACGCGGTGTGAGTCGAGTTCTGCGGGATCGCCCGGTCCTGCGCATCATGGCGGGGCATCGATCCGGTCGGGTGCCGCCGGCGGTCAGGCCTCGAACTTGTACCCGAGCCCCCGCACCGTCACCAGGTGCTTCGGGGCCCCCGGGTCGGTCTCCACCTTCGACCGCAGCCGCTTCACGTGCACGTCCAGCGTCTTGGTGTCACCCACGTAGTCGGCGCCCCAGACGCGGTCGATGAGCTGGCCGCGGGTCAGCACCCGGCCGACGTTGCGCAGCAGGTACTCCAGCAGGTCGAACTCCTTGAGCGGCAGCGCCACGTCCTCCCCGCCCACCGACACGACATGGCGCTCCACGTCCATCCGCACCGGTCCGGCCTCGAGCACCGCGCCGCTCCCCCGGCCGCCGGGGCCGTCGGCCTCCGGACCGCCCTCGCCGCCGCGGCGCAGCACCGCGCGGACGCGGGCGATGAGCTCGCGGGCGGAGTAGGGCTTGGTGACGTAGTCGTCGGCGCCCAGCTCCAGGCCCACGACCTTGTCGATCTCGCTGTCGCGGGCCGTCACCATGATCACCGGGACGGCGGAGCGGGTGCGCAGGGCCTTGCAGACGTCGGTGCCGCTCATGCCGGGGAGCATGAGGTCGAGCAGCACGATGTCGGCGCCGTTGCGGTCGAACTCCTCCAGCGCCTCGGGCCCGGTGACGGCAACGGCCGTCGTGAACCCCTCCTTGCGCAGCAGGAAGGCGAGCGGATCGGCGAAGGACTCCTCGTCCTCGACGATGAGCACCCTGGTCATGACATCTCCTTCGCGCGCAGTTCGGTGGCGTCCTCGGGCTCGTCGGCCTCGTCGAGGTCGTCCAGCTCGTCGGTGTGGACCGGCAGGCGCATCGTGAACGTGGAGCCGGTGCCGGGACTGCTCCACAGCCGCACCTCGCCCCCGTGGTTGGCCAGCACGTGCTTGACGATCGCGAGCCCCAGCCCGGTGCCGCCGGTGGCTCGCGAGCGGGCGGGGTCGACGCGGAAGAAGCGCTCGAACACGCGCTTCTGGTGCTCGGGGGCGATGCCGATGCCGCGGTCGGTGACCGAGACCTCCACCCAGTCGCCGACGCGCCGCCGCGACACCGACACCGACGCCTCCGCGGGCGAGTACGCGATCGCGTTCTCGACGAGGTTGGACAGCGCGGTGACCAGCAGCGTGCGGTCGCCGTCGACCTCGAGGCCCGTGGGCCGGTCGACGGTGATGTCGATGCGCGCCCGCTCCGCGGAGATCCGGCTGCGGGCCATGGCCTCGCGCACGACCTCGTCGACGTCGACGACGCACAGCTCGGGCAGCCGCTCGGCCCCCGTCAGCCGCGACAGCGCGATCAGCTCGGTGACCAGCGCACCCAGCCTGTTGGCCTCGCTGAGGATCTTCGCGCTGAACCGGCGGACCTCGACGGGGTCGTCGGCGGCGTCCAGCACGGCCTCGGCGAGCAGCCCCACCGCGCCGACGGGCGTCTTTAGCTCGTGGCTGACGTTGGCGACGAAGTCGCGGCGCGTGGCCTCCAGGCGCACGGCGTCGGAGGTGTCGGCCGCCTCGGCGACGGTGTAGCCGTCCCCGAGGGGACGCACGTCGGCGACGACGGCGGCGGGCTGGCGGCCGCGGTGGCCGAGCGGGGAGAGGTCGACGGTGCCGGGCTGCCCGCTGCTCTGCGCGCGCTGGCACGCCGCCCACGCCCGGGCGTCGGGGAGCCCGGACCTCACGAGCCCGAGCTCGACGGCGCGGTCGTTGTGCAGCACGACGTCGCCGGCGCGGGTGAGCACCGCGAGGCCGGTGTCGGAGGACCGGAACACCCGCTGCAGGAGGTCGGCCATCGGCGGGCCGGGGGTCGGCGGAGCCGGGACGGGGGCGGGCTCGACCCGCCGCCGCGCGGTCCGCGCCCCGACGACGACGCCGAGCGCGAGAGCGGCGGCCGCGATCAGCACGCACAGCAGTGCGGTCACGGGCGGCATCGTAGGCAGGCCGGGGGCCGCCATGGCCAGCCCGGATGCCCGGTCGTGACCGCCGTGACGTCCGGGAACGCGATAGTTCGGCCGCCGTTCACGCGGCGTTCACGACGCCCGTCGTCCACCGCCCGATTGCAGGAAGAGGGCGCGGCAGGACGCTCCGCGCGGCTCGGGAGCGCTCAGCGCCCCTGCGCCGCCACCGCCGCCGCGGCGTCGGCCGCCGCCTGCGGGTCGAGGTAGGTGCCCCCCGCGACCGTGGGGCGCAGGTCGTCGTCGAGGTCGTAGCGCAGCGGCATGCCGGTGGGGATGTTGAGCCCGGCGATGTCGGCGTCGGAGATGCCGTCGAGGTGCTTGACGAGCGCCCGCAGCGAGTTGCCGTGCGCGGCCAGCAGCACCGTCTTGCCGGCGCGCAGGTCGGGCACGACCGCCGACTCCCAGTACGGCAGGAACCGCTCGACGACGTCCTTGAGGCACTCGGTCCGCGGCACGGGCGCACCGGCGTAGCGGACGTCGCCGCTCTGGTCGAACTCCGTGCCGGGCTCGATCTCCGGCGGCGGCGTGTCGTAGGAGCGGCGCCACAGCATGAACTGCTCCTCGCCGAACTCGGCGAGCGTCTGCTTCTTGTCCTTGCCCTGCAGGGCGCCGTAGTGGCGCTCGTTGAGCCGCCAGTCGCGCGTGACCGGGATCCAGTGGCGGTCGCACGCGTCGAGGGCGAGGTGCGCGGTGGAGATGGCGCGGCGCAGCAGCGAGGTGTGGACGACGTCGGGCAGCAGCCCGGCCTCCCGCAGCAGCTCACCGCCGCGGCGGGCCTCCTGCTCGCCCGTCTCGGTGAGCGGCACGTCCACCCATCCGGTGAACAGGTTCTCGGCGTTCCACACGCTCTGCCCGTGACGGAGCAGCACCAGGGTTCCCATGGCGGTCACTCTGCCAGCCGGGCCTCCTGCTGCCCGGACCGGCCGGGGAACGCGGCCGGGGCGTCGAGGCCCTCCAGGATCGCCGCGCCGATGTCGCGGAGCTGGCCCACCTGCTCGGCGGAGAGGCGGTCGAAGACGTGGCAGCGCACGGTGGCGACGTGCCCGGGCGCCGCGGCGGCGAGCACCTCGAAGCCGGCGTCGGTGAGCCGGGCCAGGGTGCTGCGGCGGTCGTCGGGGCAGGGGACGCGACTCACCCAGCCGTTGGACTCCAGCCGCGACACCGCGTGCGAGAGCCGGCTCTGCGAGCTCTGCGTCATGACGGCGAGGTCGCTCATCCGCAGCGTGCGCCCGGGCACGTCGGACAGCATCGCCAGGATCAGGTAGTAGGTGTGGGGCAGCCCGGAGTCGCGCTGGAGCTGGCGGTCCAGCGCCGCGTCGAGCAGCGTCGTCGCGGCCTGGAAGGTCAGCCAGGCCTCCAGCTGGTCCTCGGTGAGCCACCCGTCGTCCGTCACGACGCCACCCTAGCGCAATTCAGTTGAGCTTTCATGTGTTAGGGTGGTTGAACGTTCAACCCTAGGAGATCCGATGCCCGTCCAGCGCCTCAACCACGCCGTCCTCTACGTCCGCGACGTCGACGCCAGCGCGGCGTTCTACCAGGGGGCGCTCGGCTTCCGCCCGGTCGCGGGCATGCCGGGCCGCGCGGTGTTCCTGCAGGCCGAGGGCTCGACGAACGACCACGACCTCGGCCTGTTCGCGATCGGGGCGCAGGCCGGCGCCTCGACGGCGGGCCGCGGGACCGTCGGGCTCTACCACCTGGCCTGGGAGGTCGACACGCTCGCCGAGCTGCGCCGTATCGCCGGCGTCCTGCGCGAGCACGACGCGCTGGTCGGCGCCTCCGACCACGGCAGCACCAAGGCGCTCTACGCCCACGACCCCGACGGCATCGAGTTCGAGGTGAGCTGGCTCGTGCCCGCCGACCTGCTGGGCGAGGACACGGACATGCGCACCGCCGCGCTCGACATCGACGCGGAGATCGCGCGCTACGGCGCCGACACGCGCGGCGGGGTGGGGGTCTCGGTCCCGGTCGGCTGACCGGGGTCGACCGCCTCGTGCAGGCTCCCGGTGAGCTCGCCCAGGATCGACCGGAGCTCGGCGATCTGGGCGTGGCTCATGCCCGTGGCCCGCACGACGCGGCGCTGGATGTCGGGCACGCGCCCGCGCAGCTCACGGCCGGCGTCGGTGAGCGAGACCAGGACCGAGCGCTCGTCGCTCTCCTGCCGGCGCCGCGCGACGAACCCGGCCGCCTCCAGGCGCTTGAGCAGCGGGGACAGCGTGCCCGTCTCCAGCTGCAGCGCCGAGCCGATCGCGGTGACCGTGGCCTCCTCGCGCTCCCACAGCACGATCATCACGAGGTACTGCGGGTAGGTGAGCCCGATGGCGTCGAGCTGGGGCCGGTAGCAGCCGATCATGGCGCGAGAGGCGGCGTACAGCGAGAAGCACAGCTGCTCGTCGAGGTTGGTCGACGTCGCGGTCTCCGGCTGGGCCATCGACCCACTGTAGGCCCGTGAGCACGTCCTCTCACCCCTGCCCCGCGAACCGGGACGTTCAGCCCATCGGATCTCCCCGCACGGGGTGCGGGGAGGTCGAGGACCCGGGAGTGCCGCAGCCGCCACACCAGGTGGGCCAGGCCGACGCGCGAGCGGTCCGGGCCGCCGAAGGGGTCGAAGCCGAGGACGTCGGCGGTGGCGTCGAGGCGGGTCCCCGACGCCGTCGAACCGGCCGGTCGACGGCGACGTGCGGGACCGCGCCCGCGTCGACCGCCTCCTGCAGGACCCTGTCGACCGCAGTCCGGCGGGCGCCGTCACCGACAGCGGGGCGCAGCTCAGGCGTGACGGCCGCCATGTGGCGGGTCGCCGACGGCTCCGCGGGTCCTACGCCGACCGGCGGTCGCGGGAGTGTGACCTGCGCCACTAGCGTCGCCGGCATGTCCCCTCCCCCGTCCACCGGGTTCCACCACTTCTCACCGACCGTGCGCGACGTCGAGGCCAGCGCCGCCTGGTACGAGCGCGTGCTCGGCCTGCAGCGCATCCCGGCGCCGTTCCCGCACTGGGGCAACGAGGAGAGCGGTCACGCGATCGTGCTCATGCACCCCGACAACGGCCTGACGATCGGCCTGCACCACCACGTCGCCAACGGTGGCGAACCGGCCCACGAGTCGCGCACCGGGCTCGACCACCTCGCCATCGGCGTCGCCCGGCACGAGGACCTCGACCAGTGGGCCGCCTGGCTCGACGAGGCCGGCGTCGAGCACTCCGGCGTCATCGACGCGACGGAGCCGATGCCCTACTCCGTCATCGTGTTCCGCGACCCGGACAACATCCAGCTCGAGCTCGCCTTCATGGGCGGCTGAGCCCGGTCAGCCGCGGGGGGCGTACATGATCACTGCGACGCCGGCCAGGCAGACCAGCGCGCCGATCACGTCGTAGCGGTCGGGGCGGTAGCCGTCGGCGACCATCCCCCACGCCAGCGAGCCCGCGACGAACACACCCCCGTACGCGGCGAGGATGCGCCCGAACTGGGCGTCGGGCTGGAGGGTGGCGACGAAGCCGTAGAGGCCGAGCGCGATCACCCCCGCCCCGATCCACACCCACCCGCGGTGCTCGCGCACCCCCTGCCACACCAGCCACGCTCCGCCGATCTCGAACAGGGCGGCGACGACGAACAGCGCGATCGACCGGGCGATCAGCACGGGAGCCTCTCCTCGCCGGTGCCGGACCGGCGCGTCGGACACGGGACGGCGGGGGATCCGGCGGGCGCCCGCGGGGCGACGGTAGACCAGCGCGCCCGCCCGCGGACCGCACTCCGGCCGGCCGGCCGCACCCGCGGGGCGGGCCGGCCGCGCATCGGGTGGCGACCTGCGCAGGTCCGGATGTGCGCGGGACGTCGGCGGATGCGCAGTTCGGGCTGCGCGGGCAGCTGATCACCGAGACCGCACCACCACGGCCCCGCCACGACCCGCACCTCACCTTCTCGGCGATCACGGCGGCCGGCGCGGGTCCCTACCGGGCCGCGGGGCCGGCGACGGCGCACGTGCGCGGCAGGGTCGCGGTGCACGACGACGTGGAGCGGGTGGAGCAGGTCGTCCGCCGGCTCACCGAGCTGCACGAGGCCGGGCGGCCCGCCCGTGGGACGTCGACGACGCCCCGGAGAAGTACCTGCGCGGGCAGCTGCGGGCGATCGTGGGCGTGGAGGCCCGGATCGAGCGGATCGGCGCGAAGCTCGAGCTCAGCCGGAACCGCCCCGCCGCCGACGTCGGCGGTGTGATCGCCGAGCTGCAGTCCGTCGGCGACACGGCGGGGGTGCGGGCGGTGGCGGCGCACCGACCCCGACCCGCCCTCACCGGGCCGCGACCGTTGCGACCCCGGCCTCTGTACGTCTACCCTTACCGTTCGTGTCGGCTTACGGAGATGCGGGACTGGGCCTGCTCGGCGACCCGACCCGTCGCGCCATCTTCGAACTGCTCGCCCGCGGCCCTCTCTCGGTCCAGCAGCTCGCCGACCGGCTGCCGATCAGCCGCCCGGCGGTGTCCCAGCACCTGCGTGTCCTCAAGGACGGCGGACTGGTCGACAGCCACGCCGAGGGGACGCGTCGCATCTACCGCCTGAACCAGGACGGCGTGGCGGCGCTGCGGGCGTGGCTGGACGGGGTCTGGGCCGACGCCCTGACCGGGTTCCAGAAGGTCGCCGAGACCCCTCCTCCCCCGCCGCGACAGGAGTCCTGATGAGCGAGACGGCCCCGATCCCCCCGATCACCGGCAGCGCCACCGTCGCCGTGCCGGTCGACGAGGCGTTCCGCGTGTTCACCGGCTCGATCGACGCGTGGTGGCCCCACCAGTTCCACATCGGCGCGTCCGAGGTGGCGGAGGTGGTGCTGGAGCCCGGCGTGGACGGCCGGTGGTACGAGCGCGGCACGGACGGCACGGAGTGCGACTGGGGTCGCGTGCTCGTCTGGGACCCCCCGCACCGGCTGGTGATCACCTGGCAGATCAACGGGTCCTGGCAGTTCGACCCCGACCCCGGGCACGCCAGCGAGATCGAGGTGCGGTTCACCGCGAGCGGCCCGGCGGAGACGGTGGTCGAGGTCGAGCACGGCTCCTTCGAGCGGCTCATCGGCGGCGGGACCATCAACGACGCCATCCGCGGTGGCGGCGGCTGGGTCTTCCTGCTCGACGGGTTCGGCACCGTCGTGGCGGCCCGGTCGTGACCGTCGACGCGATGAGGCTCGCGCGCGAGGAGCGGGCCGACCTCGCCGACCTCCTCGCCTCGCTGACCCCGGCGCAGTGGGACGCGCCGTCACTGTGCGCCGGGTGGCGCGTCCGCGACGTCGTGGCGCACATGTTCAGCTACGAGGAGCTGAGCCCGGTCGGCCTCGTCATGAGGTTCGTCAGGGGCGGCATCCTCCCGGGCCGGGTCAACGGCGCGGGCGTCGCCGCGTACGCCGGTCATAGCCCCGCCGACCTGCTCGCGCTGGTGCGCGACCACCAGCAGCCCCGCGGCCTCACCGCCGGGTTCGGCGGGCGGATCGCCCTGACCGACGGCGTCATCCACCACCAGGACGTCCGCCGCCCCCTCGGCCTCCCCCGCGAGATCCCGGCCGACCGCCTGCGGGTCGCCCTGGACTTCGCCCGCACCGCGCCGACCATCGGCGCGGCGAAGCGCGTGCGCGGGCTGACCCTGGCCGCCACCGACCTGGACTGGAGCGCCGGCACCGGTCCGGTGGTCGAGGGGCCCGCCGAGTCCCTGCTGATGGCGATCGCCGGCCGGCGCGGTGCCGCGCGGGAGCTCACCGGGCCCGGGCGACCGGTCCTCGCCGCCCGTCTCCCGGGGTAGCGGTACTCGTTCGGCACTTTCCGCACACACACAACAGAACGGGGCCGACTACTGCGTGCGCGCCGATCCACATTCCCGGACGTGACGCATGCGCACCGCCCCCTTCCTGCCGGGGCTGCTCGAGGGGCACGACGCAGAACGGCGTCGCACAGCGCGATATCCATCGCTCCGCTGCGCTAGCATCGCCGCATGTCGATGAGTTGCGCTCCCGACGAGCTGACGCCCGCCGTCGCACTGTTCCGGTCCCTGGCCGACCCGGCGCGGCTGGCCATCGTCCTGCGGCTGGCCGAGGGCGAGGCGCGGGTCGTCGACCTGACCCGGATGCTGGGACTGGCGCAGTCCACGGTCTCGAAGCACCTCGCCTGCCTGCGCGGCTGCCGGCTCGTCGACCACCGTATCGAGGGTCGCCAGTCCTACTACTCGCTCACGCGCCCCGAGCTGATCGACCTGCTGCGCGGCGCGGAGGTCCTGCTTGCGGAGACCGGGGACGCGGTGGCGCTGTGCCCGGTCTACGGGGAGCCGGCCCGGGTGACGCAGCCGTGAGCGCCACCACCGCAGACCGGCAGGCCGTCCTGCGCCGCCGCGTCCGGTGGCTGGTCGCGGGCACGATCACCTACAACCTGGTCGAGGCCGCGATCGCCCTCACCGCCGGGACGATCGCGTCGTCGGTGGCGCTGATCGGGTTCGGCCTGGACTCGCTGATCGAGGTCGGCTCCGCTGCGGCCGTCGCGTGGCAGTTCGCCGGCGCCGACCCCCGGCGTCGCGAGCAGGTGGCGCTGCGGGCGATCGCCTGGTCGTTCTTCGCGCTCGCGGCGTACGTGACGGCCGAGTCGGCGCGGGCGCTGCTGGGCGGGGCCGAGGCCGAGCGCTCCACCGTCGGGATCGTCCTCGTGGCCGTGAGCGTGGTGGTGATGCCGTTCCTGTCCCTGGCGCAGCGCCGGGCGGGGACGGAGCTGGGGTCGGCCAGCGCGGTGGCGGACTCGAAGCAGACCCTGCTGTGCACCTACCTGTCCGCGGCGGTGCTCGTCGGGCTGGTCCTCAACGCGGCGCTGGGGTGGTGGTGGGCCGACCCGGTCGCCGGTCTGGTCCTGGCCGTCCTCGCCGTGCGGGAGGGGCGCGCCGCGTGGCGCGGGGACCTGTGCTGCGCCCCGCCGCCGGTGCCCGGACCGGCGGCGGGGAGCTGCTCGGACGGCTGCCGCCCGTCGTAGGTCAGGCCTGCGCCGCCTCCCGAGCGCGCAGGTCCTTGCGCAGGAACCGCGGGCCTCGGCGACACACGGCCCTCGACCTGCGACAGCGCTGATTTTGATCATGTCGCTGCCGGTGGTCGTTACGTGCCGGTCCCGTAGACGGTGCGGGAAACGCTCTACGACCTTCCTGCACGCCGGATGCTAGTGGTGATCTCGTCGCGGCGCGGGTGGAACCCGTCCGGGTCGAGGGGCGGGGTGCAAGGCACGTCTTCCCGCCTTGTGCCCCGCCCCTCGACCCGGTAGCCGTCTCGGCGTGCCGCGGCGAGATCACCACCCCGCCGCACTCCCCCGATCTCCGAGCGGTGCCGGGCGCGGGCAGAGCCCGCATGATCTGCAGGCCAGAGTTTGATGCGATTCTCACCGGGCACGCATGGACGAGCTATCGACCAACAGCCGACGCAGGGAGTCCGGGTGCAGGTGGCTGAAGCGTCGTGGCGGTTCGAACCTCAGATCACCGCGCCCGCGGGGATCCGAAGACACCTCACCTCAGCGCTGAACCAGTGGGGTGTCGCTCCGAGCGACTGGGATGACGTGATGTTCGTCCTGAACGAGCTGGTTACGAACGTCATCGAGCATGCGGGCACGCCGGGCGAGGTCCACGTCGGGCATGACGGCGAGGTCGCGGTGATCCGCGTCATCGACTTCTCACCCGACATTCCCCGGCTCAGACTGTCCATGTCGGAGCATGAACCGGCCTGCGGTTTGCGACTGGTGGCCGCACTGAGTCGCAACTGGGGCTACGTCGTCTTACCGGGAGGGAAGACGGTCTGGGCAGTGGTTCAGGCGAGATCCGGGGAGGCACCGTGACTACTCGTGGCCTCAGTGGGGGTCCCGAGCTGGTGACCTCGACTAGAGCGGTTCGACGCTCGGCGCAGGAGCTCGCCGGCGATGTCGCTCGGCTCGCCGACGACGTGGCTCGCACTTCCGAGCGCTTAGCCAAGCTCCTGCGCGCGCGAGCCGATGCCCATCCCGATCCAGATCGGGCTGATCATCTGCGGAGTGTGGCGGCGCGGGCCGAGGAGTTCTCACGCGATGAGCGCTCGGCGAGTCGGCGGTGGCGCAGGGTCCACGCGTCCGACGACTGACGAGTCTCGTGGAGCTGTGCCGCGCGGCTCGTCTGTGAAGTCAGCCTGCCCGCCGAGGTGCTCCCGCTACGCTCACGGCGAGGCCGAGGGGGCGCCATGACCGACGAAGTGGGCCAGACCACCGTGGCTTGCGGTTGCTGCGGCGAACCCCGGCCTGCGGAAGACGTGTCGAGGCTGGGACTGCACCCCGAGATCGCCGTGTGCGGCAGCTGCGTCCACAACATGGCCGGCCGCCTCGTCGCCCGTCCCGCGATCACTCCGATCTTTGCTGTGCACGACATGGCCGCCGCTCGCGAGTTCTGGGCTCGGGCCGGGCTGCGCGTCGATGAGTACAGCCCCGAGTACGCCTTCGTCATGCACGGTGAGGCCGAGCTCCTGCACCTGGATCTGCGGGCGGATCTGGACCTGGAGCGCAACGCCGCGGCCTGCTACGTGCACATCGCTGACCCCGTCGAATGGCATCGGCGGTGGAAGGAGCAGGGCCTGCCGGTGAGCGACGTCGTGGTCGAGCCGTGGGGGATGGTCGAGTTCAACGTGAAGGATCCGAGCGGCAACCTGATCCGGATGGGCCGCAACGACTAAAGCGTGTACTGACTGCGCCTCAAGGGGCTGCCAGGCACACTTGTGGCTATGCGGGTGGAGCTGCTGGTTGTGTCGGACTGCCCGAACGAAGCGCTGGCCTACGAACGTCTGCGTCGGGCGCTCGATGATGCCGGGCGCTCCGACACCTTGATCATGGTCCGCACGCTCACTGAGGACTCGATCGGATCGGCGGCTGCGTTCGCTGGGTCGCCCACGGTCCTGATCGATGGGGTGGATCCGTTCGCGGAGCAGGCGACGCCGGCGGCGAACCTGTCGTGTCGGGTCTATCGGTCTGCTGACGGGGTGTCCGGCGCGCCGTCGCTGGATGAGCTTCGTCGGGTCGTTCGTCGCTGAATCAGTCCTGGGAGCACGCTCGCTCGCATTCTGGCAGTGGGGCCGGGTAGCCGGCCACGGCGCCGCGAACGGGCCGGAGGTGTAGTGAGCGAGTGCCGCGGCCGGCGTGGCCGGCCCCGCGCCGCCGGAGGCGGCGCGCTTGATCCTAAAGAGACAGATTCGGCAGTGACATGAGCAGGCACTGTGTCCGGTCCCGGCTGATGCTTGACGTTCCGGTCTCACCTGATGCTGACGCTCTGGCCGGGTCGGCTGCCGCACTCCGCGTCCTGGCTGATGTAAACGAGAGGCTGGGATCGGACAAGTGGACAGGCGCGTCAAGCCTCGCGCTTGACCGCGGCGTCCGTCGGCAAGTTGCGCGCACTGGATATTCGCCGCATCTAGACGTAACACCTTGCAATGTACGCACGAAGCACGGTGAGAGGACCAACCAGAGGAGAGCAATGCCGCGCCCGCCGTCGAAAGCAAGTAAGGCGTCACTGCATCGCATTTGGGTGGGAACGGACGAGCTGCTTGCTGTCGCAGCAAAGGAGGAGTACGTCGACCGGGAGCAGTTCGATACGGAGGAAGTAGTTTTCGGGAATCGGCAAGCTTTACTGGTTTATGGCCAGATACCGAATGAACAGCCGGACTGGCTGGACCACGTGCAAACTTTGACAGGCTTTAGACCCCCGGTACAGAACGACACTTCCGCCGGATTGCTTTTGGTACGACTTGAAGACTCGCACAACTACTGCTACGGCATCACGTGGGGGATGGGCCACCTCATCGTTGACGGAGCTAGAATTGATGATGGCTTCGGACTCCGCTTCGCGTTGCGGCGCGCTGACTCAGATCAAATAAGTGCACTAACTACACATGCACTCGACACGCTGCCACGAACTTCGCGACTATCCGTTCTTGGCGGAACTGCGATAAAGTCCTTCGGCCTTGAGGAAGTCGGTGAAGTTGTGAGCAGGATTGTCGGCAAGATTCCTGCGACCGGCTTCTCCAGCGATAAGCCCGGAACGCCCATATACATCACGGTCCGGGGATCAGATGCGCTAGGGGTTCCATTAGCAAAAGATCCCTATAAAGCACTTTCAGACCTAAACCTGATCGACTCCGTAATTTTAAGCGAGGAACCGGCAGAGGGTCTCGAACACCTCGAAAACACTCGCCCACTGCGGCCCGGCCACCCACTGATTCCTGAACTGAACAAGGCGCTAAGCGAACGCATCGCGGACATCGGCCCGGGCCGTCTCGCGCTCTCGTGGCCAGCAGAGTGGAATGAGGATGTCGGAGAAGCCTCCACGTACCAAATATCGGGTCTCCCCAGAGAAGACGCTGTAGTCCAAGAGATTGAACTAGCGGATATTATTGAGCCGGTTGCTGAGCGTCCCGACCCCGATAAGCTAGCCCTTTTAAAACGTCTCAGCATCCAGGGTCTTGCCGCGGGCGGAACTCCGCTATCGCGAAAGATATCAACTGAGAAGTGGCTATCCTTCGAATGCGACTTGAACGCAGAGCGATACGTTATGCAGCGCGGGCGCTGGTTTAATGTCGGCGGTGCATACATCGAGATGCTGGAAGATAAGATCAGAAGAATACTTTCCGCGACGTCGCCGATCGACCTCCCTCGATGGCCAAAGCAGGAGAAGACCCGTCGCAGAGGTGGCGCGAGGTACACAGCTCGCGCAGATGAAGGCGTCTACAACAAGCTAGCCGCACAGCGCGACAGAGACTTGGTATGCATGGATCGAAAGTTGATTCAGACCGTTCAGCATCCGTCTGGCTTCGAATCATGCGACCTGTATCACTCCTCAGGAGCGCTCATCCATGTGAAGCACCTAGATGACTCGGTCTCAGCTAGCCATCTCTTCAATCAAGCCGTGGTGTCAGCCGAAGCACTTCGACGCCAAGTCGATGCCCTTGAGAATTTCCGTACCCGCGTGGAAGCAGAGAGTGGCGGGACCCATCATGTCGCAACCGGTTACAGACCAGCTCAGGTCGTTCTTGCATTCTCGGGAGGAGGCGCGGTAGCTGATTCAATTTTCACATTCTCGAAGATTGCGCTTGCACGGTGCGCTCAAAGACTTGAGGAGATGGCGATTGATTTGATGATTACCCGAATCGGAGAATCAAACGAGGTGGTGGAGCCGTAGAGTTGCGGCTCCATGCGCCAGAACTGATCATGCGGGTGGACAGAAACCCTGAACTACAGCCAAAGTCTTATCGTCATGCGGCTTAGCACGAGGAAGCAGGCGGCCCTCCGGATCGACCACGCCCTCCCATTCGTGAATCTGGCACAACAGACCCATAAGGCCATCACTGTCGCGCTGCGCTACAGCAGACCACTCCGGACTGCCGTGATGATCGATTAGATCGGCTGCGCCGTCCGTAGCGAGGACAGCCCAATCGATCTGATCAGCCGCAACTGCGGCGGTTAAGGCCTGTGCAGCGGCGCCCGGGTCGGTCTCGGCTATCCAATAGCCCTCGGGTTTGTTACGTAGGGCACCTTGAGCCCGCTGCAAACGCTTTAGCAGGTTTCGGTGATTACCACTGTATCCGGCACCGGAACGCAGCGCTTGAACGTATCGCGCTCGCTCTATTAGCGGAAGAACCGCTAGGCGGTCGTCAATAAGACGATGCACGGCTCGTCCCGAGCCATAGTAAATTGGGCTGTCACCCAGCGCGTAGAGGTCTACTGCTTCCCGACGTACTCGGAGAATGCTCACGGTGCTGGACGGAGAGGCATCACCGCGGAGGTGCAGATTGGCGGCGGCGTTTTGGATCGCTTCGGCGACTGCCTGCGTAAGGTTAGTGTCAGGGGCGGCGTCGAGCTGATCGGCGATGCTTGCGCCTAGGGTCTCGGCGTAGGTGCCAGGATCGACGTCAACTGGCTCGAACGCTGTAGCGCCGTCGAGCACAATCACTGCGTTCTCGGTGACGAACACGCGATCGGCGTTGTTCTCGCCGCCGGCCAGTTGCGCGGTGTGGACCTGCATGACGGCTACCAGCGGTGGGGGCCGGTGAGCGGCTCGCTGTCGACGACGGTGAGGCCGTCGAGCCGGCAGCGGACTGCCAGACTGAACGAGTCGCTTCCGACCGTGCTGTGTAGTTCGGCCAGGTGGTGGGCGAGGTAGTGCACGACGCCGCGGGAGCCGGGGCTGTGGATGCCGGCGATGTGCACGATCACGCGGTCACCGTCCATGCGGCGCGACAGGTAGCCCAGGTCCTCATCACCGGCAGGGTGCTCGGACATCGGGGAGCCGAAACGCTCCTCCGTGGTCTTGTCCTCGATCCACCATCGGCCGACGTCGTTGACCATGCCCAGTCGCGGGTCGCCGTCGAGCAGCTCAGCGCCGATCGGTGCGGACTTCGGCCCGCAGATCATCACGACGTCACCGCCGGGCAGGGTCGTACCTTCCGGTTCGATCGTGAACGGCTCCGCGGCGAGCGCTAGTGTCCCGAGCAGCGTGGCGGTGTCTTGCTGCGTCGCGAGGTCCGCCGCGTCGACGTAGCTGCGCATCCGGCTGTCGGTGCCCTCGCGCAGGGGCACGCCGACGTGAACCGGGCCGACGCCGAAGAAGACCCGTTCCCGGGCCGGCGCCCCGGACCGGATCTGCGTGACCCGGCCCTTCGTGATCCCGAGCGCGGCCGCGATCTCGGTGTAGGTGAGGCCGCTCCCCTGGTGCGCTTCCTCGATGGCCTCGCGCCGCAGACGAGCCAGCTCGGCGGCGCGCTGCTGATAGATGGACATGAGTTCGGTGGCCCTGCGGCCCCGCCGGATCGGGTCGGGGTCGCGTCGGACCGCGTCGAAGTCGTCCGGGCTACTCACCGTGATGAGTTTAGGGGTGCTTGACAGGTTCGTCGAACCCGCCTAGCTTCTGTTTACCCCCCCTCGACGAACACGAGCCAAGAACGGCTCTGCTGTTTAGAGGGGTAAACGACGAGGGAGTCCGATGGCCATCAGCAGAGGGATCAAGGTCCATCACGACGACGTGTTCCCGCACGGGGCGTACATCGTCGGCGAAGTGGAGGCGGTGCGGGACTTCGAGCGCTCGACCCGTGAGCGACCGGTGCAGGCGACCGACAAGGAAACCGGCCAGCTGGTGTGGTCGGTGTCGGTCCTCGACCCGGACCCGGACGCCCGCAAGGACGCCAAGACGGTCAACGTGAAGATCTCCGCCCCGGTGCAGCCGGTGCCGCCCGGGGAGATCGCGCCGGGGATGCCGTTCCGCCCGGTGGAGTTCGACGGCCTCACCGTCACGCCCTACCTGAACGAGAACGGCGGCCGGGCCCGGGTGGCGTTCAGCTTTCGCGCGACCGGGATGCGTGCCCCGCGGGCTGGGGCGAAGCCGACCCCGCGCGCGAACGGGGAGGCCGCCTGACCTGTATGGCGGAGGGGAGCCGCGGCGGCAACCGGGCTCCCCTCCTGACCTTCCACGAGCCCAACCCCTGGCAAGGAACCGAGTCCCGGAAGGACACCGACCTTAGATGCGCGCACCCTTGATCGCCCCACCCACTGACCCGGCGGCAACGCGAGTCGTCCCGGAGATCCCGACCCACGTCGTCACCGCCCTGGCCGAGCTGGACGACGCCTACGACGCCGCGGCCCGGATGCCGCACACCAGCAACGTCGAGCACGCCGACCGCGCTCTGGCGCTGGCCCGGCTTTGTGCCCGGCGGGCGGCGTGGTGGCGGGTGCTGGCCCTCTGGACGTACCGCGCCGGGTTCGACCGGCTACACGGGAAGGCGGCCTTGGCGGCCGGGCACAGGCAGCAGGAGCGGGCTCGGTTCTGGCGCGACACCGCCGCGGACTGGCGCGCCCGCGCCGACCTCCGCCCCACCTCCGATGCCGCCGGTGCGCTGTCCAACTGGGCCGAGCTGGGGGTGTCGGCATGACCGCCCCGACCACCGCCGCTTCGAGCTGGCGCCGGCTCGCAGCCTGCACCGTCGTCGGCCCGGAGACCTTCTATCCGCTCGACCTGACCCCCACGGGGCCGGCCGTCATCGCGGCCCGCCGGGTCTGCGCCACCTGCCCGGTGCGGAGAGCCTGCCTCGCCGACGTCATGGCCGCCGAGAGCCCGGCCCGGCGATGGGGCATCACCGCCGGCCTGACTCCCGACGAGCGAACGGCCCTGTTCGCCGGGCAGCACTCGCTGGTTGATCCGACTGGGGCGGTGGCCGCGTGAGCGCCCGGACCCGGTCCCGTGTCAACGCGGCCTTGACGGGCGGACGGTCGCCGCGGGTGGTGGAGAATTCCGAGTTCGCCGCGTTCGGAGGCCGGATCATCCGAGCGGCTGGGCGTCGGATCGCTGCCGGTGACGTCGACGCTCTGCCCGACCTCGCCGCCCTCTCCGCGGAACTTGACGCCGCCATCAGCGACGCCGTCACCGGGCTCCGAGAGGCCGGTTACTCCTGGGGCGAGATCGCCTCCCGGCTCGGCGTCACCCGGCAGGCCGCGCACCAGCGCTGGTCCGCCCCTGTCGCTGGGGAGGTGGCCTGATGAACACCGCGCAGATCGTCGTGGTCGCCCTCGTCGCCGGGGGTGGGCTGTGGGTGCTGCACAAGGTCGGGCGCTGGCTGACCCAGCTCCTGGAAGCCCTGGCCGCGATCGCCGTCGTGTTCGTGACGCTCTGGCTGATCGTCAAGGGCGTCTGGTGGGCAGGACGCCAAGTCGTGAAGCACTGGCGGACCAGTGTCAGCACCGCCGTCGCGGCGGCCTGGTGCTACCTGCTGGGCTGGCCCTCGCTCGCCATCACCGCCGCGGTCATCGGGCTCGGCTTGGTCGGGTGGTGGCAGCTTGGCCGCGACTCCTTCGAGCCCTGGGCCGGTCGACACCTGCGGGCCTGGTGGCTGCGGTGGGTGCTCTACGCCCGGAAGATGCCGGGCTGGCTCCGCGCCTGTGGCCTGACGGTGGCCGATCGCGATCCCGGCGTGCATGTGCAGGTGAACCCGTTCCGCCGGTCCGCGGTGCAGCCGAAGGTGAAGCCCGGCGCGGGCCGGACACCGCGCGTGGTCGGGGTCCGCTCGGGCGGGTCATGGGACGAAGTGCGGGTGCAGCTGGTGCCGGGGCAGACCCCGGAGGACTTCGACCTCGCCGCCCGCTCGCTCGCCGTCGCCCGCGGTGTCGCGCGGTGCCAGGTGCGCGAGCTCGGCCCGAACCTGGTGTCGATCGACTTCCAGCGCCACGACCGCCTCGCCTCGGTCGTGCCGTGCCACTACCTGGGCAACCTGACCTGGGTGCGCGGGGAACACGTCGACTTCCGCCGGGTGTGGTCCGGACGCAGCGAGTACGGCACCGACTGGTTCCAGGCCATCGAAGGCAGCCACACCCTCGTCGCCGGCTCCACCGGGGCGGGCAAGAACTCCTTCACCTGGGCGCCGATCATCTCCATGGCCCCCGCCATCCGCGACGGACTCGTCCGCGTCTCTGGCATCGACCCCAAGGGCATGGAGCTGGCCTACGGGCGCCGGGTGTTCCACCGCTACGCCTCCACCAGCAAGGACGCCCTCGCGCTGCTCGACGACCTGATCGACGGCATGACCGCCCGCAAGGAGCAGTTCTCCACCCACAAGCGCGTCGTCCCGATCAGCCACGAGCACCCGTTGGAGCTGGTCGAGTTCGACGAGATCGGCGCCCTGGTCCGCTACGTCGGCGACCGCAAGACCCGAGAAGCGATCGTGGAACGGGTCGCTCTCCTGACCACCCAAGGCCGCGCGCTCGGCTACTCCGTCCGCGGCTACGTCCAGGAACCGACCAAGGACACCGTCCCAGTGCGCGAGCTGTTCCCGCGCCGCATCTGCCTACGCGTCGCCTCCAAGAGCCACGTCTCGATGGTGCTGGGCGAGCACGCCTACGACCGCGGGGCCTGGGCCAACCGCATTGGCGAGCACGAACCCGGGATCGGCTACCTGTTCGGCGAAGGCATCCGCGAACCCCTGCGCGTCCGGTCGGCGTGGGTGCCCGACCACGTCATCAAGGACCTGGAGCACTTCGTCCACTCCCCCGCCTCACCACCGCTGGCCAACCCCGCGCAGGGCGGACCGTTCGCCGCACCCGTTCCAGCGCTGCAACCGATCGGAGGCCAGGCATGACCACCACCGACACCGCGGCGGGCATGGGGGCGGGGATGGTCGACTACGACCAGCTCACCCGCGCGCAGAAGGCCCTGATGTCCCTGTCCGGGGACGTCGCGCACCAGCTCGCCGAAGACCACGGCGTCTGCGTCCGCCCCCTGGCCATGCGCCGGCTCGACCTCACCACCGGGCGGGTCGACGTCGTCCCGGTCCCCTGCGGGTCGCGCCGGGACGACATCTGCAAGCCGTGCGCGGACAAGTGCCGCCGCACCCGGATGACCCAGTGCCGGGAGGGCTGGCACCTCGAGCACGAACCCATCCCCGACCGGCCCACGCCCACCGACACGCAGAAGGACCTGTTGGCCGTGCGGGCGGATCTGCACGCCGTCTACCAGGAAGAGGCCGACGAGACCGAGCGGGAAGCGATCCGCGACACCGTCGCCGTCCTCGACGACGAGCTGCGCCGGGCCGGCGTGACGGGCCGGTTGGAACCGCTTGATCCGCCCGAGCGGCCCGCGGTGAAGCGCTCGACCCGGCGCCGCCAGGACGCACCCAACCTGCCAAGGCGGCCGGTGGAGAAGCGGACGCTCGGGCAGGTGTTCGGCGGCAAGTACCGGCCCTCGACATTCCTCACGCTCACCCTCGACAGCTACGGTCGGGTGGACGGGGACGGAGCTGCGCTCGACCCGGACGGCTACGACTACCGCCGCGCTGCCCGCGACGCGATCCACTTTCCCAAGATCGTCGATCGGTTCTGGCAGAACACCCGGCGCTGCGTCGGGTGGGAGGTGCAGTACTTCGGCACCATCGAACCCCAGAAACGCGGGGCGCCCCACTTCCACGCCGCCATCCGCGGCACGATCCCCCGCGCCGAGCTGCGGGCGATCACCGCCGCGACCTACCACCAGGTGTGGTGGCCCCAGCATGACCAGCAGATCTACCGCGGCGACCACGTACCCGTATGGAACGACGACGCGCACGGCTTCGTCGACCCCTACACCGGCGCCGAGCTGCCCACGTGGGAGGAGGCCACCGACCCGGAGGTGCTGCTGTCCCCCGGGCACACGGTGACCTTCGGGGCCCAGGTGCACGTCAAGGGCATCCTCGGCGGCACCGAAGAAGCCGGGCGCCACATCGGCTACCTGACCAAGTACCTCACCAAGTCCGTCTCCCAGGCCGCCGGGCTCGTCGAGGACCCGACCGCTCGGCAACGCGAGCACCGCCGCCGCCTCGTCGCCGAACTCGACCGCACCCCATGCTCACCGCAGTGCCCGATCTGGCTGCTCTACGGCGTCCAGCCCAAGAAGGTCCGACACACCGCCGTCCCCGGACAGTGCAAGGGCAAAGCCCACCGGCCCGAGCACCTCGGCATCGGCGGCCGCCGCGTCCTCGTCTCCCGCAAGTGGTCGGGCAAGACCCTCGACGACCACCAGGCCGAACGGGCCGCGTTCGTTCGGCAACTCCTCCACAACGCCGGTGTCCGTCCGGGCTACGCCGTGGATGACGGGCCGTTCGAGTGGGAGAAGACCCGGCCCGGCGACCCGGATGTCCCGACGAGACCGGCGCTGCTGCTGCACGCGATCTCCCAGCGACAACGCTGGAAGGCCGACTACACCGCCGCCCAAGCCCTGGCCGGCGACCTGCCCGACGAGCGTTCGGCAACCGAGGAGGTAGCGGCGTGAAGGCGATCGACCGTGACGAGCTGCTGAGCGTGCGGCAGGTGCTCGAACTGCTCGGGGGCGTCTCCCGGGACACCTTCTACGAGTGGCGGGAGAAGCGGACCGCTCCGCCCTGCTTCCGTCTGCCCAATGGGCACCTCCGGGTGCGGCGGGGCGACCTGCTCGACTGGCTGGAGGGCCTGCGGGATGCGCCGGGACGGGCGGCATGAGCGAGCGGCCGACCACCTACCGCGTGAGCGTGTGGAACGTCGTCAAGCACGCCTCGCGCCGTCGGTACGGCGTCCGGTGGAAGACCGAGGGGCGGGAGCACTCGGAGTGGTACGCGACCAAGGCGCTGGCGGAGTCGTTCCGGTCGGACCTGCAACGGGCTCAGCGGGCGGGTGAGGCGTTCGAGGTGCAGAGCGGGCTCCCGGTGTCGCTCGCGCGCAAGCGGAACGCGCGGACGCTCCTGGAGGTGGCGACGAGCTACGTCGACTGGTTGTGGGCCAGCGGCGCACCTCCGAACACGCGTAAGGGCGTCGTGACGAGCATGGCCGCGATCGTGCCGCTGTTCGTCCGGCAACTCGATCACGCGCCCGACCCGGCGGCTCTGCAGCGGCTGCTGTCGACTCGCCTGCTCCCGCCGCCTCGTCGTGGTGAGCCGTTGACGGCGGCGCAGACCGCGGCGGCGAGCTGGTTGGTCCGAGCGTCTCGACCGGTCGCCGACCTGGCCGACGACATCGTGGCCTCGGAGCTGTTGACGGCGCTTGGGAAGACCGTTTCGGGGCGCTCAGTGACGTCGCTGACGTGGGACAAGCGTCGGGCGGTGCTGCACCGCACGGTGGAGTTCGCGCGGTCGTCGGGGTGGATAGACGTCAACCCGCTCACTGGTCGGCGCCACGTCGTGCGCCACAGCGGGCCGCAGATCGTCGACCCACGCGTGGTGGTCAACCCGGCGCAGGCGCGCCAACTGCTCGCAGCGGTGACCTACGTCAGGGGCCGGCGGCTCCAGGACCGGGACCGTGGTCGGCGGCTGCATGCGTTCTTCGCCTGCATCTACTACGCCGGTCTGCGGCCCGGCGAGGTCCAGTTGCTGCGGGAGGCGGACTGCACGTTGCCCGCCTCGGGCTGGGGCGAGCTGGTGCTCACGGGATCGCGCTCGGAGGTCAGCGCCGGCTACTACGCGCCGCGGGGGAAGCGTCACCACGAGCGTCCCTTGAAGCGTCGCGCGGCGGAGGAGGTTCGGCCGGTGCCGATCCCGCCCGCGCTCGTCGAGATCCTGCGCGCGCACCTGGCGGAGTTCGGGACGACGCGGGACGGCCGGCTGTTCTCCGGCGTCGAGTCGGGAGAGAACGTGCCGGGCTCGGTCTACTCCCGGGTGTGGGAGGAGGCCCGGCAGATCGGGCTCAGCCCATCGCAGGAGGCGTCCCTGCTCGCCCGTCGTCCGTACGACCTCCGCCACGCCGCTCTGTCGAGCTGGTTGGCCGCGGGGGTGCCGCCCACCGAGGTGGCCGAGCGCGCGGGGAACTCCGTCAAGGTGCTGTTGACGGTCTACGCCAAGTGTCTGGACGGGCAGCGTTCGGCCTACAACGACCGCATCACGACGCTGCTCGACGGATGAAGGCGGGAACGGCAGAGGCCCCGGCGGTCCACGGTGATAGTTCCACTGTGGACGCCGGGGCCTCTTCGCGTTCCGTACCGGTCCCGTGGATGACCCCAGATCACCCGGCACTCCGCCGGTTCCTCACAGAGAGGGAGTCGGAAGTGGTCGAGCGTTCGTGCTGGTCAACGCCTCGTTCCGGCTGGTCGGCCGTCTCAGGCGTTGGCGGCTTCCCGAGCGCGGAGGTCCTTGCGCAGGATCTTCCCGGACGCCGACTTCGGGATGACGTCGATGAACTCCACGACCCGCACCTTCTTGTGCGGCGCGATGCGCTCGGCGACGAACGACATCACCTCGTCGGCACTGAGCTCGGCACCGCTCTGCAGCACCACGAACGCCTTGGGCACCTCCTCGCCCTCCGCGTCCTTCACCCCGATGACGGCCGAGTCGGCGATCTTCGGGTGGGTGAGCAGCAGCGCCTCCAGCTCGGCGGGCGGCACCTGGTAGCCCTTGTACTTGATGAGCTCCTTGACGCGGTCGACGATCGAGAAGACGCCCTCCTCGGTCACCTCGGCGACGTCACCGGTGTGCAGGTAGCCCTCGTCGTCCAGGGTGGCGGCGGTGGCCTCGGGGTTGTTCAGGTAGCCCACCATCACGTTGGGGCCCTTGACCCACAGCTCGCCGCGCCCGCCGGGGCCGACCTCCTCGCCCGTCTCCGGGTCGACCAGCTTGCACTCGATGTTGGGCAGCGCGAAGCCCGAGGAGTTGAGGTCGAGGTCGGGTCGGTCGTCGGGCATCGCGTGGCTCACCGGCGACAGCTCGGTCATGCCGTAGCCCTGCAGGACCGTGCAGCCCAGCCGTTTGCCCATCGCGTTGCCGAGCTCGGCGTCGAGCGGGGCCGCGCCGGAGAAGATGACGTCGACGCAGGAGAGGTCGTACTCGTCGACCATCGGGTGCTTGGCCAGCGCCACCGCCACCGGCGGGGCGATGTAGAGCCGCTGGATCTTGTACTCCGACACGATCCGGAGGAACTCCGGCAGGTCGAACTTCGGCATCGTGATGACGGTGGCGTTGCGGTGCAGGCCGTGGTTCATCATCACGGTCATGCCGTAGATGTGGAAGAACGGCAGGACGGCGAGGATCCGCGTGTCGGGGCCGACCTTCATGACCCCGTCCATCTGCACGAGGTTCGCGACGAGGTTGCGGTGCGTGAGGATCACGCCCTTGGCCAGGCCCGTGGTGCCCGAGGAGTAGGGCAGCACCGCGGTGTCGGTCGGGACGACGTCGGCCGCGGGCACCTCGGCGGTGCTCGCGAGCAGGTCGCGCAGCGAGGCGTAGCCCTCGGCACCGTCGAGCACGATGATCGAGTCGGCGGGCAGCCCGGCCTGCTCGACGGCGGCGGCCGCGCGCTCCAGGAACGGCGACGCCGTGAACAGCAGCTTCGCGCCGGAGTCCGTGAGCTGGTGGGCGAGCTCGCCGGGGGTGTAGAGGGAGTTGGCGCTGGTGACGATCGCGTTGGCGCGCAGGATGCCGTGGAACACCGCCGCGTAGTACGGGGTGTTGGGCGAGAAGATGCCGACGACGTCGCCCTTGACGATGCCCCGCTCGGTCAGGGCCGCCGCGATCCGCTCGGTCATCCCGCGCAGCTCGGCGAAGGAGATCGACGCACCGGACGAGCCGTCGGTCAGCGCGGGCTCGGCATCACGGCCGCCGAAGTCGGAGAACAGGAAGTCGAACAGCGGGACCTCGGGGATCTCGACGTCCGGGAACGGGCTGCGAACGGGCATTGCTGCACTCCCTCGGGCACGCCCGTGCGGACCTGCTCCGACGGGCGTCCAACTCTAGACCGGCCGGAGGCGACACCAACTGGGCAACCCGGAAGGGTTGCCTTGATCGTCACTCGCTGTCATCGTGACGGCGTCGGACGGACGGGCCCCCCACCTGTCCGGACCGTACGGGCGGTGCCCCCGCGCCGCCCGGTGCCCTGTGGCCCGCGGTGCCCCCGACCGCGCGGCCCTCCAGGGCGGCACCACGCGGGGTGGCCCGACTCCGACTCCCCCTCCCGGGCGCGGGCCACTCCGCGCCGCCCCGCGCTCAGCCGGGCGGCAGCACCACGTCGGGCGTGGGCGGCACCTCGAACGACGGGATCGACGTGCCCAGCTGCTCCAGCGCGGCCTGCGCCCGGTTGAGCTGCACCGCCCCGTAGACGACGACGGCGATGAACAGCAGGCTGGCCACCGACGTGAGCACGTAGGCGGTGACGCGCAGCGCGGTGACCGCGCGGCCGTCGCGCGGTGGGATGATGATCGTCTTCGTGCGGGTCTGCACCGGCGGGGCCGCCTGGGCGAACGGCTGCGACGGTGGGTACGGCGGCCCGTGGCCCTCGCGCGGTCCGCGCTGGGGCGGCACCGCCCCCTGGTACCTCTGCTGCATATCGGTCACGGCCCCTGCTCCCGTCGTCGCGAGCGACGCCCCCCGGACGTCATTTCCCTGTCGCAAATCCCCCACCAGGCGTTACGCCGCCTGGGCCGTCCGGCGGCGCCGTCGCACCACCAGCCACACCAGTCCCGCGAGCAGCGCGACCACCGGCAGGAACGGCAGCAGGAACCCGACCACGGTGCCGGTGGCCGTGCCGAGCGCGAGCAGCCCCTCCCACCCGGCCGCGAGGCCGGGGCCGAAGCCGGCGGCCGCGGGCGTCGGGTCGTCGTCGCCGGTCCACGGGACGCGCAGGTCGACGGTGACCGTCGAGAACGCGACCTGGTCGCGCAGCGCCGCCAGCCGCCCGGTCAGCGAGTCGAGGTCGGCCTCCCGGCGCGCGAGCTCGGACTCGATGGCCACGACGTCGCCGATCGAGGTCGCCTCGGCGAGCAGGGCCCGGACGCGCGCGACGCTCGCCTGCTGGCTGGCGACGCGGGCGTCGAGGTCGACGACCTCCTCCGTCGCGTCGACGACCGACGAGGAGCGGTCGGTGACCGTCCCGACCGCGGCGACCCGGTCGAGCACGGCGTCCAGCGCGTCGGCCGGGACGCGCAGCACCACCCAGCCGCCGCGGTCGCCCGCGCTCTCCTCCGCGACGAACCCGCCCGCGGCGGCCGCGGCCGCGCGCACGTCCCGCACGCCGGTCGCCGCGTCGCCCACCTCGACGGTGACCTGCGCGGTCCGTACCAGCGAGCGCTGCGCCGACCCGACCGGGACGCCCTGCGAGCCCGCCCCCGTGACGCCGTCCGGCGCGGGCGCCGCCGGGGCCACGAGCGGTGAGGCGGCGTCGGCCGACCCGGCGTACTCCTCCGTGCTGCGCCCGATCGCGGGCTCCGCGGTGTCGTACGGCGAGGACGGCGAGGACGACGACCCGCCGTCCGCACCACCCACCGCCACCACCACCGATCCCAGCAGGACCAGCCCCACGACGACCGCGCCGAGCACCAGTCCCGTCCGCCGGGTCGTCCACCGCCGCCAGAGCGCCACCGCCACCGCCTCCTCGTGCCCCCGGTCGCTCCGGGGATGTCACGGCAGGGACGGCGGACCGGCCCCCGCGCGTTGGCCGGGCCGGGTCACGATCGGGTGACGGGCCTCAGGCGGTGCGGCGCCAGGAGCCGACCAGGACCACCGCGGTCGCCGCGGTGATCAGCATGGCCAGCGGCACGTGCACCCAGAGCGTCGTGTCCTCGCCGAGCGTGGCCTCCACGAACGTGGCCGCGAAGACGACGAAGGACAGCACGGCCGGGGCGACGGGACCGCGGGCGAGGCGCCGGTCCAGGGCCGCGGCGACCACCATGAGGCCGGTGAGGACGTGCAGCACGATCGCGCCCGTCTGGTGCGACCCGTAGGCCCCGCTCACCGAGTTGACCACACCGCCCGCGGTGACGCCCTGGTACAGCACCCCCAGGGTGGACAGCACCGCCGTGACGCGCAGCGCCCAGGTGGTGGCGGGGACGGCCCGCCGTGCGGTGGTGGTCATGGTGTCTCCTGGGGAGTGGGAGCGCTAGCGGAACAGGTGCTCGAAGGCCTGGAGGTTAGCGGTGGACTCGCCGCGCTCGGAGCGCCAGGCGTGCTCGCGGCGGATGGAGCTCGCGAAACCCAGTTCCAGGAGGGTGTTGAAGTCGCCGTCGGCGGCCTCGAGGACCTGCCCGAGCACGCGGTCGATCTCGTCGGGCGTGACCGCGTGCAGGGCGATGCGGCCGGTGAGGTGGATGTCGCCGATCCGGTCGAGCGTGTAGTGCACGCCGTAGAGCCGGGCGTTGCGCTGCAGCAGGAACCGGTAGACGTTCTCGAACTCCTCGTCCGGGCGCCGGCACACGAACGCCTGCACGAACACGGCGTGGTCGCGGACGACGAGCCAGCAGTGCGTCTGCAGACGGGCGGTGCCGGGGAGGGTGACGAGGAACTGGCCCGGCTCGCGGCGGTGGTGGTCGACGTCGAGGTCCGCCAGCGCGGCGGCGATGACGGCGTCGGTGTCGCTGCCGGGGCTGTTCGGGATCTCGGGCGGCTTCGGGATCTCGGGCGTCACAGCGCGATCATCCCCGCCGGCACCCCCTGGCGCTCGGCGAACTCGGCGGCCGCACCCGTGTAGGTGTCGAGCAGCGACTCGGTGGTGCGGTCCCAGGAGAAGCGGCGCGCGTGGCCCACCGCGGCGGCGCCGAGGACGTCGCGGCGCTGCAGTGCGTCGCGCAGCGCGTCGGCCCACTGCCCGGAGCCGTGACCGGGCACGAGCAGCCCGGAGCGCCCGTCGGCGACGGCGACCGGGAGCCCGCCGACGCGCGCGGCCACGACCGGCGTGCCGCACGCCTGCGCCTCCAGCGCAACGAGCCCGAACGACTCGTTGTGACTCGGGACGGCGACGAGGTCGGCCGAGCGGTAGACGTCGACGAGGCCGGTGCCGCGCTGCGGCGGCAGGAACCGGAGCACGTCGGTGATGCCCAGGCTCGCGCCCAGCTGCTGCAGCGACGTCGGCTCGGCCAGCCCGCTGCCCGACGGACCGCCCGCCACGAGGACGACGAGCCGCTCGCGCAGGCCCGGGTCGCGGCGCAGCATCTCGGCGGCCGCGCGCAGCAGCACGTCGGGGGCCTTGAGCGGCTGGATGCGCCCGACGAACGCGAGCACGACGGCGTCGGGGGCGATGCCCAGCGCGCGGCGGGCGGAGGCACGGTCGCCGGGGACGAACCGGTCGAGGTCGACGCCCGGTGGGATCGTGACGACGCGGCCGGGGTCGGCGCCGTAGAGCTCGACGAGCTCGCGGGCCTCGGACTCGGTGTTGCCGATCAGCCGGTCGGCCTCGGCGACGACCTGGTCCTCGCCGATCACCCGCACCATCGGCTCGGGCTCGTCGCCCGCGGCCAGCGCGGCGTTCTTGACGCGAGCGAGCGTGTGCGCGCTGTGCACGAGCGGCACGCCCCAGCGGTCGCGGGCGAGCCAGCCGACCTGGCCGGAGAGCCAGTAGTGGGAGTGCACGACGTCGTAGTGGCCCGGGTCGTGGTGGGCCTCGGTGCGCAGGACGCCCGCGGTGAACGCGCAGAGCTGGCTGGGCAGGTCGTTCTTGCCCAGCCCCTCGAACGGGCCGGCTGCGATGTGGCGCACGAGGACGCCGGGTGCGAGCTCGGCCACCGGCGGGTGCTCCGACGACGTGGCGCGCGTGAAGACCTCCACCTCGACGCCCCGCTCGGCCATCCGCCGCGCGGTCTCGACGATGTAGACGTTCATGCCGCCCGCGTCGCCCGTGCCCGGTTGCTCCAGCGGCGAGGTGTGCACGGACAGCACACTGACGCGACGGGGCCGGCGGTGGAGAGTCACACCTCTGTGTAGCACGTGTCCTTCACTCGGCAAGCAGGGCGAGCAGCGCACGCAGGGGATCCTCGGCGTGCCACCCGCCGGCGCCGTCGGGCCAGACGGGGACGCGGAACCGGCCGGTGACGGGCCGCGTGACGTCGACCCGCAGCTCGTCGTGGCGGATCACCGAGCCCTCCGGGACGGCGACGCCGAGCGTGTGGCAGGCCACGACGACCTCGGCGACGTCGGTCCACGGCACGGCGCTCCCCGTCCCCTCGACGGCGCCGGCGACGACGTCGGTGGCGAGCGGGAGGTCGAGGAGATCGGCCAGCAGTCCGGGGTCACCGCCCGCCACGAGCTCGCCCGCCGGGAGGACCGAGGCGGGCCACGGCGCATCGAGGACCACGGCGACGTCGACGGACACGACCGAGCCGTCGAGCGCCCGCACGCGCTCGGGGGCGTCGAGGTCGGCCGGGTCCACGCGCCCGGCGGCGACGGCGTCGGTCAGGGCGATGTGGGCCTCGGCCACCAGCGCGACGTCGGGGTGGCGGGCGGGGTCGGCGAGGCGGTCGAGGAGGTCGGCGGCGCCGCGGGCGTCGGCGACGGTGAGGTCGGCCCGCACGCCGACGGCCCGCCAGACGTCCTCCAGCCCGTGAGCGGCGATCGTGGCTGGGGCCACGGTTGCCGCGCACGGGTCGTAGAGGGCCGCGATGGTCGTCGCCGTGGGCAGCCGCCAGTGGTCGGGCCGTCGTCCGTCGAGCCGCGCGTGGCGGGCCAGCCACCAGAGCGTGTAGCCCTCCCGCAGCGCCTCACGGGTCTCGCGCCCGGCGGCGAGCAGGGCGAGGGCGGCGGGCCAGGCCCCGTCGGCGACGAGGTCGAGGTCGCGCACCGCCACCAGCCGCCGCGGCGGCTCCGGCTGCGCGTCCCACCAGCGCTCCTCGTCGTCGAGGTCGTGGTCGGGACCGGTCGGCTCCTCGTCGACGACGACGGCGAACCCGTCCACCACCCCGACGGCGACGAGCGCGGCCCGGTCGGCCCACGGCGCGTCGACGACGCCGAGGGGCGGGTCGTCGCCGAGCAGCGGGGCGAGCGCGGCGTCGGGCAGCATCAGCTCGTCGGCGCGGGCCGGGAGGCCGTCGTCGGCGGGCAGCGCGAGCGCGCCGTAGCCGTCGGGGGCGCTGCCGACCCGCTCCACCAGCGCGAGCACCGCCTCCGCGAGCGGGCGGACGTCGAGCCCCGCGTCGGCGTCGTCGAGAGAGCCCTCGACGGCCGCGAGGAGCGCCGGGTGCTCCAGCAGCGCGCGGGCGTCGGCCTCCTGCGCGCCCAGACGCACGAGCAGGGGGTGCACCGCGTCGGGGTGCGCGAGGTGCAGGCCCGGCAGCGGCACGGCGAACTCGGCGCCCGCGGGCAGCAGGACGGTCGGCGGCCCGTGTGCGACGCGGCCGTCGGCGAGCGGCACGGGCAGCGCGCGCAGGTCGTCGGCCAGGCCCGGGACGACGCCCACCAGGGGCGCGAGCGCCGCGTACAGCCCGCGCCACCACGACGGCGGCCGCGACACCCCGCCGAGCCGCTCCACCAGCCCGGCCGGGGACAGCCGCTCCACCTCCAGCGCCGCGGGCGGCGGAGCCGCGGCCAGGTCGGCGAACCCGAGCAGCGCGACGACCTCCTCGGAGCCGGGGAGGTCGAGCCACCGCGCGCGGGCGGGCACCAGCTCGGAGCCGTCGGCGCCGGGCAGCCACGCCGTCGTCCGCAGGGCGTCGACGACGAGCTCGCGCAGCCGCCCGTCGAGCACGGAGCGGGGGAACCCGGGCACGGGGACGAGCGCGGCCCGCTCGGCCGGCGGGGTGGCGCGGACCAGGTCGAGGTAGGCGTCGACGGCCCCGGCCAGCACGGCGTCGGTGCCCGGACCGGTGCGCGCGCGACGCCGGTCGGGCTCCATCGGCACGGTCGCGACCAGCCGCGCGGGCAGCCCGAGGCGCTCGCCGGTGGCGGTGGGCGCGTGGAGGACCTCGTCCTCGCCCAGGGCACCGTCCTCGCCCAGGGCACCGTCGAGGGGGAGCGCCCAGGTCGCCGACCAGTCGAGGCGCCCGCGCTGCTCGGCGGCCCGGTCGGCCGGCGCGTCGAGGCGCCCGGAGCGCCGAGCGAGCCGCCAGCGCCGTCCCGCGACCACCGTCTCGGGCCCGTCGGACGAGCGGCGCAGCACCTCCCCGTCGACGGCGACCTCGTGCAGGTCGGGCAGCGCGAGCAGCAGGTCGGGGGCGTCGGCGCGGGCGCGGGCCAGCAGCGCCGCGGGATCGAGCCCGGGCCGCAGCGGCATCCGGACCTCGGTGTCGAACCCGGCCTCCGGCGTCCCGTCGACGGCCCAGACCAGGCGCAGCACCGGCGGCTCGTCGCGCCGCGCGAGCTCGGCGGCCGCGCCCGGCAGGTCGGCGACCGCGTCCGCGGTGCGCGACGCGGAGAACGCGACACCGCCCGTCGTCGACACGACCCGCGGCGCGTCGGTGACGGCGAGGACCGCTGCGAACCCGACGCCGAACCGGCCGACCGCGTCGGCGTCGCGCTTGGCCGACGCCCGCAGCGACGCGAGCGCGGCGACCCCGGCCGCGTCCAGCGGGGCGCCGGTGTTGGCGACGCGCAGCTCACCGTCGACGAGCGACACGGCGATCCGGCCGGGGACGCCCGCCGCGCGGGCGGCGTCGGCGGCGTTCTGGGCCAGCTCGACGAACCACGCGTCGGCGTAGCCGCCCAGGCGCAGGTCCTCCTCGGCGTTCGCGTCCTCCCGGAAGCGGGTGGGCGAGGAGGCCCAGGCGTCGAGGACCGCCGCCCGGAGAGCATCGGTGCCGAAGGGGTCGGCGCCGGACGGGTCGGTCACGAGGGCGAGGGCACCGGCTCCAGGTCGACCCCGTCGTCGTAGACGAGCTCGGCGACCGCCACCGGCGACGCCGCCGGGGCGGCGACGTCGGAGTGCGCGCCGCAGCCGAACCCGACGGCGACGACGGCGCCGTCGGCGGGCGCGTACTCGTTGCCGCACACGCCGAACGCGCCGCCCATCGACCCGGCCAGCGACAGGTAGAACCCGCAGGTGCCGCAGGAGCCGGGGGCGGCCTTCGCCATGTCGGCGCCGGGGCCGTGCGGCCCGTCGTACCAGCGGTCGGCGGCGGCGTCGCGGCCCGCGCGCGAGAGCACCTTGGTGCGGCCCAGCCCGACCTCGACCACGATCTCGCTGCCGAGCGAGCCGTCGTCGGGCCCCAGGTAGCCGGGCACGAGGCGCTCGTCGTCGTCGGGCGCGGGGAGCAGGTCGCCGACGCCCAGGTCGCCCGGGCGGATCCGCTCGTGCCACGGCACCCACGCGGGAGCGACGACGGCGTCGGGGCCGGGCAGGAGCACGACCTCGCACACGGTGATCGGGCCCTCGTCGGGCTCGCCCTCCGGCCCGGAGGCGACGGTGACCGACCAGCGCCAGCCCCGGTAGCCGCCGTGCTCGGCGGCGAAGTAGTGGGTGAGCGTGCCCGGGTCCTCGACGACGGCCTCGAGGTGCTCGCCGACGGCGTTCTCGGCGCTCGCGCGGCCCAGGTCGGCGGTGGCGTCCTCGACGGCGGCGGCCCTGGCGAGCTCGACGGCGTGAACGAGCCGGGCGGGAGTGGTGGGTTCGGCGCTCACCGCCGTGATTGTGCCACCCTGCCGTCCATGAGCCTCGGGCCGTGCACGACCCTCGGGCGCGCGCTCGTCTGCGCGGCGGTGCTGGCGATGGCGGGCTGCGCCGCGGCGTCGCCCGGGCCCGGAGCGGTGCCGGTGCTGCGGCCCGAGGTGGTCGCGGAGGTCCCGCACGACCCGACGGCCTTCACGCAGGGCTTCGAGATCGCCGACGGCGTCCTCTACGAGGGCACCGGGCTCGTCGGCGCGTCGCAGCTGCGCGAGCTGGACCCGTCGACCGGGGCCGTCCTGCGCTCCGCGCCGCTGCCCGACGACGTGTTCGGCGAGGGCATCACCGTCGTCGGCGACCGCATCTGGCAGCTCACCTGGCAGGACGGCGTCGCCTACGAGTGGGACCGCGCGTCGCTGACGCGGATCCGCGAGGTGCCGCTCGCCGGCGAGGGCTGGGGCCTGTGCACCGGCGACGACGGGCGGCTGGTCCGCTCCGACGGCACGTCCCGCCTGCGCTTCCACGACCCGGTGACGTTCGCCGAGACCGGGTCCGTCGACGTCGCGCAGGACGGGGTGCCGGTGTCGCAGCTCAACGAGCTCGAGTGCGTCGACGGGCAGGTGTACGCGAACGTCTGGCGGACCGACCGGATCGTGCGGGTCGACCCGGCCGACGGGCGGGTCACCGCCGTCGTCGACGCCACCGGCCTGCTCGACCCCGGACAGCGCGCCGGCACCGACGTCCTCAACGGCATCGCCGACGCCGGCGGCGGCGAGCTGCTGCTCACGGGCAAGCTCTGGCCCACGACCTTCCGGGTGCGGCTGGTCCCCGCCGGTTGATGCGCCGCCGGCGGCCCTCGATGCGTCAGAATGAGCGCGTGGCGCGCTCCGGGTTCTCCTTCCTCCGCCGCCGCGGCACGCCCTCCCGGCCTCCGGCGGCGGCGCCGCGCCCCACGGCGCCGTTCCCGGCCCCCGGGGCCGACCCCGCCGGCCGCTACGCGCCCCGCCGCCGCTACCCCTGGCACGACGACCCCGACTACGACCCCGCGCTGCACCGCCGCACCCCGCCGCCGCCCCCGACGTGGTCGCCGCCGCCCGCCCCGGCGTCGCAGACCTGGGTCTCGTCCACGCCGCCGGACGCCCGCGAGGACGTGCGCTGGACCGAGGCCGGGCCGCCGCCGGTGGCCGAGGAGCCCCTGACGGAAAAGGCCGAGGCGCCGACGACGGTCCGGATGCCGCGCAAGCTCACCGTCACGCGCGTGGCCGCCCTGCGCAGCCGCCAGATCACCGGCAACGGCATCCGCGCGTTCCACCGCGCCGCCTCCGCCGACGGGGCGGACCGCTCCGGGCTCACGGCGCTCACCTACGCCACGATGATGACCTACGCCGTCGACGCCGCGGTGGCCGTCGCGCTGGCCAACACGCTGTTCTTCGCCGCCGCGAAGGCGGAGAGCGTCACCAACGTCGCGCTCTACCTGGCCATCACCGTGGCCCCGTTCGCCGTCGTCGCCCCCGTGATCGGGCCGCTGCTCGACCGCCTGCAGCGCGGCCGCCGCGCCGCGCTCGCGGTGTCGTTCGGCGGGCGCGCGGTGCTGGCCGTCGTCATGGCGCTCAACTACGACAACTGGGGCCTCTACCCCGCCGCGCTCGGCGTGATGGTGCTGAGCAAGTCGTTCCAGGTGCTCAAGGCGGCCGTCACGCCGCGGGTGCTGCCCGCGACCATCACCCTGGCCACCACGAACTCGCGGATCACGACGTTCGGGCTCGTCTCCGGCGGCGTGTTCGGGGGCATCGCCGCGGGCATCGCCGCGCTGTTCGGCTCGCCGGGGGCGCTGTTCTTCACCGCCGGCCTCGCCGTGGCCGGGATGCTGCTGTGCCTGCGGATCCCGCGCTGGGTGGAGTCGACGGCCGGCGAGGTGCCCGCCTCCCTGCGCAGCACCGTGCGGGGGCCGCGCCGGTCGGTCAGCCGCGGCGTCGTCGTGGCGCTGTGGGGCAACGGCTCGATGCGCGTGCTCACCGGGTTCCTCACGCTGTTCGTCGCCTTCACGGTGCGGGCCCAGGCGGGCGACGACCCGGCGCGGCAGCTGTTCCTCATCGGTATCGTGGGCGCGGCGGCCGGGATCGGGTCGTTCACCGGCAACGCCGCCGGGTCGCGCCAGCGCTTCGGCCGCGCCGACACCGTGATCGTCTCCTGCATCGCGGTGGCCGTCGCCGCGGCCGTGGTGGCGGCGGTGCTGCCGGGGATCGCGACGGCGGCGGTCGTCGCGCTGGTGGCGTCCACGTGCAGCGCCCTCGCCAAGGTCTGCCTCGACGCGGTGATCCAGCGCGACCTGCCCGAGGAGTCGCGGGCGTCGGCGTTCGGGCGCTCGGAGACGGTGCTGCAGCTGGCCTGGGTGTTCGGCGGCGCGATGGGCGTGCTGCTGCCCCACGACACCTACGGGTTCGGGTTCGTCGTCGCGGCCGCCGTCGTGGCGCTGGGCGGCGTGCAGACCGCGCTCATCGCGCGCGGGCACAGCATCCTGCCGTTCCTGGCGCCGCGGTCGGAGCCGGCCCGCACCCGTCCGTAGGGTGGGCCCGTGCTCCGCCGACTCGTCCCGCTGGTCCTCGCCGCCCCGCTGCTGGTCGCCTGCGGCGCCGGGGGGCCGCCGGACGTCACGTTCGCCGCGGGCGCGCAGAGCGCCGTCGCCGGGCCCACGCAGTACTGCGAGGACGACTTCGTGACCTGCACGAACGACGCCACGGCCCCCGTCACGCTGCCGGTGCCGCCGGGCACGCCGCTACTGGTCACCGTGCCGCCGGCGGTGTCGGAGACGCCGTGGCAGATCGTGTTCACCTACCGCGACGGCGCGGGCGAGCAGGTCGACGAGCGCACCACGGTGTTCGCCCCGCAGGCGCAGGAGTCCTACGCGCTGGAGCTCCCCGCGGACGCCCGCCTGCTCACCGCGCAGGTGCAGCAGTACGGGCCGCCCCCGGAGATCGACGAGACCACCGGCGAGGTCGTGTTCCCGATCCGGTCGAGCTGGGTGCTGACCGTCGCCGGGTAGGGATCAGGAGCCGTCGAGGTCGCGCGCCACCGCGCGGACGACCTCGGCCGCCAGCTTCGCCGTCTTCCGCTCGGGGTAGCGGCCGCGCCGCAGGTCGGGCTGCACCTTGGTGTCCAGCAGCCGGATCATGTCCTCGATCAGGCTGTGCAGGTCCTCGGCGGGGCGGCGCGTCGCCTCCGCCACCGACGGCGGGGAGTCCACCAGCTTCACCTGCAGCGCCTGCGGGCCGCGCCGGCCCTCCGCCATCCCGAACTCGACGCGCTGGCCCGGCTTGAGGGCCTCCACCCCGGCGGGCAGCGCCGCCTTGCGGACGTAGACGTCCTCGCCGCCGTCCTGGGCGAGGAAACCGAATCCCTTGCCGGCGTCGTACCACTTGACCCTGCCGCTCGGCACCTGGTCTCACCCGTTCCTCGATCGTCGGTCCTCGTGCGCCGCGCCCTCGCGACCGCACGACGAACGCGCCCTGATGCCTGGGCCGCCTTCTGGGCCCACCTGCCGACACCGGGACGCGTCGCACCAGCTTAGCCCGCCGGGACCGGTCCGTGCAGCGGCCGCGAGGATGCCCGGATGCACCCCGACGCCGCGACGCGGCACGAGTGGCGGCTGCTGCTCGCCGCCCGACCCGCTCTGGCCGCGCTGCTGCTGGGCGGGCGCGTGGCCGTCCCGATCCGGCGCGTGCCGCGGCTGGGCTGGGTCAGCGCCGACCCGCTGGTCGCCCGCGAGGTGCTCACCGACCACCGCTCGTTCACCCTGCTCGGCGAGGGCGGCGTCGGGCACCTGTGGGCGCAGGTGCTGGGCGACTGGGTGTACGACCTGTTCGACGGCGCCGGCCACCACGACCTGCGGTCCCGCGCGCGCGACCTGTTCACCGAGGCGACGGCCACGGCGCTGGTGCGCGGCGCGTGGTCGCAACGGTTGGAGCGGGCGCGGGAGGCGCTCGCGGCCGGGGAGGTGGTCGACGTCGCCGACCTCGCCCGCGTGCTGGTCGGGCGCATGCTCGCGTCGCTGCTCGGCCTGGGCGGCCTCGACGACGACCGCGCCCGCGCGCTGTTCGCCACCGGCGAGCGCCTGGCCGCGACGGCCCTGGGCAGCGCCGCCGACACCACGCTGACCCCGGCCGCGGTGGCCGGGGCGAAGGCGATCGTCGACGACCTCACCCGCGGCGTCCCCGACGCGTGGGCGCACGCGGGGCCGGAGACGCTGCTGGGCCGCTGCCGCGAGCTCGGCCTCGGGCTGCGGGAGACGACCGGGCTGTCGGCGCTGCTCATGGTGGCGGGCACGGAGACCGCGGCGTCGGCGATGGGGCGGACGGTCGCGCTGCTGCACGACACCGGCGCCCAGCACCGCCTGCTCGCCGACCCGGCCGCGCTGCCCGACGCCGTCCGCGAGGGCCTGCGCGTCACCACGCCCGCCCCGGTGATCGGGCGGTCGGTGCGCCGCGACGTCACGGTGGCCGGGCGGCGGCTGCGCGCCGGCGAGCGGGTCGTTCTCCTGACCTGGACGGCGAACACCGCTCCCGGCGGCTTCGACCTCGACCGCCCCTACCTGCCCGACAACCGCCAGCTCTGGTTCGGCGCGGGCCGCCACCTCTGCCTGGGCGCCCCGCTGGCCCGCGCGGAGCTGGGCGCGGCGCTGCAGACCGTCACCGCGGCCGGGCGACCCTGGACCGTGGTGCGGCGGGCGCCGGCCCGCCGCGCGCTCGTCCCGACCTACCGGGAGCTGGCCGTCCGCCACGTCTGAGCGCTCCGCGAGCTCCACGGGCACCCCGTTCGCGCAGGTACAGTCGGTGGTGTCCGTTACATCCGCTTCGTGGTCGGTGTCCGATCGCACGAGCTGAAGGAGACGGAGCGTGAACATCGCACTCGTCATCATCGCCATCGTCGTGGTCGCCGGCCTGCTGGTCGTCGGCAACAGCTTCCGACTCGTCCAGCAGTACCAGCGGGGGGTCGTCCTGCGGTTCGGCCGCCTGCTCCCCCAGGTCCGGGAACCCGGTCTCCGCATGATCATCCCGTTCGTCGACCAGATGACCAGGGTCCCGGTCCAGACGGTGGTCATGGACGTGCCGTCGCAGGGGGCCATCACCCGCGACAACGTCACGCTCAGCGTCGACGCCGTCGTGTACTTCCGCGTCAAGGACCCGGCGAAGGCCGTGGTCAACGTGGAGAACTACCTCGGTGCCGTCTCCCAGGTCGCGCAGACGTCGCTGCGCTCGGTGATCGGCCGGGCCGACCTCGACACGATCCTGGGCGACCGGGAGAGGGTCAACAGCGAGCTGCGCGCCGTCATCGACACCCCCACCGAGGAGTGGGGCATCACCGTCGACCGGGTCGAGGTCAAGGACGTCGCCCTGCCCGACACGATGCGGCGCTCGATGTCGCGCCAGGCGGAGGCCGAGCGCGACCGCCGCGCCCGGGTCATCGCCGCCGACGGCGAGTACCAGGCGTCGGCGAAGCTCGCGCAGGCCGCCCAGGCCATGAGCGCCACGCCCGGCGCCCTGCAGCTGCGGCTCCTGCAGACCGTCTCCGACGTGGCGGCCGAGCACGGCAACACCCTCGTCATGCCGTTCCCGATCGAGATGCTGCGCTTCTTCGAGCGCAGCGGGGTCCCGCAGGACCAGGCCACGGCCGACGCCGCGCCCGGGGACGCCGCGCCCGCCGCGCTGCGCGCCCCGGCCGACGACGTCGAGCCGTTCGACGTCGACGCGCTGCCCGACGCCCTGCCCTCCGACGGGCAGCTCTCGTCGCGCTAGTGGCTCAGCCGCGCCGGTGACTCACCACAGGTCCCTGGGCAGGTCGGCGGTCAGGTCGCCGAGCTCGCCCAGGGTCCGCGCCGCGTAGACGGCGGTCAGCCGCTCGTCGAACTCCTCGACCGTCAACCGGCCCTCGCCCAGGGCGCGCGCGATCCGGCCCGCCGCGGACTCGCGGTCGGTGTCGGACGCGCGCACCGCCCGCCGTGCGTCGTCGGGTTCCACGCCCCCGAGGATAGGGCCCCGGGGGACGGGTCGGTCAGGCGTTCCGCACCGCCGCCGCGTCCTCGAGACCCAGCAGCCCGACGCTCTTCTCCCGCATCTCGATCTTGCGGACCTTGCCCGTGACCGTCATCGGGAACTCGTCCACCACCATCACGTAGCGCGGGATCTTGTAGTGGGCGAGCTTGCCGGTGGCGAACTCGCGCACCTTCTCGACCGTCAGCTCCTCTGCGCCGTCGCGCAGCGTCACCCAGGCGCACAGCTCCTCGCCGTACTTCGCGTCGGGCACGCCGATGACCTGCGCGTCGAGGATGTCGGGGTGGGTGTAGAGGAACTCCTCGATCTCGCGCGGGTACACGTTCTCGCCGCCGCGGATGACCATGTCCTTGATCCGGCCGGTGATGTTGAGGTAGCCCTCGTCGTCCATGATCCCGATGTCGCCGGTGTGCATCCAGCGGGCGAAGTCGATCGACTCGGCGGTCTTCTCCGGCTCGTTCCAGTAGCCCAGCATCACGGAGTAGCCGCGGGTGCAGAGCTCGCCGGGCTCGCCGCGGGGCAGGGTCAGGCCGGTCTCCGGGTCGACGACCTTGACCTCCAGGTGCGGCCCGACGCGGCCGACGGTGGCGACGCGGCGCTCCAGCGAGTCGTCGACACGGGTCTGCGTGGACACCGGCGACGTCTCGGTCATGCCGTAGCAGATCGAGACCTCGGTCATCCCCATCCGGTCGACGACCTGCTTCATGACCTCGACCGGACACGGCGAGCCGGCCATGATCCCGGTGCGCAGCGACGAGAGGTCGTGGTCGCCGAAGGTGGGGTCGTTGAGCTCGGCGATGAACATCGTGGGCACGCCGTAGAGCGAGGTGCACCGCTCCTGCTGCACCGCGTGCAGCGTGGCCTTCGGGTCGAAGCCCTGGCCGGGGATGACCATCGTCGAGCCGTTGGAGGTGCACGCGAGGTTGCCCATGACCATGCCGAAGCAGTGGTAGAAGGGCACCGGGATGCAGACGCGGTCCTCGGGGCCGTAGCCGCACAGGCGGCCGACGTTGTAGCCGTTGTTGAGGATGTTGTGGTGGCTCAGCGTGGCGCCCTTGGGGAAGCCCGTGGTGCCCGAGGTGTACTGGATGTTGATCGGGTCGTCCGGGCTCAGCTCGGCCTGGCGGCGCGCGAGCTCGGCGGCGTCACCGGTGCGGCCGGGCTCGACGAGCGCGTCCCAGTCGGGGGTGCCGATGAGCACGACCCGGCGCAGGTCGGGGCAGTTCGGCCGGACGTCGGCGATCATCGCCGCGTAGTCGGACGTCTTGAACGCCGTCGCCGCCACGAGCACGGAGATCCCGGCCTGCTTGAGCACGTACTCGAGCTCGTGGGTGCGGTACGCCGGGTTGATGTTGACCAGCACCACGCCGATCTTCGCCGTGGCGTACTGGACCAGCGTCCACTCGGCCACGTTGGGCGCCCAGATGCCGAGCCGGTCGCCCTTCTCCAGGCCCGCCGCCACCAGCCCGAGCGCGACGGCGTCGACCTCGGTGCGCAGCTCGCCGTAGGTCCATCTCCGGCCCGTCGGGACCTCGACCAGCGCGTCGACGTCCGGCTGGGCGAGCGCGGTGCGGTCGAAGTTGTCGCCGATCGTGTCGCCGAGCAGCGGTACCTCCGAGGTACCGGAGGCGTAGGAGGGGACGGCGGGGGCGAGGGACACGGGAAGGCCTTTCACACGACGATGTGGTTCACCGCTCATCCTGCGACGGCGACGGGCCGCCCCGCCACCTCCGGATGGGGAGACGCCACCCGGAAGGCGGTGGCGCGGCGCCGATACCCTGGTCCGATGCACGACCCCCGCGTCCTGCTCGATCCCGCCACCGATGCCGTCCGCCGCCTCGCCCGGCGCGGCCACTCCCTCGACGTCACCGCGCTCGAGAAGCTGCTGGCCGCCCGCAACTCCGCGATCGGTCGGGGCGACGACGCGCGCGGGGAGTCCAAGCGCGTCGCCACGTCGGTCAAGGGCGCCTCCCCGGAGGAGCGCCCCGCGCTGGTCGAGCGCGCCCGCGAGCTCAAGGCCGTCGTCGCCGCGGCGGAGGACGAGCACCGCGTGCTGGAGGCGGAGCTGCAGGACCTGCTGCTCGGGATCCCGAACCTGCCCGCCGACGAGCTGCCCGACGGCACCTCCGACGCCGACGCCGAGCTGGTGCGCACCTGGGGCGAGCCCCCGGCGATCGACGCCCCGCTCGACCACGTCGACCTCGGCGAGAAGCTCGGCATCCTCGACCTCCCGCGCGCCACGAAACTGGCCGGCCCGCGGTTCGTCGTGCTCAAGGGCCGGGGCGCGAAGCTCGAGCGCGCGCTCGCCCGCTACTTCCTCGACCTCGCCGAGCAGCACGGCTACACCGAGTTCTCGGTGCCCACGCTGGTCAACGCCACGACGATGACCGGCACCGGGCAGCTGCCGAAGTTCGAGCAGGACCTGTTCCGCACCGGCGTCGACGAGCGCGCGCTCTACCTCATCCCCACCGCCGAGGTGCCGCTCACGAACCTGCACGCCAAGGAGACCCTCGACGCCGAGGACCTCCCGCTCGCCTACACCGCGCACACCCCGTGCTTCCGCTCCGAGGCGGGCTCCTACGGCCGCGACACCCGCGGGATGATCCGCGTGCACGAGTTCTCCAAGGTCGAGCTCGTGCGGTTCGTCGACCCGGCGCGCTCGCGCGAGGAGCTGGAGCTGCTGCTCACCCACGCCGAGGCGGTGCTGCAGGGCCTGGGCCTGGCCTACCGCGTCGTGCGGCTCGCGGCGGGCGACATCGGCTTCTCCTCGGAGTACACCTACGACATCGAGGTGTGGCTGCCCGGCCAGCAGGCCTACCGCGAGATCGCGTCGGCGTCGGACTTCGGCACGTTCCAGGCCCGCCGCGCCGGGATCCGGACCAAGGCCAAGGACGGCACCCGCGGGTTCGCGGCCACGCTCAACAGCTCCGCGCTCCCGATCGGGCGCACGCTCGTCGCGCTGCTGGAACAGGGGCAGCAGGCCGACGGGTCGGTCCGCATCCCCGAGGCGCTCGTGCCCTACACCGGGTTCGACGTCCTCGACCCCGCGTAGGCCCGCCCGCCCCCTGGCGACGGCGGGCGGGCACCGGTGGTCAGAGGCCGCCGGTGCTCAGCAGGAGGTTGGCCGTGCCGCCCTCGCCGCCCCCGCGGACGACGCCGGGGGTGCCGTTGGCGAGCAGCCAGCGCTCGACGTCGCCGCTGGAGGCGTCGCCGTAGGTCTCCTTGTAGAGCGCGGCGACCCCCGCGGCGTGCGGCGCGGCCATCGAGGTGCCCGTGTAGGACGCCGTGCCGCCGCCGGGGACGCTGGAGACGATGCCGCTGCCGGGGGCGTAGAGGTCGACGCAGCCGCCGGTGCTCGACGAGGAGGCGCGCTGGTCGTCGATCGTCGAGTTGGCGACGACGAGCACGCCGTCCGAGGCGCGGGGCGCGACGCCGCAGTCGTCGCCTCCGGTGTTGCCCGCCGAGGACGCGACGAAGACCCCGTCGCCGACGAGCGAGCTGACGGCGCTGAGCAGGACGTCGGACGGGCCGTAGCTCCACGACATCACCGCGACCGACGGGCCCCGGCGGTTGCGCGCCACCCAGTCGATGCCCGCGAGCAGCGAGGACAGGGTGCCGGCGCCGGAGCAGTCGAGCACCTTCACCGAGCGCACCTGCGCGCCCTTCGCCACGCCGTAGTCGCGGGAGGCGGCGATTCCGGCGACCACCGTGCCGTGGCCGTCGCAGTCACCGGAGATGTCGTCCACGGTGTTGACGGCCTCGCTCGCGCGGCCCTCGAACTGCGGGTGGGTGGTGTCGACGCCGGTGTCGAGCACGTAGACCGTGACGCCCGCGCCCGTCGCCCGGGTCGTGTAGGCGTTGTCGAGGGGGAGCGCGCGCTGGTCGATGCGGTCCAGGCCCCAGTTCGGCGGGTTGCGCTGCACACCCTCGGTGAGGGCGTCGCTCGTGCGGCGGGAGCGGGGCTCGAGCGGGGTGATCCGCAGGTCCTCCTCCACCCCGATGACGCCGGGGCGGTCCTGGAGCTCCTGCACCTGCAGCCGCGAGAGCCGTGCGGCGAAGCCGGAGAACGCGCGCTCGAACAGCACCGTCGGCTCCACCCTCAGCGCCCGCGCCGCCGCCCGCGCCTCGGCCGCCGTGCGGGCGTGCACGACGTAGTCCGACCCGGCGTCGGGCTCCGGCTGGCCGGCATGGGCGGCGGGGCCGAGCACCGTCGTCAGGCACAGGAGCGCGATCACCAGGGGGGCGAGGCGCAGGATCAGGCGGGTCACGGTGAGCGACGCTACGGTCGCCGCGCGGTCACCGACAGGGACACGATCGGGGCTCGGGTGACGCGTGTGCCTGATGGTGTGACGCTGGGTTGACGCGGACGCGCGCGGCCCCTCCGCCCGGGGCGGCGCCCTGCGCTCCGCCCGATGACCACGCTCCGACCGCCTGCCGTGGCGCTGGCCGGTTTCCTGCTCGCCGCGGGCTGCGCCGGCGCCCCGCCCGCTCCCACCCCGGCCCCGCCGCTGCCCACGCCGACGACCGCGCCCGCCGCCACCACCGCACCGGTGGACACGACGACCGCCGCCGCCCCGGCCGACCTCGTCGCCGAGGCCTCCGCCGACAGCCCCGGCTTCGGCCTGCTCGAGGCCGTGCGCCTGGCCGGGCAGGACGGCGTCGACCGGATCGTGTTCGAGTTCGACGGCGCCGTTCCCGGCTACCGCATCTCCTACGCCGACCTCCCCGTCACCTCCGACCCCGCGGGCGAGGAGGTGCCGCTGGCCGGGGGCGCGGCGCTGCAGGTGTCGCTGATCGGGTCGAGCTCCTACGCCGAGGTCGGCGACCCCCAGCCCGCCTACACCGTGGCCGGCCGGATCGTCGGTGGCGAGGGCTGTGACCGTCGGAAGTGCGACGTGGTGGTCGTCGCGGGGGCCCTGACGTCACGTTCCCGCCACCCCCTCACCCCGCCGCGTGGATCGCCACCTCCGTGGCCTTCACCGCGAACCACAGGTCGTCGCCCGGCTCCACGCCGAGGTCCGCCACCGCCTCCGGTGTGACGTCGGCCGCCAGCCCCTCGACCCACGTCGGCCCCCCCGGCACGGCACCCGCCCGCAGCCGCACCACGTCCCCGCGCGGTTCGATGGCGGCCAGGCGCACCGGCAGGACGTTGCGGGGGCTGCCGGTGGGGCGGGTCGCGTGCACCGCCACCGCCGACGGCGGGAACACGGCCACCGCGGCCTCCCCGGGCTCGACGCCCTCGGCCCGGCCCGAGACCAGCAGGCCGTCGGGGGTGCGCAGGCCGGCGGCGTCGCGGACGCCCGGCACGAGGTCGAGCCCGGCGATCCGCGCGGTGAACGCGCTGCGCGGGCGGGCCAGGACCTCGCGCACCGGACCCTCCTCGACCACGCGCCCCGCGGTGAGCACGACGACCCGGTCGGCCAGGACCAGCGCGTCGAGCGCGGAGTGCGTGACGAGCACGGCGGTCTGCTCGGCGTCGCGGATGACGCGCCGCAGCAGCCCGCGCATCGCCGGGGTGGCGTCGACGTCGAGCGCGGCGAGCGGCTCGTCGAGCAGCAGGAGCCCGGGCGCGGGGGCCAGCGCGCGGGCCAGCGCGACCCGCTGCTGCTGGCCGCCCGACATCTGCGCGGGCCTGCGGTCGCCGAGCTCGGTCGCGTCGACGCCCGCCAGCAGCTCCTCCGCCCGGGCCCGGGCTTCTCGGCGCGGCACACCGTGGGCGCGGGGGCCGAAGGCGATGTTGTCGCGCGCGGTGAGGTGCGGGAACAGCAGCGCCTGCTGGGCGAGCAGGCCCACCCCGCGCAGGTGCGGCGGCACGTGCACGCCCGCCGCGGTGTCGGTGACGACCCGCTCCCCCACCCGCACCGACCCCTCGTCGGGGCGCAGCAGGCCCGACAGCACGCCGAGCAGCGTCGACTTGCCCGCGCCGTTGGGCCCGAGCACCGCCAGCACCTCGCCGGGCGCCGCCGACAGCGCCACGTCGAGGGTGAAGGCGGGACGCCGGACGACGAAGCGGGCGTCCAGGCCGGTGCTCACGCCCGACACCTCAGGACGGCGCACCTCACGACAGCACCGACCGCGGCCGCGCCACCGCGATCACCAGGATCGCGACGACGACCAGCAGCAGCGACAGCGCCACCGCCGCGTCCACATCGGACTCCCGCGCGAGGTAGACGAGCAGCGGCAGCGTCCGCGTGGTGCCCTCCAGGCTGCCGGCGAACGCGATCGTCGCCCCGAACTCCCCCAGGCACCGGGCGAACGCCAGCACCGCGCCCGACAGCAGCCCGGGCAGCACCAGCGGCACCGTGACCCGCCGGAACGCCAGCCACGGCGACGCCCCGAGCGTGGCGGCCACCGACTCGTAGCGCTGCCCGGCCGTGCGCAGCGCCCCCTCCAGGCTGACGACGAGGAACGGCAGCGCGACGAAGGTCTGCGCGAGCACCACCGCGGCCGTCGTGAACGGCACGGTGATCCCGAACGCCAGCTCCAGCCCCTGCCCGACCAGCCCGGTCCGGCCGACGAGGTACAGCAGCGCCAGCCCCCCGACGACGGGCGGCAGCACCAGCGGCAGCAGGACGACCGAGCGCAGGAACTGCATCCCGGGGACCCGGCCGCGCGCGAGCACCACCGCCAGCGGGCCGCCGAGCAGGATGCACAGCACCGTCGACACCCCCGCGGTGACCAGCGAGAGCCGCAGCGCGCTCAGCGACGCCCGGCTCAGCAGCAGCTCCGGCAGCCGGGCGAGGTCGGTGCGCAGGGCGAGGCCGACGACGGGCAGCGCGATCAGCGCGAACGCGATCCCGGCCGGGATCCAGAGGAACCACGGCAGGCCGACCGGCGCGTCGTGGCCGTCCCGACGCCCGGTCCGCGAGGTGGGGGTCGTGGTCACGGCGCCCCGACGAACCCGGCGTCCGTCAGCACGGCCTGGCCGTCGGCGCCGGTCACCAGCGCGGTCCAGGCCCGCGCCAGGTCGGGCTGCGGGGCCGAGGTGAGGACGCCGATCGGGTAGTCGGTGACGGCCTGGCCGGCCTCGGGGAACGCGATGCCCTCGACCGCGCCGCCCGCCGAGGCGACATCGGTGACGTAGACGAGGCCGGCGTCGGCGTTGCCCGTGGCGACGCGGCCCAGCGTCGAGCGGACGTCGGGCTCCTCGCTGACCGGGGTGAGCACGACGCCGGTGGCCGTCTCGATCCTCTCGACCGCGGCGCCGCACGGGACCTGCGGCGCGCAGACGACGACCTGCAGGTCCGGGCGGGCGAGGTCGGCGAAGCCGGTGATGCCCTCGGGGTTGCCCGGCGCGGTGACGATCTGCAGCTCGTTCCGCGCGAAGACCGCGGGAGCGCCGTCGATCAGGCCCGCGTCGGTGACGGTCCTCATCGTGGCGGCGCTCGCGGACGCGAACACGTCGGCCGGCCCGCCGTTGACGAGCTGCTGGGCGAGGTCGGACGACGCGCCGTAGTTGAGGACGACGTCGACGCCCGGGTTGTCGGCCTCGAAGCGCGTCTCGAGCCCGGTGAACACGTCGGTGAGCGACGCGGCGGCGAACACCGTCAGGGTCCGGTCCTCCGGGCCCGACTCCGCGGGTGCGGAGCCGGTGGTGTTCCCCCCGCAGCCGGCCAGGACCAGCACGGCGGCACCGACGGCCAGCAGGCGCACGTTCACGGGGTTCCTCCCGGGGCCTCGACGACCGCGTCGGTCGACGTGATGACGGCGACCGCGAGGACACCGGGTCGGAGCTCCATCTCGTGCACGGCCTCGGCCGGGAGCAGCGAGACGAAGGGCTGCACGGGCAGCATCCCGGCCTCCACCCGGCGACGGACGGTGTCGTCGCTGACGCCCGGCAGGCGGGCGGCGTCGGCGATCCTGAACTGCGGCACGGAGCGGATCCTAAATGCGCACCTGCGAGTTCGGCCAGTCGGCTCCCGAGGTGTGGTGCAATGCCTGTCGTGGACTTCGAACCGAGTGCCGTCGCCGCCGACCACACGAAGCGCATGCGCGCGTTCCTCGACGAGAAGGTGCTGCCCGCCGAGGCCGTCTACGACGCCTACCGCGCCGAGCGCCGCGGCACGCCCCAGGAGTGGGACCTGCCGCCGGTGGTCGAGGAGCTCAAGGCCGACGCGCGGGCCCGCGGCCTGTGGAACCTGTTCCTGCCCGCCCTGTCCGGGCTGTCCAACCTCGAGTACGCCCAGGTGGCCGAGGTGTCGGGCTGGTCGCCGGTGATCGCGCCCGAGGCGATCAACTGCCAGGCCCCCGACACCGGCAACATGGAGACGCTGCATCTGTTCGGCACGCCCGAGCAGAAGGCGGAGTGGCTGGAGCCGCTGCTGGCGGGCGAGATCAGGTCCGGCTTCGCGATGACCGAGCCCGACGTCGCCTCCTCCGACGCCACCAACGTCCAGACCACGATCCGCCGCGAGGGCGACGAGTACGTGATCTCGGGCCGCAAGTGGTGGATCTCCGGCGCCGCAGACGCGCGCTGCACGATCTTCATCGTCATGGGCAAGACCGACACGGAGGCGGCGACGCACCGGCAGCAGTCGATGGTGCTCGTGCCGCGCGACACCCCCGGGCTGACGATCACCCGCAACCTGCCGACGTTCGGCTACCAGGACCAGCACGGGCACTCCGAGCTGGAGTTCACCGACGTCCGCGTGCCCGTCTCGAACCTGCTCGGCGAGGAGGGCGGGGGCTTCGCCATCGCCCAGGCGCGGCTGGGCCCCGGCCGCATCCACCACTGCATGCGCCTGATCGGGATGGCCGAGCGCGCGATCGACCTCATGGTGCGGCGCGCGCAGTCCCGCGTCGCCTTCGGGCGGCCGCTGTCGGAGCAGGGCGTGGTGCGCGAGCAGATCGCGCAGTCGCGCATCGAGGTGGAGCAGGCGCGGCTGCTGGTCTACAAGACGGCGTGGCTGATCGACCGCTTCGGCGCGAAGGGCGCGGCCACCGAGATCGCCGCGATCAAGGTGATCACCCCGCGGATCGCCTGCGACGTCATCGACCGCGCCATCCAGATCCACGGCGGCGCCGGCATGAGCGACGACACTCCGCTCGCCTACTTCTACGTCTGGGCGCGCGCCCTGCGCCTGGCCGACGGACCCGACGAGGTCCACCTGCGCACCGTCGCCCGCCAGGAGCTCGGCCGCCACAACTGACCGCGGCGTGACCCGGCTCACCTTTAGGAGACCGAGAGCCGGGCAGCTGCGGCCTGTTGCGCAAATCCGATCCGCGTCTGCGGAACACGACATCCGCGCAGGTCATGGGCCGAATGGACCAGAGGACGGGGCCGCTACTCTCGTGTGGTGACGCCATCCGAGCTCGGCCTCCCCGCTGTGCGGAGGGCCACCACCCGAGACCCGGCACGCCCCGACGACGCACGCCTGATCGACACGTTCGGGCGGGTCGCCACCGACCTCCGGATCTCGCTGACCGACCGCTGCAACCTGCGCTGCTCCTACTGCATGCCCGCCGAGGGCCTCGACTGGATGCCGCGCGACGAGCAGCTCACCGACGAGGAGCTGATGCGCCTCATCGGGATCGCGGTGCACGCCCTCGGCATCGAGGAACTGCGCTTCACCGGCGGCGAGCCGATGCTCCGCAAGGGGCTCGAAGGGCTCGTGTCGGCCTCGGCCGCGCTGGAGCCCCGCCCCGACATCTCGCTGACGACCAACGGCATCGGCCTCGCACGGCGCGCCGAGTCGCTGGCGGCCGCGGGGGTCAACCGGCTCAACGTCTCGATGGACACGCTGCGCCCCGAGCGCTTCGCCACCATCACCCGACGCGACCGCCTCTCCGACGTGCTCGACGGCCTCGCCGCCGCCCGCGCCGCGGGCCTCGGCCCCGTCAAGATCAACACAGTGCTGCTGCGCGGCCTCAACGACGACGAGGCCTGCGACCTGCTGCGCTTCGCCGTCGAGGGCGGCTACGAGCTGCGCTTCATCGAGCAGATGCCGCTCGACGCCCAGCACGGCTGGGAGCGCACCGAGATGATCACCGCGGGCGAGATCCTGGAGAAGCTGCAGGCCGAGTTCACGCTCACGCCCGACTCCGTCGCCCGCGGCGGCGCCCCGGCCGAGCGCTGGATCGTCGACGGCGGCCCGGCCGCGGTCGGCGTCATCGCCTCGGTCACGCGCCCGTTCTGCGGCGCGTGCGACCGCACCCGCCTGACCGCCGACGGCCAGGTCCGCTCGTGCCTGTTCGCCCGCACCGAGACCGACCTGCGCGCGATGATCCGCGGCGGCTGCAGCGACGCCGAGATCGCCGAGTCCTGGCGCGACGCGATGTGGGGCAAGCTCGCCGGCCACGGCATCGACGACCCGGGCTTCCTGCAGCCCGACCGCCCGATGAGCGCGATCGGGGGCTAGGAGGATGGACACCATGACCACCACCACCGTCACGGTGCGCTACTTCGCAGCCGCGCGGGCCGCGGCGGGCACCGAGGTCGAGAAGGTCCAGCTCCCGGCGGGCTCCACCGTCGCCGCCGCCCTCGACGCGCTCCGGGCCCAGCACGGCCCGGAGTTCGCGGTGGTGCTGGCGCGGTGCAGCTTCCTGCTCGACGAGGTCGCCGTGCGCGACCAGGCCACCACGCTGGACGCCGACGCCGTCCTCGACGTCCTGCCGCCGTTCGCGGGCGGCTGAGCCCCGCTCAGGCCCCGTTCCGCCCCACCCCGACCGGGCCTACCCCGTCCCGCCCCACCACATCCCGGTAGCTCCGCCACCCGCCCACCGAGCGGGCGGCGAGCACCGCGTGGGCGATGGCCCGCGCCACCACCTCCGCCGCCGCCGCGTGCAGGGCCACGAGCTCGGGCAGCTCGGGGGCCGGGCGGGCGGCGGTGGACAGGCCGAACACGACGTCGCCGTCCATCGCGGTGTGCACCGGCGACAGCGCGCGGGCCATACCGTCGTGCCCCATCGTGGCGAGGCGGCCGCAGCCGGCCTTGTCCAGGGCCAGGTCGGTGGCGACCACCGCGAGCGTCGTGGCCGTGCCCGCCGTGGGCGGGCCCGGCACGGCGAGCGTGCGCAGCTCCGCGAGCGCGTCGGGGCCGACGTCGAGGTCCGGGGCGAGGTCCGGACCGGCGCCGAGCAGCCGCCCGGTGCGCAGGTCGACCGCCGACCCCACCGCGTTGACGACGACGAGCGCCGCCACCACCGCCCCGCCCGCGAGCGCGGTGCTCGCGGTGCCGACACCTCCCTTCAGCCCGCCGGCGACCGCGCCCGTGCCGGCCCCGACGGCGCCCTGCTCGACCGGGCCGTCGGAGGCGGCGTCGAAGGCGGCCGCGCCCGTCGCGGCGCCGGGGCGGGCGGTGAAGTCGCCGCCGCGGCCGAGGTCGAACACGACGGCGGCGGGCACGATCGGCACCACCCCGCCGGGCACGGGGAACCCGGTGCCCGCGGCCTCCAGCCGCTCCACGACGCCGTGCGCGGCGGCCAGCCCGTACGCGCTGCCGCCCGACAGCACGACGGCGTGCACACGCTGCACGGTGGCGCCGGGGTGCAGCAGGTCGGTCTCGCGGGTGCCGGGCGCCGCCCCGCGGACGTCGACCCCGGCGAACGCACCCTCCGGCGGGGCGAGCACGACGGTGGTGCCGCTGAGCGCGCCCGGCCCGGCCAGGGCGGCGTGGCCCACCCGCAGGCCGGGCACGTCGGTCAGGGCGTCGAGGAGGGCCATGGGCCCATCCTGCCGTCGGATTCCCGCCAGCGGGTCCGGCGGGCCGCGGCGATGCTGGGGCGGTGCACACACCCGACTGGACCGCGCTGGAGGCGCGTCTCGACGCCGACGGCGTCGCCCTCACACCCCTGCTGACGCCGGACGAGTGCGCGGGCACCGCCGCCCTGTTCGACGACGACGAGTGCTTCCGCAGCACCGTCGTCATGGCCCGGCACAGCTTCGGCGAGGGCAGCTACCGCTACTTCGCCGACCCGCTCCCGCCGCTGGTGGCGCACCTGCGTGAGGCGCTGTACCCGGCCGTCGCGGCGATCGCGAACCGCTGGGCGGAGCGCCTGGGCGAGCGCGCGTTCCCCGGGACGCACGCGGAGCTGCGCGCCGAGTGCGCCGCGCTCGGCCAGTCGCGTCCGACGCCGCTGCTGCTGCGCTACGGGCCCGGCGGCTACAACTGCCTGCACCAGGACGTCTACGGCGACCTGACGTTCCCGCTGCAGCTCGCCGTGATGCTGAGCCGCCCCGACGAGGACTTCACCGGCGGCGAGAGCGTGTTCGTCGAGCAGCGGCCGCGGCAGCAGTCGCGGCCGGTGGTGCTGCGGCCGCGCCTGGGCGAGGCCGTGCTGTTCCCGGTGCGCCACCGCCCCCGGCTCGGCGCGCGCGGCTGGAGCCGGGTGCAGATGAGGCACGGGGTCAGCGCCGTCCACGGCGGCAGCAGGCACGTGCTCGGCGTGATCTTCCACGACGCCCGCTGAGCCCGGACCGCCCTGATCCCGGACCGCGCCGACCCCGGACGCCCTAGCCGAGGGACCGCGCGAACCCGCTGACGTCCCGCACGGCCGCCAGGTACACGTCGGGCAGCGCGGCGCGGAACAGCAGCTCGCCGACGTGGCACAGGCCCAGGTTGACCTTCCCCACCGAGCTGACGCCCGAGCGCAGCAGCAGCCGGTGGTAGGCGAGCCCCTCGTCGCGCAGCGGGTCGAGCTCGTTGACCGAGACGACGTGCGGCGGCAGCCCCTCCACGTCGGCGGTGCCCGCGCGGTAGGGCCAGCACGTCACGTCGTCGGCGTTGGCGCCCTCGGGGTCGTAGACGGCGGCCAGCAGCGGGAACAGCTCGTGTTGAGCCAGTACTGGTCGTTCTCCCGCAGCGACGCCAGCTCGGTGGGCGTGTCGGCCCAGTTCCCGAGGATGTAGGGGCACTGCGCGTAGACGCCGGCGATCTCCTCGACCCAGCCCTCGCGACGGGCCTTGAGCGCCACGGCGAGCGCGAGGTTCGCGCCGCCCGAGTCGCCCGTGACGAGGACGTGCGTGCCGCCGAGCTCGGCGAGGTGCTCGTGCACCCAGCGCAGCCCCGCGGCGACGTCGTCGAGCCCGGCCGGGAACGGGTGGGAGCCGCGCACGCCGCCGCCGTTGCGGTACTCCACGCCCACGACGACGTTGCCCGCCGCGGCGAGCTCCTCGCGCCAGCGCCGGTAGAGCGGCCCCTCGGTGGACAGCATGACCATGCCGCCGCCGTGCACCTGGTAGATGCAGGGCAGCGGGCCCTGCGCGCCCTCCGGCTTGTGGACGTGCAGCAGGATCTCGTGCCCGCCCTCGCCGGTGATCGTGATGAGCTCGTGCGTGACGCCGGTGAGCGGCGGTGAGCCCTCGGCCAGCGCCGTGAACAGCCCCTCGAACCCGACCTCCACCGCCTCGACGAAGCCGAGCAGCTGCTCGCGCGGCGCGTCCGGGCCCAGCGGTGCGCCGTCGGCGTGGCCGTCGATGCCGATCGCGCGGAACACCGCGACCATGCGCGGGTCGGCCCGCGGGTCGGTGCCGATCGTCAGCGCCGGGTCGCCCAGGCGGCCGGGTGCGGTGGCCGCGCCCACGGGGGTGTCGATGCTCATGCGCTCTCCTCGTCGAGATCTGCGACGCACCGGCCGCTCCTCCGCACAGGTGCGACAGATCGGCGATGCGTCGCATAGTATGAGCCGCGTCACAGTGGGCGTCAACGGAAGCGGGGCGAGGGTGCCGGAGCGGGCCACACCGCTGGAGCGGCAGCTGGCCGGTGGTGCCGCCGGCCGGCCCACCCCGCTCGACGCGTTCGCCGCCGCCCGGCGCGGGTTCCAGGCCGGGGAACGCCTGGACATGCAGGCGCTGGCCACCGGGCTGGGCGTCAACCGCGCCACGCTCTACCGGTGGGTGGGGTCGCGCGAGCTGCTGCTGCGCGAGGTCGTGTGGTCGCTGACGCGGCGCACGCTGGCCGACCGCGCTGACGGGGAGCCGCTCGCCGAGACGCTCACGCGGTTCGTCCGCGACGTCCTCGCGCACCCGGGCATGCACCGGTTCGTCGCCGAGGAGGGCGAGGCGGCGCTGCGGCTGCTGACCATGCGGGGCGGCGGCTACCAGCAGCGGCTGATCGCGCTGGTGCGGGAGATGATCGTGGACGACACGGCGGCCGGGCGGCTGCGCAGCCCGGTGCCGGTGGACGACCTCGCGTACACGCTGGTGCGGGTCGTCGAGTCCTACGTGTACCTCGAGGTGATCACCGGCGAGGAGCCCGACGGCGACCGCGCGGGCCGCGTCCTGCGCGCGCTGCTGCCCGGACCGCAGGACCCCTAGACGAGTAAGTCCTAACGGCGTGGCACCCACGAAGGTGGACGGAGGGTGTTGAAGGTCAGTGTGTGACGACCAACCTCAACACCCTCCTGACCGCACTTTACGTCAAGATCGATGACTATCTCGGGCGCCGCACCCGCACCGGGAGACCACCGAAACTCTCCGACGCCGAACTGCTCACCCTCGCCGTCGCCCAGGTCCTGCTCGGCGTGCGGTCCGAGGCCCGGTGGCTGCGGTTCGTGCCCACACACCTGCCCGGCGCGTTCCCCTACCTGCCCGGCCAGTCGGGCTACAACAAGCGTCTACGCGCGGCGTTGCCCCTGATCAAACAGCTGATCCGGGTACTGGCCACCGACACCGATCTATGGGCCGACCCGGTCTGGGTCGTGGACTCCACCCCGGTCGAGTGCGCCCGTTCCCGCCCCACGGTCAAGCGCTCCAACCTCGCCGGCTGGGCCGGCTACAGCTACTGCGCCTCGCACTCACGGTTCTTCTGGGGACTGCGCCTGCACCTGATCGCCACCCCGTCCGGGCTGCCTATCACCTGGGCCCTGGCCGACCCCAAGATCGACGAACGCCAGGTGCTCATTGCCGCACTGGACCACGACCACACTCTGACCGCCGACCGGCCCGGACTCACCATCATCGCCGACAAGGGCTACGTGTCCCGCGAACTCGACACCTACCTCGCCGAACGCGGTATTGCACTACTGCGACCGTCCTACCGCAACCGCACCCCGCATCCAGCCGAGCATCTGCTCAAACCCGTCCGCCAACTCGTCGAATCGATCTTCGACACCCTCAAAGGACAGCTCGACCTGGAACTACATGGCGGACGCACCATCGACGGGGTCGGCGCCCGGATCGGACAACGCCTCCTCGCCCTGACCGCCGCGATCTGGCACAACCGGGCCACCGGCCAACCGATCACCCGCTCCCTGACCGCCTACGACCACTGATCGCATTCGGACTTACTCGTCTAGGTCGGCTGCTCCTGGGTCGGGTCGACGTCGCATACCGGGAAGGGCAGGCGGCCGGAGACCTTGACCCACCAGACGTCGGCGCCGCGGTGCAGGCGCAGGGCGTAGCGGTCCTCGCCGGTGCGGTCTGGGGGCAGGACCACGCCGATGCGCGCCCAGACGGGAGGGGCGTCCTCCTCCAGCGGGAGCTCGACCCACCACCCCTCGACCATGCCGCGGGCGGTGATGGACATCTGCTCGGTCACCCGGACATGCTGACAGGGCCGGTGCACCGGCGACCACGGGGTCGCCGGTGCACGGGGCTCAGGCGCGGGCGCGCCGGACCAGGAAGACGATCAGGAACAGCAGCGCGCCGCCGCCGAGGACCGGGGCGAGGCGCTTGAGGACCGGGCTGCCCGCCGTGTCGAGCAGGTCGATCGCGTCGATCTCGCTCTTCATCGGGGTGAACTGCTTGGCGGGCGCGGTGGCCGTGACACCGGAGGTGGCCGGGGTCGAGGACAGCGTGGGGCCCGAGGCCGCGGTGCCCGAGGCCGCGGTGCCCGAGGCCGCGGCACCGTTGGTGCCCACAGCGGTGTCGGACGAGGACGCCGCCGCCGGGGTCGGGGCGGGGGCCTCGACCTCGGGCGCCAGCTTCTTCGCCACGCACGCCGCGAACTGGCCGATGATCTTGTCGGCCACATCGGAGATGACGCCGCGGCCGAACTGCGCCGGGCGGCCGGTGATGGTCATGTCGGTGACCATCGTGACGGCGGTCTTGTTCGGGCCGTCGGCCACCATCGTGCCGGTGACGGTGGCGTTCGCCGTGCCGTTGCCGCGCGAGTCGCGGCCGCTGGCCTCGATCTTGACGGTGTGTTTGGCGTCGTCCCGGTCGACGTAGGTGCCCTTGCCCTTGTAGGTCAGGGAGATCGGGCCGAGCTTCACCTTCACGGTTCCGGTGAAGGACTCACCCTCGTACTCGGTGAGCGTGGCGCCCGGGAAACAGGGCGCGATCATGTCGGGGGTGTTGAGAGCGACCCAGGCCTTCTCGATGGGCGCTTCGATGGTGAACTTGTTCTCCAGCTGCATGGGGTCTCCTCACGAGACAGACGCCCGTCCCGGCGGCCGGGACGGGCGTCTGCGGAACGGTACGAGCGGGCGTCAGCCGGCGGCGGTGAGCACCGCACGGCCGGTGAGCACCTTGGCCAGGTGCTCACGGTAGTCCGCGGCGGCGTCGGCGTCACTCGGAGCCGACGTGCCCTCGGTCGCGTGCTCGGCCGCGGCGCGGATGGCATCGGCCGTGGCCGGCTGTCCCACCAGCGCCTGCTCCACGCCGGTGGCGCGGATCGGCGTGGTCCCCATGTTCGTCAGCCCGACGCGGGCCTCGGAGATGGTGCCGCCGTCGACCTTGACGGCCGCGGCGACCGCGCACATCGACCAGGCCTGCGCCGTGCGGTTGAACTTCTCGTAGTGGCTGCCCCAGCCGGTGTACTTCGGGAACCGGATCTCGGTGAGGATCTCGGCCTCACCGATGGCGGTCGTGAAGTAGTCGACGAAGAACTCCGCCGCGCTGACCGTGCGGGTGCCCGAGGCGCCCGCGATGACCAGCTGCGCGTCCAGCGCCAGGGTGGGGGCGCCCAGGTCGCCCGCGGGGTCGGCGTGGGCGAGCGAGCCGCCCAGCGTGCCGCGGTGCCGGACCTGGTTGTCCGCGACGGTCTCGGTGGCCTGGCCCAGCAGCGCGACGTGCTGCTTGACCAGGTCGTCCCGGACGATGTCGTGGTACGGCGTCATGGCGCCGATCACGATCTGGTCGCCGTCCTCGCGGATGCCGCGGAGCTCCGCGATCCCCCCGAGGTCGATGATCACCGACGGCGCCGCGAGGCGCAGCCGGAGCACCGGGATGAGGCTCTGGCCGCCGGCCAGGATCTTGGCGTCGTCACCGCCGTCGGCGAGTGCCTGCACCGCCTCGGCGACCGACGCCGGCTTGACGTAGTCGAACTTGGACGGGATCACTGGACCTCTCCCTGGGGGTTGTTCGGGTCGATCGAGCCCAGGCCGGCACCCGGCGAGTGGGTGTCGATCGGGGTCTCCTGGGTGGCGACGCCCTTGGCGTCCTGGATGGCCCGCCACACGCGCTGCGAGGTGCAGGGCATCTCGACGTTGGTCACGCCGAGGTGGCGCAGCGCGTCGATGACCGAGTTGACGATGGCCGGCGTCGAGGCGATGGTGCCCGCCTCGCCGACGCCCTTGACGCCCAGCGGGTTCGACGTGGCCGGGGTCGACACCGTGGAGGTGTCGAAGCTCGGGAGGTCGGCGGCCGAGGGCAGCGTGTAGTCGACGAACGTGCCGTTGACGAGCGTGCCCTGGTCGTCGTAGTTGGCCTCCTCGAACAGGGCCTGCGCGATGCCCTGGGCGAGACCGCCGTGCACCTGGCCCTCGACGATCAGCGGGTTGACGACGGTGCCGATGTCGTCGACGCAGACGTACTTGCGGAGGTGGACCCGGCCGGTCTCGGTGTCGATCTCGACGGCCGCGAGGTGCGTGCCGTGCGGGAAGGAGAAGTTCTCCGGGTCGTACACGGCGTCGGCGTCGAGGCTCGGCTCCATGTCCTCCGGGTAGTCGTGCGCCATGAACGCGGCGAACGCGATCTCCTGGATGGCCTTGCCCTTGTCGGTGCCCTTGACCGTGAAGGTGCCGCCCGAGAACTCGATGTCGTCCTCGGACGCCTCGAGCAGGTGGGCGGCGATCTTCTTGGCCTTGGCGACGACCTTCTCCGCGGCCTTGACGATCGCGATGCCGCCGACGACGAGCGAGCGCGAGCCGTAGGTGTCGAGGCCCTTCGGCGAGATCTGCGTGTCGCCGTGCAGCACCTCGACGTCCTCGAACGGCACGCCGAGCTGGTCGGCGACGATCTGGCTGAACGCCGTCTCGTGGCCCTGCCCGTGCGCCGAGGCGCCGGTGATGACCTCGACCTTGCCGGTGGCCAGCATGCGGATGCTGGCGGCCTCCCAGCCGCCGGCGCCGTAGGCCAGCGAGCCCAGCACGCGCGAGGGCGCGAGGCCGCACATCTCGGTGAAGGTCGAGATGCCGATGCCGAGCTGGACCTTGTCACCGCTGGCGCGGCGCTCCTCCTGCTCGCGGCGCAGGCCCGCGTAGTCGAAGGCCTCCATCGCCTGGGCGGTGGCCTGCTCGTAGTTGCCCGAGTCGTAGGTCAGGCCCACGACCGTGGTGAACGGGAACTCCTCGTGGGTGATCCAGTTCTTCTTGCGCAGCTCCATCGGCTCCATGCCGAGCTCGACCGCGAGCTCGTCCATGATCCGCTCGATGCCGAACGTGGCCTCGGGACGACCCGCGCCGCGGTAGGCGTCGGTGAGCGTCTTCGTGGTGAACACGTTGGTGCACGTGAACTTCAGCGCCGGGAACTTGTAGATCGAGTTGAACATGAACGCGCCGAGGATCGGCACGCCCGGGCCGACGAGGCCGAGGTAGGCGCCCATGTCGGCGAGCAGGTGGACGTCGAGGCCGGTCACGGTGCCGTCGCGCTTGGCCGTGATCGTCAGGTCCTGGATCTGGTCGCGGCCGTGGTGCGCGGCGAGCAGGGACTCCGACCGGGTCTCGTTCCACTTGATCGGCTTGCCGGTCTTCTGCGCGAGGACGACGCAGAGCATCTCCTCGGGCAGGACGCCGATCTTGCCGCCGAAGCCGCCGCCCACGTCGGGGGCGATGACGCGCAGCTTGGACTCCGGGACGCCGAGCGTCACCGTGGTCATGGTGCGCAGGATGTGCGGCACCTGCGTGGCGGCCCAGACGGTGATCTGCTCACCGGTCGGGTCGACGACGCACGCGCGCGGCTCCATGAACGCGGGGATCAGGCGCTGCTGGATGAAGCGGCGCTTGACGACGATCGAGTCGGGGTCGGCCTCGGCCGCGGAGATGGCGGCGGCGACGTCCTCGCCGGTGCCGGCCGCGCCGGAGTCGAACACCCAGGTGGCGTTCTCGTTGGTGCCGAGGTCCGGGTGGACCAGGGTGGCACCCTCCTTGATCGCGTCCTCCATGTCGAGGACGGGCTCGAGGGGCTCGTAGTCGACCTCGACGAGGTCGGCCGCGTCGCGCGCCTCGGCGGCGGAGCGGGCGAGCACGACGGCCACGCCCTCACCGGCGAAGTGCACGGTGGTGGTGGCGAGCAGCGGGCGCTGCGGGGCCTTCATGTCCGGCGTGATCGGCCAGGCGCAGGGCAGGCCGACGGCCTCGACACCCAGGTCGGCCGCGGTGTAGACGCCGATGACGCCGGGCGAGGCCTCGGCGGCGGACTTGTCGACGCCGGTGATGGTCGCGTGCGCCAGCGGGGAGCGCACCACGTGCAGGTGCAGCATCCCGTTGAGGTTGATGGAGTCGGTGAACTTGGTACGGCCGGTGATGAGGCGCGCGTCCTCCTTGCGGGTACGTGCGCGGCCGAACTCGAGCGTGGTGGGGTCAGCGGTCGTCGTCATGCTCAGTTGCCTCCACCGGCCACGGGGACCGGGGCGTCGGTCTGGGCGTGCGCGCCGGGCTTCATCTTCTGCGCCGCGCTCTGCACCGCCCGGACGATGTTCTGGTAGCCCGTGCAGCGGCAGAGGTTGCCCTCGATGCCCTCGCGGACCTCGTGCTCGTCGGGGTCGGGGTTGTCCCCGAGCAGGTCGATCGCCTGCATGATCATCCCCGGGGTGCAGTAACCGCACTGCAGGGCGTGCTTCTCGTTGAAGGCCTCCTGGACGGGGTGCAGCTTCCCGTCGCGGGCGATGCCCTCGATCGTGGTGACCTCGGCGCCGTCCGCCTGGACCGCGAGGACCGAGCAGGACTTCACGCTCTGCCCGTTGAGGTGGACGGTGCACGCACCGCAGTTGCTGGTGTCGCACCCCACGAGGGTGCCGGTCTTGCCGAGGCGTTCCCTCAGGTAGTGGACCAACAACGTACGGGGCTCGACGTCGTCGGCGTAGTTCACGCCGTCGACGGTGACCCGGACCTGTGCCATGTGTCTTCTCCTAGGCAACGACGTCGGTAGGTGGTGGCTGCGCACACGGGTGTGGCAGCGCCCACATCTCACCGCTGATCATCGGGGCCCGCAACAAAGCTCACCCTGGCTTGGAGCGCGCCGATCGGCGCTCGTCGGACGCCTGTCCGTACGGATCCGCTGACGCGGATCGGATCAGCCGACGACTCCGCAGGAGCGGACGGCTCACATCGACTTTATCAACCGTTCGGACCAACCCGGAGGGCTGGTCCGGAGGGTAGGAGCGGCGCCGCCGTGCGGTGCGCGGCCGCGCCCCACCACAGTCCGGCGCCGTAGGCGAGATCGTCCAGGCGGTGCGCGACCAGGTGCGTGGCGGGGTCGGGGCGCACCCGGGCGTCGCGGTCGCGGTGGCGCCACCAGTCGACGGCCCCCTCGGCCAGCGCCACGGCCAGCACCCGGCGGCGGGCCCGCCGCGACACCGCGCAGGCCACCAGGGACAGCGGCCAGTAGTGGCGCGTCACGGCGTCGGCGGTCTGGGACAGCGCCCCGAGCGCCCCGAGCCCCACCAGCCGCGCGGCCGTGACCCGGGGGCGGCGCACGTCGAGCCGGCGGGACAGGCGCTCGACCGCCACCGCGCCGACCGCACCCGCCGCGGCCAGCGCCCACGGCCGCCCGACCAGCGCCAGCCCCGCGACGGCGGCCGAGGTCGGACTGAGCACCATCGGCGGCACGGCGCCGTGGTGGCGCAGCGCGAGCGGCGCCGCGCCGGTGCCGTACTGCGCCTTGCGCCACCACCACGCCCGTAGCGTGGTGCGGTGGTCGTGCGCGACGCGGGAGCCGGGCACGTACCGCAGGCGGTGTCCGCCGGCGTGCAGGCGCAGGACGAGGTCGACGTCCTCGGCCACGTGCATCGCCTCGTCGAACCCGTCGCCCACGGCCCCGCGGCGCACCACCACCGCCGCGCTGGGCACGTACGCGACCCGGGAGCGCGGGACGACGAGCGCGGGGTCCGGCCCGAGGTCGAGCGAGGAGTGCACGGCCTCGTAGCGCCCGAGCCAGCCGACGACCGGTGCGAGGGCGACGATCCGCGGCGCGGCCAGCGCCACGGCCGGGTCGGCGAACACCGCCAGCAGCGGCGCGAGCCAGCCCGGCTCGGGCACGACGTCGGAGTCGAGGAAGGCCACCAGCGGCGTCGTCGCGGCGCGCAGCCCGGTGTTGCGCGCGGCCGAGGCGCCGCGGCTGCGCTCGTGGCGCAGCACCCGCGCCCGCGGACCCGCCGCCGCGCGGATCGCCGCGGGGTCGGCCGAGCCGTCGTCGACGACGACGAGCGCGCCGACCTCCCCCACCGCAGCCACCAGCCGCGTCAGCCCGTCGACGCGGTCCTTCACCGGCACGACGACGGTCACCGCGTCCGGACCCGGGCCCGCCGGCCCGCCGACGGGGTGGGCGATGCCGACGTCGAGCAGCCGGCGGGCGAGCGCGCGCGAGGTCGGGCCGTCGACGGTGAAGCCGCCGGGGGCCAGCAGGTCGCGCCCGGCCCGGGCGAGCCGCAGCATCCGCGGCGGCGCCCCGCCCAGCAGCACCGCCCCGTCGTCGACGCTGCGGGTGCGGCGGTCGAGCGCCACCCGCAGCCCCTCGGGGAGCACGGTGCTGGTGGGTCCCCGCTCCCCGGCGTGCTGGTGACCGGCGGGCGTTCCGTGCATGGGGGGAGCGTAGGGCGTGTCTGGCACGCTCCACCCGTGTTCCCGCTCCCGCTCTACGGCCACCGCTCCCTCGCCGAGGTGCTGCCCGCGCTGCTGCGCGCTCTGGGCCTGCCGGAACCCGCGTCCGACCTCGTCGTGGAGCCGGCGCGGGCCGCGGCCCTGCTCCTGATCGACGGGCTGGGCCGGGAGCTGCTCGACGCGCACGCCGCCGACGCCCCGTACCTGTCGTCGATGGCCGACGCCGGCCCGGTGACGGTCGGCTTCCCGTCCAGCACGTCCATCTCGCTGACGTCGGTCGGCACCGGGCTGCCGCCGGGCGCGCACGGCGTCCTGGGCATCTCCTTCCGGGTGGCGGGCGAGCTGCTCGACTCCCTGAAGTGGACCTCCCACGGCGCCGGCGAGGCCGTCGACCTGCGCGAGTCGCTGGTGCCCGAGCAGGTGCAGCCCTCGCCGACGGCGTTCGAGCGGGCGGAGGCGGCCGGGATCGGTGTCACCGTGGTGTCGCAGCGGGTGTTCCGCGGGTCGGGGCTGACCCGCGCGGCGCTGCGCGGCGGCCGGTTCCGCGGCACGCACGCGCTGGGCGACCTGGCCGCCGAGGTGCTCGCCGCGCTCGCCGGTCCGGGGCGGCGGCTCTGCTACGGCTACCACGCCGATCTCGACGCGATGGGGCACCTGCACGGCCCCGGCAGTCTCGCCTGGCGGATGCAGCTCGCCCAGGTCGACCGCCTCGTGCAGCGGATCGCCGAGGACCTCCCGCCCGGCGCGGTGCTGGCGGTGACCGGTGACCACGGGATGGTGGCCGTCGACCGCATCCACGACGCCGACACCGATGACGCCCTGCGCCAGGGCGTCCTGCTGCTGGGCGGCGACGCCCGCGCCCGCCACGTCTACGCCCGCCCCGGCGCCGCCGACGAGGTGCTGGCCGCGTGGCGCGCCGTGCTGCGTGACGACGCGTGGGTGGTGCCGGGCGAGCAGGCCGTCGCCGACGGCTGGTTCGGGCCGGTCGCCCCGGCGATGCGCGGGCGGGTCGGCGACGTCGTGGTCGCCGCGCGCGGCACGGCCGCCGTCGTCCGGTCCGAGGCCGAGCCGCTGATCTCCCGGATGCCGGGGCAGCACGGCTCGCTGACCACGGCCGAGCAGCTGGTGCCGCTGCTGCTGAGCCGGTCGTAGGGGCCCTCAGGTCGTGACCCGGTAGCGCAGGTGCGTCACCGCCGGGGAGACGACGACCTCCTCCTGCTCCAGCACGAGCCCGTCGAGGCCGTCGAACAGCCGCTCCCCCGCCGCCTCCCGCGCCCAATCCAGCGCCGCCCTGATCCCGTCGGTGACGAAGTGGAACGTCGTGCCGCCCGCCATCTCCAGCGGCTCCCGCGCACGGTGGGCCAGGACGAACACCGGCGCGTGGAAGGGCGGGTCCTCGCCCCACCAGCCCGTCCACGACGGGTCCCACGGCCCACGGTCGGGGCCGAACATGTTGCGCCCCATGACGAACGCGCCCACCCCGGTGAGCGACTCCTCGACGATGCGGGCGTCGGACTCCGGGCCGTCGGGCACGAACATCCACTCGTGCAGGCGCTCCCCGCCCCGGCCGAGGGGGTCCTCCGGGCTCTGGTCGGGCCCGGCGACGTAGCCGTCGAGGGAGACGGCGAGGTGGCTGCTCACGATGCTCATGCCGGGACGGACCGCCGTCCCGGCCGGAACTCGTCGGACCGCGTCAGCCCAGGCGGCCGCGGTCGTCGGGGAGCCAGCGGTCGAGGCGCTCGCGCAGCTGCCCGACCATCTCCTCCAGCAGCTCCTCGCCCTCCCGGGCCGTGGCGCCGCGCGGGTCGCCCAGGACGCCGTTGGCGCTGGCCGCGGCCACCCCGCCGCGGACCAGGGTGGGCAGCAGGTCGCGCAGCGGCGCGGTGTTGCCCGGCTCCAGCGCCTCCCGCCGCACCACCGACGGGTCCAGGGCCAGCAGGATCGCGGTCTCGGTGCGTCCGGCGTGGGCGTCGCCGCGGGGCACCGCGCAGCCGAACCAGGCCACCTCGCGCCCCTCGTGGCGCAACTGCGCGACGGCGTCGGGCACGGTCGGGAGGTTGCCGCCGTGGCCGTTGACGAACACCAGCTTCGCCGCCCACCGCGCCGCGCTGCGCCCCAGCTCCACCAGCACCGCGCGCAGGGCCTCGTGCCCGATCGACAGCGTGCCCGCGAAGCCCTCGTGCTCCCCGGACGCCCCGTAGGCCAGCGGCGGCGCGACCAGCAGCGTCGGGTCGCCCTCGGCCGCGCGGCGGGCGACGGCCGCGGCGATGCGGGCGTCGGTGTCCAGCGGCAGGTGCGGGCCGTGCTGCTCCAGCGACCCGACGGGGACCAGCACCGTCCGCGGTTCGTCGAGGTCGGTCCAGGTGCGCTCGCCCAGCCGCAGCGCACCGCTGCTCACCGGTCCGCTGCTCACCGGTCCGCTGCTCACCGGTCCGCTGCTCACAGGCCCACCGCCACGCGGTCGCCCTCGACGACGGCGGCGTGCGCGCGGCGTGGGGCCAGGCAGTCGCCGACGCGGTGCACCGGGCGCGGCCCGTCGCGCAGCGCGCTCCACAGGGCGTCGTCCGGCTCGGGCGGCACGACCGCGACGACGAGGTCGTAGCGCCGCCGCTCCTCGGTGCCGGTGGTGTGGTGCAGCACCGTCACCTCCAGCGGCGCGGCCGGCCCGGGCCCGGGCGCGACCCCGGTGACGACCCGGTCGGTCGTCAGCACGATGCCCGCCGCGTGCGCGCGCCGGTGGAACAGCTCCGCGTCCAGCGTCGTCCCGAGGTCCTGAGCGACCACCAGCCCCGGCGTCATGAGCTCCACACCACTTCCCCCCGCCGCCAGCCACTCCGCCGCGGCGGGTGCCTGGTGGAAGCCCAGCTCGTCGTACACGAGCGCGTTCCGCACGGGTGCCACCCTCCCCGACAGCACGTCCCGCACGTCCACCACCCCGGGCACCGGCCACCGCCGGGCCGGCCGCGCACCCGTCGCCAGCACGACGACGTCCGGCGCCAGGGCCTCCACCAGCGCCGCGTCGACCTCCACGCCCGTCCGCACCTCGACGCCCGCCGCGCGGCACTGGCCGAGCAGGTCGCGCACGACGTTCCCGAACTCGGCCCGCCCGGGCGCGGCGGCGGCGAACCACACGGCCCCGCCGGTCGTGGCCTCGCGCTCGCACAGGACGACGCGGTGCCCGCGGGCCGCGGCGGTGGCGGCCGCGCGCAGCCCGCCCGGCCCACCGCCGACGACCAGCACCCGCTTCGGCACGCCGGGCGCGGGCAGCGGCACGGACTCGCGGCCCGCGCGCGGGTTGACGACGCAGCCCAGCCACCGGTTGCGCCCCACCCGCCCGACGCACTCCTGGTTGCACCCCACGCACGCCCGCACCGGCGCGGAGCCGAACGCGGGCTCGGCGATCTGCCCGCGGACGACGCCCACGAGGTCGCAGCGCCCGGACTCCAGAGCGGTCCCGGCCTGTTCGGGCGTGGTGAAACGCCCGATCCCGATCACCGGCACGTCCACGGCGCGCTTCAGCGCCTCCGGGATCGACAGCGCGTAGCCCGGCGCGAACCGCAGCGACGCCTCGACCAGGTACAGCGTGGAGGTGGCCACGCCGATCGCCGTGCCCAGGAGGTCCACGCGCCCGGCGAGCGCGCGGGCGGTGGCGACGGCGTCGTCGATCCCGATGCCGTGCGGGACGCCCTCGTCGCCGCACAGCCGCACGCCGAGCACGCGGTCCGGCCCGATCGCGTCGCGCACGGCGTCGACGACCTCGAGCAGGAAGCGGTCGCGGTCGCGCCCGTAGGCGTCGGTGCGGCGGTTGGTGAGCGGGGAGAGGAACTGCCGCACGAGCGACGAGTGGGCGCCCTGGATCTCGACGCCGTCGAAGCCGCCCGCGACGCACCGGGCCGCGGTGGCGGCGTAGCCGTCGACGATCCGGGCGATGCCCGCGACGTCGAGCTCGACCGGGACCTCGCGGAACAACGGGTCGGGCACCGGCGACGGCGCGAGCACGGGACGGCGGCTGTGCATCCCGCTGGACTGCCCGCCGTTGTGCGTGAGCTGCGCGAGCACCGCCGCGCCCTCGGCGTGCACGGCGGCGGTGAGCGCGCGGTAGCCGGGCAGGGCGTCGTCGCGGGGCTCGATGAGCTTCTCGTAGGGCCGGTCGCGCGGGTCGACGCCGTGCTCCTCGGTGATCACCAGACCGGCGCCGCCCGCGGCCCGCGCGGCGTAGTAGGCGGTGTGCTGCGGCGTCGGGAGGCCGTCGACGGCGTAGTTCGTCAGGTGGGCGGGGAACACGAGGCGGTTGCGCAGCACCAGGGGCCCCACCTGCAGCGGCTCGTTCAGCACGGTCGCCCGGCCACGGCCTCGTACGCCGCCCGGCGGCCCTCCAGCACGGCCTCGTGGACCGTCCGCGGCGCCACGCAGTCCCCGGCCCGCGGCAGGTCGGGCCGGGCACGCCACAGCGCGTCGTCGGGGAGGCGGTGGCCGCAGTCGACCACCGCGGCGCAGGCGAGGTCCCATCGCTCCCCCGTCCACACGTGCTCGAGCTCCGCCCGCCCCCCGGCGACGCCGACGAGCCGGGCGTACCGCTCACGGGCCACGCCGGCGCGGTCGAGGCGGGCGTTCGCGGGGGCCAGGTCGCCGGTGAGCGCGAGCTGGGTGCCCGCGACGGGGTCGGGCGTCACGAGCGCGACCGCCCGGCCCGCCGCCGCGAGCTGCTCCGCGACCCCGACGCCCGTCCAGTCCCCGACCGGGTCGTGGACGACGACGGGCCCCGGCGGCAGCGGGGGCCCGCCGGCGAGCACGGCCGCCTCGAACTCCGCTGCGGCGAGCACCGGCACCTCGGCGGGGTAGGCCCGCGGCGCGGGCCGGGAGCCGGTGGCCAGCACGACCGGGCCGACGAGATCGCCCGGGGCGGCCGTCACGCCGGTCTCGACGCGCACCCCGAGCCGGGCCAGCTCGCGCTCCCACCAGGGCACGAGCACCCCCATCCGTGCCCGCCCGGCGACGGCGGCCGCGAACCGCAGCGCCCCGCCGAGCACCGGCTCCCGCTCGACGAGCCGCACCCGGTGCCCGGCCAGCGCGAGGACGCGCGCCGCCTCCAGCCCCGCCGGACCGCCCCCTACGACGAGCACGTCGCGCGGCGGCCCGGGCGGCGCGGGCACCGGCTCGGTCTCGTGGCCGGCGTCGGGCTCGGCGTCGTCGGACACGACCGGGTTGCGCGGGTCGCGCACGGCGGTGCGCCGGTTGGACAGCGTCGAGTGCCGGATCCGCTCCGGCCTCCCGGCCCGGACGTGCGCGACCAGGTCGGGGTCGGCGATCTGGGCGCGCGTCATCTCGACGAGGTCGCACAGCCCGTCGTCGAGGGCGGCCTGCGCCATCGCCGGGTCGACCACCGACCCCTGCAGCACCACCCTTTGCTCTGCACACCCATACGCACCGGGCGAGCCGGTGCGTATGCGTGCGCAGAGCAAAGTGTTGAAGCCGGGCGGGGTGTGCAGGTCCGGGCGGGTGGCGCCGACCGAGAGCCCGCTGCCCCGCACCGGCACGACGTAGTCGACAGGCGGGAGAGCGGCCAGGGTGTCCGTGGCCGAGTCCGGCGTGATGCCGGCCCACGGCGCGAGCTCGTCGCAGCACAGGCGCAGGCCCAGCACGGGCCCGTCGCCGAGGGCGGCCCGCACGGCGGTGAGCACCTCGCGCAGCAGCCGCGCGCGGTCGCGGCCGTGGGCGTCGGTGCGGTGGTTGGTGAGCCCGGAGAGGAACTGCCGCAGCAGCGAGTGCTGCCCGGCACCGATCTCGACGCCGTCGCAGCCGGCGTCGACGGCGAGCGCGGCGGCCGCGGCGAACCCGTACACCAGCGCCTCGATCTCGGGCTCCTCCATCGCCGTCGGCACCTCGCGCGAGGAGACGTCGGCGACGCGCGAGGGGGCCCACAGGGCGCGCTGCCCGTACGCCGACGAGCCCTGCGCACCCGCGTGGCCGAGCCCGGCGAGCACGAGCGCTCCGTGCGGGCGGCTGGCGCCGGCGACCGCGCGCCAGCCGTCGGCGCAGTCGGCCGCGAGCGGGGCGCGTTCGTAGGGGTGGTCGGAGTCGTGCACCGACGCCACCTCGGTGACCACCACGCCCGCACCGCCGGCGGCCCGCCGGGCGTAGTACGCGACGTGCCGCGGCGACAGCGAGCGCCGGTGCCCGAGGTTGGTGACGTGCGGGCCGAACAGCACCCGCGACGGGGCGGTGCACCCGCCCAGCACCACGGTCCCGGCCAACGAGCGAACGGCACTCCCACCCAGCGCTGCTGGGTGGGAGTGCCGTTCGTCGCGGGAGGTCGGGCCGCTCAGGCTCGTGCCGACGCCTGGGTCAGCGCCGCGGGCGCCGCGAGCGGGCTCGGGTCGCACGACTTGTCGGGACGGCCCATGCCGATCTGCAGCATCACCGGGGCCTTCGGCGTGCGGGAGTTCCGCGGGGCCGAGCGCGAGTGGTCGACGTCGGACTTCGGGATCTCGACCCCGTCGCGCGCCGCGAGCGCCTGCTCGCCGAACCCGCGGACGCACTCCGGGTCGGGCCCGTCGAGCGGGAGGCCGGTGAAGAACTTGGCCGCCATGCACCCGCCCTGGCACGAGTCGTAGTGCATGCAGGAGGCGCAGGCGCCACCGGTCTGCGGCTGGCGCAGCTCGGTGAACAGCTCCGAGTTCTCCCAGATCTCCTGGAAGCCGCCGGGCGAGCGCAGGTTGCCGGCGAGGAAGTTCTCGTGGATCGCGAACGGGCAGGCGTAGACGTCGCCGACCGGGTCGATCAGGCAGACCACGCGCCCGGCGCCGCACAGGTTGAGCCCGGGCAGGGCCTCGCCGAACGCGGAGAGGTGGAAGAACGAGTCGCCGGTGAGCACCGAGTCGCCCTTGGCCACGAGCCAGTCGTACATCTGCTTCTGCTGCGAGGGCAGCGGGTGCAACTCGTCCCACACGTCGGCGCCGCGGCCCGACGGGCGCAGCCGCGTGATGCGGAGCTGGGCGTTGTACTTGTCGGCGATCGACTTGAACTCGTCGAGCTGGTCGACGTTCTGGCGCGTCATGACCACGGAGATCTTCGGCTGGCCGAACCCGGCCTCGGCGAGGTTCTCCAGCGCGCGGATCGCGGTGTCGTACGAGCCGGGGCCGCGGACGTGGTCGTTGACCTCGGCGGTGGCGCCGTCGAGCGAGATCTGCACGTCGACGTAGTCGGTGCGGGCGAGCTGCTGCGACCGCTGCTTGTCGAGCTTGATCCCGTTGGTCGAGAACTTGACGCCGACGTTGTGGTCGATCGAGTAGTCGAGCAGCTCCCAGAAGTCGGGACGGACCGTGGGCTCGCCGCCACCGATGTTGATGTAGAAGACCTGCATCTTCTGCAGCTCGTCGATGACGCCCTTGGCCTCGGCGGTGGTCAGCTCGCGGGGGTCGCGGCGGCCCGAGGACGACAGGCAGTGCACGCAGGCGAGGTTGCAGGCGTAGGTGAGCTCCCAGGTCAGGCAGATCGGGGAGTTCAGGCCGTACTGGAAGTGGTCGACCAGCTTCACAGGAGCTCCGCTCTTCGAGGGTTGTGGACCCTCAGGTGGTGGGGCGGGGTTCGATCGTGCCGCTGGCGGCCAGGCCGGCGAGCGCACGGAGGTAGGCGGGACGCTGCGACTCCTCGACGCCCGCTGCCTCGATGGCGGCGTGCACGTCGGGGTGCTGCTCCAGGCCGCGGACGACCTCGACGAGCGGCAGCGTCTTCAGGAACGACAGCTTGCGCGTCCCGAAGTGGTAGACGAGCGCACCGAAGGGCTCGGGGCGCAGCGCCACGCTCGGGCTGCAGCGGAACGGCTGCGAGGGGTCGAACGCCGGGTCCGCGGCCTGCGCGGACCCGGCGTCGGATGCAGCCGCCACGGTGCTAGTAGACACCGCACATGCCGTCGATCGAGACCTCTTCGACGAGGGTCTCCTCGACCACGGGCTCCTCGGGGGCGGACTGGGCGTCGGGTGCGGGGGCCATGGGCGGCTCCTGTCGTCGAGCGATGCGGACGCCCACGACGCTAAGTGGCACCGGGTGCCAAAGACAAGACCCGCCCGCCGATCGACCACCTCCGCCCCTCCGATCGGAGGGGCGGAGGATCGCTCCCGTGACCGACGTCCTGCTGCACCTCGCCACCACCGCCGAATGGCGCACGCACCTCGGGCGCGGGGAGGTCCGCCCGTCCGTCGCGGAGTTCGTGCACCTGTCCGGGCCCGACCAGGTCGCCCTCCCCGCGCAGCGGCTGTTCGCCGGACGAGCCGACGTGAACCTGCTCGTGCTCGACCCGGCGCGGATCGGCGTCGAGGTCCGGTACGAGCCCGGCCTGCCCACCGACCCCGCCTCGATGCTGTTCCCGCACGCCTACGGCCCGGTGCCCACCTCGGCCGTACTGGCCGTGCTGCCCTACCGGCCGGAGTTCGCGGCGCCGGTGCTTCCCGCGCTCGACACCGCCGGGCGCGCCCTCGCGGTGCTCACGTCGGTGCTGCGCCGGACGGCCACCGCGGAGGAGCCGGTGACGGGAGGGGTGGCGGTGCGGACGTCGTCGGTGCCCCGGTCCAACCAGCACAACCAGGTCCTCGTGGACGGTACGGCCGACGCCGCGGCGGTCGCCGATGACGCCGCCCGGGTCCTGCACGACCGGCCCCGACCTGCGGCGCTGCTGGCCGGCGACCACCTGGAGGGCACGGCGAGCGCGCTGGCCGCGGCCGGGCACGCCGTCGACGCGCTGACCGTCATGGCCGCGCCGGCGGGCGGTCACCGCTCCCCGGGCGTCCGCACCGTCGAGCCCGGCGCGCTGCGCCCGTTCCGTGACGCCGCCTGGCGCCGCGGGGTCCCCGACGTCGACGAGGAGTCCCTGGCCCAGCTCTCCGACCGCTGGCTGCGCGAGGCCGAGGTGGTCGACCTGCGGTGCCTGGCGGTCGAGCACGACGGCGCCGTCGTGGCCGCGGCGGTGCTCAAGGTCGACGGGGCGACGGCCGTGCTCGACGCCGTCGAGACCGACCCCGCGCACCGCCGACGCGGCCACGGCGACGCACTGGTGGCCGAGGCGCTGGCGCAGGCCGGCGACGCGGGCTGCGACCTCGTCGTGCTCGAGGCCGACGCCGTCGGCCGGCCCCGCCACTGGTACGCGCGCCGGGGCTTCCGCGTGGTCGCCCGCGCGTGGCAGGCCACCTTGTCGCAATAGAATGGCAACTGCGGGAACGGGGTCACAGGAGGGGGTCAGCTACCCGATCAGACGGGCTACCCCCGTCCCTCCTCATGGTTTTCCTGTGCCCCGGGCCACACGGGTCCTAGCGTCGCGGCGACACACCCGCACGCAGAAAGGGCTGCCATGCAGGTCGAAGAGATGCTCCCGCAGTTCCCGATCAAGGAGTTCCACCCGTTCCCGCGGGCGCTCATGGGTCCGGGAGCGCACGAGCTGATCGGTCCGGAGGCCCTCAAGCTGGGCTTCAAGAAGACGCTGGTGATGACGTCGGGCCTGCGCGGCTCCGACATCGTCCACAAGATCGTCGAGTCGATGAAGTACCACGGCCTCGAGGTCGTCGTGTACGACAAGGTCGAGTCGAACCCCAAGGACTACAACGTCATGGACGCTGTGGGCCTCTACCAGCAGAACAACTGCGACAGCTTCGTCTCCATCGGCGGCGGCTCCTCGCACGACGCGTGCAAGGGCGCGCGCGTCTCCGTCGCGCACGACGGCCGCAACGTCAACGAGTTCGAGGGCTTCAACAAGTCCGAGAACCCGAAGAACCCGCCGCACATCGCGGTGTCGACCACGGCCGGCACCGGTTCCGAGACCTCGTGGGCCTACGTCATCACCGACACCACGACGGACCCGGACAACCCCCACAAGTACGTGGCGTTCGACGACGCGTCGGTCACGACACTGGCGATCGACGACCCGGTCCTCTACTACTCCTGCCCGGTCGACTACACCGCGCAGTGCGGGTTCGACGTGCTCGCGCACGCCTCGGAGCCCTACGTCTCGCGCATCAACTTCGACCCGTCGCTGGGCAACGCGCTGCACGCCATCAAGCTCACCGCGCGCAGCCTGCGCGAGGCCGTGTGGAACCCGCAGTCCTACGCGGGCCGCGAGGGCATGATGAACGCGCAGTACATCGCGGCGCAGGCGTTCAACTCCGGCGGCCTGGGCATCATCCACTCGATCAGCCACGCGGTGTCGGCGTTCTACGACACCCACCACGGCCTGAACAACGCCGTCGCGCTCCCGCGCGTGTGGGCGTTCAACATGCCGGTGCACTACAAGCGCTTCGCCGACATCGCCTCGGCCATGGGCGTCGACACCCACGGCATGACCGACGTGCAGGCCGCCGAGGCCGCGCTCGCCGCGTCCATCCGGCTGCTGCGCGACGTGGGCATCCCGGAGCGCTTCGTCGACGTCAAGCAGGACTCGTACTCCAAGAACCGCCTGGGCCAGGGCCCGACCAAGTTCTACGAGAACGAGTCGATCATCAAGGGTGACGCGGCGGACGTCGACCGCATCACGAACCACGTCCTCGGCGACGCCTGCACCCCGGGCAACCCGAAGGAGTGCACCTTCGAGACGGTGCGCCCCGTGGTCGACCACTGCATGAACGGCGATCTGGACGACCTGCTCACCTGATACATCCCGCTTACAGTCATCAGGGGCGCCGGCCGTGGCCGGCGCCCCTGACGCGAGTCACGATCGGAGCAGCGCGTGTTCGAGTCCGGCACTGGACAGTTCGATTCCGTCGACGAGGTCGTCGACGCCCTGGGCGAGCAGGGCTACATCGCCGACAGCCGCCTCGCCACCACCGTGTTCCTGGTCAACCGACTCGACAAGCCGCTGCTGATCGAGGGCCCGGCCGGCGTCGGCAAGACGGAGCTGGCCAAGGCGCTCGCGAAGGCCACGGGCCGGCGCCTGCTGCGCCTGCAGTGCTACGAGGGCCAGGACGAGACCAAGGCCCTCTACGAGTGGGACTACGGCAAGCAGCTGCTCTACACCCAGATCCTGCGCGAGAAGATCGGCCAGGTCGTCGCCGACGCGCCCACGCTGGAGGACGCCGTCGACCGCATCGGTGCCCAGGAAAGCGTGTTCTTCTCCGAACGCTTCCTCGCCTCGCGCCCGCTGCTGGAGGCCATCCGCTCCGACGAGCCGGTCGTCCTGCTGATCGACGAGGTCGACCGCGCGGACGAGGCGCTCGAGGCGGTGCTGCTGGAGACGCTGGCCGAGTACCAGGTCTCCGTGCCCGAGGTCGGCACGTTCACCACCAAGACCCCGCCCTACGTGGTCCTGACCAGCAACAACACCCGCGACCTGTCGGCTGCGCTCAAGCGCCGCTGCCTGCACCTGTTCCTGGACTACCCCACCGCCGAGCGCGAGCTGGAGATCGTCCGGAGCAAGAAGACCGGGCTGCCGGACGCGCTCGCCGAGCAGCTCGTCGGCATCGTGCGCGGGCTGCGGCAGCTGGAGCTGCGCAAGTCGCCCTCGATCTCGGAGACGATCGACTGGGCCCGCACGCTCGCCGTGCTGGGCGTCGAGGAGCTCAACGCGACGATCCTGTCCGACACCGTGTCCGTCGTCGTCAAGTACGACAAGGACGTCCGCAAGGCGATCGGCGCGCTGCCCACCCTCGTCGACCCGAACGCCACCGTCCCCGAGAAGGGCCACGGACACGGTCACGGGCACGGCCACGGCCACGACGACCAGGACCCGCCCGCGCCGGCGTCACGGCAGTCGTCCCCCCGCGACGACGACGACGACGAGGACGACGACGGGGGCCGCGCCGTGCGAGCGGCCAAGGACACCCCCGGCCGCTTCGGCAACACCTACGGCAGCAACCCCCTCGGGGGCGACACCGGCGCGAAGCCGATCACCCCGCCGAAGGTGCCCGCCGAGCGGGGCACCCGCAGCTTCGGTGCGGGCCTGGGTCGGAAGCGGGCGCTGTGACCACCCCCGTGAGCGGCGACCGTGCCCAGGGGCACGGTTGCCGCTCACGAGCACCGGAGGTGCACTGATGGAGAACGCGCTGCACCGCTTCGTCCGGCTCCTGCGGCTGCGGGGGATGCGCATCTCGATCCCCGAGGCCCTCGACGCGATGGCCTGCGCCTCGCAGCCCGGGATGATGGGCGACAAGGAGCAGCTCCGGGCCGCCCTGCGCGTCGCCCTGGTCAAGGACCGGCGCGACGAGGAGGTCTTCGACGACATCTTCGACCGCTTCTTCGCGCTGGTGAAGGTCGGTGACGACGCCACCGGGCACGGCCACGGGCACGGGCACGGCGACCTGTCCGACACCGGCGAGCTGGAGTCGTTCACGCTGTCGGAGGAGCCGAGCAACACCCCCGAGCAGGGCCACGAGCACGGCAAGCCGGCCGACATCCGCGACTACTTCGACCCCGACGACCTGGCGCAGCAGTACAACCTGCACCAGGAGGCCAACAAGATCGACATGGCCGCGATGACGGACGAGATCGTGCTGTCCAAGGACAGCCAGGGCATCGACGGCGAGGGCCAGCGCGTCCAGATCGAGACCGACAGCCTGCACAACGCCGGCATGCCCGGCGACATCTCCCAGCAGCAGGGCACGAAGGTCGACGCCGACCTGTCGGTGGCCCAGCAGGAGATGCTGCTGGGCTGGCTGAACGCGACCGACGGCGAGTCGCAGGACGGCACCGAGGACGACGCCGCGGCCCTGCGCCGTCGCATGACCGGCGTGCTCGCCGGGCTCCCCGAGGCGCTCAAGAAGCACCTCGAGGCGCTGATGGCGCTGGAGAACAAGGTCGTCGAGGGGGCCGAGGCGGAGAAGGTCCGCGAGGTCGACCGCGTCGGCGAGCACGAGCGGATGGAGCTCGAGGAGTCGATCCGCCGGCTCGCGCACACGCTGCACGGCGGGCTGACGCACAAGCGCAAGGTCTCCAGCCGCGGGCGCATCGACTCCGGCCGCACGATGCGCCGCAACATGCGCTTCGACGGCATCCCGTTCTCCCCGATCACGGTCACGCGCTCGGAGGACAAGCCACGACTGGTGATCCTGGCCGACGTGTCGCTGTCGGTGCGGGCCACCGCGCGGTTCACCCTGCACCTGGTGCACGGGCTGCAGAACCTGTTCGGCCAGGTGCGGGCGTTCGCGTTCGTGGCCGACATGGTGGAGGTCACCGACCTGTTCGAGGACCACCCCGTCGAGCAGGCCCTGGGCCTGATCTTCGGCGGCGACGTCCTCGACGTGGACGCCAACTCCGACTACGGCAAGGCCTTCGGCACGTTCCAGGAGGAGTACGCCTCGGCGGTCAACCGGCGCTCCACCGTGATCGTGCTGGGCGACGGGCGCGGCAACGGCAACGACCCCAACACAGAGGCGTTCGCCGAGATCACCCGCCGCGCGCGGGAGACGATCTGGCTCACCCCCGAGCCCCGCTACTCCTGGGGCCTCGGCGCGTGCGACCTGCCCGAGTACGCCGAGTACTGCTCGCGGGTGCGCGTGGTGCGCGACCTCTCGGGCCTGGAGACCGCCGCCCACGAGATGGCCGCGGAGCTCGTGGGCCGTTGACGCAGCGGCCCCGTCCGCACACCGCGCGGGCGGGGCGGAGGCGGGGCGCGGGTGGGGCCGGGCGCGGGTGGGGCCGGGCGCGGGTGGGGCCGGGGCGCGGGCCGCGATCACAGGCAGAAGGTCGCCCGAGGCAGCCCGTCCCGACGGCCTGACCGTTCCGGCAGGTGCTCCGGCCCGCCCCCGCGCCTAGGCTCGGGAGATGACCACCGCGACCGCGCCCCGGCTCACGATGGGCGCCGACGGCCGGCTCCGGCACCGCATCGGCCCGGGCGAGATCAGCAACGACCTCGCCGGCTGGATCGCCGACGACCTCGTCGCGCCCGGCCACATCGAGGCCACCGCGTTCGAGCGCACGTTCGTCTCGGTGGTCGCGTCGGTCGACCCCGGCTGGACCGCGTTCTACCGCAACACCCTCGACGAGCTGGGCCGCGGCGGCGCCCCCGGCGGCACGAACGCGGGGATGGCGCCCGTGCACGACCGCGCCGTCGAGCTGGCCGTCGGGTCGGTCGTGGAGCTCGGCTGCTGCTTCGGGTTCCTGTCGCTGCAGCTCGTCGCGGCCGGCCACGAGGTCACGGCCGTCGACCTCTCGGCGGGCACGGTCCGCCTGCTCTCCCGGGTCGCGCCCGCGCTCGGCCTCCCGCTGCACACCCTCACCGGCGACGCCACCGCCGTGCCGATGGCCGACGGCGCCGCCGACACCGTGTTCGCCGTGCACCTGCTGGAGCACCTGCCACCCGCGCTCGCCCCGGTGGTCGTCGGCGAGATGCTGCGCCTGGCGCGGGAGCGGGTGGTCGTCGCCGTGCCCTACGAGGACGAGCCCAACGCGGCCTGGGGCCACGTCCGCACCTTCGACGCCGCGGCGCTCGACGCGCTCGGCGCCGCCACCGGGCGGCCCTACCGGATCGAGGACCACCACGGCGGTTGGCTCGTCGTCGACGTCTGATCAGACCGCACCGCGCCCCGGTGCAGGCGGTGCGCGAGCGGCGAGGGCGCCGTGAACAGCCAGACGTCCGACGCGAGCGTTCCCCGGATCGCGACGCCGTGCAGGACGTCGAGGGCGGGGACCCGCGTCCGCTCAGCCACGGACCGGTTCCCGCGGCGGCGCGAGCGTGGCCCACAGCGGGCCGACGCCGAACCAGATGACGACGACGGGCACCAGCCGTGCGCCCCAGCTCCACATGGGGTCGGTCGTCCACGCCACCGGCTCGGGTACCGCGGTGCCCGCCACCAGCGCCGTCAGCCCCATGACGGCCAACGCGACGCCCCAGCCGAGCGCGAGCTTCCCCCACTCGACCCACTCGTGGCGCACCTTCGTGATCCCGTACCGCGGGGCGCCCGGTGGGGGCGGCCCGTCGGCGAAGCGGTGGGCGAACCGGCCGTCGGCCCAGCGGATCACCGAGTGCCCGAACGCCACTGTGAACCCGAGGTAGACCGCGGCCAGCCCGTGCGTCGCGCCCGGTGGGGAGCCGCCCGCCACGTCCAGCAGCGACGCCGGGACGAGCACGACGTCGAGCACCGGCACCGACACCAGCAGCACCGTGCTCAGCCGCCGGGCCCGCAGCACGTACCGCGTGGCGAGCCCGGCGAGCAGGAGCACCCAGAACAGGACCTCGCACGCGCCGATCAGGAGCACGAGGGGTTGCGTCAGCATCTCGGCCATGCCGCGAGCGTGCCGCGTCGCGGCGCCGCGGTCGTCGGGCGCGAGGACGACCCGGTGTACCTCCTTCGATCGACGCACGGGCCCCGCAGCCGTGGTGGGATGAGGAGCGTGACCGCCCGCGAGAGGTTCGAGGACGTGCTGCGCGCCGTCGCGTTCCTGGTGGTGGGCGTGATCCTCTACGCCGTCCTGCCCGACGGCGTGATCCGCTGGCGCCCCGACCTGCCCGAGCCGTCGACGGCGGTCGCCCTCGGCGTGCTGGCGGTGTCGTGCTCGGGCATCGCGCTGCGCCGCGGCCACCCCGTCCTCGGGCTCCTCGTCACCGTGGTGGCCATGCTCGCGGGGCCCTTCGCCGTCGGCGTCACGCACACCGGGTCGCTGCTCGCGCTCGGCGAGGCGCTCTACAACGCCGTCCTGCACTCCACGCTCCGCGCGAGCCGCTGGGTGGCCGCGTGCACCGGCGTGCTGACGGCGCTGGTCGCGCTGCGCATCCTGCTCGTCGAGGACGCCGCGTCGGCCGTGCGCACCGTCATGAGCCTCGGGCTGCTGCTCGCGATCCCGGTCTTCTGGGGCCTGGAGGTGCGCCACCTGCACGAGCGCGCCGAGGCCGAGCACGACCGCGCCGAGCACGAGCGGCGGGTCGCCGAGCGCGACCGCACCGCCGCGGTCGCCGCCGAGCGCAACCGCATGGCCCGCGACCTGCACGACGTCATCGCCGGGCAGCTCTCCGCCATCGCGATCCAGTCGGAGGCGGCGCTGACCGTCCCCGACGCCGACCCGGACGTCCTGCGCCGCGTGCTCGCGCAGGTGCGCCAGGGCAGCGTGGCGTCGCTGGCCGAGATGCGCACGCTGATCGGGCTGCTGCGCGCGGGCCAGGACGACGAGGAGCGCACCTCCCCCGGCGGGCTGGAGCGGGTCGGGGCGCTGGCCGACGTCGGGCGCGCCACGGGCCTGACCGTCGAGGTCGACGACCGCCGCCCGCCCGGCGACCTGCCCGCCGCCGTCGACCTCGCGGCCTACCGGATCGTGCAGGAGTCGCTCACGAACGCGGCCAAGCACGCCCCCGGCTCGGCCGTGCGGGTCGTGCTGCGCCACGACGGCGACGAGCTGAACGTCGAGGTGGCCAACGACCTGGTCGACGGCGCGGCCGACGGCGGCGGAACCGGCACCGGCCTGCTCGGGCTGGCCGAGCGCGCGGCGGCGGTCGGCGGGCGGATCGACGCCGGGCCGCGCGGCCGGTCGTGGTCGGTGCGGGCGGTGCTGCCCGCCCCGTCGCCCGTCGCGGTGCCGCGGTGAGCGTCCGCGTCGTGGTCGCCGACGACCAGGCCGCGATCCGCACGGGGCTCGTGATGATCCTCGGCTCGGTGCCCGACGTGGAGGTCGTCGCGGAGGTCGGCGACGGCCTGGCCGCCGTCCGCGCCGCCACGGAGCTGCGGCCCGACCTGGTGCTCATGGACGTCCGGATGCCGGGGATCGACGGCATCGAGGCGACGCGGCGGCTCGTCACCGACGAGGTGTGCGCGGTTCTGGTGCTGACGACGTTCGACATCGACGCCTACGTCGACGACGCGCTCGCCGCCGGCGCCGCCGGGTTCCTGCTGAAGTCGGTGTCGGCCCCCCAGCTGCTCGACGCCGTGCGCGCGGTGGCGCGGGGAGACGGCGTGCTCGCGCCGGAGGTCACCCGCCGCGTGCTGGCCCGCCTCACCGCACCCGCGCGGCGCCCGGAGCCGCCCGCGGGACTGGCCGACCTGACGCCGCGCGAGACCGACGTGCTCGCGTGTCTGGGCCGCGGCCTGTCCAACGCCGGGATCGCCGACGCGCTGATGATCACCGAGGCCACCACGAAGACGCACGTGTCGCGGGTGCTGGCGAAGCTCGGCGTCCGCTCGCGGGTGCAGGCGGCGATCGCCGCGCAGGACGCGGGCCTCGTGCCCTGACCGCGTCTCAGGGCGCGGCGGGTGCGGCCGGGGTGCTGGCGGTCGCCGGGACCGGCGGCGGGGACAGCAGCGCCACGGCGCCGAAGCCGGCGGCCAGGAGCAGGGCGGCGGCGGCTGCGACCGGCAGCGCGGCGCGGCGGGCCGGGCGGCCGGGCGCGGCCGAGCGGCGGTGCCGCGCACCGCGGCGGTGGCGCGACGGCGCGGTGAGGGCGGCGGCGACCTCGGCCGCCGTCGGCCGGGTCGCCGGGTCGTCCTGCGTCATCGCGTCGAGCACGGCACCGAGCCCGTCGGGCAGGTCGGCGGGCACGGTCGGTCGCCGGTGCAGGCGCGCGGTGGCCGACTCGGCCGCCCGGCCCGGGTACTCCCGGCGCCCGGTGAGGGCCTCGAGCAGGACCAGACCCAGCGCGTAGACGTCGGCGGGCGGGCCGACGTCCTGCCCGCGGGCCTGCTCGGGGGCCAGGAACGCGGCGGTGCCGACGATCATCCCGGCCTCGGTGGAGTCCGCGCCGTCGAGCCCCTTCGCGATGCCGAAGTCGGCGAGGTGCGCGCGGCTGCCGTCGCCGAGCAGGACGTTGGCGGGCTTGACGTCCCGGTGCACGATGCCGCCCGCGTGCACGTGCGCCAGCGCGTCGGCGAGCTGCGCGCCCATGCGCCGGACCCGGTCGGCAGGCACCGGGCCGGACCCGATGCGCTGGGCGAGCGTCGGGCCCTCCACCAGGTCGGTGACCACGAAGGGCCGGCCGGACACGGTGCCGCCGTCGCGCAGGCCGACGAGACCGGGGTGGTCGAGCCGCGACAGCGCGTCCATCTCGCGCCGCTGCTGGCGGCGGTCGTCGGCGGTGGCGCCGGGGTGGAACAGCTTCACGGCGACGCGCACCCCGTCACGGAGGTCCCGGCCGCGGCGCACCACGGCCGAGGACCCGACCCCGATCACGGGACCGAGCCGGTAGCGGCCCGCGACGACCTGACCCTCGGGATCCTCGCCGCCGGTGCTCACGCCGTCCACGTTCCCCCGTTCGCGGCGTTCCATGCGTGATCGACACGCAGGGGGGCCACTCTCAGTTGCGACCCGACGCGCCGTCGCGGCCGTGTCCCTGGCCGCGCGACCCGCCGCTGCCGCTGCTGTCGTCGGCGCTGCCGCTGTCGCTGTCGCTGTCGTCGTCGGCGCCGCCGCTGCCGTCGTCGCGGGCCCGGTCGTCGCTGCCGGCGCGTTCCCGGCCGCTGTCGTCGGCCCGCTCCTCGTCGTCCCGCTCCTCGTCGTCCCGGTCCTCGTCGTCCCGGTCCTCGTCGGCCCCGTCGTCGCCGCTCCGCTCCTCGGCCGTACCACCGGTGCCGCTGTCCCGGACCGCCACCGGTGACGCACCCCCGGTGGCGGGCGCGGTCGTGCCGGCCACCGGGGAGGCGACGACCGGCTCGGGCACGGTCACGGCCGGCGCGCTCAGCTCGGGCGTCGCGACCAGCGGCGCGGCCGCGGGCGGGGGCGCCGGTGCCGCCCCGGTCAGCAGCACCGCGACCAGCGTCGCCGCGGCCGCGCCGAGCGCCCCGGCCAGGAAGGCCCACGGACGCCGCACCGCCGCCACCGGCGCCGTCTCGACGGCCGGGTCGGCGCCGAGCAGCGCGGCGACCGCCGCAGCGGTCAGGCGGCGGGCGGGGTCGGCGGTCGTCATCGAGCGGAGCGCGCGGGCGAGTGGTCGGGGCAGGTCGCGCGGCACGTCCGGCGGGCGGTGCAGGCGGGCGGTGGCCGACTCGACCGACCCGCCCGGGTACTCGCGGCGACCCTTCAGCGCTTCGAGCAGGACCAGGCCCAGCGCGTAGACGTCGGCGGCACCGGTGACCTCGTGCCCGCGCACCTGCTCGGGCGCCAGGTACGCGGCGGTGCCCAGCACGGCGCCGGACTGCGTCATCGTGGTGGCGTCGAGCGCGCGGGAGATGCCGAAGTCGGTGAGGCGCGGCGTGCCGTCGGCCTCGAGGAGAACGTTGGCCGGCTTGATGTCCCGGTGCACGATCCCGGCGGCGTGCACGGCGGCCAGCGCCGCGGCCATCCGCGCGCCGAGCGCGACGACCGCGTCGATGTCCAGCGGCCCGTCGAGGGCGATGCGCTCGGCGAGCGACGGCCCGTCGACGAGGTCGAGCACGAGGTAGGGCGTGCCGGCGTCGACGCCGCCGTCGTGCAGGGCCACCAGCCCGGTGTGCCGGACGCGCGTGAGGGCGTCCATCTCCCGGCGGTGCCGCCGCGGGTCGTGCACCTCGGCGCTCGCGTGCAGCACCTTCAGCGCGACGACGGCACGGCGCTCGCGGTCCCACGCGCGGTGCACGACCGCCGACCCCCCGGTCCCGACGACGGGGCCGAGCTCGTAGCGGTCGGCGATCACGCCCGGGGAGGACGACAGCGGGCCGGTCACCCGTCGATGGTGTCGGACCGGAGGCCGGTCCGCACGATCGGGCGACCGGCCCGCGTCGTCAGCGCGTCGGCGTCAGGCGCCGGCTGCGGTCGTGAGCGCCCGCTTGGTGAGCACGCGCGCCAGGTGGCGGCGGTACTCGGCCGTGGCGGTGAGGTCGGCCGTGGGCTCGGTGCCCTCGGCCGCCAGTGCGGCGGCGTCGGCGATCGAGGCACCTTCGGCCAGCGCGGCCTCGGTGGCCGAGGCCCGCAGCGGCGTCGGGCCCATGTTGACCAGCCCGACCCGGCCGTCGACGGCGGCGACCGCGACGATCGCCCAGTCGTTGGCCCGGCGCGTGAACTTCTCGTACGCCCAGCCCGCCGCGCCCGTGCGGGGCACGCGGACCTCGGTGATGAGCTCGTCGGGCTCCTTCACCGAGGAGAACACCCCGGTGTAGAAGCCGGTCATCGGCACCGAGCGCTCGCCGCGCGGCCCGCGCAGCACGACCGTGCCGCCCAGGGCCAGCACCGCGGCCGGCAGGTCCGACGCCGGGTCGGCGTGGGCCAGCGAGCCGCCCAGCGTGCCGCGGTGGCGGATCTGCGGGTCGCCGACCGTGCGGGCGACGGCGGCCAGGAGCGGGCACTCGGCCTGCACGACCTCCGACGACTCCACGGTGCGGTGCTTGGTGCCCGCGCCGATGGCGAGCTCGTCGCCCTCGACCCGGACGTAGTTCAGCTCGGCGAGCCGGCCGATGTCGATGACGAGCTCGGGGGCGGCGAGGCGCAGCTTCATGACGGGCAGGATCGAGTGCCCGCCCGCCAGGACGGTGGCGTCCTCCCCGTGCTGGGCGAGCAGGGCCAGGGCACCGTCGAGGGTGTCCGGGCGCTCGTAGGCGAAACCGACGGGGATCATGCGCCACTCCCGGTGGAGAAGCCGGGCGCCGCCTCGACACCACCGGAGGGCGCCTCCTCGGCGTGCCCCCCACCGGTGACGGAGTCGGGGTCCTGGCCGCTCGCGGCCAGCACCGCCCGGACGATGTTGTGGTAGCCGGTGCAGCGGCAGAGGTTGCCCTCCAGGCCCTCGCGGACCTCCCGCTCACTGGGCTTGGGGTTCTCGGCCAGCAGGCTGACCGTGGCCATCACCATGCCGGGCGTGCAGAACCCGCACTGCAGGCCGTGCTCCTCGCGGAACGCGGCGGCGACGGGGTGCAGCGACTCCGGGTCGGGCGAGAGCCCCTCCATCGTCTGGACGGAGGCCTCGTCGGCCTGCACCGCGAGCATGGTGCAGGACTTCACCGACTCCCCGTCGACGAGGACGGTGCACGCCCCGCAGGACGTGGTGTCGCACCCGACGTTGGTGGCCTTGAGGCCGAGGGTGTCGCGCAGGTAGTGGGCGAGCAGCAGGCGCGGCTCGACGTCGGCGCTCGTGTCGGCGCCGTTCACGGTCATCTGGACCTTCACTTCGTGCCCTCCGCGGACGCAGCGTTGATGGCTTCCCAGACCCGCAGGGGGCTGGTCGGCATGTCGATGTGGCGGACGCCGAGGTGCGAGACGGCGTCGACCACCGCGCTCTGCACGGCGGGCGTGGCACCGATGGTGCCCGCCTCGCCGATCCCCTTGACGCCCAGCGGGTTGACGTGGGTCGGCGTGGCCATCTCCAGCAGCGTGAAGCTGGGGAGCTCGGCCGCCGACGGGAACGCGTAGTCGGCGAACGTCGCCGTCAGCGGGTTGCCGTCGGCGTCGTAGACGACCTCCTCGAGCAGGGCCTGCGAGATGCCCTGCGCGATGCCGCCGTGCCGCTGGCCCTCGCACAGGAGCGGGTTGAGGACGGGGCCGGCGTCGTCGACGGTGATGATCCGGTCGACCACGGCCTTGCCCGACTCGACGTCGACCTCGACGACGGCGACGTGCGCGCCGAACGGGAACGTGGGCGCCCCGCTGTCGAAGTTCGAGTCGATCTGCAGGCGCTCCTTCTCCGCGAGCGCCGCGAGCGTGATGCCCTTGTCGGTGCCGCGGACGTTGACCGAGCCGTCGGCGACCTCGAGGTCGTCGACGTTCGCCTCGAGCAGGTCGGCCGCGCGCTGCTTGGCCAGCTCCACGAGCTCGCCCGCCGCCTGGTAGACCGCGATGCCGCCGGTCTGGAGGCTGCGCGAGCCCATGGTGCCCGCGCCGCGCGGGATCAGGTCGGTGTCGCCGTGCTTGACGGTGATCCGGTCGATCCCGATGCCGAGGTGCTCGCTCGCGAGCATCGCCCACGCCGTGGCGTGGCCCTGCCCGTGCGGGGAGGTGCCGGTGAGCACGGTGACGCTGCCGTCGGGGTGGACCTCGACGCTGGCGTCCTCGCTGAACGCGCCGCCGCCGGTGATCTCGACGAACACCGAGACGCCGATGCCGAGCTGCACGACCTCGCCGTTGTCGCGGCGGCGCTTCTGCTCCGCCCGCAGGTCGGCGTAGCCGGAGGCCTCGAGCACGGCGTCGAGCGCCTTCTCGTACTCGCCGCTGTCGTAGGGCGCGCCGCCCTTGGTGACGAGCGGGAACTGCTCGGCCTGGAGCAGGTTGCGCCGGCGGACCTCGGCCGGGTCCATGCCGATCTCGGCGGCGAACATGTCCATCGCCCGCTCGATGGCCGCGGTGGCCTCGGGCCGCCCGGCGCCGCGGTAGGCCGCGGTCGAGGTGGTGGTGGTGACGAGCACCCGGGCCCGCGACTCGACCTTCTCGATGTCGTAGACGCCCGGCGCCATCATGCGCGTGAACATCGGCAGCACCGCGCCCAGGCGCGGGTAGGCGCCGGCGTCGGCGAGCACGTCGAGGCGGTAGGCGGTGACCCGGCCGTCGCGCGAGCCGCCGATGGTGACGGTCTGCAGCTGCGCGCGGCCCTGCACCATCCCGGTCATGTTCTCGGAGCGGGTCTCGTTCCAGCGCACGGGGCGGCCGGTGTGCTTGGCGAGCCACGAGACGAGCGCGAACTCGGGGTCGGCGCCGATCTTCGCGCCGAAGCCGCCGCCCACGTCGGGGGTGATCACGTGCACCTGGGCGGCGTCGACGCCGAGCCAGCCGGCGACCTCGTCGCGGGAGGCCTGCGCGTTCTGCGTGGAGCACCAGAGCGTCAGTCGCCCGTCCGCGCCCCACACCGCGCTGGCGGCGCGGGTCTCCAGCGACGCCGCGGCGAGGCGCTGGTTGACGATCTCCCGGGTGACGACGACCTCGCAGTCGTCGAACAGGTGCTCGTCGAACTCGTCCTTCAGCCCGAAGCCGTTGGAGGTGTTGGTGCCGGCCTCCTCGAACAGGAGGACCTCGTCGGTGGCCGCGGCCTTGAGGTCGACGACGGCCGGGAGCGGGTCGTAGTCGATCTCGACCAGGTCGGCGGCGTCCTGGCCCTGGTAGGCCTCCTCGGTGAGCACGGCGACGACCGGCTCCCCGACGAAGCGGACCTTGTCGGTCGGCAGCCAGGACCGGACCATGCTCTTGTTCGCGCCCGGGAACAGCAGAGCCGGGGCGAGGTCGATCTCCGCGCCGGTCACCACGGCCACGACGCCGGGGGCCGAACGGGCCTCCTCGACGTCGATCGAGGTGATCCGGGCGTGTGCCAGGGGGGACCGCACGAGGGTCAGGTGCAGTGCACCGGTGAGCCGCTCGTCGGTCAGGTCGTCGGTGTACGTGGCACCCCGCGAGAGGAACAGGGGGTCCTCTCGTCGGACCACACGCGTGCCCATGATGCTCATTCCGGCGACACTAGCCGGACGTGGTGGCTCCCGCCCACGGCCGCCGGGCGCTACTCCTCCCACCACCGCCGCACGGTCCAGAGCGGCGACACCGGCCCGTGGCCGGCGCCCAAGGGGTAGGAGTGCCGGACCGCCTCGACGATGTAGCGCTTGGCCAGCGCCACCGCCTCGGGCACCGCCAGCCCGCGCGCCAGCCCGCACGCCACCGCCGACGCCATGTTGTCGCCGCCGCCGTGGGTGTTGCCCGTGTCGAAGCGCGGTCCGGGCAGCTCGGTGAACGTGCTGCCGTCGTAGAGGAGGTCGACGCAGCGGTCGGCGTCCTCCACGAGGTGGCCGCCCTTGACGAGGACGGACCGAGGGCCGAGCGCGTGCAGGACCTTCGCGGCCTCGTACTGGCTAGCGCGGTCGTGCACGTCGACGCCGACGAGCAGGCGGACCTCGTCGAGGTTGGGAGTGACGAGCGTCGCACGGGGGAAGAGCAGCGAGCGGAAGGCGTCGAGGGCGTCGTCGGCGAGGAGGGGGTCGCCGTGCATCGAGGCGGCCACCGGGTCGACGACGAACGGCGTCGTCCCGCCGGCGCCGATGCCGACCCGGTCGCACGCCGCCGCGACGGCCTCGATCGTCGCCCGCCCGGCCAGCATCCCGGTCTTCGCCGCCCCCAGGCCGATGTCGAGGGCGACCGACTCGATCTGCGCCGCCACCGTCTCCGGCGGCAGCACGTGCACCCCGGTGACGCCCAGGGTGTTCTGCACGGTGACCGCGGTGACGGCCACGCACCCGTGGGCCCCGCAGGCCGCCATCGCGCGGAGGTCGGCCGCGACGCCGGCCCCGCCTCCGGAGTCGGTGCCGGCGATCGTCAGCACGCGGGGCGGGGTGACGCCCGCGGTGGGCTCCATCGTGACCTCCGTCGGGGGCGGGTGTTGAATCGGATCATGCCGCTTGAAGGAGAGTACGAGCTCAGCCCGGAGGGCTGGGTCCGCGACCAGACCGAGAAGATCCTGGAGACCGGGACGACGGAGAGCGTCGACATCAAGGGCCGTCCGGTGATCCTCCTGACGACCCGGGGCGCAAAGTCGGGCAAGCTCCGCAAGGTGCCCCTGATGCGCGTGGAGCACGACGGGCAGTACGCGATCTTCGCCTCGCTCGGCGGCGCCCCGAAGCACCCCGTCTGGTACTTCAACGTGCAGGCGGAACCGCACGTCGAGCTGCAGGACGGCACGGTGACCAAGGACTACGACGCCCGCGAGGTCACCGGCGAGGAGAAGGCCGTGTGGTGGGAGCGGGGCGTCGCGACGTTCCCCGACTACGACGACTACCAGCGCAAGACCGACCGCCCGATCCCCGTCTTCGTGCTGACCGAGCGCAGCTGACCCACGCGCGGCGCGGGTCGGTCCTCCCGCGCCGCGCCGGTCGTCACCGACCGCAGCAGTGGCCGACTCGCCGCCGACGCGGCCACCACCAGCAGCACCCCCACCACGACCACGCCCCCGACCAGCAGCAGCCCGTCCGGGGCGAACGCGTCGGTGGCGGTGACGGTCCGGCTGCTGGAGTACTTCACGGCGCCGTCGCGGCCCGCGGCCGTCGACGACGGGGCGCTCTCCCCGCGCGGAGCTGTTCGTCTCGCTGTCGACGGTCAAGACGCACCTGACGAACGTGCAGCACAAGCGCGACGCGCGGAACCGCACGGAGATCGCGGTGTGGGCGTGGGAGCACGGGCTGGTGCGCTGACCCGCCCGTGAGCGGCAACCGTGGCCAGAGCCACGTTCGCCGCTCACGAGGGGTCGGTGCATCTCGCGCGGCACCGCCGGCCCGAGCCCGACGCTCCCAGCGTTGCACCGAGCGTGCGCCGGAACGCGTCAGACGTCCTCGGCATGCTGCGTCGACGGGTCCCAGGACAGGCCCGGCCGGCCCCAGCCCGCCCGCCGCAGCGCCTTCTTCGCCGCGCGGGCGTTGCGCCCGACGAGGCGGTCGACGTAGATGACGCCGTCGAGGTGGTCGACCTCGTGCTGCAGGCACCGCGCGAGGAACCCGTGCCCCTCGACCTCCACCGGCGCCCCGTCGAGGTCGACGCCCGTCACCTTGGCCCACTCCGCGCGCCCCGTCGGGAACTGCTCGGCGGGCACCGACAGGCAGCCCTCCTCGTCCTCGTCGGGGTCGGGCATTCCCTCGGGCCGCGGCGAGGTCTCCAGCACCGGGTTGACGACGACGCCGCGCACACGCGTCCGGGTGACCTCGTCCGGGCAGTCGTAGACGAACACCCGCCGGTCGACGCCGACCTGGTTGGCGGCCAGGCCCACGCCCTCGGCCGCCCCCATCGTCTCGAACATGTCCTCCACCAGCGCTTTCAGCTCCTCGTCGAACGTCTCGACGGGGCGCGTGGGGGTGTGCAGGACGGGATCACCGATGATGCGGATCGCGCGGACGGCCACGTCGGGGAGCCTACCGGCGGCCCCGATCCTCACCCGTCGGGTGGCGCGTCCCTGCCCCGGTCCTGTCGGTCCCCCGTGGTTGAATGGCCGCCGTGAATGACACGCGTGTCATTCAGTTGAGCGAGGCCGCGAGGAGCGTGATGGAGTCCGCCACCGAAGCCAGTGGGGTGTCCGCCACGGGCAGCAGTGCCCGTGTCCTGGACCGCCGGGAGCGCGAGATCCTCGCCTTCGAGGGTCAGTGGTGGAAGTACGCGGGCGCCAAGGAACAGGCGATCCGCGAACTCTTCGACATGTCCGCGACACGCTACTACCAGGTCCTCAACGCGCTCGTCGACAAGCCGGAGGCGCTGGCCGCCGACCCGCTGCTCGTCAAGCGACTGCGACGACTCCGAGCGAGTCGTCAACGCACCCGTGCGGCGCGTCGGCTGGGCATCGAGCCCTGGTAGGGACACCATGATCCTCCGACCGCACTGACGAACCTCCGGAGGACGCCGTGACCGCACCCGCCCCGTCCGGGGGCCCGTCGCCCCTGCGGATCGGCGGTCTCGCCCTGCTCGGGGTGGGGGCCGTCGCCGGCATCATCGGCCTGGCCACGCTCGCCACCGGCGGCGGCGACGGCAGCTCCAGCGCCGCGCCCTCCACCAGCGTCACCGCGTCCCCGGGCGACGGCTTCACCGAGACCGACGGCGTCACGCCCCCCGGCGGCGTCGCCCCCACCGACGGCGCCGCCCCCGGCCAGCCCGGCGCCACGCCCGGCCAGCCCGGTGACGGGAGCGGTGACGGCACCGGCGACGGCGCGGGCGGTGTCCCGATCCCCTCCTTCGGCCCCACCCCCACCGGTGGCATCGCGGCGCCCGGTGACGGCAGCGGCGGCACGGGCACCGGCGGCACCGGCAACGGGTCCGGCAGCGGCAACGGCTCGGGCGGCGGCTCGGGCGGCGCGGCGGCCGCCGGCAGCGGTTCGGGCGGCGGCTCCGGCGGCGCGGAGAGCGTCCGCATGCCGCTGCGCGTCTACAACAACAGCACGATCCCCGGGCTCGCGGCCCGCGCGGCCGCCGACTTCGAGGCGGCCGGCTGGACCGTCGCCGACACCGGCGGCTACAACGGCCTGATCCCGACCTCCACGGTCTACTACCGCGCGGGCACCGCCGAGCGCGACGCCGCCGAGTTCCTGGGCTCCGCTTTCGGCCTGCGGGTCGAGGAGCGCTTCGAGGGCATCCAGAGCTCGAGCCCCGGCGTCATCGTCATCCTGACGAAGGACTACCAGGGCGCCTGACCGGCACCCCGCGGCGCCGGGAGTGGCGGCGCCGCCGCTACCCCCGGCGCCGCTCCGCGTACGCCGCCAGCTCGGCCAGCTGCACCGGGTCGAGCGACGCCGGCACCGCGGCCCGGGCCGCGGCGATGTGCGCCCCCGTCACCTCGGCCGCCTCGCGCGACTCCCGCATCGCGGTGAGCGCGGCCTCGCGCAGCACCGCGGCGCAGTCGGCCGCGGAGTAGCCGTCGAGCTCGGCGCCCAGGGCGTCGAGGTCGACGTCCTCGGCGAACGGGGTGTTGCGCCCCGCGGCGCGCAGGATGTCGGCGCGGGCGGCCGCGTCCGGCGGAGGCACGTAGACGAGCCGCTCGAGCCGCCCGGGACGCAGCAGCGCCGGGTCGATGAGGTCGGGCCGGTTCGTCGCCCCGACCACGACGACGTCGCGCAGCGGCTCGGCGCCGTCGAGCTCGGTGAGCAGCGCGGCGACCACCCGGTCGGCCACCCCCGAGTCGGTGGAGCCGCCCCGCCGGGGCGCCAGCGCGTCGACCTCGTCGAGGAAGACCAGCGCGGGCGCGGCGTCGGCGGCGCGCCGGAACAGCTCCCGCACGGCCCGCTCCGACTCCCCCACGTACTTGTCCAGCAGCTCCGCGCCCTTCACCGCGATCACGTTGAGCTGCCCGGTACCCGCGAGCGCGCGCAGCAGGAACGTCTTGCCGCAGCCGGGCGGGCCGTAGACGAGCACTCCCCGCGGCGCCGCGACGCCGAGCCGGGCGAACGAGTCGGGGTACTGCAGCGGCCACAGGACGGCCTCGGTCAGCGCCTGCTTCACCTCGACCATGTCGCCGACCTGGTCGAGGGTGATGCCGCCGGTCCGCAGCGTCGCCGACGACGACATCGACAGCGGCCGGACCGAGCCGACGGCGTCGAGCAGGTCGGGCTGCCCGATGTCCTCCGCCCCGCGCAGCGCCGCGCGCACCGCGGCCTCGCGGCGCAGCGCGACGAGGTCGGCCACGACGAAGCCGGGCGTCCGCTCGGCCACCGCCCGGAGGTCGACGTCGTCGGTCAGCGGCACGGACGCCAGCAGCCGGCGCAGCAGCTCGGTGCGCACCCGCAGGTCGGGCAGGGCGAGGCCGAGCTCGCGGTCGGCGAGGTCGGGGGCGCGCAACCGGGGGTCCAGGGCCTCGGGCGCCGACGTCGTGGCCACCAGCACGAGCCCGGGCGTCGCGAGGGCCTCGCGCAGGGCGTCGAGGACGAGCGTCGACAGCGGCGGCGGGGCGGCAGCGGGCAGCAGGGCGTCGACGTCGGTGACCAGCAGCAGCACGCGCTCGCCGCCGCGGGCCGCGGTGCGCGCGACGGCCAGGGCGTCGTGGACGCGCTGGGCGGCGTCCGCCGTGGCGACGACGCCGGGCCCGGCGATCTCGACGCACCGCGCCCCCACCGCGGCGGCGACGCTGCGCACCAGCGTCGTCTTGCCCACACCCTCCGGACCGACGACGAGCACGCCCAGGCGCGCCGACCCGCCCAGGCGCGCCAGCAGATCGGGCCGGTCCAGGCTCAGCTCCAGCCACTCCGCGAGCCGCCGCGCGGGCTCGGTGTTGCCCACCAGGTCCTCGACGGCGACGACGGGCTCCGGCGGCGGCGCGGGGGCGGAGGGCCGCGCCGCGGCGGGTGCGCCCGCCGGAGCCGCCGGGACGGCACCCGCGGGGCGCGCCGGCTCCGCGTCGGCCGTGCTCGGGCCGTCCTGCCAGCCGACGACGCTGCTCGGGCCCACCGCCACGGCCCCCACGGGCTCGACGGAGGCCACCGTGAGCAACTCGGTGGTCCAGGCCCCGCCCAGCGCCCCGGCGACGCGCCTGCGCGCGACGGAGGGGTCGAGGCCGGGCACGGGCTCGAGGTCCTGCGGGAGCAGCGACACGGCGTCGCCGGGGGTGACGATCTTGCCGAGCAACGCCAGCCGCAGCGTCTCCGGCGGCACCGACGCCCGTGCGAGCCGCGACCCGGTCAGCAGCACCCGCCGGGCGGGCTCCACACCCGCGGCCGCGACCACCACGCCCGCCCCGTCGGCCAGTCCGGCGTTGGAGAGCGTCACGTCGTCGAGCGTGGCCTGCCCGGGCGGGCCGTCACCGGGGGCGGCGAGCGCGGTCGTCACGCGGGCGCCGGTGAGCGTCACCGCGTCCCAGGAACGCAGGCCCAGGGCGTCGAGGACCTCCGGGTGCAGCCGGACGACCCCCCGGCGGGCATCGGCGGCGGACGCGGCGAGCCGGGCGACGAGCGTGATCACGGCGCCACGCTACCCACCCGACCGGGAGCGTCAGCGGCGGCGGACGCGGCGCAGTCCCAGCCGCATCCGGTTGGGCGGCTGGGCCGCGGGGCCGGGGGCGCGCCGCGGCGGCGGGCCCTCGTCGCCGAGCCGGCGGACCGCACCGGCGACGGCCCCGCGCGCCCGCCCGGCCACCTCGCCCGCCCGGCCCGCGACGCGGCGGCGCAGCGGCGGGCGCAGCCCGAGGCGGCGGGCCGAGCGCGCGGCCCGGGCGACGGCCCGGCGCTCGCGCCCGGCCACCTCCCACGCCTCGGGGTGGCGGGCCAGCCAGCGGTAGCGGTGCACCGTGTAGGGCAGCGCGAGGACGTAGAGCACCCCGATGCCCGCGAGGGTGAGGAACGGCGCCGTGACCAGCACCGCGGCCAGCAGCCCGACCAGCACCAGCAGCGGCGCGATGAGCTGCGGCGCCACCCGCACGGTCTTGAACGACAGCGTCGGCAGCCTGCTCACCATCAGCGCGGCGGCGACCAGCGCCCACAGCCCGACGACGACGGGCGCCGACCACCAGCCCTCGCCGAAGTGCAGCGAGGCGAACAGCGGGATCCCGGCGACGAGCGCGGCCGCCGGCGCCGGCACGCCGACGAAGAACTCCTTGGCGAACGGGTACGGGTCCTCGGCGTCGAGCAGCGTGTTGAACCGCGCCAGCCGCAGTGCCATGCAGACCGCGAACACCAGCGCGACGACCCAGCCGAAGCGGCCCTCGCTGCCGACCTGCCACTGGTCGAGCTGCCAGACGTAGAGGACGAGCGCGGGCGAGACGCCGAACGACACGAGGTCGGCCAGCGAGTCGAGCTCGGCGCCGATGCGGGTGCTCGCGTCGAGCAGGCGGGCCAGGCGTCCGTCGAGGGCGTCGCACAGCGCTGCCACGCCGACGGAGAACACGGCGAGGTCGAAGCGCTCGCCGAGCGCGAAGTAGACCGACGACAGCCCTGCGCACAGGGCGACGACCGTGACCGCGTTCGGCAGCAGCCGGACGCCTGCGGAGTAGGGGGCGGGCACGGCTCAGCCCACCGGCGGCAGGGCCGCGAGGACCGTCTCGCCGCCGACGGTCCGCTGTCCGACCGCCACCTCCACGCGGCTGCCGGGCGGGAGGTAGGTGTCGACGCGCGAGCCGAAGCGGATCAGCCCGAACGTCTCGCCCGCGGCGACCTCGTCGCCGGGCGCCAGGTCGCAGACGATCCGGCGGGCCAGCAGCCCGGCGATCTGGACGACGCCCACGCGCGCCCCGCCGGTGCTCTCCAGCAGCACGGAGTTGCGCTCGTTGTCCTCGCTGGCCTTGTCGAGGTCGGCGGAGAGGAACACCCCGGGCGAGTACTCGACGGCGACCACGCGGCCGTCGACCGGCACGCGCTGGGTGTGCACGTCGAGGACGGAGAGGAAGACGCTGACGCGCGGCACCGGGACGTCGGCCGGCAGGCCCAGCTCGGGCGGGGGCAGCACCTCGGACACGGTGGCGACGGTGCCGTCGGCGGCGGCGAGCACGACCCCGGTGCGCGGCGGCGGCACGCGGTGCGGGTTGCGGAAGAAGGCCGCGGTGGCCGCGGTGGCCAGGAGCCCGGTGGCGGTGCCCCGGCCGGAGAGCGCGCGGACGAGCCCGGACGCGAGCGCGACGGCCGCGACGATCGGGCGGCCGCCGGGGTGCATCGGCGGGATCGCCTCCCGCACGAGCCCGGCGACGTGGCGCGGGGAGAAGCCGGACGGGACGGCGGGATCGGACATGGGGTGCGCTCTCGACTCCTCCGGCGAGGGTGGTGCTCGGCGGCGGCTACGGTACGCGACGGTCGGGACACAAAAGGGCCGGGGCCGTCATCCCCCGAGACGACGACCCCGGCCGTGGAACCGCCTGTCCGCTCCCCAGCGACGGGCGGTAGGTCCTTTGCGACTGGCCCTGGTTACCCGGGCCTGCGAAAAGTATCCCTGAGCGTGCGATCGATCGTCCAGATCACGGGGAGAGGAAGCCCGCGATGTGCACCGATCGGCCGAACGCTCACCGGTATGACGTCCCCGGACGGCGAAATGTTGCACCACTTGACTGTGACGTCGATCACATTCAGCCGAGCCGTCACCCGTCGAGCAGCCACACCTCGACCGGAGTGCCCGCCTCCAGCTCGGTCGTCTCGGCCGGGACCGACACCAGGCACTCGGCCCTCGCGAGCGCGGCGAGCAGGTGCGAGGCCGGGTTGCCGACCTCCGAGACGGTCCCGCGGACCGCGTCGAGGGCGCCACGACGGAACTGCCTCCGCCCCGACGGTGAGGTCCACCGCTCACCCAGCGTGGCGGTCACGACCGGCCGTTCCGGGTGCGGGTGCCCCATCGCCGCCCGCAGCGCGGGGCGCAGGAACACCTCGAACGACACCTGTGAGCTGACGGGGTTGCCGGGCAGCGTCACGACCGCGACGCCGCCGAGCGCGTCGACCCGCCCGGCCCCCTGCGGCCCGCCCGGCTGCATCCCGACCTTGACGAACTCGACGCCGCGCCCGGTGAACGCGTCCTTGACGACCTCGTAGGCCCCGGCGCTGACCCCGCCGGAGGTGACGACGAGGTCGACCCCCTCGACCTGCTCGCGGAGCCGGCCCAGGAACTCCTCGACGTCGTCGGGCACGAACCGCAGCAGCCGCGCGACCCCGCCCGCCTCCTCGACGGCCGCGGCGAGCATCGGGCCGTTGGACTCGTAGATCTGCCCGGGCCGCAGCGGCGTGCCCGGCGCCACGAGCTCGGAGCCGGTGGAGAGCACGAGGACGACCGGACGGCGGCGCACCGGCACCTCGGCCATCCCCACGGCGGCGGCGATGCCGATCTGCGCCGCCTGCATCACCGTGCCGGCGTCGACGACGACCCGGCCCTCCTCGACGTCCTCGCCGATCCCGCGCACGTGCGTGCCGGCCTCCGGCGCGTGGTGCAGCGCGACCCGCTCGGTGCCGCCGTCGGTGCGCTCGACCGGCACCACCGCGTCGGCGCCCTCGGGCATCGGCGCGCCGGTCATGATCCGGGCGACGCTGCCGGGCGCGAGCGGGGGCACGTCGGTGCGCCCGGCGGGGATGTCGGTCGCCACCGGCAGCACGACGGGCGCGTCCTCGGTCGCCCCGGCGAGCTCCGCGGCCCGCACGGCGTAGCCGTCCATCGCCGAGTTGACGAACGACGGCAGCGAGACGCCCGCGACCAGGTCCTCCGCCAGCACCCTCCCGCGGGCCTGCGCCAGGGGCACGACCTCCACGGGCTGGGCGGGGACGAGGGCCGCCACGACGGCCCGGTGCTGCTCCACGGTGCGGGTCACGACCAGCATCCTTCCGCACCGGTGCGGCTTGCACTCGGCCCACCCGAGTGCTAGAACCGGGCTTGGCACTCGGCACGGTAGAGTGCCAGATGTCGGGCCGGTGAGATCGGCGCAGGGTTGCCGGTCGTCCGTCGCGGGCGCCACCCGACACACGAGACTTTCCCGGTCATCCCATATTCGGAGGACTACACACCCATGGCGAAGATGATCGCTTTCGACGAGGAGGCGCGCCGCGGGCTCGAGCGCGGCATGAACACCCTCGCCGACGCCGTCAAGGTGACGCTCGGCCCGCGTGGTCGCAACGTCGTCCTGGAGAAGAAGTGGGGCGCGCCCACCATCACCAACGATGGTGTGTCGATCGCCAAGGAGATCGAGCTCGAGGACCCCTGGGAGAAGATCGGGGCCGAGCTCGTCAAGGAAGTTGCGAAGAAGACCGACGACATCGCGGGTGACGGCACCACCACCGCCACCGTGCTGGCGCAGGCGCTCGTCCGCGAGGGTCTCCGCAACGTCGCTGCGGGCGCCAACCCGATGGCCCTCAAGCGCGGCATCGAGAAGGCCGTCGAGGCCGTCTCGCAGCAACTGCTGAAGACCGCCAAGGAGGTCGAGACCAAGGAGCAGATCGCCGCCACGGCGTCGATCTCCGCGGCCGACTCCACGATCGGCGAGCTCATCGCCGAGGCGATGGACAAGGTCGGCAAGGAAGGCGTCATCACGGTCGAGGAGAGCCAGACCTTCGGTCTGGAGCTCGAGCTCACCGAGGGCATGCGGTTCGACAAGGGCTACATCTCGCCCTACTTCGTCACCGACGCCGAGCGCATGGAGGCCGAGCTGGAGGACCCCTACATCCTCCTGGTCTCCTCCAAGATCTCGACCGTGAAGGACCTGCTCCCGCTGCTGGAGAAGGTCATGCAGGGCGGCAAGCCGCTCGCGATCATCGCCGAGGACGTCGAGGGCGAGGCCCTGGCCACGCTCGTCGTCAACAAGATCCGCGGCACCTTCAAGTCCGTCGCCGTCAAGGCGCCGGGCTTCGGCGACCGCCGCGAGGCCATGCTGGCCGACATCGCCATCCTCACCGGTGGCGAGGTCATCTCGGAGAAGGTCGGCCTCAAGCTGGAGAACGCCGACCTGTCGCTCCTGGGCACCGCCCGCAAGGTCGTCGTGTCCAAGGACGAGACCACCATCGTCGACGGGGCCGGCGACGCCGACCAGATCGCCGGCCGGGTCTCGCAGATCCGCAACGAGATCGACAAGACCGACTCGGACTACGACCGCGAGAAGCTGCAGGAGCGCCTGGCCAAGCTGGCCGGCGGTGTTGCGGTCATCAAGGCCGGAGCCGCGACCGAGGTCGAGCTCAAGGAGCGCAAGCACCGCATCGAGGACGCCGTTCGCAACGCGAAGGCGGCCGTCGAGGAGGGCATCGTCGCCGGTGGCGGCGTGGCGCTCATCCAGGCCGGTGCGGGCCTGTTCGAGGGCCTCGGTCTCGACGGTGACGAGGCCACCGGCGCCAACATCGTCAAGGTCGCGCTGGAGGCTCCGCTCAAGCAGATCGCCATCAACGCCGGCCTCGAGGGCGGCGTCGTCGCGGAGAAGGTCCGCGGCCTGCAGGCCGGTCACGGCCTCAACGCCGCGACCGGTGAGTACGTCGACCTGATCGAGGCCGGGATCATCGACCCCGCCAAGGTCACCCGATCGGCGCTGCAGAACGCGGCCTCGATCGCGGCCCTGTTCCTCACCACCGAGGCGGTCATCGCCGACAAGCCGGAGAAGAACGCCGCACCGGGTGGCGACCCCACCGGTGGCATGGGCGGCATGGGCGGCATGGACTTCTGAGTCCCGCCCACCGGTAGCACCGCACGTCCCGCAGGGGCGGCATCCCGCAGTCACGTCCGTGACCGGGGTGCCGCCCCTGCGGCGTTCTCGCACCGAGCACGGCCGGACGCCGCCCACCCCTGGGCCGAACGGCCGCAATCACCGCCGGACGGAGCACGCGGCGCCGCCCTCTGCCACTGTCGGGGGCGTGGAGGGACTCTGGTTCGTGCTGGCCGCCGTCTGCGTCGTCGCGGGCGTCGCCCTGCTCGTGCTCGACCGCAGGCGCCGCCGCGCCCCCGCCGCGCCCGCCGCCACCGCGACGGAGCGGGCGGGCCAGCAGCCCCGCGAACGACCGGCCGAGCCGTCAGCCGGCGAGCCCGGCGACCTGTTCCGCGAGCACCCGCCGCGCTGAGGCCGGCCCGACGCGCTCAGGCCCCGACGTAGAGCGCCGCCGTCGCCGCCGCCCGCTCGGCCAGCGCCGCCCGCAGCTCGGGCGGATCGAGCGCCTCCGCGTCGGCACCCATCGCCCAGACCGTCACGAGCGCGTGCCCGATGTCGCCGAAGCGCAGGTCGAGCTCCAGCCGGTCGCCCACCACGCGCTCGGCGTCGAGCGTGGCCGCCGTGCGCAGCAGGCCGTCGCGGCGGTCGGGCCGCACGCGCACCCGCACCGCGTACCGGGGCAGGGACGCCCGGAACGCCGAGCGCCTGCGCTTCCACAGCTCCTCCAGATCGACGTCGCCGACGGGCGCCGCAGCCTCGTCGAGCACCTCGGCCTGTTCCATCCGCGACAGCCGGTAGATGCGCTCCGCGCCGTCGTGTGTGGCGAGCAGGTACCACTGCCCGCCGGCGTCGACGAGCCCCACCGGGTCGACCGTCCGCGACCGCGCCTCCTGCCCGGATGCCGCGTACCGGATGCGCAGCCGCCGCGAGGCGAACACCGACTCCTGCACCGTGCGCAGCACCGGCGGCGCGGGCGAGCCGGTGCGCAGCATCCGGTCGGGGGTGAGCAGCACCCGGCCCGCCGCGCGGGTCGCGGTGTCGCGCTGGGCATCGGGGAGCGCCGCGACGACCTTGCGCATCGCCGACGCCAACGCCGGTGACGGCGCCCGCGACCCGGCCACGAGCAGCGCCCGCGCCTCGTCGTGCGTCAGGCCGGTGAGGTCGGTCGAGTAGCCCGGCAGCAGCGCGAACCCGCCGCTGCGGCCGCGCTCGGCGTACACGGGCACCCCCGCGGCGGACAGGGCCTCGACATCGCGCAGCACCGTGCGCGTCGAACACTCCAGCTCGCGGGCCAGCGCCGCCGCCGACATCCGGCCGCGGTGGCGCAGCAGCAGGAGCAGGGACAGGAGGCGGTCGGCGCGCACGACCCGAAGACTGCCACGTATACACGACAGGAGATGTCGTGATTCACGGACAGACTCCTCCCATGACGACGACCACCACGGACCCCCGCCCCCACTACGCCTCCGCGATCGACTGGGTGTGCACCCTGCTCCCCGGCGCGACCGACCTCGACGCCCCCACGCCCTGCGCCGGGTTCGACGTCCGGGCGCTGCTCGGGCACCTGCTCACCACCGTCGAGCGCGCCCACGTCGTCGGCGAGGGCGGCGACGTGCACTCCGTGCCGCTCGTGATCACCGGCGTGGCCGACGAGGTGTGGGCCGACACCTACCGCGCCGCGGCCGACAAGGCACTCGCGGTGTGGACCGACGACGCCCTGCTCGACAGCGACGTCGTCGTGCCGTGGGGCACCGTCCCGGGCCGCGGCGCCCTCTGGGGCTACCTCAACGAGACCCTGGTGCACGGCTGGGACCTCGCCGTCGCCACCGGGCAGGACCCGGAGGCCGACCCGGACCTGGCCGCCGTCGCGCTCGGCGCGGCGCAGGGGTTCCTGCCCGCCGACCTCCGCGGGGGCCCTGTCCCGTTCGCCGCGGTCGTCGAGCCGCGCGAGGGCGCCGGCCCGACCGAGCGGCTCGCGAACTGGTCCGGCCGCACGCCCTGAGGCGCGCCGGCCGGCCACGCGCCGGCGCCGACGCCGAGCAGCGCCACGAGATCCGCCACGCCGAGGGGCACTGACGCGAGGTCACCGGGCCCGCGCTCAGAGCGCGGCGTCCTCCTCGGGCACCAGGATCCAGGCGGCGGCGTAGGCGATCGCGCCCGCGCCCGCCCCGAACACGGTGAGCAGGACGAGGCCCAGGCGCACCAGCGCCGGGTCGATGCCCAGCGCGCGGGCGGTACCGCCGCAGACGCCGGCGACCATGCGGTCGTCGCGGCTGCGGGTCAGGCGGACGGTCGGGCGGGTGGCGGGGGTGAGGGGGCCGGTGCTCTGTTCCATGACCACGAGCCTGCCGTCCCGGCGGGACCGGGACCTCGGGGACGACCCCGGCCCCGACCCCGGACTCCGGCCCCGGGAAGGCCGCAGGGCCCCGGGGTCGAGACCCGGGGCCCTGCGGTGCGAACGGGTGGAGCGGATCAGCCCTGCTGGAACGGCGCCGTGTAGGACTCCGCCTCCGGCGAGGTGAACAGCGGAGCGACCTCGGTCAGACCACCCTCGGCGGCCGCGTCGACCTGCGCGATGTAGACACCGCGCGTGGGGGGCGCTCCCGGCGAGCTGTAGTCGAGCACGTCGACCAGGCCCTCGGTGTCGACCTCGGTCAGGGTGCCCAGCGCGGTCTTGACACCGGCCCTGGTCAGGTCACCGGCCTCGCAGGCCGCCTCGAGCACGTTCTGCCACACGAGTCCCTCGGTGTAGCCCGTGGTGATGCCGGCGTTGCGCGGGAGGTCCGGGTACGCCTCCTTGTACGCGGTCGTCACCTCGACGGCCTTCGGGTTCGGCGAGGAGAACGGCGCGTTGGACGCCGAGACGTAGAGGTTGCCCAGGGCACCCGCGGCCGGCGTCTCGAGCAGCGCCGGGTCGAAGGTCGGGTTGTTGCCCAGCACCGGGACGTTGAGCCCGAGCGCCTGGTTGGCGGCCAGCGCCGACGCGGTCTGGCCGGGCGTCGTGGTCAGCACGATGAGCTTGACGCCCGCGCCGCGCATGCCGGTGACGATGCCGGTCAGGTCGTTGTCGGTCGAGGTCACCTTGGCCTCGTTGATCGTGATGCCGTGCTGCTCGGCGTAGTACTTCGAGCCCTTGAGCCCGTTGCCGCCGTACTCGCCGTCGATGTAGATGTGGCCGATGGTGTCGCCGTCGGCCAGCAGGCCCTGCTGCTGCAGGTAGGCGAGGCCGTTGACGATCTCCAGGTCGTAGGTGGTGCCGATCATCATGATGCCCGGGTTGTCGAGCACCTCGGAGCTCCACGACGCGGGCGCCGCGAGCATGTCGTCCTCGATGAGGTTCGGCTCCAGCGCCGCGAGCACCGGGGAGCCCAGCAGCTGCACCATGCCGAGCACGTTCGGCTCGAGCTGCGGGTACAGCGTCTTGGCGACGTCGGCCTTGTAGCCGTGGTCGACGGTCTCGATCGCGATCTGGCGGCCGCAGATGCCGCCGGCGGCGTTGATGTCGTCGGCCCACAGCTGGTTGCCGGCGTTCAGGCCCGCACCGAGGTTCTTGAACACGCCGGAGGTGTCGCCCATGATGCCGAGCGTGATCGTGGTGTCGGTGACGCCGAAGTCGGTGGTCACGCCACCCGCGCCCTCGGTGCCGCCGGACGTGTCGGCCGTGCTGCCGCACGCGGCGAGCACGAGCGTGCTGGTCAGGACGCCGGCGATCAGCGCCGACCGCCCGGCTCTCCGTGCTGCGATCATCATCGATCCTCTCGGGGGGTGGTCCGGTCACCGTCGGCGGTGGCCGGGACATCTGGGGAGCGGCGACGGCCGAGCAGCCGCCTGCCGATGGCGGCCATGCCGCCGGGTTCGAACAGCACGACGAGGACGATCGCCCCGCCGTAGACGAACGCGCTGACGACGACGGCGCTGAAGCCGCCGAACTGCGCGTCGGCGAACCAGCCGAACTGCTGGGAGCCGAGCAGGAAGAACTGCTGCAGCCCGAAGACCAGCGCCGCGCCGATCACCGCGCCCGGCACCGAGCCGAGCCCGCCGATGATGACGATCGCGAGGAACGCGATCGCGACCGTCAGCGAGTAGGTGCCGGTGAACTCGTTCTCGTCGGGCTTGACGAGGTCGAGCCACAGGGCCGTCATGACGCCGGCGAGGCCGGCGAACGCCGAGGAGATGACGAACGCCCCGGCCTTGACCCGGGTGACGTGCACCCCCATCGACGTGGCGGCGGCCTCGTTGTCGCGCACCGCGCGCCACGAGCGGCCGATCCGGCTGTTCACCGCGCCGCGGGCCAGGAAGTAGCTGCCCAGGGCGAACGCGAGGAACAGGTACCAGAGGCGCTGCTGCTTCTGGATGGCGACGCCCGCGATGGTGGGGGCGGGCTGGGAGTTGGCGAACTCGAAGCCGAACAGCTCGAACACCGGGGCGTTGCGCCCGCTGGACGTGCCGCCGGAGAACATGTCGAGCGACTGGCCGAGCCACAGCCCGAGGAACACCAGCGACAGCGACGCGACGCCGAGGTAGATGCCGCGCAGCCGCCCGGCCACCGGCGCGAACGCCAGGCCGAACAGCCCGCACAGCAGCACGGCCCCGATGACGCCGAGCAGCGGCGGCAGCCCGAGCCCGACGAGGTCCTCGGACTCCTCCGGGTCGCCCGACAGCACCGCGTAGCCGACGGCGCCGACCAGCAGGAAGAACGGGTGCGCCAGCGAGAGCTGCCCCGCCTGCCCGACGAGCAGCGTCAGCCCGATGCCGCCGACGACGCCGATGAGGATGTACTGCGCGAGCTTGAGGTAGGCCACCCCGGAGTTGCCGACGATCACCGGCAGCAGCAGGAGCGCGACGATCAGGACGGCCGTGGCCGCGATCTTGAGCCAGTTGCGGCCGGGGCGGGCCGCCGGGGCGGGCGGCGCCTGCGCCGGGGCGGCGGGCGGGGTCATCGTCTCAGACACGACTGAGCTCCTTCGTGCCGAAGAGTCCGGACGGTCTCAGCACCAGCACGACCAGCATCACGAGGAACACCGCGCTCTTGGAGAACTCGAACGAGATGTACTGCGCCGACAGCGCCTCGGTGAGCCCGACGACCAGCCCTCCGACGACGGCGCCCTCGGTGGAGTCGAGGCCGCCGAGGATCGCGGCGGGGAAGGCGATGAGCGCGATCGCGTGCGTGCCGCGCCCGAGCCCGGCCCCGGAGAAGTCCTGGGTGGCCATGAACAGCACCGCGACGCCGGCGAGCGCGCCCGCGACCAGCCACGCGGTGGCCGTGACGCGGGAGCTGTTGATGCCCATCAGCGCCGCGGCCTCGCGGTTCTCGGCCTGGGCGCGCATCGCGACGCCCCAGTTCGAGTAGCGGAAGGCGAGCAGGAACGCCGTGATCAGCACCGCGCCGACGACCAGCGCGATCGCCTGCGTGCGGAACACCGTGAGGCCGGCGATCTGCAGCGGCTGCGAGTCATAGGGGTCGCCGATGAACGGGATGTCGGCCCCGACCCGGCGGACGACCTCCTCGGTGATGATCACGTCGATGCCGATGGTCAGCAGCGCCAGGCTGTTGTGGTCGGCGCTGCGGGCGTTGCGCAGCAGCACCCGCTCGATCACCAGCGCCGACAGCGCGGCCGCCGCGATGCCGATGACGGCCGCCAGCGTCCAGCCGAGCGCGTCCTTGAGCTCGTAGACGAGGTAGCCACCGATCAGCACGAGCGAGCCGTGCGCGAAGTTCACCACCTCGGTGGCCTTGTAGATGATCACGAAGCCGAGCGCGAGGAGCGCGTAGACCGCACCCTTGCCCAGCCCGTTGACCAGCAGTTGCAGGAAGGTGCTCATCACTCGGCCTCCGTGCCCAGGTATGCGCCGATGACGTCGGGGTCGGCCTGCACCTCGGCGGGGAGCCCGTCGGCGATCCGCTTCCCGAAGTCCAGGACCGTGACGCGGTCGGCGATGCCCATGACCAGCCCCATGTCGTGCTCGACGAGCAGGACGGAGATGCCCAGCGCGTCGCGCAGGTCGCGGATGGTGACCGCCATCTCGGCGGTCTCGCTGGCGTTCAGGCCCGCCGCGGGCTCGTCGAGCAGCAGCAGGGTGGGTTCGACGGCGAGCGCGCGGGCGATGTCGGCCCGCTTGGCCACGCCGTAGGGCAGCGACGCGACGGGGGTGTCGAGCCGGTCGGCCACCCCGAGGAAGTCGCAGATCTCCTCGGCACGCGCGGTGTGGCGGCGCTCGGAGCGCCGGGCCAGCCCGAGCCCGCCGGAGAAGAAGCCGCCGCTGGTGAGGACGTGCCGCCCGAGCATCACGTTGTCGCGGACCGTGGAGCCCGGCGAGAGCGCGATGTTCTGGAACGAGCGGCCGACGCCCAGCGCGGCGAGCTTGTGCGGCGCGAGCGAGGTGAGCACGTCGTCGCCCAGGCGGACCCGGCCCTCGGTGGGCTTGTAGAGCCCGCTGATGACGTTGAAGCAGCTCGACTTGCCGGCGCCGTTCGGCCCGATCAGGGCGTGCACGGTGCCGGGCTCGACGGTGAAGCTGACGTGGTCGAGCGCCGTGATGCCGCCGAACCGCAGCGTCACGTCCTCGATGGCCAGCGGGCGGACGTCGGTGCGCAGCTCGGTACTGGTCATCCCGTCCACCTCGACAGCGTCCGCGAGCGACGGTGGGCCAGCGCCTCGGCCGCCTCGGTCTCGGCCTGCTCCTGCGACTCCGCGTGCCCGCCCAGGTAGAGGCGCTGCACGTCGTCGCTCGCGGCGAGCTCCGCGGCCGGGCCGGACAGGGCCACGCGGCCCACCTCCAGCACGACGGCGTGGTCGGCGACCTTGAGCGCCATCGTCGCGTTCTGCTCGACGAGCACGACGGCGGTGCCCTGGTCGTGGATCTCGCGGACGACCTTGGCGATCCGGCCGACCATCTGGGGCGCGAGCCCCAGCGACGGCTCGTCGAGCAGCAGCAGCTTCGGGTCCGACATCAGGGCCCGCCCGATGGCGAGCATCTGCTGCTCGCCGCCCGACAGGAGCCCGGCGCGCTGCCCGGCCCGCTCGCCGAGCACCGGGAACAGGCGCTGGATGCGCTCCCGCGCCGACGTCCTGGCCTGCGCCGAGCGCGCACCGAGGCCGCCCGCGCGCAGGTTCTCCTCCACGGTCATGCGGGCGAAGACCTGGCGGCCCTCGGGCACCGCGACGACGCCGGCGCGCACGATCAGCGCCGGGTCGAGCTTGTCGATGCGCTTGCCGTCGAACACGATCTCGCCCGCGGACACCGACCCGCGGTGCAGCGGCAGCGTGCCGGACACCGCGCGCAGCAGCGTCGACTTGCCCGCACCGTTGCCGCCGAGCACCGCGAGCACGCCGTCGGCCTGCACCTCCAGATCGACGTCGGACAGTGCCTGCACCGAGCGCCCGTAGCGGACGGACAGTCCGCGCGCGCTCAGCACGGTGGTTCTCGAAGCACGTTGTGGCCCCCTCGTTCGCCGTCCCCGGTCGGAGCGGCGGGCACATCGTGTGGGTCGTCACACCGGTCAGGCACCCCCACGTGGAGAGGGGCCTCGACAAAGATGACCGTCCGTTATCTCCGGAGAGTCACATTCCGCTGACGGGGGGACGCGTCGGCGCCGGTCAGAGGAGCCCGGCCTCGCTCGCCTTACCGATCGCCTCGACGCGGTTGCGCGCGCCGAGCTTGTGCAGGGCCGACTGCAGGTAGGTCTTGACGGTGTTGCGCGCCAGTCCGGTGGTCTCGGCGATCTCGGGGTTCGTGCGGCCCTGCGCGGCCAGGCGCAGCACCTCGTACTCGCGGCGGGTCAGGCCGCTGCGGGCCAGCGCGGCGCCGCGGCCCTCGGTCCCCGGCGACATGCGGGGGTCCGAGACGCGCTCCCCGCGCAGCACCCGGCGCAGCGCCGCGACGAGGTCGGTGGCGGCGGCGTCCTTGAGCAGCGCGCCGTGCGCGCCCGCGTCGAGGGCGGCCTGTACCCCGTGGTGGTCGCCGTGCGCGGTGAACACGACGACCTTGGCCAGCGGGCACGCCGCGCGCAGGCCGGCGACGACCTCGGGGGCGAGCATGTCGGGCAGCCGCAGGTCGAGCAGGACCAGGTCGGGACGCAGCCCCGGTGCCCGCTCCAGCGCCGTGCGCCCGCTCTCCGCCGCCCCGACCACCACCAGCGACGGCTCTGCCCGCAGCAGCAGGGCGACGCCGTCGCGGACCACCGGGTGGTCGTCGACCACCATCACGCGCGAGGGACTCATCGCACGGCCTCGCCGCGCTCGGCCGAGGCTTCGCCCCGGCGCGGTGCCGGTGGTTCGCTCGCACACTCGCTCACCGGTGCACCGGCAGCAGCACCCGCAGCGTCGTGCCGCCGTCCTCGTCGTGCACGAGGCTGACGCGCCCGCCCAGGCGCGCGGCGCGCTCGGCCAGCATCCGCAGACCCAGTCCGGCCCCGTCGCCGGGCTCGGCCGCGCCGCTCTCGGGCGCCCCGTCGTCGGCGACGGCCACCTGCACCCCGCCGTCGACCATCCCGAGGCTGACGACGACGGTCGCCGCCCCGGAGTGCTTCTCGGTGTTGAGCAGGCCCTCGCGCACCGCGCCGATCAGCAGCGCCGTGCGCTCCTCGTCGAGCGGGGCGACCTCGCCGAGCTGCACGAGCCGCGCGGGCACGCCGGTGCGGGCCTCGAAACTGCGGCAGTGCTCGGCGAGCTCGATCGGCAGCGCGCGCTCGGGGCTCGACTCCGACAGCGCCAGCAGCGACTCCCGCAGCGCCAGCGACGCCGCCGACACGTCCGACTCCAGCCGCCCCAGCCGCGTGCTGAGCAGCGGGTTGTCGGGCAGGGTCGTGCGCAGGTCGCGGACCTGGGCGCCGATGGAGAACAGCATCGCGCCGACGGAGTCGTGCAGCGACGCCTGCATCCGCTGGCGCTCGGCGGCGACGGCGGTGGTGCGCCCCGCCTCGGCGCGGTCGGCGAGGCGCAGCGCGCGGGCGGCATCGCGGGCGACGGCCTGCACGGCGCCGACGGCGTCGTCGCCGAACTCGCCGGCCCCGCGCAGCGCGGCGTAGGCGACGGCGACCGTGTCGACCCGGCCGTCGCGCTCGGTCAGCACCGGCACCGCGAGCATGGCCGACATCGCCTCGCGCCGGACCATGCCGTCGAACTGGTGGGTGATGCTCGACGCCGTCACGTAGTCGCTGACCCGCACCGGCTCCCCGAACGCGAGCACCCGCCCGCCGATGCCCTGCCCGATCGGCACGGCGAGGTCCTGCAGCGAGTCGGTGCGGTTGCCGGCGATCCAGCGGATCACCGCGCGGCTGGGGCCGTCGAGGTCGGCGACGAAGCCGGCGTCGGCACCCGCGGCGTCACGGATCAGGCGGGCCGTGCCCTGCAGGGCGAGCACGCGGTCGAGCACGGAGAGGAGGCCGTCGCGCTCGGCGAGGAGCGCGTTGAGCGCGTGCTCCTGCTCGCGGGCCCGCTCCGCGTCACGGTCGCTGGAGGGCATGGGCGGACGATCGCACACCGGACGGCACCGGCGACACACCCGGATGCCGACCTGCCGCGGGGCCGGGGACCATCACCAGCTGCCCCGCACCTCGCGGTCGCCGCCCGCGGGCCGCGGGTCCGCCAGCGGGCCGGGCTCGGACTCCGGCGCGCGGCGCGGCGACGGGATCGTCGCGACCGGTCGCTGCGGGGGACGGGGTACCTGGCGGTCCCGGAAGCGGATGACGCGGCAGATGGTGACCGCCGCGCCCACGGCCGCGGCGCACCACACCCCGAGCACCAGCGCGATCCATGTGATCACCGGAACGTTCACCCCTCGCCACATCCTGTGCACAGAGTGTGGCTCGCGGGACGGCCGTGCGCACGCCCGGGCACCCGGACGTGCGAACCCGTTCGTGCAGCCGCCACACCTCACAGCGACCGGAGGGCGGTACCGCCAGTGTGCGCTAGCCCACGTCCGGCAGCGCCGGGCCCAGCAGGTCGTCGGCGTCGACGATCCGGTAGGCGTAACCCTGCTCGGCGAGGAACCGTTGGCGGTGCGCGGCGTAGTCGGTGTCGAGGGTGTCGCGGGAGACCACCGAGTAGAAGTGGGCCTGACGCCCGTCGGCCTTGGGCCGGAGCAGCCGGCCCAGGCGCTGGGCCTCCTCCTGCCGGGAACCGAACGTGCCCGACACCTGGATCGCGACGCTGGCCTCGGGCAGGTCGATGGAGAAGTTCGCGACCTTGCTGACGACCAGCACCGGCAGCGAGCCCTCGCGGAACTGCTGGAAGAGCGACTCGCGCTCCTTGTTCCTCGTGGAGCCCTGGATGACCGGCGCGTCGAGGGCCTCCCCCAGCTCGTCGAGCTGATCGAGGTACGCGCCGATGACCAGCGTCGGCTCACCGGGGTGCTGAGCGATGATCGACTTCACCACCGCCAGCTTGGTGTGGGCCGTGGACGCCATCCGGTAGCGCTCCTCGGCCTCCGCGACGGCGTAGGACATGCGCTCGGCGTCGGTGAGCGTCACGCGGACCTCGACGCAGTCGGCCGGGGCGATCCAGCCCTGCTGCTCGATGTCGCGCCACGGCGCGTCGTAGCGCTTGGGCCCGATCAGGGAGAACACGTCGCCCTCGCGGCCGTCCTCGCGGACGAGCGTGGCGGTGAGGCCGAGCCGGCGGCGGGACTGCAGGTCGGCCGTCATCCGGAAGACCGGCGCGGGCAGCAGGTGCACCTCGTCGTAGATGACCAGGCCCCAGTCGCGGGAGTCGAACAGCTCGAGGTGGCGGTACTCGCCCTTCGTCTTGCGCGTGACGACCTGGTAGGTCGCGATCGTGACGGGCCGGATCTCCTTGCGCTCCCCGGAGTACTCGCCGATCTCCTCCTCGGTGAGCGAGGTGCGCGCGATCAGCTCGCGCTTCCACTGCCGCCCGGCGACGGTGTTGGTGACCAGGATCAGCGTCGTGGCCTGCGCCTGCGCCATCGCCGCCGCACCGACGAGCGTCTTGCCCGCCCCGCACGGCAGCACGACGACGCCGGACCCGCCCGCCCAGAAGCCCTCGACGGCCTGGCGCTGGTAGTCGCGCAGCGTCCAGCCGTCCTCGGCCAGGGAGATGGGGTGCGCCTCGCCGTCGACGTAGCCCGCGAGGTCCTCCGCGGGCCAGCCGATCTTGAGCAAGGCCTGCTTGAGGTGCCCGCGCTCGGACGGGTGGACGATGACCGTGTCGTCGTCGACGCGCGTCCCGAGCAGCGGGGTGATCTTCTTCTGCCGGAGGACCTCCTCCAGCACCGCCCGGTCGAGCGCGACGAGCACCAGCCCGTGGGCGGGGTGGTTGGTCAGCTGCAGGCGCCCGTAGCGGCCCATCGTGTCGACGACGTCGACGAGCAGCGGCTGCGGCACCGCGTAGCGGGAGTAGCGGACGAGCGCGTCGACGACCTGTTCCGCGTCGTGCCCGGCCGCGCGGGCGTTCCACAGCGCGAGCGGGGTGACCCGGTAGGTGTGCACGTGCTCGGGCGCACGCTCCAGCTCGGCGAACGGCGCGATCGCGACGCGAGCGGCCGCGGCGTCGGCGTGGTCGATCTCGAGCAGGAGCGTCTTGTCGGACTGGACGATGAGTGGTCCATCGGTCACGGTGGGTGCGCCTCCGGGCGAACGGGGATGTGATCGGCGTCTCGGTGAACGGCGCCCGCTGGTCGTCCGGCGGCCCCCGCGACGAGGGGGGCTGCGCCGGCCTTGGGCTATGCTCGATGCGCACCATCTGCGAGAACGCACGAGTCCCACGACGATCATACCCGGCCCGAGCGGCTGGCGCCCTTCCCCAGCGGGGCGTGTCGCCGCGACATCGGTCGCACGGAACGACGCGGACGCCGACCGAGCCGTCGGCCCCGCCCACGACAGAAGGCGCGCATGCCCGACCCGAAGCCAGAACCGCTGCTCCCCGGACCCGACAGGCGGCCACCCACCGCCGCTGGAGAGCGTTTCGGCTCCCTCGGTCTCGCGGCCGGGCACCCCGGCGTGTCAAGGTTCGTCGGATCGTCGCCGGCAATCCTCAGGGGGACGTTGACGTGACCACCACCGAGCTCGGGGCCTCGTGGTCCGAGCGGCTCAACCCGCGCAACTGGTCGCTGGCGTGGAAGCTCATCGCCATCGGCCTGGTGCCGGCGCTGCTCGCGCTCGCGCTGGGTGTCCTGCGCATCGCCGACCAGGCCGGGGACGCCGCCGCACTGGGCACGAGCAACCGCCTGCTCGACGTCCGCGGGCAGGTGGCCGAGGCCTCGGACGCGCTGCGCCAGGAGCGCGACGAGGCCACCCTCTTCGTCGCCGCCGGCCGCACCGAGGACCGCGGGGTCCTCGACATCGGCATCGGCCAGACCGACGCCGACGTGCAGGAGGCCGTCGACGCCGTCGCGGGCACCGAGGGCTTCGACAACACCACGAGCACCGCCTTCGGCGAGACGCAGAACGCGCTGGGGCAGCTCTCCGCGCTGCGCGGGGACGTCGCCACCGGCACGACCCCCGCCGCCGCGGTGCAGCAGTCCTACACCGACGTCATCTCCCGCGTCGACGGCCTCGAGCGCGCCCTGCTGCGCCAGCTCCGCACCCCCGACGTCGCCGGTCTCGCCGACGCGCTGACGGCCACCACCAGCGCGAGCGAGCAGCTCGCCGTGCAGCACACCGCGCTCGGCGCGGCGATCCGCGCGGGCCAGCTCCTGCCGGAGGACGCGGCCACCGCCGCCGCCGCCGACAGCCGCCTCACCTCGGCCTACACCTCCTACGCGGTGGCGCTCACCCCCGAGCAGCTCGCCCGCTTCGGCACGCTCGACAGCGGCACCGCCGAGCTGCAGGCGGTCAAGGGCGAGATCCTGGCGACCGAGGAGAACCGGCCCGTCGTGGTCGACCCGGCCCGCTGGGACGCCGCCTACGCCACCGCGCTCACCGCGGTGCAGACCCCGGCCACCGTGATCCGCGACGACATGGTCGCGCAGAGCACCGCGGCCGAGGAGCGCGCCAGCAACCTGGCCGGCATCAACTCCGTGATCCTCATGCTCGGCCTGCTGCTGGGCATCACGATCGCGATCCTCGTCGCGCGGGCGCTGGTGCGGTCGCTGCGGGTGCTGCGCACGGCGGCGCTCGACGTCGCCGAGCGGCGGCTGCCGCAGGCCGTCGAGAGCATGCGCGCGGGCGACGCGCCCGACGTCACGGTCGATCCGGTCCCGCTCGACACCCGCGACGAGGTGGGCCAGGTGGCCCGCGCGTTCGACGCGGTGCACGGGCAGGCGATCCGCCTCGCGGCCGACCAGGCCGCGCTGCAGACCAACGTCAGCTCGATGTTCGTCAACCTCTCCCGCCGCAGCCAGGCCCTCGTCGAGCGCCAGCTGCAGCTCATCGAGCAGCTGGAGAGCAACGAGCAGGACCCCGACCAGCTGTCGAACCTGTTCCAGCTCGACCACCTCGCCACTCGCATGCGGCGCAACTCCGAGAACCTGCTGGTCCTCGCGGGCACCGACCTCGCCAAGCGCAACATCGCGCCGGTGCCGATGGTCGACGTCCTGCGGGCCGCGGTGTCGGAGATCGAGCAGTACCAGCGCATCGTCGTGCAGGCCCCGCCCACCACGTCGATCGTCGGCCGCGCGGCGAGCGACCTCGTCCACCTGCTGGCCGAGCTGCTCGACAACGCCACCAACTTCTCCCCGCCCGACTCGCAGGTGGTCATGAGCACCACCCGCACCGCCGAGGGCGACATCCTCGTCGAGATCGCCGACCGAGGCGTCGGCATGATCGACTACGAGCTGGCCGACGCCAACCAGCGCCTCGGCGGCCCGTCGTCGGTCGACGTCTCGGCCTCGCGCCGCATGGGCCTGTTCGTGGTCGGCCGCCTGGGCGCCCGCCACGGCGTCCAGGTACAGCTGTCCACGTCGTCCGCGGGCGGAGCCGGTACCGGCCTCACCGCCTCGGTCACCGTGCCCGCGCACCTCGTCCCGACCGCGGAGCGCGAGCTCGCCCGCCCCGTGCCCGCCATCGCGCAGGGCGGCGGGGGCAGCACCGCGTTCGACGTGCCGCCGCAGCGCGCCGCCAACGGCAGCGGGCGCACCGGCTCGCTGTCCGCGCTCGTCACGGGCTCCGACGGCCCGGCCACACCGGCCACCGCCTTCGATCCCGGCCCCGGTGGGTACCCGCAGGTGAACGGCGCCAGCGCGCCGCCGGTCCTGCCCACCCGCCGTCCCGGCTCGTCGCTGGGCCCCGAGGGCCCGCCCTCGCCCGGTGAGCAGGCCCGCCAGGACCAGCTCGCCGCGGCCGAGCGGAGCGCCGCCGAGCGCGTGTCGCTCGACAAGGACGGCGGCGCGGGTCCCCCGCCCACCGGTCCCGACTCCGACGACCGCGGTCCCGTCGACGGTGATGCCGCCGACCTCGACCGCACCGACGCGGAAGCGGCCGACGGCGACCACGACGACACCGAGACCACGGCCTACCCGGTCGTCCCGCCGCGGAGCGAGCAGCCCGCCGCGCCCGAGCGCGCCCGCCACGCCTTCGCCGGTGACACCGACGACGAGCCCGAGGACGACGCCGCCCCCGAGGACGCCGCCCCCGCGCACGCGCTGATCGAGCCGGCCGACGAGGACCGCGCCGAGACCGCCGCGGACGAGACCGCCGGGGACGCCTCGGCGGACGACGCCGCGGACGACGACGACAGCGACCACTCCACCCGTGGCCCCGGCCTCGGTGCCGCGGCGCTCGGCGCCGCCGCTCTCGGAGCGGCCGCCCTCGGTGCCGCGGCCGCCACCCGTGGCAGCGACGACGGGCAGACCCCGGCGAGCGGCTCCATGCCGCGCAACCCGTGGCCCCAGGGCGACCCGCCGCACCTCCCGGCGCCCTCCACCAACGGCAACGGCGTCGCGCCCACCGGCAACGGTGCCGCCCCCGCGGCCCCGCCCGCGCTGCCGCAGCGGCGTCCGTCGCCCGTACGGCCCGCCGCCGCGGCGCCGCCGCCGGCCGGCTCGGAGACCGACACCTCCGTGTTCGCCACCCGCGGCGACGAACAGGCCGGGGCCACCGCACCCGAGCAGGGCGTGTTCGGGCAGAGCGCGTCCGAGCAGGGCGTGTTCGGGCAGAGCGCGTCCGAGCAGGGCGCTCCCGAGCAGGTCGCGCCGAGCACGGCGCCGATCCCGGCGGTCGCGCAGGCGCCCGCCGAGGCCGCCGCGCCCGCCACCGGCCCGGACGAGCTGTTCGCGCCGAGCGTCCCGGCCGATCGCGCCGACGCGCCGCCGGCCCCGGCCGTCGAGCCGCCGGCGCCCGCGCCCGCCGCCCCCGCGGCGTCGGGGCGGCCCGAGGGCAGCGGGTTCGAGCTCGGCGAGACGACCCCGATCTTCGAGGAGATCGCGTCCGCCTGGTTCCGCTCGAACCGGCCGCTGCCGGTCGACTGGGAGGCGGAGGCCCGTTCCGCGGGTTCCGCGGCCGACAGCCGTCCGCGTCCGGCGTCGGCCCTGCCGCCCGCCGCGCCGCAGCGGCCCCACCCGCTCGCCCGGCCCGCCGGCGGGCCGCTGGCGGGCCCGCCGTCGCTCCCGCCGGCCGCGCCGCAGCAGGCACCCCGGCAGCCGATGACGCAGCAGCCGATGACGCAGCAGCCGATGACGGCCGCACCGCAGGCTCCGGTGCCCCAGGCCCCGCAGCCGCAGGTCGCCGCGTCGCCGACGGTCCCGCCGGCGACGCCGCCGCGGCCCGCACCTGTGGCGCCGCCCGCCCCGGTCGAGCCGGCTCCGCCGACGGCGTCGGCGGCCGAGTCGAGCGGCTTCTCCAGCGCCGCCGACGAGGGCTGGCGCGCGGCGAACAACGTGGCCCCGGCCACCGATCGACCGGACGAGGTCACCGCGGCGGGGCTGCCCAAGCGGCGCCCCCGTGCGCGGCTCGTGCCGGGCAGTGCAGGATCCGCGGTGCTGGCCCCGCCCGTCTCGCCCGCGCGCAGCGCGGAGAGCGTGCGCGGCCGGCTCGCCAGCTACCAGCAGGGTGTCCGTCAGGGGCGCGAGAGCAGGTTCCGCGCAGACGGGGACAACGGTGCGACCGAGTCCGCCAACGCGGGCGGCAACCACGACGAGGAGAGACCGTGACAGCGTCACAGACCCAGCCCAGCCGGTTCGGATGGCTGGTCACCAACTTCGCGGAGCGGGTCCCCGGGGTCGCGCACGCCATCGTCGTGTCCGCCGACGGTCTCCTGCTGACCAGCTCCGACCGGCTCCCCCGCGATCGCGCCGACCAGCTCGCCGCCGTGGCGTCCGGGCTGATCAGCCTGACGCAGGGCGCCGCCCGCTGCTTCGACGCCGGTGGCGTCGTGCAGACGGTGGTCGAGATGGACCGCGGCATCGTCCTGCTGATGTCGATCAGCGACGGGTCGTGCCTGGCCGTGCTGGCGTCACCGAGCTGTGACATCGGCCTGATCGGATACGAGATGACCCTGCTGGTCGACCGCGTCGGCCAGCTCCTGACCCCCGAGCTGCGCGCCGAGCTGCAGGGCTCCTTCCCGGGCTGAGCCCGCAGCACCGCAACGTCCCCACGATCGGTAGGAGAAGGCAGGTGGTGATCCGATGACCTCCGGTCCCGACGACGAGCGCCGGCAACCCTCGGAGCCGACTTTCGCCGACGTGATGAACGGTTTCAGCTTCGACAGCGCGCGTCCGTCGCGCCGTCGGCGCTGGGGTCGCAAGCGCGACGACGAGGCCGAGCAGGCCCCCGCCGCCGCCCCTGCCCCCGTCATCCCCGCGCGACCGGCGACACCGCCGGTCGCGCCCGGCCCGTTGACCGGGCCGATCGACATGCGGGTCCCCGAGGTCGAGCAGTTCGGCACCGGGAGCACGGCGTCGGCCGTCCGGCCCTACGCCTGGACCCGCGGACGCACGAAGTCCGGCTTCGACCTGGCCATCGAGACGCTCGTCTCGACCAGCCAGCGCGGCCGCGACCAGATGGGCCTGCTGCAGGTCGAACACCGCGCCGTCGCCGAGCTCTGCGAGGCCACGCGCTCGGTCGCCGAGGTGGCCGCGCTCCTCTCCCTGCCCCTGGGCGTCGCCCGGGTGCTGCTGGGGGACATGGCGGGCCTCGGCGTCGTCACCGTGCACCAGACCGCGAGCAGCGCCGGCAACGCGCCGGACCTCGCCCTGATGGAAAGGGTTCTGAGTGGACTCCGTCGGCTCTAGGCCACAGGCGATCGCCACCTCGGCGACGATCTCGGCCAAGATCGTGGTGGCCGGGGGGTTCGGCGTCGGGAAGACCACGTTCGTCGGCTCGGTCTCCGAGATCGTCCCGCTGACCACCGAGGCGGTGATGACCGAGGCGAGTGCCGGTCACGACGACCTCACCGCCACCCCGAACAAGACCACCACCACGGTGGCGATGGACTTCGGGCGCGTCTCGCTGGACTCGGAGCTGATCCTCTACCTGTTCGGCACGCCCGGGCAGCACCGCTTCTGGTTCATGTGGGACGACCTGGTGCGCGGCGCGATCGGCGCGGTCGTCCTCGTCGACACCCGCCGTCTCGCCGACTCGTTCGCCGCCATCGACTTCTTCGAGGACCGCGGGCTGCCCTACGTCGTCGGCCTGAACTGCTTCGACGGGCTGCAGCAGCACCGCGTCGAGGACGTCCGGGAGGCGATGTCGATCGACCCCGCGATCCCGATCGTCACGTGCGACGCGCGCAACCGCGAGTCCACGAAGGGCGCCCTGATCGCGCTGGTCGAGCACGCCATGGCGGCGCGGATGGCCGCGCGCCGCTGACGTCCGCTCACTCCTCCACGAGCGCGATGGAGGTGATGCGGTGCAGCGGCACGCGGTGCAGTCCGCCGTCGGCGCGGTCGCGGCCCTCGACGACCCCGCCGCCCACCGACAGCGGCTCCAGCACGCGCTCCCCTGCCACGCCGTGCCCGTCGACGAAGCCGAGCCAGACCGTCAGCCGCTCGTCGGCCGCGCGGCGCAGCGTGTCGAGCGTGCTGCCGCGGCCGTTGGCGGTGCCGCGCCGCACACCGGTGAGGGCGTCGCCGGCGCGCATCCGCGCCACCAGCCTCGCCAGCTGCTCCGGGTCGGGCTGGGGCGGCATGCGGCGCTCGGCCGAGCGGCGGGCCGGGGGGATCCGGCGGCCGCGTTCGGCCAGGTCGAGCACGACTCCCCCGGTGTCCTCGGCGGCGGGGCTGAAGCCCGCCGAGCGCAGCGCGTCGAGCAGCTCCACGAGCGGTAGCGGGCTGACGGCGACGGTCGGCGCGATCCGGCGCAGCTCCAGCACCACCGCGTCGGGGTGGGCCATCACCTCGGAGATCAGCACCTCGTCGTCGGAGCGCAGGAACGAGGCCGCCGCGCCGCCGCGCAGCCGGCCGTGGCGGCGCGCGACGTCGTCGACGAGGTAGGTCAGGCCCTGCGGCACCGGCGTGGCCGAGCGGCGCTGCAGGAGCTCGTGCAGGTCGGTGGCGCTGCGGCCCGCGTCCAGCGCCCGGCGCACGGTGGCCTCGGTGAAGCGGTAGACGGTGGCGCCGCCCGCCGACTCGACCTCGGCCATCAGGTCGAGCTCGCGGGCGAGCTCGGGCACGAGCGGGCCGGGGGCGACAGCGGTGAGGTCGGCCTGCAGCAGCACGTGGTCGATCGGCTCGGGCAGCGCCGTGCGCAGGGCGTCGACGATGCCGTCGGGGTCGGTCAGCAGGGCGCGGCCCGGGCGGGACAGCGCGTCGAGCGCGACGACGCCGAGGACGGTGCCCTCGGTGACCGTCCAGCCGACGACCTCGTCGCGCAGCCGCCCGCCGCGGCGCGGGGCGCGCCAGGCCAGCAGGTCGGCCAGCGCGGCGGGTGAGCCGGGCGCGGTGCCCGGGGGCAGCTCGGCGAGGCCGGCCAGTACGCGGCGGCGGTCGCGCGGGGCGAGCGGGCGGCGGGCGCCGTCGGACAGGGCGTTGATCGGGCGGCCGGCGTCGTCCTTGCGCCCGACGAGCCCGGGCAGGCGGGGCAGCGCGAGCCAGGTGCGGGCCAGCAGCGACCACCGCACCTCCGGGCCCCCGGCCAGCCACACGTCGGTGCCGGTGGTCGGCGTCCACTCGGGCGACGCCCCGTCGCTCGCGGCCGCGAGGTCGGCGGCCACCACGACCTCCACGAGCAGCGCGGCCGTGGCCTCGTCGACGTCCATCTCCTTGGCCGCGCGGCGCAGGTCCCGCACGCCGAGGCCCCCCGAGCGCAGGACGGGCGGCGGGGTCCGGCCCCAGAGGGCGAGCAGGGCCTCGACCTGGCGCAGCACGCCCAGCGCCGCACCGGCGGCGGTGCCGTCGACGACGTCGGCGCCGCGGTCGCGCGGGGCGATGTCGGGCGGCTCGACGGCGACGGTGCCGAGCGGGTGGTCGCCGCGCAGGGCGAGCCCGACCTGGCGGGGCAGCTCGACGGTCTCGGGGTCGATGCGCAGCAGGAGCCCGCGCGCGAGCAGCCGTCCGACCGGGGAGTCGCCCGCGCCGCGGCTGCGGCCCACCGGCGGTCCGGCGGCGAGGGTCTCCAGCACCCGGCGCTCCTCCTCGTCGACGCCCGCGAGCAGCTCCGGCAGCGCCGACGACCCGGCCGGCCCCGACGACCGCCGCCCCAGCCCGCCGGGGTGGCGGGGCACGACGTCGCGGACGGCGGCGACGACCGAGATCTCGGCGTCGGGCCCCCAGGCGACCGCGCGGGCGCGCAGGGCCTCGAGCGCGCCGGTCAGTGCCTCGGCGGGGACGTCCGGGCCCAGGAGGCGGGCGATCCCGTCGCGGGACACCGGGGCGGTGTCGGCGTCGGCCACGGCGAGGGCCTCGAGGACGGCGAGGGCCACGGTGTCGAGCTCGTCGCACGTGCGGTGGACCGAGGCCCGGACGGCGGCGCGGGTGGCGAGGACGGTGGTGTCCGCGGGCGGCGGCACGCCGAGGTCCGGGCGCAGCGCCACGAGCCGGGCGAGCGTGTCGTCGTCCTGGGTGCGCAACCAGTCGACCAGCGGCGTGGGCACCGGTCCACGGTAGTCGGTGTCATGGGCGATACTGGTGGTCGGACACCGACACCGGGAGGAACCGTGGCGAAGGCCGCCCCTGCAGGACGCATCGACCCCTCCTGGCCGGACCTGCCCGAAGGGGAGCACCCGGTCAGCGAGCTCGCGAGCCCCGTGCAGGGCTCCCTCTCGCCCTTCGGCGACGTCGAGTTCCCGCTCGACGAGGTCAACTACGTGCACCCCGTCACGGAGATCAACCGCTGACCGAGAGGGAGGTCACCGGCCTGCTGCTCGCGGGCGGCGCCGGACGCCGGATGGGCCGGCCGAAGGCGCTCGTGGAGATCGACGGCGAGCCGCTCGTCCGCCGTGCGCTGCGCGTGCTGGCCGACGGCGGTTGCGCACCGCTCGTCGTCGTCCTGGGCGCAGCGGCCGACGACGTGCGCTCCGTGCTGCCCGCCGGCGTGCGCGCCGTCGAGGCGCCCGACTGGGAGTCGGGCATGGGGGCGTCCCTGCGCGCCGGCCTCTCCGCGCTCGGCGACGCCGGCCCCGACGCCGCTCTCGTGCACCTGGTCGACCTGCCGGGCGTCACGGCCGAGGCGGTGGCGCGCCTGGTGGCGGGCGACCCCGGCCCGGCCGCGCTGCGGCGGGCGGCCTACGACGGCCGCCTCGCCCACCCGGTCCTGCTCGGTCGCAGCCACTGGCCCGCGGTGGTCGACTCGGCCACCGGCGACGCCGGCGCCCGCGCCTACCTGCGCGACAACCCCGACGTCGAGCCGGTGGAGTGCGGCGACGTCGCCGTACCCGACGACGTCGACACCCCCGAGGCCCTCGCCCGCTTCACCGCCCGGTCGGGCGCGTAGCCGACACGGTCAGAGGGTGAGGCGCTGCCCCACGCCGATCAGGTCCGGGTTCGCCGACAGCGCCGGGTTCTTGGCCACGAGGGCCTGCCAGCCGCCGGAGACGCCCTGGGCGCGGGCGATGCTGCCGAGGGTGTCGCCGCGTCGCACGACGTAGGAGCCGTCGGTGGCGGCGGGGGCGCTGAGGCGCACCCGCTCCTGCGTCGCCGGGGCCGAGCGCTGCGTCGACGACTCGCCGCGCACGCCGGTCTGGCGCGAGCAGCTGGGCCAGGCGTTCCAGCCCTGCGACGCGAGCACCCGCTCCGCGACGACGATCTGCTCCTCGCGGCTGGCCTGGTGGGCGACCGGGGCGAACTCGGCGCCGCCGAAGCCGCGCCAGGTGGTCGGGGAGAACTGCAGGCCGCCGTGGTAGCCGTTGCCGGTGTTGATGTCCCACCGGCCGCCGCTCTCGCACTGCGCCAGCCGGTCCCACGCGGTGTCCGACGCGGCGCTCGCGGCGGGGGCCGCGAGGACGAGCGGGACGCCGGCGACGGCGCCGGCGAGCGCGGTGCGGGCGATCGCCCGCCCGGCACCGTCGAACCTCGCGGGGGCACGGTGACGGCCGCGGTATCGAGCCATGGGGTCTCTCCTGCGCGGCACCCGGACGCGGCCTACGGGGAGCGGGCCGGTCCGTCCTGTCCCACGCGGGGTCTCGTGAGGCGGTGGGGTCTCCGGGTCGCCGGACAGGGGAGCGCTGCGACACCGGGGGCGTTTCCGGATCGGGGGTCCGGGGCGGCCGTCGGGCACGCTACGTGCGGCTGGGGCGGACTCCAAGACGGCGTGTCCGCGGGGCTCGCCGTGAGCCGGCGGCCGTTCGGCCCAATGGAGTGACGTCGGCGCAGGTCACCTCGACCGTGAGTCACGACGTCCGTCACCCAAAAGGGTTGCGTCGACGTGATGCACGTCACTCCGGCGCGGCCTCCGGCGGCGCCGACACGTACGGAGGGCCCGCGCCGTAGGGTCTACGGCGTGGAACTGACGCACGTGGACGCAGCAGGCGCGGCCCGGATGGTCGACGTCACCGACAAGCAGCCGAGCGCCCGCACCGCGGTCGCGACCGGGGTGCTGCGGACGACCGCCGAGGTGGTCGACCTCCTCCGCCGCGACGGGCTGCCCAAGGGCGACGCGCTGGCCACCGCGCGCATCGCGGGGATCATGGGCGCCAAGCGCACGCCGGACCTCGTGCCGCTGTGCCACCCGATCGCCCTGAGCGGCGTGGTCGTCGACCTCGCCCCCGACGGGGCCGAGATCGGCATCCGCGCGACGGTCCGCACCACCGACCGCACGGGCGTCGAGATGGAGGCGCTCACCGCCGTCGCGGTGGCCGGGCTCGCGCTCCACGACATGATCAAGGCCGTCGACCCCGCCGCCGTGCTCGACCACGTGCGGGTCGAGCGCAAGGACGGCGGCAAGACCGGCACCTGGGAGCGCCCCGAGGACCGGTCGTGAGCACCCGCACCGCCCGGGTCGTCACCGCGTCCAACCGCGCCGCCGCCGGCGTGTACGCCGACCGCGGCGGGCCGCTCATCGTCGAGTGGCTGCGCGGACGCGGCTACGAGACGCCCGACCCGGCCGTGGTGCCCGACGGCGCCCCCGTCGGCGACGCGCTGCGCGCCGCCGTGGCCGAGGGTGCCGATGTCGTGATCACGACCGGCGGCACCGGCATCTCCCCCACCGACGCGACCCCGGAGGTGACGCGCGCGGTGCTCGACTTCGAGGTGCCGGGGCTCGCCGACGCGATCCGCTCGGCGGGTGCACCCACCGTGCCGACCGCGGTGCTCTCGCGCGGGCTCGCGGGTGTCGCGGGCCGCACGCTCGTCGTCAACCTCCCCGGATCGACAGGGGGGGTCCGCGACGGACTGGGCGTGCTCGAGAACGTGCTCGACCACGCCGTCGACCAGTTGAGAGGAGGCGACCACGCATGACGGTCGTCCTACGTGCCGCCGTGGGCGAAGAGCCCCTCGACGTGGCGGAGCACGCCGCACTCGTGGACCACGCCGCCGCGGGCGCCGTGGTGACCTTCGCCGGGGTCGTGCGCGACCACGACGGCGGCCGTGCGGTGAGCGGGCTGGAGTACAGCGCCCACCCCACGGCCGCGTCGGTGGTCGAGCAGGTGGCCGCCGACGTGGCGGCCCGGTCCACCGGCGTCCGCGCCATCGCGGTGAGCCACCGGGTGGGCCGCCTGGAGATCGGCGAGGTCGCGCTCGCGTGCGCGGTCGCCGCCGATCACCGGAGGGAGGCCTTCGAGACCTGTGCCGAGCTCGTCGAGGAGGTGAAGCGCCTGCTGCCGGTCTGGAAGCACCAGGCGTTCACCGACGGCTCCGACGAGTGGGTCAACTCGACCTGAGCGGCCGAGCGGACCTCAGACGTCCAGCGACTGCCCGACGCGGAGCACGTTCGGGTTGCTGAGGACGTCGCTGTTGGCGCTGTACAGCGCCTGCCACGAGGTGCCGTGCGCCGAGGCGATCTTCGACAGCGTGTCGCCGGCGCGGACGGTGTAGTTCCCGCCCCCGCCCGAGGACGACGGAGCGGCCGCGGCGGCGGGCGCGGAGGCGCGCACGCGGTTGGGCTCGGCCGAGCCGTTGAGTCCGAGCTTGCGCGAGCAGGCGGGCCAGGCGCCCCAGCCCTGCGTGGCGAGCGTGCGCTCCGCGACGGCGATCTGCTCCGAGCGGCTCGCGTTGTGCGGCATGCCCGAGCCACCGAAGGCGCGCCAGGTGGTGGGGTTGAACTGCAGGCCACCGTAGTAGCCGTTGCCCGTGTTGATGCTCCAGTTGCCGCCGCTCTCGCACTGCGCGAGGCGGTCCCAGTCGGAGTCGGGGGCGGCGTTGGCGGTTCCGGCGAGGGCGACGGGGGTGCCCACGACAACTGCGCCGGCAACTGCCAGCCGCAGGAGACTTCGGCCCTTGCTGAATGCAGGTCGGGAAGTCATTTTCAATGCTCTCCAATTCGCGCCGTATCGGAGGACGTGATCGCCGTGCGGTAGGGAGTGACCCGCCGGCGCGTCCTTGCCGGGTCGCGACCACCGTCGTGCAGTGGCCGGGTCCGGCGTCCTCATCCCTGTCCCGTGTTCATCTCGACGGACCGGAGCCGCGGGACAGGGTGTGGCGCGACGGTTCCGGATGCATTTCCGATCGACCTTGCGGACGACCGAGCAGCGACGCTACGAGCCGGAACGGCGAAAAGGGCAATCAGGGCGTCAGTGACGCTCGTCACGGTAACGTCTGCATTACGAGAGCGATACGTGGATATCACCAGGTCATGGGCATGACATCACGGCTCGATCACGGCCGAACCATTACCTCCAAACCGGAAGTATTACCGAATCCGTCACACCGGTTCGTCGACCGTCCGTGAGGGCTCGTGCACGGGCTGCGAACGGCACCCCGCCCCTAGTGGCCTGCGCTTCCGCGGTCCGTCATGCTGGTGCCGTGACCGACCGCCCCGCCGACCCCGCGGACTCCCCCGCCGCGCTGGCCGCCGCTCTGCGTTCCACCGGCTACCTCGCCGACGACGGACTGGCCACCGCCACGTTCCTCGCGATGCGGATGAATCGTCCGCTGTTCTGCGAGGGCGAACCCGGTACGGGAAAGACCGCACTCGCCCAGGCCCTCGCCCAGGTGCTGGGCGCGAAACTGATCCGGCTCCAGTGCCACGACGGGATCGACGCGTCCCAGGCGCTCTACGACTGGGACTTCCCGCGCCAGCTCCTGCACCTGCGCGCGCTCGAGGCCACCGCGGGAAGCGGGACCCTCGACACCGACGCCGTCGAGGCCTCCCTCTACGACCCGCGCTTCCTGCTCGCCCGCCCGATCCTCGAGGCGCTGCAGACCGCGCCGAGCGTCCTGCTCATCGACGAGATCGACCGCGCAGACGACGAGTTCGAGGCGTTCCTGCTCGAGGTGCTCACCGAGCACGCCGTGACGATCCCGGAGATCGGCGAGATCCGGGCCACCACGCCGCCGCTGGTCGTGCTCACCTCCAACCGCACCCGGGAGGTGCACGACGCGCTCAAGCGCCGCTGCCTCTACCTCTGGCTCGACCATCCCGACCTGCAGCGCGAGATCGAGATCCTGCACTCGCGGCTGCCCGGGATCCCCGAGCGGCTCGCCGCCCAGGTGGCCGGGGCCGTGCGCGCGCTGCGCCAGGCCGACCTGCTCAAGCCGCCCGGCGTCGCGGAGACCATCGACTGGGCGCGCGCGCTGCAGCTCGTCGGCGCGAGCCACCTCGACGTCGACAGCGCGGCGGCCACGCTCGGCGCCGTCCTCAAGTACCGGGAGGACGCCGACCGCGTCCGCAAGCAGCTCGACAGCCTGCTCGCGTCCTAGTGACGACGTCGCTCATCGGCCCGTCCGGGCCGGACCCCGCCGACGCCGACCCGATCGAGGGACTGGTCGGGTTCACCGTCGTGCTGCGCAGCGCGGGGCTCGCCGTCACCACCGACCGGGTCGCCGCGTTCCTCACCGCACTCGACGCGCTCGACGTCACCAGCCGCACCCAGACCTACTGGGCCGGCCGGCTGACGCTGTGCTCCGACCCCGACGACCTCCCGCGCTACGACCGCGCGTTCGAGGACTGGTTCACCCCGCCGCGCGGCGGCGGCCGCACCCGCATCGTCGACGAGCGCCAGCCGCCCCCGCCCAAGCTCGCCGCGCTCACCCCGTCCACCCAGGAGGGCGGGGACGACGAGGAGGGCGACCAGCCCACCCAGGTCTTCGCACGGGCGAGCGGCAACGAGGTGCTGCGCAACCGCGACCTCGGCGAGCTGACGCCGGCCGAGCGCGAGCACCTGCGCCGGCTGCTCGCGCTGCTGCGCCCCGACATGCCGACCCGGCGCTCGCGCCGGATGCGCCCCTCGCGCCACGGCCCGACCGACCCGGGCCGGACGCTGCGCGCCGCGCTGCGCGACCAGGGCGAGATGCGCGACCTGCGCCGCCGCGACCACTCCCGCCGCCCGCGCCGGGTGGTGCTGCTCGTCGACGTGTCCGGCTCGATGGAGCCCTACGCCGACGCGCTGCTGCGCTTCGCCCACGTCGTCGTGCGCCGCTCGCCGGGCACCGTCGAGGCCTTCACGCTCGGCACGCGCCTCACCCGGGTCACGCGCGAGCTCCGCATGCGCGACGCCGACCGCGCGCTCGCCGCCGCGGGCCGCGCCATCCCCGACTGGTCCGGCGGCACCCGCCTGGGCGAGGTCATGCGCGCGTTCGTCGACCGCTGGGGGCAGCGCGGTGCGGCCCGCCGGGCCGTCGTCGTCGTGTTCTCCGACGGCTGGGAACGGGGGGAGACCGACGTGCTCGGCGTCCAGATGTCGCGGCTGCACCGGCTCGCCCACAAGCTCGTCTGGGTCAACCCGCACGCCGGCAAGGACGGCTACGCCCCCGTGCAGGGTGGAATAGTCGCGGCCCTGCCCTACTTGGACGAACTGCTGGCCGGGCACAGCCTGGCCACTCTGGAAGAGCTTCTCGAGGTGGTGCGCGATGCGTGACGTGCTGTCCAAGCTGGACGAGTGGTGGGCGAAGGGCGAGACGGCCGCACTGGCGACCGTCGTCGGCACCTACAGCTCCGCACCCCGGCAACCGGGTGCCTCGATGCTGATCGGGCCCGGCGGGGAGGCCGTGGGCAGCGTGTCCGGCGGCTGCGTCGAGGGCGCGGTGTACGAGCTGGGCCAGGAGGTCCTCGCCGAGGGCCGCCCGCTGTTCCAGCGCTACGGCGTGTCCGACGAGGACGCCTTCACCGTGGGCCTGACCTGCGGCGGCATCATCGACATCTTCGTCGAGAAGGTGAACCCGGAGACCTACGCCGAGCTCGGCCGGATCGCCGAGGCGATCCGCGACGAGTCCCCCGTGGCCGTCGCCACCGTCATCTCCGGACCCGCCGAACGGCTGGGCAGGCGGCTCATCGTGTGGCCCGACCACACCGAGGGCGGCACCGGCTCCAGCCGGCTCGACGACGCCATCCGTGACGACGCCCGCGGCCTGCTCGACGCCGGGCGCAACGGCCAGGTCACCTACGGCGTCGACGGGCAGCGCCGCGGCGAGGGCCTCACGGTGTTCGTCGAGTCCTTCGCCCCGCCGCCCCGCATGATCGTGTTCGGCGCCATCGACTTCGCTGCGGCCGTCGCCCGGATCGGCGGCTTCCTCGGCTTCCGCGTCACCGTCTGCGACGCGCGGCCGGTGTTCGCCACGGCGTCCCGGTTCCCCGGGGCCAACGAGGTCGTCGTGGAGTGGCCGCACCGCTACCTCAAGGCCGAGGCCGACGCCGGGCGCATCGACAAGCGCACCGTGCTCTGCGTGCTCACCCACGACCCCAAGTTCGACGTGCCGCTCCTCGAGGTCGCGCTGCGGCTGCCCGAGGTGGCCTACATCGGCGCGATGGGCTCGCGGCGCACGCACGAGGACCGCCTGGAGCGGCTGCGCGAGCGCGGCATCACCGAGGACGAGATCGCGCGGATGTCGTCGCCGATCGGGCTCGACCTCGGGGCCCGCACGCCCGAGGAGACGGCCGTGTCGATCGCGGCCGAGATGATCGCCCAGCACTGGGGCGGCGCCGGCGTGCGCCTGGCCGAGCGCGACGGCCCCATCCACGTCAGCTGACCGCACCGGCCCCTGACCCTCCCCGGAGGGTCGGGGGCCGTTCCGGTGCAGCGGCGCCCCGACCACGGTCTCGGCCGCCGCTCGCCGTCACCCACCGTTCGGGCCCGCCCACGGGGGGCGCACCTCTTGTAGCCTCGACGTGCTGCGCCGCCCGTCACCGGTGGCGCGCACCGAGGAACGGCAAGGGGGCAGGGTGGTCCTCGTCGGAGAAGCGCGCCGGGTCGGCGACTCGGTGCTGCTCGCGCGGCGCAGCCCGGAGCGCGGTCCGTCGAACGGACCGCTGCGGCTGTCGAAGTTCCACGCGCCGGAGATCGTGTTCGGCGAGGGGTCGCTGCCCGAGGCCGCGCACGCCGCGGCGCGGCTCGGCGCGCTGCGCCCGTTCGTCGTCACCGACCCGGGGGTGCTCGAGGCCGGCTGGCCCGCCGAGCTGCTCGCACAGCTGCGCGACGCGGGGCTGGCCCCGCTGGTGTGGCACGACCTCACACCCAACCCCAAGGACCACGAGATCGAGGACGGCTACCGCCGCTACGTCGAGGGCGGCTGCGACGTGGTGCTCGGCATCGGCGGCGGCTCGGTCATCGACGCCGCGAAGGGCGTGGCCCTGCTCGCCGCGAACGGCGGCCGGATCCTCGACTACGAGGGCATCGACCGCATCGCCCACCCGATCCCGCCGCTGATCATGATGCCGACGACGTCGGGCACCGGTGCCGACGTCTCGCAGTTCTGCATCGTCACCGACACCGAGCGGCACACCAAGATCACGATCATGGGCCGCGCGCTCGTCCCGGACGTGTCGGTCGTCGACCCGCGGCTGCTGGTCACCATGCCCGAGTGGCTCAACGCCGCCACCGGCCTCGACGCGCTCACCCACGGCATCGAGGCGTTCGTGTCGCTGGCGCACGGCCCGCTCACCGACCACCACGCGCTGCAGGCGATCGCGCTGGTCAACGGCAACCTGCCCGAGACCATGCTGCGCCCCGACGACCCCGAGGCGCGCTCGCTGATGGCACAGGCCGCCCTGGAGGCCGGGCTGGCGTTCACCAACGCGATCCTCGGCGCCACGCACGCGATGAGCCACCAGGTCGGCGGGATGCTCGACCTGCCGCACGGCGTCGTCAACGGGGTGCTGCTGCCGCACGTCATCCGCTTCAACGGCGCCGCCGAGCCCGAGCGCTTCGTGCCGATCGCGCAGGCCATGGGGCTGGAGGTGCGCGGGGCGCCTGCGGCGGAGGCCGTGCACATGGTCGCGGAGGCCGTGCGCGCGCTGGGCGACGAGGTCGGCGTGCCGAAGGGCCTGGCCGCGATCGGCGTGCTCGACACCGACATCCCCCGCCTGGCCCAGCTCACGCTCGGCGACGCCTGCCTCACCACGAACCCGCGCGGGGCGTCGGTCGAGGACATCGAGGCGCTGTTCCGGGCGGCGATGTAGCCCGTGACCAACGCGCAGTGGCCACCCCGGCGGACGACCACCCGGCCCGCCCGCCCGGACCTCGAGGCGCTCACCGGCCTGCGCTCGGGCAAGCCGCACTACTACCCCGAGTACCGGGTGGCCGCCGAGCGCATGCGCCGCGTCATCCACGCGCTGGAGCGGATCTCGGCCGCGCTGGTGCGCACGATGGAGGGCTCCGAGGCGCTCGTGCGGGCCGTCGTCGAGGCGGCGGCCAACCACCTGTCCGCGGAGTGGGTCGCGTTCGCCCTCGTCGACGGCGAGCTGCCCGACGCCCGCCCCCGCCACCTCGTGCGCGGCCCGGACGGCGCCGAGTGGCCCGACCTCGACACCGTGCCCGACCGCGTCCGCGAGCACGTCCACCACGTCCACCGCGCGCAGGCCGACTCCGGCGAGCACTCGCCGGAGGTCACGCGCCGGCACCTGCACGTGCCGGTGCGCCTGGACGGGCGGGTCGTCGGCGGGTTCGTCGCGTGGACGCCGGTGGAGCGCGAGATCGACGGCACCGACCAGTCGGTGCTGCGCATCCTGGCCGGTCAGACGGCCGCGGCACTGCAGAACTGCGCACTGCTCGACCACTCCGCCCGGCTCTACGACCACGCCACCCGCCAGGCCGACGACCTCAAGGTCCGCAACGACCAGCTCGTCGCCACCCAGGCGGAGCTGGGCGCGGCCCGCCAGCGCGAGGTGCTCGACGTCGAACGCCACCGCATCGCCCGCGAGCTGCACGACAGCGTCACGCAGTACGCGCTGTCGGCCGGCATGCACATCGAGCTCGTGCGCTCGGAGATCGAGGACGACCGGCTGCGCGCCCAGCTCGACACGGCGAAGGACCTCACCCGCCGGGCCGTCGAGCAGCTGCGCTCGGCGATCTACGCGCTCAACGAGCGCGACGGCTGCGCCGACGAGGACCTGCCCTCGATGCTGCGGCGGCTGTCCGGGGTGCACATGCCCGACGAGCTGCGCGTCGAGGTGCGGATCGGCGGCAAGCCGGTGGCACTGCCCGCCGACTGCGAGCAGTCGCTGTTCCGGATCGCCGGCGAGGCCCTGTTCAACACCGCCGTGCACGCCGACGCGAGCCGTGCGGTCGTCCGCCTCGCCTACACCTGCTCCCACATCCGCCTCACCGTGTCCGACGACGGCACGGGCAGCCCCGACTGCGTGCGGCGCAGCCTGCGCGCCAGCGTCGCCACGCCGTCCGGGGAGCACCGCGGCCTGGTCAACATGCAGACCCGTGCCAAGGAGCTGGGCGGCTCGCTGACGTTCCGGCGCGCCCGGCTGGGTGGCCTGCAGGTCCAGGTCGACGTCCCGGTGCCCTGCGCACCCGAGAGGAACGACCCGTGAACGCCGCCACCCGCACCCAGCACCCCACGCAGGCGCGCCCGATGCCGACGCGGATCGTGCTCGTCGACGACCACTCGATCATGCGCCAGGGCCTGCGGGCCGTGCTGGAGCGCGAGGACGACCTGCGCGTCGTCGGCGAGGCGGGCACCCCGAACGACGCCATCGCCGCCGTCGCCGCCTCGCGCCCGCACGTCGTGCTGCTCGACCTCAAGCTCACCGCGGGCCCGCAGACCGACGGCCTCGACGTCTGCCGCCGGCTCTGCGCCGCGCACCCCGGCCTCGGCGTCCTGGTGCTCACGACGTTCTCCGAGGACCGGCTCGTCGTGGAGTCGGTGCAGGCGGGGGCGCGCGGCTACGTCGTCAAGGACGTCGACACCACCGAGCTCGTGCGCGCGATCCGCGCCGTCTCGCGCGGGGAGAGCGCCTTCGACGCCCGCAGCGCGTCGGCGATGGTCCGGTCGCTGTCGGGCGGGGTGCCCGACCGGGAGCGGCTCACCGAGCGCGAGCTCGACGTCCTGCGCCTGCTCGCCCGGGGCCTGTCCAACCGCGCGATCGGCGCACAGCTGTTCATCTCCGAGACCACGGTGAAGTTCCACGTCGGCAACCTCATGCGCAAGCTGATGGTGTCGCGGCGCGCCGAGGCGGTCTACGCGGCCACCAAGCTCGGACTCCTCTAGCTCGATACCCTGCGCCGTCATGCGCCCCTACGCCGAACGACCCGCCCGCGCGCTGGGGCAGGTCCTCGCCGACCTGCTGGTGATCGGCTGGGTGGTGCTGGTGGTGGTCGTGGCCCGCACGGCGAAGGCGCTGGTCGACGGCCTGCAGGGCCCCGCACAGACCCTCGCCGAGGCCGGCGACTCGATCCGCGGCGCGTTCGCGGCGGCCGCCGACACCGCGGGCCGCGTGCCCTTCGTCGGCGAGGACCTGGCCCGCGCGCTGGGCACGGGCACCGGCGCCGGGCAGACGCTGGGCGACGCCGGCCGCGAGCAGGTGCAGGCGGTGGCCACCGCGTCCACCGGCATCGCCGTGGGGATCGTCGTCCTCGCGGCCGTGCCGGTCGTGCTGCTCTGGCTGGTGCTCCGGGTGCGCTGGATGCTCGCCGCGCGCTCGGCGCTGGCGGTGCGCGACGTCGACGTCGACCTGCTCGCCCTGCGGGCGCTCACCCGGCTGCCGGTGCGGCGGCTGCTGGCCGTGTCGCCGGACCCGGCCGCGGCGTGGCGGCGCGAGGACCCGGCGGTCGTGCGCGACCTCGCCGCGCTGGAGCTCGCCGCGCTCGGCCTGCATCCGGCGGAGCGGGCGCCGGCCGGGAGATCGTCGTTCAGGTGACCGTGACGGCCTTGTCGTCGCGGAGCGGCGGGCGGCCCTCGCCGCCGGACGGGTCGTCCTCGGTGATCCGCACGACGTAGTCCCCGGGCGGCAGGTCGACGGAGAACGAGAACGCGGCGAACACCTGGCCCTCCGCGGTGCCGGTGACCCCCGACGCGACCACGGCGCCGTCGCGCAGCACCTCCCACGGCAGCGTCGCCTCGAACACCGCGGCCTCGCCGGTGACCACCAGCGGGCCCGCGACCGTCGCACCGTGGCCGGGGGCGTCGATCTGCACCAGCGAGCGGGTGGCGTAGAGGTCGGCGCGGGGCACCGGACCGGCCGTGTCCACGGCACCGAACAGCTCCTCGACGGGCTCGCCGTCGAGGAGGATCCGCACCGGGTCGGTCGTCTGCAGCGCCGCCTGCACGGTGTAGACGAGCTGCTGCACGGTCAGCTCCGCACCCGCGGTGCCCACCTGGGCGCCGGGCGTCACGCCGGTGAGGTCGACGGTGATCACGCCGCCCGCGACGTCCACGGGCGAGCGCAATCCGGTACCGGCGGGCCAGAACGTGCGGTAGTCGGGATCGTCCGCCCCGGCGAACATCTCGCGGACCGCGTCGCTCGCCGGGTCGTCGGTGGCGACGCGGTGGAACTCGCGGTGCAGGCGCGGGCCGGAGTCGGTCTCGGCCACGAAGTAGACGGGCAGGGCCCGCTCGGCCGGCGCCGCCGTCGACGTCGGAGCTGTCGTCGTCGGAGCCGTCGTCGCCGGAACCGGCGCGTCGGACGGCGCCACCACCGCCGGACCGGCGCACCCGGCGACCAGCAAGACTCCCAGCACCACTGCGATCCGGCGCACGCGCCACCTCCCCGTCGAGGTCCGATGGAGGAAGACGCACCGGACGCACCCCAGGTTGCCCGCTGCGGCCGGGATCCCCCATCCGGACCACCCGACCGGGTACGGCACGCTGCGGCCATGCCGCTGTTCTCGTTCGAGGGCCTCGCCCCCACCGTGCACCCCGAGGCGTTCGTCGCGCCGACCGCCACGCTCGTCGGAGACGTGCGCGTCGAGGCCGGGGCCTCGATCTGGTACGGCGCGGTGCTGCGCGCCGACTTCGGGCCGATCATCATCCGGGCGGGCGCGAACGTGCAGGACGGCAGCGTGCTGCACGGCGGCGACGACCCGATCACCGAGGTCGGCGCGGGCGCGACGATCGGGCACCTGTGCGTCGTCCACGGCTGCGTGATCGGCGAGGAGGCCCTGATCGGCAACGGCGCCACCATCCAGGACGGCGCCCATATCGGGGCGCGCTGCCTGGTCGGCGCGGGCGCGACCGTGCCGCCCAACACCGTCGTGCCGGACGGGCGGCTCGTGCTCGGCCAGGTCGCGCGGGAGAAGGGCGAGCTCACGGAGTCGGCCCGCTGGTGGGTCGAGGGCAACCCGCAGATCTACCGGGACCTGGCGCAGCGCCACCGCGCCGGGGTCCGGCCGGTGGACGAGGGGGCGTAGTGGCCGGGGCCGGGACCGGCGGCGCCTCTCCCGATGACGCCGCGCACGACGAGGCCGTCCAGCGGCTCGAGCGGGAGATCAGCCTGCTGCTGCGCCGCTCCCGCAGCGTCCTGCGCACGCTGGCGACGCGGCTGCACCCCGACGTCGACGCCGCGAGCTACGCGGTGCTGCTGGCGATCGCGCGGTCGTCGCCGCTGCGGCTCGTCGACCTCGCCGAGGAGTTCGGCCTCGACAAGTCGACGATGAGCCGCCAGATCTCCTCGCTCCTCGCGCTCGGCCTCCTGCGGCGCCGGCCCGATCCCGAGGACGGGCGCGCGTTCCTGCTGGAGCTGAGCGACGGGGGGCGGGAGCGTCTGGAGGAGGTCTCGCGGGCGCGGCACGAGGAGTTCCGCTCGCGGCTGGCCTCCTGGTCGGCGGACGACGTCGGCACGCTCGCCGACGGGCTCACGCGCCTGGCGACGAGCCTCGCTCCCCCGGAGGCCCGGCTTTAGGTTGCATGCCGCAACCATCTTCCCTATAGTTGTCGTATGCACACGATCTCGTCCGCACCCGTCACCGGCGACGACGCCGTGGACGAGCTGGCCGACGCCGTCACGCACCTCGTGCGCAAGTGGCGCACGGCGGGCCGCCGCGTCCCGAACGCGGCGCACTCCACGCTGGCCCTGCTCCAGCTCGCCGGGCTCCTCGACGAGGGCGAGCACCGCATCGGCGAGATCGCCGAGCTCCGCGGCGTCGACCAGTCGGTGGTGAGCCGCCAGGTCGGCGAGCTCCAGGCGCGCGGGCTGGCCTGCCGCCGCCCCGACCCGTCCGACCGCCGCGCCGGGCTCGTCTCGCTCACCCCCGACGGGCACGCGCTCGTCGGGCGCACGCGCACGCTCAGGCGCGACCTGGTCCGCAGCGCGCTGGAGCGCAGCGACGCAGGCGACGTGCACACCGTGGCCCGGCTCGTCGCCGCGCTCGCCGAGGAGATCGAGGCGCGCGCGGACCAGCTCACCGGCCTCAGCTGACCCGAACGAAGAAGGAACCGTCATGACCACGACCGCCCCCGCCCGGGCTGTCCCGGCAGCGCCGCCCGAACCCGTGCGCAGCCGGCGCGAGGTGCTCACCGCACTGAGCGGACTGCTGCTCGCGATGTTCGTCGCGATCCTGTCCAGCACGATCGTGTCCAACGCGCTGCCGACGATCGTCGCCGACCTGCACGGCGACCAGACCGGCTACACGTGGATCGTCACCGCCACCCTGCTGACGACCACCGCGTCCACCCCGATCTGGGGCAAGCTCGCCGACCTGTTCAGCAAGAAGCTGCTGGTCCAGGTCGCGATCGTGGTGTTCGTCCTCGCCTCGATCGGCGCCGGGTTCGCCGGCTCGATGGGCGAGCTGATCGCCTGGCGCGCCGCGCAGGGCATCGGTGCGGGCGGGCTGCAGGCGCTGGCGCAGGTCGTCATCGCCGCGCTGATCCCGCCGCGCGAGCGCGGCCGCTACTCCGGCTACCTCGGCGCCGTGCTGGCCGCCGCGACCGTCTCCGGCCCGCTGGTCGGCGGCCTGCTCGTGAGCACCCCGGCCCTGGGCTGGCGCTGGACCTTCTTCATCGGCGTCCCGATCGGCCTCGCCGCGCTCGTCGTGCTGCAGCGCACGCTGCACGTGCCGACGATCAAGCGCGAGGTGCGCCTGGACTACCTCGGTGCCGCGCTCATCTCCGGTGGCGTCTCGGTGCTGCTGATCTGGATGTCGCTGGCCGGCTCGCAGTTCGCGTGGAGCTCGCCGACGTCCCTGGGGCTCGCCGCGCTGGGCGCGGGCGCCCTCGTCGCCGCCGTGTTCGTGGAGTTCCGGGCGCCGGAGCCGGTCGTGCCGATGTCGCTGTTCCGCGAGCGGACCGTCGTGCTGTCGGTGGTCGCGAGCCTCGTCGTCGGCGTGGTGATGTTCGGCAGCACGGTCTACCTCGGCCAGTACTTCCAGATCGCCCGCTCCTACGATCCGACCACCGCGGGCCTGCTGACGCTGCCGCTGGTCGGCGGGCTGCTCGTGGCCTCCACCGGCTCGGGCCAGCTGATCAGCCGCTTCGGCCGCTGGAAGCGCTACCTGGTGCTCGGCGCCGTGCTGATGACCACCGGCCTGGGCCTGCTCTCCACGATCGACCACACCACCCCCGTCGTCCGGATCGGCGTGTTCCTCGCCGTCCTGGGCCTGGGGATCGGCATGAGCATGCAGAACCTGGTGCTGGCCGTGCAGAACACCGTCGACGTCCACGACGTCGGCGCGGCGAGCTCGCTCGTCGCGTTCCTACGGTCGCTGGGCGGTACGGTCGGCGTCACGGTCCTCGGGGTCGTCCTCGACGCCCGGGTCACCGCGCTCAGCGGCTCGTCGTCGGGGCTCGGGGGGCTGGGCACCGACAGCGCGGCCGAGGCCGAGGCGGTGCGCGCCGCCTACGGCGACGGGCTGGCGCTGGTGTTCGGGATCGCCGCGGTCGCCTCGCTGGTGACGCTGGTGGCCGTCCTGCTGATCCGGGAGGTGCCGCTGCGGACGACCGTCGCGAAGGCGCCGGCGGCCGAGCCCGCGCCCGCTGCCGCGCCCACTGCCGCGCCCGCCGTCGAGACCGCTGGGGCGCCCGCCCCGGCCGGCCGGCACGCCGCCGACCCGGCCGACGCGGCCCGCGACCGCCTCCTCGCGGTGCTGGTGCCCGAGCCGCAGGAGGCGCTGCGGGCGCTGCACGACGTGGAGCGGGCGAGCCGCGACCTGGCGGTCACCCGGGAGCGCCTGGACGCCTCCCTGGCGAAGCTGCGGGAGATCGGGCTGGACGAGCGCCAGCTGGCGAGGGTGCGGCGGTAGGGCCCGCGCCTGCCGACCCGCTCCGGAGTTGCAGGAAAGCCACTTTCCCGCCATCAGATTGCAGGAAAGTGGCTTTCCTGCAAGCCGCCCCCGCCCCCGCGCCCCGCGCCCCGTGACAGTGGAGTGGCTTTACTGGCGCCCAGTGGCAGTGAAGTGGCTTTACTGGCACTGGCACTGGCGGGACGGGGCGGGGGCGGGCGCGCGGGGGCGGGGGGGTCAGGCGTCGGGGTCGGGGCTGGAGGCCTGCGCCCAGTACCGCCGCGGGATCCGGCCCGCACCGTGCGCGGCCCGGCCCGCCTCCACCCCGAGCCGCATGGCCAGGGCCATGCGCTCCGGGTCGGCGGCCCGGGTGACGGCGGTGGCCAGCAGGACGGCGTCGCAGCCCAGCTCCATCGCCTGCGCCGCCTCCGACGCCGTGCCGATCCCGGCGTCGAGGACGACCGGCACCCCCGCGGCCTCGACGATCATCGCGATGTTGTGCGGGTTGCGGATGCCCAGGCCGGTGCCGATCGGCGAGCCCAGCGGCATCACCGCGGCGCACCCGGCCTGCTCGAGCTTGCGGGCGAGCACCGGGTCGTCGTTGGTGTAGGGCAGCACGGTGAACCCGTCGTCGACGAGCTGCTCGGCGGCGTCGAGCAGCTCGATCGGGTCGGGCAGCAGGGTCCGGTCGTCGGCCACGACCTCGAGCTTCACCAGGTCGGTCTCCATCGCCTCCCGCGCGAGCTGCGCGGTGAGCACGGCCTCGGCGGCGGTGCGGCAGCCCGCGGTGTTGGGCAGGACCTCGATGCCCAGGCGGCGCAGGAGGTCGAGCACCCCGGTGCCGGTGGCGGCGTCGACGCGGCGCATCGCCACGGTCGTCAGCGCGGTGCCGGACGCGACGAGCGCCCGCTCCAGCACCTCGAGGTTGGCCGCGCCCCCGGTGCCCATGATGAGGCGCGAGGAGATCTTGCGACCCCCGATGACCAGCGTGTCGTCCATCGTCATCCTCCTTGCACGGCGGTGAGCACCTCGACGCGGGCGCCGTCGGTGAGCGGGGTCGCGGCCCAGTCTGCGCGGCGCACGACGGACCCGTCGACGGCCACGGCCACGCCGGTGCGCGGCAGCCCGAGGGCCTCCAGTGCGTCGAGCACCGTCGCACCGGACGCCAGCTCCGCGTCCTCCCCGTTGAGCACGACCGTCATCGGGACACCTCCTGGAAGCGTCGGGGGTCGGCGTCGGCCGGGCCCGGCTCCCCGCGGAGCAGGCCGAGCACGGCGTCGGCGGTGAGCGGGGCGAGCAGCATGCCGTTGCGGCCGTGGCCGGTGGCGGCGAGCAGCCCCTCGGGCCCGAGCGCGCCGATCAGCGGGCGGTTGTCGGGGGTGCCGGGGCGCAGCCCGGCCGCGGTCTCCACCAGCGCGTACTCGGCGACGCCGGGCAGCACGCGCTCGGCGTCGCGCAGCAGGTCGCGGACGCCGCCCGCGGTGACGGCGGTGTCGAAGCCGGTCTCGGTCTGGGTCGCACCGATGACGAGGCCGCCGCCGTCGCGCGGCACGGCGTAGACCGGACGCCCGTCGACCAGCGCGCGGACGGTGCGCCGCGGCGGCGGGAACGCGCCCGGGCGGTGCGCGAGCCGCAGGATCTCGCCCTTCACCGGGCGCACGAGGCCCTCCAGCGCCGGGTGCAGGGTGCCGGAGTGCGCACCCGCCGCCACGACGACGACGGGCGCGGCGAGCACCGTGCCGTCGGCCAGGCGCACCCCGGTGACGCGCTCCCCGTCGTCGGCCACAGCCGCGGCGGCCGCCTCCACCGTCCGCACCCCGGCCCACGCGGCCGCCGAGCGCAACGCGGCGAGCAGCGCGCGGTTGTCGACGGCGAGGTCCTCCGGCACGGACAGCCCGCCCCGCACGTCGGGCCCGATCGCGGGCTCGAGCCGACGCAGCTCGCGCCCGGAGAGGCGCTCGACGTCGCGGCCCAGACCGCCCAGGTGCGCGGCGAGGGCGTCGAGCTCGGCGCGGTCGCCCGCGCCCGTGGCGGCCACGACGGTGCCCTCCGTGCGCAGCCCGCACGGCCCCAGGTCGGCGGCGAAGGCCGGCCAGCGCGCCAGCGACGCGACGCCGAGGTCGAGCAGCCGCTCCTCGCCGGGCCACGCCTCGGTGACGGGGGCGAGCATCCCGCCCGCCACCCACGACGCCCCGGACCCGGGCGCCGGGTCCACGAGGGTCACCGGCCACCCCGCGGCCGCCGCCCGCCAGGCGCAGGACAGGCCGATCACGCCCGCGCCGATCACGATCACTTCCTGCATGCTCCCCGCTCCCTGCGCCGGCATGACCCGGATCAGGTTCGACGGTCGGGACTCCGTGGTCCCCTCTCAGCCCCACCGGGGCTCCCGTGCGTCACCTGCCCCCAGCCTACGCTCACGTCCGTGCCCGGACTCGATGGTGACGCCCTGCGCGCGCGGCTCGACGACGCCCGCCTCTACCTCTGCACGCCCGTCCGCCCCGACCTCGCGGAGTTCGCCGACGAGGCGCTGGCCGGCGGCGTCGACGTCGTGCAGCTGCGCGACAAGGGGATGGAGGCGCGCGACGAGCTGGCCGCGCTGGAGGTGCTCGCGGAGGTCTGCGCGCGGCACGGCGCGCTGCTCGCGGTGAACGACCGCGCCGACGTCGCCCTGGCCGCGGGCGCCGACGTCCTGCACCTCGGCCAGGACGACCTGCCGGTGGCCTGGGCGCGGCGGATCGTCGGCGACGACGTCGTGGTCGGGCGCTCCTCGCACAGCGCCGACGAGACGCTGGCGGCCGCCGACGAGCCCGGCGTCGACTACTTCTGCGTCGGCCCCTGCTGGCCGACGCCGACCAAGCCCGGCCGTCCGGCGCCGGGCCTGGGCCTGGTGCGCACCGTGGCCGACCGGGCGCCGGCCCGCCCGTGGTTCGCCATCGGCGGCATCGACCAGGAGCGCCTCACCGAGGTGCTCGACACGGGTGCGCGGCGCATCGTGGTGGTGCGCGCGATCACCGAGGCCGAGGACCCGCGGGCCGCGGCGGCGGCGCTGGCCGCCCGGCTGCGCTAGCCGACGGCCGACGGCCCGACACCTAGCGGCCCGACGGCCGCGCCGATCCCGTGGGCGCCGGCGTGGTCGTGGGGGCGGCCGTCGTGGGCTCGGAGTCGCCGCCGTCGCCCGAGTCGTCGACGACCGGCGGGGCGCCGTCGGAACGGTCCTCGTCGCCCTGCTCGTCGGTCGCGTCCGGGGTCGGGGCGGGCTCGTCGGTGCTGTCCTCGGCCGGCTCCTCGGTCGTCGTCGCGTCGCCGGTGGTGTCCGTCGCGTCCTGCGCCGGCTGCGGCGCGATCACGCGACCGACCGAGGTGCCCGACTCGTTCGACGTCAGCGAGGAGCCGTTGACCCACTCCAGGCCCGTGACCGCGGCCAGGCCCAGGACGAACACCACGATCGCGGCGACGACGGCCCGGCGCCACGGGGGGCGCCGCGCGGGCGTCGGCGACACCGGGGCGATGATCACCGTCTCGGCGTCGGGCGCGCCGCGCTGCGCGGGGATGCGCCCGGGCTTGATCCGGGCCACGACCGTGTCGCGGGTGCGGTCGAGCGAGCGCTGGTAGAGCACCGACGCGATCGTGCTCGCGACCGATCCGAGCGCCGCGCCCAGCACGGTGCCCGCCGCCCCGAGGTAGGAGCCGAGCACCGCGGCGGTGGCCGCGGCCCCCGCTCCGGCGAGGACCTTGTTGACCGTCAGGTCGGGCGCCTTCTTCTCGGCCGTGATCTCGACGGTGGACGTGTCGGGCGGGCTGGCGGGACGGGACATGGCTCGGCGGGCGCTCCTGGTCTGCGTGGGGTGTCACCCGTTCCAGCGAACGGCGGCGCTGGATCGTTTCCGACGATCACGGTCGAGTGGTGACGCTCACGCGGACCCGGCGGGGTGCCGGATCCCGCCGTGCCCCTCGGGCAGCGCCGAGCGCACCAGGGGCCACGACAGCGCGATGCAGACGGCCACGAGCGGCCAGGTCAGCACGGTCTGCGCGATGCCCAGCGCCACGACGGCGTCGGCGTGGTAGAGCGGCAGGAACACCGCCAGCCGCACGACGTACTGGGCCACCCACACCCAGCTCGCGCGCTGGTAGCCGCGCAGCAGGTCGGGGTCGCGGCGCCAGCGGGTGCGCTGCCCCAGCGCCGTGCCGACGACGAGCCCGAGCAGCGGCCATCGCACGACGATCGACACCGCCCACGCCAGTGCGCTCACCGCGTTGCTGAGGATCCGGACCAGGAAGAAGTCGGCAGCGCGGCCCGTGGACAGCGCCACCACCGCCGCCAGCGCGACGCCGAGCAGCCCGAACAGCACCGCCCGCGGCGGGGTCCCCGCGCGCAGCCGCCCCGCCGCGAGCACCGCGGCCGCGAGCACCGCGGTGCCCCCGCCCCACGCCACCGGCCCGGCCCAGCCGAGCGCACCGGCGAGCCCCCAGCCGGCCACGAACGCGGCGACGGGCACGGTCGCGTCGACGGCGCCGCCGCGACCGCCGAGGACGTCGGTGAGCGACGGTTCGGGAGGGGTCACGTACTAAGGGTGCCCTATCGACACGAAGTGATCACCGGTACTGGCGCGACGGCGCGCCGATGGGTGATCCTGGGATGACCTCCACCCGTCGGCGGGGTGGAGCGGACGTGAACGGAGGCGGTCGTCGTGCAGCACACCTGGAACAGCTTCGTGGCGATCGGCGACAGCTTCACCGAGGGCCTCGACGACTGGCGCCCCGACGGCTCCCCGCGGGGCTGGGCCGACCGCGTCGCCGAGCAGATCGCCGCCGGGCGCCCCGGCTTCCGCTACGCCAACCTCGCGGTGCGCGGCAAGCTCCTCGACCAGATCGTCGAGGACCAGATCCCGGTGGCCGAGCGGCTGCGCCCGGAGCTCGTGTCGTTCTGCGCCGGTGGCAACGACCTCATCCGCTTCGGCTGCGACGTCGACGACCTCGCCCGCCGCTTCGACGAGGCGCTCGGCCGCATCGCCGCCACGGGGGCCGAGGTCTTCATCTTCACCGGCTTCGACCTGGGCCGGATGCACCCGCTCATCCGCCGGCTGCGCGGCCGCGTGGCCACGTTCAACGAGTCGATGCGCGCCGCGGCGGAGCGCCACGGCAGTCACGTCGTCGACCTCTGGGGCATGGCCCCGCTCGCCGACCCCCGCGCCTGGGGCCCCGACCGGCTGCACCTGCGCCCCGACGCCCACCGCCGTGTGGCGCTGCGGGTGCTGGAGACGCTCGGCGAGCCGGTCAGCGAGGACTGGCGCGCCCCGGTGCCCGACGGCGACCCGATGCCGTGGCGCGCCCGGCAGGCCGACGACCTGCGCTGGATGCGCGAGTTCGTCATGCCGTTCGTGCGCAAGCGGGTGCAGGGCCGGCGCACCGGCGACGGATTCCTGCCGAAGCGGCCGGACCTGCTCCCGTTCGACCGGGTCTAGCCGACCCGGTCACGCGTCTCGGCGCACCGGCACGATCTGCCGCGCGGCGACGTGCGCCGGCCGCGGGCCCGGCGCGGAGAAGGGCTCCTCGAGCCCGTTGTCCACGCTGTTGAACACCACGAAGATGTTCGAGCGCGGGTAGGGCGTGATGTTGCTGCCCGAGCCGTGCATGCAGTTGGAGTCGAACAGCGTGGCCGAGCCCGCGGCGCCGGTGAGCATCGCGATGCCGTGACGGTCGGCGAGCGCGGTGAGGCTCTCCGGGTCGGGGGTGCCGATCTCCTGCTCGCGCAGCGACTCCTTGTAGTGGTCGGCCGGGGTCTCCCCCACGCACGCCACGAACTCCTTGTGCGAGCCCGGCATGATCATCAGGCAGCCGTTGTGCGCGTAGTTCTCGGTGAGCGCGATCGAGATGCTCACCGCGCGCGGCGAGGGCATCCCGTCCTCGGCGTGCCAGGTCTCGAAGTCGGAGTGCCAGTAGAAGCCGGCACCGCCGAACCCGGGCTTGTAGTTGATCCGGCTCTGGTGCACGTAGACCTCGGAGCCGAGGATCTGGCGGGCCCGCCCGGCCACGCGCTCGTCGGCGATCAGCGCCGCGACCGGTTCGCTCAGCGCGTGCACCTCGAACACCGACCGCACCTGCTGCGAGGTCTTCTCGACGATCGTGCGCTCGTCGGCCCGCACCGCCGGGTCGGTGGCGAGCCGGTCCAGCTCGGCCGCGTACTCCCCCACCTCGTCGGGGGTCAGGAGCTGCGGCACCGTGACGAAGCCGTCGCGCTCGTGCGCCGCGAGCTCGTCCGCGGTGAGCATCCCCGGGTCCGTGCTCCACACCGCGGGCTCCGCCCGGTCGATGATGACCGGGCGGTCCGCCACCCGGGTGGGGTAGCGGTCGCCGATGCGCGCCGTCCGTCGTCGGGTCGTCACTGCCATGCCTACGAAGCCTCCTTCTCCTCCTCCGCCGTGATCAGCGGGTACACGCCGTTCTCGTCGTGGACCTCACGGCCCGTGACCGGCGGGTTGAACACGCACACCGTGCGCATCTGCGTGCGGGGACGCAGCTGGTGGCGCTCGTTGCCGTTCAGGACGTAGATCGACCCGGGCGCGAGCGCGTAGGTGGTGTCGTTGTCCTTGTCGTACAGCTCGCCCTCACCCTCGGTGATGAAGACGGCCTCGATGTGGTTCGCGTACCAGAAGTCGTTGACGGTGCCGGCCTGCAGCACCGTCTCGTGCACCGAGAACCCGACACCGTCGCCACCCAGGACGATGCGCTTGCTGCGCCAGTTCTCGGTCTTGACGTCGCGCTCGGTGTCGGTGATCTCGTCGAGCGTGCGGACGATCATCGTGCGGACACTCCTTCGGTGACGGCGGCGACGGACTCCCCGACGATCGCCAGGCCCTCCTCGAGCTCGTCATCGGTGATCGTCAGGGCCGGCAGGATCTTCATCACCTCGTCCGACGGACCCGAGGTCTCCATCAGCAGACCCCGCTCGAACGCCGCAGCACACGCCTTCGCCGCCAGCTCGGGCTGGGAGAACTGCAGACCCCGCGCCAGACCGCGCCCCTTGGGCGTGAGCTCCACGGCCTGCGACCGCGACGCGATCTCGGTGAACACCTCCTCCACCCGCTCCCCCTTGGCCAGCGTCGAACGCTCCAGAGCGTCATCGCTCCAGAACTCGTGGATCGCCGCCGTCGCCGTCACGAACGCAGGGTTGTTGCCGCGGAACGTCCCGTTGTGCTCACCCGGACCCCACACATCGTGCTCGGGCTTGATCAGCGTCAGCGCCATGGGCAACCCGTACCCGCTGATCGACTTGGAGATGCACACGATGTCGGGCTCGATCCCCGCGATCTCGAAGGAGAAGAACGGCCCCGTACGCCCCACCCCCATCTGCACGTCGTCCACGATCAGCAGGATCCCGTTGCGCTTGCACAACGCAGCCAACCCCTGCAACCACTCGACCCGCGCCGGGTTGATCCCACCCTCACCCTGCACCGTCTCCACGATCACCGCAGCCGGCTCGTTGAGCCCCGACCCGGAATCCTGCAGCAGCTTCTCCATCCACAGGAAATCAGGCTGCGTGCCGTCGAAGTAGTTGTCATAGGGCATCGGGGTCGCGTGCACCAGCGGGATCCCCGCACCGCCGCGCTTCATCGAGTTACCGGTGACCGACAACGCACCCAACGTCATCCCGTGGAACGCGTTCGTGAAATTGATCATCGCCTCGCGGCCGCTGATCTTGCGAGCCAGCTTGAGCGCCGACTCCACCGTGTTCGCACCCGTCGGCCCGGGGAACTGCACCTTGTAGTCCAACCCCCGCGGACGCAGGATCTTGTCCTCGAACGTCCGCAGGAACTCACCCTTGGCCGTGGTGTACATGTCCAGGCCGTGCGTGATGCCGTCACGGGAGAGGTACTCCAACAGCGGCCCCTTCAACGCCGGCGGGTTGTGCCCGTAGTTCAACGCACCCGCGCCGGCGAAGAAGTCGAGGTAGGCCCGGCCGTCCACATCGGTCAGCCGCGACCCGCGGGCGGTGTCGAACACCACCGGCCAACTGCGGCAGTAGCTCCGGACCTCGGACTCCAGATCCTCGAACACGGTCATCGTCGTCATCATCCTCGCGTGGGTGTCGGCGTCAGCTGCATCGGCCCGATCCGGTACAGGAACTCGGGGTCGTGCTCCGCACCGAGTTCGGCCTCGCCGAACAGCTCGGTGCGTTCCATGTCTGCGCCCGTGCGCTCGGCGAGCCCGGAGAACATGGCCAGCGAGGCGGCGTTGTCGTCGGTCACCGTCGTCTCCAGGAAGGGCGCGCCGACGCGCGCGACGAGGTCGTCGAGCATCGTCGCCGCGACCCGCCTGCCCCGGGCGACCTCGTGCACCGCGACCTGCCAGACGAAGAGCGTGTCGGGGCGCTCGGGCCGGACGTAGCCGGTGACGAACCCGACGACGCGCTCCCCGATGCGCGCGACGATCGAGGTGGCGGCGAAGTCGCGGCACCACAGGACATAGGCGTAGCGGGAGTTCACGTCGAGCACCCGCGACGCCGCCGCGATCTCCCACAGGACCACGCCGTCGGCGGTGGTGGGCGGCGAGGTCGTCGTCGGTGCGTCGCTCCCGGTCTCCGGTGCGGTCGTGCCGAGTGCGGACATGGCCGTCGAAGTTACAGGCGGAGAGACCGTGATGCACTGTTCCCGAATCGATCAGGGGCGCATTTCGCGCGTCTCCTGTGAGCGTGGTCACCATCGCGTTTGGAGTTCACCGGGAACGGTCACCCGGGCGTTCCCGCTGCTCCGCAGCGCCGTACCGGCTCCGCCGACGGGGTGCAGGCGCGTCCGCGTCCGGGCCCCGATCGTGGTCCGCGAGGTCCATCACAACCCGTCAGACGCGCCGCAGCAAGCCGGCGAACGCCGCGAGCGCGAGGAGCGCGACCAGCCCGGCGAACACGATGGCGGTGGGGACCAGCCCGAACACCTGGGCGCCCGCGCCGACGCCGATGACGGGGATCGAGATCGCGACGTAGAGCAGCAGGAAGAAGCTCGACGAGACCTCGCTGCGCCGATCGGCCGGCGCCGTCCCGGTGACCGACTGCAGCCCGGCGCGGAAGCTCGCACCCTGACCGAGCCCGGCCACCACCGCCCCCGCGACGAGGACGGCGAGCGAGGAGGTGGCCAGCCCGGCGCCGACGACGGCGATCCCGGCGGCCAGCGCCAGGCAGCCCCCGAGCAGCGACGTGCGCAGCGGCAGCCGCGCCGAGAGCAGCTGCCCCGCGGTGGAGCTGCCGAGCAGGGAGAACACGACGAGCCCGGAGAGCAGGTGGCTCGGCTCGCGCAGCACGCCCGAGACGAACAGCGGCGAGACCGCGGTGAAGAAGCCGAGCACGGCGAACCCGGCGAATCCCGCGATGCCGGCGCGCACGAACACCGGGCGGACGTCGGCGGGCACCGACAGCCGCTGCACCTCCAGCCGCACGGGGCCCGGCTGCCGGGTGACCGGCTCCGGCACCAGCAGCACCGCGACCACACCGACGGCCACCAGGCCCAGGTGGACGAGGTAGGGCAGCACCAGCGGGAGCGGCGCGAGGTCGGCGAGCGCACCGGCGACCACGGGGCCGAGCCCGAGCCCGAGCATGTTGACGGCCGCGGCCAGCAGCCCGGCGCGCGCCCGGCCCTCGGGCGGGGCGAGGTCGACGATCGTGGCCGTCGCGACGCCGGTGAACACCCCGGCCGACAGCCCCGAGAGCACCCGGCCCGCGAACAGCGCGGGCAGGCTGTCGGGAATGAGGAACACCAGCGAGCTGGCGGCCGCGAGCGCGAGCCCGGGCAGCAGCACGGGGCGGCGCCCGATGCGGTCGGACAGCCGCCCGAACAGCAGCAGCGCCGCCAGCACCCCGACGGCGTAGGTCGCGAACACGACCGTGACCATCAGGCCACCGAAGCCCAGTTCCTGCTGGTAGATCGGGTAGAGCGGCGTCGGCAGGGTGGTGCCGAGCATCGTGGCGAGGAAGGCGAGGGCGACGAGCAGCCCTGGCGCGGTCCTCGTGCGCACCTGATCCACTCGCCGACCCTATGCCCGCTACCGCAGCGTGCGCCCCGCCACCGCCGCGAACGGGCGCTGGTAGGCCGAGCCGAGCAGGCGCACCACGGCGTCGAGCACCTTGGCGTCGTTGCCCACGAGCACACGGGCCCGGTTGCGCCGCACGCCCGCGAGGATGATCGACGCCGCCTTCTCCGGGCTCATCCGCAGCATCTGGCGGTCGAAGCGCTCCATCGCGGCGCCGTCCTCGAAGCCCTTGCCGCGCGCGGCGTTGCGGGCGATCCCGGTCTTGATCCCGCCGGGGTGCACGCAGGTGACCTGCACCGGGTAGCGCGCGACGAGCATCTCCTGGCGCAGCGACTCGGTGAACCCGCGCACCGCGAACTTCGCCGCGTTGTAGGCGCTCTGGCTCGGCACCGAGAGCAGGCCGAACAGGCTGGAGACGTTGACGACGTGCCCGTCGCCGGAGTTGATCAGGTGCGGCAGGAACGCCTTCGTGCCGTTGACGACACCCCAGAAGTCGATGTCGACGACACGCTCGATCTCCTCGAACTCCGAGGTGAGGATGTTGCCGGCGAAGGCGATGCCGGCGTTGTTGTAGACCTGGTTGACCCGCCCGAACTGCGCCACGACCTCGTCGGCGTAGGCCAGCACGGCGGCGCGGTCGGTCACGTCGAGGGCGTCGCTGCGGACCTCCGCGCCGGTGATCGACGCGACGGTCTCCGCCAGGCCGTCCTTGTCCACGTCGGACAGCGCCAGCCGCGTTCCGCGGCCCGCGAGGTCCTGGGCCAGCGCCCGTCCGATACCCGATCCCGCCCCGGTCACCACGGCGACCCGTCCCCCGAACTCGCTCATGGACGCAGATGGTGCCCTACCCACGGGTAACAAGCCAGCCCCGGTCCGGCCGCCGACCCGGACAGCCGGCGGCCCGTGCGGCAGACTGGGTCCGTGTCGGACTTCCGCTCCGCGTACCGCCACGGCTTCGCGCGCGTGGCCGCCTGCACCCTGCGCACCACCCTCGCCGACCCGGCCGCCAACGCGCGGGCCGTGCTGGAGACGGCGCACGAGTGCCACGACCAGGGCGTCGCCGTCGCCGTGTTCCCCGAGCTCACGCTCTCGGGCTACTCGCTCGAGGACGTCGTCATGCAGGACGTCCTGCTCGACGACGTGCGCCGCGCGCTCCTCGACCTCGCCGCGGCGTCGGCGGACCTGCGGCCGGTGCTCGTCGTCGGCGCACCCCTGCGGGTGCTGCACCGCATCCTCAACTGCGCCGTGGTGGTCCACCGGGGCGCGGTGCTCGGGGTGGCGCCGAAGTCGTACCTGCCGACCTACCGCGAGTTCTACGAGCGCCGCCAGTACGGCCCCGGTGACGACGTGCGCGGCACCGTCCGCCTCGGCGACGCCGATGTGCCGATCGGCCCCGACCTGCTGTTCGCCGCCGACGACGTGCCCGGGCTCGTCCTGCACGCCGAGGTGTGCGAGGACATGTGGGTGCCGGTGCCGCCGAGCGCGGAGGCGACGCTCGCGGGCGCGACCGTCGTCGTCAACCTGTCCGGCAGCCCGATCACCGTGGGGCGGGCCGACGACCGCAAGCTGCTCGCGCAGTCGGCGTCGTCGCGCTGCCTGGCCGCCTACGCCTACGCGGCGGCGGGCGAGGGCGAGTCGACCACCGACCTGGCGTGGGACGGCCAGACGATGGTCTACGAGAACGGCGTGCTGCTCGCCGAGACCGAGCGGTTCCCGAAGGGGCCGCGCCGCTCGGTCGCCGACGTCGACCTCGACCTGCTGCGCGCCGAGCGCCTGCGCATGGGCACCTTCGACGACAACCGGCGCCAGCACGCGGCGCGCACCGGCGCGTTCCGCACGGTCGCCTTCCACCTCGACCCGCCGCAGGGCGACATCGGGCTGCTGCGCGAGGTCGAGCGCTTCCCGTTCGTGCCCTCGGACCCGGCGCGCCTGGAGCAGGACTGCTTCGAGTCCTACAACATCCAGGTCTCCGGGCTGGAGCAGCGGCTGCGGGCGATCGGGCAGCCGAAGGTCGTCATCGGCGTGTCCGGCGGGCTCGACTCCACCCACGCGCTCATCGTCGCCGCCCGCGCCATGGACCGCGAGCAGCGCCCGCGCAGCGACATCCTGGCGTTCACGCTGCCCGGCTTCGCCACCGGCGACCGTACGAAGACCAACGCGACCCGGTTGTGCGACGCGCTCGGCGTCACCTTCGAGGAGATCGACATCCGGCCGACGGCGGAGCTGATGCTGCGCAACCTCGGCCACCCCAACGGCTTTGGCGAGCCCGTCTACGACGTGACCTTCGAGAACGTGCAGGCCGGCCTGCGCACCGATTACCTGTTCCGCGCCGCCAACCAGCGCGGCGGCATCGTGCTGGGCACCGGCGACCTGTCCGAGCTGGCGCTGGGGTGGTCGACCTACGGCGTCGGGGACCAGATGTCGCACTACAACGTCAACGGCGGCGTGCCCAAGACCCAGATCCAGCACCTCATCCGCTGGGTCGCGGCCACCGACCTGTTCGACGACGAGGTGTCGGCGATCCTGCTCGACGTCCTCGACACCGAGATCACGCCCGAGCTCGTCCCCGGCGACGACGTGCAGAGCAGCGAGGCGAAGGTCGGCCCGTACGCGCTGCAGGACTTCTCGCTCTGGCACGTGCTGCGCTTCGGCTTCCGCCCGTCGAAGATCGCGTTCCTGGCCTGGCACGCCTGGCACGACGCGTCGGTCGGCGACTGGCCGCCGGGCCTGCCCGAGGACCGGCGCGTCGAGTACGGCCTGGGCGACATCCGGCACTGGCTGGAGGTCTTCGCCCAGCGCTACTTCTCGTTCAGCCAGTTCAAGCGCTCGGCGCTGCCGAACGGGCCGAAGGTCTCGGCGGGCGGCTCGCTGTCGCCGCGCGGCGACTGGCGCGCCCCCTCGGACATGTCCGCCCGCATCTGGCTCGACGAGATCCGCCGCGAGATCCCCGAGGCCTGACGGTGCCCGCCGGGCACGACCGCACCGACGCCTTCCGCGGGGCGCGGTTCACCCGGTCTGGCCACACATACCGGTGTGCCCTACCTGGCGGCGGGACGCACCGGGACCCCGCCGCGTGAACCTCGTCCTCGACGCGGGGCCCTCGTCGCGATCGACCGCGACGACCGCCGGGTGGCCGGGCTGGTCGAGCTCGGGCGACGGGCCGGCGCCTCCCTGGTGACGGTGGCGCCGGTCGTGGCTCAGGCCTGGCGCAGATCGGCTCGGCAGGCTCGGCTCGCCCGGCACATCCGCATGATCGACGTGCGGTCGACGGGCCTGGTCGAGGCGCGCGCGGCCGGGAAGCTGGTCGCCCGCGCGGGCACGAGCGACGTCGTCGACGCCCTGCTCGCCCTCGCCGCCCGGGGGACCAGGTGCTGACCAGCGACCCCGACGACCTGGCACACCTGTTCGGGCACCAACATCCCGGTCACGGTGGTCGCCGTCTGACCGATGAGTCCCGGCCCCCGCGGCCGTCCTACCTCCTACCAACCGAGGAGGTCGCATGAGCGGAGTACGGGTTCTCGTCGGCACGCGCAAGGGCGCGTTCGTCCTCAGCGCCGACGGCGCGCGCCGGGACTGGACGGTGGACGGACCGTTCTTCCCGGGCTGGGAGATCTACCACGTGGCGGGGTCGCCGGCGGATCCCGACCGGATCTGGGCGTCGCAGTCGGGCGGGTGGTTCGGCCAGCAGATCCAGCGCTCCGACGACGGCGGGCGCACCTGGGACGCGGTCGGCAACGACTTCACCTACGCCGGTGTCCCGGGCACCCACCAGTGGTACGACGGCACGGCGCACCCGTGGGAGTTCGCGCGGGTCTGGCACCTCTCGCCGTCCGCCACCGACCCCGACGTCGTGCTCGCGGGCGTCGAGGACGCGGCGCTGTTCCGGTCGGTCGACGGTGGCCGCACCTGGGACGAGCTGCCCGGCCTGCGCGAGCACGGCTCCGGGCCACACTGGCAACCGGGCGCGGGCGGCATGTGCCTGCACACGATCCTGCCCGACCCGCGCGACGCGGAGCGGATGCTCGTCGCCATCTCCGCGGCGGGCGTGTTCCGCACCGAGGACGGCGCGAAGACCTGGCAGGCGGCCAACCGCGGCCTGGTGAGCGAGGGCATCCCCGACCCCGACGCCGAGGTGGGGCACTGCGTGCACAAGCTCGCGCTGCACCCCGACCGGCCCGACACGGTGTTCATGCAGAAGCACTGGGACGTCATGCGCAGCGACGACTTCGGCCGTAGCTGGCACGACATCGGCGGCGACCTGCCCACCGACTTCGGGTTCGTCGTCGACGTGCACGCCCACGAGCCCGACACCGTCTTCGTCGTGCCGATCACCAGCGACGCCGAGCACTTCCCGTACGAGGGGAAGCTGCGGGTCTACCGCAGCCGGACCGGCGGGCACGAGTGGGAGCCGCTGACCCGCGGCCTGCCGCAGGAGCACTGCTACGTCGACGTGCTCCGCGACGCCATGGCCGTCGACTCGCTGGACGCGTGCGGGGTCTACGTCGGGACCACCGGCGGGCAGGTCTACGCCTCGCCCGACGCCGGGGAGAACTGGGCGCCGATCGTGCGGGACCTGCCGGCGGTGCTGTCGGTGACGGTGCAGACGCTGCCGTGACGGACGCCGACATGACGGACGCTGCCGTGACCACCGTCCGCGTCAAGCTGCCCACCCACCTGCGACGCCTGGCGCAGGTCGACGGCGAGGTCCGGGTCGAGGTGGAGGCGCCGGCCACCCTCGACGGCGTGCTCGACGCCCTGGAGTCCCGCTACCCCGTGCTGTGCGGGGCGGTGCGCGACCGGGCCACCGGACGCCGCCGCGCGTTCGTGCGGTTCTTCGCGTGCGAGGAGGACCTGTCGCACGCCCCGACCGACGACCCGCTGCCCGACGCCGTCGTGCGCGGGACCGAGCCGCTGCTCGTGGTGGGGGCGATGGCGGGGGGCTGAGGCCGCCGGATCCCGAGGCCTGGGACCCTCGCGCGAACGGCCCGCTCGCCCGACGTCGGCGGGCGAGCGGGCCGTTCGGCCGAGCAGCAGATGTGGCTAGGACGTGTGGTGCACCTCCTGCAGCCGGTAGACCGGCGTCGGGATGCCCTCGACCCGGGCCTTCAGCTGCAGCGCGAGGTAGAGCGAGTAGTAGCGGCTCTGGTGCAGGTTGCCGCCGTGCACCCACAGGTTCTCCACGTTGGTGGGCTTCCACATGTTGCGCTGCTCGCCCTCCCACGGGCCCGGGTCCTTGGTCGTGTCCGACCCGAGGCCCCACACCTTGCCGAGCCGGTCGGCCGTCTCCTGCCCGAAGATCGCGGCCGCCGTGCCGTTCATGGAGCCGTAGCCGGTGGCCCAGACGACGAGGTCGGCCTCCAACCGGGTGCCGTCGGCGAGCACGACCTCGTTCTCCGTCAGCTCCGTGACCTGCCCGTGCGCCAGCTTGATGCTGCCGTTCGCCACGAGTTCCGAGGCGCCGACGTCGATGTAGTAGCCCGAGCCGCGGCGCAGGTACTTCATGAACAGGCCGGAGTCGTCATCGCCGAAGTCGAGGCGGAACCCGGCCTTCTCCAGCGCCGCGTAGTACTCGGCGTCGCGCTCGCGGATCGCGTCGTAGGTCGGCTTCTGGAACTGGTTCATGATCCGGTAGGGCAGCGACGCGAAGATCGTGTCGGCCTTGAACGTGGTGACGCCGGCCGCCAGCGCCCGCTCGGAGTACAGGTCGCCCAGGCCCAGGTCCATCAGCGAGTCCGACCGCACGATGTGGGTCGAGGAGCGCTGCACCATCGTGACGTCGGTGCCGGCCTCCCACAGCGCCCCGCAGATGTCGTGCGCGGAGTTGTTGGAGCCGACGACCACGGCCTTCTTGCCCTTGTAGGCGTCGGGGCCGGGGTGCTGCGAGCTGTGGTGCTGGTCGCCCGTGAAGACGTCCTGGCCGGGCACCTCGGGGACGTTCGGCTTGCCCGACACGCCCAGCGCGATGACGACGTGCTTCGGCCTGAGCACGACCTCCTCGCCCGCGCGGTCGACGACGACCTCCCAGGTGTCGCCGCTGCGGGTCGCCGACTTCGCCGTGGTGGAGCCCCAGTAGTTGAGCTCCATGACCTTGGCGTACATCTCGAGCCAGTCGCCGACCTTGTCCTTGGGCGAGAACACCGGCCAGTTCGGCGGGAAGTCGATGTAGGGCAGGTGGTCGTACCAGACCGGGTCGTGCAGGGCGAGGGACTTGTAGCGCTTGCGCCACGAGTCGCCGGGCCGCTCGTTGCGCTCGACGATGATCGTGGCGACGCCGAGCTGGCGCAGCCGCGCGCCGAGCGCGATACCGCCCTGGCCGCCGCCGATGATGACGACGTCGGGCTGGGTCGTGTAGCCCAGCTCCGCCGCCTCCTTCTCCCGGCTCTCCAGCCACGTGACGCGATCGGGGTTGGCGCCGTGCTCCGCTCCCATCGGGCGGCGGTCGCGCGAGGGCTCCTCGTGGCCCTTCAGCTCGTCGAGCGTGGTGAGGAACGTGAACGCCTTGCCGTCGGCGGTCAGTCGCAGCAGCCCGCTGCCCCGCCCGACGGCGGTCTCGAACGCGATCCACGCGGTGGTGACGCCGTCGGCCTCCGCGGGCTCCTCGGTCGTCCGGAAGTCGGTGGCCCCGGCGTCGGTGTTCCGGAGCATGTCGGCGACGCCGTCGGGGCCCTCGACGGTCGTGATGTTCCAGCTGAACGCGACGAGGTCGCGCCAGAAGCTCTCGGCCCCGAACAGGGCGGCCGCCGCGTCGGCGTCACCCGAGGCCAGAGCGGCCGAGAACGCGCCTAGCCATTCGTCGACGCGGACGGCGGCGTCGGTGCGGTCGATCGTGGACGTCATGCTGCTCCTTCTCCTGCGGTCATGCTTCTGCCTCCGTCGGCGGTGTGACCCACCTCATCCCGTCGGGCGCACGGGGGCAACCGTTGCAGCCGGGTTGCACGCCGCGATCCGCCGGATCCCCGGTGCCGTCGACGCGCCGAGCACGCCGAGGTCGGGCTCCACGACGACGTCGACCTCGGGCGCGATCCGGTAGGGCCGCCCCAGCAGCAGCCCGCCCAGCGTGCGGCGCAGCCGCGACATCTCCGCGCGGACGGTGACGAGGTGTTCGCGGTCGCCGTAGAGCGCGGCCGACAGCGCGCCGGCGTCCATCCCCGCCGCCCCCGCGTGGGCGAGCAGCACCAGGACCTCGGCGTGCCGCGTGGACAGCGGGTGCACCCAGCGGTTGGCGCCGTCGACGATCGCGCGCGGCGGGCGCCGGGTGAGGTCGAGCTCCAACCGGATCGGGGCGCGGCCCGACCCGTCCGCCCGGTCGACGCGCAGCAGCCAGCCGCCCGGCACGGGCTCCGGCACGCAGACGCCGACGCCGTGGATCGCGACGGGGTGCCCGGAGCGGGGCACGGCGATCCGGTCGACGGCGGGCATCCCGGCGACGGCGGCCACCCAGCCGTGCTCGTCGGCCACGAGCCCGGGGCCGCGCAGGTCGACCAGCAGCGGCGCGGCGACGTTGCGCAGCATCTCCAGCCGGCTCTCGTGCGCCCGCCACAGGCTCGCCTCCGCGAGCTTCACCGCGGTACCGACGAGCGCGACGGTGGTCGGGTGCACCGTCTCCGCCGGCCCGCTGACGTCGACGACGCCGAGCAGCTCGCCGGTGCGGGGGTCGTGCACCGGGCACGCGGTGCAGGTCCAGGCGTGGTGGCTGCGGACGAAGTGCTCCGCGGCGAACATCTGCACGGGCGTGGCCTCGGCGATCGCGGTGCCGATCCCGTTGCTCCCGACCACGCCCTCCGACCAGGTCGCGCCCTCGGTGAAGCCCAGCCGGTCGGCGCGGTGGCGCACGGCCGTGGAGCCCTCGCGCCAGAGCAGCACCCCGTCGGCGTCGGTGATGACCATGATGTGGCGGGCGTCCTCGGCCACCGACGTGAGCGCGGCGCGGAGCTCGGGCAGCACCCGCTGCAGGGGGCTCGCGGCGCGGCGCGCCTCCACCTGGTCGGCGCCCATCAGGTCGGGCGGGTCGCCCAGGTCCGGGTTGACGCCCTGCGCCCGCACGCGCCGCCACGAGCGCGCGACCATGCCCCGGGGGTCGGCGGGCAGCCGGTCGCCGGAGAGCAGCGCGTCGTGCACGCGCGCGAGCATGCGGGCGTGCCGGGCCACGTCGACGCCCGATCCGACCGCGCAGACGCCTTCGTCCACGGCCACCTCCCGGCTCCCGCTCCTGCCGAGGACCCTAGCCGCCGAGGGGCGTCCGCGGTGGCGTCCGCGGACGCACCGGGTCAGGCCGGGCGGCTGAGGAAGGCCTCCGCGTGGAACCAGCCGTCGGCCTCGCGGCCCGTCGGGTCCAGCCCCAGCAGCCGCAGGTCGTGCAGCGCGGCCGCGGCCTCCGCGTCGTCGGCGAAGCGGCGCTGGCGGTGGGTCCCGGGCAGCTTCTCGGTGACCAGGCCGTGCCCCGCGAGCACGCGGGCCACGTCGTCGTAGGGGAAGACGCGCAGGACGAACGCGAGCACCCAGGCGCCGGGGGCGTGGGTGAGGATCCGGTCGAACGTCGACGGGCCGATGTAACCCACGCCGCCCGTGCACAGGACGAGCGAGACCTCCCCCAGCGCCGCGGCCAGCGACGGCGACGGGTCGGCCGCCTCCAGGTCCTCCGCCCACCCGGCGGCCAGCACGCCGGTGGCGAGGGCGTAGTCGATCGCGGGCCGCGAGGCGTCGAGCCCGAGGACCCGCCGCTCCGGCGCGCGCCGCCGGGCGGCGAGGAACTCCCGGTCCTGCGCGACCACCTCCTCGGGCGTGAGCCCGGCCCGCGCGGGGTCGGCGGCGTGCGCGCCGAGCGCGTCGTGGTCGACGTCGTGACGCAGGAGGGTGGCGTTGATGCCGTAGGAGCAGCAGACGTCGAGCACCGTGCCCGGGTGCCGGTCCAGCACCGACTCGACGACGGGCAGCGCGTGTGCGGGCACCTGGTACTCCAGCGGGACCAGCGCCGTGAAGTACGCGCGCGGGTCGGGCCGGTCGTAGATCGAGGAGAAGTCGGCCTTGCGCTCCCCGGTGAGCGCACCGTCATCGACCATCGGTCAGCAGCTCCTCCAGCTCCCGGACGACGGCGGGCAGCTCGTTCGCGAACACCTCCATCTGCTCGGCGACGCTGGCCGGCGTGCTCAGGTAGAGGTCGAAGCGGTCGGGCATCATCGCGTAGCCGACGCCGATGCACTTCTCGCTGGTCGAGCCGAAGCCGAAGTACTGGATCAGCGGCGACGGGACGGCACTGGTGCTGAGGTAGTCGTCGCGGACGATCCGCCAGCCCGGGGAGTCGAACAGGGCCATCGGCTCACCCCCTCCGTGGCGCTTCTGCCGTAGCTGCAGCTCCCAGAGGTGCTGCTCGGGGGCGAGGCCGGCCTGGCACTCCCTCGCCCGGGCGACGTGCGCCTCGGCGGCGGCGCGGAAGGCGTCGCGGCGGGCGTCGAGGTCGGGCTGGTCCATCGCCGCGACGAACGCCACCACCTCGGGGGTGACGACCCGCATCGCCTCGGTGCGCCCGTGGCGGAAGGCGCGGGTGGCGATCGACTCGTAGGTGGCGCCGACGTGGCCCTTCGCCCGCCGGTGCGCGAGCTGGAAGGCCATCTGCGCGAACGCGTCGGGCGAGCACTTCAGCGCCTTGGCGCGCTCGGCGTCGAAGTCGAGCGAGAGCGTCCGGGTGGCCGTGGCGGCGGAGTACTCGGCGAACGCGGTGCGGGCGTCGGCGACGTCGGCGCGCAGGGCGTCGTCGAGCACGAAGTCGAGCCGGCGCACGGCCGGCACGGCGTCGCCACCCGTCGTGGGCGCGACCGTGAGGATCTCGTCGAGGAAGGCGACGATCGTGGTGCCGTCGAGGTTGCAGTGCTCGCCGTTGATCCCGGCGCGCCCGTCGGCGAACACGACGAGCGAGACGGCCTTGTCGAACCACCGGTTCGCGGCGTCGCCGTGCAGCAGCCGGTCGGACGCGGCGAGCGCGCCGTCGGGGGCGTCGTCCTCGAGCAGGACGCAGAACAGCGCCCGCTCGATCTCGTCGAGGACGTCGGCGTTGCCGGCCTCGACCAGCGCGGCCCGGCTCGCGGCCCACTCCGCGCGGGCCTTCGACGTCAGCGCGCCGACGCCGTCACCGGGCCTCTCCTGCGCCACCGCGCGCAGCCCGGCCGCGATCTCCTCGGCGGTGTACGGGCGGCCGTCGGGGTCGATGACGTCCAGGCGCACCGCCGCGCCGCGGTGCAGGACCACGATGTGGCGCTCGCGCGACGGGCCGGGCCAGTCGTCGCTGTAGGGGTTGCGGGAGGTGTCGCGGGGGTCGCCGGGAATGCGGGTGGCGGAGAACAGGAAGCGGAACTGGTGCATCGACAGCGGGCGCCCGCGCTGCTCCGCGACCGGCAGCGACTCGTCGTCGATGCGGGCCTTGAACGCCACCGCCGACGCCGTGAGCTGCGCGGCGCGCTCGATCTGCCCGAGCCGCTCGCCCCTCGGGCCCGCGTCCTGGAACAGGAAGAAGAAGTTGGCGTTGAGCGCGATCCGGTCGCGGCGGCCCAGGTAGCGGTCACGCCAGAAGTCGTCGAGCCAGCTGGCGACGTCGGGACGTGCGTCGTAGGCGACGAGGTCGGCGTGCAGGGCGTGCGCGGGCGAGTCCGGGGCCAGCAGGGCGGCCACGGCGGCCTCGGTGTCGGCGCGCTCCTGCTCGCCCAGCAGCGGGGCGCTCCAGGCGAGGAACCGCTCGGCGGTCTCCTCCAGCGGCGGCAGCGGGACCCGGGGCAGCTGGTCCTCGTGGGCGAAGGTCGGCACGTCGTCGTCCTCGGTCTTTCGTCAGTCCATCAGCTGGTCGACCCGCAGGCGGGCCTCCGCCGCGCGGTGCACGGGCGTGACCCGGCCGAACAGCTGGCGGGTCCGGGCGACCGTACCGACCACGTCCGGCCACTCGCTGTAGGCGAAGATCGCGGAATGGCGCGCCGTGGCGCCCGTCACGGTCGTGACGCGGTGCAGCGAGTAGCGCCCGGCGAACAGCTGCAGGTCGCCCGGGCGCAGGGTGAGGCGCCGCGACGGGAACCGGCCTTCCAGGGCAGCGCGCACGTCGTCGACGTTCTCGGCGCCCGCCGAGCGGATGTTCGGGCAGTACTCGAACACGCCGCCGCCCTCGGGCTCCTGGGTCAGCATGCTGACGGTGAACTCGTTCGTGTCGAAGTGCCACGGGTGGCCGCGCCCGGGCGTCACGACGTTGAGGACGAGGCCCGAGAGCGGGTCGGCGAGCGGGTGCACGCGCTCCAGGCCGAAGCAGTCGGCGACGAACCGCACGAACCGCGGGTCGGTGTAGAGCCGCTCCAGCGCCGACCCGGCGGGCAGGACGTCGCGGGCGACGAAGGCGTTGCCGCGCTCGGTCGTGCGGTGGGCGGGGTGATCGGGCGGGAGCGAGGGGTCGGGCGCGGTGTTGTAGACGTTGACGGTCTCCACGTCGTAGTAGGCGTGCGGCGCCGCCGCCACCCCCTCGGCGCGCAGCGCGTCGCGGGAGTCCGGGGCCAGGAAGTCGGGGACGACCGAGCACCCGTCCGTGGCGAGGTCGCGGCGCACCCGCGCGACCAGGGCGGCGGTGTCGACCACGTCGTCGAGCAGCAGCATGCGGCCATCCAAACCCGGCGACGGCGGCCCGGTCGAGAGGGTAGGAAGCGCGGGTGCGCGAGATCGCCTGCGGCTGCGTCGCCGAGCTGCGGCGGCGCACCCGGTCGCCCTCCGAGGAGTACAAGGCCGACCACCTGCTGCGCGGCAAGCACCGGGGCACCCTGCTGTGACTGTTCGGGCCGTCGGGGCCGGTGCTCGGGCACGCCCACGTGCACCTGGTCGACAAGACAGCCCTGGCGCGGTCGGGGGCCGATCCCGACCCTGAGCTCGCCGCCGTGCTGCTCCCCCACGTCAGCGCGACGTCGGACGCGCAGCTCTGACCGCGGCCGGCGGACGGGCGGTCAGCCCCCCGCCGCCACCGCGGCGATCCGGGCGAGCCGCAGCTCCAGGTCGGTGACGCGGCGCTGCGCGCCCACCAGCGAGGCGACGAGCCGGCCGAAGGCCTCGACGATCCGCAGCTCGGCCGGCGGCAGGCCGCGCTCGGAGCGGGTGACGACGAACAGGGCGCCGACCGACCGCTCGTCATCGGCGCACAGCGGCACCGCCACGGCGTGACCGGTGGAGCGGGGCTCGGGGAACGCGGCGTCCGCGGGGTCGAACAGGCGGTACCGGCGGTGGGCGTGGGCCCGCGCCAGCACCCCGGGCGCGGGTGCGTCGGCCAACCGCTCCGCCAGCCACCGCGGCACGCCGAACGCGCCACCGAACCGCAGCCGGCCCCCGTCGCCCGCCAGGTACACGCCCGCGGCGTCGGCCTCCAGCGCCTGGACCAGCGGCCGCATCGCGGCCCGGACGCCGTGCACCTGGGACGGCGTCCGGCGTCGCCGCCGCAGCGGGCGGGGGCGGGGCAGGGGTGTGCGCGCGCCCCAGGAAGCGGTCGAGGTCGGCGGGGTCGTAGCGGCGGTGCCCGCCCGGTGTGCGGGCCGGCACGAGCTGCCCGGACTCCTCCGCGGCGAGCAGCGTCGTGCGGCACATCCCCAGCGCGCGGGCGGCCTCCCCCACCGTCAGCAGGCGGGGCCGGGGCACCGTCATCAGCCGCCTCGATTCGCACGCGGATCCGTTCGGCAACGACTTGGGGTCGCCACCCCATGGTGTTACACCTCACCCGGGAAACGGACAAGGGACGAGGAAGAACCGCAGCGGCGAAACGATTCCGGACGGATCGGTGGTGATCGTGATGGGGACGGGACCGGTCGACCTCTCGGGCCAAGTCGCCCTGGTCACCGGCGCGGGCCGCGGGCAAGGGCGCTCGCACGCCGTCGCGCTGGCCGAGGCCGGGGCCGACGTCGCCGTCCTCGACGTCTGCCGCGACCTCGACGTGCCCGCCTACGCGCTCTCCTCCCGCGCCGACCTCGACGCGGTGGCCGCCGAGGTGCGCGCCCGCGGACGGCGGGCGGTCCCGCTGGAGGCCGACGTCCGCGACCCCGCCGCCGTCGAGGCGGCCGTCGCCGAGGTGGAGGGCGCCCTCGGGCGGCTCGACGTGCTGGTCAACAATGCCGCCGTCGTCACCAGCGCGCCGTTCTGGGAGCTGTCGGAGCAGCAGTGGGGCGCGGTCGTCGACACCAACCTGTCCGGCGTCTGGCGCACCACCAAGGCCGCGTCGGCCCTGCTGCGCCGCTCCCCCCGCGGCCGCGTCGTGCACATCGGCTCCACCGGCGGGGTGCGCGCCGTCCCCGAGTTCGCGCACTACGTGGCGGCCAAGCACGGCGTCGTCGGGCTGACGCGCGCGATGGCGATCGAGCTGGCCCCCGACGGGGTCACCGTCAACGCGATCCTGCCCGGCGCCGTCGACTCACCGATGCTCGCCGGCCTCGCCGACGAGCTCGGCCTCACCCCCGACGACGTGCACAAGCGCTGGCTGCACGACCAGCTGCTGGTGCAGGTCATCACGCCCGACGAGGTCACCGGTGCGCTGATGTGGTTGCTCAGCGACTCGGCCCGGCACGTCACGGGCCACTGCCTCGCCGTGGACGGGGGCGCGCTCGCCCGCTGACGGCACCACCGACGTTCGAGTCAGACACCGACGTTCGAGGAGGAGCGATGGGGAAGTTCGACGGCAAGGTCGTCCTGATCACCGGAGGGGCCCGCGGTCAGGGCCGCTCGCACGCCGTGGCGTTCGCGCGGGAGGGCGCCGACATCGCCTTCTGCGACATCGCGGCGCAGCTGGACTCGGTGCCCTACCCGATGTCGCGGCCCGAGGACCTCGACGAGACCGTGCGGCAGGTCGAGGACCTGGACCGGCGCTGCGTCGCCGTCACCGCCGACGTCCGCGACGCCGCCCAGGTGCAGGACTTCGTCGACCGGGCCCGGACGGACCTGGGCCGCGTCGACGTCCTGCTGGCCAACGCCGGCGTCTTCACGTTCTCGACGATCGCGGAGATGAGCGACGACGTCTGGAAGGAGATGATCGACGTCAACCTCACCGGCGTCTTCCACGCGATGCGCGCGGTGCTGCCGGCGATGGTCGAGCAGGGCTCGGGCCGCATCATCGCGACGTCCTCGACGGCCGGGAAGATGGGCTTCCCGAACATCGGCCACTACGTCGCGTCGAAGTGGGGCGTGATCGGGCTCGTGAAGTCGCTCGCGCAGGAGGTCGGCGGCAACGGCATCACCGTCAACGCGATCTGCCCGACCGGCGTCGACACCACCATGATCCAGAACGAGGCGGCGTACCGGCTCTTCCTGCCCGACCTGGAGAACCCGACCCGTGACGACGCCGCCCCGGCCTTCCAGACGCTCAACGCGATCCCGGTGCCGTGGATCGAACCGGTCGACATCTCCAACGCGATGCTGTTCCTGGCCTCCGACGAGGCCCGGTACATCACCGGCGAGACCCTCGCGGTGGCGGCCGGCGCCACCGCGACCAACGCGGGCTGAGGGGGCGGATCGTGACCGGACGGCTGGAGGGCAAGGTCGCGCTGGTGTCGGGGGCGGCGCGGGGGCAGGGGCGGTCGCACGCGGTGCGGCTGGCGCAGGAGGGTGCGGACGTCATCGCCTTCGACGTCTGCCGCCAGCTGGGGTCGGTGCACTACCCGCTGGCGACCCCGGAGGACCTCGCGGAGACCGTGCGCCAGGTCGAGGAGCTCGACCGGCGGATCGTCGCCCGCGAGGCCGACGTGCGGGACACCGGGGCGGTGCAGGGCGTGGTCGACGAGGGGGTCAGCGAGTTCGGCCGCCTCGACATCGTCTGCGGCAACGCCGGTATCGCCGGGTTCAGCACGAACGCGTGGTCGCTCACCGACGACGAGTGGGAGGAGATGATCGGGGTCAACCTGACCGGGGTGTTCAAGACCGTCCGGGCGGCGGTCCCCGCGATGATCGAGGCGGGCAACGGGGGCTCGATCGTGCTCACCAGCTCCACGGCCGGGATCAAGGGCATGGCGCGCACTGCGCACTACGTGGCCGCCAAGCACGGCGTCGTCGGGCTCATGCGGGCGCTGGGCAACGAGCTGGCCCCGCACTCGGTCCGCGTCAACACCGTGCACCCGACGGGGGTGAACACGCCGATGATCGCCAACGACTACATCGGCGGGATGATCGCCGACGACCCGGAGTTCGGCGCGAACCTCCAGAACGCTCTGCCGGTGGAGATGGTCGAGCCCGTGGACATCTCGAACGCGATCGTCTGGCTGTGCTCGGACGAGGCGCGCTACGTCACCGGCGTGTCGCTGCCCGTCGACGCGGGGTTCCTGCAGAGGTGACCGGCGGGACGGCGCCGCTCAGTCGGCGTCGTCCCGCAGCCGCAGGACCATCCGCAGCACGTACTCCACGGCGGACTCGTAGCTCCCGCCGCGGAGCTCGCCGCGCTGGGCCAGGTTGCGGGAGGCGAAGTCCAGCTGCCGCTCCGGCCCGGCCCGCCGCACGACGACGGCGGCGATCTCGTCGAGGTCGAGGCCGGGGTGGTCGAGCCGCGCCAGCGCGAACTCGACCACCAGCTCCTCGTCCGTCACTCCGTCATCGTCGCGCGTTCCGCACCGCCCACGCCAGGACGTAGTCGGCGATCTCCTCCCATCCGGGCGCGGCCGGCATCAGGTGCGGCTTCCCGCCGAACTCGACGTACTCCGTCAGCGAGGTCTCCTGCGTGTAGTGCTTCGCGTTCGAGCGCTGCACGGCGGGCGGCATGATGTGGTCCTCGCTCGCCCCGACGAGCAGGAGCGGCGCGCGGCCCTCGTTGGCGTAGTCGACGTAGGTGCCGCCGTGGCCGGGGGTGAGGTTGGCCAGGGCGCTCTCGAACAGGATCCGCCCCGACACCGGCACGGCGTAGCGCTCGTAGAGCGCCCGCGCCCGGTCCTCGGGGAAGGTGTTGGTGAAGGCGTAGTTCCAGTGCTCGAAGTCGTAGGCGATCGCCTTGTGCCGGTTGGCCGGGTTCTTCAGCACGGGGAACGTCGACCGGATCTGGCTGATCGGCACGACCGGCACGCCCTCGGTGGGCGCCGAGTTCAGCGCCACGCCGGCAGCGCCGAGCCCGTGGTCGAGCAGGATCTGCGTGAACGCGCCGCCCGCCGAGTGGCCCATGATGATCGGCGGCGTGTCGAGCTCCTTGATCACCGACTCCAGGTGCTCGACGATCGCGGGGACGGTGACGGCCTCGACGGGCGCGGGATCGGCGTTGAGCGCCTCGACCTCCACCTCGAAGCCGGGGTAGGCGGGGGCGAGGACGCGGTAGCCCTTGCTCTCGTAGTGCGCGATCCAGTCCTCCCAGCTGCGGGGGGTGACCCAGAAGCCGTGGACGAGGACGATCGTGTCGGGTGCGGGGCTGCTCATGGCGGACCTTCCGGAACGGGCGGTGGGGGACCCGCTCAGCGTGGCGGCGGCCCACCCCCGGTGGCGACGTTCGGGCGGACACCGCCGGGGCATCCGGGTTGTCCGCACGGACAGCGGCCCGCGGGACCTAGGCTCACGGCGTGTCCGACGCCCCGCGCGCGCTGGTCCTGGTCGCGCCCGCCCTGCTCGACCGCTTCGACGAGGTCGTCGACCGCATCGTGGAGCGCGTGCGCGCCGCGCTCCCCCTCTACCGCGACGAGACCTACGTCAGCGGCGAGGCCCTGCGGACCGCGGCCGTCGAGAACGTCCGGTACCTGCTGCGCACCGACGACCTCCCCGACGGCGCCGACCTCGCCGCCGCCCACCGGACGGGCGAGCTCCGCGGCCGCGCGGGGGCGCCGCTGCCCGAGCTGCTCACCGGGTTCCGGGTCGGCTTCTCCGAGTTCTGGGAGGTCCTCGCCGACGCCGCCATCGCCACCGGCCGGGTCGACGCCCGCGAGCTCGCCGCGCTCGCCACACACGTGTTCCGCAAGGCCGACGAGTACTCCACCGCCCTCACCACCTCCTACCGCGACGCCGCCGCGCACGCGCTGCGCCGCCACGAGCAGGAGCGATCGGCGCTGGTGGAGGCGCTGACCACGGGCGCCGTCGGCTCGGTGTGGGAGATCGCCAGCGGGCTCGGCCTGCCCTCGACCGGCGCGTTCGTGACCGTCGCGGCCGAGGTGGCGTCGGTGGGCGTCGTCGCGCTGCCGGAGATCACCTCGAAGCTGCGCGCGGTCAACGTCTCGTCGGCGTGGCGGCTGCTGCCCGACGTCGAGGTCGGGGTGGTGTCGCTGCCGGGGGCGGACGCCTCGGCCGCCGTGCGGGTCGTCGCGGGGGCCGCGCCGGGGCGCGTCGGCGTCAGCCCGGTCTACCCCGCCCTCGACGAGACGCCGCGCGCGCTCTACCTCGCCCGCATCGCGCTGCAGAGCGCGCCGGTCGGGCGGCCCTCGGTCCGGCACTTCGACGACACGCCGCTCGCCACGCTCGTCGCCGCCGCCCCGGAGGCCGCCACGCAGATCGCCCGGCGCGTGCTCGGGGAGATCCTCACGCTGCGGCGCGACGAGCAGGACCTGCTGCTCGACACCCTCGAGACCTGGCTCGCCGTGGGCGGTTCGGCCGCGGCCGCGGGCAAGCGGATGTTCGTGCACCCCAACACCGTCCGGCACCGCCTGCGCCGCGTCGCCGAGCACACCGGGCGCGACCTGGAGCACCCGACCGCGCTCGCGGAGCTGTCGACGGCGCTGCACGCGCTGCGCCTGCTCCCCGGAGTGCGTCCCCCGTCGCACGATGAGACGGTCGTCACCTGATCCGGATGGGATCGTCCCCTGACTGCGCGCCACCGCAGGAGGAACGGGAGAGTCCATGTCGGACACGCAAGGACCCCTGGGGGTCACCACGTGGCACCGGCACCTGTTCGCCCGGGTGGAGCGGTGGCCGTGGCTGAAGTCGCTGGAGGAGTCGGTGTCGGCGGTCTCGCAGCCGCTCTACGACCGCCACCGCGACAACCTCCTCGTCGAGCTCATGCACGGCGGCCGCTGGGCCGGGCACTCCCTGCACGCCGCCCTGAGCGACCTGCCGATCGGCTTCTGGGCGGGCACGGTGGTGCTCGATGCCCTGGGCAAGGACTCCGCCGACGACCGCGGCGGCCTCGACGCCGCCGGCACGCTGAGCGCGGCCGGGCTCCTCGCCGCGGCCGGCACCGTCGCCACCGGCTTCACCGACTGGACCGTGAGCGACGGCGACGACCGCCGCACCGGCCTGTTCCACGGACTGCTCAACCTCGCCGGCACCGCGCTGCAGGGGGCCTCGCTCGTCGCCCGCGTCCACGGGCACCGCCGCCCGGCGCAGGTGCTCGGCCTCGCGAGCATGGCCGTCACGGGAGCGGCGGGGTACGTCGGCGGGCACCTCGTGCAGGGCAAGGCGGTGATGGTCAACCGCGTCGCGACGACGACCGGGCCGACCCGCTGGGTGCAGGCGGTCCAGGAGGCCGACCTCCCCGACGGCGCCAGCGCCGGCGTCACCGTCGACGGGCGCCAGGTGATGCTGCACCGCTCCGGCGACGACGTGCACGCCATCGACGACCTGTGCAGCCACGCGGGCGCGCTGCTCTCGCGCGGTCCGGTCGTCGACTGCGTGGTGACCTGCCCGCTGCACGAGTCCCGCTTCGACCTGCGCGACGGCCGCATCGTCCGCGGTCCGGCGCACCACCCCCAACCGGTCCTGCCCACGCGAATCCGCAACGGCTGGGTCGAGGTCCGCGGCTCCCTGCCCGCGGCCCGGCGCAAGAAATCCTAGGAGGAACCATGGCGTGGGAAGCGGTCGCGGACCTGGACCAGCTCGAGGAGGGCGACATGATGCTCGTCCAGCTCGCGGGCGAGCCGGTGTGCCTCGTGCGGCTCTACGAGGACGAGGTCGCCGCGGTGCACAACACGTGCACCCACCAGCAGCAGCCCCTCAACGAGGGCTACCTCCAGGAGGACGACACCCTCATCTGCCCGGCCCACAACTCGTGCTTCGACCTGCGCACGGGCGAGCCGAAGGGCGTGCCCGCCGTCGCCCCGATCCCGGTGTACGCGTGCAAGATCGAGGACGACGCCATCTGGGTCGACATGGACCAGCAGCTCAACGACGCCGCCATCCCGCACAAGCCCTACCACTGAGGCCGGTCCGGCCGTGGAGCAGTGGCGGACCGTCGACGAGGGCTGGGGCCGGCGGGCCGCCGACTTCGCCACCCTGATGGAGCCCGCGGCCGTCCGGGAGTACCTGCACGTCCACGGCCTGCTCGGGATCGGCCCGGGCAGCGCCGTGCTCGACATGGCGTGCGGCTCCGGGCTGGCGATGGAGCTCGCGCGGCTGCGGGGGGCCGAGGTGGCGGGCGTCGACGCCTCGGCCCGGCTCGCCGCGGTCGCCGCGCTGCGCAACCCCGACAGCCGCGTCGTCGTCGGCGACATGGCCGCGCCGCACTTCCCCCCGGCCTCGTTCGACGCCGTCACCAGCTTCCGTGGCATCTGGGCCACCACCCCGGACGCGATCACCCAGGCCGCCCGGGTGCTCAAGCCGGGCGGGAAGGTGGCGATCACGTTCTGGGGCGAGATGGCGCAGTCCGAGGGCGGCCCGCTGTTCGCCCCGTTCCGGCTGGCCACGCCGCCGCAGGTCGACCGCCAGTCCGACATGGTCGCCCTCAAGCGACCCGGGGTGGCCGCCGCGTTCCTGTCCTCGGCCGGCCTCGCACCGGGCGAGCTGTTCGACGTGCCGTTCGTGCTGGAGTTCGCCGACGCCGAGCACTACGCCCGCGGCCTGGCCTCGACCGGCCCCGGTTACGAGGCGGTCGCGGCGGCGGGCGCGGAGGAGTTCCGCGAGGCCTGCCTGCGCGCGGTGGAGCCGTTCGTCAGGACGGGGCTACCGATCCGGGCCACACTCCAACTCCGCGGGATCATCGGCACCGCACCCGCCTGACCGCTCGGGAGGACGCACCATGGACAGGCTCGACCGGGTCGACGCCATCGCGCGGCCGGCCGCCGCGGCCGGGGCCCTCTTCGTCGACGACGACGGGCGCGTGCTCATCGTCGAGCCCATCTACAAGCGGCACTGGGAGATCCCCGGCGGCGAGGTCGAGAAGGGCGAGAGGCCGAGCGAGGCCTGCGCGCGGGAGCTGAAGGAGGAACTCGGCCTCGACCTGCCGGTCGGGCGCCTGCTCGTCGTGGACTGGGCGCCGCTCGTGCGCGAGGAGCGGGTCCGCTTCGTCTTCGACGGCGGCGTGCTCACCGACGAGCAGCTCGACGCCGTCGAGCTGGCCCCCGACGAGCTGTCCTCCTGGGCGTTCCTGCCGGCCGACGAGCTGTTCGTGATGATGGAGCCCCGGCTCGTCCGCCGGGTCACCGCGGCGCTCGACGCCCGGGCGTCGGGCGTCACCCGCTACCTGGAGGACGGCCGCGCCGTCTGACGCACGGCGTCCGCGGACGCACGGCTCCGTCCGACGCCCAGCCCGGCGCGACCTCGACGTCCGCCGTGACCCCCGTCCCCACGACGGTGCTGCCCGCGCTCGTGGTGTGGTTCGTGCTGCTGTCGCCGGCCCACCGGTTCCGGGTGCTCGACCACCTTCTCGGGATCGACGCCCTCCCACGCGCCCGCCCGGGGGCGCCGCGCGGCTGAAGCGGGATCAGCAGGCGAACGACGCCCCGCCGCAGGTGCCGCGGCGGTGCGCCGAGGAACCGGCGTCCATCGCGGTGAGGACCATCATGAGGCGCTGCTTGGCGCGCTCGCGGCTGTCGGGGTCCGGGTCGAACGCCGAGCGCAGCCGCACCAGGGCGGAGGCGATGTCGTGCTCGCGCGGGGTCGTGTCCGTGGGTCCGACGCCGGTGACGTGGATGCTCATCGGGCTTCCTTCCGCTCGGTCTCGACTACTCATCGCAGTTACCCGCAGCGGTGTTTCCGTAACCCTGAGCTGTCACCCGATCCAGTGGTGCCTGGTCACGCAGGGACAGGAGTTCCTTCTCTTATAGTGTACGGACATGGGTGCTCCTCCGGCCGTGACCGAGCCGCTGTCCGACATCGTCGCCTCCGTACTGGCCAACCCCGGCCTGCACGCCAAGGCCGCCATCGGGAGCCTGCTCGCCGAGGGCGGCGGGTTCAGCACCGACTGGGTCGGTGGGCCGGGCGACGACGGGGCCGTGCTCGACGCCGGCGGCAGCAGCGTGGTCGCGTGCGGGGAGGCGGTCTTCCCGCCGTTCGTGGCCGCCGACCCGCACGGCGCCGGGATCGCGGCCGTGCTCACCAACGTCAACGACCTCGCCGCGATGGGGGCCCTGCCGCTCGGGATCGTCGACACCGTCACGGGGTCCGAGGACGTCGTCCGGGGCGTGCTCGCCGGGATGCGCGAGGCGTGCGCGCTCTACCGCGTCCCGCTGGTGGGCGGGCACCTGACCGTGCACGACGGGCCGCCCTCGGTGTCCGCGTTCGGCATCGGGCACGCGCCGGTGCCGCTGTCGGTGACCCGGGCCGAGCCCGGCCACTCGCTCGTCGTCGCCGCGGCGCTGGACGGGCGGGCGCGCACCGACTTCCCCTTCTTCCCCGCCTTCCGCGAGCGGGGCGAGCGGTGCGCCGGCGACGTGCGCCTGCTAGCCGAACTCGCCGCCGACGGCACGTGCGTGGCGTCGAAGGACATCAGCATGGCCGGGCTCGTGGGGTCGCTGGCGATGCTGCTGGAGTGCGCCGGGCTCGGCGTCACCGTCGACCTGGACGCCGTCCCCGCTCCGGCCGGGGTGCCCCTGACCTGGTGGCTGAACTGCTTCCCCAGCTTCGGCTTCCTGCTCAGCGTGCCGCCGGGGCGCGAGGCCCGCTGCATCGAGGCCTTCGCCGCCCGCGGCATCCCCGCCGCCGTCGCCGGCACCTTCGACGACTCGGGCCTGCTGGCCCTGCGGGCGGGCGGCGAGACTCTGCCGGTCCTGCACCTGGACGAGGTCCGGATCACCGGCATCCCCCGCCCGTCCGCCTGACCCGCCGCCCCGTGATCGTCAGGAGTGCGCGACCACGGTCGCGGCGAGGACCGCCAGGTCACACTCCCGACGACCACCCGGCGGAGATCACCGGAACCGCGCCCACACGGACCTCCCCACGACCCTGACGTCCCTTCTCGGCGATCTCGACCGGTGGCCACGCAGCGGGATGGGCGGGACGGTGCCGCCGGCGGCGATCTCGACCGCCGGGCGGGGCGGACGGGACATCGCCGCCGCGGGCAGGACCGGCACGGGCCGCGCGCCGGGAGCCGGATTCAGGGACGGCTGCCGATCTGCAGCAGCGTGGGCCCACCACCGGCCCCACCCCCGGTCGGGCCGCAGGGCGGGGCGGAGCCCGCCTGCTGCACCAGGTTCAGCGAGGAGCAGGCCTGGCAGCGGGCGCAGCCTGCGACGGCCGTGTCGGCGCCGAGCCCGCGCTCGGCCAGGAACGCCGCGACCTTGCGGTAGATCGGCTCCGTGTACTCCCGCGACGGGGCGGGGACGTCCTGCATCAGCGACCCGGCGACCGGCCGGAAGGGCACCACGAACGGGTAGACGCCGATGTCGACGGCCCGCTTGCACATGGCCACGGTGAGGTCGGGGTCCTCGCCCATACCGAGGATGACGTAGGTCGACACGCGGCCCTCGCCGAACAGCTCGACGGCCCGCTCCCAGGTGCGGAAGTAGCTGTCGATGCCGGTGCGGAACTTGCCGGGGGCGATCCGGGCGAGCACGGCGGGGTCGAACGACTCGACGTGCACGCCGACGGAGTCGATGCCCATGTCGTGCACGCGGTCGAGCACCGACAGGTCGCGCGGGGGCTCGAACTGCACCTCCACCGGCAGCCCGGCCGCCTCCTTCACCGCCTGCCCGCAGCGGGCGACGTACAGCGCGCCGCGGTCGGGCGCGACCGACGAGCCGGTGGTCAGCGTGGCGTCGACGGCGCCGTCGAGCTCCTTCGCGGCCACGGCGACCTCGGCCAGCATCTCCGGCGTCTTCTTCGCGATGGTGCGGCCCGCGGCCAGGGACAGCCCGATGCCGCAGAAGCCGCACTGGTCGGCGTTGCCCCAGTAGTTGCAGGCCTGCACGACGGTGGAGGCCAGCGAGTCCAGGTGCAGCAGCGCGATCTGGTGGTACGGGACGCCGTCGGCGGTCTGCAGGTCGTAGAACCGGGGCCGGTCGGTTCCGGAGACCGAGGCGACCTTGCGGCCGTCGCGGTAGATGCTCTGCCCCTCGTCGTCGGCGAGGAGCCGGTACGGCGACGTGGGGCTCGGCGGGACCGTGACCGGCACGCCCTCGATCCACATCATCCCCGAGTCCGACGGCCCTGCGCCCCCGGTGCGGGAGGTGGCCAGTTCGGTGTCGATCCGCAGCCCCACCGCCTGCAGATCCATGATGAGAGCGGCGACGGCCGCCGGATCGGCAGCCCCGTCGCCGCGGGGAGGAGCACCGTTGAGGACGTCGGTCATGCGTCTACTATAGTAGAAATGCCTCGCTGCACCCACCCCGACGAGAGGCCTGCGATGCCGGTCACGACACTGCCCGATCCGATCGCCGTGGTGAACATCGGCCTGCCCATGTTCGCCGACGCCGTGCGGGCGCAGGACCGGCCGGTGCAGCAGGTCGACTGGCGCATCCCCGCCGACGGCGATCCCGCCGCCGTCCGCGCGCTCACCTCCCTCTACGGCCGGCACGCGGCCACCGTCGACGCCGCCAACGCCGAGGTGGTCCGCCGGCTCGACGAGGGCGTGCCGCAGCTGGTCGGCACCGCGACCGTCGCGGACGTCCCCGGCTTCGACGGCCGGACGCTGCTGCACTGCGGCCCGCCGATCGAGTACGGGCAGGCGTGCGACCCGCTGCAGCGCTCGATGCGCGCCGCGACCGTCGCCGAGGGCTGGGCCGACGACGTCGCGGGCGCCGACGACCTGCTCCGCCGGGGCGCGGTCGCGCTGTCCCCGGCCAACCACCACGACACCGTCGTGCCGATGGCCAGCGCAGTGGGACCGTCGCAGCCGGTGTTCGTCGTCACCAACGCCGAGGGCGGCACGCGCGCCTTCTCACCGCTCAACCAGGGGCCCGGCGAGGTGGCCTGGTTCGGGCGCGACACCGACGCCGCGATCGAGCGGCTGCGCTTCCTGGCGACGACGGCCGGACCGGCCGTGGCCGCGATCCTGGAGGCGGCGGGCCCGCTCGACGTGCTGGCGATCGCGAGCCAGGGCATCACCATGGGCGACGACCTGCACATGCGCACGCAGGCCGCCACCAACCTGCTGACGCGCACCTGGCTGCCGCACATCGCGGCGCTGCCCGATGCGGTGCGCGCCCCGTTCGGCGCCTACCTCGGTGCCAACCACCTGTTCTTCCTCAACCTCGCGATGGCCGCTGCGAAGTCGTTGCAGCTGCACGCCGGGCAGGTCGAGGGCTCCAGCATCGTCACCACCATGTCGCGCAACGGCACCACGTTCGGCATCAAGCTCTCCGGCACCGACGAGTGGCGGATCTGCCCCGCCCCGCCCGTCGGCGAGGCGCTCTACTACTCGGGCAACGGCCCGGAGACGAGCGCGCGCGACATCGGCGACAGCGCCGTGCTGGAGCTGACCGGGATGGGCGGGCCCGCCGCGGGCGGGTCGGCCGCCGTCGCGGCGTTCCTGGGCGGCTCGATGGCCGACGCCGCAGCGGCCACCGCGGGCTTCCGCACGATCTGCGCGGGCACCAGCAGCCGGTTCACCCTGCCGCCGCTGGAGTTCGCCGGCACCCCGCTGGGCGTCGACGTCCGGCGCGTCGTCGAGACGGGCACGACCCCGAAGATCACGACCGGCATCCTGCACGTCAGCGCCGGCACCGGCCAGGTGGGCGCGGGGGTGGCGACGGCGCCGCTCACGTGCTTCTCCGACGCCCTGCTCGACCTCGCGGCCCGGCTGGACCGCTGACATCCTGCTGGACCCCGCACCGACCGAGAAGCGAAGGAAGGACGAGCCATGGACGGGATCGCCGACATGGGCGGCACCGACGGATGGGGCACCGCCACCGCCCCGCGCCGGGACGAACCGCCGTTCGCCGAGCCGTGGGAGGGGCGGGCGTTCGCGCTGACGCTGCTGTCCATGGGACGGATCTCCGGCCGCAACCTCGACGCGTTCCGGCACGCGCTGGAGCGCCTGCCCCGCGAGGCCTACCTCGACGACGGGTACTACGGCCGCTGGCTTAACGCCGCCGAGCTGATGCTCACCGAGAGCGCGATCCTCGCGCCCGGCGCCGTCGACGCGCGGGCGCGCAACCTGCAGGGCGGGCAGGTCGAGGAGCCGCCGGCGCCCGACGAGCCGACCAAGCCCGACTACGCCGCCACCGGACCCGGCTCGCTGCGCGAGGTGCCCGAGGCGCCGCGGTTCGCCCCCGGTGACCGGGTGCGCGCCAAGGACGTGAGCCCCGTCGGCCACACCAAGCTCCCCCGCTACGTGCGCGGGCACGTGGGCACGGTCGAGGCCGTGCAGCCCGGGCACCTGCTCCCCGACACCCACGCCCACTTCGAGGGCGAGAACCCGCAGCACGTCTTCACCGTCGCCTTCGACTCCCACGACCTGTGGGGGCCGGACGCGGAGTCCTTCTCCCTGACCATCGAACTCTTCGACAGCTACCTGGAGCCGGCATGACCACGTCCGCGGACCCCGGAACCGAGCGCCTGTCCCCGGCGCTCCGCACGGAGGCCCTCGAGCAGCTGCTCACCGAGCGCGGCCTCGTCGACCCGAAGGTGATGGACGGGTTCATCGCCAACTACGAGACGAAGGTCGGCCCGCTCAACGGGGCGAAGGTCGTCGCGAAGGCGTGGACCGACCCCGAGTACCGCGCGCGTCTCCTCGCCGACGGCACGGCGGCCATCAAGGAGCTCGGCTTCAGCGGGCCGCAGGGCGAGCACATCGTCGTCGTCGAGAACACCGCGCAGCGGCACAACGTCACCGTCTGCACGCTGTGCTCCTGCTACCCGTGGCCGGTCCTGGGCCTGCCCCCGTCGTGGTACAAGGACCCGGCCTACCGCGCGCGGGTCGTCCGCGAGCCGCGGAAGGTGCTCGCCGAGATGGGCCTGGAGCTGGCCGACGACGTCGAGATCGTCGTGCGCGACTCCAGCTCCGAGGTGCGCTGGCTGGTGCTGCCCGAGCGGCCCGCGGGCACCGAGGGGCTCTCCGAGGAGGAGCTGGTGCCGCTGATCTCCCGCGACGCGCTGGTGGGGGTCGCGAAGGTCGCGGCGCCGTGAGCGCGGGCACCGTCCAGCGCGAGGCCCCGCTCCCCTACGACGGCGTGGCCGCCCCGCCGCGCTCCAACGGCGAGCTGGTCTTCACCGAGCCGTGGGAGTCGCGGGCGTTCGGCATGGCGGTGAGCCTGCACGACGCGGGCGCGTTCGCGTGGCCGGTGTTCCAGCAGGCGCTGATCGCGCGCGTCGCCGAGTGGGAGGCGGCGCACCCCGAGGGGGGCGACTACCGCTACTACGAGCAGTGGCTCTCGGCGCTCGAGGACGTCCTCGACGGCGGCGGCACCGTCCCGCTCGCCGAGGCCCGGACCCGCGCGGGCGAGCTCGCCGGCCGGCCCGCCGGGTACGACCACGAGCACGCCCCCGGCGAGGGCCACGGCCACGGGCACGGCCACTGACCGACGCTCAGCCCGGCACCGGCGCGGTCAGCTCCGCGTAGACCTCCCGGTGCCGGGCGGCGCTCGCCTCCCAGGTGTAGCGCGGCAGCACCGCCCGCCCGCCCGCGACGAGACGCTCCCGCAGGGCGGCGTCGTCGAGGAGGCGGCCCAGCGCGGCCGCCAGTGCCGCGGGGTCACCGACGGGCGGCAGCAGCGCGTCGCGGCCGTCGGCCAGGTACTCGGCGAAGACCGGCAGGTCGGAGGCGACGACGGGCAGCCCGGCGGCCAGCGCCTCCAGCACGACCAGCCCCCAGCCCTCCTTCACCGACGGGAAGCAGAGCACGTCGGCGGCGTGGTACCAGCCCGCGAGGTCGGCGTCGGACACCGTGCCCAGCAGCACGACGTCCTCCCCGAGCACCAGCCCCAGGTCGGGCAGCGCCGCGAGGGCGGCGTCGCGGTAGGCGGTGTAGTCCTGGAAGGAGTGCCCGCCGACGATCGCGAGCGTCGCCACCGGGCCCCGCTCCCGCTTGAGCCGCCCCAGCGCCTCGAACGCGTGCCGGGTGCCCTTGCGGGGCTCGATCCCGCCGACGCCCAGCAGCAGGGCGCGCCCCGCCGGGATCCGCGACCGCAGCTCGGCGACCCGCTCCGGGCCGGGTGAGGCGAACCGGGCGGTGTCCACGCCGTTGGGCACGACCGTCGCCTCGCGGCCGTACTCGTCGCGCAGGATGGCCCGCCACTGCTCGCTGACCACCAGTACCCGGTCGGGCTCGGCGATGGCCGCGCGCTGGCAGTCGACCAGCGCGCGCGTCGTGAAGTCGTCGACGTGGTGCACGGTGCGCACGACCGTGACCGCCGCGCCGGCGTCGCGCACGCGGACCGCGGCGCGGGCGGCGATGCAGTCCTGGGTGTGCAGCACGTCGAACGCGCCCGCGAGCCCGGTCAGGCCGGTCTCCAGGGTGTCGATCGCGGCGAACACGCGTTCGTCGAGCGTGGTGCCGGAGTGCGAGGGCCCGGCGAGGACGGTGTGCGGCACCGGCGTCGCGCGCGGCAGCCCGGCGGCGGGGTCGCCGAGCGCCACGAGGTGCACGTCGACCCCGTCGGCGTGCAGCGCCTCCGCGATGCCGAGGGTGTGGACGAACCCGCCACGCGGCTTCGTCGAGTGCGTCACCAGCGCCACCCGCGGCCCCATCAGAGCGCCCTCGCGGCGATCTCGGGCTCGCGGCGCGCGAGCGCGGCGGCGGCCAGCGAGGCACGGGCACCGGTGGCCGTGACCAGGCATCCGGCGTCGACGAACGCGGCGCGCTGGCGCTCGCGGTTCTGCGGGTCCTGGTCGGTGCCCAGCACGTGGATCACGATGGCCGGGCCGCCGTCGGCGACGATCCGCGCGCACTCGGGGGCCAGCTCTGCGGCCGGGTCGTCGTGCGCGCCGTACCCGAGCACGACGTCGAGCACGATCGCCGCGACGTCCGGGTCGGCGCCCGTCGCGCGCAGCAGCTCCAGGCGCGCCTGCGGGTCGATCATCGGGTGCGGGCGGCCCTTCGTGAACTCCTCCTCGCCCAGGTCGAGGCACGTGTGGGCGCCCGCGGGGGCGGGCAGTCCCAGGCCCTCGCGCAGCGGGGTGTTGGAGTGGACGTCGCCCAGGGCGTCGGCGAGCACGACGAGCGACTCGTAGCAGAGCGTGCCGCCGGAGAACAGGCCGCGCACCAGCGTGCGCCGCTCGGGCAGCCGCGCGGCCGTCGTCCGCACCTCCTCGACGAGCCCGGAGGTGACGTCGGGCTCGGACGCGCCCGCGATCCGCGCCATCGCGACGGCGCCGGCCTCCAACGTCCGCGTCACCGTGACGCCGGGCGGGGCCTCGAAGTCCTCCGGCACGCCGATCAGCGCGGCGACGAGCGGGGTGTCGCCCGCGGCGGCGAGGACCTCGCGGGCCACGTCCACGTCCGGCGGCTTGGACACCAGCAGGATCGCGTCGGTGCCCTCGTCGGCGGCGAGCCCGCCCACCGCGGCGATCGCCATGCGGCCGGCGACCCGGGCGCCGAGGTCGCGCCCGCCCAGGCCCACGACCTGGGAGATCCCGACGCCCCACCGGTCGAGCAGCGTCGCCACCTCCTGCGCGCCCGTGCCCGCCGCGGCGACGACCGCGACCCGCCCGGGCGCCACGACGTTGGCGAAGCCCAGGCAGGTGCCGCCGAGCATCGCCGTGCCCGCGCCCGGCCCCATGACCAGCAGCCCGAGCTCGACGGCCCGGTCCTTGAGCGCGATCTCGTCCTCGACGGGCACGTTGTCGCTGAACAGCAGCACGTGCAGGCCCGCCGAGAGCGCCTTGTGCGCCTCCAGCGCGGCGTAGTCGCCGGGTACCGACACCACGGCGACCGTGCTGTCGGGCTGGCGGCGCAGGGCCTCGTCGAGCGTGGTGGCCGGGGGCAGCGACGCCTCCGCCGAGCCGCCGCCGCGCGCGGCGAACAGCGCCTGCTCGCCCGCCTCCAGCGCCGCGTCGACGGCGTCCTGCACCTCGGCCCGGACGGCGAGGACGAGGTCGTTCGCGCCGGCGCCGCTGAGGTCGCCGGGGTCGAACCCCTCCTCCTCCAGCGTCGCGACGTTGGTCGGGGTCGCCATGGCCGCGCTGGCCCAGTCGACGCCCTCGACCGCGCGCAGCGCCCGTGTGCCGGACAGCTGCATGATCGAGTCGACGTAGGTCTCGGGGTGGACGGTCAGGTAGTGGATCATGATGCCGCTCCGACGCTCGACGGGGGGACGATGCGGGTGGTGACGCTGCCACCGGGGACGATGCGGGTGCCCACCGCACCGGGCGGGCCGCCCTCGAGCGAGGAGCAGGCGTGCTCGACGTCGGTGACCACGGCGGTGCCGCCGGTGGCCTGGACGAAGCGGGTGGCGGCGCGCATCTTGGGCCCCATGCTGCCCTCCGGGAACTGCCCGGCCGCGGCGTGCCCCAGCGCCTCGTCGGTGGTCATCTCCCCGACCTCGCGGGCCTGCGGGGTGCCGTAGTCGAGCATCACCCGCGGCACGCCCGTCACCAGCATCAGCACATCGGCGCCGAGCGTGCTGGCGAGCTTCTCGGCCGCGAGGTCCTTGTCCACGACCGCGTCGACGCCCGTCAGGACGTGCCCGTCCTGCACCACCGGGATGCCGCCGCCGCCCGCCGCGACGACGACCGACCCGCGGTCGACGAGCGCCCGGATGTCGTCGATCTCGACGATCCGCCCGGGCTCGGGGGACGCCACGAGCCTGCGGTAGCCCCGTCCCGCGTCCTCGCCGACGGTCCAGCCGCGCTCGCTCGCCTGCCGCTGCGCGGTCTCCTCGTCGAGGAAGGGCCCGATCGGCTTCGTCGGCCGCGCGAAGGCCGGGTCGGCGGGGTCGACCACCATGTGCGTGACGACGGCGACGACGCCCGGCAGGCGACCGCCGCCCGCCTCGTGCAGGGCGAGGGTGATCAGGCACCCGAGCTGGCCCTCGGTCATCGCGCCCAGCCAGAACAGCGGCATCTCCGGCACCCGGTGCGCCGCCTCCTCCTGCTGGATGGCGAGGTTGCCGACCTGCGGGCCGTTGCCGTGCACGATGACGACGTTCCACCCGGCCTCACGCATCCGGCAGACGGCCCGGGCCATCGCGCGGGCGTTGGCCGTCTGCTCGGCGTGGGTGCCGGTCTCGCCGCTGCGGGTGATCGCGTTCCCCCCGAGAGCGACGACGACGGTTCTGGGCATGATGGGTGGGGCCCTTCGTGGAGTGGATTCACCATGAGAGAGGGATTTCCATCATAGTAGACGACCGGCCGACAGCCTGGTCCGAACGCGGGCGTCAGCACGGGTAGAGTCGGCCATGTGGGTCAGCCCCTGCGGCTCTGCCTGCTCGGCTCCTTCACCGTCGAGGGTGAGCTCTCCGGACACGTGCCCGTCGGGAAGGCCCGTCGGGTGCTCGCCGTGCTCGCCGCACGGAGGGGTGAGTTCGTCCCGATCGAGCACCTGGTCGACGCGCTCTGGGAGGACCACCCGCCCGACCGCGCCGACCGCAACGTCGCCGCGCTGATCAGCCGCCTGCGCCGAGCGCTGGGCCGGCCGCTCATCGAGGGGTCCGCCGCCGGGTACCGGATGGCCGCCGACCTCGTCGCGGTCGATCTGCTGGAGGCCGCCGACCTCGTCGCCACCGCCGAGCTGGAGCTCGGCCAGGGCCGCTTCGCGCTCGCCTCGACGAGCGGCGAGCAGGCCGCCAAGCTGCTCGACGCCGACGTCGCGCTGGCCGGGGAGCACGAGGACCGGTGGGTGCGCGACCTGCGCCGCTCGGTCCGCGCCCTGCTGCACCGCGCCCGCACCGCGTGGGCGGCCGCCGCGCTCGAGCTCGGCGCGCTCGACACGGCCGTGCAGGTCGCGACGGCCGTCCTGCGCCTCGACCCGTTCGACGAGGGCGCCTGCCGCACGGTCATGCTCGCCCACCAGCGCGCGGGCCGTCCGGGCAACGCGCTGCTCGCCTACCGGTCGCTGCGGGAGTCCCTCGCCGAGCACCTCGGCATCGACCCCTCCCCCGCGACGCAGGCGCTGCACCTCGCCGTGCTGCGCGCGGAGAGCGACCCGCCCGCCCCGGCCGCCCCCGCCCCCGCGGCCGACCCGGGTCTCGTCGGGCGCGACGCCGAGCTCGGCCGGCTCCGCGACCTGTGGGCGGACGCCGCGGCGGGCAGGCCCGGCGCGGCCGTCCTCACCGGGGAGGCGGGGATCGGCAAGACCGCGCTGGCCTCGGCGCTCGCGGCGGAGGTCCGGCGCGCCGGAGCGCTCGTCGTCGAGGCCACCTGCTTCGAGGCCGAGCGGTCGCTGTACCTGCAGCCGCTCGTCGACCTCGTGCGGGCGATCGTCCACCGCACCACCCCGGCCGAGGTGCGCGAGCTGGCCGGCGCACGTCTGGGCACGCTGGTGGAGCTCGTCCCCGAGCTGACCGACCTGGTCGGGCCGGTGCCCTACGAGCGGGCGGCGCCCGAGGTCGAGCACCGCCGCAGCGTCGACGCCGTGGGCGGCTTCCTCACCCGGCTCGGCGCCCGGGTGCCCGTGCTGCTCGTCGTCGAGGACCTGCAGCACGCGGGGCAGTCCACCGTGGAGGCGCTGCACGTCCTCGCCGCCCACTGGCAGGGCGCACGCGTGCTGCTGCTGCTCACCGAGCGGACCGACGAGTCGCCCGACGTCACCGCACCGCTGCGCGACCTGGCGACCTGGATCCCGCTCGGGCCGCTCACGCGGGCCGACGTCGCCGTGCTCGTCGCGCGCAGCGGCCGCGGCCACGACCCCGGCCGGGTGTGGTCCTGGACGGGCGGGTCGCCGCTGTTCCTCTCCGAGCTGCTGCGCCTGCCCGTCGGGGACGGCGAGGACCCGCCCGCCGTGCCCCCGACGCTGCACGACGCCGTCGCCGCTCGACTCGACCACGCCGGCGACGCCGTCGCGCACCTGCTCGCCCAGTGCGCCACGCTCGGCACCACCGTCGTCCTCGACGACGTGGCCGCCCTGTCCGGCCTCGACGTCGAGGACTGCGCGGCGCGGGCCGACCGGGCGATGCGCGCGGGGCTGCTCACCGTGCAGGGCGACAGCTTCCGGTTCGCCAACGACATCGTCCGGCGCGTCGCCTACGAGTCGGTGCCCGAGCCCGTCCGCGTCAACCGCCACCGCCGCGCGGCCCGCCTGCTGGCCGACCGGCCCGAGGCTGCGGCGCAGCACCTGGCGGCGGCGGGCGACCCGCGGGGCGCGGCCGCGGCCTGGCTCGCGGCCGCCGACGCCGCCGACGTGTCCTTCGCCCACACCGACGCCGAGCGCCTGCTCGGCTGCGCCGTCGACGCCGCCCTCGCCGGCGGCGACACCGCACAGCTGGTGGCGGTCCACCTGCGGCGCGGGCACGTCCGGCGCGACCTGGGCCGCCCCGCCGACGCCCGCGAGGACCACGAGCGGGCGCTGGCGCTCGCCCGCGAGCTGGGCGACCTCGAGCTGGAGGCCCGGGCGCTGGAGCAGCTGGGCTGGACCGCCCTCTACGCCCGTGACGCCGCCGTCGCGGTCGACTTCGCCGAGCAGGCCACCCACCTCGCCGAGTCGGCCGCCGCCGCCCCGCGGGCCCTGCCGTCGGCCACCCTGCTGCTGGGGCGGGTCCGGCACTGGGACGGCGACTACGCCGGTGCCGCCGCGGCCTACGACGACGTCCTCTCGGCGTCGGGCGAGGACGCCACCACCGCGATCGCGCTCGCCTACCGCGGCGCCCTGCTCCAGCACCAGGACCGCTTCGACGAGGCCCGCACCGTCCTGGCCAGGGCGGCGGTGCTGTGCCGGCGCACCGGGGAGTTCCGGCCGCTGCTGCAGACCCTGTTCTTCACCGCGCTCGCCCGCGGCGACTCCGGCGACTTCGGCGGGGCGCTGCGCTCCCTGGACAACGCCCGCCGCCTCATCGACGCCGAGAACCTCGGCTTCTACCGCGCGGGCATCGAGACGACGACCTCGTGGATGTGGCAGGAGCTGGGCCAGGTCGAGCGCGCCCGCGAGCACGCCGTGCGCGCCGTGGAGCTCGCCCACCGCGGCGGCGGCGCGCTGGAGCTGGAGCAGGAGCTGCACGCGCTGCTCGCGGTGGCCGACTGCGACCTCATGCTGGGTCGCCCCGACGACGCCGCGGCCGCCGTCGAGCAGGCCGGACCGATGCTGGAGCGCTCGCTGCCGTTCCGCTCGCGGGCCACCATGCGCCTGGTCGAGATGCGGGCCCGGTGGGACCGCTCGGAGGCCGAGCGGCTGCTCGACGTCGCCCGCCGCTACTCCTCGCCCAAGTACGTCGCGCTCGCCCTGCACCACATGGGGCGGCCCGCCGAGGCCGCCGAGATCGCCACCGGCACCGGCTCCGACCTGCTGGCGGCGCAGCTCGGCGCGCCCGCGGAGCGCGCGGCGGCGCTCACCCGGATCGCGGCGGCGCTGCCCGCGGCGGCGCGCGAGTCGTTCACCGCCGGGGGCAGGTTGGTGCTCCCGGCGCCGCGCACCCGCTGAGCGCGCTCAGCGCAGACCGATGGCCATCCGCACGTGGGGGATGCCGACGTAGAGCTCCGGCTCGGCCAGGCGCTCCCAGCCCAGCCGGCGGAAGAACACCTCGTTGGGCTGCTGCACGAGCGCGACCATCCGGTCGCCGCCGCGCGCGCCGGCCGTGGCCACGGCGAAGCGGACCAGCGCGATCCCGAGCCGCCCGGCGCGGCGCCCGGGCAGCACGGCGAGGCGGTCGCCCTTCCACTGCCCGGGCCCGACGGGGTAGAGCCGCACGCTGCCCGACGGGCGGCCGTCGGCCAGGCCCAGGACGTGCAGCGTCGACGGGTCGTCGTCGAGGGCGTCGCGGTCGGAGCCGGCGAAGACGCCCTGCTCCTCGACGAACACGGTCCGCCGCACGGTGTGGTGGGCGGCCAGCTCGTGGTCGTCGGCGACGAGCCGGCAGACCTCACGGGGGGCGTCGACCTCGGCGACCGGGTCGAGCGGCCGGGCGGTCGTCACGCCCCGTCGCCGATCTCGGCGCGGTAGCGGTGGAACTCCGCGATCCACGGCTCGCGCCGGGTGAACGACGCGCCGCGGGGCGGGACCACCCCGGCCTCGATCACGTCGACGCGGTAGGGCTCCGGCGACCAGGCGTCGACCGTGGCGCGGATCTCGACGCCCGACGCGACGTGCAGGTGGGTGCAGCAGGCGACGCCGCCGGGGCCGCCGGTGACGTCCTCGATCGCCTCGGGGCCGGCGAGCACCGCCCACGCGGAACCGGTCGCCCTGGCCCCCTCGATGGCGGCGTGGTGCTCGCGGCGGACCTCCTCGGCGATGAGGTCTCGCTCACGCATCCCGCAGGCGACGCCCACGAGCAGACCGGCCGGGACGGCGCCGGGCCGCAGGCCGCACTCGGCGAGGAACGCGTCCGGCGCGGCCATGACCGCGACCAGCGCCGGCAGGTCGGCGTCGCGCCTGCCCAGCTCGGTCGCGAGCGCGCCGATCGTCTCCACCGCCCCGGCGTAGGACGGCGGGTCGTTCATCAGGGTGGGGAACAGGGACTCGCCCGCCGCCCTCCACCGGCTGCGCCACGCGGCCACGTCGGCGGAACCGGGAGCGGAGAGGGGGTCCATGGATGCGGACGATGTCACGGTGGTACCTCCGGACGCCGGGCCGGGACCGGGAGGGGACGGTCCTGGCCCGGCGGTCACCGAGCGGGTGTCAGAGGGTCCAGGTCTGCATGACCAGCGCGCCCTCGCGGCGGGCCGTGAGGTTGCAGTCGAGCACGTCGAGCGGGTGCATCGGGATGACGCCCTCGATCAGGTCGGTCTCGCGCATGCCGTAGAGCGCGGCCATCGCGAAGCGGCAGGCGTAGACCTTGCCGCCCTCCTTGATGAACGTGCCGAGCTGGTTGTTGAAGTTCATGTGGCCGGGGAACGCCTCGGCACCGACGGTCGGGAAGCCGCGGGTCGCCGACGCCATCAGCACGCCGGGGCCGTAGAGCACGATGCTGGTGTCGAAGCCCTTCCGGTTGATCCGGGTGGCGGTCAGCATGTTCACGAAGCCGACCGAGCCCTCGAAGGGCACGGTGTGCATGAAGATGTAGGCCTTCTCGCCCTCGTTGGCCTGGACGTCGTCGAACAGCTTCTCGTCGTAGTCGACGATGACGTCGCCGGTGTTCGGGCGCTCGCCGATGATCTGAGCCACGGTGGTTCTCCTTCTGTGCGGGTGGGTGGTGGAGCTGTCGCGGTCAGACCGCTGGTCCTCGTGACCGGGGCGGGGGCGCCCAGGTCTGCCGGTGGCTCCCGGGCATCGCGCGCATGATCCGGCTGCGGAGCGACCACGGGAGCAGTGCGTAGACGGGAGCGAAGATCCGCAGCCAGAAGATCTCCCGGAGCCCCTTCGGCGCCCGCGGCGGCGGCGAGCCCAGGGTGCGGGCGAGCTTCGCGTGGGCGGCGACGAGGAGGTAGTGCTCGGAGTTGCTGCGCAGCCAGCCGAAGAAGGACGCCACCGCTACTTCCCCTTCGCGGCGGCGACGCCGTTGGTCGCGGCCACCACGATCGGCTCGTTGAGCGCGCCGATGGCGGGCGAGTAGACGTTCTCCATGGTCGACAGGTCGTGCAGCGTCATGCCGAACCGGATCGCCTGGGCGAGGAAGTCGGCGCGCTCCTTGATGCCCTCGCCGCCGCCGATCATCTGCGCGCCGATCAGCCGCAGCGTGCCCGGCTCGGCGAGCAGCTTGACCTTCACCGGCTGCACGCCCGGGTAGTAGCGGGCGCGCGAGATGCCCTGCGCCTCGCCCTTGACGTAGGGGATGCCGAGCGCGGTGGCCGTGGCCTCGCCGAACGAGGCGCCGCCGATGACCCACTTGCCGGCCGGCGTGCCCCACGGGACGTAGACGGCCCGGTAGGAGCGGTCGCCGCCGCCCGCGTTGGTGCCCGCCGTCTTGCCCTGCGCGTAGGCGTGCGACCCGGTGAGCCCCTGCAGCGGGGTGCGGGTCAGCCCGTGCGGGATCTCGACGACGTCGCCCGCCGCCCACACGTCCGGGGCGGAGGTCTTCATCCTCTCGTCGACGATGATCGCGCCGGTGGAGCCGAGCTTGAGCCCCGCGGCCTCGGCCAGCGCGGTCTCGGGCGTCTTGTGCGTGGAGATGACGACCAGGTCGGCCGTGATCTCGCCGCCCGAGGTCTTCACCGCGCGGACCTTGCCCTCGGCGTCGCCGAGGAACTCCTCGAGCGTGGTGTTGAAGTGCAGGTGCACGCCGAGCTCGCGCCAGGACTCCTCGACGGGGGCCATGATGTCGGGGTCGGCCATCATCGACAGGGCGTAGGGGTTGGGGTCGATCAGGTGGGTCTCGACGCCGCGGTGGGCGAGTGCCGTGACCATCTCCAGCCCGAGCGGGCCGGCCTCCACGACCACGGCCGCCTTGGTCTCGGAGATGACCTTGTCCCACTCCATGGCCTTGCGGATGTTCTTGACGTAGTAGAGGCCCTGCAGGTCACCGCCGGGGACACCGGGGTCGGCGTAGTTCCAGCCGGTGGCGATGACCAGGCTGTCGTAGCGGACCGCACCCTCGCCCGCGACCGTGACGGTGTGGGCCGCCGTGTCGATGGCGGTCACCGCCGTCTCGTAGTGCACGTCGATGCCGGCGTCGACGTAGGCCTGCTTGCCCGCGAGGAACAGCCGCTCGAAGTCGGGGATCTCGCCGCCGTGGACGTAGGGGATCCCGCAGGGGCTGTAGGCGACGTCCTCGAACTCGGTGTAGACGACGACGTCGGCGCCGGGATCGGCGGCCTTGACCCCCCCGGCGGCACCCAGTCCCGCGGCGCCTCCCCCGATCACGACAGTGCGCCGCGGTGCTGCTGACACGTGGAGACCCTTTCGCTGGAGCGTCCTACTCTGGGCAGGATCACATCCGGAGTTTTCCTATCAGGAACGGATTTCCACGATACTATAACTGGTGGCCCTGTCAACCAGTGGAGGACCGATGCCCAGCAACCCGCTGCCCGCCCTGCCGGACGCTCCGTCGGGGTGGGAGGACGTCGTGGGGTCGATCGGGCCCAAGGTGCGCGTGCTGCGCCTGGAGCGCGGCATGACGCTGCAGCAGCTGGCCCGCGCCGCGGAGGTCTCCACGGCGTCGGTGCACAAGGTCGAGCGCGGGGACATGGTCCCCACGATCACGACGCTGCTCAAGATCGCCGGGGCCCTGGGCGCGCCGATCCGGCACTTCGTCGAGGACGACGACACCGCCCCGACCGCCGTGCTCACGCGGTTCGCCGACGGGATCGCCGTCGGCCCCGTCACGATCACCGGGTCGCCCGACCGCTTCCGCGCGCGCGGCACCGTGGCCCGGCTGGAGCCCGGCGAGCAGCGGCCCGGCCTGCGCCGCGCGGGCGAGACGCTGCTGATCGTGCTGGAGGGCCGGCTCGACGTGGAGGTGGCCGCCGACCGCTACGAGGTCGCCGCGGGCGAGGCCCTGCACTTCCCCTCCGGCCTGGAGCACCGCTGCGGCAACTCCTCCGGTGCGCCGGTCGAGGTCGTCGCCGTCGACGTGCCGGAGAGCTGACGCCACCTCTGCACTCCCGCTCAGCCGGCCGCACCCGCACCGGCCCGGGCGCGCGCCACCAGCTCCTCCTCGGCGGCCGCGAACCCGGCGGTCCGCTCCACCGCCGCGGCGCCGATCCCCTCGAGGGTCCCGCGCAGGTCGGCGACCATGGACGCCACCGCGTCGGGCGCCGCCCCGCCCTCCGCGCGCCGCGACGCCACGATGGAGCGCGGGTCGAGCACGTCGGACAGGTCGGCGTCGGCGAGGCCCCAGTCGCGTCCGGTGTGGGCCAGTGCGGCGTCGTCGAGCATCCGGCCGGTGATCGCCGACCCCGGGACGCCCGCCTGCGCCGCCGCGCGCACCGTGTTGCCGACCACGACGTACGCGGTCCGGTAGTCGACGCCGACCAGCCCGACGAGGTGCTCGGCGAGGTCGGTGGCCTGGGTGTAGCCGCGGTCGAGCTCCTCGCGCATCCGGTCGGGGTTGACCCGCAGCGTGCGCACGACCCCGCCCATCAGCCGGGTGATCCGCAGGCCCAGTTCGAGCGCCCGCGGCACCTCCCCGTAGGCGAAGATCAGGTTGTCGCTGCGCGCGGACGGGCTCTTGGTCACCGCGAGGAAGCCGGTGAGCCGGCCGATCATCACCCCGGACGCGCCGCGCACGATTGCCAGCGCGTAGGGGTTGCGCTTCTGCGGCATGAGGATGCTGGAGCGGCTGTAGGCGTCGGCCAGGTCGACGAAGTCGAACTCGCTGGAGGAGAAGATCTCCAGGTCCTCGGCGAGCTTGGAGAAGTTCGACAGCAGGCTCGCCGTGGTGGCGAGGATGTGGACCAGCCCGTCGACCTGCCACATGGCGTCGCGGGTGTGCGGGATGACCGACCGGAAGCCCAGCGCGGCCGCGATCGGCGCGCGGTCCTCGAGCAGCCGGGTGCCGTTGACGCAGCCCGCGCCACCCGGGCTGGTGTCGATGCCGTCGAGCTCGTCGAGCAGCCTGCGGGCGTCGCGGACGGTGGGGTAGACGAACGAGAGCAGGTAGTGCCCGAACGTCGAGGGCTGCGCCTGCTGCAGGTAGGTCTGGTCGGGCAGCAGGGTCGCGGCGTGCTCCTCGGCGCGGTCGACGAGGTCGAGCGACGCGCGGACGGCCTCCTCGACGAGCTCGGCGAGCGCGGCGCGCAGGTGCAGCCGCAGCGCGACGCGGGCCGCCTCCCGCCGCGGGCGCCCGGCGTGCAGCCAGCCGGCGACGTCGCCGATGCGGGAGACGAAGTACCGCTCGCGGGAGTTGTAGGGCTCGCCGAAGGAGGGGTCGTAGGGGAAGTCCTCGGGCGCGATGTCGCAGACGTCGAGCAGCAGCGCCAGCAGCGTGCGCTCGGCGTCGGGCGGCACGATCCCGCGCCGCGCCAGGTCCAGGACGTGCGCGAGGTCGGCGAGGTTGAGGCCGTGGTGCAGGAACGCGGCGTCGGCGTTCTCGATCTCGAAGCCGGACTCGATCAGCTCCGGCGCCGGACCGGAGCGGGGGAAGCCCTCCGGCCGGGACCGGCGGGCCCGGGCCTGCGGGGTCGTCATGGGGTCGTTCCTCTCTCGTCGTCCTGCAGGTGCGCCACGGCGGGCACGGTGCCGCCGGTGTGCCACCACAGGACCGGGTCCGGCGGGTGGGCGAGCAGCAGGTCGACCGCGGCGGAGAACGCCTCGGCGCCGTAGGTGGTGTCCAGCAGCCAGCCCTCGGTGTGCAGCGCGAGCCGGGCGCGCTCGTCCTCGAGCGGGGTGGTGCGCCCGAAGCCGGGCCCGCGGGCGTCGACCAGGCGCAGCTGGGCGGGATCGGGCGGCGCGGTGCCCCGCAGCGCCGCGCACTCGCGGGCCAGGGCCAGCACCGACGCCCGCACCGCGTCCGGCGGGCGGCTCACCGAGACCCCGACGACCGGGACGTCGAGCCCGCAGGCGGCGAGCCCGGCCAGGAGCCCGGAGACGCTGCCGCCGGAGCCGACCGGAAGCACGACCGCCGACGGCCGCCGGCCCGCGAGCTGTGTGGCGAGCTCGGTCGCGGCGTCGGCGAAGCCCAGGGCGCCCACCGCGGTCGACCCGCCGCGCGGCACCGCGACCGCGGGCGTGCCGGACGCCGTCAGCGCGGCGGCGCGCTCGGCGGCGAGCACGTCGACCTCCTCGCGGTCGAACCGGCCGGTGGGCCGCACGCACGCCCCCGCCGCCCGCGCGAGCGCGACGTTCGGGGCCCCGTCGGGGTCGCCCCACAGCACGATCTCGCAGCGCATCCCGGCGACGCGGGCGGCGAGCGCGGCGGCGGCGCAGAAGTTCGACCCGGGGCCGCCGCCGGTGACGAGGACCTCCGCACCGGCCAGGCGGGCCGCGCCGACGAGGTGCTCCAACGGACGCGCCTTGTTGCCCGCGACACCGAACCCGATGAGGTCGTCGCGCTTGACCAGCAGCGGGCCGCACCCGAGCTCCTCGCTGAGCCGCGGCGCCTCCACCAGCGGGGTCGGCAGGACGGCCAGGGGGAACCGCGGCGTCATGCCCGCCCCCGCGCGAGCGCCGCCCGCGCGAGCACGACGTCGACCATCGCGCCGCAGGCGTCGACGGCGCCGGCCGAGCCCCACTCGCGCACCTCCTCGGCCGTGGCGACCCCGCGGGCCGCCAGCGCGGCGGCCGGGTCGGCCGCTTCGTCGCGCAGGACCTCGTGCAGCACCTGCTGCGCGCGGTGCTTGCCCAGCCGCACCGACAGCCCGGCGAGGATCCGCTCGCTGTCGAGCCCGCCGAAGCGCTCGACGGTGGCCGCCATCGCCTCCGGGTGCACCTCCAGGCCGCCGAGCAGGCCGCGCGCGAGCCGCAGCGCGGCCGCGGTCAGCTGGCAGACCTCGGGGAGCGCGACCCACTCCGCCTTCCACGACCGGCCGTCGCGCTCGTGCCCGCCGACCATCCCCTCCAGCAGCACCGCCGACGACGAGCGGGCCAGCCGCGCGAGCGTGTCGAGGTGCTCGCCGGTCTCGGGGTTGCGCTTGTGCGGCATCGTGATGCTGCTGACGGCGCCGGGCGCGGCCGGCTCGGCCAGCTCGCCGATCTCCGGGCGCGCCAGCTCGTAGACCTCCACGCCGATCCGGGCGAGCGTGCCGCAGACCATCGCCAGCACCGCGCCGAACTCGGCGACGCGGTCGCGCGCGGTCAGCCACGACATCCCCGGGTCGGCCAGCCCGACCTCCGCGCAGAAGCGGCCGCGCAGCGCCGGGCCGTCGGCCCCGAAGAAGGCCAGCGCGCCGACCGCGCCCGCGAGCTGCCCGACGCACCACCGGGGGCGCCCCTCGTCGAGGCGGTCGAGGTGCCGGCGGACCTCGTCGGCCCACGAGGCCACCTTGAACCCGAACGTGATCGGGGCGCCGGGCTGGCCGTGGGTCCGCCCGGCCATGACGGTGTCGCGGTGCTCGGCGGCCAGGGCGAGCAGCAGGCCCTCGCAGGCCAGCAGGTCGCGCCGGACGAGGTCGCCGACGTCGCGCAGCACCGTGCCGAACCAGGTGTCGGTGAGGTCCTGCACCGTCGCGCCGACGTAGACGTGCTCGCGCAGGTCCTCGGGCAGCACCCGGGACAGCCCGCGGATCAGGCCGAGCGTCGAGTGGGAGGTGGCGCGGGTCTGCTCGGCGACGAAGTCCAGGTCGAGCGCCTCGACCCGTGCGGCCGCAGCCAGCCGGTCGGCCGTGCCGGGCGGCACGACACCGGAGGGCTCCTGGGCGCGGGCCAGCGCGACGAGGATGTCGAGCCAGCGCTGCAGCATCGGGACCTCGTCGAACAGGGCGTCGGTCTCCGGCGAGCCCCACAGGTGCGCGTAGAGGCGCGAGGTCGTCAGCCGGGTCGCCACGTCGGCGCCTCCCGCTCGACGAGGCCCTGCAGCGCCGTCCGCACCATCTCCAGCGACGCCCCCCACGGCACCGACGTCCAGCCGTCGCCGGACTCCACGTGCTCCTCCTGCAGGCAGCACTTGGTCAGCACCGGCTCGGGCGGGCGCGTGCCGGGCAGCCCGGCCTTCGGGCAGAAGTCGACGGTCGGCGGGTCCTCGCCGTAGAAGTGCCGGTGGATCTGGCGCGAGCGCGCGCAGCCCAGCAACGTCCAGTCGGCGTGCTCGGGGTGCTCGTCGAGGTAGGACACCTGCGCCCCGGGCACCTCGCCGCCCGAGCCGCGGCACGGGAGCAGGTAGTGCGGGGCCGGGGCGGAGGCGGCCAGGTCGGCGAGCCGGACCGACCGCGCGACGAGCTCCACCGGGGCCAGGTCCTCCAGCACCGCGACGACGCGCGCGGCCTGGTCGGCGAGCTTGCCCGGCTCGGGCGGCACGACGTCGCGCACGACGACCCGCAGCGGGGCGGGCTCGAGGATGAAGTTGACGTGGGCGTAGCGGCCCTCCACCACCACGACGCGCGCACCGGGCGCGTGCTCGCGGGCCGCGGCGGCCAGCGCGGTGGGGATGCCGGTGTCGACATCCGGGTCGACGACGTAGGCGCACTCGTCGGGCCCGGCGACCATCCGCACGTCCACGACCGGCGAGAACAGCGGCTCCGGCGACGCCCGCTCGACCTGCAGCACGGCGGTCGGGCCGGGCTCGGCCGGGTCGTGGCGGGCGACGACGAACCGCGTGCGGCGGTAGGCGTCGCGGCCCAGGAAGTGCGCGCGCAGGGACTCCGCGTCCAGCCCGACCTCCCGCGGCACCGTCGACACGGCGACCCCGCGGTAGCGCAGCGGGACGAAGTTGGGGCCCGCCGGCGCGTCCGCGGTCACGCGGGTTCCGCGCCCGCCGCGCTCCGCACCGTCGGCGAGGCGGTGTCGGACCGGAGCCCGAGCCGCAGCGTCTCGACCGACAGGACGTCGCCCGGGGTGATGTTGCCCAGGTTCACCTCGGCGCCGAACCGGCGGATGAACCACGCCTGCTGGCTCGCCCGCGGCGCCTCGAACACCACCCGCTCGACGCCCACCGCGGCCGCGACGGCCTCGACGACGTCGGGGCGCACCCGCCCCTGGTCGTCGAAGGTGCCGACGGTGCCGCTCTGCCGGCCCTCGGTGACGACCAGCGAGGCGCCGGCGTCGAGGTCGGCGAGGCACTCGGCAGGCCAGGTCCGCGCGGCGTGCATCTCCCCCGGGGCCTTCGACCCGACCTCGGCGAGCACCGAGAAGTCCCGCGCCGCCCGCGCGATCAGCTCGGCCTTCTCCGGCAGCGACATGGACACCGTGCCGCGGGAGACCTCGACGCGGGCGAAGCCGTGGTCGCGCGCCCAGGCCAGGCACTCGACCGCGCGGCCCTGGGCCCAGGCGATCTCGAGGAGCGTGCCGCCCAGGCACAGGTCGACGCCCGCGGCGGTCAGGGCTGCGACCTTGCGGTCCAGCGCCGCGTCGACGTACGCGGTGCCCCAGCCGACCTTCCAGATGTCGATCAGCCCGCCGGCGCCGGCGAGGACGTCGTCCACCGCGGACGGTCCGACGCCGCCGTCGAGCACGTGTGTGAGACCTGCGGTGCGGGGCTTGCCGGACCGCGCCGCCAGGTCGAGGAAGTCGGTGTCGGACACGAACCCACCCTAGATCCGATAAGTGAACTACTTCTACTATCCGATACGTGACCCTAGCCCGTGATCAGGTCCAGCATCGTCGTCCGGCCCGCCCGGGCGCGCAGCGCCGGAGCGTGGCGGTCGACGATGTCCGCCGCCAGCACGAAGGCCCGCTCGGCGCGGTCGGGGTCGGCCCAGTGGTGCCGCTCGGCGAAGGTCGCCCACTCCTGCGGCCCCACGAGGCGCTCCCGGGGGTGCTCGAGCTCGTGCCAGGTCACCGCGAGCTCGATGAGCTCCAACAGCGCGTCGGTGTCGGTGTCGACCGTGAGCAGGCGGTCGTGGTGGGCCCGGCGCGCGCCGCCCGGACAGGCGTCGCGGCAGGGCACCAGCCGGAGCGGGGCGTGGACTGCAGCGGTCATCGACGTCTCCTGTCTGCTGTGATGCCGCGCACTCTCGCGCGAACCGGTTGCACCGGTGTTGCACGAGGGGACCGGGCGTGAGCGCGACGGAGCGGAGCGTGTCGGCCCGCTGGACGGGCGGGCTGCGGGCCGAGGTCGACGCGGGCGGCTTCGAGGTCCTCTCCGACGAGCCGGAGTCGGTCGGGGGCACCGGTTCCGGACCCCAGCCGACCGAGCTGCTGCTGGCCTCCATCGCCTCCTGCTTCACGATCGCGCTGGCCTGGACGGCGGCGAAGCGCGAGGTGGAGCTCGCGGGCCTGGCCGTCGACGTCACCGGCACCTACGACGGGCCGCGGTTCCGCGCGTTCCGCGTCGACGTGCGCGCCGACTCCCCCACCGGTGCCGACATGCAGAAGCTCGTGGAGGCCGCGAAGCGGGTCTGCTACGTCACGCGCACCCTGGCCGAGCCGCCCGAGATCACGTTCACCGTCACGTGACCGCGCGCGCCGCCCGCGCGGCGACCTCGCGCAGCGGGAGGTCCAGCGCAGCGGCGGCCGCGACCAGGTCGTCGTGCTCGGGCTTGGCCCCCCACGGGCCGTGCTTGACGCGGACGACGTGCCCGCCGACGTCGACGGTGCTCGTCCGGCGGGGCAGCGCGCGCCGGTCGACGGTGCGCCGGCGCACCCCGAGGCTGCCGGTCTCGCGCAGCAGCAGCGTCTCGCAGGCCGCCGCCCGCTCCGGCGTCACGAGCAGGTGGACGGTATGGCCGGGCCGCGACTTCTTCATCGTCACCGGCGTGATCCACGCGTCGGCGGCGCCGGCGGCGAGGGCGCGGTCGAGCACGTGGCCGAGGACCTCGCCGGACACGTCGTCGACGGTGGTCTCCAGCAGCGTCATCGGCGTGACCTCCCCCGGCGTCCCGGGGTCGGGAGCCGTGCCGAGCAGCGCCTGCACGACGTTGGCGCGCCCGGGGTCGTCGCGGCCCCCGGCGCCGTAGCCGACGGCCGACACCGTCATGTCCGGCACCGGACCGAACCGCGTGCCCAGGGCCAGCAGCAGCGCCATCCCGGTCGGCGTGACGGTCTCGCGGTCACCGCCCGCGGTGACGGGCGCGCCAGCGGCGGCGACCAGCGCCGCCGTGGCCGGGGCGGGCAGCGGGATGATCCCGTGCGCCGTCCGCACCGTCCCGGTGCCCATCGGCAGCGGGCCGCAGCGCACGGCGTCGACGTCGAGCAGGGCGAGAGCGGCGGCCACCCCCACGGTGTCGACGACGGTGTCGACGCCCCCGATCTCGTGCAGGTGCACCTGGTCGACCGGCACGCCGTGCAGCCGCGACTCGACCTCCGCGATCGCGGTGATCGCCCGCCGCGCCGTGGCGGCCACCCCGGCGGGCCGGGCGCGCGACACGATCTCCAGCAGGTCCGCCGCGCGCCGCTCGGGCGGCTGCGCCTCGACGCGGACGGTCGCGCGCGTGGCCCGCAGCGCCCCGCGCCGCACGTCGGTGACCTCGAGGTCCCAGCCCGTCAGGCCGGTGGAGGCGACGGCCTGCCGGACGCCGTCGACGGGCGCGCCCAGCCCGATCAGCGCGCCCAGGAGCATGTCGCCGGAGACGCCGCCGACGGGGTTGAGCCAGACGATCACCGGTCGGCCCCGCGGGCGACGGCCCCGGCGAGGCGGCGGGCGGCCATCGCGGCGCCGAACCCGGAGTCGATGTTCACGACCGTCACGCCGGCCGCGCACGAGGTGAGCATGGCCAGCAGCGCCGTCACGCCCTCCAGCGCGGCGCCGTAGCCGACCGACGTCGGCACGGCGATGACCGGGCGGCTCACCAGCCCGGCGACGACGCTGGGCAGCGCCCCCTCCATCCCCGCGATGCAGACGACGGCGTGGGCCGACTCGATGCGCCCGCGCACGGCCAGCAGCCGGTGCAGCCCGGCGACCCCGACGTCGGCGACGGCGTCGACCGTGAGCCCGACGGCCGTCGCGACCGCCCCGGCCTCGGCGGCGACCGGCCCGTCCGACGTGCCGGCGGAGACGACGGCGAGGCGGAACCCGAGCGGGGCGGCGGGCCGCCAGACCAGCAGCCGGGCATCGGGGTCGTGGTGCCCGCCGGGCACGGCGGCCAGCACCTCGCGGGCCGTGCCGGGCTCGACGCGCGTCACGAGGACGGGACCGGTGTTGGCCGCCAGCAGGGTCGCGACCACGGCGGCGACCTGGTCGGGCGACTTGCCCGGCCCGTAGACGACCTCCGGCAGGCCCGAGCGGGCCTCGCGGTCGGTGTCGGGGCGGGCGAAGCCCAGGTCGGCGAACCCCGGATCGGTAGGACCGCCGGTCATCGCGCGCCGACGGTCGGCACCCCGAGCAGGACGTTCATGCCGCCGCTGCGGAACCCGTCGAGGTCCAGCGCGCAGAACGCGAACCCGGCGTCCCGCACCGCGGCGACGACGTCGGCGCGCAGGTCCAGCGCGCGCCCGAGCTCCGCGGCCGGCACCTCCACCCGCCCGACGGTGCCGGAGGCGTGGGCGCGCACGCGGCACTGGCCGAACCCGAGCGCCGCCAGCGCGTCCTCCGCGCTCTCGACGCGCGCGAGCACGTCGGCGGTGACGGGGTCGCCGTAGGCCACGCGCGAGGACAGGCAGGCCGCGGCGGGCTTGTCGGCGGTGTCGAGCCCGAGGCGGCGGCTGATCGCGCGCACCTCCGCCTTCGTCAGCCCGACGTCGACCATCGGCGCGATCGCGCCCCGCTCGGCCGCCGCGCGCTGACCCGGCCGGTGGTCGCCGAGGTCGTCGAGGTTGGTGCCGAGCGCCACCACCGCGCCAGCGAAGGCCGCGAGCGGCGCGACGGCGTCGAAGAGGGCGGACTTGCAGTGGTAGCAGCGGTCGCCCGCGTTGGCGACGTAGCGCGGGTCGGCGAACTCGTGCGTGCGCACCTCGACGTGGGCGAACCCGCGGTCGGCCGCGAACGCCGCGGCCCGGCGCCGCTCCGACTCGGGCAGGCTCGGCGACACCGCCGTGACGGCGAGGGCCCGCGCGCCCAGCACCTCGTGGGCGAGGGCGGCGAGCAGGGCCGAGTCGGCGCCGCCCGAGTAGGCGACGACGACGCCGGACTCCTCGGCGAGCCGGGCGCGCAGGTCCTCGGCCCGGCGGTCCACGTCGGCGGGCGGAGCGGTGCGCGGCATCGGGTTCCCTTCGCGGAGAGCGGAGCCGGACGACCCGAGCATAGGTCGACCCGCCGGCGGGTCACCGGTCGTCGTGCGACGCCACCGGACCGGGCGGGCGTCGTTCCACCGTAGAGTTCCATCATAGGAGACGGGCGTCACCGATAGTGGATCCTCGCCGCAGGAGTCCGACAGATGAGTTCCTGCCCGTCCTCCGGTAGCACCTGACGACTGGCTGATCACGACCCGAGGAGGAGCACCGTGCGCACGCCGGCGGTCACCGAGGACATCACGCTCGACGGCGTCATCGACCTCGTCGCCACCGGCAGCACGCGGCTGGTCCGCGCGCTGGTCGGGGAGGGCCCGGTCGACGAGTTCCGGCTGTTCGTGTGGAGACCCGTCCGTTCCGCTCCGGGGTCGTGCTGATGCGCTTCGCGGTCGACCGACTCGTTGAGAGGTGAACGACCGCGCCCTGTGCCAGACTCGCCGGGGGTGAGACCGGCGGAGGGTGAGTGGACCAGATCGCGCTCGACCCGGCCGTCCACGACGCCCTCTGCGATCCCGCGCGGCTGCGGGCGCTCGAGCAGTCGGGGCTCGACTCCCGGTCGGACCCGGAGATGGAGCGCATCGCCACGCGCGTACAGCGCTGGCTCGACGTGCCGGTCGCGCTGGTCACGCTCGTGCAGCCCGCGCAGCAGGTCTTCCCCGGGTTCGTCGGCCTCCCCGAGCCGTGGGCGTCGCGGCGCGCCACCCCGCTCTCGCACTCGTTCTGCCGGCACGTCGTGGCCACCGCGGAGCCGCTGATCGTCGAGAACGCCCCCGAGCACCCCCTGGTCCGCGACAACCTCGCGATCCCCGACCTCGGCGTCATGGCCTACGCGGGCATGCCCCTGACCGACGCCGAGGGGCACGTGCTCGGGTCGCTCTGCGCGATCGACACGCGCCCGCGGCCGTGGACGCCCGGGCAGACCGAGGCGCTGCGCGACCTCGCGTGGGGATGCTCGGTCGAGCTGCGCCTGCGGCTCGCGCGCTTCGACGCCGAGCAGGAGCGAGCCCGCCGCGACCTGCTGGAGGGCGACCTGCGGAGGTCGTTCGACCGGAGCCAGTCGATGCTGCTGACCTCGCAGGCGTTCACCCGCACCGCCACGGTCACCGACGTCCGCGACCGGATCTCCGAGCTGGCCTCGGCCCGGGACGTGGTGGCGCCGAGCTACGTGGGCATCTCGCTGCTCGGTCCCGACGGCCGGTTGCACCGCTACGACGGCCACGCCGGCCTGTACGCCCCGAGCGGGGCCACCGGCGCTCTCGACGGGACGTCGGCGGTCTACCGGCCCGACGCCCCGGTCCCGTCCGCGGCCTCGGTGCGGCTGGCCCGGATCGTGCACCACGGCGACCGCCCCGACTTCGACTCCGCCTACCCCGCGCCGGTGCGGCGGCTGCTGCGCGACCTCGGCCTGCACTCCGTCGTCGCGGTGCCGCTGACGGGCGACTCGGGCGTCATCGGGTCGATGGTGCTGGGCTGGGACGTGCCCCGCCGCTTCGACCCCGTCGAGCTGCTGCCCCTCACCACGGTCGCCGGGTTCGCCGCGCAGGCCCTGCACCGCGCGGAGCTGCTGCAGCACCGCATCGGCGTCGCCCAGCAGCTGCAGAACGCCATGCTGTCCCCGCTGCCGTCGGTTCCGGGCCTGGTCATGGCGGCGCGCTACCGGTCGGCCGACTCCCGCGAGCACGTGGGCGGCGACTGGTACGACGCCGCCGTGCTGCCGGGCGGCCCGTCGGGCGGGAGTGCCGTCGCCGTCTCCGTCGGGGACGTCCTGGGCCACAACCTGGGCGCGGCCACCGTCATGGGCCAGCTCCGCCCCATGCTGCGCCAGGCCTGCTGGGACCACGCCGGGGAGCCGCCCTCGCACGCGCTGGCCGCGCTGGAGTCGGCCACCACCGGGATGGGGCGCGGCGCGATGGGCACGGCCGTGCTCGCCTACCTGCGCGCCGAGCCGACCGGCGCCTGGGCGGTGAGCTGGACCAACGCCGGGCACCCGCCGCCCGTCGTCCTCGCCCCGGGCGAGCCCCCGCGGCTGCTCGAGGAGCACGACCACCTGTTCGGCGTCGGCGCGCTGGCCTCGTCCCCGCGGCACGACCACGACGTCCGGCTGGAGCCCGGGTCGCTGCTGTTCCTCTACTCCGACGGGCTGGTCGAGCAGCGCGGCCACGAGGTCGACGAGGGGCTCGCCCGGCTCACGGCCCTGCTCGACCGCCACCGCGACGTGTCCTGCCAGCGGCTCGTCGACATCGTGGTGGAGCGGCTCGCCGCCGACGCGCCCGACGACGTGGTCGTGCTCGCGCTCCGGATCCCCTAGGGCCCGGCGCCGGAGGCGGCCGCCTCGTCGACGATCTCCGCCACCACGTCCTGGATGCCCGCCATGCCGGTACGGACCGGCACCGCGCCCGGGAACTCATCGCGCCGGCCAGCCCACCCCCGGTGCCGGGGCCCGGGCGACGCGCACCTGCCCGGTCCGCGGGCCGCCCCAGGGGTCGAGGTGGTTCCAGACCGCCTCCATGACGAACAGCGTGCGGCCGTCGTCGCCGCCGAGCATGAGGGCGAAGGCGCTGCGGTCGAGCGGGATGCGGTCGAGCACCTCCCCGCCCTCGGCGACGCGGACGCAGTCCTTGTCGTCCTCGGCGCGGCCGAAGGAGGCGGCGGAGGTCCAGACGGCGCCGTCGGCGTCGATGCAGATGCCGTCGGGGGTGACGCCGTCGGCCCAGACGCGGCGGTTCCCCAGGCTCCCGTCGTCGGCGATGTCGAAGGCCAGCAGCGTGTCGGCGAAGGAGTCGGCGACGATCAGCGTGCCGCCGTCGGGCGTCACGGCCATCCCGTTGCCGAACCGGATGCCGTCGGCCACCCGCCGCACCGCGCCGCCCGGGGTGACCAGGGCGATCACGCCGGGTACGAACTCGGCGGTGCCGGCGAAGAAGCCGAGGAGGTCGAAGTCGGAGCCGTTGACGTAGACGTTCCCCCTTCCGTCGACGACGAGCTCGTTCCAGCCCGACGCGATCCCGCTCAGGTCGGCGTGAACGACGATCTCGCCATCGTGCTCGCGGCGCAGCAGCAGCCCGGGGCGGCCCTTGGTGACGAGCAGCATCCGGCCGTCGGGCAGCCAGTCGATCGAGTGCGGGCCGAGGTCGTGGTCGGCGAGCACGACCTCGGCGGTGCCGTCGAGGTCGACGGCGACGATCTCGTCGGCGCCCCAGTGGCAGAACCAGAGGCGGCCGTCGTGCCAGCGGGGGGACTCGCCGATCACGAGGTCGGCGAGCAGGACGCGGGTGGTGGTGGCGGTGCCTGTCATGCCTTCCACACGGTCGACCCCTGACCTCCTCGACACCGCTACGGAGTGATCTGCATCACAGGGACGGTCGCAGATCCCCGGGCCACGGCCCTACCGTTCCCCGCCATGGACCCCGCCACGATCCGGCAGCACATCGTCGACACCCACCCCGGCACGTACGTCCTCGAGGCCAACGGCGACCTGTACTTCGTCCACGACCCCGCTCGCGACCTCCCGCCCGAGCGCCAGCTGCCGTGGGCCACGATCGTCACCTCCGACGCCCACGACACGGCGTCCGACCTCGGCCGCCCCGGCGTCTTCCGGCTCAACATCGGCCTGCCCAAGGCGCTGTTCGCCGAGCTGTGGCCGGCCGGCGCCGAGCACGACCGCACTGCCCTCGACGTGCTCGTGCCGCACCCCGTCTACGGCCCGATGCACTGGGTGGCGGTGCTCAACCCGGACACCTCCTGGCCGACGGTCCGCGACCTGCTCGCCCGCGCCCACGCCCTCGCCGAGCGCAAGTACGCCAACGCGTCGCGGCGGCGGGACGGGGCGTGAAGTACCGCGTGAGCGGTACATCACGGCTGTTCCGAGGCCGCCGAACTGCCGTGGTGTACCGCTCACGCGCCGTGCGTCGGGCGCCGTGACCCTCTCATTCTGAGACCCCGGCGCGAGCGGGCTCGTCGAACTCCCGGTGCCGCGACGAACCCGCCATGACCCACCCCGCGCCGACCGCGTCGGTGCCGGCCAGGAGCGGCACGCCCTCCTCGTCGAGGATGCCGGTGAGCCGCAGCTGGAGGTCGTAGAGCGCGTCCGCCTGCCGGCGCACCTCGGCGACCGCGGCGTCGGCGCTCCCGGCGTTCATCGGCGTCAGCAGCGCCCCGGGCAGCGCCGGCACCGCGGGCGAGTTCGCAGGCAGTCCGAGCGTCCCCTCCCGGCGGCGGCGCAGCAGCTCCGCCGGGTCGGCGCGCTGCAGCGGGGCGCGTGGACGTCGACGAACCCCGGGACCACCCACGTCCCCGCCGCGTCGACGACCTCCGCGCCCGCCGGAGCCGCACCCGGCCCGACCGCTGTGATCCGTCCGCCCTCGATCACGACGTCCTGCCCGGGCGCGACGCCCCCGGCCCGCGTGTCGACGACGGCGGCCCCGGCCAGGACCAGCGGCCTCACGACTGCAGCGCCCCGGCCAGGGCCCGCACCTGCGCCTTCCGGAACTCCCGCGAGATCGCCGCCTTCGGCTCCACCCCGTCGAACCCGTGGTACGCGCCGGGGAAGACCTGCACCTCGCACGCCACGCCCGCCTCGCGCAGCCGTGCGGCGTGGGCGAGGTCCTCGTCGTGGAACAGGTCGAGGTCGCCGAGCCCGATCCACGCGGGCGGCAGGCCCGCGAGGTCCTCGTGGCGGGCGGGCGCGGCGAGCCCGGAGACGGTGCCGTGCGCGGCGTCGCCCAGGTAGGCCGCCCACCCGAAGCGGTTGGAGCGCTGGTCCCACACCCGGAAGGCGCTCTCGTCGAGGTCGGTGCGCAGCGTCGTCCGGTCGTCGAGCATCGGGTAGGACAGCAGCTGGAACACCGGCGCCACCTCGCCGCGCTCGCGGGCCAGGAGGGCGAGTCCGGCGGCCAGGCCGCCACCGGCGCTGGCGCCGCCGACCGCGATCCGCGCCCGGTCGACGCCGGGCAGCCCGGCCAGCGCGACGAGCCCGGCGTGGCAGTCCTCCAGCGGCACCGGGAACGGGTGCTCCGGGCTCAGCCGGTACTCCACCGACGCGACGACGACCTGCAGCTCCTCGCTGACGGCCCGGCACAGGCCGTCGTCCTGCGCGGCGGTCCCGATCACGAACCCGCCGCCGTGGACCCACAGCAGCGCGGCGCCGGTGGGCGACGCCGGGCGGAACACGCGCATCGACGCGCCCGCCCCGAGCGCGACGGTCTCCGCCCCCTTCCCGGAGCCGGGCAGCCGTCCGGCCAGGCGGGACAGGAACCGCACCGGCCGCAGCGTGCGCGGGCCGACGACGCGGCGGGGCAGCCGGCGGGCGAGGGTCAGGCTGGGGTGGAACGGCGAGTCCGGCACGCGGCGATCGTCGCACCCATCGGCGTTGACCGGCGGCGACCGCGGGGGGACGATCGGCCGAACCCGCGGAGGAGGTCGCCGGATGGCCGTGTGGGACGTCGCCGCCCGGCCCGACCGGGAGCAGTTCGACTACTGGCACGAGGTCATCTGCCAGGCCTTCGTCCCCCTGACCCCGAGCCGCGCCGAGCAGGGCCCCGGTTTCGCCGCGCGGGTGGAGACGCGGCCGCTGCAGCGGGTCGTCCGCGCGAGCATCGCCTCGCAGCCGCAGCGGACCGCGCACGGCCCCGCCGAGGTCGCACGCACGCACGGCGCCTACTACTTCGTGAACCTGCAGCTGGAGGGCCGGTGCGAGGCGCGGCAGGGGCGCACGGCGTCGGTGGTCGAGCCCGGGCAGTTCACCGTCGTCGACACCACCGAGCCCTACTGGTTCGACTTCGACGGCCCCTGGCGGATGCTGTCCTACCGCCTCCCCCACGAGCTCCTCGACGCCCGGCCCGGGCTGCTGGCCCCGCACCTCGCGGGCAACCGCGACGCCAGCGGTGCGGGCGGGGTGGTGACGGCGCTGCTGGCCGCCCTGTGGGACGTCGACGACTCGACGCCGCCCGGCGCCCGCGCCGACCTCGAGCTCGCGCTCGCCTCGGCCGTGTCCGCCGCGCTGGCCCGGAGCCCCGCGCCGCAGGAGCCGCTGCGCGAGGTGCTGCGCGCCGAGGTCCTGCGGTACGTGCGGGCGCGCCTGGGCGACCGCTCGCTGTCGGTGGCGTCGGTGTGCCGGCGCTTCGCCGTCGCCCCGCGCACTCTGCACGCCGCGTTCGCCGGCAGCGGCACGACGTTCGCCGCGACCGTTCGCACGCTGCGCCTGGAGCGCTGCGCCGCGCTGCTGGCCGATCCGGCCGTGACGGGCACGATCACCGAGGTCGCGGCGTCGGCCGGCTTCGACGACCCGGCGTCGTTCAGCCGCGCGTTCCGCCGGGAGTTCGGCTGCGCGCCCGGCGACGTGCGGCGCGGCGCACGAACTGCACGGCCACCGCACACGCGATGACGAGACCGGCCGCCCCGGCGCGGGCGACCCTGGCTGCTCCGCCGTCCCGAGGAGCCCGATGTCCGTCTCGTTCTCGCTGTCGCCCGAGCAGGTGCAGCTGAAGAAGGCCGCGCGCGCGTTCGCCGAGGCCCACCTGCGCGACCTCGCCGCCGCCGTCCGCGCCGAGCCCGACCCCGCCCGCCGCGCCGCGCTCGCCCGCCCCGCCTTCGAGCGCGCCGTCGAGGCCGGGTTCCTCAAGGGCTTCGTGCCGGTGCCCTTCGGCGGGGCCGCGACCGGGGGGGTCGACGCCGCCGTGCTCATCGAGGAGTGGGCCGCCCACAGCCCGGACTTCGTCATCTCGATGGCCGGGCCGCTCATCGCGCTCGCGCCCGTCTACGAGGTGGGCACGCCCGAGCAGATCCGCCGGTTCGTCGCCCCGTTCCTCGCCGACTCCGGCGCGCCCGTAGCGGCGATGGCGTACTCCGAGCCCGGTGGCAGCGCCAACTTCGATGCCGCCGCCCCCGCGGAGGGCACCCGGACCACCGCCGTGCACGACGGCGACGACTACGTCATCAACGGACGCAAGGCGTGGGCGTCGCACCTGCCCGGCTGGGACGGCGACGGCCCCGACGTCATGACGATCGTCTGCCGCGCCCCGGGCGGGGTGTCGCTGGTGGTCGCCGAGCGCGAGCACCTCGCCGGGCGCATCGAGGTCGAGGAGGTCTACGACCTGCCCGGGCTGCGCGGCTGCCTCACCGCCCGCGTGCGGCTCGTCGACGTCCGCGTGCCCCGGGCCAACCTGCTCGGCGAGGAGGGGCAGGGCGTCGCGCTGACCCGCAACGCCTTCGTCGGCAGCGGGGCCTCCATCGGCACGTTCGCCGTGGCGGCGATGCGCGAGGCGTTCGACGTCGCCCACCGCTTCGCCACCACCGAGAAGCGCGGCGGCGCCGTCCCGATCATCGAGCACCAGTCCGTCGCCGACCTCCTGGCCGACGCCAAGAGCCGCATCGAGGCCGTCCGCCTGCTCTCCTGGCGCGCCCTGGACGCCGCGCTGTCCGGCCATCCCTCGGGCCTGGAGTGGGCGCTGCACGCCAAGGTGCTGGGCTCCGAGACCGGTGTCGAGGTGATCACCAAGCTGATGGGGGTGGTCGGCGTCTCGGCCTACGACGAGCGGTTCCCGTTGGTCCGGTACCTCGACGACGCGCTGGCCTACCCGGTCATCGAGGGCTCCAACACCGGGGTGCGGCGCCGCCAGCTCCAGGAGCTGCTGCGCACCCCGGGTTACGACCCGCTGGCCGCGTCCGGGATGAGCTGACGCCTCAGCCGCGCATCCGGCCCGTGCCGAGCAGCTGCTGGGCGACGTCGGCGATGCGGCGGCGGTCGTGGCGGGCGACGCGGCGCAGCATGTCGAGCGACCACGCCCACCCCGGGCACGTCGCGGTACACGTCGAGCGAGCCGACGACGATCCCGTTCGGCCGCACCGGCACCCCGAGCATCGCGCGCACCCCCAGCTCCTCGACGGATCTCCTCCAGCCGATTGCCCGGGCCGTCGCTCGCCGCCACGTAGCGCAGGGTGTTCTGCTCGTCGGCGACCATCAGCCCGCTTCCGCTGACGCCGAACAGGTCGACGCACGCGGTCACGGTCTCGCGCAGCGCCTGCTCCAGCCTCTGGTCCCGCACCCCGCTCAGGCGGCGCAGGCTCGCACCCAGGGAGTCCTGGTCGATCTCCGGTATGGCGGGCCTCCTCCCGGTCCGGCCGACGGTCACGACGGGTCGACGGGCTCCGCGCGGGAGCGGTCGGCGAGGGCGGCCTGGCGCAGGATCGATCAGACGCCGCGGCGCGACCGCCCGTCGACGCTCGCGCCGCGGCGGCGGGCAGGACATGATCGGGTGGAACCCCTGGAGGAGATCCGATGGTCCGTCTCGCCACCCGTCTCGGCGGCCTCGTCGCCGACGCCGTGCTCGGCCTGCCGCTGCGCACGAGCGCCTACGAGGTGCAGCGCGACCTCGCCGTCCCCGTCGCCGACGGGGTGTCGCTGCTCGGGGACCTGTACCGACCGTCGCGCGGCCCCGGCCCGCAGCCCGTGGTGCTGATCCGGCTGCCCTACGGCCGCACCGGCCTGGCCGCCCACGGCTTCGTGACGCCGTTCGTCCGGCGCGGCCTGCAGGTCTTCGTGCAGTCCACCCGCGGGACGTTCGGCTCGGGCGGCCACTTCCGGCCGTTCACCACCGAGCACGACGACGGCCTCGCCACCGTCGCGTGGCTGCGCGAGCAGACCTGGTGCGACGGCCGCGTCGCCACCACCGGCGGCAGCTACTTCGGGCACACGCAGTGGGCCATCGCCCCCTACGTCGACCCGCCGCTGGTGGCGGCCTCGCCGCACATCACGGCCTCGAAGATCACCCGGGCGTTCTACGAGAACGGCGCCCCGATGCTGCACACGGCGCTGACCTGGGCGGCGCAGATCGGGCGCCAGGAGGTGGGCGGACCGCTCGCGCCGCTGCCCCACCCCCGCCTCGAGGCCCGGCTCCGCCGGGCCATGCGCGCGCTCCCCCTGCAGGCCGCCGACACGACCGCGGTCGGCGCCCCGGTCGCGTTCTGGCGCGACTTCGTCACCCACGCCGAGCCCGGCGACCCGTTCTGGTCGGTCGCCGACCACGACGGGGCCGACTTCTCCCGCATGCCACCGGTCAACATGGTCACCGGTTGGTGGGACCTGTTCGCGGCGGGTCAGCTCGACGACTACCGCCGCCTGCGCGAGGCGGGCGTCCCCGCCCGGATCGTGGTCGGCCCGTGGCTGCACGGCGAGCCGGGCGAGATCAAGGAGCTCCTGCGCAGCGACGTCACGTGGCTGACCCACCACCTGCTCGGCGGCCCGCCCCCCGCGGGCGCGCCCGTGCGCCTGTACCTGCAGCAGGCCGACCGCTGGCTCGACCTCGACGCGTGGCCGCCGCCCGCGGCCCGGGCCGTCCGCCACCACCTGCAGGCCGGCGGCGGGCTCGCCGAGGAGGCCGGGACCGACGCCGAACCCAGCCGCTTCGTCCACGACCCGGCCGACCCGACCCCGACCGTCGGCGGGCCCACGCTCAAGCCCCCGGGCAAGCAGGCCGACAACCGCGCCGTCGAGGCCCGCCCGGACGTCCTGGTGTTCACCGGGCCCGTCCTCTCCGCCGACGTCGACGTCGTCGGCCCGGTGCGCGCGCGGGTGCACGTGCGCCCCTCGCTGGAGCACGCCGACGTGTTCGTCCGCGTCTGCGACGTCGACGCCGAGGGCGTGTCGCGCAACGTCGTCGACGGCATCCGGCGCCTCGACCCGCGCACGGTGCCGGGCCCGGACGTCACCGTCGGCGAGGACGGGGTGCTCGCCGTCGACGTCGAGCTGTTCCCGACGGCGTACCGGGTGCGGGCCGGGCACCGCCTGCGGGTGCAGGTCAGCGGCGGGGCGTTCCCGCGGTTCGCCCGCAACACCGGGACCGGCGAGCCGCTGGGCACCGCGACGGCGGGGCGGGCCTGCCGGTTCGAGGTGCACCACGACGCGGCGCACCCGTCGTACGTGGAGCTGCCGGTGCTCACCTGAGGGGCTAGCGGGCGCGCTCCCCGCGCAGCAGGTAGCGCTGCACCTTGCCGCTCGGGGTCTTGGGCAGGGCGTCGACGAAGTGCACGCGGCGCGGGTAGGCGTGCGCGGCGTAGCGGGTGCGGACGAGCTGCTGCAGCTCGGTGGCGAGCTCGTCGTCGCCGGTGCGGCCGTGGAGCACGACGAACGCCTCGGCGACCTCGCCGCGCACCTCGTCCGGCACGCCGACCACGGCGCTCTCGGCCACGTCGGGGTGCAGGGCGAGCACGGACTCGATGTCGAACGGCCCGATGCGGTAGCCGGCCATGAGGATCACGTCGTCGTCGCGGCCGGTGAAGTAGAGGTGGCCGTCGGCGTCCATCGAGCCGCTGTCGCCGGTCAGGTAGAAGGCGCGGTCGGCGGTGAACCGCTCGGCCGACTTCTCCGGGGCGCCGTCGTAGCCGGTGAACCACATCAGGCGGCTGGCCGGCACGTCGACGACGACGCGCCCGACCTCGCCCGCCGGGGCCGGTCCGTCGCCGTCCTGCTCCAGCACGGCGAGCACGAACCCGGGCATCGCCCGCCCCATCGACGACGGCCGGACCTCGGCGCGGACGTCGGGGTGGTGCCCGTTGATCGCCACCATGCCCAGCTCGGTCTGGCCGTAGTGGTCGAGCACGGCGACGCCCAGCGCGCCCTCCGCCCAGCGGACGACGTCCGGGGTGAGCGGTTCCCCCGCGCTCGACGCCGCCCGCAGCACCAGGCCCTCGGGCGTCGGCAGGCCGGCGGTGCGCAGGGCGCGGAACACCGTCGGCGCGGCGGCGACGTTCGTGACGCGCTGCTCGTCGAGCACCCGCCAGAACACGGCGGGGGTGAAGTTCGACTCCAGCAGGACCGTCCGGCGCCCGGCGGCCAGCGGAGCGCAGAGCGCGTAGTAGAGGCCGTAGGCCCAGCCCGGGTCGGCGGCGTTCCAGTAGACGTCGTCGGCGCGGACGTCGAGGCCGAACTCCAGGTACGCCACGAACGACGCCAGCGCCCGCGCCGGAACGACGACGCCCTTGGGCTTGCCCGTCGTGCCCGAGGTGTAGAGCTGCAGGAACGGGCCGTCCGGGCCCTGGACCGCGGGCCGACCGCCGGTCGGCCGGGCCGCGGCGAGGTCGTCGAAGGGCAGGTCGCCCTCGCGCGCGCCCTCCCCCACGGTGACGATCCGCCAGGGCGCGTCGGCCGGGACGTCCGGACCGGGGTCGAGCTTGGCGCGCTGCGAGCCGTGGCAGACGAGCACGGTGGCGCCGCTGGCCTCCAGCCGCAGGACGATCCCCTGCGCGGCGAACGCGGTGAACAGCGGCACGTACACCGCACCCAGCCGCCACAGCGCGAGCACCACGACCGGGAGCTCGACGCCCTTGGGCAGCAGCGCCGCCACGCGCGTCCCGGGGCCGACGCCGAGCTCCGCGAGCCCGGCCGCGACGGCCTCGGACCGGCGGCGCAGCTCGCCGTAGGTGAGGTCGGCCGACCCGGCGTCGCCGACGACGGTCACCGCGACGGCATCGGGATCGTGCCGGTCGCAGAGCAGGTGCGCGACGGACAGGTCCGCCGCCCCGTACTCCCCGATCAGCGTCTCGACCCGCTCGCTCGCGGTCATGGACCCACCCCGTTCCTCGTCTTCGGCCTGCGCGCGCCGCGACGCTACCGGGGGGCGGGGGTTCAGCGGGCGACGAGCCCCACGAGCGTCCCGTGGCCGACGACGTGGCCCTCCGCCGCCGCGCGGAGCTCCTCGGCGCTCACGCCCTCCTCCAGCCCGAGCCGCTGGTCCAGCGCCAGCAGCCGGAAGATCATCCGGTGCGAGTCGCCCACGGGCGGTTCCGGCGCGCGCCAGCCGACCGCGCCGTCGTCGGCCCGGCCCGCGACCGCGCCGACCGGCAGGTCCGTGGCCGAGGGGATCCCGGACTCGGTCGACGGGATGCCCGCGGCCAGCCAGTGCACGGCGTCGCCGGCGTCGCGGTCCTCGCACAGGACGGCGAACTCGACCACCTCGTCGGGCACCTCCGTCCACTGGAGCGCCGGCCCGTCGCCCACCGACTCGGCGGGCACGAGCCCGTGGTCGACGAACGCGGTGCTGCGCAGGACGATCGAGCGGGGGTCGCCGTCGCCGCCGTCCGTGCCGGCGGGGGCGCCGCCGCGCGGGCCGGCGGCGCGGTCCGGGTCGCCGAGGGTCACCGGGGGGTTGTCGCGCTGGAGCTCGGCGTTCGCCGCGGCGTCCGCCTTGCCGTCGTTGGTGTGCTGCGTCCCGTCCTGGTCGTACTGCGCGCGCAGCCTGGTCCGCTGCACGTCGTAGGCGTGGCTGCCCGGGTTCGGCATCGGTCCTCCTCACGTCGGGAGCCCGGGATACCCGGCCGCAGCGGGCCCACGCGCGCCCGCGGCCGGCTCGTCAGGCCGGCGGCGGCTGCAGCCCGGCCAGCCAGACGTCGGTGAGGCCGTCGAGGACGTTCTCGCGCGTGAAGTCGCCGTGCTCCCCGTCGACGGGCATCTCGAAGGCCAGGACGCCGCGGAACTGGTTGGTCAGCAGCGCGATCCGCGTGCGCGCCTCCCGGCGGCGGGCCTGCGGCCAGCGCTCCAGCCAGCGCGGCATGCGCTCGACGAACGAGTCGACCGAGCGGTAGGACTCCGGCCCGCCGAACGCGTCGGCCGCCGTGAGCACCGCGCGGTTGTCGACCATCCACTGCAGTGCGCGCGCCATCCAGTCGCGCATCGCCGCGCGCGAGCCCGTCGCGAGGACCTCGTCGAGCTCGGCGTAGAACGCCCGGGTCTCCACCAGCAGGCGCTCGCCGAGCTCGGCCACGACGTCGGACTTCGTGCGGAAGTGCAGGTAGAACGTGGCCCGGCTGGCCCCGGCGGCGCCCACGATGTCGTCGACGGTGCTGGCCGGGTAGCCCTTGCGGCCGAAGACCTCGGCACCCGCGCGGAGCAGGCGCTCGCGGGTGTAGGCGCGCTGCTGCACGCGCAGCGAGGTCGGCTGCGTCATCGGCGGATCCTAGCCGCGGCCGCACCCGAACACAGTGTCCATCTTAGCGTCGTGCGTCACACCTCTTCCCCTGGGAGCAGCCGTGAACGACCACCCCACCCCGGTCCCGGCGGACGTCGACGTCGCCGTCGTCGGCGCCGGGTTCGCCGGCCTCTACGCCCTGCACCTCATGCGGCAGCAGGGCATGAGCTGCCACGTGTTCGAGGCGGCGGGCGACGTCGGCGGCACCTGGTACTGGAACCGCTACCCGGGTGCGCGGTGCGACGTGGAGAGCGTCGACTACTGCTACTCGTTCTCCGAGGAGATCCACCGCGAGTGGGCGTGGAGCGAGCGGTTCGCCACGCAGCCCGAGATCCTGCGCTACGCCGAGTTCGTCGCCGACCGGCTCGACCTGCGCCGCGACATCTCCTTCGGCGCGCAGGTCGGCTCCGTCGAGTGGGACGGGAGCTCGTCCACCTGGTCGCTGGCCACCCGCGACGGCCGCGGGACGCGCGCGCGGTTCGTCGTCGCCGCGGTCGGGCTGCTCTCGGCGTCGAACACACCGGCGATCCCCGGCCTCGACCGCTTCGCCGGCCGCGTCCTGCACACCGGGCACTGGCCGCACGAGGGCGTCGACTTCGCCGGGCGGCAGGTGGCCGTGATCGGCACCGGCTCGTCGGGCGTGCAGGCGATCCCGGAGATCGCGGCGGCCGCGGCGCACACCACAGTCTTCCAGCGCACCGCCAACTTCGTCATGCCGGCGCGCAACCGCCCGCTGACCGCGCGGGAGGTCTTCCACGCCCAGGGCGACCGCGAGTTCATCCGGCAGCAGGCCGAGATCTCGGTCGCGGGTTACTACACCGCGGGCACCGGCCGCTCGGCCCTGGACGACACCCCGGAGCAGCGCGCGGCGGAGCTCGGGCGGCGCTGGGAGATCGGCGGCACCGAGTTCGTCGGCACCTACGCCGACGTCGCCACCTCGCGCGAGGCCAACGCGATCGTGTCCGAGTACGTCCGCGAGCGGATCCGGGAGACGGTGCGCGACCCGCAGGTGGCCGCCCGGCTCGAGCCGCACGACCACCCGATCTCGTCGAAGCGGCCCACCGTCGGCACCGACTACTACGAGACGTTCAACCGCGAGACCGTCGAGCTCGTCGACGTGCGCGCCGAGCCGATCGTGGAGGTCACCGAGCACGGCGTCCGCACGGCCGCGGGCGAGTACCCGGCCGACGACCTGGTGATGGCCACCGGCTACGACGCCATGACCGGCCCGTTGACGCGCATGGGCATCCGCGGCCGCGACGGCCTCGCCCTCGCCGACGCCTGGGCCGACGGGCCGCGCAGCTACCTCGGCCTGGCCACGGCCGGGTTCCCCAACCTGTTCACGGTGACCGGCCCGCTCAGCGCGACCGCCCTCACCAACGTCATGCGCTCCATCGAGCACCACGTGGAGTGGATCGCCGCCTGCCTCGACCACCTGCGCCGCGAGGGCGTCACGACGATCGAGGCCGACGCCGCCGCGCAGGAGCAGTGGGACCAGCAGGTGGCCCACGTCGGCAGCTACACCTTCTACCCCGAGGTCGCCTCCTGGTACACCGGCGGCAACATCGAGGGCAAGGCGCGCAAGCTGATGATGTGGGTCGGCGGGCTCAACACCTACAAGCAGATCTGCGCGTCCGTCGCCGACGGCGGCTACACCGGCTTCCGGCTCGACGGCGCCGAGCCGGCGCGGCCCCCCGAGGCCGTCACGGACGAGGTGCCCGAGCCGGCCCCGGAGGACCTCACCGCCGCCGCGGCGACGCCCTGACCCTCCCCCTCCGGGTCAGTGCGCCGGGGCGAGCTCCCCGAGAAACGCGGTGAGGATCCTCGCCAGGTCCGCGGGGCGCTCGATGTGCAGACCGTGGCTCGACCCGGGCCCGGTGACGAGCTCGTAGCGGGCACCCGGGATCGCGTCGGCCACCTTCTTCGCCTGCCACGGCGGGGTGAGCAGGTCCTGCTCCCCCACGACGACGAGCGTCGGGGCCGTGATGGCGCCGAGCCGGTCGATCGTGTCGTGGGCCAGGTCGGCGTCCCACTGCTCGACGGTGACCTGCATCTGCTCCTCGTTCTGCGGGAACGCGGGCAGCATCGGGCCGAGCATCGCGCCGAAGTCCGGGTGGTCGAGCAGCTGCGGCGAGAACGCGATACCGGCCGTGGCCAGCGCCGAGTCCATGTCGCGGTGCACGTAGGGCAGCCGCAGCGCGGTGAGCACCGAGCGCTGGAACCCGTCGGCGCGGCCCCACGTCGCGTACATCAGGGCGGAGGCGACCTGGTCGGGGTGGGCCAGCGCGAGCTCCTGCACCACCGCCGACCCGAGCGACCAGCCGAGCACGTGCGCCCGCGGGATCTCGAGCGCCTCCAGCAGGGCGGAGGCGTCCTCGGCGAGCGAGGCGACGGTGATGTCGCCGGTGCCGCGGTCGCTGCCGCCGAGGCCGCGGTTGTCGAAGGCGATGACCTGGTGGGTCTGGGCGAGGCGGGACGTCAACTCGCCCCAGAGCGCGATGGCGCCGGACGTGCCCATCACCAGCAGCAGCGGTTCGCCGCTGCCGGTGATCTCGTAGTTCAGGGTGACGCCGGTGCGGACGGGGATCTGTGGCACGGGTGCTCCTCGGTGCAGGGGGGCGGGGTCAGCGGTACTGAAGGCCGTCGTCGATGTCGGCCTCGGGGAGCGAGACGCGCTCGTGGTCGTGCTCGTGCATGTGGGTCCACGGGTCGCGGTCGCTCTGCTTGAACATCCGGTCCTGGGAGCGCAGGACGTACCCGGGGTTGAAGTTGTTCGGGTCGCTCCAGGGCAGTAGCGGCATGCCCTCGTCCTCGGGCCGCAGCGTCGGGAGGACGGTGGACGCACCGCGCTTGGCCATGCGCTCGAAGATCCGGCCGACGACGTCGTTGACGAGGTCGACGCGCAGCGTCCAGCTGTGGCGGAAGTAGCCGAAGGCGTACGCCATGTTCGGGACCCCGCTGATCATGATCCCGCGCCAGGTGACGCGCTGGGAGAAGTCGACGGGTTCGCCGTCGAGGCGGAACGGGATGTCGCCGAACACCGAGAGGTCGAACCCGGTCGCGGTGACGACGACGTCGGCCTCGAGCACCTCGCCCGACGAGACCTGCACACCCTTCTCGGTGAATTCGGTGATCGTGTCCGTGACCACCGCGGCCTTGCCCTCGCGCATGGCGGCGAACAGGTCGCCGTCCGGCACGAACGCGATCCGCTGCTGCCACGGCCGGTAGCTCGGCGTGAAGTGCTTCTCGATGTCGGTGCCCTCGGGCAGCAGCGGCCGGATGGACTCGACGAGGAACGCGTGCAGCTGGTCCGGGTCCTCGAGGCCCGTGGTGGCCAGCCAGTCGAGCTGCTGGACGTACTGGCGGCGCAGGATCTCGTGGGTCCAGTCGGCCGGCAGGTCCAGCGGCGCCAGCATCGTCGCGAGCTCGTGCACCGTCGGGGCGGGGAACCAGTACGACGGCGAGCGCTGCAGCATCGTCACGTGCTCGGCGGTCTGGGCCAGGGCCGGCACCACGGTGGCGGCGGTCGACCCGGATCCGATGACCACGACCTTCTTGCCCGCGTGATCGAGGTCGGAGGGCCAGCCCTGCGGGTGCACGATGGTGCCCTCGAACCGCTCGGTGCCCGGCCACTCGGGTGTGTACGGCTCGTCGTGGTTGTAGTAGCCCTGGCACATCCACAGGAACGACGCGGTGAGCTCGAACTCCTCACCGGTGTCGGTGCGCAGGACCCGCGCGGTCCACCGGGCCTCCTCCGACGACCAGTCCAGCGCCGTCACCTTGTGGTGGTAGCGGATCCGGTCGGTGAGGTCGTCCTCCTCGATGACCTCGTCGAGGTACTCGAGGATCGCGTCGCCCGCGGCGATCGACGCCCCGCGCCACGGCTTGTGGCGGTAGCCGTAGGTGAAGAGGTCGCTGTCGGAGCGGGCGCCCGGGAAGCGGTGCGTCCACCAGGTACCGCCGCGGGCGTCCTGGGCCTCGAGCATCACGAAGCTGCGCTCGGGGAACTCCGTGCGCAGCCGGTGCGCGGCCCCGATGCCGGACACGCCGGCGCCGATGATCAGGACGTCGACGTGCTCGGTCCCACTGGTGCTCTGCGCCTGATCGGCCGTTGCGGCACGGGTCATAACAGGGTTCCCCCATGAGTCGACGATGACGGGACGACCCGACGGTAGGACCGGATCGCCCGCCCACCGTGTCCGAACTTCGGACGGTCCAGGCCTTGACCGGTGACGCATGATGTGACAAAGGCGACAGAGAGGTGTGCCACAGATGGGTGACGTCCTCGCTCGGCGCAGGCTCCTCACCTCCGCCCGGGCCCGGCTCCTGGACCACCCCGACGCCGACCTCCCCGGCATCCCCGACCAGGTCGCGGCGTCCTGGCGCCGCAGCGTCGCGAGCGGCGTCGACCCCTCCGTGATCACGAACCTGCACCACCCCGACCTCGACGTCGGCTCCCGGCTGGTGCGCTGCGCCCGCCCGGTGGTCGAGCAGCTGGCCGAGCAGATCGGGGCCGTCCCGGTGTGCGTCGTGCTCACCGACGACCGCGCCCGCCTGCTCGTCCGCATCGACACGACGGCCGCGATCGGGCGCGCCGCCGACGAGAACTCCTTCGCCGAGGGCTTCGGCTACGAGGAGGGCGCGGTCGGCACCAACGGCGTCGGCACCGTCCTGGAGGCCGGGCGGTCGGTGCACGTCGTCGGCGCCGAGCACTTCGTCGAGTCGCTGCACCCCTACGCGTGCGCCGGAGCCCCGGTGCGCGACCCGTTCACCGGGCGCGTCGAGGGCGTGCTCGACGTCAGCTGCCGGGCCGAGCACTCGTCGCCGATCCTGCACTCGCTGGTCGCGACCGCGGCCACCCGCATCCAGGACGCGCTGCTGCAGGACCGCGACCGCGGGCAGCAGGCGCTGTTCGACCTCTACGCCCGCGTCGACGCCCGCGCCCGTCGCGCCGTGCTCGCGGTGGGCCGGCGGACGGTGCTCGCCAACACGCTGCTGCACACCCTGCTCGACCCGGGCGACCTCGCCGCGCTGCAGGAGCACGCGCGGTTCCGGATGGGCCGCGAGCACGACGTCGACGACCGCCTCGACCTGCCGTCGGGGGTCCGGGTGCGGATGCGCGGCACGGTGGTCACGGTGGGGAGCACGGTCGCCGGCCTGGTGGCGGCGGTGTCGGTGCTGCGCGAGGCCGACGGGATCGCGCTGCACCGGCGGATCGAGCGGCCGCTGCCGGAGACGGCGAGCTCCAGTCCAGCCTGGCGCGGGGCGTGGACGTCGGCGGCGGAGGCGCTGCGGTCGGGCGCGCCGCTGCTGGTCGTCGGCGAGCCCGGGAGCGGGCGGCGGCGGTTGCTCACCGACCTCGACCGCGCGCTGCACGGCGCGGGGCACGTCGTCGAGGTCGGTCCCGCCGACGTCACCGCCGAAGCCGCTGCCGCCGACCGCGTCCGGGGAGCCGGGCCGTCACCGCTGGTCGTGCTCGCCGACGTCGACCGCTGGGACGACCTGCCGCCGGGCCTCACCGCCGCGCTGCACGCCCGCCGGGCCCGGCTCGCCGCGACCACCGGGAACGGTGCGCGGCACGCCGCGGCCGTCGCCGAGGTGCTCACCGGGTTCCGGCGCTCGGTGACCGTGCCGCCGCTGCGCAACCGGTCGGGCGACCTGCCCGCTCTGGTCACCGGCCTGCTGGCCGACCTGGCGCCGGGGCGCGACGCCCGGCTCTCGGCCGATGCGCTGCGCGCACTGGCCCGGCACAGCTGGCCGGGCAACGTGCGGGAGCTGCGCGAGGCGCTCGGCGAGGCCCTGCTGCACCGCCCGGTCGGGATGGTGGAGGTCGGCGACCTGCCCGCGTCCTGCCAGAGCGCCCCGCGCTCCACGCTGCGCCCGGTCGACCAGGCCGAGCGCGACGCGATCGTCGTGGCGCTGCGCGAGTCGGCGGGCAACCGGGTGGCGGCGGCCGCGGCGCTGGGCGTCGCCCGTTCGACGCTCTACCGCAAGATCGCGCACTACGGCATCACGGCCTGACGCGCCGTCCCCCTGCCCTCAGGTGCGCCGCGCGAAGCGGACGATGGCCTGCTGCGCGTCGCGGTACGGCGTGGCGCTCATCGGCGTCCCACCCCCGCGGATCGCCGTCGCCACTCCGACCGCGGCGTCGAGGGCGGCGCGGTAGGGCAGCGAGCCGGTGCTGACGCGGCGGATGCCGAGGCCACCCAGCTCGTCGAGCATGCGGCCGGGCACGGCGAGGACGTTGACCGGCACCGGGATCGCCGCCGCCAGCTCGCGCAGCTCGTCGGGGTCGGTGGCGCCGGGGACGAAGATCCCGTCGGCGCCGGCGGCCACGTAGGCCTCGGCCCGCCGGAGCACGGCCCCGACGGTCGCGTCCGCGCCGAGCCAGTAGTTGTCGACCCGCGCGTTGACGAACAGGCCGGGGCACCGCCCCGTGATCGCGGCGATCTTCGCCGCGTGCACTTCGGGGTCGACGAGCCGGCCGTCGGTGCCGTCCTCGACGTTGACCCCCGCGCACCCGAGCCCGGCGACGTAGGCGGCGACCTCGTCGGGGTCGTCGGAGTAGCCGTCCTCGACGTCGGCGGACACGTGCGCGTCCAGCGGCGCGAGCGCCCGCACCAGCGCCGCCGTGGCGTCGCGGCTGGCCCGGCCGCCGTCGGGCCTGCCCGCGGCGGCACCGACCCCGAAGCTCGTCGTGCCCACCGCGGGGAAGCCGGCGTCGACGAACGCCACGGCCGAGGCGACGTCCCAGGCGTTGGGCAGCAGCAACGGGCGCCCGCCCGCGTGCAGGTCGTGGAAGCCGGGTCGCCGGGAGTCGGTGGGCACGGTGGCGCTCCTGTCGTCGGGGGTCACCCCGTGATGGTGCTCCGGTGGGGCACGGCGCTCACCAGCGTCACCCTCATCCGCGTCCCGTCCGGCGCCGCGTACTCGCGCCGCTCGCCGCCGACGGCCCCCGTGAGCGCCCGCCCCAGCGGCGAGCGCGGGGAGCAGAGCTCGAGGTCGCCGGATGCCACGGCCCCCTCCCGGCCCCCGAGCAGGAAGGTCTCGGTGTCGTCGTCGCCGTCGAAGCGGACGGTCAGGACCATGCCCGGCTCGGCCACGCCGTCGTCGGGCGGTTCGTGCACGACGGCGCTGCGGACCACGTCCTGGAGGTGGCGGATGCGCATCTCCCGCTGCTCCTGTGCGCTCACGTCGCCCGTGTCGGCGGTGCCGGCCTCGCGCTCGGCGAGCAGTGCGGCCAGCTCGTCGGCGACCCGCTCGTGGGCGTCGCGGGACAGCCACACCTGTTCGCTGTGGGGGTGCATCTCGGCCGGTCTCCTACCTGGTGCCGTCGTGGGTCGGGGAGGACGGGGTCGGGAGGGCTCCTCGTCGCTCGGCCCACCGGACCGCGCGCACGACCAGCCGCGGCAGCGCGAGGAGCGCGACGAGGAACGCGAGGGCCGTGGCCCAGCCGGGCAGGACCGCCAGGGCGATGAGGCCGAGCCCCAGCGCGAGGGGCAGGACGTGCCGGGCGGAGACGGGCTGGAGCGCTGCGGTCGCGTCCCGGTCGAACACCGCCACGAACTCCGGGTCCTGGGCCCGGAGCTCCTGCTCCAGCGACTCCAGCACCTGCTGCTCAGAGGGCGAGAGGGGCACGACGTCCTCCTGTTCCGGGCTCGTCCGACCCCTGCTCGTCGGCGGGACGGAGGTCGAACCGCGCCCCGGTCAGGAGCGCGGCCACCGCCGCCGCCTGGGCCTCGCCGAGCCGCACCGTGCGGGGCGACTCGTCGGACCCGGGATCGGTGACTGCCAGGTGCCGGAAGCCGCGGTCCTCCACGACGAGGGACAGCGCGGCACCGTGCTCCGCCGGGACCGAGTAGTGCCACCCGACGCCCGGCAGGCGCTGCGCCTGCACGTCCACGTCCGCCATCACGAGATCCTCCTCTTCTGCTCCATGACACCGCAGCTCACGTGCTCGTCCGGAGTTCGGGGCGCGCTCGAACCGCGCGCCGCTCCGTTCGCGGTGTGACTCCAGGGTCCCCCGGCGACGCCGTCCCGGCCCACGTCCGCGGCGCGCCACAAAGGCAGGTCTCAGTTGCCGGAACCCGGCAACACGCCGGCCCGCCGGGACTAGAGTGCCCGCACCGGACGGAGGGGAGGACGACGTGGCTGATCGCGGTCCGCGGCGCCCGACCGGAGGGGGCCCCGACGACTCGTGGCTGGCCGACGTGGCGCGCGACGCCTGCCGCGACGTCGGCGGCGTGCCGGTCGAGCTGCTGGGCGACTACCTCCCGCTGCTCGCCGACGCCGCGGCCTCCGGGCGCCGCCCCGACGCGCACGAGCTCGACAGCGTCGGGCTGCTCGGCCGGCGCGCCGCCGAGCTCGGGGTGTCGGCGGGCAGCGCCGTGCAGCTGTACCTGTCCGCGGCGCGGCGGCTGTGGCAGCAGCTGCCCGCGGTGGTCCGCTCGCGCGACAGCGAGGTCGTCCGGACCGCGGCCGCCGCCGTCCTGCACGTCGTCGACGAGGCCGTCGCGCGCCTGGTCGACGGCTACACCGACGCCCGCCGGCAGATGGTGCGCTGGGAGGAGACGCTGCGCCGCGAGTTCATCGACGACCTGCTGCGCGGCGACGCCGACGTCGCCGGGCTGGCCGAGCGCGCGGTGCCCTTCGGCCTCGACATGGGCCGCCACCACCAGATCGCGCTGGCGGCGCCGTCGGGCCGCTCCGAGGAGGCGGGCGCGGCGATCAGCGCGCTCGAGCGCGCCGTCGTGCAGTGGGCCGGGGACCGCGACGTGCTCGTCGCCACCAAGGACGGCTGGATCGTCGCGATGACGCCCGCCGACACCGACGTCCCCGGGCCGCGCACCGGCCCGGCCACCCTCGGCGACCTGCTGCTCGCCGAGCTCGGCCGCCTGCCCCGCGGGGAGCCGTGGCGCGTCGCCGTCGGCCGCCCCTACCCGGGCTCGTACGGCATCGCCCGCTCCTACGAGGAGGCCCGCGAGGGCCTGACGATGGCGGTGCGCCTGCACCTGGACAGCCCGCTGATCCGGGCCGAGCAGCTGCTCGTCTACCGGGTCCTGCTGCGCGACCAGCCCGCCATCGCCGACCTGGTGCAGTCGGTGCTGGGGCAGCTGGTGCGCGCCCGCGGCGGCGCCGGACCCCTCCTCGCGACCCTCGACGCCTACTTCGCCGCGGGCGCCGTCACCACGGAGACCGCCCGCCGGCTGCACCTGTCCGTCCGCGCCGTCACCTACCGGCTCGACCGCATCACGACGCTCACCGGCTACGACCCCACCGACCCCGCGCACCGCTTCACCGTGCACACCGCGGTGCTCGGGGCGAAGCTCCTGGGCTGGCCGCAGCGCGACCTGCCGGTGGACCGGTGAGCCGACGACCGCCCCGGGCACGTGTCTAAGCTGAGAGTTCGTCCTGGCGCCGCCGCGAGCCGAGCAGGCGGGCCGTGAAGGAGGGGCAGTCAGTTGTCCGAGGCCGCACCGGTCGGCGAAGCGGGACCGAGGCGGGGTCGACGGGTGGCGCTCAGCCCGCCGGTCGACCTGACGTCCGCACCCGGCTACGGCGCCCGCCGCATGTACCAGGCGTACCTCGCGGCGTGGACCCGCCACGTCGATCCCGTCCTGACCGGGCCCCAGTTCGCGGTGCTGTCCGCGATCCGGGCCTACCCCGACACCGACCAGAGCTCGCTCGCCGGCGCCGTCGCCCTCGACACCTCGACCATGGCCGACGTCTGCCGGCGCATGGAGCGGCGCGGCCTGATCCGGCGGTCGGAGTCGTCGCAGGACGCGCGGCGCAAGCTGCTCTCCCTGACCGACGCCGGCGCCGAGGCCCTCGCCACGACGTTCGACCGGACGCGGGCGCTCGACGAGGCGCTGCTCGCGCACCTGCCCGAGGAGGACCGGGCGCGCATCGCCGAGCTGCTCAACGACCTCGGCCGCGCCTGGGAAGCCGTCGCCGACGGCGAGCCGGCGTAGCCCGGCCTTCCGAGATCGTCCCCCGAAAACTCTTGCGTATCCGGATAGTACGTGTTCGGATTAGTTGACGAGGACGGAAGAGGAGGTCGACGTGGCACCGAGCCAGTCGTTCGAGGTGACCGTGGCGGGCGGTGGGCTGGGCGGTCTCACCACCGCGCTGGCGCTGCGCCAGAAGGGCCTCCGGGTCACCGTGCTGGAGGCCGCGCCGCAGCTGGGCGAGGTGGGCGCCGGCATCCAGACCGCCCCCAACGCCAGCCGGATCCTGGTGGGCCTCGGCCTGCGGGGAGCGCTGCAGCGGATCCACACCGAGCCCCAGGACCAGGTCCGGCGGCGGTGGGCCGACGGCAGCGTCATCGCCTCGCTGCCGCTGGCCCGGCGGGTCGTCGACCAGTACGGCGCGCCCTACTGGCACTACCACCGCGCCGACCTGCACGCGGTGCTCCTGGAGGCGTGCCTGGACCCGGCGGGCCCCGGCCCGGTCGTGGCCGTGCACACCGACGCGCAGGTGGTGGAGCTGGACCGCAGCGACGCCGAGCGTCCGGTAGCGGTCACCGCGCGCGGTGACCGGTACGCCGCCGACGTCCTGGTCGGCGCCGACGGCATCCGCTCCGCGGTGCGCGACCTGGCCGGTTTCGACGACACCCTCGTGTTCTCCGGCGAGATGGCCTACCGGGCGCTGATCCCGGGCGACTCGATCGTCGCCGACCCCGCCACCCGCTTCCTGGCCGACCGGTTCCAGTCGACGATCTGGTACGGGCCGGACAAGCACCTGGTCCACTACATGATCCGCGGCGGGGAGCACCTCAACGTCGTGGCGATCGTGCCGTGCACCGAGGAGGTCCGGCGCGACTGGAGCGCACCGGCGTCGGCGGAGGACATGGTCGCCGACTTCGGCGACTGGGACGACCGCGTCGGGGCCATGCTGTCCAAGGCCAAGGACGACGTGTCGGTGTGGGCGCTGTTCCGCCGCCGGCGCGACCCGGTCTGGGTCGACGGCCGGGTCGCGCTGCTGGGCGACGCCTGCCACGCGATGCTCCCCTACCAGGCGCAGGGCGCGTCCCAGGCGATGGAGGACGCCGCGGTGCTGGCCGAGGAGCTCGGCTCGGTGACCCGCAGCGGCGTCGACGGCGCGCTGGCGCGCTACGTCCACCGGCGGGCCAAGCACGCGGGCATGGTGCAGGACGCGTCGCTGCGCAACATGGACTTCTACCACCTGCCCGACGGCCCGGCGCAGCGCGAGCGCGACGAGAAGCTGCGCCGGTTCGACGGCGAGTCCGACGTCTCCTACGACTGGCTGTGGAACGGCAGCCCGCTGCACGACCCCGACAACGAGGCACTCTCCTACCAGTTCGCACGGTGACGGGAGCAGGTATGCGTACCGGAGATCAGATCGTCCAGGACCTCCCCTGGCGCTGGAGCGTGCAGGGCAAGGTCTTCATCATCGGCGGCCTGGGCTACATGTTCGACGCCTGGGACGTCGCGCTCAACGGCTTCCTGACCCCGCTGCTCGGCGCGGAGTTCGACCTGAGCACCACCGAGCGGGGGCTCGTCGCGACGGCCAACCTCGTCGGCATGGCCGTCGGCGCGGTCGCCTGGGGCACGATCGCGGACCGGATCGGCCGCAAGCGGGCGTTCAGCATCACGCTGCTGATCTTCGCGCTGTTCTCGGCGCTGGGCGCGCTGTCGCCCAACATCGAGGTGTTCTACCTGCTGCGCTTCCTCGCGGGCATCGGCCTGGGCGGCTGCATCCCCGTCGACTACGCGATCGTCAGCGAGTTCTCGCCGCGCAAGCACCGGGGCCGGGTCCTGTCGGCCATGGACGGGTGGTGGCCGATCGGGGCCACGCTGGCCGGGGTGAGCGCGACGTTGCTGGTGCCGGTCGACGGCAACTGGCGCTGGATGCTGCTCCTCATGATCCTCCCGGCGCTGCTGCTGTTCTGGGCCCGCCGCGGCATCCCGGAGTCGCCCCTGTTCCTGGTCCGCAAGGGCCGCGAGGACGAGGCCCGCGCCGTGATCGACGACCTCGTCCGGCGCACGGGCGCGGCGCCGGAGCCGTACTCCGTGCCGGCCCCGGTCGTCGAGGACACCCGCGGCGGCGCCGCCCGCGCCGCGGTCGACCAGCTGCGCCGCGTGTGGGCGTTCAGCCCCCGCATCACGTCGGTGGCCTGGGCGCTGTTCATCTCCGTCATGCTCGTCTACTACGCCGCGCTGAGCTGGATGCCCTCGATCCTGCGGGCGGAGGGCTTCGGCGAGGTCGCCGCGTTCGCGTCGACGACGCTCATGAACGGGCTGGGCATCGTGGGCGTCCTCATCGCCGTCCTGGTGGTGGAGCGGGTCGGGCGCAAGCGCGTCATCGCCGTGGCGGGTCCGCTGGCCGCGGTCACCCTGGTCGCGTTCGCGCTGCTGCTGGGCACCCCGTGGGTCGCGCTCGTCGCGCTCGGGGCGTTCGGGATGCTCGCGCTGATCGTCATCCCGGTGATGTACGCCTACGTCTCCGAGCTGTACCCGACCGAGCTGCGGGCCAGCGGGTTCGGCTGGGCGTCGTCGTCGAGCCGGGCGGTCACCGGCTTCGCCCCGCTGCTGTTCGGCAGCGTGCTGTGGCCGGTGCTGGGCCTGCCGCTGACCTTCGCCCTGCTGGGGGTGCTGGTCGTGGCCGCGGTGGCCTGGATGTGGGTCGCCGCCCCGGAGACCGCGGGCCGCGAGCTCGACCACATCGTCGCCGTGGAGCCCGGCGACAAGGCCGCGGCGCGGTGAAACCGGCCGCCTTCAGCTACCACCGCGCCCGTGACGTCACGGGCGCGGTGGCGCTGCTGTCCGAGCTGGCCGCAGCGGGCGAGGACCCGAAGCTGCTCGCCGGCGGCCAGAGCCTGGTGCCGATGATGAGCTTCCGGCTCGCCCGGCCGTCGGCCCTGGTCGACCTGGGCGGGCTCCGCCGCCGCGGCGAGCTGACGGGGATCACCCCGCAGGCGGACGGGTCGCTGCGCATCGGGGCCCTGACCACCCACCACGAGGTCGAGACCTCCGCCGCGACCGGCCGGGACTACCGCGTGCTCCGCCGGGCCATGCGCTGGGTCGGGCACCTGCCGATCCGCACCCGCGGCACCGTCGCGGGCAGCCTGGTCCACGGCGACGCCACCGCCGAGTGGTGCCTGCTCGCGCTCCTGTGCGACGCCCGGATCGTCGTCGAGGGGCCCGGCGGCCGCCGCGAGATCCCGGCCGGGGAGATGTTCCACGGCTTCTACGCCACCGAGGTCGAACCCGACGAGCTGGTCACCGAGGTCGTGTTCACCCGCCCGGCGCCGCACGCCGCACTCACCGAGTTCGCCCAGCGCCACGGCGACTTCGCCGTCGTCGACGCGGCCGTCGCGCTGGACCGCGCCCCGGACGGCACCCTCCTCGGCGGACGGGTCGTGCTCGGCGGGGTGGCCCCCGCGCCGGTCCGCGTGCCCGTCGCCGAGGCCGAGCTGGACGGCGGGCCCGCCTCGTTCGCCGCCTGCGCCGACGCCGCCGCGGCCGGGGTCGACCCGCCCGCCGACGCGCACGGCAGCAGCGACTACCGGCGCCACCTGGTCCGCACCCTCGTCACCCGGGCCTGCGAGCAGGCCTGGGACGGAGCGAAGGAGTCCCACCCGTGAGCCGGGAGATCCCCACCGCCACCGGGGCGCCCGAGCCGGTCGGCGAGACCCGCATCGACGGGCACGCCGTGCCCAGCCCCGCCACCGGGCCGCGGTCGCACGCCGGCGCCGCCCGCTGGGTCGGCGTGTCCGTGCCCCGCCGGGAGGACCCCCGGCTCGTGGCCGGCCGCGGCCGCTTCCTCGACGACATCGACCCACCCGGCGTGCTGCACGCCGCGTTCGTCCGCTCCACGGTCGCCCACGGCGCGCTGACCGGGATCGACCTGGAGCCGGTCCGGGCGGTGCCCGGCGTCGTCGCCGCCTTCGACGCCGCCGACCTGGACCTGGCCGACATCGTCGCGCTGCTCGACCGGCCGCCCGAGGAGTTCGTCCCGACCGCGATGCCCGTGCTCGCCCGCGACCGCGTCCGGTTCGTCGGCGAGCCGGTGGCCGTCGTCGTGGCGCGGGACCCCTACGCCGCCGAGGACGGCGTCGAGGCCGCGGTCGTGCGGATCACCGCCGAGGAGGCGGTGGTCTCCGAGGAGACCGCGCTGGCCGCCAGCGCGCCGCTCGTGCACGCCGACGCGTCCGCGAACACCCTCGTCGACGTGTCGATGTTCGCGACCGAGGGCATCGACGAGGTCTTCGCGGGCGCCGCGTGCGTCGTCGAGGTCGACACCCGCACCGGCCGCCAGAACGCGCTGCCGCTGGAGACCCGCGGGGCGCTCGCCTCCTGGGACGACCGCGACGACCAGCTGCTGCTGCAGACCTGCACGCAGATCCCGCACCAGGTGCGGACGCTGGCCGCCCGCTGCCTGCGGGTCGACGAGCGCACGATCCGCGTGACCGTCCCCGACATGGGCGGCGGCTTCGGCCAGAAGTGCGTGGTCGGGCGGGAGGAGATCGTCGTCGCCGCCGTGGCGCGCCGGCTCGACCGTCCCGTCAAGTGGATCGAGGACCGCCGGGAGTCGCTGACCGCGTCGTTCCTGGCGCGCGAGCAGCACTACCGCACCCGCGCCGCGTTCGACGCCGACGGGACCGTCCTGGCCCTCGACGTCGACGTCGTCTGCGACATGGGCGCCTACTCCTGCTACCCGTTCACGGCCGGCATCGAGCCGCTGATGGCCTCGGCGGAGATGCCGTCGGTCTACCGCGTGCCCGCCTACCGGGTGCGCGCCCGCGCGATCACCACGAACAAGGCCCCCACGGCGCCCTACCGCGGGGTCAGCCGCCCGCAGTACGTCATGGCGATGGAGCGGGTGATGGAGCGCGCGGCGCGCGAGCTGGGCATGGACCCGCTCGACGTCCGCCGCCGCAACCTCATCACCGACTTCCCCTACACCGGCGTCAACGACGTCACCTACGACCTCGGCACCTACCGGGAGTCGCTCGACCTCGCCGAGAGCACGTTGCGCGAGGAGGGCTGGTTCCGCTTCCGCGACGAGGCCGCGGCGCAGGGCCGGGCGGTGGGCATCGGGTTCTGCTGCTTCAGCGAGCGGACCGGGTACGGCTCCGACGCCTTCGCCAAGCGGCGGATGACCGTCGTCCCCGGCTTCGACATCTCCGAGATCCGGATGGACACCTCCGGGTCGGTGGTGGTCACCAGCGGCACGCTCAACCACGGCCAGTCCCACGAGACGACGATGGCCCAGATCGTCGCGGACCGGCTCGGGATCGACATCGCGCAGGTCAAGCTGCGCCAGGGCGACACCGAGCGGATCTCCTACGGCTGGGGCACGTTCGCCTCCCGCTCGATCACCGTCGGCGGGTCCGCGGTCGCCGCGGCGTCGACCCGCCTCGGCGTCCTGCTCTGCCGGATCGCCGCGCACCTGATGGACGTCACCGAGGACGACGTCGAGCTCGACGGCGAGGGCCGGGTGGTGCTGCGCACCGACCCGGCGCGGCGGATCCCGTTCACCGAGATCGCCGACGTCGCGTACCTGCGGTCGAACCTGCTGCCCAAGGACGTCGAGCCGGGCCTCAGCGCCACCGCGAGCTTCGACGCCCCGGGCGACGGCACGTTCTCCAACGCGACGCACGCCGTCGTCGTCGAGTGCCACGCCGGGACCGGCCGGGTCGAGATCCTGCGCTACGCCTGCGTCGAGGACTGCGGCGTGGTGATCCACCCCCAGGTCGTCGACGGGCAGTGCCGGGGCGGGATCGCCCAGGGCATCGCGGGCGCACTGTTCGAGGAGGTCACCTACGACGCGAACGGCGAGCCCTCGGCCGCCAGCTTCATCGACTACAAGGTGCCCACCGCCACCGAGATCCCCGACATCACCGTCGCCCACCTCGAGACGCCGTGCGCGTTCACCGAGAACGGGGCCAAGGGCGCCGGCGAGGGCGGCACCATCGGCGCTCCGGCCGCGGTGCTCAACGCCGTCAACGACGCGCTGCGCCACACCGGGGTCGAGCTCGACGCGACCCCCGTCCACCCCCGGACCGTCGTCGAGGCCCTGCTGCGGAAGGAGCCGGCGTGCACGACCGCCACCTGATCACGTTGACCGTCAACGACGAGGAGCACGAGGTCGTCGTCGAGGCCCGGCGCACCCTGCTCGACGTGCTGCGCCACGACCTGCGGCTGACCGGCGCGCACGCCGGCTGCGAGCACGGCGTCTGCGGGGCGTGCACCGTCCTCGTCGACGGCGCCCCGGCGCGGGCCTGCCTGCTGTTCGCCGTGCAGGCCGAGGGCAGCGCGCTGCACACCGTGGAGTCGCTGGCCGCGCCGTCGGGCGAGCTGTCGGACCTGCAGCGGGCCTTCAGCCGCCACCACGGGCTCCAGTGCGGCTTCTGCACGCCCGGGTTCCTCATGCTGGCCGAGGGCTGGCTCGCCGAGCGCGCCGCCACGGGGGCCGGCGAGCCCGACCGCGAGGAGGTGCGCGAGATGGCGTCGGCCAACCTGTGCCGCTGCACCGGCTACCAGACCATCGTCGACGCGATCGCCGACACCGCCCGCACCCGCCTCGCAGCACCTGGGGAGACCGCGTGATCCTGGACAACGAGCTCACCGTCGCAGCACCCCCGGACGAGGTGTTCGCGCTGGTCAACGACGTCGAGCGGGTGGCGACCTGCCTGCCCGGCGCCGTTCTCGACGGCCGCGACGGCGACACCTACCGCGGCCGCGTCACCGTCAAGGTCGGCCCGATCCGGGCGGCCTACGGCGGCACCGTCCGCTTCCTCGACGTCACCCCCGACGAGCGGCGGCTGCGGCTCGCCGCGAGGGGCGCCGACAGCCACGGCAGCGGCGACGCCGAGGCGGAGGTCGAGCTGTCCGTCGTGCCCGACGGGGCCGGGTCGATACTGCGCCTGCACACCGACCTGGTCATCCGCGGCAAGATCGCCCAGTTCGGCAAGGGCGCCGTCGTGGCGGTGTCCGACCGGCTGCTCGACCGGTTCGCGCAGAACCTGGCGGCGCAGCTCGACGGGTCGGCCGCGCCGGCGTCCCCGGAGCGCGCCGCAGCGGTGGCGCCCTCCTCCACGGCCGGGCCGGCGGACCCCGACGGCGCCGTCGACGGGCTGGGGATGCTGCTGCCCCCGAACGCGGGCCGGATCGCCGCCGCGGGCGCCGCGCTGGCCGTCGCGTTCCTGCAGGGATGGATGGCCGGGCGGCTGCGCGGCCAGAGGATGCTGATCGAGGAGCTGCGCCGTGACCGCTGAGGGCACCGACGCCGTCTACGCCCGGGCCGGGTTCGGGGCCGCCGTGCCGCGCGGGCCCCGCCCCGTGCTGGTGGTGGTCGACCTGACCCGGGGGTTCACCGAACCGGGGTTCCCCAGCGGTGCCGAGCTGGGCGAGGTCGTCGCGGAGAACGCCGCGCTCGCCGACGCCGCCCACCGCGCCGGCGTGCCGGTGGTGTGGACCTCCATCGCCTACACCGACGCCGAGGCCGACGGCGACGCGGTCGCCTGGCTGCGCAAGGCGACCGGGATGCGCGCGCTGCGCGAGGGGTCACCGGCGGTCGCGCTCGACCCGCGCCTGCCCGTGCTCCCCGGCGACCACACGATCGTCAAGAAGGGCGCGTCCGCCTTCCACGGCACCGGGCTCGCCGCCCTGCTGTCCGGGCTCGGGGCGAGCACCGTCGTCGTGACCGGCGCGACCACCAGCGGCTGCGTCCGGGCCACCGCGGTCGACAGCGTCACCGCGGGGTTCGACACGCTCGTCGTCGGCACGGCGTGCGGCGACCGCGCGCAGGCCCCGCACGACGCCGCGCTGTTCGACCTGCAGGCCAAGTACGCCGACGTCGTCACCCTCGACGACGCGCTCGACTACCTCGGCACCGACAGGGAGACCGCCCGTGCCTGACGCACCCGACCCCCGCGTCCTGACCCAGACCGCGCTCGCCGACCTGGCCGACGTCCCGGCCACCAGCCGCTGGGTCCGGTCCTCGGGCCTGGCCCTGCACGTCCTGGACTACGGCGGCGACCGGACGCCGCTGCTCGTGCTGCCCGGCATCACCAGCCCGGCGGTCAGCATGGACTTCGTGGCCCGCCGGCTGACCGACCTGGTCCGGCCGGTCCTGCTCGACGTCCGCGGCCGCGGCCTGTCCGACTCCGCCCCCGGGCCCGGCGGCTACGCGCTGGCGGACTACGCCGACGACGTCGAGGCCGTCGTGACCGGCCTCGGGCTCGACCGCCCGGTGCTGCTCGGGCACTCGATGGGCGCCCGCATCGCGGGGGCCGCCGCGGCCCGCGGGCGGATCGCCGTGCGCGGCACCGTGCTGGTCGACCCGCCGATGAGCGGGCCCGGGCGCGGTCCGTACCCGACCACCCTGGAGGCGTTCCTCGGTCAGCTCGACCAGGCCCGCGGGGGCACCGACGCCGACGAGGTCGCCCGCTCCTGGCCCTCCTGGCCCCGCGCGGAGCAGGCCCTGCGCGCGCGCTGGCTCGGGTCCTGCTCGGCGCGGGCGATCGCCGAGACCCACGCCGGGTTCGAGTCGGAGGACTTCTTCGACACCTGGCCCACCGTCCCGGCCCCCACGGTGCTCGTCCACGGAGGGGCCAGCCCCGTGGTGACCGCCGACGGTGCCCGGGAGGCGGCCGCGACCCACCCCGGCGCCGCCGTCGTGGAGGTGCCGGGCACCGGCCACATGGTGTTCTGGGACGACCCGGACGCCGCCGTCACCGCGGTCCGCTCCGCGCTGGCCGGCATGGCGTAGGACGCGCACGCGAACGGCCCCGCACCCCCCGGTGCGGGGCCGTTCGCCGTTCCGTCAGGCCGCCGCGCGGGCGGGGTCGGTGTACCGGCCCGACAGCAGCTCCCCCGCACCCGGCACGTTCGTCGCCAGCCCGAGCTCGGACAGGATCCGGAACGTCGTCGCCGTGGCCGCCGACAGCACCGGCAGGCCGCAGTCCCGCTGCACCGCCTCGACCGCGGCGAGCGAGGGCATCTGCACGCAGGCCGAGAGCACGAGGGCGTCGGCGCCGGTGAGGTCGAGCTTGCGCCAGTGCTCGCGCAGGTCGGCCGGGTCGAGCCGGGCGACCGCGAGGTTGTCGGGCACCTCCAGCGACAGGGAGTCCACGACCTGCACGCCGGCGTCCTGCAGGTAGTCCACGACCGCCTGCGTCAGGGGCTGCATGTACGGGGTGATCAGCGCGACCCGCTTCGCCCCGAGTGCCGCGATGCCCGAGAGCAGGGCGCCCGCGCTGGAGACGACCGGGGCGTGCGAGCCCTCGGCGCGGAGCACCGCGGTGATCGAGTCCTCGGCGGTGCAGTGGAACCCCGGTCCCTGCGCCATGATCGCCACCAGGCAGGCGGTGGCCACGACGTCGGGGCGGGCGTCGGCGAGCTCGGCGGCGGCCCGGTCGGCCTGGGCGTTCATCGCGCGCAGCTGCTCGGGGGTGACGTGCTGCATCCGTGCGCGGGCGGCGTGGAAGACGAACCGGTCGCCCGGGTCGGCCCCCTCCCGGGCGCGCAGCATCCGCGGCAGCTCGGTCTCCATCGTGAGGTTCGAGCTCGGGACGATCATCCCGATATGGTGGTCGGTCCCCGCCTGTCCCGTCATCGCTTCGCCGCCGGGCGCATCTCCGGGACGGTGAGCTCGCCGGCGTCGACGATCAGCTCGTCGTCGAGGAGAAGGCTGTTGCCGCGCATCGGGATGTCGAAGTGGCAGGCGGTGTCGTTGGGCCCGCCGAGCTCGTTGTTGGGGCCGATGGAGAACATGACGTTGCCGTAGAAGCTGCGCAGCTCCATGCCCATGCCCCCGCCGAACTGGGTCAGGCCGTGCCAGTGGGCGCGCTCGTCCAGGCCCCAGCCGACGTGGGACATGCCGTAGCCGCGGGGGTCGGCGAAGCTCTCGATGTAGGAGCGCAGCAGGTCCGCGTCCAGGCCGGTGGAGCCGGCGCCGCCGCGGATGTCGCGGATGAACCCGGCCTCGACGGTGATCTCGACGGGGGTCCGGACGTAGGAGTTGAACGGCAGCAGCACGTCACCGGGGGCCAGGACGATCTTCCCGTCGACGCCGTCGTCGGCGCCGCCGGTGAACACGAACGCGGCGGGCCAGTGGTCCCAGCGGCCGGGCTGGTCGGTGTAGCCGTACTCGCTCATCGTCGGGTAGACGCCCAGGCGGTAGGTGACGTCGGTGCCGTGCGGGCTGGTGATCCGCATCGTCTGCGCTTTCGCGAGCAGTTCGGCGCCGATCTCGACGCGCTCGCGCAGCTCGGTGGTCGGCATCAGCCGGGCCAGCAGCTCCGGGGGCTCCACCGCGGTCAGGATCCGGGTCCCGGCGTCCTGGATCGCGAACTGCTCCTTGCTGAACAGCAGGAACGTGCAGTCCACCACCATGTCGACGGCCTGGAGCGCCTCGACGGCCAGCGGCAGCGACCCGAGCCCCGAGTCCCCCACCGCCCAGGCGCCGGCGGCGCTGACCGGCGAGGGGAGGCGCATGTGGTACGCCGCCGCGCCCAGCTTCTGCGCCGCCCACAGGAACGCATCCGCGTACTCCGCCCGCTCGCCGCCCCTGGTCAGGACGACGACCGTCTCACCCTCGTGCACGCCCGACAGGCGCAGCTGCTCCAGGCAGATGTCGTTGAACAGGTTCTGGTCCATCGCGACCACCTCCCCTACCATCCGAGCACGTATTATCCGAGTACGCAACAGTTTTGGCGAACGGTCTTCGTCCGACTCAACGGGCTCGCGCGCCCGGACCTCCGGGATGGGTGAGGTCGTAGGCCCGCGACAGCTTCTTCGGCACGACCATGCGCCAGGCGTCCACGACGAGCTCGCGGGCCTCGACCGGGTCCAGCGCGGCGAGGGTCGCGTGGACCCAGTTGAACCGCAGGTCCGACGTCGACGGCAGGTGGAACCGCTGCGGATCGCCCGCGACGAGCGCCTCCCGCTCCTCCTTCGGGAACGCGAAGCCCAGCACGGCCCCCTCGAGCGAGAACGCCGCGTACACGATCTGCCCGACGCGGAACTTCAGCCGCCCGCGCACGTGCACCTCGTACGAGCGCTCCAGCCCGGCACCCAGCGGCCGGAGGTCCTCGACCCTCGCGCCGCGCCTGTTGTCGTCCACCAAGATGCACCCCCGTGATTGCCTGTGCCAGGAAGACGCAGGGGCGGAGCGGGAGTCATCGGTCGTCGGTGCGTCGTCCCGGAGTCACGCGTCCGAGCGGGGCGGCTCGCCCCGGCGCCGCGGTGGTGATGACCGTGCGCAGTTCGTGCAGGGCGTGGGCCCGGGCACCGGTCAGCGAGGGGGCGTCGGCCAGCTGGGCGGGCCGGACCGGGACGTGGCGCGGGAGCTGCGCGAACGCGGCGGCGACGGCGTCGAGGACGGCGGGCTCGGAGCCCCAGGTGCCGCCGAGGACGACGAGCGTCGGATCGGCGAGGGCCACCGCGGCGGCGAGGACGCCGCAGACGGCCGCATCAGTTGACACCTGACGGTTGACGGTCGGTCACCAGCAGTCCACGCGCCTGCGTCAGATGCAACCCGCAGCCGCCCGATCACGTCGTGGGTGCCGCCGCGCCACCGGCCCGCCGCAGCCCTGTTCGGCGCCGGGCAGTTCGCGGACACCTCGGCTACCAGCTGCTCGACCGCGCGACGATGTATGCACTCGCGGCGTACCGGCCCTCGCCGAGATGGCCGCTGCCACCGCCTTGCTGGGAGCACTACCCGGCCGGGCCGCCGCCCTCGTCCCCGTGCTCGGATCGGCGGACGGTTCCGAGAACCGGCGAGCACCTTTCGCTGCAGGGATGGACCGGCCGTGTCAGGCTTTGCACCGATGGCAGCCTGCACCTCGACTCCGCGCACCGCAGTCGCATCACCCGGAGGAACGGCCGGGTCGTGAACGGCTTCGAGCACGCCACCGTCGCGATGCGGAGGCTGGGGCGGCGGATCGTCGTCCTGGGTGTCGTCGTCACGCTGCTCGCCGTGGCCGGCGTCGCCCTCTTCTTCGCCATGACCGCGTTGCTGACTCCCCCAGGCCGTCCAGGTGGTTGCGTGCCCGACTCCTCCGCGGTGCCCATCGAGGCGGCGGGCGAAGCAGCCGTCGGGCAAGAGCAGCTGGCCAACGCGGCGGTGATCGTCGCGACCGGTCGTGAACTGAACGTCCCGGAGCGCGGGCTGTGGGTGGCGTTGGGCACTGCGTTGCAGGAGTCCGGGCTCAGGAACCTCGACTACGGTGACCGGGACTCACTGGGGCTGTTCCAACAGCGGCCGTCACAGGGTTGGGGCAGTCCGGCGGAGGTTCGCGACCCCCGCTACGCGTCGACCCAGTTCTACCGGCGCCTCGTCGCGGTCCCGGGTTGGGCGGACATGCCGTTGTGGCAGGCCGCGCAGACCGTCCAGCGCTCCGCGTTCCCCCTGGCCTACGCGAAGTGGGAGCAGACCGCCGCCGACATCCTGGCCGCGGTGGGCACCGCGACCGGGGTCCGTGGAGCGACGTACGGATGCGCGCCGGAAGGATCGGTGGCCGCGCTGCAAGGTGCCGCGAGCGGATGCACCGAGGACGATCCGACCACCGCGGGCTGCGTCACGCCGACGACGCGGTACGCGTTGGCCCAGGCGGAGGGAGCTTTCGGTGGGCTGCGCAACGGGACCCTGATCCGTTCCACGGGTTGCTTCGCGCAGCGGCCCGGCAACTCCACCAGCGATCATCCGCTGGGCAAGGGATGCGATCTGTTCCCCGGTCAGGGCGGTAGGTTCGCGACCGGCGTGGAGGTCGACAACGGGTGGCGCGTGGCCGGCTGGTTCCGGACCAACGCCGAGGCTCTCGGAGTGTCCTACGTCATCTGGCAGGGCCGGATCTGGGCGCCCGGCGACGACGACGTCGACGGTTGGGGCCGTCGCTACACCGGCGGCGGCGTCTACGACCCCTTGGACGCGGTCGGTGGACATTACGACCACATCCACGTCAGCTTCCTGCGCTGACGCCCCTCATTCCAGCGGGAGCGAGTACCTGCCAGCCCCGCCCGGCGTCCTCCGTCGCCAGCACCGCATCGTGCGTCGCGGCGAGGAACTGGGCGCCGTCGACGACGGTGAAGGCCTGGGCCGGTCCGGGGAGCTCGCCGGCTCGCTCCCACCGATCGCCTGCCACTCCAGCGTCCGCCCACCGTCCGAGCTCATCCGCAACCCGCCCCAGTGGTCACCACGACGCGGTGGTAATCGCACGGTCGATGTCCAGGTCCGCGATGTCGGCCACGGCGCCGCTGGTCCACGTGATTCCGCCGTCCTCGCTGCGCAGCAGTGCACCGGAGACCGAGTCCCATCCGTGGACCACCTGTCCGCTCACGGATAGCGCGTGCAGGTCGGCTGCACCCTGTAGGGAGAGCGGCTGCCACTTTCGTACGGCGTCGTCGCTGCGGATGAGTCCGAGCTGCGGTGGCCCCGGTTCGTTCGGACCCGGGTGCCCGCTGCCGTAGAAGGAGCCGGGGCCTGCCAGCGTGAAGCCCATGATGTCCTGTTTCCCGGTGCCGACGCGCCTGGCGCCCTCGGCGCCGACGGAGAGAACACCGGAATGGGTCGCGACGTAGACGGTTCCGTCGGCAGGATCCTGCTCCAGCCCGTGTACGTGTCCCAGGACGGCGGGAGCGGCGGGAGCGGCAGGGCCGGCGTGCACCGAGCAGGCGGACACGGCCGGGCCGGCGAGGATCGCGGGGGGCAGCAGGGAACGCACGGTTCTCCGGGTCGGGCCAGGGCGGATCGGCGCTACGGGCGCCCGGCATGGGCGCCCGTAGCGAACACTCAGATCTGCGTGAGCAGCTGAGCCATCTCGTCGATCTCGGCCTGCTGGGTGTCGATGATCGTCTGCGCGAGGCCGGTCGCCCTCGGGTCCGATCCCTCGGCGAGCTCGGTCCGGGCCATCTCGACCGCTCCGGTGTGGTGCTCGGTCATCATCTCCAGGAACATGCGGTCGAACGCCGGGCCCGAGGCCTGCTCCAACCGGGTCATCTGCTCGGGCGTCATCATCCCGCCCATGCCGCCCATGCCGCCCATGGCGCCCGTGCCGCCATGGTCCATGCCGCCCATGCCGCCGCCCGTGTCGGCGGAGGGCACGTCGGCTCCCCACTCCTCCAGCCACGAGTTCAGAGTCTCGATCTCCGGCCCCTGCGCGGCGCCGATCCGCGCGGCCAGGTCGATCACCTGGGGGTTCCGCGAACGGGTCGCCGCCAGTTCCGCCATCTCGACGGCCTGCTGGTGGTGCACGGTCATGCCCTGCGCGAACGACACGTCCGCCTCGTTGTGCGCGGTGGTCTGCTCGACGCCGGTGGAGCTCGAGGACGCTGCACCGGGCGTCGTGGTGTCCGTGCCGGCGGCGCAGCCCGCGAGGGCGAGACCGACGACCGCGGCCCCGGTCAGGGCAGACGTCAGCTTCGTGATCTTCATGTGTGTTGTGGTCTCCGTACGTGGGTGAACGGGGTCTACCGAGTGATCGGTGACCTCACGTCCTCAGCACGCAGAGCAGGGCGAGCCGGCGGGGAACGGTCGGCGGAGGGGCTCGCGAGCCTCCCGCGCTCGACCACGTCATACCCACGATGTGGGACGGTCCGTCCCCGCCGCCTCGGAGGAGGAACAGCGCGATCACGACCACGAGCGCCCCGAACAGCACCGCGAGGCACAGGTGGAGCAGATCCGCGAGGTGGTCGGCGTGACGGTCCGACACCGGAGCGCCGGCCGCGGAACCATGTCCGGGCTCCGACCCGGCCGGCTCGGTCATCACCGACACGGGCTCGACGACCGCCACCTGTGGCGTGGTGCCCGTGAGCAGGACGTGGTGCATCCCGATCAGACCCAGGACGAGCCCGGCCACGGCGAGTGCGAGCAGCCAGCCGCTCACACGCGGTGTGCCGGCTCGAGAGTGCACGGGCACGACCCTAGCGATCGTCGCCGATCTTCGCAGGGGTCACCCGTTCCTGGCCGTCGCCCTCAGCGGCTCCGGACCGCCCGGGCGTCGGACGCCCCGCCCCACGCCTCAGCCCTGTGAAGCCGAGGCTCGAGGACCGAGAGGATCATGGGGACGAGCAGCACGAACAGGCCACACCGGCTGTTCACGGCGCCATCGCAGGCGGCCCGGAGAGCAGCGGCAGCAGGACGCCCCCGCCGAGACCGAGACCGAGCGACACGACCGACGCCAGGTAGGCGGTGCGCGCCGAGCCGAGCGAGATCGGTGGTGCGGCGACGCGGTCCACGTCCGCGTCGCGGAAGGCCGGCGCGATCCAGCGCAGGTAGTAGAAGACGCTGGCGACGGTGTTGACCACGGCGAGGACGGCGAGCCAGCCCAGACCACCCTCGACGGCCGCGGTGAAGACGGTGAGCTTCCCGAGGAACACGGCGGTGGGCGGGGTGCCGACGAGTCCGAGCAGGCAGACGATGAGTGCGGCGACGAGCAGGGGATGTCGCCGCGCCGCTCCACGGTAGTCGTCGAGCTCGGTGTACGCCGGCAGCGCGGCGACGACGGCGAAGGCACCCAGGTTGGTGATCGCGTAGGCCGCGAGGTAGAGGAGGAGGGCGGGCTGGGCCAGCTCGGACCGGCCTGCCACGGCGACCGCCATGAGCAGGTAGCCGACCTGGCTGATGGTCGAGTAGCCGAGCAGACGCTGCACCGAGGTCTGGAAGAACGCGGCGAGGTTGCCCAGCGTCATCGACGCGGCGGCCACGACGGCCACCAGCAGGGTCGCGTCGACGGCCTCGGGTGGCACGGCGACGAGCAGCAACCGGTAGACCGCGACCAGCGCACCGATCTTCGGGATGGTGCTGACGATCGCCGCGACCGCGGGTGGTGTGCCGGCGGTGACGTCGGGGACCCAGAAGTGCACCGGGACGGCGCCCGCCTTGAACAGCAGGCCGCCCAGCAGGGCGACCACCCCGACCGCGACGACGGCCGTATCGGCACCGGCAAGACCGTCACGCATCGCGCTGTAGGCCGTGGTGCGGGCGACGCCGTAGAGGATCGCGGTGCCCGTCAGCATCGCGACGCCGAGGAATGCGCCGGACAGGTAGTACTTCATCGCGGCCTCGGTGGACAGCGCGCGGGCGTCCCACCCCGCGAGTGCGTACAGGGGCACGCTGGCCAGCAGGAATGCCGCGAACAGCAGCAGCAGGTCGTTGGCTCCGCCCAGCACGATCGTGCCGAGCGACCCGAGCAGGAGCAGCACCACGAACTCGGTCTCGCGCCGGTGTCCCCGGGTCGCGTCCGCCGACAGCGCCAGCGCGATCAGCAGGGCCACGAGCACGATCGCGCGGGCGGCGTGGGTGATGCCGTCGATCGCGTAGCTGGTGCCGAACACGACCTGGTCGGGCTCCCGGGCCGCGGCGGCGGTGGCGGCGAGCCCGGCGACGGCGGCCGCCGCGGCGAGGAGCCGCACGGCGTACTGCCGGCGCCGTGGGAGCCACGCGCCCAGCAGCAGCCCGACGACCGCGGCGGCGAGCAGCAGCAGCTCCGGCACCAGCGCGCCGGGGTTCTCGTTCATCGTCATCGCGCCGCCGGTCATCGCGCCACGAGCTCCACCAGGGTGCGCGACGCCGGCTCGATCACATCGAGCAGGAAGCGCGGCAGGACCCCGATCACCGTGGCCAGCACGAGGAGCGGAACGACGGCTGCGGTTTCGCTGGGTCGCAGATCAGCGAACGCGCGTGGTGTCCCAGGTGCGTCGGGCAGGCGCAGCGGCCCGAGGAAGAGCCTCTGCAGGGCGAGCAGGAACAGCCCGGCGGTGATGACGATCCCGGTGGCGGCCACGACCGTCGGCCCCGGTGCGGCTGGCAGGGCGCCGGTGAAGATCTGGAACTCGGCGATGAACCCGGAGAAGCCGGGCAGCCCCAGTGAGGCGAAGGCGGCGACCGCGAACGCAGCGGCGAAACTCGGGGTCCGCGCCGCGAGGCCGGAGTAGGCGCGCATGTCGTAGGTGCCGCCGCGGTCGTGCAGCACTCCGGCGAGCAGGAACAGCGCCGCGGTGATCAGCCCGTGGCTGACCATCTGGGTCACCGCCCCGGTGGTGGCCCGCTGCCGGGCCTGCTCGTCGGTGCCGGCCAGCATCCCCGCGGCACCGACGGCGAGGACGACGTAGCCCATGTGGTTGACCGAGGTGTAGGCGATCATGCGCTTGAGATCGGTCTGGGCCAGTGCGAGTAGCGCTCCGTAGATCACCGACACCGCCCCGACGATGACCGCGACCAGGGCGTACTGCCGCCAGGTGTCGGGCAGGATCGGCATCGCGATGCGCACGAAGCCGTAGGTGCCCATCTTCAGCAGCACCCCGGCGAGGATCGCCGAGCCGGTCGCGGGCGCCTCGGTGTGCGCGGGCGGCAACCACGTGTGGAAGGGCACCGTCGGGGTCTTCACCGCCAGGCCCAGCGCGATCGCGAGCAGGGCCAGTGAGGCGTACGGACCACCTCCTGCGAGCGGGTCCGCGGCGATCAGGTCGACGATGTCGAAGGTCCTCGGTTCGGCGACGAGGTAGAGCAGGATGAACCCGAGCAGCAGCGCGAGCGAGCCGAGGAAGGTGTAGAGGAAGAACTTCAGCGCTGCGGCGCGAGCCCGGTCCCCGTGGCCCCAGCCCGCGATGAGGAAGTACATCGCGACGATCGACAGGTCGAAGAACAGGAAGAACAGGATCAGGTCCAGCGCGACGAACAGCCCGAGGCAGACGGTCTGCAGCCCCAGGAACAGCGTCACGTAGGCCTTGGTCCGCCGCGTCTCCCGCAGCGCGAACACGGCGCAGGCCCCGAACAGCACGGCCGTCAGCGCGACCAGCGGGAGGGACAGTCCGTCCACCCCGACGTGGTAGGAGATCCCCACGCTGGGGATCCACGGCACGCGCTGCTCGAAGGCGAACCCGCCACCGGTCGGGAGCGCGAGCCAGACCGCGGCGATGAGGACGAGTTCGAGGACGCTGACGCCGATCCAGGCGCCGACGAACACGCGCGGCGGCGCGGTGCCGGGCACCAGGAGCAGGACTGCGGCGAGCGCTACGGGCAGGAACACGATCAGCGACAACATCTGCTACCCCACCACGATGACGAGAACGGCCAGCACCATGAGGGCGACGACGGCCTGGGCGTAGTACTGGTGGACCTGCCCGGTCTGGGGGCGCCGCGCCAGCCGTCCGAGGCGGCGCGTCCCCGCCGCAACGGCGCGCACGGCCCCGTCGACCGACAGCTCGCCCCGCCGGTCGAGGCTCCGCGCCACGGCCACGGTCGCGCGGCCCGCACCGTCCACGGCGCGGTCGAGGACGCGGTCGTCGAAGCGGGCCAGCGCCGCCGCGAGGACGAGCACCGGGCGGACGACCACGGCGTGCGCCGCCCGTCCCATCCCCAGCCAACCCACCAGTGAGCGGGACGAGGGCAACCGCGAGGCCGACCGCCAGGTAGACAGCACCGCGACGACGGCGATCGACGCGGACACGACCAGCTCCCACACCTGCGGCGCCGGCGCGACGGCCAGCGCGCCCGACAGCACGAGCGGAAGAACGCCGAGCACCGTCGCGAGCACGGCGAGCACGACCAGCGGCGGGGCGAAGGCCCCGCTCACCGCGCCGACCGGCTCCTGCTCGACGGGCGGCGAGCCGCCGGCGACGATCTCGGTGGAGGGCTGCCACACGAACCACACCGCCTTGGCGCTGTAGACCGCGGACACCGCGGCGGCGAGGAGTCCGACGGCGTAGAGCACGACGCTCTGCTCGAGTGCCGCGGCGAGCACGGCGTCCTTGCCGACCCACAGGGACAGCGGCGGTAGCCCGGCCAGCGAGGCCGCACCGATCGTGAAGGCGACCCCGACGAGCGGGAACCGGCGCGCGGCCCCGCGGAGCCCGTCGAGCTGCTTGGTGCCCAGGGCCACCAGCCAGGCCCCCGCCGCGAGGAACAGCAGGCTCTTGGTCGCGGCGTGGGCGACCAGCTGAACGGCACCGCCGGCGACGGCGCCGGAGCCGGCGGCCAGGACCATGAAGCCGATCTGCGCGCAGGTCGACGCCGCGAGCAACTGCTTGAGGTCGGTCTGGGCCACCGCGACCAGGCCCAGGAGAACGGCCGTGGCAGCTCCGACCCACGCCACCATCGGCGAGGCCCATCCACTGCGTTCGAGCAGCGGTACCAGCCGCAGCAGCAGGTAGGCCCCGGCCGCGACCATCGTCGCCGAGTGCAGCAGGGCCGAGACCGGGCTCGGGCCCCGCATCGCCCCGGACAGCCAGAACGAGAACGGCAGCTGTGCCGACTTGCCCAGCGCGGCGAGCACCACCCCGGCCGTGACGACGTGCAGCCATGGACCGGAGGCCGCGGGCAGCTCGGCCAGCGCCAGCGACCCGACCCCGCCGGCGAGCGCGGCACCGGCGGCGACGTAGAGGCCCAGATCGGCCAGGCGGGTGGTCAGAAGAGCGGTGTGCGCCGCGTCGACGGACGCGGGCTCGCGCCAGCGGTAACCGATCAGCACCCAGCTGGTCGCCCCCATCACCTCCCACGCCATGAGCAGCACGACCAGCGTCGTCGCGGTCACCGTCACCAGCATCGCGCCCGCGAACAGCAGGACGAACCCGACGAAGCGCGCGGTGCGCAGGTCCGACTCCCCGGCGGCGAACACCAGCACGGCAAGGGTCACGACGGCGACCGTCACGACCATCAGGGCCGAGAGACCGTCCACGGCCAGACCCGCCCGGATGCCGACGAGCAGTGGGGCGTCGACGGCGGGCCGGACGACGGCGACCGGCACGGCGAGTGCGAGTACGGCAACGCCGAACAGCACACCGATGCCGGCGGAGGCCCGGTCGAGGCGAGGGCCCGTCACGGTGAGGAGCGCACCGCCGAGCAGCGGGACGGTGACGAGAGCCCACAGCAGCACCGGCGTCAGCCCTTCAGGTCCGCGGCGTCGTCGGTCATGTCGACCTGCCGGGAGCGGTAGATCGCGGTGGCCACCGCGAACCCGGCAGCCATCTCGATCGCCATCGCCGTGATCACCACGACGATCAGCACCTGCCCGTCGGTGCCGCCGGGCGCGACGTAGTACCAGAACGCGGCCGTGGCGACGATGACGCCGTTGAGCATCAGCTCGAGCCCCATCATGATCATGACGATCGACATCTGCGACAGCGCGCCGAACAGCCCGATCGCGAACAGGCCGGCAGCCAGGAGCAGGAACAGCTCGAGGTTCATCCGACACCCCCACCGGCCGGGTCGTCGGCGGGCGAGCGGTCCAGGTCGTCGCCGAACCGGTCGTAGCGACCGCGGCGGGTCGAGAGCACGACGGTCGCGACGATCGTGGCGAACAATGTCACGCCCAGGGTCATCATCGTCAGCATCTGCCCGCCCATGAGCGCCTCGCCCAGGGCGAGGGTCAGATCCTGGGCGGGCTCCCCCTGCCGCGTCGGCCAGTCGACGAGCAGGATCCCGGCGGCCAGGGCTACGAACACGACCGCTGCTATGACGGCGGAGCCCTTCGTGTTGTGGAACATCGACATGGGCATCAGGCCGGCCGGGTTCATCATGTACATGATCATGAACACGGCCATGACCACCATCTCGATGATCATCATCAGCACGATCACCACACCCAGGTAGCTCAGACCCAGCAAGAGCACCAGGCCGGCCACGGCGAGGAACGACGCGAGCAGCGCGAACGTCACCTGGGCCATCGAGTCCAGGCGGAACACCAGTGCGCCGAAGACCAGCGCGGCGATGGCCAGCACCCAGAACAGGACGATCGACGACACCTACATCCCCCCTCGCTGCAGCACGACCACCGCGACGACCAGCGCCTGGGCGATCGTCAACGGGATCAGCACGACCCACGCGATCTCGGTCCAGCGGTCCATCCGCAAGGTCGGGACCCGCCGCCGCATCCAGATCAGCAGGGCCAGCACCGCGGCGGTCTTGAGGCCCGTCCACAGCCACGCGGGCAGCCACGGGCCGGCGCCACCGCCGAGGAACAGCGGCACCGCCATCGCCGCCGCCACCACCAGCAGCAGCCAGCGCCCACCGGCGAACACGAGCCGGTCGATCCCGGACAGCTCGGCCACCGCTCCCCCGCCCAGGTCCCGGTGCACGGGCGCGTCGAAGGGCCCCCAGAACGCCATGGCCGCAGCGGAGAGGAGGTAGGCGCCGAACGCCACGGGCATGAGAACGACGAACCAGAGATCCTGCTGGGCCTCGACGATGTCGCTGACCCGCAGGCTCTCGGCCGCCAGTGCGACGGTGATGATCGCGAACATGTGGGGCAGCTCGTAGGCCAGGCCCTGCACGACGAACCGGTAGCCGCCCACCAGCGACAGCGCGCTGTTCGAGCCCCACCCGACCATCCACACCGCCGCCCACGCCACCACCTCCATGGCGTTGAACCACACGACCCCGACGTCGAGGTCCGCGACCGCGAGCCGCCCCCACGGCAGGACCGCCGCCGCGAGCAGTGCGGCCACCGGGAGCACGGCTGCACCCGTGCGCCCGAGGACCGTGTCGGCGGCGACGGTGCGGCGCCGCTGCCCGACGAGCAGGCGCGCGGTCTCGCGCACCGGGGTCAGCACGGCTGAGCCGAGCCCGCGGGGGCTCCCGGCGGCGCGGGCGGTCAGCGCGGCGTCGAACGCCACAGCGACCCAGGTGGCGACACCCAGCAGCAGTGGGAGCAGCAGCACCGACCAGACCGGGAGAACTCCGGCGGAGTCACTCATGACGCACCGGGCCCGTGACCGGATCCAGCGCGGCGACGATCAGGCGGGCAGCAGCCAGCTCGGCCCCGACCACCATCTCGGCGAGGTCCTCCACCACCGCCGGCGCGGGGCCCGGTACACCGCGCACTGCGGCGCCGGCGGCGGCCAGGCGCCGATCGACCAGAGTGGCGAGGTCGGTGGGGCCGGCCGGTACGCCGCGCACCAGCCGGCGCAGCGTCCGGGACCGGCGTACCTGCGCCAGCAGCGCGACGGTCCGGTCCGTGACCCGCTCCGCCGGGCCACCGGCGTGCAGCTCGTCGCGCAGCCTGCGGGCCTGCGCCGCGGGGTCCGCCCACCCGGCGACGGCGAGCAGCCGCGCGAGCGCGTCGAGCTCTCGTACCGCGTCGCGACCGCTGTCACCCGGGTCTTCCGCTGCCGGCTGATCGCCCTGGTCCAGGACCTCGGCGTGCGCCTGCTGGATGACGTCGCCCTGCAGCGTCACGCGCAGCACCAGTCCGGCGGGCCAATCCGGGAGCACAGGCCCGAGCGGCACATGGAGCCGGTCCAGGGTCAGCCCGTCCCGGTCCTCCCCCAGGTCGGCCATCGGCAGGCCACCCGGCATGTCCATCCCCCCGCCGTGATGGTGATGGCCGCCGTGCTCACCGCCGTGCTCACCGCCGTGCTCACCGCCGTGCTCGGCTTCCTTCACCGTCGCGAGGTCGTGCGGTTCCGATGACTGCGCACGCTGGTGGGCGTGATTCCGCAGCAGTGCAGCCGCGACGTCGAGTGCAGACACCGCGCGAGACGGGGTGCTGATCTCGGTTCGCGCGCGGGGGGCCGGCACGGCCGCCCAGGTGCGCTCCACCACTGCGGCCAGTTGCGGCCCGGCCGAGCCCGCGACGACCAGCAGGTCGGCATCAGCCGGGCTCGTGGCGAGCGGCCAGCCCCGGTGGGTCAGCTCCGCCTCGATGGCGAGCCGGACGTCCATCGCGCCGGGTACGGGTACGAGCAGGACGTGCGGGCGGGCGGCTCCGAGGCGCAGCAGCACGGCGGTCAGGTCCATCGCAGTGCTCCCTCACGCCAGGCGTAGAGCACGCCGGCGAGCAGGATGGCGAGGAAGAGGAACATCTCGATCACGGACGCGACACCGACGCGGGAGACGACCAGTGTCCACGGGTACATGAAGAGCATCTCCATGTCGAAGGCGAGGAACACCAGCGTCACGGGGTACCAGCGGACGTGGAACCGGGACACGGCGTGCTCGGTCGCGGGAAGGCCCCCGGAGAACGGCGGCACGTCTGCGGCGATCCGGGCGACCGCAAGGAGCCTTGACAGCCCGTAGCCCGCGAGGACCAGGGCGACCGATACGCCGAGCAGGGCCAGGACCGGACCGAACTGCGTCATGTCACCGCTCCTCGGGGGGTGTGGGGGACGGTCAGTTGATCGTGTCGGCCAGGGGTGTGGCTACCCCGAGCGGCCGAGAAGAACCTGACGGGGCCGCCCGGATGGCGCCGGCTCGATGACCGAACCGGTGCCACCCGCGCTGCCGACTCAGGTCCGAGCGGTGAAACCGCGCAGGCGCAGGCTGTTGGCCACGACGAAGACGGAGCTGAACGCCATCGCTGCGCCGGCGATCATCGGGTTCAGCAGCCCGGCCGCGGCCAGCGGCAGAGCGGCCACGTTGTAGGCGAACGCCCAGAACAGGTTGCCCTTGATCGTGCCCAGCGTGCGACGGGACAGCCGGATCGCGTCGGGCACCGACCTCAGGTCCCCGCGCACCAGAGTGATGTCGCTCGCCTCGATGGCGACGTCGGTGCCGGTGCCCATGGCCAGACCGAGGTCGGCCTGGGCGAGCGCGGCGGCGTCGTTGACGCCGTCGCCGACCATCGCGACGACCTTGCCCTCGCTCTGCAGCCTCTTGATCACCTCGAGCTTGTCGGCGGGCAGCACCTCGGCGATCACCTCGGTGATGCCGACCTCCGACGCGACGCTGCGTGCGACGGCGGTGTTGTCCCCGGTGAGCAGGACGGGGGTCAGCCCGAGCGCCCGGAGCTGCGCGATCGCCTCGGCCGAGGTCGGTTTGACCGTATCGGCGACGACGAGCACCGCCCGTGCCGTGCCGTCGACGGCCACCGCGATCGCGGTGCGCCCCTGGTCCTCCGCGGCGGCCTTGTGAACGGCCAGCGCGTCGGGCAGCGGCTGGCTCCACTGCTCCAGGAGCGCCGTGCGGCCGGCCAGGACCGCGTGCCCCTCGACGACGCCCTGCACGCCGAGGCCCTCGATGTTGGAGAACTCCTCCGCGGGTGGCAGGTCGCCGAGGCGCTCCCGGGCGCCCCGGGCGATCGCCGACGCGATCGGGTGCTCGGAGGCGTCCTCGAGCGCGCCTGCGAGCCGCAACAGTTCGTCAGGGTTCTCGCCCTCGACCACGTGCACGTCGACGAGCGCCATCCGCCCGGTGGTGACCGTGCCCGTCTTGTCCAGCACGACGGTGTCCACTCGGCGGGTGGACTCCAGCACCTCGGGACCCTTGATCAGGATCCCGAGCTGGGCGCCGCGGCCGGTGCCGACGAGCAGCGCGGTCGGCGTCGCGAGCCCCAGCGCGCAGGGGCAGGCGATGATCAGCACCGCCACCGCGGCCGTGAACGCCGCGGCGGTCCCGACGCCCGCGCCCAGCCAGAAGCCGAGCGTCGTGGCGGCCAACGCGATGACGATCGGTACGAAGACCCCCGAGACGCGGTCGGCGAGGCGCTGCACATCGGCTTTGCCGCTCTGCGCGTCCTCGACGAGCTTGGCCATCTGCGCGAGCTGCGTGTCGGTACCGATGCGGGTGGCCCGCACGACCAGCCGGCCGCCGGCGTTCACGGTGGCTCCGGTGACCACGTCGCCCGGGACGACCTCGACCGGCACGGACTCGCCGGTCAGCATCGAGGCGTCCACGGCCGACGAGCCCTGCTCGATGACGCCGTCGGTGGCGATCTTCTCGCCCGGCCGTACGACGAACCTGTCGCCGACTGCCAGTTGAGCGGTGGGGATCCGGAGCTCGACACCGTTGCGCAGGACCGCGACCTCCTTCGCGCCGAGTTCCAGCAGAGCGCGCAGCGCTGCACCGGCCTGCCGCTTCGACCGTGCCTCGAAGTACCGGCCGGCGAGGATGAAGGTGGTGACTCCCGCGGCGACCTCGAGGTAGATGTTGCCCGCCCCGTCCGACGGGGCGACGGTGAGCTCGAAGGGGTGCACCATCCCCGGCACCCCGGCGGTACCGAACAGCAGCGCCCACAGCGACCACGCGAAGGCGGCGAGCACGCCCATCGACACGAGCGTGTCCATGGTCGCGGCACCGTGGCGCAGGTTCGCCCAGGCCGCGCGGTGGAACGGCCACGCCGCCCAGGTCACGACGGGTGCAGCGAGCGTCAGCGAGATCCACTGCCAGTAGGTGAACTGCCACGCCGGGACCATGGCCAGTGCGATCACCGGAACGGCCAGGGCCGCGCTGGTGATCAAGCGGTCGCGCAGGGGACGTGTCGCGTCGACCTCGTCGACGGCGGCGTCACCGTCGCCGGAGGCGGGCGGACGAGGTAGGACGGCGGTGTAGCCCGCCGCCTCGACCTGCGCGACCAGCGTCTCGGGGTCGACGCCCTCGGGGGCCTGCACCCGGGCCTTTTCTGTGGCGTAGTTGACGGATGCGGTCACGCCGTCGATCTTGTTGAGCTTGCGCTCGATCCGGTTGGCGCAGGAGGCGCAGGTCATCCCGGCGATGGCCAGCTCGATCTCGGTGACCGGTGTCGTGGGTGCGGCGCCCTCGGGCGCCGACGTGAACGTGCTCATGGTGCGGTCTCCTCTCGCGATCAGTGGCCGTGGCCGGGCTCGCCGTGCGCGTCCGTCGGGGCGGGCGCGACGACAGGTGCGGCACCTGTGGTCGAAACGGTGAACTCCGCGGTGCGCACGGCACCGCCGTGCCGGAAGTCCAGGAACAGCCGGTAGGTGCCGGCGCTGGGCACCTCGGCGACGAACGGGATCTGCGGTCCGGCCGGGCCGGCCTCGGGGTGCACGTGCAGGTATGCCAGGTCCCCCTGCCGCAGCGCGACCAGGTGTCCGTAGGCACCGAGGTAGGGCTGCAGGTCGCTGACGGGAACGCCGTCCTTGCTGACCGTGAGGGTCACGGGTGAGGACTGTCCCGGGACCAGGTCGCCCGCCAGTTCGACGGAGTAACCGTCGACCTGCGCGACGCGACTCGGCGCGTGGACGACCGGCTCGAACGTTCCGGCCGCCACGAGATCCACTCCGAGGGTTGTGGCCGCGCCACCGGTGGGGACGAAGTCGGCGAACGCGCGGTAGGACCCGGCGGTGTCGACCGTCGTCGGGGCCGTCCAGGTGCCGTCCGGGGACATCTCCGGGTGGAGGTGCTGGAAGCCGGCCGTGTCGCGGCGCACCAGGATCAGGTGCATCCGCTTCTCGTGCTCGACGTCGAACGCCGTGACGGCGGTCCCGTCCGGGCCGGTGATGCGGAAGGTCAGGTCTTGCGTCGTGCCCGGGGTGAGCGTCACGTCGGCGGGGGTGAGGGTGTAGCCCCCCGCGCTGGACGCCAATCCGCCGGGCTGGTCGGTCGCGGCGTCCGCGACGGTGCCGCTGTGTGCGTCCCCGTGTCCGGCTTCCTCGGCGCCCGCGGGCGCCATGCCGGACATCGTGCCGTTCTCGCCGCTTGAAGCGGCGGATGCGGTGGCGAGGGGACCGACAGCGGATCCGGTCGCCCAGCCTGCTCCTGCGAGCAGGACGAGCGCCGCACCGTAGGCGGACAGCTTCGCTGTGGTGTTCATGTCACATCCTCGGGTCGAGCCCGCTAGCTCGCGAGCTTGTAGCCGGCCTCCTCGACGGCGGCGCGGACGCGCTCGTCGTCAAGGGGCTCGGTGCTGGTGACTGTCACGGCGCCGGATGCCAGGTCCACGACCACGTCCTGCACGCCGTCGATCTCACCGATCTCCTCGGTGACCGAGGCGACGCAGTGGTCGCAGGTCATTCCCGTCACGGTGTAGGTGCTCTGGCTCATCAGTTCTCTTCCTTGTCTCAGGACTTCACGAGGCGGGCGATGGCGGCGCTCGCCTCGGCCACCTTCTGGTTCGCGACGTCGCCGCCTTCAGCCGCGGCCTGGGTGACGCAGTGCTTGAGGTGCTCATCGAGCAGACCCAGTGCCACGGCCTCCAGCGCCTTGGTGGTGGCTGACACCTGCGTCAGCACATCGATGCAGTACTTGTCGTCCTCGATCATCTTGGCGATGCCGCGCACCTGGCCCTCGATGCGCCGCATGCGCTTGAGGTAGGCGTCCTTGTCCTGCGCGTAGCCGTTCATGGCCACTCCTTCCGCCGGCTCGTTGAGTATACCATAGGGGGGTATGGTACCCGAATGATTCACGTAGGACGCTGGTGACCGGTGTCCATCGGGGGTCCTCGCCGTCACGCCGCGCCGGAGGAGGGTTCGGCCGGGTTCAGACCGGCAACGAGGTTGAACGAGCCGGTCAGCTGGTTGAGCGCGACGAGGCCGATGACGTCGGCGAGGACGCGGTCGCTCCAGCCGTGCCCGCGCAGCTCGGCGATGTCGGTGTCGCGCAGGGAGTCGGGTTCGGTGAGCACCCGCACGGCGTAGGTGATGAGGGCCGCCTCGCGGGCGTCGATCGCCGTGCCCTCCCGGGCGAGCGCGATGTCGTTCCCGCTGAGGCCGACCGCGCGCGCGGCGGCGGTGTGCGCAGCGAGGCACAGTTCGCAGGCGATCCACTCCTGCAGGGCGAGTGAGATCTTCTCACCGAGCGGGCGCGGGACGGCAGCCCGCTTCATCGCGCGGGAGAGCTCGAGGTAGCCCTGGAGCAGGGCCGGGGAGTGGGCCATGGTTCGGACCATGAGTCCGGCGTCACCGTGCCGGTTGATGATCTCGCCGAGGAGCCGGGCTGAAGCGGCGGGTGCGGTGTCGGGATCCAGGGGACGTAGGCGGGGCATGGGGGTGGCCTTCCGTGAGAGGGGATCGGGGGCCGACCGCCGCGCCGGGTGGCGACCGGCGCGGCGGGCCGGCGTCAGCTCGTCCGAACCGAGCGCGGAGCGCCGGTGACGCCGGCGGGCGGGACCACGAGGGTCGGGCGGTGGCCGTGGTGCAGGACCGTGGTCGAGGTGCTGCCGAGGACGGCGGCCCGCAGCCCGCGGCGACCGCGGGAGCCGAGCACGATCGCGGAGGCGTCAACGGCGTCGGCGGCCTCCACGATCGCCTCGGCAGCGGTCTGCCCGATGGCTGCGACCCGCGGTGCGGCGTCGAGCCCGGCGGCCCTGGCCTCCCGGGCACCCTCGTCAGCGACCCGTTCCGAGCCGTCGAGTGTGCGGGCGTCGTCGGCGCGCAACTCCTCGATCGCCGGGTGGTTCTCGAGGTGGGCGGCAACGGCCTCGAGCGGTTCGCGGGCGTAGAGGACGACAGCCGGCGCGCCGGGGAAGAGGTGCCCGGCGACCTTGACCGCCGCGCGGGCGTCGGGCGATCCGTCATAGGCGATGAGGACGGGATGGGTGGTGTGCATGATGGTTTCCTTCGCTCAGGCGGTCGTTGCCGGCTGGGACTGGCTGGCGGGGCGGGAGGTGCGCAGGGGGACGGCGGCCAGGACGGCGCCGGCCGCGGCCAGCACGGCGGCTCCAATGAACGCGGCCGAGTAACCGTCGGTCAGGGCGGTCAGGTCACCGAGCCGGCCCGCGCCCTGGCTCGTGGCCAGCGCGGTGATCGCGGCCAGCCCGAGCGCGGACCCGACCTGGTAGCTGGTGTTGACGATCCCCGCCGCCAGCCCGCCCTCCTCGGGGCGCGCCGCGGACAGCGCGGTGCCCAGCGTGGGGATGAAGGCCATCGACATGCCCAGCGCGGCGACGATCGAGGCCGGCAGGACGTCGACCGGGAAGCTGCCGTCGGGTCGGATCATCGCGAGCCAGGCCATGCCGGCGGCGAGCACCGCGAGCCCGCTGACCGTGAGCGTCCTGGGGCCGAAGCGGGCGATCAGCCGCGGTGCCAGGACGATCATCCCGAGCATGATCACGATCGTCATGGGCAGCAGCGCCGCTCCGCTCGGGAACGCTGTGTATCCCAGGACCTGCTGCAGGTAGAGGTTCAGGAAGAACCACATGGGGATCCAGGCCGCCCCGAGCAGGAGCTGCGCAACGTTGGCTGCGGCGAGGTTCGGCGCCCGGAAGATGCCCAGCCGCATCAGCGGTTCTGCGCGGCGGCTCTGGATGGCGACGAACAGCGCGAGCAGCAGCGCGGCGCCGCCGAGCGTGACCAGCGTCGTCGCGGACGCCCACCCCGTCTCCGGCGCCTGCACGATCCCGAACACGGCCAGGGCGAGACCGGCGGTGACGGTCACGGCACCGGCGACGTCGACAGCGCCGCTCCGTCGGCCGCCCGCGGGCATCAGGGCCGGGGCGGCCGCGAGCACGAGCAGCGCGATCGGGACGTTGAGGTAGAACACCCACGGCCAGCTGACGTACTCGGTGATGACGCCGCCGAGGAACACCCCGGCGGTCCCGCCGGCCGGGGCGGCGGCGCCGTACAGCGCGAGTGCCTTCGTCAGCTCGCGGGGCTCGGACCCGAAGATCATCATCAGTAGCGTGAGGGCCGCGGGCGCGATCAGCGCGGCGCCCGCGCCCTGCACGGCGCGCCCGAGGAGCTCCCAGCCGGCACTGCCCGCGGCGCCGGCCACGACGGACCCGACGAGCAGGGTGAGCCAGCCGATGGCGAAGATCCGCCGCGCGCCGAACAGGTCCGACAGGCGCCCGCCGAGCAGCAGCAGCCCACCGAACGCGACGACGTAGGCGTTGAACACCCAGGACAGGCCCTCGGGGGTGAAGCCGAGGTCTGCCTGCATCTTCGGCAGGGCGACCCCGATGATCGACGTATCCATGATGACCATGAACTGTGCGGTGGCGATGAGGAGGAGACCCCATCGCCGTCGGAGGGGTGTGGAAGTGGTGGTCGCGTCCATCGAGCGCTCCAAGGTGAAGGGATCTGACGCGACGGAGAGTGCGTGCCCGGTCTGTCCCCGTGCTGTCCCACGGCGGGGCGCGCTGTCCACGCCGGACAGCACCCGGACAGCACCGGCCCCCACGCTCGTGACGGTCACGGAAGCGATGGAGTCGCCATGCAGACGCTGCGGGTCTCGGTACCGGCCATGTCGTGCCGGCACTGCGTGCGCGCGGTCAGCCGGCACCTCTGCGACGTCCCCGGAGTCGAGACGATCACCGCGGACGCCGCTGCCGGCATCGTCACGCTGAGGGGAACGATGACCGTCGCGGAGGTGGTCGTCGCGTTGCGGGAGGCCGGTTTCCCGGCCAGCGCGCTTCCCTGACCACGTTCCCCGGTTCAGGGAGTGCGGGCGGCCTCGGCCCTCTCGTGCGGCGGCAACGGCCGGTGCGCCTCGGCCCGGACCGCCGCGGCACGGGCCGACAACGTCGCGGCCCGCAGGGTGTCTCCGCGCGTCGCCGCGATGCGAGCACGTCCCTCCAGCGCTCTGGCGGTCAGATCGGGTTCGCCCGTGTCCTCACCCGCGCGCAGAACCTGCTGGTAACGGTCCTCCGCCGCGTCGACCAGCCCGTCCTCCTCGTCGCACCGGGCGAGACCCGCGAGGGCGAGTCCAGCGGGGAGGGGCGTACCGAGCGCGCTGAACCCGGCGAGGGCGTCCGCGAACCCGGCTCGAGCCGCCCCCCATTCCCCCGCCGTGCTGGACAGCACGGCGTACCCGAAGGCGGCGAGCACCTCGCCCGCCCCGTCACCGACCTACTCCGACGCCGAGCGCGCCCGGTCGAAGCACCGCCGAGCGGACCCGGGATGGCCGAGGTGCACGTGAGCGATGCCGAGGTCGGCGAGCGCCCACTGCACCGTGTTGTGCAGATCCGCCGAGGCCGCGACGGCGATGGCCTCTTCCAGGACCGGGACCGCCTCGGTGTACCGCCCGAGCTGCCGCAGACCCCACCCCAGGTGGTACAGCACCGCGGACAGGCCCCACGGATCGTCGAGCGCGCGAAACGCATCCGCGGCCGCCCGCCCTGCGGGGAGGGCCCGGTCCTCGTCACCGGCCTTGAGGAAGGTCTCCAGCCGGACGAACGCCACAACGGCGCGCCCCCATACGTCGTCGTCGCGGCTGAACTGCTGCTCGGCCTCCTCCAGCAGCCGCTCGGAGCCGTCCGGGTCGACGCCCGTCACACCCTGCACGGCGAGCAGGACGCGCGACACCGCCGCCCGCCTCGCGTCCCCGATCTCCGAGAACAGGGCAAGGCTCGTCCGCGCTGCCTCCTCGCACCGCGAACTCGGATGCACCAGGCAGGCCCGAGGCCGCTCCACCAGCGACACGGCTTGCAGCGCCCGCGCCCGGGCGGCCGGTGACCCGCCCTCTCCCGGGAGCCCGCGCAGGATGGCCCGGCCCTCGATGTGCCGCCCCAGGTGCCAGAACCAGCCCAGCGCGCCGGCCAGAAGGAGCCTTTCCTCCAGCCGGGACGGGTCGGCCCCGAGCCAGGCCAACGCCGCGCGCAGGTTCGACTGCTCGGTACGCAACCGCCGCAGTGTCAGGCGCTGGCCCCGTCCGCGCAGCGAGTCCTCGGCGGTCTCGGCGAGCTCTCTGAACCAGCCGGCGTGCCGAGCAGCGACGTCGTCGCGCTCGCCGGCTGTCTCGAGCTGCTCGTCCGCGTACTGCTGCAGCGTCTGCAGCATGCGGTAGCGGGTCGGGAGCCCGGGCTCTGCGATGACCATGGACTGGTCGACGAGCCGACCCAGCAGGTCGAGCACCTGGTTCCGTTCGACCCCGGGGCCGGCGGCGACCGCCTCGGCGGCGTCCAGGGTCCACCCACCGTGGAACACGGCCATCCGGCGGAACAGGACCTGCTCCGGTCCGGTCAGCAAGGTGTGGCTCCAATCGACGGTCGCCCGCAGCGCCCGGTGCCGCGCATCGGCCGTGCGGGCCCCACCTCGCAGCAGCGCGAAGCGGTCGGCCAGCCGGTCGGCGAGCTCGGTGGGCGACAGCGACGACGCCCGCGCGGCAGCCAGCTCCAGAGCGAGCGGCATCCCGTCCAGCGCGGTCACCACCCGGGCCACCGCGACGAGATCACTGTCGTCGAGTCGGAACCCGCGGCGGACGGCCGCCGCGCGCTGCACGAACAGCTCGGCCGCCGGGTAGCTCAGCACCCGTTCCGGCGCGGTCCCGACCGGTGGGACGGCCAGCGGGGCCACCGTCACCTGCACCTCGCCCGGGACAGCGAGAGCCTCTCGACTGGTGGCCATGATCGTCACGCGCGGACAGCCCGCGAGTATCTCGACGGCGAGCCGGGCAGCGGCATCGATGACGTGCTCGCAGTTGTCCAGCACCAGCAGCAGCTCACGCCGCGCGAGGTAGGACACGAGCCGCGTGCTCGCCTGCGATCCGTGCGCCGCTCCGTCCAGCGGCACGCCGAGCGCGTCCGCCACCGCCAGGACCACGTCACCATCGGCGGTCACCGCGGCCAACCCCACCACCGACGCGCCGCCCGGGTACGCCGACGTCCGGCTCCGAGCCAGCGCGAGCGACAGCGCCGTCTTCCCTGCACCACCCGGCCCCACCAGCGTCAGCAACCGCGTCGAGCCGAGGAGCTCACCCATCGAGGAGAGCTCGTCGGCTCGACCGACAAGGGGCGTGACCTCGGCCGGGATGTTGCCTGCTGGCTGGGAGGAAGCAGCGGCCTCAGCGCTTGCCGGCGCCGGATCGAGTCGCGGATCCTGGCGCAGGACGCGCTGGTGCAGCGCGCGCAGTTCCGCGGACGGCTCCAGGCCGAGCTCATCGTCCAGCACCGCCCGGGTCCGGGCGAAGACCTCGAGCGCCTCGGTCTGTCGGCCGTCGCGGTACAGCGCCGTGATGAGCAGACCGACGAGTCGTTCCTGCGTCGGCTCCGACGCCACCAAAGGACCGAGATCGGCTATGACCTCGCCGTGCCGACCGATGCCGAGACCGATCTCGGCCCGTTCAGCCAAGGCGGCGAGCCGCATCTGCGAGAGCCTCGTCGCCTCGATCGCCGCCCACTCGTGCGTCACGAAATCGATGAGCGGGTCACCCCGCCACAGACGGAACGCGGCGTCGTACTCGCCCAGTGCGCGTACCGCACCGGTCGCCTCCCGGACCCTCGCGAGTGCCCGTCCCCGGCGCACGGCTCCGACGAACCGCTGCACGTCCACCGCGTCCGGATCGACGTCCATCCGGTACCCGACACCGTCACGCACGACGACGTCTTCGCCGTGGGCCGACAGGGACCGGCGCAGCTTCGACACCCGCAGTTGCAGGGCGTTCATCGGATCAACGGGAAGTTCCGCGGACCCCCAGAGCTGGTCGACGAGCGTCGTCGCGGGTACGGCGTGCCGCCCTGCCAGCAGTAGCAGCGCCAGCAGCGCCCGCTCGGCCGCACCGGGCACCCGCACCGACTCACCACGGACGCGGACCTCCAGAGGACCGAGGAGCCGGAAATCGATGCCCCCCACCGTCACCCCTCCTCTGCGCGGCAGATCCTGCCGGAGCGCCGTCCGAACGACAACCACAGCGCGTTCTCCGGGTGGGGTTCCTGTGCAGATGAGCCATCGGACGTCCTGTCCGCGTCAGGGCTGGTGAGCAGGGCGCTCGCCGACCACGGCTAGGAGCACATCTGACGCTTGCTCCCAGTTGCGCGTCCTGTCGGGGCCGGCTGCCATCCTCGTCCCGTGGAGGTGGCCACAGCCGATCTCGCCCAGGTACCTGTCGAGAACGTGCTGGTGTCCCGGGCCGAGTTCGACGCGGTGGCGGCGCGAGGAAGCACAGACTGGTGTGCCGGTGGCATCGTCCTGACATGCCGGTGGCTCGCGGGCGCGGTCGTCACCGATCAGACCGGGCGGCCGCAGCTGCCCTACTCCCCGGCAAGCTGATCGGCGCTCACGAGGCTCGGCCAGCGCCAGCCACGCCCTCGGCATGCTGATCGCGCAGATCGCCGCTCAACGAGACAGTCGGTCGTGCCAGTCCCCGGTCGCCCGCGAAGCCCGCCGATCGCGTCGGCGGTGGAGGCCTCGTTGCGGCGCGAATGCCTCAGGTTTGCCGGTCAACGGATCAACGCCGGCGTAGACGAGCACCTGGTAGGAGCCGCCGCGCCGGCGGATGTGCCCCCGCGGGCGACGCGACTTCGTGCTGGTCCGGGCCACACTTCGCATTGCACCCAACGACAGTGGCATCGGCAGGCGCTGCTGCAACAGGGCCGACCACATGCCACTGCCCAGAAGCGGTGGGCCCCCGGGGGATCGAACCCCGAACCCGCGGATTAAAAGATCGAGGCCAACGACATCCGCGGCTGTTCCACACCCGCTGAGCATGCGCAGGCGCTGGCCTCTCTGGCTGGGCTGTCCGTCAATAATGGGACTTCATTGACAGACGCCATGACATTCGGTCCACAGTGGATGCAGGGCCAGTCGTCGTCACGATGGCAGGAGCATCGCCTCTCCCAGCGCCGAACCGGCTCCAGATCGGGTCGTAGCTCACGACCGCGCCGACCGGCACCGCCACGATCCGGGCGCCGAGTGCCTCGTCGAGTTATGGCTCGCCTGGGCGACCAGGAAGTGCCGGGGTGCGCTCGCGGTGACGACGCCGCGTGTCCGCCTCCCCTCGGCTAAGGGGATCCCGCACCTCGGTGCGCGTCGCACACCTCGTCCACGGCGTCCTGCAGCAGGTTCGGGCCGTAGGTACTGGCGTCGCCCAGCGCGCGTTGCCGCCGCCGGTCACCTCGTCGAGGTCGTCGCAGTCGTAGTCCGGTGGATTGGGCCGTGTTGACTGCATGGGATTGGGGGTTGACCGGGTTTGGGCTGGCCGTGGAGATCGGTGACCGGAACCGGTTAGAACAGGTGGTTCTTGCCGCCGAAGACCTCGCTGACCGAGTCGTCGGTGAAGATTCGGCGGATGGAGTCGGCGAGCAGCGGGGCGCAGGACACGACGTCGATCGTGGGCGGGGCACCCGGGCGGAGCGGGATGGTGTCGGTGACGACGATCCGCTCGAACGGCGACGCCGCGAGGTTCTCGTAGGCCCGCCCGCTGAACACCGCATGCGTCGCCGCGGCGAACACCCGCCGCGCACCCGCCCGCGCGACCGCCTCGCCCGCGGCGCGCAGCGTGCCCGCGGTGTCGATGATGTCATCGACGATGATCGCGGTCTTCCCCCGGACGTCCCCGATCACCTGGTTGATCTCGGCGACCTGCTGCGCGGGACGCTCCTTGTCCAGGATGGCCAGACCGGCACCCATCCGGGTCGCGAACTGCTTGTTCAACTTCACCCGACCAGCGTCCGGCGCCACGACCACCAGATCGTCGTCCAACCCCGCGAAGTGGTCCGCCAACATCATCAGCGCCGTCATGTGGTCGACCGGGATCCCGAAAAACCCCTGCAGCTGACCTGCGTGCAGGTCCATGGTCAGCACCCGGTCCACGCCGACCGCCTCGAGCGTGCGCGCGACCATCCGCGCCGAAATAGGCTCCCGCGGGGCGGACTTCTTGTCCTGCCGCGAATAGCCGTACCAGGGAGTCACCGCGATCACCCGGTGGGCGCTGGCACCGACCGCCGCGTCGACCATGACCAGCAGCTCCAGCAGCGCGTCGTTGGCGTTGACCCCGGCGGCCGGGTTGGCGCACATGGGCTGGACGAGGAACACGTCCGCACCGCGGATCGACTCCTCGTACCGGCAATACACCTCGTCGTTGGAGAAGGTCTTGAGCGTGATCGGGCCGAGATCGACACCGAGCTGGCGGGCGATCCCCTCGGCCAGGACGGGATTCGCCCGACCGGAGAACAGCATCAGCCGCTTGTCGTAGCCCCGCTGTAGCGACGCCGTCATGGGTCCACCTTTCGTGGAGGTAGTGGAAGAACCGCGGTGGATCAGCCCGTGGGCGCGCCCTGGGCGATCGCGTCGTCGATCGCCCAGGCGCGCGGCATCCCGGCCCGTGCCCCGACCGTGCCGACCGAGAGCGAGGCCGCCGCCACGCCGCGCGCGCCGGCCTCGAACACGGTGGCGCCGGCGGCCAGTGCCACCGCGAGCACCCCGTTGAAGGTGTCACCCGCGCCCGTGGTGTCCCGGACGTCCGCGGGCGGAGCGGGCAGGGACGTCGCCTGCTGCTCGGGGTCGATGACCAGCACACCGTCGCCGCCGAGGGTCACCACGACAGGCGCGCCCGTCCGTGCGGCCACCGCGGCCGCCATCTCCGGCACGGTCGTCCTCTCCGGATCGATCGCACCGGTCTCGAGCAGCGCGTACAGGTCGCGCAGCTCGGACCGGTTGGGGGTGACGACCGGGCCGAGCCCGAGCAGGTCCACCAGCCCGGGGGCCACCGGGGCCGGGTTGAGCACGCACGCCAGCCCGTGCGCCACCGCGGTCTCCACCGCTGCGGCCACCGCGTCCGCCGGAATCTCGGTGCTGACCAGCACACAGCCCGCCCAGTCCGCCGAGCGCGCCACGGCCTTGCGCACCGCCGCCGGGTCCACGGCGGCGTTCGCCCCGGCCCCCACGGCGATCTGGTTCTCCCCCTGCACGTCGACGACGATCAGGGCGGCGCCGGTGGCGACGCCCTCGAGCACCGCCACGTCGGTGACGTCGATCCCCTCCGCGCGCAGCTCCGCCAGGGCACCGACCCCGACGTCATCCGCACCCACCGCGCCGCAGTAGCGAACCTCGGCGCCGGCCCGAGCCGCGGCGACCGCCGCGTTCGCGCCCTTCCCGCCTCCATACCGCTCGACGCCGGGACCGACCACGGTCTCCCCCGGCCCCGGCAGCCGGTCGGTCTGCACCACCAGGTCGACGTTGACCGCACCGACCACCACCACCCGCGGCGTCATACGACCACCAACGGCGAACACACGAATTCCCGCACCTGGACGGTGGCCGGGAGCTCGCCGATCGCGCCGGACTCGTCGTCCTCCAGCAGATCGAACTGTCCCGTCCCGGGTTTGATGGAGAGCATCAAGCCTGGAGGATGATCGACCGATGGCCGCCCCGAGGAAGTACCCCGACGAGCTGCGGGAACGAGCGATCCGGCTCGTGCTCGACGCGAAGGCCGCCCCGGACGGCGGCGGCGGGAACGTCTACAAGCGCATCGGCGAGCAGCTGGGGATTAACCCGGAGACGTTGCGCGGCTGGGTGAAGCAGGTCGAGATCGACAACGGCAGCAGGCCGGGCACGACCACCGACGACGCGACGCGGCTGGCGGAGCTGGAACGTGAGGTTCGGGAGCTGCGGCGGGCGAACGCCATTCTGAAGTCGGCCTCGGCTTTCTTCGCGGCGGAGCTCGACCGCCCCAACAGGTAGTCCTCGACTACATCGAGGCGAACAAGACCGAGTTCGGGGTCGAGCCGATCTGCGCGGTATTGAAGGACGCAGGCGTGAAGATTGCCCCGAGTACTTTCCATGCGTCGAAGAAGCGGCCGCCGTCGGAGCGCTCGCTTACCGATGCCGAGAATTTGAACGAGATCGAGCGAGTGCACCGCGACAACTTCAGCGTCTACGGCAGCCGGAAGGTGTGGGCTCAGCTGCGCCGCCAAGGAGGGGTCAACGGTCGCCAAGTGGCACGCTGCACCGTCGAGCGGCTGATGCGCCGCAACGGCCTGCGCGGGGTGTCCCGCCTGCGGGTGCCGCGCACCACGGTGCGAGCCAAGGGACAGGACCTGCGGCCGGACCTGGTCGACCGGGACTTCACCGCGCCCGCACCGAACCGGCTGTGGGTCGCCGACATCACCTACATCCGCACGTTCTCCGGCTGGGTATACGCCGCCTTCGTCATGGACGTGTTCTCGCGCCGCATCGTGGGATGGCAGCTGTCGCGCAATCTATACACCAAACTCGCCCTGGACGCCTTGAACATGGGGATCTGGACCCGGCAGCGCGCGGGTGCAGATCTCTCCGAATTGATACATCATTCGGACCGTGGCGTGCAATATGTCGCCGTGCGCTACGGCGAGCGACTCGCGGAAGTCGAAGCAGTGGCATCGGTGGGGTCGGTCGGCGATTCCTACGATAATGCGATGGCGGAGGCGTTCAACTCGCTGTTCAAGGCCGAGCTCGTGCGGAATCGGGGCCCGTGGCGCGGGATCGACGACCTCGAGCTGGCGGTCGCGGAGTACATCGACTGGTACAACCATCGCCGTCTCCACGGCGAGCTCGGCCTGATCCCACCCGCCGAGCACGAGGCGCTACACGCCGACACGAGCACCGCCCGGCAGCCCGCCGGAGCGTGAGAACCGAGCCTCCATCAAACCCGGGACTTGACAAACAGAGCCGACGCCGCCCGGAAGCCCATGTCGTGCGCGGGCTGACGCACGGTGGTCAACCGCGGCGTGAGCAAGGCGGAGACCGGGAGGTCGTCGAAGCCGACGACGCTCACGTCCTCCGGCACCCGGAGCCCCACCTCGCGGCAGTGCTCCATCGCCCCGATCGCCATCAAGTCGTTCATGAAGATCACGGAGACCCGAGCGTGCTCGGCCACGTCCTTCATGGTGGGCCGCCTGCGCCTGCGGGCGGACTGTGTCACGTCACGTCCTCTTCGGGCTCTCACTGACCTCGGGGACCGCCTGCGGCCCAGGACAGAATCGACGTCCACAGAGCCGCATAGTGCTCCCACTCCACGAACTCCGGCGGAGCCCAGTGCGGGGCGAGGTCCGAGGTGAAGGCCACCGAGCGACCCCGGCCGTACTCCCCCACCACCAGCAACGGGTCGTCACCGGTCCGCGCGACGACGGTGGCGCCCTCCTTCGGGAAGGTCCGGTTGTAGCCCAGCAGCATCGGCCACTCGGCCGGCGTGCCGCCCAGCACCGGGTGGGCCGGGTCGCACACGTCCACCTTCAGCCCGTCGGAAATCTCCACCCGGTCGTCAGTGGGCATCAGGTCCACCGGCAAAGCCTCCGCCAGCGGGCTCATCCCATAGCGCGCCTTACCGTCGATCCCGGTGAACGACAGATACCCCCCGATCATCACCAGCCCACCGCCACGGCCGACGTAGTCCGCCACCAGGCCTAGCTTGTTCGGGGACTTCTCCGAGCGCAGGAACGTCTCGTCAGGCAACAGGAACGAATTGGACCCGACGTCGGAGATGACGACGACGTCGAACGCGTCGAGCGCCTCCGCCGTCTTGGGGAACAGCGCACTGATCTCGTGACCACGCACGTAGGTCAGCTCATGACCCGCCGCCCGCACGCAGTCCAGGAAGACGCCGGCACCCTCCTCGTACTCGGTGGAGTGGAACTGGTCGAAACCCTTCATGTGGATCGTGTGCTTGATCCAGGACTCACCCGCGACCAGGACGCGCAGCGGGGGGGAACTCAGGGCATCGGGCACGTGCCCTCCTCTCATGATAAACGTTTCTGCTAACGGCGTACGTGCCGCTCATTGCGCGGCCTACCAGGCCGAAAGTAGCCAGGTCCACGCGACATGACAAGAGGTAGGAACGTTTCCATCCGGTAGGCCGAGGTCGAGCGGCTGAACGATGCGCCTGTGGTGCGCGGCCCGGGGGCTCACGGACCGGACGGCCCGTCGGGGAACTCGCTGGGTGGCCGACTCCTACCGCAACCGCTACCGGATGGTGCGTGGGTATGCCGAGCACACGGGCCGGTAACCCCTCGACACCTCCGAAGGCCCAGACGCGCAGCTCCAGCGGCCTGCCGGGTGCTTCGTCACCGCTGGTGATCGCGCGTACCGATCAATTGGCCGTTGACAAGCCGTGGAGCGGAAGCCAGACTCAGGCAGGATGTTGGACGTTTGTTCAAAGTAGTCAGGAAGATTGGCCGACACAGGGCGGCGAGATCTCCAGGAGGCTCAACCCCCTGTGACGGAAGCCGAGGTGGTCGCTGTGTGCAGGTCGATCCATCACGAAGGGTGGGATCCTCAGGTGGTCCGCAAAACCAGAGAGCTGGAGCTTGCTGCTCAGGCAGTGCGTTCGGCCGTCGAGGCGCTTGCGTCAGGTGGGCTGGTCGTAGTAGCCGATGACCATGAACGCGAGAACGAAGGTGATCTGGTTGCGGCGGGCGCTCTGATAACCGCGGACGCGGTCGCCTTCATGGTGCGGCACACGACCGGCATCCTGTGCGCTCCGATGCCTGCCGCCCGCGCTCGGGAGCTCGGGCTTGCGGACATGGTCCCGGAGAACAAGGACCCCCACGGCACCGCGTTCACGATCACCGTCGACCACGGCAACTGCGGAACGGGCGTGTCCGCACAGGATCGAGCCCTGACTCTGCAGGCCCTAGCCCACCCGGCGGCTGTTGCATCGGACTTCACCCGGCCCGGTCACATCTTCCCGCTGAAGGCCCGCGAGGGCGGAGTGCTTATCCGTCCCGGGCACACGGAGGCCGCTGTCGACCTCCTGCATCGAACCGACCTCCCGCCAGTCGCGGTGATCAGCGAGATCATCGACGAGCACGGTGATATGGCGCGCGGAGACACGCTCAAGCGGTTCGCCGCGGAGCACGGGCTGCCCTTCCTGACGATCGCAGACCTGATCAAGGTCCGCGACGCGGAGCGTGCCGAGGTGCGACGAGTCGCAACGGCGGCGCTGCCCACGGTGTTCGGCGACTTTCAGGCCGCGGCCTACCGCACCTACGACGGCGCGGAGCACCTGGCGATCGTAGTCGGCGACGTCGCTGCAAGCGGGGTGTCCGAAGACGGTGTCCTGGTCCGGGTACACAGCGAATGTCTCACCGGAGACATCATCGGCTCGCTGCGCTGCGACTGCGGCGCCCAGCTCGAGCACGCGCTCGCCGCGATCACCCGCGAAGGCTGTGGCGCCGTCATCTACCTGCGAGGACACGAAGGCCGCGGGATCGGACTGGCCAACAAGATCACCGCATACAGCCTCCAGGATGACGGCCTCGACACCGTCGATGCCAACGTCGTCCAGGGCCTCCCGGTCGATGCCCGCGACTACGGGCACGCTGCCGGCATCCTGGCCGATCTCGGCATCCACAATGTTCGTCTCATCAGCAACAACCCAGCAAAGAGCGGCGCTCTTCGCGAGCATGGGCTGTTCGTGGTCGAACAAGTCACAGTCCCCTACGCGGAAAACCCACACAACGTACGGTACTTGCGAGCGAAGGAGAATCGTATGGGGCACCAGAAATTCGACACAGTCGCGATTTAGGGAATGATTGTGATCGCCCTACGTGCGGTGCAGGCATATCGCGCATCGCTCGGCGATGTCCGGAGCAAGAAGGTAGGAGAAGGCATGGCACAGTCGCCGAGCGAGGGAAGCCAAAGGTGCTGCTCGTCGGTGAGTCCTGGACCAAGCACACGATCCATCTGCAAGAGTTTGACCAGATTCACACCCCGAGTACGAGGAAGGCGCCTCGGACGTCCTTGACGCATTCGCCGCCAGCGGCTTCGATGTCACCTACATTCACGCACACGAAATCTGAAGTCGCTTCCCGCGCCAAGCCAGCGCTGGACGAGTAGGCGGCTGTCATCATCAGTGACATCAGTTCCAATAGCACGCAACGCGGTACGAGAAGCCGGGGCCGTGGCGGTGTACGCCGGGCGCGACTCACGGGATCTCCTTCGGCGACGCCGAGATCAAATTCAAGTCGGTTGTTCAGACGGGATGATGGCCGCCGACGCGATTGGGCTGCGCAGTGCGGTGAGTGGTCTGGTGCAGCATTTGTCGTGTGCAGAGCTTCTTGCTCGGTCGATCGCTCAGATCGAGGTGGGTAGCTCGGTCAGCGCGGTGTTCGACGGTTCCAACCACATCTTCTGACCGGTCTGATGGCCGACTTCCTGCGGTTCAAGGAGACGTTCATGTTGCTCGATCCCTTCAAGGTTCGGGGCCTGGAGCTGCCGAATCGGGTCATCATGGCGCCGATGTCGCAGCGCTCCGCTAACGAGACCGGGTGCGCGAGTAGTTGGCATCTGGTGCACTACGGCTCGCGCGCGGTCGGTGGTGTCGGGCTCGTGATGATCGAGGACTCGGCGGTCTCGCCCGAGGGCCGCGGCCACGGCGGCGCTCTTGGCCTCTACACCGATGAACAGGCCGCGGCGCTGGCGCCCATCGTGGAGTTCTGCCACGAGCAGGGGGCCAAGGTCGGTGTGCAGCTCGGGCACACCGGGCGGAAGGCCTTCGCCGACAGCGACGCGCTCAACCAGGTCGTAGGTGCTACCGGGGCGCCCTTCAACGCCTCGAGCCACCAGCCCCACGCGCTGACCGACGAGGAGATCTGCGACCTGGTCGCTGCGTTCGGGCAGGCCGCAGCCAGGGCGAGTCAGGTCGGCGTTGACGTGATCGAGATCCACGCCTCGAACGGGTACCTCATTCACGAGTTCCTTTCGCCGCTGACCAACCACCGCTCAGGCCCGTACGGCGGCGGCCCCGAGGCCAACAGTCGCTTCCTGCTCGAAATCGTGGAACGGGTACGCGCAGCCTGCGGGCCGGGAATGCCGCTGTTCGTCCGGCTGGCGATCGACGACCTCGCCGACGGCGGCTGGCATGCCGACGACGCCATCCCGGTCATCCACCAGCTCAGCCGGGCCGGCTGCGATGCCATCGACGCCGCGGCAGGCGGCGCAGTCGAGGGCGCGTCATCGTTCGAGATCCCGGTCGACTTCCGCAACCTCGCCGCACAGGTCCGCGAACGCACGGGTATGCCGACCATCGTCGCCGGCGGCATCAGCAGCGCAGAAGCAGCCGAAGCCGCGCTTGCCGGCAGGGACTGCGACCTCGTCGCGATCGGACGGCTCCTGCTCACCAACCCCTTCTGGGTCAACTCCCTGAAGGAGCCGACACAGGCCAAATGACCACACCCACGCGAGACCAACCTCGACGCCCGAGCGCACCCTGCTGTCAGGCCATTCCCGAACGAGCGCACGTCCAAGCAGTCCGTCGCTGAGTGGGCCTTACTTGGCCACACAACGCCGTACTCCGACCTCGGTTGGGTGGCGAGAAACCCAGCCTCGCCCGACGTTGTCGCAGCTGGTCTGCGGAGCGTCGGATTCGGCCTCACCCGTTCCTTCCTCTTCACACACGATTCCCGACAATGGAGTGAGTTATGGCACTGAAGTTCTGGGTGACGGCACCCTTCTTCTACTCGGACATGGACCGTCCGTGGGGCGAGCTCCTGCAGGACATGCTGACGATCGTCGACACCGCCGAGCGGCTCGGTTTCGAGGGCGTCGCGATCAACGAGAACGTGTTCCAGAACTACGTCGCGAACCCCAGCGCCCTGGCCTTCGCCGCGCTCGCGGCGGCCCGCACCACGCGGCTGCGGATCCTGCCCGGCGTGGTGGTGCTCCCGAGCTATAACCCGCTGCTGATCGCGTCGGAGATGGCGATGCTGGACCACCTGGCCACGGGCCGGGTGGGTATCGGTGTGGCCCGGGGCGGCGGCCGGTACCAGCTGGACCGGATCGGGGTGGACCCCGCCCAGGGCCGGGAGATCTACGAGGAGGCGCTGGAGATCATCCAGAAGGTGTGGGTCGAGGACAACGTGACCTACGACGGCCGCTACTTCTCGTTCCCGCGCACCACGATCGTGCCCAAGCCCGCCTCCCAGCCCGGCCCCGACCTGTGGATCGCCTCGCAGAGCGTCGATGGCGTGCGGAAGGTGGCCGCGCAGGGGCACAACCTGCTCACCGCACCCAACTGGGGCAACTTCGAGCCGCACGGGGACCTCGAGGCGCTCCTCGAGGCCTTCAACGCCGCGGCCGCCGAGAGCGGCTCGCCGCGCGGCGAAGTCATGGTCTACCGGCACACATGGCTGGGGCGGACCGAGGCCGACGCGCTCGAGTTCTTCGACGACATGGTGAGCGAGTACAACCACTACCTCGCGCTCACCCAGACCGTCAGCCAGGGCACCCGCGAGGACCGCCTCAAGGCGCGTGGCACGGGCGAGAAAATCGAGTTCGTGGAGGCCGGCCGCGTCGTGCCCGCGAACGAGTCGCCGTCGTCGGAAGGCCTCTGGGAGAAGTACTCCGACCCGGTCCTCACCACCGCGGACAAGATGATCGAGCGGTTCAAGCAGATGGAGGCGATGGGCGTCGACCACCTCGCCTGCCTGATCGCCTGGGGCCAGCCCATCGAGGCCGTCGTCGCCCAGATGGAGCTGATGGCCGAGCAGGTCCTGCCCGCCTTCGCCGAGGACCCCACGCCCTCCAGGGCCTGACCGCCTCAGCGGCTCGGCGACGTGCAGGGGGCTCGGCGACGTGCAGGGGGCTCGGCGACGTGCAGGCGGCTGTCGCCGAGCTCCCTGCCCCAGACATACCCATGTACCAGCGGGACGGTGAACAGGTGAACGACATCGCCATCGCCCGCCAGGCCGGAGTCCGGATCGCCATGGGCACCGACTCCTCCGGCACGCTGTGCCCCTTCGGTGCGCACGCCCGGGAGCTGGAGCTCTACGTCGAGCACGGCATGACACCGGAGGAAGCACTGACCACGGCCACGGCTACCGCGGCCGCGCTGCTCCAGCGCGAACACCAGATCGGCAAGCTCGCGGCCGGCTTCGCCGGGGACGTCGTGGTCGTCACCGGCGATGTGCTGTCCGATATCCGACTGCTCGGTGACCAGAGCAACATCGCGCACGTCCTCACCGCCGGTGTGGACCGCAGCGACTATCTCGCCGCTGCGGCGTCGGTCCTCAGTTGACCGCGGCGCCAGGTCGAGCGGGCCACCACAGGGAAAGCAGGAATGCATGAGTTGGGTTCGTGTTCGGGGCTTCGACTGCTTCGTGGCGGAGTTCGGCAGCGGCGACCGCTCTATCGTGTTGATTCACGGGTGGTGCAGCGACTCGACCGACTGGGTCGACCAGATTTCTGCTTTCGCCGGCGACGCGCGTGTTGTGACACTCGACCTGCGGGGGCACGGGCATTCCGAACGGACCGCGAGCGGGTACGGGAGCGTGGAGCTCGCCGAGGACGTGATCGCCGTCCTCGACCATCTGGGCCTGAGCGACAGCCATCTGGTCGGGCATTCCCTGGGCGGCATCATCGCCAACCTGATCGCTGTGCGCCGCCCGGACCTGGCCCGCTCGGTCCTGCTGATCGACCCGGCCTACGGACAGCCCGAGGAGTGGGAGGGCCAGGTTCGCGCGATCATCGGCGACCCGGCTTCCGCCGACAGCGCAGAACGCGCCGCGGTGGCAGCCGACCTCGAGCCGGAGGTACACAACAGCGTCACCGCCGCCCGCCGGATCCGACGCCGGCTGCAGGCGCTCGCACTCGGCCCCGAGGTGGTCTGGCCCACCTTTGCCGGCATGTGGTGCGGCGAGGACGCGCCGGGGCTTCGCCCGCAGACCGAACGCGCGATCCGCGAGCGCCGCCAGCCGGCACTGTGCATCTACGCCTACGAGCCGACCTACATCTGGGAGTCGAACCTCGTCGACGAGCTCGGTCTCGATACCCGAGTCGAGCTCTGGACAGGCGTCACCCACTTCCTGCACCAGGACGACCCGGAGCGGTTCAACAAAGTCGCATCAGCCTGGTTCGACGCGAATCGCCGGTAACCCACCAAGTACTCCGTCAGCACTTCTGGCCACAGAAAGGAAGCGGCAGAATGCCCTACGTCGAGGTGAAGGTTTTCGAGGATCGCTTCGAGGACCCGTCATTCTCGCAGCGGATGGTCGAGGCAGTCACACAGGCCATGATCTCCGTGCTCGGCGAGGAGGTCGGCGCGGAGTCGACCGTCATCGTCGAAGGCGTCCCGCGCAACCGCTGGGGCCATGGCGGCAAGCTGATGGGCTGACCCCACAAGCGGCGCGCAACGCTCCCTGATGCGCGCCGCTCACATCTCACTCGCATGACTTTGATAACCCGAGCCGAAACGGAAATCAATGGCCTCGAAACTGAGTATCGGTCCGCTGCCCGTTGACCAGGCGGAGTTGCGACGGGCCTACAGCTGTTTCCCCAGCGGCGTGACCGCTGTCTGTGCGCTGGACGACGAGGAGCCCGTCGGGATCGCGGCGAGCTCGTTCACCTCTGTCTCGATCACTCCACCGCTGGTGTCGGTCTGTGTGGCACACAGCTCGACGACTTGGCCGCGGTTGCGGCAGCTGCCCCGGCTGGGGGTGAGCGTGCTCGCCGACGGCCAGGAGGCGCTGTGCCGCTCACTCGCGGCGAAGGACCGCGACCGGTTCGCCGACGTGCCGTGGGAGCCCAGCGAAGACGGCGCCATCTTCGTCAGGGGCGCTGCAGCATGGCTCGAGTGCTCGGTGCACTCCGAGCTGCCCGCGGGCGACCACGACATCGTGCTGCTGCAGATTCACCGTCTGACCGCAGATCCCCGCAACGAGCCGCTGGTCTTCCACAGCAGCCGGTTCCGTCGCCTCATCGCACTCGAATCCTGACCCGGCAGCCATGTCGCGAGCCGGGCAGTCCCAACCCCTCTCACCCGTAGGCCGCATCCGGGGTGTCCGCTCGACGAGTCCGCCGCGACGCGGCCGACCCGCCGCCCATGCTTGCGGCTGGTGGACCGTTCCCCCATCCCCACAGCCGTCCTGCAGCCCCGACGATGACATCGGCCACGGCCGTCGCAACCGGCACGGTCCCCCGGCCAGGCCCGCTTCGCCTCCCGAAGACCGGCGGAGCGTCCTACCGCGGACGTAACGAGACAGTATGGTTCTCCCAGCGTCAACGAGGACCGGGCAGGTGGAAGGGAATTGTGGAGTGCGAGCGAGACCTCGTTCCGATGCCACCCGCCTCACCCTCCTCAATGCAGCCCTCGATGTTGCTGCCGAGTACGGGGTCAAGGGCGTCACCCACCGACGGGTCGCCAGCGCCGCCGGCCTGTCCCTCGGGCTGACCAGCTACCACTTCGCCAACCTCGACGATCTACTACTCGAGGCGTTCCGGCTCTTCGTCTCGCACACCTCGGCCCTGTACGAGCGTCAGTTCCACGAAGCCACCGACCTCGAGTCGATGATCGACGCGGCCCTCGCGGTCGTGAACGCGCTCAAGGACAGTGCCCGAGAACGCACCCTGCTCTACGAGCTCTACGCCCAGAGCGTCCGCGACCCCGCCTACCGAGAGCTCGTCATTTCCTGGGCAGCATCAGCACGCGCGGGCGTGGAACGTCTCTACAGCGCACGCACTGCCCGGTTCCTCGAGGCCGCCTGGGAAGGCGCCAACGCGCAGCTGATCCAAGGTCGCGACGATCAGTCCGAGGATGAACTACGCGACCTGTTCCGCCTGATCCTGCTTCAAGACTCGAACGAGCTCACAGGTGGCACAACCGCAGCCACCCCTCGCGGCGGAGAGCGCGTTTGAGAAGATCAACTGGCGGTTGTGGAGTTGCGGCGTTGGGGTAGTAGGCCCGCCGCGGGCGAGGCGTCGGGTGATGGTGTTGATCGCGGCCCATCGAATCATGGCCTCGGAGACGGCGGGGTCGCGTTCGTAGTCGCGGGTCAGGCGCCGGTGTGCGGCCAGGACCATCAGCACCGTGATCGGCACGACTGAAGCGCTCCTGGCCGCGGCCGGCTGGCGGCTCGCGGGGCCGACCTGACTGTCCTGCGTGCCATCCAGCGCCCCTCCCTCAGCTCAGCGTGTGCAGCGCGACGACGGCGACCGGGCCGACCGCGGCCATGGCGGCCGAGGCGGCGAGGGGAAGGGGCGGCGCAGGGCGGTACTCCCTCCCCGGCTCAGCGTCGTGCTCGTCGAGCCGAGGTGGTCGCTGCCTGTAGGTCGGTCCGCACGGGACCCCGGGCCCGCAGCGCCGCCAGGATCCCAACGGTCGTGTGCAAGTTGGTCAGGACATCCACCAACGCGGCCCCAGCCTTCGCGTGCCGCAGCCTCGTGTGCTCGACGGTGATCCGCTGCTGTCGAGGACCAGTCCCCGCCGTGTCGCCGGGCGGTGGTCCGCATCGACAGCGAGCCCTGCACGGAGACGACGCTGCGGAACCCGCTGTCCGCACCTCCGGCTCTGCGCAGCCCGGCCCGTAGGACACCGCATCGCGCCCGCGCAGTCGTAGCCCTGCAGGTGTATGCCCAGCTCCCCGAGCGCCCCGAGCTCCTTGGTGATCTCGTGCGGCGGGGCCTCACTCACCGAGTCGTCGGTCAAGACCCGGCGGACGGGGTCCGCCGGCAGCGGAACGCAGGACACGACGTCACATCACGACGGCACCAGGTCCCGGCCGAGCGCGTAGGCCGCGCGCAGGTCGAGGCCCTCGTAGACGACGGCGCACCGGTCGCGCAGCACGTCGGTGGGGTTGATCCCGACGGTGCGGGCGAGCCGCTCGAACAGCAGCACGTCGGAGCGGGAGTCGCCGTAGGCCGTGCGGTCGTCCTCGCTCAGCCCGAGGTCCGCGAGCAGGCCCAGGGTGATGTCGACCTTGTCCTGCAGGGTGAGCAGCGAATCCGTGGTCGGCGGGCGGCCGGGCACGACGTCCGAGCCGAACGTCCGGTGCGCACCCCACCCCTCCAGCCTGCGCACGAAGAAGTGCGGGGACTGGGAGATCACGGCGATGTGTTCGCCGCGGGCCCGGATGTCCGCGAAGACGTCCGGGACACCTTCGATCCAGGCGGCGGCTGCGAAGGCGGCGTCGATCTCGGCATCGGAGGCGTCCATCCAGAGGGGCAGCACCGCCTCCCAGAACTGCAGGTCGGTCAGCTGTCCGGCGTTCCAGGCCCGTTCGACGGCGTCCGCGACCTCGAACGTGCCGAGGTGGCGCGACAGTTCCACGGTGGCGGCGCCGCGCAGCAGCGTGCCGTCCATGTCGAAGACGTGCAGGCGGGTCATCGTTCTCCTAGCGGGTGGCTCGGCGCGCCGCCGGGGAGGGGATGGGCGGGGCGCCGGACGACTGCGTCAGGCCCAGACGGCCATCTCGGTCGAGACGGTCCGCATCAGACCGACATGGTCTATGTAGTCGGACTCCGGAACCTCACGCTCACAGTTCGCGATCAGCTCGGTGAAGTCTCACTTCCTGAGCAGCTTGCCGTCACGGAACACCGGCTGCAGCACGTGCTCCGGCTCGATGTAACTGGACATACTCTGTGCCCTTCGGGTACAGCGGGTAATGGCAGTGCTTGTCGTTGTCCGTGTCGGTGATCAGGTCGTCGAGATACCCCTCTGTTCACCCGCGTGAGAGTCGTTTCTGGTCAGACGGCGCTTCACGGCATCGCATGAGCTCAGTCCTCCCGGCGCCGCTGGCGAGCACCGGTTCGTTGTCACTGCTCAGGCGGTGACCACCGGGGCGGCGTCGAGGACCCGCCGCCGCATCGTCGCGAACAGCGGCCCGCCGGCCTCGGCGGCGCTCAGCGCCGCGACCCACTCCGGGTCGGCCAGCATCGCGTTCCACTTCCGTTCGAGGTCGGCGAGGTCGTCGAACCGCAGGGTGTAGACGAGTTCGCCCCAGGAGTGCTCGCCGATCATGGTACGGCCGGCGCTGACCAGCTCCATGCCGTGCTTGGCCAGCATCGGCAGGGTGGCGGAGGTGAAGAGGTCGATCACCGCCCCGAGCCGCCCCGGGACGGCCACGTACTCACGGACCTCGTAGATCACGCCCGCTCCTGTCCGGCGAAGGCGGGCAGGACCTGCTCGGCCATCAGCTCCATCTGGGCGACGACGGCCTCGATGGGCTGGCCCCAGGCGATCAGGCAGGCGAGGTGGTCGACGCCCATCGCCTCCATCTGCTTGAACCGCTCGATCATCTTGTCCGCGGTGGTGAGGACCGGGTCGGAGTACTTCTCCCAGAGGCCTTCCGACGACGGCGACTCGTTCGCGGGCACGACGCGGCCGGCCTCCACGAACTCGATTTTCTCGCCCGTGCCACGCGCCTTGAGGCGGTCCTCGCGGGTGCCCTGGCTGACGGTCTGGGTGAGCGCGAGGTAGTGGTTGTACTCGCTCACCATGTCGTCGAAGAACTCGAGCGCGTCGGCCTCGGTCCGCCCCAGCCATGTGTGCCGGTAGACCATGACTTCGCCGCGCGGCGAGCCGCTCTCGGCGGCCGCGGCGTTGAAGGCCTCGAGGAGCGCCTCGAGGTCCCCGTGCGGCTCGAAGTTGCCCCAGTTGGGTGCGGTGAGCAGGTTGTGCCCCTGCGCGGCCACCTTCCGCACGCCATCGACGCTCTGCGAGGCGATCCACAGGTCGGGGCCGGGCTGGGAGGCGGGCTTGGGCACGATCGTGGTGCGCGGGAACGAGAAGTAGCGGCCGTCGTAGGTCACGTTGTCCTCGACCCACACCTTCTGGATGATCTCCAGCGCCTCCTCGTAGATCTCCCGGCCCTGGGCGGGGTCCACCCCGATCCGGTCCAGCTGGTACCGGCCGCCGCCCCGGGCCACACCGATACCCACCCGGCCCGTGGCCAGGTGGTCCAGCATCGCCATCTCCGACGCGATCAGCAGCGGGTTATAGCTCGGGAGCACCACCACGCCGGGCAGGATCCGCAGCCGCGTGGTGCGGGCCGCCGCGAGCGCGGCGAAGGCCAGGGCGCTGGGGTTCGCGACGTAGTTCTGGAACACGTTCTCGTTGATCGCGACGCCCTCGAAACCGAGCCGCTCGGCGGTGTCGACGATCGTCAGCATGTCCTGCAGGAGCTCGCCCCACGGACGGTCCATGTCCGAGTAGAAGAAGGGTGCCGTCACCCAGAACTTCAGTGCCATGTCGTCTCTCCTCTACGGCAGTCGGCATATAAACGTTTCCATGATTGTAGCGACCCCACTCGGGAAGCACCACCGTGTTCTCGCTCGAGTGAACCTAGAAGAGGTGGTTCTTGCCGCCGAAGACCTCGCTGACCGAGTCGTCGGTGAAGATTCGGCGGATGGAGTCGGCGAGCAGCGGGGCGCAGGACACGACGTCGATCGTGGGCGGGGCACCCGGGCGGAGCGGGATGGTGTCGGTGACGACGATCCGCTCGAACGGCGACGCCGCGAGGTTCTCGTAGGCCCGCCCGCTGAACACCGCATGCGTCGCCGCGGCGAACACCCGCCGCGCACCCGCCCGCGCGACCGCCTCGCCCGCGGCGCGCAGCGTGCCCGCGGTGTCGATGATGTCATCGACGATGATCGCGGTCTTCCCCCGGACGTCCCCGATCACCTGGTTGATCTCGGCGACCTGCTGCGCGGGACGCTCCTTGTCCAGGATGGCCAGACCGGCACCCATCCGGGTCGCGAACTGCTTGTTCAACTTCACCCGACCAGCGTCCGGCGCCACGACCACCAGATCGTCGTCCAACCCCGCGAAGTGGTCCGCCAACATCATCAGCGCCGTCATGTGGTCGACCGGGATCCCGAAAAACCCCTGCAGCTGACCTGCGTGCAGGTCCATGGTCAGCACCCGGTCCACGCCGACCGCCTCGAGCGTGCGCGCGACCATCCGCGCCGAAATAGGCTCCCGCGGGGCGGACTTCTTGTCCTGCCGCGAATAGCCGTACCAGGGAGTCACCGCGATCACCCGGTGGGCGCTGGCACCGACCGCCGCGTCGACCATGACCAGCAGCTCCAGCAGCGCGTCGTTGGCGTTGACCCCGGCGGCCGGGTTGGCGCACATGGGCTGGACGAGGAACACGTCCGCACCGCGGATCGACTCCTCGTACCGGCAATACACCTCGTCGTTGGAGAAGGTCTTGAGCGTGATCGGGCCGAGATCGACACCGAGCTGGCGGGCGATCCCCTCGGCCAGGACGGGATTCGCCCGACCGGAGAACAGCATCAGCCGCTTGTCGTAGCCCCGCTGTAGCGACGCCGTCATGGGTCCACCTTTCGTGGAGGTAGTGGAAGAACCGCGGTGGATCAGCCCGTGGGCGCGCCCTGGGCGATCGCGTCGTCGATCGCCCAGGCGCGCGGCATCCCGGCCCGTGCCCCGACCGTGCCGACCGAGAGCGAGGCCGCCGCCACGCCGCGCGCGCCGGCCTCGAACACGGTGGCGCCGGCGGCCAGTGCCACCGCGAGCACCCCGTTGAAGGTGTCACCCGCGCCCGTGGTGTCCCGGACGTCCGCGGGCGGAGCGGGCAGGGACGTCGCCTGCTGCTCGGGGTCGATGACCAGCACACCGTCGCCGCCGAGGGTCACCACGACAGGCGCGCCCGTCCGTGCGGCCACCGCGGCCGCCATCTCCGGCACGGTCGTCCTCTCCGGATCGATCGCACCGGTCTCGAGCAGCGCGTACAGGTCGCGCAGCTCGGACCGGTTGGGGGTGACGACCGGGCCGAGCCCGAGCAGGTCCACCAGCCCGGGGGCCACCGGGGCCGGGTTGAGCACGCACGCCAGCCCGTGCGCCACCGCGGTCTCCACCGCTGCGGCCACCGCGTCCGCCGGAATCTCGGTGCTGACCAGCACACAGCCCGCCCAGTCCGCCGAGCGCGCCACGGCCTTGCGCACCGCCGCCGGGTCCACGGCGGCGTTCGCCCCGGCCCCCACGGCGATCTGGTTCTCCCCCTGCACGTCGACGACGATCAGGGCGGCGCCGGTGGCGACGCCCTCGAGCACCGCCACGTCGGTGACGTCGATCCCCTCCGCGCGCAGCTCCGCCAGGGCACCGACCCCGACGTCATCCGCACCCACCGCGCCGCAGTAGCGAACCTCGGCGCCGGCCCGAGCCGCGGCGACCGCCGCGTTCGCGCCCTTCCCGCCTCCATACCGCTCGACGCCGGGACCGACCACGGTCTCCCCCGGCCCCGGCAGCCGGTCGGTCTGCACCACCAGGTCGACGTTGACCGCGCCGACCACCACCACCCGCGGCGTCATGCGACCACCGACGGCGGACACACGAATTCCCGCACCTGGACGGTGGTGGGCCGTTTGCGCCTGCGGGCGGGCTGTGTCACGTCACGTCCCCTTCGGACTCTCACGTCACGTCCTCTTCGGGCTCTCACTGACCTCGGGGACCGCCTGCGGCCCAGGACAGAATCGACGTCCACAGAGCCGCATAGTGCTCCCACTCCACGAACTCCGGCGGAGCCCAGTGCGGGGCGAGGTCCGAGGTGAAGGCCACCGAGCGACCCCGGCCGTACTCCCCCACCACCAGCAACGGGTCGTCACCGGTCCGCGCGACGACGGTGGCGCCCTCCTTCGGGAAGGTCCGGTTGTAGCCCAGCAGCATCGGCCACTCGGCCGGCGTGCCGCCCAGCACCGGGTGGGCCGGGTCGCACACGTCCACCTTCAGCCCGTCGGAAATCTCCACCCGGTCGTCAGTGGGCATCAGGTCCACCGGCAAAGCCTCCGCCAGCGGGCTCATCCCATAGCGCGCCTTACCGTCGATCCCGGTGAACGACAGATACCCCCCGATCATCACCAGCCCACCGCCACGGCCGACGTAGTCCGCCACCAGGCCTAGCTTGTTCGGGGACTTCTCCGAGCGCAGGAACGTCTCGTCAGGCAACAGGAACGAATTGGACCCGACGTCGGAGATGACGACGACGTCGAACGCGTCGAGCGCCTCCGCCGTCTTGGGGAACAGCGCACTGATCTCGTGACCACGCACGTAGGTCAGCTCATGACCCGCCGCCCGCACGCAGTCCAGGAAGACGCCGGCACCCTCCTCGTACTCGGTGGAGTGGAACTGGTCGAAACCCTTCATGTGGATCGTGTGCTTGATCCAGGACTCACCCGCGACCAGGACGCGCAGCGGGGATGTGCTCAGGTTCTCGGGCACGTGCCCTCCTCTCGGCTCGAAGTTGACTATAAACGATTCTAACTACGGGTTGATAACGTCCGCCCAGCGGGTCACGCGTCGGCCGGTGGCCGCCTCATAAGCTCACTCCCGAGAGCACGAGCAACCGCGGTTCGGTGTAGTCCTCCATCGCGGCCCGGACTCCTTCGCGTCCGATACCGGACTCCTTGACCCCTCCGTACGGCATCTGTTCGGCACGGAAGGTTGGGATGTCGCCGACGATGACGCCTCCGACCTCCAGCTCCCGATGTGCGCGGAACGCCGTCTGAATGTCGTGGGTGAAGATCCCGGCCTGCAGGCCGAAGCGCGAGTCGTCCAGTGCCCGCAGGCCCTCGTCGACGCCGTCCACCGCCGCGACGGTCAGCACCGGACCGAAGGCCTCGTCCTGGCAGACCTGCGCGTCGGCCGGGGCGTCGACGAGCACGGTGGGAGAGACCAGCGCATCGGTGACCTCCCCGCCGGTCAGAACCCGGGCCCCGCCCGCGACGGCTGCGGTGACCCACTCCCCGATCCGCTGTGCAGCTGCTCGGTTGATCAACGGCCCGACGGTGGTCGCCGGCGACCAGGGGTCACCCACGACGAGCTGCTCGACCTCGTCCACCAGCACGGGCAGGAACCGTTCGTACACCGTCCTGTCGACGAGGACGCGCTGCACCGAGATGCAGGACTGGCCGCCCTGGGCGTTTGCGCCGGTCGCGATCCGCCGGGCCGCATGCCGCAGGTCGGCATCCGAACTCCAGTCCGGACAGATCAGCACCCCGGCGTTGCCGCCGAGCTCCAGAGTGACGTGCTTGCGGGGCACCGCGTCTCGGATGGCCCAGCCGACCGCTCCGGACCCGGTGAAGGACACCACGGGCATCCGCGGGTCGGCGACGAGACCGGCAGCGACCTCGTCGTCCACCGTGAGCACCGAGAACGCGCCCGCCGGTAGCCCGCAGTCGGCCAGGATCTCGCCCAGCAACAGGGCGCTGAGCGGCGTCTTCGGCGCGGGCTTGAGCACGATGGGCGCGCCCACCGCGAGGGCGGGCGCGATCTTGTGGGCGGCCAGGTTCACCGGGAAGTTGAAGGGTGTGATGCCCAGGACCGGACCCCGGGGGAACCGGCGCTGCAGGGCCAGGCGTCCGTCTCCGCCCGGCTCGCTGTCCAGTCGCTGGAGCTCACCCGACCACCGCACCGCCTCCTCCGCCCCCCACCGGAAGGTCAGGGCGGCGCGCTGCACCTCGGCTCGCGACCATGTGATCGGCTTGCCGCTCTCCCTGGTGATCGTGGCGGCGACCTCGTCCATGCGCTCGACCAGACCCGTGGCCGCCTGTCGGAGAGCGTCCGCGCGGCGGTGGGCGGGAACCGCGAGCAGGCTGCCGGCCGCCTCGTGGGCCAGCTGCAGCGCCTGCTCCACGTGCTCGGGGTCGGCGAGGGTGACCTCGGCCACGAGCTCGTCCGTCCAGGGGTCCCGGACCGGCAACGTTGCGGAACCGGACACCGGCTGCCCGGCGATCCAGGCCCCCGCCCGCCGGACGGTCGTGGTGCCGGTCATGGTGCCGCCCGCCCGGCGTCACGGGTGCTGGCGAGGGCGGTGGTGTCCTGTGGTCGGCTGAAGCGGACGAAGACGTCGTTCACGGGCTTCCGATCGAGCGCGGGAGGGGGCGGGACGAGGACTCTGCGGGTGCGCTAAGCGCTGCCACCCGGCTTCTCCTCGAGGATCATTGTCTTGTTCTCCAGGTAGGGCAGCAGCCCTGCGACGCCGCCTTCACGGCCGATGCCGGACTGTTTGAACCCGCCGAAGCCGATGCCGAAGTCTGCGCGGTTGTCGTTGTGGCCGACGGTGCCCGCCCGGAGTTGCCGGCCGACCGCTAGCGCCTTGTCCACGTCTCGGGTGAACACCGAGGCGTTGAGCCCGTAGATGGAGTCGTTGGCGATGCGGATGGCATCCTGCTCGTCCTTCGCGGGAGTCACCGTCAGCACGGGACCGAAGATCTCCTCCTGCGCGATCCGCCACGAGTTGTCCACGTTCCCGAAGACGGTCGGTCGGACGAACCATCCGCGGTCGAGGCCGGCCGGTCGTCCACCTCCGGCAGCGAGCGTCGCTCCCTCGCTGAGCCCGATGCCGATGTAACCCTCGACTCGTTCCCGCTGCCGTTCCGTGGCCAGCGGGCCCATCTGCACGGCCGGATCGAAGGGGTCCCCGACCGTCACCTGCGAGAACGCTTCGGCGAGACCCTCCACCATCTCGTCATGCCGATGGCGGGGCACGATGATCCGGGTCAGGGAGCCGCAGATCTGGCCGGTGAGGAAACACTCCGCCCCGCCCAGGACGCGGGCGGCCTCGGCGATGTCCGCATCGTCCAGGACCACTGCCGCAGACTTGCCGCCGAGCTCGAGCGTGAAGCGGCCGACCCGCTCGGTCATGATGCCGGCGATGGCCTTTCCCGCGGCGGTCGATCCGGTGAACGTGATCTTGTCCACCCGAGGGTCTCGGACGAGGGTCTCGGAGACCTCACGATCGGCGGTGACCACGTTCAGCACGCCCGCGGGCAGCCCGACCTGCTCAGCGATCTCGGCCATGATCAGCGCTGCGCCCGGCGCCTCGGGGGAGGCCTTGAGGACCACGGTGCAGCCGGCCAGCAGGGCGGGGGCGAGCTTGTAGGCGATCAGCGTCATCGGCACGTTCCACGGGATGATCGCGCCCACGACGCCGACCGGCTCCCGCACGATCGTCCCGTATCCGCCACCGCCGGACGGGGTGGCGGGCTCCTCGAAGGGGAACGACGCCGCGAGCTCAGCGTAGTAGGAGTACGCGCCCGTGACCTCCCCCATCGCCGCGCGGGCCGCGCCGGCGAGGATTCCCGACTCTCGCGGCCAGATCTGCGCGACGTCCTCGACGCGGTCCTCGACCGCGGAGCTGATCGCCCGGAGGTACTCGGCGCGCTGCCCGTGCGTCATGCGCGGCCAGGGGCCGTCGTCGAACGCCGCCCGTGCCGCACCGACCGCGGCGGCGATGTCGGCGTTCCGCGCCTCCGCGACGCTGAAGTACACCTGCTCGGTGACGGAGTCGACGACGTCGATCGTGTCCGAGGACGTCGGGGCGACCCATCGGCCGCCGATGTAGAACTCGTCCGGCCGGTCGAGGGGTACAGCGCCGGCGGTCGTGATGTCCACTCGCTATCTCTTTCCTTCTCTGTCGGCGCCCGTCGTGGACACCGTCAGGTGCGGGGTACGGGTCAGGATCCGGACTCAACCGGGGGGACGTAGAACGACACCTTGCGGATGGTCTCGATCGTCCGCCAGGTGTTCTTGTCCCCGGCGAACAGGCGGACGACGTCCCCCGGCCCGATCACGATCGTCTCTCCGGTGCGGTGGAAGGTGACCTCCGCCTTACCCGCGAGCACCACGAAGATCTCGTCGGCCGTGACGCCCTGGTACTCCCCGACCTCGGCTCCCCAGACGTCCACGGCAGTGTCCGCGGTGAGGCCGTCCAGGTAGCGGGCGCCGGTGCGGAATGTCGACGTCTTCGGCTTCCAGTCGAGCTCGGCCGAGAAGGCGTTTCCCAGAAGCTGGCTCACAGTTCTCCTCACAGATGTACAGGCTCTCGTTCCGAGAGGTCAGTGGTCGGCGTGCGCGCCGCGGGCCGCCGTGAACAGGCGCCGGGGGTTGGCGGTGAGCAGGCTGGCGGTCACCTCGCCCGGGACGCCGTGGCGTTCCAGCCGGGGCAGGAAGTACCGGGGCACGTAGCCGTAGCCGTTGCCGCCGTTGCGGCTCCACATCGCCTTCGTGGCCATATCGTGGCTCAGTAGCAGGCGCTCGGCGTAGCCCGCGGCGACGAGCGCGGCGACGGCCTCCGCGGTCTGGTGCGGCGCCGGGCACTGCCCCTCGCCCGCGTAGAAGAAGGGCATGCCGATCATGTCGAACTCCAGCCAGACGCCGCGCTCGGCGACGGCCCGCTGGTAGTCCGGGTCCTCGCCGGAGGGGTCCATGTGGCACAGCACGACGGCCTCGGGCCGGACCCCCTCCTCGTCGAGGACGATGTCGAGGACCTCGTGGGCGCGCCGCTGCCAGCCCGGCAGGTGGACGAACAGCGGGACGCCGAGCTCGCGCTGCGCGCGGGCGGACGCACGCAGGTGCGCCCGTTCCGCCTCGGTGAACTGCGGGGAGACCCCGATCTCGCCGATGATCCCGGGCCGGATGCCCGTGTCCCCGACACCGTCCGCGAACTCGGCGAGGATCTCCGCCACCAGGTCGTCCACGGTGGTCTCGGCGCGGCGGGCGGAGTGGAAGATGTGCACGTACCAGCCAGAGCCCATGACGACGTTGAGCCCGGTCCGCTCGGCGATGTCCCGCAGCGCCAGGGGGTCCCGGCCGACGTCGCCGTTGGTGCAGTCGACGACGGTCCGCCCGCCCGCCTCGACGAAGTTCGCCAGCTCCGCGACCGTGGCGTCCGGGTCGTCCTGGGTGGCGTTGTCCCGACAGCAGCGGGGGTCCTCGCGGAGCACCCACTGCATCGACGGGCTCACCTCGGCGTGGAACAGCGCGCGCTCGGCCGGGTCCTCGGGCTCGGCACGGGGCCTGCCGGACCAGTCGCTGAGCAGGTGCTCGTGGGTGAGCGTCATCCCGAGGGCGTCCACCGGAACCGGGCCGCGCACAGTACTGACCAGCACGGTCGGGTCATCCATCGGGTCAACCTCTTTCGTTCGCGTGGGGTCCCGGCGCCCCCGCCGGGGAAGGTGCGGGCAGGGGCGCCGGGTAGACGACGTCAGGCCGAGACGGCCATCTCCGAGGAGACGGTGCGCATCTGGCCGACGTGGTCGATGTAGTAGGACTCGGGGACGTCCTTCTCCGCGTTGGCGATCAGCTCGGTGAAGTCCCACTTCTTGAGCAGCTTGCCGTTGCGGAACACCGGCTGGAGCACGTTCTCGGACTCGGGGATCGAGCCCTTCGGCACGGTCGTGTAGACGCCGTTCTCGTGCTTGAGCGCGAGCCGGCCCTTCTTCGACGCCTTCATCGAGGAACCGGTGGGCTGCTTGGAGATGTCGCGCCACTCGCCGTTCACGCAGACCGCGGAGGCCTTCTGGCCGAAGTTCATCGTGTCGCGGTTCCAGTGCTGCAGCAGGCCGCCACCCATGCCGAACACCGCGTTGTCCGCGGCCAGGCCACGACGCTCGAGCTCCATGTAGACCTGCGGCAGGCTGTGGTAGTTCACGCCGTCGCCCTGGACCACCCGGATGAACGGCGGCAGGATCTTGAAGCCCTTGGAGTTGACCTCGTAGCCGAAGGCGTCCATCAGCCACTCGGTGGTGTCCGCGGTGACCTCGACGATGTCGCCCGAGTCCGGACGGATGCCGACGAGGCCCGGGAAGCTCTGGATCTGGTCCTTGAGCTCCTTGCCGATGATGTTCTTGACCGCGTTCTCGTGGTCGTAGGTGTCCGTCAGCAGCAGGGCACAGCCGTTCGGGCCCATCGTCTCGAGCATGTTGCGCATGGCGTCGGCCTCGCCCGCCCGGCCCCAGGCGCAGAAGCCGGCGTGCTCGGAGTTCGGGCCCGAGTTCGACACCTTGCCGGCGTTGTAGAAGCGCTTCGCCGCGAGGATGCCGGGCACGGTGTCGGACTGGTCGAAGTTGACCAGGTGCGCCAGGCCGCCGAGGGCGGCCGACTGCTGCGAGCTGACGCCACGGGCGCCGTAGTCGTGCAGCATGTTGCGCAGCCCGGCCGTGCTGTCGGCCGTGCGCGACAGCGCCTCGCGGATGACCATCTTCGACAGCCAGCTGACGGTGCCGATCGTGGTCGGGTACCAGACGGCGCGCAGCAGCGCGGTCTCGAAGAAGCTGGTGGCCCAGAAGTACTTCGGGTCGGTGTTGATGACCTGGACGAGCACGTTGCGGGCCGGGAGGACCGTGCCCTCGGGCACCGCCTCGATCTCGACGGGCAGGAAGCCGCCGTGGTCGTTGAGGATGCCCATCCAGTTCTCGCGGTTGAAGTGCATCCCCTGCTCGCGGACGACGAACTCTGCCTCGTCGATGTCCTCGAGCGAGATCGGCTTCATCAGCTTCTCCCGCAGGAACGCCTGCAGGCCGACGAACTGCGTCACCGCGAAGTCGCCGCCGCGGGACTCGATGTAGCTCGAGACGTACTCGGTGCCCTTCGGGTACAGCGGGTAGTGGCAGTGCTTGTAGTTGTCCGTGTCGATGATCAGGTTGTCGAGATAGCCCATCGATCCGCCTTCGTCGAGAGTCGTTTCTACTGGTGGACTTCGTGCGCGTTTCGGGCCGGTTCCGCACCGGCCGGCCGTGAGCGTCGCTCAGATCGGACGCCCCGTTCACACCCCGGAGAGCCTGGCTCACCGAGCCCGTCGAAGCTAGAGGTCGCAACCGGAATTACACGATCGTAACGTTTCTACCCTGGCCGAACCTGGCTAATATGGGGCGATTCCGGCACGCCGCAACACCGGACGGCCTTTCGGGTGCCCCGGCGACCGCCCGTCGTGCGGTGCTGTCGGACCTGCCCGCGACCGGCACGGGGCTGGCGATCCGGGCCGCCGAGCCACCCACCAGCCACGCGACGACCGAGAGGGTTGGATGGACTCGATTCTTCAGTGGGCACAGCTCGCCCCGTCCAGGACGCGCAGGCTCGTTGGGCGAGTACTCCAGCACCGGAACGGCGTCCAGCACCCGGCCGCGCCGTTCCGGCGTGACCGGCCCCGGGGTCGTCGAGCACATGGGACACCGTGCTCGCCGACACCCGGGCATGCTGGGCCACGTGCTTCATGGTCGGCCGCTTGCGCCTGCGGTCGGACTGCGTCACGTCGCGCTGCCTCCTACCCGTTTCACCGAGGCCTGCACGCGTGCCGCTCAGGACGGTATCGAGGTCCACAGGACCGCGTAGTGCGACCACCCGACGAACTCCGGCAGCGCCCGGTACGGAGCGAGGTCGGAGGGCGAAGGAGACCGCGCGATCGACGTCCGCGGTTGTCGGCGAGTGCAACCGTCCCGATCGGCTTCGCGGTCGACGGGTCGAGCACGTCCAGGGGGCCGAGCTCAACGGCGCGATCCACTCGCCAGCGCGACGAAGAAACGATCCGACCTCACCTTTAACTCCCTTCCACCGCCGAAACCTGCACTCAGTCGACCATGAAGCGGGTGTACGGCCTCCGTTGGCCAGGCATGGATTAGAAACGATTCTGGGATCGTAGGATACTTCACCCTGGCAGGTCAAGCAACGGGCACGGGTAAAACCCTTTGTCCGGGAGTTGCGCCCGCGCGGGAGAGAGGAACCTCGATGACAGCGACCCGGACGAGGCGGTCGCCCCGATCAAGCCGTGCCTCGACGCGGCCTCAACCACCTTGGTGTGCCACAGCCCGGCCACCATTGCCGACGCGCACAACCGCCGAGCGCGATGTCGGACCCAGCGCGCTGGAGCGGGAGGCGGTGCTGTCGTTCCGCGCACGCCGAGCTGCGGACCGTGGGCTGTGTCTTTGGGTTCGCGCTCGGGGAGGTTGAGCCGCTCGACCAGCACCTAGAGACCCAGACTTCGGCACGTTCTTTGCCAAGTTCTGCTCCTACCTCCCCCTACAACGCCAAGCTGTGTCTCAACGGGCACGAGTGGGCTAACGCCAGGCGACGAAGGCGGGCCTGGGGTTCGCCGCCCTGACCAACGGCTTCGCCACCTGCGCCGACGCGGAGGCGGTGCAAGCGATCTGCGATCGGCTCGGGGCCGAGCAGATCGACGCGCTGCTGCGCAAGTGGCTGGCGCGCCTGCCGCACCCGTTCACCGGCGGACCGGGCCGCTGGCTACCGCTATGAGGACTCAGCCATAACCCGATCCGCGCCGCCGAGGCCTTCACCACCGTCCACCTGCCGATCCTCACCCGCGACGGGCACCGCATCGCCGGACTACGCCTGGGTGATCACCGCGCGCAGGCGCTGCTGCGAGTGCTGCTGGTGTTCCGACTGCTCCCACGCGGATTCCGCAACCCCGACCTGCGCGGGCTGCTCGCCGAGCAGCTCGGCCTCGCCCCCACCGGGCCATCGGCCGGGCAGGTCAGCTACGACCTGCGCCGACTTCGCGCCCACGGCCGCATCGCGCGGGCCCGACACCGACCCACCCGTACCCAGCGCCCTGCGCGCCGCCGCCCGCAACTACCAGCACGCCCTCGACCACCTCACCCAGCAGGCCCGCTTCGCCGCATGACACCCAGACCTTGACTCGATCACACCGACTTGGTCGGTCCTAGCCGAGCTGGGCGCCACACTCGGTTGGCGCGAGTCCGCACGTATGGATCGATGACCAGTCCTCCGCCTGCGCATGGCGAAATAATTAGGGCCTACCGTTTCAGGCAGTCGTCGAGAATCCGGTGAAATCGCTCGCTGTCGGCATGAACAGCGAAACGTGCGTTACCCACCGTCCCGCTGTGCCCGTGCAGGTGATCAATGGTTGTCCGACCGTAATTCTGGGGGCTCACCGTTTCGACGTCGACGGCGACCTCCGTCAGCTCGAGAACGGCTGGGTCGATAGCGTACGCAACGCAGAGCGCGTCGTGCATAGGGGCAGAAAGAAGGCTCCCGATACCGTGAGGATCTGTTTCGTAGTAACTGTCGATGTAGTACTCCGTGACAGCCGCGACGACTTGACCGGCGCTGGTCTCAAGCTCTCGGTAGCGCCGCAGGTCGTCACGACTCACGAGCACCTCGTGCGTAGCGTCGAGAGGCGCGACGGTGAGGCGCTCGATGCCGGCGCTAAAGACGACATCGGCCGCCACGGGGTCGGTGTAGATGTTGAACTCCGCTGCTGGTGTCCGGTTCCCGGACGTCTTCCATGCGCCGCCCATGACGATGACCTCTTCGACCGTGTCGAGCACGTCGGGTGCCACCGTCAACGCGGCTGCGAGGTTGGTCAGAGGGGCGACCTGGATCAGGGTGATCGGATGGGTCGCGCGGCGCAACGTTTCGACCAGCCATTCCACGCCACGCCAGCTATGTGGCGTGAGCCCCGCCACCCCGACTGGCAGCATGTCCTGGTGGAACATTCCTTCCGCCGGGTTGGCTGCGGACGGGTAAGGACTCGGTGCGAAGCGGCGGGCCAGGCCGGCGTGGACCTCGACCTCGCTCTTGCCGATCGCGTGTAGGACACGCAGCGTGTTGTCGGTGGCTTGATCCAGCGTGAGGTTCCCGACCACCGTCGTGCACCCGACCAGTTCGATATCCGGGTGCAGGGCGGCCATCGTGAGCGCGACTGCGTCGTCGTTGCCGGTATCGACGTCCAGGATCACTCGCCGGGGCATCTGCTGTCCACCTCTCGCATCGGGGCCGACCAGGCCGGGGGCGCCGGCTGGCGCTCGCAGCGGGATAACCACGTCATGAGCCCGACTCCGACCAGATGGACACCTTCCGAAGCCGCTCGATGGTCCGCCAAGTATTACGCTGGCCTTTATTGAGGCGGACGACGTCGCCGGGTCCGATCTGGATCGTTTCCTTTGTGTCGTCGAACGTGACCTCGGCACGTCCTTCCAGGACCACGAAGACCTCGTCGTCGGTCAGGCCCCCAATGAGTCCTGGCTCCGCCTCCCACACTCCGATCTCCGCCCCATCGACAGTGCCGATATGGTAAGTACCGGTCGGTACCGTGGTGCTGGCATCCTCTAGTGATTCGTAGCCTTCAGGCTGGAGCTGGTAGCGGAACACGTTTCCGAGATGTTGCGTCATTCTATGTACTTCCTTTCGCGGCATTCTCACTTCTTTGGTGCAGTTCCGGACGCCCATCCGGGGCCGAGATCACCCGACCGAGGCTCATGACTCATCGCAGGTGACTTCGCCCAGTTCTGCTAAGGGCTGACCGATGCATCGGTCGAGGCTTGAACGGAGCGCAGGGCGCCGCGCTTGATCTTGCCGGTCGCGGCCTTTGCGATGTAGATCCGCCGATGGTACTTGTACGCCGCGAGTAGCCCTCGTGCGAACGGCGGTCCTGAACGCGCCGGCCAAGGCGTCGGTCGCGACGTCGACCTGGGACGCGGAAAGCTCTCCGTCGAAGTACCGAAGCGCGCAGCGGTCCGGAGCCGTTGCGACGCGGTAGCGCCAAGCTTCGGGAATGGAATGGAACGGAAGCGACGGTGTTTCATCGATATGCCCAGAGTTGAGCCGCCGCCACGGCGTTCCCTGACCACTGGGTTGTCGTCGGGCATATGATCTCTCTGCTCAGTCACCGTCGGCATCTCGCGGTGGTGCCACCTGGAGGGGCCCGACCGCCCGAGCACACCGGCCACCGCGCCGCCCGGCACCTCACCATCGGTGAGCACGACCGGATGGTCCGACAACGCCATGTTGCTCACTTGTGGACATCGACGACGACGCGCCCGTGTACCCGGCCTGCCACGACATCCTGCGACACGCTCGCCGCGTCCTCGAGCCCCACGATCGAAGTGATCGAGTCGAGCAGCTCGTGGTCCACGTTCGCCAGCCGGTCCCATGCTCGCCGCCGTCGGTACTCGGAGGCGTAGACGGAGTCGATACCGACCAACGAGACCCCTCGCAGGATGAAGGGCAGCACCGTCGAAGGAAGATCGATCCCTTGTGCGAGACCGACCGCGGCGACCACGCCTCCGTAGCGGGTGGCGGCCAAAGCCGAGGCGAGGGTCGTACTGCCGACGGAGTCGATCACCGCGCTCCACGCTGGAGTCGCCAACCCGTCGCCGGCCTCGGCCGGCAGCCGGTCGATGATCTCGCGCGCCCCCAGCCGCAGCAGCGAATCCCGCAGCTGGTCTGCCCGTCCGGTTGACGCCACGACATCGAAGCCGGCCTGGGCCAGAACGGCGATGGCGATCGTTCCGACGCCGCCACCCGCGCCGGTGACCAGAACCGGTCCGTTCGAGGGCCTCACACCAGCCTCGAGGATCGCCTCAACAGCCAGCCCGGCGGTGTACCCCGCAGTCCCGATCGCAGCGGCGCGCCGCTGATCGAGCCGCGAAGGTAGTGCCAGCAAGAAGGCCCCCGGAACGCGTGTCCGCTGCGTCAGCCCCCCGTCACGATCGGTCCCAAGACCGAAGCCATTCGCCACCACCTCATCGCCGACCGCGAACAGTGGGTTCGAAGAATGGGTCACCGTTCCCACCAAGTCGATACCGGGAACGATGGGAAGGTGCTGCGGGATAGGCGAGCCCGCCTCCATCACTTTTCCATCCTTGAAGTTGAGATCTGAGTAGGAGACGTCGACCTCGACATCACCCCAGGGCAGGTCGTCGTCGGTCAGCTTGTCAACCGAAACCCGGGTCGAGTCGCCAACTCGATGAATCCGTACCGCATGGAACTCGCGCCGATCGCTGCTGCTCACTTCTTACCCCACTCACTGAACGAACTCGCGTCGGCCAATTGCCGCCTCATCGACTGCCCCAATGGACCCGCACCGGCGCAGGTTTCCGGGGCCGATCGCGGGATCGCTCAACGGTCCGAGCGGAGACGACGCATCCCAATGAGGACGTCGCTGTACGATTCGTCATCACCGGTATAGCGCCACCCGGACAGCATCTGCGGCGATGTCGTCAGAAGCACTTTCGCCTCGACGCCGGTCGATTTCACCGTATATCTGTATCCGGCTGGCGCCCAGAAATACTCCCCGGCCTCGAGGGAGAACTCGACGTTGACGTCATCGGCGTCGGTCGCCACGATGTGTATAGTGCCGTCGATGCAATAGAACGCCTCGTCCCAGCTCGTCGCCTGCCAGACCACGTCTTTCGCGGCGGGGGCGTGAAAACTGATTCCCTGGCTGTAGTACCGGGCACCGTCACGCTCGCGCGAGATGAAGGTGCCGGCTGCGACACCTTCGCTGAAGGCGATCCGCGGCATCGCCTCGATCTCGTCGAACCGAAACAGCCGAGGAAACCGGATCTCCTGTGCGGCTACCGATTTTCTGATCGCTGCGCCGGCAGCACGTTTGGCCTCGCTGGACATCAGGCGACCACCATCCCCTTCCCTTCGCCCGTGTGGGCGTTCGACGAACACGTCCTCACCCCAGACACCAGGAGTTTAATCGTTTCTACTAGACATGCCCGACCAGTGCTCCCCCATGGCTGACCGGCACAGCGTAGCGTCGCCGCCTGCTGGCGGCAATACATAGAACGTTTATATCCTGGCTGCTCTACCGGGCCGGTGCGCCTCCACCCGCGCTGGGGCACGCCACGGCTGCGGGTGTCACGACCGCGGTCAGGAAGCCGACGAGCCGCCTGAAAGGACGACGTGACCAGCATCGCGATGAAGTCAACGGCCCGATCTGGTGTTCGGAACACTTGGGGTGGCCGCCGGCCGAACAGGACGGTGCCCCTGCTCGGGCCGGGCCCCACCGTACGACAAGTCAGACGGAATGGTTCTTGCCGCGGAAAACTGTGCTGAACGAGTCGTCGGTAAAGATTCGGCCGATTGAGTCGGCAAGTAACGAAGCGCATGACACGACGTCGATTAATGCGGGTACGTCTGGCCTCAACGAAATGGCGTCAGTGACGACGATTCTCTCGAGAGGTGACGATCGTAGGTTCTCGTAGATTTGGCCCGCGAACACTGCGTGGGTGGCCACGGCGAATATTCGACGAGCGCCGCTGCCCACCACGGCCTCCGCGGCCGCACCCAATGTGCCGGTTGTGCTGATGATGTCGTCGACGACGATTGCGGTTTTGTCGTGGACATCGCCGACGCCGTGTCCGTTTTCGGCGGCGCGGTGCCGAAGGCGGTCCTTGTCGAGATCGCCAGCCCAGCGCCCAGCCGGGTGGCGAACTGCTTGTTCAGTTTCACCCGGCCAGCGTCGGGAGCCACGACCCCAAGGTCGTCGTCCAGGCCGGCAAAGTAATTCGCCAACATCATCAAGGCCGTCATTTGGTCGACCGGGACGCCGGAAAGCCCTGCACTTGCCCTGGGTGCAGGTCCATCGTGGGAACCTGCTCAAACTCCCGCGGCCTCGAGCGTGCGAGCGACCGCCCCGGACGTGTTCGCCGCGCCGGAGGTGCCGCCGTCGGAGGTGCCGGCCCGGCGGGGCGTCCCGGTGGTACGCCGACAGATGCGTGCCGAGATCGATTTACGGGACAGCCGACTTCTTACCTTGCCGCATGTACCCGCATACCAGGGCGTCACGGCGATCTCGCGATGCGCGCTGGCCCCCACAGCGGCATCGGTCATGACCAGCAGCTCGAGCAGGCCATCATTTGCGTGATGCCCGTCCCGGCATTGCCGCACATCGGCTGGATAAGGAAGACATCCGCGCCGCGTATGGACTCGTCGAAGCGACAGTAGACCTCGTCGTTCGGGAAAGTCTTGAGTGTGATCGGTCCGAGCTCGATGCCGAGCTGACAACGATGCGCCCGCCAGAGCGGGATTCACCCGGCGTCAGTCGTCCTGATGTCTGGTCGGACTTGCCCGTGGAAGGCGGTCAGGATTTCTGTCACGTTCCGGCGGCCAGCAGCTACTGCTGTTTCCCCGATCACGATAATGCAGTCGTGTTCCGACGCGGCTCCTCCCGAGCGAACCAGCAGCGGTTTGGTCGGCGCTATTGTGAGCGGCGTCGCTGGCGTCGCTGCGCGACATGCCGGCTCGTGCATCGACCCAGCCGACCGACAGCGAGGCGGCCGTGACGCCGCGGGAACTCGCGTTCAGGACCGTTGCTCCCGCGGCCAGGGCACTGGCGAACACCCCGTTGAACGTGTCGCCCGCGCCGGTCGTATCTCGAACCCCGCGATCTGTCGGGCCGGCAAGGCTGCCACTGCACCGTCGGATTCGGCCACCAGTACACCCGCTCCCCCGAGGTCACGACGACTGGAGCTTGCGTGCGAGCTGCGAGGTCAGCCGCCATGACCGAAACCGCACCGACCCGTGCTCCCCCCAGCAGCGTGCGCAGTCGCCGGGCTCGGAGTAGTCGGGGGTGGCACGAGGCCGAGGCCGAAGAGCTCCACGGGTCCGGACGTGACCGGCGCCGGATTCAACACGCAGGGGATCCGATGGGAAGCAGCACTCTCGACAGCGGCGACGACCGCATCCAGGGGTGATCCCAGCGCTGACGAGCACACAGCTCGCCCAGCCAGCTGCACGCGCTACGACCCGTTCGGACTGCCGCCGGACCGACGACGGCGTTCGCCCCGGCACCGACGGCGATCTGGTTCTCCCCCTTCCGGTCGACCACGATCAGTCCGTACCGGTCGACACTCCGTCGAGGGTGGCGACATCGGTCACGTCGATGCCTCGGTGCGAGCTCGGCCACCGCACTGGATCCTGCATCGTCGCGGCCGACGGCGCCGTAGTACCGGGCCTCCGCACCGGACGTGCGGCAGCAATCGCCGCGTTCGCTCCCTTGCCGCCGCCGTAGCGCTCCGCGCTGCGCCGACGACGGTCTGTCCCGGCCCGGGAAGTTCGTCGGTCGAGACGACGACGTCGACGTTGACGGCGCCGACGACGAGCACCCGTGCGGTCATCTGCCTTCCCTCGGAGCGCACACCGATTCGCGCAGCTGCACGGTCACCGGCAGCACACCGAGTTCTTCGGACTCGTCGTTCTCGAGTAGATCGAACAGTGCCGACGCCGCGCGGGACCCCATCTCGTGCGCGGGCTGGCGAACGGTGGTCAGCCTGGGGGTGAGCAGCGCGGAGACGGGGAGATCGTCGAACCCGACGATGCTCACGTCCTCGGGGACCCGCAGACCGACTCGTCTGCAGTACTCCATGGCGCCGATCGCCATGAGGTCGTTCGTGCAGAGCAGCACAGTCGGCCGTGAGTCGGATTCCAGCGCTGTCGCCGCAAGTTTCTCGCCCGTGGCCTGTCGGTAGTCGCCGGGGAAGACCGGTACCGAATCTGGGTCGAGTCCTGCTCCCGCAAACGCCTCCCGGTAGCCCGCGAGCCGCTGCTGGGATGTCCAGAGCGACGGTGGACCGCCAATCACGGCTACCCGCCGGTGCCCCTGCTCCAAGGCGTGCGCGGCAACCTCGCGAGCTCCCTTCCGGGAGTCGCAGACCACCGCAGGCAGATCCATACCGGGGATCTGCTCATCGACCAGCACGACGGGACCGGAGCGAGCCAGCCGGTAGAGCGACGCAGGCATCGACCCGGTCCCCGATAGGTAGACGACGCCGTCGATCCGCTGGCTCCGTAGAAGCTTTGCCTGCTTCTCCTCGGGCTGCCCCGAGGCATCGGGCAAGACCAGCACTACCAGAACGTCTCGCTCCGATGCCGCCTTTTGCACACCTTCGGCCACCATCGCGAAGAAAGGATTAGTCAGCTCCGGCACCACCATGCCGATCGTCGAGGTGCTGCGCAGCTTGAGGTTCCGGGCGGACTCGTTGGGCGTGTACTCCAGGACCCGCATGGCATCGAGCACTCGATTGCGCCGCTCGGGCGCGACCGGGCCCGAGTCGTTGAGCACGTAGCTCACCGTGCTCACCGACACACCAGCGTGCTGGGCGACATCTTTCATGGTGGGCCGCTTACGTGTAGGGCCGGACCGCGTCATGACCACGACCCTCTTCGGCCTGTCGCGTGCGCGTCTGGCGTCGCCTGGGCAGCCCACGCCGGTATCGAGGTCCAGAGCGCGGGGTAGTGCACCCACTCCACGAATTCCGGGGGCGCCCAATGCGGGGCGAGATCCGAGGCGAATGCGACCGCCCGACGCTCCCCGTACTCACCGGTGACCAGCATCAGGTCATTAGCCGTGCGGGCCGCCACCACGCAACCCGGCTTGGGCAGCAATCGGTTGTAGCTCAGCAGCGGCGGCCACAGCGCGAGCGTGCCGCCAAGGATCGGGTGCCCCGGCTCAACGACGTCGACCTCTAGCCCGTCCAACGTCTCGTTGCGGTCGTCATGGGGAAGCACCGTGACCGGCAGGACGTCCGTAAGCGGGCTCATGCCGTAGCGGGCCTTGCCGTCGATGCCGGTGAACGACAGATACCCGCCGATCATGACGAGACCCCCGCCGCAGCCCACATAGTCGGCCACAAGCCCACTCTGTCCTCCCCCAGTCTCGACGGTGCCAGAAACCGTCATATTACCATAATCGATTCTGTCAACCTGGTCCTGGTTGGGGGCCACGGTCCGCCGAGTGGTGCAACTCGGTCCGAGTGATGCTCTGCGGAGCAGATCATGCCGTCATCAGCTGGGATGCCGCCACCCTCTCCTTCGTCGGCGAGGCGGCGAGCAGGGCCAGGGTGGCCTCGGAGAGGTAGCGGCGGCCGGTGGCCTGCCTCTCGTCGTGGGCCTCGACCAGGACCGCGCCGGCCAGGCGGGTGGCGTCGGGTTGTGCGAAGATCGTGCGGATCGCCGCGGCCACCATCTCCGAGCTGCCCTTCGAGACCTGCGCGAGGACGTTGCGCAGGAAATGCACCCTGCAGACTCTGCCACGCGGCGCCGAGCAGGACCGCGGAGATGGCCTGCTCGAGCCCGGTGTGGGCGTCGGAGATGACCAGCTGCACCCCACCGAGCCCGCGGGCCTTCAACGAGCGCAGGGAACGCGGTCCAGAACGCCCCGTCCCCCGAGTCCCCAACCGCGAACCCGAGGACCTCGCGCCACCCATCGGCCCGACCCCGGTGGCGATCACGACCGCCGGGGACACCACGCGGTGATTCACCGGGCCTTGCAGTAGGTGGCGTCGAGGAACACATACGGGAACTGCTGATCGGCCAACGAGCGGTCCCGGAACACGCCGACCTCGACGCCAGACCGGCGCAGATCCGCGAGACCTCGCTCTCGGAGTTCCCGGTGTCGGCGCCGAGTGCCTTGACCAGGTCGTTGACCTCACGGGTGGACACCCCGTGCAGGGAGGCCTCCATGACCACCGCGGGCAATGCCTGATTTGCCCGACGGCGCCGCTCGAGCAGACTCGGGAAGAACGAGCCGGTGCGCAGCTTCGGGATCCGCAACTCCAGATCCCCGCCGTCGTGAACAGGATGCGGGCGCGGTGCGCCCGTTGCGCTGATTGCTGCGCTCGCGGAACGCTCGTGCAGACCGGCCCCGATCGCATCGGTGAGCTCAGCCCGGTCACCGCCTGATAGACGGTCTCCGCGGCCTGACGGACACGGTCACCGACATCGGCGGCCTCGAGTGCACCGAGGGCTTCGAGCAGGGCAGAACCGGTCCAGGGCCATCGCGTGGCGCCTCTCCACGAGTTCGTTCGGCGGGATCACGCGAAGCGTCATGCGGTGGCCTTCCACGCGCTCAGGCACGCCGGACGGGGCAGGAGTTGCACCCCCTTCTGCCGTCCGTGGCCTGGTCCTCTTGTGCGGCCGACCGAGCCAGCTGGACCGACCGGCGTGGCTTGTGAGGAGCGTGGCATCGCCCCCACTGACGTGCCCGCCGGGCGGTCCTGCCATCCCCGGACAAGAAGGGAGACAGCCCGCATGGTGGTTCTCGGAATCGACGCGCACAAGCGCAACCACACCGTCGTTGCCGTCGACGCTGCCGGACGCAAGCTCGACGAGCGCACCACGCACGACCACCGCAGATCACCTGGCGCTGCTCACCTCGGCAGAGCAGTTCGGCGCCGACCGGCTCTGGGCCGTCGAGGACTGCAGGCACCTGTCCCGCCGGCCTCGAACGGGACCTGCTCGGAACCCGGCCAGCGCATCGTGCGCGTCCCGCCCAAGCTCATTGCTCACGTCCGCGACAGCGCCCCGTAGCTACGGCAAGTCCGACCCGATCGACGCAGTCGCCGTCGCCCGGGCAGCGCTGCGCGAGCCTGACCTACTTATTGCTCGACGCGACGGATCGGCACGCCAGGTTCGACTGCTGACCAACCACCGTGACGACCTCGTCGGACCCCGATCATCAACCGGCTCCACTGGCACCTGCACGAACTCGACCCTGCCTGGCAGCCCCCGGCCCGCAGCCTGTGTTGCCCGAAGCATCTCTGCGCGACTGGGACGGAGTCAGCGGCCTGGTCGCACGCCTGTCTCCGCAACCTCATCGAACGCTGCCGCATGCTCAGCGAGGAGATCGCGAGCTCGAACCGCTGATCCATCAGCTCGCGCCCACCCTGACCGCCGTCTGCGACTGCGCGACACCCACCGCCGCGAAGATCATCAGTGAAACCGCTGACGTTGAACGATTCCGCTCCCGACACGCCTACACCCGAACAACGGGACCGCGCCAGTCCCGGTCTGGTCAGGGCAACCGAGAGCGTCATCGCCTGTCCCCGCATCGGGAACCGGCAGCTCCGCGCGGCCCTGCACTGCATCGCCATCACTCGAGCGCACTACCACCCCCCAGGCGCGGGCGGTCCTTCAGCGCCGACGAGCGGGCGGCGACACCAAGGCGAATCGATCCGCGCCCTCAAACGACGTCCTCTCCGACGTCGTCTACCGCACACTCCTCACCGACGCCGAACACGTGGCCCGGTCGCCGGCCTTCGCCGCCGCTTGACAGAGGAGCAAGGGGGACATGACTTGACGTGGCGCCGGCTGCTTGAGTGATCCTCTTCAGGTCGTGTCGACGTCAGTCGTCCGACAGCAGGCCACGCCCGATCGAGTACGCCTCTCGGAGGTCGGTGCCGACGTAACTTGCCGAAGCCAGCTCGGCTACGGCTGGGCTCGGGTTCACCGCGACGGCGTGCGGCAGCCAAGCGAACAGGTCGAGATCGGACGACGAGTCGCCGTACGCGACACATGCATGCTCAGTCAGACGATGTCGGCCCAGAACATCCTTCGTGATCCTCACCTTGTCCTCCGGTAACAGGGTGGCGGAAGGCGGCAGCGGCCGGCCGACCTCGACGTCCGAGCCGTAGGTCTCACTTGCACCCCAACGCTGCAGCCTGCGGGCAAAGAAGGCCGGGGACTGTGTGATGACGATCGCGATCTCACCTCGGGCACGAATATCGGTGAAGACGTCGACGATGCCTGTCATCCAACAGGCGCTTTGAAACGCAGCGTCGAGATCAGCTTCGGTCGCCCCGGCGCAAATATCGAGCAAGATCTGCCAGAATTCTTGGTCCGAGATGGAGCCAGCGAGCCACCGAGACTCGATGTCCTGACCGACGGCGGGCTTCCCGAAGTGTCGGGCCAGCTCGATCGTAGCGGCACCTCGGAGGAGGGTGCCGTCCATGTCGAAGACATGCAGACGTCGGCCATGGCCCGACATGTCGGCACCTGGGCTCTGTGGCATGAGCTCTCTTTTCACGGGAAGGCCACACGGGACGATGCCCGCGGGATGCATGCAAGGGTGGTTGGGCCAGACGTCACTCGACAGAGATGAATCACCGAACCGTCGGGCCGAGGGAAACGAAGATCTTTCCGGATCAGGACAACGTCTCGAGGGGGACGACACCCGGCGCCGGGAAGGCGCGATCCAGGACCTCGAGTTCCTCGTCAGTGAGCTCGAGGTCCAGTGCTGCAGCGTTCTCCTTGACATGGGCAAGCCGGACAGCCTTCGGAACGGCGATGACGCCCCCGCTACGGACCGACCAGGCCAGCGCGACCTGCGCCGAGGTGGCTCCACGCTCTGTCGCCACGCGGCGGAGGTCGGGATGATCGAGCAACGCCCCCTTCTCGACGGGCGAGTAGGCCATGATCGCGGCGCCCACGCGCTCACACCAGGGGAACAGATTCGCCTCCGGACCGCGACGGGTGAGGTTGTAGAGGATCTGATTGCAGGCAGGGACGGCGCCCTCCGGCAAGTCCTCCAGATCGTGCAGGTCGAAATTGCTGACCCCCCAGGCCTGGATCGAACCCTCCTCGCGCAGCTTCTCGAGCCCGGCCACCGTTTCCACGAGGGGAACCTCACGGCGCCAGTGCAGCAGGTAGAGATCCAGCCGATCGGTCCCCAGGCGCCTGAGGCTCGCATGGCATGCGGCGACCGTACCCTCGGTGGTCGCATTCTGCGGGAGCACCTTGCTGACCAAAAAGACCTCGTCGCGACGGCCACGCACCGCCTGACCGACGACCTCTTCTGCAGCCCCGTCGGCGTAGAGCTCGGCCGTGTCGATCACGGTCATTCCGAGATCGATACCGGTCCGCAAGGCGGTGATCTCGGCCGGGCGGTCCGCACCCATACGCCAGGTGCCCTGGCCGATCGGTGGAACATTCGCTCCGGCCAGCCGAACTGTATTCAGGGTCATATCAGAGGGTCCAATATCGTAGCTTCTTCCTTAACCGAGAACATCGCAACCACGAAAACGCCATCCGCGAGTCTTCGTCCTCCGGCCACACGCTCCCGACCGACGAGATCGTAGGTCGAGCGTCTTGCCGAATGGGAGTCCGAGGTCGCTCGCAGCTCTACCGACCCGGCCATCCCCGAGCACGCCCTGGCGCTCGGGACCGTGATCGAGCGGTCGGCCGCGCACCTGGTGGGCAGGCTGGGTCGCACGGGGGCGGGACCGACCCAGGGGAGCACGGGTCGGTCCCGCAGCGGCCGGCCTCAGTGCACGCCGGCGACTCCCTGTACGACGCCCGAGTAGTAGCTCTCCGGAGTCGGCCGCTCGCTCCGCTCGATGAGCTCGGTGAAGTCCCACTGGCGCAGCATCTTGCCGTCACGGAAGACCGGCACGAGCTGGTTCTCCTCCGCCGGGATGGAGTCGCGGGGGACGGTGGAGTACGTGCCGTCGGTGTAGCGGAGGGCGAGCCGGCCCCCTTTCGACCGCTTCATCGCGCTGCCGGTCGGGGCCTTCACGGTCTCTCGCCACTCGCCGTTGATGCGCATAGCGCTGGCCTTGAACCCGAAGTTGAGCGTGTCCCGGTTGACCTGCTGCAGCAGGCCGCCACCCATCCCGCAGAGCACGTTGTCCGCGGCCAGGCCCCGCGCCTCCAGTTCGGTGTAGATCGCGACGTAGGTGTCGAGGGTGAGCCCGTCGCCCTGGATCACCCGGATGTTCGGAGGCAGGACCTTGAACCCCTTGCCGTTGGTCTCGTACCCGAAGCTGTCCATCAGCGACTCGACGGTGTCGACCGGCACCTTGATCGGATCGCCAGAGTCGCACCGCACCGCGACGAGACCCTGGAACTGGCTGATCTCGTCGTGCATCTCCTTGCCGAGGATCTCGTTGACCGCCCGGTCGTGGTCGAACGTGTCGACAAGAAGACCGGCCACGACGACCCCGGGGAACTTCAGAAGGCTGCGGAACGTGTCCGCCTCGGCATCCCTGCCGGCGGCCGCCACGGTGGAATGCTCCTGGAAGACCGCGCTGCCGTTCGGGGCCGCCGCGTTGTACCACTGCCGGGCGGCGACGTACGCGGGAACCGTGTCGGTCTGGTCGAAGTTGACCAGGTGCGCCATTCCGCCGAGACCGGCCGACTCCAGCGAGCTGACGCCCCGATTGCCGTAGTCGTGCAGATACATGCGGATTGCCTCGGGGTGATCGGAGGTGCGTTCCAGGAACCCCTTCATCAACTGCTTCGCCGTCCAGCTCAGGGTGCCGACCGTGGTCGGGTACCAGACGCCCCGGAGCAGGGCGGTCTCGACGAAGCTGGTGATCCATGGATAACGCGGATCGGTGTTGACCAGCTGCACGAGGACGTTGCCGGTCGGGACGACGGTGCCCTCCGGGACCGCCTCGATCTCGATCGGGAGGTAGCCGTCGTGGTCGTTGAGCAGGTCGATCCAGTTCTGTCGGTTGAACGGGATGCCCATCGGCCGGTGCACGGCCTCGGCGTCGTTGATGTCATCGATGGTGATCCGCCGGGTCAGGTACTCGAGCAGGAAGGCCTGGAGCCCGACAAACAGCGTCGCGGGGAAGCGGCCGCCACGTGATTCGACGTAGCTGGAGACGTACTCGGTGCCGTCCGGGTACATCCCGTAGTGCGCGTTCTTGTAACTATCGACGTTCACGATGATGTTGCGCCACAGGGACGATTCGCTCATGTCAACTCTCCTGATCGTATGCCAACAGGTAGGTGGCCGGGTCAGAGGCGACCCGAACCAAGCCGAGGACTGTGCTCGTTGACTCACCTCGCCCGCGCCGGCCGGTGGTCATGAAGCGGATGGCGGTAGGCCGCTCAACTCGTGGTCAGCGGCCCAACACTGCCGTCGTCGGGGCCATGGAGGCGGTCGCTCGATCCGAGCAGGCCGGCCTCGATGAAGGAATCAGCTTCCGTTCACCACGTGGTCAGGGAAGCGAAGGCGTTCCTGGATCGGAGGCTGAGGCAGCTCACGCATATCCCAACCATCGACGCGCTCAGGAATGATCCGGTACCAACGCCGCGCCGCTACCGCACCCGCACTGAAGTAGTACTCGAGGTGCGGGTGACCGACGTGGAAGTACTTCTCAGCCACCAGATTCAGGAGCTGCTCGACGAGCTCCGGATCGTCAACCTGATTGGCTGTCCCTTCAAGCTGGACCGCCCGCACGTTGGAGATTTCGTCGCCCTCGTCGATCACCGCGGACACCCGGCCACCTGCGTCGATGATTTCCATGTGGCGGGCGTCAGGGGTCGTGCTCTGTCCCGGATCACCGAGGGTCGGGTCGAGAGGCACATAGGCGGTCTCGTCTACGACGACGAACCACGCCGGCGAGACGTTGATCGCCCCGTTCGGAAGGGCAGATGCGAGCCGAAGCCGCAGAGCCCTTTCCACGAAGGCCCAGCGCTTGACGCCTTCGAGGGGAGCAAGCTCCCCGAGGGAGGTAGCCATGTGGTCGTCCTCTCAGTTCAGGGCAGCGAGTGGTCGAGGCCAAGTCGGGTTCTGTGGTTCCGATCCCGAAGCTGCCCGACAAGGCCAGCGGCGCGAATCGTTTCTACTTTCCAGACACAGATCTACCTCCGTAGCGTCAGGCGCTGCGGGGTGACCCTACGACGGAGCATGCGTCACAGCAAGACTCAGAACGTTTCTATCGTGTTAGATGGCCCAACCCATAGCTCCCGACAACACCGGAGACGCCGGTGATCGACAGCTCAGTCCTGAACCGATCGAGCGCCGACGGCGGGTGTCTGACGAGCACACAGTGGCGTTCCTCCCGCGGCTGTTGGGTCTGCGAACCCCGGTCGCGCGCTGCGGCCGAACCGCGCGTAGCCCCCTGTCTACAGTGTTCACATCACGCAGACCCTGAGGTGGACGGCATGGTCAGGCGAACGCAGGACGCCGCGGGACGCTGCGGGACGGCAGTGGACACGGCCGCACCGCCCAGGCGTCAGCGACACGTACGGCACAAGCTCCCGGGACCGGCGATTGCGCTTTGATCCAGTCCGGGCCGGCGGCCGGCCCGATCCCGACACAGAGGAGAACCCAGATGGCTTCAGCGGTAGCCGACCAAGCCGTGCAGGTGAACACGGTTCGAGGTCCCGTGTCGGTTGACGAGCTCGGTATGACCTTGACCCACGAGCACCTCATCTTCGACTTCACGAAGCGGTTCACGCCGCCCGAGGGCGCCGCCGAACGCAAGCTGTATGGCACACCCGTGGGCCCGTCGATGAACTGGCTACTTGCCGACCGTCCGTTCTGCTGCTTCGACAACGGGTGCCAGGACGACCCGCTCGCCACAGCCGCGGAACTCGGGAACTTCAGTGAGGCAGGCGGTCGGACAGTCGTCGATTGCACGAACGGAGACTTCGGGCGGGACCCTCTAGCGCTCAAAGAAATCTCCGACAGGTCAGGGATCAACGTCGTGATGGGCTCCGGCTGGTATGTTCACGGATTTCACGACAGCAGGACCACCTCCGCCAGCGCCGACCAGCTCACCGAGGAGCTCCTGGCCGAGTTCACCGACGGAGTCGGCGACACGGGACTTGCGCCCGGAGTCATCGGGGAGATCGGGGTCTCGCCTGACTTCACTGACGCGGAGAAGATCCGGCTGCGCGCTGCATCTCGTGCCCAACGCCAGCTCGGAGTTCCGCTCATGATCCACCTGCCGGGCTGGCAACGTCGAGCCTTCGAGGTACTCGACATCGTGCTGGGCGAGGAGGGAGTTACCCCCGCGGCGGTCGTCATGTGCCACATGGATCCGTCTGGCCATGACGTGGAATACCAGCGCGCCGTTTCCGATCATGGCGTCTGGCTCGAGTTCGACATGATCGGGATGCCGTTCTACTACCCTGGGGAAGGTCAGTCTCCCGCCCCTGACCAGACCGCAGCCGCGGTTGCCGGACTGATTCGGGACGGGTACTCCGCACGAATACTACTGAGCCACGATGTGGCCGCCAAGAGCATGTTGACCTGCAATGGCGGGAACGGATTCGGCTACGTTCCAAAGATTTTCTTGCCTCGCCTGGAGCGTTATGGAGTGACGCCCGAGGTGGCGGCAGCGCTTCTGACCGCGAACCCCGGACGCCTATTTGCGGCTTCGCGCACCTAGAGCGTGTCCCGCGGATCTTGACCGGCAGATGCGGTAGACCGAGCGGGTGCTCGATCGTCATGACCTGACCGACACTGAATGGGCTCGGCTGGAGCCCTTGTTGCCCAACCAGACCCCGCGCAGGAGTGGTCGGTGGGCCGATCACCGGACAGTGATCAACGGGGTGTTCTGGCGGACCCGCTGCGGCCTGCCTTGGCGGGACGTGCCACCGGCCTACGGACACTGGAAGACCGTCTACAACCGGCATCGCCGCTGGTCAGGAGATAAAACCTGGTCGGGGGTCCTCGACGAGCTGCGCCGCGACGCCGACCAGCACGAAGGCCCGGGGTGGACGGTCGGGATCGACTCCGGAGTGGTCCGCGCCCACCAGCACGCCGCCGGCGCGCCGTCGTTCTGGTACTTCGCCGACCCCATCCCTTTAAATCGCTTCGCCAGCGTCAGCGCGTAGCAGTGATCACAGCCAGCAGACACCCGGTCGCACCCGGTTGTCGGGTTCCAGGTCACCTCGGTCCACTCGATCCGAGACCTACTCATGATCGTGACTCTCCGTTCTGCTGTCTCGCACCGTAGGCGATCACGCCGACGGTTTCCGCGTGTTGCCACGCCTCCGACCGAGCGACGAGGATTCGTGCTGCACCGCATGGCCGCGACGGTCCGATCTGTCGGCCGGGTCATGGCGTGCCCATCCCGGTCCGACAGGCCGGCGGTGAGCGCAACCGTGTACAGGCGGTTCCGGGCCACTCGAGCAGCCGTGGCCGCGGCCGCCGCGTCGAAAACCGGGCAGCCGGGGCCGGCGGGTACTCACTCCCCCGCCTCCCCGTCCTGTTCAGGAAGGTCGGGGGCGAATTCGGTGCCGCAGACTTCGGCCCAGCGGCGAGCACGGTCGGTGCCACTCGGATCTTGCGGCCGCACTCGCAGCCGCAAGGCGGCGGTGTCGGCTTCCTCTCCTTCCTGTCTCCGATCTCCACGGAGCGGTGCAGCCGCAGCACCCGTCCCAACTCGTCGATCACCTCGGCGCTAGGTCTCGCGGGTGTTGGCGGGGATAGTCGTCGGGGACCACCCGATCCGCGGGTCTTCGTGACCTCGATGCCGAGTTCCCCGGCGAGCGCCTTGAACCTCGCGTTGTGCCACCGCCCCTGCCGGGACGTGTCCTTGACGTCGCGGACGTGGGCCAGCGCATGGGCTGCCTCGTGCAGCAGCGCCCCAAGCACGTCGGCCGGCCCCGGGGCCAGACCCTCACCGCCGACTAACACCTCCGGCAGCCGCACCGCGACCGCGTCGCCGCCCTGCTCGCCGGTGGGCTGGCCGGGGTCGGCCCAGCGCATCGCGGCGAAGTGCCCCAGCCGCAGACCGCCCGCGTTCCCGATCGAGCCGGCGCCGTGAACCATCACCACCGCCGGAACCTCGGGGTGCCGGGCCCGGATCGCCGCCCACGCGGATTCGAGTGCCGCCACCATCGGAGCGCGGATCGGCCCGTCCGGTGTTGACACGTACGCGTCAACCACGGCCTGAGCCTCGCGCGCCGGCACGTCGACGACCGGCGCGGTCATCGGGTCACCTCGATCGGGTCGACGATCCCGCCGGCCACGGTGCGGCACAGGGCGGTCCGGTCCGGGTGGGAGAACTGCGCGACCGGCAACCCGTCGCCCACGCTCCAGATCGCCGGAGGGGCTTCGATCGTGCGGTCGCCGCACCGGGGCAGATCAGGTCGTCGGGGTCGACGAACCACCGGACGGTGGTCAGGGTGTCGTTTGAGCGTGCACGGTGGCCTCCTGCTCTGGTTGGGCCTGGTGGCCCGTCCCCTTGGGGCGGCGGGGAGTTGTTTCCCCCGCCGCCGTAAGGCGACCAACCACGGCCGTGGAGGCTCGCGGTCACTGAAGGCAAGCTGGTTCTGCCGGACCCGTCGGGTCCGGTGCGCATCCCGGACCGTCGGGTCATCGCCCAGGCTCGCGTGGCCCTCGAGGCCCGCCTTGACAACGCGAGGCCCGGCGGGACGGGGCGTGCTGACCGGCGATGGGGTTGTGCGCCTCGAGCGCTTCAGTGACAGGCGATCAAGGACACTAGGCGCTGAGCGGCATCTGCTGTTCAGCTTGGGTGGGCCCCCGGGGGATCGAACCCCGAACCCGCGGATTAAAAGGGATCAGGTTAGGTGCTCACTCTGCTCTGAGCTGGGTAGATCTGAACCAACACATGCCACCGGCGCACACGATGCGCACCCTTGCGCCCGCATCTCGTGGCACATGGCGTGGCACGCAGCTTGCTCTTCGGTCGAAGCTGGCCGCGGGCCTATACGCGCCCAAGCCCACGGCTAACTGCCTAGGCGGGCGGGCCGAACAGCTCGAAAACGCGCTCCTCATCGACTGTCCGGGAGTCGATGGCCCAGCGGGCGAGGGCTTCGACGTAGTACGTCGAGTCCTCGTTACGGGGCGCCTCGTCCATGGACCGAAGGCCCGGGATACCCTCGTTGGACAATCGGTTCCGGAGCCGGTCCAGAGTGGTGCGGACGGTGTCCGGATTCTTGGCGCCAGCCCGCTCGGCGATCTGGCGGTACGACCGCGGACGCCCACCGGGCTGGGTAAGGATCGGCTCGCATAGCGCGGCGAGGTAGACCAGCTCACGTCCGGTCGGGACTCGCGACGGCTTGTAGACTGTTAGACCGTCCGTACTCTGCCGTAGCGTGGGCGGTTCTTCACCGATCGGTTCCAGCCCCGAGCGGACAGGCCGACCCCTGCGGCCCCCGAGAAGTCCCCGTGCGTCGATCTCCACGGCATATACCGCGCCGTACTTCCCGAAGAGCTCCAGGCGTACCAGCTCGAACGGCATGGTGCCCACGACCATGCCCGGTGCCATCCACATCTCCGGCCCGCCGAGGGCCTGGTAGCGGATGGACTGGGTCCTTGACAGGTTCCGGATGAGCGCTCCGTCGGAAACCCCGACGATCGATCCAGCCTTACGCGACAACTGAACGTCCGCTTGTCCGATCCTGAGGTCGTTCTCGTCGCCGCGGCCGAAGGTGCACTTCTGGCTGCGTCCAACAAGCACCCGTGTCTCACCTGCTGTCACCACGGCCGCCGCGACCGGTGCGCCTGATGGGGGTACTCCCACAGCTGAACTCCTCCTCGGTCGAGTACTACCGTCGTCGGCATCCACGCCGTCTGTGTTACCGACGGGTAGTTGACCCCTGAGCCGCCGCGGTGGGCGTTCCTGACGTGAAATAGCAACGTGCCCACGTCGCGTAACGCCACCGCGCAGTCGCTCGACTACTCAGCAGTGGTGATCACCGTGACGATCTGAGTACAGCCATTCGGCGCAGTGCCCTTCCGCTCCCGGACCCCGTCCTCGCTCTCTCGTTCTGAAGACAAGGCAGTAATGGAGACCGTGCTGATCAGCGTAATCGCGTTCGGCCTCGGCCTGTTCTTGGGCGTCCGCTTGCCAGCGCTGCGCGCGCATCGCGCTACCCCTGCCTGGTGGAGGCAGCTGTGGAGACTGCGCGGGCGTGACCCCCTCGGCGACGTAATACAGCGCCGAGCGCTGGCCCATGCCCGGCGACCAACGGAGGACGACCGGCTTCAACTCGGCGCACTCGAGGTTCACTGCCACCCGCAGGACCACAGCCTCGTACTGGATCGGCTTGACCTGCTCGAGCGGGCGATCCGCAGGTCATGCGACGTACACCAAATCGAGATTCGGGCGCCCCGGGTTCTGGCGGCGGTTATCCCCGACACCGCCCAACCGCCAGGGCTGCCCGACGTCCTCACTCCTCGTTCGGCCCTCGCCTCGACCCGCCCGTATGGAGACGATGCAACCCAGCTGCAGCGGGTACGCCTCGAGCCGCTTGCCCCCGGCCTGGCCGTCCTCGAGGTACCGCGCTCCGGCGCAGTCCTCGGGCGAGACGCAGGCCTGTGCACGTTGGTCCTGGACGCGCCAACGATCTCGCGTGCGCACGCCATCCTGACCCCGCGTCCGGGTCGGCTGGCGGTGCAGGACGCCGAAAGCTCTAACGGAATCATGATCAATGGCGTGTCCGTACAGGCGGGATCCCTAGTGCAGGGCGATGTCCTCGGGCTGGGTCGTTCGGTTCGCTTCCGGGTGGTGATCGGCGATGCGTAACGAGGGACTCCCCGTTCACGAGACCCACGTCGAACCTCCCGTTGCGAAGGCAGGTTGGCCCGCCGGGGACCCGCTACTGGAAGAGGGCGAGGTGCGCCGCCAGCCGGACCGGCGAGTCCGGCTATGGCAGGCAGGGAACGCCATGGCCTGGCTCGGCGGCGGGGATTGGCGAGAGATCGAGGACCGCACCGAACGCTCGACGTTCCAAATGTCGGGATTCTTCGTCGTACTCAACGCCCTGATCGCAGGCGTGACGATGGGGCTTGCGATCACCGGTGCCGTGCGTACGAGCGCCTGGGCCGCCCTGCCCGCGATCGTCCTGTGGGCACTCTTCGTCGGCACCTTCGACCGCGCCATCTCCACGAAGATCGACGACCCGGAGCAGCCGCGGTGGCGCCGCACCGGCGGGTACCTCGTGCGCGGCCTCTTCACGATCGTGATTGGCGTGATCGTGGCCGAGGCGGCGGGCCTAACCATCTTCGCGAGCAGCATCGAGCGGACGCTCGCTGACAACGTCCAAGCCCAGATCACCAGCTCCCAGCAGCTGGTCACCGGTGAGCTCGGCACCCCCAGTTCCCGGCAGCGTGAGCTCGACGAGCTGATCGCCCGTCGGCAGGGTCTCGACGAGTCCGTCCAAACCGCACAGGAGACGCTCGACACCGCGAACGACCAGGCTGCATGCGAACGCAACCCTGGCCCAGGTTGCGCGAATGTGACCGGCGTTCCGGGCGACGGCCCGCAGACCCGAGCCCGAGACGCGCAGGCTGATCAGGCTCGCGAAGCGCTGAGCGCCGCCACCGACCAGCGTGCCGCGCTGGCGGACGGGCTGGACCAGGAGATCGCCGCGAAACGCATCTTGCTGGCGGCAGACGCGGCCATGGTGGAGAGACTCGCGCGTTCTGAGAACGGCATCGACGCCCGCTGGCGGGCGATGCACGACTACACGACCTCGAGCGACGCCGCCCTCGCGTTGCGTCTCCTGTTGGCCGTCGGGCTCATCTTCCTGGACCTGGTCCCACTACTGCTGAAGATGCTGCGCGGCCGGGCCGGGCACGACCGTCGGATCCTGGCGGCCCGTCATCGCAACGCCAACGCCCTCCAAGCCCACACTGGCCGCTACCACGCGCGGCTCGACCATGAGTCGACCGAACACCAAGCCGATCTCGACGAGCTGGCCGAAGCGGGCGCCATAGCCCGTCGGACCCGCACCGAGAACCTTGACTCCGCCGCGCAGGTCGATCGCGGGATCGAGCGTGCAAGACAAGAGAGCCGGCTGGCCGAGGCGCTGGCGGAGATCGAGGTACGAGGCTCGGCGGGCGGCGTGGGTGGCAGGCTACCCGCGCCGCGGCCCACCCTGTCCATCCCGGTGTGGTGGACCGCCGCGGACGAGAAGCTGATCGGCAAGCGCTTTGGCGTATACGAGGCGATCGGCGCGCTCGAGGGCGCGGACCGCAGCGCGTTCGGCCGGATCCTGGTCGGGCGAAACGTCGACAACCACTCGGACAAGGCCGTGATCAAGGTCGTGGCCGAGGAGTCCGACGGCGCCGCACGCAAGACCGCCACCCGCAAGATGTGGGACGCGGAGGTGGCAGCGGCCCGCAAGCTTCAGTCCCACACAGCGATAGCTGAGGTGCTCGGCTACGGACACACGCACGGCTACCTGTGGATCGCCTCCCGGCTCTATGCCCCGGGCAGCCTGGTGCGCTGGGTCGAGAGCAGCGGGCAAGGCCTCTCGTTGATCGACACCGTCATGGTGATGCGCCAGGTCATCGAGGCCTTGCGCTACGCCCATTCCCAGCGGCTGGCGCACGGCGACCTGAAGCCGCACAACATCGTTCTTGAGGGCATTCGGGTCCGGCTCGTCGATTGGGGTCTAGCTCGTGCCGTAGGGTCCGTCCGAGGCGAGATCAGCACCGGCCGCCCACAGGGGACGAAATTCTATAGCCCGCCCGAGGCGTTCCTACTCGGGCACTCCGGAGACCAGTACGGAGACCTCTACTCGATCGGCGCCACCTGGTATTTCCTGCTTGCTGGGTGCGCGCCGTTCTCGGACCTGCCGGACCTCCCGCACGACATCGTGGCGTTCGCGCACCGCGCTCAGGCAGGCTCGCTGGTTCCGACCCCGCTGCTGAACCTGCTCCCCGGGCTGCCACCCGACCTCGCGAGCTTGATTCACCGACTGCTGGCCGGGCAGCCCACGGACCGGGCCCCGATGGACCCGAAAACCACGGCGGTATCAGCGCTGGCGGAGAAGCTGCTCGACATTGAGCGCAGGCTCACTCCCGCCCAGCGCAACCTCCCTGTGGGTGCCAAGGGAGTTCAGGAGGCTCAAGGGCCTCAGCTCGTTCACATTGAAGTTCCCATCCCGCGCCCGGCGGAGCCGACTCGTGCGGACAAGCCGTCCGCCCCAGACCGGAACCTCGCACTGACCCTGCCAGACCCTGCCGAACATCCGTCACCCTGACCTGCACTGTTCGGGGATGAAGCAGCTTCCATAGCTCTGATCGCGAACCCTGTGAGCAGTCACCGACCGCTCAGCAGACGGGGCCCCCCAGATGTCCGCACACACCTTTTCGACGCCGGGGTGGCAGCCCCCGGACGACCCCTGCCACCCGCCGCGCTTCACCGATCCGATACCGCGTGCATCCGGGTACGGCACCCGGGAGCTGCCCCGCGTCGTACCGAACCGGTGCTCGGCGTGTTCGGGCAACCGGGTGCGCACCCGCCGCAGGCGCCGCATCTTCGCCATGGTCGCGGCGGCGGCGGCCCTGCCGATGGTACTGATCCTGCTTCTCAGCTTCATGAATCCTGCAACCACTATGTTCCGGTTGCTCAACCCGGACAGCACGGTGGCTAAGTGGGTCGACGTCGAGCACATCTCTCGGCACTTCCTGATAACGGTAATGGGTCAGGAGGACCAGGACCTTCCAACGCGTTGGACCGCGGTCGACCCGAACGACTATCTCAACCGGGTCGCCGCGCACCTGGCGGGCGAGGAGGACCGCTCTGGTTCGACCATTCCGCAGCAAGTCGCGAAAAACCTGTTCCTGTGGCCGGAGTCCGACGTGCTGCGCAAGGCCCTCGAGGCCCCGCTGTCCGAGGAGGTAGCACTACTGCTCCCAAACCGCCGGATCCTGGAGATTTACGTCAACACGGCGCAATTTGCACCGCACGTCTACGGGGTATGCGCGGCGAGCTGGTACTACTTCGACCACTCCAGCCGGACGCTGTCGTTGGACGAATCCGCGATGCTCGCAGGACTACTCCCCTCTCCCTTGCACGTGTACCGCGCCCCAGACGGCGGCATGGCGTTCACCGCCGATGCTAACGGCAACGGCGTCGCGGACCCGGGCGAAGCCGGCTTCATCAGCGCGAAGGGATACTGGCACGCCCGTGAGCACGCCCCACGCTGGTTTGAGCAGATGGGCGGCATGCGCGACGGCAGGTTCATCGCCACCGAGGCCCTCGGCATCAGTGGGCGCGCAGACGACCTGCCCGCCGCTGATGACCCCTGCGGCGAGCGCCCTGCAGGTCTGGCCGGCTGACCCGCTCGGCGAGCGGCAACGAGTCAGCAAACCGGCTCTTCCCAGATGACGGTGTAGGTCGGCCGGGCGCGTCGGTCCGCAGATAGACGTCGAGGTCTCCCGACGATGGAGGTTCCTACGCCATCCATCCGAAAGACCTCGACGTGTCCGACGCTACCCCGCCGGCCGGCTTCGGCCGCCCTGACCTGACCGCCTTCGCGGCTCATCCCAATCGACCCTGATCGGGTCTGCTGACCCCCTCGACGAGAACGCAGCGACATCACAGCCACCCAACCCCGACCGTCCGGGAAGCCGGGGCACGTCACATGGCCTGTGCTGCGGGCGTGTCGAGTGGGTCGTCCAGGGGCGACGCAGGAGCGTCGACGCGACGTGCTGAGAGGTGGTTCCAACCGAGCGCTAGGACACCGGCTACAGGCATGGCGATAGGTCAGGAACGGCGTCGCTCCCTGCGCAGGAGGGAGCGCAGAGTCTCGGCGTTCGCGTAGCCGACCCGTAGCGCGATCTCGGCGGAGGTGAGGTCCGTGGTTGCTGAGAGGTGCCGAGCTCGTTCGATGCGAAGCCGTTGGACGAAGCCGAGCGGAGTGAGGTTGAGCGCCGCACGGACTCGTCGTTCGAGGGTGCGCCGGCTGGTGCCGAGCGACTGCGCGACGAAGGCGACGTTGAACGGTTCGTCCAGGCGGGCGCGCACGAAGCGTTCGAACTCGACGACGATCGGGTCCTCGTGCCGGAGATGTTCGTAGGCGACGAAGGCCGCCTGCGACGGACGCTCGTCGATGATGAGGAGCTTGGCGACATGTTGGGCCAGGTCGGGGCTGATCGATCGCACGAGTGAGAGCGCGAGGTCGATGTGGGCGAACGCGGCGCCGGCGGTGACGAGGTTCCCGTCGACCACGACCATGGTGTCGAGATCGAGGGCGACGGTCGGATAGCGCTTCAGGAACTCCGGCCCCAGGAACCAGCTGGTCGTCGCCCGCCGATGATGCATCCGTCCAGTCTCGGCGACGGCGAACACGCCGGTGCACGCCGCGGCGATCCGGGTGGTCGCGTCGTCGAGGCGCCCGAGTGAGGCGATGACCGAACGTGCATCTCGGCTCTGGAGGGCGTCGTTGGTAGCGGCGGCCGTGAGGGTTCCAAGCGCAGGGACGACGACCACGTCGAACTCTCCGGACTCCGACAGCGGGTGGTCTACCGACAGGGTCATCGATGCCGTCGTGGTCACTCGCCGTTTCGGTCCGAGGATGGCGAGTTCGATCGGGTCGATCCGCGGGTCGACATCGCCGCGGGCTCCGTCGGCCACCCGCACGATGTCGATGACCGACGCGACAGCCGAACCGAAGCAGCCGTCGATCGCGATCAGTCCGATACGCATGGCGCGAACAATAGCAATACTGTCGTATACGCCACTCCCCACCGGCCCTCGCTCGTCATACGCTGAACTCGCCCCACGAAGAACCCCGACTTCAAGGAGAACCCCTCATGTCCACACCCGCATCACTTCCGTATGCCTTCGTCGCCAAGATCGTCGCGGCCGATGGACAGCACGACGCGCTCGCCGATCTGCTCGCCGGCGCTGTCGCACTCGCCAACGAAGAAGTAGGAACGATTGTCTGGTTCGCGGCTAGGACCCACGCCGACACCTTCTGGATCTTCGATGCATTCCCCGACGAGGCCGCTCGCGACGCCCACGCCAACGGCGCCATCGTCGCAGCCCTGATGGCCAACCAGCACCTCCTCGGCGCAGCACCCGAGATCCTGGCGGCCGACGTCCTCGCGTCCAAGCTCCCGTAGTCCGCCAACGCACGAGACGATCGCGCCCCGCCGAGCCGTCGGACCCGACCGCCTCGACACCCGCACCACGTTGACGATCCCCGACGGGCCGATCACGAGGAGGCCAGGCAACACCAGGCGCAAGCCTGGAGCGGCACTGTTTCACCGGTGGTCATCGAGAGAGCCAGCGCGGTTCCATGGCAGCGCAACTGTGTCAACTTGCCCTCCGTCCCGCGAGGCGCCGTGGGCGGGGTCGTGGTTGCGATCTGTCAAGTCCCGGGTTTGATGGAGGCTCGGTTCTCACGCTCCGGCGGGCTGCCGGGCGGTGCTCGTGTCGGCGTGTAGCGCCTCGTGCTCGGCGGGTGGGATCAGGCCGAGCTCGCCGTGGAGACGGCGATGGTTGTACCAGTCGATGTACTCCGCGACCGCCAGCTCGAGGTCGTCGATCCCGCGCCACGGGCCCCGATTCCGCACGAGCTCGGCCTTGAACAGCGAGTTGAACGCCTCCGCCATCGCATTATCGTAGGAATCGCCGACCGACCCCACCGATGCCACTGCTTCGACTTCCGCGAGTCGCTCGCCGTAGCGCACGGCGACATATTGCACGCCACGGTCCGAATGATGTATCAATTCGGAGAGATCTGCACCCGCGCGCTGCCGGGTCCAGATCCCCATGTTCAAGGCGTCCAGGGCGAGTTTGGTGTATAGATTGCGCGACAGCTGCCATCCCACGATGCGGCGCGAGAACACGTCCATGACGAAGGCGGCGTATACCCAGCCGGAGAACGTGCGGATGTAGGTGATGTCGGCGACCCACAGCCGGTTCGGTGCGGGCGCGGTGAAGTCCCGGTCGACCAGGTCCGGCCGCAGGTCCTGTCCCTTGGCTCGCACCGTGGTGCGCGGCACCCGCAGGCGGGACACCCCGCGCAGGCCGTTGCGGCGCATCAGCCGCTCGACGGTGCAGCGTGCCACTTGGCGACCGTTGACCCCTCCTTGGCGGCGCAGCTGAGCCCACACCTTCCGGCTGCCGTAGACGCTGAAGTTGTCGCGGTGCACTCGCTCGATCTCGTTCAAATTCTCGGCATCGGTAAGCGAGCGCTCCGACGGCGGCCGCTTCTTCGACGCATGGAAAGTACTCGGGGCAATCTTCACGCCTGCGTCCTTCAATACCGCGCAGATCGGCTCGACCCCGAACTCGGTCTTGTTCGCCTCGATGTAGTCGAGGACTACCTGTTGGGGCGGTCGAGCTCCGCCGCGAAGAAAGCCGAGGCCGACTTCAGAATGGCGTTCGCCCGCCGCAGCTCCCGAACCTCACGTTCCAGCTCCGCCAGCCGCGTCGCGTCGTCGGTGGTCGTGCCCGGCCTGCTGCCGTTGTCGATCTCGACCTGCTTCACCCAGCCGCGCAACGTCTCCGGGTTAATCCCCAGCTGCTCGCCGATGCGCTTGTAGACGTTCCCGCCGCCGCCGTCCGGGGCGGCCTTCGCGTCGAGCACGAGCCGGATCGCTCGTTCCCGCAGCTCGTCGGGGTACTTCCTCGGGGCGGCCATCGGTCGATCATCCTCCAGGCTTGATGCTCTCCATCAAACCCGGGACGGGACAATCCGTTGCCGTGACGGGAGACGCGTTGCGCGTCGCAGCGATGACGGGTCGTTGGCGTTCCGGGGCGTTGCGTTCGTGCGCGCCGCGCGTGCGGCATGGAGCATCTCGCTGCGCACACAACGATCGCTGCGCCGACGCACCGTTGACACCTCGCACGTCCAGGTCGCGACACAACGCCGCGCTGCGTTGCCGAGCGGAGCGAGGCCTATCGGCACACGGACAGGATGCCGGCCGCGAGCGCTCAGCCGGCGAGGGGTCCGTCGCAGAGGAGAGCGACGTCGGTGTCGGGCAGAGCCGTGAGGCCAGCGCATCGCGCGACCACCAGAACCGAACCGCCCCTGCCCTGCGTTTGCGCAGGTCAGGGGCGGTTCGCCGGAGCCGCCTGTCGGAATCGAACCGACGACCTAATCACGTCGGCTCTGCGTCTATCGCTTGATGCGCCCACTGGGTGAACGAGCCGCTGACCTGCGCAAACGCCGAGCGTGGGGGACGCTGCCATCCGGTGGTGACCGACGACGACCGACCAGTACCGACCGTTTTACCGGAGTTTCACCGGAGCTCGCGGCGGCGTCGAAGCCGAGCAAGCTCCATTCTTTAGCTCACCGCGCCTTGCTCCTCGCCGGTCCCGTCGTCGTCGAAGACGTTTCAGGGCTCTTCCCAGATGAGGGTGTAGGTCGGCCGGGCGCGTCGGTCCGCAGATAGACGTCGAGGTCTCCCGACGATGGAGGTTCCTACGCCATCCATCCGAAAGACCTCGACGTGTCCGACGCTACCCCGCCGGCCGGCTTCGGCCGCCCTGACCTGACCGCCTTCGCTCGACTCGACGGCCTCGGTCTGAGCGTGACCGGGCAACGACTTGAACCGGATCGTGCGGTCCTCGCGTGCCGCGTGGTGGAACCAGATCAGTGGTGCCGACGGTGCGGCAGCGAAGGCGCTGCTCGTGACACCGTGATCCGGCGGTTGGCCCACGAGCCGCTGGGCTGGCGACCGACCGTGCTGGAAGTTGTAGTGCGCCGCTACCGCTGTGCCGACTGCGGACACGTGTGGCGCCAAGACACCAGCGCCGCGGCGGAGCCACGCGCGAAGCTCTCGCGCACCGGGTTGCGGTGGGCGCTGGAAGGGATCGTGGTCGCACACCTCACCGTCGCCCGTGTCGCCGAGGGACTCGGGGTCGCGTGGGACACCGCCAACAACGCGGTCCTGGCCGAAGGCAATCGGCTGCTGATCAACGACCCCACGCGGTTCGAGGGCGTGAAGGTCATTGGCGTCGATGAGCACGTCTGGCGCCACACCAGGCGTGGCGACAAGTACGTCACCGTGATCATCGACCTCACCCCGGTCCGCGATGGCGCCGGCCCAGCAAGGCTGCTGGACATGGTCGAGGGCCGGTCGAAGGCGGCGTTCAAGACCTGGCTCGCCGACCGCGACGACGCCTTCCGTGACGCGGTCGAGGTGGTCGCGATGGACGGCTTCACCGGGTTCAAGACCGCCGCTGCAGAGGAGATCCCGGACGCGGTCACGGTGATGGATCCCTTCCACGTCGTGCGCTTGGCCGGTGACGCCCTCGACAGGTGCCGGCGCCGGGTCCAACTCGCGATCCACGGGCACCGTGGGTTCAGGGACGACCCGCTCTACAAGTCGCGGCGCACGCTGCACACCGGCGCGGACCTGCTCACCGACAAGCAGAGCGACAGGCTACGCGCGCTGTTCGTTGATGACGCTCACGTCGAGGTCGAGGCGACCTGGGGTGTCTACCAGCGCATGATCGCCGCCTATCGCCACGAGGACCGGCAACGTGGCCGCGAGCTCATGGAGAAGCTGATCACCGACCTCAGCGCCGGCGTCCCCAAGGTGCTCACCGAGCTCACCACCCTGGGCCGGACCCTGAAGAAGCGAGCCGCTGACGTGCTCGCCTACTTCGAACGACCCGGCACCAGCAACGGGCCGACCGAGGCGCTCAACGGACGGCTCGAACACCTGCGCGGCTCCGCACTCGGGTTCCGCAACCTGACCAACTACATCGCCCGAAGCCTGCTCGAGACCGGCGGCTTCAGACCCCAACTCCTACACCCCCGATTGGGATGAGCCAGCAAACCCATTGACGACCTGGAGAGATGCCCCAAGCATCGAAGCTGCAGACAGCCGAAGGGGCGCGGTGCAGAAACGGTCCGGACTTTGGTTCGTGCCAGCTTAGGTTGCCGCCGGGGGGGAGGGCGAGGTCTTCAGAGCCTTCAACATCCGGCTCGATCGCACCCACACACCATCCCGGTCCACGAGTTCGCCGAGATCGACGGCAGGCAAACTCACTGATCCACCAGGCAGCTACAGAGCTTCACGCATTGGGCCATCGACGCTGGCGTGGTCACTCGCCGGAAGGGTGCCGAGGTGTTCTCCCGGCTGAAGAGGCAGCCGTCCCTAACCCCAAACCGGCTAGGACTCGCCAGTTGTGCTATCTCGCCTGGTTCAGGGGTGAACCATCATCACTCAGCTTCCCCCGACATCCTTGCGTTGAAGGCAAGTACCTCGAACAAGGAGTCGAAGTGAGAGTCAGACTGCTAGGCATCACCCTTGCTGCTTTCATCCTGGTGACATTTGGCAGCGTGGCAATGCCGACGCCAGCTGGGGCGGCCGAGTCGAACACTCAGACTCGTATGCAGGAATTTTCGGCTGGCGAGATCTGGACGACAAGCGGAACCTGGGGACGGGTCCGTCACCGGACAGGCTTCGAATGGACGCTCTCCGCGCCTTACCAGGTCCGCGCAGTCGCTCAGTTCCAGGTGGACTGGCCCACAGGCTGCACCGTCGGGATCAGTAAGGATGGACCAGCGCTCGATGGTTGCGACCCGAAGCTTGGCACGAAACGGCTACGCCTGGAGTTTCACGAGATTGTAATTCCGCTTCAATGGACCGGACCGGATGGGTCGGGTTCACTCACCTGCCGTTTCCAAGACACGGGAACTGAGCCGTCTGACTTCTCCGAGACGTGGACGTGCACGGGTGACTGGATCCGACAGCAGGATGACTTTCAGTACACCGTCTCCACTTCAACGCTGAATGCTGACGTTGACGATGACGGTGAGGGCTTGAAGGACCTGGCGCCAATATCGAGCACTCTGACCTTCGTACAGCAGTAACTTACCACCCCCAGGCGAGGCTCTATTCAAGCAGCCTCCGTCTGCTCGGGATGAACGCCTCGGCGGCGACGCGGCTCTCAAAGAAGCCCGCGTCGCCGCAGGCAGTTCATCTCACGAATAATTGATCACGGCCTCGTGGCCGCTCGTCGATACCACTAACCTCCGGAGACAAGGCGGCCCGCCGCTGCGGAAACGTCATCGGGGTGTGACAGGACGCTGCCTTGGCACTGCCAGGTTCTTGTGATCGGAGGCAGTCGCTTAAGAGTCAGACGCGGTACCCGGCTAAATTCTGGAGTAGACGTCAACATTGCCGCGCAAGGTCCATCCCTCACGCTCGCCTTGGTACATCCTGAGGTGGGCGCCGGGGTCACACTCGATCGTCACCCGCCCCCTGACGTTGATTGATCCACGCTGGCGCCGAGGACCATCACTACCGCCGGAACCTTCGGGTGCCGGCCCCGGATCGCCGCCCGCGCCCCTTCGAGCGCGGCCACCGTCGATGCGCTGGTCGGCCCGCCCTGCGTTGCTATATGTGAGTAATGATCGGCCGACGCCTCGACCACCGCAGCGCTGTCCAATCGGCTGTACGGCGCCACCAGGAACTCGTAGTCACGCCGTTAGTCGTCGCGTTCATTGTGCAGCCAAGTGGTTCACAGCAATGGGAATCGAAGTAGGCTGGCGTCGACTAGCTTTTTGGTGCGCTCCTCGATATCCGCCACCGTCCAGGTCTGCCTGTCGACGAGGTCGACGTTCAGTGCTAGCCCGTTGCGATAGCCGATGTACCTACCGTTGGTATCGGTACGGTCGCGCTTCTCGGGGAACGACTTGTTGCCGAGAGTGCTGTTGTATGCCGTGATCGTCAGGTTGCCGAGCCGGTGCACATCGGCCTCCTGCGCTGAAGCGGCCGCGGCAGCACCACCCAGCATCTGCTTCCACGCGTCGGGCAGGTTGGCTCCCTGCGGAAGGATATGCTCGATTGTCCAAACGAAGTGGCCCTTCTCCTGGCCCCATAGATCCGTCTGGGTCTCCTTCGTCATCGCGTCCTCGGACAGCGTAGTGAGCAGGAAGCGGGCCACGTCGGTGTTCTCGTCGTAGATCGGACCCTCCAGACGCCTGCGGAAATCCTCATCGCTGGACGACGCGTCGGTGAGCTCCTTCGCGATGATGTCAACGACCCCAACTCCGCTCCGCCCGTCGAGCATGGCGATGATGGTCATGAAGAGCTTCGGTAACGCATAGGTCTGCGGGTAGCCGGTCAGGTTGCGACGGACGAAGAAGCTTGTCAACCAGCGGGTGACGGAGATGAGTTGATACTCGGTGAGCCCGAGCTTTGCCTGCTTCGCGAGCAGCCACATCACGAGCACGTAGGACGGCGCACCCTGCGCGCGCATCAAATGGCGGAACGACTCGTCGAGCGCAGTAGGTGCGTCCGTCTCGGCGACGCAGGTGACGCGTCCGTAGATCCGGCTGGCGCCGACAAGGTCGTCGACACCCGACTTGATGTTCTTGCCCAGTAGCGTCTCGTAGATGCGGATCAGCTTCGTGCGGGTCGCGACGGGCGCATTGGCCACCTCAGGCAGTTCAGCCTTGAATGCATTGTAGTAGTGCCGAAGAAAACGTTCCTGCGTCGCGTAGTCGTCGCCGAGATTCGTCAGCATCTCGTTCCATAGCTTGAAGGCCTCGTCGACGTGCATGACGCCATGGCGTTCGGAAACCGCCAGGAGATGGTTCTTGATTAGGTCGACCGGGGTGAGTGGCATCCCTCGGTTGTTCAGTGACTCGAACAACACGAAAGCGTCGGCGTGATTCGCTACCTCGATCTTGACCAGTATTGCCTTCTGGACTGCTTCGAGCATAATGCGGGCGGCCCTAACCTCATCAAATCCGTTGGTTTCGGCGAGCCTGGTGATCGAGCCGCGGAAATACTGGTAACACCTAGCGATCCGACGCAGGGGAAAGTACGGCTTCTTCTGTGCTGGCTCCACAGGCAGGCCGGCCTCGGCCAATACCGCCCGGTAGTCGTCGCGATTGCGCCCTTGTGTCTGCGGGGTAACCCGGAGTTCGCCACCCTTGCCGACGAGCCGTCGACCCAGGTTGAACAATTCATTGCGCGCCTCGTCGTCAAGATCCTCCCGATGCTCGTTCAGCACCGAGTAAATCGCGGCCAGCAGCAGCGTCAGAGTCGTCGCCCGTTGCTGACCGTCGATCAGTTCCAGGATGCCGCTCGCGACTGCGTCCGTCGTCTGATTGAGAGTGATGATCGTTCCGAGAAAGTGCGAATCGTCGGCCTCTACGAGGTCCTGGAAGAGATCTTCCCACTCGGCCTTTTGCCAGGAGTACTCTCGCTGGTACGGCGGGACTCGGTAGGTAAGGTTGCCTTCGTAGGACAGCAGCGCGTGAACCGGGTACTGATTGGCCGACTTAATCACGGCGCGATCCTCTCAATGGACATTCGATTTCAGCTTCTGGCGAACGCATTACGCGCTCGCACAACGGGCGCTTCCCATTCTGCATTCCCGGCGAGCACGTTTGCGACACAGCCCGGTCACGATCGAATCGACCGACTCGTTTGCCTGCTACGATTCGCAACCGAATCAGCCGTGGAGTGTTCAGCATCGGAACGCAGGGCCTCCCTCGGCGTTCGGTGGCGTGCCCAGGTCACTCCATGGACGGCCGGATCTCGCTCCCCCGATGACGGCACCATATCTTGGACCCTGGTCGCCGCTGCTGCGCTCGGCGCCGAGCGCGCGAGGTCACTCACGCGGGATGTTTGGGTGGCCCGCTGCAGATCATCGGCCTGGGCGGGGCGGTCCACTGCGTGGCGCGAGCACCGCGCACGCTCCACCTCACCGACCCAGTTCATCGGCGAGGTTGGCATAGGGCCGCCCTTAGGGCCGCCAGGCCCCGACGAAGGCGGTCGATCAGCAGTTGCCTCGGCCCGCGCGGCCATGAGCGCATATCCGCGCAGCTCCCGGCCGGTGACGCCGTACCTGCCCGACAGAGTGACAACCGCGGCGCTCGCTGCCCCACCGACGACCACCGGGGCAAGCTGGCCCACATGGCTTTTCAGCTCCCCGAGTCGCTACAGAGTTCGGATGATGACGCGGCGCTTGCGCTGCTGACGCGCTACTACGGCCGGCCGTTCGCCGGTCCGGGCTCGGCCGTCGGAGCGGCATTCGACCATTGGGACAGCACCGGCACCCGAGTGCAGGACGTCGACCGTTTCACCGCCGACGACCTGGTCGCCGTCACCTTCCTCAGCGTCGACGTCTCCGCTACCGCGGCCCGGGCGCTGCTGCGGGAACGGGCTGATGAGTTCGCCGCGCTCTTGGCCGACGTGGGTCAGGACCGCGATCTCGTCGACGAGGTTGACCCGCTCGCCGACGACTGGGCTGGCTGGGCGGTGATGAGCGCACTGCGTGGGCTCGACCGCATCGGCCCTACGACAGCGAGCAAGCTCCTCGCCCGGAAGCGCCCACGACTGCGCCCGATCTGGGACACCGTTGTGACGAAGGTGACCGGCTCCACCGAACAGCAGTGGGAACCGCTGCGACAAGCACTTCGCGCCGACGATGCGGCCTTGCATCATCGCCTTCTCCGGCTCCGCGCCGCCGCCGGCCTGCCCGACGACATCGGCGCACTGCGCATCTTCGACGTCATCTGCTGGCGCGAGGGCAAGGATCGCGGTTGGTAGTTCACCGGTGTCGCATCCGGCCGGAGGGCGGCCCGCTAAGTCGACCGCGGCGCGCCCGAAACCAGCGGAGCACCCTCGGGGAGGTGTCACGAACCGACGTGCGGCCTCGGAACGGCAACAGGGTCAGCTGACCGTTGACACAACCGCGCGATGCGGGCATCATTGTTATCAGCACCTCGCACCGACAAGCTGCAACGCACTAAGTACGATCAGCGCCACTACAGCACACTTCTGTGCTCAGTAGTGGCGCCCGTTGTCGTTTCACGTGATTGCGACAAGGCCCAGAACGCTTCGGCGTTCTGGGCCTTTTTGTGTCCGCACATCAATGAGTAAGAAGGGAGCAGAACCATGCGTGAGCACTGGGAGATGGACAGCGACGCTGCGGCGTCCTACCAGCTCGACCCGAGCTACACCGCGAGCGGCGCCAACTGGTGCGGCGAGCGCCGCCCGGCCAAGAGGCGCGCGACGGCAGGAAGGCAGGAAGGCGCTCGTCGCGGTCGACCGCACACGGCGGCCGTCTGCGGGGCGGGTGACAACCTCGGGCTGGAGATGCTGAAGGCGCGCTTTCAGCATCGCCGGTCCGGCTGATGAACTACGCCCAAGGGGCCGTCGACTCGGTCGGGCTGCAGCGCCGGTGCGACCGACGTGACGATGAGTACGGGCATGTCCTTGACCCGGACGCCCCTTGGCCTCGACACAACTTATCAAGTGACGCCTGGTGGTCTGGTCGCGATGCGAGCCGCGCTTACCGATACCTCGCCCCGTGCTCGTCCGGAAGATCCGAAGGCATAGAGCTTCTGCTCGAGCTTGTCATTGAACACGCTGGCGTTGTCGATCACAGCGCCGCCGAGCAGCCGGTAGAACTCCTCGGCGTCGATGCGATGGGATCGTTCCACCTTTGCCGTTGAGACGCGGTGTGGCGGTCCGGATGTAGATGTGCCGATGCCGTGATCAAGGACCTGCCGGTGGAAGCTGGACTGAAACTTCGCGCCGTTGTCGGTCCGGACCTTCTCGATTTGAAACGGCATCAACGAGGTACGGCAGCTTCTGACCATTGTAAGAGCACGACGATGAACAGCTTGGCGCCTACGTGTCGAGGCGAATCAGAGGCATCCGCACCACGTCCGTGGCGCCGGCAGGGTCAGCCAGCCGCTCGCCGAGCGTCCGCGCTGCAAGCTCCTCCGGTAAGGCGACCGAGAACTTCAGTGCGGTGACGGACTCCTTGTCGAGTCGCGGGACCGCGTGGACATCTGCCGTCCGGATGTCCAGTGGACCCACACCCTCTGGCAGAATAAGGCTCTCGTTCTCCGCACCGGAGCTGTCCAGGCCGAGGCCAGCCAGCAGCGTCGCATTGGCCTTGAGCCCCGCCCAGGTCCAGAGGCGCGAGCCGCCTACCGGTCGGCGGGCGAGAACGAGCGCATCCCGATGAACCTCGGCAGCGTACCGAGCGCGAAGCTGCGGTGCCGCTTCCATCGCCCGCTGCGAGATCGTCACCGCCGGAAGAGCACCGAGCAGCACGTCGCGCTGCGCTCGGCACAGGTCGAACGAGTAGGCGATCGCATCCGAGGGCCACTTCACATCGCCCTTGGCCGACACTTCCTCCACCCAGACGGTGAAGCGGCTCCAGTCGACGTGCCGGACGAACCACGCCCGGCCGGCCAGCGTCAGCGGCTTGCGCTCACGATTGTCGTTGCGTGGCAGCGCGAGCGGTGAGACGAAGCCGATCTCCTGGGTTCCGGCGACCACTCTCAGCTCAAGGTCGGCGATGAACGACGACAGCAGCTCCATGAAGTGCTGCTTGCCGAACTCTCTTTCCGCCCGCGGGCCGATCATGAGTAGGCCGGAGTCCTCGACGAGGAACCCCGCGGAGCGCAGGTGGGTCAGAATCGCCTCCGCCTCGTCCAGCACCGCGAGATCGCCCCACCACTCCCGCCACCGGGACGCCCCGAACGCCTTTTCCTGCAGTGCGAGGGCTAGCAGCTGCTGGGCCGCGAGATGCCGCGGGTTCCGCGGCGCGACGACGTCCTCGACGAACCCGCGCTTCCACAACAGCAGCACTGCAGCCGCCTGCAGCAGACCGTGCAGATCGATCGCCAGGAAGAGCATGTTGCGGCTGGCTCCCGGGCGACGCCCGGTGCGGCCGAGCCGCTGCAGGAACGCCGAGACCGTCCGGGGCGCGTCGATCTGTATGACCCGATCGAGATCGCCGATGTCGACACCGAGTTCGAGGGTGGACGTGGCGACGATGACGGTGTTGCGTCCCTCGGCGAAGGCCTGCTCGCTACGGCGACGCTCGGACGCCGACAACGACGAGTGGGACACGAACGTCTCAACGCCCCGCTCCCGCAGCAGGAAGGTGAGCTCCTCGGCCCGGCGCCGGGACTCGAGGAACACCAGCCGCTTCTCGCCACGGTGCAGACGGGAGATCACCGTGGCGGCATTAACCATACTTCCGACGTAGTCCAGAGTGACATCCGGCTCACCGGCGTCGGAGACGGTGTCGCGGACCACCCGCGCGGGACGCCCACCCACGGTCGAGCCCTGCATCCACGTCCCGACCGCCTCGGGATTGCCGACCGTCGCCGATAATCCGATGCGCTGGAGCTTTCGACCCGCGAACCGCTCTACCCGCTCCAGCACGGCAAGCAGATGCCAGCCACGGTCGGACGAGGCGAAGGAGTGCAGCTCGTCGATGACAACCGACTGCACCGACGAGAAGAACCGTTCCCGGTCGAAGCGACGGGAGACCAGCATCGCCTCGATCGACTCCGGTGTGGTGAGCAGGATGTCTGGGCGTTCGGCGAGGATTCGCCGACGCTCGGTCGGCCCGACGTCACCGTGCCAGAGCCCGACCGTTCGGCCTAACCAGGCGCCGTAGGACTCGATGCGCGGGTGCAGATTGTTCAGTAGTGCGCGCAGCGGTGCTAGGTAGAGGACCGTGGTTCCCGACCACTGCTGCTCCGTCATTCTCGAAAGCAGGGGGAAGACAGCAGCCTCGGTCTTGCCGCCCGCGGTCGGGGCGACGAGGACGCAGTCGTCGCCGGAACGGACGGGCCCGACCGCCGCGGCCTGCAGCGGTCGCAGGCCCGACCAGCCGAGTGAGTTGATGATGTGGAACTCGACCGCTTCGTCGAGTCCGGTCACCCCTGCCACGACGTCACAGGTCTAGGTCGATGTCATCCACGGAGGCGGCCGCCCGACGGTCTCCCAGTGCGCGGGCTTCGCGCTCGACGTCGGTCAGCTCATCAGGCTTCATCGTGAGCCGGTAGTCGCGCCGCGGGTCGAAGTCCTCGAACTGGTCAACCCGGTCGAGGACGTCAGCCACGAGCTTCTTCAGGAACAGCCTCGGTGACACGCCCGTACGTCCGCCGAGCTCACCGCCTACGGCAGCTGCCAGGTCGCGCACATAGGGGTTGTCGACGACGGACCGGAGCCGGGCGGGGTCCTTCGCGCCGGCCGCGTACACGTCGCGGACCCTGCTGCCGAGCTCCAGCAAGGAATCTGAGGTGAAGCCGTTAAGGCGAATCTGCGGGGCGCGGGGGTTGTCCCACCGCGATTCGGTATGGAAGTCGGTCTGGAGCCGCTGGGCGAGTGGCGCCAGGCGCTGCACGCCCTGCTGACCGTCGTAGAAGGCGGGTGTACCGGTCATGACAACATAAAGACCCGGGTAGCGGCCGCTGTCGATCTCGTCCAGCAGCTGCCGAAGCGCGTTGAGCGACTTCTCCCGGGCGTCGGAACGCATCCGCTGCAGGGTCTCGACTTCGTCGAGCACGAGGACGAGCCCGGCGTAGTCGGAGTCCCGCAGCACCGTGAGCAGTCCCTGGAGGAACCCGAGGGCGCCGAAGTGGTCGAGGTCGCCCCGCACTCCGGCGGCGCGCCGAACCGAGGCGGCGACGTGGGGCTGCCCACCGAGCCAGGCCAGCAGCCCGTCGGCCTGCGCGGCGTTCCCCTCGGTCAGGGCGATCCGGTACTGGCGCAGGACGGCGGCGAACGCCGGGGCCTCCTTAGAGATCGTGGCGAGCCGCTTCTGCATCAGCTCGAAGAGGGCGTTCCCGGAGTCGGCTGTGCCTGGCGCGGTCGACACGTCCCGGTCGAGGACGTGGAGCCAGCCGTCGACGACGTCGCGGAGCGCGCCGGTGGCCGTCGTCGGCGTCGCGAGGTTCTCGACGACGCGCCGATACACGGTCTCCAGCTTGTGCAGCGGGGTCTCGGTTTCGCTGATCTGGATCTCGGCGGTGGCGAAGTTGGCCCGCTTCGCCCGCTCGGTGAGCCAGCGGGAGAAGAAAGTCTTGCCGGAGCCGTACTCGCCGCGTACCGCCTTGAACCCGGCGCCGCCGCCCGCGACCGACTCCAGATCCTCGTCGACGGCCGTCTCGAAGCGGGTCAGGCCGACGGCGAGGACATCGAGACCCTGTCGTGGAACGGTGCCGCGGCGCAGCGCCTCGATGATGTCCCGCCGGCGGCGGGGGCTGATCGTGGCGGTGCTCATTTTAGCCCGCCCAGCTCGAACTGTTCCCCTAGCAGCTCGATGTCGATCCGGTAGGTCACGCCATCGCTGTCGACCTTCAGCACCTCATAGCCGTCGACATTGAGGAGCCGCTTCACCACGGCGAACCGCTGGCCCAGCTCGACGGCGGGGATGCCGGCGGTGGCCGCCACAGTGTCCTGGTGGGCGCGGCCCCCGCGCTGCAGGATCGGGCGCAGGAAAGCCGCGACTGCGTCGCCCGACAGCGCGTGTCGCCCCGCCCTCCGGTGCTGGTCGGCGTACGCGGACGAGGCGAGCAGGGCGTCGACCAGGTCGGCCTCGGGATCTGGTGTCGCCTCCCGCTCCACGGCGAACAGCGCGTCCTGGTCGGCGACCGGAGCAGGCGCCGGCTTCCGCTTCTTCCGGCTCCGCGACACAGGCGGTGCCAGGGCCGGACCGTCGGCCGGGTCGTTCCACCAGCCCGGTACCTGCGGCGGCGCCGACACCCAGCCGGCCAAGGTGTCGGCCAGTGCGGTCGCGGGCTGGAACACCAGCACCGGGACTGTGACCTCGGCGAGGCTCGCGCCGCCGTGGTAGCCGGACCTGCGCGGCCCGTACCGCAGGTCCTCCCGCCAGAGCAGGACTGCAGCGCCGTCAGGGACGACCACACGCGGCCCACTCACCTCGACCTCGCCCGGCCGCACGGGGTTCCTGACAGGGCGCCATCGGCTGTCCGTTCCGGGGGCGGGCAGCGTCTCCGTGCCGCGTTCCACGACGTGCCCGTGGTCGGAGGTCACAATCACGGTGCGCCGGCTGGCGATGGCCGCCTCGAGCAGCGCCCGCAGCGGGTGCAGGTCCGTCAGCTTCCAGTCGGTGTCGGAAACGTCGGTCTTGTGGATGGCGTCGTCGATCGCGTTGACGACGACCCCGACCACCGGCACCTTCTCGTCGGCGAGCGCGGAAGCGACGTCGGTGGGCAGCGCGGCCCCGCTTTCGGCGCGTAGATCGTTCTTGTGGAACAAGATGGAGCCGGGGAACGCGGAGCGCAGGCCCTTCTTCTCCTGGTCCGCGTCACCTTCCCGCACCGCGCCGCAGAACAGCGACGTGCGGGAACGCCTGGTTAGCGTCGGCAGGATGGCGACGGCGCCGAGCCGTTGCAGCGAGACCATGGGGACGTGTTCGACGAACCCGAGCCGGGCGATCTCGGAGGCGAGCATGACCGCGACGGCCCCGCTCAGCCCGTCTAGCACCACGAGGAGCGCGCCACCACCTCGCCGTAGCGGTTCCACGACATCGCCGAGGATGCGCTCGACGCCGATTGCATCCGTGCCCGGTGTCGCCTGCCGTCCGAAAGTGGCCGCCTGGGCCAGGCGGTGGGCGGCCAGTTCGTCCCGTCCGGCGCGCCGATCGCGCACCTTCGTCACCAGGCGCTGGTACGTCTCCGCGACCACGGGATCGGTCGCCGCTCGGCACACTGCACCGAGCGCGGCGTCGACCCAGGCGCCGTCGTTCAGCTGCCGCTGGAGGTCCCCGGCGAGCGACGACGGCTCGACCTCAGGACCGGCGAGCCAGCGGTGCAGGCGCACGGCCATAGTGGGCACGCCGTTCGCGTCGCGGTGCTCGAGCACGGCGCTGAGGGCGTCCTCGATTCCGGTCCCGGAGTCGAGCGCAACGGCCAGTGCCCGTTCCCGTGCGTAGTAGCCGGGTCGCAGCACGGATGACCTCTCGGCGCCGATGGCCCAGCCGAGGTCGCCCAGGAGCGCCTCGGCCTGCTTGAGCGCGACTGCGATGTCCGCATCGTCATCGACGGCCGCCCGCTGCACGGTGGCCCTGGCTACGGACGCCACAGCGGTGGCCTCTGTGACGGGAATGGTCTTCCCGTCGACGAACCGTTCGGCGCGCACCCTGGCAGCGATTTGCAGCTCGTTGGGGATCGACCCGTCGACCGGCCACAGGACGTCCAGCGCGAGGCCCACCGCCAGGGGCATGACCAGTTCCTGTCGCTGCGCGACCTTGAGCGCGAACGCCGCGGGCGCGCCCAGCTCGGCGCCGGCCCACGCGATCAAGTGTCGGCGCAAGGACACATCGACTTCGGCCCACCGGCTGCGGTTGTCCCGCTTCCCGAGGGCGGTGAGCAGCACGGCACCATCCAGCTCGGCGTCAACGCGCAGGCCGACCAGGTGAGCGAGCAACGCCCCGATCGCGTGCGCCGCCCCGACCGCGATCTCCGGAGACCGCGGCCAGTCGCCGACGGGCCGATGGTCGAGCAGCGCGGTGGCGGCCCAGTCGAGGCGCCGCAGCTCGCGGCTTACCTCACGCGCCCCGGGGAACAAGCGCGGCACGGCCTGCCACTCGTCGGGCATCTCGACCCGCTGCTTGTAGGCGCGGGCCAGCACGGCGTCACCGAGGTCGCTGCTGGGCCGGTCGGTGAGGATCACGGCGTAGTCGTCGGGGCCGAGAGAGGCGTAGGCGTCGAGGACAGCCAGCTGGGAGACGGCGGTGACCACCCGCACCTCCCGGTCACCCACCTTCACCGGTCCGGCAGTCCATTCCGGGTGAGCCCGCAACAGCAGCACCCGCGCATCCGACCCCACCAGATCGGACGCACGCTGCTGCACCATCGCGGGTGAGACCGGGACGGCGCGGACTGCCTTGCTCACTCCCACCGCCATTCCACCCGCAGCGTCTTGCCCTGCACGGGGTTGGCGAGCTGATCGACCAGGGTGCGCGCCAGTTCCTGGATCTCGACGGCCTGGGCGACGTGCAGGCTGTGGTTCTCCTTGGCGCGTTCCTCGGCCTCCTGCCGACGCCGCTCGACCTCGGCCTCGGCCTCGATGCGCCTGCGCTCAGCGTCCTCCCGCTCGCGCCGGAGCCGCTCGTTCTCCTCAGCGAGGTCTCGCTGCCGATCCTTCTCCTCGTCGTCATTGCGTCGGCGCTCTTCCTCTTCTTTCCGCCGCCGCTCCTCCTCCTCCTTGCGCCGACGCTCCTCCTCTGCACGACGCTTCGCCTCCTCCTCGTCCCTGCGGCGGCGGAGGTCGACAAGAATGGCAGTGGCCTCCCTTGCCGCAGCCTGCAGGGCCGCCGCCAGAGGGGCATGACGCTGCTCTCCCCCTGCCGCGGCCTGCAGCTCACCCAGCGCACGGTGCGCACGATCGTCGTCCAGCTCGGGGAGCTGGTCGATCATCTCCCAATTCGCCCCCTTGAGAACTGCCGCCACATCGGCGGCGCTGGCCATGCCGTGGGCGAACGGAGGGAGCTCCTCGGGGAGATCGAACTCGGAGAGCTGCCGAATGACATCGAGCGAGTCGCCGGTGGTGTCGAGCGCCGAGACCAGGTCCTGTCCCCTGCGGGCGCTCGCAAGCCGAGCGCTCACGTCGGTCAGACCCAAGATGAGTGCGTGCGACTGGAGCAGGCTCGCCAGCGAGTCGACGGCCGGACGCAGTTCCTTGGCCTTGCTGCGTACGGCGCCCGCGACCCGTTCCATCGCGGCGCTGGACAGGTGGAACTCGTCTTTCACCCCGAACAGCGCCTTCGCCCGGCCGACGGCGGCCCGCCACTCTCCCTCGTCGGGGAGCACAGGCTCGTGCAGCGTCATCTCCGGCTTTAGCCCACCGATAGCCGGATCGGGGATCTGCGTCCCGCGCCACCGGATCACCCGATCCGTCATCGCGGCCCAGGCGAGCACGAGCAGGTCCTGGACGTCGGTGGTGAACCCGTACTCGACCACGGACGCGCGCAAGGCCTCGACAGTGGTGTCGCCTCTGACCGTGGCCTTGACGAAGTGGTCGTGCCAGCGGAAGTACTGCGTCTGCAGCACGTAGGTCTGCTCGCTAAGCCGCCCGACCCCGAACCCGTCGATCACGCGGCGCACCTTCTGTGCCGTCTGACGGTCGACTGCCTCGATCCGGCTGCCCTCCGCCATCGCGCGGCGCGCCAGGTCGAGCGCTCCCGCCAACTCGGGACGGCGCAGCTCGGTGTCGGCGCGGTCCAGTGGCGGGTGTTTCGGAAACCGCTGGTCCAACGCATTACCGAGGACCGTCTCGACGGCGGCCCGGAACGTGGGTGCCGACGGCTTGAGCGGGTCGTAGTCGCGGGCGAGAGTCGCGAAAACACGGCCGTCCGGGACTCGGGCTCCGAGCTGGTCGTCGGTCGCCGCGTCGATCCCGTACGCCTGCCGCAATGCGCTGATCACCTGGACGCGGAGCGAGTCGCGCTGGTTGGTCAGCTGCCGCTTCGCGGGCTCCCGATCGGCAACGGGCAGGGCGGTGGAGTACTGGTCGAAGTGGCCGCCGGTGAGCAGATAGTCGAGGACCACCAACTTTCCGATCTCGTCGACACGTTCGGTTCGCACGTAGTGGGGCAGCCAGACGACCGTGTCGCTGTCGACGTCACCGTCGCGGAGCTGGCGGAGCCGTTCGACGGCGTCGGCCGGGGCGTGCCCCGATTCGTCGAACGGGACGTCGATGACGAGCCGCCACCGCCCGTCCGATGACAGCATCGCCTCGGTGCGGAGCTGGCCGGTGTCGCGGACGGTGCCGAACACGACGTCGACGTTGCGTTTCTGTCCGGACCAGACGTGGCTGAGGACGTACTCGCTGCCGATCGCTGCGGTGACCTCGGCGCCGATCTGCTCGGTCAGCAGCCTGCGGACGAGGGCGCGCCGTGTCGGGGCGGAGTTCTCGGCCTGGACGTGCACGAGCACGGAGTCGAGGTCGATTCCGGACAACTGCAGCGTGATGATCGGGTCGCCGGGCTGGTTGCCGACGGTAATCTCGCCGAACTCCCCAGACCACTGCTTAGCCTTGGTGACGACCTGCGCGGCCTCTTGCCCGGGGAGCATCGTGACCACCGAGCCGAAGTTCAGGGCGGCGAGCTTGGACGCGGTCAGATCCTTGAGTGAGGTCGCGCCGGGGGCGATGGCGGCGACGAGCAGCGTCTTGGCGATGCGGTCGTCGCGGCGGAACGGGTGCCCGCGCTCCAGATCCACCGCCGTCTGCTCGGTGAGGCTGTGCCGGTTGAGCAGGTGGGGCCGCATCTTTTGCTGGTAGAACGTCCGGGCTGACGCGAACAGGCTCTTCATGTCGTCGGTGAGCGGGTCGGAGTCGCCCAGCACCACCGCGTCGAAGAGGTCACCGACGCCGATCACGTCGCCGACGGTCAGGTCATCCCGGCCGCGCGACAGCAGCTCGCTCATGATCTTCAGCGCGGTGCGCTCACGCTGCATGATCGACGAGAGCGCGATCATGGCGTCTACGAGCGCGGGCGAGAACGGGTACACCATCTCGAAGTCGACCGCGCTGGAGCCGGCCTCGTCGGTGAGCAGGTGCTTGAACGCCGTCGGGTTGGCCCGCACGGTGCCGACCGCCTTGGCGAGCGCCGCCCGGCCGTTCTCGCTCGTCGGCGTGAGCAGGCGGCGCTGGACGATCTGCGGCAGGTCCGCTGCCGGGAGCGTGATCTTCTCGAAACGCCCCTCCCACCACTGGAAGGAGTCGCCGAGAGCCACCTGCTCGGCACCAGCCGCCCCACCGCCGAGGAAGTCCTTCAGCTCCCGCTGGCGCGCGACGAACGACACCAGAGGCACCGGCAGCGTCCCGATACCGGTCTCGACCAGTTTCGCGATCTTGGACGTCTCGGACGCGATGAACTCGCTGTTGCGCAGGTGCCCGGACAGCCACAGCACGAGCTCGTCGAGGAACAGCACGACCCCGTCGTAGCCGAGGTTCTTCACGTGCTGGGTCATCGCCTGCAGCCCGGCGGACATCTCCAGCCAGGTACCGGTCGCCTCGAACCCGGTGAAGTAGGTCCGCACCAGCTCCGCGGTGATCTTCTGCCGGTCCGGGTCGTCCGGGGCCGCGTGGCGAGCGGCATCGTAGGACGCCGGGGTCACGCTTGCGCCGAAACGGCCCCACCCCCCGCCGGAGCTGCCGGTGAACTCCGCGAAGAACGCATTCTCCCCCATCCGCTTCCGCAGGTTGTCGGCATCGACCCACAGCGAGTCGGACCGATGCAGCACCGGCGCGGGGGCGTCGGGGTGCAGCCGCCGGACCGTGTCGAGGTAACCCGTGAACAGTGCCGACTCGACGGACGTTGCGCCGACGAAGTGGTAGTCCACCGCCAACAGCTTGCGGTCGAGCAGACCAGCGTGTTTCGCCACCACGTTCTGCAGGCCGGACAGCGCCTGCGCACCGGCGTTGCCGTTGAGCAGCAGGTGCAGCACGGCCATGTAGTGCGACTTGCCGGATCCGAACGAGCCGTGGATGAACGCGCCTTTGGACGTCCGGGTCGCGAGGGTGGCTTCCACCATCGTGAGGCCCTTGTCAAAAGCCCCGGCGATCGCGTCGGTGACGACGTACTCGCCGAGCGTCCGCTCCGCCGCCTCCTGGGCGCGGTGGATCTGCAGGACGAAGTCGTCGTCGTGGACGGCTAACGGAATGTCGATGGCGTCGCGCAGCGGCAACGAGAGCGCGGTGGGTGTCATTGCGGTGGTCCTCTGCCGATCAGGAGCGCTTCGGACGGCGACCGCGTGTCGGCGCGGGCGGGGTCCAGGCCGTCACGTCGTCGCGGGTCATCCCCATCCGGAGAAGGTACTGGTCGATCACCTGTGTGATCACAGCTGCAGGGCTCGCGCCGAACACCGGGTCCTCCTCGGCGTGCCACTGGTGCAGCCACGGCTCGAGCTCCACCAGCCCGGCGACAAGCGGGGTGAGGGCCACGTCGTCGGCACCGAGCGACTCCTGCACCGGCAGCTCCCGGCCAAGCGCGAGCGCCTGATTGCGGTGGTCCCAGCCAGCCCAGCCGAGCACGGGAGTGCCGTCGGCCTCGCGGCGCAGGTCGGGGTAGAGGACGAACCGCTCCTTGGGCACGTCGAGCTTGCCCCGCGCCTTCCAATAGACGTCCTTGCGGAAGTCGGGCTTGCCGTACTTCGCAGGCACGGCGATGTCGACCTTCTCCCCCGCGTCCTCACGACGCTGCAGCTCCCACACCTCTTGCCAAGTGCGGTACTTCTCCAGCCCAGACGGCTTGTACCGGTGCGCTGCCAGGTATGGGACGGCTTCGTCACCGGTTAGCGAACCGAGAACACCAGTGAGGTCAGGCTCTGCGGAACCCGTCAGAACCGCAGCCAGCTCGCGCAGCACCGCGTCGGTGCGAAGCAAGTCGGCTAGCTCGGCCACCGACCGAGTTCGCGGGCCCTGCTCATCGCGCCACAGCTCCGCCCGCTCCAGGCGGTCGAGGATTGCTGCTTCCAACGCCTTGGTCAGCTGGACGCTCCACGGCGTGACCGCCCAGCGGCGCTTGAACTCCGGCTTCTCCAACAGGCGGATGTTGGGGTCGGAGTCGATGAGATCAAGACGGCGCTGCACAAGAGCGGCATATTCGGCGGGCCACACCGTCCCGGGTTCCGCAGCTGATGTCGGTGCTGGACACGGAATCTGGGGGTTGACCTGCGAGAACGCCGAAGGCCGCCCGGACGGGCGTGTGTCCAGGCGGTGAGGTTCGTGCTGGTCAGAGCGTTGTGGCGGGCCCGAGTTCGATGATCTTCTTGGGTGCGTTGATGTCGAGCTTGGCGAGGATGTCGCGCTGGGCGGTGGTCAGCTCGGTGCGTTGGCGGAACGTGCCGGCGGGGCCGGTGAAGGTGCCGACGTGCAGGTCTTGGAGGTCCTCGCGGACGCGGTTCCAGGTAGCACCGGTGGTGGTCTCGACGATGCGGACCAGGAGCAGCGCGAGCCAGCAGAGGATGACGTGGGCACGGATGCGTTCTTCGAGGCGGTGATAGACCGGGCGCAGTTCCAGGGTGGTCTTCATGTCGCGCCAGCCGCGTTCGACCTGCAACAGCTGCTTGTAGCCCAGCGCGATGTCCTCCGCGGACAGGTGCGGGTCCGAGCAGCGCAGCAGGTACTTCCCGTCCAGGTTCACCTCGCCGGCGATCTTCTTGCGGTCGACGCGGAGCAGGCCCTTCGGGGTGACGCGCAGGAACCGGTTGAGCCCGGGCATGGTCGAGATGCGCCCGCGCAGCTCGGCCCGCTTGGTCACCGTGAGCCGGTCGGTGTCGGCGATGAGCGCGGTGAGCTTGCCGACCATGACCTCGCGCAGCGCGGCGTCCCGTTCGGCCTGCTCAGGGTTGAAGCAGATCACGAACCGCTCATCAGCGGCGATCTTGACCTCTTTGACCTGCAGGTTGTCCCGGACATGGCTGTAGCGGCCCTGGCGGGACAGCGCCGCGGTGGCCTCCGCGGAACCGGAGCGGAGCTTCTCTCCGATGATGTAGTGCCCGCCGCCGCGGCGCAGCTCCCTGCGGTTCTGCGTCGAGGAGAACCCGCGGTCCGCGACCCACATCACCCTCGCCAGGGTCCAGTCCCGCATGTCCTCGCGGGCCTGGCGGATCAGCGCCGAGTCGGTGGTGTTGCCCGGCCAGCACCACACCCGCACCGGGATCCCGGCGCGGGTGACGGCCATGCCGATCACGACCTGGGGCAGGTCGTCACGGGAGTCCTTCGACTTGCCGTAAGTCCGGAACCCCACCCCGCCGCCGGTGTCCTCGCCGTCGCCGTCGCCGTCGCCGTCGCCGTCGCCGTCGCCGTCGCCGGGGTCCTGGTCGGGGACCGGGCGCCCGCGGACGTCACGGGCGAGCGGGTCGTCGGGCTCGTCGGTCTGGAAGTAGGTGGAGGTGGTGTCGAAGAACAGCAGGTCGACCTCGTGATCGAGCAGGGTCGCGACCTGCCAGAACACCTCCCGTTCCAGATCGGGGGCGATGTCGAGGAGCCAGTCCATCGCCCGGTAGCAGGCGTCGTCGGAGGTCTCGGCCAGGCCGTCGATGTGCGCGCGGCGGTTCACCCAGCCCGCGGCGGCCAGCTTCGAACCCGGCGCCAGCGCCCGGTTCGCCACCAGCGCGAACAGCACCCGCTCGGTGCGCGGGTCGCGCTTGCGCCCGGTGAGCAGCCGGGTCATGACGGTGTCGATCCCGAGGCGGCGCCACAACGCGTCGAGGACCAGGGTGCCGCCGACCGGGCGCGAGGAGGTGAACGCCAGCCCCGCCGCCCCGGGCGCCTGCGAGCCGGTCAGAGCGGTGGCCGGGTCGAGCAGCCTCGTCAGCGACGCGACCAGGCGCTTGATCGCGTCGCGGTCGAGTTGGTCCTCCCGGCCGAAGCTGTGCAGCACCTTGGGCCGCGAGGTCTTCGTGGTCGGGTCCCACTCGTTGTGGGTCAGCTGCAGGTACCGCACCGCGGCGCCGTCCTTGTTTCGCCGTGTCGACACTCGTACGTGCACGTGTCCAGACGTTACATGAGTTCCAGCAGCTCAACAGTTCGAACACCGATCGAACGTGTGTCCAGTATTTTCGCCGCTTCCGGACCTGCTCCCGCTCGCTGACCTGGGAGAATACCGCGGCGTGTGTCCAGATCCGCCCATCAGCTGCGGAACGCGGGACCGTCGGCGGTTCGGTGATGGGGACCGAGCCGTGGCGGGTGAACCACGTCGACTCCTCTTCACCCGTCTCGACTTGCCGCGCAACGACAATCTCGAACGCCCGCTGGCCCAAAACGAGCCGCTCTGCCTCGTCGCCCGAGTAGGCGAGGTCGTCATCGAGCAGCCCGTAGAGGCGGTAGACCTCCCAGTCCAGCTCCTCCTGCTCGAAGATCATGCGTTCGCGGAGCCGCTCCCATGCCGCGCCACCCTCCTTCAACCGCTGGTCGAGGGACGTCGACGGACTCATCCCGTCCTGCAGCCAGTCGGCGACCACGGCACGGGGTGAGTTCTGGTCGAGCTCACGCGCCAATGTGTCCAGCTCGCGTCCACGGACCAGCGGAAGTTCCGCAGGCAGCGGGAACTGCTCGAGCTTGGTGCCGGTGAATTCGAATGTGTTGCGCCATTCCTCGCTACCCATCGCCGCGTAGCCAGCATCGACCCGAGCACCGCCGCCCTCACCCTTGTTGTGGCTGACCTGCTTGAGCCAGAAGCACGCCGTCGAGCTATTCAGCACCCCGAGCAGCTCCAAATGCTGGTCCTCACTCGCCCCCTTCGGCAGCTTGATCACCGGTGCGGACTGCTTGAACACCTTGCCGCCACGGTCCAGCACAAAGTGGTTGTGGGTGGCGACAAAGGCAAACGCGACGCTCAATCTCGATCGAAATCGATCCGCGAAGAACATGCTGTGGTCGAACCAGCGAAGTCCGCGCTCCTCTGGCTCGTGCCCAAAGTCAACCCGACGACGAAGCGGAGACCGGTAAGTCCACATTTCTCGAAGGAATTCACCGCTCGGACCTACGGCAAACCCATCCGAGGAGTAGGGAAATAGCGTTTCCGTTTCGCCACCAATCCGATAGTCCCTCACCTCGTCGCCGAGAATAACCGGCACAAACTCGACCAGATTTCGGCGGCCAGCGTATCCAGTCGGCCGATAAAATGCTTCATCCAGCCCGGTATGCGTGGTTCGTCCTACCACAATCTCTCGTTGCGAGATCCGCGCAGCCTGACCGTCAAGCAACTGCAGTAGATCCGCCGCACCGCCACCTGACAGCGACCAGGGATGAGACACCAACACTGCCCGCGGGAGGTCGCCCACTGATACGTACTTCCCATTGAATTCCGGATTGTCAAGATTCTCCACGATCTCGGTCCAGACCAAACCGTTGCCAGGCACCTTCGGCTGCCCTGGTTCACCTCGGATCCCCATAACGACACGCACAACATCGCCGACCGGCTTGCGGCGTCGCCCGACGAGGATGACGGTCGGCGTTCCATGTCCAGGAACATAGGCGCCCGATGTATCGATCACCTGTACAAGATCGACCGGATTGTCCAAATGAAATCCGCCGAACAAATCCTCGATGAGCTTCTTGCCGAACTCACGCTTCACAAAGGAGTTCGATGTGATCTGACCAACGTAACCCGCCGGTTCGTTGCGATTACCTTTCACGGCAAGACGGTAAAAAAGTTCCGCAAACGGCACGGAGAGTGCGTACTGACGGTGGGCAGTCTTGTAGGAATCCCGATACAGCGCGCTTAGAACAGCGTCCTTTACCGTGATGTACGGCGGGTTGCCGACAACCACGTGATACTGGCCGGGCTGCAGAATCCCGACATAGTCGGCGAGGTCCTCCGTGTCGTACAGGTAAGTTCGCTCCACGTCCGGGTCTTCGTCGTCGTCGATCCCGGGGATCGTGGCCGGGACTCCCCCGCTCTCGCCGAGCAGGGCGTCGCCGATGGCGAGGTGGTAGCCGAGGGCCGGGATGGCAGCGAGCGAACGTTCGCCAATGGCATTGATTCCGGCGACAGTCAGACGGAAGCGGGCAATGGCCACGGCGAAGGGGTTGAGGTCGACCCCGTGGATCGAATCCATGGCGCGCCGCACGCGTTCCTTCACGTCGAGTGCCGGCGCCTCGTGCTCCCACACCTTCATCAGCCGGTGGAATGCGCCGAGCAGGAAGTGGCCCGACCCGCACGTGGGGTCGATGAGCTTCAGCCCGTCGTGCCCGAACTCCTTCAGGGCGGGCGTGAGGGTCTGGTCAAGGATGAACTCCTCAACGAAATCCGGGGTCTGCAGGAGGGCGTATGTCTTCTTTGCATGCTCGGATAGATCCTGGTAGAGGTCGCCGAGGAAGCGGGTGCCGAGATCGAGGTCGGTGAAGTCGTGGATCAGCACGCCGGCGTCGTCCGTCCGCCGCCAGAACTCGACGAGGGCGGCGGCCGACTCCGGCCTGATCAGCGCTGTCCACACCGGGTTGTGCTTGCGGTCGATCAGGGCCTTGCCAGCGGGCTGGGCGGCGAGGACGGCGAAGCCCTGTTGCAGCCAGTGCCGCCGGTTGTGTGTCGGGTTGGCGCGGAAGTAGGCGGTGAGGTTCTCCTCGGCGAGGGCCGTGCGGTCTCCAGGCCCGGTGATCCAGCCGATCGGCGTCGGCCGCCCGTTCAGATGGGCGCCGGTGAGCAGGTCGTTGTCCTCGCAAAACCGTAGGAACGTCGTGGCGATGATCCAGGCAACCGCGGCCTGGTCGACCTCATTGTCCCGCCATACCACCCATGAGTGCCCGGTGCGTTCGCGCGTGCGGGCCTCGGCGTACTCCTCCTTGAGCCGCGTACCCCAGGCGTCGCCTGAGTCCTCGGCTCGGGCACGGAGATCGGCGACGAGCAGCCTGAGCTGCCCCTTGAGGTCCTTGAGGAGAGCAGCCGAGTCGATCACAGTGCGTCCTAGCGTGCGGTGGTGCGGTGGGTGGTGGACAGCGTGGAGAGGTCGGCGGGCAGGGTGATCCAGCGGCTCGGCCCGAGGGGTACCGGCTCGGATTCGAGCAGCGGGACGGGTTGGTACCCCTGCATGGCGACCAGTAGCCAGCGCGCGGCGGGGCGCGGGTTGCCGACGTCGAGCAGGTGGGCGAGCAGCGGCCGGAGCCCATAGCGGACCAGTGGCCCGGCGTTGACGATCAGCAGTGGACGGTCGGCGGCGAGCCGTTCGGTCCATCGCGGTTCGACGGCCTCCCGCACGAGGTTGCCCAGCAGCGTCCAGTCATTGCCGCCCTTCGGGCCGGCGTCGACCCCGAGGACGAACGGCCAGTCGACCCCGTACTGCGCCGCGAGGTCTCGGGTGGCGTCGACGACCAGGTCGGCGACGTCGAGCACGTCGACGTCGAACACCTCGGCGAGATCGCACGTGGCCCGGACGTACCGCTTCGGGAGGGTGCACAGCGTCAAGGCGCCGTGGCGGCGCAGCGACTCAGTCAGCCTGGCGGCCGCCTCGGGCGCAGCGGTCGGAGCGAGCATCGTTCCAGTGGTGCCGGTGCCAGTGCTCTGCCGGGTGCTTCGGGGCTCGTAGACGGTGCCCTTACGCACGAGCCCCGGCATCACCGCTGTGACCAGCGCGTCGAGCTGGTGATCGGCGGCGGGTAGCGTGATCCGGGAGAAGCGCGTGGCGACGCTCTGCTTTACGGCCGCAACGCTGATGCTGCGGCCCGGCTTTCCGCTGAGGGCGAGTTCGACGGCGTGCCTCGGGTCGAGGTCGAGCGGGTAGAGTTCGTCGAAGCCCGACACCGCGGCCTGTTCGCCCGCATCGGCCGCGAGCCGCAGCAGGCGACGGTCGTCGCCATTCACGACGTCGGCACCGAGGTCGGCGACGGCGGCGCGCAGCTCCTGCACGGCGGTGACGAGTGGGACGACGCCCGTGCCGCCAGTGGCCGCCACCAGGTTGTCGGCCCGGCGTCCCAGCTCGGTGGCGGTCTCGATGAGCACGTCGGCGGTCGGGTACTCCCGGCCAAGCAGATCGGGATCGGCGGCGTCGTGGAGCGCGACCAACGACGGCCGCCGGGTGCTGCGGCGCAGCTCCAGCAGGGGATCGTCGTGCCGGGCGTCCAACTCGTACACCGCCCGTAACAACGCGGCTGCCTTCTGGGTCCGCTCGGCGCCGTCCAGCAGCGAGCCCCGCTCGGCGGCCAGGGCCGTCGCGAGACTCTGCACCGTCATGACCCGGCCGTCCCGCGCGAGCAGGCGCACCACCTCGGCTCGCGCGTCCTCCAGCGCCGGACCCTTCGTCCACGCGTCGACCGCCCTGTCGATCGCATGGGCGACCTGGTCGCGGCTGCGTCCGACGGTGTGCCCGACGTCCTGCACCGCGGGCCAGCGGAGCTGGGCCTCTGCTGGACCGTCCAGGGCGAGGATGGCCCGGACAACCGCCCGGTCGGTGCCCTTGAGCTGGGCGAGTAGATTCTCGACGAGCCGCTCCGTACCCTCGGACGCGGGGTCGGTTTCCTGCTCCTCGGTCGAGTTGAGGCGCGCCCGCCACTCCTTGATTCGGCGCTGGATCTCCTTGCGGAACGTCTCCCCGAGCCCTCGAATTGTATTGATCTTCACCGGGTGCACGGCGAGCAGATCGCCGACCGTGGAGACGTCGAGGCGGGCCAGGCCCGACCGGGCCCGCGCCGACAGCCCGGAGCGCTCCAACAGGGTCTCAGCCGTGGCAGCGATGGCGAGCGCATCGTTGCCGTCGGCGGTCTCCTCGCCGGCGTCGAGACTCGTGAAGACCTCCCGCCAGGCGAGTGCCAGCTCGTCGGCGCTGGTGAACCGGTCCTTGGCCTCCGGGCTCAGCCCCCGCCGGAACAGCTGGGTGAGCTGGGCCGATACCGCGGGCTCGAACGAACCGGGCTCGATGACGGGGGCGTCCGTACCGTCGAGGGGGTGGGCGGCGCCGTCGCCCCACCACGGCATCATCCCCGTGGCCATCTCGTAGAGCGTGGTCGCCACCGCGTACAGCTCCGCCGCCCGGTCGTAGCGCTTGCGCCGGCCCCGCCCGAGGAAGGGGTCGAGGTAGCCCTGGGTGCCGGAGGCGAGGTTCTCGACGCTCTCGCTCGCCAGCGAGAGGTCGAACAGGACGAGACGGGGTGTGCGGTTGCCCGGGTCGGGCAGGATGCCCAGGTTGGCCGGCTTGATGTCGCGGTGAAAGACGCCCCGGCTCTCCAGGTAAGTCATGGCGTCGAGGAGGTCGCTGCCGTACTGCTGGAGTTGCCCCAGCGTGGCGCGACCTTCCTTCGACAGGCGCGTCGCCAGCGTCTCGCGGCCGGCGTCGGTGAGCAGCAACGCCTTCCGGCCGTCGACGTCAAGGGGTCCGTCCAGGATCCGGACGATCCGGCGGTGGTCGAGTGTCCGGAGGACGTCCGCCTCGTCCGAGAGCCGCCGGTCCGCTGCCTCGGTCCGCGCGATCTTGAGGATGACTTCGCGCTCGGAGTCGGTGGCCTCCATGTCGTTGACGGCGACCGCGACTCCGCTGGAACCCTCACCGCGACGGCCGGTGACGATGAACCGATCGGCGATGGTTTCACCGGCTTGCGCGTCGAGCGGGTCGGTGGCAGGAGTCGGCTCGGCTTCCGGCTCCGGACGACGGATCGCGCGCCACTCGTCGCGGAGCAGGTCCAGCAGCTCCTCGACCGTCGCGGGTCGGTCGGACTCGCTGACGCTGGTGGCCATGACGACGGCTTCGGCGATGCCGTCCGGTACACCCGTGGTCGCCGAGCGCGGGTCGAGCGCCTTCGTCGTCGCGAGCTTGGTCTCCAGCTCCACGAACGTCTCGGCAGGCGGACGGCCAGTGAGGATCAGGTAGGCGAGTGCCCCGAAGCCGTAGACGTCCAGCGGCATGCCCGGCATGCCCTCGGCCGACGCACGTGCCTCGGGGGCGAAGTAGAGCCAGTCCCCCTGGTTGGCGATGCCCAGCAGGTCGTTCACGCCCGCGCTGATGGCGGTCCAGCGTGTGGAGGCATCGGTAGAGTGGAACTTCTGCCCGAAGTACCAGTCTCGGATCGACAGCCGCGGCCTGCCCTTGTTCGGACGGACCCACACGCGCTGCGGGCTCAGAGCGCGGTGGATGAGATGGCGCTGATGGGCGAAACGGAGAACCTCGCCCAGCCGCTGCACCAGGCCGAACCGCTCCTCGAAGCTCAGCTCGGCGCCCTGTTCGGCGAGGTAGGCGTCGAGGGGCAGCTCGGTGTCGTCGTAGTCGAAGACGAGCGCCGGCCCGTCATCGGTCCTTCTGAACTCGCTCGGTACGGCGATGCCCTCGTGCTTGATCCCGTATGTCAGCTGCATCTCGCTCTTCGCGAGCTGCTCCACCCGCTGCCGCTCGCTCGCGGACGCCTTCGGCGGAACGTCGTAGAGCCGCAGCCGCAGTTTCGCGTCGGCAACGACGGGGTGGTCGACGAGGACGTCCTGCCAGTCCGGGCCCTCAGCGATCGGCGTCGAGTCGGCGACCGGGTAGTCACCCACCATCCGGGTCTTCGGGGCGGGCAGGAAGTTGGCGCGGGCGCAGAGGGAACGGACCTGCCCCGCACGGAACTTGTCGATGATGTGGGACTTGTTGCCCGGCAGCTCGGCGAGGAAGTGACTGAACCTCTTCAGCGGCGGCTTCGCCTTGACGTGGTAGCCGTCGAGGCTCACCACCCCGGTGCGGCCACGGTCGTCGAGGTCGATGGTGCTCTCGTGGCCGTGGAGTACGACGAGTGCCTGCAGAAAGGGGACGGCTCTGCGGGCGGTCGCGTTCGGGGCGTGATCGCGCAGCAGAGCCTGTCAGATGGTCTGTGTAACAAGATCCTCTTGAGTTGAGGAGTACACAGATGTCCGTGATCGATGATCAGGATGTGCATCCGCTCGGAGCCGCCCCCTCGGTCGGTGCCGAGCCCGAGACGGCCCGTGACGCCGTGAACCGGATGGTCGATGCCGGTCTGCTCGACGGGCTGATGTCCAAGGTGGATGCCGGTGAGCTCGCGCTGACCGGTGACGGGGGCTTCCTCCCCGAGATGATCAAAGCGGTCCTCGAGCGTGGCCTGGCCGCCGAGCAGACCGCTCACCTGGGCTACGAGCGTGGCGACCCGGCCGGGCGCGGGACCCCGAACTCCCGCAACGGGTCCACCCCGAAGACCCTCGCGACCGAGGTCGGCGACGTGGCGCTCGACGTGCCGCGGGACCGGGCCGGAACCTTCGAGCCACGGCTGGTCCCGAAGGGGTCACGGCGCACCGGCGGCCTCGACGAGATGATCGTCTCGCTCTACGCGGGCGGGATGACGGTGCGCGACATCAGCCACCACCTGGCCCGCACGCTGGGCACCGAGCTGTCCCACGACACGATCTCCAAGGTCACCGACTCGGTGCTCGAGGAGGTCAAGCTCTGGCAGTCCCGCCCGCTGGAGGAGATCTACCCGATCGTCTACCTCGACGCCCTCATGATCAAGGTTCGGGACGGGCACCAGGTCCGCAACCGGGCCGCGCACATCGCCGTCGGCGTCGACCTCGACGGCGTCAAGCACGTCCTGGGCATCTGGGTCCAGGCCGCCGAGGGTGCGAAGTTCTGGGCCGGAGTGTGCGCCGAGCTGCGCAACCGCGGCGTCCGGGACGTGATCATCGTGTGCTGTGACGGGCTGTCCGGGTTCCCGGAGGCGATCGAGGCGACCTGGCCGCAGTCGATCGTGCAGACCTGCACGGTGCACCTGCTGCGGGCGGCGATGCGGTTCGTGTCCTACTCCGACCGCAAGAAGGTGGCCGCGGCGCTCAAGCCGATCTACACCGCCCCGACCGACGAGGTCGCCCGCGTGGAGCTCGACGCGTTCGCCGCCTCCGACCTCGGGCGCCGCTACCCGGCGGCGGTGATGACCTGGACGAACGCGTGGGAGCGGTTCATCCCGTTCCTGGCGTTCCCACCGGAGTTGCGGCGGATCATCTACACGACGAATGCGATCGAGTCGCTGAACTACCAGCTCCGGAAGATCATCAAGAACCGTGGTCACTTCCCGAACGACGACGCCGCGATCAAGCTGCTCTGGCTCGCCATCCGCGATATCGAGGACAAGCGAGCCCGGGCACGGGAGAAGGAGAAGGGGCTGCCCGCCCACGCCCGCCGAGCGTCTGGCCGACTCGTCGAAGGAGCCGTCGTCCAGGGCTGGAAACAGGCCCTCGGCGCCCTCGCCCTGACCTACCCCGAACGCCTCAGCCCCTACCTGTCCTGACAATTTCTAGATCGACTTACACAGAGATCTTGACAGGCCCGCGCAGCACCTCGACGAGCCGCTTCGCCTTACGGTCCGTGGCGATCCATGGGTTCTCGACACTGCGGACGTTGTGCTTCCACCACTGGGAGTTGCCATCGATCTTGCCGTGCCAGCCCTTGAGCTCCACAACGAACACGCCCGCGCGTGTCATCAGCAGCACGTCGACCTCGGCTGATCGGCCGTTGTTGTCGATGAACGTCAGGTTCACCCAGGCCGTGGTGATGCCATCCTCTGGCAGGAGGTCACGAAAACGATCGAGGGCCGCCTGCTCGGCCGGTGTGGCCGACGGACCCATGACGATCCAGTGTGCGGAGTCGGCCTTCACGTCGCGCCTCCCCATGCCACATCGACCACGCGGACGAACCTATCTTCCGCAGGACTGCAGTGCCGGACGGCGTAATTTCTTGCGCCGAACGCCGAACGATCGGCTGACTGACGCAGCCGTTCACGACAGCTCATTCCGGTCGGGCCGGCGGAGCCCATCGTGTCCCATCGAGCCCGTAGAGGCCGACGACCTCGTCGGTGAGGGTCCTGACCTGCAGCTCCGTGGCGGCGGCGACCATCCCTGCGAACGTATGCAACAGGCTCTCATCGTCCGCAAGGTGGCGGACGTCGGCGAGTTCGACGGAGTCGTATGGCCACACCGCCTCACGGCTCACCTCGCCGTCGAGGTCAACCAGGTACTCGAGACACCGCTCGACCAGATCGACGCGAAGCCACCGGCCGCCGACCCATTCCGGATCGTCCAAGGACGGCATCCGCAGTCGTAGTGACGCCCAAGGCGCGCCGGCCGGATCGAGACCCAGTTCCGCGGTCCCGACAGCCTGCGAATCACGATCGCCCGTGCCGGTCATCCACGGGTCGATCTGGAACAGTCCGGTCGTGACCGTCATGCGCGTTCCTTTCACGAGCACAAGCTGACAGCAGCCGAGAGCGGGGCACGCTACCGACAGCTTGACCACGGTCGCACCTCAGGCCAGCCAACGCCGTGCCGATGACGATCACAGGTCTAGCCGCGCGTCCTTCGGATGCCCGAGTCCTTCCTCGCCGCCCAGGACCCCGGTTTCACACCGCTTCGTGCCGCTGCGCACCCGTCGTCGGCGACGCCCTGCGCGCCCACCTTCACACGCCTCCCGCCGACCGCCCGACGGAACTGGTCTTCACCGACGACGAGGACCGGCGGCGGGGCGCCCTTATCGATCGTGGCTCGTGATCCGGGGCAGGGCTTCGGCGAGACGGAACAGGTCTACGTCCCCCTGCTCGGTCAGGCCCGGAATGACCCCGATCAGGGTGTTGGCCACGCAGACCCGATATTCCTGGCGGCCGTGATCCATCGCCGCCACGACGAGGGCGTCGGATGCTGCTTCGATCGCCCCCGCCTGCGTCGGCGCGTTCCCGCCGGCCAGGGGTTGCACGTTCTCCACTCCGGCGCTGAGCACGCCGACGGTCCAGGTGATGTTCATTCGCGCAGGATCACGGGTTCGGGGCGGCCGCGTCGGCGGCCGCCCCGAGTTGTCCACAACCCCCGCGCGCTACTCGTCCTCGGTGGGGTTCTCCCCCAGCAACCGGGCCGCCTGACGCCACGCCCGCAGCATCGACGTGTACGCGGTCGCGTCACACACCTCCCACGTCACCGGACCGACCTCGATCCGCAGCATCGCCGGAACCGCGCCATTCGCACGGGACGGCAGGAACGCCCACCGCACCTCCGGCAGCCCGGCGAACCGAATCATCGCCGCCACAGTCGTCGGCCCGATCAGCAACGGACGACGGCCCGCGACCGCCGGGGCCAACGATTGCGCCCCGACCGCCGCGCCGCTCCACCCGTCGGCGACCGCCCGCGCGGTCACCCCGGCGCGCAGGTAGACGAGCACGGCGCCAAGGGTGAGCCCGAGCTGCTGCTCCGCGGTCCCCACGTGGGCGAGATCGAGCCGGGCGGGAACGAGTCCGGCGGCGCGGACGGTCAGGTTCGTGACCACCGACGAGCTGGTGATCAGCCGTGCCTCGGAGGTCGGGCTCGGCTGCTCGACGCTGCGGCTGCGGTCGGTCCGTGCGGGCATGGTGGCCTCCTGGTGCTGGTGGGCCTGGTGGCCCGTCCCCTTGGGGCGGCGGGGAGTTGTTTCCCCCGCCGCCGTAAGGCGACCAACCACGGCCGTGGAGGCTGCCGGTCAAGGGCGGCCGGAGGCCGTCGCGCAGCGACACGGAGCGCAGCGGAGTGCCCTTTACCGGGAGTCAGGCCGTGGTAAGCCGAGGGCCGCTAGGCCCCGCCGAAGGCGGTCGATCGGGTAGTTCCCTAGCTTGCGCGGCCCTGAGCGCGAACCCGACCCGGGACCGACCGACGGCCCGATGACCTGCTTGGACGTCGAGAACCGTCGGTGACTCGTGCGACTCTGGATGCATGGAGGTGACGGAGAAGGACGTCGCGCGCATCCCGCTGCGCAATCTTCGCGTGCCGCTGGACGAGTTCGTGGCGGTGTGGGCGGAGGCGGAGCGTCGCAACGCCGAGCAGGCCGAGCAGGGCGTCACTGACTGGTACGCCGGGGGCGTGATTGTGACGTGCCGGTGGATGGCGCGCGCAGTGGTGCGGCCGGCTTCGGGGCCGCGGCGGATGGCCCGGCCGCCGGTGTCCCGGCACGACGAGCGCGCTTACGAGGAGTTGATCGAGGCGGAGTACCTGGCCGCGGAGGTGCTCGACGATCGCCGGCCGGATCTCATCGAGTCGCGTCCGGGCTGGTGCGAGGCGATTCGGGCCACCTTGCGGTGGGCGTGGCGCAGCTCCGGAACGCCTCCGATCGACGTTCCGGCGCGCGCGGCGGGATGACCGCCAAGCGGACTGGTCCGCCTCAACGGGGCATCGCGTCGTCATAGCTGCCCATGTCGAGCGCGGACTCGTCGACGTCGGCGGTCTCGGCGGTCTGGTCGTCGGCGTGCCAGCGGTCGAGTTCGGCGGCACGGTGCTCGGTCTCCTCCTGCACGTCGGCGGCTCGGCGGGCGTTGATCTCGGCGAGCGCGCGAGTCGCATCCGCGTAGTCGTCGGCGGTCTGCTCCGGGGTCGGGATCCGGACGGTGTCCTCGTTCACCGGCGCAGGTTCGTCGGCAGCGATCTCGCGGATGTCGCGGTCCGGTGCTTCCACCATCACGTCGGGAGGCGCGGCTGCGATGTGGTCGGTGTCGTCGTCGATCAGGTCGGCGTCGGTGACGGCGCGGTGCTGGTCGTCCTCGATCGTCGCGTGGTGGTCGGCGGTGAGCCATTCCTCGGCGGTGACGAGCTGCTCGGGCTCGGTGTCGTCGATGTGGCGGCGGGTGAGCTCGGCTTCGCAGCGTCGGCCGTAGCCGAGGGTGCGGGCATTGTCGGCGAGGAAGTACGCGCGGGCGTCGTCGATGACCTGGAGCTTCTCCGCCTGCGCGTCGAGGGTCTCGGCGAGCGCGCGGGCCTGCGCGGCCTCGGTCTGCAGTCGCTTGCGCTCGGCGGGGTTGGCGTCGGCTTTTGCGGCGCGTAGCTCGGCGGTCTGGCGGTGCGTGGCCGCGGCCTGGCGGGTGCCAGCAAGTTCGTTGCCGACGTATCGGGGCGCCCATGCCTCCTCACGCTTGGCCGCGCGGATCCACATGCGGAGCTGGCCGTCGGTCATCTCCAGCTCTTCGCGTTCGATCTCCGGTCGGCCCAGGGTGCGCCAGGCGGCGCGGTAGGCGGCGTACTGCTCGACCTGCCCCGGTTTCGGGGCGGGGCCGAGTGCGTCGGCGGGGTCGTCGTGGCCGCGCATCTCCCGGTACGCGGCGACGAGGCCTGCGCGGCGTTCCCAGTCCGCGCGGGCGTCGCTGTCGGTGGGCGCGGCTCCGATGGCGCTGGTGAGCCAGTCGGGCGCGGTGTCGGCGAGTTCGGCGCCGAGCTGGTCGGCGCGCTGGTCCGCGGCATCGGCGAGGGCGGCGAGGTAGCGGCGCCACTCGGGGTTGTCGACGCGGGGTGTCCAGCTGGTGAAGGAGTCGCCGATCGGGTCGAGCTGGTCGGCGTGCTCGGTGCGGATGCGGCTGTAGATCGCGTTGGACGCGTTGCGCACCCCGTCGAAGGGGCGTTCGGCGATCGCGTCGTGCAGCACCTGGCGCGGGTCGTGGCCGGCGAGTTCGGCGCGGCGCAGGATTCGGGTCAGCGTGGCGGCACCGTCCTCGGCGGCGATGCGCGACCGCTCGGCCGGGTCGAGGACGCCGTCCTGGGCGAGCTGGTCGAGCCATCCCGCGGTCCGTTCCGTTGCGGCGAGCTGGGCGGCGTCGGCGAGCAGGTCGCCTGCGGTCCGCGTGCTGCCGGCGTCGGTGGCGGCTTGGGTGGCGGTGGCGAGCGCGGACCGGTTGGCCGCGTCCGCCGCGGTGGTGGTGTTCAGCACCTGGGCGAGCACGGCGACGGGGTCGCGGTGCAGCGTGTGGGTGTCGCTGCCCTGGGCGTCGTCGTCGACCGCGGCGAGGGTGACGACGTATGCGGTGTTGGTGTCGCGGCCGCGGGTCATCGGCACCAGCAGCCCGGCCGGGCTGGTCCGTGGGGTGGCCACGGTGTGGCTGGTGTCGACGGAGGCACCCTGGGCGGCGTTCTTCGTCGAGGCGTATCCCAGCGCCAGGTGCTCGGCGACGTAGCCGGCGGGGAGCACCATCCGTTCGCCCAGGACGTCGCCGTCCGAGGTCCGGCCACGGATCACCGCGACCTCGAGGGCGCCGTCGTCGCGCACGGCGTGGACCCGGTACCGCTCGCGGGTGATCGCGGGGCGGGCGTTGCCCTCCACTCCCTGCACGGTCCAGTCCAGGGTGCGGGCCTCGACGAGATCGCCGACCCCGGCGTAGGTGCCCTGCAGCCCGAGCCTGACCCCGTTCTCGGCAACCTGGCCGAGCCGGACGAGTTCGGCGCGGACCTCCGCGGACAGCCGGGCCGCCTGTTCGTTGGTGTCGACGATGAGCAGCGACTGCCGACCGGCGAGGGTGTCGCCGAGCCAGCCGCGGACCGCGACCTGCTCGGCCTGCTCGACGGATCCGGCGTCGATCAACCGGCCCTGCTTGTGGTACTCGCGCAGCACGGTCTCGTCGCCCGCGCGCAGCCGCAGCGACGCCTCCCGCTCCCAGGCGTGGGTGAACCGGCGGGCCTCGGCGAGTTCGTAGCTGGCGCCGGACTGCGCGATGAGGTCCATCCCGCCTCCGGCGCCGACGGCGGCGAGCTGGCGGTGGTCCCCGACCAGCAGCAGCTTCGCCCCGGCCGCGTCCACATGGTGGTGGATGGCGGCGAGCGCGGCGGTGTCGGTCATCGCGGATTCGTCGACGACCACCAGGTCCCCGCTGTGCAGCCGCCACGCCTGATCTCCGTCGACGGGCGGCCCGCCCGAGCCGGGGCCGGCGGCGAGCCGACGCTGCGCACCGAGCCAGGCGGCGACGTTGCTCGCGGTGACCCCTTCGGACTTGAGGACCTCGGTCGCGATCTGCGAGGTCGCCAGGCCGAACACCCGCCGCGGCGTCTGTCCGCCGGTGTGGGCGGGGTCGGTCCAGCCGCGGGCGATCGTCCCTACGACGAACGACTTCCCGGTCCCGGGCGGCCCGATCAGGGTCTCCACCCGCGCACCGGAGGTCAGCACGCCGCGGACGGCGGCGGCCTGGTCGACCCCGAGTTCGATCCCGGACTCGGCCAGCTCCTGGATGAACCGTTGCGCCCGGTCATACGGCAGCGCCGTCCCACCGCCCGTGGCGGTGGCCGCGACCAGGGCGCGTTCGGTGCGGACCTGATCGGGGGTGGCGTAGAGCATCGCTCCGGGGGCTTGGTAGACGCTGGAGCCGTTGTCCAGGCGCAGCTCGGCGGGGAGGTGTTCGTCCCCGGGGCGGTTGCCGTCGAGCACGATGGCGTACGTGAGGGCCTCGTCGGTGAGCGTGTCGACGAGCCGGGCGACGTCGGCGCCGTCGGTGATGCCGAGGTAGTCGGGCAGCGCGGCGTTGATTGCCCCGCTGAGGTCTCCTCGGTGCCAGCCCGCCTTGCGGGACTGGATGTCCGCGAGCGCGGTCTCGATCACCGCTTGCGGGGACCACTCCATCGGCGCCGGCCGGTTCTCGCGGGCGGCGAGCACGGCGTCGGCGACGCCGGCCAGGCCGCCGTCGATGTCGGCGCGCACGCGCTCGTCGATGCGGTCGAGCAGCTGCTCGCGGGTCTCCCCGGTGTGCGACTTCGACCGCCGGGTCAGCAACGTGGCCTGCTGGGCGATCCGGTCGCGCTCCAGCCCGTTCGGGGCCCGCCCGTACCGGTCCTCGAACGCGCTGATCAGCTCGTCGGCCTTCGCGGTCAGCGTCCGCCGCCGCGTCGAGATCAGGTCCATCGCCTCCTGCGCGACGCCGACGATCTCGCGGGCCTTCCCGTCCGGGCGGGTCGCCAGCACCACCCCGAGCGCGTGCGTCAGCCGCTCCTCGGTGGTCCGCTCCGCGACCGCGGCGCCCGCGCGCTGGAACTTGAACAGCGCGCGCGAGTCGATCGTGCGCCACTTGCCGTCCGGGCCCGGCACCCGGTTGAGGACCGCGTTGTGGATGTGCAGGTGCGGATCGTGATCGCGGCTGTCGTGCTGGAAGAACGACGCCACCGTCCACTCGTGGGCGTCGGCCCACCGCCCCGCCGCGCCGCCGTGCTTCCCGATCCGGGTGTAGCCGGCCTTCTCCGCCATGTAGGCGAGACCGGCGCTGTTGCCCGCCCAGATCGCGTCCTCCACAGCCACCCGGCACCGCGCCCACGCATGCGCGGTCTCCTCGTCCCCGGCCCGGCGGGCCGCGACCTCCTTCGCCTCGAACGCCGTGTGTACGAGCGTCACGCTCTTCTGCAGGTTGAACGTGATGTCGTAGAACGCCACGTTGTGCCGGGCGGACTTGCCCGCTTGAACACGGAGTTCAGCCCGCCGTTCAGCGCTCGCACCGGGTTCCTGTTCAATCGCCGCGGCGTACAGGTCGTCCTCGCTGGCGTACTTGCGGCCGGTGTGGCCCAGGGTCGCCACCTCGTCCCACATCTTCGGGTCCTTGAACCCGGGGTCGCGCGGGTCGAGGAAGCCCTCGTAGAGCGCGCGCATGTCCTGCGCGTCGACCAACCCGGACAGGCCCAGCCGCTCCGCTCCGGCACCCCACCAGCGCCCCGGAGGCTCACCTTCCGAGACGGCGCCTGTGTAGTAGTTCTCCCGGCCGGTCGCCACCTCCCGCAGCAGGTAGTCCGGTGAGTAGCCCGACGCGATGCTCATCACCACGGGGACCACCGCCACACAGGAACGATCTTGCAAGCCGGAGCAGCAAGATCAACCGTGCGGAACGTCGGTTGCGGCCGGCCGGAGGCCGGCCCGGACCCGTCGATCAGGATGCCAAGGTGTGCTGCAATTGATCTTCTGGTTCTTGGGTCTCGTTCTCGGTCCTCGTTCGTCTGTCTGGCGTAGTGCTTGGTCTCGGTGTTCGTGTTCGGCTCGCTGGTGGTGTCCGGGCTGCTGGTGCGGTTCGTGTCGGTCATGGCTGGGTCGCTCTCTCGATGGTCGGGTCGTCGTCGTGCTCGCTCGGGTCGGATTGCTCCGTGCTGCGGGTGATCAGGTGCAGCGGGGTCGGCTGCGCTCGGAGGTGTTTGAGGGCGGCGGAGGCGGTTCCTCGGGAGACCTCGGCGGCGGCTTCCAGTTGGGTGACCGTCGGGAGGGCGCCGTGGCGGTGGGCGTGCCGCATCGCGGCCGCCCGCGCCCGCTCCCGGGCCGGAGCGACGACCGGCTGTTCAACCGGTGCCGGGGCGAGCGCCGGACGGCCGGCGGGGGCGGCGACCTCGGGTGGAGGTTGAACAGCGGCGGGCGGCGCGGGCTGAACAGCGCGGGCCGCTACCTCTTGAACGGTGGGCGGGTCGGGTTGAACGGGGGCCGGATTGAACGGCTCCGGCTGAACACCCCGGCTCGAACCGGACTCGTCGGTGGCGAGCAGGTAGAGCAGGTGCGCGACGATCGCGGCGGCGATCGCCCCGACCCCGAACCGCAGCGCCGCCGACGCCTCGACCGCCGACCCGGAGGCGAGGAACGCGGCCTGCGCGAGCCCGGACAGGCCGGCGGCGAGCACGACCACCGACCAGGCGTAGCGGGCCGCCGATCTGGACAGGCGGGCGGTGGCGGCGTAGGCGACCAGCGCGAGCCCGTCGGTGATCAGCGGGTAGAGCCAGGCGATCCCGGCCGGGACGCGGGCGGCGTGGGCGACCTCGTAGAGGCCGTGCGCGGTGGCGACCGCGGCGCCGAGCGCGACCGCGAGCCCGGGCAGCCAGATCACCGCCCGGATCACCCGGCCGCGCGGCTCGGTGCTGCTGGTCATCGGTGGGGCCCTCCGTTCAGAGCCGCCCCGATCGGCGACGCGGCCGGTTCCGGCGCGGGGTCATCGCGCCGGGTGGCCCACCACGTGCTGATCACCCCGACGGCGTCGATGCCGGGGACCGGGGCGGCGCCGATCGGGCGTTGGTCCCAGTCCGCGCGGGTCTGGTGCCGCTCGATTGAGCACGACCCCGCCGACGAGCGGATTCGGCGGACGACGCCGGGGCGTTGGCGGTCATGCCAGTCCCCCGCGAGCTGCACGGACGCGCCCTTGCCCTGGTAGGCGGCGCACCAGGCGTGCATGAGCCATAGCAGTTCCTCGACCACGTCGGGGTGGTAGAGCCAGCACTGCGGCAGTGCTGTGGCGCCGTCGGGGTAGCGGAGGTAGATCGTGTGCAGCCAGGCGCACAGCTCGGCGAGTACCTGCTCGACCCCCGACTCGTCGGCCGCGAGCAGCAACCACGACGGCGTCGGGGTTGCGGCCGGCCGCTTGGTCATCGCGGCGACGGTGTCGGCGAGCTGCCCGACCAGTCGCGCAAGATCGTTGACCCGGCCACCGACCTCGCGCAGGGGGTCGACCGCTCGGCGTAGATCGTCGAGATCGCGAGCCAGCCCGGCGAGAGCGTCGGCGCGGGCAAACTCGGGGTCCCGGTTCGGGCCGGTCATGGCAGACCCGGCCCGTCGTCCGTGGCGGAGCGCGACCCACCCGGCTCTTGGTGCACGTCGTCCACATCGAGGGTGTCGGCCGTGTCGTCGGTGTGCCAGCGGGCGAGCTGCTCGCGGCGCGCAGGGTCGTTCTCGACGGTCTGCCCGCGTAGCTCGGTCGCGGTATGGGCATCGGTGATGCGGGCGAGCAGGGCGTCCTTGCCGGCCAGGAACGCGGCCCACTCCCCCGGGTCCACCGCCCGGCCGGGAGTGGACAGCTCCCGTAGCCGCCGGGTCAGCGCGGCGATCTCGGCGACCGACGGCTGGCCACTGTCCGGGTGGTCGCTGTTCAGGTAGTCGGTCATGAGGCACCTCCGGGGGTGTGGGCGTGGGTTTGGCCGTTGCTGGTGTGCGCGGCCTGGACGGGCAGCTCGACCGTCGGTGGGTCGAGGTCGATCAGGACGTCGTGCGTGCTGGTGGGTGTCAGGTGATCCCGGATCCAGCGCCGGGCCCGCGCAATGGACGCGCAGATGGCACGCCAGAACCTGCCGACGAGGGCGCCGATCCGTCGCAGCGCGGCGACAACGGGGCTGGTCAGACGCGACCACCAGCGACGCGCCGTCGCGGCCGAGCGGGCGAGTCGGGTGGCGAGCGCTGGGTGCGCGATCTGGAAGGCGCGCCGACGGACGTCGCGGCGCTGCCACGCCATCTGCACCCGCCCGATCACCGGGGCCAGTCCGCGGCGGATCAACATCACCCGCCCCGACGGGAGGTTTGCCAGTTGCGCCGCCGGGAGCACCGGCACCCGCCGCGTCGTGCGGGAGGCGACCCGGCCGTGCATGTCCGTGGTCAGCGTCGGCTCGTCTCGGTCCCCGGCGAGGGTGGACCAGAACTGCAGGTCGTCGCGGTCGCGGGTGCCGCCGAACACCATCACTGCACCGCAGTTGTTCAGGATCGTGGCGGTGTTGTGCTCCCCCCATCGGGCCAGCAGCTGGGCGCGGGACTGGAACGCGGCGATGATCGTGACCCCGCGCCCGCCCATGTCCGCAGTCCAGTTCTCCAGCGGGACCGGCGAGATCAGCGCCGCCTCGTCGAGTGCGAGCGCGAGAGGCGGGTCGAGCCTGCCCTTCGGGCTACTCGCGGCGAGGCGACGGGCCTCGCGGGCGATGTGCCCGGTCAGCGCACACACCAGCGCCCCTGTCTGGGTCTCCTCCCCACCGAGCAGGAACACCGTCGCCCGCTGGGCGAGCAGCCACTCGACGTCGAACCCGAGCCCGGGCTTCGCGGACTCCTCGGCCGCGGGGTGGGTCAGCCACCCCAAAGCCGGCGCCACCGTTGAGGTGATCGAGGTGCGGGTCTTCTCGTTCGTGCCCAAGAACTGAGAGAGGTCCTGCTCGAAGGCCTGCACCCCGGACCGGCGCAGGAGCGCCGGCACCTCCCGCGCCGCGTCGTCGGCGTTCGCGACCCACCTACCCACGTCGTGGATCGATTTATCCCCGAGTGCGGCGGCGTGGAGCAGCGCGGTCAGCACGCGGCGGGCCTGGACGTTCCAGAACTCTCGATCCCCACCCCCACCGGCGCGGGAGACGGCGGCGATCATGTCCGTCGCGCGTTCCGACGCGGTCACGGGATCTGCACAGCCGGTCAGCGGGTCGAACGTGATCGTGGAGGCGAACGCGTCCCCGCCGAGCCCGACCGGGTTGAACACGTACACCGGGCCACTACGGGCGCGCAGCGGTGCGCACAGCTCGTAGAGATCGGTGCGGGTGCTCGTGACCAGTACAGCGCCGGGGGCGTCGAGGATCCGCCCGGCGAGCCACCCAGTCTTCCCCGTACGAGGACCGCCGAAGATCATGACGACGTCCTCGACCGGAGACCACACCGTCAGCCATCCGGCGCGGCACAGCTCGATCGCGACCTCGACCGCCGGCAGGCGCCAGCGCGCCCATCGGCCGAGCTCGCCCAGCGACGGGCGAACCGTCGTGGCGCGTTGGCGCATGGCGCGGGCGGAGGCGTGGCGCAGGATGTCGAAGGTCGAGGCGACGCCGGCCTTGCGCCGGGACTCGCCGGACCAGCGGGTCACCAGCGCGGCCGAGCGGGACAGGTGATGCCATCCCGCCGCGGCCGCCAGTACGGCGGCGATCGGGTAGGCCCACCACGGGAGTTGACGCAGCAGTGTCAACGCCGGAAAGCCTGCGAGCAGGACGCAGAGCAGGGCATAGGCGCGGGAGCCGCGCCGCCACAGCACCGCGGCGGCAACCACCAACACGACGAGTAGCAGGAAGACGTTCATCGGTCCGCTCCCACCGCGTGGGCGACCGCCGTGGCAACCGCACGAGCGTTGCCCGGGCCCATCGCCCGGAACCGGAACCGGTCCGTTCCGAGGGTGATCGCCAGGTCGAGTACCGCGAGCTCCGTCGAGGACGCGGTGTCGAACCGGCCGTTGTCGAACGCGATACGCGCGGCGCGGAAGTCGATCCACCACCCGCCGTCCGGGCTGTGGTTCACACACGCCGCCACGAAGTCCGCGCGCCGCGGCCACACCTCATGGGCGAGCAGCAGCCAGACCGCCGCCTGCACGTGCGGGTCGTGCCCGTCGATCCACCTGTGCAGCCCCGCAACCACCGCGCCGGGGCCGGCGATCGCGCGTAACTGGCGAGTCATCGGGGCTCCTCGCCCTCGACCGGGCGCTCACCGAGCGCGATGTCCTCCACGCCTATGTGGCTGATCGCGCTCCAGAACCGGTTGGCCACGTCCAGCGCGCATCCGGCCGCAATCGCCAACTGGTCGAGATCACAGCGGGCGTCGACCAGCCGCTCCCGCGGGTCCTCCCGCCGCGGGTTCACCCCGCGCGCGTCGTCGTAGACCCGCTTCCCGGGCGGCTGCCGGTCGGCGTAGCTGCACACCGGGTCAGCGAGCAGCCGGGCCAACGACTCGATCGCGGCGAACGTGTCGACCAGGTGCCCGGCCAGGTTGTAGAAGTCCGCGTGATCGGGCGCGGCGCCACGCTGCGCGTGCACCACCGCGCGCCAGGCGCGGGCGCCGGCGTCGGCCTGCTGCACCGCCTCGGGGCGGTCGTCGGGCTCGTGGTTGGTCTGGGTGTTCATCTACTCTCAGGTCCTTCCGCTCGTGTCCCTGCCTGGGTTGCTGTGTGGGAGAACCGGAGGGGAGCCCGGTGGCCGCCGGTGCTCCCCTTCCCTACCTGGGGCGACGTCGTTCTGTGGATGGCGCGGGCCCAGCGGCCCGCCGTGCGGACGGAGACCAGTAACTCCCCCGCCGCGTCCCGCACCGACATGCCAGCCGCGATCGCAGCCCGCCCGGCCTCGGCGACTTCTGCGCGCGTCGCGCTCACCGGGCGCTGCGGAGTCCGTGGGCGCGGGAGCCGGCCCCGCCGACGCACACGGCGTCGGGCCAGTTCCTGGCGGCGTTCGTGCTCAGTCATCGCGCCCGCGATCCCGTCCGGCTGGTGCGTCAGCGCCCAGGTCAGGCAGTGCTCCCGCACCGGACACCCCTCGCACACGGTCTTGGCGAGCGACACCTGCGCCTCGAACTCCGGCCCGGCCACGGCCGTCGGGAAGAAGATCTCCGGATCAACCGACCTGCACGCGGCGCGGTGCCGGAAGTCCTCCGGCCGCAGGTGACCCGTCATCGGCTCCCGCCATGCCGAGCGGACGCTTGCCGCAGTCATCCGACGCCCTCGGTCAGCGGCTCGGACGCGGCGCCGACCGTGACCAGGAAGTCCGCGACCATGCCCGGCAGCCCAGCGCCGGCCGGCGTGCCGATGAACAGGACCAGCGCCAGCAGCGCGAACACGATCGCCCCGCCTGCGACGCGGGCCTTCGCGCAAATCGCTGCGCCGACGATGGCGAAGAAGATCAGCAGTCCGACAATTCCCATCAGGCCCGCCCCTCGGCGTTACCGAGGAACGGGAGGTCAGATGTGGCGCCTTTGGTTGCCTCGTCGACAAGATCGTCGATCACCCTCGCTGGGACGAGCCACTTGCCGCGCATGCGCACGGCGGGCAGCTCGCCCGAACCGATGGCTCGATACACGGTCATGCGCGACATGCGGAACATCGCGGCCACTTCTCGGACGTCGTAGAACTTGGGGCCCACGGGGGCCACTTCAGCGAGTGACATAACTTGCCCCTCCTTGCTCTCCGTATGTACATGGTATTCCTTATGCACAAGGTACACAAGGTTGCTCCCGGCTGGTCCGCTCAGCGGTGCCAGGTGCGTCAGGAACCGGGCGCTGCGTACGCTCCGGGCCGGAGGGATGGATGGGCGAAGTCACCGGTCAGCCGAAGTACCTGCACGTCGCGAACGAGCTGCGGCGTGCGATTCGTGCTGGCGTATATCCGGTGGGCGGCGAGCTGCCCTCCACGGCGAGACTCACCGAGAACTACGGCGTGTCGACCACCGTCGTACGAGCAGCGGTACGAGAACTGCGCGATGAGGGCCTTGTACGTGGCCAGCCAGGTAAGGCGGTCTACGTGACCGCCGAGCCAGACGGCGACCCTGCCGCGAACGACAGCGTCGAGGAACGTCTCCGGCAACTGAGCGACACGGTCCACGCTGCGCTGCGAGAGTTCGACGCGCGCCTCACCGCGCTCGAAGGACGCGCCGCGGGCCCAGCAGACTGACGGAGCACCGTTGATCTCCGGTCCGATGCTCGGTGCGTGTTCCGTGCTCTTCATGTGAATCAGGAAACAGGCTGCGCTCGGCCGCCTACAGTGTGCGCAGGGGGTGCATCGGTGCATCGGGGGTGCACGGGGTGTGCAGGCTGGTCGTCCTCGGCGGGTGGTGAGCAGTGGCAAGCAAGGAGACGGCGGCACCGAACCGGGCGTTTCAATCGGTGCTCTCACAGGCGGGGATGAGCAACAACGGGCTCGCCCGGCGCATCCGCGAGGAATCGCAGCGGCGTGGCAATCCGCTCTACACCGACCACGGGACGGTCGGTCGCTGGCTCAACAAGGGCCAGCAGCCGAAAGCGGAGACCGCCCAGCTCATCGCGACCATCCTCTCCCGGGAGCTAAAGCACGCGGTCACGGCATCCGCGCTTGGGTTTACGAGTGCATCAGTAGCCACGCCCGCCGCGCAGCTCGTTCGCCTGGACGTCGAGTACCCGGCCGACGCCGGAGCGGCGACGGACGGCCTCAGTGCCCTGGCTAACGCTGACACCGAGGGCTCCTCGCCCGAACGGATGCGCAACTGGGACGTTCACGCTGCTCCCGGTGTGATCACTGGCTACCTGTTTGGTGATGGCGAGCCGGAGACGACGGCGGTTGCGCGCGACGACGCACCGATCGACGCGACGTCGATCCGGCTGACGACCGCCAAGCTCATGGAACTCGACTTCCAGCTCGGCGGAGGCCATACCCGGGAACTGCTGCTGCCCTACTTCAAGTCGCAAGTGCTCCCGCTGTTCGGCGCCCTCCCGCGGGGCGGCGGACGACGTGACCTCTTCGTCGCCACAGCCGAGCTCGCACAGATGTTGGGATGGAGCGCCTACGACGCCGGCCGGCACGGCGCCGCCCAGAGGTACTTCGTTCACGCGCTCCGCCTGGCTCGGGAGGCCGACGACAACCTGCTCGGCGCGCGGCTCCTCTCCAACCTCAGCCACCAGGCGAACTACCTCGGCGCCTTCCCCCACGCTGTACAGCTCGCCCGCGCGGCGCAGGCCGCCGCGACCAACCGAGGGCCGTCGTCAGCAACCACTCTCGCGATGCTGACAGCGATGGAAGCGCGGGCACTTGCATCGCTTGGAGACGCGGCGCGGTCGGCTGCCGCACTGGCCCGCGCGGAACAGGTGATGGATCGCAGCAACCCTGACGAGGATCCCGAGTGGATCGGCTACTTCGACCGCGCCGAACTGGCGGGGGAAGCCGCGCACTGCTTCCGAGACTTGCGCCGACCGACCGAGACGGGCGAATTTTCGATGCTCGCGCTACCGCCTGACTGCCCGCCGCGAACACGAGCGTTCATCAACCTAGTGAGCGCGACGGCCGTACTTCATGCCGGCCATCTCGACGAAGCTGTGGAAGGCGTTCGCACTGCTGTGACGCTGGCCGGGTCGCTGAAGTCGAGCCGCTATCAACGGTACGTCCGTGACTTCGTGGCGACGGTGGTCAAGCTCCACCCTCGCGACGCGCGGGTCGCCAACCTGGTGGCCTTCACCGCTCCAGTGATTAACGACGAACGTTCACTGCTGCCGGATCCCGCTCTTTGAGCATCAAGGGCGCGCTCCGCGCGCCTCCGGGGCAGGGTCCAGCCTTGCCGCTTCGCCACGGCCGGACCCGCCCCGGCCTGAATGGTCGCCGCCCCTAGGATGGGCGAGACCGCTGCACCACAGCACCACCGGGATCGTGGGCGTCACGTTGGCGGCGCATAGTTGCCGCTGACATGGAGACGTTCCGCATGATGGACTTTCTGGCCACGCTCGATTGGGGCACAGTACCGGCGTGGTTCGGCGGGATCTCGTTTCTTCTTGCGCTTCGCATATTCGCGAAGGATCGGCGCGCATCCGATCGTGAGCAGATCAACCAGCTTGGCGTTTGGCCAGACACCACGAGCGCTCCACACAGCGAGGAGTGCGGCAGGTACTTCCTTATTGTCAAGAACGCTAGTAATCTTCCACTTCGCGTGACGGAAATAAGAACCGCTACCTATCCCCGGTGGGTCAAGGACGTGCCCGAGGAGAGCATCCCCACCGCCGCGGTACAGCGAGTGCAGCCAGGCGAAACGCCCAGAATTGATACGACTCACTTCGGCATCATCCCGCCCGAGGAGGAGAAGCGGTCCGAGCAGCTTCCTCACTTCGGCGAGATCAGGCCGAAGGAGGAAGGCTGGCGCCTGGGCGAATGGTCCCACCTCCGAGCCGAGGTGCGACACATCCTTGCCGTGGATAACGCCAACAGACGATGGATCATCCGACCCAACAAGGGTGGAGCCGCACGCCGAGTTCGCTGGTATAGCCTGCTTCGAGAGCGAATCCGAAACCCCTTCCATCCGTGGTCGCGACCGATCGACTCATTCATTAGCTACTGGGTGTGGATGAAGTTGCGAGGATTCAAGCCTAGCAATCTCCGGCGCCGACCGTGGCGCATGGGAGAGGGAATGCGCTTCCCGGACTGATGTTGACCATCCCCGAGGTTCCGCTCCCTCTGCCATTGATCGTCCACGTCGAGCAAGGCGGCCAGGACGAGGGAGCCGGGGAGGTCTGGGCCATGCTCGGGTTGGCTTCCGCGGCCGGGCTTCGGCTTAAGATCATGCCGTGGCCAGGCCGTGGGATGCCGGACGGGGTCGACGAACGTCGACAGCTGCTGCCAAGGTTCGCGCACGTCAGGATCGCCGGGTGTCATCGCCCCAGGTGACCGCGAGCCGGTGACAGACCTACGACGACTGACCAGACGTGCCGGCGGAAGCCGATCCTTTTGAACTAAAAGGGGTGCCACGGGACGGTTGGCCGTCCGGCTCGGATCGTGGTCAAACGCTTCTCGAACTCCGCACGGATCTCGGGGTCCTGGTCCACGTTCTGCATCAGCCATGTCGTCATAGAGATCTCGCGTGCGCGGCGCAGCACGTCGAACCCCGACCACGTCGAGACGTCGAATCCGTAGGCGTCGACGAACTGGCCGTACTGCTCGGTGGTCCAGAACCCAGCCGTCACGTATTCGGTGGCCGTCATGGCGAGGTCCCACTCTGGGTGCCCCCAGCAGAACCCCTCGAAGTCGATCAGCTCGGCTCGGCCGCCCGTGATCATCAGGTTCTGCACGTGGGCGTCACCGTGGTTCACACCCTCGGGCAGCGGAAACTCGAGCTCGCTGACCGCGGCGAGCAGCTCGTCGAAGACCTTCAGCAGGAAGGAGCGCTCGTCCTCGTCCACGCGCGCCGTCTCGAGACGCGGACGGACACGCTGCAGGGGGTCCTGCGTGGGTAGGCGAAAGTCGGCTGGTGGCGGTAGCTCGTGCACCTGCTTAAGCAGCCGGCCAAGAACTCGAACGTCGCCCGGGCCGCCGCGCCTGCCGGGGATATAGCGCCAGAACGTGACAGGGTGGCCACCGACGTCGAGCGGCTGGTCAATCGGCCACACACGTGCGGCCGGAATGCCTGCCGCCTTCAACCACTCCGCGACCGCGACTTCTTTCGTTGCGTCGTCCCAGTACCGGGGGCCTCGCGCGATCCGGACCACCAACGGCGCGGAAGGAACGTGGTAGATCGCGTTCTCGCCGAGTCGCAGCAGCTCGGCGCCGTCGTGGCTCACGCCGATCCGGTCGCAGGCCTCGTCGAGCACGATGCGCGTCGACTCCCGGCTGAACGTCGTCACCGCGCGGCCACTCACGGCGGTCACGGTACGGGCCGTGCCGGTGCTCCTCAGCTCCTGCCGGAGCCACGCCGGCGGGACACGACGAACGTCCGAACCGGCACCTCCTCACCCGCTCGGAACACGTCCATCTCGTAGGTGGAGAGCTCGTCCTCGGCGTCACCTCGACGCAGGGCAGCGTCGAGCAGCAGCTCTCGTAGCTCCCCTGGGTGGTCGGGATCGCCCTCTGCAGAGAACCGCGCAACCTCCACTCCGGCCCTGCGCACCACCAGGTCGAGCAGCACGAGCTCGGCCGGGTCAGCCGGCGCGGGCTCGGCAACCGGCGTCAGCACCGGCTCGACGATGGCCTCGGGCAATCGCACCACCTCGAACCCGCGTCCGGTTACCGGCCGGATTAGTCCCTCCTCGGCGAGCAGGACGGCGGCCCGGTGCGCCGTTCCGACAGCGACCCCGTGTTCAGCGGCAAGCTGCTTCTGCCCGGGCAGGAAGGACCTGACCGGCAACGCACCGGCGGCCACCTGGTCGCGCAGCAGGGCGGCAATCCGTTCGTACGGATGCGGGGCCCGTGACAAGGCCACGGCTGCGCCGGGTAGGGGCCGTGCCGGCATCCGACCGGCCAGTGTCGATGCAGCTCGCTGGTCGGACTCGGCGACCCACGCCGTGTAGTAGCGCAGGGTCGTCGTCCCGCCGCCGCCGTGTCCTAAACGGCCCGCCACCGTCCTCGGGTCGACACCCGCAGAGATCAGCTCGGTAGCGGAGTAGTGCCGGAGCTTGTGGATCGACGTGTCGATGCCCAGCCGGCGCACGAGGTCGCCGAAGCGCTGGCTCACGGAGTCCGGCAACAGGTGCTTGCTGCCGTCCGGCGCGCTGGAGAACACGAACGCGTCGGCGGGCAGCGCGACATCGAGCGCCGCCGCGCGCTCCTCGCAGCGCTCGCGGTGTTCGACGAGCAGCACGAGCGTGTCGGGGTCGACCGCGATCCGGCGCTTCTGATGGTCTTTCGTGTCCTTCTCACCGAGCTGCTTGCTGCGCTGCCAGATGCTCCGCCGGACCCACAGCACGCCGTTGTCCAGACCGACGTCTCGCCAGCGCAACGCGCACAGCTCGCCGCGCCGGGCCCCGCTGACCATCGCCACCCAGAGCAACAGCCCCCACTCGACGTCCGCCCAGGCCTCGCTCAGGATGCGAGCCGCCTCGGCGGCCGTCGGCGGCCGGGGGTCGGGCTTGGCAGCCGGCGGTGGCTCGGCCTGCCCGATCGGGCTGGTCCCAATCCACCGCCACCGAACGGCCTTACGGAGTGCGCCGCTGAGGATGAAGTGGATCTGCCGAACCGTCGAGTCGCCGAGTGGGCGGCAGATGTGCGGGCCGCAACGGTGGTCGCACACGTGGTCGATCGAAGTGCGGTGATCGGTCCGAGGGCGCCGGTCGCAATGGTCCCGGCACCGGCGCAGCTCGGCGTAGTACGAGTCAAACAGTCCCCCGTCGAGTGCGCCGACCTGCTGGGTTCCGATCAGCGGCCGGATGTGTTTGGCCGCGTAGCCGATGTACGTGCTCAGCGTGGCCGGCGCCAGCTTCGCCAACTCGAAGTGCCGGTCGAGCATCTGGTTCACGGTCGCGGACGTCCGCGGGTGCCTGCGCTCGTCGACCTGGTTGAGCAGGCGCGTCCGTGCAGCCTCGGCCTCGGCGGCCGCTCGCGGGCCCGGCGGGATGACCTCGACCAGCTCGTTCCGCTTGCCGGTCAGCGCGTCCTTGCCGCCGTAGACGCGCACCTGCAGTGCGCCGCTCGGGAGTTCTCGCACGCTCCCGCGCCGGCGCTGCCGGGGGCCAGACTTCGCTGCCACGGGCGAGATTCTACCCGCCTGGTGGCATGAAGCGTGGCATGATCTGCAGACCACGATCTTTGATCGCAACGAAACAGCTGTTCAGAGAGGGTGGGCCCCCGGGGGATCGAACCCCGAACCCGCGGATTAAAAGTCCGCTGCTCTGCCGATTGAGCTAGAGGCCCCGGCCGCTCGCAGCGGCCCGGCCAGCCTACGACGCCCGGCGGTCAGGCGTACGTCCGGACGAGGCGCAGCACGTCGTCGGCGTCGGGACCCTCGGCCGTGAGGGTGGAGGCGGCGGGGTCGAGGCGGCGGGCCGCCACCAGGCAGAACTCCAGGGCCGGACCGAGGACCGTGGTGGTGGCGTCCTCGTCGCCGATCTGCCAGGTGCTGCCGTCGGGGGCGGTGAGGCGGGCGGCGACGGGGCCGGCGGGCGGGTCGAGGCCGGCGCGGATGAAGGCGTAGGGCACGGTCCGGACGGCGAGGCGGGCGATGTGGCGCAGCCGGTCGCCCGGCACCAGCGCCGCCCCGACGGCGTCGGCGACGTCGTGGGTGTGGATCCAGGTCTCGGCCAGGCGGGTGGTCGCCATCGTCCGGGCCGGGAGGTCGGTGACGACCCAGGGCATCGGCCGGCGGGGGTCGGACTCCGCGAGCAGCGCGCGCACCGCCGACGCCGCCGCCCGCCACCGCGCGTGCACCTCGGGCCCGGGGGCGCCGCGCTCGCGCTCGACCATCACGCCCACCTGGTCGTCGACGGTGCCGTCCACGGGCTCGCCGGTGATCCGCGCCGCGGCCGCGGGGAAGCCGCCGTCGACGCTCGCGACGACGAGCTCGTCGGTCTGCGCGAGGTGCAGCACGACGTCGGCCACCGACCACCCGGGACAGGACGGGACGGGGCGCGCCCAGCCGTCGGCGTCGAGGCCGGCGAGCAGGTCGTCCAGCTCGCGGTGCTGCTCGGTGAGGGCCTGCACGATCGCGTCCACGCACCGATCCTGTCCTGCCGGCCGCGGCGGAGGGAAGCGGCCCGAAAGGAGTAACAGAGGGTGAGTGATGACTGCGGTGCGTGACCGTCCATCCTGTCGCCATGCGCTCCTCCCGCCTCGTCGGACCGGTCCTGATCGGCGTGCTCGCACTCGGCGGGTGCAGCGGCGCCCTCGCGGCCGCCCCGAGCACCACGCCCACCACCACGCCCTCGCGCGACGTGCAGGTCAGCGCGACGTTCAGCACCGACGGCGGTACGGCGATCACCTACGACCCGGAGCTGGTGCCGGTCGGGTCGCGGGGCGCGGTCAGCTCGAGCACCGGCGACGACGGCACGACGGTCATGCTCGCGGTCCGTGGCCTGGAGCCGGACCGCCGCTACGGCGCGCACGCCCACACGCAGCCGTGCGGGCCGACGGGCGACCTGGCCGGGCCGCACTTCCAGAACGAGGTGGACCCGGTGCAGCCCAGCGTCGACCCGGCGTACGCGAACCCGGAGAACGAGATCTGGCTCGACCTCACCACCGACGCGTCGGGTGCGGGCAGCGCCACGACCACCGTGGCGTGGGGCTTCCCGCGCGACCGGCGCGCGCAGTCGGTCATCGTCCACGCCATGCCGACGGCCACCGACCCCGGCGAGGCGGGCACCGCGGGCGCCCGGGCGGCCTGCATCTCCGTGGACTTCTGAGGAGGGGGACAATCGGGGCGTGACCGTCTCGACCCGCTACCGCCCGCTGCGCATCGGACCCTTCGTGTCCGAGACCCCGGTCGTGCTCGCGCCGATGGCCGGCATCACCAACGCCGGGTTCCGGCGCCTGTGCCGCGAGCAGGGCGCCGGCTTCTACGTGTGCGAGATGATCACTTCGCGCGGGCTGGTGGAGAAGAACCCGCTGACGCGCCGCATGATCGCGTTCTCCGACGACGAGCAGCCCCGCTCGATGCAGCTCTACGGCGTCGATCCGGTGGCGATGGGCCGCGCGGTGCGGATCGTCGCCGAGGAGGGCCTCGCCGACCACGTCGACATGAACTTCGGCTGCCCCGTCCCCAAGGTCACGCGCAAGGGCGGCGGAGCCGCGCTGCCCTACAAGCGGCGCCTGTTCGAGGCGATCGTGAAGGCGGCCGTCGACAACGCGGGCTCGATCCCGGTGACGGTCAAGATGCGCATCGGCATCGACGACGGGCGCCACACCTACCTCGACGCCGCGCAGCGCGCGGTCGGCGTCGGCGCGCAGGCCGTGGCGCTGCACGCCCGCACCGCGGCGCAGCGCTACTCCGGCACGGCCGACTGGTCGGCCATCGCGCGGCTGCGCGAGGCCGTGCCCGGTGAGATCCCGGTCCTGGGCAACGGCGACATCTTCAGCGCCGCCGACGCGCTGGCGATGGTCGACCGCACGGGCTGCGACGGCGTCGTCGTCGGCCGCGGGTGCCTGGGCCGCCCGTGGCTGTTCGGTGACCTCGAGGCCGCGTTCGCCGGGCGCCCGCTGCCCGAGCCGCCGACGCTGCGCCAGGTCGCGGCCACCATGCACCGCCACGCCGAGCTCCTGCAGGAGCACATGCACACCGACGCGGACCCGACCAAGGGCATCCGCGACATGCGCAAGCACGTCGCCTGGTACCTCAAGGGCTTCCCGGTGGGGCCCGAGGTCCGGCGCCGGCTCGGCCTGATCACCAGCGTCGACGAGCTCGACGAGCTGGTCGCCGGGCTCGACCTCGACCAGCGCTTCCCCCCGGAGGCCGACGGCCCGCGCGGCCGCCAGGGCTCCCCCGGCCGGGTCGTGCTGCCCGAGCACTGGCTCGACGATCCCGACGACCTCACCGTCCCCCTGGGCGCCGAGATGGAGAACTCGGGCGGCTAGGCCCCAGCCCGACGACCTCCGCACAGCCGCTCGCCCGGCTCCTCCCCGGGCGCCACGACGGCGGCGCCACCCCGATCCACCGGGTGACCGCTGTTGATCTTCGACTCCCCGGTCGGGTGGCGCCGCGCGCGAAGGGGTGGCCCTGCTCAAGCACCCCGGGCGAGGAGTCGATGAGGGGTTACGAGAAGGAGGTGGGCATGGTGGGAACGACGACGGGAACGCCGCCCCGGGCCGTGGCCCGGCACACGGCAGCCGCGGAGGAGCTCGCCGCGGAAGGTCGCTGGGAGGAGGCCTACGAGCACCTGCGCGCCGCGATGCGCGCTCTCGGTGGACGCCCCGCGCCGACCGACGAGCTCGACCGCCTCCGCCGCGAGCACGCCGAGGCGCGCGAGCAGAGCCGCCGCGACAGCCTCACCGCCAGCTACAACCGCCGCTACCTCGACGAGCGGCTGCTCGCCCTGCTCGACGCCCCCGTCCGCAGCGGGGCCCTCGGGCTGTCGGTCGCGATCGTCGACGCCGACCACTTCAAGCTGGTCAACGACACCTACGGCCACCAGTTCGGCGACCGCGTGCTGCAGCGGCTGGTCACGCTCCTCGACTCGGGCCTCCCCGACGGTGGGTTCTGCGCCCGCTACGGCGGCGAGGAGTTCGCCCTCGTGCTGCCCGACCACGACCTCGCCGCCGCTGTCCGGGTCTGCGAGGCCGCCCGCGACCGCATCGACCGCTACCCGTGGGCCGAGCTCGACCCCGGCCTGCGCGTGACGATCAGCGCCGGCGTCGCGCACTCCGACAGCCACCCGCCGGAGGTCGAGCAGGTCGTCGGCGCCGCGGACGTGCTGCTCTACGCGGCCAAGAACGCCGGTCGCAACGCCGTCGCCTTCCGCGACCCGCGCACCGGCCTCGTCCGCCTCGCGGGGGCCGCCGCGCACCGCCGCGCCATCCCGCAGACCGAGCGCACCACCGGCTGACGCCGCCCGCTCCACGCACCTCCCCGCGTCCCGCGCGCGTCCCGTCGTGCGCGGGACGCCGCTGCGTGCGCGCCCCCGCTCCGACCGGCGCCGTCGGTGGCGGCACGTGACCCGGCTGTGATCAAACCCGGGCGCCTCCGTACGCTCGTGTCCCGCTGAGTCGCGGGTTCCGGGAGGTGCGATGGAGGACGGTCACGACCGTGCCCCGCGCCATCCCCAGCCCGACGACGTGAACGGCCGCGGCCCGCGCACGCCGGGTGGCCGCGCCGCCCGCCGCCGGGCCGCTGAGGCCCGCGACGACGCCGCGCGCCGCGGTGCCGGATCGGCGCCGGTCACGCCGCCCGGTGCTCCGCCGGCCGGTCCTTCCGCTGCCGGTCCTCCTGTCGGCGGTCCGGTTCCGGCCGGACCGCGCCGCGCGAACGGACAGCGGCCGGTGCCGCCGAACGGGCGGCCTGCGCAGGACCGGGGACGGCCGGGACAGGCCCGGCCGGACCAGGGCGGGCCGGGCAGCCGGGTGCCGCCGGGGAACCCCGGCACCGGCCGGTACGGGCCCGTGCCCGTGCAGGCACCGCCGACGCAGCCGCCCCCGGCGCCGCCCCGGTCCGGGCCTCCCAGATCCGTGCCGCCCCCGCCGGGCCCACCCCGCACCGGCGGACGCTCCCGGACCGGCTCCGGCTCCGGGCCCGTCGGAGGCGGCCCAGGCGGCCCCGGTGCCGTCAGCCCCGGTCCCGTCGGAGGCCCCGGCGCCCGCACGCGTCCCCCCGGCCCGCTCGCGGGTCGTCCGCCCGTCGCGCCCGGCCGCCCTGGCCCGCCCCCCGGCGAACCCCCGAGCGGTCCGCAGGGCCGCGCACCCCTGCCCGCACCACCCCCGCAGGGCCCCGGACGCACAGGCTCGACGGCCTACGCCCCACCGGCCCCCGTGAAGCCCGGCCCGATGGCGCCGGCCGACGCCGCCCGCACCGCCGGCACCCCCGCCACGGGTGTGCCCACGAACGACGCACCCCTGTCCGGCGCAGCGACGACCGGCGCAGCGACGACCGGCACCCACACGAACGGCGCGGCACACACCGGCGCCCCCACGACCGGCACCCGGCGCCCCGACACCGCACGCCCCGACACCGCACGCGGGACCCCCGAGACCCCCGCCGACGCCGAGCGCCGCGCGGCCCGCCCCACGGGCGCGGCCCGGGCGAACGACGCCGAGGAGGTCCGCCGCATCGACGAGACCCTCACCCGGCTCACCGCCGCCCACGCCGGCGTCACCCTGGCCCGGACCGACGCCGACGCCCCCGCCCCGCTCCCCGAGCGCGTCCGGGTGCGCCCCGGCGCCGTCCATGTGCTCGTCGCCGTCCTCGCGCTCGCGGTGTTCGCGGTGACCGCGTTCCAGTACGTCGGCAAGGCCCGCCTCGACGCCGCGGTGACGCAGGTGACCGCGCTGGACCCCGACTCCGGCGCCATCGTCGACGCCGACGCGCAGGCCGGGGACGAGAATGTCCTCATCGTCGGCACCGAGCCCGCGGGCGCCGCAGGGGGCGCCCCCATCGACACGGTGCTGCTCGCGCACGTCCCGGCGGGCGGCGGCGACGTCGTGGGCGTGGCGGTCCCGCACGACCTGGAGGTCAACCGGCCGCCGTGCCGGCGCTGGGACCCGGCGACCCGCGACTACGTCGAGGAGACCGTGCCCGCACAGGCCCGCACGCCGCTGATGTCGGCGTTCGAGGTGGGCGGGCCGCAGTGCGTCACGCGCGTCGTCCAGCAGCTCACCGGCCTCGCCGTCACCCGCTTCGTCGGCATCGACCTCGACGGCATCGGCGACCTCGTCGACGCCGTCGGCGGGGTCGACGTGTGCGTCGAGCAGCCCGTCGTCGACGGCGTGCTGGGCGCGGTCGTCCCCGCCCCCGGCACGGCCTCGCTCGACGGCGTGCGCGCCCGTGACTTCGTGGCCGCCCGGTCCGTCACGGGCGACCCGCCGGGCGGGCGCGGTGTGCTGGAGCGCCAGCAGCGGCTGGTCACCGCGGTGCTGGAGAAGACGCTCTCGCGCGAGGTCCTGCTCGACCCCGCGCGCACCGGGTCGCTCGGACCGGCGCTGGGCGCCGCGCTCACCGCCGACGACGCCGACCTCGACCGGATCCTCGCCACCGCCCGCTCGGTGCGCGCCTTCGCGGCCGAGGGCGTCACGTTCACGGCCGTCCCGACCTCCACCGAGACCAGCGGCCAGGGCAACACCCTGGTCCGCGACGCCGACGCCGCCGCGCTGTTCGCCGCGCTGCGTGAGGGCACGCCGCTGCCCGACCAGACCGTCCTGGCCGCGGGGGCTGGCCCCGCGCCCGCCGACGTCACCCTCGACATCCTCAACGCATCCGACCAGCAGGGCCTCGCCGCCGAGATCGGCGGCACGCTGGAGACGCTCGGGTTCGGTGTCGACGAGATCGGCAACGCCCCGCAGGCCGCGCCGGACACCGTCATCCGCTTCTCCCCCGACCGCGCCGCGGCGGCCGAGCTCCTCGCCGACACGGTGCCCTCGGCGCGGACCGTGCCCGACCCCGGCGAGAGCGGCGTGCTGCAGCTCGTGCTCGGCCGGTCCTTCGACGGAGTGGTGCGCGCACCGTCCACGACGCCCGCCGCCGCGAGCCCCGCGACGCCCCCGGCGACCTGCGCCTGACGCCCGCCCGCCAGCGTTCACCTCCGGTTCACCCGTCGGCACTGCCAGGGGTGGCGCGCCCCTCTAGTCTCCTATCATGCGCGACGCCTACCAGGAACAACTCGACACGCTGGCCGAGGAGCTGGCGGGCATGTGCGACCAGGTCGCCGACGCGCTCGCCAAGGCCACCAAGGCCCTCCTGGAGAGCGACCTGCAGCTCGCCGAGGAGGTCATCTCCTCCGACATCCGCATCGACGAGCTCCGCGCCGCGGCCGAGGAGAAGGCGTTCGCGCTGCTCGCGCTGCAGGCCCCGGTGGCCACCGACCTGCGCACGGTCGTCTCCGCCATCCACGGCGCCGGCGACATCGAGCGCATGGGCGACCTCGCACTGCACGTGGCCCAGGCCGCGCGCCGCCGCCACCCGGAGCCGGTGCTGCCCGCCGACGTGAGCGGCTACTTCGCCGAGATGGGACGCGTGGGGTGCCAGCTGGCGCACAAGGCCGGCGACGTCATCCGCTCCCGCGACCTCGCCCGCGCCGAGGAGCTCGAGCGCGACGACGACGCGATGGACGACCTGCACCGCCACATGTTCACGGTGCTGATGGACCCGGCCTGGACGCACGGCGTCGGCCCCGCCGTCGACATCACGCTGCTGGCCCGCTTCTACGAGCGCTACGCCGACCACGCCGTCGCCGTCGCCCGCCGCATCGTCTACGTGGTCACCGGCCGGATGCCCGGCCCGCTGGCCGTCTGACCTCCCGTGGTCCCCCCGCCGCTGTCTCAGCAGTTGACCGACCTCACTAACCTGCTGGGACGGATGTGCACGCACGCGGCGGGCTCGTTGCAGAACGCGACCGCCGCGCTGCTGGAGGGCCGGGACCGGCTCGCCGCGCAGGTGATCGGGCGCGAGCGGGAGCTGGAGGCGCTGCGCGCGCAGATCGAGGACCTGGCCCGCGACGCCCTGCTGTTCCACCAGCCGGTGGCGGGCGACCTGCGCGCCGTGGTGTCCACGATCCGCTCGGCCGGTGACATCGACCGGATGAACCGGCTCGCCCTGCACGTCGCCGAGGCGGTGCAGCGGCGGCACCCCCGCTCGGTCCTGCCCTCCGAGGTGCGCGACGACTTCGCCGAGATGGGCCGGCTCGCCGTCGCGCTCGCGGTGAAGGCGGCCGAGGTCGTCCGCACCCGCAACGTCATCCGCGCGGTCGAGCTCGACCGCGACGACGACGCCATGGACGTGCTGCACCGGCGGATGTTCGAGGTGCTGATGGACCCGGCCTGGCCGCACGGCGTGCCCACGGCCGTCGACATCACCCTGCTGGCGCGCTACTACGAACGCTTCGCCGACCACGCCGTGGCCGTGGCGCGCGAGACCGTCTACGCCGTGACCGGCCACGAGCCCGACGCCGTACCGATCTGAGGATCGGACCGCGCCGGGCTCCCGGTGCCGCGTGCGGGGTGCTCAGCCGAAGCGGCCGGACACGTAGTCCTCGGTGGCCTTCTGCTTGGGCTGCGAGAAGATGGTCTTGGTCTCGTCCATCTCCACGAGCTTGCCGGGCTTGCCGGTGCCCTCGATGTTGAAGAACCCGGTGTAGTCGCTGACCCGGGCGGCCTGCTGCATGTTGTGCGTGACGATGACGATCGTGTAGTCCGTCTTCAGCTCGTTGATGAGGTCCTCGATCGCGAGCGTGGAGATCGGGTCGAGCGCGGAGCACGGCTCGTCCATCAGCAGCACGTCGGGCTGCACGGCGATCGCGCGGGCGATGCACAGGCGCTGCTGCTGCCCGCCCGAGAGGCCCGCTCCCGGCTTGTCGAGGCGGTCCTTGACCTCGTTCCACAGGTTGGCCCCGCGCAGCGACCGCTCGACGAGCTCGTCGGTGACCGCCTTGCTCGCCTTCTTGTTGTTGAGCCTCTGCCCGGCGATCACGTTGTCGTAGATCGACATCGTGGGGAACGGGTTGGGCCGCTGGAACACCATGCCGACCTGGCGGCGGACGGTCACCGGGTCGTAGCCCGAGCCGTAGAGGTCGTTGCCGTCGAGCTCGAGCGAGCCCTTGACGTAGGCGCCGGGGATCACCTCGTGCATCCGGTTGACCGAGCGCAGGAAGGTCGACTTCCCGCAGCCCGACGGCCCGATCAACGCGGTGACCTGGGCCGGCCGGATGGACATGGTGACGCCCTCGACCGCGAGGAAGGAGCCGTAGTAGATGTTGAGGTCACGGACCTCGATGCTCTTGGCCACGTGGGGTTTCCTATCGGATCTTGGGCGAGAACAGGCGGGAGATCAGGCGCGCGAGCAGGCTCAGCACCATCACGATCAGCATCAGGACGAAGGCCGCGGCCCAGGCCCGGTCCAGACCGGGCTGCGGAGGCACCCCGGGCTGGGTGTAGGAGTAGTAGGAGAACACCGGCAGCGAGGCCATCCGCCCGTCGAACGGGTTGAGGTTCACCCCGGTGGTGGCGCCGAGCGTGATCAGCAGCGGGGCCGTCTCCCCGATCACCCGGGCGATCGCCAGGGTGATACCGGTGGCGATGCCGGCGACGGACGTGCGCAGCACGACCTTGACGATCGTGCGCCACTTCGAGACCCCGAGCGCGTAGGAGGCCTCGCGCAGCTCGTTCGGCACGATCTTGAGCATCTCCTCCACCGAGCGGACGACGACCGGGATCATCAGCACGCTCAGCGCGACCGCGCCCATGATCCCGAGGCGGATGCCCGGGCCGAAGAAGAGCTGGAACAGCGCCACCGCGAACAGCCCCGCGACGATCGAGGGGATGCCGGTCATGACGTCGACGAAGAACGTGATCGACCGCGCCAGGCGGCCCTTCCCGTACTCGACGAGGTAGACCGCGGTCATGACGCCGATCGGCACCGAGATGAGCGCGGCCAGGCCGGTGACGATGAGGGTGCCCATGATCGCGTGGTAGGCGCCACCGCCCTCACCGACGACGCCGAGCATCGAGTTGGTGAAGAACTGCACGTCGAACCGGTTGGTGCCCAGCGTCACCACGGTGAACAGCAGGGACGCCAGCGGGACCATCGCGATCGCGAAGGCGCTGCCGACGACCGCGGTGACCGTCCGGTCGGCGGCGGCGCGCGAGCCCTCCACCACGCGGGCCCAGAGGTGGATCACCACGACGTTGGCGACGGCCGCGCCGACGGCGAGCAGCGCCAGATTGGTCCCGAAGGTCAGGCGGAGCAGGATCGCGACGGCGACCACGACCCCGAGCACGATCCACTGCGCCCGGGGCGGCAGCGAGCCGGTGGCCCTCGGGGAGGGACCCTGCGGGGCCTGGAGCGTCGACTGCGACCCCGAGGTCTTGGTCGTCGAGGTGGTCATCAGTTCGCTCCCGAGAACTCGCTGCGGCGGTTGATGATGTACCGGGCGAACGCGTTGACCAGGAACGTCACCACGAACAGCACGAGGCCCGTCGCGATCAGCGCGTTCACCGCGAGACCGCTCGACTCGGGGAAGTCCAGCGCGATGTTCGCCGCGATCGTCAGGGCGTTCTGACTGCCGATGATGTTGAAGCTGACGATACCCAGCCCGGAGATGATCAGCGCGACCGCGATCGTCTCACCGAGCGCCCGGCCGAGTCCGAGCATCGCACCGCTGATGATCCCGGACCGGCCGAACGGCAGGACCGCCATCTTGATCATCTCCCAGCGGGTGGCACCCAGCGCGAGCGCGGCCTCCTGGTGCAGGCGCGGGGTCTGCAGGAACACCTCACGGCTGACCGCGCTGATGATCGGCAGGATCATCACGGCCAGCACGAGGCCCGCGACCAGCATCGTCCGGCCGGTGGTGGAGGCCGGCCCGGCGAACAGCGGGATCCAGCCCAGGTTGTCGGCGAGCCACTGAGCCGTGGGGACGGTGGCCGGAGCGAGCACGGTGACCCCCCACAGCCCGTAGACCAGGCTGGGGATCGCGGCGAGCAGGTCCATCAGGTACCCGAGCCCCTGGGCGAACCGCGGCGGCGCGTAGTGGCTGATGAACAGCGCGACCGCGACGGCGAACGGTGTCGCCACCACCAGTGCGATCGTCGCGGAGAGCAGGGTGCCGAACAGCAGGGGCCAGACGAACCCGACGAACGCGCGCTCGTTGCCCACCTCCTCCGGCGAGGCGAGGATCGCCGGCACCCCCTCCACCAGCAGGAAGGCCGCGACCCCGGCCAGCACGAGGAGGATCAGGACCCCCGCGCCGGTGGCGAGCCCGGCGAAGATCTGGTCACCGGGACGCCGGACAGGCCGCGACGACGGGGTCGGGGTGGGCGTCTCCGGCTCGATGGTGGTGCTCAACGTCGTCCCTTTCCGAGGGATGGGATCACGAGGCGCGCGACGGCGCGCCGGTCAGGGACGAGCCCGGGGGGCACGACACCATGGTGACGGCCTCCCGGGCTCAGCGGCTAGTGAACTCTCACACTCAGGCGCTGGCGGTGATCGAGTCGATCGCGGCCTGGAACTCCGTGCGCTGCGCGTCGGAGATCGGCGCCGAGCCTGCGTTGTCCGCGGCGGCCTGCTGGCCCTCCTCGGAGACGACGTAGCTGAAGAACGCCTTCACCAGGTCGGCGGTCTCCTGGTTCGGGTAGGTTCCGCAGGCGAGCTCGTAGGAGACGAGCACGATCGGGTAGGTGCCGGCGGGCGCGTTCTGCCGGTCGATGTCGATCGCGAAGCTGCCCGCGGGCCGGTCGCCCTCCACCTGCTGCGAGGCGGCGACGACCTCCGCGGCCGCCTCCGGGGAGTACTCGACGAACTCGCCGCCGACGCCGACCGCTGCGACGCCGAGGTCGCCGACCTGACTGGCGTCGGCGTAGCCGATGGTGCCGTTGCCGGCTCCGATGGCCTGCACCACACCCGCGGTCTGCGGGGCGGCCTCGCCCTGCACCTCGGTCGGCCAGTCACCGCTGACCTCGTAGGTCCATACGTCGGGGGCCACCGCGGCCAGGTACTCCTGGAAGTTCTCGGTGGTGCCCGACTCGTCGGAGCGGTGCACGACGGTGATCGGCAGGTCCGGCAGCGTCGCGCCGGCGTTGTCCGCGGCGATCGCCGGGTCGTTCCAGTTGGTGATCTGCTTCGCGAAGATCCCGGCGATGACGGCGGGGGACAGGTTGAGGGTGTCGACACCCTCGAGGTTGAACGCGATCGCGATCGGCGAGATGTAGGCCGGCAGCTCCAGGACGTTGCCACCGCACCGCTCGACCGCGGCCGGCAGCTCCTCCTCGTCGAGGTAGGCGTCGCTGCCGCCGAAGGCGGTGCCACCGGCGATGAACTGCTCCCGGCCGCCGCCGGAGCCCACCGGGTCGTAGTTGACCTGGACTCCCGGGTTCGTCGAGTTGAAGCCCGCCACCCAGGCCTGCATGGCGGCGGCCTGCGAACTGGCGCCGGCGCCGGCGATGGAGCCGGAGAGCTCGGAGCCTCCGCCACCGGCGGGTGCGGCGGACTCGTTGGCCGCGCCGCAGCCCGCGAGCAGCAGGGCGCCACTGGTGGCCAGGCCCACTGCGGCAATTCGGGCACGGGCACTGTGCCGCACGATCTTCACGTCGAGGTTCCTCCGTCGTCGGTTCCCGGAAGGGGGTCGATGCGGCTCGGGGTGGCCGCTCGTCCCGAGACGGTAGGTAGCGACGGTGGACGAACTCCCCCGTTCAGATGAACGTGGAATGAACACACCACTGAACGTGAGGCATCCCACCCGTTGTAGTGAGTCGTGATCGCCCCGTGACCTGCGGATATTGTTGCCCGCACCGCATGGCGAACGGGTGAACCCCAGATGGCGGTCAGGCGGCGGGCGGGGCGTTCCGAACGAACAGGACGTCGTTGTGGCGCACCGTGAAACCGAGCTTCCGGTACACCCGCACCGCCGCGCCGTTGTCGGACTCGACGTAGAGCAGCACCTGTCGCAGGCCCCGCGCGTGCAGGTGCCGCAACCCCGCGATCGTCAGCGCCGCGCCCAGACCGGTGCCCTGCGCCGAGGGGTCGACGCCGAGCACGTAGACCTCACCGATGTGCTCGGGCTCGGTGTGGACCTTGGTCCAGTGGTAGCCGAGCAGCTGGTCGGAGGGGTCGACGGCGAGCAGGAAGCCCTTCGCGTCGAACCACGGCTCGGCCTCGCGCTCGGCGATCTGCTCGAGCCCCCAGCCGCCCTGCTCGGGGTGCCAGTCGAACGCGGCGTTGTTGACGCGCAGGAACGCCTCCTCGTCGGAACCGACGACGAACGGGCGCAGCGCGACGCCCGCGGGGAGCGCGACGGCGTCGGGCGCGTCGGGCATGTCCAGGTGCATCTGCCAGAGCTCGCGCACGCGCACCAGGCCGGCCTCCGCGGCCAGCGCGACGGCCCCCGGGTGCTCGCCGTGGGCCCAAACCCGCAACTCCCCGTCACCGGCGCGCTCCACGAGCGAGTGCAGGAGGCGACGGCCGAGCCCGGCCCGGCGGTGGCGCGGGTGCACGACGAGCTCGCCGCCGCCCGCGGGGTCGAGGTGCGCGAAGCCGACGAGGTCGTCGCCGTCGAGGGCCAGCAGGTGGGCGACGCCAGGACTGCGCAGCTGCAGCAGCACCTCGTCGGAGAGCGGGGTGCTGCCGTCGGCGGCCGCAGCGGCCGAGGCCAGGGCGCGGACCACCGAAACGCCGTCGTCGTCGAGCCCGGCGCGCCACTGCAGTTCGGTCACATGATCGAGCCTACGCGCGGAAGCTCAGCCGCTCGTCGGCGTCGGCGTCCTCGTCGTCGGCCTCCAGCGCGGGCGCGCCGAGCGCACCGCGGCCCGGACGCACGAACTTGTAGCCGACGTTGCGGACGGTGCCGATCATCTGCTCGTGCTCGGTGCCGAGCTTGGCGCGCAGGCGCCGCACGTGGACGTCGACGGTGCGGGTGCCGCCGAAGAAGTCGTAGCCCCAGACCTCCTGCAGCAGCTGCGCGCGGGTGAACACCCGGCCCGCGTGCTGCGCGAGGTACTTGAGCAGCTCGAACTCCTTGTAGGTGAGCTCCAGGAGCCGCCCGCGCAGGCGCGCGGCGTAGGTGGCCTCGTCGATCACCAGCTCGCCGAGCACCAGTGCACCGCTGCCGCCGCCGCTGTCGGCGCCGGGGCGGGCCTTGAGCAGGCGCAGCCGGGCGTCGACCTCGGCGGGACCGGCTCCGGGGAGCAGGATCTCGTCGACGACCCACTCGCCGGACACGGCCACCAGGCCGCCCTCGGTGAGGATCGCGACGACCGGCACGTCGGTGCCCGTGCTGCCCAGCAGGCGGCACAGGCTGCGCGCGGCGACCAGGTCGGTGCGGGCGTCGACGAGGACCGCGTCGTGCGGCCCGGCGTCGAGCAGCGCCGCCACCTCGGGCGCGGCGGTGCGCACGCCGTGCGGCAGGAGCGTGAGCGCCGGCAGGACCGAACCCGGGTCCGGATCGGCCGTCAGCAGCAGGAGCTCCATCTGTTCCTCCTCATCGGGGCGTGCGCCCCCTCTGGAGAAACGGCGGGCGACGTTGACGCACCGTGTTCACATCCGCGTGATCGGGACGAGACCCGCGCGGATCGACGAAGAATAGCCCGCGACCGACCCGGTGCCCTAGTACCGCGGCACAGGTCACGACCCGGAGGTGGCCGGGGACCCGCACCGCTCTACGGTCTCCCGGGTGACCGCAGTCGTCGTCGGAGGTCGGATGAAGCGCCTGATCGTCGGACTGGTGGTGCTCGTCGGGGTGCTCGTGGGGCTCGACTTCGGTGCCGCCGCGCTCGCCGAGTCGGCCGTCTCCCGGCAGATGCGCGAGCAGATCGGCCTGCCCGACGACCCCGATGTCCGCATCAACGGCTTCCCGTTCGTCACACAGGCCCTGGCCGGGCGCTACTCCAGCATCGACGTCACCGCCGACCGCCTGCAGGTCGGCGACCTGCAGGAGGTCGAGATCGTCGCGCAGCTCCGCGACGTCGACGCCCCGCTGTCGGAGGTGCTCGGGTCCGGCCCGAAGTCGCTGCGCGTCGCGGAGGCCGACGGCACCGTCCGGGTCGGCGCCGATGACATCGAGCGGCTGCTGGGCAGCGTCGACAAGCTGCGCATCGAGTCCCTCGACGCCGACGCGCTCGAGGCGGCCGTCGAGGACGGCGCGGACCCGTCGCTCGCCGACGTCGACCCCGACACCGTCGCCCGGCTCGTCGGCACCACCGCAGTGCTCGGCGAGGACACCGAGGTCTCCGCGATCGTCGCCCTCGACCTCACCGACGGGCTCGTGCGCATCGTCCCGCGCGACGTCCGCATCGGCGGTCCCGACGCCGCGCCGCTGCCGGAGTCGGCGCAGGCCTCCCTGGCCGACCGCTTCACCGTCGAGGTCGACCCGGGCTCCCTGCCGCTGCAGGTCACCCCGACCGAGCTCAAGGCCGTCGACGGCGTCCTGGAGATCAGCGGCAGCACGACCGACCTCCTGCTCGGGGCCGCGGCCACCACCACCGGGTGACGCCCGCGACCTCCGCGGACTAAAGCGGGACCGGTCGGCGTTGGCGCGCACGTGGACCCCCTCGGCGTGACGGTGCTGGTCGCCGCCCTGGCGATCGCGACAGCCGTCGGCCTGGTGCTGCGCCGCCGCGACGGGCGCGTGCGCACGACGGGCGACCGCGGCGGGGCCACCGCGAGCGCTGACGCCGCCACCGGCGGCTGGGCCCTGGCCGGCACCGCGCCCTCCGACGGCGACCGCGTCCTGCTGCTGCAGCTCTCCTCCCCGGTCTGCACGCCGTGCCGGCGCACCGCGGAGCTGATCGACGACCTGCGCGCCCGGCAGCCGGGCGTCGCGCACACCGAGGTGGACGTGGCCGAGCGGCCGGAGGTCGCGCGCGCCCTCGGGGTGCTGCGCACGCCCACCGTCGTCGCCTTCGACCGGTCCGGCGCGGAGTTCGTCCGGGTCTCCGGCCTGCCGCGCGCGGCCGAGCTCGAGGCCGCGCTCGCCCCGGTCCTGGACGCACGGTGACGCACCCGGCCGCCCGCAGTGCGGGATCACGCTCCCGCAGGTCGGGACACTGGGTTAGGCTCGCACCGTGTTCTGGCCGTTGACCCGTCGCCGCGCAGTGGACCTGTGCCGCGTCGGCAGCTGCCTGTGTCACGCCTCCTGAGCATCTGCGCCCCTCATCCGCTCGTCTCAGGAGCACCCCCATGTCCGCATCGGACCCCCCGCTCGATCCGCGCGGCGTCCGCTTCGCCGCGGCGCTGTCCACCGTCGTGCTCGCGATCGTGCTGCTCACCGGCAGCGGGTGGCTGCTCGCCGCGCAGGCCGTGGTGTTCGCGCTCGCCGCGTTCGCCGGGCCGCGCTTCGCGCCGTACCCGCTGCTGTTCCGCACGCTCGTCGCGCCGCGGCTGAGCCCGCCCACCGAGCGCGAGGACGCCGCCCCCGTCCGGTTCTCGCAGCTCATCGGGTTCGTGTTCGCCCTGGTCGGCACGGTCGGCTACCTCACCGGGCTCTCCGTGCTCGGCGTCGTCGCCACGGCGATCGCACTCGTCGCCGCCTTCCTCAACGCGGCCTTCGGCTTCTGCCTGGGCTGCGAGATGTACGCCCTCCTCCACCGATTCCGCACGCACCGCAACCAGCAGGGAGCCACAGCATGAGCCGCGAGGACGTCCTCGTCACCGCCGATTGGGCCGAGAAGAACATCGGCACCGACGGCATCGTGTTCCTCGAGGTCGACGAGGACACCGCCGCCTACGACGGCGGCCACCTGGCCGGCGCCGTGAAGATCAACTGGACCACGGAGCTCCAGGACTCCGTGCGCCGCGACATCGTCGACGCCGACCAGTTCGGCGCCCTGCTCTCGGCCAAGGGCGTCTCCAACGACGACACCGTGGTCCTCTACGGCGGCAACAACAACTGGTTCGCCGCCTACGCGTACTGGCAGTTCAAGCTGTACGGGCACGCCGACGTCAAGCTGCTCGACGGCGGCCGCAAGAAGTGGGAGCTCGACGGGCGCCCGCTCACCACCGACGCCACCGACCGCACCCCCACGACCTACACCGCGAAGCCGGCCGACACGTCGATCCGCGCCTTCCGCGACGAGGTCGTCGAGGCCATCGGCAGCCAGAACCTGGTCGACGTCCGCTCGCCCGACGAGTTCTCCGGCAAGATCCTCGCGCCGGCGCACCTGCCGCAGGAGCAGAGCCAGCGCCCCGGCCACATCCCCGGCGCCATCAACATCCCGTGGAGCAAGGCGGCCAACGAGGACGGCACGTTCAAGTCCGACGAGGACCTCGCCAAGCTCTACGGCGACGAGGGCTTCGACGGCTCGCGCCCGACCATCGCCTACTGCCGCATCGGCGAGCGCAGCTCGCACACCTGGGTCGTGCTGCACGAGCTGCTCGGCCACGGCGACGTCAAGAACTACGACGGCAGCTGGACCGAGTACGGCTCGCTCATCGGCGTGCCGATCGAGCTCGGCGCGGGGAGCAAGGGCTGATGTGCGGCGCTCCTGACCAGTCCGTGTCGCTGCCTGCGGGCACCGACCTCAGCAAGGAGACCGTCCTCGCCGGGCGCGTCGTCGCGGGCGGCGAGCCCGTCGGCGGCGCCTTCGTCCGGCTGCTCGACGGCACCGGCGAGTTCACGGCCGAGGTCGTGGCCAGCGCGAGCGGCGACTTCCGCTTCTTCGCCGCCCCCGGCACCTGGACGCTGCGCGCGCTGAGCCGCAGCGGCAACGGGGAGGCCGTGCTGGAGGCCGACGCCCCCGGCCTGCACCAGACGCTGGTGGCGGTGGCCTGACGGCCGTCGCTCCACCCATCCCACTTGCAGGAAAGCCACGTTCACGCAACGAGGTTGCGTGAACGTGGCTTTCCTGCAACATGGGGTCGGTGGTGCCACTAGGATGGCTCCCCGTGCACTGGTTCTTCACCGGCCTGCTGATCGCGGCCAGCGGCGGCACGGTGGCCTACACCGGCTACCTGCTCCGACGGCTGTTCACCACCGAGCCGACGCCCGGGTCCGTCGCGGAGCCCGCGTCGTGAGCGGGCCAGACGGCGAGATCCCGGGCACCATCACCGGCCCGGCCAACGCCGCCCCCGACTCGCCGCGACGCAACCGGCCGCGCTTCGAGGACCTCCCGGTCCCCGACGACACGGCCAACCTGCGCGAGGGCCCCGACCTGCACCAGCAGTGCCTGGGCCTGCTGCCGCTGATCGGCGTGTGGCGCGGGGCGGGCGAGGTCGTCTACCCGACGATCGACGGCCCCTTCGCCTACGGCCAGCAGCTCGTGTTCGCCCACGACGGGCGCCCGTTCCTGTCCTACGAGGCGCGCGCCTGGCTGCTCGACGACGACGGCAAGGTCATCCGCCCCGCCGCCCGCGAGTCGGGCTTCTGGCGCCCGCAGGAGGGCGGGGAGCTCGAGGTGCTCCTCACCCACGCCACCGGGATCGTCGAGGTCTTCTACGGCCGCGCGCTCGACCTGCGCTCGTGGGAGATCGAGACCGACGCGGTGGTGCGCACCCCGACCGCGCAGGACGTGCAGGCCTCCCACCGGCTCTACGGGCTGGTGGAGGGCGGCGACCTCGCCTACGTCGACGAGCGCGCGATGATGGGCCAGCCGATGCAGCCGCACCTCTCGGCGCGCCTGAGCCGCATCGCGGGCTGACGGGCCCGGTCCGCGACGGCTCCGGGCCTCAGCCCACGCCGACGCGGTCGGGCAGCAGGTCGCGCAGCTCGGCGTCGGACAGCCCGGACAGGCGCGCGAGCTGGTCGTGACCCAGACCGGTCTCGGCGAGCCGGGCGAGCACCGACCGCAGCGCCTCGCGCTCGTGGCGGACGGAGTCGGTGAGCCGGGCGAGCTGGCGGCGGCAGGCGTCGAGCTCCACGGTGGCGCCGACCGCGCGCACCGGATCGTCCAGCAGGACCGCGAGCAGGCGGTCGCGGGCGTCGCCGCGGGCGCTGGGGGCGATGTCGGGCGTGACGGTCTCCGGGGGCCGGGCGGGCCCGTCGGCGCGGACCCCGTGGTCCGGGGTGACCGACGCGGCGGCATCGGGCGCTGGGCGCGCGGCGCCGTTCACCGCGGTGCCGTTGCGGGAAGCGGGCTCCGGTGTGGGCGTCGTGGTCCCGGTGGACGGCTCGGACGGCGCGGAGCCACCCGCACGGGCGTGCGCCTCGCGCGCGGCGAGCGCCTGCGCGACGGCCGCGGCGACCGTGCGGCCGGAGCCGACGCGCTCGGTGGGGTCGGACCAGGCGCCGTCGTGCCCGGTGCCCCGGTCGGGGTCGGCCTCGTCGGCGGCCGGATCCGTGTCGACCTGTGCGGGGCCGCCCGCCGCAGTGTCGACCGCCGCAGTGCCGACCGCCGCAGTCCCGACCGCCGCAGTCCCGACCGCTTCGGGGTCGACAGCCCCGGTGTCGACGACCGTCGCGGCGAGGGCGCGGGCGCGCCGGCGCCGTCGTGCGACAAGGAGGACGGCCACGAGGGCGATGACGAGGAGCAGGGCCCCGGCACCGACCGGGACCAGCACCTCAGGCGTCAGAGCCAGCTGCATGGTTGCGGACCGTACGCCGTCCGGCGTGACGATGTGCAACCAACCTCACGCGGAGCGTGACGACGAACTGGGCCGAGAGGTGCTCGTCCGGCTGTCGGACCGCTCGGTGCGACCACTGCCGGGCGCCGGCGAGAGGACCGTCGGCTCGTCGGGGCGGACCGCGCCGGCCGCGGCCGGATCGGCACCTGCGGCCTGCTCCGGACGCCGGACGACCGACGTGCGCTCGCCCGCCGGCTGCGCATCCGCCGTGCTCGCACGGGGTGCCGGGCGGAACAGGTCCGCCGGTTCGGGGTCGGGCTCGCTGCGCGGGCGCATCGACGTGCCGCTGTCGCCCACGGCCGGATAGGCGCCGGTCGGCAGGCGGTGGGCGGCCTTGCCCGCCTCGCGCTCCGGCCGGGCGGCGGGTGCCTTTTCCGCGGTGGCGGCGGCGTCGGACGCCGGGGATGCGGCCGGAGAACCACCCGGACGAGGGTCACCCGACTGAGCACGGGCGGCCTGCGGCCGGCCGTTGGAGGACTGGTCGGAGCCCTGCGAGGGCTGGCCGTTCTGGCTGCTCGGCGCCTGCCCGTTCTGCGGGCGGCCGTTCTGCGCACCGGCAGCGGCGCCGGGACGGGCGGCCTCGGTCTGCTGCTGCTGCTGGGACGGCTGCGACCCGCGGGACACTGCGGCCCCGGCGGGGGTGCCCGCGCCGCGGTCGGCCGGACGCTCCGCGTCGGACCGCTCGCTGCGGGGCTCGGCGGAGCCGGACGTTCCGGACCCCGAGGGCGCCGACGACGGCGCGGAGCTGCCGGATGTGCGGGCGGAGCCGTCGCGCGGCTCACCCGCCGACGACCCGTTGGGGCCGGAGGCCGGGGTGGACGCGCTCGCGCCGGACGTGGGCGCGGGCGGCGCACCGGCGGTCGAGCCCGTGGCCCGCAGCGGCGACGGCGTGCCGCGACCCGGCGTCGGCGAGGGCCGGGACGGCTCGGCGGACCCACCGCCACCGCGACGGTCGGCGGGGGCCGCCGCGCCCGAGGGCAGCGCGGTGGTGGCCGAGCCGGAGCCCGGCAGCGCGGTGGTGGCCGAGCCGGAGCCCGGCAGCGCGGTGGTGGCCGGCCCGGAGCCCGGCGCGCTGCCGGTCGGGGACGCACCCTGCCCCGCCTTGTCCGGCGACGGACCCGCAGGGCGGGCGGATCCCGACGGCACCGGCGAGGCACCGGCGGCGGGGGTGGGCTGCGGACCGGGCGCGCGGCGCGCGGCGCCCTCGCCCGCACCGGGCGCGGGCCGGGGCGGCGCACCGGCGGGACGGGGGCCGGGCTCGGGACGGCCCTGCCGGACGTCGTCGCGGCGGGCGGTGACCGGGCGGTTCGCCGACTCGTGCGCGGGCATCTGCGCGGTCGGGGCGGCCAGCATGCCCTCGAGCTGCGAGCGCATCCGCGTGAGCTCGGCCAGCACGGCGTCGCGCTGGCGCATCAGGTCGGCCACCTGGGCGCGCACGCCCTCGGTCTCGGCGCGGGCGGCGCGGTGGGCGTTGCGCCGGATCTCCGCGGCCTCCTCCTCGGCGGCCGCGAGGATGCTCTCCATGCGGTCGGTGAAGGTGCCGATGGTGTCCGGGTCGCCCGCCGGGCCACCGGGCCGCGGGCGCGGGGTCGGTCGGGGGCGCATCGGCTGGCTGGACGAGACGACGGGCATCGGCTGGCTGCGCGCGACGTCGAGATCGGCGCGCATCCGGGCGAGCACCCGTTGCAGCCGGTCGACGTGCTCATCGACCTGGCGCCGGTCGTAGCCGCGCAGCACGACGTCGAAGCGTGGCGCGCCGGGCACCCCCGCGTCACTCGTCATCGCTAGCCCTCCCGTGCGTGCCGTCACCGTGCATTCCGACGAGGGTAGGGGGGTCGTTTCGCCCGATCCCGGCCGTTCACCCTTTCGCAGCATAGCGAGAGGGCCGTCGCCCGGCAGCCGCGGTTCCGGACGAAGCGCCCGACGGGCACCCGGCGCGGCGGCCTACCATCGGTCGGGTGGACACCTCGACCCGGCTCGACACCGCAGGTGAGCGGCGCGACGACGCCGACGGACCGGAGGACCTGAAGCGCACGCTGCACCAGCGCGGCTTCCGGATGACCCCCCAGCGGCAGCTCGTGCTCGACGCCGTGCGCGACCTCGGTCACGCGACACCGGAGCGCATCTGTGCGCAGGTGCAGGCCGTCGCGCCCGCCGTCAACATCACGACGATCTACCGCACGCTGGACCTGCTGGAGAAACTCGGGCTGGTGCGGCACACGCACCTGGGTCACGGCGCCCCGAACTACTCCGAGGCCGAGCACCAGCACGTGCACCTCGTCTGCCACGAGTGCGGGGCCGTCACCGAGACTCCCACCGATCTGATGAACGAGCTGTCCTCCCGCCTGCGCGGGTCGGTCGGGTTCGAGCTCGACGTCACCCACGTCGCGCTGTCCGGCCGCTGCCGCGACTGCACCCAGGAGGCGGGCGCGTGACCGACACCCAGCTGACGCCCGACGCCCCCGACCGCGACTCCCCCGTGCCTCCGCACCGCGGCGACCCGCTCGCCGAGCAGCGCCGGATGGCCCGCGGCGCCGCGGTGGTCGACCGCAGCCACCGCGGGGTCATCGCCGTGACGGGCGAGGACCGCCTGAGCTGGCTGCACCTGCTGCTCACCCAGCACGTCAGCGAGCTGCCCGCGGACACCGGCACCGAGACGCTGATCCTCGACCTCAACGGCCGCGTCCTGCACCACATGGTCGTCGCGCACACCGCCGACACGGTCTACCTCGACACCGAGCCCGGCGACGTCCCGCCGCTGCTGGACTACCTGACCAAGATGGTGTTCTGGTCCAAGGTCGAGCCGCGCGACGCCACCGCGGAGCTCGCGGTGCTCAGCGTGGTCGGACCCGACACCGCCGACGTCCTCACGACGGCGGGCGTCCCGGTCCCCGATCGGCCGCACGGCGCGCTCGCCCTGCCCGGCGGCGGCGTGGTGCGGCGGATGCCGTGGCCCGGCGTCGACGCGGCCGATCTGCTGGTCCCCCGCGCCGAGCAGGACGTGTGGTGGCAGCGGCTCACCGGCGCGGGAGCGCGTGAGGCCGGGACGATGGCCTTCGAGGCGCTGCGCGTGGAGTCCGGGCGGCCGCGGCTGGGCCTGGACACCGACGAGCGCACGATCCCGCACGAGGTCGGCTGGATCGGCGACGCGGTCCACCTGACGAAGGGCTGCTACCGCGGCCAGGAGACGGTCGCGCGCGTCGCCAACCTCGGGCGTCCGCCCCGCCGCCTGGTCCTGCTGCACCTCGACGCGGGCGACGAGCACCTGCCCGTGCCCGGCGAGCCCGTCACCCTCGGGGGCCGCACGGTCGGCCGCGTGGGCACGGTCGTGCAGCACCACGAGCTCGGTTCGGTGGCGCTCGCGCTGGTCAAGCGCTCGGTGCCGCTCGACGCCGACCTCGTCGCCGGGATCGACGAGCGCGCCTCTCCGGCCCGGGTCGACCCCGACTCGGTGCCGGCCGAGGACGCCGCGCCGCCGCCCGGACGCGCGGCCCAGGGCGGCCTGCGGGGCTGACCCCCGCCCCTCGAGTTGCAGGAAGGCCACCTTCAGGACGACAAGCGTCCACGAGGTGGCCTTCCTGCAACTCCGGGCGCGTGAGCTGATCCCGAGTGATGGGACACTGCTCCCGCATCGCGAGAACCCGGCGTAGCGTCCGCCGGGTGGACGCACCCCGTTACCGCTGGGTGGTGCTCGCCGTCGGCAGCGCCGCCCAGGCCGCCACCGCGGCCTACTTCCTCGGGCTCGCCGCCGTCACGCCGGCACTGCGGGCGCACTTCGACCTCGACCTCGCCGGCGTCGGCCTCATGATCGGCGCGATCTCGATCGGGCTCGTGCCGACGCTCATCCCGTGGGGCGCGGCCGCCGACCGGTTCGGCGAGCGCGGGGTCATGGCGACCGGGCTCGTCGGCTCGGCCGCCGCGCTGTCCACCGCGGCACTGGTGCCGCACCCCCTCGCCGCCGGTGGGCTCCTCATGCTGGCCGGAGCCTCGGGGGCGTCGGTCAACGCCGCCAGCGGGCGCGCGGTGATGACGTGGTTCCCCGCGCGGAGCCGGGGCCTCGCGATGGCCGTGCGGCAGACGTCGGTGCCGGTCGGGGCCGCACTGGCCGCGGTCGCGCTGCCCGCCGTGGCGACGGCCGGCGGGGTGCCGGCGGTGTTCCTCGTGCTCGCCGCGGTCTGCCTCGTCGCGGCCGGGACCGTGGCCGCGTTCGTCCGCGAGCCCCCGGACGCCCCGCCGCGGGGATCGCGTCCCGCGGGCCGCATGCTCGACGTCCTGACCGACCGACGACTGCAGCGCCTGAGCGCGGCCGGGCTGCTGCTGGTCGTCCCGCAGTTCCTGGGCTCGGTCTTCCTCGTCGAGGTCCTGCACACCGGCAGCGGGATGCCGCTGGCCGCCGCCGGGGCCCTCCTGGCGCTCACGCAGGTCCTGGGCGCCGCCGGGCGCCTGGGCAACGGGTTCTGGTCCGACCGCGCGGGCAGCAGGCTGCGACCGCTGCGGATCGTCGCCGCGCTCGTCGCCGTCGGCTTCGGCGGCGCCGCACTGCTCCAGCCGGGCCCGGTCGTCCTGCTCGCCGTGGTCCTCGTGCCCGCCGCCGCGCTGGCGATCAGCTGGAACGGGTTGGTGTTCACCGCCGCGGGCGAGCTCGCCCCGCCCGGGCGGGCCGCCACCGCGATGGCCGTGTCCAACACCGCCAACTACATGGCCGCCGCCGCGACCCCGGTGGTGGGCGGGCTCGTCGCGCAGGCCGCCGGGTGGCCCGCGATGCTCGCCCTCGGCACGGTCGCCGCCGCACTAGCACTCCTGACCCTGCGGGGCCTCCGGGAGCCGGGTGACGCAGACGACGTGACACCGTCGGTGCCACGTCGCACGTCCGGCCGTCGGCACGGTACGGTGGTGACAGGACACTGATGACATGAATGGGGCCGCCGAGACATCCGGCCGCCCCTTCCCTGTTGTAAGGGGGACCAGCCATGGGGCGCGGACGAGCCAAGGCCAAGCAGACGAAGGTGGCCCGGGAACTCAAGTACAGCTCCCCCACCATGGATCTCGACGCGTTGCAGCGCGAGATCGGCGTCGGCGGTGGGACGGTGCTCCACGACACGGAGGCGGAGGACGAGTACGACCCCTACGCCCCCGAGTCCGACAGGGACGACGACTACCGACGTTGACCGGGTTCCACGCAGCACGACGAACGCGGTAGCGGGTCAGGCCGGCTACTTGTTATGTTTGATACATAACAAGTAGGAGGTTGAGGTGTCCCGTTCCCGCGTTCTCGCCGCCGTTCCGCACCTGCCGGCCCAGCTGCCGGCGTGCGTACTCCTGGTACTGGCCGCCGACCGGTTGCCCGATCCGGTCGCGAGCCACTTCGCGCTGGGCGGCACCGCCGACGGGTACACCGGACGCGCGGCGCTCCTCGGCGTGCAGATCGGGTTGGCGCTGTTCCTCACCGTGCTGTTCGGCGTGCTCGCCGGATCGGCGCGCGGCAGGCGGTCGGTCACCGGTCGGTACGACGGCGGGCGCCTCCTCGTCGGCCTGTCGTGGAGCGTCGCGGTGCTCGTCGGTGTGATCACCTACGGCGCCGCCTCCGCCAACCTCGACCTGGCCGACGCCACCGACGCGGTGCTGTCCCCCGGGTGGCTCGCGGCCGGGCTCGGAGCGGGGGCGGCCGTGGGGTGGCTCGTCCACCGCCTGACCCCGGCGAGCCCGACCACCGGCGCGGCCGCACCCGCCGCGGCGGCCGCTGTCGAGGTCGGGGACACCGAGCGGGTGAGCTGGTCGCGGACCGTCGTGTCCCAGCCCCTGGTCGTGCTCGGCGGGGTGCTCCTCCTGGGCGCCGCCGCGCTGGGTTCGCTCGGGGCCCCGCTGGTCGCCGTCGTCGCCCTCGGGGTCGGCGGTCTGCTGGTCGCGGCGACGAGCGCCGTGCGCGTCACCGTCGACCGGCGCGGGCTGCGCGTCGGCCTGGGTCCCGTCGGGTGGCCGCGGATCGTCGTGCCGCTGTCCGACATCAGGTCGGCCATGACCGACGACGTCTCGGCGGCCGAGTTCGGCGGCTGGGGCTACCGGGTCGTCCCCGGCGGCAGCGGGGTCGTCCTGCGCTCGGGGCCCGCGCTCGTCGTGGTGCGCCGGTCAGGGCGGCGCTTCGCCGTCACCGTCGACGACCCGGAGACCGCCGCCGGCCTGCTGAACGGCATCGCGGCATGCTGATCCGCGTCGACCCCGCCCGCCCCGTCCCGCTGCATGAGCAGATCGCCGCCGCCGTCCGGCGGGCCATCGGCGCAGGCGAGGTCGCGGCGGGCGAGCGGCTGCCGCCCGCCCGCGAACTCGCGGCCTCGCTCGACGTCAGCATCCACACCGTGCTCGCCGGCTACCAGCAGCTCCGCGACGACGGGCTGATCGAGCTGCGCCGCGGGCGGGGCGCCACCGTGCGGGCGGGCGCCGACGACGGCCGCGCCGGCGTCGTCGACCTGGCCCGGCAGCTCGTGGAGGCCGCCCGCCGGATCGACCTCGGCGAGGAGGAGCTGGTGGAGCTGGTGCGCGGGCTCAGAACCGCGGGTGGTCGCCCCGGAGCGTGACGCGCGGGGCGTCGGCGTCGGCCGTGCGCGACACGCCGCCGAGCACCCACGCCGGCACGTGCCGGGCGGTGAGCACGGCGAGCGCGCGGTCGACGTCGTCGGCGGGCAGCACGGCCACCATGCCGACACCCATGTTGAACGTCTTCTCCATCTCGGCGCGCTCGACGCGGCCGCGCGAGGCGATGAGGTTGAAGATCGGGTCCGGGGTCCAGGTGTTGCGCTCGACGACGGCGCTGAGGCCGTCGGGCAGGATCCGCTCGACGTTGCGCCCCAGGCCGCCGCCGGTGATGTGGGCGAACGTGCGCACGCCGGTCTCGGCGGCCAGGGCGAGGCAGTCGCGCGCGTAGATGCGGGTCGGGACGAGCAGCTCCTCGCCGAGGGTGTGGCCGAACTCCTCGACGTGGCCCTCCAGCGACATCCGCGCGATGTCGAGCAGCACGTGCCGCGCCAGCGAGTAGCCGTTGGAGTGCAGGCCCGAGGCCCCCAGCCCCACCAGGACGTCGCCGGGGCGGACGCGGTCGGGCCGCAGCATCGCGTCGGCCTCCACGATCCCGACGCCGGTGCCGGAGATGTCGTACCCGCCGACCTCCATCAGCCCGGGGTGCTCCGCGGTCTCGCCGCCGAGCAGCGCGCAGCCGGCCTGCTGGCAGCCCTCCGCGATCCCCTTGACGACGGCCGCGACCTGCTCGGGCACCAGCTTGCCGACGGCGATGTAGTCCTGCAGGAACAGCGGCTCCGCACCGCAGACGACGAGGTCGTCGACGACCATCGCGACGAGGTCGAGCCCGATGGTGTCGTGCTTGTCCATCGCCTGCGCGATCGCGACCTTCGTGCCGACGCCGTCGGTGGACGCCGCGAGCACCGGCTCGGTGTACTTGCCGATCTTCAGCGCGAACAGGCCCGCGAAGCCGCCGATGCCGCCCAGCACCTCGGGGCGGTTGGCCTTCTCCGCGTAGGGGCGCAGCGCGTCGACGGCGCGCTCCCCCGCCTCGATGTCCACACCCGCGGCGGCGTAGCTGGCTCCGGGCAGGTCGGTCGGCATGCTCGTATCTCGCTCTCGGGCGGGCGGGCGGCGCGCAGGGGTGCGCCGTGCGGGTCGGGGGAGCTCAGGGACGGTCGAGCGCGGCACCCGGGCCGACGGCGACCGGCCCGGGATCGCCCGAGGCGGCCCCCGAGACGTCCACCGGGACGGGCTCGAGCAGGTGCTTGCCCAGCCGCGCCTCCTCGGGCAGCGGGATGGGGTACTCGCCGTCGAAGCAGGCCGAGCACAGGCGGCTGCGGGGCTGCTCGCTGGCCGCGATCAGTCCCTCCAGCGAGACGTAGCCCAGGCTGTCGGCGCCGATGGAACGGCGGACGCCCTCGGTGTCGATGCCGCTGGCCACGAGCTCGGCGCGGGTGGCGAAGTCGATGCCGTAGAAGCAGGGCCAGCGCACCGGCGGCGACGCGATGCGCACGTGCACCTCCAGCGCCCCGGCCTCGCGCAGCATCCGCACGAGCGCGCGCTGGGTGTTGCCGCGCACGATGGAGTCGTCGACGACGACGAGCCGCTTGCCGCGGATGACCTCGCGCAGCGGGTTGAGCTTGAGCCGGATCCCGAGCTGGCGGATCGTCTGGCTCGGCTGGATGAACGTGCGCCCGACGTAGGCGTTCTTGACCAGGCCCTGGCCGTAGGGGATGCCGGACTGCTGGGCGTAGCCGATGGCGGCCGGCGTGCCGGACTCCGGCGTCGGGATCACCAGGTCGGCGTCGACGGGGTGCTCGTGGGCCAGGCGCTTGCCGATGTCGACGCGCGTGGAGTGCACGGAGCGGCCGGAGATCGTGGTGTCCGGGCGGGCCAGGTAGACGTACTCGAAGACGCAGCCCTTGGGCTCGGGGGCGGCGAAGCGCGAGCTGCGCATGCCGTCGGCGTCGATCGCGAGCAGCTCGCCGGGCTCGACCTCGCGGACCATCGACGCGCCGACGATGTCGAGCGCCGCCGTCTCGCTCGCGACGACCCAGCCGCGCTCCAGGCGGCCCAGCACCAGCGGGCGGACGCCGTGGCGGTCGCGGGCGGCGTAGAGCGTCTGCTCGTCGCCGAAGACCAGGGAGAACGCCCCGCGCAGGCGCGGGAGCAGCCGCATCGCGGCTTCCTCGACGCCGATGTCGGCGGCCGTGGCGGCCATCAGCTCGGTGACGAGGTCGGAGTCGGTGCTCGACCGGATGTGCGACCGGCCCGACGCCGGCTCGTCGACGAGGGCGGCGACCTCGTCGCGCAACTCGGCGGTGTTGACGAGGTTGCCGTTGTGGCCCAGCGCGATGCCGCTGCCGGTGGCCGTGGTGCGGAACGTGGGCTGCGCGTTCTCCCAGGTGGTGGACCCGGTGGTGGAGTAGCGGCAGTGCCCGATGGCGATGTGGCCCTTGAGCGAGCTCAGCGTCTGCTCGTCGAACACCTGACTGACCAGGCCGAGGTCCTTGAACACCACCATGCGGCGGCCGTCGGACACGGCGATGCCGGCGGCCTCCTGGCCGCGGTGCTGCAGCGCGTAGAGGCCGTAGTAGGCGAGCTTGGCGACGTCCTCGCCGGGCGCCCAGGCGCCGAAGACACCGCACTCCTCACGGGGTTCGTCGTCGGTCGGGTCGGACTCGGTTCGGGTGTCGGGACCCAACGCTCGCTCCCCTGTCGTGGACGGCCGTTCAGGTCGCGATGCTACGCCGCAGGATGTCCGGAACCCACTCCGCGGGACCGGCGTCACCGAACCACCGTCCCTGCCCGACGTCGCAGCCGAGGCCCGCGAGCCGCTCCGACTGGAGGTCGGTCTCCACCCATTCGGCCGTGACCTCCAGGCCCAGGGCGTGAGCCATCCCGATCAGCGAGCCGACGATGGCCGAGTCGACGGGGTCGGCGTCGGGGTGGCGCAGGCCGTCGATGAACGAGCCGTCGATCTTCAGGGCGTGCACCGGGAGGCGGCGCAGCCAGGCCAGGCTCGACCAGCCGGTGCCGAAGTCGTCCAGGGCGAGCCGGACGCCCGCGGCGCGCAGCGCGCGCAGCGCTTCCAGCACGGCGCCCTCGTCGCCCAGCACGGCCTGCTCGGTGATCTCGAGCTGCAGCAGGCGCGCCGGCAGGCCGGTGGCGGCGAGCGCGGCGGCGACCTCGCCGACCCAGTCGGGCTCGACGAGCTGCACCGGGGAGACGTTGACGCTGACGTAGGGCGCGTCGTCGCCCAGCTCGCGGTGCCAGGCCGCCGCCTGCGCGCACGCGGTGCGCAGGATCCAGCGGCCCAGCGGCACGATCATCCCGCTGCGCTCGGCGAGCTCGATGAACGCGCCCGGCCCGAGCAGCCCCTGGACGGGGTGGTCCCAGCGCACGAGCGCCTCGACCCCGCGCATCCGCGGGTCGGCTCCCAGGCCCACCAGCGGCTGGTAGACGAGCCGGAACTCCTCGCGGTCGATCGACCCGGTCATGCCGTTGAGCAGGGCGAAGCGGGCCGACTCGCCCGCGTCGCGCTCGGGGTCGAACAGCACCCGGCGCCCGCCGCCGCGCGACTTCGCCCAGTTCAGCGCGACGTCGGCGGCCCGGATCAGCTCCTCCGGGCAGGCGCCGGCGGTGGCCGAGGCGGCGACCCCGACGCTGGCGGTGACGGTGAGGGTGTGGCCGCCGACGAGGAACGGCGTGGCGAACGCCTCCAGGACGTGGTCGGCGATCCGGCAGACCGCGGGCAGCCCCTCGGGGTCGGCGACGAGGACGGCGAACTCGTCGCCGCCGGTGCGCGTGACGAGGTGCTCCCCCGCGGCCATCTGCAGCCGGGCCGCGACGGCGAGCAGGACCTGGTCGCCGACCTGGTGCCCCAGCCCGTCGTTGACGCGGGTGAGCCCGTCGACGTCGAGCGCGCAGATCCCGACCCACTCGGGCCCGCCCGGCTCGAACGCGCGGTGCACCCACTGCTCGGACAGCGCGCGGTTGGGCAGCTGCGTGAGGCGGTCGTGGTAGGAGGCGCGCTGCAGCCGCAGCCGCAGCCGGGTGCGCTCGGACTGGTCCTCGATGACCGCCAGCAGGTGCGTCGCGGCGCCGGACGCGTCGCGGACCAGCGACGCCACCACGTCGGTGAACAGGACGAGCCCGTCGGGACGGACGAAGCGCAGCTCCATCCGCCGGACGTCGGCCGTGCCGTGGACCAGGCGCCGGAAACCGCCGACGACGCCGGCGAGGTCGTCGGGGTGCACGAAGTCGGTGACCGGGCGCGGCTGGTCGAGCGGGCCGCGCAACCCGAACATCTCGCGCAGCGCGGGGTTCATCTCCAGCACGAGCCCGTCGAGGCCGACGACGCCGATGCCGACCGCGCCCTCGGCGTAGACCGCGCGGTAGTGGCTCTCGGTCAGCGCGAGCGCGCGCTGCACCCCGGCCTGGGCGCGCAGCGTGGTGGTGACCACCTCGACCTGCTCGGCCACGGCCCGGTCGCGCAGCGCGCCGGTGAAGCCGGTGACGAGCTCGTCGAGGGCGGCGACGAGCCGCTCCCCCGCGTCGGCGCCGCCGGGACCCAGCACGAACGGGCCCTGCTCGCGGAGCAGGCGCAGCGTGGCGGGCAGCACCTCCTCCGCGGCGTCGACGACGTCGCCCGGGAGGCCGCACAGCCCGCTGGCGAGCAGGTCGGCGCCGATGTCGCGGGCGGCCATCGGCCAGTAGGGCTCGGCCGCCAGGGTGGTGGCGAGGCGGCGCAGCAGGGTGGCGAGCCGCGCGGTGAGGCCGGTGTCGGCGGCGGGGGCCAGCTCGGCCCAGCGGGCCGCCAGGCGGTGCAGCGTGGGCGGAGGGCCCGCTGCGTGGACCGGCATACCGGCTGCCGCCGTCCGGGCGCGCGGGGAGTCGGGCACGCTGCGCGGTGCTGCCATCCCGACACCTCCTTCACCCGTATGGTCGGGGCGGAACCCCCGGACGGCGTGATTCTCCGTATCGTTCAGTACTTGCGCCAGTACGTGTGGTCCTGGTCCATCAGTTTGCCTGACAATCAGTTGTGGGCCGTTCAGCCCAGCGGGAGCAGCCCGCGGACGTCGCCCGCCCGCGCGCCCGACGCCCGCACCGAGCCGTCCGCCAGGGCATCGTCCCAGCTCACGCGGCCCGTCGCCAGCGCCAACCAGGTCCGCGGATCCGCCTCCACCACGTTCGGCGGAGTGCCCCGGGTGTGCCGCGGGCCCGGGATGCACTGCACCGCGCCGAACGGCGGAACGCGCACCTCGACGCTGCGGCCGGGCGCCGCGACGGCGAGGGCGGCGAGGCTCTCCTTGACCGCGGCGCGCAGGACGGGGCGCTCCGGCGCCGGGCCGCCGTCGAGCCAGGCGAGCACCTCGGCGAGCCCGCCGCCGGCGTCGGTCATGCGCTCGCGGCGGGCACGTCGAACAGGGCCGGTAGCGTGCCCTCCCACGCGGTGCGCAGCTCGGCGAGCGGCAGCGGCTCCAGCGCGCCCACGGCCAGCGCGGAGCCGCCGGTCGTGCCGAGCATCTGCGCCGGCACGTTGGCGGTGGCGGCCGCGCCCAGCAGCTCCTCGAGGTCGTCGGGGGCCACGGTGACCAGCACCCGGCCCGCCGACTCGGCGAACAGCGACACGAATGCATCGGCCAGGGGCAGCGAGACGCGCGCGCCCCGGCCGCCGACCAGGCAGGCCTCGACGAGAGCCTGCGCGAGGCCTCCGTCGGACAGGTCGTGGGAGCCGGTGAGCAGGCCGCGCGCGGCCGAGGAGGCCAGCAGGCCCGCGAGGCGGAACTCCGCGGCCAGGTCGACCGCGGGCGGGCGGCCGCCGAGGTGCCCGTGCACCACGTGGGCCCACTCGCTGCCGCCGAGCTCGTCGCGGGTGTCGCCCAGCAGCACGACGGCGTCGCCGTCGCGGGTGAAACCGGACGGCACGCGGCCCGCCACGTCGTCGATGACGCCGAGCACGCCGACCACCGGCGTCGGCAGGATCGCGCGGTCGCCGGTCTGGTTGTAGAAGCTCACGTTGCCGCCGGTGACCGGGACGCCGAGCAGCGCGCAGCCGTCGGCGATGCCGCGGACGGCCTGCTGGAACTGCCACATGACGTGCGGGTCCTCGGGCGAGCCGAAGTTGAGGCAGTCGCTGACGGCCAGCGGCACCGCGCCGGAGGTGGCGACGTTGCGGTAGGCCTCGGCCAGCGCGAGCTGCGCGCCGGTGTAGGGGTCGAGCGCCACGAAGCGGGCGTTGCAGTCGGTGGCCACGGCGATGCCGCGGCCGGTGACCTCGTCGACGCGCACGACACCGGCGTCGGCCGGCTGAGCGCTCGCGGTGTTGCCCCGGACGTAGCGGTCGTACTGGTCGGTGACCCAGGCCCGGCTGCACAGGTTCGGGCTCGCGGCCATCCGCAGGATCTCCGCGCGCAGCTCCAGCGGGCCCGCCGGGCGGGGCAGGCGGTCGGGGATGTCGGCGACGAGCGCGTCCTGCCCCGCTCCGCGCTGCACCGGGCGCCGGTAGACCGGGCCGTCGTGGGCGACGGTGCGCGGCGGCACGTCGACGACGGTCTCGCCCTGCCAGGTGATGACGAGCCGGCCGCCGTCGACGACCTCGCCGATGACGCCGGCGAGCACGTCCCACTTGCGGCAGACGTCGAGGAACGCGTCGACGTCCTCCGGCCGCACGACGGCGCACATGCGCTCCTGCGACTCGCTGGACAGGATCTCCGCGGGCGTCATGCCGGTGGCGCGCAGGTGCACGGCGTCGAGGTCGATGTGCATGCCGCCGTCACCGGCGCTGGCGAGCTCGCTCGTGGCGCAGGACAGGCCGGCGCCGCCGAGGTCCTGGATGCCGACGACCAGCCCGGCGTGGAACAGCTCCAGGCAGCACTCGATGAGCACCTTCTCGGTGAACGGGTCGCCCACCTGGACGCTGGGGAGCTTCTTGCGGCTCGCCCCGGGGGTGTCGCCGGCCTCGCCGAACGTCTCGCTGGCCAGCACCGAGACGCCGCCGATACCGTCGAGCCCGGTGCGCGCACCGAACAGGACGATCTTGTTGCCGGTGCCCGACGCGAACGCCAGGTGCAGGTCCTCGGTGCGCATCGCGCCCACGCACAGCGCGTTGACCAACGGGTTGCCCGCGTAGCCCGCGTCGAAGACGACCTCGCCGCCGATGTTGGGCAGGCCCAGGGAGTTGCCGTAGGTGCCCACGCCCGCGACGACGCCGGGCAGCACGCGCGCGGTGTCGGGGGCGTCGGCCGGGCCGAAGCGCAGGGGGTCGGCCACCGCGATCGGGCGGGCGCCCATCGCCATGATGTCGCGGACGATCCCGCCGACGCCGGTGGCGGCGCCCTGGAAGGGCTCCACGTAGGACGGGTGGTTGTGCGACTCGACCTTGAACGTGACGGCCCACCCGTCACCAATGTCGACCACGCCGGCGTTCTCGCCGATCCCGGCCAGCATCTTGCTCTTCATCTCCGGCGTCGTGCGCTCGCCGAAGTAGGCGAGGTGCACCTTGGACGACTTGTAGGAGCAGTGCTCGCTCCACATGACCGAGTACATCGCCAGCTCGGCGTCGGTCGGACGGCGGCCGAGGATGGAGCGGATGCGCGCGTACTCGTCGTCCTTCAGGCCGAGCTCGCGGTAGGGCTGCGGCTGGTCCGGCGATGCGGCGGCCCGGGCGACGGTGTCGACGGCGGGCACGGGAGGGGAGGCGACCACGACTCCTGAGCCTACGGAACGACCGCGCTCAGCTGCCGTCGCGGCCCGACGGGAGCTGCACCACACTCACGAAGAAGTGGTCGATCTGCTTGATCGCCTCGATGAAGCCCTCGAAGTCGACCGGCTTGGTGACGTAGGCGTTGGCGTGGAGCTGGTAGCTGCGCAGCACGTCCTCCTCGGCGCGCGAGGTGGTCAGCACGATCACCGGGATGTGGCGCAGCTCCGGGTCGTCCTTGACCTCGGCGAGCACCTCGCGGCCGTCGCGGCGCGGGAGGTTGAGGTCGAGCAGGATCAGGTCCGGGCGCGGCGCGTCGGTGTAGGGGCCCTCGCGGCGCAGGTAGGACAGCGCCTCCGCCCCGTCGGTGACGACGTCGAGCCGGTTGTGCAGGTACTCGTCGAACGCCTCACGGGTCATCAGCACGTCGCCGGGGTCGTCCTCGACGAGCAGGACGTTGACGATCCGCGGTTCAGGCGTGGTCATGCAGGGGCTCCTCGATCGGGGCGTCGGCGGTGCGGGCGGGGTCCGGGGCGGCCGGCAAGCTCACGGTGAGGGTCGCACCGGGCCCGTCGCCCTGCACGATGCGGATGCCGCCGCCGTGGAACTCGGCGATCTTCTTGGACAGCGACAGGCCGATCCCGGTGCCGGCGTAGACGTCGCGGGCGTGCAGCCGCTGGAAGATCACGAAGACCTTGTCCTGGTAGTCGGGGTCGATGCCGATGCCGTTGTCGCTCACCGTCACCTCGACGATGCCGTCGCGCTCCTCCCCCGACACGCGCACGACCGGCGCGACGCCCTCGCGGTGGAACTTCAGCCCGTTGCCGATGAGGTTGGCGAAGAGCTGGCGCAGCAGCTGCGGGTCGCCGGACACCGTCGGCAGGTCGCCGACGACGACCTCGCCGTCGAGCTCGGCGCGGGTCGTCTCCAGCCCGGCGGCGGCCGACGCGGCGACCTCGCCCAGCGCCACCGGCACGAAACCCTCGGTGGTGCGGCCGACGCGCGAGAAGGCGAGCAGGTCGTTGATCAGGCGCTGCATGCGCTGCGCGCCGTCGACGGCGAACTCGATGTACTGGTCGGCGCGGTCGTCGAGCTGCCCGCCGTAGCGGCGCTGCAGGAGCTGGCAGAAGCTCGACACCTTGCGCAGCGGCTCCTGCAGGTCGTGGCTCGCGACGTAGGCGAACTGCTCCAGGTCGCGATTGGAGCGCTCCAGCTCGCGCCCCTGCTCCTCGAGCCGGCGGTTCGTCTCCTCGGCGCGGTCGACATCGGCCAGGATGTGCACCCGCATCGCCTCGACGTCGGCCCCGAGCTCGACGATCTCCCGTGGTCCGTCGACGCGGACCTGCTGCTGGGCGTCGCCGCCGACCACGGCCCGCACCTGCGCGGCGAGGTCGGACACCGGGCGCAGGACCATGCGGCTCAGCGCCAGCCCGACGGTGACCAGCACGACCACCAGCACCCCGGCGACGCCGACGGCCGCGGCCTGCACGAACGCCGCGGCGGACGCGACGGCGGAGCGGGCCTCGGCCTGGCGGACGGTGAGGTCGCGCTGCAGCACGTCGGCGCGCGTGCGGACCTGGTCGAACAGCACCCGCCCCTCGACGGCGTCGGGCGCGGCCGTGCCGCCCGCGACGGCGGCGACGGCCGGGTCGGCGTAGCCCTCGCGCCACCGCTGCGCGGCGGAGGCGACGGCGTCGACGTCCGCGTCGAGGGCCTGCCGGTCGACGAGGTCGCGCAGCTCGGTGAGCGCGGCGGCCTCGGCGGCCCGCCCGGTGTCGTAGGGCGCGACGAACTCGGGCCGGTTCGTGAGGCTGTAGCCGCGGACGCCCGTCTCCTGGTCGAGCAGCGCCACCGACAGGCGCTGCGCGGCGTCCAGCGCGGGCGAGACCCTGTCGAGCAGCACGGCGCGCGAGGACGACAGCCCCGACAGCGCGATGCCGCCGAGCACCATCGCGGCGAGGGCGAGCAGGGCCACCAGCGTGGCGCCGACGGCGAACAGGCGCCGCAGCGGCCGGCGGTCCTCGGCGTCGCGGCCGCGGCGGCGCAGCAGGGGTCTCGTCGTCACGTCCGGTCCGCCGTGAGGAGCAGGATGGCGACGTCGTCGGACAGCGGGCCGCCGTTGAGGACCTGCGCGCGCTCCACGAGGCGGGCGGGCAGGTCGGCGTGCGGGGTGTCGCGCTCGTCGTCCAGCAGCCGGATGAGGCCCTCGGGCCACAGCGGTTCGTCGGGCACCGGGCCCTTCCCCTCGATCAGTCCGTCGGTGTAGAGCAGCAGTGCCCAGCCCGCGTGCAGGACCAGGGGCTCGGCCTCCCACGAGGTGTGCTCGGCGATGCCCAGCGGCAGCCCGATCAGTGGCTCGACCTGCACGGGAGGGTGCATCACGACGGGTGCCGGGTGCCCGGCGAGGCGCACGTGGGCGTCGCCGCCGGTCGGGATCGCGACCGTGCAGACCGTCGTGAACAGCGTGGCGTCGTGCCGCTCGCTGACGAGCACCTGCTGCAGCTTGGGCAGCACCTGCGGCTCGTCGACGCCGGCGAGCACGAGGGCGCGCCACGACACCCGCAGCAGCGCGCCGAGTGCGGCCTCGTCGGGACCGTGGCCGCAGACGTCGCCGATGATCGCGTGCACGGTGCCGTCGGGGCCACGGACGGCGTCGAAGAAGTCGCCGCCGAGCACGCTGCGGGCGCGGCCGGAGCGGTAGAACGCGCGCGCCCGCACCGGGCTGCCGTCGAGCAGCGGCGTGGGCAGCAGACCGCGCTCCAGGCGGGTGGCCTCGGCCGCGACGAGCTGCTCCTCGCGCAGCCGCAGCTGGCTGGTCTCGGCGCGGCGGCGCTCCACCGCGTACCGGATGGCGCGGATCAGCAGCGGGCCGTCGACCTTGCCCTTGACCAGGTAGTCCTGAGCCCCCGCGGCGACCGCGGCCACGCCGAGGTGCTCGTCGTCGAGGCCGGTGAGGACGCAGACCGCCGCGCCGGCGTCGGCGCGGAGGATGGCGTGCAGGCCCTCCAGCCCGTTCGTGCCGGGCAGGTTGAGGTCGAGCAGGACGCACTCGGCGTCGGCGAGCAGACCGCCGTCGACGACCTCGGGCAGGGAGGCCGCCACCGTCAGGCGCAGCTCCGGCTCGACCTCGGCGAGCAGCTCCCCGACGAGGAAGGCGTCGCCGGGGTCGTCCTCGACGAGGAGGACCGCGCGTCCGGGATGGGTCACCTCAGCTGCCGACCGCCGCTCCCAGCACCGAGGTGAACAGCACGAGGCCGTCATCGGACGGGCCGGTCAGCGGGTCGATGGCGTGCTCGGGGTGCGGCATCAGGCCGACGACGCGGCCGTCGGCCGACGCGACGCCCGCGATGTCGGCGAGCGCGCCGTTGGGGTTGCCGCCGAGGTAGCGGAAGACGACGCGCCCCTCGCCCTCGAGCCGCGCGATCGTCTCGGCGTCGGCGACGAACCGGCCCTCGCCCGACTTCAGCGGCACCACGATCTCCTGGCCCGCCGTGGCGGCGCCGGTCCACGCGGTATCGGTGGACTCGACGCGCAGCCGCTGGTCGCGGCACAGGAAGTGCAGCCCGGCGTTGCGGACCAGCGCGCCCGGGAGCAGCCCGGCCTCGCACAGGATCTGGAAGCCGTTGCAGATGCCGAGCACCGGCATCCCGCCCGCGGCCGCGGACTTCACCTCGGTCATGATCGGCGCGAGGCTCGCGATGGCGCCCGCACGCAGGTAGTCGCCGTAGGAGAAGCCGCCGGGCACGACCACCGCATCGACGCCGGCGAGGTCGTGGTCGCCGTGCCAGAGCGCGACGGGCTCGGCGCCGGCGTAGCGCACCGCCCGGATCGCGTCGACGTCGTCGAGGGTGCCGGGGAAGGTGATGACCCCGATCCTCACGGCTGCACCGTCTCCGACGTGCGCCGGATCACCCAGTCCTCGATCACCGGGTTCGCGAGCAGCTCGCCGGCGATGCGGTGCAGGGTCTCGTCGTCGACCGAGTCGTCGACGTCGAGCTCGAAGTGCTTGCCCTGCCGCACCTCGGCCACCCCGGCCACACCGATCCGGCCCAGCGCCCGCGTGACGGCCTGGCCCTGCACGTCGAGGATCTCCGGTTTGGGCATCACGTCCACCACAACTCTGGCCACGCCCCAGAGCCTACGGGTGCTCAGTCGAGGAACGCCGCGAGCATGGGCAGGAGCAGGTCGGCGCGGCGCGGGGCCTGCATGTGGGTGGTGCCGGGCAGGATCGCGAGCTGGGAGCCGGGGATGAGCTCCTGCATCACGGTGCCGTGCGCGGCGGTCGTGAAGTCGTGGTCGCCGAGCACGACGAGCACGGGCGCGGTGATCGCGGCGAGCTGCTCGTCGGTCCAGCCGGTCCAGCCCTCGACCGTCGCCATCGTGCGCATCGGGAGCTGCTCGAACCGCTCCGGGTGCGGTGCGAGGCGGGCGTAGGCCTGCGACATGTCGGCGAAGTCCTGCGCCGTCGGCATGCGGGTGGAGGTGGCGTAGGTGCTCGGGTCGGCGAGGTCGGGGTGGCCGCCCTCGGGTCGCACGCTGGCCGAGATCGGCACGACCGACAGCAGCCGGTCGGGGTGGGACACCGCGAGCTCGAGCGCGGTGCCCCCGCCCATGCTGTGGCCCATCACGTGGGCGCGATCGACGCCGAGGTGGTCGAGCAGGGCGACGACGTCACCCGCCAGCGCGGCGTAGGTCATGTCGCGGTCGATGTCGGCGGTGCGGCCGTGGGCCTGGAACTCCACGGCGATCACCCGGTGCCGCTCCGCGAGCGCGGGGATCAGGTCGGCGTAGGTGAGGTCGATGGTCATGACCCCGCCGTGCAGCAGCACCAGCGGCGTGCCGCCCTCGCCGTGGGTCTCGTAGTACATGTGCAGGCCGTTCACGTCGGCGTATCCGCTCTCCATGCCCCTACGACGTCGGGTGGGCCGCCAATTCATCGGCTGTGGGCGAACCGGTTCGATCGCCCGGCGAGTTCGCCGATCGCGCCCGGCGAGTTCGCCTCTCCCGCCCGGCGAGTCACCTCTCCGCCCGGCGAGTTGTCCGATCACGGCCGGCGGGTTCTCCGGTCCGGCGCGGTCCCGGCCTCCGGTGGCAGGCTGGGCCCGTGCAGATCACCCACTTCGGCCACAGCTGCGTGCTGCTCGACACCGGCGCGGCCCGGCTCCTGATCGATCCCGGCACGTTCTCGTCGGGCTTCGAGTCCCTCACCGGCCTCGACGCCGTGCTGGTCACCCACCAGCACCCCGACCACCTCGACGCCGACCGGCTCGCCGCGCTCCTGCGCGCCAACCCGGACGTCCGGCTGGTCGTCGACCGCGGCACCGCGGACGAGCTGTCGGCCGGCCCGCTGTCCGGCGCCGGCCACGAGGTCGCTACGCCCGGCGACGCCCTGGCCCTCGCAGGCGCCCGCGTCGAGGTGCTCGGCGGCGACCACGCCGTCATCCACCCCGACCTGCCGGTGATCCCCAACAACGCCTACCTCGTCGATGGCACCCACCTGCACCCCGGCGACGCCTTCCCGACCCTGCCGACGCCGGTCGACGTGCTGCTGCTGCCTACCGCGGCGCCGTGGCTCAAGGCGTCGGAGTCCGTCGACTACCTCCGCGCGATGACCCCGCGCACCGCCGTGCCGATCCACCAGGGACTGCTCGCGCGGCCGCAGGTGTTCTACGGGCTGTTCACGAACCTCGCGCCCGAGGGCACCGAGGTCCGGGTGCTCGACGAGGGCGAGCCGACCGCGCTCTGAGCGCGACACGGTCGCCACGAGACCCCGACCCGCGGGTCCCTCAGGCCGCCCGCCGCGCCGCCGCGAGGCGGTAGGTCACCGGCACCGCACCGGCCGCCAGCGCCGCGTCGACCGCCGCCAGCGCCGCCTCCACCCGGGCCGGCTTCCGCAGGTCCTTGGCCCGGACGTTGATCCGCGCGACGCCGCCCCGCCGGGCCACCCGCGCCACCTCGGCCACCAGCACGCGGCAGCGCCACGCCTCCGCCGCCCGGGCGTCCTCGGCGACGGGCCGCCGGCCACCCGAGGCGCGAAATCCGAGCACGCGGGCCCGGACCGCGCCGGGGGTGTCGAGCCGGTGCACCCCGGCCTCGTCGGCGTACATCGTGAAGCCCTGCTCGCGCAGCGCCTCGACCGTGCCGGCGGAGGCGATCCAGCGGGGCGGGACGAACAGGTCGGTGCGCAGGTCGACCGCGCCGAGCGTGCGCCGCGCCGCGCGCAGCCGGAGCCCGGCCTCGTGCCGCGGCAGAGCGGCGAACTCGGCGCGGCGGCCGACGCGGGCCGGGCCGGCGCTGTGGTCGAAGCCGTGCAGCACGATCGCGTCGCCGCGCTCGCGGCGCGCGTGCAGCCAGCCGACCAGCGGGGCGTCGGACCACCCTTCCCACGCACCGGGCCGGTAGAGCTGCGAGACCGCGACGCCACGGGCGTCGAGCGCCTCGGCGAACGCCGCGCCGCGCGGGAGGGAGTCGTCGGTCAGACCGGACAGCGAGACGATCAGGCGGGCCACACCGTCATGGAGCCACACCGACGTGAACAGGTCGTGAGTGGAAAACGTCGTCAGGACGACGGTTGCCACTCACGGCCGGTGAGCCGCTCGTACACCTCGACGTACCGCGCCCGGGTGGCCGCGACGACGTCGGCGGGCACCTCGGGGCCCGGCGGGGTGCGGTCCCAGTCGAGCCCCGCCGACCAGTCGCGCACGAACTGCTTGTCGAACGAGAACTGGGGACCGCCCGGCGACCAGCGGTCGGCGGGCCAGAAGCGCGAGGAGTCCGAGGTCAGCACCTCGTCGGCGAGCACGATCTCCCCCGACGGGTCGAGCCCGAACTCGAGCTTGGTGTCGGCGACCAGCAGCCCCTGCGCGGCGGCCGTCTCGGCGCCGCGGGTGTAGACCGCGAGCGTGAGGTCGCGCACCCGCGCGGCCCGCTCGGCCCCGATCAGCTCCTCGACCTCGGCGAACGACAGGAACTCGTCGTGCTCCCCGACCGGCGCCTTCGTGGTCGGCGTGAAGATCGGCTCGGGCAGCTTCGAGCCCTCCACGAGCCCCGGCGGCAGCGCGACGCCCGACACCGTGCCCTGCTTCTCGTACTCCTTGAGCCCCAGCCCGGCGAGGTAGCCGCGCGCGATGCACTCGACGGGCAGCATCTCCAGCCGCCGGCACCGCACCGCGCGCCCGGCGAACTCGGCGGGCACGTCGGTCGCGGAGACGACGTGGTGCGGAACCAGGTCGGTGAGCTGCTCGAACCACCACAGCGACAGCTGCGTGAGCAGTGCGCCCTTGTCCGGCACGGGCGTCGGGAGGACGACGTCGTAGATGGACAACCGGTCCGACGCGACGAGGACGAGGTCGTCCCCGTCGGCGTAGACGTCGCGGACCTTGCCCGAGTGCAGCAGCTTCATCGCTCTCCCTCGCTTCGCTCGGTCGGCGCTTCGCGGGCGCTGTGTCGACGGTTCGCTCGCTGGCGCTCGCTCACAGGATGGCTCCGGGGGTGTAGGCGGCGGCCTCGGGGTGGATCGCGACGATCCCGTCCACCCGCGCGACGACGGCCGCGACCTGCGCGGTGGCCGCGCCGGTGAACGCCAGCGGGTCGGTGAGCAGGCCGTCGAACGAGCCGCCCAGGCGCTCGTCGGCGGCGAGGCGGGCCATCAGGTCGTTCTCCGACTGCCCCTTCTCCCGCATCGCCAGCGCGACGCCGACCGCGTGCTCCTTGATCACCTCGTGCGCCGTCTCCCGCCCGACGCCCGCACGCACCGCGGCCATGAGCACCGAGGTGGTGGCGAGGAAGGGCAGGTAGCGATCGAGCTCGCGGGCGATGACGGCCGGGTAGGCGCCGAACTCGTCGAGGACGGTGAGGGTGGTCTCGACGAGCCCGTCGAACGCGAAGAACGCGTCGGGCAGGGCGACGCGGCGGACCACGGAGTCGGAGACGTCGCCCTCGTTCCACTGCGACCCGGCCAGCTCGCCCGCCATCCCGGCGTAGCCGCGCAGCAGGACCATCATCCCGTTGATCCGCTCGGTGGAGCGCGAGTTCATCTTGTGCGGCATCGCCGAGCTGCCGACCTGGCCCGGCTGGAAGCCCTCCGTGGCCAGCTCGATCCCGGCCATCAGACGGATCGTGGTGGCCAGCGACGACGGCCCGGCCGCGAGCTGGACGAGCGCGGTGAGCACGTCGAAGTCCAGGGAGCGCGGGTAGACCTGGCCGACGCTCGTGAGCGTCGCCTCGAAGCCGAGGTGCCGGGCCACGCGGGTCTCCAGGTCGGCGAGCTTGGCGGCGTCGCCGTCGAGGAGGTCGAGCATGTCCTGCGCGGTGCCCATCGGGCCTTTGATGCCGCGCAGCGGGTAGCGCGCCCGCAGCTCCTCGAGGCGGGAGTACGCGACGAGCAGCTCGTCGGCGGCGCTCGCGAAGCGCTTGCCGAGCGTCGTGGCCTGGGCGGCGACGTTGTGGCTGCGCCCCGCCATCGTCAGCTCGGCGTTCTCGGCGGCGCGGCGGGCGAGGCGGGCCAGGACGGCGACGGTGCGGTCGCGCACGTGCTCCAGCGACAGCCGGATCTGGAGCTGCTCGACGTTCTCGGTGAGGTCGCGGCTGGTGAGGCCCTTGTGGACGTGCTCGTGGCCGGCGAGCGCGTTGAACTCCTCGATCCGCGCCTTCACGTCGTGGCGCGTGACGCGCTCGCGCTCGGCGATCGAGGCGAGGTCGACGCGGTCGACGACGCGCTCGTAGTCCTCGACGACGCCGTCGGGCACCTCGACGCCGAGCTCGCGCTGGGCGCGCAGCACCGCGATCCACAGGCGGCGCTCCAGGACGATCTTGTTCTCGGGCGACCAGAGCGCCACGAGCTCACGGCTCGCGTACCGCGTGGCCAGGACGTTGGGGATCACGTTCAGGCAGCCTACGGACCGAGCACGCGCGACAGCACCTCGCGGGCCATCGCGCGCGGATCCGGGTCGGCCTCGATGAGCCCGCTGACGACGAACCCGTCGACGAGCGCGACGAGCTCGCGCAGCGCGTCCGGGTCGAGCGGGCGCCCGCAGCGGGCGAGGACCTCGGCGAGCAGCGCGTCGAGCTCGCCGCGCAGCTCGCGCATCAGCGGCGCCAGGTAGGGGCGGCGACCGGCGCCGACCAGCCGCTCGTAGCGCAGCAGCACCGCGTCGAGACCGCCGTCGCGGGACTCGGGCCCCAGCAGCTGGTCGATGACGATCTCGATCAGCGCGGCGGTGTCGGGCGGGCCCTCGGCGAGGGCCTCGAGCCGGGCGCGTCCCTCGGCCAGCTCGTCACGGCTGGTGCGCTCGGTGGCGGCGACGACGAGGTCGTCGAGGGAGTCGAAGTAGTAGGTGGTGGACGACAGGGGCAGCCCGGCCCGGTCCGCCACGGCGCGGTGGCGGACGGCGTCGAAGCCGCCGGAGCGCAGGAGGTCGGCGGCGGCGGCCACCAGCTCGGCGCGGCGGCGCTCGCCCTTCGGGGTGCCCACGGCTCCAGTGTCCCGCGCGGCGTCCCGGCGCCCCTGCCCGGCGCCCCAGCCCCGGCCCCGGCCCCCCGCCGTCCCGCCCCCTGCTACGGGTGACAGTGGAGTGGCTTTACTGGCGTCCAGTGGCAGTAAAGCCACTCCACTGTCACCGGGAACGGGCGGCGCAGGGGGGAGGGCCGGGGGGGAGGGGCGGGGCGTGGGCGGAGGCGGAGCGGGGGGGTGACAGGCGCGGGCGAGCGGGCGCGCTGCCCGAGGCCGACGCGGGTGTGCTGCAGCGCGCGGCCGTCAGAGGCGGGGGGCCAGGTAGGCGGCCGCGGTGTCCAGCCGGCCCTCGAACGGCGCGGGCGTCCCCGGCCCGTCACCCCGGGCCGTCACCACCACCGTGCCCCCCGACGCCGTCACCGACGACGCGGACGTCCCGCTCGTCGCCCCCGCCACCTCCCCGGGCGGCAGGTACTCGACCGTCAGCAGGCCGGGGGTGCCGGCGTCGTCGACCTCCAGGCTCACCCCGCGCTCCCCGCCGGGCCGGCAGTCCATCGTGACCGCGGCCTCCGTGGCGCCCGCCGTCTCCGGCAGCACCTCCTCCACGAGCGCCCGCAGCGCCGGGTCCTGGCGCTGCGCGCACTCCGTGGTGCCCGGCCCGAGCGGCGCGCCGGTGAACGCGGGCTGGTCCCGCAGCGCCTCCGGGAGCTGGGCCTCCGGTGCGGGCGCCGCCGCGGCGTCCTCCGCCGGCGCCGACTCCGCGAGCACCGAGCCCTCGGACGCCGCGTCCCCGGGCGCCGAACCCCCGGCCGCCTCCGGAGCCGCAACGGGCGCCGCGGCCGACGTCGTCTCCCCCGATCCGGCACCGGAGCCGGGCAGCCCGAACGCCACCCCCACCCCCGTGACGACGAGCAGCGCCATCGCGCCGCCGAGCACGGCGGAGCGGCGACGGGCGGTGATCCGCCGGGAGGCCGCGACCACGCGGTCGTGGTCGAACCCCGGCGGGGGCGTGTCCGAGGCGGCCTCGGAGAACAGGGCCGCGATGCGGTCGTCGTCGGTCATCGAACTCCTCCTCTCCCTCTCAGCCGGCCGGTCGCAGGTCGTCGAGCGCGTCACCCAGCACCGCGCGCAGGGCGGTGAGCCCGTGCGAGGTCTGGCTCTTCACCGTGCCCTCGGAGCAACCCAGCGCGGCAGCGGTGCCGGCGACGTCGAGCCCCTCCAGGTAGCGCAGCACGAGCACGGCGCGCTGGCGCGGCGGGACGGACCGGAGCCCGTCGACGAGGACGTGCCGCGTGGCCACCCCGTCGGAACCGGACGCCACCGCCCCCGCCTCCACGACGTCGGTGGACCGCTCCCGCCGCCACGGCCGCCGCGACTCGTCCACGACCGACCGCACCACGGTCCGTCTCATCCACGCGTCGAGCGCCCTCTTGTCGCGGATGCGCCGCCAGTGCCGGTGCAGCGCGACGAACGCGGCCTGCGCGTGGTCGTCGGCGCGGTGCCAGTCGCCGCAGAGCAGGTAGGCGGTGCGGCGGACGGCGTCGCGGCGCGCCCGGAAGTACGCCTCGAACTCCGCCTCGGCGGCCTGGTCCACCGCGTTCCCTCCTCCCCGTCGCCCTCAGGACGGGCGCGCGGTCGGCCACCGTTGCACGACTCGGTCGGGTTCCCCCGATCGGCGCAATCTCGTGACCGGACCGTGACCCTCGCGCAACCGCCCGGGATCCGGCTGGTTGAATCGGGCGTTGTGCGACCCACCTCACGATCCCGCCGGGCGTCCGCGAAGGCGGGTCCGATCGACCTGCGATCGGACACCGTCACCCAGCCCACCAAGGAGATGCGCGCGGCGATGGCCGCGGCCGAGGTGGGCGACGACGTCCTCGACCGCGACCCGACGATGCGCGAGCTCGAGACCCGCGTCGCGGGCCTGCTCGGCGCGGCCGACGCACTCTGGACGCCGAGCGGCTCGATGGGCAACCTCATCGCGCTGATGGCGCACATGGGCCGCGGCGACGCGTTCCTGGCCCCGGCCGGCGCGCACGTCCTCGACGCCGAGCTGGGCACCGCCGCCTGGCTCGCCGGCGGCATGCCGCGCCCGCTCCCCCACGACGGCGGGCCGGGCAAGGTCACGCCCGACGCCGTGCGCCGCGCGGCCGGCAGCACCGGCCCGTACTACACGCTGCGCACCACGCTGCTGTGCCTGGAAAACACCCACAACGCCTCCGGCGGCACGGTCACCGCGCCCGAGGAGCACGCCGCCGTGGCCGCGGCCGCCCGGGCCGCGAAGCTGCGCGTGCACCTCGACGGCGCCCGCCTGTGGAACGCCGCCGCCGCGCTCGGGGTGCCGCCGGGCGCGCTCACCGTCGGCGCCGACACCGTGCAGGTCTGCCTGAGCAAGGGCCTCGGGGCGCCGGTCGGGTCGGTGGTGGCGGGGTCCTGGGAGTTCGTCGAGGAGGCCCGCCGGCTGCGCAAGATGCTCGGCGGCGGCGTCCGCCAGGGCGGGGTGCTGGCCGCGGCCGGGCTCGTCGCGCTCGACCGGATCGACCGCCTCGCCGACGACCACCGCCGCGCCCGCACCCTGGCCGTCGGCCTGCGCGAGCGCGGCTGGCAGGCCGCGGAGCCGCAGACCAACATCGTGCTCGTCGCCGTCGCCGACCTCGACGGCACGCTGCGCCGCCTCGAGGAGGCGGGCGTCCGGGCGTCGGCGATGTCGGGGCAGGTCAGGCTCATGACCCACGCCGACGTCGGCGACGCCGACATCGCCGCGGCGCTCGATCGCATCGGCGCCCCGGGCGGGAGCAGCCCCGGCCGTTCGGCGTACGCCCCGGCGCAGCGCGGGCTCAGGGTGCCGGACGCCGGTCGCGCTCCAGTGCGTCCATCCGGGCGTTGAGCGCCCGCAGCTCGGCGAGCACCGCGCCGAGCTGCCCCTCGACGTCCTCGATGTCCTCGGCCGCCTTCTCCCCCGCCCGCCGCAGGTTCTCCACGAACCAGCTCGCGATCGACGCCGTGACGACGCCGAGCAGCGCGATCCCGGCCACCATCAGCGCCGCGGCGACGACCCGCCCCTCGAACGTCACGGGGTAGCGGTCGCCGTAGCCCACGGTCGAGACGGTCGTCAGCGTCCACCAGACGGCGTCGCCGAAGGTCGTGATCGACGCACCGGGGGCGTCGCGCTCGGCGTCGAGCACGGCCAGCGAGGCGACGAACCCGATCAGCGCCACGCTCCCGACGACGTAGAACACGACCCGGCCGCGGGCGTCGTCGCGGAGCTGGCGGTTGAGCACGCTGATGACGGTGATCACCCGCAGCGCGCGGAGCTGCCGGAACATGGGCAGCACCAGGATCGCGAGGTCGAGCAGGTGCGTGCCGACGAACCGCCAGCGCTGGTGCGCCAGGCCGATCCGCACGAGGTAGTCCAGGCCGAAGACGATCCAGATGCCGGTGACGAGCGCCTCCAGCAGCGTCGCCCCCGGCTCGGGCATCGCCGGGTCGAGCACCTGCCACGCGTACGCGGCGAGGAACACCACCGCCAGCGCGGTGAGCCACCAGTCGACCCGCCGGTCCCAGGCCTCGATGCGCGGTTCACCGTCCATGGCGCGGGACGATAACCCCGATCAGCGGGGAACCGTCCCGATCCACGCCTCCAGCCGCACCAGCGCCTCGCGGACGTCGTCGGTCGACCCCGCGCAGGACAGCCGGATCCAGCGGTGCCCTTCGACGGGGTCGAAGTCCAGACCGGGCGCGACGGCCAGCCCGACGTCGGCCAGCAGCCGGTACACGAGGTCCATCGAGTCGGCCGCCAGGTGCGAGACCTCGGCGTAGACGTAGAACGCTCCGTCCGGCGGGGCGACCTGCGTGATGCCCAGGCGGGCCAGCCCGGCGAGCAGCAGCTCGCGGTTCACCGCGTAGCGCCCGACGTGCCCGTCGGCCTCGGCGTAGCTCGACTCCGCGAACGCCCCGAGCGCCGCCTGCTGGGCGAGCGCCGGCGGGCAGACGGTGAAGTTCCCGGCGACGCGGTCGGCCGCGCGCAGCAGCCGCGGCGGGAGCAGCAACCAGCCCAGCCGCCAGCCCGTCATCGAGAAGTACTTCGAGAACGAGTTGACGACGACCGCCTCGCGCGAGGTCCCCCACGCGCACGAGGTCGCAGGGGTGCCCGGGTAGGTGATGCCGTGGTAGATCTCGTCGCTGACCAGCTGCACGCCGGTGGCCTCGCAGTGCGCCGCCAGCGCCGCGAGCTCGGCGGGGGCGAGCACGGTGCCGGTCGGGTTGGCGGGGCTGGCGACGACGAGCCCCTTCACCGGCTCGTCGAGTGCCTCCAGCATCTCGACGGTCGGCTGGTAGCGGGTCTCCGGCCCGCACGGCAGCTCGACGACCTCGCAGCCCAGCGCGGACAGGATGTTGCGGTAGCACGGGTAGCCGGGACGGGCCATGGCCACGCGGTCGCCCGCGTCGAAGGCCGACAGGAACGCCAGCAGGAACCCGCCCGAGGACCCGGTGGTGACGACGACCTGCTCGGGCGGCACGTCGAGCCCGTACGTGCGGCCGTAGTGCCCGGCGATCGCGGCGCGCAGCTCCGGGACGCCCAGCGCGACGGTGTAGCCGAGGACCTGCTCCGCGATCGCCGTGGTCGCGGCCGCCCGCACGGCCGCGGGGGCGCCGGTGGAGGGCTGGCCTGCGGAGAGGTTGACCAGGTCGCCGTGGGTGCGCTGCCGCTCGCCCGCCGCCGCCCACACGTCCATGACGTGGAACGGGGGGATCTCGGCGCGGCGGGAGGCGGTGGGCAGGGGGATCGACACGCCCTCACCCTAGGAAACGGCCGCGGCGCCTCGGGCGGTCAGTCCGCCGTCGGCACGCCGATCTCCCCGCGCACCGCGCGCAGCGCGATGTCGGTGCGGTGGTGCGAGCCGGCCAGGTGCACGCCCTCGAGGCGGCGGTAGGCGTCGTCGCGGGCGGCGGCGAGGTCGGCGCCGGTGCCCACGACCGACAGCACGCGCCCGCCCGAGGACACGACCGCGCCGTCGTCGCGGCGGCGGGTGCCCGCGTGCAGGACGCCGTCGGCGTCGGCGCCGGTGATCGGGTCGCCCAGGCGCGGCGTCCCGGGGTAGCCCTCGGCCGCCACGACGACGGTGACCGCGGCGCCCTCGGCCCACTCCAGCGGCGCCACGTCGGCGAGGCCGCCGGTCGCGGTGGCGTGCAGCAGCCCGGCGAGCGGGGTGCGCAGCAGCGCCAGCACGGCCTGGGTCTCCGGGTCGCCGAAGCGGCAGTTGAACTCGATCACCGACGGACCCTGCGAGGTGAGCGCGAGACCGGCGTAGAGCAGGCCGGTGAACGGGGTGCCGCGTGCCACCATCTCCCGCGCGACCGGCGCCACGACCGCCTCCACCAGCTCGTCGGCGAGGTCCGGGGAGGCCCACGGCAGCGGCGCGTAGGCGCCCATCCCGCCGGTGTTGGGGCCGGTGTCGTCGTCGCCGACGCGCTTGAAGTCCTGCGCGGGCAGCAGCGGCACGACCACCTCGCCGTCGACGAGGCAGAACAGCGACGCCTCCGGCCCGTCGAGGAACGCCTCCAGCAGCACCGGGTGCCCACCGTCGAGCAGCGTCATGGCGTGGGCGCGCGCGAGGTCGCGGTCGGAGGTGACGACGACGCCCTTGCCCGCCGCCAGCCCGTCGTCCTTGACGACGTAGGGCGCGGTGAACCGGTCGAGGGCGGCGTCGAGGTGCGCGGGGTTGTCAACGATCTCGCATCCCGCGGTCGCCACCCCGGCCGCGGCCATGACGTCCTTGGCGAACGCCTTGGAGCCCTCGATCCGCGCGGCGTCGGCGCCCGGGCCGAAGCACGGGATCCCCGCGGCGCGCACGGCGTCGGCGACGCCCGCGACGAGCGGCACCTCCGGCCCGATCACGACCAGGTCGGCCCGCCACTCGCCGGCCAGCGCCGTGACCGCGGCGGGGTCGAGGACGTCGATCCCCCGCTGCTCGGCGACCGACGCCGTTCCCGCGTTGCCCGGGGCGCAGGCGAGCGCCGTCACCCCGGGATCCTGCGCGAGGGCGAGGAGGATGGCGTGCTCTCGAGCACCGGACCCGACGACCAGGACGCGCACGGTCGGGAAGCCTAGAGCGGCGCCCTCGGCGGCTCGTCGGCGCACCCGTCGTTCAGCGTCCCGACGCGGACCGGCCTCCCCGCCGTGACCCCACCGTCGCCGGGAGGGGACAGTGTTCGCCGTAGTCGATCCGACCCCGCCGTCTCCACCTGCGAGGACCTCCCCATGACCGCACCGACCGCCGTCGCCCCGGCGACCGGCCCCTCCCCCGCCCCCGCCGGGCAGACCGGGGGCGAGGCCGCGCAGGTCGTCGTCATCGGGCACCGCGGCGCGGCGGGCTACCGCCCCGAGCACACGCTCGCCTCCTACGAGCTCGCCGCCCGGATGGGCGCCGACTTCATGGAGCCCGACCTCGTCAGCACCGCCGACGGCGTGCTGGTGGCCCGGCACGAGTCGCAGATCGGGACCACCACCGACGTCGCCGCGCACCCGGAGTTCGCCGACCGCCGCACCACGAAGACGATCGACGGGTACGTCCACACAGGCTGGTTCACCGAGGACTTCACCCTCGCCGAGCTGCGGACGCTGCGCGCCACCGAGCGGATCCCGGAGATCCGCCAGGAGAACACGATCTACGACCGGCGCTTCGAGATCCCGACCTTCGACGAGATCCTGGAGCTGCGCGCGCGGCTGTCCTCCGAGCTCGGGCGCGAGATCGGCGTCTACCCCGAGACCAAGCACCCCACCTACTTCGCGGGCCTGGGTCTGGCGCTGGAGGCCCCGCTCGTCGCGGCCCTGGAGGGGGCCGGGCTGAACCGGGCCGACGCACCGGTGTTCGTCCAGTCGTTCGAGACGGCGAACCTGCGTGCCCTGGACCGGGTGCTCGCGGTGCCGCTGATCGCCCTGATCGACGACGAGGGCGCGCCCGCCGACCTCGCCGCCGCCGGCGACACCCGCACCTACCTCGACCTGCTGACGCCCGAGGCGCTGGCCGACATCGCGACCTTCGCCGACGGCATCGGCCCGTACAAGGACCTCGTGATCGCCCGCAACGCCGACGGGACGCTGGGGTCGACGACCTCGCTGGTCGCCGACGCGCACGCCGCCGGCCTGCTCGTGCACCCGTACACGTTCCGCAACGAGAACCAGTTCCTGCCCGTGGGCCTGCGCACGGCGGGCGGGCCCACCGACTACGGCGACGCGTTCGCCGAGTACGCCGCGTTCTACGCCACCGGGATCGACGGCGTCTTCGCCGACAACCCCGACACCGCCGTCGCGGCGCGCGCCCTGCACCGGGCGGCGTAGCGGGGGCTCAGACGATCCGCTCGTCGACGTAGCACCAGCTCCACGCCTCGCCCGGCTCGAAGGACCGGACGACGGCGTGGTCGCTCTCGTGGGCGTGCGCGGTCGCGTGGCGATGCGGGCTGGAGTCGCAGCAGCTGACGTGCCCGCAGGTCAGGCAGAGCCGCAGGTGGGCCCAGACGTCGTCGCCGACCCGGGATCGAGGGCCTGGAGATCGAGCCGGACATCGTCCTGCTCGTCGTGCTGACCCCGCTGCTGTACTCCGCGGCGCTGGAGTCGTCCTACCTCGGGATCCGGGCCGACCGGCGCCCGATCGGGCTGCTCGCCGTCGGGCTGCCGGCGTTCACGGCGCTGGCCGTGGGGCTGGTGGCCTGGTGGCTGGTGCCCGAGCTGTCGCTGCCCGCCGCGCTCGTGCTGGGCGCCGTCGTGGCGCCGCCGGACGCGAGTTGTCCCTCCCACCCGGCGAGTTCGCCGATCACGCCCGGCGAGTTCGCCGATCCTGCCCGGGGTCAGGGCGTCAGGAACCCGGCCAGCAGCGCGTTCACGACGTCCGGGCGCTCCTGGTGCGGGAAGTGCCCCACGCCGTCGAGCACCTCCGACCGGAACGGCCCGGCCGCCCACTCCCCCGACCGGGCCGCCGTCGACGGCAGCAGGCACGGGTCGAGCGCGCCGTGGACCTGCAGCACCGGCGCGTCGACGGGCCGGGACACGGCGGCCGCGAACCGCCGCCCGTCGCCCCGGAACTGCGAGCGCAGGGCCCACCGGTAGTACTCCATCGCGCAGTGCACGACGCCCGGCACGCGGATCGCGCTGCGGCACCGCACGGCGGCCTCGGCGAAGTCGTCGGTCGCCGCCCACCCCGGCCCCGCCCAGCCGCGCAGGATCCGCTCGACGCGCGCCCCGTCGTCGACGCGCAGGGCCCGCTCGGGCCACCGCGGCACCTGGAACGCCAGCGCGTAGGACGCCGTCGCCCGGCCCTGGCCCCGCAGGTCGCGCACGAACTGGGACCGCACGGCCAGCGGGTGCGGCGCCCCGAGCACCGTCAGCGAGCGGACGCGGCGGGGCTGGAGCGCAGTCATCGTCCAGGCGATCAGGCCGCCCCAGTCGTGCCCGACGACGTGCGCGCGGGTATCGCCGAGCGCGCCGATCAGGCCGGCGGCGTCGCCTGCGAGGGTCCAGAGGTCGTAGCCACGGGGCGGCTTGTCGGTGTCGCCGTAGCCGCGCAGGTCGACCGCGACGGCGCGGAACCCGCCCTCCGCGAGCGCGACGAGCTGGTGGCGCCAGGTCCACCAGAACTCCGGGAACCCGTGCAGCAGTACGACCAGCGGTCCGTCACCGCACTCGACGACGTGCTGACGGATCCCGTTGGCCGACACCTCGCGGTGCGACCAGGGGCCGGGGACGCGCACCGACGACGGATCGGGCGCGCGCACGGGGTCAGCGGGTGCCGTGGCCGTTCAGCCGGCCCTGCTGCTCGCCGTGGCCGCGGTTCGACAGCACCTGCGCCGACTCCTTGAGCGAGTTGATCGTGCGCTCCGGCTTGCGGATCTTGCGCACGCGCAGGTAGCCGAGCAGCCCGAACACGCCGGCGACCAGGATCATGATCCCGAAGACGATCCAGAACGACGCGGAGCGGTTGAGGAACAGCGCGAGCGTCTCGCCGAGGGCGAAGAACAGGAAGAACAGGCTGAACAGCGCCACGACCAGGGCGACGACGAAGAAGATGCTGCCCTGCAGGCCCTTCTTCACCTCGGCGGTGACCTCGGAGCGCGCGAGCTCGACCTCGGCGCGGACCAGCGTCGACACCTGGGCGGTGGCCTCGCGGACGAGCGTGCCGATCGACTGTTCCGACGCCGGCACTGCCGGCTCCTTCGCGAGCGGGATCGAGGGCAGCACGGGCGGGACCCCCGCGCCGCTGGAGCTGGTCGAGCTGGCCACCACTGTCCTCCTGTGCGTGCCGGGAGCATCTCTCGATGATCGGGACGCCATCCTTCCACGCGGTCGGCGCGGATGCCCGGCCAGGCGCGCGGGGTCCCCTCGTCGTGTACCGCGCCGTTCAGTCCTCCGGACGGCCGCGGAGCCGCTTGATCCGGCCCCGGCGCGTCTTCTCGTCCATCCGGCGGCGCTTCGCCCCCTTCGACGGCTTCGTCGGCCGCCGGGCGGGCGGGTCGGCCGCGGTGGCTCCGCGCAGCGTCGCGGCCAGCCGCTCGCGGGCCGCCTCGCGGTTGCGCAGCTGGCTGCGGTGCTCGGAGGCGACGACCGTCAGCACCCCGTCGACGAGCCGCCCGGCCAGCCGCTCCAGCGCGCGGGAGCGCAGGTCGTCGGGCACCGACGGCGAACGCGCCAGGTCGAAGGACAGCTCGACCCGCGAGTCGGTCGTGTTGACGCCCTGCCCGCCGGGGCCGGACGCGCGCGAGAACCGCCAGTGCAGCTCCCTCCCGGGAAGCACCAGCGGCCCTCGCACGTGCAGGTCGTCGTCGGGCAGTTCAGTCCTCCGACTTGCCCTCGCTCAGACCCGAGGAGATCAGGTTCATCACGGTGGAGTCGGCGAGCGTCGAGACGTCGCCGACCTCGCGGTTCTCCGCGACGTCACGCAGCAGGCGCCGCATGATCTTGCCCGACCGGGTCTTGGGCAGCTCCTCCACGACGAGGATCTTCTTGGGCTTGGCGATCGGTCCGATCTCCTTGGCGACGTGGTCGCGCAGGGCCTTGATCGCCTCCTCGCCGCCGTCCTTGGCCGCGTTGCCGCGCAGGATCACGAACGCCACGATGCCCTGGCCGGTGGTCTCGTCCGCCGCGCCGACGACGGCCGCCTCGGCCACCGTCGGGTGGCTGACCAGCGCCGACTCCACCTCGGTGGTGGAGATGCGGTGGCCGGACACGTTCATGACGTCGTCGACGCGCCCGAGCAGCCAGATCGCGCCGTCGTCGTCGTACTTCGCGCCGTCGCCCGCGAAGTAGTAGCCCTGGTCGGCGAAGCGGGACCAGTAGGTGTCCTTGTAGCGCTCCTCGTCGCCCCAGATGCCGCGCAGCATCGACGGCCACGGCTTGTCGAGCACCAGGTACCCGCCGCCGCCGGGGCCGACGGGCTGGGCCTCCTCGGAGACGACCTCGGCGCTGATGCCCGGGATCGTGCGCATCGCGGAGCCGGGCTTGGTGGCCGTGACGCCGGGCAGCGGAGCGATCATGATCGCGCCGGTCTCGGTCTGCCACCAGGTGTCGACGATCGGGCACCTGTCGCGCCCGATGTTCTCCCGGTACCACATCCACGCCTCGGGGTTGATCGGCTCGCCGACGCTGCCGAGCACCTTGAGCGAGGAGAGGTCGTACTTCTCCGGGATCTCCTTGCCCCACTTCATGAACGTGCGGATGAGCGTGGGCGCGGTGTAGTAGATGGAGACGCCGTACTTCTGCACGATCTCCCAGTGCCGGCCCTCGTGCGGGGTGTTCGGCGTGCCCTCGTACATGACGGACGTGGCGCGGTTGGCCAGCGGCCCGTAGACGATGTAGCTGTGCCCGGTGATCCAGCCGATGTCGGCGGTGCACCAGTAGACGCTCTCGCCGGGCTTGTGGTCGAACACCACGTGGTGGGTGTACGCCGCCTGGGTGAGGTAGCCGCCCGAGGTGTGCAGGATGCCCTTGGGCTTCCCGGTGGTGCCCGAGGTGTAGAGGATGAACAGCGGGTGCTCGGCGTCGAACGCCTCGGGCTCGTGCTCGTCGGACTGCTCGTCGACGACATCGTGCCACCACACGTCGCGGCCCTCGGTCCACGGGACCTCGGTCTCGGTGCGCTTGACGACGAGCACGTGCTCGATCGTCGGCGTCTGCGCGACCGCCTCGTCAGTGTTCTCCTTCATCGGCGCCGGCTTGCCGCGCCGGAACTGCCCGTCGGAGGTGATGAGCAGCTTGCACTCGGCGTCCTCGATGCGCGCCTTGAGCGCGCCCGGGGAGAACCCGCCGAACACGACGCTGTGCATCGCGCCGAGGCGCGCGCAGGCCAGCATCGAGATGACGGCCTCGGGGATCATCGGCAGCTGGATCGCCACGCGGTCACCCGCCTGGACACCCAGCTCGACCAGGGCGTTGGCCGCCTTGCTGACCTCGCGCTTGAGGTCGGCGTAGGTGAGGGTGCGGGAGTCGCCGGGCTCGCCCTCCCAGTGGAAGGCGACCTGCTCGCCGTGCCCGTCGTCGACGTGGCGGTCGACGCAGTTGTAGGCGACGTTGAGCTTGCCGTTCACGAACCACTTGGCGAACGGGGGCTGCCAGTCGAGCACCTCGTCCCACTTCTGGTGCCAGTGCAGCCGGTCGGCCTGCTCCGCCCAGAACCCCTCGCGGTCGTCGGCGCCGCGGGCGTACCACTCCTCCGTGGCGTTCGCCTGGGCCGCGAACTCCTCGCTGGGAGGGAAGCTGCGGCTCTCCGTGGACAGGTTGCTGAGCGTGGGTCCCGAGTCGGCCATCCGTACCCTCCTGGTCGTCATCCGCCGGGCGACGTCGCCCGGCACGTGATTCTCCCGGGCGACGCTATCGGGCCGTCCCGGGCAGCGCACCGGCTGTCCGGCCAGTACTCCCCCTACTGGCAGCATGGTTCGGGTGAACGCCCCGGATCCGCTCGCGCCGCTGACCGAGCTCCCCGGCGTCGCCGAGGCGGTGGCGAGGGCGCGCGACGCGGTCGTGGCGGTGCACAACCACCCGGCCAACGGGCGGCAGGGCTGGCCCGCCGGCGCCGCCGAGGCGGGCATCCGGGCCGCCCGCGCGTCGGCCGCGCTCGACGGCGCGCCGCTCGACTCCCCCGACACCGTCACCGACCCGGTCCTCGCGGGTGCGGTGCGCATCGCCGAGGAGTCGGGACGGCTCCTGGGCGCGTGGCGGACCTCGCCCTCGCAGGCGCTGGCCCGCCTGCACGTGCTGGCGGCGGCCGACCTGGTCCCCGCCGACCGCCACGACGCCGTGCTCGGCCGCCCGCGCACCGGCGCGGGCGTCTCCGACCGTCTCGCCCTGCTGGCCGGCCTGCTCACCGGCGGCACCCGGGCGCCGGCGCCGGTCCTGGCCGCCGTCGTGCACGGGGAGCTGCTGGCACTGGCGCCGTTCGGGACGGCGAACGGGGTGGTCGCGCGGGCCGCGTCCCGGCTCACCGCGGTGGCGGCCGGGCTCGACCCGCGCGGGCTCACCGTGCCCGAGGTGGGCCACCTGCGCCGGGCCGCGGAGTACCGCGCCGCGGCGCAGGGCTTCGCGACGGGCGGCGCCGAGGGCGTGGGTGCGTGGATCCTGCACTGCTGCGCGCAGTGGGAGGCCGGGGCGCGCGAGGCGACCGCGATGGCGGACGCGCGGAGCTGAACCGGGCACCGGGACGCGGAACGGGCGACGCTCCCCTCCCGGGGAACGCCGCCCGTCCACGCGCGACGGATCGGGATCCAGGCGTGCACTACGTGTCGTGTTGGCGGCCTCGGCGTCCGGCGTCCCGGTACGCAGGCCCACGACGACATGCCTCCCGCGGCGTGCTGTGCGTGGAGTGCCCGTTCCTTCGCGCACGGAGCCCGGGTCGGGAGGACGGGTGCTTCTCTGCCGCACCGCCCCTGGCCTTCCCGGAGTCCGTGCGTCCTGTCTATCCGGTGACGCCCGTCACGGGCAAGGGCCACCGGCAGGTGCACCGGTTCAGTGCCCGGACCTCACCCGCGGCGGTGCCGGAACCCGTACCATCCGGCGCCCGCGAGCGCCGCCACCCCGACCCCGCCGAGCGCCGCGACCACCGGGACCGGCGGGCGGAACCGCACCCCGAGCGCCACCGGGGCGCTGAACGTCAGGATCGGCCAGCCGCGCTCCAGCGCCTCCCGGCGCAGCGCCTTGTCCGGGTTGACGACCGTCGGGTGGCCGACGGCCTCGAGCAGCGGCAGGTCGGTGATGGAGTCGGAGTAGGCGCGGCAGTCGGCGAGGTCGTAGCCGCGGGCCAGGGCGATGTCGCGGGCGGCGTGGGCCTTCTCCTCGCCGTAGCAGTAGTACTCGATCTCCCCGGTGTACCGGCCGTCGACGACGCCCATGCGCGTGGCCAGGCAGCGGTCGGCGCCGACCAGCACCGCGATCGGCTCGACGACCTCCTGCCCCGACGCCGACAGCACCACGACCTCCTCCCCCGCGGCACGGTGCTCGGCGATCAGCGAGGTGGCCTCGGCGTACACGAGCGGCTCGACGATCTCGTGCAGCGTCTCCGCGACGATCGCGCTGACCTGCGCGACCTCCCAGCCCGTGCACAGCGCCGTGATCCGGCGGCGCAGCGACTCCATCGTGGTCGCGTCCGCTCCGGACAGGACGAGCAGCAGCTGGGCGTAGCCGCTGCGCAGCACGGCCTGCCGGCTGATCAGTCCCTGGCGGCGGAACGGGCGGCTGAACGCGAGCGCGCTCGATCCCGCGATGATCGTCTTGTCGAGGTCGAAGAAGGCCGCCGCCGTGGGGCGTTCCGGCAGGGGTGTCGACGGCGCGGCTGGCACGTCGAGCGAGCTTGCCAGACGGCGCAGGACCGCAGGTGGCGCGGGGGGCCGGGCACGCGCGAAGTCGGCGCAGATGCTCCGTCCAGGGGTGCGCGGACGGCCCCGTGTCGGGCTACAGTTGTGGTGTCCGGACTCGTCCGGGCGAGGTTCAGCTCGACCCCCCGGAGCTGAACCGACGACGGCCCCCGCCAACCCCCCTGGCGGGGGTCGTCCCGTGTCGGGCGCACCCCGCCCCATCTTCCCGCACGCCCCCGGCGGCAGCCGCCCGTCGCACCCCGGTTGTCCACATCGGCCGGTCTCCGTCCACAGCGGAACGACTCGTCGGTCCGGCGGCCCGGTCCCGGGTCACCCTGGACCGCGTCCCCGCACCGGGCGGGGCGCGAACGGGGAGGCCGCGATGCACCGATCGCAGCAGGGACAGGCGCAGCGGGGGACGGCACGGCGGGGGCTCGTGATGGTGTCCGATCCCGACCTGCTCGACGCGGTGCTGCGCCTGGCCGCCGCCGCGGGCTGCGAGCTCGAGCGCGCGGTCGACGCCACCGCGGCGCGCCGGCAGTGGGCCGGGGCGCCAGTGGTGCTGCTCGACGCCGCCGGAGCGCAGCAGTGCGCCCGTCACGGCCTGCCGCGGCGGGGACGGGTCGTCGTCGCCGTGCGGGGCGAGCCGCCGCCCGCGGTGTGGCAGCAGGCCGTCGCGATCGGGGCGGAGCACGTCGTGTCGCTGCCCGAGGCCGAGCCCTGGCTGGTCGCGGCGCTGTCGGAGGCCACGGAGGAGCCGCGCGGGCGCGGTCCTGTCGTCGGGGTCGTCGGCGGGCGCGGCGGGGCGGGGGCGTCGGTCCTGGCCGCCGCCGTCGCGGTGGCGGCCGTGCGGGCCGGGCGGCGGGCCCTGCTCGTCGACTGCGACCCGCTCGGGGGCGGCCTCGACCTCGTCCTCGGTGCCGAGGACCTCGACGGGCTGCGCTGGCCCGGCGTCGGGGTGGCGGGCGGGCGCGTCCCGGCCGACGCTCTGCACGCGGCGCTGCCCGCTCCCCCGGTCGCGGGCCGCGGCGGGGGCGAGCTCGCCCTGCTCTCCTGCGACCGCGCGGCGGGCGGGCCGGGCGCCGCCGCGGTCGCGGCGGTGATCGACGCCGGGCGCCGCGCGGGCGAGACGGTGGTCTGCGACCTGCCCCGCCACGGCACCGACGCCGCGGCCGCCGCGCTGGGCGCCACCGACCTGGTGGTGCTCGTGGTACCGGCCGACGTGCGGTCCTGCGCCGCGGCGGCGCGGGTCGTCGCGGTGCTGGCCGAGCACGGGGCGGTGCCGCGCCTGGTCGTGCGCGGCCCGGCGCCCGGTGGCGTCGACGCCGCCGAGGTCGCGCGTGCCCTGGAGCTGCCGCTGCTGGCCACCATGCGCCCCGAGCCGGGCCTGGCCCGCGCCCTGGAGCGCGGCGAGGCGCCCGGCCGCGCCCGGGGCCCGCTGGCCGGCGCGGCCCGCGCGGTGCTGGCCGAGCTGACGCTGGTCACCGGGGGCGGGTCGTGAGCGAGCGGGCGGGCGGCGTGCTCGTCGAGCGCGTCCGGTCGCGGCTCGCGGCCACCGGCGACGGCACGGGCGCGGCGGCCGTCGCGGCGGCGGTGCGGGCCGAGTCCGGCGGTGTCGCCTCCGACCTCGACGTGCTCGACGCGCTGCGCGTTCTCCGCGAGGAGTTCGTGGGCGCCGGACCGCTCGACGCACTGCTGCGCGACCCCCGCACCACCGACGTGCTCGTGCACGGCGGTGGGGCGGTCTGGGTCGACCGCGGCGCCGGGCCCGAGCCGGCCGGGGTGCGCCTGCCCGACGAGGCGGCGGTGCGCCGGCTCGCCCAGCGGCTGGCGCTGGCCGCGGGCCGCCGGCTCGACGACGCCTCCCCCTTCGTCGACGGGTGGCTGGCCGACGCCGGCGTCCGTCTGCACGCGGTGCTGCCGCCCGTCGCGGCCGACGGCACGTGCCTGTCGCTGCGGGTGCTGCGGCCCGCCGCGCACGACCTCGCGGCCCTGCGCCGGATGGGCGCGATCGACGCCGGCGGCGAGGCGCTGCTGCGGGCGGTGCTGGCCGCGCGGCTGGCCCTGCTGGTCTCCGGCGGCACCGGCACGGGGAAGACCACGATCCTCGGCGCGCTGCTCAGCGCCGTCGACCCGAGGGAGCGGATCCTCTGCGTGGAGGACGCTCAGGAGCTCGACCCGCGGCATCCACACGTCGTGCGGCTGGTCTCGCGCCCGGCCAACATCGAGGGCGCGGGCGGGGTGGCGCTGCGCGACCTCGTGCGTCAGGCACTGCGGATGCGGCCCGACCGGCTCGTCGTCGGGGAGGTCCGGGGTGCGGAGGTCGCGGAGATGCTCTCGGCGATGAACACCGGCCACGACGGCGGCGCGGGCACGGTGCACGCCAACTCGGTGAGCGAGGTGCCCGCCCGCCTGGAGGCCCTGGCCGCGCTCGGCGGGATGCCGCGGCCGGCGCTGCACAGCCAGCTCGCCGCGGCCGTGCAGGTGGTGCTGCACATGCGGCGCCTGCGCGGCGGGGCGCGGGTGCTCGACGCGGTGGGCGTGCTGGCCCGCGACGGCACGGAGGTGGTCGTGCGGCCCGCGTGGACGCGCACCGGCGGTTGGACCGCCGAGCGCGCGGTCCTCGGGCGCCTGCTCGCCGAGCGGGAGGTGGCGGCGCCGTGGTGAGCGCGGCCTGCGCGGCGCTCGCCGCCGCGGTGCTCTGCCTGCCCCCGCGGGCCGCCGTCGCCCGGCTGGGCGCGCTGCGGCCGGTCCCGGTGTCCGTGCGGTCGTGGCGAGCACCGGGCGCGGCGCCGCCGCTGCTGGCGGGCGGCGGGCTGGGCCTGCTCCTCGCCGGTCCGGGCGGCGCCGTGGCCGGGCTGCTCGTCGCGGCCACCGTGCGGCACCGTCGGGCCGCACGGCGCCGCGAGGCGCTCACGGCGGGCACGGCGGGCGAGCTCGCCTCCGCGGTGCACCGGATGGCCGACGAGCTCGCCGCGGGCGCCCACCCCGCCACCGCGCTCGGCGGCACCGCGGCCGACGGGCCGCGAGCGCGGGCGCTGCTCGCCCCGGCGGCAGCGGCGAGCCGGCTCGGCGACGACGTCCCGCAGGCTCTGCGGCGCGGCGCCGAGCAGCACCCGGAGGTGCGCGCCGACGTCGAGCGGCTGGCCGCCGCCTGGGCGCTGTCCGACCGGAGCGGAGTACCGCTGGCCGAGCTCCTCGCCGGCGCGGGGGCCGACCTCGGGCAGCGGGTGCGGTTCGCCGCGCGGGTCCGCGCCGAGCTCGCCGGGCCCCGCGCCACGGCGCTCGTCCTCACCGCCCTCCCCGCGCTCGGCCTCGCGCTGGGGCAGCTCGTCGGCGCCGATCCCCTCGGGGTCCTGCGCGGCGGTCTGCTCGGTCAGGCACTGCTCGTCGTCGGGGTGGCGCTGGCCGCCGCGGGCGTCGCGTGGACCGAGCAGATCCTGCGCTCGGCGGTGCCGCGATGAGCCCCGCTGCGTCCATCCCCGGCGCGACTCCCCCGGTACTGCTCCTGCTCGCCGCCGCCCTGCTCACGGGTGGGCACCGCGCCGGTGCGGCGCGGCTGCGAGCGGCCCGCCGCACCGATGCGGGTCCGCCGGCCGCGCTGCGGCCGGTGTCGATCGCCGTCGGGGCCGCGGCGGGTGCCGCGCTCGGTGCGGTGCTCGGCGGGCCGGTCGCGGGCGCGGTCGCCGGGGTCGCGGTGCTCGGCGGGCTGCTCGCCGCCCAGCGGCTGCCCGGTCGTGCGGCGCCCCCCGACCTCGCCGCGCTCGCCACCGCCTGGGAGCTCCTCGCGGTGTGCCTGCGTGCCGGGCTGCCGGTGGCGTCGGCGGTCGCGGCGGCCGCCGGGCCCCTGCCCGCCGCCTCCGGAGTCGAGCTGCGGCGGGCCGCAGGCCTGCTGGAGCTCGGCGCCGATCCCGACGACGCATGGCGGGCGGCACGGGAGGTCCCGGTGCTGGCGGTCTTCGCCCGTGCCGCGGGCCGCTCCGCGGGCACCGGGGCCGCGCTGGCCCGCGTGGCCGTCGCGCAGGCCTCCCGCATGCGTTCCGAGCTCGCCGACACCGCCCAGGCGCGCGCCCAGCGGGCGGGCGTGCTCATCACGGGGCCGCTCGGCCTCTGCTTCCTGCCCGCCTTCCTGGTCCTCGGCATCGCCCCGGTCGTCATCGGCCTGGCGGGCCAGGCACTCGCACGGTGGTGACCGCCATGTCCGTCCCGACGAAGGAGTCCCATGTCCAGCCCCGTCGTCTCCAACCCCCTGTCCACCTCTGCGTCCAGCCCTGTGCCCCCGAACCCGAACCCGGACCCGGACCCGGACCGCACCTCGACGAGCCGCCTCCGCCTGCTCGCCCGGCGCGACGACGGGATGTCGACCGTCGAGTACGCGATCGGCACGGTGGCCGCGGCCGCCTTCGCCGCGGTGCTCTACGCCGTGCTGAGCGGGGAGAGCGTCGTCACGGCGCTGACCGACCTCGTGACGCGCGCGCTCAGCACCACGTTCTGAGCGGTGGCCCGGACGGTGTCCTGCGCGGCGACGCCGGCGCCGTCACCGTCGAGGCGGCGCTCGCGCTGTGCAGCCTCGTCGCGGTGCTCGCCGTCGCGGTCGGGGCGGTCGCCTCCGTGGCGGCGTCGGTGCGCTGCATCGACGCCGCCCGGGAGTACGCCCGCCTCGCCGCGCGCGGCGAGCCCGACCGCGGCCGGGAGTTCGCGGCCCGGTTGGCTCCGTCCGGGGCCCGCATCGAGCTCGTCGTGCGCGGCGACGAGGTGCTCGTGGAGGTCAGCGCCGTCGCGGCGCCCCCGCTGCCGCTGCGGGTCGGCGGCCGCGCGGCCGCCGTGCTCGAACCGGGGGTGACCCCGTGACGGCGGTGGACGAGGGGTTCGCCACGGTCTGGGCGGCGGGGGCCGTGGCCCTGCTGGTCGGGCTGCTCGTGATCGGGCTCGAGCTCGGTGGCGGCATCGCCGCCCGCCACCGCGCGGAGGCCGCCGCCGACCTCGCGGCGCTGGCCGCGGCGGGGTACGCCGTGCACGGCCGGGAGTCCGCCTGCGCGCGGGCGGCCGCGGTCGCCGCCGGCACCGACGCCCGTGTCCGCACCTGCCGGCTCGACGGGTGGGACGCGCTCGTGGAGGTCGAGGCCGACCTCGGCCTCTCCGTGCTGGGTCCTCCGGTCGCGACCGCGCGGGCCCGCGCCGGCCCTCCGACCACCGATTCCGGTGGCGACGAGGGCCCCGGCTGGCCGAACGCGCGTCTCGGCACGATCAGCGGCCGACCGGACGGGACGAGCGGCCGCGGCACACGCTCAGCGGTCGTTGCTGCGTCCGAACCGGCCGCCATCAGCGGTACAGGTGACGGAAAAGGCCTGATCAGGACGTTCGGCGTCGCCATCCTGCCGATCGTCGACGGCCGCTGGTGCGCACGGCGGCGGCGGTGCCTACTGGTGTCACGACGGGGTTCACGCCCCGTCCCGCACCGACCCGCTCCCCGAGCTGCGGAGGGACCGGCGCGTCCCCCCGACGCGACCCCCGGCCGGCCCGCCGCGAATCGGTTGTTGCCGGCCGGCCCGCTGCCCCGCGGACCGGCCGGCAACCGCCTCCCGAGCCGGCGGATCGCCGCCCCTCCCGCGTCAGCCGCCCCCGGTGACCGGACCGGCCAGGGCCGCGAGCACCACGTCGAGCACCCGCACCGCACCGCGCTTGTCGAGCGGGGCGTTCCCGTTGCCGCACTTGGGCGACTGCACGCACGACGGGCACCCGGAGCGGCAGCCGCAGTCGCGGATCGCGGCGCGGGTGGCGGTCAGCCAGGCCCGCAGCACCTCGTGCCCGCGCTCGGCGAACCCGGCGCCGCCGGGGTGGCCGTCGTGCACGAAGACGGTCGGGCGGCCGGTGTGCGGGTGCAGGGCCGTCGACATGCCGCCGATGTCCCAGCGGTCGCAGATCGCGAACAGCGGCAGCAGGCCGATCGCCGCGTGCTCCGCGGCGTGCAGCGCTCCCGGCACGTCGTCGGGCCCGATGCCGGCGGCGGCCAGGGCGGCGTCGTCCACGTCGTAGAGGACCGACCGGGTGCGCAGCGTCTGCTCGGGCATGTCGAGCGGCACGGTCTCCAGGACGGTGCCGTCGGGGGCGCGGCGCTGGTAGGCCACCACCTGAGAGGTCACGTCCACCTCGGCGAACGCGACGCCGACCGGGCCGTGCTCGCGCCGCGACAGCACCCGCACGACCTCGACGTCGGCGGTCGAGCGCGCGTCGGTGCGCCAGTCGGGGTCGGCGGCCACCACCAGCGCGACGCCGGCGTCGAGGTCGAGCTCCTCCACGAGGTGGCTCTCGCCGCGGTGCAGGTACACCGCACCGGGGTGCACGGTGGCGGGCGCCGAGGCCGCGTCGACCGTGCCGAGCATCCGCCCGGTACCCGCCTCCACCACGGCCACCTGGCCGAGGCCCGAGCCGCGGATGTCGACCGAGCCCGCGGGCCGCTCGCGCGGGGAGGGCCAGAACCAGCCGGCGGGGCGTCGGCGCAGCACGCCGTCGGCCACCAGCTCGTCGAGCACGGCCGCGGCCGCGGGCCCGCCGAACAGCTCGTCGACGTCGTCCTCGGTGATCGGCAGCTCCGCCGCCGCGCAGACCAGCTGCGGCGCGAGCACGTAGGGGTTGGCGGGGTCGAGCACGCAGCCCTCGACGGGCGCGCCGAGCAGCGCGTCGGGGTGGTGCACGAGGTAGGTGTCCATCGGGTCGTCGCGGGCCACGAGCACGACCAGCGCCGAGGCGGCGGCCCGCCCGGCACGCCCGGCCTGCTGCCAGAACGACGCCCGGGTGCCCGGGAACCCGGCGACGACCACGGCGTCGAGCCCGGCGATGTCGACGCCCAGCTCGAGCGCGTTGGTGGTGGCCACCCCGAGCAGCGCGCCCCTCGCGAGCGCGGCCTCCAGTGCGCGGCGCTCCTCGGGGAGATAGCCGCCGCGGTAGGCGGCCACGCGGGCGGGCAGGTCGGGGTCGACGTCGGCGAGCAGCCGCTGCGCGCCCAGCGCCGTGAGCTCGGCACCGCGCCGCGAGCGCACGAAGGCCAGCGTGCGGGCGCCCTCCACGACGAGATCGGCGAGCATCCGCGCCGCCTCCGTGCCCGCCGGGCGCCGCACCGGGGCCCCGTTCTCGCCGGTCAGCTCGGGCAGCAGCGGTGGCTCCCACAGCGCCACGGTGCGCCCGGCGTGCGGCGAGGCGTCGACCGTGACGGCCGTGACCGCGCGCCCGGTGAGCCGGCTCGCGAACGCGGCGGGCTCGGCCACCGTGGCGGAGGCCAGTACGACGGTCGGGCGGGCGCCGTAGCGGGCGGCCACCCGCAGCAGACGCCGCAGCAGCAGCGCCACGTGCGAGCCGAACACGCCGCGGTAGGTGTGGCACTCATCGACGACCACGACGCACAGCCGACGCAGGAACGTGGCCCAGCGGCTGTGCCGGGGAAGGACCGCGCGGTGCAGCATGTCGGGGTTGCTGAAGATCCACCGCGAGTGGGCGCGGGCCCAGTCGCGCTCCTCCAGCGGGGTGTCGCCGTCGAGCGGGGCGGGCCGGACGCCGGGCAGGTCGAGCCCGGCCAGTGCGCGGAGCTGGTCGGCGGCCAGCGCCTTCGTCGGCGAGAGGTAGAGCGCGGTGGCCCGTGGGTCCTCGGCCAGGCGCGAGAGCACCGGCAGCTGGTAGGCCAGCGACTTCCCCGACGCCGTGCCGGTGGCCACCACGACGTCGTGCCCGGCGTGCGCGAGCGAGGCGGCCTCGGCCTGGTGCCGCCACGGCGCGGTGACGCCGCGCCGCACGAAGGTCTCGCGCACCGGCGCCGCCACCCAGTCGGGCCACGGCACGACGTCGCCCTCGCGGGCGGGCACGGTGGCGACGTGGCGCAGCGGCCCGTCGCCGTCCGGGCCCCCGTCGGACGACCAGGGCCCGAACGGATCGTCGGCCGGGTGCGCGGAACCGGCCCCGGCGAGCACCCGGCGCAGCAGCGCCTCCCCGCGGTCGGCCGTCACCGCCGCACCCGTCCGCCCGCCGCCGTCCACGGGGACCGAGGTTGGCACACGCCCCCGACAGCCCGGTCGATCAGGCCAGCTCCCGCACCGCGGCCTCCGCCACGTCCGTCACGTCGGCCCGGGCCGCGTTCCAGCCCGGAGCGCTGGGCACCCGCGTCAGCACCGCCACGACGAACCGCTCGTCGGCGCCCACCAGGCCCGCGCTGTGCAGGTAGTACTGCCCGGAGAAGCAGCACATCCAGCCCTGCTTGGCCGCAGCGCCGGGCGCGCCGGGCCCGTCCACCCCCGGGTCGAGGAGCCCGAAGGCCTGGTCGAAGCCGTCGCGGGCGGTGGCGGGTGCCGCGGCCAGCGCGTCGACGAGGAACGTGCGGTCGGCCTCGGCCATGCCGGAGAGGATGTGGTCGTAGAGGCGCAGGTAGTCGGTGGCCGGCACCGACATCTCGCCCCACTGGGAGGGGTCGGCGGGCGCGGTCGTGCCGGTCAGACCCACCGCGGCGCTCACGCGGGCGGCGGCCCCGACCCCGTCGAAGCGGGTCCACAGCGTGTTCATCGCGGAGTCGTCGCTGGGGCCGAGCGCGCGGCGCACCAGGTCGAGGTCGGCGTCGGTCAGCACCAGGCCCTCGGTGCGGCGCCGGTCGAGCATGTCGACCGCGACCACCAGCTTCGACAGCGACGCCGTGTAGAACGGCTCGGCCCCCCGGTCGCCGACGGCGGTCTCGCCGGTGGCGCGGTCGAGCACGGCCACCCCGAGCTCGGTCGCGGACGTGGCCGCGGCCTCCGCGGCCTCGACGGCGGCCCGGGCGAGGCCGGTGCGGGCGGGCGGCACGATGCTGCCCAGCCCGGCGGCGACGTCGGGCAGCGGCAGGCCCCCCGCGGGCAGCCCCTCGGCCACGGCGGTGCCGGAGGCCCCGTCGGCCGACCCGTCCGAGGATCCGTCGGTGGACCCCCCGGCATCCCCGGCACCCGAACCCGCGGCGTCGCCGGCCGACGGCGCCACCACCAGCCGCGCGGCCACGGGCGAGGACGGGCGGTCGTCGGCCGCGACCAGGGGGATGGCCAGGCAGATCACGGCGAGGCAGGCGGCCATCAGGCCACCGGCCGCCACCGGACGGGCGCGGTTCGTCACGGGCGGATCACGAACGGCACAGCGTCGGAGTTCACGGCTACCCACCCTACGAGCACTTCGTGACCCGATCGTTGCGTGACCGGCGCGACCACCTCCGCTGCAGCGCGGCGTGGGTCACACATCTACACTGCACCCGCCCGTCACCGCGCTCACCTGCGGAGACGGCTCGTGACGACGCCAGGGTCGACGTCTGCTCCCCCTGGCCCAGTGATCCACAGAACCAGGAGGACGGATGTCTCGGTCCACCCTCGCCGCGGACGCGAACTCGATCGCGCTCGCGTCGAACGACTACATCATCGTCGGTGTGGTCGCGGTGGTCGCCCTCGCCGCCCTGGCCATCGGCTTCATCCTGCGCAAGGAGGTCCTCGCTGCTGATGCGGGTACCGACAAGATGCAGGAGATCGGCCGAGCGGTCCAGGAAGGCGCCACGGCGTACCTCAACCGCCAGTTCAAGACGCTCGCCGTCTTCGTCGTCATCGTCTTCTTCCTGCTGTTCGCGCTCCCCGCAGCGAACTTCGGCGAGAGCATCGGCCGCTCGATCTTCTTCCTGATCGGCGCGCTGTTCTCCGCGACCATCGGCAGCCTGGGCATGCGCCTGGCCACCGCCGCGAACATCCGGGTCGCCTCGGCGTCGCGCGAGGAGGGTGGCCGGGAGAAGGCCACCCGCATCGCGTTCCGCACCGGTGGCGTCGTCGGCATGTTCACCGTCGGCCTCGGCCTGTTCGGTGCGGCCGTCGTCGTGCTGGTCTACGCCGGTGGCGCTCCCCGCGTGCTCGAGGGCTTCGGCTTCGGCGCCGCGCTGCTCGCGATGTTCATGCGCGTCGGCGGCGGCATCTTCACCAAGGCCGCCGACGTCGGCGCCGACCTCGTCGGCAAGGTCGAGCAGGGCATCCCCGAGGACGACCCCCGCAACGCCGCCACGATCGCCGACAACGTCGGCGACAACGTGGGTGACTGCGCGGGCATGGCCGCCGACCTCTTCGAGTCCTACGCCGTGACGCTCGTGGCCGCGCTCATCCTCGGCACCGCCGCGTTCGGGCTGCAGGGCCTGCTGTTCCCGCTGATCGTGCCGGCCATCGGCGTGATCACCGCGGTGATCGGCATCTACATCACCCGCACCCGCCCGAACGAGGGCAGCCTCACGACGATCAACCGGAGCTTCTACATCTCCGCGGGGATCTCGGCGCTGCTCAGCGCGATCGCGGCCTACGTCTACCTCCCGGGCACCTTCGAGGGGCTGACCAACCCGTCCGACACCACGGTCGTCGGCGACATGGCGGGCACCGACCCGCGCCTGCTGGCCACGGTCGCCGTGATCATCGGCATCGTGCTGGCCGCCGCGATCCTCAAGCTGACCGGCTACTACACCGGCACCGAGGACAAGCCCGTCCAGGACGTCGGCAAGTCCTCGCTCACCGGTGCGGCCACGGTCATCCTGTCCGGCATCTCGATCGGCTTCGAGTCCGCCGTCTACACCGCGCTGGTCATCAGCGCGGCCGTGTTCGGTGCCTTCGCGCTGGCCACGGGGTCGATCACGGTGGCCCTGTTCGCCGTGGCGCTTGCCGGTACCGGCCTGCTCACCACGGTCGGCGTCATCGTCGCCATGGACACGTTCGGCCCGGTGGCCGACAACGCCCAGGGCATCGCGGAGATGTCGGGCGACGTGTCCGGTCCCGGCGTCGACATCCTCACCGAGCTCGACGCGGTCGGGAACACGACGAAGGCCATCACCAAGGGCATCGCGATCGCCACGGCCGTGCTCGCGGCCACCGCGCTGTTCGGCTCCTACCGCGACGCGATCACGGTCGCGCTGGCCGACGCGAACGTCGCCCTCGGCGACGTGGGCACCGCGTTCGCCTACGAGGTGTTCGCCCCGAACACCCTCGTCGGCGTGATCATCGGCGCCTCGGTCGTGTTCATGTTCTCGGGTCTGGCGATCAACGCCGTCACCCGGGCCGCGGGCGCGATCGTGTTCGAGGTGCGCCGGCAGTTCCGCGAGAACCCGGGGATCATGGACTACTCCGTGCGCCCCGACTACTCCCGCGTCGTCGACATCTGCACCCGCGACTCGCTGCGCGAGCTGGCCACCCCCGGCCTGCTCGCCATCCTGTCGCCGATCGCGGTCGGCTTCGGTCTCGGCGTCGGCCCGCTGGCCGGCTACCTGGCCGGCGCCATCGCCACCGGCACCCTGATGGCCGTGTTCCTGGCCAACTCCGGTGGCGCGTGGGACAACGCGAAGAAGCTGGTCGAGGACGGCAACCACGGCGGCAAGGGCTCGCCCGCGCACGAGGCCACCATCATCGGTGACACCGTGGGCGACCCGTTCAAGGACACCGCGGGCCCGTCGATCAACCCGCTGCTCAAGGTCATGAACCTGGTCGCCGTGCTCATCGCGCCGGCCGTCGTGGCCCTGTCCGTCGGCCCCTCGGCGAGCCCCGTGATCAGCATCGCGATCTCGCTCGTCGCGGTCGCGATCATCGCCGGGGCGATCATCGTCTCGAAGCGTCGTTCGACGTCGATCACCGACACCCCCGCGGAGAGTGCGGTCGCCTGACCGCTCTCCCCGCACGAACGGAGGCCGTCCACCCGTCGGGTGGGCGGCCTCCGGCGCGTCGGGGGGCGACCGGATCGAACGCGTGTTCTATCCTGCGCGTCGTGCCGCAGCTGTCGCTGTTCTCCGCCGACGCGCGCCCCGCCGGGGTCCGCGACCTCGCCGGCCTGCTCTGCGGCCCAGGGCGGATCGTCCGCTTCGGCGCGGGCGACCAGGCCCGACTCTCCGCCGACCTGGTCGACGCCGGACGCGCCCGCGCCGTCGTCGCGGCCTGCGCGGCCACCGGCATCCCCGTCACGTCCGTCACCACCGCCGCGGGCACCCCCGCGGTCCGCACGGCGTTCCGGTGCGACCTCGTCCCGCTCGCCGCGGAGTGGCTGGCACCCGGACGAGCGGGCGACGGCGCCAAGACCGTCCCCGCGGGGTGGCAGCTCGACGGTGCGGCCCTGCGCCTGTGGGCCCTGTCCGCGGGCCGCCCCGACGAGCGAGGCGGCTACCTCCTCCTGCTCGACCCGGAGGCCCCGCAGACCCACCTCCCGCTGGTCGCGGCCACGACGCGGCTCGGCATCCCGCCCGCCCGCGTGGGCGACGGCACGGTACTGCGGATCAGCGGGACGCGGCGCGTGCAGCGGCTCGTCGAACTGGTCGGACCGGTGCCGCGCGGGGTCGCCGACGCCGACTGGCCGCGCTGCTGGGGACGCCGCGCGGGTTGACAGGGGTGGTTACGCTCCCCCGGCACGAGCGCCCCGGTGTGACCGAGGCGACACCCTGCGTGGGTGGGCAGGCCCGGTATCGGTGTGTAGGCCGGAAGACGGGACACGCATACTGCGAGGGCGGACCCTCCGCGCAGCCGCGAAGGACAGGACACTGTGACCACCGGAACGACGAGTTCGACACCCGAGACCGGGGAGAGCACCGGCACCCCGAAGTCCGGAGGCGGGCGGCGCACGTCCACGCCCCGGGCCGCCACGACCGGGCGACCGACGCGCCGCCTGGTGATCGTCGAGTCGGGCACGAAGGCTGCGAAGATCCAGAAGTTCCTGGGCAAGGACTACGTCGTCGAGGCCTCCGTCGGCCACATCCGCGACCTGCCGCGCGGCGCCGCCGACGTCCCCGCCAAGCACAAGGGCGAGGCGTGGGCCCGCCTGGGCGTCGACGTCGACAACTCCTTCGCGCCGCTCTACATCATCACGCCGGAGAAGCGCAGCAAGGTCGCCGAGCTCCGCGAGGCGCTGAAGTCCGTCGACGAGCTCCTGCTCGCGACGGACCCCGACCGCGAGGGCGAGGCCATCGCCTGGCACCTGCTCGACACCCTCAAGCCGAAGGTCCCGGTCCGCCGGATGGTCTTCCACGAGATCAGCGAGCCGGCCATCCGCGCCGCGGTGGAGAACCTGCGCGACCTCGACCAGGACATGGTCGACGCGCAGGAGACGCGCCGGATCCTCGACCGCCTCTACGGCTACGAGGTCTCCCCCGTGCTGTGGAAGAAGGTCATGCCGAAGCTCTCGGCGGGCCGGGTGCAGTCGGTGGCGACGCGGATCGTGGTGGCGCGCGAGCGCGAGCGCATGGCGTTCGTGTCGGCGTCGTACTGGGACATCGCGGCGCTGATGGACGCGGGCGCCGAGGCGACCCCGCGCCAGTTCGGCTCGCGCCTGGTCGCGATCGACGGCGCGCGGGTCGCCACGGGACGCGACTTCGGCCCGGACGGCCGCCTCAAGTCCGACGCCACCGCGCTCGACGAGGCCGGCGCCCGCCGTCTGGCCGAGGCGCTGGAGGGGCGCGACCTCACCGTCGAGTCGGTCGAGTCGAAGCCCTACACGCGCAAGCCCTACCCGCCGTTCATGACCTCCACGCTGCAGCAGGAGGCCGGCCGCAAGCTCCGCTTCTCCGCCGACCGCACGATGCGCAGCGCGCAGCGGCTCTACGAGAACGGGTACATCACCTACCTCCGCACCGACTCCACGACGCTGTCGGCCTCGGCCATCGACGCGGCCAGGAGCCAGGCGCGCGAGCTCTACGGTGACGCCTACGTGCCCGACCAGCCGCGGCAGTACACCCGGAAGGTCAAGAACGCGCAGGAGGCCCACGAGGCCATCCGGCCCGCGGGCGACGTGTTCCGCACGCCGGGCGAGATCGCCCGCGAGGTCGACGGCGACGACTTCCGCCTCTACGAGCTGATCTGGCAGCGCACCGTCGCCTCGCAGATGGCCGACGCGCGCGGCACCACGGTCAGCGTGCGCATCGCGGGCACCGCCGCCACCGGCGAGGCCGTCACGTTCGCGACGTCCGGGCGCACCATCACCTTCCCCGGCTTCCTGCGCGCCTACGTCGAGACCGTCGACGACCAGGCGGGTGGCGAGGCCGACGACGCCGAGTCGCGCCTGCCCGAGCTGACGAAGGGCCAGTCGCTGACGGCCGCGTCGCTCACCGCCGAGGGGCACTCGACCAACCCGCCGTCGCGGTTCACCGAGCCCAGCCTGATCAAGCAGCTCGAGGACCTCGGCATCGGCCGCCCGTCCACCTACGCCTCGATCATCAAGACGATCCAGGACCGCGGGTACGTGTGGAAGAAGGGGCAGGCGCTGGTCCCGTCGTGGATCGCGTTCGCCGTCGTCGGGCTGCTCGAGCACCACTTCGGCCGGCTCGTCGACTACGACTTCACCGCCGCCATGGAGGACGAGCTCGACGCCATCGCCGCGGGCACGCAGGGCCGCACGAGCTGGCTGTCGGGCTTCTACTTCGGCGCCGAGCAGGGCTCCGAGGGCTCGGTGGCGCGCGCGGGCGGGCTGAAGAAGCTCGTGGGCGTCAACCTGGAGGAGATCGACGCGCGGGAGATCAACTCCGTGCCGGTCTTCGACGACGTCGTGGTCCGCGTCGGCCGCTACGGGCCCTATCTGGAGCGCGTGCGCGACGGGGAGTCCCAGCGTGCCAACCTGCCCGAGGACCTGCCGCCCGACGAGCTCACGCCCGAGGTCGCCGAGCAGCTGTTCTCGGTGCCGCAGGAGGGCCGCTCGCTGGGCGTCGACCCGATCAGCGGGCACGAGATCGTCGCCAAGGAGGGCCGCTACGGGCCCTACGTCACCGAGGTCCTGCCCGAGCCGGAGGCGCCGCCCGTCGTCGAGGGCGCGAAGCCGAAGAAGGCGCCCGCGAAGCCGAAGCCGCGCACCGGGTCGCTGTTCAAGGGCATGTCGACGGAGACGATCACGCTCGAGGACGCGCTGCGGCTGCTGTCGCTCCCGCGCCTGGTGGGCACCGACCCGGAGAGCGGCGAGGAGATCACCGCGCAGAACGGCCGCTACGGGCCCTACCTCAAGAAGGGCACCGACTCGCGGTCGCTCACCGACGAGGAGCAGCTGTTCACGGTCACCCTCGAGGAGGCCGTGGAGATCTACAAGCAGCCCAAGCAGCGCGGGCGGCGCACGGCCGCGGCCACGCCGCCGCTGCGCGAGCTCGGCGTCGACGCCAACTCGAAGAAGCCGATGGTGATCAAGGACGGGCGGTTCGGCCCGTACGTCACCGACGGCGAGACGAACGCGAGCCTGCGCAAGGGCGACAGCGTCGAGCAGATCACCGACGAGCGGGCCAGCGAGCTGTTGGCCGAGCGGCGGGCGAAGGCACCGGCGCCGAAGAAGGCCCCGGCCGCGCGCAAGCCGGCCGCCCGCAAGCCCGCGGCCAAGAAGCCGGCGGCCAAGCGCGCCCCGGCGGCGAAGAAGGCCCCGGTCGAGAAGTAGTCGCGGTCGAGAAGTAGTCGCGGCCGAGGAGCAGGCGCGGCCTGGGACCGGGCGCGCTCGGTGACCAGGCGCCGCGCCACCTTTGCTCTGGACACCGATACGCACCACCGTCCCCGGTGCGTATCGGTGCTCAGAGCAAAGGGCGTCAGCCGACCAGCAGCGCCTTCACCGCGGCCGCGACGCGCCCGCCGTCGGCCCGTCCGGCCGCCGCGGCGTTCGCCTTCTTCATGACCTGCCCCATCTGGCGCGGGCCGGGCTGCTCGCCCAGCTCGGCGGCGGTCTCGTCGACGGCGGTGCGCGCGATCGCGGCCAGCTCGTCGTCGGAGAGCTGGGTGGGCAGGTAGCGGTCGAGGATCTCGCCCTCGGCCCGCTCCTGCGCGGCGAGCTCGTCGCGGCCCGCCCCGGCGAACGCCTCCGCCGACTCCGCGCGCTTCTTCGCCTCCTTGGCGATCACCTTGAGAACTTCGTCGTCGGAGAGCTCACGCGCCTCGGTGCCGGCGACCTCGGCATTGCCGATGGCCGTCAGCGTCATCCGCAGGGTGGACTTGACCAGCTCGTCGCGGGCCTTCATCGCCGCGGTCAGGTCGGCCCGCAGCTGCGCCTTCAGGGTGCTCACGCCGCGGAACGGTACCCCCGACGTACTCTGGAGCGGTGAACAGCTGGGCTCGGCTCGCCATCGGAGCCACCACGACGGGCGCCGCGGCCGTCGCCTACGGGGCGGGCGTCGAGCGCCGCCGCTGGACGCTGCGCGAGGCCACGATGCCGGTCCTCGCCCCCGGCACGCGCCCGCTGCGCGTCCTGCACGTGTCCGACCTGCACATGACGCCGGGACAGCGCGGCAAGCAGCGCTGGGTGGCCGACCTGGCCGCGCTGGAGCCCGACCTCGTCGTCAACACCGGCGACAACCTCGCCCACACCCGGGCCGTCCCGAGCGTGATGGCCGCGCTCGACCCGCTGCTCTCGCGGCCCGGTGTGTTCGTGTTCGGCAGCAACGACTACTTCGGCCCGACCCCGAAGAACCCCGCCCGCTACCTGACCGGCACGCGCACCAAGCCCACGGGGGAGCTGCTGCCCTGGCGCGACCTGCGCGCGGCGATGGTCGAGCGCGGCTGGCAGGACGCCACGCACGCCCGGCTCACCGTCGACGTCGACGGTGTGTCCGTCGCGGTCGCCGGCGTCGACGACCCGCACCTCGGTCTCGACCGCTACGACCGCGTCGCCGGCCGCCCCGGCCCCGGCCACGCCCTGCGCCTGGGCCTCACGCACTCCCCCGAGCCCCGCGTCCTCGACGCGTTCGCCGCCGACGGCTACGACCTCGTCATGGCCGGCCACACCCACGGCGGCCAGCTCCGCCTGCCCGGCTACGGCGCGATCGTCACCAACTGCGGGATCGACCGCTCCCGCGCCCGCGGCGCCTCCCGCTGGGGCACCCACACCCACCTGCACGTCTCCGCGGGTCTGGGCACGTCGCCGTGGGCCCCGGTCCGGTTCGCCTGCCCGCCGGAGGCCACGCTGCTGACCCTCGTCGCCCGCCCGGCGGTCCCGGCGTCGGCCGACGCCACCCCCGCGGACGCCGCGGCGGACGTCGGCTAGAGTGGTCCACGGTTCGCAGCACGATCGCGGGCCATCGGGGTGTGGCGCAGCTTGGTAGCGCGCTTCGTTCGGGACGAAGAGGTCGCAGGTTCAAATCCTGTCACCCCGACCACACAAAGCCCTGGTCACAGGCTCCGCAAGGAGACCGAGACCAGGGCTTTCGTCGTTGCCGCGGCCGGGTGGGTGACTAACTGCGTGACTACCCCGATGCACGCGGGAAGATCCGATCCATCACCGTGGCCCCGTCCTCGACCACCGGCCGGATCTGCTTGCGGTACACCAGCTCGGTGACGCTGGTCCCACTGTGGCCGACGAGCCGGGAGATCTGCTCGATGGGCACCCCGTCGTCGGAGAGCAGCGAGACGAAGCTGTGGCGCAGTTCGCGAGGCGTCCAGTCCTTCGCTGGAAGCCCCGCTGTCGTCGCGATCCGCCGGAACCCACGCCGCACGTTCGCCGCGTCCAGAGCCGTCCCGACCTCCGAGGCGAACACGAGGTCGTTGCTCTCCCAGCGCGCGCCGGCCAACCGTCGGGCCGCCGCCTGTCTGACCTTCTGCGCCTGGAGGACATCAACGCAACGTTGCGGCAGTGCGAGCGTGCGCCGGGACTTGCGGGTCTTGGTGTCACCGCCGACCCGGACCGAGCGCCACACCATGATGTGCGGCGGGGTGACGTCGAGGTTCACGTGCGCCCACGTCAGCGCCCGCAACTCCTCCGTCCGCGCCCCGGTGAGCAGCGACAGCACGACATAGGCGCCGATCGTGGAATCCTCCGACGCCGCCAGCAGCGCCTCAGCCTCGGGCAAGGTGAGCGCCTTGGACGGGCGACCGATCTGCCCGACCGGCGTGTCGCAGAGCAGCACGACGTTGCGCTTGACCTGGTCGCGAGCTTGAGCACGAGCGATGGACCTGCTCAGGATCGCGCGCACGTCCCGCAACGTCCGGGTGCTCAGCGTCCGTGCCTTCTCCGCCAACCACTGGTCGACGTCCTCAGCCGACAGCTTCGCGAGCTTGCGCGCACCGAGAGCCGGGATCACGTGCTGCGTAGCCAGGATGCGCCGCGTCTCGACCGTGCTGGCATCCCGTCCGCTGAGCCCGTACGCCAGCCAGTCCGTCACGGCCTGCCCGACCGTGTACGAGTGAGGCGTCGACGCGAGCCCGTCGTCGTAGTCGCGGATGATCTCCTTGAGCTTGTTCTTCGCCTCGGTCTTGGTGCGTCCGCTCCCGCGCTTGACGATGCGCTTGCCCGCCGGGGAGTAGCCGACGGTCACGGAGGCGATCCACCGTTCGCGAGCGGCATCCCAGTGCAGGCCACCGTCTCCGCGGCTACGCCGACTTGTCATAGCCGACCCCCGATTCCGCGACGAGCAGGGCGACGTAGTCGGCGATCGCGGCCGCCGGGATGAGGCGGGCGCGTCCCTGGCAGACCGAGCGCAGCCGACCGGCCCGGATCTGCTCGTAGATCACGCTGCGGCTCAGCGACAGGAGGGCCATGGCCTCGGTGACGCGGTAGAGCTGCCTGCTGGTCATGTCGTCCTCCTGGTCGTGCGTCGGTGTGATCGATTGCGTTCTGCGATGGCGGCGGCCAGCTCGCGTTCGCCGTCGTCGCGGTGCCCGAACCGGACGGGCACCCAGTCGTTGACGACCACGACGGTGTCGGGGTCGATCGGGTCGGCCCCGCCGAGCGCGGCCAGGTCCTCCCGGAGCCGCCAGAGCCGGCGCTCGCCGCGAATCGTGCGGAAGGTGACGCTGTAGCGTTGCGACTTGGTGAGGAAGTGGCCGCGGAAGCCGAGCATGTGGGCCCAGCGGTGCAGGTTCAGCTGCTCGTACTGCTCCAGCTCGCCGAGCCGCCACGCGGTTTCGATCATCGCCCGGTGGTGCGGGGTGAGGTCGAGGTATCGCACGTGCTCGAGGTCGCGGATCGGACGGTCGGCGCCGTTGGTGGCGCCGGTGCCCTTGGTGGCGTACTTGGCGATGTAGCCGGCCAGGGCGGCGTCGGTGATCTCGCCCGCGTCGTTCTCGACCTGCCGGGCCGCGGAGGGGGTGACCGGGCGCAGGTCGAGCTGTGCGCCCCAGCCGAGCGTCATCGCGGTGCCGTCGGGCCGGGCGACGGTGAGCGAGCCGGCAGCGGCCGCGGTGGTGATGGCCGTGCGCAGGGTGGTGTCGTCGAGTCCGGTTGGGCAGGGATCGGCCGGTCCTCCCGGGCCGTCGAGGCGGACGACGGCGTGGAAGTGGACGAGTCCGCGGCGTTGGTACTCGGCGACCTTGGCGTAGGAGACCCGAGCGCAATCGCGGAACTCGCGCGCCTTGACGCCGAGCTCCGCCGCGAGTGCGCGGCGCAGGGTGGTGGTGAACCGGGCCCACAATGCCCCGGCGTGGGCCTGCCAGAGCACCGCCCCGACGTAGTCGTACGTGTCGGGGTCGACGGCGCAGCCGATGCGAGGGTCGTCGGGGTGGTGGCGTTCCCCGCAGCGGCAGGGCACGACGAACCCGCGGGCGGTGACCTTCCGCGCGTGGACGGGCCCGAACGAGGGCGCAGTGACGGTGAGGAACGCCCGCGGCCGGTCCGTCACGCTCGTCGGGACGTTCTTGGTGTCGTCTCCGGCGAGCCCGGCACGCAGGAGGTGGAAGGCGTCGGCGGCGTAGCGGTCCGAGCAGGCCGGGCAGACGGACTCGCGGCGGTTCCCGCAGGGGGCGAGGACGTCGCCGGAGCGTTCAAGCAGGACCGCGCCCCCGCGGCCGATGACGCGGGAGGAGCCGCGCAGGTGGATGGGTGCGGCGCATCCCCCGGTCTGCTCGACCGCGGCCCGCCAGGCCGGATAGCCGGCGGATCGCAGGCGGGTGCTGATCTGGTCGTCGGTGACGGTCATCCGGACCACCACCAGCGCATGCCGGCCTCGTGCGCCCACTCGCGGGCGAGCTGACGGGTCGCGTACAGCTCGGCGAGGACGGCGCCGAGGCAGACGAGGGTGAATCCGCCGGAGCCGACGCCGAAGTACAGCCAGCCGGCCCCGACGCCGACCGCGAGGAACACGGTGCACTTGAGCCAGGTGAGAACGGCCCATTCGGTGACGTCCCACATCACGCCACCCCCACCAGGTGCGGGGCGTGCTCAGCGCGCCATGCAGCGGCGGTGAGGGCGTCGGCGCGGTCCTCGCGGCGTTCCCGCAGCCACCGGACGCCGAGGCGCACGGCGACGGCCAGGACGACGAGCGGGCCGGGGGTGAGCAAGCCGAGCGTGACGGCCTGCTCGACGGCCGGGACGATCGCGCCCGCGCAGCCGATCACGCAGACGAGCGCGAGCAGGGCGGTGATCAGGCGTGCTTCGTAGGTCTGGTGGGTGGTCATGACGCGGTCTCCTCTCCGGCCGGGCCGTGGGTGGTGTGGGTGGGGAAGGGCAGGACGTCACCTGGGCTGCGCGGGGCCGGGACGTCGGCGCCGCGAGGTGCGCAGCGGTGGGCGAGTTCGTCGATCTCGTCGTCGGTGACGTAGCCGGCCCGGAACCGCACCGGCAGGCGAGAGCCGGCGTCGATGACGAACCCGATCCCGGCGTGTGCCTCGTCGCCGGGGATCTGGTCGGCCAGCGCCCCCCGGTCGCGGGCTCCGTCGCCGAGCGCCATGTCGACGTGGGAGGCGGCGGTGACACCGAGGCAGATCCGGGTGGTGAACAGGTCCCGCACGTCGACGACGTCCTTAGACGGTTCCTGCACGTAGCCCATGACGGTGTGGTCCGCGGCGCGGCCCTGGGTCAGGATCTCGGCGAGCAGCCGCAGGGCCTCACGGACGCCGCTGCGGTCGCCGTAGGCAGTGAGCATGGCGAGTTCGTCGATGACGAGCAGCTCGACCGGGGTCTCGGTGCTGATCTCGCAGGTGCGGACCTTGTGTTCGCGCATCCACGTCTGGCGCTCGACCATGGAGTCGCGGAAGTCGCCCAGCAGTTCCAGGGCGTCGTCGAAGGTGGTGGCCCAGCGGTGGAACAGCGCTTCCCCGCGGTCGGTTTCGGTGCCGCCCTTGAGGTCGATGGTCCAAACGCGGACGAGGCCGTCGCGGATCATCGGGCCCATCGCGCGCAGCGGGTTCCACAGCAGCGAGCCCTTGCCCGCGCCGGAGGCGCCGACGACGAGCAGGTGCTTCCCGCGGATGCGGATGGTGAACGGCTCCCCGCGTTCGTTGTCGCCGACGTCGAGCGCGCGGAGGTTCACGAGATCCGAGGTGGCCGGGATGGGTGCGGCGTCGATGACGTTCGGGAACGGCATCCGCCGCTCGACGACCATCGACAGGACGCCGGGGCGGGCGCGGGTGACCGCGACCCGGTGTGCTCCGAGCGCGTCGGTGAGGGCGGGCATCTTCTCGGTGAAGGTGGCCGGGTCCTGTCCGCGGACGATGCGGACGCTTAGGGTGTCGATCGACGGGGTGACTGCGCGGACCCGCAGGACCCGGGGGCAGAGGATCTGGCCGGTGCGGCGGTTCTCGCGGGTCAGGTCGCAGTCGGTGAAGACCTCGCGCCAGCGTCGGCCCCGGTAGGCGGTCCAGCGGCGCCAGACGGTGCGGACGCGGGGGGCGATCCAGCGGTCGTAGGTGGGCGGGTGGGCGCGCCACCAGATCAGGAACGCGGCGAGCAGCCCGCCGAGGCCGGAGGCGACGGCGGTGGCGCCCCACAGGGCAACGGACCAGATGCCGAGGACGGGGATCAGGGCGAAGGCGGGGTGTCGGAGCAGCCACACCAGGGCGCGGATCTCGGTGCCGGTGGAGCGGGTGGCGCCGCGGGGACCGCGGTCGGCCGGGTGGTGGGTAAAGTGGGTGTTGCGTGCGGTCATCGGAATCATTCCTTGGAATTGACGGTGGGATGGGTCGGGCCGGGACACGACGCGTTCTCGTGTCCCGGCCCGAGGTATCGCGGTGGACTTATCGATTGTTCTTGCCGTCGAGCATTCCGCGGGCGGAATCGAGCTGGACCATCAGGAATGCAACGTCCCGTGCGAGGTTGCGGTGGGTGGTGCGGAACCCGCCGGCCCGGAACGGGATGCCGCGGACGGACTTGCGGAGGCGGCGCATCGCGGCGTCGAGATCGTCGATGGCGCGGTCCACGGTGGCGGCCATCAGGACCTCCACTCGCGGGAGAGCAGGTCGGCCTCCCAGCGCTTGGCCGACACCGCGATGATCCGCAGGGTGCGGTGGGTCTTCTTCGCCGCGGACTTGATCTCTTCCGGCGTAGCGACCGCCCACGAGCGACCGTTGACCCCGTTGGAGGCGCGGGAGCGCTGGGCGTCCTGGGCCTTCGCACCGAGCTTCTCGATCTCGGCCAGGGCGTCGCCGACCTGCTGCAGGGACGCCCAGAACTCGGCGAACCTGGCGACCGACCTGCGGTTGAGCGGACCCCGTGGTCGCAGGCGGGTCCTGGTGGGGGCGGTCATGTCAGACGCCCTTCCGGATCGCGGTCTGCGCCAGCCGCAGCCCTTCGGCGACCCCGGCCCGCCACGCCTGTTCGGTGGCGAGCAGGTCGGCCCCGTCGCGCAGGGTCCAGCGGCGCCGCTCGCGTTCGAGCCGGCGCACCAGTCGGGCGACTCCCTGGGTCTGGGCCCGGGCGGCAGGTCTCGTCATCGTGTTGGTGGTCATCACGCACTCGCCTTCCACTGCGCCGCAGCGCTGGTCTCGTCCTGCTCGGTGTCGGTGTCGGGGGTCTCGCGGTTGCCGCCGCAGTCGACGCACACCCCGTCACCGGTGCAGATCTCGCACTCGGTTCCGTCTTGCGCATTCGGGTAGGAATCGGAGGTCGTGCCGTACCCGTCGCACGGGTCGCACGCTCCCGATCCGCTACAGCCATCACAGATCATCGAACTCACCTCGATGAGTTGGTTTCGTTTCCGGCGCACTGTTGTGGGTCGGATCCAGGCATGGGTGTAGCCACTGTGGAATTCTCAAGAAACAAGCGGATCAGATCCGCGGGCCGGGGATCCGGCCAGAGACGGGGCGCCGGGTGACGCGGCGCGGTCGGGCTATGCGGCGGAGGTCGCCGCGTCGGTGTCCAGCTCGGCAAGCGCGGCCGTGGCGGCCTCGATCAGCCGGACCAGATCGGGTCGGCGGGTGAACAGGCTGATCCGGGCGGAGTTGGCGCCCTCGACGTGCAGCACCACCCGGCGCTCACCGTGCGGGACCGTCCAGGTGACCGGGGTCCGCTCGTAGAGGTGCACGCCGATGACGACCGGAGTTTCCGCCGTCCACGCGCCGGGGGTGCTCACTTCTCGCCCCGCGGCGCCGGGGCCGAACCGGCCGGGGCCAGACCCATCGCCTTGAACGAGATGCCGGAGATGGAGCGACCGTCCGGGCTGTCGATCTGGTAGGCGTTGATCCGCGGGTTGATCAGCGCTACCCGGGCGTCCTCGGGGAAGTCCTGCCCCGGGTCGGTCTCCAGGGTCACCTTGATCTCCTCGCCCTTCTGGCTGCGCTGCCCCGGCTGGGTGCGCAGCTTCGCGAACAGCGACACCACGAACTGGGTCACCCCGTCGCGGTTGGTCACCATCACGAGCCCGCCGTTGCCGTCGTCACGCATCTTCGGCGCGGGCGGCTCGACCACCGTGAGCTTGTAGCTGTCCAGCAGAACCGGGATGTCTCGCATCGCTGCCTCCTCGGCGTGGGGGCCGGTGGGTTTCGGCCCGTCGAGGACAACTCTCCGCAAAATCGCCGGACGGCTGCACCGCATACCTGGACAACTCAGGACGTCTCAACGACGATCGAAGTCGTCCCTACTTGTACGGAGGTCCGGGTGGCGAACGAGCGACTGCGCGACGCGATCCTGGCCGCGGGGCTCACCTACGAACAGATCGCCGAGAAGGCCGACGTGGACCCCAAGACCGTCGAGCGCTGGACCCTGCAGACGGCCCGCAAGCCCTACGCCCGGCACCGCCGCACCATCGCGGCTCTGCTCGACCAGCCGGAGTCCTGGCTGTGGCCCTCAGCCGTCCCTCCGGAGCGCCAGGCCAGCATCGCCACCTCCGAGATCGTCACGGCCTACCCGCACCGCAACGCCATCCCGTCCGACCTGTGGGACCGCCTGCTGCACGCCGCTGCCGACCGAATCGACATCCTCGTCCACTCCGGACTGTTCCTTGTCGAGCGCCCCGACTTCATCCGCACCACCGCCGAGAAGGCCGCCGCCGGCGTCACCATCCGCATCGCGTTCGGAGACCCCGACTCCGACGCCGTCACCCTGCGCAGTGCGGAGGAGAAGCTGGGCGAGGGCGTCCTGGCCATGCGGATCAAGTACGGCCTGGCCTCCTACACTCCGCTCGTCGACACCCCCGGTGTCGAGTTCCGCTACCACGGGACCACGCTCTACAACTCGATCTTCCGGTTCGACGACGAGATGATCGTGAACAACCACGTCTACGGCGTCCCCGGAGCACACGCCCCCAGCCTGCACCTGCGCAAGCTCGGAGCCGGTGACCTGTTCAGCACCTACGCCAAGAGCTTCACCGACGTGTGGGCCCTGTCGAAGCCGGCCGCATGGTGATCTGATCGGCGCATGGCGCGCATCGACCACTACCAGGACCCCGACGCCCCGAAGGCGACCAGCATCGTCATCGCCGCGAGCGCGTTCGTCGTCGACGACGCCGAGCGCCTGCTGATGATCCGGCGCACCGACAGCGGCAAGTACGCACTCCCCGGCGGACGCCACGAGGTCGGCGAGACCATGACCCAGACCGCCATCCGCGAGACCGAGGAAGAGACCGGCGTGACCATCGAGGTCACCGGTTTGATCGGCATCTACTCCAATCCCGACCACGTCATCGAGTTCAGCGACGGCGAGGTCCGCCAGGAGTTCTCGATCTGCTTCCGCGGCCAGGCCGTGTCTGGTGAACCACGACCGAGCGACGAGACCACCGAATCCCTCTGGGTCGAGCGCGCTCAGGTCGCCGGACTCGACGTCCACCCGTCCATCCGGCTCCGCATCGAGCACGGCTACTCGCCGACCGGCGAGCCGTACTACACCTGATCGGCGATCCCCACGCTGTCGATCCACTCCGACGCCCGCGCCATCGCCGCCCGCCGCTCCGCCATCCCCGCGTCAAGGGCACGGATCACGTAGTGATCGGGGACGTAACGGGCCCGGACGTCATCCATCCGCGCTTCGAAGTCCATGCACTGCCCGTCCGGGCCAATCGTCATGTCCACGAACCACAGCAGATCCCGCGTCAGGGTCCGCTCGTCGACGAAGCCGGCCATCTCCTCGTCGAGGTCCAGGGCAGACGCCTCCGCCGCCGCAGACGAGTGCAGCGCAACGAGGTCCACGACCCGGGCCGGGACGTCCACGGTCTGCAGGTAATGCGCGCCGTCGAGCGGGTGGAACCCGGTCACCGCCAGCGGCGGGGCGTAGCCGACATCATGCAGCCACGCCGTCGCGTGCAGGATCTCGCCGTCCCTGCCGAGGTGCGACACCAGCCGGCCAGCTCGACCGGCCACGCTCTGCACATGCGCCCACCGACGCGGCAACGAGTCCTTGAGGAACTGCTCGGCCGTCGACTCGGCCCACTCCACTAGCTGCACCGTGCGAGCGTACGGACGCCGAAGCCCAGTCACCGCCTACCGCAGCAACGCCCATACCGACACGCCTATCAACGCAGCTCAGGCGGCATCAGATGCTGCGAAAGGCTGCTGTGTCCAGACTTTCCATCCCTGTTCAAGGCGCCGCCCTAACGGGCGGCGCGCGGCGCTGTGTCCGATGCAGCCGCAAGCGCTCGCGCGGGGCGTGCGGCCTCCGGCCGGTCCCCGCGCGGCGCACGGCTGCAGACGCCGCCGCCAGGTATCGCGTCAGAAATCCTACGGGCGACGCGATCTAACGGCGCGACGGTAGTCGTCTGTTCTTACGGCGAATACCCACACGAAACGGATGATGTGCGGCGGACCGGAATCGACACGCTGGCCGAGCACGTACACAACAAGCGGCTTCTCCTGAGGCGCACTGATGATCGGCACCTCCTCGCCTTCAGGAATCTCCGCAATCACACTCGGAAAGAACTCGCCCTGAAACCCGCAGAGCCCAATCGCCACCCCGTAGCGGTCAACAAGCCTTATGAAAGCCTTGAGCGGATCGATTTTAATCTCGCCCAGCTCTGCCTCGCTACCAAATAGCTTAAATGCACTCGATATTGAAGCCGTATCACCGCCAATTTGCGATGCGACTATGAGCGTGACATACGATGCCCGAGTTGCCGCGACCAACCGAGTTGCGAGGAGTACTCGAACGTCGCCGAACGCATAGGTTGACAGAAAGTCGGGGTCACGGAGAACCTCGGCGGCGCGGTCACGCCTGACACCTTCGGGGAACTCGTTGTCGGTGAAAATCGGTTCGACGAACACTGCGGTAGAAGGAGCGTCGGCCACTACAGTCACATCGCTTAGACTTCCTACTGACAGCATCTTGCGGAAGGGGTAGGCGACAGTCAGAAGTATCGTCGTCCCGATGCGTAGCTTCTCTGGGTCTACCGGAAGTTCCCCGCGCGGATATTTGTGGCTAAGGACGACACATTGACGCCTCGCCGCGTAATGGACGTAGAAGTCTTCACGATTGTCATGGAAGGAAGCATCGTCCCACATAACGAGTACGTGCGACACGCTGCGCGATTGCTGTGCTCCAAGTTCGCGCATCGCTTCATCTACGAACGGTTGAATGTCCGGTGGAGTTCCATCCACCATCGGCGTAGGTGACGACCGCCGAAGGTGAAGAAACAGTACGCCCGGCCCATCCGGCGACGACTTCTTTAACTGCCTATTCGCCTTCTTGATTACATCCCTAGCACGTCTGGGGTTGTCGTCGGTACTGATTCTCTTCACTTCCGCCCAAAACTGTACGGGCGCGTCAACAATGATGTCGGCCAGTCCGGCTTCTTCAAGCATATTCGCATTGAACCCCGCTCGCCGCAGCCAGCCCCAAAATGTCAGCTCAGCCACCACGTCATCGAACTTCGAAGCTTCTCGTGCAGCCCGTGCAACGTACTGCCGGGCTTTAGGGTCCTCAATCTGCTCTAGAACCGTTGCCATCCGACCAGGAGCTGCCCACGTGAGTTGGTCGAGCAGTAGCGTGATGATCGATGCAACACTCTCCGATTCATCCTCAAATGGAAACCGTCTGTTGCGAATATACTCGGAAATGTGGTCATAGAGCTGGACGGCTGGATGCGGCCTCCTGCCTTGACGAAGCAGAGCTAGTCCCGGATCTTCAAGAACTTCCTCAAGACATGCCAACAGGTCGGTCATCTGCCGGACAAATTCTGAGCGATCTTCGTCGTTATCGCTAAGATCAACTATCGGCTGAGGAGGCATCTCGTATCCACCGCACCATTCGTTGCGTCACTCAAATTGTGTCATCATGACAAGAGGTCAGGCACTTTGGTTGGCATCGTAGGGGGCAAGGCAGGCGTGCCCTCGCCGGGCGGCAAGTCTCCGGGATGGCCGGGTGTGGCATCCCGTCGACCTCCCCGAGGGGCTACCACACGACGTCCCGGGGGCAGAGCTGCATGACGTCCCACCGGCGGTTGCGTCGAGGGCTGCCCCCGGGCCGCCGCGCGGTCGGACGTTGCCAGGTCGACGGGATGCCACACGAGTTCCGGCGTGGTTGGGCGGAGCAAACCCGGAGCACGCGGCTGGGAGCGCCCGTCACGTCCCGAGACGCGCCGGCACGAACGCTCAGCTCAAAGGGCGCACGACGGTACGGCCTTTCAGCACCCGAGTCTCTGCGGCCGCCTTGACACGGAAGTGCTCATGCACTCGCCGCCACGGGCCTTCGGGATGCCCGACTGCGGCGCAACGGTACATCGGCCTGAACCTGATTCACCTGTCTGCGGACGGAGTAATGTCTCCGACACTATGGGAAGCTCAGCGGAGCCACGCAGCAAGACCGTTCGCTAGCTTCGAATAGAATTTTTCGTCGGGTACTGCGCCGGGGTTCTTTCCGGCGTCGTAGAACGACACATTTCTGAAGGTGGCCGACCTCGATGCGTTGAGATTCTTAAAGAATTCGAGCTTGCCCCGGCCAAATCCGACGAACATCCAAAATACCCCAAGGGCGGCGGTGTTCTGGAGCAGGGATCGAATCTCGGCTTTATCGCTTGGCTCATCGCTTACCTGCACGAGGACGATCGCGGGATCGCGTGCGCCGGATGACTGGTAGTGGCTTGCGGCGAGGCGCATGGCCTCGACAGTATGCCCCCATCCCCAATCAACCTGCGTGTGTAGTTGACCGATGCGGCCGCGGTAGTTGTCCAGGTCCATATCCTCGAGAAACGGCTCCCGGCTTCCGGAAAAGATGACTGGTACGGTTCCGTCATCATCCAAGTTCGCGGACACGGCAAGGATGCGTTCGGCGAACGCTTGGATAGCGAACGAATCGTACAGTTCTTCCATGCCGTAGTCGTGCGCGAGAACGAGGTAGATGGCGGCCCGCCGCCCCGTCACACCGGCATCCGATAGTGCTTGCCCCGCCTGCCTCGCTGCTCCAAGAAGGGCGGGAGCGCGATTCTCAACTTTCGACAGATTTACAAGCTGGTTGCTGCTCGGCTGGGTTGAATTGGCGCTGCTGACAGCGGACGGGTCTCGCTCATCGTCGGCGTCGACGTCGACGCCGTAGTCCGTCGCAAGCCCTCCAAGGCCGGATGCATAGCCCTGGCCGACTGCCCGCACTTTCCACCCCTCGTCTCGCCGGTACAACTCAGCAAGGACGACGACGGTCTCCCGAGAAACAAAGTCGGGCGGACGAAATTCGATTGACTCTGAGTTCCGGTGATTCACCGTCAGTGCGGGGGCAGTCGTAAACACCGTGTCGGGATGCGTAGGGTCAGCACTCACAACGACAACCACTGAGGCGACATCGCGAGGAATCTTGCTCAACTGCACCGAAACAGTCTTTCCTGAAATGGACACCCCGTCTTTGGAGGGGTTATTATAAAACACCAGATCATCATCAGTGCGTACTTTTTGGTCGCTGCCCAGCAGTAGGGCCGAGACATCAGATTCGGTGCCTCGTGCATCAACTACCAGTTCCACGCTCGTGCCAGCGAGCGCCGCATTGGCGCCTTTGGTGAGAGAGGCAGTCGCCACAAGTCGTCCAATCCCCGGAACGGTGAAGTCGGCTCATTATCATCTATGCGGTGGTCATCGTACCGTGGGCAGATAGGTACGGCCGCGTCCCAGGAGGCATCGCAGGATTCGCCGCTCGGGCGTGCTCGAGGTACTTCGAGGGCCGCCTCGCACCCTCCGTGGGCGGGTTCTGCCAGGCCGAAGGAAGAACCATCGTGTCAAACCCGCAAACCGACCGGGTCGGCCGAGCCACGGGTCCCGTCGAGGCAGCAGCCCGAACGTCGGACGCGCGTTCACACCGAAGAGCTCACCGCTGCCGAAGCCAGCTCCTGTCAAGTCAAGTGCGCGCTCCGCGCGCCGCCGGTCCCGGGCCCGCCTTGCCGCTCCGCTCACGGCGAGCCCGGCCGGCGCTCACTCTGCGACGCCCCTGAGATAGTGACCACCTGGACGTGAGGAGCACAGCATGGATATTTTGGACGTCTTGGTCGGTGGAGGCTTTGGGCTCATCCTCAGCGTCCTGGTTCAGAGCTACTTCCGCCCAGTAAGCGCGGCGATCGAATCGCGCAGTCGCCGTCGATGGTCCAGTCCGGTACTCATTCACGTTGAGAGAGATCCTGCCATCATCTGGCATGACGCGCCCGACTGGGTCGGGTTCCAGGTCTACGTCGACGATCCAACCCGATTCGCGGGCCCTACCCCTAGTGAACGGACCAAATGGCTGCGATGGATGAAGGCGCGAAATGCAGTCGACGCCTACACTACCCCGTTGCAGGTCACCATACAGGCACGAACGGAAGCTGCCGTCGTGATCGAAGGGCTGCTGTTAAAGCGACACCGATCGGTGCCATTATCGTCAGGCGCAATCTTAGTTCGAGCGCCAGCTGGCGGTGCCGATCTTGAGCCACGCCGGTTCGAAGTTCACCTCGACCGGGAACTTGTCGACGTCGACTGGCTACTTTCCACGGGTAATCCAGGGCGGCCACCGAGCCTCGTGCTCGCAGCCGGAGACATTGAGCGATTCCATATTTGGGCGACCACATCGCACGACAGCGAAGACGCTGTACGGCACGAGTGGACCGTTGAACTCCTTTTACTGGTCGAGGGCAAACGGCAAACCGAAGTAATCGACGACGATGGTAAGCCATTCGTGACCGTAACGCCAGGAAACCTGTCAAGCCATTTCAATACCCCGGGATCTGACGATTGGGACGGCAACCCACCCTCAGCCGCATCGTAGTGCGAAGACATGCCCCTCTCTCCGAATCGTCCACGTCGCGCCGGTGGTGTCCAGAGCGCCTGCGGCGTCGCTACGCGATGGCCGCGCCACCCTGGACACCACCACCGCGACGAGCAAGGCGGCCAGGATGAGGGAGCCGGGGAGGTCTGGGCCTAACCCCCGAGGTGCGCGCTTCAAGATCGCATCCCACGTCTACCTACCGGGAACGGCCAGGAACGACGCCAGGTGACGGGTTGGGTAGGCGCCGAAACTGTCCGCACAGCTCAGCGGCACTGTCCGGCACCCCGCGGCACCGTCCCGAGACACCGACTCGGAATCTCTAGTTCGCAGATCGGTCATGTCGTTGACTGCTGCTAGGTCGCGTGGTCGCGCGGGACCTGGCGAACGCGCACGGCGGCGGGCGACTCGGTTCGGTCAACATCAGCCGAGTGGCGGACAGCTGCACGGTCGCGCTTAGTCAGGTCCGGGCGTGCATCGTCCGCCTTCACCTGGAGGTGCTCATGCCCTCTTCGGGCATGTCCCCGGCCTGACACCGGCAGGGCAGGGCGGGTGCCGCCAGGACTGCGTGTGTGACCAGATGTGTGACCACGACGCGCGGGATAGGCCGGGACGAGCGGGATCCGCTGAACGGTGCTGGCGCGTCCGGCGATGTCACGCCGTTGTCGCTGGCTCTCGTGAGGCGTCCGGAGACGACCGACGCCTGACTCATACCCCAGCGATATCTTGCCGCACCACCTACACCTCCGACGCCGGCGTGCCCAATGTGGTCGATTCGAACTGTCGGAGCCATGCCCTGACGGTTGGTACGTCTGAGTGCCCGGCTGCGCGAAGGGCCTCGACGATGTCCCGGCCGCTGATGAGTGCGATGGGGTGTGCGTCGGCGCGTACCTCGGAGTAGACCTGCTGGTTAAAGTGTGACGTAGTGACAAAGACGCCGAAGTGGCGGTGGCGGAGTCGGGAGATGAGCCGTGCAACCTCCCGGACCCCGACGGAGTTGGTCTCGGTGTAGCACTTGGCTTCGAGGGCGAAGTCGATTGTGATCGGGTCTGACGCCGGGCCCACGACGTACTCGCCGACTGCATCGCGGCCCCCGTCGCGGCTCGCTCGGGTCACGTCGCATCGCCCTGTCGCGGGTGCGATCAGTCGCCACAGTTCGACCGCGCAGGGCTCGAAGTCGTGCTCGCGGCCCCGGAAGGCTTCCCGGATCTCAGAGAGGATGGCTCTGCCGACTGCATCGGACGGGAGTTGCTCGGTTCGGCTGCGGACGACCGTCGTGGACGGGGCGAGCATGGGTGAGTACTTGCGGCCCTCCACCCACGCCGACCACTCCGGCGGGCAAAGGGGGCTCTCGGCAACCCGGCCGTCGAGAACGTCCACTATCCATGCTCGTTCAATGCGGGCGACAGGTCACGTCCCCGCTGGTGGTGTAACTCCCGGCCCGTTCGGCGTGCCTGAGCATGTTGGAGGGGCCACCGCGTGAGTCTCTGCGTGAACCGACCAAGGATCTCGTAGAGAGGTGCCACGCGATGGCCCTGGACCAGTCTGCCCTGCTCGAAGTCCTCGATGCACTCAAGGCCGCCGATGTCGGTGATCGTGTCCGCCAGGCTGCGGAGACGGTTTATCAGGCGTTGATCGAGGCCGAGCTCACCGACGCGATCGGCGCCGGCCGCCACGAGCGTTCCGCGGAACGCAGCAACCAGCGCAACGGGCACCGCACCCGCATGTTGTCGACGACGGCTGGGGATCTGGAGCTGAAGATCCCGAAGCTGCGCACCGGCTCGTTCTTCCCGTCGCTGCTTGAGCGGCGCCGCCGGGTCGATCAGGCGTTGTTCGCGGTGGTGATGGAGGCCTACCTGCACGGCGTGTCCACTCGCAAGGTCGATGACCTGGTCAAGGCGCTCGGCGCCGACACCGGAATCTCCAAGTCCGAGGTCAGCAGGATCTGCGCCGATCTCGACGTCGAGGTCGGCACGTTCCGCGACCGCAGCCTGGCCGAGCAGCAGTTCCCCTACGTCTTCCTCGACGCCACCTACTGCAAGGCCCGGGTCAACCACCGGGTGGTGTCCCAGGCGGTCGTCATCGCCACCGGCGTCCGGGCCGATGGCTGGCGTGAGGTCCTCGGGTTCGCCGTCGGCGACAGCGAGGACGGCGCGTTCTGGACCGCGTTCCTGCGCTCGCTCAAGGCCCGCGGCCTGGGCGGGGTGCAGCTGGTCATCTCTGATGCCCACACCGGGCTCAAGCAGGCCATCTCCGCGGTCCTGATCGGCGCAGCGTGGCAAAGGTGTCGGGTGCATTTCCTGCGCAACGTCCTGGGGACGGTCCCCAAGGGCTCCGCGGAGATGGTGGCCGCGGCGATCCGCACGATCTTCGCTCAACCCGACGCCGGCCATGTCCGCGAGCAGCTCGGAGTGATCGCCGGGATGCTCGGCCGGCAATCGGTCAAGGTCGAGACGATGCTGCGTGACGCCACCGAGGACCTCCTCGCGTTCACCTCGTTCCCGGCCGCGCACTGGAAGAAGATCTGGTCGACCAACCCGCTCGAGCGCCTGAACAAGGAGGTCAAACGCCGCACGGACGTGGTCGGGGTGTTCCCCAACCCCGAAGCCCTGCTCCGGCTGGCCGGCGCGGTCCTGGTCGAGGCCCACGACGAGTGGCAGGCCACCGACCGCCGCTACCTCTCCGAGGCCACCATGGCCCTACTCACCGCCCCCACAACCCAAGAGGGGCTGGCCACCCCGGAACTGATGACGGCATGATCTGAACCGCAGAGACCCCACGGACCGAGTTACACCACCCGGCGGGACGTGACCGGGCGACATCGAGAACGGTGAAGCGGGCACGGTAATTCTGGAATCGCCGTCCACCTGTGCTGCGCCAGATCGCCTGCAGCTCGTCGTCGGACGACAAGCCGGAGGCGCCAGGAGCGAGTAGGCCGCGGAACATGATCCGGCGCCCGGGTGCTGCCTTCTCGAAGAGCAAGATGGGCGGGATGCGACGTCGTGCGTTTGCTGACTCGTGACTCCAGTCGAACGCGTCGCGAAGTAGGAGGTTGCCCCAGCGACGGGTGTCGTGCAGCTCGTGGCCCGGGCTGCGGTTGTCGCCGTAGTAGGTGAAGACGCCTGTCTGTGGATCAAGTACGTCAGGCCAGTCGGGTTCGGCGCCGGTCGTGTAGAGCACGGCCAGGCGCACCGTGCCCTTCCTCGGCGAGCCGGAGTAGCGAAATCCACCCTGGTTGCCCACCGGTAGAAGTCGCGCGAGCGGGTCGTCGGCCATCGTCCCGGTTCGGCCACCGTCATAGAGCTGGTCGACGATCAGGTCGGTGTCGGCAAGCGCCTCGAAGGGGACGACCTTCTCGTCATCTGGCACCGCGGCAGGCTAATCGGGCTCTTCCCAGATGAGGGTGTAGGTCGGCCGGGCGCGTCGGTCCGCAGATAGACGTCGAGGTCTCCCGACGATGGAGGTTCCTACGCCATCCATCCGAAAGACCTCGACGTGTCCGACGCTACCCCGCCGGCCGGCTTCGGCCGCCCTGACCTGACCGCCTTCGCTCGACTCGACGGCCTCGGTCTGAGCGTGACCGGGCAACGACTTGAACCGGATCGTGCGGTCCTCGCGTGCCGCGTGGTGGAACCAGATCAGTGGTGCCGACGGTGCGGCAGCGAAGGCGCTGCTCGTGACACCGTGATCCGGCGGTTGGCCCACGAGCCGCTGGGCTGGCGACCGACCGTGCTGGAAGTTGTAGTGCGCCGCTACCGCTGTGCCGACTGCGGACACGTGTGGCGCCAAGACACCAGCGCCGCGGCGGAGCCACGCGCGAAGCTCTCGCGCACCGGGTTGCGGTGGGCGCTGGAAGGGATCGTGGTCGCACACCTCACCGTCGCCCGTGTCGCCGAGGGACTCGGGGTCGCGTGGGACACCGCCAACAACGCGGTCCTGGCCGAAGGCAATCGGCTGCTGATCAACGACCCCACGCGGTTCGAGGGCGTGAAGGTCATTGGCGTCGATGAGCACGTCTGGCGCCACACCAGGCGTGGCGACAAGTACGTCACCGTGATCATCGACCTCACCCCGGTCCGCGATGGCGCCGGCCCAGCAAGGCTGCTGGACATGGTCGAGGGCCGGTCGAAGGCGGCGTTCAAGACCTGGCTCGCCGACCGCGACGACGCCTTCCGTGACGCGGTCGAGGTGGTCGCGATGGACGGCTTCACCGGGTTCAAGACCGCCGCTGCAGAGGAGATCCCGGACGCGGTCACGGTGATGGATCCCTTCCACGTCGTGCGCTTGGCCGGTGACGCCCTCGACAGGTGCCGGCGCCGGGTCCAACTCGCGATCCACGGGCACCGTGGGTTCAGGGACGACCCGCTCTACAAGTCGCGGCGCACGCTGCACACCGGCGCGGACCTGCTCACCGACAAGCAGAGCGACAGGCTACGCGCGCTGTTCGTTGATGACGCTCACGTCGAGGTCGAGGCGACCTGGGGTGTCTACCAGCGCATGATCGCCGCCTATCGCCACGAGGACCGGCAACGTGGCCGCGAGCTCATGGAGAAGCTGATCACCGACCTCAGCGCCGGCGTCCCCAAGGTGCTCACCGAGCTCACCACCCTGGGCCGGACCCTGAAGAAGCGAGCCGCTGACGTGCTCGCCTACTTCGAACGACCCGGCACCAGCAACGGGCCGACCGAGGCGCTCAACGGACGGCTCGAACACCTGCGCGGCTCCGCACTCGGGTTCCGCAACCTGACCAACTACATCGCCCGAAGCCTGCTCGAGACCGGCGGCTTCAGACCCCAACTCCTACACCCCCGATTGGGATGAGCCGCTAATCGATCAGTAGCAACGCCCGGCATGCTGTCGGGTACGAGCGACAACTGAGTGACAACCGCGGTGGGGGAGCGGGAACCCGGGCGGACACGAGCGGACGCTCAGCACGTGGTCGCCCGGGTTGCGCACGCGTCAGCTGGTCGCTTCAAGTGCCTGGCAGCCAAGTGGCTGCCTCGCCGGGCGGGCAAATTCCCGGGATGGCACGAATAGGCTCGGGGAAGCGGTCGCGGTCCCCGCTTCACCCCCAGAAGATAACGACAGGTGCCCACGGCGGACGCTTCGGAACGGCATGGCCCCGGAGCGGTTCCTGCGGCCCATGGAGCGCAACGGCAGACGTACCGTCGAGCGAAGTGATTCTTGTTTCGTAGGGCTACTGTTCATATGTTCAACAGGTCGTCCGGCGGCCAAGCTTCGTCCCTGGACAACTCGGCGGTCGTTTCTCGAATGCAGTTGCTGGGTCAGTCGTCGGTAGCGACGGTCCAGATCTGCTTCATAGGCATCTCAGCACGCAGGCCTTCCGGGAGCTTCGTGTAAATCTCTTGGATCCGGTTGATCAACTGCTGGGAGTCCCAGAGGCGGATCTGAAAGAACAGCCTCCTGGCCTCTTGGCGCGCGACCTTCGTGAAGCCGCCCCAGCTGACGAGAAGTCCGTGAGTTGCGCCGAAGTTGGCCATCACGCCCTGCAGTTCGCGCAAGGTAGGGGCGTCGCAGACTGAATTACCCGATTTGACCTGTACGGCCAGACGGCCGTCAAAACCCATGGGGCCGCGTCCTGCGAGGATGTCGACACCACCGTCTGGGCCTGCTGGTGATCTATCAGTCGAGTAGCCTTCTACGCGGAGGACTTCGTCCACGAGCCGTGCGAGTGCGTGACCGTGGAAGCGACTCCCGATCATCGCCCGTACCTGGTCTTCGACGTCGAGGGTCAGGTTGCGGCCGCCCACGCTGGCATCGTCCTCTTCGGCCAGGTCCTCGTTGCCGTCGTGGAGGCCCGGATCAGTGCCCGTCTGAAGCAGCGCATTGAAGCGGTCTTCGGCGTCGTTACGCTTGATCTGGCAGACGGTCATGAAGGCGCCCAGCGAGTAGAGAAGGTCTTGACCGATTGCTTGACGCGGAACATCCTCGCGTAACCACTTCACAGTTCGTTGATGAACGAGCGGTTCGATTGCGTCGGGCGCGAAGCTGTAGCCACCTGTCACCGTGCCGAACGCCACCGCAGGCGTTTCCTTGAGGGGCATGGCCACGAGGTCACCTGGCTTGATCCAGTTCAGGAACGTGTTGATTTGGCGCGCCCAGTTCTCCAGAGTTCCGGGCTTGTCATCCTTGTACGTTGTAGCGAGTCGGGCACGCACGTCGTCGAGGCTCGCTGCGGAAGCCAAATCGCCCAGTTCGCCCCAGCCGATCCCGACAAGTCCGTTTTCGAGAGCGACAGCTTCGCCGCCTTCGCCCCGCTTCCCACACCGAACAAGCCACACTGCCACGTGCAGATCATTCCATGTCGATGATCGTCGCTGGTTCAGGGGATAGCCCCCGCTGGTACGCGGGCTCATTCGCCGCGGGAGGGCGGCTCAGCGGCCTGGTCCGGCACTGTCGTAGTAGCGACGTCGGGCTGCCTTGATGACGTCGACCACGGGGCCGGACGCATGGTCGACGTTGAGGGGTGGATGCAGCGCTCGGATGATGTCGCCTTCCACGTCTCGCGGTGTGGGGTGCTCGCACCATGAGACGCACAGATTGGTACCCATCCACTCCGTGAGCCGAACCTCGTCCTCGTCGACCAGGACGACGCGGTCGGTCCAGCGCGTTCGATAGCCCTGATCATCGAGCAGGAGGCCCGCGAGGGTGCGGCGGAGCGTCGAACTGCCGCTCCGCCGGAGGTGGTTCGAGACGAGCCGGGAGCGGAGCTTGGTCGCGAGGCCGACGTAGAGAAGGCGGACATCCGGTACCGCGGGGTGGGCAGGGCCGACCAGCTTGGGCAGGATGGCCGGTGGTGCCCACCAGGCATACAGGCCCGGCGCCGAGGGTGCCTGCGTCCGGATCTCGTCGGTGCTGATCGGGTCAGCCAGCAGCGCGTCGACGACGGTGTCGAGGGCCGGGGGAGCGGATGCCATGTCGGCAGTCTGCCGGGTGGGCCGAGGAGGGTGCCGCGATCGTCAATCAATCGTCAGGGCACGCACCAACAGCGACATACGGCGAGGACCAGTAGAGCCCGTTCACGCAGGTCAGACCGTGCACGATCGCGAACATCGCAGGCAGGCTCCACCTGCGGATTCGTTCCGCTTCAACGTCTGACGGATTTTCTCGATCTGGTGGTCGGCCCAAGATGGCCTCGCCAGATGGCCACGCCCTACGTGACAGCTGACGACGTGACCTGGGCGCTAGATCTAGAACTGACGGACGTCGTTGACAGTCTGGGCTCCTGAGACGAGGAGACCCAGTGAGTGAGCGAGTGTGGAGCGAGAAGGACCTGCTCCGACGGGCGAAGCGTCGCCTGGCGGTCCTTCAGCACGCTGAGGAGATCAGCGGGAACGTCGCAGCGACCTGCCGCTACTACGGCATCAGCCGGACGGTGTTCTACCGGTGGAAGCGCCGCTACGACGACGACGGGCTCGATGGCCTCAAGGACCGCTCGAGCGCCCCGATGCACTGCCCGACCGTCACCCCCCCGACGTCGTGGGGAAGATCATTCACCTGCGGCAGCACTACCACTTCGGCCCGATGAAGATCACCATGTACTTGAAGCGGCACCACGATGTGGAAATCAGCACCTCGGGTGTGTGGCGGATCCTCAAGCGCCTGGGCATCAACCGGTTACCGCCTCGCAGCGCCACAAGCGTCGTGAGCAGCGCTGGAAGCGCTACGAGAAGCAACGCCCTGGTCATCACGTCCAGATCGATGTGAAGTTCATCGAGCCCATCACCAGCGGGCCCGAGCGGCGCATGCGCTACTACCAGTACACCGCCATCGACGACTGCACCCGGCTGCGAGTGCTGCGGATCTACCCCCGCTCGGACCAGAAGACCGCGATCCAGTTCCTCGACTACGTCATGGCCCGGCTGCCGTTCCAGATCGAGAAGGTCCAGACCGACAACGGCGCGGAGTTCCAGTCCAGCTTCCACTGGCACGTCCTCGATCACGGCATCGGCCACATTTACATCCGGCCCGCCACACCGCGTCTCAACGGCAAGGTGGAGCGATCCCATCGCATCGACGCCGAGGAGTTCTACCGGCTGCTCGACGGCGCTGTGAGCGACGACGCCGGCGTGTTCAACGACAAGCTCAAGCAGTGGGAGAACTACTACAACTTCGAACGACCCCACGGCGGTCTCAACGGAGCAACTCCCTACGAGAGACTGCTACAGAAGACCAAGGCCCAGCCTGCAACCGACCTTCGTCATCAGCACATCTAGAGGAGTTCGGCACCCTCGGCCGCCGCGAGTTCCTTGCCAGGTACGGCTTCGGCGAGGCACAGAGCTACTTCATCAGACGAGACGGCAAGGGCTACGACTCCAAGGCAATCGTCGGGGCTGCTCACTCCCGACGCCACGGCATCCCGGTTGCGAGCTTACAACTTCAGCGGCGGAGAGCGATTCTGCGCGAGCAGCCGATCGACTGGCGCACCCAGGTCGAGGCGTACTAAGTCGGCTCGTCCGGCATCCCGAGATGGTTCCTGTGCCTACGCGAGGACGGCCTTCACTCTTTACGGCGACGTCGAGTGGGCCTTCACGAACCTGCACCACTATGGAGACGGGGTGCGCCGGAACCGACCCCTGACCGTTTGATCGCTGCACGTCCACCCCCCGTTCTCGACCTTTGCTGGCCGGGGACGGGGGCCGCTTTGCGTTCAAGAGGACATGGCATGCACGAGGGGCCCGCAACGGCTGGGTCGCGGGCCCCTCGGCTTTCCCCGGCTTCCTGTCGGGGAAGCCCTCTCGTTGTCAGCCGCTGAACGCGGCCTTCCCGCCAAACGTCGGCGAGTAGATCACTGTGAATGCGCCGTCGTCGAGCGACCCGTTGAAGCACACATCGCCGGACACGGACGCACCGGGCACGATCTCGCCCGACCCCAGTTGGGAGTCGATCCCGCTGAACGTGGAGCTCGTGATGGTGCCGTTCGGGCCGAGCACAGACCAGTCGTAGGGGTTGTAGGACCCCGTTCCGTTCCCCACGTTGCGGTAGGTGACCGTGGAGCACACCAGTTCGTCCCCGAACTGCGGGTTCACGGTCACCGGGGCCGCGGCGGTGATGTCCAGTGGCCCAACGACCACCGTCTGCCCGTACGAGGCTGCTACATCGTCGGGCCCGGCCCCCGGGAACGCCGGGTTAGTTCCCCCGGCCGGCTCCTGCCCGACGCCTACTCCGCTGGGCTGCACCGTTGGAGCAGGCGCGAGCTCCTGCAGGTCACTGTTGAGCTGGCCGAACGCGTTGAACACGATCACGATCCCCCAGATACCCAGGGCCGCGACGAGCGCCCCCAGCACGGTCCCGATGATCGTCATCTTGCGGTTGTTCGCGACACCCTTACGGACCCGGCCGAGCCCGAGGAGCCCGAACAACACAGCGAGGGCGCCGAGGATCAGCGCGATGAACCCGGTGAACGGAATCAGTCCGAACACGGCGCCGACGAGCGCAAGGACCAGGGCAGTGATGCCGAAGCCGTTGCGTGGTGCGGGGGCGTAGGCGGGTTGGCCTTGCCAGGCCTGGGGGTGCGACATGGAGGGTCTCCTCGGCTGCCCCGGTCGGTAACCCGAAGGGCGGCGACAAGAAGCGGAGCGGCGTCACACGACTATCGCACTGGGCGAAGGTCTGTTAACGACCTGATCGGATGAATCAGTGACGCAGCGACAGCCCGAGCACCGATCCGACCGAGAGGTCAGGCGTCGTCCCGGGGCGCCAGCTTGGCCAGGACCACCTGCAGTCCCGCCTCGTCGCTGCGCTGAGCGCCTCGGCGTCGAGCTAGGGAGTGTCTGAGCGATCATGGAAGCCAGGTGAATAGGGCGGCCAGGTGGAGTGCTCCGAGGTAGTGTCGACGTAGGGCCAGGCCAGGCCACGCCAGTGCTTGAGCTGGCAGAAGCCCCGTTCGACGGTGTTGCGGCGGCGGTAGCGGGCTTTGTCGAACCCGACCGGGCGGCCACCTGGCTGATCCGCGCCGGACTCGGTTGGCCTGCTGGTCACGGGGTTCGGGAATCGTGTGGGCCATCCCTCGCCGGCGCAACAGTTCCCGGTTGGCCCGCGAGCTGTAGCCCTCTGCTCGTCGTCGAGCAGGAGTCCTGCCAGGGTGCGGCGCAGTGTCGAGCTTCCGGTCCGGCCGAGATGATTGGACGCGAGCCGCTTCGGAGCTTGGTCGCGATGCCGACGTAGATCAGCCGGAGATCCGGGATCGACGGATGCAGTCACCCGGACAGCGTTGGGAGCACCGAAGGAGTGGCCCACCAAGCATAGAGTCCGGAGGCTGCCGGTACGCGCGTGCGGATGTCGGCGGCGCCAATCGGGTCCGCAAGTAGTTCGGCGAGGACGGCGTCGGTACTGGGGAATGGATTGCTTACTGCCCCAGTGTGGCGCGAAGGACCGACAGGTCGGCCTGCGCGCGAGGCCCTCGGTACAGATCCGGTACAAGCGACCGCCGACATGCCGCGATACTCGTCAGCACCCAACGCCACCCGCCGGCAGGTCGAAGCGCGATCGACATTAAAAGTCTAGGTCAGACGCAGTTCACCAACTACTGTTGACGGCGGGGGGAAGCTGAGGCCATGGCTGAGCCGAATCCCACGTCGGGCGAAACGCCCACCGAGCTGATGGACAACGTGCTTGCGCGCGTCGCGAACGTAAACGCCGCTGCGGACCCGCCGGGCAACGAGTGGAACTTTGCGCTCGGCGCGCTGTTCGCACTGTGCGGGATGGGCCACCTCGACCAAGACACGATCGGCAGGTACGAGGAACGCATTCAGGCCGAGGCGAACCGTATCCACGCCGCGTCGAAGACGTAGCCCTCGCCGGGCGGCAGGTCTCCGGGATGGCCGGGGCGCGCAAGCTGGCGAGGGCAGGAGGCAGGGTGCGGCATCCTGTGCGGGAAGGAAACTCCGGCGACTGAGTGTCCAACTGCGTGACAACCGGGCCGTCCACGAGCACAACTCCATGCACACCCACGGACGCAACACGGCCGTGGCCTGCACGTTCGTCGTGGTTGGCCCACCGGCTCCATTGCTTCGGGACGAAGAGGTCGCAGGTTCAAATCCTGTCACCCCGACCACACATCGCAGGCCTTCTGAGCATCAGCGTCAGAGGGCCTTCGATCGTTCCTGGGGCCAGTAGGCCTGCCTGGCCGACGCGGTGGTGTGCGCTGCGGTCCGCGGCGCCGCCACCGGTCGCGCTCCCGTCGACACCTGACGATCGGCTGACGACGGACCGCGGGCCGGGTGGCGCCGCGGATCCCGGGTACGGCCCGCGGGGTGACCCGCTCGTCGACGAGCGCCCCGACTTCCTCAACCGTGCGACCGCGAGGAGGAGAGATGGTCGTGATCCGCCCCGGTTCCACCCGGCCGGCCGGCCGGGTCCGTCCCGGCACGCCGACCGGACCGCCCGAACCCACCGAGCGCGTCGCGCACCGTGCACGGCGGCCCGACCGTCGCGGTGCCGCCGTGCGCACCCTCGTCGCCGTCCTCGTCCTGATGGTGGCCGCGGCCGGGTGTGCATCGGCGAACGTGACCGCCACCTCGCCCGACCCGGCCGGCCTCGGCGTCGCAGGGACCGCCCCGGTGGGCGATGCGGACACCGGCCCGGTCCAGGGCGGGGGCTACCCCGACCCGGCGGGCGACCCCGCCCACCTCACCGACGTGCGGACCGCCGGCCAGGACGGGTTCGACCGCATCGTGCTCGAGTTCGCCGAGACCGTGCCCGGCTACCGCGTCACCTACACCGAGCCCCCGGTCCGCGCGGCCGGCTCCGGTGCCGTCGTGCCGATCGAGGGGCAGGCCTACCTGCAGATCACCACCACGCCGGCAAGCACCGTCGACCTGTCCGGTGCCGGACCCCGCACCACCTACACCGGTCCCGACCGCCTGCAACCGCCCCGGGGCGAGGTGGTCACCGAGGTGGTGCAGACCGGTGACTTCGAGTCGCGGCTCGCCTGGACCGCGGGCGTCACCGAGCGGCTGCCCTACGCGGTGCAGGTCTTCGGGGGCCCGCCCCGCCTGGTCGTCGACGTCCTGCACGACAGCGGCGGCGGCCAGGACGGGAACGGCCAGAACGGCGACGGGCACCTGCGACCGATCGGCGAGGCCAGTACCGACGACGTCGCCGCCGACGGCACCGCGGCGCCGGTGACGCTCACCGACGTGCGTCTGGGTGCCCACGACGGGTTCGACCGCATCGTCTTCGAGACCGCGGGTGGCGGGCGGGCCGGCTGGGAGATCGGCTACACCGACCAGCCTCGGGCACAGGGGTCGGGCGCCCCGATCGAGGTTCCCGGCGCGGCGACGCTGAGCATCACCCTGACCGACGTGGCGCTGCCGGGCGACGACGCGCCGCCCGGCACCCCGCCGTGGGACGGGCCGCAGCGCCAGCGCATCGAGGGCGCCCAGGTGCTCACCGAGCTCGTCGAGGGCACCCTCTACGAGGGCCGCTACGCGTTCTACGCCGGGCTCACCGGCATGCAGCCCTTCGCAGTCGGGCGACTCGACGACCCGCAGCGCGTCGTCGTCGACGTCCTGACCGGGCAGCCGGCTCCCGATCGGCCGGTGGCCCTCACCCAGCGCTGCGAGGGCCCGGCGACGGCGGTCTCGTACCCGCGGAGCTGGTCGACCAACCCCGGGGACGCGGTGGCGCCGTGCACGCGTTTCGCCCCGCAACCCATCGACCCCCCGGAGGGGACCGACGCCCGCGTCGCGCCCATCGCGGTGTCGGTGGAGCCGACGCCGTTCTTCCGGCTCGCCTCCCCGGACCCGGCCACCGAGCAGGACCGCGCGGTCACCGTCGTCGACGGTCGCCAGGCGGTGCGCATCGAGCGGGTGGCCACCGGTGACGGGCTCTACCCGCAGGGGACGCGGACCACGAGCTACCTGGTCGACCTCGGCGCGGGCGTCGACGACGGCCCGGGCACCCTCGTGGCGAACACCGTCGGGATCGGCGGAACCGACCACGGACGCGACGTGGCCGTGCTCGACCGGATGGTGCGCACGATGGAGATCACCGCGGGCTCCCCCGCCCAGGAGTCGGTGGTGGCCGCCTACTCCGGTGGCGGCGGCGCCTTCACCGTGACCGCGACCATGCGCGACGGGCAGGTGTGCCTGCGCATCCCGCCCGACGGTGCGGAGAACTGCGTGGCACCACCCACGGCCACCGGGGTCACGACCGTACCGCTGGCCCTGGTCGGGGACCGGCGGGTCACCGCCGGGGTCGCCGGGGAACGGGTGTTCCGGATGGAGTTCGCCCAGGCCGACGGCGACACCCTCGCGGTGCTGCCGGCACCGGTCCCCGAGTCCGCAACAGGCGGGTTCGCCGTACCGCTCGCCGCCGCCGAGACCGGCGGGCTCCGCTGGTCGGGTGCCGACGGGAGCGAGCTGGGCTCGCGGTGACCTCCCGGGTGCGGACCTGCTTCCGAGCGCCCCAACGGAGGTGGGAGCCGTCGCACACCTGGAGCAGCACCGAGATCGCCTGGCACCGCACCGTGCCGGAGTTCGCCGGGGGCATCGCCCGCCGCGACTCCCGTCACTCCTACGCCGTGCTGCGCGCCCTGACCAGCTCCAGCGGGGGGAATGGTCGCCGCCGCGACGACGAGCCTTGCGCGCGCGCCGACCTGCCCAGCACCGGGTCGGGCTACCCGGGCGGTTCCGACGTCGCCGGTAATCCGGCGGGGGACAGTTCCAGGTCGGCGCCTTCGGTGAGGCGCTGCTGCCGTTGGCGGCCGCCGCGCGGCACGACCGGCTCGACGCGACCGCCCACCGGGCTGTGACCACGGCGGTCGCGGCCGTGGCCGACCATCACGACGATCTCGGCGCCGGGCTGTGGGAGCTCGACGAGCGGCGCTGGGCGCACTCGCGGCTCACATGCGGCCGGGCTGCGTGCGGCTGCGGCCGCGGGCGCGGGGGCCGGCTCGGAGGCGTCGTCCTGGAACGCGCTGGCCGACCGGATCGTCGCAGCGACCGGCACCGAAGCGCTGCACCCCTCGGGTCGCTGGCAGCGGACACCTGGGGACGAGCGGGTCGACGCGGCGTTGCTGCTGCCCCCGGTGCGTGGTGCACTCCCCGCCGCCGACCCCCGCACCGTGGCCATCCTCGACGCGGTCCGCAGCGAGCTCAGCAAGGACGGGTACGTCTTCCGCTACCACCACGACGGCCGCCCGCTGGGCGAGGCGGAGGGCGCGTTGCTGCTGTACGGGTTCGTGATGGCCCTCGCCGAGCACCAGCAGGGCGGCGCCGTCGCGGCGAGCAGGTGGTTCGAACGCAACCGCGCGGCATCCGGTTGAGGTTCCAGCTGAACTGCGGGGTGTTGAGCCCGGGCAGCTGCACCATGCACACCTCGACGCGGCTCCCCTCGTGGGCCGGCTCGGTGATGACCGATTCGCTGAGGTCCTCGCCCGCGTGCTTGGCGCGCGATAGTCGGACTGCAGCAGGATCGAGCAGTAGGACATCTCGGACCCGACGTTGACCACGACCCCCGCGGTCGCGCGGGCAGATCCGGGCGAGCGCGGCGCCGGTGCCGTTGACCTGGCCCAGGTGGCCACCGCCGGGGCCCGATCGCCACCGCCGGGACGTGGTCGAACTCGGCGTCGACGAGACCGTCGAGTTGGGTGGATCGCGAAGCTCTCCTCCACCCCCACTCGCGCGACCGGCGCAGAACGTGAAATCCCGCTGTGCCGGACGAGCCGGCCTCCCTGGTGTGGTCCCGTCTCACGGGTCGGGACCTACCCCGGCCCGGGTGGCCGCCGCCTCCGGCGGGGCCGCGGTCGGGTCGAGGACCCGGGGCCGCGGTCGCCCCAGGGATCCGGGGGTGGGCCGGGCCGCGAGGCGTGTGTCCCTCCGGGAGCGACCTCCGGCTCCGGCCCCCGACCCCCACCATGCGGCCGCGCAAACCCCGCGGTGGTCACGATCTGGACCGGAGTTCCTGACCACTCCGTTGCCCGCCCGTGATCTGGGCGCCGGGATGCGCGGGTAGCCGAAGTGGGTCCGAACGTCCGAGAGAAGGAAGAGGCCGACATGAGAAACCTCGCCCGTCTGGCGGCCCTCGGCGCCGCAGCCGCGATGACCCTCGCCCTGAGTGGGTGTGCCGAGGACGCCGACCCGGCGGCACCCGTGGCACCCGACACGATGGCGCCCTCGACCACGATGCCGGCTACGCCGAGCGGTGACGCCATGTCAGGGGTCACCCAGACCTCCGACATCTACGGCCCGGGCTGCACCGAGGTGCCCACCGAGGGCGAGGGCTCCGCGCAGGGCATGGTCGACGACCCGGTCGGCACGGCTGCAGGCAACAACCCGCTGCTCAGCACGCTCGCCACCGCCGTCGCGGCCGCCAACCTGGGAGACACCCTCAACGACACGTCCGCCTCGTACACGGTGTTCGCGCCTGCCAACTCGGCGTTCGAGTCCCTGCCCCCCGGCACGCTCGACAGTCTCCTCGCCGACCCGAGCGGGCAGCTGACCGACATCCTCACCTACCACGTCGTCCCGCAGCGCTACGACGCACAGGGCCTGGCCGATGCCGGCACAGTGGCCACTGTGCAGGGCGAGTCCCTGACGATCACCGGCGAGCCGATGTCGCTCACGATCGACGAGCAGGAGCAGGCCACCGTGCTCTGCGGGAACATCCCGACGGCCAACGCGACCGTCTTCGTCATCGACACCGTGCTCATGCCGCCGGCCGCGTGACCCGGACGTGACCCGCGCTGCGGCTCCGGCCGCAGCCAGAGCCGCGCGGGTGGCCCTCCGCCCCGGGGCCACCCGCGCACCCCGTCAGGAGTGCCGTGTCCACACCCGATCGGCCACCGGGCCGGGCCGTCGCGGCCCTGGCCGGGGTCCTCTCCGTCGCCGCGGCGCTCGGCGCGGGACATCTCGTCGCCGGCCTGCTCTCCGAGCCGTCGGCGTCTCCCTTCCTCGCCGTCGGCAACGCCGTCGTCGACCGCACGCCGAACCCGGTCAAGTCCTTCGCGATCTCCGTGTTCGGCAGCGACGACAAGACCGCCCTGCTCACCGGGATGGCCGTCGTCATCGCACTGGTGGCGGCCGCGGCCGGGATCGCGTCCCGGCGCCGGTCGTGGCCCGGTCTGGCCGTCGTCGCGGCCCTCGGCCTGCTCGGGGGCCTCGCCGTGGTGGAGCAGACCTCCGGCGCCTGGACCCTGCTCGCCCCGATCGCGGCGCTCGTCGCCGGTCTGGCGGTGTTCGCGGGCCTGCACGCCCGGGCGCGGGCCAACCCGCGGCGGGACACCGGGCGACGGGGCCTGCTGCTCGGGTTCGGCGGAGTGGCCGTCGGGGCCGCCCTGGCGGGGGCCGGCGGCGCACTGCTCGCCGGGCGTCGCGACGTCGCGGCATCCCGGCGCGCGGTCGGCCCCCTGGTACCGGCACGGCCGGCCCCGCCGATCCCGCCGGGCGCGGCCTTCCCCGAGCTCGGCACACCGACGTTCCTCACCCCGGCGTCGGAGTTCTACCGCGTCGACGTCAACCTCACGGTGCCACAGCTGCGCGCCCAGGAAGCCGTATTGCGCATCCACGGAATGGTCGACCGGGAGATCGAGCTGCCCTTCTCCGACATCGTCGCGCGCCCGCTCGTCGAGCGGACCATCACCATGACGTGCGTGTCCAACCCCGTGGGCGGGCCCTACGTCTCCACGGCGAACTTCATCGGGGTCCCGCTGGCCGATCTCCTCGCCGAAGCGGGCGTACACCCGGACGCCCAGCAGCTCGTCGGCCGTGCCGTGGACGGCTTCACGATCGGCACCCCGCTGGACCGCGTGCTCGGGCACCCCGATGCCCTGCTGGCGATCGGGATGAACGGTGAGCCGCTGCTCCCCGAGCACGGATTTCCTATGCGCGCCGTGGTGCCCGGCCTCTACGGCTACGTGAGCGCCACCAAGTGGCTCTCCGAGCTGGAGCTCACGACGTTCGCCTTCGACCCGTACTGGGAACGGCGCGGATGGGACGGCGACCCGGCCGGGATCGTGCCCATCAAGATCTCGTCGCGCATCGATGCACCCGCCGGGTTCGCCGAGGTGCCCGCGGGTGAAGTCGTCCTGGCCGGCACCTCCTGGGCGCAGGGCGTCGGCATCGCCGGCGTCGAGGTGCGCCTCGACGACGGTGAGTGGCGGCCGGCGGAGCTCGGCGACGCGGTCGACCCCGACACCTGGCGCATGTGGTACCTGCGCGTTCCGCTCCGCCCCGGCCGCCACTCCGCCACGGTGCGGGCGATCGACCGGGCCGGCACCGTGCAGACCGGCGAGCGCGTCGACCCGATCAACGCCGGCCCGGACGGCGCCACCGGCCGCCACACCGTCATCTTCAGCGTGACGTGACGACGAGTCGTGCCGGGCCGGCCTCTCCTGGGCGTCCCGCACATGCATCCCCCATACCGGGGTACTCCCTGCCCGTGGGAACTCCGCACGACCGTCAGACTCGACGACTGCAGTCCGACCGTGGTCTGTCCCGGTGGAAGCTGATCGCCGGCGCGGTCTCGGTGACGGCGCTGATCGCGCTCTTCGCCACGTCCCTCGCACGGTCGCCGAACCCTGCGTTCACCGTGCTGGCCGGCGTGGTGACGGTGCTGCTGGTCTCGGCGATGGCGTGGGGCGTGCTGCGTTCCCGGCGGGGCCGGGAATGACCCACTCCCCCGCATCCGACGACCAGGAGGAGACCGTGTCGACACCGACCCGCGTCATCGCGTCCTACCCGACCTACGACGAGGCCCAGTACACCGTCGACGCATTGGCCGACCGCCGCTTCCCGGTGAGCGGGCTGGCCATCGTCGGCGCCAACCTGCAGTCCTACGAGCAGGTCACCGGCCGCCGCGGGTACGGGCGGGCCGGCGGCGAGAGCGCCGTCAACGGTGCGCTCGTGGGGGCGCTCGTCGGGTGGCTGCTCGGCGTGTTCAGCCTCGTGCAGCCGCTGGTCTCGGCTCTTCTGCTGGCGCTGGTCGGCGTGGTGCTCGGCGCGCTGGTCGGGCTCCTGCTGGGGTTCCTCGCCCATGCGCTGAGCGGGGGTCGGCGCGACTTCTCGTCGGTGTCGTCCGTGCGTGCGGAGCGCTACGACATCCTGGCCCTGGCCGAGATCGCCGACGAGGCGGAGGCCGCCGTCGCCGACGTCCCGGCACCGGCCGGGCGACGCAGCGCGTAGGGCGGGTCGCGCGACCATCCCGGCGCGGGGCGCGCCCGCTCCCCGCGCCGCCGCGACGGTCGGCGCAGGGAACGGGCCGACGGCCCAGGACGTCAGTGACCGTCTCCCATGAGCAGGACGGGCTTGATCGCGGTCCCGTCGTCGAACGCGTCGTGGAACGCCCGGTCGACGTCGTCCAGGGCACCGACCAGCGCACACTCCCCGCACTGGGTCAGGCTGTCGACGGCCTGACGGAACGGGCCGGGCTCCCCGGAGCACTCCAGGGTGTAGTCGACGCCCTCGCCCCCGGTCAGGTCCTTCACCGCGGCGACCGGGTCGGTCGCACCGGGGTCGATCGTGTGGGTGGCGCCGAGGTCCTCGGCCAGCGCGCGTCGCTGCGCCCGGGGCTCGACGACGATGCGCAGCGGGCACCCGACGAGCTTCGCCGCGAGCAGCGCGGAGAGCCCGACGGCCCCGGCTCCGTACACGGCGACCCGACTGCCGGCCTGGGGCCGCAGTGCGTTGAGCACCGCGCCGGCCCCGGTCTGCACGCCGCAGCCCAGTGGCCCGAGCAGCTCCAGCGGCGCCGACCCGGGCATGACGACGGTGTTGCGCTCGTGAGCCAGCGCGTGGGTGGCGAACGACGACTGGCCGAACAGCGAGCCGCGCACCTCGTCGAGACCACTCATGGTGGAGCTGCCGTCGGGGCGCGCGCCGGAGAAGTTGAGCGCCGAGAAGTTCAGGCAGTACGACGGGTTGCCGGTGCGGCACAGCCGGCACGTCCCGCAGGAGAGATTGGCCAGGACGACGTGGTCGCCTGGGGCGACGTCGCGCACGGCGTCGCCGACGGCCTCGACCACGCCGGCGCCCTCGTGGCCGCCAACGATCGGCTGAGGGACGGGATAGAGCTTGTCGCGCACGACGACATCGGTGTGGCAGACGCCGGTACCGACGATCCGCACCAGCACCTCCTCGGGCCGCGGGTCATCGAGCTGGAGATCATGGAGCGTGTACGGCACGCCGGGCTCGGTGGCCACGGCGGCGCGGACGGCGGTCGGCATGTCTGTGTCTCCTCGGGTGGTGGTCAGCGCCTGGTGAGCGCGCGGAGGCGGCGCCGGCGCCCGGCCCGCCGGATGAGGTTCTGCGCGGCGAGCAGGCCGCTCGCCCCGCCCAGGCCGGGCCCGGGGTGGGTGGAGGCCCCGATGTGCCACAGGCCGTCCACGACGGTGCGGTGGCCGTGCAGGTGCGGCACCGGCCGCCAGAGCAGGAACTGGTCGAGCGTGCACGCCCCGGCGTAGGGGTCGCCGCCGACGAGGTTGCAGTTCGCCGCCTCCAGGTCGGCCGGGGAGATCACGCGGCGGGCGACGAGCGCGGAGTCGAGGTTGGTGACGTGCTTGCCCAGCTCGGCGACGACCCGGTCGGCGTAGCGCTCACGCAGGTCCTCGGTCCAGGTGCCGTCCCCGACGTCGATCTCGCCCGCCGCGTCGCCGACCGGGCGGCCCGGGGTCTCCTGCAGCTGCAGCCACAGCGCGCCGCCGCCGTCGGGCACCCGGGTCGGGTCGAGGGCTGCGGGCTGCCCGGCGACGATCGTCGGCCGGGCCGGCAGCAGATGGCGCTGGGCCTCGTTCACCGCGCGGCTCACCCCGTCCACTTCCTGCTCGTCCACTACCCCCCGGGTGCCCGCCCAACCACGGCTCGGCCCACAGGTCGCGCGCCCGTTCCCCGATCAAGCGCCCGCGGAAGCGGTAGTCCCAGTTCCGCGAACCCTCGATCTCCTCGGGCAGCGAGGTGATGGCCGCGGCGACGACCCCGCCGGGATCAGCGCCATGGTCTGCAGGTCGCCGACGACGCCGTAGTCCTCGATGGGCGGAGACACGATGGACACGTCCTGGCGCACCCCCAGTCGGTTCCGTCGAACGCAGTCAGAGCAGGCCGTGCGCCCGCGCGTTCGCGATGACCTGGGCCCGGTTGCGGGCGTGCAGCTTCCCCATGACGTTGTGCAGGTAGGTCTTCACGGTGTTCACCGACAGCCCGAGCTGCTCGCCGATCTCGACGTTGGTGTGGCCGAACGCGACCAGCCGCAGGACGTCGTACTCGCGCGGGGTGACGGGGGCGGCCGCCGAGCCGCCGGCGTCGGCGCCGTCGTAGCGGCCCGTGCGGAACACCTCGCGCAGCGCGTCGCGCAGGACCGTGCCCGACGCGTCCTTGACGACGAGCCCGCACGCCCCCGCGGCCAGCGACGGCGCCACCGCGGCGTGCTCGGGGAACGCGGTGAACAGCAGCACGCGGCTGGCGGGCGAGACCGCGCGGAGCCGGGGCACGACGTCGACGGCCATCGCGTCGGGCAGCCGCAGGTCGAGCAGCACGACGTCGGGCTTCTCCGCGGTGCAGAGCCGGACGGCCGCGGCGGCGTCGGCGGCGCTGCCGACGACGCGGATGTCGCCGTGGCGGTCGAGCTGGGTGACCACGCCGTCGCGGACCACCGGGTGGTCGTCGACGACCACGACCCGGATTCCGCGCCCGGTCAGCACGGGAGCTCGATGCGCCAGGTCGTGCCGCCCTCCGGCGGGGAGGTCACGCGCACGCTCCCGCCGAGGCGGGCGGCCGCGTCGCCGGTGTGGGTGAGTCCGATGCCGGCGACGTGGTCGGGCGGCAGGCCCCGCCCGTCGTCGGTGACGGCCACGACGATCCGGTCGCCGCGGGGGTGGTGCCCCGCGGTGACGACGACGGCGCCGGCCCGCGCGTGCTTCTCGACGTTGAGCAGCGCCTCCCGGAACGCGGCCACCAGCACCTCGGTGCCCGCGGGCGGGAGCCGCGGCGGGTCCTCGTCGAGGACGAGGAGCTCGGCCGGGACGCCGGTGCGGTCGGTGAACGCGGTGCAGTCGGCCTGCAGGGTCACGGCCAGCGCGAGGGCCGACGGGGAGGCGCGCAGCGTCCGCAGGGAGTCGCGCAGGGCCGTGGAGGCCTCGCTCGCCTGGCGCTGCAGCCGCTCGAGGCGGGCCACGAGCTCGGGGTCGCCGCCCGCGGTCTCGGCGAGCCCCGCCACCCCGGACCCGATCGCGAACAGCAGCGCCCCGACGCTGTCGTGCAGCGCGGCGGCGACCCGGCTGCGCTCCTCGTGCACCGCGACCTCGCGGGCCAGCCGCGCCTGCTCCGCCACCGCGACGGCCAGCGCGGCCTCGTCGGCCACGGCGCGCGCCCGCTCGACCGCGCGGTCGCCGAAGGCCCCGTCGGCGCGGGCGCCCACGGCCAGCACCCCGAGCACCCGGCCCGCGCGCCGGACCGGCACCGCGAGCAGGCGGCGGACGCCCTCGGCCTCGATGTGCCCGTCGAAGGTGTGGGTGATGGCCGTGGCGCGCAGGTAGTCGTCGACCCACAGCGGGCTCGCGGTGTCGTGCACCTTGCCGGTGAGGCCGAGCCCGCGCGGCACGCGCAGGCCGCGCAGCAGGCCGGTGCGGTCGCCGTGGACCTGGGCGAGCACGAGGTACTCGCCGTGCTCGTCGTCGCCGGGCACGGGCTCGGCCACCCACGTGACCTCGCCGTCGGCCGCGAGGCGCTCCAGCGTGGCCCGGAGCGCGGTACGGCGGTCCAGCAGCGCGACCAGCTCGGCCTGCTCCCGGGCGACCGCTCCGAGCTCGTCGTCCACCCCGCCATTCAACGCCGATGCGGCGGCACCTGTCACGGGGTGAACTGCTTGATCAGCTCCCGTCGCATGATCTTCCCCGTCGACGTCGCGGGCAGCGCGTCGACGAACCGGACCAGCCTCGGGCGCTTGTAGGCCGCCAGGTGCCCCGCGGTGTGCGCGATGAGCTCCTCCTCGGTCGGGCTCGTCCCCGCGGCCGGCACGACGTAGGCGCAGGCCAGCTCCCCGCGCACCGGGTCGGGCACCGGTCCCACCGCGACCATCGCGACGGCCGGGTGCCCGGCGAGCACGCGCTCGACCTCGGCAGGGTAGACGTTGTAGCCGCCCGTGATGATCATGTCCTTGCGGCGGTCGACGACGAACACGTGCCCGGTCTCGTCCATCGTGGCGACGTCGCCGGTGTGCAGCCAGCCGTCGGGCTCGATCGCCTCGGCCGTCGCCGTCGGGTTGCCGTGGTAGCCGATCATGACGATCGGGCCGCGCACCATCAGCTCACCGGGGACGCCCGGTGCCGCGTCGCGCCGCACGTCCTCGAGGTCGGCGATGCGCACCTGCACCCCGGGCAGCGAGACGCCGATCGAGCCGGGCACCGGCGGCGCGTGCAGCGGGTGGGTGGTGCCGAGCCCGGCGATCTCGGTCATGCCCCACAGCTCGATGAGCGGGGCGCCCGACCGGCTCTCCCAGCGCTCGATGGTCGACAGGGAGATCGTCTGCCCGCCGACCGTGCACCGCGTGAGCGACGACAGGTCGGCGTCGGCGAGGCCGGGGTCGGCCAGCAGCATCGCGTACATCGCCGGCACGCCCTCGAACAGCGTCGCGCGGTGCTCGCCGATCAGCCGCAGCGCCTCGCCCGGGGAGAACCGCTCCATGAGCACGACGGTGCCGCCCGCGAGGAACGTCCCGTTGATCGCGACGTTGCCGTAGACGTGCGGCGCCGGCAGCGCGGTGACGACGACGTCGCCGGCGTGGCGGCCGTGCACCGTGGCCGTCGTGGCGCAGTTCCACAGCACCGCCCGGTGGCTCTGCACCGCACCCTTGGGGTGCCCGGTGGTGCCCGAGGTGTAGCCGATCGTCGAGGGCGCGGCGGGGTCCGTGACGACCTCCGGCACGGGATCCGTGCAGGCCAGGACCTCGTCGAAGCCGACCGCGCCCTCCGCCTCCCCGAACGCGACGACGGTGCCCAGCTCCGGGAGGTCGCGCGTCAGCTCGACGACGGTGCCGGCCTGTTCGGCGCTGGTGAACACCGCGGCCGAGCCGCAGTCGCGCAGCACGAACGCGAGCTCCTCGGGCGTCAGCATGACGTTGACGGGGTTGATGACGGCGCCCGCCTTCAGCGCCCCGTGCGCGGTGACGACCCACTCCCACCGGTTCTGCGCGTAGAGCGACACCACCTGACCGGGCCGGACCCCGCGCGCCGCGAGCCACGCCGCCACGCGGTCGCTGAGCGCGTCGAGCTCGGTGAAGCTCAGCGTGCGCGTCGCCGTCACCAGCGCCGTCTTACCGCCGAACCGCGCCGCCGCCACCCGCAGGATGTCCCCAGGACCGTCCACTCCGACCTCCGCACTCGAGAGCGGTCAGCTCACCGGAGTCCGCCGCGTCCCGGCACACCCGAACGGGTGTGGTGGCGTCGCCCCGGATCGGTACGTTCCGCAGGGTGACGACGACGACGTTGGACGCCGACCAGCTCGGGCACCTGCGGCACTGGGACGACCTCTCGCGCCGGCTGCCCCACGACTGGTCGGGCATGCAGGGGCGGGGCCTGGGCGAGGACGACTTCGGCAGCTACCGGTTCCAGCTCGCGTACACGGTCTACGGGCTCGCGCTGACCCACCGGCACCGGCTCCCGGCCGCGCCCGGCCTGTTCCGGCCCACGATGGAGCGGCTGATCGCGAAGCTGCTCGAGCCCGACGTCTGGATGTACTGGCGCGACGTCTCCCGCGGCGGCTCGGTCTTCAACGCCCACCTGTCCGACCGGCTGCACGAGGAGTGGGACCCGGTCGTCCGCGACAACATCATGTACTCGGCGTACGTGCAGTCGTGCGCGCTCCTGCACGACCACCTCTTCGCCGACGACCGCTACGCCGCGCCCGGCTCGCTCTCGTTCCGGCACTGGTCGTTCTTCTGGGGCGGGCAGGAGAAGGTGTTCGCCTACGACCGCGACACGCTCAACGAGCACCTCTACTGGCAGATGGTCGAGAACGGCTACGTCGGCGTCGCGTGCGAGCCCAACTGCGTGTTCCAGATCTGCAACCAGCCCGCGATCCTCGGCTTCCGGCTGCACGACCTGATCACCGGCGGGAACCGCGCCGAGGAGGTCGTCGCCGGCTACGAGCGGGCGTGGGCCGACTTCGGGCGCCTCGACGAGCGCGGCCACTACGCGATGATGGTCTCCGAGGACAGCCGGGCGGTGCGCGGCAACGACGCCCTCTCCCCCTGGGTCGACGCCTGGTGCGGCGCCCTGATGTCGATGTGGAACCGCGAGTTCGTCCGCGAGCACTACCCCCGCCAGGTCGCCGACTTCCTCGTCCCCGGCCCCGACGGCACGCTGTCGGTCCGGTCGGCCCCCGCGATGCAGGTCATGGGCCAGACCGTCGTGTCCGACACCTGCGACACCGGCTGGGTGGCCGCCTGGGCCTCGGAGATGGGCGACCGCGAGACCCTCGACGGGCTGCTCGCCCACGCCGACCGGTACATGGGCCCGAAGCGGGTCGACGGCGCGCTGCACTACCCCCGCAACGACACCCCGACCGACGCCGAGGGCCACCGCACCCTGATCGAGCCGATGACGGGCAACGTCCTGCTCGGCTACGCCCGGCTCAACGTCCCCGACGGCCTGTGGGGCCTCTACAACCGCCCGTGGGACGCCTCCCACCACGCCGAGCCCGCGCTCGTCGAGGTCGAGCGGGACGTCGAGGTGAGCCGGGCCGAGGTCGTCGACGGCGTGCTGCACGCCCGGCTGCGGCGCGACCGCGCGGTCCCCGGCGGCGGCACCGTCACGCTGGGCCGGCTCACCCCGGGCACCCGGCTGCGGCTGGGCGGCCAGGAGGTCACCGGCCGCCGCGAGGGCGACGGGCTCGTGGTCGACGTGCCGGACGGGCCCGCCGTCGACCTGGTGGCCGCACCGTGAGCGCTCCGCCGATCCGCGCGACCTACTCCCTGGTCGACCACCACGGCACCCCCGTCACCGAGGGCAGCTACGCCGGCCGCTGGCAGCTGGTCCAGTTCGGGTTCACCGCGTGCAAGGTGGTGTGCCCACGCGCGCTGGCGAAGCTCGACGCCGCGCTCGACGCCCTCGATCCGGGCCCCGCGCCCCTGGTGCCGCTGTACGTCAGCGTCGATCCCGAGCGCGACACCCCGGCCGTGCTGGCGGCGTTCCTCGCCGCGTCGCACCCGCGCTTCACCGGCCTGACCGGCACCGCGGAGCAGGTCGACGACGCCAAGCGCGCGTTCCGCGTGTTCGCCCGCCGCCGCGACACCCCCGACGGCTACGAGGTGCCGCACACCGCGATCACCTACCTGCTCGACGACGCCGGGCGCCCGGCGCACCACTGGCCCGACCACGCGACGGCGGAGACGATCGCGGACGACCTCCGGCGCCTGCTCGCCGGGTAGGTCAGCCGGCCCGCGACCTCGCCCGCCGCCGCTCCGCGAACGCCCGATTCTTCGTGTCCGACCCGCAGACGGCCATCGAGCACCACACGCCGCCGGACCCGTTGCGGGAGCGGTCGAAGAACGCCGCCCGGCGAACGGGGGTGGCGGCAGATCTCGAGGCGCGGCCAGTCGCGCGCGGGCGCCCGACCCTCAGCCCACCAGCTCGGCCACGACCTCCAGCTCGGCCCTCCCGCCGCCCACGACCATCGTCGTAACCAGCGAGGACCGCCACGACTCCAGCTCCTCGGCGATCTTGCCCCGCGGCCCGACCAGCGCGATCTGCTCCACCATCGACAGCGGCACCGCGGCCGCGGCTTCGTCCTTGCGCCCGGCCAGGTAGGACTCCTGGATCCGCGCGCACTCGTCCTCGTAGCCCATGCGCGCGAAGACGTCGTAGTGGAAGTTGACGCCCTTCGCCCCCATGCCGCCGATGTAGAGCGCGAGCATCGGGCGCAGCCGGTCGGCCGCGGCGTCGACGTCCTCGTCGACGACGACCTGCACCATGCAGACGACCTCGAAGTCGTCGGCGGTGCGGCGGGCACCCTCGCGGGCGAAGCCCTCGGTGAGGCAGTCGCGGTAGAAGGCGTCGTGGCGTGGCGCGTAGAACAGCGGCTGCCAGCCGTCGGCGATCTCCGCGGCCAGGGCCACGTTCTTCGGGCCCTCCGCGGCGAGCAGGATCGGCAGGTCGGAGCGCAGCGGGTGGACGGTCGAGCGCAGCGGCTTGCCCAGCCCGGCGCCGCCGGGGCGCGGGATCGCGTAGTGCTCACCGGCGAACTCGACGCGCTCGCGGGCGAACGCCGAGCGCAGGATCTGCACGTACTCCCGGGTCCGGGCGAGCGGCTTCGGATAGGGCTGCCCGTACCAGCCCTCCACGACCTGCGGCCCGGACGCGCCGATCCCGAGCACCACCCGGCCGCCGGAGAGGTGGTCGAGCGTCAGCGCGGCCATGGCCGTGGCCGTGGGGGTGCGCGCCGACATCTGCACGACCGAGGTCCCCAGCCGCACGCGCGAGGTGCGCGCACCCAGCCAGGCCAGCGGCGTCAGCGCATCGGAGCCGTAGGCCTCGGCGGTCCAGATCGAGTCGAACCCGAGGTCCTCGGCCGCCGCGACGCGCTCCGCCGCGGTCGGGTCCGGCCCCGCCCCCCAGTACCCGAGCGCCAGCCCGAGCCGCATCAGAGCGAGTCCACGAAGAAGTCGAGCTCGGGGTCGTCGGTGCCGCCGTAGGCCGACAGGTCGGTCTTCCCGGCGCGGGCGAGCACCTCGACGTCGAGCAGGATCTGCCCGGTCGGGCGCTGCGCGTCGGTGAACAGCGCCACCGCGGCGTCGCCCATGATCTCCGGGGTCCGGGAGCGGGCCGCCGCCTCCTCGCCGCCGAGCAGGTTGACCACCGCCGCGGTCGCGATCGTCGTCTGCGGCCACAGGCAGTTGGCCCGCACGCCCTTCTCGGCGAACTCGGCGGCGAAGCCCAGCGTCAGGATCGTCATGCCCATCTTGCTCAGCGCGTACGCCGGGAACCGGCCCAGCCAGTGCGGCGCCAGGTTGACCGGCGGCGAGAGCGTCACGACCTGCCCGTCGTCGCTCGCGAACAGGTGCGGCAGCGCGGCCCGCGTGAGCTGCCACGTGCCCTTGCTGTTGATCTGCTGCATGAGGTCGTAGCGCTTGGGGGCGAGGTCGAGCGTGCCCGTGAGGTTCAGCGCCGAGGCGTTGTTGACGACGATGTCGATGCCGCCGAAGTGCTCCACCGCGGCCGCGACGGCGCGCTCGCAGTCGGCCTCCTCGCGCACGTCCCCGACCACGGCGACGGCCCGTCCCCCGGCCTCCTCGATCTCGGCGACGGCGGTGTGCACGGTGCCGGGCAGGCGCGGGTCGGGCTGGTCGGTCTTGGCCAGCAGCACCGCGTTCGCCCCCTCCCTCGCCGCCGCGACGAGGATCGCCAGCCCGATCCCCCGGCTACCGCCGGACATGACGATGGTGCGGTCCTTCAGGGAATCGGGCACGGGGGCTCCAGGATCGTCGGCGAGGCGGAAGCGAGGCAGTCAGGACTGACTGTAACCGGAGGGATCAGCGCGGGGCGAGGTAGACGTGCATGACCGGGTGCCCGGCGGTCCGGTCGGCGGGGCGGCGCTCGACGTGGCGCCAGCCCAGCCGCTCGTAGAACGCGACGGCCGGCTCCCCGTCGACGACGTCGAGCCACGGCGTCCGGCCGACCTGCGCGGCGTGCGCGACGGCCGCGTCGAGCAGCGCGCGGCCCACGCCCCCGCCCCGGGCCGCGGGCGTGCTGAACAGCCGCTTCACCGCGACCAGCCGCTCGGCGGGCACCCCGGTCCGCGCGACGACCGCGGCGTCCGCCCACGCCACCAGGCACGCGTGCCCGGCGAGGACCCCGCCGACCTCGGCCACCCACGCCCCCGTCGTCCCGGGCGGGTCGAGCCACGCGCGCGGGTCGGCCGGCCACGCCGTCGGGTAGCGGTCGGCGAGGTGCACCTCGCGCAGCGCGGCCACGCACCCCGGCAGGTCCCGGGTCTCCCGTCGTCGCACCGCCACCCGATCCAGCCTCCACCCGTGACCGAACGCCCGGAACCCCCGCTGCGCGGCGACGAGCGCAGCACCCTGCGCACATTCCTCGGCCACCACCGCGCCACGCTCTCCGTGAAGTGCGAGGGCCTGTCCGACGAGCAGCGGCGGACGCGCTCGATGCCCCCCCGTCGACGTCGTCACTGCTCGGGCTCGTGCGGCGCATGGCCGAGGTGGAGCGCACGTGGTTCCGGCGCGTGATCGCGGCCGATGACGTGCCGTTCGCGTGTTCGCCCGAGGGCGACTTCCCAGGCCGCCTGGGAGGCCGAGGTCGCGGGCACGCCGACCGGCTGCGCGAGGGGATCGACGGCGTCGTCGGGGCGTGAGGGCGCTCAGCGGACCTGCCGGACGGGCTCGGCGTTCCCCCACGCGGCGTCCGCCGTCCACACCACGGCGTCCAGCCGGTGCGCGGTGGCGAGGCACAGGCGGTCCCCGAGCGAGAGCCCGCTGCCCGCTCGCCACATGCGCGCGGCGCGCTCGGCGTCGTCGGCCAGCACCGGCTCGACCACCAGTCCGTAGCCCTCCAGCAGAGCGCGCGCGAGGTCCCAGTCCGCGCCGCGCGACAACACCTTCTGCGCCGTCTCCGACCAGTTCGCTGCGCTGCATGTGCCGCCGACGAGCAGCTCCCGCTCGACGACATCGGCCCCGGCCTCACCCTGCAGGAAGCACAGCAGCGCCGAAGCGTCGAAGAGGTTCACGCGGCGTCGTCGGCAGCCGCCTGGCGCCGGCGGTCGGCCAGCAGCTCGTCGACGAGATCGGGACCCCGCAGCGACTGCCGGACGAGGGCCTTGACCTGCTCGCGGGTGGCCAGGACCACTCCGTGCGGCGTCTCCACCAGCACCAGCGGAGTCCCGGCGTCGAGGTGCAGGCGTTCGCGGAGTTCGGCGGGAACCACCAGGCGACCGCGATCACCCATCACCACCGGATACGTCCCACCCATCGGGTCAACGTACCACTGGCTCATCCGGAGTGGGATCCCCGTCGATGCTCCTCTCACCGTCCGCGCCCGGCACGTCGTCGCGGATGAGGACGTCGATCCAGCGGGTGTGCGGGTGGATGTCGACGAGCAAGGCCTTGGCCAGCAGCGTCAGCGGGATGGCCAGCAGCGCACCCAGCGGCCCGACCACGAACCCCCAGAACACCAGGGCGAGGAACGTGACCGTCACCGACAGCCCCACCGCGTCGCCGACGAACCGCGGCTGGATCACCGTCTGCAGCACCACGTTGATGACCATGAACGACACGATCACCGCCAGCATGAGCCCCGGGCCGCCCTCCAGCAGGGCGAACAGCGCGGGCGGGGCGAGCGCGATGAGGAAGCCGATGTTGGGCACGAAGTTCGCGATGAACGCGAGCAGCCCGAACAGCAGCGCGAGCGGCACGCCGAGCACCCACAGGACCGCCACGTCGAGCGCCGCGATGACCAGGCCGAAGACCGTGGCGACGGCCAGGAAGCTGCGGGTGCCGTGGGCGAAGTCGGTGAGCGCCTCGACGACGTGCGGCCGCGTGCGCCCCAGCGCCCGGAGGCGCTCGGGGAAGGTCGCGGAGTCGAACGCCATGAACAGCAGCACCGACAGGATCAGCAGCAGGTTCGACAGCAGCCCGGCGAACTGCGCGAGGAAGCCCTGCAGCACGCCGACGACACTGCCGACGTCGAACTGGTCGAGCGCGGCCTGGATCTGGTCGGGCCCGACGCCGATCGTCGCGAGCAGCTCGCCGGTCTCGCCGAGCAGGATGTTGAGCTGCCCGCCGTAGCTCGGCAGGACCCGCGCGAGCTCGGCCACGGCGTAGACCAGCGACCCCACCAGTGCCACGAGGATCGCGTACACCGACCCGAGCGTCACGAGCGTGGCGAGCCAGCGCGGCACGCCGCGGCGGCGCAGCGCCCCGGCGATCGGCGCGACCGTCACCATCAGCACCAGCGCGAGGAACAGCGGCCCGAGCAGCCCGCCGAACGCCTGCAGCCCCGCGACCGTGACGACGGCCGCGGCGAAGCCGAACAGCGGGTTCGACCAGCTCGTGCGGGCGGGAGGCGCGGCGTCGGTCACGCGGTGATCGTGACAGACCCGTCGGCCGGGCCCCGGCAACCTCGCCGCCGTGCGCCCGGCACTGACGGTCAGGGCGCGAGCCACCTGCTCGCCGCGCCCACCGCGGCGAGGCGACCGGCGGCGTCGAACAGCTCGGCGCGGCCGGCGGCGAACCGGGAGCCGCCGTGCACCGGCGTCGCGCGGGCGGTGAAGGCCGCGCCGTCGACGGCGACCCCGCGCAGGAACGTGACGTCGAGCTCGACCCCGCCCGTCGCGGCGTCGAGGGCGTGCGCCAGCACCGTCGCGAGCACCCCGCCCTGCACCGTCGCGCCGTAGTTGGCCAGCCCCGGGTCGGCGACGGCGGACACCCCGTCCGGCTGCATCCGCATCCCGAGCAGCACCGCGGCCGGCTCCGCGGCGGGCGGCGGCCCCGACGACGGCAGCACCGCGCAGCGCGAGGTCGCCGACAGGACCGGCTCCCCCGACACGTCGACGACGAGCACCTCGCTCACCCCGGTCGTGCCGCGGTGCACGAGCCGGGCCGTCGCGGACAGCGCGCCCTCGCCCGGGGCGAACACGGAGGCGTGCAGGCTCAGCGTGCCGACCCGGTGCCCCGCGGGCAGCGTCGTGCCGATCGCGGAGCCGAGCAGGAAGTCGGCGAGGACCAGCGCGCCACCCAGCGGCGGCAGCACCGCGGCCGACGGCAGGTCACCGACCACCCGGCCGGGTTCGACCGCCGTGAGCCGGATCCCGGTCGTGCGGGAGGCGGGGGCGAGGCGGGCGGGATCGGTGATCGCGGCGCGCAGGCGCTCCAACGGGGCTGTGGGCTCGGGCGGTGCTGTGGGCTCGGGCGGTGCGGTGGGCTCGGGCGGTGCGGTGGGCTCGGGCACGGCGCAACCTAACCCGGCGGCACGATCGGGCTCGTGTTCGACCGCCTACCTGGAGTACCTGCAGCCGCTCCCGGGCCCCTGACCCGGAGACCCGATCCGGCGCTCCTCGCGGCGATGTACGGATCCGGTGGCGAACTCGTCGTAACTCTCGTCGTCCACCGGACCTCCTCAGGAACATGACCATGAACTCCTCCGCCCGCCGTTCCGTCGTGGCGCTCGCCGCCGGCGCCCTCCTCTCCGTCGCCGCCTGCAGCGGCACCAGCGTGCTCGACCTCGAGGTCGGCCAGTGCCTCACCGACACCACGAGCGACGACCAGGTGAGCTCCGTGCCCGTCGTCGACTGCGCCGAGCCGCACACCGGCGAGATCTTCGCCCTCCCCCAGCTCCCCGACGGCGACTTCCCCGGCGAGCAGGTGATCAGCGACCAGGCCGACCAGATGTGCGCCGGCCAGGCCTTCCAGGACTACGTCGGCGTGGCCTACCAGGACTCCGGCATCTCCTACTCGACGCTGGTGCCCAGCCCCGACACCTGGGACGACGGCGACCGGGAGATCGTCTGCATCCTGGCCGCGCAGGACGGCAGCTCCAGCACCGGCTCCCTGCGGGGCGCCGACCGCTGACGGCGACGGGGCCCGGGCGCACGGGGGCACCGGCGGGCGGGGTGGGGCAGGATCGGGTCCCGTGACCACCCATCCCGCCGCCCCCGTCCCCGACCGGCTCTTCGACGACGAGCGCGAGCAGCGCTGGCGGGCCCGGTTCACCGCGCCGCGGATGTCCCGGCCGGCGTGGGCCCGCGACGCGCCCGACCGGTGCGTCTACTCCTCGAACGCCAGCGGCACGACCGAGATCTACACGTGGGACCGCGCCACCGACGTCCACCGCCGGGTCACCGACCGCCGCAGCGGCACGCACTCCGCGACGCTGTCGCCCGACGGCGCGGACGTCTGGTGGTTCGCCGACACCGACGGCGACGAGTTCGGCCACTGGGTCGCCGAGCCGTTCGCCCCGGACGGCTCCGCGGCCGCACCGGCCGTGCCCGGCGTCGAGGACGGCTACTCCGCGGGTCTCGACATCGGCCGCCGCGTCACCGCCGTCGGCACCTCCACCGACGACGGCACGCGCATCTGGCTGCGCCGCGGCGACGGGCCCGCGACGGTCGTCTACGAGAACGCGGAGGACGCGGGCGTCGGCGCGCTGTCGGAGGACGAGACGCTGCTCGCGATCAGCCACTCCGAGCACGGCGACTCGCGCCACCCCTCGCTGCGCGTCGTCCGCGTCGACGACGGCGGCACCCTCGCGGAGCTGCACGACGGGCCGGGCAAGGGGCTGAGCCCGATCGCGTTCGCGCCCGTCGACGGCGACCCGCGCCTGCTGGTGCTGCACGAGCGCCACGGGCGGGAGGAGCTGCTCGTCTGGGACGTCGTCGCCGGGACGCAGACGGAGCTGGCGCTGGACCTGCCCGGAGAGCTGTCGGCCGACTTCACCCCCGACGCCCGCGCGCTGCTCGTGTGGCACACCCACGCCGCGCGCACGCGCCTGCACCGCTACGACCTCGACGCCGGCGTGCTCACCGAGCTCCCGGTCGCGCCCGGCTGCGTCGGCTCGGCGGACGTGCGCCCCGACGGCACCGTCGAGTACACCTGCTCCTCGGCCGCCGAGCCGTCGACGGTCCGGGCGCTGCACCCCGACGGCACCGACCGCGTGCTCGTGACGCCGCCCGGGGAGCGCGCGCCCGGTTCGGTACCGGTCAGTGACCTGTGGGTGGACGGTCCCGGCGGGCGCGTGCACGCGCTGGTCGCGAGCCCGGCCGACGGCGACGGGCGCGCGGTGTTCAGCCTGCACGGCGGTCCGCACGCCGCCGACGAGGACCGCTTCACCGCCGTCCGCGCGGCGTGGGTGGAGGCCGGGTTCGTCGTCGTCGAGGTGAACTACCGCGGCTCCACCGGCTACGGGTCGGCGTGGCGCGACGCGATCGAGGGCCGGCCGGGCACCACCGAGCTCGAGGACGTGGCCGCGGTGTTCGACGCGTGCGTCGCGCGGGGCCTGGTCGACGCCGGGAAGTGCGTGATCGAGGGCTGGTCGTGGGGCGGGTACCTGGCGCTGCTGGGCATCGGCACGCAGCCGCGGCGCTGGGCCGCGGGGCTCGCCGGTGTGCCGGTGGCCGACTACGTCGCGGCCTACGCCGACGAGATGGAGCAGCTGCGCGCGTTCGACCGCGCGCTGTTCGGCGGGTCGCCCGAGGAGGTGCCGGAGCGGTACCGGACGGCGTCGCCGCTCACCTACGTCGACGAGGTGCGCGTGCCGGTGCTCGTGCTGGCCGGGGAGAACGACCCGCGCTGCCCGATCCGGCAGATCGACAACTACCTCGACGCCCTGGCCGGACGCGGGGACGCGGCCTACGAGGTGGCCCGGTTCGACGCGGGGCACGGGAGCCTGGTGGTGGAGCAGACGCTGCAGCACATCGCCACGGAGATCGACTTCGCGCGGCGGGCACTGGGCTGACCCGAGTTGCGGGAGAAGCGTCAGACGGTCGCCTTCAGCGCCACGTCGACGTTGCCGCGGGTGGCCTTCGAGTACGGGCACACCTGGTGCGCGCCCTCGACGAGCTCGTCGGCCTGGGCCTGGTCGAGGCCCGGCAGGTGCGCGGTGATCGTCGCGCTGATGCCGAAGCCGGTGTCGTCGGGCGCGAGGCTCACCGACGCGTCGACGGTGGCCTCGTCGGGCACCGTGACGCCCTTGTTCTTGGCCACCAGGCGCAGGGCGCCGTGGAAGCAGGTGGCGTAGGCCGCCGCGAACAGCTGCTCGGGGTTGGTCGCGCCGCCGGGGCCGCCGAGGGCGGGCGGCATCTTCAGGTCCTGGTCGATGATGCCGTCGGAGGTCCGGACGCGCCCGTCCCGCCCGCCGCCGGAGGAGGTCGCCTCGGCCGTGTAGATCGCATCCGCCATGGTGCAGTCCCCTCGATCATTTACATTGTGCACGACTCAGTCCGGTGCAACGTAGCGCATCCCGCGACCCACCGTCGTCATCGACCGGTAGCCGGACGGAAACACGGCGCGCGCAGGATGGCGGACGTCCCGAGGAGGTGGCTACCCGATGCTGTGGCGTGTGCACGTGGAGCTGGAGGACCGGCCCGGCCGGCTGGGCGAGCTCGCCACGGCGGTCGGTGAGGCCGGATGCAACATCATCTCGCTGCACGTCGTCGGGGAACCGGCCGACGACGGCTCCGTCACCGACGAGCTGCTGGTCAAGGTGCCCGCGGGCGTCGACCCGGCGGCGATGACGGCGGCGGTCGAGAACGCGGGGATCCCCTGCACCCTGCTGGTGCGGGCCGACGCGCAGGAGCTCGCCGATCCGGCGACGACCGCGCTCGCCCTGGCCCGGATGGTCGCCGCCGACCCGGGCAGCGCGCCGCGCGCGGTCGCGACGATGCTGCGGGCCCGGCTGGTCGACCCGGCGGCCCCCGACACCGGTGGCCACTCCCACTCGCTGCGCGTCGGGGCGCGCCAGCTGCACCTGGGCCGCGCCTGGCCGTTCACCGCCACCGAGATCTCCCGCGCGGCGGCGCTGCTCGAGCTCGCGGCCCAGCTCGCGCTGCACAGCCCGGCCGCCTCCGAGCGCGACGAGCGCATCCTGCTGCTGCGCGACGGGTCCGAGGTGCGCATGCGCGCGGCCACGGCGGCCGACGCCCCGCTGGTCGCGGCCCTGCACGCCCGCTGCTCCCCCGCCACCCGGCGCTCGCGCTTCCTGAGCCCGGCCCCGCGGCTCGACGCCGCCGAGCTGCACCGCCTGCTCGGGGACGACGACGGCGAGGCCGTCCTGGCCGTCACCGTCGACGGCGGCAGCGCCGTCGGCGTGGCCACCCTCAACCCCGACGGCCCGACGGCCGCGCGGTTCGGCGTCGTCGTGGAGGACGCGTGGCAGGGCCGCGGCGTCGGCACCGCGCTGCTGCGGCGCACGGCGGACGCGGCCGCCGAGCGCGGCGTCACCGGGCTGACGGGCGTCGCGCGGCCCGACGACCTCGGCGTCACCCGGCTGCTGCGCCGCGCCGGGCTGCGCCCGTCGGCCGAGATCGCCGACGGCGAGGTGCGACTGCGCGCGGACCTCGCCGCCGGGAGCACCCTGGTCGGGTAGACCGGGCGCGGGAGCGCGCTACCCGGCGGCCCGCTCCGCGAGCCCCAGCCCGTACTCGGCGAACCACTGCCCGGCCTCCGGCTCGCCCGGGCGGCAGGCGCCGTCTGACTCGCCGGGGCGCTTGACCCAGAGCAGCGCGTCGACGAGGTCGTAGCCGGTCTCGGTGGTGGGCGTCTCCCCCAGCGCGCGGTCGGGCGGGTTGCAGAAGCTCGGCGCGCCGTCGATGTCGCCCTCGGGCGGCGGACCGGCCCCGTTGCGGCTGGTGTCGATGACGAACCGGGCCCCGTCGAGCCGCTCCGACAGCGCGGTGCCGAACTCGACGTTGACCTCGGTCGTGCGGAAGTTGGCCACGTTGAGCGCGAAGCCGTCGGCCCGCCGCACGCCGGAGCGGTCGAGCGCGCCGGCGAGCGCGTCGACGTCGGTGATGAAGCCGGGGTTGCCCGCATCGATGTAGACGGTGGCGCCGGCCTCCTTGAGCGTGTCGATCGCGTCGCCGAGGAGCACGTAGCGCTCGTCGCGCAGGGCGCCGTCGACGCAGCCCGAGAGCTCGTGCGGCACCGCGTCCGGCTCCAGGACGACGGTGGCACCGCTGCCCTCGACGGCCCCGGCCAGCTCGGAGATCCAGCCGCGGTAGTAGTCGCCGTCGGGGGCGCCGCCGCCGGAGAAGCTGCCGCAGTCGCGGTGCGGGATGTTGTAGGCCACCAGCAGCGGGCGGGCGCCCACCGCCGTGGCGCGGTCGACGTACTCGCGGGTCTGGGCCCGCACCTCCGCGGCGTCGCCGGAGACCCACAGCGGCAGCGGCTGCTCGCTGATGCGGCGGATCATGTCGGCGTCCCCTGTGCGGCCCTCGGCCGTCCACTGCTCCACCTGCGCGGCGGCCGCCGTACGCGGGTCGACGTAGTACCCCGACTCCGACGACGAGCCGAGCGCGGGCGCCGGGGGCGCCGGCGCGGGCGCGGCGCAGCCGGCCAGCACCGCCGCGGCGGCGAGCAGTCCGCCGATCCGGGCGGCCGGAGCGGTGCGCACGGTCGCGGGCCTCACTGGACCTGCACCCAGCGGGCGACCGACGGCACGCCGGCGTCGTCGACGAGGAAGAGCATGTAGAAGCCCGGCGGAACCAGCGTCGGCTCGGCGGGCACGGCGAGGCCGAGCGTCCCGTCGGGATTGGCCGTGACGTCGAGGGCGACCGTGCGCTGCTCCAGGTCGGTGACGTGGGTGGCCGCGCTGGGCCGGACCAGCCGTGCGCGGTCGACCCGGTCGGCGTCGGGCGTGGACACCGTCAGCGTCTGCCCGAGCCCGACGGTGGCCGCCGCGTCGGTGATCTCCGGGCGCGGCCCCTGGAACATGTAGGGCGGCGTGTAGATCTCGATGCGGTGCTCGAAGTCGGCGTCGCGGGTGTTGAGCGGGTCGGAGAACAGCGCGTCGCCGCCCAGCACGATCACCTGCCCGTTGGGCAGTAGCAGGCCCGCCGAGTGGTAGTCGCGCCCGACCGAGGACTCGGCCGCGGGTCGCAGCGTGTTCGACGAGGGCGTGTAGAGGCTGGCCACGTAGTTGTGGCTCTGCCCCTTGCCGCGGTAGTCGCGCGAGCCGCCCGCGATGAGGATCTCGTCGGTCGGCAGCGTGATGACGTTCGGGTAGCGCGTGGGCGCGGGCAGGTCCGGCCCGGGCGTGTACGCGGGCGCCTCGGCCGCGATGTCGATGACGTCGGTGCGCGTGGTCGACAGCGGCGACTCGCCGACCCCGCCCCCGCCGACGACGAGCATCCGCTGGTCCTGCACCGGGCCGGCCCACACGGACCCGGAGGTCTCCATCATGTCGGGGTCGCGCAGGCCCGGGACGGGCACGAACGTGTTGTCGTCGAGGTTCCAGAAGCCGGGCGTGCGCCCCTCCTCGGCCGGGCCGTAGCCCGTGCTGGAGCCGGTGAAGAACAGCTCGCCGGGCTTCGCGGTCTGGAACAGCGCGGGGTAGGTCGGGAAGTAGCGGAACAGGTCGGGCCGCTCCGTCCACTCCTTCGTGGCCGGGTCGTAGACCTCGTTCTGGCCCGGCAGGATCGTGCCGGTGCCGTCGAGGCCCGACACCGAGAGCACCGTGCCGTCCGAGAGCGGCGTGAGGCTGGGGTACCAGCGCTTGTGCTTCATGTCCCCGACGCGCACGTACTCCTCGGCGATCGGGTCGAACTCGAAGGAGTCGGCGATGCCCTGGTAGTCCTGCTTGTCGAGGTCCATCGCCTCGGCCAGGCCGTAGAAGTTCTCCGCGTCGGCACCGGTGAGGCCGGTGATCGCGTACTGCGCCGGGTCGGCGGTGACCCCGGGGGCGCCCTCCACGATCGACTCCACCCAGATCACGGTCTCGCTCGCGGTGACGGTCGCGCTGCCGTCGCGGGCGATCAGCTTGTCGGCGGGCGGCACCGTGAAGGCGCTCGTCGCGCGGTAGGACTTGCCGTCGGGGGCGACGAACTCGGTGCCGGCCGGGAAGTCGCGGCCGCCGTCGGGGAACTCGTTGCGCACGCGCATCGCGCCCGCTGCGTGCGTGACGGCGCCCTCGAGCAGCTCGTAGCGCTGGGTTCCGCCGGCGACGAGCAGGTTGCCGTCGGAGAGGAACGCGTGCCCGGCGCAGAACATGTCGGCGGGCGTCATGACCATCCGCGCCTGACCGGTGGCGGGGTCGTAGAGCAGGCTGCGGAACGTACCCGCGTCGAACTGGGCGCGGTCGTTGCCCGAGCCCGCGATGATGAGCAGCTTGCCGGTGGGCAGCAGCGCGGCGTGGATCGCGTTGATCTGCAGGTCCTCGGGCAGCTCGACGACGTCCCACCGGCCGAACTCGGCCTGGTACTCCGGGCTGTCGATGAGCTGCTGGTGCCGGATCTCGGCGACGAACGCCACGGCGGGCGGCACGTTCACCGCGATCAGCACCGCGGGCACCAGGACGACCGTGAGGATGCGCCCCCGTCGCTTGATCGCGGCCAGGGTGCTGCGCAGCAGGCGCCTCACGAGGGGTCACTCTCCTTCTCGGTGGCCGGGACCGGCCGGGGTGCGGGGGTGACCCGCGGGATCATCGGGAGACCGCCCGGGACGGGCGACCGGTCGTCGGAGGGGTGTGCGGCGGCGGCCCCCGCGGGGACGCCGGCGCGGTGCGGCTCGGGCCGCATCGGCGGGCGCGGCGCGGGGGGCGCGCCGCGGCGGCCCGGATCGGCCTGGTGCGGGACGCGCGGACCGGCCGGGACCGGCACCCGCGGACGGGGCGGGATCTGCCCCGGCCGCTGGGGCGCGCCGGCGGGGCGGTCGGGCATCGGGGCGCGACCGGACCGGTGGTCCACCGGCGGGGCGGGCCGCGGGATGCGGCCGGCCGGACCGGCGTCGACACCCGGGCGCGGGCGGGCGCCCTCGCGCGGGCGGATCGGCTCCCCGCGCAGCGAGGTGCGGCGCGGCTGACCGGCGTCGGGGCCCTCGTCGTCGAGGTCGTCGCCGCGCTCCGCGCTGGCCAGGACGACCGGGTCGGCGTCGACGGCCGCGTCGACGACGTCGGCACCCGTGGCCGCGCTGCGCTGCACGTCGGCGTTGAGCCACCACAGCGCCACCGGCGTGAGACTGATGAGCAGGGCCAGCGCGGGCCACATCATCACGTCGATGTTCGCGTAGCCCAGCACCACCGACGCGCCGAGCGCGCACCCGAGCAGGACCGTCCACTGCAGGTGTCGGCGGAAGGTGACCAGCCTGTCCTGCGTGGCCGCGTCGCTCTTGGGGGTGACGACGAACTTCGCCGGGCGCCGCAGCAGCGTGGCGATGAGCGAGCTCGCGTAGATGGGCGCGGAGATGACCGACATCGCCATCCCGCGCACGCCCGGCGAGTTCTCCTTCTCGTACGGGCTGACGTTGTAGCGCCGGTTGCGGATGTAGACCCACAGCTGGAACGCGGTGGCGTCGATGTAGAGCGCGAGCCACAGCTGCGGCGGCACGACGATGCCGGACACGCCGAGCGTCAGGTACAGCACGGCGTTGACCGAGCCGAGGATCCAGCCGATCGCCATCGACGGGTAGAACGTCGTGATCAGGACGTAGTGCAGCACCCGTCCCGGCGAGAGCCGGCGGATGCGCTTCCAGAACGGCCCGGACAGGATCTCGAACGTGCCGCGCGACCAGCGCAGCTGCTGGCTGAAGTAGTCGCTCCAGGACGACGGGCCCTCGCCGACGGCGACGACGTCGGGCGTGTAGACCGACTTCCACTTCGACCCGGTGACCGGGTTGCGGCGGGAGTGGATCGCGAGCCCGGTGGCCATGTCCTCGGTGATCGAGTCGGCGAGCCCGCCGATGCAGACCAGCGCGTCGATCCGGATGGCGTTGTTCGTGCCGACCAGCATCGGCGCCTGGTAGGCGTTGGCGGCGCGCTGGATGACGCTGTGGAACGGGAACTGCTGGCTCTCGGCGCCCTTGGTGACGAAGTTGTCGACGTTGGCGTAGCACTGCGGCCCCACGACGAACGCGACGTCGGGGTCGCGGAAGTAGCCGAGCATCCGCTCCGCGTAGTTGGGTAGCGGCACGTGGTCGGGGTCGACGGAGAGGAAGACCTCGTAGCGGTGGCCGTAGCGGTCGACCCAGGCGTTGTAGTTGCCGTGCTTGGTCTTCGCCTTGAAGTGCCCGGTCGGCTGGTTGTACTCCGGGATGCCCTTGCGACTGAAGTGCCGCACGCCCTCGGCCTGGCACATCGCGCGGACGGCGGGGTCGTCGCCCTCGTCCAGCAGCCAGACGTGGAACAGCCCGTCGTGCCGGATCCGGCGTGCGGCCTGCAGCGTGGCCTGCACCATCTCCAGCGGCTCCTTGCCGGGGACGATGGTGGTGAGGAACGCAACGCGCAGGCGGGGGTCCGGGCGCACCGGGACCGGGTCGCGGGCGAGCACCGAGGCCAGCGACAGCGAGAAGACGTTGATCAGCCGCAGGCCCTCGACGAGCGCGATGGAGGCGATGACGAAGATGTTCGCGACGACCGTCCACGGCCGCGTCTCGTCGATCTCGGGGGTGTGCGAGGGCTGCAGCAGCCAGTAGACGAAGGCCGCCTCGAACAGCACGTTCAGCGTGATGATCAGCAGCGACACCGCCCACGCCCGGCGGCCCGACGACGCGTGCAGGCCGCGGTAGCGGACCCGGTAACCGGGGCCGGGCTCGACGATGTCGCCGGACAACCGGCTGAAGTCGCGAACGGCGAAACCACCGGTCTCCGGACCGATGGTCGGGCTCTCCTGCACGCGGCTTCTCCCCGGGATCGACTGACGCTGCACAAGCGTGATCGCGTCGGTGACCCCGACCCGTTACACAGCACAACGTGACGGAGGTCGTCCGGGTGCGGCCACCGCACCCCTCAGTGGCCCTCTATCAGGTGAACCCCTGCGTGCTGCTCCGACCGTACGTGACCATCACCACAGCATGGACGCCACGGTGCCCCCGGACGGGGAGAGTCCGGGGGCGCCGATCGGACGAACGGGCCTAACCGAAAGTTCAGGTCATCCGGTCACCTCGCGGTAGGCCGCCTCGATGCGGTCGCCGATCTCCTTGTCGATCTGTCGCCAGTACTCGAAGGCCCTGGCCAGCACCTCCGGGCTCACGCCGTCGGCGAGGTGCCCGGCGACGTTGTCGACGAGCCGCGCGCGCTCGTCGTCGTCGAGCACGTCCCGGACCATCGACGCGGCCTGTCCGAAGTCGTCGTCCTCGGCGCGCAGCGTGTAGGCGGTGCGGACCATCTCGCCGTCGGCGTACCAGAGGCCGGCCTCGTCGGTCAGCGCCGGGTTCGCGTGCGGGCCGCCGTAGGAGTTCGGCGCGTAGACCGGGTCGGTCACGTTGACCGTGCGGCCGACGCCGTCCTTGCTGTAGCTGTGCACCGGCACGACCGGCGCGTTGACCGGGATCTGCTTGTAGTTGACGCCGAGCCGGGCGCGGTGCGCGTCGGCGTAGGCGAACCCGCGGCCCAGCAGCATCTTGTCCGGCGACAGCCCGATCCCGGGGACCAGGTTGTTCGGCTCGAAGGCCGCCTGCTCCATCTCCGTGTGGTAGTCGGTGACGTTCCGGTCGAGGACCAGCGTCCCGACCTTGATCAGCGGGTAGTCCGCGTGCGGCCACACCTTCGTGAGGTCGAACGGGTTGAACCGGTAGGTCGTGGCGTCCTCGAACGGCATGACCTGCACGTGCAGCGTCCAGCTCGGGCGCCCACCGCTCTCGATCGTGTCGTAGAGGTCGCGCTGGTGGAAGTCGGCGTCGGAGCCCGCGAGCTGGTCGCCCTCGTCCTGGGTGAGGAACTCGATGCCCTGGTCGGTCTTGTAGTGGTACTTGACCCAGAACTTCTCGCCGCCGGCGTTGGTCCACATGTAGGTGTGGCTGGAGTAGCCGTTCATGTGGCGCCACGTCCTCGGGATGCCGCGGTCGCCCATCAGCCAGGTCAGCATGTGCGCCGACTCGGGCGAGAGCGTCCAGAAGTCCCACTGCATGTCGTGGTCGCGCAGGTTGTTCGCCGCGCGACGCTTCTGGCTCCGGATGAAGTGCTGGAACTTCAGCGGGTCGCGGATGAAGAAGATCGGCACGTTGTTGCCGACCATGTCGTAGTTTCCCTCGGTCGTGTAGTGCTTGAGGGAGAAGCCGCGCGGGTCACGCCAGGTGTCGGGGCTGCCCCGCTCGCCGGCCACGGTCGAGAAGCGGATCAGCGTCCGCGTGGAGACACCGGGCTGGTAGAGCGCGGCGCGGGTGAAGCGGCTGACGTCCTCGGTCGTCGTGAACTCGCCGAACGCGCCACCCCCCTTGGCGTGCGGCTGGCGCTCCGGGATGCGCTCCCGGTTGAACGCCGCCATCTGCTCGATCAGGTAGTGGTCCTGCAGCAGGATCGGGCCGTTCGGGCCGAGGGTGAGCGAGTGCTCGTCGCTCGCCACCGGTGCACCGCCGTCGGTCGTGGTGTACCGCGGTTCGGTCACGGGTCTCCTTTGATAGGCGTGCGCCTAGGGTTTCCCGGCGCCGTCGCGCGCAAACACCGCCCGCCGACTCCCGCCCGTGGTCCACGATGACGGCATGGTCACCACGACCCCGGGCGGTCTCGCGGGCTTCCGCACGGTGCTGGCGATCCCCGGCGTCACCCCGCTCGTGCTGCTCGCCCTCGTCGCGCGCATCCCCGCGTCCGCCGCAGCGATCACGCTGACGCTGCACGTCGTGCTCACCCTGGACCTCGGCTACGCGGCCGCGGGTGCCGTCGGCGCGGCGAGCACGATCGGCATGGCCGTCGGCGCGCCGCTGCTCGGGCGGGTCGTCGACCGGCGCGGGCTGCGGCCGGTGCTCGTCCTCACCAGCGCGTCGGCGGCGGTGTTCTGGAGCGTCGCGCACCTGCTGGGCTACCCCGCGCTGCTGGTCGGCGCGCTGCTCGCCGGGGCGCTGGGGATGCCGGTCTACTCGGTGATCCGCCAGTCGCTCGCCGCGCTGGTGCCCGAGGAGCACCGCCGTCCCGCGTTCTCGCTCGACTCGATGTCGGTCGAGGTCTCCTACATCGTGGGGCCCGCGCTCGGCTCGCTGCTCGTGATCGGGCTGGGCAGCACCGCGGCGACGTGGGCGGTCGGCGCCGGGTGGGTCGCGTCGGGCATCGCGTTCTGGGTGCTCGACCCCAGGACCCGCGCGGGCTCCGCGACCGACGACGACGGCCCGCCGCCGTCCGTGCGCTCCTGGCTCGACCGCCGGCTGCTCGGGGCGCTGCTCGCCACCTCCGCCGCGGTCCTCGTCGTCTTCGGCACGGAGCTGTCGGTGATCGCGAGCGTGCAGGAGGCCGGGCCGGTGTACGCGATCGCGCTGGTCAACGCGGTGTGGTGCCTGTCGTCGATCGCCGGGGGCTTCCTCTACGGCACCGCACGCCGGTCGTACCCGGTGTTCGCGCTGGTCGCGCTGCTCGGCGTCGCCACGCTGCCGGTGGCGCTGGGCGGGGTGTGGTGGAGCTTCGCGCTGCTGCTCGTGCCCGCCGGGCTGATGTGCGCGCCCGCACTGGCGGCCACGTCGGAGGCGGTGAGCCGGCTGGCCCCGGAGGCGGCGCGCGGCGTCGTCACCGGGCTGCACGGCTCGGCCATCACGCTCGGCGCCGCCGCGGGCACGCCGCTGGCCGGGGTGCTGGTCGACGTCGCGAGCCCGGCCGTCGCGGTCGTCGCGGTCGGGACGCTGGGCGTCGCGACGGCCGGGGTGGCGGCGCTGCTCGCCGGCGCGCACACGACGGAGCCGCCGCACCCGGGGGTCGCGGCGGCTCCGACGGTCCGAACGTGCGGGTGGATCAGCCCTCGGCGGGCGCGATCCGCGAGCCGGTGCCCGGCGAGAAGACGTGCTCCTCGCCCGGGCGGATGCTCAGGTGGATGATCTCGCCCTTGCGCGGGGGCGTCCGGGCGTCGACACGCACGGTGAGCAGCTTGCCGTCGCCGGCACCGGGGCCGTCGTCGACCTTGAGGCTGCCGTAGGCGAACGCGTCGGACCCGAGCTCCTCGACGACGACGACCTCGAACGGGATGCCCTCGCCGTCGCCGACCACCGCGATGGACTCGGGACGGAACCCGAGTGTGGCCGTGCGGGCGCCCTCGGCCGACAGCGCCGAGCGGACCGAGCGCTGCAGCGGCAGGACGTGCCCGCCGATCTCCGCACCCTCGTCGGTGACGGTGACCTCGGCCAGGTTCATCGCGGGCGAGCCGATGAAGCCCGCGACGAACACGTTGTCGGGCCGGTCGTAGAGGTTGCGCGGGGTGTCGACCTGCTGGAGCAGCCCGTCCTTGAGCACCGCCACACGGTCGCCCATCGTCATGGCCTCGACCTGGTCGTGGGTGACGTAGACGGTGGTGGTGGCCAGGCGCCGCTGCAGCGCCGCGATCTGGGTGCGGGTCTGCACGCGCAGCTTGGCGTCGAGGTTCGACAGCGGCTCGTCCATGAGGAAGACCTGCGGGCTGCGGACGATCGCGCGGCCCATCGCGACGCGCTGGCGCTGGCCGCCCGAGAGGGCCTTGGGCTTGCGGTCGAGGTAGCTGTCGAGGTCGAGGATCTTCGCGGCCTCCTCGACCCGCTTGCGGATCTCCTCCTTGCCCATGCCCGCGATCTTGAGCGCGAAGCCCATGTTGTCGGCCACGGTCATGTGCGGGTACAGCGCGTAGTTCTGGAACACCATCGCGATGTCGCGGTCCTTGGGCGGCAGGTGCGTGACGTCCTTGTCGCCGATGAGGATGCGACCGCCGGTGACCTCCTCCAGCCCCGCGAGCATGCGCAGGGAGGTGGACTTCCCGCAGCCCGACGGGCCGACGAGGACGAGGAACTCGCCGTCGGTGATGTCGAGGTCGAGGGCGTCGACGGCGGGGTGCGGGGCACCCGGGTACGTGCGCGTGGCAGCGTCGAACGTGATGCTGGCCATGGGAAGTCCTCCAGGGAGGTCGAGGGCGGGCGCGCCGGGCCCCCGGGTGGTCCCGGGCCTGCCTGCATGGTTGACCGGTCTGCAGGTCGACGACGGCGCCCGGTCACTGTGGCACGGAACACGTGTCCCGCGCCACAGCCGACCGGGCCCTCGAACGCCGCGCTCAGAGCGTGGCCGCCACCGTCTCCGCGATCTCGTAGGTGTTGAGCGCGGCGCCCTTGCGCAGGTTGTCGCCGCACACGAACAGCTCGAGGGTGTTGGGGAAGTCCAGCGCCTGCCGCACCCGGCCGACGACCGTGGGGTCACCGCCCACCGCGTCGGCGGGCGTGGGCCACTGCCCCGCCGCCGGGTCGTCGCGCAGCACGATCGTCGGCTGCGCGCCGAGGACCTTGTGCGCCGCGTCGACGCCGACCTCGGCGGCGAACGTCGCGTGCACCGCCAGCGCGTGGGTGGTGACCACCGGGACGCGCACGCAGGTGGCCGACACCTTCAGGTCCGGGATGCCGAGGATCTTGCGCGACTCGTTGCGCACCTTGAGCTCCTCGGAGCTCCAGCCGTCGTCCTTGAGGGAGCCGGCCCACGGCACGACGTTGAGCGCCAGCGGCGCCGGGAACGGCGACTCCGCGGGCAGCCCGGCCGCGCTGATCGCCTCGGCGACGTCGCCCGACCGCTTGCCCACGTCCTGACCGGACACGGCCGACAGCTCGGCCTGCAGCCGGTCGATGCCGGACTGGCCCGCGCCGGACGCCGCCTGGTACGAGGCGACGACGAGCGCGGTGAGCCCGAACTCGCGGTGCAGCGCGCCCATCGCGGCCATCATCGACAGCGTCGTGCAGTTGGGGTTCGCGATGATCCCCTTGGGCCGGTTCGCGGCCTCGTCGGCGTTGACCTCGGGCACCACCAGCGGCACCTCGGGATCCATCCGGAACGCTCCGGAGTTGTCGACGGCCACCGCCCCGCGCGCCGCGGCGACCGGCGCCCACTCCGCGCTCACCTCGTCGGGCACGTCGAACAGCGCGATGTCGACGCCGTCGAACACCTCCGGCTCCAGCAGCCGGACGGTGACGTCCTCGCCGCGGACCCGCAGCACCTTGCCCGCCGACCGCGCCGAGGCGACGAGCCGGATCTCCGACCACGGCACGGTCTCGCGCGCGTCGATGATCTCGATCATCGTGGAACCCACCGCGCCGGTGGCACCCACGATCGCCAGAACTGCGCCTACCCGCCCCGCCGGCTCCGCAAGCTCCGCCGGCTGCCGTCCCCCGTTCATCGCCCGGTCCCCGCGTGCACCACGGCCTGCTCGGCGCCGCCGAGCTCGAAGGCGTCGTGCAGGGCCTTGACCGCCGTGTCGAGCTGGTCGACGCGGCAGATGACCGAGATCCGGATCTCCGAGGTGTTCATGGTCTCGATGTTGATGCCGGCCTCGGACAGGGCCTCGCAGAAGGTGGCGGTCACGCCGGGATGGTTGCGCATCCCCGCCCCCACCAGCGACACCTTTCCGACCTCCTCGTCGTGCAGGATCTGCGCGAACCCGATCTCGGGCTGCGCCGCGGTGAGCGCGGCGACCCCGCGCGGGCCGTCGACGCGGGGCAGCGTGAACGTGATGTCGGTGCGCTGCTCGGTGGTGCGGCTGATGTTCTGCAGCACCATGTCGATGTTGATGTCGGCGTCGGCGACCGTCCGGAAGATCCGCGCCGCCATGCCGGGGGTGTCCGGGACGTCGGTGACGGTGATCTTCGCTTCGGACCGGTCGTGCGCGACCCCGGTGATGATCGCGTTCTCCAAGGGGATCTCCTCGATCGAGCCGGTGACGAGCGAGCCCGGCTTGTCGGTGTACGAGCTGCGCACCCGCAGCGGGACGTTGTAGCGCCGGGCGTACTCGACGGCGCGCAGGTGCAGGACCTTCGCCCCGCACGCCGCCATCTCCAGCATCTCCTCGTAGGTGATCTGGTCGATGAGCTGCGCGTCCGGGACGATCCGCGGGTCGGCCGAGAAGATGCCGTCGACGTCGGTGTAGATCTCGCAGACGTCGGCATCGAGGGCGGCGGCGAGCGCGACGGCGGTGGTGTCGGAGCCGCCGCGGCCCAGCGTCGTGACGTCCTTGGAGTCCTGGCTGACGCCCTGGAAGCCCGCCACCAGCACGATCGAGCCCTCGTCGAGGGCCTCGCGCAGGCGCTGGGGGTTGACGTTCACGATCCGCGCGTCACCGTGCTTGGACGTCGTCACCATGCCGGCCTGCGACCCGGTGAACGAGCGGGCCTCGACACCGAGCGCGTGGATCGCCATGGCGAGCAGCGCGTTGGAGATGCGCTCGCCGGAGGTGAGGAGCATGTCCAGCTCGCGCGGCGGCGGCGCCGGGGAGACCTGCTCGGCGAGGTCGAGCAGCTCGTCGGTGGTGTCGCCCATCGCCGAGGCGACGACGACGACGTCGTTGCCCTCCTTGTGCGTCCGGACGATCCGCTCCGCGACCTTCTTGATGCGGTCCGCGTCCTGGACGGATGATCCGCCGTACTTCTGCACGACGAGGGCCACGCCGACCTCCTACAACCGGCGCGGCGGGAACTCCGCGCCCATGGGTCCGTCCGCCTGTGAGGGCGCTGGTCGGGTCCCGACAGTACCGGCCCGCCCCGGCTGCGCCGACCGGGATGACTGACACCACAGGAGGGGCGGCCGGCCGTGGGCGGGGCAGGCGCGGGGCGGCGTCGGGGTGGGGCCGGGGTCAGCCGGCCCGGCGTACCAGGCGCACGACGACCGTGGTGATCGCGAACCAGATCACCGCGGCGGTGCCGTAGTTCAGGACGACGGCGAGCTTGGGTTCGGCGGGCTGGAACAGGTCCGAGAGGCCGAGGTCGAAGGTGTCCGCGAGATCGCTCACGAGCACGGTGAGGCCGTTCTCCGGGTTCGCGTCCAGGAGGGTGAGGACGATGAACACCACCAGGACGAGCACGATGGCCATGCCGATGATCCGCAGGACGTTGGCCAGGGCGTCGATGCCCCGCCGCGCCGTGGTTCCCACTGCCACTCGAACCCACCCTCGTAGACCTGCCGGACGATGACGGCCCATGGTGGCAGAACGCGGAGCCGGGCCCTACTCGTAAGTATCACCCGATCGGGTGATCAGCCTGCGGGATGGGGGTTGCGGGCGTCCCGGGGGGTCGGGCTAGGGTCGACGGCGTGGCGCGCCTGCTCCTTGGTTGCCGCGGCGGGGTCTGACCGACCGGCCCCTCGTCGCGGGTTCTCGGCGTGCGCCGGTCGTCCCTGATCGGCCACCTCCTGGAGCAGTGAATCCCGTGACCACCTCGCCCGACGCCTACGTCTCCGCCTCGCAGAGCCGGCTGCGCACGCCGTCGCTCCCCGCGCCCGACGGCCAGCCCGTCTGGAACCCGCAGCGCGGCTCGCACCTGCCGGTGCACCGCTACCGCCCGTTCCACGAGCTGGTCGAGCCGGTGTCGCTGCCCGACCGCACCTGGCCCGACAAGCGGATCACCTCCGCGCCGCTGTGGTGCGCGGTCGACCTGCGCGACGGCAACCAGGCCCTGATCGACCCGATGAGCCCGAGCCGCAAGCGCCGCATGTTCGAGCTGCTGGTGCGCATGGGCTACAAGGAGATCGAGGTCGGCTTCCCCGCCGCGAGCCAGACCGACTTCGACTTCGTCCGCGAGATCATCAGCCACGACATGATCCCCGACGACGTCACCATCCAGGTGCTGACGCAGGCGCGCCCGGAGCTGATCGAGCGCACCTACGAGGCCTGCGAGGGCGCGCCGCGCGCGATCGTGCACCTCTACAACTCGACGTCGGTGCTGCAGCGCCGGGTCGTGTTCCGGTCCGACCGCGCAGGCATCGCGAAGATCGCCACCGACGGGGCGGAGGAGGTGCTGCGGTTCAGCGAGAAGTACCCGAGCACCGACTGGCGCTTCGAGTACTCCCCGGAGTCCTACACCGGCACCGAGCTGCAGTACGCCGTCGACGTCTGCAACGCCGTGAGCGGGATCTGGCAGCCGACGCCCGAGTCGCCGATGATCGTCAACCTGCCGGCGACGGTGGAGATGGCCACGCCCAACGTCTACGCCGACTCCATCGAGTGGATGCACCGCAACCTGGCCCGCCGCGACGGCATCGTGCTGAGCCTGCACCCGCACAACGACCGCGGCACCGGCGTGGCCGCCGCCGAGCTGGGCTACCAGGCCGGCGCCGACCGCATCGAGGGCTGCCTGTTCGGCAACGGCGAGCGCACCGGCAACGTCGACCTGGTGACGCTGGGGATGAACCTGTTCACCCAGGGCATCGACCCGCAGATCGACTTCTCCGACATCGACGAGATCCGCCGGACCGTCGAGTACTGCAACCAGCTGCCGGTGGCCGAGCGCCACCCGTGGGGCGGCGACCTGGTCTACACCGCGTTCTCCGGCAGCCACCAGGACGCGATCAACAAGGGCTTCGACGCGATGAGGGCCGGCGCCGCCGAGGCGGGCGTCGAGGTCGACGCCTACCGCTGGGAGGTGCCCTACCTGCCCGTCGACCCCAAGGACATCGGCCGCAGCTACGAGGCCGTGATCCGGGTGAACTCGCAGTCGGGCAAGGGCGGCGTCGCCTACATCATGAAGGCCGAGCACCAGATGGACCTGCCGCGGCGGCTCCAGATGGAGTTCTCGAAGGTGATCCAGGAGGTCACCGATTCCGAGGGCGGCGAGGTCTCCCCCAAGGAGATGCGCGACGTCTTCGAGACCGAGTACCTCGACCGCGTCACCCCGCTCAAGCTGGTCCGACACCGCCTGACCAGCGACGGCGAGGGCACCGACGAGATCGTGGCCACCGTGCGCGTCGAGAACGACCTGCACGAGATCCACGGCCGCGGCAACGGCCCGCTCGCGGCCTTCGTCGACGGCCTCGCCGGCATCGGCTTCGACGTGCGGATCCTCGACTACCACGAGCACGCCCTGTCGGCGGGCGACGACGCCCGCGCCGCCGCCTACGTCGAGTGCACCGTGGAGGGCAAGGTCCTCTGGGGCGTCGGGGTGGACAGCTCGATCGTGAGCGCGTCGCTCAAGGCCGTGGTGTCGGCGGTCAACCGCGCGATGCGGTAGGTCCGGCTACGACGCCGCGCCCTCGGCGAAGAACGCCGCCACCGCGGCCGCCGTCGGGAGGTCCGCGGCGTCGCGGAGGGCCCCGAAGGACGCGTTCCAGAAGGGGCCCTCCCGCGGCGTCCACGGCCCGACGTAGGCGTAGGGCTGCGGGTGGCCGCCGTCGCCGGGCGACACCCCGAAGTTCACCTCGTCGAGGGTGAGCGCGAGGTCGAAGTGCTCGGGCCACAGCACGGGTTCGACGCCGGGGGCGAAGGCGCGCAGCCCGGCGTCGCCCCGGGCGAACCAGTCGGCCAGCTCCGCCGCCGCCCCGGCGTCGACCGCGACCTCCTCGTCGGGGTCGACGCCGGAGGTGTCGGCGTAGACGCCGATCGGCGGGCCGGGGTCGACGCCCACCGCGGCGGCGAGGGCGCGGTAGGTGCCGGTCAGCGGGGCCCGGACGTCGTCGCCGACGAGCTCGGCGCCGTCGACGCGCAGCGACCCGGCGACGCCGCCGAAGCCGCCGGGCGTGACGCGCAGCCGGATCGTGCCGTGCGCGCGGTGCTGCGGCCCGGCGAGCAGGAGCTCGGCCACCCCGTGCAACGAGCGGCGGGTCCGTGCGTCCATCGGTCCTCCCGTCCGGCACCGCGTGTGCCGACTCCGGAAGCCTGGCAGAGGCACCGCACAATGACCGCATGCGGATTGCCCTGGCCCAGGTGGACGCCGTGCTCGGCGACGTCCCGGCCAACATCGAACGCGCCGAACGGGCGATCGCGGAGGCCAACGACGCGGGGGCCGACCTCGTCGTGTTCCCGGAGCTGTCGCTCACCGGGTTCTCGATGGCCGACATCGTCGAGGACGTGTCGATGCCGCTGGACGACGAGCGGCTGACCGGGCTCGCGAAGCAGGCCCGCGGCGGGCTGCTCGTCGGCTTCCCCGAGGCGCAGGCGCACGGCCTGCACACCTACAACAGCGCCGCCTACTTCGAGGGCGGGGAGCTGGTGCACGTGCACCGCAAGCTCTACCTGCCCAACTACTCGATCTTCGAGGAGCGCAAGCACTTCCTGCCGGGGCAGACCTCGCGAGCCTTCCCCGTGCAGGGCGGCAGGCACCGTGCGGCCACCCTGATCTGCAACGACGCCTGGCAGCCGCAGCTCGCGTTCCTGTCCACGCAGGACGGCGCGCTGATCATGCTCGTGCCGGCGGCGAGCGCGCAGAGCATGTTCCCCGAGCACTACGACTCCCGCGACTACTGGCAGGGCATCACCCGGTTCTACGGCCGGATGTACCAGCTCTACGTGGTGTTCGTGAACCGCGTCGGCACCGAGGGGCAGCTGCGGTTCTGGGGCGGCTCGCACGTCGTCGACCCGTGGGGCGAGGTGATCGCCGAGGGCGTCGGCTACGAGGAGCAGCTGCTGACCGTCGACATCGACGTCACCGAGGTCCGGCGCCGGCGCCGCGGCATCCCGCTGGTGCGCGAGGCCCGGCTCGGCCTGCTGCGCCGGGAGATCGACCGACTGCTGGAGGAGGGCGGCGACCTCTAGCGGGCCCGGTTCGGACCGCTCACGCCGTCGCGAACGGCTGGAGCGTGGCGTCGGCGCGGATGCCGGCGAACTCGCGGTTCCAGATCGCGAAGTACAGGACCTCCTCGTCGCTGCGCAGCGGCCAGCAGTGCGCCGGCACCTCCGGCGTCGCCCCGGTGTCGTTGCCCGCCACCTTCTCCGCGGCGAGCACGGCCAGCACCGTGCCCGCGCCCGAGCCGTCGCCGAACTGCTCCTTGCCGCGCCACAGCAGGTCCTCGGGCAGCCAGCCGGTGAACGCCTCGCGCAGCAGCGCCTTCTCCGGGCGGCCGCCGGTGCACTGCTTCCACTCCGGCGGCAGCGCGAGCGCCGTGCGCACGAGCGCCGCGTCGAGGAACGGCTCGCGCGCCTCCAGGCCGTAGAACATGGTGGTGCGGTCGCAGCGCTGCAGGTTGAGCCCGTGCAGCTGCTCCAGGCTGCGCACCAGTTCGGCGTGCAGCGCGTCGGGGTCGGCGAACTCCTCGGTGTGGGTGTAGGAGTAGCCGGCGAACAGCTCGTCGGCGCCCTCCCCGGTGAGCACCACCTTCACCGCCTTCGACGCCTCCCGCGCCAGCAGCAGGTTCGGCACGGCGCTGCGGACGAGCGCCGGGTCGAAGTGCTCGATGACGGTGACGGCCTCGTCGAGCGCCTCGGCGATGGCGTCGGCGGTGACGAGGACCTCGTGGTGCTCGCTGCCGATGTGCTCCGCGACGCGGGCGGCGGCGACCAGGTCGCCGCTGTCCGCCGTGCCGACGGCGAAGGTCGGCAGGACCTCGCCGCGGTCGCGCGCCTCGCGGGCGGCGACGGCCGCCACCAGCGCCGAGTCGAGCCCGCCGGAGAGGAACACCCCGACGCCGACGTCGCTCATCATCCGCCGCCGCACCGCGGCCACGACGGCGTCGCGGACCTCGTCGAGCACGACGTTGTCCCAGGTCTCGTGCTGCGCGCGGCGGGCGGGGCGGACCTCCACCGGCACGGCGTCGGCGAAACGCACGACGCCCGCCCCCGTGGTCCACAGCGAGCCGGGCGGGAACGCCTCGACGCGCGGGCGGTCCTCGTCGTCGAAGGCGCGGAGCTCGCTGGCGAACAGCGTGACACCGCCCCCGGTCACCCAGTACAGGGGCTTCACCCCCATCGGGTCGCGCGCCACGAGCCCGCCGCCGTCGGCGGTGACCATCGCGATCGCGAACATCCCGTTGAGCGTGGCGACGGCCGCGGGCCCGCCGCGCATCACCGCGTGCAGCGCGGCCTCGGTGTCCGACCCCGACCGCAGCACCCCGTCGGGCAGCCGCGACGTGAGCCGCTCGTGGTTGTAGATCTCGCCGTTGCCGACGATCCACGCGGTCTCGTCGACGTCGGTGAGCGGCTGGTGGCCGCCGCTGACGTCGATGATGGACAGCCTCTGGTGCCCGAGCCACGCCCCGTCGACGGCGAGGATCCCGGTGTCGTCGGGCCCCCGGTGCCGCACGCGGGCGAGCATGCGCTCGCACTTCTCGGGGTCGACGTCTCCGTAGGCGGCCACGATCCCGCACACGATGTCCCACTTCCTGTCACGTCAGTGGCCGAGCACCTCGTTCACCGAACCGGGGTGGTCGGGAGCGGACGCCGCAGCCAGTACGTCGTCCGACGCTACGGCCTGCACGCGGTGCGGCCGGATCCGGCCGTCGCGGATGTCCTCGGCGAAGTGGCACGCCACGCGGTGACCCGCACCCGAGCCCTCGACGACCCGCAACTCGGGGCGCTCGTCGTCGCAGCGCGTCTCCTGGCGCCAGGGGCAGCGGGTGTGGAACCGGCAGCCGGGCGGCGGCGCGGCCGGGGAGGGCAGGTCGCCGGTGAGCAGGATGCGCTCGCGGCGGTCCTCCAGCTCCGGGTCGGGCACGGGCACCGCCGAGAGCAGGGCGCGCGTGTAGGGGTGCTGCGGGTCGTCGTAGAGCGCCTGCGACGGCGCCTCCTCGACGATCCCGCCCAGGTACATCACGCCGATCCGGTCGCTGACGTGCCGCACGACGGCGAGGTCGTGGGCGATCACCAGGTAGGTGAGGCCGAGCTCGCCCTGCAGGCGCCCCAGCAGGTTGAGCACCTGGGCCTGCACCGAGACGTCGAGCGCCGACACCGGCTCGTCGGCGACGATCAGGTCGGGCTCGACGCACAGCGCTCGGGCGATGCCGATGCGCTGGCGCTGGCCGCCGGAGAACTCGTGCGGGTAGCGCCGCAGCGACGACGCGGGCAGGCCGACCTGCTCGACGAGCTCGCGCAGCCGGGCGTCGTCGGCCTCCGGACCCTTCGACAGGCCGTGCGCCTTGAGCCCCTCCAGCAGCAGCGACTCCACGGACTGGCGCGGGTCGAGCGAGGACAGCGGGTCCTGGAACACCATCTGGAAGCGCCGGCGCATGCGCCGCAGCTCCTCGCCCTTGAGCGACGCGATGTCGGTGCCGTCGAACACGATCTGCCCCGAGGTCGGGTCCTCGAGGCGCAGGATCGCCCGGCCCAGCGTCGACTTGCCGCAGCCGGACTCGCCGACCAGGCCGTAGGTCTCGCCGCGCTCGATCCGCAGCGAGACGCCGTCGACGGCGTACACGTGCCCGACCGTGCGGTCCAGGATCAGGCCGCGCTTGATCGGGAAGTGCACGGCGACGTCGCGGACGTCGAGCAGCGGCTCGGTCGCGCCGGTCGTCCCGGTCATCTCGCTCATTCCCCGCTCGCTCATTCCGCGGTCGCCGGCACGGGGTTGAAGCAGCGCAGCAGGCGCCCGCCGGTGGTCTCGGCCTCCGGCGTGGTGGTGCGGCAGGTCTCGATCGCGCGCGGACAGCGCGGCGCGAACGCGCAGGCGCTCGTCCACGGCAGGTTGTCGGCCACCGAGCCGGGGATCGCCGCGAGGTCCTCCCCCGCCGGCGCGTCGAGCCGCGGGATCGAGCCCAGCAGCCCGTTGGTGTACGGGTGGCGCGGCGTCGCGAAGAGCCGGTGGCGCTGCGCCCGCTCGACGATCCGGCCGCCGTAGAGGACGTTGACCGTCTCGCACAGCCCCGCGACCACACCGAGGTCGTGCGTGATCATGACGAGCGCGGCGCCGGTGTCGCGCACCATCTCCTTGAGCAGCTCCAGGATCTGCGCCTGGATCGTCACGTCGAGCGCGGTGGTCGGCTCGTCGGCGATGAGCAGCTTGGGTCGGCACGCCAGCGCGATGGCGATCAGCGCGCGCTGGCGCATGCCCCCGGAGAGCTGGTGGGGGTAGGAGTCCAGGCGCCGCCGCGGGTCGGGGATGCCGACGCGGTCGAGCCACTCCGCCGCCTCGGTGCGCGCGGCCTCCTTCTTCAGGCCGCGGTGGCGCGTGAGCACCTCCGTGACCTGCACGCCGATCGGCACCACCGGGTTGAGCGAGGACAGCGGGTCCTGGAACACCATCGACAGGTCGCGCCCGCGCTTCTCCCGCATCGCGCTCTCGGGCAGCGTCAGCAGGTCGACGCCGTCCATCGTGGCGCTGCCGCTGACCTTCACCCCGCGGGCCGGCAGCAGCCGCGTGATCGCCATCGAGGTCACGGACTTGCCGCAGCCCGACTCCCCCACCAGCCCGACGATCTGCCCGGGCGCGACGTCGAAGCTCACGCCGTCGACGGCGACGGTGTCGGGCTCGCCGCGCCGGGTGAACGCGACGCGCAGGTCGCGCACCGACAGCAGCGGCTCGGTGGTGGGCGACCCGCCCGGCGTCTTCTGCAGCGCGGCGGTCATCGGCTCCCCTTCGGGTCGAGGGCCTCGCGCAGCGACTCGCCCAGCAGCGTGAAGCCCAGCGCGATGACGATGATCGCCGCCGCGGGCCACAGCGCGAGCGCGGGCCGCACCTCGAGCAGGGGCTGCGCCTGGGCCAGCATCAGGCCCCACTCGGCACGGCCCGGGTCGGCGTCGCCGAGCCCGAGGAACGACAGCGCGGCGGCGTCGAGGATGGAGGTGGCGAGCGTCAGCGTCGCCTGGACGACGACCGGCCCGATCGCGTTGGGCAGCATGTGCCGCAGCACGACCGCGGGCCGCTTGACGCCCAGCGCGGTCGCCGCGATCACGTGGTCGCTCTCGCGCTGCGCGAGCATCGACCCGCGCAGCAGCCGCGCGAAGATCGGCACGCCCACGATCGACACCGCGATGATCACCGACGTCTGCGACGGGCTGGCGAACAGCGCGGCGACCGAGATCGCCAGCAGCAGGCTCGGGATGGCCAGCAGCACGTCGGTGACGCGCATGAGGACGGTGTCGACCCAGCCGCCGAACGCGCCCGCGAGCGTGCCGATGACGACGCCGACGACCAGCCCGATGAGCGTGGCGAGCACGCCGACCAGCAGCGTCTGCTGCGAGGCGAGCAGGAAGCGGGACAGGAAGTCGCGGCCGAGCTGGTCGCTGCCGAGCGGGAAGCCCTCCTGCGGGCCCGGGATGGAGCCGGGGCGCAGGTCGGCCTGCAGCTGCGGGAACGACTCGGTGGCCGAGTGCGGCGCGAGGAACGGCGAGAACACCGCGACCAGCACGAACACCCCGACGATGACGGCGCCGGTGATGGCCACCGGGTCGCGCCGGAGCCGGCGGAAGGCCTCGGAGGTGAGGCTGCGGCCGCCCGCGAGGTCGTCGACGCGCTTGCGCTTGCGTGTGAGCAGCGTGGTCATGACAGACGGACTCTCGGGTCGATGATCGCGTACGAGAGGTCGACGAGCAGGTTGACCAGCACGTACACCAGCGCCCCCAGGAGCAGGATGGCCTGCAGGCGCGGGTAGTCGCGCAGGGTGATGGCGTCGGCGAGCAGGGTGCCGATGCCGCCCCAGACGAACACGCGCTCGGTGAGCACGGCGCCGGCGAGGAGCAGCCCGACCTGCAGGCCGATCGTCGTCGACACCGGGAGCAGGGCGTTGCGCAGCACGTGGCGCCCGCGCACGGTGCCGGGCGCGAGGCCCTTGGAGTTGGCCGTGCGCACGAAGTCGGCGCCGAGCACCTCCAGGACGGACGCGCGGGTGATGCGCACGATCACCGCGAGCGGGATCGTCGCCAGCGCGACGGCGGGCAGCACGAGGTGCGACAGCGCGTCGAGACTGGCGTCGAACTCGCGGGTGAGGAACCCGTCGAGCACCGCGAAGCCGGTGACGTTCGTGGCGTCGACGGCCACCGACTGGCGCCCCGACGGCGGGAACAGCCCCAGCTCGACCGCGAACACGGCCTTGAGGATGTAGCCCAGGAAGAACACCGGGACGGCGACGCCGACGAGCGTGCCGATGACGGTCGAGACGTCGAGCGGGCCGCCGCGGCGGCGCGCGGCGACGTAGCCGAGCGGGATGCCCAGCGCCACGGCCAGCACGAGCGCGGCGATCGACAGCTCGATCGTCGCGGGCAGCGCCCGGGCGATCTCGGTGAGCACCGGTTCGCCGGTGATCGTCGAGGTGCCGAAGTCACCGGTGATGACGCGGCCCAGGAACTGGGCGTACTGCACCGGGATCGGCTGGTCGAGCCCGAGCACCCGCTCCAGGTTCGCCACGGACTCCGGTGTCGCGCGGTCGCCGAGGAACGCCGTCGCCGGCCCTCCCGGCAGGCTCCGCAGCCAGGCGAAGACCAGCACCGACAGCAGCAGCAGCGTCGGGATCACCTGCAGCAGCCGCCGCACGATGAACCTCAGCATCGTCCCCCCTCCTCCCCGAACCGCGGACGCACGAGGGTGGCACCGCCCGGTCGAGCGGTGCCACCCGGGTGTCGTCCGTCAGTTCTTGCTGACCGTCAGGAAGCGCTCGTCGGTCAGCGGGGAGGGGATCAGGCCGGTGACGGCCTCCGAGACCACCACGGCGGGCGGCGAGCTGGAGATCGGGACCGCCGGCAGGTAGGCCATGATGTCGCGGTTGGCCTGGGCGTACGCGGCGTCCTTCGCGGCCACGTCGACCGTGGAGTCGGCCGCCGCGATCGCCCCGAACAGCTGCTCGTTGACGAAGCCGAACTCCGGCTTCTCCCGGCCGAAGAACGTGCCGATGAAGTTGCCGGCGTCGTTGTAGTCACCGGTCCAGCCGAGCAGGTGCAGGTCCTGGACGCCAGTCACGTTGACCGAGTCGAGGTACCCGCCGTTCCAGGGCTGCGCCACCGGGTTGACGGTGATGCCGACCTGGCGCAGGTTCTCCGCCAGCGAGGTGAAGATGTTGGTCGGGTTCGGCATGTAGGGACGGGTGACCTCGGTCGGGTAGTAGAAGTTCAGCGTCAGGTTCGACTGCCCGGCCTCGGCCAGCAGCTGGCGCGCGCGGTCGGGGTCGTACGGGGTCGGCGTCAGGTCGTCGGCGTAGCCGGCGACGGTGTCGGGCATGAACTGCGTGGCGACGACCGCACCCTCGGGCAGCTGGTTGCGCACCAGCGACTCGCGGTCGAGCGCGAACGCGATGGCCTGGCGGACGCGGACGTCCTGCAGCGCCGGGTTGTTCTTCTGGTTGATGCCCAGGTAGAGGATGTTGAACGGCGGGCGCACCAGCACCTGGTTGCCGTCGGCCTCCAGCGAGTCCCAGTCGGCCGGGCTCGGCAGGTCGTAGCCGTCGATCGTGCCGGCCTGGAGCTCCTGGCGGCGGGCGTTCTCGTCGGGGATGACGCGGAAGATCAGCCGCTCGAGCTGCGCCGGCTCACCCCAGTAGTCGTCGTTGCGGACGAGGGTGACGGTGTTGGCCGCGCGGTCGAAGCTCTCGAACTTGAACGGGCCGGTGCCCGTCGGGTGCTCGTTGGCGTACTCGGAGTACGTGAACGCCTCACCGCTCTGCTCGATCGTGTCGGCGCTGTACTGCTGGAGCGCGGTGGGGCTGGAGATCGACAGCGACGTCAGACCGAAGGCCGCGGGGAACGCGCCCTTGTTGCGGTTGAGCTTGATGACCGCGGTGTTCGGCTGGGGCGCGGTGCACGAGTTGTAGACCGGGTCGCCGCCGCCGGCGAGGTTGTTGGCGTAGCCCTCGAACGTGTCCGAGTAGTAGATCGCCTGGCTCTGCGCGGCCTCGCTGGGGAGGTTGAACCAGCGGTCGAAGTTGAAGCAGACCGCGGCCGCGTCGAACGGGGTGCCGTCGTGGAACGTGACGCCCTCGCGGAGGGTGAAGGTCCACTCCGTGCCGTCGGCGTTGGGCGTCCACTCGGTGGCCAGGCCCGGCGCGAGGTCGGAGGTGCCCTGCGCGTAGGTGATCAGCGTGTCGTACATCTGGCGCGCGGGGCGGAACGTCTCGCCGTCCGTGGCGAAGATGGGGTCGAACATGTCGGGCGCACCGGGCGCTCCGAACACCAGCGTGCCGCCGGCCTCGCCGGAGCCGCCGGCGGCACCGTCGTCGCGCTCGGAGGTGGCGCAGGCGGCAAGGGTCACGGCGAGCAGGCCCGCGGTCAGGGCGGCGGACAGTCGTCGGGCAGATCTCATGGACGGCACCTCTTCGTAGGAGACCCGCGAACGGTAATGGGGCCTCGTACTCAGCGGTAGGCGTGGGAGTCACGGTTGGGCTACGACCGTGCGGCTCCGGTGACGAGCCGACGCCGTGTGGTCACGCCGGGTCGAACTCGCAGTGCTTCACCCCTTCCACGAACGCCGCCCACTCGGCCGAGGTGAACACGAGCGTGCCCTCCGTCGGATGGCGACTGTGGCGGACCTCCACCTCGCCACCTGCATGCCGTCGGACCTCCACGCAGTTCCCGCTGGCCGAGAAGGAGCTCTTCACGAACTGACCGCTCGCGATACCGGTGTGCGCCATCGGGTCTCCGTTCCTCGTTCGAGAACACTGCAGTCGTTCCTCATGCGCCGGCGATGCCCATGCCCGGCTCGTCGAGGATCCTCTCGATGGCGTCCAGGGTGTCGAGCGGTGCCATCGCCTCGGCCGTGAGCGCGTCGAACTCGTCCAGATGCCGCTGCACCTCGGCCTCCCCCTGCAGATACGTCGCCGCGACCCGGCCCTCGATGTAGACGACGTCCTGCTCGTCGCGCTCGGCGAACATCATCACCACGAAGGGGCCACCGAACACCGCCGGCGTCACGAGCGACGCCGGGGCGACCGCGATCTCGACGTTGCTCGGGCCGTCGCGGATCCACGACGCGAGTGCCTCCAGCTGCTCCCGCATCACCTGCGTACCGCCGAGAACCCGACGAAGCGCGAGCTCGCCGATCACGACCCGGAACCGCAGGGGGCTGACCTGACGCAGCAGTACGCGTTGGCGATCGAGGCGGAATTGCACCAGGCGTCTGCGTTGTGCTGGTGTGTATCGCGGCTGGAAGACCCGCACCACTGCTCGCGCGTAGGCCTCGGTCTGCAGGAGGCCCGGCACCAGATCCGGCTCGAAGGAGCGGATCTCCACCGCGTCCGACTCGTACTCCACGTAGCGGCGGCCGCCGTCGGACGCGCTGTCCCTGGCCAGGACGTCCCGGTAGGGCGCGAACCACTCCTTGCGCCTGCTGATGCCGGCCAGGAGCAACACGTGCTCCCGCACCTGGTCGTCCACCAGGTCGGGCCGGAGTGCGGCGTAGGAGTCCAGAAGTGCGCTGACGTCGACGAGCCGCGGCGCACCGCTGCGTCCGTTCTCGAGCCGGCTCAACGTCGGCGCCGATCTCTCGAACTTCTCCGCTGCTTCGTCCAGACGCAGGGATAGGCTCTCGCGCAACTCGCGCAGCTCCCGCCCGAGCCGGCGCCGGGCCGAGGCAGGACTCACCGTCGCGTCCGAAGAACTATCGGGTTCGCTGACGGTCATCTCCTACTCACGTCGATGGGTGCGACCAGAATTGCATAAGGCGGCTGGCGCGTTCTCGGGACTGGCAGGTCAGTGACTCGTGCAGTCCTTGCAGACCCGCAGCCTGCAGGCGGCGCAGCCCCGACCTTCGGCCGCGACGATCAAGTCACGCTCCCACGCCTCGAGCTCCATGTGCTCCGCTGCGAGTTCGGACTCCCGAGCGGTCAGTTGCTGGGCGAGCAACATCAGACGGACAGCGGCCGCGACGGCCAATGCCATGGTCGCTACAGCGAGCACGATCTCCCATGCCACGTTCTCCACCTCCTGCGTGACTCAGTGCCCCAAACAGTCGGGGCATCCACATCGGACGGGCGGCGACGAAGCGGCCGCATCCTGACGGTCGAGCCAGAGCTCGTGCCGCGCGGCGGCGAGTCGCTTCCAGCCCCGGGCTTGTGCTCGACCGTCGCTTACTCCTATGACGACGGCGAGCGCGAACAGCACGATCAGCCCTCCGACCAGTAGCTGAACCGTCAGCATGTCCCTCACCTCCACTCGCGACAGTACGTCACGGGATGGCTTCGCGCAATTGCTTGGATCTTGGGTAATGAGTTCGACGCACCAAGCGGTGGCATCGCGGCGCGCCCGTCACCCCGAGCGTGGCAACTGCGCACACACCCGATACGGGCAACTCCGGGGTGGCGCTCCGGACACCGGAGGAGCACACTGATACTTTGCGCAGCGAAATTGCATAGCGCACTGACGCCGGGGAGGAGGTGCGCCGAATGCCCGTGGTCACTGCCCGGTCAGTGACCCGTCGAGAGGGAACGGCATTGCCGACGACACGACCGGCCGCACAGCGCCGACGCCTGGGCACCGAGCTCCGCGAACTGCGTGAGCGGGCCGACCTGCGCATCGATGACGCCGCGGCCGAGCTCCGGTGCTCCACGTCGAAGATCAGCCGACTGGAGAACGGCAAGACCCCGCCGCAGGAGCGCGACGTTCGTGATCTCGTCCGCTTCTACGGCGGCAGCATCGAGGTCGGTGAACGGCTCCAGGAGATGGCCCGGTCCGGCCAGGACAACGGCTGGTGGGGAGACGAGTTCAAGGACGTCTTCACCGACCGTCTGGTGGCCGAGCAGCTCAAGGAGTACGTGCAGCTGGAGGAGTACGCGTCAGCGATCACCTCGTACACGGCCGACGTCGTCCCCGGCCTGCTGCAGACGGAGTCCTACATCACCGCGCTCACCGAGCTCCTCTTCAGCAACCACGACGCTGAGCTGCGGAAACGCTTCGTCGAGTTCCGGTTGCGGCGCCAACGCATCCTGCACCGCGACGACGCGCCTCGGCTGCGCTTCCTGATTAGCGAGGGGACCCTGCGTCAGCCGGTCGGCGGAAGTGATGTGGCCACGCAGCAACTCGATGCGATCAGCAAGCGGATCGTCGAGAACGATCCCTCGTGCGTCGTGCGGATCGTTCCGCTCATCGCGGTCTCCCCTGCCCTCTACGGCGGCTCGTTCTCGGTCATCGTCTTCGACGACCCGGCCGACCAGGACACGGTCCTCGTAGAAGGGCGGAATGCGCCTACCTACCTCAAGTCCGACGCCGACGTCGAGCGCTACGGTCAGTCGTTCGCCGAGATCGAGAAGGTCAGCCTCGACGCCGGCGCCTCCCTCGACGCGATCGAGGAGGCGAGAGCCATCCTGCGCCAGATCTGAGGTCCGATCTCGTACCTCCCACCCGGCGGCCGAGCCCGCTCGGGTGTCTCACCTGTGCACACAACACGGTTGAGCGCTCTCTCACCGTCTACACTTCCGGGTGACACGGCAGGTCGAGAGAGGACGCAGCGTGGCGAACCGGAACGACGATGGCCACTTGCGGTTCGTCCGAAGTACCCGGTGTAATACCGGTACCTGTGTGGAGTTCGCGAGGGACTCGAGCTCCGGTCAGGTGCATCTCCGGCACAGCCAGCAACCGAGCAAGGTCCTCACCTTCTCGTCAGATGAGTGGGAGGCCTTCGCATCGGGCGTGAACGGCGGCGAGTTCGACCCCTCCTGACAACTTCTACAGCGCGCGGCGGCCGGACAGGGCCCGGCCGAGCGTGAGCTCGTCGGCGAACTCCAGGTCGCCACCCATCGGCAGGCCCGACGCGAGCCGGGTGACCGACAGCCCCGGGAAGTCGCGCAGCAGCCGCACGAGGTAGGTCGCCGTGGCCTCGCCCTCGGTGTTGGGGTCCGTCGCGATGATCACTTCGGCGATGTCGGCCTCGTCCGACGCCGGACCGGTGCCGCCCAGCCGGGCGAGCAGCTCGCGGATGCGCAGCCCGTCCGGGCCGATGCCCGCCAGCGGGTCGAGCGCGCCGCCCAGCACGTGGTAGCGGCCCTTGAACTCCCGGGTGCGCTCCACCGCCAGCACGTCCTTGGGCTCCTCCACGACGCAGACGATCGTGGGGTCGCGCCGGGCGTCGGCGCAGTAGCGGCAGCGCACGGCGGCCGAGACGTTGCCGCAGACCTCGCAGAACATGACGCCCTGCTTGACCTTCTGCAGCACGTCCTGCAGCCGCGTGACGTCGACCGGGTCGGCCGCGAGCAGGTGGAACGCGATCCGCTGCGCGCTCTTCGGGCCGACGCCGGGCAGCCGGCCCAGCTCGTCGATCAGGTCCTGGACCGGACCCTCGAACACCTCAGGCGCCCGGCAGCCCGAGGCCGCCGCCCATGTCGAGGCCGCCGGCGAGCGGCCCCATCTTCTGCGCCTGCAGCTCCTGTGCGGCGCGGGCGGCGTCGTGCAGCGCGCCCACGATGAGGTCCTGCAGCGTCTCGACGTCGTCGGCGTCGACGACCTTCGGGTCGATCTTCACCGCCTGCACCTCGCCCGCCGCGGTCATGCGGACGTGCACGAGGCCGTTGCCCGCCTGGCCGACGACCTCCGCGCTGGCCAGCTCGGCCTGCGCGGACATGAGCTGCTCCTGCATCTTCTGCGCCTGCTGCATCAACTGCTGGATGTCGAGTTCCCCCGGGTTCACGGCGTCGGCTCCTCGGTTCGTGGCGCGGGCGGGTCCCCACCAGCCTACGGACGCGCGGCACCCCGCCGTGGCCGGGCCGTCACGAGCGCCTGCGGCCCACCAGCCAGGCGGCGATCTCGACCGCGACGATGCCGACCGCGGCGATGCCCAGCCCCGTCAGCAGCGTCGGCGGGTGACCCGGATCGAGCTGCCAGAACCCCTGCCCGAAGACGATCGGCAGGAACAGCGCCCAGCAGAAGGCCCCGATCGCCGCGGCGATCATGACGAGCTTCCACCAGACGTAGGGCCGGGCGACGACGACGAGCACCCACGTCGCCACGGCGTAGAGCGCGACCACCGCCGCGGTGCTCTGCTGGATCTCCGTGGCGCTCGTGTCGGTGCGCACGACCAGGTAGGTCGCGAACGTGACGACCCCGGCGATCGCCCCGGACGGGATCGACAGCCGCAGCACCCGCCGCACGAACCCGGTGCGCGCCCGCTCGGCGTTCGGCGCGAGCGCGAGGAAGAACGCGGGGATGCCGATCGTCAGCGAGCCGATCAGCGTCAGGTGCCGCGGCAGGAACGGGTACGGCACCCCGATCGCGCCGATCGCGATGGCCAGGAAGACCGAGTAGACGGTCTTGGTGAGGAACAGGTTGGCGACGCGCTCGATGTTGCCGATCACCCGGCGGCCCTCGGCGACGACGTACGGGAGCGTGGCGAAGGAGTTGTCCAGCAGCACGATCTGCGCGACCGCCCGCGTGGCGGGGCTGCCCGAGCCCATCGCGACGCCGATGTCGGCGTCCTTGAGCGCGAGGACGTCGTTGACGCCGTCGCCGGTCATCGCGACGGTGTGCCCGCGGGCCTGCAGCGCGCCGACCATCTCGCGCTTCTGCGCGGGCGTCACCCGACCGAAGACGGTGCCGGCCTCCAGGCGGTCGGGCAGGTCGGCGTCGGTGAGCGTGCGGGCGTCGACGGGGGCGTCGGCGCGGGGCAGGTCCAGCGACGCGGCGACGGCGCCGACCGACAGCGCGTTGTCGCCGGAGATGACCTTCACCTCGACGTCCTGGTCGGCGAAGTAGGCCAGCGTCGCCGCCGCCTCGGGCCGCACGCGCTGCTCCAGGACCACGAGCGCGACCGGCTCGACCGGGCCGTCGGCCTCGGGGCGGCGCCCGAGCAGCAGCACGCGCAACCCCGTGGAGCCGATGCGCTCGGCCTCGACGCGCTCGGCAGCGCCGTCGGGCAGCAGGACGTCGGCGGCACCGAGGACCCACTCGCCGCGGCCGTCGAACGTCGCACCGCCCCACTTGCGGGCCGAGGAGAACGGGACCGTCGCGGTGCGCGTCCAGCCCGGGTCGGGGCAGCCCTCCGCGACGGCGGCGAGGCTCGCGTTGGGGCGCGGGTCGGCGGCACCGAGCGCGCCGAGCGCCTCCCGGACCTCCGGCCCGTCGGGGCGGACCTCGGCGAGCCGCATCCCGTTCTCGGTGAGCGTGCCGGTCTTGTCGGCGCAGACCACGTCGACGCGCGCGAGCCCCTCGATGGCCGGGAGCTCCTGCACCAGACACTGCCGCGCACCGAGCCGGACCACGCCGACCGCGAACGCGATGCTGGTGAGCAGCACCAGCCCCTCGGGGACCATCGGCACGAGCGCCGCGACCATCCCGCGCAGCGCGTCGTCGACGTCGGCGCCCGCCGTGCGGAACTGGCTCCAGATGATGAGGACGGCGGCCGGCACGAGCAGCCAGGTGATGACGCGCAGGATCGTGTCGATGCCCGAGCGCAGCTCCGAACCGACGAGGGTGAAACGGCTGGCCTCCTCGGCGAGCTGCGCGGCGTAGGCCTCGCGGCCGACCTTCGTGGCCCGCTGCGCGCCGCCGCCGACGGTGACGAAGCTGCCCGAGAGCAGCGGGTCGCCCGGCTGCTTGTGCACGGCGTCGGACTCGCCGGTGAGCAGCGACTCGTCGACCTCCAGGCCCTCGGCGGCGAGCACCACCCCGTCGACGACGATCTTGTCGCCGGGCCCGAGGTCGATGACGTCGTCGAGCACCACCTCGCTGGGGCCGAGCTCCACGACGACGCCGTCGCGGCGCACCCGCGGGCGGGCCTCGCCGACGATCGCGAGCCGCTCCAGCGTCCGCTTGGCCCGTAGCTCCTGCACGATGCCGATCAGCGTGTTGATGATGATCACGAAGCCGAACAGCCCGTCCTGGATCGGGCCGATCACCAGGATCACCGCGAACAGCACGCCCACGATGGCGTTGAAGCGGGTCAGGACGTTGGCGCGGACGATCTCGCCGATGCTGCGGCTCGCGCGCGACGGGACGTCGTTGGTCTTCCCGGCGGCCACGCGCTCGGCGACCTGCGCCGCGGTGAGGCCGTGCAGGACGTCGGGCTCGGCAACCGTCACGTGGGCGCAGCCTACGCAGGGTCGCGGAGGCTCCGGATCGGACTTTCGGTCGACCCGTCAGCGCTGGTCGAGCGCCCGCGCCCCGAGCTGGGACGTGAGCAGCTCGATGGCCATCTCCTCGGGGTCGCGGCGCTCGGCGGGGCTGGTGGTCGCGCCGGCCGCGGCCTCGGCGAGCATCGACTCCTCGTCGTCGGGCGGGGCGTCCTCGGGCGCGGGCTCGGGGGGCAGCGGCTCGGCGCCGGCGTCGTCGGTGACGGCCCCGGCGGTGGAGCGGCGCGTGGGCGGCGGGCGGGTCGGGCGGCGGGGCGCGGCGGCCGGCTGCGGCGAGGCCTGCCCGCCGCGCGCGGTGGCCGGGGGCACCGGGTCGCCGTGCTCGCAGCGGACCCGCCACTGCACGCCGAGCACCGCGTGCAGCGACTCGGCGATGACCTCGGTGTTGCTCTGCTCCGACAGCAGCCGCGCCAGCGGGGCGGTACCGATGCTGAGGACCAGGGTGTCGTCCTCGACGGCCCGGACCGTGGCGCTGACGAGCAGCGCCGCCGTGCGCTTCTTGCGGTCCTTGGCGGCGGCCAGGATCTCCGGCCAGACGCGGCGGACGGCGGCGGCGTCGAGGGAGGCGGCCGCGGGGCGCGTCTGCCGGGGCTCGGCGGGCTCGTCCTGGGGCTCGGGAGCGGGGGGCTCGGCGGGGGCGGGGCGCTCGGCGGCGGGGCGTTCGGGCGCCGGACGCTCTACGGCGGGGCGCTCAGGTGCCGGACGCTCTACGGCCGGGCGTTCCGGGGCCCGCTCCGGTGCCGGGCGCTCGGGTGCGGGCGGCTCGACCGCGGGACGGCCGGCGTCGGGGCGGACCGCCTCCGGGCGGGACGGCGCGGGGCGGGCGGGCGGGCGGACCGGCTCCGCGCGCGGGGGCTCGGCGGCAGCGGGCGGGACGGCAGCGGGCGCGGGCGGGGCTGCAGCGGCCGGCGTAGGGGCGGGCGCGGGCGGCGCGGGGGTGCTCGTCACCGCGGCGGCCGGGGCCTCCGCGGTGCGCTCGCTGGGGCGGCGGAACCGCGGTGCGGCTCCCCCGTCGGCGTCGCCCTCCCCCCGGGGCGAGGAGGCGATGTCGTTGCGCCGCTCGATGCGCTCGAGCCGCTCCAGCAGGCCGGCGTCGGCGGTGCTGGCCGCGGGCAGCAGCATCCGCGCGCACAACAGCTCCAGCAGCAGCCGCGGCGCGGTGGCCCCGCGCATCTCGACGAGGCCGGTGTGCACGATCTCGCCGTAGCGCGCCAGCGTGGCCGGGCCGATCCGGTCGGCCTGCTCGATCATCCGTGCGACCTCGTCGGCCGCCGCCTCCACCAGCCCGCGCTCCGCGGCCTCGGGCACGGCCTGCAGCAGCGTGACGTCGCGCAGGCGCTGCAGGAGGTCGGAGGCGAAGCGGCGGGGGTCGTGGCCGGCCTCGACCAGCTTGTCGACGGTCTCGAAGACCACCGCGCGGTCGCCCGCCGCGAGGGCGTCGACCATGTCGTCGATCAGCGCGACGTCGGTGACGCCGAGCAGCGCCACCGCGCGTTCGTAGGTGACGCCCTCGGGCCCGGCGCCGGCGAGGAGCTGGTCGAGCACCGACAGCGAGTCGCGCGCCGATCCGCCACCCGCGCGGATGACCAGCGGGTACACCGCGGGCGCGACGACCGCACCCTCGTCGGCGCAGATGCTCTCCATGAGCCGGCGCAGCGTGCCCGGGGGGATCAGCCGGAACGGGTAGTGGTGCGTGCGCGAGCGGATGGTCGGCAGGACCTTGTCCGGCTCGGTCGTGGCGAACACGAAGACGAGGTGCTCCGGCGGCTCCTCCACGATCTTGAGCAGGGCGTTGAAGCCCTGCGTGGTGATCATGTGCGCCTCGTCGACGATGAACACCCGGTAGCGCGACTCGGCGGGCGCGAAGAACGCGCGGTCGCGCAGCTCGCGCGTGTCGTCGACACCTCCGTGGGAAGCGGCGTCGAGCTCGGTGACGTCGATGTTGCCCGGCCCACCCGGCGCGAGCGCGACGCACGACGCGCAGACCCCGCACGGGTCGGGCGTCGGCCCCTGCACGCAGTTGAGCGAGCGCGCCAGGATGCGGGCGCTGGAGGTCTTGCCGCAGCCGCGCGGCCCGGAGAACAGGTACGCGTGGTTGATCCGGCCGGCCGCGAGGGCGGTGCTCAGCGGTTCGGTGACGTGCTCCTGCCCGACGACCTCGGCGAACGTCGCCGGGCGGTACTTGCGGTACAGAGCCAGCGCCACGCCGCGAGGCTACCCACCGGGTCCGACACCGCGCCCGGCGGGAGAAATAAGGCGGGCCCCGCGCACCCGCCAGAGCCTGTTGACCCTTGCTGCCTTCCGGCCCTGGGGGAGTTCACAGGATGGGCGTCACGCGGGACCCGGGTACGAGTGTAGAGCCGGGTCGGGCGGCCGTGACGGGGAGGCTATGCTTCTCGGCGTTGGAGGATTCGCCTAGTGGCCTATGGCGCACGCTTGGAAAGCGTGTTGGGTTCACGCCCTCGGGGGTTCGAATCCCCCATCCTCCGCAGGTGGAGCCGGGTGTCCCGCAGGTCGGGGCACCCGGTTCCGTCGTTGTGGCCCCCACCCTCCTCGATCGTGTCCGGCGGGCCGCGCCAGGATCCGTGCATGATCGAGTCCACCCCGGCCGTGCGGCCCGCGTCGTCCGCCGACCGGGTGCGGGCCACGGAGGTGCTCGCGGCGGCGTTCGCCGACGACCCCCTGTTCCTGCACGTGCTCCCCCTCGGTGCCCGCCGCCGTGCGGAGCGGCTGCGCCGCTTCTTCGACCTCGAGGTGCGGCGCAGTGAGCGCTTCGGCGGCGCGTGGGCGTCCGAGGACGGCGCCGGCACGGCGGTCTGGTTCCCGCCCTGCACCTGGCGGCCCACCGCGTGGGAGGTGCTGCGCGCGGCGCCGGCCGTCGTCCGCGTCCTGGGCCGGGAGATGCCCCGCGCCCTGCGGGTCCAGGCGACGCTGCAGCGCCACCACCCGTCGACCCCGCACTGGTACCTCTTCGCCCTCGCGACCGAGCCCGGCCGGCAGGGCGGCGGCATCGGGACGGCGCTGCTGCGGCCGGTCCTCGAGCGCTGCGACCGGGACCGCCTGCCCGCCTACCTGGAGGCGACCGGCGAGCGCAGCCGCGCGCTCTACCTGCGCCACGGCTTCCGCGACGCCGAGCCGCTCCTCCTCCCCGGCGGCCCGCCCGTGCACCCGATGTGGCGCGACCCGCGCTGACGCTCCGGCACGGTCAGACCGGTCACCGAGCGTGGCGGTCGGGCCGGGCGCGCCGGTAAACTCGGGGGTGGTTCCGCGAGACGCGGCACCCCGGACGAGTGCGTCGTACCCGGCACGACGACGACGCGGCACCGGAGGTGCGTCATGGCGTGGATCGTGCTCGTGGTCTCGGGAGTGCTGGAGACCGTCTGGGCCTCGGCCCTGTCCCGGTCGGCCGGCTTCACCCGACTGGTTCCGTCGCTCGTGTTCGGGACCGCCCTGGTACTGAGCATGGCGGGGCTCGCCTACGCGCTGCGGACCATCCCCGTCGGCACCGGTTACGCCGTCTGGGTCGGCATCGGGGCGGTGGGCACCGCGGCCTACGGCATGGCGGTGCTCGGCGAACCGGTGACGACCGCCCGATTGCTGTGCCTGCTGCTCATCGTGGGCGGAGTGGTCGGCCTGAAATTCCTCCATTAGGCCCAGCCGCCACAAGATCAGGTCACGAAAACCTCACGCTCGGGTGATGTGCGCTTGGACCGGATCACTACCGGGAACTCTCCCTCAGCGGGTCGTCGAGCGCGACCTCAGGGGCAAACATGGAGGATTTCTGATGGGCATTCTGGGCTGGATCATCGTGGGTGGCCTGATGGGCGCACTGGCCAAGGCCATCATGCCGGGCAACGACCCGGGCGGCATCATCGTCACGATCATCATCGGCATCGTCGGCGGCCTGCTGGGCGGCTTCATCGGATCCGCGCTCTTCGGCGTCTCGACGGGCGGGTTCTTCGACATCCGCACCTGGCTGATCGCCCTCGTCGGTGCCCTGCTGCTGCTGGGCATCTACCGCGTGATCGCCGGACGCCGAGCCGTCCGCCACTGACCTCGTTCCACGCCGAAGGCCCCGTCCCCTCCCGGGACGGGGCCTTCGGCCTGTCCGGGCCCATGATGGGCCGGTGCTCCCCGCCGCGGTGACGGTCCGCCTGCTGCTCGCCCTGGCCTGCGTCGCCGTACCGGCCTGGGTGCTGGCGACGCGGTGGACGACGGTCCTGCACGGGCACCCCGCGCACCTCGTCCTGCTGGTGGCGCTCGTCGTCACCGGGGTGGTCGTCGCGGTGCGGGCCCGCCGTCCGCGGCGCGCCGGACGCGGCCGCACGGCCGGACGCGTCGCGGCGGCGCTGCTGCTGGTCGGCCTGCTGGCGGCGACCGCGTGGCTGCGCCCGTTCGCCGCGACGACCACCGGCCCCCTCGCCGTCGACGGGCCCACCACATGGGAGCTCCGGCCCACCGGCCCGCCGTCGGAGGTCGGGGTCGTGTTCTACCCCGGCGCGCGCGTCGACCCCCGCGCCTACCTCGCCCTGCTGCGCCCGCTGGCCGACGCCGGGAACCTCGTCGTGGTGGTGAAGCCGCCGCTGGACATCGCCCTGCTCGTCGGCGCTCCACCGTTCGACGACCATCCCGAGGTCGCGCGCTGGGTCGTGGGCGGGCACTCGCTCGGCGGCACGGCGGCGGCGATGGTCGACGACCCGCGCGTCGCCGGGCTGCTGCTGTGGGCCTCCTACCCGGCCGACGACCAGTCCGCCCGCGACCTCCCGACCCTCTCGGTCTCCGGCGACCGCGACGGCCTCGCCACCCCCGACGACATCGCCGCCACCGCCCCGCGGCTGCCGGCCGGCGCGCGGTCGGTCGTGGTGGAGGGCGGCGTGCACGCCTTCTTCGGCGACTACGGCGAGCAGCCCGGCGACGGCGTCCCGACCGTCGACCGGGCGGCGGCGCAGCGGCAGATCGTGGACGCCAGCCGGGAGTTCGTGGGCGGGATCGGCTGAGCGTGGGCCGATGAGTCCGGCACGCCCGCCACGTCAGACACTCGTGCCCGCCACCACAGCCCGCCGCCTGTTCGCGCTCCTCGAGCCGATCTGCCTGGTCACGTACTTCGCCGACGAGGCAGGCGAGGAGATGGCCGCACTCGGCCACCGCACCTACTGGGACGGCTACTTCGCCGCCCGCGCCGCACCGCTGGGACGGGTACCGGCGCAGGTCGTGCACGCGGCGTTCTACAGCTTCGCCGAGGGCGAGGCCGCGCGGCACATCCCGAGCGCGTGGGAGACGGTCCCGCCGCAGACCTCCTTCGACGCCTGGCGGCGGGGCAGCGCGGCCTCCGTGCGGCGGATCCTCGGCGCCCTGGCCGGCTCCCCCGGCCTGGCGCGCGCCGCCGACCTCGTCACCCGGGCCGCCACGAGCGCGCCCACCGAGGGGCGGGTCCTGTACGCCGGGTGGCGCGCGCTCCCGGTCCCCGACGAGCCGGTGACCCGGCTCTGGCACTCCGCGACGATGCTGCGCGAGCACCGCGGCGACGGGCACGTGACCGCGCTGCTCGCCCACGGCGTCGGCGGCACGGAGGCCCACGTGCTGTCCGCGATCGACATGGGCATCCACCCGCCGGAATCGTTCGGCCGCATCCACCACCTGCCGGCGCGGAGGCTGGCCGAGGTCATGGCCGGGCTGCGCGGGCGCGGCCTGGTCGACGCCGACGGCCGGTCCACCGACGCCGGCCGCGAGACCACGCGGAGCATCGAGGCCCTCACCGACGAGCTCGCCGCCCCGCCCTACGACGCGCTGTCCGCGGTCGAGCTCGCGGAGCTGGAGGCGGAGCTCGAACCCCTCGTCGCGAGGCTGGTGGCGGCGGGGTCGCGGTGAGGAACGACGAACGCCGGGCGTCCGTGGTGGACACCCGGCGTTCCGGTGCGGTGGCGGTGGGATTTGAACCCACGGAGGCTTTCACCTCACACGCTTTCGAGGCGTGCTCCTTCGGCCGCTCGGACACGCCACCGCCGACGAGCTTACAAGAGGGCCGGGGGGTGGGCGGGCGGCGGGGGCCGTGAGCGAACCGTGATCGACGCGGGGGCCCGGCCCGGGCAGAATCCGCCCGTGCCCACCCCGCTCCGGCGCTTCCTCGCCACCACCGTCCTCGCTGCGACGACCGTGCTGCTCGCGGCCGGTTGTGCCCCCGCCGAGCAACCCGCCCCCGCCGCGTCCGGGGCGTGCGACCCCGCCGGGCTACCCACCCTCACCGCGGGGACGCTGACGGTCGGCACCGACCAGCCGGTGTACCCGCCGTGGTACCTCGACGACGACCCGACGTCCGGGCGGGGCTTCGAGAGCGCCGTGGCCTACGCGATCGCCGATCAGCTGGGGTTCGCCCGCGAGGCCGTCACCTGGGTGCGGGTGCCGTTCAACGCGGCGATCGCGCCGGGGCCGAAGACCTACGACCTCAACCTGACCGAGTTCTCGATCAGCGACGAGCGCCGCCAGGCCGTCGACTTCTCCTCGCCCTACTACGACGTCGCGCAGGCGGTGATCACGGTGGAGGGCAACGCGTTCGCGGGCGCCACCACGGTCGCGGAGCTGAAGGGCGCGCGCCTGGGTGGGCAGGTCGGCACGACGAGCTACCAGGCGATCGTCGACCAGATCGCGCCGACCGCCGAGCCCGCGGTCTACAACACCAACGACGATGCGAAGCTGGCGCTGCAGAACGGCCAGGTCGACGCGCTGGTCGTCGACCTCCCGACGGCGTTCTTCATCACCTCCGCCGAGCTCGACGGCGGCGTGATCGTCGGGCAGCTGCCGACGGGCAGCGGCGTCCCCGAGCAGTTCGGCGCGGTGCTGGACAAGGACAGCCCGCTGACGGGCTGCGTGTCCGAGGCCGTCGACGCGCTGCGCGCCGACGGCACCCTCGGCGCGCTGGAGCAGGAGTGGCTCGCCTCCGCGGGAGCGGCGCCCGAATTGCGGTGACCCCGGAACTCAGCCCGCTCGCCCAGGACCGGGCGGCCTACCGGCGCTCCCGGGCGCGCCGGTCGACGCTGGTCGCGCTCGTCTCGACGGTGGTGTTCGCGGCCGCCGTCGTCATCGGGCTGGTCAACACGCCGGGCTGGCCCCGGGTGCAGGCCACCTTCCTCGACCCGCAGGACGCCTGGGACTCGCTGCCCTCGGTGCTGGCCGGGCTGTGGCTCAACATCCGGGTGCTGGTCGTCGCCGAGCTGGGGATCCTGGCCCTGGGCCTGCTGATCGCGCTGCTGCGCACCCTGCGCGGGCCGGTGTTCTTCCCGGTCCGGGCGCTCGCGATCGGCTACGTCGACCTGTTCCGCGGCGTGCCGCTGCTCATCGCGCTCTACCTCGTCGGGTTCGGCCTGCCCGCGCTGCGGCTGCAGGGCGTGCCGACCGACGTGGCCGTGCTCGGCACGATCACGCTGATCCTCGTCTACTCCGCCTACGTCTCCGAGGTCTTCCGCGCCGGTATCGAGTCGGTGCACCCCTCGCAGCGGGCGGCGGCGCGGTCGCTGGGGCTGACGCACCGGCAGTCGCTGCGCCTGGTGATCCTGCCGCAGGCCGTCCGTCGGGTGCTGCCGCCGCTGCTCAACGACTTCGTGGCGCTGCAGAAGGACGTCGGGCTCATCTCGGTGCTCGGGGCCGTCGACGCGATCCGGGCTGCGCAGATCCAGTCGGCGCTCGTGTTCAGCTTCACCCCCTACGTCGTCGCCGGGCTGCTCTTCGTGCTCCTGGCCATCCCCACCGGCCGCATCGCCGACGCGGTGGCGGCGCGCGCGGCCCGGCGGGAGGGCGCATGACCGCCGACCCGGTGAAGGGCTCGCCGCCGGTCCTCGAGGTCCGCAACCTCGTCAAGCGCTACGGCGACACGACGGTGCTCGGCGGCATCGACCTGTCCGTCGGCGAGAACGAGGTCATCACGCTCATCGGCGCGTCGGGGTCGGGGAAGTCGACGCTGTTGCGGTGCGTCGACCTGCTCGAGGACGTCGACGACGGGCAGATCCTGCTCGACGGCGACGACGTGTCCGACCCCCGCCGCGGGCCGAGGGCCGCCGCCGCGGCGCAGCGGCGCATGGCGATCGTGTTCCAGGCGTTCAACCTGTTCCCGCACATGACGGCGCGGCAGAACGTGGCGCTGGCCCCGCGCGTCGTGCACGGGCTCACCGGCGACGCCGCCGACGAGCGGGCCGACGAGCTCCTGGAGCGCGTGGGGCTGGCCGCGTTCGCCCGCGCCTACCCCGACCGGCTCTCCGGGGGGCAGCAGCAGCGGGTGGCGATCGCCCGCGCGCTGGCCGTGCGGCCCCGGCTGCTGCTGCTCGACGAGATCACCTCGGCGCTCGACCCGGAGCTGGTCGGCGAGGTGCTGGCCATCGTGCGCGAGCTCGCGCGCGGGTCGGTGACGATCCTGATGGCGACCCACGAGATGGGCTTCGCCAAGCAGGTGTCGGACCGCGTCTGCTTCCTCGACGGCGGCGTGATCCTCGAGTCCGGGCCGCCCGGCCAGGTGCTCGGCGCGCCCCGCGAGCCGCGCACGCAGGAGTTCCTCGCCCGCGTCATCGCGGCGGGACGGCTGGCCTGACCCGGAGCTCGTCGGCGGCCCCGATCGCGATGTCGATCATGCGCGACCGGTCGAGCCGCGCCAGGCCGGCCAGCGGCACCCACTCGGCGTGGTCGGAGCTGCCGCCGATCTCGTCGCGCAGCACGCCGCCGGTGATCTCACCGGTGTAGAGGATCCGCAGGGCGTGCACGTCGGCCGGGCGCCCGTCGATCTCCGACCAGTGCGTCGAGTCGACGTGCAGCAGCTCGTCGAGCCGGACCTCGAGCCCGGTCTCCTCCGCCACCTCGCGCACGGCCGCCGCCCGCGGGTCCTCGCCGTGGTCGAGCCCGCCGCCGGGGAGCGTCCACCTCCGCGAGCGGGTGAACCGCACCAGCAGCACCGACCCGTCCCGGACGCACAGCACATACGCCCCCACCCGCATCCGCCGCTCCACGCCGCGAACGTTAGCGGTGCCCCGCGAAGAACGACTCCAGCAGCGCGGCGCACTCCCGCTCCAGCACCCCGCCGACGACCTCCGGGCGGTGGACGAGCCGGCGGTCGCGCAGCACGTCCCACAGCGAGCCCGCCGCGCCCGTCTTGGGCTCCCAGGCGCCGAACACCACCCGCGAGACGCGCGCGAGGCCCAGCGCGCCCGCGCACATCGTGCAGGGCTCGACCGTCACGGCGAGCGTGCAGCCCTCGAGCCGCCACGAGTCCCGCACGGCCGCGGCGGCGCGCAGGGCGAGGACCTCGGCGTGCGCGGTGGGGTCGCCCAGCGCCTCGCGGGCGTTGCAGGCCGCGGCCAGCTCGCGCCCGTCGGCGTCGACGACGACCGCGCCGATCGGCACGTCACCGGTGCGCGTGGCGGCCGCGGCGAGCACGAGGGCGCGGCGGACCAACGCCTCGTCGGAGGCGGAGGCGGGGTGGCTCACCGCGCGTCGACGACCTCGGCGAGCGCGTCGGCGAACCCGCAGCGGCGGCCGATGGCGGCCAGCTGCTCGTCGGGGTAGAGCTCCAGCTCGCCGGCGAGGACCTCGAGCTCCTCGGCGGTCATGCCCAGGTCGGCGAGGATCGACAGGTCGCCCTCGGGCCACGGGTCGTCGAGCGCGTCCTCGTCGGGCGGGAGCTCCACGCGCAGCAGGTCGAGCACGTCGGCGGCGACGTCGTAGTCGATGGCTGCCACGGCGTCGGAGAGCATCAGCGCAATCCCGCCGGGCACCGGGCGGACGAGGACGAAGAACTCGTCGTCGACGTCGAGCAGGCCCACCACCGCACCCTCGACGCGCAGCGCGCGCAGCTCGGTGATGACGGCGTCGAGGTCGACCAGGGAGTCGGGACCCAGACGGCGGCAGCGCCAGCGACCGGCCTCCCGGATCGCCGCGACGGCGTACCCGGGCAGGGCCTGTTCCCGCACGTCCGCGGGCTTCTGGACGCTCTGCACCGCCATGACACTACGGTAGGCCCCTCCTGCACTGTGGTCCACACCACAACCCGAAGTCGACCCCCTCGTGCGGCCCCCGGGATGCCAGGATCAGGCCATGCCCGACCTCAGCACGCAGGCGCGCGCGCTGCAGCCGCGGACGGTGGCCCTGCGGCGCGCGATCCACCGCCGGCCCGAGGTCGGACTGCACCTCCCGCACACCCGCGACGCCGTGCTCGACGCCCTCGCCGACCTCCCGCTGCAGGTGCATCTCGGCGTCGGCGTCAGCTCCGTCGTCGCCGTGCTCGACGGCGCCCGCCCGGGCCCCACGATCCTGCTGCGCGGCGACATGGACGCCCTGCCGATGCAGGAGGACACCGACCTCGCGTTCGCCTCCGAGGTGCCCGGCGCGATGCACGCCTGCGGGCACGACACCCACGTCGCGATGCTGGCGTCGGCGGCGCGGCTGCTCGCCGGGCGGCGCGGCGAGCTGGCCGGGCGGGTGCTGTTCATGTTCCAGCCGGGCGAGGAGGGCTTCCACGGCGCCCGCTACATGATCGACGAGGGCCTGTTGGACGCCACCGGGCCCGCCGGGCGCCCCGAGCGGGCCTACGCCCTGCACATCAGCGCCACGATCCCGTCCGGCGAGGTGCACGTGCGCCCCGGGCCGCTGATGGCCGCGGCCGACACCGTCCGCATCACGGTGCGCGGGCGCGGCGGGCACGCCTCGGCGCCGCACGACGCCGTCGACCCCGTGCCGGCCGCCGCGGCGATGATCGGCGCGATGCAGACCGCCATCACCCGCGAGGTGAGCGCGCACGACCCCGCCGTCCTCACGATCGCGCACCTCACCGCGGGCACGACCACCAACGTCATCCCGGAGACGGCGTTCATGGAGGGCACGATCCGCACCCTGTCGGCGCCCGTGCGGGAGCGCGTGCGGGAGATCGTCCGCCGGGTCTGCCGCTACACCGCGCTCGCCCACGGCTGCTCGGCCGACGTCGTCGTCGAGCCCGGCTACCCGGTCACGGTCAACGACGACGGCGCCGTCACCACCCTCGCCACGCTGGGCCGCGAGGTGCTCGGCCGCGGGCGGGTCGTGACGATGCCGACGCCGATCCTGGGCGCGGAGGACTTCTCCTACGTGCTGGAGCAGGTCCCCGGCGCGCTCGCGTTCCTCGGTGCGTGCCCGGCGGGCGTCGAGCCGTCGGTGGCGCCGCCCAACCACTCCAACCGCGTCGTGTTCGACGAGGCCGCGATGGTCTCCGGGGTCGCCGTCTACGCCGGGCTGGCGCTCGACGCGCTGCGCTGACGCGCGAGGATGGCCGGGTGATCTCCCTGCCCGAGCTGTCGGAAGCGCTGCGCACCGGTGAGCTGTCCCCCGTCGACCACGTGCGGCGGACCTGCGAGGCCCTGGCCGCCGACGAGCACAACGCCGTGGTCCTGCTCGACGCCGACCGCGCGCTCGCCGAGGCCGCCCTGCGCGCCGACGAGCTCGCGCGCGGCGAGTGGCGCGGGCCGCTGCACGGCGTCGCGGTCGGGGTGAAGGACCTGTTCGACGTGGCCGGGCTGCCCACGCGCGCGGGCTCCCACGTCCTCGACGACGCCGGTCCGGCCGTCGCCGACGCCGCGGTCGTCGCGCGGGTGAAGGCGGCCGGCGCGGTGGTAGTAGCGAAGCTGCACACGCACGAGTTCGCCTACGGCCCGACCGGCGACGTCTCGGCGTCCGGACCCGCGCGCAACCCGCACGACCCGTCGCGGATCACCGGCGGCTCCTCGTCCGGCTCCGCCGCGGCGGTGGCGGCCGGGCACCTGGCGCTCGCGCTGGGCACCGACACGGGCGCGAGCGTGCGCACCCCGGCGGCGCTGTGCGGGGTCGTCGGGCTCAAGCCGGCGTACGGGCGGCTGCCCGTCGACGGGGTGTTCCCGCTGTCGGAGACCTGCGACCACGTCGGGTTCCTCACCGCCGACGTCGACGGCGCCGCGCTCGCCTGGGACGCGCTGACCGGCACCGGCACGGCGGCCGTCGCGCGAAAGGTCGGGGTGCCGGTCGACGACTACTGGCGGCCCGCCGACCCCGCCCTCACCGCGGCGCTCGACGCGGCCGTGGCGCGGCTGCGGGCCGACGGCGTCACGGTGGTGGAGGTGCGCACCCCGATGATCGACGAGCTGGCAGCGACCTACCCGGTGATCGTCGGCGCGGAGGCGTACGCGACGCACGCCCGGTGGATCGCCGAGCGCCCCGAGGCCTACCAGCCCGCCACCCGCGTGCGGCTGGAGCCGAACGGCGACCTGCCCGCCCACGCCTACGTCGACGCCCTGCGCACCCGGCGGAGGCTGGTCGCCGAGCTGCGGACCGCGGTCGGCGACGTCGACGCGCTGGTCCTGCCCACCGCCCGCCTGCGGGCCACGCCGATCGGGCAGGAGAGCGTCGACGGGGTGGCGGTGCGGCCCGCTCTGCTCGCGCTGACGCTGCCCTTCAACCTCACCCGCTGGCCGGCGGTCTCGGTGCCCGGCACGACCGACGGACTCCCCGCCGGGGTGCAGGTGGTGGGCGTGAAGCTCGACGAGCGAGGGGTGCTGGCGCTGGCGGCCCGGCTCACCGCCTGAGGCAACCACCCGTTCGAGGTCCCGGGGCCGGGGTTCCGCCGGTCACGGAATAGTCTCGCCGCGTGACGGAGCGGGCGGTCTGCGTGATCGGTACCGGGTTGATCGGCGGCTCGCTGATGCGGGCCGCGGAGAAGGCGGGCCGGGCGGTGTGGGGCACGAGCGCGTCGGAGGACACGGCGGCCGATGCCCGCGCCGACGGCTTCGACGTCACCACCGACACCGACGACGCCCTGCGCCGCGCCGCCGACGCCGACGCGCTCGTCGTGCTGGCCGTGCCGCTGCCGGTGCTGCCCGAGGTGCTGCGCCGTGTCGACGCCGTGGCGCCGGAGGTGCGGCTGACCGACGCCGTGAGCGTGAAGGTCGCCGTGGCCGACGCCGTGGCCCGGTACGCGCCGCGCGCGCGGTTCGTCGGCGGGCACCCGATGGCGGGCACCAGCGCGTCGGGGTGGTCGGCGGGGCTCGCCGAGCTGTTCGTCGACGCCGCCTGGGTCGTGGCCGCCGACGACGGCCTCGACCTCGACGTCTGGCGCGACGTCGCCGAGCTCGCCTGGGCCTGCGGCGCCCGTGTGGTGCCGGCCGCGGCCGACGAGCACGACCTCGCGGTGGCGCGCGTGTCGCACCTGCCGCACCTGCTCGCCGCGGTGCTGGCCGCGGTCGGCGCGGGCGGCGACGACGCCCTGCCGCTCGCCCTGGCCGCCGGCTCCTTCGCCGACGGCACGCGCGTGGCGGGCACCCGCCCGGAGCTCGTGCTCGCGATGTGCGAGGGCAACCGCGACGCCCTGCTCGGCGCCGTCGACGACGCCCTGGGGCGCCTCGGCGCGATGCGCGGCGCGCTCGCCTCCACCGGCGGCCTCACCGCCACGGTGTTCGCCGGGCACGCCGGCCGCGAGCGCTGGGCCGCGAGTCGCGACCCGAAGGGCGTCAAGGTCAGCCTGAAGGGGCGCGCCCCGCTGGCCGCCCTGCGCGCGGTCGGGCGGCGCGGCGCGGTGGTGTCGGGCTGGAAGGCCTAGGTCGCCGCCCCCGGCGCCACCGGCGCCAGGCGCTCCGCCACACCCGGGTAGCGCTGCACGACGCCGTCGGCGTCGACCGTGAGTTCGGCCCGGAAGTCGTCCCAGCGGAACGCGACGCAGGCGGCGCCGGCGTCGTCGAGGACGGAGACGGTCTCGTAGACCTGCTCCACCTCCTGCACCTCCAGCCCGGGCAGCGTCACGAACGCCATCGGCAGCGTGTGCGCGCCCGCCTCCGTGTGCAGCCCCAGGCGCCGGATCGGCACCGTGTTGAACATCGGGCTGTGCGCGAGGTCGACGTCGACCGCGCCGCCGAACGGGGCACGGGTGCCGCCGGAACCGGTGTCGAGCAGCCAGAAGCCGTCCTCGGTGCGGTTGAGCGTGAGGTGGCGCTCCCGCTGGGCGGTGGCGCTGGTCAGCGACAGGCGCTCCACCGTGCCGTCGTCGGCGACGACGAGCCGGTAGGAGGCGGTGTAGTCGCCGTCGGGCCCGGTGCGGACCATCCGGCCCAGTGCGCGGAATCCGCCACCGGACCCGAGCAGCAGCCGGGTGCCTTCGAGCCCGTGGCCGTCCTCGGCCTGCCAGGTCAGCATGGTCGTCACGCCGACCACCGTAGTTGCACCGGGTACCGCAGCGCGCCCTCCGGGTGCGGGGGCGGGTCACATCTGTGTCGCACCACGGTCGGTAGCCCCCTTCTCGAGCGTCCGGCGCCATCCTGCCCCAGCGCGTGACGATCTCACCAGCACCGCGCCGGACCGGCCCGGGCCGCTCAGGTCCCGCGCACGGCGTCCGCGGGCTCCAGGTCGTCGCGCACACCGCGCAGGACGGGGTGGCGCAGCCGGCCGGTGTCGGTCCAGCCGAGGTGGTCGACGTCGACGACGACGCCCGGCTCGCACCAGTGCACGCCCGCCGCGTCGGCCCGGTCGAGCTTCTCCGCGAACGGCGGCGACGGCGCCGCGACGGCCGCCAGCCGCGGCCCGAGCAGCCGCTGCACGGCGTCGTCGCCCAGGCCCGACCCGACACCGCCGGCGTAGGTCAGCCCGTACCGGTTGAGCACGCCGAGCAGCAGCGACCCGATCCGGGACGCGTCGGCGCCCTCCCGCCAGCCCCCGACCAGGCACGCCTGCGTGCGGCGGTGCGACACCGTCACCCAGCCCGCGCTGCGCTCCCCCGGCCGGTAGGGCGCCTCGCGCCGCTTCGCGACGACCCCCTCCATCCCCCGCTCCGCGGTGACGGCGAGCAGCGTCGGCCCGTCGGTGTAGGTCGGCGAGAGCGACAGCGTGGGCGCCGCCGCGGCGTCGAGGCGCTCCAGGGTGGCGCGGCGCTCGTGGAAGGGGCGGTCGAGCAGGGGCACTCCGTAGAGGCGCATCACGTCGAAGGCCATGAACGTGACGGGCCGGGCCCGCGCGGTGCGCTCGTCGGTGGCGTGGTGCAGGCGCGCGGCGAGCGCCGCGGAGCTCGGGACGCCGTTGTCGAGCAGCACGACCTCGCCGTCGAGCAGCACGTCGGGAGCCAGCGCGCGCAGGTCGCGGAGCTCGGGGAAGTGCGTGGTGACGTCGTCACCGTCGCGCGTGCGGAGCGTGAGCACCCCGTCGACGACGTCGGCGAGCACGCGCATCCCGTCCCACTTCACCTCGTAGATCCATCCAGGGCCGCTCGGAAGGGCTCCAGGGGTGGCGAGCATGGGCTGCACGCCGTCATGCTGACATCCATGCGGGCGATGTGGAGCGGTGCCGTGTCCTTCGGGCTGGTGAGCGTGCCGGTGAAGGCGTACGCGGCCACGACCAACCACGACATCCGGTTCCACCAGGTGCACGGCGCCGACGGCGGGCGGATCAAGTACAAGCGCACGTGCTCGCTCGACGGCGAGGAGGTGGAGTACGCCGACATCGTCAAGGGCTACGAGACCGAGGACGGCGAGCTCATCACGCTCACCGAGGAGGACATCGACTCCCTCCCCACGGCCACCGGGCACGAGATCGACGTCATCGAGTTCGTGCCGGCCGACCAGATCGACCCCCTGCTGTTCGAGAAGTCCTACTACCTCGAGCCCGACGCGAAGGCGGCCAAGCCCTACGCGCTGCTGCGCGAGGCGCTGATCGACACCGACCGCATGGCCGTCGTGAAGGTGGCGCTGCGGCAGCGGGAGAGCATCGCGCTGCTGCGCGTGCGCGGCAAGGCGATCGTGCTGCAGACGATGCTGTGGCCCGACGAGGTGCGCGAGCCCGAGTTCGACATCCTCGACGCCGACGTCGAGCTCCGCCCGCAGGAGCTGCAGATGGCCGCGTCGCTGGTGGAGAGCCTGGGCGCCGACTTCGACCCCTCCTCCTTCCACGACGACTACCGCGACGCGGTGGTCGCGATGATCGAGCAGAAGCGGTCCACGGGCGAGACGCGCCCCGCGCCCGTCGCGGAGAAGTCCGACGAGGGCGACTCGATGACCGATCTCCTCACGGCCCTGCAGCGCAGCGTCGAGGCCGCGCGGGCGGGCAAGCCCGACGCCGCCCCGGCGGAGGAGGAGAAGGCCGACGAGCCGGCCGAGAAGCCGAAGCCCGCGCGCAAGCCGGCGGCCCGCAAGTCGGCGGCGAAGAAGGCCGACGACGAGGAGTCGGCGCCCCGCAAGCGCACGCGCAAGCCGGCCTGACGACCGTGAGTGCGAACCGTGGCCAGGGCCACGGTTCGCACTCACGAGGGGTCAGGGTCCGAGCTGGTTCCCGCTGGGCACGCCGTCGTCGGCGAGGGTCTGGAACAGGGCGCTCGCGCGGTCGCGGTCCCAGTTCACCGCCCCGTCGCGCACGGGAACGGTGGTGGTGACGCCGCCGTCGGAGACCCCGCGCATGGCCAGGCCGAAGAAGGCCAGGTTCCAGACGTGATCGCCCTCGTCGACCGTGATGGCGCTGGACAGGCCCGTGGCCAGCGGGACGATCCGGAACGGGTTGAGCAGCGTGGTGGGGCTCGTGACCTTCTGCAGGAGCGCGGCGATGAACGCGCGCTGGCGCTCGACGCGCCCGAAGTCCGACGACGCCGTGGCGCGCGTGCGGACGTAGCCCAGCGCGGTGGCCTGGTCGAGGGTCTGGCAGCCGGCCTCGATGTCGAGCGCGGCCTTCGGGTCGGTGATGGCCTCGGGCACGCACAGGTCGACGCCGCCCACCGCGTCGACCACGTTGACGAAGCCGGTGAAGCCGATCTGCACGTAGTGGTCGATGTGCAGACCGGTGGCACCCTCGACGGCGCTCACGAGGAGCCCCGGACCGCTCCCCGGAGACTCGCGCTCCCCGCGCCCGTACGCCGAGTTGATCTTGTGGCGGCCGTGGCCGGGGATCTCGACCAGCGAGTCGCGCGGGATGCTCACCAGCGTCGACGGCCCGCTGCCGGTGTGCAGCAGCATGATCGTGTCGGTGAGCTCGGACTCCGGGTCGCCGGTGGCGAGCTCGGCGCGCTGCTCGGGCGTGAGGTCGGCGCGGCTGTCGGAGCCGACGATCAGGTAGTTGGTGCCCGAGGTGGAGTTGGCGCTCTCGTCGGGCAGCGCGGCGACGCGGTCGAGCGACACGTCGATGTAGACCGCGAAGCCGACGACCAGCACCAGGAGCACGACGAGGCCGGTGCGGATCCGGCGCCCCCAGTCGGGACGGCGGGTCGGCGGCCGGGTGCCGGCCGGGCGCCGCGGCGGCGGGCCGGACGGGCGGCGGTCCGACGCGCGGGCCGGACGCCCGGAGTCGGGACGCCCGGGCGGGAGCACGGACGTCTCGGGCGCGCGGCGCCCGCCCGCCACCGTCGGCCGGTACCCCTGCTGCTGCGGGGAGGCCGGACGGGGCGGGGACTGCCGCGGCGGGGACGGCGACCTCGGCGCGGCCGCCGGCGGCCAGGACGGCGGGAGCGGACGCCCGCCGGCCGAGCCGCCACCACCGGAACCGGCCGTCCGGGGACGCTGGGGGTCGCCCCACCCGGGGGTGCCCCGCCGTGGCGGTCGTCCGTCGTCCATCTGCCCACCATCCCTCGGCCGGCGGTCAGGATACGCGCGCGGTCTCCCCCGTTCGGACGTGCGGAGCGGCCCCCGGGTTCCCGGCGGTCAGGAGTTGAGCAGCGGCTCACCCTCGAACACGCCCAGCTCCTCGTTGTAGAACTCGATGCCGACGCCGTTGGGGTCGCGGATGTAGAGGCTGTTGTCGATGCCGCGGTCGGGGCCGATGTACTCGACCCCCGCCTCGTCCAGCCGGGCGCGCACGGCCGCGAACTCCTCGGGCGAGGTCGACAGCGCGATGTGCTGGACGGCGCCGATCGTCTCGGAGAAGTCGGGGTGGTCGTGGCCGGGGAAGTCGAAGAAGCCCAGCAGGTTGCGGTTGCCGATGTCGAAGAAGAAGTGGCTCGACCCGCTGTAGTCGCGGTTCTCCACGAGCTCGACGAGCGGGAACCCGAGCAGGTCCTGGTAGAAGCGGATCGTCGCCTCGACGTCCTTGCAGATCAGTGCGGCGTGGTGCACGCCCTTGACCGTCGAGCGGGGCCGCTCGGCCAGCGGTCGCAGGTACTTCTCCTTGAGCTCCGCGCGGCGCGCGCGGACGGCGTCGAGCTCGGCACCCTCGGGCTGTGGCATCGGAGGTTCCTTCCGTCGTGGTCAGGTGTCCCGGCAACGATAGTTGCATCTACAACATTCCTGCGCCATCCGGCTGACAGCGCGGGCACCACCACGTCTCGCGGCCGTGCGGGGTGCGCTCCGGCGGCGCGAAGGCCACGGCGGTGCCGCACCGGGAGCAGGGTCGGCGCGCCCGACCGTAGACCCAGTGGCGCCGCCCCGGCCGGGGGTCGCCGGTGGTGATCTGCCGGTGGTTGACGGCCACGGCCTCGCGCAGCAGGTCGCGCCCGCGCGCCAGCAGCGGGAGGACGTCGACCTCGCCGATCGGGCGCCACGGGCTCGTGCGCTCGAGGAACAGCAGCTCCTGCGCCCACATGTTGCCCAGCCCCGCCACCCTGCGCTGGTCGAGCAGGGCGACGACGGCGGGCAGCGCGGGATCGGCGCGCAGCCGGGCCGCGGCGGCGTGGAGGTCGGGGGCGTCGGCGAGCAGGTCGGGACCGAGGTGGCCCACGACGCGGTGCTCGTCACGGGTGCGGACGACGGTCAGCACCGGCAGCGCGACGCCCACCGCGGTGCGCCCGTCGTCGAGGTGCAGGGCCACGCGCAGGTCGCGCGCGACGGCCCGGGGCAGCCGCTTACCCGCGCCCAGCACCGACCAGCTCCCGCTCATCCGCAGGTGCGAGTGCAGCGTCCACCCGGCGTCGGTGCGCAGGAGCAGGTGCTTGCCGCGCGGGTGCCAGCCGGTGATCCGCTGCCCGCCGAGGTCGACCGTCGCCCAGCGCGGGTGCCGCAGGTCGCTGCGGACGATCGACGCGCCGGCGAGCCGGCTGTGCAGCCGGGCGGCGAGCCGCGCGATGCTGTCGCCCTCCGCCATGCCCACCTCCCCGCCGGGGGTGTCCCGCCGGGGCACGGGGTACCCACGGGCGTGATCGATCGCTTCGACGGCTGGATCGCCGGCCTCGGTACGGGACGCGGCCTGCGGGTCGTGGCCGGGATCTGGCCGCGCTCCCCGCTGGGCCCGTTCACCGACGTCATGGTGGAGCGGGCCGACGGGCACCGGCTGCTGCTCGCGCCCTCGGACGCGGTGGCGGAGTTCGTCGCGGGCACCTACCTGTTCGACGAGGTGCGGGTGGGCCCGGTGCGCAGCCGGACCGACGGCACGCGCTGGGAGGTCGACGCCGCGCCGCTGGAGCTGGCCTTCACGGTCGGACGGCGGCCTGCGCTCGGGGCGCTGCTGCGCGCGGTCCCCCGACCCGTCGCGACCGACCCGCGGTGGATCTCGCTGATCGACCTCGTCGCCCGGCGCGTCCTGCCCGGCGTGCGCACCCGGGGCAGCGCGGCGGGCGGGCGCGAGGAGTTCTACGGCGCGCTCGACCTGCACCGCGTCACGTCGGCGAGCGTCGTCTGGGAGGGCGCCGACCAGGGCGGGGTGGCGCCCGTCGACCCGCCCGTGCGGTTCGGGTTCGGGTCGACGCCGCGGGTCCCGTCGCTGACCCGGGTGGTGACGCTGGTGCGGAGCGGCTGATGCAGACGTTCCTGCCCTACCCCGACTTCGCGCGGAGCGCCGCCGCGCTCGACCTCAAGCGCCTGGGCAAGCAGCGCGTCGAGGCGCTGCAGGTGCTGCGGGCCGTCACCCGGCACACCTACGGCTGGAAGCGGCACCCGGCCGTCCGGATGTGGGCCGGGTTCCCCGACGGCGTCGCGGCGTACGGCCTGGCGACCTGCGACGAGTGGGTGTCCCGCGGGCACGGCGACACCTGCGCCGCCACGATCGGCGCCGACCTCGCCGAGGCGGGCCGCCCGCCGCCGCGCACGCAGGCCGCGCTGGCCCGGCTCGCGCTGCTGCCCGACTGGATCGGCGACGAGCGCGTGCACCGCAGTCACCGCGCGGCGCTGGTGCGCAAGGACCCGGAGTTCTACGGGCCGCGGTTCCCCGACGTCGACCCGGAGCTGCCGTACTTCTGGCCGGTCTGAGGATCGGGGGCTCGGGGGCTCGGGGCCGGGGCTCAGAGCCAGCGCGGCGGCACCGGGAGGTCGCCGCCGAGCGCGGTGAGCGCCGCGCCGCCGGAGCGGCCCGTGACCCCGCCGAGCAGCTGCGCCGCTGGGCCGTGGACCTCGACGCCCGCGCCCTCGGGCCCCAGGCTCCAGGTGCGGTCGCGGTCGGTGGCCGTCAGCGTCGCCGACGGGCAGCCGTCCCTGCTGCTCAGGACTCCGGTGACGTCGTCGAGCAGGGTGTCGACGACCTCGGGCGGCAGGTCCGACACGGTCGTGCCGGACGCGAGGTCGACGGAGTGCAGCCAGACCTCGCGCACCCGCATCCACGGGATCTCCGCCGCCGGGATGGCGCGGCCCAGCGCGCTGCGGACGGTGTTGTGCCACATGCGGTCGTCGAGCGCGGAGAGGGCGACGTCGAGGTCCTCGGCGGTGATCGTCAGCTCCCGGCGCAGCGTCTCGGCCGGGCGCTGCGCGGACGACTCGATCTCGGCCGCGCGCTGCTCGGCGTCGGCGTACATCGGCGTCTCGACGCCGGTGCGGGCCCACGCGGCCAGCCGGGCCAGCGCCTCGGCGTTGCGGGCGACGTGCGCGATCACGTGCGCGCGGCTCCACCCGGGCAGCGCGCTGGGCGCGCGCAGGGCGTCGTCGGGTAGGGCGTCGACGAGCTGCACGAGGAACTCCGTGCCGGCACCCATCCACGGCAGCGTCGCCGTCACGTCGCGTCTCACGTCGGTCCCCACCTTCCCGACCGGCGGCTCCGGCCGTCCGAACCGTGCCACACCGGACGCGCCCCCGGGTACCGCGCCCGGCGCCGCCCCCATCTCACGACGCCTCGCGCACCCCGTCGGTGACCTCGTCGACGAACTCCTCGGCCGGGGCCCGCAGCAGCCCGTGCGCCTCCAGGAACACCTCGTGCGCCGCGCGGCCCGACCACCCCGTCGGCAGCAGCTCGGGCGGCAGGTCGGGGTCGCGGAACGGGAAGAGCCGGTAGTCGTGCATCAGCCGCATCCGCTCGACCAGGGCGTCCGCGCCGCGCAGCTCCCCCGCGCGGTAGCGCTCCAGCCGGGGGCGGTAGGCGTCGAGCAGGGCGGCGTAGTCGCGGTCGAGACCGTCCAGGTCCCAGGAGCGCACCGCCATGTCGCGGTCGGCGTCGACCCCCTCGGACCGGGCGCGGAACGCGTCGAGCCGGACCGAGGGACGGTCGGCGAAGTCGGCCTTCACCTGCGCGGTCCGGTCGTGCGGGCTGAGCCACACCGACGACGACAGCGGCCCGAACCCGAGCCAGGCGAGTTTCTTGCGCAGCTGCTCGCGCAGCGCCCGCTCCGTCTCGGGCACCGAGTAGATGACCATGTGCCACTGCCCGTCCCACGGGCCGGTGGCGCGGTCGAAGATGCGGGAGCGGCCGTCGTCGAGCAGCCGCCACGCCGTGCCGGTGAGCAGGTAGGTGGTCTCGCGGCCGTCGCGGCGGCTGTCCAGCCAGCCCTCCTTGCGCAGGCGCGTCACGACGACGCGGACCGTCGGCTCCGGCACCTCGAAGCACGCCATGAGCGCGGCGAGCGCGCGCAGCCGGACCTCGCCGCCCCGGTAGCGCAGGTAGTCGCCGAACAGGTCGAACACCAGCGACCGCGCCTTCACCGGCCCCACCCCCTTCCCGTGCCGTTCCGTTGACGGCCGTTGCGCCCGCGCCCCATGATGGCGCCGATCACCCGACCCCCCGCAGCTGGGAGCACATGATGGCCGAGACGTTCGTCCTGATCACCGGGGCGTGGCACGGCGGATGGGCCTGGCGTCCCGTGGCGCAGCACCTGCGCGCCGCCGGGCACACCGTGCACACCCCGACCCTGCCGGGCGTCGCCGACGGGGACGACCCGACCGGCCTGCACCTGTCCGACGTCGTCGACTTCGTGGTCGAGTACGTCGAGAGCCGCGACCTGCAGGACGTGACCCTGGTCGGGCACAGCTGGGGCGGCTACCCGATCACCGGCGCGGCGCCCCGCCTGGCGTCGCGGCTGAAGAAGGTCGTCTACTGGAGCGCGTTCGTGCCGGCGGCCGGCCGCTCGCTCTACGACGAGGTGCCCCCGCCCTACCAGGAGCTGTTCGCCGGGGTCGCGGCCGCGTCGGGGAACAACACCGTGACGCTGCCCTTCGAGGTGTTCCGCGACGGCTTCATCGCCGACGCACCCGAGGCCGTGCAGAAGCTCGTGCACGACCTGCTGGTGCCGCACCCGATGCAGTACTTCACCGAGACCGTCGAGCCGATCGACCCGGCGACGCTCGGCGTGCCCGTGGCCTACGTGTTCAGCGTCGACGACGTGGCCCTGCCGCCCGGCGAGTACGGCTGGGTACCGCGCTTCCCGGAGCGGCTCGGCGTCACCGCGACCGAGGCCCCCGGCAGCCACGAGGCGATGTTCACCCAGCCCGCGGGGCTGGCGGAGGCGCTGCTGAAGGCCTGACCGCTCGGCACACCGGACGCGCGACGCCCTTCACCCCGACCCGCCGGGCTGGGAGGATGCGGGCCCACCGGGTCGGGGGCCCGGACCTCCCGGATCCACGGCACGGAGGCTGCCGCATGGTGCGAGACGAGCACGGCGCCGAGCCGGGGGTGCTGGACCGGCCGCGCGTGGCGGGGCTGCTCCGCGCCGCCGCGCGGCGGCGGGTCACGCTCGTCGTCGCGGGCGGGGGGTTCGGCAAGACCACCGCGGTGCGCCACGCCACCGCGGGGCGCCACGGCGGCTGGCTCGCGCTGCGCCGGGCCGACCGCGCCGTCGAGGTCCTCGCCCCGCGGCTGGCGGTCGCGCTCGGCGTCGCCGCCCCGCCCGGGCTGTCGGCCGGCGGCGGCGCGCTGGGCGCGCAGGACCGGCGCGCGCTGGCCGAGGGCCAGGCCGAGCTGCTGGCCGAGGCGGTCGAGCGGGTGGCCGACCGCACGCTCGTCGTCGACGAGGTGGAGCAGCTCGCCGACGACGACCCGGGCACCGCGCTGCTGCACGCGCTCTGCCTGCACGCCCCGCCCGGGCTGCACGTCGTCCTCTGCGGCCGCCGGCTGCCGCACCTGGGCCTGGGACGGCTGCGCGGGCAGGGAGAGGTCGCCGAGGTGGCGGCGGGCGAGCTGGCGTTCACCGTCGACGAGACCGCGGCGCTGCTGGCCGCCCGCCTCGGGCCCGGCGCCACCGGGATGGCCGCGCACCTGTGCGGGCTGACCGCCGGCTGGGCGGCGGCCCTGCAGCTCGCGCTCGCCCGCCTCGACCCCCTCGAACCGGAGCACCGGCCACGCGCGCTGGAGCAGTGGGAGCGCTACCGCGGCGCGAGCTGGCGCGACTTCGCCGCCGACCTCCTCACCGGCGAGTCCGCGTCGACGCGACGGCTGCTCGCGGTGTCCGCCACCGTCCGCCGGGTCGACGCCGGGCTGGTCCGCGGGCTCGGCGTCGAGGTCGGCGACGACGACGTCGAGGAGCTCGTCGACCGGGGGCTGCTCGTCCCGGTCGGGGGCGCGGCCGCCTCCGCCGTGGAGGGTCTCGCCGTCTCCCCCGTGCTCGCGTCCACCGTCCGCGCGCAGCTGGGCCCGCACGAGACGGCCGCGCTGCGTCACGACGCCGCGGCCTGGTTGGAGGCCCGGGGCCGGTTGGAGGAGGCGCTGGAGTGCAGCGTGGGCGCCACCCCGGAGTCGACGCGGGCGCTGCTCTCCCGCAGCGGGTACGCCCTGGTGGAACGGGGGTGCGGCGGACGGGTGGCCGAGGTGCTCGCCGCCGTCGGCACGGCCGCGGAACCCCGCCTCGACGGCGTGCTCGGCGCGGCCCTGCAGGCCGCAGGCGACTGGGACGGCGCCCTGGCCGTCTACACCCGGCTGCACCGCCGCACCGGCGGTCCGGGGCCGCCCGAGGTCGCGTGGCGCCACGGCGCGCTGCTCCACATGCGCGGGGACGCGGCGGCGGCGCTCGCCGTGCTGTCCGCCGCGCCGCCCGGCGCGCTCGTCTCCGCCTGGCTCAGCACGACGCTGTGGAGCAGCGGTGACCTCGACGGCGCGGGGGCCGCCGCCGAGCGGGCCGTCGCGGAGGCCGGGGACGACCCGGTGGCCCGCACCGCCGCGCACGTCGCCGCCGCGCTGGTGGCCGCCGGGCGGGGCGACCGTGAGCGCAACGCCGCGGAGTACCGGCTCGCGCTGACCGCCGGCACGGAGGCGGGCGACTCCGCGCAGCTCGCACGGATCCACGCCAACCTCAGCTCGCGCGCGGTCGAGGAGGGCGACTACGCGGGCGCGGTGGAGCACGCCGACCAGGCGCTGCGGGCGGGCGCGGGCCACCGGTTCTTCGCCGCGCTCGCGCTGAGCAACAAGGCCGACGCGCTGCTGTGCACCGGGCGGCTCGACGAGGCCCGCGTCGCGCTCGACGAGGCCGTCGGGACCTACGCCCGACTGGGCTCGCTGCGCGAGGGCGTGCCGCGGGCGCTGCTCGGTGCCCTCCACGTCGAGCGCGGCGACCTCGTGCGGGCGCGGGTCTGCCTGGACCAGGCCGTGCGGCTCGCCGAGCGCACCGGCGACGTCCACGCCCGTGTCACGGCGCTCACCGCGCTCGTGCCGATCCTCGCCGCCGAGGACGTCGGGCGGGCGCGGGAGCTCGCCGCCGAGGCGGTCCAGGCGTCGACCAGCCTGGAGCTGGCCCGCGCGCTGTGCGCCGGGGCGCACGTCGAGCTGCACGCGGGCGACCGGCCCGCGGCCGCGGCGCTGGCCCGCCGCGCCGAGGCCCAGGCCCGGCGCACGCTCGACCGCGCCGCCCTCGCCGAGGCCCTGGGGCTGGCCGGGGTCGCCGCCGACCCGCCCGACCAGCGGCTGCTGCGCGACGCCGTCGCCGTGTGGGACGTCGTCGGCAACCCCCTCGCCCGCTGCCGCACCCGGCTCGCTCTCGCGCTGCACCGCGGCGACGAGGAGCAGGTGGCGGCGCTGCGCCGGGAGCTCGCGGCGTGTGGCGCGAGCCCGGACGTCGGCCTGCCTGCGCTGCTCGCCACGCGCGCGGGCGAGCGGCCGGCCGCCGTCCGGATCACGACGCTGGGGCGCTTCCGGCTGCTGCGCGAGGGGCGGCCGGTCACGGCGCCGGACTGGCGGTCGCGCAAGGCCCGGGACCTGCTCAAGATCCTCATCGCCCACCACGACCGCCCCGTCACCCGCGACGCCGCCGCCGACGCGCTGTGGCCGGGCGAGGCCGGTGCGCGCGTGGCGAACCGGCTGTCGGTGGCGCTGAGCGTGCTGCGCCGGGTGCTCGACCCCGACCGCGCGCACGCCGCCGACCACTACCTCGCCACGGACCTCCGTTCGCTGGCGCTGCGCACCGACCGCGTCGAGGTCGACGTCGTCGCCTTCGACCACCTGGCGCGCGAGGGCATCGCGCTCGGCATGACCGGCTACCCGGCGGAGGCCGAGGACCTGCTGCGCCGGGCCGAGCGCCTCTACGCGGGAGACTTCCTGGAGGAGGACCGCTTCGAGGACTGGGCGGTCGACCGGCGCGAGGCCGCCCGCGCCACCGCGCAGACCGTGTCGAGGCTGCTCGCGCGCCTCGCCTCCGATCGCGGCGACGAGGAGGCGGCGGGCCACCACCTGTGGCGGCTGCTCGAGCGCGACCCCTACGACGAGGACGCCTGGCAGGCCGCGCTGGGCACGCAGCTGCGCCTGGGCCACCCCGGCCGCGCGCGCCGGCTCTACGCCGGGTACGTCCGGCGGATGGACGAGCTCGGCATCGCCCCGCTCCCGCTGACCCAGGCGCGGGACAGGCGAGCCTGACCTCGCTCTCAGGACGCACTCACCCCGTCACAAGGACCCCGGCGGACGCTGCCGTGCATGCCCACGTTCGTGCTGCGCCTGCGGACAGCGGGCGAGCGCGGCGCCGCACCCCCCCGACCGGACCCGCGGTGAGGGCGCCGGCCGACGAGGAACCCGCCGACCTGCTCCGCCGCGTCGCCGCCGGGCGTCCCGGCGCCTGGGCCGACCTGATCGGGCGGTACGGATCGCTCGTCCGGGCGCGGACGGCGGCGTACCGGCTGCAGGAGGCGGACGCGCTCGACGTCACCCAGACGACGTGGCTGCGCCTGGCCGAGAACCTCGACCGCATCCACACCCCCGACCACCTCGCCGGCTGGCTGGCGGCCGTCGCCGCGCACGAGTGCCAGCGCGTCGTCCGCCAGCGCACCCGGATCGTGCTCGCCGAGACCGTGTCGCCACCCGCCTCGGAGTGGGACCCCGGACCGGAGCAGGCCGCGGTCGACGGCGACGTGCGACGCGCCGTCGCAGGGGCGATCGCGACCCTCCCGCCACTGCGCCGGGCCCTGCTGGCCGCCCTGTTCGCCGAGGACCACCGGTCCTACGCCGAGATCGCCGACGACCTCGGCGTGCCGATCGGCAGCCTCGGCCCCACCCGTGCGCGGATGCTCACCATCCTGCGCAGGACCCTTGCCGCCTCGGGGATCGCGGCCTGACGCCCGCGGGGACGGCCGGCCCCCTTCCTGGCCCGCCCGCACCGGGCCAGGATGGGGACCATGGCGTTCGTCGATCCACCCCCGCACGGCCCCGACGCCCAGCGCCTCTACGACGACGACGTCGCGACGGTCGGGTACGTGATGAACGCGTCGCGGCTGTGGGCGCACCAGCCGGCGTCGTCGGACGCGCTGTTCGCGCTGATGGAGCAGGCCGCGGCGCCGCTGGCGCTCGACCGGCGCCGCCGCGGCATCCTCGTCGCGGCCTGCGCGTCCACGATGGGCGACTCCTACTGCTCGCTCGCCTGGGGCGGGCGGCTGGCCGCCGCGAGCGACACCGACACCGCGGTGTCGGTCCTGCTCGGCGGCGACCAGGGCCTCACCACCGCCGAGCGGGCCATGGCGGGCTGGGCCCGGGCCGTGGCCCGCGACCCCAACGCCACCGTCCGCGCCGACGTCCAGGTCCTGCGCGACGCCGGATTCTCCGACGGCGACGTCTTCGCGATCACGCTGTTCGTCGCGCTGCGGATCGCCTACTCCACCGTCAACGACGCGCTCGGCGCCCGCCCCGACGCCGCACTGCGCGACGCCGCGCCCGCCCCGCTGCGCGACGCCGTCGACTACGGGAGACCCGTCGGCTGAGCCCGTCGCAGGGTCGGCGCGTGAGCGCCGGGAGCCCCTCGGCCCTGGCCACGGCCGACCTCGTCGGGCTGCCCGCGATGGGCGCGCTGCTGCGCCGCGCCTGACCGCGTCAGCACATCGGGCGACCGCGCCCTCCCCGACCCGCGCGCCGCGCGCCGGTAGGTTCGGTGCCGCCATGAGCGCTCCAGGAGGACCCGTGCAGCCAGGATCGGACCCGACCCGGCGCATCCCGGACCCCACGCGCCGCCTCGACGGCCCGCCGACCGAGCGCATCGACCCCGGCGGTGCCGGGCCGGGCACGGTGCTCGGCGGGCGGTACCGGCTCGAGGGGCTGCTCGGCTCCGGCGGCATGGCCGACGTGCACCGCGCCGAGGACCTGCGGCTGAACCGGCCCGTGGCGGTCAAGGTCTTCCGCCCCGGCACCGACCCCGACGGCGAGCGGCGCTTCGCCGAGGAGGCCCGGACGCTGGCCGGGCTGCGGCACCCCGGGCTCGTCGCGGTGCACGACTACGCCGTCGAGCACGGCCGCGCGTACCTCGTCATGGAGCTCGTCGACGGCCCGACGCTCGCGCGGGAGCTCACCCGCGAGCCCTACGACGCCGAGTCCGCGACGCGCGTCGGCCTGGAGCTGGCACAGGTCCTCGCGTACGTGCACGGCGAAGGTGTGGTGCACCGCGACGTCAAGCCGTCCAACGTCCTCGTCGACCGCGACGGCCGCATGCGCCTGGCCGACTTCGGCATCGCCCGGCTCGTCGGCAACTCCGGGCTGACGTCGGCCGACCTCGCCGTCGGCACCGTCGCCTACCTCGCCCCCGAGCAGGTGCGCGGGGAGGCCGTCGGCCCGCCCGCGGACGTCTACGCGCTGGGCCTGCTGCTCCTCGAGGCGCTGCGCGGGCGGCGCGTCTACGACGGTGACGACCGGACGGCCGCGGAGCAGCGGCTCGACCGGCCCCCGCCCGTCCCCGCCGGCCTGCCCGAGCCGCTGCGCAGCACGCTGCGCGCGATGACCGACCCCGACCCGCGCCGCCGCCCCGACGCCCGGGAGGTCGCGGCCCGCCTGAGCGCCCCCGCCGCCGTACCCGAGCCCGAGCGCCCCGACCGGCGCGGGCTCTGGGTCGGGCTCGCGCTGCTCGCCGTCGGGCTGGTGGCACTGTTCGCGCTCACCCGCGGCGGCGACGAGACCACCGTCGACCCCACCCGGGCCGCCCCGACCTCGGCGGTCGAGACCACCGAGGCCGCGCCGACCGAGGACGCCACCGAGCCGAGCACGGAGCCGGGCACCGACACGGGCGGGGACGGGGACGGGGACGGGGACGGGATCTCCTTCCCCGACATCCCCACCGACATCCCGGACATCCCCGACATCGACATCCCCACCGACCTGCCGGAGATCCCGCAGGTGCCCGAGGGCGCCGTCGACGACGCCCGCAGCGCGTGGGAGCAGTTCACCGACTGGCTGGGCCGGTTCTTCTAGAGGAGCCTCAGGCCCCCTCGACCGCGCCCGGGGGCAGGAAGTCGACGTCGTGCAGCGCCGAGAGCCGCACGACCTCGGACGGATCGGTGAGGTCGTGGAGCTGGTCGAACAGCTGCGCGAGCCGCCCGGCCGGGCTCACCCAGAACAGCGCGCGGGAGTCGGCGTCGCTGCGGTTGTAGTAGGCGTGCGGCATCCCCTTCGGCATCCGCACCGTGTCGCCCGGGCCCGCCTTCTCCCACTGCCCGTCGAGGTAGAGCGTGAACACGCCCTCCAGCACGTAGATGTGCTCGTCCTGCGTGGTGTGCACGTGCGGCGGGACACCGGTGCCGGGCGGGTCGAGCGTCTCGAAGGCGAAGCTCGTGGCGCTCGCGGCCTTGAGCGAGTAGGTGTGGCCGAGCACGTTCCAGATGCGGCTGCCCTCGTTCGCGAGGGTGATGCCGGCGGGCAGGGGTCCGAGCACGATCTCGTCTGCGGTCATGGGCCTGATCACACCAGATCGCCGCGACTCAGCACCCCCACCAGAGCCTGCCCGTCGACGACCGGCACCATCCGCAGACCCTGCTCGGCCACCAGCGCCACCACGTCGCCGACCGTGGCGTCGGCCGGCACGGACACCGGGGTCCGCGTCATCACCGCGCCGACGGTGCGCGGGCCGCGCCGCCCGGCGATGCGGTCGCCGAGCAGGTCGGCCTCGCTGACGACGCCGACCAGCCGGTCTCCGTCGACGACGGGCAGCGCGGTGAACCGGCGCTCGAGCAGCAGCTCGACGGCGAGCTCGACGGGGTCGCCCGGCGCGACCGTGACGACGTCGGTGGTCATCAGCTCGCGCGCCGGCGTCGCCGCGACGACGGCCGGGCGCTCCCGCCCCGGCAGGGTGAGCCCGAGCAGCACCTCGTCGGCGGCGTCGTCGCGCCCGGTGACCCGCCGCACGAGCGCGTCGAAGCGGCCGCGGCGCCGCGGCGGGCGGAGCAGGTCGCTGCGCGTGACGACCCCGACGAGGGTGCCCCGCTCCACGATCGGCATCACCCGCAGCTCGCCGTGGGCGCGCATCCGCTGCGCCACCACCGACGGGCTCGCGGTCGGCGGCATCATCAGGACGTCGGGGTTCATGACGTCCTCGACCAGTGCGGAGTGGTCACCGCCGGACTCCCGGTGGCGCAGCACGTCGAGCAGGCTCAGCACCCCGACGAGCCGGTGCCGGGCGTTGACCACGGGCAGCGCGCTGAACCCGAAGCGCCGCAGCCGGTCCAGCGCCACCGCGACGGTGGCGTCCCCCCGCACCGTGACGACCCGTGTGCTCATGACGTCCCGCACCCCTCGCGCCATGGGCCCACCGTAGGTCCGGACCTACACTCCGGCCATGCCTCCCGCCGGGTCCGCGCCGGTGACGATCTCGGTCTCCGAGCTGGTCGGGATGCTGTCCCTGGCCGCCGATCTGGGGCTCGGACAGCCGATGGAGCATCTGGCGCGGTCGTGCCTGATCGCCACGCGGTTCGCCGGGCGGATCGGGCTCACCGGCGACGACGTGGCCACGACCTACTCGCTCGCGCTGCTGGCGTGGGTCGGCTGCACGGCGGACTCCCACGAGACCGCCGCACGCTTCGGCGACGACATCGCGTTGCGCGCCGGGGTCTACGACGTCGAGATCGGCAGCCCCCCGATGCTCGCCTACCTCGTGCGGCGCGCCGGGGCGGGCGGGCCCGTGCTGCACCGCGCGCGCGTCGCCGGTGAGCTGATCGGCACCGGCGGGCGGGTCGTGCGGGACTCGCTGGTGGCGCACTGCCAGGTCACCGGGCAGCTCGCCGTCCGGCTGGGCCTGCCAGAGCGCCTGCGCCGCTGCCTCACCCAGACCTTCACGCGCTGGGACGGGCGCGGGTCCCCCGCCGGTGTCGGCGGTTCCGAGATCGACGTGGCGACCCGGATCGTGCGGCTGGCCGACGTCGTCGAGGTGCACCACCGCACGGGAGGCGTCGACGCCGCGCTGGAGGTCACCCGCAGGCGCCGCGGCTCCACGCTGGACCCCGGCATCGCCGACGCTTTCGCCCGGCACGGCCGGGCGGTGCTCGACGGCCTGCCCTCGGAGTCGTCCTGGCCGGACCTGCTCGCCGCCGACCCGGCGCCCCGTCCGCTCGGCGGCTCCTCGCTCGACGCCGGGCTGGAGGCGGTGGCCGACTTCGTCGACCTCAAGTCGCCGTACTTCGCCGGCCGGTCCCGCGGGGTCGCCGACCTCGCCGCAGCGGCCGCACGCCGGGCCGGGCTGCCTCCCGGCGACGTGCTGGTCGTCCGCCGGGCCGGGCTGCTGCAGGGGCTCGGCCGCTCCGGGGTGCCGAACACGATATGGGACAAGCCGGGACCGCTCACCGACATCGAGCGTGAGCGGGTCGAGCTGCACTCCTACTACACCGATCGCATGCTGCGCCGCGTCCCGGCGCTCGGGGCGGCCGCCACCGTGGCCGCGATGGCGCACGAGCGCTGCGACGGCTCCGGCTACCACCGCGGCCTCACCGCCGCGTCCCTGCCGACGACGGCTCGACTGCTCGGCGCGGCCGACTGCTACCACGCCATGACCGAGACCCGCGCACACCGACGTGCCCTCGAGCCCGGCGCCGCGGCCGTCGCACTGCGCGCCGAGGCCACCGCCGGGCGGCTCGACCCGGCCGCCGTCGAGGCCGTGCTGGGCAGCGCCGGACACCCCACGCGCCGGCCGGCCGCGGGCCCGGCCGGGCTCACCGCGCGCGAGGTTCAGGTGCTCGAGCTGCTGGCCCGCGCGGCCACCACCCGCCGCATCGGCCGGGAGCTGGGCATCTCGCCGAAGACCGCGGGCAACCACATCGAACGCATCTACGCCAAGATCGGCGCCAGCACGCGGGCCGGGGCTGCGCTGTTCGCGGTGCAGCACGGCCTGCTGCGGACCCTGGAACCCCTCGACGGCTAGCGAGGCGCTCCCCCTGGGGAGAACGCCTCATGACCCGGAACCCGCGCGGACCTAGCGTCGCCGCCATGAGCAACCGCGCCGTCGTCAATCTCACCACCGGCCTCGAGGACAGCGAGCGGGTGACCGTCGCCTTCCTGACCGCCGTCGCCGCCGCCGAGTCCGGCCGCCCCACGATGATGTTCCTGACCAAGGAGGCCGTGCGCCTGGCGGTGCCGGGCGTCGCGGTCGCCACCGCCTGCGAGGGCTGTCCGCCGCTGACCGAGCTGCTCGACCGCTACGAGCGCGCCGGCGGGCGCTACCTCGTCTGCCCGATCTGCGTGCACGCGAAGAAGCTCGACGCGACCTTCGTCGCGGGGGCCGAGATGGGCGGCACGGTCCCGCTGTGGGAGTGGATCGGCGACGAGGCCGCCACGACCTTCAGCTTCTGAAGGCGGGCGTCCGGGGGCATGATCGGGGCGTGACCCACGCGCTGGTGCAGGACGATCCCGACCTCGCCCGCGCCCGCGCGGGTGACGACGCCGCGTTCACCCGGCTCGTCGCCCCGCTGCGCCGCGAGCTGCACGCGCACTGCTACCGGATGCTCGGCTCCATCCACGACGCCGACGACGCGCTGCAGGACGCGCTCGTGCGGGCGTGGAAGGGGCTGCCGGGGTTCGAGGGCCGCTGCTCGCTGCGGTCCTGGCTCTACACCGTCGCCACCCGCACCTGCCTGACCGCGGCGGAGCGCCGCGGGAAGCGTGCGCTGCCGATGGACGTCGGCCCGGCCAGCGAGCACGTCGTCACCGGCGACACCCCGCTCGGCGAGGTGGCCTGGCTCGGCCCCTACCCGGACGCGGGGGTCGGCGCGGGCGCGGCCGCCCCGGAGGCGCGCTACGAGCAGCGCGAGGCCGTCGAGCTCGCGTTCGTCGCCGCCTGCCAGCACCTGCCGGGCAACCAGCGCGCGGCGCTGCTGCTGTTCGACGTGCTCGGGTTCTCCGCCGCGGAGATCGCCGAGCTCATGCAGACCTCCACCGCGTCGGTGAACAGCGCGCTGCAGCGGGCGCGCCGGGTCGTCGCGGAGAAGGTGCCCGAGCGCACCCAGCAGCAGACCCTGCGCGAGCTCGACGACGCCCGCGTCCGCACGATCGTCACCGGCTACTCCACGGCTCTGGAGCGCGGCGACGCCGCCGCGCTGGTCGCCCTGCTCACCGAGGACGTCACGTGGTCGATGCCGCCGCTGCCGCACTGGTACCGCGGCATCGAGGCCGTCACGGAGTTCGCGGTGGCCGTGCCGCTGGGCTCGTGCGGGCAGTGGCGCCACCGCGCCGTCACCGCCAACGGGCAACCGGCCGTGGCCGCCTACCTGCGCCAGGGCGGCGAGGGGCCGTTCCTGCCGTGGTCGATCAACGTCCTCACGGTACGCGAGGGCCGCATCGCCGAGGTCGTCTCGTTCATCGGCGCCGAGCACGTCGCGGCGTTCGGACTGCCGGGGCAGGTAGACTGAGGCTCAGCCGTTCTCCCACAGCGCCCACGGCCGGTCGCCCGCCAGGTAGGCGCGCTCCAGGGCGGAGCGCTCCTTGTTGGTGTCGGCGGGCGCCCAGAACCCGCGGTGGCGGTGGGCGAGCAGGCGACCCTCCTTGGCCAGCGCCGCGCACGCGTCGTCCATCAGGTCACCGCCCTCCGGCAGGTAGTCGAAGATCTCCGGGCGCAGCACGAAGAACCCGCCGTTCTCCCACAGCGGCATCCGGTGCAGCGGCGTCACGCTGGACACGCGCCCGTCGGCGGCCAGATCGACGCAGTGGAACGACGCCTGCGGCGTGACGGCCAGCAGGGTGGCGACCGCGTCGGTCGCCGCGAAGTCCTCGACCATCGCGTCGAGGTCGAGGTCGGTGAGGACGTCGGCGTAGTTGGCCAGGAACATCTCCTCGCCCTCGACGTGCTCGCGCACGCGCCGCAGCCGCTCCCCGATCGGCGAGCCCTCCCCGGTCTGCACGAACGTGATCGTCCAGTCCTGGATGTCGGAGCCCAGCAGCTCGACCTCGCCGCCCCTCAGCACGAAGTCGTTGGACGCCGTCTCGTTGTACCCGAGGAAGAAGTCCTTGATGTACTGGGCGCCGTAACCCAGGCACAGGACGAAGTCGGTGTGGCCGAAGTGCGCGTAGTAGCGCATGACGTGCCAGATCAGGGGTCGCGGGCCCACGTGGAACATCGGCTTCGGAACGTCGGACACGCCGTCGCGCATCCGGGTGCCGTAGCCACCGCAGAAGAGCACGACCTTCACTCAGGGCCCCCCGGTGTAGGACATAACGCCACTCTACGCACGCGGAAGGGTTACCCCCACGGGAGTGGCCAAACGTCGCGGGCCGGGGCGTGATGCGGCAGAGTCTCAGCGTGACCGGTGCCCGCGTCGTCCTCGCCGTCGACGGCAACTCGATCCTGCACCGGTGCTTCCACTCCCAGGCCCGCACGGGCTTCCGGTCCGCGGACGGGAAGCCCCGCTGGGCGGTGCGCGGGCTGCTGTCGCAGCTGGTCGCGGCCGTCGACCGGATCGGGCCGGACCACGTCGTCGTCGGCTTCGACGACCCGTCCGCGAGCGTACGGCGCGAGCGCTGGCCGCAGTACAAGGCGCACCGCACGGAGAAGCTGGCCACGCTCGTCGAGCAGCTCGACGCCGCCGCGGTCGTGTTGCGCGCGCTCGGGATCCCCGTCGTCGTGCCGGCGGGCTGGGAGGCCGACGACGTGCTCGCCTCCGTCGCGCGCCAGGCTCCGGCCGCCGGCGCGACGACCGTGGTCATGACGTCGGACCGCGACGCCTTCGGCCTGATCGACGAGCACACGCGCGTGCTGCGGATCATCAACGGCGGGGTCGACGCCTCCCCGGTGCTCACGCCCGACCGGCTCGTCACACTGCTGGGCGTCCGCCCCGACCAGTACCCCGACTTCGCGGCGCTGCGCGGCGATCCCTCGGACAACCTGCCCGGCGTCCGCGGGGTCGGGCCGCGCACCGCGGCCCGGCTGCTGGCCGCGCTCGGCGGGGCGCAGGCCGCGTTCGACGACCTCGCGGCGGGCGGCACGCGCGTCGCCGACGCGGTGGGGCAGGCGGCCGCCGGACGGCTCGCCGCACCCGGCGCCCGCGAGGCGTGGGAGCTCAACCGGCAGGTCATGGTGATGCGCAAGGACGTGCCCGTCCCCCTCGACACGGGGTGCCTGCCGCTCCCCGTCGACGCCGTGCGCGCGGCCTTCGCCGAGCAGGACCTGCCCTGGACCGCCGCCACGGCGCTGCGGACGCTGGCCCACGACGAGTCGGCTCCCCCACCTCCCGCCCGCACCGACCTGGAGACCGGCTGGTCCCCGCGGGGGTCCGGGCCGCGGCGGCGCCCGCCGCTGCCCCGCAAGCCCGTGGTGGACCAGCTCGCCCTGTTCTAAGCGCTGCGGGGTGCGCTACCGCGGCGGCCAGTCGAACTCGCGCAGGTAGCAGCTGCCGCACATCGACTCGTAGCCCACGTCGCCCTCGATCGCGACCTGGTCGCCGGACTGCGTGAACCCGCCGTCGACCGTGCGGGCGTTGAGGATCGCCTTGCGCCCGCACCGGCAGATCGTCTTGAGCTCCTCGATGGAGTGCGCGAGCTCCATCAGTCGGATGCTGCCCGGGAAGCCGCGGGTGCGGAAGTCGCTGCGCAGGCCGTAGGCGATCACCGGGACGCCGTCCTCGACGGCGAGCCGGAACAGGTCGTCGACCTGCGCCGGGGCGAGGAACTGCGCCTCGTCGACGAGCACGCAGTCGACGGGCGGCACGCGCCCGGCGAGGATGCGCTCCCGCACCGGCACCTCCGGCCCCGCGACGAGGTCGACGTCGCGGTCGACGCCGATCCGCGACAGCACCGCCGGGCTCTTCGTGTCGGTCGCCGGCTTGACGATGAGGACGCGCTGCCCGCGCTCCTCGTAGTTGTGCGCCACCTGGATCAGCGCCGTCGACTTGCCGGAGTTCATCGCGCCGTAGCGGAAGTACAGCTTGGCCACGGCTCACGGTAGCCCGGCGGCCCGGGCGCGCCCCGCGTGCGTGAGTGCCCCGGCCCGGGGTACCCGCCGCGGGTCAGCGCAGGACCACACGAGGAGGCGACCGATGGCCACCGGTGAGACCGGATTCAGTGACGTGATCTTCGACCTGGTGTCGGTGCAGTACCACTCGCTCAAGGCGGGTCACGACTACGGGCAGTACGTCCGCGACGCGCGCAACGCCGGCTACGACGACGTCGCGTCGTTCTTCGAGCAGGTCATGAAGGAGGACTCGGAGCGGGCGGCGCGCTGCCACGACCTCCTGCGGGAGCTGGGGTCGAAGGAGGACGTGGGCTCGACGAGCAGTTAGTCGGGCACCGCGGCCGGCACGGCGCCGCCCGCGAGCTCGTGGGACAGCCGGCGCAGCGCGTCGTCGAGCAGCGCCGCGTCGGCACCCACGGCGTCGCGGAACTGCCGGGTGACGTCGGCGGCCACGGCGTCCCACTCGGCGAGCGCCTGCCGGCCGCGGGCGGAGGCGAAGACCAGGACGCGCCTGCGGTCGTGGTCGTCGGCGCGGCGCAGCACGAGGTTGGCCGACACCATCCGGTCGACGAGCTTGCTCAGCCTGGGCGCGAGCAGCAGGGCGTGGTCGGCGACGACGTGCATCGGGCAGCCGCCCCGCTCGGCGAGCAGCGACAGGACGCGCCACTGGTCGATGCCCGATCCCACCGCGCGCAGGGCGTCGTCGAGGCGCTGGGTGACGGTGCGCTCCACGAGCGAGAGCAGCCGGATCGTCTCGGCGCCGTCCGGCGTCGCGGCCTCCGGCTGTTCGGTCACCGGGCGATGCTATCCCCGCGTATGGAGTAGCACGAACCCAGCGGCGGATGGTTAGCGTGTCCCGCATGGATCGTGGCCCGGCCCAGGAGCCCCTCACGGTGCCCCCGGCTGCCCGGTCCGAGGTCCTGAACATGGCGCTCGTCGTGCCGCTGCAGGGTCCGGCGGGCATCTTCGGGCCGTCCTGCGAGAGCTGCGCGGCCATGGCCGCGGAGGAGATCAACGCCGCGGGCGGCGTGCTGGGGCGCGAGCTCAACCTCGTGCCGGTCGACGGCGGAGCGGAGCCCGAGGTGGTCGCGCGCGAGGTCGACGCCCTCATCCGCGCCGGCGCAGTCGAGGCCGTCACCGGCTGGCACATCTCGGCCGTGCGCGAGGCGGTCGCGCCGACGATCGACGGGCGCGTCCCGTACGCCTACACCGCGCTCTACGAGGGCGGCGAGCACCGCCCGGGCGTCTTCCTGACCGGCGAGACCCCCGACCTGCAGCTCGGGCCCGCGCTGGAGTGGTTCGCGAGCTCGGTCGGCGTGCGGCGGTGGGCCATCGTCGGCGACGACTACGTGTGGCCGCGGCGCTCGGCCCGCGCCGCCCACCGGTACCTGCGCCGGATGGGCGGCGAGGTCTGCGACGAGGTCTACGTCCCGCTCGGCACCACCGACTTCTCGCGCGTGCTGCACCGGATCGAGGCCAGCGGCTGCGAGGCCGTCCTCATGCTGCTCATCGGCGACGACGCCGTGGAGTTCAACCGCGCGTTCAGTGCCACCGGGCTCGACCGCGACGTCCTGCGCTTCAGCTCGCTCATCGACGAGAACGTGCTGCTCGCCTCCGGCGCCGACGGCACGCGCGGGCTCATGACGTCGGCGGGGTACTTCGAGGACCTGACGACGACCGCCGGCCTCGACTTCGCCGCCGCCTACTTCCGCCGCTTCGGGCCCGACGGGCCGGTCCTCAACAGCCTGGGCGAGTCCTGCTACGAGGGCGTCCGCCTGCTCACCGAGCTCGTGCGGCGCGCCGGCTCCGTCGACGTCCCGACGATGACGGCGGTCGCGGAGGGCCTGGCCTACGAGGGCCCGCGCGGCACCGTCGAGGTGCGCGACCGCCACCTGCGGCAGCGCGTGTTCCTGGCCGCCGCCGACGGCGTGTCGTGGGACGTCCTCCAGGAGCTCTGACCCGCCCGGCCGTTGACAGGAGTGAGCTGCGTCTCTAGTTTCCTAGGAAAATATTTCCGTGGAGGCTCGATGGCGACCTACACCTACCGCTGCGACGTCGACGGTCCCGTCGACGTCGTCCGGCCGATCGGCACCGCACCCGGCGCCGTCGCGTGCCCGACCTGCGGGAGCGAATCCCCGCGCGTGATCACCGCCCCGATGCTCGGCCTCGCCGACCGCGGGCGGATGTCGCTGATCGACCGCACCGAGCGGTCGCGCTCCGAGCCCGACGTCGTGTCGTCGCTGCCGGGCGCGCCCCGCGCCGGGCGGCGCCCCGCCGCCGTCGCGGACCCGCGCACCAGCCGGTTGCCCCGCCCCTGACCCGCGCACCCCCAGCCCACCACAGTCCGTTCCAGACGAGGAGACCGTCCGCCATGCCCGAAGTCGTCTTCCCGCTCGACTCCCAGAAGAGCTTCACCGAGCAGCAGCTCGTCGGCCACAACCGCTGGCACCCCGACATCCCGGCGCAGGTCCACGTCAAGCCCGGCGACACGTTCCGCGTGCACTGCCGCGAGTGGTTCGACGGCGCCATCCACAACGACGACTCCGCCGACGACATCCTCCACGCCCCGCTCGCCGGCGTGCACGTGCTCAGCGGCCCGATCTCCGTGCAGGGCGTGCAGCCCGGCGACCTGCTCATCGTCGACATCCTCGACGTGGGCCCGATCCCGCAGGAGGACTCCGGCCCGCTGGCCGGCCAGGGCTGGGGCTACACCGGCGTGTTCGCCACCAGCAACGGCGGCGGCTTCCTCACCGAGCAGTTCCCCGACGCCTACAAGGTGATCTGGGACTTCCGGGGCGGCGTCGCGACCTCGCGCCACGTCCCCGGCGTGGCCTTCACCGGCATCGTCCACCCCGGGCTGATGGGCACCGCGCCCAGCCACGAGCTGCTCGGGAGGTGGAACGCCCGGGAGCAGGCGCTCATCGACACCGACCCGCAGCGCGTGCCGCCGCTCGCCCTGCCCCCGCTGCCCGACTCCGCGATCCTGGGCACCCTGAGCGGCGACGACTACACCCGCGTCGCCGCCGAGGCCGCCCGCACCGCGCCGCCGCGTGAGAACGGCGGCAACCAGGACATCAAGAACCTGACCAGGGGCTCGCGGGTGTTCTACCCGGTGTTCGTCGACGGGGCGAACCTCTCGATGGGCGACCTGCACTTCTCCCAGGGCGACGGCGAGATCACCTTCTGCGGCGCGATCGAGATGGGCGGGTTCATGGACCTGCACGTCGACGTCATCAAGGGCGGCATGGACACCTACGGCGTCTCGGAGAACGCCGTGTTCATGCCGGGCCGCACCGACCCGCAGTACAGCGAGTGGCTCGCGTTCTCGGGCACCTCGGTGACGCTGGGCGGCGAGCAGCGCTACCTGGACTCGCACCTGAGCTACCAGCGCGCCTGCCTGCACGCCATCGACTACCTGCAGAAGTTCGGCTACAGCGCCATCCAGGCCTACATGATCCTGGGCGCCGCGCCGATCGAGGGCCGGCTCTCGGGCGTCGTCGACATCCCGAACTCGTGCTCGACGGTCTACCTGCCGACCGAGATCTTCGACTTCGACGTCCGGCCCGGCAAGAACGGGCCGCACCAGGTCGACCCGGGCATGGGAGTGCCGAGGTCCGCGGGCTGATGGCCGCGGTGGGGTTGCTCTTCGTCGGAGCCGTGCTCTTCATCAACGGGGCGATGCTGCTCGGCTGGGTCGACGGGCGGTCGGCCGCGCCGATCAACTTCTTCGTCGGTGCGCTGCAGATCATCACGCCGACCTACCTGATCTTCACCGCCGACGGGGACGCGAACGTCATCCTCTCGGCGGCGGGGCTCTACCTGTTCGCCTTCACCTACCTCTACGTCGGGCTCAACCTGAGCTTCGATCTCGACAGCACCGGACTGGGGTACTTCTGCCTGTTCGTCTTCGTGTCGGCCCTGGTCTACTCCGGACTCAACTTCACCCTCCTCGGTGACGCCGGGTTCGGCGTGATCTGGCTGCACTGGGCGTTCCTGTGGCTGCTGTTCTTCCTGGTGCTGGGCCTCAAGCGCGACGCACTGGGCCGCTACACCGGCGCGGTGTGCGCGATCCAGGGCTGGATCACGGCGTGGGTGCCGGCGTTCCTGCTGCTGACCGACCGCTACTCGGCCGTCGTGACGCTCCTGGCCGTCGTGCTCGCCGTCGCCGGGCCGGTCGTCTACGGCGCGCTCTGGGTGCGGATGCGGCGCGCGCCGGCTCCGCCCGCCCCGGCCGTGCCGCAGGAGCGGCCCGTCCCGGCCTGACCCCGCAGGGCACCGCGGACGGCGACCGGCCCGGGACCATCGCGGTCCCGGGCCGGTCGTCGGTGCGTGCGGTGGTGCGGGGTGTCAGCCGGCCGCGATCGCGTCCAGGAACTCCTGCGGGATGCTGCGGCCCATGACCTCGTAACCGGTGGTGTTGGGGTGCAGGTTGTCCAGCGCGTCGTAGCGCAGGTCGATCCAGTCCGGGATGATCCGGTCGCGGATGGCGGCGTCGAAGTCGATGACGCCGTCGAAGTACTGCGCCCCCTCGCCGCGCAGCCAGGCGTTGACCTCGTTGCGGGCCGCGACCGCCTGCGGCGTGGAGTAGACGCCGTACGGCGCGGGCCGCAGCAGGTTGCCGGCCGGCGTCAGGGTGCCGATGTAGATCGGGACGCCCCGGGCGTGCACGCGTTCGGCGATCTCGCGGTAGGCCGTCTTCAGGTCGTCGGCGGTGGCGGGCAGGTCCTGCAGCACCGCGGTACCCAGGTCGTTGAGGCCCTGCAGGAAGATCACGCCGGCCAGGTTGGGCTGGTCCAGCGCCTGCGCCTCGAGCCGGTCGAGCCCCGACGGGCCGATGCCCGGGCCGGTGACCCGTCCGCCGCTGATCGCCTGCGCGGTCACCGACAGGTGCGCGGTGTCCGGGTCGTCCTTGAGCCGGCGGGCCAGGACGTCGGGGTAGCGGGTGTCGGTGTTGCCGTCGGAGAGGAAGCCGTCGGTGATCGAGTCGCCGAAGGCGACGAGCGTGCCGTCGCCCTCCTCGCCCTCCACGTGGACGCCGGTGGCGTAGTAGGAGGCCGTCGTGAACGTCGAGGTGAAGCGGTCGAGCACGATGCCGCGCTCGGCGAAGGCGCCGTCGCCCGCGGCGGTGGTCTCGTCGCCCGACGCGGTGAACCAGGTCTGCATCGAGCTGCCGTGCACGGTGGCCGCGCCGTTGCCGGCGGGGACGAAGATGCTCAGCACGAGGTGGTCGAACGCCTCGGTGGTGAGGTCGACGGCGTCGCTGAGGACGTTCTCGCCCGCGGGGATGGTGACGCCGGGCTCGCCGCCGAAGGTGACGGTGCGCTGCGTGCCCTCGACGACGGACGCGCCGGAGTCGCCGTCGCGGACGCCGACGGTGACCGACGGCAGCGTCGTCGGCGTCCCGCCGAACTCGTTGGACAGCTGCACGCGGAGCGCGCTGCCGCCGTGGTGCAGGTAGAGGACCTGGCGGATCGTCTCGTCGGAGAACGTGGTCGGCGGCGGGACGAGGTCCTGCACCGCAGTGACCTGGTTCGCCCCGCTGAAGGTCTCGACGCCGAAGTCGCCCAGCGTCGACGGGCCCTGCGGGGCGGCCGACCAGGCCGACACCCAGGTGCCGTCGTCGCCGTCCTCCGGGGAGGCGCTCGCCGCCTGCGGAGCGGCCAGGGCGGCGGCCGCCACGGCGAGTGCGCCGGCGACCACCACCCCCGCGCGCGCCGTGCGGGTCAGCCCGCGGATCCGGTGCCGGGCACTGCTCATGGTGCGTCCTCCTCGACGACGACCGGCGCGGGGAGGACGCCGGTCACAGCAGGTCAACGAGGCGGGACGGGACAGGTGCTGATCTACGACCCGATCGTGGCGGGCCCGCTCAGGCCGGTCGCACGCGCAGCGGCAGCGACCCGAGAGCGCGCATCGTGTTGTTGTGGTGGCGCACCACCGGCCCGGCCACCTCGATCGACTCCACCCGCTCGGCGAGCGCGGTCAGCAGGCTCTCCGCCTCCAGCCGGGCGACGTGCTGGCCCACGCACTGGTGGATGCCGAAGCCGAAGCCGACGTGGCCCGACGGGTCGCGGGAGAGGTCGAAGGCGGCGGGGTCGTCCCAGCGCCGCGGGTCGCGGTTGGCCGAGGCGAGGAACATGAGGATCTTGTTCCCGGCCGGCACCACGGCGTCACCGACGCGGACGTCGGTGGTGGCCGTGCGGAAGAACGTCTGCACGGGCGACGCCCAGCGCACGGCCTCGTCGAACGCGACGCGCGCCAGGTGCGGCTGCTCGCGGAGCCGGCGCCACTGCTCGGGGAAGGTCGCGACGGCGTGCAGCACCGCGCCCAGGCCGTGCACCGTGGTGTCGACGCCCGCCGACAGCAGCGACCGCACCACCAGCGGCGCCTGGTCCGGCGTGATCTCCCCGCGGTCGGCCGCGGCCCAGATCTGCGCGCCGAACCCGCCATCGGCCAGCACCTCACGACGGCACTGCGCGTTCACCCACGCCGCCAGGTCGCCGGCCCGCGCCGCGCCCGCCTCGACGAGGTCGTTGTGCGGGCCGAACGCGTTGAACAGGAACTCGCCGTAGGGCAGCAGGTTCTCGCGCCCCTCGTCGGGGATGCCGACGGCGTCGGGGAAGACGTGCAGCGGGAACGCCTCGGCCAGCGCCGGCACGGCGTCGAACTCGGTGCCGCGCGCCAGCAGGTCGTCGACGAGGTCGGCTGCGGCGGCCCGCCACCGCTCCCGAAGACGCCGCAGGGCCCGGGGCGCGAGCAGCCCGGAGAGCACGCGGCGGGGGGCGTCGTGGCGGGGCGGGTCGGACTCAAGCAGCAGGCTGGGCGGGCGCCACGGCGGCTCGCTGCGGAAGTTCGACAGCCCGACCCCGGCGCCCGACTCGAAGCTCTGCCAGTCGCGCAGCGCGGCGTGCACCTCCGCGTAGCGGGCCATGGCGAAGACGTCGTAGCGGGACAGGTGCACGACCGGGCCCGCCTCGCGCAGCTCCTCGTGGAACGCGGCGGGGTCCTCGAGGACCTCGTGGCCGAAGGGGTCGCCGTGGTGCACCGGCAGGGCGGGGTGCGGCCCCGTCGTGCTGGTCGTCGGCGTGCTGGTCATCGCAGATCCTCCCGGATCGTCACAGTGCTCACAGGTCCAGCACCAGGCGGTCGGTGCGCGAGCGGGACACGCAGACGAACATGCAGTCGTTCGCCGCGCGGTCGGCGCCGTCGAGGATCGAGTCGCGGTGGTCGGGCAGGCCGTCGAGCACGTCGGTCTCGCAGGTGCCGCAGGTGCCGTGGCGGCACGACGACAGGACGTCGACCCCCACCGAGCGGACGGCCTCGAGCACGGTCCGGCCCGGGGTCACCGTGACCGACCGGCCGGTGCGCGCGAGCTCGACCTCGAACGGCTCGTCCCGCACGGGCGCGGACTGCTCCTCCGCCACGAACCGCTCGGTCCGCAGCGCGTGCGGGCGCCAGTGCGCGCACGCCCGCTCGACGGCGTCGAGCAGCGGGCCCGGCCCGCAGCAGTACACGGCGACGTCGGGCTGCGGGTCGGCGAGCCAGCGGGGCAGGTCGATGCGGCCGTGCTCGTCCTCCGGCACGACGTGCACCCGGTCGCCGTGCGCGGCGAGCTCGTCGAGGAACGCCATCGACGTGCGCGTGCGCCCGCCGTAGACCAGGGTCCAGTCGACGCCCAGCGCGTCGGCCTGGCGCACCATCGGCAGCAGCGGGGTGATCCCGATGCCGCCCGCGACGAACAGGTAGCGCTCCGACGGCACGAGCGGGAAGTGGTTGCGCGGGCCGCCGACGCCGACGGTGTCACCGACCGCGAGCACGTCGTGCACGTACGCCGACCCGCCCCGGCCGTCGGGCTCGCGCAGCACCCCGACGCGGTAGCGGAAGGCGTCGAAGCGGTCGCCGCACAGCGAGTACTGCCGCACCGCGCCGGTGGGCAGGATCAGGTCGACGTGCGCCCCCGGCGCCCAGTCCGGCAGCCGTGCGCCGTCGGGGTGGCGCAGGGTGAGCACCACGACCCCGTCGGAGACGACCTCCTTGGCCGCCACCCGCAGGGTGACCACATCCGCCTGCACACCGCTCACGTGCCACCTCCCTCGCCGAGAGCTCGAACGGTGCCCGCCGGCCGGCCCCGCCAGGAGGGCTTTCTCATTCAGCGAGCGGGAGGTTCCCGAGGGTGCGGGCGATGCCGCGGGCGGCGGCGCGCAGGACCGGGACGACCGCGCGGCCCCCGTCGTCGTTCGGGACGATCACCGAGAGCGCCGCCAGCACGTGGCGGTCGGCGCCCGTCACGGGGACGGCGACGCCGAGCGCGTCGGCGTGCAGGTGCCCGGGGCAGTAGGCGTAGCCGTGACGACGGACGTCGGCGAGCACGCGCCGCAGGCGATCGGGCGTCGCGATGGTCTCGGGGGTGTAGCGGCGCAGCGGGGCGGCGAGCACCGCCTCGCGCAGCTCGTGCGGGGCGTGGGCGAGCAGCACCAGGCCCGACGACGACGCGTGCAGCGGCAGCCGCCCCGCGATCCGCGTGTAGTTGATGACCGACCCCGGCGCGCTGAGCCGCTCGACGAACAGCACCTCGGCGCCGTCGAGGACGCCGAGCTGGGCGTGGTGGCCGACGACGCCGTGCAGGTCCTCCAGGAACGGCATCACCGCCTCGCGCAGCGACAGGGTCGGCGACGCCCGCATCGCGAGCTCCCACATCCGCACGCCGATGCGCACCCGGCGGTCGGCGTCGCGGACCAGCAGGCCGTGCTCGACGAGCTCGGCCACCAGCCGCGACGTCGTGGCCCGGTGCAGGCCCGAGCGCGCCGCGATCTCGCCGACCCGCAGCGCCCGCTCCCCCGGGCCGAACGCCTCGAAGATGCGCACGGCGCGCGAGAGCACCGACCCGCCGTCCCCGCCGTGGCGCACGGGGCAAGTGTGCCTCGTGAGTGGATACCAGTGCTCCGGCACTGGTATCCACTCACGGATGGGTCAGCCCAGGTGCTCGAGGAACCAGTCGCGGGCCGGGCCGCTGGAGACGTCGAAGCCGTCGACGTAGGCGTCGAAGTGCCCGCCGGGCAGGATGCTCAGCTTCTTCGGCTCGTTGGCCTTCCCGTACGCGGCGATGGCCAACTCGGAGGGCGTGAGGTGGTCGCCGCGCGCGGGCAGCATGAGCAGCGGGGTCGGGCTGATGTACGGGACGTAGGTGATCGGCTCGTACTCGGTGAACATCTCGACGCTGCGCAGCGTCACCTCGTTGCGCCACGACGGGGCGCGCAGCTTCGCGGTCTCGGTGAACCACGTGTAGGAGTCGGCCGTCGGCAGCGCGGAGGGCGCCGTCGGGTCTGCGTCGACGACCGGCACCATCGCGGGCGGGTCGCCCTGGTAGCGGGCGAGGCGGTCGCTGTCGAACATCCCGCGGAAGCCGGCGATGAGGTCGGCGCGGACCAGCGCGCGCAGGTTGTCGTGCCCGCTCACCAGAGGCACCTGGCTGACGACGGCCTTCACCCGGCGGTCGATCGCCGCGACGACCAGCACGTGGCCGCCGGAGTAGCTGCTGCCCCAGATGCCGATGCGCGTGGCGTCGACCTCGGCCAGCGTGCTCGCGTAGGTGATGGCGTGACGGTAGTCGCGGACCTGGGCCCACGGGTCGATCTCCTGGCGGGGCCGACCGTCGCTCGCCCCGAAGTTGCGGTTGTCGTACACCAGCGCGTTGAGCCCGGCGGCGGCGAAGACCTCGGCGAACGAGTCGAGGTACATCTCCTTGACGGCGGAGAACCCGTGCGCCATGACCACCGTCGGGGCGGCGCCCGAAGCGCCCTCGGCCGGGTAGAACCAGCCGCGCAGGGTGACGCCCTCGGCGTCGAACTCGACATCGCGACGATCCACGGTGCAACCTCCAGGGTCGGATCGGCCCGGGAGGGCCGCTGTGACCCCAGTCTCAGCGCTCCGGCGGCGCGGCGCGTTGAACCGGCGCGACAGGGTGTTGGATCCGCGCGCCAGCGGTGGCCCGGGACCCGCGGTAGTCGCTCGGCGAGGTGCCGTACCGCGCCTTGAACGTGCGGCTGAAGTGGCTGGTGTCGGCGTAGCCGAAGCGCCGCGCGATCGCCGAGATCGGCTGGTCGGAACGGGTCAGCTCGTCGCGGGCCCGGGCCAGGCGACGCACCCGGATCACCTCGCCGACGGTCTGCCCGGTCGCGTTGAAGACGCGGTTGACGGTCCGGACCGACACCCCGTGCGCGGTCGCGATCGCCGCCGGCGTCACGGCGTCGTCGAGCAGGTGCTGCTCGATCCAGCGGTCCATCGCCGCCCGCAGCGCGGGCCGGGCCGTGCTCGTCGTCGGCGCCCCGCCGCCGGGGTGCAGCGCCCCGATGAACAGCTCCAGGGTGGCGTTGCGCGCCGCCGTCACCGCCGACGGGGGCAGGTCGGGCAGCGCCCGGCTCAGCGTGTCGAGGTAGGTGGTGAGCAGGCGCGTCGCCGGAGCGAGGCCGTCGAGCCGCACGCCGCCGGTGACCCGCGCCCGGCCGCCGACCTCGTCGAGCGCGGCCCGCGGGATCAGCAGGCTCCGCTTCGCGAGCGGCTCCCACACGGCGAACCGCGCCGGCCTGGTGCTGTCCCACGCCACGGCGTCGCCGGGGCGCAGGTCCGCCTCGACCCCGCCCTGGCTGACGGTCTCCCGCCCGGCCCGCGTGATCAGGACGACGACGAACTCGCCGTCCGTGTCGGCGATCTGGCGGCGCTGCCGCGTGCCCGAGCAGGGCCCGCACTCGCAGTCGACCAGAGCCAGGTCGTCGATCCACCAGCGCCGCACCCGCGCCTCGAACGCCGGCGCGTCCGACGCCTCCGGCACGGAGACCGTCCACGGGAGGTGGGTCGCGGACAGCATCGCCTGCCAGTCCGGCGCGCGGTCCCCGTCGCCGGTCTGCCAGGTCTCGCCCTCGCCGCGCACGCCCACCTCCGCCCGACACCGCCGTCGAACAGTCACGAGAACCGTAGGCGAGCCGCCCCGGCGCCACCACCGCCGGACGGTCGGCGGTCGACCGCCCACAGGGCGGGCGGGGCGCTCAGTAGACGGCGCCGGCGTCCTCGGTGATCTCGGGCAGCACCACGCCGTCCGCCGCAGGGGCGCCGGTGACCTCGGCGTGCATCCGCGTCACCGCCGCGGCGACCTCGGCCTTGTGCACGAGCGTCGCGCCACCGCGGGGGAGGGTGAACTGGTCGTAGGGCACGGGAGCCTCCGGAAGTGGTGGGGAGTTGCAGGACGTGTACTGCTCCGTCGCGCGGGTCGTGGGCGATCCCGGGCCCCGATCGCCACGAGTACGTCCTCACTCCGAAGGGCGCGGACCTCTACCCGATCCTGCTGTCGCTGATGGCGTGGGGCGACGAGTACGAGAACGACGTGCCCCCTGTCCGACTGGTGCACCGCGGGTGCGGGCACGCCGCGGAGCCGCGCGTGACGTGCGCGCACTGCGGCGAGCCCGTGGGCTGGCGCGACATGACCGCCGAGTTCGAGCCCGGGGCCTGGTAACCGCCTGGCCCGGCTACCGCGCCATCCGGTCCGTGGCGCCGTCGACGCAGCTCAGCTGCTGGACGTCCCACCCCGCGAGTTCGGCGCCCGCGCGGTAGGCGCTCTCGTAGAAGTCGAGCACGGCCGCGCGCGGGGCGGGCTCCGCGAGCGCGGCGGCCTGGGTGAGGACCGCGAGGTGCGACCCGCGCTGCTCCACCCAGCGCGCCGCGGCCGGCGTGAGGCCCCGCTCGGCGAGCCCGGCCGGCTCGGGCGCGGTGTAGGAGTAGAAGGCGGGCTCGGGCGTGTTCTCGTCGCCGAACCAGAACCCGAAGCTGATGACCTGCCGCGAGTAGGCCTCGCGCGTCACCGGGTCGGTGGAGGCGTCGTGGTCGACGACCCGGTCGGAGAACCGCGTGTGCGCGATGTCCATCGTGTGCCAGAAGTGGTGCACCGGGCTCGCCTTGCCGGAGAACCGCCCGGCGAACTCCTCGAGCAGCAGGTTGACCTGCCCGAGCACCCGCCAGTACGCGGTGACCGCCACCGGGTCGTAGGCGACGTGCTCGTCGTCCTCGGCGAACGGGCGGGCACTGTCGGGCAGGTCGAACGGGTACGGCGACGCGATCACCGCGTCGATCCCCAGCGCGGCCAGCCCGGCTCCGAGCCCCCGGTGGAACCCGGCCACCGACCGGCCGGGCAGGTCCATCGACCAGCGCGTGCCGTCGTCGCGGTTGAGGTCGAGGCGGTGGTCGAGCAGGTCGAGGTCGACGCTGAACGCACTCTCCCCGTCGACGGTCATCGGGCGGGTGGTGAGGCCGCGGCCGGTCAGGTGCAGCGGTACGTTCCACCAGTGGTTGCGGCGCGGGCTGGCGGCGAGGCGCAGCTTCCCGACCACCTGCAGGAAGCGGTGCAGCGTCTCCTTGGTCGGGCGCCAGGTGGCGTAGTCGGGTGCGGGGACGAGGCTCGGCGACATGCCCGCCATCCTGCCCGGGCACCCGGCGGCGCCCGCCGTAGGTCCGGACCGGCTATGGTTAACCTGCCGGTAACATCGCCGGCACTCAGGGCAGACCACTCGTTGACCGTTGGGCCTCCGCCCCGCCACGATCCCGTCGCCTCCTCTGAGACTTCTCAGAGGACCCCATGCCTGCGCCCGTCAGCACCACCTCCTTCCCGACTGCGACCGAACAGGGTGAGCGGGTCGCGACAGCGCCGTTCGCTCTGCCCACCGGCTCCACCGCCGTCGTCTACTGCGAGGGCCTGTTCGGCGAGCAGGACGGCAAGACGGCCAACGGCCTCGTCCGGCACTCGGAGAGGTACGAGGTCCTCAGCGTCATCGACAGCGTCCGGTCCGGCGTCGACGCCGGGACGTTCCTCGACGGCACCGCCAACGGCATCCCGGTGCTGGCCTCGCTCGACCACGCCGTCTCGCACGCCGGCCGGGTGCCCGACTACCTGATCTGCGGCCTGGCACCCGCCGACGGCCTGCTGTCGGACGAGCAGCGGATCGTGCTGCTCGACGGCATCGCCCGCGGGATGCACATCGTCAACGGGCTGCACGAGTTCCTCAACGACGACGCCGAGTTCGCCGCGGCCGCCGTGATCGCCGGTGTCACCATCACCGACGTGCGCCGGCCGAAGGCCAAGCGCGACCTGCACCTGTTCTCCGGCCGGATCTTCGACGTGACGTGTCCCCGGATCGCGGTCCTGGGCACGGACGGGGCGATCGGGAAGCGCACCACCGCCACCCTGCTGGTCCAGGCGCTGAACGCGCACGGCATCAGGGCGGTCATGGTCGGTACCGGCCAGACCACGCTCATCCAGGGCGGGAAGTACGGCGTCGCGCTGGACGCGCTCGTCCCCCAGTTCTGCTCGGGCGAGGTCGAGCACCAGGTCGTCGCCGCGTTCGAGGGCGAGGACCCCGACGTCATCGTGGTCGAGGGGCAGGGCGCGCTCAGCCACCCCGCCTACCTGACCTCCGCCCACATCCTGCGTGGCAGCCGGCCGGCCGCGGTGATCGTGCAGCACGCACCGAAGCGGCGGGTGCTCGGCGACTTCCCGATGATGCCGATGCCCACCGCGGCCGACGAGATCGCGCTGATCGAGGCGTTCGCCGACACCCGCGTCATCGGCGTCACGATCAACCACGAGGAGATGACCGGCGACGAGCTCCGCGACGCCATTGAGGAGCACCGCACGCTGCTCGGCGTCCCCGTCACCGACCCCCTGACGCGGCCGGCGTCGGACCTGGTCGACATGGTGCTCGCGGCCTTCCCCGCGCTCGCCGTGGCGGCCGGCACGACCACCCCCGGGTGACCGCGCCCCGCATCGACACCGATCTCGGCAAGATCGAGCAGAACACGCGGACCCTGGCCGACCGTCTCGGCGTCCGGGGCATCCGCGTCACCGGCATCACGAAGGCCGTGATGGGCTCGCCCGGGGTCGGAGCGGCCATGCTCCGCGGCGGCGCGCACGGCCTCGGCGATTCCCGGGTGCCCAACCTCGTCCGGCTGTCCGGCCTCGACCGGGCGGTGTCGCGCACGCTCATCCGGTCACCGATGCTGAGCCAGGCGGCGCGGGTCGTCGACGTCGCCGACGTCAGCCTCAACACCGAGGCCGCCGTGCTCGTGGCGCTCGACCGCGCGGCGTCGCGGGCCGGGCGGACGCACGGCGTCGTGCTGATGGTCGAGCTCGGCGACCTGCGCGAGGGCATCGCGGTCGACGACGTCCCCGAGGCCGTGCTCGCCGTCCTCCGTCACCCCGGCCTGCGGCTCCTCGGGCTGGGCGCCAACCTCGCCTGCCAGAACGGCGTCGTGCCCGACGACCGGAACATGGGCGTTCTGACCGCGCTCGTGGAGGACGTCGAGTCCCTGCGCGGGATCACGCTCGGCACCGTCTCCGGCGGCAACTCGGCGAACCTCGGCTGGGCTATGGGCACCGACGACGTCGGCAGGATCGACGAGCTGCGGCTCGGGGAGGCCATCCTGCTCGGCGTCGACCCGCTGCACCGGACGCCGATCCCCGGCCTGCACACCGACGCGTTCACGCTCACCGCCGAGGTCATCGAGGTCGCCGTGAAGCCCGCGCAGCCCTGGGGCGACCGCGCCCAGGCCGCGTTCGGGGAGGCACCGGTGCGCACCGGCAGCGGCCGGGTGCACCAGGCGATCCTCGCCCTCGGTCGCCAGGACGTCGATCCGGAGGGGCTGCACCCACCGGCGGGCATCGCGATCCTCGGGATGAGCAGCGACCACCTCGTCGTCGACATCGGCGACCACGGCGTCGCCGTCGGCGACGAGATCGACTTCGGGGTGGCCTACGGCGCGCTCGTGCGGGCGATGACGTCGCCCTTCGTCACGAGGACCGAGCACCCCGGCGACCCGGTTCCGGAGCGTCCCGGCCCCCGCGTCAGGATCCCGTCGTCGGCCGGATGGTGAGGTGCGTGATCTCGTCGCCGGCGAAGCGGAAGGCGAAGGCCAGCTCGACCGGGCTGCCCGGGAAGTCGCCGCTGATCTCGGCGACCGCGCGGTGACCCGGGCCGTCGGGGACGACGTCGAGGACCCGGTACTCCACGGCCGGGACGGCGCCGCGCCAGGCGCTGATCGCGGCGGCGCCGTGGTGCGTGGCGCCCTCGTCCTCGACGACGGCGTCGTCGGCGAACTGGGCGAGGTAGGCGTCGCGTCCGCCGGTGGCGAGGGCGAAGTAGCGGTCGACGAGGGTGTCGGGGTGCGCAGCAGTAGTCATGGCACGACCGTGGACCCTCTCCCGGGGAGAGGGTCCAGACTCCTCCCGTGACCACGTTGTGGAGCATCGGCGAGTTCGCCACGGTGACGCACCTGAGCATCCGGACCCTGCGCCGCTACCACGAGTCCGGCCTGCTGGAGCCCCGGCACGTCGACCCGCACTCGGGCTACCGGTACTACACGCCCGACCAGATCCCGACCGCGCAGGTGATCCGCCGCTTCCGCGACCTGGACATGCCCGTGCGGGAGGTCGCCCGCCTGCTCGCGACCGGCGACGTCGACGAGCGCTCGACGATCGTCACCGGCCACCTCGCCCGCCTCGAGGAGCAGCTGGCCACGACCGGGCGCGCGGTCGCGGCCCTGCGACGGCTCCTCGCCCCCGAGCCCCCCTCGATCGAGGTCGTGCACCGGCGCGAGCCCGCCCGCCGGGTCGTCGGCACCTCCGAGGAGGTCGACCTCGACGACGTCCTCGACTGGTACGCGCACGCGAGCGCCGACATCGAGTCGGCCCTCACCGCCGCCGGCGCCATCACGACCGGTCCGCCCGGCGGCCTCTACGACAACGCCCTGTTCACCCACGGCCACGGCCGGGCGACGGTCTTCTCCCCCGCCGACCGCGCCGTGGACGCCGGACGGATCAGCATGATCGAGCTGCCCGCCCGCGAGCTCGCCCTCACCGTCCACCGCGGCGAGCACGACGACATCGACCTGACCTACGGCGCGCTGGGCGCCCACCTCGCCGAGCACGCGCTCGTCGTCGACGGGCCGGTGCACGAGACCTACCTGGTCGGTCCGCGCGACACCGACGACCGGGCGGCGTGGCGCACGGAGATCGGCTGGCCGGTGTTCACGACGGCACCCTGACGGAGACCGGCCGCCTCCGGTGGAGGGTCGCCCCGAGTCGTGTCGATCCGCGTGCCGCCCGTTCGCAGTGCCGTTCGAGCCGCCGGAATCGGCTGGGCGACGTGCCACGACGCGACTCCACCGAGGGGCCGACGGCCATGGAGGGCGACGACCTGCTGCGCCCGGACCTCGCGCACGGGTCAGCGGGCGTCGATCTCGGCCACCGCGGCGTCCAGCCGCACCTCGGCCGAGCCGAACCGCAGCTCGCGCTGGCGCCCCAGCCACGCGCGCTGCGCCCAGCCGTAGCGGCCCAGCACGCGAGCGCCGCGCCGGGCGACCGCGTAGCGCCAGGTCGCGGCCCGCGCGTCGCCCTGACCCCTGGCCTCCCGACGCTGGAGGAGCTGGGCGCGGCGGACCTCGGGCTCGCGCTCGGCCTGCACGGCCCGGCACGCGGCGTCGAGCGCGGGACGGTCGACCGGCCCGATGGCGAACGGGACGAGGTGGTTGGCGGCCACCACGACGTCACGCAGGGCGAGGTTGATTCCCTGAGCCCGCACCGGCGACATGGGATGTGCCGCGTCCCCGAGCAGCAGCACGCCCGGCACGGACCACGAGGGCGCGAACCCCACCAGCACGGTGAGCCGGATGGGGCCGTCGACCTGGTCGCGGTGGGCGAGCACGTGCTCGGCGAGCCACCCCGGGGCCGATTGCACGGCGGTGTGCAGCCAGTCGCCCTGCATGACCTCGGCCAGACCGCCCTTGGGCATGATCAGTCCGCACTGGAGCTGGTCGTCCCATGAGGTGTACGCGACGAGCGGGTGGCGCCCCCGCACCACCATGATGTGGAAGTCGGTGCGCGCCCCGGTGGCCGGCGGCCCCGGGGACTTGAACCACAGGACGTCGTAGTCCTCGGACGAACGCTCCAGCTGCAGGCCGCAGTGCTGCCGCACCGACGACCCGCGCCCGTCGCAGCCCACGACCAGGTCCGCAGGCCACTCGGTCTCGCCGTCCGGCTGCACGGCTCGCACCCCGACGACCCGCCCGGAGGCGTCTCGGACGGGCCCGGCGAACCGCGTGCCGGGGTGATAGGAGAAGCCGGACTGTTCGCGCGCGCCGTCGATGATCCGCTCGAGCAGCGCGGCGGGCGAGGCGACGCGGAAGGCGCGCTCGCCGAGCTCGGCAACGGGCTCGGGGATCCGGAACACCTCCTCCCCATCGATGTGGATGCGCCAGTTCGACACCGCCCGCCCCGGCACCGCGGCGAGCGCGTCGCCCAGCCCCATCTCGTGCAGCGCGTCGATCCCGAGTGGCATGAGGCCCTCGCCCCGGAAGGCCGCCCCGGACGACTCCTCGCGTTCGAGCAGCCGCACCTGCGCGCCGTGCCGGGCGAGGAGCAGAGCCAGGGCCGCGCCGGCCGGGCCGGCACCCACGATCACGATCCTCATGTGGTCCTCTCGGGACGATGTCCTACGTTAAAACAACGGAACGTTGCTTGCAACGCTGGGTTGCCTTAAGGTCGCGGCCATGACCGACGAGCGACGGCGGCGGCCGGGTGGGCGGACGGCCAGGGTGACGGCCGCGGTGCGGGCGGCGACGGTGGCGGCCCTGACCGAGCACGGATGGAACGGGCTCGCCGTCGAGGACGTCGCAGCGCGGGCCGGGGTGAACAAGACGACGATCTACCGCCGGTGGGGCGGCCGCGACGCCCTCGTCGCCGACATCCTGCTCGCTGCGGCGGACCAGCGGATCGCACCACCCGACACCGGCACGCTGCGCGGCGACCTCGTGGCCTTCGTCCGCCAGGTGCGCGATGCGCTCGTGGCGCCGGCCAACCGGGCGCTGATGTCGACCCTGGCCGGCGGCGGACACGACAGCTCGCTCGCCGAGCTCGGGCGCCGCTACTGGGCCGCCCGGTTCGCCCGGGCCCGGCCGATGGTCGAGCGGGCGGTGGCCCGGGGCGAGCTGGCGGCCGATGTGGACGCCGACGCGCTGATCGTGCGCGTCGTGGGGCCGGTGTGGTTCGGAGTATTCGGGCCTCGCACCGACGTCGACGACGCCTTCGTCGAGGACTGCGTCGAGATCGTTCTACGGGGGACAGCCACCCAGGCCGGGAACAGCTCTGTGCACCCGGAGAAGTCGAACCCCTGACCTCCAGGTCCGTCGTCGGCACGCCCATATGCTCGTCCCGGACAGGCCCAGCAGCGCCCGCGTTCGTGACGTCGGCCGACGACCGCCGCGCCGGAGCGCCGCGTGTCGCAGCGCACCGCCCCCGAGCAGTGGCGGGAGGGGCTGACACCGAGCAGGCGGTCCAGACCCACTGAAGATCGCCGAGTTCGTCCGAACCGCCCCGCCGCGGCACCGCGGCCCGGCACGCTGCCACTCGACGAGGTCGGTCTCGTCGAAGGCAGCCAGAATGGCGCCCAGGTGTTCACTGAACAACGCGAGCAGCGCCCCATCGGTGATGTCGCCCGTGGCGACGACCAGAAACCGTGCCGTGATCGACCCGCACTGGTGGACAGCAGTTCGCGGCCAGAACGTGGTCAGAGATCACCTCGGTCCGCGGCGTCGGTGAATGACCATCGTTTCCGGACCCAGCTCGACGAGATCGGCTTCGACGAGCGCATCGAACCACCGCATCGAGGTTCGCCTCGAACAGCGCCAACGATGCCGCGTTCGTGATGTTCCGGTCGCGACCACCAGCAGTCGGCGTGGCGACCCCGACAGCAGGTGCCCGTCCCGGAAGTCGCGATCCTTGGTGACCACGACCCGACCCTCGCCGTCCCTTCTGATCCGTAGTTCGGATGTTGACGTACGCATGGCGGGCGACTTGGGCGGACGGCGGCGAGAGTGGCTGCAGAGCGCGCAAATTCGGCACCACGTGTCAGCAGTTCGTGGATCAGCTCGTGGATCGAGATCAACTTCCCACACCCGCAGCGTGCTCGGCTTGCGGCCGGGCGGGACTGCGCTCTACTACGGCCGTGATCGCGCGACCGGTACTGGAAGCTCACCACGCCTACGTACGCGGAGACAACGCGTGGCAGCAGCGCGCACGCCTCCACCAGTCCCTCTGGCGGCAAGCACACGGTCTGGTCGCCGGCATGCACGACGGCAAGCCACTCGGTTCGCGCCTTGCCCCAGCCGACGCCGAACCTCCCACGCTCCCGAACTACCTCTCGCCACAAGCGCAGCACTGCGTCGAGGCCGCCGTCGCGGAAGCGCCGAAGACCGGTGCTCTCCTCGGCCGACCGCGGCTCTGGGTCGACCTGCTCTCCAGCCAGCCGCTGTGCTTCAACCTGTTCGGGCCTCTCGCCGAGGACCACACGCTCGCCGGTCGGGTCCTGTCGAGGCTCTGGCCCGAGATTCGATCCCGTCGCGCCCTGAGACCGACTGGGGCTCCGAAGCAGCCATGAGAGATGCCATCGCGTCTGACAGACACGCGTGGAGAAAGTTGGGCTTCACATCCGCGCCGGCAACAGAGGTACGGCCACCTCAAAGCCCCCTGCGGATGGATCTCTACGGGCCCGGAATCATCGGCGAGTGCAAGAACGTCCTGAGCGGCCTGGAGACGCTTCGGCAACTGGACGGCTACCTCGGACTCTGCGCTTCCGGCTCGTCCGGGGCGTGGCGCGGACACCTCATCGTCTCGGCAGGGTTCACGACGGAGCTGGCGCGTGCCGTCTCAGCACGCGAGGACGTCAAGTTGTGGACTTGTCGGCGAAAGTTCGGCAACAGGCCCGTCTTGACCGAGGTCAGGTCGCGCTGACGGCTCGGTGGACGGGCGTAGAGCGGTCCGTCAATCCGGACCGGGCCGGCCGTGCAACACCAGCGCGGTCGGTCGCAACTCGACGAAGTCGACCTCGTCGAAGGCAGCGACGATGGCGCCCAGGTGCTCGCTGAACAAGGCGAGCAGTGCCGCGTTGGTGATGTTGCCCGTGGCGACGACCAGGAGCCGTCTCGGTGATCGGCCCAGAAGGTGACCGTCTCGGAAGTCACGATCCTTCGTCACCACGATCCGATCATCCTCGTCCGCCAGTTCCGCGATCACGGCGTCCGTCGTCCGGTTCCCGGACGGGAGGTCTCGCGTATGCAGAGAGTCGTGCCCCGCGTCGGCGAGGAACGAGGACAGGCGGGCGGGAAGCTGCGCGTCGACGAGGAACTTCACGCAGCGCCGAGCGGGACGACCCGCTGCCGACCAGCCGTCAGCGCGGCGAACTCCAGCGCGGCGAGCATGTCGTCGCGCTCGAGGTCGGGGTAGTCCTCCAGGACCTCATCGACCGACATACCCGCCGAGAGGAGCTCCAAGAGGCTCTCGACGGTGTAGCGGAGCCCGCGGATCGACGGCTGACCATGGCAAATCTCGGGATCCGAGGTGATGCGGTCTAGCCGGCTCATGCTGCCAGGATATCCCCGTGTAGGACGGGCGTGCGGCGGATACCAGCGATGGCTGTGCCCTCCTCTGGTGATGGTGTCACGGGCAGCACGGCAGGCTGCGGCCGCACGCTTCGTGGATCGAGATCAACCAGTCGCTCCGAATAATGATCTAGCCCTGACCGTTGATGCTGGTCAGGGCTAGTGTGACGATGGTGCGCCCGAAGGGATTCGAACCCCTAACCTTCTGATCCGTAGTTCGCATGCCGACGCCCACATGTCCGGCGACCTCGCGAATCACCGGCGTTACGGGCGCCGGAACGGGCAACAGCGGCACCGGGCGACGGCAGTTCGTGGCCAGAACCGTGGCCAGAGATCAACTCGGTCCATGCCGCTCGTGCACGACCATCGCCCTCGGCCCCAGCTCGATGAAGCCCGCGTCATCTCGCCGACCACCCCGCCGAGATTCGCCTCGAACAGACCCAGCAGTCCTGTGTTCGTGATGTTGCCCGTGCCGACGATCAGCAGCCTCCGCGGGGATCCGGAAAGCGAGTGCCCGTCTCGGAAGTCGCGGTCCTTGGTGACCACGACCCGACCCTCGCGGCCCGTAACCTCGGCGATTCGAGCATCGGTCGTGCGTTGCTCTCCGGTGGCTCCGACATGTGGACACGTCGTGGCTGGCGTCAGCGAGGAATCGGGCGAGCCGAGCGGGGCGCTGTGCGTCGACGAGGAACTTCACGCCACGCCGAGCGGAACTATCCGGCCGCCACCCGCGGCGAGCGCTCCGAACTCCAGGGCGGCGAGCAAATCGTCACGCTCCAGCGCGGCGCCGAGGATTCCGTCCCGCTGGCCCGGGTACCAGCGGGGGAGCGCGTCGTCGGGTCGCCGGCGACGACTCTAAGACGCCCGACCGCCAGGAGGCTCCAATGCTCAGCGACCGCGACCGGCGCATCCTGCGGGAGTTGGAGGACGAGCTCCAACGCAGCGATCAGCGCTTCGTGTCGACCTTCGTGCTCCGTACCCACAAGTCGTCTGTGGAGCAGCCGTGGAGGTTCACCCGCTCGATCACCGGGCTGGCCGTCGTGACGGTGCTCCTGCTCCTGTTCGGGTTCGCGAGCATCGCGCTCGTCGCCGGGGCGGTTCTCAGCCTGCTCGTGCTTCTGGCCGTTGTGCAGCAAGGTCCGAGGCGCGGTTTTCGGCCGGGAGAACCCCGTTCCTAGAACTGTCCCCGGCGGCCGGCGCCCGCGGTGGCACGTCCGGGACGCGGGGTCGGATACGGATTCGCCCCTCAGCGGGGCGGAGATGTGTCTGGTTCGGGCCGGGCCTCGTACGCGCGTGCCATGTCGACAAGCGCGGTGGCGTCGCGCTCCAGCCGCTCGCGCAGCTGTAGGTCCTCGGCGTGGGCACGGCGGTGGCGGATCCGGGCGGCGGCGTCGTACAGGGCGGCGGATACGTGCTGGACGATGTCCTGGTCCCCTGCGGGCCGCCCATCGTGGCGGCCGACGTGGTAGATGTCGTCGGTCGTGAGGTCGCCACCGGACGGAATGGTGGTCGCGTCAGGTGGGCCGCTGCCAGAGCAGTCCTGGAGGCCGCCATGGTCCTGGTCACCGGCGCCACCGCCGAGGGGTTCGTCGGGGGCGCCAGTGAGCGGTATCTGTTCGCGGTCGGCCATGGGCCGGGACTACCCGCCACCGGTTGCCGCTACCGCTGTCGTCCCGTTCCTCTTGCGTGAGAGACGATGGGCAACGCCGACCAACGCCGATGAACCGCGCCAGGGTGCGGGCGGGCATCAGGGGCCTTCGCGTGGTTATTGAATTGGATAACCGGACTATCTCCAACCGCTATTCGGAACAGCGCGTGGGCGAGCGGCGGGGTAGCGGCGTCGCTCCCGGACTCGTGGGACACCACGAACCGCGGAGTGGCCAGCCGGTGGCGGACGCTTTGCCAGTGACGGGTGGCTGGCCGGTGATGATGAGGTCGCGGGCTGCATGAACAGCTGCCCGTCTCGGAACGGAATGCGCCCCCTCCTTCGCGAGATCAGTGGTCGCGCCGGGGCCGCGAGAGACGGAGACACCGACGATCCCGATCCCGCCGGTGCTGCGGACGCCGTGCACGAAGGAGTCCAGCACCAGCTCGGGATGCTCTTCGCCGAAGGGATCATGGGCCTGGCAACCGACGGCCTCGAAGCCGCAGTCGGCGCCATCTCCGGGAGAGGTGCCCGGCCGGACTGCATCCCCGACCGGGCACCTCGGGCTGCCGGTGCCAGCACCGGGTGGTCCGGGCTCAGGTGCGGACGGGCCGACGCCCCAGCGCGACACCGAGCCCGATCATGCCTACGGCAAGCACGAGATGCAGCCAGTTGTCGGCGTCGTTGACGGGCACGAAGTTCGCCGGTCCGTCGTGGTCGATCACCAGACCGTAGATCCACAGGACGGCGTACACGACACCGCCGCCGATCAAGTAGGTCCGCGCGCTACCCGGGGTGCGCGCCAGCGCGACGCCGGCCACCCCGAACAGCAGGTGGACGATGTTGTGCAGCACCGAGACCTGGAACAGGCCGAGAAGGAGGGCCTCGGACATGTGCCCGGCGAAGCCGAGCGACCCGTAGTTCGTGGTGACGCCCGGAATGAATCCGAGCACGCCGACCAGCAGGAACACCACACCGACGATCAGCGCGGCCAGCTGGACCGGCGTACGGGCGCCGGTGGTCGTGGAGCGGGGGGTGGTCATCGTCGTCTCCTCGGGATCGGGAACCGGTCGAGGGCCGGGATTCCCGGTGTCGGCCCGCGCAATCGGCCGTTCTCCGATCGTGACGTCCGCGCAAGCAGCGGACTCGCCCGTCACGTCCCCTCGAGTCGCCACAGGTGTGCCGGCCACCCTCCGGTCCCGTGGCGACCAGACCGACACGGCCGTACGGGCGTCCTCCGATGGTTTCCCGGGCTGCCGTCCGAACCTGACGGCCGGCTGACGAAACGGCCAGGCGGGCCGTCGAGGTGTTTGGCCCCGATTCCTCCGGTCACCCGCTCGGGACCGCTCCGGAACGACCGGGACGGACACAGGGAGGACACAGGGAGGACACAGGGAGGACACGCTGATGGGACTGTTGCAGGACCGGGTCGTTCTGATCACGGGAGGGGCGCGTGGCCAGGGCCGTGCACACGCAATGCGCTCGGCCCAGGAGGGCGCCGACGTCGTGCTGGTCGACATCACCGAGCCCGTTGCCGGGACGGCCTACCGCACGGCGACCGCCGAGGACATGGACGAGACCGTCGCGCAGGTGGAGAAGGAGGGTCGCCGCGCCGTCGCAGTCACCGGGGACGTCCGTTCGCAGCAGGACATGGATACCGCCGCCGAACGCGCCGTCGCCGAGTTCGGCAGGATCGACGCACTGGTCGCCAACGCCGGGATCTGGAGCTTGCGCCCGCTGCTCGAGCTCGACGAGCAGACCTGGTCGGACATGATCGACATCAACCTGAGCGGGGTGTTCCGCTCCGTGCGCGCGACGATCCCACACATGGTCGAGCGCGGTAGCGGGTCGATCGTGATCACCTCGTCGATCAACGGGCTCGAACCGGCCAACGAGTACGCGCACTACGTCTCGGCCAAGCACGGGCTGATCGGCCTGATGCGGAACGTGGCGCTGGAGGGCGCCCCGCACGGGGTACGGGCGAACGCGGTCAGCCCCGGCTTCATCGACACGCCGATGACGGACAACCAACGCGCCTACGACATGGTCGGCGGGCACGAGGGCGCCACCCGCGAGGAGCGCAACGAGGGCGCCTACGGCTTCCACGCCCTGCGCGGAGCCGGCGCGCTGCCACCGGAGGACGTCGCCGACGTCGCGGTGTTCCTCAACTCCGACCTGGCGCGATCGGTCACCGGCACGGTCATCCCGGTCGACGCCGGGCACATGGTGCTACCCGGGATGAACCCGGCCCCGGTCCGCTGACCCCACCACCGAGGAGGACGACATGAACGAGCAGGACCACCCGGACGTCGAGCCCGTGGTCGAGGAGACCCTCGTCGAAGAGGTCTCGATCGACGGCATGTGCGGTGTCTACTAGCACCGTGGCGGCTGCATCCGACGCCGGGTCCGCGCAGGCCGCGGACCCGGCGTTCGACCCCTCGCAGCCGTTCCGCTGCAGCCCGAGCGTGGCGCTGCGCCCCGAGCCCTTCGGTGCGCTCGTCTACCACTTCGGGACGCGCAAGCTGTCGTTCCTGAAGACGCTGCCGCTCGTCGAGGTCGTCCGCGGCCTGGAGCAGCACCCCGACGTGCACGCCGCCATCGAGGCAGCGGGCGTCGAGGAGTCGCAGCGTCCCGCCTACCTCCGTGCGCTCGCCGGCCTGGCCGCCAGCGGCACGATCGAACCCCGCCCCACCACCTGAGGGTCCACAACCCTCGAAGAGCGGAGCTCCTGTGAAGCTGGTCGACCACTTCCAGTACGGCCTGAACTCCCCGATCTGCCTGACCTGGGAGCTCACCTACGCCTGCAACCTCGCCTGCGTGCACTGCCTGTCGTCCTCGGGCCGCCGCGACCCCCGCGAGCTGACCACCGCCGAGGCCAAGGGCGTCATCGACGAGCTGCAGAAGATGCAGGTCTTCTACATCAACATCGGTGGCGGCGAGCCCACGGTCCGTCCCGACTTCTGGGAGCTGCTCGACTACTCGATCGACCACAACGTCGGCGTCAAGTTCTCGACCAACGGGATCAAGCTCGACAAGCAGCGGTCGCAGCAGCTCGCCCGCACCGACTACGTCGACGTGCAGATCTCGCTCGACGGCGCCACCGCCGAGGTCAACGACCACGTCCGCGGCCCCGGCTCGTACGACACCGCGATCCGCGCGCTGGAGAACCTCGCCGAGGCCGGGTTCGGCCAGCCGAAGATCTCCGTGGTCATGACGCGCCAGAACGTCGACCAGCTCGACGAGTTCAAGTCGATCGCCGACAAGTACAACGCCCAGCTCCGCATCACGCGGCTGCGCCCGTCGGGCCGCGGCGCCGACGTGTGGGACGAGTTGCACCCGCTGCCCTCGCAGCAGAAGCAGATGTACGACTGGCTCGTGGCCAAGGGCGACTCGGTGCTCACCGGCGACTCGTTCTTCCACCTCTCCGCGTTCGGCGAGGCCCTGCCCGGGCTCAACCTGTGCGGCGCCGGGCGCGTGGTCTGCCTGATCGACCCGGTCGGCGACGTCTACGCCTGCCCGTTCGCGATCCACGAGAACTTCCTCGCCGGCAACCTGCGCTCGCCCGGCGGCTTCCAGGAGATCTGGGAGAACTCCGAGCTGTTCACCGAGCTGCGCCAGCCGCAGACCGGCGGCGCCTGCGCCTCCTGCATGCACTACGACTCGTGCCAGGGCGGGTGCATGGCGGCCAAGTTCTTCACCGGCCTCCCCCTCGACGGGCCCGACCCCGAATGCGTCCGCGGGTTCGGCGAGCAGGCCCTCGCGGCGCGCGACGGGGTCGAGATCCCGAAGTCCGACGTCGACCACTCCCGCTCGGCACCGCGGAACACCCGCCCCCCGAAGGCCCCGGTGATGCTCACCCTGTCGCCCCGCCCCCCGGCGCGGGCCTGCGACGAGAACCCGCTCGCCGCTTATCCCGACCCGCCGCGGCCATGACCCTCACCCGACCGCACCACAGCCGACCCCACCACCTGGAGATCGCATGCAGCCTCGGGATCACCTACCCGGATCGGGCACGGCCCCCATCGCACTCGACGGTCCGCACGACTCCGTCGACCGCCTTCGGCCCGGCGGAACCCCCCGGGCCGGCGCGGGCAGGCCCGATGGACCCCGGCCTGTCGTCGTCGGCGTCGACGCCTCACCGGAGTCCCGCCGGGCGCTGGACTGGGCGATCGCGTACGCGGCGCGCACCGCAGGGGAGCTGCGGGTGATCACGGCCTGGCAGACCCCCGTCGCGTTCGGCGCGGCGCCCATCCCGCCGCCCGACCCGGGCGACGCCGAGCAGGCGGCGCGCCACATCCTCGGCGAGGCGACGGAAACGATCCGCTCGGAAGGAGCCGACCTCTCGGCGGTGCGCACGCACCTGCAGGAGGGCGACGCCGCCAAGGTCCTGCTCGATCACAGCAGTGATGCCGGCCTCCTCGTCCTGGGCAATCGTCGCCGTTCCGCGATCGGCGGGGCCTTCCTCGGGTCGACGGCTCAGTACTGCGTGCAGCACGCGACCTGCCCGGTCGTCCTCGTACCCGAACCGATGTGAACCCCCTACAAAGTGGCGTCCACCAGGGTGGTGTGCGACCGGCCCGGTGACGGGCGAGGCGTCGAGGTGTAGGGCGGCCATCGCGTGATCTTCTTGAAGACCTCTCACAGTGCTTCTCGAAGGACGACACGCGATGACCGCACCCTCGATTATCGACCCCACCGAGTTCCTGCACGAGCAGCTGTCCCAGGCGAGTCCTGACCTGCTCCGTCAGATGTTGACCACGTTCATCAACACCCTCATGTCCGCCGATGCCGACTCGGTATGCGGCGCCTCCTGGGGTGAGCGTTCCGAGCAGCGGACGAACACCCGCAACGGCTACCGCCACCGCGACTTCGACACCCGTGCCGGCACCATCGACGTGGCGATCCCCAAGCTGCGCAACGGCTCCTACTTCCCAGATTGGCTATTGGAGCGGCGCCGCCGTGCGGAGCGGGCACTGACCACAGTGGTCGCCACCTGCTACCTGCTCGGCGTCTCGACCCGGCGGATGGAGAAGCTCGTCGAGTCGTTGGGCATCACCCGGCTGTCGAAGTCACAGGTCTCGGTCATGGCCCAAGATCTCGACGCGCAGGTCGCCGATTTCCGTTCCCGCCCACTCGACCAGGGCCCGTACACGTTCGTCGCCGCCGACGCCCTGGTGTTGAAGGTGCGCGAGGGCGGGCGGGTGGTCAACGTCCACGCCCTGCTCGCCACCGGGGTCAACGCCGACGGGCATCGGGAGATCCTCGGCCTGCAGGTCACCTCGGCCGAGGACGGCGCGGGCTGGCTGGGGTTCTTCCGGGATCTGACCGCCCGCGGCCTATCCGGGGTCCGGCTGGTCACCTCCGACGCCCACGCCGGCCTGGTCGCCGCGATCGGCGCCACCTTGCCCGGGGCAACCTGGCAGCGCTGCCGCACCCACTACGCGGCGAACCTGATGGCTGCCACCCCGAAGAGCAGCTGGCCGTGGGTGCGCGCTCTGCTGCACTCGGTCTACGACCAGCCCGACGCCGCGTCGGTGCACGCCCAGTTCGACCGGGTCCTCGACGCCGTCGCCGAGAAGCTGCCCAAGGTCGCCGAGCACCTCGACACCGCTCGAGCAGACGTCCTGGCCTTCACGAGCTTCCCGAAGGAGCTTTGGCGCCAGATCTGGTCGAACAACCCGAGCGAGCGGCTCAACCGGGAGATCCGACGACGCACCGACGTGGTCGGGATCTTCCCCGACCGCGACTCGCTGATCCGCCTCGTCGGCGCGGTCCTAGCCGAGCAGCACGACGAATGGGCCGAAGGCCGCCGCTACCTCGGCCTCGACGTCCTCGCCCGCGCCCGCATCACCGCCGTCCCCGACCACACGACCGACACCGAGGAGGTGACCTCCACCGACACCATCCCGGCGCTCAGCGCCTGACAGAACTAGAAGAGCACGCGGTAGTCGTCACACACCACGCCAGCGGACTTGACCCCCCTACGGTCACGTCCCCGGGAGTGGTGTAACTCGGACCGGGTGAGGCTCTGCGGCTCAGATCATGCCGTCATCAGTTCCGGGGTCGCCAGCCCGTCCGGCGCCGCGGGGGCGGTGAGCAGCGCCATGGTGGTCTCGCCGAGGTAGCGGCGGTCGGTGGCCTTCCACTCGTCGTGGGCCTCGACCAGGACCGCGCCGGCCAGGCGCAACAACGCCTCGGGGTTGGGGAACACCCCGACCACGTCGGTGCGCCGCTTCACTTCCTTGTTGAGCCGCTCGAGCGGATTAGTCGACCAGATCCTCTTCCAGTGCGCCGCCGGAAAGCCGGTGAACGCGAGCAGGTCCTCGGCGGCGTCGCGCAGCATCGTCTCCACCTTCGGTGACTGTCGTCCGAGCATCCCGGCGATCACCCCGAGCTGCTCACGGACATGTGTGGCGTCGGGCTGGGCGAAGATCGTGCGGATCGCCGCGGCCACCATCTCCGCGGAGCCCTTGGGGACCTGGGCCAGGACGTTGCGCAGGAAATGCACCCTGCACCTTTGCCACGCCGCCCCGATGAGCACGGCGGAGATGGCCTGCTTGAGGCCGGTGTGGGCATCGGAGATGACCAGCTGCACCCCGCCCAGGCCGCGGGCCTTGAGCGAGCGCAGGAACGCCGTCCAGAACGCCCCGTCCTCCGAGTCACCGACGGCGAACCCGAGGACCTCACGCCATCCGTCGGCGCGGACCCCGGTGGCGATCACCACCGCCTGCGAGACGACCCGGTGGTTGACCCGCGCCTTGCAGTAGGTGGCATCCAAGAAGACATAGGGGAACTGCTGCTCGGCCAGGCTGCGGTCGCGGAATGCGCCGACCTCGATGTCGAGATCCGCGCAGATCCGCGATATCTCGGACTTGGAGATCCCCGGTGTCCACCCCGAGGACTTTAACCAGGTCGTCGACCTTGCGGGTCGACACTCCGTGCAGGTAGGCCTCCATCACCACCGCGAACAACGCCTGATCGACCCGCCGGCGGCGTTCGAGCAGCGACGGGAAGAACGAACCGGTGCGCAGCTTGGGGATCTTGAGCTCCAGGTCCCCGGCCGTGGTCGACAGAATCCGGGTGCGATGTCCCTTGCGCTGATGGGTGCGTTCCGCCGAACGCTCGTGCAGACCGGCGCCGATCACGCCGGTGAGCTCGCCTCGATCAACGCCTGGTAGATCGTCTCCGCGGCGGTGCGGACACGATCACCGACATCGGCGGCCTTGAGTGCCTCGAGGACTTCGAGCAGGGCAGACTGGTCCAGGGCCATCGCGCTGTGCCTCTCTACGGATTCCTGGGTCGGATTCCTGCAGAGACTCACGCGATGGCCCCTCCTACGCGCTCAGGCACGCCGGACAAGCCCCGGGACTTACACCACCAGCGGGGACGTGACCCAGGACGACACCGCACTCGGGGGCGGCGGCCAGGCGGGCTAATTTGCCGCAATGAGTCTCCTCGATGACGTGGTCGAGCGCGACGGCTGGTCGTGCTGGGTGTGCGACGAACCGGTCGACCCCGACATGTCGGTGAACGACCCGCGAGGACCCAGCGTCGATAGCCGGACCGCCGACCGGAAGGCCAAGATCCCCGAGCGGCTCGCGCACCGCGGGTGCAACACCCGCAAGGGCGCGGTCAAGGTGGTCATCGCCTGGCCGGACCACCTGTACGTCGTCGATCCCGCACCACTGATCACCGTCGCCGGGAGGCTGGAGCGCAAGGGCGGACGCGAGATGGTGCCCGATGTCCGACCGAGCAGGACGCCCGAGCGGCGGCGGACTGGTTGGTGGACCGGTTCTCCCGACTGGTACCGGGGTTGCCGATGACCGCCGAGATCGAGGCGGGCGGCGGCCAGTTCCTCGTCATCCTGGCCGCCGGCCGCCGCTGATCACGGGAGGTCATCCGTACCGCGTCTCCGGACCGCAGTTGCGCCTTCCCGAGCCTCCTGCTCACCACCCTGCAGGCGGGTCGCACCGCCCCGGCGAGACGCAGCCCAGGCCAGGTTCGTGGATCAAGCTCCACCCATCAGCTCTCCGGCAACACCGAGCCCGATGCCCGGACGCGACCGCTCGGCGCCACGCTCCCGACCACGACGACCCCGTCGTCGTCGCTCACGACGTCGGCGCCCGGGGTGAAGGTGGCTCCACCGAAGGTGACGGGGACGTCACGCCGGCCGGCGCCGGTGGCGGTGCACCGCCGCGGGCTGGTGCCGACCGCCTTGATCCCGATGTCCGTCGTCCGTAGCCCGGCGGCGTCCCGCACGGCACCGTGGACGATGATGCCCGACCACCCGTTGCGGAGGGCGAGACCGGCGACCACGTCGCCGATCAGGGCCCGGTGCAGCGAGCCCCCGCCATCGACGACGAGCACGCGTCCCTCGCCCGGCTCGGCCAGCACCGCCCTGATCAGCGCGTTGTCCTCGTGGCAGAGCACGGTGGTGGCGGGCCCGCGGAAGTGCGAGCGTCCACCGAACTGGCGGAACTGCAGATCACATGACCCGAGGTCGTCATCGTGCTCGTCGCAGAGGTCGGCGGTGCGGGGCAGGGCGGTGTCGAGGGACTCGATCACGGGTCTCCTTTGTCATCAGGCGCCGGCGCCCTCGGCCGGCTCCCCGTCGGTCAGCTCCTCGGCCCATCGACCCCGACGGCGCAGCGAGGCACGGCCGGAGCGGATATGGGCCCGCATGACCGATTCGGCCCAGTCTCCGTCGCGGGCGGCGATGGCGTCGAGGATCTCACGGTGCTGGGTCATGCCCCGCTCGATCATCTCGCGGGTGCGCTGGTGGTAGCCCTCCCGGGCGAGCGGGATCTCGATCAGGGCCGGCATCACGGCCAGGAGCTGTCGGTTCGCGGAGGCCACGTAGAGCGCTGTGTGGAACTCGGAACTGAGCTCGCCGATGCGCGGGAAGGTCGATTCGCCGTCGATCTCGAGGAGCCGTTCCATCTCTGTGCAGAGTGCGGCCAGCGCCGGCAGGTCCGCGTGGCCGCCCTCGGCCACGCGGCGGACGGCGTAGCCCTCCAACATCGCGCGCAGGTCGTGGATGTCGTCGAGGTCGCGCGTCGTCCACCCGAGGACGAGCGCTCCGCGGTTCGGCACGATCTCCACGAGGCCCTCGATGCCCAGCCTGCGCAGTGCCTCCCGCACCGGCGTGCGGCTGACGCCGGCGCGGTCGGCGATATCCTCTTCCCGCAGCCAGCTGCCCGGCGCGTACTCGCCCGTGGCGATCGCGCCCTGGATGACCTGATAGGCCGCCTCCGCCGCCCGCGGCATGTAGTCCTCCTCGCGCCGTCCGACCCGGCAATATCATCGCGCATCGGCGCTCGCGGACGGGAACCCACCGGCGCGTCCGAGCAGCGCAGGCGGGTCGATCCCGAGGAGGCCGCACACCCACGTCCCGGCCAGTGCAGCCGCCGCGAGGTCCACCCCGGTGCCGACGCCCATCCTCTCGAGGAGGTACACGAGGTCCTCGGTGGCGATGTTGCCGGTGGCGGCCGGTGCGAACGGGCAACCGCCGATCCCGCCGAGGCTCGCATCGAGGAGGCGGACGCCGACCTGTACCGCGGCGACGGCGTTCGCGTACCCGGTGTTGCGCGTGTTGTGGAAATGGAAGCGCAGCGGTGTGCCCGGCGCGTTCGCGGCCGACTGCTCGGCGAGCTCGGCGACCTGCGTCGGCACACCCACCCCGACCGTGTCGGCCAGCGCGATCTCGGCCGGCCCCTCCCCCGCGACGCGCCGGACGACCTCGCCGACGCGAGCGGCGGGCACCTCGCCCTCGAACGGGCACCCGAAGGCCACCGCCACGGTCACGGTCGCCGGCATCCCCGCCGAGTGCGCGACCCCGGCGATCTCCCGCCACACCGCCACGCTCTCCTCCGACGTGACGCCCTGGTTGCGCCCGCCGAAGGTGTCACTGGCGACAACGACGGCGTTCAGCTCGTCCACCCCGGCGGCGACGGCCCGCTCGGCACCGCGGCGGTTGAGCACGAGCCCGGCGTAGCGGACCCCGTCGACGCGTGGGACGCCGGCCATCACGGCTTCCGCGTCCGCCATCTGCGGGACCCTCCCGGGATGGACGAACGAGACAGCCTCGATGCGGCGCAGGCCTGCGGCGATCGACCGCTCGACCAGCTCGATCTTGGCAGCGGTGGTCAGCAGGGCGTCCTGGTTCTGCAGCCCGTCCCGCGGTCCCACCTCGATGATCTCCACGGCGGTGTCCGGTGCGCTCATCCGGACACCGCGGCGTGCCGGTCGTCCACCGGCGCCGCGGGCACCCCGAGATCGCCGAGGATCTGCGCGGTGACGAGTTCGGCAGTGCCGTCCGGGACGGCTCCACATCGGATCTCCCGCCCCGAGGCACCGCCCACGTACACGACCACGCCACTGCCGTCGGCGGCCACGGCGGCCAACGCCGCCTCCAGCCGATCTCGGCAGCCGCACAGCCGGGAGCCGAAGACGTCACCGAGCCGGCACTCTGCGTGGAGCTCGACGCGCACCGCGCGGCCGGCTCCGACCTCCCCGAGCACCAGCGCGATGTGCTCGCTGCCGTCGAGCGTGCAGGAGTAGCCGATCGCGCGGAACGTGCCGTGCATCGTCGGCAGAAGTGACTCGGTCGCTCGCACGACGTGCCGCTCGCCCCATCGGCGGTGGGCGACGACGTCGCCCACCGAGACCAGCGCCAGCCCGTGGACCAACGCGAACGCCGCGAGCTCTCGGGCCCGCGCCATCGCGCCCGGCCGCCGCACGGAGACGATCTCGCACAGCGCCGCCGCGGGCTGCTGCCCGGCGAGCCGCACCAGGTCGACGGCCGCCTCGGCGGGCTCGGCGCGGCCGAGCACCCCTCCCTCCGCGGCACGCAGCGGCAACACGTGACCCGGCCGGACCAGGTCACCCGCCACGGCAGCCGGGTCGGCGAGCAGTTGCAGCGTGCGGGCGCGGTCGCGGGCGGAGATGCCCGTGCTGATCCCGGTGCGGGCATCGACCGTCACGGTGTGGGTGCGACCCCGCTCCTGGCGGTCGGCCCCGTGCATGGGAGGCAGGCCGAGCCGCTCGCACGCTCCGCCCTGCAGCGCCACGCAGACGCACCCCGACGTGTGCCGCACCGTGAACGCGAGCAGCGCGGGCGTCGCCGCGGCGGCCGCGAAGACCAGCGTGCCCTCGCCGCGGTCGTCCACGAGCACGACCGGTCGGCCGGCCGCGAGGTCGACGAGCGCCGTGCCGATCCCGTGTTCCTCGACCATCACACGACCCCTCTGCTGCGCAGCCTGCCGAGCTCCTCGGCACCGATGCCGAGCAGGCGTCCGAACACCTCGTCGTTGTCCTCGCCCAGCTCCGGCCCCAGCCGCGACACCCGCCCCGGCGTGTCCGACAGCTTGGGGACGACGTTCTGCACGGGGAACTCGCCCAGCTGCCGATGCACGAGCCGCACGACCGCATCCCGCGCGGCCACGTGCTCGTCGGCCAGCACGTCCTCCGCCGTGTACGCAACGCCGGCCGGCACGCCGCCGTCGTGCAGGCGGCGCAGCAGGTCGTCGGTGGGCAGGCCGGCCGACCAGCCGGCGACGATCGCGTCGAGCTCGGCGGCGTGTTCACCCCGGGCGCCGTGGTCGGCGAAGCGCGGGTCGGTGGCCAGCTCCGGCCGGCCCATGGCCTCGCAGAGTCGCTCGAACACGGTGTCGCGGTTCGCCGCGATGAGCACGTCGGCGCCCTCGGCGCTCGGATAGATGTTGCTCGGCGCGATCCCGGGGAGGACGGCCCCGGTCCGCTCCCGGCGGATCCCGCCGACCTCCCACTCGGGCAGCAGGCACTCCATCATGGCGAGGACGGCCTCGTAGATCGCCGAGTCGACCACCTGGCCGCGTCCCGTCGTCTGCCGCGCGAACAGCGCCATGACCGCGCCGAGCGCGGCGAACGTGCCGGCCAGCGAGTCGCCAATGGAGATGCCCGCCCGGCTCGGCGGCCGGTCCGGCTCTCCGGTGACGTAGCGCAGCCCGCCCATCGCCTCGCCGACGGAGCCGAAGCCCGCGCGGTGGGCGTAGGGCCCGGACTGCCCGTAGCCCGTGACGCGCACGAGCACCAGCCTCGGGTTGATCCGCTGCAGCTCGTCGAAGCCGAGGCCCCAGCGCTCCAGCGTGCCCGGCCGGAAGTTCTCCACGAGCACGTCGGAGCGCGCCACGAGCTCGCGCACGAGAGCCTGGCCGTCGGCGTCGCGCAGGTTGCAGGTGATCGACCGCTTGTTGCGCGCGATCACCGGCCACCACAGCGACCGACCACGGTCGTCGGTGCGCCACTGCCGCATCGGGTCCCCGCGCACCGGATCCTCGATCTTGATCACCTCGGCACCGAAGTCTCCGAGCAGCTGCCCGCAGAACGGGCCGGCGATGAGCGTGCCGGCCTCCAACACCCGCACCCCGTCCAGCGGCCCGCGCATCGCTCCCTCGCTGCCCGAGGTCGGCGCTGCGGACGGCTGCTGCGTCGATCGCTCGCTCACCACCCCCGCTCCCGCCACTCGGGCAGGTGCGGCCGCTCGGTCCCGAGCGTGGTGTCGCGCCCGTGGCCGGGATAGACCCACGTGTCGTCGCCGAGCACGTCGAACAGGCCCGCCTCGACGCCGTCCAGCAGGGCGGTGAACAGGGCGGGCTCGCCGTGGGTCTTGCCGACGCCGCCCGGGAACAGCGCGTCGCCGGTCCAGACGTGGTGTGCCCCGCCGGGCTCGCTGTAGACGAGCACCAGCGACCCGAGGGTGTGACCGACCAGGTGCACGGCCCGCAGCAGGACCTCGCCGACGCGCACCTCGTCGCCGCCGCGGACGGGCGTGTCGGTCGGCACGGGGATGCCGACGGTGTCGGCGGGATGCGCCAGCGTCGTGGCCCCCGTCCGCTCCACCACCTCGGCGAGGGCGCCCCAGTGGTCGAAGTGGAAGTGGGTGGTGAGGACCCGGCCCAACCCGGCCGGCCCGATGAGGTCGAGCAGCGTGTCGGGCTCCGCCGCGGCGTCGATCAGGAGCCGCTCGCCCGTGGCCGTGCACTCCAGCAGGTAGGCGTTGTTGTCGTAGTCCCCCACGGCCACCTTGGTGACGCGGAGGCCGCGGAGCTCGCGGCGGGCGGGCGGCCCTCCGACCGTCACGTCGCCGGAGTAGGCGGGGCCCGCCGTCACCGCCGGGCCTCGTAGGTCGCCGCACGCTCCGCCATGTGCCACAGCGTGCGGCCCATCGGGGCGCGCGCCTCCTCCGCGAGGTGTCCGACCACGCCCGCGGCGCGCGACACGACCGCGACGCCGCGCAGTACCGCGGTGTCGATCGCGAGGTCGGAGAGGAGTGCGCCGCAGGCCCCGCCGGCGTTGAGCGCCAGCTGCCTGCCCGACGGCGACGTGGCCCGCTCCTGCACGCGCAGCATCAGCCGCGTGTGCGGCCCGAGCAGGTCGTGCTCGCGGGCCAGTGCCAGCAGGCGCGCGGTGCGGGGGTCGCCGCCCTTGTGGAAGGGGTGCCCGAGGCCCGGGATCCGGGCCCCCCGGCCGCGATGGTCCTCGATGATCTCCGCCGCCATCCTCTCGAGTTCCTCCTCGCCCGTGTCCGGGGTCGGGCCCGCGGCGGTGAGCACGCGGCCCGCGTCCTCGAACACCCCGAGGAACACCGACCCCGCGCCGAGCACGCCGGCCGCGATCGCGCCCTGGATCGCATCCGGCGCGCCCGTGTAGGTGAGCCGTGCGGCCAGCGCGGTGGGTGTGAGGCCGTGGTCGGCGAGCGCCACGAGCACGGCGTTGAAGATCCGCGCCTCGCCCGCCGTGGGCAGCCGGCCGGTGATGAGCAGGTAGAAGACGCTGCCGAAGTCGACCTCGCCCATCAGCTCGCCGGCGAGGTCGTAGCCCTGCACCCAGATGTCGTCGGCCGTGGAGCGCCCGATCGACGTGGTCATCGGAGGCATGTCGGTGTCGAAGGTCGTCATCGGGCTCAACCGGCCGACGACGTCTCCCGCACGGCGGGAACGGGGTCGGCGTCGTCGAACCACGGGTCGGCGTCCAGGTCGCGGGCGGGCACCGAGAACTCGATGGAGATGCCGTTGGGGTCGGTGGCGTAGACCGACCGGAGCAGGCCGTGGTCGACGACCTCGCTGACGTCGGCGCCGGAGTCGGTCAGGCGCTTGCGCAGGTTCTCCAGGTCCTCATCGGAGTCGACGCTGATCGACACGTGGTCGAACTGGATGCCCGAGGCGGGGACTCCGGAGTCCTTGCGGTCGGGCAGCTCGACGTCCTTCCACTCGAAGAACGCGATCGAGGCGCCGCGGCCGATGCTCAGGAAGTAGTGGCGGTGCGGGTAGTTCTCATCGCGGTTGCCGGTCGTGCCGACCAGCGGCATGCCCAGCACGTCGCGGTAGAACCGCACCGTCTTGTCCATGTCGTCGGTGACCAGCGCGAGGTGGTTCAGGCCGGCGAAGTTGATGGCGGTCATCGTGTCCTCCTGCATGTGCGGCGGAGCGGGTGGGCCGGGCCCCGGACGGTCACAGGGGCCGGAGCGGGCTCGAGGGCAGCTCGGGAACGGCGACGGCCGTCCCAGCGACGGTGCTGATTGTATGCGAGCTTCGATTGAGGGCACAAGCACTGGGCGGCTACAAATCGCCCTCGATCACTCGGATTCGACGATAATTCCAGCTCAGCTGGCATACGAAGCCGTGGTCTTGGACGCCAGGAGTGTCAGGGGAGATCATCACTTGTATCCAATTGAGGTGTCGCCACCCCGGATCCTCGTGATGGGATGATGCCTGGAGCATCGGCTAGGGGAGGTCGGAGATGGCGAGGTCGGCCCGGGCGGTCGCGTACGAGGTGCTGCAGCGCGGCATCGCGAGTGGCGAGTACCCCCCCGGGAGCTGGCTGCGCGAGGAGGATGTCGCCGCCGCGGCGGGAGTGAGCCGCACTCCCGTACGCGAGGCGCTGCACCGGCTGCAGGCGGAGGGTCTCGTGCAGATCCTGCGCAACCGGGGGGCCGTCGTCGTCGGATGGACGGCTCGGGACCTCGACGACATCTACGACCTCCGCGTGCTGCTCGAGGGCTACGGCGTACGCCGGGCCGCCCAGGCCCGCGAGAACGTCGACTTCGACGGTCTGCGCGCCATGTGCACCGAGATGGAGCTGCTCCTGCCAGGGGCGGCCGAGCCGGAGCTGCAACGCATCGGCGGCCTGTGCATCGACTTCCACGTCACGCTCAACCAGGCCTCGCAGAACCGCCAGCTCATCGCGATCATCCCGACGCTGCTGGCCACCCCGTTCGTCCGCGAGGCGTTCCACCACCACACGCACCACGACCTCGAGCGTGCCTTCGCCTTCCACCGCGAGATCCTCGAGGCCCTGGAAGAGGGCGACGGTGAGTGGGCCGAGGGCGTCATGCGGGCCCACCTGCGGGCCGGGCGCCGGTCGCTGCGACAGATGGAGCAGGAGCAGCGCACGTCCGACGTGGGCGACCCGGGCCGCGCCAGCGCCTGACGCGGCGGCAGATCGTACACAACTCCTGTCGGGCTGCCTGCGCCCACGAACCGTCGTGCACGGCGGTTCGTACACATCTCGATGCACCCCTCCAGTGCCAAGGACTGCACACCCACCCACGGCGATCTCGCCGTCCAGCGTGCGGTAATCAGATCGCTCGACGTACGTTCGTGCTGCTCACAAGGGTGATTGCAGCAGCGATCGACCCCATGTTGCGCACTGGCGAACGATGGACTGCGGCGATTCCGACGACACCCTTGACGCATCCTGAGCAGCGCCGCTACCGTCCGGTCGTATACAAAGCCACGTGAGCAGTTGTGGCTCCGGACACAGCCGGAGCCCCGACCGCCCGGCGGGCGCTCGATCTCGGATGCACATCCTCCCGACATCGCCGCGCCTCCTCGATCGATAGACACCCCCGGGCCGGTGCCCGGGTGAGTACCGCTGCGCCCGAACCGGGGCAACCCGACCCGGCGCGTCCACGAAGGAGTGGGACATGACTGACGTGGCCGACCGGCCGACCACCATCCCGACCGGCACCGAGCTCGTGCAGCGCGCGGCGGACCTGGTACCCATGCTGCGGGCCAACGCCGCGCAGGCCCACGCCGAGCGCCGGCTCCCCGCGGAGAACCTGCGAGCCCTCGAGACGTCGGGAATCCTCCGGGCCACCCGCGCCGTGGAGTACGGCGGATCCGAGATCGACAGCCACTCGAAGATCGCCATGTTCGGGGAGCTGGCCCGCGGGTGCGGCTCCACCGCGTGGGTGGCCACCCTCTACTCCGACGCCGACTTCATCGTGTCGCACTTCCCCGACGAGGTGCAGCGGGAGATCTTCAGCGACCCGAACGTCCACTGCACCGCCACGCTGGTGCCGACCGCCCGTGCCGAGCGCGACGGCACCGGGTTCCGCGTCAACGGCAAGTGGCCGTTCAACACGGGCTGCCTGGACGGCACCTGGGTCGCCGAGCCCGCCGTGGTCGAACTCGAGGCGGGCAAGCCCGAGGTCTGCCTGTTCCTCATGCCCTACGCCGAGCTGACGATCCTGGACGACTGGCACGTCAGCGGGCTGCGCGGCACCGGCAGCAACAGCGTCGTCGGGGAGAACGTCTTCGTCCCCGAGGAGCGCATGCTGCGTCTCGAGGAGTTCAAGCTGGGCCACGGGCGCAGCGAGCAGAACAAGGACCGGCCGATCTTCCGGATCCCCGCGGTCCCGTACGTGCTCACCAGCGGCGGTGCCACGTTCCCCGGCCTGGCGAAGGCGGCGATGGAGCTGTTCCTGGAGCGCCTGCCCACCCGCGGCCCGATCGCCTACACCGGCTACGGGCAGCGCAGCGAGGCCCCGATCACGCACCACCACGTGGCGGAGGCGTCGATGAAGATCCGGTCCGGCGACCACCTGATGTCCGGGGCCGCCGACATCGTCAGCCGGCACGCGCAGAGCGGCGAGCCCTACGAGGCGGGTGAGATCCCCGAGATCTGGGGCATGGTCTCCTACTCCACGCGGCTCTACGGCGAGGCGATCGAGATGCTGCGCCAGGCCAGCGGGGCCAGCGGCATCCACGAGAGCCAACCCATCCAGCTCGTCTCGCGCGACGCCCAGGCGCTCGCGACGCACGCGGTGATGATGCCGACCACCGGCATCGAGATCTACGGGCGCTCACTGTGCGGGCTCTCGCCGAACACCCCGATGCTGTGAGCGCCGACGCCCTCACCGTGTTCACCCGGTGGTACGACGCCCACGAGGCCGGGGACGTCGCCGCCCTGCGCGAGGTGTTCGCCGACGACGTCGAGGTGCACTCGCTGTTCCGCACGGAGCCTGCCCGGTCGCCCGACGCCGCGGTAGCGCACTTCCTGCGCACCACCACCGAGACGTTCGCCGGCCTCGCCATGGGGCTCGTGTCGACCCCGGCCGCCGCGGCGAACGGGGCGGTGCTCGCCGAGGTCGTGTTCACCGGGGCGTTCACCGGTGAGCTCGGCTGGCGCGGGCGCGTGCACCGGGGCGCGGGCCAGCGCTTCTCGCTGCCCGGCGTCGTGGTGATCCACACCCGCGACGGCGCGGTCACCTCGGTGAAGACGCTGTACGACCGCGACGACTGGCTGCGCCAGATCGACGTTCCCACCTGCTGACCCGACACACCGAAGGAGTCCACCATGACGTCCACCCTCCCGACCCGCATCGACGTGACGCAGTTCGCCGGCAAGGACACGCTCATCCGGCTGATCCGGCAGGAGTACCAGAAGTCCTTCGACATGATGGTGGCCGCCAGCGAGGAGGAGTGGCACGCCCAGACCCCCTGCGACATGTGGGAGGTCCGGGACATGGCCGGGCACCTGCTCGACGCCGCCTACGGCTACCTCGGCTACTTCAAGCAGGGTGAGCACGGCTTCCCGACCGAGGAGCCGCGCGGCATGCGGGCCTACGGCGAGGCGCTGGGCGAGAGTGCGCGGGAGTACCGCAGCGTCTACCGCTGGGAGGTCCTCGGCCGCCTCGACGCGTGCGCCGAGCTGATGTTCTCCTACTTCGACCGGCTCACCGAGGAGGAGTGGGCCGGCCGGCTGGTGCCGCACAAGTGGGTCGGCCCGGTGCCGGCGTTCATGATGGCCGCGTTCCAGCTGATGGACTACTCCGTCCACAACTGGGACCTGCGCAAGGCGCTGGGCAAGGAGGCCTTCGTCGACTCCGAAGCCGCCGACACCCTGGTGCCGTTCATGTTCGGGCTCCTGCAGATCTGCTTCGCCCCGGAGCTCGCCGAGGGCGTGGACCTCACCATCGACGTGCACATCAACACCTCCGGTGACGAGCACTGGACCGTGCAGGTCAAGGACGGCGCGCTCACCTTCGCCCCCGGCGCCCCGGAGCAGGCCGACGCCACGTTCTCCTTCCCCTGCAACGAGTTCTGCCTGGACGTCTACCAGCGCCTGCAGGGCGGTTCCGCCACCGGCGACCAGGGCGCCATCGACACCTTCCGCAGGCTCTTCTTCACCATCTGACCCCATCCCCCAGCGGCCATGTGCTCGGGCCCAGCCGCGTGCGGGGCCCGGGCCGGGCCGCCGTGCCCGGACGAGGAGTACCTCCCGTGACGACGACCACGATCGACAGCCGGACTTCGACGGATGTGCCCAGCCGCGAGGAGCTCGTCGCGCGCGCGGCCGCACTCGTTCCACTCCTGCGCCGCAACGCCGAGCGCTGCGAGCAGGAGGGGAAGCTGCCCGAGGAGAACGTCCGGGCACTCGAGGAAGCAGGCCTGCTCCGGCTCACCCTGCCCCGCCGCTACGGCGGCTACGAGGCCGACACCCGCACCAAGGTCGAGGTGTACCGCGAGCTCGGCAAGGGCTGCTCGTCCACGGCGTGGGTGGCCGGGCTGTGGAGTGACGGCACGCTGTTCACCTCGCTGATGCCCGACCACGTGCAGGACGAGGTCTTCGCCGACCCGAACGTGCGGATCACGGTGTCGTTCCCCCTCGGCGGCACCATCGCGATCTCCGACGGCGACGGCGGCTACCGGCTGTCCGGGCGCTGGCCGTTCAACACCGGCTGCGCGCACGCGACGTACGCGATCCGCAGCGCGGTGATCGACCCGGAGTCCGACGCACCCGGCTTCGGCATGTTCCTCACCCCGTACGAGGGCATGACGATCGTCGACGACTGGCAGGTCAGCGGCCTGTGCGGCACCGGGAGCAACACGGTGACGGGCGAGAACATCCCCGTGCCCGGCGACCGCATGATGCACTTCGGCGACGCCCAGCAGGGTCGGTTCCGCACCGAGCGCAACGCCGCGACCCCGCTCTACCGCACGCCGATCATCTCGACGATCCTCACGACCGGCTCGCTCGGCTTCCCCGGCGTCGCCCGCGCGGCGCTCGACTTCTTCCTGGGGAAGATCGGGGCCGGCCGGCCGATCACCTACACGACCTACGGCGACCAGAGCCAGGCACCGATCCGCCACCACCAGGCCGCCGAGGCCGCGCTGCGGATCCGGGCCGCCGACGCCCTGACGTTCGAGGTGGCCGACATCGTCGACCGGCACGCCGCGGACGACACCCCGTACGCCGAGGGCGAGCACTCCCAGCTCTGGGGACAGGTCGCCTACGCCACCGAGCTGTACTCCGAGGCCGTGGAGATCCTGCGCGCGGCGTCCGGTGCGTCGGCGATCCACAAGAGCTCGCCGATGCAGCGGCTCGCGCGCGACGCGGCCGCCCTGAAGGTGCACGCGATCATGTCGCCCACCACCGGCCTGGAGTTCCACGGCCGTGCGCTGGCCGGCCTGGCCCCCAACTCACCCCTGCTCTGAGACGGAGTTCCCCATGCTCGCAACCGAGAAGAACCAGGCCTGGCTCCGCGACTACTACCGGGCCATCGACGCGATGGACACCGAGGCGTACATGGCGATGTTCGCCGAGGACGCCCGCATGGTCTTCGCCAACGCCGACCCGCTCGAGGGCCGCGACGCGATCCGGGAGGCGCTGACCGGGCTGCTCGGAAGCGTCGACGGCATCCGGCACGTGCTCCGCACGGCCTGGCAGGTGGAGGACGACCTCGTCGCGTTCGAGTGCGACGTGATCTACACGCGCAAGGACGGCAAGGAGGTGGCCGTGCGCGGAGGCTGCTTCTTCGTGTTCGGCGAGGACGGGCTGTGCCGCGAGCAGCGGATCACCGTCGATACCTCGCCCGTCTTCGCCTGAGGAGCCCGCCCGTGAACGACATCCTGACCTTCTCCGAGTTCCTCGCCCAGGGCGCGGCCCGCTGGCCCGACGAGCCGTGGTGCCGCACTCCCGACGGGGAGACGACCCGAGCGGAGATGCACACCGACGCGCTGCGGTGCGTGGGCGGGCTGCAGGCCCTCGGGGTGTCACCCGGCGACCACGTGGTGATCGTGCTGCCCAACGGGCTCGACTTCATCCGCGCCTGGCTGGGCGTCGTGCTGGCAGGCGCGGTCAGCGTGGCCGTCAACCCGAAGGCGGCGCAGTCGGAGCTCGCCGCCGTGGTGGAGGAGACGGGGGCGAGGATCGTCATCGCCCCCGTGGACACGCCCGTGCCGTCCACGGTGAGCCGCGTCGAGGTCGCCGGCCTGCTGCGGAGCCTGCCTGCCGAGCCCGTGGCCCGCACACCGGACGATCCCGCGTCCTACATCCAGAGCTCGGGCAGCACCGGCCGCCCGAAGTTCATCATCGAGACCCACGGCATGTACACGATGGCCGCCGAGGGCTACCCGTACTGGCTCGGTCTCACCCCGGGCGACGTGCTGCTCACGACGCTGCCGCTGTCGCACCTGAACGCCCAGGCGTACTCGACGCTCGGGTCCTGGGGCTGCGGTGTCCGGCTCGTCCTGCTGCCGCACTTCTCGGCGAGCACGTTCTGGGAGACCGTGCGCGACACCGGCGCCACGGTGTTCAACGCGATCGGCGCCATGGTCGAGATCCTCATGGCCCGCGACCCGTCGCCGATCGAGCGCGAGCACAAGCTCCGCTACTGCTACTCCGCACCGGCCCCGCACCGGGAACGGCACGAGGAGATCGAGAAGCGGTTCGGCTTCCGGCTGGTGATCGGCTACGCGCTGTCCGAGTCGCCCTACGGGCTGATATCACCGGTGGACGAGCCGATCGCGTACGGCTCGATGGGCCGCCCGCGCCAGCACCCACGACTGGGGCGGATCAACAGCTCCCGCGTCGTCGACCCGGCCACCGGCGACGACGTGGCCACCGGTGAGGTCGGCGAGCTGCTGCTACGCAACCCGGCCACCACGCCCGGGTACTTCGGGATGCCGGAGGAGTCGGCGGCCGTGCTCCGCGACGGCTGGCTCCGCACCGGCGACCTCGCCCGCCTCGACGAGGCCGGCAACCACTACTTCGCGGGCCGGGTCAAGGAGCTGATCCGCCGCCGCGGGGAGAACCTCTCCCCCGCCGACGTCGAGGTCGTCCTCGACGCCCACCCCGCGGTGTCGTCCAGCGCGGTGATCGGCGTGCCCTCGCCACTCACCGAGGAGGACGTCAAGGCCTTCGTCATGGTGCGCCCCGGTGAGCAGGTCGGCGCGGACGAGCTCCGGGGCTGGTGCGCGGAGCGGCTGCCGCCGTACAAGCGGCCCCGCTACCTCGAGTTCGTCGAGTCCTGGCCGCTCACCGAGACGCAGAAGATCGCGAAGAAGCAGCTCCCGACCGAGCGCACCGCCGCGGAGTCCGACCTGGAGGAATCGGCCCGCACCTGATCCGGCACGTCCCACCTGCACGTTCCGAGCAGTCCTGACGCAGAAGCGAGACGACCATGTCCCTCCTCGACATTCCCACCCTGCACCTGCCGCCGAAGAAGGTCGCGCCGGGCACTTTCCTGATCCAGGACGTCCAGCACGCCCTCGGGGCACCGCTGTCGGTGTACCTCAACTCGGCGGTGATCCAGGGTGCCGAGCCGGTCATCGTCGACACGGGCAGCGCGCGGAACCGCGACCAGTGGCTGCAGGACGTGTTCGGCCTGGTGGAGCCCGAGGACGTGCGCTGGGTCTTCCTGACCCACGACGACTCCGACCACACCGGCAACCTCAGCCAAGTGATGGACGCCTGCCCCAACGCCACGCTGGTCTGCAGCTGGACGCTCGTCGAGCGCTTCTCCAACGCCTACGAGTTCCCGCTGCGGCGTTGCCGCTGGCTCAACGACGGCGAGTCGCTCGACGCCGGCGACCGCACCCTCGTGGCGCTGCGGCCCCCGGTCTACGACTCCCCCGCCACCCGCGGCCTGCTCGACACCTCGACCGGCGTCTACTGGGCGGCCGACGCGTTCGCCTCACCGGTGCCCGGCGGGCCCGGTGTCACCCCGATCGACACCGTCGCGGACCTCGACCCCGAGGCCTGGTGGGGCGGCATGGTCATGTTCGGCATCCACGCGCTGTCACCGTGGCTGAGCATGGTCGACGCCACCCGCTACGCGGCGTGCGTCAAGAAGGTGCAGGCCCACGGCATGTCCACGATCATCTCCGGGCACAGTCCGGTGATCGACGGGCCGCGCGTGGCACAGGCGTTCGAGATGATGGGCCGGCTCGCGGGCTCCGAGCCGCCGCCCTGCCCCGACCAGACCGTCCTCGACATGATGGTCGCCGCGATGGGCGGGGAGTGACCGCGGCGACCGCGGCGCTGACCGACACCTTCCGGGAGGTCATGGCGGGCGTCTGCACACCGGTGTCGGTGGTCACGGTCATGGTGGACGGCCGGCCGCACGGCACGACGGTCAGTGGTTCGTGGCCAGGACTGTGGCCAAAGATCAACCAGCTGGCCCGAGAAAAGATCTAGCCCTGACCGTTTGTGCTGGTCAGGGCTAGTGTGACGGTGGTGCGCCCGAAGGGATTCGAACCCCTAACCTTCTGATCCGTAGTCAGATGCTCTATCCGTTGAGCTACGGGCGCATGATCTTCAGTTGTACCTCGGCAGCCTAACAGGCCACGTCGGAGCGGAGGCTCCGGGATTTGAACCCGGGATGGGGGGTTACCCCAAACCGCATTAGCAGTGCGGCGCCATAGACCAGACTAGGCGAAGCCTCCCGAAGCCGTACCTGCACAACCTTACTAGACCCTCCCGGGCCGCTTCACGACCCCCCGGGCGCGAGGGCGAGGAAGGGGGCGAGGGCGTCCGGGTTCTGCAGCGCGCCCCTGCTCACGGCCTTGTCCGGGGCCACGCCGGCGAGGATCTTCTTGACCGGCACCTCGCACTTCTTGCCGTTGAGCGTGCGCGGGATCGCGTCGACGACGACGAACCGGTCGGGCACGTGCCGCGGCGAGAGCTCGGTGCGCAGGGCCTTGCGGAGGTCGGGCTCGACGTCGGCCAGCTCGGCCCCCGGCGCGAGCACCAGGAAGCACAGCAGCGCGCCCTCGTCGCGGGCGCCGAGCTCGGTGGTGTCGATCACGAGGGCATCGGCGACGGACTCGAACGCCTCCACGACGGCGTAGAAGTCGGCCGTGCCCATGCGGACGCCGCCGCGGTTGAGCGTGGAGTCGCTGCGCCCGTAGATGACGTAGGAGCCGCGCGGGGTGACGCGCACCCAGTCGCCGTGGCGCCAGGCGCCGGGAAAGTCCTCGAAGTAGGCCTCGCGCAGGCGCGAGCCGTCGGGGTCGTTCCAGAACATCACCGGCATGGAGGGAGTCGGGTCGGTGATGACCAGCTCCCCCACCTCGTCGACGAGCTCCTCGCCCTTCTCGTCGAAGGCCACGACGTTCGCGCCGAGCGCCGCGCAGGAGATCTCGCCCATCCACACGGGCACGTTCGGCGCGGAGCCGACGAACGCCGCGCACACGTCGGTGCCGCCGGAGACCGAGCAGATCTGCACGTGCTCGCCGACGGCGTCGCCGATCCAGCGGAAGCCGTCCTCCGACAGCGGGGCGCCGGTGGAACCGATGGCGCGCAGCGAGGAGAGGTCGAACTGGTCGCGCGGGCGCAGGCCGGCCTTGAGCGAGGCCTGGATGTAGGGCGCCGACACCCCGAAGTAGGTGACGCGGTGCCGCTCGGCGAGCTTCCAGAGCGTGCCGAGGTCGGGGTGGCCGGGGTTGCCGTCGTAGAGCACCACGGTGGAGCCGACGAGCAGCCCGCCGATGAGCAGGTTCCACATCATCCAGCCGGTGGTGGTGAACCAGAAGAACCGCTCGCCCGGCCCGAGCTCCATCTGCAGCCCGAGCGCCTTCACGTGCTCGACCACGATGCCGCCGTGCCCGTGCACGATGCCCTTGGGCAGGCCCGTGGTGCCCGAGGAGTAGAGCACCCAGAGCGGGTGGTCGAACGGCACGGGCTCGAACTCCAGCGGCCCCTGCTCGGCGGTGAACTCCGCCCACGGCGTGGTGCCGTCGAGGGTCGCGGCCTCGTCGAGGTAGGGCACGAGGACGGTCTGGCGCAGCGTCGGCAGCTGCGCCTGCAGGGCCGTCACGGTCGGGCGGATGTCGTAGCGCCTGCCGCCGTAGACGTAGCCGTCGACGGCGACGAGCACGGTCGGCTCGATCTGTGCGAAGCGGTCGTGCACGGCGCGCGCTCCGAAGTCCGGGGAGCACGACGACCAAATCGCGCCGAGGCTCGCCGCGGCCAGGAACGCCACGAGCGTCTCGGTGGAGTTCGGGGCCAGCGCGACGACCCGGTCGCCGACGCCGACGCCCGCGCGCACCAGGCCGGCGCGGGCGCGGCCGACGGCCTCGCGCAGCTCGGCGTGGGTGACGGTGCGCTCCAGGCCGTCCTCGCGGGCGAACAGCAGCGCCACGTCGTCGTCGGAGCGGCCGGGGCCCTCGCTCAGGGCGTGCTCGGCGTAGTTGAGCGTGGCGCCGGGGAACCACTCCGCGCCGGGCATCGCGCGCGAACCCAGGACCGCCGTCGGCTCCGTCCGGAAGCGAACGTTCATGAACTCCGCGACCGCCGACCAGAACCCCTCGAGGTCCTCGGTGGACCAGCGCTGCAGTGCGGCGTAGTCGTCGGCGTCGACGCCGCGGTGCTCGCGCACCCAGGCGGTGAACGCCGCGAGCGGGCCGGCGTGATCGGGATCAGGAGCCCACAGGACGGCGGGGGTCTCGGACATGGGCGCCAGCATCGCAACCACGGACCGCCGCGCGCCAGGGTGTGGCGCACACATCACCGTCGACGGCTGTGGGTCCCGACGACGTCCGCGACTCGCCCTCCACGAGAGCCCGACTCGCGGGGGCGTCAGCGCAGGTGCGAGTCGAACCAGTTGAGCGTGCGCTGCCAGGCGTCGGCGGCCGCGTCGGGGTCGGAGTCGAAGCGGTAGCCGGTGCGCGGGTAGACGACGAGGTCGGTGGCCTGCTCGGACTTCGCGGCGGCGTCGCGCAGCTGCTCGATCTCCGGGTCGCGCTCGCCCTCGGTGTTCTCGCCGTAGATGCCCAGCCACGGGCAGGTGAGCCCCGGGGCGGCGTCGACGAGGGGCAGCAGCCCGCTCGACGGGTTGTCGGCGATGCCCTCCCCCGCGACGGTGACGGCCGCACCGAGCGTGCGCTGCGCCGCCACCAGGAGGGCGACGGACCCGCCGAGGTCGAAGCCGATGACGCCCATCCGGTCCGACGCGACGTCGCGCTCGGCGAGCCAACCGAAGGCGGTGTCGGTGTCGGCCATGACCTGCTCGCCGTCGAGGCGGTCGACCTGCTGCTGCACCTGGCCGTCGTCGCCGTCGACCTCGTCGGCGCCGTCGCGGTGGTACAGGTGAGGGGCCACGGTGAGCCACCCGTCGGCAGCGAGGCCGCTGACGAGCCCCCGAACCGTGTCCGTGACGCCCCGCGCCTCGTGCAGCACGACGATGCCCCCGCGGACCGGGCTGACCGGCTCTCCGACGGTGAGCCGCAACTCGCTGCCGTCGACCAGGGGTACGGTCTCCGTGCGGATGTCGGTCATGCTCACAGCGTGGCACGACTCTGCCGAACGGACGGGACCGGGCGGCATATGGTGACGCGCGTGACGACGATCCGGCCCGACCTCGCGGCCCTCCCCGCCTACGTCCCCGGCCGCGTGGTCCCCGGCGCGATCAAGCTCGCGAGCAACGAGGTCCCGCTGCCGCCGACCCCGCCGGTGCTGGCCGCTGTCGCCGAGGCCGCCGCGGCCGGCAACCGCTACCCCGACCTCGCCGTCGTCGGCCTCACGGCCCGCCTGGCGCGGAGCCTGGGCGTCGACGCCGACCGGATCGCCACCGGCTGCGGCTCGGTGAGCATCTGCCAGCAGCTCGTGCAGGCCACCTGCCTGCACCCCGAGGACGAGGTCGTCTTCGCGTGGCGCTCGTTCGAGGCCTACCCGATCGTCACGCAGATCGGCGGGGCCACCGCCCGCACGGTCCCGCTCACCGACGACTTCCGCCACGACCTCGACGCGATGGCCGCCGCCGTCGGCCCGCGCACGCGCCTGGTGATGGTGTGCAGTCCCAACAACCCGACGGGCACCGTCGTCACCCGCGCGGAGCTGGAGCGGTTCCTCGACGCGGTCGGCCCCGACGTCGTCGTCGCCCTCGACGAGGCCTACCACGAGTACGTCACCGATCCCGAGGCCGTCGACGGGCTGGACGTGCTCGACGCGCACCCGAACCTGGTCGTCCTGCGCACGTTCTCCAAGGCCTACCGCCTCGCCGCGCTGCGGGTCGGCTACGCGGTCGCGGCGCCGGAGATCGCGGCCGCGCTGCGCAAGGTCTGTGCGCCCTTCAGCGTGAGCTCGGTGGCGCAGGCGGGCGCGATCGCCGCCCTCGACGACGCCGCGAACCTCCTGGCGGCGTGCGCGGAGGTTGTCGACGAGCGGGTGCGGGTCCGCGACACCCTGCTCGCCGCCGGCTTCACCGTACCGCCGACGCAGGCCAACTTCGTCTGGCTGGCCCTGGGCGGGCGCACCGCCGACTTCGCCGCACACTGCCTCGACCACAAGGTCGTCGTGCGGCCGTTCCACCCCGACGGCGTACGGGTGACGGTGTCGAGCCCTGCGGAGAACGACGCGTTCCTGACCGCGGCCGGATCGTTCCCGAACTGACTGCCGCGGGGCCACGATCTGCGGTTCACTGGATCCATGAGCTCCTACCCGCCGCCCGGACAGGGCCCCTGGCCGCAGCAGCCCGGCCCGTCGGGCGCGATGGTCCCCTCAGAGGACCGCAACTGGGCCGTCGGCGCCCACCTCGGCAGCTTCGCGGCCGCCTACGTCGCCCTCGGTCTCATCGCGCCGCTGATCGTGCTGCTGGCGCGCGGGGGGCAGTCGCCGTTCGTGCGGCGCCAGGCGATCGAGTCGCTCAACTTCCAGATCAACGCACTCGTCATCATCGCGATCGGCTGGCTGCTGGCCATCGTGCTGATCGGGTTCGCGATCCTCGCGGTGTACGGCGTCTTCTACGTCATCGTGGTCGTGATGGCCACGATCAAGGCGTCGCGCGGCGAAGACTTCCGCTACCCCCTCACCATCCGCCTCATCCGCTAGTTCCGGACGCGGAGGTCCGCCTTCCCACTCCGTTGTCGCAGGTCACAGCACGATCACGAATCGGTGCACGATCGGGGTGGGCCGTGTCGCCGGCGGCGCGCCGCGAGCGCCCGGCACATACTTCCGCCGCCCCACCTCGGGGCTCTGAGGAGGATTTCATGGGCATCATCGGGTGGATCATCGTCGGCGGCCTCATGGGCGCGCTGGCCAAGTACATCCTTCCGGGCAAGGACCCGGGCGGCATCATCGTCACGATCATCATCGGCGTCGTCGGCGGCCTGCTCGGCGGCTTCATCGGCTCCGCCGTGTTCGGCGTGTCCACAGGCGGGTTCTTCGAGATCCGCACCTGGCTGATCGCGCTGGTCGGCGCGCTGCTGCTGCTGGGCATCTACCGCCTGGTGACCGGGCGCCGCGTCGCCCGCTGACCCCACCGGTCCCGTCCGGCGCCTCCGCAGTCCGCTGCGGAGGCGCCGTTCGCGTCTCAGGGCTCGAGCACGTAGCCGGCGCCGCGGACGGTGCGGATGCGCTCCGGTCCGATCTTGCGCCGCAGGTAGGAGATGTAGACCTGCACCAGGTTGGCCGACGCCGGCTCCGACCACACCTCGCGCGCCAGCCGGTCGGGTGACAGGACCTCCCCCGGCTCGCCGAGCATCGTCTTGAGCAGGGCGAACTCGGTGGGCGAGAGCGAGACCTGCTGACCGTCGACGGTGACGTCGCCGAACTCCGTGTCGACGACGAGCTCACCGTGCCGCAGCACCGCGTGGTCGACGGCCGGGCCCATCCGCAGCCGCAGCCGGATGCGCGCCGCGAGCTCGTCGACGGCGAACGGGCGGAGCACGTAGTCGTCGCGGTCGCCGCGCAGCAGGTGCAGCAGCCCGGCGCGTCGCTCACGCGGGGTGACCGCGATGACAGGCGTCTGCGGCGACTCGTTCTGCACCGCGGCGAGCACCGACGCCTGGTCGGGCCCGGGCAGCTCGACGTCGAGGACGATGAGCGCAGGGTCACGGGAGCGGACGGCGTCGAGGACGCCGATGCCGTGGCCGACGGGGCTGACGCTGACGCCCTCGGACCGCAGAGCGCGCAGCACGGAGGCCGACGCCGCGGTCGGGGGCAGCGCCAGCAGGACGTGATCGACCTGGGGTACGGGCACGCGTGGCTGGGGAATGACCGGCACGTGCGTGGACGCACCCCCTGGGGGAGCAGCAGGGAGCATCGGTGACCACTCTGCCGCATCCCCGACCGGAGTAACAATCCGCTAACGAGGCGACATCACCCGTCGGTGGAGCGGTCGTGACGCGCTGCTGAGAACAGAGCTGCTCCGAACGGAGTACTACTCACCCACAGGAGACCGTTCATCGCGCTCTCCGGCGCGCCGGAACGACCTGTGGGCGCGCACGCGCAACCCGCGCTCTCAGGTTCGGCGATCACGCGCCGTCATTTTCTACTGTTCCGGCCCATGCGACGGAAACCCTCCGCTGAGGTCGGTCGCTCGGAGACCACCGCCGAGCTGATCGCCCGCATCAGCGCCGAGCGCGACGCCCCGGTGGAGTCCACCGGGCGTCACGCCGTCCTCACCGCTCCCCCTCGGACGACGACGGCCCGCTCCCGCACCACCGCCGAGCCGGCGCTCCGGCGCCCGCGCCGCCCCGCGGCCGACCACACGGCGCCCCCGACCGGCCCACACGCCCTCGAGCCCGCTCCCCGCGTCCCGGCTCCCCGCGCGCCCGCACCGGCGGCCCTCCCGGTCGCCGACGACGAGCCGTCCCTGCTGCGCACCGGGCCGATCGGGCCGCCCGTGCCCGCAGGCCCGCCCGCGGCGCCGGCTCGCCGGCGCCGGGCCGTCGAGGAACCGTCCGCCGGCCTGCGCGAGCTCCCCGTCGAGGAGGACGTGCTCCACGACCCGGAGGCCGACGAGACCCCGACGACCGTCCTGCACTTCGTCGCCCCGGACGCGCCGGCTCCCCGACGGCCCGTGCGGATGCTCGTGACGGGCGCGCTGGTGGCGGTCGCGATGGTCGTCGTCGGGGCGGCCGCGGCGGGCTGGTTCGGCGGGACGACCCAGAACGCCCCCGCGCGGCTCACCGCAGTGACGAACGGCGTCGTGCCGGCGCCGGCCCCGACCGGGCCGACGGTCCCGGCACCGGTGGGTGCCGCACCCGCGGAGGCCGCACCGGCCCCCGCAGCGGAGCCGGCCGCCGACGTCCGGCTGACCGGCGGCGCCGTGCCGCCCGCCGACACCTCCTACGGCTACTGAGCCCACCCCATCCCGCCCGGCGCTCCCCACCGGGCGGGACGGGGCGTTCCTCAGATCGCGCGCTTGGTGTGCGGGCGCGGCCCGCGACCACCGCGGGTGGCGTCGCCCTGCGGGCCGACGTGGCCCGGCTGGCGCGGGTTGCGCGCCTTGGCCCGGCGGGCGGCCCGGTTGAGCGGCGCCTCCGGCTCCTCGGGCGCCCCGGCGTCGTCGACGACGGGATCGGGCTCGGGCTGGGATTCCGGCTTCGGCGCGGACTTCGACTCGGACACGGCAGACCTCCGGTGGAGTGGGGAACGGTGACGGCGGCGGATCAGGAGATCACCGGCGGAGCCTAGCCCGCACCGCCTCCCGCCTCCTCCTCCTTTCACGCCAGCAGCGGCACCAGCCGGTCGGCGTGCTCGCGCAGGAGCCGGACGAGCTCCTCGTTGGGCTCGGCGACCCGCGCCGCGGGCCCGCACAGCGCCAGCCCCGCGACGAGCGCACCGGTGGCCGGGTCGTGCACGGGCACCGCGAGGCAGCCCTTGTCGACGTTGAGCTCGCCGCACTGGCGCGCCAGCCCGGTGGCGGCGACCTCGGCCACCCGCTCCCCCAGCTCCGCCGACCCGGTGACGGTGTGCGCGGTGAGCGGGCGCAGGTCGCGGGACAGCGCGCGCCAGTCGGCCTGGTCGGCGAGCAGGAGCCGCCCCAGCGCCGACGCGTGCGGGTAGCGGGCCAGGACGGCCGACTCGGTCGGCGGGTGGTCCTGGTCGGGGTCGACGAGGGTCAGCGTGCCGCCGCGGAACGACGCCAGGTGCACCCCCCAGCGCACCATCCCGCGCAGGTGCTCGACGACGGCCCGCGCCGCGGCGGGCGGCGGCGGCACGACCGGCAGCGCCAGCCGCGCGGCGCGCCGGCCCAGCGCGAACCCGCGAAGGTCCGGCAGCCGGACCAGGTACTCCTCGCCGACCAGCAGGTTCAGCAGCCGGTAGGTCGTGGCCTGGGGCAGCTTCAGCGCCGCGGAGATCTCCTTCGCCGTGACGCCCGGCCCTGCCGCGACGACCTCCTCCAGCACCGCCAGCGCACTGCGCACCGCGCGCGGCTGGCGTCCGGAGAGCGCGATGGGGTCGGTCACGGGGCCACCAGCACGTCGTCGGCGACCGTCTCGTCGTAGGCGCCGATGCCCGCCAGCGCGGCCGGCCGCCGCCACCGCAGCCAGCCCAGCCAGACCGCGCCGGCCAGCCCCAGCAGCGCGATCACCAGCGGGACCGCGCCACCCCACTGCGACACGACGAACGCCCCGAGCACCGCGAGCAGCACCGGCGCCGCCACGGCCGTGACGACGACCGGCCAGGTCGTCAGCTCCCCGATCCGGCGCAGGAACGGCGGCGCGGCGAGGCACACGAGCAGGTAGGCGACGAGGTACCCGGCGGTCGCGACGGTGAGCAATTCGGCCAGCACCCGCGGCCCCGGCACCCCGGCGGCGAGCAGCCCGGCCGGCACCGCGGCGACGACCGGCAGCACCGCGGCGATCGCGACGTGCGGCGTCCGGAAGCGCGGGTGCGTGCCGCCCAGCGCGGCCGGCACGATCCCGTCGCGGGCCATCGAGAACACGACGCGGACCAGCGCTCCCAGCGTGGCGAGCGTGCAGGCGGCGAAGGACATCGCGATGCCGAGGTCGAGCACCACGGCGATCCAGGCCTGGCCCCGCGCCATCGCGAGCGTGAGCACGGGCTGGGGCGCGGTCGTCAGGCCGCCGGCGGCGAAGCCGGAGATCTGCGTGTAGGCCGCGAACAGGTAGAGGACGCCGGTGGCGGCGGCGGTGAAGGAGACGACCCTCGGGATCGTCCGGAACGGGCGCCGCGCCTCGACGCCCATCGCCGTGGCCGCCTCGAACCCGATGAACGCCCCGAGCGCGGGGAGCACCGCGGCGGCGATCCCGCCGGGTCCGGGGTCGGGCGGCGGCGGGCCCGCCGGCGCGTCGGCGCCGAGCAGCGCGAGGAACACGACCGTCATCAGCGTGATCGACACGGCCTCCACGAGCAGCACCAGGCGCGCGGAGAGCCGCACGCGCACCAGTACTCCGGCGGTGGCGAGCGCGGCGAGGACGCAGACGGAGAGCACCAGCACCGGCCGGGAGGCGTCGCTGCTGCCGCCGAGGCGGGTGACCAGCGCGTCGAGGTAGATCGCCGAGCCCGTCAGCGCGGCCATGGCCAGGACCCCGTACCCGACCAGCAGCGCCACCCCGGAGCTGAACGCGGCGGCCGGGCCCAGGCCCTGCGCCGTCAGGCTGTAGAGCGAGCCGGCGGCGGCCATCCGGCGGGTGAACTGGCCGATGCAGCTGCCGATGAGCAGGGCCACCACCGTCGCGACGACGAACGCCCACAGCGTCCCCGGCCCGGCCGTCGCCGCGACGATCGCGGGCACGGTCGCCATCGCGGCCGCGGGCGCGGCACCGGCCACCGACTGCGCCAGCACCTCGGCGGGCCCGAGGTTGCGCCGGTCCAGGCCGTGCACCGGCGAGCGGTGGCGCAGCTTCGGCAGGGGCACGGGCGGGTCCTCCCTCGGGGGCGAGCGGCGTGTCGGCGCAGCGTAGGACGCCACCGGCCCCGTGCGAACAGCCGCGGCGCCCCGAACGAGAAAACTCCCCGGTGCGTTCCCGCCGCACGGGAACGGTGACGGCCGGATCCCCCACCGCCGGGGTGCCGACCGGAATGACGGTCGTCCGCCCCACGTTCGAGCCGGGTGATGACACCGGCCCGCCTCTCGCTGCTCGACCGCTCCCGCACGCGCGCCGGGGAGCCGGACGCGCAGGCGCTGCGGCACACCGTCGAGCGGGCCGTGCGCGCCGAGGAGCTGGGGCACCACCGGTTCTGGGTGGCCGAGCACCACGCCGTGCCGGGGATCGCGAGCGGCAGCCCGCCGGTGCTCGTGGCGGCGATCGCCGCGCGGACCTCGCGGATCCGCGTCGGCTCCGGCGGCGTGATGCTGCCCAACCACCAGCCGCTCGTCGTGGCCGAGCAGTTCGCGATGCTGGAGGCGCTGTTCCCCGGGCGCGTCGACCTGGGGGTGGGGCGCTCGCTCGGGTTCACCGGGCCGGTCCGCCGCGCCCTGCGCAGCACCGGTGCCGACACCTTCGCCGAGGACCTCGCCGAGCTCCGCTCCTACCTCGACGGCACCGCCCCGGTGACGGCCCGGCCCCGGCTCGACCGGCCGCCGCCGCTGTTCGTGCTGGCCACCGGCCGGGGGCTGGCCGTGGGCGGGGACGCCGGGCTGCCGGTCGTGCTCGGGGGGCCGGTGCTCGACGACGACAGCCTCGGCGAGCGCCTCGACGACTACCGCGCACGCGCGCGGGCCGCCGGCGCGCAGCCGTACGTGGTCGTCTCGCTCGACGTCCTCGTCGCCGACTCCGTGGCGGCCGCGCGCGAGCTCGCCGTGCCCGAGGCGTGGGCGCTGGCCGCGGCCCGGGCGACCGGGGAGTTCCCGGCGCTCGAGCCGGTCGACGACCGGCGTCCGATGACCGAGCGGCAGCGCGAGCGGGTCGACTCCGCGGTGGGCCGGACGGTGCACGGGGACGAGGCGACCGTGGCGGGCGCCCTCGACGACCTGTTCGCCCGCACCGGGGCCGACGAGCTGCTCGCCTCCACCTCGACCTTCGACCTCGACGCGCTGCGGGAGTCGGACACCCGTCTGGCCGCGCTCTGGACCCGACGACCTCGCTGATCTCTCCTCCGGCGAGGGTGCCGATCCGTCCCGCGAGTTCGCCGATCCCACCCGGCGAGTTCGCCGTCGGCGCTCGCACCCGGCGAGCACGAACGGCCATCACCCCGTACCGGGGCGGCAAACTCGCCGGGGTACTCACGGGGTCGGGCGGGGGTAACGGATCAGCAGGCTGGCGTGCACGTCCGCGTCCGGCCCCGCCGCGTACCCGTGCGGCACCTCGGCCGCCCACTCCAGGTGCTCCCCCGGCCCCGCGCGCCGGGGCGACGCCGACGGGCCGGCCTCCAGCACGCCCGCGAACACCGTGACGTGCTCGGTGACGCCCGCGTGGTGGGCCGGGGAGGTCTGCGCGGTGCCCGCGGGCAGGTGCATCCGGTACAGCTCGTAGGTGACCGGCCCGTCGTCGAAGACCCTCAGCAGGGCCATCTCCGCGGCCGACCCGCGCACCGGCCCGGGCGCCGCGACCAGCGCCGTCAGGGGCAGGCCCAGCGCGCTCGTGACGGCGTAGAGGGTCTCCAGGGTGGGGTTGCGGGTGCCGGACTCCAACCCGGAGAGCGTCGCCTTCCCGATCTTCGCCCGCCGCGCGAGCTCCGAGAGCGACAGGCCGCGCTCGGCGCGCAGGGCCGTCACGCGCGCGCCGACACCGGTGCTCTCGGCGAGGGCGGGGCGGCCTTCCGGGGCGTCCGGCATCGGGCTATCGTCCCACCGTTCCGTAAACGGAACGATAGCGGAGGTGGCAGGTGCAACCGTTCCTGGCGGGGATCGTCGCGGCGCTGGTCGGGTTCGCCGGCGCCTTCACCGTCGTGCTGGCCGGGCTGCGCGCCGCGGGCGCCGACGAGGCGCAGGCGGCGTCCGGGCTGCTCGCCGTGTGCCTCGCGTCGGGGCTCGTGGCCGTCGTGCTCGGGCTGCGCTACCGGATGCCGATCAGCATCGCCTGGTCGACGCCCGGCGCCGCGCTGCTGATCTCCGCGGGCGCACCGGCGGGCGGGTTCCCGGCCGCGGTCGGGGCGTTCCTGCTGTGCGGCGCGCTGATCGTCGTCGCCGGACTGGTGCCGGCGCTGGCCCGGCTCGTCGCCGCGATCCCGTCCCACGTGGCGGGCGCGATGCTCGCCGGGGTGCTGCTGCCGCTGTGCCTGGCGCCCGTGCGGGCCGTGGCGGAGGTACCGCTGCTGGCCGCGCCCGTGGTCGTCGTGTGGGTGCTGGTCGGGCGGTTCGCGCGGGCGTGGGCCGTGCCGGCGGCGCTCGTGGTGGCCGTCGGGCTGATCGTGCTCACCGGGCCGGCGGTCGTCGGGGCGGCGCCGACGTTCGTGTGGACGGCACCGGCGTTCGAGGTGCCCGCGCTCGTCGGGATCGGGCTGCCGCTGTTCCTCGTGACTATGGCCTCGCAGAACGTGCCGGGGATGGCCGTGCTCGCGCAGTTCGGCTACCGGCCGCCGCTGCGGCCGATCCTGGGCGCCACCGGCCTCGCGACGCTGGCGGGCGCACCGTTCGGCGGGCACGCGGTCAACCTCGCCGCGATCAGCGCCGCGCTGGCCGCGGGGCCGGAGGCGGGGGCGCCGGAGCGGCGGTGGGTCGCGTCCGTCGTCAACGGGGTGGGGCTCGCGGTGCTCGGGCTGGGCGCCGGCCTCGCGGCAGCCGTGGTCGTCGCCTCTCCGCCGGTGCTGATCGAGGCGGTGGCCGGGCTGGCCCTGCTCGGCGCGCTGGCCTCGTCGCTGGCGGCGGCGGTCGCCGACGTCGAGGGGCGGGAGGCGGCGGCCGTCACGTTCGTGGTGACGGCCGCGGGCGTCGCGTTCCTCGGGCTCGGGTCGGCGTTCTGGGGGCTGCTGGCCGGAGCGGCGATGACGCTGCTGCACCGGCGGCGGACCTCGCGTTCGCCGGTTCAGGAAAGCCACGATGCTGCCCTGTGAGGGCCTGTACGTGGCTTTCCTGAACCGGAGCGTCAGGGCACCCGCCCGATGAACGCCAGCAGCTTCGTCTGCTCGTCGGCGTCCTCGGGCACCGGCGTCCGCGGCCCGTAGTGGCCGCTTCCGCGCAATACCTCGTCGAGCGGCAGCATCCCCTCGTAGAGCCGGTGCACCTCACCGGGATCGAGCCGCTCGTCGCCGCCGGTGGCGCGGGCGAGGTCCCAGGTGTGCAGGAAGACGTCGGTGGTGCCGATCATGTCCAGCGCGACGGCGAAGGGCATCGGCCCCATCGGCGTCTCCCGGACGGCGTCGACGACGGCGGGGTCGGCCAGCGCCCCGGCCAGCAGGGCGTCGAGGGCGCGCCAGGCGGCCACCGGGTCGTCGTCGACGGACGGCAGCGGCGACGCGTCGAGCCCCCACTTCTCGACGAAGAACGCCGGGAGCCACGCGACGAGGTGCCCGACGACGTCGCGCGCCACCCACCCCTCGCACGGCGCCGGCCGCTCCCAGGCGCCCGCGGGCACCGCCTCCACCCGCTCCGTGAACCCCGCCGCGATCCAGCGGTACCGGTCGGCCGCGTCACCCATCAGATCTCCTCTGCTCGGTCGGCCTGCTCGTGTCACCGCTAGGACGACCGCGGCGCCCACGACTCATCGGTGGCCGGCGAGGCCCCGCCGCTCCAGCAGCGGGCGCAGCTCCGGGTCGCGCCCGCGGAAGGCGCGGTAGGCCTCCATCGGGTCGACCGCACCACCGCGGGAGAGCAGCGCGCGCCGGAAGGCGTCGCCGTTGGCGCGGGTCAGGCCGCCGTTCTCGGCGAACCAGTCGACGGTGTCGGCGTCGAGCACCTCGCTCCAGATGTAGGAGTAGTAGCCCGCGCTGTAGCCGCCGCCGAAGACGTGGTTGAAGTAGGTGGAGCGGTAGCGCGGCGGTGCGCTCGGGACGTCGACCCCGGCGGCCCGCAGCGCGTCGGCCTCGAAGGCCTGCACGTCGTCGACGGCGTCGTCCGGGCCGAGGCGGTGCCAGGCGAGGTCGAGCAGCGTCGCGGCCAGGTACTCCGTGGTCGCGAAGCCCTCGCCGAACCGCCGCGCCGCGTGCAGCCGCTCCACGAGCTCGGCGGGCAGCGGCTCGCCGGTGACGTGGTGGCGCGCGTAGTTCCGCAGGACCTCCGGGTCGTCCAGCCACATCTCGTTGACCTGCGACGGGTACTCGACGAAGTCGCGCGGCACGCCGGTGCCGGAGAAGGTCGGGTAGCGCACGTCGGAGAGCAGGCCGTGCAGCGCGTGCCCGAACTCGTGGAAGAGGGTGCGGACCTCGTCGATCGTCAGGAGGGTCGGCACGCCGCGCGCGATGTTGAGGGTGTTGAGGACGACGGGCCGCGTCCCCAGCAGGTGCGACTGCACGACGAAGCTGTTCATCCACGCCCCGCCGCGCTTCGCGTCGCGCGCGAACAGGTCGGCGACGAAGAGCCCGAGCGGCCCGTCCTCGTCGGCGACGTCGAACACCCGCACGTCGGGGTGGTGGAGCGGGAGGTCGTGGCGCTCGGTGAAGGTGAGGCCGTAGAGCCGGTGCGCGGCGAAGAACACGCCGTCGTGCAGCACACGCTCCAGCTCGAGGTAGGGGCGCAGCGCGGCGGCGTCGAGGTCGTAGCGCTCCTTGCGCAGGCGCTCGGCGTAGAAGGCGCGGTCCCAGGGCTCGATGTCGTGGCCGGCGAGCGCGGCCAGGTCGGCGGCCTCGGCGCGGGCGTTCTCCACGGCCACCGGGACGAGCTCGCCCAGCATCGCGTCGATCGCCTCGACGGTGCCCGCGGTGCCGACCTCGACCACCCAGCTCGCGTGGTGCGGGTGCCCGAGCAGCGCGGCCCGCTCGGCGCGCAGCGCGACGAGTCGGCGCACGATCTCGCGGGTGTCGTTCTCGTCGCCCAGCGCCCCCCGCGTCACCGACGCCGTGTGCAGCTCCTCGCGCAGCGCGCGGTCGGTCAGCGAGGCCATCGCGGGCTGCCCGGTGGGCAGGACGAGGCTGAGCCGGTCGCCCCGGGCGGCGACGGCGGCCACCGCGTCGGGCGAGAGGCCGTCGAGCCGGGCCGGGTCGTCGACGCGCACGGCGGCCGCGTTGGCGCCGGCCAGCAGCCGGGAGCCGAACTCCGTCGACAGCGTCGAGATCTCGGCGTTCAGCGCGCGCAGCCGCTGCTGCTCGTCGGCGCCGAGCCGCGCCCCGGCGCGCACGGCGTCGCGGTGGCGGCGCTCCAGGAGCCGCCGCGACTCCTCGTCGAGCCGGTCCGGTGAGATCGTCTCCAGCCGCGCGAACAGCGCCGGGTCGAGCGAGATCGCGTCGGCGTGGGCGGCGAGGCGGGGCGCGACCTCGGCCTCGATCTCCCGGATCCCGGGCGTGCTGCACGAGCCGACGAGGGTGGAGAAGACCGCGGAGACCCGGCGCAGCACGGCGCCCGAGCGCTCCAGCGCGACGACGGTGTTGTCGAACGTCGGCGGGGCGGGGTCGGCCGTGATGGCGTCGACCTCGGCCCGCTGCTGCGCCATGCCCGCCTCGAACGCGGGCAGGAAGTGCTCCTCGCGGATCGCGTCGAGCTCGGGGTAGCCGTGGGGCAGCGGGCTGGGGGCACGGAACGGGTCGGCCGTCATGCCCCCACGCTAGGCGCGATCTAGGTTGGCGGGATGGCGCAGGTGCGGGTGGGCGTGGCCGCGGTCGTCTCCGACGGCACGCGCTGGCTGGTGCTGCGCCGCACCGGCGCGCACGGGGCCGGCAGGTGGGGGCTGCCCGGCGGGCACCAGGAGTTCGGGGAGTCGCCCGAGGACACCGCCGTGCGGGAGGTGGGGGAGGAGACCGGGCTCGACGTCGTCGCCGACACGCGGCTGGGGTTCACCGACGATCCGATGCCCGAGATCGGGCGGCACTACGTCACGTTGTTCGTGCGGTGCCGGATCGTCGGCGGGACGGCGCGGATCGCCGAGCCCGACAAGGCCACCGCCCTCGCCTGGCTCACGCCCGAGCAGCTGCGCGCCCGCGACGACCTGTTCGCCCCGCTCCGCCGCTTCCTCGACGCCTGATGCCACGCAACGAGAGCGCGACTCGCGCGCAACGAGACCCCGACTCGCGGGGGTGGCGCGTCAGGTCAGCAGCGTCGCCGCCTTCTCCCCGATCGCCACCGCCGTGGCCGACGGGCCGCGCCGCGGGACCGTCGGCAGCACCGACGTGTCGGCCACCCGCAGCCCCTCGACGCCGAGCACCCGCAGCTCCGCGTCGACGACCCGCCCGATCGCCGCGGTGCCGCACAGGTGCACCGAGGTCGTGAGGTGCTCGGCGATCCAGGCGTCGAGCGTGCGGTCGTTGCCGAGCACGTCGCCGCCGGGGCCGATGCGGCGCCCGACCCCGGCGCGGAGCAGATCGGCGGCGGTGCGGATCGCGTGGCGCAGGCGGCGGCGGTCGTGCTCGGTGCGCAGGTAGCGGTACTCGATGCGGTCGAGCGTCAGCTCGCCGCGGCTGTCGGGGTGCTGCAGCGCGCACATCAGGTGCAGCGGGCCGCCGGGCGCGAACGGCCGGACGAACGCCAGCACCTCGACGTCGCCCGCCGGATCGGCGCCGGCGTCCCAGTTGAGCGCGACCTGGCTGCCGGGGGCGTGCGGGTGCGCGGGCGGGTCGTCGTCGGCGAAGGGCAGGTAGACCGACGGGTGGTCGGAGAAGTCCCGTCCGACGGGCAGGTCCACGCGCAGCCCGGGGCCGATCCCGGAGCGCAGCAGCAGCCGCGGCGTGCCGACCGCCCCGGCCGCCAGCACCACCTCTCCCGCCTCGACGACCTCGCCGGACTCCAGCTCGACCCCGCGCGCCCGCGCGCCGTCGAACAGCACCCGGGCGACGGGCGCGTCCCCCCGCACGTGCTCGGGCCGGTAGGCCGTCGCCGCGCTGACGCGGACCCCGTCGACGCTGTTGGTCGGCACCGGCCCCGCTCCCGGCGCGCCGCCCGCGTTCTTGTCCGGCTCGGCCGCGAAGCCCAGCCGCTGCGCCGCGTCGAGGAAGCGCTCCGCGGCGGGGTGCAGCAGCTCCCCGGAGGGCCGCCGGACCGGCACCGGGCCGGTCGTCCCGTGCCACGGGTCGGACTCCGAGCGCTCGTAGTGCGGGAGCAGGTCGTCCCAGGTCCAACCCGGCCCCCAGTCCTCGGCGCGGGTGGCGCGGACCCAGTTGGCGCCGTTGATCGCGCTCGACCCGCCCAGGCCCCTGCCCCACGGCACGACGGCCGCGTGCCCCGGCCGCAGCAGCACGGGACGGGCCCAGTTGCGAGGGTGGCCCGGGGCGGTGGCGGCGAGCGAGGTCACGTCGCTCAACTCGGGGAGCGGGGCCACCGGACCGGCCTCGAGCAGCAGCGCCCGCGCGCCCAGCCGCGCACCGAGCCGCCCGGCCAGCGCGCAGCCGGCCGACCCGCCCCCGACCACCACGACGTCCCGCACACGGGCAGGATGCACCCGGTGGACGATCTCGCGCAGGATCTCGCCGACTTCATCGTCGCCTCGCCGACGCCGTACCACGCGGTCGCCGAGGCGGTCCGCCGCCTGACGGCCGCCGGGTTCGTCGAGCAGCCGGAGGCCGGTCCCTGGGCCGACGGGCCGGGCGGTCGCTACCTCGTGCGCGACGGCACGGTGCTGGCCTGGTCGGTGCCCGAAGGCACCGCGCCCGGCACGCCGATGCGGATCTTCGCCGCGCACACCGACTCCCCGACGCTGAAGGTCAAGCCGAACCCCGACGTCGGCGCGGGCGGGTGGCGGCAGGTCGCCGTCGAGGTCTACGGCGGCGCGCTGTGGAACTCCTGGCTCGACCGCGACCTGGGCCTCGCCGGGCGCCTCGCGCTCTACGACGGCTCGACCGTGCTCGTCGACGTCCACCGCCCGCTGCTGCGCGTGCCGCAGCTGGCGATCCACCTCGACCGCGGCGTCAACTCGGAGGGCCTGCACCTCGACGCCCAGCACCACCTGCTCCCGATCTGGGGCCTGGGCGCCCCCGCCGAGGGCGACCTGCTCGACTTCCTGGCCGTCGAGGCGGGCGTCGACGCCGGGGAGGTGGCGGCGCACGACCTCGTCGTCCACGACGTGGTCCCACCCGCGCGCCTGGGCGAGGAGGAGGAGCTGCTCGCGGCGCCGCGGCTGGACAACCTCGCCTCGGTGCACGCCGGGATCGGCGCGCTGCTCGCCGCCGCCGGCACCCCGGACGTCATCCCGGTGTTCGTCGGCTTCGACCACGAGGAGATCGGCAGCGGCTCGGCCACCGGTGCGGCGGGTCCGCTGCTGGAGACCGTGCTCACGCGGCTGGCCGGCGGGTTCGACGCCCGCGGCGCAGCCTTCGCCCGCTCCCGCTGCCTCTCGGTCGACGTGACGCACGCCGCGCACCCCAACTACCTGGGCCACCACGAACCCGGCCACCGCAGCGTGCCCAACCGCGGGCCGGCGCTGAAGGTCAACGCCAACCAGCGCTACGCCACCGACGCCCCCGGCGCGGCGGCGTGGCACCGCGCCTGCCGCGACGCCGGCGTCCCGACGCAGGTGTTCGTCGGCAAGAACACGGTCCCGTGCGGCACGACCGTCGGCCCGATCCTGGCGACGCGGCTCGGCATCCGCACCGTCGACGTCGGCATCCCGGTCCTGTCGATGCACTCGGCCCGGGAGCTGTGCGGCGTCCACGACCCGGGCCACCTCGCCGCCGCGGCCACGGCGTTCCTCGTCGATCCCGCCTGACCCGCAACTGGACAGTTGCGGATAGTATGTGCAACCCTTCGGTAGCATCTCAACTGCCGAGGAGGACCCCGTGACCGACCGCATCGAGCGCGAGATCCGGATCGACGCCCCGATCGAGCGGGTGTTCGCGCTGGTCAGCGAGCCCGGCTGGTGGATCGAGGACGGACCGGAGCGCACCGTGACGCGCGAGGGCGACGTGACGGTCGTCGAGCTGCCGCGGCACGGGCGCTTCCCCGTCGTCACGGTCTCGGCCGACGCGCCGCACCACCTCGCCTTCCGCGGCGGCGGCCCGGGGCAGACCGCGGAGGAGGGGACGCTGGTGGAGTTCCACCTCACCGAGGACGGGGGCGGCACCCTGCTGCGGGTCGTCGAGAGCGGGTTCGGCGCGGGCGCCGACATCGCCGGCGACGAACAGGGCTGGGAGCACGAGCTCGCCGCCGCCCGGGGCCGCGCCGAGGCCGGATGACGACCGACGCCGTCGGCGCCGTGCTCGCGGCGCTCGCCGACCCCACCCGGCGCGACCTGCTCGACGTCCTCGCCGACGCCGGGGAGGCCACCGCCACGACGCTCTCGGCCCGGCTGCCGGTGTCGCGCCAGGCCGTCGTCAAGCACCTGCAGGTGCTGGAGGCGGCCGGGCTCGTCACCGGCGCCCGCAGCGGCCGCGAGGTGCGCTACCGCGTGGAGCGCGCCCCGCTCGACGCGTCCGCCCGTTGGCTGACCGATCTGGCCGCCACGTGGGACCGCCGGCTGCTCGCTGTCAAGAGGGCCGCGGAGTCCGGCGGCTCGCCGCGCTGATCCGCGGAGCGCGACGCATCATGGAGCGATGACCACTGCGCTCGTCGAGGAGGACCTCGGCCTCTTCGGTCCCGACTCCGTCACCTGGCGGGTGCACATCGAACCGGTGATGTGGGTGGCCGGGTTCCGGGCGCTGCTGCTGCAGTCGCTCGAGCCGCGGGTGATGCGCGGGACCTACCAGAACTCGGCGCTGTTCGACCCGGCGAAGGCGTGGTCGCGGTTCCAGCGCACGGTCGAGTTCGTGGGCACGCGGACGTTCGGGTCCACGGCCGACGTCGAGCGCGTCGCCGCCCGCGTCCGGAAGCTGCACGCGACCCTGCGCGGCTTCGACCCCGACACCGGCGAGACGTTCCGCCTCGACGAGCCCGAGAACCTGCTCTGGGTGCACGCCACGGAGGTCGGGTCCTACGCGCACATCGCGCAGCGCGCCGGGCTGATCGACGGGGCGGACGCCGACCGGTACCTGGCCGAGAGCGTCCGCGCGGCGCGGGTGATCGGCCTGATCGACGCCCCGGCGTCGCGCGCGGAGATGGACGCCTACATCGAGCGCCGGCGCCCCGACATGCGGATGACCGACGAGGCCCGCCGCGCGACGATGAACCTGTTCGCGCCGAAGGGCCGCGCCCCGCGCGCGGTGAAGATCGCGGTGCCGACGATCGCCACCCTCGCGCTGGGCACGCTGCCCCGCTGGGCCCGCCGCTGCTACGGCCTGCCGGGCCTGCCCACCACCGACCTGGGCGTCACGCTCGGGCTGCGCGCCCTGCGCACGGCCACCGGCGTGCTCCCCGACGTGCCGGCCCCGCCGAACATCGAGCGGGCGCGGCGCCTGGTCCGCGGCCTCAGCGCCTGACCCCCTCAGCGCCTGACCCGCAGCAGCACCGGCAGCAGCACCGCGAGCAGCAGGCCGAGCCCGGCCACCGCGGTGATGCCGCCGAGCGCCCACAGCCCGTAGAGCCCGATCGTCGCGACGTCGGAGCCCATGCCCGCGACGGACGTGACGGTCGCCCGCGACGACGAGTCGATGCGGTCCTGCAGCCGCGCGTCGGTGACGGCGAGGACCGCGCGGTAGCCGCCGTAGAACAGCGCGACCCCGACGATCGCGACCGGCTGCCCCACCAGCCCCGCCCCGGCGAACAGCAGCACCGAGACCGCCAGCAGCGCCGCGAGCCACCCGTTGCGCAGGCCGGCCGCGCGCCCGGCGAGCCCCGCCCCGACGACGCCGCCGAGCACGATCGGCAGGTCGGCCACGGGCACCAGCGTGACCGGAACCCCCACGACGCGACGATCAGCGGGAAGTACTCCTCGATCGCGTCGATGCTCGTGACCAGCGCGGCGGCGACCACCACTCCCGGCACGCCGGGGCGCGAGGCCGCGATGCGCAGCCCGGCGCGCAGCGTGGCGAGGTAGCCGAGGTCGTCCCCGTCCGCGTCCCCCTCCCCGGTGCGCAGCGCCTCCGGGATCGTCGACGCCACGACCGCGGCGGCCAGGCAGGTCGCAACGCTCACCCAGCCGACGAGGGCGTAGCCGCCGAGCGGGAACAGCAGCGTCGCCAGGCCCGCCGCCGGGAGCTGCGCGACGAGCTCGGCCGCGCCGACCCGCCCGTTGACGGCGGCGTAGTGCTCCCGCGCGCCGGTGGCGACGAGCCCGTCGTAGAGCAGGGCCTCCTGCGCGCCGGACGCGAGCACGCCGCCGAGCCCCCACAGGACGAAGCCCGCGGCGAACGCGCCGAACCCGGGCGCGGCGGTCCAGCAGGCGAACCCGGCCGCCTGCAGCACGCCGGCCGCCACGAGGCAGCTGCGGCGGGAGAAGCGGTCGGCGACCGCCCCCGTCGGCACCTCGGCGACGATCCCGACGACCGACCACACCGCGAGCAGCAGCGAGATCTCGGCGTCGGACAGCCCGGTGTCGGCGAACAGCAGGGCGTAGAGCGGGTAGAGGGCGACGGTGTCGGCCAGCAGCGCCCAGCCGAGCATGCGGCGGGCGAGCGGGCGGGCGGGGGCGGGGAGGGAGCGTCAACCGGGCACGGACGAAGGCTAGCGAGGGCCGTCAACGCCTTTCGAGGGTGCGAAGGCGGGGACCACGCGCCCGGTGCACCGCCGTCGTCTCAGAGTGATGCAGGCGTTGCCACGTGGGTGATCGGGAGGCGATGATGCCCGCGTGGCGCCGACGACGACTCCCGCGACCGACCTGTCCCTGGTCACCGACCTGTTCGTGATGGCCGAGCGGATGCTCGTGGAGGTACTGGGGCGCATCCGGCAGGGCGACGGCAAGATCGTCCTGCCGCCGCTGCGCCCCGCCGGCGCGCCGACGACGATCCGCGAGTCCGTCGCCCGCCACGTGCGTGAGGAGGCCGCACTCGCCGGCGTCCCCGACGACGTGGAGCTGGGCAGCGACCCGCAGGCCACGGTCGTCCGCCTGGCCGACGCCGCCGTCGCCGCGGTCCGCGAGGGTGGCGTCGACGCCGAGGAGCTGCTCCTCGCCACCATCGACCGCTGCTTCCTCGCCCACGACGTCGCCTTCCACCTCGGTTCCACGGCCTGCCCGCTGCCCGAGGAGCTGGCCCGCCCGCTGTGGGAGATCACCGACCCGCGGTCCGCGGAGTTCCGCGAGCGCGGCGTCTTCGGCGAGCCGCTGCTGCCCATGCCCCCGCACGTGTCCTGGCGCGACCGCTTCCTGCGCAACGCCGGGCGCGACCCGCACCCGCACTTCGACTGAGTGGTCGTCCACGACACCGCGCGGGAGATGGCGCGCGCCCTGCGCGCCCGCGAGATCTCCGCGCGCGAGCTGGTGCAGGCCCACCTCGACCGGATCGACGCCGTCGACGGGCGGGTCAACGCCGTCGTCACGCGCGTTCCGGAGCGCGCGCTGGCCGAGGCCGACCGCGCCGACGCCCGCCTCGCCGCCGGGGAGCAGGTAGGCCCGCTGCACGGGCTGCCGATCGCGCACAAGGACACCCACCTGACGGCCGGGATCCGCACGACCTCCGGCTCCCCGCTGCTCGCCGACTTCGTGCCCGACGCCGACGAGCTCGTCGTCGAGCGGATGCGCGGCGCCGGGGCGATCACGATCGGCAAGACGAACGTGCCCGAGTTCGCGGCGGGCTCGCACACGTTCAACCCGGTCTTCGGCACGACCGCCAACCCGTACGCCCCCGGCCGCAGCGCGGGCGGCAGCAGCGGCGGAGCGGCGGCCGCGCTGGCGTCCGGGATGCACCCGCTGGCCGACGGCTCCGACATGGGCGGCTCGCTGCGCAACCCGGCGTCGTTCTGCAACGTCGTCGGACTGCGCCCCTCCCCCGGCCGCGTCCCCACGCACCCGGCTTCCCTGCCCTGGGCGACGATGTCCGTGCAGGGGCCGATGGCGCGGACCGTGGCCGACGCCGCGCTGCTGCTGTCGGTGCTCGCCGGGCCGGACCCGCGCTCGCCGATCTCCCTGGGCGACCCGGGCAGCGCGTTCGCCGTCCCGCTCGACCGCGACCTCACCGGTCTGCGCGTCGCCTGGACCCCCGACCTGGGCGGCGCCGTCACCGTCGACCCCGCGGTGACGGCCGCCCTCGCCCCGGCCGCGGAGGTGTTCACGCACCTGGGCGCGCACGTCGAGCCCGCCTGCCCCGACCTCACCGGCGCCGACGACGTCTTCCGCACACTGCGCGCCTGGCAGTTCGCCGCGACGATGGGCCCCCAGCGCGACCGGGTGAAGCCCGCGCTGGCCGCCAACATCGACGACGGCCGCCGCCTCACCGGCGACGACCTGGCCCGCGCCGAGCTCGCCCGCGCCGCCCTGTTCCACCGCATCCGTGAGTTCTTCACCCGGTACGACGTGCTGCTGGCGCCCGTCTCGCAGGTGCCACCGTTCGACGCGGCACTGGAGCATCCCACCGAGATCGACGGCGTGCCGCACCCGCACTACCTCGACTGGATGGCCTCGGCCTACCTGGTCTCGGCCGCGGGCCTGCCCGCGCTCTCGGTGCCCGCCGCCTTCACCCCCGACGGGCTGCCGGTCGGCCTGCAGGTCGTCGGTCCGCCGCGCGCCGACCTGCTCGTGCTGCAGGTCGGGCACGCGTTCGAGGGCGCCACGCAGGTCGGCCTGCGCCGGCCGGCGTTCTAGCGGCGCTTCGCGACCACCACGACGTCGCGCACGGTCAGGGGCGCCCCCTCCTGCCCGTGCCCGTGGCCGTGGCCCTCGCGCTCCCGGGTGCCGGCGACGACGACGTCCCACTCGCGCGGGTCGAGCAGGCCCGCGGCCTCGTCCGCGGTGAAGAACATGCCGGGGATCTGCGGGCGGTGGGGGCCGGCGTCGTCGGTCGGGTCGTGGCCGACGAGCAGCAGCGTGCCGCCCGGCGCCACGCCGGTGGCGAGCCGGGCGTACATCTCCACGAGCGTCGGCAGGTGCAGGAACTGGGCGCTGACCAGGTCGTAGGCGCCCTGCTCCGGGGTCCAGGTGGTGAGGTCGGCCCGGCGCCACTCGACGTCGAGACCGGCCGACCGCTCCCGCGCCCGGCCCAGCGCGACCTCCGAGAAGTCGACGGCCGTGACCCGCCAGCCCTGCCCGGCGAGCCACATCGCGTCGGCGCCCTCACCGCAGCCGGCGTCGAGCGCGCGACCGGGCGCGAGGTCCGCGACCTCGGCGACGAGCTGCGCGTTGGGCCGCCCGCTCCACATCCCCCTGGAGCCGTAGCGCTCCTCCCAGGCCACCTGGCTGAACATGTCCGTCTCCGTCATGCCTCCCAGCGTGCCGCCGCCGCACCCCGCGCGCAACCGACATTGCTGGAACAGCAACAAGTCCGCGAGTCGGGGTCTCGTTGCGCGTGAGTCGCGCTCTCACGGCGTTCGGCGTCGCTCCGCGAGACGTCCTGCGACCAGCGCCAGCGGCGCCCACGCGTCCCGGCCCCGGCGGACGACGGCGAACGCGCGCAGCAGCACGTCGGGCCCGCGCAGCGGGAGCAGTCGCACGCCCTCCCGCACGGCCACGGACTCGGCGAGCAGGCCCACCCCGAGCCCGGCCGCGACGAGGTCCTGGACGAGGTCGAGGCTGTCGGCGCGGTGCACGATCCGCGGCGTGAACCCGGCGTGCGCGGCCAGGGCGGCGACCACCCGCTCGTCGGCGTCGTTGCGCGAGTTGACGATCCAGTCCGCGTCGCGGTGACGGGCGACGACGGCGTGCGCGGTCCCGCCCACGTCGGCGGTTCCGGCCGGCACGGCGAGGCCCCACCGGGCGGTCCACAGCGGCGTGGCCTCGAAACGGTCGTCGAGGGTGCGGGGGGCGAGGGCGTAGTCGTAGACGAGCGCGAGGTCGACCGCGTCCTCGGCGAGCAGGTCGAGCGCCTCGGACGGCTCGTGCTCGGCGATCAGCATCTGCACCCGGGTGCCCCGCAGCGAGGCCAGCAGCGGCACCAGGGAGCGCCGGATCGCCGTGGCGAAGCCGGCCACGCGCACCGACCCCGCGGGCTCCGCGTCCGGGTCGAGGTCGGCCCGCGCCGCGTCGACGGCCGCCAGGATCGTGACGGCGTGGTCGGCCAGCCGCCGCCCGGCGGGGGTGAGCCGGACCCGCCGCCCGACCGGCTCCAGCAGGGCCGCCCCGGCCTCCCGGGCGAGCGCGGCGATCTGCTGCGACACCGTCGACGTCGTGACGCCCAGCTCGTCGGCCACCTCACGCATCGAGCCGAGCCGGGCCAGGGCCACGAGCAGCTCCAGTCGGCGCGTCTCCATCCATGGATCATGAACGGTACGTGCAGGGAAGTCACGTGGACGCGAACGGTCGCGGTCGCCTGTACTGGTCCGCGTGAGCACCTCCGTCCCCACTGCATCGGCCCCCGGAGCATCGGCCCGGTCCGGCACCGCCCTCGCCGTCGTCGCCATGCTCTGCGTCCAGCTCGGCCTCGCCGTCTCCGTCGGCCTGATCGACCGCCTCGGCACCGAGGGCACGGCGTGGCTGCGGCTCGCGTGGGCCGGGCTCCTGCTGGCCGTGCTGGTCCGGCCCCGCCTGCGCGGGTTCACCCGGCGCGGCCTGCTGACCTGCGTCCTGCTCGGGGTGGTGACGGCCGCGCTCACGTTCCTGTTCATGGCCGCCGTCGCGCGCATCCCGCTGGGCACGGCGAGCGCACTGGAGTTCCTCGGGCCGCTCGGCGTCGCGGTGGTCCGTGGGCGGGGGCGGGCCCGACTGTGGGCCGGCGTCGCCGCGGTCGGGGTACTCCTGCTGACCGAGCCGTGGCGCGGCGGCGTCGATCCCGTCGGCATCGGGTTCGCTCTGGCGGCGGCCTTCTGCTGGGCCGGTTACATCGTGCTGACGCAGAAGGTCGGCGACGAGGCGACCGGGCTGCGCGGGCTCGCGGTGTCGATGCCGGTCGCGGGCCTCACCGCCACGGCGGTCGTCGCGCTCACCGACGCGCCCGCCGTCCTCGGGGCCCTGGACCCACAGCTCCTGCTCGTCGGGCTCGGGCTCGCCGTGCTGCTGCCGGTGGTGCCGTTCAGCCTGGAGATGCTGGCGCTGCGCCGACTCACCACCGCCGCCTTCGGCACGCTCATGGCGCTGGAGCCGGCGATCGCCCTGCTCGTGGGGCTGGTCGCGCTGCAGCAGGTGCCGGGGTGGAGCGCGGTGCTGGGCATCGGGTTCGTCGTGGCGGCGGGGATCGGGGCGGAGCGGACGGGGGCGCGGATGGCCGCCGGGCCGCCGGGAGCCGGCGGCCCGGCGGTTCAGTCCGCGAGCGTGTAGGACCTCAGCCCGGGTTCGGCCGCCACCTTGGGGTGCAGCGCGAGCTGCTGCGCGATCGTGGCGACGAGCGCCGCGTAGTTGCCGGGGAAGGCCACCGGATCGACTCCCGGCATGAACAGCTGGGCGCAGACGGCCGGGTCGATGCGGCCGGGCTCGGCCGGCCCGTCGTGGTCGAGGGCGTCGATCGCCAGCGCGTGGGCGACCGGGTCGTAGGTGCCGACGGCGAGGTGCTCGGAGGTGACGCCGGTGGGACAGACGTCCTGCAGCGCCACGTTGGTGATGTCGCCGTCGCCGGTGTGCAGCGACGTGGTGCCGGTGTCGTCGAGGTTGGGCTGCACGAACTCGTCGGTGCGGGTGTAGATCTGGGTGTAGGAGATCCCGGCGAACGTCTCCTGCCGGGAGTTGATCGCCTGCGTGTAGTGCGAGTTCGACGTCTGCTGCCACAGCGACTCCGAGCAGCCGGTGGCCGGGGTGCAGAGCACGCCGTTGATCGCGATGCTGCCGTGGTTGGTGGCGGCGAGGGCGACGTAGTCGTCGACCATCGGACGCAGGTCCGGCCAGAACCTCAGGGCGAACCGGGGCTCGGTGCCGCCCTGGCTGTGCCCGACGACGTCGACCCTCCGGCCGCTCATCCCGTGCACCGCACGGATGGCGTGGACGACGTACTCGGCCGAGACCTGCGTGTCGGTCATGGCGTGGTTCGGCAGGGTCACCGAGCAGTAGGGTCGACCGAGCTCGTCCAGGGCCGGGAACCAGTTCCAGCCGAAGTCGTCGGTCGGGGTGAGGGTCGTGCCGGGCACGAACAGCACGACCTCGGTCTCGGCGTCCACGGCGTTCGCGGTGCAGCGCAGCGCGGCGTCGAGGGCGGACTCCGGCACCTCGAGCTCCGGCCCGGGCCGGTCGATCGGGGCGAACTCCTCGTCCGGGATCGTGGGCGGCGGGAGCGGCAGTGACGACGGCGCGACGACCGGGAAGGGCGAGGGCGTGAGCGGAGGCAGGGGCGCGGGCGCGGCCAACGCCTGCCCCCCGAGCAGGAACCCGGCGAGGCCGACCACCGCCAGCGTCGCCATCATGCGACGCGACTTCCCTGTACCCATGACATCCTCCGTTACAGACACTTCAGTATGTAACAGCACGACACTCTCGGTCGTTGCTGTAACTACCTCAACGCGAGAAGGACCGCGACGGTGACGATGGCGCGTTCAGCGGCTCGCCTACTGCGACGAACGGAGTAGTAGTGGCGCCACGAACCCCCCTCCAGCGGCAGCTCGCGCACGGCCGCGGGCCCGCCCGGGCCACTCCGCTCGATGCCCTCGACCTCGCCCGCGCGTGGTTCAACCAGGGCCGGCGCCTCGACATCCAGGCACTGGCGGGCGAGCTCGGCGTCAGCCGGGTGACGATGCACCGCTGGGTCGGCACGCGCGAGCAGTTGCTGGTCGAGGTGCTCTGGGCGAGCGCCGACCGGTCCCTCGCCCGGCTGTGGACGGCGGTGCAGGCCGCGGAGGGCGCGGGGAGCCGCACCGCCGAGGTGCTCAGCCGGTGGGCCGAGGATGTGATCGCGCACCCGGGCATCCGGAAGATGCAGTCCGACGAGGCCGAGCTCATCGCGCGGCTGCTCACGCACGACGCCAGCGAGTTCCAGCGCCGGCTCATCGAGCGGGTCGCGCAGTTCCTGGAGGAGGACTTCACCGCGGGCCGCGTGACGATCGACCTGACCGCGGACGAGCTCGCCTACGCCACCGTCCGGCTCGTCGAGTCCTTCGTGCACACCCCCGCGATCACCGGTGGGGCACCCGACCCGGCCCGCAACGCCCGCGTCCTGCGCGCGCTGCTCCGCTGAACGAGGAGCACCCGTGCCCGTGACGATCGCGCCGTACGCCGCGGAGCACCGGCAGGCCGTCCTGGACCTGTCGCTGCGGGCGTGGGAGCCGGTGTTCCCACAGGTCCTGGACGCCGTGCCGCGCTTCGTGTACGACGCGTTCTACCCCGACGGCTGGCGTGCGCGGCAGCTCGCCGACCTCGCCGCCGTGCTGGACGACGAGCCGGGGAACGTCGACGTGGCCCTCGTCGACGGCGTGGTCGCAGGGTGGATCTGCACGCGGCTGCACCCGGGCGACGACATGGGCGAGGTGTACGTGCTCGCCGTCGACCCGGCTCACCAGCGGCACGGCGTCGGGGCGGCGCTCACGGCCCGCGCGTGCGACCGCGTGCGTGCGGCCGGGCTGCGGATGGTGATGGTCGAGACGGGCGGCGACCCCGGGCACGCCCCGGCGCGGGCGGCGTACGAGTCGCTCGGCTTCGTGCCGTGGCCCGTCGCCCGGTACTTCAGGGACCTGCGGGAGCAGTGATCGTTCCCGCCCTCTCCACGGTATAGCCGACCCCGGGGCTTGCGGCAAGACCCCGGTCGGCCCGCAGAATCGCGGCCGATCGGTCGGGGCCAGCAGTGAGAGGTGCAGACATGCCGGACACGGGACTCCTGCTGGACCTGCGGGAGGTCGGCGAGGCGCACGTCGCCGTCGTCGGGGGCAAGGGCGCGCATCTGGGGGCGCTGTCGCGGATCGACGGCGTCACCGTGCCGCCCGGTTTCTGCGTGACGACGGAGGCCTTTCGCCGGATCGTGGCGCCCTCGCTCCACGGCCTGCTCGACCGGCTCTCGGGCGTGGCACCCGACGACCGGGAGGCGGTCCGCGCGCTGAGCGCCGAGGTGCGCCGGACCGTCGAGGCGGTGGCCGTGCCGGACGACCTCGCGGCCGCGGTCACCGACGCGCTCGCCGGGCTCGGCGACGACGCGGCCTGCGCCGTCCGCTCCAGCGCGACGGCCGAGGACCTGCCGACGGCCTCCTTCGCGGGCCAGCAGGACACCTACCTCAACGTCGTGGGCCCGGCCTCGGTCCTGCGGCACGTCAGCCGGTGCTGGGCGTCGCTGTTCACCGAGCGGGCCGTGACCTACCGGCAGCGCCACGGCATCGACCACCGCGCCGTCGACATGGCCGTGGTCGTGCAGCGGATGGTGTTCCCGCAGGCCGCAGGCGTGCTGTTCACGGCCGACCCCGTCACGTCCGACCGCCGGACCACCTCCGTCGAGGCCACCCTCGGCCTCGGCGAGGCCCTGGTGTCGGGTCTGGTCACCCCGGACGTCCACACGGTGCGCGACGACGCGGTCGTCGCCCGGGCGGTCGGCACGAAGAAGGTCGCGATCGTCCCCTCACCCGGGGGCGGCACCGAGGAGCAGGCGGTCGACCCGGCGCTGCAGGACCGGCCCGCGCTGACCGACGCGCAGGTCGTGGCGCTCGCGCGGCTCGGTCGACGGATCGAGGCGCACTTCGGGAGCCCGCAGGACGTCGAGTGGTGCCTCGTCGACGGCGGCTTCGTGATCGTCCAGAGCCGCCCGATCACCACGCTGTTCCCCGTGCCCGAGACCTCCGACGGCGAGAACCACGTGTACCTCTCCGTCGGGCACCAGCAGATGATGACCGACCCCATGAGGCCGCTCGGACTCTCGTTCTGGCAGATGACGACGCCCGCTCCGATGGCGGAGGCGGGCGGGCGGCTCTTCGTCGACGTGACGCGGAGGCTGGCCTCCCCGGCGGCCCGCGACGGGATCGTGGAGGTCCTGGGCCGGTCCGACCCGCTCACCGGTGACGCCCTGCGGACCCTCCTCGCGCGCGACGGCTTCCTCCGCCCGCTGCCGGACGCGCCCGCCCCCGCGCCGCTGCCCGGCAGCGGCACCACGGAGCCCCCGGAGACCGATCCCGCGATCGTGACCGAGCTGATCGGGCAGAGCCGCGAGTCCGTCGCCGCCGCCGAGCGCGCCATCGCCGGGCTGTCCGGGGAGGCGCTGCTGGACGTCGTCGAGTCCGACCTGCAGGAGCTGCGGCGGATCCTGTTCGACCCGCGCAGCAACCGTGTCTTCCTCTCGGCGATGGAGGCCGTGGAGTGGCTCAACGACCGGCTGCACGAGTGGCTGGGTGAGAAGAACGCGGCCGACGTGCTCACGCAGTCGGTCCCGCACAACGTCACCTCGGAGATGGGGCTGGCGCTCCTGGACGTCGCCGACGCGATCCGCCCGCACCCGGAGGTGGTGGCGTTCCTGGAGCAGGTCGAGGACGACGACTTCCTCGACGAGCTCAGCGCGCTCCCGGGCGGGCACGGGGCGCGCGACGCCGTCGAGGGGTGGCTCGACGAGTACGGCGCGCGCTGCGTCGGCGAGATCGACATCACCCGGCCGCGCTGGAGTGAGCACCCCTCCGCGCTCGTGCCCGTCATCCTCGGCCACGTCCGCAACTTCGAGCCGGGCGCTGCCGCACGGCGCTTCGAGCAGGGGCTGCAGGAGGCGCGAGCGAAGGAGCAGGACGTGCTGGAGCGCCTGCGCGCCCTGCCGGGCGGCGAGGAGAAGGCCGCGGAGACGGAGGAGCGGATCGAGCGCGTGCGCACCTTCATCGGGTACCGGGAGTACCCCAAGTTCGGGATGGTCCGCCGCTACGCCGTCTACAAGCGGGCCCTGACGGCCGAGGCCGAGCGGCTGGTGCGGGCCGGCGTGCTGCGCACCGAGGACGACGTCCACTTCCTGCGGTTCTCCGAGCTCCGCGACGTCGTGCGCACCGGTCAGGTCGACGAGGGGCTCCTCGCGCGGCGGCGGGAGGCGTTCCGGACCTACGCCGCGCTCACCCCGCCCCGCGTCCTCACCTCCGACGGCGAGGCCCTCACCGGCTCCTACCGGCGCGACGACGTCCCGCCCGGTGCGCTCGTCGGGCTACCGGTGTCGGCCGGGACCGTCGAGGGGCGGGCGCGGATCGTGCCGGACATCGCGCAGGCCGACCTCGAACCCGGCGACATCCTGGTCACCGCGTTCACCGACCCGAGCTGGACACCGCTGTTCGTGGCGGTCGCCGGCCTGGTCACCGAGGTGGGCGGCCTGATGACCCACGGAGCCGTGATCGCCCGGGAGTACGGGCTGCCCGCCGTGGTCGGCGTCGTCGACGCCACCCGACTGCTCGTCGACGGCCAGCGGATCCGCGTGCACGGGACCGACGGCTTCGTGGAGGTGCTGGCCTGACCGGAAACCCGTTGGCCGGCCGGCGCGGCACGGCTACCGTCCCGGCACCGTGCCGACACCCCTGCGCTTCACCTCGGAACAGCGCCTCGACGACGTCCTCGAGCGCCACTTCACCCTGGACGACGTCCCCGGCATCCTGTGGACGCCCGATCCCGGCCCCGCACCGGCCCCGCTGGTGCTGGTCGGCCACCCCGGCGGGCTGGACAGGATGCACCCGCGGCTCGCCGCCCGGGCCCGGCACACGGCGAGGGAGGGCTTCGCCTCGGCGACCCTCGAGCTCCCCGGCGCCGGCGACCGGCCCCGGTCCGCGACCGCGGAGCAGGCCCGCGCCGACCTGCAGGGCGCACTGGCCGCGGGCCGCCGGGTCGACGACGGGATCGTCGACCGCCTCGTCCTGCCGCTGGTCGAGCGGGCGGTCCCGGAGTGGCGGGCCGCCCTCGACTCCCTCCTCCCGCTGCCCGGACTCGGCGGCCCGGTCGGCTACTCGGGCGGCGTGATCTCGGTCGGCGTCCGGCTGGCGGTGGTGGAGCCGCGCATCACGGCCGCCCTGCTGTTCGCCGGGAGCTACGTGCCCCGGCTCATCGTCGAGGAGGCCCGGCAGGTGGACATCCCGCTGCTGGTCCTGCTGCAGTGGGACGACGAGGGCAACGACCGGCAGGTGGCGCTGGACCTGTTCGACGCCCTCGGGTCGCGGGAGAAGACGCTGCACGCCAACACGGGCGGCCACACGGGCGTGCCGCATTTCGAGGGCGACGACGCGAACCGGTTCTTCGCGCGACACCTGAGGTGAGCGGAAGCGGGTGATCCGAGCCGCGGGACCCGGGCGCGGTCGGCGTCGATCACCTGATCGTGCAGGCCCCTGGTCATGACACGGCGTACCGGGCGGTGGTGGTGCGGACAGCCTCGTCGACCACCTGAGCGACGCGTTCGGCGCTCACCTCCCAGCCCGGCACGAGGAGGGCCGGCCAGAGGACGTAGTTGGAGATCATGCCCAGGAACTGGGTGGCGGCGAGGTCCACGTCCTCGACCCGCACCGTTCCCGCCTCGTGCTCGGCGAGGAGGTAGCTGCGTACGGACTCGAAGTAGGATACCCCGCTTCGACGACCAGACCGTGCTCGTGACCGGCGGGAGCGGCGGCCAGGGCTCGAGCCATGTGCGCGCCTTCCACGCGGAGGGAGCGAACGTGGTGATCGCCGGGATCGACGCCGAACGCGGCGCCGCTCTCGCCGATGAGCTCGGGACCCGTGCTCCCTTCACCCGGCTCGACGTCACCGACGAGGGCTCGTGGTCCGCCGCTGTACTGGCCGCCGAGAGCGCCTTCGGCGCCCTGGACGTGCTCGTCAACAACGCGGGCGTGCAGAACCCGCCTGCGACGATCGAGGACACGGAGCAGGCCGCGTGGTCGCGCATCCTCGCCGTCAACCTCACAGGGACCTTCCTCGGCATCAAGGTCGCAGCCCCGGCTCTGCGCCGCGCAGCAGGGGGAGCCATTGTCAACATCGCCTCGACCATGGGCCTGGGCGGCACGGCTCACTACGCGCCGTACGTCGCCAGCAAGTGGGCCGTGCGAGGCCTCACCAGAACGGCGGCGCTGGAACTCGGCCGCGACCACATCCGGGTGAACACCATCCACCCCGGCGTGATCGCGACCCCCTTCATCCACGAACCAGCAGCCGGCGCCACCGCGGCGATCGCCGACTTCTACTCTCCCGGGCCGTTCGCCGTCCCCCGGCTCGGGGAGCCGACCGACGTCACTCGGCTCCTGCTGTTCCTCACGTCATCGGACGCGTCGTTCATCACGGGGTCGGAGTACGTCATCGACGGTGGGCTCCTGCTCGGCCCCGCCCTTCGGGCCGACACCGCATGAGCATCCCGGACACGACCGGGTCGAACGACTCCGCAGGGGACGGGTCACTGTCCCACCTGCCCGATCGCATCCGGCGAGCCATCGAGATCACGCCCGCCGCGGGCACCGGAGAACGGATCATCGACATCACGACGCTGGGGCGCCGCACCGGCCGAGCACGCCGCATCGAGATCTTCTTCTACCGCGCTGCGGGCAGCACCTACCTGTGCAGCGGCGCCGGCGGTGCCGCGACCGACTGGCACGCGAACCTCCTCGCAGATCCCGACTTCACCTTCCACCTCAAGAACGGGATCCGTGCGGATCTGCCCGCACGGGCCACGCCGGTCACCGACCCGGCCGAACGCCAGGCCGTGCTGGCGGAGATCGTCGCGGATCTCAACCAGCCCCACGACCCCGGCACCATCCGGCCGACCCGGCTCGAGGTCCGGGAGATCGCCGAGAAGGCCGCGGCCCTGAATCGGCTGGGCGGCGCGTTGCTGTCGCCGGTCGATGTCACCGCGCCCGTCACGATCGACCAGGAGCCGTGATCATGGCCGTGACCCGCGGAAGCGGAGGGATTCGAACCCCCGGACCCTTTCAGGACTCTCGCTTTCAAGGCGAGTGCATTCGGCCGCTCTGCCACGCTTCCCTGCCCGCAGCCTAGCGGCCGGGGTGCGCCGGGCCGGGTCGTGCTCGCCGCGCCGGGCGTCCGGTGTCGCCCGACCCGCCGGTGTGGTGGGATTCGGCCGATCACCGGTCCGGGCCGGGCACAGGTCAGGGGAGACAGCGCATGCGGTTCAACGAGAACGCCGACCTCGACACGTCGAACATCGACGACCTGCGCGGTGGCGGGGGCGGGGGCGGCGGCGCGCTCGGCGGGCGGGTCGCCGCGGGCGGCGGCGGCCTCGGCATCATCGGCCTGATCCTCTACTTCCTCATCTCCCAGCTCGGCGGCGGCAGCATGGGCGGGGGTGGCGGCGGGTTCGAGCTGCCGAGCGGGCTGTCGGGCCTGTCGTCGGGCCAGTCCGCCGACACCTCCCAGGCCGCGCAGAGCTGCCGCACCGGCGCCGACGCGAACACCCAGCTCGACTGCGAGGTCGTCGCCGTCGTCAACTCCCTCGACGCCTACTGGACCGACGCCTTCGCCCGCTCCGGCCAGACCTACCAGCCCCCGCGCACCAACTTCTTCGCCGGTGGCGTGAACACCGCGTGCGGCAGCGCGAGCTCCGCGGTCGGGCCGTTCTACTGCCCCGGCGACAACGAGGTCTACATCGACCTCGGCTTCTTCGACGAGCTGGAGCAGACCTTCGGCGCACGCGGCGGCCCGTTCGCCCGCGCCTACGTCATCGCGCACGAGTACGGCCACCACATCCAGGCGCTGCTCGGCACGAACTCGCGCGTGCAGACCGGCGACACCGGCCCGACCTCCGGCTCCGTGCGCCTCGAACTGCAGGCCGACTGCTACGCCGGCGTGTGGGCCAACCACGCGACGACGACGCCGACGTCGTCGGGCGAGCCGCTGATCGTCGACGTCACCCAGGACGACGTCGCCGCCGCGCTCGACACCGCCGCCCGCATCGGCGACGACTACATCCAGACCCAGCTCGGCGGCGGGCAGGTCGACGAGAGCCAGTTCAGCCACGGCAGCTCCGCGCAGCGTGAGCTCTGGTACACGACCGGGTACGAGACGGGCGACCCCTCGCAGTGCGACACGTTCGCGCGGGGCGTCGACCTCGGCTGAGCGCGGACCGGCGTCAGGCGGCCCCGAGCAGGCCCAGGCAGCCGTCGACGCCCTCGGTCGTCAGCGTCCACCCCGGGCGCACGAACTGCGCCTCCTCGACGACGAGCCGCACGTCGTCGACGGGCTCGCCGCGGCGCACGACGGTGGTCGTGCCGTCGCGGCGGTAGCCGAGCTTCGCCGAGACGCGGTGCGAGGCGTGGTTGTCGGGGAAGGCGTCGGAGCGGGCGCGGCGGGCACGCAGATGGTCGAACGCGAACAGCAGCACCGCGGCGCGCATCTCCGTGCCCAGCCCGATCCCCTGGTGGGCGCGGCCCAGCCACGACCCGCTGGACACCTCGCGCGTGACCGCGAAGTCGGTGCCGGTGAGGCCCTGCGTGCCGATCACGCGGCCATCGCGGCGCACCAGGAAGTGGACCGACCAGCTCTCCGGGGCGAGCCGCGCGCGCTCCGACCAGAAGTACTGCAGCATCCCGCGGCCCAGGTAGGCCGGGTCGGCCTCGGTCCAGGGAACGAGGAACGGCATCTCCTCCGGCGGGTGCACGCCGGCGTAGGCCGCCGCGACGAGACCGTCGAGTCCCACGTCGTCGTCGGGGCGCAGTTCCAGGCGCGGGGTGCGCAGGACGAGGTCTCGCAGCGGCCAGTGCTCCATCGCGTGCCACGGTCCCCGATCGCCGGGCGCCGCGCGAGGGAATAGCGTCGCCGCCATGTTTGCGATCACGGTCAGCGAGCCCGGTGGACCCGACTCGATGCGGTGGACGGAGGTGCCCGACCCCGTCGCCGGGCCGGGCGAGGTCGTCCTCGACGTCGTCGCGAGCGCGGTGAACCGGGCCGACCTCATGCAGCGCGAGGGGAAGTACCCGCCGCCGCCCGGGGCGTCGGACATCATCGGGCTGGAGTGCTCGGGGCGCATCGCGTCGCTCGGCGAGGGCGTCGACGGCTGGGCGGTCGGCGATGAGGTGTGCGCGCTGCTCGCGGGCGGCGGCTACGCCCAGAAGGTGGCGGTGCCGGCCGCGCAGCTGATGCCGATCCCCACCGGCGTCGACCTCGTGACGGCGGCGGGGCTGCCGGAGGTGGCGTGCACGGTGTGGTCGAACATCGTGATGGCCGGGCGGTTGAGCTCGGGCGAGACGTTCCTCGTGCAGGGCGGCAGCAGCGGCATCGGCACGCACGCGATCCAGGTGGCGAAGGCGCTCGGTGCGCGCGTCGCCGCCACCGCGGGCGCGCCCGACCGCCTGGAGCGCTGCCGCGAGCTCGGCGCCGACATCGTCATCGACTACCACGACGACATCCCCGCCGAGCTGAAGAAGGCCACCGACGGCCACGGAGCCGACGTCATCCTCGACAACATGGGCGCGAAGGGCCTCGCCGCGAACATCGACGCCCTCGCCCCCGACGGCCGCCTGGTGATCATCGGGATGCAGGGCGGGGTGAAGGGCGAGCTCGACATCGGCGCGCTGCTGCGCAAGCGCGGCTCCGTCACCGCGATGGGGCTGCGCGGGCGCCCGGTGCTCGGGCCGAACGGCAAGGGCGCGGTCGTCGCCGAGGTCACGGCGAACGTGTGGCCGATGATCGCGGACGGGCGGGTGAAGCCGATCGTGCACGGCTCCGTGCCGATGGAGCGGGCCGCGGAGGCCCACACGACGCTGGAGGGCGGCGGGGTCGTCGGCAAGCTCCTGCTGACGACCTGAGGCCAACCGGTCGCAGCAGGACCCCGACTCGGTCGCAGTCAGACCCCGACTCGCGGGGGGCCTAGAGGGAGGCCAGGGCCGCCGCGAGGGCCCGGGTCTCGGCCGGGGTCGTGTAGTGGCCCAGGCCCACCCGCACCACCCCACCGATCTCCGCGGTGCCCAGGTGGGCGAGCACGCCCTGCTCGCCGGGGTCGGGGACCACGCAGATGCCGCGGCCGGCGAGGTGCTCGGCCAGCTCGGCGGCCTTCACGGCGTGGGTGAGCGCGAGGGCCGGGATGCGGTCGGGCGCGGAGCCCAGGACGATGGCCCCCGCGCCGACGAGGTCGAGCAGCAGGTCGTCGAGGAGGCGGTCCTGGTAGGCGTGCAGGGCCTCGAGGGAGGCGTGCAGGCGCTCGGCCCGCGTACCGGTGGCGGTGTCGTCGAGCGCGGCGAGGTGGTCCACCGACGCGACGAGCCCGGCCAGCTGCGGTGTGGAGTGCGGCCCGACCTCGAGCCGGCGCGGGCCGCGGGCGGTGGGGTCGAGCGAGCAGTTCGTCAGGCGGTCGAGCAGCGCGGGCGTGCGGAAGACCAGCGCACCCAGGTGCGGCCCGCCCCACGCCGCGGCGTCGAGCGCGACGACGTCGGCGCCGAGGTCGTCGAGGCGCACCGGGCCGTAGGCGGCCGCCGCGCAGGCGTCGACGACGAGCAGCGCGCCCGCCGACCGCGTCCGCGCGGCCACCGCCGGGACGTCGACGCGCGTGCCGACCTGACCCGACGCCGCCGTCACCGCGACGACGCGGGTGACGCCCGACAGCAGGTCGTCGAACTGCCACGCGGGCAGCTCGCAGGACTCGAAACCGATCTCGGCCCAGCGCACCGCGACGTCGCGCCGGTGCGCCGCGCGCAGCCAGGGCAGGACGTTCGCGGCGTCGTCGAGGCGGGAGAGGACGACCTCGTCGCCGGGCACCCACGTGTCGGCGACGGCGTCGGCGAGCCGGGCCAGCAGCACCGCCGGCCCGGGCCCGAGCACGACCCCGCGGGGGTCGCCGCCCACGAGGTCGGCGACGGCGGACCGGGCCGCGTGCTCGACGTCGGCGGTGTGTCGGGAGGCCGCGAACGGGGCACCCGGCGCGGAGCGCGGCCGGCGGAAGGCCCCCGAGACGGCGGAGACGACGTCCTCGGGGGGCTGCATCCCGACGGCTGCGTCGAGGTGGACCCAGCCGTCGCCGAGAGCCGGGATGAGACCGCGCACCCGAGCGACGTCGTACGCCATCCGGATACGGTAGCGAAGGCACCTGATCGATCAGTCAACCGACGAGCACGGAGCGTGGTCATGAGTCAGCCCGAGAACGGCGCCGAGCAGCAGGTCATGGTCATCGGGCCCGACGGGCAGCCCGTCGGGATGGCGCAGGTCGCGCACTCCGACGGCGACGGCGGCGGCCTGGGCGGGATGGTCGAGCAGCCCGCCAAGGTCATGCGCATCGGCACCATGATCAAGCAGCTGCTCGAGGAGGTGCGGGCCGCGCCGCTCGACGAGGCCTCCCGCGCCCGGCTCCGCGAGATCCACGAGAACTCGATCAAGGAGCTGGAGGACGGCCTGGCGCCCGAGCTGCGCGACGAGCTCGGCCGCCTGTCGCTCCCCTTCACCGAGGACGCCACCCCCTCCGACGCGGAGCTGCGGATCGCGCAGGCCCAGCTCGTCGGGTGGCTGGAGGGGCTGTTCCACGGCATCCAGACCGCGCTGTTCGCCCAGCAGATGGCCGCCCGCGCGCAGCTGGAGCAGATGCGCCGCGGGCTGCCCCCCGGTGCGGCGCCGGGGCAGCCCGGTGAGAACCCGATGGGCCGCGGCACCGGGCAGTACCTCTAGCCGGGCCGGACCTGCAGCCGGACCGGACGTGCGGCCGGGCCGGGGGCCGCACCGCGTCGGGGGTCACCCGGCCCCGCCGGTAGTCTCGATCCGTGGCACAGACGGTGACTGCCGGCGACGACCGGACCGAGGGCGCCACGACGCCCCCGCTGCCGGACGAGCCCGGCCCGCGCAGCTGGTCGCGCGCGTTCGGGGACCTGGGCCAGGGCTGGAAGCAGCGGCCGCTGTGGGGCTACCTCGGCTGGCAGGACATCAAGCAGCGCTACCGCCGCTCGGTGCTCGGCCCGCTCTGGATCAGCGTCACCATGGCGGTGGTCGCCACCGCCATGGGCATCCTCTACGGCGCGCTGTTCGGCGAGGACATCGCGACGTTCCTGCCCTACGTCGCCACCGGCCTGCTGATCTGGTACTTCGTCAACGGCTGCATCCTCGAGGGCAGCGAGGTGTTCATCGCCAACGAGGGCCTGATCCGGTTCCTCCCGGCGCCGCTGAGCCTGCACATCTACCGGCTCGTGTGGCGGCAGTCGCTGTTCTTCGTGCACAACCTCGTGGTGTGGCTCGTCCTCATCGTGATCTTCCCGCAGCCGCTGAGCTGGACGCTGCTGCTCGCGATCCCCGCGTTCCTGCTGCTGGTGCTCAACGGCGCGTGGATCTCGGTGCTCACCGGGATCATCGCGACGCGCTTCCGCGACATCCCCCCGATCATCGCGAGCCTGTCGCAGCTGCTGTTCTTCATGACGCCGATCGTGTGGCAGTACGACACGCTGCTGAAGAACCCGGCCGTCGCCGAGCGCGCGCGGATCGCCGAGCTCAACCCCGTCATGCACTTCGTGGAGATCCTGCGCCAGCCGATGCTGGGCCAGGAGATCGCCTGGCGGCACTGGTACATCGCCGGCGCGATCACGGTGGTCGGGATCGCCGCCGCGCTGGTCTGCCTGCGCAACTACCGCTCCCGCGTCGCGTACTGGGTCTGAGGAGCACGCCGTGGTCAGCATCGACATCCAGAACGCCTCCGTCGACTTCCCCATCTTCGACGCCAAGACGCGCTCGCTGAAGAAGGCCGTGCTCGGCAAGGCCGGGGGCCGCATCGGCACCGAGAGCAAGGTCCCGATCATCCAGGCCCTGCACGACATCACCCTGTCCCTGCGCAAGGGCGAGCGCGTCGCGCTGGTGGGGCACAACGGCGCCGGCAAGTCGACGCTGCTGCGGCTCATGTCGGGCATCTACGAGCCCACCCGCGGGCGGGCCCGGATCGTCGGCAAGGTGGCGCCCGTCTTCGACCTCGCCGTCGGGATGGACCCGGAGATCTCCGGCCTGGAGAACATCCTCATCCGCGGGCTGTTCCTCGGGATGACGCGCAAGGAGATGGACTCGCGCGTCGACGACATCGCGGCGTTCACCGAGCTCGGCGACTACCTCGACATGCCGCTGCGCACCTACTCCACCGGCATGCGCGTGCGGCTCGCGCTCGGGGTCGTCACCAGCGTCGACCCGGAGATCCTGCTGCTCGACGAGGGCATCGGCGCCGTCGACTCCGAGTTCCTCGCCAAGGCCCGCGACCGGCTCAAGGAGCTCGTCGAGCGCTCCGGGATGCTCGTGTTCGCGAGCCACTCCGACGAGTTCCTCGCCGACCTGTGCAGCACCGCGATCTGGATGGAGCACGGCACCATCCGCGAGCACGGCCCGCTGCGCGACGTCCTGCACCACTACAAGGGTCGCGACGTCCTCGCGGAGATCGAAGCCCGGTGACCCCGCTCGGCCCCGACTCCGTCGTCGCCGTCGTCGTCACCCGCCACCGCGCGGAGCTGCTCACCGAGGCGCTGGCCGTGCTCGGGAGGCAGACCCGGCCCGTCGACCACCTGGTGGTCGTCGACAACGGGCCCGACCGCCCCGCCCGCGACGTCGTCGAGGCCTGCGGGATCCCGGCCACCTACCTGCCGTCGTGGAACAACCTCGGCGGCGCGGGCGGGTTCGCGCTCGGGATGCTGCACGCGCTCGCGCTGGGCGCGGGCTGGGTCTGGCTCGCCGACGACGACGGGCGCGCGGCCGACGACACCGTCCTCGCCACCCTGCTCGACCTGGCGCAGCGGCGCGGGCTGGCCGCCGTCTCCCCCACCGTCGCCGACCTCGACGACCCCGACCGCCTGGCCTTCCCCGTGCGCCGGGGCCTCACCTGGCACAGCTCGCGCGCGGCGCTCGCCACCGCCGAGGGCGCCGACCCCGATCTCCTGCCCGGCATCGCCGCCCTGTTCAACGGCGCGCTGTTCCGGGCATCGACCCTCGACGTCGTCGGCGTGCCGGACCTGCGCCTGTTCGTCCGCGGCGACGAGGTGGAGATGCACCGCCGCCTCGTCCGCTCGGGGCTGCCGTTCGGCACGGCCCTGCACGCGGCCTACCTGCACCCGGCCGGACGCCACGAGGACAAGCCGATGCTCGGGGGCCGGCTGCACGCCCGCGACCCCGAGGACGAGGTCAAGCGGTACTACACCTACCGCAACCGCGGCTACCTCATCTCACAGCCGGGCATGCGCCGCGTCGGCCTGCTGGAGCTGCCGCGCTTCGCCTGGTACTTCCTCGTCACGCGGCGCAACCCGCGCGAGTTCGCCACCTGGCTGCGACTGATCCGTCAGGGCCGCGCGGAGCACTTCCACCGCGCCTGATCGCGTTACTCCATGTAGTCGCTGCTTCTGCCGCCACACGGTGGAGTGTCATTTCGCACCCCGGCCGGGACCGCACCTGTTGAACCCATCGTGGCGACCACGGCGATACCGGGTGGCGGTTCCACCACCGTCGGGATCTGCACCTCCACGGGGTGCGGACGATGACCGAGCGCTGGTCCCTGGTCGAGCACTGGGAGCTGTTCCTCCCGATCGGTGTCATCGGCGCGATCTCCTGGACGGTCTGGCTCGTCCGCAAGCTGCTCTCCGCGCGCTACCGCCCGCTGGTCAACGACTTCCGGACGACCACCTCGGTGGTGGTGCCCTCCTTCCACGAGGACCCCGACGTCCTGGAGCGCTGCCTCGACACCTGGCTCGACCAGGGGCCCGACGAGGTCGTCGTCGTGCTCGACGTCGCCGACACCGAGGCCCGCGACCGGCTGACCGCGCGCCACGACCCGCGCATCCACGTGATGATGTTCCGGCACGAGGGCAAGCGCTCGGCCCTGGGCGTCGGCATCCGCGCGGCCCGGTACGAGGTGCTGGTGCTCACCGACTCCGACACCGCGTGGGAGCCCGGCCTCCTCGACGCCGTGCAGATGCCCTTCGTCGACCCGGTCGTCGGCGCCGTCGGGACCCGCCAGAACGTGTTCGAGCCGCACAGCTCGATCTGGCGCCGCGTCGCCGACTGGATCATCGACCTGCGCTACCTCGACTACGTGCCGGCCACCGCGCGCCGCGGCGGGGTCGTCTGCCTGTCCGGGCGCACCGCCGCCTACCGGCGGTCCGCGGTGATGCCGGTGCTCGCGAACGTGGAGCACGAGTTCTTCCTGGGCCGCCGCTGCGTCGCCGGGGACGACGGCCGCCTGACCTGGCTCGTGCTGGCCCAGGGCTACCGCACCGAGCACCAGGACTCCGCGCGGGCGCTGTCGATGTTCCCCGCGACGTTCACGGCGTTCTGCAAGCAACGCGTGCGCTGGAGCCGCAACTCCTACCGCTGCTACCTCACCGCCGTGTACCAGGGCTGGCTCTGGCGCCAGCCGCTGATCAGCCAGCTCACGGTGTTCCAGATCCTGTTCACCCCGGTGACGATGTTCGCCACCGTCTACTACGTCGCCGCCGCCTTCACCAGCCCGCAGCGCGACCTCGCCGTCGCGCTCGGCGTCACCTGGCTGTTCGTCGGCCGCGCCATCCGCTCCTACTCCCACCTGCGCCGCAAGCCGGCCGATCTGCTCATCCTCCCGCTGGTCACGCTCGTGATCATGCTGGTGGCGCTGCCGATCAAGACGTGGGCGTTCGTGACCATGAACAAGCAGGGCTGGCTGACCCGGCACGCCGACCGCATCGGCGGCGAGGGCCAGGACGAGGCCAGCCTGACGACGGGGGACGCACGTGCCGGAGCCTGAGACACCCACCGAGCCCGGGAGACCCGCGGACGGCCGCCCCGGCCGCCGCAGGCGCTCGCTGCTGACGGCCCTGACCGTCGTCGTCGCGGTGGCGGGGATCGTCGGCACCGTCGTGCTCGACGGCCCGACCGACGTCCCGGCCCGCACGGCGGTGCCCGCGGTCGCGGAGGTAGACGGCTCGGAGGACGCCACCGCGCCCGTCGTCGACCCCTCGGGCGACGCGCAGGCCCGCATCGTCACCGCCGAGGACGACCGCGTGTTCGCCGCCGTCGGCGACTCCCCCGGCACCCGCGCGTCCTACGAGGTGCCCGCCGTGGCGCCCTCGATCGTGCCGACGGTCGTGCTCACCGCCCGCGAGCGGCCCTACGACCTGGCCGCCCTGGAGCGCCTCGACGCCGCCACGCGCCTCGGCGGCGGCGACTGGATGCTCACCCGGTCGGTCCTCGTCGGCCGCGGCGCCGTCCTCGACCTCCAGGCGCCCGGGAAGACGCTGCGGCTGGTCAGCGGCACGGCCGGCTTCGCCGCGCTCGTGGTCTTCCGCGGCACGCTGACGATGGGCGGGGCGCCCGGCGCGCCGCTGCGCGTCACGAGCTGGGACCCGGCCGCGGGCGCGGTCGACACCGAGCTCGGCGACGGCCGCTCCTACGTCCGCAGTGTGGGCGGGCGGATGGACCTCTCCCACGTCGACGCCTCCGAGCTCGGCTTCTGGAGCGGGCGCACCGGCGGTATCGCGTGGACCGGCAGCGCGGGTGAGCCCGGCCGCGGCTCGGCCACCGCCACCGTCGTCGGCCGCAGCCACTACGGCATGTTCACCAGCCGGGTCGAGGGCCTGGCGATCAACGGCGGCGCGGTGCGCGACAACGCCGCCGACGGCCTGCTGGTGCACCGCGAGTCGTCGGGCGTCTCCGTCCGCGAGCTCGCCAGCAGCGGCAACGCGCGCCACGGCGTCGCGGTGTCGTCGGGGACCGAGCGGGTCCTGCTCTCCGGCGTCACCGCCGAGGACAACGGGGGCGCCGGCATCCGCATCGACGGCGCGGCACCCGCCGCGAGCGCGTCGGCGAGCGGGGCGAGCACCGCCCCGGGCCGCGGGTTCACCGTGGAGCGCTCGGCCGCCACCGGCAACGGCGAGGTCGGCATCCTCGCCTCGGGCGCCTCGGCGCTGGTGCTGCGCGGCAACACCGTCGCCGGCAGTCCCGACGGCATCGTGGTGCGCGGCGCCTCCGACGCCCCCGAGCTGATCGGCAACACCGTCGACGCCGAGGACTTCGGCATCGCGGTCCGCGACGGCGTCAGCGGCGCCCGGCTCACCGCCAACACCGTGACGTCGGCGACGGTCGCCGTGCAGGTCTCCGACGCCGCCGCCACGGTCCGCGACACCGCCGTCGAGGGGGCCGCGCGGTACGGCGTCTCGCTGGTCGGGGCCGTCGACGGCACCGCGGTGGAGGGCAACCGCCTCGCCGGGCGCGGTCCGGCCGCGGTCGACGTGCACCGCGTCGGCGTCGGCTCGAACGTCACCCTCACCGGCAACGACGACGCCCGGTGGACCGTCGACCGCGACGACGTCGCCTACTGGGCCTCCTATGTCGCCGACCACCCGCTCGTCCTGCTGTGGCTGCTCATCCTGCTGGTGCCGATCGCGGCGCAGGTCCGGGCGCGCGTCCGGGCGCGGATCGCGGCCACCGCGCGGCCGCGCAACCCGCTGCTGAGCCCCGCGCCGCTGGTGACCGCCGCGCTCGACCCCGTCGACCGGATCGCGCTGGCCCGCGCCATCGCCGCCGGGCGCACGACCTCCCGTCCGGGGCACCCGCCGGTGCCGCCGCACCGCCCGATCCCCGGCGGCACCCGCGTCACGGTCGTGTCCGGCGACGGGCCGGCGACGTGAGGGGGCGGGCCGCCGTGGCGGTCCTCGCCCTGGCCGTCCTGGCGGCGTGCGGGGCCCCTGTCCCCACCCCGGCACCGGCCCCCGCTCCGCAGCCGGCCACCGCGCCGACCGCCGGGTGCGCGGGCGTCCCGGTCGCCGATGCCGACCAGCTCACCGAGGCCCTCGCCGGGGCCGCGCCGGGCGCGGTGATCGCGCTGGCCCCGGGCACCTACCGCGGCTCGTTCGTGGCGCGCACCCCCGGCACCGCGGAGGCCCCGATCACGCTGTGCGGCCCGTCCGACGCGGTGCTCGACGGCGGCCCGGTCGACGGCGGCTACACGCTGCACCTCGACGGCGTCGCCCACTGGCAGGTGCGCGGGTTCACCGTCCGCGGCGGGCAGAAGGGCGTCATGCTCGACGCCGCGCAGCGCGTCCTGCTCGAGGGACTGGTCGTCGAGGGCACCGGCGACGAGGCCGTGCACCTGCGCCGCGCGAGCAGCGACAACGTCGTGCGCGGGCTGACGATCCGCGACACCGGGCTGCGCCGCGCCGAGTTCGGCGAGGGCGTCTACGTCGGCAGCGCCGAGAGCAACTGGTGCGAGCTGACGGGGTGCGGGCCCGACCGCAGCGACCGCAACACCGTCGAGGGCAACACCGTCTCCGCGACCACCGCGGAGTCGGTGGACGTCAAGGAGGGCACGACCGGCGGCCTGGTCCGCGGTAACCGGTTCGACGGTGCCGGGATGACGGCAGCTGATGCCTGGGTGAACGTCAAGGGCAACGCCTGGACGATCACCGGCAACACCGGTATCGACAGTCCCGAACACGGGTTCCGGGTGATCGAGGTCCTCGACGGGTGGGGACTGGACAACGTCTTCACCGGGAACTCCTCCACCGTCAACGCCGACGGCTACGCGATCGACGTGACCCGCAACGACGAGCGCAACCGCGTCTCCTGCGACAACACCGCGGTCGGGGCAGGCATGGGCCTCGCACGCAACGGCTGCACCTGAACTCCGGCTGTACCCGACCCCTGAGGGAGCACACGTGTTCGCACGACGGATCGCCGTGATCGGCACCGGGTACGTCGGCCTGACGACGGGCGCGTGCCTCGCGTCCCTGGGCCACCACGTCGTCTGCGCCGACATCGACGAGGCCAAGGTCGCCCGGCTGCGCGCCGGCGAGGTCGACATCCTCGAGCCCGGCCTCCCCGAGCTCGTCGCGGAGGGGATGGCGGCGGGGCGTCTCGCGTTCGTCCTCGGGGCCACGGCCGCCGTCACGCGCGAGGCGGGCGCCGAGATCGTGTTCCTGTGCGTGCCGACGCCGATGGGCGAGGGCGGCGCGGCCGACCTGGCCGCGGTGCAGGCCGTCACCGACGAGGTCGGCGCGCTGCTGGCGCCGGGCTGCGTCGTGGTGAACAAGTCGACGGTGCCGGTCGGCACCGCGGCCACCACGCGGGAGATGCTCGGGCGCACCGACGTCGCCGTCGTCTCCAACCCGGAGTTCCTGCGCGAGGGCAGCGCCGTGCACGACTTCCTCAACCCCGACCGCATCGTGGTCGGTAGCGACTCGCAGGAGGCCGCCGAGCGCGTGGCCGCGCTGTACTCGCGGCTCGGCGCGCCGACGCAGCTCACCGACGCGGCGAGCGCGGAGATGGTCAAGTACGCGGCCAACTGCTTCCTCGCGATGAAGCTGTCCTACGTCAACTCCCTCGCCGACCTGTGCGAGCGCCTGGGCGCCGACGTCCTCGAGGTCACCGAGGGCATGGGGTACGACCGGCGCATCGGGCAGACCTTCCTGTCGCCCGGACCGGGCTGGGGCGGGTCGTGCTTCCCGAAGGACACCAACGCGCTGCTGCAGATCGCCGACGCGGCGGGCATGGACTTCGAGCTCGTGCGGGCCAGCCTCAACGTCAACGCCGCGACGCGCGCGCTCGTCGTCGACAAGGTGCGGGCGGCCGTCGGCGGCTCGCTCGACGGGGTCCGCGTCGGCCTGCTCGGGCTGACGTTCAAGGCCGGCACCGACGACCTGCGCGACTCCCCCGCCCTCGCCGTCGCCGCCCTGCTGCGCGCCGAGGGCGCGGTCCTCACCGGCTACGACCCGGCGCACGCGGTGGGCGTCCCCGGCGTCACCGACGACGTGGAGGTCGTCGACGACCCGCTGGCCGCGGCCAAGGGCGCCGCCGCCCTCGTGGTGCTCACCGACTGGCCGCAGTTCCGGACACTGGACTGGAACGCGCTCGGCGGCGTCGCGGCCGTGTCGATGGTCGTCGACGCCCGCAACCTCCTCGACGCCGACATCCTGCGCCGCGCCGGCTTCACCTGGATCGGGCTCGGACGGGGCTGACCGTTCACGGACGGTGCCGATCCGCCCCCTGATCGGGCGGCGGAACGGCCGCGGGTGCCACCGGGGGTCGCCCCAGATGCACCATGGGTCACATGCGAACCGGATCGGTGTGGCGGACGGCCACGACGTGCGCGGGGGTGGTGGCGGCCGTCGTCGTGCTCACGGTGGGCGCCGCGCAGCTCGCGGTGGCCGAGGCCGCCCCGGTGCGGGTGACTCAGCAGCAGGAGGACGACGGGCCGCCCGGCTCCTCGCAGCGGGGGCGGTCGGAGCGACCGGCGCCGCCGGTCACGCCGGGCACCGAGCTCGCCGCGCTCGTCGACGGGACCCGCGCCGTCGCCGTCGCCGACGACGAGGGCCTGGAGCGGGCGCTGGAGGACGCCGCCCCGGGTGACGTCATCCGGCTCGCGGCGGGCACCTACGAGGCGATCGAGGTGAGCGCCTCCGGCACGCCCGAGGCCCCCATCACGCTGTCCGGCCCCCGCGAGGCCGTGATCGCGGCCGACAGCGGCTACGCGGTGCACCTGCAGGAGGCGAGCCACTGGCAGCTCGTCGGGTTCTCGGTCACCGGCGGCGGCAAGGGGATCGTCGTCGACGGCGGCGGGGAGAACGTGCTGGACTCGCTCAGCGTCGGGGAGACCGGCGACGAGGCCGTGCACTTCCGCTCGTCGTCGTCGGGCAACGTGATCCAGCGGTCGCTCGTGCACGACACCGGGCTGGAGCAGCCGCAGTACGGCGAGGGCGTCTACGTCGGCAGCGCGAAGAGCAACTGGCGCAAGTACGGGCTGGACGGCGGCCCGGACCTGTCGATGGACAACCGCATCCTGGAGAACGTCTTCCAGCGGATCACCGCGGAGAACGTCGACATCAAGGAGGAGACCGGCGGCACCGTCGTCGCCCGCAACGCCTTCGACGGCTCGGCGATCAGCGGCGAGAACTACGCCGACTCCGTGGTGGACGTGAAGGGCTTCGACGCGCTCGTCGTCGACAACACCACGACCGGGCGGAGCGACGCGCTGGGCAACATCATCGAGACCCACGTCATCACCGAGCCCGAGACCTCGGGCTGCGGCAACGTCATCGAGGGCAACCGCGTCGACGGCTTCGAGCCCACCGGTGAGCTGGTGGCCGTCGACCGCAAGTGCGAGTGACCGCGACTAGCGGGCGCGGAACACGACCGTGCGCAGCATGACGAAGTTGACGACCGTCGCCACGCCCTGCGCCAGCACCCACGCCGCGCTGGTGCGCAGCGGCATCGCCGGCAGGAGCGCCAGAGCGAGGGTGTTGACGCCGACGTTCAGCGCGAAGGTCGTGCCGTAGAGCAGCACGAACCCGGCGAACCGGCCCGTGCCGCCGCCGGACCGCGTGAACGTGAAGCGGCGGTTGAGCAGGTAGGCCGTGGTGGTGCCCAGGACGAACGAGGCGCCCTTGGCCACCGGCGCGACGACGCCCAGCTGCAGCAGCAGGTGGTAGACGCCGAAGTCGACCAGCGCCGAGACGACGCCGACGCCCACGAACCGGGCCAGCTGCCCGCGCAGGCCCATGGGGGCGTCGGTCGTCGTCACGCCGGGAAGGGTAGCGGGGTGCTCAGGCGCCGCCGATGAACCCCTGCTCGGTGAGCCAGGTGCGGGCCACCTCGCGCGGGGCGAGGCCGTCGGCCGAGACCTGCTTGTTGAGCTCGGCCATGGTCGCGTTGTCCAGCGCGGCCGTGATCGGCTCGAAGACCTGCGCGATGGCCGGGTCGCGGTCGTAGGCCTCGCCGCGGACCGTCACCGACGCGTTGTAGTTCGGGTGGTACTTCTTGTCGTCCTCCAGCACCCGCAGGCCGAGCTCGGGGATGCGGCCGTCGGTGGTGAACACGAGCCCGAACAGGCAGTCGCCGTCGGCGGTGGCCTGGTAGATCGCGCCGGTCTGCAGGATCTGCGGCTGCACCTGGAAGCCGTAGGTCGTCTGCAGGCCCGCCATGCCGTCGTCGCGGCTGGAGTACTCGGTCTCGATGCAGGTGGTGCCCGGCTGGCCGGAGCTGATGTAGGCGCCCATGTCCGAGAGCGTGGTCAGGTCCAGCTCGGCGGCCTTCTCCTCCTTCACCGCGAAGGCGTAGGTGTTGTTGAAGGGCGTGCGGCCGATCCAGTGGATGTCGTTCTCGGCGAGGTCGCGGTCGCGGACGGCGACGTACTGCTCCTGCTCGTCGGCGATCGGGGTGGTCTCACCCAGGAAGGTGATCCATCCGGTGCCGTTGTAGTCCCAGTAAAGGTCGATGTCGCCGGCCAGCAGCGCGTCGCGGGCGGCCTGGGTGCCGCCGGTGTTGCAGCGGTCGGTGACGGTGGCCTGCACCGACTCCAGCGCGGCCACGGCCACCTGGCAGAGAATCAGCTGCTCGTCGAAGTCCTTGCCGCCCACGGCGTAGGTCTGACCCTCCAGCGACACCTCCTCCGACAGGCCGCCGCCCTCCGCCGCCGGGCCGGAGGCCTCCAGGCCGCCGCAGCCCGCCAGTGCGACCGCGGCGAGCGCCGTCAGCGCCGCCGTCGCGGCTCGTCCGCGTCCCGTCCTCGTCCAGCTCACGTGGGTCCTCCTCGATCGGTGGGTGCCGCCCGCGACGGGCGGCGGTGGGTGGTCAGGAGCCGCGGCGCGCCACGGCGTACTCGGCCAGGCTCGCCAGCCAGTCGACGAGCAGCGCGAGCGCCGCCACGAGCGCGGCGGCGAGCAGGGTGCCGTTGGGACGGGCGAGGCGCAGCATCCCGTCGATGATGTTGCCCAGCCCGCCGGCGCCGATGAAGGTGGCGAGCGTGGCCGTGCCGACGTTGAGCACCAGCGCCACCCGGACCCCGGCGAGCATCACGGGGACGGCCAGCGGCAGCTCGATCCGCTGCAGCGTCTGGCGCGCGGACATGCCGATCCCCCGCGACGCCTCGATCAGGCTCGGGTCGACCTGCCCCAGGCCGACGACGGTGTTGGTCAGCACGGGCAGGAAGGAGGCGATCACCAGCGCGACGATCGCCGTCGGCTGCCCGAAGCCGAGCGGGGTGAACGCCAGCAGGACGATCAGCCCGAACGGCGGCAGGGCCTGCATGAAGCCGCCGAACGCGAGCAGCCCGGGGCGCACCCGGCGCAGCGCGGGTCGGCTGATCAGGATCCCGAGCGGGATGGCCAGGACGATCACCAGCGCGGTGGAGACGGCCATGAGGAACAGGTGCTCGCCGAGCCGGTCGAGCACGACCTGCGGCGCGAGCGCCCGCTGCTCGACGGTGTCGAGCGTCTGCGTCGAGAGGTAGGCGAGGACGGCGGCCAGCCCGACCACGACGATCACCGGCACCGCGACGAGGCGGCGGTCGAACCGGCCGCGCGCCGCCCTCGGGGTGACCGCGACGCCGCCGGGCGCGAGCGCCGTCACCGGTCACGGCCCTTCGTGCGCATCTCGCCGACGAGGGCGTCCCAGCGCAGGACGCCCTGCGCGCGGCCCGCCGCATCGACGACGGCGACGAGCGACGCGGGGGCGTCGAGCATGACGTCGACGGCGTCGTAGACGGTGCCGGTGACGGGCACGGTGACCAGCGGCGGCAGCACGGCCGTGCCGGGCAGCGCGACCCACGTCGCGGGCCGCCCCTGCGCGTCGGCCGCGTAGACCGGCGCGTCGCCGCTCTGCGCCGCACCCTCGGCCACGCACGGTTCGAGCTCCAGGCGGCCCAGCTCCAGCAGCGAGAGCCGGCGCACCGCGGCGCCGCTGCCCACGAACTCGGCGACGAACTCGTTGGCCGGGTTGGTGAGCACCTGCTCGGGCGTGTCGTACTGCTCCAGGACCCCGCCGGGCCCGAAGACCGCGATCCGGTCGCCCAGCTTCACGGCCTCGCTGAGGTCGTGGGTGACGAAGCAGATGGTCTTGGCGATCTGCCGTTGGAGATCGAGGAACTCGTCCTGCAGGCGGTCGCGCGTGATCGGGTCGATGGCGCCGAAGGGCTCGTCCATCAGCATCACGGCGGGGTCGGCGGCCAGGCCGCGCGCCACCCCGACGCGCTGCTGCTGCCCGCCCGAGAGCTGGCGGGGGTAGCGGTCGCGGAACTCGCGCGGCTCCATGCCCACGAGGTGCAGCAGCTCGTCGACCCGGGCGGTGACCCGTTTGCGGTCCCAGCCCAGGATCTTCGGGACGACCGCGATGTTCTCGCCGATCGTGAAGTGCGGGAACAGCCCGACCTGCTGGATGACGTAGCCGATGCGGCGGCGCAGGCTGTCGGCGTCGACGTCGGTGACGTCCTCCCCGGCCAGCAGGATCCGCCCGCTGGTCGGCTCGATCAGCCGGTTCATCATCTTCAGCGTCGTGGTCTTGCCGCAGCCCGAGGGCCCGATGAACATCGCGATCGCGCCGTCGGGGACCTCGAGGGTGAGGTCCCGGACCGCCGGCGCCGCCTGCTTGGGATAGGTCTTGCTGACGTGCTCCAGCGCGATCATCGCTCCGGACGTCGTCGCTGTGGACGTCGTCACTGCGGACTCAGCCACGGATCCCCCTCGGAGTCGTCAGGCGCGCGATGACCGCGAACGCGATCTCGTAGACCGCCGCCACCAGCAGGCAGCCGAACGTCCCGGCGAGCACCTGGTTGAACGAGTTGACGGCGCCGAGCCGCGCCAGCCCGGCGAACAGCAACTGCCCCAGGCCGGGACCGCTGACGATCGCCGCGACGACCGCGATACCGATCAGTATGAGCATCGCGACCCGGATGCCGGACAGCACCACCGGCCAGGCCAGCGGGAACTGGATGCGCACCATCCGCCGCGCCGGGCCCATGCCCATCCCCCGGGCGGCCTCCAGCACCGCCGCGTCGACCGAGCCGAGGCCGGCGACGACGTTGCGCAGCACCGGGTAGATCCCGTAGATCGTCAGCGCGACGATCGCCGGGGTGGCGCCCAGCCCCAGCAGCGGCTGCAGGACGCCGAACAGCGCGAGCGACGGGATCGTCAGCGCCACGGACGACACCAGCAGCGCACCCTCGAGGCTGCCTGCCCGGAACCGCGACCGCCACGACGGCGGGGTCAGTCCGGTGGTGTGCAGGAGGACCCCGAGCGCCACCGCGATCAGCGCGGCGAGGCCCACGGCGTAGGCGACGAGCAGGAAGTGCTGCTGCACCCGGAAGAGGAGCTCACTCGAGTTCCTCATCACGTACTCGTCGAACCCCACATGCACCCCCCGGCGTCGAAGATCGGAACCCTAACCCGATCAGGGGGGCCGCCCAGGGCGCCGCGACCGATCCGTGATGTGCGGTCAGAACTTCAGACCGCCCACCTGGTAGCGCCGGCGGACCGTCACGGACCCCATCCCGGTGCGCCCGTGCACCACGAAGTGCACCGCTCCGGGCCGCGGCCGCGACGGCACGCGGCTCTTGACGGTGCCCATGCCGGACACCACGTCGTCGACGTTGGCGGTGGCGTCGTCGGGCACCAGGAGGCGGATGCTGCCCGCCCCCACGTCGACCTCGATCTCGACGACCGGGTGGTGGATCGTCGTGTCGCAGAAGTCCAGCACGATCGTGCCCATGCTCGACTGGAGCCGCAGGCGGGCCGGCACGTCCCAGTCGCCGGTGCGCTTGATCGTCGACATCCCGGCGCGCAGCACCACGGGCGGACCGGACGGCGTCGACGGCACGACGGCCGACAGCGGCGCGGCCGCGACGACGGCACCGCCGGGCAGGTCGGCCAGCGGCGGCAGCAGCTCGGCCTCGTAGCGGGCGCCGTAGACGACCGAGAGGCGCTCCTCCAGCTCGGAGACCGTGATCCGGCCCTCGGCCAGGGCCTGGTGCAGGCGTGCCGCGGCCTGCTCGCGGTCGGCGTCGGAGATCCGGATGCCGGGCGGGTCGGGAGGCTGGACGGTCACGTGACCGAGGATAGTGCGGCCCGCGTAACCTGTCCGCGATGCCGAACACGAGCCTTCGCGGGTGGGGGCGCACCGCGCCCACCCGCGCGAACGTCGTCCCGGTGCGCTCCGCGGCGGACCTCACCGAGGCGCTCGCCGCCGCCGGTCCCCGGGGCGTCATCGCCCGCGGACTGGGCCGCTCCTACGGCGACCCGGCGCAGAACGGGGGCGGCACGGTCCTCGACATGACGGGCCTGTCCCGCATCCACTCCGTCGACGCCGACTCGGGCCGCGTCGTCGTCGACGCCGGCGTCAGCCTCGACACCCTGATGCGCGCCGCGCTGCCGTTCGGGCTGTGGCTGCCGGTGCTGCCCGGCACCCGCCAGGTCACCGTCGGCGGCGCGATCGGCGCCGACATCCACGGCAAGGCCCACCACGTCGTCGGCAGCTTCGGCAACCACGTGGAGTCGCTCGACCTCGTCACCGCCGACGGCCGCGCGCACACCCTCACCCCCGACGACGAGCTGTTCTGGGCCACCGTCGGCGGCATGGGGCTCACCGGCGTCGTCGTGCGGGCCGTGCTGAGGCTGCACCACGTCGAGACCGCGTACTTCCGCGTCGACACCGAGCAGATCGACAACCTCGACGACCTCATGGCCCGCCAGTCCGTCGGCGACGAGGAGTACGCCGAGACGGTGTCCTGGTTCGACGCCGTGACGACCGGCCCGCACATGGGCCGCGGGCTGCTGATGCGCGCCAACCACGCCACGCTCGACGACCTGCCGCCCACGCTGCGCCGCCACCCGCTGCGCTTCGACGCCCCGCAGCTGCTCACCGTGCCCGACGTGTTCCCCCCGGGGCTGCTCAACCGCGTCACGGCCAGGCTGTTCAGCGAGCTCTGGTACCGCAAGTCGCCCACGAAGCTGGGCGCGATCCAGAACATCACCCAGTTCCTGCACCCGCTCGACATCCTCGGCGAGTGGAACCGCGGCTACGGCCCGCGCGGCTTCCTGCAGTACCAGTTCGTCGTGCCGCTCGAGCGCGGCGACGTCGTGCGCAGCGTGCTGGAGGAGATGGTGCGGGCGAAGCAGGTGTCCGCGCTCAACGTGCTCAAGCGCTTCGGCGAGGGCAACCGTGCGCCGCTGTCGTTCCCGAAGCCGGGGTGGACGCTGTGCGTCGACATCCCTGTCGGCGACGGCCTGGGCCCGCTCTGCGACGCCCTCGACGAGCTCGTGCTCGACGCGGGCGGCCGGCACTACCTGGCCAAGGAGTCGCGCACCACGCCCGAGGCGATCCGGCGCGGCTACCCGCGCCTGGACGAGTGGCGCACGGTGCGCGACGCCGCCGATCCCACGGGCGTGTTCACGTCCGACATGTCCCGACGCCTGGAGCTGACCTCGTGATCGATGCCGTCGGGAACCCGCAGTCCGTCCTGCTGATGGGCGGCACGTCCGAGATCGGGCTCGCCGTGGTCGAGGCGTTCGCGTCCGACCGGCCGCTGCGGGTCGTGCTCGCCGCCCGCGCCTCCGAGCGCCTCGACGCCGCGAAGGTGCGGTTGGAGAAGCTCGGCTGCGCGGTGGAGACCCTCGAGTTCGACGCCCGCGCCGTCGAGACCCACTCCGACGTCGTGCGCCGGGCCTTCGTCAACGGGGACATCGACGTCGCGCTCGTCGCGTTCGGGCTGCTCGGCGACAACGAGCAGGCGTGGACCGACGTCGACGCCGCCGTCGAGCTCGCGCAGGTCAACTACACGGCGGCGGTGGCCGTCGGCGTCGCGCTCGGGAAGAAGCTGTCCGAGCAGGGCTTCGGCTCGCTCGTCGCGTTCTCGTCGGTGGCCGGGGAGCGCGCGCGGCGCTCCAACTTCGTCTACGGCTCCACCAAGGCCGGCATGGACGCGTTCTACTCGGGGCTCACCGAGGCGCTGCGGCCCGAGGGCGTGCACGTCACCGTGGTGCGTCCCGGGTTCGTGCACACGCGGATGACCGAGGGCCTCAAGCCCGCGCCGCTGTCGACCACGCCCGAGGCCGTCGCGCAGATCGTCGTCGACGCGGTGCGCAACCGGCGGGAGCTCGTGTGGGCCCCGGGGCCGCTGCGGTTCGTGATGAGCGCGCTGCGCCACGTCCCGCGCCCGCTGTTCCGCCGCCTGCCGGTCTGACGCCGCCCGCCCTCCCTCTCCCCCTGTTGGCCGAGCCCCCTACTCGCTCCCCGCGTGCAGGATCGTGGCGCGCACCTGGCCGCTGCGCTCGAACGCGCCCCAGGTGTCGGCGCGGTGGGTGGGCTTGCGGCGCTGCGCGGAGACCAGCGCGGCGGCCAGCGTGGGCTGGCGGGTGGGGCCGGCGGCGTGGCGCGGGGCCGGCGGGACGTAGGCGTCGGCGTGGGTGCGGGCGTCCGGGATGCCGGCCGACTCGCGGGCCGCCCGGAACACCTCGACCGTCGACGACGGGGCCGGGCGGCGCGGGGCGCCGATCCGGCGCAGCCGCCGACGGGCGGGCTCCTCGACGAAGCGGAAGGCGGCAGCCGCCACCGGGTAGGTCGCGACGATCACCGCGAGCGCCACCAGGTGCCCGAGGACCCCGCCGCGCAGCGCCGGCACGTAGGCCTGGGCCAGCCAGAGGATCTCGAACATCGGGATGTGGACGAGGTAGAGGCTGTAGGAGACCTTGCCGCCCTGGACGAGCGCGGGGCGGGACAGGACCGTCGCCGGACCGCGGTCGGCCAGCGCCAGCGCGCCCACCAGCACCGGGAACCCGACGATGACGACGCCGCCGAAGCCCGGCGCCACGAACTGCCCGCAGTAGAGGCCGACGGCCATCAGCAGCGGCAGCAGCCACGCGGTCGTCGACGCGACCCGCCGGACCGGCTCGGTCCGCGGCAGCCGCCGGACCACGAGGTGCACCAGCACGCCGGCGCCGAAGCCGCAGAGGATGCGGACGGCCCAGCTCCACTCGTAGTACGGGTCGCCGGCCGTCGCGTAGGCCGAGGCGATCGGCAGCATCAGGGCCACCGCGCCGACGCCCAGGACGAGCAGCGGCAGGTTGCGCAGCCGGAAGAACACCAGCGCGGCCACCGGGAACAGCAGGTAGGCGAGCCACTCGGCGCTGATCGACCAGGTCGGCCCGACCCAGGACGCGCCGTCGAGGAACTCGTTGTTCCACATCTGCACCATGAGCAGCTGCTGGACCCACTGCCCGACGCTGACGATCGGCTGCACGCCCTGGAAGGCGATGACGTCGTCGGAGCCCAGCACGAGCCGCGCCAGCAGCCAGAGGCCGAACAGGTGGAAGACCAGCGCGTACACCGGCCACATCCGGCAGAAGCGGGCCCACACGAACCTCGCGGTGGTGCCGACGTGCAGTGCCGGCCCCATCGACGCGAGGTAGGTGTGGGCGATGACGAAACCGCTCAGGACGAAGAACAGGTCGACGCCCAGCGCCCCCGAGGTGATGAGCGGTCCGAGCACCCCGACCACCTCCGTCACGCCGGTCATGGCGGTGAAGTGGAAGTGGAACGCCACGACCCACACGGCTGCGACGATGCGGAGGCCCGTCAGCCCCCGGATCTCACCGGAGGGGGCGGCTTGAGTGCCGGATGGGGTGGTCCGCGGGGCTGCGATCGTCACGGTGGCAGTAACTGGGACATTCGGACCAGCGTTGCGGGTGACACCCGGACCGTACCTGGATGGCCGTCGTCGTCACTGTCCGCTCACAACCGACTGCGGCGACCGGGTGACCGTCGTCCGGTCGTGGCCGGGCCGCCGCCGTCGCCGCTGGTCACGGTGGGCTACCACCGATCGAGGTGCAGCACCCGGTCGAGCGGCTCGCGCGGCGCGGGGCGGAACGTCTCGCCCGTGAAGTACGCCGTGGGCAGCAGCACGCCCTGGCGCACGTGCGGAGGGATGCCGAGGAGCTCGGCGACCTCCTTCTCGTAGCGCAGGTGCAGGGTGGTCCACGCGCTGCCGAGCCCGCGGGCCCGAGCGGCGATCTGGAAGCTCCACGCCGCCGGCAGCAGCGACCCCCACAGCCCGGCCTGGTTGCCCTGAGGCAGCTCCTCGCCCGCGGCGATGCAGGCGATGACGTGGACGGGGACGCGGCCCATCACCTCGGCGAGGTACTCGGCCGAGGAGGTGACGCGCTCCTGCACCGCCTGCCGCTCCTGCGTGTGCCCGGTGCCCGCGCGCGAGGCGTAGACGGGCGAGTTGCGGTAGGCGTCGAACGCCTTCGCGTAGTGCTCGCCGATGCCCGCCCGCAACTCCGGGTCGGTGACGACCATCCAGTGCCAGCCCTGGGCGTTGCTCCCGGTGGGGGCCTGCAGCGCGACCTCCAGGCTCTCCCGGACCAGGTCCAGGGGCACGGAGCGGTCGAGGTCGAGGCGCTTGCGGACCGAGCGGGTGGTGGTGAGGAGCTCGTCGGGAGCCAGCGGGAGGGTCATGCCCCGATGATGCCCGTCAGCCGATCGGGCGGCACTGCGCCGCGACCCGCGGGTCGCGGTCGTAGCGGTAGGCCGTGCGCTCCACGGCGCCGGTGAGGTTGCGCACGAACCGGTCGAGCGTCAGCGGGTCGCGGTAGGACGCGAGCAGCTCCCGCGTGGCCGGGCACGCCAGTGCGGCGCGGGCGGCCTCGATGCCGGCCGGGTCGACGAACCCGGTCTCCGTCGTGCCGGAGTCGGCGACGAACCACTCCGGCGGGAGGTCCTTGTCGTGCCCGATGCGGCCGTCCGGTACCGAGGTGGCGTGCGTGGCCAGGGGGTTCGTCAGGCCGACCCCGTCGAGCACGCGGGTGTCCAGCGGCGCGAGCTCCCCGGTGACGCCCAGGTTGAGCCAGGTGATCGTGCTGGGCCGGTCCGGCGTCGGGAACAGCCACCAGCGCAGCCCGTCGGGGCCGGGTCCGGGGAGGGCCAGGGAGGGTCCCGGGGCGCCGGCGAGCGCGGCCACCCCCTCCGGGGCGACGGGGTGGTCGACGAAGTCCTGCGCCACGACCGGGTTCGGCCGGTCGACGATCACGACGTAGTAGAGGCGCTCGTTGGCGATCCAGTTCGGGCCCAGCGTGTCGTAGGCCGGGCGCAGCGCGAGGAACGAGACGCCCGCCCAGGCCACCATCCCGAGGACGGGCAGCGCGGTCCGGCGGCTGAACGGCACGGCCGCCAGCGGCAGGAACAGGCAGAACAGGGCCGGGAGCAGCATCCGGCCGTGCATGAAGTCGCCGCCCACTCGCGTGACGTAGGTGGCCAGCAGGGCCGACGACACCCATGGCACGGCGACGACGACGGCCGTGGCGACCGTCGCCGTGCGGCCCAGCCGGAGCAGCAGCAGGACCGCGGCGACGAGGCCGAGCAGCACGGGGACGGCGAGCCAGTAGGTGTCGGTCAGGTCGCGCAGGTAGGAGTAGCCCTGCCGCCAGCGCGACGTGCTCGCCTCCTTCGCGAGCGCCGTGCCCGGCACGAGGAGCCCGTAGTAGCCCGCCCGGAAGACCTCGTAGGCCAGCGGCAGGGCGGCCGCGACGCCCGCCAGCGCGGCGACGCCCCGCCACCCACGGCGGCGCTCCAGCACGACGAGCGCGACGGCGACGGCCAGCCCGAACAGCGCGAGGTCGGGGCGCACCAGTGGCGCCAGGCCGAGCACGAGCGCGGCGGGCCAGGCCCGGCCGCCGCCACCGGCCCGGTGCGCCTCCAGGCGCCGCACGAGCAGCCACCAGGTCAGGCCCAGCCAGCCCACGATCAGCCCGGTCTCCAGCCCGGAGGTGCCGAAGTCCCAGAACGGCGGCAGCGCCACGACCACCAGCGCCCCGAACGGCACCATCCACCGCTCGCTCGCGAACAGCCGCCGCGCCGCGTCCAGCGCGAGCCCCACCCCGGCCACCGAGCACACGAGCCCCAGCACCACGGCCGCCCAGTTCAGCGAGACGCCGGCCAGCCCGGGCAGCGCGAGCAGGTAGGTCCACAGCGTCGAGGTGTTGGCCTCCACGCGCTCGCCCTGGTTGAACACCGGGCCCGCGCCCGCCAGCAGCTGACGGACCGTCCGCAGCACGATCAGCCCGTCGTCGCTCATCCAGCGGCGGTGCCAGACCATCGCGGCGAAGCCGGCCAGGACCACCGCGAACCCCACGGTGGTCCAGGTCGCCGTCCTGCGCAGAGGTGGGGCGGACGGGGGCGGCCCGGCGGGCTGGACCTCGACGGTCGCGCTGATGGTCGCCACCTCGTTCGGCTCGGTCGGTCGGTCGCGTCCATGGTCCCCGGCCGGTCCGGCGGGCCCGGTGGTGGGGCGGACGGGCGGGCGTCGGCGGAATCCCGCATCCGCCTTAGGGTGGCGCGGTGCTCTCGCCCGCGCGGTCGGCCCCGCAGGCGCCGCACCCCCCCGTCGACCACCGGACGGCGCGCGCCGTCCTCGTCCTCGCGCTGGTGGCGCTGGTCGCGGCGGTCGCCTTCCCGCTCGCCCCCGTGCAGCAGGCGCGCGCCGAGTACGCCTGGTCGGCGGCGCAGGGCCCGACGGCGATCCCGCTGATGCCCTACGAGCCGGTGGCACTGTCGGTCACGACGAGCTGCGACGCGGCCCGCACCGGCGGCGTGCTGCTCTCGACCGTGCCGCTGCGGCCGGACCCGGGCGCGGTCCCGCTGGCCGGGCTGCAGCTGACCGCGGCCGACGGCCGGCTGTCGGTGGTGAGCGCCGGGCGCGACCTCGGAGCCGTGCCGCTGCCCGCCGGTCCGTGCGCGATCGCGCTCACGTCGGACCCCGACCGCACCGAGGTCCTCGTCGACGGGACGCCGCTCCTCACCCGGGACGGCGACGTGCGCCCGGCCGTCGTCGGGGCGTTCTCCGGCACCGACCGCGACGTGGCGCTCGCGCTGACCGCCGACACCCGCTTCGAGACGACGATCTCCCCGCTCAAGGCGGGCATCGCCGTCGTCGGCGTGCTGGCGCTGTTCGGCATGCTCGGCGCGCTCGCGCGGCTCGACGGGCCCGCGCGGGTCCGGCTGCTCCCCCGCCGGTGGTGGCTCCCCCGTCCGGTCGACGCGGCCGTGGCCGCACTGCTCGGGGCGTGGTGGGTGGTCGGTGCGGTCACCGTCGACGACGGCTACATCAGCGGCATCGTGCGCAGCCGCGGCAGCAACGGGTTCGTGGGCAACGTCTACCGCTGGCTCAACGCGCCCGAGGCGCCGTTCAGCTGGTTCTACGACCTGACCCACCTCTGGTCGCTCGTCTCCGCCTCGACGCTCTGGATGCGGCTGCCCGCCACCCTGCTGGGGCTCCTCACGTGGGTGCTGCTCTCCCGCGGGCTGCTGCCCCGGCTGGGATCCGCGGCGCAGCGGCCGTGGCTCGCCGCACTCGCGTTCGGCACGTGGTGGGTGCCCTTCCAGCTCGGGCTGCGCCCGGAGCCGTGGGTCGCGCTGGGGCTGCTCGGCGTGCTGCTCGCCGTGGAGCGGGCGGTCGCGACGCGGCGGCTGCTGCCCGTGGCGCTCGGGCTGGTGCTCGCCGGCGCCACCACGGCGCTGACGCCGGGCGGGCTCGTGGCGTTCACCCCGTTCCTCGCGGCCGCGGTGCCGCTCGTGCGCCTGGTGCGCGCCCGTCCCGCCACCCACCGGTGGCCGCTGGTCCTCGCCGGGCTGGCCGCGCCGGCGTCGGCGGTGCTGCTCATGGTGTCCGACCAGAGCCTGGCCGCGGTGCTGGAGGCCACGCGGGTGCGGCAGGTCATCGGCGGCGGCGTGGAGTGGTACCAGGAGTACGAGCGCTACGCGCTGCTGCTGCAGCCCGACTCGTTCCAGGGCGCCATCGGGCGGCGCGCGGCCGTGCTGGTGACCGTCCTGGCCGCGGTCGGCGTGCTGGTGGCGCTGCGGCGCGGGCGGACGAGGCTCGCCGCCGGGCCCGCGGGCCGGCTCGCCGTGTCGCTGCTGCTCGCGCTGGCGATCCTGACCGCCACCCCCACGAAGTGGACGCAGCACTTCGGCGACGTCGGCGCGATCGGGCCGGCGGTGCTGGTCGCGGGTGCGGTGGCGTGGCGGAGCGCACCGCTGCGGCGCCGCCCCCGCGCCTTCACGGCGGCGCTGGCCGCGGCGACCGCCGTCGGGTCGCTGGTGCTCGCCGGCTACAACGCCTGGCCCTACGCCTCGGGCTGGTTCGCCCCGACCTTCTCGACGCTGCCGCCGCAGGTCGCGGGCACGGCCGTGGCGACGCCGGTCGTGGCGGCCGGGCTCGTCGTCGTCGCGGTGCTGGCCGCCCGCGCGGTCGGTGCGCGGGCCGCCGACCGGGCCGCGCCGGACGTGCCGGAGCGGGTGCCCGGGCCGGTGCCGGTGCTGGCGGTGGTGCTGGTGGCGGTCCTCGCGCTGCAGGTGCTGAGCCTCGCGCGCACGGCCGTCGAGGAGCGCGACAGCTACACGCTGGCCTCCGACGCCGTGTCCACGCTGCGGGGCGCCCCGTGCGGGCTGCAGGAGCGCCTGTCCGTCGAGACCGATCCGGCCGCGGGGCTGCTGCGCGCGCGGACCGAGCCGGCTGTGCGGGCCGAGCGCACCGTCGACGTCGGCGGCGCCCGCGTGCGCGGCGTCGCGGTGGCGGGGTCGTCGACGACCGCGTGGTTCGCCCTCGAACCGGAGCAGCGCGACGGCGCGCTGCCCGTCGTCGTCACGACGGCGGGGGCGCTGCGGCCCGGCGACGTGCTGCGCATGGAGTTCGGCGACGCCGCGGGTAACGTCGTCGACGTGCGCCCGCTCGGGCCCGCCGAGGGCGACGTGCGGGAGATCGCCCCCGCCGGGGCGGAGTCCGTGCGGCTCGTCGTCGCCGGCGTCACGACGGGACAGGCCGCCCTGGTGACGCTGCCCCGGGCGCCCCGCCTGACCCGCATGGTCGACCTGCTGCCGGTCGGGAGCACCGCGGTCCTCGACTGGCCGGTCGCGTTCCTGTTCCCGTGCCTGGCGCCAGAGCCGATCCGCGACGGCGCCGCGGGTCTGGCGACGTGGCGGGTCGCACCCCCCGCCGGGGATGACGCCGCCGCGATCACCTACTCCCCCGGCTTCGGCGGCCCGTTCGCCGCGCCGCGGCTGCTCGTCACCGAGCGGGTGATGGCGACCTACCTCGACGGCGACCCGCTCCGGGACGCCGCACGGATCGTCCGGTGGGACCCGGCCGAGCCGCTGGCCAGGTCGGTGCCGGTGGTCACCACCGAGACCGTGCCCGGCTGGGCGGCGAGCGGACGGGCGCGGGTGCCCGGGCTCGATCCGGTCGGCTGACACAATGGGACCGGAGATCACGAGCCCGACCCGGAGGTCGACCCTTCCCCATGCTCACCACCCCGGACACCATCGACAGCGCCGTCGCGTCCGCCCCGTCCGGTCCGGACGCCGGGCGGATCGTCGCGCAGCGCGGTCTGTTCTTCGGCCCCACACCGCAGGTGCCGGAGGACCTCTACTCGCGCGTCGAGCGGGGCACGGCCCGCCGCCGGCGCGGCCGCGTCGAGCTCGGCCAGGGCAGCCTGGTGTCCACCAACACCTACTTCGGCCGGTTCCACGCCACCTACTGGCAGCGCTGGACCGACGTGCCCGCCGTCGAGGTCGACCTGGTCGTCAGCGGCACCGGCCGGGTCCGGCTGCTGGCGTCGGACACCAACAAGGTGTGGCGCATCGTCGACGCCCACGAGGCCGAGGGCGCCGACGCCGAGCCGGTGCGGCTCACGGGCGCGATCGACCGCTTCCTCGACGGCGGCGGCATGTGGCTGGAGATCACCACCGAGACCGGCGAGCTGGCGGTGTCGGAGGTGCGCTGGTCGGTGCCGACGACCCGCCCCGTGCCGCCCACCGACGTCGTGATCTGCACGTTCAACCGCGTCGAGGACTGCCTGAACACCCTCACGGCGATGGCCGACGACCCCGGGGCGCTCGCCGTCGTCGGGCGCGTGCAGGTCGTCGACCAGGGCACCGACCCGCTGGAGTCGCGCGAGCGGTTCGCCGAGGTGTCGGCGGCGCTGGGTGAGCGGCTGCGCTACGTCCGCCAGCCCAACCTCGGCGGTGCGGGCGGGTTCACCCGCGGCCTGTTCGACGCCACCGCCGGCGCCCCGGAGGACCACTCCGACGTCCTGCTCATGGACGACGACGTGCTGCTCGAGCCGGAGATCATGGTCCGGCTCACCGCGTTCGCGGCCAGCACGCGGCACCCGACGATCGTCGGCGGGCAGATGCTCAACCTGCTCCACCCCGGGCACCTGCACATCTCCGCCGAATACGCCGACCCCGAGGACCTCCGCGTCGGGCTGCCCGTGCGCGGAGCCCTTAAGGAGGCCTACCTCCTGGGCCTCGACGAGCACGACCTGCCGATCAACCAGGAGCGGCGCGTCGACACCGAGTACAACGGCTGGTGGTCCTGCCTGATCCCGGCCCGGATCGTGCGCGAGATCGGCTACCCGCTGCCCCTGTTCTTCCAGTGGGACGACATCGAGTTCGGCTACCGCGCCCGCGCCCACGGCTTTCCCACCGTCGCCCTGCCCGGCGCCGGCGTCTGGCACGCCGACTTCGGGTGGAAGGACTGGGACGAGTGGCACCGGTACTTCAACTTCCGCAACGGCCTGATCACCGCCGCGCTGCACACCGGGTTCTCGACGAAGCGCATCACCCGGCGCATCGGCCTGCTCATGTCCACCTACCTCGTGTCGATGCACTACGGCCTCGCCGCGACGCTGCTGCAGGCCGTCGAGGACTTCCTGGACGGCCCGGGGATCCTGCGCGACGGCTCGGCCGCCGCGGCGGCGGAGATCCGCCGCATCCGCGCGGCCTACCCGGAGACGGTCGTGCACCCGATGTCGGAGCTGCCGAGCCAGGTGCCCGACTTCCGCGACGCGCAGGTGGTGCGTGACGCCGGCAAGCCCGGGAACGAGCCGCTGACCTGGGCGAAGCGGCTCGCCTTCCTCCTCACCGACCGGGCCCCGCACGCCACCGGGTTCGTCCCGGCCGGCGACGCGCACTGGTGGCACGTCTCGACGTTCCGCCGGGCCGTCGTCGCCGACATGGGCGAGACGGGGTACCGCATCCGCACCCGCGACCGGGCCCGGGCGCTGGAGCTCGCGAAGCGCGGGGCGCACGTCGTGCGCCGGGTCGTGTCCGAGGGCCCCGGCGTGGCGCAGCGCTACCGCGACGCGGTGCCCGGGCTCACCAGCCGCGCGAACTGGGCGCGGCTGTACGGGGTCGACGAGGGCTGATGCGCCCGGTGAGGGACGTCGACGGCGGCCCGGTGCGGTGACACCGGCCCCCGCCGCCGGGCCTCACGCGTCGAAGATGCGCTTCCAGCCCTCGCGGCCGGTGAGCTCGGGCACGGCGTCCCGGTAGCGCTGCCGCAGCTCCGGCCACACCCGCGCCACCTCGCGCAGCTGCGCCACCGACTGCTTCATCATCGCCTTGAACAGCGCCGGGTCGCGGCGGCGGAACGTGACGCCGCGGCCGTCGGGGGTGGACACGGTGGCCGAGTCGAGCCGCGAGAGCACGAACCACTGCGCCTGCTTCGACGGCACGTTGCGCTGCGGGACGACCGCGTGCGCCGGGTCCACGGGCCGCAGGTTGTGCAGCACGCTCTGCGCCAGCCCCTTGACGATGGCGAGCTTCTTCGTCGGCGGCTCCGGGAACGCCTGGGCGGCCAGCGCGTCGAGCTCGGAGAGCGGCACCTCGGTGGCCGAGTCGAGGGGGCGGCCGTCGTCGAACTCGGCCCGCTTCGCGCGGATCTCGCCCAGCACGACCGGCAGCTTCGGGAACAGCTGCTCGGGCCCGGCGAGGAAGTCGCGCAGCGCCATCTCCTGCAGCGCCATCGCCGAGTACTCCATGAGCATCAGGTGTCGCAGGGAGCGCTTGACGGTGTCGACGAGCAGCGCGCGCGGGTTGTCGGGCCCGTGCAGCGCGGCCGCGACGAACCGGTTGCGGTAGTGGAAGTAGGCCTGCCAGTCGCTCGTGTCGTCCTTCTCCAGGAACGACATGTGCCAGATGGCGATGCCCGGCACGGTGGCCGTGCGGTAGCCCTTGCCGCGGGCGCGCAGCCCGTACTCGGCGTCGTCCCACTTGATGAACAGCGGCAGCGGCAGGCCCAGGTCCTCGGCGACCGACCGCGGGATCAGGCACATCCACCAGGCGTTGTAGTCGACGTCGGTGCGCCGGTGCAGCCACGGCGTCTGGCGCAGCGTGCGCTCGGCCAGGTCGTGGTGCGGCTCGGTGCCGGGGGCGTTGCGCCACAGGAAGGCGTTGCGGTCGACGACCTCGCCCATCGTGGAGAGCTGCGAGCGCGCCTGCAGCGACAGCATCTGCCCGCCGACCAGCATCGGCTCGCGGCTGTAGCGCGAGAAGGCGACGGCGCGGAGCACGGAGTCGGGCTCCAGCAGGATGTCGTCGTCCATGAACAGGATCTGCTCGCAGTCGGTGCTGCCGAGCGCCTCGTACATGATCCGGGCGTAGCCGCCGGAGCCGCCGAGGTTGGGCTGGTCGATGATCCGCAGCGTGTCGCCGAGCTTCGCGGCGACGGCGTCGAAGCCGGGCTCGTCGCGGACCTTCTTCGTGCCCTGGTCGGGGATGATCACCGCGACCACGGCGGCGAGGACGGCCGGGTCCTCGGCGATGGCGTTCAGCGTGGCCACGCAGTCCGACGGCCGGTTGAACGTCGGCATGCCGATCGTGACGGCCGCGCGGACCGGCGACTCCTCGGCGGCGTACCAGCCACCGGACTCCAGCGTCAGCTCGCCGGAGTCGGTGGTGAGGTCGAACCAGTACCAGCCGCCGTCCTCGAAGGGGCGCAGGTCGAGCGCCATGTCGAGCTCGTGGCGGCCGTCGACGACCTCGCCGCCGACGAAGATCTGCGAGCCGTCGGCCTTGGTGCGGTAGACGTCGACGCGGCCGGAGCCCGTGAGCGTCAGGCGCAGGTGCACCTCGGTCAGGCGCGACCAGTGGCGCCAGTAGCCGGCGGCGAAGGCGTTGAAGTAGGCCCCGAACGAGACCTCGCTCTGCTCCGGCACGAGCGCCGAGGTGCGGGAGACGACCCGCAGGCGGCGCGAGGTCGCCGCCGTGCCGACGAGGCTGACCTCGCGCAGCGGCGATCCCGGGAGGGGCGGCGGGGTCGTGAGGCGCAGACCCGTGCGCTCGTCGAGGTAGAGCGAGCGCACGCTCATGGGGTCGCCCGAGCGGGGGAGGATGACCCGTTGGAGCAGGCCGTTCGCGACGGTGTGGGCGTCCATGGTGGCTGCCTTCTCGACGGTCTGGGTCATGTTGGGGCGATCAGTCCTTGTTCGTGGGGTTGCCTTCTTCTCCTCCTGAGGGTAGCGGCGGGGTCCTGTTCGCCTTGAGGGCGGCCTTGGTGAGGTGCTGCCGCGGCGCTTCCGGTCCTCGGCGCCCTGGCGGGCACCTGCGGTCCGGGTCGCCTTGCCCTCGAAGCCCGTGATCCAGTATGGATATCTGCTGATCACAGTGCTAGAGTCGAACATGTGTTCGACTCCGATGTGCTCGAAGGCCCAGATGCCCCCGAGCAGACGCTGGGCAACACCGCGCCGTCCGGACTGTTCGGGCTCGAACTGGAGTTCGCCACCGGGTCCCTCGGATCGCTGTCCGACGCCGAGCTCGTGGACGCTGTTGTCGGGTTCGAGCGACTCGCTGCGTGGGCCGCTGCCCGACAGGCCGCCGTCCTCGCCGAGTTCTCCCAGCGATCCGGCGACGGCTCCGTGCGCGCCGTGAGCGCTTCCGTGCCACTGCGGGAGTGGGCCTCCGACGAGATCGGCATGGCTCTGACCGTGTCCCGCGGATCAGCCCAGGTGCGACTGGCCCAGACCCGGCGACTCTCCGGTGTCCTACGCCCCACCCGCGACCTGCTCGAAGCCGGCCGGCTGTGCTGGTCTCGAACCCGGCTGGTGTGCGACCGGCTCGCCCTGCTCGACGACACCCTCGCCGCCGCCGTCCAGGAACGGGTGCTGCCCGCTGGGCCGGGGCAGACCTGGGCGCAGCTCGACGCCGCCCTGCGACGGGCGATCCTCGCGCTGGACCCCGACGGCGCCGCGTCACGACACCGGGCCGCCCGCGCCGAACGGCGCGTCGACGTGTTCGCCGGCGAGGACGGCATGGCCACCCTCTGGGCCCGCCTCACCGCCCCCGACGCCGCCTCGTCCTACGCCTGGCTCACCCGGCTCGCCCGCGGCCTCGGCGCCGACGACCCACGGACCCTGGACCAGCGCCGCGCCGACCTGCTCGCCGCCGTCCTCACCGGGCGGCTGGTCCTGCGCGACCCCGCCGCCTCGGACACCGTCGCGGTCGTCCCGGTCACTCCGGGCAAACCGCTCATCACCGTGCTGGTCCCGCACTCCACACTCACCGGCGCCGACGACGCCCCCTGCGAGCTCGTCGGCTACGGCCCGATCCCCGCGCCACTGGCCCGGGAGATCGCCGCCGACTCCGTCTGGCGCCGCCTGTTCACCGACCCCCTCACCGGCACCGTCCTCGAGTACGGACGCACCACCTACCGGCCCCCCGCCGCCCTCGCCGACCACATCCGGGCCCGCGACATCACCTGCCGCGCCCCCGGCTGCCGACGCCCCGCCGCCACCTGCGAACTCGACCACGTCATCCCCTGGAACCCCGACGGCACCACCGGCGAGGACAACCTCATCGCCCTCTGCCCCGCCCACCACGACCTCAAGGAACACCCCGGCTGGCAGACCGAACTCGGGCCCGACCGCGCCCTGGAATGGACCACCCCGACCGGGCACCGCTACCGGACCGGGCGGCACGACCACCGGGTCCGCTGAGCGGGGTCAGTCCTCGGCGCTCTCCGAGCCGGCCAGCGTGCGGCCGTCGGTGAAGTACGGGGCGATGCGGTTGTCGAACATGCTCAGCGCCGAGCCGATCGCCATGTGCATGTCGAGGTACTGGTAGGTGCCCAGGCGGCCGCCGAACAGCACGTTGGCGTTGGCGGTCTCCTTGCGGGCGAGCTCGCGGTAGCGGAGCAGCTTGGCGCGGTCGTCGGGCGTGTTGACCGGGTAGTACGGCTCGTCGCCGGGCTCGGCGAAGCGCGAGAACTCGCGGACGATGACCGTCTTGTCGCTGCTGTAGGCGCGCTCGGGGTGGAAGTGCTTGAACTCGAGGATCCGCGTGAAGGGGACGTCCTCGTCGTTGTAGTTGATCACCGGCGCACCCTGGAAGTCGGGGGTGTCGACGGTCTCCTGCTCGAAGTCGAGCGTGCGCCACGACAGGGCGCCCTCGGAGTTGCCGAAGTAGGCGTCGAGCGGGCCCGTGTAGACCGTCGGGGTGCCGGCCGGGATCTGGTCGCGGACGTCGAAGTAGTCGACGTCGGTGCGCACCTCGATGTTCGGGTGGTCGGCCATCCGCTCCAGCCAGGCGGTGTACCCGTCGACGGGCAGGCCCTCGAACGCGTCGTTGAAGTAGCGGTTGTCGAACGTGTAGCGCACCGGGAGCCGGGAGATGATCGACGCGTCGAGCTGCGTCGGGTCGGTCTGCCACTGCTTGGCGGTGTAGCCCTTGACGAATGCCTCGTAGAGCGGGCGCCCGACCAGCGAGATGCCCTTCTCCTCGAGGTTCTTCGCGTCCTTGGTGTCGATCTCGCCCGCCTGCTCGGCGATGAGCGCGCGCGCCTCGGTGGGCGAGTAGGAGCGGCCGAAGAACTGGTTGATCAGCGCCAGGTTCATCGGGAACGCGTAGACCTGGTCGGCGACCTTCGCGAACACGCGGTGCTGGTAGCCGGTGAAGGCGGTGAACCGGTTGCAGTACTCCCACACCCGCGCGTTGGAGGTGTGGAAGAGGTGCGCGCCGTAGCGGTGGACCTCGATGCCCGTCTCGGGCTCGCGCTCGGAGTAGGCGTTGCCACCGAGGTGGGAACGGCGCTCGAGCACCAGGACGCGCTTGTCCAGCTCGCTGGCCACCCGCTCCGCGATGGTCAGGCCGAAGAAGCCCGAGCCGACGATCACGAGGTCGTAGTCCGCATAACTCACGGAGTCCACGGTAGCGGCGCGTCCGACCCCGGAGGGACGCGGCTATCGTTGCGCCTCGATGACCGGGAGCCGCGCCGCCGAGCGGAACGACCAGGGGTGGGCGCCGACGCCGGCTCCGGTGCCCCCGCCTGCCCGCTCCCGGGCCCGGCCCGTACCGGCCCTGGCCGCGGCCGCGGCCGCAGAGATCGTCACGGCGTTCGGCGCCGCCGCGCTCGCCGTGCAGCTGAGCCGCTCGATCGTCGTCGATCCGCTCGACCGCATCGGTCAGGTCAGCGGTCTGGCCGCGCTCGACCTCCGCTTCGTGCTCGTGGGCCTCGTGGTCGTCGCGGTGTGCGCGGCGGTGGCGCGCGCCGGCGAGGGCGCCCGCGCGGTCGTCCACCGCTGCGCCTTCGCCGCGGTGGCCGGGCTGGCGACCGGCCTGGTCGCGGGCGGGGTCCTGCTCGCGCTGCGCGGCACGGACTGGCCGCTGTTCGCCAACTGGGGCGACTCCGGCCAGCTCATCCGCTGGACCGACGACATCCTGGTCGGCCGGGCGGTGCCCGCCGAGTACCCGCCGGCGGTCCTGCACCTGCTCGCACTGTCCACCGACCTGACCGGTGCGTCCGCGGCGGAATCGCTGCGGGCCGTGCAGGTCGTCGGCACCGCGGTGTTCGGGCCGCTCGCCTACCTGGCGTGGCGGCTGGTGCTGCCGGCCGGGTGGGCGCTCGCGGTCGCCCTGGTGGCGGGCTTCCCGCTGCTGGAGCCCTACAAGCCGTACACGACGGTCGTGCTGGTCGTGCTCGTGCCGGTGGTGATCGCCTTCCTGTCGAGCCTGCGCCGGGCGGCCGAGCTGCCCTGGAGCCGGATCGCGCTGGTCGGGCTCGGCACGGGTGCGGCGCTCGGCGTCCTGTTCCTCGTCTACTCGGGGTGGTTCCTCTGGTCGGCGCCCGGCGCGGTGGTCGCGGTCGGTGTGCTGCTCCCCTGGCGCACGGCCGCGCTGCGCGGGCTCGCGATGGTCGGCCTGGCGCTGGTCGGGCTGGTCGCCGTCGCGTTCCCCCACCTGGTCGGGCTGCTGTCGGCGGCGGGGAGCGTGCAGGACCGCTACTTCTACTTCGACACGTTCGTCGAACCGGCCTACATCGCGATGTGGCGCAACGACCTCGCCGGTGACGTCGGGCCGTGGCCGCCGCCCGGCGAGCTGGCCGGCGTCGGCGTGTTCACCCTGCTGCTCGTGCTCGGGCTCGGCGCCGCGGTCGCGCTCGGCGGACGGCGGACGGCGGTGCTGACCGCGGCGCTGCTGATGGCCGGCGCGTGGGTGCTGCGGTTCTTCTTCGCCTCGCAGATGTACGAGACCCAGACGGTGCAGCTCTACCCGCGCACCTCGGCGGAGATCCTGTTCTGCCTGCTCGTGCTGTCGGTCCTGGCGGTGCGGTACGCGCTCCAGCGGGTCACCCTGCCGACCGGTACGCCCGTGACGCTCGGCGTCCTCGCCGCCGCGCTCCTGCTCGCCCTGTCGATGGGCTCCTCGCTCGCCGACCGCTACCTGCCGCGCGACGACGGGTCCACGGCGCTGCTCGCCTACGTCGCACAGCTCGTGCGCCAGCCGGACGGGACCTGTCCGGACTACGGCCCGGGCTGCGCGGCCACCCCGGGGGAACTGCTGGCCCGCGACGAGCCCGCTGATGGCTGACCTCGTCGCGGCGTGGCTCCCGGCACTGCCGGCCGCGCTGGTCGCGGTGGCCTGGTGCGTGCTCCCGGGGCTGCTCGTCACGCTGTCCCTCGGGCTGCGTGGCGTCCTCGCCTGGGGCGTCGCACCCGCCACGTCGGTCGCGACGATCGCGGTCGCCGCCGTCGTCGCGTCGGTCGCCGGGGTGCCGTGGTCCCCCGTCGTCGCGCTCGCCCCGGCCGTCGCGCTCGCCCTGCTCCTCGCCGCGGCGCGGTGGGGGCTCGCCCGCCTGCGACGCAGGCACGACGCGCCCGCGGCCCCGCCACCCGCCGGGGACGGCACCGCCGTCACGCTCGCCGCGCTCGCGGGACTCACCGTCGCCGCGCTGGTCGGGGCGTTCACCGTCGTCGACGGCATGAGCCTTCCGACGGCGCTCTCCCAGACCTACGACGCCGTCTTCCACTACAGCGCCGTCGCCCGCATCGTCGCCGAGGGCGACGCGTCGTCTCTGACGCTCGGCACGCTGACGTCGCCGGGCGCAGGCGCCGCCTTCTACCCCGCGGCGTGGCACGACCTGGTCTCGCTCGTCGTCCTGAGCGCGGGCGCCTCGATCCCCGTCGCCTCCAACGCGGCGGCCGGGGTCGTGGCCGCGGTCGTCTGGCCGCTGGGCTGCACAGCGCTGGTGCGCGTCGTCGCCGGGCCGTCGTGGGCCGCGGTGGCCGCCGCTCCGGTGCTGGCCACGGGGTTCATCGCGTTTCCCTGGTCGCTGCTCAGCTTCGGCGTCCTCTGGCCCAACCTCGTGGGCATGAGCCTGGTGCCTGCCGTGCTCGCCGTGGTCGTCGCCGCGGTCGGCCGCGAGGCGGTCGGCGCCCTCACCCGGACGCGGGCGGTCGTCCTGCTGCCGGTCCTGCTCGCCGGCCTGGCCCTCGGCCACCCGAGCACCGTCTTCAGCCTCGCGGTCATCGCCGCGTTCCCCGTGGCCTGGTCCTTGGTGCGGTGGCTCGGCCGGATGCTCCGGGCGGGCCGGTGGGTGACGGCGGTGCCGGTCGGGCTGGTCGCGGTCGTGCTGGTCACCGTGGCCGTCGACTGGCTCCTCACGTCACCGGTGTTCGACGACGTCCGGTCCTTCGACTGGGCGGCGTTCGAGACGCCGCTCGGCGCCGTCCGGGAGACCGCGCTCGGGGCCACCAACAGCAAGGGCCCGGCCAGGGTCGTGTCGGTCGTGGTGCTCGTCGGCCTGATCGCCGCGCTGTGGCGGCCCGGGTACCGCTGGCTGGTGCCCGCACACCTGGCCTCAGCGACCCTCTACGTGCTGGCGGCCTCCTCCGAGTCGTCGCTGACCGCCGCGGTCACCGCGTTCTGGTACAACGACTCCTACCGGCTCGCCGCGATGATCCCCGTGACCGGGGTCCCGCTGGCCGTCGTCGGACTGCTCGCCGTCGGTGCGGTCCTCGCCCGCGTGCCGGGGCTGTCCCGGATCGGCGCCGGTGGGCTCACCGCGCTGGCCGCCGTCGCGGTGCTCGTCGGCACCGGCGGGATGTACGCCCGCACGCACGCCGCCTTCGTCGACGACGCCTACCTGGCCGTGCCCGCGGGCCGGTCCGAGCTGGTCGACCCGGCCGAGCGCGCCTTCTACGACCGGGTCGCCGCGATCGTCCCGCCCGACGCGGTGGTCGCCCAGAACCCGTGGACGGGCAGCGCCCTGCTCTGGGCGCTCACCGGACGGGAGGTGCTGTTCCCGCACCTCACGGGCAACTGGACGGCCGACCAGGACCTCATCGGGCGCCACCTGGACGAGGTGGTCGACGACCCGGCGACCTGCGCCGTCGTCGCGCGCTCGGACGTGCGCTACCTCCTGGTCGGGAACGCCGACTTCTGGCCGGGCGACGCGCGCAGCCGGGAGTACCCGGGCCTGGCGAGCCCGGACCCGCGCAGCGGCTTCGAGCTCCTGGCCTCCGACCGGTTCGGCAACGCCCTGTACCGGGTGCCCGACTGCGGTCCGGCGGCGACCGACGGGTGACGCCCCCGCGGCCGGGCTACCGGCCCGGCGCGACCAGCGCGTCCCCGCACGACCCTCGCGGTGCGCCCCGCACCGCCAGGTCGGCGGGCAGCGCGGTCGTGCCTCGGTACGCGCGCAGCGCCTCCAGGTCGCCGGGCCCCAGCGCGTCGAGGCGGACCAGGTCGGTCACCCCCGACGGGCTCGTGCCGATCTCCGCGTAGGCGGCCGTCCGGGGGTCGTCGGCCAGCCCGGTGAGCCGCGCCCAGTCCGGGTTGATCGTGATGAACGTCGGGCGGACCTCGTCGAACACGTGGTCACGCAGCCCGGCGGTGTCGCCCGCCTTCCAGAACCGGGCGATCCGGGAGTCCGCCAGCCCCACCAGGTCGACGATCGGCAGCGCGCTGGCCAGCGCGGCCCCGCCGATGTCCGGGGCCAGCAGGACGTGGTCGCCGTCGCCGAGCACCGCCGAGTAGCCGTTGAACGCGAGCCCCGTGTTCTGCGCGACCACGCAGAGCGGCGCGGTGGGGGCGGAGCGGACGGAGCGCACCCCGTCGAGGAACGCCGCACCGGTGGGGACCGCAGCCACCACGGCGAGTACGGCCACGACCACCCGGCCGCGGACCGGTAGGCCGGGCAGCACCTCGGCCGCCGCGACGGACACGGCGAGCGCGCCCAGGGCCCACACCGGTGTGGCGAAGCGGAGCTGCCCCATCCAGTCGCCCTCGAGGACGCCGAAGGCCGCGACGGCCAGGGCCAGCGGGACCAGCAGCACGACGAGCCCCCGGCGCGACGGCGAGGGCCGCAGGACCGCCACGCCGACCACGACGGCGCCGAGCACCGCGGCCAGCCACCCGACGTAGGAGACGATCTCCCCGGGCCGGGCGAGCTCGGGCGGGCCGGGTAGGCCCTGCGACTTCGCGAGCGCCGTGTTCGGCAGCCACTCCCCGAACGTGGCGAGGCGCCAGGCGAGGTAGGCGCCGGCGGGCACGGCGAAGGCCACCGTGCCGGTGACGACGACGCGCACCGCGTGGCCGAGCTCGGCGCGGCGCAGCAGGAGCAGCACGGTCAGCGGCAGCGCCACCGCGTAGATCAGGCCGTCGGGCCGCGTCAGAGCCGCGACGGCCGCGAGCAGCCCGCACCACACGGCGGAGCGGACGTTCGGCAGCCCGCCGCCGGCCGTCGCCCGCACCAGGACGGCCGCGATCGCCGTGGCGCACAGCGCGAGCAGGGAGTTCTCCAGGCCCGACATCGTCCAGACGACGAAGGACGGCACGGCGGCCGTCACGGCACCGGCGACGACCGCGACGGCGACGGGGCGGCGGCAGAGCACGGTCGTGACGGCCAGGAAGCACGCGAACACGCCCGCCACCAGCACCAGCGCCAGCAGCTTGGGGAACGCGACGTAGTCCGGGACGCCGAACCACGCGCCGTGGTCGAACAGCCCGAGGACGCGGCCGACCGCGAGCAGCGCCAGCCAGGCCGGGTTGGAGTACCCCTCCACCACCTCGGCGCCGGGCTGCAGCACCGGCCCGGCGCCGGTCGTGATCGAGCGGACGTAGGCGAAGGTGATGGCGGCGTCGTCGACGATCCACCGGCCGTACAGGAGGGCGTGCAGCCCGACGAGCAGCGTGGGCACCCCGACGGCGACCGCGAGGCCCGCAAGGCCGACCCGCGGGACCGGCTCGGCGGGTGCGACGTCCGGACGCTCTGCCACCTGGGTCACGGCCGCCATCCTCCCCGACGGGTCAGCGGCCACCGAAGGCGTGCCGCGCGAGGGCGCGCATCCCGTCGCGCTGGCCGCTGCGCACGGCCACCGGCAGCTGGACCAGCGCGTTGAGCCGCGACGACGTGTGCCGGCGCGCCGCCCGCGCCGCCCGCGGCCAGCCCCGGGCCGCCATCCGGTCGGCGGAGTCGAGGAAGAAGCCGCGCTCCTCGGCGAAGCGGCGACCGTCGACGGCGTGCGCCGAGGAGACCGACCCGCCGTGGCGGCGGTAGCGGAAGCACGTCGTGGGCTCGACCAGCAGCGACTCGCCGGCCAGCACCAGGTCGAGCACCAGCGCGAGGTCCTGCACCACCGACAGGCCGTCGCGGAAGCCGGTGCGCTGCAACGGCCCCGCCTTCCAGCAGATCGACGGGAAGTACAGCCAGTTGCCGCGCAGCAGGCTCGCCGCGAGCTCCTCGCCGGCGAGCACCGTCGGCGCGGAGACCCGCGGGGCGTACACCCAGCGCTTGGAGACGTCGACGAGCGTGCGCGTCGGCACGCCGTCGCCGTCGACGACCTCGACCCCCGGCTGCACCATGGCGACGCCGGGGTGCGCGGCGTGGGCGCGGCGGACGGTGCCGACGTGGTTCGGCAGCATCAGGTCGTCCATGCCGATGACCACGGCCAGCTCGTGCTCGACGAGGTCGACGCAGCGCTGGAAGTTGCGGTTGATCCCCAGGTTCCGCTCGTTGCGCAGGTAGCGGACGCGGGGCTCGTCGAGGCTCTCGCACCATGCGGCGAGCCCCTGGTCGGGTAGGTCGCCCGAGTCGTCGACGACCGTGAGCCGCCACTGCGGGTCGTCCTGGGCCAGCACACTGCGCACGGTGTCCTGCACGAGGTCGAGCCGCCCGTAGTGGGGCAGCATGACGTCGACGATCACCGCTCGACGGTCGGCAGCGCGCTGCCGTCCCCCGTGGAGACGACCGGCTCCGGCACGATCCCCCGCTCGCGGTTGACCAGCTCCGCCTCACGGATGGCGACAGTGCGCGCGAGCTCGGTGTAGCGCCGGTCGACTACCCGGAAGCGCTGGTAGAAGCTGAACATGCCGGCCATGAACGCGACGACCAGCGCGTACAGCACGAGGTCGGTGCCGCGGCCGACCCCGACCGCCTGCGCTATCACGGAGAGATCGTTCGGCCGCATCACCGCGTAGATGTTCGCGATGGCGAACAGCACGAGCGCGATGCGCTTGCTGGCCTGCACGTAGACCGCGCCGCTGCTGCGCACGAACAAAACCAGGAGGCCGAGCACGGCCAGGATCAGGAGGATCTGGATCAGCACGGCTCAGCCTCCCCGCTGGCGGACCGACAGGTCGAACAGGATGTTGACGCCGTTGAGCAGCGACTGGCCCTTGCTGCGCGAGTACTCGGTGTAGCGGATCGACACCGGCACCTCGCGCACCCGCCAGGAGGACCGCCCGAGGTAGGACACGATCTCCGACGCGTGCGCCATGCCGTTCATCGTGATCTGCAGGTCGTCGGCGACGGGGCGCGTGAGCACGCGCAGCCCGTTGTGGGCGTCGGTGAGCTTGAGCTTGCGGCCCGCCGGGCTGAGCAGCACCGCGGTGCGCAGCACGATCCGCTTGAGCAGCGGCACGGAGTCGGCGTTCTCGGCGAACCGGGTACCGAGCACCACGTCGGCGTCGCCGGAGCGGGCGACCTCGACCATCCGCTGGGCGTCCTCCAGGCGGTGCTGACCGTCGGCGTCGAACATGACGAAGTACCGCGCGCCGGGCTGGGCCTTGGCGTAGGTGAGCCCGGTCTGCAGTGCGGCCCCCTGACCGAGGTTGACCGGGTGCCGCACCAGGTGGGCGCCGGTGCGCAGCACCGCCTCGACGGACCCGTCACGGCTGCCGTCGTCGATGCACACGACGTTCGGGAACACCGCGAGGGTCTGGCGGACGACCTGCTCCAGGACCTGGGCCTCGTTGAAGACCGGGACCACGACCCAGACGTCGTCGTTGCTCGGACCGGGGTCGGTCACGTCCAGCTCCTCCCGCTGCCTGCGGCCGTCAACCTACCCGCGGCACCCCGGCGTCCACGCCCGGGTGGCCCGCGCGCAGCGCGCGCAGCACCCCACCTGCCAGTACGGCGACGACGACCGCAGGGCCCACCAGCTGCGCGACGAGCGCCGCGGTGACGGGGGCGACGGGCAGCACCAGCAGCGCCAGGAAGACCACGGTGCCGGCGATCCAGGCGACCGTGACGACCTGCTGGCGCCCCAGCGCGACCAACGTCGGCTGCACCACCATCGCGACCAGCATCAGCATCGTCGCCGCCCCGAGCAGCACGAGCACGGTGACCGAGGGCCGCTCGGCGGTGTTGAACAGCACCTGCGCCGCCCACGGGCCGAGCACGGCGCACCCGACGACCCCGACCGCGCCGACCCCCAGCACCAGCCCGACGACCTGCTTGAGCCGCCGCTCCAGCTCGGCCCGCTGCCCCAGGGTGGCCGCGCGGGTGAGCTTGGGCAGCAGGACCGCCTGGACGGGCGCGAACAGGAACAGCGGGATCCGCGCCAGCACGAACGTGGAGCCGAACACCGTCGCGGCGACCAGGTCGTCGGGCGAGCGGTAGGTGACGACGACCGGCGCCAGGTTCGCCACGAGCTGGCTCAGCGCCACCGCGACCATCAGGTACGCCAGGGAACGGCCCATCCGCTCGGGCACCGGGCCGGTCGCGCGCGGCAGCCGGACCGTCCCGGCCACGCTCAGCGCGGCGAGCGCCGAGCCGAGCGCGAACGCCATCCCGTAGGCCGCGGGCTCCGCGACCGCCAGGGCGACCAGCCCCAGGCCGGGCAGCAGCCGCACGGCCCCCTCGACGTAGAGCGTGCGGGCGTAGGCGGTGAAGCGCTGCTGCCCGCCGAGCACGCCCCGGGCCCAGTAGACGGCGGCCGACCCGGCTATCGCCACGAGCAGCGCGAGGAGCAGGCCGACGCGCTCGTCGAACACGCGGTGCAGCACCAGCGGCCAGGCGACCAGGACCGCCACGACGAGCAGCGCCAGCGACTGCACGGCGAACCCGGCTGCACGGCGGGCGACCGGCCGCACCGGCTCGCCGCGGGCGACGGCGGCGCTCACCGCGCGGCTGGTCTCCTGCTCCAGCGCGGCGAAGATCCCCGGTCCGACGATGTTCACGACCAGGTAGAGCGAGATCAGCGCGCTCAGCGCCCCGGCCTCGGCCGGCCGCTCGAAGACGTGGCCGACCACCGCGACGAACGCGTAGCCGGCCACACCGAGGACCCCGAGTCCCAGGGCCAGGTGCAGCGCGGTGCCCATCCGTCCGCTGCGCGTCACCCGGTCCACGGTAGTGCGCACCAGCGCGGGGTCAGATCCGGGCGAGCGTCACGAACTCGTTGTAGGGGAACACCCTGCCCGCGGGGCGCGGGAACGGGAACGAGTACTGGCGGTCGACCGTCAGCCCGACGGCCGTGCACAGGGTCGCGACCTCGGGGAACCCGCAGAACCGCACGTGGGTGGCGTCGGTGGTGTAGCCCTTCTCCTGCGGCGTGATCAGCACGACCTTGCCGCCGGGCCGGACGAACGGCAGGTAGGTGCGCAGGAGGCCGAGTGCGTCGTCCTCGGTCATGTGCTCCACGACGTGGGCCAGGAGCAGGCTGTCGAACGCGCCGGGGCGGGCGTGCGGGCTCGCCGTGAAGCCGTCGGGCGTGTAGGCCTCGTACCCGCGCTCCACCGCCAGCGCCACCGACGACGTGTTGTGGTCGACGCCCACGCCGTTGCCGTCGAGGTGGGCGAGGTTGCGGCCCAGGCCGCAGCCGACGTCGAGGGTGCGGCCCAGCGCCAGGAGGCGGATGTTCCAGCGGTAGGGCGCCTGCACGTCGAGGCGCTGCTTCCACCCCGCGCTCTCCATCGTGGCCAGGCGCTCGGTGTAGTCGGGCGCATCGGTCCCCGGACGGGGTTCGGGTGCGGTCACCCGGCCAGTGTGCCGCCCACCACGCGACGCGGCCGCACCGGACCCCTGCGAGACTCGCCGTCGTGAAGATGGTGGAGACGTCGATCCCCGGGCTGCTGCACGTCGAGCTCGACCTGCACTCCGACGAGCGCGGCTGGTTCAAGGAGTCCTACCAGCGCGCGAAGCTGGAGGCCGTGGGCTTCCCGGCGTTCGAGCCGGTGCAGAGCAATGTGTCCTTCAACGCCGACGTGGGCGTCACCCGCGGGATCCACGCCGAACCGTGGGACAAGTACATCTCGCTCGCCAACGGCCGGGCGTTCGCGGCGATCGTCGACCTGCGGCCCGGCGAGCACCACGGCCGCGTCGAGACCTTCGACATGGACCCGGGCAACGCGCTGTTCGTCCCCCGCGGCTGCGGCAACAGCTACCAGACGCTCACCCCGGACGTCATCTACACCTACCTCGTCAACGAGCACTGGTCACCGGACGCGCAGTACACGCTGATCCAGGCGTTCGACCCGGCGCTGGGCGTCGACTGGCCGATCGGGCCCGAGGACGCGATCCGCTCGGAGAAGGACCGCAACCACCCGCGGCTCGCCGACCTGGTCACGGGGGTGCGCTGACGTGCGGGCGCTCGTCCTCGGAGCCGGCGGCCAGGTCGGCCGCGCCCTCACCGCCGCGCTGCCCGACGCGGTCGGGCTCACGCGCGCGCAGTGCGACATCGCCGACCCCACCGGCGTCGACTGGGCCGCGTTCGACGTGGTCGTCAACGCCGCCGCGTACACGAAGGTCGACGCCGCGGAGACCCCCCAGGGGCGCGTCGACGCCTGGCGGGCCAACGCGGGCGGGCCGGCCGCCCTGGCCGCGCGGGCCCGGGAGCACGGCACCACGCTGGTGCACCTGTCGAGCGAGTACGTCTTCGACGGCAGCCACGACGGCCCCATCCCGGAGAGCGCCCCGGTCGCGCCCCTGGGCGCCTACGGCGCCTCCAAGGCGGCGGGCGACGTCGCCGTCGTCGCGGGCGTGGACCGGCACTACCTCGTCCGCCCGACCTGGGTGGTCGGCGACGGCACCAACTTCGTACGCACGATGCTCGGCCTCGCGGGCCGCGGGATCGAGCCGACGGTGGTGGCGGACCAGGTCGGACGCCCGACGTTCGCCGTCGACATCGCCGCCGCGATCGTGCACCTCGTGACGACCGGCGCGGCCTTCGGCACCTACCACCTCACCGGCGGCGGCGAGCCGGCCTCGTGGGCCGACGTCGCCCGCGAGACCTACGCACTCGCCGGCCGTTCGGAGCTGCGGGTCACCGGCACGAGCACGGCCGAGTACTTCGCCGACAAGCCCGGGGCGGCCCCGCGCCCGCTCAACAGCGTGCTCGACCTGGGCCGCATCGAGGCGGCCGGCGTGGTCGCGCCCGACTGGCGGCGGCGGCTGGCGGAGTACGTCAGCGCGTCCTGAGCGGCTCCCACCAGGTGCGGTTGTCGGTGTACCAAGCCACCGTGTCGGCGAGGCCCTGATCGAAGGGGACCTGCGGGGCGTAGCCGAGCTCGTCGCCGATCTTCGACCAGTCGACGCTGTAGCGGCGGTCGTGGCCCTTGCGGTCGGCCACCTGCTCGATCATCGAGTCGTCGGCCCCAACCGCGGCCACCAGCCGGTGCGTCAGCTCGCGGTTGGTCAGCTCGGTGCCGCCGCCGATGTTGTAGACCTCGCCGTCGCGGCCCTTCTCGGCGACGAGCTGGATGCCGCGGCAGTGGTCGTCGACGTGCAGCCAGTCGCGCACGTTGAGGCCGTCGCCGTAGAGCGGCACCTTCTTCCCGTCGAGCAGGTTGCTCACGAACAGCGGGATGACCTTCTCCGGGAACTGGTGCGGCCCGTAGTTGTTCGAGCACCGCGTGATGCAGACCGGCAGGCCGTGGGTGCGGTGGTAGGAGCGGGCCAGCAGGTCCGAGGACGCCTTCGACGCCGAGTACGGCGAGTTCGGCTCCAGCGGGTGCGTCTCCGGCCACGAGCCCTCGTCGATCGAGCCGTAGACCTCGTCGGTGGAGACGTGCACGAACCGGCCCACCTCCGCGTCCAGCGCGGCCTGCAGCAGCACCTGCGTGCCGACGACGTTGGTGGAGACGAAGTCGGCCGCGCCGGTGATCGAGCGGTCGACGTGCGACTCCGCCGCGAAGTGCACCACCACGTCGGTGCCGGCCATCACGTCGGCGACGGCGGCGGCGTCGCGGATGTCGCCGTGGACGAACCGCATCCGGTCGTCGGACTCGGGGAGGTTGGTGAGGGTGCCGGCGTAGGTGAGCAGGTCGAGTACCACCACCTCGGCGCCGGCGAACGCCGGGTAGGCGCCGCCCAGGAGCGACCGCACGTAGTGCGATCCGATGAACCCGGCACCGCCGGTGACGAGGACCCGCATGCTCATGCCTTCCGGTGTGCGTCGGCCACGGCCATGACGTACTCGCCGTAGCCCGACTTGCCCTGCGCCGCGCCCAGGGCGTAGCAGGCGTCGGCGTCGATCCAGCCGCGCTCGAGCGCGATCTCCTCCAGGCAGGCGATCCGCACGCCCTGCCGGTGCTCGAGCACCTGCACGTACTGCCCGGCCTCGAGCAGCGAGTCGTGGGTGCCGGTGTCGAGCCAGGCGAACCCGCGGCCGAGGTCGACGAGCCGGGCCGCGTCCTTGTCGAGGTAGGCGCGGTTGACGTCGGTGATCTCCAGCTCGCCGCGCGCCGAGGGCGTCAGGCCGCGGGCGACGTCGACCACGCGGTCGTCGTAGAGGTAGAGCCCGGTGATCGCGCGGTTGCTCCGCGGCTTCTCGGGCTTCTCCTCGATGTCGGTCAGCCGGCCGTCGGCGTCGGCGACGCCCACGCCGTAGCGCTCGGGGTCGCGCACCGGGTAGCCGAACAGGACCGCGCCGTCGTCACCGCGCTCGACGTCGGCGATGCAGGCGCGCAGGGTGTCGGCGAACCCGGGCCCGTGGAAGATGTTGTCGCCCAGGACGAGCGCCGTGGCGTCACCGTCGATGTGGTCGGCGCCGATGAGGAACGCCTGCGCGATGCCGTTCGGCTCGGGCTGGGCGGCGTAGGTGATGCGCAGCCCCAGCTCGGCCCCGTCGCCCAGGAGGCGGCGGAACATCGACTGCTCCTCGGGCGTGGTGATCACCAGGATGTCCCGGATCCCGGCCAGCATCAGCACCGAGAGCGGGTAGTAGATCATCGGCTTGTCGTAGACGGGCAGCAGCTGCTTCGACACCGCGCGGGTGATCGGGTGCAGCCGGGTGCCGGCCCCGCCGGCCAGGATGATGCCCTTCACGCGTACACCGCCACGGTCAGCGCGGCCAGCCAGGCCAGCGCGAGCACCTGCAGGACCCGGTCGCCCAGGGCGATCTCCTCGGGCTCACCGCCGTTGCCGTTGTCGACGTCCACCGCGTACCTCAGCACCGCCACCACGAACGGCACGATCGAGATGGCCGACCAGATCGGATTGTTCTGGGTCTCACGGATCTCGAAGGCCCACAGGCTGTAGGTCGTGATGAGGACCGTCGCCGACAGGCCCCACACGAACCGCAGGTAGGACGCCGAGTAGCTCTCCAGCGACTTGCGGATCTTCGCTCCGGTGCGCTCGGCCAGCATCATCTCGGCGTAGCGCTTGCCGGCGACCATGAACAGCGAGCCGAAGCCCGCGACGAGCAGGAACCACTGCGACAGGCCGATGGAGGTGGCCGCGCCGCCGGCGATCGCGCGGAGCAGGAAGCCGGACGCGACGATGCAGATGTCGAGGACCGGCTGGTGCTTGAGCCAGAAGCAGTACGCCAGCTGCACGACCACGTACACGGCCAGCACGATCACCAGCTGCACGCTCGCGACCAGCGAGACCGCGACGGCGGCCAGCAGCAGGACGACCGCCACCGCGACCGCGAGGCGCGGCGGGACGATCCCGGCGGCGATCGGGCGGTGGCGCTTGGTGGGGTGGGCGCGGTCGGCCTCCACGTCCTTCGCGTCGTTGACCAGGTAGATACCGGAGGCGGCCAGCGAGAACGCCACGAAGGCGACGGCGAGCTGCAGCCCGATGCCGGGCCGGAGCAGGTCGCCCGCCGCGAACGGGGCGGCGAGCACGAGCACGTTCTTGACCCACTGCCGCGGGCGCATCGTCTTCAGCACCCCGCGCGCCACGGCCACCGGCGTGCGCTGCGGAACCACGTCCGTGGGCGGCGTGTCGGTGCTGGTCATCGGGATCTCCTCCGGGTCGCGCGGCGGGCTCCCGCGGCCACGGCGGCGCCGAGCAGGGAGCCGGCGACGACGTCGCTGGGGTAGTGGACGCCGAGCACGAGCCGCGACAGCGCCATCGGCGGCACCAGCACCGCGACCAGGGGCCGCCCGACGAGCGCGCCGAACAGGACGGCCGCGGCCGTGGTCGACGTGGCGTGCGCGGACGGGAAGCTGAGCTTCGACGGGACCCCCACCCGGATCTCGACGGTCGGGTCGTCGGGCCGGGGGCGGCGCACCACGCGCTTGACCCCGATCGACGCGCCGTGGGCGAAGGCGACGCCGGCGGTGGCGACGAGCCACTCGCGCCGACGCGCGGGGTCGAGCAGGGCACCAACGGTGCCGAGCGCGAGCCAGCCGGCGGCGTGCTCGCCGAACAGCGACATCCCCCGGGCCACGCGCACCACGGCCGGCGGGCCGACGGTGCGCTGCACGGCGCTCAGCGCGCGCACCTCGAGGGCGCGGACATCGGGCTGGGCCACGACGGGGCCTCCAGGGGTGCCGGCGGGGGCGGACCACCGGCCGATCGGGGTTGCTCGGGCGTCGGCGATCCTACGCGGGCCCCTCAGAACCACCGTTCGAGCACCAGCGCCAGGCCGTCCTCGCCGTTGGTCGCCGTGATCTCGTCGGCCACGTCGTGCAGGACGGGATGGGCGTTGCCCATCGCCACGCCGTGCCCGGCCCAGCGCAGCATCTCCAGGTCGTTGGGCATGTCGCCGAACGCGATGACGTCGGCGACGTCGACGCCGAGCCGCCCGGCGACCTCGGCGAGCCCCGTGGCCTTGGTGACGCCCGGCGGGGAGATCTCGACCAGGCCCGCGGGGTGGGAGAACGTGAGGTCGCCGACGTGGCCGACGACGGGCGCCAGAGCCGCGACCATCGCCTCGCTGCGCAGCTCCGAGCACCGCACCAGCATCTTGACGGCCGGCGCGGTGAGCAGGTCGGAGCGCTCGGTGATCGCGTTGTCGGAGTCGGGCCAGGCGTGGCGGTAGGCGGGCTCGGCGACGAACGCCTCCCCGTCGTGCGCGCTGGTGCCGACCCGCTCCACCGCCAGTCCGCTCGTGGGCAGCACGTCGGCCACGGCCTGCGCGATCTCGGCCAGCGCGGCGGGCTCCAGGGTCTGCGACCACAGCACGCGGTCCTCGACGGCGTCGTAGAGCACGCTGCCGTTGGCGCACACCGCGAGCCGCCCGACCCCGACGGCCGCGACGACCGGCGGGATCCAGCGAGGGGGCCGCCCGGTGACCAGCACGAACCCGACACCCGCCGCGACCGCCCGCCCGATCACCGCGGCGGCGCGCGGCGTGACCCGGTCGTGGGGGTCGAGCAGCGTGCCGTCGACGTCGGACGCGACCAGTCGGGGAGCCTGCACCCCTCCACACTACGGAGTGGGTGCGGGCTCCGCGTCCAGGCGCACGGGCATGAGCAGCGAGAACGCGTCGGCCGAGCGCAGGGCCACCGGCGCGAGCGGGCCGTCGAGCTCGAGGCGCAGCGGCCCGGCTCCCCCGGCGTCGACGGCCTCCAGCAGGAACTCCGCGTTCACCCCGACCCCCTCGTGCCCGGCGCCGACCACCAGCCGGCCCGCGCCGTCGACGGCCAGCACCGTGACCTCGGCCCCCGCGACGCGGCGCGTGCCGCCCGCCGCGACCGCGGCCCGCAGCTCGGCGGCCTCCACCGCGACCCCGTGGTCCGACGGGGCGGGCAGCAGGCGCCGGTGGTCCGGGAACGCGCCCTCGACCAGCGGGTGCGCGGTGCCGCCGACCGTCACCGAGTCGTCGTCGACGCGCAGGACGCCGTCGCCCGCGGGCAGGTCCGGCGGCACGACGACCGAGCGCGCCGGCCCGTCGAGCGCCAGCACGGGCACCGTGGCGACGGCCAGGCGGTAGCGGTCGGTGGCGACGACGGTCAGCACGTCGGGCCCGACGTCGAGCAGCACGCCGTGCAGCACCGGGAACCCCGGGTCGGAGCCGACGGCGAACCGGACGGTGCGCAGCGCGGCGGCGAGGGCGGTGGCGTCGACGGTGACGGTGGTGGGGGTCATGGGGTTCTCCTCCGGGGCGAGCAGGTCGCGGACGGTGGAGAGCTCGCGGCGCGCGGCGGCCACGCCCTGCTCGAGCCGGTGCAGGTGCCCGGCCAGCAGGGCGTCGACGGCGTCCGGGTCGTGGCGGTGCGCGAGCACCTCCCGGATGCCGGCGAGCGGCATCCCGACCCGGCGCAGCGACGCCACGAGGCGGGCGACGACCAACTGCTCGGGGGCGTAGCTCCGGTAGCCACTGCGCGGGTCGACGTACGCGGGCCCGAGCACCCCGGCGCCGTCGTAGAAGCGCAGCGCGCTCACCGTCAGCCCCGACGCCCGGGCCATCGCCCCGATCCCCCGCCAGCTCTCCACGGCTCCGAACCTCCCGCCTCGACCAGGTCGAGGGTCAAGCGTCCCGGACCCCCCGGCGCTCAGACCCGGACGACCCGCAACCCGGCGATCCCCTCGATCGCGGCGAAGTCGTCGTCCTGGGTGACGACGGGCAGATCGCGCGACGCCGCGCTGGCGGCGATCCACAGGTCGTTGACGTTGACCCGACGGCCGGAGCCGGCGAGCTCGACGCGCATCCGGGCCCACGTGTGGGCCGCCGCCTCGTCGATGCCGATCAGCTCCACGTCCCCTACCGCGTCGAGGGTGAGCATCCGGCGCGCTCGCGTCGCCACGTCCGCCGCCGCCAGGACCCCGGCCTGCAGCTCGGCGAGGGTCACGACCGACACCGCCGACTCCTCCGGCAGCAGGTCGGCCCGCAGCGGGCGCCCGCTCTCCGCCGCGATGAAGACGCTGGTGTCGAGCAGACCCCTCACCGGATCGGTCCGAGATCGTCGGTGGTGTCGCCGGCCAGGCGCGCGAGGTCGTCACGGAGCCCCGGGTCGGCCTGGGCGCGCTGCAACCGCGCGACGAGTTCGGCCCGGCCGATCCACGCGCGACGGGCCCGCTGGACCGGCACGAGCTCGGCCACCGCGCGTCCGTTCACGGTGACGGTCACGCGCTCCCCGTCCTGGACCCGCCGCAGGACGCCCGCGGTGTCGTTGCGCAGCTCGCGACTGGGAACCTCGGACATGGCTACGACCGTAGCACCGGCGTAGGCCAGCAGCGCCCTCCGCGCGCGCTCAGATGATCGCGAAGGCCACCACGAGGCCCAGCGCGAGGTGCGCGGCGGCGATGAGGAAGCTCTGCGGCAGGACGCGGTCGGCGGCCAGGACGCCGCCGATGTCGATGCCCATGACCCACTCCACCAGCCGCACGGCGCCGACCTGGGCCAGGATCCCGATGACGCCGAAGATCGCGGTCTGGATCAGGCCCTCGGTGAGGAAGCCCGACGAGGTGTAGATCGCGGTGACGACGATCAGAGCCATGCTGATCATGCCCGCGGCGGTGATGACGACGGCGTTGGGCAGGCCCTCACGGACCATGACGTTGAGCTTGCCCGGGGTCGTGAGGTCGACGGCGTAGAAGCCGAGCAGCATGAGGATCACGCCGAGCACCGCGTAGAGCAGGATGGCGCCGATACCGACGCCGATCACCGAGAAGAAGCCCGGGTTGATCATCTGGGGAGCCTTTCGTGGTTCCTACGGGGGTGGTTCAGACGGGGATGCGGTGGGGGACGAACGCCGCGCCGTCGTCGGTCACCAGCCCGACGGTCTCGCGGATGCCGAGGCCGGCCGCCGTGTCGCCGACGACCCAGGCGCCCAGCGCGGGCCGGAACCCGTCGAACTCGGGGAGCGGCGCGAAGAGCTGGTAGACGTAGCCCTCCTCGCCGTAGACGCCGCCCGTCTCGTGCTCGTGGCCGGGGGCGACGATCGAGATGTTGGCGCCCTCGCGGCCCAGCCGGGGCTTGCGGACGTACTCGGTGAGCAGCCCGGGCTGGTCGAGGTAGGCGGGCAGCAGGTTGGGGTGGCCGGGGTACATCTCCCACAGCACCGCGAGCAGCGCCTTGTTCGACAGCACCGTCTTCCACAGGGGCTCGACCCACAGCGTCTCGGGGAGGCTGCGCAGCACGTGCTTGCCGAAGTCGTCGGTGACGACCCACTCCCACGGGTAGAGCTTGAAGACCGCCGCCATCGGCGACTCCTCGAGGTCGACGAAGCGGTCGAGCACCGCGTCCCAGCCGATGTCCTCGATCGCCAGCCCGACGGTGTTGAGGCCCGCCTCGGCCGCGGTCTCCTGCAGGTAGCCGACGGTGACGTGGTCCTCGCCGCTGGCGTCGGCGCCGGACCAGGTGAAGTGGATCTCGTCACCGGGCAGCCGGGCCTTCAGCTCCCCCCAGCGCTCGACGAGCTTCTCGTGCAGCGAGTTCCACTGGTCGTCGCCGGGATGGGCGTCCTTGAGCCAGTACCACTGCAGCAGGCTCGCCTCGAGCAACGTGGTGGGGGTGTCGGCGTTGTACTCCAGCAGCTGCGCCGGGCCGGAGCCGTCGTAGCGCAGGTCGAAACGGCCGTAGACGTGCGGGTCGCTGCGTCGCCACGACGCCGCCACGCCCTCCCACGCGTACTCGGGGATCGCGAAGTCGCGGAACCGCTCGGTGGTGACGACGTGGTCGACGGCCTCCAGGCACATCGAGTGCAGCACCTCGACGTCGGCCTCCAGGGACAGGATCTCGTCCATCGAGAACGTGTAGTGCACCGACTCGTCCCAGTACGGGCGCGCGGCACCGCCCTGGCCGCGGCCGGGGGCGCCGAAGACCATGCCCTGCTCGCGGACGGTCCGCTCCCACCCGTCCCGCGGGGCGCTGCGGTGGCGCTGCACGTCAGGAGCCGCTCGAGGATCCGCCGCCGGACACGCCCAGCCCGCCGCGCGAGACGCCGCTGCTCGACGCGCGCGGGGAGATGTCGCGGCCCGACGACGTGGTGACGCGGGTGCCGCCGCTGGGCACCGAGGTCGTGCCGCCGGACACGCGCTGCCCGACGGTGCCGGAGCCGCCGTAGTTGTAGTGGTACTGCCGGCCCCCGCCGCCGATGAAGATCGGGTAGAAGCCGCCGCCGTGGTAGCCGTCGTTCGCGACCGGCGTGACGCAGTTGGAGTCGTCGACGATCTCGTTGGTCTCCTCGTCGACGCACTGCGCCTGGATCTCCTCCTCCGGCCGCGCCGCCGCGTACCCGACGGCGATCAGCGCGACGACGCCCACGGTGACGCCGGCGCCGACGAGGATCCGGCTGCGCTTCTTCTTCCCGCGCGCCTCGTCCTCGGCGGCCTGCCGCTCGGCGGCCTCCCGGCGGCGCTCCGCCTGCTCGCGGGCCCGCCGCTCGGCGAGCGTGGGTTCGCGCGGGGTCGTCGATCCGTCCTGGAACCGCATGCTCCCCGGTTCCGGACGCTCCTCGTCGTCGCGCATGGCCGCCCCCTCACAGATCCGTTCGCGCGCGCACGGTACCCGGACCGGCGGCCCGCACGAACACGGACGTTCGCAGCACGGCGACGACCGATGGTCGCGCCACGCCGACCGCGACGGTGAGTGACGGCGGAGGTCACGGCATGATGACGGTCGTCATGGAACGAACCCTCACCGCTCCCCGGTCCGCACGTGACGACGACGCTCCCCCGCGCCCCCCGTCGTCCGCTGCCGCTCCGGGTGGACGTGCATCCAGCCCCGACGTGCACCCCGTGCGCCGTGTCGTCACCGGTGTCGTGGTCGGTGCCCTGCTGATGCTGGGCACCGCCTCGCTCGACACCTTCACCGACGCCGAGGTGCCGGTGCTGGGGTCGTTCGCCGCGGTCGCCGCCCCGCCCGAGGAGCCCGAGGTCGTGGAGGTGCCGGCCCCGCCGGCCACCCCCGGCACGTGCCTGACCTGGAGCCGCGCCGACGCGGCCGACACCGCGCTGGTCGACTGCGCGCAGCCGCACCTGTTCGAGCAGGCCGGCACCGTCGTGCTCGCCGACCAGGTCGCACTGCCCGACGACTCGACGTGGCGCCAGCTCGTCGACGAGCGCTGCGGGCCCGTCGTCATGTCCTACCTGAGCGACGTGTTCGACCCCGACGGCCGCTACCGCGTCGGCGCGCTCAAGCCGTCGGCGTCGAAGTGGGAACAGGGCGACCGCGAGCTGCGCTGCGGCCTGCAGAGCGCCTCGCGCTCCGGGGCGCTGTACCCGATGACCGGCCGCGTCGCCGAGGGTGACCAGGCCGCCGTCCAGGAGCCGGGCGTCTGCCTGGCGATCGACGGTCCCCGCGTCGGCGACCCGGTGGCCTGCAGCGGCCCGCACGCGCTGGAGACCGTCGGCATCGTCGACATGGCGGCCGACTTCCCGAACGGCTACCCGGCCGTCGCCGACCAGGACGCCTACCTGCAGCCCAAGTGCAACGAGATCGCGGCGGCCTACGCGGGCGGCCCGACCGTCGTCACCGATAAGGGGCTCACGGTCTACTGGAACAACATCAGCGAGGAGTCGTGGGCCGCGGGCACCTACCGCGCCAACTGCAACGTGGCGGCCCTGCTGCCCGACCGCAGCGGCTTCGCCCCGGTCACCGGCCCGGTCACCGGCGACGTCGTGATCGGCGACCAGCTCGCCCCGCCCGCCGAGAACACGCCCGACGCGGGTATCCCGGCACCGCCGACCACCACCCCCGCCGCCCCGACGACGGCCCCGCCCGCCGACGGCACCGGCGCCCCGCCCCCGTCGCCCGCGCCCACGGAGGGCGCGCCGCCGGCCGGGGAGGCCCCGCCCGCCGAGGTCCCGGTGGAGATCCCGGTGCCCCTCGAGGGCACGTGACCGGACTCCCTGCGTAGTGCTCGAGATGACCCGCCGGCGGTTCGAGGAGCTGGTCGCCGACGCGCTCGACACCATCCCGCCCGAGCTGACCGCGGCGATGGACAACGTCGTGGTGCTCGTGGAGGACCGCAACGCCGAGGACCCGGAGCTGCTCGGGCTCTACGAGGGCATCGCGCTCACCGAGCGGACCTCGTCCTACGGCGGGTACCTGCCCGACCGGATCTCGATCTACCAGGACGCGATCCTCGACGTCTGCTCCGACGCCGACGAGGTCGTGCACGAGGTGGCGGTCACGGTGGTGCACGAGGTGGCCCACCACTTCGGCATCGACGAGGACACGCTGCACCGGCTGGGCTGGGGCTGAGGGAACCCCCGCGAGTCGGGGTCCGGTGGCGACCGTGTCGGGGTGGGGGTCAGGTCGACGGCGGCCCGCCGGCCGTGACGTCTCCGGGCCGCGGCGGGGCGGCGTCCCAGTGCTCGAGCGACCAGCCCTCGCCCGGGCCACCGGTGAGGATCACCAGCCCGGTGTTGGGCACGTACTGCGTCTCGGCGGTGTCGCCCAGCAGCGCCGCGGCGGCCAGCCGGATCGCGGCGCCGTGGCTGATCAGCACCACCGTGCCGTCGACGCCCCGGGTGACCGCGTCGACGGCGGGCAGGAACCGGGCGCGCAGGTCCAGCGCCGACTCCCCGCCGGGCAGGTGCGCCTGCAGGTCACCGGTCCACCAGGTGTCGTAGACGGCGTCGAACTGCCGGCGCGCGTCCTCGTCGCCGCGACCCTCCAGGTCGCCGCAGAACACCTCGTGCACGCCCTCGACCACGTCGACGGACAGGCCGTGCGCGGCGGCGACCGGGGCCGCCGTCTGCTGGGCGCGGGTCGCGACGGAGGCGTGCACGACGTCGACCCGCCCGGTCGCGAGCCGCTCCCCCAGCGCAGCGGCCTGGCTCAGGCCGAGCGCGTTGAGCGGCGGCCCGGGCGGCGCGGAGTCGAGGACGCGCCCGACGTTGGAGTCGGTCTGGCCGTGCCGGACCAGGACCAGCCGCGTCACGAGGCGCTCCCGGCGCGCAGACCGTCGAGCCAGGCCTGGGCGGCGGCGAACGCCGAGCCGGTGGCCGCCCCGAGCGGCGCGGCGGGGTCGCCCGGCGCGGTGGGGGCGGCGCCGTTTCCGGCGCGCGGGAAGGAGCCGAGGAAGCGCACCTCGTCGCAGCGCCGGTGCAGGGCGGCGAGCGCCTCGCCCATCGCGGGGTCGGCGACGTGGCCGGTGCAGTCGATGTGGAACCAGTACTCGGCGTGCCGGTCCTTGATCGGGCGCGACTCGATGCGGGTGAGGTCGATGCCCCGCACGGCGAGCTCGGTGAGCAGGCCGAGCAGCGAGCCGGGCTCGTTGCGGGTGGTGGCGGCGAACGTCGTGCGGTCGTGGCCGGTGGGCTCCGGCGGCGGCCCGGGCGGGGCGACCAGCACGAACCGCGTGACGGCCCCGGGGTTGTCGGCGACGTCGTCGACGACGATCTCCAGCCCGTGCTGCTCGGCGGCCAGCGGCGCGGCCACGGCGGCGTCGAGGTCACCGCGGGCGACCTGGGCCGCGGCCTCGGACGTCGACGACGTCAGCAGCACCTCGGCGCGGGGCAGGTGACGGGCCAGCCAGCCCCGCGTCTGCGCGACCGCGTGCGGGTGCGAGCCGACGCGGCGCACGGAGGCGAGGTCGGTGCCCGCGGCCGCCATCACCGCGAACCGGACCGCGACGAGCGCCTCGCGCCGGATCACCAGCGGCGGCTGCGCGACGAGCCCGTCGAGCACCGCCCCGACGGCTCCCTCGACGCTGTTCTCGATCGGGACGCAGCCCGCGTCGACCTCGCCGCGGCGCACGGCCTCGAGCACGGCGGGGCTGCCCGCGCACGGCACCAGCTCGGCACCGCGGGACTCCGGGAGCGACCGCAGCGCCTGCTCGGTGAACGTGGCGTGCGGACCGAGGAACGCCAGTCGACCCACGCCGTCGACCCTAACGGCGCACCGCGCGCCGGAGATCAGCGGGTGAGTGGGATCAGCGGGTGAGCAGGCCGAGCCCGGCCAGCGCGACGCCGGGCGCCGGGTCGGCGCCGCACCGCGAGAACAGCCCGCGCACCCCGGCGACGGCCCGGTCGGACCAGACGCCGACCTCGGCGGCGAGCGCGTCGCCGTCGGTGCTGCGCAGGGCGGAGGCGACGTCGCCCCCGCTCAGCGCTCGGGCCACGGCGACCAGCAGGTTGACCAGGCCGTGGCGGCGCGCGACCGGCTGCGCCGGGCTGTCGACGCGCACGGCCTCGTGCAGGCCGAGGGTGGTGAAGCCGCGGCCGCTCTCGGCGACGACCCGCACGAACCGCTCGACGTCCTCGGTCGAGGGCGCGTCGGTGGGGCGGGGGCCGCCGCAGCGCAGCTTCGGGGCGCACCCCTGGTCGGCGACGCGGCGCACGGCGTCGAGCCAGGCCTGGGTGCCGTCGGGGTCGTCGTGGACCGGGCGCCGGGGCTCCACGACCGCGACGACGTCCTCGGGAACGAACTCGGCGACGCGGTCGAGCCACACGGCGTCGACGTCGGTCGGGGCGGCGGTCTCGATGGTGCGCGGGGCCAGCAGGGCGGGACGGGAGAAGACCGTGGACAGCGCCTTGGGCACGGACCCCAGCCCGGTGTCGACGACGAGCGAGAGCTCGACCGGGCGGGACACGCTCGACCGCGCGAGCTCCTTCACCAGCGCGGGCAGCCGCGACACGGGGCACACCAGCTGGCCCACGAGACCGCCGTAGACGCCGTCGCGGGCGGCGAGGTAGCGCGCGACGACCGTCTCGACCGGGCTCGCCTCGCGCGGGGCCAGCAGGCCGGTGTCGTCGACGAGCTGCGCGAACAGGGGCGGGATCGACCAGGGTCCGGTCCCCGCCTTCGGCTGCGTCGTCACGGCCACGACGCTAACGGGTCGGTCACGGCGGCTGCACCGGGCCTGGTGCTTGCGCCCGTCGGGACGATGAGGATAACTTAGCCTCACCTAATACGGAGGTGTCCTTTGGGATCCACGCGCCTGCGGCGGCCACCCGCCCCCACCGACGCCGAACGCGCCCGGAGCATCACATCGCGGGGTGGACGCGCCGCCGCGCTCGTCGGCACGGGGTCCCCCATCGCGCACCCCCGCGCGCACCACGTGCACGCCGACGGCTCGGCCGTCCTCCTGCTCTCCGACGACGAGCCGGTGCTCGCGCGCGTGGCCGCCCACGGCGAGGTCCCCGTGATGCTGGAGCTGGCCGACGCCGCTCCCGTCGACCTCCGCGAGCCCGTACGGGGCCTGCTGTGGATCACCGGGCACATCGCGCCCGTCCCCGCCGAGCGCGCGCGCCGGATCGCCGTCGGGCTCGTCGAGCAGCACCCGTACCCGGCGATGCTGGAGCTCGGGCACGGCGCCACGATGGTGCGCCTGACGCCCGGCTCCGCCGTCCTGTCCGACGCCGAGGGCACCGCCGCGCTGTCGCCCCTCGACCTCGCCGCCGCCCGCCCCGACCCGTTCTGCCGCTACGAGCGCGACTGGCTCGGGCACCTCGAGCGCGTGCACCCCGAGGTGTTCACCGCACTGGCCCGGCACCTGCCGGCCCCGCTGCGCGACGTCCGCGACGCGCGGGTGCGGCCGCTGGGCGTCGACCGCTGCGGGCTGCGCCTGCGGGTCGAGGCCGGCGACCGCGACCACGACGTGCGGCTGGCCTGGGAGGCCCCGATCGAGACCGTCGAGGAGCTGCGGACGCAGTTCCAGCGGATGGTGGGCTGCCCGTTCAGGCAGCAGCAGTCAGGGCCCGCACCCGCCGGGTGACGGCGCGCTCGGCCACGAACGACGCGATCGGGATGGTGCCGGCGAGCAGCACGACCAGCGCCTCCAGCGGCTTGGCCCGCACCCGCTCGGCCAGGATCAGCGTGCACACGATGTAGAGCATGTACAGGAAGCCGTGGGTGACGCCGACGACCGCGACCGGCCCCGGCGTGTCGAAGAAGTACTTGAGCGGCATGGCCACGAAGACCAGCACGATCAGGCCGACGCCGGTGACCCAGGCGGCGATGCGGTAGTTGCGCAGGGCGGTCGGGATCGACACGGGTGGGTCCTCCGGTGGTCTAGCGGGACTCGCGCTCGGCGAGCTGCCGCAGCATCTGGTTGTAGGCGACGAGCCGGGGGTTCTCGTCCTCGGTGAGCTCCGGCACGGCCTCGCGGGGGCGGGCGGTGAACGGCGACGGGGCGTCGTCGGACGCCGGTGCCGGCGCGGCGGGAGCGGCCGGGGCGGGTTCCGGCTCCGGGGCCTGCGGGGCATCGGGCACGCCCCGGGCCTCCAGGCGCAGGAACCGCCACCACATCACGCCGAAGAACAGCGCGAACACCGGCCACTGCAAGCCGTAGCCCACGTTGAGCGCGCTGCCCAGCGCCGACCCGGCCCGCTGCCACTGCCACACCGCGAGCCACCCGCAGGTGAGCATCGCGCCGAGCGTGAGCAGGTGCCACAGCATCCAGCGGGGGGAGAGGGCCAGCCGCAACACGCCGTCCAGACTACGCCGCCGGTAGCGTCGGGCCGTGTCCACGCCCGTGATCACCGACCCGCGCACGCGCCGGATGCTCGGCACCGAGGTGCTGGTGGTCCTCACCGTCACGCTGGGCCTCTCGGCCGTGCGCAGCGCGCTGAGCCTGGTCGACTCGCTGCTGCAGCCCGTGCCGCTGGGCGAGCAGCAGGTGGCGCTGAACGCGCCGGCCGCGCAGGCCGACCTCGTCGACCTGGCCCTGCAGCTCGTGCGGGTGCTCCAGCTCGTCGGCTGGGGAGCGCTGGGGGCCTACCTGCTGGTGCGCGGGGGGATCGCACTGCGCGCGGTAGGCCTCGACGCCCGCCGCCCCGGGCGCGACGCGCTGGGCGCCGCCGGTCTGGCCGCGCTCATCGGCGTGCCCGGGCTCGGGCTCTACCTCGTGGCGCGCGCACTCGGCGTCAGCCTGGCGATCGCGCCCTCGACGCTGGACCAGACCTGGTGGCAGCTCCCGGTCCTCGTGCTGTCCGCGGGAGCGAACAGCTGGGCCGAGGAGGTCGTGATGGTCGCCTACCTGATCACCCGGCTGCGCCAGCTCGGGTGGTCGGAGAACGGGTCGCTGCTGGCCCAGGCGCTGCTGCGCGGGGCCTACCACCTCTACCAGGGGCTCGGCGGTTTCGTCGGCAACGTCGTGATGGGGCTGGTGTTCGGCCGCGTCTGGCAGCGCACCAACCGGCTGTGGGCGCTGGTGGGGGCGCACGCGCTGATCGACGTCGTGGCCTTCGCCGGCTACGCCCTGCTGGCCGGCAAGGTGAGCTGGTTGCCCTGACGGGCTCGTGAGTGGCGATCGTGGCCAGGGCCACGATCGCCACTCACGGGGCTCAGAGAGCCAATATCTGGTAGCGCATCCGGGCCATCATGTTCTCCGGGCCCGGCTGGATGCCGCTGGCGGTCCACAGGTCGTCGATGCGGCCGCCGATGTCCTCGGGGTCCCAGCGCTTCCCGTCGTTCTTGACCTCCGCCACGCTGGTGAACGGCTGGAAGATCTCGATGCTGTCGCCCTGCACGCCGAAGACCTTGCCGCTGATGTGCGCGGAGGCGTCGGAGCAGAGGAAGGCCACGAGCGGCGCGACGTTCTCCGGGGCGAAGAAGTCGAACTCGCCGCGGGCGATCGCGGCGTCGCGCTCGTCGCGGAACTCCTGGGGCATGAGGTCGAGCGTCATGGCCGTGAGCGCCGTCGGGGCGATCGCGTTCGAGGTGATGCCGCCGCGCGCACCCTCCATCGCGACGATCGTGGAGAACGCCGCGATGCCGGCCTTGGCCGCGCCGTAGTTGGTCTGGCCGAAGTTGCCGAGGATGCCCGAGGTCGACGCCGTATGGACGACGTGACCGGGCTTCCCGACCTCCTTCCAGTGCTGCACCGCGGCGCGCGTGGGCAGGAAGTGCCCGCGCAGGTGCACGCGGATCACGGCGTCCCAGTCGTCGTCGGAGAGCTTGGCGAGGGTCTTGTCGCGCAGGATGCCGGCGTTGTTGACCAGCGCGTCGAGCCGTCCGAACTCCGAGAGCGCCGTGGCGACCAGCGAGTTCGCGACGTCGGCGTCGGCGACGTCCCCGCTCGCGGCGACCGCGCGGCCCCCGGCGGCGACGATCTCCTTGGCCACCGACTCGCCCGTTGACGGGTCGAACTCGGCCACGACGACCGCGGCCCCCTGTGCCGCGCACTCCAGAGCCTCACCACGGCCGATACCGCGGCCCGCACCCGTGACGATGACGACCTTGCCATCCAGAAGTCCCATGGCCCGAGCATATGACCCGTCGGTAACCGACGCCGACGTATCGTGGAGTGATGTCGGACGAGCCGAAGTTCCAGGCCCTGCTGCGCGACCAGATCCGCAGCGAGTTCACGGCGTCCCAGCAGTACACGGCCGTAGCCGTCTACCTGGACGCCCAGGACCTCCCCCGGCTCGCCGCGCACTTCTACGCGCAGTCGATCGAGGAGCGCAACCACGCGATGAGCATGGTGCAGTACCTGCTCGACACCGGGCAGCCCGTCGTCATCCCGGGAGTCGACGACGTCCGCAACGACTTCACCTCGGTCGAGGACGTCGTGCGGCTCGCGCTGGCGCAGGAGAAGATCGTCACCGAGCAGATCACCCGGCTGGCGCGCACCGCCCGCGACGAGGGCGACTACCTCGGCGAGCAGTTCATGCAGTGGTTCCTCAAGGAGCAGGTCGAGGAGGTCGCCTCGATGTCGACGCTGCTCACGGTGGTGCAGCGCGCGGGCGAGAACCTCTTCCACATCGAGGACTTCGTCAACCGCGAGCTGAGCCGCTCCGCCGGCACCACCGACCCGACCGCGCCGCCGGTGGCGGGCAGCCGGGCCTGAGCGGTGCCGGGAGCTCCTAGCGGAGCGTGACCTGCTTACCCGCGAGGGCATCGCGGGCGCGGCGCTCGTCGGAGGTGAGCGGGGCGGTGTCGGCCAGCGCCTCCTCCAGCCCGGCGGCGAAGTCGGTGACCGGCTTCGACCACTCCGACGCGTGCATCTCCCGGTCGAGGTCCCACACCGGCACGAGCAGGCCGTGGGCGCGGAACGACCCGGCGTACTTCGTGCCCTCGCCGAGCCCCAGCTGCCCGCGCGCCTGCAGCCGGGCGAGCGCGGCGACGAGCCGGTCCTCCGGCTCCGGGCGCACCCAGCGCAGGTGCGCCTTGGTGCCGGTGTCGACCCAGTAGGCCGCGCGGACGCCCTCGCCGGTGACGGCCTCGGTCGGCATGATCACCGCGTTGGCCCGCTCGACGGTGGCCAGCACCTCGGCGGTCGGCTCGCTGCCGTCCTCGGGGGCCACCCACCACGCGAAGTCGGTGTGCAGCGTGAGGTCCAGCGGCGCGTCGGCGTCGAGGACGTCCTGCAGCCGCGTCGCGTCGTCGACGCCGGTGAGGTTCGGGCCCACGACCGGCAGCGCCGTGCCGGGCTCGGCCGCGAGGCCCCAGGCCAGCGCGCGGGCGAGATCGGCCGACAGGTCGCCGGAGCGGGTCTGGACCTGCATCCCGAGCAGGACGTCGCCGCCCGGGCGGACGAGCGCGGCCGACGCGCCGGGCAGCACCGACGCCAGCGTCACCGACCGGCCGCCCGCATCCTTCAGAGGCAGGGGCGCGGTGGCCGAGGGCAGGAACTCGCGGAGCGCGACGAGGTCGCACTCCGCGGCCAGGCCCTCGAACGGCCGGGTGACGATCACGTCGTCACCCGCGCCGTGGCAGGCCTTGAAGCGCTTGCCGGAGCCGCAGGGGCAGGGGCGGCGCGGGTTCTCCCCAGCGGGGGCCGCAACACGTGTCTTCTTCGCCATGGTTCCGGAAACGCTAGCGGGGCCGCGGGGCCGGGGTCGGGCGGGGTGCGAACGAGTCGCCGCGCGGCGGCTGCGCCACGGGGGCCGGTGCGCTCGCCGGGCGGCCCGCGGCCCCCGCGCCGGTGAGCGCGCGGACCTCCATCTCGGCGAAGCGGCGCTCCGCGTCGGCGTCGCGCGGCCCGATGAAGGTGCCGATGACGCCGAGCAGGAACGACAGCGGGATCGACACGATGCCCGGGTTGGCCAGCGGGAACAGCACGAAGTCGGCGTTCGGCAGCATCGAGGTGGGCGCGCCGGACACCGCCGGCGAGACGATCACCAGGAACAGGGCCGTGCCCATGCCGCCGTACATGCTGTAGAGCGCGCCGGTCGTGTTGAACCGCTTCCAGAACAGCGAGAACACCAGCGACGCCATGTTGGCCGATGCCGCCACCGCGAACGCCAGGCTCACCAGCACGGCCACGTTCTGGCCGTTGGCGAGGATCCCGCCGCCGACCGCGACCAGCCCGACGACGACCGCGGTGCGCCGCGCGACGCGCACCTCGTCGGCCGGCTCGGCCCGGCCCTTGCGGAGCACGTTGGCGTAGACGTCGTGGGCGAACGACGCCGACGCCGTGATCGTCAGGCCGGCGACGACGGCCAGGATCGTGGCGAACGCGACCGCCGCGACGATCCCGAGCAGCAGCTCGCCGCCGAGGCGGTAGGCCAGCAGCGGCGCCGCCGAGTTCGACGCGCCGGGCGAGGACATGATCGTCTCGGCACCGACCAGCGCCGACGCGCCGTAGCCGATGACCAGGACGCAGAGGAAGAAGCCGCCGATCAGCCAGATCGCCCAGACCACCGAACGGCGGGCCTCCTGGGCCGTCGGCACGGTGTAGAAGCGCATGAGGATGTGCGGCAGGCTCGCCGGGCCGAGCACCGCGGCCAGCGAGAGCGAGATGAAGTCGATGCGCGAGAGCTCCGTGCGGCCGTACTGCAGGCCGGGCACGAGCAGCGCCTCACCGGTGGTCGGGCTGTTGTCGACCGCGGCGCCCAGCAGCTCGGAGAAGTTGAACGCGTAGCGGCCCAGCAGCCAGGCGGCCAGCACGAGCCCGGTGACGATCAGCAGGTTGGCCTTGAGGATCTGCACCCAGGTGGTGCCCTTCATCCCGCCGACCAGCACGTAGACGATCATGACCGCGCCCACGACGGCGATCACGACGCTCTGCGCGAAGCGGTTGGAGTTCGGGATGCCCAGCAGCAGGGCGATCAGCCCGCCCGCGCCCGCGACCTGAGCGATCAGGTAGAGCACCGACACCAGCAGGGTCGAGGTGGCCGCCGCCGAGCGCACCGGGCGCTGGCGCAGCCGGTAGCTCAGGACGTCGCCCATCGTGTAGCGGCCGGTGTTGCGCAGCCACTCCGCGACCAGCAGCAGCGCCACCAGCCACGCGACGAACGACCCGATCGCGTAGAGCAGGCCGTCGTAGCCGAACACGGCGACGGCCCCGGCGATGCCGAGGAACGCGGCGGCGGAGAGGTAGTCCCCCGCCAGCGCCACGCCGTTCTGCGGACCGGTGAAGGCGCTGCCGCCCGTGTAGTACTGGGCGGCGGTGCGGTTGCCGCGACCGGCGCGGAACACCACCACCAGGGTCAGCGCCACGAAGGCGCCGAAGATGGCCACGTTGACGGTGGGGTTACCGACCGTGGGCGCTTGCGCGAGGAGCACGTCGTCGTCCTTCCGGGGCAGAATGCGGGCACCGCCCGTCCTTCTCCAACGACGCCGGCTGCGTTAAGTCACCGATTGGTCACGTTGGGAGATCCTCTGTGCCCGTGTTCGACCCCGCCGACGTCGGCTTCCTCGCCGACCCCTACCCCGCCTTCGCGCTGCTCAGGGCCCTGGGACCGGTGCACGACCACCCCTCGCTCGGCACCCCCGTCGCGGTCTCGCACGCGGCCTGCTCGGCGCTGCTGCGGGGGCGCGACCTGGGCCGGATCTGGGCCGACGCCGAGCCGGCCGCCGACTTCGCCGCGTTCAACCTGCTGCACCGCAACTCCCTGCTCGAGCGCGAGGGCGAGCCGCACCACCGGCTGCGCGCCGCGGTCGCGGGGGCGTTCAACCGCGGCCACACCGCACGGCTGGAGCCCTGGGTCCGCGGGCTGGCCGGGCGGCTCGTCGACGACCTGGCGTCCGGCATCGCCGCCGACGGCCGCTCCGACGTGATCTCCGTGCTCGCCGCCGCGCTGCCCGTGGAGGTCATCGCGGAGCTCCTCGGCGTGCCCGAGCCGGAGCGGTCGGCGCTGCGCGGCTGGTCGAACGCGATCGTGACGATGTACGAGCCCGCGGTGTCCGATCCTGCTGGCGGCGACGTCCGCCGGGCCGCCGCGGAGCGGGCCTCGGCCGAGTTCGTCGCCGCGCTGCGCGAGCTGGCCGAGCACCGCAGGAGGCACCCCGGCGAGGACCTGGTGAGCGACCTCGTCGCCGCCGGGATCGACGCCGACGAGCTCGTCGGCACCGCGGCGCTGCTGCTCATGGCGGGCCACGAGGCCACCGTCAACGTCATCGGCAACGGCGTGCTCGCCCTGCTCCGCCACCCCGCGCAGTGGGAGGTGCTGGCGACGGCGCCGCTCGCGCCCGCGGTGGAGGAGCTGATCCGCTACGACCCGCCGCTGCAGCTGTTCGAGCGCACGGCCGTCGTCGACACCGAGGTGGCCGGGCACCCCGTCCCCGCGGGCACGCGGATCGCGGCGCTGCTCGGCGCCGCCGCCCACGACCCCCAGGTGTTCGAGCGCCCCGACGAGCTCGACGTCACGCGCGCCCACAACCCGCACCTGGGGTTCGGGCTCGGCGTGCACTACTGCCTGGGCGCCCCGCTGGCCCGGCTCGAGGTGGCCGCCGCGCTCGACGCGCTGCGCACCCGGCTGCCCGGCATGGCCCTGGCGGCCGAGCCGGAGCGGCGGCCGGACTTCGTGATGCGCGGCCTGCGGACGCTGCCCGTCACGGCGTAGTGCATTTCCTGTCCGTGACGCGTCGGCGGGTGCTGCGCGGTCAGGTCGCGGCGCGCCGGGCCGACGACGCCGTCGACGCCCTGGCCGGGTTCGAGATCACCTGGGCCGACCCGGTCGCCCTGGTCACGCGCATCTGGGAGCTGCGGGAGAACGTCACGGCCTTCGACGCCGCCTACGTGGCCACCGCCGAGCTACTCGACTGCGACCTGCTCACCGGCGACCACCGGCTGGTGCGCGCGAGCGGGCCCCGCTGCCGCATCCGGACGCCCTGACCCGGTCCCGGTCACCCGGACCAGCAGCTCGCGCCGGTCGGACCGGGCCGGGGCGAGCAGGCGGGTGAGGTGCCCGACCAGCACCGCGGTGACCCCCGCGGTGGCGGCGGCGAGCACGTCGAGCAGGGCGTGCAGGAGCACCCCGTCGGCGCGGGCCTGCACGCCGGTGCGCAGGCCCCACAGCAGCACCACCGCCGACAGCACGACGCCCGCGACCCACAGGCCCCACCACACGAGCACCAGCCGCGACGGGCGCGGCCGCTCGCCGGCCGGGCGCCGCAGGGCGGTGTGCTCGATCTCGGCGAGCACCGCCCCCGGGACGGCGAGGTTCACCCCCGGCACCACCCACCCGACGACGACGTCGCGCGTGCGGCGCGACGGCACGACCCCCGCGCCCGCGGCGGCGGCCGCCGCGGCCCGCGCCGACCACAGCACCACGAGAGCCCCCGCGAGCACCGTCATGATCGGCGCGATCGTGCCCGCCGAGAGCACCAGCGCGTCGGACGCGGCCACCACGGGTCCGCTCAGGGCGTCGGCGCGGCTGGCCAGCAGCAGCACGTAGCGCCACACCTCGGCGCCCGCGGCGACCAGCGCCACCGCCGCCGTGGCCCACAGCAGCGGGACGGCGGTGCCCGCCGTGGCGCGCGCCGCGGTGAGCGGCGCGGCGCCGTCGGGGCCGGTGGCGCGCACCCAGGGCAGCGCGGGGTAGCCGCCGCGCTGGGGCCGCGGGCGCGGCGGCCCGGCGTAGGGCGGGCGCGGCACGGGCACCACGGGCGGGGTCCCGGGCGTCGGCGGGGACGCGACCCACTCCAGCGCCGCCAGGTACCGGCCGCAGTACGGGCAGAACGGTCCGGCGCCGGGCGCGGACGTCCGGCGGCACCGGGGGCAGGTCTGCGGCGCGGGGGGCACCGGCGGGCTAGACGATCGCCGGGGCCGCGCCGCCCTCGGCGACGACCGGGCGGCCCTGCGCGGCCCAGACCTGCATGCCGCCCTCGACGTTGACCGCCGGGTGGCCCTGCGCGGCCAGGTACTGCACGACCTGCGCCGAGCGGCCGCCGGAGCGGCAGACCACGTAGAGCGGGTCGTCGGCGGGCACCTCGGCGATGCGCGCGACGAGCTGGGACATCGGCAGGTGCCGCGCGCCGGGGGCGTGCCCGGCGTCCCACTCGTCGATCTCGCGGACGTCGAGCATCGCGGCGTCGTCGGGGACCCCGGTCACCGGTACGGAAGGAACGCTCATGCGTCCGATCCTCCCACGCGGGCCGGTCAGGACCCGGTGAGGACGGACCGGTGCCCGATCAGTGCCGGACGGCCTTCTCCGACCCCGCGCCGGTCAGCGACCGGACCTCCATCTCGGCGAACTTGGCGTGGTCGAAGTTGCGCGACCCGCCGACGAAGGTGCCGATGATCCCCAGTAGGAACGACAGCGGGATCGACACGATGCCCGGGTTCTCCAGCGGGAAGTAGTCGAACCCGCCGCCGGGCAGGATCACGCTCTTCGGCCCGGACACCACCGGGGAGAAGACGATGAGCAGCACGCAGCTCGCCAGGCCGCCGTAGATGCTGAACAGGGCGCCCATCGTGTTGAACCGCTTCCAGAACAGCGAGTACAGGATGGTCGGCAGGTTCGCCGACGCGGCCACGGCGAACGCCAGCGCCACCAGGAACGCGATGTTGATGCCGTTGACCAGGATCCCGCCGACGATCGCGACCGCGCCGACGACGATCGCCGTCATCCGCGCGACGCGCACCTCCGCGTCCGGCGACGCCTCGCCGCGCTTGATCACGTTGGCGTACACGTCGTGGGCGAAGGAGGCCGACGCCGTGATCGTCAGCCCGGCGACGACCGCCAGGATCGTGGCGAACGCGACCGCGGAGATGATGCCGAGCAGGATCTCGCCGCCGAGCTGGAACGCCAGCAGCGGCGCCGCGGAGTTGGCGCCGCCCGGCGCGGCCGCGATGGTGCCCGGCCCGACCAGGGCGGCCGCCCCGTAGCCCAGGACGAGGGTGAACAGGTAGAACACGCCGATCAGCCAGATCGCCCAGACCACCGAGCGGCGGGCGTCCTTGGCCGTGGGCACGGTGTAGAAGCGCATGAGGATGTGCGGCAGGCCCGCGGTGCCCAGCACCAGCGCGAGGCCGAGGGAGATGAAGTCGATCGGGTTCGTGTACTGCAGGCCCGGGTCGAGCAGCGCCTCACCGCGCTCCGGGCTGTTCTCGACCGCGCGCCCGAGCAGCTCGGACAGGTTGAACCCGACGATGCCCAGCACCCACGCCGTCATCACCGCGGCGCCGACGATCAGCAGCGCCGCCTTGATGATCTGCACGTACGTGGTGCCCTTCATGCCGCCCACGAGCACGTAGACGATCATCAGGACCCCGACGACGGCGATGACGACGCTCTGCCCGAGGCGGTTGGTGTTGGGGATCTGCAGCAGCAGCGCGATCAGCCCGCCCGCGCCGGCCATCTGGGCGAGCAGGTAGAAGAACGACACCACCAGCGTGGACGTGGCCGCGGCCGCGCGGACGGGCCGCTGCCGCATCCGGAACGCCAGGACGTCGCCCATCGTGAACTTGCCGGTGTTGCGCAGGAGCTCGGCCACCAGCAGCAGCGCGACGAGCCACGCCACCAGGAAGCCGATGGAGTAGAGGAAGCCGTCGTAGCCGTTGAGCGCGATCGCCCCGGCGATGCCCAGGAACGACGCCGCGGAGAGGTAGTCCCCCGCGATCGCGACGCCGTTCTGCGGGCCGGTGAACGAGCGCCCGGCGGCGTAGTAGTCGGATGCAGACCGGTTGGTGCGGCTCGCGCGGTACACGAAGAACAGCGTGACCAGCACGAACGCGGCGAAGATGCCGATGTTGAGCCCGACGTTGCCGACCTGGGTCGAATCCGTCTGACCGGTCTGCGCAGGCACCATCAGCGATGGCCCTCCACGCGGAGGCGCAGACGCTCGGCCGCGGGGTCGAGGTGCTTGTTCGCGTAGCGGACGTACACGGTGGTGATCACGAACGTGGTGACGAACTGCAGCAGGCCGATGACCAGCCCGACGTTGATGTTGCCGGCGACCTTGATCGCCATGAAGTCGCGCGCGTAGGACGCCAGCAGCACGTAGGCCAGGTACCAGACCAGGAACGCCGCGCTCATCGGGAAGACGAAGCGCCGCAGCCGCGACCGCAGGTCGGCGAACTCCGCGCTGTCCTGCACCTCTTCGTAGACGGTCCTCGTCGATCGTTCGCCGACAGTGCTCACGTCGGTCCCTCCCGGTCGTCCTGCGCAAGCCCGTGCGGCCCCCACTACCACTTCGAACGAGGCCGCGACCACACGGGAACGTGGAGATACTCCAACGGGTGGGTGTGGGCCGCAACACCTAACGCAGCGTGCGGTTCTCCCCGTCGGCCAGACGGTCGCGGCTGAGCCCCAGGCGCTCGGGAGCGTGCAGCCGGAGCAGGATCTGGTCGACGTCCGTCGGCCGGCGGTCGCGGGTGAGCAGGCTGACGACCACCATCGTCAGGAACGCGGCGGGGACGCTGACGATCGCCGGGCGGTACAGCAGCACGCCGAGCGCGCCCTGCTCGCCGAACCCCGCGAGGCTGACGGCCACCGCACCCGCCGACAGCAGCCCGCCGACGAGCACGCCCGCCACCGCGCCGCGGTCGGTGAGCCCGCGCCACCAGATGCCCAGCACGAGCAGCGGGCAGAACGTCGACGCCGCCACGGCGAAGACCAGCGCCACGGCCTCGGAGAAGTCGAGCCGGCTCACACCCAGCGCGAGCCCGAGCGGCACGAGCCCGGCGAGGACGGCGGCGAGCCGGAAGTCGCGCACGCGCCGCCGCTTGAACACGTCGGTGGACAGCACCCCGGCCACGCTGACGATCAGGCCCGAGGACGTCGACAGGAACGCCGCCCACGCCCCGGCCGCGACGAACGCGCCGACCAGGATCCCGGCCCACCCGCTGCCGAGCACCGCGGTGGGCAGCAGCAGCACGGCCGCGTCGGTCTCGCCGCTGACGAGCAGCTGCGGGGTGTAGAGCCGCGACAGCGCCCCGAGCACGGTGACCGTGATGTAGAAGCCGCCGAGCAGCGCGAGCACGACGACCGCGCTGCGGCGGGCGGTGCGGCCGTCGGGGTTGGTGTAGAAGCGCACGAGCACGTGCGGCAGGCCCATCGTGCCGAGGAACGTGGCGATGATCAGCGAGTACGTCGCCAGCAGCCCGTTCTGGCGGCCCTCGGGGAACGGCGTCACCCAGTCGGCGTCGGCGGCGGGGGCGCCCGCGACCACCGGCACCGGGGTGCCGCCCTCGAAGCCGAGGGTCGACCCGGACCGGACGGAGTGCAGCCCGGGCTGCCAGTCGAGCACCGCGCCGCGCACGTCGATGCCGTCGACGCCGCCGGTGGCGACGACCGCGGTGGGCACCCGGACGTCGAGCAGGACGTCGGTGCGGATGTCGACGGTGGTGGCGGCGGGGAACTCCGGCGGGGCGGGGCGGTCGAACTCGCGGGCGTCGCCGAGGAAGTAGGCGATGGCGATGATCGCCGGCAGCGCGACGGCGGAGAGCTTGAGCCAGTACTGGAAGGCCTGCACGAACGTGATCGACCGCATCCCGCCCAGCGCCACCGTCAGGACGACGACGACCCCCGCGGCGAGCACCCCCATCCACGACGGCAGCCCGGTGACGATCGTGACCGTGAGCCCCGCGCCCTGGAACTGCGGCAGCACGTAGAGCCAGCCGATGAGCAGTACGAACCCGGTGCACACGCGGCGCAGGAGCGGCGAGGCCAGCCGGGCCTCGGCGAAGTCGGGCACCGTGTACGCCCCCGACCGGCGCAGCGGCGCGGCCACGAACAGCACCAGCGCCAGGTAGCCCGCGGTGAACCCGACGGGGTACCAGAGCGCGTCGACCCCGTCGCGCAGGATCAGGCCGGCCACGCCCAGGAACGACGCCGCCGACAGGTACTCCCCCGAGATCGCCCCGGCGTTCGCGGCGGGGCCGACCGAGCGCGAGGCCACGAGGAAGTCCGACGTGCTGCGCGTGACCCGCACGCCGATCGCGCCGATCACCGCCGAGGTGACCGCGACGGCGAGCATGGCGGCCAGCGCGACGATGCCGCCCGTACTCACCCCGTCACCCGATCGGGGAGGGTGGGGGGCGACATGGAGCCACTATGGCAAGCCGGACCACGTCCGGTCATCACCAGGCCCCCCGAACGGGTGGTGCTCACGCCGGATCGGGGTCGGGGTCGTCGTCGATCCGGTCGTGGGTGAGCCCGAGCCGCTCGGGGGCGTGCAGCCGCAGCAGGGCGCGGTCGACGTCGGCCGGCACCTCGTCGCGGGTGAGGCGGCTCACCAGCACCATCGTCAGGAACGCGGCGGGCACGGTGACGGCCGCGGGTCGGTTGAGCAGGACGCCCAGCCAGCCGGCGGGAGGCGTCGCGAACAGCGACACCGCCGTGCTGAGGCCCGACAGCCCGCCGCCCACCAGCAGCCCGGCGACGGCCCCGCGGGCGGTGAGCCCCCGCCACCAGATGCCCAGCACGAGCAGCGGGCAGAACGTCGACGCGGCGACGGCGAACACGAGCGGCACGGTGAGCGAGAAGTCCAGGCGCGTGACCGACAGCGCGAGCGCCAGCGGCACGACGGTCGACAGGACGGCCGCGAAGCGGAAGTCGCGCCACCGGCCGGGCAGCACGTCGGTGAACAGCACCCCGGCCAGGCTCACGACGATCCCGGACGACGTGGAGAGGAACGCGGCCGCGGCGCCGGCCGCGACCAGCCCGCCCAGCAGCCACCCCGCCGGGCCCTGCCCGAGCGCGGCGACCGGCACGAGCAGCACCGCCGCGTCGGTCTGCCCGCTGACCAGCAGCTGCGGGGTGTAGAGCCGCGACAGCGCCCCGAGCAGGATGACCAGGACGTAGAAGCCGCCGATCATCGCCAGCACGATCACGGTGGTGCGGCGCGCCGCCCGGCCGTCGGGGTTGGTGTAGAAGCGCACGAGCACGTGCGGCAGGCCCATCGTGCCGAGGAACCCGGCGATGAGGATCGAGTAGATCTCCAGGAGCTGGTCGGGGCGGTCGCCCGACATCGGCTCGAGCCACTCGCGGTCGGTGCCCGGCGCGCCCAGCACCGTCGGCACCGGGGTGCCTGCGGGGAACACGAGGGTGGTCCCGGCGCGCACCTCGTGCGGCCCCGGCGCCCAGTCGAGCGCGCCCTGGACCGGCGCGCCGTCGACCTCCCCGGTGGCGTCGAGGCGCACCGGCTCGGTGACCTGCAGGACCGCGTCGGTGCGGATGCCCACGGTGGTGTCGGCGGGGAAGGCGGGCGCCGTCGGCCGGTCGAAGGAGTGCCCGGCGCCCAGGAAGACGCCGAGCACGACGATCGCGGGCACGAGCAGCGCCGTCAGCTTGAGCCAGTACTGGAACGCCTGGACGAAGGTGATCGAGCGCATCCCGCCGCCGACCACGGTGAGCAGGACGACGACCCCGGCCGCGGCCACCCCGCTCCAGGCGGGCAGCGTGGTCAGAGTGGTGAGCGCGAGGCCTGCGCCCTGTAGCTGCGGCAGGAGGTAGAGCCACCCGATGACCACCACGATCACCGTGCACAGCCGGCGCAGCACGGGCGAGGCGAGCCGGGCCTCGGCGAAGTCGGGCACCGTGTACGCCCCCGACCGGCGCAGCGGCGCGGCCACGAACAGCACCAGCGCCAGGTAGCCCGCGACGAACGCGACCGGGTACCAGAGCGCGTCGGCGCCCTCGCGCAGGATCAGCCCCGCGATGCCGAGGAACGACGCCGCCGAGAGGTACTCCCCGGAGATGGCGCTCGCGTTCGCGACCGGCCCGACCGTGCGCGAGGCCACGAGGAAGTCCGACGTGCTGCGCGCGACCCGCACGCCGTAGGAGCCGATCACCGCCGAGACGATCCCGACGAGCCCGATCGCCACGAGCGCGTACTGCGCCGAGGGGGTCACCGGCACCTAGTCCTGGACGTGGTCGGCGAAGTTCTGCTCGACGCGCTCGGCGGTGCGGGTGTGCCACCAGCCCAGGCCGAGCAGGAACGGGTAGACCAGGACGCCGAGCAGCAGCCAGGGCAGCCGCAGCCCGAACACCTCGGTGCGGCCGATCTCGGGGAACACCGCGAACGCCAGCGGCAGCAGGCCCAGCGTGAGCGCGGCGAACAGCGCGAAGCGCAGCGCCACGGTGAGCTGGGAGCCGATGAGGTTGCTGCGCAGCAGCTCGCCGACGGCCCCGCCCTCCTGGATGTCGACGACCGTGCGCACGGGGTGGGCCTGGTTGCGCCGCTCCGACAGCGTGACCTTGACCCGCCGCAGCGGGATCCCGGTCTCGGTGACCGGCTCGCCGGGCTCGGCGGCACGCGGCGCGGGCACCTCGACGTCGCCGGGCAGCGACGGGGCCGCGGTGGCCGTGCCGTCCCCGGCGACCGGCGACATCGTGGCGCTCCACAGCACGCCGTCGTCGTCGGGGTCGGTGAGCAGGCCGCGGTCGTCGTCGTCCTCGTCGTCGTCGCCGCCGAACCGATCGCCGCCGAACCGATCGTCGCCGAACCGGTCTTCGCCGAAGCGGTCGGCGGAGACGTCGTGGTCGGCCTCGATCCGCTGCACGGGGCCGGTGAGATCGAGGCGGTCGGCGGGGTCGCGGACCAGGCCGCGGGGGTCAGCCACCCACAGGTCGGCCTCGTCGACCGGTGGCGCCGGGCGGGGCGCGGCGAGCGGCGGGTCGGCCAGAACGGGGGCGTCGGGGGCCGGGGGCGCCACGACCGGGGACGGCGCGACCGGCGGGGCCGCGAAGGGCGGGGGCGCGGCCGGCGGGGCGTCGGCGGGGCCGGGGGCGAGCAGCCGGGCCGGGGCGCGCGGGGGCAGGACGTCGGCGGGCGGCGGGGTGGCGGGGGGCCCGGCCGCCAGCGGACCGCGGGCGATGACGGTGGAGCCCGATCGGTCGTCGAGGTCGTCGAGGGCGCCGCGCAGGGCGGACGCGGCGAAGTCGGGACCGCCGAACTCGTCGGGCGGGCGCGGGGCGGGCTGCGACGGCACGGGCCGCACGGCGCCCTCGGCGAACCCGGGGCCGCCGAACGTGGCGGGCGCGGCGCCCGCCGAGCCGCGGGCTCCCGGTCGGTAGGCGCGCGGCGGGCGGCGACCGACCGGGCGCTCCTCCTCGTCGGGACCGGACCAGCTCTCGTCGGCACCCGGGCGGCGGCGTCGCGCCGCCGGGACCCCGGACGCGGGCATGGACGGGCCGCCGATCGGCGCCGGGGCGGGGGCGCCGGGGCCGGGCGTGGCCACGGAGTGCCGCGGGACGTGCGAGACGCCGGGCGGCTCCCCGGCGGGGTCGCGCCTGGCGTGCCGGCCGCCCGCGCCCGAGCGCCGCTCGGCCATGCGGCGGCGCATCTCCTCCTGGAGCCAGGAGGATCCGGAGCCGGTGGAGCCCGTCGCGGGGTCGTCGGCGGGGTCCTCGTCGTCCGGGTCCGGCGTCACCGACGGCGGCGCGCCGTCGATGGAGGTGCTCACGACACGGCCTCGCTACGTCCGGCCGCGGCGGCTCATCGCTGGCTCCACGCCTGCTTCGTGGCGCGGACCAGCCGGTCCTTCAACTCGCGGGTGTGGCGGCGGCTGACCGGCAGCTCGGCACAGTCCGGGCCGGTGCCGACGCGCACGACGTAGCCCGATCCGGACAGCCGCAGCTCGGTGACCAGCGGCAGCGACACCAGGAACGACCGGTGGATGCGGACGAAGCCGGCGTCGCGCCAGCGGTCCTCCAGCACCGACAGGGGGATGCGGACGAGGTGGCTGCCCTCGTGGGTGTGCAGACGCGCGTAGTCGCCCTGCGCCTCGACGTAGCGCACGGCCGAGCGCGGCACGAGCTTCGTGGTGCCGGCGAGCTCGACGGGGATGACCTCATCCTCGCCGCTCTCCTGCTGCACCGGCTCGGCCATCGCCGCGGTGCGGCTGGCCAGGATCCGGTCGATCGAGGCGGAGAGGCGCTCGGAGCGCAGCGGCTTGAGCAGGTAGTCGACGGCGCCGACCTCGTAGGCGTCGACCGCGCGGTCGTCGTGCGCGGTGACGAACACGACCGACGGCGGGACGGCCATCGAGGAGAACACGCGGGCGAGCTCCAGGCCGTCGAGACCGGGCATCCGGATGTCGAGGAAGACGACCTCGACGTCGGTGCGCTCGGCGACCCGGGTGCCCGTGGCCTGGTTCATCGACCCGCGCGGCGCCTGCCCGGCCGTGGCGGCCTCGCGCACGCCCTGGCGGCTGTTGAGGATCCGCAGCGCGTCGGTGGCGTCGGACGCCTTGAGCACGAGCCCGACACGGGGGTCCTCGCCCAGCAGGTACGCGAGTTCCTCGAGTGCCGGCTCCTCGTCGTCCACGGCGAGGACGACCAGGCCACCGGAGCTGTCGTTGCTGTCCACGATCTCCTCATCCTGCCCGCGACGATCACGGGTGCCGCCAACCATGGTGACGGCCAATCCGTGTGAGTGCCAGGGGCACGCACCAATCGGGTTCGTTCGATCACACGCCGCTACAAACCGTACCGTGCCCACATCGCGCGCACCTCGGCCGCCTGCAGGACGCCGAGCAGGCCGTCGGTGCCGAACGCGGCGCCCGCCGCGGCGGGCCCGCCCAGCCCGAGCCGGGCGAGCAGCGGCTTGCGCGTGTCGACCGCCACCAGCTCGGCCTGCGGGAACCTCTCCGAGAGGATGGTGTGGGCGGTGCCCAGCCCGTCGACCAGGCCCAGCTCCAGCGCCTTCGCGCCGGTCCAGACCTCGCCGGTGAACAGGTCGGTGCCGCCTCTGAGGCGCTCACCGCGTCGGGTCGTCACCCAGTCGCGGAACATCGCGTGCAGCTGGTCCTGCAGGTCGCGCAGCCAGGCGACGTCCTCGGGCTTCTCCGGCAGGAACGGGTCGAGCCGCGCCTTGGACGTGCCGGCGGTGTAGAGGCGGCGCTCCACGCCGAACCGCTCGATCAGCCCGCCGAGCCCGAAGCCCTGGCTGACGACGCCGATCGAGCCGACCAGCGACGTGGGGTGCGCGTGGATCTCGTCGGCGGCGCAGGCCAGCCAGTAACCGCCGGACGCGGCGACGTCCTCGCAGAACGCCAGCACCGGCACGCCCTTCTCGTCGGCGTGGCGACGCACGGCGTCGGCGACCAGCGCCGACTGCGTCGGGGACCCACCGGGCGAGTTGACCAGCAGGGCGACGGCGGCGAGCCGGTCGGGCGCGAACGCGCGCTCCAGCGTCTTCTCCACGGCCGCCGCGTTGATCACCGACCGCGGCACCGGACCGGCCGTCGGCGTGATCACGCCGTGCAGGCGGACCAGCGACACCACGGGCCCGCCGGTGCGGGTGCCGGGGAGCCGGGAGGTCAGGGCGTCGGGGAGGCGCAGCACGTCCATGCCGACCACGCTACGCGCGGAGGCTCAAACCCGGACGTTGGCGCGGAACTTCGGCACCCGGAGGGTGATCTTCATGCCCTCGCCGATGTTGGTCTCGACGACGAGGCCGAAATCGTCGCCGAAGGCCGAGCGCATCCGGTCGTCGACGTTGCCCAGCCCGACGTGCGCACCGGAGAGGTGGGCGTCGTCGAGGTCCTCGGTGAGCCGTGCCGGGTCCATGCCCACGCCGTTGTCCTCGACGATGATCACGCACTCGGAGCCCGCGTTCTCCGCGGTGAGGGTGATCGTGCCGCCGCTGGGCTTGCCCGCGAGGCCGTGACGCACCGCGTTCTCGACGAGCGGCTGCAGCGCGAGGAACGGCAGCACGACGCCGAGCACCTCGGGCGCGATCTGCAGCTTGATGTTGAGCCGGTCGGAGAACCGCGCCTTCTCGAGCTCGATGTAGCGCTCGATATTGGTGAGCTCCTCCTTCAGCGTCGTGTACTCCCCGGCGGTGCGGAAGGAGTAGCGCGTGAAGTCGGCGAAGGACAGCAGCAGCTCGCGGGCCCGGACCGGGTCGGTGCGGATGAACGAGGCGATCGTCGTCAGCGCGTTGTAGATGAAGTGCGGCGAGATCTGCGCGCGCAGGGCGCGGACCTCGGCGCGGTCCAGGCGCCGCCGCGACTCGTCGAGCTCGGCCAGCTCGAGCTGGCTCGACACGTACCGCGCCACCTCCGCCGTGGCCCGCAGCAGCACCGGGCCGGCAGTGGAGGTGGTGAGCGCGGCGAGCGTGCCGATGATGTTGCCGTCGGTCTCCAGCGGCACGACGACGACGCCGCGCACCTCGCAGCCGGGGTGGTCGCAGGAGATAGACGTGTGCGACATGACCTCCTGGCGCCCGGTCGCGATCACCTTCTCGGCCAGGATCCGCACGTCGGGCTGGTGCTGGTCGGAGTCGCCGTCCCAGGCCAGCGTGGCGCCGCGGCTGTCGGTCATGGCCAGCGCGCAGGTCTCCAGCAGGGTGCGCAGGTAGGGCAGCGCGAACCGGGCCGACTGCGGGGAGAGGCCCTCGCGCAGCGCGGGCGCGGCGAGCGCGACCGTGTGCAGCGTGCCGAAGGTGGCCTTCTCCAGCGGGTTGGCGAAGGTGTTGCGGCGGTTGCGCAGGGCGTAGAAGACGGTGGCCGCGACGCTCAGCACCAGCAGGCCGCCCAGGACGAGGACGACCGGCGACAGCGCTTCCACGATCTCTACCTCACCAGCCGGGACAGTCGACGGTCGGCCAGCGGCTTGCCGCCGGTCTGACATCCCGGACAGTACTGGAACGACTTCGTCGCGAAGGACACCTCTCGGACGACGTCGCCGCAGACGGGGCACGGGAGCCCCGTGCGGGCGTGGACCCGTAGGCCGGAGCGCTTCTCGCCCTTGAGCTCGGCCGCCTTCTGGCCGACCGAGCGGTCGACGGCGTCGGTGAGCACCGAGCGCAGCGCGGCGTAGAGGGCGTCGACCTGCTCGGTGGTCAGCCGCCCCGCCGACGCGTAGGGCGAGAGGCGCGCGGTGTGCAGGATCTCGTCGCTGTAGGCGTTGCCGACGCCCGCGAGCACGGTCTGCTCCACCAGCAGCGTCTTGATCCGCTCGCCCCGCCCGGACAGCAGCGCCGCGAACTCGTCGCGCGTGAGCGCCATCGCGTCCGGGCCCAGCCGCGCGATGCCGGGCACCTGCCGGGGATCGGGCACGAGGTGGACGGCGAGGCGCTTCTGCGTGCCGGCCTCGGTGAGGTCGAACCCGGGGCCGCCGACGTGGTCGAGGTGCACCCGCAGCTCCAGCGGACCGCGCCCGGGCTTGGGCGGGGTCGTGGTGGCGGTGTCGTGCCAGCGCAGCCAGCCGGCGCGGGACAGGTGGGTGATGAGGTGCAGGGGATCGTCGGGCCGGTCGGCGAACTCGACGGACAGGAACTTGCCGTAGCGCGCCGCTCCCGTGACGACCCGCCCGGCCAGCGCCGTGACGGGCGGGTCGAACGTCTTGACCGCGCTCATCGAGGCCACGTCGACGCGCGCGACGGGGCGGTAGATCGCGTGCTCGCGAAGGTGGTGGGCCAGCGCCTCGACCTCGGGAAGCTCGGGCATCGGCCCTCAGTTCACCGGCTGCAGCGGACTGTCGGCGTGGCCGGGCGTGCCCTGCGTGCGCAGCCGCCGGACGACGATCCGCAGCTCCTCGCGGGCCTTCGCGCCGCCGCGGACCAGGCCCGTCCAGCGCTCGGCGGGCTGGTCGTAGCTGCCCGCCGTCTCCGCGACGACCGTCCACGGCCGCCGCAGCCACCAGCGGACGGGGAAGAACAGCACCACGGCCGCCGCGAGCACCCAGAGGAACCACGGGACGTGCACGAGCGCGGGCGTCCAGACGATGAGGATCACCCAGAACAGGAACAGCGCGGAGAGGATCAGGACCGCGGCGCCGCGGCCGCCGTCGACGTCGTGCTCGAAGTCGTCGCCCGTGGCGGGCACGGACCACTCGATGTTGCGGCGCACCTGCCAGGTGCGCCCGTCGACGCCGGCGACCGTCTTCGTTCCCACGCCGTCCACTGTCCCACACCGGGGCCCCGTGGGGCGGGAGCGTTCGTCAGGCGGCGGGGCACGCCGCAGGGGCGCTGAGCTGGTCGGGAGCGCCGGGGGCGAGCAGGTAGGCGACGACGAGCTCGGCGGTGGTGTCGCCGTCGTTGCGCAGCGTGTGCGGCACGGCGTCCGGGATGAACAGCGCGTCGCCGGCCTCGTAGGTGACGGGCTCGCACGCGTCCTCGAGCTGCACCGTCACGCTGCCCGCGGTGACGATCGTCGTCTCGGTGCCCGGGTGCAGCGCCCACCCGATCGCGATGCCCGGGGGGATGCTCGCGGTGCGTACCGAGTAGACCGCCGGGCCGGGCGTGCGGATCTGCAGGGGCTGCTCGACCAGGCCGCTGCCCAGCAGCTGGGGCAGGCGCGGCGCGGGTTCGTCGCCGGCCGGCTGCGCCGTGGGGGCGGGTGCCGCGGTCTCCTCGGCCGGGTCGCCCAGCTGGCCCGGTTGCGCGCACCCGGCGAGCGTGACCGCCGCGACGGCGAGCACCACCAGCATCCGAGCCGTCCTGCGCACCGGTGAACCTCCCGCGGTCGTCCGGCCACCCACGGTAGTGGAAGGATCATCCGGCGCTCGTCCGGTACTCCCCGGTGGTGGTGCGCGGCTACGAGGCGGTGCCGGTCCGCAGCGGCAGGTGCGTGATCCCGTTGATGAAGTTCGACGTGAGCCGGCGCGGCTCGCCGTCGAGCTCGACGGGCGGGCGGGCCAGGAACTCGGTGAAGAACGCGCGCATCTGCAGCCGCGCGAACGCCGCGCCCAGGCACAGGTGCGGGCCCTGGCCGAAGGCGAGGTGGTCGTTCGGGGTGCGCTCCGGGTCGAAGCGCAGCGGGTCGGGGAAGCGGCGCTCGTCGGCGTGGGCCGAGCAGTGGTAGACGACGACCTTGTCGCCCGCGGCGATCTCCCGGCCCGCGAGCACGACATCGCGGGCGGCGGTGCGGCGGAACGTGAGCACCGGCGGGTGCACCCGCAGCAGCTCCTCGATCGCCGCCGGCAGCCCCGAGGGGTCCGCGCGCAGCCGGGCGTACGCCTCCGGGTTCTGCAGCAGCGTCAGCACGCCGCCGGGCAGCGCGCTGCGCACGGTGTCGTTGCCCGCGATCACCAGCAGGAAGAAGAACATGTGCAGCTCGGCCCCGGTGAGCCGCTCGCCGTCGACCTCGGCGTGCACGAGCGCGGTCATCACGTCGTCGGCGGGCTCGGCGCGCTTGCGGTCGGCCAGCGATCCGGCGTAGGCGAACATGTCGGCGAGCTGGGCGGGCGAGCGCGGGTTGACCGGGCGCCCGGCGGGGTCGGTGACGACCTCGGCGTGCTCGGGGTCCTGGTAGCCGATGACGCGGTCGGTCCAGCGCTTGAGCAGCGGCCGGTCGGCGTGCGGCACGCCGAGCAGGTCGGCGAGGTTCTGCAGCGGCAGGTCGTCGGTGACGTCGGTGAGGTCGAACCGCGGGCCCGCCGCCGCCAGCAGCGTGCGCGCCCGCTCGGCGATGACGTCGGCGAAGCGCTCCAGGCGCCGCCGCGTGAACGCCCCGGTGACCAGCGTGCGCAGGCGCACCTGCTCGGGAGGGTCCATGTTGAGGACCATGCGGCGGATGAACGGCAGGTCGGCCGGGTCGGGGTCACGGATCTGCGTGGCGCCCAACGACGACGAGAAGTCCTGCGGGCTGCGCAGGACGTGGCGGACGTCGTCGTAGCGGGTGACGGCCCAGTACCCGGGCCCGGCGGGCCAGATGCCGACCTCGTGCTCGTCCTGCCAGCTCACAGGGTCGGTGTCGCGCAGGGTGCGCAGCGCGTCGTGCGGAACGCCGCGCGCGAAGACGCGGGGGTCGAAGACGTCGATCGCGCTCATGCCCGCCCCCTCAGCCGAAGTCCAGCGCGGGCGTGAGCACGCCCTCCAGCGCGAGCAGCCACTCCTTGGTGGCGCGGCCGCCACCGAAGCCGCCGAGCCCGTCGGAGCCCAGCACGCGGTGGCAGGGCACGACGACCGGGATCGGGTTGGAGCCCATGATCGCGCCGACGCCGCGGGCCGCGGTGTGCCCGCGCGCCGGGTCGCCCCCGGCCAGGCCGGCCCGGGCGGCGAGCTCGCCGTAGGTGACGGTGGCGCCGAACGGGACGGTGGCGAACAGCGCGTCGAGCACGCGGCGCTGCGAGCCCGAGGTGAGCGAGCGGTCGAGCGGCACGGTGAACACGCGGCGGCGCCCGTCCAGGTACTCGGCGAGCTCGGTGGTGGCCTGCTCGAGGAGCGGCGACCCCGCGACGACCACGGCTCCCAGGCGGGCGGCCGCCCGGGCCGCGACCTCCGGGACGTCGCCGAACGCGACCAGCGCCAACCCGGCGGCGGTGACACCGACCGTGAGCGCCCCGATCGGCGCGGGGGCCGGCACGACGGCCACGGCCAGGGTCCGGGGCCCATCGTCTGTGCAGGGCCCCGCGTCCGTCCCGGGGCCCGCGTCGTCCCCCGTGCCGCGGTCGTCGCTCATGCCCCGAGTGTGCCCGGTGACCCCGACGGTCCGGGAGCGCCGGCCGGGAACAGGTCGGCCACCAGGTGCCGGGCCGCCCAGTCCGACCAGTCCGGGACGGTCCACCCGTGCCCGACGACCAGTCGCCCGTAGACCTCGGGCGCGAGCAGGGCGTCGAGCATCTCGGTGGCGCGCTGCAGCGACACGTGGGTGGTGAACCCGGGCCGGTCGGCGAGCTCGTCGACGACGCGGGCGTGCGCGGCCAACGCGGCGCGGCGGGACCGGTCGAGCAGCTCCGCGGGCTCGGGATCGGCGGCGGCGGCGTGCAGGACGGCGTCGAGCGGGTGGCGCCGCGCCACCTCCGCCGCGGTGGCCTCGACATAGGCGCGCAGCTCCCCCGGGCCGTCCGCCGCCGAGCCCGGCCGCCACCCGGAACGGTGATCCTCGGCCTCGGCGGCGAGGACGGCCTCCAGTACCGCGGCCTTGCTGCCGAAGGAGAGGTAGAGCGTCTGCACCGCCACCCCCGCCGCCTTCGCCAGGGCCGAGGTGGTCGTGGCCAGGTAGCCGAGCTCGACGAACAGCGGCCCGGCCGCGGCGACGATCCGTCCGCGCGTGGCCTCCGCCCGGGCGCTGCGCGTGCCGATGGCCATCGGACCCCCGTCGTGTAGTGCTGTTCTGGAATTGCTTTCCACAACAACGCTACAGCACGACGTTCTGGGACCTCTCTACAGTGCGGCGGCCGATCCGACACCGCTGCGCGTGTCCGCGGCGGCGCGCAGCAGCGGGCCCCCACCCCGTCCGACCGCGCACATCCGGCCGAGCGCCCACTCCCCCGCGTCGACGACCCCGTGCCCGCGCCGGCGCAGCTCCGCGAACGTCGCCGCGCCCAGGCGCGACTCCGCCACCAGGCCGGCGGGTGCCCACCCGCGCGGCGCGAAGGAGCTGGGGAAGGCGGTGGAGTGCCAGGCCGGGGCGTCGATCGCGGCCTGCAGGTCCAACCCGCCGACGGTGTGGGCGAGCCAGAAGCACAGCTGCCATTGGTCCTGCTGGTCGCCACCGGGCGTGCCGAAGGCGATCCGCGGCTCTCCGTCGTGCAGGCCGAGCGAGGGCGAGAGCGTGGTGCGCGGGCGCCGCCCCGGCACCAGCGACGACGCCACGCCGTCCTCGAGCCAGAACATCTGGGCGCGCGTGCCGAGGCAGAAGCCGAGCGCGGGGATGGTCGGCGAGGACTGCAGCCACCCGCCCGACGGCGTCGCGGAGACCATGTTGCCCGCGGCGTCGACGACGTCGACGTGCACCGTGTCGCCGCGCACCGCCCCGGTGCGGCTGACGGTCGGCTCCCCCAGCCCCGGACCGCTGACGCCGTCGCCCCTCTTCTGCCCCGGCCGGGCGGCGTAGTCGGCCAGGCGCGGCTCGCGGCCGTCCGGGCTCCCCGGCCGGAGCTCGCGGGACGCGTTCTCGCCGATCAGCGCGCGGCGCCGGTCGGCGTAGGCCTGCGACACCAGCGCGTCGAGCGGCACCGGGGCGCTGTCGCCGTACCAGGCCTCGCGGTCGGCGAAGGCGAGCTTCGCGGCCTCCGCGGCGCGGTGCACCGTGGCGGCGGTGGCGACGCCGTCGGCGTAGTCGGCGTCGCCGCGCAGGAGCTGCAGCATCTGCGGGAGCACCGGCCCCTGCGACCACCCGCCGGGCTTGGCGACCGTCCAGCCCCCGCCGACGTCGACGGCGAGCGCGTCCTCGTAGGTCGCCGACCAGCGCGCCAGGTCGTCGGCGACGAGCAGGCCGGGGTGGTCGCGCCCGGACTCGTCGCGCACCGGCACCGTGCAGAACGCCGCGATCTCCTCGGCGACGAAGCCGCGGTACCAGGCGTCGCGGGCGGCGTCGATCCGCGCCTCGCGGCTCCGGCCGACCGCGGCGTCGAGCAGCCGGCGCCAGGTCGCGGCCAGGACCGGGAGGCGGTGCGTGGTCGTGGGGACGTCGCCGTCGGGCAGCCACGTCGACGCCGACGACGTCCAGTGCCCGCGGAAGTGGGCGGCGACCGTCGCGATCGTCGGGGGGATGCGCGGGACCAGCGGGAACCCGCCCGCCGCGTACCCGATCGCCGGTTCGAGGACCTGCGCGAGGCTCCAGGTGCCGTGGTCGCGCAGTAGCGTCAGCCAACCGTCCCACGCACCGGGCACGGTGGCCGCGAGCAGCCCGGTGCCCGGCACGATCGGCAGGCCGTAGCCGTCGCGCAGCCGCTGCACCGTGGCCGCCGCCGGCGCGACGCCCTGCCCGCACAGCACCCGCGGCACGGGATCGGCGGGCGTGACGAACACCGCCGGCACCTCGCCCCCGGGCCCGCACAGGTGCGGCTCCACCACCTGCAGCACGAACCCGGCCGCCACGACCGCGTCGAACGCGTTGCCGCCGCGCGCGAGCACGGCCATCGCCGTGGACGTGCCGAGGTAGTGGGTGCTGGAGGCGGCCCCGGCCGGCCCCCGCTGCTCGTGCTTCGTCGGTGCCACCCGCCGATCCTGGCGGGCGGCGCGGCGGCGCGCAGCCCCGGGAGCGGCCCCCTACAGGTCGGCGGCCAGCGGCACCTCGTCGATCGCGGGCGACGTCATCCACACCCGGACGGCGTGGGTGGCGGCGACGTCGTCGGCGTTGTACTCCAGCAGCCGGTCGCGCTGGACGGTGTCGGGCGGGGCGCCGTCCATGCCCACCGCGTCGCGGTACCAGCGCATCGAGTTCTCACCGCTGGCCTCGGCGTCGTGCCAGCCGAACCCCGCGGCGGGGGCGATGCGCTTGAGGCCCTTGCCGTGCGCGCACAGGAACCACTCGTTGACCACGGCGAACAGGTCGACCCAGCACGGGTCGGCGATGAAGGCCTCGACCTCCGCGATCGGTGGGATGCCCGGCATCCCGGCGAAGCGCTGCGCGGAGCCCAGCAGCCAGCGGTTCTCGGCCTGCTCGTTGTAGCAGTAGGCGGCGAACGTGCGGCCCGACGCGGCGGCCCGGGCGCGCACGGCGGACAGCCAACCCCAGAACGCGGCGAAGGAGCGGGCCTCGTCGAGGGTGGGCACCGGGTCCCAGGTGGCGAAGGCGCGGTAGCCGTCGGGCTCGTCGCCCGGGCGGGCGCCGCCGGGGTGGGTGAGCAGCGCGCCCCACAGGTAGGCGCCGGACTCCCCGAAGCTCTCCATGTCGACGTCGACCTCGATGTCGGCGCGCAGCACCGGCACCCGCGGCACCCGCCGCACGACCGACAGGTCCTTGCGCCACGCCCGCGCGAGCGCGACGACGTCGGGGTAGGGCTGCGCGGGGAACGGGATGGGCGGCTCGGCCGCGGGGTCGAGCCCCGCGAGCTGCTCGACGGTCTGCACCCCGACCTCGCGCAGCGCCACCGCCGTCTCCCCGCGGACGACGAGGCTGACGTCGTCGGTGCGGCGGAGCTCGGACTCGCACGTGGGCCACCACGGGCAGTGGCGGCACTCGTTGACGCGCGAGGGCGCGGCGAGCGCGGGCGCGCCGGTGGCCGCGGCGAGCGCGACGGCGGTGCGGTCGGCGAAGCGGGCCTCGTACTCGGCGAGGGTGGAGCGCCCGCCCGGCCAGTGCCCGGAGCGCAGGTCGTGCCAGACCACCGCGTCGGCGTCGAGCCCGATCACCCCGGCGAGGTCGGCGTGGCGGGCCCCCTCGGGCGGGGCCCAGCCGGCGGCGCGCAGCAGGCGGTGCAGGTGGGCCAGGCGCAGCAGGTCGCGCGGCTGCGAGCGGACCTTGCGGGTGGGGTCGGGCAGCGCGCGGTCGGGGTGCGGCGCCAGCAGCGGCGACGTGACGGCGCCGGTGCCCGGGTCGGTGACCCGGTGGCGCACGACGACCAGCGGCACGTACCCGCCGCCGGGCAGGCGCACGAGCAGCTCCGCCCCGCCGCGCCCGGCGCCGTCGGAGGGCAGCACCGCCCCCCACACGTACGGCGCCCGCCGCTCGATCGCCGCGGCCGTGGCCGCGACCCGCTCCGCGGTGCTGCCCGCGGGCACCCGCGCCCAGCCGTCGAGGACGGCGCCCAGCCGCGCGGCCAGCTCGTCGCGGTGGGCCGCCGCGTCGGCCCGGCGCTGCTCCAGCGACGGGTCGGGCAGCGCCTGCGGGACGCCGGCCGCCGACGGGTCGTGGTCGAGGTGGATCCGGCGACGGCAGCGGGTGAGCGCCCCGGCGTCGAGCAGGACGGCAGGAGGGGAGGGGTTCGCCGCTGTCGCCGTCACACCCCCGAGGGTAATGAGGACCTCCGACAACCTCCGCGACTGCCGCCCGTCGCTGATCGTCATAGGCTGCGCCCCACACCGGTCGAGGAGGACGAGCATGGCTCTGGGGCGACGATCCCGGCGTACCGACGCGACGACGTCCGTGGCCGACGCGGCGAAGGACGTCGGCAAGGCGGTGAAGAAGCCGCTGACCGGCAAGCAGGCGAAGCGGATGATCGGCGTGGGCACCGCGGTGGTCCCGCTGCTGACGCCGTACGCGCTGGCCGTGGCGGGCGCGGCGCGCGGGGCGTGGGACGCCCGCCGGGCCGCGCGGCTCGGCGTCGCGGCCGACCAGCTCGGCGCCTACTCGGGCCCGGGGGGTGCGCTGCACGCCCGGCTCTCGCGGATCGCCGAGGCGCTCACCGAGCTGGAGGGCTCGGACACCCGCGCCACCGACGACGCCCGGGCGTTCGTCACCGCGACCCGTCCGCGGCTCACCGACCTGGCCGTCGCCGTCCGGGCGGCGGAGCAGATGCCCACCCCGCGCCGCCGCACGGCCTACCGCGCGATCGGCCACGAGCTCGACCGCATCGAGATCGACCTGCTGACCCACCTGGGAGTCGTCACCACCTGACCCGCGACTACCGTCGGGGGTGTGGACGGGGTCGGAGCGGGCGTGCGCGGAGTCGCGCTGGCGCTGCTCAGCGCCCTGCTCACGGCCGCGGGGCACGGCGCGGCCGGCGGCGCCCTGCCCGACCTCGCGCTGCTCGTCGTCCTGCTCCCGCTGCTGTGCGGGGTCCTCGTCACGGTCGCCGGGCGGGCCACCGGGCTCGTCGGGCTGCTCGGCACGCTCGCCGCGGGCCAGCTCGCGCTGCACCACCTGCTGGAGCTGCTGCACCCCGCGCACACCGCGGGGCCCGCGCTCCTCGGGCCGGCCGGGATGTGGGCGATGCACGGCGCGGCCACGCTGGTCGTCGCCGCCGCGGTGCGCCACGCCGACACCGCGGTCGCGGCCGTGCACGCCGCGCTCGCCCGGGTCCTCCCGCGCCGGACGGTCCCGCCGCCCGCGCGCCGCCCGCTGCCCGCGCCGGTCCCGGCCGCGCCCGCCGCCGGCCTGGCGCTGGCCGGTGCGCTCGCCGCGACGCAGGTCCGGAGGGGTCCGCCGGCGGGGTGCTGACCCCGTCCGCACACCCCTCATCCGGAGAGACCATGTCCGCACGTCCCCGTCGGCTCGCCCTGCGCGCCGCCACCGTCCTCACCGCGGCGACCGCCGCCGTCCTCGTCACCGCCGCTCCCGCGTTCGCGCACGTCACCGCGCAGGCGGGCGACCTCCGCCAGGGCGGCTACGGCGTCGTCACCCTGCGCGTCCCCACCGAGTCCGAGACCGCCGGCACCGTCGCGCTGCGCGTGTCGCTGCCCGCGGAGCACCCCCTGCGGTCGGTCCGCACCAGCCCGATGCCCGGCTGGACGGCCGCGCTCGAGCGCAGCGGCGAGACCGTCACCGCCGTCACCTGGACCGCCGACCCCGGCGTCCGCGTCGGTCCCGGCGAGTTCGCCGAGTTCCCGCTGTCGGTGGGCCCGCTGCCCACCGACACCGACCTGCTCGTCCTGCCGGCGGTGCAGACCTACGACGACGGCGAGGTCGTCGCGTGGGACCAGCCGCCCACCGCCGACGGCTCGGAGCCCGAGCGCCCCGCGCCCACGGTCGAACTGCTGCCCGCGGAGGACGCCACCGCCACCGACACCACCGCCACCGACACCACCGCGGACCCGGCGGGCGAGGACGACACCGCCCGCTGGATCGGCGGCGCCGGCCTGCTCGTCGGCGCGCTCGGGCTGGGCCTGGGCGGCGGCGCCGTCCTGCAGAACCGGCGGCGCACCAAGGAGGAGAGCACCCGATGAACCGCGTCCTGCGCACGGCCGCGCTCACCCTGCTGTGCGGGTTCGCCCTGCTGCTCGGCACGGGCGTGGCCTCGGCCCACACCCGCCTGCTCGGCAGCGACCCCGCCGAGGGCACCAGCCTCGACGCCGGGCCCGCCCGCGTCGCGCTGGAGTTCAACGAGACCATGCAGCCCGGCTTCTCGACGGTCACCGTCGTCGGGCCCGACGGCACCCAGTACCAGACCGGCGAGGTCACCGCGGACGGCGGCACGGTCGCGATCGGCGTCGGCCCGCTCGGCGCCGCCGGCCGCTACGAGATCGGCTACCGCGTGATCTCCGAGGACGGCCACCCGGTCACGGGCAGCGTCGCCTTCACCCTCACCACCGACGGCCCGGCGGCCGCCGCCCCCGCGGCCCCGTCGACGTCGTCGCAGGCCGCGGCGGCGCCCGAACCGGCGGCGGCACCCGCAGCGCCCGCCGAGGACGGCGGGATGCCGGTCTGGCCGTGGATCGTCGGCGCGGTCGTCCTGGTCGGCGGGGGCGTCGGGGCCGCGCTGCGGCTCGGGCGCTCGTGACGCGCCCGGCCTGACCCCGTGACCGCCCCGATCTCCGACGCCCGCGCCCGGCTCCGGCCCGCCGCGTGGGGCACGCTGGCGGTCGGGGCGGCACTGGTCGCCACGGCGGTGGCCGGGGCGGGGGCCCTGGGGCTCGGCGTCGTCGCGGCGCGGGTCGGCGCCGACGTCGTGGGCGTCGCCTGCGTCGGGTTGGCCCTGGTGGCCGTGCTGCTGCCCGGGCCGACCGGGCCCACCCGGCACGACATCGCACGCGTCGACCGGACCGTCGACCGGGCCCTGCTCGTGCTCGGCGGGGCGTGGGTCGCGCTCGTGCTGGTCGGCGTCGCGCTCCGCGCGGCCGACGCGTTCGGCCGCGGGCTCGGGCAGCTGGGCGCGGGCGAAGTGCTGGCCTGGTCGACACGGCTCGCCGCGGGCCGCGGGCTGGTGCTGACGGCCGGGTGCGCGCTGGTCGTGCTCGTCTGCGCGGCCGTGCGGCTGCACGACCCGGACCGGGTCGCCGTGCGGATCCCGCTGGTCGCGGCCCTGCTCGGGGTGCTGACGCCGACGGTCACCGGCCATGCCGGTTCGGCGCCGGACCACCAGCTCGCGGTGGTCACCGCCGCCCTGCACGCCGGGGCGGCCGCGCTGTGGGTGGGCGGGCTGGGCGGGCTGCTCGTGCTCGTCGCCCGGCACCGCGCCCTGCTCGCGGCCACCGTGGGACGGTTCTCCACGCTCGCGGGCGCGTGCGTGGTGGTCGTCGCCCTCACCGGCGTGCTCGGCGCGCAGGTCCGGCTGCAGGACTGGGGCGCGCTGCTCACCACCGCGTACGGACTGCTCGTGGTGGCCAAGTCGGTGGCGCTGGTGGCGCTCGCCGCGCTGGGCGGGCTCGCCCGGCGCCGGCTCGCGGCCGGGCGCACCCCGGTGCTGCGCTGGGCGGGCGTCGAGGTGGCGCTGATGGCCGTGGTGCTCGGGCTCGCCGCGGCGCTCACCCAGACCGGCACCTAGCTCCGGTAGGCCTCCAGCAGCCGCAGCCACACCTCGCTGATCGTCGGGTAGGCCGGCACGGCGTGCCAGAGCCGGTGCAGCGGCACCTCCCCCACCACGGCGATGGTCGCCGCGTGGATCATCTCCGCGACGTCCTGCCCCACGAACGTGACGCCGACGAGCACGCCCCGCGCCTCGTCGACGATCATCCGCGCGGCGCCGTCGTACCCGTCGGCCTGCAGCGACGAGCCGCCGACGGCGATCGGGATGTCGACGACCCGGACGTCCAGCCCCGCCTCGCGGGCCTGCGCCTCGGTGCGCCCGACGGAGGCGACCTCGGGGTCGGTGAACACCACCTGCGGCACGGCCACGTGGTCGGCGGTGGCCGCGTGCTCGCTCCACGGCGCCGGGTCGACCGGCTTCCCCGCGGCGACCGCCCCGATGACGGTGCCGACGATCCGCGCCGCGTACTTGCCCTGGTGCGTGAGCGGCGCGCGGCCGGTGACGTCGCCCGCGGCGAACAGCCAGCCCCCGTCGACGCCCTGCACCCGCCCGGCGTCGTCGACCTCCAGCGTCGACCCGGGCTCCAGCCCGACCGCGTCGAGGCCGACGTCGGCGGTGTGCGGGCGGCGCCCGGTGGCGACCAGCAGCGCGTCGACGGTGATCTCCTCGCCGCCGACCGACATCGCGACGCCGTCTGCCGCGGGGGCGACGGAGTCGAGCGACGCGTCGAGCCGCAGGTCGACACCCTCCTCGCGCAGGGCGGCGGCGACGCGCTCCCCCGCGAACGGCTCCATCGACGCCAGCAGCGACGACCCGTGCTGCACCAGCACCACCTGCGACCCGAGCCGCTGGTAGGCCTGCGCGAGCTCGCACCCGACGACCCCGCCGCCGAGCACGCCCAGCCGTGCCGGCACCGCCTTCGCGGAGGTGGCGTCGCGGGAGGTCCAGGTGCGGACGGTGTCGATGCCGTCGACCGGGGGCGTCACCGGCGTGCTCCCGGTGCAGACGACGACGGCGTACCGGGCGGTCAGGACGTCACCGCCCTCGACGGTGACCTCCTTCTCCCCGGTGATCCGCGCGTGACCGCGCAGCAGCGTGATCCCGGCGCCCTCGGCCCACTCGACCTGGCTCGCGTCGTCCCAGTCGTGGGTGAAGGTGTCGCGGCGGTCGAGGACGGCCTGCGGGTCGAACTCGGCGGTGGTGCCGGGCAGGCGGCGCACCGCGGCGACGGCGTGTCCGGTGCGCAGCAGCGCCTTCGACGGCATGCACGCCCAGTACGAGCACTCGCCGCCCACGAGCTCGGCCTCCACCATCGCGACCGACAGCCCGGCCTGCGCGGCGTAGCCCGCCGCGTTCTCGCCGACCGCGCCGGCGCCGATGACGACGACGTCGAAGGAGGTCCCGGAGGAGGGCGTCCCCGTCGCGGCGCTCACGGCGCCGTCACCGACACGACGGCCTCGAGCAGGTCGACGTCGCCCTCGCGCAGCTCCAGCACGCGTCCCGCGGTGCCGGGGGCGTCGAGCAGGGCGGCCAGCACGGCGGCGGTGTCGTCGCGGGTGATGTCGCCGCGGTCGACCGGCGGCGAGGCCAGCAGGACCTTGCCGGTGCCCGGGTCGTCGGTGAGCGCGCCCGGGCGCAGGATCGTCCACGCCAGGTCGGACGCCTGGACCGCCTCCTCGGCGGCCTTCTTCGCCCGCAGGTACGCGGCCCAGGTCTCGTCGGTGCCCGGCGCGGGCTCCGTGTCGACGCCGGTGGAGGACACCAGCAGGTAACGCACCACCCCGGCCCGCACGGCCGCGTCGGAGAGCAGGACGGCGGCGGCGCGGTCGACGGTGTCCTTGCGCGCCACCCCGCTCCCCGGGCCGGCCCCGGCAGCGAACACCACTGCGTCGGCCCCGGCCAGGTGCGGCGCGAGCTCGTCGACCGTGGCCGTCTCCAGGTCGAGCACGACGCACCCGGCGCCCGCCGTCTCCAGCTCCGCCCGGTGGTCGGGGTTGCGCACCAGTCCGGTGACGGTGTCGCCCCGCCCGGCCAGCAGTGCGGCGAGCCGCAACCCGATCTTGCCGTGTCCTCCTGCGATCACCACATGCACGACGGCGACGCTAGACCCGGCGCGGCGGTCGTGCCGGGCCGGGAGCCGGGAGATCGCTCTCCCGGTGCCTCGTAGCAGTTGCCTCGACGCTCCCCCCGCCGGACCAGCTCGCCGCTGCCGACCAACCTGCCGAGCAGGCGGCCGGCCTGGGTGGGCGCGAGGGAGCACAGCCCGGCCGCCCGTCCACGGGAGATCCGGCCGTGCGCCGCGACGTGGGACAGGACCATCTGCTCCTGCTGCAGCGGCTCGAAGCTCCGCACCCGGACGTACCCCGACGGCGCCTCCAGTGCGCGGTAGACCGCGGCCGACAGGTGCCAGGACCGGCCCTTATCGAACAACGTGCCATTCCCGGTCGGGTTCAGCGGTTCGGGCGCAGCGTCCAGACGACGGTCATCCGGCTCGTCTCCCGGCCGCCCCCGTCGGTGACCACGACCGACACCGTGAACTCCGGGCGCGTTCCCGCGTCGAGCTCGGCGAGGACCTCGGCCGCGTCGCGGTCGAGCTGCGCCACCGCCGTCAACGGGCCCTTCGCGAGGCGCAGGTAGGCGATCTCCGAGCGGACGACGAGCGGCGTGGCGCGCTCCATCACCCCGCCGAACGCCGCGAGCCCGACCGCCCCCGACGCCGTCTCCCCCAGCCCGAAGATCATCGCGGCGTGCGGGCCGGCGACGTGGTTGTGCTGCCCGGCGTCGTCGGGGAGGTGTGCGACCGCGCGCGTGCCGGTGGTCTCGCCGAAGGTGATCCCGGCGGTGCCCACCCAGGGCACGGTCTGCGTCATCGCGGGGCCGACCCAGCTGGTGTCCGTCGTCATGGGGCACATGTTACTCACGGGTAAGCGTTCCGACCCTCACCTGAACGGCAGTACGTTTTGTCCGTTTTCTCGCTCTGCGGAATGGAACGGGTTGTGAGCGGCGGCACTCGGCACTGGAATCGGACCCAGTCCCCGACACCTGAGGAGGTCCACCGGTGAAGGCCGTTCGGGTACACGCGTACCACGAGGATCCGAAGATCGACGACATTCCGGAGCCCACGATCCAGGGCCCGTTGGATGTGATCATCAAGGTCGGTGGCGCCGGCGTCTGCCGCACCGACCTGCACATCATCAACGGCGACTGGGCCGAGGCACAGAACCCGAACCTCCCCTACGTCATCGGCCACGAGAACGCGGGCTGGGTCCACGAGATCGGTGCGGGCGTCACGAACGTCGCCGTCGGCGACACCGTGATCCTGCACCCGCAGCCCTCCTGCGGCCTGTGCCTGGCCTGCCGTCGCGGTCGCGACATGCAGTGCGAGGCGGCGTTCTTCCCCGGCCTGTCGAACAACGACGGCGGCATGGCGGAGTACCTGCGCACCACCGCGCGGGCCTGCATCAAGCTCGACCCGAGCACCAACCCGGCCGACGTCGCCGCGCTGGCCGACGCCGGCATCACCGCCTACCACGCGGTGCGCAAGGCGGCCGGCGGCCTGTTCCCGGGCACCACCGCGGTGGTCCAGGGCGCGGGCGGGCTGGGCCACATCGGCATCCAGTCCCTCGCCGCGATCACCAGCGCGCGGATCATCGTCGTCGACCGCAACCCCGACGCGCTCGCGCTGGCCAAGCAGCTCGGCGCCGACGAGACGGTGCTGGCCGACGGCAACCAGGTCCAGGCCGTCAAGGACCTCACCAACGGGCTGGGTGGTGACGTCGTCTTCGACTTCGTCGCCGAGCAGGGCGCCGAGCTCGACGCCTGGCAGATGACCGCCCCCGCGGGATCGCAGTACATCCTCGGCTACGGCGGGGAGTTCAGGGCGCCGACGCTCGACTTCGTCGGCGGCGAGAAGAACGTCATCGGCAACATCGTCGGCACCTACTCGGACCTGTCCGAGCTCATGGTCCTGGCGCAGGCCGGCAAGGTCACGCTCCACACCAAGCAGTACCCCCTGGAAGCGGCGCTCGACGCCCTCCACGATCTCGACGCCGGCCGGGTCCGCGGCCGCGCGATCCTCGTTCCGTAAGCACCGAGTTCCGCAAGCACTGACGCAGAGAGGTTCCCACCACATGTACGAAAAAGATGGCGAGAAGTACTTCGTAGTCGACTCCCACTCCCACTTCTGGGACGCGAGCCGCGAGAACTGGCGCGAGGGCCGCGAGGAGTTCGCGAAGGGCTGGATCGACTGCTTCTACGGCTACCACCAGCTCGGCCCGCCCGAGACCCACTGGGACTACGAGAAGTACCTGAAGGTCACCCCCGAGGACTTCGAGCGCGACATGTTCGAGGAGGGGCACGTCGACGTCGCGATCTTCCAGTCGACGTACCTCAAGGAGTGGTACACCAACGGCTTCAACACGGCCGACCAGAACGCCGAGATGCTCGAGCGCCTCGGTGACAAGGTCATCGTCAACGGGCGGTTCGACCCGCGCGAGGGCGACGCCGGCATCAAGCAGCTCGAGGCCGACGTCGCGAAGTACGGCCACAAGGGCATCAAGCTCTACACCGCGGAGTGGAACGGCGACTCCCGCGGCTACAAGCTGACCGACCCCGAGTGCTACCGCTTCTTCGAGGCCGCGCAGGCGCTGGGTGTCAAGAACATCCACGCCCACAAGGGCCCGACGATCTGGCCGCTCAACAAGGACGCGTTCTCCGCCGACGACGTCGACCAGGCCGCCACCGACTTCCAGGGCCTGAACTTCATCATCGAGCACGCGGGCATCCCGCGCATCGAGGACTTCTGCTTCATGGCGGTGCAGGAGCCCAACGTCTACGCGGGCCTGTCCGTCGTCATCGGCGGTCTCATGCACGCGCGCCCGAAGTTCTTCGCCAAGGTGATGGGCGAGCTGCTGTTCTGGGTCGGCGAGGACCGCATGACCTTCGGCGGCGACTACAACATCTGGACGCCCAAGTGGCAGGTCGAGGGCTTCGTCGACTGGCAGATGCCCGACGACCCGTCGTGCTCGGACTACCCGAAGCTCACGGTCGACACGAAGAAGAAGATCCTGGGTCTCAACGCGGCCAAGCTCTACGACATCCCGGTGCCGGCGGAGCTGCAGATCCAGACCGACGCCGACGAGGCCATGGCTCCCGGCGAGCAGCTGGTGGCCGGGTCGTGACGGCCGGCCTGCACGGAGACGTGTGGGCCGCCCTGGGGTCGGTGATGGACCCGGAGCTCGACGAGCCCATCACCGACCTCGACTTCGTCGAGACGTGCACGGTGTCCGACGAGGGGGTGGCCACGGTCGGTCTGCGGCTGCCCACGTTCTTCTGCGCGCCCAACTTCTCCTTCCTGATGGTCGCCGATGCCTACGACGCCGTGTCGCAGGTGCCCGGCATCACGCACGCGGTGGTGACGCTGGCCGACCACCACGCCTCCGCCGAGATCAACGGCGGCGTGGCGGCCCAGTCCGGCTTCGTCGCGTCCTTCGAGGGCGAGGCCACCGACGAGCTCGACGAGCTGCGCGAGCAGTTCCTGCAGAAGGCCGCCATGGCCGGGCAGGACCGCGTCGCGCAGCCGCTGGTCGACGGGGGGGCCGGACCGGACGACCTCGCCGGGATGACCCTGGGCCAGGTGCCTCCCTCGGGAGACCTGACCCGCCTCCGTGAGCGGCGGTCCAAGCTCGGTCTCGCCGCGGACGACGACGCACCGCTGCTGCTCCACAAGGACGGCAGCCGCGTCACGTCGGCGCAGGTCCCGCTGCACCTCCGGCGGGCCCGGCTCACGCGGATGAGCATCGAGACCAACGGCGAGTACTGCAAGAGCCTGCTCCAGACGCGGTACGCGGCCACCGCGCCCTGACCGCCGGCTCGACGATGCCCCGGCCCCGGAACGATCAGGGCCGGGGCATCGTCACGAACGGACCACGAGAGGAGGCGGACCACCATGACGGTGGCGATGCAGACACTGATCACGTCCATGCAGGAGATGACCGACACCTTCCACACGGCGGTCTGCGCCCGCGACCTCGAGGCCGCGCTCGCCGTGGTCGCCGAGGACGGCACCGTGGAGGACGTCCCGGGCGGTGGAGCGCGGTCCGGCGAGGACCTGCGCCGCCACCTCGCCGAGGAGGTGCTCCCGCACCTGCCCGCCGACCTGACCACCCGCCGGGTGACGCGCACGGCCGACATCCGGACGCTGGTCGACCAGCGGATCGTCGGGTTCACCCACGACCGCGAGCTGCCCTGGCTGCTGCCCGGCGTCGACCCCACCCACCGTCGCGCGGAGGTGCTCGCGATCTCCGTGGTCGCCTTCCGGCACCGCACCCGCGCCGCCATCACCCGGTCGCTCATCTCGTCGCACCGCACACTGTGGGACCACACCGGCCTGCGCATCCAGCTGGGCCTCGCGTAGCGCTCTGGTCACCGCCCCGCCTGTCGCCGCCGTGCCGGGCTCCGCCCCGTCTAGGTTGCTCGGGTGGACGTGCGCGCGCTCGTGTTCGACGTGTTCGGGACCGTGGTCGACTGGCGCTGCGGCGTGGCGCGCGAGGTGGCGCGCCTGCTCGGGCCCGCCGTCGACGCGGAGGCCTTCGCCGACGCCTGGCGCGGCCACTACCTGCCGTCGATGGACCGCGTGCGGCGCGGGAAGCGGCCGTGGACCGGGCTCGACGGGCTGCACCGCGCCTCCCTCGACGAGCTGCTCGAGGAGTTCGGCGCGCCGGACGCGCCCGAGGACGTGCGCGTCGAGCTCGTGCACGCCTGGCACCGGCTCGACCCGTGGCCCGACTCCGTCGAGGGGCTGCACCGGCTCAAGGCGCGCCACGTGATCGCCACGCTGTCCAACGGCAACGTCTCGCTGCTCGTCGACATGGCCAAGCACGGCGGCCTGCCCTGGGACACCGTGCTGTCCGCGGAGCTGTTCGGGCACTACAAGCCCGACCCCGAGGTCTACGACGGCGCCGCCCGCCTGCTCGACGTCGTGCCCGGGCAGGTGCTCATGGTCGCCGCGCACCTCGACGACCTCGCCGCGGCGCGCGAGCGCGGCCTGCGCACGGCCTACGTGCACCGGCCCGACGAGAAGGGGCCCGGCGTCGAGATCGCGGCCTCCGACCCGGCCGCCGACGTCTCCGTCGGCTCGCTGGTGGAGCTGGCCGAACACCTCGGTTGCTGACGCCGGTCACCGTGCGTGAACGGGTGTGGCGGCCCCACTCCGACGAGTGAACCTGTCCCACTTTCGAGACCGCACGGCCACCCGGTTCGTTGGGTCTCCGACGAAGCGACCCCCACGGCCGGCGGTCCCGCCCCTCCTGAGGAGCCAGACATGGCACAGCACACCTTCAACCTCAACGGTGAGTCCGTCACCGTCGAGGCCGACGACGACGTCCGCCTGCTCTGGGTGATCCGCGACCTGCTCGGGGTCACCGGCCCCAAGTACGGCTGCGGCATCAACGTCTGCAAGGCCTGCACCAGCCACATCAACGGCAAGGCGTTCAACCCCTGCTCGGTGCCGGTCTCCGAGATCTCCTCCGAGGACGAGATCACCACGATCGAGGGCCTGGCCGACACGGTGGACTCCGACCTGCACCCGATGCAGCAGGCGTGGATCGAGAAGGACGTCGCGCAGTGCGGCTACTGCCAGCCCGGCCAGATCATGGCCGCGGTGGCGAAGGTCCGCCAGTGCGCCGACGAGGGCCGCAAGCTCGACGACTCGGCCATCGAGGAGATCCGCAACATCTGCCGCTGCGGCACCTACAACCGCATCCGCGAAGCGATCTACGCGGGCGCCGAGAACATGTGACCCCGCGGTGGGGCTCGCCTACGCGGGGGCCCCGCCCGACGTCGCGGTGAGCACCCGGAAGACGTTCTCCAGCCGGTAGCCGCCCCCGGGCGTGCGGTGGAGCTCGAAGCGCTCCAGCACGGCCCGGCGGACCGCGGCCGGGCCGGCGCGGTTCACCGCGTGCCGCCCGATGCCGGTGCCGAACAGCGGCCCGACGAGCTCGTCGTCGTCGGGGTAGTCGAAGGGGCAGACGACCTCGTCGAACGACGTGACGGTCAGCCCGGCCAGCTCCACGAGCGCGCGCAGGCGGGCGGGCTCGGTGATCGGCGGCGGGCCGTCGGGGGCACGGCGGGAGCCGACCCACGGGGCCAGCGCCTCGCCGAACGCCCGCACGTCGCACTCCTCCTCGCGCCCCCACACCGTCACCGCGACGACGGGTGCCACGCGCGCGGCCTCGCGCAGCACCAGCACCGGGTTGACGACGTGCGCGAGCAGCTGCACGGCGGCGGCGACGTCGAACGGGCCGAGGGATCCGAGGTCGTGGGCGTCGCCGACGGCGAAGTCCGCCCCGGGCACCTCCCCGGACGCCACGGCGACCGCCGACGGGTCGGTGTCGATCCCGTGCACCACGGCGCCGCGCGCCACGGCGGCCGCGGCGAACCCGCCGCCGCCGCACCCGAGGTCGAGCACCCGGGTGCCGGTGGTGACGCCGCCGGCGTCCAGGACGCGGGCGTGCAGCGGCGCCGCCCAGCCGCGGGGACCCTCGCTCACACCGAGCCCCAGACGTCCTGCGCGACGCGGACGATCAGCGCGAGCTTGGCCTTCTGCTCGTCGGCGGTGAGCTCGTTGCCCTCGACGGTGGAGGAGAACCCGCACTGCGGTGACAGGCAGAGCTGCTCGAGCGGCACGTGCTTGGCGGCCTCGTCGATGCGGCGCTTGAGGGCGTCGGCGTCCTCCAGCGCGCCGGACTTCGTCGTCACCAGCCCGAGGACGACCTGCTTGCCCGGCGGCACGAACCGCAGCGGCTCGAACCCGCCGGAGCGCTCGTCGTCGAACTCGCAGAAGAAGCCGTCGACGGCGAGCTCGCCGAACAGCGCCTCCGCCACGTGGTCGTAGCCGCCCTCGGCCGCCCACGAAGAGCGGTAGTTGCCGCGGCACATGTGCGTCGTGACGCGCAGGTCGGCGGGGCGGTCGGCGATCGCCGCGTTGATCTGGCGGATGTAGCGCAGGTGCTGGGTCTCGGGGTCGTCGCCCTTCGCGGCCAGCTCGGCGCGGTGCGCGGGGTCGTTGAGGTAGGCCAGCGCGGTGTCGTCGAGCTGCAGGTAGCGGCAGCCCAGGCCGTGCAGCGCCGCGACCTCGTCGGCGTAGGCGGCGGAGAGGTCGGCCCAGAACCCCTCCAGGTCCGGGTAGACCGACCGGTCGATCACCGCGGAACCGCCCCGCGCGTAGACCATGCTGGGCGACGGGATCGTCAGCTTCGGCACGGCCGTGGTGACCTGGTCGGCCAGGTACCGGAAGTGGTCGGCGAAGATCGGCTCGTCGAGGCGCACGTGGTCGGTGACGGCCATGCCGGCGGAGGTGAACGCGCCCTCGCCGGAGGCGTTGCGCATCCGCACCCGGATCTGCTCGTCGGTCCGCGTGATGCCGCCGAGCCGGTAGATGAAGTCCATGTGCCACGACGTGCGGCGGAACTCGCCGTCGGTTGCCGCTCGCAGGCCGACCTCCTCCTGCACGGCCACGACGTCGGTGATCGCCGCGTCCTCGGCGGCGCGCAGGCCGGCGTCGTCGAGGGTGCCGGCGGCGTGCTGCTCGCGGGCGGCGAGCAGCGCGGGCGGGCGCAGGAGGCTGCCGACGTGGTCGGCGCGGAACGGCGGCGCGGTCACGGCTCCGGGAGGCGTCATGGGGGCGAGGCTATGCCGATCCGCGCACCCGTTGCATGATCGGCCGCATGGACTTCGGCGTCGTGACGTTCCTGACCGACTACGGCCCCGCTCCCGTCGAGCTCGGGCGGGCCGTCGAGGAGCGCGGGTTCGGCGCGCTGATGCTCACCGAGCACACCCACATCCCGACGAGCCGCGAGTCGCCGTGGCCCGGCGGGCCCGAGCTCCCCACCCGCTACTCCCACACCTACGACCCGTTCGTCGCGCTGGCGGCGATCGCGGCGACGACCGAGCGGATCGCGCTCGGCACCGCGGTGTCGCTGGTGGCGCAGCACGACCCGATCGTGCTGGCCAAGGCCGTCGCGAGCCTCGACCGGATCGCCGCCGGCCGCTTCGAGCTCGGCGTCGGCCCGGGCTGGAACGCCGAGGAGATGGCGAACCACGGCGTCGACCCGAAGCGGCGGACCGCGCGGATGCTCGAGCACGTCGAGGCGATGAAGGCGATCTGGACCCGGGACGAGGCCGAGCACCACGGCACCTTCGTCGACTTCGACCCGATCTGGTCCTGGCCCAAGCCGACGCGCCTGCCCCCGGTACTCATCGGCGGCGGCGGGCCGACGGTGCTCGACCGCGTCCTGTCCCACGGCGACGGCTGGATCCCGCTGCGCGTGCCCGTGTCGGGGCTCGAGGAGTTCGGCGCGCGCGTCGCCGAGCTGCAGCGCCGCGCCGCCGACGCCGGGCGCGGGCACCTGCCCGTCACGGTCTACGGCGCGTCGCCGAAGCCGCAGGCACTGGATTCCTACGCCTCGGCGGGCGTCGACCGCGTGCTGTTCGAGCTGACCGACCCCGGCCCGGGCGAGACGGACGCGGTGCTGCGCGAGCTCGACACCCTGGCGGTGCTGCTGCCGTAGGCGCGCTCAGTGCCCGCCGGCCGCCCGCACGTCGTCGCTCTCGGCGCGCGCGACGCGGCCGGCGGCCTCGCGCACCGCGACCTCCAGCTCCCAGCGCCGGGCGGTGAACTCCGCCCGCGACACCGTGACACCGACGGCCGAGCGCACCACCCCTCCGGGCCCCGTCACCGGCGCCGCGACGCCCGCGGTGCCCGCCCGGTACTCCTCCACCTCGACGGCGACGCCCGCCGAGCGCACCCGCATCAGCTCGCGGTCGAGCCCGCGGCGCTCGACGAGCGTGCGCGAGGTCAGCCGCGGCATCCCGTAGGGGGCGATGAGCTCGCTGACCCGCGCCGGGCGCAGCGGGGCCAGCAGGACCTTGCCGCCGGCGGTGGCGTGCGCGGGCGTGGGCTCGCCGACGTCGAATCCATCGGGGCGGGGGTGGTCGGCGCAGTCGTCGACGGCGGCCACGACGATGTCGGTGTCGCGGAAGACGACCAGGTGCGCGGTGGCGCCCAGGTTCTCGTGCAGCTCGTGCAGCACCGCCCGCACCGGCGACGGCGGCCGCACCTGGTCGGCCAGGCTGCGGTGCAGCTCGGCGATCCGGTAGCCCAGCCCGTAGCCGCGGCTCTCCTGCAGCCGGACGAGGTAGCCCTCCTGCACGAGCACGCCCAGCGCGCGGTAGACCGTCGGCAGCGGACAGGCCAGGCGCCGCGCGATGGCCTTGGCGGTGACACCGTCCCCCGCCGCGGCGACCGCCTCGACCACCCGCAGCGCGCGCGTGATCGACGTGCCGGTGCTGCGCTCGGGCTCCACGCCCCCAGTCTCCGGTCCCTCAGGCACCCGGCGCCAGCAGCATCCGGGACCACGGCTCGGCGAGGTGCGTTCGACGAGCGCATCCACCCGGCCGTCGACCGGGCCTTCGGCCGGCGCCCGGCCTCCGGCGACCCGGTGGTGCACCACCTCGACGTGGTCGACGCCCGGGGCCGCTCCTGCAGGCGCAGCGCTGAGGCGGGATCATCGCGGGCATGGACGACGACACGCTCCACCGCCGCATCGACGAGCTGGTCGCCGAGGAGCACCGCCTGGAGCGCTCCCACATCGGCACCGCCCTCTCCCCCGAGGAGAAGGACCGCCTCGACCAGCTCGGCATCCAGCTCGACCGCTACTGGGACCTCCTGCGCCAGCGCGACGCCCGCCGCCGCGCCGGGCAGGACCCCGACGGCGCCCACGAGCGCGACGCCGGCACCGTCGAGGGCTACCGGCAGTAGTCCGCGTGCAGGTCACCCCTCTGACGCCGGAGCGGCTCGCCGACGAGGTGGTCGGGCTCGTCGCGGCCCGCCCGGGGCGGGTCCGCCTCGCCGTCGACGGGCCACCGCCGACCCGGCCCGAGGCGCTCGCCGCGCGCGTCGCGGACGACCTGCGCACGCTGGGGCGCAGGGCCGTCGTGGTGGCCGCCGCCGACTTCCTGCGCCCGGCCTCGGTGCGCCTGGAACACGGCCGCGAGGACCCCGACGAGCTCCTCGACGGCTGGCTCGACGCCGCCGGGCTGCGCCGCGAGGTGCTCGACCCGGCGGTGTCGACGGGCCGGGTCCTCCCCCGGCTCTGGGACGCGGCCGCCGACCGCGCCTTCCGCGACGGCTACGCGCAGCTCCCGCCCGACGGGGTCGTGGTCGTGGCCGGCGCGCTGCTGCTCGGGCGCGGGCTCCCGTTCGACCTCGCGGTGCACCTGCGCATGAGCGACGCGGCGCTGGCCCGCCGGACCGCCGACGACGAGCGGTGGACCCTGCCCGCCCACTCGCGGTACGCCGCCGAGCGCGACCCCGCGGGGCACGCCGACCTCGTCGTGCTGGCCGACCACCCGGACCGGCCCGCGGTGCGACGGGCCTGATCGGCAACCGCTCGGCGACGCCACGGCGGTGCTCGGCGAACGGCCGCCGGGCCCGGTAACGGAAAAGGGGCCCCTCTCGGGACCCCTCCGGTGATCTGTGGGCGAGGAGGGAGTTGAACCCTCACGTCCTTTCGGACACACGGACCTGAACCGTGCGCGTCTGCCATTCCGCCACTCGCCCTGGCAGGTGGAAAGCTAGCACGGGGCCCGGCGACCCCCGGCGCGGCCCCCCGCATCGGGGGGCGACACGCTGCGGGCTATCACAGATACGATCGGTGCCGTCAGCAACACGCCGTTGCGAGCGAAGGGAAGATCGGTTGGGCCGCGTCGGGAGGTTCGAGCGCCGTCTACAAGGGATGGTGGGCGACGCTTTCGCACGTGTTTTCGGTGGCAGCGTCGTCCCCCAGGAGGTCATGCAGGGGCTGATGAGGGAGGCCGAGGACCACATCGAGCAGCTCGCGGGCGGGAGACTGCTCGCGCCGAACCGCTACACGGTGCTGCTCGGGCCCGCCGATTTCGATCGCATGGCCGGTGACACCGCTCAGATCGTCGACTCGCTCTCGAGTTACGTCACCGAACAACTCGCCGACCAGGGATGGGACACCTACGGCGAGGTCGTAGTCTTTCTGGAGCGCTCCGATGCGCTGCACACGGGACAGTTCCGCACCCGCTCGTCCGTGGACCCCGACGCTTCCCGCCGGGACGCCACGCGAGCACGCGACGCAGGAGAAGCACCCATGAGCCAGCAACCGGGCCACCCCGAGGAGAACGGGCAGTACGGCTACGACCGTCCCGCCCCCGGCGGATACGGGCAGCAGACGTACGCCCCTCCCGCCTACGACCAGCGCCAGGGGGGGTACGACCAGGGCGAGCAGCCCCCGCAGGCCTACGGCCAGCAGCCCGGCTACGGCCAGCAGGGCTACGACCAGCAGGGCGGCGCACCCGACCCCTACGGCCAGCAGGGCTACGGACAGCCCCAGCAGGGTGGCTACGGCGGCCAGCAGCAGCCCGGGTACGACCAGGGCTACGGCCAGCAGCAGCCCGGCTACGACCAGGGCTACGGGCAGCCCGGCTACGGGCAGCCCGGCTACGGCCAGCAGCCCGGCTACGACCAGGGCTACGGCCAGCAGCAGCCCGGGTACGGCCAGCAGCAGCCCGGGTACGACCAGGGCTACGGGCAGCAGCAGGGTTACGGCCAGCAGGGCTACGGCCAGCAGCCCGGGTACGACCAGGGCTACGGGCAGCAGCAGGGCTACGGCCAGCAGGGGTACGGCCAGCAGGGCTACTCGGCCACGCTGAGCCTCGACGACGGTTCGGGTCGCAACTACGAGCTCACCCAGGGCAGCCACGTCATCGGCCGCGGCCAGGAGTCGGCGTTCCGCCTCCCCGACACCGGCGTGTCGCGCCGTCATCTGGAGATCAGCTGGGATGGTCAGTCGGCCACGCTCACCGATCTCGGCTCCACGAACGGCACCACCGTGAACGGCAACCCGGTGCAGACGTGGCAGCTCAACGACGGTGACGTCATCCGGGTCGGGCACTCCAGCCTGGTCTTCCGGACCCAGTAGTCGTCTCCGAACCCCAGAACGGAGTTCTCCGCGAGTGCCCGAGTTGGTGCTGCAGCTGACCAGGGCGGGCTTCCTCGCTCTCCTCTGGCTGTTCGTGCTGGTCGCACTCCGGGTGGTGCGGTCGGACCTCTACGCCGCGTCCGGACTCCGGTCGATGCTGCCCGGAGGCGGACGCACCGCGCCGCGCGGCGGGGGGCGCGGCCGCATGCCGCGCCAGCTCCTCGTGACCGCCGGCGCGCTGGCGGGCACCCGGGTGTCGTTGGAGGACTCCCGGCCGATCCTCATCGGCCGGGCCGACGACTCCACCCTGGTGCTCGACGACGACTACGCCTCGACCCGCCACGCGCGCATCTCCCTGCAGGGAGACGAGTGGTACGTCGAGGATCTCGGGTCGACGAACGGCACCTACCTCGACCGGGCTAAGGTCACCGGACCCACCCGGGTCCCCCTGGGAGTCCCTGTCCGCATCGGCAAGACGGTGATCGAGCTCCGATCATGAACCGGTTCCCTTCCGGGCCCGCCGACCGAGCCGCCGGAGCCGCCCGATGACGCTGGTCCTGCGCTACTCGGCCCGCAGCGACCGCGGGCTCGTCCGGCAGAACAACCAGGACGCGGTCTACGCCGGTCCGCGGCTGCTCGCCCTCGCCGACGGCATGGGCGGCCACGCCGCGGGTGAGGTCGCCTCGTCGCTGGTGATCTCCGCGCTCGCCCCGCTCGACGAGGACGACCCCGGTGACGACCTGCTCCGCGAGCTCCGCGAGGCCACGGTCGAGGGCAACGCCGCGATCACCCGGCACGTCCGCGAGGCGCCCGATCTCGAGGGCATGGGCACCACGCTCACGGCCATCCTGTTCGCCGGCTCCCGCCTGGGGCTGGTGCACATCGGCGACTCGCGCGCCTACCAGCTCCGCGGTGGGACCTTCACCCAGATCACCAAGGACGACACGTTCGTCCAGTCGCTGATCGACGAGGGCCGGATCACCGAGGAGGAGGCGCACACGCACCCGCAGCGCTCGCTGCTGCTGCGCGCCATCACCGGTCAGGACATCGACCCGTCGCTGACCATCCGCGAGGCCCGCCCCGGCGACCGCTACCTGCTCTGCTCCGACGGCCTGTCCGGGGTCGTGAGCGACGAGACGCTGGCCGACACGCTGCGCGGCTACCGCGACCCCCGCGAGTGCGCCGACCGCATGATCGAGCTCGCGCTGCGCGGCGGCGGTCCCGACAACATCACCTGCATCGTGGCCGACGTGCTCGACATCGAGTTCGGCGAGGACGCCCCGATCGTCGGCGGCGCGGCGGGCGACGGGCGCGACGACGACGGCCCCCGGCCCGACTCCGCGGCCGCGCGCGCCTCGGCCACCACGCTCACGCGCCCCGCGCCGCAGCGGGTGGCGCAGCCCGCGCAGGCCCCGGCCGTCGCCCGCCGGTCCCGCACGAAGATCGCCGTCGCGGCGGTCGCGGTACTGGCCGTGCTCGTCGGCGGCGCGCTGCTCGCCCGGATCTGGGTGCTGCAGCAGTACTACGTCGGCGCCGACACCGACGCCGTCGCGATCTTCCAGGGCGTGCAGGGCGAGGTGCTCGGCGTGCCGCTGCACCTCGTGGCCGAGCGCACCGAGATCGCGCTCGACGACCTCCCCGAGTCCGACCGCTCGCTCGTGCGCGGCGGCATCGACGCGGCCGGCCTCGACGGCGCCCAGGGCGTGGTGGAGCGGCTGCGCACCAAGATGCTCGAGCCGTGCCCGACCCCGACCGCCCCGGCGCCCGAGACGGCGCTGGTGCCGACGCTGCCCGACGTGACCTACCCGGACTACGGCTCCACGCCGCTGCCGAGCGTGCCGCCCGAGCCGGGGATCAACTGCCGGCCGGTGGGCTGACGTGGCACGGGTGGGTGGGCAGGTCGAGGCGCGGGAGCAGGCAGGCCCGCCCACCGGCCGCACGATCGAGCTCGTGCTGCTGGCGTTCGCGGCGGTCCTGGTCACCGGCGCGCTGGTGCTCGTCGAGGCCAACCAGGAGCAGACGCTCACCCTCGACCTGCTACTGATCGGCGTCGCGTACCTCGCGCTGCTGGTGGCGGCCCACATCGCCGTCCGCCGGCTCGCGCCCTACGCCGACCCGCTGATCCTGCCCGCGGTCGCGCTGCTCAACGGCCTGGGCCTGGTGATGATCTACCGGCTCGACCTCGCGAAGGCCGACCGCGCGGTGGCGCTGGGCAACGACCTGCCGACGCTGCTGTGGCCGCGCCAGGTCGCCTGGACCGGCGTCGGCCTGGTGCTGTTCGTCGCCGTGCTGTGGGTGGTGCGCGACCACCGCAAGCTCGCCGCGTACGCCTACACCGCCGGGTTCGCCGGCCTGGTGCTGCTCGCGCTGCCGGGCGTGCTGCCGTCGTCGATCTCCGAGGTCAACGGCGCGAAGATCTGGCTGCGGCTGGGCATCTTCTCCATCCAGCCGGGCGAGTTCGCGAAGATCCTGCTGATCATCTTCTTCGCGGCGTTCCTCGTGCAGAAGCGCGACCTGTTCTCCACCGCGGGGCGCCGCTTCCTCGGCATGGAGCTCCCCCGCGCCCGCGACCTCGCGCCGCTGCTCGTCGCCTGGGCGTTCTCGGTCGGCGTGCTCGTGCTCGAGCGCGACCTCGGCACGTCGCTGCTGTTCTTCGGCATCGTCCTGGTGCTGCTCTACACCGCCACCGAGCGCATCTCCTGGATGCTCATCGGGCTGGCGTTCTTCGCGGCCGGCGGCGTCGTGGCCTACCAGCTGTTCGGCCACGTCCGGACCCGCGTGCAGATCTGGCTCGACCCGTTCGCCGACTTCGACGGCGCCGGCTTCCAGATCGGGCAGGCCCTGTTCGGCCTGGGCACCGGCGGGCTGGGCGGCACCGGGCTGGGCGCGGGCCGCCCCGAGCTCGTGCCGTTCGCCGAGAGCGACTTCATGCTGTCCTCGCTGGGCGAGGAGCTGGGCCTGATCGGCCTGGCCGCGGTGATGGTGATCTACCTCGTGCTCATCACGCGCGGCCTGCGCAGCGCGCTCGCCGTGCGCGACAGCTTCGGCAAGCTGCTGGCCACCGGGCTCGCGTTCACGCTCGCGCTGCAGGTGTTCATCGTCGCGGGCGGGGCGTCCAAACTCATCCCGCTGACGGGCCTGACGCTGCCGTTCCTGTCCTACGGCGGCAGCTCGCTCGTCGCCAACTACGCGCTGGTCGCGCTGCTCCTGCGGATCTCCAACGCCGCCCGCGCACCGCTGCCGCGCCGTCCGGCCACCCCGCTGCCGCCCATCGCGGAGGCCGGCACGGAGCTGGTGGAGCGCCCCTCGTGAACACCCCGGTCCGCCGCATCGCCATCGCCGTGATGGCGATGATCCTGCTGCTCATGGCCAACCTGACCTACGTGCAGGTGGTCAAGGCCGGCGACTACCGCACCGACCAGCGCAACCAGCGCGTCCTGCTCGCCGAGTACTCGCGCCAGCGCGGGCAGATCAGCGCGCAGGGCCAGGTGCTCGCGCGCAGCGTCGAGACCGACGGTCAGTACCCCTACCAGCGCGAGTACCCCGACGGCCCGGCGTTCGCGTCGGTCACCGGGTACTACTCCCTGATCTACAGCGCGGGCGGCCTGGAGCGCGCGGCCAACGACGTCCTCAACGGCAGCGACGACCGACTGTTCACCCGCCGCCTGTCCGACCTCATCACCGGGCGCGACCCGAGCGGCGGCAACGTCGTCACCACGATCGACCCCGCCGTGCAGCAGGCCGCCTACGACGAGCTGTCCGACAGCGGCTACACCGGCGCGGTCGTGGCCCTGCAGCCCGCCACCGGCGCGATCCTGGCGATGGCCTCCACCCCGTCCTACGACCCGGGGCCGCTGGCCAGCCAGAGCGCCACGGTGCAGCAGCAGGCGTGGGCCGAGTACACCGAGGCCTCGCCGCCGGTGCTCACCAACCGCGCGATCCAGGAGGTCTACCCCCCGGGGTCGACGTTCAAGCTGATCGACGTCGCCGCGGCGCTGGAGAGCGGGCGCTACACCCCGGACAGCCCGCTCACCGCGGCGTCGAGCATCACCCTCGCCGACACCGCCACGCAGCTGCAGAACTTCAACGGCAACCAGTGCGGCACCGGCCAGACCGCCTCCCTGCGCGATGCCCTGCAGCGCTCGTGCAACACCGCGTTCGCCGAACTCGCCGAGCAGCTGGGCGAGGAGGCGCTGCGCGACCAGGCCGAGGCGTTCGGCATCGGCACCGAGGACATCGCGATCCCGATGGGCGTCGTCCCGTCGACGATCGGCGACATCGAGAGCACCGCCGCGCTGCAGCAGACGAGCATCGGCCAGCGCGACGTCGCGCTCACCCCGATGCAGAACGCGATGGTCGTCGCGGCCATCGCCAACGGCGGGCGGCTGATGGCGCCCTACCTGATCTCGGAGATCCAGGGCCAGGACCTGGAGACGCTCGACACGACCGCACCCGACCAGCTCGGCCAGGCCGTGAGCCCCGGCGTCGCGCAGACGCTGACCGAGCTGATGGTCAACAACGAGAACAGCTACCAGGGCGCCGGCAAGATCCGCGGCGTCCAGATCGCGGCCAAGACGGGCACGGCCGAGCACGGCGTCGACCCCAAGTCGACGCCACCGCACGTCTGGTACGTCGCGTTCGCGCCGGCCGAGAACCCGCAGGTCGCGGTCGCGGTGCTGGTGGAGTCGGGCGGCGACCGCAACAACCTGGCCGCTACCGGCGGTGCCGTGGCGGCACCGATCGGGCGCGCGGTGATCGGCGCGGCGCTGCGGGGGTCCCAGTGAGGGGCGGTGCGCGGTGAGGGCTCTCGCGGCGGGGCTGCTGATCGCCGACCGGTACCAGCTCGACCGGCGGATCGCCGTCGGCGGCATGGGTGAGGTCTGGGAGGCCTCCGACACGCGCCTGGGGCGCAGCGTCGCGGTCAAGGTGCTGCGCCCGGAGCTGTCCGACGACGAGGAGTTCCTGCACCGGTTCCGGATCGAGGCGCGCACGGTCGCGTCGCTGGACCACACCGGGATCGCGGCCGTCCACGACTACGGCGAGGACGACCCGTCCGACAGCGGGCGGCGCACCGCGTACCTGGTGATGGAACTCGTGCGCGGCGAGCCGCTGTCGGCCGTGATCGCCCGGGGCCCGATCGACACCGCCGAGACGCTGCGGATCATCGAGGAGACGGCCCGCGCGCTGCAGGCCGCGCACGAGCGCGGGTTCGTGCACCGCGACGTGAAGCCGGGCAACATCCTCGTCCGCTCCGACGGCCTCATCAAGATCACCGACTTCGGCATCGCGAAGGCCGCCGACGCCGTGCCGGTCACGCGCTCGGGGATGGTGATGGGCACCGCCCACTACATCGCGCCCGAGCAGGCCAGCGGCGCCGAGGCGGGCCCCGCGGGCGACGTGTACTCCCTGGGCATCGTCGGCTACGAGTGCCTCGCCGGGCACCGGCCGTTCCGCGCCGACAGCGCCGTGGCCGTAGCGATGATGCAGGTGCGCGACGAGCCCCCGCCGCTCCCCGACACGATCCCGCTGCCGGCCCGCGAGCTCATCGAGTCGGTGCTGGTCAAGGACCCGACGCAGCGCTACGCCAGCGGCGGCGAGTTCGCCGAGGCCGTGGCCGCCGTGCGCCGCGGGGAACCGATGCCGGTGCCGTCCGGGCTCACGCCGCACGGCGGCTCCGCTCCGGTGACCACGCCGTCGCGCAGCCGGCGCGCGACCTCGCCGCCCCCGGCGTTCGAGCCCGACGACCGGTACGTCGGGCCGGCCGACCGGTACTCGGCCGACCGGTACCGCGTCGACGCCCGCCCGGCGGAGGCGTACGGACCGTCCGACGACGGTGAGGTCTACATCGCCGACCGGCCGTACGAGCCGGCCCGGCGGGTACCCGCGGGGCCGACGGAGCCGCTGCGGCTGCAGCCCACGTCGGGGCCGGGGCGGGGCCTGCTGATCGTGCTGTTCGTGCTGCTCACCGTCGCCGCGGTGGTGGTGGGCATCTTCGTGCTCCGGGCCTTCGGCGAGGAGGAGCCCGGGGCGGGAGCGGGGATCCGGGTGGGCCCGACGCCCACCGTGGTGATCGACACGGGGAGCGGCCGGTGAGCCCGCACAACCGGCCGACCGGCGCTCGGGGGGCCGTCGCTGCACCCGGTCCGCACACCGCGACCGGCATGATGACCTCGTCCACCCGAACCTCCCAGAGGCCGCGATGACCACCCCCCGCCTGTTGTCCGAGCGCTACGAGCTGGGCGATACGCTCGGCTACGGAGGCATGTCCGAGGTCCACCACGGCCTCGACACGCGGCTGGGCCGTGACGTCGCCATCAAGGTCCTGCGCGCCGACCTCGCCCGTGACCCGCAGTTCCAGATGCGGTTCCGCCGCGAGGCGCAGAACGCCGCGGCGCTCAACCACCCCGCGATCGTCGCCGTGTACGACACCGGCGAGGTGCAGAGCGAGTTCGGGCCGCTGCCCTACATCGTCATGGAGTTCGTCGACGGGCAGACGCTCCGCGAGATCGTCAAGACCACCGGGCCGATGAGCCAGCAGCGCGTCATCGAGGTCATGGCCGACGTGTGCGCCGCGCTCGACTTCAGCCACCGGCACCAGATCATCCACCGCGACGTCAAGCCCGCGAACATCATGATCAACAACGCCGGCGCCGTGAAGGTGATGGACTTCGGCATCGCCCGCGCGCTGGGCGAGGGCCAGAACGTCACGCAGACCGCGGCCGTCATCGGCACCGCGCAGTACCTCTCCCCCGAGCAGGCGCGCGGCGAGGCCGTCGACGCCCGGTCCGACGTCTACGCCGCGGGCTGCGTCCTGTTCGAGCTGCTCACCGGGGAGCCGCCGTTCACCGGCGACACGCCCGTCGCCGTCGCCTACCAGCACGTGCGCGAGGACCCCCGCCACCCGTCGGAGCTCAACCCCGAGATCCCGGCCGCACTCGACTCGGTGGTGCTCAAGGCGCTGTCGAAGAACCCGGCCAACCGTTACCAGTCGGCCGCCGAGATGCGGTCGGACCTGGTCCGCGTCCGCAGCGGGCAGACGGTGATGGCCCCCGCGGTCATGAGCGAGGACGAGCGCACCGCGATGCTCGCCAGCCAGACCGGCCCCACCCGCCGGATCAACGGCGGCCGCCACACGCTGCCGCCGTCGGCCCCCGCCTACTACGACGACGAGGAGCCGCGCCGCAACACGGGCCGGATCGTCGGCATCGCGGCCGCGGTGGCCATCGCGCTGGCCCTGATCGGGTTCGTGGCCTACCAGATCTTCGGGGGGCCGGCCGCGCCGGAGCAGTTCGCGATGCCCGACGTCGTGGGGCAGGAGCAGGAGGCCGCCCGCACGGCCCTGATCAACCTCAGCCTCAACCCGACGGTGCAGGCCGAGGAGTCGTCGGTCGACGACCAGGGGCGCGTCGTGCGCACCGACCCACCGGCGACCTCGCTCGTCGAGGAGCGGCGGGCCGTCACGCTCTTCGTCGGGTCCGGGCCCGCCGTCGCCGCCGTGCCGCCGCTGGCCGGGCTCACGATCACCGAGGCCGAGACGGCCCTGGCCGCCCGCGGGCTGACCCTCGGGGAGCAGACCCCCGAGGAGACCCGCGACGAGGCGCTGATCGACAAGATCATCCGCTCGACGCCGGCGGCGGGAGCGGATGCGCCCGGTGGGAGCGCGGTGGCGGTCGTCGTCGGGACCCGCCCGACCACCGTCGCGGTGCCCGACGTCACCGGCCAGGGCCGCGACCAGGCCCGCTCGGCACTGGAGGCGGCAGGCTTCGAGGTCGCCGAGACCGAGGTCGACGGCGGCGGCGAGAGCGGCGACGTCCTCGGCACCAACCCGGCCGCCGGCACGCAGGTCGCACCCGGGTCGACGGTCACCCTGCAGCTCTCGCGCGGCAACCAGGTGCAGGTGCCCGACCTCGTCGGCCTCGACCGCAGTGACGCCCTGCGCGCCCTCCAGCAGGCCGGCATCAGCCTGAGCGACGTCGACCAGCGCGAGCGCGACGTCAGCGACAACAGCCAGGACGGCCGCGTCATCGAGCAGTCCGTGGCACCGGGGCAGTCCCTGGAGGACGGCGACGAGCTCACGATCACCATCGGCGACGCCGGCGGCGGGTTCTTCGGCGGCAACTGAGTCGCGCGCCGGGGCACAATGATGCCCATGCGCGTGCTCGTGATCGACAACTACGACAGCTTCGTCTACAACCTGGTCCAGTACCTGGCCCAGCTCGGGGCGGAGACCACGGTCCGCCGCAACGACGAGGTCGACCTCGACGAGCTCGACGACGTCGACGGCGTGCTGGTCAGCCCCGGCCCGGGCACGCCGGAGCGGGCGGGCACGAGCGTCGAGGCGATCCGCCGCTGCGCCGACCGCGCTCTGCCGCTGCTCGGGGTCTGCCTGGGCCACCAGGCCATCGGCGTCGCCTGGGGCGGGGTCGTGGAGCGCGCGCCGGAGCTCCTGCACGGCAAGACGTCGCTGGTGCACCACACCGGTGACGGCGTGCTCGCCGGCCTGCCCGACCCGTTCGTCGCCACGCGCTACCACTCGCTGTCGATCCGCCCCGGCACCCTGCCCGCCGAGCTCGAGGTCACCGGGCGCACGGAGACCGGCGTGATCATGGCCGTGCGGCACCGCGAGCTGCCGATCGAGGGCGTGCAGTTCCATCCGGAGTCGGTCCTCACCGAGGGCGGGCACCGGCTGCTGGCCAACTGGATGACCGCCGCCGGCCACGCGCCCTCCCCCGCCGACGTCGACGCCCTCACCGCCGAGACCGCCGCTCTGAGCGCGCGCGCCTGACCCCGTCCGGGGGCGCGCGCGATACCGTGTGGGCAGAGTCCGGCGCGGCGCGCGCCGGTGACGCCGTCGACGAGGTCTGCACATGCCGAAGAGCAAGGTCCGGAAGAAGCCCGTCTACACGCCGCCCGCGGGCGACAGGCGGACGACCACGCCGGTCAAGGTCAAGGGCCCCACGAACCCCGTCTACGTGGCCGTCTTCCTGGGTCTGATGCTGCTCGGACTCGTGTGGCTGGTGGTCAACTACCTGGCTGTGGACTACATCCCGTGGATGGCCGCGTTGGGCCCGTTCAACTTCCTCATCGGCTTCTCACTCATCGTGATCGGGCTCCTGATGACGATGAGATGGCGCTGACCTGCGAAAATACAGGGCTGTAAGTAGTACACAGTGTGGACAACCGCTGTGGACAAACTACCGTGAGTGATCACGACTCGGCTGTTCGGTCCTGGAGCCCGGCGCCCGGACTCGTCGTCCTGGGGTGGCTGGCGGCGGCCGCGGCGACGGCCTGGTGCGTGCTGCTGGTGACGTCCGGCGCCGACCCGGCGGGGCGCCTGCTGGCCGGATGCGCGGCGGCCGGGCTCGCCCTCGCGGCCCTGTACGGCACGCGGGCGCGGCCCCGGCTGCGCGTCGACGCCGACGGGCTGACGGTCGGCGGGCTGCTGCGCGCGCGGCACCACCCCTGGCCGCTCGTGCAGGGCGTGCGGGTGCTGCGCACGCGCCGCTTCGGCCGGGAGAGCTCACTGCTGGAGGTCGACACGGTCACCGCCGACGGCGGGGAGCGGCTGCTGCTGTTCGGGCGCCTGGACCTCGGCGCCGACCCCGAGGACGTCGCCCCGGAGCTGATGGATCTACGTCCCCGCTAGCACCGCGCCGGCCGCGATGACGACCACCAGCACCGCGGCGATCGCGGCGAGGCCACCGGCCTGCAGCGGCGCGCGCCGGGCCGGCGGGGCGTAGACGAGCACGGCGGTGGCCGCGGCGCCCGCGATCATGCCGCCGACGTGGGCCTGCCAGGAGATGCCCGGGACGAAGAACCCCAGGGCGAGGTTGACGACGAGCAGGCCGCCGACCTGGTTGAGCGGCCGCTTCAGCCGCACGAGGGCGACGGCGAGGCCGCCCATCAGCCCGAACACGGCCCCGGACGCACCGGCCACGTACTCGCCGGGCCCGTAGAGCAGCATCACCGCGGCAGCGCCGCCGAGCATCCCCAGCAGGTAGACCGCCAGGAACCGCCCGCGACCGAGCAGCCCCTCCATGTCGCGGCCGATCACCCACAGCGCGAACATGTTGAACGCGAGGTGCACCGGGCCGATGTGCAGGAAGCCCGACGTGATCGTCCGCCACCACTCGCCCGCGGCCACCGTGCCGGGCGAGAGCGCCCACTCGACGAACAGCGTTGAGCGGCTGTTGGTGGAGATGTTCCCCGCCTGCGCGGCCGTGACCGCGAAGACGAGCAGGTTGAGCACCACCAGGGCGGGCACGACCAGCGGCCGCGACCCGGGGACGGCGCCGGCCACCGTGGTGGCCCGGCGCACGCCCTGCTGCCCCTGGTGGACGCAGTCGACGCACTGGTACCCCACCGCCGCCTCCCGCAGGCACTCCGGGCACGACGGGCGCCCGCAGCGGGTGCACGCCAGCCCGGTGGGCCGGTCGGGATGGCGGACGCACACCGCCGGTGCTCCGGTGGGCGGGCCGGCGGGGTGGGTCACGGCGCCTCGTTCAGGAGATCTCGACCTTCTGGATGACGACGTCGGTCAGCGGCCGGTCGGACCGGTCGGTGCTGACGGCGGCGATCTTGTCGACGACGGCGCGCGACTCGGCGTCGGCCACCTCACCGAAGATGGTGTGCCGGCGGTTGAGGTGCGGCGTCGGGCCGACGGTGATGAAGAACTGCGAGCCGTTGGTGCCGGGGCCCGCGTTGGCCATGGCCAGCAGGTACGGGCGGTCGAACTGGAGTTCGGGGTGGAACTCGTCGGCGAACTGGTAGCCGGGGCCGCCGCGGCCGGTGCCGGTCGGGTCGCCGCCCTGCAGCATGAAGCCGCTGATCACGCGGTGGAAGACCGAGCCGTCGTAGAACGGGCCCGAGTCGCCGCCGCTCGCGTTGGGCTGGGTGTAGTCGCCCTCACCGGTGGCGAGCCCGACGAAGTTCGCGACCGTCTTGGGCGCGTGGTCGGGGAAGAGGGTGATGGTGATGTCGCCCTCGGAGGTCCGCAGCGTCGCGGTGTTCTTGGCGTTACCTGGTTCCGTCACGCCTCCATGGTGCCAGCACCTCGGTGAGGAAGGTCGTGACGGTCTCCTCGTAGGCTGCGGGGTCGGCGTTCCACGCCGCCGTGTGCTCCAGGCCCGCGACCTCGACGTAGCGCATCGACCAGTCCAGCCCGGGCGCCGCGGCGGCCAGCGCGCGGCTCGCGGAGACCGGCACGGCGGTGTCGTCGTCGGTGTGGACGAGCAGGGTCGGCGGGCGGACGGCGGGCGGTCGGCGGCGCAGGTCGAAGCGGTCGAAGTCGATGCGGATGCGCCGGCTCGTGATCGCCGTGGCGAGCGGGGTGAGGCCGGGGGGCAGCCGCCGGTTGCGAGCCTGCAGGCGCAGGGTGGCGCGCCAGTCGACGAGCGGGGCGTCCCAGACGACGGCGACGACGTCGGCCGCTTCCGTCGAGCGGTCCAGGAAGGCCCCGGTGATGGCCCCGCCCATCGACCAGCCGTAGAGCACGATCCGGCGGGCGCCCCGGGCCCGCCCGAACCGCACCGCCGCCTCGACGTCCTCCCACTCGGCGTCGCCGAGGTGGTCGCGGCGGTCGGGGCTCGCCGGCGCGTCGCCGTCGTTGCGGTAGCTGACCACCAGCACGGGCAGCCCGAGCGCGTGCAGGGCCGGGAGGACCCGCAGCGCCTCGCGCCGCGACCCACCGCGCCCGTGCACCGCGACGACCCAGGTGTCGGCGTCGCCCGGCACCAGCCATGCGGGCGCCGGGCCGAGCGGAGTCGGCACCTCGACGTCGGAGAACGCGAGCCCGCGGGCCGCCGGGTCGGGGTCCCACGGCCCGGTGTCGAGCACGGCGGCCGTGCCGGCGACGGGCACGTCCCCGCCGAGCAACGGACGGCGCACGGTGCCGTCGAGGACCTCGCGCACCGGGCCCACCCGGGCGAGGCCCCCGACCCACCGCAGGCCCCAGGTACCGGGCTGGCGGGTCAGGCGCGACTCCGCCAGCGACACGACGCCACCGCTCACCCCGAGCACGCGCTCGGGGTAGACGACCTCGCGCCGGGTGTCGAGCAGGACACCCGAGTAGAACCACCCGATCCCGCCGAGGCCGGCCCCGATACCCACACCGGCGCCCGCCGCAGCGAGCCTTCCCACCACCGTCACGGTGTCGATGATGAACGACACGCCGGGTTCCGGACGAGCCCCACCATAACGAGTGAAAGACGATGACGGTCACGTTAAGTGCACACCCGGTCGCTGAACGCCTCGTTGATCGTCCTGACACCCCAAGCGTCTGAAGGGACACCTCGCATGAGCAGCCTCGCTCGGCGCAGCCTGCGCACCACCGCCGCCGCGGCCGGAATCGCCGCCCTCGGCGTGGGCTTCGCCGGCCACGCCTTCGCCGCCCCCGCGCTCCCGGCCCTGCCGGGAACCGAGGGCCTGAGCGAGGCCGGCCTCCCGGCCGCGCCCGCCCTGCCCTCCGCCCCCGAGGCGCCCGCCCTGCCCTCCGCCGAGGGCTGGAGCGTCCCCGGCGTCGTCAACTTCGAGATGCCGGCCGTCAACACCGCCGCCCCCGAGCTCCCCGCCGGTGACGCGTTCGCGCTGCCGACGGCCCCCGAGCTCGCCGCGCCCGAGGCTCCCGCCGCCCCCGAGCTGCCCGCCGCCCCCGAAGCCCCCTCGACCTCTCCCGTCGTGAACACCGGCGAGGGCGTCGAGGGCCAGTTCAACGGCCCGGCGCCGGAGGGCTTCGGTCAGAACCAGGTCGGCGCGATGGCCGCCATGGACATGGCCACGATGCTGGCCGAGATGGCGCAGAGCGGCGCCGGCGGCGGCTCCATGACGGAGAACCAGCAGATCGGCTGATCCCGCCTGCTCCGACGGCCCGTCCCTGCACCCCGGTGCGGAGGCGGGCCGTCCGCTTACCCCGCACGTCATCGACCCGACGACCCCGCTGCACGACAGTTCCTGTCAGGACCTCGACGACAGGAGCGCACACCATGAGCACCCTCGACACCGCCACCCACGACTCCGCCACCCGCACCTCCGACGGCGGCCGCCTGCTCCGCCGGGCGCTGCGGCTCGACGCCGCCGCCTCGGGTGCACTCGGCGTCGTATCCCTCGCCGCGGCACCCGCGCTCGTCGACCTGCTGGGCCCGCCCGCGCCGGTGCTCGTGGGGGTGGGCGCGTTCCTCGTCGTCTTCGCGGCGGGGCTGCTCGTCCTGGCCGCCCGGCCGGTGGTGCCGCGCCCCGCGGCGTGGACGGTCGTGCTCGGCAACGCCGCGTGGGTCGCCGGCAGCGTCCTGGCGACGGTCGTCGCCGGTTCCTCACTCACCGGGCTCGGCGTCGCGGTCGTGCTGGTGCAGGCCGCGGCGGTCGCGGTGTTCGCCGACCTGCAGTGGCTGGGCCTGCGACGGATGCGGTGACCGCACCCGCGAGCCCCCCGGACGAGCCCGCGGGCTCGTCCGGGGGGGTGGGTCAGCGGGGCGTGATCTCGCCCATCGGGCCCCAGCCCTTCACCTGCTCGTGGTCGACGTACATGATCTGCGGCTGCGCGGAGACGAGATCGGGGGCCTTCTCGACGAAGTCCGCGAAGTGCTGCGTCCTGGTGTGGGCGCCACCGGCGTCGGCGTCCTTGAAGCACTCGATCGTCACGAACTCCAGCGGGTCGTCGAGACCGCGCGACCACTCGAAGAAGTTGCAGCCCTCCTCGGCGTTGACCGCGGTCGCGTAGGACTGCGCCAGCGCCAGCCACTCGTCGACCTTGTCGGCGCGGACCGGGAACTTGACGTTGATCAGGATCATGGCCGACATCCTAGTGACGCGCGTCGCTGTTCCACGTGGAACACCGTCCGCCGTCTCGAAGTGAGACCGGTCCCTGGAGGCGTCGCCTCTACCGTGGCGCGGTGGGAGATCAACGCCTCGCCGGGCCGGACGACATCCCGCTCGTCGCGCGGTGGGGCACCGAGCACCCGGCCGCACCGCTCGTGGTCGCGCTGCACGGCAGCGGCACCAGTGAGCACTCGCTCATCGAGATCTCGCCGTGGCTGCCGCACGGTCCCGTGGCCTACGTCGCCGTGCGCGGGCCGCTGCAGCAGGGCACCGGCTACGCGTGGTTCGCCGACACCGGCGGCCCGCCGGAGGCCGAGGACGTGGCCCTGAGCTGCCGCTGGTTCCTCGACTGGCTCGACACCGAGGGCGACCCCGACCGGCCCGTGCTGCTCGTCGGCTTCCGCGACGGCGTCACGTTCGCCGGGGCGCTCATGCTGACCGCGCCGCACCGGTTCGCCGGGGCGGGCCTGCTCTACGGCGCGCTGCCGTTCGACGCGGGCCTGCCGATGGGGCGCGGCGCGCTGTCCGGGATGCCGGTGTTCCTCGCGCACGGCGACGCCGACGTCCGCACACCCGCACCGCTGCTCGCCCGCACCTGGGAGTGGCTCGCGCGCGAGAGCGGGGCGCCGCTGTGGGCCGAGCGCGAGCCCGGCGGTGCGCAGCTCGCCGGTGAGGTCGTCGGTCACCTCGGCACCTGGCTCGGCGACCGGCTCGACCACCTGCGCTCCCACGGCGAGAACCCGCTGCCCGACGGCGACGAGCCGTCCTGGCCGACCGTCACCGGCGGCCGGCTCCCGGCGCGCCCCGGCCCGCCGCCCGAGGCCGCGACCACGGTCCCGCAGCACCAGCTCACGCAGAACGCGCCCGTGGAGCGGCAGGAGGAGCTGTGGAAGCGGCTGTCGGCGCTCGACGCCGTGACGACGGCTCCGGCCACCGTCGGCGTCGCGGGCACGCGGTCGCTGCTCCTCGACCGCGCCACCGCCACCGGGCCGGACACCGCGTACCTGCTGCCCGACGTCGGCGAGTTCGCGCACCTGCACCCCGATCCCGACGGCAGCGTGCACGTCGCCCTGCCCGACGAGCTCGCCTACGACGCGATCGCCAAGGGCTGGGCCGTGCCGCACCCCCTCGCCGGGGTCCGCGTCGGCTCGGGCATGGTGCTGGTCCCGGGCCCGCGCGACGACGCCGAGGTCGACGTCGTCGCGGGGATCGTGGAGGCGGCGCGGCGGCACGCGGCGGGCTGACCCCCGCGGGGTCCCCACCGCGGTCTGGTGGACCGGCGAGGTGGTCGTCATCGCGACCGTCGTGCGGTCGGTGAGCAGTGCCTCGGCCGCCTCGCCCTCCCGCGGCAGCCCCGCCACCGCGTCGCGGGTGCCCCCGTCCTCACGCAGGTACCGGTCGAGGAGCACGGTCGAGCGGACGTGCTGCTGGACGGGGCCGAAGACCTCCTCACCGGCCGCACCGTCCGTGCAGATCACCAGCGGGTCGTCGCTATCCATCCGGGACGCGAGCGGGCTCACGATCTCCCGGCCGCTGATCGTCGCGGCGCGGGAGATACCCCGACGGGCCAGCTCGTTGTCGACGAAGTCGCCGCGGCGGATGTGCGGCGTTGGCCGAGCTCGGCGCGACCCGCTTCCGCCATGCAGGTCAGGAGGCCGACTGCAGCACCACCCGGCGCATCGACAACCGTCCGTATGCAGTGATGAGCGCGCACACGACCGTCCCCTACCGTCCCGCGGTAAATCCGGGACCGGATGATGACGTAGAGCGCCGGCGCAGCCGATCTGTGCGGGTGGGACGCGTGTTCGGACGCGCAGGTGCAGTTCGGGCGGCGTGGATCACCGGCGGCCGGCGATCAGGAGGAAGACGTGCAGTCGATGACCGACGATGTGACGGTGCCGGAGGGGCTGACCTCCGTCGAGGCCGAACAGCGGCGCAAGCACGGTGAGGCCAACACCGCGGCCACCCGTGCCTCGCGCACCTACGGGCAGATCCTGCGCACCAACGTCTTCTCCTTCTACAACTCCATCCTGTTCGTCATCGGCGCCGCGCTGCTGTCCTTGGGCCGCTACAGCGACGCCCTGGTCAGCGTCGGCCTCGGCCTGATCAACGCCGTGCTGTCCTCGATCCAGGAGCTGCGGGCCAAGCGCAAGCTCGATCGGCTGCAGCTGCTCGACCAGGCCGAGGTCACCGTCGTGCGCGATGGCGTGGACGTGCGCCTCGCGCCGGAGCGGGTGGTACGCGGAGACGTGGTCCACGTCCGGGCCGGCGACCAGATCGTCGTCGACGGTCCGTTGCTCAGCGGGCGGGGCGACCGGCTCGAGACCGACGAGTCGCTGCTGACCGGTGAGTCCGACCCGGTCGTCAAGCGCGTCGGCGACGATCTGCTCTCGGGCAGCTTCTGCTCCGGGGGCGAGGGCTACCAGCTCGCCCGCGACGTCGGCGCCGCCTCGCACGCCAACAAGCTCACCACCGAGGCCCGCGTCCCGTCGAGCGACAAGACCCCGCTGCAGCTGCGCATGGAGTTCGTCGTGCGCCTGGTCATGGTGCTGGTCGCGCTGATGAGCATCACGATCCTGGCCCAGGCCGCCATGGAGGGCTTCGCCCTGCTGCGGGTGGTGCAGACCTCGGCCGTGCTGTCCGGTCTGGTGCCCTACGGCCTGTTCTTCCTCATCGCGGTCGCCTACACCGTGGGCGCGAGCCGCATCGCCGGTCGCGGCGCGCTCATCCAGCAGGTCAACGCCGTCGAGTCGATCAGCAACATCGACGTGCTGTGCACCGACAAGACCGGCACCCTGACCAGCGGCCGGCTACGGCTCGACTCGGTCGAACCCCTCAGCGGCCACGGCGAGGCCGACGTCCGCGGGGTGCTGGGCTCACTCGCCCGCAGCGGCTCCGCACCGAACCTGACCAGCGAAGCCCTGGCCGCGGCCCTGCCCGGCAAGGCGTGGACGGTGCGGCAGGAGGTCCCGTTCACCTCGGCGCTGCGCTGGAGCGGGGTGGCCGGCGAGGACGGCACCTACGTCCTGGGCGCCCCCGACGCCCTCGCCCCCGCCCTGTCCGGGGCGCCGCTGACCGAGCGGGTCGCCGAGCACGCCGGCCAGGGCCTGCGGGTGCTCGTGCTCGCCCGCGCCGGGGACGACCTGCGCGACACCCGGGACCGACCCCTCCTGCCGCCGCTGACCCCACTCGCCCTGGTCACCCTGAGCGACGAACTGCGCCCTGATGTCGCCGACACCATCGCCGGACTGCGCGAGCAGGGCGTCACCATGAAGGTCCTCTCCGGCGACGATCCGCGCACCGTGGCCGCGCTGGCCCGGCAAGCCGGTCTCGACTCCGGCGTGCCGGTCAACGGCGCGGACATCGACGCCCTCACCGACGCCGAGCTCGACGCCCTGGTCGACACCAGCGCCGTGTTCGGCCGGGTCGCCCCGCACCAGAAGGAACGCATCGTCGACGCCCTGCGCCGCGGCGGCCACTACGTCGCCATGATCGGCGACGGCGTCAACGACGCCCGCGCGCTCAAACGCGCCCACGTCGGCGTCGCCATGCGCAGCGGCAGCGGCGTCACCCGCGACGTCGCCGACATCGTCCTGGTCGAGGACTCCTTCGCCGCGCTGCTGCCCGCCCAACGCGAAGGCCGCAAGATCATCAACGGCATCGCCACGTCGATGTTCGTCTTCCTCACCCGCGTCACCACCCAGGCCCTGGTCATCCTGGCCGTGACCCTGCTCGGGCTCGGGTTCCCCTACGAACCCACCCAGGTCGGGCTGACCCTGCTCACCGTCGGCGTCCCCACGTTCTTCCTCACCCTGTGGGCCCCCAGCACCCCACCCGCGCGGGACCTGCTCGGCTCGCTGGCACGGTTCGTCCTGCCCGCCTCCGTGGTCACCGCCGGGTTCTCCGTGGTCGTGTACTCCTACCACTACCTGTCGCTGGTCACGATCCTCGGCGAGGCCGACACCCCGGCGTTCGTCATCGAGGAGTTCGAGGGCTACACCGGCCTGGCCCCCACCGACGCCGGGTTCGCGCTCGCCGGGGCGACGCTCGGCGCGCAGACGGCGCTGTCGACGTTCGTCACCTTCGCCTCGTTCGGGCTGCTGCTGTTCCTGTTCCCCCCGAACCGGCTCTTCGCCGCCTGGACCCGGCCCACCAGCGACCGCAGGCCCGCCATCATGGTCGCCCTGCTGGTCGCGGCGTTCTTCGTCGTGCTCTACACGCCCTACCTGTCGAGCTACTTCGGCATCACCGACCCCGCCCGACCCATCTGGACCACCGTCGTCCCCGGACTCGTCCTGTGGTTCCTCGCCCTGACCGCGGCCTTCCGCTGGCGGCTGATGGACCGCATGCTCGGGCTGGGCACGCTGCCGCCCCCGGACCGCTCCCCCGCGCGGACACCGGCTGAGGGCCCCACCGCCGGGCCCTGACCGGAGACGGGCGCGGCCCGGCTCGGTCCCCTGCCGGCCAGACAGGTGCGCGTCGCCCGGCTGCCGACCCAGAGGCGTCCACGGTGCTCGTACCGCACGCCCGAGCACCTGGGCGGGCCCGGCCGCTCACTCAGGAGCCGGGCACCACTGCCGCGCCGCCGTCCGCCGGGGGTGCACCCGCGCCGCCGCGCTGGCCACCGCCCCCACCGGTGGCTTCCTGCTGGGTGACGCTGCCGGCGTAGTCGTTGGCGGGGTCGCGGTGGATGGTGTGCACGTGACCCCGGCCCGACGTGACCGCACCGTCGACGTCGGCCGAGAGTTCCTGGTTGGCGAACTCGATGTAGACGTCGGGGCCCGAGATCTGGAAGTGGATTCCCTCGCCGGTGGTCATGTCGTAGACGGTGGCACCGGACCAGTTGACGTAGGTCTCGTCCAGCGTGGCCTCGATCCCGGCCAGTGCCGTGGCGGTGGTCTGCTCGTCGGACAGGCCGACCCAGTTGGCGATCACCTCGAGCAGGAGCTGCTTCTGCTCGTCGGTCAGGTCGGCGCCCGACAGCCCGGTGCCGGTCGGGTAGGTGCAGGTGCTGCCGGGCTCGCACTGCATCGTCTGCACCTCCTCGCCCTGGTAGAGCGCCGCCTGCTGCTCGGTGCTCAGGCTGTCGTAGAACGCGAACGCGGTCTCGTACATCCCCGACAGCGGCGCCACCTCCTCGCCCGAATCGTCGGTGAAGACGGCCGGCTGCACCCCGAGGTGGGTGGGAGCGAACGTGATCGTGTCGGCCGCGCCGTCCAGCGTCGCGTTCCCCCCGAGGTGGTGGCCGCCGAACTGGACCCCCCACGCGCCGGTCTCGGACGGGTCGCCGAAGAAGGCGATGTAGTACTGGCCGAGCGAGTCCTGGGCGCTGCCGTTGGCGACCAGGTACTGGTCGCCCCCGATGATGCCGACGACGGTGGCGTAGCCCTCCTCGCTCAGCAACCCCCGCAACACGGCCAGAGCCGCGGTCTGCTGCTCCTCGGTGAGGTCGGTGAGGTTCAGCCCCGCGCGTTCGACGAACGTGACGGGGAAGTTCGACCACGACGTCGACTTCGTCTCGTCGTCGTAGGCGTGGAGCACCGTCTCGCGCTGCTCGGAGGACAGCATGACCAGGAACGCCTCGGCCGCGGCCGTCGTGTCGGTGATGGTCCCGGCGGTCGTGGTGGCCACGGCGCTCGTGGTGTCGGCGAGCGCGGCGGTGCTGATCGACGACGATGTGTTCGTCGGCGTAGCGGCGGTAGCGCCGGCAGCGCAACCGCTCAGCGTCAGCACCCCGACCAGCAGCGTCGACACCAGCCATGAGGACTTCGTGCGCGTGTTCATGACGTGAACCCTGCGACGTGGACCTGTGCACCTCCTGTGATTCGGCTGTGCAGCGATGAGAGCCTCTGGGCGGCACGCTCAACGCGGCATGCGGTGCGACGCTCGACGTTGTAGCGCTCAGGCCGACGACCTGTTGTCCGCCGCCGCATCCGTCCTTCGTGGGGGACGACCGCGATCCTCGGCTGATGGACGTGACCGAAGCCCAGTCGACTCGTGTTCCCGCGGGACACCGATTGGTTCGCCGGCGGATGCCCTCGATGCCCGCACGGTCATGAGCCGGGCGACCTCGCCGCCGACCGCGGCCGACTCGTCGAATGCCGCGGGAACGGCGGCACCGGAACTGCCGTTCCTGCTGGTCGAGCTGGTGGAGACGAGGGGAATCGAACCCCTAACCCCCGCCTTGCAAAGGCGGTGCTCTGCCAATTGAGCTACGTCCCCGTACCCGGCGAGGCTACCCGCCGGAGGGGGCGGGCGGGCTCAGCGGGTGGTGGCCTCGTGCCACAGGTCGGACTCGGAGCGCGACGCACGGGCCTTGGAGAACACGACCGCGCCGGCGGCCAGGGCGATGACGACGGTGAGGAGCTTCTTCATCGAGGACTCCGGGTGCCGAGGGAGTGTGCCGAGGGGGTCGAGAGAGTGGGCCCAGGTGGATTTGAACCACCGACCTCGTCGTTATCAGCGACGCGCTCTAACCAACTGAGCTATGGGCCCCTGCGGCGGAGACGAGGTTACCCCAGCGCCTCCACCGCCTTCCGACCGGGTCAGTCGCGCTCGGAGAGCGTGACCTCGACGCCGCCGACCAGGTCGGCGGACACGTTGTAGACGAAGGCCGCGATCGTGACGGCGACGGCGAACAGCAGGCTGTTGATCGCCCCCACCACCGCCGCGAACCCGAACACGCGGCCCGCGCTGATCAAGGGCGCACCGGTCTGGGCCTGGCCGGAGACCAGGTCGGCGTAGGTGCCGTTGAGGCGGTCCCAGACGCCGATGCCGTCGAGGACGCCGTACAGCACGCCCACGGCCACCAGCCAGACGAAGAACAGCACCACGGCCAGCACGAGGGCGAGCTTGAGCACCGACCACGGGTCGAGCCGGCGCAGCTGCAGCGCCGCCTGCCGGGGCGCGCGGGTGCGGGCCGCGCGGACCGGCGAGCGCACGCCGTCCTCCTGGCGCACCGGCTCGGGCTCCGGGGCCCGCAGGAACGCCGTGGGGCCCTCGTCGAGCAGATTCCCGACCGGCGCGGCGGCGACCGGCTCGGGGCGGGGCTCCTGCTGCTCCGCGCCGCCCCGGCCGGGGATGCGGCGCCACGGGGGTGGCGTGGCGGCGTCGGGCCCGGGCCCCGGTACCGGACCGGGCGCGGGGGCCGGGCCCTCGGACGCCCGGGCCTGCGGCACCGGCACGTGCTGCTGCGTCGGGGCGGCGGCGGAGACCGGCGCCATCCCGGGGACGCTGCCGTTGGCCTGGCCGTTGCCCGAACCGTGACCGTTCTCGTCGGGCACCCGCATCTGCGCGGTGGGTGCGTCCGCCGGGGCCGTGGGGACGTCGACGACCGTCTGCTCGTCGTCCGCGACCTCGACCGCGCCCTCGGGGTCGGCGGGACGAGCAGCCGGCGCGGCCGGGTCGGGCCCGGCGGCGTCGGTGCCGTCGGGCGCGGCCTGCTCGTCGGTGGCCACCGTGGCGCGGTCGTCCGGGTCGGGGCGGCCCGCGTCCTCCGCGTCCGGCTTGCTCGTCTTGTCGTCCACGAGGTGGAGCTCTCCTCGGTACTGGGTTCCAGCGGTCAGGGTCGGTGCGGGGTCACGCCCCGCCGGTGACCTCCGGGGCGTCGGCATCGTCCTCGGCGTTGCGCGCGACCGCCAGCAGTGTGGCGCTCTCGCCGAGGTTCATCAGACGGACCCCCTTGGTCTGCCGGCCCGCCTTGCGCACTTCCCGGGCCGACGTCCGGATCACCCCACCTGTGGAGGTGATCGCGTACAGCTCGTCGTCGATGCCGACGATGAGCGCGCCGACCAGGGTGCCACGCCTGCGGTCGTACTGGAGGGTGAGCACGCCCTTCCCGCCGCGGCCCTGCACCGGGTAGTCCTCGATCGGGGTGCGCTTGGCGTAGCCGCCCGTGGTGGCGACCAGGACGAACAGGTCGTCCTGCACCACCGCGAGGGACAGCAGCCGGTCGCCCGCGTTGAACCGCATCCCCAGCACGCCCGAGGTGGCGCGGCCCATCGGGCGCAGCACCTCGTCGCTCGCGGTGAACCGGATGGACTGGCCCTCGGCCGAGACCAGCAGCAGGTCGTCGTCGGCGGCGCAGAGCACGGCGCCGACGAGCTCGTCGTCCTCGCGCAGGTTGATGCCGATGAGGCCGCCCGAGCGCGGGGAGTCGAAGTCGGTGAGCCGCGACTTCTTCACCAGGCCGGTGCGCGTGGCGAGCACCAGGTACGGCGCCACCTCGTAGTTCTTGATCTGCATGACCTGGGCGATGTGCTCGTCGGGCTGGAACGCCAGCAGGTTGGCCACGTGCTGACCGCGCGCGCTGCGGTTGGCCTCGGGCAGCTCGTAGCCCTTGAGCCGGTAGACCCGCCCCTTGTTGGTGAAGAACAGCATCCAGTCGTGCGTGGAGCACACGAAGAAGTGGGCGACGATGTCGTCCTGCTTCAGCGCGGCGCCCTGCACGCCCTTGCCGCCGCGCTTCTGCGCCCGGTAGAGGTCGGTCTTGGTGCGCTTCGCGTAGCCGGTCTGCGTGATCGTGACGACGATGTCCTCGACGGCGATGAGGTCCTCGTTGGTCACGTCGCCGTCGTCGGCCACGATCTGCGTGCGGCGCTCGTCGCCGTGCTTCTCGACGATCTCGACGAGCTCGTCGCGCACGATCTGGCGCTGGCGCTCGGGGCGGTCGAGGATGTCCTGCAGGTCGGCGATGGTCCGCTCGATCTCGGCCAGCTCGTCGATGATCTTCTGGCGCTCCAGCGCGGCGAGGCGCCGCAGCTGCATGTCGAGGATCGCCTGCGCCTGGACGTCGTCGACGTCGAGCAGCTCGATCAGGCCCGCCCGCGCGACCTCGACCGTGGCCGAGGCGCGGATCAGCGCGATGACCTCGTCGAGCGCGTCGAGCGCCTTGACGTAGCCGCGCAGGATGTGGGCCCGCTCCTCGGCCTTGCGCAGCCGGTAGCGGGTGCGCCGGACGATGACCTCGATCTGGTGGCGGATGTAGTGCCGCACCATCTGGTCCAGGCGCAGGGTGCGCGGCACGCCGTCGACGATCGACAGCATGTTGACGCCGAACCCGTACTGCAGCTGCGTGTGCTTGTAGAGGTTGTTCAGCACGACCTTCGCGACGGCGTCGCGCTTGAGCGTGATGACGATCCGCATGCCGATGCGGTCGGAGCTCTCGTCGTTGATCTCGGCGATGCCCGCGAGCTTGCCGTCGCGGTGCTGCGTGGCGATCGACTCGATGAGGTTGTCGGGGTTGACCTGGTAGGGCAGCTCGGTGGCGACGAGGATCGTGCGCCCCTTCGCGTCCTCCTCGACCTCGACGACCGCGCGCATCCGCACCGAGCCGCGGCCCGTGCGGTAGGCCGACTCGATGCCGTCGCGGCCGACGATCAGGCCGGAGGTCGGGAAGTCCGGGCCCTTGATCCGCTCCATGAGCGCCGCGAGGGTGTCCTCGTCGGAGGCCTCCCAGTTGTCCAGCGCCCACACCACGCCGGCACCGACCTCGCGCAGGTTGTGCGGCGGGATGTTGGTGGCCATGCCGACGGCGATGCCGGAGCTGCCGTTGATCAGCAGGTTGGGCACCCGCGACGGCAGGACGTCGGGCTCCTGCGCCTTGCCGTCGTAGTTGTCGGAGAAGTCGACGGTGTCTTCTTCGATGTCCTGCAGCATCGCCATCGCCAGCGGCGAGAGGCGGCACTCGGTGTAGCGCATGGCCGCGGCGGGGTCGTTGCCGCGCGAGCCGAAGTTGCCCTGGCCGTCGATCAGCGGGTAGCGCATCGACCAGGGCTGGGCCAGCCGCACGAGCGCGTCGTAGATCGAGCTGTCGCCGTGCGGGTGGTAGTTGCCCATCACCTCGCCGACGACGCGCGCGCACTTCACGTAGCTGCGGTCGGGGCGGAAGTTGTTCTCCCCCATCGAGTACAGGACGCGCCGGTGCACCGGCTTGAGGCCGTCCTCGACGAGCGGCAGCGCCCGGCCGACGATGACGCTCATCGCGTAGTCGATGTAGGAGCGCTGCATCTCCTGCTGGATGTCGACCGGCTCGGTGCGGTCGCCCCCGCCGCCGGCGGGCGGCAGGGTGGGGTCGAGAGTGTCAGTCACGAGCGGGGTCCTTCGGCATCGTCGGCTGCGGAGACGTCCAGGCTGTTACACATCAAGGAAGCGCACGTCCTTGGCGTTGCGCGTGATGAAGGACCGGCGCGACTCGACGTCCTCGCCCATCAGCACGGAGAACAGCTCGTCGGCGGTGGCCGCGTCGTCGAGGGTGACCTGCAGGAGCACCCGGTGGGCCGGGTCCATCGTGGTCTCCCACAGCTCCTTGGCATTCATCTCGCCGAGGCCCTTGTAGCGCTGGATGCCCTCGTCCTTGGGCACCTTCTTGCCCGCCTCGCGGCCGGCCTCGAGCAGGCCCTGCAGCTCGCGGTCGGAGTAGGCGAAGTCGGGCTCCGCGCCGCGGCCGCCCCACTTGATCTTGTAGAGCGGCGGCTGCGCGAGGAACACGTGCCCGTGCTCGACGAGCGGACGCATGAAGCGGAACAGCAGCGTGAGCAGCAGCGTGCGGATGTGCTGGCCGTCGACGTCGGCGTCGGCCATCAGCACGACCTTGTGGTAACGCAGCTTGCTCAGGTCGAACTCGTCGTGGATACCGGTGCCCAGCGCGGTGATGATCGCCTGGACCTCGGTGTTCTTGAGGACGCGGTCGATCCGGGCCTTCTCGACGTTGATGATCTTGCCGCGGATCGGCAGGATCGCCTGGAACATCGAGTCGCGGCCCGACTTGGCCGAGCCGCCCGCGGAGTCGCCCTCCACGATGTAGACCTCGGACTTGGACGGGTCGGTGGAGCGGCAGTCGGCCAGCTTGCCGGGCAGCCCGCCGATGTCGGTGGCGCTCTTGCGGCGTACCAGCTCGCGCGCCTTGCGCGCGGCCGCGCGGGCCTGCGCCGACTGCACCGACTTGTTGACGATGATCTTCGCCTCGGCCGGGTTGCGCTCGAACCAGTCGGAGAGCCACTCGTTGCTCACACGCTGCACGAACGACTTGACCTCGGTGTTGCCGAGCTTGGTCTTGGTCTGCCCCTCGAACTGGGGCTCCTTGACCTTCACCGAGACGATCGCGGCCAGGCCCTCGCGGATGTCGTCGCCCGAGAGCGCCGGATCCTTCTCCTTGAGCAGCTTCTGCGCCCGCGCGTAGCGGTTGACCGTGCTGGTGAGCGCGGAGCGGAAGCCCTCCTCGTGGGTGCCGCCCTCGTGCGTGTTGATCGTGTTGGCGAAGGTGTAGACCGACTCCGTGTAGCCGGAGTTCCACTGCATCGCGACCTCGAGCGCGTGGCCCTCGGCCTCGCCGGAGAAGGACACGAGCTTCTTGTGGATCGGGTCCTTCGACTTGTTCAGGTGCGCGACGAAGTCCTCGAGCCCGTTGGGGTAGCAGTAGACGTTCTCGACCGTCTTCGCCACGTAGCCCTCGGCGTCGGGCTCCTCGGCCCCCTCGGAGGCGCCGTTGCGCTCGTCGCGCAGCACCATCGTGAGGCCCTTGTTGAGGAACGCCATCTCCTGCAGCCGGCGACGGATCGTCTCCAGGTTGTAGGTGGTGGTCTCGAAGATGTCCGGGTCGGCCCAGTAGGTGATCGACGAACCGGTGCGCCCGGTCTCCTCACCCTTGCGCAGCGGGCCGGGGATCGAGCGCGAGTAGTGCTGGCGCCACACGTGGCCGTCGGTGTGGATCTCCGCGTCGAGCGCGACGGACAGCGCGTTGACGACGGACACGCCGACGCCGTGCAGGCCACCGGAGACCGCATAGGAGTCGCTGTCGAACTTGCCGCCCGCGTGCAGCATCGTCAGCACCATCTCGATGGCGGGCTTCTTCTCCACCGGGTGCATGCCGACCGGGATGCCGCGGCCGTCGTCGACGACGCGGACGCCGCCGTCGTCCTGCAGCGTGACCTCCACGCGCGTGGCGTGACCGGCCATCGCCTCGTCGACCGCGTTGTCGACGACCTCCCAGATCAGGTGGTGCAGCCCGCGCTCACCGGTGGACCCGATGTACATGCCAGGCCTCTTCCGGACGGCCTCGAGGCCCTCCAGCACCGTGATCGACGATGCGCTGTAACCGTTCTTCTGCTCCGGCACGGGCCGCCAGTCTCCTCGCTGCGTCTGCCCGGGACCGCGGGGAGATCGGCCCGGGCGTTCGACCGGGCACGACGGGGGCGCCCGGAAACACTCCCTCCATACTACCGGGGCGGTCCGACAGAACGGCGGCTAGGACCCGCCCAGGATGGCCGGAGAACGCCGATCGGTCGCCGGTTCGGGTCCGGCGGCGCAGCGGGGGGGTGAACGGCGCCTGCGGCGACGTCATGTCGCCCTGAGCGGGCCGCAGGACGTTGCGGCAGGTCAGCCGTACGTGTCGCGCGGGCCGCGGCCGCGGACGGTGCGCGGGCCGTGCTTCCACGTCGGCCCGCTCGGCCCGACCACCCGGATCCGCCGCACGACGTCCTTGCCGACGGCCCCGGCCAGGCGCACGAGGAGCTGGCGCTGCAGCATCCGCAGCTGCGTCGCCCACGCCGTCGACTCCGCCTGGAGCACCAGCTCCCCGTCGCGCAGCGAGACCGGCGTGCAGTGGTCGGCCACGTCGTCGCCCACGAGCTGGGGCCAGCGCCCGAGCACGGTGGCGTCGGTGAGCCGGGGCGACCACCCGCGGTCCAGCGCGACGCGCGAGACGACCCGGCCCAGCGTCTGCGGGTCGCGGTCGTCGGGACCGGGGCCCGACCACCGGCGCCGCTTGCCCGCCCGACCCGGGCGGGGCACGCCGCGCCGCTCCCCCGAGCGCTGCGCCGCCTTCGCCGCCGACGCCTCGCGGGCCGCCCTCAGGGCGTCCCGCGCGATGTCCGATCCGCGACCGGCGGTCGCCGGACCGTCATCCCCAGGGGTGGGGACAACAGACCCCGAAGGGACCGCGCCGGACGGTTCGCGCGGCGCGATCGGCGGTCGTCCGAGCCGGTCATCACCAGTACGGGCCGAGTTATCCACAGTATCCACAACCTTGTCCACAGCCGGTCGGGTTCACGGTCACCCTCCTGACGAGCCGGTTCGCGCCACGGCCGTCACGCGGCCGCCGCCCACCGCGAGGCGCGCCCCGTCGAGGCCATCGGGGACGTCCTCGGCCACCGCGGCCGTCACGAGCACCTGCTCGGCGCGCCGGGCGACGTCGGCGAGCGCCCGGCGGCGCCGCGCGTCGAGCTCGGCGAACACGTCGTCGAGGATGAGGACGGGCTCGACGTCGTCGGCGCACAGCAGCCGGTAGGACGCCAGCCGCAGCGCGAGCGCCATCGCCCAGGACTCGCCGTGGCTCGCGTACCCCTTGGCCGGGCCGGGGCCCAGCAGCAGGTCGAGGTCGTCGCGGTGCGGCCCGACCAGGCACACCCCGCGCTCCACCTCCTGGCGCCGCACGCGCGCCAACTCGTCGAGCAGCAGGGGCTCCAGCTCGGCGGGCGAGGGCGGCAGCGCGCCCGGCACGGTCGAGCGGTAGGACAGTCCGAACTCCTCCGACGTCGGCGCGATCTCGGCGAACGCCTCCACCGCGTAGGGGGCGATGCCCGCGACGAGGTCGAGCCGGCCGGCCAGCAGCGCGGCGCCGGTGCGGGCGAGGTGGCCGTCCCAGACGTCGAGCGTGGAGAGGTCCGATCGGCCGTTGCGGGCGGTCTTGAGCAGGGCCGAGCGCTGCCGCAGCACACGGTCGTAGTCGGCACGCACCGACGCGTAGCGCGGGTAGCGGACGACGAGCAGGTCGTCGAGGAAGCGCCGGCGCTCGCCCGGGTCGCCGCGCACGAGCGCGAGGTCCTCGGGCGCGAACAGCACCGTCCGCAGGATCCCGAGCACGTCCCGGGGGCGCGAGACCGGGGCGCGGTTGACCCGCGCCCGGTTGGCGCGCCCGGCGGTGATCTCCAGCTCGACCTGCAGCTCGCGGCCGTGGTGCACGACGGTGCCCCGCACCACGGCCCGCTCCGCGCCGCGCCGGATCAGCGGCGCGTCGGAGGACACGCGGTGCGAGCCCAGCGTCGCCAGGTAGCCGACGGCCTCGACCAGGTTGGTCTTGCCGACCCCGTTGGGCCCGACCAGCACCGTGACACCGGGCTCCAGCTCGAGGTCGGCCGTGTCCCAGGAGCGGAAGTCGGTGACGGCCAGTCGGCGCAGGTGCAACCGGTGCCGGCCCTAGTCCTGCGTGGAGCCGGCGCCCGAGCTCGGGCCGGCGTGCTCGCCCGGGGCGCCCGCGGGGCCGGCCGCGCGCACGGCATGACCGCCGAACTGCTGACGCAGCGCGGCGACCGCGCGCATCGCGGGCGAGGAGTCCTGCCGCGAGGAGAAGCGCGCGAACAGCGCCGCGGAGATGACCGGGAGCGGCACGGCGTGCGTGATGGCCTCCTCGATCGTCCAGCGGCCCTCGCCAGAGTCGTCGACGTAGTCGTCGAGCTTCGACAGCTCTGCGTCGTCCTTGAGCGCGAGGACCAGCAGGTCGAGCAACCAGGAGCGGACGACCGTGCCGCGCGACCACGCCTGCAGCACCGCGGGCACGTCGGTGACGAGGTCGGCCGCCGACAGCAGCTCGAAGCCCTCCGCGTAGGCCTGCATGAGGCCGTACTCGATGCCGTTGTGGACCATCTTCGAGAAGTGGCCCGCGCCGACCGGTCCCGCGTGCGCGAAGCCCTCCTCGCGGGGGCCCTCGGGCCGCAGCGCGTCGAAGATCGGCATGGCCAGCTCGACGTGCTCGGGCGTGCCGCCCGCCATCAGGCCGTAGCCGTTGTCCTTGCCCCAGATGCCGCCGGACACGCCGCAGTCGAGGTAGCCGATCCCCTTCGCGTCGAGCAGGGCGGCGTTCGGGGCGTCGTCGGTGTAGCGGGAGTTGCCACCGTCGATGACCAGGTCACCGGGCTCCAGCACATCGGCCAGCGCCTGGACCGTGCTGCGCGTCGGCTTACCGGAGGGGACCATCACCCAGACGACGCGGGGCGCGGTGAGGGCGGCGGCCAGCGAGGCGAGCGAGTCGACGTCGGTGACCTCGGGCCGCGGGTCGTACCCGACGACCTCGTGGCCGGCGGCGCGCACGCGGTCGCGCATGTTGCCGCCCATCTTGCCCAGCCCGATGAGTCCGAGTTGCACGGTGTGGCTCCTGAGTTCTCGAGTGCTGACGGACGGGCGCTCGGACTCAGCCGGGCAGCCGGACGGGCATCAGCAGGTGCAGGTATCCGGGAACGGGGTCGGCGACCGCGGTGTCGCCGGCGCCATCATCACCCGCTGCGCCGCCCGGCGCCGGGACGGGGCGGACGAGCGCGGGCCGGTTGGGCGTGGTGAACGTCAGCTGGGCCCGGTCGGTGTGCAGCGCACCGAGCGAGTCGAGCAGGTAGCCCGGGTTGAACGCGATCGTCAGCGGGGCGCCGTCGAGCTCGCAGGGGAGCTCCTCCTCGGCGCTGCCGACGTCATCGCCACCCGCGGCCAGGCGCAGCCCGTCCTCGCCGAACTCCATGCGGACCTGGGCGACGCGGTCGGTGACGAGCGCGACGCGCTTGATCGCCTCCACCAGCCCCGCCACGCCGACGACCGCCGCGCTCGTGTGCTCGGCCGGGATCAGCTGGCGGAAGCGCGGGAACTCGGCGTCGAGCAGGCGGGTGGTGGCGCGCCGCCCGGCGCCGGTGATGCCGAGCATCCCGTCGCCCGCCGACAGCGAGATCTCCACGCGGCCCGCACCGGCCAGCGACTTCGCGACGTCCGACAGCGTCTTGGCCGGGATCAGCACCGCGACGGAGCCGGCGGCCAGGTCCTCGCCCGGGTTCCACTCGAGCTCGCGAACGGCCAGCCGGAAGCGGTCGGTGGCCGCGAGCGTCAGCCGGCTGCCCTCGATCTCCAGCCGGATGCCGGTGAGCATCGGGAGCGTGTCGTCGCGGCCCGCGGCGACGGCGACCTGCGCGACCGCCTCGGCGAGCTGGTCGCCTGCGACGGTGCCGGCGTGCTGGGGCATGGCGGGCAGCTGCGGGTAGTCCTCGACCGGCATCGTCGGGAGGCTGAACCGGCTGTTGCCGCAGTTGATCGTGGCGCGCGCGCCGTCGACGACGAGGTCGACCGGCTTCGAGGGCAGCGCCCGGGTGATGTCGGCCAGGAGGCGGCCGGAGACCAGGACGCGCCCGGGATCGCCGATCGTGGCGTCGAGCTCGACGCGGGCGGAGGTCTCGTAGTCGAACCCCGACACGGTGAGCCGGTCGCCGTCGTCGCCCCCGCTGACCGCCTCGACCAGGACCCCGCCGAGCACGGGGACCGGCGGCCGCGCCGGGAGGCTGCGCGCCACCCACGCGGCGGCGTCGGCCAGGACGTCGCGTTCGACCCGGAACTTCATGACGGGGACCTCTCGCGGGCGGGGCAGGACTCACCGGTCGTCGGGGAGCCGGGAGGACCACCACCGTAGAGCCTCCCGGCTGCGGGTGTCATCCCGCCCGAGAGGGGCGCGACGGGCCCGTCCGGGTCTCCGTCCACACACTCGTTCTTCTTGTAGTTCCAGGAGAAGAGAGAACCAGCAGTAGTACTCACACCTGTGTGTTGTGTGGATGGAGCCCGTCGTCGCAGGTGGTGGGGCGTGGCGTCCTGTGGATCCACGGGTGGGACGGACGGTGCACGGATCGGGCGGTCGGTGGATGGACGCCTGCGGCCCCCGGTTGTCCCCCGGCCGGCCACCGGTTGTCCACCGTTTCCGGGGCGTCCGTCCACCGGTCCCCGCACGTCGATCCACAGAGTTGTCCCCAGATGTGGGTGAAAAGAGCGTGCGCGTCAGAACGCACGGCGACGGGTTCGTCGCGCTCGGCGTGGTTCCGGCGGAGGCGAGAACTCACAGACTTCCCGCCCGTCCCACGCGGAGAACGGAGCGTGAGCATCTTCGTCACGCTCAGTGCGTGATCGACACGCCGGAGGGCGCCGGACGACGGAGGCGGAACGGTGGGCGGTCGGCCGGATCCGGTGTCCGGCGCGGCCGGCGCGCGTCGCGGGACGGCGTGGCGGGCCCGTGCCGCTCCCCGACGGCGGCTCCGTGCCCGGGCGCCGGAGCGCACGACGGGGCCGCGGCACATCTCGGGCCGATCACGGGAAACGCGGCGCACCGCGGGAGAACGGTGCGCGGGAACGCACGACGGGAGGAGACGTCAGTGGCGCGCGCGCTGCTTGATGCGTGCGGTGAGCTCCTGCACCTGTTCGAAGGTCTTCCGGCGCTGCGCGATCTCGTTGCGGATCTTCTTGTCCGCGTGCATGACCGTGGTGTGGTCGCGGCCGCCGAACGTCTGCCCGATGCGGGGCAGCGACAGGTCGGTCAGCTCGCGGCACAGGTACATGGCGATCTGGCGGCTCTGCGCGAGCGCCTTCGTCTTCCCCGGCCCGCACAGCTCGTCCATGGTGACGCCGAAGAACTCGGCGGTGACGCCCATGATCGTGGAGGCGGTGATCTCGGAGGCCCCGGAGTCGGGGATGAGGTCGCGCAGCACGATCTCGGCGAGCTGGGTGTCGACGGGCTGGCGGTTGAGCGACGCGAACGCCGTGACCCGGATCAGCGCGCCCTCGAGCTCGCGGATGTTGCGCTCGATGCGCTCGGCGATGAAGGAGAGGACGTCGTCGGGCACGGCCAGCCGGTCCTGGGCCGCCTTCTTGCGCAGGATCGCGATGCGCGTCTCCAGCTCGGGCGGCTGGATGTCGGTGATGAGGCCCCACTCGAACCGCGTGCGCATCCGGTCCTCGAGGGTCTCGAGGCGCTTGGGCGGGCGGTCGGAGGACACGACGATCTGCTTGTTGGCGTTGTGGAGGGTGTTGAAGGTGTGGAAGAACTCCTCCTGCGTCCCCTCCTTGCCCTCGAGGAACTGGATGTCGTCGACCAGCAGCACGTCGACGTCGCGGTAGCGGCGCTGGAACGCCACCTTGCGGTCGTCGCGCAGCGAGTTGATGAAGTCGTTCGTGAACTCCTCGGTGCTGACGTACCGCACCCGCATCCCGGGGAACAGCCGCTGCGCGTAGTGCCCCACGGCGTGCAGCAGGTGCGTCTTGCCCAGCCCCGAGTCGCCCCAGATGAACAGCGGGTTGTACGCCCGCGCCGGCTGCTCGGCCACGGCGACGGCCGCGGCGTGGCTGAAGCGGTTGGACGCCCCGATGACGAACGTGTCGAAGATGTACTTCTCGTTGAGCCGCGACTGCGAGCGCGGCGCGGCGCTCGGCTCGGCGGCCGGCGGCGCGGAGTAGGTGGGCCACACGTCGGCGCGGCCATCGCCGATGCGGCCGTCGGGCATGCGCCCGTCCGACATACGGCCGTCCGACAGCGCGGCGTCGTCGCGGCGGGCCGGCGGGTCGACCGCGAGCGGCGGGCCGGGGCGGGAGCCGGGGCCGTCGCCCTGGAGGCCGGGGCCGCCGTGGGAGTCGAAGCCCGGCGCGCGGACGGGCAGCGGGCCGGTGCCGTCGGGGCCGTGCCCGTCGCGGCGGCCGTCGCCGTCGTGCCCGTCGGCGCCGGGTCCGGCGAACCCCCGTCCGTCGAACCCCCGGTCGCCGCCGCGACCGTCGGGGCGCTCGGAGCGGAGGTCGGAGCGGTGGTCGTGGTGCGGGCCGCCGTCGCGGCCGGGCGGGTCGGGCACCTCGGTGCCGCCGGAGGCCGCGGAGGCGTCGACGACCACGGCGAGGTTGACGGTGACGCCGAGGTGACGGCCCAGCGCGTCGCTGATCGGCTGGCGCAGCACCCGTTCGATCGCGTTCTTGGCGAACTCGCTGGGCGCGGCCAGCAGCGCTGTGCCGTCGATGAGGCCCAGCGGACGGGTCAGCCGGAGGAACGCGCGCTGCTGCGACGAGAGCGCCTGCAGGGAGTTGGGGCCGCCCGCGGCGCCGGAGAGGTCGGCGATGACGCGGTTCCAGACCTGTCCGAGGTCGCCTGGCTGATCCGCCACGCCGGCTCCCCTCCCGGTACTCGATCCAGATGGCCTCGCAGGCCGGCCGGGGCATCCCCAGACTTGTCCACACCTGTGTGCAGGACCGTACGCGGGCCTGCAGGAGCGAACTCCCGCGGCCCGTGTGTTCCCGCTCGGGTGCGATCGATCCCCCCGGATCGAACTGTGAGGGGGCAACCTAACAACACCGTCCTCCTGCCACAACCCGCTCCCGCGGCGCGACCGGCGACGGGGTGACCCGGGGTGGTTTGACCCTCCTCGACGGGGCTGCGTACCCTGGTCGAAGGAGTGCCGCAGGTTGGGCACCGCATGCAGTCACACCGTTCCGATCTACCAGGCGGACGGCGGACGCGTCCCCCCCCCGGGTGCCGCCCTCGTCGCGCCATCGAGCAGGAGAACCGACCGTGAGCAAGGGCAAGCGCACCTTCCAGCCGAACAACCGCCGCCGCTCGCGCACGCACGGCTTCCGGCTGCGCATGCGCACCCGCGCCGGCCGCGCGATCCTCGCAGCTCGTCGCGGCAAGGGCCGCGACAAGCTCTCGGCCTGATCCGGCCCCGCCGGTGCTACCGGCCGCATCCCGTCTGACGAGGGCCGAGGAGTTCGCCTCGGTCATCCGTCGTGGACGGCGCAGCGGCCGGAGCCGGCTGGTCGTCCACCTGCAGATCGTGGGAGACACCGGGGCCCCGCCGCGCGCGGGTCTCGTCGTGAGTCGTGCCGTGGGAGGTGCCGTCGTGCGCCACCGCGTGTCCCGGCGCCTCCGCCACCTCCTCGTACCCCGGCTGGCCTCGCTGCCCGCCGGGGCGTGCGTCGTGGTGCGGGCCCTCCCTCCTGCGGCCGCGGCCACCTCTGCGGAGCTCGGCTCCGACCTCGACGCGAGCCTGCGCGGTGCGCTGCGCAAGCTCCCGGCGCGTCCGGTGACCACGGGCGGCGCGCCGTGACCGCCTCCCGGGCGGCCCGGCCGCTGATCGCCCTGCTGCGCGGCTACCAGACCTACGTCTCCCCCGCGTTCCCCCCCGTGTGCCGCTTCTACCCCACCTGCAGCAGCTACGCCGTCAAGGCGCTGCAGGTGCACGGGGCGCTGCGCGGTTCCTGGCTCACGCTCCGGCGCCTGCTCAAGTGCGCGCCGTGGCACCCTGGCGGTATCGACCTGGTTCCGGCCCGACCGAACCACCACGAGGAGCAAGCGCCGTGCTGAACTTCATCTACTACCCGGTCTCCTTCATCCTGTGGGCCTGGCACAAGGTGTTCGGAGCCGTTCTCGGCGCGGACAACGGCATCGCCTGGGCGCTGTCGGTCGTCTTCCTCGTCTTCACGCTCCGCGCGATCCTGTACAAGCCGTTCGTCAGCCAGGTCCGCTCCATGCGCAAGATGCAGGAGTTCCAGCCGGAGATCGCGAAGCTCCGCAAGAAGTACGGCAACGACCGGCAGAAGCAGGCCGAGGAGATGCAGAAGCTCCAGAAGGAGCACGGCGTCAACCCGCTGGCCGGCTGCCTCCCGGTGCTCGTGCAGGTCCCGGTGTTCATCGGCCTGTTCCAGGTGCTGCGCAACTTCACGCTCTACAACGGCGACGGGTCGCTGCGCACCGAGAACTACTTCTTCGGCCAGGAGGAGGTCAACTCCTTCCTGCGGGCCGACTTCCTCGGCGCGAAGCTGGGCAACTGGCCGCTGCAGGAGTGGAACGCACCGGGCACGCTCGAGACCGCGGGCACCTCGCTGGTGCAGATGCTCGTCGTCATGATCCCGCTGATGATCATGGCGGGCATCTTCACGCACATCACGGCGCGGCACTCGGTGGCCCGCCAGACCGCGGCGCAGGGCGAGAACCCGCAGACCGCGATCATGAACAAGCTGATGCTCTACGTCTTCCCCATCGGCGTGGTCGTCGGTGCGCCGTTCCTCCCGCTCGCCGTGCTCCTCTACTGGGTGTCCAACAACCTGTGGACCCTGGGCCAGCAGTACGTCGTCTACAGGCGGATCGACGTCGAGGAGACGGCGAAGCGTGAGCAGGCCGTCGTCGAGCGCACCGCCCGCGCCCCCAAGCCGGGGCAGAAGCCGGTGCGCCCCGAGACCGCCGCCGTCGAGGCCCCCGAGAAGACGCCCGGCGCCAAGCCCGTCCTGCGCAAGCAGGCCGCGGCCGGCAAGGGCGGCGCCGCGAACGGCGCCACCGCGGGGAGCAGCAACGGCAACGGCTCGGCGAACGGCAGCGCCAACGGCAGCAGCGCCACGAACGGCAGCAGCGCGGCGAACGGCAGCAGCGCGGCGAACGGCAGCAGCGCGGCGAACGGCAGCACGGCGAACGGCAGCACGGCGAACGGCAGCACGGCGGGCGCGAGCTCGCCGGGCGCCGCCGCGCGCCGCGGCGGCGGCGGGTCCCGTCCGCCCGCGCGCCGCAACCGCAAGCGCCGCTGACCCACGAACCACCGGTGGCCGCCCGCGTCGGCGGTCGCTGCGGTGGTGCCCGGGACCGTCCGGGCACCACCGGCCCATCTCGGAGAGGAGACGCACCGTGCCCCAGACTGCGCAGGACGGGACGACCGAGGACACCGCTTCCGGACCGCCGAAGGCGGCCACCACGGCGGAGGACCAGCTCGTCCGCGAGGGCGACATCGCCGGTGACTACCTGGAGCGCCTGCTCGACGTCCTCGACTTCGACGGCGACATCGACCTCGACGTCGAGGCCGGCCGGGCGATCGTGAGCATCGACGGCGGCGAGGACCTCAACAAGCTCGTCGGCGACCGCGGTGCCGTCCTCGAGGCGCTGCAGGAACTGACCCGCCTGGCGGTGCAGCAGGAGTCGGGCAACCGCAGCCGCCTCATGCTCGACATCGCCGGGTGGCGCCAGGGCCGTCGCGACGAGCTCACCGAGATCGGCACCCGTACGGCGAAGGAGGTCCTGGAGTCGGGCGAGTCGGCCCGCCTCCGGCCGATGACGCCGTTCGAGCGCAAGGTCGTGCACGACGCCGTCGCCCGCGTGAAGGGTGTGTCGAGCGAGAGCGAGGGCGAGGAGCCGCGTCGGCAGGTCGTCGTCTTCCGCAATGGCTGACGTCGATCTCGTGGTCGACCCGGCGGTCGCCGAGCGCGTGTTCGGCGACCGCCTCCCGCTGGCCCGGCGCTACGCCGAGCACCTCGTCACCACCGGCGTCGAGCGCGGCCTGATCGGGCCGCGCGAGGCGCCGCGCATCTGGGAGCGGCACGTCCTCAACTGCGCGGTCGTCGCGGAACTCCTGCCGGACGGCGCCCGTCTGGTGGACGTGGGTTCGGGTGCCGGCCTCCCCGGGATACCGTTGGTGCTGGCCCGGCCTGATCTGCAGGTCGCCCTCGTCGAACCCCTCGCCCGCCGGGTGGAGTGGCTCGAGGAGGTCGTGGCCGATCTCGGGATCGACGTCCGCGTCGACCGGGGCCGGGCCGAGGAGACCGCCGTGCGGCGGCGATGGGAGGGGGCCGACGTGGTGACCGCCCGTGCCGTCGCGCCGCTCCACCGCCTCGCGGGCTGGGCGCTCCCGCTCCTGCGCACCGGCGGACGGGTGCTGGCACTGAAGGGCGCCTCGGCTGCCGAGGAGATCGCGCGCGACGCCGTCGCCGTCCGCAAGCTCGGGGGCGGCGACCCGGAGATCGTGCAGTGCGGCGCCGGTGCTGTCGATCCGCCCACCACGGTCGTCGTGGTCGAGCGGCTGCGCGGGACCGGGCGCCCGGCCCGACGGAACAGACGATGACAGCCGGAGTCGGCGAGGAGGGTTCGTGCGCTTGACCGAGCAGCATGTTTCACGTGAAACACCCGAGTGGACGCCGATCGCCGAGGAGGCGGAACGGGCGGCCCGGGTGCTGCACCCGGACCGCCACGGCATGCCGCGCCCGGTGCACCGACGCGTCATGACGGTCGCCAACCAGAAGGGCGGCGTCGGCAAGACGACGAGCACGGTCAACCTGGCCGCGGCGCTCGCGATGCACGGCGTGCGCGTGCTGGTGATCGACCTCGACCCGCAGGGCAACGCCTCCACCGCGCTCGGCGTCGAGCACCGGCTCGGCACGCCGTCGGTGTACGAGGCGCTGCTCGGGGAGATCCGGCTCGCGGAGGCCGCCGTCGCGAGCACCGCGTCGCCCAACCTGCTGTGCGTCCCGGCCACGATCGACCTCGCCGGCGCGGAGATCGAGCTCGTCAGCATGGTGGCCCGGGAGCAGCGGCTGAAGCAGGCCCTCTCCCCCGAGGCGCTCGACGAGCTCGACGTCGACTACGTCCTCATCGACTGCCCGCCCTCGCTCGGCCTGCTCACCGTCAACGCGCTCGTCGCCGCCGACGAGGTGCTCATCCCCATCCAGTGCGAGTACTACGCGCTCGAGGGGCTCGGGCAGCTGCTGAGCAACATCGACCTCGTCCGCGCACACCTCAACACCGATCTGCACGTCTCCACGATCCTGCTGACGATGTACGACGGCCGCACGAAGCTGGCCGACCAGGTCACCACGGAGGTGCGGACGCACTTCGGGCCGACCGTCCTGCGCACCGTCATCCCGCGCAGCGTCAAGGTCTCCGAGGCGCCGGGCTACAGCCAGACCGTGCTCGCCTACGACCCCGGTTCACGCGGGGCCATGAGCTACGTCGATGCCGCCCGCGAGATCGCCGAGCGCGGCGCGAGCGGTCGCATCCGGACCGACGGGCGGTAGACCGTGGCCGAGCGGAAGACCCCGGAGCGCAAGGGCGGGCTGGGCCGGGGGTTGGCCGCGCTGATCCCCACGGGCCCGGCCGCTCCCCCGCCGGGACCCGGCGACACCTCGCTGCGCACGCGCGAGGAGCTCCACTCCGAGTGGCGGGGTCCCGATCCCGACGACCGACGCCCCGCTGCGCCGTCCTCCGGCGACGACGGGCCCGGCGCCGTCGAGGGTGCGGAGTACCGCGAGATCGCCGTCGCGGCCATCCACCCCAACCCGCAGCAGCCGCGTACGAGCTTCGACGAGGAGGCGCTCACCGAGCTGGAGCACTCCATCCGCGAGTTCGGGCTGCTGCAGCCCGTCGTGGTCCGCGAGGTCACCCCCGGCTCCTACCAGCTCGTCATGGGCGAGCGCCGCTGGCGCGCCACCCAGCGCGCAGGGCTCCAGACCATTCCGGCGATCGTCCGCAGCACCGGCGACGACGTCATGCTCCGCGACGCGCTGCTGGAGAATATCCACCGCGTCCAGCTCAACCCGCTGGAGGAGGCGGCCGCGTACGAGCAGTTGCTCGCGGAGTTCGGCGTCACGCACACCGAGCTGGCCGACCGCCTCGGCCGCAGCCGGCCCGTCGTCACCAACACGATCCGGCTGCTGCGGCTGCCGGTCTCGGTGCAGCGGCGTGTCGCGGCCGGCGTGCTCTCGGCCGGGCACGCCCGCGCGCTGCTCGGCCTCGATGACGCCGGGGCGCAGGAGGAGCTCGCCGCGCGGATCGTCGCGGAGGGGATGTCGGTGCGCGCCACCGAGGAGGCGGTCGTCCTCGCGCGCCGCGAGACGCCGACCGCCAAGCCGGTGCGCCGCCGACCGATGCAGGCGCCCGGTCTGCAGGACCTCGCCGAGCGACTGTCCGACACGTTCGACACGCGGGTGAAGGTCGAGCTGGGCCAGCGCAAGGGACGCATCGTCGTCGAGTTCGGCTCGGTCGAGGATCTGGAGCGGATCGCGACCCTCATGAACCCGGCTGCTCGCGAGTAGTCCGGCTCGCGTGTTTCACGTGAAACACGTTCCGCCACACCGCCCCTGTTCCACGTGAAACAGGGGCGGTCGTCTGTCAGTGCCCGCGTTCGACGGCGCGCTCGACGAGCGCCGCGTAGAGGTCGCCGAGATCGATGCCGGCGGTGGCCGCGGCCGTCGGGAGGAGCGAGGTTTCGGTCAGTCCGGGCGACACGTTCACCTCCAGGATCTGCACCCGCCCCTCGGCGTCGACCACCGCGTCGAGCCGCGAGACATCGCGCAGGCCGAGGAGCGCGTGCGCGGCCAGCGCCGCCTCCTCCAGCGCGGCGGTCGTGGCGGAGTCGAGGCGGGCCGGGCAGTGGAACGACGTCGCGCCGGGCGTGTAGCGGGCGGTGTAGTCGTAGACGCCGCCCGTGGCGACGACCTCCACGGGCGGCAGTGCCCGCGGTTCCGCGCCGTCGTGCACGACCGACACCGCCACCTCTGTGCCCGCGACGAACCGCTCCGCCAGCACGGTGTCGGCGTAGGCGAGACAGCTGACCATCGCGGCCGGCAGCTCCCCCGCCTCGTGCACCACCTGTGCGCCCAGCGCTGAGCCGCCCTGGTCGGGCTTGATCATGAGCGGCAGGCCGAGTCGCTCCACCATCGCGTCCAGAACCGCCTGCGCGCCGAACTCGCGGAACGTGCTGTGCGGCAGGGCGACCCAGTCCGGCGTCGTCAGCCCGGCCCGCTGCAGCTCCGCCTTGGCCGTCGGCTTGTCCCAGGCGCGGCGGCAGGCGGCAGCCGGGGTGCCGACGAACGGGACGCCGAGCAGGTCGAGCACCGCCTGCACCGACCCGTTCTCCCCCTCGCCGCCGTGCAGCGCGATGACGACGGCGTCGGGCCGCTCGGTGCGGATGCGCTGCAGGAGGGTGGCGTCGGCGTCCCACTCGACGACCGACACCCCCGTCTTGCGCAGCGAGGTCGCCAGCCGGCGTCCGGAGCGCAGGGACACCTCGCGTTCGTGGGACAACCCACCGGCCAGCACGGCCACACTTCTCGGAGTCACCGCCGCATTCTGCGCCACGGCGGTAGGGGGAGGTCGGGTCGGGCGGGTGTGCGGACGGGGTGGCAGTCGTGAGTGCGAACCTCGGCCAGGACCACGATCGCCGCTCACGAGGTGGTGCGGACGGTGGATGAGCATCGACGGCCGGCGCCGGGCCGGTTCCCGCGCGCTCAGCCGGTTCCCGCGTGGCCCCGGGGGCTCGCGGGAGCATGGATCGCGCGCGGCAGACGGGAACGCGCGCGGAACGGCCTCCGCTCGCCGCCCCCTCACCCGTCGCCGTCCGCCCGCGGGTCGTGATCGCCGAGAGCCCACCCCACCGCACCGCCCGTCCACCGGGCACGGGAGGCAGGGACTACGGCGTGTGCGGCGAGGGGGCCTGGGGGCCGTCGCGGGGCTCGGGCGGGGTGGCGGGCAGGCGGGCGGGTGTGCCGAACGTGCGCATGACGTCGAGCTCCGCCTCCAGAACGCCGGCCAGCCGCCGGACCCCCTCGGTGATCCGCGAGGGCGTCGGGTAGCAGTAGGACAGGCGGAGCTGGCGGCTGCCGAAGCCGTCGGCGTAGAAGCCGGTGCCCGAGGCGTAGGCGACGCGGGCGGTGACGGCGCGCGGCAGCATCGCCTTCGTGTCGACGCCCTCGGGCACGGTGAGCCAGACGTAGAAGCCGCCGTCGGGGATGTTCCACGTGCAACCGTCGGGGAGGTAGATCTCCAGGGCGCGGAGCATCGCGTCGCGGCGGTCGCGGTAGGCCTCGGTGTAGGTCTTCACCTGGCTGCGCCAGTCGTGCGCGGCGAGGTAGCGCGACACCAGCATCTGGTTGAACGACGGCGGGCAGAGCGTGGCCGACTCGGCCGCGAGGACCAGGCGGTCGCGCACCGCGGGCGGCACCAGCGCCCAGCCGACGCGCAGGCCGGAGGCGAAGGTCTTGGAGAACGAGCCGAGGTAGACGACGTCGCGGTCCATCGACCGCAGCGCCGGGTACATCGTGCCGCTGAAGCCCAGCAGCCCGTACGGGTTGTCCTCGACGACGGCGACGCCGTACTCCGCGCAGATCGCGAGGACCTCGCTGCGGCGCTCCACAGCGAGCGTGACGCCGGCGGGGTTGTGGAAGTTCGGGATCGTGTAGAGGAACTTGGGCGTGATCCCCTGTCCGGCGAGGGAGTGCAGTGCCGAGCGCAGCAGCGACGGCACGAGCCCGTGCTCGTCCATCTGGACGTGGACCACCCGCGCCTGGTACGCCGCGAAGCTGCCCAGCGCGCCGACGTAGGACGGCCCCTCGGCGATGACGACGTCGCCCGGGTCGCAGTAGATGCGCGTGACGAGGTCGAGCGCCATCTGCGAGCCGACGGTGACCACGACGTCGTCGGGATCGGCGCGGATCCCCTCGAGCGCCATCACCTCGCAGATCTGCTCGCGCAGCTCGGGGCGCCCCTGCGCGGAGCCGTACTGCAGGGCGACCTGCCCCTCGCGCTGCACGAGGTCGGCGACCTCCACGGCGAGCGCGTCGAGCGGCAGCGCCGCGATGTTGGGCATCCCGCCGGCGAGCGAGACGACCTCCGGCCGGCTGGCGACGGCGAACAGCGCACGGATCTCCGAGGCGGTCATGCCGGCGGTACGTGCTGCGAACCGCTCCGCCGGGGCCGCCGCGGACGGTCGGTGGGGCTGGGGCAGCGCGTCGGACACGGTTCCTCCCGGAGGTAGAGATCCGATCGAGTGTAACCAGGTGGGGTGAGGCACAGCCCTTCGTCGTGGGTGAGGCACCGGTCGCAGCACACGGGCTACCGTCCTGAGCTGTATCGATCTATCGTCGGGACGTCGGCGCGTCGGGCGGCGACACACGGGGAGCTCGCCGCCGGAGGTTGTTGTGTCCTGGCACGTCGCTCCGATCACTCTGGACAATCTGGACGATCTGCCCAAGCGGTGTCGTCGCTGCGTGTTCTGGGAGCTGTCGGAGACACTCGGCAAGCAGGCCGTCGAGTTCGGCTCGGTGGAGCTCGAGAAGGAGGCCTGGGTCTCCGAGGTCCTCCTGGAGTGGGGCTCGTGCGGGCGGATCGTCCACGTCGACGGCGCCCCCGCCGGCTACGTCATCTACGCCCCGCCGTCGGCCTCTCCCCGCGCCGCCGAGATGCCCACCGGTCCGGTCAGCGCCGACGCCGTGCTGATCACCACGATGCAGGTGATGCCGGAGTACGCCGGCGAGGGCCTGGGCCGCATGCTCGCGCAGGCGGTCGTGCGCGACCTCACCCGCCGCGGCGTCAAGGCCGTCGAGGTCTTCGGCGAGGCCCGGCCCGGCACCGAGCCCGGCTGCATGATCCCCGTCGACTTCCTGCGCAGCGTCGGCTTCAAGACCGTCCGCCCGCACCCGCGCTGGCCGCGGCTGCGCATGGAGCTGCGCTCGGCGATGACGTGGAAGGAAGACGTCGAGGCCGCGCTGGAGCAGCTGCTCGGGTCGATCACGATCCCGATGCAGGCACCCGCTCCGGTAGAGCGGGTACTCACCCGTTCCTGATCACCCCGCAGCGGCGATCTCAGGGCGCCCTGAGAACGCCGGTGAGACCCGTTCCCGGGTCACCGCAGGTGAGGGGCCCGGGACGGGTCCTCAGATCGCCTGCGCCCCGCCCCGCTCCAGTTCGCGCGCCAGCACGTCGGAGAAGGTGAAGGTCCCGGTCGGCTGGTCGTTCTGGCCGAGCAGGTAGAGGCGCTTGACGCCCACGAGGACGCCCTCGGCCACGACGTCGCGGAAGTTCGGGTCGAGCAGGTTGCGCCGGTCGCCGAGGTGGGTCAGGTAGCCGACCTCGATGCGCACGGTCGGCATCCGCGTCAGCCGCAGCAGCTCCCACGTGCGGCCCTGAGTGCCGCAGTCGGTCATCGCGGTGCGGGTGAGCAGCTCGCGCTGGATCAGCCCGGCCAGCGCCTCCCCCACCGTCGACGTGGATCCCGAGCCGTTGCCGAAGTGGAACGTCGCCAGCCCGTTGGCGTGCATGCTGGGGTTGGCGTCGGTGTGCAGCGAGAGCACGAGGTCGGCGCCGGCGTTGTTGGCGAACGCGGCCCGCTCCGTGTCGCTGGGGCAGGTGTCCTCGCGCCGCGACAGCATGGCCTCCATGCCGGTGGCGGTCATCCGGCCGACGATGCGGCGCCCGAGGTCCCACATCAGGTCGGCCTCGGTGGCGCCGGCGACGGAGACACCGCGGTCGAGGCCGCCGTGCCCCGGGTCGACGACGATCCGCTTGCCGCGCAGCCGCGGCCCGGCCTCGCGCAGCAGCTCCTGCTCGCGCAGCAGGTGCGGGCGGCCGCCGGTGACCTTGCGGCCCAGCTGCTTGAGCGAGCGCAGCGTGGCGGGGCCGCACACGCCGTCGGGGACGAGGCCGTACTCGCGCTGGAACGCCTTCAGCGCCTTCTCGGTGCGCTCGTCGAACACGCCGCCGGGACGGCCCGGGTCGAAGCCGAGCTCGAGCAGGCGCTCCTGCAACGTCGTGACGTCGTCGCCGCTCATCGGCGCGGCGATCATGTGCGCGAGCATCCGGTCGCCCAGGCTCCAGCCCGCCTCGCGCAGCGCGCGGTAGGTGGCCGGGCCGACGATCCCGTCGGTGATGAGGCCCCGGCGCTGCTGGAACGCCCGGACCGCCTGCTCCACGTGGACGTCGAAGTGCTCGTCCGGGAAACCGGCCAGGGGTCCGGCCAGCAGGCCGAACTGCCGCAGCGTGGCGCGGACCTCGACCACGGCACGACCGGTGTCACCTCGGCGCAACAGCTGCATGCACCCCTCGCTCGATGTCGCCGTCACCACCCGGCTACGGGCGGTCCGGGGAGACATTGTGCCCTGCCGCTACCCGGAAGGGGGACAGCGGGCGGAACCCCGGCGTGTTCGAGTCGTGATAAAAGCGTGCCCCGCTCCGGAGGGAGCGGGGCACGCGGCGGGCATCAGCCGAGGTAGTCGGCCAGGTCCTTCAGCAGCGCGGCCTTGGGCTTGGCGCCGACGATCTGCTTGACCGGCTTGCCGTCCTGGAACACGATCATGGTCGGGATCGACATGACCTGGAACGTGCGGGCGGTCTCCGGGTTGGCGTCGATGTCGAGCTTCGCGACGGTGAGCTTGTCCTTGTTCTCACCGGCGATCTCGTCGAGCACGGGGGCGACCATCTTGCACGGACCGCACCAGGTGGCCCAGAAGTCCACGACGACGGTCTTGCCGCTCTTGAGGACGTCGGCGTCGAAGGTGTCGTCGGTGACGTCGACGGTGTTGTTGCCCATTTCGGTTCTCCCTCTGGGTGGGTCGGTCGGACGGTCTCAGCCGGTGACGGCGGCGACCTGCTCGGACGCCTGGCCGTAGCCACCGCCCGCCATCTCGGTGGTGACGGTTCCCTCGGCGAGCCAGCGCTCGGCGTCGATCGCCGCGGAACAGCCGGAACCGGCCGCGGTGATGGCCTGCCGGTAGGTGTGGTCGACGAGGTCGCCGCAGGCGAACACGCCGGGGATGGCCGTGGCCGTGCTCGGCGACGCGACCTTGACGTAGCCGGCGTCGTCGAGCTCCAGCTGGCCCTCCACGAGCCCGCTGCGGGGGTCGTGGCCGATCGCGACGAACATCGCGGTGGCCGGGATGGAGCGCTCCTCGCCGGTGCGGGTGTCGCGCAGGCGCAGACCGGAGACGCTGCCCTCCCCCTCGACGCCCACGACCTCGGAGTTGAGCGCCCAGCGCATCTTCGGGTCGTTCTGCGCGCGCTCCAGCATGATCCTCGAGGCGCGGAAGTCCTCGCGGCGGTGCACGATCGTCACCGACTTGGCGAAGCGGGTGAGGAACGTGGCCTCCTCCATCGCGGAGTCGCCGCCGCCGACCACGGCGATGTCGTGGTCGCGGAAGAAGAAGCCGTCGCACGTGGCGCAGGAGCTGACGCCGCGGCCGAGGAGCTCCTGCTCACCGGGCACGTCGAGGTAGCGGGCGGCCGCGCCCATCGCCAGGATGACCGCGCGGGCGGAGTAGGTGACGCCGTTGGCGACCACGGTCTTGACCGGGCCCTCCAGCGACACCTCCTCGACGTCCTCGGCGCGCAGGTCCGCGCCGAAGCGCGTCGCCTGGCCGCGCATCTGCTCCATGAGCTCGGGGCCCATGATGCCGTCGGTGAAGCCGGGGTAGTTCTCCACCTCGGTGGTGGTCATCAGGGCGCCACCGAACTGCGTGCCCTCGAAGACCAGCGGCGCCAGCTGCGCGCGCGCGGCGTACACCGCGGCGGTGTAGCCGGCCGGCCCGGAGCCGATGATGATCAGCTCGTGCACCTTGTCGGTGGTCACTGCAACCCCGTCCTCTCAGCTGTACGGCGGTACATCGCCTCCAACACGATCCCAGGGACGGACATTCCGCGCCGGACCGGGCCGGGGTCAGCCGACCACGGTGTCGCTCAGCACCTGGCAGGACGGTGCGACGACCAGCACGCGCAGGCGCCCGAGCTGCCCGGTCGGGAGCACCAGGAGCACGCCGTCGACCCCGTCGAGGCGCACCCGCCGGCCGCCGAGCACCTCGCCGCCGGGATGTCCGGCGGCGTCCAGGCAGGCGGCCCGCCGGGTGGGGTCGGCCAGCGCGCCGAGGTCGGTGAGCCCGACCGTCGAGCGGGCGACGGCCGCGAGCCCGACCCGCGTGACGTCGGCCGGCCCGCCGGCGCCGGGCGCCACGGCCCCCGCCACCAGCGCGACGACGACGGCCGCGGCCGCGGCGGGCAGCCGCCACCCGGGAGCCGCGGCAGGCAGCCGCCGCCGGGGGGCCGCGGCGGGCAGCCGCCGCCGGGGGGCCGCCGTGCGCGGGGCGGGAGGGGCCGTCCAGGTCCGCGCCAGCTCGGGGGGCAGCGGCGGGGGGCGGAGCGCGGCGAGGTCGGCCCGGACGGTCGTGAGCGCGTGCAGGACGGCGGCGGAGGACGGGTGGGCCCGTGCGGCGTCGCGGACGGACGTGGCCCGGACCGGGTCGAGCAGGCCGGCGTCGAGGTCGGCCAGCAGGTCGACGTCCGGGCCGGTGCCGGAGCCCGGGGTGGTGTCCTCGCTCACGCCCCCTCCCGCAGGTGTCCGAGGAGCCGGGCGAGGCGGGTGCGCCCGCGGGCGCAGCGGCTCTTCACCGTGCCGACGGGCACGTCGAGGATCTGCGCGGTCTCGGCCACGGAGAAACCCTGCACGTCGACGAGCACGACCGCCAGCCGCTGCTCGGTGGGCAGCTCCGCCAGCGCGTCCTCCACGGCCAGGCGCGTGGCGAGGTCGTTGGCCGTGTCGCCGCGCCGCGCGGGCACGTCGTGGGCGGGCCAGGGCACGGTGCGGCGGACCGACTCGCGCCGGATCCGGTCGATGCAGGCGTTGACGAGGATGCGGTTGAGCCAGGTGCGGACCGAGGACTCGCCGCGGAACCGGTGCGCGTTGCGGTGCGCCGACAGCAGGGCCTCCTGCACGGCGTCGGCGGCGTCGTCGCGGTGGGACAGCGTCTGCACCGCCACCCCCCACATCCGCTCGGTGTGCCGACCCACCAGCTCGGCGAACGCGGACCGGTCGCCGCCGAGGTGCGCGGCGAGGAGCTCCGCGTCGCTCCGGGCGCTGGTCACGGGCGGAGGCTAGGTCGCCGACCCCGCTTCCCGTGGCCGAACGGGAGAACTCGCAGCGGGACTCAGCCCGCCCGGCGGAACTCCACCTCGCCGAGCTCCGAGGAGAACCCGCCGCCGGACGGCGCCAGCTCGATGATCCACAGCAGGACGTGCTCCACGGGCTGGCTGCCGTCGAGCGGGACGACCGTGGTGCCGCTGTCGAGCGTGGCCTCGGTCATCAGTTCGGTGTCGTCGGGCGAGGCGTCGGCCGACGGGGCCGAGCGCACCTCGATCCGCGTGCCCGCGCTGGCCGAGCTGATGGAGAGCTCGGAGAGCTGCACGGCGGAGGCGAACGACGCCATCACGCCGACGCCGGGCTTGAGCGCCGGGAACTGCTGGCGGTAGGTGACGGTGCCCCACGTGCTGGACGGGTCGCCGTCGATGAGCCGGGTGACGCGGTTGGCGTTGTCGCGGTCGCCCACGTCGTCGACGACCTCGACGGACGCCACCCGCACCGGGCCGGCGGCCGGGGCCTCGCCGTCGGAGGCGGGCGGGGGCTCGGAGCCGCCCGCGTTGGGACCGACGACGATCGTGGGCGCGCCCGGGTCGGAGAACAGCGACGTGACCTGCACCCCGACGTAGCCGAGCACGAGCAGCACGGCCGCGGCGAGTGTGGCCAGCCCGGTGAGCAGGCGCTTGCGGCGGATCGGGTCGACGGGGGTGGCGGGGCGGCCGTGGTCCTGCCAGACGTCGTCGGGGTCGGACGGGGCGCCGTCGTGTGCGGGAGGGAACAGCGCGTTGCGGTCGTCCTCGGCCACGACGTCGGCGAGCAGCCGATGCACGGCCGCCGCGGTGCGCACGTGGCCGGGCGCGTTCTCCGGGCCGAGCGTGCCCCGGGCGACGGCGTCGAGCTCCAGCGGGACGCCGGGACGCACCGACGACGGCGGTTCGAGCGCGCCGCCGGGCGTGCGGTCGGCCGCCGTCAGCCCGGCGCGCGCGGCGTCGGCGCCCGACAGCGGCCAGCGCGCCGTGAGCATGGTGAACAGCACGGCGCCCAGGCCGCGCACGTCGTCGGCGGGGCGCAGGTCGGGACGGGGCAGGGCGAAGCACATGCGGGCGCGGCCGTCGGGGGTGATGCGGACGCGCTGCGGGTGGTCGCAGCCGAGCACGAAGCCGTGCCGGTGGGCCTCCTCGGCGGCGGCCGCCAGCGGCGTCAGCGCGCGGGCGGCGGCCAGCGGGCGCAGCATCCCCTCGGACACGACCTCGGCCAGGCTGCGGCCGTTGACCCACTCCGTGACGGCCGCGCCGAGCACGTCGGCGGGCAGACCGGGCGCACCGGGGGCCAGGACGTCGAGCAGGCGGGCGCAGCCGGGGTGCTCGAAGGACCCCGACCGCAGCGCGCGCACGATCATCTCGCCGGCGCGGGTGGCGCCGGTCGGGTCCTCGTCGCCGCCGATGGCGCCGTGCTCGGGAGCCAGGATGCGGAGCAGGGTGACGGCCACGTCGCGCCGGAGCACGGTGTCCTCGGCGCGCCAGAACTCCGCACCCGCGGCCAGATCGGACCCGACACGGGTGCGCAAGCGGTAACGACCGGCCAGCATGGCGCCGGGACCGGCGTGTCGAGCGACCTCGCGGTCTGCTGGACCGGACTGCACGGGCACCAGTCCGGGCGGTTCCGTGGGCGCGGACGGGCGGCTCGCGAGCTCGCTCACCCCGTACCTCCCCCGGACCATGATCGGCCGTACTGCCCCGAGCGACAGCCTACGTCAGGCGCCGCCTCCACGACGAGGCATCACGCGCGTGGCGAGCCGCGAGATCCGGTTCACGACGGTGTCGACCTCGTGGACCTTCAGCAGGCGCATCGCCGCCAGGATCGCCGGCCCCGCGACGACCAGCGCGACGACCAGCGACGTCCACGCCGTGACCGGTGCGGGCCACCCGTCCGGCAGCGGCAGGACCGTCACGACGCCGAAGGCGACGAGGGTGCCCAGGAGCGACGCGACCGTGACCGACGCCATGGTGCCGAGCACCTCCAGCGTCGGCAGACGGCCCAGCCGGCGGCGCAGCAGAAGCTGACCCAGCACCGCCCCGAACACGAACGACAGGCTGTTGGCCGCCGACAGCCCGAGCACGACCTGCTCCGCCGGCAGGAGCGCCCCGGCCAGCAGCAGCATCGGGATCTTCACCCCGACCGTGAACAGCTGCACCAGCGTCGGCGTCCGGCTGTCGGCCAGGGCGTAGAACACGCGCAGCTGCAGCATCGTGATCGCGTAGGGCAGCAGGCCGAAGGCGGACACGGCCAGCGCGCTGCCGAGGATCTGCGCCCCGGGCACGTTGTCGGCGTCCCAGGCGAACAGGGCGAGCGCGATCGGCGTGCCGAAGACCGTGATCAGGGCCGAGATCGGCAGCAGGAACACCGCGGACAGCCGGCTGCCCAGGGCGAGGTCGGCGACGACGTCCTCGGTGCGGCCCTCGGCGGCGGCGCGGCTCATCCGCGGCATCAGCGCGGTGAGCATCGAGACGCCGAGGATCCCGTAGGGGACCTGCAGCAGCAGCCACGCGTTCGTGTACGTGGCCGGGCCGCCCGCGGAGGCCGCGATCGCCACATTGGTCGTGACGATGAGGCCGGCCTGTCCGATCAGCACGTAGCCGACCACCCACAGCGCGAGCCCACCGGTCTCGGTCAGGCGCCGGTCCCAGCCCCAGGTGGGCCGGAAGCGGAAGCCGAGGCGGCGGATCGCGGGCACGAGCACGACGGCCTGCACCACGATGCCCAGCGTCGTGCCGATGCCCAGGACGAGCAGCTTCGGCTCGCCCATCCGGACCGGGTCGACGCTGATCTCCCCCGGCACCAGCGCGAACACGCCGAGGACCACGAGCACGACGACGTTGTTGAGCACGGGGGCCCAGGCGAACGGCCCGAAGACGCCGCGGCTGTTGAGGATCGCCCCGAGCAGGGCGCCGAGGCCGTAGAAGAAGATCTGCGGCAGCAGGAGGTAGGCGAACGCCGTGGTCAGCGGGGACGCCGCGGCGTCGGCCGCGGAGCTCACGTACACCGATGTGATCAGCGGCGCGGCGGCCATCGCGGCGAGGGTCGCGAGCAGCAGCGCCGTGCCGGCGAGCGTCAGCAGCCGGCGGGTGTAGGTCTCGCCGCCGTCGGGGTCCTCCGTCTGCGCCCGCACCAGCAGCGGGATGAGCACGCTGGACAGGACACCGCCGATGAGCAGCTCGAAGATGATGTTGGGCAGGGTGTTCGCGATCGTGTACGAGCTGTTGACCAGCCCGAGCCCGAGCACCCCGACGAGCACGATCTGGCGCAGGAACCCGGTGACGCGCGAGACGAGGCTCGCGATCGCCATGAGGCTGCTGGACCGGCCCAGCGACGGCTCCGGCTCGGCGTCGGAGATCGGCGCGAAGATCTGCGTGATCTCGTCCGACGTCGGCGGCGGGGCGTAGCGGGGACGGATCGTGGTGGTCGGCGGGTCGGTCGGTGGACCGCCGCCGGGACGCCGCGAGGCGGCCCACGGGGGCGGGACGCCGGGCAGGGCGGGGGTCGGTCCGGGCGGGCGGCCCGGCCCGCGGCCCTGTGCGCCGGGGTCGTGGCCGCGTGGGTCGTGGCCGCGTGGATCGGGGCCGCGGGGATCAGGACCGGGACGGCGGATGCCCGGCGGGCCGGGGCGGCGCGGGTCACCGGGACCGGCGGGCGGGGCGCCGGGGGGTCGCAGAGGTGCGCCGGGGCGCGACGGTCCCTGACCGGGTCCGGGCGGGGCGGATGCGGGGTGGCCGGAGCCGGACCGGCCGGGACCGGGATGCGGCGGTGCGGGCGGGTGCGGGGCGCCGTGCTGCGGACCGGCAGGCCCTGCCTGGGCGGGAGGCCCTGCCTGGGCAGGAGGGCCCGCCTGGCCGGGCGGTCCCTGCTGCGGACGGAAGAGGGGACGGGCGTGCGGGGACCCGGCGGGGGGCGGACCCCCCGGCCGGCCGGCCTGCGGCGGCGGGCCACCCTGCGGCGGCCCACCCTGCGACGGCTGTCCGCCCTGCGACGGCTGTCCGCCCTGCGGGTACGGCCGGCCGAATGGCGGGGGTCCGGAGGTCTGCGGGGGTCCGGGCGGCGGGCCGGCGCGTCGCTCACCACCGGGCGCGGGAGCGGCCGGTGGCGGCCCGGACCGGCCGGACGGCGGCGGGCCGGGGTGCTCGGCGTCGTGCGGGCCCTCGTGCGCCCCGTCGTGCGCGGACGCGCGAGCGTCCCCGGCCGGGGTGCCGGGAGCGGGCGCGTCGGGACCGTCGGCCCGGGGGGCCGCGACGCCGGGGTGCCGGGAGTCGGGGTGCGCTTCCCCGCCCGGGCCGCGGGGCTCTACCGGGACCCCGGAGGACGGACCGGCGGGCGGCCGGGCTGCGTGTGGTCGGGCTGCGGGCGGCCGGGGAGGGGCCGGTCGGCGAGCGGGTGGGTGGGGAGCCGGTCCCGGTCGGTCGCCGGCGGGACCGGGAACCGGCCCGGGACGTCCGGACGCCGGGCCGGCGACCCGGCGGAGGGGTCGGTCGGGACGGACGGCGCGGGTCGGCTCGGGCCAGTGCGCGGGCCAGCCGGGATCGGTCCGTTCGAGGGGCCCGGGACGGTCTCCGGGACCGGCGGCACCGAGCGGGTCCGGCCGTCGGGCGTCATCAGGTCCTCCGGTGCCGCCGGCGTCGGCAGGTCCACCACCCTCGGGCTCTCCGCGGTGTGCGGCAGCGTCTCCGGGGAGCCCGGCCGCGCCGGGCGGTCCGGGCCGCGGGTCGGCTCGCTCCGGATCCGACGCAGGATCCGGCGTCCCGCCAGCACCACGAGCAGCACCCCCGCGGTCCCCGTCAGCCACAGGGTGATGGTGCCGTAGGCGGTCGAGCGGACCTGCAGCCGGCTGGGTGAACCCAGCAGGGTTCCGTCGACCGTGCGCACCGAGGCGTCGACGGTGAACACGCCCGACCGCTGCACCTCCGCGCTGGCCTGGATCTGCCGGCGCCCGAACGGGGGGATCTCCACGACCGGGATCGGCGCCACCTGCAGCCCCGACGTGCTGGACACCTCGACGCGGACCCGCACCGTGACCGGCAGGCCGTTGGCGACGGTCAGCAGCAGCGGAGAAGTGGACGTGCCGAGCGAGAACGGGCTCGGCGGCTCCAGCACGGAGATGGACCCCCGCAGGTCGGTGACGCGCCGGGCCAGCGCGGCGGCCGAGGCCGAGGCGAGCTCCGGGCTGCCGCGCCAGGCCGCCGACGCCGGGCGCACCGCGCCGAGCAGGAGCGGGACGAACACGTCGTCGACGTCGACGCCGAGCTCGTCGTCGACGACGGAGGAGTCGAGGTCGCCGATGTCGTCGAGCACCGGCTCGATCGCGGCGACCGCGCTCGGCGACACCTCGCGGGCGCCGGCGTCGAGCGGGTAGTCCAGGGCGCGCTCGGTGGTGTCGGTGGGGGTGGCGGCGGCGGACCCGAGTGCGCGCGGGGTGAGCAGGGCGTCGTCGACGAGCGCGCCGAGACCCTCCAGCAGGGCCCGCCCGGCAACGCCGTCGGCGTCCCAGCGGTGCGGCGGGGCGATCACCAGGGGGCCGCCGGACGGCGGGTCCTCCGCGGCGCGGAACGCCACGGAGCCGAGCACGTCCTGCCCGGCGAGCGGGCCGGTGGCCGGGGTGGCGGCGGCCGCCCCGCCCCGGCCGGTGGGGACGGCGATGGTCGTCGTGGGCGTGCCGGCGGCCAGCGTGACCAGGGGATCGGTGACGACGGCGGTGGTGGCGGGACCGGGCGAGGCGACCTGGACGGTGCCCGCGGCCTCGGCGCCCGACGGCAGTTCGAGCCCGTCGGCCGACAGGACCAGCGAGCGCACACCGCCCTCGACGAGCGTGGCCAGCCCCGCCTCGTCGACGACGCCCTCGGCCGGCCAGGCGGTGTCCGCCAGCACCGGGGTGCCGAGCAGGTCGGCGACGAGCCCGCGCCCGGCGGTGATCGCGCCGACCGCGGTGCCCGCGAGGTCGCCCCGGGTGAGCGCGACGACGTCGGCGTCGGCGAAGGGCAGCGCGATCACGCACATGCCCCGGGCCGCGGCGGCGAACGCGGCGAGCCAGGCGCCGGCGGCCTCGGCGCCCCGGCCGGGCGTGAGGGCCCCGTCGACGCCGACGACCGTGTAGCCGGTGCTCATCTCCTGCGCGGTCTGGAGCAGGTCGGCGTCGACGACCACGCAGGTGGCGGCCCGCACCGGGGACCCGGCGGGCGCGGCCTCGGCGAGCGCGGCCACCAGCCCGGCGAGCCGGCCGCCGGGGGCGAAGGAGTCGGCGAGCACGTCGTCGGTGAGCAGCACGGGCTCGCCGGGCACGGTCGGGAGCCGGCGCGGGACGTCGACGACGGGGTAGAGCAGCGAGAACGGTGTGGCGGCCGCGGGCGCGTCGACGACGACGGGCGCGTCGGTGCCGTCGTCGGGCAGGCCCAGGACCGGCAGCAGCATCCGCACGGCGGCGAGGCGGGCACGGTCGCCGTCGCCGGGTACGCCGTTGACGTTGACCAGCAGCTCGTAGACGCCGGTCTCCGCCAGCGCGAGCGTGGTCTCCGGCGCGCCGCGCAGCGGCACCGTGATCCGCACCGGCACGCGCTCCCCCACCCCGAGGGCGTCGGGGAGCTCCTGGAACTGCGGCGCGATGGCGTCGGTCGGCGCGCCGCCCTCCAGCGCGTCCCGCACCTCGCCCTCGGTGGTGAGCGGGCGGCCGCGCTGTAGCCGGATCCCGATGTCGGTGACGGTCTCGCTGCCGGTGTTGGTGAGCGTGCCGGTCACCGTGAGCACGGTCGGGCCGCCCGCGGTGACGACGCGGGGCGCCAGGTCGTCGAGGGCCAGGGTCAGGGCGGCCGGCGGTGCCGGCGCAGGCTGACGGGGTGCCGCGATCGCCGCGCCCGTGAGCGGGCCGACGAGCAGCACGACGAGGATCGCGACCAGGGCCGCGACCGGCTTCACGCCGAGTCCTCCAGAAGTTCGGTGGCCCGCCGGATCAGCCGCCGTTCGTCGGCGTAGGCGAGCCGCGACTCGAGCTCGTGCAGCGGCACCCATGCCACCTCGGAGACCTCGACGTCGGAGTCGGACAGCTCGCCGCCCAGGGCGCGCATGAGGAAGTGGTGCACGGTCTTGTGCACGCGCCGGTCCTCGGCGACGAACCAGAAGTCGATCGTGCCCAGGGGTGCGACCACGGAGCCGATGATGCCGGTCTCCTCCTCGACCTCGCGCACCGCCGCCTGCTCGGCGGTCTCGCCCGCCTCGATGTGGCCCTTGGGCAGGGACCAGAGCAGGCGGCCGCGGCGGTCGAGCCGGCCGATCACGGCGGCGGTGCCGGAGGCGTGGTCGACGACGAGCCCGCCGGCCGACGTCTCGTCGACCGTGCGGAGGCGACGTCTTCGGTCCGGTGAGCCACCCGCGCGGCGCCCACCCGAGCGACCGCGGGATGTGGACATGTGGCGATGGTAACGAGCCGGTCGCGACAGCACCGGGGGCGCGCGGGCCGGTAGCCCGACGGGTCTGCGCGCACGAGCACCTAGACTGACCTGTCGTGCCTCCCACCGACCTCCTCCGCGCGCAGCACAATGCGCTCGTGGACCTCGTGCCGATCCCGCCGGTGGCCGACGAGCTCGCCGCGCGGTTCGCCGCGGCGGGGCACCGGCTGTACCTGGTCGGCGGCAGCGTCCGCGACGCCCTGCTCGGCCGCCCCGTCAACGACCTCGACTTCACCACCGACGCCCGGCCCGAGGCCGTTCTCGCCGCGCTGGCCGACTGGGCCGACACCGTGTGGGACACCGGGATCGCCTTCGGCACGGTCGGCGCGCGCCGCCACGGCGACACCGTCGAGATCACGACGTTCCGCGCCGACGTCTACGACGGCGTCACGCGGAACCCGGTCGTCGCGTTCGGCGACACGATCGAGGACGACCTGGTACGGCGCGACTTCTCGGTCAACGCCATGGCCGTCGAGCTGACCGGCACGCGCACGTTCGTCGACCCGCACGGTGGGCTCGCCGCCCTGCACGCCGGCATCCTGGACACACCGGCGACGCCCGAGGAGTCGTTCTCCGACGACCCGCTGCGGATGCTGCGCGCCGCCCGGTTCGTCTCCCAGCTCGGGCTGGCGCCGGCGCCGCGCGTGGTCGAGGCGATGACGGCGATGGCGGGCCAGCTGTCGCGGATCACCGCGGAGCGGGTGCAGGCCGAGCTGTCGAAGCTGCTGCTCGGGGCGCACCCGCGGCGGGCGATCGAGCTGCTCGTCGACACCGAGCTGGCCGAGGTCGTGCTGCCCGAGGTGCCCGCGATGCGGCTGGCCGTGGACGAGCACATGCAGCACAAGGACGTCTACGTCCATTCGCTCGTGGTGCTGGAGCAGGCGATCGACCGGGAGACCGACGGCCCCGACCTGGTACTGCGCCTCGCCGCGCTGCTGCACGACATCGGCAAGCCGGCGACGCGGCGCAAGGAGCCGGACGGGCGCGTGAGCTTCCACCACCACGAGGTCGTCGGCGCGAAGATGACGCGCCGGCGGCTGCGGGAGCTGCGCTACCCGAAGTCGGTCGTCGACGACGTCGCGCAGCTGGTGTTCCTGCACCTGCGCTTCCACGGCTACGGCAACGGCGCGTGGACCGACTCCGCGGTGCGCCGCTACGTCACCGACGCCGGGCCGCTGCTCGAGCGGCTGCACCGGCTGGTCCGCAGCGACTGCACCACCCGCAACCGCCGCCGCGCCGCCGCCCTGCAGCGCAGCTACGACGGGCTGGAGGAGCGGATCGCGGCCCTGCGCGAGCAGGAGGAGCTCGACGCCATCCGTCCCGACCTGGACGGCAACGCGATCATGGAGATCCTCGGGATCCCCGCGGGCCCTCTGGTGGGCAAGGCCTACAAGCACCTGCTGGCGGTGCGGATGGAGCAGGGGCCGCTCGACCGCGCCGAGGCCGAGGCGGAGCTGCGGCGCTGGGCGGCCGAACAGAGGTCGTGAGTGGAAACCGGTGCTCCGGCACTCATATCCGCTCACGGGTGCGGCGCAGCTGCGCGTCGTGCGCCAGCAGCCCGACCACGTAGAGCAGCGCCGCCCCGGCCAGCAGCCACGGCGCCCGGCCGTCGGGCGGGCTCAGCAGCGCCGTGGCGGCCACCGCGAGCACGTAGCCGACGTTGAAGACGATGTCGTAGAGCGCGAACACCCGCCCCAGGACGCCGTCGCCCGCCTCCCCCTGCACGGCGGAGTCGGTGCACAGCTTCACGACCTGCCCCGCCAGCCCGACGACGAACGCCGCCACCATCACGGCGGGCAGGCTCAGCAGCGCGGCCAGCCCGAGCTGCGTCACCGCGGCGACAACCAGCGCGGTCCGCACCGTGCGCGCCCGGCCCCACCGCCGCACGAGCCACGGCGTGACCAGCGCCGCGAGGCCCAGCCCGGCCGCCGCCAGCACCACCGCCTCGCCGAGCCCGGCGAACCCGGAGCGCAGCAGGCCCTGGTCGGTGAAGGCGTAGCGGAACAGCAGCAGCGTCACGAGCGTGGTGACGCCGAACGCCAGGCGGTGCGCGGCGAGCGCGAGGAACGTCGCCGCGACCGACGGCGTCGCCGCGACGGCCCGCGTCCCGTCGGCGAACCCGCGGAGCACGGCGTCGGCGGTGGTGCGGGGGTCGGCGGCGTCGGGACCCAGCTGTCCGCGCCGGAACCGCACGGCGGCGGCCGCGGCCAGCAGCGACCCCACGACGGCGACGGCCACCGTGGCCGCCGACCCGGCGTCGCCCGCCCCGAACAGCGCGCGCAGCCCCACCGCGCTCGCTCCGCCCAGCGCCGAGACGCCGGCCCCGGCCGTGACGGCCAGCGCGTTGGCCTCGACGAGGTGCCGGCGCGGCACGACGTGCGGCAGCGCCGTCGACAGCCCGGCCAGCACGAACCGCGCGACCCCGGCGGCCGACAGCGCGGCCGCGTACAGCCCCGGCCCCGTGATCCCCGACGCCACCACCGCGGCGACGACGAGCACGAGCGCGCCGCGCAGGAGGTTGGCCCACAGCAGCACCTGGCGGCGGTCCCAGCGGTCGAGCAGCGCTCCCGCGAACGGTCCGATCAGCGAGTACGGCAGCAGCAGCACCGCGAGCCCGGCGGCCACGGCCAGCGGGTCGGCCTGGCGCTCGGGGTTGAACAGCAGCGCCCCGCCGAGCGCGGCCTGGAACACGCCGTCGCCCCACTGCGCGGAGAACCGCAGCAGGAGCAGCCGGACGTACCCGGGGGTGCGGACCAGACCCGCGAGCCCGAGCCGGTCGTCGGGGGACGACGGGGTCGGGGTCGTCGGCACGGGGGGAAGGCTACGCACGGGTGCGGGTGCGACGATGGTCCCGTGGTGGACGAGCGCCCTGCTGACCCGCCCGGCGTCGCGCCCGGGATGCTGCTCGTCGCCGCGCCCGGACTGCTCGACCCGAACTTCAGGCGGACCGTCGTCTACGTCATCGAGCACCGCCCGGAGGGCAGCCTCGGGGTGGTGCTGAACCGGCCGAGCGAGGTCACCGTCCAGGACGTCCTGCCCACGTGGGCGCCGCTGTCGTCGATCCCGCAGGCGGTGTTCGTCGGGGGGCCGGTGGAGGCGGAGACCGCGCTCTGCCTGGCCGCGCTGCGCACCGGCCAGACCGTCGACGGGGTGGACGGGCTGGTGCCGGTCCGCGGCCCGGTCGCCCTGGTCGACCTCGACGGCGACCCGTCGTCGCTGGCGCCGCGCCTGCGCGGGCTGCGCGTGTTCGCCGGCTACTCCGGCTGGGACGCCCGCCAGCTCGCCGGGGAGATCGAGCGCGGCGACTGGATCGTCGTGCCCGCGCTGCCCGACGACGTCGTCGCCGGGCACGGCCCGGAGCTGTGGGCGCGGGTGCTGCGCCGCCAGGGCGTGCCGGTCGCGCTGCTCGCGACGTTCCCCGACGACGTCAAGCTCAACTAGGCAGCGGTCGAGAGGGGCGGTCGGCGCGCGCCGCCGCCCGGGCGGGCCCAGGATGGGGACGTGCCCCGCCCCCGCCCCGAACCCGCAGGTCCCGGCCAGGAGTCCGTCTGGGACTACCCCCGTCCGCCGCACGCCGAGCCCGACCACCGCCGTGCGGTGCTGCGTCACGGCGGCGCGGTCGTCGCCGACACCACCGACCTCGTGCGCGTGCTGGAGACCAGTCACCCGCCCACGTTCTACCTGCCGCGCACCGCGTTCGGTGAGTTCCTGGTGCCCGTCGAGCGCACGACGTTCTGCGAGTGGAAGGGCGTGGCCCGCTACGTCGACGTCGTGGTGCCCGGTGCGGAGCCGCTGCGCGAGGTCGGCTGGTGGTACCCCGAGCCCGACCGGCGCTACCCGTCACTGCTGGACCGGGTGGCCGTCTACGCGGCCGCGTTCGACGAGATCACCCTCGACGGTGTGCGGGTGGACCCCCAGCCCGGCGGCTTCTACGGCGGCTGGGTGACGCCGGAGGTGGTGGGCCCGTTCAAGGGCGGTCCGGGCTCGTGGGGCTGGTAGCGGCGGGGCTGGTAGCGGCGGCCGGGCGGCAGCCGGCGACGAGGTCGCAGCCCGCGCACGCGCCGGCGCAGGCCGGGGCGGCCGCGGGGACGGGCACCGCCGCGGCGGCCCGCTGACCGACCATCCCGCCGAACACGGCGAGCACCAGCGCGCCGAGCGCGGTGACGACCAGCACGACGACGGACACGGCCCCCGCCGGGCCCGCGGCCAGCACCGCCCCGCCCACGACGGCGACCGCACCGGCCGCCCCGAGCGGTGCGGCGGCGACCCGGTTGGCCAGGGCGAAGGCCGCGTCGGACGCCAGGGTCTCCGGGGTGCGGACGCCGGCCCAGCGGTTGCGCGGCAGCCGCCCGCGCGCCCCGAGCACCGCCACGGCGAGCAGCGCCAGACCGGCGATCACGAACAGCGCGGCGAGGACCAGGCGGGGCACGAGAGGCACCCGACCAGGGTAGGTCAACCCGGGCGCGGCCCGGCCGGGACCGGGGCTACGCTGGTCACGTGGCCCGTCGCCTTCTCCTCGAGGCCGCGCCGGTCTGACACCGACCCCGGCGCGGCGACCCCTCCTGCCTCACGGCGGAGGGGTTCCTTGCTTTCCGGGCCCACACGACATCACCGGGATGGACATGAGCACCGACACCAGCACCGTCGCCGACACCGACGCCCCGCCGTTCCGCTACGGCGCCGCGCTGGCCGCCGACATCGAGCGCCGCTGGCAGGACCGCTGGGAGCGCGAGGGCACGTTCCACACGCCCAGCCTCCCCGGCCCGGACGCGGGCGCGAAGGTCTACCTGATGGACATGTTCCCGTACCCCTCGGGGTCGGGGCTGCACGTCGGGCACCCGCTGGGCTTCATCGGCACCGACGTCCTGGGTCGCTACCTGCGGATGAACGGCCGCACGGTCCTGCACACGATGGGCTTCGACTCGTTCGGCCTGCCCGCCGAGCAGTACGCCGTGCAGACGGGCACGCACCCGCGCACCACCACCGAGGCCAACATCCGGCGCTACAAGGAGCAGCTGCGGCAGCTGGGCCTGGCCCACGACGACCGGCGCACCGTCGCCACCACCGACGTCGAGTTCTACCGGTGGACGCAGTGGATCTTCCTGCAGATCTACAACTCCTGGTACGACCCCGAGCAGCAGCGAGCCCGTCCCATCGCCGAGCTGGAGGCCGAGTACGCCGCCGGCACCCGCGGCCCGTGGGACGAGCTGTCGCGCGTCGAGCAGCGCAAGGTCATCGACGGCCACCGCCTGGCCTACATCTCCGAGGCCCCCGTCAACTGGTGCCCGGGGCTGGGCACGGTGCTGGCCAACGAGGAGGTCACCGCCGACGGACGCAGCGAGCGCGGCAACTTCCCCGTGTTCCGGCGCAGCCTGAAGCAGTGGATGATGCGGATCACCGCGTACTCCGACCGCCTGGTCGCCGACCTGGACCGCCTCGACTGGCCCGATTCCGTCAAGGCGATGCAGCGCAACTGGATCGGCCGCTCCGAGGGCGCCCGCGTCAAGTTCGGCACCGCCACCGGCAGCGGTGCCCCCGCCGACATCGAGGTCTTCACGACCCGCCCCGACACGCTGTTCGGGGCCACCTACGTCGTACTGGCGCCCGAGCACCCGCTGGTCGGGAGCCTGACCCCGCTGGAGTGGCCCGAGGGCACCGACGAGCGCTGGACGGGCGGGGCGGGCACGCCCGCGCTGGCCGTCGAGGACTACCGGTTCGAGGCGGGCCGCAAGTCCGACCTGGACCGCCAGGAGAACAAGGAGAAGACCGGCGTCTTCACCGGCGCGTACGCCGTGAACCCGGTCAACGGTGCGCTGCTGCCGGTGTTCGTCGCCGACTACGTCCTGATGGGCTACGGCACCGGCGCGATCATGGCCGTGCCCGGCCAGGACCAGCGCGACTGGGACTTCGCGACGACGTTCGGCCTGCCGATCGTGCGCACCGTCGACCCGGGCGACTGGGAGGGCGAGGCGTTCACCGGCGACGGCCCGGCGATCAACTCGGCCAACGAGGAGATCAGCCTGGACGGGCTGGGCGTCACCGACGCCAAGCGCGCGATCACCGACTGGCTGGTCGCCCGCGGCGACGGCGAGGCGGTCACGCAGTACAAGCTGCGCGACTGGTTGTTCTCCCGCCAGCGCTACTGGGGCGAGCCCTTCCCGGTCGTCTGGGACGCCGAGGGCCTGCCCGTGGGCCTGCCCGACTCCGAGCTGCCCGTCGAGCTGCCCGAGATCGACGACTACTCCCCCAAGACCTACGACCCCGACGCGGCCGACACCGAGCCCGAGCCGCCGCTGTCGCGCAACGAGGACTGGGTCGTGACCGAGCTCACTCTGCCCTCCACGGACGGGGGAGCGCCGGTCCCGGCGTCCTACCGCCGCGAGACGAACACGATGCCGCAGTGGGCCGGCTCGTGCTGGTACCACCTGCGCTACCTGGATCCCGACAACCACGAGCGCTTCGTCGACCCCGAGATCGAGCGCTACTGGCTGGGGGCCGACCCCGAGCGCCCCGGCGACCCGGGCGGCGTCGACCTGTACGTCGGCGGCGTCGAGCACGCCGTCCTGCACCTGCTGTACGCCCGATTCTGGCACAAGGTGCTGCACGACCTGGGGCACGTGAGCTCCGAGGAGCCGTTCCGCCGACTGTTCAACCAGGGCTACATCCAGGCGTTCGCCTACACCGACGCCCGCGGCACCTACGTGCCTGCGGAGGAGGTCGTCGACGACGGCGCCGGCGGTTTCACGTGGAACGACGCACCCGTCTCCCGGGAGTACGGGAAGATGGGCAAGTCGCTGAAGAACGTCGTCACGCCCGACGAGATGTGCGAGCGCTACGGCGCCGACACGTTCCGGCTCTACGAGATGTCGACCGGCCCCATGGACGTCTCCCGCCCGTGGTCGACGCGCGACGTGATCGGCTCGCAGCGGTTCCTGCAGCGGGTGTGGCGCAACCTGGTCGACGAGACGACGGGCGAGGTGCGGGTCACCGACGCCGAGCCCGACGCGGCCACGCTGCGCGCGCTGCACAAGGCCATCGCCGGCGTGCACGCCGACTACCAGGCGCTGCACTACAACACGGCCGCGGCGAAGCTGATCGAGCTGAACAACCACCTGACCAAGGCGGGCACCGGCGTGCCGCGCCCGGTTGCCGAGGCGCTGGTGCTGATGATGGCCCCCCTGACGCCGCACATCGCCGAGGAGCTGTGGTCGCTGCTGGGCCACGAGGACTCGCTGGCCTACGCGGCGTTCCCGGTGGCCGACGAGCGCTACCTGGTGGCCGACACGGTCGAGTACCCGATCCAGGTCAACGGCAAGGTCCGCTCGCGGATCACGGTGGCCGCCGACGCCTCCCCCGCCGACGTCGAGGCGGCAGCGCTGGCCGACGAGAAGGTGGCGGGCGCGCTGGGCGGCAAGCCCCCGCGCAAGCTGATCGTGGTGCCGGGCCGCCTGGTGAACGTGGTCGTCTGACCTACCGGCGCTTGCGCGGCGGCCTCGGCTTCGGGGCCGCCCGCTGGGCCTTCGGGGCGCTCCGGGCGATCGCGACGAAGTCGGAGTGCGTCAGCCACGCCTCGACGGTATCGACCACCAGCGAGGCGTCCTTGATCGCCGTCGGTCCCTCGCCGGTGGGCACGGACCCGTCGTCGTGGGCGAGCTCGGCCCGGTTGTGCAGGGACCGCAGCATGCGCCCGGCCTCGGGGTCGAGCCCGCGCTCGGCCACGACGTGCCGCAGGAACGCGGCAACGACCGCGGCCGGCTCGGGACCGGGTGCGCGGCCCAGCTCCAGCAGCGCCGCCTCGGCGGCGGCCAACGCGGCCCGGTAGGCCAGCGCGACGGCCTGCGCGGCGAACCCGGTGGTGCCCAGCAGGTGCGCGGCGAACAGCTCTTCGCGGGCCCGCGCAACCCCGACACCGCTGCTCACGCGATCAGCCTCGCCTCGGCGGCGGCCCGCGCGAGCAGGGGCGTGTGCGGGTCGGCGAGCTGGGCGGCGCTCACGGGCAGTGCGGTGACGGTGAACCCGGTGCGCTCGGTGTGGCGCCACAGCACATCGTCCATGCGGTGGAGCTCCTCCCACGGCCAGCGCAGGTCCGACAGCACGACGAGGAGCTGCAGGTCGAACTCCCCCGGTCCGTTCCCGCGCACCCACGACCCGAACAGCAGCACCTGCTCCAGGCGGTCGCCGTAGAGCATCCCCAGGTCGACGGCGACGGCCGCGGGCAGGTCCTCGTCGCGCGCGACGGGGTCGGGGATGGCGGCCGCGAGGCGCTCGGCGTCGGCGCGGCCGATCAGCTCGACGTCGGCCAGCCAGTGCACCGCCCGGCGCCGGGCCCGTGCGCCGCGGTAGCGGAACCACTGGTCGCGCAGCTCCGGGAACTCGAAGAGGGTGTCCTTGAACCGGCGGAACGCGCCGGGGCCGCTGATCGCGCGGTCGAGCAGGTCGGCGGCGCGGCGGTGGTGCACGGCGGCCACGAACTGGGCCATGTCCTGGTAGCTCTCGCGCGACTCGGTCCGCCGGATGCGCACGCCCGACGGCCGGGGCGCTCCGACGTCGGCCAGGTGCGAGGAGATCGCACCGGTGCCGGGGTCGATCCACCACGACGTCCCGGGCGTGCGGTCCTCGAGCGCCGCGCACAGCTCGTCGAGATCAACCGACTCCGGATCGAGCATCTGTCCACGGTACCGCTGCGGGGTCAGTGCGAACCGTGCGAACGGCCGCCGAGCGCCGAAGCGAGCAGGATCGCCCCCCAGATGCCGATCGGGAACATCGGCCAGAAGAACAGGAAGCCGCCGGACGCGACCGAGGTGATGCCCCAGATCGTGATGAGGACGACCGCGGTGCCCGCCCAGGAGCGCCACTCCTCACCCGGGCCCTCCCGCTTGGCAACGGCTGTCGACCCGGCCTTCACCAGCGGCACGGCGGCCGGCGCCGGGAGGTCGGCGGTGATCTCCGCGAGCTCGCCGTAGGTCCGGGAGGCGTAGGTGTCGCGCAGGCGCTCGTCGTAGTCGGACAGGTCGAGCCTGCCCTCGTCGACGGCGTGCCGGAGCCGCTGGGCCACGGCGGCGCGGTCGGCGTCGGAGGCCCTCATCCCGGCGCGTTCGATGTCCCCGCTCACGCTCTCCACAGTAGGCGCGCCGGGGTCGCCGGCGCACCGTGCGGACGCGGTCCGGTGACAGTTGTCAGGTGCCGGCGAGGGGTGTCAGGCGCCCGCCGGCCGCAGCACCATCTCGGTGAGGGCGGCGTCCGGCGGGGCCGTGACGGCGAGCAGCACCGCGCCTGCCACCGACTCGGGCCGCAGGTAGGAGCCCGGGTCGTACTCGCCGCCCTCGTGCGCGACGACGGCCCGCTGCATGTCGGTGTCGACGCGTCCGGGGTGCACCGAGGTGACCCGGACGCCCGCGGCGGCCTCCTCGGCGCGCAGCGCGTCGGCGAAGGCGCGCAGCGCGAACTTGCTGGCGGCGTAGGAGCCCCAGCCCGGGCGGGCGGTGAGCCCCGCGCCGGAGTTGACGAGGACCACCCGGCCGCGCGCGGCCCGCAGGGCGGGCAGCAGCAGCCGGGTGAGCTCGGCGACGGCGACGACGTTGACCTCGAACTGGCGGCGCCAGGTGGCGGCCGGGGTGTCGGCGACGGTGCCGAGCAGCCCGACACCCGCGGAGTGCACGAGCACGTCGAGCCGCTCGATGCCGGCGGTGGCCTCGGCCAGCGCAGCGGCGTCGGTCAGCTCGACGGGCCAGGCCCGCGAGCCGGGGAGCTCGGCGGCCAGCGCCGCCAGCGCGGCCTGGTCACGCCCGCCCAGGAGCAGGTCGTGACCGGGCGCGAGCGCGCGGGCGACGGCGGCCCCGATACCCCGGGACGCACCGGTGACGAGCGCGACGGGCTTCATGGCGCCGCACCCTATCCCGTGTGGATCAGATGCGGCGGGCCGAGTTGTACGAGCTGCGGTCGATCGAGGCGATCGCCACCGGCTTGCCGGACGTGCTGGCGTGCACCATCTGCCCGTCGCCGATGTAGATGCCGACGTGGCTCACCGGCGAGTAGAAGAACACCAGGTCACCGGGGCGGAGGTCGCCGCGGGAGACCGGGGTGCCGGTCTGCGACAGCGCGCGCGAGGTGCGCGGGACGTCGATGCCGGCCCGCTCGAAGGCCCAGTTGACGAGCCCGGAGCAGTCGAACGCCGACGGGCCGCTGGCGCCCCAGCGGTAGGGGGACCCGACCTTGGACAGCGCGAGCGACACGGCGGACGCGCGGGCCGAGGACGCCGCGGCGGGGGCCGCGGCCAGGGGGGCGGTGACGGCGACCTGCGCGACGCGGGTGTCCACGACGGGAGCGGCCGGTGCGGTGGCGACCGGGGCCGCGGCGACCGCGGGGGCGGCGGCCGGGGCGTCGGCGGTGGCGGGGATGACCGCCAGGACCGCGGCGGCGGCGGAAGCGGTGGCCACGACGGCAGCACGGGTCACGTACGAGCGGAGGTGGTGCGTCGCGGTGGGGGTGGACGCGGGGTGGATCGGCACAGACGGTTCCTCAGGGTGCGCACCGTCGGACGGCGATCGCGGGCCGGGGAGCACGCGGCGGTCGTACGGGGAACGCCGTCGAGGTTCTGGCCTGGCGGGTGCCGTCGTGGTGACCGGCGCGCCGTTCCCCGCCCGTCCGGACGGTGACCCCGCGCCCTCCGCTCCGGATGAGCAGTGGTGTCGCGAGGCCGTCCGCGACATTACGAACGGATTACTGCGGAATGGATGACGCAACTCTCATTCCGCGCTCCTCTTTCTTGTGACCGTGCTCACCGGAAATGGTGCGCAGAGGGACGAATTACACGGAGGGGATCCAGTCGATCACGCGATCGGCACTGGCGAGCGGGTGACCTGCGACGTCGTTTCCGCTGAGATAGACCCGTGATACGACCAGACGGGTGAAAGCACTTCCGGAACGAAAGCGCCGGATCGTGGTGAAAAGGTTGCAGGAGCGAAGCAAATAAGGGCGCTGCGATGGTTCAGCGTTGCCACGGCGGGCGCGGCCCGGGGCCGCCGTACGGCGGGGGCGGCGGCCACGACTGCGGCCCGGCCATCGGGGGCGGGGGCGGCCCGGGCGGCGGCGGGGTCCAGTTCTGCGGGCCCCGGTGGGCCATCGCCACCGTCAGCGCCTCCGGGTGCCCGACGGCCGCGGCCCGCGCCCGCCGCAGCGTGCCCAGTGCCTGCTCGTGCCAGATCGGCGCCGACGACCCGACCGTGCCGCGGGCGATGCGGGCCCGCAGGAACGCGAGCTCGGTGACGGCCATCTGGTACTCCACGACCGCCTTGGCGGTGGCGCGGCCCGAGCGGCGACGCACCGCGGCCTGCCAGCCCCGGCGCCCGGCCAGGCTCGACAGCAGGGGCACCTCGCTCGGCGCGATCCAGCCGGCCTGCGCGAACAGCGGGAGCTGGTCGGCCACCGTGCGCTGCTCGCGGCGGCGCTGCCACACGACCACGCCGATCATCACGAGGAACAGCGGCAGCATCACGAACGCGTAGACGCCCAGGAACACCCCGCCGCCCGCGATGGTGGCCGAGCCGTTCCACAGGGCGTGCAGGAACACCGCGACGACGTAGCCCACGGCGATCGCGACGACCCGCACCACGGGGCTGCGGTGGCGCGCCGCGATGCCCGCGCCGATGCCGGTCATCGCCGTGAACAGCGGGTGCGCGAACGGCGAGAGCACCCCGCGCACCAGCAGCACGCCGAGCACCGCGCCGCTCTGGCCCGCGACGGAGTCCTCGGCGAAGGCCCGCCCGATGTAGAGGATGTTCTCGGTGAACGCGAAGCCGGCCGCCACCAGCCCGGCGTAGACGATGCCGTCGACGATCCCGTCGAACTCGCGGTAGCGGAAGACCAGCAGGCCGACGAGGAAGACACCCTTGAACGCCTCCTCGACGACGGGCGCCACGATCACGGCCCCGTAGACGTCGCCCTGGCCGGTGAGCTCGTCGATCAGCAGCGCGGCGCCGGAGTTGATGAGCAGCGCCGACAGGGTGGCGAAGCAGGCGCCCCACAGGAACGCGAACAGCAGCAGCCGCGGCGGCTCGGGCTCCCAGCGGTCGATCCACAGGAACGCGGCGACGACCGGCCCGACCGGCAGCAGGGCGCACAGCGCGCCGACGACCACCCCGCCCGGGCCCACGCTGCCCGCCACGAGCCCGATGACCACCAGACCGCAGATCGCCAGGGCCAGCAGCCCGAGGACCGGGCCGAGGACGAACCGGCGCTGCCGGTCCGACGTCGGCAGCGGCGGCGGCGCGCCCCACCCCTGTGTCACCTGCGCCATGGCACCGGAGCCTACGGGCCGGGGTCGGTCACCGCGCGCGACCGGGCTGGTCGTCGTCGGGGGTCCGGCAGCACCGCTCGAGCCACAGCGCGCCGCCCACCAACACCAGTGCGGACAGGATCCCGACCGTGCCCGCGACCGCGTCGCCGGCCGCCGCGGCGATCTCCGCGGAGCGCGGCAGGGCGTGCACCAGCAGCCCGGCCCAGGCCCCGGCCATGATGGCGCCGGCCATCGACGAGGCCCGGGCGACGAGCACCGCGCGCGCGGCCACCAGCGGGGGCACCGGGGTCGTGCCCGGGCGCCGCTCGATGCGCGCCCGCAGCGCGCGCCCGCCGAGGGCCTCGGCGACGCCGAGCGCTGCGAGCGTGGCTCCGGCCGCGGCGGGGATCGAGGGCAGCGAGCCGTAGGTGAGCCGGACCAGCAGGTTGGCGACGACTGCGGTCACGAGCGCGGCGATCAGCAGGTCGCGCGGGCGCGTGGCCGTGACGAGCGGGCCGCTCACCGCTGCGTCCCCTTCACCGCTGCGTCCCCTTCACCGCTGCGTCCCCCTCACAGCGCGGGCCCCGGCCGCATCCCGTCCTCCGCGTCCGCGCCCAGCGCGGTCAGCAGCACGGCGACCGGGCCGTGGCCGGGCAGGACGGCGTCGGGGTCGACGTCGAGCCACGGACGCAGCACCGTGGCCCGCTCGGGCGTGCCGGGGTGCGGGAGAAGCAGGTCGGGATGGTCGCTCTCGACCGGCCCGTCGTCGCCGGTGACCGTGACGACGTCGACGTCGAGCGTCCGCGGGCCCCAGCGGACCTCGCGCACCCGGCCCGACGCGTCCTCCAGGGCCTGGCCGCGGCGCAGCCACTCCCAGGCGTCGGCGCCGGGGTCGTCGACGACGATCACGGCGTTGAGGAAGTCGTCCTGGTCGACCCCGCCCCACGGCGCCGTCTCGTACACCGGGGAGACGCCGACGAGCACGTCGGCGAACCCGGCGACCGCGGCGCGCAGGTGTGCGACCCGGTCGCCGAGGTTGGAGCCCAGGGAGAGCACCGCGCGGCTCATGACCGCGACCGCCGCGCCACCACCGCCACGTCGGCGAACTCCACCGGGATCGGTGCCTGCGGCTTGTGCAGCACCACCTCGACGGCGCCCACGCGCGGGTCGGTGAGCACATCGTCGGCGATGCGGGCGGCCACGGTCTCGATGAGGTCGCACGGCTCGCCGCCGACGATGTCGGCCGCGCGCTGCGCGAGCTCGCCGTAGTGCAGCGTGTCGGCGAGGTCGTCGGACGCGGCGGCGGGGGCGAGGTCCATCCACACCGTGACGTCGACGACGAAGTCCTGGCCGTCGCGGCGCTCGTGGTCGAACACGCCGTGGTGCCCGCGGACCCGCAGGCCGCGCAGCTCGATGCGGTCGCCGCCGAGCACGTCCTCCCCGGGCTTCACGAGTGCGGGTTGGCCGGGGGGCCGGTGCGGGCCCGCGAGGCGCCGAGCTGCCAGGCGGACGCGACGGCGACGGCGTCCATGCTCGCGTCGACGTCGTGCACCCGCACCCCCCACGCGCCGGCGTGGGCGGCGAGCGCGGTGATCGCGGCAGTGGCGCCGTCGCGGCCCGGGGTCGGGCGGGGCGCGCCGTCGGCGTCGGCCAGGAGCTCGCCGAGGAACCGCTTGCGCGAGGCCCCGACCAGCACCGGGAAGCCCAGAGCGACGAGCACGTCGAGCCGGCGCAGCAGCGCCCAGTTGTGCGCGGCGGTCTTGGCGAAGCCGAGGCCGGGGTCGAGCACGAGCAGGCCCGGGTCGACGCCCGCGAGCACCGCGGCGTCGGCGCGCGCGACCAGCTCGGCGCGCACCTCGCCGATGACGTCCTCGTAGGAGGCCAGCTCGCTCATCCGGTCGCTGTGCCCGCGCCAGTGCATGAGGATCCACGGCACCCGCGCCGCGGCGACGACGGCGGCCATCCGCGGGTCGGCGAGGCCGCCGGACACGTCGTTGACCAGCGTGGCGCCCGCCTCGACGGCCGCCTCGGCCACGGCGGCCCGGGTGGTGTCGACGCTGACGCGCACGCCCTCGGCGACGAGGTCGCGGATCACCGGGACCACGCGGTCGGCCTCGGTGGCGGGGTCGACGCGGCCGGCGCCGGGGCGGGTGGACTCGCCCCCGACGTCGACGAGGTCGGCGCCGGCGTCGCGCATGGCGACCCCGTGCGCGACCGCGTGCTCGCGGTCGAGGTACCGGCCGCCGTCGGAGAAGGAGTCGGGCGTGACGTTCAGGACGCCGAGGACGGCGCAACGCCCGGGGTGCGGCAGGTGCATGACCGTCAGGTACCCCGGATCAGCGAGTACGCCTCGGCACGTGAGGAGGGCGACGTCTGGAACAGCCCCCGCACGGCGGAGGTCATCGTGCGCGACCCGGGCTTGCGGATGCCGCGCATGCCCATGCAGAGGTGCTCGGCCTCCATGACGACGATGACGCCGCGCGGCGCGAGCTTGCGCACGAGCGCGTCGGCGACCTGCCCGGTGAGCCGCTCCTGCACCTGCGGGCGCCGCGCGTAGAGGTCGACGACCCGGGCGATCTTGGACAGGCCGGTGACCCGCCCGTTCTCGCCCGGGATGTAGCCGACGTGCGCCATGCCGTGAAAGGGCACGAGGTGGTGCTCGCACGTGCTGAACATCGGGATGTCCTTGACGAGGATCAGCTCGCGGTGCGACTCGTCGAAGGTCTTCTCGAGGACGGCGTCGGGGTCGGTGTAGAGCCCGGCGAAGATCTCCTCGTAGGCGCGGGCGACCCGGGCCGGGGTCTCCCGCAGGCCCTCGCGGTCGGGGTCCTCCCCGACGGCGATCAGCAGCTCCCGGACGGCGGCCTCGGCCCGTGCGCGGTCGACGACCGGACGGCCGTTGGTGCCGGCCGCCGTGCGGAGCGCGCCTCCGGGGAGCCCGGCGCTCAGCGCGGACCGCCGTGGTCGGGGTGGGCGCCGTCGGGGTCGGTGCCGTCGACGGGCGGCGTGGCGTGCCCGTTGCCCGCGGTGCCGTTTCCGTGGCCCGTGCCGTTCGGGGTGCCGTTTCCGTTGGTGCCCGGGACGTCACCGGTGCCGTTGCCCGTGGTCGGGCGGTCCCACGGTGGTGCGACGGGGGGCTGCTGCTGCGGCGGCTGCCACTGGCCCGCGGGAGGCCAGGTCTGGCCGCTCGGCGTGGTGGCCGGGCGCCAGTCCGGCGGGGCGCCGTAGTTGTGCGGCACCGACGTCGGACGCCCGTCCTGCGGCGGCGGCACCGGGGTGCCCCAGCTCTGGTGCGGGGTGGACGGCCTGTGGGCCGGGAACCCGCCGGGGTGACCGCCGCCCTGCGGGCCGGGCGCGGGCGAGCCGCCGGTCGGGCCGGCGGCCGGCACGCCGTGCGGCGCGCCGCCGGGGAACGAGCCGACGGGCGTGGGCTCGCGGGTGGGCTCGGCGTGCGGCGGCCAGGGCTCGCCGCGCTCCTTGGCGCGCTCGGCCGGGGTGAGGATCGGCGGCTTGTCCGACGGGGTGCGCCCGCCGAAGTCGTTGAACGCGGTGATCCGCGGCCGCTTCTCCACCTTGTCGAAGATGCGCTCGAGGTCCTTGCGGGTGAGCGTCTCCTTCTCCAGGAGCTCGAACACCAGCTCGTCGAGCACGTCGCGGTAGCTGTTGAGGATGTCCCACGCCTCGGTGTGCGCGGCCTCGATCAGCTTGCGCACCTCCTCGTCGATCTCGTGGGCGACCTCGAGCGAGTAGTCGGCCTTGTTGCCCATCGAGCGGCCCAGGAACGGGTCGCCCTGCTCCTGGCCGTAGCGCACCGCACCCAGGCGGGCGCTCATGCCGTACTCGGTGACCATCGCGCGGGCGATCTTCGTGGCCTGGTCGATGTCGGAGGACGCGCCGGTGGTGGGCTCGTGGAAGACGAGCTCCTCGGCCGAGCGGCCGCCCATCGCGAACACCAGGCGCCCGATCATCTCCGAGCGTGTCATCAGGCCCTTGTCGTCCTCGGGCACGACGAGCGCGTGCCCGCCGGTGCGCCCGCGGGGCAGGATCGTGAGCTTGTAGACCGGCTCCAGGTCGGGCATGGCCCACGCGGCGAGCGCGTGCCCGCCCTCGTGGTAGGCCGTGATCTTTCGCTCCTGCTCGGAGATGATCTTGCCCTTGCGGCGCGGGCCGCCGACGACGCGGTCGACCGACTCCTCCAGCGCCGCCCCGTTGATCAGCGTGGCGTTCTCGCGCGCGGTGAGCAGCGCGGCCTCGTTGATGACGTTGGCCAGGTCGGCGCCGGACATGCCGACCGTGCGCTTGGCGAGCGACTCGAAGTCGACGTCGGGCGCGAACGGCTTGCCCGCGGAGTGCACCTGCAGGATCGCGCGGCGGCCGGCCATGTCGGGGGCGCCGACCGGGATCTGGCGGTCGAAGCGGCCCGGGCGCAGCAGCGCGGGGTCGAGGATGTCCGGGCGGTTCGTGGCGGCGATGAGGATGATGCCGCCGCGGGCGTCGAAGCCGTCCATCTCGACGAGCAGCTGGTTGAGCGTCTGCTCGCGCTCGTCGTGGCCGCCGCCCAGACCGGCGCCGCGCTGGCGGCCGACCGCGTCGATCTCGTCGACGAAGATGATGCAGGGGCTGTTCTGCTTGGCCTGCTCGAACAGGTCGCGCACGCGGGACGCGCCGACGCCGACGAACATCTCGACGAAGTCGGAGCCCGAGATCGTGTAGAACGGCACGCCCGCCTCGCCGGCCACGGCGCGCGCGAGCAGCGTCTTGCCGGTGCCGGGCGGGCCGTAGAGCAGCACACCCTTCGGGATCTTCGCACCGAGCGCCTGGTAGCGCTGCGGGTTCTGCAGGAAGTCCTTGATCTCGTAGAGCTCCTCGACGGCCTCGTCGGCCCCCGCGACGTCACCGAAGGTGGTCTTCGGCATGTCCTTGTTGAGCTGCTTGGCCTTCGACTTGCCGAAGGACATGACCCGGTTGCCGCCGCCCTGGGCGTTGTTCATCATCCAGAACAGGACGAGCAGCACGAGGCCGAGCGGGATCAGGTAGATCAGCATCGTGGTCAGGAACGAGTCCTGGCGCACGGCGACGTCGAACGCGGGCCCGTTGGGCGCGTTCTGCAGGGCCTGCACGATCCGGTCGCTGGTCTGCACCGGGTACTGGGTGAGGATCTCGCTGCTGCCGTCGACGGGCTGGGCCAGCGTGAGGCGCAGGCGCTGCTCACGGTCCTCGACGAGGGCCTCGGTGACGTTGCCGGAGTCGATCTGGGCGAGCGCCACCGACGTGTCGACGCGGGTGTAGCCGCGCGTGTCGTCGAAGAGCAGGCTGAAGGTGAAGTAGACCAGGACCGCGACGAGGATCCAGATCAACGGGTTGCGGAGCAGGCGCTTGCGGTCCATGCAGCTTCGGCCTGAGGCGGCCTTCACCCTCCCTGGTGAGAAACTCCCTGCCAGGGGGCCGCGTCCGCGGCGAACGCGGCGCGACCGGCCCTGATCCGACCAGGGTAGCGGTCGGGGGGCGGTACTGCGCCGGGACGGCGGGACGATGCCCGCAGGCAGGGTCTGTGAGTGGTCAACGAGCACCGGGCGGGCGATGTTCCCGGTCACCCGTACAGGGGGGTAACGCGCGCCACGTCGCGCTCGTTAAGTTCCCCGCGGGCGTGTGACGGGCACAGGCGCGCCGACGACGGGGGTTCGTGCATGAAGGTCACCAAGCGGGGACCCGCGGCGTTCGCCGCAGCCTCCTGCGTCGTCGCACTCGCCGTCGTCGTCGCCCCCACGGCCACGGCCGCCCCGCCCGCCCTCGCGCTCCCCGCCGCCGTGTCCGCGCCGGCCGGCTGGGCGCCCGTCGGCGAGGCCGCGATCACCCCCGGCGTGATGACCGAGACCGCCGGCGGCGGCGCCTGCACCAGCAACTTCGTCTTCACCGGCGGCGACCGCACGTTCCTCGGCCAGGCCGCGCACTGCGCCGGCACCGGCGAGGCGACCGAGACCAACGGCTGCGACTCGGGCACCGGCCCGCTCGGCACGGCCGTCACGATCCGCGCCGCCGACGGCACCGCGCGCGCCGGCACGCTGGCCTACAGCTCCTGGGTCACGATGCAGCAGAACGGCGAGGCCGATCCCGACACCTGCCAGTTCAACGACTTCGCGCTCGTCGAGCTCGCGCCGCAGGACGCCGCCGACGTCAACCCGAGCCTGCCGTTCTTCGGCGGCCCGGTCGGCCTCGACACCGACGGCCTCCCCGCGGGCGAGCAGGTCTTCACCTACGGCAACTCCCCGCTGCGCCTGGGCATCCAGGAGCTCAGCCCCAAGGCGGGCGTGAGCGCGGGCGACGCCGGCGGCGGCTTCAGCCACGAGGTCTACACCATCACCCCGGGCGTCCCCGGTGACTCGGGCAGCGGCTTCCTCGACGCCGACGGCGACGCGGTCGGCCTGCTCTCCACCCTCAACCTGGCCCCGCTGCCGGTGAGCAACGGCGTCTCCGACCTGGCCCTGGCCCTGGCCTACGCCAACGAGTTCGGCGGCGTCGGGCCGGTGGAGCTGGTGCTGGGCACGGAGCCCTTCACGGCCCTGCCCGAGGGCGTGCCGCTCACGGCGGTGGCCCCGCCCGCCGGCCCGCCGGTGGGCGACGTCTGAGCCCTTCGCCGGGTGCACGCACCCGAGGTTCAGGAAAGCCACGTTCAGGCCCGCTCAGGGCAGGAACGTGGCTTTCCTGCATGGAGGGTGGGGGCGGCGCTGCCACAACGGGTCTCGCGCACCTCTTGGCGCACCGCGTACCTCTGGACGTGCGCGAACGACGGGCGGGTGCGCAGTTCGTGGGTGCTGGGGCGGTGATCGTCGGAAGTGTGACGTGGAGGTCCCGGTGGGGGCCGCGGTGGCGCGGTCTCGGTGATCACGGGCGCCCGCCTCCGGGCTGACGGCCGGCTGCGCCGTCGCGCTCACCCGCCGGCCGCGCACCGGCCGGGGAACCCGGCGCCCCTCGCCCGCCGTCCCGCGCACCGCCGGAGTGCGCAGAAAGCCGGTCGATGCGCAGTTCGCGGTCAGCGGCGGGTGATCGCCGGGAGTGCGACGTGGGGGTCGCTGTGGGGACCTGGTGGCACGGTCCCGGTGATCAACCCCGACCGGCGGCCCGGGTCGAGCCGGTGCCGCCCACCCCGCGCTCCGGTCGTTCCCCCACTGCGCACCTCCTGGCGTCCCGCGCAGGTGCGCGGCCCGCCGGCGGGTGCGCGAGCCCGACGGTGCGTCAGGCGTAGACCGAGGGGTGGAGCGTGCCGATGTAGGGCAGGTCGCGGTAGCGCTCGGCGTAGTCGAGGCCGTAGCCCACGACGAACTCGTTGGGGATGTCGAAGCCGACGTACTTCACCGGCACCTCGACCTTCACCGCATCGGGCTTGCGGAGCAGCGTGCAGACCTCCAGCGACGCCGGCCCGCGCGACTCCAGGTTCTTGAGCAGCCAGGACAGGGTGAGGCCGGAGTCGATGATGTCCTCGACGATGAGGACGTGGCGGCCCGCGATGTCGCGGTCGAGGTCCTTGAGGATCCGCACGACCCCCGACGACGAGGTCGACGACCCGTAGGAGCTCACGGCCATGAACTCCAGCTGCACCGGCAGCGGCAGGGCGCGGGCGAGGTCGGTCATGAACATCACGGCGCCCTTGAGGACGCCGACGAGCAGCAGGTCGGAGTCGCGCCCCAGGCCCGCGCAGCTCTCCGCGTAGTCGCGCCCGACCTCCTGCGCCAGCTCCGCGGTCTTCTCGCGGATGGCCTGCTCGGTGACCAGCGTGGATGCGATGTCACCGTCGTACACGGCGGAGGACCTCCTGCGGTTGGCGATCGTCAGCGCGCCCAGTGCGCAGGGCGCACCCCGAGCCTGCCACGCGCGCGGACCAGCTCCAACCCTCCCGGCAGCGCGGGACCCGTCCGGTCCGGGCCGCGCGCGGCGAGGGCGTCGGCGCCGTGCAGGTGCTCCGCCGTGAGGCTCGTCACGCCCGCGGCCAGCAGCCACGCGCGGAGCACCCGGCGGCGCACGGCGGGTGGCGCGGCGGCGACCGGGTCGAGCGCGAGGTCCTCCCCCGTGGCCGCCCGGCCGAGCAGGTCGTCGGCGACGGCCGTCAGCGCCTCGTCGTCCTCGCGCAGCTGCGCGGCCGTGCGGGCCAGCGCCCGCGCCACCCCGCCGGCGAGCACGTCCTCCAGCAGCGGCAGCACCTCGTGGCGCAGGCGCACGCGGGTGAAGCGGGGATCGGCGTTGTGCGGGTCGTCCCAGACGGGGAGGTCCTGCGCCGCGCAGGCCGCCCGGGTCGCGGTGCGCCGGACGTCGAGCAGCGGGCGCAGCCACGGCTCGTCCCACGCCCGCATGCCCGCCATCGACCGCGCGCCCGACCCGCGGCCGAGCCCGAGCAGCACGGTCTCGGCCTGGTCGTCGAGGGTGTGGCCGAGCAGCACGGGCGCGGCCGGGTGCGGGCGGGCGGCGCGCAGCGCGGCGTAGCGGGCGGTGCGGGCGGCGGCCTCGGTGCCACCGGGGCCGCGGACCTCGACGCGGTGCACCCGGGCCCGCGCCCCCATCGCGGTCAGCCGGGCGACCACCCCGTCGGCGACGTCGGCGGACCCGTCCTGCAGCCCGTGGTCGACGACGGCGGCGTGCACCTCGTCGTGGACGGCCAGTGCGGCGGCGGCGAGGGCGAGGGAGTCGGCGCCGCCGGAGCAGGCGACGAGCACGGGCGCGCCGCGGTGCGGGAGCAGCGCCCGGCGGACCGCGCCGCGGACCTCGGTGACGGCGTCACGGGCGGGCGGGGGCACGGCTCACGGTCCCACGGGCGTGCACGCTCCCACGAGTGCGCGGCCCCACCTGGGATCAGGGGCGCACGCGGGCCAGCCACGCGCCCGGGTCCTCCAGCTCCGACCGCAGCGGCAGCGTCTCCGGGCTCGTCCACACCGTGTTGAAGCCGTCCATCCCCGCCGCCAGCACCACGTGCCGGGTGAAGGCGGCACCGACGGCGTACTGCTTGACCTTCGCGTCGACGCCCAGCAGCGCGCGCAGCACGCGGTCGACCAGGCCGCCCCCGCGGCGGCGGGCGGTGAACCGGCGGCGGATGGTCTCGACGCCGGGCACCACCTCGGGCCCCGCGGCGTCCATGACGTGGTCGGCGTGGCCCTCGAGCAGCGTGGTGAGGGCCAGCAGGCGGTCGAGGACCCTCCGCTGCTCGGGGCCCTGCAGCAGCTCGACGAGGGCGAGGGCGTCGCCGCGGGAGTCGCGCAGCGCGCGGACGGCGTCGGGCAGGCGCTCGGCCAGGCCCCCGACGCTCTCGGACGGCGAGATCGACAGCAGCCGCCCCACCTCGCCTGCGAAGTGGGCGCGCAGCCACGGCACGGCGGTGAACTGCAGCCGGTGCGTGGCCTCGTGCAGGCACACCCACATGCCGAAGTCGGCGGACGGCACGTCGAGCGCCTGCTGCGCCGCGTGCACGTTGGGGGCGACGAGCAGCAGCCTGCCGCCGTCGTCCGGGCCGCCGAAGGGGTCGTACTGGCCCAGTACGCGCCCGCCGAGGTAGGCGAGGACCCCGCCGATCTGCAGGCCCGCCGTGCGCGACGTGACGGCCCGCGCGAGCCGGGGCGTGGCGGGCAGCCGGGCGCCGTCGGTGAGCGAGCGCATGCCCTCGACGGCGGCCAGCGCCCACGCCGGACGGTCGACGACGTCGGCGGGCAGCAGCGGCATGCCGGCACCCAGCCCGGTGACCTCCCGGACGTGCCCCTCGGCGACGGCCGCGTCCGATCTCAGCCGCGCCACCAGCTCCGTGGCCTCGGCGAGCGTGGCCTCGGGCCCGGGGGACGCCAGCCGCGCCGCGGTGCGTGCGGCGAGCCGCCAGTCGACGGGCAGCCCCTGCTCGGTGGCCGCACCGGTGTCCTCGATCGTCAGTCCCACCCGATCCACGCTACGCACCGTCAGGTGCAGCCGCAGCCACTCAGCTCGGCGGCCAGCGCGTCGAGGCGGGGGCGCACGGTCGCGGGCGAGGCCCCGTTCGACATGAACGCGAAGACGAGCAGCCGCCCGTCGGCGTCGGTGACGAGGCCCGCGAGGCTGCTGACGTTCGTCAGCGTGCCGGTCTTGGCCCGCACCAGCCCGCGTCCGGGCGACGAGGGGGCCTCGGCGCCGAACCGGTCGTCGAGCGTACCGTCGCCGCCCGCCACCGGCAGGCCGGTGATGAGCGGTCGCAGGAAGTCGGTGTCGCGGTCGCCCTCGGCCGGGGTGGCCGCGGCGGTGAGCAGCGTGCCGAGCACGCGGGCGGGCACCTCGTCCTGCGTGGAGAGCCCGCTGCCGTCGACGAGGACCGCGCCCGTCGGGTCGAACCCGGCCTGGGTGAGCGCGGCGAGGGTCTGCTCGGCGGCCCCGGCGAACGTCGGCTGCCCGCCGCGCGCGATGGCGACCTCGCGGGCCAGCGCCTCGGCGAGGACGTTGTCGGAGGTGCGCATGACGTGCTCGACGAGCTCGCTGAACGGCGCCGACGTGACCGCGCCGAGCCGCTGCGCGTCCGGCGTCGCGGTGCCCTCCTCGACGTCGTCGGCCCCGAGCAGCCGGGCCAGCGCCTGTCCGGCCTCCGCGGCGGGCTCGGTGGTGCGGGGGCCGTCCTGCAGCGACGGGTCGGCGCGGCCGCCGTCGAGCATCAGCGGCACGATCGGGGTGACGAACCCGGCGCCGACGTCGGCGGGGTCCCAGCCGGGGGCCGAGGTGGGGCCGTCGTAGCGGCTCGTGTCGATGACGACGGTGTCGATCGGGCCGGTCGCCGCCTGCTGCACCTCCGCCGCGAGCTCGGCGAGCCGGGCGGCGCCGGGGTAGGTGCCGTCCTCGCCCTCGGGCAGGGCGGTGAGCGTCGGGTCGCCGCCACCGACCAGCACGACCGTGCCCGGCTCCGCCCCGGCGACGACGCGGGTGACGAAGCCGTCGGTCGGGTTGAGCGTCAGCAGCGCGGCGGCGGCCGTGAGGATCTTCGCGGTGGAGCCGGGGACGAGCGCGCGGTCGGCGTCGGAGGCCCACAGGACATCGCCGGTGACCGGGTCGAGGACGGTGCCGGTGAAGCGGCCCGGCATCTCCTCGACGGCCGCGCCGAGCGCGGACTCCAGCCCGGCGGTGGTCGGCAGCGGCGCGGTGGCGGCCAGCGGGCCCAGCGAGGGCACCGGCGGCACGGGCTCGACGGCGGCGGGCGCGCCGGCCAGGCCGAGGTCGGAGACGAGCGTCGGGGCCGTCAGCGAGACGGCGCTGCCCACTCCGCCGGCCAGCACGAGCACGGTGAGCACCGTGATCCCCCGTCGCACTCCGCGACCGGGTACGCGCAGGGTGTCACCGATCCGGCCCCCGAAACCCACGCCAACCTCCTCGTCGGCCCCACCCGGTGGGTGGGTGCGCAACGGCACTGTCGGCCGGTCACGTCCACGGGGAGGCGGTCCCCCACACTAGAGGGGTCCGACGTACACCCGTTCCCGAACCTCAGGAGAGCACCCCAGTGGACTTCGACGTCACCATCGAGATCCCCAAGGGCGGGCGCAACAAGTACGAGGTGGACCACAAGACCGGGCGCATCCGCCTGGACCGCACGCTGTTCACCGCCACCCAGTACCCCGCCGACTACGGCTTCATCGACGACAGCCTGGGCGAGGACGGCGACCCCCTCGACGCGCTGGTGCTCGTCCGCGAGCCCACGTTCCCGGGCTGCATCATCCTGTGCCGCGCCATCGGCATGTTCCGCATGAAGGACGAGATGGGTGGCGACGACAAGGTGCTGTGCGTGCCGTCGGTCGACCCGCGCCAGGAGCACCTGCGCGACATCCACCACCTCGCCGAGTTCGACCGCGCCGAGATCCAGCACTTCTTCGAGATCTACAAGGAGCTCGAGCCCGGCAAGAGCGTGGAGGGCGCCACGTGGGTGGGCCGCGCCGACGCCGAGCGCGAGGTCCGGGCGTCGTGGAAGCGCGCCCAGGACGCCGCGGCGGCCGAGGCCGAGGGCGAGTCCTCCGGCCACTGAGCCCGGCTCCCGAGGCCCGGACGGACGAACGGCCCCCTCCGCCGCGAAGGGGGCCGTTCGTCGTGCGGTGGTCGGTCGTGCGGTGGCTACTCGGCCGCGTGCGCCCCGTGGCGCGGGGCCAGCGGGCCCTCCTCCTCGGACAGCCCGAGCAGGTCCTGGACCTGGCGCGGGCTCAGGCCCTGCGCGACGAGCTCCTCGGACGCCCCGTCGAGCTCGGCGGTGCGCACCTCCAGCTCGCGGCGCGCGTGCCGCACGGCGTCGCGCGCCCGCTCGGCCGTGGCCACGACGGTGAGCGCGCGGCTCGGGTCGGGCAGCAGCATCGCGAGGAGCCGGTCGCGGGCGTCGGTGCCGCCCGGGGCCGGGTCGGTCGCCGGGGCGATCCGCTCGGTGCGCGGCTCGGCGAGCACGCCCACCGCGGCCGAGCCGCTGCCACTGCCGTTCCCGCTGCCGTTCCCGCTGCCGTTGGCCGACGCGTAGGCGCTCGTGGTGATCGCGGCGCCGTGCACCGGGCGCGGCGCCTCGGCGGGATCCTCGGGAGTGCCGTCGACGGACGGGGCGGGGACCGCGTCGGGTCCGCCCTCCGACGCCGCGGCGGCGGCCGCGACCTCGTCGTTGCGGGCGTCGACGCCCGAGCGGGTGCGCAGCGGCACCTCCTTCATCATGATCACCGCGAAGAGGCCGAGGACCAGCACCGCGGCGGCGCCGAGGAAGACGACGCTCATCGAGCCCGCGAACCCGTCGAGGATCGGGCGGGCCAGCGTCGGGTCGGCCGTGGCGAGGAACGACGAGTCGTCGAGCGAGAGCCCGCCGCCGCCCTGCAGGCCCTGCAGGATCGGTGCGTTGGCCGGGTTGGCGAGCACGGCCGGGTCGGCGATCGCGGCCTGGAAGGCCGGGGTGCCGGCGGCGGTGCGGAAGTTGTCGGCCACCTTCCCGCCCAGGACGCTGAACAGCACGGAGATGAACACCGCGGTGCCCAGCGTGCCGCCCATCTGCCGGAAGAACGTGGCCGACGCGGTGGCGACTCCCATGTCGCGGGGCGCGGCGTCGTTCTGCACGGCCAGCGTCAGGGGCTGCATGTTGCCGCCCAGGCCCCAGCCGATCACGACCATGATCAGCGCGACCTGCCAGTACGGGGTGTCGACGCCGATGAACGACAGGGCGCCGATGCCGACGATCATCAGCGAGAGGCCGATGATCGGCCAGATCTTGTAGCGGCCCGTGCGGGAGATCATCTGGCCGGAGAACACCGACATGCTCATGATGCCGAGCACCAGCGGCAGGGTCTGCAGGCCGGCCTCGGTGGGCGTCGACCCCTTGACGATCTGCAGGTACAGCGGCAGCAGCGCGAGCGCACCGAACATCCCGATGCCCGCGACGAAGCCGGCGATCGAGCCCCAGGTGAAGACGCCGCTGCGGAACATCCGCAGGGGCAGCAGCGCGTCGTCGCCGATGCGCCGCTCCAGCAGGACGAACGCGATGATGCCGAGCACGCCGACGGCGTAGCAGGCGATCGAGCGCCCGGAGTCCCAGCCCCAGATGCGGCCCTGCTCCGCGACGATCAGCAGCGGCACCAGCCCGACGACCAGAGCGAGCGCGCCGGGCCAGTCGATGCGGTGCGAGCGCTTGGTGTGCGGGACGTTGAGGACCTTGGTGACGACGGCCAGCGCGAGGATGCCGAGCGGGACGTTGATCAGGAAGACCCAGCGCCAGCCGGTGATGCCGAGGATCTCGGCCTGGCCGGCGAAGAAGCCGCCCGCGACCGGGCCGAGCACGCTCGACGTGCCGAACACGGCGACGAAGTAGCCCTGGTACTTGGCGCGCTCACGGGGGGCCACGATGTCGCCGATGATCGTCAGGGCCAGCGAGAACAGGCCGCCGGCGCCGAGTCCCTGGATCGCCCGGAACGCGGCGAGCTGGTACATCGACGCGGCGAACGTGCACGCGATCGACCCGAGCACGAAGATCGTGATGGCCGTGAGGAACAGCGGTTTGCGGCCGAAGATGTCGGACAGCTTGCCGTAGAGCGGCGTGGTGATCGTGGCGGTGATCAGGTAGGCGGTGGTCGCCCACGCCTGGAGGCTCAGCCCGTCGAGGTCGTCGGCGATGGTCCGGATGGACGTCGCGACGATGGTCTGGTCGAGCGCGGCCAGGAACATGCCGATCATCAGGCCGGCGAAGATCGTGAGGATCTGCTTGTGGCTGAGTGACCCGGCGGTCGGCGCGGGTGCCGCGGTGGGCGCGGACATGGTTCTCCTCACGGCCGGCCGGCCGCGGCGGCCGGTCCGGTGCTGGTCCTGTGGTGGTTCTCGAAGTCGGTGGTGAAGCGGACGAGCAGGTCGGCGAACCGCGCGCGGTCGGTCGGCTCCCAGTCGTCCATGAGCCCGGCGATGCGCTCGTTGCGGTTGCGGCGGTTCTCCTCGAAGACCCGCCTGCCCTCGTCGGTGGCGGCGAGCAGCGTGGCCCGGCCGTCCTCGGGGTCGGCCGTGCGCTCGACGAGCCCCAGGCGCACGAGCTGGGCGACCTGGCGGCTGATCGTGGACGGGTCGGAGTACACCGACTCCGCCAGCGTGCCCGCCCGCTGCGGCCCGTCCTTCACGAGGTGGACGAGCAGGATGTAGGTCGCGCGCTCGACCGCGTCGGGGTGGTCGGCGTGGTACTGGGCCTGCTTGCGCTCCAGCAGCCGGACGAGCCGGACGAGCTGGGTGCCGACGAGGTCGGCGGTGGTGATCTCCGCGTCGGAGTGCACGGGACTTTACCTCTGGTTTGCATGCGGCATACAACAAGTTGTCGGGCGCAAGCATGTACCCGTGCAGCGCGGGTCCGCAATCTGGTTGCGTGTGATCTACACCGTCGTGAGCAGGGTGCGACCGGCCTCGGTGGCGGTGGCGGGCTGCACCGGCACGCGGGCGTCGGGCGCCGCGACGAGGCCGAGGTCGACGAGCCGCCGCGCCACCCAGGAGTCGGCGCACGCCAACCCGTCGACGAGGAGCACCGGCTCGCACCCGCCCCGGAACTGGCAGCGCCCCGCCACCACCGCGCGCAGCAGCGCCCGTTCTCGTCCGCTCACCGTGATCGCCACCGGCATGTTCGTCATCTCCCCGACTCCTCAGGACGACTTCCGACCACCCCTGGGGCCGGTCTGCTACTGGAGTAGTCGCCCTGGGCCGTCCGGGTGTTTCAGGTCACCCCCGTTCGAACACCGCCGCGAGCCCCTGGCCGCCGCCGATGCACATCGTCTCGAGCCCGTAGCGGGCCTCGCGGCGCACCATCTCGCGGGTGAGGGTGGCCAGGATCCGCCCGCCGGTGGCCCCGACGGGGTGGCCGAGCGAGATGCCCGAGCCGTGCACGTTGACGCGCTCCATGTCGGCGTCGGTGAGCTTCCACTCGCGCGTGCAGGCCAGCACCTGGGCGGCGAACGCCTCGTTCAGCTCGATGAGGTCCATGTCGGCCATGCGCAGCGACGCGGCGTCCAGCGCCTTCGCGACGGCGGGCACCGGCCCGATCCCCATCGTCGCGGGCGCCACTCCGCCCACGCCCCACGACACGAGCCGGGCGAGCGGGCGCAGCCCGAGCTCCTCGGCGCGCGCGGGATGGGTGACGACGCAGATCGACGCCCCGTCGTTCTGGCCGCTGGCGTTGCCCGCGGTGACGGTGGCGTCGGGGTCGTCGCGGCCCAGGATCGGGCGCAGGCCCGCGAGCTTCCCGACCGAGGAGTCCGCGCGGATGTGCTCGTCGGCGTCGACGACGGTGTCGCCCTTCCGTCCCTTCACGGTGACGGGCACGATCTCGTCGGCGAACAGGCCGGAGTCGCGCGCCGCGGCCGCCCGGTGGTGGCTGCGGACGGCGAACTCGTCCTGCTCCGCCCGCGGGATCGCGTACTCGCGGCGCAGGTTCTCCGCGGTCTCCAGCATCCCGCCGGGCACCGGGAAGTGCACACCGCCCGCGGTGACCCGCCCGCGCGCGAGCGAGTCGTGCAGCAGGACGCCGGGGCCGGCCTTCGCGCCCCAGCGCATCGACGTCGAGTAGAAGGACGCGTTCGACATCGACTCGGCTCCGCCGGCCAGCACGACGTCGGACGCGCCCGCCTGCACCTGCATCGCCGCGTACAGCACCGCCTGCAGGCCGGACCCGCAGCGGCGGTCGATCTGCAGCCCCGTGACGCTCACCGGGAGCCCGGCGTCGAGCGCGGCGACCCGGCCGATCGCCGGGGCGTCCATCGTCGGGTAGCAGTGCCCGAGGAGGACGTCGTCGACGGCGTCCGGGGGCAGCCCCGTGCGGTCGAGCAGGCCGCGGATCACCGTGGCGGCCAGCTCGTGGGCCGGGACGTCGCGCAGGGAACCGCCGAACCCCCCGACGGGGGTGCGCAGCGGCTCGCAGACCACCGCCTCGCGCATCAGACGTACCGGCGGGTCAGCCACTCGGCGACGAGCGCCGGGCGCTCCGCGCCCTCGATCTCGACGGTGATCTTCGTGATCACCTGGACGCCGCCGGTGACGTCGGCGACCTCGTCGAGGTCGACCACGGCCCGCACCTTGCTGCCCACCGGCACCGGGGAGGTGAACCGCACCTTGTTGAGGCCGTAGTTCACGCCCATCTTCGTGCCGTGCACCTCGAACACCGAGGAGACGAGCGAGGGCAGCAGCGACAGCGTGAGGAAGCCGTGCGCGATGGTCGTGCCGAACGGTCCCTCCTTCGCCCGCTCCGGGTCGACGTGGATCCACTGGTGGTCGTTCGTGGAGTCGGCGAACGTGTCGATCTGGCCCTGCTCGATCGTCACCCAGTCGCCCGTGCCCAGCTGCGTTCCCACCGCGGCCCGCAGGTCGTCCACTCCGTCGAAGACGCGCATCGATGCTCCAGAAGATCGGTGACAGGTACCGGGAACACCCTGCCACGCTCCGTGCTGCTGCGGGCGGTGGCGGCGGTTAGTGTCCGCGCATCGGAAGGGCGGGTGACGACGGTGGACGGCACGACGGGGATCGTCGACCACCTGGCCGTCCCCTACGCGCAGCCGGGCCAGCTCACCGACCGCCTCGAACCGGTGCTCGACACCGCGCTCGCGGCGGGCGACCCGGTCCTCGCGGTGCTCGACGGGCCCGAGCGCGACGCGGTCCGCACGCGCCTGGGCACCTCGGCCGGGCGCGTCGAGTTCGCCGACCCGTTCGACGTCCACGCGGTCCCGGCGTTCACCGTCGCCGTGCGGTGGGCGCGGCTGGCCCGGCAGCTCGCCTCCGGGCGCGTGCTCGTCATCGGCCAGCACGTCGACCTCCCCGGCAGTCCCGTCGGGCACTGGCCCCGGCTCGACATGGCCCTCGACGTGGCCATCGCGGGCCTGCCGATCACCGTGCTCTGCCCGTGCGGGGAGCTCGACCCCACCCTCGACACGACGCACCCGCTGGTCCTCACCGCCGCCGGCCGCCGCTCCGGCACCGGCTACCGGGCCCCGCGCGAGGCCGTGCTGGCGTACCCGCCGCCGCCCCCGCCCGACCTCGGGCCCAGCGCGGTCGACCTGCCGTTCGGCCTCGACGACCTCTCGGCGGTGCGCCGGCGCACCGCCTAGGCAGGGGCCGTGGCCGGGCTCGACCCCGACTGGGTCGACGACTTCGTCCTCGCCGTCAACGAGCTCGCCACCAACAGCGTCGAGCACGGGCCGGGCTCGGGCCGGCTCCGGGTGTGGACGGCCCCCGGCCTGCTCACGGTGGAGGTCTCCGACCACGGCCGCATGGACGTGCCCTTCCCCGGCGTCGTGCCGCCGTCGCCGACCGGGCAGCGCGGCCGCGGCCTGTGGCTCGCCTCCGAGTTCAGCGACGTCCTCGAGGTGTGGAGCGACCCGGCGGGCACCGTGATCCGGGCCCGGGCCCGGTAGCTCGCCCGGCGACCTGCGCTCAGTCGGCGATCTGCAGGATCAGCTTGCCGGTGTTCTCGCCGCGGAACAGCTTGAGCAGCGTGTCCGGGAAGTCGGCGACGCCTCCGCGCACGACGTCCTCGCGGCTGCGCAGCTTCCCCTCGCGCAGCCAGCCGCCCAGCTCTACGGCGGCCTCGGCGTAGCGGTCGGCGTAGTCGAAGACCACGAAGCCCTCCATGCGCGCGCGGTTGACCAGCAGCGACATGTAGTTCGCCGGCCCCTGCGGGCGCTCGGTGGCGTTGTAGGTGCTGATCGCCCCGCAGACCACCACGCGGGCGCCGCGGGCCAGCCGGGCGAGCGCGGCGTCGAGGATGTCGCCGCCGACGTTGTCGAAGTAGACGTCGACGCCGTCGGGGGCGTGCGTGCGCAGCGCCTTGCCGACGTCCTCGCTGCGGTAGTCGATCGCCGCGTCGAAGCCCAGCTCGTCGACGATCCACGCGCACTTCTCCGCACCGCCCGCGATGCCGACGACCCGGCAGCCCCTGATCCTCGCGAGCTGCCCCACGACGCTGCCCACCGCGCCGGCCGCGCCGGAGACGACGACGGTCTCGCCCTCGCGCAGCGCGCCGACGTCGAACAGGCCGAAGTAGGCGGTCATGCCGGTCATGCCCAGGACGGCGAGGTAGGTGGCCAGCGGGACGACCGAGGGGTCGACGACCAGCACGCCCGAGCCGTCGGACTCCGCGTACTCCTGCACGCCGAAGATGCCCGTGACGTGCGCGCCCTCGGGGAAGTCGGGGTGCGCCGACGCCACGACCCGCCCCGCACCGAGCGCGCGCATGACCTCGCCGATGCCCACCGGTGGCACGTAGGAGCGGCCCGCGTTCATCCAGCCGCGCATGGCCGGGTCGAGCGAGAGGTGCGTGACCCGGACGACGAACCGGCCGTCGGCGGGCGTGGGCACGGGCTCGGTCGTGTGCTCCCACACCTCGGGCGTCGGGAGGCCGTCGGGGCGGGCGGCGAGGCGGACCTGGTGGTTGTCGGTCATGCGGTCCTGTCTACCCGGCGGCTCGACTCCCGGCGGTCCGGGGCGCACGATGGGGCGCGTGAATCCCGTGCAGCGCTTCGGACGGGTCGTCGCGGTGCCCGATCCGCCGCTGGACCGGGCCGCCCTGGCGCTGGCCGCGGGCGCCGATCCCACCCTCGACGCCGACCGCTGGCTCCGCGAGCTCGACCGCCTCGCCGTCGGCGTCACCTCGGTCGACGCCCTGCGCCAGCGGCTGTTCGTCGAGGAGGGCTTCGGCGGCAACTCCGGCGACTACACCGACCCGCGCAACTCGCTGCTGCACCACGTCCTGGCCCGGCGGCTCGGCATCCCGATCACCCTCGCCGTCGTCACGATGGAGGTGGGGCGCCGCGCCGGCGTGCCGATGGAGGGCGTCGGGATGCCCGGGCACTTCCTCGTGCGCCCCACCGGCACGAGTCGCTACCTCGACGTCTTCGCGGGTGGCGCGGAGATCAGCGGGGCGCGGTGCGAGGAGCTGTTCCGCGGCGCCACCGGCGCCGGGCCGGAGGTCCCGTTCGGCCCGCACCTGCTCACCGCCACACCGACGCGCGCGATCCTCGTGCGGATGCTGGAGAACCTGCGGGCGGTCTACGGGGCCCGCCGCCGCGCCGCCGACCTGGAGTGGGTGCTGCGGATGCGGCTGCTGCTGCCCGGTGTGCGCCTGGCCGACGTGCTGGAGCTGGGCGAGGCCCTCGGCGACCAGGGCCGCTGGCTGGAGGGCGCGAAGCTGCTCGAGGACCGCGTGCCCTCGGCCTCGGCCGCGCACGCCGAGCGGCTGCGCACGGCGGCGAAGAGCCTCAAGGCGCACCTGAACTAGCTGCTTCGCGCGATCAGGTGCGGAGGCCGGGGTCCGGGCGGTTGACGGCGCGGTCGCTGTCGGGCCGCATCCGGCGCCCCAGCAGCAGGAACGGCCAGACCAGGAACTCCAGGACCGTGAACACGAGCAGCCCGACGACGATCGCCACCGCCGGCAGCGCCACGACCGGCAGCGCGACGACGGTGACGAGCAGGACGGCGGGCAGGTCGCGGACCCATCCGACGCGGCCGTCGCGGTCGGTGAGCGAGCCCAGCCGCACCGCGGCCCACATGAACCAGCGCAGCAGGAACGGCACGCCCAGCTCGCGCATCGCGCGCCGGAACAGCCCGTCGGCGTCGACGGCGCTGATCCGCCCGGCCGGCCGCTCCACGCGCACGAGGTGGTCGTGCAGCACCGAGGGTGCGGTGTACCGACCGAACTCCGGCACCAGCCAGACGAACACGCGCGGCACGGACGCGAAGTCGGTGCGGGTGCCCACCGGGATGACGAACCGCTCGGTGCGGCCCTGGTAGACGACCTCCTCCTCGAGCGTCCAGTCCTCGTCGTCGGCCTGCCGGACCAGCACCCGGGGACCCGTCAGGAACGTCATCGGGGCGCGATCCCCCAGCGGCCGGTCCAGGTCTCGCCGGGGGCGACGGTGAGCAGGCCGTCGCCGGAGTTGAGGGCGTCGGGCGGGCAGGTCATCGGCTCGACGGCCACCGCGCGGCCGCGGCCGGGGTGGTCGCCGGGGGTGAAGACCTGCACCCAGCCGAAGTCGGGGTCGGCCCACAGCTCGACGTCGCCGTCGGGGCCGGACAGCCGGTGGCGCACCAGCCCGTCGACGGGCGTGCAGCCGCCGAAGGCGTGGTCGAGCTCGGCGCCGCGCAGCGCGATCTCCGGCGGCGCGACGCGCGAGGCCGACGCGACCGGCAGCCCCCCGCCCAGCGGCAGTGCGGTCGTGGCGGCCAGGTGCAGCGTGCAGTCGTCGGTGTCGGTGTCGCCCACGCGCAGGTAGGGATGGGCGCCGACACCGAACGGCACCGGCTCCGTGCCCGCGTTGGTGACGGTGTGGGTGACGGTGAGCCCGTCCTCGGCCACCGCGTAGCGGACCGCCGTGGCCAGCGGCACCGGCCAGCCCGGCTGCGGCGCGACGACGGCGACCAGCGTCACGGAGTCGGGCGTGCGCTCGTCGACCCGGTAGAAGGTGTGGCGCAGCAGGCCGTGGATCGCGTTGCCCGCGGCGGGCTCGGTGAGCGCGAGCTGCTGGGGCGCGCCGTTCCAGTGCCAGCGCCCGCCCGCCGTGCGGTTGGGCCAGGGCACCAGGACGTTGCCCGAGCCGCGGGGCGGGCGGGCGGTCTCGTCGAAGGTCTCGACGTAGGGGCGGCCGTCGACGGTGAAGGCCCGCAGCCCCGCCCCCACCTCGGTGACGACGGCCCGCGCGGCCCCGGAGCGGATCTCGAACTGCTCGCCCGTCGGCGGCATCGGCATGAGCACGCGCGCAGGCTATCGGGATGCGCTTCGCACCCGTGAGCGCCAACCGTCGCCAGGACCACGTTCGCCACTCACGAGCGCGTCAGCGCAGGCGGGGTCGTGACCGTCGTCGCCGCTCCCGTCGCCGGGAGCTCCCACTCGCTACCGTGGAGCGAGTGGCCTCCTCGCGACGACTCCGCGCCCTGATCACCAACGACGACGGCATCGACTCGCCCGGGCTGTGGGCGTTGGCCGCGTCCGCGCGGGACGCGGGGTTCGAGGTCGTCGTGGCGGCGCCGCACGTCGACGCGAGCGGGGTCGGGGCGTCGGTGCTGTCGGTGCGGGAGGACGGCCGGGTACGGCTGCACGGGCGCGAACTCCCCGGCCTCGACGGTGTGCCGGCGTTCGCGGTGGAGGGGCACCCGGCGTTCATCGTCACCTCCGCGGGCCGCGGCTGGCTCGACCCCGAGCCCGACGTCGTGCTGTCGGGCATCAACCTCGGCGCCAACACCGGGCACGCGGTGCTGCACTCGGGGACGGTCGGCGCGGCGCTGGCTGCCGGGCTGCAGGGCAGGCGGGCGCTCGCCGTCTCGCTCGACACCGGCTGGAACCCGCCCGAGCAGCCGCACTGGGAGGCGGCCGCGCACGTGCTGCCCGAGGTGCTCGACCTGCTGCTCGGCACCGACGACGGCACCGTGCTCAACCTCAACGTGCCCGACGTCGCCCCCGCCGGGCTCGGGCCGCTGCGGGAGGCGCGCCTCGCCCCGTTCGGCACCGTGCAGGTGCGGATCGCGCAGCGCACGACCGAGAGCTCCGAAGGTCTGCACATGACCTGGGACGAGCGGGCCGAGCCGCCGGAGCCGGGCACCGACACCGCACTCCTGCGCGCGGGGCACCCGACGCTGACGCGGCTCGTGTCGGTCGGCGAGCGGCCCGGCGTCCTGGGCGGCGTCCCGACGTCGTGAGTGGCAACCGTTGCTCTGACACCGGTTGCCACTCACGGGCACCCCGGTGCAGGTGTGATTCGGATCACCGGTCACCATCTCTCCATGCGTGACGCTGAGTGCAGGACCGAATGGTCTACCCAGTTCGCCCGGACGGTGGCCGCGGAGATCCGGTCCGGCGTCCAGAGCGGAGCCCTGACCTGGGGCGAGGCCGATCAGCTGCTCGCCCGGCTCCGGGTGCTCGTCGACCAGGCCCTCGACCTGCCGAGCATAGCGGTCTGAGGCAGGTCGTCGCGCTCGGTGGCCGACGGTCAGTGCTCGTCGGCGCCCGTCAACTCGTGCTCCATCGCGTCGGCCACGTCGACGACGAGCCGGAACGAGCGGTCGAAGCCGTCGAGCGCGGTGTCGTGCAGCGGGATCGAGTGCCGGAACAGCACCAGCCCGTTCTCGACGACCAGCCCACCGGTGACGGGCGCCGCCGCGCGCTCCAGCGCCAGCGCCAGGTCGATCTGCCCGACGCGCCCCACCGGCGACGTGATCTGCGCCCACGGGTGGTGGTCCTCGCCGGTGACCAGGCGGACGGCGACGATCTGCGTGCGCTCGCCGGTGGTCGGCAGGTTGAACCACAGCTCGCCCTCGCGCTGGCGCATGATCTCGTAGCGCACCCGCACGAAGGACCCGAGGTCGTCCCAGCTCGCCATGCGTCGGACCGTACCGCTCCGCGGAGTCAGGTCTGCAGCTGGTCGACGGGGGCCCGGTCGTCGGTGAGCACGGGGGCGCCCACGGCCCGCTGCCGCGTGGCGGCGTCGTCGAGGACCGAGCCCGGCTCCCCGCGCGCCGCGGACGACGCGGCCAGCGCGGCCAGGTCCGGGGCCCGGTCCGACGCCAGGAGGACGGCGTTGCCGCCGCCGCCCGGCACGAGCTGGTCGGGCCGCACCATCAGCGCGACGGTGACGAACCGGTCGGCGACGGTGGCGATCTCCGCGTCGAGCAGCGTGAGCGGGTCGCGGTCGATGATGTTGAGGACGTAGAGGCCGCCCGGGCGCAGGACGCGGCGCACGTCGTCGACGAACTCCGTGGTGGCCAGGTGCCAGGGCACCGAGCGGGCGCCGAACGCGTCGCCGACGACGACGTCGGCGGAGTTCGCCGGCAGCCGGGCCAGGGTCGTGCGGGCGTCGCCCACCTGGATCTCGGTGTCCGGGATCTCGTCGACGCCGAGCTCGCGGCGCCCGAGGTCGACGACGCCCTGGTCGACCTCCAGCACCGTCGACGTGCTGCCCGGTCGGGTCGCGGCGAGCCAGCGCGGCATCGTGAAGCCGCCGCCGCCCACGTGCACGACGTCGAGGGGCTGGCCCGCCGGGTACGCGGAGTCGATCGCGCCGCCGAAGCGCTGCGTGTAGGCGAACTCGAGGTGCGCGGGGTCGGCGCGGTCGACGTAGGAGTGGCGCAGGTCGTCGAGGACGAGGACCTGGCCGTTGACGTTCTCCGGGTCGGCGTCGACGCGGGCGCAGTAGTAGACGGTGTCGGCGTCGCAGCGCCCCGGCACGGCCACCAGCGCGACGGCGAGCAGCACCGCGGCCACGGCCGTGCGCGTGACCTCGGCCCGGTGCGCCGCTCCGGCCACCGTGGCCGCGAGGACCAGGCAGGCCAGTGCCGTGACCAGCAGGATCGCCGTGACCGGCAGGAACGTGACGAGGACGAACCCGGTGAGGAACGTGCCCGCGAGCGAGCCGATCGTGCCCGCCGCCGACAGCTCGCCGATCACCGTGCCCGACCCGTCGACGCCTGTCAGCCGGGCCCGCGTGACGGCCGGGGTGACCATCGCCAGCGCCGTGACCGACACCAGCGTCGACGCCGCCACCAGCAGGATCGCCGCCACCGGACCGGGGCCGAGCACCGGGCCGAGCAGTCGCACCAGCGGTCGCACGGCCAGCACCCCGAGCCCGCCCACGGCCAGCGCGCCCGCCGCCACCCGTTGCGGCGGGAAGACGTCGGCCCACCGGCCGCCCAGCGAGGCGCCCGCCGCGATCCCGGCGAGCGCCACCCCGATGACGGCGGTGGTCGACTCCAGCGTCAGCCCGACGTAGGGCGCGACGAGCCGCGTCGCCAGGGTCTCGACGACGAGGATCGCGGCACCGCTGACGAGGACGACGAACCGGGCGAACCGTGCATTCACCCGCTCATCCTCGCCTCTCTTCCGGGCCGCCGCGCGGGCGGGTCAGGAGGGGTCCTACAGCCCGAGCTGGCGGGCGATGAGCATGCGCTGCACCTCTGAGGTGCCCTCGCCGATCTCCAGGATCTTGGCGTCGCGGTAGAACCGGCCGACCGGGTACTCGTTCATGAACCCGTACCCGCCGAAGACCTGGGTGGCGGCGCGGGCGTTGTCCATCGCCGCGTTGGAGGAGACGAGCTTGGCGATCGCCGCCTCCTTCTTGAACGGCTCGCCCTTGAGCATCTTGGCCGCGGCCGCGTAGTAGGCCAGGCGCGCGGTGTGTGCGCGCACCTCCATGTCGGCGATCATGAACTGGACGGCCTGGTAGCCGCCGATCTTCTGCCCGAACGCCTCGCGCTCGTGGGCGTAGCGCACCGACTCGTCGACGCAGCCCTGCGCCAGTCCGACCGAGAGCGCCGCGATCGCGACGCGCCCCTCGTCGAGGATGGACAGGAACTGGGCGTAGCCGCGACCGCGCTCGCCGACGAGGTTCGCCGCGGGCACGCGCACGTCGTCGAAGAACAGCTCGCGGGTGTCCGAGGAGCACCAGCCGACCTTCGAGTACGGCTTCGCGACGCGGAACCCGGGCGTGCCGGCCGGCACCATGATCGCGGAGATCTCCTTCTTGCCGCCCTCGCGCTCGCCGGTGATGGCGGTGACGGTGACGACCGAGGTGATGTCGGTGCCGGAGTTGGTGATGAACGCCTTCGAGCCGTTGATCACCCACTCGTCGCCGTCGAGGCGGGCGGTGGTGCGGGTGGCGCCGGCGTCGGAGCCGCCGCCGGGCTCGGTGAGGCCGAACGCGCCGAGCTTCTCCCCCGCGGCCATCTGCGGGAGCCACTCCCGCTTCTGCTCCTCGGTGCCGAACCGGTAGATCGGCATGGCGCCGAGCGAGACGCCGGCCTCCAGCGTGATCGCCACCGACGAGTCGACGCGGGCGAGCTCCTCCAGCGCCAGGCACAGCGCGAAGTAGTCGCCGCCCATGCCGCCGTACTCCTCGGAGACGGGCAGGCCGAACAGGCCCATCTGCCCCATCTTGGCGACGATGTCGTAAGGGAACTCCTCGCGCTCGTACAGGTCGCCGATGACGGGCGCGACCTCCTTGCGCGCGAAGTCCTCGACGGTGGCGCGCAGCGCCTCGTGCTCCTCGCTGAGTTCCAGGTCCATGGTCACTCCCCTTCGGGTTCGACGATCAGGAGCGCGGCGTCCCGCGCGACGGTCGCGCCCGCACGGGCGCGCAGTTCTCGGACGGTGCCGTCCACCGGTGCGGTGAGGACGTGCTCCATCTTCATCGCCTCGACGACGACGAGCCGGTCGCCGGCGGCGACCCGCTGCCCCTCGGTGACCTCGACGACGGTCACCGTGCCGGGCATCGGCGACAGCACCGGGCCACCCGCACCGGCGGCGGCCTCGGCGGCCGCGGCGTCGAGCGGGGCCTGCTCGCGCACCGCCCAGCTCCGGCCGTCGCGGCCGAGCCAGAGGGTCTCGCCGTCGCGGGCGACGGCGTAGGTGCGCGTGAGGCCGTCGACGGCGGCGACCAGCTCGTGGGGGCTGCGGCGGCGGACGGCGGCCGCGACCGGCTCGCCCTCCCCGACGACCACCACGCCGTCGGCCGCCCGGCCCCGCACCCTGACCTCGACCGGCTCGTGCCCGGAGACGGCCGTCTTCCAGGTCGTCCACGCGGGCTCGCCGATCCGCCAGCCGCCGGGCACGTCGAACGGGTCGACGACCGGACCGGCCGGCTCCAGCTCGTCGAGCGCGTGGACGGCGGCGGCCGCGAGGACGTCGTGCGGCAGGTCCTCGCGGGTCCACTCCTCGACCCGGCGCCCCACCAGCCCGGTGTCCAGCCGGGCGGCGCGGACGTCCTCGTCGGCGAGCAGCGCGCGCAGGAAGCCCACGTTGGTGCCCAGGCCGAGCAGGACGGTGTCGCGCAGCGCGGCGTCGAGCCGGCGGATCGCCTCCGCGCGGTCGGCGCCGTGGGCGATGACCTTGGCCAGCATCGGGTCGTAGTCGGAGCCGACGACGCCGCCCTCGGCGATGCCGGCGTCCACCCGCACGCCCGACGGCGGCGCCCAGCGCAGCACGCGCCCGCCGGTCGGCAGGAAGCCGGCCGCCGGGTCCTCGGCGTAGACGCGGACCTCGACGGCGTGCCCGGTGAGCGCGACGTCGTCCTGCGTGATCGGCAGCGGCTCCCCGGCGGCCACGCGCAGCTGCAGCTCGACCAGGTCGAGACCGGTGACCAGCTCGGTGACCGGGTGCTCGACCTGCAGCCGGGTGTTCATTTCCATGAAGAAGAACTCGTCGGGCGCGTCGGCGCCGACGATGAACTCGACGGTGCCCGCGCCGCGGTACCCGCACGCCCGGGCGGCCTCGCAGGCCGCCTCGCCCATCGCGGCGCGCTGCGCCTCGGTGAGCAGGGCCGACGGCGCCTCCTCGACGATCTTCTGGTGGCGCCGCTGCAGCGAGCACTCGCGCTCGCCGAGGTGGATCACGGCGCCGTGCGCGTCGGCCAGCACCTGGATCTCGATGTGGCGCGGGGTGGTGACGAGCCGCTCGACGAGCAGCGTGTCGTCGCCGAAGGACGCCTTCGCCTCGCGGCGGGCGGTGGCGATCGAGGCCGACAGCGAGGCGGCGTCGTGCACCTCGTGCATGCCCTTGCCGCCGCCCCCGGCGCTCGGCTTGAGCAGCACCGGGTAACCGACCTGCTCGACGGCCAGCGCGAGCGCGGCGTCGTCGAGACCGGCCCCGTCGGAGCCCGGGACGACCGGGACGCCCGCCTTGGCGACGGTCTGCTTGGCGCGGATCTTGTCGCCCATCGCCTCGATCGCCGAGGACGGCGGGCCGACGAACACCAGCCCCGCCTCCTCGCACGCCGCGGCGAACGCGGTGTTCTCGGACAGGAAGCCGTAGCCGGGGTGGATCGCCTGCGCCCCGGTGGCGCGGGCGGCCTCGATGACCGCGGGGATGGAGAGGTAGCTCTGCGCGGCGGCGGCGGGCCCGATCCGCACGGCGACGTCGGCCGTCGTGACGTGCGGGGACCCGGCGTCGGCGTCCGAGTAGACGGCCACCGACCGGATGCCCAGGCGGCGCAGGGTGCCGATCACGCGGACGGCGATCTCCCCGCGGTTGGCGACGAGCACGGTGTCGAACATGGGCCTCACATCCGGAAGACGCCGAAGGCCGGATCGGCCAGGGGCGCGTTGGCGGCGGCGGACAGGGACAGGCCGAGCACGGTGCGGGTGTCGAGCGGGTCGATGACGCCGTCGTCCCAGAGCCGGGCTGTGGAGTAGTACGGGTGGCCCTGGGTCTCGTACTGGTCGCGGATCGTGGTCGGATCGGCCCCGACGGTGCTCAGCACGGTGGCCGCCTGCTCCCCGCCCATGACCGAGATGCGGGCGCCCGGCCACATGAACAGGAACCGGGGCGAGTACGCCCGCCCGCACATCGCGTAGTTGCCGGCGCCGAACGAGCCGCCGATGACGACCGTGAACTTCGGGACGCGGGTGGAGGCGACGGCGGTGACCATCTTGGCGCCGTTCTTCGCGATGCCGCCCGCCTCGTACTCGCGGCCGACCATGAACCCGGAGATGTTCTGCAGGAACACCAGCGGGATGCCGCGCTGGTCGCACAGCTCCACGAAGTGCGCGCCCTTGAGCGCGGACTCGGAGAACAGGATGCCGTTGTTCGCGACGATCCCGACCTGGTGGCCGTGGATGCGGGCGAAGCCGGTGACGAGGGTGGTGCCGTACTCGGACTTGAACTCGTGGAACCGCGAGCCGTCGACGACGCGGGTGATGACCTCGCGCACGTCGTAGGGGATGCGTGAGTCGGTGGGGACGACGTCGTAGAGCTCGGCGGGGTCGGCGAGGGGCTCCTCGGTGGGCGCGACGTCCCACGGCCGCGGCGCGCGCGGGCCGAGCGTGCCGACGATCCGGCGGACGATCGACAGCGCGTGCGCGTCGTCGTCGGCCAGGTGGTCGGTGACTCCGGAGGTCTTCGAGTGCAGGTCGCCGCCGCCCAGCTCCTCGGCGGTGACCACCTCCCCGGTGGCCGCCTTCACCAGCGGCGGACCGCCCAGGAAGATCGTGCCCTGGTTGCGGACGATCACGGCCTCGTCGCTCATGGCCGGCACGTACGCGCCGCCCGCGGTGCACGAGCCCAGCACCGCGGCGATCTGCGGGATGCCCAGGCCCGACATCTGTGCCTGGTTGTAGAAGATCCGGCCGAAGTGCTCGCGGTCGGGGAACACCTGGTCCTGCTCGGGCAGGTAGGCGCCGCCGGAGTCGACGAGGTAGAGGCAGGGGAGCCGGTTCTGCAGCGCCACCTCCTGCGCCCGCAGGTGCTTCTTCACCGTCATCGGGTAGTAGGTGCCGCCCTTGACGGTGGCGTCGTTGGCGACGATGACGCACTCGCGCCCCGCCACCCGCCCGACGCCGGTGATGATCCCGGCCCCCGGGGCGTCGCCGCCGTACAGGCCGTGCGCGGCCAGCGGCGAGAGCTCCAGGAACGGGCTCGACGGGTCGACCAGCGAGTCGACGCGGTCGCGCGGGAGCAGCTTGCCCCGTTCGACGTGCCGGATCCGTGACCGCTCGGGGCCGCCCAGACGGGCGGTGGCGAGCTGGGCGTGCAGGTCATCGACCAGCTCTCGATGACCCGTGAGCGTGGCTGTCACCCTCGACCTCCTCGGTTAGCGCTTGTTAACAAGGTTAGCGCTTGTTCACCGCGGGCGCTAGGGTGGACAGATGGTGGCGACCCGGTCCCGGCGCGAGCAGATCCTCGCCGTGGCCGCGCAGCTGTTCGCCCGCCACGGCTTCCACGGCGTGAGCATCGCCGACCTCGGCGCCGCCGTCGGCGTCAGCGGGCCGGCGCTCTACCGGCACTTCCCCGGCAAGGAGGCCCTGCTCTCCGAGCTGCTCGTGGGCATCAGCGAGCACCTGCTGGCGGGCGGGCAGGAGCGGGCCGCCGCGTCCGACGACCCGCACGAGGTCCTCGACGCGCTCGTCGACTTCCAGGCCGCGTTCGCCCTGAGCGAGCCGGAGCTGATCGTCGTGCAGGACCGCGACCTGGCCAACCTCCCGCCCGCGGCCCGGCGCCGGGTCCGGCGGCTGCAGCGCACCTACGTCGAGATCTGGGTCGACACGCTGCGCCGCGTGCACCCCGGCTTGTCCGCCGAGGACGCGCGGGTCGCCGCGCACGGCGCGTTCGGCCTGCTCAACTCCACGCCGCACGCCGGGCGCTCCCCCGAGGCGGCCGCCCTGCTGCGCCGCATGGCCCGCGCCGCGCTCACCGGCCTGGACACCGTCGCGTCGTGACCGGGCCCTGCTCCCCCGGCGACCAGGCCGCGGTGGTGCGGGTGCTGCGCGAGGCGTTCGCCCAGCACGTGGTCGCGGGGGAGGACGGCACCGAGGACGGCCCCGACGCCCGGCACGTCTGGTACGTCGACGGGCTCGACGGCACGAGCAACGTCGCGCACGGCATCCCCTGGTACTGCGTGCCGCGGGCCGCGGACGCGGGGCCACCGGCAACGGCGTGCCGCTGCGGGTCGACGGCACCGACCGCGTGGACCGCGCGGTCGTCGTCAGCCAGGTCCAGTCGTCGGACCGCGCCGGGATCCACGAGTTCGTCGTCCTGTTCGAGGCGCTGATGAACGCCGCGGGACACCTCACGGCCTACGTCGAGCGCGCGATGGCGCCGTGGGACATCACCGCGGGGCAGCTCCTGGTGGAGGAGGCGGGCGGGCGGCTCACCGACTTCGCCGGCGCGCGCGTCGCGGAGCCGGGCACCACCGACGTCGTCGCGACGAACGGGGCCGTCCACGACGAGCTCCTGGGCGTCCTGCCCCGGTAGCATCACCGCGCAACCAGTCGTTCCCAGTGGTGCGGGCGGCCCCTCCCGGCCGATCGGAGCCCTCTCGTGAACACGGTCGCGACCCACGCCGGCGTCACCTCGGAGTCCGGGCACGACGCCCTGCGCGCCGACATCCGCCGGCTCTCCACGATGCTCGGGCGCACGCTCGTGCACCACGGCGGCCCCGAGCTGCTGGAGCTGGTGGAGCAGGTCCGCCACGGCTCCCGCGACGGCGACGCGCAGGCGCTGCTGTCCGGGCTCGACGCGGGCACGGCCGTGGCGCTGGCCCGGGCGTTCTCGCAGTACTTCCAGCTGGCCAACATCGCCGAGCAGCGCCACCGGGCGAAGGAGATCGCCGCCGTCGACGGCCGCGGCCCGCTGCGCCGGGTGATGGAGCGCGTCGCGCAGGAGTGCGACCGCGACGAGGTGCAGGAGGTGCTGGCCCGCGCCGAGCTGCGCCCGGTGTTCACCGCGCACCCCACCGAGTCGTCGCGGCAGTCGGTGCTGGCGATCCTGCGCCGCGTCGCCGACGGCCTCGACCGCGGCGCCACCGACGACGCGCTGGAGGCGCTCGTCGAGCTGCTGTGGCAGACCGACGAGCTGCGCCCGGGCAAGCCCACCGTCGCCGACGAGGCACGCGCGATCGGCTGGTACATGGAGCAGCTGGGCCGCGGCGCGGTGCCGGAGCTGCTCGCCGAGTACGAGCGCGAGGTGCGCGCCGCCGGGTTCGAGGTGCCGCCGGGGACCGGTCCGCTGGTGCTCGGCTGCTGGGTCGGCGGCGACCGCGACGGCAACCCCAACGTCACCCCGGCCGTCACGCGCGAGGTCCTGGAGCTCTACTCCGACCGGGCGCTGCGCATCCACGAGGGCCTGGTCGAGGAGCTCATCCAGGAGCTGTCGATCAGCACGCGGGTGATCGGGGTGTCGGAGGAGCTGCGGTCGTCGCTGGCCCGCGACCGGCGCGCGCTGCCCGGGGTCCACGACCGGTTCATCCGGCTCAACGCCACCGAGCCCTACCGGCTCAAGCTCTCCTACGTGCAGGCGCGCCTGGCCAACACGCGCACCCGCGACGGGCACGTACCCGGCCGCGACTACCTCGGCCCCGAGGCCTACCTCGAGGACCTCGCGGTCGTCGACCGCTCCCTGCGCGGGCACCTCGGCGGGCGCATCGCCGACGGCACGCTGGCCCGTGCGCTGCGCACCGGCCGCGCGCTCGGGCTGCACCTGGCCGAGCTCGACGTCCGCGAGCACAGTCAGCGCCACCACGACGCACTCGGCGCCGTCTACGACGCACTGGGCGAGCTGGAGCAGCCCTACGCCTCCCTCTCGCGGGAGCAGCGCACGGAGCTCCTGTCGCGGGAGCTCGACGGCGGCCGCCCGCTGGTGCGCCGCCACTACGGCCTGCCGGCCGAGGCCGTCGACGTGCTCGGCGTGTTCGACCTGCTGCACGAGGTGCAGCACCGCTACGGCCCGCAGGTCGCGCGCACCTACATCGTGTCGATGTGCCAGGGCGTCGACGACCTGCTCGCCGTCGCCGTGCTGGCGCGCGAGGCCTTCATGGTGGAGCTGCAGCGCGACCCGCGCTCGTCGATCGACCTCGTGCCGCTGTTCGAGACCGTCGAGGAGCTGTGCCAGGCGGGCGACCTCCTCGACGGCCTGCTCTCGGTGCCCGGCTACCGCCAGCACGTGCGCAACCGCGGTGACCTGCAGGAGGTCATGCTCGGCTACTCCGACTCCAACAAGGGCGCGGGCATCACGACCTCGCAGTGGGAGATCCACCGGGCCCAGCGCCAGCTCCGCGACATCGGGGCCAAGCACGGGGTGCGGCTGCGGCTGTTCCACGGGCGCGGCGGATCGGTCGGGCGCGGCGGCGGGCCGTCGGCGGAGGCGGTGGCGTCGGCGCCCTACGGCTCGGTCGACGCGACGATGAAGGTCACCGAGCAGGGCGAGGTCGTCTCCGACAAGTACTCGCTGCCCGCGCTCGCGCACGACAACCTGGAGATCATGCTGGCGGCGGTGCTGGAGGCCACGCTGCTGCACCGGGCCTCGCGCTGGGACGACCCGTCGCTGGAGCGCTTCGACGACACGATGGACCTGGTCAGCGACGCCGCCCGCGCCGCCTACCGCGGGCTCGTCGGGCAGCCGGGGCTGCCGGACTTCTTCTCCGCGGCCACGCCCGTCGACGAGCTGGGCGAGCTCAACGTCGGCTCCCGCCCGTCGCGGCGGCCCGGCAAGGGCGCGGCCACCCTAGACGACCTGCGCGCGATCCCGTGGGTGTTCGGCTGGACGCAGACGCGGATGGTCGTGCCCGGCTGGTACGGACTGGGCAGCGGGCTGGCCGCGGCGCGGGAGGCCGGGCACGGGCCGGTGCTCGAGGAGATGCGGGAGTGGGCGTTCTTCGCCAACCTGCTGGGCAACGTCGAGATGACGCTGGCCAAGACCGACCTCGGCATCGCGCGGCGCTACGTCGACGAGCTCGTCGACCCGTCGCTGCACCCGATCTTCGACGACATCGTGGCCGAGCACGCGCTCACGCTGCGGGAGGTGCTGCGCCTGACCGGCTCGCCGACGCTGCTCGCCCGCTACCCGGTCCTGCGCGGCACCCTCGCCGTGCGCGACTCCTACCTACAGCCGCTGCACCACCTGCAGGTCGAGCTGCTCGCCCAGCGCCGACGCACCGACCAGCCCGACGCCGACGTGCACCGCGCCCTGCTCCTCACGATCAACGGCATCGCGGCGGGGCTGCGCAACACCGGCTGAGCCGGTCTACTCGGCGCGGCGCACCGTGGCGCCCTCGCCCGTCGTCCCGCGGTTGACGCCGACCAGTCCGCGCTTCCCGGGGTCGCCGCCGTAGGCCTCCTGCATGCGCGGGCCGGCGGCGGTCAGCCCGCCGTCGACGGTGATCGCCTCGCCCGTGACGAACCGCGACGCGTCACCGGCGAGGAAGGCGATCACCTCGGCGACGTCCTCGGGGCGGCCGAGGTCGGGCCACGGCTGCGCGCCCGCCATGACCTCCGCGGCGCCGACGCCGTCGCCGACCAGCGGCGTCACGACGAGGCCGGGGCAGACGGTGTTGACGCGGATGCGCTCGGGGCCGAGCTCGGTGGCCGCCGTGCGCCCGAGGTTGATCACCGCGGCCTTGGCCGCGGAGTACGCCTGCGGACCGGCGCCCGCGGCGAGGCCCGCGATCGACCCGAGGTTGACGATCGACCCGCCGCGCCCGCGCATCGCCCGCGCCCCGTGCTTGATGCCGAGGAACACCCCGCGCACGAGCACGGCGAACGTGTAGTCCCAGTCGTCGACCTCGATGTCGGTGAGGCGGCCGAACGCGCCGCCGACGCCGGCGTTGTTGACGACGCAGTCGACGTGCCCGAACGCCTCCACGCAGGCGCCCACCGCCGTCTCGACGTCGGCCTCGCGGGCGACGTCGGTGCGCACGAACCGCACGTCGTCGCCGAAGCCCGCGGCCGCGGCCTCCCCGCTGGCGGCGTTGTAGTCGGCGAGCACCACCCGCCACCCGCCCGTCACGAGCCGGGTGACCGTGGCCAGCCCGATCCCGCTCGCCCCACCCGTGACCACTGCCGCGCGTCGTTCCGTCATGCCGCGATCGTGTCAGGGTCGGGTGGCGCCGTGGCGGGTGTGCTCGGAGCAGGTCGTGGCGTCAGACCGAGGCGTGCTCCCGCCGGTGGCTGGGCGCGGGCGCGGGCCAGCCGGGCCGCACCAGCAGGCGCAGCCCGTTGAGGCAGACCAGCACGGTGGAGAGCTCGTGCCCGGCCACCCCGATCGCCAGGGGCAGGGTCGCGACCAGGTCCCAGGTGACCAGCACGACGATCACGGCCGCGGCGAACGCCAGGTTGGCCCGGGCGATCCGCTGCGCGCGGCGGGCCAGCGCCAGCAGCGGCGGCAGGGAGCCGAGGGGGTCGCGCAGCAGCACGCCGTCGGAGGCCTGCACCGCGAGCGCCCCCGCGCCCTCCCCGACGGCCAGCCCGGCGTCGGCCGTGGCGAGCAGCGGGGCGTCGTTGATGCCGTCGCCGACCGCGAGCACCCGCCGCCCGCCGCCCTGCCACTGCGCCACGACGGCGGCCTTGCCCTCGGGCAGCAGGCCGGCGCGCACGTCGTCGACGCCCAGCTCGCGGCCGATGCGCGCGGCCGGCGCCGGGGCGTCGCCGGTGAGCAGGACGGGCGGGGTGCCGACGGTGGCGGTCAGCGCCGCGAGGGCGTCGGCGGCGCCGGGGCGCAGGGCGTCGGCCAGGGCCAGCACGCCGGCCGGTTCGCCGCCGACCAGCACGACGACGGTGGTCCGCCCGGCGTCCTCGTGGCGGGTGACCGCGGCGCGGGCCCCGGCGTGGCCGCTCCCGTCCAGCAGCGACGGACGCCCGACGACGACCTCCACCCCGGAGACGACCGCCCGTACCCCGACGCCGGGCAGCGCGTCGAACGCGGCGGCGGCGGGGACCCGCAGGTGGGCCGCGGCTTCGCGGACGGCGCGGCCGAGCACGTGCTCGCTGCCGGACTCGGCCGCGGCGGCCAGCGCCAGCACCCCGTCGCGCCCGCCGTCCCCCGCGAGCCGGGCCGTGGTGGCGACCGTGTCGGGGTGGCCGAGCGCCTCCACCGCCACCAGCTCGGGGCGCCCGCGGGTGACGGTGCCGGTCTTGTCCAGCGCCACGGCGTCGACGACGGCCAGCGCCTCGACCACGGTGGCGTCGCGCAGCAGCACGCCGCGCCGACCGGCCACCGCGATCGCGGCGAGCAGCGGCGGCATGGTCGCGAGCACGACCGCGCACGGCGAGGCGACGATCATGAACGTCATCGCGCGCAGCAGCGTCGGCTCGAACTCCGCGCCGAACAGGAGCGGCCCGCCCAGCAGCGCCAGCGCCCCGGCGACGACGGCCACCGAGTACCGCTGCTCGATGCGCTCGATCCACAGCTGCCGCCCGGCCTTGGTCTCCGTGGCCCGCTCGACCTGCGCGGCGATGCCGGCGACGACCGAGTCGGCCGGGTCGCGCTCGACGCGGACCCGCAGCGTGCCGGTGCCGTTGACGGTGCCGGCGTGCACGTCGTCGCCGGTGGCGCGGGGCACCGGCACGGGCTCGCCCGTCAGCCCGGCGGTGTCGACGTCGCTCGCACCGCCGACCACGCGTCCGTCGGCGGGGATCTTCTCCCCGGGCCGCACGACGACCTCGTCGCCGACGGTGAGCGCGTCGGCCCGGACGACGCGCTCGGAGTCCGCGAGCGTCGCCGTCTCGGGGGCGAGGTCGAGCAGGGTGTGGATGCTGCGCTCGGTGCGCGCGGTCATCACGGCCTCCAGCGCGCCGGAGCTCGCGAAGATCACGATGAGCAGGCCGCCGTCGAGGGGCTGGCCGATCGCGGCGGCGGCGAGGGCGGCCACGACCATGAGCAGGTCGACGTCCAGGCGCCGCTCGCCCAGCGCCCGCACGCCCTCGACCAGCGGTTCCCAGCCGCCCGCGAGGTAGCAGACCGCGTAGAGCGCGACGACCGCGGCGCCCGGCGCCCCGAGCAGGTCGGCGGGCACGGCCAGCGCGAACGCGGCGAGGGAGAGCAGGGCCCAGCGGACCTCGGGCATCGACCACATGCGAGCCACCATAGCTGCGCAGGTGCGCAGGTATGCAGACCGGCTCGGTCAGAGGTGGGTGCTTCAGGGCGGTGTGCAGGTAGTCTGGCCGCGTGCACGACGGCATCCCCGGCTTCGCGATGCCGCACGCCGACGACGTCCGGCGGGCGGCCGACTCGCTGCGCCTGCTCGCCGACCCCACCCGCATCAAGATCCTCTGGGCCCTGCTGCACGGCGAGGAGTCGGTGGCGTGCCTGGCCGACCTCGTCGGCGCCAGCCCCACCGCGGTGAGCCAGCACTTGGCCAAGCTGCGGCTCGCGGGCCTGGTCGAGGGCCGGCGCGAGGGCACCTTCATCTACTACTCGGCGGGTGACGGGGTGCGTGGGGTGCTGGCCGAGGCTCTGCGGCTCGGCCAGCCGGCGGCGGTGCAGCGGTAGCTCCTGCGTCCATCGGTGATCACCGCGGTCGGCGGATCGGTGATCGTCGGAAATGTGGCGTGAGGGTCGCGCGGAGGGCCGTGGTGGTGTGGTCCCGCCGATCACCAGCGCTGGTCGGGTCGGTGATCGCCGGGAGTGTGACGTCCCGGCCCCCGCCGCGACCGTGAGTGCGCACTCCCGAGGATCACTGCGCTGGCTCGGGTCGGAGCGGCGGGGAGGGTGACGTCTTGGCCCTCCGCGCGACGGTGGCGGCGCACTTCCGACGATCACCGCGCTCGGTCGGGTCGGGAGCGGCGGGGAAGGTGACGTCCCGGCCCTCCGGGCGACCGCGGGGGTGCACTGCCGACGATCATGCTGCAGGTTCTCAGCCTCGGTGTGCCGCCGGGCCGGTCGCAGCGGCAGCCAGTCCCCCTCCGCCGACGGCCTCCGGAGGTGGGTCGGTGATCGACGAGTGTGTGCCGTGAGGGCGGCCGGACGGCCGTGGTGTGACGTCCCGGCCCTCCGCGCGACCGTGGTGGCGCACTCCCGGCGATCACGTCGTCCGGCTCAGCCCGCCTGCTTCACCGCCAGCTCCGCGACGGCCTGGCGGGCGGCGGCCGGGTCGGCGGCGGCGCAGGCGGCCTCCGCGCGCTCGCGGCAGTCCTCCAGGCTCGCGCCGGCGAGCGAGGCCCCGACGGCGGCCAGCGCGCCGGCGCCCATCGACAGCGTCGCCATCCCGAGCCCGACCAGCACCGGGGCGAGGGCGGGGTCGGCGGCGGCCTCACCGCACACCCCGACCGGCGTGCCGGTGGCGGCCGAGGCCTCGCCGAGCAGGCGGAGCAGGCGCAGGAGGGCGGGCTGCCAGGGGTCGTTGAGGGCCGCGACCGGGCCGGACTGGCGGTCGGCGGCGAACAGGTACTGGGCCAGGTCGTTGGTGCCGACGCTGGCGAAGTCGACCTCGGCGAGCACCTCGTGGGCGGTCAGGACGGCCGCGGGGACCTCGATCATCACTCCGGCCGAGCGGATGCCGTGCTCCCGGCAGCGCGCGACGAACCAGCGGGCCTCCTCCGCGGTGGCGACCATCGGGGCCATCACCTTGAGCTCGGCGCCGGTCTCGGCGGCCGCGGCGGCGAGCGTCGCGAGCTGGCGGTCGAGCACGTCGGAGCCGGGGCCGGGCACGCGCGCCACGCGCAGCCCGCGCACACCCAGCGCCGGGTTCGGCTCGCCGTCGAGGGTGAGGAACGGGAGGGGCTTGTCGGCGCCCGCGTCGAGCGTGCGCGCGGTGACCGGCAGACCGGCGAACGCGGCCAGCACCCCCGCGTAGACCTCGTGCTGGCGCGCGACCGACGGCTCCTCGGCCGCGGAGAGGAACGCGAGCTCGGTCCGGAACAGCCCGACACCCTGCGCGCGCAGCCCGGCCGCCGTGACCGCCCCCTTCGCCTCGCCGACGTTGGCCAGCAGCGGCACCCCGTGCCCGTCGGACGTGCGCCCGACGCCGTCCCACTCAGCCGCGACGACGGCGCCGTTCTCCTGCTCGACCACCTCGGTCACCTCCTGCACCACGCCCGTCGCCCCGTCGACGACGACCGCGGCGCCCTCGGCGATCGAGGTGGCGCCCGCGCAGCCGACGACCGCGGGGATGCCGAGCGAGCGGGCCAGGATCGCGGTGTGGCTGGTCGGGCCGCCCTGCTCGGTGACCAGCGCCAGCGCGATGCCGGGGCGCAGGCCCGCGGTGTCGGCCGGGGCGAGGTCGGCGGCGACGAGGACGCACGGGGCGTCGAGGTCGGCGACGCCCGGCGCGGGCAGGCCGAGGAGCTCGGCGACGATCCGGTCGCGCACGTCGTGGATGTCGCGGGCGCGCTCGGCCATGTAGCCGCCCATGCCGGTGAGCAGGTCGGCGAACGCGCCGGCCGCCTCGTACACAGCGCGGGCGGCGGGGCGCCCGCCGCCGGTGACCAGGTCGCGGGCGTAGTCGAGGAGGGCGGGGTCGGTGACCATCGCGACGGTCGCCTCCAGCACGTCCCGTGCGTCGCCCGTGACCGTGGCCGCGCGGGCCTCCAGGCGGGCGGCGACGACGGCGACGGCCGGGGCGATGCGCGCCGCCTCCGCCGCCGGGTCCAGCGGCGCCGGGCCCACCGGGGGCTCGCCGGGCGCGTCGGCGACCCGGACCACCCGTCCGCTCGCACGCCCGCTGCTCGCCGGGATCCCGCTCAGTGTCCGCATGTCCGCTCCAGATGACTTCGTCGTGACCCGTTGACAAACACAGTAAAACCCACATACTCGGACACAAGCAAGCACCAAGTCGGGAGCAAACAAAGATGTATGCAGCGGAGCGGCAGCAGTGGCTGCTGAACCGGGCCCGTGAGGCCGGTCGGGTGGACGTCGCCGCCACGGCGGACGAGCTCGACGTCACCCCCGAGACGATCCGGCGCGACCTCGGCGCCCTGGAGCGCCAGGGCCTGCTGCGCCGCGTGCACGGCGGGGCCATCCCGGCCGACCTGCTCGGCTTCGAGCCCGGCATCTCCACCCGCGACGCCGTCGCCACGCAGGAGAAGGACCGCATCGCCAAGGCGGCCCTGGACGAGCTCGACGGTGCCTCCACCGTGCTGCTCGACGCCGGCACGACGACGGCCCGGCTCGCCGCGCTGCTCCCCGCGGACCGCGAGCTCACCGTCGTCACCAACGCCCTGCCGATCGCCTCGGTCCTCGCCGCGCGGCCCAACGTCACGCTGCTGCTGCTCGGCGGCCGGGTGCGCGGCACGACGATGGCCACCGTCGACGAGTGGGCGCTCGACGTCCTCGGCGACCTGACGGCCGACGTCGCCTTCCTCGGCACCAACGGCTTCTCCGTGGAGCGCGGGCTCACCACGCCCGACCGCGCCGAGGCCGCCGCCAAGAAGGCGATGCTCGCGGCCTCCCGTCGCACGGTGGTGCTGGCCGACTCGGCCAAGCACGGCGCCGACCAGTTCGTGCGCTTCGGCCGGCTGGACCAGGTCGACGCGCTGATCACCGACACCGGTCTGACGGCGGCCGACGCGGCCGCGCTGTCGGCCGCCGGACCGAGAGTGGTGCGCGCCTAACATGATCGTCACCGTCACGCCGAACCCCAGCCTGGACCGCACGGTCGAGGTCCCCCGCCTGCTCCGCGGCGAGGTGCACCGGGCCACGTCCGTGCGCCTGGACCCGGGCGGCAAGGGCGTCAACGTCGCCCGCGCGCTCACCACCGCCGGCATCGACACGGTCGCCGTCCTGCCCTCGGGCCGCGCGCCCGGCGGGCGGCTCACCGACCTGCTCGACCTGCACGGCGTCCGCGCCGCCACGGTCGCCATCGACGGCGCCACCCGCACCAACATCACGGTCGTGGAGCCGGACGGCACCACCACCAAGATCAACGAGCTGGGCCCGGTGCTCACCGGTGACGAGGTCGCGCAGCTCGCCGACACGGTCGTCGCGCTGGCGGCCGGGGCGAGCTGGGTCGTCACCTGCGGCTCCCTGCCCGCCGGCATGCCCGACGACTTCCACGCCGAGGTCGTGCGCCGCACCCGCCGCGCCGGCGCCCGGGTGGCCGTCGACGCCAGCGACGCCCCGCTGCGGGCCGCCTGCGCCGCCGGGCCGGACCTCGTCAAGCCCAACCACGAGGAGCTGGCCGAGCTGGTCGGCCGGCCCCTGACCAGCATCGGCGACGTCCTCGACGCCGCGCGCGGCCTGCGCGCCGCGGGCGTCGGCGCGGTGCTGGTGAGCCTCGGGGCGGGCGGCGCGCTCCTGGTCGAGGAGAGCGGCGAGTACCACGCCGTGTCCTCGCCGGTGGCCGTGCGCAGCACCGTCGGCGCGGGTGACGCCACCCTCGCCGGCTTCCTGGCGGCCGGCGGCGCCGGTCCCGACGCGCTCCGGCAGGCGGTGGCCTACGGGGCCGCCGCGTGCCGCCTGCCGGGCAGTGCGATGCCCGGACCGCACGAGATCGACCTCCACGACGTCCGCGTGGTCGGCACGCCGGACACCACCCTCCACCTCACCGGAGCAGCCGTATGACCGCCCTGATCACCGCCGATCTCGTCGACCTCGACCTGCCGTCGAGCGACCGGCGCACCGCCGTGCGCTCGCTCGCCGAGCGGCTCGAGAAGGCGGGGCGCGTCACCGACATCGAGCAGTTCCTCGCCGACATCGAGGCGCGCGAGGAGCAGATGGCCACCGGGCTCGAGGGCGGCATCGGCATCCCGCACTGCCGCTCCACCGCCGTCACCGAGCCGACGCTCGCGTTCGGCCGCAGCACGGACGGCGTCGACTTCGGCGCCGAGGACGGGCCCGCGCGGCTCGTGTTCATGATCGCCGCCCCGGAGGGCGGCAACACCGACCACATGACGGTGCTGGCCGCGCTGGCCCGCCGGTTGGTGCGCAGGGCGTTCAAGGACGAGCTCCTCGGTGCGACCGACGCCGGGCACGTCGCCGACTACATCCAGAAGGAGGTCGCAGGATGAAGCTCCTCGCGATCACGGCGTGCCCGACGGGCATCGCGCACACATACATGGCCGCCGAGGCGCTCGAGCAGGCCGCGGCCGACGCCGGGCACGAGATGGTCGTGGAGACCCAGGGCTCCGCGGGCACCACGCCCTTCACCGACGCCCAGATCGCCGAGGCGGACGCGATCATCCTGGCCGCCGACGTCGCCGTCCGGGACGAGGAGCGCTTCGCGCACCTGCCGACGATCCGCACCGGCGTGAAGAAGGCGATCAGCGGGGCCGACCTGCTCGTCGCGCAGGCCGTCGAGGCGGCGGAGGCCCCGCGGGCCGACGTGCCCGCGCAGCGCACAGCCACCCCGGCCACCAAGGACTTCGGCCCCGGCTTCGGGTCGCAGCTGCGCGGCTGGCTGATGACCGGCGTCTCCTACGTCATCCCCTTCGTCGCCGCGGGCGGCCTGCTCATCGCCCTGGGCTTCGCGCTGGGCGGTTACCAGATCACCGACGCGCCCGCCGTCACCGAGGGGTTCGACCCCCTCGCGCTGGCCAGCTGGGCCGCGCTGCTCTTCCAGGTCGGCGCGCTCGCGTTCGGGTTCCTGGTGCCGGTGCTCGGCGGCTTCATCGCCTACGCCATGGCCGACCGCCCCGCGATCGTGCCCGGGTTCGTCGGCGGTGCGATCGCCGCCGAGATCGGCGCGGGCTTCCTCGGCGGCCTCATCGCGGGCCTGCTCGCCGGCGCCGTCGTCCTCGGCCTCAAGCGGTTCTCGGTGCCCAAGGCGATGGCCGGGATCATGCCGGTGGTCGTGTACCCGCTGCTCGGCACGCTCGTGGTCGGCATCGCGATGTTCGTGGTCATCGGCCCGCCGCTGGCCGCGGTGAACACGGGTCTGACCAACTGGCTGACCGGCCTGTCCGGCGCCAACGCGCTGCTGCTCGGCGCGCTCGTCGGCCTGATGATGGCCTTCGACATGGGCGGACCCGTCAACAAGGCCGCCTACACCTTCGCGCTCGCCGGGCTGGAGAGCGGCTCTGAGGCCGGTCTGCTGATCATGGCCGCGGTGATGGCCGCCGGCATGACGCCGCCGCTGGCGATGGCGCTGGCCACCGTCGTGCGCAAGAAGCTGTTCAGCGAGGTCGAGCGGGAGAACGGCCGGGCCGCCTGGCTGCTGGGCGCCTCCTTCATCACCGAGGGTGCCATCCCGTTCGCCGCGGCCGACCCGCTGCGCGTCATCCCCTCCCTCATGGCCGGCTCGGCCGTGACGGGCGTGCTGTCCATGGCCTTCGGTTCGACGCTGCGGGCCCCGCACGGCGGCATCTTCGTGCTGCCGCTGATCGGCAACCCGTTCGGCTACCTCGTCGCGATCGTGATCGGCACGCTCATCTCCACCGCGCTGGTGGTCGCGCTCAAGAACGCCCGCCGGCAGCCCGCCGCGGCGACGGCGCCCGTCGCCGTCGCCGTCTGATCCCCTCGCCGTCCGATCCTCTCGCCCTCTGACACAGGAGCACCTCCATGACCGTCGAACGCCGCGTCACCGTCGGATCCACGGTGGGCCTGCACGCCCGCCCCGCCACCCTGTTCACCAAGGCCGCCGCCGCCCAGCCGGTGAAGGTCACCATCGCCGCGGGCGACCGCGGCCCGGTCGACGCCCGGAGCATCCTCTCGGTGCTCGGGCTCGGCGTGGGCAGCGGCGAGGAGGTCGTGCTCACTGCGCAGGAGGACGGGGCCGACTCCGAGGCCGCCGTCGCCGCGCTGGCCGAGCTGCTCGCGACCGACATGGACGCCTGAGCCGCACGCCCTCCACGCACCATCCGACGCCGGACGGCGCGGTGACCACCCTTCGTGGGCCACCGCGCCGTCCGGCGTTCCTGCGTCGGGCCGTACTCGTGATGGCGGGCACCAGGACGAGCGGGGCCGCCGACGACCACCGCGGTGGTGATCGGCGCCACGATCATCAGCAGCACGAGACGGTCAGCCGGGGTCGTACGCGGCGAGCAGCTGCGCCTCCGCCGCCGCGAGGTACTCGGTGACCTCCCCCGCGGCCCGCTCCCGGTCGCCGTCCTCGAGCAGGCCGCAGATCACGTCGTTGCGGCCCAGGTAGGGCTCGAAGAACTCGCGGACGTCGGGCACGCGGTGGAACACGAGCCGCATCTCGGCCAGGAGCAGGGCCATCTGCTGGTCGAGCCGCGGGCTGCCGGCCAGGGCCACCAGGGCCCGGTGGAAGTGCTGGTTGGCGCTACCGACGCCGGCCCAGTCGCCGGTGCCCGCGGCGCGGCGGCCCTCGTCGACGGCGGCGCGGACCGCGCCGACGCGCTCGTCGTCGAAGGCCTCGCCCAGGCGCACCGCGGCGGGCTCGACGAGGCGGCGGGCGCGGTAGACGTCGCGGACGGCGTCGCGGTCGGGCTGGGCGACGAACACGCCGCGGTGGGCCTCGCGCACGAGCACCCGCTCGGCGACGAGCTGGCTCAGCGCCTCGCGGACGGTGTTGCGGGAGACGCCGAGCGCGGTGCAGAGGACCTGCTCGGGGAGGCGCTCGCCCGGCCGCAGCCGGCCCTCGACGACCTCCTCGCGGACGGCGTCGGCTTACGCTCACCACATCCACGAGTGAGGAGCCCACATGGCCGACGACATGAAGGCGGTGATCGGCTCGGCCACGAGCCGCGGCGCCGTGCTCGGCGCGATGTTCCTGAAAATGTGTCTGAGCGGCCCGTCGAACGGGGTGCAGTAGCAGCCATGGCCGCTCAGACACATTTTCGGCGACGAGCGCGATCGGTCCGGGGTTCATCACCCAGACCACGACGTTCACGGCGCGGCTCGGAGCCGCGTTCGCGTTCGCGGTGCTGGTGTCGATCCTGGTCGACATCGCGGTGCAGCTGAACGTGTGGCGGGTGATCGGGGTCAGCGGGCAGCGGGCCCACGAGCTCGGCAACAAGGTGGCGCCCGGTGTCGGCTGGCTGCTGGCGGTGCTCGTCATCGTCGGCGGGCTGGTGTTCAACATCGGCAACGTCGGCGGCACCGGGCTCGGTGTCAACGCGATGCTCGGCGTCGACGCCAAGATCGGCGGCGCGATCTCCGCGCTGCTGGCGATCGCGATCTTCCTGAGCAAGCGCGCAGGCGTCGCGCTGGACCGGATCGTCGTCGTGCTCGGCGCGGTGATGATCCTGATGACGGCGTACGTGGCGATCGTGTCCGGCCCGCCGGTCGGCGACGCGCTGCGCCAGACCGTGCTGCCCGACCAGGTCGACGTCCTCGTCATCACCACGCTGATCGGCGGCACCGTCGGCGGCTACATCACCTACGCCGGCGCGCACCGGCTGCTCGACTCCGGGCTCACCGGGCCCGAGCACGTCGGTGCGATCTCGCGGAGCTCGGTCGTCGGCATCCTGGTGACCGGCGTGATGCGGGTGCTGCTGTTCCTCGCGGTGCTCGGGGTGGTCGCGGGCGGCGTCACGCTGGCGCAGGACAACCCGGCGGCGAGCGCGTTCGAGGCGGCGGCCGGGCAGGCCGGGCTGCGGGTCTTCGGGATCATCCTGTGGGCCGCGAGCATCACGTCGGTGATCGGGGCGGCGTACACCTCGGTGTCGTTCATGACCTCCTCGGCGACGTCGCCGCGGCGGCGCAACCTGCTCACCGTCGCCTTCATCGCCCTGTCGACGCTCATCTACGTGCTGGTCGGCACCGCCCCGGTGACGCTGCTGGTGTTCGCCGGCGCGTTCAACGGGCTGATCCTGCCGATCGGGTTCACCGTCGTGCTGTGGGTGGCGTGGCGGCGCCGCGACCTGCTCGGCGGCTACCGCTACCCGGCCTGGCTGCTCGGGATCGGCGTCCTGGCCTGGCTGCTGACGCTCTACCTGGGCTACCAGTCGCTCGGCGGGCTGGCGAGCCTGTGAACGTCGACCTGAACTCCGACCTCGGCGAGTCGTTCGGCCGCTGGACCCTCGGCGACGACGACGCGATGCTCGGCCTCGTCACCTCGGCCAACGTGGCCTGCGGGTTCCACGCGGGCGACCCGTCGACGCTGCGGCGGACGTGCGCGCGGGCCGCGGACGGCGGCGTCGTCGTCGGGGCGCAGGTGGGGTACCGCGACCTCGCCGGCTTCGGCCGCCGGTTCGTCGACATGGACCCGGGCGAGCTCGCCGACGACGTGCTCTACCAGCTCGGCGCGCTGGAGGCGATGTGCCGCGTGGCGGGCACCGCGGTGCGCTACGTCAAGCCGCACGGTGCGCTCTACAACGCGGCGGTGCACCACACCGCGCAGGCGCGGGCCGTGGTCGACGCCGTGCGCGACTACGACCCCTCGCTGCCGGTGCTCGGCCTGCCCGGCTCGGAGCTCCTGGCCGCCGCGGAGGCCGCGGGGCTGCGCGCGGTGCCGGAGTTCTTCGTCGACCGCGGCTACACCCCGGACGGCGCGCTGGTGCCCCGGTCCGAGCCCGGCGCGCTGCTGCACGACCCGGACGAGGTGGCCGCGCGCGTGCTGCGGCTGCTCGCCGACGGCGCGGTCGAGGCCGTCGACGGGACGGTGGTGGCGGTGCGGGCGGAGTCGGCGTGCGTGCACGGCGACTCGCCGGGGGCGGTGGAGATGGCCCGCGCGGTGCGGGCGGCGCTGGCCGGTGCCGGGGTGGAGGTGCGGGCGTTCGTGGCCGGGGGTGGCGGCGCGTGAGGGTGCTGCCCTGCGGGGACGCCGCACTGCTGCTGGAGGTCGCCGGCCTCGACGAGGTGCTGGCCCTGGCCGACGTCGCCCGCGCGGCCGATCTGCCCGGCGTCCTCGACGTCGTCCCGGCCGCCCGCACGGTGCTCCTGAGGACCGCGCCGGGCACCGACCTCGCCGCGCTGCGCCGGGCGGTGCAGGAGCTGGCCGTCGACCCCTCCGCGGCGCCGCCCGAGGGGAGGACCGTCGAGATCGAGGTGGTCTACGACGGCCCCGACCTCGAGGAGGTCGGCCGGCTCACCGGCCTGGGCGCCGACGGGGTGGTCGAAGCGCACACCGGCACGCCGTGGCGCGTCGCCTTCGGCGGGTTCGCGCCCGGCTTCGCCTACCTCGCGGGCGGTGACGAGCGGCTGCACGTTCCCCGCCGCGACGAGCCTCGCACGAGCGTGCCCGCGGGCTCCGTCGGTCTGGCCGGGGAGTTCAGCGGCGTGTACCCGCGGTCGAGCCCCGGCGGCTGGCAGCTCATCGGCCGCACCACCGCCGACCTGTGGAACGAGCGCCGCGACGAACCGGCGCTGCTGAGACCGGGGGCGCAGGTCCGCTTCGTCCGCACGTCGGAGCCGGAACGCGCTGCGGAGGGGGCCGACGGGGGCGTGCCGGCTCCGAGGTGCGGACGGGTGGTGGAGGTGGTGGCCACCGGTGCGTCGGCCTCCGTCCAGGACCTCGGGCGCGTCGGGTCCGCCGCCACCGGCGTGGGCCGGTCGGGGGCCGCGGACCGCGGCGCGCTGGCGCTGGCCAACCGGCTCGTCGCCAACCCGGCGGGCGCGGCGGGCGTCGAGGTGACGTTCGGCGGGCTCGCCCTGCGCGCGGGCGACGACGTCCCGGCCCCGCTGCTGCTCGCCGTCACCGGGGCGCCCGCGCCCGCCGACGTCGACGGCACGCCGGTCGGGCACCACGCGCTGGTCGTCCTGCGGGCCGGGCAGACCCTGCGGCTGGGCCCGCCGCCCGCCGGCCTGCGCAGCTACGTCGCCGTGCGCGGCGGGATCGCCGTCGACGCGGTGCTCGGCTCGCGCAGCACCGACGTGCTGTCCGGCGTCGGGCCGGCCGCGCTGTCCGTCGGCGACGTCCTGCCGGTCGGGCCGGAGCCCGCGGACCTGCCGCGGATCGACGTCGCCCCGGTCGCGACGCCGACCGCCGACGTCCTCACGCTGCGCGCCGTCCCCGGGCCCCGCGACGACTGGGTCGAGGAGCCGGCCGCGCTCGCCGCCACAATCTGGACGGTGTCGGGTCGCAGCGACCGCGTCGGCATGCGGCTCGAGGGCGAGCCGCTGCGCCGCAGCCGGACCGACGAGCTGCCCAGCGAGGGCATGGTCCGCGGCGCGATCCAGGTGCCGCCCGGCGGCGAGCCGGTGCTGTTCCTCGCCGACCACCCCGTCACCGGCGGCTACCCCGTCGTCGCCGTCGTGCTCGACGCCGACGTCGACCGCGCCGCCCAGGCTCGCCCCGGGCAGCAGATCCGCTTCCGCCTCGTGCGGTCCCCCGTCAAGGAGAACCCGTGAACCCCGCCGACGCCCGCGCCCGTTTCCGCAACGGCCTCGTCACCCCGACCGCCGGCTGGTGCGACGGGTACGCGCAGGCCAACCTGATCAGCGTCCCGCGCGAGCGGGCCTGGGACTTCCTGCTGTTCGCCCAGCGCAACCCGAAGCCGTGCCCGGTGCTCGACGTCCTCGACGCGGGTGCGGTCGCCGGCCCCATCCTCGACGGCGACGTGCGCACCGACGTCCCGCTCTACCGCGTCCACGTCGACGGCGAGCAGGTCGCCGAGCCGACGGACGTCCGGGAGTGGTGGCGCAAGGACCTCGTCAGCTTCCTCATCGGCTGCAGCTTCACCTTCGAGCGGGCGCTCGGGGCGGCGGGCGTGCCCGTGCGGCACGTCGAGCAGGGCGTCAACGTGCCGATGTACCGGACGTCGTGGCGCTGCCGCCCGGCCGGGGACGTGTCCGGGCCGCTGGTCGTGTCGATGCGGTACGTGCCGCAGGCGCTGGTGGAGACGGCGGTGGCGACGACGGCCCGCTACCCCGCCGTGCACGGTGCCCCCGTCCACGTCGGCGACCCCCGCGAGCTCGGCGTCGGCGACCTCGACGCCCCCGACCACGGCGACGCCGTCGCGCCGGAGCCCGGCGACGTGCCGGTGTTCTGGGCGTGCGGGGTGACGCCGCAGGCCGCGGTGGTGGAGTCGCGCCCGCCGCTGGCGATCGCGCACGCGCCGGGCCACATGCTCGTCACCGACGCCCGCGACGAGGACTACCTGATCTGAGACCGGATCGGGGAGCGCCGCCGCGACAGCGCCACCCCGGCCAGGCAGACCGCCCCGCCCACCAGCGCGAGCGCGGGCGGCAGCTCGCCGAGCAGCACCGCGGACAGCACGATCGTGATCGGCGGCGCGAGGTAGGTGGTGACGCCCAAGCGCCCCGCGTCCATCCGCGCCAGCGCGTAGGCCCACGTCGAGAACGCCAGCGCGGTGGGCACCAGCCCGAGGTAGACGAGCCCGGCGGTGGCGCCCACCGGCGCGGTGGCGAGGTCGTCGAGCAGGCCGGGGGTGAAGGGCAGGCAGGCGACGGCGCCGATCGCGCAGGCCAGGAACGTCACCTGCAGGCCGGGGAGCCGGCGCAGGACCGGCTTCTGGGCGAGCACCCCGATCGCGTACGTGACGGCGGCGGCGAGGCACAGCACCACGCCGAGGACGTCGGCGGTGCCGGTGTCGGCGGTCGAGGCGCCCACGAGCACCGCCCCGCAGAACGCGATGCCGCCGCCGATCAGCAGCCAGCGCGGGAACCCCTCGCCCAGCAGCAGGCCCGCGAACAGCGCGATGAGGATCGGCCCGACGTTGACGAGCATGGCCGTGGTGCCCGCGTCGATGCGCTGCTCCGCGGCGTTGAGCACGACGTTGTAGACGGCGAACCAGGCGAGCCCGCACAGCAGGATGAGGCCCCACTCCCGCCGCGTCGGCGCCACCCAGCGGCGCCGGCTCACGAGCACCCCGGCGCCGAGCGCGAGCGCGCCGACGAGCAGCCGACCCAGCGCCAGCGGCCCGGGCTCGTAGGACGCGCCGACCGCGCGGATCGCGACGAACGCCGAGGCCCACGCCACCACCGTGACGGCGACGGCGAGCAGGGCGCCGGTGTGCAGGCGGGGAGCGGCGGTGGTCGTCACGCCGCCGACGCTACGACCGATCGGCGCCGATCTCGCGCGGTTTCCGGCCGTCCTGCGACGACATGCTGCCAGCCGGAACGGCGAGCCGCGTGGGGCCGCCGCGCCCGCGCAGCTCGGTCTCCCCGGCCGGCTCCCAGCGCCCGCGCTCGCCATCGTCGGCGAGCTCGACGGCCCGCCCCGCCGCGACGACGCCGCCGGGCAGCGACTTCGCCAGCTCGGTGAGCCGGGCGGCCTCGTTCACCGGGTCGCCGATCACGGTGTACTCGAAGCGCCGCACGTCACCGACGTTGCCGGCCACCGCGTCGCCCGCCGACACCCCGATCCCGGCCTCGATGTCGGGCAGCTCCGCGGCGAGCCGGGCGCCCAGCTCGCGACCCGCGGCGAGCGCGCACCCGGCCGGGTCGGGCAGCCCCACGGGCGCGCCGAACACGGCCAGCGCCGCGTCGCCCTGGAACTTGTTGATCCAGCCGCCGTGCTCCTCGACGACCTCGACGACGACGCCGAAGAACCGGTTGAGCACGCCGACGACCTCCTCGGCCGGGCGCTGCACCGCGAGCTGCGTGGAGCCGACCAGGTCGACGAACAGCACCGCGACCGCCCGCACCTCCCCGCCCAGGCGCACCTCCGCCGACGCCGCCGCGGCCTCGGCGACCTCGCGCCCGACGTGGCGGCCGAACAGGTCGCGGATCCGCTCGCGCTCGGCGAGCCCCGCGACCATCGTGTTGAACCCGCTCTGCAGCTGCCCGAGCTCCGTGCCGTCGTAGACGGTGACCTCGGCGTCGAGCCGTCCGCGCTCGACGCGGCGCATCGCCCGGCGCACCGCGTTGACGGGGTCGGCGACCGCGCGCGCCGCCCCGACCGTCGCCAGGAGCCCGGTGAGCAGCGCCGTGCCGCCGATGCTCAGGACGATCACGGCGAGCTGCGCGGCGGGCACGTCGCCGTAGGCCAGGGCGGAGACCGCCGCGAGCAGGACGCCGACCACCGGGACGGCCGTGCCCAGCGCCCAGAACAGCAGCGACCGCACGACCACCCCGGGCAGGACCCGGCGCCGCGGGGGCTGCGTCGACAGCACGCGCCCGGTGGTGCGCCGCAGGATCCGCTCGCTGAGCAGGTAGGACAGCGCGCAGGTGGTGATGCCGCCGAGCAGCGTCGTCTCGGCCACCTGCACCGCGAGCCGCCAGGAGTACTGCGCGTTCAGCCCGCCGAACAGCAGGACCGCGGTGAGCCACAGCGCGCCCTGCACGGTGGTCAGCCGCAGCGGGCCGTACAGCACCCGCCGGTGCTCGCGGCGCAGCTCGACGGCCGTGCCGCCGCCGACCCGCATCCGGAACCGCCTGCTCCCCCACAGCGCCCCGACCAGCACGGCGAGCAGCAGGTAGGAGCCGAACGCCACGAGGTTGACGACGAGCGCGGGGCTCTCCTCACCGACCGGCCCGCTGGGCAGCACCCAGGCCGAGAGCACCAGCACGACCCCGGCGCCGATGACGTTGGCGAGGATGACGGCGGACAGCAGCGCGGCGCGGACCCGTCGTCCGATCACCCACCGCCGCCTCGCCACGCCGGCGATCCTCGCAGCTCAGGCCGCGTGACCGACGGCCGCGGTCAGGTGCACGCCTCCGCGCGAGCGCACGTCGAGCGCCCACGCGTCGCCGGTGGCGCGGGTGCGGAGCTCGACGGTCGAGGGCAGCAGCAGCGGGCGGCCGAACGCGACCGCCTGGATCAGCGCCTCGGGCAGGCGGCCCTCGAGCACCGCGAGCGACCGCGCGGCCGTCCACATGCCGTGCGCGATGGCGCGGGGGAACCCGAACGCCTTCGCGCTCAGCGGGTGGAGGTGGATCGGGTTGACGTCGCCGCTGACCGCCGCGTAGCGCCGTCCGGTGTCGGCCTCGACCCGCCACACCGCCGACGCCGGGCCGTCGCCGACCTCCGGCGGGGCCGCGGGCGGCTCGGCGACCGCACCGGGCGCCCGGGCGCCGCGGGCCAGGTAGGTGCTGCGCCCGTCCCAGACCCGTTCCCCGCCGACGTCCACGGCCGCGACGAGGTCGACCTGCGCACCCTTGGGGTGGCCGGCGAACCGCTCGGCGTGCACGGCGATCTCCAGGCGCTCGGCCGCGTCGATCCGCCGGTGCACGGTGATCGTGTTGGCGACGTGCACGAGCCCGGGCAGCGGCAGCGGGAACGACCGGCCCGCCATCAGCTCCACCTGCAGCGCGAAGGCGAGCACGTGCGGGTAGGTCGGGGGCAGCGCGTCGTTGAGGCGGAAGCCGCAGACCCGCGCGTAGTCGGCGAGGTGGGTGCGGTCGACGTCGACGGTCCGGTGCAGGACCGTGCCGGGCAGCGTCGACGCCCGCGGCCCGACCGCCCCGACCGCGGCCCTGACGTACAGCGGAGCCAGACTCACGTCACGCCCCGATCATGCTCTGGCCGCACACCCGCACGACCTGCCCGGTGACGCCGCCGCTCTCGGCCTGGCCCAGCCAGCCCACGGTCTCGGCGACGTCGACGGGCAGCCCGCCCTGGCGCAGGCTGTTGATCCGGCGCCCGCCCTCCCGCGTGCCCAGCGGCATCCGCGCGGTCATCTCGGTCTCGATGAACCCGGGGGCCACCGCGTTGACCGTGACGCCGCGCGCCGCCGCCCGCGGCGCGAGCGCGCGGACCATCCCGATCACGCCCGCCTTGCTCGCGGCGTAGTTGGTCTGACCGCGGTTGCCGGCGATGCCGCTGGTGGAGGCCACGCAGACGATCCGGCCGCTGTCGGACAGCAGGTCGCCCTCCAGGAGCGCCCGGTTGATCCCGAGCTGGGCGCGCAGGTTGACGGCCAGTACGGCGTTCCAGCGGTCGGCGTCCATGTTGGCGAGCAGCTTGTCGCGGGTGATCCCGGCGTTGTGGACGACGACGTCGACGCGACCGTGCCGCTCGCGCAGGTGGGCGAGCAGCCGCTCGGCGGCGTCGGCGGCGGTGATGTCGAGCTGCAGCGCGGTGCCGCCGGTGCGGTTGGCGACGGCGGCGAGCGCCTCGCCCGCGGCCGGGACGTCGACGGCGACCACCACGGCGCCGTCCCGGGCGAGCGTGTCGGCGATGGCCGCACCGATGCCGCGCGCGGCGCCGGTGACGACGGCGACACGCCCGGCCAGCGGGGCCACCGGCTCCGCGGGGGCGTCCATCCCGATGGGGTCCTGCTCCGGCCCGACCGGCACGCCGACGTGCACGACCTGCCCGTCGACGTAGGCCGAGCGGCCCGACAGCAGGAACCGCACCGACGAGTCGAGCGCCGCGGGCGGCGCGTCGGGGTGCACGACCAGCAGGTTCGCCGTGGCACCGGCCCGCACCTCCTTGGCGGCGGAGCGCACGATGCCGTCGAAGGCCTGCGCGACGGCGGCGGCCTCCGGGTCCTCGCCGGGCTCCGGTGCGAGCACCAGCAGCCGCCCGTTCGCGGCGAGGCGGCGCACGGCGGGCGTGAGGAACTCCTGTGCGGCGGCGAGGTCGTCGAGCGTGCGGGCGGCGGTGGCGTCGAGGACGACGCCGGCCACCTTCCCCCCTGTCACGTCCCCTCCGCCTGCCTCGGCCACGCTCTCGTTCTCCAGCAACGCGCGCACGGCGTCGGCGTACGTCCCCTCGCCGACGGTGCCGACGAGCGCGGGCCCGTCGAGCAGCGGCGCGCCGGGGACGTGGCGGCGCAGCACCGGGATGCGGGGCACGCCCAGGCGCTGGACGAGCGGGTTCTGCGAGAGGTCGCGCAGCGTGTCGTTGCTCATGTCAGGCCGCCTCGAGGATCGCGACGACGCCCTGGCCGCCGGCTGCGCAGATGGAGATGAGGCCGCGGCCCTTCTTCCCGGTGTCCCGGGCCTGCTCGTGCAGCAGCTTCGCGAGCGTCGCGACGATCCGGCCGCCGGTGGCGGCGAACGGGTGCCCGGTGGCGAGGCTCGACCCCGCGACGTTGAGGCGGGACCGGTCGATCGGGCCCAGCGGCGCGTCGAGTCCCAGGCGCTCCTTGGCGAACGCCGGGTCCTCCCACGCGGCCAGCGTGGCGAGCACGGTCGACGCGAACGCCTCGTGGATCTCGTAGAAGTCGAAGTCCTGCAGCGTGAGGCCGTGGCGTTCGAGCAGGCGGGGAACGGCGTGCACGGGTGCGGTCAGCAGGCCGTCGGGTGGGTGGGACGACGAGCCCAGCACGAAGTCGACCGCCGCGGTCTCCGCGTCGACGAGGTGCGCGAGCACCGGCAGGCGGTGCTCGGCGGCCCACTCGTCCGAGCCCAGCAGCACGGCCGACGCTCCGTCGGTGAGCGGCGTCGAGTTGCCGGCGGTCATCGTGCCGTCGGACCCGCCGAACACCGGCTTCAGCCTCGCGAGCTTCTCCGCCGAGGTGTCGGGGCGCAGGTTCGCGTCGCGGGTGAGGCCGAGGAACGGTGTCACCAGGTCGTCGAAGAAGCCGCGCCCGTAGGCGGCGGCGAGGTTGCGGTGGCTGGCGGCGGCGAGCTCGTCCTGCGCCTCGCGGGACACGTGCCACTCCAGCGCGGTGAGTGCGGCGTGCTCGCCCATCGACAGGCCGGTGCGCGGCTCGGCGTTGCGCGGGACCTCCGGCACGACCTGCCCGGGGCGCAGGCCCGCGACGGCGCGCAGTCGATCGGCCAGCGAGCGCGCGCCGTTGAGCTTCATGAGGACGCGGCGCAGGTCGTCGTTGAGGGCGACGGGGGCGTCGCTGGCGGTGTCGACGCCGGCGGCGATGCCGCTCTCGATCTGCCCGAGCGCGATCTTGTTGGCGACGAGCACCGCCGTCTCCAGCCCGGTGCCGCAGGCCTGCTGCACGTCGTAGGCCGGCGTGTACGGCGAGAGGCGGCTGCCGAGCACGGACTCGCGGGTGAGGTCGCGGTCGCGGGAGTGCTTGAGGACGGCGCCGCCCGCCACCTCCCCGATCCGCTCGCCTGCGAGGCCGAAGCGCGCCGCGAGACCGTCGAGGGTGGCGGTGAGCATGTCGAGGTTGGTGGCCTGGGCGTAGGCCCCGTTCGCACGGGCGAACGGGATGCGGTTGCCCCCGATGACGGCGGCCTGCCGGGCTGAACGGGTCATGGTACGAACGGTACCCGGTACTGACGGTCCCGCATACGTGACCCGCGTCGCGTAGCCGGTACCGCAAGTACGCGGTACTTTCGGTTCCGTGAAGACCGCCCGGGACCGCCGCGCCAGCCGGTGGGACGCCCACCGGCAGGCCCGCCGCGTCGAGCTCACCGACGCCGCGATCCTGGCGATCCGCGCGCACGGCGCCGGCGTGGGCATGGACGAGGTGGCCGCACAGGCCGCCACCAGCAAGACGGTGGTCTACCGGCACTTCGCCGACCGCACCGAGCTCTACGTCGCGGTGTGCGAGCGGGTGGCCGGTGTGCTCCTGGGTCAGGTCCGCGCCGCGATGGACGGCGCCGACGGCCCGCACGCGCAGACCGCCGCGGGCATCGAGGCCTACCTGCGGCTCATCGAGCACGACCCCGAGGTGTACCGGTTCGTGGTGCACCGGCCGCTCGTCGACCGCGCGCTCGACGCAGATCCGGTCGCCGACCTCGTCTCCCTCATCGGCGACCAGGCCGCCGCGGTCATCGCGGCCCGCACCGGCGACCCCGTCCGCGCCGTCCCCTGGGGGCACGGCGTCGTCGGGATGGTCCGCGCCGCCGCCGACAACTGGCTCGCGCGGCCGGCCGGGACGACCCGCACCGAGCTCGCCGCGCACCTCACCGAACTCGCCTGGGCCGGGCTCTCCGGCGTCGTGGCAACCCCCTCCGAGGAGGAATCGTGAACGACCTGCAGACCGTGCTCGACGGCCGCTGGGCCGACGTGCGCAACTCCGTCCGCACGCAGATGGGCGAGCTCGCACTGACGCCCGACCCCGACGCCTCCACCGAGGAGTACCGCGCCGAGATCGCCGAGGCCGTGCGCGCGCTGGCCCGCAGCCGGCGCCCGCACCAGGGCTTCGACCCGGCCTACGGCGGCGAGGGCGATGTCGGCGGCGTCGTCGCGGCGTTCCAGATGCTCGGCCACGGCGACCTGTCGCTGTTGGTCAAGGCCGGCGTCCAGTGGGGCCTGTTCGGCGGCGCGCTGCAGGCGCTGGGCACCGCCCGCCACCACGACCGCTACCTGCGCGACATGATGGACGGCACGCTGCTCGGCTGCTTCGCGATGACCGAGACCGGCCACGGCTCCGACGTCCAGCACCTGCGCACCACGGCCACCTACGACGCGGACACCCACGAGTTCGTCATCCACACCCGGGAGCCGGGCGCCCGCAAGGACTACATCGGCGGCGCGGCCCGCGACGCGCGGATGGCGGCGGTGTTCGCGCAGCTCGTCACGGGCGGCCCGAACGAGGTGTCACAGACGCACGGCGTCCACTGCTTCCTCGTGCCGATCCGCAGCGAGGCGGGCGACGCCCTGCCCGGCGTCACGATCACCGACTGCGGCGTCAAGGCCGGGCTCAACGGCGTCGACAACGGGCGGCTGGTGTTCGACTCCGTCCGCGTCCCGCGCGAGGCCCTGCTCAACCGCTACGCCGACGTCTCCCCCGAGGGCGTCTACTCCAGCGACATCACCAACGAGACCCGCCGCTTCTTCACGATGCTCGGCACGCTCGTCCGCGGCCGGATCAGCGTGGCGGGCGGCGCGGCCAGCGCCACGCAGAAGGCGCTGACGCTGGCGGTCCGCTACGGCGAGACCCGTCGGCAGTTCAGCGACCCGGCCACCGGCGAGGAGGTCGTCGTCCTCGACTACCTCGTGCACCAGCGCAAGCTCCTCCCGGCCCTGGCGACGACGTACGCGCTGCAGTTCGCCCAGAACGACCTCGTCTCGCAGATGCACGACCTGCAGAAGCCGGGCGCCGAACCCGACGAGGAGCGCCAGCGGGACCTGGAGACCCGCGCCGCGGGGATCAAGGCCATCGGCACCTGGCACGCCACCCGCACCATCCAGACCTGCCGCGAGGCGTGCGGCGGTGCCGGCTACCTGGCGGAGAACCTGCTGCCCGCGCTCAAGGCCGACACCGACGTCTTCACGACGTTCGAGGGCGACAACACCGTCCTGCTCCAGCTCGTCGCGAAGACGCTGCTGTCGGACTACGGCCGCCGCGTCGCGAAGCTCGACCTCGCCGGCAAGGTCCGCTTCGGCGCCGACCTCGTCGCGGGCACCGTGCTGGAGCGCACCGGCGCCCGCTCGGTCCTGCGCCGCGGCGACCTGCGCGACCCCGCGCACCTGCGCCGGCTGCTCGTCGACCGCGAGGAGCACCTCATCGCGAGCGGCGCCCTGCGGATGCGCAAGGCCCTGGCGCCCGGCGCCGACCAGTTCGCGGTCTTCAACGGCGCGCAGGACCACCTGCTCGCCGCCGCCCGCGCGCACGTCGACCGGATCGTGTTCGACGCCTTCGCCGCGGTCGCCGACCGGCACCCCCTGCTCGGCCGGGTCCTGGCGCTGCACGGGCTGTCGGTGATCGAGGGCGACCGTGCGTGGTTCGTCGAGCACGGCTACCTGACGGCGGCGCGCACCAAGGCCGTCACGACGGCGGTCAACGCCCTGTGCGGCGAGCTCCGCCCGCACGCCCGCGAACTCGTCGACGCCTTCGGCATCCCGCAGAACTGGCTCGACTGCCCCCTGCTCGACGGCGAGCGCACCCGGCCGACGGAGGCCGACGAGCAGCACGCCGACACCCTCACCGCCGTCGGCTGACCCCGCCCGCCACCCCGCGCAGCAGCACCCACAACCCCCGCCGAGTTCGCCGCTGCCGCCCGCCGGGGTCGTCAGGGTCGGCGCGCCGCCTGGATCTCGGGCAGGCGGGTGGTGATGAAGTCCAGCAGGCCCGTGAGCTGCGCGGTGAGGCCGCTCCCGAGGTCGGTGAGGCTGTAGGTCACCTGCGGCGGGGTGGTGGGGGCGACCTCGCGCGCCACGAACCCGTCGGACTCCAGCGTGCGCAGCGTCTGGGCCAGCATCTTCTCGCTCACCCCGTCGATGCGGCGACGCAGCGCGCTGAACCGCAGCTCGCCGGTGTCGAGCGCCGCGAGCACGAGCACGGCCCACTTGCTCGTGACGTGGTCGAGCACCGACCGGCTGGGGCAGCGGCTGTCGAACACGTCACCCCGCGGGGGCCACGTCGCGTCCAGGACCTGCGTGCTCACATCCGCCTCCGGCACTTACGAGAAGGTACGTACTTACCGAACGATAGTGCGCGGGCTACCGTCGGAGCCATGATCGCTGTCACCGGAGTCACCGGGAACCTCGGCCGCGTCGTCGTCGACGACCTCCTCACCCGCATCCCCGCCACCGAGCTCGTCGCCGTCGCCCGCGACCCGCGCAAGGCCGCCGACCTCGCCGACCGCGGCGTCGACGTCCGCGCGGGCGACTACGACGACCCGGCCTCGCTGCGCGCCGCGTTCGCCGGCGTCGACGTCCTGCTGCTCGTCTCCTCCCCCGACGTCACGCCGGGCGTCCGCCCCCGCCAGCACGGCAACGCCATCGACGCGGCGCGCGCCGCGGGCGTCGGCCGGATCGTCTACACGAGCGCGATCGGCGCCGAGGACGGCCAGGGCTTCCTCGCCGACCACACCACCACCGAGGGCCTGCTGCGCGAGTCCGGCGTGCCGCACACGCTGCTGCGCAACACCTTCTACAGCGAGGCGTTGGTCAACCCCGGCCTGCGCGACGCCGTCGCGGCGGGCGAGCTGCTCGGCGCCGACGCCGGGCGGCCGGTCAACTTCGCGACGATCCGCGACCTCGGCCTCGCCGCCTCCGCCGCGCTGACCGGCGACGGCCACGCCGGCGTCGCCTACGAGCTGCGCGGACCGCTCTGGACGCTGGCCGACCTCGCGCGCGTCGTCGGGGAGGTCTCGGGCACGCCGGTGGCCTACCGCGCCGTCCCGTCGGCCGAGCTCGGCGGCATCGGCTTCGTGCACGACCTCATCGCGTCGGGCCTGTTCGCCGAGCCCTCCGACGACCTGGAGAAGCTGCTCGGCCGTCCGGCCACGAGCCTGCGCGACGCGGTGACGGCCGCACTCGCCTGAGCGACCCGGCTCGCACACAGGTCCGGGCGGCCGCGCACAGGGCCGGACCTGTGTGCGACCCCGTCAGTCTGTGTGCGGGCCGAGGCGGGTCACCGCCACCACGAGCCACCCGGTGTTGACGATGAGCCACGCCCGCTGCCACGCACCGAGGTCGGGCCCGCCGATGTTCAGGGCCAGCACCACCGACCCGACGGCCGCCGCCACCGTGAGCGCGGCGGCGAGCGGCCGTGTGCGCACCAGCCGCACCGCCACCACGGCCATCGCCGCCACCAGCGCGATCTCGTAGCCCACGACCGCGAGGACGTGGACGGTGTCGGCGAGGTCGGCCGGGGCGTCGTTCGGCGGCGTCCCGCAGCTGGCCGCGCCGAGCGGGCACGCAGTGCGGAACGCGGCGATCGTCAGCCCGGAGAGCCCGGCCAGAGCGAGCGGGACCGCGACCACCCCGCGCGACGCGGCCGCCGCACCGAGGTGCGCGACGCCGAGTGCGGTGATCGCGACGATCCCGAACACGGCCACCGACGACCCGCGCCCGGCGAGGCTGGACACGTAGTCGCCGCGGATGGAGTAGCCGGGGACCAGCGAGCCGGCGACGAGCGAGCCGAGCCAGAACAGGGCGACCCCGCCGACGGCCACCCCTCGTGCGCGGAAACCGCGGTCGGAGCCACGGTTTCCGCGCACGGGCTCACTGTCCAAGGTTCGCGTGCTCCGCCCGCAGCTCCCGCTTGAGGATCTTGCCGCTCGGGTTCTTCGGCAGCGCGTCGGCGAGCACGACGTACTTCGGGCGCTTGTAGCCGGCCAGCACCCCGCGCGCGTGCTCGTTCACCTGCTCCACGGTGACCTCGACGCCCTCCTTCGGCACGACGACGGCCGTGACGGCCTCGATCCAGGTCGGGTGCGAGATACCGAACACGGCCACCTCGGCGACGCCCTCGAGCTGGTAGATCGCCTCCTCTACCTCGCGGGACGCCACGTTCTCGCCGCCGGTCTTGATCATGTCCTTCTTGCGGTCGACGACCGACAGGTAGCCGTCCTCGGTCATGATCCCGAGGTCGCCGGAGTGGAACCAGCCGTCGCGGAAGGCGTCGGCGGTCTTCTCCTCGTCCTCGTAGTAGCCCAGGGCGGCGTGCGGGGAGCGGTGCACGATCTCGCCGATCTCGCCCGGCGCCACCGGCTGCCCGTCGTCGTCGACGAGGCGGGTCTCGACGTTGATCGACGCGCGACCGGCCGACCCGGCCCGGGGCAGCTGCTCGTCCGGGCGCAGGATCGTGGCCAGCGGCGACATCTCGGTCTGGCCGTAGAAGTTCCAGAACTGCACGCCGGGCAGGCGCCGCGACAGCTCCTTGAGCACCTCCACCGGCATCGCCGACGCGCCGTAGTAGCCCTTGCGCAGCGACGACAGGTCGCGGGTGGCGAAGTCGGGGTGGCGCAGCAGCGAGATCCACACCGTCGGCGGGCAGAACAGCTTCGTGGCGCGCTCCCGCTCGACGGTCGCGAGCAGCGTCGCCGGGTCGGGACCGGGCAGGATGATCGAGGTCGCGCCGAGGTAGACGTCGACGGAGAGGAAGCAGTCGAGCTGCGCGCAGTGGTAGAGCGGCAGCGAGTGCACCTCGATGTCGTCGACGCTCATGCCGCCGTCGATCGTGCAGCTCACGTACTGCGCGATCAGGGAGCGGCTCGACAGCATCACGCCCTTGGGCCGCGACTCGGTGCCCGAGGTGTACATCAGCCGCAGCGGGTCGTCGTCGCCGACGGGGACCTCGGGGTCGTGGTCGGGCCCGTCGCCGCCGAGCCAGGACTCGACGTCCTCCCAGCCCTCGGCCGGGTCGGCCCCGATCCAGCCGCGCACCCCGCTCTCGACGCCCGCCTCGGCCAGCGCCTTCGCGGCCGTGCCGGCCAGCGCGTCCTGCGCGACCATCCCGGACGCCCCGGAGTGGGTGAGGATGTAGGCGATCTCCGACGCGCCGAGCATGAAGTTCACCGGCACCAGCACGACGCCGACCTTCGCGGTGGCGAAGGCCAGCACCGCGTAGGCGTAGGAGTTGCGGGCGAGCAGCGCGAGGCGGTCGCCCTTCTGCAGCCCGCGCGCGGTGAGCGCGTGCGCGGTGCGGTTCGCGGCCGCGTCGAACTCCGCGAACGTGACCCGCCGCTCGCCGTCGACCACGGCGAGCTTGTCGGGGTAGCGCAGCGCGGAGCGGCGCAGCAGGTCGCCGAGGGAGTGCTGGCGGGTGCGGGCGATGGCGGCCTCGGTGCTCTGGCTGAACGTCACCGCCCGATCCTGCCTCACCGCTCAGCCCGAGGGCACCTCCGCGTACGCGTCGCCCACCGACACCTCACCCGGCCCGGCGACGTCGGCGTAGACGCCCGCGCACGCCCACACGCCGCCGATCTGCGGGATCTCGATGCGGTTGTGCTTCGCGATCGTGCGCAGGGTGTCGACGTCGCGGGGCAGGTCGCCCTGCTCCAGGGTCGTCATGACGCAGCGCATGGTGGCGAAGGAGTACGTCACGGTGGCCCCGCCGAGGGTGGCGCTGCGGCCCGGCCAGTCGTTCTCGGCGAAGCCGGTGTCGCCGCTGACGACGAAGTTCGGCCGGTAGCGGCGGGCGTCGAAGGTGGCGTCGGGGGCCAGCTCGCGGAGCCTGTCGAGGGTGGCCTCGGAGAGCACGTGCAGCGGGGAGAGGTCGAAGAACGTGCCCTTGGCGCCGAACGCGGAGATGTCGAACTTGCTGATCACCTCGCCGGTCTCCTCGCGGCGCACGGTGGTGTCGTCGATGAGCTTCTGCGGGGCGAGTCCCTCGACGTCGGGCCAGAGCTCCTCGAAGTACGCGCCCTCCGGCGCCTCGGCGGCCAGGTGCACGGGCCGCCCGATCGCGGTCGAGAGCGCGTCGTCGATATCGGCGTCGTCGCTGCGGTGCACCGACCCGTCGGGGAACGTGATCTCCACGGGCGGCGGCGCGGCGCCGGCCTCGGGCTCGGAGACGAAGCGGGCGGAGAACGCGAGCAGGTCGGCCCAGCGGCGCGGGACCTTGGCGCTCGCGACGACACCGGTCTCGCCGTCGATCACGGCGTAGGCGCGGTCGCCCACCACGCCGTTCGGGCCCACCGTGCAGGTAGTGAGGGACTCCCCGAGCATCGACTTGACCGGGTAGCGGTGGATCGCGGTGACCGTCATGCGCCCGGTCTATCCCGTTCCGCCGGTGTGACGGAACCCTCCGGTCGGAGGGGTCAGCACGTGCGTTCCGCACATGCGGCGAGAGTGCGCAGCTGCTTCCGCATCATCAGCAGATCGCCCCAGGCGATCGGGGTAGCGAGCCGGCCCGCGGTGAGGTCGAGCCGCCCGATCAGCCGGCAGGACCGCTCGCCCGTCGGCGTGACGCGGTAGGTGCACGCCATCGGGCCGAACCGGCGCGTCGGCCCGGGCCGCCCGACCGCGGTGACCTCGCGCCCCGGCACGACGTCGACGACCTGGAAGATGAGGACGAACGGCGTGCCGGGCGCGAGGGCGTCGGCGCCGGGGGTCAGGGTGCGCGGGCTGCGCCGGCCGAGGTTGTCGACGAGGTCGTAGCTGTAGGGCGCCTGTGTGAGCTGCGCGACCCAGCGGAACACGTGGGCGGCCGGCGCGCCGACGTCGACGGCCCGGACCATCCGCGCGGCGGGCTCGGGCACCAGGTCGGAGCAGGGGTAGGCGTCGTCGATCTCGGGGTCGGTGGCGCCCCAGGCCCAGGGCGGTCCGCGGCGCACGGACCCACCCTAAGAGCGCGCTGAGAACGGCGCGCGCACACGCGTCCCGGACCCCGCTAGGTTGCGCCGCGATGACCTCCTCCCCCAGGTCACGACCCGGTGAACCCCGCCCGCTGCTCGTGACCGCCGTCCACCGCCGTCGTTGGCCCGAACGGGGGTGCGCGTGATCGAGCTGGATGCGGTGACGAAGGTCTACCAGGCCGGCAAGGTGGCGGTCCGCGCGCTCGACTCCGTCGACCTCTCCATCGAGGAGGGCGACCTCGTGGCGATCATGGGGCCGTCCGGCTCGGGCAAGTCGACGATGATGAACATCCTCGGCTGCCTCGACGTCCCGACCACCGGTCACTACCGCCTCGGCGGCACCGACGTCGTCGGGATGCGGGAGAACGCGCTCGCCGACCTGCGCAACCGCCGCATCGGCTTCGTCTTCCAGTCCTTCAACCTCATCGCCCGTACCAGCGCCGCGCGCAACGTCGAGCTGCCGCTGGTCTACGCCGGGGTGGGTCGCCGCGAGCGCCGCGACCGCGCGCAGCAGGCGCTGGCCCGCGTCGGGCTCGACGGGCGCGGCGGCAGCATGCCCAACGAGCTCTCCGGCGGGCAGCAGCAGCGCGTCGCGATCGCCCGCGCGCTGGTCACGCGGCCGGCGATGATCCTGGCCGACGAGCCCACCGGCAACCTCGACACCGTCTCGACCAACGAGGTCATGCAGCTGCTCGTCGAGCTCAACGACGCCGGGCGCACCGTCGTGCTGATCACGCACGAGGACGAGGTGGCCGCGTTCGCGCGCCGCGTCGTGCGGCTGCGCGACGGACGGATCGTCAGCGACGTGCGCCAGCAGCCGCTGCCCCAAGGGGCGCCCGCCCCGGCCGCCGGCGGCACCCCGTGAACATCGCGGAGGCCGCGCGGCTGGCGTTCCGCGGGTTGCGGGCCAACAAGCTGCGCTCCGGGCTGACGACCCTGGGCATCATCATCGGCGTCGCGGCCGTGATCGTGCTGGTGGCGCTGGGCAACGGCATCCAGAGCGGGTTCACCGAGTCGTTCGGGTCGCTGGCCACGCAGATCTCGGTCAGCGCCAACCAGGAGGGCACGAACGGGCAGCCGCGCGACCTCACCGACGCCGACGTCGAGGCGCTCGCCGACCCCGCCGACGCCCCGGGCGTCGCCTCGGCCACGCCCACGGCGGGCGGTCCGGTCACCCTGCAGCTGCCCGGCGGCACGCAGTTCCGCTCGTCGGTGGTCGGCACGGTGTCGACCTATCTCGACGTCACCGACCGCGACCTCGTCATCGGCCGCATGTTCGACGAGGCCGAGGAGCGCAGCAAGGCCAAGGTCGTCGTGCTGGCCCCCGGCGCGGTCGAGGACCTCTTCGCCGGCGACGCGGGCGCCGCGCTGGGCAGCGAGGTGCGGATCGGGCGCACGGCGTTCCGGGTGATCGGCGTCGTCGCGGCCACCGGCCAGGACGACGTCGTGATCATGCCGCTGGGCACCGCGCGCAGCTTCCTGCTCGGCGGTGGCGACTCCGTCAGCAACGTCGTCGTCGTGGCGGTCTCGCCCGAGGCGGTACCGGCCGCGCTCGCCCAGGTCACCGCGATCCTCGACGACCGCCACGACATCGACGAGCCCGCCGAGCGGGACTACACCGCCACCGCGCAGCAGAGCCTGCTCGACCAGGTCAACCAGACCCTGTCGTTCCTCACGCTGTTCACCGTGGCCGTCGCCGCGATCTCGCTGATCGTCGGCGGGATCGGCGTCGCCAACATCATGCTCGTCACGGTCACCGAGCGGACCCGGGAGATCGGCATCCGCAAGGCGATCGGGGCCCGGCGCCGGGCGATCCTGCAGCAGTTCCTGCTCGAGTCGACCTTCCTCGCCGGGTTCGGCGGGATCGTCGGCATCCTCATCGGCGTCGGTCTGTCGACGGCCGCGGCGATCGCGCTGCCGCAGGCGATCCCGGACTTCCCGCCGCCCGTCGTCGACGTCAACTCCGTGATCATCTCGTTCGTGATCAGCCTGCTCATCGGCCTGGTCGCCGGTGGTTACCCCGCCAACCGCGCCGCCCGGCTGCGTCCCATCGAAGCGTTGAGGTTCCAGTGAAGACCGTCGCCCCGTCGCCCCTCCGGATCGTCGCCGCCGTGGGGGCGGTGCTGGCCCTCGCGGCCTGCAGCGGCGAGGCCGCCCCACCGCCGGTGGTCCGCGTCGACCGCGGCCTGGTCGCCACCACGGTGTCCGCGTCCGGCTCGCTCGTCGCCATCACCGAGCAGAACCTCGGGTTCGCCGAGGGCGGGCAGCTCGCCGAGGTGCTCGTGGCGGTGGGCGACCGCGTGCAGGCCGGTGACGTGCTCGCGCGCCTGGAGAACTTCGACCTGGAGCAGGCGCTGGAGCAGAGCCGCGCCCAGCTCGACCAGGCCCGCGCGAACCTCGCGAAGATCACCGGCGCCACCTCCGTGGAGCAGGCGCAGGCCTCGCTGGACCAGGCGTACTCGATCCTGTCGGCCACCGAGGAGCAGGTCGAGGCCACGAACAGCGCCAACGACGTCGCCACCGAGCGCGCGCGGGTGCAGCTCGACTTCGACCGCGACCAGCTCGACCGGGCGCAGGACCAGCTGGCGCGCGACCGGGCGGGGTGCAGCTCCTCGCCCGCGCCGACGACGACGAAGCCGGCGCCGACGTCGTCGTCCGGTCTGCTGGGCGGCGCGGAGGGACAGACGGCGACCACGCCGGTGACCGTCACGCCCGATCCCGAGTGCGAGGCCATCCCCGCCGACGAGACGGCCGTGCAGCAGGCGCGCGGCACCGTCATCGCCTCGGAGACCGCGCTCGACACCGCCGAGCAGCGCGAGAACGTCGACGAGGCCTCGGGCCGGCTGTCGATCGAGAACGCCCGCAACAGCGTCGTGACCGCGCAGAACACCCTCGACCAGGCCGGCAGCGACCGCCCCGCTGACACCGACGCACAGGAGGCGCAGGTCCGCGACGCCGAGGCGTCCGTGGCGCTGGCGCAGCGCGACCTCGACGACACTGCGCTGCGGGCGCCCGTCGCCGGCGTCGTCTCGCAGATCAACGGGACCGTCGGCGAGTTCGTCGGCGCCGCGTCCGGCACCACCTCGCTCGCCCCCGGCAGCAGCGCCCGCCTGCCCGGCGTCACCGACTCCTCGAGCACGGGCGCGAGCGCGGCGACGGGCGGGGGCGGCGCGTTCCTCGTCCTCAACGACGTCGACTCGTTCCAGCTCGTCGTGCCGTTCGAGGAGTCCGACGCGGCGCGCGTGCAGCCGGGCCAGGCCGTCGACGTCACCGTGGACGCCGTGCCGGGGATCAGCGTCCCGGCCTCGGTGCTGGCCGTCGCGCCCACCGGGGCCGACGTCTCGGGGATCGTCAACTACTACGCGACGGTCGTCCTCAACCGCACCGACCCGCAGCTGCGCGACGGCCAGACCGCCGACGCCGCGGTGCGCGTGGAGTCGGTGGAGAACGTGCTGCGGGTGCCGTCGTCGACGGTGCGCTCGGAGGACGGCCGCAAGGTCGTCACCACGCCCGGGGTCGACGGCGGCGACCCGGTGACCACGCCGTTCTCCGCCGGTGCGGTCGGCGACGAGTACACCGAGGTGAAGTCCGGCCTGCGCGAGGGCCAGGAGGTGCTGCTGCCGCAGGCGCAGGTGGCGTCGGTGCCGGGTGGCCCGCCGCAGAACTGAGCCTGCGGGACGCGGCCGGTACTACCATCGCCCCATGGTGCGCGTCCCCCTCACCCCGGCCGAGCGCGAGCGCGGCGAGCAGCTCGGCGCCCTCCTGCGGGAGGCGCGCGGGGAGCGCAGCCTCGGGGAGGTGGCCGGGGCGTCCGGCATCTCCGCCGAGACGCTGCGCAAGATCGAGACCGGCCGCATCCCGACGCCCGCCTTCTTCACCGTCGCCGCGCTCGCCCGCGCGCTGGGCCTCTCGCTCGACGAGCTGGCCATGCCCGGCATCACATCCGACGGAGAGGTCACCTTCGTCCGCACTGCCTAGTGTCGGGGCATGACCGCCGTGCAGCCCGAACCCGACCTCGAGATCGGCAAGCCCGAGACCGCCGCCGCCGGGCTGCCCGCCGTGGCCGTCAGCCTCGGGATGGCGGTCTCGCAGATGGGGCCGGTCCGCACGGCGCGCACCCTCCTGCGGCTCAACCAGGTCGACGGCTTCGACTGCATGAGCTGCGCCTGGCCCGACCCCGATCCGGAGCACCGGCACACCGCGGAGTTCTGCGAGAACGGCGCCAAGGCCGTCGCCTGGGAGGGCGACACCCGCCGGATCGGGCCCGACTTCTTCGCCGCCCACTACCTCGCCGACCTGGAGACGCGGTCGGAGTACTGGATGGGCCAGCAGGGCAGGCTCACCGAGCCGGTCGTGCGGCGCGCGGGCGGCACGCACTACGAGCCGATCACGTGGGAGGCCGCGTTCGCGCTGGTCGCCGAGCACCTGAACGGCCTCGACAGCCCCGACGAGGCGCTGTTCTACACCTCGGGCCGCGCGTCGAACGAGGCCGCGTTCGTCTACCAGCTCTTCGCCCGCGCCTACGGCACCAACAACCTGCCCGACTGCTCGAACATGTGCCACGAGGCGACCTCGGTCGGGCTCGCCGACACCATCGGCATCGGCAAGGGCTCGGTCTCCCTCGACGACGTGCACGAGGCCGACCTCATCGTCATCTCCGGTCAGAACCCGGGCACGAACCACCCGCGGATGCTGTCGGCGCTGGAGATCGCGAAGCACAACGGCGCCACGATCGTCGCGATCAACCCGCTGCGCGAGGCCGGGCTGCTGCAGTTCAACAACCCGCAGAAGCCGTCGGGCATCGTCGGGCGCGGCACCGAGCTGGCCGACCTCTACCTGCAGGTCCGCTCCGACGGCGACCTCGCCCTCTGGCAGGCCCTCGGGCACCTGCTGCTGGCCAGGGGCGTGGCGGACGAGGCGTTCATCGCCGAGCACACGGTCGGGTTCGACGCCTACGCCGCGCACCTGGCCGAGATCGACCGCGCCGAGGTGCTCGCCGCCACCGGCCTGGAGTGGGAGCGGATCGAGGAGCTCGCCGACCTCTTCGCGCGTTCGTCGAAGATCGTCAACTGCTGGGCCATGGGCATCACCCAGCACCGCAACGCCGTGGCGACGATCAAGGAGTTCGTCAACGTCGCCCTGCTCCAGGGCATGATCGGCAAGCTCGGCGCGGGCCTGTGCCCCGTCCGCGGGCACTCCAACGTGCAGGGCGACCGCACGATGGGCATCTGGGAGCGCTCGCCCGACTCCTTCCTCGACGCCCTGCGCGACGAGTTCGGGTTCGAGCCCCCGCGTGAGCACGGCCTGGACGCGGTGAAGTCCGTGCGCGCGCTGCGCGACGGGCGGGCGTCGGTTTTCGTCGGGCTCGGCGGCAACTTCGCCTCGGCGATGTCGGACACCGGCGTCACGGAGGCGGCGCTGCGCGGGGCCGCGCTCACCGTGCAGATCTCGACGAAGCTCAACCGCAGCCACGTCGCCTGCGGGGAGACCGCGCTGATCCTGCCGGCGCTGGGCCGCACCGAGAAGGACCTGTCCGGCGGCACCGAGCAGCGCATCACCGTCGAGGACTCGATGTCGTCGGTGCACGCGTCCCGCGGGCGGATGACGCCGGCGGGCCCGGAGCTGCGCTCGGAGGTCGGCATCCTCTGCGGCATCGCCTCGGCCACCCTCGGCGACCGCCACGGCATCCCGTGGGCCGCCTTCGCCGCCGACTACGACGAGATCCGCCACCGCATCGCCCGCGTCGTGCCCGGGTGCGAGGGCTACGCGGAGAAGATCAGGGAGCGGGGCGGGTTCGTCCTGCCGCACCCGCCCCGCGACAGCCGCACCTTCCCCACCGAGGCCGGCAAGGCCGTGTTCTCGGTGAGCCCGCTCGCCGCGGTCCAGGTCCCCCCGGGCCGGCTGGTGCTGCAGACGATGCGCAGCCACGACCAGTTCAACACCACGATCTACGGCCTCGACGACCGCTACCGCGGCATCCACCACGGCCGCCGCGTCGTGTTCGTCTCGGCGGCGGACCTGGCGGAGCTCGGGTTCGCCGACGGCGAGGTCGTCGACCTGGTGGGCGAGTGGTCCGACGGGGTCGAGCGCCGCGCCCCGGGGTTCCGCCTCGTCGAGTACTCCACACCCAAGGGCTGCGCCGCCGCGTACTACCCGGAGACCAACGCGCTGATCCCGCTCGACTCGGTGGCGTTGGAGGCCGGCACGCCGACGTCGAAGTGGGTCGTGATCCGGCTGGAGCGCTGACGCGCCCGTGAGTGGCGATCGTGCCCAGGGGCACGATCGCCACTCACGAGGTCAGGCGGCGACCGGGGTGGGGCGGGTGGCGCCGTGCAGGGCGCCGGCGAGCAGGACCGCGCCGGGCAGCACCCCGGCGAGCAGCGCCACCACCGCGGGCGACGCACCGGTGACGGCGGCGACCAGACCGGCGATGCCGCACAGCGCCAGGGCCACCCCGACCCGGGCGAGCGAGGGTGCCGACCACATCCGCGCCAGCGGCAGGAAGTGCACGCCGACCACGATCGTCACCCAGGGCAGCGGCGGCAGGCCGAGCGCGTTGAGCACCTGCGCCCCGGCGACGATCGCCACCACCTCGGCGAGCACCACGAGCCAGTAACCGCGAGAGAAGTGCGGCGGGCCCGACGGCCCGGTCCCGCGCCGGCGCAGCACCGCGACCAGGAGGGCGACGAACGCCAGCACCCCGGCGACCTGCACCACCGGCCCGGCGGGCGTCCCCAGCGCCCCCGCGTTGACCAGCACGTAGACCAGGCCGAACGACCCGCCGACGAGAGACCCGATGTTCATGGACCGAGCCTGACCGACGTCCGCGGCTCTCCGGTAGGTACGGATGTCACACGTCGGCGGCGGCGGTGTCCGGCTCGGGCTCGAAGATCGCCTCGATGGGCTGCCCGAACAGGCGCGCGATGCGGAAGGCGAGCGGGAGGCTGGGGTCGTAGCGGCCCGTCTCCAGGGCGTTGACGGTCTGCCGGGAGACGTCGAGCCGGTCGGCCAGCGCCGCCTGGGTCCAGCCGCGCGCCTCCCGCAGCGCCTTGAGGCTGTTCCTCACCGCGCCGACACCGCGGCGGCCACGGCCCAGGCGAGCATGCCGACCCCGTAGACGATCCAGCCGGTCATCGGCACGACCAGCCCGGCGACGTCGAGGAAGCCCAGCGTGACCGACGCGATCATGGCGGCGGCGAAGCCGACGGCGAGCCCGCGCAGCAGCAGCCCGCGCTGGTGGTCGTCGATGCGGCGCACGTGCCGGACCACGGCCCGGATGATCCACAGCGCGGGCAGGACCGGCAGCAGCGCCCAGAGGAACCGCCACGGGCTCGTGCCGTCGAGGTCGCCGAGGGCCACGACCGCGCCGAGGACGACGACGTAGCCGACGATGCCCGGCCAGAAGTCGCGGTGGTAGGCGCGGGAGCGGGCCCGGTCGCCGCTGCTCCGCCGCCCGTTGTCAAGCTCGCTTGTCATGGCTCCACCCTGCACGCACCGGGTGGGGATGTCAAGCGTACTTGTCAGGGCAGCTCCAGCACGACCTTTCCCGCCTCGTGGCCCCGCTCCACCGCCGCCAGCGCGGCGCCGGCCTCGTCGAACGGGCGGACGCTCGTGACGTGCGGGTCCAGCGCGCCCGCCCCGACCAGCCGCGCCAGCCCGGTGAGGACCGCCGTGCTGCGGTCGCGGGTGACGTCGGCGCCGCCCAGGTCCGCGACCAGCGGCTTGTCGGCCACCGAGCGCAGCCGGGAGCGGTCGGTGAGCAGCCCCGCGACGGTGCGCAGGGCGTCACCGCCCACGAGGTCGAACACGGCGTCGACGCCGCCGGGCGCGGCCGCGCGGACGCGGTCGAGCACGCCCTCGCCGTAGACCACCGGGACTGCGCCGAAGCGCCGCAGCAGGTCCTCCTTGGCCCGGCTCGCGATGCCGACGACCGTGATCCCCCGCGCCACGGCGAGCTGCACGACGGGCAGGCCCACCCCGCCGCCCGCGCCGTTGACCAGCAGAATCGCCCCGGGCGCGAGGTCGAGGCCGGCGAGCGCGTCGTACGCGGTGCCCGCGGCGACGGGGAGCACGGCGGCGTCGGCGGGCGACACCGCGTCCGGCCGGTGCGCCGCGAACGACGCCGTCACCCGGGCCAGCGGGGCGAACCCGCCGACCATGCCGGGGCAGCCGCCGAACACCTCCTCGCCGACGGCGAACCCGGCCACGTCCGGCCCCAGCCGCTCGACGCTGCCCGCCACCTCCCGGCCGAGCACGGCGGGCGGCTCGACCCCGTAGGAGCCCTCGCGCAGCCGCCAGTCGCCGGGGTTGACCCCGGCCGCCCGGACCCGGACCAGCAGCTCGCCCGGCCCCGGCACGGGCTCGGGGACGTCGAGGAAAGCCTCCTGCTCCGGCCCGCCGACGGCGGTGAACCCGTAGGCCCTCACGCGGCCGCGCCCAGCGCCGCGGGCAGCCCGGCCAGGCGCGTGACGGCCTCGGCCAGCACCTCGTCGCGCTTGCAGAACGCGAACCGCACCAGCGTGCGCCCGAGTTCCGGGTCGGTGCAGAACACCGACACGGGCACCGCCGCCACGCCGATCAGCTCGGGCAGCCGCCAGCACAGGTCCGCCCCGTCGGTGACGCCCAGCGGCGCGACGTCGGTGACCACGAAGTACGTGCCGGCCGACGGGTGCACCGTGAGCCCGGCCGCCCGCAGCCCGTCGGACAGCAGGTCGCGCTTGCCCTGCAGGCCCGTCGCGATGCCGGAGAAGAACGCGTCGGGCAGGGCCAGCGCCGACGCGATCGCCGGCTGGAACGGCGCCCCGCTGACGTAGGTGAGGAACTGCTTGGCCGCCCGCACGGCCGCCACCAGCTCGCGGGGTCCGTGCACCCAGCCGACCTTCCACCCGGTCACGGAGAACGTCTTGCCGGCCGAGGAGATCGTCAGCGTCCGCTCGGCCATCCCCGGCAGCGTCGCCATCGGGACGTGTGCGCGACCGTCGAACACCATGTGCTCGTACACCTCGTCGGACACCACCACCGCGCCGGACGCCGCGGCGAGGGTCCCGATCAGCGTGAGCTGCTCCGCGGAGAGCACGGTGCCGGTCGGGTTGTGGGGGGTGTTGACCAGGACGACGCGGGTGCGCGCGGAGAACGCGGCGCGCAGCTCGTCGGGGTCGAACCCGAACTCCCCGCCGGGGGTCGTCGCACGCAGCGGCACCGCCCGCAGCACCGCGCCGGCCAGCGCGGCGGTGGCGGCGTAGGAGTCGTAGTAGGGCTGGAACGTGACGACCTCGTCGCCCGGGTCGCACAGGGCGAGGACCGCGGCGGCGATGGCCTCGGTCGCGCCCGTGGTGACCAGCACGTCCTCGGGGTCGACGGACAGGCAGTGGAAGCGGCTCTGGTGCTCGGCGACCGCCGCGCGCAGCGCCGGGACCCCCGGGCCGGGCGGGTACTGGTTGATCCCGCCGGTGATGTTGGCGGCGGCGTCGGCCAGCAGCGACGGCGGTCCGTCGGTGTCGGGGAAGCCCTGGCCGAGGTTGATCGCCCCCGTCCGCAGCGCCAGCGCCGACATCTCGGCGAAGATCGTCGACGTGAACGGCCGCATGCGTTCGACCAGCATGGGTCGCACGGTAACCCGGCCCGGGGAGTGGCTGCCGTCACACCCGATCGGGATCGGGAACAACGCGCCGGACGCCGCTCCTTGTCCGTGCGGTGACGACAACCTCCGATCGCGTCGAGACGGCCGCGACCCCCGACCGGGGTCAGCGCCTCCGGCTGATCGTGATCCTCGGATCGCTGATCGCCCTCGGCCCCCTCACGATCGACATGTACCTCCCCGCGCTGCCGACCATCACCACCGAGCTGATGACGACCTCCGCCGTCGTCCAGCTGACGCTCACCGGCACGCTCCTGGGCCTCGCGATCGGCCAGCTGGTGATCGGCCCGCTCTCCGACCGCTTCGGTCGCAAGCGCCCGCTGATCGCCGGCACCGCGCTGCACGTGGTGGCGTCGCTGCTGTGCGCCGTCGCGCCGAACATCGCCGTGCTCGGTTCCCTGCGGGTGCTGCAGGGCGTGGGCGCCGCGGCCGGCGCCGTCATCGCGCTGGCGATCGTGCGCGACCTCTACTCCGGCCGCGCGGCCGCCACGCTGCTCTCCCGGCTGATCCTCGTCATGGGCGCCGCCCCGGTCATCGCGCCGACGCTGGGCGGTGAGCTGCTGCGCTTCACCTCGTGGCGCGGGGTGTTCGTCGCCCTCGCCGCGTTCGGCCTGGTCCTGCTGCCCGTCGCGCTGGTCGGGCTGCGCGAGACGCTGCCGCCCTCGCGGCGCCGCACCGCCGGCCTCGCCGGCACGCTGCGCGACTACGGCGCCCTGTTCCACGACCGCACGTTCGTCGGTCTCGTCGTCGTCGCCGGGCTCGCGATGTCGGCGCTGCTGGGCTACGTCTCGGGCTCGTCGTTCGTGTTCCAGGGCCAGTTCGGGCTCGACCAGCAGCAGTTCGGGCTGGTCTTCGGCTCGGGCGCGATCTTCCTGATCCTCGCGACCCAGCTCAATCCGGTGTTCCTGCGCTGGTTCGAGCCGCGGCAGATCCTGCTCGCCGCCGTCTCCGCCGGCGCCTTCTTCGGCCTGCTGCTCGTGCTGATCGCGACCACCGGCTTCGCCGGCATCGTCGGAATCGTCGGCGGGATGTGGCTGGTGCTGTTCTGCACCGGCCTCGCGCTGCCCAATGCCCCCGCCGTCGCCCTGTCGCGCCACGGCGAGACCGCGGGCACCGCGGCCGCGCTGCTCGGGGCCGTGCAGTTCGGCATCGGCGCGGTCATCTCGCCGGTCGTCGGGCTGCTGGGCAACGACGCCGTCGCGATGGCCTCGGTCGTCGCGGGCGGGCTGGTGCTGGCGCTGGTCGTGCTGGTCACCGTCGTCCGGCCGTGGGCGCTGCCCGACATCGAGGCGGAGGCCGCGCCCGCGGTCGCCTGATGCCCGCCGCTCACGCCACCGGGCGCGGTGCCGGCTCCCGCACCACCACGAACGGCAGGAACAGCTGCGTCAGCGGGCCGATGGCCAGCGCGTAGAGCACCGTGCCGACGCCGACGGTGCCGCCGAGCAGCCACCCCGCCGCCAGCACGGTGACCTCGATGCCCGTCCGCACCAGCCGCAGCGAGCCGCCGGTGCGGGCGGCGAGGCCGGTCATCAGGCCGTCGCGCGGGCCCGGGCCGAGCCGCGCGCCGACGTACGCCGCCGACGCCACGCCGTTGAGCACGATCCCGCCCGCCATCAGGGCGATCCGGGCGGGCAGGCCGCCGGGGGCGGGGATCAGGGCCAGGGCGAGGTCGACGGTCACGGCGATGACCAGCACGTTCGCCACCGTCCCGATCCCCGGCCGCTGCCGCAGCGGGATCCACAGCAGCAGCACGACCACGCCCGTCACCGCCGTGATCAGCCCGAACCCGAGCGGCGTCTGCCGCGTCAGCCCCTCGTGCAGCACGTCCCACGGGTTGAGCCCGAGCGTCGCGCGGATCTGCATGGCCATCGAGGTGCCGTAGAGGGCGAGCCCGGCCACGAGCTGGACGAGCCGTCGGGCGGGTGCGTGCGAGAGGGGGAGCGTGCGGAGCTCGATCGCGGCCATGCGTCCATCGTCGCCGGAGTGGCCTGGTCCGCCAGGGCCAATCTGGGCCCGGTGGCCCGGTCGGCGGCGCCGCACGGCCGTGATCCGGGGAGCGTCATGATGAGCGGATCATTCGCCGTTCGCGGAGGTCGTCGTGCGCAGGTTGCCCTTGCTGGCCGTGGTGCTGGGGCTGTTCGCCCTGATCGGGGCCGGCGTCGCCGCGGCCGACCCGCCGTCCCGGGTCGGGCCGGCGGTCACCGACTCCGCGGGCGTCCTCGCCCCCGGTGACGAGGCTCGGATCACCGAAGCCTTCGGCCGCCTGCGCCAGGCGAACGGCACGCAGGTCTTCGTCGTCTACCTCGACTCCTTCGACGGCGCCGACGGCCGGTCCTGGGCCGACGAGTCCGCGCGCCTCTCGCAGTTCGGCTCGCAGGACGTGCTGCTCGCCGTCGCGGTGGGTGACCGGGCTTACGGGGTGCACGTCGATCCCGAGCTGGTCGTGTCGCAGTCCGACATCGACAGCGCCATCGGCGACGCCGAGGGCCGCCTCGCGCAGGACGACTGGGCCGGGGCCGCGATCGCGCTGTCCGACGGGCTCGGCGGCGGCAGCGGCGGGTTCCCGGTCGGCGCGCTGCTGCTCGGCGGCGTGGTCGTCGTCGGGGGCGGGGCGTACGTCGTGTCGCGCCGCCGCCGCAACCGCACGGCCGCCGTCCCCGCGGACCCGGCGCAGCCGCCCGCCCCGCGCGACGAGTTCAGCGACGTCGCCACCGACGACCTGGCCTACCGCGCCAGCGCCGGACTGATCGAGGTCGACGAGGCCGTCCGCACCTCCGAGATCGAGCTGTCCGCCGCCCGCGGCCACTTCGGCGAGGAGGCGGTGGGCGGGTTCGCCGCGGCCGTCGAGGCGTCGAAGGCCGACATGCTCCGCGCGTTCGGCGTCCGCCAGCAGCTCGACGACGACGTGCCCGAGGACGAGCCGACCCGGCGCCGCATGCACGCCGACATCATCCGCGCCTGCCGGGTCGCCGACGAGCGCCTCGACGCCCAGGTCGCCGCGTTCGACGCGATGCGCAACCTGGAGGCCACCGCGCCCGAGTACGTCGCGGGCCTCGCCGCCCGCCGCGACGCCGTGCTCGCGCGCGTGCCGCAGACCGAGTCGACCTGGCAGGCGCTCTCCGCGCGCTACGCCCCGAGCGCGCTGGAGCCGGTGGCCGGCTCGCTCGCGCAGGCCCGGCAGCTGCTCGACGTCGCCGGCACCGAGGTCGCCGCCGCGCGCTCCGAGGTCGACGCGGGTGCGCGCCCGGCCGCGGTCGTGTCCGGCCGCGCCGCCGAGGACGCGCTCACCCAGGCCGAGACGCTGCTCGACGGCATCCCGCGCCGCGGCACCGAGCTCGTGGAGGCGGCGGCGGCCATCCCCGCGGCCCGCGCCGAGACCGAGCAGGACCTCGCGGAGGCCCGCGCGCTGGACGGGTCGCTGGGGCCCGTGGTGGCGCGCGCCGAGGCCGCCGTCACGGCGTCGGAGCAGGCGGAGACGGGCGACCCGATCGCCGCACTGCGCCTGCTCGACGAGGCCGGCGCCGCGCTCGACGGCGCCATCGCCGCCGCCCGCGCCGAGCAGGACCGCCGCCGCCGCACCGCCGCGGTCCTGGAGCAGACGCTGCTGACGGCCCGCTCGGCCGTCGACGCCGCCGAGGACTTCGTGACCACGCACCGCGGCGCCGTGGACGCCACCGCGCGCACCCGGCTCGCCGAGGCCAGGCGCCATCTGGAGAACGCCCGCAACGGGCAGGACCCGGCCGAGGCCCTGCGCGAGGCGCAGCGGGCCGACTCGCTGGCCCAGGAGGCCCTGCGGCTCGCGCAGTCCGACGCGTCGAGCTGGTCGAGCACCTCGTCGGGCGGCAGCACCGGCGTCGACCTGGGCAGCCTGATCCTCGGCGGCATCATCTCCGGCGCCACCCGCGGCGGCGGCTGGAGCAGTGGTGGTGGCTGGAGCAGTGGTGGTGGTGGCCGCGGCGGGGGTGGCGGGTTCTCGCCGGGCAGCTTCGGCGGGTCGTCCTCGCGCGGGCGCCGTGGAGGCGGCGGCCGCTTCTGAACGGCGCCGCCGCCCCGCGGACGCTCCTGCGGGGGATCAGGCGAAGTCGTCGGGCGAGACCTCGTCGATGAACTTGCGGAAGTCCTCGAGCTGCTTCTCCGGCGGCGCGTCCGTGCCGTCGGGGAACAGGTCGGCGATGGGCTGACCGACCTCGTCGAGGATCGCCGTGGCCACGCCGATCGACAGGCCCTCGCGCACCGCCACGGCGAGCGCGTCGCTGGGGCGCAGCTCGACGCGGGCGCCGTCGGCGAACACGAGTTCCGCCCGGAACACGCTGTCGACGAGCGAGACCACCTCGGCGCCGACGGGCTCGTGACCCAGCCCCTGCAGCACCGGCAGCAGGACGTCCTGAGGCAGCTGGGGGTCGCCCTCACCGCGCTCGCCCAGCGCTATCGCGTCGGCCTGCGGGCGGCGCAGGAACACCGGCAGGCAGCGCTCACCTTCCACCTCACCGAGCAGCAGTACCGGCTCGCGGGTGCGCACGTGCACCACGAGCCGCAGGACGCGCATGGTCGTCATCGACATGGGCGACAGTCTCGCCTGGACCGCCCGACGTGTCACGGCCTCACCCCCGGAGGGTGTCACTGGGTGCTCGTTCGAACCGGGCCCGGTAGTCGGCGGCGAAGCGCCCGGGGTGGCCGAAGCCCCAGCGGGCGGCGACCGCGCCGACGGTCGTGTCGGCCGGGTCGGCGGCGCGCAGCTCGTCGTGGGCGCGGTCGAGCCGCACCGAGCGCAGGAACCCCAGCGGCGTCTGGTCCATCGACCGCCGGAACGCCCGCTGCAGCGCCCGCGGGCCGACGTGCGCGGCCTCCGCGACGGTCGTCAGCTCGAGGTCCTCGGCGGCGTGCTCCTCCATGAACGCGATCGCGCGGCGCACGGCGTCGGGGGCCGCGTACTGCGTCGTCGCGCGGTGGCCGGCCTGGCTCGAGTTGGGGAAGGTCTCCAGCAGCGTCGCGACGATCAGCCGCTGCACGTGGCGCACCACCAGCGGGTTGCCGTTGACGCCGGGGTTGCGCGCGACATCGCCCGACACGTACTGCATGAGGCGCTTCCAGTGCACCCCCTTCGCCGCCGACAGCGGCCGCCCGAGGTCGAACGCCAGGCGCGGGACGGCCCGGTCGTCGCCCTGGACCTCCGCCGCGATGCGGTCGACCGCCGCGCGCTGGATGCGCAGCTGCGCCATGCGGAAGTCGTACCACTCGACGTCGGTGCGCGCGTCGGGGTCGTAGGACAGGACGTCCCCCGGCCCGCCCACCACCTCGTTGCCGGGCGAGCGCAGGACGAACCGCCCGCTGAGCAGGTGGCTGAACAGCAGCACGTCGTCGAGGGGCTCCCAGCTGCCGCGCAGGACCATCGAGTGCCGCGCGACGCCGACGGTGAAGCTGCCGAAGTCGGCCATGCTGTGCGCGAACCGGAAATCGGTCGGTCGTCCGGAGATCGTCACCTCGTGGTCGCCGTAGGCGTCGCGCAGCCAGCCGTGCGCCACGTCGGCGTCCGCCGTCGTGATCTGCGCGCGCATGAGCGATTCCGGCACGATCAGTCCCCCCTGGTCGAAGGGGAAACGCTAATCGGGCCCGTCGGCGGGCGCATCGACCATCCGGACGCTGACCCGCTCGGTTATCCGTTCTACGACGGCCACTTGTCCGCCAGGCGATCGTGGGGCACGACCCGGTTGTGTGCGACCGACCCCCCGGGGTACCTCTGACGGCGGCACGGGAGGACCTCCGCTGGAGGGGGCCGGGGGTCCTCCCGGCCACCACCAGCCACCACGACCGGCTCGTGCACTACAGCTCCGCCGGCCCCTCCTGCGGCTCCATCCCCAGCTGCCGCGCCACCGCGTCCATCACGTCCTGCACCACCACGGTGTCGGCCAGCGGCATCACCGCGCTCTGCGTCCGCCCGTCGGCGACGCAGTCGGTCACCTCACGCAGCTCGTGGGAGTAGCCCGCGCCGAGCGCGGGGGCGTCGATGCGCTCGGGCTCGGCGCCGTTGCGGCACAGGACGATCCCCGACGGGTGGTGGAAGCGCGGGGGCACGTCGATCCAGCCGCCCGTGCCGACGACGCGCGCCGCTCCCGGGGTGGCGCAGCGCAGCGACGCGAGCAGGGACGCGGTGCGGCCGTCGGGGTAGGACAGCAGCACCGCCTCCTCGACGTCGACGCCGGTCGGCGCCAGCACGCCGTGCGCCGCGACGGCGTCGGGGGTGCCGAGGACCATCTGCGCGAACGAGATCGGGTAGACCCCGACGTCGAACAGCGCACCTCCCCCTACGGAGGGGTCGTAGAAGCGGTCGGACGGGTCGGTGGGGTGCTGGGCGCCCAGGTCGGCCTGCACCGACTGCACCTCGCCGATCGCGCCGTCGGCGATGAGCTCCCGCATCCGCACGATCGCGGGCTGGAAGCGCGTCCACATCGCCTCCATCGCGAACACCCCCGCTGCCTCCGCGGCGCCGACGATCTCGCGGGTGGCCGCCGGCGTCACCGTGAACGCCTTCTCGACGAGCACTGCCTTGCCCGCCCGGAGTGCCGCCAGCGCGACGGCGCGGTGCTGCGGGTGCGGGGTCGCGATGTAGAGCACGTCGACGCCGTCGTCCTCGACGATCGCCCGGTAGGAGCCGTGGACGCGCCCGACACCGTGCGCGTCGGCGAAGGCCCGTGCCCGCTCGGCCGACCGGGACGCGACCGCGACGACCTCGGCGCCGGGGACGTGCGGGAAGTCCGCCACCACCTTCGACGCGATCCGACCCGGCCCGACGATCCCCCACCGCACGCTCATGGCCCTAGCATCGCAGCCGGATCACCGCGTCGACCGAGATGGAGTCCTTCGTGAGCGTCAGCCTGGCCAAGGGCGGCAACGTCAGCCTCAGCAAGGAGGCCCCCGGCCTCACGAACGTGATCGTCGGGGTGGGCTGGGACGTGCGTGCCACGACCGGCGCCGACTTCGACCTCGACGTCTCGGCGATCATGCTCGGCACCGACGGCCGCGTGCTGTCGGACAGCCACTTCATCTTCTTCAACAACCTGATCAGCCCGGACGGCACCGTCGAGCACACCGGCGACAACCTCACCGGTGAGGGCGAGGGCGACGACGAGCAGCTCAAGGTCGACCTGGCCGGCATGTCGCCGCAGGTCGACAAGATCGTGTTCCCGGTGAGCATCTACGACGCCGACAACCGCCGGCAGAGCTTCGGCCAGGTCGCCAACGCGTTCATCCGGATCGTCAACGCCGCGGGCGAGTCGGAGATCACCCGCTTCGACCTCACCGAGGACGCCTCCACCGAGACCGCGATGCTGTTCGGCGAGCTCTACCGCCGCGGCCCGGAGTGGAAGTTCCGGGCGATCGGGCAGGGCTACGCGTCGGGGCTCGCGGGCATCGCGCGCGACTTCGGCGTCAACGTCGGCTGACCGGCGCCGGTCAGGCCCAGGCTCCCGTCACGCCCGCGACGACCAGCAGCTTGAGCAGCCAGTCGCCGGCGTGGATCGCGGCGAGGGCCACGGGCACCCGCTCGTGGAACACCGACCCGGCGAGCAGCAGGACCGGGAACCCCACCCAGAGCACGAGGGCGAGCAGCAGCGCCGGGCCGAGCGCGTCGGCGCCCAGCCCGCGCGCCAGCCCGGCGACGACGAGCGCGAGCACGACGTTGCGCACGACCTCGGTGACGGCCGTGGCCGCGGCGGAGCGGCCCGCGCCCGGGGCGTAGGCGGGCGAGAGCCGGGCCAGGCGCGCGCCGAGCGCGCCGTAGTACGCCCCGCTGACGAGGAACGCGGCCACCGCGGCCACGACGACGGCGAGGACGTTCACCGGCTCTCCTCGATCCGCTCCGACAGGTGCACGTCGACGGGGTCGCCGGCCTTCTTGCCCAGCGTGCGGCGCAGGGCGGCGCGCACCGGGAGCTTGTGGGTGCCGTCGCCCAGCGCCATGAACGAGCTGCGGAACGGGTGGCCGTCGACGGTGCCGCGGACCTTCACCAGCCCGCGGGTGCCGAAGAACTCGGCGGAACCGGGCATCTGCACGTAGGTCCAGCCGCCCGGCTCCGGGCTCGTCACGAGGACGGCGGTGAAGTCGTGGTCGAGTTCCATCGGAGGATCCTTCCCTCGGGGTCCGTACGCCGGGATGTCGAGACCGGACCGCCGGTCTCGACATCCCGGCGGCAGGAGTTTCCCGGTGACGGAGGTGGCACGTGAAGTACCTGGTCCTCATCCACAGCAACGAGCACTTCCTCGAGCGCTGGGCGGGCCTCACCGACGCCCAGCGCGCCGAGTTCGGCCGCGGGCACCGCGCGCTGACCGACGAGCTCGCCGCGTCGGGCGAGCTGGTGGCGTCGGAGGGGCTCGCCGACCCGTCGCTGGGGCGGTGGGTCACGGCGCGCGACGGCGCCGCGGTCGTCGCGGACGGGCCGTTCGCCGAGGTCAAGGAGCACCTGGCGGGGTTCTACCTCGTCGAGTGCGAGACGGCGGACCGCGCGGTCGAGATCGCCGCGCGCGTCCCGGACGCGGTGTGGGGCCTGGTCGAGGTGCGACCGGTGCTCAGCCCCGCGGGCCCGGACCTGTGACGGGAAGCGTCGAGGACCTGCTGCGCGAGCTCGCGCCGCAGGTCCTCGGCGTGCTCGTGCGCCGCCGGGGCGGCGACTTCGCGGCCTGCGAGGACGCCGTGCAGGAGGCCCTGATCGCGGCGGCGCTCGCCTGGCCGGCCGACGGCGTCCCGGACAACCCGGCGGGCTGGCTGATCACCGCGGCCCACCGCCGCACGGTCGACGCCCACCGCGCCGACGCGGCGCGCCGCCGCCGGGAGGACGCCGTGGCCGCGGCCGTGCCGACGGGTCCGGTGCCCGGCGAGGACGACACCCTCGCCCTGCTCGCGTTGTGCTGCCACCCGTCGCTGAACCCGCCGTCGCAGGTGGCGCTGACGCTGCGCGCGGTCGGCGGCCTGACCACCGCGGAGATCGCCCGCGGCCTGCTCGTGCCGGAGGCGACGGTCGCGCAGCGGATCAGCCGGGCGAAGGCGCGGATCCGGGCCGCGGGCGGGCGGTTCGGCGACCCGGACGACGAGGCGCGGCTCCCCGCGGTCCTGCGGACGCTGTACCTGGTCTTCACCGAGGGGCACACGGCCAGCTCCGGGGAGTCCCTGCAGCGCGTCGAGCTGACCCGGGAGGCGCTGCGGCTGACCCGCCTGCTGCACGGGCTGCGGCCCGGCGACGGCGAGGTCGCCGGGCTGCTCGCGCTGATGCTGCTCACCGACGCGCGGCGGGCCGCCCGCACGCGGCCCGACGGCGCGCTCGTGCCGCTGGACGAGCAGGACCGCGGCCTGTGGGACGCCGCCGCGATCGCCGAGGGCGTCGCGCTGGTCACCGCGTCGCTGGCCACGGCGGTGCCCGGGCCCTACCAGCTGCAGGCCGCCATCGCCGCCGTGCACGACGAGGCCCCGCGCGCCGAGGACACCGACTGGCGCCAGATCCTGGGCCTCTACGAGATCCTGGCGGCGATCGCGCCGGGCCCGATGGTCACGCTGAACCGGATCGTCGCCGTCGCGATGGTGCGCGGCCCGCTCGTGGCCCTGGAGCAGCTCGACGCGACCGCCGCCGATCCGGCGCTGGCCGGGCACCACCGCGTCGACGCCGTGCGCGCGCACCTGCTCGACCGCACCGGTGACGCCGACGGCGCCCGCGAGCACTACCGCCGCGCGGCCGCCCGCACCCTGAGCGCGCCGGAGCGCCGCTACCTGCTCGACCGCGCCGCCGGGGTAGGGGCCACCGGTCGATGACTTCTCGCCCGTCCTCCGGTCACACAGGACATGGCACAGCTCCTCTACTCGATGATCACCTCGCTCGACGGCTACGCTGTGGCCGCCGAGGGCGACCTCGGCCGCGGCGCCGAGGACCCCGAGGTCCACACGTTCATCGGCGACCTCTTCCGCCCCGTCGGGGTGCGCCTGGACCTCGACCTGGTCGACCAGCGCCGCTTCGACAGCGGGCTGCTCTACGCGCGCTACCTGCCGCGCTGAGGATCGACGGCCGAGAGCTCACGGCCGCAGCCCCCGCCGCAGCAGGGCCCAGGCGGCCGCGGCGGTGCGCAGGCGGTCCCCGATGGGCACCTTGGAGACCAGCCCGGCGACCATCCCGATCGCCAGGACGACGTCGGCGGCGGTGACGTCGTCGCGGAACCGGCCTGCGCGCTGCGCCTGCGGCAGCGCCCCGGCCAGCACGGCGCCGACGCGCTCGGCCACCGCCTCGACGCGGCCGTCGGGCACCGACGCCGTCACGACGTCGACGAACCCGACGCTGGCGACGAGCTGGTCGGTGACGGCGTCGAGCAGGGCGTCGAGGGTCGTGCCCGGGAGCGCGGCCAGCTCCTCCAGCTCGACGACGTTGTCCTCGAACACGGCGACGGCGAGCGCGACCCGGTCGGGGAAGTGCCGGTAGAGGCTGCCCTGGCCGACGCCCGCGCGCTTCGCGACGGCCGAGAGCGGGGCGTCGAACCCCTGCTCCCCGAACACCTCGACGGCGGCGGCGAGCAGGGCGCGGCGGTTGCCCGCGGCGGCGCTGGGGCCGCGGTTCTCTCGACGCGGTGAGGTCACGGGGCTACGGTATCAACAACCGGACAGGATTGTCCGGTTGTGGATCGTCGAGAGGTGGAACCGTGGCGGGACGGGTCGAGGGCAAGGTCGCACTGATCACCGGGGCGGCACGGGGCATGGGCCGCGCGCACGCCGTCCGGCTGGCCGCGGAGGGCGCCGACGTCGTGCTGGTCGACGTGTGCGCGCCCCTGCCCGGCGTCGCCTACGAGTCGGCGACGCCCGCCGACCTCGAGGAGACGGTGGCGCTGGTCGAGAAGGCCGGGCGGCGGGCGGTCGCGGCGCAGCTCGACGTCCGCGACCTCGACGCGCTGCGCGCGGCCGTCGACGGGGCGGTGGCCGGCCTCGGGCGCCTCGACGTGGTCGTCGCCAACGCGGGGATCTGCGTGCCGCGCGCCTGGGACCAGGTGACGCCGCAGATCTTCGAGGACACGATGAGCACCAACGTCACCGGCGTCTGGAACACGGTGATGGCGGGCGCGCCGCACCTGGTGGCGGCGGGCGGCGGGTCGATCGTGCTGGTCAGCTCGGCCGCCGGGATCAAGGTGCAGCCGTTCATGGTGCCCTACACCGCCAGCAAGTTCGCCGTGCGCGGCATGGCCAAGGCGTTCGCGGCGGAGCTCGCGAAGCACCACATCCGCGTCAACAGCCTGCACCCCACGGGCGTCGCGACCCCGATGGGCAGCGGCGACATGCAGGCCGTTCTCGGCGCCGCGATGGCCGGCGACCAGCGGCTGGGCATGATGTTCGCGAACATGCTGCCGGTGGAGACCACGCAGCCCGAGGACGTGGCCGACTCGGTCCTGTTCCTCGCCTCCGACGAGTCCCGCTACGTCACGGCGCACGAGCTCGCGCCCGACGCCGGCGTCACGGAGTTCTGATGGCGCCCCTCGACCTGCGGGTGCGGCTGCTCGCGCGGGTGCTGCGCGCGAGCAGCTCGATCACCACGATGGACGCGGCCGCCATCGCCCGCGCGCAGACCACGACGATCCCGCACAACCCGGTCACCGACCTGCTGTTCGGCGGCGTGGCCCCCGGAGTCGTGCTCACCGACGCCACCGCCACGGGCCAGACCGGCCCGATCCCGGTGCGGGTCTACCGGCCCACCACCGCGGGCGCCGGGCCGCTGCCGCTCGTCGTCAACATCCACGGGGGCGGCTGGGTGCTCGGCTCGCTCGACCAGTCCGACTGGCTGTGCAGCCAGGTCGCGGCCGGCGTCGGCGCGGTCGTCGTGTCGCTGGACTACCGGCTCGCGCCCGGTCACCCCTGGCCCGCCGCGGGCGAGGACTGCTACGCCGCGCTCGTCGACCTGGTGGAGCGGGCGGCCGAGCTCGGCGCCGACCCGCGGCGCGTGGCCGTGATGGGCGACAGCGCGGGCGGCAACCTCTCCGCCGTCGTCGCGCTGATGGCGCGTGACCGCTCCGGGCCCGCGATCGCGTTCCAGGCGCTGCTCTACCCGGCCACGGACCTCACGCTGGGGAGCCCGTCGATCGAGGAGAACGCGCAGGCGCCGATCATCGGGAAGGCCGACGTCCTGGCCTTCCGCGATCACTACCTCGGCGACCAGGACCCCCGCGATCCCTACGCGTCGCCGCTGTTCGCCCCCGACCACGCCGGGCTCCCACCCGCGCTGGTGCAGGTGGCCGAGCACGACCCGATCCGCGACGACGGGCTGCGCTACGCCGAGGCCCTGCGCGCGGCCGGCGTCCCGGTGCGCGCGACGACCTACGTCGGCATGCCGCACGGGTACCTGTCGTTCCCGCGGTTCTGCCGCGCGGCGCCGCAGGCGCTCGCCGAGCTCACCGCGGAGCTGCGGGCCGCGCTGACCTGAGCGGTCGGCCGTTCACCAGAGCCGGGGCCGGGTCTGCGGCGGCCCCGGCGGGCGGTCCGGGATCGGCGCGGGGGCCGACCGCGCCGCCCGCCCGGTGCCGAGCAGCGCCCGCAGGTCGGCGCGGGCCACGGCCGGGCGCCCGGTGTCGACGGCGATGACCGGCGCGACCTTCCGCAGGAACCCGACCAGCCGCTCGTCGGCCAGGTCGTGCACGCGGTCGACCGCCCCGGCCACGATGACGTGCGGCTCCAGCGCGGCGACGGCCCGCGGGTCGGGCGCGCGGTCGGCGCCGACGGTCTCGACGCCGTCGAGGCTCCCGGCGCAGCCGACGAGCTCGGCCCCCAGCTCGCGCAGCAGCGCGCCGACCACCTCGTCGGTGGCGACGAGCCGGCGCACGAGCGGCGGCAGCGTCACCGGCGTGCCCGTGGCGTCGACGAAGGCCCGGCGGCCCCCGGCGGCGCCGATGATCGCGGTGAGCGCGGCCGTCCGCACCGGCTGCTCACGCGGGTTCTCCGAAGTGCTCGACACGCTGCGAGCGTAGGTCAGTCGTGCGCCCCGCGGGCGCGTGCGACGGTGCCGGAGACCTCGCCGAAGCCGATCCGGGTGCCGCCCGGGCCCGGCGCGGTGGCCGAGATCGTCACCTCGTCGCCGTCGAGCAGGAACGTCCGCTGCTCCCCCTTGACGGTGACCGGCTCCTTCCCGCCCCAGGTCAGCTCGATGAACGCCCCGCGCTGGCGCGGCTCGGGCCCCGAGACCGTCCCGGAGGCGAACAGGTCGCCGGTGCGCGCCGACGCCCCGTTGACGGTGAGGTGCGCGAGCATCTGCGCGGGCGACCAGTACATCTCCCGGTAGGGCGGGCGCGCGACCTCCTCGCCGTTCCACTCCACCACCAGGTCGACGTCGAGCCCCCAGTCCTCGCCCCCGCGCAGGTAGGGCAGCGGCTGCGGGTCCTGCCCGGGCAGCGGCATGCGCGCGGCCTCCAGCGCGGCGAGGGGCACCAACCACGGGCTCACCGAGGTGGCGAAGCTCTTGCCCAGGTGCGGCCCCAGCGGCACGTACTCCCAGGCCTGCAGGTCGCGCGCGGACCAGTCGTTGACCAGGACCGCGCCGAACACGTGCTCGGCGAACTCGTCGACGCCGATCCGCTCCCCCAGCGCCGACCCGGTGCCGACGACGAACCCCAGCTCGGCCTCGATGTCCAGGCGCCGGCTCGGGCCGTAGGTCGGGGCGGGCTCGTCGGGCGCCTTGCGCTGCCCGCACGGGCGCACGACCTCCGTCCCCGACACGACGACGGTCCCGGCCCGGCCGTGGTAGCCGACCGGGAGGTGCTTCCAGTTCGGCATGAGCGGCTCGGAGTCGGGCCGGAACAGGCGCCCGAGGTTGGTCGCGTGGTGCTCGGAGGCGTAGAAGTCGACGTAGTCGGCCACCGCGAACGGCAGGTGCATCGTCACCGCGGCGACGGGGTGCACGGCGTCGTCCGGGACGTCCCCGGCCAGCAGCGCGGTGATCCGCTCCCGCACCTGCGTCCAGCGCGCGCGGCCCTGCGCCAGGAACCCGTTGAGCTCGGGCGCGGCGAACACCGGGTCGTCGAGCAGCCGGGCCAGGTCGACGACGGCGTCACCCAGGCGCACCCCTGCCCGCGGCGGCGCGCCGGGCGTCGAGAAGACGCCGTAGGGCAGGTTCGCGAGACCGAACGGGGAGCCGTCCGGGACGTCGACGACGGTCACCGGGCCGGCCCCCGCCCCGACCAGGTCCAGGCGTAGGCGGGGTCCTCGGCGGCGACGCCGCCCTCGCCCAGCTCCATCGGGCGGAACGTGTCGACCATGACGGCGAGCTCGTCGAAGAACTCCGCGCCGATCGAGCGCTCCACGGCGGCGGGCTGCGGGCCGTGGCTGTGGCCGCCGGGGTGCAGGCTGATCGACCCCTGCTCGATGCCCGAGCCCTTGCGGGCCTCGTAGCTGCCGCCGCAGTAGAACATGATCTCGTCGGAGTCGACGTTGGAGTGGTAGTAGGGCACCGGGATCGACAGCGGGTGGTAGTCGACCTTGCGCGGCACGAAGTTGCAGATCACGAAGTTGCCGCCCTCGAACACCTGGTGCACGGGCGGTGGCTGGTGCACGCGGCCGGTGATCGGCTCGTAGTCGGCGATGTTGAACGTGTACGGGTAGAGGCAGCCGTCCCAGCCCACGACGTCGAACGGGTGCGTCGGGTAGACGTAGCGGGTGCCGGTGACCCCACGCGACCCGCGGTGCTTGACCAGTACCTCGACGTCGGTGCCTTCGGTGAGCAGCGGGCCGTCGGGGCCGTGCAGGTCGCGCTCGCAGTAGGGCGCGTGCTCGAGCAGCTGCCCGTAGCGGGACAGGTAGCGCTTGGGCGGCGCGATGTGGGAGTTGGCCTCGATCGCGTAGGCCCGCAGCGGCTCCGAGCCCGTGGGCACCCACCGGTGCGTGGTCGAGCGCGGTAGGACCACGTAGTCGCCCTGGCGCGCGGACAGCGACCCGAACACCGTCTCCACCGTCGCCGACCCGGACTCGACGTACACGCACTCGTCGCCGGTGGCGTTGCGGTAGAGCGGCGAGGCCTCCCCCGCCACGACGTAGGAGATGCGGACGTCGGCGTTGCCCAGGACCAGGCGGCGCCCGGTGACGACGTCCACGGCCTTCCAGTCCTCGTCGAACAGGCTGTGCAGCTTCAGGTGGCGCGGCAGCAGCGGGCGGTTCTCGGTGGTCGACTGGTCGGGCAGCTCCCACGGCGTGGCGTCGACGATCGCCGACGGCACGCCGGAGTGGTAGAGCAGCGAGGAGTCCGAGGAGAAGCCCTCCTCGCCCATCAGCTCCTCGTAGTAGAGCGCCCCGGCCGCGTCGCGGTGCTGGGTGTGCCGCTTGGGCGGGATGTCACCGGCTCGTCTGTAGAACGCCATGCGGGGTCTCCTCCCTGGAGGTGGTGCGGGCGGCGGCGCGGGCCAGCGCCGTGGTGATCGACTCTCGGGTGGGTGCGGCGACGACGGCGGCGACGTGGGCGTCCGGGCGGACGACCCACACCTCGTCGGGCCGCGCCCCCAGTGTGGCCGTGAGCGTGCCGTCGGGGTCGAGCGCGCGCAGGGCGAGGACCCGCACGGGCCCCGGGGCCTCCGCGGCGGCCGCCCGGACGGCGTCGGGGTCGGTGGCGTCGCCGGTCAGGAGCAGGAAGCCGTCGCGGGCCAGCGCCCGCACCCGCCCCTGCGGCGCGTCGACCGGCGCGTCGGGCAGCAGCACCCCGGGCGCCGCGGGCGGGACCTGCCCGCGCGGGGGCCGGCCGTCGAACGGGCGGCGCGGGTCGCCGGTGGTCAGCGGGGAGTCGACGTACCAGAACGGCTCCGAGAGCCGGCCCGAGTCGACGTCGGCGCGCGCGGCCGGGTCGAGCGCCGCCCGCGCCAGCACCTCCTCGCGGCGCCGCGCCCGCTGCGCGTCGGGCGGCACGAGGAAGTCCATCGTGGCCGTGGTGACGGCGATGTTCTCCAGCGCCGCGGCGTGCCGCTCGTCGTGGTAGCTGTCGAGCAGCGACTCCGGCGCCCAGCCGTGACCGACGTAGGCGATCTTCCAGGCCGCGTTCTCGGCGTCCGCGACGCCCGAGTTGAGCCCGCGGGCCCCGAACGGCGAGACGAGGTGGGCGGCGTCCCCGGCGACGAGGACGCGGCCGCAGCGCATGCGGTCGACCACGCGGGAGTGGAAGCGGTAGACCGAGTTCCACACGATCTCGTAGGGCCGCTCGCCGACGATCGCGCGGATCCGGGCGTCCAGGGCGCCCGAGGCGGTCTCGGCGTCGAGGTCGTAGTCGGCGGGCACCTGCCAGTCGATCCGGAACGTGCCGTCCGGGCAGGGGTGGATGAGCACCTGGCGGCCCGGGTTCCACTCCGGGTCGAAGTGGAAGCGCCGCTCGGTGGCCCAGCCGGGCAGGTCGGTGCGGATGTCGCAGATGAGGAACCGGTCGTCGAAGGAGTGGCCCGCGAAGCCGACGCCGAGCAGCCGGCGCAGCTCGTCGCTGCGCGCCCCGCCGCAGACGACGAGGTAGGAGCCGCGCACCACCGTGCCGTCGGCGCAGCGCGCGGTGACGCCGTCGCCGTCCTGCTCGACGTCCGTGACCCGGTGGTCCCAGCGCAGGTCCACCAGCGGCTCGTCGGCGATGCGCTCGTCGAGGATCTGCTCGGTGCGCGTCTGGGAGATGTTGACGAACGGTGGGAACGCCGGCCGGCCGGGCTCGGCGAAGGCGTAGCTGAACAGCTCGGCGCCGCGGTGGAACGTGCGCGCCGTCGTCCAGGTGACGCCTTCGTCGGCGATGCGCCGGCCCGCGCCGACGGCCTCCCACACGTCGAGGACGTCGCGCTGCTGGCAGATGGCCTTCGAGCCGACGGTGTCGCGCTCGGTGCGCTGGTCGAGCACGACCGTCGGCACGCCCCAGCGGGCGAGCAGCAGCGCGGTCGTCTGCCCGACGGGGCCGGCGCCGAGTACGACGACCGGGTCGAGCGGCCACGTCGGAGGGGTGGTGGGCATGGCGGGGGCTCCCGTCGTCGCGCGTGGGGTGGTCGGGTCAGCCCTGCAGCTGCGCCCAGACCTCCTGGTCGCGCTCGGCGGTCCAGATCACCGGCCGCTCGACGCCCGAGAGCTCGTCGAAGAGTCGGGAGACGTCGAAGGGCAGGCAGTGCTCGAAGATCGGCCAGTGGCCGTAGTCGTCTACGAGGGCGGCGTGGCTGGCCTCGAAGGCTTCCTTGAGCGTGCCACCGCGCTGCTGGACCGCCCCCACCTCGCGCAGCATGACCTGCAGGAACCCGCGCGTCTGCTCGACGGCGGCGTCGACCTCCGCGCGCCCGCGGCTGACCGCACCCCGCCCGCCGACGAGCTGCTCGGCGCCGACGGCCTTGATGCGGTCGAGCGTGAGGCCCGCCCAGTCGCGGTGGAAGGCGTCACCGGTGTAGAGCGCGGCCTGGGCCTCGACGAGGTCGCCCGCGAACAGGATCCGGTGCTGCGGCAGCCACGCGGTGATGTCGCCCTCGGTGTGCCCGCGGCCGTGGTACTGCAGCACGAGCTCGCCGCGGTCGCCGCCGAGGTCGATCGTCAGCCGGTCGGCGAAGGTGAGGGTGGGCCAGGTCAGGCCGGGCACCGACTCGGCGGCCTCGGCGAGGCGGGGCATGCGCGCGAACTCGCTGGCCCAGTCCTGCTCGCCGCGCTCGGCGATGAGGTCGCGGGTGATCTCGTGCGACACGATCGTCTCGGCGTCGAACGCGCTGGCGCCGAGCACGCGGACCGCGTGGTAGTGCGAGAGCACCAGGTAGCGCACGGGCTTGTCGGTGTGCTCGCGCAGCATCGCGAGCCAGCGGCGCGCCGCGACCGGCGTGGCGAGGGCCTCGAAGCAGACGAGGAAGTCCTCGCCCTCGATCGCGCCGATGTTCGGGTCGCCCTCGGCGGTCAGCGCGTAGACGCCGTCGGCCAGCACCTCGAGGGTCTGCTCCTTGACGGCGGTGTCGGCGGACGAGGCGAACGGCTTGGCCATGGGGACGGTCCTCCGGGTGATCGTCAAAGGTTTTACTACTTGGAGGACGGTAGGGCCTGACGTCCATGAACGCCACCGCGCTGTGACGCGCGCCACATCAGCGGCGGCGGCTGACCCACTCCTGGTCGTGCGCGGCGCGGGCCAGCTTGCGCAGCACGGCGTTGAGCGTGCCGAGCTCGTCGGGGGTCAGCAGGCCGGCCCACTCCGCCTCGCGCCGGTTGTGCACGAGGAAGACCTCCTCCAGCGCGGCGCTCCCCTTCCCGGTGAGCGACAGGACGACCGTGCGGCCGTCGCGGGCGTCCGGGCCGCGTTCCAGTACGCCCGATGCGTCCAGCGTCTTCGACAGGCTCGACACCGCCGCCCGGCTCATGCCCGCCAGCGCGGCGGCGCGCCCGGCCTCCTGCGGCCCCGACACCCACAGCGTGAACACCAACCGGAACGCCGACCAGCTCCAGCCCGCGGGCCGGTGCACCGTCGACTCCAGGTCGTAGACCACCGTGTTCGCGACGCGGTGCAGCAGCAGGACCATCGCCATCGCCGACCGGTCGGTGCCGGGCAGCCGCTCCGCGGTGGTGTCGAGGGCGATCTCGGCGAAGGACAGGAAGTCGTCGCTGCCGGACAGCTCGGGACCGGGTTGCGGGGGCGTGGGCACGGACCGATGGTAGGAGTCGACACAGGTCGTCGGCGTGGCCGACCGGCCCCGCACGACTGGCGCAGGTGCGCCTGCCCGCCTGGAGCCGCGGGCGCGTGGCGGTCGTCGGCGACGCCGCCTACTGCGCCTCGCCGGTGAGCGGGATGAGCACCAGCCTCGCCCCCGTCGGCGCCTACGTGCTGGCGGGCGAGCTCGCCGCGCACGACGACCACCGCGCCGCGTTCGCCGAGACCGAGGAGCGGATGCGGCCCCACGTCGACGCCGCCCAGGACCTGTCGCCCGGCGTGCCGTGGATCGCGCACCCGCGCGCCCGCCCCGGCGTGGCCGCCTGCAGACCGCGATCCGTGTCGTCGGGAGCACCCCGGCGCGGCGGGTGGGGACGGTGGTCGGTGCGGTGGCGGGGCTGTTCTCCGGCCCGTCGTCCGAGCTCGTCGACCTCTCCGGCTCCCCCTCCATCGCGGCTTCTACGGCTCTCTAGCGCTGCTGCTACACGGCGGTCGAGACCCGCAGAGCGCACGGCCGGCGCGCCGCACATGATGGGGCGTGCTCATCCACGACTCCCTGATCGACCTCGTCGGCGGCACCCCGCTCGTCCGGCTGTGCCGGCTCGCGGCCGGGCTCTCCGCGACCGTGCTGGTCAAGCCCGAGTACCTCAACCCGGGCGGCTCGGTGAAGGACCGCGCCGCCACGGCGATGGTGCTCGCGGCCGAGCGTGACGGGTCGCTGCGGCCCGGGGGCACGATCGTCGAGGCGTCGTCGGGGAACACCGGGATCGGGCTGGCGCAGGCTGCGGCCGTGCGCGGGTTCCGGATCGTCGTCGTCCTGCCCGAGACCGTCGCCGTCGAGAAGATGGACGTGCTGCGCGCCTACGGCGCCGAGGTGGTCACGACGCCGTCGAGCCTGCCCCGGGAGCACCCCGAGCACGTCAACCGGCTGGCGCAGCGGATCGCGCAGGAGACGCCCGGCGGCTGGTTCGCCGACCAGTACGACAACCCCGCCAACCCGGCCGTGCACCGCGCGACGACCGGACCGGAGATCTGGACGGCCACCGGCGGGCGCGTGACGCACCTCGTCGCCGGGATCGGCACCGGCGGCACGATTTCGGGCACCGGGCGCTACCTCAAGGAGCAGGGGCCGGTCGAGGTCGTGGGAGCCGACCCCGCCACCTCGGTCTACCACGGCGGCGACGGCAGCCCCTTCTTCGTCGAGGCCGCCGGCCACTACCGCCACACCGGCACGGTCACCGACGTCTGGCCGCTGTCCTACCACCGCGACGTCGTCGACCGCATCGAGGTGATCGGCGACCGGGAGTCGGTGCTGACCACCCGCCGCCTCGCCCGCGAGGAGGGAATGCTGGTGGGGGCGTCGTCCGGGCTGGCCGTCGCGGCGGCCCTGCGGGTGGCGCGCGGGCTCGGGCCCGAGCACGTCGTCGTCGCCGTGCTGCCCGACTCCGGCCGCACCTACCTGTCGAAGTACCACTCCGCCGACTGGCTGCGGCGCCTGGGCTTCCTCGACGACGACCGCCCCGGCCTGCTCGCCGACGCCACCGGCCCGGTGCACGTCGTCACCACCGCGACCCCGCTCGCCGAGGCCGCCGCGCTGGCCGCGGGCCCGGCGCGCGACCAGCCGCTGCTCCCCGTAGTGCTGCACGGCCGCGACCCCCGCTTCGCGACCGCCGTCTCCGAGATCCTGGGCGCGCTCGACCCGGCCGTCCTCGCCCGCCGGGACCCGGCGACGCCGGTGGGTGAGGTGATGTCCGGCCCGCCCGCCTCGGTGGGCACCGGCGACACGGCGGCCGAAGCCCTGGCCCGGCTCGACGCGGCGGGCGCCGACCACGCCGTCCTGCTGCGCGACGGCCGCCTGGCCGGCCTGGTGACCCGCGCGGAGCTGGTGGCGCGTGCGGGGTGAGCGGGTCGATCGGCTTCTCTAACGGGATCTAGGGTCTCGCCGAGATATGGGAATTGATGGCGAGTTCACAGCGATCAACCTGCTACGCCGATCCCCTCATCCGACGCGTTGCGGTTGCTCTCGCCGTGTCGCTGCGGAGCGCCAGGCTTCTCCTTGGCGCCGGACAGCGTCCCGTTGAAATCGCGGAACCACCACTTGTTGGCCGAGTCCCGGAACCGTGAAGCGCATCGGAGGTGCGTCTCGTCGAGCAGACCGTTCCAGTCCGGCTCGTAGTTCAACCTCGCCGCGATCGCCCGCAGCTCGGTCGTGCCCTGTCGCATCTCCCGGGTATCGAAGGCCGGACCGGCCACCGTGCGGTAGATGCGGAAGCGGTGATCAGGAGTGTCGATCCACACTGTCAGTTCGAAGATCGGCATACCGCTGCGGTTGATGTAGCGGATGAGCGGCAACTTGTCCTTGGTCCCGACACGGACCCAGATCGCGACGCCGGCGGCGTCGGCCTGGTCTTCCAGGCGCTGACGCTTCCTCGCGTCGTTCTTCAACATGGTCAACTGCTGGTACGCCGCCCATCCGGCGACCACCGCGGCGACCAGCGCGCCCACTGTGGCGATGGCGGAGATCCAATCAGGTACCGATCCGAGATCCATCGCCGCAGGGTTCCACGGGTGGCGCGTATGGCCCGGCGCCACGACCGAGCATGCGGTAAACAGTCATCGATCCAGGCCGAGCCGCTCGATCCGGGACGGGTGGACGCGGAAGACGAACGGCCCCGGCCGACGGCACGCTGCCACGATCGCGGGCAGGTTCTGCAGGACGCGGGCGACGTTCTCCGCCGCCGGGACGTTGCCGTTGAGGACGAACTCGCGGACCCCGCTGTCGAGCAGCGCGGCTCGTTCGGCGGGTCGGCGCCGCTTGCGGTGCTTGGAGTCGCAGCAGAGCACCGGCCAACCGCGCCGCGCCGCCTCCGGCAGCCAGACGTCATCGACCACGGTCTGGCTCTCCTCGACGCCGTAGTGCTCGAAGATCGTGACGACGGTCAGGCCAGCGGCCCGGAGCCCGTCGGGGAACGCCAGGCGCCCGAGGTCGCGGTCGGTGAAGAACGTGGGGGTGTCAGGCCGCCGCGGTGTGGACACGCAGCACGCTCAGCAGGTCGTCGCGGGGAACGCCGTACTCGGCGACCAGGCCGTCGATGTCGGTGCCGGCCTTGAACGCGGCGATGACCGTCTCGACCCGGACCGCACCGCGGGCGAAGATCGGGATCCCGTAGGACCGCCGAGGGTCGACGACCACGTCGGCCGTGCCGTATTTGCGGAGGTGGATGCGCTGGGCCCAGCCGTCCTCGGCGAAGTCGACACGGCGGAGGTAGCTGTCGACGACGTCGTTGAAGACGCGCTGCCCGTGCCGCACGACGACGAGGTCACGGGCACCGCGGGCCTCGGGGGTGTCGCCCTCCCGCTCGGCGAAGTCGTAGAGCAGTTCCGCGCCGTCGGTGTAGAGCGACCGCGAGGCCAGGACGTGCTCGATGCCCAGCTCACGCTGCAGGAGGTCGAGCGCCGGCCGGATCCGCTGCAGCGGGACGCCCGCGCCCCGGATGGCGGCCAGCGCGTGCGCCTCGGCGAGACCCACGAACGGCACCGACATGCCCGCGTCGCGAGGCAGCGTCGTGACGATCGCATCACCGGTGACCGGGCGGCGTCCCTCCGTGCGGTGCAGGTAGCCGTGCGCCCACGTCCGGAAGGTCGACACGGGCACGTCCAGGTACCGCGCCGCCTCCGTCACCGAGTACAGCGGTACGCGGAAGCGGTCGTCGGCGGGCACGGGAGGAGTCTGCCACCTCCCGATCCTCACCACGGCCCGTTTCGCGGAACGCTCAGGCCTCCACCCGCCGCACCAGCTCCCGCACCGTCGCGAGCGTCTCGACGGGGTGGTCGAGGTGCAGGTTGTGCCTCGCCCCCGGCCACGTCACGAGGGGGGCGTCGAGGGCGTCCGCGAGCCGGGTGTGAGCGGTGCGGATGGCGTCGGTCGCCCGGCGGTCGGCCGTGACCACCACCGCCGGCACCCGGGGCAGGTCCGACTCCCGCAACCCGGCCGAGAGCGCGGTGATGCCGCGGACCGAGCGGGCCAGCGTGCCGAAGTCGAGGTCCCCGATGCGCGCGTGGGCCGCGGCGCAGTCCGGACGCAGGTCCAGGCGACGGCGTTCGCGGGCGGACGAGGCGCGCAGGGCGGCGGACAGGGCCCGGCGCAGCAGTGGCACCCGGACGAGCTTCTCCACGACGGCCATCGAACGCTCGATGCGGGCGCAGGCGACGGGGTCGTCGATCGGCGTGGGGTCGAGCAGGACCAGGCCCGCGACCGCCTCCAGGTGGTCGCGCGCGAGCAGCATCGCCACGGCCCCGCCCAGGCTCTGCCCGACCACGACCGCCGGGCCGCAGCCCAGCCCGTCGACGACCGACGCCAGGTGCGCCGCGGCGCCGGCCAGCGACCCCTCCTCCGGCGACGCCCCGGTGCCCGGACGGTCGTGGAGGATCACCCGGCAGCCCGGGTCGGCCACGAGCCCCTCGGGCAGTCCGGGGAAGAAGCCGTCGCAGGCCTCGGCGCCGCCGGGCAGCAGCACCGGCGTCCCGGACCCGCCGAGGACGCGAACCCCGTCGACCACCACCGGTGCTCCCCCCGACCGTCTGCAGTGCAGATCCTACGAGGCCCGGAACTGCCGCAGCTCGCGCTTGAGGATCTTGCCCGTGGCGTTCTTGGGCAGCTCCGCCACGAACACGACCTCGCGCGGCTTCTTGAACGAGGCGAGGCGGTCGCGGCAGTGCGCGATCAGCTCGTCGGCGGTCGGCTCGCCGACGGCGACGACGAACGCCCGGATCGACTCCCCCCACTCCGGGTCGGGGACGCCGACCACCGCCGCCTCGCGGACGCCGGGGTGGGTCAGCAGGACCTCCTCGACCTCGCGGGGGTAGACGTTCGACCCGCCCGTGATGATCACGTCCTTGGCCCGGTCGGTGAGGTGCAGGTAGCCCGCGTCCAGGTGGCCGATGTCGCCGGTGCGCAGCCACCCGTCGGACAGCGCGGCCGCGGTGGCGGCGGGGTCGTCCCAGTAGCCGCGCATGACGACGTCGCCGCGCACGAGCACCTCGCCGTCGGCGCCCTCGGGCAGGAGCTCGCCCTCCGCGTCGACGATGCGGACCTCGACGCCGTGGAAGGGCCGGCCGCAGGACCCGGGACGGGTGAGCGCCTCGTCCGCGGGCATGACGGTGATCGTCATCGGGGCCTCGCCCTGCCCGTACATCTGGGTCACGACCGGCCCGAGCACGTCGACGGCGGCGCGCAGGTCCTCCTGGTAGAGCGCCGCCCCGCCGACGACGACGCTGCGCAGCGTCGGCAGCGGCCGGTCGCGGGCCTCGTCGACCACGCGCCGGAGCATCGTCGGGGCGAGGAACGCGGCGTGGGTGACGCCGTGCTCCTCGACGAGCGCGACGAAGCCGGCGGGCGAGAAGCTCGTGCCGGGGGCGATGACCTGCGTCGCGCCCCGCGCCGTCGACGGCAGCAGGTACATCCCGCTGCCGTGCGTCAGCGGGGCGGCGTGCAGGAACGTGCTCCCGTCGGCGACCGGGTCGAGGTCGACGAGGTAGGCCTGCGCCATCGCGGCGAGGTTGCGGTGGGTGAGCGTGGCGCCCTTGGGACGGCCGGTGGTGCCGGAGGTGTAGAAGAGCCAGGCCGGGTCGTCGTCACCGGTGTCGGCCGCGGGGGCGGGCTCGGCGGCCAGGACGTCCTCGTGGCTCACAGCCGTGTCGGATCCGGCGGTGTCACCGACCCGCACCACCCGCACACCGTCGGGGAGGTCGCGGACCACCGCCGCCGTCTCCTCGCTGACGACGACGGCCGACGCGCCGCTGTGCCGCACGATGTAGCCGACCTCGTCGGGGTGCAGGTGCCAGTTGACCGGCACGGCGACGAACCCGCCGTGGAACGCGGCCCACATCGCCTCGACGAGCTCGGGCCGGTTGGGCATGACCAGCACGATGCGGTCGCCGCGCCGCAGGCCCAGCCCGGCGTAGCCGGCGGCGAGCCGGCCGACCCGCTCGCCCAGGGCCCGGTAGGTCAGCGTGCGGTCGCCCTGGACGAGCGCGGGCCGGTCGGCGGCCCGCGCGATCCCGTCGGCGAGCAGGGCGGCGATGTTCACGGGGTCCTCCAGCGACGGGGTCTCCAGCGACGGGTGTGCCGCGCGCGGAGCGCGACCGCGGGGGGACGGTCGCGCTCCGCGCGCGGGTACTGCGAGGGTGGCTAGCTCGCGTCGACCTTCGGCATGATGTCGTTCTTGATCCGCTTCAGGTCGTCCAGCGTCTTGGACACCGGCACGTCCGCGAACGGCGGCCAGATCAACGGCATGTCCAGACCGGCCTCCTTGTAGGCCTTGAGCCGGTCGGTGATCTGCCCCTGCGAACCCACCATCAGGTTCGTCACCTTCCCCGCCGGGGACTGGTCCACGTCCTCATCGGTGATCACCGTCCACAACATCGTGCAGATGTCGAGATCATCCACCGACCGCGAGGTGTCCAGCTCGTCGAGCTCACGCTGGATCTCGGTGCGCCAGCGCCCGATGTCCTCCGGGGAGTCCTGGATCCCGATCCACCCCGACAGGTCGTACTTCGCGATCCGCATCGCCGACCGCTTCGGATCCTTCAACCCGGAGAAATAGATCGGCGGCCCCGGCTGCTGCACCGGCTTGGCCCCGAACCCACACGACTCGAAGTCGGCGAACTCCCCGTGGTACTCGAACAGCTCGTTGGACCAGATCCCCTGCATGATCTCGATCGTCTCGCGCACGTGCTTGTGCCGCTTGGGGAAGATGTGCGCCGCACTCGCCGCCGCGAACTCCTCGGGCATCCACCCCGACCCCACACCCACGTTCAACCGACCGTGGGACAGGTGGTCGATCGTGGCCAGCTCCGCGGCCAGCACACCCGGCGACCGGTACGGCGTGTCGATGATGCTCATGCCGATCCGGACCTTCGTGGTCTTCGCGGCCAGCCACGGGATCAGCGGCATCCCCTGCAACCACTCACCCCGCGCCGACACCGGCAGGGCCTTGGGCAGGCCCTCCATCATCCCGAACGAGTACTGCAGCTCCTGACGGTCCGAGGCCTCCGGGACCACGATCCGGTCCAGCGTCCAGACCGAGTCGAAGTCCAGGTCCTCGGCCAGCTCGGTGAGGTCCTCCAACTCCTTCACGGTCACCTTGTCACGGAAGTTGGGCAGGTAGAGAGCGAGCTTCATGTCCGTCACGCCGCGGTGATCCCGCCGTCGATCACGAGCTCGGAGCCCGTGACCCACGGCGACTCGTCGGAGGCGAGGTAGAGCACGCCCCAGGCGATGTCCATCGGCTCGCCGGGGCGGCCGAGCGGGTGGACCTGCGAGAGTGCGTCGAAGAACGCGTCGCGGTCACCGATGTTGTCGCCGAGGTGCTGCACCATCGGGGTCCAGGTGTAGCTGGGGTGCACCGAGTTGATGCGGATGCCGTAGCCCTGCTTGGCGACGTGCAGCGCCGCCGACTTCGTGAACAGGCGCACCGCGCCCTTCGACGCGTTGTACGCGGCGAGGTTGTCGATGCCGACGAGGCCGGCGATCGAGGAGATGTTGACGATCGAGCCGCCCCGCGGGTCCTGGGACTTCATGACGCGGATCGCCTCGCGGGTGCCGAGGAAGACGGCCTCGCTGTTGATGGCGTTGACGTGGCGCCAGCCCTCGAGGGTGGTGTCCTCGACGTTGGCGTCGAGCACGATGCCGGCGTTGTTCACGACGATGTCGAGGCGGCCGTGCTCGGCGACGATGGCGCCGGTGATCTCGGCCCAGGCGCCCTCGTCGGTGACGTCCTGGTGGACGTAGCTCGCCTTGCCGCCGTTCGCGGTGATGTCCTTGGCGAGCGTCTCGCCCTCGGAGTCGAGGACGTCGGTGAGGACGACCGTCGCGCCCTCCTGGGCCATCAGGCGGCCCGTGGCCTCGCCCAGCCCGCGTGCGCCGCCGGTGATCAGGGCGACCTTGCCCTCAACTCGTCCCACTGAAGTCCTCCGTTGATCTGGTGAGCGTGTGGTGTGCGCCACGCTAGGAGCGGGTACGGGGGCCGAGAAGCGCTCGCGGCACCACCCGTGACTGGTGCATCCGCACCATCTCCCGGGCCCGTCCGAGCCCCTACCGTGCTGCGGGGAGGTGGCGAGGATGGACGTGATCGCGGTCGACGACGACGACGCGGGCCTGGAGCTGCTGCGGATGGTCCTCGAGTCCGCCGGGCACCGGGTGCGCACGAGCGCGGACGTCGCGGGCGGCCTGCGCCTGATCGCCGAGGGGCCGGTGCCCGCGGCGGTGGTCACCGACCTCCTCATGGGCGTCGACCGCGACGGCGGCTACCGGCTGATCAGCCGGATCCGCGCCGACCCCGCGCACGACGCCGTCGCCGTCGTCGCGCTGACCGGCGTGACCAGCGCCGACGACCTGGTGCGCGCCCGGGCCGCCGGTGCCGACGCGTGCCTGCCCAAGCCGATCGACGTCGCGGAGTTCCTGGCCGTGCTGCTGCGCGTCAGCTCGGAGCGGGTGCGGGCAGCTGCCGGCTGATCGCCGCGAGCACCTCGTCGATCACCAGAGGCTTGCCGAGGACCGGCACGGCCTCCATCCCGGGCGGCGCGGTCCGCCCCCCGGCCGTGACGACGACCGCGGGCGGCACCCCGTGGTCGCGGTCGGCCAGCTCGCGCACGAGGTCCCAGCCGTTGCCGTCGGGCAGCTCGACGTCGATCACGAGCAGGTCGACCGGGTGCTCCCCGAGCAGCGACCGCGCCTCCGCGCACGTCCGGGCCAGCCCCAGCGACACCGCGGGCCACCGCGACAGCGCCGACGCGAGCAGCTGGCGGCTCGCCCCGTCGTCCTCCAGGTAGAGCACCCGCCCCCGCGGCGCGTGCGCCGGGACCGGGTCCACCGGCCCGGCGCTCCCGTCCCGCTCGGGCGGGCACGCGGCCAACTCGACGCGGAAGGTGCTGCCGGAGCCGACGACGCTCTCCACCGCCAGCCGCCCGCCCATCGCCGCGGTGAGCCGCTGCGACAGCGCGAGACCCAGGCCCGAACCCTCCGCGCCGGTGTCGCTGGCGCGGTGGAACGGGGTGAAGAGCCGGTCGAGGTGGTCGGGCCCGATGCCCGGGCCGGTGTCGGTCACCCGCACCGCCCCCCGCTCGACGCCGACGGTCACCCGGCCACCGGGCGGCGTGAACTTGATGGCGTTGCCCAGCAGGTTGAGCAGCACCTGCAGGAGCCGCTGCCGGTCGGCCCGGACCCAGTGCGCCGCCCCGCCGTCCGGGGCGTCGAGCTCGACGCCGCGCTCCACGGCCAGCCCGGCGACGATCTCCAGCGCCTCCCCCACGACCCCGGACAGCGCGACGGGCTCGGCGGCGAGCCGCAGCTGACCGGTCTCCGCGCCCGTCAGGTCGATCAGGTCGTTGATCAGCCGGAGCAGGTGGCGCCCGGCGCCGAGGATGTGCCCGACGCCGTCGCGCTGCTGCTGCTCGGTCAGCGCGGCCGCGCCGAGCAGCTGCGCGAACCCGATCACGGCGTTGAGCGGGGTGCGCAGCTCGTGGCTGACCAGCGCGAGCAGGTCGCTCTTCGCGTGGTTGGCGGCCTCCGCGACGGCCCGCTCGCGGCGGGCCTGCGCCACGCGCCTGCGCTCGGTCAGGTCGAACAGCTCCAGGCAGAACAGCCGCGGTTCGCCGTCGTGGCCGCGCACGAGCGAGCCGCCCAGCGCCGCCCACAGCGGCTCCTCGCGGCCGGTGACCCAGAGCCGGACCTCGGCCGGGGGCAGCCGGTCGGTGACGGCGGCGGACCCGGTGCCGCCCGCGGGGTCGAGCGCGTCGGCCATCGCGTCCTCGATCGCGCGCGCGTCGTCGGCGTCGACGACGTCGACCAGTCGCAGGCCGGTGACCCGCCGCCCGGCCATGGCCGTGAGTGCGGCGTTCGCCTGCTGGATGCGACCGCCCGGGTCGACCAGCGCGATCCCCAGACCCGCGGTCTCGAACGTGCTGCGGAAGCGCGCCTCGCTCTCGACGAGCTGCTCGTGCAGCTCCGCGGTGCCGATGGCCACGGCGGCGACGTGGGTGAGCCGCTGCACGAGCTCCGTGGCCGCGGCGTCGGGCGTCCAGCTGGTGGCGTGGTAGACCGCGAACGTGCCCAGGACGATCCCGCGGTCGACGTCCAGGATCGGCGTCGACCAGCACGAGCGGAGCCCGTGGCGCAGGGCGACCGTGCGGTAGTCGGCCCACCGCACGTCGGTGCCGATGTCGGCGGCGATCACCTCGCTGCGCGTGAAGGCCGCCGTGCCGCAGGAGCCCGCGAACGGGCCGATCCGCACGCCGTCGATCTCCGCGCGGTAGGGCTCGGGGAGGCGCTCACCGGCGCCGTGCAGCAGCGTGCCGGCGGCCTGGTCGAGCAGCAGGATCGAGCAGACGCTGCCCGGCAGGCGCTGCTCCATCGCCGTGACCAGCGCGTCGAGGCTGTGGGCGAGCGGGTCGCGGCGCGCGATGCCCTCGAGGATCCGCACGACCGACCAGTCGGCCTCCCCGACCGGGGGGACGAGTGGCGCCCCCGCCGGCACCGGGCCGGGCGGGGCGACGGGCAGCCGCAGCCGGACCCGGGCGCCGGAGCCTGCCGGGTCGGGCTCCACGGTCAGGCCGCCGCCGTGGTCGACGGCGAACTCCGCGGCCTCGGTCAGGCCGAGCCCGTCGCCGGGGACCTCCCAGCCGGTCGCGAACGGGCGCAGCGCGGCGCCGGCGTCCCAGCCCGCAGGGAGGCCGTGGCCGTCGTCGGTGACCACGACCTCCACGGCGTCGGACCCGTCGCGGCGCACCCGGACCTCGATCGACGCGCTGCCCGCCCGCCGGGCGTTCGCCAGCACGCTGGTTATCGCCCGGGCGAACCGCACGCGGTCGACCAGCACGTGCGCGCCCGTGGCACCGTCCACCCGGACCGTCGGGACGACGTCGCCCGACCGCGCGACCCGGCACAGCGAGCGCACCACCGCGGCGAGGTCGAGTGGCTCCAGCGGCCCGCTGCCCGACCGCGCCGCCCGCCCGGCGCGCCACGCGAGCTCGGCCCCCTGGCCGGCGAGCGACTGCAGCTGCCGCGACCGGGCGGGCGCCTCGGCGGCGAGCAGCTGGGCGGCCATCGCGACGGCGGAGGCGTTGCCCGCGATCTCGTGGGCGGCCCGGCGCGTCTCCTCGCGCTGCACCGCGGCCCGCCCCGCGAGCACCCGGGCGGCGGAGCACGCGGCCGCCAGGAGCTCGGGCGAGGGCTCCTCCCCGTCGACGCAGGGCAGGACGACGTCGGCCCCGGCGAGCTGCGCCGCGACCGCCTCCTCCGGGCAGCTCGACCGGGCCAGCGCGACGATGGCACGATCAGGCGACGATCGGCGCAGCGATGCGACCTCGGCGGCGCGGACGACCCGGACCCCGTGCGGACCGACGTCGACGGCGCCGTCGGGCCGGAGGACCTCATGCATGGCGTTCCACCTCGTCGCGGGAACCTCGGCGCACCGGAGCCGGGCGTGACCGTGCCGGCGGCCGTCGCGGGGACCGTAACACCGCGACCCGCACCCACCGTCCTGCTCGTGGACGATCACCAGATCTTCGGTGAGCTGCTCGGGGAGGCGCTCGCGGCGAACGGGATGGACGTCGTCGGGCTGTGCGGCACGGTCGCCGACGCCCTCGACGCGATCGCGGTGGCGGCGCCCGACGTCGTCGTCCTCGACCACAACCTGCCCTCGGGCACCGGCGCCGGCGGGGTCGCGGCGGTGAAGCGGCTCGCGCCGCGCACGAGGGTGCTCATGCTGACCGCCGCCGAGCAGCGCAGCGTCCTGCAGGAGGCGATGGACGCCGGCTGCGACGGCTTCGTGACCAAGCGGCACAGCGTGGCCACGGTGATCGCCGCGGTCGAGGCCGTGCTGCGCGGCGAGACCCCGATCTCGCCCGACGTCGCCGGCGGTCTCGTCGGCCGCCGCCCGGTGGCGGTCGGCGGCGACCTGACGCGCCGCGAGGCCGACGTCCTGCGCCTCATCGGCGCCGGCCTGGCCAACCAGGACATCGCCGACGAGCTGCGGATCAGCGTCAACACCGTCCGCAACCACGTGCAGCGGGTGCTCACCAAGCTCGACGCCCACTCGAAGCTCGAGGCGGTCGCGATTGCGGCTCGCAACGGCCTGATCGGGTCCGACCGGGAACGCCCCGACCGCTCCCCGTGAGCGCTCAGGCCCGGACGACCAGTCGCAGGCGCGCGGCCCGGCTCGCGGCCTCGGCCCGGTTGCGGGCCCCGGTCTTCCGCAGGATGTGCTCGACGTGCGTGGCCACGGTCCGCGCGCTGATCCCGCAGCGCCGCCCGATCGCGATGTTGCCGTGCCCCTCCGCGACCAGGGCCAGGACGTGCAGCTCGCGGACGGTGAGCCCGTCGGGCGGCGGGACCTCCCGGTGCAGGACGACCGTCCCGTCGCCGCTGCGGGCCGTGTCGAGGGCGATCACCGCGGTGCCGAGGACGAGGTGGGTGGTGCCGTCGGGCAGGGCGCCGGTCGGCGGCAGCGCGGCCACGAGCTCGGGCCGCGCCCCCGGGGAGAGCGGTCGCGTCCTGCCGTCGGCGGCGAGCAGGAAGCCCTCGACGCCGCCGTGGATGTCCCGGTCGACTCCGCCGTCGGCGAGGCGCGCGGTCAGCGGCGACGGCGTGGGCACGGGGTCGATCGCCGCGGCCAGGTCCGGCGACACCAGGTCGAGCAGGTGCACGACGTCGTCGTCGAGGGTGCCGGCGTCCTGGGAGTTGGCGTTGACCATGCCGATGTAGCGGCCGTCGGAGGCGTACAGGCACTGCGTCACGCCCTCGCGGAACCCCGCCGGGTCGATCACGCGGTCGAACACGGCGCCGTGGCGCTCGCCGGCGGTCAGGTCGCGGATCCGCACCGGCTCGCGCCGCCGCAGGGGCAGCTGGAACAGCGGGTCGCGGTGCCACTCGTCGTCGAAGAAGGACGTGTCCGTGCCGGGGTAGGAGGTGGCGAGCGTGCGGTGCCGCCGCGCCGCGGGATCCCAGGCCGACACGGCGAGGCAGTCGGTGGGCACGATGAGCTGCAGCGCCTCCACCACGACCGCCGCGGAGCCCGCCGTCCGGCTGCCGTGGCGCCGCAGGAACGCGCGCAGGTCGCGCGCCGCCCGCAGCTGGCTCATGCCCTGCGACGCTAGCCCCGCGGGCGCGCCGGTGGTAGCGGTCGATCGGCGCATCCGTCATTCCACCGATGCCGACGCCGCCGACCGCTCCTAGCGTCCCGTCCCCCACGAGGTGGAGGCCGCGGTGCCGGCCTCACGAGCGCAGGAGGTCCCATGTCCGACGAGCTGAGCTGGCGGTCCGCGACGGAGCTGGCGGCGCAGGTGCGCAGCGGTGCGCTGTCGCCGACCGAGATCGCCGCCGCCGTCCTCGACCGCGTCGAGCGGGTCAACCCCGACCTCAACGCGATCATCCACATCGACCGGGACCAGGTCGTGCGCGACGCCGCCGAGCTGACCGCCGCCGTCGCCCGCGGCGACGAGCTCGGCCCGCTGCACGGCGTCCCGTACACGATCAAGGACCTGACGAACGTCGCCGGGCTGCCGACCACGTTCGGCATGGTGCCGCTCAAGGACAACACCGCCACCGAGGACGCTGTGCTCGTGCGGCGGATGCGCGAGGCGGGCGGGCTGTTCCTCGGCAAGACCAACACCCCCGAGAGCGGCTACTACGGCGGCACCGACAACCACCTGTTCGGGCCCACCCACAACCCGTGGAAGCACGGCCACAGCGCGGGCGGCTCCAGCGGCGGTGCCGCCGCGGCGGTCGCGGCCGGCCTGGGCCCGCTCGCCGAGGGCAGCGACGGCGCCGGGTCGGTGCGCATCCCGGCGTCGCTGTGCGGGGTGGTCGGGCTCAAGCCGACCACCGGCGTCGTCCCGCAGACGATCCTCGCCGGCCGGTACTACAACTGGGCATACCACGGCCCGATCACCCGGACCGTCACCGACAACGCGTTGATGCTCGACGTCGTCGCCGGTCCCGACCACGCCGACCCGCTGTCGATCCCGCGCGTCGAGCAGTCCTACGTCGCCGCGATCGCCGGCGGCATCACGGGCCTGCGCGTGGCGTTCTCCCCCGACCTCGGCCTGGGCTGCCACGTCGACCCGGAGGTCCTGGCCGTGTGCCGGGAGGTCCTCCCGGTCCTCGAGGGGCTCGGTGCCGCCGTCACCGACGCCACCCCGGGCTGGGGCGCGGCGTCCGAGGCGATGTGGAACGGCATCTGGGTGCCCGGCTTCGCCTCCGAGCACGACCTGCTCGACTGGGAGTCGCTGCACGGGCAGGTCGACGACAACCTCATCGCGCTCATCCGCGAGGGCGAGCAGCTGACCGGTGTCGACGTCGGGCGCGCCGACGTCTTCCGCGGCGCGATGTGGGACACCTGGACCCGCTTCATGGACGACTACGACGTCCTCGTCTCGCCGACGCTGTGCAGCGCCACGATCCCGCTCGACCGGTTCGCCCCCGAGTGGCTCGACGGGGCGTCGCTGCGCGAGCAGCTGCTCGACTGGCTGCTCACCTACCCCTACAACATGCTCAACAACCCGGCGATCACGATCCCGGCCGGGTTCACCGCCGACGGACGGCCGGTCGGGCTGCAGATCGCCGCCCGCCACCACCGGGACGCCCTCCTGCTGCGCGTCGCGTCCAACGTCGAGCAGGCCCGCCCCTGGGCCGACCGCCGGCCCGGCCTCTGAGCTTCCGACGGGGACCTGATCACGCTCGCCGGGGTCGGTTCACCGTCACTCCGACGGGTGAGAGTCGCGTGTCGGAGAGACGTTCGCGTCGCCCACTGCGATAGCCGAGCTGTAGGTCCTCGACGAAGGCCGGTGAGCGCGATGAGCGGTGTGACGGCCCGTCCGCCGCGCCCGCCCGCGCCCGCCGCCCCGTCCCGGACGTTCGAGGCGGCGTGCCGGAGGGTCGTCGACCACCTGCGCCGGCACGCCCCGCTCGCGTTCTGGTCGGTGAGCCGCCACGTCGACGACCAGCAGGTGCACCTCCACGTGCACGACGAGTTCTACGGGATGTCGTCGGGCCACGCCCAGCCGTGGTCGGAGTCGTTCTGCCGCCACGTCGTCGACGTGGCGGCGCCGTGCATCGCCCCGGACGTGCGGGAGGTGCCGGAGTTCGCCGGAACCGCGGGGATCGGGGCCTAGGTCGGGGTCGCCGAGCTCGGCCCCAGGGGGTCGACGGGCGGCGTCGACAACGTGATCGCCCGCGCCGACACCGCGATGTACCAGGCCAAGCGCGCCGGCAAGGGACGCTACGTCGTCTTCGACCCGTCGATGGCGCTGCCCGCCTCGGTCGACCTGGCGTTCGGCGAGCCGCTGCGGCACGCGATCACCACCGGGGCGGTCCAGGCCGCGTACCAGCCGATCGTCACGCTGCCCGACCGCGCCGTCGTCGGGTTCGAGGCCCTGGCCCGCTGGCCGTACGGGGACGACCTCGTCCGGCCCGGCCTGTTCATCCCGGTGGCCGCGCGGCTGGGCCTGCTCCCCGCGCTCACCGACCACATGCTCGACACCGCCGTCCGCCGGCTCGCGCTGTGGAACGCCCAGCTCGGGCACGAGGAGCTGCGCGTCGGGATCAACGTCTCGCCGCTGTGGGCGACCACGACTTCCCCGACCGGGTGGCGGAGGGCCTGCGCCGCCACGGGATCCACCCCGGCCAGCTGACCCTGGAGATCACCGAGGAGGCGCTGCTCCACGACCTCCCCACCGCGACCGCGGTCGCCGGACGACTCGACGACCTCGGGGTCCTGCTCGCGCTCGACGACTTCGGCACCGGGTACTCGTCGCTGCTGCACCTGCGGCAGATCCCGCTGCGGGCCATGAAGGTCGACCGGGGGTTCCTGCGCGACATCGACACCGACGTCGACACCGCCCTGTTCGTGAAGGCGCTGCTGACGTTCGGCGCCGACCTGGGTATCGCGGTCGTGGTGGAGGGCGTCGAGCGCGAGTCGCAGGCCGAGGTGCTCGCGGGCCTCGGCTGCACCCTGGCCCAGGGCCACCTCTTCGGACCCCCCGCGCCCGCGGAGTCCTGGGACCTCGGGTGCCCGTAGCGACGCCCCGTCGGACGGTGTGTGAGCACGGTCGTGCCACAGGCCATCCCGGCCCGAGAGTCGCCGTCATCCACCGGGTCCTGTTCCCGGCGGAGCCCGCCGTCGCCGTCGCCGCCGAGCGCTGAGACCTAGCCGACGAGGGCCCCGGAGTCCGGCACCCCCGCGTAGTCGGGGAGCTCGTCGCCGTTGATCGCGCGGTCGATGAGCGCGGCGAACCCGTCGGCGTCGAGCTCCGCGACCGGCTCCGCGCCCGGCACGCCGAGGCTGTGCACGTGCATCCGGCCGATCTCCTGGTTGGCCTCGACGAACGACCGCATCCGCCTCTCGTAGCCGGCGAAGCCGGCCTCCGGCTCCCACCCGGCGGCCGCCAGCTCGCCGGCCAGCACGTACGCGCCGACCAGGGCCATCCCGGTGCCCTGCCCCGACATCGGCGACGCGCTGAACGCCGCGTCCCCGAGCAGCGCCACCCGCCCGCTCGACCAGCGGTCCATCACCACCTGGGCGACCTGGTCGAGGTAGAAGTCCGGGGTGTCGTCGAGGTGCGCGAGCATGCGCGGCGCCAGCCAGCCCAGGCCCTCCGTGCGCTCGCGCAGCAGGCGCTTCTGGCCCTCGAGGTCGCGGTGGTCGACGGCGAAGTCGGCCGCGGGGAAGGAGAACGTCGCCATCGCCCGGGTGGCGTCCTGGATCGGGCGCAGGGCGGCGCCGCGCCCGGAGTCCTGGTGGTCGAGCAGCCAGCGGTCGAGCCCGAACTCGTTGGGCACGCTGTAGAAGGCCAGCACCAGCCCGAGGTGGCGGACGAACCGCTCGTGCGGCCCGAAGACCGTCGCCCGCAGCGCCGAGTGCAGCCCGTCCGCCCCGATGACCAGGTCGAAGCGGCGCCGGTCGCCGCCGGCGAAGACCACGTCGACCCCGTCCGCGTCCTGCGCGAGCTCGGCGATCCGGTCGCCGAAGACGTACCCGACGCCGTCGCGGGTGTCGTCGTGGAGCACCCGTGACAGGTCGCCGCGCAGGATCTCGATCTCGGCGATGAACCCGTCACCGCCGTCGTCGTCGGCGCGGAACGTCTCCAGCACGTTCCCGTCCGCGTCCACGCTGTGGGCGCCGGCGGTGTCGGTGCGCGCCGCGCGCACCGCCGCGTCGAGCCCCATGCGCCGGATGATCTCCCTGGCCACCCCGCGGGCGTCCACCGCCTGCCCGCCGGGACGCAGCCCGGGAGCCCGCTCGACCACGGTCACCTCGGCTCCCCGCCGGTGCAGCCAGTGGGCGAGCGCGGGCCCCGCGATGCTCGCCCCCGCCACCAGCACCCTGGTACCGCTCACGGTTCCTCCTCCATCGGTCGGTCGGTCGAGGGGAAGACGCCGCCGGGGTCCGGGACTCATCGGTCGGACCCCGTTCCGGGCGATCCCCGCGAGGAGCGCCCGGTGCAGTCCCCACGGTCCGAGGGATGGCCGGGCCGGCCCCGATCGCCGAGGTGGTCGACCCCGTACCTCGCGAGCACGAAGTCGACGTCCTTGTCGCCCCGACCCGAGAGGTTCACCAGCACCCGCTCCGACGACGGCCGGTCGGCGGCCAGGCGGATCGCGAACGCGAGGGCGTGCGCGCTCTCGAGCGCCGGGATGATGCCCTCGGACCGCGAGAGGCGGAAGAAGGCGCCGACGGCCTCGTCGTCGGTGACCGCGTCGACGGAGATCCGCCCCGTCGCGTGCAGCATCGCGACCTCCGGGCCGATGCCGGGGTAGACCAGCCCCGAGGCGACCGACGAGACCGGTGCGGTCGCGCCGTCGTCCTCCTGCAGGACGACGGTGCGGGCACCGTGCAGCGTCCCGGGGCGCCCGAACGTCAGCGTGGCCGCGTGCCGCCCGTCGGCCCCGAGGGGTTCGACCGCGTGCAGGGCGACGCCGGGGTCGTCCAGGAAACCGGAGTACAGGCCCATGGCGTTCGAGCCGCCCGCGACGCACGCGACGACGTGGTCGGGCAGCGCGCCGCCGGTGATCGCCAGGAACTGCTCGCGCGCCTCCCGTCCGACGACCGACTGGAAGTCCCGCACGATCAGCGGGAAGGGGTGCGGCCCGATCGCCGACCCGATCGCGTAGAGCGCGTGCTCGCGCTGCTCGACGTAGGCGCGGAACGCCGAGGCGCTGGCCTCCGTGAGCGCGGACTGCCCCGCCGAGACCGGCACGACCTGCGCTCCGAGGAGCCGCATGCGCCCGACGTTGGCGCTCATCTTCTCGACGTCGACAGCACCCATGTGGACCTCGCACTCGAGGCCGAAGTACGCGGCTGCGCTGGCCAGCGCGACGCCGTGCTGCCCGGCCCCGGTCTCGGCGATCAGCTTGCGCTTCCCCATCGCCCGGGCCAGCAGCGCGAAGCCGACGCAGTGATTGATCTTGTGTGCGCCCGTGTGGTTGAGGTCCTCGCGCTTGACGTGGATCTGCGCGCCGCCGACCTGCGCCGAGATGTTCTCCAGGTGGTGCACGGGGGTGGGTCGCCCCTGCAGCCCGGTGCGCACGGCGGCGAGCCGTTGCCGCAGGTCCGGTGAGGCCTGCAGGTCCCGGTACCCGGCGGTCAGCTCGTCGAGCGCCGCCCGCATCTCCGGCGGGTAGTGGTTGCCGCCGAACTCGCCGAAGTACCCGTCGGCGTCGGGGTAGCGCCGGCCGTGAACGGTCCCGAGGTGCGGCATCGTGTTCCACCCTTCGATCGGGTGCCGACGCTAGGCACCCGCACCGGGCAGGGTCTTGAACAGGATGTGCGTCTACGCGGACCGGGGACCGACGCTCCGGGCCAGCGCACCCGGCGGCACGCCGTAGACCTTCTTGAACTCGCGGGTCAGGTGCGGCTGGTCGGAGAACCCGAGCACCTGCGCGACCTCGCTCAGCCCGACACCGGCGCAGATCAGCTCCCGGGCCTTCGCCACCCGGACCTGCCGGGCGTAGGTCTGGGGAGCGACGCCGGTCGCGCCCGTGAAGGCCCGGGCGAGGTGGCTCGCGTGGACGCCGATCTCGCGCGCGAGGTCCTCGGTGCGGATGGTGCGCGTGCAGTTCTCCTCGATGAGCGAGCGGGCCGCTCGCGCCACCGACCCGTCCGTCGGCGTTGGCGGCTCGACCGGGGCCGCGCACGTCTGCAGGAGCGCCCGCAGGCACGCCTCGATCGACGCGCCGTCCGCACCGGGCGTCGACAGCGCCTCGATGAGGTCGCGTGACTCGACCCGCGGCGACACCACCTGCGTCGTGATCGCGGGGACGCACCCGGCGACGAACCCGGCCGACGGGTAGAGGATCTCGTACTCCGTCGACTCGTCGATGCTCGTGCCCGCGTGCACCTCGAAGGGGCGGACGACGAACACCTCACCGGCACGGGCCGTCCCGCTCCACCACCGCGACCGCACCTCCGCCGCACCGCTCCGCAGCGCCACCACCGAACAGGTGCTGTGCAGGTGGAGGTCGAAGGAGGACGCCTCGGCCCGGGCCCGCAGGAGGTCGGGGCGCGGGAGGGCGAAGGTCATCGCATCGACTCGGGTCATGGCAGCGCGACCTCGGTTCGTGGGCGACCGGACCGGGGCGATCGTGCCACGTGCGGGCGTCACCCGTGGTCGGCGGCGCCGTCAGGCAGGGGCGCCGAGCGGCGGGTGCTCGAGCACGCGCGGCTCGTATCCGACCAGCTGGATGCGACCGTCGAAGGTCCGGTGCTCGATCATCTCGAGGGCGACGTCCGGACAGCCGTCGTAGATGCGTTCCGCGCCCATGGCCCTGGTGATCACCGGGAACATCCCCACCCGGAAGCGGTCGACCAGCCCGGCCCGCAGCAGGGACCGGCACAGGCTCAGGCTGCCGATCGTGCTGAGGAGCCCCGAGCCGCTCTCCTTCATGGCGCGGACCGCCTCGACGGCGTCGTCCCGCACGAGCGTGGAGTTCGCCCACGTCAGCGGCCCCTCGAGCGAGGAGGAGAACACCACCTTGGTCGCTCGCGTGAGCTCGTCGACGGACGCCTCCTCCTCGGCCCTGAACTCGTCCTGCCCGTCCGGGACCTCGCCGCCGGCGAAGCCGGACATCAGCCGGTAGGTGTTCGCTCCCATCAGGTAGGTGATCTCGGGCTGCTCACCGAGCCACGCGAGGTACTCCGGGCCTTCCAGGCCCCAGAACACCCGGGCCAGCCCTCTCCCGATGCGTGACCATCGAGCGAGGTGATGAAGTCGACGAGAAGCTCTGACATGGCGACGTCCTTCCTCGGGTGTCGCGAGGGTGGACGAACCGCGGACCACGAACTCATCGCGCCTGGACCGAGGAAGAACGTGGCTGTGGGGGAGATCCCTGGTGGGGATGGAGCCGCCTTGGGGAGTCGAACCCCAGACCTACGCATTACGAGGCAGCACCAGTGCCGTCCGTGCCCGTCCATGAGGGTACGGACACGCTGGTCGCTGACCTGATGCGACGGGCGGCGACCCGGCCATAAACGCGCGAACTGCAACCACGACTGCAACCGCGCTGACCTCCTGACCCCGCGTCTCACGATCGCGTCCGCACCCCGGACGCACCTCGGTCGAGCCTTCTCCGGAGGGCTCCCGTTGATCGACCGCTCCCCTGCGCCCGCATCACGTGGCGCTGCTGATCCTGCCCGCTCGACGACGTCGACGACAGCGCCCGCTCTCGTCGCCGTCCTCCCGTCCGCGCTCGACACCATGCGCGGGACATCTGTGCCGGGCCGCCCGTCCGGACCGGCGCGGGCCACGGCCGGCGGCGGCGCCGGCCGGCCGGGGCGCGCCGGAGGCTGGAGCCCCGGCCAGGCCGGGCGCCGCCTCGGCCGTGGCCACGCCCAGGCCGAGCCCGGCGGCCCGGCAGGGCTTGTCCCATGTGCCATATCTGTCCGAGCACCGGAACGGCCGGACGTCGACACCGAGCCGGCTCCGCTGTGGCAGCCGTCGTTCCCGAGCGCCGAGCTGGTCCAGCACGCGGCCGACCTGATCCCGCACATCCGCGAGGGGGACGCGGGCTACCTCAAGGAAGGCCCGCGGTGGGAGATCGTCGTCAGCCCTGGCGTCTTCCGCGTCCGCACTCGCGACTACGCCCGCGCCGAGCGCTCCCACGAACGCGCGGTCGAGCGGCATCGGAAGACGGTCGACATGCGCGTGGCGTCGAAGGGCGATCTGCCCGAGGCGCTGCCGACCCGCGGCGCCATCACCACCTGGACGCGGAAGTCCCGAGCTCGGCTCGTCGAGCGGCTCTCCGACCTCGACTACACGTTCCTCTACGGGCGCTTCCACGTCTGCGCCGGCTGCCGGCACGAGTACGACGAGGACCTCGAGCGCTGCCCCCGCTGCCGGCACGCCGGCCGCACCACCGAGGACCGGCGGGGCCGCATCCCGGCCATGCTCACGCTGACCTACCCCGGAGACTGGCTCACCGTCGCTCCGACCGCCGACGCGGCCACCAAGCACTTCCAGGCGCTGTGCAAGCGCTACGCCCGGACCTGGGGCGAGCCGTTGCGCGGGCCGTGGAAGAAGGAGTTCCAGCGCCGGGGCGCCCCGCACTTCCACCTCTCCACGACCCCGCCAATGGGCACGACCCTGGTCGACGACCCGAGCACCGGGCAGCCGATCCGGGTCGACTTCAAGCGCTGGCTCTCGATCACCTGGGCCGACATCGTCGGCCACCCCGACCCCGAGCAGCGCCGCCGCCACCTGCTCGCCGGCACGGGCGTGGACTACGCGCAGGGCATCAAGCTCACCGACCCGCGCCGGATGGCGATGTACTTCGCCAAGTACGGCACCGGCGGGGCCAAGGAGTACCAGCACCAGGTGCCACGCGAGTGGCTAACGACGGTCTGCGTGTGCACGGAGTGCGGAGCCGGCTACGACTCCGACCGGGACGAGTGCCCGGACTGCGGCTGCCCCGACGCCGACGTGACGGAGGAGGGGAGCGTGGGCCGGTTCTGGGGGTACCGGGGCCTGCACCGCGAGCTGGCCATCCGGCAGGTGACGCCGGCGGTCGGGATCGCGGCCGGCCGCATCGCCCGGCGCTGGTACCGGGCCAAGGGCCTCACCAAGACGATCAGCGTGCAGCGAGTGGACCAGGCAACCGGCCGCGTGACCTACCGGCGCTCAACAGTGCGGAAGGAGTTGTTCAAGCACGGGCGCGGGTTCGTCTGCGTCAACGACGGGTCGGAGTTCGCTTCCCAGCTCGCGCGCTACCTCGCGGACCTCACTACCGCGGTTCCTTCTTGACCACGTGCCCGAGCTGGCTCTCCCTCGCGGCGCAGGCAACGCCCGATCAGGAGCGGGGTCGGGCGCATCGGTGGAGCGCCCCGCTGGACGAACGACCGATGCGCCCGGCACCGGTCCTGATAGCCACAGGTGCGCCGTGAGGGAGAGCCCCGGCCTCTCCTGAGCGGTGCCGGGTCCAGGGCGGAGCCCTGGTTGCTGGGTCAAACAGTGGTATCCGTTGAGGCCGGAGCGACCTCATGGCCAGTAGAGTCGCCGCCATGGCTAGACGTGCGGAGGATGCATGGCACAGGGCGTAAGTGCCGATGTCCTTCGACGCATCACGGCAGCAACTAAGACCGTGTTTGAGAAGGGTCGGCGTGTCTGCGCCGCGCGGGCCGCGCTCTGGTCCATCGTGGACGGGTGGCTCGGCGTCAGCGGCGGTATCCCTCGGACACCAGCGATGAGCAGTGGGCGTTGATCGAACCGCTGTTGCCCGAGGCCGGGGCGGGTGGGCGTCCGGAGAAGCACCCGCGCCGGGACGTGGTCGACGCGATCCTCTACGTCGTGCGGGCGGGGTGCGCTTGGCGGGCTCTACCAGCGGACTTCCCGCCCTGGCAGACCGTCTACTGGTATTTCAACCGGTGGGAACAGCAGAAGGTCACCGAGAAGATCCTCCCGGTCGTGCGCCGTCAGCTACGTGCCGACGAGGGGCGGGACCCGGAACCGAGCGCGGGGATCATCGACTCGCAGTCGGTGAAGGGTGCCGACACCGTCGGGCAGGACTCGCGCGGCTTCGACGCAGGGAAGAAGATCAACGGCCGGAAGCGGTTCATCGTGACCGACACCCTGGGCCTGCTGTTGACCACGGTGGTGTGCTCGGCGTCGGTGCAGGACCGCGACGGGGCGAAGTCGATCCTGCTCGACCTGTACCTGCGCACCAGGGTGCGGTTCGTCTACGCCGACGCCGGGTTCGCCGGACGCCTGCTGGAGTGGGCGAACACGATCCTGCGCACCAGCGTCGAGGTCGTGCGCAAACCGCCTGAGCAGCGCGGGTTCGCCGTCCTCCCGCGCCGCTGGGTGGTCGAGCGGACACTGGCCTGGCTGACCGCACACCGCCGTCTGGCCCGCGACTACGAACGCCACCCCGCCGTCTCCGAGGCCATGATCCGCTGGGCCGCGATCAACACCATCACCCGCCGCATCGCCCGCGGCAAGCCGGCCGCCCGCCAACAGAAGTACGTCTTCACACCCGCGACTTGATCTTCTCAAACACGCTCTAAGGAGCAGATTGGTCACTACGGGGAAGGAGTGCACCTTGCTGCAACTTCCCGGACGACCATCGATGATCTTCGCCACCATGCGACCGCTGATCGAATCGAACTAGCGAAACATTTTCTCGAAGCAGCTAATCGCTTCGTTCGGGCTCGTCCAGCCCAGCCGCGTAGCGCGATAAGTCGGTACTACTACTCGATGTATCACGCGATCCGTGGTGTTGTGTTTTTTAGCTTCAAAGGCGACGATCACGAGTCGCACACCAAGCTTCCTGGGAACCTGCCTAAAGATTTTCCTGATCGCTCGTACTGGAGTAACGAAGTTAAGAATGCACGCGAAAATCGTAACGCCGCAGATTATGAGCCCTATCCCGCACCACATGCGACCTGGCGCTCGATGGCTAGCGATTTGCAGGGACTGGCCCCGATACTTCTGAGTACCTCCATCGATTACCTCCGTGCGAAAGGTTGCAACTACCTATGACTGGTAGCTCCAGCGTGCTGGATGTGACGCAAACCATTCAGCGTGAGTTTCGCGAGCGGGGCGGCGTTGAGCTCCTTAGTATCTCCGTGCGGCCCTATCCTGAGGAGACCAACTATATAGTCTTCGTCAAGGAGGAAGACTTTCATAGGGCAGCCGAGATCGGTAACGAACTTGACAGCATAATTTCATCTGAAACAAATAGGGCGTTCATCGTAGTTCGGCGCGCACCAAAGGAGATGACTTCGGACAGTAAGTCAGATCCGATGGTCGATGGCGTCCAAGATCCCCGCGCTACCGAACTGGTTCGCCTCATCAGCTCTCGATCACGTGTTTCGGAAGTTCAGCCCAGCCTGTCTTATATTCGTGACATCCGATCCAGCATCGCCGCTATTACCACTGGCCGACATCATCTTGTATTTGGGCGCCGTGGAGCAGGAAAAACTGCCTTACTGGTTGAGGCGAAACAGCAAGTTGAGCGCGAGGGCTCTCTGTCCTGCTGGGTGAACATTCAGACGCTGCGAAACGAGCCAGCGGATCGAGTGTTTCTGTACGTTCTTGAGGAGATTCTTACAACAGTTGCGACAAGGCAGCAGGAGATCCGTCCCGAGTCGCTTATCTCGGTGATGGCTGTCGAAGTTTTCGACGAGGTTCGCCGCCTGCTGGGGCAACGAGAAACTGAGACAGTCGACGCGCAGCGCTTAATCCCTCGCGTTTCTCGGCTCTTGCGTCGCTTCCTGGAGCAGAGCGGTAACGCCCTCTACATCTTCCTTGACGATTTCTACTACTTGCCGCGACACGATCAACCACGTGTACTAGACATGCTCAATTCCTGCATTAGAGACTGCGAAGCGTGGCTGAAGGTGGCCTCCATCCGGCATCTTACGAGGTGGTTTCAGTCTTCGCCGCCGATGGGTTTGCAGACAATTCAGGACGCCGATCTTATCGATCTTGACGTCACGCTTCAGGATCCGAAGCGAGCGAAGAGTTTCCTAGAGAGTATTTTGCTCGAGTATGCGAGGCATGTGGGCGTCACAAATCTGACGAAGCTTTTCCATGGCAAAGCACTGGACCGGCTTGTCCTAGCCTCTGGTGCGGTCCCCCGAGACTACCTAGTTCTAGCCAGTGACACGATTGTCAAGGCCCAGCGAAGGGCAAGTGCAAAGTTGGTCGGCGCTCAAGAGGTTAATCAGGCTGCCGGCGACGCTGCTCAAGTAAAAATTCAGGAACTCGAAGAAGATATGGCGTCGAATCTTCAAGTCGCTGAGCGGACTGTTCGAGCGCTTAGCATTGTCCGAGATTTCTGCCTCAATGAAAAGAGCTACACCTACTTCCTCGTCGATTTCCGCGACAAAGAAGTTCATCCTGAGCTGTACTCAGTCCTCACTGACCTGATGGACGTACGACTGATTCACGTAATCGATCCGAGCGTCTCTAATCCCCACATCGCCGGGAGGCGGTCTGAGGCATTCATGTTGGACCTAAGCCAATTCTCTGGGTCTAGACTGAAGCAGGGCATTCAGATTCTTGACTTCCAGAGTGGTCGAATAGTCTCGCGCCGAACGCGCACAGGTGCTGAAAACACCAAAGTTGGAGGTACGCCTCTTCAGGTAATCGCGATCCTTCGAGGTGCGCCGAGTTTTGAACTTTCTCGTTTAGGCGAGCTGATCGGCGAGGTCACGGAGTCCAGTAGTTAAAACTACCTGTGGTCTTGCAGTAGATCGATTCCGTCGTGTGCCCGCGCAAACGGTCCACCAACGAGAGCGTCGGTAACTCGAACTGAATATGCGGGGGTCATGTGTTGGGTAATCTCGTCAACACTTAGCCAGTCAATCTGACCCGCCTCGTCGGTGCTGGTTGCAGCGCCACTTAGTGGGTGACAGCGGAAGACGATGGCGACGACTCCGCGGGCCAGGTTCTTGTAGACCCCGGTGAGGCGCTCGACCTCGACCTCGACGCCAGTCTCCTCGCGAACCTCTCGGCGGACTCCGGCCTCGAACGTCTCGTCCAGTTCCAGCACGCCGCCCGGGGGCTCCCAGTGCTGGTTGTCGCGGCGCTGGATCGCGAGGATCCGGCCGTCGTCGCGGATGACGATTCCGGCGACGCTCACCGAGTGCTTCGGGGTGTCAGTCACCGGACCTCCAGCATGGTGATTTGCATCTGTTGCAAGACCTGGTCACGCTACAGCTACCTACACGTCTGGAGGAGTTGTGGAACTCGGGTCGCTCGACCGCAGCGACGATCGGCCGCCCTACCGGCAGATCGCCGACCAGTTGCGTGCGGCGATCGACCGCGGGGACCTGGCCGCCGGTGACAAGCTCCCCTCCGAGGCAGTGCTGATGGGCCACTACGAGGTGGCCCGGATGACAGCCCGGCAGGCGATCCAGGAACTCCGCTCCGAGGGGCGCGTCGTCGCGGAGCAGGGGCGCGGTGTGTTCGTCCGGCTTCCCGCTCCGGTGCGCCGGCTCGCCTCCGACCGGTTCGCCCGGCGCCACCGCGACGCCGGCCACGGTGCGTTCCTCGCCGACGCGGAGAAGGCGGGCGTGACGCCGACGGTCGACGAGATCGAGGTCAGCCGGAAGCCGGCGCCGGACGCGATCCGAGAGCGGCTCAAGGTCGACGCCACCGACGAGGTGGTGGTGCGGTCGCGGCGGTACCTGGCTGAGGGGGTGCCGGTCGAGATGGCGGTGTCCTACATCCCGGCGGACCTAGCCGAGGGCACGCGGATCGTCGAGGCGGACAGCGGACCGGGCGGCATCTACGCCCGACTGGAGGAGGCCGGCCACCTGCTCGACCGGTTCACCGAGGAGATCACCGCGCGGATGCCGACGGCCGACGAGCGTCGTCGCCTGCGGCTCGGGCCGGGCACGCCGGTGCTCACCGTGCTCCGGACCGCGTACGACACCGACGGCCGCGCCGTCGAGGTGTGCGACACCGTCAAGGCCGCCCTGGCCTACGTCCTGGAGTACGACGTCCCCGCTCGCTGAACCGGCCCGCACAGGCTGCGCGCGTCTGTACTCGTCGTAAGTCCTCTAGGTGTCTAGCTATCTCGTGGTACCGTCCAACCTGCCTAGAGGAGTTCCTCGGGTGTCGTCGGATCCAGGAGAGCAGCCCCGTGCTTCAGAACTTCAAGGTCGACCAAGCTCGTACGTTCGTCTCCCTCCTCCTGCTCGGTGTCGACGCCAAGACGGCGTTCGGCGACCCGTACCGCCAGGAGGTCAGCAAGGACGGCACGCCCAAGTGGACGGCGCAGATCGCGGCGGAGTTCGTCGCCTTCGGCCGCCCGCAGCGCGAGCTGATCAACGTCGGGTTGGTCAGCGACAAGAACCCGGGGGAGAACCTCGCCCCGGGCACTCCGGTGGAGGTGGCCGACTTCGAGATCGGCGTGATGGAGAAGAAGAACCGTGAGGGGCAGGTCGTCGGTGTCCAGGTCTGGTATCGGGCCGGCGGGCTGCGACCGGTGAGCGCGGGGAGCAAGCCGCGACCGGCCGCCGAGGCGGTGGCCTGATGAGCGAGCGAACGGTGGAGACGGCCGGCGTGATGGCGAAGGTCGGCGTGGCGATGCTGGCGCTTCCGCTGGTCGACCTGCCCGCTGTCGCCTCGGCGCACATCCACTCGAACAACTCGCAGGTGTCTCTGCAGCTCGCCGCCGTGCAGGACGGCGGCCAGGTGGCCGGCCTGCTCGCCTGGGCCGATGTCCTGCCCGAGCGGATCGCGACCGGGTTGGAGTGGGAGGACTACATCCGCCTGGCCGTGGTGGGCGTCATCGACGGCGTACGGGTCGAGGTCTGGACGCACCTCCGCGGCGAGCAGCTCGTCGACGCGCGCCGCGTCCTCGCGCTCCCGCTCGACGGTGCGGAGCACGCCCTGTCCCTGGGCGCGCTCCGTTCGCTCGCGCAGCACGGGTCGGCGGTGAGCACCGATGCGTGAGCTTGCCGTCCTCGTCTGCTCCCTCTGCCTCGACACCTGGGAGCCCGCTTCGGTCGGTGCGGAGGAGTTCGATGTGATCGCGGCGGACGGATGCCCCACCTGCGGCGGCTGGGTGTGGCTCGGCGAGCTGGTGGAGGTGGCGACGCCATGACTCCCGTGACACTCGACCAGCCCGCGCACTCGACGCGTGCCCTAGCGATCAGGGCCGGCGCCGCGATCGTGCGCAGCACCGTCGCGGCCTGGCGGTACCTGTGGACCGTGGTCGCGCTGCTCCGGCTCGGCCTGCGGTGGAAGGCGTTCTGCGGGAACACCGGGCTGGCGGTCCAGCGCACTCACACCGACGAGCACGGCGGCCGGCTGCGCATCGACGTGTTCGCGGTGCCCCGCGTCGACCGCTACCGCGTCACCCCGCACGGCTGGTCGGCGCGGGTCCACCTGCGGCCCGGCCAGCACCTCGCGCAGTACGCCGAGGCGTGCACACCGCTGCGACACGCCGCCCGCGTCCAGACGGTCAAGGTGGCGGAGCTCGACGGACAGCCCGGCTTCCTCGAGCTCCGCGTCCTGCGCCGCGACCCGCTCACCCGCGTCACCGAGCGCCCCCGGGAGCTGGAGCCGGGGCGGTTCGTGTGCGGGGCCGTCGAGACCGGCGACCCGATGGTCGTCGACTTCACCGACCACCCGCACGTGCTCGTCTGCGGCGCGACCGGCTCGGGCAAGTCGATGCTGCTGTCCGGGCTGCAGGCGGCCATCGCGCCGACGGACGCGGCGCTCGTGTTCTGGGACCTCAAGTTCGGGCTGGAGGCCGAGGCGTGGCGGGCGCGCTACACCGAGGTCTGCACGACGCAGGCCGAGGTGCTCGGCTCCATCGGGCGGGTTCTCGCGCTGGCCGAACAGCGCGCCGCCATCCTCCGCGCGCTCGGCGTCCGCAACGTCGTCGAGGCCGACGCGGCGGGCGTGCGGCTGCGCCGGCTGTACGTCCTCGTCGACGAGGTGGCCGAGCTGACGCACGACCACGACGCGGAGAAGTCGGCCGAGAGGATCCTCCGGGAGCTGCTGCGCGTCGTGCAGCTCGTCCGCGCGATGGGGATCCACGTGATCCTGTGCGGCCAGCGCTTCGGCTCCGACCTGGGCAAGCACGTCACCGGCATCCGGGCGCAGGTGTCCGGGCGCATCTGCCTCCAGGTCAACGACGCCCAGACCGCGGAGATGGTGCTCGGCGGCCTCGACTCCGAGGTCCAGCGCCGCGCCCTCGGCCTCGCTCGGCCCGGGATGGCGATCGTGCCGACCGGCCAGGACTGGCACTACGCGCGGTGCTCGTACCTCACCACCGCCGAGATCCGAGCGCTCGCCGCCGCGCACGCCGACAAGCGCGTGAGCTGGGACGTGCTCACCGACGGCGACCGCACCGCACTCGACACCCACCACCGCCAGGAGGTCTCGCGATGAGTACTGCAACAGTCGTCGCCGTCACGCTGTTGGTCGTCTGCCTCGGCCTGATCTACATCATGGGCCGGGCCCGGACGCTCGGCCCGCTCGTGCTGGTCGGGGTGTTCCTCGGCGTCGCCGTGGGCATCAGCGGCACGGCGCTGGTCGGGGGGCTGACGTGAGCCAGCCGGTGAAGATCCTCCTCCGCGTCGAGGAGGTCGCCCGGATGCTCGACATCGGCCGGTGCCGCGTCTTCGACCTGATCAACTCCGGGGACCTGCTGTCGGTGAAGATCGGCGCCAGCCGCCGCATCCCGGAGCAGGCGGTGCGCGACTACGTCGCCCGGCTCGTGGACGGTGCCGCGTGACGGGCCGGCGACCCAACGGCCGGTCCTCGGTCTACGCCGGCGCGGACGGCCGCTGGCACGGCTGGGTGACGATGGGCGTCAAGGCGGACGGCAAGCTCGACCGTCGCCACGTCACCGCCACCTCCGAGGCGAAGGTGACGACGAAGGTCCGGTCGCTGGAGAAGGACCGCGACGCGGGCCAGGTGCGCAAGGCCGGTCGGGTGCCGACGGTCGGGCAGTGGATGACGACCTACCTCGACACGATCGCGACGCAGCGGCTCGCGCCGAAGACGCTCGACGACTACCGGTCGAAGGCCAGGAACTGGATCGTCCCGCACCTCGGGCGGCACCGGCTCGACCGCCTGCAGCCCGAGCACCTCGACGCCCTGTACGCCGCGATGCTGCGGGCCGGCAAGGCACCGACGCACGTGCTCAAGGTGCACCGAATCGTCTCCCGCTCCCTCAAGATCGCCGTGCGGCGGGGCACGATCGCGCGGAACGTCGCCACGCTCGTCGACCCGCCGTCGATCGAGCAGACCGAGCAGCGGCAGCTCACGCGGGCCGAGGCGCGGGCCGTGCTCGCCGAGGCGGCGGGCCGGCGCAACGCCGCGCGCTGGTCGGTGGCGCTGGCCTGCGGGCTGCGGCAGGGCGAGGCCCTCGGGCTCCGCTGGGAGTACGTCGACCTGGAGAGCGGTGACCTCAAGGTCTGGTGGCAGCTCCAGCGCAACAGTTGGAAGCACGGCTGCGCCGATCCACAAGCCTGTGGACAGCGGTTGCACCGGCCGACGTGCCCGAAGGGCTGCGCGCGGCACGCCACCGCCTGCCCGCTGCGCTACGGCGGCGGGCTCGTGTTCCGCCGGCCCAAGGGCAAGAGCCGGCGCCAGATCACCATGCCCGCCGACCTCGTCGACGCGATGCGGCTCCAGCGCACCGCACAGTCCGTCGAGCGCGAGCAGGCCGGAAGCGCCTGGCAGGACCTCGACCTCGTGTTCGCCCAGCCCGACGGGTCACCGATCGACCCGCGCCGGGACTGGACCGACTGGCAGGAGCTGACGAGCGCGGCGGGTGTGCGCAACGTCCGCGTGCACGACGTCCGGCACACCGCCGGGACGCTGCTCGTGGCGCAGGGCGTCCACATCCGGGCGGTCCAGGAGATCCTGGGCCACTCCGACGTGCGGACCACCGAGGGCTACACGCACGTGGCGAGCGAGATCGCCCGCGACGCGGCCGCGCGGATGGGCCGGGCGCTGTGGGGTGCCGACGATGGCTGAGGCACCGATCCTGCGTGCGTCCTGGGCGCTCACCCCGCCCTACGACGCGAAGGACGGCCGGCTGTTCCGCCAGCCCCACGAATCGCTCAACGCGGCCCGGCACCGGGTGATCGCGATGAAGGTCGCGGCGATGCTCGAACCGCTCGACGGCCTGCCCGTCAGCGCCTACGAGCGGGACGTCCTGAGCTGGGTCGGCTCCTGGGAGACCCACACGATCGCGGTCTTCGCAGCGCTGCTGCGACGGGCCCGGCAGGCACCGCCTGCGTAGGAACTGCAACCACAACTGCAACCAGCTCGACCGAGAACGATCGTGGTGGTGGGGAAGATCCCTGGTGGGGGGTGGAGCCGCCTTGGGGAGTCGAACCCCAGACCTACGCATTACGAGTGCGTCGCTCTAACCGACTGAGCTAAGGCGGCGATGTGCAGGGGCCAGTGTAGCGACGGGCTCCGGCACCCCGGGAGTCAGGTCGTCTCGGCCGGGACCAGCACGAACGCGGCGGAGTCGTAGTAGGTGCGGAGGCGGGTGATCGTGTCGCCGTCGAGGTCGATGACGGTGACGCCGCGGTAGTCGATGGCGCGGTCGTCGCGCAAGGTGCCCTTGCTCGTCCACTCCAGGGCGAACTGGTCCTGCCCCTCGACGACGTTGAAGAACGTCGTGCGGATCTCACCGAACTGCTCGCGGTACTCGGTCCAGAACCGCTCCACCTCGCCCTGGCGCTCCCCGCGGGCGTCGAGCCGCTCGACCACGGCGTCGTCGGCGAAGAGCGCGGCGAACGGGGCGACGTCGGAGTCCTGCTCGAACTTGCGCAGTCCGGCGGCGAAGCGGCGCGCGCGGTCATCGGTGATGTGGTTGTCCTCCATGTCCCCGGGGCTACCCCCGCCGGTTGGAGATCAACCCGTGTGGATCGCGGTCATCATCGCCTCGGCGGCGATCTCGGGCTTGACGTTCAGATCGAGCGCCTCACGGCAGGCGAGCACGGCCTCCAGTCGGCGCAGGGTGGACTCGGGCGTCCACTCGGAGGCGGCGCGGCGGACGTCGGCGGCGCGGTCGGGGTTGGCCAGGGCGACGTCGGCGCCGCTGGAGGCGACGAGGACGTCACGGAAGAACGAGGTGAGGTCGACGAGCGCGCGGTCGATGGCGTCGCGCTGGTTGCGGGTGTTGCGCAGCTTCTGGCGGCGCTCCAGGTCGCGCTCCGCGGCCTTCGCCGAGCGGGCGGCCCCGGCGACGCCCTTGCCCACGCCGCCACCGCCCATCGCGATGTTCATCTCCTCGCGCTCGGCGCCGTCGCGGGCCTCGCTCAGGGCGCCGGCCTCGGCCTTGGCGCCGCGGACGAGGTCGGCGGCGAAGGCGAACGCGTCGCCGAGGGAGCGGGTGCGCAGCGGGATGGCGAGGACGGCCTCGCGCTGGGCGCGGGAGTCGGCGTCGCGGGCGAGGTGCCGGGCCCGGCCGATGTGGCCGGACGACACCGAGGCTGCCCACTGAGCCTTCTCGGGATCGACGCCATCGCGCTCAACCAGCACCGCGGCGATTGCTGATGGTTCTGGGACTCTGAGTTTGATGTGGCGACACCGCGATCGCACGGTGGTGGATACATCGTCAGGATGATCGGAGGGTGAGCACATGAGGAAGATCGTGTGCTCAGGCGGCTCCTCGATGAATCGGAGTAGGGCGTTGGACGACTGCTCCGTCAGCCGGTCAGCGTCCTGGATCAGGAGGATCTGGTAGCGCCCGGTTGTGGGGCGGCGAGCAGAGTTCGCAATCGTTTCTCGCGTTTGCTTGACCCCGATGCTCAGCCCCTCCGGCACGACCTCCCGCACGTCGGCGTGCGTCCCGCTGAGCACCGTGTGGCACACCGCGCAGTGCCCGCAGCCGTGGTCGGGGCACTGCAGCGCCGCCGCGAACGCCCGCGCGGCCACCGAGCGGCCCGATCCGGGCGGCCCGGTGAACAGCCACGCGTGCGTCATCGCCGACGGCTCGCGCGCCGCCTTCCCCAGCTCCTCGACGGCTGCCGGCTGGCCGACCACCTCGTCCCACACCGTCACGGCGCCACCACCGGGGCGGCCGCGGCGCCCGGCGCGGGCAGCATCGGCGCGAGCCCGGCCCAGACGCGCTCGGCGACCTCCGCCACCGGCCCCGCGGCGTCGACCACGACGTAGTGGTGCGGTTCGGCCGCCGCCATCCGCGTGAGCAACCGCTGGACCCGCATGTGCTCCTCGCCGGGCAGGCTCGGGGCGGTGGTCTCGGCGCCGTCGCGGTCGAGCAGCACCGACACGTCGGGCCGCAGGCGCCCGGTGGCCCACAGGACGAGGCTGTCGAGCTCGCGCGGCTCCACCTCGGCCGCGGCCACGCCGTACTGCACCAGCCCGGCCAGGAACCGGTCGACGACGACGACCGCGCCCTGCGCCAGCGCCGGCCGGATGACGCGCTCGACCAGGTCGGCCCGCACCGCGGCGGCGGCCAGCACCTGCGCCCGCGCCCCGCCGAGGGCGGCCTCGCGGACGGCGGCCTCCCAGCGCTCGCGGTCGCGCCCCGACTCGTCGAGCTCCACGACCGCGTGCCCGGCCGACCGCAGCCGCGCGGCCAGCAGCGCCGCCTGCTCGGCCGTCTCCTCGGCGGGCCCGCCCTCGACCGCGACGAGGACGCCCGACCCGGTGCGCGGCACGCCGCGGCGCAGAGCGGCCAGCAGGTCGGGGAGCATCGGCTCGGTGCGCCGGTCGTGCATCTGCCGGTAGGCGATCGTGCCGACGACCGCGGCCACGAGCCCACCCGCGAGCATCACGATCCGGGTGCCGTCGACGACGAAGACCCGACCGAGCAACTCGACCCGCTGCGCGCTGACCAGCCCCACGACGAGCGGCACGAGCGCCATCGACCCCAGCAGCGTGAGCCGCACGATCGACTGCACGAACGCGACGATGCGGCCGCGGACGTCGTCGGCGACCTCCGTGCCGATGATCGTCAGCCCGGTGAGGAACGCGATGCCGGCGAACCCGCCGACCAGCGCCACCGCCGTGATCGCGACGAACAGGTGCGGGGCCAGCGCCACCAGCACCAGCGCCGCCCCGGCCGCGACGATCGCCGCGCCGAACAGGCGGTTGTGCGGGATCCGCCGCGCCATCCCCGGCGCCACGGCCATCCCCAGCGCGAGCCCGACGAACACCGCGGCGAACAGGATCCCGTACGCCGCGTTGCCGCCGCCCAGGCTCGAGGCGTAGAGCGTGGCCGAGCCGACGACGGTGCCGCCCGCGGCGAAGGCCCCGACGATGCCGGCCACCAGCCCGCGGATGAGCGGCGTCCCGGCCACGAACCGGAAGCCGTCGCGCAGCAGCGCGAGCACCCCCGGCGCCTGGTCGCGGCGCTCGGTGGCCCGCCCGGAGATCTCCGGGATGAAGAACCCGACCGTGATCGCCATGACGAGGTAGGCCACCCCGGTGACGGCCAGCGCGACGTACAGCGTGGCCGTCTCGCCCGCCTCGCCGCCGAACGTGGCCCCGGCGCTGGACAGCGCGGTGAACAGCCCCGCCGCGGCCAGCACCGCCACCCCGTAGGTGACGACGAGCGCGAGCTGGTTGGCCGTCTCCACCTGCTCGGGGCGGCGCAGCAGGTTGGGCACCGCGGCGTCCTTGGCCGGGATCCAGAACATCGCGCACAGCTCGATCAGGAACACCGCGACGAACAGCCACACCAGCGACCCGACGAGCGGGATGGAGACGAACAGGACGAACCGCAGGACGTCGCAGACGACCATGACGCGGCGGCGGTCGAACTTGTCGGCCAGCGCCCCGGCGACGGGCCCGAGCAGCAGCGCGGGCAGCAGCTTCGTGGCGACGACCCCGCCGAGCGCGAAGCTCTGCGCCTGGTAGCCCGACGCGAGCTGGGTGGCCAGCGCCGACAGCGCGAGCAGGCTCAGCCACTCACCCGTGGCCGACCCGGCCGTGACGAGCCACAGCCGGCGGAACGCGGGGATGGCCAGGACGCTGCGCACCCGGTGGGAGGTGGGCGCGGCGGGCACGGACGGCGTGACGACGGCGGCTCACCTCCTCGGCGCTCGGGCTCGACGCCAGGGTAACCGGGGACGCCGACGGTCAACCGGACAGGATCTCGACCACCATCTGCACCGCGATCAGCGAGAACACGGCGACGAAGAACAGGGTGAACAACCGCGACCCGATGCGGCTGCGGGTGCGCCGCGACAGCCCGAGGATGCTCGGCTCCTCGACGATCCGCGGGCGGGCGCCGAGCGGGGCGGGCGGGGACGCCGGGGCCGTGACCGGCGCCGTGACCGGGACCGGACCCGTCACCGTGGCCGCCGCCCGCCTGCTCGCGAGCAGCGTGACCGGCCGGACCTGCGGGTGCGACGTGGCGGGGACGGGTGCCGTGCCGGAGGGGCGCGGGGCGGGCGTCCGCGCGGCCCGGCGCTCCGGCCCGGCGTCGGGCATGCGCAGCCACGGCGGTGCGAGGCCGTCGAGCACCGCGGTGCCCCCCGACCCGGGACGCGAGATCGAGCGCGAGGTGATCGGCACCGCGTCGGCGATCCCCGAGGTGCGCGGTCGCGGTACCCGTGCGGCGTCGTCCGCGTCACCGTGCGTCATGGACGGGGATGCTAGGCCGCGGCCGGGCGGCTCACCGGACGTGCCGCGCCCGACCACCCTCTCGGGCGAAGGTCATCCCCCGTCGGCGGGGGGCGGGTCGCCGTCGCCGTCGCCGTCGTCGCCACCGCCGTCGCCACCTTCTGCGGGAGGCGGCTGCTCGCCCTCGGCCGGGGCCTCGCTGGGCGCCGCGGGCGGCGGCGGCACCTCGCCGCTGCTGACCGTCAGCACGATCGTCTCTCCGGGTAGCGCCGTGCCGCGCGGGCTCTGGCCGATCACGGTCCCGCGCGAGGCCGCGTTGTCCTGCTCGCGGGTGCTGACCGCCCAGCCCGCCGACTCCAGCGTGGCGCGCGCGTCGTTCTGGCCGCGGCCGACGACGTCGGGCACGCGCGACTCCGCGCCGCCCTCGAGGTAGCGGTCCTGCACGGCCGGCAGCGGCGTGACCGGCTGTCCCTCCAGAAGCGGCGCCATCGTGCCGAACCAGGTCTCGGCCGGGGTCTTGCCGCCGAAGATGTTGCCGCTGCGGCAGGCGAACGGGGCGCCCGCGCCGTCGCAGAGCTGGTCGGGGCGGTTGTCGTTGTCGTAGGTGATGACCGCGCCGGAGATGGTCGGCAGGTAGCCGAGGAACGCCGCCGACTTGTGGTCCTGGGTCGTACCGGTCTTGCCGCCCATCGGGCGGTCCCAGCCGACCTGGCGCGCCGCGCCCGCGGCGGTGCCGCCCGCGAGGTCGTCACGGCTCATCGCGGTCATCATCGCGTCGGCCAGGCCCGGGTCGACGACCTGCTCGCACGGCGCCTCGGTGACCGGCACGGGGTTGCCCACGGAGTCGGTGATCGACGCGATCGGCGTGGGCGGGCACCACATCCCGCTGCTGGCCAGCGTGGCGCCGACGTTCGACAGCTCCAGCACGCTCGTCGGGCTCACCCCGAGGGTGAACGACGCCTGCCGCTGCGCCTTGGTGACCTCGGCGATCGACCGGTCGGTGGGCTGGCCGGTGTTCGGGTCGACGAAGCGCTCCGTGGCGAGTGACCGCATGCCCAGCCGCACCGCCATGTCGACGACGTCGGGCACGCCGGTGAACTCCATCAACTTCACGAACGCGGTGTTGGGCGACTGCGCCAGCGCATCGGACAGCGACATGCGCTCGGCGTAGTTGCCGGAGTTCTGCACGGGCAGCGGGCGGCCACCGCCGTCGACGTAGATCGGGGACGCGTACCCGCTGGGCGGCACCGACAGCTGGTAGTTGATGCCCAGACCCTTCTCCAGGGCCGTGGCCGCGGTGAAGGTCTTGTAGACCGAGCCCGCGCCGAGCGGCACCGGGATGTAGGGCAGGCCGTAGCTGGTCTCCAGCGCCTCGCCGTCGAGGCCGTAGACGCGGCTCGACCCCATCGCGAGCACCTCGTGGCGGTCGGTGCCGGGCTTCACCGTGGCCATGACGTTGGCGACGTTCGGCTGGTCCGGCGGCACCTCCGCGGTGAGGGAGGCCTGCATGCGGTCGAGGACGGTGGGGTCGAGGGTGGTGCGGATCGTGTAGCCGCCGCGGCGGAGCTGCTCGGTGGAGAACCCGGCCTCGGTGAGGTACTCCTGCACGTACTGGCAGAAGAAGCCGGCCGAGCCCGCGCCGATGCAGCCGTTGGCCTGCGTGTTCAGCGGCGACGCGATGCCCAGCGGCTCGGCCAGCGCCGCGTCGGCCTGGGGCTGGTCGATCATCTGCTGCTCCAGCATCTGCTGGATCACCAGGTTGCGCCGGTCCTGCGCGGCCTGCGGGTTCGTCACCGGGTCGGTGGCCGTGGTGCTGCGCACCATGCCGGCGAGCAGCGCGGCCTGCGGCACCGTCAGGTCGGCCGGGGTGACCCCGAAGTAGGTGCGTGCGGCGGAGGCGATGCCGGCGGCGCCGTTGCCGAACGGGACGATGTTGAGGTAGCGGGTGAGGATCTCGTCCTTGCTCAGCGACTGCTCGAGCTGCAGGGCGATCTGGGCTTCCTTGAGCTTGCGCGCGGGCGTCTGCTCGGTGGCCTTGAGGCGCTCGGTCTCGGTCTGCGCGTCGACGTAGAGCAGGTAGTTCTTGACGTACTGCTGCGTGAGCGTGGAGGCGCCCTGCTCGATGCTGCCCGACACCGAGTTGGTGACGACGGCGCGCACGGTGCCCTGCCAGTCGACGCCCTGGTGCTGGTAGAAGCGGCGGTCCTCGACGGCGACGATCGCGGCCTTCATGGCCGGGCTGATCTCGTCGGAGGTGACCGAGCGCCGGTTCTGGTCGGGCACGAACAGCTGCGCGATCGTGGTGCCGGCGCTGTCGGTGACGATGGTGGTCTGCGGCAGCGGCTGGTCGAGGACGTCGGTGGACACGCTGCCGACGCTGTCGCTCGCGTCGTTGGACACCAGCCCGAGCCCGATCGCGGCGGGGAACGCGATGCCGGCGGTGACGACCCCCGCCAGGACGCAGAGGCCCAGCAGGAGGCCGACCGGCCGGAGGAGATGGCGCGGGAAGCTCACAGAGGGCGAGCCTACGCGTCGCCGTGTCGGGACCCGGTCAGGTGCCGCCTGAGTAGTTCTGCTCGGTGTTCGACGGAACCGCGACGCCGCAGGATCCGTCTAGAGCGGGTCGAGTCGACCTCGTGGGACCTCGGGAGGGGCCATGGCGGAGCGGTGGAACTGGCGGAACGCGGCGCGGTGCCGCACGGACGACGCCGACGAGCTGTTCGTCACCGGCGCGCAGCAGCGGGAGGCGCGGGAGTTCTGCCGCGCCTGCCCCGTGCGCACGGAGTGCCTGGCGCACGCGCTCGACGAGGGCGTCGAGTTCGGCGTCTGGGGCGGCATGACCGAGCGCGAGCGGCGCGCCCTGCTGCGCAGCCGGCCCGACGTCACGTCCTGGCACGACCTGCTGACGGGCGCCCGCACGGCCTACTACGCGGGCGACGAGCACGAGCACAGCGCGACCGGCCTCGCCCGCGCCGCCGAGCTCGCGGTCGCCGAGCGCACGGCGCAGCGGCTGCACGAGTCGGCGTGAGGACGTCGGGTGCCGCGGAAGGTCGGCGAGGTCATCGCGATCCTGCTGGCCGACGGCTGGTACCTCGACCGGGTCAGTGGGAGCCACCGGCAGTTCCGGCATCCGCGGAAACCCGGCACGACCACGGTCGCGGGGAAGCTGAGCGCGACGTTGCCGCCGGGTACCGAGAAGAGCATCCTGAGGCAGGCGGGCATCGAGCGGAGGCGGTCGTGACGGGTTTCGCGGTGATCGTGGAGCGCGGCTCCGACGGCGGGTACGGGGCGTGGAGCCCCGACCTGCCGGGCTGCGTGGCCGCCGCCGACTCCTACGACGAGTGCGTCGCGCTGATGCGCGAGGCGATCCCGCTGCACCTGGAGAGCCTCCGGCGCCACGGCGACCCGGTCCCCGAACCCTCCACCGTCGGTGTGCTGACGATCGACGCCGCCTGACGGACGCCCTACTGCGCCGTGCGCAGGGGGGTGGGGGCGGGTGGGGGCGTGGCCGCGGCGGCGAGGCGGGTGCCCACCTCGCGCAGGCCGTCGAGGTCGGAGATCTCCGAGGCCACCACCGGCACGCGCGCCACCGCCACGGCCGGGTGCGCGTTGGCGAACCGCGCCAGCAGCCGCTCCTCGCGCTCGGCCAGGTCGACGCGGTCGGCGTGCAGCCGCAGCACCGCGGTGGCCAGGGGGGCGCCGCGGAGCTGGTCGGCCGCGTCCCGGGCCCGCGAGGCCGGCAGCTCGGCGCGTACGGGGTGGGTGCGGTTGAGCACGAGCCCCGCCAGCGGCATGCCCTCGGCGGTGAGGCGCTCGACGAAGTACGCGGCCTCGCGCAGCGCGTCGGGCTCGGGCGCCGCCACCACGACGAACGCCGTGCCGGGTGCGCGCAGCAGCGCGTAGGTGGCCTCGGCGCGCTCGCGGAACCCGCCGAACATCGTGTCGAAGGCCTGCACGAACGCCGAGGCGTCGGCCAGGAGCTGCCCGCCCAGGATCGTCGAGACGGCCTTGGCGAACAGCGAGAACCCGGCCCCGACGATCTTCATCAGTCCCCGGCCGCCGGCGCGTGCGGGGGCCGAGAGCAGCCGGATCATGCGGCCGTCGAGGAAGGTGGACATGCGCTGCGGGGCGTCGAGGAAGTCCAGGGCCGAGCGCGACGGCGGGGTGTCGACGACGATCAGGTCCCACTCGCCGGTGGCCGCCAGTTGCCCCAGCTTCTCCATCGCCATGTACTCCTGCGTGCCGGAGAACGACGAGGAGATGGTCTGGTAGAAGGGGTTGGCGATGATCGTCTGCGCCCGCTCGGGGTCGGCGTGCGTCTCCACCATCTCGTCGAAGGTGCGGCGCATGTCGAGCATCATCGCGTGCAGGTCGCCCTCGGCATCCGCGACCGATCCGGGCTCGTTGGTCAGTGCCTGCAGGCCCAGGGCCTGCGCGAGCCGCTTCGCCGGGTCGATCGTCAGCACGACCGTGCGCCGGCCGCGCTCGGCGGCGCGGATCGCCAGCGCGGCCGAGGTCGTCGTCTTGCCGACCCCGCCTGAGCCGCAACACACGATCACGCGGGTGCCCGGGTCGTCGATCAGCGCGTCGACGTCCAGGTCGGGTGCGGTCCTCACACCGACACCCCCGCTCCGACGCCCTGCGCCACGAGTTCCTCCGTGAGTTCGTACAGCGAGCCGAGGTCGACGCCGTCGACGAGCGTGGGCAGCTCCAGCCGCGGCTGCCCGCTGCCCTCGTCCAGGCGGGCGAGGGCGAGCGACTCGGCGTGGATGCGCACGGCGTGGTCGACGGTCTCGGCCACCAGCCCGTCGATGACGTCCGGCGGCAGGTCGAGCCCGGCCGAGGCCAGCCCGGCGCGGATGCGCTCGGCGTCGACGCGGCCGTTGGCGGCGGCGGTGACCGAGCGGTCGGGCAGCCACTGCGGGCGGACCTGGTTGACGATCACCGCGCCCGGGCGCAGGTCGGCCTCGTAGAGCTGGTCGACGGCCTCGAGCGTCTCGGTGACGGGCAGGTCCTCCAGCAGCGTCACCAGGTGCACGGCGGTGAGCGGGGAGTGCAGCAGCCGCACGACGCCCGCGGCCTGGGAGTGGATCGGCCCGACCTTCGCGAGGTCGGCCATCGCCTTCGTGACGTCGAGGAAGCTGACGACGCGGCCGGTGGGCGGGGCGTCGAGCACGACGGCGTCGTAGACCGGGGTGCCGTCCTTGTTCGTGCGCGTGACGCACTCCTTGACCTTGCCGGTGAGCAGCACGTCGCGCAGGCCGGGCGCCAGGGTGGTGGCGAACTCGATCGCGCCCATCCTGCGCAGCGTCCGCCCGGCCATCCCGAGCCGGTAGAACAGCTCGAAGTACTCCAGCAGCGCGGCCTCGGGGTCGATCGCCAGCGCGCGGACCTCGCCGCCGCCGGGCGCCACCGCGATGCGGCGCTCCTCGTAGGGCAGCGGCGCGGTGTCGAAGAGCTGCGCGATGCCCTGGCGGCCCTCGACCTCGACCAGCAGCGTCCGCTTCCCGCCCGCGGCAAGCGCGAGTGCGAGCGCGGCGGCCACCGTCGTCTTGCCGGTGCCGCCCTTGCCGGTGACCACGTGCAGCCGCGCCTGCGCGAGCTCCTCTGGCCACCCCGGTGTCGTCATGTCCGCCAGGTTACGAGCCGGCGCGCCGCCCGGCCGCCCGATCGGGGTGAGGCGCTGGCTACAGTCCTGGCCATGAGCGCCCCCGCGAACACCAGGTGGGAATACCTCACCGCGCCCGTCCTGATCCACAGCACGCAGGCGATCCTCAACAACTTCGGCCGCGACGGCTGGGAGCTGGTGACGGTCACCGCCGGTGCCAGCGGCGAGCAGCTGGTGGCCTGGTTCAAGCGCCCGGTCCAGCCGTGACGCCGACGGAGAAGCTGCGCGAGCTCGGCATCGCGCTGCCGACCGTCGCCGCCCCCGCCGGGGCCTACATCCCGGCCCGGCGCACCGGCGACCTCGTCTTCACCGCGGGCCAGGTCCCGTTCGTCGACGGGAAGCTGCCCGCCACCGGCAAGGTCGGCGCCGAGGTCGACGTCGACACCGCCCGCGACCTGGCCCGCACCTGCGCGCTCAACGCGCTGGCCGCCGTCGACGCGCTGGTCGGTCTGGACGCGGTCGTCGGCGTGGTGAAGGTGGTCGGGTTCGTCGCCTCCGCGCCCGACTTCACCGGCCAGCCGTCGGTGATCAACGGGGCGTCCGAGCTGCTCGGCGAGGTCTTCGGCGAGGCCGGGGCGCACGCGCGGTCGGCCGTCGGGGTGGCGGTGCTGCCCCTGGACGCGCCGGTCGAGGTGGAGCTCGTCGTCGAGGTCCGGCCGTGACCTCGCCCGAGGAGTCGGGCCACGAGCTGCTGGTCGCGCTGGCCGGGCGGCTGCCCGACGAGGTGCTGTGGCGCCTGCGCGACTGGCTCGCCGCGGGCGCGCACGAGCCGCTGGCGGCGATGCTCACCCGCGAGCTGCTGCGCCACCGCCTGGGCCTCACCGACGCCGAGCGCGCGCTGCTCGTCGCGAGCGCCGGCGCGTGGGGGGCGTCACGGCGGCTGCTGGAGGCGGTCCTGCCGCTCGACGGCCCCGTGCACTCCGCGGCCGTGTTCCGCCCGGGCCCCGGCGACGACGGCCCGGGTGCGCTCGACGCCGCCGCGCTGAGCGTGCTCGGCGTCGTCCGCGGTCACCCGGGCTGCGTGGAGCTGCGCCAGGCGTGGCGCTCCGGGCCCGCGGAGCAGCGCGTGGTCGTCGTCCACGGCGGTGAACGGCCGTGGGCCCTGACCGGCACGCTGCAGCGTGTCCTGCGCGCCCACGGCGACCGCACACCGTGCGTCGAGGTGCTCCCGGCGCACGGGGAGCCCCCGGCCTACCACCAGGCGGCCATCATCGGATCGGCACCGCTGTGGACCGCCGTGCGCTCCCCGGTGGAGGCCGTCGCAGCGGGTCGCTGACACGCAACGCATGGAACGGGAGGTCCGGATGGACGACCGGACGACGGGCGACTCGCCCCACGGGATCCTGCTGGCGCTCGCCGGCCGCATCGACGACGACCTGCTGGCCTGGTGCCGCGAGCTGGTCGCCGTCGGCGAGGACGGCCGCGCGCTGGAGCTGATCACGGGCACGCTCGTGGCCGACGGCACGGCGCTGCCGCCGCGCGAGCGCGCCGCCGTCGCCGCCGCCGCCCGTTCGGCCCGCACCGACCTCGACGCCGACGCGGTCCTGCCGCCCGCGGCCACCGCGGCCGGCGCCCCCCACCGCTTCGACGCCGGCCGCGGGGTCGAGCATCTCGCCGCCGCCGTGGGCGCGCTGCCCGAGCGGCTCGTCGCGGGCTGCCGGACCTGGGTGACCTTCCGCTCGACGCCCGCCGGCTCCGCCCCCGGCCCGCTGCCCCAGCCCGTCGTCCTCGTCGAGGTGGCCGCCGACGACCAGCGCCCGGTCGACGTGCTCGGCTACCAGCTCGCCATCGCGTGCGCGCGGGTCGGCGCGCCGGCGGCCGTGGAGGTCGTCGTGGCCGGGGCTCCGCGCCCGGAGTACCAGCAGGCGGCGCTGCGCTCGGCGCTGCCGGTGCACGGCGCTCCCGACGCGGTCGTCGAGGACCCCGAGCCGGTCACGCCCGCCACCGGCACGCCCGAGGTGGGTCCGGGCTCGGCCTGGCCGTCGCTCGGCAGCCTGGTGATGCCACCCGAGGCGCCGGCGGGCAGAACGTCCGAGGACGACCTGGAGCCGCAGGCCCCGAGCGCTGACGAGACGGGGCACGACCGCTCCGATCTGCACGGCTCGGATCTGCACGGCTCGGATCTGCACGGCTCGGATCTGTACGGCTCGGATGTCCACGGTTCCGATGCCCACAGCCCGACCTACGCGATCCCGGCCTACGAGATCCCCGCGTACGAGATCCCCGCGTACGAGATCCCGGCCTACGAGATCCCGCAGTACGACCCGTCGGCGTACGAGGCCCCGGCCGCCTCCGCGGACCGTGACGTCCCGGACCGCGACCTCCCGGCCCACGCCGAGCCCGCGCAGGGCTACGAGGAGCAGGCGCCCGAGGCCCCCGCGGAGCCCCGTGACGAGCCCGCGCACGCGGCGCCCGTCGCCGAGCGCCCCGCAGCGGACGAGGTGACCGAGCCCGCCGGTTCCGCGGACCCCGCCGGCTCCGGCGCCCGCGCCGAGGACGGCGAGCCTGCCGACGACGACCGGACCGATGGCGGCGACGGGACCGACGACGGCGACCGCTCCGACCACGGCGACCGGGCCGACGACGCCGACCGGGCCGACCACGGCGACGACCTCGCCCCCGGCGACGACCTCCGCCCCGAGGACCCCGACGACGGCCGGGACGCCCCCGCCCGCGGCGAGGAGCCCTCCTGGGACTTCGGCTCGCCCGCCGACCAGCGCACCGACCCCGGCCCGCGCCGGGTGGGCGTGCGCCCGGCCGCGGTCACGCCGCTGCGCTCGCGGACCGACGGGCCCCGCCCGCGGCCCTCCGCCGTGACCCCGCTGCCCCGCCCGACCACGCACCCGGCGCCGCTCACGCGGCACCGCCCGCTCGCGCCGGTCGCCGACTTCCCGCGCGACCCGTCGTCCGCCGCGCCCGACGCCCCGGCCCCGGCCGACGACCCGTTCGGCGCGGACGACCACGCGTCGTCGTTCGAGGCGCGCATCGACGCCGCCGACCCGCTCGGCCTGGGCACCCTGCCGCTGCGCACCACGGGCGACCACGCCGGGGAGCCCGACGTCGGGCAGCCCGACGTCGGAGAGCCCGACGTCGGAGAGCCCGACGTCGGAGAGCGCAGCAGTGGGGAGGAGCAGGCCGCCGTCTCCGACGACTGGCTCGCCGACTGGATCTCCGGCGACTGGGCGATGTCGCGCTCGGCCACCGACCCGCTCGACCCCGACCAGTCCGTGCCCGACCAGTCCGTGCCCGACCAGTCCGTGCCCGACCAGCCCGTCCCCGTCGAGGACGGGGCCCGGCGCAACGGGTCGGGCCCCGAGGAGTCCCGCGGCGCGGAGCCCGCGGGCGGGTTCGCCCCGCGGTCCGCGCCCCCGGCGTTCCCCCGGGCGGAGCCGTCCGGACCGGTCCCGCCGGCGTCGCCCCGGCCGCAGCCCGCGCCCCGGCCCGCGCCCCTGCCCTCGCGCGCGGCCACCCCGTCCCCGGAGTCCGGGGACGACGCCGTGGAGCGCCTGTCCGAGGCCGACCGCGAGCTGCTCGCGCGGCTGCAGGCCGAGCTCGGTGTCCCGGAGTCCCCGCGCCCGCGCGTCTCGCGGCGGGCGGGCATCGGCGGCGAGGCCGGCGGGCCCGCGCACCCGGCGCCCCACGGCCGCGGCCCGCACCCGCCGCCGCCCGACCGGGCGAGCTGACGGCGGGCGGGGTCAGGCGGGCCGAGCCGCTCCGGCGGCCCGCTGCACCTCGTCGACGACCTCCTGCAGGCGCAGCCCGCGGGCGGCGTCGAGGGTGACCGGCGGCCCGCCGTGCACGGCGTCGACGAACCCGTCGAGCAGCCGCGCGTAGCAGGTGGGGGCGTCGGAGGCGCCCCCGGAGAAGCGGTGGCGCCCGACGCCGCCGAACACCGCGAGCTCGATCTCCGACGGGTCGACGGGCAGCCGCAGCGAGATCGTCACCGTGCTGTGCGGCCCGCCGTCGTGGCGCAGGGAGAAGCGCCAGAGGTCGGGCTCGTCGTGGTGGGCCCAGTCGACGCCCTCGACGGGCCCGAGCGCGGCGTCGAGGAGGTCGACGACGTGCGGGCCGAGGTCGAGCAGCGCGCCGTGGTCGGCCCGCCACCCCGACGCCGCGTACGGCCCGCCGAGCAGCGACCCGGACAGCCAGCGCACCGAGCCGACGGTGTCGGTCCCGGCCCCGCTCGGGACGCCCGCCAGCCAGTCGGCGATGCCGGGGTCGTAGCGCAGGGTCAGGACCAGCGCCGACGTGACGCCGGACGCGGCTGCGGCCACTGCACGGGCCGCGTCGAGGTCGGCGGCGAGCGGCTTCTCGCAGATGATGTGCTTCCCGGCCGAAGCGGCCCGGACGGCCAGCTCGCCCTGCACCTGCGGCGGCACCGCGAACGCGACGGCGTCGACGGCGCCGAGGAGCTCGTCGAACGCCCCGACGGCCCGCCCGCCCAGCTCCCCGGCCAGCTCCGTCGCGACCTCGGGGCGCCGCGTCCACAGCGCCGTCAGCTCCGTGCCGGCGTGCGCGACGAGCGCGGGCCCGTGCACCCGCCTCGCCCACGGCCCGCCACCGACCAGCCCCACCCGAAGAGTCCGCACGGGACGACATCATGCCCGCGCCCGCGTTCTAGGGTGCAGTCGTGACCCCCGAACCCGTCGTGCCCCGCCCCGCCGCCACCGTGCTGCTCCTGCGCGACTCCCCCGGCGAGCGGCCGTTGCAGGTGTTCCTGCAGCGGCGGGTGGCCGGGATGGCCTTCGCCGGTGGCATGACCGTGTTCCCGGGTGGGGGCGTCGACAAGTCCGACGTGCCCGATCCCGAGCTGTGGGACGGGCCGCTGCCGGAGTGGTGGGGCGAGCGGTTCTCCGCCGACCCGGTGGCCGCCGGGCGGCTCGTGCACGCCGCGGTGCGGGAGACGTTCGAGGAGTGCGGCGTGCTGCTGGCGGCCCGCGCAGACGGCACCACGCCCGACCCGATGGTGCTCGCGGAGGCCCGCGCCGACCTCGTCGCGCGGCGCCGGACGCTGCCGCAGGTCCTCGTCGAGAGCGGGCTGGTGCTGCGCGCCGACCTGCTCGACGCGTGGTCGCGCTGGATCACCCCGGAGGAGTCGCCGCGGCGCTACGACACCGCGTTCTTCGTCGCCGCCGTGCCGCACGGGCAGGAGGCCGACGCGCACACGACCGAGGCCGTCGAGGCGGCCTGGTGGTACCCCGCCGAGGCGCTCGACCGCTGGCGCGCGGGCGAGATGGAGCTGATGGCGCCGACGTTCCGCACGCTTCAGGAGATCGCCGAGTTCCCCGACACCGGGTCGGTGATGGCGGCGGCCGCGGCGCGCACGGTGCAGCCGGTGATCCCGCGGGTGAAGCGCGAGGGCGACGAGGTCGTCGTCGTGCTGCCCGGCGACGAGGGCTTCGAGGTCGCGGCCGGGCACCTGCGTCCGGGGGACCTCCGATGACGGGGTCGCTCGCCCACCCCGCCTACGCACAGTTGCGCACCGTCACGCCGCTCGCGTCCGTGCTCCTCGAGGACAACCCGTCGCCGATGACGCTGGAGGGCACCAACACGTGGGTGCTGCGCGCCCCGGGAGCCGAGGAGTGCGTGGTCGTCGACCCGGGCGAGGACGACAGCGCGCACCTGCAGCGCGTGGCCGCGCACGGTCCCGTGGCCCTGGTGCTCATCACCCACCGCCACCACGACCACGCCGGCGGCGCCGCCCGCCTCGCGGAGATGACGGGCGCGCCGGTGCGGGCGCTCGACGCGTCGCTCGTGCTGGGAGCCGAGGCGCTGGGCGAGGGCGACGTGGTGGCCGCGGCGGGGGTCGAGCTGCGGGTCGCCCGGACGCCGGGGCACACGTCGGACTCGGTGTCGTTCCTGCTCGACGGCCCGGGCGCGGCGCAGGCCGTGCTCACCGGTGACACCATCCTGGGTCGCGGCACCGCCGTCATCGACCACCCAGACGGGAAGCTCGGCCCGTACCTCGACTCGCTGCGCCGGATCGCCGACCTCGCCCCCGGCACCGCCGTGCTGCCCGGGCACGGCCCGGAGCTGCCCGACGCGCCCGCCGTCGCCGCCGCCTACCTGGCGCACCGCGAGCAGCGCCTGGAGCAGGTGCGCGGCGCGCTGGGCCGGCTCGGCACGGGCGCCTCGGCGCGGCAGGTGGTGGAGCTGGTCTACGCCGACGTCGACGACTCGCTGTGGCCCGCCGCCGAGTGGTCGGTGGAGGCCCAGCTCGCCTACCTGCGGGGTTAGGGCTCAGGCCTCCACGAGCTGCGGGGCGGGGGCCAGCGTGCCCCGCCGCACCCACAGCACCGCGGCGACGACCGCCCCGGCGACCCCGCCGACCAGGAACGAGCTCGCGGCCCCGGCCACGTCGACCGCCACCCCGGCGCCAACCTGGCCCGCGGAGATGCCGAGCACGGCGGCGGTGACGATCCAACCGAAGGCCTCCGTGGCCGTGCCCGCCGACGCCGTCGCCTCGACGCCGAGCGAGTGGGCCGTGACCTGCGGCGTGATCAGCGCCCCGGCGGCCAGCATCGCGACGACCAGCACCGGCAGCGACGCCAGCGGCCCGACCAGCGCCATCGCCGCCACGCAGACGGCGAAGGCGGCCAGCAGGAACGGCATCCGCAGGTGCAGCGGGCGCGGCCACGGGCGCAGCGAGTACGCGATGCCGGCCAGCACCGAGGCCACCGACCACGCCGAGAGCAGCACGCCGCCCAGCGTCGGCGAGCCCTGCTCGGTGGCCACCGCGTTGACGCCCACCTCGACCGCGCCGATCACGAGGCCGAAGCCCAGCGACGCCAGCGCGACCGTCCGCATGCCGCGCCCGGCCAGCGCGCCGAGCACGCCGATCGACGGCCCGGCCTCCGACGCCGCCTGCGTGCGCACCGGGCGGCTGAGCGCGAAGACCGTGGTGCCCGTGACCATCCCGGCGACGGCGACGACGAGCGCGGTGCCCGGCCACGGTGCCGTCACCAGGAACGCGGCCAGCGCCGGGCCGAGGATGAAGAACGTCTCGAGGCTGATGGCCTCGTAGCTGTAAGCCGCGTCGCGGCGCGGGCCGGCCGGCACGAGCCGCGCCCACAGCGCGCGCGACGCCCCCGGCATCGCCGGCCGCACCAGCCCGGAGAGCGCGGCCGCGCCGACGAGCAGCGGGACGGCCGCGTCGGCCTCGATCGCGAGGATCAGCCCGGTCGCGGCGACGGCGTAGAGCCCGGCCGTCAGCAGCAGCGGGCGCATCGGCCCTGTCCGGTCCATCCACCGGCCCTGCGCAACCGCGCCCAACGACTCCCCGGCCAGCGTGCCCGCCGACACCACCGCGGCGACGGCGTAGGACCCCGTCGTGCGCTGCACGTAGAGCAGCACCGCGAGCGTGGTCATGGCGATCGGCAGCCGCGCCAGCGCGGAGGCCAGCGCGGGGACGAGGGCGCCGGGGGAGGTCAGGGCGGCGCGGTAGTCGGCGAGGGCGGTCGAGGGGGACACGCCGACCAGGATCGCACGAACTGGCACGCCCGTACCACTTTAGTGCTGCGGACGCGACGAACGGCACCCCCGGGGATCCGGGAGTGCCGTCGGTCGGAGCGGTCTAGCGGGCCCGGCGGGCCAGGCGCTCGGGCTCCAGGATGAGCACGCTCTTGCCCTCCAGGCGCAGCCAGCCACGGTGCGCGAAGTCGGCGAGGGCCTTGTTCACGGTCTCGCGGCTCGCGCCCACGAGCTGCGCGATCTCCTCCTGCGTCAGGTCGTGCGTGACGCGGAGCAGGCCCGACTCCTGCGACCCGAACTGGCGGGCCAGCTGCAGCAGCGACTTCGCCACGCGTCCGGGGACGTCGGTGAAGATGAGGTCGGCGAGCATGTTGTTGGTGCGGCGCAGCCTGCGCGCGAGCACGCGGAGCAGCTGCTCGGCGATCTCGGGCCGCTTGCCGATCCACTCGCGCAGCGCGGTGCGGTCCATCGTGTAGGTCCGTACCTCGGTGACCGCGGTGGCCGACGACGTGCGCGGCCCCGGGTCGAAGATCGACAGCTCGCCGAACATGTCGGACGGGCCCGCCACCATCAGGAGGTTCTCCCGGCCGTCGGGCGACTTGCGGCCGATCTTCACCTTGCCGCTGCCGACGATGTACAGGCGGTCGCCCGGCTCGCCCTCAGCGAAGATCACGTGCCCTCGCGGGAACTCCGCGGGCTCCAGCGCCTGCGCCAGAGCGTCGGCCGCGTGCGGCTCGACCCCCTGGAAGATGCCTGCGCGGATCAGAATCTCGTCCACTTCACCGCTCCTCGTTCCGGCCGCTGCCCCGCGGCGGATCACCGGCGCGCCAGTCTAGGGGGTGCGCCCACCCTGTGTGACGTCGCGATGGTCGTTTTCCGTGCACGTCCGGGCGACCTGGGGTCCGTGACGCCGTCCCGAGGCCCGCCCGGGGGTGTCCGGGGGACGGTCAGGCGGCCTTCTCGCGCTTCTGCGGCTTGCGGCCGCGAGGGGCGCGGTTGCGCAGCCGGAACAGCTCCAGTGCGCGCACGGTGCCCTGCCGGAACAGTGCGCGGACCTCGTCCGGACGGGGGCGCTCGAGCAGTTCCTCGAGCTCTTCCGGACGCACGGTGGACTCACGCAGCTTGGACTCCACGCGCTCCATACCGAGCGCGAAGAACATCACGAGCAGCGGAACGAGGACGGAGAGCCAGGCAGTCATATCAGGAGTGATGTTCCCGCACCGCCCGTTGTTACACGGGGCCGGGGTCGGTGTGGCGTGATCCGATACCCGATCGTGTCCGGGTGTTCGGTCGTGGTGACCGGAGTCGCGGTGTCGGGGGCCCGCCGTAGGCTCGTCGGGTGACCGCTTCCTCCCCCACGGCCCGCAAGGCGGCCGCGCTCGCGAAGCGCGTGGCGGAGGGCGAGCCGCCGCTGGGCCGTGCGCGCCGCGTCGGCCGGATGCTGCGCGAGCTCACCGACACCCACGTCGACGCGCACTGCGAGCTCGACTTCCGGACGCCGCTGGAGCTGGCCGTCGCCACGATCCTGTCGGCGCAGAGCACCGACAAGGGCGTCAACCTCGTCACCCCGGCCCTGTTCGCGCGCTACCCCACGGCCCTGGCCTACGCGCAGGCCGACCGCGCGGAGCTGGAGGAGATGATCCACAGCACCGGCTTCTTCCGGAACAAGGCCGGCTCGCTCATCGGGCTCGGCGCCGCGGTCGTGGAGAAGCACGGCGGGGAGCTGCCGAACACGCTCGACGAGCTGGTCGCGCTGCCCGGCATCGGCCGCAAGACGGCCAACGTCATCCTGGGCAACGCGTTCGGCGTCCCGGGCATCACGGTCGACACGCACTTCGGGCGCCTGGTGCGTCGCTGGGGCTGGACCGACCTGGAGGACCCGGTGAAGGTCGAGCACGCGGTCGGCGCGCTCGTCCCGAAGCGCGACTGGACGATGACCTCGCACCGCGTGATCTTCCACGGCCGCCGCGTCTGCCACGCCCGCAAGCCCGCCTGCGGCGCCTGCTCGCTGGCCGCCGACTGCCCCGCCTACGGCGAGGGCCCCACCGACCCGGTGCAGGCCGCGAAGCTGGTCAAGGGCCCGTCGCGGCCGTTCCTGCTCGCGCGCGTCGGCCTGGCCGACGACGGCGAGCCCGCCTCCGCACCGGCCGACTCCCCCGCGGGCCTCGACGCCGCCGCGGCCACGCCGTCGGCGATCGAGCAGGACGTGCCGTGACCCGTCCGCGCACCGGTCCGGCACGGGCGGACGTCGTCTCCACCGCGGTGGTCGTGCTGCTCGTCGCGCTGGCGGTGTTCGCGCTGTGGCCGCGCTCGGCCGAGGAGCCCGAGGCGCCCACGGCGGCCGGCGGGCCGGTCGCCCCGCAGGCCGTCGCCGTGCCCGACGCCGAGCTGGCCCCGCTGCGCGCCGCCGCCGCCCTGCCGCCCTGCCCGGTGCCCGCCTCCGCGCCCGACGGCGGCCCGCTGGCCGGCGTCACCGTCGCGTGCCTGGGTGCCGAGGGCCCGGTCGACCTCGGGTCGGTCGCCGCGGGCGGCCCCGTGCTGCTCAACCTGTGGGCGTCCTGGTGCGGTCCGTGCCGCGAGGAGCTGCCGGCGCTCGCCGAGTACGCCGGGCGGCCCGGGTCGGTGCCGGTGCTGCTCGTCGACGTCGACGACGACCCGCGCGCCGCCCTGCGCCTGCTCACCGACCTCGGCGTCGGGTTGCCGTCCGCGCTCGACACCGGCTCCGCGCTGCGCACGGCGCTGGACGTGCCCCCCGGCCTGCCCTACTCGTTCCTGGCCCGCGCCGACGGGTCGGTCGAGCGGGTCGACCCGCCGGTGCCGTTCGCCGACGCCGACGCCGTCGCGGCGGCCGTGGCGGCGCTGTCGTGAGGGGCCTGGCGTGAGGGAACCGGCGTGCGGATGCGGTCGTGAGGGAGCTGGCGTGAGGGCCGACGGGACCGGGGCCCTGCGGCCCGAGCGGGCTGCGCCGTCGCTGCGCCCCCTGCTGGAGGCCGTCGGCGACGTCGACGCCTTCACCCTGAGCCACCACCGCATCCCGCCGCCCGAGGGCGGCCGCCGGGCGGCGGTGCTCATGCTGCTGGCCGACGACGAGCACCACGGCCCCGACGTGCTGCTGGTCGAGCGCGCGGGCACGCTGCGCGACCACGCGGGCCAGGTGGCCTTCCCCGGCGGCGGTGCCGACCCCGGCGACGCCGACGCGGTGGCCACGGCGCTGCGCGAGGCCGAGGAGGAGACGGGCCTCGACCCGGAGGGTGTCGCACCGCTGGCGCTGCTGCCCGAGCTCTACATCCCGCCGTCGGGGTTCGTCGTCACGCCGGTGCTGGCGCAGTGGGAGCGGCCCAGCGCCGTGCACGCCGTCGACGCCGGGGAGACCGCGGCCGTCGTCCGCGTGCCGCTGGCCGTCCTCGCCGACCCCGCCAACCGGATCCGGGTGGGCCATCCGAGCGGCTACACGGGCCCCGGCTTCCTGGTCGCGGGCCTGCTCGTGTGGGGCTTCACCGGGGGCCTATTGTCCGCGCTGTTGGATCTGGGTGGCTGGGCGCGGCCCTGGGAGCCGTCCCGGGTGCTTGATCTGGACGAGGCGTGGCTGCGGGCCCGCGCCGAAGCATGAGGAGACCGTCGTGAGTTGGGTCGACCTCATCGTGGTCGCGCTGGCGCTCGTCGCGGGCGTGTCCGGGTGGCGCCACGGCATGGCCGTCGCCCTGCTGTCGTTCGTCGGCGTGCTGGGCGGCGCGGTCCTCGGCGTGCGCCTGGCGCCGCTGCTGGCCTCGGGCATCGAGTCCACGAGCACCCGGATCATCGTCAGCATCGTGGTCGTCGTGCTCCTCGTGGCGCTCGGCGAGACCACCGGGGTGTTCTTCGGCCGCCGCATCCGAGACCGCATCACCGGCGAGAACACGCTGCGCGTCGACTCCACGCTCGGCTCGGTCCTGCAGGCCATCACCGTGGTGATCGCGGCCTGGCTGGTGGCGCTGCCGCTGGCTTCGGCGAGCTTCCCGGGCCTCGCGTCCGGCGTCCGCGGGTCGGAGGTGCTGCGCGTCGTCGACTCGGTGATGCCGGCCGGCGCCCGCGCGCTCCCCGAGGAACTGCGCCAGCTGCTCGACACGTCGGGCTTCCCGCGGATCCTCGACTCGTTCGACCAGACCCCCATCGAGGAGGTCGGCCCGCCCGACCCGGCGCTGGCCGGCAGCCCGGTCGTCACCGAGGTGGCCGACAGCGTGCTCAAGGTCCGCGGCCGGGCGCCGTCGTGCCAGCGCGCGCTGGAGGGCACCGGCTTCGTCATCGGCGACGGCCTCGTGATGACCAACGCGCACGTCGTCGCGGGCACCGACGAGGTCGGCGTCGAGGTGATCGGGCGGCGGGGCAACCCGGTCGAGCTGGCCGGCGAGGTCGTCCTCTACGACCCGGCCGTCGACATCGCGGTGCTGCGCATCCCCGAGCTCGACGCTCCGGCGCTGGCCTTCCGGCCGCAGCCCGCGCAGGTCGGCGAGGACGCGATCATCCTCGGCTATCCGCTCGACGGGCCGTTCACGCCGTCACCGGCGAAGGTGCGCCAGGAGATCACGCTCAACGGCCCCGACATCTACGACGACGCCACGGTCTCGCGCAACGTCTACACCGTCCGCGCGGTGGTCCGCTCCGGCAACTCCGGCGGCCCGATGATCGACCGCGACGGCCAGGTCATCGGCGTGGTGTTCGGCGCGGCGCTCGACGACAGCGAGACCGGGTTCGTGCTCACCAACGAGCAGGTCGCGGCGTCGGTGAACCCGCAGGCCCGCCTCGGCGACGAGGTCGACACCGGGGCCTGCGCGAACTGACCCGTGAGCGCGAACCGTGGCCGGAGCCACGGTTCGCACTCAGGACCTAGACGTCGCGGGTGATCGTCTGGTCGCGGCCGGGGCCGACGCCGATCGCGCTCACCGGCGCGCCCGTCAGCTCCTCGATGCGCTCCACGTAGGCGCGGGCGTTGGCCGGGAGCTCGTCGAACGAGCGGTACGGGGAGAGGTCCTCGAACCAGCCGGGGAGCTCCTCGTAGACGGGCACGGCGTGGTGCACGTCGGACTGCGTCATCGGCATGTCGTCGACGCGGCGGCCGTCGACCTCGTAGCCGACGCACACCGGCACCGTCTCCAGGCCCGACAGCACGTCGAGCTTGGTGAGGAAGAAGTCGGTGATGCCGTTGACGCGCACGGCGTAGCGGCCGATCACGGCGTCGAACCAGCCGCAGCGGCGCGGACGCCCGGTCGTGACGCCGACCTCGCCGCCGGCCTTGCGCAGGTGTTCGCCCATGGCGTCGAGCAGCTCGGTCGGGAACGGGCCCGAGCCGACGCGCGTCGTGTACGCCTTGAGGATGCCGATGACCCGCGTGATCCGGGTCGGACCGATGCCGGAGCCGACGGACGCGCCGCCCGCGGTCGGGTTCGAGCTGGTGACGAAGGGGTAGGTGCCGTGGTCGACGTCGAGCAGCGTGCCCTGCGAGCCCTCCAGCAGTACCGTCTCGCCGCCCTCCAGCGCCCGGTTGAGCAGCAGGCGGGTGTCGGCGATGCGGTCGGCGAAGGCGCGGCCGTGCTCGAGGACCGAGTCGACGACCTGGTCGACGTCCATCGCACGCCGGTTGTAGACCTTGACCAGGATCTGGTTCTTGAGGTGGAGCGCCGCCTCGACCTTCTGGTGCAGGATCTTCTCGTCGAGCACGTCCGCCACGCGGACGCCGACGCGGGAGACCTTGTCCTGGTAGGCCGGGCCGATGCCGCGGCCGGTGGTGCCGATCTTGGCCTTGCCCAGGAACCGCTCGGTGACCTTGTCCATCTCCACGTGGTACGGCATGATCAAGTGCGCGTCGGCACTGATCAGGAGCCCGCTCGTGTCGACGCCGCGGTCCTCGAGGCCCTTGAGCTCCTTCAGCAGCACGCCGGGGTCGACGACCACCCCGTTGCCGATCACGTTCTTGCACCCGGGCGTCAGGATGCCCGACGGGATCAGGTGCAGCGCGAAGTTCTGGCCGTCGGGGAGCACCACCGTGTGGCCGGCGTTGTTGCCGCCCTGGTAGCGCACCACCCACTGGACCTGATCACCGAGGATGTCGGTGGCCTTGCCCTTGCCCTCGTCGCCCCATTGGGCGCCGATCAGCACGATCGCGGGCATGTGAGACTCCAGTTCTTCGAGCGACGATCTCGAGCAGAGCGGCGGCGGGAGGGTAACCGATCACGTGGGCACGATCGACTCGACAGCACTGGTGGTGACCTGCGGCCCGGAACGGCGGCTCCCGCTGCACGGTAGCCGTCGCGTGCCCGCGTTCAGCGAGGTGCCCACCGTCGCGCTGCCCGCGCGGCCCGGGCGCGACGCCCTGGACCCGCTGCTGGCCGAGCACCACCCCGGCCGGCTCGTCGTCCACGGCACCGACGCCGACCTCGCCGCGGTCGTGCTGCGGCTGCTGCGCACCGAGCGGCTCGACGTCGAGGTCGCCTACGTCCCGGCGTCGCGCCGGAGCGCCGTGGCCCGCGCCTGGGGCCTGCCGCGAGACGCCGCCGCCCTCGCGCTGACCGGCGTCGCCCCGCCGGTGCCGCTGGTCCGCGACGACACCGGCGGGGTGCTCGTGGGCGCCGCTCAGATCCGCGACCTGACCGGCGAGTGCTACTGCGACGACGTGCTGGTCCTGCGCGGGCGCACGCCCCGGCTCGTGGTGGCGGCGGGCCCGGGCGGGGTCGCGGTGCGCGCGGGCCGCGGCACGGGCCTGCCGTCGGGGACGACGATCGCGATCCCGCCCGGCGCCCGGTCCGGCCGCGGCGCGGCGCTGGGGCGGGCGGTGCAGGTGGGCGGCGAGCCGTTCACCGCGGTGTCCGACGGCGTGGCCCACCCCCGTCCGCTGGAGCGCCGCACCTGGTACCGGCACACCGTCGACTGGCGCCTCGTCCGACCCTGAGCTCGCACACAGCCCCGGGGGCCCGCACACAGGGCCGGACCTGTGTGCGAACCCCGCGGCCTGTGTGCGAGCCCTCTCTCATGGAGCGTTGGTAGCGTCGCCGCCGATGCAGCGGCGCGCGGTCGAGACGGCGAGCACCCGGCCCCCACGGCGGGTCTCGTGGCTCCGGGGCGACCCCGGGGTGCACCACCTCAGTGCGGCACGGCGTCCCACGCAGGACGGGCAGGTACGGCATGCCCCCTCTGCGCGGCGGACGGGAACACCGGTCGTCCGCGGCCGCTGCATCGCCCGGGGAACCGGGCCCGCCTGACCGTGGCCCCCGAACCGCACGTCCTCGCCGCGCTGCTGCCCGGGCCGTGGACCGTCGACGCCCTCACCACCCGGATCGCCGGGTGCCGGGGGTGGGGCGGGCCCGACGAGGTCGGCGACGTCGTCGCGGCGCTGCTCGCCCGCTGGTCGCGCGCCCCCACCGGGCGTCCCGACCGGGTCGGGGCGCAGGTCGCCGCCCTGCTGGCCGCGCGGTCGCGCCGGCGCCACGTCGTCCCGGAGTCGCCGCCCGCGGACCTCGCCTGGCGCTGGCCCGTCGAACCGTGGACGGGCCTCGACGCCCTGGCCCGCGGCCTGGACCTGCGCCCCGGCGAGCTCGACTGGTTCGCCGACCGCGGCGGCTGGCTGCACCGCACCCCCGACGGCCCGCTGCACCACTACCGCCGCCGCTGGACCACCTCGCGCTCGGGCACGCCCCGGCTCCTGGAGACGCCCGCACCGCGGCTGTCGGAGCTGCAGCGCCGCGTCGGGCGCCGGGTCCTGGCCCGCATCCCGGTGCACGACGCCGCGCACGGGTTCGTCCGCGGCCGCTCCCCGCACACGCTCGCCGCGGAGCACACCGGGGCCGCGACCGTCGTCCGCCTGGACCTGGAGGGCTTCTTCGCGCACGTGTCCGGGGCGCGGGTCGCGGGGCTGCTGCGCGCGGCGGGCTACCCGGACGCGGTGGCGTCGGCGCTGGCCGGGCTGCTGGTCACGAGCACGCCCGCGCCCGTCCGGCGGGCCGCCCCGGCCGGGGGCGACGTCGGCGCGCGCCGCCGCCTGCTCGACCGCCTCGCCCACCCGCACCTGCCGCAGGGGGCGCCGACCTCCCCGGCCGTCGCCAACCTGCTCGCCCATGTGCTCGACCGCCGCCTGCACGGCCTGGCCGGCGCGCTCGGCGCGCGCTACGGCCGCTACGCCGACGACCTGGTCTTCTCCGGCGACCGGCTGCCCGCGCACGGCCTCGTCGCGCGGGTCACCGCGATCGCCGCCGAGGAGGGCTTCCGGGTCCGGCCGGACAAGACGCGGATCGCCCCGGCGCACCACCGCCAGCGCGTCACCGGGCTCGTCGTCAACGCGCACCCGGCCGTCGCCCGCGTCGACTACGACGCCCTGCGCGCCCTGCTGCACAACTGCGCCCGCACCGGGCCGGACGCGCAGAACCGCGACGGCCACCCGGCGTTCCGCGACCACCTGCTGGGCCGGATCGCCTGGGCCGGCTCCGGTCACCCGGCCCGCGCCGCCCGCCTGCGCGCCCTGTTCGACGCGATCTCCTGGTAGCTCAGGCCGCCGGACGCTCGTGGTAGGTGTCGACGTACTCCTGCTGCGACAGCGTCGCGATGGCGTCCATGATCTGGTCGGTGACGGCGCGGCGGATCGCGGGCGCGCTCTGCAGGCCGTCGTAGCGGGAGAAGTCGAGCGGCTCGCCGTAGCGGATGACGACGCGGCGCAGGCGCGGCAGCTTCTTCCCGACCGGCTGCACCCGCTCGGTGCCCAGCAGCGCGACCGGCACGACGAGGGCGCCGGTGCCGAGCGCCAGCGTGGCGACACCGGTGTGGCCGCGGTGCAGCCGCCCGTCGAGCGACCGGGTGCCCTCCGGGTAGATCGCGAACGCGCCGCCCGCCTCCAGCACCGACCGGCCCGCGTGCAGGGCGTCGAGCCCGGCCCGGGCCGACGCGCGGTCGACGGGCACGTACCCGAGCGCGGTGAGGAAGCGCGCCAGCGCCCGCCCCCGGATCCCGCGCCCGACGAAGTACTCGGCCTTGCCCAGGAACGCGACGGGCCGCCGCGCCGTCAGCGCGATCACGGCGGTGTCGACGGCGGCGCGGTGGTTGGCCGCCAGGATCAGCGGACCTCGGGCGGGCAGGCGCTCGACGCCCTGGACGACGGGCCGCCACAGCAGCCGGGCGAGCGGGGCCAGCAGGAAGCGCACGAGGAGATGCACGGCCCGGGAACGTGGGGGTCGTCACACGTGTTCCTGCCCGAGCACGGGTCCACCCGGATGGCCGCACCGGAGGTGCCGGAAAACCGGTTGCACCGCCCCGGCCGCTCGGGCACCGTCGGCGTCGACATGGAGATCTGAGCGCACCCCGCACCCGCCCGCGGCACGGCCCGGCGGCTGCTCGTCACCCGAACTCCCCCGGTGGTGCGCACCCATGCCCTCAGCCCTCCTCGCCCACGACGTCGTCCGCGCCTACGGCGGCCGCGTCGTCCTCGACGGCGTCTGCCTCACCGCCGCCCCCGGCCGCCGGATCGGCCTGATCGGGGAGAACGGCGCCGGCAAGTCGACGCTGCTGCGGCTGCTCGCGGGCGTCGAGGAGCCCGACGCCGGCACCGTCGAGCGGCCTGCCGACCTCGGCTTCGCCCACCAGGAGCTGCCCTGGCCGGGCTCGGCGACGATCGCGGACGTCCTCGACGACGCCCTGCGCGACGCCCGGGCCGCGCTCGCCGCGATCGACGTCCTCGCCGCCGCGCTGCCCGAGCGCGCCGACGAGTACGCCGAGCGGCTGGAGTGGGCGCAGGACCACGACGCCTGGGACGCCGACCGCCGCGCCGACCGCACCCTCGACGGCCTCGGCCTCGCCGACGTGGCCCGCGACCGCCGCCTGGGCTCCCTGTCGGGCGGGCAGCGCAGCCGCGTCGGGCTCGCCGCGCTGCTGGTCCGGCGCCCCGACGCCCTGCTGCTCGACGAGCCGACCAACCACCTCGACGACGACGCCGCCGCGTTCCTGGAGCAGACGCTGCGCGCGCTGCCCGGCGCCGCCGTCCTGGCCAGCCACGACCGCGCCTTCCTCGACGCGGTGTGCACCGACGTCGTCGACCTCGACCCGGCCGTCCACGGGCCGGCCCGCCACGGCGGCGGCTACTCCGCCTACGTCGCCGCGCGGCGCGCCGCCCGCGGGCGCTGGGAGCACCGCTACGCCGAGGAGCAGGAGGAGCTGGCCGAGCTGCGGCGCTCGGTCGCGGTGACCGCCCGCGAGGTCGCGCCCGGCCGCCCGCGCGGCAACCAGTCCAAGATGTTCTACGGGTTCAAGCGCGGCCGCGTGCAGAGCCAGGTCTCCCGCCGCGTCCGCAACGCCCGGCGCCGCCTCGACGAGCTCGACCGCGACCAGGTGCGCCGCCCGCCCGAGCCGCTGCGGTTCACCGCGACCGTCGGCGACGCCGCGCCCGGCCCGGCCGCCGCGCTGCGGGAGGTCCGCGTGCCGGGGCGGCTGGCGCTCGACGCGCTCGACGTCGGCGCGACCGACCGCGTGCTCGTGACCGGCCCGAACGGCTCGGGGAAGTCGACGCTGCTCGCGGTGCTGGCCGGTCGGCTGCCCGCCGCGGGCGTCGTGCACCGGCGGCGCGGGCTGCGGATCGGGATGCTGGCGCAGGACGTCGAGCTGCCCGATCCCGGCCGCACCCCGCGCCGCTACTACGAGGCCGTCGGCGGGGCCGTCCCGCTGCAGGACCTCGGCCTGGTCGCGCCGTGCGACCTCGACCGGCCCGTCGGCGTCCTGTCGGTCGGGCAGCGGCGGCGCCTGGAGCTGGCGCTGCTCGTGGCGTCCTCCCCGCAGCTGCTGCTGCTCGACGAGCCCACCAACCACCTCTCCCCGGCACTGTGCGACGAGCTGGAGGAGGCGCTGCGCACGAGCCCCGGCGCGGTGGTCGTCGCCAGTCACGACCGGTGGCTGCGGCGGCGTTGGACCGGCCGCGAGGTCACTCTCCGGGGTGTCGTCACCGTCACGCGGTGACGATCGCGTTACCGCGGGGCCGCTCGGACCGCCCGTTCGGGACACCGGTGTTCACGACATCCGTTCGTGGGCGAAACAACCGGTTCCTAGTTTTCCACGGGTGCGGACACCGTCCGCCGCACGTCACCGCCACCGGGCTCCGGGGATCCCACGGCCGACCTCAGCCTCTGGAGGCTCTCTTGTCCACGGTCCGCGCGCGTCGCACCGCGCTCCTCGCCGTCGCCCTCTCGACGGGCCTGTTCCTCGCCGCGTGCGGGGCCCGGGTCGACGACGCGTCCGGCGCGGCCGCCGCGTCCTGCGTCGACACCTCGGGCGGCGAGATCAAGATCGGCTTCCTGAACTCCCGCTCCGGCACGATGGCGATCAGCGAGAACACCGTCTACGACTCCCTGGAGATGGCGGCCGCCCAGATCAACGGGGCGGGCGGCGTCCTGGGCAAGCAGCTCACGATCGTGGCCGAGGACGGCGCGTCCGAGCCCACGGTCTTCGCCGAGAAGGCCGAGAAGCTCATCCGCGGCGACTGCGTGGCCGCGGTCTTCGGCGGCTGGACCTCGTCCTCGCGCAAGGCGATGCTGCCGGTCTTCGAGGGCAACGACGCGCTGCTGTTCTACCCGGTGCAGTACGAGGGCCTGGAGTCCTCGCCCAACATCTTCTACACCGGCGCCACCACCAACCAGCAGATCGTGCCGGCGCTGGACTACCTCAAGGAGCAGGGCGCCACCAGCCTGTTCCTGGTCGGCAGCGACTACGTCTTCCCGCAGACGGCCAACCGGATCATCAAGGCCTACGCCGCGGCGAACGGCATGGAGATCCGGGGCGAGGAGTACGCCCCGCTGGGCTACACCGACTTCAGCACGATCGTCGCCAAGGTCCGCGACGCGGGCGCCGACGCGGTGTTCAACACCCTCAACGGCGACTCGAACGTCGCGTTCTTCAAGGAGTACCAGTCGCTGGGCCTCACGGCCGAGGCGATGCCGGTGCTGAGCGTGTCGATCGCGGAGGAGGAGGTCGGCGGCATCGGCGCGTCGAACATCGCCGGCCAGCTCGTCGCCTGGAACTACTACCAGACCATCGACAGCCCGGTGAACAAGCAGTTCGTGTCGGACTTCCAGACCCTCTACGGCGCGGACCGGGTCACCTCCGACCCCATGGAGGCGGCCTACACATCGCTGTTCCTGTGGAAGGGGATGGTCGAGGCCGCGGGCTCGTTCGACGTCGCCGCGATCCAGGCCGCGGCCGACGGGGTCAGCTTCGACGCCCCCGAGGGCACCGTCACCGTCAACGGGGAGAACCACCACATCGCCAAGACGGCGCTGATCGGGCGCATCTCGCCGGACGGCCTGATCAACACCGAGTGGTCCTCCGGCGCCCCGATCGAGCCGGACCCGTACCTCACCTCCTACCCGTGGGCGGAGGGACTGGCCGGCTGATCCCGGTGCGGCCGGCCGGGGACGCACCCCGGCCGGCCGCGGTCCCCCGCTCCGGCACGGAAGGCGATCGGCATGGAGATCCTGGTCACCCAGGTGTTCAACGGGCTCAGCGGAGGGTCGGTGCTCCTGCTGGCCGCCCTCGGCCTGGCCCTCACGTTCGGTCAGATGGGCGTCATCAACATGGCGCACGGCGAGTTCATCATGGCGGGCGCCTACACCGCGTTCGTCGTGCAGCAGGGGATCTCCTCGGCCGGGGTGTCGCTGCTCGTCTCACTGCCGGTCGCGTTCGTCGTCGGCGGTGTGCTCGGCGTCGTCCTGGAGGCGACGCTGCTGCGGCGCATGTACCACCGGCCCCTGGACACGCTCCTCGTGACGTGGGGGGTCTCGCTCGTCCTGCAGCAGCTCACCCGTGACGTGTTCGGCACGGCGGGCGTCGACGTGGTGGCGCCCGCGTGGCTGGCGGGTCCGGTCGAGGTGCTGGGCTTCGCGTTCCCGCGGTCGCGGCTGTTCATCCTCGGCCTCGCCGTCGCCGCGTTCCTCGCACTCGCGGCCGGGCTGCGGTTCACCCCGCTCGGCCGGCGCATCCGCGCCACCGTGCAGAACCGGCAGCTCGCGGAGAGCTCGGGCATCTCCACCCGCGCGACGGACCGGCTCACGTTCTTCATCGGCTCCGGCCTGGCCGGGATCGCCGGCGTCGCTCTCACCCTGGTCGGCTCGATCTCGCCGAACCTGGGCACGTCCTACATCGTCGACGCCTTCCTGGTGGTCGTCGTCGGCGGGATCGGGCAGATCAAGGGTGCGGTGATCGCCGCGTTCCTGCTCGGCGTCGTGCAGTCGTGGATCGAGTACACGACCACCGCCTCGATCGCCAAGGTGCTCGTCTTCGCCCTCATCATCGCGTTCCTGCAGGTCCGCCCGCAGGGCATCTACAAGCTGCGGACGAGGAGCCTCGCGTGAGGCGGATCCTGGAGAGCCGGTGGGTGGTGCTCGGCGGCTTCGTCGTGGGTGCCGTGCTGCTGTTCGTGGTGGCGCCCGCGCTGCTGTCGTCGTTCCGGCTGGGGCTGCTCGGCAAGTACCTCTGCTACGCGATGGTCGCGGTCGGCATCGGCCTGGCCTGGGGCCGTGGCGGCATGCTGACGATGGGCCAGGGCGTCTTCTTCGGGCTCGGCGCCTACATGATGGCGATGCACCTCAAGCTCGGCGACGCGGGACCGGGTGGCGTCCCGGACTTCATGGCGCTGATCAGCTCCAACGGGGTGCCCGCGTGGTGGGAGCCGTTCCGCTCGCCCGCGTTCACGCTGGTGGCGATCGTGCTGCTGCCCGCCCTGGTGGCCGGCCTGCTCGGGCTGGCGACGTTCCGGCGCCGCATCCGCGGGGCCTACTTCGCGATCCTGTCGCAGGCCCTCGCCGCGGCGTTCGCGATCCTGCTCATCGGCAACCCGACCGGCACGGGCGGCTCCACCGGCCTCAACGGGTTCAAGGGCTTCCTCGGGTTCTCCCTGAACGACCCGGTCAACCGCCGGCTGCTGTTCTTCGTCGCGGCGGGCGCACTGCTGGTGATGGTCGCCGTCGCCCGTCAGCTCATGGTGAGCCGGTACGGGGAGCTGCTGGTCGCGTGCCGCGACTCCGAGGAGCGCGTCCGCATCCTGGGCTACGACCCGGCGCTGGTCAAGACGTTCGCCTACGTCACGGCCGCGGTGATGGCGAGCGTCGGGGGCGCGCTGTTCGTGCCGATCGTGGGCATCGTCTCGCCCAACGACGTCGGCATCGTCCCGTCGATCGGCCTGCTCATCGGCGTGGCCATCGGCGGCCGCACGACGCTGCTCGGCCCGGTGCTCGGCGCGATCGCCGTGGCCTGGGCGGGCACGACGCTCTCGGAGTCGATCCCGTCGGGGTGGACCTACATCCAGGGGTTGATGTTCATGCTCGTCATCGCGTTCCTGCCGGGCGGCCTCGCCTCGCTCGGCAGCGTGGTCGGTGACCTGCGCGCCCGGTTCGACCGGCGGCGCCGGCCCCCCGCGCCCGCGACCGCACCCAGGGTGCCCGTGCCGACCGGAGGCAGCTGATGGCCGAGTACCTGGAGCTCTCCGGCCTCACGGTCGCCTTCGACGGGTTCGTCGCGGTCGACGGCGTCGACCTGAGCGTGCTGGCGGGCGAGCTGCGGTTCCTGATCGGGCCCAACGGCGCCGGCAAGACGACGCTGATCGACGCGGTGTCGGGACTGGTCTCCGCGACCGGGTCGGCCCGCTTCGACGGCCAGGAGCTGATCGGGCGGAAGGTGCACCGCATCGCCCGGCTCGGCGTCGGGCGCACGTTCCAGACCGCGACCGTGTTCGAGGAGCTCAGCGTGCTGCAGAACCTCGACATCGCCGCCGGGTCGCGGCGCGGGGCGCTGTCGCTGTTGCGCCGCCGCACCGCCGTGCCGGAGGAGGTGGAGCGGACGCTGGACACCGTCGGCCTCACCGACCTCGCGGACGCCCCGGCCGGCACGCTCGCGCACGGGCAGAAGCAGTGGCTGGAGATCGGCATGCTGCTGGTGCAGGACGCGCGGCTGCTGATGCTCGACGAGCCGGTGGCCGGGATGAGCGCGGAGGAGAAGGACGAGACGGGGCGGCTGCTGCAGCGCATCGCCGCCGACCGCACGGTCGTGGTCGTCGAGCACGACATGGACTTCATGCGGGCGTTCGCCACCTCGGTCACGGTGCTGCACGCGGGGAAGGTGCTCTCGGAGGGCACCGTCGCGCAGGTGCAGGCCGATCCGCGCGTGCAGGAGGTGTACCTCGGCCCCGGGCACAGCGCCGAGGAGGCCGGGATCGTGTTCGCCGACGCCGGGGAGGTGTCCTAGTGCTGCAGCTCGTCGACATCGAGGTCGGGTACGGCCGCACCGACGTGATCCACGGGGTGTCGCTGGAGGTGCCGCCCGACGGGGTGGCGGCGGTGATGGGTCACAACGGGGCGGGCAAGACCACCCTGCTGCGCGCGGCCGTCGGGCTGCTGCCGGTCCGGTCCGGGCGCGTGCTCCTCGACGGCGAGGACGTCACGGGGACGGCGCCGCACCAGCGCGTCCGGCGCGGCCTCGCGTACGTGCCGCAGGGCCAGCAGTCCTTCGGGCAGATGACGACGATGGAGAACCTGCAGCTCGTGGCGGACGGGCGGTCGCGGGGGGCGGCGCTGGTCGACGAGGCGCTCGACCTGTTCCCGGCCCTGCGGGGGCTGCTCGGGCGCCGCGCCGGCCTGCTGTCGGGCGGGCAGCGCCAGCAGCTCGCGATCGCCCGCGCGCTGGTCACCGAGCCGCGGCTGCTCATCCTCGACGAACCCACCGAGGGCATCCAGCCGTCGGTCGTCGCCGAGATCGAGCAGACGATCCTCGATCTGACCCGCCGCGGCGGCCTGTCGGTCCTGCTGGTGGAGCAGCACGTCGGCTTCGCGCTGGGGGCCGCCGGCCGGTACTACGTGCTCGCCGCCGGACGGGTCACCGCGGACGGGTCGGGAGGGACCGCGGCCGTCGGCGACGTCCGCAGCGCCATGGCGATCTGACGGTCCGGCGGTCGTCCGGCGGCCCGCGGGCCTGGAGCTGGACGGCCGGGACGCCGACGGCGGCGGGCTGCTGCGCCGGGGCGGGGAGTACGCCGCGGACCTCGTCGGACCCGAGCCGTGGAGCCCGGCGGCATTCCGCGCGGCACCCGGTCCGGGCCGCCGCTCGCGTTCGGCGGGTCCTGGGTCGGCCTGCCCGCCCGGCCCGTCGCTCGGAGCTGGTTCGGCCCGGCGCACCGGAAGCTGGTGGCCTGCCCGCTCGGGCTCGACGGCCCGCTGCACCGCTGGTCCGGCGACCTGCCCGACGCCGACGCGCTCCCGGCGACCCGGCTGCCGCGCGAGCTGAGGACCTCCGGGCATCGAGGACCCCGCCGCCCGCGCGCCCCGGAGGCTGCGGGCCTCGTCCTGGGACGGGCTGCTCGGGTGGCTGCCGGGGAGCTGCCAGGCGCAACACCAGCGGCACCTGCCGGTAACACCGCCCGGTGAGGATGGCCGCCATGTACCTCAGCCCGCAGGAGCAGGACAAGCTCCTCGTGCACGTCGCCGCCGGTGTCGCCCGGGCCCGCAGGGAGCGCGGGCTGCGGATGAACTTCCCCGAGGCCGTCGCGCTCATCACCGACCACGTGCTCGAGGGCGCCCGCGACGGGCGCACCGTCAGCGAGCTCATGTCGAGCGGCCGCACGGTGCTCGGGCGGGCCGAGGTGCTCGACGGCGTGCCCGAGATGCTCGACTCGGTGCAGGTCGAGGCCACCTTCCCGGACGGGACGAAGCTCGTCACCGTCCACAGCCCGGTCGCGTGAGCAGCCGCGTGATCCCCGGCGAGATCCTCCCCGGCGACGGCGACGTGCCGCTCAACCCCGGGCGCGAGCGCACCACGCTCGTCGTCGTCAACGCCGCCGACCGGCCCGTGCAGGTCGGCTCGCACTACCACTTCGCGGCCGTCAACCCCGGTCTCGAGTTCGACCGCGAGGCGGCGTGGGGCACCCACCTCGACATCCCGGCGGGGACGTCGGTGCGCTTCGAGCCGGGCGTCGAGCGGGAGGTCGTGCTCGTGCCGCTGGCCGGGTCGCGCGTGGTGCCGGGCCTGCGCCCGGAGTGGGCCGGCCCCCTCGATGCGACGGAGCCGGCCCGGTGACGAGCATCGAGCGCGGCCGCTACGCCGACCTGTTCGGCCCCACCACCGGCGACCGGATCCGCCTGGCCGACACCAACCTGCTGATCGAGGTCACCGAGGACCGCAGCCGCGGCGCCGGCTCCGGCGACGAGGTGCTGTTCGGCGGCGGCAAGGTGATCCGCGAGTCGATGGGGCAGTCGGCGCGCACGTCGGCGCAGGGCGCCCCCGACCTGGTGATCACCGGCGCCGTGGTCCTCGACCACTGGGGCGTCGTCAAGGCCGACGTCGGGATCACCGACGGGCGGATCGTCGGCATCGGCAAGGCCGGCAACCCCGACGTCATGGACGGCGTGACGCCCGAGCTCGTCATCGGGCCGTCGACGGAGGTCATCGCGGGCAACGGCCGCATCCTCACCGCCGGGGGCATCGACTGCCACGTGCACTTCATCTGCCCGCAGCTCGTCGACACCGCGCTGGCCAGCGGCCTGACGACGCTCGCGGGCGGCGGCACCGGCCCCGCCGACGGCACGAAGGCCACCACCATCACGCCCGGCCCCCGCGCGATCGGGCGGATGCTGCAGGCGATGGACCACCTGCCGGTCAACGTGCTGCTGATGGGCAAGGGCAACACCACCAGCGCCGACGCCCTGTGGGAGCAGCTCCGCGCCGGCGCGGGCGGGTTCAAGCTGCACGAGGACTGGGGCACGACCCCCGCCGTGATCGACGCCTGCCTGCGGGTCGCCGACGCGTCCGGGGTGCAGGTGGCCATCCACACCGACACCCTCAACGAGGCCGGGTTCGTGGCGTCCACGCTGGAGGCCATCGGCGGCCGCTCGATCAACGCGTTCCACACCGAGGGCGCGGGCGGCGGGCACGCACCCGACATCATCGAGGTCGTCGCGCAGGCCAACGTGCTCCCGTCGTCGACGAACCCGACGCGTCCGCACACCGTCAACACCATCGACGAGCACCTCGACATGCTCATGGTCTGCCACCACCTCAACCCCGGCGTGGTCGAGGACCTGGCGTTCGCGGAGAGCCGGATCCGGCCGACGACGATCGCGGCCGAGGACGTCCTGCACGACCTGGGCGCCATCTCGATGATGAGCTCCGACAGCCAGGCGATGGGCCGCATCGGTGAGGTGATCATCCGGACCTGGCAGACCGCGCACGTCATGAAGGCCGCGCGCGGGGCCCTGCCCGGCGACGGCGCGGCCGACAACGTGCGGGCCCGGCGCTACGTCGCCAAGTACACGATCAACCCGGCCATCGCGCACGGGATGGCCGACGAGATCGGCTCGGTGGAGGTCGGCAAGCTCGCCGACCTCGTGCTGTGGGACCCGAAGTTCTTCGGCGTCCGCCCGCACCTCGTGCTCAAGGGCGGGTTCATCGCCTGGGCCGCCATGGGCGACGCCAACGCCTCGATCCCGACGCCGCAGCCGGTGCTCGCGCGTCCGATGTTCGGGGCGTCACCGGCGGTGGCGTCGGCGACCAGCCGCAACTTCGTGTCCGCCGCCGCCCTGGAGGCGGGGCTCGACCATCTGGAGCTGCGCAAGCCCGGCGTCCCGGTGGCCGACACCCGCCGCGTCACGAAGGCGCAGATGATCGGCAACGACGCGACGCCCGCGGTGCGGGTCGATCCCGACTCGTTCGCCGTGCGGATCGACGGGGACCTCGTGGAGCCCGCCCCGGTGAGCGAGCTGCCGATGTCGCAGCGCTACTTCCTGTTCTGATGCCTGCGCTTCTGATGACGGGGCCCGTCCAGCACCAGCGCCGTGAGGATCGCGGCGAAGGAGTACGCACCGGCGAACGCGAGGACGTCGCCCAGGTGCACGCCGTGGTTGTAGGACAGCTCCAGGACGGTCGGCCCGATCCGCGTGGTGGCGGCCACGGCCAGCCCGAACAGGGTGGCCACCGTCCAGACGAGGGCCACCACGGCGAGACGGCCGGAGCGCGGCAGGTCGATGGTGGTCACGCTACGAAGACGTCCGGCGGGCGCGGAAGGTTCCGCACCCACAGGGGTGACGTTCGTCCCGGGGCCACCTGATGGCCACCCTCGCGGCCCTCACCCTGGCCGACGCGCGCTTCCCCGGCGGCGGCCACGTGCACTCCGGCGGGGTGGAGGAGGCGGTGGCGCGCGGGCTCGTGCACGACGTCGACGGCCTCGCCGCCCTCCTCGACGGGCGGCTGCGCACGGCCGGTCTGGTGGCGGCGTCGTTCGCGGCGGCGGCCGCGCTCGCCGCGCCCGACCTCGCAGCGCCCACCCGCACGGCCTTCGCCGAGCTGGACGCCGAGCTCGACGCCCGCACGCCGTCGCCGGCCCAGCGCACGGCGTCGCGGGCGCAGGGGCGGGCGACGCTGCGGGCCGCGCGCCTGGCCTGGCCCTCGCCCGCCCTCGACGCGCTGTGCGCCGTCGACCCCCGTCCGCACCACGCGCTGCTGGCCGGGGCGGTGGTCGGCGCCGACGGCGGCACCCCCGCCGACGCCGCGCAGTGCGTCGCCTACCTCGCCGTCAGCGGTCCGGCGTCGGCCGCGATCCGGCTGCTCGGGCTCGACCCGTTCGCCGTGAACGCGGTGGTCGTCGGGCTCGCGGCGGTGCTGCGCGGCGTCGTCGACGAGGCGGTGCGCGCCGCGTCCGGCCCGCCGTCCGCCCTGCCCGCCCCGGGTGCCCCCGTCCTGGACCTCATGGCCCAGGCCCACGTCGTCCACCACCGCGAGAGGGTGCGTCTCTTTGCCAGCTGAGAACCAGGACCACGGGCAGGACCACGGCCACGGTCACGGCCACTCGCTCGACCCCACCGTCGTCGAGCCCGACCCGCACCCCCGGCCGGACGGGACGGGCCGCGCCGTGCGCATCGGCATCGGCGGCCCGGTCGGCAGCGGCAAGACCGCGCTCGTCGCGGCGCTGGCCCGCACGCTGGCCGACCGGCTGCGCCTGGCCGTCGTCACCAACGACATCTACACCACCGAGGACGCCGACTTCCTGCGCCGCGCGGGCGTGCTGGCATCCGACCGGATCGAGGCCGTGCAGACCGGGTGCTGCCCGCACACCGCGATCCGCGACGACATCACCGCCAACCTCGACGCCGTCGAGCTGCTCGAGGAGCGCTTCGGTGACCTCGACCTCGTGCTCGTCGAGAGCGGCGGCGACAACCTCACCGCCGTGTTCAGCCGCGGCCTGGTCGACCGGCAGATCTTCGTCGTCGACGTCGCGGGCGGCGACAAGGTGCCGCGCAAGGGCGGGCCCGGCGTCACCACCGCCGACCTGCTCGTCATCAACAAGGTCGACCTCGCCCCGCTCGTCGGCGCCGACATGGCCGTGATGACCGGAGACGCCGCCCGGGTGCGCGGGGCGCTGCCCGTCGTCACGCAGTCGCTGGTGGCCGACCCGGGGGCGGGCGAGGTGGCGCAGTGGGTGCTCGCGCAGGTCGCGGCGGTGCGCGGGGCGGTCGTCTGAAGTGCGGTCCCGGGCGCGGCTGGTCGTGGCCGCCGACGGCGCGGTGCGGGAGCTGCGCTCGCAGGCCCCGCTGGCGCTGCTGCCCCGGCGCGGCACGGCGGCGGGCCGGGCGCGGGCGCTCACCGTGCACCTCGTGGGCTCGGCGGCCACCCCGCTCGGCGGCGACGACGTGGAGCTCGACGTCGTCGTCGAGGCGGGGGCCCACCTGGTGCTGACGGGCGTGGCCGCGGCGGTCGCGCTGGCCGCGCCCGGGGGCAGCCGGTTCGCCGTGCGCCTGGAGATCGGGGCCGGGGCCTCGGTGCAGTACCTGCCCGAGCCGACGGTCGTCACCCGCCGCGCCGACCACCTGACCGAGTTCACCGCCGTCCTCGACGACGCCGCCCGGCTGCGGGCGCGGGACGTGCTCGTGGCCGGCCGCACGGGGGAGGCGGCCGGGCGCTACCGCGGCGCGACGCGCGTGACCGGGCCGGCCGGGCCGCTGCTGGTGCAGACCCAGGACCTCGACCCCTCGCCCGCCCACCTCGCCGGGCGACGCGTGCTGGGCACGGAGGTGCTGGTGTGGGGCGCCGACCCGGCGGAGGCGGCGGCCGGGCAGTGGTGGTCGCTCACCCCGCTGGCCCGCGGCGGCTCGCTGGCCACCGCGGTCGGCACCGACGCCGTGACGGCCCAGCGGGACCTGGCGACGGCGGTGGCCGCTCACCCCGGCTGGTCCGATGCCGTGCTCGGGGAGGCGGAGGACCGGTCTCAGCTGCCGCGGTAGGTCGAGTACGCGAACGGCGAGAGCAGCAGCGGGACGTGTGTGTGGGCGCGGTCGGCGTCGATGGTCACGGCCACGACGACCTCCGGGTAGAAGCCCTGCTGCCCGGTGGCGGCGAAGTAGGCGCCGGTGTCGAAGCGGACGCGGTAGACCCCGCCGGGCAGCGCGCCCGGGGCGAGCGCGGCGACGCGCCCGTCGTCGTCGGTGACGCCGGTGGTCCGCTCCCCGCCCGGGTGCTCCAGGACGACGGCGACGCCCGCCGCGGGCCGGCCGAGCGCCGCGTCGAGCACGTGCGTGGAGATGCTCACGCCAGCAGCCTGCGCAGCCGGATCTCGTTGATCCTCGCGAGCTCCGCGACGACGGTGCGCCGCTCGGTCGACGGGTCGTGGCGCAGCCGCTCCCGCAGCACCGCGAGCAGCTCCTCGGCGGAGCGGCCGTCGGCGCACACCAGGTAGACGTGCCCGAACCGCTCCTCGTAGGCGCGGTTGCCCTCGGCCAGCGCGGCGAGCACGGAGGGATCGGCCGTGGTCACCCCCGACTGCTCGCGCTGCGAGGACGCGTGCGTGGCGTCGTCGGGGTCGAGGCGCTCGCCGATGCGCGGGTGCCCGGCCAGCGCGAGGTCGATCTCGGGCCCGTCGAGGACGGCGAGCTCGGCGTCGGCCTGCGCGAGCAGCGCGTCGACGTCGGGATAGGGGCGACCCGCGGCGAGCGCGCCCGCCCACTCCGGGGACGCGCAGCAGTCCGTCAGGGTGGTCACCGCCTCGGTCACGGGCAGCGCGTTGAACGTGTCCAGCCGCATCGCCCCATCTTCCCTGATCACCGTGTTTCGGAGGTGGCACGTCTCCGTGACATCCGGTCGATCGGGGCGGTCGGCGACCTACCGTTCTCGCGGACGCACAGGATTCCCGGATGCACGGGGGAGGAACGGGGATGGGCATCTCGCTCGGGGTCAACCAGTACGGCAAGGCCGAGGTGCGCATGGTGCACGTCGACCGCTCCGCCCCGCGCCACCGGATCACCGACGTGACGGTGACGAGCCGGCTCCGGGGCGACTTCACGGCCACGCACGCGAGCGGCGACAACAGCGCGGTGATCGCCACCGACACGCAGAAGAACACCGTCTACGCCCTGGCGCGCCTCGGCGGCGTCGGCGCGGTGGAGGAGTTCGCGCTGCGGATGGCGCGGCACTTCGTCGACGGGTTCGAGCAGGTCACCGGCGCGCGGCAGGAGGTGGAGCAGCACACCTGGGAGCGGATCGTCACCGGCGACGGGGGCGAGCACGACCACGCCTTCCACCGCGGCTCCGGCGAGACCCGCACGGCCGTGGTCACGAAGACCGGCGACCACGAGGTCGTCATCTCCGGCATCTCCGACCTGGTCGTGCTCAAGAGCACCGGCAGCGAGTTCCACGGCTTCCCCGACGTCCCCTACACCTCGCTGGTCGAGACCGACGACCGCATCCTGGCCACGGCGGTGACGGCGCGGTGGCGCTACCTGGGCACCGACATCGACTGGGACGAGGCGCACGGCAGCGTCCGGCAGATCCTGCTCGACCGGTTCGCGCTCACGCACAGCCTCTCGCTGCAGCAGACGCTCTACACGATGGGCGAGGGGGTGCTGGCCGCCCACCCGGAGATCGCGGAGATCCGGTTCTCGATGCCCAACAAGCACCACTTCCTCGTCGACCTCTCGCCGTGGGGCATGGACAACCCGAACGAGGTCTGGTTCGCCGCCGACCGCCCGTACGGCCTGATCGAGGCGGCGGTGGTGCAGGACGACGCGCCCGCCGAGGACGCCGCGTGGGCCGGGATCGCGGGGTTCGTCTGATGGCCGCGACCGACGTCGTGGTGGCGCCGGAGGACGAGCGGGTCCCCGTCGGCACCGCGTTCTTCTACGGCCTGCAGCACATCCTCGCGATGTACGCGGGCGTCGTCTCGCCGCCGCTGATCATCGGCTCCGCCGCCGGGCTGACGCCGGCCGAGTCGGCCACGCTCGTCACCGCGGCGCTGTTCGTCTCCGGGCTGGGCACGCTGCTGCAGTCGTTGGGCCTGCCCCACGTCGGGTCGAGGCTGCCGCTGGTGCAGGGCGTGTCGTTCGCGGCCGTCGGCACGATGACGGCGGTCGCCACGGACGCCTCGATCGGTGCCCCGGCCACCCGGCTGGCCACGATCTTCGGCGCGGTCATCGTCGCCGGGCTGATCGGGTTCGTCATCGCGCCGGTGTTCGCGGGGCTCGTGCGGTTCTTCCCGCCGGTCGTCACCGGGTGCGTCATCACGATCATCGGGCTCTCGCTGTTCCCGGTGGCGCTGCGCTGGATCCGGGGCAACCCGACGGTCCGCGACGCATCCGGCGCGATGGTCGAGAACCCCGACTTCGGGTCGGCGCTGAGCCTGTTGCTCGGGCTGGTCACGCTCGTCGCGACGCTGGTGATCGCGCGGTTCGGCCGCGGCACCTGGTCGCGCCTCGCGGTCATGTTGGGCCTGGTGTTCGGCACGGTCGTCGCCACGCTGATGGGCCGGGTCGACTGGAGCCGGGTGGGTACGGGTCCGGTCTTCCAGCTCCCGCAGCCGTTCCTGTTCGGCGCCCCGGTGTTCTCCATCGGGGTGATCGTCTCGATGACGGTCGTGATCCTGGTGATCATGGCCGAGACGACGGCCGACATCCTCGCCGTCGGCGAGATACTCGGGACGCCGACGCCCCGGAAGCGGATCGCGGCCGGGCTGCGCGCCGACATGGGCGCCACCGCGATCGCGCCGGTGTTCAACGGATTCCCGATCAGCGCGTTCGCCCAGAACGTCGGCATGGTGGCGATGACCGGGATCCGGTCGCGGTTCGTCGTGGCCGCGGGCGGCGCGATCCTCGTGCTGCTCGGCCTGCTCCCGGTGCTCGGGCGCGTCATGAACGCGATTCCGCTGCCGGTGCTCGGCGGGGCCGGGATCGTGCTGTTCGGCTCGGTGGCGGCGGCGGGCATCCGGACGCTGTCGAAGGTCGAGTTCACCAACGCCAACATCCTCATCGTGGCCAGCTCGATCGGCATCGGGATGATCCCGATCACCGTCCCGGAGGTCTACGAGAACATCCCCGAGTGGCTGCACAAGATCCTGGAGTCGGGCATCAGCGCGTGCGCGATCGTGGCGGTGCTGCTCAACCTGGCGTTCAACCACTTCACGCAGGCCGAGCCGGAGGTCCCGGCGGAGCACTGAGGAGGTCGAGCCCGGCGCGGTCGACCCCGGTCGCCTCGGTCACCTCGGCCTCGTCGAGCGCCCCGCAGTCCAGGCCCGCGCGCAGGGAGCCGGCCAGGGCGCGGGCCGTGGCGGGCTCGTCCAGGAAGCCGGAGTCGGCCCGCTCGCGGTAGGCCCGCGGCCGGGCCGCCGACTCCGGGAAGGACTCGCGGTGGAACGCGAAGCCGGTGACGAACCGGCTCGGCAGGTGCCCGGGGTGCAGGTCCCCGCCCTGGGCGATGCCGTGCTCCAGCGAGCGGCGGACCAGCCGCCCGTGCAGCGCCCACGCCGCCCGCACCTGCTCGGGGCGGTCACCTTCGGCAGCGTCAGCACGAACCCCTCGGGTACGGAGCCCAGCGCCCCGGGGAACACCTCGAGGGTCCGCACCGCGCGCCGCCGCGAGAGCAGCTCCAGGCTGCGGAACCGGATGCCGTGGAACGGGGTGCCGGTCGGGGTCGGCGCCACGCGGACGGCGGCGGCGTCCTCCTCGTCGTCGGGGCGCGGGCCGTAGCCGTCCTCCAAGTCGACGCGCAGGTCCTCGATCGGCTCGGTGGCGAGCTTGGCCCGCACCCGGGCGTGGACGTCGGCGGCCAGGCCGGGCGCGAGGCCCCACACCTCGGCGACGTCGGCGGCGCCGGGGCGTGGGCGTCGAACAGGTCCAGCTCGTCGGCGTTCACCGGCCCATCATGGCGGCGCGGTCGTCCCGGCGGGCGCTCGCCCGGAGTTGCAGCAAGGCCACCTCGTGGACGGTTCGTCACGTGGAGGTGGCCTTGCTGCAACCGGTCGGGCGGCGCCCCTCACGACGCCCGCATCGCCGCCAGCGCCTCGGTCCGGGTCAGCCCGGTGGCCTGCAGCAGGTCCAGCGCGATCGAGCGCAGCTGCGCCACGATCACCTGCTCCGAGGGCCCCGGCACCCACACCTCCGACAGCACCACCGCGTGCCGCACGACGTCGAGCACGGGTTCGCGCGCCCGCTCCCGGTCGCCCTCGCGGCCCAGCTCGGCGGTCAGCGTGCCGACGGCGGCCGACAGCTCGCCGAGCGCGTCGGCCAGCTCGGGCGCGGCGGGCTCGTCGTCGAGCAGGGCCTGGTAGGTGCGCCGGGCCAGGACGCGGGCGTTGCGCATGGCGTAGTCGGCGCGCTCGGCCAGCTCGCCGTAGCGGCCCAGCTGCCGGCGCCGGCGCCGGTACAGCGGGGCGACGGTCGCGACCTCGTGCCCGCCGCGCAGCGCCGTCCGCAGCTCGTCGATCAGCGGCTGGGAGGCCCGGGCCCGCTCCAGCGCGTCGAGGGCGACCGAGGGGTCGCGCTCGCGCAGGGCGTCGCCGGTGCGGGCGAGGACCGCGGCCAGCTCGTCGAGCAGGGAGCGGGCCCCGCGCTGCACCGGTCGCACGGGATCGGTGGGGATCACGCCCGCCACCAGCACGCCGACGAGCCCGCCGATGAGGGCGTCGACGCAGCGGTCGAGGCCGCCGACGTCGCCGGGCGGCAGCAGCGTGGCCACCAGCACCGCCGACGAACCGGCCTGCGCCACCAGCAGCGTCGCCCCGTCGGCGAACACGGCGACCGACATCGCCAGTGCGACGACCAGCACGATCTGCCACGCACCGGAGCCGATCTGGGAGATCAGCAGGTCGCCGACCAGCACCCCGACGCTGACGCCCGCCACCAGCTCGGCGACGCGGCGCAGCCGGCTGGTGAGCGACAGCCCCAGGGAGATGACCGCCGCGATGGGGGCGAAGAACGGGCGGGCGTGGCCGACGAGGTCGCTCGCGACGTACCACGCGAGCCCGGCCGCCACCGCGCACTGCAGGATCGGCAGGGCCGACAGCGCCACCCGGCGGCCGCGGGCGCGCAGGTGCGCGCGCAGTCGCCGGCCGCGCACGCTCAGCCCAGGCCGAGGGCCGCGGGCGCGGCGGGGTCGGACTCGGTGAGGAAGGTGGCGGTGCGCTCGGCCTCGTCGCTCTCCCCGATCGCGACGGCGGCGCGGTGCAGGGCGGCGAGCGCGCGCAGGAAGCCGCGGTTGGGCTCGTGCGACCACGGCACCGGGCCGAAACCCTTCCAGCCGTTGCGCCGCAGCATGTCGAGGCTGCGGTGGTAGCCGGTGCGCGCGTAGGCGTAGCCGGTGATCGTCTCGCCGGCGTCGAGCGCGTTCTCGGCGAGCTGCGCCCAGGCGATGGCCGACGTCGGGTGGTCGGCGGCCACCTTCGCGGGGTCGGCGCCGCCGTCGAGCTCGGCGGCGGCCGGGTCGACCGGGAGCAGGGTGGGGTCGGGTCCGAGCAGGTTGCCGTGCAGCGTCATGGCCCCATCCTGCCCGCTCGTCCCGCGGGCCGGCACGCCAGTGGTCGTGCCGGGGGATCAGTCGTCGTCCCCGTCGGCCCGGTCGGCGGCCGCCTCGGTCACGGTGCGGACGTCGACGCTGCCGAACGCGCCGGAGGTGTCGACGGTGATCTCGGGGCCGGTGCCCGTGCCGGCGCAGGCCGCACCGCAGTCGACCGAGCCGAACACCACCGCCCCGTTCGTGACCACCCGGGCGTCGTCGGGCACCACGACCTCGGTGCCGGAGAACCGGAACCCGAGTTCGACGCGGTCGTCGCCGGGAGCCACGGCGATCGTGCGGCTGCTGAACACCGCCGCGCCGTCCTCGCGGCCGAGGAGCTGCCCACGCCCCACAGCACCGCCGCCCCGGCGACGAGGACGCCGAGCAGGCGGCCGGCGCGGCGGGCCCACGACGGCACGTCCGCCGACCGTCCGACGGCGACCGGTCCGCGGACCGCCGCGGCGCGGCGGGGAGGTCGGAGGTGAGTGCGTCCAGGTCGGCCTGCGTCCGGGCCTCCCCAGGCCTTCGCCGAGCGCTCCTCGTGCTCGGTGAGGGCCAGCCGCCCCTCGTCGGCCTTCCCTACTTCAGCTTCTGGCCCGTCGAGCGCAGGTTCTCGCAGGCCAGCGTCACGCGCTCGGCCATGTTGAGCTCGGCCGCCTTGAGGTAGGTGCGCGGGTCGTAGGTCTTCTTGTTGCCGACCTCGCCGTCGACCTTGAGCACGCCGTCGTAGTTGCTGAACATGTGGCCCGCGATCGGCCGCGTGAACGCGTACTGGGTGTCGGTGTCGACGTTCATCTTCACGACGCCGTAGTCGAGCGCCTCGTGGATCTCCTCGATGAGCGAGCCGGAGCCGCCGTGGAAGACCAGGTCGAACGGCTTGGCGCCGGCGTCGAGCCCGAGCTTGGCGATCGCCACCTCCTGGCCCTGCTTGAGGATCTCCGGGCGGAGCTTGACGTTGCCCGGCTTGTAGACGCCGTGCACGTTGCCGAACGTGGCTGCGAGCAGGTAGCGGCCCTTCTCGCCGGTGCCCAGGACCTCGACGGTGCGCTCGTAGTCGCCGGGGGCGGTGTAGAGCTTGTCGTTGATGTCGTTCGCGACGCCGTCCTCTTCGCCGCCGACGACGCCGATCTCGACCTCGAGGATGATCCGCGCCTTGCCCGCGAGCTCCAGCAGCTCGGCGGCGATGGAGAGGTTCTCCTCCAGCTCCACCGCGGAGCCGTCCCACATGTGGCTCTGGAACAGCGGGTTCTCGCCGCGGTCGACCCGCTCCTGGCTGATCGCGATCAGCGGGCGGACGAAGCCGTCGAGCTTGTCCTTGGGGCAGTGGTCGGTGTGCAGGGCCACGTTGACCGGGTAGTGCTGCGCGGCGACGTGCGCGAACTCGGCCAGCGCCGTCGCGCCCACGACCATGTCCTTGACGCGGGTGCCGGACAGGAACTCCGCGCCGCCCGTCGACACCTGGATGATGCCGTCGCTCTCCGCCTCGGCGAAGCCGCGCAGCGCCGCGTTCAGGGTCTCGCTGCTCGTCACGTTGATGGCGGGGTAGGCGAACCGACCGCTCTTGGCGTTGTCCAGCATCTGGTTGTAGATCTCGGGCGTGGCGATAGGCACGGGTGTGGCCCTCCTCGACGTTGACCGGTGCGCGTGTTCGGACGCAGTATCGCGCACTAGTCTGGGGCCCGTGGCTGCCGACGGGATCGAGCGCGCCGTCGAGCAGACGCTCAGCGGCCTGCGCAGGCTCGACCCCGTCCCGCCCGCGCCCGCCCCGAACGCCCCGCTGACGCTGGCCGACCTCTACCGCGACCACCGCGTGCGGCTCGTCCGCCTCGCCGTGCTGCTCGTCGACGACCCGGCCACCGCCGAGGACGTCGTCCAGGAGGCGTTCGCCGGCCTGCACCGGCACTGGTCCGGGCTGCGCGACGAGGCCGCGGCCGTCGGGTACCTGCGCACGGCCGTCGTCAACGGGTCGCGGTCGGTGCTGCGCCGCCGCCGCACCGCGCGCGAGTACGTTCCGCCCCACCAGGTCAACGCCCGCTCGGCCGAGTCGCTCGCGATGCTGTCGGCCGAGCACCAGGCCGTCGTCGACGCCCTGTCGACGCTGCCCCCGCGCCAGCGCGAGGTCCTCGTGCTGCGCTACTACGGCGGGCTGAGCGAGGCCGAGATCGCCGACGCCACCGGGATCAGCCGCGGCACCGTCAAGTCGACGGCGAGCCGGGCGCTCGACGCGGTGTCGCACGTGCTGCGGCCGAAAGGGGCGCCGTGACCGCCGACCCCGAGCGCCGGCTCGCCGAGGCGCTGCGCGCGCAGGCCCGCGGCGGCGGGCGGCCGATGATGCCGCCCCGGGGCGAGCCCGAGCCGGCGCCCGGGATGTCGGTGCGCACGGCGCTGCTGCTGGCCCTGCTCGGCGGCGCGATCCTGGGCACGGTGCTGGCGCTGCTCTCGCTCCTGACGCCGGGGCTGCTGCCGGCGCTGGGCTGAGCGCCGGGCCGCTCCGCGAGCGGGGTCCGGGCGCTGCGCGGGCTGGCTCCGGAGCCGGGCCGACCTGCCGGTACCGTCACGTCCCGTGACGACGACGCTGGCCCTGGGCCCGGAGTGGCTGCAGCCCGATGCGATCATCACCTGGCTGGGGCCGTGGGCGCTGGTCGGGCTGGCGCTCATCGTGTTCGCCGAGTGCGGCCTGCTGCTGGGGTTCTTCCTCCCCGGTGACTCCCTGTTGTTCACCGCGGGGCTGTTCGTCGCGCAGGGGGCGATCCAGTTCCCGCTGTGGCTGGTCTGCGCGCTGCTCGTCGTCGCCGCGTTCGTCGGCAACGTCATCGGCTACTACATCGGCCGCGCCGCCGGCCCCGCCGTGTTCGACAAGCCCGAGTCGCGGCTGTTCAAGCCCAAGCACGTCGCGCGCACGCAGGAGTTCTTCGACAAGTACGGCACCCGCGCGATCGTCCTGGGCCGGTTCGTGCCGATCGTGCGCACGTTCATCACGGTCATGGCGGGCGTCGGCCGCATGGACGCGCGCCGCTACTTCACCTACTCGCTGTTCGGCGGCGTGCTGTGGGCCGCGGGCGTCACGGTGCTGGGGTTCTGGCTCGGCCAGTTCCAGTTCGTGCGCGACAACATCGAGCTCATGCTGCTGCTGATCGTGTTCCTCTCCGTGGTGCCGATCGTCATCGAGATCGTCCGCGCGCGGCGCACCCCGGGGGTGCACGCCCGCTGATCCGGTCGAAGGAGCGGTCGCCGAGCGCGCAGCGGTCGGGAAGTGACCGCAGGCCCGGCCACGCTGGGTCCATGACCAGCACCGCGCGCCCCGTCGGCCTGCACCTCTACCTCGCCTACCGCGACGCCCCGGCCGCCCTGCGGTGGCTGGAGGCGGCGTTCGGGTTCGTCACGATCAACGAGATCCCCGACGACCGCGGCGGCGTCGCGCACGCCGACCTGCGCCGCGACGACGCGGTGGTCGTGGTGTTCAGCGACGACGGCGCCGGTTACGACCGGCCCGCCCCGCGCGGCGAGACCACCGGCCGAGGGGCGTACCTGAGCATGCCCGACGAGGCCGCGGTCGACGCCGTGTTCGCGACGGCGGTCGCGGCGGGCGCCACTGCCGTCTGGGAGCCGGCGGCGTCGGACTGGAACCACCGCTGCCGGGTGCTCGACCCCGAGGGCCACGAGTGGACCTTCGCCACCCTGCGGCCCGGCGACGAGGCCTACTGACGGTCGCGGAACAGCGCCAGCGTGGCGGGGAGCTGGCTGTGCAGCGGGTGCGGCAGGTCGTCGAGGGTGAACCAGCCGAGCTCGTCGAACTTGTCCGGCTCGCCGAGCGCCACCCCGGCCGGATCCACGCGGACGGCGTGCACGACGGCCACCCAGTGCGCCACCGGGTCGCCGCGCAGGACGTTGCGCACGCCGATGGCCTCGATCGCGACGGGCTCGGTCGCGTACTCCTCGCGCACCTCCCGCGCGACGGCCGCGGCCAGCTCCTCGCCGTGCTCCAGGGCGCCGGCGCCGGAGTCCCAGGTGCCGGGCTCGTCGCGGGCGCCGGGGCCGCGGCGGGCCAGCAGGATCCGGCCCTCGGCGTCGTGGCAGACGAAGACGCAGGAGACGGCGGGAGCGGTCAGCGGATCGGCGGGCACCACGTGATCCTAGGCGGCGGGCGTCGCGTCCCTCGTCGTGCGAGCCGCGCGGCCCGGAACTGTCGGGGGTCGGCCCTACCGTGCCCGCATGAGCACCGAACGCTTCATCCACCAGGTCGACCAGTACGACGCGTGGCAGCGCGAGACGATCCGCGGCCACGGCTGGGCGCTGCAGGCGGTGCTCGGCGAGGAGGAGTCGCCCCCGTTCGTCTACACGATCGGGCTCTACGGGTTCGGCCATCCCGAGCTCATCCTCTTCGCGACGTCGCAGGCCACCGCGGCCACGGTGCTCAACGACCTCGGCGAGCTGGTGCGCGCCGGCCGCATCCTGGAGCCGGGCGAGCGCGTGGCCCTGCCCAGCGGCGGGGTGCACCTGCTGGCGTTCCCGGAGTCCGAGCACCGGCTCCACGCCGCGCACGACCTCTACGGCGGCAGCGTGCCCGCGATGCTGGTCGTACCGGCCGACGACCTGGTCGACACGCCCGGCGAGGACGGTCCCTGCGCGTTCTGCCGCTGAGCCCCGCTACCAGGCGGCGTCGAGGTCGGCGTGCTGCCGGATCCAGGCGTGCATGGCGATCCCGGCCGCGACGCCCGCGTTGATCGAGCGTGTCGAGCCGAACTGCGCGATCGACACCGTCAGCGCCGCCGCGTCCCGCGCCTCCCCGGTCACGCCCGGGCCCTCCTGACCGAACAGCAGCAGGCACGCGCGCGGCAGGTCGGCGGTCTCCAACCGCTGCGCGCCCGGGGTGTTGTCCACGGCCACGACCGCGAGCCCGCGGTCCCGCGCGTAGACCGCGAGCCCGGACACGTCCTCGTGGTGGTGCACGTCCATGTAGCGGTCGGTCACCATCGCGCCCCGCCGGTTCCAGCGCCGTCGCCCGACGACGTGCACCCCCGCCGCCCCGAACGCGTTGGCCGTGCGCACCACCGTGCCGATGTTGTGGTCGTGGCCGAAGTTCTCGATGGCCACGTGGAACGGGTGCGCCCGCCGCGCGAGCTCCGCGGCCACCGCCTCCCGCCGCCAGTACCGGTAGGCGTCCACCACGTTCCGGGTGTCGCCGTGCTCCAGCAGCTCGGGGTCGTAGTGCTCCCCGCGGGGCCAGGCCTCCGGTCCGCCCGGCCACGGCCCGACCCCCACCTGTCCCGGCACCGCCCACTCACTGGGCCCGCCCCCCTCGTCACCCACCCCCCGATCATCCGCGCCCCCCTCCCCCGGCCCCGAGCCACCCCGCGGCCGGAACCGCACCGCCAGGGTCGCGGCGGGGATGTCGAACGTCGCCCACCGCCGCGTGCCGCCCTCGCCTCCCGCGCGCCGCCCCGGTTGCCGCGCGCGGTTCCTGCTCCCGCGCGCTCCCGGCGGCTCGCGGGAGCTGGGAAGACGCGCGGCAACCGGGAACGCGCGCGGGAGCCGGCATCGGGTGCGGGAGCCGGAGACGTACGGAACCGGGGAGCGCGCGCTGGACCGCGCGGCCGGGTGCGGAGCGGTCGGCGCGGTGCCGCGCGCGCCGCCGCCGCTCGTGCGCATCGGCGGTGATCGCCGGGACCGCACCGTCAGGGTCGTGCGGAGGGCGGTGGTGTCGCACTCCTGACCGTCACCGGTCCCTACGCCGACCGCCGACGACCAGTGCGGACACGCACGAGGGCCTCCCGCCGTGACCTCCTCGTGATAGACGGGTACGCGTCACGGAAAGGCGCGGTGGATCGGCCGGACGGTTGCCGGTGCGTGACGGGTCAGAGACCGAGATCGGGCAGTCCCAGCAGTGCGCGGTAGGCCACGCCCTCCGCCTCGATGGCCTCGCGGGCGCCGGTGTCGCGGTCGACGATCGTGGCGACGCCGACGATCTCGGCCCCGGCCTCGCGCACGGCCCGCACGGCGGTGAGCACCGAGCCACCCGTCGTCGACGTGTCCTCGACGACGAGCACGCGCCGGCCGGCGATGTCGGGGCCCTCGATGAGCCGCTGCATCCCGTGTTCCTTGGTGGACTTCCGTACCACGAACGCGTCGACGGGCGCGGCGTCGGGCTCCACGGCGGCGGCGTGCAGCACGGCGTCGGCGATCGGGTCGGCGCCCAGCGTCAGCCCGCCCACGGCCTCGTAGTCCCAGTCGGCGGTGAGCACCCGCACCAGCCGCCCGACCAGCGGCGCGGCCTTGTGGTGCAGTGTGACCCGGCGGAGGTCGACGTAGTGGTCGGCCTCCAGCCCGGACGACAGCGTGACCTTCCCGTGCACCACGCCGAGCTCGCGCACCAGCGCGGCCAGCTCCGCGAGCTCCGCGCTCGCCTGCGCCGGTGTCGTCACGTGCGGTCCCGGTCGAACGTGGCGGTGATGCGGCGCACGAGTGCGCGCGGCAGCACGTCGACCACCGCGACGATCGCCTTGTACTGCGGGCCCGGGACGGACACGGTCTTCCCCCTCGCGAGATCGGCCAGGGCGTCGGCGACGACCCGGTCGGCGTCGAGCCAGAGCGGTCCGCTCCGCGTGCCGACGTCGATGCCCGCCCGCTCGTGGAACTCCGTCCGCACGTAGCCGGGGCACAGCGCCATCGCGCGCACCCCGGTGCCGTGCAGCGCCGCCGAGATCCCCTCGGTGAACGTCGTGACCCACGCCTTGTCGGCACTGTAGGTGGAGCCGCGGCCCGCCAGGAACCCGGCGACGCTCGAGACGTTGACCACCCCGCCGCTGCCGCGGGCGACCATCCCGGGCAGCGCGGCCCGGGTCAGCGCCAGCACCGACTCGACGTTGACGGCGAGCTGGCGCACGAGGTCCTCGGGCGCGCACTCCAGGAACGAGCCGTGCAGTGCGAACCCGGCGTTGTTGACGAGCAGGTCGACGGGGTCGGCTGCGAGCCGCTCCGCGACGGCGGCGCGGCCGTCGGCGGTGGAGAGGTCGGCCGGCAGCACCTCGACGTCGACGCCCGTCAACCCGCCGGCCGCGGCGTCGAGGCGCTCCCGGTCGCGGGCGACGAGCACGAGGTCGCGGCCCGCGGCGGCGAGCGTGCGGACGAACGCGGCGCCGATACCGGCGGTGGCGCCGGTGACGAGCGCGGTGGGCACCGTCAGCCCCCGGAGTGCGCCGCGCGCTGCTCCAGCGCGGCGGCGACGCCTGCGAGGTCGGCCAGCAGGTCCTGCAGGCGCTCGACGGAGGAGTTCAGCGGCGCCGTGGCGAGCACCCAGGCCTCCTCGGCCCACAGCAGCTCGACGTCGTCGCCGACCGCGTCGGCCGCCGTCGCCAGCTTCTCGGTGAGCAGCGGGCGCACGGCCTCGGCGTCGGCGACGAACGCGTACCGGGCGCCGACCGGCTCGAGCAGGTCGAGGCCGGCGTCGTCGGGGAGCGGGGCCGAGGGCAGGCGCAGCTCGACGGCCGCGGGCACGGGGTTGCGCACCTGCACCGCCGCGAGCACCGAGCTCAGGCGCCCGGCCTGCTCGTGGTCGAACAGGTAGGCCTGGCGCGGGCCGTCGGGCGTGGGGACGTCGCCGCTGATCAGGTTGCGGGCGACGCCCGGCCCGCCCTGGTGGATCGTGCCGTAGCGCCAGCGGCTGGGGAGGACCGGATCGCTGTCCAGGTACTCCCAGCCGCGGGCCGCGGCCCACCGGCGCCGGTCGCGGGTGCCGCCGCCCTCGGACCGGGCGCGGTCGAGGACCAGCAGCCCGATGCCGACCAGCAGCGCGATCACCGCGATGACGAACCACACGCCCGAGGAGATGCCCACGGCGGCACCCTAGCCCCGCGACCGGCCCGCGCCGGTGATCGCCACGCGCGGGCCGGGGGACCGTCAGCGGGCCGTGACCGGGACGCCCCGCCCGACGATGAGACCGCCGGTGCCGCCGCCGGCCCCGGGATCGAGGTCGACGCGCACGGTGTCGCCCTCGCGGACGTCGCCCGCGAGCAGCTCCTTGGCGAGCTGGTCGCCGATCGCGCTCTGCACCAGCCGCCGCAGCGGCCGGGCCCCGTAGACCGGGTCGAACCCGTTCATCGCGAGCCACTCGCGCCCGGCGTCGGACACCTCGAGGGTGAGCCGGCGCTTGGCGAGCCGGGTGCGCAGCACGTCGAGCTGGATGTCGACGATGTGCGTCAGCTCCTCGGTCGACAGCGCGTGGAAGACCACGACGTCGTCGAGCCGGTTGAGGAACTCCGGCTTGAAGTGGCGCTGCACGGCGTCCATGACGAACGCGCGGCGCGCGGTGTCGTCGAGATCGGCCCCGCCCGCGGACCCCAGGTTCGAGGTGAGCACCAGGATCGTGTTGCGGAAGTCGACCGTGCGGCCCTGGCCGTCGGTGAGGCGGCCGTCGTCGAGCACCTGCAGCAGCGTGTCGAACACGTCCGGGTGCGCCTTCTCGACCTCGTCGAACAGCACCACCGTGTACGGGCGGCGCCGCACGGCCTCGGTGAGCTGCCCGCCCTGGTCGTAGCCGACGTAGCCGGGAGGGGCGCCGACGAGCCGGGCCACCGAGTGCTTCTCGGAGTACTCGCTCATGTCGATGCGCACCATCGCGCGCTCGTCGTCGAACAGGAACGCGGCCAGCGCCTTCGCCAGCTCGGTCTTGCCGACGCCGGTGGGGCCGAGGAACAGGAACGAACCCGTGGGCCGGTTCTCGTCGGCGATGCCGGCGCGGGCGCGGCGCACGGCGTCGGACACCGCGCGCACGGCCTCCGTCTGGCCCACGACGCGCCGCCCGAGCTCGTCCTCCATGCGCAGGAGCTTGGCGGTCTCGCCCTCCAGCATGCGGCCGGCGGGGATACCGGTCCACGCGCTGACGACGTCCGCGACGTCGTCGGGGCCGACCTCCTCCTTGAGCATCAGGTCGGCGCCCGTGGACACCGGGGCCGCCGCCAGCTTCTTCTCCAGCTCCGGGATGCGTCCGTAGCGCAGCTCGGCGGCGCGCCCGAGGTCGCCGTCGCGCTCGGCACGCTCGGACTCCCCGCGCAGCGACTCCAGCTGCTCCTTCAGCTCGCGGACGTCCTCGATCGCACCCCGCTCGTTCTGCCAGCGGGCCGTGAGCGCGGAGAGCGTCTCCTTCTTCTCGGCGAGCTCGGAGCGCAGGGACGCGAGCCGGTCGACCGACGCGGCGTCGGACTCCTTGGCCAGCGCCATCTCCTCGATCTCCAGCCGGCGCACCGCGCGCTCGACCGTGTCGATCTCGACGGGCCGCGAGTCGATCTCCATGCGCAGCCGGGACGCGGCCTCGTCGATGAGGTCGATGGCCTTGTCGGGCAGGAAGCGCGCGGTGATGTAGCGGTCGGAGAGCGTGGCCGCGGCGACGAGCGCGGCGTCGGTGATCCGCACCCCGTGGTGCACCTCGTAGCGCTCCTTGAGCCCGCGCAGGATGCCGACGGCGTCCTCGACCGAGGGCTCGCCGACGTAGACCTGCTGGAAGCGGCGCTCCAGGGCCGGGTCCTTCTCGATGCGCTGGCGGTACTCGTCGAGCGTGGTGGCGCCGACCAGGCGCAGCTCGCCGCGGGCCAGCATCGGCTTGATCATGTTGCCGGCGTCCATCGAGCCCTCGGCGTTGCCCGCGCCGACGATCGTGTGCAGCTCGTCGATGAACGTGACGACCTGGCCCGCGGAGTCGGTGATCTCCTTGAGCACGGCCTTGAGGCGCTCCTCGAACTCGCCGCGGTACTTGGCGCCCGCGACCATCGAGCCGAGGTCGAGCGAGACCACGCGCTTGCCGCGCAGCGACTCCGGCACGTCACCGGCGACGATCCGCTGCGCCAGGCCCTCGACGATCGCCGTCTTTCCGACGCCGGGCTCGCCGATCAGAACCGGGTTGTTCTTCGTGCGGCGCGAGAGCACCTGCACGACGCGGCGGATCTCGGTGTCGCGGCCGATCACCGGGTCCAGCGCGCCGGAGCGGGCGCGCTCGGTGAGGTCGACGCCGTACTTCTCCAGCGCCTGGTAGGTGCCCTCGGGGTCGGGGCTCGTGACCCGCGCCGAACCGCGGACCTGCGTGAACGCCTCGCGCAGCGTGTCGGGCGTGGCGCCGTGTCGCGCGAGCAGGTCGGCCACCTCGCTGGGCGCGGAGGCGAGCCCGACGAGCAGGTGCTCGGTGGCGACGTACTCGTCGCCCATCTCGGTGGCCAGCTGCTGCGCCGCGGTGATCGCGCCGAGCGCGGGCCGGGACAGCTGCGGTGCGCCGACCGTCGACCCGGAGGCCGACGGCAGCCGGTTGCCCAGCGCCGTCAGCTCGGAGCGCACGGCCGCCGGGTCGGCGCCCACCGCCGTGAGCAGCGGCCCGGCGATGCCGTCACCCTGCGCGAGCAGGGCACCGAGCAGGTGCGTGGGGCCGACGTCGGGGTTGCCGGCGAGCGCCGCGGCCTGCGCCGCGGCGGAGATGGCCTGCTGGGCCTTGGTGGTGGGGTTGAACGAGTCCATTCCCTCGGGTCCTCCTGCGTGTCGCTGGGCACCATCGTGCCCGTCGCTGTACCCAACGTCAGGAAAGTTGAGTGTGTTCCGCTCAGCCCTGAGTCGTGCGGTACCGTTCTTACCGGTGTTACTCTTACTTCGTGCGACTCACCAGCAAGGGGCAGATCACGATCCCCCAGCAGGTCAGGCAGGAGCTCGGTCTCGAGCCCGGCGACGAGGTCGACGTCGTCGTGCGGGACGGCGTGGCCACCATCGTTCCCACTACGGGTCCGACCGGACGGGGCCGCCGGATGGTCGAGGCACTGCTCGGTCGGGGCGACGTCGAGCTCTCCACCGACCAGATCATGGCCCTCACACGGGGCGAGGACGAGTGACGGAGCCGGCCACGCTCGTCGACTCGAACGTCCTGCTCGACCTGTTCACGCGGGACGCGCAGTGGGCCGACTGGTCGGGGCGCCGACTGGCCGAAGCCTTCGATCGGGGACCGGTGGTCATCAACCAGATCGTCCAGGCGGAGGTCTCCCTGCGCTTCACGACGATCGAGGAACTCGACGCGGCCCTGTCGAGGCGCTTCGTCCGCGGCAACCTGCCCTGGGCCGCGGGCTTCCTCGCCGCTCGCTGCTTCGCCGACTACCGCCGCCGCGGTGGTACGCGCACCTCGGCGCTCCCGGACTTCTTCGTCGGCGCGCACGCCGCCGTCCTCGGCATGCGGCTGCTCAGCCGGGACTCGGCCCGGTACCGCACGTACTTCCCGACCGTCGATCTCATCTCACCCGAGTAGCCCGCGCGCCTCCTCCCACATCCGCGTCACCACCTCGCCCGCCGGCTCCGGCCGGGCCAGGGCGGCGTTCTGCCCCGCCCAGTGGTTGGCGCGGTCGACCCTGCGGGGCTCGCCGCGGCGCAGGCGGGCGACCATCGCGCGCTGCTCGGGGTAGGGGGCGGGGAGCGGGGCGCCGGGTTCGCTCCACGCCGTGACGTAGGGCGTCGGCGCGGCCCGGGCGAGGCGCCCGGTGTAGGCGCGGGTCGTGACCGTGGCCTCCGGTGCGAGCCCGTCCAGCGCGGCGGACCACTCCGGCGGGATCCCCAGCTCGGGCGTGCGCAGCAGGGCGGTGCCGACCTGCACCGCACTCGCCCCCAGCGCCAGCGCCGCCGCCAGGCCGCGGCCGTCGGCGATGCCCCCGGCGGCGACGACGGGCACGTCGAGGTGGTCGGCCAGGCGCGGGACCAGCGCGAACAGCCCCACCGAGGTGCCCTCCGCGGCGTCCTGGTCGAACGTGCCCCGGTGCCCGCCCGCCTCCATCCCCTGCGCCACGACGGCGTCGGCGCCCGCGTCCTGCGCGGCCAGCGCCTCGTCCAGGGTGGTGGCGCAGGCGAACCAGGCGACGCCGGCGTCGTGCAGCCGCTCGACGTACGCCGGCTCGAACAGGCCCATGATCGACGAGACGGCGGTCGGCCGGGCCGCGAGCAACGCCTCACACTGCTCCGTGAACACCGGCGCGGGCTCGGCGGCCGGGCCCGGTGTGCCGAGGCGCTCCAGGAACGCGGCGGCGGCCGCGACCCGAGCGGGATCGTCGACGGGCTCGTCGGGCACCCACAGGTTGAGCTGGAACGGCCCGTCGGACGCGGCCCGGAACTCCGCCGCCCACGCCGCGATCCGCTCCGGGGAGTCGAGGACGACCCCGGCCGCGCCCATGCCGCCCGCGTCCGCGACGGCCGCGGCGAGCCCGGGCGGGCAGGCCCCGGCCATCGGGGCGGACAGGACCGGCACCCGGAGGCCGTACCGGTCGCAGAACTCGGCCACGCGCGTCGGAGTCATGCGCCCGTCCTACACCGCGGGGCCGGTGACGGGAAGGGCGCCCGGCGGCCGTGGCCATACTGGGGACGTGCCCGACGACGCCCTGCTCACCAGCCTGCTGGCCGCGGTCGACGCCTCCCCCGACGACGTGCCGCTGCGACTGCACGTCGCCGGGCTGCTCGCGGAGCGCGACCGCCTCCCCGAAGCACTCGCGCAGGTCACCCACGCGCTGGGCCGCGCACCGGGCGACCCGGGGGCCGTCGCGATGCTGCGGCGCCTGACGGCGGCGATCGCCCGGCCCGTGGAGCCGCCGCCCACCCCGCCGCCCACCCTGCCGGCCACCCCGTCGACCGACGGGTTCGACTGGCAGCAGGCCGAGTCCCAGGTCGGGGACGTGCCCATCCCCGAGTTCGCGCACGAGCCGCACCCCGACCCGGTCACCGAGGACGTCGAGCGGCCGACCCTGCGCCTGGCCGACGTCGGCGGGATGGAGCACGTCAAGCAGCGCCTCGAACTGGCGCTGCTTGGCCCGCTGCGCCACCCCGAGATGGCGAAGGCGTTCGGTACGAGCTCGTCGGGCGGCCTGCTGCTCTACGGCCCGCCCGGCTGCGGCAAGACCTTCATCGCCAAGGCGGTCGCGGGGGAGATGGGGGCGGCGTTCTACGAGGTCGGCATCTCCGACGTCCTCGACATGTACACCGGCTCCAGCGAGCGCAACCTCTCCGCGGTCTTCGACGCCGCCCGCCGCAACGCCCCCTGCGTGCTGTTCTTCGACGAGGTCGACGCTCTGGGGCAGAAGCGCTCGCACCTGATCCACTCCTCGAGCATGCGCAACACCGTCAACACGCTCCTCGCCGAGCTCGACGCGGACCGCAACGAGGGTGTGTTCGTCCTGGGGGCCACCAACCACCCGTGGGACGTCGACAGCGCGCTGCGCCGCCCCGGGCGCTTCGACCGCATGCTGCTCGTCCTGCCCCCCGACGCCCCCGCGCGCGCCGCCGTCCTGCGCCACCACATGCAGGGCCGTCCCGCCGACGGGGTGGACCTCGAGCGGATCGTCCGCGCCACCGAGCACTTCTCCGGGGCCGACCTCGCCCACCTGTGCGCCACCGCCACCGAGCGTGCGCTGGCCGACTCGGTGCGCACCGGCACCCTGCGCCCGATCGGCCGGGCCGACTTCGACGCCGCGCTGCGCGAGGTCCGCCCGAGCACCGGGCCGTGGTTCGCCACCGCGCGCAACGTCGTCGCGTTCGCCAACACCGACGGCAGCTACGACGACCTGGCCGCCCACCTCAAGCAGAACCGCACGCTGTGAGCGGTGCCGCGGTGCGGGTGGCGCAGCTGCGGGCGCTGCGCCGCCTCGACGACGCCGAGCGCGTCGCCCGCGAGGCGCTGGCCGGCGACCCGCAGGACCCGGCGCTGCTCACCGAGCTCGCCGCAGTCCTGCTCTCGGCCGCGCGCGACGCCGAGGGGCTCGCCGTCGCCGACGCCGCGGCGGCCGTCGCGCCGCAGGACGAGCGCGTGCACCGGATCCGCGGGGTGCTGCTCGGGCGGCTCGGGCGCCACGCCGAGGCGCTCCAGGCCGGGTACACGGCCGTCAGCATCGCCCCGAACGAGCCGTTCGCCGCGCTCGGCTACGCCACGGTCCTGCAGATGGCCGGGCGCCTGGACGACGCGCAGAGTGTCGCGCTGCGGGCGGTCGAGCTCGCTCCCGAGGAGCCCTCGGTCCACCTGCGCCTGGCCGACATCGCCTCCGACCGCCGCGACGGCGCCACCGCGCGCCGCGCCTACGCCGAGACGCTGCGCCTGGACCCCGAGAACGCCGCCGCCCGCCACGACCTCGCCGTGCTCGACCTGCGGGCCAACCGCCCGGCCGACGCGCTGCGCGGGCTCGTCGAGGCCGGCGCGATGGACCCGACGCAGCCGCTGGTGCTGCGCAACATCGGCGCGGTGGTCTGGCGGCTGGCGTGGGTGCTGCGGATCGTGCTGGTGGTGGCGGTGTTCGTCGTCGCCGGTGCCGCGGGGCGCGACCTGGCGGAGCCGTCGGGGGGCGTGCGGGTCGTCGCCGGGATCGTGCTGGCCGTCGTCGCGTTCGCGTCCTGGCGCACCGTGCGCGACCTGCCCCCCAGTACCCGTCCGGCCACGCTGGCCGCGGTGCGCGCCGACCGCCCGCTCGCGTTCACCTGCGTCGCGCTGGCGGTGTGCGTGCTGCTGGTGGTGGCCGTGGCCGTCACCGGGATCGGGATCCTCGCGGTGCTGGTGTGGATGGTGCTGGCGCTGCTCGCCGTGATCGGCGTCGTCGTGGGGCTGACGCGGCGCGGGCGCGACCGCCGCTGACGTGGGGCTACCGGGTGTCCTTCGCCCCGAAGTAGTCGCCGCCCTTGCGGGCCGGGTCGTCGGTGCCCCACGACCGGCGCACCGGGACGCGCTGCATCTGCGGGATGTGCTTGCGGCAGTGCACGTAGGCCTCCTCGACGTGCACCACCACCCAGCGCTCCGGGCGGCGGCCCGGGGCCGGGTCGTGCGGCACGCCCGGGCGCTCGGCGTGGAAGTCGGCGTCCTCGACGATCCGGGCCGTGCCGTTGACGTGCAGGCCGATCCGGTCGCGCTCGAAGTCGAGCATGAGCAGGCCGACGTGCGCGTTCTCCGAGATGTTGCCCAGGCTCGCGTGCACGCCGTTGCCGCGGTACTCCGGGTAGGCCAGCGTGCGGTCGTCGAGGACGGCGAGGAACCCGGGCGGACCGGAGCGCAGGGACGCGTCGCACTCGCCGCCGGCGTCGGACGTGGCGACGAACACCATCTCCATCCGCCGGACGAAGTCGACCATCGCGGGGAGCAGCCGGCCGCGCACCTGCTCGGCGTAGAACCGGTCGGCCCGCTCCTCGGTGCCGTAGGCGCACTGGAGGGCGTGCTCCCCCTCCGACCCGGGCTTCTGCGGTGGCTCCACCGGCGCGGACACCTCGGACGGGAGGCCCGTCGAGCGGCGGAGCGTGGCGGAATCGCGGGGCGTCACATCCCCACCGTGCCATCCGCGCGCCCCTCCCGTCACGTACGGGGGACTCCGGCGGGTGGTGTCACCCCCCTGTCCGTGCCTTAGGCTGACTCGTTAGCACCCCGCGTCACCGCTCCCCGACGCAGGACCCGCGAGTAGAGAGAGCCGGCCCCCAGATGACCGCTGAACAGTTGCTCACCGCCGATCTGCCCTCGGTCGGTGAGTCCCGCAGCGAGGCGTCGGGGACGGTCGAGGTCATCCGGTCGAGCTGGGCCGTGGTCGAGCCGCAGGCCGAGAACGTGGGCCGGCACTTCTACGCCACGCTGTTCAGCCGCGCCCCCGAGACGCGCGACCTCTTCCCGGTCAACATGGAGGTCCAGCGCAGCCGCCTGCTGCGCGCGCTGGTCCACGTCGTGCAGATGGTCGACCAGCCCGACGACCTCGTGCCGTTCCTGGAGCAGCTGGGACGCGACCACCGCAAGTTCGGCGTGCTCACCCAGCACTACGACGCGGTCGGGTTCGCGCTGGTCTCGGCCATCCGCGAGTTCGCGGACGACGCGTGGACCCCGCAGGTCGACAAGGCGTGGAACGACGCCTACCGGATCGTCGCCGACGCCATGCGCACCGCCGCGCAGGCCGAGCGCGGCCCGGCGTCCTGGCTAGGCCGGGTCGTGGGGCACGAGCGCAAGGGCTGGGACCTCGCCGTCATCACGGTGCAGACCAGCGAGCCGATCCCCTACCGGGCCGGTCAGTACCTCTCGGTCGAGACCCCGCAGCGCCCGCGGCTGTGGCGCTACCTCTCCCCGGCCAACGCCCCCCGCCCTGACGGCACGCTGGAGTTCCACGTCCGCGCCGTCAACAGCGGCTGGGTCAGCCGTGCGATCGTCGCGCACTCGCGGGTGGGCGACACCTGGCGCATCGGCCCCCCGATGGGCCGGATGAGCATCGACAAGGAGTCCGACCGCGACCTGCTGATGATCGCGGGCGGCACCGGTATGGCCCCGCTCAAGGCGCTGCTGGAGGACCTGGCGGCGCAGCCGAAGCGGCCGCGCACGCAGGTCTTCGTCGGCGGGCGGTCCTGGGAGGACCTCTACGACTTCGCCGCGCTGCGCAAGCTGTCGTACTCCAACAACTGGCTCGACGTGATCCCCGTCGTGGAGTCCGACGAGGACGAGACGGGCGCCGAGCACGGCACGCTGGCCGACGTCGTCACGCGCTACGGCGCCTGGGCCGACCACGACGTGCTGGTCTGCGGCTCGCCGTCGATGATCCGGGCCACGGTCTCGCGGATGCTGGTGGCGGGCACGCCGCTCGACCGCATCCGCTACGACCCGTTCACGATGGACTGAGACCTCGCGATGGACCGCGCCCGACCGCCGTTCCGGGCGGGCTCACTTCCGCGGTTTGGGCCGCCACACGACGAGCGCCTGGTTGCGCTCCACCGGCACCAGGTCGCGCCGGTAGGAGGCGTGCACGCTCGCCGCGGTCTGCTCCACCGCCGCGCGGGCGGCCAGCAGCTCCCGCGCCTGCTCCTCGAGCCGGGTGCGCAGGTCGTCGACGAGCTGCTCGAGCTCGATGATCCGCTTGATCCCCGCGAGGTTGACGCCCTCCTCCTGGGAGAGCCGCTGCACCTCGCGCAGCAGCGCGATGTCGCGCGCCGAGTAGCGCCGCCCGCCGCCGGCCGACCGGCCGGGGCTCACGAGCCCCAGCCGGTCGTAGCTGCGCAGCGTCTGCGCGTGCAGCCCGGCCAGCTCCGCGGCCACCGAGATCACGAAGACCGGCTGGTCGGGGGAGGTGCCGGGCGGCAGGTTCATCGCGCGCCCCGCAGCAGCTCGGAGCGGGGGTCGAAGTCCTTCGTGGCCTCGGCGTAGGCCTGCAGGGCCTCGGTGGCGGTGTCGTCCAGCGAGGAGGGCACCGCGACCTCGACGGTGACCAGGAGGTCGCCCTTCGAGGTCTTGCGCTCCACCCCGCGCCCCTTGACGCGGAACGTGCGGCCCGACGCCGTGCCCGGCGGGATCCGCAGGGACACCGTCGACTCCAGCGTCGGCACCGTCAGCGTGCTCCCGAGCACCAGCTCGGGGTAGGTGACGGGCACGGTGAGCGTCAGGTCGTCGGCGTTGCGGGTAGAGCGCCCGAACAGCCGGTGCGGCGTGACGTGCACCGTGACGTAGAGGTCGCCCGCCGGGGCGCCGCCCCGGCCGGGCTCGCCCTGGCCCTTGAGCCGCACCTTGTTGCCGTCGGCCACGCCCGCGGGGACGCGGACGGTGATCGACCGGGTGCGGGTGCTGACGCCGTCGCCGCCGCACTCGGGGCACGGGTCGTCGATCAGCCGGCCCGTGCCGCGGCAGTCACGGCAGGGCTCGGAGAACGCGAACGCGCCCTGGCTGCGGCTGACCAGGCCCACACCGTCGCAGGTGGGGCACTGGCGCGGCGTGCTTCCCGGCTTCGCGCCCGTGCCGCCGCAGCGCTCGCAGCGGCCCGGCGAGGAGAGCCGGATCGGCACGTCGGCGCCGCGAACGGCCTGGACGAAGTCGATGCGCAGCTCGGTCTCGACGTCGGCGCCGCGCCGGGCCCCGGTGGTGGCCCCGCCGCGCCGCCCCCCGGCCTGCTGGCCGAACAGACCGCCGAAGATGTCGCCGAGACCGCCCGCCCCACCCGCGCCCTGCTGGGCGAAGATGTCGTTCAGGTCGAAGCCCTGGGCGCCGCCGCCACCGGGGAAGCCCCCGCCGCCGAAGCCGCCGGGGATGCCCCCGCCGGCGAACAGCGCGCGCGTCTCGTCGTACTCCTTGCGCTTCTTGTCGTCCGAGAGCACCCCGTAGGCCTCGGACACCGACTTGAAGCGGGCCTCGGCCTTCGGGTCGCCGGGGTTGGCGTCCGGGTGCAGCTCGCGGGCGAGCTTGCGGTACGCCTTCTTGATGTCCTCGGCGGGGGCGTCGGACGAGACGCCCAGCTCACGGTAGAAGTCCTTCTCGATCCAGTCGCGCTGAGTCATCCCGCCTCCTCTCGACTACTGCTCGGTGCTCTCGGTGCTTCCGGAGTCCCCGGCCGGCTCGGGCTCGGGGTCCCGGGCGGGTGCCTCCGGGTCCGGCGCCTGGTCGACGACGGTGACCATCGCCGGTCGCAGGACGCGGTCGGCGATGCGGTAGCCGCGGCGCAGCACCGACGACACCACCGTGACCGTGGGCCCTGTGACATCACTGCTCTCGTGCTGCACGGCCTCGTGCACCGACGGGTCGAACAGCTCCCCGTCGGAGCCGAACGGCTCCAGGCCCTGCTTCTGGGCCACCGCGACGACCTTGTCGGCCACCGACTTGAACGGGCCGGTGAGGTCGCCGTGGGAGCCGGCGCGGTCGATGTCGTCGAGCACCGTGAGGAGCTCGGACACGAACTGCACCCGGGCCCCCACCAGGACGGACTCGCGGTCGCGGTCGACGCGGCGCCGGTAGTTGGCGTACTCCGCGCTGATCCGCTGCAGGTCGGCGGTGCGCTCCGCGACCTCGGCGGTGAGCTCCTCGACCCGGGGGTCGAGGCCGGTGTCGGTCACGATGACGTCCTCCTCCTCCACGGGGGCCGCGCCCCCGGACGAGTCGTCCCCGCCCGGGGTGCGCACCTCACCGGTGTCCGGGTCGATCCGGCGCCGGTCCCGGACCACGACCCGCTCCTGCTCGGAGTTGCGGTCGTGGTCGGTCACTTCTCGCTCTTCTCCTCGTCGACGATCTCGGCGTCCACGACGTCGTCGTCGGCGTCGGCCTGCGCCTGGGTGCCCTCGGCACCGGGCGCGTCGCCGGCCGCGGCGTCCTGCTGGCCGTACAGCGCCGAGCCCAGCTTCTGCGACTCCGTGGCCAGCTTCTCCGAGGCGGCCTTGATCGCGTCGACGTCGGTGCCCTTGAGGGCCTCCTGCGTCTCGGTGACCGCGGCCTGCACGCCGTCCTTGACGTCGGCGGGCAGCTTCTCGTCGTTCTCCTTGAGGAACTTCTCCGTCTGGTAGACCAGCGACTCCGCCTGGTTGCGGACCTCGGCCTCCTCGCGGCGCTTGCGGTCCTCGTCGGCGTGCTGCTCCGCCTCGCGCATCATGCGGTCGATCTCGTCCTTGCCCAGGGCGGACCCGCCGGTGATCGTCATGTCCTGGCTCTTGCCGGTGCCCTGGTCCTTGGCCGAGACCTTGACGATGCCGTTGGCGTCGATGTCGAAGGAGACCTCGATCTGCGGCACGCCGCGGGGCGCGGGCGGCAGACCGGTCAGCTCGAACATGCCGAGCTTCTTGTTGTAGGCCGCGATCTCGCGCTCGCCCTGGAACACCTGGATCTGCACGGACGGCTGGTTGTCGTCGGCCGTCGTGAAGATCTCCGACCGCTTGGTCGGGATCGTGGTGTTGCGCTCGATGAGCTTGGTCATCACGCCGCCCTTGGTCTCGATGCCCAGGGACAGCGGGGTGACGTCGAGCAGCAGGACGTCCTTGACCTCGCCGCGCAGCACGCCGGCCTGCAGGGCGGCGCCGACGGCGACGACCTCGTCCGGGTTGACGCCCTTGTTGGGCTCCTTGCCGCCGGTGAGCTCCTTGACCAGGGTGGTGACGGCCGGCATGCGGGTGGAGCCGCCGACGAGCACCACGTGGTCGATCTGGCCGACGGAGATGCCGGCGTCCTTCACGACCTGGTTGAACGGGTTGCGCGTGCGGTCGAGCAGGTCGGAGGTGATCCGCTCGAACTCCGAGCGCGACAGCGTCTCGTCGAGGAACAGCGGGTTCTTGTCCGCGTCGACCGTGATGTAGGGCAGGTTGATCGTGGCCGTGTTCTGGCTCGACAGCTCGATCTTGGCCTTCTCCGCGGCCTCGCGGAGCCGCTGCATCGCCATCTTGTCCTTGGTCAGGTCGATGCCCTGGCTGTTCTTGAACTTCTCGACGAGCCAGGCGATGACGCGCTCGTCCCAGTCGTCACCACCCAGGTGATTGTCGCCGTTGGTGGCCTTGACCTCCACGACGCCCTCGCCGATCTCCAGCAGGGACACGTCGAACGTGCCGCCACCGAGGTCGAAGACGAGGATGGTCTGGTCGGTGCCGCCCTTGTCGAGGCCGTAGGCGAGCGCGGCCGCGGTGGGCTCGTTGACGATGCGCAGCACGTTGAGGCCCGCGATCTGGCCGGCCTCCTTGGTGGCCTGGCGCTGGGCGTCCTCGAAGTACGCGGGGACGGTGATCACCGCGTCGGTGATCTCCTCACCCAGGTAGGACTCGGCGTCGCGCTTGAGCTTCTGCAGCACGCGCGCGCTGATCTCCTGGGCGGAGTACTTCTTGCCGTCGACGTCGTCGGTGGCCCAGCCCGTGCCGATGTGGCGCTTGACCGACCGGATCGTCCGGTCGACGTTCGTCACGGCCTGGTTCTTCGCCGACTGCCCGACGAGCACCTCGCCGTTGCGGGCGAAGGCCACCACGGAGGGGGTGGTGCGCGCACCCTCCGAGTTGGCGATGACCGTCGGCTCGCCGCCTTCCAGGACGGCGACGACGGAGTTGGTGGTCCCGAGGTCGATCCCGACCGCACGAGCCATGGTTTTTGCCTCCGTGATGTGGTGCTTGCGTTGGTTCGACTCAAGTCTGCCACGGGCTGTCCACTCGGGGTTGAGTGGCCCGCGCTCAACTTGCTCAGTCGTGCCAACGGACGGGGGCGGGGAGTTGTTCCCGGCGGCTAGAGCGGTTCCGCGGGGCGGGGCGGGACCCGCCCGCCCGACACCCGGGGCAGCGGGTCGTCGACGGGGGCCAGCACGCGGTGCGACGCCGGGTCGGCGACGGGCTCGTCGCGGGCGTCGCGGTACTCGAGCTCGCCGTCGGGCCCGAGGTCGGCGACGTAGCCGACGGCGGCGAGCTGCTCCTCGTCGAGGTCGGTGAGCCGCTCCCAGCGGCTGGGGACGACCCGGAAGTCGGGCCAGGGGAGGTCGCCGTAGGCGTCGTGCAGGTCGGCCAGCAGGCCGACGAAGACCTGCTGCCAGCGCAGCGGCATCGACTGGGCCAGCGACCGCGGCACGACGAGGTGGTCCTCGGTGGCTCCCCGGGCGGGGCGGTCGAGGTAGTCCGCCACCGGCGTCGTGGAGGCCGGGGCGGGGGGATCGGTGGGCATCGCTTCTCCTGCTCCGTGCGACGTGCCCCTCCACTGTCCCAGCCCTCCGCCGGACGTGCCCGCGGCAGGCCCCCGTGCGCCATGCTGGGCGCATGACCGCAGGGCTGCCGGGTCGCGACCGCGAGCTCGCGGCCCTGCGCGGCCGGCTCGCCGCCGCCGTCGCGGGCCGCGGCCGGCTCGTGCTGGTCCGGGGCGAGGCGGGCATCGGCAAGACCCGGCTCGCCGCGGAGCTCTCGCGGGCGGTGCCGGACGTCGCGGCGGTGTGGGGCCACTGTGCCGAGACCGACGGCGCACCGCCGTTCTGGCCGTGGCACCAGGTGCTGCGCGGGCTCGGCGTCGCGCCGCCCGCGGTCGCTCCGGCGGACTCGGCGCAGGACCGCTTCCACGCCGTCGACGCCGTGGCCACCGCCGTGCTGGCGGGCGCCGGCGCGCGACCGCTGCTGGTCGTCGTCGACGACGTGCACTGGGCCGACGAGTCGTCGCTGCTGGTGCTGCGCCACCTCGCGGACCGGGCGCCGGGCGTCGCACTGCTGCTGGTCGCCACACTGCGCGACCCCGTGCCGGAGGGTTCGGTGGCCCGCGCGGTGGCCGACCTGCAGCGGGCGCCGGAGGCGGAGAGCGTCGAGCTGGGCGGTCTGGACGTCGAGGACGTCGGACGCCAGCTCGCGGCCCTCGGCGCCGCGGGGGCCGGCGCCGCGCGGGTGCACGACACCACCGGGGGCAACCCGTTCTTCGTGCGGGAGGTGGCCCGCGCCGTCGTCGACGGCACCTGGACCCCGGGCGCGGTTCCGGGCACCGTGCGCGACGCGGTGCAGGCGCGGGTGGAGCGGCTCGCGCCGGAGGTCGGCCGGTTCCTGCGGGCGGGTGCGGTGCTCGGCAGGCGGTTCGCGCCGACCGTCGCCGCGGCCGTGCTCGGTGTCGCGGTGGCCGACGTCCTCGGTGCGGCCGACGCCGCGGTCGCGGCCGGGCTGCTCGTCCGCGGCGGTGCCGGCGAGCTCCGCTTCTCCCACTCGCTCACCCGCGACGCCGTGCGCGCCTCGATCCCCACCGGCGAGCTCGTGGTGCTGCACCGTGCGGCCGCCGAGGCGCTGGAGGCGCACTGGGCGGGGGAGGTGGAGGAGCACCTGCCCGAGCTGGCCTGGCACCGCCTCGCACTGGCGCCCTACGGCGAGGCGGAAGCCGCCCGCGAGTGGGCGCTGCGCGCGGCGGAGGCGTCGGTGCGCAGGCTGGCGCCGGAGGAGGCCGTGCGGCTCCTGCGCGCCGCGGCGGCGGTGCCCGCCGCCTGGCCCGGTGAGGAGGCGCACTGCCGCGCCCGCCTCGACCTCGCGCGGGCCTGCGCGCTGGCCGCCGACCTCGACGGATCGGTGCAGGCCGCGGTCGCGGCCGCCGACCTCGCCCGGTCGGCGGGCCGGGCGGACCTGCTCGCCGAGGCCGCGCTCGCCGTCGAACCGGTGCCCGACCCGGCGATCTCCGCCGTCCTGGCCCGGCTCGGGGACGAGGCGCTGCGCGCGGTGGACGACCACGGCGACCCGGCCCTGCGGGCACGGCTGCTGGCTCGGCGCAGCCACCTCGCCTTCTACGCGGGTGACCACGAGCTGACCCGCGGTGCCGCGGCCGCCGCCGTCGACCTGGCCCGGGGCACCGGCGACGACCGGGCGCTGGTCGCCGCCCTGCGCGCGCGGCACGACGCCTGCCCCGGACCGGCCGGGCGCGCCGAGCGGCTCGCGCTCGCGGCCGAGATGCTCGCCGCGGCCGACCGCGCCGCGGACCCGCAGGCGGCGGTGTGGGGCAGGCTGTGGCGCATCGACGCCCTCGTCGAGGTCGGCGGCATCACCCGTGCCGCCGACGAGCTGGCCCCGCTGGCCGCCGATGTCGGACGCGTGGGCGGGCCGGTCGGCGCCTGGCACCTCGACCGCGTCACCGCCTGCGTCGCCCAGGCCGAGGGGCGCTTCGCCGACGCGGCGCAGGCGGCCGCCCGGGGGTACGAGCGGATGCGCCGGATCGAGCCGCCGTCGGCGACCGGGGTCTTCCTCGCCACCCAGTGGGTGCTCGCGCGGCACGTCGGCACGTCGGTTGAGGGCCTCGCCCTCGCCCGCGCCTGGGTGGAGCCGCCGCCGCGGTTCCGGACGATGGGCCGGGTGTCCCGGGCGTACCTGCTGCTGCAGGCCGGGGCCCCCGACGAGGCGGCCGCGCAGTTCCAGCGGGCCGGGCCGCCGTCGACGTGGTCGTGGCCGGTGTTCTTCGTCGCCCCGGGATCGGTGCTGGCCGTGCTCGTGGCGATCGGGCTGGACCGGGGGGAGGAGCTGGCGGCGGGGCTGGTGGGGCTCGAACCGTTCCGCGGCGAGCACGTCGTCGGCAGTGGGGTGAGCTACTGCGGGCCCGCCGAGCTGACGCTGGGCCTGGGGGCGCTCGCGCAGGGCAGGCTCGACGACGCGGTGGCCGACCTGGAGGTCGCGGTGGCGTCGTGCGAGCGGGCCGGGGTCCCCGCCTTCCTCGCCGAGGCGGGGCACCACCTGGCGGTCGCGCTGACCGCCCGCGGCGGGCCCGGCGACCGCGACCGGGCGCGGCGTCTCGCCGCCGGCAGCGACCGGCTGGTGCGCGCGCTCGGGATGGCGGCGCTGGCCGGCGCGAGCGCCGACCTCGTGCGCCGGCTCGGCCCCGGCGACGGCGGGCTCTCGCCGCGGGAGGCCGAGGTCGCCGCTCTCGTGGCCGAGGGGCTCGCGAACCGGCAGATCGCGGAGCGGCTGGTGATCTCCGAGCGGACGGCGGGCAACCACGTCGCGCACATCCTGACCAAGCTCGGGTTCACCTCGCGCAGCCAGATCGCCGTGTGGGCGGCGCGGATGAGCACCGCGATGAGCGTTCCGGCTCATGACCCGCCGCCGCCGCGCTCCTAGCGTTCCCGCACGGCGTCCGAACCGGTCGCCGGAGGAGCAGCCAGGAGGCCGCCATGTCCTACGTGACCGTCGTCGACGACTCGCCCGCCGGCTCGATCGAGAACCTCGACCGGCTCATGACCGAGATCCTCCCCGACCCCGACGGGCTCGCCGCCCGCTACGCGGGGGTGGTCGGCGGAAAGCTGTGCATCGTCGCGGTCTGGGACTCCCGCGAGCACGCCGAGACGTTCATGGAGCGCGATCTGGGTCCCGGCCTGCGGCAGCTGCTCGGCTCCGCCGCCCCGACCACCGCGCCGACGTCGGTGGGCATCGAGGTCGAGCACAGCTGGGCGCGCTGATCAGGCCCGGTTGGGGGTGGTCCCCGGGCGGGTCGCGACGGGCACGAGCTCGCGGAACTCGTAGGGCACCGGCCGCACGCGCACGAACTCCCCGGTGTAGGGCGCCTCCACCATCTGCCCGTCGCCCATGTAGAGGGTGACGTGGTGGATGGTGCGGGGGTCGGAGGGGTCGGTGGCGTAGAACAGCAGGTCACCGGGCTGGGCCTGGTCGATCGGCACGTGCCCGCCCGCGTAGAACTGCTGGCGCGACACCCGCGGCAGGTTGATCCCCGCCGCCTGGAACGCGCGCAGCATCAGCCCCGAGCAGTCGTAGCGGTCGGGCCCGGTGCCGCCCCACAGGTAGGGCTTGCCCACCTCGGCCAGCGCGAACGCGATCGCCGTGCCCGCCGCGCCCTCGGCGAGCACCGCGGTGCGCCCGCAGCCCGCCGGGTCGGCGACGTCGGCCAGCCCCTCCACGAGCTCGGCGGCCAGCCCCTCCCACTTGGCGTAGGCGTCGGGGAACGCCGAGCGCTGCACGGTCTGCGCGGCCACGGTGACGGGCATCGTGTCCCAGCCCGGCACCTCCAGCAGCCGCTCGATGAAGATCGTCGTGCTGTAGACGGGGTCGGTGACCTGGGCCGGGCTGCCCCAGCCCTGCGACGGGCGCTGCTGGAACAGCCCGAGGGAGTCACGGTCCCCGTAGTCGATGTTGCGCAGCGTCGACTCCTGCATCGCCGTGGCCAGCGCCACCAGCCAGGCGCGCGGCGGCGCCCCCATCTCCCGCGCGACGCCGATGATCGTGGCCGCGTTGGCCCGCTGCTCCTCGGACAGGGTGTCCGCCGTGGCGCCGGCCCGGCCCGACGCCAGACCCACCCCGCCGCGCAGCCCGGCGTCGCAGGCGAACGAGGAGGTGGCGGACCGCCCGCCCCCGCCGTTGACGGTGAACGCGATCAGGCTGACGACGAGCACCAGGCCCAGCGCCGCGAACACCGCCACGGCGGGCACGAGCAGGCGCATCGGGCGGAGCAGGCGCACGTCAGGCCGCCCGGTCGTAGTCGGCGACGCGCCAGACACCGTCCTCGGTGAGCACCACGAGGACCACCAGCGTGAGCGCGTCGGTCTGCACGGCGACGTCGACGGACCCGGCCGCCACCCGCTGCGCCGACGGCGCCCCGGTGACGCGCGTGGCCGGCACCGCCGACGGGTCGACGGTGGCCAGCACGCCCAGGTACTCGTCGGTCGTGAGCGGCCGCAGCCCCTCCAGCCACTGCGCGGGCGGGGTGCCGTCGGGCGGGCGCACCCACGCGGCCGCCCACTGCGCGGCCACGTCCAGGGCGGCGGCGGGGGCGCTGGAGACGGGCAGCGGGCTGGGCGTCAGCTCGGGGATCGGCGGCAGCGCGGTCGGCGTCGGGGTGCGGGAGGCGCCCGACGGCGCGGTGGTCTGCGGGGCGCGCGTCCCCGTCGTCGACGACGGGGAGGCGGTCGGGGCGGGGTCGGGAGCCACCCGCCCGAGCACGGCGCTGACGGCGAGCACGACCGCGAGCAGCACCCCCGCGGACACGGCGAGCCGGGCGGGCGAGCGCAGCGGCCACTGCCAGATCGTCCGGTAGGCCGCAGCGCGGCCGCGCGGGGACCTAATCGGCACGGCCACCGCCCGTGCGGTCGTAGACGGGGCGGTCGTGGACGGGGCCGGACGAGCCGCGCGCCGGCGGGCGGTAGATGCGGTAGACCGGCACGCCGTCGACGATCTCGGCCTGCACCGGGCGGGCGCCGCCCGGGCGCCGCGGGACGGAGTCGGGCCGCCGGTAGATCGTGCGGTCGTCGACCTCGCCGGGCTCCGACCAGCGCGGCACCGCCCCGGCGCCGCCGACCCCGCCGCCGCCCGCCGGCAGCGCGGGGCGCCGCGCGCCGGGCACCAGCGTGGGCGTGGACGGGATCTCGATCTCGGTGCGGGGCCGGGTGACGCGCTCGGCGGTGGCCCGCACCCGCATCGGCGCCTCGGCCTCGGGGCGGGGGCCGCCGGTGTGGGACGCACCGGCCGCGGCGCCGCGGCGCTCGTCCCACCAGCGCGACTGCCGGTCGTCATCGGGGCCGCCGCGCATCCGCTGCCAGACCCGCGACATCGGGCCGGAGCCCGCGCCGGGCACGATCCCGCCGAACTGCTCGCGGGTGAGCGACACCATCGACACCAGCCGCCGGAACGGCCGCGCCACCGCCCACAGCACCACCGTGACGACACCGGTGACGAGCAGCGCCAGCCACAGGTCGATCCCGGACCCCGGCCGGAACAGCGACACGACCAGCAGCGCGTGCAGCCCGGCCAGCGCCCCGACGACGAGGGTGTTGACGATCGCCGCGCCGCCGACGCGCAGCAGCGCGGGCAGGATCTCGGGCTTGAGCACGGCGACGACCGCGATGGCCGGCGCCGTCATCACCATGAGCCGCAGCACCAGCATCGCGACCAGGACGAGCACCTTGGACAGCAGCTGGAACAGCGCGATGCACAGCGCCTGCACGACCGCGAGGATGCCGGCGCCGGTGCGGCTGCCCGCCTCGCCGGTGAAGTAGGGGTAGCGGTCGCCCATCCGCTCGCCGATCGCGGCGAAGTCGTTCTTCTTCTGCTCGGCGAGCTCGAGGGTGTCGCGGCCCTCGGCGATCTCGGCCTTCGTGAAGGTCTGCGCGCGCAGCAGGTCGCGGCCCAGCTCCTGGGCCTGCGGGACGTCGGGCGAGCCGAACTCGCCGCGCAGCCAGTTCTGGTAGATCACGTTGTCGACGAGCACCGTCGGCAGCGTGTCGCGGTTGCCCAGCCCGACCTGGTCGAGGAAGCCCTCCTGCATCGACGTGACGCCGTCGAGCAGCAGGCCGTCGGCGGCCTTCGCCCAGTCGACGGGCGTCAGGTACGCCGCGGAGCCGATGACGAGCGCCACCAGCGCGAACGCCCCCCGGCGGGCCTGCTGCGCGAGGTCGCCGCGCAGCGCGAGCAGCAGCAGGACCACCGCGAGCACGGCGAGGACGGGGCCGATGAACGTGCTGAACACGGCGTCGTACATCGCGGTGGTGCCGGCGGTGATGAGATCGTCGAGCGGGGAGAGCAGCTCGCCGCCGTCGGCGATCAGGTAGTGCGACCAGTTGACGCCGCCGACGGTGAACTTGGCGACGTTGAACGCCTGGTTGCCCATCCACGTGTCGGTGGTGCTGGCCGGGTTGAACACGGCGGCGCCGGCGCAGCCCAGGTCGTAGTTGTGCCAGAGCAGCCCGGCGTAGCCGACCTCGTCGTAGACGCTGCCCGGCTCGCCGACGCCGTAGACCGGCGGGTCCAGCGATCCGACCAGCCCGGTGCCGGGCCGGTCGGGCTCCGGCGACTCCTTGCAGTCGAGCGGCTGCGCCATCGCCGGGCTGCCGATCAGCACCGAGCCACCGACCAGGGCGGTGACGACGAGCAGGGCCGCCCGCCGCGAGCGCGGGCGCTCGGCGCGGGTCGCCCTGCGCCGTCGGTGGGCCGCGGCCAGCAGGGCGGCGACGATCACCAGCCCCACCGGCAGCAGCCCCGCCGGTGCAGCGGTCACCGCACGACCCCCCCGGTGGGCCGGACGCGGTCGGCGTCGAGGTCGTCGGCGAAGCCCTCGTCGAGGACGTCGTCGTCGGAGAGCTCGTCGTAGCCTCCGCGGGGCAGGTCCTCGGCGACGATCTCGCCGGACAGGACCGGCGGGGGTTCGTCGGGCGCGCGGACCGCCGCCTGCGCCACGGGCACGCCGCGGGCGGAGACGCGGCTCGCGTCGGGGTTGGTGTCCAGCGCGGCCCGGACGTGCTCCAGGTGCGGGGCCTCCAGGTCGATCCGGATCTTCTCGACGCCGCCGTGGCCGTCGGCGAAGACGAACTGGCGCGGCGTGTCGTCGGGCCGGTCGTCGTGGCGCGGGCGCGGCGAAAGCGTGCCGAGCATCTGCTCGTAGCCGACGCCGGTGGGCACCTTGAGCAGGCGCAGGGCCTCGTCCTGGGCCTCGCCGTCGTCGGTACGCCCGACGAACACGGCGTTGACCAGCGACGCGAACCCCGACACCCGCAGCAGGTCGCCCGCGAGCTGCGAGGCGAACAGCGCGCGCACGTTGAACTTGCGGGAGTCGCGGGCGAGGCGGTCGATGAGGACCTTGCCGGTGGGCACCTGCGAGAGGAAGTGCGTCTCGTCGAGCGCGACGCCCTTGCGCAGGTTGCGGTCGGCCTCGTAGATCGTGCGCTGGGTGAGCCAGGACGCGAGGTTGAGCAGCTCGACGGCCAGCGACTCGCCGTCGGTCCACTCCTCGCGCGGGCTGCCCGGCCGCGGCAGCGTCATGCCCTGCATCGTCAGCACGGTGAGCCGGTAGTCGCGCTCGTCCTGCCAGGGGTCGTCGCGGGTGGTGTCGGGGAACAGCAGCGCGGCCTGGGGGAGCTCGCGGCGCTCCTCGAGGAAGTCGGCGACGACGCCGGCGTGCTCCTCGCCCTCGCGGGCGTGGCGGCGCAGGGCGTCGATGACGAGGCCGGGGTGGCGGTCGTTCGCGCCGCCCACCTCGCGGACGGCGCGCAGCAGCACGATCCGGGTGTGCGGCAGCCGGGAGATGTCGTAGGGCAGCAGTCCGGTGAGCACGTCGAGGACGAGCCGGCGTCTCGTGGCGGCGGCGAGGCTGCGCTCGCGGCGCCACGCCCGCTCGGGGTCCTCCTCGTCGGCGAAGTGGTCGGGCCGCGGCTCGGCGACGACGCGGTAGGGGTTGAGGATGCCGGGGTCGGCGCGCAGCAGGTTGATGTGCCGGCTGAACGGGGCGAGCTCGGGCAGGCGCGTCAGCTCGGCGAGCGGGCCCGACGGGTCGAGCACGGTCCAGCGCGCGCCGGAGCGCAGTGTCTTGTAGACGATCAGGCCGGTGAGGAACGACTTGCCCGACCCCAGCCCGCCGACGACGGCGGTGAGCCCGGAGGAGCGGCGCACCTCCTGCGCGAGCCACGGGTCCCACGCCACGGGGCGGCGGGTGGCGGTGCAGGTCTCACCGATCATGATGCCGCGGCGGTCGCCCACGCTGGCGGTGGCCGCGGGGACGGCCGCGGCCGCCCAGGTGACCGAGCCGCGGCGGCGGTAGGCGGTGGAGGCCAGCGGCTCGCCCGGGATGAACTCCCGCGCGTACTTGTACTGCGCCTCGGGGTGCTCCATCTGCACCTTGGGGCGGTAGACGTCGAGCACCTGCTGGGCGCGGCTGACGGCCTCCGCCTCGTCCTTGCCCGACACCGCGACCCGCCACCAGCCGTAGAGGCGGGTGTTGAGCTGGGTGAGCCCGGACGTCAGCTCGTCCTCGACCTCCAGCACCCGGTCGGCCTGGCGCGCCAGCGACATCGGCGGGTCGAGGTCGTGGTCGTGGGTGTAGTGCCGGATCTGGGAGCGGACCTTGCCCATCTGCCGCTGCAGCTCGCCCGCTACCTCCTCGGGACGCCGGACGTAGATGCGCGCCGACCACTCCACCGGGAACGGGAGGCGGTCGGAGTGCTGCATCCACGGGTCGTCGACCTCGGGGATGCGCAGGCCCTCCATCAGCCCGACCGACAGCACGGCCACGTTGCGCTGCACCGTCTGCGAGCGGATGCGACCGACCACCTTGACGGTGGGGGCATAGGGCTCCTGGTGCATGTCGACGCCGTCGGTGAAGCCCGCGAGGTCCTCGGTCTCCCAGCGCGACACCCCGCCGGGCACGACCGACAGGGTGCGCGGCGCGGGGAGCCCGAGCGCGCAGGAGCGCTGCATCAGCCAGGCGACGTCGTCGGGACGCGCGGGCACGGCGTCGAGTCCGCTGCCCGCGACCAGCTCGTCGATGTGGGCGACCTCGGAGTCGAGCGCGGCCAGCTCGGCGCGCACCGCGGCGGGCGCGATGCGCTCCAGCACGGGGGCGGCGGCGTCGACCCAGCGGTCGAGCATCCCGCGACCGGAGACCTCGACGCCGAGGAACACCTCCTTGTCGCTCATCGACAGCCCCATGAGGTGGCGCTGCTCGCCCTCGAGGAAGCCGTCCCAGCCCAGGGCGCCGGCGACGTCGGGCATGCGGCCGAGCGCGTTGTTGTCGAACGACTCCGCCCACATGTGCACCGGGTACGGGCGGGTGGTGACGCGCAGGTGCAGCCAGCGGCCCTGCAGCTCGCCGAGCTGCGCGGCGATCTGGCGGATCAGCACCTCGCGCTGGGAGTCGGAGCGGAAGCTCCAGGCCTGCGCGGCGAGCCGGTACCAGGCCATGACCTGCGTACTGGTGCGCGTCAGGTGGCCGTCGATCGAGCGCAGCGCGATGTCGGGGGTGTACTTCGGCAGGCCGGACTCCCCGGCGAGCGCGCGTCTTCGGCGGCGGCGCGGCTCGTCGGAGGCGGGGCGCGCCGCGTCACGCCGCGCCACGCCGGCGACCTCCCCTGCGACGCGGGCGGGCCGCCGAGACGGCGGGCCCGGTGCGGACGTGCCCGGAGCGCACGGCGCCACCGGCCACGGCGGTGCTGGCGCGCGGGCCGCGGACCTCGTGGCCGAACAGCGACACGACCTGGCCCAGCGGGCGCTCGTAGTCGATGCGCTGGCCCAGGAAGCGGGTGACGAGCACGGTGATGATCAGCGCCCAGGCGACGGAGAAGAAGTCGAGGCCGATGCCCAGCCGTCGCTGGACGAACATCACGAGGATCATCGCGAGCAGGCCGACGCCGTAGGAGACGTAGCGGGCCCGCCACGGGAAGGTGGCGCGCGGTGGCCCGAGCCAGACGGAGTCGACCCGGTACACCTCGTCGTCGGTGCGGACGAGCACTCCCGTCACCCCGTGAGGAGGCTGGCCAGGAAACTGCCGATCTGCGGCCCGTTGCCCGACACGGCGATCCCGAGCGCGACCAGCCCGATGATGAGGCCGACGCTGCGCCGGGCGACGCCGGCGTTGTCGCCGCGTCCCCCGATCCACAGCAGGATCACGGCGATCCCCAGGAGGACGAGGGGAACCACGTTCTCCTGGATCCAGGTCTGCAGTCCCCCGGTGCCCACCCCGCCCTGGGCGAGGGCGAACAGTTCAGGGTCCATCACGGTGACTCCTCCGACGATCGTGGACGCCACGTGGTCGGGTGGCCACGGGCGTGCACATCCCAGTGCGGGCAGGCGGTGCCGTCCGGCACAGCTCTGCACCGAGTGAAACACGAGCCACGGGGGCAATCCTAGAGTGCTCGCCCGGTTACGGCCCGTCTGGGCGCGCGCCGTTGGCGCAGGCACACGCGAATCTCACCGGACGTGCCCGGGTGCGCTCCCGCGGCCCGCCGTTCGGGGGTACCCGTGCGGCCCCCGGTGCGGGTCGCTCCTCCGACCCGGTGCGAGCCTTCTCACTCGCGGGCTCGCCCTCCCGAGGTCGCGGCGGTCGGTTACCGCTGGGTAGGTTGTAGGCCGGTCCGGACACCGTCGGAGCAGGTGGCGGCGGGCTAGTCTGCTGCGCGAGGTCCGCGATCCACCACTCGCGGACCAGTCCTGGGAGGAACACCCGTGGTTGTGAGACTGATCATCGGCCTGGCGATGACGGTGATCGCGTTGGCGGTCTCCGGCCGCCGCGCGTTCTGGATCTACAAGCTGATCTCGTCGGGTCAACCGGCGAACGACCGGACCGAGGGGTTGGGCCAGCGGGTCCGGGCGCAGTTCGTGGAGGTGTTCGGGCAGCGCAAGCTGTTGAAGTGGTCGGTGCCCGGGTTGGCGCACCTGTTCACGTTCTACGCGTTCGTCATCCTGATCACGGTGTATCTGGAGGCCTACGGGGCGTTGTTCGTGCCGGACTTCGCGATCCCGCTGATCGGGACGTGGCCGGTGCTGGGGTTCCTGCAGGACACGATCGCGGTGCTGGCGATGCTGTCGTTGGTGGTGTTCGCGGTGATCCGGGTGCGCAACGCTCCCGAGCGCCGCGCCCGGGCGTCGCGGTTCTACGGCTCCCACACCGGTGGTGCGTGGCTGATCCTGTTCATGATCTTCAACGTGCTGTGGACGCTGTTCCTCTACCGCGCGGCGGCCTCGGCGCTGGGCTACCTGCCCTACGAGAGCGGTGCGTGGGCCTCGATCGGGCTGGGCCGGTTGTTCGCCGGGGTCCCGGAGCCGACGCTGGAGATCATCGAGAGCGTCGGGCTGCTCCTGCACATCGGTGTGATGCTGGTGTTCACGGTGATCATCGCCTACAGCAAGCACCTGCACATCTTCACCGCGCCGATCAACGTCTCGGCCAAGCGCTTCCCCAAGGCGCTGGGTCCGTTGCCGGCGATGGAGTCGGACGGCAAGAAGATCGACTTCGAGGACCCGGGCGAGGACGACGTGTTCGGTCGCGGGAGGATCGAGGACTTCACGTGGAAGGGCATGTTGGACTTCGCGACCTGCACCGAGTGCGGTCGCTGCCAGTCCCAGTGCCCGGCGTGGAACACCGGCAAGCCGCTGTCGCCGAAGTTGCTGATCATGGACCTGCGCGATCACATGAACGCGAAGGCCCCGTACATGATCGGCGGGCGGGACATGCCCGAGGAGGGCTCGATCGACTGGGCCGCCGGGCTGGACGCCCACCCGGGTCACGGGGTGCCGGAGTCCGGGTTCGAGCGCGTGCGCGGGTCCGGGCCCGAGCAGGCCGCGCGCCCGCTGGTGGGCACCGCCGAGCAGGGCGGGGTGATCGACCCGGACGTGCTGTGGTCGTGCACCACGTGCGGGGCGTGCGTGGAGCAGTGCCCGGTCGACATCGAGCACGTCGACCACATCGTGGACATGCGCCGCAACCAGGTCCTGATCGAGTCGGAGTTCCCCTCCGAGCTCGGGGTGCTGTTCAAGAACCTGGAGAACAAGGGCAACCCGTGGGGGCAGAACCAGCGCGAGCGCCTGGACTGGACCAAGAAGCTCGACTTCGAGGTCAACGTCTTCGGTGCCGACGGGGCGGACAAGCTGGCCCCGGAGGTGGAGTACCTGTTCTGGATCGGCTGCGCGGGCGCGTTCGACGACGGGCAGAAGAAGACCGTGCAGGCCACCGCGGAGCTGCTCACCCGCGCCGGGGTCGAGTACGTGGTGCTGGGCCCGGAGGAGACCTGCACCGGTGACCCGGCGCGGCGCTCGGGCAACGAGTTCCTGTTCCAGATGCTGGCCCAGCAGAACGTCGAGGTCCTCAACGCGGTGTTCGAGGGGCGCGAGGCCGGCACCCGCAAGATCGTCACGACGTGTCCGCACTGCCTGAACACCCTCGGCCGGGAGTACCCGCAGCTCGACGGTCACTACGAGGTCGTGCACCACACGCAGCTGCTCAACAAGCTGGTCCGCGAGGGCAAGCTCGTCCCGGTGGCCGCACCGGACGCCGGCGGTGTCGACGGTTCCGGGCCGGCGCCGGTCACCTACCACGACCCGTGCTACCTGGGCCGGCACAACGAGGTCTACGAGGAGCCGCGTGAGCTCATCGGCGCCGCACTGGGATCCACCGGCGCGACGCTGACGGAGATGCCGCGGCACGCCGACCGCTCGATGTGCTGCGGCGCGGGTGGTGCGCGGATGTGGATGGAGGAGCGGATCGGGCAGCGGGTCAACGTCAACCGCACCGAGGAGGCCCTGGCCACCCTAGGTGCCGGTGCCCCCTCGGAGACGACGCTCAACGACTCCGGCGCCAACGAGCAGACCAGCGGTGTGAAGGGTTCGGACGGCGCGGCCGCCGGCGGCACGATCGCGGTGGGTTGCCCGTTCTGCAAGACGATGCTCTCGGACGGGCTCACCCAGAAGCAGGGTGAGGGCGCAGGGGAGAACGTCCAGATCCAGGACGTCTCCCAGATGCTGCTCACCGCGGTGAAGCGCGGTGACGCCTCCGGCAACGGCCACTCGGCCAACGGCTCGTCCGCGAACGGCTCGTCCGCCAACGGCACCGCCCCGGCGGCGGCTCCGGCGGAGGAGCCCGCGAAGGGCGACGCCCAGAGCTGAGCACGACGCACCGGCGGGGTCCGGTCCGGGGGAACCCGGGCCGGACCCCGCCGTCGTCGGTCAGGGCCGGGTGGCGCAGGCGGTGAACTCGGTGACGACGTAGCTCTGGCCGGTCGGCTCCTCGCCCACGGTCAGGACCCCGAGCTGCGGGCCGGCCGGGGCCGCGTCCTCCCACGTCAGGGCGCAGGCGTCGACGACGAGCCCGTCGGCGCGCTCGGTGGTCGGGGCCTGCGCGTCGGCGTACTCGTTGCGGTCGACGATCCCCGCCGTCACGGTCCTCACCGCGGTGAGGCAGTCGGGCGCGCCCACGGACGCGACGAACGCCGTGCGGGCCGGCGCGGCGAGCAGGTTGTCGCACACCGCTCCCGGGGCCTCGGGGCGGTCGCCGTAGGCGATGCGGTTGAGCAGGGTCGGCAGCAGCCGGGCCGGGGCCGGGACGCCCTGCAGCCCCTTGCTCTCCTCCTGCGTGCGCGCCTGCTCCTGCGCCGTCACCTGCGCCTCCTGCGCACTGACCCAGGCGTACGCCGAGCCGCTGAGCAGGCACAGCGCCGCCCCGACGGCGGCGAGCCGCCAGGCCGGGAGCCGCAGCAGACCGGCGACGAGCACGCCGATGCTCGCGGCCAGCGCCCACGCCCACGGCGTGGTCGACAGCATCAGCCCCGCGACGACGACGAGCCCGCCGAGCGGCCACACCCACCGCCCGAGCAGCCGGTCGACGCGCAGCAGCGCCAGCAGCACCAGCACCGCGACGCCCGCGAGCCACGGCCACGGCGACCACCCGGAGAAGGGGGTCAGCAGCAGCGCGGTGGCCCCGACGGCGAGGGACGCGGTGCCGTAGGGCGTGCGGGTCACGCGCTTCCACACGACCTGGGCCCGCGAGGGCGGGGGCTCGGCGGGCGGCGGACCGGAGGGCGCGGAGCCGGCGGGCGGCGGCCCGACCGGCGCCGGGTGCGGGGCGGGAGTCCACGGGACCGGCGGGCCCCCGGGCGTGCTGCGCGGCTCGTCCATCGCTCGCCGACAGTACTGGCCGTGGCCCCTCGGCCGTCAGAGCCAGCCGTGGTCCCGCGCCCGCGCCACGGCGTCGGAGCGGTTGCCCGCGCCGAGCTTGTGCATCGCCGAGGAGAGGTAGTTGCGGACGGTGCCGGGCGAGAGGTGCACGCGCTCGGCGATCTCGGCGGCGGTGCTCGACGGGTCCACCTGGCGCAGGACGTCGAGCTCGCGGTCGGTGAGCGGGCAGTCCTCGGTCATCAGCGCGGTCATGGCGAGGTCCGGGTCGACGTAGCGCCCGCCGCGGTGCACCCGCCGGATGACGTCGGCGAGCACCGTGGCCGGCGCGCTCTTCGTGACGAAGCCGGCGGCGCCCGCGGCCAGCGCGCGGCGCAGGACGCCGGGGCGGGCGTGGCGGGTGAGGATGATGCAGCGCGTGCCGGGCTCGTTGGCCGCGACCCACTGAGCGACCTCCGCGCCGTCGCGCCCGGGCATCTCGACGTCGAGCACGGCCACATCGGGCCGGTGCTCGCGCACCGCGTCGACGGCCTCGTCGCCGGTGCCGGCCTCGCCGACGATCACCAGGTCGGACTCCAGCCCCAGCAGCGCGCCGACGGCACCGCGCGTGAGCGACTCGTCGTCGGCGAGGACCACGCGGATCGCGGTCACCGCGCACCCGCAGGCAGGGAGGCGTCGATCCGGAAGGTGCCGTCGCCCGACGGGCCGGCGGCGAGGCGTCCGGCGTGCTCGTCGAGGTAGCGTTCGAGCGAGGCGAGCCCGGTACCCGGGTCGGCGCCGTCGGCGGGCAGTGCACCGTCGTTGACGACGACCAGCCGCGCGCCGCCGTCGGCGACGATCTCGATGGTGCAGTGGCTGGGCTCGGCGTGGCGCAGGACGTTCGTCATCGCCTCGCGCAGCACGCGCCCGAGGACGGTGCGCGCGGTCGGGCCGACGGTCGTGGGATCACCGCGCACGACGAGGGTGATGCCGGAGGACTCGAGCACCGCGCGGGCCCCCGCGAGCTCGGTGACGAGGTCGATCGAGCGGGTGTCGCGGACCAGCGCGCGCACCTCCGTCAGCGACTCCCTGGCCACCCGCTGCACATCCTCCATCTCGGCCCGTGCCCGCTCGTGGTCGGACAGGCGGGCGGCGAGCTCGCTCTTGAACGCGACGACCTCCAGCGCGTGCCCGAGGATGTCGTGCAGGTCGTCGGCCAGGCGCAGCCGCTCGCGGGCCGTAGCGAGCTCGGCTGCGGTGCGGCGCGACCCGTCGATGTCGATCACGGCCTTGAGCCACCACAGCCGCTCGACGTCGAGGATCCACATGCCGCCGACGTAGGTGACGGCGAGGCCGACCGAGAAGACGCGGAACCCCTGCGAGTCGGGGTCGAGCGGGTAGATCAGGCCGGTCGCCCACCAGCCGAGGCCGGCGGTCAGGACGCTCGCCGCGACCACCCAGATCGCGGTGGTCCGCGCCCGCCGGCCCCCCACGACGTCACCGAGCAGCACGCCGCCGAGCAGGGACCAGGTGAAGCCCAGCGCCCCGCTGCCCAGGCCGACGACGGTGACGGCGAGCCCGACGGCCGACGCCGTGACGGTGAACCAGGGCGCGGCGGGCGTGCCGAGCGAGCGCATGAGCTCGCGGATGCGCCACAGGTGCAGCCCGAACCCGGCGACGTAGAGCAGCACCATGACGACGACGAACTCTGGCCGCACGGCGTCCAGGAACAGCGGGACGGGCACCAGGAACAGGTAGAGCAGGGTGCTGATGAGCCCGATGCGCCCGAACCGGCGCGCGGTGCGCACCCGGCGCTCCTCGAAGCCGGGCGGGGAGGTGTCCACGCCGCCACCGTAACCGAGCGGCTGCGCGCCCGGCGGCGGTCGATGACAGCTGTCATCGCAGGTCCTGTCCGGTGTCACGGCGGCCGGTGACCGTCGCGACTACTGCGTCACGTGCCCCCGGCGGCAGTCTCGTCGCCATGACACAGACGACCACCGGACCCGCGGCCGTCCCGCGGGCGGCGGACCGCGACGCCGCGATCTCGGTGCGCGGGCTGCGCGTCAGCTTCGGCGACTTCGACGCCGTGCGCGGCATCGACCTCGAGATCCGCCGGGGCGAGGTCTTCGCGCTGCTCGGCACGAACGGCGCGGGCAAGACCACCACGCTGGAGGTGCTGGAGGGGTTCGGGCGGCGCAGCGGGGGCGCCGTGTCGGTGCTCGGGCTCGACCCGGCCGTCGACCGTGCCGCGCTGCAGCCGCGGATGGGGGTCCAGCTGCAGGAGGGCGGCTTCGTCGACGAGCTGACGGTCCTGGAGACGCTGCAGCTGTGGCAGCGGCTCGTCGAGCGGCCGGACCGGCCCGAGCGGCTGCTGGAGCGCTTCGAGCTGACGGGCCGGCGCGACGTCGGGGTGAACAAGCTGTCGGGCGGGGAGAAGCGGCGGCTCGACCTCGCGATGGCGGTGTGGGGCTCGCCCGAGCTGGTGATCCTCGACGAGCCGACGACCGGGCTGGACCCGGAGTCGCGGCGCCGCACCTGGGACGCGATCCAGGAGCTGCAGGAGGCCGGGCGCACGGTCGTGCTCACCACGCACTACCTGGAGGAGGCCGAGGCGCTCGCCGACCGGGTGGCGATCATGCACGAGGGGTGCGTGGCCGTGGCGGGCACGCTCACCGAGATCGTCGCGGCGCAGCCCTCGGGCTTCTCCGCGACGCTCCCCGCAGGGGCGGGCGAGCTGCCGGTCGTCGGCGGGGAGGTGGAGCGCGACGGCGACCGCGTCCGGGTGCGCACCGACGACCTGCAGGGCGACCTCACCGCGTTCCTGGTCTGGGCGGCCGATCGGGGCGTCCGGCTGTCCGACCTGCGCGCGGCACCCGCCTCGCTCGCCGACATCTACCACGCCGTCCGCACCGGATCGGAGCAGTCATGACCACAGCCACCACCGGGTCCACCGGCGCCACCGCCGCGGCGGGCCCCGCCTCACGGGTCCTCGCGCTGGCCACCGCCGAGGTGCGGCTGCTGCTGCGCAACCGCACGGCGGCGATCTCGTCGCTGTTCCTGCCCATCGCGTTCGGCGTCTTCTTCGCGTTCACCTTCGAGGCGGGTGTGGCGGCCGGCCCCGGGGTCTGGGCGACGATCGTCGCGCTGCAGCTGGTCGTCACGTTCACGATGGGCGTCTACGTCACGATCACGCAGACGGTCGTGGCCCGGCGGCAGACGCGGGTGCTCAAGCGGATGCGCACCAGCAGCCTGTCCGACGCAGGTCTGCTCGTCGCGACGACCGGGCCCGCCGTGGCCATCGCCGTGGTGCACCTCGTGCTCTACGCCGTGATCGACACGGTGCTGGGTGCGCCGTTCCCGGCCGACGTCGTCCCGCTGGTGCTCGCCGTGCTCGGGGGGCTCGCGGTGTGCGTCACCGCCGGGTTCGCCACGACGATCGTCACGCCGACGCCGGAGCGCGCCCAGATCACGACGCTGCCGCTGTTCTTCCTGATGTTCGGCGCGGCGTTCGTGGTGCCGGTCCTGCCGGTCGACTCGTGGTGGCAGGCGCTGGTGCTGGTGCCCGGCGCGCCGATCGGGCTGCTGACCCAGCTCGCGTTCACCGGTGGCGCCTGGGCGCCCGGCCTGCCGGGCCTGCCGGCGGCGTTGCCCGGGATCGTCAGCCTGGTCGGCTGGACGGCGGCGTTCACCGTGCTCTCGCAACGGCGCTTCCGCTGGGACCCGCGCGTCTGACCGGCGCCCGCGCCCGGGTCGTCAGCGCCGGGTGTCGATCCGGTGGAAGTTCAGGTGCGCCCGCGACGGCGTCGGCCCGCGCTGCCCCTGGTAGCGCGAGCCGACGCCGTCACTGCCGTAGGGGCGCTGCGCGGGGCTCGACAGGCGGAACAGGCACAGCTGCCCGATCTTCATCCCCGGCCACAGTGTGATCGGCAGGTTGGCGACGTTCGACAGCTCGAGCGTGATGTGGCCCGAGAAGCCGGGGTCGATGAAGCCCGCGGTGGAGTGGGTGAGCAGGCCCAGGCGCCCGAGAGAGCTCTTGCCCTCCAACCGGCCGGCCAGGTCGTCGGGGAGCGTCACGGACTCGAACGTCGAGCCGAGGACGAACTCGCCGGGGTGCAGGACGAACGGGTCGTCGCCGTCGGGCTCGACGGCCGACGTCAGCTCGTCCTGCTGCTCCGCCGGGTCGATGTGGGTGTAGCGCGAGTTCTGGAAGACCCGGAAGAAGCGGTCGAGCCGCACGTCGATGCTCGACGGCTGGAGCATCGCGGGGTCCCACGGATCGAGGACCAGGCGCCCGCCGTCGAGCTCCTCGAGCAGGTCACCGTCGGACAGCAGCACGGGCGCAGCGTACCGACGGGCTCAGGCCTCGGTCGTCGACGGCTCGTCGGCGGTGTCGTCGGCGCTCTCGTCGACGTCCTCGCCGACCTTGGCGGCGACGGCCGGGGTGGCCTCCACCGCGGGCGCGGGGGACTGCTCGGGCAGCACCGGATCCGCGAGCACCGGCGACGGGGTGAGGCCGAACATCCAGGCCACGGCCTGCTCGACGCGCACGGCCTCCTTGCCGTCGGACGGCTCGTCGACGGCCTTGGGCGCGACGGCCAGGACCTGCCGGACCGTGGTCATGACGCGCGGGCTGAGGATGCTGCGGATGGAGTCGCCCGGCTGCGCGATGTGCGGGCCGTCGACGAGCACCGCGGGCGTGCCGAGGCCGGGGGCGTCGGTGACGAGCTCGGGGTCGTCGGAGACGAGCACCGTGGCCGCGGCGATGAGCCCCACCAGCTCGGCGAGCGGGAGCGTGCGGGCCACGAGCGCGCGGTCGTGCTGCGCGAGCGGGGCCGCGGCACCGTGGGCGGCGAGCTCGCCGTAGACGACGATCTCGACGTCGGACTCGCGCTCCAGCAGGTCGGGCAGGCCGGCGAGGACGCCCAGGGAGTCGGCGCGGTCGAGGCCCACGAGCACGAGCTTGGATTCGCCCGCGCGGACGCGGCGGACCAGCCGGGCGAAGCGGAGGTCGGCCGGCTGCGGGTTGGCGGCCATCGTGTCGCCGACGGGGATCGCGTTGGGCCCGATCGGGCTGCCCAGCGCCGCGCCGCCGGTGGTGAGGAAGAGCGAGGCGAGCTGGCCGATGATGCGCCGGTTGGCCTCCTGGGGGAACGGGCAGAGCAGGTCGTCGCTGGCCACCCCCGCCTGCAGGTGCACGACCGGGATCTGGCGCCAGAACGCCACCTGTGCGGCCATCGCGGCCGTCATCCCGCCGCCGTAGACCATCACCGCGGACGGGTCGAGGTCGACCAGCAGCGCGTCGATGCGGGTCATGAGCATCGCGCCGATCGCCGCCGGGTGGGTGCCGGGCGGCTCGCGGAGCAGGAGCGTGACGTCGGCCGGGACCCCGAGGGCCTCGAACGCCTCGTGCACGCCCATCGGGTCGGCACCGGTGGCGACGGTGAGCGCGCGGATGCGGTCGGCGTCGTTGAACGCCGTCGCGACGGGAGCGAGGCGGGCGACCTCTGGGCGGCTGCCGGCGATCAACAGGACGTCGTGGTCGTGGTCCTGAACCGGGAGCGAGCCCAGCGGGGGTTCCATCTGGGTCATGCTCGGGTCCTTCTCGGCCGGGGGAGCTGGCCTTACGGGGCCCCGTCAGTGTGAGGGCCGGGGCACCGCGCGTCGAGGGCGCATCTCCCCAGGCGAGGCACCAGGGGGAGATACCACTCGGATGGTGGTACTCGAAGCGTCACTACCCTCACTCAGAGTGAGCTGATAGAGTTGGGGACGCACTGCGGATGTAGTTCAATGGTAGAACATCAGCTTCCCAAGCTGAATACGCGGGTTCGATTCCCGTCATCCGCTCCATTCCGAAGGCCCAGGTCAGAGGCGCACAGCGCCCGGCCCGGGCCTTCGTCGTGTCCGGGGAGCGACACCGTCGGCCCTCGGCCCGGCCGTCGGGGCGGTGATCGGCGGGAGTGTGACGGTACGGTCCTCCGGACGGCGCTGACGGTGCACTCCCGATGACTACGCCTCCCCGCCGCCACCGCACCCGATGCGGTCGACACCGGGGGGAGGGCTTCCCGTACGTCGTACCATCCGCTCGTGACCGCCAGCCCTGGCTCGGCCCACCGCCTGCGCGACCTCGCGCGCCTGCGCCGCGTCCGCGACCGGATCGACCGGGAGTACGCCCAGCCCCTCGACGTCGAGGCGCTCGCGCGCGGAGTGCACATGTCGGCGGGGCACCTGTCGCGGGCGTTCCGGTCGGCCTACGGCGAGTCGGTGTACGCCTACCTCATGACCCGGCGGATCGAGCGGGCGATGGCGCTCCTGCGCCGCGGCGACATGTCCGTCACCGAGGTCTGCTTCGCGGTCGGCTCGTCGTCGCCGGGGACGTTCAGCACGCGGTTCACCGAACTGGTCGGCGTGCCGCCGAGCGTCTACAAGCGGGAGGTGGGGCGGGAGACGGAGGGGATGCCGCCGTGCGTGGCCAAGCAGGTCACCAGACCGGTCAGGAATCGAGAAGCAGCGGCTCCCGTGGCGCACCTAGCGTGACCGCCATGGACCTCAGCATCTACAACTGCTTCCTCCCCCACGACGACCACGAGGCTTCGCTCGCCTTCTACCGCGACACCCTCGGCTTCGAGGTGCGCAACGACGTCGAGTACGGCGGTATGCACTGGCTGACGGTCGGTCCGCCCGGGCAGCCGCAGACGTCGCTGGTGCTCACCCCGCCCGCCGCCGATCCCGGCGTCACCGAGGAGGAGCGGCGCACCGTCACCGAGATGATGGCGAAGGGCACCTACGCCAGCATCAACCTGGCCACCAAGGACCTCGACGGCACGTTCGAGCGGCTGCAGGCCGGCGACGCCGAGATCGTGCAGGAACCGACCGACCAGCCGTGGGGCGTGCGCGACTGCGCGCTGCGCGACCCGGCGGGCAACATGATCCGGATCTTCGAGGTCCGCTGATCCGTCCGTCCCAGGGAGACCCGATGAGCACGAGCACGCAAGCGCCGGCGGCCGTACCGCACGCCGCCGACACCCACGACCTGATCCGCGTCACCGGCGCGCGCGTGAACAACCTCAAGGACGTCAGCGTCGAGCTGCCCAAGCGGCGGCTGACGGTGTTCACCGGCGTCTCCGGCTCGGGCAAGAGCTCGCTGGTGTTCCACACGATCGCCGCGGAGTCGCAGCGGATGATCAACGAGACCTACAGCGCGTTCGTGCAGGGCTTCATGCCGTCGCTGGCGCGGCCCGAGGTCGACCTCCTCGACGGGCTGACGACCGCGATCATCGTCGACCAGCAGCGCATGGGGGTCGACCCGCGCTCCACGGTCGGCACCGCCACCGACGCCAATGCGCTGCTGCGCATCCTGTTCAGCCGCCTCGGACAGCCGCACCTCGGCTCGCCGCAGGCCTTCTCCTTCAACGTCGCCTCGATCAGCGGGGCGGGAGCGGTCACGGTCGAGCGCGGCGGGGAGAAGATCAAGGAGCGGCGGACGTTCAGCATCACCGGCGGCATGTGCCCGCGGTGCGAGGGGCGCGGCCAGGTCAACGACATCGACCTGACCGCCCTCTACGACGACTCCAAGTCGCTGAACGAGGGCGCGCTCACCATCCCCGGCTACAGCATGGAGGGCTGGTTCGGCCGCATCTTCCGCGGCTGCGGCTACTTCGACCCGGACAAGCCGATCCGGGACTTCACGAAGCAGGAGCTGCACGACCTCCTGCACCGCGAGCCGACGAAGATGAAGATCGAGGGCGTCAACCTGACGTACTCGGGGCTGATCCCGCAGATCCAGAAGTCGTACCTGTCCAAGGACGTCGACGCGCTTCAGCCGCACGTCCGCGCGTTCGTGGAGCGGGCGGCGACCTTCACGCCGTGCCCCGACTGCGGGGGAACCCGGCTGTCGGAGGGCGCGCGCTCGTCGACGATCCGCGGGACCAGCATCGCCGACGCCTGCGCGATGCAGATCAGCGACCTCGCCGCCTGGGTGCGTGACCTCGACGAGCCGTCGGTCGCCCCGCTGCTCACGACGCTGCGCCACACGCTCGACTCGTTCGTCGGGATCGGGCTCGGTTACCTCTCGCTCGACCGGCCCTCGGGCACGCTCTCGGGCGGCGAGGCGCAGCGCACGAAGATGATCCGCCACCTCGGCTCCGCGCTCACCGACGTCACCTACGTCTTCGACGAGCCCACCGTCGGGCTGCACCCGCACGACATCGCGCGGATGAACCGCCTGCTGCTGCAGCTGCGCGACAAGGGCAACACGGTGCTCGTCGTGGAGCACAAGCCGGAGGCCATCGCGATCGCCGACCACGTCGTCGACCTCGGTCCCGGTGCCGGGTCCGGCGGCGGCGAGGTGGTGTTCGAGGGCACCGTCGACGGGCTGCGCGCCAGCGGCACGCTCACCGGGCGCCACCTCGACGACCGCGCCCGCCTCAAGCCCGAGGTGCGCACGCCCACCGGCGCGCTGGAGGTGCGCGGTGCCCGCACGCACAACCTCACCGGCCTCGACGTCGACATCCCGCTCGGCGTGCTCGTCGTCGTCACGGGGGTGGCGGGCTCGGGCAAGAGCTCGCTGATCCACGGCTCGGTCGCGGGCCGCGAGGGCGTCGTCGCCATCGACCAGGGCGCGATCCGCGGCTCGCGCCGCAGCAACCCCGCCACCTACACGGGCCTGCTCGAGCCGATCCGCAAGGCGTTCGCGAAGGCCAACGGCGTGAAGCCCGCGCTGTTCAGCGCCAACTCCGAGGGCGCCTGCCCCACCTGCAACGGCGCCGGCGTCATCTACACCGACCTCGGGATGATGGCGGGCGTCGCCACCACCTGCGAGCTGTGCGAGGGCAAGCGGTTCGACGCGGCGGTGCTCGACTACCACCTGGGCGGCAAGGACATCAGCGAGGTGCTCGCGATGTCGGTGGCCGAGGCGGAGGTGTTCTTCGGCTCCGGCGACGCCCGCACGCCGGCCGCGCACAAGATCCTGCAGCGCCTCGCCGACGTCGGGCTGGGCTACCTCACCATCGGCCAGCCCCTCACGACGCTGTCCGGCGGCGAGCGGCAGCGGCTCAAGCTGGCGACGCGGATGGCGGAGCAGGGCGGGGTCTACGTCCTCGACGAGCCGACCACCGGCCTGCACCTGGCCGACGTCGAGCAGCTGCTCGCGCTGCTCGACCGGCTCGTGGAGTCGGGCACGTCGGTGCTGGTCATCGAGCACCACCAGGCCGTCATGGCGCACGCCGACTGGATCATCGACCTCGGTCCGGGCGCCGGCCACGACGGCGGCCGGATCGTGTTCGAGGGCACGCCGGCCGACCTCGTCGCGGCCCGCAGCACGCTCACCGCCCAGCACCTGGCCGACTACGTGGGGGCCTGACCGGCACCCCGTCGGCGCGTCCCGGGCCGGGGGCCGGCATCGCGTCGCGGCTACGTCCGCAGCGCGGCGGGGGCCTTGATCCGCCAGGCCTCCTCGACGAGCTCGGCGAGCTGGGCGGCGTCGACGCGGTCGAGGTCGACGAGCACCGAGCCGTGGCCGTCGTAGTGCGGGGTTGTGGAGAACGCGGCATCGCCCGAGGCCAGCAGCGCCTCCTTCTCCTGCGTGCTGCACAGCACGACGAGCAGCCCGTCGTCCTCGGTGCGCAGGCGCACGAACCCCTTGCCCCGCACCTTCAGCGCCGGGGTGCGGTACCAGGTCGACTCCTCGACCCCGGCCAGTCCGCTCCCGATCCGCACGACGTCGTCCCAGTCCGGCATGGGCCCATCCTGGCCGCCCGGCGGGCCCGTGTCGTGGACGGAACGGAACTCACCTCCTGCGTGGTCGCTCGGCGGGCGCCCGGGCGAGCACCACGACCCCGGCGACGGCGATGGTCAGCCCGGCGACCAGCACGGGCCACCAGCCCGGCCGGACGGGGTCGCCGAGCAGCCAGATGCCCACCAGCCCGGGCACGAGGACCTCGGTGACGGTGAGCAGCGCCGTCATCGACGCGACCTGACCGCGGGAGAGCGCGGACGAGTACCCCAGCAGCCCGACGGCGAAGAAGCCCAGCACGAGGTAGCTGGCTGGCTGCGACAGCAGGCGGGACGGGTCGAGGCCGCCCTGCACGTGCGCGGCGCGCACGGCCAGCGCCGACCCGCCGAACCCCAGCCCGGCGACGACCGCGAGCGGCCAGGCCCGGCGACCGCGCCGCAGGACGAGCACGGCGACGCCCAGCAGCAGCACCGACACCAGCAGCACGACGTCGACGACGGGCGAGCGGGTCGGGGGCCGCGTCCGCCCCGCCGACGCCGCGACGAGCACCAGCCCGGCGAGGCAGGCGAGGACGGCGAAGCGGTCGACGCGCCGCAGCACCGTGCCGAACATGCGCTGCCCGGCCAGCGCCGTCAGCGCGATCGTGCCGCCGAGCACCGCCTGCACCGCGAACACCGGCAGGAACCGCAGCGCCACGACGCTGAACAGCCAGGCCAGGCCGTCGCAGCCCAGGCCGGCCAGGTAGCGCGGCTGCACCGCGATCGGGCGCGACCGGGTGGCCCGCAGCGCGCCGTCGGCCTGCAGCAGCGCGCCGACGCTGTTCAGGAGCATCGCGACGAACGCCGCTCCCACCCCGATCAGCACGTCGACCAGCATGCCGTGACATGTCGGGCGGTGCGGATCCGCACCGCCGTGGGGTCACCCGTCCAGCGCGAGCCGCATCACGGGCTGGCGTCCGTCGAGCGCGTCGGCCCAGCCCACGGTGACCGCGCCCATCCGCTCGTAGAAGCCGACGGCGTGCGGGTCGGCGCCCCACTCCAGGACGCGGGCTCCCGTGGCGGCCGCCCGGTCGCGGGCGTGCTCGAACAGCAGGCGCCCGGTGCCGCGGCCGATCTCGGCCGGGTCGACCCAGAGATCGTCGAGGACGACGGTGCCGCCGCGGTGCAGCAGCGTGCAGAAGCCGACCGGTGCGCCGTCGCGCTCGGCGACGCGGACGTCGTTGGCGCCGAGGACGTCCTCGGTCAGGGCCTGGCCGCGGGCGAACCGGACGAGGAACGCCGGGGAGTACCCCCAGTGACCCTTGGACCGGACCGCCAGTGCGGCCAGCAGCGCGGCTTCCCCCGCGCGCGCCGGCCGCACCGTCGGGGTCACCGCGCGGGCACCTCGAAGAAGCCGCTCATCAGGCCGCCCTGCTCGGGGCCCTCGGTCGCGAACGCCGCGGCGCGCCGCTCCTGCAGTCGCCGCACCGGCCCCCGCGCCAGCCGCAGCCCCACGAGCACGAGGACCGTGGCCAGCAGCGCGGGCACGCCGACGACCAGCGCCACCCAGCCGAACACGAGCGCCGCCAGTGCCAGCGCCGCCACCTCCATCGCGACGACCGCCGCGCCCACCCTCACCACAGGAAACTCTCCACCATCTCGTCCTCGGACCGGTTCGTGCACGAGTCCGGGACCGGCGCGGGGCTCCCCTCCGCACCGGTCCCGGCTCCACCTCCGCCACGGAGGCGGAGGAGTTCTGGTTCAGACCGTCTGGCCCGTGGTGACCGGGGTGCCGGTCGTGCCCGTCGACGACGGCGGGCTGGCCACTTCGGTCTCGGTGTTCGGCGTCCCGGTGCCGGGGTTCGCCGGGGGCGTGGTGCCCTGACCCTGGGCCGGGGTCGTCGTGCCGCCCCCGGTGGTCGGGTCGACGGTCGGCTCGACCACGGGCGGCGGCGGGTCCACCACGGGCGGCGGGTCGACGACGACGGGCGGGGCCGAGGACGCCGGAGGCGTACCGCCGCCGCCGTTCCCTCCGCCGCCGCCGCCGGAGCCCGAGCCGCCACCGGATCCACCGCCGGACGAGCCGGAGCCCGACCCGCTGCTGGAGCCGTTGCCCGACCCGGCACCGGGCGCGGGCTCGGCCGGCGCCTCCGAGGGCTCGGGGGTGACCTCGGGCGTGGGCGAGACCGTGTCGCCGACGGTGCCGACCGAGCTGCCGGACAGCCCGTTCTCCCCGGTCGGCCAGGCCAGCACCGCGATGATGAGCAGCGCGACCGCCACCAGTCCGCCGACGCCGATCAGCACGCCGATCGGGCGGCGGCGCGGCTCGTCGTCGTAGCGGTCGTCGTAGCGCTCGCCGTCGTCGGGGCCGTCGTAGCGGACCGGGGGCTCCGCCCGTGGCCGCGGCGGCGGGGGCGGTGCGCCCTGGCCCGACAGCAGCGCCGTGGCCGGCTCGTGCGTCGGTCCGCCGCGGGGCGGGGTGGAGGGCTGGGCCGCGGCGCCGTGGGGTGCGAACGACTGCGCGGGATAGGACTGGGCGGGGTAGGACTGCGCGGGCGCCGGGGTCTGCGGCACCCCCAGCGGCGGCGTGCCCCGCGAGGGGCGCGGCGGCTGCGGCGCGGGCGCGGCGACGCGGGACGTGACGGGCTCGGCGGCGGCGCCGGCGACGACCGGGATCGACACGCCGGGCCACGACGCCGTGGGCTTGGGCGACACCGACAGCGCGGCGCCCTTCGCGATCGCGTTCTTCGGGTCGGCGTCGACGGCGACCGGGCGCCCCAACTGCTCCGACACCAGCTGCGCGACGAGCGGGATCCGCGACGAGCCGCCCACCAGCAGCACGGCGGTGAGCTGGTCGGGGGTGAGCCCGGCGGAGCCGACGGCCGAGCGCAGCGCGGCGACCGTCTCCTCCACGTAGGGCCGGATCATCGACTCGAACTCGCTGCGGTGCAGTCGCACGGAGCCGCGCGCCGCGGGCAGCAGGACCGGGATGGAGACCTCGGTGTCGCTGCTCAGCGCCTCCTTGGCCTCGGTGCAGTCGCGGCGCACGCGCGCCACGGCCGACAGCGTGGCGGGGTCGGCGGGGTCGAGGGAGGAGAAGACCTCGGGCAGCGCGTCGCGGATGTGCTCGAAGACGGCCTCGTCGAAGTCGATGCCGCCGACGCGGTCGAGGCCCTCGGGGCGCCCGAGCAGGCCGAACCCGGCCGTGCCGGCGCCCGCGCGGGCCGGGTCGGCCTTGCGGACGACGGCGGCGTCGAACGTGCCGCCGCCCAGGTCGTACACGGCGACGGTGGAGCCCGGCTCGATGCGCTCGGCCGCGGCGTAGTGCAGCGCGGCGGCCTGCGGCTCGGCGAGGAACGTGACGGAGACGCCCTGCGCGGCGAGCGCGCCGGCGAGGAGATCGCGCTTGTGCGGGCCCCACGACGCGGGGTGCGTGACGGCGATCCGGCTGGCGGGACCGCCCTCGCGCTCGGCCACGCGGTCGACGACCCAGCGCACCAGGCGCGCCGAGAGCTCCTCGGGGGCGAAGGCGCGGCCGGCGACGACGATCGGGGTGTCGTCGCCGATCCGGCGCTTGAACTCGCGGACGACGCGGTCGGGATCGGTGAGGGCGCGGCGCTCGGCGGCGTCGCCGACGACCACCGAGCCGTCGGGGGCGAGGAACAGCACCGACGGCACGGTCGCGCCGCGCGTCCCGAGCGTGACGACCTCGGGCTCGACCCAGCGCCGGTCGTCGGACCGGCACACCGCTGCGGACGTGTACGTCGTCCCCAGGTCGATCCCCAGCTGGTATCCCATGGTCGTCCCCTCGTGCCCCCGATGGCGCGCCCTACTCCTCGCCATCGGAGGAACACGCCCAGTTGTTAGCCCCCAGTGTCGACCACGACCCGATCGGGGAGTGCATCCCCCAATCCCCTAACGCCCCCCCAACGCCGTTCCCCGGGCGTGACCAGCCGGGAACTGTGGGTGATCCCCGATGGCCCGGAGCCCGCGGACTCCTAACGTTCTCCTCAACGCCGGGTCATCCGGTGACGCGATACCCACCCAGAACGCCTCCCCACACCCTGGAGTCATCATGAGCACCAGCCTCAGCGCCACCATCATGGAGTTCCTGAACAACATCTTCGGTGACCCGGAGGAGCGCGCCGAGTACCTCGCCGACCCGTCGGGCTACCTGACCGACCACGGCCTGGGCGACCTCTCCTGCGCCGACTTCGACGACGCCATCGTGGCCTTCGTCGAGAACAACGGCCGCGACGACGTCAACCTGGGCGGCACCTTCACCAACACGGTCCCCCACGACGGTGAGAGCGACCACGAGGCCATCGCCCGCCACCTCACCGAGATCGTGCACAACTACGGCGACACCTACGTCACCAACGAGGACAACGACGTCTACAACGACCAGTCCTTCAACGGCACGGTCATCGCCGACGGCGACGTCACCTTCGACAACGACATCGTCTCCGCCTCCGGCGACGGCGCGGTGGCGGCCGGCGACGACATCGAGGACAGCAACATCGTCACCGGTGACGACAACGTGATCGGCAACGGCAACCAGGTCGGCGACGGCGCGTTCGGCGAGGGCTCGATCCAGGGCGGCGTGACCGTCGACGACGGCGGCGCCTTCGGCAACAACGGCAGCAGCGCCTCGGGCTCGCAGGACGACAACTCCACGAGCAACGACAACGACCAGGACAACGACACCACGGTCACCACCACCACCGAGATCGACACCGACATCGACACCGACATCGACAACTCGGTGAACGACTCGGGCAACACCGACAACTCGGTGGAGGACTCGGGCAACCTCGACGTCAACGTCGAGGACAACGAGATCGAGCTCTGATCCACCCCTGCACGACACGGAGCCGGCTCCACCCCCGGGGATACCCGGGAGTGGAGCCGGCTTCGCCGTATGGTGGCCCCGTTGCCAGGGGAGGGATGCGTCGGTGGCGGTACCTGCTGCGATGGAGCTCGTCGATCTCGCGGTGCGGGCGTCCACGGCGTACGACCGTCCCGACCTGACGGGCCGGCTGGAGCACACGCGCCGGCGCCTGGAGGACCCGAACGTCCGGGTGCTCGTCGTCGGGGAGTTCAAGCAGGGCAAGAGCCAGCTGGTCAACGCTCTGATCAACGCGCCCGTCTGCCCCGTCGACGACGACCTCGCCACCGCGGTGCCCACGGCCGTCCTCTACGCCGAGAAGCCGTCGGTCACCCTCGTCTGGGACGGCGAGCAGCGCCGCCGCAGCGACGTGCCGGTCGCGAAGCTCGCCGACTACGTCTCCGAGGCGGGCAACCCCGGCAACCGCCAGGGCCTCGCGCGCGCCGAGGTCGGGCTGCCGCGCAACCTCCTCAAGGACGGGCTCGTCCTCGTCGACACCCCCGGGGTCGGTGGCCTCGGCTCGGCGCACGGCGCGGCCACGATGGCGACGCTGCCCACGGCCGACGCCGTCCTGCTCGTCTCCGACGCCTCGCAGGAGTACACCGCGCCGGAGCTGGAGTTCCTGGCCACGGCGATGCGCCTGTGCCCCAACGTCGCCGGTGTGATCACCAAGACCGACCTCTACCCGCAGTGGCGACGCATCACCGACCTCGACCGCGGCCACCTCGCAGGCGCCGGGATCACCGCCGAGCTGTTCCCCGTGTCGTCGGTGCTGCGCCTGGAGGCGGTGCGCAGCGAGGACGCCGAGCTCAACGAGGAGTCCGGGTTCGCCGCGCTGGTCACCTACCTGCGCAAGGAGGTGCTGGCCCGCACCGACGACCTCGACCGCCGCTCCACCAGCCAGGACGTGCTCGCCGTGGCCGACCAGCTGGCCGCGAGCATGCGCGCCGAGCTCGCCGCCCAGCGCGACCCGCAGCGGGCCGGGGCGCTGGTGTCCGAGCTGGAGATCGCGCGCGGGCGCGCCATGGCGCTCAAGGACCGGTCGGCCCGCTGGCAGCACACGCTCAACGACGGCGTGCAGGACCTCGCCGCCGACATCGAGCACGACCTGCGTGACCGCCTGCGCGCCATCGGCCGCGAGGCCGACAGCCTGCTCGACGCCGCCGACCCCGCCGACATCTGGGACCAGTTCGGCCAGTGGCTGGAGGGCCAGGTCGCCACGGCGACGTCGGCCAACTTCGTCTGGGCCGGGCAGCGCGCGGAGTGGCTCGCGGGCCAGGTCGCCGAGCACTTCGCGGCCGAGGGCGACTCCGTGCTCCCCGCGCTGCACACCGGCCGCGGCGAGATGGGCGGGCAGGTGCAGCGCCTCGAGCGCCCCGAGCAGGAGCGCATCGGCCTCGGCCAGAAGCTCTACATCGGCGCGCGCGGCGGCTACGGCGGCATGCTGATGATCGGCCTGGCCACCACGCTGGCGGGGTTCGCGATGCTCAACCCGCTCTCGATCGGCGCCGGGCTGCTGTTCGGGGCCAAGACCGTCCGCGAGGAGCAGGCCCGCCAGCTCGCCCGCCGCACCTCCGAGGCGAAGGCCGCCGTGCGCAAGCACCTCGACGAGGTGACGTTCCAGGTCGGCAAGGACTCCCGCGACATGCTCCGCCAGGTCCAGCGCCAGCTGCGTGACCACTTCACCTCGCTGGCGGAGGAGCTGCAGACCTCCGTCGACAGCTCGGTGAAGGCGGCGCAGAAGGCCGTCAGCGGCGACGAGAACGTCCGCCAGGCGCGCATCCGCGACCTGGAGGCCGAGCTCGCCCGGATCGCCAAGCTGGAGGACAAGGCGCGCGCGCTGGTCCCCGGGGCCCGCAAGGTGCTGGTGTGACCCCGCTCGGGGTGGCCGTGCGCGGGGTGCTGCGCGACGGCGTCGAGGCCTACCGCGACAGCCCGCAGGCCACGGCGTGGCTGCGCCAGCACCTGGCCCGCTTCGAGGAGCCGCTGCGGGTGGCGATCGCCGGGAAGGTCAAGGCCGGCAAGTCGACGTTGCTCAACGCGCTGGTCGGCGAGGAGATCGCGCCCACCGACGCGGGGGAGTGCACGCGCGTCGTCACCTGGTACCAGGACGGGCCCAGCCCCAAGGTCCTCATGATCCCGCGCGAGGGCCGGCCCCGGCCGCTGACGGTGGCCCGCCGCGACGGCGCGCTGACGATCGACCTCGGCGGCACGCCGGCCGAGCGCGTCGACCGGCTGGTCGTCGACTGGCCCTCGCAGAGCCTGCGCACCACCTCGCTGATCGACACCCCGGGCATCGCGTCGATGTCGGCCGACACCTCGGCCCGCGCCGGGGCGTTCCTGGTGCCCGAGGACGCGCCGGCACCGGCCGACGCCGTCCTCTACCTGATGCGCCACCTGCACGTCTCCGACGTCCGGTTCCTGGAGTCCTTCCACGACCAGGGCGTCGCGAAGGCGGCCCCGGTCAACACGGTGGCGATCCTCTCGCGGGCCGACGAGATCGGCGTCGGGCGCCTCGACGCGATGGCCTCGGCCCGCCAGATCGCCGGCCGTTACCGCCGCGACGACAAGCTGCGTTCGCTGTGCCAGACCGTCGTCGCCGTCGCCGGGCTGCTCGCGCAGAGCGGGCGCACGATGCGCCAGGCCGAGTTCACCGCGCTCGCGACGCTGGCCAAGGCGGAGGCGTCGGACACCGAGCCGCTGCTGCTCTCGGCCGACCGGTTCGTCCGGGCGTCGGAGACGGCCCCGCTCGACCCCGAGACCCGGGCCGCTCTGCTCGACCGCTTCGGCCTGTTCGGCGTCCGCCTGGGCATCACGCTGATCCGCCGCGGCACCGACGACCCGGGCGCGCTGTCGGCCGAGCTCGTCAAGCGCAGCGGGCTCGACGAGCTGCGCACCGTGCTGACGACGCAGTTCACCGAGCGCCGCGACCTGCTCAAGTCCCGCTCCGCGCTGCTGGCCCTGGAGCTGGTGCTGGCGCGCGAGCCGATCCCCGCCTCGGTGCCGCTGGCGCGCGAGGTCGAGCGGATCACCGCGGGCGCGCACGAGTTCACCGAGCTGCGCCTGCTCACCGCGCTGCGCACGCGGGTCGTGACGCTGCCCAAGGACGTCCGGGTCGAGGCCGAGCGCCTGCTCGGCGGCGACGGCGGCACCGCTTCCGCCCGGCTCGGGCTCGAGCCGTCGGCCGACCCGGCGCAGCTGCGCGAGGCCGCCCTCGCCGCGCTGGGCGGCTGGCAGCGCCGGGCCGAGAGCCCGCTGTCGGACCGCTCCCAGGTCGGTACGGCCCGCACGCTGGTGCGCACGTGCGAGGGCCTGCTGGCGTCGCTGCCGCGCTGATCCCGGCCGTGCCCGTCAGGTACCGATGATGCCGCGCAGGTGGGCGAACAGCTCGCCCCGGCTCCCCGACCCGAGGCGCTGGCGCATCCGGGACACGTGGTGCTCCACCGTCTTCGCCGAGATGAACAGCTGCTCGCCGATCTGCTTGTAGGTCAGCCCCTCCAGCACGAGGGCGGCGACCTCGCGCTCGCGGTCGCTCAGCACGTCGTCGCGCGCAGGGGCCTGCTGCGTCGAGGCCGGGTCCGAGGGCGCCTGCTCCGGGGCCTGCTCGACGACCTGCAGCGCGCGGGCGGTGCCCAGCAGCGACGCCATGCCCGTCTTGTCGCGCGTGCGGATCGCGGCCTGCCCGGCCAGGCGTCCGCCGTCCCAGGACAGGCCGACGGCGTGCAGCCCGCGCGCGGCGGACTCCACCGCGGCCGGGTCGACCTCGCCGCGCAGCACGAGCAGCCACTGCCGCGCGCCGACCGCCATCGCCGCCGCGTACCGGCTGGTGGACGACCCGGCCTGCAGCGCGGCCACGTCGGGCGCGGCGGCGTCGGGGTTCTGGGCGAACATCGCGGCGTGCACGCCCGCCCAGTGCAGGGGGGCGGCCCACAGCAGCGGGTTGCCGAGGCGGGCGAGCAGCGCCGCGGCCTCGTCGAGGTGCGGCTCGACCCAGCTCTGCTCGCGCAGCCGGGCCGCGGCGACGCGCAGCTCGGAGAGCGGCTGCAGGACGAACAGGTCGACGGGGTGGTGCACGATCGCCTCGCGCGCCCGCGCCCAGCCGACCATCAGCGCGGCCGGGTCGCTCGCGCGCCGGGCCAGCGCCACCTCCAGCGCCGCGGCCAGGAGCTCGTCGCGTGGTTCGAGCCGGGTGCCGACGTCGAGCGCCGCCCGGGCCGCCGCCTTCTCGCCCCGGTACATCGCGATCCAGCCCAGCAGCAGCCGGTGCCGCACGGCCGCGCCGCAGCCGCCCAGCCCGACGCGCTCGGCGCGCTCCAGCACCGACTGCGCGACGGCCAGCTCCCCGCACTGCACGGCGACGAGCGCGGCGAGCGCGGCCGGGGTGTCGGTGAGCAGGGCGGCGCGGTTGGGCGGCTCCATCAGCCCGGCCGCGCGCACCAGCTTCGACATCGCGCCGGTCGGGGCGCCCACCACAGACTCCAGCACGCCCTGCGCCGTCAGCTCCTCGGCGCCCGAGCGCAGCGTCGGTGGGCGGCGGCCCGGCGCGGAGGGTGCGGCGAGGGCGGCGCGGGCCTCGTCGAGCGCGCCCGTGCCCACGAGCGCGGGCACCGCGAGCGCCGGCGCGGCACCCAGCGAGGTCGTCCAGCGGTAGAGCTCGGCGCTGCGGGCGAGGTTGCCCCGGCGCGCGAGCACGGCGGCGGCGACGGCCCCGGCGCGGCGGGCGGCGGCGTCGGACACCGCTCCGTCCGGCCCGTCGACGGCGTCGAGGACGCGGTCGGCGTGGTCGAGCGCGAGGTCGAGCCTCCCGGCGATGACGGCGGCCTCGGCCCGGCGCGGCGCCAGCTCCAGCGGGGCCGCGCCGGCGCGGATCGCGGCCTCGTACAGCTCGTCGGCGGGACCCGCGCCGGTGCGCACGGCCTGGTCGGCGGCGGCGGCGAACACCGCGGCCACCCGCTTCCCGGTGCCGCCCGCGCGCAGCAGCCCCCGGGCGGCGGTCAGCACGTCGCCGCCGCGCTCGAGCTCGATCTCGGCCAGCGCGCGGCGCACCTCGATCGCGGCCGCGGGCGGCGTGCGGGCCAGCACCGCGGCGGACACGAGCGGCACGGCGCCGCCGTCGGCCAGCAGCCGTCCCTCCGCCCACGCCGCCACGACGAGTTCGTCGAGGGCGTCGGCGCCGGGCAGCCCGAGCAGCGGCACCAGGACCTCGGCGTCGCGCGGCGCGCCGATCGCGCGGGCCAGCAGCAGCTCGCGCACTCCGGGGGAGAGCTCCTCCAGCGCGTACCCGAGCTGGGCGAGCAGGTCGGCCGGCAGCTCGCCGGTGCCGGGCAGCTCCAGCAGCAGGTCGACCAGCGCGGGGATGCCGGCCGAGCGCAGCAGCACGGTGTCGAGCACGGCCGGGTCGGGGACGTGGCCGAGCAGGCGCTGCGCGCGGACCGCCAGCGCCCCGCGATCGAGCACGTCGAGGACCACGGGCCGCCCGTGCCGCGACAGCTCCGCGCCCAGCGCGGCCATGGCGCGCGACTCCGGGTGCGGCCGGTGCGCGATCACGATGCGGCCGGTGTCGCCCGCGGCGAGCGCGGTGAGGTGGCGCAGCCGGTCGTCGGGCAGCAGGTGGGCGTCGTCGACGACGAGCGCGGTGCCCGGGTCCAGCGGCTCGCCGGGCTCGGGGGCGTCGCGGCGGACGGGGACGCCCGCGGCGGCCCAGGTGGCGGCCAGCGCGGTGAGGACGGCGGTCTTGCCGTACCCGCCCGGACCGACGACGTCGATGCGGCGGGTCGTGACCGGGTCGCTGGCGACGTCGCGCAGGGCGACTTCGGCACCGTCGGCGAGCGTCGACGCGTTCAGTGTCCGCCTCCCCCTGCGCTGGTCCCCTGCCGGGCGCAGGCGAGCGTAGCGCCGGTCACGCCCCGGGCCGCGGCGCCGTCCGTCCGCCGCCCGATCCCCGCCCGATCGGGTGGCACTGGAAGGATGCGCAGACGTGAGCAGCCCCGACGCGTCCCCCTCGGACGCCACGGTGTGGGCACTGGTGCTCGCCGGCGGCAGCGGGCAGCGCTTCGGCGGCCGGCCCAAGCAGTTCCAGCCGGTCGGCGGCATCCGCATGATCGACCGCACGGTGGCCGCCGCCCGCCGGACGTGCGACGGCGTCACGGTCGTGCTGCCGCCGGGCTGCGGCTGGGACGGCGAACCGGTCGACGCGCTCGCCGAGGGCGGCGACCACCAATCCGAGTCGCTGCGCGCGGGGCTGGCCACCGTGCCCGACGGCACCGGGATCGTCGTCGTCTGCGACCCCGCGCACCCACTGGCCCCCGACGCGCTGTTCACCGCCGTCACCGACGCCGTGCGCCGCGGCGCCGACGGGGCGGTGCCGGTGCTGCCGATCCTCGAGGTGGTGCAGCGCGTCGAGGGCGGGCGCGTCACCGCCACGATCCCCAAGCACGACCTCGTGCTCACCCAGGCACCCCAGGCGTTCCGCGCCGAGGTGCTGCGCGAGGTGCACGCCGACCGTCCCCGGCCGGTCGAGAACTCGGGTCTGCTCGTCGAACGCGGCCACCGCGTCGACACCGTTCCCGGCGACCCCGCGAACCTGCACGTGACCACGCCGGCCGAGCTGGCGATCCTCGACCGGATCGCCTCCGCCGGCGCCGCTCCCGCAACGGAAGGACATCCCTCCTGATGGACCCCCAGACCCCGGTCGTCATCCTCTGCGGAGGCCAGGGCACCCGCATCCGCGAGGTCAGCGAGCGCCTGCCCAAGGGCATGGTCGACATCGGTGACCGCCCGATCCTGTGGCACATCATGAAGCTCTACAGCCACTACGGGTACCGGCGCTTCATCCTCTGCCTGGGCTACAAGGGCTGGGAGATCAAGCAGTTCTTCCTGGACTACCGCGCGCACCTGGCCGACTTCACGCTCAGCCTCTCCGACGGCGACCACGAGCCGCAGTTCGCCTCCGGGCGCGGCGACGAGAACTGGGAGATCACGTTCGCGGAGACCGGTCTCGAGGCCGGCACGGGCGCGCGCCTGCGCCGCATCCGCGACTACATCGACACCCCGCACTTCATGATGACCTACGGCGACGGCGTCAGCGCCGTCGACATCGAGCAGCTCGCGCAGCTGCACGAGAAGGCGGGCCGGATCGGCACCGTCACCGGTGTGCACCCGACCTCGAAGTTCGGGGAGATGCGGGTCGACGGCGACGTCGTCGCGGAGTTCAACGAGAAGCCCACGCAGGTCACCGGCTGGGTGAGCGGCGGCTACTTCGTATTCGACCGCAGCTTCCTCGACGACTACCTCGACGACTCCGAGGGCCTGTTCCTGGAGGCCGAGCCGCTGCAGCGCCTGGCGCGCGACGAGCAGCTCACCGTCAACAAGCACGAGGGCTTCTGGGCCGCGATGGACACCTACAAGGACTACCAGGCCCTCAACGAGCTCTGGGCCAAGGGCGACGCCCCCTGGAAGCTCTGGGACTGACGCTCGGCGGTGTCCCTCAGCGGGCGGCCGTCAGGAGCTGCATCCACTCCTGGCGGCCCACCGTCGAGGGCGGGCGCATCGAGCTGCTCGCCACGAGCGCCTCGACGGCCTGCTCGGCCTCCCCGCCCTCGCCCGCGCGGACGGGCGCGGCGAGCAGCGGCCACGACTCGCCACCGATGATCCCGTTGACCTCCTCGGTGGCGTGGTCGGCCTGGAAGCGGCGCACCGACTCGGCCATCGGCGCGGAGAACGCGCCGTCGACGGCCACCTCGGTGCGCCCTGCCGCGCGGAGCAGGTGCTGCGCCGCGCGCACCACCGGCCCGCGGTCGTCCTCGCGCAGCACCGGCCAGGACGCGGCCCGCACCGAGGAACCCTCCACGCGCCGACCCAGCGCGTCGCCGACCTCGCCGCGCAGCCGCGGCAGCATGCCGTAGAGGACGTCGCCGGGGCAGAGCGTGTCCTTGAAGTCGCGGTGGCCGTAGATCTCGGTCGGGGCGATGCCGTACTGGCCGCAGATGTAGGCGCACATCTCGCGCAGCCGGTCCCACAGCACGCCCGTCGGCTCGGTGTCGGTGTAGGTGCCCTCGTTCTCGATGCCGACGGCGACGAAGTTCTGCCCGGTGCAGTGCGCGCCCTCCACCTGCTGGCGCCCGCCGCGCAGCACCTCGAGGCTGCGGTGGCGCCCCTCCAGTACGAAGCCGCCGCGGCTGATCGTGAAGTGCTGGCCGGAGTCGAGCCAGCCGCGCCGGTCCATGTGGAAGTTCTGGATGCCGCGGGCCAGCGAGTCGGCGGCGCCGCGGGAGAGGTCGACGACGTTCGGGGTGGCCGTGTGGTGCACGAGGATCTTCACCGGCCGCTGCGTGACGACGTTGACGATCCGGCTGTTGGGTCGCGCGCCCCACGCCGCGCAGTCGAGGATCGGGGGCGCGGGCGCCGCGGCGTGCGCGGTGCCCGGCAGGGCGGCACCGGCCAGCAGGGCGGCCCCGCCGACCAGAAGGCTACGCCGCGTGATGCGCGCTGCACTCATCGTTACTCCCCCTGTGCACCATCCGAACCAGGAGAACCCTCTGCCCCTCACGCACCGTGCACAACGGCCGGACACCAAGGTGTGATCACCCGGCAGGCGGACAGCGGCGGGCGGTATCCCCTCTTGCCCTGGTTACCGATGAGTAATACGCTGTGGTTACCGACGGGTAGAAGGAGACACGGGGCCATGGGCCACTTCAGGAGCAACCTGCGCGACCTCGAGTTCAACCTCTTCGAGGTGTTCGGCGTCCAGGAGCGGCTCGGCAGCGGACCGTTCGACGGCGTCGACCTGCAGACCGCCCGCGACACCCTCAAGGAGCTCAACGCCGTGGCCACCGGGCCGCTGGCGGAGCCCTTCGCCGACGCCGACCGCAATCCGCCGGTGTTCGACCCGGCCACGTTCTCGGTCACGCTGCCGCAGTCGTTCAAGGACTCCTACAAGGTCCTCCTGGACGGCGAGTGGTGGCGCCTGGGCCTGCCCGTCGAGCTGGGCGGCTACGGCATCCCGCCGACCGTGCAGTGGGCCGCCGCGGAGCTGATCCTCGGCTCGAACCCGGCCGCGTTCATGTACATGGCCGGCCCCAACTTCGCCTCCGTGGTGCACCGCAACGGCACCGAGGAGCAGCAGCACTGGGCCGAGCTCATGATCGAGCGCGCCTGGGGCGCCACGATGGTGCTCACCGAGCCCGACGCGGGCTCCGACGTCGGCGCCGGCCGGACGAAGGCCGTGCAGCAGGCCGACGGCACGTGGCACATCGACGGCGTCAAGCGCTTCATCACCTCGGCCGAGCACGACATGGCCGAGAACATCATGCACCTGGTCCTGGCCCGCCCCGAGGGCGCGAAGGTCGGCACGAAGGGCCTCTCGCTGTTCCTGGTGCCCAAGTTCCACTTCGACACGCAGACCGGCGAGCCCGGCGAGCGCAACGGCGCCTTCGTCACCGGCGTCGAGCACAAGATGGGCCTCAAGGCCTCCACCACGTGCGAGCTGACGTTCGGCCAGCACGGCACCCCGGCCGTCGGCTGGCTGCTGGGCGAGGTGCACGACGGCATCGCGCAGATGTTCGAGGTCATCGAGCACGCGCGGATGCTGGTCGGCACGAAGGCGATCGGCACGCTCTCGGCGGGCTACCTCGCCGCACTGGAGTACGCCAAGGAGCGCGTCCAGGGTGCCGACCTGCCGCAGATGCTCGACAAGACCGCGCCGCGCGTCACGATCACCCACCACCCCGACGTGCGCCGGCTGCTCATGACGAACAAGGCCTACGCCGAGGGCCTGCGCGCCGTCTACCTCTACACGGCCACCTTCCAGGACCGGATCCGCGTCGGGAAGGAGGCGGGCGAGGACGTCGCGCTGGAGGAGCGCGTCAACGACCTGCTGCTGCCGATCGTCAAGGGCGTGGGCTCCGAGCGCGCCACCGAGCAGCTGCCGCAGGCGCTGCAGGTCCTGGGCGGCTCGGGCTACCTGCAGGACTACCCCCTCGAGCAGTACATCCGCGATGCGAAGATCGACTCGCTGTACGAGGGCACCACGGCGATCCAGTCGCTCGACCTGCTCTTCCGCAAGATCGTGCGCGACAACGGGCAGGCGCTGGGTCACGTCACCGGCGAGGTCCAGGCCTTCCTGGATGCCGAGTCGGGCAACGGGCGGCTCAAGGAGGAGCGGGCGCTGCTCGCCACCGCGCTGGCCGACGTCCAGGGCATGCTCGGCACGCTCACCGGCTACCTCATGGCGAGCGCGCAGGACCCGTCGAGCATCTACAAGGTCGGGCAGCACAGCGTCCGGCTGCTGATGGCGCTGGGCGACCTGCTCGTGGGCTGGCTGCTGCTGCGCCAGGCCGACGTCGCCCTCACCGCGCTCGGCGGCGAGGTGAGCGCCAAGGACCAGGCGTTCTACGAGGGCAAGGTCGGCGTCGCGCGGTTCTTCGCCAAGACCCAGCTCCCGCTGCTCACCAGCCAGCGCGCGATCCTCGAGCAGGCCGACAACAGCCTGATGGAGCTGTCGGAGGCCGCGTTCTAGGCAGGGCCTCCAGGTCCGCTCGTAGTCGGCCAGGCCGCGGACGCCCTGCTCGGGCGGTGGCACGTCGACCATGACGATGTCGTCCGCGTGGTCGGGGAGCACCCCGGGCAGGTGGCCGTCGTGGACGGCCGTGACCGCGCCCTCCGCGCACCCACCCAGCTCGCGGTGCTGGTCCTGCGCGAGGTGCTGGGGTTCTCGGCGCGAGGTGCCGAGCAGGTCGGCGCGTCCCCTGACGCGGTCCACAGCGCATTGCGGCGCGCCCGCAGGGCGCTCGACCCGGCGGTCGCTACGCCGCAGCGCGACGCGCGAGCTCGGCGACGAGGCGGGTCGCCGCGCTCGTCGCGCGCTGGACCGAGGCCTGGCACGCCGCCGACGCCCGGTGGTCGATGCCGCCGCTGCCCTAGGCGTCCGCGGCCGTGACGACGTCCGCGCCTTCCTCCTGAGTGGCCCGCTGCGGTGGTAGTGGCTGCCTCGACGCGCTCACCGTGCGGGACGGGCGCGTGGCCGCGGTGACCGCGTTCCTCACCGCCGACCCCCCTCTTCGGGCTGCCGGCGGACCTCGGGGCGTAGCCCGCATGTGGGCGAGGAGCCTCCCGTTGTCCTGATTGGACAGGCTGGGTCAACCTGATGATCGGTGGGTGTCCGCGCAGGCGGGGAACGGGCCAGTCCTCTTCGACGACCGGTTCCCCCGGACGTCGTCGTGCGGCTGTGCCAGCGCTGCGTCAGCGTGCACCTAGCGTGATCAGTCAGATCGTGTCGTCACACGACCTCGACCGACGTCTCCGATCAGTACATCTAGATCCGTACAGCCACACCGCGTTCGACGGTTCTCCACAGATCGATGTCTTTCGGTGTTCGGCCGGGCGCCGCCGTCGTTCCTCCGCCGGACCCGGAACGGATGTCGGAGGTGTAGCGACGACCGGTCGGGGTCGTCGTCACGATTCCTTCCGGAGTCATCTCGGCCCGCCATCCACGCGTTTCCCGGACCTGGTTGTGGAACACGCAGAGCCCGCGCCCGTTGTCGAACTCGGTGGGTCCGCGGTCGGCCCAACGGCGGATGTGGTCGATGTGGCGGATCGGGGCGTCGCAGTAGGGCTCCCGGCACCGGTCGCCGTCGCTGGCTCGGACGAGCGAGGCGAGTCGGCCGGTGAACAGGCGGCTGCGGGAGTCGCCGCCGATGACGACCCCGTCGCGGGTGACGAGCCGTCGCCAGGTCCTGCGGCCCCCTCCGCTGGTGAGCAGGGAGATCGGGACGGGCCCGTGGCCGGGGAGGTGCGCCGGCAGCGGGCTGCCGGCGCCGACCAGCGCCTCGACCGGCACCACGACCTGGATCTCGACGTTCACGTCGCCGGCGTGGGTCTGCCCGGTGAGGCGTTCGACGAGGGTGTCGGCCATGATCTGCCCGCGGCCGCGGGTGACCGGTTCGGGGGCGGGCCGCCACCTCGTTCACCGCGGCCGCCAGCGCTGCGTAGCAGGCCACGGTTTCCTCGACCGGCAGGTGGGCGGTGAGGTCGGCCATGCCGTCGGCGGCCGGCCGGACCGAGACCCGCCTCCCGGTGCGGGCGGCGCGGCAGCGGGCGTGGAACTTCTCCGGTGCGACTCGGGCGGCGAGGGAGCGGGTCAGGTCGTGGATCCGCCGGACGCCCAGCGTTTCGACCCGCTGCTGCGCCAGCAGCTCGTCGACCTCGGCCCGCTCGTCGGTGGAGAGGTGGGCGGTGGCGGCGACGATGGTGGCCGCCTTGTACTCGCTCAGCGCACCGGCGGCGTGCAGCTCCCGCACCCGGGTGTGCCCGTCGTGCAGGTCCCGCGCGATCCGCATGCGTCGACGGCCCTCGGTCGGCGACACCCGGCACGCGAGTCCGACCCGGGCGGCGATGCTGCGTTCGAGCGCTTCCGGATCGACGGTTCCCGCCGCGGTCTGCGATTCCGCGTGTGCTCGTGCGAAGGCGAGAACAGCCTCGGACTGCTCGGCGGCGATCGCCGCCTTCTGTTCTTCGAGTCGCGCGATCCGTTCGACGAGCAACACCTCGGAAGGTGTGCCGGAACGGATCGCTGCCATACCTGGATCCTACCCGGCGTGACGCGCAGAAGCGAACGATTGTTCGAACCGTTCCCCTGGATTCTGCGCGATCGATCCGAGAACGCGACCATTCCACAGCCGGGCGGGAAAGGGGCGGGCGCGCGGTGCACATGAACCAGCCGTGCCCAGCCGCACCCCCGAAATCGATCACGACGCCGGTCCGGTGGTGCGCTCGCGGAAGGGGGTGAGGCCCATCCCCGCCCGGGCGGCCGGCGGAGAACGGGAGTGCGATCGAGAGGGCCTGGCCGAGCAGGCGACGGCTGCGTCCGGTCGTCGGTGCAGGCGCCGACGACCAGACGGTCCGTTGCGCAGGACGGCGCTCCCGCCCACCGTCGTGAGCGGTAACCGTGGCCAGGGCCGCGGTTACCGCTCACGGGCGTCAGCTCGCGATGTAGCTCTGCAGCTGCTCGCGCTCCTGCTCCAGCATGTCGATGCGGGTCTTCACCAGGTCGCCGATGCTGACGATGCCGACGAGCGCGCCCTCGACCACCACCGGCAGGTGCCGGAACCGGCCCTTCGTCATGACGGCCGCGAGGCCGGCGGCGTCGTCCTCGGGGGTGCAGGTGGTGACGGCGGTCGTCATGATGTCGGCGACCCGCGACTCCAGGACCGCCGCCCCGCCGGCGTGCAGGCGGCGCACCACGTCGCGCTCGGAGACGATCCCGATCAGCTCCGCGGCGTCGACGACCGGCAGCGCGCCGACGTTGCGCTCGGCCAGCAGACCCAGGAGCTCGGCCACCGTCGCCGTGGGGGGGACGGTCACCACCTCGGAGCCCTTGTTCCGTAGTACGTCCGCTATGCGCATGGCGTCCCCGATCCGTCGTTGGATCCCCGAGGGTACGAACGCGGCCGGGGTCGCGGAAGACCCCGGCCACGGACGGGCTACGGCAACAGCGCTGCTCAGCCCCCGCAGACCACCCGCGGGGACGGGTTGTAACGGGTGGTGGTCGTCGGGTCGGTCCGCACCTCACCCGTCCGGACGTCGGTGACGCGCCGGGTGTCGGTGATGGTGAACCCGGGGGCGCCCTGGCTCGGGGCGCACGGCTCGCCCTCGGGCACGTTGACCGTGTTCGGGCTCGTCGGGTTCGTCCGCGGCCCGGTGAGCGACTCCACCTCGTAGTACTTGGTGCCCAGCAGGCGGACCGTCAGCGACGACGGCGTCCACGCGGTCTGGATCAGCACCGCGGTGGGGGTGTCGTTGCGGAACCGCATGTCGATGGCACCGTCGGCGATGGTCGCCTCGCGGCCCGGGGGGTAGCGGCTGATGTAGAAGCTGTGGGCGCGGTGCTCGACGTCGGTGAGTCCGGCGAAGTAGGCCGCGTTGTACAGCGTCGTGGACACCTGCGACACCCCGCCCGCGATGCCGCGCGCAGGCTGCCCGTTGTCGATGACGCCGGCCTCGACGTAGCCGTTGGCGGGCGTGCGCGGCCCGGTGGCGGCGTCCAGGCTGAACGTCTCGCCGGGACCGACCACGACGCCGTTGATCAGCTCGGCCGCCCGGCGGATGTTGATCCCGGAGTCGGCGGCGAACCCGCCGGTCTGGTACTCGCTGATGACGCCGGCCGTGCCCAGGGCCTGCAGGTCCTCGGTGGTGACGTCGGCGGGCTGGTCGGAGTACACCGCGGTGATCTCCCGCGGGCCGGTGCCGGTGAGCACGGCCAGCAGGTCGGCCAGCGTGGCCTCGTAGTCGACGCCGCGCCCGTCCTGCGACGGGACGACGGTGGCCGGGTTGGTCGAGAAGTCCAGGCTCGCGTCGACCGGCTCGCGCTCGGACCCGGCGAGCTGGTCCTCGAGGGCGTCGGTGACGACCGTCGGGTTGAGCACCGGCTCGAGGCCGCCCTCGGGGGCGGGCTCGAAGCTCAGCGCCGCGGCGATCACGGCGGGCTCCAGGACACCCTGCGAGCCCTCCTCGCCGATGACCGTGACGGGCGCCGACACGGCGGGCCGGGCGACCTCCTCGATCGCCGTGGCGACGTCCTCCGGCGTGGTGAGCGCGGGCAGCGGGAACAGCGGCAGGTTCACCGGCCGGCCCGACGCCCAGTCGCGCGCCAGCACGTCGAGCGCGTGCTCCTTGTCGAGCTGCTGACCGGGGACCGGGTCGACGGCGACGGGAGTGACACCGTCGAAGCGGACGGTGCCCTCGACCGGTTGCCGGTCGACGATCGGGCCGAGCTCGCCCAGCGCCCCGTCGACGGCGACGCGGTCGACCGTGGTGGCCACGCCGATCTCGCGCTGGGTGAAGAACGAGGTGATCCGCGTGATCGGGTTGAGCGGCTGCTCGCCCGCGCGGTCGAGAGTGCCCTCCCAGTCGACGGCCAGGCCGGCGGTGGTCGGGTCGATCTGCGTGCCGACCTCGCCGACGGTGACCTGCACGGGCACCGTGGTGCGCGGCTCGATCTGCGTGCGCAGGGTCTGCTCGGCGTCGGCCAGGCTCAGCCCGCCGACCGGGACGCCCGCGACCGTGACCCCGCGGGGCACCGATCCGGAGCTGATGAGCAGGTCGGCGACGTAGACCAGCGCCAGCACGGCGACGACCGCGGCCGCGATGAGCAGCGGCAGGCGGCGGCGGCGGCGCTGCGGCGGCTCGCCGTCCGACGGGCGCGAGGGCGGGCCGCCGCCGGCACCGGGTGTGACGGGGATGCGCTCGGTGGGCGGGTCGTGGGGGTCGACGACCGCGGTGGCGCCCGTCCCGGTGGGCCCGGCCGCGGAGCCGAGGGAGATGACCTGCGTGGCCTCGGAGTCCCAGCTGCGCGGGCGCTCGCCCTCGCCCGGTGCGGCCTCGGCGGGCGCGGCGTCGGGACGTGGGGTGTCGACGCGGGTGGTGTCGGCGTCCGCACCGGCGGCGGTACCCGCACCCGCGGTGGCCCCCGCGGCGGCGGCCACCGCGACCGTCGGCGCGTCGGTGGCTGCAGGCGTGGGGTCGGCAGGCGTGGGGTCGGCGGGGGTGGGGCGCGTGGGCCCGTCCTCGGCGGCCGGCACCGGTGTGGGGGTGGCGGCGTCGGGTGGGGAGGCGGCGGGGGCCGGAGCGGGCGTCGGCCGGGGCCGCGGCCGCGGCGAGGCGGCGGGGGCGGCGGCGGGCACGGCGGTGGTGGCGGCCTCCGCGGGGGAGGACCCGGCCGCGGGCGTCTCGTCGGCGGACGCGGCGGACGCGGCGGCGGCGGACGGCGCAGCGGCGGCGGACGGTACTGCGGTGGTCGGGGAATCGGCCGCGGCGTGCCCCGGCGTCATCGACGGGCCGTCGCCGGGCGGGGTGATCGGGTCGAACAGCGATGCCGACGCCGGCGCCTCGCGCAGGACCGGACCGCCCTGGCCGTCCTCGGCGATGTCGACGGCGCGCTCGCCCGTCATCACCGGCTCGCTCCCGTCGGGCGCTCCGTCACCGGGGTCGGCGGGTGCGGGGTCGACGGCCTCGCGCTCCGCCGCGACCTGGTCGGCCACCTGCTCGGCGACGGGCGCCGCAGGACCGCCGGACGCCGGGGCGCCGTTCACCGCGCCGGAGCCGGCGTCGTCCCGCGCACCGTCGTGGGCGTGGGTGGAGCTGCCGTTGGTCGATCCGTCCGTCACTGGACGGGTCGTCGCCTCGCCGGGCGAGGGCTGCCGCTCGGGCATGTGGTCCGTCTTCCCCTCAAACACGTGACCGGGCCCCCTGGCTCCGGTCGTCACCGCCGTCGCACCGGCTACAGGTACAGCCCGGTGCCGTGCTCCGTCCGCTCGGTGGCGACGGCGTGCAGCTCGCGCTCCCGCATCACGAGATACGTCGAGCCCTGGACCTCCACCTCGTACTGGTCGTCCCGCGCGAAGAGCACGCGGTCCCCCACGGTGACGGTCCGGACGTGGTGCCCGATGCCGAACACCTCACCCCACACCAGACGCTTGGCGGCCGTCGCGGTTGCCGGGATGACGATGCCGGCGTTGCTCCGCCGCTCACCCGTGCCCTCGGTGTCCCGCACCATCACGCGGTCGTGCAGCATCTGGATCTCGAGCTCGCCCTGCACCGGCCGAATGCTACGGGCTGCCGCCGACGCCCTCCCGGCGCCCCGCGAGGGGCTCCGGGAACGAGAATGCCCCGCGGTGCTGTCAGGTCGGGGGTCCGACAGCACCGCGAGGCTGTACGTGGAATCGCCGCCCGGGGGCCGTTCGTTAACGCGCATGCCCGCTGGAGGCCCTTTTCACCCTTTCGGGTGCACCGGAGTCACGTCTGGGCGAGCAGGTACCGCCCGAAGTGGGGCACGGTGAACGCGATCTGGCCGCGCTGCGCGGAGAACACCAGCCCCTTCTTGAGCAGGCTGTCGCGGGCGGGTGACAGCGACGACGCCCGCCGCTGCAGGTGCTCGGCGATCCCCGCGGTGCCGACGGGCTCGTCGCGGCCCTCGGTCAGCTCGGCCATCGCCCGCAGGTACTCGCGCTCGGCCGGGGTGGCGCGCTCGAACCGCGACCCGAAGAAGCCGACGGCGAGCTCGGCCTCCGCGTCGGGTGCGGCGACCTTCACGTCGGCGGCGCTGATCGGGGTGCGCGCGGCGGCGTCCCAGGCGGCCTTGCCGTAGGCCTGCACGAAGTAGGGGTAGCCGCCGGAGCGCTCGTAGAGGGCGTCGAGCGCATCGACCTCGAACGTGGCGTCCTCGCGCTCGGCCGGCGCGAGGAGGGCGAAGTCGGCGTCGGCGCGGTCGAGCTGGCCGATGCGGGTGTAGCGGAACAGGCGCTCGGAGTAGGACTTCGACGCCGACAGCACTGCGGGCAGGTGCGGCAGCCCCGCCCCGACGACGACGAGCGGCGAGCGGCTCTGCGACAGCTCGTGGCAGGCCGCGCAGAGCGCCGACACGTCGTCGGGGCGCAGGTCCTGCATCTCGTCGATGAGGATGGCGACGCCGGTCTCCAGGTCGGCGGCCAGCGTCGCGACCTCGGTGAACAGCTCTACGAGGTCGATCTCGATGTCGCCGGAGTCGGCCTTGCCGCTGCGCACGGGCACGTCGATCCCGGGCTGCCAGCGGTCGCGCAGCTTGGCGTCGGCGGGGGCCGAGCGCAGCGCGAACGCCTTGAGGACGCCGAGCACCTCGGCGACGCGCTCGCCGTCGGGGTGGCGGACGGCGAGGTCGCGGACGGCGCGGTGCAGGGCGGCCGACAGCGGCCGCCGCAGGTCGGCGTCGGGCCGGGCCTCGATCTTGCCCGCACCCCATCCGGCCCGGACGGCCATCGAGCGCAGTTCGCCCAGCAGCACCGTCTTGCCGACGCCGCGCAGCCCGGTCAGGACGAGGCTGCGCTCCGGGCGCCCGCGGGCGACGCGCTCCAGCACGATCTCGAACGCGTCGAGCTCCCGGTCGCGGCCGGCGAGCTCGGGCGGCCGCTGACCGGCACCGGGGGCGAAGGGGTTGCGCACGGGATCCACGCACCGGACGGTATCCGCGGTTCTTGCCGGAACCGTAGACATCGCTAGCGAACGCGATGGCGTGTCGTCGATCGGGCCATATGTCGCTCTCTAGTGTCGGTCCGAGAGAGCCGGAGAGTCCGCTACGCGCGGCGGGTGGCGGCGTCGGCCATGCAGAACAGGCCGAACGCCGCGATCCCCACCGCGACGAGGACCAGCAGGCTCGCCCCGGGCGCCGACGACCCGATGACGCGCAGCGCGGCGTCGAGGCCCCCGGCCCGCTGCGGGTCCGACGACAGCGCAGCGCGGCCGGCCAGCACGCCGACCGCGCCCAGCGCCAGCGCCCGCGACAGGTGCCCGGCGACGCCCAGCCACTCGACGGCCGCGCGGGCGAGGGGGCCGATGCGGCGCAGGTCGAGGTCGCCGAGGAACGTGCGGCGCACGCCGGTGTAGGTCATGGCGACGGCCAGCACGAGGATGACGACGGCCGCGGCGCCGAGCAGCAGGCGCCCGCCGGGCAGGCCCAGCGCGGTGGCGGCCAGCGTGCGCGCGGCGGTGTCGCCGCCCTCGCGGCGGACACCGAGCAGGTAGTCGACGACGACGAGCGCGAGCCCGGTGGTCGCGATCGACTTGGCGACGGCCCCGACCCGCTTGCGGAACCGCTCGCCGCCCTCCACCCAGCGGAAGCCCAGAGCCGCCGCGGTGACCTGCCAGACCGCGAACGCGACGAGGCCGACGACCCCGAACGCGAGCGCCGCGAAGCCGCCGGGGGTGCGCGCGACCGTGCCGACGGCACCGTCCGGGTCGGCCGGGGCGTCCGGCACGCCGAACGCGACCTGCAGGGCCAGCCACGCCACGAGGATGTGCACGAGCCCGTACCCGACGAGCCCGACCCGCCCCAGCGCGTCGACGACGACGCCGGGGGCGTCGGACGGGCCGCTCCGGACGAGGCGGCGCAGGCGGACGAGGGGGGTGGTCACCGGACCATTGTTCCCCTCGCTCTCTCTGCGACTCTCTCGTACCGGACCTAGATACCCGGATACGGCGTGATCGCGCCCGGGGATCTGGTTGGGTGGCCCGATGACCGAGATCGTCACCGAGGGCAGCGGCTGGTTCGAGCAGCCCGGCGACCGCGCCGAGCTCGACGTCGGCTTCACCGCCACCGCCCGCACCCGCTCCGCGGCGGTGACGGCGCTGGGCGAGAAGGTCGCCGCCGCCGCGCCCGCGCTGGAGGCCACCGGGCTCCGCGTCGCGCACCGCCGGCTGTGGGTGCACAACGAGTGGCGGCGCGACCGCGTCGTCGGCTGCCGGGCGGCCGAGGACGTGCGGCTCGTCGTCGAGGACGTCGCCGTGCTCGAGCAGGTGCTCTCCGCGCTGATCGGCGCCGAGCCCACCAGCCTCGACGGGCCCCGCTGGGTGCTCTCCGACCCGGCCGCCGCGCGTCGCGAGGCGCAGCGTCGCGCCGTCGCCGACGCCCGCGACCGGGCCGAGGGCTACGCGTCGGCGCTCGGCGTGGGGCTGGGGGAGCTGCTGCGGCTGTCGGAGGCGCCCGAGCACCACGGCGGCCCGATCGCCTACCGGATGGCGGCCCGGGCCGAGGCGGCGGCGCCGGACGTCCGCGACCTGGGCCTGGAGCCCGAGCCGGTGCGCGTGACCGTGCAGTGCACGACCACCTGGGCCACGTCGGCGTAACGCCGCGGCCCGAGTCCCGACAAGCATGTCGTGGACTCCCCGCTACGACGACCCACCGCCGGGCTGCGACGCACGCTGGGTTGGGCGCAGCTGGCCCTGACGGCCGCCGTCGTGCTCGGGGCGGTGCTCGTGGGGCACCTCGTACAGGGGCAGGTCGACGCCCGAACCGCCGGGGCCGACCGCCCGTCGGCGACGGGGACGGCGGTGCTGCCCGAGGTCGCGGCCACCGCGCCGATGGTCGGGTCGCCGGTCTCCTCGCCCTCGGTCACCGAGGGGGGCGCCGTCGGCGACGGGGCGTTGGCCGCCCTGGGCACGCTGCTGGTCGGCTGGACGCTGGTGGCGTCGGCGGGGACCATCGGGCGCCGCCGCCTCGACGATCGCGAGAGCGAGCGCTGGGCCGTCGAGTGGGCCCGCGTCGAGCCGGTGTGGAGCGGGCGCGTCAGCGGGGACTTCTAGCCGAGCCCCGGTGGACGGTCAGGACGCCTTGCGGTCCTCCGGGTCGATGACCGTCCCCTCGACGATCGTCCCCTCGATCACCGGCCGCTGCTCGTCGCGCACGACCGTGCCGTCGACGACGGTGCCCTCCGAGTGGATGCGCGCCGTGCGCAGGCCGGGTGCGCGCTGCTCGGCCGCCGCCACGAGCCGCCGCCGGACCAGCGCCCGGGTGGGCGGGAACACCAGCAGCAGCCCGGCGAGGTCGGTGACCAGGCCCGGCACGAACAGCAGCACCCCGCCCGCGGCGACGAGCAGTCCGTCGGTGACCTCCGCGTGCGCCACCCGCCGGCTGTTGACCGCCTCGGCGAGCGCCTGCGCGGCCCGCACCCCCTCGCGGCGGGCGAGCCACAGCCCGAGCAGGGAGCCGGCCAGCAGGACCACGATCGTCCAGCCGAGACCGATCACCGAGCCGAGCGCGACGAGCGCGACGATCTCGACAACGAGGTACAGGAGCACGAACGGCATACCTCTCCAACGCGCGAGGTGCCGTTCGTGCTCCCGCCGACGTGTCACGACTTGGTGTCACCTGGGCAGGGCGTGCCCCGGGGAGAAGACGGAACCGGGGTCGAGCGCCCGCCGGACGGCGAGCAGGCGCGCGCGGTCGGCGTCGTCCCAGAGCGCGGCGACCCGATCGGGACCGGCCTGCCCGAGGAAGTTGAGCAGGGCCCCGCGTCCCGCCCACGGCGCCATGCGGTCGATCACCGCCTGCGTGATCGCGGGCATCGTCTCGGCCAGCGGCCCGGCCATCGGGCCCAGGGCGAGCAGCGAGAAGGCGGCGTCGCGCCCGGCCACCGCGCCGGGCACGCGCGGCGGCCGCGCCACCGCCCCGCCGAGGTGGCGCAGCTCCACCATGATCAGCGGCACCTGCACGTCCGGCCCCGCGACGGCGAGCAGCGCGTCGACGGCCTCGGCCGGCAGCGCGCGCAGGGTCGCGCCCCGGTCCCACGTCGGCATCGGGTCGGTGGGGTCCATGTGGATGGAGTCCACGGCGGCGTAGGGCATCTCCGCGACCAGGTCCATCAGCGGCGCCGCGACCGCCCGCATCGGGGCGAGCAGCGCCGCGCCCTCGTCGGCGGAGCCCAGGTGCGCCACGCGCAGGTGCACGACGAACTGCCCGCGCAGCGGCTCCGGCAGCGTCGGCAGCGGCGGGAGCCGCAGCAGCGCGATCGAGGTCGTCGTCTCCTCGGGCAGCGTGTCGACCCAGGTGCGGTAGGCGTGCAGCACGTCGGACGCGGCCGCACCGGGGAAGAAGATCCCGCCGCCGTAGAGGGTCGCGACGGGCACCAGGCCGAACTCGATCTCGGTGACGATGCCGAAGTTGCCCTTGCCGCCGCGCAGGGCCCAGAACAGCTCCGGGTCACCGATGGCGTCGACGTGGCGGACCTCGCCCGCCGCCGTGACGAGCTGGACCGACCGGACGTGGTCGGCGGCGAAGCCGTACCGGCGGGCGAGCGGGCCCAGACCTCCGCCCAGGGTGTAGCCGACGACGCCGACCGCGCTCGACGACCCGGACAGCGGGGCCAGCCCGTACGGGGCCGCGGCCTCGATCACCTGCGCCCAGCGCACGCCGGCGCCGACGCGGGCGCTGCGCGACACCGGGTCGACGACCACGCCCGACATCCGCCGGGTCGTGACCAGGACGGTGCCGGCCAGGTCGGAGATGAGCCCGTGACCGGTGGACTGCACCGACACCCGCAGGCCGTGGGCGGCCGCCCAGCGCACCGCGACGGCGACGTCGCCGGCGCAGGTGGCGCCGACGACCAGCGCCGGCCGCGGGGTGTGGGCGGTGTTGAAGCCGGCGACCTCGGCGGCGACGCGCGGGTCGTCGCCCTCGAGGACGGGCCCGGTGACGAGGTCGGAGAGGGTGGGGGCGGGGGCGTTCACGAGGTACCTGCTTCGTCGTCGACGGCGATGTCGAAGGCGACCTGGCCGCCGTCGACGGAGGTGGTGGTGACGGTGACGCCGTAGGTCGCGGCGTCGGCGGTGAGGTCGCAGCGCACGGTGGCGCCGACCTCCGCGGGGAGGTCCGGGCAGGCGACCTCGTCGGGCTCGGTGCCGACCATCGCGGTGAGCTGGTCGAACACGCTCTGCGCGACCTCGGCCCCGTCGACGACGTCCCCGGCGGCGACGTCCTCGGCGGCCGGCTCGGCGGGCGGCGCAGCGGCCGCGCCGCCCACGCGCTCCATCTCAAAGTTGATGTCCCCGTCGGTGAGCGAGGTGACGGTGACCGTCACGTCGAACGGGCCGTCCCCGTCGGTCGCGGCGCAGGTGAGGGTGGAGCCGACGGTGCCGTCGAGGTCGTCGGGGCAGTCGGCGGTCGCGGCGCCGAGCTGCGCGACGATCTGCTGCTCGACGGAGTCGGCGGGCGCGACGGAGCCGCACGCGGTGAGCAGGGCGAGCCCGCACGCGCCGGCGAGCAGTGCCACGCGGTGTCGGGAGGAGGGGGGGTTCATCGGTTCTCCGCTTCCGGTCGGCGGCCGGTCGGCTGCCGAGGTGGGCACACCGTGGCCCACCGGACTTGCGGACGACTGGAGCCGACTTGGAGCCGGCTCCGGTACGGAACGGAGCCTGTCTAGGAGTCGATCCGTGCGAGCCCCTCGCGGGCGCGTCCCGCCCACGCGCCGGCCCCCAGGGCGGAGTCGACCCGCACGGCCTCGGCGAGGTGGGCGCGGGCGGCGGGCAGGTCGCCGGTGCCGGCGGCGAGGCGTCCGAGCACGCCGTGCACCGAGCCCCAGGTCGCGTTGGCGGTGCCCGCGACCACCAGCTCCGGGGCCTGGGGGAGCAGGTCGCGGTAGAGGCGGGCCGGATCGGGTGCGCCCAGCGCCGCGGCGACCTCGCCCCAGGCGCAGAGCAGGAAGTCGGTGCTCCAGTCGGCGGGCAGGGCCACCTGGGTGCGCTCCAGCAGCCGCCGGGCCTGCTCGGTCTCGCCCACCTCGACCAGCGCCAGCAGGGCCACCGGCCGCAGCGTCGCGAACTCGTCCACGGTGGCGTCGACGAGCTCGGACACGACCTCAGCGAGCCGCCCCTGCCCGCGCCGCACGGTCATCCGCTGCACGATCCGGCACCAGCGCGCGCCCCACAGGCTCGTCCGCCGCTGCAGCGCGTCGGCCTCGTCGGCGTGCCGCTCGGCGGCGTCCCAGTCGCCGCGCAGCGTGGCGTGGCCCGCCTCCTGGTAGCTGACCTGCGCGCGCAGCTCGGCGAACCCCAGCTCGGTGGCCAGCCGGGACGCGTGGTCGAGGTCGGAGCGCGAGAGCTCCAGCTCCGCGAACCGCATCGCCAGCGCGCCGCGGTGCAGCCGGGCGACGGCCTCGGTGTGCGCCGGCAGCCCGGCGCCGACCAGTGCGAGCGACTCGTCGAGCGCGGCCCGGCGCTCCCGCTCGGCGCCGGGCACCCATGCTGCCAGGTAGAAGTTGTTCAGCGCGCGCCCCAGCAGCGGGGCGTCGCCGAGGTCGCGGGCGGTCCGGGCGGCCCCGCGGGCCGCCTCGACGCCCTCCGCGCGGCGGTCGGTGTAGCTGACCTCGCAGGCCAGGGTGCCGAGCAGCTCCGCGCGCCGCACCGGGTCGGTCGTGACGGCGAGCAGCTCGTCGAGCCGGGCGACGACCGCGGCGTCGCTCGTGCCGTAGGCGCGCCAGTTCCAGAGGGCGACGCCGCCGAACACGCCCGCGGCCTCCGCGGCGCCGTCGGTGTCGCCGGCCGCGAGGGCCAGCTCGACGGCGCTGGACAGCGCCGCCTGCGCCCCGACGAGGTCGCCCGCGGCGCGGCGGTCGCGGCCCAGCACGACGAGCAGCTCCCGGGGGTCGCCCTGCACCAGCTCGACGGCCCGCGCGACGTGCTCGGCCGCCGTCGCGTGGGCGAAGCGGTCGCGGGCGGCGTCCGCCGCGGCCAGGGCGTGGAGCAGCGCGGTGCCCGGCCCGGCGAACGGGCCGGCCAGGTAGGAGTGGTGGGCCAGCGCGTCGAGGTTCCCGGCGAGCGGCAGCCCCTCCAGGGCCTGGGCGATCCGGCGGTGCAGCCGCGCCCGCTGCAGCCGCGTCAGCCCGGCGACGATCGTCTCGCGCACGAGCTCGTGGCCGAAGCGCCACACCCAGCCGTCGCCCTCCTCGACCACGACGCCGGTGAGCACGGCGGGCTCCAGCAGCGCCGCGATCTGCTCGGCGTCGACCTCGGACGCGGCCTCCAGCACGTCGAGCGGGAACTCCCGGCCGATCACCGCGGCCATCGTCAGCAGGGCGCGGGTGTCGGCGGGCAGCCGGCCCATCCGCCGCTCCAGCACGTCGCGCACGGAGGCGGGGATGTCCGCCGCGCCGGGGCGGGCGTCGAGGCGCCGCTCGCTGCGCAGCAGCTCGATGAGCTCGACCAGGAAGAACGGGTTGCCCTCGGTGCGCCGGCGCAGGTCGCCGGCCAGCACGGGGTCGGCCAGGCCGCGGTCGACGAGCAGCTCGCCGACCTCGGCGACGGGCAGCCCGCCCAGCGCCAGCCGCGTGACGGCGCGCTCGCGCGCGAGGTCGGCGAGGGTGTGGACGAGCGCGTCGGTGCGCTCCTCGGGGGTGTCGCGGAGGGTGGCGAGCACCAGCACGGGCCCGGCGGCGATCCGGCCGACGAGGAAGCGCAGCAGGTGCAGCGAGAGCGGGTCGGCGCCGTGCAGGTCGTCGAGGACGACGAGCAGCGGGCGCTCGGCGGCGGCCGCCAGCAGCGCGTCGGCGATCCGCTCGAACAGCTCGGCGCGGCGGCTGTCGGAGTCGCCCGGTCCCCCGGCGGCCGCGGTGCCGTCGGCGGAGCCGATCGCGCGCAGCACCTGCGTCCACGGCCAGAGCGCGGGCGCGGCGGCCTCGTCGGCGCACCGGCTCCACGCCACCCGCGCGCCCATCTGCTCCGCGGCGGCCACGACCTCCTCGGCCAGGCGGGTCTTGCCGATCCCGGCCTCGCCGCCCAGCAGCACCACCGACCCCGTCCCGGACGCGGCGGCCGCGAGCCGCGCGGCCAGGGCCGCCAGCTCCGTCCGGCGTCCGACGAACCCGGAGCGCCGGGGCGGGTCTGCGGCCGGCGCCGCGACGGGCGCGGGCAGCGGCTGCGGGGCGCGCGGGCCGTCGACGCCGGCGTCCTGGGTGAGGACGGCCCGCTCCAGGCGCCGCAGCTCCGGGCCGGGGTCGATGCCGAGCTCGTCACGCAGCAGGTCGCGGCACGTCGCGAAGGCGCGCAGCGCGTCGGCCTGGCGCCCGGTGCGGTAGAGCGCGAGCATCAGCGAGCCCCACAGTCGCTCGCGCATCGGGTGCACCGCGACCAGGCGCTCCAGCTCCGCGACCGCGCTCTCCGGGCGCCCGTCGGCGAGCATCGCCTCGATGTGGCGCTCCAGGCCGACGGCGCGGAGCTCGGCGAGGCGGGCCCGGTCGGCCTGCACCGCCGACGCGCCGTCGCCCAGGTCGGCGTAGGGCTCGCCGCGCCACAGGCCCAGCGCCGCGATCAGCACGTCGTCGGCCTCGCGGGCGCGCCCGGCGTCGAGCAGGCGCTGGCCCTCGCCCAGCATCGCCTCGAACCGCAGGACGTCGAGCTCGTCGTCGCCGACGGCCAGCAGGTAGCCGGGCGGGCGGGTCAGCAGCCGGGTCGGTGCCGAGCGGGGGGCGCGGCCGGGCTCGAGGAGCCGGCGCAGCTGCGAGACGTAGGACTGGAGGGTGCCGGTGGCCGTGGCGGGCGGCTCGGACGCCCACAGCGTCTCGTTGATCCGGTCGAGCGGGACGACCCGGCCGTGGTCGGCGAGCAGCAGCGTCAGCAGGGCGCGGAGCTTCGGGCTCCCGGGGTCGACGGGACGCCCGTCGGCCGCGACGACCTCGAGAGGTCCCAGCACGCGGAACAGCACCCGCTGGACACTAGTGCGGCCGCGGCGGTCGCTACAGGGTGATCTCCCAGGTCCCGCCGGGGAGCTGCGTGTAGCCGAGGCCCACGAGCATCCGGCGACCCTGGTCGGTGCCAGGGTCTGGGATCCGCGCGATCCGGCAGCCCTCCGCGCGCACCGCCGTGGTGACCTGGCGGGCGAGCCGCGGGCCGTAGCCCCGGCCGCGGTGGTGCTCGGGGACGCCGCCGCCGACGACCGTGGCGACGTCGCCCGCGCGGTGCACCTCGATGGTGGCCTTGGGGTCCTCGCCCGCCGCGGAGCCGATGTCCTCCAGCGTGTAGACCACGACGTCGCCCGCCCCCGTGCCGTGGCGCGGGGTGCGACGCATGAGGTGCGACTCGGCCGCGGTCATGGGAGCAGTGTGCCGGGGCCACTTGTGGCCGACTTGAGGCGCACCGCGCCCGCGCGTACAGCCGACGCCAAGCGCCCGCCCGCACGCTCTGCGACATGACCGACACCGACCGCGCCACCGGCAACGACGTCCGGGGCTTCCTGCTCATGCACGACCAGATCCGCGCCGTCGTCCCCGAGGCGGCCCGCCACGTCCGCGCACTGCGTCCCGGTGACCGCCGCGCGGCCCGCGCGCTGGTCCGCTGGTGGGCGGTGTTCTCCCGCGCCCTGCACCACCACCACACCGCCGAGGACGTCGAGCTGTGGCCGCGCGTGCTGGCCTGCGCGCCCGAGCTCGCCGGCGAGGTGCGGCGCCTGGAGGCCGAGCACGCCCCGCTCGACACCGACCTCGCCGACGTCACCGCCGCGCTGGAGGGCATCGGCACGCTGGCCAAGCCGGAGTTCACCCCGGCCGCCGCGGAGCTCGCCGCCGCCCTGTCACGCCTGGACACCTACCTGCGCCGCCACCTCGCCTCGGAGGAGGACCTCCTGCTCCCCGTCATGCGGCACCGGATCCCCGCCGACGACTGGGCGGCGCTGGAGGCCGCGCTGGCGAAGCAGGGGGACTCCCGCGACACGGCCGTGCTCCTGCCGATGTTCCTGGCCTACTCCGAGCCCGACCGCGTCGCGTTCCTGCGCGGGCAGCTGCCGGCGCCGATCCGCGTGCTGCACGACCTCGTGCTCGGACCGCGGTACCGGCGCCTGCTCGCCGCGCTGCCCGCCGGCGGGGGACCCGCTACCAGGTGAGGGCCAGCGCCGGGTCGGTGAGCAGCGCCCCGACGTCGGCGAGGAAGCGCGAGCCCTGCTCCCCGTCGACGAGGCGGTGGTCGAACGACAGCGCGAGCTGGCACACCGTGCGCACCGCCAGCTCGCCGTCGACCACCCACGGCGTCGGCTTGATCGCACCGACGGCCAGGATCCCGGCCTCGCCCGGGTTGAGGATCGGCGTGCCGGTGTCGACGCCGAACACACCGACGTTGGTGATCGTGAACGTGCCGTTCGCCAGGTCGGCGGGCGGCGTCCTCCCCGACCGCGCGGTGGCCGTCAGCTCCCCGAGCGCCCGCGCCAGCCCGTGCAGGGTGAGCGTGTCGGCGTCGCGGACCTTGGGCACGATCAGCCCGCGCGGCGTGGCGGCGGCGATCCCGAGCTGGACGCGGTCGTAGTAGACGATCTCGCCCGCGGCCTCGTCCCAGCTCGCGTTGATCTCCGGGGTGCGGCGCGCGGCCAGGCACACGGCCTTCGCGACGAACGCCAGCGGCGTCAGCTTCACCTCGGCGTACTCGCGGGTGGCGCGGAGGCGGTCGCGCAGCGCCATCGTCGCGGTGACGTCGACGGCCAGGAACTCCGTGACGTGCGGGGCGGTGAACGCGCTGCTCACCATGGCCGCGGCGGTGTGCTTGCGGACGCCGCGGATCGGTTCGCGGCGGACGCCGCCGCTCGAGGTGCTCGGGGCGGGCGCGACCGGCGCCGCGGCGACGGGCGCGGCCGCGTGGGACTGCACGTCCTCGCGGGTGATCACACCGCCGGGGCCGGTGGGGGTGACGGCGCGCAGGTCCACCCCGAGGTCACGGGCGAGCTTGCGGACCGGGGGCTTGGCCAGGGGCACGGCGGCCGAGCCGTTCGCGGCCCCGCCCGGCCCGGCTCCCGCCGCCGCTCCCGCCGCCGCAGGTTCAGGAAAGCCACTTTCAGGTCCCGTGAGGGCAGGAACGTGGCTTTCCTGAACGGGCGTGGCGGGGGTCGGCGCGCCGCGGCGGGGCCGGCGGGCCGACGCGCCGGGCCGCGGGCCGTAGCCCACCAGGTTGGCGATCCGGCCGTCCTTGCCCGGCTCCCCGATCTTCGCGCCCTGCTCCTCGTCGGAGGAGGCGGGTGCCGGCGACGGGGCCGCCGGCGCCGCCTCTGCCGTCTCGATGCTGATGATCGGCGACCCGACGGACACCGTCTCGCCCGGCTCCACCAGCAGCTTCCCGACCGTCCCCGCGTACGGCGACGGCAGTTCGACGGCCGCCTTGGCCGTCTCGATCTCGCACAGGATCTGGTTGACGGTGACGACGTCGCCCGGGGCGACGTTCCACGTGACGACCTCGGCCTCGGTGAGCCCCTCACCGACGTCAGGCATGGCGAACTCGCGCAGCACGGCCGTCACCAGCCCATCGAGCGGTCGACGGCGTCCAGCACCCGGTCGAGGTCGGGGAGATAGTCCTCCTCGCACTTCGACGGCGGGTACGGGGTGTCGAACCCCGTGACCCGCAGCACCGGCGCCTCCAGCGAGTGGAAGCACTCCTGCTGCACGCGCGCGCACACCTCCGCGGCCACCGACGTCTCCGACGGCGCCTCCGCGACCACGACGAGCCGCCCGGTGCGCCGCACCGAGTCGAACACCGGGCCGAGGTCGAGTGGGGAGAGCGTGCGCAGGTCGATCACCTCGATGTCGTGCCCGTCCGCCTCGGCGGCCGACGCGGCCTCCAGGCAGGTCCTGAGCACCGGGCCGTAGCCGGCGAGCGTCAGCGACGAGCCGGAGCGCGCCACGCGGGAGGAGTGCAGCGGCGCGGGCGTGGCCGTCAGGTCGACCTCGGCCTTCTCCCAGTACCGCCGCTTCGGCTCGAAGAAGATCACCGGGTCGTTGCTCTCGATGGCCTGCTGGATCATCCAGAAGGCGTCGACCGGGTTGGAGCACGCCACGACCTTGAGCCCCGCGACGTGCGCGAACAGCGCCTCCGGCGACTCGCTGTGGTGCTCCACGGCCCCGATGCCCCCGCCGAACGGGATGCGCACGACGACCGGCATGGGAACGCGACCCTGCGAGCGGAAGTGCAGCTTCGCGAGCTGGGAGACGATCTGGTCGTAGCCGGGGAACACGAACCCGTCGAACTGGATCTCGCACACCGGCCGGAAGCCGCGGATCGCGAGGCCTACCGCGGTGCCGATGATGCCGCTCTCGGCGAGCGGGGTGTCGAGCACGCGCTGCTCGCCGAAGTCCTTCTGCAGTCCGTCGGTGACGCGGAAGACGCCGCCGAGCTTGCCGACGTCCTCGCCCATCACGAGCACCTTGGGGTCGCGCTCCATCGCGGCGCGCAGCCCGTCGTTGATCGCCTTCGCCATCGTCAGCACGGCCATGTCAGACCCCCTCGAAGGACGAGTGGTAGGCCAGGAAGGCCTCTCGCTGGGCGTCGACGGCGGGCGAGCCCTCCGCGTAGACCTCCGAGAACATCCGGTCCGGCGCGGGCGCCGGCATGTCGACGCAGTGCTGCCGGAAACGCGCCGCGAGGGCGTCGGACTCGGCCTGCACCTCGCCGAAGAACTCCGGTTCGACGCCCAGGGAGCGCACCAGGTGCACGCGCACCCGCTCGATCGGGTCCTTGAGCTTCCACAGCTCGAGCTCGTCGGCGAGGCGGTAGCGGGTGGGGTCGTCGGAGGTGGTGTGGGCGTCCATCCGGTAGGTGAACGCCTCGATCAGCACCGGCCCGTTGCCGGTGCGGCACTCCTCCAGCGCCCAGCGGGTGACGGCGAGGCAGGCGAGGACGTCGTTGCCGTCGACGCGGATGCCGTCGAAGCCGTAGCCCTGCGCGCGCTTGTAGAGCGGCACGCGGGTCTGGCGCTCGGTGGGCTCGGAGATGGCCCACTGGTTGTTCTGGCAGTAGAAGACGACAGGAGCGTCGTAGACGGCGGCCCAGACGAAGCCCTCGTGCACGTCGCCCTGGCTGGTGGCGCCGTCACCGAAGAAGCAGATGGTGGCCTCGCTGTCGGGGCCGTCGCCGACCTTGCCCTCGAACTTCTGGCCCATCGCGTAGCCGGTGGCGTTGAGGCACTGGTTGCCGATGACGATCGTGTACAGGTGGAAGCCGGTGGACTTCGGGTCCCAGCTGCCGTGGTCGGTGCCGCGGAAGATCCCGAGCAGCTCGGTGGGGTCGACGCCCCGGGCCCACGCGACGCCGTGCTCGCGGTAGGACGGGAACGCCATGTCCTGCGGTGCCATCGCCCGGCCGGCGCCGATCTGCGCGGCCTCCTGGCCCAGCAGCGGGACCCAGATCCCGAGCTGGCCCTGGCGCTGCAGCGCGTTGCCCTCGCGGTCGAAGCGCCGGACCAGGACGAGGTCGCGGTAGAGCTCCTTGAGCGCCTCCACGTCGATGTCGGCGGCGTAGGGGTCGAAGCGCGGGTCGGGCACCCGCTCGCCCTCGGGCGTGAGCAGCTGGACGAGGTCGGCGCCGCCCTCGTCGGTGCCCTTCAGCCCGGCGACGACGTGATCGGGGCCCGGGCGGGGCGACGGGGTGGACGACGTCGACGGCGTCCAGTCCTGCGGTGCGGACACGGGTGCTCCTCGCTGGTTCGGCCCGGTCCGGTTCGTGGCCGGGCACGGGACGGCGGGTCCGGCGTGCGCGGGCGCGGGGTGTGGGCCCGCACACGTACGGCTCTTCCCCGACATCCTGGCACGAGCGGGCGTCCGCGCGGGAGCACCGGAGCCCGTCCCCCGGCCCTGCACCCGGGCCGGGGGACGCGCCGGTCAGGCGCCGTGCTCGCGGGGGCCCGGCTGCGGCGGGCGGTACCCCTGCGTGGTCGGCCCGTCGGCGGGCGGGTTCACCTGCGTCGGGGCGTCGTGGCCGTTGCCCGTGGCGCCGGGGCCGGTCGGCAGGCCCGCCACGCCCTTGGCCTTCTTCGCGACCCCGTCGATCTGGGTGCGGTACTTGCCCTTGGTCTGCTTGTCGACGAAGGCGGCGGCCTGGTCGAGGTACTTGCCCGCCTTGTCCGGGTTGCTCTTCGCGTACCGGCGCGCCGCCTCGGCGGCGGTGGCCAGGGTGGCGAGTCGTCGGAACAGGGCCATGTCGTCCTCCAGGGGGGAATGGTGCACTCACGACGGTCAACGCCGGTGTGGCGCCGCGTGGTTCCCCGGCATACCCGTTCCGGCCCCGGAGATCACACGTCACCACATCGGGATCACCGAGCGTCATTTCACGCAACGGTAAAGGCCTCCAACGTGTCGTCCGGGTGGCGGGATGGCACCATCCCGGCGGTACTCACACCACAGTGGAGGTCCCCCGTGTCCGTCCGTCTCCGTCGTTCCGCCCCGGCCGCGCTGGCGGCCGCTCTCGCCGTCACCCTCGCGGGGTGCGGCGGAGGGGAGACCGCGGCCCCGGCCGCCGCCGGTGGTGTCGAGCTCATCCAGTCCGGTCAGCTCACGACGTGCACCCAGCTGCCCTACGAGCCGTTCCAGTTCCGCCAGGGCGACCAGATCGTGGGCTTCGACGTCGACCTCGTCGACCTGGTGGCGGAGCGCCTCGGTGTCACGCAGCAGATCGTCGAGACCCCGTTCGACAACATCCAGTCCGGGATCGCGCTCGACACCAACCTGTGCGACCTCGGCGCCGCCGCCATGACGATCACCGACGTGCGCGACGAGAACCTCGACTTCTCCGACCCCTACTTCGACGCCACCCAGGCCCTGCTGGTGCCCCCGGGCTCCGACATCGTCGGCGCCGAGCAGCTCACCGGCCGCCGCCTCGGCGTGCAGAACGGCACCACGGGTGCGCAGTACGCCACCGAGAACCTGTCCGGCGCCGAGCTCGTGACCTTCGACGACATCGGCCTGCTGCTCACCGCCGTGCAGACCGGTGACGTCGACGCGGCCATCAACGACAACGCGCCGCTGCTGGACTTCGCGGGCAAGAACCCGGGCTTCGCCGTCACCACCGAGTTCGACACCGGCGAGCAGTACGGCTACGCCGTGAAGACCGGCAACACCGCGCTGGTGGAGGCGATCAACGGCGCCATCGCCGACGCGCGGGCCGACGGCACGTACGACCAGCTGTTCGCCGAGTGGTTCCCCGCGGCGGGCCAGGGCTGACCCTCCGATGGCACTCACCCGACGCCAGCGGGCCCGGGCCGGGCGCGGCGTCCAGTACGCGATCGCGGTCGCCATCCTGCTGGTCGTCGCGTTCACCGCCGACTGGGCGCAGATCGGCCGGTCGTTCTTCGACCTCGAGGTCGCCGCGAGCCTGTTCCCGGACGTCCTCACCGTCGCGCTGAAGAACACGGTCGTCTTCACGTCGCTGGGGTTCCTGCTGGCGCTCGGGCTGGGGCTGGTCCTCGCGCTCATGCGGTTGTCGTCGGTGCGCGTGTACCGCTGGGCGGCCGGGGCCTACATCGAGTTCTTCCGCGGGCTCCCCGCACTGCTCGTGGTGATCGCGATCGGGTTCGGCATCCCGCTGGCGTTCGGGTCCAACCTCGACCGCACGCTGTCGATCACGCTGGCGCTGGGCATCGTCGGCTCGGCCTACATCTCCGAGACGATCCGGGCGGGCATCCAGGCGGTGCCCGCCGGGCAGGTCGAGGCGGCGCGCTCGCTCGGCATGTCGCCGACGCGGACGATGACGTTCATCGTCATCCCGCAGGCCTTCCGCACGGTCCTTCCGCCGCTGACCAACGAGCTGATCCTGCTGACGAAGGACTCCTCGCTCGCGTTCCTGCTCGGCACGACCCTGGAGCAGCAGGAGCTGGCGCAGTTCGGCCGGGCCGCGCTCAACCAGGTGCGCAGCATGACGCCGCTGCTGGTCGTCGGCCTGTGCTACCTGATCATCACCATCCCGCTCTCCTACCTCGCCCGCCGGCTGGAGCGCCGGTACGGCAGCGCGGGGACGCCGAAGGGGGCAGAGGTATGAGCACCGCGACCGGGACCGCGGACGCCGCGGTGCGGATCAGGGACCTGCACAAGTCGTTCGGGTCGGTCGAGGTGCTGCGCGGCATCGACCTGACCGTCGAGCGCGGGGAGGTCGTCTGCATCATCGGGCCGTCCGGCTCGGGCAAGTCGACGCTGCTGCGCTGCGTCAACCTCCTGGAGACGCCGACGAGCGGGTCGGTCGTCGTCGAGGGCCGGGAGATGACAGACCCCGACTGCGAGATCGACGAGGCGCGCCGCTCGGTCGGGATGGTGTTCCAGTCGTTCAACCTGTTCAGCCACCTGTCGGTGCTGGACAACCTGACGATCGCGCAGCGCCGGGTGCTGGGGCGCGACCGGACCGAGGCCGAGGAGATCGCGAAGGCCAACCTCGACCGCGTCGGCCTGGGCGAGCGCGGCTCGGCGCAGCCCTCGCAGCTCTCGGGCGGCCAGCAGCAGCGCGTGGCGATCGCGCGGGCGCTGTCGATGGACCCGACGGTGATGCTGTTCGACGAGCCGACCTCGGCGCTGGACCCGGAGCTCGTCGGCGACGTCCTCGACGTCATGCGCGGCCTCGCGCGCGACGGCATGACGATGCTGGTGGTCACCCACGAGATCCAGTTCGCGCGGGAGGTGGCCGACCGCGTCCTGTTCATCGACGGGGGCCTCGTGGTCGAGCTCGGCCCGCCCGCGGACGTGATCGGCAACCCGCGCGAACCCCGGACCAGGGAGTTCCTGGCCCGGGTGCTCCACAAGCCGGTGGACCCTACTTCGCCAGGGACTCCAGCAGCGCTCGGTTGAACTCCTCCGGGTGCGTCGCGTTGATCGCGTGCGGGCCGTCCTCGATCCCGACCAGCTCACTCCCGCTGATCGCCTCGGCGCTGCGCTTGCCGCTCACCTCGAACGGCACGATCGCGTCGGCGTCACCGTGGATCACGAGCGTCGGCAGTGATCACGGCGACGTCCTCGCGCAGGTCGGTGCGGCCGAACGCGGCGATGCAGTCCAGCGTGCCCTTCGCGGAGGCGCCGGCGGCGATGGCCCTGGCACAGCCTGCCGTTGTCGCCGTGCTTCGCGGCGTAGCGGACGACCTCGCCGCCGCCTATCGAGAACCCGACGAGCGCGGCGTCGGTGACGTCGAGGTGTACGAGCAGCGTCGTGCACGACCTATTCCGCGGTGACCCGTTCGGGGTCGCGCCACCCGTCGAAGGAGAAGGCCAGCAGCCGCCCGCCCCGCACCAGCCGCGGCCCGTCGGTGACGACGACGGTGCCGTCGGGCAGGTCGGTGCCGAGCCAGGTGCGCCGGTGGGCCGCGTGGTCGAGGCCCCGCCCCGGGTCCGGGCGCTCGGCGGCCAGTGCCCGGTTGAGGTCACCCGCCCGCACCGGTGCGCCGACGGCCGCGGCCACCGCCTCCCGCTAGCCCATGTAGGCGGCGTGGCGGCACTCGCCGCAGGCCGGTGCCCCGCAGCGAGCGCCACGGCGTCGTCGAGGAAGAACAGCGGGGTCCACCGGCCCGGCCGGGCGAGCCCGACCCGCCGGTCGCGGAACCGCGTGACGCACGCGCGCGGGGTGGGGCGTGCAGGTCGCCCCACGGGTCGACGCGGTTGCGGCGGGTCATCCGACCGGCCGCGTCAGGACCGGGGGAGGCGGCCCATCAGGAAGAACTCCGGGTTGGGGCGCAGTGCCGTCAGGTGCGCGAGGCGGTTGGACATGGCGAACAGCGCGGTGATCGCGCCGATGTCCCAGATCTCGTCCTCCGACAGCCCCGCCAGGCGGGCGTCGTCGAGCTCGGCGTCGGTGAGCGCGGCGGAGTCGACGGCGATCAGCAGGGCCAGGTCGACGATCGCGCGCTCGCGCGGCGACAGCGCCACGCCGTAGGGGTTGGTGGCGACGCGGTCGGCGATCTCCGGGTCCTTGGTGCGCACCCGCAGGATCGCCCCGTGCGCCACCACGCAGTACGTGCAGCTGTTCGCCCCCGACGTCGCGACGACCACCAGCTCGCGCTCCGCCTTGCTCAGTCCGTCCGAGGACTCCATCAGCGCGTCGTGGTAGTCGAGGAACGCGCGCAGCTCGGCGGGCCGGCGGGCCAGGGCCCGGAACACGTTGGGCACGAAGCCCGACTTCTCCGCGATCGCCCCGATCCGCTCGCGCAGGTCCTCGGGCATGTCGGCCAGCTCCACGTGCCCGAACCGGCTCACTTCGTGCGTCTCTCCCATGGCGTCGACCGTAGTGCCGGGGGAGCATGCTCGTCATGGAACTGCCGGAGGAGATCCGCCACGCCCTGTCGCGGTGGTGCGCGGAACGGATCCCCGAGCGGGAGCGCGAGCACCGCCGGATCGGCTACACCGTGCACGGCGGCGAGGTGACGATCAGCGACCGCCGCGCGCCCGTCCGCCCGGAGCTCGACGTGGAGTGGTCGACGACGCCGCTGGCGCGGCTGCGCGTCGACGACACCGGCCACTGGACGCTGTACCGCCCTGTCGACGGTGGATGGGCCCGCACCTCCGACGGTGCGGACCCGATCGCCCTGCTGGAGGCTCAGGCGCCGGCCTGACCCACCGCCGACACCGCCCCGGGGCGCCCGCCCGGGTGGAACTGCACGACCCGGCCACCGGCCGCCGGCTCCGCCGGACGGCCCTGGATCAGCAGCGCGGAGGCGCGCTGCAGGACGCTGAGCAGCGACGGCGAGCCCAGGGGCTGCTCGTCGGGCGCCACCACGGCGATCATCCGCGGCGCGACGGCCGTGAGCAGGAGCCGCTCGACACCGAGCTGGGCCGCCCCGAGCACGACGACGACGTCGGCGCTGTCGGGCGCGGGCAGCGCGCCGAGCAGGGTCTGGCTGCGGACGAAGCAGGCCAGGCCGTAGGCGCCGGAGTCGCGCTCGTGCAACTCGTCCCACGCGGCCGCCAGCGCGGGCGCGATGGCCCGCAGCCGCCCGAGCAGGGTAGTGCGGCGGACCTCGTCGCGCAGCTCGCGCCGGGCGGCGCCCAGAGCGTCGACGGCGTGCTCGTAGGCGTCGGGATCGCGGCGGCGCAGCGCGGCCACGGCCTGGTGGTGCTCCGGCGCGGTGACGGTACCGACGGCGCGCTCGGCGAGCAGGTCGGCCATCGCGTCGAGCTTGTGGGCGGCCTCCGCGGCCGACCCGTGCTCCTCGTAGTCGAGGATCGCGGCCGAGACGCGCGCCGCGGAGTCGACGTCGGGCACCGACAGCGGCGAGTCGGCGGCCAGGAACAGCACGTCGTGGCGCAGCGAGCCGACGGAGCGGGCCGCGGCTCCCACAAGGGCCAGGCGCTCGACGAGCGGGGCCAGGTCGAGCGGCCCGCGCGGGGCCGGGACGCCCATCTCGGTGCACCCGGCGACGATCCGGCCCAGGCGCTCGGTGAGCTCCATGTGGTCGAGCACGCGGAGCACGTCGGGGGCGGTGACCGGCTCCCGGTCGGCCACCCGGATGCGCCGCAGCACGGGCTGGACGTCGCGCTGGGCCGAGGGTCGGAAGTACGCGCGGGCGCGGCCGCCGGACTCGAGGAACTCGTAGTAGTTGCAGAGCAGGTCGACCGCGTCGGCCGGGAGCGGCCCGAGGAACGACACCGGCGGGGCGTCGCGGCGCTGGTGCGCGATCGTCGCGGCCTGCGCGACGTCCTCCTGCGTGCGGTCGAACACGGCGCGGTGCCGCGTGTGGATCAGGTGCCCGAGCAGCTCCCACTCCCACGGCGACTGGCGGCGGGTGCCCAGCGCGTCGAGCCGCACCGTGACGCAGCGGGCGATCGAGGTGACGGCCTCGCGGCGGTCGGGCTCCACGCGGGAGAGCAGCGCGGGAACGACGGTGCCCGCGTCGTCGGGGCGCCCGGCCTGCGCGGCCTGGCGGCTGAGCTGCCGCACGTCCTCGACGGGCGGCAGCGCGTCGGCGGGGGGCAGGTCCTGCCCGGCCCGCGCCCGCGCCGCCGCGGTGGAGGTGGCCAGCAGGCGACGCAGCTCGCGCAGCTCGCCGTGCGGGACGTCGGGCAGGGCGTCGACCGTGCGGCCGGTGGCCATGTCCATCCGCACCGCGTCGAGCTCGGCGTCGGTCTCGGCGGTGACGACGACGCGGCGGCCGTCGGCGACCAGCGCGGACACCGCGGCGGCCACGGCGGACGGACCGGCCTCGTCGAGTACGACCAGCGCCGTGCCGCGCATCGCCGGCACCACCGAGGTGGGGTCGTCGACCGCGTGGCGCTGGGCGGGCGGGACCTCGGCCACCGACGCGGCGAGTGCCTCGGCGAGACGGCGCAGCCCGGGGGGCGTGGAGCCCGCCCGGACGGTGCGGCCGATCTGCTCCTTGGCCCGGGCCGTGGTGGCCTCGTCCTGGGCCGCCGCCGCGAGGCGGTCGACGAACACCAGGAGGTCGTCGGCGTCCTCTCCGGCGGACGCGCGATCGGGCGCGCTCCCGGGTCCGACATCCATCACCGCGGTCACCTCCGACTGTCGCCGCCCGGCATGGCAGCGATCACCCTTCGTATCGCAGGGGTCCACGGAATGTTGCACCCCGGACGAGTGGCGGGGCAATCATGAGCCGCCGAAAGGTCACTCTCGGCGGTGTCCGGCACTCGAACGAGTGAACGGCCGAACCGAACCCCTCTCTCATCGCGGCCGACCGTCACAGCGCGTCGATGTGAATCACTTATGTCGCCGGGCGGTCGTTCCGGCGCGACCAGCGGTTCAGTGCAGGTCGGCGGCCACGGGCTTGAGGCGATCGGATCCCTCGTCCGCGTGGTAGTCGGCGGGCGAGGTCTGGTCGTCGCCCTCGGCGGTGCCGGCGGCCCGCAGGGCGAACGTGACGAGCACCGCGACCACGAGGTTGAGCACCAGGGCGACGAACCCGACGTAGATGAGCGCCGTCGAGCCGGCGAACGGCTGCCAGCCCAGCAGGTTGATCTTGTCGAGCGCGAGGGCCGAGCCGCCGAAGTGGGCGCGGCCCGCGGCCGGGTTGGGGATCGTGTAGAGCAGGTGGAGGCCGTAGCCCATGCCCACGACCCAGCCGGCCACCAGGGCCCAGCGGTGCAGCCAGCGCGTGTACACCGCGATGGCCACGGCCGGCAGTGTCTGCAGGATGATCACGCCGCCGATGAGCTGCAGGTCGATGGAGAACTGCGGATCGACAGCGACGATGAACAGCACCGCCCCGAACTTCACGACCAGCGACGCGATCTTGGCCTGCTGCGCCTCCTGCTTGGGCGTGGCGTCCTTGCGCAGGTACTCCTTGTAGATGTTGCGCGTCCACAGGTTGGCCGCGGCGATCGACATGATCGCGGCCGGCACGAGCGCGCCGATCCCGATCGCGGCGAACGCCAGGCCCGCGAACAGCGAGCCGAACTCGTTGTCGAACAGCACCGGGATGATGGTGTTGGTGTCCGGGCGGCCGGTGGCGTTGTTCGTGATGGGCGTGACGCCCGCGGCGATGGCCACGTAGCCCAGCAACGCGAGCAGGCCCAGGAGCAGCGAGTACGCGGGCAGCGCCATCATGTTGCGCTTGATCACGTTGCGCCCGCGCGAGGCCAGGATTCCCGTGAGCGAGTGCGGGTAGAGGAACAGCGCCAGCGCCGAGCCCAGGGCCAGGGTGATGTACTGCAGCTGGTTGTTGGCCGTGAGCAGCACGCCGTCGGCGGTCGACTCCGTGGCCTGGAACTTCGCGTCGGCCGCGTCGAAGATCGCGCCCCAGCCGCCGAACTTCGAGGGCAGGTAGACGATGGCCACCAGGATCACGACGTAGATCAGGATGTCCTTGACGAAGGCGATCAGCGCGGGCGCCCGCAGCCCCGACTGGTAGGTGTAGACGGCCAGGATGACGAACGCGACGAGCAGTGGCAGGTGACCGAGCAGCCCGCTGCCGTTGAGGCCCATCGTGCGCAGCACCGCCTCGAGCCCGACGAGCTGCAGCGCGATGTAGGGCATCGTCGCCAGCAGGCCGGTGATCGCGACGATGAAGGCCAGCAGCGACGAGCCGTAGCGCCCGCGCACGAAGTCGGCGGGGGTGACGTAGCCGTGCACCCGCGAGACCGACCAGAGCCGCAGAACCGGCAGGAACACCAGCGGGTAGAGGACCACGGTGTAGGGCAGCGCGAAGAAGCCCATCGCGCCGGCCCCGAACAGCAGCGCGGGGACCGCGACGAACGTGTACGCCGTGTAGAGGTCTCCGCCGACGAGGAACCAGGTGATCCAGGCGCCGAACCTGCGCCCGCCCAGGCCCCACTCGTCGAGGTGGTCGAGGGTGTCGCCGCGCTGCCAGCGCGAGGCGAGGAAGCCCATCACGGTGACGACCAGGAACAGCACCGTGAAGACGATCAGCTCGGTCCACTGGATCATCGCTGGGTCCCCTCGTCCAGGTCGTCGACGTCGGCCGGGGCGCCGGGGGCGACCGGCGCGGGCTCGTCGCGGGTCATCACGTACACGATCGCCACGCAGACGACGCCGACCGGCACCCAGGCGAACTGGGACCAGTAGAAGAAGGGCATGCCGAACACCACCGGCTCCACCGAGTTGAACCACGGCGTGACGAGCATGAGGAACGGGACCAGGAGCAGCAGGTTCCACGCGTTGACGCGGAGCCCGTCCTGGTGACGGGGTGGTCGGCTGGTCGGCTCTGACATGCGTGTGCTCCCGCTGGATCGCAGCGACGGTCGGTGGTCGCAGGGATAGTAGGTCCGACCACCGACGCTCTCGCCCGATGGTGGCGCCACCGTGATCAGCGGCCGGCGCCCGGCGCCGCCCCGGACGCGCGACGGCCCGCCACGCGGGTGCGTGGCGGGCCGTCGGGTCGTGCGGGTCGGTCAGGCGCCGAGGCGGAGCTTGAGGGCCTCGAGCTCGTCGCGCATCGACGTGGGCAGGCCGTCGCCGATCTTGTCGAACCACTCCTCGATGAGCGGGATCTCGGCCTTCCACTCCTCGACGTCGACGGTCAGCGCGGCGTCGATGTCGGCCACGGCGGCGTCGAGGCCGTCGAGGTCGATCTGGTCGGACGTCGGGACGTAGCCGATCGCGGTCTCGGTGGCCGCGGCCTTGCCCTCCATGCGCTCGATGCACCACTTGAGGACGCGGCTGTTCTCGCCGAACCCGGGCCACAGGAACCGGCCCTCGTCACCGCGGCGGAACCAGTTGACGTAGAAGATCTTCGGCAGCTTGTCGGCGTCGGCGCCCTTGCCGATGTTCACCCAGTGCTGGAAGTACTCGCCGACGTTGTAGCCCAGGAAGGGCAGCATCGCCATCGGGTCGCGGCGGACCTGGCCGAGCCCGCCGGCCGCGGCCGCGGTCTTCTCGCTCGACATCGTGGCGCCCATGAAGGTGCCGTGCTGCCAGTCGCGGGCCTCGGTCACCAGCGGCACCGTGGTCTTGCGGCGGCCGCCGAACAGGATCGCCGAGATCGGGACGCCGTTCGGGTCCTCCCACTCCGGGGCGACGACCGGGCACTGCCCGATCGGCACGGTGTAGCGGGAGTTGGGGTGCGCGGCGTCGGTGCCGGACTCGGGCGTCCAGTCGTTGCCCTTCCAGTCCGTCAGGTGCTCGGGCTCGCCCTCGAGGCCCTCCCACCACACGTCGCCGTCGTCGGTCAGCGCGACGTTGGTGAACAGCGCGTTGCCCGCCTCGATGGTGCGCATCGCGTTGGGGTTGGTCTTCCAGTTGGTACCCGGCGCGACGCCGAAGAAGCCGAACTCCGGGTTGACGGCGTAGAGCCGGCCGTCCTCGCCGAAGCGCATCCACGCGATGTCGTCGCCGACGGTCTCGGCGCGCCAGCCGGGGATGGTCGGCTGGAGCATCGCGAGGTTGGTCTTGCCGCAGGCCGACGGGAACGCCGCCGCGACGTAGTAGGCCTTCTCCTCCGGCGAGATGAGCTTGAGGATGAGCATGTGCTCGGCCATCCAGCCCTCGTCGTGGGCGATGGCCGAGGCGATGCGCAGGGCGTAGCACTTCTTGCCCAGCAGCGCGTTGCCGCCGTAGCCGGAGCCGAAGCTCCAGATCTCGCGGGTCTCGGGGAAGTGCGAGATGTACTTGGTCTCGTTGCAGGGCCACGCGACGTCGGCCTGGCCCGGCTCGAGCGGGGCGCCGACGGAGTGCACGCACTTCACGAAGGAGTCGCCGCGGTCGGAGAACAGCGGGAGCACGGTGGCGCCCATCCGCGTCATGATCTTCATCGACGCGACGACGTACTCCGAGTCGGTGATCTCCACGCCCAGCATCGGCGGGGTGGCGTCGAGCGGGCCCATGCAGAACGGGATGACGTACATCGTGCGCCCGCGCATGCTGCCGCGGTACAGCTCCGACATCGTCGACTTCATCTCGGCCGGATCGACCCAGTTGTTCGTCGGACCCGCACCCGACGGCTCGGCGGAACAGATGAACGTGCGCTCCTCGACGCGCGCCACGTCATCGGGATCGGAAGCCGCGTAGAAAGAATTCGGTTTCTTCTCGAGTCGCGTGAAGGTGCCGGCCTCGACGAGAGCGGACGTCATCCGCTCCCACTCCTCCTCGGAGCCGTCGACCCACACGACGCGGTCCGGCGTGGTCAGTTCGGCCACCTCGCGGACCCACGAGAGCAGTCGCGTGTTGTCGGTCGGCGCCTCGTCGAGCCCTGGCACGGTGGCTGCTGTCATGTCGTCCTGTCTCCTCACCGGCGGACCGGGTTCTGCGGGAACGCTGCGCACGCCCGAGCCGGAACGGGTCGGACGTGCCTGTCGAAGATGAATAGCGACGGTACCGGCGGTGTCCGGCTTTCCCCACCGCTGGCCGATGTCGATTGACTCACAGGACCGATCAACTAATCGATTCAGAAGTGGTCAGCGCGCTATTTCCGACAGCGTCGTAGTGACGAGCGCGACGTTGTGCGGGTGCCGCCGCCGTGCCGCGCTCCGTGTGGACCGCCGGGCCCCCCGCGCGTAGCGTTCCGTGCGTATCCGGTCGCACCGAGGGAGCGCGCACACCATGAGCGACACCGGCATGTACGTCACGCTGCTCGTCGTGTCCATCGCGCTCACGTTCCTGGTGGGGCGGCTCCTGGTCACGGCGGGGGAGCCCTTCCTGCAGGAGGTGTTCCAGGACACCAAGGTCACGCGGTCGGTGAACCTGCTGCTGTCCGTGCTGTTCCACCTGATCACCCTCGGCGTGCTGGCGATCATCTCGGTGGCCGACTTCGCCGACGGCCAGGAACCCCTGCAGACGTTCGTCGTCAAGCTCGGTGTGGTGCTGCTCGTCCTCGGGCTCGCCTACGGCATCTCGATGCTCGTGCTCATCCGCGTCCGGGAGCGCCGCCGCGCCGACCAGGTCTCCGAGCAGGTGCAGGAGCGGCTGGCCGAGCGTTCGGCGCCCGCTCCGCGCCCCGTCGTCGAGCCGCAGATCAGCACCCAGCCGGTGATCCCCAAGCGCCAGACCTGAGCCGGTGCTGCGGCTCCCCGCGCCGTGCCTGGTGGTGCTGGCCGGGCCTGGTCGACGCGGGCCCGCTGGAGCGGATGGCGCCGGTCATCGCGGCGTTCCGCTGACCCCCGTCGCCCTCAGCCCCGTCGCGCTGCCTCCCGGGCGCAGGCCGAGCACGACCACCACGGCGACGGCGACGAGCACCGCCGCGCCGACGAGCGCGGTGACGCCGACCCCGGCGTCGAACGCGGCGCGGGCCGAGTCGAGCAGCGCCTGCCCGTCGTGGCCGGGCACGCGCGCGGCGGTGCCGACCGCGCCGCCCAGCGTCTCGTGCGCGGCGTCGGCCCACTCCGGACCGATGCTGGTCGGCACGACCACGCCGCCGCGGTAGGCGGCGGCCAGCACGCTGCCGAGCACCGCGGTGCCGAGCACCGCGCCGATCTCGTAGGCCGTCTCCGACACCGCCGACGCCGATCCCGCGCGGTCGGCCGGGACGGCGGTGAGGATCGCGTCGTTGGTGATCGTCTCCGAGAGCCCGATGCCGGCGCCCACGAGCACCGCGGCGGCCGCGAGCAGGCCGACCTCGGGCGTCGCGGCGAGCAGGTAGCCGGCCGCGGCGAGCAGCAGCCCGACGGGCACGAGCACGCGCAGCGGGAAGCGCCGTGCGAGGCGGCTGGCCACCAGGCCCGCGACCATCGTCGTCGCGAAGCCGGGTAGCAGGACCAGCCCGGCGTCGAGGGGGTCGAGGCCGGCCACGAGCAGCAGGTGCTGCGCGGAGAAGAACAGCAGGCCCGTCAGCGCGAACATCGTCGTCGCGTTGGCCAGCGCCGACAGCCGCAGGACCGGGGACGCGAACAGGGTGACGTCGAGCAGCGGCTCCTCGCCCGCCGCGATCCGCGCCTTCGCGCGCCGGACGAACAGCACGGCCGACCCGGCGCCGACGAGCAGCGCGAGCACCGCCGTCGCGGTGACGCCGTCGTGCGCCACGGTCTTGACCGCGAGCACGGTCGGGCCCATCGCGAGCAGCGACAGCAGCACCCCGAGCGGGTCGAGCCGCCCGGGCGCCGCCATCCGCGACTCGGGCAGCAGCACGGCCCCGAGCACCAGGATCAGCAGCATCAGCGGCACGTTCACCAGGAACACCGCGCCCCACCAGAAGTGGGCGAGCAGCAGCCCGCCGACGATCGGGCCGACGGCCGCGCCCGCCGCGAACCCGGTGGCCCACACCGCCACGGCCAGGCGGCGCTGCGTGCGGTCGGGGAACAGCGTGCGGAGCAGGGCGAGCGTCGCGGGCATGAGCATGGCGCCGAAGAAGCCCAGCAGGGCGCGGGCGGCCACGAGGTGCACGGCGTCCGTGGCGAAGGCGGCGGCCAGCGAGACCGCGCCGAAGCCGGCGACCCCGATCAGCAGCGTGCGGCGGCGGCCGATGCGGTCGCCGAGCGTGCCCATCGTGACGAGCAGGCCGGCGAGGACGAGCGGGTAGGCGTCGACGATCCAGAGCTGCTCGAGGGCCGACGGCGCCAGTGCCTCGCTGATCGCGGGGAGCGCGAAGCCCAGGACGGTGTTGTCGATCGCCACCAGCAGCGTGGGGAGGAACAGCACGGCGAGGCCGAGCCAGGCGCGTGCACCGGCGCGCGGGGGCGCGGCGGGGAAGAGGACGGTGGCGTTCACGTCAGTACTATACCGTCTGGACGGTACAGAGATTCCCGGCCGGGCGCCGTCGTGGCGCACCCCACCCCTCCTAGACTCCGACGATGACCGGAGCCCGGGACCGCGTGCTCGACGCCTACGAGACGCTCCTGATCGACCACGGCCCCGGATCGGCCACGCTCGACGCCGTCGCCGCGGCCGCCGAGGTGTCCAAGGGCGGGCTGCTCTACCACTTCGCGTCGAAGGACGCGCTGGTCACGGGCCTGCTCGACCGCCTGCGCGAGCGCAGCGCCGCCGACGCCGACGCGATCCGCAGCGCCCCGGACGGCGCCGTGGCCTACTACCTGCGCACGTCCGCGCCCGGCGGCGGCGTCCCGGGCGGCGTCACGCGCACCTACCTCGCCGTCCTGCGCATCTCCGACGGCAGCGCGACCGGGCAGGAGGTGCGTGACGTGCTGGCGGTGGTCGACGCCGACGCCTTCGCCGCGCTCCGGGCCGAGCTCGAGGACCCGGTGCTCGCCTGGCTCGCCCAGCTCGTGGGCGACGGCCTGTACCTGCGCACCCTCACCGGCACCCCCCTGCCCCCCGGGCTCGGGGTGGAGGACCTGCTGGCGAGGATGCGGCGGTACCTGCCGGGGGCGGAGGCCTGAGCGCGGGTGCGGGTCCTAGCCGAAGATCCACCTCGACGTCGCCCGCACCAGCGACGGGGTCGGCTCCACCTGCACCGGCCGCCGGGCGATCTCCGGCACCGGGATGGGCAGACGGTGGGTCGTGACGTTCCAGTAGCGGCTCTCCGGGTCGCCCGCCCGCCACGCGTTGGCCAGGCGCGCGATGGCGTCGGCGTCGGCCCGGCGGCGGGGGCGCGGACGCATGCCGCAGCGCTCGCGGACCTCGCGGTCGAGCGTTCGCCAGGCGTCGTCGGCGGTGGTGTGCACGCTGACGGTGGGCTCACCGTCGGTCTGGCCGACCAGCAGCGTGTAGGCGCTGACCATCTCGTAGGACACGGGCAGGGCCCCTCTCGGGCTCGAACCGGGATTCCCGCGACGTCGTCGGCGCGCTGGCACAGTCAACGACACCGACCCCGCCCGGGCCCCCCTCGGCGCGCCGATCGTCGCCCGATGGTGTCCATCACGCGCTGTGTGCAACCGGTCACCCTGGACGGGTGACCGGACGGATCGCCGGACGGGTGGCCCCCGTCGAGGAACCGCTCACCGGCCCGGTGGCTCACCTGCCCAGCGACACCGACGACATCGTGAAGTCCGGGACCCGCACCGCCGGCATCGCCGCGCGCGTGAACCAGTCCTTCCACTCCCGCGGCAGCGTCCGCCCGGTGGCGCCGACCTCGGTGGCCGAGCGCAGGACGTCGAGCGGGGAGTGGTTGAAGCGGAAGTTGTGGTCGACCTCGCCGACGATCTCGCCGCCCTCCACCAGGTACACGCCGTCGCGGGTGAGGCCGGTGAGCAGCAGCGTGGCCGGGTCGACGAGCCGGATGTACCAGAGGCAGGTGAGCAGCAGGCCGCGGTCGGTGCGGGCGACCATGTCCTCCAGCGAGGCGTCCGACCCGCCGGTGAGCAGCAGGTTGTCGCCGCCCGGGGTGAAGGTCGTGCCGAACTCGGCGGCCTCCGCGCGGGAGTAGCCGAGCTCGCTGATGACGCCCTCGCGGACCCAGTCGACGCGCCGCGTGGGCGCGCCGTTGTCGAACACCGACACCGCGTCGCCGGAGCGGGTCGTCGACAGGAAGGGCTCGTACTCCAGGCCCGGCGCGGCGGGGTCGCAGGCGAGGGTGAGCGGCAGGTCGGTGAGGCGCTCGCCGACGCGCGGGCCGTCCGGCCCGGACAGCGCGCTGCGGCCCTCCTGCGCCGGGCGCCCGTCCATCGACCACGCCAGGTAGATCATCAGGTCCGACACCGCCGACGGCGGCAGCAGCGTCTCGTACTTCCCCGCCGGCAACGTGACGCGCCGCTTCCCCCACTCGAGGCGGCGGGCGGCCTGCGCCGCGAGGTCGACGACGTCGACGTCGGTGAAGTCGGCCGTCGACGCCCCCACCCACGCCGACCCCGACAGGTCCCGGGTCTTGGCGTTGAGCTCCACCGACCCCGTCGGCTGCACCCAGCGGCGCCGCACGCCGGCCGAGGTGCCCAGCCACGTCGTCGTCAGCTCGTGGCTGGCGAACCCGTACTGGCGCTGCGGCCCGGCGAGCACCTCGGCCAGGCCCTCGGCGAACGCGGAGTACACGCCGATCGACGTCTCGACCGCGGGGTCGTCCCAGGCCGCATCGGTGGTGGTGGGCTCGGGCAGCGGCATGGCGTCCTGCGCGGGGCCGGCGTCGCGCGCCGAGGCCTCCGCCGCGGCCACCAGCTCGTCGAGCCGGGCCGGGTCGGTGATCGTCACCCCGGTGCTGACGACGCCCGCCGCCGTGCCGCCCTCGACGGCCACCAGCGCGACCACGCTCACGCGCGCCGCGGTCGTGTGCCCGTTGGTCGTCATCGTGGAGTTGGCCCAGCGCAGCACGGCCTCGCTCGACTCCTGCACCAGCACGGCGCACCCGTGCAGGTGCGCGGCCGCCGCCAGCGTCCGCTCGATGATCTCCTGCGCCCTCACGAGCCCTCCTCCTGCGTGTTGAGCACGTTCACGCCGCGGAAGCGCGCCGACGGGCAGCCGTGGCTCACCGCCGCCACCTGCCCGGGCTGGGCCTTCCCGCAGTTCATCGCGCCGTGCAGCACCCACGTCGACGGGCCGCCGACGGCGTCGAGCGAGCCCCAGAAGTCGGTGGTCGTGGCCTGGTAGGCGACGTCGCGGAGCTGCCCGGCGAGCTGCCCGTCCTCGATCCGGTAGAACCGCTGGCCGGTGAACTGGAAGTTGTAGCGCTGCATGTCGATCGACCACGACTTGTCGCCGACGACGTAGATCCCCCGCTCCACGCCCGCGATCAGCTCCTCGGTCGACGTGTCGCGCACCGGGTCGGGCCGCAGCGACACGTTCGCCATCCGCTGGATCGGCACGTGGTGCGGGGAGTCGGCGAACGCGCAGCCGTTGGAGCGCTCCAGCCCCAGGCGCGGGGCGAACGTGCGGTCGAGCTGGTAGCCGACCAGCACGCCGTCGCGCACGAGGTCCCACTCGGTGGTGGCGACGCCGTCGTCGTCGTAGCCGACGGTGGCGAGCCCGTGCGGGACGGTCCGGTCACCGGTGACGTGCATGTGCTCGGAGCCGTAGCGCAGCGTGCCGAGCAGGTCGGGCGTGGCGAAGCTGGAACCCGCGTAGGCGGCCTCGTAACCGATCGCGCGGTCGTACTCGGTGGCGTGTCCGACCGACTCGTGGATGGTGAGCCAGAGGTTCGTCGGGTCGATGACCAGGTCGTACGCCCCCGCGGTGACGCTGGGCGCCTTCGTCTTCTCCGCCAGCAGGCCGGGCACCTCGGCGAGCTCGGCGTCCCAGTCCCATCCGGTGCCGGTGAGGTACTCCCAGCCGCGGCCGGCGGGCGGGGCGAGGCTGCTCATCGTCTCGAACGCCCCGGCGCCCCGGTCGACGGCGGTGGCGGTGAACGCCGGCGCGATCCGCACGCGCTGCTGGGTCGTGCGGGTGCCGGTGAGGTCGGCGTAGAACTTGTTCTCCCGCACCTGCGCGACGCCCGCGTGGACGTGGTCGACGCCGTCGGAGGCCAGCAGGCGCTGCGACCACTCGGTGAGCAGCCCGACCTTGTCGCGGGTCGGGACGTCGAACGGGTCGACGTCGTAGGCCGAGATCCACTCGACGCCCGCGTGCACCGGCTCGTCGGCCCGCTCCACCCGCTCGACCGCGACGGGCGCCAGCGTCCGCGCGACGGCCACCGCCCGCTCGGCGGTGGCGGCGGCCCGGTCGGGGGTGAGGTCGCCGTGCGAGGCGAAGCCCCACACCCCGTCGACGATCACGCGGACCGCCAGCCCGACGGCCACGTCGTCGGCGACGCCGGTGACACGGCCGTCGCGCAGGTCGACCGACTGGGAGACGATCCGCTCGACCCGCAGGTCGGCGTGCTGGGCCCCGAGGTCGCGGGCGCGGGACAGGGCGGCGTCGGCGAGCGCGGCGAGCGGGATGCCCGCGAACACCGGGTCCAGGTCTGGCATGCCCCGAACCTATCCGGCGCCGTGGCCGCCTCGCCCCGGCTGTCCCGCTTCGGCGACCATCCGCGCGTAGCGGGTGCCCGCGGCCAGCAGCACCAGCCCGGCGCCGAGGAACGCGGCGACCTGCGCCAGCCCGTCGAGCACCACCAGGTCGAACAGGACCAGCTTGGCGACGGCGCCCGCCACCAGCACCAGCCCGGTCACCCGCAGCGCGGGGCGGCGCAGTCCGCGGGCCAGCAGCACGAGCGCCACCACCGTCCAGGACACCGTGACGATCGCGTGCCCGACGGTGAACGCGGTGCGCTCGGGCGAGACCAGCAGCGCCAGCGAGACGATCAGCCCGGCCGTGGCGTACAGCCCGGCGACGCCGAGCGGCGCCCAGATGCCGGCCGTCGCGGAGTCGGGGCGCACCAGCCGCAGCCGCCCGCCGGCCACCGTGAGCGCGACGGAGGCGAGCAGCACCAGCAGCGACACCACGACCCCGCCGACGATCTCGGCGGTCTGGCCCCGCCCGTCGACGAGGTAGGGGTACTGCGGGAAGTCGACCAGCGCGGTGATCGGGGCGTCGACGGCGACCGCCAGCAGCGTCCCCACCAGCCAGAACCCGCCGGCGACGACGAGCGGCAGCCGGTCGCGCACGGCCACGGCGGTGCCGGCCAGCGCGACCGCGACCACCAGCAGCGTGCCCGTGGCGACCGGTCCGTCGAGGGCGACGAGCACCGCCTCGAGGACGGCCACCGCGGCGACCGCGACCAGCGCGGTGCGCAGCCGCGCGCCGACCCCGGGCACCGCCAGCAGCGCGAGCGCCAGCAGCCCGGCGGCCGCGGCGATCCCGGCGCCGCCCCAGCCGTCGACCTCGGGGCCGAGCACCAGCGCGGGCAGGACGGCGAGGGCGACGAGCCCGCCGACCACGCCGTCGGGCAGGCGGCGCACCGCGAGGGCGGCGCCGGCCAGGCCGAGCAGCGTGGTGGCGAGGACGGCGAGGATCCGCCACGGGTCGCTGTCGAACACGACGACCGACGCGGTCAGCGCGGGACCGGCGGCGGCGAGCAGCGCGGGCCAGGACCAGCCGCGGCGCAGCGCCACGACGGCCACCGCGACCTGCAGCGCCAGCAGCAGCGCGACGAGCAGCGGACCCTCGACGAGCACCGGCGCGAGCACCGCACCGCCGAGGACGATCCCGGACGCGAGCAGCGCCGAGCGCCAGCGGTCGGCCAGCGCGAGCCCGGCCGCGGCGACCACCAGGGCGAGCAGCACGGCGAGCGGCTCGACCAGCCCGAGCAGCCGGTTCGCGGCCGCGACCACCAGGTACAGGGCGGCGAACCCGGTGCCGGCCACGGCCAGCGCCCCGCCGCGGCGGGTCTCGACGCGGTGCATCCACGTCCCGAACGCCACGAGCACCACGCCGAGCACGGCGCCGGACCACACCCGCGCGGCAGGCGAGCCCCAGCCCCGCGACGCGGCCAGCGCCAGGAACAGCACCACGCCCAGCAGCGTCATCGCGCCACCGGTCCAGGCCAGGAGCCTGGCGCCGTTCGCCGTGGCCCGCGAGGCCGGGGCGGGAGCGCCCGGCGCAACCGGAGGGCGGCCCCACCCGGTGGGCAGGCCCGTGGGCCACGGTGCCGGCCGGCCCTGGGCCTGGTTCTGGTCCTGGTTCCGGGGAGCCCAGGACGGCGCGCCCGGTCCGGTCTGCGGTCCCCACGCCGGAGCCCCGGGCGGCGGGCCCCACGCGGGGGCCTGCGGCGACGGGCCCCAGGACGGCGCGGCCGGGCGCTCCAGCACGCTCGTGACTGCGTCGGCGTCGGCGTGGGCGTCGGAACCGGCCGTGGCGGGTGCGTCGGCGCCCGCAGCGGTGCTCGGCTGCGCGTCCGGCACGCCGAACGCCTGCAGCCGGGCCTCGACGCTGTCGAGCCGCCTGCCCAGGCTCGCGAGCTCCGCGGCGAGATCGGGTGTGCTGGTCATGGCGCCCATGATCGGTCCGCGCGGCCCGGACCGGATGCGTACGGCTACGCGCCCGGGGTCACGGATCGGTCACGGCCATCGCGGCAGCAGGCGCAGCAGCACGTCGACCAGGCTCGGGGGATCGTCGTCGCAGTCGCGGACGTCGGTGCTGCCGTCGGCGTGCAGGGCGACCGTGCGGTCGGCGAGGCCGTCGGCGTCGAGGTCGACGTGCAGCAGCAGGTCGCCCGCCGGGTGCTCGGTGAACACCGAGTCCGCGGTGCCGTCGCCGTCGGTGTCGAGGCCGTCGGTGACGTCGGCGCACGGCGGCGGGTCGTCGTCGGGGACCGAGCGGGGGTCACGGGACATCGACGGCCTCCCGGGCGGGGGTGAGCAGGGCGAGCTCGGCCCCGACCGCGGCGCGGCGCCGGGCCAGCGCCGCATCGAGGCGGGCGCCCGCGCCGGCCGTGCGGGCGGCGGTGCGGCGGGTGAGCTCGGCGTCGAGGCGGGCGTGCGCGGCGGCCAGCAGGTCGGTGCCCCACCGGTGCAGCCGGGCGCGGTCGGCGGCGGCGCGGCGGGAGCGGACGACGGCGACGAGCACCAGCACGGCCGTCCCGACCGCGGGCAGCAGCACCGACGGCCCCGCGAACCCCGACAGCCCCGCCAACCCCGACAGCGGTGCGACGGCCAGCGGCAGCACCGCGAGCCGCCACGTCCCGGCGTCGGCCAGGGCCTCGACGACGCGGGTGCGGCGGGGCGGGGACGGTTCGGCGGCCGGCGGCGGGGGCGGGTCGTCCGGCGGTGCCGGCAGCGCGACGCCCCGGTCGGCCGCCGTGCCGCGCTCGGCGGCCACGGCGCGCTCGGACCAGGCGGCGCACGCCGCGACCTCGACGGCGCGGGCCGCGGCGGCCACCGCCCCGGCGGGGTGCCCGTCGAGGGTGCGGCGCACGTCGGCGAAGTCGGCCGCGGCCTGCGCTAGCGCGGTGGCGCGGGCGGCGGCGAGGGCGTCGCGCAGGTCGGCGCGGGCGGGCGTGAGCAGCGCGAGGTCGGCGCGCAGCTCGTGGCGCCGGGCGCGCACGGCGTCGGCGAAGCGGTCGGGCATGGCGGGCAGGGTGGCAGGGCGGGTACCGGCGCGGGGCCGAACGGGAGAACGGTGTGCGATCGTGAACGGCCCCTGCCCCGCCTGCGGCTCACCGCCCCGCCTGTGAAGGAGCCCGCGTGATCACGCGCCCGCCGACCGGCGCGCCCACCGAGGCCCGGCCCTCCGCCCGCATCACGAGCTTCGTGCACCACCGCGCGCGGTTGACCGAGGGTCAGCAGCGGGCCTGGGACCGCTCGTGGCCGGTGCTCGGGCGCGACGTCGCCGACCTCGTCGCGGGCACCGCTCCCTACGACCCGGCGGCCTGGTTCGGCCGCGAGGCGCCGCTCGTCCTGGAGATCGGCTCCGGCATGGGCGAGTCGACGGCGGCGCTGGCCGCGGCCGCACCGGAGCGCGACCACCTCGCCGTCGAGGTCTTCGAGCCCGGCCTCGCGCAGCTGCTCATGCGGGTCGAGGAGCTCGGGCTGACGAACCTCGCGCTGCTGCGCGGCGACGCCGTCGAGCTGCTGCGGACGCGGGTGCCGGAGGCGTCGCTCGCGGCCGTCCGCATCTTCTTCCCCGACCCCTGGCCCAAGCGCAAGCACCGCAAGCGGCGCCTCGTCCAGCCCGAGGTGGCGGCCCTCGTCGCCTCCCGGCTGGAGCCCGGCGGCACCCTGCACCTGGCCACGGACTGGGACGACTACGCCACCCAGATGCGTACTGTGTGTGACGGGGAACACCTGCTGGAGAACACGGCGGCGTCCCGTCCGGGTGGGTGGACGCCGCGCCCGGTGTGGCGCCCCGTGACCAAGTTCGAGCACCGTGCGCACCAGGAGGGCCGCGACGTGCACGACCTCGTCTATCGGCGTCGTTGCGCCGAGCGCACTGGCGATCACGCTTCGTGACCGTGTAGGAAGGTCAACGGCCCCGGTACGGGGAACGGGCAAGAGCGAGAGCGGGGCGTGCGTGACGGCGTTGGTGGATGGGAACACCCTTGTGCCGGCGCCGCGGACCTGCCCGGTCAGCCACGCGTCCGGGCTCCTGGAGGAGTCGGCGCTGGTCGAGGCGGCGACGACGTTCCTGGCGCAGTTCCACGACGAGACCACCCCGGCGCAGACGCTGGAGGGCCGCCTCGACGAGGTGCGCCGCGAGATCGAGGACACCGGGACCTACGTCCACACCACCGACGAGCTGACGTTCGGCGCGCGGGTGGCGTGGCGCAACGCGGCGCGCTGCATCGGTCGGCTCTACTGGAACAGCCTGCGCGTCCGCGACCGCCGGACGGTCACCGAGCCCGCCGAGGTCGCCGCCGAGTGCGTCGAGCACCTGCGCGACGCCGGGCGCGACGGCCGCATCCGCTCCACCCTCACCGTCTTCGCGCCCGACCGCCCCGGCGACCCCGGGCCGCGCATCCACAACGAGCAGCTCGTCCGCTACGCCGGGCACCGCACGGCGAGCGGGCAGGTCCGCGGCGACGGCCGGTACGCCGACTTCACCGACCGGGTCGTCGCGATGGGCTGGCAGCGGCCCGACCCGCCCGGCCGGTTCGACGTGCTGCCGCTGGTCGTCTCCCGCGGCGACGCCGAGCCCGAGCTCCACGAGGTCCCCGCCGACGCCGTGCTCGAGGTGCCGCTCCACCACCCCGACCACGCCTGGTTCGCCGACCTGCGCCTGCGCTGGCACGCGGTGCCCGCGATCAGCAACATGCCGCTGGAGGTCGGCGGCATCACCTACCCCGCCGCCCCGTTCAACGGCTGGTACCTGGGCACCGAGATCGGCGCCCGCAACCTCGTCGACGCCGACCGCTACGACCTGCTGCCCGTCATCGCCGACCGCCTCGGCCTCGACACCAGCTCCGAGCGGACGCTGTGGCGGGACCGCGCGCTGGTGGAGATGGTCCGGGCGGTGCAGCACTCGTTCGACAGCGCCGGCGTGACGATGGCCGATCACCACACCGAGTCCCAGCGCTTCCTCACCCACGTGGCGCGCGAGGAGAACGCCGGCCGGAAGTGCCCGGCCGACTGGAGCTGGATCGTGCCGCCGGTGAGCGGTGGCCTGACGCCGGTGTACCACCGGTACTACGACGAACCCGACCCGACGACGCGCCCGGCCTACCTCACCCCGTGAGTGGATACGGGTGCTCCGGCACTCGTTTCCGCTCACGGGTCAGGTGGGCGGTGCCAGCCCCGGCACCTGGCGCGTCCGGCCCCGGAGCTCCGCGACCACCGCGTCGCCCGCCCGCACCGTGACGTCGTAGAGCCCGGAGCGCCCGGTCAGCGCCCGCTCGGCCGCCGTGGCCACCAGTTCCTCGCCCAGCGCCCCGGGCCGCAGGAACGCGATGTCGGCGCCCTGGGCCAGCGCGGAGACGCCGTGGCTGTTCGACGCGTAGGCCAGCGCGGCGTCGGCGAGCAGGAACACGAAGCCGCCGTGGCAGATGCCGTGGCCGTTGAGGTGCTGCTCGGTGACCACCATCGCGACGCTCGCCGACCCCGGTCCGACCTCGACGAGCCGGACCCCCGCGCCGTGCGCGGCGGAATCGTTGCGCGCCATGGCGTCGGCGGTGCGGCGGGCCACCGCGGTGGCGTCGGGGAGCTCGTCCATCGTGGCGCGACCCTATCCCGGGGCGGGGGATAGGGTCGCGGCCATGACGAGCCCCGCGCCGACCTCGCCGCCCGCACCCCGGGTGCTGCTGGTCTGGGACGCGCCCAACATGGACATGAGCCTGGGCTCGCTCCTCGGCGCCCGGCCGACGGCGGCCTTCCGCCCGCGCTTCGACGCCGTCGGCCGCTGGCTGCTCGACCTCGCCGGCCCGGACGCGCTCGCCGAGGCCACGGTCTTCACCAACGTCGTGCCCGGCAGCACCGAGGTCGTCCGCCCGTGGGTGGAGGCGCTGCGCAACGTCGGCTTCGCGGTCTTCGCCAAGCCCAAGATCACCGACGACTCCGACGTCGACGACGACATGCTCGCCCACATCCGCCTGCGCGCCGACGAGGGCCTGCTCGAGCACGTCGTCGTGGCCTCGGGCGACGGCCGCGCGTTCCGCGAGCCGCTCGAGCAGCTGCGGGCCAAGGGCACCTACGTCACGGTCATCGGCTTCCGCGAGCACGCCACGTTCGCGGTGGCGTCGGACGTGATGGAGTTCGTCGACCTCGAGGAGATCGACGGCGTCTTCCGCGAGCCCCTCCCGCGGATCACGCTCGACTCGCTGCCCGACGGCGGCGCCTGGCTGCCCCCGTTCCGCTCGCTGCGCTCGCTGCTCGAGCCCCGCCGGTGACGCGCTTCACCGCGCCGGTCGTGCTCCCCTGCGACCCGGCGTGCTCGGTGCTGCGCGACGCGGTCGTCGACGTCGGCGCCGACGGCCGCATCACCTTCGTCGGCCCGCGCGCCACCGCCCCGCCGACGGACGACGCGGTGCGCGCGCTGCCCGGGGTCCTGCTGCCCGGGCTGGTCAACACGCACGCGCACACCCCGATGCTCGCGCTGCGCGGCGCCGGCGGTGACCTGCCGCTGCTGCGCTGGCTGCACGAGATCATGTGGCCGATGGAGGCCCGCCTCACCGGCGACGACGTGCGCGTCGCGATGACCGCGGGCGGCGTCGAGATGCTGCGCACCGGCTGCACGACGAGCGTCGAGATGTACTTCCACACCCGGGCGGTCCTCGACGCCGTCGACGCCGTCGGCTCCCGCGTCGTGCTGACGCCCGGCGTCATCGCCGCACCCGGCTGGGACCGCCTCGGCTCCTGGGAGCGGATGCGTGACGACATCTCCGCCCGGATCGACGCCGACGGACTCGTGAACGGGCGCGTCGAGCTCGGCTACGGGCCGCACTCGGCGTACACGCTGCCGCCCGAGGCGCTCGCGTCGATCGGCGAGCACGCGCGGGCCCGCGGCGCGCTGCTGCACGTGCACGTCGCCGAGGCGGCCGAGGAGGACGCGGACGCCCGCGCCTCGCACGGCTCGGTGCCCGCGCTGCTCGACTCCCTCGGCGTCCTCGACGGCCGCGTCCTGGCCGCCCACTCGATCCAGCTCTCCGACGACGACATCGCGCTGTTCGGCGCGCGCGGCACCGCCGTCGCGCACTGCCCGGGTTCCAACGCCAAGCTCGCGGCCGGGGTCGCGCGGATCACCGCGCTGCGCCGCGCCGGGGTGCGGGTCGGGCTGGGCACCGACGGCCCGGCGTCGGGCGACGACCTCGACGTCTGGGCCGAGGCGCGCCTCGCCGGCCTCCTCGCGCGCGTCACGAGCGGCGACGCCGCCGCGCTCACCGCGTCGGAGCTGCTGCTGATGGCCACCCGCGACGGTGCCGCCGCGATCGGCCGCGACGACCTCGGTGCGCTGGAGCCGGGCCGCCACGCCGACCTCGTGCACGTCGACCTCGACGATCCCGTCTTCACCGACCCCGCCGACGACGCGCAGCTCCTGTCGAACCTGGTGTGGGCGGGCGGCTCCCGCCTCGTTCGGGACGTGTGGGTGGCCGGGGAGCAGGTCCTGGCCGACGGCGAGCCGACGCGCGTGCGGCGGTCCGACACCACGGCCGCGATCCGCGGGGTGGCGGCACGCCTGCGCCCCTGAGGCACGACCCGCAGGCCCCCCGGACGCACGGAGGCCGGTGGCCGCGGGTGCGCGGCGATCCGTCGTCGCCGTTCCCCACGGGCCACCGGCCCCTGGTCCTGCGTGCCCTGGTCCTGCGTGCCCTGGTCCTGCGTGCCCTGGTCCTGCGTGCGGTCCGCTCCCCAGCCGACCGCACAGCCCCGCCCGGCACGAACCCCGGACGCGGTCGTCTCAGCGGCTCCCGGCGGTCTCCAGCCGGAAGTGGTGCCGGCCGCCCCCGCGCGGCTCGACGAGCGCGTGGGCGCCCGACTCGGTCGTCGCCGACCGGCGCCGCCGCGGCGCGCGCGTCGGCAGGACCGGTGAGGGCGCCGCGGCGGCGGCGAAGGCCTGCACCGGGATGGGCGCCGTGAGCGGGTCGCGGCGGAACTCGTCGACGGCGTCGCGGCCCGGCGCCTCGCCGCTGCGGAGCGCGTGGCGCCGGCTCCGCGCCTCCCGCTCGTGCGCCGACGGCTCGACCTGCCGGCCGCGCCAGTCGACGCGGTTGAGCGAGTGGAAGATCGGCGTCAGCACCGCATCCTCGTCGACGGCGTGCCGCCCCGCGGCCCCGCCTCCGCGTGCGGCCGCTCGCCGCTCGCCGTAACCCCTGATCCAGTCCGACACACGCCACCTCCGCTGCTCCTGCGTGCGCCGCAGTGATCCTGCTACCGGCCCACGACGTCTGGGCCGTTCAGCGCACTCACACACCACAACGGGGGACACTCGCTCGGGGAAACGGGATCGGAGGTCCCGTTACAGCACTGCGGGCCGATTACCCTCGTTCGGGTGGCCGGAGGGCCTCGCACCACTCTTCTGAGTAGGCGGGAACGCCACTTCTCCGCATTCCGCACCCCCGGATCGTGGAGGCCGGCGCGGGCCGGGCGGCGATCCCCGGCGCTGCGCCCGGTTTCCGGGTGTGTGCGACGGGTCGGGCGCCACGATCGGGACGCCCGCCCGTCATCGGTCCGGAATCGCCGCTCCACCAGCGTAGGAACGCCCGCCGGGCCCCGGGTGCCGGCTCGGCTGCGCGGGTCCGGCGGAGGTGCCGCACTGGCCGGGAACGCCGGACGGTAGCGGCGTGTCCACCCGCTCGGGGCAGTGGAGCCGCTTTCGCCCGTCCGCTGACCGTGTTCCCGTCGACGGTGCGTGTGCATTCCTCGGAAACCGCGTGCCGAACGGACCAGTGGGAGCGGGACGGACGATTCCGGTCAGGCCGCGGCGTCCAGCTTCTCCACCGACTCCGCGTCGAGCACGATTCCGCCCGCGGCCGCGTTCTCCTCGACGTGCGCGAGCGACGAGGTGCCCGGGATCGGCAGCATCACCGACGAGCGCCGCAGCAGCCACGCCAGCGCCACCTGCGACGCCGTGGCGCCGATCCGCTCGGCGATCTCGGCGACCGGGCCGCCGGGCTCCGCGAGCCGCCCCGACGCGATCGGGAACCACGGCAGGAAGCCGACGCCGTGCTCGGTGCACCAGCGCAGGACGTCGTCGCTCGCGCGGTCGACGAGGTTGTAGCGGTTCTGCACCGTGACGACGTCGACGACCCGGCTCGCCCGCTCGATCTCCTCGACGCCGACCTCGGAGAGCCCGACGGCGGCCACCTTGCCCTCGGCCTGCAGCGCGGCGAGGACGCCGAACTGCTCGTCGGCCGGCACCTGCGGGTCGATCCGGTGCAGCTGGAACAGGTCGATGCGCTCGACGCCCAGGCGGCGCAGCGACATCTCGCACTGCTGGCGCAGGTACTCCGGGCGCCCGCACGGGTGCCACTCGCCGGGTCCGGTGCGCAGCAGGCCGGCCTTGGTGGCGACCGTCAGCCCCTCGTACGGGTGGAGTGCGCGCCTCAGCAGGTCCTCGGCGACCTCGGGTCCGTAGGAGTCGGCGGTGTCGAACAGGTCGGTGCCGAGCTCGGCGGCCCGGCGGAGCACCGCGACCGCGGTGTCGGGATCGGCGGGCGGGCCCCAGACGCCGGGGCCGGTGAGCTGCATGGTGCCGAAGCCGAGCCGGTTCACGGCGGGCCCGTCACCGATGCGGAAGGTGGAGGTCATCGCTCCACGTTCGCACCGTGCGCGACGGTCCCGCCGCCGATCGTGACCGGTGTCGCCGCGTCGGCGGCGTCACGCCGCGATTGCCCGGGTCCCGTGCGGGGGCTAGCGTTCCGCCGTGGCAAAGATCGCGTCGCCGAAGATCCAGTCCCTGCCGCACGCGGTGTCGGAGCTCGTGCACGACGGCGACGTCGTCGCACTGGAGGGGTTCACGCACCTCATCCCGTTCGCCGCCGGGCACGAGATCATCCGGCAGGGCCGCAAGGGCCTGACGCTCGTCCGGATGACGCCCGACCTCGTCTACGACCAGCTCATCGGCGCCGGCTGCGCGTCGAAGCTCGTGTTCTCCTGGGGCGGCAACCCCGGGGTCGGGTCGCTGCACCGCATGCGTGACGCCCTGAGCACCGGCTGGCCCGCCCCGCTGACGATCGAGGAGCACAGCCACGCCGGGATGGCCAACCGCTACGTCGCCGGGGCGTCCGGGCTGCCGTTCGCGGTGCTGCGCGGCTACGCCGGCACCGATCTCCCCGAGCACACCGACACGATCTCGACGGTCACCTGCCCGTTCACCGGTGAGGAGCTCGCGGCGGTGAAGGCCATCAACCCCGACGTCGCCGTCGTGCACGCCCAGCGCGCCGACCGCGACGGCAACGTCCAGCTCTGGGGAATCCTCGGCGTGCAGAAGGAGGCGGTGCTGTCGGCGACGCGCGCGCTGGCCACCGTCGAGGAGGTCGTCGACGAGCTGACGCCGGTACCGGGGGCGATCGTGCTGCCGGCCTGGGTCCTCGACGCCGTCGCGGTCGCGCCGCGCGGTGCCGCCCCGTCCTACGCCCACGGCTACTACGAGCGCGACAACGCCGCGTACAAGGCGTGGGACGCCACCAGCCGCGACCGCGAGGCGTTCACGACGTGGCTCAAGACCCTGCAGGAGGACGCGTCGTGACCACCGGGACCGGCACCCCCACCGACGGCGGCACCTGGACCGCCGACGAGATGATGAGCGTCGCCGCGTCGCGCTCGCTGCGCGACGGGCAGTCCTGCTTCGTCGGCATCGGGCTGCCGTCCACGGCGGCCAACCTGGCCCGGCGGCTGCACGCGCCCGCGCTGGTCCTCATCTACGAGTCCGGCACGATCGGCACCGAGCCCGACGAGCTGCCGCTCTCGATCGGCGACGGGATCCTCGTCGACTCGGCGCTGTCGGTCGTGTCCGTGCCCGAGATCTTCAACTACTGGCTCCAGCCCGGCCGGATCGACGTCGGCTTCCTCTCCGGCGCCCAGATCGACCGCTTCGGCAACATCAACACCACCGTCATCGGCGAGTACGACGAGCCGTCGGTGCGGCTGCCCGGGTCGGGCGGCGCGCCGGAGATCGCGGCGTCGTGCCGCGAGGTGATCGTGGTGATGCGCCAGCGGCTGCGGGCGTTCGTCTCCCAGGTCGACTTCGTGACGTCCGTCGGGCACGGCAGCGGCCCGGGCGACCGCGGCCGCCTGGGGCTGCGCGGCGCGGGCCCGGTGCGGGTCATCACCGACCTCGGCGTCCTCGAACCCGATCCCGACTCCGCCGAGCTCGTGCTCACCGCGCTGCACACCGGCGTCACCATCGAGCAGGTGCACGCGGAGACCGGCTGGGAGCTCGAGGTCTCGCCCGACCTGCGGATCACCGCGCCCCCCACCGAGCAGGAGCTCACGACGCTGCGCGGGCTGCGCACGGTGGGGTCGTCATGAGCGTGGCGCTGCACCACGTCGACGAGGGCCCCCGCGACGCTCCCGCGATCGTGCTGAGCGGCTCGCTGGGCTCCACGGTCGAGATGTGGAGCCCGCAGGTCGAGCCGCTGACCGAGCGGTTCCGCGTCATCCGCGTCGACCACCGCGGCCACGGCGGCTCGCCGGTGCCGGCCGGGCCCTACGCCGTCGCCGACATGGCGGGGGACGTGCTCGCGCTGCTCGACGCGCTCGGGCTCGACCGCGTGGCCTACTGCGGGCTGTCGATGGGCGGCTGCGTCGGCATGGTCCTGGCGTCGGAGTCGCCGGAGCGGATCAGCGCGCTGACGCTGTGCTGCACGTCGTCGTACTGGCCCGACCCGAGCGTGTGGGTCGACCGCATCGCCGCCGTCGAGTCGGGCGGCACCGCCCCGATCGCGGAGACGATCGTCTCGCGCTGGTTCACCCCGGCCTGGGCGGCCGAGCACCCCGACGTCGTCGCCGACGCGATCGGACAGGTCGCGATGACGCCCGACGACGGCTACGCGGCCTGCTGCGCGGCCCTGCGCGACTTCGACCACCGGCCGCGCCTGGCCGCCATCACCGCACCCACGCTGGTGATCGCCGGCTCCGCCGACCCCTCGACGCCGGTCGAGCCGCACGCCCGCACGATCGCCGAGGGCGTCCCCGGGGCCCGCCTGGAGGTCCTCGACGCCGCACACCTGGCGACGATCGAGCGTTCGGAGCAGGCCACTGCGCTGATCGTCGCCAACTCGGGGGCGTGAGCAACCCCTCCGTTTCGACAGGTGCCTCCGCGCCTACTCTGACCGGGACGGAGGTGCCGGGGTCGACGAGGAGCTCGGGATCGTAGCGAGCTCACCGGAGGCGAACGCACGTGCTGAACGACCGTGAGAGACAGGTCCTGGCCCGCATCGAGCACCACCTCGCGATCACCGATCCCGAGTTCACGCAGCTGTTCCGCGCGGCCTCCCCGCGCCGCACCGGGATCAACCCGACGCTGCTGCTGGTGCTGGGCATGGCGCTGATGGTGCTCGGGTCGGCCGCCGTGGCCGTGCCGGTGGCGCTGCTCGGCATGGGTGTGGCCGCGAGCGCGCTGGTCGTCGCCTACCGGCAGAACGGCACCGCGGGCTTCAGCGCCGCGTAGCCGCCCGCCGCCCCGCCCGCCGCCCCGCCCGCGCCACCGGCCCGGCGCGCTCAGCCGTGGGCGAGGTCGGCGAACCGGCTGTAGTGGAGCTGGTGGGCCACGACGATCGTGGTCGTGGGCCCGTTGCGGTGCTTGGCCAGGATCAGGTCGGCCTCACCGGCCCGCGGGTCGTCGCGCTCGAAGGCGTCGGGCCGGTGCAGCAGGATCACCATGTCGGCGTCCTGCTCGATGGAGCCCGACTCGCGCAGGTCCGACAGCATCGGCCGCTTGTCGGTGCGCTGCTCGGGACCGCGGTTGAGCTGGCTCATCGCCACCACCGGCACCTCGAGCTCCTTGGCCAGCAGCTTGATCTGCCGGGAGAACTCCGAGACCTCCTGCTGCCGCGACTCGACCTTGCGGCCCGACGTCATCAGCTGCAGGTAGTCGAGGATGATCAGCTTCAGGTCGTGGCGCTGCTTGAGCCGCCGCGCCTTCGCCCGGATCTCCATGAGCGTCAGGTTCGGCGAGTCGTCGATGAACAGCGGGGCCTCGCTGATCTCGCTCATCCGCCGGGCCATGCGCGTCCAGTCCTCGTCGCTCATCCGGCCGGCGCGCATGTCGGCCAGCTTGATCTGCGCCTCGGCCGAGAGCAGGCGCATGACGATCTCGGACTTGCTCATCTCCAGGGAGAACACGGCGCTGGTCATGCCGTGCTTGATGGAGCACGAGCGCGCGAAGTCGAGCCCCAGCGTGCTCTTGCCCAGGCCGGGGCGCGCGGCCACGACGATCATCTGGCCGGGGTGCATGCCGTTGGTGACCTGGTCGAGGTCGGTGAAGCCGGTGGGCACGCCGACCGACGCGCCGCCCCGCGAGCCGATGGCGTCGATCTCGTCCATCGTCGGCTGGAGCAGCTCCTCCAGCGCGACGTAGTCCTCGCTCGTGGAGCGGTCGCTGACGTCGTAGAGGGTGGCCTGGGCCCGGTCGACGACGTCGGCGACGTCGGCACCGTCGGCGCCGTGGTAGCCCAGCTGGACGATCCGCGTGCCCGCGGAGACCAGGCGGCGCAGGATCGCCTTCTCGGCGACGATCTCGGCGTAGTAGGCGGCGTTGGCCGCGGTGGGGACCGTGGCGATGAGCGTGTGCAGGTAGGGCGCGCCGCCGAGGCGGATGAGGTCGCCCTTGCGCTGGAGCTCGGCCGAGACCGTGACGGCGTCGGCGGGCTCGCCGCGGCCGTACAGGTCGAGGATGCAGTCGTAGACCGTCTGGTGCGCGGGCTTGTAGAAGTCGTCGGGCCGCAGCACCTCGACGACGTCGGCGATGGCGTCCTTGCTCAGCAGCATCCCGCCCAGCACCGACTGCTCCGCGGTGAGGTCCTGCGGGGGCTGGCGGTCGAACGGGGAGCCCGCGGCGCCCTCGTCGGCGGCGCGCAGCGGGCGGTCGCCACCGGGACGGCGCCCACCGCCGCCGGGGGGGCGGTCGTCGGTCAGCGCCATGCGCGCACCGCCCGACGCGCGTCCTGCGCCGTGTGCCGCCGTGCCCCGAGTCGCCGTGCCTGCCCGATCCGGTCCATACGCAGCGTCACCCCCACTCCTACTATATCGAACGAGCGTTCGAGACGCACGGGCGACGTCCCGTCGACCCCGCGGTGAACGGTCGACGTCGCCGGGTGCCCGTCCCGGACCTGCGCGCGACGTTAGGCGCTCCGGCGCGCCGCGCCTAACCGGCCTGTGCACACGTCTGGGGAGAGGTTGGGGACGGATCGGTGGATGCCCTGGACAGCGGGGGGAGCCCGGTGTGGACAAAGTGGGGACAACTCGCCGTCGAGCGGCGTATTCGCAGCTCAGGGCCTGTTCGCCGCCTGTGGACAACATTGTGGGCGTGTCGCGTCCGGAGGCCGTCCCGGCGTGTCGCGGCGATCCCCACCCGGCGCATCCGGCTGCTCACTCGCCGACACGGGAGCAACCGCCCGGCGCGTCGCGCGACCTCGACGCGACCGCTTCCCGCACACCCGGGAACGACGACGGGGCGGGACCGGGGCGCTGTGCCCCGATCCCGCCCCGGTGACGGTGCGTGATGCTCGCCGGCGGACCGGCGGATGTGCCGCGACTACTGCGCGACGACGGCCACCTGCAGCTCGGCGGTGACCTCCGGGTGCAGCCGGACCGTGACCGCGTGCGAACCCGTGGTCTTGATCTGCGGCACCTCGACGGCGCGCTTGTCGAGGGCGGGACCGCCCGCGGCGCGCACGGCGTCGACGATGTCGGACGTCGTGACCGAGCCGAACAGCCGGCCCGAGTCGCCGGCGGCCTTGGCCGTGACGGAGACGGAGAGGGCGCCGAGCTGGCCGGCGACCTCCTTGGCGTGCCCGAGGTCGCGGATCTGCCGCGCCTGCTGGGACCGCTTGATGGACGCCACCTGCTTCTCCGCGCCGCGGGTGGCCGTGATGGCCAGCGAGCGGGGGAGCAGGTAGTTGCGGCCGTAGCCGTCCTTGACCTCGACGATGTCGCCGGGCGCGCCCAGGTTCGGCACGTCGGCGGTGAGGATGAGCTTCATCTGGTCATGCCTCGCTTATCGGGCGGTCGAGGTGTAGGGCAGCAGGGCGACCTCGCGGGAGTTCTTGACCGCGACCGCGACGTCACGCTGGTGCTGGCGGCAGTTGCCGGTGACGCGACGGGCCCGGATCTTGCCGCGGTCGGAGATGAACTTCCGCAGCAGGCCGGTGTCCTTGTAGTCGATGTCCTGGGCCTTGTCCTTGCAGAACGCGCACACCTTCTTCTTCGGCTTGCGCAGGACGGGCTTGGCCATGGTGGTGCTCCTGGTGCTCGGTCACCGCGCGCAGGGCGCGCGGGAGGGGGTGGATCTAGAAGGGGGGCTCGTCGTCGGCGGCGGGACCGCTGCCGGCGGGCGGGGCCGAACCCCAGGGGTCGTCGTTGCCGCCGCGGGAACCGCCGCCGCCGCCGTAACCACCGCCGGAGCCGCCGGAGCCGCCGGAGCCGCTCCCGCTGCCGCCGAAGCCCCCGCCGCCGCCGTCGCTGCCGCGACTGACCTTGTTGACCTTGGCGGTGGCGTACTTGAGCGAGGGGCCGACCTCGTCGACCTCGAGTTCGACGACGGTGCGCTTCTCGCCCTCACGGGTCTCGAAGGAGCGCTGGCGCAGCCGGCCCGACACCATCACGCGCATACCGCGGGTGAGCGTCTCGGCGACGTTCTCCGCCGCCTGGCGCCACACGTTGCAGCGCATGAACAGCGCGTCGCCGTCCTTCCACTCGCCGGACTGGCGGTCGAAGGTGCGCGGCGTGGCCGCGACGGTGAAGTTGGCGACCGCGGCACCGGACGGGGTGAACCGCAGCTCCGGGTCGGCGGTGAGGTTGCCGACCACGGTGATGACAGTCTCGCCGGCCATCGCTACCGCCTCAGCTCGCCGCGGCGGCGGGCGCCGGGGCGGCCCGCTTCTTCGGCTCGCGGCGCAGCACCTTGGTGCGCAGGACGGACTCGTTGAGCCCGAGCTGGCGGTCGAGCTCGGACACGGTGGCCGGCTCGCAGATGATCTCGATGACGGCGTAGATGCCCTCGGCGTGCTTGAGGATCTCGAAGGACAGGCGGCGCTTGCCCCAGACCTCGATCTTCTCGACGGTGCCCCCGTCGTTCTTCACGACGCTGAGGAACTGCTCCAGCGACGGAGTGACGGTGCGCTCGTCCAGGCTGGGGTCCAGGATGACCATGAGCTCATAGTGACGCATGAGAACCACTCACCTCCTACGGTCTGACGGTCGCGGGATGTCCGCGACAGGAGGTTCTCACCGCACCCCGACAGTCCCGTGCCCCGCGACGTGATCAGGGGGAGCGACGACGGTGTCCAGGAGGACACCGGTCGAGGTGCTGCAACGAGGCTACCAGCGTGAACGCACGCGCCCGGCACCGCCCGCCGGGGACCGTCGGTGCCGGACACTATCCTCGGCCCATGCTCATCGGGGCCCACGTGCGCGAGGACGACCCGGTCGCCGCGGCGGCCGAGCGGGGCGCCGACATCGTCCAGGTGTTCCTGGCCGATCCGCAGGGCTGGAAGAAGCCGCCGCCGCACCCGCAGGCCGACGAGCTGCGCGCGAGCGACGTCGCGGTCGTCGTGCACTCGCCCTACGTCGTCAACCTCGCCTCGCTCAACAACCGCATCCGCATCCCCTCCCGCAAGCTCGTCGTGCAGCACGCGGAGGCCGCGGCGCAGGTGGGGGCGATCGGGCTCGTCGTGCACGGCGGGCACGTCACGCAGGGCGAGGCTCCCGACATCGACTACGCGGCGAAGGGCGTCGACAACTGGCGCAAGTTCTTCGAGCGCCAGGCCGACGAGGGCGGCTTCGCGGTGCCGATCCTCATCGAGAACACCGCGGGCGGCGACAACGCGATGGCCCGCCGCTTCGACGCGCTGGCCCGGCTCTGGGACGCGATCGGCGAGTACGGCGCGGGCTTCTGCCTCGACACCTGCCACGCCCACGCGGGCGGCGAGGAGCTCGTCGGCGTGGTCGACCGCGCTCGTGCGGTCACCGGCCGGATCGACCTGGTGCACCTCAACAACTCCCGCGACGGTTTCGACTCCGCGCGCGACCGGCACGCCAACATCGACTCCGGCACGATCGAGCCCGAGGTGCTGGCCGCGGTCTGCGCCGCCGCCGACGCGCCGGTGGTGGTCGAGACCCCGGCCGAGGGCCAGCCCGCCGACATCGCGTTCCTGCGCGAGCGGCTGGCGCGGTGACGCGCTCGGCACTCGACGCGCCGCGGGTGCCCGAGCGGGTCGGCGGCGGACGCACCGGGGTCCCCGCGCGCCTCGTCCTGGCGGTCCTGGTGCTGCTCACCGGCGCCACGATGCTGCTGGGCTACGCCAACAAGGCCCGCTGCACCGGACCGGAGTACGACGTCGCGGGCCGGTCGGTGCCCGACTACGAGATCCGCGTCGACCGCGACGTCTGCTACTCCGACATCCAGTACCTGTGGCTGGGCCGCGACGTCGACCAGCACGTCTTCCCCTACGTCTCCGGCTCCATCACGCCCGACGGGAAGCTCGTCGGCGGCGTCGTCGAGTACCCGGTGCTCACCGGCCTGCTGATCTGGGCCGGCGCGTACTTCGTGCAGACCGACGGCGGCTTCCTGCTGGCCTCGGCGCTGCTGATGGCGCCGTTCGGGCTGCTCACGGGCTGGATGCTCGGTCGGTTGGCGCGCTGGCGGGCGCTGCTGTGGGCCGTCGGGCCGCCGCTGGTGCTCTACGCGTTCCACAACTGGGACCTGCCCGTCGTCGCCTGCGCGGTGGGGGCGGTCTACGTCGTGCACGGGCGCGGGACCGACCGCCCGCTCGTCGATCGCGCCACCGTCGCCGCCGTCCTGCTCGGCCTGGGGTTCGCGCTCAAGCTCTACCCGGGTGCGTTCGTGCTGCCCCTGGCGCTGTACGTCCTGGCGCACAACCGGCCCGGGGCGCTCGACTGGCTCGGCGCGGTGCGGGTCGCGCTCGCCGCGGCCGGCACCGTCGTGCTGGTCAACCTGCCGTTCGCGCTGGCCGGCTACGAGGGCTGGCGGGCGTCGTTCACGTTCCAGCAGCTGCGCAAGGTCGACCTGACGACCAACTCGATCTGGTACTGGGGGTTCCGGCCGGAGTCGAACCCGGAGAACGTCGAGTTCCAGGACGCGATCGACGTGCTGTCCCCGGCGCTGGTGCTGGTGTCGTTCGCGGTGGCCGCGGCCGTGGGCTGGTGGCGGTTCCGGCGCGACGGCCGCTACCCGTGGATCGGCGTGAGCGCCGCGATGCTGTGCGGGTTCATGCTCCTGCACAAGGTCCACTCGCCGCAGTACACGCTGTGGCTGCTGCCGTTCCTGGTGCTGCTCGCCGTGCCGTGGAGCTGGATCGCGGCGTACCTGGTGGCCGACGCGGTGATGGGCATCGGGATCTTCCGCTGGTTCTACGCCTTCAAGGCCGGCACCGGCGGCATCTACGACGGGCTGGCGGCGCAGGCCGTCGCCGTCGGCGTGTGGGGCCGGGCGGTGCTGCTCGTCGTGCTGTTCGTGATGTTCCTGCGGCTGCCCGAGCCGTTCGCGGGGGCCCCGCAGATCCCGTCCGACGCCGACGGCGTCACTTCCAGGCGAACACCGGCTGTTCCAGGTGGGCCACCCGCGTAGGCCGTCCGTGCAGCACGACCTCGCGGAACTGGTGCAGCACCGCGCCGGTGGGGGCGTGCACGAACCGGTCGAACAGCGGCAGCTGGATCACCGGCGCGTCCGACTCGGGGATCGTCAGGAACCGCGGCTCCACGTCGATCAGGGCGAGCGGCACGCGGTGCACCGCGCCGACCTCGTCCGGGTTGGGAGTCAGCTCGCCGACGGCGCCCGCCCACAGCACGACGGGGGTGATGACGTAGCCGGAGCGGGTGGCGTAGTCGTCGAGGACGCCGAGCTCGGTCGACTCGTCGAGGCCCAGGCCCAGCTCCTCGAACAGCTCGCGCCGCGCGGTCTCGCCGGCGTCCTCGCCCGGGTCGGTGCGCCCGCCGGGCAGCGCCCACTGGCCGGAGTGGCGGCGCAGCGTCGGCGCGCGGCGGGTGAGCAGGAAGGCGGGGCCGTCATCCTCCTCGACGAGGGTGATGGCCACGGCCGAGCGCTTGAGGTCGCGCCGCTCGATCGGCCGCGGCGTGAACGCCTCCAGCGCGGCCACGACGTCCTCGCGCGCGGTCACGCGGGCACCGCCGCACGGGTAGCGGGTGCGGGCGCGGGCGCGGGCCAGTCGGGGTCGTCGACGCCCACCATCCGCACCGGGTCGGTGGCGGGCACCAGCACCGAGCGGACGACGAGCACGCACAGCCCGACGACGGCGGCGTCGCGCAGCAGCACCGCGCCGAGGAACCAGTCCGGCGGCAGGCCCATGTTCGCGGGCGTCAGGTAGTAGTACATCCGCGGCACCCAGACGAGCGCGTCGACGAGCATCCAGACCAGCAGGACCCGGGCGCGGGGCAGCGCCAGCACGGCCAGCGGCACCAGCCACAGCGAGTACTGCGGGCTCCACACCTTGTTGACCAGCAGGAACGAGGCGACGACGAGGAACGCCAGCGACGCGAGCCGCGGCGTCCGTGGCGCGAACCACGCCAGCGCCGCGATCGCCGCGCAGCACAGGACGAACAGCACGAGCGAGACGGCGTTGAGCACGGACGGAGCCTGCCCCGCGGCGAGCTCCCCGTCGAACCCGGGCCAGCCGCTGAAGTGGCTCACGGCGAAGTAGAGGGAGTCGGGATCAGCCGGGCGGGTCTGGTTGAGGCGGAAGAACTCCCACCACCCCGTCGGCCAGGCCAGCGCCACGGGCAGGTTGACCGCCACCACCGCGACGACGGCGGCAACGGCCGTCCGCAGGGCGGGGCCGAGGCCGCCGACGTGCCGGCGGCGCAGCCCGACCAGCACCACCGGCCCGAGCAGCAGCAGCGGGTAGAACTTGAAGCCGCCGCCGATGCCCAGCAGCACCCCGGCGAGCAGCGGGCGGCCGCGGGCGAGCGCGAGCATCGCGGCGGTGGCCGCGCCGACGGCGAGCGTGTCGAAGTTGGTGAACGCGTGCACCGCCACCAGCGGTGACAGCGCCACCAGCACGGCGTCCCACGGGCGGGAGGGGCGCAGCGCGTGCACGGCCCACACCGCGACCAGCCAGGCCAGCGCGAGCCCGGCCGCGGACACGTCGAAGTAGACGACGACCGGCAGCGCCGTCGGCAGCCAGCCCACCGCGTCGGCCAGGCTCCGCCAGCCGTCGGCCACGCGCGCGGCCGCCCACTGGTGGAGGCCGGTGAGCACCGGGTACTCCATGTACCGCACGACCTGGTCGGGCTCGCCCGCGTTCTCGAACCACGGGTCGCGGTAGGGCAGCGCGGCCGGGTCGTCGAGGTTCTGGATGGCCCACAGCGGGACCGTGTCGGAGTAGCACATCGCCACGTACTGGCGGTTCTCCCGCCAGTCGAGCGCGAGCGCGCCGTCGTCGGTGCGGTACTGCTGCAGGCACGGCGCCTTGCCCAGCCAGCCCAACGCGAGAACGGCCACCGCCACCAGCAGCACCACCCGCAGCGGCGTCCAGAACGCGGAGCGCCCGATCAGCGCGTGGCGCCCCAGCGGCCCCCCGATCACCCGGCTGGCCGCGGTGGCCAGCGGCTCGGTCCACGTGGGCACGACCCGCACGGGGGGACGGTCGGGCCGGGACGCGAGGTCGGGATCGCTCACTCGCCCGAGTCGCTGCTGCTGTCGTTGTCCCCGCCGTTGCCGTTGCCGTTGCCGTTGTCGCCGTTCCCGTTGTCGTCGTCCCCGCCGTTGCCGTTGCCGTTGTCGCCGTTCCCGCCGTCGTTGTCCCCGGAACCGGATCCCGAGTCCGACCCGGAACCGGGGTCGGAGCCGTCGTCCCCGTCCCCGTCCCCGTCCCCGTCGCCGCTGTCGGAGCTCTCGTCCCCGGAGCTCTCGTCCCCGGAGTCGTTGCTCGCGGTCGGCTCGGCCGCGGGCGGGGCGCCCAGGGCCACGAACGGCGGGAACGCCTCGTTCGGGACGCCGCGCAGCGCGCCGTTCATGTAGCTCTGCCAGATCGAGCCGGGGATCATCCGGCCGTAGATCGGCGAGCCGCCCGCGGTCTGGATCGGCTTGCTGGTGTCGGTGCCCACCCACACGGCGGTGGCCAGGGACGGCGTGTAGCCGACCATCCACGCGTCCTTGTTCTGGCGGTCGATCGTCGGGTGCTGCTGGGTGCCGGTCTTGCCGGCGACGACGCGGCCGCCGGACAGGCCGATCCGCGAGGTGCTGGCGACGTCGAGCATCGACTCGGTGACGTTGCGCGCGATCTGCGGGTCGATCCGCTGCTCGCCGGCGCTCTCGGCGCGCTCGTAGAGCACGCGGCCGTCGGCCGCCGTGACGCGCGAGACCAGGAACGGCTCGTGGTAGACCCCGCCCGCGGCGAGCGTGGCGTAGGCCGAGGCCATGTCGATCGGGTGGACGTCCTGGTCGCCGAGCGACACGCCGCCGCGGGCCTCGGTGACCTCGGTCTCCGGGATGCCCAGCGCGTGCGCGGTGTCGATGACGCGCTGCGGGCCGGCGTCTAGGCCGAGCCGGTAGAAGATCGTGTTGATCGACCGGGTCATGGCCGTCTGGATCGTGCAGCGGGCGCAGTCGAAGCCCTCGGAGTTGTCGACGACCGTGCCGGCGAGCGTCTGCCCGGACGAGCCGTCGTAGGTGCTGCCCAGGCCGATCGACGGGTCGGCGGCCATCGCCGCGGCCAGCACGAACGGCTTGAACGACGAGCCCGGAGGGCGCAGGCCCTGCCCCGCGTAGTCGGTGCCCTGGCCGTCGCTGCCGCCGTAGTAGGCCTGGACGGCGCCGGTGCGCGGGTCGATCGAGACGAGCGCGGTGCGCAGGTCGGGGTCCTGCCCCTCGAGCTGGTCCTTGACGGCCTCGACGGCCTCGACCTGCCGGGCCGGATCGACGGTGGTGGTGACCGTCAGGCCCTCGGTGTTGAACTCGCCCTCGGTGACGATGCCGCGGGCGATCACCTCGTCGCGCGCACGCGCGTAGATGTGGCCGCGGTCGTCGGCCGGGATGCCCTCGACCGCGGGGGCCTCGGGGAGCCAGTTCGTCGGGAACACGTCGGTGGCGCGCTCCTGCGGGGTGATGAACTGCGCGTCGACCATCTGGTCCATGACGTAGGTCCAGCGCCGCTGCGAGCCCTCGAGGTCCTCCGCCGGGTCCCAGCGCGAGGGCGCCTGGATCATGCCGGCGAGCATCGCGCCCTCGGAGACCGTCAGGTCTCCCACGTCCTTGCCGAAGAACGACTGGCTGGCCGCCTGGATGCCGTAGGAACTGCGGCCCATGTAGATGACGTTCAGGTAGTTCTCGAGGATCTCGTCCTTGGTCTGCTCACGGGTGATCTTGACCGCGAGCACGACCTCCTTGTACTTGCGGACCAGCGAGAAGTCGTCCTCCCCGGTGATCACCTTGACGTACTGCTGCGTGATCGTCGAACCGCCGCCGACGCCGCCGGTGAGCTGGTTGTAGACCGCGCGCAGGATGCCGGTGATGTCGAAGCCGGGGTCGCTGTAGAACGACCGGTTCTCCGCTGCCAGCACGGCGTCGCGGACCGGCTCGGGGATCTCGTCGAGCAGCACGACGCGACGGTTGACGCCCTCGGGGCGCACGGTGGCCAGCGGCGATCCGTCGGCGAAGGTGAACTGCGAGACCTGGTCGACGGCGAGTTCGTCGGGCGACGGCACCGGGAAGATCATCCAGCCGACGACGAACGCGAGGACCGGGCCCAGGATCATCAGGCCGAGCAGGACGTAGATCGCGCGGCGCACGCGCGCCCAGACGCCGCGGCGGCGCGGGGCGGGGTTCCGGCGCTCGGGACGCCCGGTCTCCGGTCGCTCCGCCAGCGCGACGGCGTGGTTGCGGGCGACCGCGGCCGAGGCGGTCTCCTCGTGGGTGAGCAGCGGCATGTCGCCCGAGCGGTACGGGCCGCGCTCCTCGGGGGTCGGGGCCCCCGGGGGCCGGGGCTGGATGCGCTGCGGGGGCACCCGGCCGGGCGGCTGCGGTGCCGGGCCGCCCTGGCGGGGACCGGGGCCCTGCGGCGGGCCGAAGCCGGGCGGTCGCTGCTGCTGCGGGCCGGGTCCGCGGTACTGCGGGGGCGGCGGGGGGAAGGGCGGACCCGGCCGGCGACCGGGTGGCAGGTCCGTGCCGCCGGGGCGGGGGCCCCCGCCGGGACGGTGGTCGCGCTGGTCGGTCACCAGTGGCTCCTGTGGATCGGGGGTGTCCGGTGCCCGCGTCGCGAGTGTGGGGAGCTCACTCGGCCGCGGTCCGGCGTCGCTTGGTCGGGGTCCCGGTGCCCAGTGCGTAGGACAGGACCAGGTGGTTCCAGCTGCACGTCCGGCAGACCTCGACGACGTAGACGGAGAAGTCGTCGTAGCGCTCGGCCAGCTCGTCGAGCTCGGCCGGCTTGCGCGCGGATCCCGACGCGTGCTTCAGGGAGTCGCCGAAGATCCACGACACCAGCGTGAGGTTCTCCTTGCGGCAGACCGGGCACGTCTGGTCGGTCTGCTCGCCGTGGAACCGGGCGGCCCGCAGCAGGTAGGGGCTCGCGTCGCAGACCGACGCCGTCGCGACGCGTCCGGCGTGGACGTCGGCGAGCAGCGCCCGGCGCTGCAACGCGTAGTCGACCACCTGTCGCTGGGTGCGCACCCGGTCAGGGTACGCGGGGTGTCCGACGGGGCGGGGAGAACGCCCGGTCACCGCGCGGTGCGCGGTCCGGTGGTCGTCCGCTCGAGGGTGACGGAGGTCTCGACACGTCGCGCAGATGTATCGGAGCGATATGGTGGGGCGGTACATCGCTGCGGGCGCCGCCCGCGGTGCCGCGTGTCGGGAGGGGGTCCGGGTTGCTGGAGCTGGCGATCCTCGGTCTGCTCCACGAGGCCCCCGTGCACGGCTACGAGCTGCGCAAGCAGCTCGGCGTCCGGCTGGGCGGGTTCCGGCTGTTCTCCTACGGCTCGCTCTACCCGGCGCTGCGCCGGCTCACCCGCGCCGGGCTGATCGTCGAGGACACCGCGCCCGAGCCGGAGACCGGCACGTGGTCGCGGCGGAGCAGGCGCGTCTACCGCATCACCGCGGAGGGCAAGGAGCGCTTCGCGGAGATGCTGTCCGAGTCCGGCCCCCAGTCGTGGGACGACGAGAGCTTCGGCGTCCACCTGGCCTTCTTCTCCCGCACCCCGGCCGAGGCCCGGATGCGGATCCTCGAGGGCCGCCGCCGCGCCGTCGAGGAGCGCCGGGAGGGCCTGCGCTCCGCGCTGTCGCGGGCCAGCGCCGAGATCGACCGCTACACCCGCGAGCTGCACCAGCTCGGGCTCGACTCGTCCGAGCGCGAGGTGCGCTGGCTCAACGAGCTGATCGAGAGCGAGCGGGCCGAGCTCCGCGACGCCCCCGGCGCGCACGACCGGACCGATGACCAGTGAGTGTTCGACCCAGTGATCGACCCAGTGTGTTCGACCCAGTGTGTTCGACCCAGTGAGAAGGAGCCGACCATGAGTCAGGTTCGAGTCGCCATCGTCGGCGTCGGCAACTGCGCCGCGTCCCTCGTGCAGGGCGTCCAGTACTACGCCGACGCCGACCCGACGCAGCGCGTCCCCGGTCTGATGCACGTCGACTTCGGCGGGTACCACGTCCGCGACATCGAGTTCGTCGCCGCGTTCGACGTCGACGCCAAGAAGGTCGGCCGCGACCTCTCCGAGGCCATCGCCGCCAGCGAGAACAACACGATCAAGATCGCCGACGTGCCGCCCCTGGACGTCCCGGTGCAGCGCGGCCACACCCTCGACGGGCTGGGCCGGTTCTACCGCGAGACGATCACCGAGTCCGACGAGTCGCCGGTCGACGTCGCGCAGGTGCTGCGCGACGTCCGCGCCGACGTGCTGGTGTCCTACCTCCCCGTGGGCAGCGAGGCGGCCGACCGCTTCTACGCGCAGGCCGCGATCGACGCGGGCGTCGGCTTCGTCAACGCGCTGCCGGTGTTCATCGCCTCCGACCCGGTGTGGGCCGAGAAGTTCCGCGCCGCAGGCGTCCCGATCGTCGGCGACGACATCAAGAGCCAGGTCGGCGCCACCATCACCCACCGCGTGCTGGCGAAGCTGTTCGAGGACCGCGGCGTGCAGCTCGACCGCACGATGCAGCTCAACGTGGGCGGGAACATGGACTTCCTGAACATGAAGGAGCTCGAGCGGCTGGAGAGCAAGAAGGTCTCCAAGACGCAGTCGGTCACCAGCCAGGTCGACCGCGATCTCGGCAGGGACAACGTGCACATCGGCCCGTCGGACTACGTGGCGTGGCTCGACGACCGCAAGTGGGCCTACGTCCGGCTCGAGGGCCGCGCGTTCGGCGACGTGCCGCTGAGCCTGGAGTACAAGCTCGAGGTCTGGGACTCGCCCAACTCCGCCGGCATCATCATCGACGCCGTGCGCGCCGCGAAGCTCGCGATGGACCGCGGCATCGGCGGCCCGATCCTGTCGGCGAGCAGCTACTTCATGAAGTCCCCGCCCGAGCAGTACGGCGACGACGTGGCGCGCGATGCGGTCGAGGCGTTCATCCGGGGCGACCGGGACGACTGACACCGACACGGTCACCACGAGACCCCGACTCGCGGGTTTCCCCCCGCGAGTCGGGGTCTCGCTGCGTCCGTGTCGGGGTGGCGGTCCCCGGTCCGGTGAAGCCCGTCACCGCCGCTCGTCGCCCGCCGTCCGCCCCGTCTAGCCTGTGCTCGCCGCCGACGCGGGCGGCACGACCGGTACCCGCCCAGCGGGACCGGAACGGGTGCGAGGAGATGGGCATGGCTGCCGGCCGTCCTGCGCGGCTCGCCGTCGGAGTGGTCTCCGCCGGGCGGGTGGGCGCGGTCCTGGGGGCGGCGCTGGCCGCGGCGGGCCACCACGTCGTCGCCACGTCCGGGGTGTCGCGCGAGTCGGTGAAGCGGGCCGACGCCCTGCTGCCGGGTGTGCCGCTGGCCGCGCCCGACCAGGTCGTCACGGGTGCCGACCTCGCGCTGCTCGCCGTCCCCGACGACGTGCTGCCCGGCCTCGTCCGAGGGCTCGCCGCCGCCGGCTGCTTCCGCCCCGGCCAGATCGTCGTCCACACCTCCGGGGCGCACGGCGTGGGCGTGCTCGCGCCCGCCGCCGCGGAGGGCGTCCTGCCGCTCGCGCTGCACCCCGTGCTGACGTTCACCGGCCGCGCCGAGGACGTCGTCCGCCTGGGCGGGGCGTGCGTCGGCGTCACCGCGACCGAGGGCGACGAGGCCGGCTGGAGCGTCGGCGAGGCGCTCGTCGTCGAGATGGGGGCGGAGCCGGTCCGGGTGCCCGAGGGGGTCCGCCCGCTCTACCACGCCGCGCTCGCCCACGGCGCGAACCACCTGGTCACGCTCGTGCGCGACTGCGCCGACCTGCTCGACCGCGCCGGCGTCCGCCCGGCCGAGCGCCTCATCGCGCCCCTGCTGTCGGCGGCCCTGGACAACGCGCTGCGCCACGGCGACCGCGCGCTCACCGGGCCGGTCGCGCGCGGCGACGCCGGCACCGTCGCGGTCCACCTGCGCGAGCTCGACGCCGTCGACCCCGACCTCGCCCGCACCTACCGCGCCCTCGCCACCCGCACCGCGCACCGCGCGCAGGCGGCCGGGCTGCTCCCCGACCACGCCGCGCAGGAGGTCCTGCGCACCCTCACGGAGGACGAGTGACGACCAGGAAGCCGCGGGCTTTCACCCCCGGGCAGCTCACCGTGCACGCCGACCCGGCCGCGCTGCGCGCCGTCACCCGCACGCTGCGGGTGGCCGGGCGCCGCATCGCGTTCGTGGCGACGATGGGCGCCCTGCACGAGGGGCACCGCGAGCTCATCCGACACGCGCGGCTGGCGAAGGGCGCGTCGGTCACCGTCGTGTCGATCTTCGTGAACCCGCTGCAGTTCGCCCCGGGCGAGGACCTGCAGCGCTACCCGCGACCGCTCGAGGCCGACCTGGAGATGTGCCGCGAGGAGGGCGTCGAGCTCGTCCTCACCCCGGGCGTCGAGGACATGTACCCCGAGGGTGCCGACACGACGGTCGTGCCCGGGCCGCTGGGCTCGGTGCTGGAGGGCGCGGTCCGCCCCGGGCACTTCGCGGGCGTACTGACTGTCGTGGCGAAGCTGTTCCACCTCGTCGGGCCCGACGTCGCCTACTTCGGGGAGAAGGACTACCAGCAGCTCGTGCTGGTGAGGAAGATGGCGCGCGACCTCGACTTCCCGCTCGACGTCGTCGGCGTCCCGACCGTCCGCGAGCCCGACGGCCTGGCCCTCTCCAGCCGCAACGCCTACCTCTCCGAGGCCGACCGCCCGCGCGCCGCCGCGCTGCAGCGGGCGCTGCGGGCCGGGGCGTCGGTGTCGGCGCGCGGCCCGCAGGCCGTGCTCGACGCGGCCCGAGAGGTCCTCGACGCCGAGCCCGCGCTCGACGTCGACTACCTCGAACTGCGCGACCCCGACCTGCGCCCGGACGTCCAGCAGGGCAAGGCCCGCCTGCTCGTCGCGGCCCGGCTCGGCACCACCCGCCTGATCGACAACACCACCATCCAGCTGTAGGAGGGCGACGATGCTCCGCACGATGATGACGTCCAAGATCCATCGCGCGACGGTGACGCAGGCCGACCTGCACTACGTCGGCTCGGTGACCGTCGACCGCGACCTGATGGACGCCGCCGGCCTGCTGGAGGGCGAGCAGGTGGCGATCGTCGACATCACCAACGGCGCCCGCCTGGAGACCTACGTGATCCCGGGCGCGCGCGGGAGCGGCGTCATCGGCATCAACGGCGCCGCCGCGCACCTCGTGCACCCCGGCGACCTCGTCATCCTCATCGCCTACGGCCAGCTCGACGAGGCCGAGGTGGCCGCGTACGCACCGCGGGTCGTGTTCGTCGACGGGGACAACCGCGTCGTGGAGCTGGGGTCGGACCCCGCGCACGCGCCGGAGGGGTCCGGGCTGCTGTCCGGGGCGGCGTAGGACGTGCTGCTCTGCGTCGACGTCGGCAACACCCAGATCGCGCTCGGCCTCTACCCCGACTCCGATCCCGACGAGGTGCGCCCGTCGCTGGTCCGTGACTGGCGGATGCGCACCGACCCGCGGATGACCGGCGACGAGCTGGAGGTCGCGTTCGGTGCGCTGCTCGGCCGCCGCTCCGCCGACGTCACCGGCATCGCGGCGCTCTCGACCGTCCCGAGCCTGCTCCGCGAGCTGCGGATGCTGATCGCCCGCCGCGGCGACCCGGCCGTCGTCGTCGGGCCGGGGGTGCGCACCGGGGTGCCGCTGATGGTCGACAACCCGCGCGAGGTCGGGGCCGACCGCGTGATGAACACGCTCGCGGCGCACCGCATGTTCGGCACGGCGTGCGTGGTCGTCGACTTCGGGACGTCGACGAACATCGACGTCGTCTCGGCGAAGGGTGAGTTCCTGGGCGGCGCGCTCGCGCCCGGCATCGAGATCTCGATGGACGCACTGGCCAGCCGCGCGGCCGCGCTCCGCACCGTCGAGTTCGTGGCGCCCCGCTCGGTGATCGGCAAGAACACCGTGGAGTGCCTGCAGTCCGGCGTGCTCTACGGCTTCGCCGGCCAGGTCGACGGGCTGGTGCGCCGCATCCTGGCCGAGCTCGGCCCGAAGGCGGGCCCGGTGACGGTGCTCGGCACCGGCGGGCTCGCGCCGCTGATGACCGGGGTCTCCGACACGATCACCGTGTACGTGCCCGACCTGACGCTGGTCGGGCTGCGCCTGACCTACCTGCGCAACGCCCGCAGCACCGTGGTCACCAGCGGCAGCACGAACTCCCCCGACGCGGTCTCCGGGTGGCCCGCGAGGTAGGCCCGGAGGCGGCGCTCGAACGCGCCGCGCTCGCCGGGGTCCGCGGCGAGCAGCCAGGAGAAGGTGCCGAGCCGGGCGATCGTGGAGTCGACGTCGGTGGGATGCGGGTTCGGGAAGCGCCGCCGCTCGACCGCGCCGAACGCCTCGTGCGACGGCGGGGTCCAACCGTGGTCGTGCCCACCCTCCCGCGCGGAGAGGGCGTCGGCGTCGAGGAACTCGTTCATCAGCCGGTTGTCGGGATCCTCGTCGTTGCGGACGACGGCCAGCACCCCACCCGGGCGCAGCACCCGCACGATCTCCGGAAGCGCCCGCGGCAGGTCGAACCAGTGCCACGCCTGGCCGCAGACCACCGCGTCCACCGAGGCACCGGGCAGCGGGATCCCCTCGGCCGTGCCGGCCGCCGCCCGGGCGCGTGGGACGCGGGCGCGCAGCTCGACGAGCATCGCCGGGTCCGGGTCGACGGCGGTGACCTCGGCGTGGCGGAGCACCGCCTCGGTGAGCTTGCCGGTGCCGGCGCCCAGGTCGAGGACGTGCAGCCCGGCCCGGTCGGCGACGGGCTCCAGCGCCCAGGCGGCGGCGGCCGCCGGGTAGCCCGGCCGGTGCTCGGCGTAGGCGGTGGCGACGGTGCCGAAGAGGCGGGCCCGGGGGGTCACGGACCCGACGGTAGCGGCGGCCGGGGCGGGCGTCACCGGCGTTGCAGGAAGACCACCCTGCTGTCGGGAACCGTCCACGAGGTGGCCTTGCTGCACTGTGGCGCGGGCGCGGGCGCGGGCGCGGTGGCGGGCCCCGAGTCTCCCGCGCGCAGAACATGCTCCCGCGCGCTCCCGGGGGCGCGCAGGACCTCGGAACGCGCGCGGCATCCGGGAACGCGCGCAGGACGAGCGCCGCGCTGCCCGGCCGCCCAGTGCCGCCCGGCCACTCGGTGCCGCCCGGCCACTCGGTGCTGCCCATCCGCCCTGCGCTGCCCCGATCGCCCGGCGCTGCCCCCACCGCCGCTGCCGCCCCCCACCGCCCAGCGCCACCCCCACCGCCCGCTGATCAAGGGCGGATGGTCGTGGTCGGTCATCGACTGGCGACCATGTCCCCTTGGTCGGCGGGTTGCCGGACCGACACGCCCCCCCGCCGTCGAACGAGCGACGTGCACCGCTCCCGTCCCGGCCACGCGCACGCATCCCGGCACCCGGGGCGGGCGGGAACTCGCGTGCGGCCGCTCATTAGCCTTGGCGGGTGAGCACCGACGCGCCTGACGCCCCCGAGAACGAGCTGCCCGAGCAGATGCGGGTGCGCCGGGCCAAGCGCGCCGAGATGCTGGCCGCCGGCGTCGACCCCTACCCGGTCGCGGTCGAGCGCACGAGGAGCCTGCGCCAGGTCCGCGACGCCCACCCCGACCTCCCCCCGGACACCGCCACCGGCGAGCGGGTGGGCGTCACCGGTCGGGTGATCTTCCTGCGCAACACCGGCAAGCTCTGCTTCGCCACCCTGCGCGAGGGCGACGGCACCGAGCTGCAGGCGATGCTGAGCCTGGCGCTCGTCGGCGAGGAGGAGCTGGGGCGCTGGAAGACCACCGTCGACCTGGGCGACCACGTGTTCGTCCACGGCGAGGTCGCGACGTCCCGGCGCGGCGAGCTGTCCGTGATGGCCGACAGCTGGGCGATGACGTCGAAGGCCGTACGGCCGCTGCCGGTGGCGCACCGCGAGCTGTCGGAGGAGACGCGGGTCCGCCAGCGCTACGTCGACCTCATCGTCCGCCCGCAGGCCCGCGAGATGGTCCGCACCCGCGCCGAGGTCGTGCGCACCGTCCGCTCGGTCCTGCACGACGCCTCCTTCGTCGAGGTGGAGACCCCGATGCTGCAGCTGCAGCACGGCGGCGCGACCGCCCGGCCGTTCGTCACACACGCGAACGCGCTCGACACGGACCTGTACCTGCGCATCGCGCCGGAGCTGTTCCTCAAGCGCTGTGTCGTCGGCGGGATCGAGCGCGTCTTCGAGATCAACCGAAACTTCCGGAACGAGGGGATCGACTCCACGCACTCGCCCGAGTTCGCGATGCTGGAGGCGTACCAGGCCTACGCCACCTATGACGACATGGCGCGCCTCACGCAGCAGTTGGTGGTCGAGAGCGCACGCGCCGTGTTCGGCTCCCCGGTCGTCCGTCACGCGGACGGGTCGGAACACGATCTCGGCGGTGAGTGGCGTTCGGTGACGCTGCACGATGCGGTGTCCGAGGCCGTCGGTACAGATGTGGACCCGGACACCTCCGTGGCGGAACTGCAGAAGATCGCGGCCGATCGCGAGGTCGAGATCAAGGATTCCTGGGGCGCCGGCGAGATCGTGCTGGAACTGTTCGAGAAGCTCGTCGAGCACACCCTCGTCGAGCCGACGTTCGTGCGCGACTACCCGGTCGAGGTCCGGCCTCTGACCAGGCAGCACCGCGACGACCCGCGCCTGGCCGAGGCCTGGGACCTCATCGTCTTCGGCACCGAGCTGGCCACCGCGTACTCCGAGCTCGTCGATCCCGTCGTGCAGCGGGAACGGCTCACCGCGCAGTCACTGATGGCCGCCGCGGGCGATCCCGAGGCGATGCAGCTCGACGAGGACTTCCTGCGGGCGATGGAGTACGGAATGCCCCCCACGGGCGGTATGGGAATGGGGATGGACCGGTTGCTGATGACGCTCACCGGTGCCGGCATTCGTGAGACGATCCTCTACCCGTTGGTGCGCCCCGAATAGGTCGGTGCGTTTCCGGGATCTGCGCACCGGCGGGTAGGTTGTCGGTGGACGGCGCGTGCGCCGGCACGACGACGGATATCGGAGAAACTGGTGGCGCAGATCAAGGAAGTGCGGCTCGTCGACGATCTCGACGGGAGGGCCGCGGACGAGACCGTCGAGTTCGCGATCGACGGCAAGGCGTACGAGATCGACCTCTCCGCCGACAACGCGGCGCGGTTGCGCGACGCGCTCGCGGAGTTCGTCGCCTCCGCGCGGAAGACCGCCGGCCGTACGCGGCGCGCGTCGGCCGCACCGCGCCGCCCGGTCGTCGACCGCGAGCAGAACCAGGCCATCCGCGAGTGGGCCCGCTCGCGCGGGATGAAGCTCTCCGACCGCGGCCGGATCCCGTCCGAGGTGCTCGAGGCGTACCACCGGGAGAACTGAGCCCGCCCGCGCGGGGACCCGCACGGAATGCCGCGTGACCGTCGCATGTTGCGACGACCACGTACGTGGGGCTCGCAACAGAGGCGCGCACCCGGGCCCGCCCGATACAGTGGCGTAGGCGCGAAGCACGGCGCAGCAGGCGAGGAGACGAAATGTTCGAGAGGTTCACCGACCGAGCAAGGCGTGTTGTCGTCCTGGCCCAAGAAGAGGCCCGGATGCTCAACCACAACTACATCGGCACCGAGCACATCCTCCTCGGCCTCATCCACGAGGGCGAGGGAGTGGCCGCCAAGGCCCTGGAGTCCCTCGGGATCGCCCTGGAGGGCGTCCGGCAGCAGGTCGAGGAGATCATCGGCCAGGGCCAGCAGGCACCGAGCGGGCACATCCCGTTCACGCCGCGGGCCAAGAAGGTCCTGGAGCTCTCGCTGCGCGAGGCGCTCCAGCTCGGCCACAACTACATCGGCACCGAGCACATCCTGCTCGGCCTGATCCGCGAGGGCGAGGGCGTCGCGGCGCAGGTGCTGGTCAAGCTGGGGGCGGATCTCAACCGCGTCCGCCAGCAGGTCCTGCAGCTGCTCTCCGGCTACCAGGGCAAGGAGCCCGCCGAGGGCGCCTCCGGTGGCCGTGGCGAGGGCACGCCCAGCTCGTCGCTGGTGCTCGACCAGTTCGGTCGCAACCTCACCCAGCAGGCCCGCGAGGGCAAGCTGGACCCGGTCATCGGCCGGGAGAAGGAGATCGAGCGCATCATGCAGGTCCTCTCCCGGAGGACCAAGAACAACCCCGTCCTGATCGGTGAGGCGGGCGTCGGCAAGACCGCCGCCGTCGAGGGCCTGGCCCAGAACATCATCAAGGGCGAGGTCCCCGAGACCCTCAAGGACAAGCAGCTCTACACGCTCGACCTGGGCTCGCTGGTCGCCGGTTCCCGCTATCGCGGTGACTTCGAGGAGCGCCTGAAGAAGGTGCTCAAGGAGATCCGCACGCGCGGCGACATCATCCTGTTCATCGACGAGATCCACACCCTCGTCGGGGCGGGCGCGGCCGAGGGCGCGATCGACGCGGCCTCGATCCTCAAGCCGATGCTGGCCCGTGGCGAGCTGCAGACGATCGGTGCCACCACGCTCGACGAGTACCGCAAGTACGTCGAGAAGGACCCCGCGCTGGAGCGCCGCTTCCAGCCGATCCAGGTGGGCGAGCCGACCGTCACGCACACCATCGAGATCCTCAAGGGTCTGCGCGACCGGTACGAGTCGCACCACCGCGTCACCATCACCGACGGTGCGCTGGTGTCGGCGGCCACGCTGGCCGACCGCTACATCTCCGACCGCTTCCTGCCGGACAAGGCGATCGACCTGATCGACGAGGCCGGCGCCCGGATGCGCATCCGCCGGATGACCGCGCCGCCGGACCTGCGCGAGTTCGACGAGAAGATCGCAGGAGTCCGTCGCGACAAGGAGTCGGCGATCGACGCGCAGGACTTCGAGCGGGCCGCGCACCTGCGCGACTCCGAGAAGCAGCTCCTGGCCCAGAAGGGCGAGCGGGAGAAGCAGTGGAAGTCGGGCGACCTCGACGTCGTCGCCGAGGTCGACGAGGAGCAGATCGCCGAGGTCCTCGCGAACTGGACCGGCATCCCCGTCTTCAAGCTCACCGAGGAGGAGACCACCCGTCTCCTCAAGATGGAGGACGAGCTCCACAAGCGGATCATCGGGCAGGAGGAGGCCGTCAAGTCGGTCGCGAAGGCGATCCGCCGCACGCGCGCCGGCCTGAAGGACCCGAAGCGGCCCTCGGGCTCGTTCATCTTCGCCGGCCCGTCCGGCGTCGGTAAGACCGAGCTGTCGAAGGCGCTCGCCAACTTCCTGTTCGGCGAGGACGACGCCCTCATCCAGATCGACATGGGTGAGTTCCACGACCGCTACACCGCCTCGCGGCTCTTCGGTGCCCCTCCCGGGTACGTGGGCTACGAGGAGGGCGGCCAGCTGACGGAGAAGGTGCGTCGCAAGCCGTTCTCGGTGGTGCTGTTCGACGAGATCGAGAAGGCGCACCAGGAGATCTACAACACGCTCCTGCAGGTGCTGGAGGACGGTCGCCTGACCGACGGCCAGGGCCGCACGGTCGACTTCAAGAACACCGTCATCATCTTCACGTCGAACCTCGGCACGCAGGACATCTCGAAGGCGGTCGGCCTGGGCTTCGCCCAGACCAACGACGAGCAGTCCAACTACGAGCGGATGAAGTCGAAGGTCAACGACGAGCTGAAGAAGCACTTCCGCCCGGAGTTCCTCAACCGCATCGACGACATCGTGGTGTTCCACCAGCTCACCGAGCAGCAGATCATCACGATGGTCGACCTCATGATCACCCGTGTCGAGGGTGCGCTGGCCAACAAGGACATGGCCATCGAGCTCACCCCGGCCGCCAAGGGCCTGCTGGCCCGCCGCGGCTTCGACCCGGTGCTGGGTGCGCGGCCGCTGCGCCGCACCATCCAGCGCGAGATCGAGGACCAGCTGTCGGAGAAGATCCTGTTCGGCGAGATCTCGCCCGGGCAGATCGTGCTCGTCGACGTCGAGGGCATCGACCCCGAGGCCGAGGACTCGAAGGCCGCCGACGACAAGGCCGTGTTCACCTTCCGCGGTGAGCCCAAGCCCGTCATGGTCCCCGACTCCCCGCCGGTCGACCTCGCCAAGTCCGGCGAGGAGTGACGTCTGGACCCAGCCCCGCGCCTCGGCGCAGGACACCCGAGCGGCCCGCCAGGACTCCGGTCCCGGCGGGCCGTTCGGCGTCCGGGGCCGGTGCGGCGCGCTAGATTCGCCCGGTGAGTTCCGTGCGCGCCGTCCCCGAGACGGAGCTGATGTCGGGCGAGGAGCTCTCGGCCGACGACGCCTGGCACACCGTCCGGCGCTACGGGCTGCCGCACCTCGTGCAGGGCGCCTTCCTGCGCTTCCGCTACGGCGACGGCTTCAGCCACGCCCGCGCGTTCGCGCTGCAGCTCGCGCTGGCCGCGGTGCCGCTGGTGATCGCCGGCGCGGGGCTGGCCACGGCGCTGGGCGCGGAGTCGATCGCCGAGGTCGTGGCGCGCACGGTCGTCGCGCTCTCCCCGGGCAGCAGCGACGCCCTGCTCACCGAGGTCGTCGAGGGCGGCGGGGGCGAGGAGGGCAGCGACCGCGGCGAGGTCGTCGTGGTGCTCGGCCTGATCACCGCGTTCGTCGCGGCCACGTCGGCGTTCGCCCAGCTCGAGCGCGGCGCCAACCGGATCTACGGCACCAAGCGCGACCGCCCCGCCCTGCGCAAGTACGGCCACGCCGCGCTGCTCACGGCCACGGCGGGGGTGGCGATGGCGTTCGGGCTGCTGCTGATCGTCGCGGGTGAGCCGTTCGGGGAGGCGCTGGAGGAGGTCTACCACTGGGGCGACGCCGCGGAGACCGTGTGGGACGTCGTGCGCTGGCCGATCGGGCTGGCCGCGCTCGTCGTCGCCGTCACCCTGCTGTTCCGCCAGGCCCCGCGCCGCAAGCAGCCCGGACTCACGTGGCTCGCCGTCGGCGCCGGGGTCACGGTGCTGGCGTGGCTGATGGGGTCGGGGCTGCTCGCGCTCTACGTCGTGGCCGCGGCCGGGTTCGGTGAGACCTACGGCCCGTTGACGGCGATCATGGCCCTGCTGATCTGGGCCAACATCACGGGCATCGCGCTGCTGGCCGGCATCGCGCTGGCCGCGCAGCTGGAGGCGGTGCGGGCCGGGGTGCCCGACCCGCTGCTGCTCGACAGCGACGACGACGGCATCCCCGACCAGCTCGACGAGCACCCCGGCTCGCCGGCGCGCTGAAGGAGGTCCGATGACGGTCTTCGTGCTGGTCCCCGGAGCGGGCGGCGAGGCCTGGTACTGGCACCGGCTGGTGCCCGAGCTGGAGCGGCGCGGGCACACCGCGGTGGCCGTCGACCTCCCCGGCTCCGACGAGACGGCCGGGCTCGCCGAGTACGTCGACGTCGTGGTGGCCGCGGCGGCCGGGTACCCGGCCCCGGTCGTGGTCGGGCAGTCGATGGGGGCGCTCACGGCGGTCCTGGCGTGCGAGCGCCTCGGCGCCGCCGGGCTCGTGCTGCTCAACGCCATGACGCCGCGGCCGGGGGAGACGCCGGGCGAGTGGTGGGAGAACACCGGCTTCGAGCAGGCGCGGACCGCCCGGGCCGAGAGCGACGGGCGCCGCTTGGAGGACGACCCCGATCTGCTCGACGCGTTCTTCCACGACGTCCCCGCCGACGTCACGGCGGAGGCGGTGCGCCGGGGCGGACCGCAGCAGTCGGGCACGCCGTTCGCGCTCCCGTGGCCGCTCGACGCCTGGCCCGACGTGCCCACCCGCTTCCTGCAGGGCCGCGACGACCGGTTCTTCCCCCTGGAGTTCCAGCAGCGGGTGGTGGCCGAGCGGCTCGGCGTCCCGGTGGAGGAGCTGCCCGGCGGGCACCTGCTCGCGCTCAGCAGGCCCGTCGAGCTGGCCGACCTGCTGCTGCGCTGAACCGGTCCGACAGCGCAGCCGCTCAGCGCAGCCGCACCGGGCGCGCGTCGTCGGGCGGGGTGCCGAAGACCGTCGCCGGGTCGTGCTCGGGCGCCGGCTCGGACGTCAGGTGGGCGGCGAGGATGCGGTCGGTGCGGAACCAGCGCGGCCCCTGCCGCAGCCGGCACCACGCCAGCAGGTGCCAGCGCCCGCCGGTCGCCGCCAGTGCCGCCGGCTCGACGGCCCGCTCGGTGACGGTCCCGTTCCGGTCGGCGAAGCGCAGGACGGTGACGAGCCGGCGCCGCACCGCCTCGTCGAGGACGCGGGCGACGGCCGGGCGCGGTGCCTCCTCGGGCACGCGCAGCCACAGCCGCCCCGCGATCGACTCCGCCCGCTCCCGCTCCGCCTCCGGCATCGCGGCGAGGACCTTGCTCAGCGCGCTGCGACCGTCGACGGCGAACGGGAGCGCCGGCAGCGCGGCCAGCGCGACGGCGATCGCGGCGGCCTCGGCACCGGTGAGGTTCAGCGGGGGCAGGGTGGCGCCGTCGAGGACGTAGCCGCCGCCCGGGCCGCTCTGGGTCCACAGCGGCAGCCCGGCCTGCAGCAGCGCGTCGACGTCCCGCTTGATCGTCCGTGTCGAGACCTCCAGCCGCTGCGCGAGCCACGACCCCGTCCGCCCGGCCGGCCCGGCGGCGCGCAGCTCCTCGGCTATCGCGTACAGGCGCTCGGTGCGGTTCACGTCGTCGAGGATGCCCCAGAAACGGTGACACCACGGTGTCACCGACCCCCGTCCACGCTGGTCCCATGACCACCTGGAACCTGCAGCGTCCCGGCGGCCGCCGCGTCGCGGTCCACGAGCTCACCCCCGACGCCCCGGCCGGAGCGCCCGTCGTCCTGCTCTCCCACGCCGCGCCCGGCTCCGGCGCGTTCGACCCCGACCCGGCCGCGACCACCGCCGCGGGCGTCCGGCTGATCGCGCCCGACCGCCCGGGCTACGGCGGGTCGGACCCGGTGCCCGGGCTGCTGACCGTCGACGCGGCCGCCGCCGACGCCGCCGCCGTGCTCGACGAGGTCCTGCCGCACGGCGCCACGGCCGGGCTCGCGGGCTGGTCGGCCGGCGGGCGCGTGGTGCTGGCGCTGGCGGCGCACCGGCCGGAGCTGGCGGGCCGCGTCGCCGTGGTCGCGACGCCGGCGCCCGACGAGGAGGTGCCCTGGTACGGCGAGCAGGCGGCGCTGATCGACCCGATGCGCGGGCTGCCCGAGGCCGAGGCCCGCGCGGCGCTGGACGGGGCGTTCGGCCCGATGCTCGAGCACGTGACGGGCGACGCGCGGCTCTCGCTCGTCGTCGACGGGGAGGCGGACGCGGCGACTCTCGCGGGTCCCGGCGTCACCGACCGGTTGCGGGCGATGGTGGAGGAGGCGCTGCGCCCGGGGGCGGCCGGCATGGCAGCGGAGGTGGGCGGCTACACGCTCGCGCCGTGGGGCTTCGACCCCGCCGACGTGCGGGCGCCGGTGCTGCTGGGCTACGGCGCGGCCGACGCCGCGGTGGGCCCGGAGCACGGGACGTGGTGGGCGAAGGTGCTGCCGTCGGCGGAGCTGGAGGTGGTGCCGGAGGTGGGGCACCTGGTGGTGGTCCCGTTCTGGGCCCGGGCGCTGGCCCACCTGGCGGGCTGACCCCGACTCGCGCGCAACGGGACCCCGACTCGCGGGGTGGGGGATCAGGAAGCCCGCGAGTCGGGCTCTTGCGGCGACCGTGTCGGGGTCTCGCTGCGACGTCAGGGCGCCGTGATCGTCAGGCGCGCCGTCAGCACGGGGCGGCGGGGGTCGCGCGGGGGAAGGGCCCGGAGCAGGCGCTGCGAGAGCTCGGGGTCGTCGCCCCCGTCGGCGGTCTCGGACAGCGCCCACATCGCGTCGACGTCCCGGCTGTCGAGCACCGCCCGCCGCAGGGCCACGGCCAGCAGCTCACGCTCCTCCCGCACGCCGGGCGCCTCGGAGCGGGGGAGCAGGGGGCCGCGGTAGGCCCGCGCGGCACCGCGGACGTCGCCCGCGGCCAGCAGCGACCGGACGTCGACGAAGTCGGCGTCGACGCGCGCCCGCAGCCGGTAGGGCTGGGTGCGCAGGATGCCCGCGCCGAGCGCGACCCGCAGCCGGTGCACCTCCGCGCGCACCGTGACGGTCTTGCCCGCGTCGCCGTGCAGGGCGGTGGCGAGCTCGTCGGCGGTGAGCCCGTCGGGGTGCAGGGCGAGCAGCGTCAGCACCTCGGCGTGGCGCAGCGTCAGCCGCACGTGCCCGCCGTCGAGGCAGGCCAGGGCGCGCGTCGCCCCGAGGAAGGGCAGCGACAGCACCGGCCGCGGCGTCGAGCCGGCGCGGTGCAGCCGCATCAGCCAGCCCTCGGCGAGCTGCTCCAGCACGCCCTCCCCGGCCTCGCCGAGAGCCACGCGGTCGCCGACGGCGGGCAGCGCCACCCGCGACGGCAGCCAGCCGTGGGGCTGCGCCGCCAGCACCCGGCCGCTCGGGGTGAGCAGCGCGCCCGGCTCGTCGCGCAGCCCGACGAGGTGGGTGAGGTTGCGGGCGAGCAGGCGCTCGTTGCGCACGGCGAGCTGCGCGGCCAGGTGGCTCTCCGCCAGCCGCGCCGCCGCGACGACGAGTGCGAGCGTGGTCGGGTGGAACGTGCGCGCCGGCCCCGTGACGTCGACCGCACCGATCACCTCACCGGTGTCGGGGTCGTGCACGGGGCAGGCCGCGCAGGTCCAGCTGTGGTACGCCCGCACCAGGTGCTCGGCCGAGTGGATCTGCACCGCGCGGTCGGCGGCGAGCGCGGTGCCCATGGCGTTGGTGCCGACGCTGTCCTCGGTCCACCGCGTGCCCTCGACGAGCCCGACGTGCTCGGCGCGGTGCAGCACGTCGCGCTGGCCCTCGCGCCACAGGATGTGTCCCTGGGCGTCGGTCACGATCATCATGTGCATCGCCTCGTCGGCGATGGCGACGAGCGTGTCGCGCAGCACCGGCAGCACGGCGGCCAGCGGGTGCCCGCCGCGGATGCCGCCGACCTCGTCGCGCGAGTAGACGTGGCGCGGCACCCCGGCCTCGGGGTCGATCCGCGCGGCGAGCGAGCGCCGCCAGGACTCCGAGACGAGCTCGCGCGGCGGTACCGCGGCGTCGTCACCGGCGAGCACCGCCTCGCGCGCCCGGGCGAGCGCACGGGCGTGCTGGGTGTGGTCGACGACCGTCACGGCGCTCATCGTCCGCCCGGAGGGCAACCAAGGCAACCCTGGGTCAGGATCGCACTGGCGGTTGGGTCAGGTCCACGTGCCCGCATCTGCGTGCAACCTCGTTGCAACCCCTGCCTTCCTAGTGTCCGCCATCACCAGGCTCACGACGACGTGGAGGACATCCCATGACCCAGTACGCGGCCCCGGGCACCGACGGCAGTGTCGTCACCTTCCAGTCCCGCTACGAGAACTTCATCGGCGGGGAGTACGTCGTGCCCGTCAAGGGCCAGTACTTCGAGAACCCGACGCCGATCACCGGGCAGAACTTCACCGAGGTCGCCCGCAGCACCCACGAGGACGTCGAGCTCGCCCTCGACGCCGCCTGGGGCGCAGCCGATGCGTGGGGGAGGACGTCGGTCACCGAGCGCGCGAACATCCTCAACAGGATGGCCGACCGCATCGAGGCGAACCTCGAGCTCATCGCCATCGCGGAGAGCTGGGAGAACGGCAAGGCCTGCCGCGAGACCCTGGCCGCCGACATCCCGCTCGCGATCGACCACCTGCGCTACTTCGCCGGGGCGATCCGCGCGCAGGAGGGGGGCATCTCGCAGATCGACCAGGACACCGTCGCCTACCACTTCCACGAGCCGCTCGGCGTCGTCGGGCAGATCATCCCGTGGAACTTCCCGATCCTCATGGCGATCTGGAAGCTGGCCCCGGCGCTGGCGGCCGGAAACTGCGTCGTGCTCAAGCCCGCCGAGCAGACCCCGGCGTCCATCCACGTGCTCAACGAGCTCATCGCGGACCTGCTGCCCGCGGGCGTGCTGAACATCGTCAACGGCTTCGGCGTGGAGGCGGGCAAGCCGCTGGCGTCCAACAAGCGCATCCGCAAGATCGCCTTCACCGGGGAGACCACCACCGGCCGGCTCATCATGCAGTACGCGTCGGAGAACCTGATCCCGGTGACGCTGGAGCTGGGCGGCAAGAGCCCCAACGTCTTCTTCGACGACATCGCCTCGCAGAACGACAGCTTCTACGACAAGTGCCTCGAGGGCTTCGCGATGTTCGCCCTCAACCAGGGCGAGGTCTGCACCTGCCCCTCGCGCGCGCTGATCCAGGGGGGCATCTACACCGACTTCCTCCAGGACGCGGTGAAGCGCACCGAGCAGATCAAGCAGGGCAACCCGCTCGACACGGACACGATGATCGGCGCCCAGGCGTCGAACGACCAGCTCGAGAAGATCCTGTCCTACATCGACATCGGCCGGCAGGAGGGCGCGAAGGTCCTCACCGGCGGCGAGCGCGCCGACCTCGGCGGCGACCTGTCGGGCGGCTACTACGTCCAGCCGACCGTCTTCGAGGGCGACAACTCGATGCGCGTGTTCCAGGAGGAGATCTTCGGACCGGTCGTGTCGGTGGCCCGCTTCTCCGACTACGACGACGCCATCCGGACGGCGAACGACACGCTGTACGGCCTCGGCGCGGCGGTCTGGTCGCGCGACGGCAGCACCGCCTACCGCGCGGGCCGCGACATCCAGGCCGGCCGGGTCTGGGTGAACAACTACCACGCCTACCCCGCGCACGCGGCGTTCGGCGGCTACAAGCAGTCCGGCGTGGGGCGCGAGAACCACAAGATGATGCTGGACCACTACCAGAACACGAAGAACCTGCTGGTCAGCTACTCGCAGAACGCCCAGGGCTTCTTCTGATGGAGCGGGTGGCCCTGGCCCCGGCGGCGGCCGAGCTGCTGGTCCGGCTGACGGCGGTCCACGGGCCGCTGATGTTCCACCAGTCCGGCGGGTGCTGCGACGGGAGCGCCCCGATGTGCTACCCGGACGGCGACTTCCGGCTCGGCGGCTCCGACGTCCACCTCGGCGACCTCGTCGTCGAGGGGCTGGAGCGACCGATCGGGTTCCACATGTCGCAGTCGCAGTACGAGTACTGGAAGCACACGCACCTCACCGTCGACGTGGTGCCCGGTCGGGGCAGCGGGTTCTCGGTCGAGGCGCCCGAGGGCGTCCGGTTCCTGATCCGGTCGCGGCTGTTCACCGACGAGGAGTCCCGCGAGCTCAACGGCGTGTGACGATGGGCGCCGGGGCCCGGACCGTCCGGTCCGGGCCCCGTCGTGCCCCGCGAACGAGAGGAACGACGACGATGTCCGACCCCACGACCCTGCGCACCCTGTCCGGGCTGCCAGCGGTCCCGGCGAGCCTCGCCCAGTCGACGCTCGTCATGGTCGACCTGCAGAACACCTACACCCGCGGCGTGATGGAGCTGGAGAACGTGCAGCCCGCCGTCGACGAGGCCGCCGCGCTGCTCGACCGCGCCCGGTCCGCGGGGATCCAGGTCATCCACATCCAGCACGACTCCGGCGAGGGATCGCCCTATGACGTGCGCGCGGAGATCGGCGCGATCATCGACCGCGTCGCGCCCCGCGAGGGCGAGGCGGTGATCGTCAAGAACTACCCGAACTCGTTCACGGCCACCGACCTGAACGACCGGCTCGCCCCCGGCAGCAACCTCGTGCTCGCCGGGTTCATGACGCACATGTGCATCAACTCGACGGCCCGCGGCGCGTTCAGCCTCGGCCACAGCCCGTCGGTCGTGGCGGCGGCGACGGCCACGCGCGCGCTGCCCGGCGTCGACGGGACGACGGTGCCCGCGGCGGCGCTGCAGGCCAGCAGTCTCGCGGCGGTCGCCGACCTCTTCGGGATCGTGGTGCAGGAGCAGACGGAGATCCCCGACTAGGTCGCCCTAGCCGTCGACCCGGCCCAGGTGCAGCCGGGCGAGCACCGCCCGGTGGTCGCTGCCCGCGACGTCGTGCACCGACGCCGCCGACGCCTCCGCGCCCGGCGGCAGCAGCACGTGGTCGATCCGGATGCCCGCCCAGCGCGGCAGCCGGGCCGGCCACGTGCCCGCGCCGCTCGGGCCCGCGCTGGGCCCGACCGCGCGCAGCAGCCGGTGGTCGACCGTCGCGTTCAGGTCGCCCGCGACGATCGCGCCCTCCGCCGTCCACGCCGCGGCGGTGCGCAGGTCGCGGCGCCAGTCGTGCACGACGCCCAGGCGGGCCGGGGCGGTGGCGTGCACGGCGTAGAGCGCCCGGTCGCCGAGCAGCCCGCCGGTGACGCGGACGTGCGGCAGCCGCAGCGCGTGCCCCGGCTCCATGACGACGCCGGCCGCCCGCGGCCCGGCCAGGACGGTGACGCCCCACCCGTCGCGCCGCCCGGGCCCGAGCGACGACGTGCCGCGGTAGCCCAGCTCCGCGACCAGCGGCAGCACGCGGTCGCGGTAGGGCTGCGCGGCCTCGGGCAGCACGACGAGGTCGGGGCGCTCGCGCCGCACGAGCGCGGCGAGCTCCGCGGGGTCGGCACGCCCGTGCCACACGTTGAGGACCAGTACCACGAGGTCCGACGCCGCCGCGTCCCGGCGCGGCGCGGGCCGCCGGTGCAGCGCCGCGGGCACGGCGACGGCCAGTGCGAGCAGCCCCGCGGCCGCGCGACCACGCACCGGGCGGCGCGACGGGCTCACCAGCCCCGCCCCCGCGACGCCGGTCGCCGCCGCCAGCAGCAGCCCCGCCAGGTGCGGGCGCCAGGCCAGCAGGAGCACCGCCGGGAAGCGGTCGACGAACGAGGTCCTCATGCCCGCGCAACGGCGCGGGCGCGCCGGCGGTTCCCCGGCGACTCCTTCCTGCGGCCCGCGCGGGTCGCTACTGTGGGCGGCGGCGCGTCCCGTGCGCCACCGGGTCCGCGGGCAGGGCAGAGCCCCACGGGCCCCTGGAGGAGGTCGCGATGCCGACCGCCCCCCTGCCCGACGACCCCGACCTCGGCCGGCTGCGCGAGCAGGCCCGCGACCTGCAACGCGGCGTGCGCGAGGGCGACGAGCGCGCGCTGGCGCTCGTCGCCGGGCACCACCCCGGCGGCGTCCCCGCCGACCGCGCCGGCTGGCCGCTGCACGCCGCCCGGCTCGTGCTGGCCCGGCTGTACGGGTTCGGCGGCTGGTCCGCGCTGGCTCACCACGTCGGCGTCGTTCGCGAGCACCTGCGCGCACCCGACCGGGCCCCGGTCTCCGAGGACCCGGCGACGGAGTACCTGCGCCGCGTCAGCCTCGCCTTCGGCGACGAGGACGGGCCGCTGCAGCGGTCGGCGCCCGCCGTGCTCGCCGCCCACCCGGAGATCGCCGGCGGTGACGTGTGGGTGGCCGCCGCCCGCGCCGACGCCGACGAGGTGGCCCGCCTGCTCGCCGCCGACCCGGCCCTGGCGACGCGCGAGGGCGGGCCGCACCGCTGGCCCCCGGTCGCCTACCTGGCCTTCGCCCGGCCCGAGCCCGCACCCGCCGCGGACGCGGTCACCGCCACCGCCCGTCTGCTCCTCGACCACGGCGCCGACCCCGACACCGGCTACCTCTGGCACGGCCTCCCGTCGCCGTTCACGCTGCTCACGGGCGCGTTCGGGGGCGGCGAGGGCGGGCAGCCGCCGCACCCGCGCCAGCACGCGCTGGCCCGGGTCCTGCTCGACGCCGGCGCCGACCCCAACGACTCCCAGACGCTCTACAACCGCCAGTTCTCCCCGGCCGACGACCACCTCGAGCTCCTGCTGGCCGCGGGGCTCGGGCGCGGTGACGGCGGGCCGTGGCGCCGCCGGCTCGGCACGACGCTCGACAGCCCGGCCGACCTCCTGCGCCAGCAGCTGTCGTGGGCGGTGACGAGCGGGTTCGCCGACCGGGTGGCGCTGCTCGCCCGCCACGGCGTCGACCTGACCGCGCCGCTGCCGGGACGCTACGGCGTGCCGCGGCGCCCGCCCTACGCCGTCGCGCTCACCAGCGGCCGGACCGCCGTGGCCGACGTACTGGCCGGGCTCGGTGCGCAGGTGCCGCTCGAGGAGGAGGAGCAGGTGCTCGCCGCGGTCCTCGCCGCCGACCGCGACGCGGCGCAGCGGCTCGGCGCGGACGCCGTGGCGCGGGCCAGGGCGCGGCGGCCGGGGCTGGTGGCGTGGGCGGCGGTCGCGGCGGGGCCGGACGCGCTGCGGCTGGCCGCCGAACTGGGCTGGGACGTCTCGGCCCGGGCCCGCACCGACGTCCCGGCCGAAGGCGGCTGGGAGACCGCGCTGCACCACGCCGCCGCGGCGGGCGACGCCGCGCTGGCCCGGCTGCTGCTGGAGCTGGGCGCCGACCCCGACGCCCGCGACGGCCGGTTCGACGCCACCCCGCGGGAGTGGGCCGGCCACACCGGCCACCCCGAGGTGGCGGCGCTGCTCAGCGGTCGTGCAGGAGGTCGTCCAGCGCCGTGAGGGTGGCGGCCGCGGGGGCGGCGAGCCCGATCCCGCGGCCGTGGCGCACCTCGGGCTCGCGGGGGTTGATCCGGACCAGCGCCCCGGTGGCCGCCGACGCGAGCTCGGCCTCGCGGCGCACCGTCGGGATCCCCGTGCCCGCCCCCAGCTCGACGACGGCCAGGTCGGCCCGGTGCTCGCGCAGCCAGGCGCGGTGCGCCGTCATCTGGGTCCCGGAGCGCGCCGGGTCCCACTCGACGTCGCCGAACATGAGGATGTTGGGCCGCGCGAGCGCCCCGCACGCGGGGCAGCGCGGCAGCGGCGGCACCGCCCGCATCGTGGCCCGGTCGACGACCACCTCGACGTCGTCGGCCGGCCACACCGGCTGCCCGCAGTCCAGCGTGCACTGCAGGTGGTGGATCGACCCGTGGCACTCCGCGACGCCGCTCATCCCGGCGCGCTGGAACTGGCCGTCGACGTTCGAGGTGAACACGCGCGTCGGGCGCTCCGCGGCCCAGGCGCGCAGCACCGCGAAGCCCGCGTGCGGGACGGTCGCGCGGTAGAGCCCGAGGCGGTGGCCGTAGAAGCCCCACGCCAGCTCCGGGTCGTCGACGAAGTGCACCGGGTCGGCGATCTCGGCGAAGCGCAGCCCCAGCGCGCGGTAGGGCGGGTAGGCGCTCCAGAAGCCCTCGGGCCCGCGGAAGTCGGGCAGGCCGGAGTCGACCCCCATGCCCGCGCCGGCGCACACCAGCAGCGCCCCCGCCCCGCGGAGCAGGTCGGCGGCGCGGTCGAGGTCGGTGGCCAGGACGGGGCTCAGGACGAGGCGACGGAGCGCTGCACGACCTCGAACTCGAGCACCGACGAGCCCGTGCCGACCGGCCGGGCCCGCTCGCCCGAGTGCGCCTCCATGGCCGAACCCGTCATCCAGGCCCGGAACGACTCCTCGTCGGCCCAGTGCGTGACCACGAAGTAGCGCGTCTCGCCCGCGACGGGGCGCAGCAGCTCGAAGGACTCGAAGCCCGGCTGGCCGTCGACCGCGTGCAGCCGGTTGGCGAAGCGCTTCTCCAGCTCGGGGCCTGCGCCCTCGGGGACCTCGATGGCGTTGATCTTCACGACGGACATGCCGTCCAGGTTAGCCGCCCGGGTGGTCCCCGCTTACGGAACGGTGACCGGGCCGTTCCGGGGCGCTCCGGGGGGCTATCACTGCTCCTGTGACCCTCGAACGCCTGCGCACCGCGACCCTCCCGAACTGGCGCAGCCCGCTGCGCGGCCCCTGGCTGACGGCCGCGCTCGGGCTGGTGCTGCTGGTCGGGGTGACCGTGCTGGTCGTGACCGGCCTGCTGTCCTACGCCGCCTACGAGCCGGACCTGCCGGGCAACGACGCGACCCCGGGCCGCGCGCTGCTGGGCGCCTACCTGTTCGACTGGCCGACCGACCCGCCGTGGCTCTACCGGCTGACGCAGGGCGCGCACGTCGCGCTGGGCATCGCGCTGGTGCCCGTGGTGCTGGCCAAGCTGTGGTCGGTCATCCCGCGGCTGTTCGAGCTGCCGCCGGTGCGCTCGGTCGGCCACGCCCTGGAGCGGGTGACGCTGCTGCTGCTCGTCGGCGGGATCGTGTTCCAGTTCGTGACCGGGATCCTCAACATCCAGGTCTTCTACGTCTTCCCGTTCTCCTTCTACACCGCCCACTTCTACGGGGCGTGGGTGTTCCTCGGCGCGTTCGTCGCGCACGTGGTGCTCAAGCTCCCGACGATGGTGCGCTCGCTGCGCGACCGGCCCGCCGGGATCGCCCGCACGCGCACCGCCGACACCCGGCCCGAGCCCTACGAGCCGGGCGGTCTGGTGTCGGCCGACCCCGCCCCGCCCACGGTCTCGCGCCGCGGCGCCGCGCTGTTCGTCGGCGCCGCCTCGGCCACGCTGTTCGGGCTCTACATCGGACAGACGCTCGACGGCCCGCTGCGCCGCACCGCGCTGTTCGCCCCGCACGACCGCGACGTGGGGGAGGGGGCCAACGCCTTCCCGGTGAACAAGACGGCGGCGACGGCGGGCGTCACCCAGGACCTGGCCGACGCCTGGCGCCTCGAGCTCGCGGGCCCGTCCGGGACGCGCCGGTTCACCCGCGCCGACCTGCTCGCGCTGCCGCAGCACACCTACGAGCTGCCGATCGCCTGCGTGGAGGGCTGGTCGGTCTCGCGGTCCTGGACCGGTGTGCGGCTGGCCGACCTCGTCCGGCTCGCCGGCGGCACCGACCGCGACCGCCTGCTCGTCGAGTCGTTCCAGGCGGGCGGGGCGTTCGGGCGGGTGAGCCTGAGCGTCGGGCAGTCGCAGGCGGAGCGCTCCTTGCTCGCGCTGCTGGTCGGCGGCGAGGACCTCTCGCTCGACCACGGCTTCCCCGCGCGCACGATGATCCCGGCGGCGCCGGGCGTGCACGCGACCAAGTGGGTCGGGCGCCTGACGGTGGTGACGCCGTGACCGCGTTCCGGCGGTTCTACGGCGAGCGCCCGCTGCACCTGCTGCTGCACCTGGCCGCGCTCGGCCTGGCCGGGTACGCGGCGAGCCGGGTGCTGGCCGAGGGTGCGCCGTGGCTCGCGATCGCGACCTGGTTCGTCGGCGCCGCGGTGCTGCACGACGTCGTGTTCCTGCCCGTCTACGCCCTCGCCGACTCCGCCGCACAGGGCCGCCTGCTGCGCCGCGCCCGCCCGCTCCCCGCCGCGACGGGCGTCGCGTGGATCAACCACCTGCGCGTGCCCGTCGCGTTCTCCGGCCTCGTGATGCTCGTGTGGTTCCCGCTGGTCCTGGGCGGGCGGGAGGACGCCTACACCGGCGCGACGGGCCTCACCACCGACGTCTACCTCGGCCGCTGGCTCGGCTTCACCGGCGTGCTGTTCGCCGGGTCGGCGCTGCTCTACGCGGTGCGCGTGCGGCGGGCGCGCCGCCCCGTCAGCGCAGGGTGAGCAGCTGCTCCCGGAACCCGCCGATCCGCCGCTCCCGGTCGACGAGGTGCACCTCGAGGATCCAGTGGCTGCGCTTGCCGCCGACGTCGGGACGCCGCATCGGCTTCGTGCTCTGCGGCGCGATGTAGGACTCGATGCGCTCGCCGTCGAGGAGCTCGTGCGGGAACTCCCCGACCAGGTGCCCCGCGTGCGGCCCGCCGAACTCCCAGCCCGCCGCCTCCGCCAGCTCGCAGACGTGCGCGTAGAGCTGCGCGCCGGTGATGTCGGGCGTGGCCTCGAAGTGGGCACGGGCGTCGGTCCAGACGCGCGGCAGGTCGGCCTGCAGCCGCAGCTTCACCGGGTCGTCGCCCAGCACGAACGTGCGGCCGACGTCGGCCTCCCACTCGGCGAAGACCGGCCCGAGGTCGACGAACACGATGTCGTCGGCGCCGATCACGCGGTCCGGCGGGTTCTGCCGGTAGGGCTCGAGGGTGTTCGGGCCGGCGCGCACCACCCGCTTGTGCCAGTGCTTCTCGACGCCGAACAGCTCGGCGGCCAGATCGCGCACGCGGTCGCTGACGGCCGACTCGCGCTCGCCCGCCGCGATCAACCCGCGCCGCTCCACCTCGGCGAACAGCTCCTCGGCCTGCTCCTCCGCCGCCACGAGCCGCGCCTCGCGCTGCGCCTCGTCGATGGTCCCCGTGTTCGTCCCCGCGCCCGGCACCGTGCCTCCCCTCGTCGCTACCGCCATCATGGCCCCCGTGCGGACCACGGGCGACGGGATCGGGCTCACGGAGTTCGGCGGGAGCGGGGAGCCGGTCCTGCTGCTGCACGGCCTGATGGGGTGCGCCGCGACCTGGGAGCCGGTGGCGCGCTGGCTCACCGCGCACGGCCGTGTCCTGGCCGTCGACGCGCGCGGGCACGGGGACTCGCCGGCGCGCGGGCCGTGGACCGTCGCGGCGATGGCCGCCGACCTCGCCCCCGTCCTCGACGGGCCGGGCGTGGTGATCGGCCACTCGATGGGGGGCCTGCACGGCCTCGCGCTGGCCGCCGCGCGGCCCGACCTCGTGCGCGCGCTGGTCGTCGAGGACATGGGGGTCGACTTCGTCGGCCGCGACGCCGGAGCCGCCCGCGCCTGGTTCGCCGCCGTGCCCCAGCCCTTCGCCTCCCTCGACGCCGTGCGCGAGGCGTTCGGGTGGCCGCGCCCGGAGTTCGGCGACTACATGGCCGAGTGCGTCGAGCGCCGCGCCGACGGCCTGCACCTGCGCACCTCGGCCGCCGACGCCGCGGAGATCGCCGGCGAGTGGGCGCGCACCGCGTTCTGGCCGCTGCTCGACGCCGTGCGCTGCCCGGTGCTACTGCTCGAGGCGGAGGAGTCGGTGGCCCCGCCCGGGCAGATGGCCGAGATGGCGCGGCGCCTGTCCGACGTGACGCACGTCCGCGTGCCCGGCACGGGCCACCTGGTGCACCGCGCTGCGCCCCAGGCCTACCGGACGGCGGTCGAGTCGTTCCTGGCCCGGATCAGGTGATCTCGACGCCGACCACCCGCGCCCGCACCGGCTCCACCGGGTGCAGCGCGGCGAACGCCGTCGCGGGCGCCTGCGCGGCGAGCACGCAGTGCGGGAGCCAGGCCCCGGGGAGGTAGGCGGCGACCGGCCCCCTGACGCGCCCGGCCAGCGCGTCGTGGACGGCGGCGTGCACGGCGAGCAGCTCGGCGTCGACGACGGCGGCGAGCACGAGCTCGTCGGGCCGCCCCGCGACCGTGCCCAGCGTGGCGAGCCAGATCGAGGGGAGCACCAGCAGCCGCAGCTCGGCCTCCAGCGCGGCGCGGGCGGGCGGTGGCACCACCGAGGCCGCGGCGGCGGTGATCGCCGGCTCGTCGCCCGGCCCCCCGACGGCGGCGCGCAGGGCCCGCAGCGCGGCCGCCGCGGCGTCGTCGAGCCGGAACCGCACGCGCTGCACCCGGCGGAACCTATCTCACACCGGGAGGGCGAACCGGCCGTCGTCGTGCTGCTCGGCGAGGCCGTCGACGAGCAGGGAGTGCAGGCAGCGGTCCCGCTGTGCGGCGTCGGACCAGGCGGCGTCGAGCGTCGCCCGGTCGACCGGGTCGGTGGCTGCGCGGAGCACGTCGAGCAGCCGCCCGCGGACCTGGCGGTCGGTGCCGGCGAAGCCCTGCGCCGCCTTGCGCGGCCCGTCGTAGGCGGGACGCCCGGCCGCCTGCCACGCGCACGCCGCGATCACCGGGCAGTCGCCGCAGCGGGGTGCGCGGGCGGTGCAGACGACGGCGCCGAGCTCCATGAGCCCGGCCGAGAGCACCGCGGCGGTGGCGTCGTCGGCGGGCAGCAGGGCGTCGACGTCGGCGAGGTCGGCCCGGGTGCGGGCGGGCCCGGCGTCGCCGGCTCCGTGCACGGCCCGGGCGACGACCCGGCGCACGTTGGTGTCGACGACGGGTGCGCGGCGGCCGTGGCCGAAGGCGAGCACGGCGCGGGCGGTGTAGGAGCCGACGCCCGGCAGCGCCTCCAGCTCGTCCACGTCGGCCGGGACCGCGTCGCCGTGCTCGGTGGCGATGACGGCGGCGGCCGCGTGCAGGCGCAGCGCGCGGCGCGGGTAGCCGAGCTTGCCCCAGGCGCGCAGCACGTCGGCGCGGGAGGCGGCGGCGAAGGCCGACGGTGTGGGCCAGCGCGCCATCCAGTCGGTCCAGATCGGCTCGACGCGGGCCACGGGCGTCTGCTGGAGCATGAACTCGCTGACCAGGACGCCCCACGGGGTGGTGTCGGGGCGGCGCCACGGGAGGTCGCGGGCGTGCGTGCGGAACCAGTCGAGCACCAGTCCGGGCAGCACCGGCCGATCGTGCCACGGAGGTCGTGAGCGGCAACCCCGGCCCTGGCCGAGGTTCCCGCTCACGGGTGGCGCAGCCGCACGCCTCGACGCGCCGACGCGCCGACATCCGCAACTCGTGGTAACTATTCGGATACGCTCCGTCACATGTGGGAGCCGGTCGGTCCGCTTCCCGCCTCGGTCTACTGGAGGCGGCGGTTCGTGGCGATCCTGTCGACGGTCGTCGCGCTCCTCGCCGTCGTCTGGACCGTCGCCGCGCTCCTGACCCCGCCTGCCACCACCGCCACGGCCCAGCCCGGCCGCGCCGCCATGACCGCTCCCCAGCAGGCCGACCCGTCCCCGGCGCCCCCGTCGTCGCCGGGGGCGGGTCCGTCGGCCACCGGGGACGTCGCCTCCGCGGAGGATGCCACGGGCGGGGCCGGTCCGGGTGGGGCCACGCCGGACGCGGCCGCAGCCGAGGGGACGACGTCCGAGGCGTCGGCGACCACGTCGGAGGTCGTGCTCCCCGACGACACCCCCCGTGCTCCCGTGCCGGTGCCGCCCTCGGTGCCCGTACCGCCGTCCGGTCCCGTGCCCTGCACCAACGAGATGATCTCGGTCAGCGCGGAGATCGACGAGCCCGAGCACCGTGTCGGGGAGCGCCCGACGCTGCGGCTGGTCGTCGTCAACATCAGCGAGCAGCCGTGCGTGCGCGACCTCGACGGCGCCCGCCAGGAGATCGTCGTCTGGAGCGGCGACGGCGTCGACCGGCTGTGGTCGAGCAACGACTGCGTCAACCCGACCACGGTGGACCTGCGCACGCTGGTGCCCGGCCAGCCGGTCGCGTTCGCGGTGCGCTGGGCCGGCCGGACCTCGACGCCGGGTTGCGCGCAGGCGCGCACCGAGGTGCCGGCGGGGGCCTACCGGGTGCTGACCCGCGTCGACGACGTCATCAGCCGGCCGGCGCCGTTCCTGCGCAGCCCCTGAGCCGTAGCGCCCTGAGTCGCTGCAGGCCCGGGGTCACCGGAACATCCGCGCCACCGACGCCAGGTCGTGCACCTCGGTGACCTTCATGCCGGGCGGCCCGGGCCCGGGGTCCGGCGGCACGAGCGCGTGCGTGAAGCCCAGCCGGGCGGCCTCGGCGAGGCGCCGGTCGAGCCCGGTGACGCGGCGGACCTCACCGGCCAGCCCCAGCTCACCCAGCACGACGACGTCGGCGGGCAGGGCGACGTCGCTGCGGGCCGAGGCGATCGCCAGCGCCATCGCGAGGTCGGCGGCGGGCTCGGTGACCCGCATCCCGCCGACGGTCGCCGCGTAGACCTCCGCGTCGTGCAGCCGCACCCCGGCGCGCTTCTCCAGCACGGCGAGCAGCATCGCGACGCGGGCGTTGTCGAGCCCGCTGACGGCCCGGCGCGGGCTCGGGATGTCCTTGCCGGTGACGAGCGCCTGGAGCTCGGCGGGCAGCGGCCGCCGCCCGTCCATGACGACCGTGACGGCGGTGCCGGGCACCGGCGGCCCGCCGAAGCGGGCCAGGAACAGGCCCGAGGGATCGGGCAGGCCGACGATCCCGGAGTCGCGCAGCTCGAAGCAGCCCACCTCGTCGGCGGGGCCGAAGCGGTTCTTGACGCCCCGGACCATGCGCAGCGTGGAGTGCTTGTCGCCCTCGAAGGACAGGACGACGTCGACGAGGTGCTCGAGCACGCGCGGCCCGGCGATGCCGCCGTCCTTCGTGACGTGTCCCACGAGGACGACCGGCAGCCCGCGGTCCTTGGCGAGACCGGTGAGGGCGACGGTGACCGCGCGGGTCTGCGTCACCCCGCCCGGTGAGCCGTCGACGTCGGCCGTGGACATCGTCTGGATGGAGTCGACGACGAGCAGGTCGGGTCGCAGCTCGTCGATGTGGGCGACGATCGCGCCCAGGTCGGACTCCGCGGCCAGGTACAGCTCGTCGTGGACGGCGCCGGTGCGCTCGGCGCGCAGCCGCACCTGCCCCGCCGACTCCTCGCCCGTGACGTACAGCACGCGCCCGGTGGCCTTCGCGGCCACCTCCAGGAGCAGTGTGGACTTCCCGACACCGGGCTCGCCCGCGAGCAGCACCACCGCGCCCGGGACGATGCCGCCGCCGAGCACGCGGTCCAGTTCGGACACCCCGGTGGAGCGGGCGCGGGCGACGTCGAGACCGACGTCGCCGATGCGCCGCGCGGGGGAGCTGGGCGCGCCGGCCGCGACCACCCGCGGGCGTGCCGGGGCGGCCGCCGCGGCCGTGGCCTCCAGCGAGCCCCAGGCCTGGCAGGACGGGCAGCGCCCGACCCACTGCGCGGCCTGGTGGCCGCACTCCGAGCAGCGGTAGGTGCTGCGCGGGGCCCGGGTGCGGCCGGTCACGGCGTCACGCGCCGGGCTCGTCCTCGCGGGGCTCCTCGGTGGCGCCGACGGGCACGTTGACGGTGACCTCGCCCGCACGCTCGAAGACCAGCGTGACGTCGTAGGAGACGCCGGCGCGGATGTCGTCGAGCAGGCCGGTGAGCACGATCTGGGTGCCCTCGGCCTCGGCGCCCGACTCCGGCGGCGCGGGCGCACCGGAAGGCGCGCCGGTGGCGGCCGCGCTGGTGGGGGCGGGGCTGGTCGTGGGGGCGGCCGACGGGGAGCGCGTGCCGGTGGCCGGCGACTCCTCGGCGGCGATCTCGCCCTCGACGGCGATCGAGCGGCCGGCGGGGATCTCGGTGACCCCGGCGATCGTCACCGAGCTCGCCCAGGGGCTGCTCGCGGAGACCAGGGTGTCGGCCTCCTCGCCCTCGTTGATGATGAAGAGGTTCAGCGGGGCGTCCGAGCCGCGGGTGTACACCACGCCGTTCTGGACCGGCTGCTCGCCGTAGACGATGACGGCGTCGCGGACGGCGATCGCGCCGACCACCGCGTTGCTGCCGTTGACCGCCGCGACCTGCTCGGCGGTGCCGGCGATCTGGCCGGCCCCGCAGCCGGTCAGTGCCAGGGCCCCGACCAGCACGCCGGCGAGGAGGCCGGACCTCGCTGGCGCGGCGGTGCGGTGGGTGCGCGCGGTGCGGCTCACGGTGGCATCGTCCTTTCCGCGCCGGCGTGGATTCGTCGCGCTCCGGGCGCACCGGCGACCAGGGCTTCCAGCCTAGTCACGGGATCACGACGGGCTGGACGCGGCTGTGCCCACCACGTTTGCCTCTGCTTGTCAAGCCCCTGACCTGCGACGACGGCGCGGCCCACGCGGCGGGGTGCTGGTCGGCCGTGTTAACCTGGGTGCAGCGAAAGGGGCTATGGACACATGGTTTTCAAGGTCGGAGAGACCGTTGTCTACCCGCACCACGGTGCCGCTCTCATCGAGGCCATCGAAACCCGGACCATCAAGGGCGAGGAGCGCAAGTACCTCGTCCTGAAGGTGGCCCAGGGGGATCTCACGGTGCGTGTTCCCGCCGAGAACGCCGAGGTCGTCGGCGTTCGTGACGTGGTGGGGCAAGAGGGTCTCGACAAGGTGTTCGAGGTGCTTCGCGCACCGCACACCGAGGAGCCCACCAACTGGTCGCGCCGGTACAAGGCGAACCTCGAGAAGCTGGCGTCGGGCGACGTCAACAAGGTGGCCGAGGTCGTCCGCGACCTGTGGCGCCGTGAGAAGGACCGTGGGCTGTCCGCGGGCGAGAAGCGCATGCTGGCCAAGGCCCGGCAGATCCTCGTCAGCGAGCTCGCCCTGGCCGAGGGCACCGACGAGGAGCGCGCCGAGGTCCTCCTCGACGAGGTCCTCGCCACCGCCAGCGCCTGATCCCGCACCGCGTGCACGTCCACGCGGTCGTGATCGTCGCCGGATTCCCGGACGTCCTCACCCCCCTGCGGAGCGCCCCCCTCGTGGTGCGCTCCGTGCGGGTGGTGCTGGCCGTGCCGGGGATCCTGCGCGCCGACGTGCTGGTGGCGCCGCCGGGTTCCGGTGCGCCGCGATCCGATGTGGAGCACGCCGCGTTGGTGTCCGCTGTGGACGCCGCGTGCGCAGGGCTGCCCGTCGCCGTGCACGGCTCCGTCGCTGCTCTCTGGGCACACGGCGGTCAACGACCGGGTGGCATGTTTGGTGACGGTCCGGTCACCTCCGGTTCCTGCCTGCTCGTCCACGACGCCGCGCGGCCCCTCGTCCCGGTGGCGACGGCACGCTCCGTCGTCGACGCGGTGCTGGCCGGGCACCGGGCCGTGGTGCCCGTGCTGCCGCTGGCCGACACCGTCAAGGAGGTCGCCGCGGGCGGTCTGCTGCACGGTGGCCCCGACCGCGCCGCGCTGCGCGTGGTGCAGACGCCCCAGGGCTTCGACGGCGCACTGGCCGCGTCCGTGATCGCCGCCGCGCTCCCGGATCCGGTGCTGGCGTGGACCGGGGCGGGTGGCAGCGTGCACACCGTGCCCGGACACCCGCTCGCGTTCGCCGTCCACGACGACTGGGACCGCGGTCTCGCCGAGCGCGCCCTGGCGGGTCCGTCGTGAGGGTCGGCATCGGCACCGACGTGCACCCGGTCGAGGCCGGGCGCCCCTGCTGGGTCGCGGGGCTGCTCTGGCCCGGCGTCGACGGCTGCGCGGGGCACTCCGACGGCGATGTCGCCGCCCACGCACTGTGCGACGCCCTGCTGTCGGCCGCCGCGCTCGGCGACCTCGGCGCGGTGTTCGGCACCGGCCGCCCGGAGTGGTCGGGCGCGAGCGGGGTCACACTGCTCACCGAGGTGCGCCGGCTCGTGGAGGACGCCGGGTGGACCGTCGGGAACGCGGCGGTGCAGGTGATCGGCAACGCCCCGAAGATCGGCACCCGGCGCACGGAGGCCCAAGAGGTCCTCTCCGACGCCGTCGGCGGCCCGGTCGCGGTGTCCGGCACGACCACCGACGGCCTGGGCCTGACGGGCCGGGGCGAGGGCATCGCGGCCGTCGCGACGGCCCTCCTCCTCCCCACGCCCTAACCCCCGCGAGTTGCCGCCCGTGCCCGGGGTGTTGGCCGTCAGGCGGCCAAGACGCCGGGCGGCGGCGGCAAACTCGGCGGGGTCAGTCCATCGGTCGCGCCACCATCCACAGGTGGCCGAACGGATCGGCGAGCCGGCCGCCGCGCTCCCCGTACTCCTGGTCGGCCACGGGGAACACGACGGTCGCCCCCTGCGCGACCATCCGGTCGGCCACCGCGTCGGGGTCGTCGACGTACAGCGCGACGATCACCGGCACGGCGCCCGCGGTCGGGGCGGGGTCGTACTCGTCGGCGTCCTTGACGGCGAACTTCACGCCGTCCACGACCACCATCGCGTGCACGACGTTGCCGTCGGGCCCGGTGAACCGCTCGCTCACCTCCCCTGCGAAGGCGGCGGAGTAGAAGGCCAGGGCCTCGTCGGCACCGGCCACGACGAGGCGCGGGTAGAGATCGGTCATGGGCGCCAGGGTGACGCACCGCGCGGCGCCGCGTCGTGGACAAAGCGGATGTCCCCTGCTAGGAGCGGCGCGGGAGGCGGTCCGTACTCTGGACGGTGTGACCCTGCGCCTGTTCGACACCGCCACACGAGAGCAGCGGGACTTCGTCCCCGTGCGTCCCGGGGCTGCGTCGATCTACGTCTGCGGGGCCACGGTGCAGGGCCTGCCGCACATCGGTCACGTCCGCAGCGGCCTGAACTACGACGTCCTGCGGCGCTGGCTCGCCCACTCCGGGCTCGACGTCACGCTCGTCCGCAACGTCACCGACATCGACGACAAGATCCTCACCAAGGCCGCCGACCACGGCCGCCCCTGGTGGGAGTGGGCGGCCACGCACGAGCGCGCCTTCCAGGCCGCCTACGACGCGCTGGGCTGCCTGCCCGCGTCGATCGAGCCCCGCGCCACCGGCCACGTGCCGCAGATGGTCGAGCTCATGCAGCGCCTGATCGACGGCGGGCACGCCTACGCCGCGGGCGGCGACGTCTACTTCTCGGTGCGCTCGTTCCCCGAGTACGGCGCGCTGTCGGGGCAGCGCGTCGACGAGGTGGAGCAGGGCGAGGCCGAGACCGGCTGCAAGCGCGACGCCGTCGACTTCGCCCTGTGGAAGGCCGCGAAGCCGGGCGAGCCGAGCTGGCCGACGCCGTGGGGCCCGGGCCGCCCCGGCTGGCACCTCGAGTGCTCGGCGATGGCCACGACCTACCTCGGGCCGGAGTTCGACATCCACGGCGGCGGGCTCGACCTGGTGTTCCCCCACCACGAGAACGAGCTCGCGCAGAGCCACGCGGCCGGCGACCCGTTCGCCCGCTACTGGCTGCACAACGCCTGGGTGACGATGGGCGGGGAGAAGATGTCGAAGTCGCTGGGCAACACGCTCGGCATCGACGTCCTGCTGCGCCAGGTCCGCGGCGTCGAGCTGCGCTACTACCTGGTCGGCCCGCACTACCGGTCGGCGATCGAGTTCTCCGACACCGCGCTGCACGAGGCCGTCGCGGCCTACCGTCGCATCGAGTCGTTCGTGCACCGCGTCCGCGAGCGCGCCGGGCTGCCCGGCGTCGGCACTCCGTCGGTCGCGTTCGCCGCCGCGCTCGACGACGACCTCGGCACGCCCGGGGCGCTCGCCGCCGTCCACGGCGCCGTGCGCGAGGGCAACACCGCGCTCGACGCCGGCGACCGCGGCGCCGCCACCGCCGCCGCCGAGACCGTGCGCGCCATGACCGGCGTGCTCGGCCTCGACCCCCTCGACGCCCGCTGGCTCGCCGCCTCCGGCGCCGACGACGCCGCGTCCGCTGCACTCACCTCGCTGGTCGAGGCGCTGCTCGCGCAGCGCACCGCGGCCCGCGCCGAGCGCGACTTCGCCACCGCCGACGAGGTGCGCGCCCGCCTCACGGCCGCCGGGGTGTCCGTGGAGGACGGCCCCGACGGGCCCACCTGGACGCTCAAAGATGCCTGACCCCACAGTTCCGACGGAGAAGTGACCTAGATGGCCGGCAATTCCCAGCGTCGCGGAGCGATGCGCAAGGACGGCACGAAGAAGGGGATGGTCGTCGGTTCCGGCGGGCAGCGCCGCAAGCAGCTGCAGGGCAAGGGCCCGACCCCGCCCAAGGAGGAGCGCCCCAACCACCCCGCGGCGCGCCGGGCCAAGCTCGCCGAGCGCTCGGCCGCCAACCGCGGCCGTCCCGGCGGCGGCGCCAACCGCCGTCGCGCGGGCGACGGCGAGACGCCCGAGACCGTGCTCGGCCGCAACCCCGTCGTCGAGTGCCTGCGCGCGGGCGTCCCGGCCACGGCGCTGCAGGTCGCGATCGGCACCACCACCGACGACCGCGTGCGAGAGGCCGTCAGCCTGGCCGCCGACATGGGCATCTCGATCCTCGAGGTCGCGAAGACCGACCTCGACAAGATGTCGGGCGGCGCGCTGCACCAGGGCCTCGCGCTCCAGGTGCCGCCCTACGCCTACGCGCACCCCGACGAGCTGCTGGAGATCGCGGGCGACAGCGGCGACCCGGCGCTGATCGTCGCGCTCGACGGCGTCACCGACCCGCGCAACCTCGGCGCCGTCGTGCGCTCGGTCGGCGCGTTCGGCGGCCACGGCGTCGTCGTGCCGCAGCGCCGCGCCGCCGGCATGACGGCCGTCGCGTGGCGGACATCGGCCGGCACCGCCGCCCGCGTGCCCGTCGCCCGCGCCACCAACCTCACGCGGACGCTGCAGGAGTACGCCTCGGCCGGGCTGATGATCGCCGGGCTCGCCGCCGACGGCGACGTCACCCTCGACGAGTTCGAGCTCGCCACCGACCCGGTCGTCATCGTGATCGGCTCGGAGGGCAAGGGCCTCGGGCGCCTGGTCAAGCAGACCTGCGACGTCACGGTGTCGATCCCGATGGCCGGGCCGGTGGAGTCGCTCAACGCCTCCGTCGCCGCCGGCGTGGTGCTCGCCGAGATCTCGCGGCAGCGCCGGGCCCGGCTCCGCTAGACCCCTACCGCAGCAGCTACGCCACGGTGGCGCGGCCCCGCAGCCGCGCCACCACCCGGCACCCCACGTAGATCACGAACGACAGCGTGGCGACGTAGCCCGACACGGGCAGCCCGGGCGCGAGCGACAGCACCGCCCCGCCGACGAGCGCCACCTCGGCGAACAGCACCGCGAGCACGGTCGCGAGCAGCGGGCTGGCCGTCACCCGCGCGGCCGCCGCGCCGGGCGCGATCATCACCGACAGCACCAGGATCGCGCCGACGATCGGCACGGCCAGCGCCGTCGTCAGCCCGATCAGCACCGCGAACACCAGCGACAGCGCCCGCACCGGCACCCCCCGGGCCAGCGCGACGTCGGGATCGGTGCTGGCGAACAGCAGCGGCCGGTAGAGCACCGCGAGCACGCCGATCACGAGCACGGCGACGCCGGCGAGCACCACGAGGTTGGTGGAGTCGACCGACACGATCGACCCGGTGAGCAGCCCGAACTTGTTCGACGCCCGCCCGCTGTAGAGCGCGAGCAGCAGCACGCCCAGGCCGAGGCCGAACGCGAGGACGACCCCGATCACCGAGTCGCGCTCGCGCTGGCGCAGCCCGAGGATCCCGAACACCAGCCCGGCGACGACGGCACCCACGACGGCCCCGACGCCGACGCCGACGCCGATCAGCAGCGCCGCCGCGCCGCCGGTGAAGGCCAGCTCGGCGGTGCCGTGGACGGCGAAGGACATGCCGCGCGAGACGATCAGCGGCGCCAGCGCCCCCGCGACGATCCCGAGCACCGCGCACGCGAGCAGCGCGTTCTGCACGAACGGGAACCCGAGCAGCTCGCCCAGGCCCTCGAAGCTCACGAGCCGGTCCATCAGGCCGACTCCCCGGCGACGGCCACCGGCTCGTGGCAGTGGTCGCGGCCGTCGGCGCCGACGACGACGAGCCGGTCGCGCACGCGCAGCACGTCGACGTCGGTGCCGTAGAGCTCCGAGAGCACCGCGGACGTCATGACCTGCTCCGGCGGGCCGATCCGGAACCGGCCGTCGACGAGGTAGAGCACGCGGTCGACCAGCGGCAGCACCGGGTTGATCTCGTGGGTGACGAACAGGACGGCGGTGCGGTGGTCGCGGCGGCGGGCGTCGATGAGATCGGTGACCGTCCGCTGGTGGGCGAGGTCGAGCGAGAGCAGTGGCTCGTCGCAGAGCAGGACGTCGGGGTCGCCGACGAGCGCCTGGGCGACGCGCAGGCGCTGCTGCTCGCCGCCCGAGAGCCGTCCGACCGGCGCGTCGGCGTACGCGGTGCCGCCGACGGAGGCGAGCGCGGTGTCGACCCGGGCCCGGCGCTCCCGGCGCCCGCGCAGCCCGATGCCGAGGCGGTGGCCGTCGAGCCCGAGGCCGACGAGGTCGCGCCCGCGCAGGGGCAGGTCGGGGTCGAGCGCCTTCTGCTGCGGCACGTACCCGATCGACGGGCTGCCGCGGCGCGGGGCCGCACCGGAGATCCGGACCTCGCCCGCCGTCAGCGGCAGCAGTCCGAGCAGCACCCGCATCAGCGTGGTCTTGCCCGAGCCGTTGGGCCCCAGGACGGCGAGGAACTCCCCGGGCACGACGTCGAGGTCGAGCCCGTCCCACAGCGTGCGCTCGCCGAAGCGGATGCTCGCCCCTCGGAGGGTCACGGCCGGGGCGACGTCACGCACGGGCTCCAGTGTGGCGACCATCAGACGGGGTTGAGCGCGCTGGCCAGTGATTCGACCTGAGCGGTCATCCAGCCGAGGTAGTCGGTGCCCTCGGGCAGGGTCTCGGTGACCTCGACGACCGGCACGCCCGCCGCGTCGGCCGCCGCGCGCACCTGGTCGGTGGTCGGCGTCTCGGTCTGGGCGTTGAGGATCAGCGCGCGCAGCGGGTCCTGCGAGGTGGCGTCGAACAGCGCGAGCGTCTGCGCGACGACGGCGGCCGGCGGGTCGGTGTCCTCCTCGACGGCCTCCGCGAACTCCGGCGGGGTGGTGTCGATCAGTCCGGCCGTCTGCACGAGGTAGCCCGGCACCGGCTCGGTGACGGCGACGCGCCCGCCCGGCACGGACGCGCCGACGGCCTCGGTCCGCTCGATCAGCCCGTCGATCGACGCGCTGAACGCCTCGGCGTTGGCGGTGTAGGTGGCGGCGTTCGCCGCGTCGGCCGCGCCGAGGTCCTGGGCCAGCCGCTGGGCCAGCGCCTGCACCGTCGGCAGGCTGTACCAGAAGTGCTCGTTGAACTCGCCGTGCTCCTCCTCGGAGTGCGCCTCGCCCTCGTCGTGGGGCTCGCCGGCGTCGGCCGGGACGAGGCCGGACAGCTCGGCGACGTCGATGACGACGGGCTCGCCGCCGGCGTTCTCCAGCAGCTGCGGCATGAACTCGTCGTAGCCGCCGCCGTTGTAGACGACGATGTCGCCCGCGGCGACGGTCGCGGCGTCGGCCGGGGTGCTCTCGTAGGAGTGCGGGTCGGCGGCCGGGTCGTCGATGAGGGACTCCACCGTGACCGCGTCGCCGCCGACGGCTTGCGCGATGCTGCCGTAGACGTTCGTCGAGGCCACGACGGTGAGGATGCCGTCATCGGCGGCGGGGCTCGCCCCTCCGGAACCGGCCCCACCGGAGCCGCAGCCGGCCAGGGCGAGGGCGGCGAGGGCGGTGGTGGCCCCGACCAGCGGGCGCAGACGCATCGACGATCTCCCATCTTGTAGCGATAACCGTTGTCGATTCACTCTAGCGTGTGGTCCGGCGTCGGGACCGCCGGGCTTCCGACCCTGGTTCTGAACCGTTACGGTTGGTCTGATGCGCGGATCTCGTGAGGCCCGGCGCCCGGCGACGCTCGCGTCCCTGGCCGCCGAGCTCGGCGTGTCCCGCACCACCGTCTCCAACGCCTACAACCGCCCCGACCAGCTCTCCGCCCCGCTGCGGGCGCGGGTCCTGGAGGCGGCGCGGCGGCTCGGCTACCCGGGGCCCGACCCGGTCGCGCGCTCGCTGCGCACCCGTCGCGCGGGCGCGGTCGGCCTGCTGCTGACCGAGGCCCTGTCCTACGCGTTCCGCGACCCCGCGGCCACCGGCTTCCTCGAGGGCCTGGCGCTGGCCTGCGAGCGGGCCGGGTCCGGGCTGCTGCTGGTGCCGGTCAGCCCCGAGCTCGCCGACGTCACCGCGGTGCACCAGGCCGGTGTCGACGGGTTCGTCGTCTACTCCGTGCGCGAGGACGACCCGCACTTCAAGGCGGTGCTGGAGCGCCCGGTTCCCACCGTGGTGTGCGACCAGCCGATCAACGTCGACGGCGTCGACCGCGTCGGCGTCGACGACCGCGCGGCCATGCTCGGCATGGCGCGCCACCTCACCCAGCTCGGCCACCGGCGCATCGGCGTGCTGTGCATGCGGTTGGGCACCGGCCGCTACGACGGCCCCGCCGACGAGGCCCGGCAGAACGGCGCCACCTACCCGGTGCAGCGCAACCGCCTCGGCGGCCTGCGCGACGGCCTCGCCGAGGCCGGGATCGACTGGGCGGGCGTGCCCGTGCACGAGCGGTTCGCGCACAGCGTCGACGCGGGCCAGTCGGCGGCCGCGGAGCTGCTGACCGCGCACCCCGACATCACCGCGATCGCCTGCACGTCCGACATCCTCGCGCTCGGTGCACTGCGCCACGCCGCCGAGCGCCGGCTGTCGGTCCCCGACGACCTCACCGTCACCGGGTTCGACGGCGTGCCCGAGGCCCACCGCGCGGGCCTCACGACGGTGCGCCAGCCCGTGCTGGAGAAGGGGCGCGCGGCGGGTGAGCTGCTGCTCGAGCGCGGCGACCGCAACCGCCCCCGCACCGTCACGCTGCCCACCGAGCTGATCGTCGCGGCCACGAGCGCGAAGCCCCGCACGCCGGAGCGCTGGTTCCCCGGCTGGTGACCCCGTCCAGGGTCACATAGGGCGGTCAGCGCAGCCGCCCGGTCACCGCGCGGGCCAGGTCGGCGACGTCGGTTCCCTCCTCCGGGGTGAGCGAGCCCTCCAGCAGCAGGCTGGCGAGCCCGTGCACGAGCGCCCAGCCGGCGACGGCCGTGGTGGGATCGTCGTCGACCTCCCCGGCCCCGGCCTCCAGCGCCGCCCCGGCCCGCGCGGCCGCCGCGGCCAGCGCGCGGTCGTCGGTGCGGACGAGCCCCGGCGTGCGCATCACCGCGAAGTGTGCGGGGTGCCCGGTGGCGAACACGACGTAGGCGACGCCCTGCTCGGCGAACCCCCCGGCCGCCTCCAGCGCGTCGGCCAGGCCCGACCAGCCCTCGGCGGCGAGCGCGGTGAGCAGGCCGGTCTTGTCGCCGAAATGGTGCGCCGGCGCCGCGTGCGAGACGCCCGCCCGCCGGGCGACGTCGCGCAGGCTCAGTGCGGCCGGACCGTGCTCCGCGACGGCGTCCAGCGCGGTGTCGAGGAGGGTCCGCCGGAGGTCGCCGTGGTGGTAGGGCACGGCCGTCACCCTAATCTTGACGTTGACAAGACGCGAGCGACAGGGCATCTTGACGGTGACAAGTTCGTCGAGACGCGAGGAGCCCGCCATGCCCGCACTGCCCTGGACGGCCGTCCGGTCCCCCTCCGCGGGCGGACCCCCGCCCGCGGCTGAGGTCCTCGTCATGGCCTCCCGGTTCCGCGTCCGGCGTTTCCGGCACGTCCTGCCGTTCTTCCTCGACGCGCTGCGCGTCCACGCGCAGGTCCGCGGGGCCGACGGCGCGCTCGGCATCGCGCTGGACGCGCGCCCGCTGCGCCGGGAGTTCCTCACTCTGAGCGCGTGGCGCGACCGTGAGTCGCTGGACGCGATGGTCGGCGCGCAGCCGCACCGCGGCGTGATGGCCCGCTACCGCGAGGCCACCGAGGAGTCGGCGTTCACGTTCTGGACGGTGCCCGCCGACGCCCTGCCCGTGAGCTGGGACGACGCCCGTGCGCGGCTGAGCGCGGCGGCCTGATCGGGAGCGGCCCGATCAGGAGCGAAGCTCCAGCAGGAGCTGGAGGATCCGGGCCACGTCGGGCGGGCCGTCGACGCGGTGGCCGGCCGCGGTGTCGCCGGGGCCGACCTTGACGCCGACGTCGCCGTCGCCGAGCCGGACGAACGCCGTCTCGTCGGTGACGTCGTCGCCCGCGAACAGCACGGCGTCGGCGCCGGTGCGCTCGCGCAGCACATCGATCGCCATGCCCTTGGTGACCTGCAGGACGGCGAGGTCCAGCACGTCCTTGCCCGCGATGGCATCGACGCCGGGACGCGCGGCCGGGCCGGTGCGCACCGCCTCCAGCACGCGGGCGCCGACCTCGGGCGCGGTGCCGCGCACGTGCACCGCGATCCCGGCCGGCTTGTGCTCGATCCTCACACCGGGCTCGTGCTCGACGAGCGCGGTGACGTCGGCGACGAGGGCGTCGAGCAGCGCGCGCTGCGCGTCGTCGAGGACGGCGCCGCCGTCGTCGAACTCGCCGCCGTGGCTGCCCACCATCCGTACCGGGGCGCCGAACCCGGAGGTGGCGGCGAGGTCCGCGAGCCCGCGGCCCGAGACCAGCGCGACGACCGTGTCGGGCAGCGTGACCAGCGCGCCGATCGCCGCTGCGGCCTCCGCGAGCGGGCGCGCGTCGGAGGGGACGTCGACGATCGGGGCGAGGACGCCGTCGAAGTCGAGCGCGACGAGCAGCCGCGGGACGGTGGCGAGCTCGCGCACCGCCGCGTCGAGGTCGGTCATGAGGGGAGTCCCAGCGCGTCGAGGAAGGATCGGGCCCAGCGGTCGACGTCATGGGAGAGCACCTGGCGACGCAGCGAGCGCATCCGCTTGCGACTCTCCTCCGGTGGCATCGTCAGCGCCCTGTGCAGTGCGTTCTTGACGCCGTCGGTGTCGTGCGGGTTGACCAGCACCGACTCCTTGAGCTCGATCGCGGCCCCGGCGAACTCCGACAGCACCAGCACGCCGCCGAGATCGCCGCGGCAGGCGACGTACTCCTTGGCGACGAGGTTCATGCCGTCGCGCAGAGGCGTGACGAGCATGACGTCGGCGGCGACGAAGAACGCGGCGAGCTCGTCGCGCGGCAGCGACTGGTGCAGGTAGTGCAGCACCGGGTGCCCGACACGGGCGTACGAGCCGTTGATCCGGCCGACCGACTGCTCGATGCCGGCGCGCATCGTCTGGTAGTGCTCGACGCGCTCGCGGCTGGGCGTGGCGAGCTGGATCATGACGGTGTCGCCGGCCCGGTCCTCCAGCAGCAGCTCCTCGAACGCGCGCAGCCGGACGTCGATGCCCTTGGTGTAGTCGAGGCGGTCGACGCCGAGGATGACCCGCTCGGGGTTGCCCAGGTCGTTGCGGATCTCCTTGGCGCGCTGCTGCACCTCGGGGGTGCGCGAGAGCTCGTCGAGGTGCGCGGAGTCGATCGAGATCGGGAAGGCGCCGAGCTTGACCGTCCGTCCCCCGTAGTTGACCTCGTTTCGCGCGCCGGGCGTGGCGTCGGTGAAGCGGGTGGCGAGCCAGCGGAAGTTGCGGACGCCGCCGGGGGTGTGGAAGCCGACGAGGTCGGCGCCGAGCAGCCCCTCGACGATCTCCTTGCGCCACGGGAGCTGCTGGAAGAGCTCGGTTGGCGGGAACGGGATGTGCAGGAAGAAGCCGATCCGCAGGTCGGGGCGCAGCGCGCGGAGCTCGGCCGGGAGCAGCTGGAGCTGGTAGTCCTGGATCCAGACCGTGGCCCCCTGCCCGGCGACCTCCGCGACCGCCTGGGCGAAGCGCTTGTTGACGGTGACGTAGGCCTGCCACCAGTGCCGGTGGAACGCCGGCGGGGCGACGACGTCGTGGTAGAGCGGCCAGAGGGTGCCGTTGGAGAAGCCCTCGTAGTAGTCCTCGACCTCCTGGCCCGACAGCCGGACCGGGTGCAGCGTCAGCCCGTCCTCGACGAACGGCTCGGCGTCGGCGTCGGCGAGCCCGGGCCAGCCGACCCACGCGCCCTCGCGGCTGCGCAGCATCGGCTCCAGCGCCGTGACCAGCCCCCCCGGACTGCGCTTCCAGCGCTGCGTCCCGTCCGGGAGCTTCTCCAGGTCGACGGGGAGCCGGTTGGCCACCACCACGAACTCGGCGCTCTGCTGGGCCACTGACTCTCCTCGCCGTACGGGGTTTCGACGGGCGTGAGCCTACGCGGGGGAGCCCTCCGGTGCGGGGTCCGAGACGGCCGGTCCGCTCGGCCGCCGCGGGCCGGTCAGGAAGTCGCCGAAGGCCACGCCCGCGGCGAGCGCGAGGCCGATGCCGAGCGCGAGGGTGATGGTGACCAGGCCGTCGGCGACGCCCTCGACGGCGAGCTGGTAGAAGCCGCGGTAGGCGCTGAACCCGGGCAGCAGCGGGGTGATGCCGGCGAGCGTGATCACGAGCGGCGGCACCCCGCCGCCGCGGCGGAACAGCCCCGCGGCGAGCCCGACGACGACCGCGGCGATGCCGGTGGCGGGCACCGGCCCGATGCCGAGGACCTGCACCATCAGCCCGTAGGTGCTCCAGCCCGACGTCCCGGCGATGGCGGCGGCGAGCAGGGAGCGGCCCGGCGCGTAGCCGGCGAGCGCGAAGGAGGCCGCGGCCGCGGCGGCGGCGGCGAGCGACAGGCCGAACCGCCCGGCGCCCGAGGGCAGCTCGCCCGCCACCTCCAGCGGCGGCGCGAACTCCAGCCCGACGCGCAGGCCGAGCACGACCCCGACCAGCAGGCCCGCCGACAGCAGCGCGATCTCGACCGCGCGACCGGCCGCCGTCACGTAGTAGCCGGTGATGGCGTCCTGCACCGTGCCGACCACCGACAGCCCCGACAGCAGCACGGTGATCGTCGCGGCGATGACGAGCGAGGGGCGTGTGCCCGGTGGGAAGGCGCCGAGGCCGAACAGCGTCACCGTCGCGCCGGTGGCCAGCGCCCCGCCGACGACCTGCTGGAAGAACTGCGGCAGCCCGCGCCGGTTGAGCACGCGGCCGATCCGGTCGATCACCGCGGTGACGGCGAACGCGGTGAGCCCGGTGATCAGCGCGCCGCCCAGCAGGATCGCGATCGAGGCGGCGAGCCCGGCCCAGCCGACGGTCGCGACCCAGCGCGGGTACGGGTGCCGCGCGGAGACGGCCTCGGACAGCTCCGTCGCCGCGGTGCGCACGTCGATCGCGCCCGCCTCGACGCGGTCGATCACGCGGCCGACGGCGAGCAGTCGCGTGAGGTCGAGCGAGCGGTACTGCACGAGCCGCATCGACGTCACCGGCGCCGCCGCCATACCGCGGTGGCAGCAGATGGTCATGGAGGTGAAGGTGATGTCGACGTCGACGGCCGACAGCCCGCACGCCGCGGCGATCCGCAGCATCACGTGCGTCGTCTCGTCGACGCTCTCGCCGCTCGACATCAGCACCTCGCCGATGCGCATGCAGAGGTCGAGGACCTCCTGCACGCGGGCGTCGTCGGGCACCTGGGGCCCGATCGGCCAGAGCAGCTGCATGCTCGGCGGACCGGGCTGGAGCAGCTCGTGCGCCTCGCGGCGGAGCTTGCTGCGCATGCGGCGGGCGAAGTGCGGGTTGTGGTCGGGCATCGTCAGCCGCTCGTGACGGCACGGGTACTGCGGGGCATGGGCCCAGGGTAGGTCCGGCCGATCACGCGGCCGCCGCGACCACCGGTTCGGGTTCGTCGACGGTGACCCGGCGCGCGACCAGCAGTGCGACCGTCGCGAGGGCGGAGGCGCCGACCATCACCGCGGCCATCGCGACCGCGCTCGACCCGACGAGCGGCGACACCGCGGCGCCCAGCCCGAACTGCAGTGCGCCGAGCAGCGCGGAGCCGGTGCCGGCGACGTCGCGGACGTGGTTCGTCGCCAGTGCCGTCGCGTTGCCCATCACCAGGCCGAGGCTCGACACGGCGACGAACAGCAGCCCCAGCACCGGCCACGTCGGCGACCCGAGCAGCGTGACGACGAGCAGCGCGGTCGCAGCGGTGACGAGGATCGCGACACCGATCGTCGCCTTGCGGCGCGGCTCGACGTCCCAGCGCGCGCTCAGCACCGAGGTCAGGACGAGGCCGCCGGCGTTGGCGGCGAACGCGGCGGCGTACCCGGCCGTCGACAGGCCCAGGAGGTCCTGCAGCACGAACGACGACCCGGAGATGTAGGCGAACATCGTGCTGAACGACAGTGCGAGCACCAGCGTCCAGCTCACGTAGGGGGCGCGGCGCAGGACGGCGCCGACGTCGGTGACGGTGCGGCGCAGGCCGCCCGTGCGGCGCCGCTCGACCGGCAGCGTCTCCGGCACCGCGGCCAGCACGCCGACCACCATCAGCACGGCGAGCCCGGCCAGCACCACGAAGATGCCGCGCCAGCCGATGACGTCGACCAGCCCGCTGCCGACGAGCGGCGCGACCACCGGCGCGATCCCGTTGATGGCCATCATCAGCGTGAACAGCTGGGCGGTGCGGCGCCCGGTGGTGCGGTCGACGATCACCGCGCGCGCCAGCACGATCCCGGCCGCTCCCGCGAAGCCCTGGACGAACCGCGCGGCGACCATGAACCCGATGCCGGGCGACAGCGCCACGGCGACGCCCGCCAGTGCGCACACCACGGCGCCGACCAGCAGCAGCGGCCGCCGCCCCCGCGCGTCGGAGAGCGGGCCGATGACGAGCTGGCCGAGCGCGAGGCCGACGAGGAACGCGGTGAGGGTCAGCTGCACCCCCGAGGCCGTCGTGCCGAGGTCGTCGACGACGCGGGGGAGGGCGGGCAGGTACATGTCCGTGGCCAGCGGCGCGATCGAGGTCAGCAGGGCGAGGACGGTGATCCAGACCGCGAGCGGGGCGCGTTCGGCACGAGACATGATTATGATTTTAGATATAAATGGGGCGGTAGTCTGCGGACTGTGACCGACGACCACCTCCGCTCCATCGCGGCCGCCGTGCACGTCCTGTCCCGGTCCCTGCACCGCCGCGGCGTCGCGCAGGTCGGGCTCGACGTGCTGCCGCCGTCGGAGTCCGAGGTCCTCGCCCAGATCGGCTCCCGGCCGGGCTCGTCGGTCTCGGAGATCGCCCGCGCCCTGCGCCTGCAGACCAGCAACGTCAGCACCGCCGTCCGGGGCCTCGTCGCCCGTGGCCTCGTCGACCGCACCACCGACCCCGACGACCAGCGCCGCACCCTGCTCCACCCCAGCCCCGCCGCCGTCCGCCACCGCCGCCTGCTCGACGACGCCTGGGCCGGCCTGCTCGCCGACCTCCTCCGCGACCTGCCCCCGACGACACCACCGTCCTGCGCGCCGCCGCCCCGGCGCTGGAGCGACTGGCGCGGGCCGTCACCGCGGACCCCGCCCGCACGCACTAGGATCGCGGGACCGGCCGGTGTAGCTCAGTGGTAGAGCAACCGCCTTGTAAGCGGTAGGCCGAGGGTTCGATCCCCTCCTCCGGCTCAACGCCCCAACCTGGGCGCATCAGCCGAACAAGATCTTTAGCGTGATCGCCATGGGGACCTTGTGGTGGTTGCTCAGTCGCTCGGTGCCACCGTCGTTGCTGTCTTGAAGTTGCAGCGAGTGATGCATGGCCGGCCGAGGTGGTGATGCCTGAGATGGCCATCCCTCGAGACTCCCCTGCAGGGCAGCGTGATCGGGCTCGCTGAACAACGCGGCTCACTCGCCATGGCAGCTTTGGTGGCCTGAACCTTTAGCTTGGTCGGCCGGGCTCCCCGTTGGCGGGGGACGGCGACGCCGCCCGTCCGGTCCGAATGGGCAGACGGCGGGCTGGACGTCGAGGACCGGGCCGTACCCCCAAGGTAACAAGCACCACGAACTGCCGGGGGAAGCTCAACCTGCCATGCCGTCGACAGTCGGGGCGGTGGTGTACATCGTCGGCTCGCTTCGCACCCGAGCGGTCGCAGGTTCGAGCCCTGCCGCGACCACCGATCGGTTCGTGCGTGTCGACGTGGTGTCGAACGTGGTGGGAACCCCGAAGGCGCGGGTGCCGGCGTCCGGCTCGGTCGTCAGCAACCCCGCCGACGCCGGTCGTCGCTGGACCGAGGATCTCGAAGGTCCGGATGCGCCGTTCGCGACGGAAGCACGTCGGGAACTGCCGGCACGTTCGCCGGTCCGGCTGTGGTGTCCTGGTTGGCCCTGTTGCCGGCGAGAGGTCAGGGCTAGACGCTGACCTCGCCCAGCCGTTGGGCTCGGCACGCCAGGTGCAGGAACAGACGCTGATCGGCGTCGTCCTCCTCGATGCCGAGAAGTTCGAAGGCCCGCTGTACCCGGTAGCGGACGGCGTTGCGGTGCAGGTGCAGCACTTCCGCGGCCCGGGCGGCGGAACCCTGAAAATCGAGGTACGTGCAGAGCGTGTCGATCATCGCCTGGCGCTTCGCCGGAGCGAGGTCGGCGACCGGGGCGAAGAGCTGGTCGATGGATTGCTGGACCGTGGGCGAGCCGTACCACTCCAGCAGGGTCGCTCGCATGCCCACCGCGTCGAAGTACACCGGCGTGTTGCTGCGTCGCCGGAACCGAGCCGAGGACACCGCGAGTCGCGCCTCCGTTGCGCTGCTCGCCAGACCTGCGACGCCGGGCCGCGCCGACCCCGTCCCGCAGAACAGCCGTAGACCGCGAACTCTCCCAGTCATCGCCCTGATCACGAAGTCGAGCTGGCGACGGAGGCGGGCGTGGGTCTCCTGGCACGGTGCGTCGGAGCCGGTCCACATCAGCAGTACCGCGGCAGGGTCGGGTCCGACGTGCCAGGTCCCGGGCATGCTCGCGGCCGCCTGCAGCGCGAGTGCAGCGAGATCGTCGCGGATCTCGTAGGCAACGACGTCGTCGCCGGCGACCTCGAGCAGGTTGTCCGGCTCGATCCGGGTCATGACGTGCCAGCCGTCGATCGGGATGCCGAGGCGTCGTGCCGAGGGCGCGATGGCAGCGCGGGCGGGGCGGTCCGCGGCGACCAGCTGCACGAGCACCTCGCCGGCGGATCGGCGGGAGACCTGCTCGGCCCGCGCCCGATCGGCGGACAGCCGGGTCGTCTCGGCGGCGATGCGCCACAGCACCATCTCGAGCAGTGCGCCGGCGTCCGCGTCGTCCGGACGCGTCGTCCGCAACCAGCTGTCGGCGGCTCCCGCCGGGACGGCGAGGACATCGTCGTCCTCGGGGCGCGGCCCGAGGCCGATGGTGCGCCCGAGCAGCAGGCCGACGTGGTCGAGCAGCGTGTCGACGTCGCCGAACGCCCGGCCGTCGATCGCCTCGGAGACGGCGCGGGCGCGGTCGACGGTCACGCTGAGCTGGTCGGTGGCCTGACGGACGATCGTCCCCACCGCGGCCGTGAGGTCGACCTCCGGGGCGAGCCGGATGACGCAGATCGCGGCGCGCCGGGCCAGTGCGAGCGCGGTGAGCGACACCCGCACGTCGGCGGGGAGCACGACCACCAGGGCGGCCACCTCGCGGGCGGCGGCGCGCCGCACGACGATGTCGAACCGGTAGTCGGCGGTCAGCGCGGCCAGGCCTCGCTCGAGGACGACCAGGGCGTTCGTCGGGGCGTCGTCGACCTGGTCGACCTGCTCGACGAGACGAATGTCCTCGACCGACCTGTCGGTTCCGCCCACCAAGACCTCGACTGCTCCCGGGTGCCGGTGGGTCAGCAGGTCGATTATCGACTCGAGCGTGCTCACTCGGGCAGTATGCGCCGCCCCGGAGGGCGCAAGTGCACAAGAAACGTGCTGGACGCCGGGCCGTCACACTTCGTCGGGCTGCACAACCACGGGGGGAACTTCAGCGATCCGCCCATAGAAGGGCGGTACACCGCCGCCTAGCTTTCCTGACATGACGAACGACCCTTCGAAGCTCGGCGAACAGGACCTGGTGGACCTGTCCGTCGGCTGCACGGTGCTGGCGGGCGGTGGTGGCGGCGACCCGCGGATCGGCCTGCTGATGGCGCTCAACGCCGTGCGCCGGACCGGCGAGGTGCCGCTGATCGACCTCGACTCGCTCGCACCGGACGCCCTGGTCGTGCCGGCCGGGATGATCGGGGCCCCGACGGTCATGGTCGAGAAGATCCCGAACGGCAACGAGGGCGACGTCATCAGGGCCGCGTTCGAGGCCCGGATGAACCGCCCGGTCGCCGCGCTGATGCCGCTAGAGATGGGTGGGATCAACGGGGTCCTGCCGGTCGCCTGGGCCGCGCACGCCGGCCTGCCGCTGGTGGACGGCGACCTGATGGGTCGCGCCTTTCCCGAGCTGCAGATGTGCACCCCGCACCTCCATGACATTCCTTCCTGGCCGGCCGTCGTCGTCGACGAACGCTCCCAGGTCATCACCTTCGAGCCGCGCGACAACGTGTGGCTGGAGAGGCTGGCCCGCAACGCCGTCTCCACCCTTGGCGGATGCGCCTGCGCCGGCCTCTACCCGATGGACGCCCGTACCGCGGCCATCCCGCTCATCCGCGGCACGGTGTCGCGCGCGGTGACGATCGGCCGCACCATCCGGACGGCGGCCGACGACCCCTTCCGAGCGCTCGACGCCGAGGTTGACCTCTACCCGTTGCTGAAGGGGAAGGTCGTCGACGTCGACCGGCGCACAGCCGGCGGCTTCGTCCGCGGATCGGCGGTGATCGAGGGCGTCGAGCACGACGCGGGGCGCCTGGTGCGCATCGAGTTCCAGAACGAGAACCTCGTCGCGATGGAGGACGGCGAAGCGCTGGCCACCGTCCCGGACATCATCACGCTGCTCGACCGGCACTCCGCGCACGGCATCGTCACCGAACACATCCGCTACGGCCAGCGCGTGGTCGTCGGGGTGTTCCGCGCGCCCGAGCAGTGGCGCAGCGAGCGCGGCCTGTCCGTGGTCGGCCCCCGCGCCTTCGGCTACGACCTCGACTACGTCCCTGTGGAGGACCGCCATGCCCGGGTCGGTTGATCTCAGGATCGGCATCGACGTCGGAGGTACCAACACCGACGCCGTCGTCCTCGACGCCGAGAACCGTCTGCTCGCCAAGCACAAGACCCCGACGACGCCCGACCTCACCAGCGGCATCACCAGCGCCCTGGAAGCTGTGCTCGGCCAGATCGATCAGCCCGTCGAGCGGATCACGCACGTCATGCTCGGCACCACGCACGCCACCAACGCGATCCTGGAACGCCGGGACCTGCTCAAGGTCGCCGTGATCCGGATCGGGGCGCCCGCCACCGTCTCGATCCCGCCCTTCTCGGACTGGCCCGAGGACCTGCGGAAGGTGGTGTCCGCGGGGGAGGCGGTCGTCCAGGGCGGCAGCGAGGTCACCGGCGAGCCGCTGGTGCCGTTCGGCCGCGACGAGGTGGCCCGCTTCCTCGAGAAGGTCGGTGACCGCGCGGAGTCGGTGGCGATCTCGGCGGTGTTCTCCCCGGTCTCCGGCGACCACGAGCTCGAGGCGGAGCAGGTCGTCCGCGAGGTACTCGGTGGGGTCATCCCGGTCAGCCTGTCGCAGGGGATCGGCGCGCTCGGCCTGCTTGAGCGGGAGAACGCCTGCATCCTCAACGCCGCGCTCGTCGGCGTCGCGCACAAGGTGGTGGACGGGCTCACGGCGGCCCTGGCGCAGAACGGGATCGACGCCGTCGCCTTCCTCACGCAGAACGACGGAACGCTGATGGGCCTGGACTACGTGCGGCGCTTCCCGGTGCTGACGATCGGCAGCGGCCCGGCGAACAGCATGCGCGGGGCCTGCCACCTCGCCGATGTCAGCGACGCCGTGGTGGTCGACGTCGGCGGCACCTCCAGCGACGTCGGCATGCTGCTCAACGGGTTCCCGCGGGAGTCGAGCACCCCGACCGACATCGGCGGCGTACGCACCAACTTCCGGATGCCCGACCTGGTGGCCATCGCCGTCGGGGGCGGCACACGGATCACCGGGACCGCCGACGACGTCCGGGTCGGCCCGGAGAGCGTCGGTTATCGCCTCCGCGACGAGGCGCTGGTCTTCGGTGGCGCCACCCCGACCCTGTCCGATGCGGCCGTCGCCGCCGGCCGCGCGACCATGGGGGACGCCACCGCCGTCGCCGGACGTGAGGACGTGCTGGCGGCGGCCCTGCGCCTGGCCGACGAGCTCGTGTTCGTGGCCACCGATCAGATCAAGACCGCGCGCGGACCCGTCCCGCTGGTCGCGGTCGGCGGCGGGAGCGTGATCCTCCCGCCGGAGCTGCCGGGCGTCGCGACGATCCTGCGACCGGAGAACTACGACGTCGCCAACGCCATCGGAGCGGCCATCGCGTCGGTCTCCGGCCAGGTCGACAAGGTGTTCAAGCTCGCGGGCCGCGACCGCCAGGAGGTGCTGGACCTCGCCTGCGCAGCCGCGCAGGACGAGGCGATCAGTGCCGGCGCCGACCCGAACGCACTCGAGATCGTCGAGGTCGAGGAGGTCCCGATGGCCTACCTCACCGAACCTGTGGTCCGGATCCGGGTGAAGGCCGCCGGGCCGCTCAGCCGGATGTGAACCGCGTGGCGCGCCCACCCGGGCGGACCACGCCGCAGGACCAGCACGGCCAGGAAGGACCTCTCAAAACCCCGCACGACGGAGTGCACTTCCCCGAAACGGAGCCCCATCCGATGCGACACATCCGCGCCCGGCGCGTGATCGCTCCCCTCACCGTCCTCGCCGCTCTCGCCGCGGGCTGTTCCTCCGGAGGAGGCTCCGGTGCGGCCGACTCCGGCTCGTCCGGGCCCATCGTCATCGGCCACACGGCCGGGACCACCGGTTTCATGTCCGTCTTCGACATCCCAGTGCAGCAGGGGATGGAGCTGGCCGTGGCGGACATCAACGCCCAGGGCGGCGTCCTCGGCCGGCAGCTCGAGATGATCACCACCAACAACGAGTCCGACGTATCGAAGATCCAGACCGCGGCCCAGGACGTGCTCGACCAGGGCGCGGAGTTCGTAGTGACCTCCTGTGACTTCGACATCGGCGGACCTGCCGCCCGGGTCGCCAACGACGCGGGGAGGATCGCGCTGGGCTGTGCGGGCGGCCCGCTCTACGGCGTGGACGGGGTGGGCCCGCTGACCTACAACTTCTACCCCGGCTCCCGAACGGAGGGGGCGCTGCTCGCCGAGTACGCGAAGGAGAAGGGCTACACCCGGCCGTTCGTGATCACCGACCAGGGACTGGAGTACTCCCAGGTCGTCGGGGACTTCTTCGAGCAGCGCTGGCTGGACCTCGGCGGGACGCTGGTGGGCGAGGAGACCTACCAGAACGGCGACGAGTCCGCCGCCGCCCAGATCGCGGCCGCGCAGCGGGCGAACCCCGACGTCATTCTCGTGGCCAGCTACCCGCCCGGTGGCGCCACCCTGCTGCGTCAGCTCCGCGCCGCGGGCCTGTCCCAGCCGCTGCTCGGCTCGGCCGCGTACGACGGCACCTACTGGACCGACGCTGTCCCGGGGCTCTCGGACTTCACCATCCCCGCCGCAGGCGGTCTGTCCGGTGACGACCCGGTCCCCGCGCGCAACGAGTTCTTCACCCGCCTGCAGCAGCGGACCGGCGAGCCGGCCGCCAGCGCGAACTACCCGCTCGAGGGGTACTCGTTCGTCCAGGCGATCGCGCGCGCGGTGGAGCGGGCCGGCAGCACCGACACCGAGGCCGTCAAGGCCGAGCTGGACAAGTTCACGAACGAGGACCTGCTGCTGGGGCCGACGACCTTCACCACTGACTGCCACATCCCGTCGAGCCGTCCGATGCTGCTCAAGACGTACACCGACGGCGTACCGAAGGTGATCGGCGAGCGCACCGTGCAGTCCCTCATGGGTCAGGCTCCCTGCTGATGGCCGCCCCGGTGGGAACGGGCAAGCGGGAGCAGCAGCCCGAGCGGGAGCTCCGGACATCCGGGGTGACGGTCCGGTTCGCCGGGCTGACCGCCTGCGAGGACATCGACCTGGCCGTGCGCCCCGGGGAGATCCTGGGCCTGATCGGCCCGAACGGTGCAGGCAAGACGACCCTGACGAACGTCCTCACCGGCTTCCAGCGGCACGCCGGCGCCGTCGTCGTCGACGGCCGGGACGTGACGGGGTGGTCGCCGCAGCGGCTGAGCAGGATCGGCGTCCGCCGGACCTTCCAGAACGTCCGGCTGTTCGCCGGGATGACGGTGGCGGAGAACCTCGAGGCCGCCGCGCTCGGGGTGGGCCTGAGCCGCGCGGCCGCGCGCCGCTCGACGGCCGGGCTGCTGGAGCGGTTCGACCTGATGGCGATCGCCGGATCCGAGGCCACGGCGCTGCCCTACGGGCTGGAGCGCCGGCTCGGGATCGCCCGGGCGCTGGTCGGCGATCCGCGCTACGTCGTGCTCGACGAGCCGGCTGCCGGACTCGACGAGGAGGAGAGCGACGAGCTCCTCGCCCGGCTGCGGGCGGTCCCGGACCAGTACGGGTGCGGGCTGGTGGTGATCGAGCACGACATGCGGCTGATCATGCGGTTGTGCGACAGGCTGCACGTCATCGACCACGGCCGCACCATCGCCACGGGCGACCCGGCGCAGGTCCGGGCCGATCCGGCCGTGATCGAGGCCTACCTGGGCAGCGCTGCGGCCGGGAAGGCGTTGGCACATGGCTGACCCCGTCGCCCTGCTCTCCGTTCGGGGTCTGACCGTCCGTTATGGGTCGGTGACCGCGCTGCACGGCGTTGACCTCGACGTCGCCGAGGGCGAGCTGGTGTCGCTCGTCGGCCCGAACGGCGCCGGCAAGTCCTCCGCGCTCGCCGCCGTCAGTGGGCTCGTCCGCCCGGCGGCGGGCACGGTCACGGTGGCCGGCGCGGTGGTGTCCGGGCTGCCCCCCGAGCGGGTCGTCCGGCATGGCGTCGCGCTGGTGCCCGAGGGCCGCAACATCTTCGCCTCGTTGACCGTGGCGGAGAACCTCGCGCTCGGTGCGACGATCCGGCGCAACGCCGCCGAGGTCGCCGCGGACCTCGAGCGCGAGCTCGAGCGGTTCCCGATCCTGCGCGAGCGCTACTCGCAGCAGGCCGGACTGCTCTCCGGCGGTGAGCAGCAGCAGCTCGCCATAGCGCGGGCGCTGATGTCGCGGCCCCGCCTGCTGCTGCTCGACGAGCCGTCACTGGGCCTGGCCCCACGGCTGGTCGACCTGGTGTTCGAGACCGTGGCGCAGCTGCGCCGGGAGGGACTGACGATCGTGCTGGTCGAGCAGAACGCGACCCGCGCGGTCGAGATGGCCGACCGCACGTCGGTCCTGCGGACCGGCCGGATCGTGCGCAGCGGCACCGCCGACGAACTGGGTGGCGGCGCCGCGATGGCGGCGGACTACCTCGGCGGGGCGGGGGTGGCTTCGTGACGACGGTCGTGCAGGCGCTGGTCAACGCGTTGAACCTCGGCGGGCTCTATGCCCTCTACGCCCTCGGTGTCGCGATGGTGTTCGGCATCCTGCGCCTGGTCAACTTCGCGCACTCCAGCCTGATCATGGCGGGCGGGTACACCCTGGTGTTCACCGCCTCGTTGCCGCTCCTGGTGCGGCTGCTGCTCACCGTCGTGGCATGCGTCGCGCTCGCGATGCTGCTGGAGCTGGTCGCCTTCCGTGGGGTGCGCTCGGCCGCTCCGGAGACGATGCTCGTCACCTCGTTCGCGGTGAGCATGTTGCTGGCCAGCCTCGCGGAGAGCATGTTCGGCGGGCTGCCCCGCTCGACCGATCTCGCTCCCGTCTTCCGGGAGAGCTGGACCTTCGGGCAGATCTACCTGCCCAAGATCAACGTGATCACGGTGGCGGTCGTCGTCGTGCTCATCGGCGGACTGGGAGTCTTCCTCACCCGCACCCCGGCGGGCCTGCGTATGCGGGCCGCGGCCGAGGACTTCGCCACCGCCCGGTTGCTGGGCGTGGCGGCCGACCGCGTGATCAGCCTGGCTTTTGCGATCAGCGGCGTGCTGGCCGCCGCTGCGGCGGTGCTCCTGTTGGGCGCCAACGGCTCGGTCACCCCGACCTTCGGCTTCAACGCCGTGCTGTTCGGGCTCATCGCGGCGGTCGTGGGCGGGCTGTCCAGCTTGCGCGGCGCCGTCGTCGGCGGGTTCGTGCTCGGCGCGGCCAGCCAGCTCCTGCAGGAGGTGCTCCCGGTGGGCCTCACTCCGTTCCGGGACGCCGTGCTGTTCGCGGCGGTGTTCTGCCTGCTGGTCGTCCGGCCGCAGGGAATCGTCGGCTCCGGTCAGGGGGTGCGGGTGTGAACGGCCTCCTGCGTCGGGCCGGCGGCGCTCTCGGCGTCCCGGCTGTGCTGTTCGCGGGGGTCGTGGTGGCGGCGTCGCTCGCCACCACCGGGCCGCCGTCGCTGGAGCGGCTCGCGGTGGGCGGGCTCGTCAACGTCGTCCTGGTCGTCGGGCTGTACGTGTTCGTCGGTAACTCCGGGGTGTGGTCGTTCGGTCACATGAGCTTCGCCCTGATCGGCGGCTACGTCGCCGGTCTGCTCGCGCTGCCCGCGCGGCTCAAGGGCCAGCTGCTGCCCGATGCCCCTGCGCTCGTCAGGGACCTGCACTCGGGCCCGTTCGTCGCGGTCGTCGTGGGTGGGCTGGCCGCCGCGGTCGTGGCCCTGGTGGTGGCGGTGCCGCTGTCCCGGATCGGCGGGCTCTCCGCCGGGCTCGCGACGGTCTCGCTGCTCATAGCCATCTCCGCCGTCGCCGCGCAGTGGCAGTCGGTGACGCGCGGGCAGAAGGGCCTTTCGTCGATACCGACGAGCACGACCATGCCCGTGGCCTTGGCCTGGGTGCTGGTCGCGCTGCTGATCGCCTGGACGTACCAGCGCTCGTCCTACGGGATCCGTCTGCGGGCGTCCAAGTCCGACGAGATCGCCGCGGCCGCGTCGGGGGTATCGGTGCCCGTGCAGCGCGGGGTGGCGTTCGTGCTCAGCGCGTTCCTCACCGGGATCGGCGGCGCGCTGTTCGCCCTGCAGCTCGGCTCGATCAACCCCGACGTGTTCTACCTCGACTACACGTTCCTGATCATCACCATGCTGGTGCTCGGCGGTGCCGGCTCGCTCACCGGGGCTGTGGCCGGCAGCGTCGCGGTGTCGGTTCTGGCGGAGGTGCTGCGCCGCGCCGAGGGCGGGTCGCTGCTCGGGCTGCCCGTGCCGTCGCGTCCCGGTCTCGCCGACGTCGTGCTCGGCGTCGTCCTGGTCGTGATGCTGCTGCGCCGCCCGGGCGGCCTCACCGGTGGCCGCGAGTTGCGGCTGCCCCGGCGCCGTGGCGAGAGACACCGTCCCCCGACCGTCATCCCCGACGCGTCCGAAGAGAGTGCCCTGGCGGGAGCCGTCGCCGGGGCCGGCCCTGAACCCCGTCGAGAGGACTCATGATGACCGACCGTTCCCCCGTGGGCGTGCTGGTGCACGGCACCACTCCGCCCGACAAGATCGTCGGCGTATGCAGGAACATCGAGGACGCCGGTTTCGGCGAGCTGTGGCTCAGCGAGGACTACTTCTTCCTCGGCGGCCCGACGACCGCCGCCATGGCCCTGCAGGGCACGCGTGAGATCCCGGTCGGGATCGGCATCCTGTCCGCGGTGGTGCGGCACCCCGCCGTCACGGCCATGGAGGTCTCCACCCTCACGTTGGCCTACCCCGGGCGGCTGATCACCGGCATCGGGCACGGCGTGCCCTTCTGGACGAAGCAGATGGGGCTGTACCCGAAGTCCCCGATGCGGTCGCTGCGCGCAGTGATCGAGACGACCCGCGCGCTGCTCGCCGGGGAGACCCTGACCGTCGACGACGGGCCGTTCGTCTTCGACCAGGTCTCGCTCGTCCATCCCAATCCGGCGGGTGTGCAGCTCTACGCCGGGGTGATCGGGCCGAAGTCCCTCGAGCTGGCGGGGGAGGTCGCCGACGGCACGGTCCTGTCCGTCATCGCCGCTCCGAAGTACCTGGAGTTCGCCAGGATGCACATCGCCGCCGGGGCCGCGAAGGCCGGCCGCGACGCCGCCGCCCACCGCATCCCCACCTTCGCGATCTACCGTGCGGACCTCGACGGCGACGTGGCCCGCGCCGCGGCCCGGGAGGCCCTCGCCTTCTACCTACAGGCGGTCGGCCCGACCCCGATGACCGGCGTGTACGGCATCAACGAGCGGCTCGCCGAGATCCTCGCGTCGGGCGACCTCGCGGGGATCGCCGCCGCCCTGCCCGAGGAGTGGGTGGACACCTTCACCATCGCCGGGACGCCCAAGGAGTGCGTGGGCAAGATCCGGTCGTTCCTCGATGCCGGCGCCACCTCCGTGGTCCTGGCCCCGTTCCCGGCCGAGGCCAACGACGCGATCCTCGAGCTGACCGCCGTCGATGTCCTGCCCCACCTCTAGACCCGAGCGAGAGGCCCACCATGAGCGAGATCGTGTTCTTCCTGACCACGCTGCACTCCGAGGACGTGCGTGAGTCCTACGAGCAGTGGGTCCGCGAGGTCGACCAGTCGACCGCGGAGGCGCTGCCGGGCGTCGAGCGGTACCGGGTGGTCCGGTTGGAGGGCCCGGTGATGGACGGCGTCGCCACCCCCTCGTACAGCTATATCGAGATCATCGAGGTAAGCGACCTGGCGACGTACCAGAAGTCCATCGGCGCAACCCCCGCCGCCTTCTTCGAGCAGTTCCGCAGCTACATCAGCGCCTTCGACTCGGTGGCCGGGATGGTCGTGCAATGACGGCCTCCACCCGTCTCGCCCGACCTCGGGTGGAGGTGGCGGGGTTGGTCGAGGAGGCCGTGCGCCGGCTGGCCGAGCTCGGGCCCGACGGCGCCGCGCTCGCCGGGGGCACCTGGCTCATGCGGTCGCCCACGCTGCCGGGGACCTTCGTCTCGCTGCACCGCATCGCGGAGCTGCGCGGTGTCTCCGCCGGAACGTGGGGCGCCCTCACGACCCACGCCGAACTGGCGGCGACGCCCCTGCCCCCCGCGCTGCGCGCCCTGGGCACCGCGGCGCGCACGTCGGCGTTCCCGCAGGTCCGCAACGTGGCGACGCTCGGCGGGAATCTCAACGCCCGCGGGTTCGCCGAGGCGGACCTGGTCCCGGCCCTGCTCGCGCTCGACGCCACCGTGGAGGTCGCGTCCGCGGCGGGACGGCGGCGGATCGGGGTCGAGGAGCACCTGCGGGCCGCCCACGATCCGGCTGCACTGCTGGTCTCGGTGACCGCCGCGGCCCCGGCGGGCCGCCGCTCCGGGTACGGCCGGCTGACCGTGCGCGGCGGCGGCGAGTACTCGCTCGCCTCCGTGGCAATCTCCGCCGACGTCGACGCGGCGGGCGCCGTGTCGGCGGTCCGGGTCGCCGTCGGGTCGGTCGAGGCCCGCGCCCGGCGCTGCCCGGAGGCCGAGGCGGCGCTGGCCGGAACCACTCTCGACGAGTCCGCCGCCCGCGCCGCCGGGCGCGCCGCTGCTGCGGTCCTGACGTCGCGGGACGACCTGCTGGCGCCGGCCTGGTACCGCCTCGAGGTCCTGCCCGCGGTGTTCGCCCGCGCCGCGGCCGACTGCCTCACCGACCCATCCAACGTCCACGACACCGGGGAGACCCCGTGAGCCACCGGCTGACCGTCAACGGCCGCGCCGTCGAGATCGACGTGCCCGGCGGCACCCCGCTCGCCGACGTGCTGCGGGACCACCTGCACCTGCGCGGCACGAAGGTCTCCTGCGGGACGGGCCGCTGTGGTTCCTGCACCGTGCGCCTCGGCGACCGGGCCGTCGCGTCCTGCCTGCTGCCGGTCGCCCTCGCCGAGACCGCGCCGGTCACCACCGTCGAGGGGCTCAGTGCGCCGGACGGGCCGCTGCATCCCGTGCAGGAGGCGATGGTCTCCTGCCACGGCGTGCAGTGCGGGGCCTGCACCCCCGGCATGGTGATGACCCTGAGCACTTTCCTCGACACCACTGCCGATCCGGACGCAGGGCAGGTCCGCGAGGAGCTCACCGGCAACCTCTGCCGGTGCACCGGCTACCACACCATCGTAGACGCGGCGCTGACCGCGGCGGCCGCCGCCCCGACGCCGAGGGAGGACCGGCCGTGACCGCGCTGTCCGAGCCCACCACCCGTGCCGTCCCCGCGACCGGCGCCGTCGGTCGGTCGATCCCTCGGCCGGACGCCGACGCCAAGGTCCGCGGCGCCGCGGTCTACACGGTCGACCTCTCCGAAGCGGGCACGCTGCACGCCGCGGTGCTCCGCGCGGAGCTCGCCGCCGGGCTCATCACCCGGCTCGACACCTCCGCCGCGGCCGGCCTGCCGGGCGTGCACGCCGTCGTCACCGGCGCGGACGCGCCCGCTCTGTCGGGCATGCTCGTGGTCAAGGACCAAACAGTGTTCGCGATCGACACCGTGCGCTACGCCGGGGAGCCGATCGCCGCCGTCGCCGCCGAGACCCCCGAGCAGGCCGCGGCGGCACTGGGCGCGATCGTGCTGGAGCTCGACCCGCTGGCTCCCGTCGTCGACATGGACGCGGCCATTGCCCCCGACGCCCGGCTGATCCACCCCGACTGGGCCGGCTACGCGGCGCCCGTCGACGGTTTCCGGGGCGGCAACGTCGCCTGGGACACCCGCCTCGAGAAGGGCACCGACGAGGAGTGGGCCGCTGCCTTCGCGACGGCCCACGCGGTGGTGAGCGACGAGTTCCGCACCCCCCGTCAGCACCAGACCCCGCTTGAGCCGCACGCGTGCGTGGCCCGCTTCACCGGCGGCCGCTACACCGTGCACACCTCCACCCAGTTCCCGCACTCGGTCCGCACCCGCACCGCAGAGCTGCTGGGCGTCCGGCCCTCGGCCATCCGGGTGGTCGTGCCGACCGTCGGCGGGGGGTTCGGCGGGAAGCTCGACGCGATGCTGGAACCGATCGCGTGCCTCCTCGCCCGGCGCTCGGGCCGCCCGGTCCGGCTGGTCAACACCCGGGCCGAGGAGCTGGCCACCGCCGGCCCGCGGGAGAACGCGATCCTCCGGCTGCGGACCGCCGTCGACGCCGAAGGACGCATCCTCGCCCAGGAGTCCGACGTCCTCACCGACAATGGCGCGAACTCCAGCGGCGAGACGCTCATCTGCGCCGGGCTGCCGGCGCTCGCCCTCGGGTCGACCTACCGCGTCCCGCTCGCCCGGTACCGCACGCGCGTGGTCTACACCAATACGGCGCCGACGGCCGCGTTCCGCGGGGTCGGCGGACCTTATGTCGTGTTCGCGCAGGAGTCCCACCTTGACCACATCGCGCGCGAGATCGGCGTCGACCGGCGGGAGCTGCGCCTTCGCAACGTCCTGCGGGCAGGCGAAGCCATGATCAACGGTCAGGTGCTCGACGACCTGATCCTCGTCGACGCTCTCGAGTCCGTGGAGCGCCGCCTGCCGTGGAAGGAGGAGCGGCCGGCCAGGCCGGGCATGCTGCGGGGCCGGGCCGTCGTACCGTTGACCTGGCTGACGAACCCGGGACCGGGCGAGGCCTCGGTCTCGCTGTCGGACGACGGGACCATCCTGCTGACCACCGCGGCCACAGAGATCGGCACCGGCGCGGTCCAGACCGGGGTGCGGCAGATCGTCGCCGAACGGCTCGGGGTGAACGTCGAGGACGTGCTGGTGTCCGGTCCGGACACCGACACCGCGGGCTTCGACAACGGGGCCCAGGGCAGCCGCACGACCTACGGCGCGGGCAACGCGGCCGGCCAGGCCGCGGGCGAGCTGCGCGAGCTGATCGTGCGGACCGCCGCGGGCATGCTCGAGGCCGCGGAAGCGGATCTGGAGATCGCAGGTGACGTCGTACGGGTCGTGGGCAGTCCGGGGGCCTCGGTCACCCTCGCCGCGGTGAGTGCGACGGCCATGTGGTCCAGCGGGCCGCTGTCGGCTACCGGGCGGTTCGTCTCGCCGCCACCCGAGTTCGACGCCGGATGCATGATCGGTGCCCTGTTCAGCACGATCAACGCCACCTCCTCGCACGCCCATACCGCCGACGTGGAGGTCGACCCGGACACAGGCGAGGTCACAGTGCTGAGCTACGTCGTCGCCCAGGACGTCGGCCGGGCGATCAACCCGGCGATGATCGCGGGCCAGGTCGACGGCGCCGTGGCGCAGGGCGTGGGCTACGCGCTCTACGAGGACCTGCGGATCGGACCGGACGGGCAGGTGCTCGACCGGAACCTGGAGACCTACCGGATCGCCACCGCACTGGACGTGCCCCCGATCGACCTGGAGATCCTGGAGAGCCCCCTTCCCACCGGTCCTTACGGGGCCAAAGGGGTGGCGGAGCCGCCCATCGTGCCGGTGGCGGCGGTGCTGGCCTGCGCCGTGTCGGACGCGATCGGGGCCACCCTGACCGAGTTGCCGCTGACGCCGTTCGCCGTGCTCGCGGCCCTGCGCGCGGCGCGGCCGTGATCCGTTCCACCGACAGCGACCTTCCGGAGACCGCAGAATGAGCGAGCAGGCACTCCCTATGGACCGCAGCTACACCCGGGACCACGAGTGCATCGACATCCCGCCCGGCGACCTTTGCCCGGCGACCCGGTGCGGATCGGCCTGTCGGCGCAGGCGGTCGAGGTGCTCGGCGAGATCGTCCACCTCGAGCTGCCGGAACCCGGCGCCGAACTCACCGTTGGCGACAGCTGCGGTGAGGTGGAGTCGACCGAGTCGGTGTCGGACCTCCTCAGCCCGGTGACGGGGCCCGTCACCGCCGTCAACCCAGCCCTCGCCGAGGATTTCTCCACGGTCAATCGGGACCCGCACGGCGAGGGCTGGCTGTTCACCGCGAACGTCACCGCTCTCGGCGACGTCCTCACCGCGGGCGAGTATCGCGCCGCCTCTGCAGATGTCTGACGCGGAAACGCGTGGGCAGCGTCGCGGCAACATTTCGGCGATGTGCACTGGCGCGCCGGGAACTTCGGCGCACGGCCCATGGCCGGGGCCGCGGTCCTCTCCTTAAGTTGCGATCCATACCCCACAGTCGAACGGCCCCCACCACACATCCGACTCAGCGGCGCCGGGGACCCGTCACCTGACCGCACTGCAGTTGACCCGAGGAGCAACAAGCGCGCCATGACCATCACCGATCCCGTTCAGAGCACGATCAGGTACACCGGTGCACGGATCCGGCGCACCGAGGACCCCCGCCTGCTGGCCGGCCGTGGCCAGTACATCGACGACGTCACCGTGCCCCAGATGCTCGAAGCAGCTGTGCTGCGCAGCCCTCACGCACACGCCCGGATCACCGGCATCGACGTCAGCCGGGCCCGGGTGCTCCCCGGGGTGTTCGACGTGATCACCGGCGAGGACCTCGCCGCCGTCGCCGACGCGCAACCGGTGATCTGGTTCCCCATCCCGGAGCAGCGGATCGCCCGGGCCCACGCGCTCGCCGTCGACCGCGTCCGCTGGGTCGGGCAGGCGGTCGCGGCCGTCGTCGCGACCGACCGCTACGTCGCGGAGGACGCCCTGGAGCTGATCGACGTCAGCTACGAACTGCTGCCGGTCGTCGCGGACCTCGACGCGGCACTCGCACCGGACGCCCCCAAGCTGTACGACGACTGGCCCGACAACGTCAGCGGCCGACTGACCTACCGCAACGGCGACCCCGACGAGGCGTTCGCCTCCGCCGACGTCGTGGTCGGCGGCCGGATCAGCCACGGCCGAGGCTTCGGCTGCCCGTTGGAGCCCCGTGGCTGCATCGTGAACTGGGACTCTTTCGAGGGAACCCTCGACCTCTGGCTCTCCACCCAGTCCCCGAACCTGGCCCGCGACCTGATGGGGGAGGTCTTCGGGATCCCGATCCAGAAGATCCGGGTCCGCACGCCCAACGTGGGCGGCGGCTTCGGCAACAAGTTCGACTTCTACGGCGAGGAGGTCATCGCCGCCGTCCTCTCGCGTCGGGTAGGCCGCCCCGTCAAGCTGCTCGAATCCCGCGCCGAGAGCTTCGTCGCCACCGGCCACTCCCGCGACCAACGCCTCGACTTCGAGATGGCGCTGCGCCGCGACGGCACGATCCTCGGGCTGCGCGGCACGTCCTACGGGGTCCTCGGCGGCGCCCTGGGCACCGTCGGATCCGGGCCGCCCTGGGCGTCCGTGCTCACCAGCATGGGTCCGTACAAGATCCCGAACCTCGAGCTGCACCTGACCTCGGTCATGACGAACCGCTCGCCCTACGGGTCCTACCGCGGCTGGGGAGCGCCCAAGGGCAACCTCGTGCACGAGCGGCTGATCGAGATGGCCGCCCGCGAGCTGGGGATGGACCGCGCCGAGATCCGGCGGAAGAACTTCCCCGCCCCCGAGGAGTTCCCCTACTTCACCGGCGCGATCTTCACCTACGACAGCGGCCGCTACGCCGACTGCCTCGACCTGGCGATGAGCAAGGTCGACGAGCTGGGCTGGCGCGAGCGCCAGGCGGCGGCACGCGCCGAGGGACGCCATGTGGGGATCGGCTACTCCTTCCACATCGAACCGAGCGGATACGGTCCCAGCCGCATCCTCAACCTCGCCGGGCTCACTCATTCCGGGTTCGACGAGGCCACCGTGCGGATGGACTCCACCGGCACGATCACCGTCTACAGCGGGCAGATCAACATGGGTCAGGGAACCCACACGATTTACTCCCAGCTGGCCGCGGACACCCTCGGTGTCCCGATGGAGGACGTGCTCATCGTGACCGGTGACACCGACTCCTGTCCGTACACCGGGTACGGCACCGGCGGCAGCCGGGCCGCCGCGCTCGGCGGGGCGGCGATCCTGCGAGCCAGCGGGCGGCTCCGCGAGAAGATCTTCAGGGTGGCCGCGCACCTGCTCGAAGCCGACCCGGACGACCTGCAGATCGACAGCGGCCGGATCAGCGTCCGGGGTACCTCCGGGCCGGCGGTCACCACTCGCGACGTCGGCGATGCGGCCTACCGCCGCCTGCTCGACAAGCTTCCCGACGTCGAGATGCCGACGCTGGAGGAGGTCGACGTCTTCGACCCGGTCAACATGGCGACCTCCTTCGGTTGCGCGGCGCTGCTGGCCGAGGTCGATCCCGAGACCGGCGTCGTGACCCTGTTGGACTGCCTGCAGGCCCACGACTGCGGCACCGTGATCAACCCGATGCTCGTGGACGGGCAGCTCGCCGGCGGGCTGGCGCAGGCCATGGGCGGGGCACTGCTCGAGGAGCTGATCTACGACGAGCACGGCCAGATCCAGACGGGGAGCTTCCGGGACTACCTGCTGCCCACGGCCAGCGACATCCCGCCGTTCCACTTCTACCACCAGGAGACACCCGCACCCGACATCCCGGGCGGGATGAAGGGCGTAGGGGAGGCGGGCACCATCGCCGGCGTGTCCCTCGTCGCGAGCGCGATCGACGACGCGCTCGCCGACTTCGGCGTCACCGTGACCCGCTTCCCGGTCACCCCGCCCCGGTTGCTCGAGCAGATCCGTGAGGCCCAGGCCCGCATCGAGGAGTCGCAGTGAAGCCCGCAGCAGTCGGTTACGCCCGCGCCAATGACCTGCAGGAGGCGGTCGCGCTGCTCACCGAGCACGGCACCGATGCCAAGCTGCTCGCCGGTGGCCAGAGCCTGGTGCCGATGATGTCCTTCCGGCTGGCCCGGCCGTCGGTCCTGGTCGACATCAACCGGGTCGGCTCACTGGACTTCGTGCAGGACGACGACGGCGCCGGCCTGCTCATCGGAGCGATGACCCGCCAACGCGACATCGAGACCAGCCCTCTGGTCGCGGCGACGGTTCCGCTGCTGCCGCAGGCACTGCGGCACGTCGGCCACGTCACCAACCGCAACCGAGGCACGATCGGCGGCAGCCTGGCGCACGCGGACCCGGCGGCCGAGCTGCCGGCCCTGGTGACCGGACTGGGCGGCGAGGTCGTGGTGGAGGGACCTGCGGGTCCGCGCACCATCGCCGCCGAGGACTTCTTCGTCGGACCCTTCGCCACCGCGATGGCCTACGACGAGGTGCTCACCGCCGTGCGCCTCCCGAGGCTTCCCGCCGGCACCGGGTTCGCCGTCGAGCAGCTGGCTCGCCGGCACGGCGACCTGGCCGTGGTCGGCCTCCTCGCCGCAGTTCATCTCGGGCCCGACGGCTCGATCGACATGGTCCGGCTCGCCGCCAGCGGGGTCGGGCCGACCCCGATCCGGCTGTACGCGGCCGAGGCGGCGCTCGTCGGCGCGCGCCCGACCGCCGACGTGATCGCGGCCGCGGCCGACGCCGTGGCCGTCGAGCCGCCCGACGACATCCACGCCCCGGCGTCCTACCGACGTGACATGGTCCGGCTGCTGCTGCAGCGGGCCGTCACGACGGCTATCCAGCAGAGTGAGGCGAACGCATGAGCGACAAGCAGAGCGTGTCGGTGACGATCAATGGGCACGTCTACACCGAGGACTGCGAGCCACGGCTCACCCTGGCGGACTTCATCCGCCACCGGTGCGGGCTGACCGGGACGCACCTGGGGTGCGAGCACGGAGTCTGCGGCGCATGCACGATCATGGTGGACGGCCGCACGGCGCGGGCCTGCCTGATGCTGGCGGTCCAGGTGGACGGCGCCACCATCACCACGGTGGAGGGACTTGCCGACGGCGACACGCTGAATCCGCTGCAGGAGGCGTTCTGGAACAATCACGGCCTGCAGTGCGGCTTCTGCACGCCGGGGATGCTGATGTGCGCGACAGAGTTGCTGGAGAGCAACCCGGAGCCCACCGCCGAGCAGGTCCGCGAGCAACTCTCGGGCAACCTCTGCCGCTGTACCGGCTACGATTCCATCGTCCAGTCGGTACTCATTGCTGCGGAGAACCAGCGCCGCTGACGATTTCGCTGCACGTTGTGGCGTTCGGTAATCAGGCTTGCTCGTCGAAGCCCGGCCCGGGTCGACGGACGGACGCGTTTCGTCCTGGCGTCCATCGGGCCCGCCAGGACAGATCATGGCGGCGAGCGGCCGGCCGGGATCGCAATGGTGGTCGAGTTCGCAGTCGTCGGGGGGCATATCGCGCGGTCGTGAGCCTGGTGGTCTGCTCGGTCGGGCCGATCCGGTCGAGCAAGGCGCGGACATCGCGGCGGTCGAAGGTCCAGTCGAACGGCGTGCTGCTTGGTGGTAGCGGTTCTAAAGGCCAGGATGCGGTCGGCCATGGCGCGTTCATGCGGTCGATCGAGGCCTGTCCGGCGTGGCGGGAACCGGGCGTCGTAGGCGACGAAGTAGGCCAGGGTCTCACCGCGGCGGTACTCGAACTCGACCTGCTGGGTCCGGCCGGGCCCCAGGCGCGGCCGGGGTGGCGGCGGCGCAGGGCTTGGAGCTGGGACTTCTCATCGGCGCTGACCACGTAGTCGTCCGGGCTCAGCTCGGTGCCCTGCCAGGTGCGGGCGTTGAGATCCAGGACACGAGCGGCTTCGGTCTCGAAGTCGGGGTCACGGGGGAAGATCCAGGATCGGTGCTGCCAAGGTTTGATCACCGGCCGGTGCAGGGTGCGGCGCACCGTGGACGGTGAGAGCGCGTCGGTGACACTGTGGGCGATGGCCTCGGCGGCCAACTCGGTGCTGCTCCAGCACAAGAGCGGGATCCCGGTCTCGGCGGGCAGGGAGCAGGCCAGCGCGGTGATCGCCGCGACCGTCTCGGCGCCCAACCGCCGCGGGCGCCAGGGTCGGGGCCGGTCACCAGGCCGTCCAGGCGCTCGGTGGCGAACTGCCGCCGCCACCGACGTGCGGGGTCGACACACAGTCCGGGTCCGGCGGCGATCGCGGTGTTGGTGGCGCCGCCGGCGGTGGTGAGCCCGATGACGAACGGGCTGGTCAGCGGCACCACTGCGTTGTCGGCCGACCACGATCTCCGCTGCTGTGACACGCGCGACCACCCGTCCGGGCAGTCGACGGTCGATCAGCTGAGCCGAGCAGCGCTACCCGGGCCGTCGCCGCCGGGCTGTCACGATGAACTCCGTACGGCAACAGGTGACCGCCCGGGCTCGACAGCGCCGGCCCAAAATCACCGAGCTGCACATGGCACATGGCCACCGCGGCGTGTTCACCTACTTGAGGTCGCTACCCCACCGGCTGGCTGCCACTGTGCCGACTTCGCTACGTCGGGCTCCGCCCACGACTGGCAGGTCGCATCTACCGGGCCAGCCACGACGACTACGCCGAGTCGATCTTCCCCAGCGGGCTGCCCCTCGGCGCCTGCGAAGACGCACTCGACCTCGCCTGCGGCCTCTACCTCGTTGCTCGCGGCCTTGCAGGACCTCACGCCCCGACGAACTAGCGACCGCGACACTAGCCAGCGAGAAGCGGCCCATCCGCCACGACAGCGGCGTGACGCGGAGGTGCAGTGCTCGGTCGCCGCGGCGGCCACGACACGGGGGGTCGTCTGTATCCGACACGACCAGCGGCGGCACGGTGCGGTCCGTTGCAGATGACATGGGCACTCCCGGTCGGGGCTCGGCACGAGCTCGATGAGCTGCGTCGTGGGAGATGCTCGCCGTTGACCGGGGAGGGCGACATCGACAGCCGGGAGAAGAAGTCGGGCCCGGACAGTGCACCGGGACGGAGCGCCGGGGTCAGGCCACCTGCCCCCGCGTGTGCTCGAAGATCAGGTTGGTCTCCGTGCCCGCCACCGCTGGGTCGCGGTTGAGCTGCTCACCGACGAACCGGCGCAGCTCGTCGGTGCTGGCCGTGCCCACGTGCACCAGGAAGTCGTTGGCGCCGGCCACGAAGAACACGGCGAGCACCTCGGGGTAGCGGCTCAGGCGGCTGGTGTACTCGCCGATCGCGTGGCGGGCGTCGGGCTGGAGCCGGATCGCGATCATGGCCTGCAGGTCGTGGCCCAGGGCCCGGGGGTCGATGTCGGCGTGGTAGCCGCGGACCACCCCGCGCGTCCGCAGAGCCCGTACCCGGGCCAGGCACGTCGACTGCGCGATCCCGACCTGCTCGGCCAGGTCCTTGTTGGACACCCGCGCGTCGGCGAGCAGGGCCGCGACGATCGCGCGGTCGGTTTCGTCCAGCCGAACATCCTGCGGCGGCAGTGGCTGTGCGGGGCGGGATCCGGCGGGAGGTAGTGGCACAGCGGTCTCCTGGGGAATCTTCTGCGGGTTCGTTGCAGTCTAGCGATAGGATCTTCACTCTCTGGGCATGAGAATCGGTGTGCCCCGCGAGGTCAAGAACCACGAGTACCGTGTCGCGCTGACCCCGGGCGGGGCGCGCGAACTCACCCGGAACGGTCACCACGTGCTCGTCGAGCGCGGCGCCGGCCTGGGCAGCGCGATCACCGACGCCGACTTCGAGGCCGCCGGTGCCCGCACCGTGGCCACCGCCGACGAGGTGTGGGCCGCCGCGGACCTGCTGCTCAAGGTCAAGGAGCCGGTCGAGCAGGAGTACCACCGGCTGCGCCGCGGGCAGGTGCTGTTCACCTACCTGCACCTCGCGGCGTCGAGGGCGTGCACCGAGGCGCTGCTCGCGTCGGGCACCACCGCGATCGCCTACGAGACCGTTCGCACTCCCGACGGCGCGCTCCCGCTGCTGGCCCCGATGAGCGAGGCCGCGGGCCGGCTCGCGCCGCAGGCGGGCGCCGGTGCGCTGATGCGCGCGGCGGGCGGGCGCGGCGTGCTGATGGGCGGGGTCCCCGGGGTGCGCCCGGCCGACGTCGTCGTCATCGGCGCGGGTGTCTCGGGGCAGAACGCGGTGGCGATGGCCGTCGGCATGGGCGCCGAGGTCACCGTGCTCGACCTCGACATCGCGAAGCTCCGCGAGCTCGACGACCGATACGCCGGGCGCGTGCGCACGATCGTCTCCAACGCCCACGAGATCGAGTTCGCCTGCCTGACCGCCGACCTCGTGATCGGTGCGGTCCTGGTGCCCGGCGCCCGCGCGCCGCGACTGGTGAGCAACGACCTGGTCCGGCGGATGAAGCCGGGCTCGGTGCTCGTCGACATCGCCATCGACCAGGGCGGGTGCTTCGAGGACTCGCGTCCCACCACCCACGCCGACCCGACCTACCGCGTGCACGGCTCGGTCTTCTACTGCGTCGCGAACATGCCCGGCGCGGTCCCGCACACCTCGACCTACGCCCTGACCAACGCCACGCTGCCCTACGTGCTGCGCCTGGCCGATCTCGGCTGGGCCGACGCGCTGCGCGCCGACCCCGCACTGGCCGCGGGCCTGTCCGTCCACGACGGCGCGCTCACCAGCCTGCAGGTGGCCCACGACCTCGGGCTGCCCTACACCGACCCCGCGGCGCCGGTCGCCAGCTGACTGACGACCCGATCATGTAGCAGCCTCGGCCACGATCGTCGCCGGCACGAGCAGAGGCCCCGGCACGGTCTCCAACAGGCGCGAGCACTCGTCGTGCCACACGCCGGTGTCATCGAAACCCGCGATCAGCGGGCCGGGAATCGACGAGGATCTCACTCAGCGCGCCGGCCCATCCCGTCGCGGATGTCGTCCTTGGCCCGCTCGCTCGAGGTGTGCTCGCCGGAGCTGACGCTGCCGAGCCACCCCAACTGCCGGCGACGTGGCGCGGTCTGGCGCTCACCGTCGATCACCTCGAACCGGACACGGTCACCCGCGTGCAGAGGCACGCCCAGGCGTTCGGCGACCTCGGCCAATTCCGGCGCTACGACGAACTCGTGCGCGCCGTCTGCAGCGGACACGCTCGTGGTCGCCACCTCCCTCGTCGAGCCATCATCGCACCACCAGGGTCGTTGACGAGACCGTCGGCGACGTGGACACGCGACACCGTCGTCAGGCATGCTCGTCGTCACTCGCCGTGATCTGCGTGGGCGGCGCCCGCGTGCCACGGGATGTGCCGCGAACTCGTGATTCTGCGGTCGCCCCGACAGGGTTTGTGAGGCCGGACCTCACAGCGTCGGCGCTGGTAGATGCCCTGGTCAGCGTCGAACGGGCGTCTTGTAAGCGGTAGGTCGTCGGTTCGATCCCGACCCCGGCTCCACGCCTGACCTGCAGAGTCATCGCTCTGGACATCGTGATTCGCTCGCCAGCAGTACCGGCCACCGCGGTTTCGTGCCACGGCTTGACGCCCCCGGACGGGGTGGAGCCATGGCGAGGTGGAGCGAGACGTCGCAAGCGGCACTATCCGGTCAGGTTGCGCGCCGCCTTCACTCCGATGACTCCCGCGTAGCGGTGACCGGCCTCCGCTGGCCCTCGACCTCCATGCCTGGGTGCTGGCGGCGGACGACGATGCCGAGCGCGCCGCCGCGGTCCTCGCAGCGCGCCGCGGGTGGAGCACCTTCGGTCGGGAGCTGTACGGGTCCTACGACTGGCTCGAACGGCGGGCGGCCTGCGAGACGCAGTGCCGCGCGCCGGTCGGGCGACCGCGCCTACGACGCCGCGTACGTGCACGGCAGCACGCTGGGTCGGGAGGGGTGCAGGACGCCCACATCCGAGCCCTGCTCGAGGACACTCCGCCCGGCCCAGCCGAACGGGGCGGTTCACATCGCGCCGTCGACCGCTTCCTCACGCTCTCCGCAGCGCCGGGTGGGAAGCTGCGTTCCGTCGGCGCCCGCTGCTGAGAGCGCCGAGGGAGAGCGCTCGGCGAGCGTCGGCCTGTAGCTGGCGGGTGGTCGGGCGGTCCTACGGCCGGGGCGCCGGATCTGGCGCGGGCCGCCCGGTCGGCGCCTTGCCCGCCAGCCGGGTGGCGATGTGTCTGTCGATGCCCGGCAGGGTGGCGAGCGCCAGGGCGATCCGTCGCGACCGCAGTCCCAGCGTGGAGCGCGGCAGGAACCAGGCGGCGGTGCGGCGCGCGATCCGTTGCTGCTCGGTGATCACCGGCTGCCATCGCTGCTGGTAGCTGTCCAGGGCGGCGTTGATCGAGGTGGCGGTGCGCAGCTGTTCGGCGAGCAGAGTGGCGCCGGCTATGGCGAGTGAGGCGCCCTGGCCGGCCAGTAGCGATACTGCCTGGCAGGCGTCGCCGAGCAGCACGACGCGGCCGCGGTGCCAGGTGTCGATGCCGACTTGCGCGACCTGGTCGTAGTAGATCTCGTGGGGGGGTGGGCAGGCGGCCAGGGCCCGTGGGGTGAGCCATCCCAGGTCGGAGTAGGTCTGCTGAAGGGCGCGGCGTGGGTCGGCCGGGAGGGTGGGGTCGGGCGTCCGGTGCACGGCGAACACGGCGACCCGGCCGTCGCGCAGTCCGTAGAACCCCATCTGCCGGTTGGCGGTGTCGGTCAGGCAGAACCGGTTGCCGACCTGTCCGCGCAGCCAGGGATCGTCGAGAGTGAAGGCGGCGGTGTGGAAGCCGAGGTAGCGCACGAACTGGTCGTGCGGGCCGAACGCGAGGTGACGCACCGCCGAGTGGATACCGTCGGCGCCGACCAGGAGGTCCGCGGTGATGCGGGTGCGGTCGGCGAGGGTTACGAGCACCCCGTCGGGGGAGTTGTCGATGCGGGTGGGCCGAGAGCCGAAGCGCAGGTCGGCCCGGCCCGTGACGAGTTCCCGCAGCGCCCTCTCGAGGTCGGGGCGCATGATGCTGAGCATCCGCCCGTCGACCGCTCGGGCGAAGCGGTCGTAGTCCAGGCCGGCTCGGCGCCGCCCTGCGTTGTCGAGGTAGGCCACCCCGTCGACGGTGTAACCGAGTTCTCTGAGCCGGGAAAGCACTCCCATCTGTTCGGCGGCGGCGTAGCCGGGGCCGAAGAAGTCGATCATGTAGCCGTGGCTTCTCGGGGTCGATGACCGCTCGATCACCACGACCTCCCAGCCCAGGTTGGTCAGGCGCTGGGCGGCGGCGAGCCCGGCGATGCCGGCGCCGCAGATCACAGCCTTCACGTCGGCTTGCTCCTATTCGTCGCCGTGGAGGTGCAGCAGGCGGCGCAGCACCGGCGCCACTCGGGCCGGTGTGAGCCCCGGATCGAGGGCCCGATGCAGCAGCAGCCCGTCGAGCGCGGCGGCCAGGACCAGCGCGGTGTGGTCGGGGGTCGGATGGCTGTGGCGGTTCAGCCAGTGGGCCACCGTCCGCCGTAGGTCGGTGAGCAGTGCGGCGAGCGCCTCCCGCATCTGCTCGTCCCGGGCGGCTGCCAGGTACGCCTCGGCGAACAGCAGCGATGTCGGATCCCGGTCGGTGCAGGCGCCAACGGAGCCGAGTATCACGTCCAGGCCGGCGTCGAGGCTGTCGGTCTGCTCCAGTCGGGTGGCGAGCTGCCCGAGCAGCTCACGCATCACCTCGAGCACTGCCTCGCGCAGCAGCGCATGCAGTGAGGAGAAGTGGTAGTGCACCAGTCCCGGCGCGACGCCGGCCCGCTGGGCCAGCAGACGGGTGCTGACGCCGGCCCAGCCGAGCTCAGGAACAAGCTCGGACGCGGCCACGCGCAGACGCTGCCGTACCTGACGCCCACGGTCGGTCGCAGTGGCTTCCGGCACCAGACCTCCAAATAGTTGGGCAACTGAACTGGGCGAGTGCCCAACACTAGCAGGATGGATGGACCGTCGGAGGGACGGCCCTGAGGAACTACTCGGCACCGCGGGCGTGCCGCCGTGGCGATGTGTACCGGGACGTGATCACGGTAGGTCGACGCAGCCGGGCTGACTCTGCAGACGGACATCCCCATCCGGCCAGCCAAAGGAGCGGTTCACCGAAGTCTTCAGGATCAGGACCGGGACCCGGAACGAGTGGACGGCGATCTCCGACGGAACCTGCACCACCCGGGTCCTGGCGTTCGGTGAGGTGGCCGAGCACCCGCATCTGGCGCGGAACACGATGGTCGTGCAGGACGACGGTCTGCGGGACGTGTCGGCGCCGCGCTCGTCCCGCACCTCGACCAGGTGTCTGGGCAGCCGGAAGAGATCCAGCAGGCCGAGCAGGCGTGCGGCTGATCACGGACACGGGGTGAGGTTCCCCCGCTAGCTCGGAGACCGACGATCATGGCCGTAGGCCGTGAAGGGAGTCTCCGATGGCAGCACCGAAGAAGTACCCCAACGAGCTGCGTGAGCGCGCGGTCCGGCTCTACTTCGAGTCCGACCCACGCCCGGTGATCTGCCGGCTGGCCGAGCAGCTGGGCGTTCACCACGAGGCGTTGCGGACCTGGATCCGCCAGGCCCAGGCCGACCGCGGCCAGTGCAGCGACCTACCGACCAGCGCGGAGGTCGAGGAGCTGCGCCGGCTCCGGAAGGAAAACACCGAGCTGCGCCGGGCCAATGAGATCTTGAAGGCGGCGAGTGCTTTTTTCGCCCAGGAGATGGACCCGACAAAGAGGCGATATTGAAAGCCGTCGGCCATCTCCGTGACCGGTTCGGGGTCGACCCGGTCCTGCGGGTACTCGACGTCGCACCCTCGACGTTCTACGGCTGGCTCACCCAACAACGGCACCCGTCGACGCGACGCCGAACCGACGAGCAGTTGCTCGCCGAGATCGTCGAGATCCACGACCGCTCCGGTGGCACCTACGGTTCTCCGCGGATCCACGCCACCCTGCACCGCCGCGGCGTGCACATCTCCCGCAAACGGGTCGAGCGGCTGATGCGCGAGCACGGCCTGCAAGGCGCGTTCCTGCGCAAGAAGTGGCGCACCGCCTCGACCAGGCAGAACCCAAACGCCGACCCGGCGCCGGACCTGGTCAACCGCGACTTCACCGCCCCCGCACCGAACCGGCTCTGGGTCGCTGACGCGACCCGCGTCCCGTGCGGACAGGGCGTGTTCTGGCTCGCCGCGGTCCGTGACGCGTTCTCCAACCGGATCGTCGGCTGGCGCTGCTCGGACCGCTGCGACACCGACCTCATCCTCGGTGCGCTCGAGTACGCGGCCTGGTCACGCGGTATCCGCAACGGCCAGGTGGTCCACCATTCCGACCGCGGCTCGAATTACACGTCGCTGCGATTCGGGCAGCGACTCGACGACCACGGCATTCTCGCGTCGATGGGTTCGGTTGGGGATTCCTACGATAATGCGCTGATGGAGAACTTCTTCTCCACCCTGAAAACCGAACTGGTCTACCGGAGGTCGTGGCGGACACGGGACGAGGCCGAGAACGCGCTGTTCGCCTACATCGACGGCTGGTACAACACCCAACGCATCCAAGCCCGGCTCGGGTGGCGCTCACCAGACGAGTACGAAGCGGCCTGGCATGCTCACACCGACGATCACCCAGCGGCTGCGGCCGCCGAACCCGAAGTGGCGTCCGCCAGGGTGGTGTGCGACCGGCCCGGTGACGGGCGAGGCGTCGTGTAGGGCGGCCACCGCGTGATCTTCTGAACGCCTCTCACAGCCAACAGAAGATGGATCACGCGATGACCGCGCCCTCGATTATCGACCCGACCGAGTTCCTGCACGAGCAGCTGTCCCAGGCGAGTCCGGATCTGCTGCGCCAGATGCTCACGACGTTCATCAACACGCTCATGTCCGCCGACGCCGACTCGGTCTGCGGGGCAGGCTGGGGCGAGCGCTCCGAGCAGCGGACGAACACCCGCAACGGCTACCGTCACCGCGACTTCGACACCCGCGCCGGCACGATCGACGTGGCGATCCCCAAGCTGCGCAACGGTTCCTACTTCCCCGATTGGCTCCTGGAGCGCCGCCGCCGGGCCGAGCGGGCACTGACCACAGTGGTCGCCACCTGCTACCTACTCGGCGTCTCCACCCGGCGGATGGAGAAGCTCGTCGAGTCCCTCGGGATCACGAAGCTGTCGAAGTCGCAGGTCTCGGTGATGGCCGCGGACCTCGACGCGCAGGTCGCCGAGTTCCGTTCCCGTCCGCTGGACCAGGGGCCCTACACGTTCGTCGCTGCGGACGCGCTGGTGCTCAAGGTTCGTGAGGGCGGCCGAGTCGTGAACGTCCACGCCCTCTTAGCGACCGGCGTCAACGCCGACGGGCACCGGGAAATCCTCGGCCTGCAGGTCACCTCCGCCGAGGACGGCGCCGGATGGCTCGGCTTCTTCCGCGACCTCACCGCCCGCGGCCTGTCCGGGGTCCGGCTGGTCACCTCCGACGCCCACGCCGGGCTCGTCTCAGCGATCGGCGCGACGCTGCCCGGAGCGACCTGGCAGCGCTGCCGCACCCACTACGCCGCCAACCTGATGGCCGCGACCCCGAAGGCCAGCTGGCCGTGGGTGCGGGCGTTGCTGCACTCGGTCTACGACCAGCCTGACGCCGCGAGCGTTCACGCGCAGTTCGACCGGGTCCTCGACGCCGTCGCCGACAAACTCCCCAAGGTGTCCGAGCACCTCGACACCGCCCGGGCGGACGTCTTGGCGTTCACCAGCTTCCCCAAGGAGCTCTGGCGCCAGATCTGGTCGAACAACCCCTCCGAACGCTTGAACCGGGAGATCCGCCGCCGCACCGACGTGGTCGGGATCTTCCCCGACCGCGACTCACTGATCCGCCTCGTCGGCGCGGTCCTCGCCGAGCAGCATGACGAGTGGGTCGAGGGGCGGCGCTACCTCGGCCTGGAGGTCCTCGCCCGCTCCCGCGTCACCGCGGTCCCCGACACCACCGGCGACAGCAGCGAGGAGGTGACCTCCACCGACACCATCCCGGCGCTCAGCGCCTGACAAAACTAGAAGATCACGCGGTAGTCGTCACACACCACGCCAGCGGACTTGACCGAACCCGACCCGGCCACCGCCAGGTAGCCGACACTCCGGGCTACCGGGGGAACCTCAGGGGAACGACCTGCAAGACGCCGCGCGAGCAGTGCAGCGTACGAACGGCGAACGCGGATCGCGCTATGGATGTTGGCCGTGGCACGAGACGTGGCACGAACTCAGGGTGAACGTGATCTCAGCTGCACCTGGTGCGGCTTGGAGGAGCGGTAGAGGTGCAGGTCGAGGGCGTAGGAGCCGCTGTACGGGCGTCGTGTCAGCGGTAGGTCGTCGGTTCGATCCCGACCCCCGGCTCCACGTCCGACCAGGCGTCCTCCGGCACCGAGATCCTGCAGCGCTACGAGCGCGACACAGCACTGTCGAGGAGCGAGCAGGCGGCCGTGAGGGCGTGTCCGGCGGCGTCGGCCGAGCCGTCCATCCGCGCCCCGGCCATCGCCCCGTCGTAGAGCAGGCACAGCTGCTCCACCAGCGCGTCGACGCCGAGTCCAGGCCCGCCCGGTCCTCGGTCAGCAGGCGCCGGAACAGACCGCGCACCCACTCGCGGTGGCGGCCGGTCAGTTCTCCCACCGGGCCGTCGGTGCCGCACTCCGCCGCGGCGTTGATGAACGGGCAGCCCGCGTACCCGGGGGCGGCGAACCACTCGCCGAGCAGGTCGAACACGGCCGCCACGCCATCGCGCCCCGTCGCCCCCCGTCGCGGTAGCTCGGCCTCCACGTGCTCGCGCCACGCCCCGCTGCGACCGTCCAGGTAGGCCTCGAGGATCGCGTCCTTGGCGCGGAAGTGGCTGTACAGGCTGGCTTTGGCCACGTCGGCCTCCGCGACGATCCGGTCGACCCCGACGGCGTGGATGCCTTCGGCGTAGAACAGTCGGTCCGCGGCGGCCAGGATCCGGTGGCAGGGCGGACGTGCTGGCCGTGGACGTCACCGGATCGGGCGCGCCCGATCTCGTCGCGACCACCGCCCGTGCTCGGCTGGGCCCCGTCGACCTGCTCGTCAACAACGCCGGCAACGTGCGGGCCGGGCGGCTGGAGGACTGCACGGTCGCCGACATCCGCGCGATGGTGGAGCTCAACCTCCTCGCGCCCGTCCTGCTCACCCGCGCCGTCCTTCCCGACCTGCGTGCGACCCGCGGGACGATCCTGACCATCTCCAGCGGGATCGCGCTGGTCAACCTGCCCTTCTACACCACCTACGCCGCCACGAAGACCGGTGTCGCCGCCTTCGGGCACTCCCTCCGCCGCGAGCTGCACGGCACGGGCGTGCACGTCGCGACCGTCTACCCGGGCGCGACCGCCACCGCGATGATGGACAGCTCCGCCGCCGACGAGGACCTCGGCTTCGGACGGCGCTCCGTCGCCGACGTCGTCACCGATGTGCTCGCCGCCCTCGGCCGGGACGAGCACGAGATCAACACCTCGCTGTCCTCGCGCCGGGCGCTGCAGGACCTGCACCGCACCGACCCGCTCGCCGTCGACCGTGCGCTGGCGCCGAACCTCGCCGCGCTCGAGTCCGCCGTGCCCGGCCACCGCAGCATCTGACCCCCGAAGGACCTCCATGCCTCCCGGCCTGTCCGACCCCGACACGATGATCTCGGCGCTGGCCGCGTCCCACGACCGGTTGGACGCGCTTCCCGCAGGATCGGTGGGCCGCTGGAACACCCTGGCCCCGGGCCACCAGGCGACCGGCCGCCGCGAGCACGACGCCCGGCACCTCGCGCTGCTGCGGGCGCTGGACGTCCACGAACGCCGCACGCTCCGGGTGCCCTACTTCGTCGGGCCGCTCACCCTGTTCGCCGAGCGGTTCCACGACGCCGACGTCCGCGCCCGGCTCGCGCCGCGGCGGATCGCGCTGCGTCCGACCGACGGCGGACCGGCACAGCTGCTGGAGATCGGGGCCGAGGGCGTGGCACTCGGTCCCGGCGACGCTCCCGACGCCGTGACCGGGCCGGCCGAGGCGCTGGTGCGGCTCGTCTACGGCCGCCTCGACCCCGACCAGCGGCTCGACGACCGGCTCACCGGTGCGGGCGACGCGGATCCGTCGGACCTCCGCGCTCTGTTCAGGGGCTACTGAAGAAGGTGCGGATGTCCCCGGCGAGCAGCTCCGGCACCTCCATGGCGGGGAAGTGGCCGCCCTCGGTGAACTCGCTCCAGTGGTCGATCGCCTTCCCCGGGTCCAGCGCGCGGCGCAGGAGCGGGTGGGTGTCGAAGACGGCGTACCCGGAGGGCACGCCCGACGGCATGAGCAGGTCGAGACCGGCGTGCTCGGCCTCGTAGTAGAACTGCGCGCTCGACGCCCCGCTGCGGGTGAACCAGTACAGGCTGATGGTCGTCAGGAGCTGGTCGCGGTCGACCGACTCGTCCGGTGTCCGGTCGTCGCCGGCGGTCCTGCTCCGGAAGTGCTCGGCGATCCATCCGAGCTGGCCGACCGGCGAGTCGGTGAGGGCGGGACCGATGGTGTCGGGGCGGTGGCTCTGCAGCTCGAGGTACCCGCGCCCGGCGGCGTCCTCGGCGCGCACCGCCTCGATCCGGGCGATCTCGTCGGCGGACAGGCCGTCCGGGTACGGGATCCTGTCCCCGACCAGCCCGAGCCACCGGGGGTCGGCGCCGACGTGCGTGCCGATCACCCGCTCCGGGTGGAGCGCCGCGAGGCGACCCGTGACGCCCGCGCCGAGGTCGGTGCCGTGGGCCGCGAACCTCCCGTAGCCCAGGCGGGTCATGATCCCGGCGTACGCGTCGGTCGTCCGCGCCAGCTCCCAGCCGGTCCCGGACAGCGGGGTGGAGAACCCGAAGCCGGGCGGTGACGGGACGACCAGGTGGAACGCGTCGGTCAGCAGTGGGATCAGGCGCTGGTACTCGACGAACGAGCCCGGCCAGCCGTGGCTCAGGAGCAGCGGGGTGGCCTGCGGGTCGGCCGATCGCGCGTGGACGACGTGGAACGTCTGCCCGTCGACGACGGTCGTGACCTGCTCGTACGCGTTGAGCTCCGCCTCCTGCGCGCGCCAGTCGAACCCGTCGCGCCAGTACCCGGCGAGCTCCTCCAGGTACACCTGCGGGATGCCGCGGCGGAAGTCGGTGCGGTCGCGCCGGCCGGGCACGGGGATCGGCCAGCGGGTGCGGGCCAGCCGGTCGCGCAGGTCGTCGACGTCGGCCTGCGGGATGTCGATGCGAAACGGTGTGAGTGCGGTGTCCTCGTCCATGGCGGTGACGTTCGCAGCAGATGCGGCAGATTTCCTTCCGCGATCGCTGCCATCATTCCGACGTGCTGGAGACCTCGGTCCGTCTGCTCGAACTGCTGTCGCTGCTCCAGGTCAGGCGCGACTGGACGAGCGCCGAGCTCGCGGCCCGGCTCGGCGTGAGCACGAGGACCGTGCGCACCGACGTCGGGAAGCTGCGGACGATCGGCTACCCCGTGGACGCGCGCCCGGGCGTCGCGGGCGGGTACCGGCTGGTCGCCGGGACGGCCATGCCCCCGCTCCTGCTCGACGACGACGAGGCCGTCGCCGTCGCCGTCGGGCTGGGTGCGGTCGCGACGCAGCGGCTCGGCGTCGAGGAGACCTCGCTGACCGCGCTCGCGAAGCTGGAGCAGGTGCTGCCCTCGCGCCTGCGTCGACGGGTGGAGGCGGTGCGCGGGGCGACCAGCATCGTTCCCGGGGCCTCGCCGCCGCTCGACCTCGCGGCTCTCGGCGCGGTCGCCGCCGCGATCCGCGCCCACGAACGGCTCCGGTTCGGGTACACGAAAGCCCGGGGCGGCGAGGGGGCCCGCCACGTCGAGCCGCAGCGGCTGGTCTGCTGGGGGCCGCTCTGGTACCTGCTCGCGTGGGACCTCGACCGGGACGACTGGCGGGTCTTCCGCGTCGACCGCATGGTCCCGCGCGCACCCACCGGTGTGCGGTTCCGACCGCGCGTGCTCGCGGACGACGCCGCCGTGGAGTTCGTCGTCGGACGCGTCATCCGGGCGGGCTGGACGTTCCGCGCCCGGGTGCTCGTGCACGCCCCAGCCGCGGCGGTCGCCGCGAAGATCGTCATCCCGGTGGACGTCGAGGTGGTCGACGAGGCGACGTGCCGCGTCGAGCTGGGGGCCGACGACCCGGACCGGCTCGCGCTGTTGTTGACCCAGCTCGGGGTCGACATCGAGGTGGTCGACGGGGACGAGCTCGCGGCGGCGTTCGACCGCCTCGCGACGAGGTTCCGCCGGGCGGCGGGCGGCGTGTCCCGTCGTCAGAGGTACTCGGCCCCCGTGTGATGACCGGGGGTCGGGTCGGCGAAGGGGACGAAGCGGAACCGCACGCGCCCCGCCCCGGCCACGAGGTCGCCGTCGCCGGGTTCCCGGTCGGGCGCGTCCGCGCGGTGGGTGGCGACCACGCCGGCCGCGGAGACGGCGTCGAGCTGGGCGAGCAGCCGGGCCAGGGCGGCGGGGGCGTCGCCGGGGTCGTCGGAGGTCTGGACCAGCGTGCGGTGCAGGACGGTGGCGGTCCAGCCCTCGCGGCTGCCGCTGCCGATCGAGGCCGAGAGCACCACGTCGAGCAGCCAGCGCGACGGCTTGCCGCCCAGTGCCGGCGTGCGGTGCGCGTCGATGCCGACGACCTGGTCGGCCCGCACCAGCCCGTCGCCCTGCGTCTGCACCCACACGTTCGTCAGGCCCACCGTCGCCTCCCCGCGCTCAGAACCGCCATCGCTGAACGTCTGAAGAATACCTCTTGCGCGGAAGCAAATCTCTAGTTAATGTTGCAGTTATCCGGATCTGCTGCGACACGGGCGGGGGCGGTGACGTGAACGGACCGACGACGGGAGGCGCCGCGGCGTTCGGTGACCTCGTCTACGCCGACGCCGACCTGCTGCGCATCGAGTTCGAGGCGATCGTCGCGGCGAACTTCCCGGACCGGGCGACCGGCCGGACGGACCGCCGCGAGCCCGCTGCCCCGGTCCTGGTCGGGACGGCCCGGGGCCCGCACCGCGACGACGGGCCCTCGGGGCCGCGCCCTCCGGTCCCGCGCGCCACCACCGGCGTGCCGCTGCGCCGGCAGGCCCGGCAGCGGGGGCCGCCGCGGGAACACCGACACCGGGATGACGGGCCCCGCCGACGATCACCCTCTCGCCGGCGGGGCCGGCCCCGGTCCGCGACCTAGGGTCGGCGGATGAGCAACGACGCCCAGACCCCCGGAACCCAGACCCTCACCGTGCCGCACCTCGGCACCTCCACCGTCGGCTACCGGTTCGGGAAGCCCTACGACCCGGCGCTGCCGACGCTCGTGCTCGTCAACTCCTTCACCACCTCGGTCGACCTCTACCGCCCGCAGTTCGCCGACCCGCAGCTCAGCGGCGTCGCGAACCTGCTCGCGATCGAGCTGTACGGCCACGGTCTGATGCGCTCCACCTACGAGCACTTCACCTACTGGGACAGCGCCGTCGCGAACCTGCAGGTGCTGCGCGAGCTGGGCATCGAGCAGGCGTTCGTGCTGGGCACGTCGCAGGGCGGTTGGGTCGCCGCCCGGATGGCGCTGCTCGCGCCCGGCGTGGTCCGGGGCATCGTGCCGCTCGGCACCTCGATGGACGACGAGAGCCGGCGCAGCCGCGACCTGGGCTGCTGGGACGGCATCGAGTTCTGCACGCCGTCCATCGACGCACTGGCGGAGCCCGTCGGCGACGACTGGACGGTGGCCGACGAGTTCGTCGACGCCGTGCTCGCCGCGGGTCTGGGCGCCGACGTCTCCGACGACGAGCGCGCGTTCTGGCGCACGACCTACCGGCGCCACTACGCGGGCGACGACGGGCGCCGGCGCCTGCGGATCTCCACGATCAACCTGCGCGACCGCGACGGCCTGCACGCCCGCCTCGGTGACGTCCGCTGCCCGGTGCTGTGGCTGCACGGCACGGCCGACGGGGTCTACTCGGTGGCCAACGCCGGGGAGGAGATCCGCATGTTCTCCGGCTCCGCGAACGCCGAGCTGCGGGTCGTCGACGGCGGGCAGCACTTCCTGAGCGCCTCGCACCCGGCCGTCGTCAACGCGGCGGCGGCGGAGTTCGTGGGGCGCTGGGCCTGACGAGCACCCTCCGCTTCACGCGAGCAGGTCGAGCACCCGCTCGGGCGGCCGGGCCACCACGGCCCGGTCGCCCAGCACGACGATGGGCCGCTCGATGAGCGCGGGCTCGGCCGCCAGCGCGTCGAGCAGGGCGTCGCGGTCGGCCGAGGCCAGGCCGAGCTCGCGGTAGCGCGCCTCGCCGGTGCGGGTGATGGTGCGCGGGTCGTCGGTGCCGAGCTTGCGCAGCACCTCCTCCAGCGCGGCGCGGTCCGGCCCGTCGTCGAGGTAGCGGACGAGCGTCGGCTCGATGCCGCGCTCGGTGAGCAGGGCGACCGCGCCGCGGCTCTTCGAGCAGCGGGGGTTGTGCCAGACCGTCGGTGTCTCCACGTCCCCGAGCGTAGGCCGGTCGCCTCCCGACGTACGTGCGACGGGCGCGGCCACGCTCCGCGGCGACAGCGCGGACCCGCTCCCACGTCCTACCCTCGTGCCTCGTGCAGGACACAACCCCGACCCGCTCCGACGCGCTGCTCGCCGTCGCCGTGTCGACGCTGGTCGCGGCCGCCGTCGTGGCGGACGGGGGCCCGCCCGCGCGGGTCGCGCTCGCGGGCGCGTTCGCCGCCGGCTTCGGCGCGCTCCTGCTCGGCGGGCGCCGGCGTCCGGTGGCGGTGCTCGTGGCGACGGCGGCCGGGATGGTCGCCTACTACGTCCTGGACCTGCCGCCGATCGGGCTGGCGGCGCCGGTGGCGGCCGCCCTGTACCTCGCGGCCGAGCGGGGGAGGGTGCGCGCGGCGGCGGGCGTCGCCGCCGCGCTGCTCGCGGTGTCGGTGGCCGCGCGGCTCGCCGAGGGCGACGACCCGGCCTTCGTGCTCGGCCTGCAGCTGGGGTCCGAGGCCGTGACCGTCGTGGCCGTGATCGCGCTCGGCGACGCCGTGCGCAGCCGCCGGTCGCTGCGGGCGGAGCTGCGGCGCCAGGCGGACGTGGCGGCGGTGGAGCAGCGGCGGGAGGCCGCGCGGCAGGTCGACGCCGAGCGCGTGCGCGTCGCGCGCGAGCTGCACGACACCGTGGGCCACGCCGTGTCGGTGATCGCTCTGCAGTCCGCGGTGGCGCAGGAGGCGATCGACGACGGCGCCACCGACGCCGCGCGCGGGGCCGTCGCCACGATCCGGGAGGTGAGCGGCGGGGTGATGAGCGAGCTGCGCGCCACCCTCGGCACGCTGCGCGCCGGGACGCGGGAGCCCGCGCCGGGGCTCGACGGTCTCGGCGCGCTCGCCGAGGGCGTGACCCGCAGCGGCCTGCCCGTCGAGCTGCGGGTGAACGGCGCGACCGCGGCAGTGCCGGCGGTCGTCGGCACCACCGCCTACCGGATCGTGCAGGAGGCGCTGACCAACGCGCTGCGCCACGCCGGCGCGCACCGCGTCACGGTCGTCGTCGACGCGTCGGAGCCCGGGCTGACCGTGGAGGTCGTCGACGACGGGCGCGGCGGCCCCGTCACCGAGCGGGGCAACGGCCTGCGCGGCATGGCCGAGCGGGTGGCGCTGCTCGGCGGCGCGCTCGTCGCGGGCGACGCCCCGGGCGGCGGCTTCCGCGTGCACGCCTCGCTGCCGGCGGGAGGGGCGCGGTGACCGCGCTGCGGGTGGTACTGGTCGACGACCAGCACCTCGTCCGGGCCGGGCTGCGGGCGCTGCTCGAGCGCGCGCCCGACATCACGGTCGTGGGGGAGGCCGGCGACGGCGCGATGGGACTGGCCGTCGTGCGTGCCGAGCGTCCGGACGTCGTGCTGATGGACGTGCGGATGCCCGGCACCGACGGCCTCACCGCCACGCGGCGGATCCTCGCCGACCCCGCGCTGGCCGCCGTCCGCGTGGTCGTCCTGACCACCTTCGACGACGACGAGCACCTCTTCGAGGCCATCCGCGCCGGAGCGGCGGGATTCCTGCTCAAGGACACCGCCCCCGAGGCCCTGCGCGACGCGGTGCGCACCGTGGCGGGCGGGGACGCGCTGCTCTCCCCGGCGGTGACGCGCCGCGTGCTCGCCGCCGCCGCGCGGTCGCCCGTCGCCCGGCCGGAGCGGCTCGCCGGGCTCACCGCGCGCGAGCGGGAGGTCCTGGCCCACGTCGGCGCCGGCCGCTCGAACGCCGAGATCGGTGCGGTGCTGCACCTGAGCCCGGACACCGCCCGCACCTACGTCAGCCGCCTGCTCACCAGGCTCGCCGCGCGCGACCGCTCCCAGCTCGTCGTCATCGCCTACGAGAGCGGGCTGGTGCGGCCGGGGGAGAACGACGACCGAGACGGGTCCTAGGAGGACCTGGTCCGGTCGTGCAGCCAGGCCGGCGCCCGCCACACCGGCCGCTGCACCGCGTCCGGCACGCCGTGCAGGGAGAACGACAGGTCGTGCCGCGCGTTGACCGCCGCGAGCGCGCCGAGCGGCGGGACGCGCCCGGCGCGGGCCAGCACCCGGAACTGCTCCTCGAGCGGGCCGGCGGGCGTCTCGCGCATCCGGATCCGCGCGGGCTCGTCGAAGGGGTTGGCGAAGGCGTGGTCACGGTGGGTGGGACGGTCGCCGACTCGCCCGCGGACAGCACGACGGTGTCGGCGTCGAGCACGACCCGCAAGCCGCCCCTCGACGACGGTGAACGTCTCGGCCTCGAACCGGTGGCGGGGCCGCGGTGGCCCGGAGAGGCCGGGCGGGAGCAGGGCGTCGATCTCGACGGCGCCGCCGTCACCGTCGCGGCCCGGGACGAGGACGGTGATGGTCTCGCCCGTCGGCATGCGCAGCACGCGGCCGGGGCCGGGGTCCGGGATGCTCATCGGGTGAGCCGGTGCAGCAGCAGCGCCACGGCGCCGGTGACGACGCCGACCAGCGTGCCGGTCACGAGGCTCGACACCACCGCCGCGGCGCGCAGCAGCACCTCCGCGAGGGCCGGGTCGGTCCCGGCGAGCGCCCCGCCGAGGGCCGGGACGGGTCCGTCGAAGGCGGCGTTCCACAGCAGTTGGTGGCCCACCGCGAGGAGCACGCCGTAGAGCGCGCCGACCACCACGAGCGTCGCGAACGGACGCGGCGGCCGCCACCACAGCGCCGCCGCCACCCAGCACGCCGGCGGGACGACGACGAGCAGCCCGGCGGCGAGGGTCCCCTCCTCGACCACGCCGAGGTCGTGCAGCACGACCCGCGGAGCGGCGAGTGCGGCCAGTCCGACGAGGACGGGCCAGGACAGGCCGGGGCGCGGGCCGGTCACCGGCCGGCCACCTGGCGCAGGTACTCCGGGGTGTGCGTGTCCACCGGGTCGACGAACATGATCTCGTTGCGCGGCCGGAAGAACAGCACGGAGAACAGGAACTCGCAGGCGACGAACACGGCGAACGCGGCGGCGACCCACCACCTCAGCCCCCGGTCGCGCCAGGTCAGGACCACCGCGGCGAGCCCGGTCACGACCACCGAGGCGCCCAGGGGCGGGAAGTGGCCGCTCGGCCCACCCGCCACGAGGAACTCGCGGCCCCGGTCCGGCGACGCCGGGGCGCCGCCGAAGATGTCGGGTGGAGCATCACGGTCTCGGCGGCCACGCCGCCGGAGGACAGCATCGCCGTCCACGCGAGGGCGACGAGCACGATCGTGGTGGGTGTCGGGCGGGACATCGGTGCGGACCTCCGTCGGCGTGCGGCGCGCCCGGACGGGACGCCGTCGCCGGACGACGCTAGGGACGTCCACGGCCCGGGTCTGCCGATCGCGGGCGCGACCCGGGATCGCTCCTCGACGTACCGCCCGCCCCGGCCGGTCGCTCCTGCGCGCGGCGCCCGCCCGCCAGCTCCCAGGTCCCGACGACCTCGTGGCGGGCGGTGCCGCCCGGCCCGGCGCCGAGGTCGCTGCGGACCAGGTGCAGCGCCGTCGCGGTCCACGGGCGCCCGGCGAAGCCCGCCAGCGCCTCGGCGAACGGCCGCAGGTCCGGCGCGGGCGGCCGGACCCGGGCCAGCGTGAGGTGCGGGCGGTAGGGCCGGTCCTCGACGGGCAGCCCGACCTTGCGGGCGGCCGCGCGGACGGAACCGGCGAGCAGGCGCAGCGCGGCGCGGTCGCCGTCGACGCGCGTCCACAGCACCCGGTCGCCGAACCGGCCGCCACCGGCCAGTGCCAGCTCGACGGGTGGGTGCCGGCGTGCGGCACGAGCCAGCCGCTCGACGAGCCGGTCGCGCGTCGGACCGTCGACCTCGCCGAGGAACGCCAGCGTCAGGTGCCACTGCGCGGGCGGGGTCCAGCGCAGCCGGGGCTCGTCCGGGAGGGCCGCCACGGCCTCGGCGAGCTCGTCGAGCGCGTCCGGTGGAGGTAGCAGCGCCACGAAGGACCGCACGGCCTACACCGGCGGGGGCAGCGTCGTCAGGGGCAGCGCCGGCAGCAGCTCCCGCAGGCGCCGCGCGGCGGCGGCGGGCAGGGTGCGCCGGCCCTGGATGTGGAGGAACACCGGCCGCAGGTGCGGGTCGGCGAGCAGGTCGGCGCGCGGCAGGAACGGGTCGAGCAGGTGCAGGACACCCTGCCCGGTCCAGCCGCGGCCCCCGACCGGCCCGGCGTCGGTCAGGAAGTCCAGGACGCCCGCGACGCCGCGGTCGGCGCCGGCGCGGTAGACGACCGCCCGCGTCCCGGCCGCGGTCGAGCGCAGGCAGCAGACCGACGGCCGGTGGACCGGGCCGTCGACGGTGGCAGCGGCGACAGGGGGGAAGCCGTCGGGCCGCCACACCAGCACGCAGCTCGGGTCGGGGATCGGGTCGCGGGCACCCACGACGCCACGGTATCCGGCCCGCGGGCCAGCGGTGGCGCGGAGGCACCGTCGGCGGCAGGCTGTCCGCGTGGACGACGAGCCCGCCGAGCTGCGCAGACAGCTGGCGCTCCTCCGTCTGCTCACCGACGCGACGGCCGCACTGTCGGGCGCCGCGACGCCGATGCAGGTCGCGGAGGTCGCCGTCGAGCAGTACACGCGGCTGCTGGGCACCTCGTCGGTCGCCGTGTTCGAGCTGCGCGGCCGCGACAGCCTCGACGCCATGACGCTCGGCGGATGGGTCGAGGGCGCCCGGGACGCCTGGACGACCATGCCCCTCGACGCCCCGGCCCCGGTCGCGGAGGCGGCGCGCACCCGGACCCCGGTGTGGACGGAGAGCCCGGCGGCGTGGCGGGAGCGCTACCCGCACCTCGTCGGGATGCTCGACGGCTACGGCTACCGCGGGGTGTTCGGGCTGCCGCTGCTCGCGGGCGACGAGCTGGTGGGCGCACTCGGCGTCGGCCTCACCGAGGACCGCACGCTCGACGGGGCCGAGCGCGCGGCGGTGACGGCGCTGGGCGCGCAGTGCGCGCAGGCGATGCAGCGGGCCCGGCTGCTGCAGGTCGAGAGCGAGGCCCGGCGCACCGCGGAGCGGTTCAGCGCGATGGTCGCGGCGCTGTCGCGGTCGCGCACGCCCGACGAGGTGGTGTCCGCGATCGGGGAGGCCGCCGCCTCGCTGGGGGCCACGGCGTCGGTGGTCGCGGTCCGGACGGAGGACCGGATCGACCTCTCCGGCGGGGCCGGGGCCTCGCCGCTGCCGCTGGATGTTGCGCACCCGCTGTCCTACGCGGTCCGCACGGGCGAGCCGGTGTGGCTGGCCCGGCGCTCCGAGCTCGCCTGGCGCGACCGCAGCTTCGCCGCGTCGCCCGGCGCCCCGGAGGTCGACGTCGCGGTGCCGATGTTCCTCGACGACCGCGCCACCGGTGCGATCGGGATGTCGTTCGCAGGCGCGCCGCCGCACTTCTCCAGGGAGGAGCGCCGGGCGATCCGCACGCTGGCGGCGCAGTGCGCCCAGGCGCTCGACCGCGCCCGCCTGCAGCAGGTCGAGCACGACATCGCCGAGGCGCTGCAGCGCAACCTGCTGCCCGTCGGCCTGCCCCGGCTCGCGGAGCTGGCCTTCGCCGCCCGTTACCTCCCCGGTACCGAAGGCGTGCAGGCCGGCGGCGACTGGTACGAGGTCGTCGAGCTCGACGGCGGCCGCGTCGCGATGGTCGTCGGGGACGTGGTCGGCAAGGGCGCGGAGGCGGCCGCCCTCATGGGGCAGCTGCGTACCGCGCTGTCGGCGGCGCTGCTGCGCGGGGACTCCCCGGCGCAGGCGCTGCGCCAGCTCGACGCCTTCTCGGTCCGCGTCCCCGCCGCCCGCGCCTCGACCGCGGCCTGCGTGCTCGTCGACCGGGGGACGGGGGCGCTCACCTGGGCGAGCGCCGGGCACCCGGCACCGCTGCTGCTGTCGGCCGACGGGGCCCGGCTGCTGGAGGGCCCGCCGGGCCCGGTCCTCGGCGTGCGCGCGGGCGACGCGTTCCCCGAGCACCGGTCCGCGCTGCCGGTCGGCGCGGTGGTCGTCCTGTACACCGACGGGCTCGTCGAGCGCCGCGACGAGGACCTGGACGTCGGCCTGGCACGGCTGGAAGCGGCCGGTAGCCGGTCCGGCGACCGGCCGCTGGACCAGGTCGTGGACGGCCTGCTCGAGGACCTGCTCGGCCCGGCCGGTCCGGGGGACGACGTCGCCGTGGTGCTGTGCCGGCGGACCGCGCCGCCGTGGTCGCGCCGCATCCCGGCGCGGGCGGAGGAGCTGGGTCCGCTGCGCCGGGAGGTGGAGCGGTGGGGCAGCGCCTGCGGCCTGCACGACGACCATCTCTACGACCTGCAGATCGCGCTCGGCGAGGCCGTCGCCAACGGCGTCGAGCACGCCTTCCCGGAGGGCCCGGGCGAGGTCGCGATCGCCCTGGCCCGCCGGGGCGACGGCTCGGTCGCGGTGGAGGTGGGCGACTCCGGCACCTGGCGTCCCGCGCCCGCCGACCCGGGCCACCGGGGCCGCGGACTGGCCGTCATCCACGCGTTGGCCCGCGACGTCGAGGTGGTCCCCGGCGAGGGCGGCACGCGCGTGTCCTTCCGGGTGCCCCCGGCACCGCCCGACGCCCCACCGGTGCGGACGGGGACGGGAACGGGGCAGCGGACGTGGACGGGGCAGCGGCCGGCACGCCGGGACGCGCGGATGGAGGTCCGCCACGACGACACGGGGCCGTGCGTGGTCGTGTCCGGCGACCTCGACCTGCTCGGCGCCACGGCGCTGCGCGACGGGCTCCGGGCGGTCGTCGACGCCGCGGAGCCCGGCTCGCGGCTGGTCGTCGACCTCGCCGGCGCCGGCTACGTCGCCAGCGCGGGCGTGGCCCTGCTGCTCGACACCCTCGAGCGCGCGCGGGGCCGCGGGCTCACCGCCGAGGTCGCGATACCCCCGGGCGGGGCGCTCGCCCGGATCCTCGCGGTGTCGGGGGCCGGCGGCCTCGGCGCCGGGTGACGGATCAGCCGAGCACCTCCTCCAGCCGCGCGGCGAACTCCGCGGGCTTGCCGGCGTAGCCGAACCCGCCGCCGAGGAACCCGCCGTGGTGGCTGGGGAACACGACCGGCTCCTGCCCGAGCATCGCGGCGACGCCGCGGGCGGTGCGGGCGGTGAAGGTGTCCCCGGTCTCCTCGCCGACCGCGAGCACGATGCGGGTCGGTGCGGCCCGGAGCGCCTCGATGTCGGGGCGGAAGTCGGAGACGGCGAGCGAGCGGTCCGACAGGAGCGGGTCGTCGCGGGAGCCGTCGTCCTCGCTCGCCATGCCGAACGCGGCGGGGTCCGGTGCGGGCTGCGCGAAGTACTCGTCGGTGTACTCGCCCGACCACGACGTCATCGCGATGAAGGCGGCCATGCCCGCGCCGGAGCCCTTGGCCTGGTAGGCCTCCATGTACCCGGCCTGGGCGCGCCGCGCGGCGTCGGTGTCGGGGAGCGCCGAGATGACCGGTGGTTCGTGCGCGACGAAGGTCCGCACGTCGCCGGGGTGCGCGGCGACCAGGGCGAGCCCGGCGACGGCGCCGCCGCTGCTGCCGAACAGGTCGACGGGCCCGGTGCCCAGCGCCTCGATCAGCGCGTGGACGTCACTCGCCTGCACCTCGGGCACCATGTCGACGCGGCCGTCCTTGCGCGCGCTGCGGCCCAGGCCCCGCGGGTCGTAGGCGACGACGGTGCGCCCGGGCAGGTGCGAGGCGAGCGTCGCGAAACCGGTGGCGTCCATCGGCTGCCCGATCGCGAGCAGGACGGGCCGCCCGTCGGCGGTGGGGAGGGGGCCGTGGACGTCGTAGGCGAGGTCGACCTCGGGGGTCTGCAGGACGTGTGTCGTCGTCATGCCCTGTGGACGACCGGCCGGACCGGAACTCATCTGTCGCCGGCTCCGGGGTGGTCGCCGGTCGCCCCGTGGAGCAGCTCCCGCAGCACGTCGGCGTGCCCGGCGTGCCGCTCCTCCAACATGTGCACCAGCACCCACCGCAGCGTCACGGTCTCGCCGGTCCAGGCCGTGCCGGTGTCCTCCACCTCCAGCTCGGTGATCACCGCATCGGCGCGGACCCGCACCCCGGCGTAGGTGCCGAGCACCGCCGACGTCTTCTCGTCGGCTCCGAACGGCACGCGTCGCACCGGCCCAGGATGACCGGTCAGCTCGGCGGGGAGGAGAGCAGCGCCGCGTACCGGTCGAGGTCGACGTTGCCGCCGCTGACGATCACACCCACCCGCAGCCCGGCCAGCTCCGGCGCGAGGCGGCGCACGGCTGCGAAGGACAGGCACCCCGTCGGCTCGACGACGATCTTCAGCGTGCTCGCGAACACCCGCATCGCGTCGACGAGCTCGGCGTCGGACGCGGTGAGCACGTCGGTGACGTCGCGCCGGATGATCGGGAACGTCAGCTCGCCCAGCGCCTGGGTCTGGGCGCCGTCGGCGATCGTGGCGGGCGTCGGGATGTGCACGATCTCCCCGCTGCGGAACGAGCGCTGCCCGTCGTCGCCCGCCTCGGGCTCGACGCCGTACAGGCGGCATCCCGGCGACAGCGCGCCCGCCGCGAGCGCCGACCCGGCCAGCAGCCCGCCGCCGCCGAGGCAGACGAACAGGGCGTCGAGCTCGCCGACGTCCTCGAACAGCTCGAGCGCCGCGGTGCCCTGCCCGGCGATGACGTCGGGGTGGTCGAACGGCGGCACGAGCGTCAGTCCGTGCTCGGCGGCGAGCGCCGCGCCGATGGCCGCGCGGTCCTCGGTGAACCGGTCGTAGCCGACGACCTCGGCGCCGTAACCGAGCGTGGCCGCCACCTTGCTGGCGGGCGCGTCGTGCGGCATGACGATGGTCGCGGGGATGCCCAGGATGCTCGCGGAGAGCGCGATCGCCTGCGCGTGGTTGCCCGAGGAGAACGCCACGACGCCGGCGCGACGGGCGTCGTCACCGAATCGTGACAGAGCGTTGAACGCGCCGCGGAACTTGAACGCCCCCATCCGCTGGAAGTTCTCGCACTTGAAGAACACCGAGGTCGCGAGCTCGTGATCGACTCGGCGGGACGTCAGCACAGGGGTCCGGTGGGCGTGCCCGCGGAGGCGTCCGGCGGCCGCACGGACGTCCTCGACGGTGGGAAGTGGGGTCACGCGGAGATTCTCATCGAAAACTGCGTCACCCGTTCGAGGTGGGCGTCGTTGCATGGTCGTGCCGTTCCTTCCGCAGCGCGTCCGGATGACGACTCAGCGTGTTCACGTCCTCCGCCCGCGACCCGACAGCGCGTCCGAGCCGACCCGGGTGGGTGACTGAGATGCCGCAGCACAAACTCCCGGCCGGGTACGACCGGCCGCGCAGCGCCGCACGCCGCTCCGCGCGTCCCGCACTGCTGCCGTGGGCGGTGGGCGGTATCGCGCTGGTGCTCGTCGTCGTCCTCGGCTTCGTTTTCCTGCAGAGCGGCCCGGCGTCGACCGCGGGGTCGGACGAGCCGGTGGCCGTCGTCGACATCTCGTCGCTGCCGCTGGCCGACACCTACGGGGTCGTGGAGGGCGCGCCGGTCGACACGGCCGTCGACGTCGCCACCGAGGGGATCGTCGTGCACCCGGAGCGCCGGACGCCCGTGCACGACGCCCCCGAGGGCACCCCGATCGCGCGGGTCGAGCCGACGCAGTTCGGCGACGTCTGGTTCCCCGTGGTCGCCGAGCAGGGCGCCTGGGTGCAGATCCTGCTGCCGTCCAAGCCCTTCGGCTCGACGGGCTGGGTGCGCTCGGCCGACATGGACCGCGCGACGACGCCGTACCGCGTCGAGGTCCACCTCGGCTCGCTGACGATGCAGCTGCTGCGCGAGGAGCGCGTCGTCGACGAGTGGACGATCGGGATCGGTGCGCCCGACACCCCGACGCCCGTGGGCCGCACCTTCCTCCTCGGCGCGTTCACCGACCCGGCGCAGTCCTTCTCGCCGGTGATCCTCCCGCTCGGGGCGCACAGCCCGACGCTCGACACCTTCGGCGGCGGTCCCGGCACCGTCGCGATCCACACGTGGCCGACCGCCGACGGATTCGGCACGGCCGCCAGCAACGGCTGCATCCGCGTCCCGCAGGACGCGCTCGATGAGCTCGTCGAGGTGCCGCTCGGCACGCTCGTCATGATCGACCAGGAATGAAGGGGCACACGCACGTGAGGAACAAGAAGATCGTCGGCGCCGGCGCCACCGTGGCCGTCTCGGCCGCTCTGCTGCTGGGAGCCTCCCCGGCCTGGGCCGACGAGGAGTCCTTCGTCGACTCCGCGTACGCCTTCTCGGCCTCCGGGCTCCTCGACATCGCCCCCATCCCCGGCGGTGTCGAGTCCTTCGACGGCGAGCTCGTGCAGAAGGAGCTCCTCGGCCTGGGCGAGCGCACGTCCGACGCGGAGGCCGACGGCATCTTCGTCGGCGTCCTCAACGCGGAGGCGGAGGCCCACCGGTCCGCGGCGAGCGTCGCGCGCGTCGAGCTGCTCAGCATCCTGCGCGCCGACGTCATCCGCACGCACTGCGAGGACGCCGACCCCGACCAGTCCGGTCTGCAGATCATCAACGGCAGCCTGCTCGGCCAGCCGCTGCCCGAGACCCCCGTGCCCGGGGTGGAGATCAACCTCTCGCCGCTGGCGTCGGTCGTGCTCAACGACCAGGTCCGCAACGCCGACGGCTCGCTGACCGTCACCGGCGTGCGGCTCACGGTCCTCCCGGGCCGCGGCGACGGCGTCAACGAGACCCTCGACGCCGAGGCCCGCTCGGGCCTGCCCGTGCTGGGCGACCTGCTCGGCGTCCCGCTGCCGACCACCCTGCTCACCGAGCAGGACGTGCTCGACCAGCTCACCGGCCCGCTGGGCGTCGACCTGGACGAGTCGCTGCAGACCGTCACGATCGGCTCCGCGACCTGCACCCTGCCCGGCGACGGTGACGACGACGGCGACGGCGGCCACGACGGCGACGACGGCGACAAGGGCGGCGACGACTCGTCCGACCACGGCGACGACTCCGACGACGGCGACGACACCGCGCCGGGCCAGGCCCCCGCGCCGACCGTCGTCGAGGCCAGCCTCCCGGTGACCGGCTGACCGCTCCTCCCCGGTCCGGTATGGATCGGCGATCTCCGGTGTTGCCCCCTGACGTGGACCGCCAGGGGGCAACACCCGTTTCCGCGCCCGACCGCACCTGGTTGGTGGCGCTCGCCGCCGCGCTCTGGGGCACCGACGCGCTGCTGCGCCAACCGCTCGCGGGCGCGCTCCCGGCGTCGACGATCGTGTTCTGGGAGCACCTGATCATCGTCGTCGTGCTGACGCCGTTCCTGCCCGCCGCGTACCGGGCGTTCCGCGCGGCCTCGGGGCGCGAGCGGGCGGCGCTCGTCGTGATCGGGGCGGGAGCGTCCGCCGTCGCCACGGCGCTGTTCACCCAGGCCTTCCGCTACGGCGACCCGGTGACGCCCGTGGTCCTGCAGAAGCTGCAGCCGCTGATCGCGGTCGTCGTCGCGGCGGCGCTGATCGGGGAGCGGGTGCGCGGGCGGTACTGGCTGTTCGCGGTGCCCGCGCTGGTCGGCGCGTGGCTGATGGCGTTCCGCGACCCGCTGTCCGCGGCGCCGCAGGCCGTCACGGCCGCGCTGCTCGCCGTGGGTGCGGCGGCGCTGTGGGCGGTGGGCACGGTGCTCGGGCGCCTGGTCAGCGTGCGCATCTCCAGCCGCGACGTCACCGTGTTGCGGTTCGCGATCGGGCTGCCCGCGAGCGCGGTGGTGCTGGCGCTGACCGGCGGGCCGCTCGCCGTCACGCCCGCCCAGCTCGGGCCGCTGGTGCTGCTCGCGCTGATCCCCGGCCTGCTCGGGCTCGCGCTGTACTACGTCGGGCTGCGCTCCACCCCGGCCGCGCGGGCCACGCTCGCCGAGATGGCGTTCCCGGTGACGGCCGCGCTGATCGGCGTGACGCTGTTGGGCGCCGTGCTCGTGCCGACGCAGTGGCTGGGCCTGGCGATCATCGTCGTCTCGGTGACGGCGCTCGGCCTGCGCGAGCGGCGGACCGACCCCGTGGTGGCCGTGCCGGCCTGAGCCTCAGACCCCGCCGGTCCGGAACTCGTCGAGCACCCGGCGCTCGCGCTTGGTGGGCCGCCCGGCCCCCCGGTCGCGGCGGGCCACCGGCACCAGCATCTCCGGCGGGGGAGCGGGGGTGCGGTCGATGTAGCAGGTGGCGGCGTCGGCCGCACCCACGCGGCGCGGCAGGACCCGCACGACCTCGACCACCCGCGTGACGTCGTTGACGCGCGCCCGGACCTCGTCACCGGGGCCCACCGGGGTGGCCGGCTTCGCGGGGCGGTCGTTGACGCGGACGTGGCCCGCGCGGCAGGCCGCGGCGGCGTCCGGGCGGGTCTTGGTCAGGCGGACCGCCCACAGCCAGCGGTCCAGTCGGCTCGACTCCACGCCCGCCACTATGCCGTGAGTGACCTGTGCCGTGAATGCCCCGAGCCCGTGAGTGGATATCGGTGCTCCAGCACCGATATCCACTCACGACCTCTCGCGTCCCGACCGCACGGCCTCGACGACCGCCGCCACCCGCGGGTCGCGGTAGAGCTCCTCCAGCGACTCCGGCAGCGGCAGCCGCCAGTTCGGGTACTCGTCGACCGTGCCGGGCAGGTTGGGCTGGCGCACCTCGCCGACCACGTCGTAGGGCGAGACGAGCACGAGCCGCGACGGTGTCGAGCCGAGCAGGGCGTGCATGGCGACGACGAGCTCCTCCTCGCCCGCGTCCTCGGCGGCGAAGCCGTGCTCCTGCAGCAGCGCCACCATCTCGGCCCGCTCGCCCGCGGCCTTGCGCTCCTCGGCCTCCGGGTCGTCGAGCAGGCCCAGGTCGGCGCGGGCGCGCACGTGCTCGCCGCGCAGGAAGCCCGACGCCGTCGGCAGGTCGTGGGTGGAGATCGTGGCGACGGAGTCCTCGGGCCAGCGGGCGGGGTCGAGCAGCGGCTCGTCGGGGTCGTCGAGGTCGCGGGTGAACCAGAGCACCGCCGAGCCCAGCATGTGTCGCTCGGCCAGGCCCTCGGTCACCTCCGGCTCGACCGTTCCGAGGTCCTCGCCGACGACCAGCGCACCCGCCCGGTGCGCCTCCAGCGTGAGGACGGCGAGCATCACCTCGGCGTCGTAGTGGACGTAGGTGCCGCGGTCGGCCGACTCGCCCGGCGGCACCCACCACAGCCGCCACAGCCCGGCGACGTGGTCGATGCGCAGCCCGTCGGCCTGGCGCAGCAGCGCGCGGAGCAGGTCGCGGTAGGCGGCGTACCCGGTGGCGTCGAGCCGGTCGGGGCGCCACGGCGGCAGCCCCCAGTCCTGCCCCTGCTGGCTGAAGGCGTCCGGCGGGGCGCCGACGCGGACGCCGAGCGCGAGCAGGTCCTGCAGCGCCCACCCGTCGGCTCCCTCGGGGTCGCAGCCGACGGCGAGGTCGTGGATGACGCGGACGCCCGCCTCCCGCGCGGTCTCGCGGACCGCCCGCAGCTGCTCCTGGACCTGCACCTGCACCCACGCGTGGAACGCGGTACGCGGCCCGTCCTCGACGAGCGGGCGGCGCAGCTCCTCGGGCCAGCGGCTCCAGCGCCCGCCGTGCCGCTCGGCGAGTGCGCAGAACGTGGCGAACTCGGCGAGGTCCGGGGCGACGTCCGGCGACGGGCGACCCTCGGCGCGCCACAGCAGCTCCAGCGCGGAGCGCTTGGCCGCCCAGACGCGGTCGTGCTCGATGCGCTCGGTCGCGGCGGGGGCCAGGGCGTCGACCTCGGCGCGCGTGGCGGCGTCGGCGCGGGCGTAGGCGGGCAGGTCGGTCATGCGCAGCGCCAGCGGCGTGCCGAACCGCCGGCTCGACGGCGTGTACGGCGAGGGCTGCACCGGCGGCACGGGCGTGAAGGCGTGCAGCGGGTTGAGCAGGACCGCGCCGGCGCCGTGCTCGGAGCCGGTCCAGGCGGTGAAGTTGCGGAGGTCGCCGAGGTCGCCGATGCCCCACGAGCCGGCCGAGCGCAGGGCGTAGAGCTGCAGCATCCAGCCCCAGGTGCGGTCGGCGTCGGGCAGGGCGGGAGGGGCGACGACGACGGTGACGGTTCGCTCGCCGAGCTCGAGGGAGTACCAGCCGGGCTCCAGACCGGCGGGGATCGCGGTGACCTCGCGCCGCCCGCCGTCCTCGTCGACCAGCACACCGGGGCCGGGGAGGTCGCGCCCGCGGTCGGTGCGCACGGCGATGGTGCCGGGCAGCCGGTCGGCGCCGGCGCGGGCCGCGGCCAGGGCGGCGCGGCGGGCGTCGGGGGTGGAGGCGTCGACGTCGAGGAGGCCGAGCACGCGCACGACCACGTCCTCGTCGACGGTGACCGGGCGGCGGTCGCCGTCGCGGTAGCCGGTGGCGACGCCGTGTGCGGCGGCCAGCTCCATCAGTTCGTCGTCCACGCTGCTCCAGTTCCCTCGGCACCGCGCGCCATATCACGGTGAGTGATCAGGGGAATGCTAGGTTCTGCGCGTCGGACCGGCCCGGTCTGGTTCTCGGATCGATTCACGGGGGACCGGAGATGATCACGCTTCCGGTGGTGCTGATCGCGGTGGCGGCCGTACTGCTGCTCGCCCTGATGCTCGGCCTGTTCCTGCAGCGCAGACGCGCGCTGCGGGCCGTTCCGCCCGGCCCGCGCACGGTCGCGGACCTCGTGGCGCAGCGGAGGGAGCGGGAGCCCGCTGCTGCTCCCGTCGTCGAGGCTGTGACGGACGACGCTGCGCCGGAGTCCGCCGCTGCGCTTGACGTGCCTGCCGTCGCCGAGCCGGACGTCGTCGAGGTGTCCGCCGAGGCCGACATCGAGTCCCGCGCCGAGGCGGAGCCGGAGGTCGAGCCCGCTGCCGAGGAGCCGGTCGCCGAGGAGCCGGTCGCAGTCGTCGAGGAGCCGGTCGTCGAGCCGGAGCCGGCGAGCGAGCCCGAGCCGGCCGCGACCCGCCCCGTGACCCCGCTCGGTGACGACGTGCCGTGGCGACGCGCCGCCCAGATCGCCGGCCCCACCGACGACGAGCTGAACGCCGAGCTGGACGCGGAGCTCGACGCCGAGCTCCACGGTGACCTGGACGCCGAGCTCGACCCGGAGACGCCGCCGGAGCCGGAGCCGGAGATCGAGCAGCCCCGCCCGCCCGCTCTGTCGCTGCTGAGCCGGCCCACGCCCCGTCCTGTGCCGGTCGACGCGCCGCGCCCGTTCACCGCGCCGCGCCTGACCGCCGTCCCGTCGCTGCAGAAGCGGCGGGAGGGGGGCGCCCACCGCCTGATCGAGCCGGCCGACACGGCGCCCCCCGCGGCTGTCGTCGCGGAGTCGGCGGAGCTCGCGCCTGTCGCTGACGCCCAGCCGGTCGTCGAGGCCGAGCCGCAGACGGCACTCGTGGCCGAGGCCGGGTCCCGCTCGGAGGCCGTGACCGCCACCGAATCCGAGCCGGTCATTGAGTCCGAGCTCGTCATCGAGCCGACAGCCGCGGCGGACCCTGAGCCGGTCTCGGAGCCGGCTGCCGCCACCGAGCCCGAGCCCGTCGCCGAGCCTGCTGCCATATCCGGCGACGCCGAGCAGCCCGCCGTCCCGGAGCCCGCCCCGGCCGCCGACGCGGCCGCCGTCACCGAGCAGGTCGCCGCCGTCGAGCCCGTCGCCGACGAGCCGGCAGCCGAGGTCGAGCCGGCAGTCCAGCCCGCCGGAGCCACCGCCGCACCCACCGCGGACGAGTCGTCGACCAGCACCGTCCCGAAGGTCGCCGCCGCGACCGCCGCCGTGGCCGGCACCGCCGTCGCCGCCTCGCTGCTGTCCCGCCGCTGGGACGAGGACCCCGACCGCACCGGTCCGATCCCGACCGCGGCCGCCGCGGAGAACGGGTTCCCGGAGGCCGACCCGGACGTCCTCTTCGATTCCCCGTCCCCCGCGACCACGGAGAGCGCGGAGCCCGATGCGGCCGCGCCGGAGACGGCGCCCGAGGCCGCCGCGGAGCCCGAGCCGGAGCTCGAGACCGTCGCAGCCGTCATCGACCTCCCCAGCCGCCGCACCCCCCGCGACCCGGGCCATGTGGCCGCCGAGCAGGCCGCCGCCGACCTCGCGCTGCTCCGCACGTTCGGCGACCCCTCGGCCCGCCCCGAGCGGGCTCCCGTCGTCGCGCTGGAGGGCGCCGCCCGCCCCGAGGCGCCGCCGGCCGTGGGCGCCGCGCAGCCCGTCCGCTTCCGGGCGGTGCGCCACGACGGCACGGAGGTGGCGTCCGCCGCCGTCGCCCTGCTCGACGACCGCGGCCGCGAGGTCGCCTGCGCCCGCACCGCCACCGGCGAGCTGACGGCGCCGCACCCCGGAGCCTTCGTGCTCGTGGCGACCGCGCCCGACCACCAGCCCGGCGCGGTCGCGGTGGCCGTCGGCGACGCCCCGTCCGACGTCGAGGTGCAGCTCGTGCGCTCGGCGGCCCTGGTCGGCACGGTGCTCGGCGAGGACGGCCCGATCACCGGCGCGCGGGTGACGCTCGTGCAGGACGGGGAGGTCGTCGAGGTCGCGGAGACCGACTCCGACGGCGCGTACCTCATCGCCGACCTGGCCGCGGGCGAGTACGCCGTGTCCGTCGCGGCGGCGGGCTGCGAGGCCGACGTCGTGCTGGTCGTCGTCGCCGAGGAGGCCGAGTGCGTGCACGACGTCGAGCTCGCGCCGGCCGGGGTCCGCGCCGGTTAGGTTGTGCGCGTGACGGAGACACGGGACCGGGTCGAGGGCACGCTTCGCGGCGTCGGCGGCGTCGAGTTGTACTGGCAGGGCCGGCTGCCGGCGGTGAAGCCGACCGGTGTCCTGCTCATCAGTCCGGGGCTCGGCGAGCACTCGGGGCGCTACCGCACCGTCGAGGACGCGCTGGTGCCCGACGGCTGGGCCGTCTACGGCCTCGACCACCGCGGCCACGGCCGCTCCACCGGCACCCGCGCCCACGTCGACCGCTACTCCGACCTGCTCACCGACTTCGACGCCTTCCGCCTCCACGTCGCCGCCCTGCACCCCGGGCTGCCGCTGTTCCTGCTCGGCCACAGCATGGGCGGGCAGATCGCGCTGGCGTACGCGCTCGACCACGGGGCGGGGCTGGCCGGGCTGGTGCTGTCGGCGCCCGCACTCGCCTCCGACGAGGTGCCGACGGCGGCGGTGCCGGTCCTGCGGCTGCTCACGAGGGTCGCGCCGAAGCTGCGCCCCGTCGGCATCGACACCACGAAGATCAGCAAGGACCCGGCGGTCGTCGCGGAGTACCGGGCCGACCCGCTGGTGCACCAGGGCAAGCCGTCGCTCGGGCTCGCGCTGCGCCTCGTCGACCAGTTCGCGCCGCTGCTGCGCCGCTCCGCCGACCTGCGCCTGCCGGTGCTGCTGCAGCACGGCGCGGCCGACGTGCTCACGAACCCGGCGGGCTCGCGCGCCTTCGCCGACGCGTGCGGGTCGCCGGACCTCACCGTCCACTTCTACGACGGCCTCTGGCACGAGATCTACAACGAGCCCGAGCGCGAGCAGCCTCTCGGGGACCTGCGCGGCTGGCTCGCCGCGCACCGCTAGTCAGCGGGGGACCAGCACCGCCGGGTCCATGTCGAAGGACACCCGGTCGGCGACGACGGTGACGAGCGGGCGGCGCGGCAGCCCCAGCGCGCGCAGCTCGTCGGCCATCGGGTGCCCCGACCCCAGCTCGACCGAGGCCCGGCGCCCCACCCGGACCCCGCCGACGCGCGCCCGCACCGACGACGCGAGCACGCCGCCGTCGTGAGGAGCCAGCGCGGTGACGGTCCCGGGCAGCGGGAACGGCAGCCGCAGCCCGGCGTGCAGCGCGGTCGTGAGGACGTGGCGGCCCTGCTCGTCGGCGAGGCGGCAGGAGGCGTCCGCACCGTCGATGACCAGCTCGGCGCGGGCGAGCCACTTCGGCAGCCCCCACAGCGCCCGCCCGGCCTCCATCGTGAACGACTGCGTCACCGGCAGCTGGTGGATGTAGGGCCCGGTGCGGCCGCGGTGGCGGGCGAGGAAGGCGACGCCGGCCTCGTCGTAGTCGCCGAGGTCGTTCACGCGGTAGTCGACGAGCACGAGGAACAGGGGGGTCCGCCCGGCCACCGATACCGGCTCCAGCCCGGTGCCGGTCAGGAGCGCGCGGACGCCACCGGCGCGCACGAGGTACGTGGCACAGGCCGCGGAGGCCTCGCCGATCCGCACCGGGAAGCCGAGCCGCCTGCCCTGGACCTCCCAGGTCCCGTCCTCGTTCTGCCTCGCCACCCCGGCAGTCTGACGCGTCGGACATTGGTCCGGATGCGGCGGGCCACCGTCCCAGGTGCTGGGAGCGGGTGGAGCGCCGATGTGACGCCGTGATTACCTGGCGGCATGCCGCCCGCCCCCATCCTCGGAGAGATCTGGGGATGCCGCCGGGCGGACCACTTCGACCAGTGCTGTTGCTCGAGCTGACGCACACGTCCGTCCGCTCGTCCTCACACTGGAGACCCCCGTGCTCTCGCACGCCCCTCGCCGTCCGGCGCCCACCTCGCTCGCCCTGGCAGACCTCGTCGGCCTCACCCGCCGCATCGCCGACGAGGTGCGCGCCGGGCACCACCCGGTCGTCGTCGACCCCGAGCGCCGCTGGTACCAGCGCCTGCAGGGCGACGACTTCGTCGACGTCTGGCTGATCAGCTGGGCCACCGAGCAGGCCGCCGAGCTGCACGACCACGGCGGCTCGATCGGCGCGCTGACGGTCGTGTCCGGCAGCCTCGTCGAGCACCGCTGGGGCGGCGACCGGATGCGCGCCCGCACCCTGCGTGCGCAGCGCAGCGTCGGCTTCGGCCTGGGCCACGTGCACGACGTCGGCAACCCGGCGCCGACCACCGCGGTCAGCGTCCACGCCTACTCGCCGCCGCTGAGCGCCATGTCCTACTACGACGTCGACGGGGGCCGGTTGCGCCGCACGCGCAGCGAGCTCGTCGCGTCGGGAGAGGGAGTCGGATGAGGATCGACGAGATGCTGGCGCGGGCCCGCGCGCGCCTCGACCGGCCCGACCCGCGCCGGGCGGCCGAGATGGTCGCGGCCGGCGCGTACCTGGTCGACACCCGCCCCGGCTGGCAGCGCGCCGACGAGGGCGAGGTCGAGGGCGCGATGATCATCGAGCGCAACCACGTCGAGTGGCGCCTGGACCCCACCTCCGACGCCCGCATCCCGGAGGCCGTCGACCACGACGTCACGTGGGTCCTGTTCTGCTCCGAGGGCTACAGCTCCAGCCTCGCGGCGGCCTCGCTGCAGGACCTGGGGCTGCGCAACGCCACCGACCTCGACGGTGGGTACCGGGCGTGGGAGGAGGAGTTCGGCGGGTAATCGTCGTGACCAGAAACGTTGTTGACGGTCATGCGGCGAGTCGGCTGATCGTAGGTCGGCCGCCGAGGGCGGTGTGGGCTCGTCCGGTGCTGCGGTGGCGGACCCAGTCGTCGAGGGCGGCTTGTCGGTCGGTGTCGCTGGTCCGAGGTCGGGCGTAGGCGAACTCGGTGAGCAGGGTGCGGTTGAGTCGTTCGGCTTCGCCGTTGGTCCACGGGCAGCCGGGTCCGGTGAACCGGCACCGGATCCCGAGTGCGACGCGGACGGCGTGCCAGTTGTGCCGACGCGGTAGACCTCGGCGTTGTCGGTCAGGATCCGGGCCGCCGGGACGGACGGAACCAGGTCGCGGCGCGGTGCAGGAACCGGCGCAGGTGCCGTCGCGTTCGCCGGGCAGGGCTTCGATGCAGGCGACGCGGGTTCGATCGTCGATCGCGACGTGGAGGTAGTCGTAGCCGGTCGGGATCGGCTTGTGCCGGTGGGCCACGGTGTCCGGCGGTCCCCGAGGAAGCGTCCGACCACGAGCCGGCGGCCCTGGATGATGACGAGGGCGTCAGACGGTTTTGATCGAACAGGTGTTCGATTATTGTCGCTGGATCCTGCTAGAATTGCTGCATGTCGCCGACCGGTTCCGAGTCGCCTTCCGAGTCGCCTTCCGAGTCGCCTTCCGAGTCGTCGCTGATCGAGCGGATCGCGATGCTGGAGGAACGGAAAGCGGCGATCGCGGCCGAGCAGAGCGAGGTCATTCTCGCCTTCGCTCGCGCACACGCGGAATCGCAGACCGCGACCGGGACCGTCGAACCCGAGGCGCTGGAACGCAGCATCGCCGCCCAGATCGGGCTGGCCTGCCGGGTCTCCCCCACCGAGGGCCGCCGACGGATGCGGATGGCCCGCGACCTCCACGCCGGACACGACCAGATCCGGGCCCTGTTCGCCGCCGGGCAGCTGAGCGAGTACCGCACCGCCACCATCGTCGCCGCCACCGCGCACCTGTCCCCGACCGAGCGGGCACAGGTCGACCACGCCCTGGCCGAGCAGCACGTCGACACCCTCGGGGTCCGCCGGATCCACGACCTCACCCGCACCCTCGCCGCCCAGGTCGCACCGGAGAAGTTCGCAGCGCGCTGCCGCGCCGCCCGCACGGGCCGCCGCGTGTCAGTGCGGCCGGCCGCCGACGGGATGGCCGACCTCACCGCCCACCTCCCCGTCGCCGAAGCCGTGGCCTGCTACGCCGCACTCGCCGCCGCGGTCAACGAGGCCGCGGTCAGCCCGGAACCGCTCACCCGCACCCGCGGGCAGGTCATGGCCGACACGTTCGTCGAACGCCTCACCGGGCAGGCCACCGCCCAGGACGTCAACGTCGAGATCCAGGTCCTGGTCCCCGTCGAAGCGCTGGTCGACCCCGGCAGCCCGCTGCCCGCGCAGATCCCCGGCCACGGACCCGTCCCGGTCGACCTGCTCACCACCGGCACCGGCCGCACCACCTGGCGACGCCTGATCACCCGCCACGGGGTGGTGATCGGCGGCGACTCCCGTAGCCGCCTGTTCGCCGGCCGACTCGCCGCGTTCATCCGGGCCAGGGACGGCGGACGGTGCCGCGAGTCCTACTGCGACGCCCCGACTCGCCACCTCGACCACATCCACCGCTGGACCGACGGCGGCACCACCGAATTCGACAACGGGCGTGGGTTGTGCGCATTCCACAACCAGGTCCGGGAAACACGTGGATGGAACGCGGAAACCGTCGGGGCGGGAATCGTCACGACCACACCCACCGGCACTCGATACACTTCCGAAGCAGTAGTGGCGGATCCTCTGAGAGTGACGACGGTGAGTCAAAGAAGCGTCGCTTGAACGTTCAAAAGGCGCTGAGGTCTGCTGTGAAACGAGACCGGTGTCTGCCGACCTCGCTTGCGTCAAGCTATCGATTCTTGCCGCTCGTGCGGCGGTGTCGGCGAGACGCAGTCGCCCTCGCAGGGATCACACCAGGTGGCGGGATCCGGAACGCGGTCGGCTGTTCGATTGCGGTCGACCCACCCGGAGTTCGAGCGCGACGGACCTGAGCGCGACGGACGCGTTGTCGCGGCGCTGTCCGCCGCGGGGCGCGAGCCGCGTCGTAGGGCCTTCCCAGACAGCTCGGCATCGGGGCCGGCGATTAGTCTCCGCCGGCTGCAGCATGTCTCTGCGCCGGTCGACGGCGCCTTGGGCCGGACGCCCACACACGCCGACACCGACGGCTACCGGGATCGAGTTCCACGACACGCCTGCAGCGCAGGGTGCTGCTATTCCGGGCCGACACCGATGACCTGCACCCCTCCCCGGCGTCTCCTCGACATGGAGACCCTCCTTCCCGTCGGCGACGTCGAGCTCTGCGTCGACACCCACGGCTCACCGACCGACCCCGCCCTGCTCCTCATCGGCACCACCGTCGCTGCCTGGGACGACGAGCTGGTCGATCGGCTCACCGACCGGTACGTCATCCGCTACGACCCGCGCGACGCCGGCCGGTCGACCACCGTCGACCCTGACTCGCCCGGCTACACCCTGCGCGATCTCGTCACCGACGCCGTCGGGGTGCTCGACGGGCTCGGCATCGCCCGCGCCCACGTCGCCGGTCTCGGGACGGGCGGGTTCGTCGCGCAGCTCCTGGCGCTGGACCACCCGGAGCGGGTCGCCTCGCTCGCGCTGGTCGGGACGCGCCCGGTCGCACCGGGCCCGGCCGACGCCGACCTGCCCGAGCACGCCCCTGCGGTCATGGCGCACTTCCGCGATGCGCCCCCGATCGACTGGACCGACCGCGCGTCGATCCTGGACGGCGCGGTGGCCGGGGCGCGGGTGTTGTCCGCGTCACCGGGGTTCGACGAGGACGAGGCACGCGCCCGCGCGGCCGCCGTCCTCGACCGCTCCGGCCCCCACCCGGCCTCGGCGCGCAACAGCCTGTTGGGCACGGTGTTCGCGGCGCTCGACTGCACGCCGCGCTGGCGCGAGCGGTTGGGCGCGATCGCCGCACCGACGCTGGTGGTGCACGGTGCGGCCGACCCGTTCTTCCCGGTGGGCAACGCGCACGCGCTCGCCGCGGAGATCCCCGGCGCCGCCCTGCTGGTCCTCGACGGGGTCGGTGCGGAGCTGCCCCGTCGGGCCCACGCCGAGGTGGCCGCGGCGCTGCTCGCGCACACGACCCCTGCCTAGGCGAACGCCCCGATCCCCGTGATGTCGCGCCCGACGATCAGGGTCTGCATGGTCTCGGTGCCCTCGAACGTGTGGATGGCCTCGATGTCGGCCCAGTGCCGCACGACGTGGTGCTCCAGCAGGATGCCGTTGCCGCCCAGGAGATCGCGGGCCTCGGAGAGGATCTTGCGGGCGGTGCGGGTGTTGTGCATCTTGGCCAGACCGGCGACGGTGGGCGAGAGGCGCCCGGCGTCGGCGAGGCGCCCGAGCTGCATGCAGTAGAGCTGCATCGAGGTGAGGTCGGCGAGCATGTGGACGAGCCGCTGCTGCACGATCTGGAACGACGCCAGCGGCTTGCCGAACTGCTCGCGCGCCATCGCGTACCGCATCGCGGCGTCATAGCCGGCGGTCGCGTGGCCGAGCGCCATCCAGGCGCAGATGCCGCGGGTGTTGGCGAGGACCTTCCCGCAGTCCTTGAACGACCGGGCGTTCTCCAGGCGGTTCTCGTCGGGCACGCGGACGTCGGTGAGCTCGATGTCGGCCTGCCACACCGAGCGCAGCGAGACCTTCCCGGGGATGACGGTGGCCGCGTAGCCCTCGGCCGGGGTCTCGACGACGAAGCCCTTGACGTCGCCGGAGTCGGTGTCGCGCGCCCACACCACGACGAGGTCGGCGATGGTGCCGTTGCCGATCCAGCGCTTGGAGCCGGTGAGGATCCAGTGGTCGCCGTCGCGGCGGGCGGTGGTGTCCAGGGCGATGGAGTCGGAGCCGTGCCGGGGCTCGGTGAGGGCGAACGCGCCGATCTTCTCCAGCGACGACATCGCGGGCAGCCAGCGCTGCTTCTGCTCCTCCGAGCCGCACATCGCGACCGACTGCATCGCGAGGCCGGCGTGCACGCCGAGGAACGTGCCCAGCGAGCCGTCGCCGCGGTGCAGCTCCATGTGGACGAGGCCGCAGGCCATCGGGCTCATGCCCGCGGCGCCGTAGCCGTCGATGTCCTCACCGACGATCTTCAGCTCGGGCAGCCGCCGGAACAGGTGCCAGGGCAGCTCGGCCTTCTCCCAGTAGGGGCCGATGTCGGGCAGCACCTCGTCGTCGACGAACTTGCGCACGGCGATGAACTTCTCCCACTGCTCCGACGTGAACTGCTCGCGGACGGAGAAGAAGTCGGTGCCCAGTGCCTCGCCGAGGTGCTCGTACTCTGCCATCCGCCGATCGTTCCACGGTGACGCCGCGGCAGCACTCCGTAAGCTGCGCGACCGATGGACTACTCACTCTGGCCCAGCGCCGCCAACCCCTGGCCCGACGTCCTCGACGCCGCCCGCTACGCCGAGCGCACAGGCTGGCACGGGGTCTGGGTGGCCGACCACTTCATGCCCGACCGCGCCGACGTCTCGGGTCCGGTGCACGAGTGCCTGGCCCTGCTCGCCGGGCTCGTGGCGGGCACCGAGCGGGTGCGGATCGGCTCGATGGTGCTCGGCAACACCTACCGCCACCCGGCGGTCGTCGCCAAGCAGGCCGCCACGCTCGACCACATGAGCGGCGGCCGGTTCGTCCTCGGCGTCGGCGCGGGCTGGCAGGTCAACGAGCACGAGGCGTACGGCATCGAGCTGCCCCCGGTGCCCGAGCGGCTCGCGCGGTTCGACGAGGCGTGCCGCGTGCTGACGGCGCTGCTGGGCGAGGAGCGCGCCACCGTCGACGGCCGGTTCTACCGCCTCACCGACGCCCCGCTCGAGCCGAAGCCGCAGCGCCTGCCGATCCTGATCGGGGCGGCGGGGGAGCGGGTCGCGCTCGGGATCGTCGCCCGCTACGCCGACGAGTGGAACCACTGGGGCCTGCCCGAGCTCGCCGCGCACAAGGGCCGCGTGTTCGCCGGACACTGCGCGCGCATCGACCGCGACCCGGCGTCGGTGCGCCGTTCCGCGCAGGCCGTGGTCGAGGTCGTCGACCCCGGCGACGCCGACGCGCGCGAGCGCCGCGACCGGCTCGTCGCGGCCGGGCGTCCGGTCGCCATGGGCACGGCGGAGGAGGTCCTCGACGTCCTCGCGGGCTACCCCGACGCCGGTGTCGACGAGTTCATCGTCCCCGACTTCGCGCTGGGCACCGGCAGCCGCCGGACCGACGCGCTGGAGCGCCTGCGCACCGAGGTGCTCACGCGGGTCTGAGACCGGGCAGGATCGCCGGGGTCGGCCGCCGGCCGGGAGCGGGAGCGGACATGGCTGAGCACGTCGTGGGGACCAGGGACAGCGTCGCGGTCGCGGGGAGCGCCGCCACCGCCGGCAGCGCGGGTGTCGTCGGCAGTGCGGCGACGGCGGGCAGCGTCGGCGTGGTCGGCAGTGCGGCGACGGCGGGCAGCGCCGGGGTGGTCGGCAGCGCCGCGACGTCGGGCAGCGTCGGGATCCTCGCCAGCGTCCTCACGGTCCTGAGCGCGGGCCTGCTCGCGTGTGTCGCGTGTGTCGCCTGTGTGGGCTGCCGCCGCTGCGTCGCGTGCGTGGGGTGCGTCGACTGCGTCGGCTGCATCGGGTGCGTGGGCTGCGTCGGCCTGCGCGGCGCGGTCGGGCGGCGCGGCGTGACCGCGGCCTGAGTCCTACGCCAGCGCGGCCGTGATCGCGCCGGAGCGCCGCTCCAGCCACGCCCGGGTGCGCTCGGAGCGGGCGCGGGCCTGCGGCGTCCAGTACTCGGCGAAGCCGGGGACGCCGGTGCGGGCGCCGTCGCCGACGAGCGCGCTCATCCACGCGTGGTGCCCGAGCGCGGCGTCCGCGAGGCGGGCGCGGCCGTCGTCGTCGAGGCCGTAGGCGTCGACCAGGACGCGGAGCCGGTCGAGCTCGCGCCCGGCGCGGCCGTCGTCGGTGTCGACGGGGTCGCGCAGCGGCGCCCAGAACCGCGCGGTGCCCGCGACGTCCCAGACCGGGGCGCCCGGCGCGGCCAGGTCGAAGTCGATCAGCGCGACGGCCCGGTCGCCGTGGAACACGACGTTGTCGAGGTTCGGGTCGTTGTGCGCGATCCCGCCCCCGGAGAACGGCGGGGACGCGGGGGAGGACCAGTCGTGCGGCGCCGGGTCGAAGTCGGCGACGGCGTCGTGGAAGCGGCGCAGCAGCCGTCCGACGCTGCCGAGAGCTGCGTCGGTCAGCCCCCACGGCGGCGCGGGGGCGGTGACCGCCTCGCCGGGGATGTAGGTGAGGACCTCGCGGCCCTGGTCGTCGACGCCCAGGACGCGCGGCGCCCCGTCGAACCCGACGTCCTCGAGGTGGCGCAGCAGCGCGTGCACGGCGGGCGCGGTGGGGCGCAGCGGACGGCGGACGGTGTCGCCGACGCGGTGCACCCGCCCGCGGTTGGCCGTGCCGCCCAGCAGCGGGATCTCAGCGGACACCGGCCACCCCGTCCCGGGCCGCCGCTGCGATCAGCGCGGTCGCCAGCGTGGAGTGTGTGACCAGGCTGTCGACCAGCCCGCCGCGCACCGCCGCGAGCGCCGCCCCCACCTTCGCCGGGCCGTAGACGATCCCGATCACCTCGGGCACCGCGGCCATCTGCGCGTGGGTGATGCCGATCATCCGGTCGGTCAACCGGGCGCGGACCGACGTGCCGCCGGCGTCGATGAGCACGCCGGAGACGTCGGCGCAGACGCCCTTGCGCGCCAGCGCGGCGCGCTCGGCCTCGCCGGTGGCGTCGAAGAGCGTCGACTGCTCGGGCTCCCACGCCCCCACCCCGGCGACGGCGATCGTCACGGAGTCGATCAGCGAGAACGCCCGCTCGACCTCGGGCTGGCGGCGCAGCGCCCGCGCCGTGGCGGCGTCGGCGACGGCCATCGGGGCGTAGAAGAAGTAGGCGGGCCCGCCGCCGACGCGCGCGACCTCCCGGACGAGCTCGATCGAGCTGTCGTCGACGCCGGGCCGGGCGAGCGCCCCGGTGAGCTGCACGACCGGCACCGGTGCGAGCTCGGTGAGCGCGGTGGCCATCGCGCTCACCGAACGCGCCCAGGACAGCCCGAGCACGTCGTCGTCGGTGACGATCTCGGTGAGCAGGTCGGCCGCCGCGGCGCCGAGGTGCTCGCGCAGGGTGGCGGGGTGCTCGTCGGGGGTGTCGGTGACGACGCAGTGGCGCAGGCCCAGCGCGGCCATGAGCTGCCCGGACAGCTCGACGTCGACGGTGCCGGGATGGCCGATCTCGATGCGCACGAGCCCGCTCGTCCGGGCGTCCTCCAGCAGTCGCGCGACCTTGAACCGGCTCAGCGCGAACTCCTCGGCGATCTCGACCTTGGAGCGGCCGTCGAGGTAGTAGCGGCGGGCCACCGACGCGGTGAGGACGAGCTGTGCGGGACCTCGGGGCATGGCACCTCCTGCTCATGTGAGCGCTTCTGCGCCCATTCTTGCACGCGGCATTGACGGAACGTGAGCGCTGCCACACTCTGATCCTCTGATCAGGCTCGTGCTCATCTGAGCGGAGTCGGGAGGGCGCGATGAGGCGTACACGGGCAGTCGGGATGGTGCTGGCGGTGCTGGCGACCAGTTCCTGTGCGGGCTGGGGAGGGTCGGTCGGCGGGGGTGGGCCGGACAGCATCAACGTGCTGATGGTCAACAACCCGCAGATGGTGGACCTGCAGCGCCTCACCGCCGACAACTTCACCCGCGAGACCGGCATCACCGTCAACTTCACGGTGCTGCCCGAGAACGACGTCCGCGACAAGATCAGCCAGGAGTTCTCCAGTCAGGCCGGCCAGTACGACGTCGCGACGCTGAGCAACTTCGAGATCCCGATCTACGCGCGCAGCGGCTGGATCGCGCCGATGGACGAGTTCATCGCGGCCGACCCGGGCTTCGACCAGGAGGACATCCTGGCGCCGATGGTCACCTCGCTCTCCGGCGACGACGGGCAGGTCTACGGCCAGCCCTTCTACGGCGAGTCCTCGTTCCTCATGTACCGCCGCGACGTCCTCGAGCAGGCCGGCCTCGCGATGCCGGCGAATCCGACGTGGCAGGAGGTCGCCGACATCGCGGCCCGCGTCGACGGCGTCCAGCCCGGCATGGCCGGCATCTGCCTGCGCGGCCAGCCCGGCTGGGGCCAGGTGTTCGCGCCGCTGACGACGGTGGTCAACACGTTCGGCGGCACGTGGTTCACCGAGGACTGGCAGGCGCAGGTGGACTCCCCGGAGTTCACCGAGGCCGTGCAGTTCTACGTCGACCTGGTGCGCGAGCACGGCGAGACCGGTGCCCCGCAGGCGGGGTTCACCGAGTGCCTCAACAACCTCATCCAGGGCAACGTCGCCATGTGGTACGACGCCACGTCGGCGGCGGGCTCGCTGGAGGCGGCCGACTCCCCGGTGCGCGGCATGATCGGCTACGCCCCCGCCCCGGTCGTCGAGACCGACAGCGCCGGCTGGCTCTACGCCTGGTCGTGGGGAATCCAGGCGGCGAGCGAGCGCAAGGACGCGGCTTGGCAGTTCGTCTCCTGGGCCTCGGGCAAGGAGTACGAGCAGCTGGTCGGCGAGCAGGTCGGCTGGTCGTCGGTGCCGGCGGGCAAGCGCGCGTCGACGTACGAGAACCCGCAGTACCTGGCCGAGGCCGGGGCGTTCGCCGAGCAGACCCGCGCGGCGATCGAGTCGGCCGACCCGCGGAACCCCGGCGTCCAGGCGCGGCCCGCGATCGGCATCCAGTTCGTCGGCATCCCGGAGTTCCCCGACCTGGGGACGCAGGTGTCGCAGCAGATCAGCTCGGCCATCGCCGGGCAGGTGAGCGTGGCCGACGCGCTCGACCGCGGCCAGCAGCTGGCCGACGACGTGGCGGAGCGGTACCGGTCCCGGGAGAGTGGATCATGACGACGACGACCGAACGACCGACGGAGCAGCCACCGGCCCGGCCCGCGCTGCGGCGCACCGGTGACTGGGCCCGGCGCGCGCCCCTGCTGCCCGCGCTGGTCTTCCTGATCATCGTGACGCAGCTGCCGTTCGTGGGCACGCTGGTGATCTCGTTCATGAACTGGAACGCCTACTACCCCGACGAGCGGGGGTTCGCCGGGTTCGACAACTTCGTGCGGGTCCTCACCGACGTCACCACGCGCGAGTCGATCATCACGACGATCGTGCTGACGGTCTCGGTCGTGCTGGTCAGCCTGCTGCTCGGCATGCTCATCGCGCTGCTGCTGGACCGGGCGTTCCTCGGCCGCGGGTTCGTGCGGACGCTGATGATCACGCCCTTCCTCGTGGTGCCGGTCGCGGCCGCGCTCGTCTGGAAGCACGCGCTCTACAACCCGGAGTACGGCCTGTTCAACGGGCTGCTCACCGCCGTGTTCGGCGGGGGCGCGCCGCAGCCCGACTGGATCTCGACGACGCCGCTCACCGCGGTCGTCGCCGCGCTGGTGTGGCAGTGGACGCCGTTCATGATGCTGATCATCCTGGCGGGCCTGCAGAGCAAGCCGCTCGACGTCATCGAGGCCGCGCAGCTCGACGGCTGCTCGGCGTTCCAGGTCTTCCGGCACATGACCTTCCCGCACCTGCGCCAGTACCTGGAGCTCGGCGGGCTGCTCGGGTCGATCTACATCGTCCAGAACTTCGACGCGGTCTTCACCATCACCTCGGGCGGTCTCGGCACCGCCAACCTGCCGTACACGATCTACCAGACCTTCTACAACGCGCAGGACTACGGCCGGGCGTCCGCCGCCGGTGTGGTCGTGGTGATCGGGACGATCCTGATCGCCACCCTGGCCCTGCGCACCGTGTCGTCGCTGTTCCGCGAGGAGGGTTCCCGATGACCGCGACCGTGGAGCGCCCGGCGCTCACCCCGTCCGAGGCGGCCGTCGCGCCGCCCCGGCGCAACCGATCGGGGCCCCTGCTGGGGATCCTCGCCTGGTTCGTCGGCCTGCTGTTCGTCCTGCCCGTCGTGTGGATGGTGCTGACGTCGTTCCACAGCGAGACCGACGCGGCCACGAACCCGCCGTCGGTGTTCGCGCCGCTCACCCTCGACGGCTACCTCAACTTCTTCGGGTCGTCGACCGGCGCGAGCCCGTGGCCGCCGCTGCTCAACTCGATGACGGCGAGCGTGCTGTCGACGGTGCTGGTGCTCATCCTCGCGATCCCGGCCGCGTATGCGCTGTCGATCCGGCCGGTGCGCAAGTGGACCGACGTCATGTTCTTCTTCCTGTCCACGAAGATGCTGCCGGTCGTGGCGGGCCTGCTGCCGGTGTACCTGATCGCGCAGGGCATCGGGATGCTCGACAACATCTGGCTGCTGATCGTGCTCTACACGTCGATGAACCTGCCGATCGCGGTGTGGATGATGCGGTCGTTCCTGGCCGAGGTGCCCGTCGAGATCCTCGAGGCGGCGTCGGTGGACGGGGCGTCGCTGCTGCGGACGCTGCGCGTCATCGTCATGCCGATCGTGCTGCCCGGCGTCGCGGCCACGTCGCTGATCTGCTTCATCTTCAGCTGGAACGAGCTGCTGTTCGCGCGCGTCCTCACCGCGACCGTCGCGCAGACGGCGCCGGTGTTCCTCACGAGCTTCGTCACCAGTCAGGGCCTGTTCCTGGCGAAGGTGTGCGCGGCGGCGGTGGTCGTGTCGCTCCCGGTGCTCATCGCCGGGTTCGCGGCGCAGGACAAGCTGGTGCAGGGCCTGTCGCTGGGGGCGGTCAAGTGAGGGCGGCGGTCATCTCGGCCGACCGGGTCACCGTCGAGACGGTCCCGGACCCGACGCCGGGGCCGCGCGAGGTCGTCGTCGCCGTCGCGGCGTGCGGGATCTGCGGCACCGATCTGCACATCGCCGACGGCGAGTTCGCGCCGACGCTCCCGGTCACGCCGGGGCACGAGTTCGCGGGGGAGGTCGTCGGCATCGGGACCGACGTCACCGAGCTCCGCGTCGGCGACCAGGTCGCGGTCGACCCGTCGCTGCACTGCGGCGAGTGCTACTTCTGCCGCCGCGGCCGGGGCAACCTCTGCGAGCGCTGGGCCGCGATCGGCGTCTCGACGACGGGCGGCGCGGCCGAGTACGCCGTGGCGCCCGTGGCGAACTGCGTCGTGCTGCCGCCCGGCGTCGCCCCGGCGGACGCGGCGCTGATCGAGCCGCTGTCGTGCGCGGTCCGCGGCTTCGACGTGCTCGCTCCCCACCTGGGCGACCACTACCTCATCTACGGCGCCGGCACGATGGGCCTGATGATGATGGAGCTGGCCAAGCGCGCGGGCGCGGCCAGCGTCAGCATGGTCGACCTCAACCCGGCGCGGCTGGAGACGGCGAAGGAGCTCGGCTGCACCCACACCGTCACCAGCGCCGACGAGCTGGAGCAGCAGCGCGGTTGGGACAACGTCATCGACTGCACCGGCGTCGTCGCCGCCATCGAGGACGGACTGGGCCGCGTGATCCGCGGCGGCACGTTCCAGCAGTTCGGGGTGGCCAACGAGGACGCCGTCGCCCGGTTCTCGCCGTTCCGGGTCTACAACCAGGAGATCCGGATCATCGGGTCGATGGCGGTGCTGCACAGCTTCGAGCGCGCTGCCGAGCTGTTCGCCGACGGCGTGCTGCGCCCGGAGATCATGATCAGCGACCGGAAGCCGCTGGAGGAGTACCCGGCGGCGCTGGAGCAGTTCCGCGCCGGGGTCGGGCGCAAGATCCAGGTCCGGCCCTGATGCGGGCCGCGGTGCTGCGCGGGGCCGGCGACGTCGCACTCGTCGAGCGCGAGGCGCCGCGGCCGGGCCCGGGCGAGGTGCTCGTCGACGTCTCGTCCGTCGGCGTCTGCGGGTCCGACGTGCACTACTACGAGCACGGGCGGATCGGCCGGTTCGTCGTCGACGAGCCGCTGGTGCTCGGGCACGAGGCGGCCGGCGTCATCAGCGCGCTGGGCGAGGGCGTCACCGGGCGGCACGTGGGGCAGCGGGTGTCGGTCGAGCCGGGGGTGCCCGACCGCTCCTGCCCGCGGTGCCTCGCCGGTCGCTACAACCTCTGCCCCGACGTCCGCTTCTTCGCCACCCCGCCCGTGGACGGGGCGTTCGCCGAGCAGGTGGTGGTGCACCAGGCGTTCGCGCACCCGTGCCCGACGCCCTGAGCGACGACGCCGCCGCGCTGCTCGAACCGCTGTCGGTCGGGCTGTGGGCGTGCACGAAGGGGCGGGTCGGCGCGGGCTCGCGGGTGCTCGTGACGGGTGCGGGGCCGATCGGACTCGTCGCGGTGCAGGCCGCGCTGGCCGCCGGGGCGACCTCGGTGACGGTGTCGGACGTCAACCCGTCCCGGCTGGCGCTCGCGCGGTCGCTCGGCGCCACCGACACGGTGGACGCCCGGTCGGGGTCGGTGCTCGACGTGCCGCCGCCCGAGGTCCTGCTGGAGTGCTCCGGCTTCCCGCCGGTGATCTCCGAGGGCATCCGGGCGCTGGCGCCGGCCGGGCGCGCGGTCCTCGTCGGCATGGGGGGCGACGAGGTGGCGCTGCCGCTGTCGGTGGTGCAGGAGCGCGAGCTGGAGGTGACCGGCACGTTCCGCTACGCCAACACGTGGCCGACCGCGATCGCGCTGGTCGCGGGAGGGCGCATCGACCTCGACCGGCTGGTCACCGGCCGCTACCCGCTCGCCGACGCCGAGGCGTCGCTGACGGTGGGGCGCACCGACCCGTCGTCGGTGAAGGTGGTGGTGCACCCGGGCGCGTGACCGCGCCCCGCGGGCCCTGTTCGTCTTCGGTTCAGTCGAAGTAGCGCGGCACGTCCAGCGGGCCGCCCGCTGCGGCGAACTCGGTGTGCACGGCGTCGCGCAGGCCGGCGTCGGCGAGGTAGTCGGCGGCGGTGAGCGCGAGGCCCAGCGCGCCGTCGCGGACGGCGGCGTCACCGGCCGGGCCGCCGGCCGCCGTCGCGAACTCGGCGGTGTGCAGGGCCGCGTCGGCGACGGCGATCATCGGGTGGATCGCGGGCATCCGGAAGCTGAGGTTGCCCAGGTCCGTGGAGCCGGTGAGGAACTCCGGGACGACGCCGGGCGGCAGAGGGGTCCGCCCGGCGGGCTCCTGGTTGACGGCCCAGCGGGCGGCGAGCGCCTGGTTGAAGCGGATCGGCAGGTACGCGGGCTGGCCGTCCCAGCTCAGCTCGACCGAGCAGCCGTGCATCGTCGCCGCGCCCTCGGCGACGGCGGTGACGCGGGCGGCGAGGTCGCGCAGCGTCTCCGGGTCGGCCGAGCGCAGGTAGAACAGCAGCGCGGCGCGCTCGGGCACGACGTTCGGGCGCGCGCCGCCGTCGGTGAAGACGCCGTGCGCGCGGTCGGTGCCGGGCAGGTGCTGGCGCAGCGCGGCGACGCCCTGGTAGGCGGACACGGCGGCGTCGAGCGCGTTGCGGCCCATGAACGGCTGCGCGGCGGCGTGCGCGGCGACCCCGCGGAACACCATCTCCACCTGCCGCCGCCCGAGGAACGGGTGCATCGCCACGTCGTGGCCGAAGGGGTGGAGCATGACGACGGCGTCGACGTCGTCGAACACGCCCGCCCGCGCGAGCGTCTCCTTGCCGCCGCCGCCCTCCTCGGCGGGCGTGCCGATGAGCGACACCCGCCCCCCGGTCTCCGCGACGACCTCCGCCGCCGCGAGGAACCCGCCCACCGCCGTCGAGCAGATGATGTTGTGGCCGCAGGCGTGGCCGACGCCGGGCAGCGCGTCGTACTCGGCGAGCACGGCCACGTGGGGGCCGTCGCCGCCGCGGCGCGCGACGAACGCGGTGTCCAGCCCGCCGATCCCGACCTCGGCCCCGTGCCCGTGCCGCTCCAGCAGCGCGACCACCTGCCGGACCGACCGGTGCTCGGCGAACCCCTCCTCGGGGTGGGCGTGCAGGTCGCGGCTCAGGGCGACGAGCTCGTCCCCGGCCCGCCGCACCCCCTCGGCCACCCGCTCCCGCACCACGGCCGGGGCCCCGGAGTGGGCCGACGTCAGCGGTTCGGCCGTCTCCACCCGGTGCGCGGTGGCGGCGGAGAGGGCGCGGAGGTAGGTGTCGTCGGGAACGGTCATCGCCGAGACGCTAGGCCCCTGCACGCACGAGATCCACCTCAGCGGGGTTCCACGGGCCGACGACCCCGTTCACGTCGATCTCGTGCTGCGAGATGTTCCGAACGGCCACGGGAGCCGTGTCCCTGCGGCCATGATCCACCTGTGTCCGTACCGGGGTGGCCCGTCGCCTTCCGCGGCTCGGCGGCCGTGGCCGCGGGTCTGGTGACGAGGGACGTGCTGCGCGGGCCGCGATTCGTCCGCCTCCTCCCCGACGTCTACGTGGCCGCCGGCCAGGAACCGGACCTGGAGCTGCGCTCGCACGCGGCGTACCGCTACGTCGAGGGCCGCGGTGTGCTGTCCGGGTACTCGGCCGCCGAGGTGCTCGGTGCGTCGTGCGGGCCGCAGGACGCCCCGGCGGAGGTGACGGTCCCGCGCGGGAAGCAGCGCGAGCACCCCGGCCTGCTGGTCCGCCGGGCCGTGCTGGCGCCGGGAGAGATCCGGGACGTGGGCACTCTCCGGACCACCACGCCGTTGCGCACCGCATACGACCTCGCCCGCCGGGGCACGTTGGTGGAGCGGGTGGTGGCCGTCGACGCCCTGTCCCGGCGGCACGGATTCCCTCCCGACCTGCTGCTGAACTTCGTCGTCCACTTCCCCCGCGCGCGCGGCAACGACGCCGTCGCCGAGGTGCTGGCCTACGCCGACCGCCGGTCGGGCTCACCGATGGAGACCCGCCTGCGCCTGCTGCTGGAGTTCGCGGGGCTACCGCGGCCGCAGGTGCAGTGGGTCGTGCAGGACGAGCGGGCCCGCCGGGCCGTGTGGCTGGATCTCGCCTACCCCGAACGCATGATCGGGATCGAGTACGAGGGAGAGGGGCACACCACTCGGGAGCGCGTGCTGCGTGACATCGGCCGGGGCACCGACCTCGTCGACAAGGGCTGGCGGCTCTACCGGTACACGAAGTACGAGATCCTCGGCGAGCCGGAGAAGATCGTCGCGCAGATCTCCCGCGCCTACGGCGCGACGAGATCCACCTGAGCGGGGTCCACGAGCCTCGCAACCCCGCTGGTGTAGATCTCGTCGGGTTCAGGCGCGGGGGAGGGCGTCGATCGCGCTCTGGATCCGCTTGATCGACACCGGGTACCGCGTGCGCATCGGGTGGGCGTACAGCGAGACCCGCAGCTCCTCGATCATCCAGCGGACCTCCCGCAGCTCCGGCGACGGCTCCACGCCCGGTGGTAGGGCGGCGAGCTCGGCCGCGTACTCGTCGGCGACCACCCGCACCTGCGCGGTCCACTCGGCGTCGCGCACCGGGTCGACGCGCAGCTTCTCGATCCGCCGCTCGACGGCCTCCAGGTAGCGCGCCACGTCGCCGAGGCGGGAGGCGCCGGCCGCCGTGGCGAAGCCGGGGCCGACGAGCGCGGCGAGCTGGGCCTCGACGTCGGCCAGCCCGGCCTGCACGCCCGGCGTCCGGTGCGTGTCGGCGAGCAGGGCCTGCACGCGCAGCCGGACGTCCAGGACCGCGCGGACGGCGTGCAGCACCCGCAGCGTGGTCGGTACCAGCTTCTCGCGGAACACCTTCTGCGCACGCAGGTAGGAGCGCTCGTCGAAGGGCGGGCCGCCGACCGCGGCGACCAGGGCGTCGGCCGCGCAGACCGTGCAGTCCTCCAGCAGCGCCGCGACCGAGCCGTGCGGGTTGCGGGCCAGCGCGAGCCTCGCTGCGTTGTCGAGGTCGCGCTGCACCTGCTTGGCCGGCGACGGGGTGTCGAGCAGCAGCAGGCGCCGCACGCCGCGGTGGTGCGCGGGGTCGCGCTCGGCGGCCGTCGGCCAGACCCGGACGTCGACGGACGCACCCCGGTCGACCAGCCCCGGGTAGCCGGTGACGGTGTGGCGCCCGCGGCGGATCGCGTGCTCGCGCGGCAGCGTGCCGATCGTCCAGGTGGTGAGGCCGGTGCGCTCCAGCTCGACGCCCGCCGCGGCGAGCTCGGCGCGCACCTTCGGCGCCAGCTCCCGGCGCAGGGCCTCCAGGTCGGTGCCGCGGGTGACCTCGTGCCCTGCCTCGTCGACGACGCGGAACGTGACGGTCAGGTGCTCGGGCAACCGCCCCAGCTCCCACGCCTCGCGCGGGATGGTGACGTTCTTCATCCGGCCGAGCTCGCGCTCCAGGCCGTCGAGCAGCGGTTCGTCCTGGTCGCGCAGGCGGGCGAGCACGGCGCGGGCGTGGTCGGGAGCGGGGGCGAAGTTGCGGCGCAGCGTCTTCGGCAGCGTCTTGATCAGCGCCGTGACGAGCTCCTCGCGCAGGCCCGGCACCTGCCACGTGAACGGGGTCGGGTCGATCTGGTGCAGCGCGGCCACCGGCACGTCGACGGTGACGCCGTCGTGCGCGCGGCCCGGCTCGAACGCGTAGGACAGCGGCAGCGTGAGGCCGCCGGCCTCCACGGCGTCGGGGTAGGCGCTGCGGTCGACCCCGTCGGCGGCCGAGGTGACGAGCATGTCCTCGGTGAAGTCCAGCAGCGTGGCGTCGCGGTTCTTGCGCCACCACGAGTCGAAGTGCCGCCCGGACACGACGTGCGCCGGGATCCGCGCCTCGTAGAACGCCACGAGCGTCTCCTCGTCGACGACCAGGTCGCGCCGGCGCGTGCGGTGCTCCAGCTCCTCGACGTCCTCGAGCAGCGCGCGGTTGGCGTGGAAGAAGTGGTGGCGGGTGTCCCAGTCGCCCTCGACGAGCGCGTGCCGGACGAACAGCTCGCGTGCGACCTCGGGGTCGATCCGGCCGTAGTCGACGGTGCGGTCGACGACGATCGGCACCCCGTACAGCGTGACCCGCTCGACGGCGACGGCCGCCGCGCGCTTGCGCGACCAGTGCGGCTCCGAGTACGTGCGCTTGACCAGGTGCCCGGCCAGCGGCTCGACCCACTCCGGCTTGATCCGCGCGACGGTCCGGGCGAAGAGCCGGCTCGTCTCGACGAGCTCCGCGGCCATCACCCAACGCGGCCCCTTCTTCGCCAACGACGACCCCGGGAAGATCATGAACTTGGCCCCGCGCGCGCCGAGGTACTCCTTCGTCTCGGCCTCGCGCAGCCCGATCTGCGACAGCAGGCCGGCGAGCACCGAGGTGTGGACCGCGTCGGGGGAGGCGTCGGCGTCGTTCAGCGTCATGCCCGCGTTGCGGGCGGCCGAGCGCAGCTGCGCGTGCAGGTCCTGCCACTCGCGGATGCGCAGGTAGTGCAGGAACTCCTCGCGCAGCGTCCTGCGGAACCGGCTGCCCGACAGCTCCTGGCGCAGCTCGTTGACGTGGGTCCAGAGGTTGCGGAAGGCGAGGAAGTCGCTGCCGTCCTCGGCGAAGCGCGCGTGCTTCTCGTCGGCGGCCTGGCGCTGCTCGGTCGGGCGCTCGCGGGGGTCCTGCACCGACAGCGCGGCGGCGATGACGAGTACCTCGCGCAGGCAGCTGTTGCGGTCGGCCTCCACGAGCATCCGGCCCAGGCGGGGGTCGACGGGCAGCGACGCGAGCGCGCGGCCGACGGCGGTGAGACCCTTCGCGGCGTCCAGCGCGCCCAGCTCGTGCAGCAGCGCGAGCCCGTCGTCGACGCTGCGGCGGTCGGGCGGGTCGACGAACGGGAACTCGGTGATCTCGCCGAGCTCCAGCGAGATCATCTGCAGGACGACCGACGCCAGGTTGGTGCGCAGGATCTCCGGGTCGGTGAACTCGGGGCGAGCGTCGAAGTCGTCCTCGGCGTAGAGGCGGATGCAGATGCCGTCGGCGACGCGGCCGCAGCGCCCGGCGCGCTGGTTGGCGCTGGCCTGGCTGACCTTCTCGATCGGCAGCCGCTGCACCTTCAACCGCCGCGAGTAGCGGGAGATGCGGGCGAGGCCGGGGTCGATGACGTAGCGGATGCCGGGCACCGTCAGCGAGGTCTCGGCGACGTTGGTGGCGAGCACGACGCGCCGCCCCAGCGAGCCCTGCTTCGGCGCGAACACCCGCTGCTGCTCCGCCGTGGTCTGGCGCGCGTAGAGCGGGAGGATCTCGATCCCCGGGAACTGCCGTTTGGCCAGTCCCTCGGCGGTGTCGCGGATCTCGCGCTCGCCGGGCAGGAACACGAGGATGTCGCCCGGCCCCTCGCGGCGCAGCTCGGTGACGGCGTCGGCGATGGCGGCGAGCTGGTCGCGGTCGGGATCGGCGTCGGGGTCGTCCGGGTCGACGACGGGCCGGTAGCGCATCTCGACGGGGAACGAGCGTCCCGAGACCTCGACGATCGGCGCCGGCCGCTCGGGCGTCGCGAAGTGGGAGGCGAAGCGCTGCGGGTCGATCGTGGCCGAGGTGATGATCACCTTGAGGTCCGGGCGCCGGGGGAGCAGCTGCGCGAGGTAGCCCAGGATGAAGTCGATGTTGAGGCTGCGCTCGTGGGCCTCGTCGATGATGAGGGTGTCGTACTGGCGCAGCATGCGGTCGCCGGTGAGCTCGGCCAGCAGGATGCCGTCGGTCATGAGCTTGACCAGGGTGTTCTCACCGACCTGGTCGGTGAAGCGCACCTTCCAGCCGACGGTGTCGCCGATCTCGGAACCCAGCTCCTCGGCGATGCGGGCGGCGACCGTGCGCGCGGCGAGCCGACGGGGCTGCGTGTGCCCGATCAACCCGCGGACGCCGCGTCCCAGCTCCAGGCAGATCTTGGGGATCTGGGTGGTCTTGCCGGAGCCGGTCTCGCCTGCGACGACGACGACCTGGTGGTCGCGGATCGCCGCCGCGATGTCCTCGCGGCGGGCGCTGACCGGCAGCGTCGGCGGGTAGGAGACGGCCGGCACGGCGGCGCGGCGGGCGGCGAGGCGCGCCTCGCTCTCGTCGACGGCCGCGGCGATCCCGGCGAGGGCCCGGTCGCGGGCGCGCGTGTCGCGGGTGCGGCGGGCGGTGTCGAGGCGGCGGGCGAGGCGGTGCTCGTCGCGCAGGGAGAGGTCCGGCAGGCGGGCGGCGAGGGCGTCGAGGTCGCCGTCGGAGAACGTCGGAGCGGGCTCGGGCCCGTCCTCCGCGAGTCGGGGTGTCGTGGTGGCCGAGTCGGGCTGCGGCTGCGGCTGTGACGGCGACCCGGATCCACCGCGGGGCCGGCGGCGGCGGGGGCGACGGGCGCGGCGCTCGCCGCCCTCCCCGGTGCCGGGGACGGTGGGAGCGCCGGCCGGAACGGCGGCACCGGCGGCCGGACGGGTGGCGTCGGCGCGCGCGTCGGTGGCTCGTGCGGAGGACATCGTCCTGCCAGTGTGCCTGGACCCGCCGCTCAGGCGGAGCGCAGGGCGGGTGTGATCTCGTCGGCCACCGGGGCGTCGGCCGCCGGGTGCTCGACGAGCGCCAGCACCCGGTTGGCGAGGAAGCGCGCGGTGCGGACGGTGCTGCCGCCGCGCGTGGTCTCGCTGACCTCCACGACCCCGCGGCCGTGCGTCACCCCGACCTTGCGGCCGGCGCGGGTGGCCTCGATCTCGTAGGCGCGGGTGGTGCCGCTCCCGGCATCGATGACGACTTCGACGCGATCGCCCTTCATGGGCTCCTCCTGGAGGTGGTGATCAGCTCGGGACGGTGTGGGGGGCGGCGCCGTGGGGGGAACAGCGCCGCCCGGGCAGCCGCGCCACACGGCGGCGGGACGCGCCGGGCACGGCAGGCTGAGGGGGTGGATCGGAAGGGTGTCCGGGCCGGGCGCCGGTCGCCTCTCGGCGCGTGGCGCACCCCGTGGGGTGGCGGTGAGTTGAGACCCGGGGACACGGATCGCCCGGCTCGGACACTTTCTTCAACCTCCCCGGGTCCAGGAAGATTCCCGGGGAGGAGCAGGTGTCCGGGCCGGGCGCCGGTCGCCTCTCGGCGCGTGGCGCACCCCGTGGGGTGGCGGTGAGTTGAGACCCGGGGACACGGATCGCCCGGCTCGGACTGCCGGTTCAACAGCACCCCCCGCCCGTCCATTCCCGGCCGGTCAGCGCAGTACGAAGCGGGTCACCTCGGTGCCGTAGCGGCCGGTCAGGACCCGCTCGGTGACCCGCGGGTCGAGCGCGAGCACCAGGAAGTCGTCGAGAGCGCCGCGTGTACAGGCCTCCGGCCCGATCACAGCGCGGCGAGCACCCCGTCCGTGAACGGCGGCCACGCCTCCACCGACCACGGCCCGAAGTCGCGGTCGGTGAGCGCGACGCAGGCCACACCGGCGTCCGGGTCGACCCACAGGAACGTGCCGGCCTGCCCGAAGTGCCCGAACGTGCGGGGCGAGCTGCCGGCGCCGGTCCAGTGCGGCGACTTGCCGTCGCGGATCTCGAACCCGAGGCCCCAGTCGTTGGGCTTCTGGCGCCCGTAGCCCGGCAGGATCCCGTCGACGCCAGGGAAGGCGACGGTCGTGGCGTCGGCCAGGGTGTGGGTCAGCCGCGGGGCCCGGAGCTCGGCGGCGAACAGGGCCAGGTCGGCGACGGTCGAGACGCCGTCGGCGGCGGGGGAGCCCTCCAGGCGCGTCGACGCCATGTCCAGCGGCTCGCACACCGCGAGGTGCAGGTACTGCGCGAACGGCATCCCCGACGCGGCGGCGATCGTCTCGCCGAGCACGTCGAACCCGACGTTGGAGTAGATCCGCCGCGCGCCCGGCGCCGCCTGCACGACGCCGTCGGAGAACGACAGGCCCGACGTGTGTGCGGCCAGGTGGCGGACCGTCGAGCCGTCGGGCCCCGCGGGCGTGTCCCACTCCACGGCGCCCTCCTCGACCGCGACCAGCACGGCGTAGGCGCTGAGCAGCTTCGTCACCGACGCGAGGCGGAACTCCCGGTCGAGCTCGCCCGCGCTCGCGAGCACGGAGTCGCCGACGACGGCGGCCGCAGCGTTCCCGACGGGCCAGTCGAGCACCGCGTCGACGGCGGCCTGCAGGTCAGGCATCCCCGTACACCGGGACCAGCGCGCCGCTGATCGGCTCGGCATCGGGGCCGCACAGGAACGCGATCACCTTCGCGATCGCGGCCGGCGCGACGGCCCGCGCGGCGAGCTCCTCCGACATCCACGACCGGTTCGCCGGGGTGTCGATGACCGACGGCAGGACCGCGTTGACCCGGATCCGCTGCCCGCGCAGCTCCTCGGCGAGGAGCTCGGTGAGCCGCACGACGGCGGCCTTGCTCGTGGCGTGCGCGACGGGCGCCGGGCCCTGCACCGCCGTCTTCGACCCGACCGTGACGATCGCGCCCCCGCCGCGCGCGGCGAACAGCGGCGCCGCGGCCTGCGCCGTCCACAGCGCGGAGCCGAAGTTGGAGCGCCACAGGGAGTCGAGCACCTCCTCGTCGACGTCGGCGAGCGAGCCCGGGGTGAACCCGCCGGCCAGCCCGACGAGGGCGTCGCAGGCGACGGGGATCGCGGCGAACGCCTCCCGCGCGGCCGCCCGCGACGACAGGTCGGCGGCGACGGCGTGCACCCCGTCCTGCCCGCCGAGCGCGTCGAGGCGCTCCCCGGCGCGGTCCAGCGCCACCACCTCACGGCCCCGGGACCGGAACTCCGCGACGACGGCGTGCCCGAGCGCGCCCGCCGCACCTGTGACGATGACTGCATCCACGGCGCCCATCCTGCATGCTGCGCACCCATGGCGCGGGTACGGGTCGGCACGTCGGGGTGGCGGTACCCGCCGTGGCGCCGCACGTTCTACCCCGAGGGGCTGCCGCAGCGCCGCGAGCTGGAGCACCTGTCACGGCGCGTCGACAGCATCGAGATCAACGGCTCCTTCTACTCCCTGCAGCGCCCGGAGAACTACCGGTCCTGGGTGGCGGAGACGCCGGAGGACTTCCTGTTCTCGGTGAAGGGCCCACGGTTCGTCACGCACCTCAAGCAGCTGCGCGACGTCGGCACACCGGTGGCGAACTTCTTCGCGTCGGGCGTGCTCGCGCTGGGCCCCAAGCTGGGCCCGGTGCTGTGGCAGCTGCCGCCCCGGATGCGCTTCGACCCCGACCGCACCGCCGCGTTCCTCGACCTCCTCCCGCGCACGACGGCCGAGGCCGTGCGGACCGCGGAGCGGCACGACGAGCGCGTGGAGGGTCGCGCGCATCTGGCCACCGACGCCGACCGCCCGCTGCGCCACGCGGTCGAGCCCCGCCACGAGAGCTTCCGCGACCCCCGGTTCACTGCGCTGCTGCGCGCTCACGACGTCGCTCTGGTACTGGCCGACTCGGCCGGCACCTGGCCGGTCTTCGACGAGCTCACCACGGACTTCGCCTACGTCCGCCTGCACGGCCAGGACGAGCTGTACGCGGGCGGCTACACCCCCGACGCCCTCGACGCCTGGGCCGCGCGGGTCCGGGCGTGGCGCGACGACGGGCTCGCCGCCGTCGTCTACTTCGACAACGACGCCAAGGTCCACGCCCCCTACGACGCGATCGCGCTGGCCGAGCGCCTGGCCTGATGCGCCACGAGCATCCGGCGCCCCAGCACCATCAGCACCGCCGCGACCAGCATCGTCACCGCGCCGACCAGCCACGCCGTCGGGAACCCCAGCTGCGCGGCGAGGAAGCCGAACCCGACGGGCCCGAGGAACCCGCCCCCGTAGACGCCGACCTGCACGATCGACGTGGCCGCCGCCGGCGCCGACGGGTTGAGCCGAACCACCGCGAACTGCAGCAGCCCGGGCCACGCCCACCCCAGCCCGAACCCGAGCACCGTGCCGGCGACGAGCGCGGGCGTGCCGGGCACCGCGAGCAGCGCGAGCCCGCCCGCCCCCAGCACGAGTGACGCCGCCACGACGGCGATGTGCCCGCCCGCGCGGTGGTCGGCGGCCCAGCCGTGGGCCAGGCGCAGGGTGAGCCCGACGACGCTGCCGAGCGTGAGCGTCAGGCCCGCGGTGCCGGCGTCGACGCCCCGGTCGACCGCGGAGGCGACGAGGAAGATCCCCAGCGCCGACGACGCCGCGGCCGCCAGCCCCGCGGCGACCCCGATCACCGACAGGGCGGCCGTCGCGCGCTCGCCGGGCGCGGCCGGCGTCTGCTCGCGGCCGACGGAGTCGCGCGGGGCGACGAGCAGCGCGGCGAGCGCCAGGCCGGAGCCGATGACGTAGGCCCAGCGCCACCCGAACGTCAGCGCGACGGCGGGCACCGCCAGCCCGGACAGCAGCGTGGCCAGCGGGATCGCCGCCTGCTTGATGCCGAACGACAGCCCGAGCCGGTGCGCCGGGACGTAGCGGGCGAGCGTCAGGTTCGAGGAGAGCTGCCCGAGCACGTTGCACCACGCGCTGCACAGCAGGATCGCGACGAGCGCCGGGTAGGACCGCGCGAACGCCGCCACGGCCGCCATCACCACGGCCGCCCCGAGCACCGCGACCCGGCTCGTCGTCCCGGAGCCGTAGCGCTCGACCAGCCAGCCGCAGGGCAGCGAGGCCAGCGCGCTCACGCCGAAGAACAGGGCGACGACGAGCCCGAGCCCGGCCGGGTCGAAACCCAGCTCGGCGGCGATCTGCACGGCGAGCCCGCCCGTCAGGAACACCGGCAGCACCGACACCGTCGTCGTGGTGACGGCTCCGACCACCGCCCGTGCGCCCTCGTTCATGTGAGCAACGCTAACGGACGTCGGGCGCCGAGGGTGTCCTCCCGAGCTGCGTGATGGCCCACTGCGCCCAGTCGTGCACCGCCTCGTACTGGCGGACGCCGAACTCCGCCGCCAACTGGCCGAACCCGGCGCTGCCCGGCGGGATCGTGTCGCCGCCGTGCTCCGCGCGGATCGCCCGCAGCTGCGCGGCCCCGGTCTCGGAGGCGACCGCGATCCGGTGCAGCACCGTCAGCGCGTCGGCGGGGTCGAGCGCGGAGAGCAGGAACATGCGCAGCACGTACTCGTTGCGCACCTTCCCGCCGTCGGCCGGCGCCAGCAGCCAGTTGCGCAGCTCCTCGCGCCCGGCGTCGGTGGCCGCGTAGGTGCGGCTGCCGCGGGCACCCTCGTGCGTGACCTCGACCAGCCCGCGCTCGGCGAGGCGGCCCAGCTCCGGGTAGATGCTCGTGTGGCCGGCCTGCCAGGCGTAGCGGCCGAGCGTCTCGTCGAAGTCCTTCGTGAGTTCGTAGCCGGTGCGCGGCTCGATCGCGACCAGGCCGATCAGCGCGTGGGACAGGGACACGGCGAGCACCTTACAGTCCATCGTTGACATGTCATTCTCGACATGTCAGTCTCGGAATATGACCGCCACCGCGCCGCTGCACATGACCGGCCACTTCGCCCCGGTGCCCGACGAGATCGAGGCGACCGACCTGCCGGTCGAGGGTGCGATCCCGCCCGAGCTCACGGGGCGGTACTTCCGCAACGGCCCGAACCCGCTGCCCGGCGAGGTGTCGCCGCACTGGTTCACGGGCCACGGGATGCTGCACGGCGTGCGGCTGCGCGGCGGGCGCGCGGAGTGGTACCGCAACCGCTGGGTCCGCACCGGTGCGCTGGAGGGGCGCTCCATGTTCGGCCCCGAGGGCATCGACCTCTCGGTCGGCGTCGCCAACACCCACGTCGTCGCGCACGCCGGGCGGATCATGGCGCTGGTCGAGAGCAGTCACCCGCACGTGGTCACCCCGGAGCTCGACACGGTCGGCCCGTGCGACTTCGACGGGCGCCTCACCACAGCCATGACCGCCCACCCCAAGGCCGACCCGGTCACCGGCGAACTGCACCTCTTCGGCTACGGCGTCGTGCCGCCCTACCTCACCTACCACCGGCTCTCGGCCGGCGGCGAGCTCGTGACCAGCGCCGACATCGCCGTCCCCGGTCCGACGATGAACCACGACTTCGCGATCACCGACCGCCACGCGGTGTTCCTCGACCTGCCGATCACGTTCTCGATGGAGCGGCTGGCGCAGGGCATGCCCTTCGCCTGGGACGACGCGTACGGGGCGCGGATGGGCGTCATGCCGCTGGACCGCCCGGGCGAGGTGACCTGGTTCGACGTCGAGCCGAACTTCACCTTCCACATCGGCAACGCCCACACCGACGCCGCCGGCCGCGTGGTCGTCGACGGGGCCCGCTACGCCGCGGCCGACGCCGTCGCGATGTGGGACGGCATCGGCACCGACCCCGACGGCATCGTCTCGGGCGCGGCCGCCACCGGCCTGGCCCGGATGCACCGCTGGACGCTCGACCCGGCCACCGGGCGCGCCTCCGAGGAGGTGCTCCACGACCTGCACGTCGAGTTCCCCACCGTCGACGACGAGCGCGTCGGCCGCGCGGCCCGCTACCGCTACGCCGTCACCGAGGCCCGCGGCCGCTCCGGCATCGTCAAGTTCGACACCGAGCACGGCCGCGCCGCGGAGCACGCGCTCGACGGCGACACGGTGGCGGGCGAGGCGGTCTTCGTGCCCTCGCCGGCACCGGGTCGCGCCGAGGACGACGGCTGGCTGCTGACGATCACCACCCGCCGCGACGGCAGCGCGTCGCAGCTGCTGGTGCTCGACGCCACCGACGTCGCGGGCGCCCCGGTCGCGGCCGTCACGCTGCCGCGCGGCGTGCCCGCCGGCTTCCACGGCTCCTGGATCGACGACGCGGAGCTGGGCTGACGCCGGTCGGGGCGCGGCAGCTCAGCCGCGGATGCGGCTCGTCTCCCCGCCCCACTCCTTCTCCCGCAGCTCGAACTTCTGCACCTTGCCCGTCGAGGTCTTCGGCAGCTCGTCGACGATCTCGACGGTCTTGGGCGCCTTGTACCGCGCGATCTTCGACTTCACGTGGTCGATCAGCTCCTCGGGCGTCGCCGACCTCCCGTCGGCCAGCACCACGAACGCCTTGGGCCGCTCGCCGTACTGCTCGTCGGGCACGCCGATGACCGCGGCCTCCAGCACCGCCGGGTGCGACACCACGGCCTGCTCGACCTCCACCGTGCTGATGTTCTCCCCACCCGAGATGACGACGTCCTTGGCTCGGTCGCGCAGCTCCACGAACCCGTCGGGGTGCATCACGCCGAGGTCGCCGGAGTGGAACCAGCCGCCCGCGAACGCCTTCTCGGTGCCGGCCTGGTCCTCGTAGTAGCCCTTCATCACGTTGTTGCCGCGCATGACGATCTCGCCCATCGCCACGCCGTCGGCGGCCACGTCGTTCATGTCCTCGTCGACGACGCGCAGCCGGTCGGCGCAGATCATGCCGACGCCCTGGCGGGCCTGCAGCGACGCGCGCTCCTCGGCCGGGAGGTCGTCCCAGGCGCGCTGGTACTGGTTGACCGAGTACGGGCCGTAGGTCTCGGTGAGCCCGTAGACGTGCACGATGCGGAAGCCCATCTCCTCCATCTGCAGGATGGTCGTGGGCGAGGGCGGCGCGCCGGCGGTGGTGATCACCAGCGGGTAGTCCAGCGTGACGGCCTCGGGCGCCCGCATGATCGTGGTGACCACGGTCGGGGCCCCGTTGAGGTGCGTGACTCCGTGCTCGGTGATCTGCTGCCAGATGGCGTCGCCGCGCACCTCGCGCAGGCACACGTGCGTGCCGCCGATGGCGGTGAGCGCCCACGGCGTGCACCAGCCGTTGCAGTGGAACATCGGCAGCGTCCACAGGTAGACGCTGTCGGGCGTGTGCGCGGAGTGCACGATCTCGCCGAACGAGTTCAGGTACGCGCCGCGGTGGTGGTACATCACGCCCTTGGGCTTGCCGGTGGTGCCCGAGGTGTAGTTGATCGAGATCGTGCCGTCCTCGTCGTCGACGGCCCACGGGAGCGGCTCGTCGTTGCCGCGGGCGATCAGGTCGTCGTAGGTGACGCCGCTGCCGGTGCCGTCGCCCGGGTTCGCCGGGTCGATCACGGTGATGATCTCCTCGACGGTCTTGAGCTCACCGGCCACCGGCGCGACGGTCGGGTGCAGCGCCGCGTCGACGACCAGCACCTTCGCACCGGAGTGGTCGAGGATGTAGCGGACCTCCTCGGTGGACAGGCGCGTGTTGATCGCGACGAGCACCGCCCCGGCCAGCGGCACCGCGAAGTGCGCCACCAGCATCTCGGGGATGTTGGGCAGCAGGTAGGCGACGCGGTCGCCCGCCTCGACACCCGACCCGCGCAGCGCGTGCGCGATCCGCGTGGCCTCCGCGGCGAACTCCGCGTAGGAGTGGCGCCGTTCGCCGTACACGATCGCGGTCTTGTCCGGGTACACCTCCGCGGAGCGGCGCAGGAACGCCAGCGGCGTCAGCGGGGTGTTCCAGACGGTGGTCATCGGCGGATCTCCTCAGCAACGGGTGCGGCTGGTCCGATCTTCTGCCCTGCCGCACGCCGCGGCAACCACCGGAACCCGCTTGCCCGCGCCGCGACACTGGGCGGGTGGAGCAGGCGGAGATGATCGCGGCCAACCGGGCCAACTGGGACGCGCGCGTCCCCGTCCACCTCGACGGGGGCTACGACCTCGACGCGCTGCGCGCCGGGCAGCAGCGCCTCGCCGACTTCGAGTACGCCGCCGTGGACGTCCGCGACCGCGACGTGCTGCACCTGCAGTGCCACATCGGCACCGACACGATCTGCCTGGCCCGGCACGGCGCCCGCGCGGTCGGGCTCGACCTGTCACCCGCGTCGGTGGCCGCCGCCCGCGGGCTCGCCGCGGAGTGCGGCGTGGACGTCGAGTACGTCGCGGCTGCCGTCGACGACGCCGTCGACGCGCTGGGCGGACGCCGGTTCGACGTGGTCTACACCGGCAAGGGCGCGCTGTGCTGGCTGCCCGACCTCACGGCGTGGGCGCGCGTCGTCGCCGACCTGCTGCGCCCCGGCGGGGTGCTGCACGTCGTCGAGTTCCACCCGCTGATGAACGCCGCCGCCGACGAGCAGTCCTGGCCGGAGGTGGTGCTCGACTGGCCGTACCTGCCGTCCGGCGCGATCCGGGTCGAGAGCGCGGAGAGCTACGCGGGCTCCGGCGAGCTCGAGGCGCCCGTGAGCTACGAGTGGACGCACGGCATCGGCACCGTGATCGGGGCCGTCACGGGGGCCGGGCTGCGGCTCACGTCGTTCGCCGAGCACGACGTGAGCCCGTGGCGGCGGTGGCCGGACATGGCCGCCGCCGGGGACGGCTGGTGGACCTGGCCCGGCGGCGTGCCGCGGCTGCCGCTGCTGTACTCCCTGCGCGCCCAGGCTCCCGGCTGGACGTCCACTAGCCGACGAGCTTGATCGCCGCCCGCGGGCAGGCCTGCACGGCCTCCTCGAGCTTCGGGCGCAGCTCCTCGCCGGGGTTCTCGTCGAGGATGTACAGGAAGTCGTCGTCCCTGACCTCGAACACCTCCGGGGCGATCCCCATGCACACGGCGTTGGACTCACACAGGTCGAAATCCACCTCTACCTTCATGCCGCCATCGTGCACCGGCGGCCGGGCGCCCGTCACCGAAGGCGACCCTCAGCGGACGCCCGCCAGGCGGGCCCACACGACCACGTTGTCCGGATAGGGGCCGGCGCCGCGGTCGAACACGCCGCCGAAGGTGATGAGGCGCAGTTCGGGGCCCGGGGTGTCGCCGTAGACCTCGGAGGCGCGGAACGCCTCGCGGGCCACCCGCTCCACCCGGTAGACAGTGAAGACGGCGTCGGTGCCGTCGGCGCGGCGCACCGTCACCTCGTCACCGGCGACGACCTCGGCCAGGTGCGCGAACGGGCCGGCGGCACCGCCCATCCCGACGTGCCCGGCGATCACCGCGGGCCCGTCGGCGCCGGGCGTCGGGCCGCCGGTGAACCAGCCGGTCGTCGCGGGCTCCGCGGTCGCGGCGAGCACGCCCCCGGCGTCGGGGGCCAGGGCGTCGATCCGGTCGGTGCGGACGCCGATCGCCGGCACCGCCAGCTCCGCGGGCGGCGACTGCACGAGCCGGTCGACCGGGCGCAGCGGCGGCACGGCGGGGGCCGCCTCGGGAACCGGCACCAGCGCGGGCGCCTGCGGGGTGGCCGCCAGCGGCACCACCGAGCGGGACACGGGCGTGGAGAACGCGGCCGGTGAGACGGCGAGCGGCGCGCAGCAGCCGGCGAGCAGCAGCCCACCGGCCAGCGCGACGAGGACGGCCGTGACGCGGACCCCGGCCCTCACGGGGCCGGGGGCCGGTTGGCGAGCGCCGGGGTCGTCGCCGGCGGCTGAACCGGGACGACGACCCGGGCCGGCGCGTACTGCGCGAGCGGCGGATCGGGCGGCGAGAAGGCGATCGCCGTTCCGGCCATGCCGACGACCAGGGCGGCGCTCAGCGTGGCGCCGAGCGCGGCCGCACGCGGGAGGCGGGGCAGTTCCATGAGAGTCGGGGATCCTCTCGGGCAATGACGGTGGTGCGACCGGCGTGGGGGAGCGTCGGCCGTGCACTCACCCATCGCGCGCTGTGACCACGCGTTACCCGACAGTGGGAGATCCGGCTCACATTGCTCCGACCGGCCCCGTCCCGTGCGTCATCCGCGCCTCCTGCGTCACTCCCGTCGCAGCACCGGCCTCAGGGCGTCGAGGACGGACGCGTCGTCGATCGTGCCGGGCACCGGCTCGTCGGCGCCGTCGGCGATGCCGCGCATGGTCTTGCGCAGGATCTTGCCCGAGCGGGTCTTGGGCAGCGCCGCCACGACGGCGACGTCCTTGAGGCTCGCCACGGCCCCGACCTGGTCGCGCACGAGCTGCACGAGCTCGGCGCGCAGCTCGTCCTCGTCGCGCTCGACCCCGGCCTTGAGGACGACGAACCCGCGCGGGACCTGGCCCTTCATCTGGTCGGCCACGCCGATCACCGCGCACTCGGCGACGTCCGGGTGGCTCGCGAGGGACTCCTCCATCCCTCCGGTGGACAGCCGGTGCCCGGCGACGTTGATGACGTCGTCGGTGCGGCCCATGACGTAGACGTAGCCGTCCTCGTCGACCCGCCCGCCGTCGCCGGTGAGGTAGTAGCCCTCGAACGCGTTCATGTACGAGGACAGGAAGCGCTCGTCGTCGTTCCACAGCGTCGGCAGCGAGCCGGGCGGCATCGGCAGCTTCACCACGATCGCGCCGTCGGTGCCGGCCTCGACGGGCTTGCCGTTCGCGTCGAGGACCTGCACGTCCCAGCCGGGCAGCGGCCGCGTCGGCGAGCCGGGCTTGACCGGCAGCAGCTCGATGCCGGCCGGGTTCGCGACGATCGGCCAGCCCGTCTCGGTCTGCCACCAGTGGTCGATCACCGGGATCTCCAGCAGCTCGGCGGCCCAGCGGTAGGTCTCGGGATCCAGGCGCTCGCCCGCGAGGAACAGGTACTTCAGGGACGACAGGTCGTACTTGCGCGCGTACTCGCCGTCCGGGTCCTCCTTCTTGATCGCCCGGAACGCGGTCGGCGCGGTGAACAGGCTCTTCACGCCGTGCTCGGCCACGACCCGCCAGAACTGCCCCGCGTCGGGCGTGCCCACCGGCTTGCCCTCGTAGAGCACGGTCGTGGCTCCGGCCAGCAGCGGCGCGTAGACGATGTAGGAGTGCCCGACGACCCAGCCGACGTCGGACGCGGTGAAGATCGTCTCCCCGGCGCCGACGTCGTAGACGTTCGGCATCGACCAGTTCAGCGCCACCGCGTAGCCGCCGCCGTCGCGCACGACGCCCTTCGGCTTCCCGGTCGTGCCCGAGGTGTAGAGGATGTAGAGCGGGTCGGTGGCCTTCACCGGCACGCAGTCGGCGGGGGTCGCGTCGGCCACCGCGGACGCCCAGTCGACGTCGCGCTCGCCCATCGCCGCCTCGACCTGCGGGCGCTGCAGGATCACGCAGTGCTCCGGCCGGTGCGAGGCCAGCTCGATCGCCTTGTCCAGCAGCGGCTTGTACTCGATGACCCGCTTGCCCTCGATGCCGCAGGAGGCCGAGACGATCACCGACGGCGTGGCGTCGTCGATGCGGACGGCGAGCTCCTTGGGCGCGAACCCGCCGAACACCACCGAGTGCACCGCCCCGATCCGCGCGCACGCGAGCATCGCGACCGCGGCCTCGGCGATCATCGGCAGGTAGACCACCACGCGGTCGCCGCGCCCGACGCCGAGCCCGGTCAGCACGCCGGCGAACGCCGCCACCTCGTCGCGCAGCTCGCGGTAGGTGTAGGTGCGCTGCGACTGCGTGACCGGCGAGTCGTGGACCAGGGCCGGCCGGTCGCCGTGGCCGGCGTCGACGTGGCGGTCCAGCGCGTTGTGGCAGACGTTCAGCTCCCCGTCGGGGAACCAGCGGTAGAACGGGGGCCGCGAGTCGTCGAGCGCGCGCGTCGGCGCGACGTGCCAGTCGATCGCCGCAGCCGCGTCGAGCCAGAAGCGCTCGGGGTCCTCCACGCTCGCCGTGAACAACTCGTCGTACACACCCACGTCATGTCCTCCTCGCCCGGTTGCGCCGGGACTCTAGTCCGTCCTGCAAGATCGACATGTGGGGCGGATCACACCGGGTTACGGTTTGAAACGCCCGCCACCGTGGCCGGGCGATCCATCACCCAGGAGGACCACCCATGGCCGACACACCCCTGTTCCGCCTCGTCTACCGCAGTCAGCTGACGGTCGCACCGGAGGACCGCCGCACCGAGCTGTCCTCCATCCTCGACGCGTCGCGCTCGAAGAACACCGCCCGCGACGTCACCGGCGCGCTGCTGGTCTGGCAGGACTACGTCGTGCAGACGCTGGAGGGCGAGGAGGCCGCCGTCAGAGCGCTGTACGAGAAGATCTCCCAGGACTCCCGCCACGAGGCCGTCACGCTGCTCGAGGCCGAGCCCGTGGAGAGCAGAGCCTTCGCGCGCTGGTCGATGGCGCGCGTCTCCGACGACGACCAGCCCTCGGGTATGGCCAGCCTGAGCAACCGGAACGACGGCGATCCCCCCGAGCCGAGCCACGACACCAGAGAGGCCGACCCCGTGATCACCGCGATGCGCGGCTACGCCCAGGGGACGTCCCAGGTGAGCCCCCACGTGGGTCGCGGCGTCGTCTGACGGCTCGCCCCCTCCGCCGTCGCCCGGCCCCGGTCACCGGGGCCGGGCGACGTGCCCGCACCGCCTGTGCGGTCACTGCGCCCCGAGGCCGCGCGCGGCGGCCTCGGTGCGCACGGCGTCGATCACCAGCTGCAACGACGTGCGCCGGGCGGTGCCCGTGCGGTGGGCGATCGAGACCGTCCGGGTGATCGGCTCGGTCACGGCCCGGACGTCGACGCCGGGCGGGCACAGCGCGAGCCCGAGGTCGGAGACCAGGGTGACGCCGAGGCCGGCCGCGACCATCGCCAGCGCCGTGGCCTGCTCGCCCACCTCGTGCTCGACGCGCGGCTCGAACCCGGCGCGCTGGCAGGCGGTGCGCACCGCGCGCCCGAAGTGCGACCGCGGTCCGGACAGGATCCACGGGTGCTCGGCGAGGTCGGGCAGCGCCACCGTCGGCGCGGGCATCGCCCCGGCCGGCACGGCGGCGTGCAGCCGCTCGACCGCGATCACCGCCCGATCCAGCGCGGGGTCCCACGTCATGGGGTAGGTCGAGTACTCGATGACGAACGAGAAGTCGAGCGCGCCGTCGCGGACCGCGCCCGCCGTCTCCTCCGGCGCCAGCTCGCGCGTGCGCACGGCGATGCCGGGGTGCTCGGCCGCCAGCGCGGCCAGCGCCGCGGGCAGCAGCCCGGAGGCGACCGACGCCCAGACGCCGGCCGTCAGCCGCACCGAGACCGACGACTGCGCCTCCTCCAGCGCCAGCGTCGCGCGCTCGACGGCGCCCAGGATCTCCTCGGCGTGGTCGGCCAGGACGAGCCCGGTGTCGGTGAGCTGCACCCGCCGCCCGAGGCGCTCGAACAGCGAGCTCCCGACGTCGCGCTCGAGCTGCGCGAGCTGCTGCGACACCGCCGACGCCGTGTAGTGGAGCGCCGCCGCGGCGGCCGTGACGGTGCCGCGCCTGCGCAGCTCGCGCAGCATCCGCAGCCGCTGCAGCGAGAGGTCCACGCGGCCAGCGTAAGCACCGGTGAACGCCGCCGTGCAGGTTTCGTAACTGGACCCCCCGCCGGGCGCGGCCGCAGGGTGGGGACCACCGGCGGAACGACGAAGGACGAGAAGGACGAGGTGGCGGCGTGACCGCAGTGCAGGACCCGACGCAGGCCGTGGAGCAGGTCGTCACCCGGGAGCCCGGGGCGGTCGACCGCGACCCGCTGATCCGCCTGACGTGGACCGACCCGGTCACCGGCACGTTCGGCTACCTCGTGGTCCATCTGCTGGTCTCGGGCCTGGCCACCGGCGGCACGCGGATGCGCGCGGGCTGCACGCTGGCCGAGGTCGAGGACCTCGCCCGCGGCATGGCCGCGAAGACCGCCGTGTTCGACCTGCCCGTCGGCGGGGCGAAGGGCGGCATCGACCTCGACCCGCGCGACCCCCGCGCCGTCGACGTCCTGGCCCGCTTCTGCGAGGCCATGCGCCCGTGGCTCGACGGGTACTGGGTCACAGCCGAGGACCTCGGCGTGCCGCAGCACCTGATCGACGAGGTGTTCGCCCGCATCGGGCTGGGGCAGAGCTACCACGCGGCGATCCGGCGCTCGGCCGACCCGGAGGCCACGATGCGCCGCGTGCGCGCCGGGCTCGACGCCCCGGTCGACGGCGGGCTGCTCGGCGACGTCATCGGCGGCTACGGCGTGGCGCAGGCCTGCCTCGCCGCCGCGCAGACGTGGCAGTGGTCGCTGCCCGGCACGACGGTCGCCGTGCAGGGCGTCGGCACGATGGGCGGCGCCGCGGCGCACTACCTGCACGCGGCGGGGATGCGCGTGGTCGCCGTCGCCGACGCGGCCGGGACGCTGTTCCACCCGGGCGGGCTCGACGTCCCCGCCCTGCTCGCCGCCCGCGACGCCTTCGGCGAGATCGACCGCGCCCGCGTGCCCGCCGACGTGCAGCGCCTCCCGCGCGCCGCGGTGATCGGCACGGCCGCCGACATCCTCATCCCGGCCGCGATCTCCTACGCGATCACGCCGGACAACTCCTTCGACGTGGTCGCGAAGGTCGTCGTCGAGGCGGCGAACACCGCCACCACCCCCGACGCGGAGGCGATGCTCACCGCGCGCGGCATCCCGGTGCTGCCCGACTTCGTCGCCAACGCGGGAGCGGCGGCGTGGGCGTGGTGGCTGCTGCTCGGCGAGGTCGGCGCGGACCCCGAGGAGTCGTTCCTGCGCCTGCGCACCGAGATGACGTCGAAGGTCGGCCTGCTGCTGGAACGCTGGATCGTCGACGGCACGCCGCCGCGCCACACCGGCCACGCCTGGGCCGCGGCCCGCCGGGCGGCGCTGGCCCGCGACCCGGAGGGTGCGCGGCCGGTCGTCATCCCCTGAACCGCGTCCGGACCCGCGGTTCACCTGGCCGGGTGGTGAGGGACCGTTCCCCGCCCCCATCGTGTCCAATACGGAGAGCAATATCGCTTCGACGTAACGTGACCACCCGATCGGCCGACTCACGAACGGGTGGCCCCGCTCGTTCCACCCTACGTAATGGATTGCCTACTACCCGTTCGAGCGACGTGTGTCGTCACGAACGCGGTGGTCGCGGCGATGACACTGCGGGACGTCGGAACGAGGGGTCGGGTGGGACGCGCGATGGGGGCTGGGGCACGGGTGCGCAACGGGGTTCGAGGGCTCGTCGCCGCCGCCGCGCTGATCTGCCTCCTCGGGGCGTTCGCCCTCACCGACCGCCGGCCGGAGGCGGCCGGCTACGGGGCGGCGGCCGCCCCCGGCCCCGACTGCGCACCCGCCTGGGCAGGCGCCTGGCACGCCGCCGCGCAGCCCGGCCCGGCCGACCCGGCGCTCGCCGGCCGCACGCTGCGCATGGTGGTGGTCCCGCAGGTCACCGGCTCGCAGGTGCGCGTCCGGCTGTCCAACGCCTACGGGGCCACGCCGATGCAGGTCGGCACAGTGTCCGCGGGCTGGTCCGACGGCGCCGCGGGCCTGGTGCCCGGCACGATGCGCCCGGTCGCGTTCGGCGGGCTGTCGGGCGTCACGGTGGCGCCGGGGGCCGAGGCCGTCAGCGACCCGGTGGCGCTCGTCGCCGAGGTCGGCAGGCCGCTCGCCGTCAGCCTGTTCCTGGTGACCCCGCCCGACGTGCTCACCCAGCACGGGGTGGCGCTGCAGACCTCGTACCTGTCCCGGCCGGGCGACGCCGCGCTGGCCGACGACGGTGCCGCGTTCGACACGCCCGTGACGTCGTGGATGGTGCTCACCGGCGTCGACGTCCTGGCGCCGCGCCCCGTCAACTCCGTCGTCACGATCGGTGACTCGATCACCGACGGCGTCGGCGCCGGCCCGGGGGAGCGGTGGTCCGACGCCCTGTCGCGCCGCCTCACCGCCGCGGGCGGCCCGTCGGTGATGGCCGTGCTCAACTCGGGGATCTCGCGCAACCAGCTGCTGTCCGACGCCCCGCTCGTCGACGGCGACTCGCCGCTCTCGCGCTACGACCGCGACGTCGGCGCGGCCACCGACGTCGTGCTCCACATCGGCACCAACGACATCGCCGCCGGCCGCAAGGCCGACGCGATCGTCGCGGGGATGGTGGCCTTCGCCGAGCGCGCCCGCGCAGGCGGCACCCGGGTCGTGCTGACGACGATCACGCCGTCCGCGACGGGGGCCCACGGCACGCCGGAGGCGATCGCCACCCGCGAGTCGGTCAACGCCTGGGTGCGCGCCCACGGCGCCGAGCACGCCGACGGGGTGGCCGATTTCGCCGCCGCCGTCGCCGACCCGGCCGACGCCTCGCGCCTCGCGCCCGCCTTCGACTCCGGCGACGGCCTGCACCTCTCGGCCGCGGGCTACCGCGCCCTGGCCGACGCACTCGACCCCGCGCTGCTCAGCGGCAGCCCCTGCCTCGACGGCGGTGAGAGCCGGGTGCTGGTCTCCGGGCCCTGACGGTCCCGGGAGGGCGGTTCTAGGAGGGGGAGGAGCGGCGGCCCAGCCGGCTCAGCGGGCCGCGACGGCGTTTCTCCGCCTGCTCGACGACGGCGAGCGGGCCGGTGGGGGTGTCCTCGCGGTCGAGGCGCTCGACGACCCAGTCGACGGCCAGCGCGCCCGGGGAGACGCCGCGCTCCCGTGCGATGCGCCGCAGCTGCTCGATGCGCAGCGCGGGCAGGCGGAGCTGGAAGACCTGGGCCGAGCCGAAGCGCCCCGTCAGCTCGGTGGCGTGCTCCTCGGAGCCGGGAGCGAGCGCGGCGAGGTAGGAGGCGAGCTCGGGATCGTGCGCCTCGGGCCCGGGGCCCTGCGGGCGGCGGCGCGCACGGCGGTCGGACGGCATGCCCGGCACCCTACGGCCGTCGGGGCCGCCCGGTCGGTCGTGAGCGCGAGCCGCTCTCAGCCGACGAGCTCGAAGCCCGCCTCGGACACGGCGGCGGCGATCTCGTCGCGCTCGATGTCGCGGTCGCCCAGCACGGTGACGAGGCCGTCGTCGAGCCGCACGTCGACGGCGCTGACGCCGTCGATCTCGGACACCTCCTCCGTGACCGACATCACGCAGTGCCGGCACGTCATGCCGGCGACGGTGACGTGCGTGCGGAACGGTGCCTCGACAGCCATCGGACCTCCTCGAACGGGATCAGGACATGGTGGCAGAGGTCACCGCGCCCGCCGACACCGGTGGTCGCACCGCTGCAGGGAGTCACGATCGGGGCGCCCACTCACTCGCGGAGGGGCGTGCGCGGGGGACTCCCGGTAGGTAACGTCTCGGTCACGGTCACGGGGGTGACCACGGGGGCGGGGAGGCTGCGATGACCGGCGGTATCGGAAGTGCGCGACGCGAGACCGGCGACCGGGTCACCGGCCCGATCCCGAGCCAGCGCACCGCATCGGACGCCTACCGCGTCAGCGACGACCAGCTGCACCGCGCGCGCAAGGTCGTCGCCGAGAACTCCTCGGGCACCGAGGACCTGCACGAGCTGCTCGACATGCTCGGTCTGATCTCCTCCACGCCCGACCTCCCGCCGCCGGTCAGCCGCTGAGTCGACCCCCGCTGCGGGGGGCTCCGTGGACCTGTCCTATGATTGGCGGGCTCCCAACGCACAGTCGTGGACGGCACGGACGGCCTCGGCTGTGCGAGTCCCCATCGTCTAGTGGCCTAGGACTCCGCCCTTTCAAGGCGGCAACGCGGGTTCGAATCCCGTTGGGGGTACGGTTGGACCGCTCGACATCTCGATAGCTCCACAGTACGAAGCAAGGCCCAGTGGCGCAGTTGGTTAGCGCGTCGCCCTGTCACGGCGAAGGTCGCGGGTTCGAGTCCCGTCTGGGTCGCTCCACGGTCCGGTTCCACACCGGACCGCCCGGCCAGGTAGCTCAGTTGGTACGAGCGACCGCCTGAAAAGCGGTAGGTCGGCGGTTCGACCCCGCCCCTGGCCACCTCCCACCGCCGTGCCCGCGCCGGCCGGTGATCTCCTTCCCGGCACGGTCGCAAACTGAGACGTCCCCCGTGATCACGGACACCCACGATGGCGCTCGACCGGCACTCCGGTCGTCGGACCGGAGGGGGACACCGTGGGCAGCACGCGCCGCCAGACCGCGCCGGACCTCGTCTTCCGCCTGATCTACCGCAGCCGCGACGTCAGCCCCGCCCCGGACCGCGGGGCCGCGCTCGGCGAGCTGATCGGCGCCGCCCGCGACCGCCACCTCATCACCGGTGCACTGCTCGTCGCCGACGACGTGTTCGTGCAGGTCCTCGAGGGCGAGGAGGACGCCGTGCGGTCGCTGTACTGCCGCATCGAGCTCGACCCCCGCCACGAGGCCGTCACCGTGCTCCAGACGGGTCTGTCCGAGCGCGCCTTCCCCTGCTGGTCGACGGCCTCGCTGGCCGACGACGACGGGCCCGGTCCCGCGACCACGCCTGCGCAGCACGCCGTCCTCGACCTCATGCGGGGGGCCGCACGACCGGGGTGACCCAGATGAGACCCGTCTCAGAACCACCTCAGACGCGTCTCACGCCGGAGCCGTCGACTGGTCCCCATGACCAAGACGACGCTCCTCGCACTCGCCGCCGGCGCCGCACTGCTCACCGCGTGCGGCTCCGGCGACACCACCACCCCGGTCGTCCCGGTGGTCGCGCCGCAGCCGGCCGGAACGGCCCCCGCAGCCGCCGCCCCGGCCGCGCCCGGCGCGCTCCCCGCCGCCGTCTCCGACCCCGGGGCCACCGTCGACGCCGACGACCAGTCCGGTGACGGCCGCACCGTCGTGGTCCGTCAGGCCCGGACCACCGCAGGCGCCGGCTTCGTCGTCATCCGCACCGATGACGACGACCGCCCCGGCCGCGTCCTCGGCTGGGCCCCGCTGGCGCCCGGCCAGACCGGCCCGGTCACCGTCACCCTCACCGAGCCCGTGCCCGCCGGCACCTCCGACGACGACGACCTGACCGCCGTGCTGCACCTCGACGACGGCGACGGCGCCTTCGACGAGCGGAACGACCCGGCCGTGCTCGACGACGACGACCGCGACGACGACCGCGACGACGACGGCGACCGCGACCGCGACCGCGACGACGACGACCGCGACGACGTCGAGGACGACGACTTCGACTACCGCGTCGCCTGACGGCACGCTCTGGTCGACCGTGACGGTTACGATCACCCGGAGAGGTGGTCGGACCGTGCCCGGTACGGGCGAGAGGGATCAGGAGGCACTCCACTGTCACCGCACCGGTCCGTCGCGCCGTCCGGCTGGGCCATCCGGTCGATCCCCGGTCGGCTCGCGGCCCTGCTGATCGCGGTCGAGCTGCTCGCCGTGCTGGTCGTCGTCGACGGCGCGCTCTCCCCGCCGGACGTCACGGCGGCGCGGCTGTGGACGGTGGCCGGGCTCTCGCTCGCCGGGATCCTGCACACGGAGGCCGCGCTCAGCGTCGAGCGGCTGCGGCGGCGGGTCGACGAGACCCCGCACCTGGACCTCAGCTCCGTCTGGACGTTCGCCGCCGCGCTGCTGCTCCCCGGGTGCATGGCCACGGCGGTCGTCCTGCTCGTCTACTCCCACCTCTACCTGCGGGCGTGGCGCCCGTCGGGGTTCCCGCCGTACCGGGTCGTGTTCAGCACGGCCACGGTGGTGCTCGCAGTGCACGCCGCGGCGGCCGTCGCCCGGCTCGCCGGGGACGCCGACCTGTTCCGCACGCCGGTCGGGCTCGCGGTCGTCGCGCTGGCGGTGGTGGCGTACGCGTCGGTCAACCTGCTGCTCGTGGTCGCGGCGATCCGGATGACCGGGCCGCGCACGACCTGGCGCCGCGCCGTCGGCCACGGCGACGAGCTCCAGCTGGAGCTGGCCACGCTCGCGATGGGTGCGGTGCTCGCGGCCGCCGTCACCGTCTTCGGCGCCGAGTACGCGCTCCTCGCGCTGCCCCCGCTGGTCGTGCTGCACCGCACGGTGCTGGTCCGCCAGTTCGAGGTGGCCGCGAGCACCGACGCCAAGACCGGGCTGCTCAACGCCGTGGCCTGGCGGCTGCAGGCCGAGCGGGCGCTGCGGGCGGCCCGGCACGCCGAGGCGACCGTCGCGGTGCTGCTGCTCGACCTCGACCACTTCAAGCTCGTCAACGACCGCTACGGCCACCTCGCGGGCGACGAGGTGCTCACCGACATCGGGGCCGTGCTGCGCGCCGAGGTGCGCGACGAGGACGTCGTCGGGCGCTACGGCGGCGAGGAGTTCGTCGTTCTGCTGGCCTCCACCGAGGGCGAGGACCTGCGCACCACCGCCGGTGCGGTCGCCGACCGCATCCGCCGCCGCATCGACGAGATGCGCCCCGAGGTGTCCGGCCCGCGCGGCCCGGTCGTGCTCGACGACGTGTCGGTCTCGGTCGGCGTCGCCACGTTCCCGGCCGACGGCACCGACCTCGACCGGCTGCTCGAGGTCGCCGACGCCGCGCTCTACGCGGCCAAGGCCGCGGGTCGCAACCTGGTGCGGCACGGGCTGCACGCCTTCGAGGGGACGGGCGACGACGGCGTCGAGCCCGTCGACGGGGCCGTGAGCGACGGGCAACCGGTCCGCGGGTCCTGACCGGGCGCGCGTGGCAGGATCGGCGGGGGCGCGGGCTGCGCCCGAGGAGGCGTCGGTGTCCGCCATGCGCAGCGGGGTGGGAGCGGCCGGATCCCGCCGGTCCGGCCGCCGCCCCGTCACGTCCCGGGTCGAGATCGAGCACATCGCGCTCGACCTGTTCACCCGCCGCGGCTTCGACCGCACCACCGTCGACGACATCGCCACCGCCGCGGGCATCGGCCGCCGCACCGTCTTCCGCTACTACGCCTCGAAGAACGACATCCCCTGGGGGGCGTTCGACGAGCAGCTCGACCGCATGCGCGCCACGTTCGCGGCGCTCCCGCCCGACGTCCCCGTGATGGACGGGGTCCGCGCCGCGGTGCTCGACTTCAACGAGGTCCACCCCGACGAGCAGCCCTGGCACCGCAGCCGGCTGCGGCTGATCCTCGGCACGCCCGCGCTGCAGGCGCACTCGACGCTGCGCTACGCGGCCTGGCGCCGGGTCGTCGCCGACTACGTGGCCGCGCGGCTCGGGGTGTCGCCCGACGACCTCGTGCCCCAGACGGTCGGGCACGCGAGCCTGGGCGTCGCCCTTGCCGCGTACGAGCGGTGGCTCGGCCATGACGACGGGGAGTTGCGCGACCTGCTCGACACGGTGTTCCGCTCACTCGAACGGGGTCTCACCGGGCCGCTGCACGACGAGCCCCGGCCGGACGCGGAAGCGCACCGCCCGGGCCCGTAGGACCTCGACCGGTGCGCCTCCTCGGCGGTGGCGGGGATCAGCCGCCGAGCCCCGGGAGCGCGGGGGCGGGCAGGGCCGCGGCCGGGTCCGGCAGGGCGGGCAGGGCCGGGGCCGGGAGGTCCGGCGCGGGGAGGGCGGGCAGGTCGGCGGGCAGGTCGGCGGGCAGGGCCGGGGCGGGCAGGGCCGGGTCCGGCAGTGCGGGGAGTCCGGCGGCCGGGTCGGGCAGGGCGCCGGGAGCGGGCAGGGCCGGCGCGCCGGGGACCTCGTCGACCGGCGGGCAGCCGACCGGCAGACCCGTGGTGGGGTCGATCACCGTCGGGTCGATCGGCAGCGCGGCCGCCGGGTCGGCGGGCAGAGCGGGCAGGTCGGCCGGCAGGGCGGGGGCGTCGGCGGGGAGCGCGGGCAGCGCCGGCGCGGTCGCCGCCGGGTCGTCGACGCCCGGAGCTGCGGGAACGGGCGCGCAGGGGTCGGGCTCGGGCAGCTGCTCGCCCGCGGCGGGCAGGGCCGGCACGGCCGGCACAGCGGCGTCGGAGGGCAGGGCCGGCAGCGCCGCCACCGGGATCGCGGGGGCCACGGGCACCGCCGGGAGACCGCCCGGGACGGGCACGAGCGCGGTGTCGACGGGCACGACCGGGACCACCGGGACGGCCGGGATGGTGCCGCCCAGCAGATCGGGCAGCAGGCCCTGCAGGGTGGACAGCACGCCGTTGAGCAGACCGCCCACCGGCGTCGGCGGGTCCGGTACGACCGGCACCACCTGTTGCGGCACCGCCGCGCTCGCGCCGCCCGCGCCGAGCACGGCGAGAGCGCCGCTCGCCGTCACGACGATGATCGTCTGAGCAATTCTCCGACCCCGCACTGGAGCCCTCCCCGATGTCGACGGTTCTGACGGGCGGAATGATGCGCGGGGCCCCCGGGCCGCACCAGGGTGCCGACGGCGCCGAGGGCCCCGCCACCGGCGTCCCGTGCGTCCGTTCCGTCACTCCTGCCGCCGCCGTGACCGCATCGGGGGACCCCGCCCGGGTGGTGACACGGTCCGGCGCGCCGGGCGTCACCGGAGTGGGTCCGGCCCGGCGTCCTGCGGGACCGCCGCGGTCACCCGTCGAGGTAGGAGTGGGCCGACGTCCCCCGAAAGATCAAGATCGTCACCCGCGGTAGGCGTGTCGGACCACTGATCTCACCGTGGGTGATGGGCGTCGTGCCTGGTCCGCGGGCTGCGGCGGACCCGCGGGACGATCTTCGGGAGCGCGTTCCGGGACCGCTCGGCGGCAGGGGCCCCGTGATAGGTTTCCGCGCGGTTGCAGTCGTGCCTTTCCCGCTCGTTGTGAAGCGTCCGTGGACAAGTCGACGGCGGGCTCCACGGGCGTCGCACGCTCGCCGTTCCCGTGTCCCGCCCCGCAGCCCCCGGTCTGCACAGTGCCGGCCGGGTCCGCTTCACGTGTGGGAGAACAGGTATGCCGCAGGGCACCGTCAAGTGGTTCAACGCCGAGAAGGGCTTCGGCTTCATCGCGACCGACGACAACGGTCCGGACGTCTTCGTCCACTACTCGGCCATCCAGTCGGACGGGTTCCGGACGCTGGAGGAGAACCAGCGCGTCGACTTCGAGTCGAGCCAGGGCGCCAAGGGCCCGCAGGCCGACACGGTCCGCCCGATCTGAGGTCCCCCCGGACCTGACCCGGTGCCGGCGATCCCTCCGCGGGGTCGCCGGCACCGGCGTGGTCAGGGCGTGCCGGTCAGCGTGCCGGTCCAGGCCGCGGTGAGTGCGAGCCCCTCGTCGACGCCGCGCGGGGCGAACCCCAGCGCCCGTGCGCCCCGGTCGTCGACGTGCACCGGCGGGAAGTGCCCGTAGACCTCCGAGCGCCGCGCGAACGTCCCCGCGTCCTCGCCCAGCGCCGACCCGGGCGGCAGCACCCGCACCCGGGCCCCGCCGACGTGCGCGGCGAACGCGTGCAGCACGTGCCCGAACCTCGCCGTGCCCCCGCACAGCAGGTAGCGCCGCCCCGGCTCGCCGTGCTCGAGCGCGAGCAGGTGCCCGAGCGCCGCGTCCTCGGCGAGCACCCAGCCCACCGTCGCGTCGACGACGGCCGGGACCTCACCGCGCGCGGCCGCGAGGAACAGCCCGTTGTAGGAGTGCGGGCCCAGCGGGCTCGGCCCGAAGACGCTGACCGGGTTGACGACCATCGCCTCGATCCCCGGGGCCGCCAGGACGACCCGCTCGGCCTCGGCCTTGCTCAGCGAGTAGGCGTCGGTGAGCGCGGGCGGGCCGACCGGTTCCTCGGCGAGGAGCCCGTCGGCGTCCATGATCGCCGCGCTGCTGCTGGTGTAGACGAACCGCGGCACGCCCGCGGCCGTCGCGGCGGACAGCACGGCCCGGGTGCCGTCGACGTTGGCGCGCCGCGTCTCCTCCGCCGAGTGCCCGACCGAGCCGGCCAGGTGCAGCACGCCGGTGCAGCCCCGGGCGGCCCGCGTCAGCGCGTCGACGTCGCCCAGGTCGGCCACGGCCACCTCCACCCCGGCGGGCAGCAGGGCCCGCGCGCGGTCGGCGTCGCGGACGGCCGCCCGCACCGCCAGGCCCCGGCGCACGGCCAGCTCGACGAGCGCACTGCCCAGGTACCCGGTCGCACCGGTCACCAGCATCATGGCGCCATCGTGGCAGCCGCTGGCCGACGGCGGCCGCACGGCGACCGGCCCGCCCTCCGAACGGAGTAGCCGTCGGCCCGCCGACCTGGACCGGTCGCCCGCTGCTCCCTCGCCGCCCGTCGTCGCCCGACGGTGTCGCGCCCCGCTCGTCCCGGAGTCACGCACGGTCGCCGAACGGGGGCTCCAGGTGCGTCTCCTGCCGGTCGACGGTGGTGTTGAGTGTCACAGGAAGACGACGACGCAGGGGAGCGAGACATGTCGGGCTGGGACAGCTACCGCACGGTCCACGGTGCGGAGCTGCGCGCGGCGGCGCGGGAGTTCACGGTGCACGGATGGCCGGTGATCGAGGAGTCGCCCACGGAGCTGCGCCTGGTCACGGGCGTCACGCTCGACGTGCTGGAGGTGCCGGCGGTCATCGGCCGCGGCGTCTGCGCCCAGCTGCGGGCCGTCGACATGGTGGTCCCGGTGGCGGGCACGCCCACCGGTTCGTGGTGGTACCCGGTGACGGCGGGGGCCGTCCTGCCCGCCGACCTGCTGGCGACCGAGGGGATCGTCCTGCACACCGCGGGTGCCACGGTGCTCGCGCCGCCGTCGCAGGTGCCCGACGGCTGGGTGCACTGGCGGGTGTCGCCGGCGCTCACCGGCTACCGCGTCCCGTCCGCAGACCTGATCGTCTCCGCCGCGGCCGGCAGCGCCCGGTGGCGGTCCGACCGCGAGAGGCATCCGGGCGCCCAGCGGCCCGCCGCTGCCGTCGCAGCCGGGATGCGGTCCTAGCCGACCGCGAGCCGGACCGGCACGGTCCCGCTGCCGCGGCTCGTCGAGCCGCGCCCGGACCGCCGAGCATCCGGCGAGGTGCGGCGCCCGGAGGGGGCACTTCTCCCTCCCGGCGCAGCCGCACCCCGAACTCTGGCCGGGGCCGGTGGATCACCATCGGCCCCGGCCATGACCAGGACGCGATGGTGCCCCCCGGGGGCATGGGGGCAACACGTCCTCGGGGGGCACCGACCGGATCGCGTCCGGTCACGCAGGGGTTCGCGCGCGCGGGCACTATGGGTTCGTGCAGACCCCGCAGAACACCCGAACGGCGGCATCCGTGCCCCGTTCCCGGCCGGTGGTGGAGGTCGGGCTCGGGATCGGGTCGATGGACCCGGCCACGAAGGCCCGCGACCTCCGCAGGATGAAGTCGCTGGCCACCGGCCTGCTGCTGGTGGCGGCGCTGGTCTTCCTCGCGTCGCGCTGGTGGGAGTCGGCCGACGGCCCGACGTGGATCAGCTACGTCCGCGCCACCGCCGAGGCCGCGATGGTCGGCGCGCTGGCCGACTGGTTCGCCGTCACCGCGCTGTTCCGGCGCCCGCTCGGGCTCCCGATCCCGCACACGGCGATCATCCCGACCAAGAAGGACATGATCGGCGACAGTCTCGGCGACTTCGTCGGCGAGAACTTCCTGTCCGAGGCCGTGGTGCGCGACAAGCTCGCGCGCGTCGAGGTCTCGCAGCGCGTCGGTGCGTGGATCGGCCAGCCGGCCAACGCCGACCGCGTCACCGCCGAGCTCGCCACGGCGGCCCGCGGCGTCGTCACCGTCCTGCGCGACGAGGACGTGCAGGAGGTCATCGACCAGGTGCTCGTGCGCAAGCTGATGGAGCGCCCGGTCGGCCCGCCGCTGGGCACGGTGCTCGAGGGGATCCTGTCGGACCAGTCGCACCACCGGCTCGTCGACCTCGTCATCGACCGCGCCTACGACTGGGTGTCGCAGAACCAGGAGATGGTGCTGCGGGTGGTGCACGAGCGCGCGCCGTCGTGGTCGCCCCGGTTCGTCGACGACATGATCGCCGACCGCGTGTTCCTGGAGGTCCAGACGTTCGCGTGGGCGGTGAAGACCGACCCGCAGCACCCGCTGCGCCTGGCCGTCGACCGCTACCTCGACGAGTTCGCCGCCGACCTGCAGAGCGACCCCGAGACCATCGAGCGCGCCGAGAAGATCAAGCAGCAGATCGTCGGGCACCCCGACGTGCAGAAGTTCATCGGCGGCGCGTGGGGCGTCGTCAAGGGGCTGATCCTCGACGCCGCCGCCGACCCGTCGAGCGCGCTGCGGGTGCGCGTGCGCGACGGGCTGCTCTCGCTGGGACAGCGCCTGTCGTCCGACGACGCGCTGCGCGCCAAGCTCGACGGCTGGCTCGCCGACGCCGCCGGCTACGTCGTGCGGCACTACCGCGCCGAGATCACCACGCTGATCACCGACACCGTCTCGCGATGGGACGCCGAGGAGACCAGCCGCAAGGTCGAGCTCCAGGTCGGGCGCGACCTGCAGTTCATCCGCATCAACGGCACGGTCGTCGGCGCGCTGGCGGGTCTGGCCATCTACGCGGTGAGCCAGGTGCTGTTCGGCTGAGGGGGCGCCCCACCCCGCGGTGGGCGAACGGCACTCCCGCCCAGCCGGGCTGGGTGAGAGTGCCGTTCGCTCGGGGGATGGCGCGGGCTCAGGCCCCGAGCGCCGCACCCAGCGCCAGGCCGACGCCCGCCGCGGCCAGCCCGGCCACCACCGAGCCGACGGCGTTGAGCGCCGCCGCGGCCCGCCGCCCGTCGCGCCCGAGCACCACCGTCTCCCAGCCGAACGTCGAGTAGGTGGTGAGCGCTCCGCAGAAGCCGGTGCCCACCAGCGCCAGCACCTCCGGCGGCGCCGCGGCCCCGACCACCACGCCGAGCACGAGCGACCCGGCGACGTTGACGGCGAAGGTGCCCCACGGCGCTCCGAACCGGGCCTGCACCGCGCGGTCGACGGCGTAGCGCAGTGGTGCCCCGACCGCCGCACCGAGGACGACGAGCAGCGCGGTCACCGCGGCACCCCCGCGGCCGCGCGGGCGAGGCGGGCGCCGAGCCAGGTGGCGGCGAGCGCCGCGATCAGCGTCCCGAGCAGGTAGGCCGCGGCGACGGCGGGGCGGCCCGCGCCCAGCAGGGTGTGGACGTCGACCGCGTAGGTGGAGAACGTCGTGAACCCGCCGAGCACGCCGGTGGCCAGGAACGGGCGGGCCAGCGGGTGCGCCGTCACGACCTCGGTGAGCACCACCAGCAGCGCGCCGATGACCAGGCACCCGGCGACGTTGACGCCGAACGTGGCGAGCGGGAACGCCGCCGGTGCGGCCGGCAGGGCCAGGCCCGCACCCCAGCGCGCGAGCGCCCCGAGCGCGCCCCCGACGGCGACGGCGCCCAGTGCGGGGGCCTGGCCGGTCGGTGCAGGGGGCACGCGGGGAACGTACGCGCGTGCCGTCGTGGGTGTGGTGAGGGCCACGCCACCTGCGCAAGCAGTGTGCTTGCAACTGCTAGCAGTGGCGGGTAGCGTCGCTTGCGACAGGGACGGAGGTGAACGGGATGAGCAGTGACGACAAGCAGGATCGGTCCACCGAGCGGGTGGGCCAGGTCGTCGAGCAGGTCGGCCATGTGGTCGAGCACGCCGGTCACGCCGTCGGTCAGACCGTCGAGGGGATCGGGTCGTACATCCGGAGCCAGCGCGAGCTGGCCGATGTCTCGCTCCGACAGCTCGCGCGGACGGCCGGAGTCAGCAACCCCTACCTCAGCCAGATCGAGCGGGGCCTGCGCAAGCCGTCGGCCGAGATCCTCCAGCAGATCGCGAAGGGTCTCCGCATCTCCGCGGAGGCGCTCTACGTGAGAGCCGGGATCCTCGACGAACGCCCGGCGAGCGTCGTCACCGACGCCGTGCTCGCCGATCCGACCCTGACGGAGCGCCAGAAGCAGGTGCTCCTCGACATCTACGCCACGTTCCGCCGGGAGAACGACGCCGCCGTCGACCCCCGACCCACAGACAAGGAGTGACCACCATGGCTGTTCAGCTGCCCACTTCCACCGACGTCCGCAAGGCCCGCGCCCAGGCCGCGCAGAACGTGTCCCAGCGCGCCGAGGTCGCTCGCACCCCGCTGCTGGCCGTTCTCGGTGCCGGCGACTACGCCTACTCCACCGTGACCAAGGCCGTCGTCGACGCCCGGGCCCGCGCCGAGGAGGCCGCCAACCGCGCCGCCGAGCTGCCCCAGCGCCTCTCGCCCGAGAGCCTGCGCCAGCTGGTCGCCGACCTGCGCGCCGACGCCGAGGAGCGCTACACCGGCTTCGCCGAGCGCGGCGAGAAGACCTGGGGCCGCATCCGCAAGCAGCCGCAGGTGAAGAACGCCATCTCGACGATCGAGACCTACACCGACAAGCTCGACGCCCGCGTCGACGTGCTGGTGGACGACGCGCACGACGTCGCCGAGAAGGCGCTGTCGACCGTCACCCGCCAGACGCGCTCCACCGGTGAGAAGGCCGCCCGCGCCACCCAGGAGTTCGCCGCCGAGACCGCGGAGGCCGTGTCCGAGGTCGCCAAGGACGCCTCCGAGGTCGCGAAGGACGCCTCCGACAAGGTCGCCGACGCCGGTGACGACGCCGCCGCCGCGATCAACGAGACCGGCGACGAGGTCGCCGGCGCCACGCGTTCGGCGAGCCGCAAGGCCGCCAACCGCACGGCGCCCAAGACCACCACCCCGAAGGCCACCGCCCCCAAGGCCGCGGCCCCCAAGCCGGCCGCGCGCCGCACCAACGGGTCGGCCTCCAGCTGATCCACCGCACGTCCGCGCAGCGCCCCCGGAGCCTCCCGCTCCGGGGGCGCTGTGCTGTCCGCGGCCTCCGGGTACATTGACGGGCGTGTACGAGTTCCTCGATGTCCTGGATAACTACATCCTGTGGGGCATCGGGCTGCTCGCGATCCCCGTCGGCGGCTTCGCCTTCGTGCACGCGCTCATGCAGCGGGCCGACGCGTTCACCGCGGCCGACAGGCTCACCAAGCCCGCGTGGCTCGGCATCACCGGCGCCAGCGTCCTGATCCTCGTCGTCTTCTACGGCGGGCTGGGCAGCAGCGGCTCCCTGTTCTGGTTGGCCGCGCTCGTGGCGTCGCTGGTCTACATCGTCGACGTCCGCCCGGCCATCGTCGGCGTGCAGGGCGGCGGACCGCACTGGTGAGCCGGCCCGTCCTCGGCTCGTTGACCGCGGTGCCGGCGCTCGACCGGCCCGACCTGCTCGCCGACCCGGTCGCCCGCGCGCTCAAGGACCTGGATCCCGCCGACGCCGCCCTCGTCGGCGTCGCCGAGATCGACCCGGCGCTCGCCGACACCGCGGAGTTCTGCGCCGCCTACGGCTCCCCGCTCGACGGCTCCGCCAACTGCGTCGTCGTGGCCGGGCGCCGCGGCGAGTCCGTCCGGTACGCCGCCTGCCTGGTGCTCGCCACGACCCGCGCCGACGTCAACGGCCTGGTGCGCCGCCGCCTCGACGCCCGCAAGGCCTCCTTCGCCCCGATGGACGACGCCGTGGCGATCACGGGCATGGAGTACGGCGGCATCACCCCGGTCGGCCTGCCCGCCGACTGGCCCCTGCTCGTCGACGCGGCGGTGGCGGCCGCGCCCGCCGTCGTCATCGGGTCGGGGGTGCGGCACTCCAAGCTCGCCCTGCCCGGGGAGCTCGCCGCCCGCCTGTCCGGTGCCGAGGTCGTCGAGGGCCTCGGTCACTGAAGTCGGCGGTACCGCCGGGCGCGTTCCTCACGGTACCGGCTCGTCCTCGTACGTACAGCGGTCCCTTCCTCGACGCCAACGGGCGGGAGCGCCGTCCGCGAGGCCGGCCGGGGCACGGTCCCGAAGCCATCGCGGCAGCTCTGTCGGACTGCGCCGCACCGGCGGGTTCGGGGCTGTCGGACGCACTCGAGGCCTTCGCGGGTTACGTCGTCCTCGACGCCTGGGTGGCGAACCAGGACAGGCACGACCAGAACTGGGCAGTACTGCGCAGTACGGTGGACTCTCTGCCGCTCGTCCTGGCGTCGTCCTACGACCACGCGAGCAGCGTCGGGTTCAACCTGACCGACGACAAGCGGAGGGCGGTGCCGGAGCGTCCCGACGGTTCGTCGCACTTCGTCCGACGCGCCAGGGCGGATTGGTTCGAGCACGACCCGGACACGCCCAAGGCGCAACGTGCCACATTGGTCGACGTCGCCGAGCGGGTGCTGCGCACCGCCGGCTGGGAGACGGAGTCCCTCTGGCGTGGACGACTCGAACGGGTCGACAACGGGCGTTGATGAATCGGTGACCGAGCAGGCACCAGGTCTCGCGTCCGACCCGTCCTGGGACGCGGGGAGGTCTCAGGGGCGGCTCGTGGTGGCCTGGCAGAACCCGGAGAGTCGACGGATCGCGCCGGTCGCGCTGCTGGACCACGGGCACGACGAGTACCGCTTCCGCTACTTGCGACCAGCGCTGCTCGTTCCGGGCTTCCGTCCGTTCCTGAACTTCCCGGACTGGAGAACCGACTACCGCAGTGAACGGCTGTTCCCGCTCTTCGCACCGCGGATCATGAGCCCGCGCCGACCCGACTTCCAGGCGTTCCTCCGCCAGCTGGATCTCGCTCCGGGCGCGACCCCATGGGAGCAGCTCGCTCGTTCCGGGGGGCGGAGCAGCGGGGACACGATCCAGGTCTTCCCCGTGCCGGCGGTCGGCGCCGACGGGTCGACGACGTGCATGTTCCTGGTGCACGGCGTGCGCTACTGCAACGAGGGTCGTCTCCCGCCGCTCGTGCGTGGGCGCGAGGTGGAGCTCGTTCCCGAGCCCACCAATCCGAAGAACCCGCTCGCGGTGCAGGTCGTCGTCGACGGCACTCCCATCGGCTGGGTTCCCGACCTGCTCCTCGACTACGTCCGTGGAGTGCGCGAGGCGGGCAGCGTCCGGACGGTCGTCCAGCACGTGAACGGACCCGAAGCGCCACCGCACCTCCGAGTCCTCCTGCGCCTCGAGGGATCTCTGTCGAACGGCCGCCGTCCGATGGCCGGGTCCGACTGGGAGACCTTCAGCGGGTAGAGCCGGCTCCGCTCAAGGTTCCTGAGTTCACTCACAGCGTACTTCCTTGAACGCTGGAACATGTTCAACGCTGTAACTGTTGGACCGGACATGACAGAGACGCTGAAGCTGCCGGTGCTTCCGCTCGCCGACTCGGTGGTGCTGCCCGGCATGGTGGTTCCCGTTCGACTCGACGACTCCGAGGTCCAGGCGGCGGTCGACGCAGCGCAGAGCGTCGACCGCAAGGTCCTGGTCGTCCCCCGCCTCGACGGCAGGTACGCCGCCGTGGGCACGATCGCCGTCCTCGAGCAGGTCGGCAGGCTCCCCAGCGGGGAGCGCGCAGCCGTGGTGCGCGGCGAGGGCCGCGCGCAGATCGGGTCCGGCGTGACCGGCCCCGGTGCCGCCCTCTGGGTGGAGGCCACCCCCGTCGAGGACGGGCCCGTCACCGGGCACGCGACGGAGCTGGCGAAGGAGTACAAGGCGCTGGTCGTCGGCATCCTGCAGCAGCGGGGCGCCTGGCAGGTCATCGACTCGGTGCAGCAGATCACCGACCCCGGCCAGCTCGCCGACACTGCGGGGTGGGCCTCCTACCTCGACCTGGAGCACAAGGCCCAGCTGCTCGCCGAGACCGACGTGGTCAAGCGGCTCGAGCTGCTGGTCGAGTGGACCCGCGCGCACGTCGCCGAGCAGGAGGTCTCCGAGAAGATCTCGCACGACGTCCGCGAGGGCATGGAGAAGACCCAGCGCGAGTTCCTGCTGCGCCAGCAGCTGGCCGCGATCCGCAAGGAGCTGGGGGAGGGCGAGCCCGACGGATCGGACGACTACCGCGCCCGCGTGGAGTCCGCCGACCTGCCCGAGCACGTCCGCACGGCGGCGCTGACCGAGGTCGGCAAGCTGGAGCGCGCGTCGGACCAGAGCCCGGAGTCGGGCTGGATCCGCACGTGGCTCGACACCGTCCTCGACATCCCGTGGACCGGGTCGACCACCGACAACACGGACCTGAAGGCGGCCCGGGCCATCCTGGACGCCGACCACGCCGGCCTCGACGACGTCAAGGAGCGGCTGATCGAGTTCCTGGCCGTCCGCGCCCGTCGGGACCGCAAGGGCATGGAGAAGGTCGGCGGCCGCGGCTCCGGCGCGGTGCTGTCGCTCGTCGGCCCGCCCGGCGTCGGCAAGACCTCGCTCGGGGAGTCCGTGGCGCACGCGCTCGGGCGCAAGTTCGTCCGCGTGGCGCTGGGCGGCGTCCGCGACGAGGCCGAGATCCGGGGCCACCGGCGCACCTACGTCGGCGCGCTGCCCGGCCGGATCGTCCGCGCGATCCGCGAGGCCGGCACGATGAACCCCGTCGTGCTGCTCGACGAGATCGACAAGGTCGGCAGCGACTTCCGGGGCGACCCGACGGCCGCGCTGCTCGAGGTGCTCGACCCGGCGCAGAACCACACGTTCCGCGACCACTACCTCGAGGTCGACCTCGACCTGTCCGACGTGCTGTTCCTGGCCACCGCCAACGGCTTCGACACGATCCCCGGCCCGCTGCTCGACCGCATGGAGGTCGTGACGCTGGACGGCTACACGGAGGCGGAGAAGGTCGCCATCGCGCGCGACCACCTGCTGCCCCGGCAGATCGAGAAGGCCGGCCTCGACCCGTCCGACGTGGAGTTCACCGACGTCGCCCTGTCGATGATCGCCGCCGAGTACACCCGCGAGGCGGGCGTGCGGCAGCTGGAGCGGGGCCTGGCCAAGGCGCTGCGCAAGGTGGCCGTGCGGCTCGACGACGAGACCGTCGAGCGGCCGGTGCACATCGACGCCGACGCGCTCGTCACGTTCCTCGGACGGCCGAAGTTCACCCCCGAGTCGGCCGAGCGCACCTCGGTGCCCGGCGTCGCGACGGGGCTGGCCGTGACCGGGGCGGGCGGCGACGTCCTGTTCATCGAGGCCACGGCCATGGACGGGGACCCCGGCCTGACGCTCACCGGACAGCTCGGTGACGTCATGAAGGAGTCGGTGTCGATCGCGCTGAGCTACCTGCGGTCGAAGGGCCTGGCGGGTGACCTGGCGTCGCGCAAGCTGCACGTGCACGTGCCGGCGGGCGCGGTCCCGAAGGACGGGCCGAGCGCGGGCGTCACGATGACGACGGCGCTGGCCTCGCTCGCCAGCGGGCGGCCGGTGAAGGCGTCGGTGGGCATGACCGGTGAGGTCACGCTGCAGGGCAAGGTCCTCCCGATCGGCGGGGTCAAGCAGAAGCTGCTGGCCGCGCACCGGGCCGGGCTGACCGACGTCATCATCCCCAAGCGCAACGAGCCCGACCTGGACGACCTGCCCGAGGGCATCCGCGGCGAGCTGCGGATCCACCCGGTGGCCGACGTCGCCGAGGTCCTGGAGCTGGCCCTGGAGCCGGCCGAGGTGACCGCGGCGGCCTGATCCCCGCACTAGGCGAACGGCACTTCCACCCGATGACGTTGGGTGGAAGTGCCGTTCGCGTTCGTGGAGCGGACGATCAGGTCCCCCACCAGTCCGTGCAGACGATCGAGCTGGCGTCGTACTGGGACTCCTCCTCGACCGTGACGTACTCACTCTGCGTGCAGGCCCGCACCGAGTAGGGGTAGGAGGCGTCGGACACACCGGTGTGCGTCACGTCGGTCACGGGTGCCTCGGCCGTGGATGCGTCACTGGCCAACCCGATCGGCACCGCCGTCGGCCCTGGCGGCGAGATCTACGTCCTGGAGCTGAGCAGCAGCCGGGTGCTGCAGATCCTGAGCGACGGCACGGTGGCCGTGGTCCTCGAGTGAGGGCCGCCGTCGACGGGCAGGTGACGACCCGGACCTCCCCGTTTCCCCATGCGTAACTGATGTGTTACACATATCAGGTGCTCGTCCTCGCCGCGCTCGCCGACCCGGTCCGCCGGCAGATCGTCGAGCTCCTGGGCGCGGGGGAGAGCACGGCGGGCGCGATCGCGGAGCGGTTCCCGGTGTCGCGGCCGGCCGTCAGCCGGCACCTGCGCGTGCTGCGGGAGTCCGGTCTCGTCACCTCGCGGGTGGCGGGCCAGCACCGCGTGTACGCGCTCGACCGCGCCCCGCTCGCAGAGCTGGACCGCTGGCTCGACGGGTTCCGCCCGCTGCGCGCCGCGCCGGGCCCCGCCGGGCGCCTGGACGCCCTGGACACCGAGATGCACCGCGGCCGGCGGCAGCGCCGCGCCGCCGGAGGAGGAGACCCCGATGAGCGCACCGCGTGAGATCGTCCTGCGCAAGGAGTTCCCGGACCCCGTCGACGACGTGTGGTCGGCCGTCACCGACTCCGAGCGCCTGGGCCGCTGGTTCGGCACCTACACCGGGCGCGGTCGGGTCGGCGGCACCGTCGAGTTCACCGTCACCGGCGAGGTCGACGCGGGCGGCGAGGTGGCGCAGCCGGTCACGGTGACCATCCACGAGTGCGACGCCCCGCGCCGGCTCGTCGTCGACATCCCGGAGGACGCGAGCCGATCGTGGCGGGTGGCCGTCGACATCGAGCCGGCCGGGACCGGCGCGGTGCTCGTGTTCACCCAGGCGGCGGTCGAGGGCCTGGACGACGCCGACATCGCCGCGGGATGGCGCTGGTACCTCGACCGGCTCGAGGCGTCGATGCACGGCACCGAGATGCCGCAGTGGCAGGACTACGTGCCGTCCTCGGAGGGCGCGTCCTCCTAGCGGAACAGCCCTGCCGGCGAAGACGCCCCGGCTACCGGAACACCACGGTCCGGTTGCCGTGCACGAGCACCCGGTCCTCCAGGTGCCAGCGCAGCCCGCGGGAGAGCACGAGGCGCTCGATGTCGCGGCCGCGGCGGACCATGTCGGCCGCCGTGTCGCCGTGGTCGACCCGGATGACGTCCTGCTCCACGATCGGCCCGGCGTCGAGGTCGGCCGTGACGTAGTGGCAGGTGGCCCCGATCAGCTTGACGCCCCGCGCGTACGCCTGGTGGTAGGGCTTCGCGCCCGCGAACGAGGGCAGGAAGCTGTGGTGGATGTTGAGCGCGCGCCCGGCCCACCGCTCGCACAGGTGGGCGGGCAGGACCTGCATGAAGCGGGCCAGCACGACGGCGTCGGGCTCGTGGGAGTCGACGATCTCCCGCACCCGCTCGAACGACTCGACCTTGCCCGCCTCGCGACGCGGGTCGCCCGCGGCCGGGAACGGCACGTGGTGGAACGGCACGCCGTGCGCGCGCACGATGTCGCCGAGCCCATCGTGGTTGCCGACCACGGCCTCCAGGCTCACCGGCAGCTCGCCGCTCGACGCGCGGCCGAGCAGGTCGTGCAGGCAGTGCGTCTCCTTGCTGACGAGCACCACCGCCCGCTTGGGCACGGCGGTGTCGCTGACGGTCCAGCGCGACTGCGGGCCGATCGCGGCCGCCACCGCGGCGAAGCGCTCGCGCAGCTCGTCGGCGTCGAAGGGCAGGGAGTCGGCGCGCACGACCTGGCGGGTGAAGAACCAGCCGGTACTCGGGTCGGAGTGGTAGCCCGCCTCGACGATCCACCCGCCGGCGTCGGCGAGGAACGTGGAGATCCGGGCGACGACGCCGGTGGTGTCGGGGCAGCTCAGCGTGATGACGTAACGGTGCTCCGTGCTCGGTTCCACCGTCAGTGGTGCTTCCCGTCGAGCCACTCGAGCGTGAACGCCGTCTCCGCGGCCAGCAGCTGCTGCACCTGGTCGGCGATCACGGCCTCGATCTTCCCGCCGAGGAACGGCACCTTCACGGTGACGTCGGCGCGCACGAGCAGCTCGCTGCCGGATCCGGTGTCGCGCAGCTCCAACGTGCCGACGGCCGACGCGGGCGTGCCGGGGATCTGCACGTCGACGTCACCGCGGTGGCGCCCGGGCGCCTCGCGGCGCAGCGACTCGGTGCGCTGGACGACGAGGTTGCCGCTGACCAGCGAGCTGACGATGGAGGGCAGCGCGGCCTCGTCGACGCCGTGGCGGATCGTGTACCGCCCGCTGCCCTCGTGCACCTCGTGCGCCAGGAGCTTGGCCCCCGGGCCGCCGAGCTGCACCAGGCGGGCGCGCAGGTACTCCTCGTCGAGCATCACCGCGGCGACGTCGTCGGCACCGTGCGGCGACGACGACCGGTAGTCGATCTGACGTGACATGCACGGAGGCTACCGTTGGCACCCGTGTCCACCACCGAACTGGCGTCGCTCACGACGCTGCGCCTGGGCGGCCCGGCCCGTCGGCTCGTCGAGGCCACCACCGCCGATGCGGTCGTCGACGCGGTGCGCGCCGCCGACGCCGCGGGAGAGCCGCTGCTCGTGCTCGGCGGCGGCTCGAACGTCGTCGTCGACGACGCCGTCGAGCAGGGGCTGGGCGGGCTGGAGTGCCTGTCGGGCATCCCCGGCCGCACCGGGGCCACGCCGGTGCAGAACGTCGGCGCGTACGGCGTCGAGATCGCGGACCTGCTCGTCGACGTCGACCTCTACGACCGGCGCACCGGCACCGTCCGCGAGCACGTCCCCGCCGCCGACCTGGGCCTGGGCTACCGCACCAGCACGCTCAAGGGCCGCGACGACGCCGTGGTGCTGCGGGTGCGGTTCGCACTGCCCGGGGACGGGTCCAGCGCGCCCGTCCGGTACCCCGAGCTCGCGCGGGCGCTCGGCGTCGAGCCGGGGGAGCGGGTGCCCGCGGCCGCGGCCCGCGAGGCCGTGCTCGCGCTGCGCCGCGGCAAGGGGATGGTGCTCGACGACGAGGACCGCGACACGTGGAGCGCGGGCTCGTTCTTCACCAACCCGATCGTCGACGCCGCGCAGGCGCCCGAGGGGGCGCCGCGGTGGCCCGCCGGGGAGCAGGTCAAGCTGCCCGCCGCCTGGCTGATCCAGCACGCGGGTTTCGCCCGCGGGCACGCCGGCCCGGGCGGGCGCGTCGCGCTGTCGGGCAAGCACGTGCTGGCGCTCACCCACCGGGGTGGTGGTAGCGCCGAGGACCTCCTCGTGCTCGCCCGTGAGGTGCGCGACGTCGTGCGCGCCACCTTCGGGGTCGACCTCGTGCCGGAGCCCGTCCTCGTCGGTTGCCGGCTGTGACCTCGCGCGCGCGGGGCAACTCGAACGGAACCCGCACGTCCCTGACTCGGGGGAGGTGGGGACGCATGCGGCGCATCCTGCTCGTGGTGGCGGTACTGCTGGTCGGAGTGCTGGGTGTGGCGAGCCTCGCGGCGGTGACCACGGCCGCCGGTCCGGACGCCCCGTCCCCGGCCGGCCTGCCGGTGGCGTCGGTGCTGCTCCGGCCCCTCCCGGGGGCGGTCGACGTCAGCCCGTCGCAGCCCGCCTCCGTCTCCGTCCCCGACGGCGCGCTCGACGGCGTCACGCTCACCGGCCCCGACGGCGCGGCCGTCGAGGGTGCGGAGGCCGCCGACGGCCGCTCGTGGAGCACCACGGCCGACCTGGCCTACGACACCACCTACACCTGGGCCGGCACCGCGACCGGCCCCGGTGGTGCGCCCCTGCCCGTCGCGGGCTCGTTCACCACGGTCTCCCCGGCCGACGTCGTGCGCGGCGTGCTCAACATCGGCGACGACCGCACCGTCGGCGTCGCCGCCCCGATCGAGATCCAGTTCGACGCCCACGTCGAGGACCGCGCCGCCGTCGAGCGGGCGCTCACGGTCGAGACGTCGGTGCCGGTCGAGGGCTCGTGGGGCTGGCTGCCCGACGAGAACGGCGGCTCGCGCGTGCACTGGCGGCCCGCGGAGTACTGGCCGTCCGGCACGCAGGTCACGGTCACGGCCGACCTGTTCGGCGTCGCGTACGGCGACGGCGCCTACGGCCGCGCCGACGTCACCAGCACCTTCGAGATCGGGCGCTCCCAGATCGTGAAGGCCGACGTCAACAGCCACCGCATGCTGGTGATCCGCGACGGCGTGCAGGTGGCCGACTACCCGGCGAGCTACGGCCTGTCCGGCGACCCCGACCGCACCACCCGCTCGGGCGTCCACGTCGTGTCGGAGCGGTTCACCGACAAGCGGATGGTGAGCGAGCGCTACGGCTACGACCTGGTCGAGAAGTGGGCCGTGCGGATCAGCAACAACGGCGAGTTCATCCACGCCAACCCGGCGTCGGCGTCGGCGCAGGGCTCGTCGAACGTCACCCACGGGTGCGTCAACCTCTCCACGGCCGACGCGCAGGCCTACTACGACACCGCGCTCTACGGCGACCCGGTAGAGGTCACCGGCACCGACGTCCCGCTCGCCTCCCGCGACGGCGACATCTGGGACTGGACGCTGTCCTACGACCGGTGGCGCGAGCTCTCCGCGCTGTAGCCCGCGGGGTTTCGCCGGTCCGGCCCCGCGGGTACCGGCAGCCATGGCCGTTCCCGAAGACCTGTCCGAGCAGGCGCACACCCGCGCCGAGCCGCTCCCCGAGGAGCGGGCAGCGGAGACCGGCGGCGAGGACCGCGAGGCCGAGGCGGCGTCCATCCTCGCCGACTCCGAGGAGCGGGTCGCCGAGGCGACGGAGGGCGACGCGCCGGGCGACGCCGCCGACGAGAACCGCACCAGCGAGGAGACGGCCTGAGCGGGCCGTCCTGCTAGCCCTCCCGGTGCGCCCGCATCGCGGACGCCTGGGCGCGCGGCTTGAGCACGATCTGGTCGAGGTTGACGTGGCTCGGGCGGGTGGCCGCGAATGCGATCACGTCCGCCACGTCCTCGGGGGCGAGCGGTGTGATGCCCCGGTAGACGTTGTCGGCCTTCTCCTGGTCTCCCTCGAACCGGACCAGTGAGAAGTCGGTCTCGACCATCCCGGGCGCGATCTCGGTGAGCCGCACCGGCTGCCCGAGCAGCTCCCCGCGCAGCGTCCGGTGGAGCATCGCCTGCGCGTGCTTGGCGCCGGTGTACCCCGCGCCGTTGTCGTAGGCCTCCATCGCCGCGATCGAGGTGACGGTGACGATGTGCCCGTCACCGGAGGCGAGCAGCGCCGGGAGCAGGGCCTGCGTGACGCGCAGCGTGCCGATCACGTTGGTCTCGAACATCCACCGCCAGTCCTCCTCGTCGGCCTCGGCGACGGGCTCGAGCCCCTTCGCGCCGCCGGCGTTGTTCACAAGCAGGCGGCACTCGGGCACCGCCGCGGCGAACGCGGAGACCGACTCGGCGTCGGTGACGTCCAGGCGCACGGCGGTGCCGTCGATCTCCTTGGCGATCTCGGCGCAGCGGTCGACGCGGCGGGCGCCGAGCACGACGTGGAAGCCGGCGGCGGCCAGGGCGCGGGCGGTGGCGGCACCGATGCCGGAACTGGCGCCGGTGACGACGGCGACGGGTGACGGGGTCATGCGCAGAAGCTAGATCAGTCGTCCAGACCCTGCTGGGCCCCCCGGGAGCCGCGCCGCGCCGCCGCGCGCTGCCAGCGGAAGATGCCCCAGCCGACCCCGCCGAGCAGCGCCCCGGCCACGCAGGTCGCGAACGGCAGACCCGGTGCCCGGCCGGTGACGAGCAGGGCCAGCGCCCCGAGCGCCCACAGCGCCGACCCGAGCCCGACGACGGTGGCCATGTCGGACAATCGGCGCGGCAGGGGCGGGGGATCGACCACGGGTGCAGCGTAGTGACCGGCCCGGATCTACGGTGTCGCCGTGATCGAGCGCTACTTCCGCGTCGCCGAGCGCGGCTCCACCCTGCCCCGCGAGGTGCGCGGCGGTGTCGTCACCTTCGTGACGATGAGCTACATCATCGTGCTCAACCCGCTGATCCTGGGCAGCGTCGCCGCCGACGGGCCCGGCGCGAAGGCCGACGTGACGGGGGCCGTGCTCGGGCTGCCGCAGGTCGCCGCCGTCACCGCGCTCGTCGCGGGCGTGATGACCGTGCTCTTCGGGCTGGTCGCGAACTATCCGTTCGCGATCGCCACCGGGCTCGGCATCAACACGCTCGTGGCGGTCACGATCGCCCCGCTGGTGACGTGGCCGGAGGCGATGGGTCTCGTCGTCGTCAACGGGCTGGTGATCGTGCTGCTCGCGGTCACCGGCTTCCGCACCGCCGTGTTCTCCGCGGTGCCCCCCGAGCTCAAGGTCGCGATCGCGGTCGGGATCGGGCTGTTCATCGCGTTCATCGGCCTGGTCGATGCCGGGTTCGTGCGGCGCATCGCCGACGCCGCAGGCACCACGGTGCCGGTCGGGCTGGGCATCGGGGGGTCGATCGCGTCGTGGCCGACGGCGGTGTTCGTCGTCGGCCTGCTCATCACCTCGCTTCTGGTGGCGCGCGGCGTGCGGGCCGGGATCCTGCTGGGCGTCGCGATCACGACGGTCATCGCGGTGGTGGTCGAGGCGGTCGTGCAGGTGGGCCCGTCGATGGGGACGAACCCGCAGGGCTGGGCGCTGTCGGTGCCCGCGCTGCCCGACAGCGTGCTGGGCGTGCCCGACCTCTCGCTCGTCGGCGCGGTGTCGTTCGGTGCGTTCACCCGGCTCGACCCGGTGACCGTCGTGCTGCTGGTGTTCACCCTCGTGCTCGCCAACTTCTTCGACGCGATGGGCACGATGACGGCCCTGGGCCGGCAGGCCGGGATGATCGGGAAGGACGGGCAGCTGCCCGGCGTCGGGCGCGCGCTGGTCGTCGAGGGCGCGGGGGCGGTGCTGGGCGGGGCGGCGTCGAGCTCGTCGAACACGGTGTTCGTCGAGTCGGCGTCGGGGATCGCGGAGGGCGCGCGGACCGGGCTCGCGAACGTCGTCACCGGGGTGCTGTTCCTGCTCGCGATGTTCTTCACGCCGCTGTACTCGGTGGTGCCGATCGAGGCGGCCGCGCCCGCGCTCGTCGTCGTCGGGGCGCTGATCATGCGCCAGATCACCGAGATCGACCTGACCGAGTTCCGCGTCGCGCTGCCGGTGTTCCTGACGATCGTCGTCATGCCGTTCACGTACTCGATCGCCAACGGCATCGGCGCCGGCTTCGTCAGCTGGGTGCTGCTGGCCGCCGCGACCGGTCGCGCCCGCACGGTGCACCCGCTGATGTGGGTCGTGTCGGTGGCGTTCGTCGCGTACTTCGCCGTCGGCCCGCTGCGCGCGCTGCTCGGGGGGTAGTTGTTGTAAGCTAAGAGAAGTGACCGCAACTCTGACCTCCGCGCCGGGGCGGGGGTCCACCTTCTCGTCGCTGCGGGTCCGCAACTACCGGCTCTACGCCTCCGGGCAGATCGTGTCGCTGGCCGGCACCTGGATGCAGCGCGTCGCGCAGGACTGGCTGGTCCTCGACCTCTCCGGCGGCAGCGCCACCGCGCTCGGCATCGCCGCCGCCCTCCAGTTCGGCCCCACGCTCGTGCTCTCGCTCTGGGGCGGGGTGCTCGCCGACAGGGTCGACAAGCGCCGCGCGCTGATCGCGCTGCAGGCGGCGATGGGGCTGTGCGCGCTGGTGCTCGGCACCGCCGTCGTCACCGGGGTGGTGGCGCTCTGGCACGTCTACCTGCTGTGCCTGCTGCTCGGCTGCTTCTCCGCGCTCGACGTCCCGGTGCGGCAGTCGTTCGTGCCCGAGCTCGTCGGCGACGCGCAGCTGGGCAACGCGGTCGCGCTGAACTCGCTGACGTTCAACCTCGCGCGGATCGTCGGGCCGTCGCTGGCGGGCGTGCTCATCGCCGTGACCGGCACCGGCTGGGTGTTCCTCATCAACGCGGTCAGCTTCGCCGCGGTGATCACCGGCCTCGCGCTGATGGATCCGGCGCGCCTGCACCGCGTGACGCCGGTGCCGCGCGCGCCCGGCCAGCTCCGCGCGGGCCTGCGCTACGTGCGCGGGCGCCCCGACCTCGTCGCCGTGCTGGCGCTGGTGTTCCTGGTGTCGACCTTCGGCATCAACTTCTACCTGACGCTCGCGCTGCTGGCGCGCAGCGTGTTCGGCCTGGGCGCCGATGCCTACGGGCTGCTCACGTCGCTGCTGGCGGTGGGGTCGGTGGCGGGCGCGGTGCTCGCCGCGCGGCGGGTGCGCAGACCCCGGCTGCGGCTGGTCACCGGGTCGGCGCTGGCGTTCGGCGTGCTCGTCGTACTGGCCGGGCTGATGCCGACCTTCCTGCTGACCGGGATCGTCATGGTGCCGCTGGGTTTCGCGGCGCTGATGTTCACGACCGCGGCCAACTCGGCCGTGCAGCTGTCGGTGGAGCCGGCGATGCGCGGGCGCGTGATGGGGCTCTACATCCTGCTGTTCCTGGGCGGCACGCCGGTGGGGGCGCCGCTGCTCGGGATGCTTGCCGAGAGCTGGGGCGGGCGCTCGCCGCTGGTGCTCGGCGGGGTCGTCACGGTCGTGTCGGTGCTGGTCGTGACGGTGGTCCTGGTGATGCGGGCGGGCGGGCCGAGAACGCTCTTGCGCCGCGAGGAGAGGTTAGGCTAACCTCATGCACGTCGCTTCGTGGTGGGAGCGGCGCGTCAGTTCGGGAACGGTATCGGGGCCCTGGCCGGTTGGCCAGGGCCCCGATCCGTGTGTCGGCTACCGGGGCTCGTCGCCCGTCTCCCCGTCGAGTGCGTACTCGCGCACCCAGTCGACCTGCATGCTCGACTCGCGCACCGGCCCGTCGCCGGAGGGGAACCAGTCGAGCTGCACGCACAGGTGCATCGGCCCGGGCGGGAACGTCGCGGCGTCGGTGGTGCGGAACCAGGGCCGCCCGTCGAGGTGCGCGGTGATCTCCCGCGGCGTCCACTCCACCGCCCAGGCGTGCCACCGGGTGGCGTCGACGTCGACCCGCCCCTCGACCTGCTCGTCGTCGGCGCCGTGGTGGAGGTGGAAGCCGGTGGTGCGCCGTGACGGGTCCTGCATCTCGGCGATGTCGATCTCGCCGCCGTCCGGGGCGTCGTCGTCGGGCCAGAGCAGGAGCACGGCGTCGTAGGACGGGTCGGACTCCGGGGCGCGCAGCCTGCCCTCCCAGCGGCCGTACCGCTGTCCCTGGCCCCAGCACATGCCGGCCGTGGTGCCCGCGGCGTCGCCGGTGAGGGTGAGGACGCCGTCCTGCACGGCGGCGTTCATCGGCGAGCGGACGCCCTGCCCGGCGTGGCCGGTGCCCTCGTAGAGGTCCCACTGGGCGAGGCCGGCGGTGAAGTCGTCCTCGCGGGAGGGGGTGCCCCAGTCGAGGAGGTCGGCGGCGGTGGGGGTGTCCGTGCCGGTGGTCGACTGGCTCGTCGTGCCGGTGGGGCTCGTCGTGCCGGTGGGGGTCGGGGTGGGCGCGGCGGTCGTGGTGCGTGGAGTCGGGGCGATGGTGCGGGGCGTGGTGGTGGTGGGCGTGGTGCTGCGGGTGGGCGTCGTCGGAGCCGGGGTGCGGGGTGTCGTCGTCCGGGGTGTCGTCGTCCGGGGGACCGTCGGCGCCTGCCGGTCCTGCTCCTGGTCCCGGTCCTCGCCCTGGTCCTCGCCCTGGTCCTCGGCCTCGTCGGCGTCCTCGTCGGCGGGCAGCGGTGGGAGCGTGCCCGGCGCGCCGTCCGAGGGGACGACGGTGACGACGGCCGGGTCGTTGCGCGGGGTCGTCTCCCCGCCGCCGCCGGGCGCGACGAGGAGGAGCACGACCGCGATGCCGGCCGACAGGTAGCGCCGGATCAGGTCCTCGATCTCGTCCAGGTCCACGGTGGTCCTCAGTCCTCCCCGACCGCGAGGTCGGGGTCGTCGGGGGTCTCGGAGGCCACCAGCCAGCGCCCGTCGGGCTGCCGGGCGACGACGATGCCGGTGCGCAGGACGGCGGTGGCGCCGCCGGGGGAGTCGCGGGTCTCGACCACGGCCTCGTAGCCGCGGCGGAGGTCGTCGTGGTCGGCGGCGACGAGGTCGAGCCGGCGGACCGACGCCGTGCGCGCGGTGCCGGGCGGTGGCGCGTCGAGCACGAGCACGCCGACCACGTCCGCCGCCGATCCCGGCACCGCGTACGGCGCGGCGCGCAGGTGCGTGCCGCCGGCGTCCGCGGGCCCGGTGGTGTGCGCGGCGCGGAGGTAGGCGCGGGCGACGGCCGCGGGATCGGTGAGGGTGGTGCCGGGGTCGGGTGGCGGGGCGTCGGCGCCGCGGAGCACGGGTGCGGCGTCGAGCGCGGCGCGGTCCTCCCGGCCGACGACGGGCCCCGGCGGCGGTTCGCCGCTGGGGGCGACGGAGCCGGCGCCGGTGAACAGCAGCGCCCCGACCGTCACGAGGGCGGCGGCGGCCGCGGCGAGCAGCGGGAGGCGGGACGCGGGCACGGCGGTCACTCCCGGAAGCTGACGTGGACGTGGTCGAAGTGGCCGCCGGTGGCGTCACGGGTGTCGTAGACGCCGCCGCCGGTGTAGCGGCGGCCCCAGCCGCCGTCGTCCTCGACGGACGGGTCCCAGTAGCGGCCCTGCCAGATGAGGTAGCGGACGGCGAGGGGCCCGGCGTGCGCGCGGAACCAGTCGGCGACCCGCCAGCCCGCCTCCAGCCCGGCGCCCTCGGCGAAGGCACCGGGGGTGCCGGGGAACAGGTCGCACGCCCGGCCGCGGGGGTGGTCGCTGCGGGGGTTCCAGGCGTGGGCGTCCCAGCAGCCCGCGCTGCGGATGACGGGCCCGTCGGACCAGCCGCCGAACGCCGCCGCCGCCTCCTCCAGCCCGTGCAGCGCGGCGCCGGTGAGGCAGCCGTCGCCGGTGGGGTCGGTCTGCTCGCAGCCGGTGGCGCCGCCCGTCCACGGGGCCGGGACACCGGGATCGGTCGTCGCCCCGGGGGCGTCGGGGGCCGGCCCGGGCGCAGCGCCGGAGAACCGGTCGACCTCCGCCCGCACCGCGTCGACGTAGCGGCGGACCACCTCGGCGCACCGCTCCCCGCACCCGGCCTCCCCGGTCACCGGCACGCCCGTGGCGCTGCCCGCGACCCGGCCGCAGCCGGCCAGGTGGCAGACGAGCATCGCGTCGAGCGGGTCGGCGGTCTTGCCGGTGTCGGCGAGGTGCCGGGTGACCGCGCGCAGGTTCGTGCAGATCCATGGCACGGCGACGCGCAGGTGGGCCTCGACGTCGGTGACGTCGTCGTCCGCCGTCGGCGGGTCGCTCGACCACGCCGCGCCGCCCGCCGCGCGCCAGGCCTCCTGGCCGAACCCGTAGAGCCCCGCGGGCCCGCCCGGGGCGTCGTCGACGAGCGCGGTGTCCCAGCCCGACTCCACCTGCACCTGTGCCACCACCCACACCGGCGGCAGCTCGGGGCAGCCGGTGGCGGTGAGGTCGGCGATCAGGGGCAGCCAGTCGCGGGCGGCCGCGGGGACGGCCGCGGCGTCGACGCCGGGCACCGGGTCGGCCGCGGGGGCGGGCGCGGCACCGAGCACCAGCAGAGCGGCCAGCGCGGCGAGTGCGGCCACGAGGGGGCGGGGGAGCGCGGACACGTCAACCGGCCCGCGTCGGCTCGAGGGCGTCGTCGTCCGGCTCCGACCCCGCGGGTCCGGGAGGGCTCGTGGGCGTGCGCTGCACCGCCCGCAGCCCCCGCCAGAGCGCGCGGTCGGCCACGGGCACCGGCGGCGCCACCGGCCGCCCGCTCCCGACGACGATGAGGGCGGGCACGGCGGGCCGGGACGGCGGGGACACGAGGGGCGGGGACACGAGGGACCGGGGCACGAGGGGCCGGGGCACGACGGACGGGGGCGCCACGGTCGGCCGGGCCGGAGCGGGCAGCACGAGCGGCGCCGGCCGGGAGGGCGGGGCCGGACGCTCCAGCACCCCGGACCGCACCAGGGCGGCGGCGACGTCGAGCAGTGCGGCGATGTAGGAGGCCAGCCCGGCGGGACGGTGCGCCGGGGCGAGCGCGAGCAGCCCGGCGACCTCCGGTGCGTCGAGCTCGTGCCACGCAGCCACGTCCGGCGCCACGACGACGGCCGTGTCGGCGCCGGTGCGCTCGAGCCGCGGCGGCCGGTCGGCGACCACGACGAGGACGGGGACGGGCCGGCGCCCGGCGAGGTGCAGCGAGTCGGCGCGGCAGACCAGCACGTCGGGCCTGCTGCTCGCGACCGCCCGTCCGCCGTCGACGGCGTGCAGCGCGGCGGCGAGCGTGCTCGTCCCCACCCCGCCCGCCACCCCGGCGACGACCGGCGCCCGCAGCCCGCTCACCACGCGCTCCCGGGCGCGGCGAGCGGGTCGTCGTCGGCCAGCGCGTGCTCGTCGGAGGGGGTGCGCGGGGCGGAGGTGCCGGCCGCGGGCTCCTCGCCCAGCGTCTCCTCCCACGCGTCGACGACGAGTCGCCCGCCCTCGACGGCCACCGGCACGCTGATGCGGATCCAGTACGACGCGAGGCTGCGCCACCCGCGCCCGGTGGGCGCGGGTGCCACGGCCGGGATGCCCGCCACCTCGGGATCGGGCACCGGGTCGGGTCCGTGTTCGCCCACGGCCCGGTACGGCGTGACCCGCACGCGGACGTCGACGAGCACCCGCCCCTCACCGTCGGGGCGCACCAGGCCGGGCAGGGCGAACTCCGCGCGCTGGCGCCCGGTCCCCGGCCACCCCAGCCGCTCCGGGTCGCGCCCGGGCGTGGGCAGGTAGTCGCGCAGCACGCGTCCGCGGCGCGCGGGGTCGTCCTCGTCCCAGGACAGGTAGTCGGCGGCGAACGCGCCGGCCAGCGCGGCGGCCTCGGACGGGTCCGGCCGGGCCGCGGCCACGGCCGGGATCGGGGGGAAGCCGAAGGGGTCGGTCGGCGGGTCGGGCGGAACGGCCGCGAGCCGGGGAGGGGGCAGGGGTGGCGGGACGGGTGCGGGCGGGGCCGCGGCCCATGCCGACGGCGGGACGCCACCGGGCGGTCGCGGGGCGGGCGGCGGACCCACCGGGGCGCCGTACGGGGGCGCGGGGTAGGGCGGGGGCGGCGCGGACCGCCCGAAGATCCGGAAGCGGGACACGGCCGTCACCGGGACGGGCCGGGACGGTGGGCGGGTGGCACGGGCATCGTTCCCCCGGACGGGCGGGCGCGCGGGGACCCGCGGCGCCGCCGCGACGGGCGGCCCCGGGGTGCGCACGGGACTCCGGCGGCCGGGCGGCCGCGCTCAGGACGGACGGGACACTAGGAACCCGCCGCCCCCGCCCGTGGCCGTTCCGGGAAAGGGTTCGCTCCTGCTAACGCGCGAGCGCCGGCCCCGGGACCGTCAGCTCGGCACCGGCCAGTCGTGCACCGGCTCGTTGGCCGTGGACGACTCCAGGTAGCGCTCCAGCATCCCGTGCAGCGCGGCCCGCCGGTCGGCGCCGCGCGCCTCCAGCGCCGCCACCGTGTCGAGCTGCCAGGACGCCCCCGTGCGCCGCTCCACGCACCGGCGCTCGATCACACCGAGGTACCGCTCGGCCACCTCGGTGGTGACGCCCCAGCGGGCCAGCCCCGCGGCGGCCTGCGGCAGCAGCTTGCGCAGCACGAGCTCGTCGGGGCGGATCCAACCGTTGCCGGGCCAGTACAGCGGGCCGTCGAGCCCGTGGCGCGCGGCCGTCGTGAAGTTCTCCTCGGCCGCCTCGAACGACATGGAACTCCACAGCGGCCGGTCGGCCTCGACCAGCTCGCGCAGCAGCCCGTAGAAGAACAGCGCGTTCGCCACCATGTCGACGACCGTGGGCCCGGCGGGCAGCACCCGGTTCTCCACGCGCAGGTGCGGCGTGCCGTTCGCGATGTCGTAGACGGGGCGGTTCCAGCGCCAGATCGTGCCGTTGTGCAGGCGCAGCTCGTCGAGGCCGGGGACGCTGCCCGCCGCCAGCTCCTCGAACGGCTCGGCCTCCTCGGCGACCGGCATGAGCGCGGGGAAGTAGCGGCCGTTCTCGGTGAACAGGTCGAGGACCGAGGTGATCCACCGCTCGCCGAACCACACGCGGGGGCGCACGCCCTGGTTACGCAGCTCGGGCGTGCGGACGTCACAGGACTGCTCGAACAGCGGGATCCGCGTCTCGGCCCACAGCCGCGACCCGAGCAGGAACGGCGAGTTGGCGCCCACCGCGAGCTGCACGCCCGCGAGGCACTGCGCCGCGTTCCAGTAGGCGGCGAAGGAGTCGGGCGGCACCTGCAGGTGCAGCTGCATCGAGGTGCAGGCGGCCTCCGGCGCGATCGAGTCGAAGTCGGCGACCAGGTGCTCGGGCGTGACGTCGTGGCGACCCGACGGGTCGTCGCCGGCGATGTCGAGCCGGATCGGCTCGCCGCGAGCGTGGAGCATCTGCTCGTTGAGCATCGCGTACCGCCGGTCGGGCGAGAGCGCCTCGGCGACGAGGTGCCTCTTCTCCAGCGTGGGCAGGATGCCGATCACGGCGAGCCGGGCCCCGTGGACCTCCGCGTTGGTGCGGGCCGTGGCGAGCTCGGCGAGGAGCTGGTGCTCCAGGCGGCGCCACTGGTCGCCCGGCAGGGGGCGCGGCGGCAGGTTGAGCTCCATGTTCCAGCGCCCGAGCTCCGACTGGAACTCACCCGCCCCCATGGAGGCGAGGACGTCGGCCCCCGTGGTGGAGGGCGCCAGATCCTCGCCGACGAGGTTGAGCTCGACCTCGAGGCCGGTCATCGGCTCGTCACGCGCGAACGTGTGCTCCCTCAGCATCACTCCCAGCGCATCGAGGCACCGCTGCACCTTGGCCCGGTAGTTCTGGCGGTCCTGTCGACTGAACGTGGTCCGGTCGACGTCCTGGCCCATGCGTAGCACTTCCCCCTCGCCCCCCGCGCCGAGCCCGGTCCGACGGAGGCCGGACGGGCGAGTGGTCCACCGTGACACACGGCTCCGGATGCCGCTACGGCCGACCGGATGAGCCGTGATCGTCGCCGGCGGGCCACCTGCGACGATGCGTGGCCGTGGCCACCATCACCCCCGTCGCCGATCCGGCCGATCCGCGGCTGGACGACTACCGCGACCTGACCACCGCCGACCGCCGCCCGGACCGCCCCGGCGGACGCGGGCTGGTGATCGCCGAGGGCGTGGTCGTCGTGCGCCGGCTGCTGGCCTCGCCCTACCCGGTGCGGTCGCTGCTGGGGGTGCCCCGCCGCCTCGACGAGCTGGCCGGCGACCTCGCGGGCGTCGACGTCCCGGCCTACGCGGCCGACGCGGACACGATGGCCACCGCGGTGGGCTTCCACCTCAACCGCGGGGTGCTCGCCGTCGCCGACCGGGCCGCTCCCGTCGACGCCGCCGCGCTCGCCCGCTCCGCGCGGTCCCTGGCGGTGCTCGAGGGCGTCAACGACCACGAGAACCTGGGCTCGCTGTTCCGCAACGCCGCCGCGCTCGGTGTCGACGGGGTCCTGCTCGGGCCGCGCTGCGCCGACCCGCTCTACCGCCGCAGCGTGCGCGTCTCCATGGGGCACGTGCTGCGCGTGCCGTTCGCCGAGCTGACGGGGGAGTGGCCCGGCGCGCTGGGGCTGCTGCGCGAGGCCGGGCTGACCGTCGCCGCCCTCACCCCCGCGCCCGACGCCGCCCCGCTCGCCGCAGCCGGGCTGGGCGGGCGGCGGGTGGCACTGCTGCTGGGCGCCGAGGGACCGGGCCTGACGGACGAGGCGCTCGCGGCGGCCGACCTGCGCGTGCGGATCCCGATGGCGTCGGGTGTCGATTCGCTCAACGTGGCCACCGCCGCGGCGGTCGCGTTCCATGCGGTCGGCGCGGTCGTATCCTGACCGCGTGTTGCGGGCCGCGGGTGGCCGGGTGGAGCTCGGGGACCGCCGGCCGGAGGACCCGCCCCTACCCGACGAGCTGCAGGCCGCCCTCCGCGAGTGGGCGGCCTTCGCCGTGGCCGCGGGACGCTCCGGCATGCCCGACGAGCGCGACCTGGTGCGCCGCCGTGGCCGCCAGCTCGCCGCCCGCGTCGCCGGGCTGCGCGGGCGGCCCGTCGAGTACCTCGACCCGATGAGCGGCGTGGTGGAGGAGGTGGCGGCCGGGACGTCGCCGCGGCGCAGCGGGTCGCGCAGCTCGCTGGCCGTCGAGCCGGCCGGGCCGACGCCGTGGGCCACCGGTCTGCCCATCGCCGCGTTCTTCGCCGTGCTCGTCGCGATCGGCGACGTGCAGCTCAGCAGCGCGTTCGCCGAGGCGTTCGGGCTGCTCTGGGTGCCCGCGAACCTGCTGGTCGGGCTCGGGCTCGCGCCGTCGCTCTACCTGCTGCGCGCGGTGCCGTTCTGGCGCTGGCCCGCGATCGGCACCGGTATCGGACTGGCCGTGGCGTGGGTCGTGCTGATCGTGTCGATGCTGGGCTGAGGCGCCCGGGCGCTCAGCGCTGGCCGCGCACGCCGAGCAGGACCTCGTCCCACGACGGCATGACCGGCTTGCCCTTCTTCGTGCGCCGCCCGGCCGGTGCAGCCGGTGCGGCGGGCGCCTCGGGCGCGGTCTCCTCGCGGCGCTGCGCGGGCGGGACGACGTCGGCGGGCTCGGCGACCTCGGCCGCGGGCTCCGCGGCGGTCGCCTCCGGCTCGGCAGGCTCGGCCTCGACGACGGTCTCGGCCGCGGTCTCGGCCTCGACGACCGGCTCGGGCTCCACGACGGGCTCGGCCTCTGCGACCGGTTCGGCCTCGACGACCACGGCCTCGGCCGCGACGGGACCGGGGGCCTGCTCGGCGGCCGTCTGCTCGGCGGGGGTCTGGGCCTCGGCGGTCTCGGCTCCCACGGGCTCCGGCTCGACGGGCGCCGCCGGCCAGGGCACGACCGGGGTCTCGTCACGCGGCGGCCCGGCCGGGGGCTCGTCGACCAGCGGCGGCCCGGCGGGGGCCTCGACGGTGCGGCTGTCGACGGTGCGGCTGTCGACGGTGCGGCTGTCGACGCTGCGGCTGTCGACGCTGCGGCTGTCGACGCTGCGGCTGTCGACGCTGCGGCTGTCGACGCTGCGGCTGTCGACGCTGCGGCTGTCGACGCTGCGGCTCTCGACGGTCGTGCGGGGCTCGCTGACGGTGCGGGGCTCGCTGGCCGTCCGGGGCTCGGCCACGGTGCGCGGCTCGACGGCCGGGCGCTCGACGGTGCCCGCCCGGTCGGACACGGTCCGGTCGTGGGCGGCGCGGTCCGAGGAGGAGGACCGGTCCAGCGCCCGCCGCTCGACCCCGCGGTACTCCGGGGCGCGGTACTCGGGCGCGCGGTACTCCGACGACCGGTCGCGCACCACGTCCGAGCCGGTGGCGCGCAGCTCGGCGGCCGGCTGCGGAGTCGGCGGGAGCTCCTCGGGACGGGCGATGTCGATCACGGGCCCGACCGGGCGCAGCGGACGGGCGGGCAGGCCCTCGACCAGGTCGCTGGCGTGCTCGTCGACGGCCGTGACGGTGCCGCCGTGCGCGCCCGGCTGGAACGTCCAGTGCGCGCGGTTGTCCGAGCGCCCGGCGCGCCAGGACAGGGAGACGACCCAGCGGCCGTCCTCGCCCTTCCAGGAGTCCCACTCGGCCTCGGTGTACTCCTGGCCGCGCAGGCCGAACGTGTGGGCGACGACGTCGCCCAGCGTGCGGACGTCCGGCCCGTCGCCGCGGACCGGGTGGGCGCGCTGCGCGACCTCGGCGGTGCGCGAGCGCTCCAGCAGCACCGGGTAGGCGAACCGCTCGATCTTCTGGATGGGCACGCCGGCCGCGGAGGCCACCTGCTCCACGGACGCTCCGGCGCGGATGCGGGCCTGGATCTCTCGTGGTCGCAACTGGCTCTCCAACTCGATCGCGATCTGCCCGAGCCGGCTCAGGTCCCCTCGGGCGGCGGCGCGCAACTGCTCGTCGGCAGGAACGGTGAAGCGCTCGCGACGGCCGGAGTCCTCCAGGACGACATCGCCGCCCTCGGTGATCCCGACGACCCGCAGCGCGCGCATCCGCGGCCTCCCACCGTTCACTGGCTCTCCCCGTCCGGGTGACGGTAGATGCCGAATCGCAACCAGCCACGGAGGCGCGCCGAGCCGGTTGCACCCCGCCTGACGTCGCCTGGAACCTGATCCGCATCCCCGCACACGCAGCGTGCCACGTGTGCAACGTCAGGTAAAGCTGAGGCAGGAGTTACGGATGTGACTACACCGCGCAACCCCCGGACGAGGAACGGCGCCGACACCCGTTCGGGGGTGCCGGCGCCGCTCCTGCGGACGGTGGGTCAGGCCTGCTGCCGCACGACCCAGTCGATGCAGCTCGTCAGCGCCTCGACGTCGGCCGGCTCGACGGCCGGGAACATGCCGATGCGGAGCTGGTTGCGGCCGAGCTTGCGGTAGGGCTCGGTGTCGACGATCCCGTTGGCGCGCAGCACCTTCGCGACCGCGGCGGCGTCGACCGACCCGTCGAAGTCGATCGTGCCGACGACCTGCGAGCGGTGCGCCGGGTCGGCGACGAACGGCGTGGCGTACTCCGACTTCTCGGCCCACGCGTAGAGGCGGCCCGAGGAGTCGGCGGTGCGCGCGACGCAGGCGTCGAGGCCGCCCAGGCCGTTCATCCAGTCGACCTGCTCGGCCATGAGGACGAGCGTGGCCAGCGCGGGGGTGTTGTAGGTCTGGTCCTTGAGCGAGTTGTCGACGGCGGTGGCCAGCGACAGGAACGGCGGGATCCAGCGGTCCGACGCCGCGATCTCCGCGACCCGCTCCAGCGCGGCCGGGCTCATCAGCGAGAACCACAGGCCGCCGTCGGAGGCGAAGCCCTTCTGCGGGGCGAAGTAGTAGGCGTCGGCCTGGCGGACGTCGACCGGCAGCCCGCCCGCGCCGGAGGTGGCGTCGATGACGAGGAGCTGGCCCTCGAGCGACTCGGCGGGCCGTACCACCGGCACCGACACGCCGGTGGAGGTCTCGTTGTGGGCCCAGGCCAGGACGTCGCAGCTCGGGTCGGTCTGCGGCTCGGGCGCGCTGCCCGGGTCGGCCTTCACGACGACCGGGTCGGCGAGGAAGGGGGCGCCGCGGGTGGACTCGGCGAACTTGGCGGAGAACTCGCCGTAGGTCAGGTGCAGTGACCGCTCACGGACCAGCCCGAACGCGGCGGCGTCCCAGAAGGCGGTGGACCCGCCGTTGCCCAGGACCACCTCGTAGCCGGCGGGCAGGGAGAAGAGGTCGGCGAGCCCGCTCCGGACGCGCGCGACGAGCGACTTGACCGGCTTCTGGCGGTGCGAGGTGCCCAGGAGGTCGCCGGCGGCGGCGAGCGCGGCGAGCTGCTCGGGGCGGACCTTGGACGGGCCGCAGCCGAAGCGGCCGTCGGCGGGCAGGAGATCGGCGGGGATCTGCAGGTCGGTCGAGGTCGAAGCAGTCACCGGTCCAGTCTCGCAGCCGGGCCGCGGCCGGCGCCGGGCAGACCACGTGCGCCGCGTCACCCGCGGGGCCCCGCTCTTCCGCCCGCACCCGCGGCCGGTCATCCTGGGTAGTGTGAGCGAACTCAGAGCGCCGGTCCGGCGGATCCACCCGGCGTGGTGGGTCGCCGCCGTCACCTTCCTGGCGCTGGTCGGCGCGGCCGGCTTCCGGGCCGTGCCCGGCGTGCTGATGCAGCCCCTGCAGGACGAGTTCGGCTGGTCGGTCACCACGATCTCGGCCGCCGTCGCCGTCAACATGGCGCTCTACGGCCTCACGGCGCCGTTCGCCGCCGCCCTCAGGGAGCGCTTCGGCATCCGGCCGGTCATCACCGCGGCGCTCCTCGTGGTGGCCGCGGGCAGCGGGCTGACCGTGTTCATGACCGCGAGCTGGCAGCTCGTCCTGTGCTGGGGGGTGCTGGCCGGGCTCGGTACCGGGTCGATGGCCCTGGCGCTGGTCGCCACCGTCACCGGGCGCTGGTTCGTCACCCGCCGCGGCCTCGTCTCCGGTGTGCTGACGGCCGGTGGCGCGGCCGGGCAGCTCGTCTTCCTGCCGCTCATCGCCGTCGTCGCGGAGAGCTCGGGCTGGCGGGTCGCCGCGCTGGGCGTGGCCGTCGCGGCACTGGCCGTGGTGCCGGTGGTGCTGCTCGTGCTGCGCGAGCGCCCGCGCGACCTCGGCGTCACGGCCTACGGCGGCACCGCGGCCGACGACCGGGACCCGGTCCGCGCCGGTGCCGCCCGGATCGCGGTGCGCGCGCTGCTCGACGCCGGCCGCACGAAGCCGTTCTGGTACCTCGCGCTCGGCATGATGATCTGCGGTGCGACGACGATGGGGCTGATCCAGCCGCCCGGAAGAAGTTGACACAGGATCCCCGCCGCGCACGACCACGGGATGCCGCAGACGGTGGCGGCCGGACTGCTCGCGCTCGTCGGCCTGTTCGACATCGCCGGCACGATCGCGTCGGGCTGGCTCACCGACCGCTACGACCCGCGGGTGCTGCTGCTCGTCTACTACGTGCTGCGGGGGTTCTCGCTCGCCGCGCTGCCGGCGCTGTTCGGCCCGGACATCTCGACGAACATGATCGCGTTCATCGTCTTCTACGGGCTCGACCGGGTGGCCACGATCCCGCCGACGATGGCGCTGTGCCGGGAGGTCTTCGGCGATCGGGCGGCGGTGGTGTTCGGCTGGGTGTTCGCGAGCCACCAGGTCGGGGCGGCGCTGATGGCGCTGGTCGCGGGCGTCGTGCGCGACACGGTCGGCGAGTACGACCTGGCCTGGCAGGTCGGCGGCGCGCTGTGCCTGGTCGCGGGGGTGGCGTCGGTGCTGGTGCGCCGGGAGCCCGTGGCCGTCCGGGCCCTGCGGACGTAGGTCGTGAGCGGGAACCGTGGCCCTGGCCACGGTTCCCGCTCACGGGCGGCGGAGCCGCTAGATCTCGCCGAAGCCCTCGACGTCCTCGGGCTTGCGCGGCCCGGGGCCGATGTACTGGGCGGACGGGCGCACGAGCTTGTTCTCGCGCTTCTGCTCCAGGATGTGCGCCGACCAGCCGGCGGTCCGGGCGCTGGTGAACATCGCGGGCATCATGTGCGGCGGCACCTCGGCGAAGTCGAGGATCACCGCCGCCCAGAACTCGACGTTGGTCTCGATGGGGTGGTCCGGGCGGCGCTCGCGCAGCTCGGTCAGCGCCGCCTGCTCCAGCGCCACGGCCACCTCGTACCGGGGCGCGTTCAGCTCCCGGCAGGTGCGGCGCAGCACGCGCGCCCGCGGGTCCTCGGCCCGGTAGACGCGGTGCCCGAAGCCCATGAGCTTCTCGCGGCGGTCGAGGATCCCCTTGACGAGGCCGATCGGGTCGTCGGTGCGCTCGACCTCCTCCAGCATCGGCAGCACCCGCGCCGGCGCCCCGCCGTGCAGGGGGCCGGACATGGCGCCGATCGCGCCCGACATCGCCGCGGCCACGTCGGCGCCGGTGGAGGCGATGACGCGGGCGGTGAACGTCGAGGCGTTCATGCCGTGCTCGCAGGCCGAGACCCAGTAGGCGTCGATGGCCTTCGTGTGCGCCGGGTCGGGGTCGCCCCGCCAGCGGGTCATGAAGCGCTCGGTGATCGTGCGGCACTCGTCGATGCGGCTCTGCGGCACGGCCGGGACGCCGATCCCGCGCGCGGACTGCGCCACGTAGGACAGGGCCATCACCGAGGCGCGGGCCAGCTGCTCGCGGGCCTCCTCCTCGGGGGTGTCGAGCAGGGGGCGGTAGCCCCAGTAGGGGGCGAGCATGGCGAGCGCGGCCTGGACGTCGACGCGGACGTCACCGGTGTGCACCGGGATGGGGAACGGGTCGGCCGGCGGCAGGCCGGGGCCGAAGCGGCCGTCGACGAGCAGGGCCCAGACGTTGCCGAAGCTCACCTTGCCGACGAGGTCCTCGATGTCGACGCCCCGGTAGCGCAGCGCGCCGCCGTCCTTGTCGGGTTCGGCGATCTGGGTGCGGAAGGCGACGTGGCCCTCCAGGCCGGACTTGAAACCGGGTGGGGGCGGAGGTACCGCCTCCGCCTGGGCTGCGGATGCCGGCGCGGTCGGCGCCGTCGACGCAGTGGACACGCGTCCTCCTCGTGTGATCCCCGACTTCGGACACCCCGGTCGACACCGGTGGCATCGTCGGCCGGAGCACGCCCATATCCGGCTCGGGTGCCCCGGACGTGCGCGAACCGCGACCCAGTGCGGCGGGCGCAGTTGGCGTCACAGTGCCCGCCGCGACGGCACCGGGGCAACACGGCAGCCGGGTGGCTTCTGTCACCGGGGGTGTCGCCGACCCGGCCCGGCCACCTACGGTCGCGAGCGGGTCACCGGGAGGCACGATGACGGAACAGCTGGCGGGCATGCGGGTCGACTACCGATCCGGGGGCTTCGACGTCGGGGACCTGGCCCCCACCTGGCACGAGCAGCTTGCGGGATGGCTCGCCGCCGCGCAGGCCGACGGCATCCTCGAGGCCAACGCGATGGTGCTCGCCACGGCCGGTCCGGACGGCCGCCCGGCCTCGCGCACGGTCCTCTGCAAGGGGCTCGACGAGCGCGGCGTGGTCTTCTACACCAACTACACCTCGGCGAAGAGCCACGACCTGCGCGCCACGCGCTACGCGAGCGCCACCTTCCCCTGGTACGCCCAGCACCGGCAGGCGCACGTGCGCGGCACGGTGGAGGCGGTCACCGCAGCAGAGACCCTCGCCTACTGGCAGACGCGCCCGCGGGGCTCGCAGCTCGGCGCGTGGGCGTCGGCCCAGTCGGTGCGGGTGCGCGACCGCCGCGTCCTCGACGACGCCCTCGCCGGCGTCACCCAGCGCTTCGGCGACGATCCGGTGCCGGTGCCGCCGCACTGGGGCGGGTGGCGGATCGTCCCCGACCAGGTGGAGTTCTGGCAGGGCCGGACCAACCGGATGCACGACCGCCTGCGGTTCGAGGCCGACCGCGACCGCCGCTGGACCGTGCGCCGCCTCGCCCCCTGACCGGTCGCCCACGTCACCTCCGGCCGGGCGGGTCGCCGCCCCGGTGACGTGGTAGTCCTGGATCCGTGCCTGCGCCGGACGAACCCACCGAGCCCCACCGGCCGGAGCAGCCGACCGCCCCCGTCGCCGCCGACCCGCCCACCCGGCGGCTCGCCCGGCTCCGCGGGGTGCTGGCCGACACCCGGCCGCTCGCCACGCCGGCCTACCGCCGGCTGTGGCTGGCCGGGGTCGTCACGATCATCGGGGCGCAGCTGTCGGTCGTCGCCGTGCCGACGCAGATCTACCAGCTCACCGGGTCCTCGGCCTGGGTCGGGCTGACGGGGCTGTTCGGCCTGGTGCCGCTCGTCGTGTTCGGGCTGTGGGGCGGCGCGATCGCCGACGTGGTCGACCGGCGGACGCTGCTGCTGATCACCGGCTCCGGGATCGCCGCGAGCTCGCTGCTGCTGTGGGTCACCTCGGCCACCGGCGTCGGCGGGGTGTGGCTGATCCTCGTGCTGTTCGCGGCGCAGTCGGGCCTGCTCGCGGTCAACCAGCCCACCCGCAACGCCGTGATCCCGCGCCTGCTCCCGGCCGACCAGCTGCCCGCTGCCAACGCGCTGAACATGACCGTCGCCCAGATCGGCGCCATCGCCGGGCCGCTGCTCGCCGGCGTGCTCATCCCGGTCATCGGCCTCCCGATGCTCTACCTGCTCGACGCGATCGCCCTGCTGGCGACCCTGTGGGCCACCTGGCGCCTGCCCGCCGTGCCGCCGGAGCCGGTGCCGGCCGGGGCCGCCAAGCGGAGGGCCGGGCTGCGCGAGATCACCGACGGCTTCCGCTACGCCGCCGCCTACCCGGTGCTGCTCGTGTCGTTCCTCATCGACATCGTGGCGATGGCCTTCGGGATGCCGCGGATCGTGTTCCCCGAGATGTCGCAGACCGTGTTCGGCGACCCGCCCGGCGGCGGTCCCGCGCTCGGGCTGCTGTTCGCGGCCATCCCGATCGGCATGGTCCTGGCCGGGTTGTTCTCCGGCTGGCTGCAACGCGTGCACCGCCAGGGCGTCGCGGTCACGGTCGCGATCTGCGTGTGGGGCGTGGCGATCGCGCTGTTCGGGCTCACGAGCTCGCTGTGGCTCGCGGTCGTGTTCCTCGCCGTCGGCGGGGCGGCCGACCTCGTCAGCTCGGTCTACCGGTCGTCGATGCTGCAGACCGTGGCCACCGACGAGATGCGCGGGCGGATGCAGGGCGTCTTCATCGTCGTCGTGGCGGGCGGGCCGCGGGTGGCCGACATGTGGCACGGTCCGGCGGCCGCGGTCGCCGGCCCGGGACCGGCCGTCGTCGCGGGCGGCGTGGCCGTCGTGGTGCTGGCGCTGCTCGTCGTCCGCCGCTACCCGGTGTTCTGGAGCTACCGCGGGCCCACCGCCTGAGTCCCGCTCCCCGATGACGGACGGGCGCCGATCGGTCACCATCCCCGTCCATGACCGATGTGACGTCCGGCACGAGCGCGCAGGCCGAGCTGAAGCGGGTGATCGAGCCGAAGCTGCTGCTGCTCTTCGTGATCGGCGACATCCTCGGCGCGGGCATCTACGCGCTGACGGGCTCGGTCGCCGGCAAGAGCGGCGGCGCGCTGTGGCTGCCGTTCCTGCCGGCGTTCGTCGTCGCGTTCCTGACGGCGTTCAGCTACCTCGAGCTCGTGGGCGGGTACCCGCGGGCGGCCGGGGCGGCGCTGTACACGACAAGGCGTTCGGCATGAACTTCCTGACGTTCACCGTCATGGCCTCCGGGGTGACGTCGGCGGCCACCGCGGCGAAGGCGTCCGGCGACACCTACCTGCGCGAGTTCGTCGAGCTGCCGACGTGGGCGGGTGGCGCAGGGTCAGGGCGACGCCGCCCGGCTCACCCAGATCGACACCGGTGACACGACGGTCCTGCTGGCGATCACCAGCGCCACCGGGCTGGCGTTCTTCGCGATGGTCGCTTCGAGGACTCGGTGAACATGGCCGAGGAGTGCCACGGGCCGGCGAAGATCTTCCCACGCCGCTGTCGGGCAAACCGCTCGAGGAGTACCTGGTGCCGGGGTCCTGCTGCTGGTGGGCGGGGTGCTGTGGCTGGTCAACCACCCCGTCGTGGACCGCGTGGACGTCGACGCGGAGCGGCTCGGGAGCAGCTGAGCTACCGGCCGTCCAGCAGCGGGGGGCGGCGGCCCCACGTGGTGCCGTCGGCGGCGTCGCGGCGGCGGCGGGCCATGCCCGAGAGCACCTCCAGGACCACGCGGTCGGCCAGGAACGACGTGATCTCGGCGTGGTCGTAGGGCGGGGAGACCTCCACGACGTCGACGCCGACCAGCGGCAGCTCGTAGGCCAGGCGGCGCACCGCGTCGTGCACGGCCAGGTCGCGCAGGCCGTCGACGCGCAGCGCGAGGGAGGGCCGCGACCCGTCGTGGGGCAGGTAGCAGGACTGCCGGATGTACTGCGGGCCGACCCGGGTGCCCGGCCGGCGCGAGGTCCCGCCGTCGAACGGCGCACCCAGGACGACCACCTGGGCGCCCGCGTAGGTGGCCGGATCGGACCAGTCGCACGGCGGCACTCCGAGGAAGGTGGTGTCCGGTCCGAACTGCGTGCCGTACCGCGCCATCCGGTGACTCCTCGCGTGATGTGAACCTCTGCCCAGCACACCGGGGCCCCGGCGCACTAGCGTGATGCGCAACCGACTTGGACCACGCGAGTGTGAGGGAACCTCCACATGGCAGACCAGAGCGACTCCGCCGTACTCCGCTACCCCGGCGGCGAGCACGAGATGCCGATCAGCACGGCCACCGAGGGCTCGTCCGCCTTCGACGTGAGCAAGCTGCTGGCGAAGACCGGACTGGTCACGCTCGACCAGGGCTTCGGCAGCACGGCGGCGTGCACCTCGGCGATCACCTACATCGACGGTGACGCCGGCATCCTGCGCTACCGCGGGTACCCGATCGACCAGCTCGCCGAGAAGTCCACCTTCCTCGAGACCAGCTACCTGCTCATCTACGGCGAGCTCCCCAGCCAGGAGCAGCTGTCGTCGTTCACGAACAAGGTCAGCCGGCACACGCTGCTGCACGAGGACCTCAAGCGCTTCTTCGACGGCTTCCCGCGCGACGCGCACCCCATGCCGGTGCTGTCGTCCGCGGTCAGCGCGCTGTCGACCTTCTACCAGGACGCGCTCGACCCGTTCGACCAGGACGCCGTCGAGCTCTCCACCGTCCGCCTGCTGGCGAAGGTGCCGACGATCGCGGCCTACGCCTACAAGAAGTCGATCGGCCAGCCGTTCCTCTACCCGGACAACTCGCTGGGCCTGGTCGAGAACTTCATGCGCATGACGTTCGGCTTCCCGGCCGAGCCCTACGAGGTCGACCCCGACGTCGCCCGGGCGCTCGAGGTGCTGCTGATCCTGCACGCCGACCACGAGCAGAACTGCTCGACGTCGACGGTGCGGCTCGTCGGCTCGTCGCAGGCCAACCTGTTCGCCTCGATCTCCGCCGGCATCAACGCGCTGTTCGGCCCGCTGCACGGCGGCGCCAACCAGGCCGTGCTGGAGATGCTGCAGAAGATCCAGCGCGAGGAGGGCGGCAACGTCGACGCCTACGTCGACCGGGTCAAGAACAAGGAGGACAAGGGCGCCCGCCTGATGGGCTTCGGGCACCGCGTCTACAAGAACTACGACCCGCGCGCGAAGATCGTCAAGCAGAACGCCGACCAGATCCTCAAGAAGCTCGGGATCAGCGACCCGCTGCTCGACATCGCGATGGCGCTGGAGGAGAAGGCGCTGGCCGACGACTACTTCATCGAGCGCAAGCTCTACCCGAACGTCGACTTCTACACCGGCGTCATCTACCGGGCCATGGGCTTCCCGACGAAGATGTTCACGGTCCTGTTCGCGCTCGGCCGGCTCCCCGGCTGGATCGCGCACTGGCGCGAGATGATCGAGGACCCGGGCACGAAGATCGGCCGCCCGCGCCAGCTCTACGTCGGCTCCACCGAGCGTGACTACGTGGGCATGGGCGAGCGCTGATCACCGTCCGGCCGGCCCGGCGGGGCGCTCCCCGCCGGGTCAGCCGGGCTGGCAGCGGCCCTCGTACGCCGAGAGCCCCTGCCCGAACGCCTTCTTGCTGCGCCCGACCGGCCCTCCCTTCGGCTTGGCGACCCAGCGCCCCTGGGTGTCGAGCCCGGGCATCCGCTCGCTGAACAGCCTGCTGTAGCGGGTCTCGCCGTCGACGGTGAGGATCCCGTCCTGCACGTCGATGTGGGCGACGGTGGCCCAGAACGAGTTCTTGCCGTTGCCCACGTGCACCAGTACCTCGTCGGCGTCCGGCCCCGGCTTCCCGTCGCGCCCGGCGCGCCCGTAGCGGATGGCGATGCGCGGGCGGCCGAAGGCGTCGATCGCCCCGCCGCCGTTGTCGACGCTCTGGTAGACGTTCACGAGCAGGTCGCCGTTCTCGGTGGGCGTCATCTCCACCTGCTCGACGGCCGGCCCGCCGCCCCGGCCCGGGTCGCGGCTGTCGCCGGAGTGGTGGATGTGCGGCCAGGTGTCGAGACGGCCCTGGTGCCCCGGCTCGCCGCTGATCACCACGAACTCGTCGGTCTCCTCGTTGCGGCAGAAGAAGTAGACGTCGAGGTCGCCCGTGCCGTAGCGGGTGACGCGGCCGTCGCGGTCGTAGACGGCCCCGCGCCCGTCCCACTCCAGCCCGACGGTGAGCACCCAGCCGGGCTCGCCGCCGCTCTTGCGCAGGTCGATCCGCGCGGTGCGGTCGGGCGAGTCCTTCGTCAGCGAGATCGAGACCTTCTCCATCCGCACGGGCTCCGTCCGCGCGGGCGCCGGCGCGGCGACCGGCTCGACCGGCTCGTCCTCCGGTTCGTCGACCTCGATGCCGTGCTCGGTGGCGAACGCCGCGAGCCCCGCGCTGTAGCCCTGCCCGATCGCGTCGAGCCGCCAGCCCGAGCCGCGGCGGTAGAGCGCGACCACCTGCAGGACCGTCTCGCTCGTCAGCCCGCCGGGGGAGAACACGAGCTCCTGGCCGGGCCCGCGCACGCCGACCACCACCTCGCCGACGTCGCCGAACCGCGCGCCCTGCGCCTCCGTGCTCCCGGTGACCAGGACGCGCTGGACGTCGGCGGGCACCGCGTGGAGGTCGATCTCCACGGCGCCGCTCCCGGTGAGCGCCACCCCGGGCTGCCGCGGGTTGTTGAAGAACACCAGGTCGTCGTCGGTGCGTACACGGCCGTCGGCGCCGAGCAGCACCGCGGCGATGTCGACGAGCCCGCCCGCGCCGCCGACGTCGACGACGTAGCGGGAGGCGGTGAGATCGGTCCGGGAACCCTTCGTGACGTCCACGGGCGCGAATCTGCCACGCCCGGCCGACCCGGCGGGCGGGCCCCCGTGATCGCCGCTAGCGTCGGCCCGCATGACCGACGCCTCGGTCGTCTGGTTCCGACGCGATCTGCGGGTCCGCGACCAGCCGACGTTCCTCGCCGCCGCGGACGCCGCCCCGCGCGCGCTGGCCCTGTTCGTGCTCGACCCGGCCCTGCTCGGTCCGTCCGGTGCTCCCCGGCGCACGTTCCTGTTCCGGGCGCTGCGCAGCCTCGACGAGTCCCTCGGCGGGCGGCTGCTCGTCGTCGAGGGCGACCCGGTCGACGTCGTGCCGCGGGCCGCGGCGGCCGTCGGCGCGGCCACGGTGCACGTCGCCGCCGACTTCGGGCCCTACGGCACGCGCCGCGACGAGACCGTCGAGCAGGCGCTGGCCGACGACGGGCGCGTGCTCGTGCGGACCGGCTCGCCGTACGCGGTGGCGCCCGGTCGCGTGCGCAAGGCCGACGGCGAGCCGTTCCGCGTGTTCACCCCGTTCCGGCGGGTGTGGGCGGACCACGGGTGGCGCCCGCCGGCCGACACCGACGCGTCGACCGTGACGTGGATGGACCCGGCGGACAAGGACGGCGGGCCGCGGGCGGTGCGGATCCCGGACGACGACCCCATGGACGCCGAGCTGCCCGAGGCCTCGGAGGACGCCGCGCTGGCGCGGTGGCGGGAGTTCCTCGACGACGTCGACGACTACGCCGCCGCCCGCGACCGCCCCGACAAGCCCGGCACCTCGCGCATGTCGGTCTACCTCAAGTACGGGCTCGTGCACCCGCGCACGCAGCTCGCCGACCTCGCGAGGCGCCGCAGCGACTCCGTCGAGACCTACCGCACCGAGATCGCGTGGCGCGAGTTCTACGCCGACGTCCTGTTCCAGCGCCCCGACTCCGCCCGCGGCAACTACGACCGCTCCTTCGACGCCCTGCCGCTCGCGTCCGGCGCCGCCGCCCGCGTGGCGTTCGACCGGTGGGCCGAGGGGCGTACCGGGTTCCCGATCGTCGACGCCGGGATGCGGCAGCTGTGCGAGCAGGCGTGGGTGCACAACCGCGTCCGCATGATCGTCGCGAGCTTCCTGGTGAAGGACCTGCACCTGCCGTGGTGGCTGGGCGCGCGGCACTTCATGCGCTACCTGGTCGACGGCGACCTGGCGTCCAACCAGCACGGGTGGCAGTGGACGGCGGGCAGCGGCACCGACGCCTCGCCGTACTTCCGCGTGTTCAACCCGATCACGCAGGGGGAGAAGTTCGACCCCGAGGGCGACTACGTCCGGACGTTCGTCCCCGAGCTGCGCGGCGTGCCGGGCAAGGCGGTGCACCAGCCGTGGGCGCTGCCCGGCGGCGTGCCGGAGGGGTACCCGGAGCCGATGGTCGACCACAAGGCCGAGCGGCTGGAGGCGCTGGCCCGGTACGACCGGGTGAAGGAGGCCCGGCGCTGACCCCTCCGGGTGCCCATGGGGCGGAGGGGGTTCCGGTGGCGGACGGTACGGTCGTCGTCACGCACGCGAGGGGAGCAGTACCTGTGAGCGACGCCCGCACGTCCCGCCGCCGTGGTCGCTGGATCGTCCCGGCCGTCCTGCTCGGAGCCGGTGCGTACGCGCTGGCCCGCCGCCGCTCCGCCGGCGAGGACGACGTCTGGACCTCCTTCACGCCGGAGCCCGCGCGCCCGAACGGCAGGCCGGTCCCGGTCGCGGAGCCGGAACCGACGCCCGCGGCGACCGCGGCGCCCGTCCCGCCGCCGACGCCCCCGGTCGTTCCCCCGCCCGCCCCGTCCGCGGCGCCGACCCCGCCGACGCCCCCGTCCCCGCCCGCGGCCGCTCCGCCCGCCACTGCTCCGGCTCCCGCTCCCGCCGCTGCGCGCACCCCGCCCGCGGCGATGCCGCCCGTCGCACCGGGGGAGCCGCCGTCGCTCGCGGCGGCCTCCCAGCCGGCCGCCGCACCTCCGGCCGCCGCACCTCCGGCCGCCGCACCTCCGGCCGCCGCACCTCCGGCCGCCGCACCTCCGGCCGCCGCACCTCCGGCCGCCGCACCTCCCGCCGCCGCACCTCCCGCCGCCGCACCTCCGGCCGCCGCACCCCCCGCCGCCCGGCCCAAGCCCAGCCCCACCCCCCGCCCGACGCCCAAGGCGCGGCCGCTGGCCACCTCCCCGCAGGCCACGGCGAAGTCCCCGGCCCGGAAGGCGCCGAAGCCACGCCTTGCGGTGTCGTACGGTCCCGGCTCGGCGGCCCCGCTGCCGGACGGGTCGGCCCCCGGGCCGGAGTACACGATCAAGGGCAACGCGCAGTCGAAGCTGTTCCACCCGCCGTCGAGCCCGTACTTCCGCCGGACCCGCGCCGAGGTGTGGTTCCGCACCGCCGAGGACGCGCAGGCGGCCGGGTTCACCGCCTACTCCCCGCGCCGCCGGGGGTCCTCCTAGACCGTCCCGGCCCCTCCCGGGTGATGCTCCGCGACCGCCGCACCGTCGTCGGCCGTGGCGTTGCCCCGTTCGTGTAACGGATCGGCAGCGCTCTCGGATCTAGTCTGCGGAGGACGACGAACGACGGGGGAGTGCGGGGTGACCGGTCCGGACCGCGCGGGCGCACGCGTCGGCGTCCGTCCGCGTCCGCCCCTGGTGCCCGCGCAGCGGCTGCCCCCGGACCTCGTCGCGCAGGTCGAGGTGCACCGCCGCCTCGCCGCCGAGCTCGCCTCGCCGCCGCGCTTCGCCGTGCCCGCCCCGCGCGCCGCCGAGCCCCGCTCCGCGCCGCGTGGTCCGTCCCGCCGCTCGCGCCTGCTCACCCTCGAGGTCCCGGCGCTGCTGGGGGCGGTGCTGATCGCGGTCACCGGCACCCTCGTCTCGCTCGGCGCGCCCACCACCACCGCCCCCGCTCCGCCGCAGGCCCGCCAGGTCGGGTGCGTGCAGGACGCGTCGGCCTCCGGCTGCCTGGTCCCCGTGCCCGCCGCGCAGGTCGGCGGACTCTACGTCGATCCCGGCACCCCCGCCGCGCAGCAGGTCGCCGACTGGACGGCCGAGGGCCGCACCGCCGACGCCGAGGCCGTGGGCGCGATCGCCGAGCGTGCGGTCCCGTTGTGGCTGGCCGGCGGCGACGCCACCGCACGCGTCACCGACTACGTCTCCCGCGCCGCCTCGGCGGGCGCGGTCCCGCTGTTCGTCGCCTACAACATCCCCGACCGCGACTGCGGCAGCTTCTCCGGCGGGGGCGCCGCCGGCGCCGACGACTACCGCGCCTGGGTCGCCTCCGTGGCCGCCGGCCTGGGCGGGTCGGACGCGATCGTCGTCCTGGAGCCCGACGCGATCGCCCACCAGCTCACGGGCTGCGCCGACGACGGCGGCGAGCGCTACGGCCTGCTCGCCGGCGCCGTCGACGCGCTCACCGCCGCCGGTGCGCGGGTCTACATCGACGCCGGCAACCCCGGCTTCACCGGCGACGCCACCGCCACCGCGGAGGCGCTGCGGCGCGCCGGGATCGACCGCGCCGCCGGCTTCAGCGTCAACGTCGCGAACTTCTACACCACCGAGGACAGCGTCGCGTACGGCACGGCGGTCTCGACGGCGCTGGGCGGCGGCGTCCGCTTCGTCGTCGACACCAGCCGCAACGGCGCCGGCCGCGCCCCGGAGCCCACCGACGGCTCTCCCGAGTGGTGCAACCCGCCCGACCGCCTGCTCGGCACCGCGCCCACCCTCGACAGCGGGATCCCGCTGGTCGACGGCCTGCTCTGGATCAAGCGCCCCGGCGAGTCGGACGGGGCGTGCCGGCCCGGGGAGCCCGAGGCCGGGCAGTGGTACCCCGACTACGCCCTGGACCTCGTCACCGACTGAGACCCGGACCCGCGCAGCGCCTCGACCAGCCCGACGCGGGCCCCGGTGCGCAGGATCGAGTTCCGGTAGACCCGCCCGGCCAGCCGCACCACGACCACGACGGCCGCCAGCGCGATCAGCGCCGACACCCCGACCTCCCACAGCGGCGCGACGCCCAGCGCGTACCGCGCCGGCATGATCGTCTGCGACAGGAACGGGATGAAGGAGAGCACCGCGGCGAGCTCGTTGCGCGGGTCGTCGGGCAGCAGGTTGACCACGAGCACGAACGGGATCAGCAGGACGAAGATCAGCGGCGTGACCACCGAGTTCAGCTCTTCCTGCCGCGAGACCGTCGACCCGATCGCCGCGTAGAGCGCCGCGAAGAGGAAGAAGCCGAGCAGGTACCAGAGCACGACCATGGCGAACATCCCCGCCGCGGCCCCCGGCAGGGTGAGCAGCCCGCCCGCGGCCGCCGCGACCGTGCCGATCGCCCCGAGGATCACCAGCTGCAGCAGGCCGACCGCGCCCAGGCCGAGGACCTTCCCGGCCAGCAGCTGCCATGGCTTGATGGTCGCGAGCAGCAGCTCGACGACCCGGCTCTGCTTCTCCTCGACGACGCCGGTCGCCACGAGCTGCCCGTACCCGGACAGCGAGATGAACAGCAGGACCGTGCCGACCAGCGCGAGCGCGAGCTGCTCGCCGCGGTTCGGGTCGGCGGGCTGCAAGGTGTCGACGCTGACCTGCGAGCGCTGTGCGAGCTGCGCCGGGTCGACGCCCGCCTCGGCCAGCGCGGAGCCCAGCGCCGCCTGCTGCACCGCGGTGCCGACGACGGCCTGCACCGACGAGTCGACGGCGTCGCGCCCGAGCAGCTCGTAGTCGCCCGCCGAGCCGGTGAGCAGGGCGTCGAGGTCGTCGGCGTCGACCCGCTCGCGCGCGGGACCGTCCTCGACGCGCTCGATCCGCAGGTCGAGGTCCTGCGTCGCGGCCGCCTGCTCCAGCGCGGGCACCAGCTGCTCGGTCTCCGGCGTCACGCCGAGCGAGGGGTTGGACGACTGCGACGAGAGGAACCCGCCGAGCAGCCCGATGCCGCTGAACAGCAGCAGCGTGATGAGCAGCCCGATCACGAAGCTGCGGGAGCGGACCTGCGTGGTGAACTCGCGACCGGCCACGAGCAGCACGGCCTGGCGGGACGTCAGCGGCGCGCTCATGCCGGCACCGCCGTCCCGGACGCGACGACGTCGCGGTACAGCTCGGTCAACGGAGGCCGCCACCTGCGGAACTCGTGCACCGGACCGGCCGCCAGCGCCGCCTTGAGCACCTGCTGGTCGTCGGCGCCGGGGGCGAGCCGGACCCGGGTGCCCTCGACGGCCACCACCCCGGGCACGTCCGCCGCCCACCCCTCGGGCGGGCCGAGCACCTCGAACACGGCGGCGCCGTCGCGCTCCCGCAGCTCGGCGACCGATCCGACGGCCACCATCCGGCCGCCGGCGATGATGCCGATCCGGTCGCACAGGCGCTCCACCAGCTCCAGCTGGTGGCTGGAGAAGATCACGGGGACGCCGGCGTCGGCCTTGCGCCGCAGCACCCCGCTCATCACCTCGACGGCGGTGGGGTCCAGGCCCGAGAACGGCTCGTCGAGCACCAGCACCTCGGGGTCGTGCACGAGCGCGGCGGCGAGCTGCACGCGCTGCTGGTTGCCCAGGGACAGCTTCTGCACCTCGTCGCCCAGGCGGTGCCCGACGTCGAGCAGCGTCGTCCAGCGCTCGACCGCGGCCCGCGCCTCACCGGCGGGGAGCCCGTGCAGCCGCGCGAGGTACGTCAGCTGCTCGCCGACCTTCATCTTCGGGTAGAGCCCGCGCTCCTCGGGCATGTAGCCGATGCGCCGGCGCACGTCGGCGTCGACCGGGCGGCCCTGCCACAGCACCTGGCCCGCGTCGGCCGAGAGCACGCCGAGGACGATCCGCATCGTCGTCGTCTTGCCCGCGCCGTTGCTCCCGACGAACCCGAACACCTCGCCGGGCCGCACCGAGAAGCTCACGTCCTCGAGCGCCTGGACCTGGCCGAACCGCTTCGAGACACGCCGGATGTCCACCATGGGACCGACCCTAGTGACGCGCCCGGTGGATCACCGGTGCCCGCCGTCACCGATCACCGGTGGGGTGTCACGACCGCGTGTGACAGGCGTCAGCCCGAGGTGGGCATCGAGATGCCGTAGCCGCGGATCTTGCGGTAGATCGTGGCGCGCGACATCCCGAGGTGGCGGGCCGCCTCGGCCTTGTTGCCCGACGCGTCGAGCAGGGCGTCGACGATCGCGTCGCACTCGATCGCCTCCAGCGGCGTGAGCACGCGACGGGTGATCGCGCGCGTCTCCGCGGGCAGGTCGGCGGGGGTGACGACGCCGGTGCGCCGGCGGGCCACGACCTTGCGGAGCACCTGGTAGAGCTGCTCGACGTTGCCGGGCCAGCGGTTGCGCATGAGCACTCGCATCGCCTCGGGGGAGCACGTGAGCTCGGCGCCGCGGGTGAGCCGCGCGATGAGGTAGGGCACGAGGTCGGCGACGTCCTCGACGTGGTGGCGCAGCGGCGGCACCTCGACGGTGCTCGGGAAGAACGAGAGCAGCTCCCGCCAGGCTGCGCCGCCGCCGCTGCCCGGGTCGCCCGACCCGGTGCTGACCGTGGCGACGACCCAGGGGCGCTCGAGGTCGGTGGACTCCCGGTACGGCTCGAGCGCGTCGGCCAGCGCCAGCACGGCGTCGGTGTCGAGGCGGTCGATGTGCTGCAGCACCAGCGTGCCGCCGCTGCCGCTCTCCAGTTCCTCGGTCAGCTCGGCCATCCAGCGCGGCCCGATCTGCTCGGTGTCGAAGACCCGCAGGTGGGCGGCCGGGGTGCGGCCCTGGTGCGTGGCTCGCGCGATGGTGGTCTTGCCCGTGCCCGGCTCGCCCTCGAGCACCAGCCACTCGCGGGTGCGGAAGTGCCGGTCGACGGCCTGGCAGCACTTGGCCCACAGCGCGCCCGAGCCGACGGCGGCGGGCAGCGCGGGGGTGGAGCTGGTGACGCGCGGGGTGGGCACCGCGCCGTTGGTGATGAGCTGGACCTGCGCGATCCCGCCGGTGCGGTCGCCCTCGGTCCAGCTGGGCCGCAGCTGGATGCGGGCGGTGTTGCCGCTGGGCAGGTCGACGAGCACCTGGTGGCGGTGCCCCGACTTGAGCGCCTCCCCGGCCTCGGCGAGCAGCGGGCCCTGGTCGGCCGGGTCGAACAGCTCGCGGGCGCGGTCGTTCATCATCAGCAGGTCGTCGCTGAGCGCGAACACGGCGCCGCGGCCCCGTTGGCAGGCGATGAGGTAGTCGTGCAGCAGGGCCAGCTCGCGCCGCCCGGACTGCTCGAGCAGCGTCTCCTCGATGCGCTTGGCCACCGTGGAGGCGATCGCCATCATCATCATGTTGGCGTCGCTGCGCCAGCACGTCAGGTCGATGACGCCGACGACCTTGCCGTTGACCGGGTGCCGGATCGGTGCACCGGCGCAGGCCAGGTCCTCGAGGTGCTCCGCGTAGTGCTCGTGGCCGAACACCTGCGCGGGGCCGCGGCCCTCGAGCGCGGTGCCGATGCCGTTGGTGCCGACGTAGCGCTCGGCGTAGCTGAAGCCGGGCGCGAGCCAGATGCGGTCGAGGTGGTGGGTGAGCCCGCCGTCGCCGCTGCGGCGGTCGAGGACGACGCCGTCGGAGTCGGTGAGGATCAGGCTCACCGGCTCGCTCGTGAGCTGGTCGGCGACCTCGCGGACGATCGGGCCGGCGGCGCGCGTGAGCACCGTGTCCATCGAGATGTCGGAGTCGTAGGGCAGCTCGAGGCGGTCGGCGTCGACGTCGTAGTGCCGCGACCGCGTCCACGAGGCGAGGATCGGCTCCCGGACGATGCCCGGCTCGACCGGCTCGTCGACGAGGAACGACGTGCGGGCGCGGGCGAGCTCCTCGGAGCCGCAGTCGGGACTCGAACGGACCGCCTGCGAGCGCGACGATGCCGAGCGGCCCTCGTAGGCCGCTCGCAAGGTGGCGCTGAGATCGAGTTCGCGCTCGTCCAGGTGGTCCAACCGGTTCCTCTTCTCGGAGCTATTGCGGTCCGCTCTGGTGGCCGGTGTCCGGTCAAACGTACCGCTGTGCTCCGCCGAGTGGTAGAGGGCGGTCCGCAGCTGCCAACAATCTCATAATGAGACCGCCGGGTGGGGCTCGTGCATGTGTGATTCGTGGCACGGAAGGAGCAGCGCCGAGGCCCGCAAGCCCCCGGCCACCTGCGACTTCCGCGCTCACCTCCGGTGCCGAGACGCCCGCGCTCGTGTCGGCAACGCGGAAAACCACCACCGTGAGGAGACGACGTTGAGTCGGCAGAGTTTGGCCAAGGCTCACCAGAAGATCCAGGAACTCTCCTGGGAGCCGCAGTACCACGAGCCGTACATGAAGTACGGAACCGACTACACCTTCCGCAAGGCCGCCAAGAAGGACCCGCTCAAGCAGGTCCTCCGGTCCTACTTCCCCATGCAGGAGGAGAAGGACCACCGCGTCTACGGCGCGAGTGACGGGGCCATCCGCGGAAACATGTTCCGGCAGGTGCAGGAGCGCTGGCTGGAGTGGCAGAAGCTGTTCCTCAGCATCATCCCGTTGCCGGAGGTCTCGGCCGCGCGGTCGATGCCGATGCTGTTCCACGTGGTCCCGAACCCGGAGCTGCACAACGGCCAGGCCATTCAGATGATCGACGAGGTCCGTCACTCGACGATCCAGCAGAACCTGAAGCGCCTGTACATGAACAACTACATCGACCCGGCCGGCTTCAACAACAGCCTCCGGAACTTCCACAGCGACTACTGCGGCACCATCGGCCGTCAGTTCGCCGAGGGGTTCATCACCGGTGACGCCATCACCGCGGCCAGCATCTACCTGACGATCGTCGCCGAGACGGCGTTCACGAACACCCTGTTCGTGGCCATGCCGGCCGAGGCCGCGGCGAACGGTGACTACCTGCTGCCCACGGTGTTCCACTCGGTCCAGTCCGACGAGTCGCGCCACATCTCCAACGGTTACGCCACGCTGCTGATGGCCCTGTCCGACGAGGACAACCGCCAGCTGCTCGAGCGCGACCTGCGCTACGCGTGGTGGAACAACCACCGCGTCGTCGACGCCGCCATCGGTACCTTCATCGAGTACGGCACGAAGGACCGCCGCAAGGACCGCGAGTCCTACGCGGAGATGTGGCGCCGCTGGATCTACGACGACTACTACCGCTCGTACCTCGTCCCGCTCGAGAAGTACGGCCTGGTCATCCCCCACGACCTGATCGAAGAGTCGTGGAAGCAGATCTGGGAGAAGGGCTACGTCCACGAGGTCGCGCAGTTCTTCGCCACCGGTTGGCTCGCCAACTACTGGCGCATCGACGCGATGACCGACACGGACTTCGAGTGGTTCGAGTACAAGTACCCGGGCTGGTACGACAAGTACGGCGCGTGGTGGGAGAACTACAACCGCCTCGCCGTGCCGAACGGGCACAACCCGATCGTCTTCGAGGACGTCGACTACGTCTACCCGGCCCGCTGCTGGACCTGCATGGTCCCGTGCCTGGTCCGCGAGGACATGGTCATGGCCGACATCGACGGCGTGACGCGCACGTACTGCCACGAGGTCTGCCGCTGGACCGATGTCGAGGCCTTCCGTCCCACGTACCAGGGTCGCGAGACCCCGAACATGGGCCGTCTGGTCGGGCACCGCGAGTGGGAGACGCTCTACCACGGCTGGAACTGGGCCGACGTGGTGTCCGACATGGGCTTCGTCCGCGACGACGGCAAGACCATGACGGCACAGCCCCACCTCGACTTGAACCCCAAGAAGATGTGGACGCTGGACCACCTGCGTCGCTGCCCGCCGTGCGGTAGCCCCAACGTGATCATCAACGAGCTCGACGCCGCCGGCAAGGCCGCGTTCCTCGCTGATTACAACAAGCAGGGCCCCGCCGGACGACCGGCACCCGCGAGCGCCTGAGCGCGGGTCAGGTGAGGGGGGAGGGTCGGCGACTCCATCGTCGGCCCTCCCCCTGCTCAGGCCAGCCTCAGGAAGTCATACAGGTCCACCGGCGAAGGGCGCACGAAGCAGGATGGGTAACAAGCACATAGTCAGGTTCGAGCCGGTGGGCATCGAGATCGAGGTCGACGAGGACCAGAACATCCTCCGCGCCGCGGCCGAGAACGGCGTCCAGCTGATGCACGGCTGCAAGGAAGGCCAGTGCGCGGCGTGCAAGTCGTTCGTCCTCGAGGGCGACATGGACGACATCGAACTCGACAAGTACTCCACATTCGCTCTACCCGACTCCGAGCGCGAGGAGGGCCAGACCCTCCTCTGCCGGGCGCACGCCTACTCGGATCTGGTGATCGAGCTCCTCCAGTACGACGAGGAGATCATCCGGTCGGGGCTGCCGCTCAAGAAGGGCGTTGCCGAGGTCGTCTCGAACGAGTCGGTCACGCACGACATGCGGCACCTCGTCCTCAAGCTGATCGAGCCGGAAGAGATCAAGTTCTTCCCCGGCCAGTACCTGGACATCATGGTACCGGGCACGGAGGAGAGCCGCTCGTTCTCGATGGCGAACGTGCCGGGCCGCGACGGCCTGTTCGAGTTCGTCATCAAGGTCTACCCCGACGGATTGTTCTCCGAGTTCCTCGACAAGAAGGTGCAGATCGGTGACCGGCTCGACGTGGAGGGCCCCTTCGGGACCTTCACGCTTCGGGAGAGCCGGACCGCGCCGATCATCTTCGTGGGCGGTGGAGCCGGGATGGCGCCGGTACTGGGGTTGCTGCGCTCGATGGCGGAACGCGGGACCGACCGCAAGCCGATCTTCTACTACGGAGGCCGGCAGTCGCGGGACCTGTGTTTCGAACAAGAACTCCGGGAGCTGGAGGAGAAGATCCCCGGTTTCCGGTACGTCCCGGCATTGTCCGAGCCGGCCGGTGACGACGAGTGGAACGGCGAGGTCGGTCTCATCACCGACGTCGTCGAACGGTGCGAACCCGACCTGACGGGTCGGGATGCGTACGTGTGCGGGCCACCGCCGATGGTGGATGCGGCGCTGGCGAAGCTCACGGCACTCGGTGTGCTCGAACAGAACATCTTCTACGACAAGTTCACCACCACCGGTGAACCGGAAGGCGAGGACGGCCCATGACCACTGCTCAACGTCCCGAACGCAGTGTCCCGAAGCCACAGTTCACGGATGCGGAGGCAGGCGCGCAGGAGTTCCCGGACTCCGGTGCGAGCGCACGTCGGTACAACTACTACAAGCCGGCGAAGCGGAAGCAGACCCACTACGAGGACGTCACCGTCGACGTCCAGCCCGACCCGCGGCACTACCTGTCGCAGGGCTGGATCTACGGCTTCGCGGACGGCTCGAGCGGATACCCGCTGACCTGGACGAAGCTCAAGGCGTGGGGCGTCGACAAGCCCGAGCCCGAGCGCGGCGCCGGCAGCGGCGGCAAGCACGTGGAGGAGTGGCCGGCCCACGGCTGGCACGAGTTCCGGGATCCCAACGAGGAATGGGAGATGACGTTCTACCGCTACAACGCGAACGTCGTCCGCCAGACCACGCAGAACGTCGAGAACGCCCGCCAGGCCAAGGCGTTCGACAACTGGACCCCGAACTGGAAGACCTTCGTCGAGCGCAACGTCGGCGCGTGGATGCACATCGAGCACATCCTCGGCCTCTACGTCTTCGCCGCGATCAACCGCTCCTGCCCGACGAACATGCACAACACGGCCATGGTCGTGAACAGCATGCACAAGATCCGGTTCGCCCAGGACCTGGCGCTCTACAACCTCACGCTCTCCGAGGAGATCGAGGGCTTCGACGGCGCCGCGCACCTCGACGCGTGGAACAACGACCCCGAGTGGCAGGGCGTCCGCAAGGTCGTCGAGGCGCTCACCGCCGTCGACAACGACTGGGGTGAGATGGCCTTCGCCACCAACGTCGTCTTCGAGCCCCTGCTGGGCGAGCTGTTCCGCAGCAACCTGGTGCAGCAGGCCGCGGCCGGCAACGGTGACTTCGTGACCCCGACCGTCATCGGCGCCGGCGAGTACGACTACTCGCAGCGCGACCTCCGCTGGACCCAGGCCTGCTTCGGCCCGCTCACCTCCGACAAGGAGTTCGCGGCCCACAACAAGGAGCTCATGCAGGGCTGGCTCGCCAAGTGGGTCCCGCTGTGCCTCGAGGCCGCTCGCGCCATGCAGCCGCTCTGGAGCCAGCCGGACTTCAAGCCCCCGCGGTTCGAGGACGCCCTCGACCGGGCCAAGAGCCGGTTCGCCGGCATCGTGACCGAACTCGGACTCGAGCCCCCGAAGGAGCTGTCGCAGTGACCAGTTTCAAGACCTCCGAGAGCCCGTTCAAGGCCAACAACACCGCGTCGAACATGGCCGGCGTGACGCTGATGAACAACCAGGTCGGCGTCGTCGTGGCCGAGGTGATGGACAGGCAGGAGAACGTCACCATCACCCACCTGCCGTCGATGATCCGCGTCGACTGCGTCGGCCGGATGGACTTCGTCTACGACGAGATCTCCGAGGCGCTCGGCGAGGAGGAGGGCTTCTACGACGCCTCCGAGTTCGAGGAGAACATGTCCACGCACTACGGCAAGATGATCCACATGGATGACCGGACCGTGATGTTCGGGAATCTGGAGGAGGCCGCCGAGTTCATCGGCGACATGCTCCCGCCCGAGGTGAAGTAACCCCTCGATCGCCACTCCCGGGTCGCCGTTCGCGCACGCCGGTGCGGACGGCGGCCCGGGCCGCTGTTCTCTACCTCTCGCTCGCAGTACCCCGCGCACATTGTCGAGAATCGTCTTCAGGAGGGCCCCGTGGCCAAGGAACTCAAGTTCGGACAGGAAGCCCGCGATCTGCTCAAGGCGGGCGTGGACCAGCTCGCCGAGGCCGTCAAGTCCACCCTGGGCCCGAAGGGCCGCAACGTCGTCCTCGAGAAGATCACCGGTACGCCGGAGGTCACGAACGATGGTGTGACGATCGCACGGGAGATCTACCTCAAGGACCCGTTCGAGAACATGGGCGCGCAGATCCTCAAGGAAGCCGCCATCAAGACGAACGACATCGTCGGTGACGGCACCACCACGGCCACCGTGATGGCGCAGGCGATCGTCCGCGAGGGCATGAAGGCGATCCAGGCCGGCGGCAACCCGGTGCTGGTCAAGCGTGGCATCGACATCGCGGTCGGCGCGATCGTCGAGCACCTCTCCACCGTTGCCCATCAGGTCGACAGCCTGGAGCACCTCTCCCGCGTCGCCGCGATCTCGGCCAACGACGACGAGTCGATCGGCCGCATCGTCGCGCAGACGCTGCACACCGTCGGCGACGACGGCGTCATCTCCGTCGACGACGGCCCCGTGCTCGGCCTCTCGGTCAACTTCGTCGAGGACTTCGAGTTCGACAACGGCTACGTCTCGCCCTACCTCGTGACCGACCCCGGTTCGATGATGGCGATCCTCGACGACGCCTACATCCTCATGAGCGCCGAGAAGATCACCGACGTCCGGTCGCTGATGCCGGTGCTCGAGAAGATCATGCGCGACCCCCGCCCCCTCGTGATCATCGCCGAGAAGGTCGAGGGCAGCGCGCTCCAGATGCTGGTGCACAACCATGTCAACGGCCACCTCAAGGTCACCGCGATCCAGGCGCCCGGCTTCGGTGAGAAGCGCGTGCACATGCTGGAGGACATCGCGGCGCTGTGCGGCGGCAAGGTGCACTCCAAGGCGTCGTCGTTCTCGCTCGAGCAGATGACCGCCGAGCACCTCGGCCGCGCCTCGCAGGTCCGCGCCACCAACGAGCACACCGCGATCATCGGCGGCCAGGGCGCGAAGGAGTCCGTCGACCGGCGGCTCTCGCAGCTGCGCGCCGAGATGAACCGCGCCAGCATCGGCACCGACGAGGACTGGCTCAACGACCGCATCGCCCGGCTGTCGGGCAAGGCCGCGATCATCTCCGTCGGCGCGCCGACGAACGCGGAGCTCAAGGAGATCCGGCACCGCGTCGACGACTCGCTGCAGGCCACCCGCGCCGCCATGGCCGAGGGCATCGTCGCGGGCGGCGGGTCGGCGCTGCTGCACTCCGAGCCCGCGCTCGACAAGCTCGACGTCACCGGCGACTACCGGATCGGCGTCGAGATCGTCCGCGCCGCGCTCACCGAGCCGGTGCACCTCATCTCCACCAACGCCGGCTACGACGGGCACGACACCGTCAAGCAGGTGTCGGCGCTGGGGGTCGACGAGGGCTTCGACGCCCTCGAGGGCCGCTTCGGCAACATGATCGAGATGGGCATCATCGACCCGCTGCGGGTCGTGCGCTCCGCCCTGCAGAACGGCGCCTCCGTCGCCGGCCTGATCCTGACCACGAACTCGCTGGTGGCCGAGGAGCAGACGCCGTGGAACAAGGCGCTGATGACCGAGTACGGCCCCCTCGACGACGGCATCCCGCAGCCGTCGCCGGACTCGAGCACGCCGCAGTCGCTCGGGCTCGGCCCGCAGGTGGGGTAGATGTACGTCGTCGACGGCGAGACCTACCTCGTGGTCGACGCGCAGGTCCACGCCTGGGACGCGAGTCCGCACAACCAGGCGGGGCCTGCGGGTGAGCTCTTCGCCGCCGACCTCCTGCGGCGGCACCGCGAGCTGGACGGCTCCGCGGTGCCGCTGCCGGAGGTCGAGCGCGTCACCGAGGACGGCCTCTCCCGGGACGTGTTCGGCGGTGGGTGCGTCGATCGCGCCGTCCTGCAGCCGGTGGTGCTGGGGGAGCTGTTCGTCCTCGGGTTCTCGCCCGTGGCCTGGCACGCGGAGCTCGCCGCGCGGATGCCGGGGAAGTTCGTCCTGAGCGGTGAGCTCGACCCCGACGCCGGCCAGCCCGGTGCCCGGGGGATCGCGGCCAAGGTCCGGCGCTGGGACATGCGCGGCCTGACGTTCTGCGAGTCGCGGCGCCCGGGCGGGCGCATGGAGCTGCGGGAGACCTGGCTGCGCCGGGCGCTGGCGCGCTGCGCGGCGTCCGGGGCGGGCGTCGTCCACCTCGGGGTCACCCCCTCGGCCGGTCCGGCCCCCTGGCGCCGCTGGCGCGCCGCGGCGGGGCAGCGCAGGCCGGGCGGCACGCCCCCGCGGCTGCCCAGCTGGGCGGAGCCGGTGCGCTCCGGGTCGGCGCTGCCGGTGCGGACCCGCCCGGTGCAGCGCGTCGCGTCCGCCGGGTTCGACGTCGCCCAGTTCCGGGAGCTGGCCACCGCGTTGCCCCGGACGTCGTTCGTGCTGGGCGCGGGCTGCCTGCCCGCCGACCAGCTGTGCCGGCTGGCCCGGCTCCCCAACGTGCACGTCGTGCTCACCGACATCCTCCCGTGGATCTCGGCCACCGACGCCCGCGCCGACTTCGGCCGCGCGCTGGGCGAGCTGCTCATCGCCTACGGGCCGGAGCGGCTGCTGTTCGGCAGCGGCTACCCGCTCGTGCGCCCGGGCCGGCTGGTGGCGCAGTTCGCGTCCTACCGCTTCCCCGACGAGCTGCGCGGGCGCTACCGCGACCTCGACGCCGACGCCCGCCGCGCGATCCTCGGTGGCAACGCCGCGCGCCTCTACGGCATCGAGGGCGGCCGGATGGCGCCGTCGGTCTCGGTGCGTCAGGGGTAGCGCGCCCGGGGGCTCCCGCCAGCGGTTGCACACCGCACCCACCGCTCTTAGCGTGGTCCGCCGAGCGGGGGAGGACTACACATGACCACATCGGACGCGTCTCCACCTGCGAAGGTGGACGAACGCACCGTGCGCAAGGCCGTCGGTGCCGCCGCGATGGGCAACCTCGTCGAGTGGTTCGACTACGGCATCTACAGCTACGTCGTCCTGTACATCACGCTCAACCTGATCCCGGGGGGTGACGCCGGGAACGCGGGCCCCGGCTACGCGTTCGCGATCTTCGCCGTGGCGTACCTGGTGCGCCCGTTCGGCGGGATCATCCTCGGGCCGCTCGGGGACCGGATCGGTCGCAAGGCGGTCCTGTCGCTGACCATCGTGGTGATGTCGGGCGCGAGCTTCTGCATCGGCCTGCTGCCCACGTACGCCGCGGTCGGGTTCCTCGCCCCGCTGCTGCTGATCCTGCTGCGCATGGTGCAGGGCTTCGCCACGGGCGGCGAGTACGGTGGCGCGGCGGCGTTCATCGCCGAGTACGCGCCCGACAAGCGCCGCGGCTTCTACTGCTCGTTCCTGGAGCTGGGCACCACCGGCGGCTTCGTGCTCGCCGCCGGCCTGGTGACGGCGCTGGAGTTCGGGCTCACCGACGAGGCCATGACCTCGTGGGGCTGGCGCGTGCCGTTCCTCATCGCCGGGCCGCTCGGGCTCGTCGGCCTCTACCTCCGCAGCAAGCTGGAGGACACCCCGGCGTTCCGGGAGCTGGAGGAGAAGGCGCAGCTCTCGGAGTCGCCGCTGCGCGACGTGCTCACCAAGCACTGGCGCCCGATGATCATCTGCATCGGCCTCGTGCTGTTCTACAACGTCGCCGTCTACACGATCCTGTTCTACATGCCCGACTACCTCCAGACGACCACCGGACTGGAGGCCACCACGGCCCTGCTCTACATCCTGGGCATGATGCTGGTGATCATGATCGTGATCATCCCGGTCGGCGCGCTGTCGGACCGGATCGGCCGCAAGCCGCTGATCCTGGCGTCGTGCATCGGGTTCATCGTGCTGTCCTACCCGGCGTTCCTCATGCTCGACACGGGCACCGTGCTGGGCACGGTCGGCGGCCTGCTGGTACTGGGGCTGCTGCTGGTGCTGCTGCTGGGCACGATGTCGGCGACGCTGCCGGCGCTGTTCGACACCGACGTCCGCTACGGCGGGTTCTCCATCGGCTACAACATCTCCACGTCGATCTTCGGCGGGACGGCGCCGGCCATCCTCACGTTCCTCGTCACCTCGACGGGCAACAACGCCTTCCCCGGCGTGTACGTGGCCGTCGCCGCGGTGATCTCGCTCGGCGCGGTGCTCGCGCTGCGCGAGAGCGCGGGGATGCCGCTGCCCGGAGCGGGCTTCACGACGTCGAAGGCGGCCAGCCCGTCGGCAGCGCGGTGAAGCCCTCGGACGGCGAGCGCCAGGCGTAGGCCCAGCACGTCGTGCCGTCGGTGGTGACCGCGCGGACGCGGACGTAGTCGGGGCCCTCGTAGGCGTCCATGGCGGGGAACGCGGTGACCGGGTCGCCCAGCTCGATCAGGGTGCCCGGCACCGCGCCCGCCGCTCCGGGCAGCCAGGCCGGGTACCCGTGCCCGGTGTCGAGCAGCGAGCCCGCCACGCGCGCGGGCCGGTGCGGCCCCGCGGCGTGGGGCTCGACGTGGTGCCAGGACACCTGGCCGGGCTGGAGCAGGCCGTAGGCGAACAGCGCGGTCGGCCACGCGTCGGGGTGCGGGGCGCCGACGGCGGTGGGTGCGTCGAGCCCGTCGTCGCCGGGCTCACCCCGGAGGACGCGCGCATGCGCCTGCGCCACGTCGGCGCACCGCACCGGCCGGCCCCCGACGATCAGCGGGGCCCGGGCGGGGGAGTGCCCGACGTAGACCCACGGCTCGGTGACGAGAGCACCGTCCTCGGTGCGGACCGTGCCGGTGCGCAGCCGGGCCAGGCGGAAGCGCTCGTCGCGGCCCTCGCAGCGGTCGAGCACCGCGATCTGCGCGGGCGTGGCGAGCCAGACCGCGTGCTCCTCCTCGACGCCCGGCGCGGCGGCGAGGGTGGCGGGCCGCTGCCCGTCGCGGGCGCGGTGCCCGGCGGCCCACACCGCGGCGACGCCGGTGGTGCGGGCGCGCAGCACGACGACCGGGTCGGCGCCCAGCCCGAGCGCGTCGCGCAGCCAGGTGATCTTGCTCGGACAGCGGTTGGAGCCGTAGGACAGCAGCGGGACGCGCGCGGCGGCCGGCGGGGCGTCACGGGCGGCGAGCCACTCGTCGATCGGGACGTCGCCGACCCGCCACGGCCCGGGCAGCAGTTCGTGCACGGTGCCGTCGACGTGCACGAACGAGCAGTCGGGCACGGCGCCCGGGTAGGGGTCGGCGGGGAAGGCGGAGTCGGGCCGGGTCACCGGTCGACGGTAACCAGGGCTCAGGCGGGGGCCGTGCGGCGGAGGCGGCGGGTGAGCAGGCCGTGCTTCGGCGAGCCCAGCAGCGCGACGACGAAGCAGGCCGCGCAGACCAGGCCCATCGCCCCGGCGATCGAGCTGTCGTAGGCCACGGCGAGCGTGTGCCCGCCGATCGCCCCCACCCAGCCGACGCCGACGGCCAACGCCACCATGACGACGAGCCGGTCGGTGAGCAGGTAGGCCGTGGCCGCCGGGACGATCAGCATCGTCACGACGAGGATCGCGCCGACCGCCTCGAACGCCGACACTGCGGTGACGGCGACGGCCACCAGCAGCAGCCGGGAGAGCAGCTGTGGGCGCAGGCGCACGGTGGCGCCGAAGGCCGGGTCGAACGTCGTGGCCTTCAGCTCCTTCCACAGCAGCGTGATCAGCGCCAGGTTGAGCAGGACGACCACGCCCAGCACCACCGCGGCCCGGGCCACGCCGACGCCGCCCCCGAGGTCGACGGAGTCGAACGGGACGAACGCGATCTCACCGTAGATCGTGGAGTCGAGGTCGAGGTGGATGCCGTCGGCGAAGCGCGTGACGCCCAGGACGCCGAGCGAGAACAGGGCGGGGAACACCAGCGCGATCGCGGCGTCCGACGCCACCAGCCCGCTGGCGCGCAGCGCGTCGATCCCGAGCACGCAGAGCACCGCGAACGCCGCCGCCCCGACGACGACCGGCAGCGGCGCGCGCGTCTGCCACACCAGCCACACCGCGACGATCCCGGGCAGCACGGCGTGGCTGACGGCGTCGGAGAGCAGGGCGATGCGGCGCAGCACGAGGAACGGGCCGAGCAGCCCGCAGGCGGTGCCGACCAGGCCGGCCACCACCACGATGACGAGGTCGTCGGCGGTCATCACGGCCTCCCGGCGGCGCTGAGGCGGCGCAGCTGCGCGACGGCGTCGTCGCCGAGGCTGCCGCGCAGGTCGGTGGGGTCGGGCTCGCGGGCGTCGGGCAGGTCGACGAGGGCACCGTGCTCGAGCCAGGCCGACCAGAGGGCGCGGCGGTCGGCCAGCTCGGCCGCGGCAGCGGAGCCCGCGGGGGTGAGGCCGGCGTCGTCGAGCAGGCCGCGGCGGCGCAGGTCGGCCCGGGCGACGCGGTCGGTGAGCCCGCGGACCGGCGCGTCGGGGTGGGCGAGCACCTGCTCGCGGCGCACGCGGCGGCGCCGCGCGCCGAGTCGCGAGGCCCGCCACAGCACCCCGCGCCCGGGGGTCAGCAGCACCGCGAGCACGGCGAGCGCGAACCCGACGAGCACGATCACCGGCCCCGTCGGCAGGGCGGCGCGCGTGGCGACCAGCGACCCGGTGATCCCGACGACGGCCCCGACGGCACCGGCCAGCGGCAGCACGAGCGTGAAGCGGTCGGCGAGCTGGCGCGCGACGACGGTGGGCACCACGAGCATCGCCACCATGAGGATCGCGCCGACGACCCGCACCCCGATGACGACGGCGACGACGAGCAGCCCCGTCATCAGGACCTCCAGCGCGCGCACCGGCAGCCCGATCGACCCGGCGTAGGAGGGGTCGAACAGCGTGGTCGTGAGTGCACGCCGCAGGACCGCGACCACCGCCAGCGCGACGCCGCCGAGCACCGCCATCACGAGCACGTCGGTCTCCAGCAGGCCCGCGGCCTGGCCGAACAGGTAGTTCTCCAGCCCGGCCTGGTCGGCGTCGGCGGTGCTCGCGATGTGGGTGAGCAGCACGACGCCGAGGGAGAAGAAGCCCGACAGGACCACGCCGATCGCGGTGTCGGGCTTGATCCGCCCGGTGCGCTCGATGCCGACCATGAGCAGCGCGGCGACCAGCCCGGCCACCGCGGCGCCGATGAGCAGCCCGGGCACGTCCTTCACCCCGGCGACGAGGAACGCCACGCAGACGCCGGGCAGCGTCGAGTGCGCCACGGCGTCGCCGACGAGGCTGCGCTGCCGCAGCACCGCGAACGTGCCCAGCACGCCGCTGGTGACGCCCAGGACGAGCGCGCCGACGACGACGACGGCGTCGGTGTACGGCAGGCCGGGGAGGACCGACGCGAGCACGTCAGCCCGCCCAGGCCACGGCCTCGTCGGGCACGCCGTACGCGTTGCGCACCGCGTCGGCCGTGAGCACCTCGGCGGTGGGGCCGCAGCCGAGCGTGCGGACGTTGAGCAGCAGCGTCCAGTCGAACGCGGCCCGCACCTGCGCCATGTCGTGGTGCACGACGACCACCGAGCCGCCCTCGTCGCGGATGCCGCCGAGCAGGGCGAGCAGATCGGCCTGCGTGCGGGCGTCGATGCCGGCGAACGGCTCGTCCATGACCAGGACGGGGGCCTGCTGGGCCAGCGCGCGGGCCAGGAAGACGCGCTGGCGCTGCCCGCCGGAGAGCTGCCCGATCTGGCGCTTCCCGTAGGCGGCCATCCCGACGCGCTCCAGGCACTGCGCGGCGATGGCGCGGTCGGCCCGCCCGACGCGGCGGAACCAGCCGGTGGCCCGGTAGCGGCCCATCGCGACGACCTCGCCGACGGTGATCGGGAAGTCCCAGTCGACCGACTCGCGCTGCGGCACGTAGGCGACGCGGTCGAGTGCGGCCGCGCCCTCCACCCCGTCGATGAGCACGCGGCCCGCGTCGGTGGGGACGAGCCCGAGCGCGGCCTTGAGCAGCGTCGACTTGCCGGCGCCGTTGGGGCCGACGATCGCGCAGAGCCGCCCGGCCGGGAAGTGTGCGTCGACCTCCCACAGCACCGGGGCCGAGCGGTAGGACACCGTCAGCGAGCGGATCTCCAGCGCGTGACCGGTGACCGGCGGAGCGGGAGTGGTGGCGCGTGCGGTCATGAACATCTCAGCTTCCCAATCCGTCGGCGATCAGGTCGGCGTTGGCGCGGAGCATCCCGGTGTAGGTGCCCTCGGGGGTGCCGGGCGAACCCGCGGCGTCGGTGAACAGCTCGCCCCCGACGGTGACGACCGCGCCGCGCTGCGCGGCGGCGGCGATCAGGGCGTCGATCGTCTGGCGGGGCACCGAGGACTCGACGAACACCGCGGGCACCCCGCGGGCCGCGATCAGCTCGGCGACCCGCTCGACGTCGGCGGTGGTGGCCTCGGCCGCGGTGGAGATGCCCTGGATGCCGGCCACCTCCAGGCCGTAGCGGCGCCCGAAGTACTCGAACGCGTCGTGCGAGGTGACCAGCAGGCGCCGCTCGGGCGGGATCGCGGCCATCCGCTCCGCCACGTAGGCGTCGAGCTCGGTGAGCTCGGCGAGGTAGGCGTCGAGGTTGGCGCGGTAGGTGCCGGCGCGGGCCGGGTCTCGCTCGGCGAGGGTGTCGGCGATCGTCCGGCTGACGTGCTCCCACAGGCTCACGTCGAACCAGACGTGCGGGTCGTACTCCTCGTTGGCGCCCGGGGCGGGGGCCAGCAGCTCGGTGCGCGGGATGCCGTCGGTGACGGCGCGCGTGGGCTGGCGCGCGGCGAGCTCGCCGAGCAGCTCGGCCATCCGGCCCTCCAGCTGCAGGCCGCCGTAGAAGATGACGTCGGCCTCGCGCAGCGTCCGGACGTCGCCGGCGCTCGCGCGGTAGAGGTGCGGGTCGACACCGGGGCCCATCAGGCCCGTGACCTCGACGGCGTCGCCCCCGATCCGCTCGACCGTGTCGGTGATGAAGTTGGTCGTGGTGGTGACGCGGACGGGGCGGTCGCCGATCGGCTCGTCGCCGGACGCGGCCGTGGAGGTGCAGCCGGTGAGGGCGAGCAGCGCCACCACCAGCAGCCCCACCACCGACCGGGGGAACGGGCGCTTCACGCGACCACCCGCCCGTGGACGAGGTGGGTCAGCGGCTCGCCCAGCGCGTGGTCGGCGGCACCGACCCGCACCCACAGCGGACCGCCGAACGGCTGGCGCGCGGTGACGTCGAGCCGGACGCCCGGGTGGATGCCCAGCCCCGACAGGTAACGCAGGGCGGCGCTGTCGCGGTCGTAGACCCGCTCGACGTCGAACGCGGAGCCGGCGGGGGCGGCGTCGAGGCGCAGGCCCCACTCCTCCTCCTGCCGGTCGCCGGCGCGGGGGATCGGGTCGCCGTGCGGGTCGCGCCCCGGGTGGCCGAGGTGGGCGTCGATGCGGTCGACGAGCCGGTCGGACACGGCGTGCTCCAGGGCGTCGGCCTCGGCGTGCACCTCGTCCCACGGCACGCCCAGCTCCTGCGCGAGGAACGCCTCCAGCAACCGGTGGCGGCGAACGACGTCGCGGGCGTGGGCGGCGCCGTGCTCGGTGAGCGCGGCGAGGTGGCCGTCGGTGCGGCGCAGCAGCCCGGCCGCGGTGAGCCGCTTGAGCATGATCGAGACGGTGGGGGCGCTCACGCGCAGCTCGTCGGCCAGCGCGGACGTGCTCACGGGCTCGCCGCGGCCGCTGCGCACGAAGACGGTGCGCAGCGTGTCCTCCACCGCGCTGGTGTGCGGCAGTGCGCAGCACTCGGGAACTCGATCGCCGATCATTAGACTCCTCTAACTGCCGGTTGCAGGGAGGCTAAGCGACAGTAGTACCCGAAACCAACAGGATGAGTCGTCGCAACTTGCGACATAGGCTCCCGAGCGTGCTGCCGCGGACGATCGACTGGGACGGATCGACGGGCGCGGGAGGCGTCGTGCTGGTCGACCAGACCGCCCTCCCGGATGTCCGGACGACCACGATCGGCGACGTCGACGCCCTGGTCGACGCGATCCGACGGCTGGTCGTGCGCGGGGCGCCCGCGCTCGGCGTCGCCGGGGCGCTCGGCGTGGCGCTGGCCGCGCGGACGCTGCGCGGCGCCGCCCTGGACGCCGCCTGCGACCGCCTCGCCGCCGCCCGCCCCACGGCCGTCAACCTCGCCGTGGGCGTCGGGCGGGCCCGGGCGGCGCTGTCCGGCGGGCCGGAGGCCGCGCTCGCCGCCGCACTGGCCCTGCGCGACGAGGACATCGCCGCCTGCCACGCCATCGGCGACCGCGGGGCCGACCTGCTCACCGCGCTCTGCGGCGACCGGCCGCTGCGCCTGCACACCCACTGCAACGCCGGCGCGCTCGCGTGCGTCGAGTGGGGCACCGCGCTGGGGGTCGTGCGGTCGCTGCACGAGCGCGGGCGCGTGGAGCACGTCATCGCCGACGAGACGCGGCCGCTGCTGCAGGGGGCGCGGATCACCGCGCTCGAACTGGCCGCCGAGGGCATCGAGCACCACGTCGTCGTCGACGGGGCGGGGCCGTCGCTGATAGCGCGGGGGCTCGTCGACGCGGTGGTCGTGGGAGCCGATCGCGTGGCCGCCAACGGCGACGTCGCCAACAAGATCGGCACCTATCCGCTCGCGCTGGCCGCGGCCCGCGCCGGGATCCCGTTCCTCGTCGCCGCGCCGGAGAGCACGGTCGACCCGGGCACCCCCGACGGCGCGCGCATCGAGATCGAGGAGCGCGCCCCCGAGGAGGTCACCACGCACGCCCCGGCGTGGAACCCGGCGTTCGACGTGACCCCGGCCGACCTCGTCACCGCCGTGGTCACCGAGCGGCGCGTGTGGCGCCCCTGACGCCCGTGGCGGGCATGCGGTCGTGGCCGTTCCGGCTCATGCTCCTGGCCACGGTGCTCGGGTTCGGCGGGTACGCGCTGTTGCTCCCGGTGGTGCCGCTGTGGGTCTCGGGGGCCGGCGAGCTCGCCGCCGGCAGCACCACGGGCGCGCTGATGCTCACCACGATCGGCACGCAGCTCGCCGTGCCGTGGCTGGTGGCGCGGCTGGGGTACCGGACCGTGCTGGGCACCGGGCTGGTGCTGCTCGGGGGGCCCACGCCGCTGCTCGCGCTGTCGGCGGAGCTGGGCCCGGTGGTCGCGGTGTCGGCGGCGCGGGGCGTCGGGTTCGGGCTGCTCACGGTCGTCGGCAGTGCTCTGGTGGCCGAGCTCGCGGCGCCGTCGGAGCACGGGCGGGCCGCCGCGCGCTACGGCATCGCCGTCGGCGTGCCCCAGCTCGTGCTGCTGCCGGCCGGGGTCGCGGTCGTCGACGTCGCCGGGTTCACGGGCGTGTTCGTCGCGGCCGGGGCGGCGCCGCTGCTCGGGCTGCTCGCCCTGCCGGCGCTGCGGGTGCCGCGCCCGACGCCCGCGGCCGTCCCCGTCGCCGGGGAGCCCGCGCCGCCGCGGACCCGGCACGCCGTCGCCCCGCTCGTGGCGATGCTGTCCTGCTCGGTGGCCCAGGGCGGGCTGGTGACGTTCCTGCCGCTGGCTGTCCCCGGGGCCGCCGGCGTGGTGGCCGCTGCGCTGTTCACCACCGCGGCGGGTGCGCTGCTCGGGCGCACCGCCGCCGGGCGGCTCGTCGACCGGCACGGCCTGGGCGGAGGGCTGCTGCTGCCGGGCGTGCTGCTCGCCGCGGCCGGGATGGCGGTGGAGGTGCTGGCGCTGGGCGGCGCGGCGCCGCTCGTCGTCGTCGGCGCGGCGGCGGTCGGGGTCGGGTTCGGGCTGGTGCAGAACGACTCGCTCACGACGCTGTTCGCGGCGAGCGGGCCCGCGGGCTACGGGTCGGCGAGCGCCGTGTGGAACATCGCCTACGACGCCGGGACGGGGGTCGGGGCGGTCGGCCTGGGGGCGGTGGCCGACCCGTTCGGCTTCCGCGCGGCCTTCGGCCTCTCGGCGATCGCGCTGCTCGTGGTGGGTGCGGCGTCCCGTCGGTCGAGATGAACGGAGTACAAAGTTCCGGTGGCCTTCCGACTGACGCCCCATGAACGCGGCTTCTACCCGCTCTTCACACGCGCGGCGGAGAACATCGCCTCCGCGGCGGACGACCTCGCGAAGCTGGTGGCCGCCGAGCCGTCCGGCCGGGCGGAGATCGCGCAGCGGGTCAAGGAGACCGAGAACGCGGGCGACTCCGTCACCCACGAGATCATGGTCAAGCTCAACTCGACCTTCGTGACGCCGTTCGACCGCGAGGACATCTACCGGCTCGCGTCCTCCCTCGACGACGTCCTCGACTACATGGAGGAGGCGGCCGACCGGATCGTGCTCTACCGGCTGGGCGTGCTGCCGGGCGGCATCTCCGAGCAGGTCGAGGTGCTGCGCCGTGCCGCCGCCGCCACGTCGGAGGCGATGCCTCGGCTGGAGAAGATGGCCGAGCTCCAGGAGTACTGGATCCACGTCAACTCCCTGGAGGACGAGGCCGACGCGGTCTACCGGCGGCTGCTCGGCGACCTGCTCGCCCCGCCGGACGGCGACCCGCCCGCCGACGTCCTGACCGTCCTCAAGGTCAAGGAGATCGTGGAGACGCTCGAGGAGGCGGCCGACGCCTTCGAGACGGTGGCCAACACCGTCGAGAGCATCGCCGTCAAGGAGGCCTGAGTGGAGCTCGCCGCGGTCATCGTGGTGATCGTCGTCGCGCTCGGCTTCGACTACACGAACGGCTTCCACGACGCGGCGAACGCCATCGCCACCTCGGTCTCCACGCGGGCGCTGGCCCCGCGCACCGCGCTGATCATGGCGGCCGTCATGAACATGGTCGGGGCGTTCCTCGGCACCGAGGTCGCCTCCACGGTCGGCAGCGGCATCATCGAGGCGCCGCAGGGCATCTCGGGGCTCGTCGTCGTGCTGGCGGCGCTGATCGGCGCGATCATCTGGAACCTGGTGACGTGGTGGTTCGGGCTGCCCTCGTCGTCGTCGCACGCGCTCATCGGCGGCCTCGTCGGCGCCGCGCTGGCCGCCGCGGGCACGGTGCAGTGGAACGGCGTCGTGCAGAAGGTCGTCATCCCGATGGTGCTCTCGCCGCTGGTCGGGTTCGTGCTGGCCGGGCTCGTGATGCTCGCGCTGCTGTGGATCTTCCGCAACGGGCGTCCCCGCAAGCTGACGCGCGGGTTCCGCTACGCCCAGACCGTCTCGGCCGCCGCGATGGCGCTGGGCCACGGGCTGCAGGACGCGCAGAAGACGATGGGCGTGATCGTGCTGGCGCTGGTCGTCGGCGGCTACCACGAGGGCTTCGACATCCCGTGGTGGGTCGTGGTCCTCTCGGCGGGCGCGCTCTCGGCCGGCACGTACGCGGGCGGCTGGCGGATCATGCGCACGCTGGGCCGGCGGATCATCGACCTCGACCCGCCGCGCGGCTTCGCGGCCGAGGCCACGGCGTCGGCGGTGCTCTACACGACCGCGTTCGTGTTCGCGGCCCCGATCTCGACCACGCAGACGATCACGTCGTCGATCCTGGGGGTGGGCGCGACCAAGCGCCTGTCGGCCGTGCGGTGGGGCGTGGCCGGCAACATCGCGGTGGCCTGGGTGCTGACGATCCCGATGGCCGGGCTGTCGGCGGCGCTGGCCTTCTGGGCCATCCACCCCCTCGTCGGCTGATCAGGCCGGTGCGGCGACCGCCAGCCCGTGCGCGCGGGCGGCGTCGGCGAGCCGCTCGTCGTAGGTGAGCAGGGCGTCGACGTCCTCGCGGATCAGCAGGGCCGTGGCGAGGTGGAGGGCGTCGAGCGAGCGGAGCAGTGGACCGGGCAACCGCCCGGCGGACTCGATCACGGCGTCGTCGATGCCGACGACCTCGACGCGGTCGAGCAGGAGATCGACCCGGGGCAGCCTGCGAGGTGCTCGCCGCAGAGTGCCCCGACGGGCCTCGACACGGATCAGTGTGCTGGAGACCAGGTCGACGTCCGGATCGTCCACGAGGCGCTCGACCGCCGCCGTGGTGTCGTCCGGGAAGACCAGGCGCAGCAGCGCGGACGTGTCGATGTAGATCAATACCGTTCCTCGTCGCGCATCCGCATGAGCTCCTCGAACGGCGAGCTCTCGTCCGGTTCGGCGGGCGGCGGAGGCCCGATCTCGCGCAACAGGTCGTGGATGCTCCCGGTCGCAAGCCGCACCTTGCCCGCCGCGACCATCTGCTGGTACGTCGTGCGCGGCTCGTCGACCGGCTCCAGGTACGCCACCAGTTCCCCGCGGTCGGTGACGGCGATCCGCTGGCCCTGCTTCACCTTCGCCAGGTACCGCGACGCGTTCTGGCGCAGCTCGCGGACGCCGATGGTCTCGGCCGCTTCCTTCATGCGGCCGAGAATAGCACTGATGTGCTACCGGTCAGCTGCCCTTCGCGATCCACTCCTCCAGGTGCGGGAGCTCGTCGCCGATGCTGGTGGAATCGCCGTGGCCGGTGCGGACGGTGGTGGCCCCGGGCAGCGTCAGCAGGGTGGTGCGGATCGACTCGATGATCGTGTCGAAGCTGGAGTACGACCGGCCGGTGGCGCCGGGGCCGCCCTGGAACAGGGTGTCGCCGGAGAACACCGTGCCCAGCTCCGCCGAGTAGAGGCAGGAGGAGCCGGGGGAGTGGCCGGGGGTCTGCAGCACGCGCAGCTCGATGCCGCCGACGGTGAGGACCTGCCCGTCGTGGAGCTCCCCGTCGGGCCTGCGGTCGGGCCAGGTCATGTCCCACAGCACCGACTCGTTCGGGTTGAGCAGGATCGGCGCGGAGAAGCGGTCGGCCAGGACCGGGGCCTGGTTGACGTGGTCGTCGTGGGCGTGGGTGCACACGACGGCCTTCACCGTGCGGCCGTTCACCGCGGCGGCGATGGCGTCGGCGTCGTGGGCGGCGTCGATGACGACGACCTCGTTCTCGTCGCCGACGATCCAGACGTTGTTGTCGACGTCCCAGGTGCCGCCGTCGAGGGAGAACGTGCCGGAGGTGACGAGGTGGTCGATCCCGCCGGCCATCAGAACAGCACCACCGAGCGGAGGACCTCGCCCTTGTGCATCTTCTCGAAGGCGGCCTCGACGCCGTCGAGCGCGATGGTCTCGGTCACGAACTTCTCCAGGGGCAGGCGGCCCTGCAGGTGCAGGTCGACGAGCATGGGGAAGTCGCGGCTGGGCAGGCAGTCGCCGTACCAGGAGGACTTGGTGGAGCCGCCGCGGCCGAAGACGTCGATCAGGGGGAGGTCGATCATCATGTCCGGGGTGGGGACGCCGACCAGGACGGCGGTGCCGGCGAGGTCGCGGGCGTAGAAGGCCTGCTTGAAGGTCTCGGGACGGCCCACGGCGTCGATGACGACGTTGGCGCCGTTGCCGTCGGTGAGCTCCTGGACGGCCTCGACGACGTCGCGCTCCTTGGCGTTGATCGTGTGCGTGGCGCCGAACCCCTTGGCCCACTCCAGCTTCCGGTCGTCCATGTCGACCGCGATGATCGTGGTCGCGCCGGCCAGGAACGCACCCGCGATGGCGGCGTCGCCGACGCCGCCGCAGCCGATGACGGCGATGGAGTCGCCGCGCCCGACGCCGCCGGTGTTGATGGCCGCGCCGATGCCGGCCATGACCCCGCAGCCGAGCAGGCCCGCGACCTCGGGCCTGACCGCCGGGTCGACCTTGGTGCACTGGCCGGCGTGGACGAGGGTCTTCTCGACGAAGGCGCCGATCCCGAGGGCGGGGGAGAGCTCCTGGCCCGACTCCAGCGTCATCTTCTGGGCGGCGTTGTGGGTGGAGAAGCAGTACCAGGGCTCACCGCGGCGACACGCCCGGCAGGTGCCGTCGACGGCGCGCCAGTTGAGGATGACGAAGTCGCCGGGGGCGACGTCGGTGACGCCCTCGCCGACTGCCTCGACGATCCCGGCGGCCTCGTGGCCGAGCAGGAACGGGAACTCGTCGTTGATGCCGCCCTCGCGGTAGTGCAGGTCGGTGTGGCACACCCCGCACGCCTGGACCTGGACCACGGCCTCACCGGGTCCGGGGTCGGGGACGATGATCGTCTCGACCGAGACGGGCTCGCCCTTCTTGTGGGCGACGACCCCGCGGACGCTCTGTGGCATGGTGTTCCCTCCAGCGATCGGTGACGGACGGCTCATGCGGAGCCTGCCACGTGTCCCCGGCCGGTACCGTCCCGGTTCGTGATCGAACTCGAGCGCGACGGCGATGTCGCGGTGCTCCGCCTGGCCCACGGCCCGGTCAACGCCCTGGACCCCGAGCTCTGCGACGCGGTCGCCGACCGGTTCCGGGAACTGGCGACGGACCCGGCGCGGGCCGTCGTCCTCACGGGTGCGGGCCGGGCCTTCTCCGCCGGTGCGGACCTGCGGCGGCTCGTCACCGACGGCGAGCCCTACGCGCGGCGGTTCGTGCCCGCGCTCGACGGGCTGTTCCGCAGCGTGTTCGAGCTGGGCAAGCCGGTGGTGGCGGCGGTCAACGGGCACGCGATCGCCGGGGGCGCGGTGCTCGCCGCGGCCGCCGACGTCGTGCTGATGGCCGACGGGAGCGCCCGGATCGGGCTGCCCGAGCTCGTGGTGGGCGTCCCGCTGCCGCGGGTGGCGGTGGAGGTCGTCCGCTACGCGGTCGGCGACCAGATGGCCCGCGCGCTGATCACCGGCGCGGCCACGCACCTGCCCGGCGACGCGCGGACCACGGGCCTGGTCGACGAGGTGCTGCCCGCCGACGACCTGCTGCCCGCCGCGGTCGAGCGCGCGCTGTCGATGGCGACGCGGATCCCCGCCGACACGTTCGCGTTCACCAAGGCCCAGCTCCGCCGCGATGCCCTCGCCCGCATGGACGGCGCCGGCGCGGAGGCCGCGGCCACGATCGACCTGTGGATCCGCCGCGGCTCCGACGGCTGGACGCAGCGGTACCTGGAGTCGGTCACCCGGAAGTGACCCGCGCGAACGGCACTCCCACCCGACCAGGTGGGGCGGGAGTGCCGCTCGCGCCAGGCCGGGGCCGCGCAGCTGCTGCAGGCGATCGCCGACCCGTCGGCGGCGTACGTCGGGAGCGCGAGCGGCGGCGACATGACCGTCGACGTCGTGCCCGACTCGGCCACCGGCGAGCTGCGCGGCCTCACCGGGCGGCTGACGATCGACCGCTCGCCCGAGGGGGAGCACAGCTACGCCTTCACCTACGAGCTGGGCTGATCAGCCGCTACGGTGCCGGGCATGCGGAGCCTGGCGCTGGGGGTCGTGGGTGGAGCGGGCCGTCCGGGGCCCGGACGGGTGGTGGCGCGGTCGTCCGACGGCGTCGTCGACGTCGGGTCGCTGGCCGACGTCGAGGGCGGCCCGCACCCGGAGCTGCTCGCCGCCACGACGCTCGACCCGCTGCTCGCCGCGGGCCGTCCGGCCTGGCGGGAGGTGCACGGCTGGCTCGCGTCGCGGCTGCGGGAGGAGCACGCGCCGTACGTGCTGCCACCGGCCGGGCTGGAGCTGCGGCTGCCGTTCACCGTCGCCGACTACGTCGACTTCTTCGCCTGCGAGCGGCACGCCCTCAACGCCGCCACGATCGCCCGGCCCAGCGGCGCCGCGCTGCCGCCGAACTGGAAGCACCTGCCGGTCGGCTACCACGGCCGCGCGGGCACGGTGCGCGTCACGGGGACGCCGGTGGAGCGCCCGCGCGGGCAGGTCGCCGCGGGCGAGCTCGCGCCGACCCGGCAGCTCGACGTCGAGGTCGAGCTGGGGTTCGTCCTCGGCGCCTCCGACGGTCCGGTGGCGATGGAGGCCGCGCTCGACCACGTCTTCGGGGTGGTGCTGCTCAACGACTGGTCGGCGCGCGACGTGCAGGCCTTCGAATCGCGCCCGCTCGGGCCGCTGCTGGGCAAGTCGTTCGCCACGTCGATCTCGGGGTGGGTCACGCCGCTCGACGAGCTCGCCGCCGCGTGGACCGACCCGCCCCCGCGCGACCCCGCGCCGGCGTCGTACCTGCGGGGCTCCACCGACCGCGGGCTCGACGTCGCCTGCGAGCTGGTCGTCAACGGCACGACCGTGTCCCGGCCGCCCGCGGTGGACCTGCACTGGACCGTCGCCCAGCTCGTCACGCACCTGACGACGAACGGCACGCCGCTGCGCGCGGGCGACCTGCTCGGCTCCGGCACGATCTCCGGCGCCCGGCGCGACCAGCGCGGCTGCCTGCTGGAGCTGAGCTGGGGCGGCACGGAGCCGGTGGCGGTCGGCGGTGGCGGCAGCCGGACCTACCTCGAGGACGGCGACGAGGTCGTCATCGCCGCGACGGCGCCCGCGGTCGGCGGCGGGCGCGTGGAGCTGGGCGAGGTGCGCGGGCGGGTGCTGCCCGCCCGCTGACCCGCGGGCCCGGGCGGTGGTGGACGCCCGGGCGGGCGCCCCCGCTCAGGCGGTGGCGGTGCGGATCGGGCAGCCGGCCACGTGCTGGGCCGCGCCCCGCAGGGGCCACTCGGCACCGCACACGCGGCACAGCCGGGCGCGGTCGGAGTCGACCGCGCGCAGCCCCGGCGCCCCGAGCGGGATGATCGGCTCGCCGCCGGACAGGGCCGCGGTGGCGAAGGTGTAGATGCTCAGCTCCGTGTCGGTCATCTCCGCACGGGGCTTGTCGACGAGCTCCTGGATCCGCACCAGTGCGTAGCGCATCCAGACCTCGCGGGTCAGCGGACCGTCGGGGACGGCGAACATCGGGACCTCCGTAGTCGGCAGCGGCGCGGACAGACCGCAGTGTGCACACAGGGTGCACCGGTTGCGTGTCCCGGAATGAGACGCGTCCCACAGAGCGGACGCGACCGGTCAGGGGGCGAGCAGCGGGGCCGGCTCGCCGAGGGCGTCGGCGATCAGCGGTGGGATCGGGCGCTTCCCGGAGCCGTCGGTGGCCACCACGACGTACACCGTGCGGCCTGCGCACGTGACCTCCCCGCCGCGGCGCACCTCGAAGTCGAGCGCGAAGGAGGTGGTGCCGGTGCGGGCGGTGGCGACGGCGATGTCGACCTCGTCCTGGAATCCCACGCCGGTGCGCCAGTCGATCTCCGAACGCACGAGCTGCACGTCGTGGCCCGAGGCGAGCATGTCGGCGTAGGGCAGGCCGCGGTCGGCGAGGAAAGCGGTCATGGCGTCGTCGAACCAGGCGAGGTACCACGAGTTGAAGACGACGCCCTGGCCGTCGACCTCGAGGTAGCGGACCCGGTGCGGGTGGGTGAAGGTCATCCGCGCGACCGCTCGGCCGGGCCGAACACGACGACGATCGACAGGTCCTCGCTCACCTCGACGAACTGGTGCTCCTCCGACGCCGGCACGTAGACCACGCTGCCGGGGCCGATCTCCACGTCGACGGTGTCGGAGACCAGCCGTGCCTTCCCCCGCACGACGACGTAGACCTCGTCCTCGCCGTGCGGGTGCTGGCCGTCCTTGCCCCCGACGGGGATGCAGTAGGTGCCGACCGACAGGTCACGCGCCCGCAGGTGCTCGCGGTACTGGTTGGGCTCGCCCTCGGGGACCGCGAAGTGACCGGCGGCGCGTAGGACCCGCATGGGGCGAACCTATCCGATCCGCTCGCGGATGGTCCGGTTCACCGCCCGCCCGAACGCCGTGACGACGCCGCGCACGGTGATCGGCTTGAGCTGGGAGAAGGCCTGGGCGAGGCGGGTGCGCTCGTCGGCCGGGCGGCCGCGGTCGCGGTAGGGCTGGAGGACCTCGTCCTGGAACACCTTCATGAGGTCCTCGGCGAGCGCGGTGGTGTGCTGCTCGATGAGCTCGTGGGCGCGGCGCCAGACGTCGACGGGCAGCCCCGAGTCGATCACGGCGAGGCCCTCGCCGAGGGTGCCGGAGCCGTGCAGCCGGACGCGGCCGCCGTCGAGGACGTCGACGACGCCGAGGTCGGCGAGGAGGGCGAGGTCGGTGTCGGCGAGGGCCCGGCCGGCGCGGCGCTCGAGCTCGGCGCGGTCGACCTCCTCGAGCTGCTCGGGCACCCACGGGGTGAGCAGCGCCCGCTGCAGCGCGAGCTCGGTGGCGCCCGCCGACTCGGGCAGCCGGCCCAGGTGGCCCTCGATCGCCGACAGCGAGAAGCCCAGCGCCGACAGCTCGCTGACCAGCTCCAGCCGGGCGACGTGCTCGGGGCCGTAGAGGCCGGTGCGCCCGCGCAGGACGGGCGGCGGGAGGAGGCCGCGGCCGGCCCAGAAGCGGATGGTGCGGACGGTGACCCCGGTGCGTTCCGCGAGCTGGTCGATGGTGAGCTGCCCCGTCATGGGTGGCACCGTACGCCTCACCTTGACCTATGTGACAGTGCTGCTGTAACAAAGGTGCATGGCTGAGATTCCCGAGGCGTTCGTCTACGACGCCATCCGCACACCGCGCGGCCGAGGCAAGGCCTCGGGCTCGTTGCACGAGGTCAAGCCGGTCTCGCTCGTCACCGGGCTGATCGACGAGATGCGCGCCCGCTTCCCCGAGCTCGACACGAACACCATCGACGACGTCGTGCTCGGCGTGGTCTCGCCGATCGGCGACCAGGGCGGTGACATCGCCAAGACCGCCGCGATCGCCGCGGGCCTGCCGCACACCGTCGCGGGCGTGCAGCTCAACCGGTTCTGCGCCTCCGGCCTGGAGGCCGTCAACGTCGCCACCCAGAAGGTGCGCTCCGGCATGGAGGAGCTCGTGCTCGCCGGTGGCGTCGAGGCGATGTCCCGCGTGCCGATGGGCTCCGACGGCGGCGCCTGGGCCATGGACCCCGACACCAGCTACCAGACCGGTTTCGTGCCGCAGGGCATCGGCGCCGACCTCATCGCCACGCTCGAGGGCTGGACCCGCGAGGACGTCGACACCTTCGCCGTCGAGTCGCAGGCGCGCGCGGCCAAAGCCTGGGCCAACGGCTACTTCGCCAGGTCCGTCGTGCCGGTCAAGGACCGCAACGGCCTGACGGTCCTCGACCACGACGAGTTCATCCGCGCCGGCGCCACGCTCGACTCCCTCGCCGGGCTCAAGCCCTCCTTCGCGATGATGGGTGAGGCCGGTGGCTTCGACGCCGTCGCGCTGCAGGAGTACCACTGGGTCGAGAGGATCGACCACGTGCACCACGCCGGGAACAGCTCCGGCATCGTCGACGGCGCCGCGCTCTGCCTGATCGGCACCGAGGCCGCGGGGAAGGCTGCGAACCTGCGCCCCCGCGCGCGGATCGTCGCCACCGCGCTGTCCGGCGCCGACCCGACCATCATGCTCACCGGCCCCGCGCCCGCCTCGCGCAAGGCGCTGGCCAAGGCCGGTCTGACGGTCGACGACATCGACCTCTTCGAGATCAACGAGGCGTTCGCCGCCGTCGCCATGCGCTTCATGCGCGACATGGGGATCAGCCACGAGAAGACCAACGTCAACGGCGGCGCCATCGCGATGGGGCACCCGCTCGGGGCCACCGGCGCGATGATCCTGGGCACGCTGATCGACGAGCTGGAGCGGCGCGAGCTGCGGTACGGCCTCGCCACGCTCTGCGTCGGCGGCGGCATGGGCATTGCGACGATCGTGGAGCGGATCTGATGACCGACCAGAAGGCTGTGCGCTGGGAGAAGGGCGAGGACGGGATCGTCGTCGTCACCCTGGACGACCCGGGCCGCAGCGCCAACACGATGAACGAGCGCTTCGGCGCGGCCTTCGACGAGTGCGTCAGCGCGCTCGTCGCGGACCGGGAGGCCATCACCGGCGTCATCCTCACCTCGGCGAAGAAGACGTTCTTCGCGGGCGGCGACCTCGACTCGCTGTCGACGGCCACCCCGGCCGACGCCCCCCGCTTCTACGAGCAGTCCATGGCCATCAAGACCGTGCTGCGCCGACTGGAGACGCTGGGCAAGCCGGTCGTCGCCGCCATGAACGGCACCGCGCTCGGCGGCGGCCTGGAGATCGGCCTGGCCTGCCACCACCGCATCGGCCTCGACGCGCGGGGCGTGCTCTACGGCCTGCCCGAGGTGACGCTGGGGCTGCTGCCCGGCGGCGGCGGCGTCGTGCGCATCACGCGCATGCTCGGCATCGCCGACGGCTTCATGAAGGTGCTCGCCCAGGGCCAGCGGATGAAGCCCGCGCAGGCGCTGGAGACCGGCATCGTCGACGAGCTCGCGGCCACGCCCGAGGAGATGCTCGACAAGGCCCGCGCCTGGATCGCGGCCCACCCCGAGGCCGCGCAGCCGTGGGACAGGCCCGGGTACAAGATCCCCGGCGGCACGCCGTCGTCGCCGAAGCTCGCGGCGTTCCTGCCCGCGTTCCCGGCCAACCTGCGCAAGCAGCTCAAGGGCGCGCCGATGCCGGCGCCGCGCAACATCCTCGCGGCGGCCGTCGAGGGCACGCAGGTCGACATCGAGACCGCGTTCCGCATCGAGGCGCGCTACTTCACCGAGCTCGTCACCGGCCAGGTCAGCACGAACATGACCAAGGCGTTCTTCTACGACCTGCAGGCGATCAACGGCGGCCGCTCGCGGCCCGACGGCTTCGAGAAGTGGCAGCCGCGCAAGGTCGCCGTGCTGGGCGCCGGGATGATGGGCGCGGGCATCGCCTACGTCTGCGCGCTCGCCGGGTGGGAGGTCGTGCTCAAGGACGTCGAGCTCGCCTCCGCCGAGAAGGGCAAGGCCTACTCCGAGGGTCTCGTCGCCAAGGGCGTGAAGCGGGGCAAGACCACGCTGGAGAAGGGCGAGGCGCTGCTCGAGCGCATCACCCCGACCTCCGACTACGGCGACCTCGCCGGCTGCGACGTCGTCATCGAGGCCGTGTTCGAGTCGGTGGCGCTCAAGCAGGAGGTGTTCCGCGAGGCGATGAAGGTCGTCGAGCCCGACGCCCTGCTGTGCTCCAACACCTCGACGCTGCCGATCACCGAGCTCGCCGCCGGCCTCGACCGCGAGGGCGACTTCATCGGCCTGCACTTCTTCTCGCCCGTCGACAAGATGCCGCTCGTGGAGATCATCCGCGGCGAGCGCACGTCCGACGCGGCGCTGGCCAAGGCGTTCGACCTGACGCTGGGGATCAAGAAGACCCCGATCGTCGTCAACGACAGCCGCGGGTTCTTCACCAGCCGCGTCATCGGCACCTTCATCAACGAGGGCGTCGCGATGCTGGCCGAGGGCATCGACCCGCAGACGATCGAGCAGGCGTCGTCGCAGGCCGGCTACCCGGCCCCGGTGCTGCAGCTGATGGACGAGCTCACGCTCACGCTGCCGCAGAAGATCCGCAAGGAGACGCGGGCGGCCGTCGAGGCGGCGGGCGGCACGTGGACGCCGCACCCGTCGGAGGGCGTCATCGACCGGCTCGTCGAGGCCGGCCGCACCGGCAAGTCGGGCGGCGCGGGCTTCTACGAGTACGCCGACGGCAAGCGCACCGGGCTGTGGAAGGGACTGCGCGAGGAGCTCGGCGCCACCAACCATGACGTCGACCTGCACGAGCTGTCCGAGCGCATGCTGGTCATCGAGGCGCTCGAGACCGTCAAGTGCTTCGACGAGGGCGTGCTCACCTCGGTTCCCGACGCCAACATCGGCTCGATCTTCGGCATCGGCTACCCGGCCTGGACCGGCGGCGTGGTGCAGTACATCGAGGGCTACCCCGGTGGCCCGGCCGGCTTCGTGGCCCGGGCCGACGAGTTCGCGCAGAAGTACGGCGAGCGGTTCGCGGTGCCGGCGAGCCTGCGGGAGCGGGCGAAGGAGACGGCGGCGGCCTGACGCCTGCCCTCCGGCCCCCGAGGTTCAGGAAAGCCACTTTCCCGCCACCAGGTGGCGGGAAAGTGGCTTTCCTGCAACAGGCGGAGGGGTCAGGGCGCCGGGAGGGCTGCGTCCTGCGCCACCGCCGCCAGCGACCCGGTCCGCTCCCGCACCGCCCGCTGGCGCTGCGCCCCGGTGCCGCGGCCCAGGACGCCGGCGAGCAGGGCGTCGACGGCGGTGCGGTCGCCCGCCTCGTCCAGCGCGTCGGCGACGTGCGCCACCAGCGCCCCGAGGACGTCGGCGGCCGGGGCCGGACGCCAGGTCGCGGGGTGCAGCAGGTCGCCCGTGACGCCCGACCGCCCGGCCCGCCACGCCGCCAGCCGCAGCACCTCGGTGCGCACCGGCGGCACCTCGCCGCCCGCGCGCCACCCGCGCACCGCGGTCTCCACCAGCCCGCGCACCAGCGCCGCCACCAGCACGGCGTCGTCGGGGTCGCGGCAGACGTCGGCGACGCGCACCTCCAGCGTCGGGTGGTCGCGGGACAGCCGGGCGTCGAGGTAGACCATGCCCTCGTCGAGCACGGTGTCGGTGGCGAGCACGCCGTCGACGAACTCGCGGTAGCCCTGCGCCGACCCGAACGGCGCGTACGCCCCCGCCGAGGGCCAGCGCGACCACACCTGGCTGCGGAAGCTGTCGTGACCGGAGTCGGTGCCCTGCCAGAACGGGGAGTTGGCGCTCAGCGCCAGCAGCGGCGCGAGCCAGGGACGGATGCGGTCGAGTGCGGCGACGCCCTCCTCCGCGGACCCGATCGCCACGTGCACGTGGCAGCCGCAGGTCAGCTGGTCGTCGACGGTGATGCCGAACCGCTGCACCATCCGGGCGTAGCGCTCCACCGGCGAGACGGTCGGCTCCACCGGCAGCGGCGACGTCCCCAGCGGCGCGACGGCGGCACCGAGCCGGGCCGCGGCGGCCGTGGCCTCGGCGCGGGTGGTGCGCAGCTGCGCACCCAGCTCGTCGAGGGTGCGGCACGGGCGCGTGCCCGTCTCCAGCTGCTCGCGGTGCAGCTCCCCGGTGAGCCCGGCGCCGTCGGCGTCCGGCTCGGCGGAGTCCCACGCCGCCAGCACCGCCCCGCCGACGGCGCGCGGCCGCCCGCTGTCCGGGTCGAGCAGCAGGAACTCCTCCTCGACGCCGACGGTCCGCGGGCTCACGCGTCGACCCCGATCGCCTCGCCGAACACCGCGGCGAGACCGGCGTAGCCGCGCTCGTTCGGGTGGAAGCGGTCGGCGGCGAGCTTGCCCGACCAGTTCTGCGTGCGGGGCCTGCGCAGGTCGGCCAGCCGCAGCCCGCGCTCGGCCACGGCCTCGTCGACCAGGCGGCTGACCTCCAGCGCCGCCGCGTAGCCCGCCGGCTGGTTGCCCACCACGGTGCCGGGCGGGACGCGGCGCAGCAGCTCGGCGAGGTCACCCGGGAGCGCGGGGCGCAACCGCGGACTGACCAGGTCGTTGTTGCCGATCAGCAGCGTGACGAGGTCGGGCTCCTGCCCCAGCGCCGCGAGAGCCGGGAGCTGCTGGTCGAGCACGTCGCGCACCCGCCCGCCGCTCACGGCGAGGTTGACCACGCGCCACCCGGGCATGCGCGCGGCGAGCTGCCCGACCCAGCCGCGGTCGTACGCGCCGGCGCCGATGCCGACGGTGAGCGAGTCGCCCAGCGCCACCCACAGCGGGCCCTGCGCGGCGAGGGCCTCCCGGTTGTGCCGCTGCCACGCCTGCGCGTAGGGCACCACCTGGTCCTGGACGCTGCGCACGCCGGGCAGCACGCGGGAGAGCAGGCGCAGCACCGGCCCGGCCGGGCGGCCGCTGAGGCCGGAGTACTCGAACTCCGTCGTCATCCGCGGGGAACCGTGGGTTGCAGCACCGCCTCCACCAGCGCCTCCGTGCGCAGGTGCGTGCCCTCCTGGTAGCCGGGGTCGCGGACCATGTCGGAGAACGCGCGGCGGCTCGGGTAGGACACGAGCAGCACCGCGTCCCAGTCCTGGCCCTGCTCGGCGACGACGGGATCGGCGCCGTGGCCGAAGTACACGACCGACGCCCCCACCTTCTCCGCGAACGGCCGGAAGTGCGCGAGGTAGGCGTCGTACCGCTCGGCCCCGCCGGGGGCGAAGCGCAGCAGGTTGAGCATGACGATCGGTTGGTCGGGGTGGTCGGCGAGGAACGCCTTCATGTCTGCCCCGGACGGGTTCACGGCCATGGTCTCATCATGCCCCGCTGTGAGCTGCCCACCCCCACCGGATGATCACGGGACGAATCGGGCAACCTGAGGGCATGGCCGACTGGGTGTTCTCGATCGTCGACCGCCTGGGAGCGACGGGCGTCGGCCTGCTGATCCTCCTCGAGAACATCATCCCGCCCATCCCGTCCGAGGTGATCCTGCCGCTGGCCGGGTTCCGGGCGCGGGCCGGCGCGTTCAACGTGGTCGCGGCGTGGGGTGCGGCGACGGTCGGTTCGCTGGTCGGGGCGCTGATCCTCTACGGGCTGGGCGCCTGGTTCGGCTACGACCGGCTGCACGCCCTGTCGGGCCGCCGCTGGTTCATCCTGTCCAGCCAGAAGGACCTCGAGCGCGGCTTCGCGCTCTTCGACCGCCACGGCGGCAAGGTCGTCCTGCTGGCCCGCTGCGTGCCGCTGCTGCGCAGCGTCGTCTCCATCCCCGCGGGCATCGTCGGGATGCCGGTGTGGCGGTTCGCGCTGCTCACGGCCATCGGCAGCGGCGTGTGGAACGCCGTGTTCGTCGGCCTCGGCTGGTACCTCGGCGAGAACTTCGAAGTCGTGGAGCAGTGGCTCGGGCCGGTGTCCTACGTCGTACTGGGGCTCCTGGTCATCGGCCTGATCGTGCTGATCGTCCGGCGGGCCCGCTCGCGCGAGGCCCCCGACCGGGCGCGTCACCGGGCCTGACCGCGCCACCGTTCGGCCGAACGGCAGGTGATCGGCTTGCCCCAGGGCGCTGCGGTCGGTCAAGCTTCCGCGCTGGAGCACGACGATCAGGAGTGTGCGGGTGACGGTTGACGAGGGGACGTCCGGCGACGCGGCGGTGCTGGCCGCGATCGTCGACGAGGTCCCGGGTGCGGTGGCGGCGGAGTTCCTCGCGCTCGCGGCGGCCCTGATGGACGCGACGACGGTGCGCGGCGTGCTGGTGCGCGTCGTCGAGGCGGCGAAGGCCGTGGTCCCGGGGGCCGACCTCGTCAGCGTCACGCTGCGCACGTCGGCCGGACTCCACACGCCCGCCGAGACCGATCCGCTCGCCACGCGGCTCGACGAGATCCAGTACCGCCTCGACGACGGCCCGTGCGTCGACGCGACCCGCAAGGCAGGCCTGGGCCTCACGTTCTGCTCCGACCTCGCCTCCAGCACCCGCTTCGGCCCCTTCGGGCCGGCCGCGGCCGAGCTCGGCGTGCACAGCGTGCTGGCCGTCGGCCTGTTCCCGGACGGCGACGGCCCGCGGATGGGCGCGCTGAACGTCTACTCGCGGAAGGTCGCGGGTCTCGACGAGCTCGACCGCGACCTGACCCTCGTGCTCGCCGCCCACGCCTCCACCGCGCTCGCGGCCACGATGGCCGCCACCTCGTCGGAGCTGGAGAGCGCGCAGCTGCGCCAGGCACTGCAGAGCCGTGACGTGATCGGCCAGGCCAAGGGCATCCTCATGGAGCGCCGTGGCATCAGCGCCGACGAGGCGTTCGACGTCCTCCGCACGGCGTCGCAGTCGCTCAACGTGAAGCTCGCGCAGGTGGCCCAGACGCTGGTGGAGCGCCGCGACGAGGTCTGAGCCCGGTGGCGCGCACCCCGTGAGCGGTCGGCGCTAGCCTGGCCGACGTGATCCGCAACGTGGTGGTGGGCCGGCTGCGCCCGGACGTGCCGGCCGAGCAGGTGGAGGCGGCGCTGCAGGCGTTGCGGGACCTGCGCGTCGAGGGCGTGACGATCCGGATGGTGTCCGGCACCGATCTGGGCCTGCGCGAGGGCAACGCGAGCTACGCGCTCACCGTGGACCTCGACGACGAGGACGCCTACCGCGTCTACGACCTCGACGAGGAGCACAACCGCATCCGGCGCGAGATGTTCGCGCCGATCAGCGCGTCGATCGAGCGGATCCAGTTCCGGCTGCCCGGCTGAGCCGTGCGCCTGGAGGCGGTGCGCAAGCGCTACGGGCGCGGGCCCGAGGTGCTCGCGGGCGTCGACCTCGAGGTCGTGCCCGGGGTCCCGGCGGTCGTGCTGGGTGCCAACGGGGCGGGCAAGTCGACGCTGCTGCGCATCGCCGCCGGCTGCTCGGTCCCCACGTCGGGCCGCGTGCGCGACCGGCCGCGCCGCGTCGGGTACCTGCCCGCCGACCTCCCGGTCCCGGAGCGGACGCCCGTCCGGGTCTGGCTCGCGCACCTCGCCGCGATCCGGGGCCCCGGACGGGACGGAGACGAGGCGGCGGCGCTGCTGGAGCGCCTCGGCTTCACCGGCGGGCCCGACACGCCGATGGGGCGGCTGTCGACGGGCAACGCGCGCAAGGTCGGGCTGGCGCAGGCGCTGACCGGGTCGCCCGCGCTGGTGGTGCTCGACGAGCCGTGGTCGGGGCTCGACGACGCCGCGGCCTCGACGCTCGACGCGGTCCTCGGCGGCGTGGTGGCACCGCTGCTGGTCACCGACCACACCGGGCGTTCCGGCGGGCTCGCCGGCGCGGAGCGCTGGAGCCTGGCCGCGGGACGGCTGGCCCCCGGGCCGGCACCGGAGGCGCCCCGCACGGTGGTGGTGCTGCACTGTCCTGACGAGCCGGCGCGGGTCCTCGCACGGCTGCCGCCGGCCGCGCGGTGGTCGCGCGACGGACCGGTGCTGACGGTCCGGGTGCCGGTCGACGGCGGTGACGCCCTGCTGGCCGCGGCCCTCGCGGCGGGCTGCTCGGTGCTGTCGGTGCGCCGTTTCGGGATGCGGTGAACGGCGTCGCGACGACGGCCGCCGTCGCCCGGTACGTGCTCGCCGAGGTCGTCCGGTCGCAGCGCTGGCTGCCCCCGCTGCTCCTGTTCGCCGCGGTGCACGCCGTGTTCTTCGGCGGCGATCCCGGGCCGCCGCCCGTCCCGTGGGCGGCCTCGGCGCTGGCGCTCTACCCCGTGGCCGCGTGGGTCGCGCTGGTCGTCGCGCACGTCGACGACCCGGCGCGACGGGCGCTCACGGCCTCGGCCGCCGGCGGGTGGGCACCGGTCGCGGCGGCCACGGCGCTCGTGGCGCTGCTCGGTGACGCGCTGCTGGTCGCACTCGCCGTGGCGTGGCCGGTGGTGCTCGGCCGCTACCCCTACCCGCCCGCGACCGTGCTGCTCGGCGTCGTGGCGCACCTCGCGACCGCGCTGACCGGCACGGCCGTCGGGCTGCTGTGCGCCCGGCCGGTGGTGACGCGGATCGGGCGGTCGGTGCTGCTGGTCGTCACCGTCGTGGTCGTGACGGCGGTGCAGCCGTGGCTTCCGCCCGTCGGCACCGCGGTGGCCGCGCTGACCGCCGCGGGCCCGCCCCCGCTGCCCGACGCCGCGCTGGCGCTCGCCCTGCTCACCGCGGCCGCGTCCGTCGCCTGGGCGGTGGACCGCCGGCGGTAGGACTTGACATACCGGTTCGTCGGTTACATGGTTAGCTACATGAGTAGACAACCGGCGCGCCGGTGGTCGGGGTGAAGGACGACGGGCGGCCGCTGTTCCTGCGCATCGCGGAGCAGATCGAGGGCTCGATCGTCGACGGCTCGCTCGCCGAGGAGGCGCAGGTGCCGTCCACCAACGAGCTCGCCGCCTTCCACCGCATCAACCCGGCCACCGCGGCCAAGGGCGTCAACCAGCTCGTCGCCGACGGGGTGCTCTACAAGAGACGGGGGATCGGCATGTTCGTCGCCACCGGCGCGCGCACGCTGCTGCTGGAGCGCCGCCGCGAGGAGTTCGCGCAGGAGTACCTGGCGCCGCTGCTGGCGGAGGCCCGCAAGCTCGGCATGGACGCCGACCAGGTCAGGAAGATGATCGACACGTGGGAGGAGGCATGACGGTCAGGACGGTCGGGCTCACCCGGCACTACGGCGCGGTCGCGGCGCTCGACGGCGTCGACGCCGTGTTCGCCGAGGGCGCGGTGCACGGCCTGCTGGGCGCCAGCGGCGCGGGCAAGACGACGCTGCTGCGGATCCTCGCGGGGCAGGAGGTCCCCTCCGCGGGCACGGTCACCGGGGTGGACGGAACGGTGTGCCTGGTCCGCGAGGACCAGGAGCACCCCGACAGCTACCGCGTCTCCCAGGTCCCGCGCGTCGCTGACGCTGCTCGATGAGAGCCCTACCTCGGCCTCGACGCCGTCGCCCGCGCCACGCTGTCGCAGGTGCTGATGGCCGACTATGCCGAGCACCCGCGCACGATCGTGCTGTCCAGCCACCTGATCGACGAGGTCGCCGACCTGCTGGAGCACGTGGTGGTCCTCGACCGCGGCCGGGTCGTCCTCGACGACGACGTCGACGCCCTGCGCGGGCGCGCCGTCACCGTCAGCGGGCCGGCCGGGTCCGTCGAGCGGTTCGTCGCCGGGTGCGGCGAGCTGCACCGCGAGGGGCTCGGGTCGACGCTGCGCGTCACCGTCGTCGGTGCGCCCGCGGCGGTCCCGCCCGACCTGGAGGTCACGCCCGTGACGCTCCAGCAGCTCATCGTCCACACCGCGACCGCACCGTCCAGGCGATCCGCATCCGCCGCGTCCGCTCCGGATGCCGACCCGGGGGAGGCCCGGTGAGCTCCGTGCTCGACATCGTCCGTCTGCAGTTCCTCGACCGCCGCATCCTGCTCGGGACGGCCCTGGGCACGGTGGTGTTCGTCGCGCTGGGGGTGGGCCTCTCCGCGGTCGACGTCGCCTCGCAGGGCAGCTTCGGGAGGGGTTTCGCGTCCGGCGTGGTCGGCGGCTGGTACGGCGCCGTCGCCGCGGTCCAGTTCACCGGGATCGTCCGCCAGCTCCCGTTCACCGTCGCGATGGGCCGGAGCCGCAGCAGCTTCTACCTGGGGACGCTCCTGTCGTTCCTCGTGCAGGTGCTGTTCCACGGCGTGCTGCTGTCGCTGGCGCTCGCCGTGGAGCGGGCGACCGGCGGATGGGGCGCCGGCATCGCGTTCCTGGGCACGAGCTGGGCGGACGCCGGCAACCCCGTCGGCCAGTTCCTCGTGTTCGCCGCGCCCTTCGTGCTGACGTTCCCGATGGTGCTGCTCGCGGCCGTCGTCCAGGTCCGGTTCGGCGGGGTCGGCCTCGCCGTCGCGGCGGTGTTCGCCGGGGCCGGTGCCTTCTTCGTGCTGATCGGGGTGGGTCTGCTGACGGTCGGCGCGCCGCAGACGGTGTTCCAGTCGCTCATGCTGGCGGCCATCGGGGTGCTGTACGCCGTGGTCGGCTGGTTCGTGGTGCAGCGCGCGGCGGTCTGACCGCCCGGGCACCGCGCCGTCCTGCCCGGTCATCCCGCCGGGGTGGTCGGGCAGGGCCCGTTCACAGCAGGGCGTCGAGGTCGAGGACGAGGGGGAAGGGCCGGTCGGTGCGGTGGCTGCCCTGGACGGCACCGCCGTCGGCGTACCCGAACTCGCCCGCGAGGTGGCAGGCGAGCAGTGACACGGGTTCCTCCGGATCGAGGACCCAGTAGTGCGGGATGCCGGCGTCGGCGTACTCGGCGCGCTTCGCCACGTTGTCCGTCCGGCCGGACCCCGGAGAGAGGACCTCCACGACGATGACGACCTCGGACGCGCGGATCAGGCCGCCTTCGTGCCGCTGGCGCAGACGTGCGTCGCGCTGCACGACGATCAGGTCCGGCCGCCGCACGAACCCGGGCCGGTCGGGGGCAGCGAGCTGCAGGTCCACGTCGATGTCGAGGATGACGACCAGGTCCGGTGGGAGTTGGGGCTTGAGCTGGTCCCTCATCTCGGCCGCCACCCAGTTGTGGTCGGCCAGTGGGCTGGGCGTGATGACGACCCTCCCCTCGATCAGCTCCGAGTAACCGGGCTCGATCTCGCCGAGCTCCAGGTACTCGGCCACGGTCAGGAGGCGGGGGGGTGCCGACGGGTGCGCCATGGACGGGTCCTCCTCGGTCTCGTCGAGAGTGTGGCACTCAGGCCCGACACTAGGGTCCGAGCATGCACTCCTTCGTCTACGACGCCCTGCCGGTGCGGGTGGTGTTCGGGTCCGGTACCGCGCGCACGGAGCTGGCCGGGGAGGTCGGGCGGCTGGGGGCGGGGGCCGTGCTGATGATCGCCTCCGAGCGCGACGCCGAGCGCGTCCGCGCCCTGACCGCCCCGTTCGCCGAGCGCGTCGCGGGCACGTTCACCGCGGTGCGCGAGCACGTGCCGGTGGCCACCGCGGAGGCGGCGCGGGCGGCCGCGGCGGGGGCCGACGCCGTCGTCTGCATCGGCGGCGGGTCGACGGTCGGGGCGGCCAAGGCCGTCGCGCTCACCACGCGGCTGCCGATCCTCGCCGTGCCCACGACGTACGCGGGCTCGGAGGTCACGCCGGTCTGGGGAACCTCGGGGAACGGCGTCAAGACCACCGGCACCGATCCGGTGGTGCTGCCGCGCACCGTCGTCTACGACCCGGAGCTGACGGCGACGCTGCCGCCCGCGCTGGCGACGGCGAGCGCGCTGAACGCGATGGCGCACTGCGTCGAGGCGTTCTGGGCGCCGCGGCGCAACCCGGTGAGCTCGGCCGTCGCGGAGGAGGGGGTGCGCGCCCTGGCCGACGGGCTGCGCGACGGCGCCCCCGCCGACCTCCTGCTGGGCGCCTACCTCGCCGGCACCGCGTTCGCGGCCGCCGGGTCGGGGCTGCACCACAAGCTCGCGCACGTGCTCGGCGGGCTGGGCATGCCGCACGCCGCCACGCACGCGGTGCTGCTGCCGCACGTGCTCGCGTTCAACGCCCCCGGGTCGCCGGACGCCGCCGCGCGGATGGCGCGCGCCCTGCGTGCGGACGACGCCGTGGCCGGCCTGCGCGCCGTCGCCGACGCCGCGGGCGTGCCGCACGGCCTGCGCGAGCTGGGCCTGCGCGAGGACCAGCTCGACGAGGTCGCCGACCGGACCGAGCCGGTCGTGCCGGCCGACAACCCGGTGCCGGTCGGCGGCGGCGCGCTGCGCCGGCTCGTGCGGGCGGCCTGGTCGGGCGATGCCCTGCAGCAGTAGGCCCGCGACGGACGGTCAGGCGGTGTAGACGATCGCGCGCCGGTGCAGGAACTCGGCCAGCGCGGCGAGCCGGTTGAGCCGGCGGCGCTGGCCGTAGGCCGACAGCGGCCCGACGACGCCCTGCACGAGCTTCCCGGCCGGCCCCGAGACCTCGGCCGTCATCGTCACCGTGCAGCGCTGGTCGCCGTGCGGGGTGATGAGGTCGGCGTAGTCGAGGCGGTGGCCGGCGGCGCGGGAGGTCCAGCGGATGCCGCGGCCGGGCTCGCACCACGTCACCTCCATGACGGTGCCCGGGCCGAACCACGGCGTGATCGTGCCGCTCCAGCTCGCGTCCTGGATGACCTCGCCCGCGCAGTCGACGCGCCGGATGTGCGGGGACCACAGCCGCCACGCCGCCACGTCGGTGAGCACGGCGTGCGCCACGGCGGCGGGAGCGGCGACGGTCTGCTCGGTTCGGATCACCTGTCCACGGTAGGCCCCGGGAGGCGCCGACGCCCGTGTTCCTCGACGATCGGGGAGTGGAAGCCGGAACACGGGCGCGGGGTGCGGCGACGCCCGCACTGGCGTGGGAGCGCTACGCCGATCCGGGGCGGTGGGCGGGCTGGGCCCCGCAGATCCGCCGCGTCGATACCGCCGCCCCGCGGATCGCGCCGGGGGCCACCGGCACGGTCCACGGGCCGCTGGGGGTGCGGGTCGCGTTCGTGATCACCGCGGTGGACGAGGCCGCGCGCACGTGGGCGTGGGACGTCCGCCTCGGCCCGCTGCGCCTGCACCTCGTGCACGGCGTCGAGGACGACCCGGGCGGCTGCGCCACCTGGCTGACGGTCCGCGGCCCGGCGCCCGTGCTCGCCGCCTACCTCCCCGTGGCGTGGATCGCGCTGCGCAACCTGGTGCGGCCCTAGTCGTACCGATCGGAGGTGCCGGCCCGAACGGCGGACGGCGGGGGCCGCGGCTGCGCGCGGGATACCCTCGGTCCGGGTGACCGGCCCCGGCGATCGGATGGTGATGGGCGCGACGAACGGCATCGGCCGGTCCGGGGGCGTGCAGTCGCTCGACCGGGCCTTCGCGCTGCTCGAGCACCTCGCCGACGGCGACCTCGCGCTCTCCGAGCTCGCCGTCCGCTCCGGGCTGCCGCTGCCGACGATCCACCGGATCGTCCGCACCCTGGTGGCGTCGGGGTACGTGCGGCAGCTGCCCTCGCGCCGCTACGGGCTCGGGCCGCGGCTGATCGGGCTGGGTGAGGCGGCGTCGCGGATGCTGGGGTCGTGGGCGCAGCCGCAGCTCGCCGCGCTCGTCGACGCCGTCGGGGAGACCGCGAACATGGCGATGCTCGACGGCGACGCGGTCGTCTACGTGGCGCAGGCGCCCTCGCGGCACTCGATGCGGATGTTCACCGAGGTCGGCAGGCGCGTCCCGGTGCACTGCACGGGCGTGGGCAAGGCGCTGATCGCCGGGCTGCCCGAGCCCGACGTGCGCGCGCTGCTGGCCCGCACCGGGATGGCGGCGCAGACACCGCACACGATCACCGACCCCGACGCGCTGCTGCGCGAGCTGGAGCGGGTCCGCCGCCAGGGCCACGCCGTCGACGACGCCGAGCAGGAGCTCGGGGTGCGCTGCGTCGCCGTGGCCGTGCCGGGCGTGCCGTCGCCGACCGCGGTGTCGGTGTCGGGGCCCGAGTCGCGCGTGACGTGGGCGGCGGTCGAGCAGATCACGCCGGTGCTGCACGCGGCGGCGGTGGCGCTGGGCAGGGAGCTGTCCGGGCGGGTGGCGCGGTGACGGCGGGCGAGGTCCCGCCCGCGCTGGCGGCCTACCTCGCCGAGTTCCACCGGCACGCGCACCGGCTCGGGCAGGTCTCGCGCCTGGAGGTCGGGTCGCGGATCTGGACGCACTGCGCCGCGCACGCCGGCCCGGGTGCGTCCGACGAGGACGTCGCCGCGGCGCTCGCCGAGCTGGGCCCGCCCGCCGATCTCGTGCGCGCCGAGCTCGAGCGCAGCGGCGAGCGGCCCGACCCGTTCCGCACGCGCGACCTCGCGCCGGTGCACCTGTTCGCGGCGTCGCTGCTCACGCTCGGCGTCGGCGCGGTCGTCGGGCTGGTGCTGCTGTGGTGCTCGCGCGCCTGGCCCGTCGGGCACAAGCTCGCGGCCACCGCGCTCGTCGTCGCCGGGGTGCCCGTCGTGCTGGCGTTCCTGCCGGGCGCGGCCGGCGTCGCCGTCGGGGCCCTGGTGGTCGGGCCCGCGCTGGCCGCCGCGCACCTCGCCGTCGCGCGCCGGTTCGTCCGCGACCGGAACCCGTGACGGATTCCTGACGGGAGCTGTCAGGGACCGCTCCTAGCGTCCTCACCATGACGAGCTGGACGGACTTCACCACGGGCGCCCCCCGCATCTCGACGATCTTCCGACGACGCCACGCCGCGACCGGGAAGCTGTGCCTGCTCGCGACGGTGCGCGCCGACGGCTCCCCGCGGATCAGTCCCATCGAGCCCAGCGTGTTCGAGGACCGGCTGTGGCTGATCGGGATGCCCGACACGACGAAGTTCCACGACCTGCACCGGGACCCGCGCTTCTGCCTGCACACCGCCACCGTCGACACGCAGGTCGGCGACGGCGACGCCAAGCTGTTCGGCTCCGTGTCCGACGTCCGCGACACCGACCTGCACCAGCGCTTCGCCCAGGACCTGTTCGACCGGAGCGGGTTCGACCTCCGCGGCGAGGTGTTCGGCCACTTCTACGAGGCGCACGTCACCGGCGCATCCGCGGTGGAGCTCGTCGACGGGCACATGGAGGTCACGATCTGGAAGCCCGGCGAGGCGGAACGGGTGGTGCGCAAGCACTGAGGAGCGGTAGGAAGGGGTGGTGAGCCGCATCAACGACGTCGGCGGGATGACGGGCTTCGCCGCGATCGTCGAGGAGCCCGACGAACCGCCCTTCCACGACGACTGGGAGGCGCACGTCTTCGCGCTCAACGGCGCCCTGATCCGCCGGGGGATCTACAACCTCGACGAGTTCCGCGACGCCCAGGAGCGCCTGCCCGTCGGCGAGTACCTGGCCGCCTCCTACTACGAGCGGTGGTTCGCCGCGATCCGCACCCTGCTGGCCGAGAAGGGCGTGGTCGCGGCGGCCGACCTGGCGCTCCCGGGTGACGGGGACCCGCATGCCTGACCGCTTCCCGCCCGGCGCGCGCGTGCGCACCCGCACCGGCGACCCCGACGGGCACACGCGCCTGCCCCGCTACGCCCGCGGCGCCGTCGGCACCGTCGTCGAGCGGGCCGGGACGCACCCGCTGGCCGACGAGCGGGCGCGCGGCCGCGCCGGCGAGCCCCGCGGCGTCTACCACGTCCGCTTCCCCGCGGCCGCGCTGTTCGGCGCGGGCGACCACTCCGTGGTCGTCGAGCTGTGGGAGGACTACCTGCACGAGGTCGACCCCGAGGAGGTGCCGTCGTGAGCGGTGACCCGCCGGTTCGACGATCTCGGCGCAGGTCCGGCACGTCGAGTCGCTGCTCGAGTCGCGCGGCCTGCTCGACCCGGGCGAGATCGACACCCGCATCGACGAGTTCCTGGCCGGGGGCACGCCCGCCAACGGGGCACGCATCGCCGCCCGCGCCTGGACCGACCCCGGCTTCACCGACCGCCTGCTCACCGACGCCAACGCGGCGATCCGGGAGGTCGGCCTGTCGATGGCGGGCGGGCTGCAGGAGCAGCGGCTCAAGGTCGTCGCCAACACCCCGCACGAGCACCACGTCGTGGTCTGCACGCTGTGCTCCTGCTACCCGATCGCGCTGCTCGGCCCGTCGCCCACCTGGTACAAGAGCGAGGCCTACCGCTCACGGGTGGTCCGCGACCCGCGCGGGGTGCTGCGGGAGTTCGGCCTGGAGCTGCCCGACGACACGGCGATCACGGTGTGGGACGCGAGCGCCGAGTCGCGGTACATGGTGCTGCCGCGCCGCCCCATCGGCACCGACGCGCTGACGGAGCCCGAGCTCACCGCACTCGTCACGCGCAAGGGGCTGATCGGCACCGCGGCGGTGTGAGGGGTCAGGCCCCCGGTCGGTCCAGCCCCGCGGCCAGCTCGGCCAGCGCCGAGTCGACGTCGGCCCGCAGCACGTCGAGCGAGGGCGTGGCGTCGGCCGGGTCGCCCCCGAGCCACCGGTCCAGCGTGACCCGCAGCGCCGCGAGCGCGGCGGCCGCGCACAGCGCCGGGTAGACCGGCGACACCCCGCCGCCGACGCGCTCGGCGATGGCCGCGGCGAGCGCGGTCTCCTGCCGCGCCAGCACGGCGAGCTGGTGGGGCACCAGCGACGGCGCGGAGCGGATCAGGCGCAGCGCGGCGAGGTGGTCGCGGCCGGCGGCGTCGGTGCGGTCCATGACGACGAGCACCGCCTCGCGCAGCGCCCCGAACACCGACTCGCCGCGGGGCCGCGACCGGAACTCCGCGACGAGCGCGTCGGCGCCGGCGGCCGACGCGGCGAGGATCGCGTCCTCCTTGCTGGGGAAGTGGTTGAAGAACGTGCGCAGCGCGACGTCGGCCTCGGTCGCGATCCGCTCGACGGTGACGTGCTCGACGCCGTGCCGCACCGCCAGGCGCAGGGCCGCCGCGCTCACGGCGGCCCGCGTCGCGAGCTTCTTGCGCTCGCGGCGGCCCGGCGGTGCGGGGGCGCTCACGCCCAGGTCACCGGCAACGAGTGCACGCCGAAGATCTGCATGTCGTTGCGCAACGGGATCTCCTCGGCGGGGACGGCCAGCCGCAGGTCCGGCAGCCGTGCGAACAGCTCGGCGAAGCCGGTGCGCATCTCGATCCGCGCCAGCTGCTGGCCCAGACACTGGTGGATCCCGTGCCCGAACGCCAGGTGCGGCGCGCGGGGCCGGGTCAGGTCGAGCCGGTCGGGGTCGGGGAGGTGGCGGTCGTCGCGGTTGGCCTCCGGCGTCGCGATGACGACGGTGGCGCCGGCCGGCACGTCGACCCCGCCGACGGTGACGTCCTCCAGCGCGATCCGCGTGACGCCGAGCTGCACGATGCTCAGGTAGCGCAGCAGCTCCTCGACCGTGCCGTCGATCAGGCCGGGGTCGGCGCGCAGCGCGGCGAGCTGCGCGGGGTCCTGCAGCAGCGCGAGCACTCCCAGGCCCAGCATGTTGGCGGTGGTCTCGTGCCCGGCGCCGAGCAGGACCAGCGCCACGTCGATCAGCTGGGCGTCGGTGAGCGGCGGCTCGGCCTCGTGGACGAGACCGGAGAGCAGGTCGTCGGCGGGGGCGCGGCGCTTCTCGGCGACCAGGCGGGCGATGAAGCCGTGGAGGGCGCCGCCGGCCGCGGCCCGCTCCGCGTCGGTGGAGCGCGTCGAGAGGGCGACGGCGGTGTTCTGCTGGAACTCGTCGCGGTCGGCGTAGTCGACGCCGAGCAGCTCGCAGATCATCAGCGACGGGATCGGCAGCGCGTAGGCCGGCACGAGGTCGGCCTCCGTGCCCGCGGCGACCATCGCGTCGATGTGCTCGGTCGCGATCTCGCGCAGCCGCTCCTCCAGCGCGTTCATCCGGCGAACGGTGAACTGCCCGGTGAGCAGCCGCCGCAGCCGCGTGTGCTCGGGCGGGTCCATGAACACGAACATGCCGTCCTCGCGGCTCTCCACCCGCGGCCGCGGCGGCCCGGCGTGCCCGGCCAGCTCGGCGACCTGGTCGGGGGAGAGCTGCGAGGCGTCGGGGTAGCGGATCCGGTCGGAGCTGAAGCGGGGGTCGGACAGGACGGTGCGGGCCTCGTCGAACCCGGTGACGAGGTACGCGGCGGCCCCGTTGAGCAGCTCCAAGGCCTGCACCGTGCCGCGTCCCCGGCGCTCCGCGAGGCCGGGCGCGGGCGCGAACGGGCACCCGGCGGCACGCTCGGTGAGGTCAGCGGGCAGGACCCGCGTCAGCGAGGTGACGCCCGCGTCTGTGGGCTCGGTCGGTCGCTCGGGGGAGTCGCTCATACCGCCACCGTACGGACGTCCACTGCACGACGCGCAACGATGCACATCGTGCAGCGATGATCCTGCGCCCGCCCTCCAGCACCGCCCCGACGACCGTGGCGAACCCGAACCCGACGGCCAGCGCGGTGACGGTGTCGTGGGCGAACGCCGCCCCGCCGACGAACCCGAGCATCGCCTGCCAGGCCGCCGACAGCACCGATCCGACCGCGGTGAACCCGACGAACCGCGTCGCCGGGTACCCGGTCGCGCCGGACGCGAGCGTGGCGACGGTGCGTCCGGCCGGCACGAACCGGGCGGTGAGCAGGACCAGGCCTCCGCGCCGCTCCAGCAGGCAGGCCGCCCGGTGGTAGTGCTCGGCGGGGAACCGGTGCCGCACGGCCGGGCCGATCCGCCGCCCGATGAGGTAGCCCGCGCACTCGCCGAGGAACGACCCCGTGGCGGCCGCCGCGACCACCGCCACCAGGTCCTGCTCCCCGGTCACGGCGGCCACGCCGGCGGCGATGATCAGCGCCTCGCTGGGCACGACGGGCAGCAGGGCGTCGACGACGGCCATCCCGACGATCACCGCCAGCAGCCACGGCGAGGCCAGCGCGGCCTCGGTCACGGCGCGCAGGAGCTCCACAGGGTCAGCCACCGGCGGAGGCCGGGGTGGGGGAGCGGTCGTCGTCGACCCACTCCAGCAGGTCGCCCGGCTGGCACTCCAGCACCCGGCACATGGCCTCCAGCGTGCTGAAGCGCACCGCCTTGGCCCGCCCGTTCTTGAGCACGGCCACGTTGGCCGGGGTGAGCCCGACCTTCTCGGCGAACTCGCCGACGCTCATCTTGCGCCGGGCCAGCTCGACGTCGATCCGCACGACGATCGCCATCAGATGACCGCTTCCATGTCCGAGCGCAGCGTCGTGGCCTGGCGCAGCAGCGCCCGCATCACGATCATCAGCAGCAGCACGGCCGACCCGACGAGCCCCATCAGCAGCGGGATCGCGGCGACGCCCGGTGCGTCGTCGGCGTCGGCGATGATGAAGGCGGGCACGAACGCGGCCGCCAGGACCACCAGCCCCGCGACGATGGTCCACACGATCGCGTCCACCCACCGCAGCGCGTCCTCGCTGAAGATGCGGTCGCGGACGACCATCGTCAGCAGCGCCCAGGTGCACACGATGACGACCTGCACGCAGAGCAGCCCGAGCACCGCCAGCGGGATCACGATCCAGAGCAGGTAGGTGAACCGCCCCGGCCCGTCCTCGCCCGGTTGCAGCCCCACCACCACCAGCACCTGGAACAGCAGCACTACGGCGAACAGGGCGACCAGGACGAGCCGGAGGGGCAGCACGGCACGGTTGATCCTCGACATGCGGCGAGTATCAACAGGTATCTATCGAATGTCAATCGGTTGGGAGGCGCACCAGGAGCTCGGTGGCGCCGGGGCGGGAGTCGATCGCGATCGTCCCGCGGTGGCGCTCGACCACGATCCGACGCGCGATGTCGAGGCCCAGCCCCGTGCCCCTGCCGACGTCCTTGGTCGAGAAGAACGCGTCGAACGCGCGCTCCGCGACCTCGGGCACCATCCCCGGGCCGGTGTCGGAGACCGTCACCGCCACGTCGGTGCCGTCCAGCTCCACCGCCACCCGCAGCGTGCCGGAGCCGTCCATCGCGTCCAGCGCGTTGTCGACGAGGTGGGTCCACACCTGGTTCAGCTCGCCCGCGTGAGCGTCGATCGGCGGCACCCCGGGGGCGTACTCCCGGACGATCGTGACCCCGCCGGTGCGGTGCCCGAGCATGGCCAGCGTGCTGTCGATCCCTTCGGCCACGTCGACGCGCTGCATCGAGGCGCGGTCCATCTGAGAGTAGGACTTCACGGTGCCGACGAGTTCGGAGATGCGCCCGGTCGACTCCTTGAGCTCGGCGAGCAGCGCGGTGGCCGAGACGGTGCTCGCCACCCACCCCAGCGCGGGACCCAGTGCCGGGCCGTCGACGGCGCCGGCCGCGCGCGCGCACCAGCCGGTATCGGCGCCGGCGGCGGCCAGGGCCGGGGCGAGCAGCCACCCGCGGTCGACGCCGTGGTCGTCGAGCCACGCCTCCAGGTCGCCCTCCAGGTCGGACAGGGCGAGCGCGTCGGTGACGACCGGGCGTGACGCGAGCTCGGCGCGCAGCGCGTCGACCGCGACGAACTGCGCGGCCGACACGTCCTGCCCGGCCAGCAGGCCGAGCGTGGACACCAGCGTGCGCAGCGTCTCGTCGAGCTCGTCGACCGCGCGCCCGGCGGCGGCCGCGGGGTTGTTGATCTGGTGCGCGATGCCGGCGGCGAGCGTGCCCAGCGCGACGAGCGACTGGCGCTGCCGCGCGGTCGACTCGATCGAGCGCGCCGTGTGGTAGAGCCCGCTGATGAGGTGGCTGCCGAACGGGAACCAGGCCTCGGCCAGCTCGCCCAGGGCCGCGGCGGGCACCCGCAGCACGCGGCCGTCGACGGTGCCGCGGCCGGTCGCCAGGTAGACCCCGCGCTCGTCCCAGGCGCGGAACCCGCCGGCCCACCTGCCCGGGCCGTCCATCCGGCCGACGACGGTGTCCTCGCGGCCGACGCGGCGGCTCAGTTCGATCTCCCCGTCGACGAGCGCCCACCAGGAGTCGGCGGGCTCGCCCTCGCGGAACAGCTCGACGCCCGGCTCGATCCGCACGGCCGTCCCGGCGGCGACGAGCTGGGCGATCTGCCCGTCGTCGAGGTCGCCGAACAGGGGCAGCGAGCGGAGATCGTCGACGCGCACCCCGGCACAGTAGGGCTGTCCGCCCCCTTGTGGAAGTTAGGTGAGCCTGTTCAACACGGCGCCGGTTCCCGATCACGGAGGTACCTCATGACCACCGCGCTCCTCGAGCGTCCGGACGTCTCCGCCGCCGGCCGCCACCGTCGACTTCCGCGCCCGCACCGCGACCGCTCTGGTGGAGGTCTTCACCGGGGCGCTGCGCGGCTGAACCCCTGTCCCAGGAAGTCCAGCAGGAGCTCCGTCGCCCGCTCCGGTGCCTCCTGCGGGATCCAGTGCCCGCAGCCCGTCACGGTCTCGTAGCGGAAGTCGGCGCAGGACTCGGCGGAGCGCCGCATCTGCCCCTCGGTCAGCGCGAGGTCCCCGTCGCTCCACACGCCCAGGACGGGGACCCGCACCGGCGGCAGCGCCGGGGGCTCGAAGCGCACGAACGTCGCCGGGTCGATGTTGGCGCGGTACCAGTTGAGCGACGCCGTCAGCGCGCCCGGGCGGGCCAGGTCGGCGATCTGGCGCTCCGGGAGCGGGTGCCCGTCGGGGAAGGCGGCGTGCGCCCAGGAGCGCAGGAACCTCCAGTCGTCGGCGGGCACCACCTCCTCGGCGACGCCCGGGAACTGGAACCAGAGCATGTACCAGGACATCGCCTTCTGCGCGAAGCCCGCGGTGGCCATCGCGGCGGGGTGCCCCACGGAGAACGCGGCGTAGCGCGTGACGCGGTCGGACGAGAGCGTCAGCGCCCACCCCAGCGACGCTCCCCAGTCGTGCCCGGCGAGGGCGAAGCGGTCGACGCCGAGCGCGTCGGCCACGCCCAGCACGTCCGCGCGCAGCGCCCGCATCCGGTAGTGCTCCACCTCGGCGGGCCGGTCGGACTCCCCGAAGCCGCGCAGGTCGGGTGCGACGACCCGGTACCCGGCGGCGGCGAGGGCGTCGACCTGGTGGGTCCACAGCTCGGCGCGGTCGGGCCAGCCGTGCAGCAGGACCACGGCCGGCCCGTCGCCGCCGGTGTCGTGGACCGACAGCGTGATCTCGGGCAGCGTCGTGCCGGGGACGGTGATCCGCCGCGGTGCCGGGAGGCTCATGGCCGCGACGCTACCGATCATGCGGTGAGCTCGGGCAGCAGCCACACGAGGTCGAGGCCGGCGAGCAGGGCGTCGTCGGCCCCGGAGTAGCCGACGGGCGGCGGTGCGGGGGAGCGGACGGCGGCCCCGGCGGCGAGCCGCCGGGCGTCGGGGCCGCGCAGGACCGCGCCGCGGGGGTGCGCGTCGAGCAGGACCGCCTCGACCGTCCCGGGCTCAGGGGCGCCGATGCCCCGCCCCTGGGCGGCGCCGACCACCGTGCCGAGCACCGTGAGCTCCGGTCCGAGCCGCGGGGACAGGAGCGCGCCGGCCCCGTTCCAGACGAGCTCGACGCCCATCGTCATCGCGCTCGGCCCTCGCTGCAGGTGGCCGTGGTGGGCGAACACGAGCGTCGGCCCGCGCCCGCGCTCCCGCTCGACGGTCGCCGCCAGGTTCGCGGCCATCATCGCGTCGCGCTGGGCGGCGAGCCGCTGCACCCGGTACGCGTCGGGGAGGACGAGGAGCCGGTGGTAGGCCAGCAGGCCGGTGGCGGAGCGGGCCGCCGCGCCGGCGTCCCACCAGGCGTCGTCGTCGGGCCCGTCGGGGGCGGTCGTCACTTGGCGCCAGGCGAGCTCCGCGGCCATGACGGTGAGCTCGGCCGCCGCGGGCGTCGCACCCCTCCCGCGGGCTGGGTCCCCGATGACGGCGGGGTCGCTCCACGGCGCGTCCGGACCGAGGAGGTCGGCGATCCGGTCCCAGGCGGGCAGCGCGGTCGCGCCCCGCGCGCGCAGGAACCCGTGGAGCAGCCCGAGCGCCTCACGCGGCGATTCGGCGCCGCTCGACTCCAGCGGACCGTCGAACCCGCTGAACCGCACCCGGCCGGGCGGTGCGGCGGCACGGTTGTGCGCGGCGATCCACGCCACCAGCTCGCGGTTGCCGCGGCCCGGTCCCCACCCGTGGCTGAAGCCGGCGTCGCGCCGGTCGTCGTCGGGCTGGACGCCGCTGGCGAGCAGCGCATCCAGCCGGGCGCCGCGCAGGCAGCAGCTCTCCACGGCGACCGACCGGAACCCGGCCCGGTCGACGAGCGCGGCGAGCAGGGCGTTGCGCAGGAGAGGCACGTGCTGCTGCCCGTGCAGGGGCTCGGTGAGGGCGAGCAGCCGGGTGCGGTGGTCGAGCAGGGCCAGGACGTCGTCGAGGTGCACCCCCTGAACCGTAACCTTGAACCTCCTGTTGGCGGTTCGTGGCACAGGCCAGCAGCTCGGGGGTGCTCAACCCTCAACTCCAGGGAGGAGGCGGCCCGTGCGGACGGTCCAGCTCGCGCGCGAGCACGGCCTGTCGACGCAGGCCGTGCGCAACCACGAGGCCGCCGGGGTCCTGCCCGCCGCCGAGCGCACCGCCGCCGGGTACCGGGTCTACGACGAGCGCCACGCCGCCTCGCTGCGGGCCTACCTCGCGCTCGTCGGCGGGCACGGGTACCCCGCCGCGCGGGAGGTCCTGCGCCGCCTGCACACCGGGGACGTCGACGGCGCGCTGGCCCGGCTCGACGCCGCCCACGCCGCCCTGGACGCCGAGCGCACCGTGGTCGACACCGTCGCCGGCCTCCTGCACCGGCTCGCCGGGCCCGCCCCGGCGCCGGCGCGGGGGAGCGAGCCGATCTCGGCCGTCGCGCACCGCCTGCGCGTGCGCCCGGCGACCCTGCGCCGCTGGGAGCGGTCGGGGCTGCTGCGGCCCGCGCGCGACCCGTCGACCGGGCACCGTCGTTACGGCCCCGACGACGTCCGCGACGCCCACGTCGTCCACCAGCTCCGCCGCGGCGGGGTCCCGCTCGCCGCGATCGCGCCCGTGGTGGACGAGCTGCGCCGCGGCGGCGACCCGTCCGCCGCCGCGGCCGCACTGGACGCCCGCCGGGCGGCCCTGGCCCGCCGGTCGCGCTCGGCCGTCGCCGGGGCGGCGCACCTGCACGCGCTCCTCGGCCTGGTCGGCCGCTGAGGGCCCGCCGGGTCCGCAGGGCCGTGCCCAGCGGCCCCCGGAGGCCCGGGATCGGCACTCGCACCGGGCATCCGCGGGGCACGACCCGGCCCCCGGTGGACGCAGGTCACGGGCCCGACCCACCCCCGAAAGGGTGGTTCCCGGGCGGAATCTGCGTTTCCGCAGATGCGGAACGCTAGCCCGAATGGCCTAGCATGTGCTGGTAAGGATTCCCTGAGAACCGCAGGTCGTCGTGTCGTGCACCACCTGTGACGGGCGGCGGCGGGGGTAGGTGCACGTCCCCGCCCCCGTATCGCAGCCGAGCGGGCTTCGTTACTGGCACAAGCTGTCCTGAACCGGGTTCGCTCCCCCTCGCATCCGGCCGGGATCAAGTAACGAGAGGACGACGATGCCCGCTCACAGCGCAGGCACCACCACACCCCGCGACCAGCAGACGACCTCCGGCTCCGGGTTCATGACGGTCGGGCGCCGCAAGTTCCTCGGCTACCTGGTCGCCGCCCCGACGCTCGTCGTCGTGGCGGACATCGGCCGGCAGGCCGCCTGGGGCGGAGCGGAGGCGAGCGCCGCCGCGCTGCCGTCGCCGCCGCAGACCCCCGAGCTCTACGAGTTTGTCGACAACTACCGTGACCTCTGCGTCCCGACCAACCCCCTCCTGCGGGTCGAGGTCAAGGAGGACGGCCGGGTGGCCTTCGCGCTGCCGCGCTCGGACAACGGTCAGGGCATCCAGACCCTCTTCGCGATGGTCATCGCCGAGGAGATGGGCATCGACCCGAGCGATGTCGACGTCACCCTGGCGGACGCCCGCCCGGAGCTGCTCTTCAACCAGCTCACCGGCGGGTCCAGCACGACCTACTCGCTGTTCACGCCCGTCCGGGTCGCGGCCGCGATCGCCAAGGGCGCGCTGCTCGACGCGGCCGCGCTGGCGCTGGGCTCGGAGGCGCGGGAGCTCGAGACCCTCGGTCTCACCGTCACCGACACCGCCGGCAAGGCGATCGGCTTCGGTGAGCTGAGCCGGCTGGCGGCCGTCCCGGTCACCACACCCGTCGAGGTGCTCCTCAAGCCGCGCGAGGAGTTCACGGTCCTGGGCAAGTCGCGCATCAAGGACGACGCGCGCGCGATGGTCACCGGGGCGAAGAAGTTCGTCATGGACATCCCGGTGCCCGACGCGCTGCCCACGGTGATCTGCCGGGCGCCCGACCTGAACGGCGCCCCCGACGGTGGGCCCTCGAACATCGACGAGGTCCGCAACATGCCCGGCGTCACCGACGTCGCGCCCATCGGCAACGGCATCGCCGTCCGTGCGGAGACCTTCGGCCAGGCCATCGACGGCGCGAACGCGCTGGAGATGAACTGGAAGCCGGGCACCGTCGCCGGCAAGAGCGACGACGACATCGTCGACCAGCTGCGTCGCGCCGAGCTGCCGCTGGTGACGCCCGCGGTGCCCGGGAAGACCCTCGAGCAGGAGCTGGTCCACTACTCCCGCAACGGGTCCGCGCTGGAGACCAACTGCGCGATCGTGTCCTTCAAGGACGGCAAGGCCGAGGTCTGGGCCCCCGCGAAGAGCCCGATCGCCGGGCAGAAGATCGTCTCGCAGAAGCTCGGCATCGGCGTCAACGACGTCACCTTCCACGTCGTGCCGGGCGGTGGCTCGTTCGGCCGACGCCTGTTCAACGACCACGTCCAGGAGGCGTCGGAGGCCGCGAAGGCCATCGGCAAGCCCGTCAAGCTCATGTGGGACCGCGCCAACGACTGCCGCCAGGGCCGGGTGAAGCCGCTGTGCGTCACGCGGGTGCGCGCCGTGGTCACCGACGACGCGGTGGCGAGCTTCGAGCTCCGCTACACCGGCGTCAACATGGAGGTCGACGAGGGCCTGACCGACGTGCTCACGTCGCAGCTGTTCAAGGCCCCGGCTGCGAACCTGGGATTGTCCGAGACCTTCTGGGAGATCTCGGTGCACACGCCCTACAACTTCGGCGTCAACACCCGGCTGATGCTGGAGGTCAACGCCGGCTTCAACACCGGCTCGACGCGCAACGTCTACGGCCCGGACACCTGCACCGCCCGCGAGCTGATGATCGACCGGATCGCCGAGCGGCTGCGCAAGGACCCGGTCGAGTTCCGGACCGAGTTCGTCAAGACCGACCGCCTGCGCAACGTCATCCAGCGGGCGGCCGACGAGGCCGGCTGGGGCAGGTCGATGCCGGAGGGCACGGCCCAGGGCATCGGCGTCCACCAGGAGTACAAGGCCGCCACGGCCTGCGTCGTGGAGATCGACGCCCGGCCCGAGACGGTGAACCGCCAGATCCGCTCCGCCCGCACCGGGCCGCGCGTCACCAAGGTCACCTTCGTCGTCGACCCCGGGCTGCTGCTCAACCCGACCGGCTACGAGGCACAGATGCTGGGCGGGATCAACGACGGCATCGCCAACGCCATGACCGCGGGCCTGCACCTGGTGAACGGCTCCTTCGTCGAGGCGAGCTGGGACAACTACTTCTACACCCGGCAGTGGAACACCCCGCCCGAGGTCAACGTGATCATCCTTGAGGACTCGGAGTACCCCGAGCCGGCAGGTGCAGGCGAGGCCTCGGTCGCGGCCACCATGTCGGCGGTCGTGAACGCGTTCCGGCGGGCCACCGGTACTGAGCCGGAGTACACCCCGGTCCTGCACAAGGAGCCGTTCCCGGAGGGGTTCACGCAGTACCCGACCTCGCCGCCCATCCCCGAGTCGCCCCGCAACGGCCTCGACTTCACCTTCTGAGGAGCCAGACATGGCACAGCACACCTTCAACCTCAACGGTGAGTCCGTCACCGTCGAGGCCGACGACGACGTCCGCCTGCTCTGGGTGATCCGCGACCTGCTCGGGGTCACCGGCCCCAAGTACGGCTGCGGCATCAACGTCTGCAAGGCTTGCACCAGCCACATCAACGGCAAGGCGTTCAACCCCTGCTCGGTGCCGGTCTCCGAGATCTCCTCCGAGGACGAGATCACCACGATCGAGGGCCTGGCCGACACGGTGGACTCCGACCTGCACCCGATGCAGCAGGCGTGGATCGAGAAGGACGTCGCGCAGTGCGGCTACTGCCAGCCCGGCCAGATCATGGCCGCGGTGGCGAAGGTCCGCCAGTGCGCCGACGAGGGCCGCAAGCTCGACGACTCGGCCATCGAGGAGATCCGCAACATCTGCCGCTGCGGCACCTACAACCGCATCCGCGAAGCGATCTACGCGGGCGCCGAGAACATGTGATCCGGTGGGCCCCCGGTCCCGGGGGCCCACCGTGCTTTCCACGTTTCCCGTAGAGAAGAGGACGAAGCCCATGAGCACTGCCAAGCGCATCACCCTGGCGACGGCGGCAGGTGCCCTGCTGCTGGTCGGCGCAGGCGTCGCGGCCGCCGACGAGGACAGCAACGCCGGCTACCCCAGCACCCAGAACCCGGCCCAGGTCGGCACCACGGTCTCCGAGGTGCTCGGTGAGCTCACCTTCCAGGGCACGGACGCCCTGAACGGTGACAACCGCCCCGACGGCGCCAACGGCGTCGAGTCGGAGTTCCCGCCCATCGATCCGCGCTACGTCGAGGGTCCGGTCGGGGGCCTGCTCAACGGGCCGTTCGACTAGCAGGGGGCTCCCCCGTGCAGTGGCGCGCCGACCCGGGCTTTCTCCTCCCGGGTCGGCGCGCCACGTCCGTCCCACCGCTGCCGGCCCGTCCCCCCGGACGGGCCGGCAGTGACGCTCCCCGAACCAAGGACGGTTCCGATGAGCACGCCGGTCGCGCCGTCAGGCTTCGACGAGCGCGGAGCGCTCCGCGCCGCACTCCGCGCCGTCCAGGCCGAGTCCGGTCTGCCCGTCGCGTTCGGGGCGTTCGTCGAGAACGGCACGTCCGCGGTGCTCAGCGAGTTCCGCGGCACGCGGACGAGCAACCTCCACAGCCTCGAGGTCCGTGCCGGGTCCGGTCTCGGCGGGCGGGTCATCGCGGAGAACCGCCCGGCCGCGGTCAACGACTACCGCACCGCCGACACCATCACCCACGAGTACGACACGTGGGTCCTGTCCGAGGGCCTCGCGTCGATCGCCGCCGCCCCGGTCATGGTGCGGGACCGGCTGGCCGGGCTGATCTACGTCGCCACCCGCGACCGCAACGCGCTGGGCGACCGCAGCAAGTCCGCCATCCTCAGCGCGGGCCGCCGCCTCAGCACCGAGCTCACCGTGCAGGACGAGGTCCGCCGCCGCATGCGGGAGGCCGAGGTCGTCGCCACCGCCGCGCCGGAGCACGTCCGCGACGTCACCAGCCTCGAGGAGATCCGCGCGCTGCACGCCGAGCTCCGCGCCGTCGCCCAGCTCATCTCCGACACGGCCCTGTCCCAGCGGATCTCCGAGCTCAGCCGGCGGCTCGCCCACGTCGGCAAGGGCACGGCGGCCGCTTCCGGCACCGTCGTTCGGCTGTCGGCGCGCGAGGTCGACGTCCTCGCGCAGATCGCCCTGGGCTGCACGAACCAGGAGGCGGCGACCCGGCTGTCGATCAAGCCGGAGACGGCCAAGGCCTACCTGCGCGGCGCGATGCGCAAGCTCGACGCGCACACCCGGTTCGAGGCCGTCGTCCGGGCGCGGGCGCTGCGCCTCATCCCGTAGTCGCGAGCCGTCCCCTGGCCTACCGCTCGCCGGTGCTCCGCACCCCGCGCACGAGCCCAGACAGCAGCCCGGCCGCGAGCCCCTTCACCAGGAGCGCCTCGCCGAAGGGCAGCCGCCGCTCGGCCTCGACCGTGTAGCGGATCTCGGTGCCCGCACCCGCGGGCCGGAGCTCGACCTCGCCCCGGTAGTTCCGCAGCGGCACGCCCGCCAGCGCCCGGTAGCCCAGGAGCCGGCCCGGCTCGAACGCCACGACCTCCTCGACGATCGGCCCGGCGACGCCGAACCCGATCTTCCGCACGGTGCCGACGCCGCCGGTCTCGCTCGTGCCCGGACGCGTCACCGCGACCTTCAGGCCGGGCGCCCACCTGGACATGCCTCGTGGTCGGCCAGCACCTCCCAGACCTGGTCCGGGGGAGCGGCGACCGTGCGGACGGCGGTGGAGCGGATCATGGGCCGATCCTAGGCCGGTCGCGGCCCCCGGCCGGCCCGCCGGCGTCCGCCGTGCCGTACCGGGTGGCGATCTCCGTCGCGCGCTCGTGCAGGGCCGTCCGCAACCACGGCGGCGCCAGCGCCTCGGCGCTGCGGCCCAGCTGCCACAGCGCCCACTCGGCGTGCCGGCGGTCCTGGAAGGACACCGCGAGCCGCAGCCACCCGTCCGGCGAGGGCTCCTGCGCGCGGACGGCCAGCGCCGTGCCCGCCAGGGCGTCCCACGCCGCCGGCTCCACGAGCAGCAGCACGTCGACCTGCTCGCCCCCGGTGCGGAAGCGCGTGCTCCGCTCCCGCCAGAGCGCGTCGAGGTCGACGTGGTCGGCCCGCTGCGCGGGCTCGTCGAGCTGCTCGGCGTCGAGGACGCGCGTGAGCCGGTAGGTGCGGTCCTCCCCGGACCGCGTGGCCAGCAGGTAGGTCGTGCCGCGGACGCCGACCAGCCCGACCGGGTCCACCGTGCGCCACGCCGGCGCCCCCTCCACGGCCGCGTAGCGGATGCGCAGCCGGCGCCCGGCGAGCACCGCGCGCCGCACCTCGTCCACGACGCCGTCGGGTACCTCCTCCTCGCGCAGCCGGCGCGCGAGGAGGTCGGTGTCGGGGTCGACGAGCAGCCGCCCGGTCACGGCGGCCGCGGCGGCCCGCTGCCCCTCGGGCAGCGCGTCGAGCACCTTGAGCACCGCCGACGCGAGCGCCGAGCCGAGGCCGAACGCCTGCGCGCCCCGCCGCGTCCCTACGACCAGCAGCGCGGTGGCCTCGTCGTGGGTGAGCCCGCTGAGCTCGGTCCGGAAGCCGGGCAGCAGCGCGAAGCCGCCGTGCGGGCCGCGCCGGGCGTAGACCGGGACGCCGGCCGCGGACAGCGCGTCGATGTCACGCAGCACGGTGCGGGTGGACACCTCGAGCTCGCGGGCGAGTGCGGTGGCGGACAGCTGCCCGCGCTGGCGGAGCAGCAGCACCAGCGAGACCAGCCGGTCGGCGCGCACCCGTCGGAACGTAGTACACGTACACGACAGGAGGTGTCGTGATCAGCCGGGAGGCTCGTGGCCGTACTGGTTCGTGGATCGACCGAGGAGTGGACGTGGCAGTGGAACGGACGGCGATCAACCCGGTGACCTGGTCGCTCGGGATGGGCTTCGACCAGGGGTCGGTGGTGTCCGGGCACACCCGGACCCTGTACTGCTCCGGTCAGACCGCCATGGGCGACGACGGCACCCCGCGCCACGACGGTGACGTGGCGGCGCAGCTGGCGCTCTGCCTGGACAACCTGGAGGTCGTGCTGGGCGCGGCGGGCATGTCGCTGGCGGACCTGGTCCGGCTGAACGTCTACACGACCGACGTCGACGGGCTCCTCCCGCACTACGGCGTGCTGGCGTCGCGCCTGGGGGCGGCCGGGGTGGCGCCGCCCACCACGATGCTCGGGGTGGCGCGGCTGGCCGTCCCCGGCCAGGTGGTGGAGCTGGAGGGGACGGCCGTCGCCTGAGCAGGGGCCTAGATGAGGCCCAGGGCGAGCATCGCCTCGGCGACCCGGGAGTAGCCGGCGATGTTCGCCCCGGCGACGTAGTTCCCGGGCGTCCCGTACTCCTCGGCGGTCTCGTGGCACCGGGCGTGGATGCCGATCATGATGGCGCGCAGCCGGGCCTCGGAGTGCTCGAAGGACCAGGAGTCCCGCGAGGCGTTCTGCTGCATCTCCAGGGCCGAGGCCGCCACCCCGCCGGCGTTGGCGGCCTTGCCCGGCCCGAACGCGACCCCGGCGTCCTGCAGCACGCGCACCGCGTCCGGGGTGGTGGGCATGTTGGCCCCCTCCCCGACGGCCACGCAGCCGTTGCGCACCAGCGCGGCCGCCCCGTCGGCGTCGAGCTCGTTCTGGGTGGCCGAGGGGAGCGCCACGTGGCAGGGCACGTCCCAGATCGAGCCGCCCTCGACGTAGGTCGCGCCCGACTTCTCGGCGTAGGCGCTGATCCGCTCGCGGCGGACCTCCTTGACGTCCTTGAGCAGCTGCAGGTCGATGCCGCCGGGATCGTGGACGAACCCGGCGGAGTCCGAGCAGGCCACGACCCGGCCGCCGAGCTCGTGCACCTTCTCGATGCTGTAGATCGCGACGTTGCCCGAGCCGGAGACCACGACGTCCCTGCCCTCGAAGGACTGACCGCGCACCCGCAGCATCTCCTCGACGAAGAACGCGCTGCCGTAGCCGGTGGCCTCGCGGCGCACCTGCGCGCCGCCGTAGATCAGGCCCTTGCCGGTGAGCACGGCGGACTCGTAGCGGTTGGTGATCCGCTTGTACTGGCCGAACAGGTAGCCCAGCTCCCGCGCGCCCACGCCCATGTCGCCGGCCGGGACGTCGGTGTACTCGCCGATGTGGCGGTAGAGCTCGAGCATGAAGCTCTGGCAGAACCGCATGACCTCGCGGTCCGAGCGCCCGCGCGGGTCGAAGTCCGAGCCGCCCTTGCCCCCGCCGATCGGCAGCCCGGTCAGCGCGTTCTTGAACACCTGCTCGAAGCCGAGGAACTTCACCGTGCCCAGCAGCACCGACGGGTGGAACCGCAGCCCGCCCTTGTACGGGCCGAGCGCGCTGTTGAACTCGACGCGGAACCCGCGGTTGATGTGGATCCCACCGTGGTCGTCCTCCCACGGCACCCGGAAGATGATCTGCCGCTCCGGCTCGCAGATCCGCTCGACGATCTTCGCGTCGGCGTACTGGGGGTGCTTGTCCACCGCGGGGCCGATGCTCTCCAGCACCTCGCGCACGGCCTGGTGGAACTCCGTCTCACCGGGGTTGCGGGACAGCACCCGCTGGTAGAGCGAATCGAGTGCCTCGTGCATGTCGTGCGTCGCGTCCTCTCCGACCAGCGGCGGCCGCGGGATGCGGCTCTCCCGCATTGTCGCCGAGGCCGGCGGGGGCACCGGATGCGGGCCGCCTTCAGGGCCGCCGCGCGTGCACCTGCCGGCGGCACTGCCGGGGCGTGGTGCCGAAGGCCCGGCCGAACTGCTGGGCGAAGGAGCTGGGGTTGCGGAACCCCCACGACCGGGCGATGGCCGCGACGGAGTGGTGACGGCGGCCCGGGCTGGCGAGATCGGCTCGGGCGCCCTCGAGGCGCTGGTCGAGGATGGACCGCGCGAGACTGGTGCCGAGGGCCTGGTAGACCGCGTAGAGCGTCCGCGTGGAGACCGCGTTCGCCGCGGCGATGCGCGCCGGGCTGAGATCGGGGTCGCGGAGGTGGGCGGCGACGTAGGCCTGGATGCGGGCGGTGGCCGATCCGCCCCGTGCGTCGCCGGGCGCCTGCGGATCGCCGACGACGGAGAGGATCAGGGCACGCACCAGGTCCACCGTCGTCGCGCCGAGCGCCGTGGCGGCGGCGCCGTGCGCGAGGGCGGGTGCCTCGACGGTCACGTGGACGACGTGGTTGCGCACGAGCGGGTAGAGGGGGCTGGTGCGGAGCCGACCGGCCGCGACGCGCACCGCCTCGACGGGGACGCCCAGCTCGTCGAGGTCGATCCGGAGGACGTGGGACGCCCGACCGGCGGGCCCGCCGTCGCGGCGCGGGGCCAGGAGGACGAGGTGCACGACCCGCGACGTGCCCCGGGCCGGTGCGCGGGCCCCCGCCACTGCGTCGACGCCCGGACCGGAGAGCGCGAGGGCGATCTCCCGGTCGACCCCCGGGCCGGGTTCCGGCGCGTCGGCGCAGCGGGTCACGCTGGTGTGCACCGCTCCAGCGTGGAGGGGGTCGTCGAGGCGGTCAAGAGCGCCCGCGGCGCCGGCGGCGGCCCGGTCACACGCTAAGGGCCGCCGTGGGCGGCGCCGGGGACCGGACGATCGGCGGCGGAGCCGTGGCGTGGCGCACCGCCCACGCCAGGACGAAGTCGGCGATCTCCTCCCAGCCGGGCGCGGCCGGCAGGAGGTGGGGCTTGCTGCCGAACTCGACGACCTCGGTGAGGGTGCCCTCGGCCTCGTAGTGCGCGGCGTTGGACCACTGGACCTTCGGCGGCATGATGTTGTCGCAGCTCCCGCCGACGAAGAGCAGCGGCACCCGGTCCTGGTTGCGGTAGTTCACCCAGGTGCCCTGGTGGCCGGGGGTCAGGTTGGCCAGGGCGCTCTCGAACAGGATGCGTCCCGACACCGGCACGGCGTAGCGCTCGTAGAGGGCGCGGGCCTCGGCCTCCGGGAAGGTGTTGGTGAACGCGTAGTTCCAGTGCGCGAAGTCGTAGCGCACGGCGCGGTGCCGGTTGGCCGGGTTCTTCAGCACCGGGAAGGTGGCCTTCACCTGGGACAGCGGCACGACGGGCACGCCCTCGGTCGGGGCCGAGTTCAGCGCCACCCCGGCGGCGCCGAAGCCGTGGTCGAGCAGGATCTGCGTGAACGCCCCGCCGGCGGAGTGCCCGATGATGATCGGTGGCGACGGGAGCTCGCGCAGGACCGATTCCAGGTGGGAGACGATCGCCGGGACCGTCACGGCCTCGACGGGGGAGGGGTCGGCGTTGAGGGACTCGACCTCGACCTCGAAGCCGGGGTAGGCCGGCGCGATGACGCGGTAGCCCTTGGCCTCGTAGTGGGCGATCCACTGCTCCCACGACCTCGGGGTCACCCAGAAGCCGTGGACGAGGACGATGGTGTCGGGGCTGGGACGGGCTGCGGGGTTCACGGGCGGTGCCTTCCTCGGGTGTCAGAACGTCTTCAGGAACTCGAGCAGGTCGTGGGAGAGCTGCTCCTTGTGCGTGTCGGTGATGCCGTGCGGCGCGCCGGGGTAGACGAGGAGCCGGGCGCCGTCGACGAGCGCGGCCGACGCCCGCCCCCCTACGGCGAAGGGGACGACCTGGTCGTCGTCGCCGTGGATGACCAGCGTCGGGACGTCGACCCTCGCGAGGTCGCCGCGGAAGTCGGTCTCGGAGAACGCCGCGATGCACTCCAGGGCGTTGCGGTGGCCCGACTGCAGGCCCTGCAGCCAGAAGGCTTCGCGGACGCCCGCGGAGACGGCCGCGCCCGGCCGCTCGTGACCGAAGAACGGCCCGTCGGCGAGGTCCCGGTAGGTCTGCGATCGGTCAGCGAGTGACCCGGCCCGGATGCCGTCGAACACCTCGACCGGCACTCCGTCCGGGTTGTCCTCGCGGCGGACCATGAGTGGTGGCACCGCGGACACCAGCACGAGCTGCGCCACCCGTCCGGTGCCGTGGCGACCGATGTAGCGGGTCACCTCCCCGCCACCGGTGGAGAACCCGACCAGCGTCACGTCGCGCAGGTCCAGCGCCTCGATCAGCGCCGCGAGGTCAGCCGCGTAGGTGTCCATGTCGTTGCCGTCCCACGTCTGCGTGGAGCGGCCGTGCCCGCGGCGGTCGTGCGCGATCACGCGGTAGCCGTTCGATGCGAGGAACAGCTGCTGGGCCTCCCAGCTGTCGGAGTTCAGGGGCCAGCCGTGGCTGAGGACGACGGGTCGGCCGCCACCCCAGTCCTTGTAGAAGATCTGCGTCCCCCGGTCGTCGACCTCGACGTGCGGCATCGTCGTCCTCCGTGCGGTCCTCGGCGCTGACGTGCTGGTGTCCGCCGAGACTGGCACCGCTGTGCGGGGGCGGATGTCGCCGTCGCGCACAGTCCTCCACTTCCCGTGCAGGTCGCGGTACGGTGCCGTCGGGTGCTCCGGAGGGGTCCGACGATGCCTGTTCTGCTCGCCCTGCCGCCGGCTGACGGCCGAGCGAGCAGGCACGAAGCCCGGGACCGCGCCGCGGCGACGATGGCGGCGCTGGCGCCGATGACCAGGATCACCGGTCTGGAGGTCCCGGCGGCGACGGCCGCCACGGTCAGCCGTCAGAGCCTGGGCCCGATCAGCGTCGTGCACCTCACGGGCTTCGAGTACGGCCAGGTCGCCACGACCCGGACGATCGACGGTGTGCCCGCGGGCATCTCCCTCGCCGTGCGGCCGCAGGGGCGCTGGACCCTGTCACAGGCCGGGGTCTCGAGGAGCGACGCGACCGGCGACGTCGTCAGCGTCGTCGACGTGACGCGGGCGATGAGCACGCGCGCGAGCGCGGGGACCGAGCTGCTGCAGGTCTACTTCTCGGCCGAGCAGCTGGGCCTGGGCGTCGACGCGCTCCGCGCCTGCGCGGCGGCGATCGAGCGCAGCCCGCTCCGGTCCCTGGTGGCCCGGCACGTGCTCGACCTGCCCCGGGACGATGGAGCGGTGCCGATCGGGGTCGTCCGTCGGAGCCTCGGGGACGCCACGATCGAGCTGGTCCGGGCGATGCTCATCAGCGCGTCCCGGCCAGGGGACCTGGTCGGGTCCGAGCTGGGCGCACCCCACCTGCGGCTGTGCATCGAGCGGTACGTCCGCCGGCACCTTCGCGATCCGGCGCTGAGCCCGGCGACGATCGCGCGGGCGCACGCGATCTCGGTCAGGCACCTCCACGGCATCTGGCAGAACGAGCAGACGACCCTCTGGCAGTGGGTCGTCCGCCGTCGGCTGGAGGCGGCACGGGACAGTCTCGCCGATCCCGGGTCGGCCCACCGGGCGGTCGCGGCGATCGCCCGCGAGTGGGGCTTCCCGAACCCGACGTACTTCGCCCGGCGCTTCCGGGCGGAGTACGGATTGGCGCCGCGGCAGTGGCGGAGCCTGAGCCTGGGGGAGGTGCGGCACCCGCTGGCCTGAGCCGTGGCCGCCTCGCAGATCGTCCTCAGTCGAGGACGGCCTCGACGAACTGCCGCGCCCGCTCCCGCAGACCGGCGCGCCTCTCGGCCACATCGGTGCCCGGCGTCGACCGCAGCGCCGCGGTCGTCTTCTCGACGCGCACGTGCTCGGCGCACCGCAGGTCGCCGCACGGGTAGGTGCCGACGGTGTCCCCGTTGCGTCCCGCCGCCCCGGGGCGGCGCGCCACCAGCAGCTCGACCCGCCCGGGGGCGTGCGTGGTGCGGCACAGGGCGCACATGGCGGTGGCCCGGGCCGCTCGCTCCCCGGCCCGCAGCGCGATCCCCACGGGCCCGTCCGGCCCGGGGACGAGCAGGACGCCGCGGTCGGGCGCCTTCGGGTCGCGCCAGCCCAGCACGTCGTCGACGGTGTCGAGGTCGAGGTCACGCACCCACGCCGGGAGCGTCATCCGGGAGGCCTCGCCCTTGGTCGAGTTCGCCATGGCCCGGCGGATGCGGGAGTCGGTGGTCGGGTCGCTCACGAGAAGTGACGCTAGGGCGCCCGACCGCCGCACGCAGCCGGATTCGCCGCCCGTCGTCGCGGGCGGGAGGTGTCGGACGCCGCTGACCGGTCACCCCCGAACGCATGCCGCCGTCCTCGTCCACCCCCGTCGGCCGGGGGCGGGACGTGCTGCGCCGGCCCGGGCGGCAGATCGAGATCGGGCTGGCCATGCCGGTCGACGCCGCCGCGGCGGCCTTCGCGCTCGTCTTCGGCGGGGTACTGCAGCGGCACCCGGGCCTGCGCGTCGCGCTCACCCACGGGTGCGGGGCGTTCCCGTGCGTCTACCCGCGGCTGCGGCTCGTCGGTCCCGCCGAGGAGTGGGGGGCGCTGGTCCGCCGGCTCGACGTCGAACCCCCGGTCGTCGATCCGGAGTACCTGCGGCTGCTCGTGCACCGGTTCGGGCCGGACCGCCTGCTCGTCGGCACCGACAGCCCGTTCATGCCCGAGCAGTTCGACGAGGCGGCCGGGATCGTGGACGCAGCCGTACGCGCGGGCGGAGTCGTCCTGGGCGGACGTGCTGGTGCGCAACGCCCTGGCCTTCCCCGGTCCCCCCGCTTCCGCATGATCCATTCCGCGCGGGAATGCTCCGGCGGCCGGCCCTGAGCAAGCAGGTGCAGGCGCTCGAGCGCGAGCTGGGCGTCGACCTCCTCGTGCGGCTGCCCGGCGGCGTACGGCCCACTCCCGCCGGCACCCGCCTCGACGAGCTGTCCCGGGCGCTGCTGGTGCAGGTGGACAACATCCGCTCGGCGGTCCGCGAGGCGGCGGCGTCGCTGGCGGGCACCGTCACCCTCGGCCTCTCGCCGTCGCTGGTGCCCGCGCTCGCGGGGCACCTGGAGCGGCGGTTCGCCCAGGAGCACCCCCAGGCCCGGCTCGCGATCGTCGAGGCCCTGCCCATGTTCCTCGCGGAACGGGTGGAGGAGGGCCGGCTCGACCTCGGTGTCTTCACCACCTCGCCGGACCAGGCGACGCCCGAGCTCTCCGTCGTCGGGGTCGGTACCGACGAGATGCTGCTGGTCGGCCGCCCCGACCTGCTCGCGGGCACCGACGGCCCCGCCACCGCCGACGTCCTCCGAACGCTCCGCCTCGTCCTGCCCCCCGGCTTCCGCGAGGTCCTCCAGCTCTCCGGCCCGCAGATGGAGCGGGCGACGCAGGACACGGCTACGCGATCGACTCCGTCAACATGGTCCGCGACCTGGTCCTGCGGGTGCGCACTGCTCGGTACTGCCTACACGTTCGTGCGGGGGGACCTGGAGCGCGGCACGATCGCGGTGGCCGGGTTCGAGCCCCCGATCGAGCGGCAGTTGGTGGCGGCGACGCGGGCGGGGCGTCAGCCGTCGCCTGCGGCGCGGGCGGTCGTGGAGATGGTGCGGGGGCGGCTGGGTGAGCTCGCGGAGCTGCGTGGGGTGGGCCGGAGCTGACCGAGCCCGCCAGGAGCCTCGCGGGCGGGGAGGGCGGTCGGTGCCCCGGCAGGATCCGAACCTGCGGCACCGGCTCCGTCTCCGGAGAACCGGGTCAGGCTCCACCGGCGCCTACGCTCCTTGTTCCGTCCTGCAGAAGCAGGGCACGGCCGTCGCTCAACTCGCCCGGTGGCACGCGAGGGCGAACCGCTTGTCGAGCCAGGTGAGGATCTGCCGTCCGGCGAGCAAGGAACCGGGGGTTGCGCCCTCCTCGACGGGCCCGCCGAAGTGAGTGCCGCGGACTCTCGCGGCGGTCAGGTCGGTCGAGCCCAGCGCGGTCAGCATCGCGTGGGAGTCGGAGGGGAAGGCGGCCTGGTCGCCAGTCAGCTCGACGAACAGGGTCGGTGCCGTGACCCCGGGGGCGCAGCGGACGAAGTCCGCGTTGGTGCTGAGCCCCGACCAGGTGGAGAGCCAGGCGTCCGGTGTCGTGAGGCGGCCGAACCCGACGAGGCCGTGGTTGATGAGGTCGGGCCGACGGCCGAACAGCGAGCCGTAGGGGCGTTCGTTGGGGTCGAGGGACAGGTCCACGGTGCGCGGGTCGGCGTCGGTGCGGTAGACGGTGATCAGGCGCGGGGCGAGTGCGGCACGCCGGTCTCGGAGGTCGCCGGTGGCCTTCCCGCGGGCGCGGGCCGCTGCGGCGTCGGCGACCCGCTCGCGGGCCACGGCGTCGATCCGGGCGACGCGGTCGTGCTGGGCGGCGCGGTAGCGGCGGAGGAACTCCGGGGAGTAGCGGGCGCTCGTCGGGGGGTCGGCGAAACCGTTGGCCGGGTCGTAGGGGTCGAGCTCCGGGATCCGGGAGAGCGGATCGCCCTCGTCGGCGACCGACGCGTCGATGCAGGCGAGCAGCAGCCGCCCCTGGCCGGGGTGCGGGGCGAGGAAGATCGCCGCGTCGGTCGGCGGCAGGTCGGCGTCGGGCAGGCCGCTCGGCCGGCCGGCCGGGGTGAGCGCCACGCGCTGGGCGGGGTCCAGCCCGGCCTGCTGGTGGTAGTAGGCGTAGAGGGTGCCGCCGCCGGAGTGGCCGAGGGTCACGACGTGGTCGAACCCGAGGTCGCGTAGGTGCCCGAGGCCCGCGGCGACGTCGAGGAGGGTCTGCTCGTGGACGAGCGCGATGTCGTTGTTCACCGACCGCGACACCTGCGTCCACACCGCAGCCCCGCCCCGTAGCAGGATCGGCACCAGCGGGTGGTGGGTCTGGTCCTGGCGCGGGTGCATGATGCAGACCACCGTGGTGGCACCGGGGACGGTCCGCAGCGTGCCGGTGACGGTGGCCCCGTCGGCCGTGCCCAGCTCGTACAGGCTCGTGCGCGTGGCCTCGGGCAGCGGTTCGCTGCGCACGTGGCGCCCCGCGCCGAGCCGCGCCGCCGTCACGACGGCTCCAGGCGCAGCGCGTCCTTGTCGTGCTGGACGACCGTGGCCGCGCCGAGCCCGGCGACGCAGCTGTACCAGACGGCGTGGCGGCAGCCGGTCGCGCGGCGGTCGATCGTGATGGTGCCGTCGGCGGTGATCGCGAAGTAGGGGCCGACGCGCTCGACGGTCACGGCCGGGTCCTCGTCGGCGACCTTCGGCACGCCGAGGTTCTCCGGGACGTCGAGGACGTAGAGGATGGTCACGAGCGGACCCCTGCCGGCTCGGGCGCCCATCCCGGCGCGCGGGAGACGATCAGCTCGGCCTTGCGGGCGAGCAGCTTCGCGAGCGTGGGCTCGGGGCCGGACGCGACCTCGACGAGCGCCTCGATCGTCAGCTCGGCGTCGAGGTCCTCCTGCGGGGTGACCGGGCGCAGCGCCCGCGTGAGCTCGACCATGTAGCCGTTGGGGTCGTGGGTGTAGATCGACTCGATGGTCTCGTGCTGCACCTGCATCTCCACCGGCCACGCACTGGCGTCGAGCCGCCTGCGGTACTCGAGGAGGTCGTCCTCGGAGTCGACGTGCAGGGCCAGGTGGCGGGAGTTGACGAAGTAGCTGGGGACCTCCGGGCCGAAGCCCGCGTACACGTCGCCCCGGTCCCGGGCGTGGAAGGGCTGCACGCCGAAGTAGTAGAAGAACGCGATGCGGTCGTCGTTGCCGATGTCGAAGAAGAAGTGGATGAAGTCGGGGTGGTCCTCGGGTCCCCAGCCGGCCGCGCAGATCGAGTGGACGACGGGGAAGCCGAGCACATCGCGGTAGAAGCGCACGGTGGCGGCGGGGTCGAAGGTCGGGAACGCGGCGTGGTCGACGCCGTTGACGAGGTGGTCCATGGGTCCCTCTCAGTGGGTGGTGGTGGCCGCGACGGCGCGGTCGCGGGCGAGCAGGCTCCCCGCGCCGGGGAGGTCGACGGGCAGGCCGAGGCCGTCGAGCAGGGTGAACGCGCCGGCCGTCGCGGCGGAGAGCACAGGCATCCCGAGCTCCTGCTCGGCGTCGGTGACGAGGTCGAGCGACGGCATCTGGACGCACGCCGACAGCACGAGCGCGTCGGCCCCGGACAGGTGCAGCCCGCGGGCCGCCGACCGCACCTGCTCGCCGGGGATGCAGCCCACCTGGGCGTTGTCGCCGACCTCCAGCGCGGTCCAGGCGACGACGTCGAACCCCTCGGTCGCCAGGTAGTCGACGACGAGCCGGGCGATCGGCGCCAGGTAGGGCATGACCAGGCCGATCCGGCGGGCGTCCAGGGCGCGGAGCGCGGTCACGAGGGCGCCGGCGCTCGACGCGACGACCGGGTCGAGCCCCCGCTCGTGGAACTGCTGCCGCACCAGGGTCTCGGTGCGGGTGTGCTCGCCCGCGCCCTGAGCCATCAGGGCGACCAGGCAGGCGTAGAGGACGGCGTCGACGCCCGCGTCGGCGATCTCGTCGACGCAGCGCCCGCGCTGGGCGTTCATCGCCCGCAGCTCCTCCTCGGACACCGAGTGCAGCCGCATGCGGCTCGCGTGGAAGGAGAACCCGGCGTCCGGGTGGCGGGCCAGCAGACGTGGCATCTCGGTCTCGACGGTCACGTTGGAGCTCGGGACGACGAGCCCGATCCGGTGGTGGGTCACGGGTTGCCTCCGAGGGCGATCAGGTCGGTCCGGCCGGCGGCGAGGCCGGCGGCCAGGTCGGGCAGGAGCTCGGGCGGCCCCTCGGTGACGACGCGCTGCCCGCGAAGGCGCAGGCGCTCGGCGATGTCGAGGCGGGTGAGCAGGCCGGCGCGGTCGACCGTGCCGGTGAGCCAGGCGGTGCGCCCGTCCTGGGAGAGCCGCCGGACGAGCGCGTCGGCCGCGGGGCCCCACGGGTCGTCGGGCACGGCGTCGACCTCCACGAGCGCCCCCTCGGCGAACGACGTCCGGTCCACGAGCCGTCCGGGCAGGTCCCGGTGCGGCCGGGCGACCGTCCACGGCACGGGGGCGGCGAGGTCGACCTCCTGCGGTGCGACGTCCGCGTACTGGGCCAGCCCCCGGCGCGTGACCTCGGGGCTGCTCGCGGCGAAGCGCTCCAGCGAGACGTTGCCGGCCCGGGTCATGTACGCGACGGTGAGCTGGTCGACGGGCAGGTGCGTGCGGGCGGGGAACGAGTCCCACCACCACTGGCTGCGCCGGGCGATCTGCTGCATGCGCGTCACCGCGGGCTTGCGCTCGGCCTGGTACCGGGAGAAGGCGCGGTCGCGGTCGTCCTCGGCGGTGAGCGCGGAGCACAGCGCGATCGCGTCCTCCATGGCGAGCTTCGTCCCCGAGCCGACCGAGTAGTGCGCGGTGTGGGCGGCGTCACCGAGGAGCACGAGACCGCCGTGCGACCAGCGGTCGCAGGTGACGGTGCGGAAGCGCAGCCAGCGGGTGCGGTTGCCGATGAGCCGGTGCCCGCCCAGGTGCTCGGCGAACGCGTCGGTGAGGTACCCCAGCGCCTCCTCGTCGGAGTCCTCGGGCGCCGTGGCCGCGGTGGTGGCGTCGAACCCGGCGCGGCGCCAGGTGTCCTGGTCGACCTCGACGAGGAACGTGCTGCGGTCGGGTGCGTAGGGGTAGGCGTGCGCGACGAAGGTGCCGTGCGGCGTCCGCGCCGGGGCGAACACGGCCTCGTCGAGGGCGAATCCGGTGCCCGCCCACAGGTAGAGCCCGCGCCCCACCTCGACGCGCTCACCGAGCTCGGCGGCCAGCGCGGTGCGGGTCGCGCTGTTCACGCCGTCGGCGACGACGACCACGTCGGCGTCGACGTCGCGGGCGTCGACCCGCTCGCCGTACCGGAGGTCGACCCCGGCCTTCTCCGCGTGCCGGGTGAGGACGGCGAGGAGCTCGGTGCGGGCGATGGCGACGAGCCGCCCGCCCGGCACGCGGGCGACGTCGTCACCGACGCGCATGCTCATGTCGTGCGGGTGGGACGCGGCCAGGATGTCGCGCAACGAGTCGGGGTCGGCGACCTCCAGGTTGCGCTGGGTCCGAGCCCCGAGCGCGACCCCGAAGCCGAAGGTCGTCTCCGGCAGGCCCTGCTCGTACACGGTGACCTCGGCGTGCGGGTCCGCCAGCCGCAGGAGCCGGGCCGCGTACAACCCGCCGGGACCACCGCCGACGACGGCCACGCGCCTCATGCCGACACCGCCTCGGCCAGGCGGTCGCGCAGGTCCTTCTTGGACACCTTGCCCACGTTGGTCAGCGGGAGCTCCGCGACGACCTCGACCCGCTCCGGCCACTTGTACCGGGCGAGGCCCTCTCCCCTGAGGAACTCCCCGAGCCCGGCAACGTCGAGCGGCGGGGCCCCGGCGGCCAGGATCAGGAAGACGCACGCGCGCTCCCCGAGGACCGGATCGGGCATGGCGACCAGCGCCGCGGTGGTCACGTCCGGATGGCGCACGACGATCTCCTCGACCTCCTCGGCGTGGATCTTCTCCGCGCCGCGGTTGATGACGTCCTTGATGCGGCCCTCGATGGCGTAGTACGTGCGGCCGTCGACGACGTGCCGGACCGCGAGGTCACCGGTGCGGTAGAACCCGTCGCCGGTGAAGGTGGCGGCGTTGTGCGCGGCCGCCCGGTAGTAGCCCGGCACGGTGTACGGGCCCCGGCAGGCCAGCTCGCCCAGCTCCCCGTCGGGCACCTCGAGCTCGCCGCCGATCTCCAGCACTCGGATCTCGTCGCCCGCGGAGACGGGAGAGCCGACGGTCCGCTCCCGCACCCACGCGGGTGCGTCCGGGGGAGTGGCCAGGAACATCCCCTCGGCCATCCCGAACATCTGGGCGCACGGCACCCCCAGCACCGGTTCGATGCGCGCGGCGGCCTCCGCCGGCAGCTTCTGCCCGCCGACCAGCATCCGCTCGACCGGGCGCAGGTCCTCGCCGGTGACCGCGGCCCGCTCCAGCAGCCGGATGACGACCGCGGGCGGCAGCAGCGGGATGGTCGTCACCCGCTCCCGGTGCACGATCTCGAACACCGCTGCGGCGTCCGCCGACGCGCCCAGGACGAACGCCGCCCCCGCCCAGTGCGCCGGCTGCATGGCCGCGGCGATCCCCGCGTTGTGCATGATCGGCAGGACGTGCAGCACGACCGAGTCCGGCCCGATGCCGAGCGGGCCGGTGAAGGCTTCGGCGTTGTGGACGTACTCGCGGTGGCGGCGCGGCGCCACCTTCGGCAGGCCCGTCGTCCCTCCGGAGAGCTGGAACGCGACCAGCCCGTCGGGGTCGATCTCGACGGCCGCCAGTGCGGCGCGGGCGGGGGCCGAGGCTCCGGCCGCGAGGATCTCGTCGTACCCGACCCCACCCGGCAGGTGCCCGCGCAGCGAGATCACGACGTCGAGTCCCACGGTCGCGGACAGGGCGGCGAGGTCCTGGCGCCCGAAGTCGGCCTGCACGACGTGGCCGCGGGCGCCGGTGTGCTCGGCGAGCAGCCCGATCTCGCGGTGCCCGTGCGCGGGCAGGGTGCAGACCGGCAGCAGGCCGGCCTTCACGCAGCCGTAGTAGGCGACGACGGTCTCGGCGACGTTGCCCGCCGAGAACATCACGCGGTCGCCGGGGCGCAGCGCGGTCGTCGCCAGGACACCGGCGGCGAAGGCGTCGGTCATGTCGTCGAGCTCGCGGTAGCTCAGCTGCTGCTCGGCGGTGACGAGCGCGAGCCGTCCGGCGAAGCGCTCGGCCGAGTCGCGCAGCCGGTCGCCGACGGTGCGGCTGCCCCACAGCCCGTCCCGGAGGTACGCGGCGGCGCGGTCCGGGTCGAAGGGCGGGAGGTCGGTGGCCGTCTCGGGGGCGCTCATCGGGCGACAGCCTCGGAGGAGGGCGCCGTGGTCGTCGGGCCCGGTGCGGCCGCCGGGGCGAGGACGGGGACGGCGACGGCGGCCAGAGCACCGACGAGGGCGACGGCGGCGAACGCCGCGAAGTTCCAGCCCAGCGCGAGCCCGGACGCGATGAGGTAGCCGCCGAGGATCGGGCCGGCGGCGGCACCGAGGCGGCCCACGCCACTCGTGACGCCCAGGGCGGTGGCACGGTCGCGGAGCGCGAAGTGCGTCGCGACGTAGCCGTAGACGACGATCTGGGTGCCGACCGACGCGGCGCCGGCCACGGCGATCAGGACGTAGAGCACGAGGGTCGGCAGGGGCAGCGCGAGCAGGGCGATCGACACGACGCCGATGCCGAACGCCGACGTGGCCACCGGGCGTGGGCCGTACCGGTCGGCGAGCGCGGACCCGGCCAGCCCGCCGGCGACTGCGCCCAGGTTGAACACGAGCAGGAACGCGATGGCGGAGCCGAGCGCGTAGCCGGCCTGCCGCATCAGCTGCGGAAGCCAGGTGTTCAGGCCGAACACGAGCAGGAACCCGGCGACGTTGGCCACGGCGAGCAGGGCGAGCGCGACAGCGGGCCGGCCGCGCAGGAGTCCGGCGGAGCGGACCTGACGCGGTCCGCCGGCGACGAATCCCGGGGACTCCGGGAGCAGCAGCAGGGCCAGCGGGACCAGCGTGACCAGCGGCAGCGCGCCGAGGGCGAACAGGGTCCGGAAGCCCGCCGGCTCCAGCAGCGCGATGCCCGCGAGCGCGGCGAGCACCCCGCCGATGGGGAAGCCGCAGAGCATCACGGCGTTGAGCAGGTTCCGCCGCCCGGGCGGCGCCCACTCGACGACCAGGGCGATGGCCACCGGCGCGATGCCGCCGAAACCGAGGCCGGCGAGGAACCGGGCCGCCCCCAGCAGCTCGGGCGTGGGAGCCGCCGCGACCGCCAGCATCATCACCGAGAACCAGGTGACGCAGGCGACGAACATCCGACGCCGACCGATCCGGTCGGTCAGCGCGCCGACACCGATCGCCCCGACGAACATGCCGAGCAGCGCGTAGCTCCCGATGGCGCCGACCTGGGGCGGCGTCAGGTTCCACTCGGGGTGCGCGAGCAGAGCCGGGACGGCCGAGCCGTAGACGATCAGGTCGTAGCCGTCGAACACGATGGCGGCGAAACCCAGGGCCACGACGACCCAGGGCGAGCGGGTGCGCCGGTCCGTGCGGCGGGTGGTGAGCGGTGCAGTCATTGCGCCTCCTCGATGTGAGTCGACACAACTGTCAGCTTCCTGACGTGGATGTCACAAGCCGCCGAAAGGGTGATCCGACCTACCTCTCGGTGTCGGGCAGCTCCGCGGACAACGTGCGCTCGAGGTGGGCCACGTCCTCCTTGAGCAGCGCGAGTGCGGCCCACGGGCCGGCATCGACCGAGCGTCCCGCGCTGCGCCGGACCCCGGTCATCGCGAGCTCGACCATCGCCGTGGCGACCTGCTCGGGCGGGTCGTCGACCTCGGCCCGGTACCACCAGGCGATCCAGTTGATCATTCCCAGCCAGGAGAGGGCGACCGTCCGGGCCGGCAGGGGCCGGATGTCGCCTGCCGTCACGGCGTCCTCGACGAGCCCCACGAGCAGCGCGAGCACCCGCCGTCGCGAGTCTCGGTGCCGGGCGGCCAGCTCCGGGGACAGGTGGGGCTCACTGCGGTCGAGCAGCCGGAAGCGGACGGCGTTGTGGCAGTTGTGCAGCGCCATCTCCCGCACGGCCTCGGTCAGCCGGTCGACAGGGGAGAGGTCGTCGCGCCCGCCGGTCTCCTCGAGGATCCGGACGGTGGGGTCCAGGACGTCGTGTACGAGCTCGGAGAGCAGCTCGTCCTTGTTCCGGACGTAGGTGTAGATCGTCGGCCGGCTCACGCCCATCGAGTCTGCGATGTCCTGCAGGCTGGTGCCGGCGAACCCCCGCTCGGTGAACAGGCGGGCGGCGTGCTCGAGCAGCTCGTTCGACACCAGCTGACGGCGGCTGTTCGGGCTCGCCATGGTTGCTCCCCTCGGTCGTCGTCGCTCTGCCTGGTCATCCTGCACCTGGGCGGATCCACCGACCCCGTTGCCTCGTCGGGTCGGGCAGTGCACTCGGTGGAAGAGAACGAGGATCAGCTGTGCATCCGCGCACCCAGCGGCTCAGCCGCCAGGATTCGAGACCACTGCTCTCCTGCCGCGAGCAACGTCGATCAGGCCCTCGGCGATCGTCTGGTATGGCCCACGGGGTACAGCTGGATCGCGTACCGGCCTCGGAACGATCGCAGCCATCGTGTCGGCCGCACGTCGGTCGGCTTCGTCGACCCAGTCCGCGTGCCATGCGGGGTGTCTGCTCGCGACATCGCGGGGCGCATCCCCCTGGTCAGCGCTTGTGCCCCCGGCAGGATTCGAACCTGCGGCACCCGCTTTAGGAGTGTCAGCTCACTCCACTACTAAGTCATCTACGTGCGACTTTTCGTAAGCGGAAGCAGCCATAGTAGCTCCACACCTCGCTGGCACTCGCAGTTTCGCTCCACGAACGGCTCCACGAGCCAGCTATCGAGGAGGCTGCGTCGACGGCATGCCACAAGCCTGCATCGGCCCGGACGGCGGCGTGCAGGCCTTCCGGCCGACACGCCGCCGCTCAAGACCTGGGTGCCGTGGCGGAGCCACGGCAGGGACAACTCGTACCGTCATGTGGTGACGGCCCCAGGAGTTGCCAAAAGATCGTGTCGCAATCAGCGCTTCGGTGTCAATATCTGGTGGTGACGACTATCGCTTCGTGGGCAGCCGTCGACTCGCGCGGAGTGTCTGCCATCTACATCGCCAGTGACAGCAAGATCACGTGGGGCTCCTCCGGGTCGTGGAGTCAGGGCCGAAAAACCTTCGCGAGCCAGCGTGAGGCCTTCGTTTTCGGCTACTGGGGCGACGTTGTCTTCCCTGCACTCGCACTTCCGGTGGTCGTTGAGCAGCTAGACAACTCCCTCATCGCCGTGAATCCTTCCCGTCCATACGGCGCGATAGGGAACGTTATTCGCACACTCTGGCTCGATTATCCTGTGATGCATCGACATGACCTAGGTATTTTGATGGCGCATCGACTCGGAGTTGGAATGCGCTCAGTGTTCTCGCTATCGGTGCTGTTCTATGAAGCCCAAGTTAATAAGTGGACGCGTAGATCGATTCCCATGCCTCCAAGATCTGCCGAGCTGACGATTGCGGGTAGTGGAGCCGCAAATGTCCGGAGTGCTCGAAAGTTGTGGGAGGAAAGTCGTCAGGGTGGAACGAGCCGAGCCATTTTTGGCGCGTTCTCGGAAGCCCTGGCTGAAGCAGCGGACCCACTAAGTGGTGGGGGCCCTCAGTTGGTAGGCCTTCATCGACAAGGCGCAGGTAAGTCGTTTGGGTTGGTCTACGAAGGGGAGCGGTACTTCAGTGGTCGACGAATCTCTAAGCGTGAGGCGTCGCAGGGTAACGTGGGCTGGTTCAACGAGCTATTTGAGCGAGTCGATGTCAGGTCGATGCGCCGCCTATCTGGGGCGCAACGTCACATGCCTCGCTAGCTCTATCGCAACTTGTCCCCGGGTGGGTAGCTGTCTGCGAGAGATTCGACCTTAGAGTGCGACGTGCAAGTATAGGTCTAGCTGATGCAGAAACGTGCGGTTCGCTTGAATCATCTGGTCGCCACTGCTGAGGATCTCTGAGTACAAGGCCGTGGCAAGCTGTCTATCCTCGACCGCTTCTCGAATCCTCGCTTCGCGCCCCCCGGGAAGCCGTACAATTCCGTAGGCACGTCGAACATCAGAAAGGTAGGAAGGCCGGTCGGGGCTATCGCAGACTCTCCTCACTGCACCGCGGATTCCGTAGTCACTAGGAAGGAGCACTGAACGTTCTTCCCAAAAGAATGCGCCTACAATGTAGGGCACAATTGTACTTGCCGGATAGTCGTTGGTGGAAATCTTCTCAAGAAGAAGCGTGCGAAGTTGTTCGGGCTTAACCTTTGAGGCCTAGAACATCGGGAAGTCACTGCCGTCGATTGCTGATAAACACGCAAAAAGAGCGCCGTCCGACACGGCGTCGAAGTCGATCTCGTCATGAACGGAGTACCACCGGTGAAGGGTACTAGGCTTAACGCGGTGCCCGGCATCCATGCGCCATTGCCGAACCTGATTCGCAATCTCGTGTGTCGGGCCGCTGAGCGGAAAGTCGGGTAGAAGCGTCTCGTCGATCTTGATCGCCGTTGCCCCCTTCTCGGGCCCAACGATTGTCACCGGTATCCCTTCACCGCTCGCTGTCAGGACGTATCCAGTTTCTGACCCAGGGCTGGTCGCAACTAGCTGTGTTGCCACCGGCAGAGAAGCTACATGATCGATGCGGGCGATGAATGCCTTGAGGTTGCGAGTCAGTAGTCGATCCATCGCAGTGTTGACTTCGAGTTGCGTAGCCGGCCCGGTAGCGCTTTGGCGACGGACGTAGACGACTCCCTGCTGAATGGCCGTCTTGTTTGACCCCGGGTATTGGATCGTCTTGTCGAAAACAATCAAGCGCGAGCTAGGGTAAACCCAGAGAAAGCCCACGATTTTGTTATAGTACGACAGCTCTGAGAGCGTGTTTGAGAAGATCAAGTCGCGGGTGTGAAGACGTACTTCTGTTGGCGGGCGGCCGGCTTGCCGCGGGCGATGCGGCGGGTGATGGTGTTGATCGCGGCCCAGCGGATCATGGCCTCGGAGACGGCGGGGTGGCGTTCGTAGTCGCGGGCCAGACGGCGGTGTGCGGTCAGCCAGGCCAGTGTCCGCTCGACCACCCAGCGGCGCGGGAGGACGGCGAACCCGCGCTGCTCAGGCGGTTTGCGCACGACCTCGACGCTGGTGCGCAGGATCGTGTTCGCCCACTCCAGCAGGCGTCCGGCGAACCCGGCGTCGGCGTAGACGAACCGCACCCTGGTGCGCAGGTACAGGTCGAGCAGGATCGACTTCGCCCCGTCGCGGTCCTGCACCGACGCCGAGCACACCACCGTGGTCAACAGCAGGCCCAGGGTGTCGGTCACGATGAACCGCTTCCGGCCGTTGATCTTCTTCCCTGCGTCGAAGCCGCGCGAGTCCTGCCCGACGGTGTCGGCACCCTTCACCGACTGCGAGTCGATGATCCCCGCGCTCGGTTCCGGGTCCCGCCCCTCGTCGGCACGTAGCTGACGGCGCACGACCGGGAGGATCTTCTCGGTGACCTTCTGCTGTTCCCACCGGTTGAAATACCAGTAGACGGTCTGCCAGGGCGGGAAGTCCGCTGGTAGAGCCCGCCAAGCGCACCCCGCCCGCACGACGTAGAGGATCGCGTCGACCACGTCCCGGCGCGGGTGCTTCTCCGGACGCCCACCCGCCCCGGCCTCGGGCAACAGCGGTTCGATCAACGCCCACTGCTCATCGCTGGTGTCCGAGGGATACCGCCGCTGACGCCGAGCCACCCGTCCACGATGGACCAGAGCGCGGCCCGCGCGGCGCAGACACGCCGACCCTTCTCAAACACGGTCTGAGTATGCGGTTCGGACTGCCGAGTTTCCGCTGTACTTAGTAATTCGGCTGGCAACTTTGGTGGGATCGAACACTTGCAGTAATGACTCTGCCAGTCCGGTCCGTGTTCCATCATCCGAGACGCCGAGCACAAGAACGCCTCCGCCGGTATTTGCTAGGGCGACAGCATGTTTCACGAAGTCGAGCCACTGACTGTCGGACTGGTCAAATTCTCGCTTGAAGTCGAGGTGGTTATGCTCAACTCGAGAGCTGTTGCTTCCCAGCTCGCGCAGAAGGCGGCGCATCTCCTCGTCGGGCGCAATGCGGCCATCTAGTACGAAATTGTCGACCAGTTGTGCCGCAGACTGCATCGGGTCTATCTCCTATCGCGTGAAGCGAACTGGCGGCGACGTTGCTGCCCAGTAACGGGCTCGAGAAGTGCTCTGTGGCCAGGTTGTGTTGATAAGGGTTTAGTCACTCGTTGCGTTCCTGTCAACTGCGATGCGCTATTCGCTGCGCAGCGCGGGCCGGGTTGGCGCTGCGGTCGATGGTGGTGGCGGGCAGGATCGAGGTGGCCGAGCGTCTAGGTCCAGCTGTCAGCCGCAAGTGCTCGCCACTGAGCTATGGTCGCCTTGCGTGGGTGCGCTAGCGACGCCCTATACTCGCGTAGTAGTTGTACCCGGCCTGTGGGAGCGTGGGCGTTTGAACCCCCGAGGCACTTCGCGGCGTATCGCCGGAGAACTGCGGGAGCGAGTTGTCTCCGGCCGGCTTGCCTCTGGAGCCTTTCTGCCCTCTGAGGGCATGTTGTCGGAAGAATTCGGCGCCTCCCGTGGCACCGTTCGATCGGCATTGGCCATCCTGACAGGAGAAGGGTTAATTGAGTCGGTCCGCGGTCGGGGGCGGCGCGTTGTGGGTGAGCCTCAAGTAATAGAAGGTTCAAATGCGTACGAGAAGATTGCGCTCGATCTCAAGGCTCGTGTAGCCGAGGGAGAGTTCTCCGCTGACGAGCCTCTCCCAAGTGAGGCAGAGTTGGTCGCCGCTTACGGTGTCTCCCGAAATACTGTTCGCCGGGCGTATCGATCGTTAACAGAGGACGGTATCGTGTTCGTTCGTCAGGGGGCGGGCGCGTTTCTGCGTTAGGTTGAGCAGTCATACACTCGGAATTCGGCACCTTAGCCTCGCTACAGTCAGGATATGGAGCACTCGTTGGATGAGAGTGGCAGCTGGTCTGTTCATGGTGGCAGGCCCGTGTACCGGAACGAGTGGGTGTCTGTCGACATTGCGGAGGTTGAGCTTCCTTCTGGCGAGCGATTCGAGCACCACGTCGTCACGCTCAAGCCGGCCGCGATGACCGTCGTGCTCGACGACTCAAGCGAGCATGTACTGATGGCGTGGCGGCACCGGTTCGCGCCGGACCTGTGGAACTGGGAGTTGCCAGGCGGGTTGCTCGACCCGGGAGAGGCGCCGGCCGAGACGGCGGCGCGTGAGGTCGAGGAAGAGACTGGCTATCGGCCGCGGTCCGTCGAGCACCTCGTGACGTTCGAGCCCAACGTCGGGATGGTCCGCAACGCGCACCACGTGTTTGTCGCGCGCGGCGCCGAGAAGGTGGCCGAGGCCACAGAGCTGAACGAAGGCACGTTCGAGTGGGTGCCGCTCGCCGAGGTTCCCGAGCTGATTCGCGCGCAGAAGATCGTCAACTCGGGGTCGCTCGTCGGGCTGCTGCACGTCCTCGCGCTCAGCGGGCCGGGCGCGCCGACGTCACGCGGCGAGTAGCTGCGCGATCCGTCGGCGCTGGCGCACCGAGCCGGTACGGCCGGCCAGTTCCGCGGCCCTGCGTGCGTGAGCCTGCGAGTCGCCGATGTCGCCGCGCGCGGCGAGGGCGAGCGCCAGGTCGACGCGCAGGCCGACCTCCGCACGCCCGTACTGACCCTCGCCCATTGCGTGGAGCGCGCTCGTCAGGTCGTCGATTGCTCCGCCGTCGCCGAGCCGGGCGAGACAGTGGCCGCGCCAGCGGGCGAGGTGGCCGGCGCCGAGCATGACGTAGGGCAGCGAGTCGTCCTGCGCGTCGTTCGGGAGGAGGTCGGCTGCCGCGTCGAGCGCGCGCAGGGCGCCGTCACGCCGTCCGAGAGCTGCGAGCGACTCGCCCTCGGCGGCATGCAGCCACGCCAGCAGTACCGACGGAACGGCGGAGCCGGCTTGCGTCCGGGCACGCGCGATGAGGGCGTGCGCGTCGTCCGGCTGGCCCGCGTCGAGCAGGACGTAGCCCTGCTGTGCTGTGGCGTACGCGAGGCCGGCCGCCTGCCCGCTCTCCCGCGCGGCCGCCGTCGCGATCTCGTGAAGCCGCCACGCCTCGCGCACGTCGCCGCTGTCGAGCGCTTGCCAGCCGGCGAGAGCGGCGGCCTGGCCGAGCTCGTCGGCTGCCGCCTCCCGATGCGCGCCCGGCAGGGCGTGGCGGAGCAGGCCGTCGATCTGCTCGACGTGCGCCACGGTCTGCTTGAACGTCAGTGCGCCGCCGAGCCGGCGGTCCAGCAGGCGGATGCTCTGCGTGTGGTCGCGGAGCAGTGTGACGACGCCAGGATCGAGACGAGTGAAGGCAAGCGGTAGCGCATCGTCGAGGGCCGGCGCCGGTGGCGGAGGTGCCGGCTCGTCCGCGATGCCCAGCTCGATGGCGCTGCGGCGGTAGGCCTTGCACAGCAGGTCCCGGTAGAAGGGGCTGACCGCCCCACCCTTGTTCTCCCACATCGCGATGCGGCGCTTGACGCTCTCGTCCGGCGGCAACGGGTTCTTGGTACCGGCGGCCCGGCGCAGCTCGTGGATCAGCTGCGCCTGCGTCCACTTCCGTTCTGCACGTGCCTGAGCAAGCCGGTTCGGCATCGCTCCTCCTGGTCCGACCCCTCCTCACCATGACGCGCTGACCTGCGGAGATCAACCCTGATGCGGAACTCGCGTCACCCCACGTCATCCCGCGTCATCTGCCGCCACACCCACCCTCGGCCGCACTCTCGGGGCTCATCCCAATCGGGGGTGTAGGAGTTGGGGTCTGAAGCCGCCGGTCTCGAGCAGGCTTCGGGCGATGTAGTTGGTCAGGTTGCGGAACCCGAGTGCGGAGCCGCGCAGGTGTTCGAGCCGTCCGTTGAGCGCCTCGGTCGGCCCGTTGCTGGTGCCGGGTCGTTCGAAGTAGGCGAGCACGTCAGCGGCTCGCTTCTTCAGGGTCCGGCCCAGGGTGGTGAGCTCGGTGAGCACCTTGGGGACGCCGGCGCTGAGGTCGGTGATCAGCTTCTCCATGAGCTCGCGGCCACGTTGCCGGTCCTCGTGGCGATAGGCGGCGATCATGCGCTGGTAGACACCCCAGGTCGCCTCGACCTCGACGTGAGCGTCATCAACGAACAGCGCGCGTAGCCTGTCGCTCTGCTTGTCGGTGAGCAGGTCCGCGCCGGTGTGCAGCGTGCGCCGCGACTTGTAGAGCGGGTCGTCCCTGAACCCACGGTGCCCGTGGATCGCGAGTTGGACCCGGCGCCGGCACCTGTCGAGGGCGTCACCGGCCAAGCGCACGACGTGGAAGGGATCCATCACCGTGACCGCGTCCGGGATCTCCTCTGCAGCGGCGGTCTTGAACCCGGTGAAGCCGTCCATCGCGACCACCTCGACCGCGTCACGGAAGGCGTCGTCGCGGTCGGCGAGCCAGGTCTTGAACGCCGCCTTCGACCGGCCCTCGACCATGTCCAGCAGCCTTGCTGGGCCGGCGCCATCGCGGACCGGGGTGAGGTCGATGATCACGGTGACGTACTTGTCGCCACGCCTGGTGTGGCGCCAGACGTGCTCATCGACGCCAATGACCTTCACGCCCTCGAACCGCGTGGGGTCGTTGATCAGCAGCCGATTGCCTTCGGCCAGGACCGCGTTGTTGGCGGTGTCCCACGCGACCCCGAGTCCCTCGGCGACACGGGCGACGGTGAGGTGTGCGACCACGATCCCTTCCAGCGCCCACCGCAACCCGGTGCGCGAGAGCTTCGCGCGTGGCTCCGCCGCGGCGCTGGTGTCTTGGCGCCACACGTGTCCGCAGTCGGCACAGCGGTAGCGGCGCACTACAACTTCCAGCACGGTCGGTCGCCAGCCCAGCGGCTCGTGGGCCAACCGCCGGATCACGGTGTCACGAGCAGCGCCTTCGCTGCCGCACCGTCGGCACCACTGATCTGGTTCCACCACGCGGCACGCGAGGACCGCACGATCCGGTTCAAGTCGTTGCCCGGTCACGCTCAGACCGAGGCCGTCGAGTCGAGCGAAGGCGGTCAGGTCAGGGCGGCCGAAGCCGGCCGGCGGGGTAGCGTCGGACACGTCGAGGTCTTTCGGATGGATGGCGTAGGAACCTCCATCGTCGGGAGACCTCGACGTCTATCTGCGGACCGACGCGCCCGGCCGACCTACACCCTCATCTGGGAAGAGCCCCCATTGCGTGGAGCGCGCTCGTCAGGTCGTCGATTGCTCCGCCGTCGCCGAGCCGGGCGAGACAGTGGCCGCGCCAGCGGGCGAGGTGGCCGGCGCCGAGCATGACGTAGGGCAGCGAGTCGTCCTGCGCGTCGTTCGGGAGGAGGTCGGCTGCCGCGTCGAGCGCGCGCAGGGCGCCGTCACGCCGTCCGAGAGCTGCGAGCGACTCGCCCTCGGCGGCATGCAGCCACGCCAGCAGTACCGACGGAACGGCGGAGCCGGCTTGCGTCCGGGCACGCGCGATGAGGGCGTGCGCGTCGTCCGGCTGGCCCGCGTCGAGCAGGACGTAGCCCTGCTGTGCTGTGGCGTACGCGAGGCCGGCCGCCTGCCCGCTCTCCCGCGCGGCCGCCGTCGCGATCTCGTGAAGCCGCCACGCCTCGCGCACGTCGCCGCTGTCGAGCGCTTGCCAGCCGGCGAGAGCGGCGGCCTGGCCGAGCTCGTCGGCTGCCGCCTCCCGATGCGCGCCCGGCAGGGCGTGGCGGAGCAGGCCGTCGATCTGCTCGACGTGCGCCACGGTCTGCTTGAACGTCAGTGCGCCGCCGAGCCGGCGGTCCAGCAGGCGGATGCTCTGCGTGTGGTCGCGGAGCAGTGTGACGACGCCAGGATCGAGACGAGTGAAGGCAAGCGGTAGCGCATCGTCGAGGGCCGGCGCCGGTGGCGGAGGTGCCGGCTCGTCCGCGATGCCCAGCTCGATGGCGCTGCGGCGGTAGGCCTTGCACAGCAGGTCCCGGTAGAAGGGGCTGACCGCCCCACCCTTGTTCTCCCACATCGCGATGCGGCGCTTGACGCTCTCGTCCGGCGGCAACGGGTTCTTGGTACCGGCGGCCCGGCGCAGCTCGTGGATCAGCTGCGCCTGCGTCCACTTCCGTTCTGCACGTGCCTGAGCAAGCCGGTTCGGCATCGCTCCTCCTGGTCCGACCCCTCCTCACCATGACGCGCTGACCTGCGGAGATCAACCCTGATGCGGAACTCGCGTCACCCCACGTCATCCCGCGTCATCTGCCGCCACACCCACCCTCGGCCGCACTCTCGGTATCGCACGAGGTCACAGCGTTGACAAAGCGCCACTCGTGCCTACGCTGTCTAGTACACGTACCGTACGTGTACATAACGAGGGAGTGGTCATGCGAGGTTTGCAGTTGCGAACGGAACCGCCGGCCGGAGCGCCGCAGTTCTACAGCGTCGCCGAGGTGGCGCGGCTGCTCGGGATGTCGGCGATGACCGTCTATCGGGCCATCGCGGCGGGGGAGTTCCCGGCCGTGAAGATCCGCGGCCGGCTCATCGTCCCGGCCCGCGCGCTCGAGGAGATGGTCGAGGCCGCCGTGGCGGACCGCAGCGTCGTCGACGCCGCGGAGTGGGTCCCCTTCCAGCCCGGCCGGGGGGTGTGAGCGATGCCCAGCGTCGGAGTCCTGATCTTCTTCGCCATCGTCGGCGCGATCATCTGCGCCAAGGCGCGGGTGCCCGGCGGGGCCGTGGTGTTCGCGCTCGTCGCCATCGTTCTCTTCGTCTCGACGCCGGTCGGTGCGGGCCTGCCCGGCGCTGTCGCGACGTTCCTCTCGACCCTCGACAACGCCGCGACGCCGGCCCTGTCCGGATCCGGAGCGGTCGGATGAACGGCGAGTGGCGGGCCCGAGCGGAGTGCCGCTCGGTCGAGCCCGAGACGTTCTTTCCCACTGCCGAGGACGGTCCGGTCTACGAGGCGCAGGTCGCCGTCGCCAAGGCCGTGTGCGCGCGGTGCCCCGTCCGGGCCGAGTGCCTGGCCGAGGCGCTGGTGCGCATCCCCTTCGGCATCGCCGGCGGGCTCACGCCGGAGGAGCGGCGGGGGCGCGGGTCGTCGGAGGCGGGGCGCGCCGTCGCCACGCTCGACGCCGGGCTGCGGCCGGGCGCGACGCGGGTGGAGGTCGAGGCCGCCGGGCAGGTCCTGCTGACGGCGGGACGGCCGGTCGTCGAGGTCGCCCACCGGTGCGGCGTCACCGCCCGCACCGTCACCCGCTGGATCAGCAAGGCGGAGGGGAGCCGCGGCTGCAACCGGGCCCCCCTCCTGATCTCCCACACGCACAGCACCCAGGCAGGGACACAGACGCAGGAAGGGCCCGATCCTAGATGAGCACCACCGCAACGACACCCACCGACGACGGCCGCGCGCCCGCGGTCGCCCGCGCCGAGCAGGCGACCGACGGGTGGGAGGACGTCGCCCGCCTGCAGCGCTGGGCCGGCCCGGACCACGCCGACTTCTACGCCCTCGCCGGCGAGCTGGTCCGCACCCTGCACGCGGTCGAGGACCTGACGCAGGTGCTCGCCGCCCAGGTCGCCCGCTACGCCACCGGCCGCACCCTCTACGACGACACCCGCGCCGTCGACCCGGCCACCCGGCTCGCCGACGCCGTCGAGCAGCTCCGCGCCGCCCGCGCCGGCGTCGCAGCGGCCGAGAGCCGGTTCAACGAGTTCTGGTCGATCATCGGCCACATCGGCGTCGAGGTGACGACATGAGGGCCCGCGCTGTGCTCTACGGGCTGCTGCTGGTCGTCGCCACGGCCGCCGCCGTCCTCTCGTTCGCCGCCCTGCGCGATCTCGCCCTGCTGTGCGGGTTCTCGCCGGACTTGGCCTGGCTGCTGCCGGTCGTCGTCGACGCCGGCGCCGCGGCCGGGTCGCTCGTCTGGCTCGGCGGGGCCGTGTCGACGAGCGCCCGCCGGTTCGCCCGCTCGCTCGCGCTGGCGCTGCTCGGGCTGTCGGTCGCGGCGAACGCGCTCGGCCACGGGCTCGCCGCCTTCGGTCAGGGACCGGCCTGGTGGGTCGTCGTCATCGTGTCCGCCGTCGCACCGGCCGTGCTCGGCGCCGTCGTCCACCTGGCGGTGCTCGTCGGGCGTCCCGTGCCGGATATGGCTCCGGCCGAACCGGACGTCGACGACGACCGCGCGGCCGGCCTGATCGCCGAGGGCGCCGGCCGTCGCCGGATCGCCCGCGAGCTGGGTGTCTCGGAGTACGAGGCCCGCCGGCTCCTCGACCGCGCCCGCACCACCACCCCACCGCCCGAACTCGCCCACGCCGCCACCAACGGCGCCCCGATCCGATCGGAGATCCAGCCGTGAACGGCTCCGCCCTGCTCGTCCTCGCCGTGTCCGCCGGGGTGGCCTGGGCCGCCTGGACCCGAGGCGCCCGCCTGGTCGCCGTCGCCTTCGGGGCGTTCGCCCTGCTGCCGGCGATCACCCTCTACTGGCAGACCCCCGGGTGGGTCCTCGCCCTGCTGCTCGCGCCGGCGGCCCTGCTGCTCTGGCACCGCTACGCCCGCACGTCCGCGGTCGTCGTCCGCTGGGGTGCCCGCACCCGGCGCAAGGTCGGCGTCGCCTCCACTGCCGACATCGTCAAGGTGGCCGGCTCCCTGGCGATGCGCCGCCGGGCCGGGACCGTCCGGCCGTCCCTCGCCGCCGTCACCCGGTGGCAGCGGGTCGCGCGCTACTGGACCGTCCGCACCGCCGACGTCGCCGTGCTGCTCTGCCGCGCCGGGCTGATGCGCGTGTGGGCGTCCAGCGAGGACGTCGTGTGCATCTTCGGCGGTCCGCGTACCGGCAAGTCGCAGTACCTCGCCGGCCGCATCTTGGACGCACCCGGCGCCGTCCTGGTGACCTCGACCCGCACCGACCTCTATGACCTGACCGCGCCCCTGCGCCGCTCCCGCGGCCCGGTCTACGTGTTCAACCCGGTCGGTCTCGCGTCGCTCGGCTCGACGGTCACCTTCGACCCGCTCACCGGCTGCACCAACCCCGTGACGGCCGCCGAGCGCGCGGCCGACCTGCTCTCGGCCGGCACGTGGGGTGGCGGGTCGGGCGATCGGGAGTTCTGGGAGTCGCAGGCCCGGCGCGTCCTGGCCGCGCTGTTGCACGCCGCCGCCCTCGACCACGACCTGACGATGCACGACGTGCAGCGGTGGGTCACCGACCCGGACGACGCCAAGGCCGAGGTGGCGTCGCTGCTGCGCCGCTCGCCCCAGCCGGCGTTGCAGCAGGACGCTGCGCAGTTCCTCGCGACGAACGAGAAGACGCGCTCCTCGATCACGTCCACGATCATGCCCGCGCTCGGCTGGCTCACCCACGAGGCGGCGACCGCCGCGGCGACGGGCCCGCGCACCGGGGGAGCAGGGTTCGACGTCGCCGAGCTGCTCGACGCCCGCGCGACGGTCTACCTGCTCGGTGCCGAGGAGACGCAGACCGCGCCGCTCGTGTCCGCGCTCACCGGGCACATCGCCCGCGAGGCCCGACGGATCGCCGCACTGCGCAAGGGCGGTCGGCTGGACCCGCCGCTGACACTGGCGCTCGACGAGGCGGCGCTGATCTGCCCGGTGCCGCTGCATCAGTGGACGGCCGACATGGGCGGGCGCGGCGTGACCATCATCGGCGCGTTCCAGTCCCGCGCGCAGCTGCTCGATCGCTGGGGCGACGCCAAGGCCGAGGTCATCCTCAACAACACCGCCGCCGTCATGGTGTTCGGTGGCACCCGCTCCCGCGACGACCTCAACTATTGGTCGACGTTGGGTGGCGACCGCGACGAGCCGATCACCACGACCGACCTGCACGGACGCGTCGCGTCCCGGACGGTCCGCCGGGTCCCGGTGCTCGCGCCGGCGCAGATCGCGAACCTGCCCGCCGAGACCGTCGTCGCCTTCCGTCGCGGGATGCCGCCGGTGATCGGCCGCGTGGAGATGGCCTACCGGCGCCCCGACGTCCGCGCGTGGCAGTACCCGGACGCGCCCGACGTCCGTCTCCGCGCCGCCGCCCGCACGGCCCGCGGGTGGCTGGCGGTCCACGCCGCCCGGCCGGTCGCGTGGGTGGCGAGTGTCCTCCGTCGGGCGGCCGAGCCGTGGCGCGCCGTCGAGGTCGTGCCGATCGAGGAGCGTCCGCTGCTCCGCGTGGTGCCCGGTGAGGGCGACCGGTGGCCGCGATGAGCGCGCCCGAGGACGAGCAGCTCGCCGCCGTGGCGAAGGCCGTGGAGCGCAACAGCCGCCGGGTATCCGCGCTCGACGCGCTGGTCCGCCAGCTCGCCGGGGACCTCGCCGAGGTAGCCGCCGCGCTCACCCCGGCCGGGGAGGCGCCGACCGCGGTCCGGTCCTGGATGCTCGCGCAGGACCCCGAGCAGGCCGTCACCGACCTCGCCGATCTCATCGCGTGGACCCGCCGCGTCTACCTCCGCTACCCGGACGCCGTGCTCTCCGCCTGCTGGCTCTGGCACCCGGACGTGATCGAGGAGCTGTGGTGGCTGCGCCGCGCGCACGCCGAGGCGTTCGACCCCCAGGCGGGCACCTGGCCCCGCGTCGGCGACTGGCACGAGCGCCAGCGCCCCGGCGTCGCCAAACGCGTCCGCGCCGCGATCGGGACGTGCGAGCTGTCCCTGCACCGCACCGGCACCGCGAACGCCCGACCCGCCGCACCCGCGCCGCTCGCCGACCACGCCGAGCTGATCGCCATCGCCTGGACGAAGGACGCACTCGCCCCACGACCCGAACCGACCGACGAGCAGCTCCACGAAGCCGACATCCACACCCGCCAGCAACACCGACGCACCTGACAGAAGCGCATCACCGCCAGGACGAGCAGAAGAACCAAGGACGAAGCACACCGAGGCATCACGATCCCGTGGTGATCTTCGCTCGCCCTGGCGGGCTCGCTCGATGGCAAGATCGACAAGGAGACTGCCGTGCTCAGCATCGCCACCGGACACTCCGTCCGCTACCTCACCGACGCCGTCGCCAAGGGCCGCGAGAACTACTACACCGGCGCCGTCGCCGCGGGCGAACCGCCGGGGCGTTGGTATGGCGCCGGCGCCGAGGCCCTCGGGCTCGACGGCCACGTCGACCCGCACCTGATGGAGGCGCTCTACTCGCACCTGCGGGACCCGCGCGACCCGCGCTCGCGCTCGCCGGAGACCTGGGACGAGGCCGACGCGCTCGCGCCGGGACACCGCAAGTACCGCAGCGCGGACGAGATCTACACCGGGCTGCTGGAGTCGCACCCGGACGCCGGACCCGAGGAGCGGGCCGAGCTGCGCGCGCAGGCCGAGCGTTCCTCCCGTCAGGCCGTCGCGTTCCTCGACCTGACGTTCTCCGCGCCCAAGAGCGTCACCGTGCTCGCCGTCGCCTTCGAGCGGGCGGCCAACGACGCGCGCGCCGCCGGCGACGAGGAGGCCGCGCAGGCGTGGGAGGCGCACGCGCAGGCCGTCGAGGAGGCCGTGATGGCCGGTGCCCGCGCCGTGATCGACTACCTGCAGGACGAGGCCGGCTACTCGCGCGTCGGGCACCACGGCGGCGGCGCCGGCCGTTGGGTGGACGCGCACGAGTGGGTCGTCGCGCAGTTCCTGCAGCACGACTCCCGCGACAAGGACCCGCAGCTGCACGTCCACCAGGCTGTGCTCAACCGGGTCCCGTGCGCGGACGGGACGTGGCGCACGCTCGACTCCCGCGCCATCCACGCCCTGCGCGGCGCGGCCGGCGCGATCGCCGAGCGGGTCATGGAGGCCCACATGACGCGCTCGCTCGGCGTCGAGTTCGCCACCCGTCCCGACGGGCGGGCGCGGGAGGTGGTCGGCGTGTCGGCCGAGGTGATGGACCTGTTCTCCTCGCGCCGGCGCGCGGTCACCGGTCGGACGGCGGAGATGCTCGGCGAGTTCCGCCGGACCTACGGGCGCGAACCGTCGTCGGCGGAGCGGTTCTACATCGCCCGGCAGGCCACGCTCGCCACCCGCGCGGCGAAGTCGCACGTGGGGGAGACCCGCGCCGAGCAGCTCGCCCGGTGGACCGAGCGGTGCGCGAGCACGATCGGGACCGGGCTCGGGCAGGTCGCCCACGACGTGCGGGCCCGCGCTCAGCAGGCGAGCGAGGCGGCCGCGTGGTCGGTGCGTGACGTCGTCGACCGCGCGCTCGCCGGGGTGTCGGAGACGAAGCAGGCGTGGACCCGGTCGGGGCTCCTGCGGGCCGTCTCCGACGCGCTGCCGGGCAACCTGCGCATACGGCCCGAGGACGTCCGCCCGTTGCTCGACGGGCTCACCGACGCCGCGCTCGACGGCGCGGTCCCGGTGACCCGCCCGGGCGACACGACGAACCTGCCGGCGTCGGAGCTGCTCGCCAACGGCCAGTCGCCCTACACCGCGCCCGCCGTCGCCCTGTTCACCACCGAGGGCCAGGTCTCGGCGGAGCACGCGCTGCGCGCGGCAATGGTCCGCCGCGGCACGGCCCGGTTCACCACGGACGCCGCGGACGCGCTGGTCGCCCGGTTCGCCACGTCCGGGCGCCCGCTGGGCGTCGACCAGGCGGCGGCGCTGCGCGGCGTCCTGACGTCCGGCGCGCAGGTCGAGGTCCTGTCGGCCGCGCCCGGCACCGGCAAGTCGTTCGTCGTCGGTGCGCTGTCCGAGGCATGGGCCGGCGTCGACGACCGGCGCGTCTTCGGGCTCACCCCGTCGCAGGTGGCGGCCGGGGTGCTCGCCCAGGAGGGCGTCACCGCCGCGACGAACACGGCCGCGTGGCTCGGCGCACAGACCCGGCTCCGCACCGGCTCCGCGGCCGACGAGCGGTGGCGGCTGCGACCCGACGATCTCGTGGTCGTCGACGAGGCGAACATGGCCGGGACCGACCAGCTCGCCGAGATCCAGGCCCGGTGCGCCGAGGCCGGCGCGAAGCTGCTGCTCGTCGGCGACCCGCGCCAGCTCGGCGCCGTCGGGCCCGGCGGGGCGATGGCCGACGTCGCCGAGCACGGCATCCGCTACGAGCTCGCCGACGTCCGCCGCTTCCATTCGCAGTGGGAGCGCGCCGCGTCGCTGCGGCTGCGCGACGGGGACACGGGCGTGCTCGCCGAGTACGCCAAGCACGGTCGGCTTCGCGAGGGCGGTACGCCCGAGCAGGCCGAGACCGCCGCGTCCCGGGCGTGGCTCGCCGACACCCTCGCCGGCCGTGAGTCGCTGCTGATGGTCCGCGACAACGCCGCCGCCGCACGGGTGTCGGCCGCGCTGCGCGCCGAGCTGGTCGCGCTCGGCCGCGTCGACGAGCACGGCGTGCCGCTGGCTCGTGAGGGTTGGGAGGGCGTGGTGGCCGGCGTCGGGGATCTCGTGCAGGCCCGCCGCAACGGCTGGGAGCTGATCGGCGTCGACGGCAACACCCGCGCCCCGATCAACCGCGACACCTACCGCGTCACCGCGCTGCGCCCGGACGGCGGGCTCACCGTGGCGCCGGTGGTCGAGCGCCGCCCGGACGGGGAGGTGCTCGGCGACCCGCTCGCCCTGCCACCCACCTACGTGGCCGCCGACCTGACGCTCGGCTACGCCTCCACCGTCCACGCCGCCGAGGGCCGCACCGTCGACACCGCCCACTGCGTGCCCGGAGCCGGGACGGACCTTCCCGGGCTGCTGGTGCCGATGACCCGCGGTCGGGACAGCAACACCGCGTGGGTGGTCACCACCGCCACCGTGGCGGACGCCGACACCGGGCAGACGTTCGAGATCGAACCGCGCAGTGCCGCCGCGGTGCTCGCCGACGTGCTCGACGGCTACGTGCACGAACGGTCGGCACTGGCCGAGCGTGAGCAGGACGAGATCGCCGCGCGCTCGACGATGACCCACGTCGACCAGCTCGCCGACGTCATCGGCCGCACCGTCACCGCCGGCCGAACCGCCGCCACGCTCGACCGGCTCACTGCCGAAGGCGCCATCACTTCCGACCAGCGCGCCGCGCTCGCCGCCGACGAGGCGTTCGGCTCGCTGGAGCGGCTGCTGCGCACCGCCGAACTCGCCGGCCACGACCCCGACGCAATGCTGTCCGGCGTGCTCGCCGACCGGGACCTGACCGGCTCACGCTCGCCCGCCCAGGTACTCCACAGCCGCATCACCACCGCGTACGCCGGTCGGCTCACCCCGCACCTAACGACGATGAGCGACCTCATCCCGTCCCGGGTGCCGGAGGAGTGGGCCGCGTGGATGCACGACCGGGCCGAGGCGGCCGACACCCGCCGACACGAACTCGGCGCCGAGGTCGCTGAGCAGCCGCCGCGGTGGGCCCTCGACGCGCTCGGCCCCGTCCCGGCCGACGACGACGTGCTCGCCCGCCAGGAGTGGGAGCACCGCGCCGGCTGGGCCGCGGCCTACCGCGAACTCGCCGGCTACACCGACGACCGCGACCCGCTCGGCTTCGCGCCGGCCCCCGGCCTCGCCGAGAAGGCTGCGGTCTACCGGGCCGCCCACGAGGCCCTCGGTCTGCTCGACGCCGGCGCCGAGGAGGCCGACCTGACCGACGGCCAGCTCCGCGCCCGGTACGTCGCGTACCAGCGGGAGGAGCAGTGGGCGCCGCGCGATGTCGCCGACGAACTCGACGCCCTCCACCAGGCCCTCGCCCAGGCGCGCACCGACGCCGAGGTGTGGGCCGCCCACGCCGACGCCCCGGGCGTCGACGAGGCCGACGGCGCCCGGCTCCGCGCCGATGCCGCCGCGGCCGCGCACGAGGCGGAGCAGCTCGCCGCCCGCGCCGCCGTACTCGAGGACGCCGACGAGGCCCGCGGCCGGTGGTACGTACACACCGCCGTCACGCGGGACGAGGCCCACCGCTCCGGCGCCGAACTCCGCGCCCGCGGCATCGACCCCGACGAGCCCGATGACCGTGTGACTGGGGACGAGTGGCTCGCGGCCCACCTCGCCGAGCAGACCGACGCCGACCGCGACCGCACGATCCACGACGAGCACGAGCTGCACGACCCGGCGGCCGAGCGACTCGACGAGCCGGTCGACGCGGTCGAGACCGCCGTGCCCGACGCCCGTGAGGCCAGTACCGCGCACCCGAGCGAGCGGACCGACCCGGCTGAACGTCGACGCATCCCGACGGTCGATGAGACCGCCGAGACCGTCGAGCGCGCGCAGGCCGCCCTCGCCGAGATCACGGCCCGGCAGCAGGCCGAGGCTGCCCGCGCCGCGCGGGCTGCCGAGGACGAGCAGCTGATCGAGCTGGGCCGGCAGGCCGAACCGGTCGTCGAGCTGGACGACGGCGCGGAGCTGGTGCGCGATCGCTGACGCCGGCGCGCGGGTCGGTGTCTACGCCGTGGCGTCGACCCGCGCCCGCACGTGTTCCCAGTGGCGCCGCGCGTCGGCCCGCGCCTGATCCCGGGCCGCCTGCTCGGCAGCGCGCCAAGCCGCATCCCGCTCGGCGGGCCGGCGGCCGTAAAGGTGCCGTCGATCGCGCCGGATGCTCGCGGCCCGGTGCCAGCTCGTGTAGATCGGGAAGTCCTCCCGGACACCGAGCAGCCACGCCAGCGTCCGCCAGGCGCCATAGGCGAACTCCGCGTCGTCGATGGCCGCCGGCGCCGGCTCGACGCCGAGCCGGCGCCAGTCCTCCTCCGTCGGCGTCAGCGCGCCGGCCGCGACGCACAGCGCCACCCACGACTCCGCCCGCACCAGCTCCCACGTGGCGCCCGGCGTCCACGAGCCGTCCGGGTGAAGCGTGCCCGGCACCGCACGATGGGTCAGCGGCGACACCTCGCCGATCGTGAGCCACGCCAGCGCAGCGGCCACGCCAGCATCGCGGGCGGTCACCGCGCGCGGGCCGAGCCCGAGTCGGCGCACGCTCACCCGCTCGCACTCCCGCACCGCGTCGACGTCCGGGACCACCCACGACGGCAGGACCAGTGTGGACACGACCTGAGTATGCGACCGGCCCCCGACGATTTGAAGCACGAGCTCCCCGGGCTCCGCCCGGACCCGGCCCTTCCTCCAGCGGAGCCGGCCAAGGACGAATGCTGCGGTAGGAGGGTGGTGGGGGAGGCTCCGCCGTCGCTCGGTCGCCCGGAGGGATGCCACACCGGCGGCGGGCGCCGCAAGCGAAGAACGTGCTTGCACCGCCCACCGCCGGCGTGGCGTTGCTGCGCACGCCCGACCGACGGCGGAGCCACACCCGCATCTCTGCTGGGTAAGGCGGCAGAGCCAGCTCACAGTTCACTTCCGGATGTGCCGCCTAGCTCTAGCTCGGCTCAAAGCCGGAGTCGGAGAACCTGAGCACCGTCGCGTTCTCCCGAATCGTGCGCATCTTGGCCTCGTCGAAGCCCCCCGGGGCGTGGGCTGTGATCTCGACCCGAACCTCAAGGTGTACGCCCTCGACGGCAGCGAGTTGAGCTACGACCTCCTGGGCGAGCTTTGCGAAGTCACCCGCGTAGCGCTCCGCGTTGAGCTCTTTCACGCCGTAGTAGCGGGTAAACCGGGTCGGGGTGGGCGCCGGTTGTCCACCGCCGGGCCTCGGTCCGGGTCCGACCGTACCGCCGGGTCCGGTATCGACGACCGGATCGGCGGGACCGGGTCCGCCGCCGGCCGCGGCCTCGCGCCGCTCTTCGTCTGCGCGCAGTTGCGCCAACGCCCGATCGGGTTGCACTAGGAGGACGGAGTCGGTGATCTCGGGAGCGCGCCCGGCGCTGCCGGGAACAACAAGTCCGGAGTACCGTTCCCCGTCCCATCCAGTGGCTAGCGCGAAACCGGTGTCCTGCCAGAAGAGCTCGCTGTCGATCACGGCAGCCACCCCATCGGCGAGTACCGAGCGATCACGTAGCCGAGCCAAGTAGGGGTAGGTGGTGTAGTAGCCCCACAGTTCGCCGAACGTGATGTGTCCGGCCTTGTCCCATGCGGGGCGCAGCGGACCGTCGAGGTCCAGGCGTATCACATTCGCGGCGCGTTGCAATGATAGGTCGTCGCCTGCGCGCAGCTTGGCCGCCGTGCGGTCGGCGACGTCGTCGGTCGTGCCGTCCGCCTTAACGGGCTTAATCGTTACCGGTTGGTCCTGCGGCAGCAGTGCCCAGTGGAACGTGGCGGGGAGCCGGTCACGAACGGTCTGGTCGGCGCGGTCCCGGCGGTCCTCGGCCTGGGCGCGCTGCGCGGCGGTGAGCCCGAGGGCCTTGTCGGCGTTGTCGCGCACGTACTTCCACGCCAGGAACTGGCGGATGGAGTCGTCCAGTTCCTTCCACCGGGTTGCGTCGGCCGCGAGGAAGACCACCATGTTCTGGTGCACCCGCGCTGCAGAGCCGCGGCGTTGCGCCACGTTGAGCGCCCACACCGCGGCAGGTGACTCGTCTTTCTGCTTGCGGTCGTAGGTCTCCTTGCACGGCACGATCACCAGCCGCACGTCAGCGGTGTCCGGCACGTCCGCCGAGCTGTCCGGGGTGACGTGCACGGCGGCGAACCCGCGGGGCGAGTTCTTCTTGACCGGGTCGAGCCTGCGTTTGACCTCGGCCCAGACGTCTTCGGGGTGCAATCGCTCGGCGTGGTCGCGTGCCGTGCGGGTGGTGTTGGCCTGCGTGTCGTACCAGTAGGCGGACCCGGAGCTGTAGAAGTACGTCGCCCGGTTGGCCAGGTGGTTCAGGGCCGAGTGGAAGTTTCCGGGCACGTCGCCGGGCAGCGCGGTACCCAGGAACAACCGGGCCCGGTCCAACCCCTTGTGGGCGGTGCTCAGCGTCGGGGTGGCGCCGACGAACACCGTCCGGGCAAGCCGCTGCGTGGTGTGCCGGGCGCCGAGCAGCGGGTGCTCGTTGTCGACCTGGGCTGGGGCGGAGGTGGGACCGTCCACGTCGGCGTCGACGATCGGCTTCCACCGGTCGTCGAGGTATTGGGAGATTTCGGTGAGCACCAGGTCGGTGTCCAGTGGCACGGAACCGGGCATGATCAGCGGGGCGGTGTCGCCCTCTCGCCAGAGCTGGCCGACCACGGTATTCATCAGCCGAAGCACACCGCGGGTGCGTTGGAAGCGGTCGAGGGTGGACCAGTCTTCATAGAGTCGGTCGAACAGCTCGGGATGAACTGGGTAGGAGCGACGGATCCGGTCGCCGTACGCGGAGTCGGTCACCGCCTTGGGGAAGTCGCCAGAGTTCTTGCGGTAGAAGGCGACCATCGCGTCCGCGGTGGCGGCAATCTGGGCGAGCTGAGCGCCGTCGGGGGTGGCGAACAGGCGGCGCCGCACGATCTCGAAGCTCTCGTCCGCGCTGGCCGCGCGCCACTGGTCGGCGGTGCGACGCACGACGTTCTGCAGCCGGCGTAGCGCCTCGCGCCCGTTCTCCCCACCCACTTCCTCATCACTGGCCCCGTCGGCGCCGTCGGTGGTGGCGGCATCAGACGAGGCCGGGATGGAGATCACGACGAGCACGCCGGGCACAGCCTTGGCGGTCTCGGTCAGGGACTGGGCGAAGGTGAACTGGGTGTCGAAACTGCCGCCAGCGAGGTCGTCGCGCCCGTAGAGCCCGCGCGCGTAGGCCACCCACTCGTCGATGAGGATCACGGCGGGGCCGTAGCGGAGGAACAGCTCGCGGAGCGCCTCACCGGGGTTTGTGGAGGTGCGGTCGGCCTCGGCGACAATCGCGAAGCCGTCGCGGCCGCCGAGCTGCCAGGCCAGCTCGCCCCAGAGCGTGCGAACGACGGTGCCGTCGGCCTTGGTCTCCAGCCCAGACGGGGCAATCTGGTTGCCCACCAGCGCGACTCGGCGTACGGACGCGGGAAGGCTGAGTCCAGCAAGCAGGTCCTGTACCTCTTGTGGATAGTCGACCAGCGGCCGGCCTGATGCCAAATGCCACAGCGACAGCATCGAGTGGGTCTTGCCGCCGCCGAAGTTGGTCTGGAGGTTAATGACCGGCGACGCGTTCAGGTCTCCGGATAGGCGGCGAGTGGCGCGTTTGATCAGGTCCTTCAAGCCCGTGGTGAGGAAGGTGCGGCGGAAGAACTCGATAGGGTCGGTGTACTCGGCGTCGCCCTCACCGCGCGCCACCATCGAGAGGTCGGCTGCGAACTCGGCCGCGTGAAAATTGCCGCTCGCTACGTCGTCGTGGGGGCGCAGCACTTCCCGCCACGGAATCAGCCCGGTCGAGCGCAGGTCGGCCGAGCTGCCGCTGCGGACCACCTTCCGGTCTTCCTGCTCGGCGGAGACCCGCCGAAGGTCGATCCGCTGGCGTTTGACCTCCTCAGCTTGGGCGGGGGTGCCCGCGGCCCGTAGTAACCGCTCAACTGAGTCGAGCGCCCGGTAGGCGTCGTCGGCGGTGAACGAAGCGTTGTGTGCCCAGTTGTTGCGGGTCTCACGAAGCTCACTGGCCAGCGACTGCTCGGAGCGAGACAGGTGAGGATTGAATGGGAACCACCCGTCCTTCACCGCACCGGTGACGTTTTCGCTGAGCATTCGCAGGCTGCACTGCGGGTCGAGCCGGCTGTAGACCCCGGGACGGCCACCGCGCTGGGCGTCCTTAGCGGCCAGCACCAGCGTCCAGTCCGACCCCTCGGCGAGGTCGGGGGCCAGTACGCGGGTGATGAACTCGTCTAGCCCGACGGCCAGCTGCTCGAACGCCTGGCCCACCCGCTCACGGTTGCTCGGTGCCATGGGTTCAGGCCTCCTCGTCGGTCGGGTTCTCGTCGGCGCCGTCCTCGACGTCGTCGGGTTCGTCGGCGAACTGGTCGGGGGTCTCGAAGCCGCCAACGAGCTCGTCAGCCTCGACGTCGCGCTGCGCCGGTTTGCCCATCGCGGCCTCGACCAGTTCGAGGAGTGCCCGGCGACGTCGTAGGAAGTAGGTCTCGAAATCAGCCTCGCGCAGCGTCGACGGGTCGATGAGGTGAGCGGCGATCACCGCGTCCAACTCATCGGAGGTCAGCCCGGCGGTTGCTTCCAGCTTCGACATGTACGCGGCCGGTGACGCGCCCCCGACCATCTGGTTCGTCTTGCGCGCCAGCGGGGTCTTGTTGACGATGCTCTCGCGCATCCAGCTCTCGACCTCGTTCGCGATGCACCACTTCCGCGGGAAGACGTGGTGGATGTCGACCCGGAGCGCGATGTACTGGTTGTGGTCAAAGGTCTTCTGGAACCGCCAGTCCTTGCAGCCGCGGGCCATCAGCAGCGCGTGGATCCCCTTAAAGGCGGCGGACTGCCGTGAGCGCAGAGTCAGCAGGCGGGACTCGGTGAAGCTCGCTCCTGCGACGGTGCTTGGCGTCGCCCGGTCTCGTTCTCCGGCCGCGGCCCCCACGGCGGCCAGAGCCCAGGAGGGGACCTGGTCCAGGTCACGAGCGAAGCGCGTCTCGGTTGCGCCGCCGTACTGCTCGCCGAGGACGCCGCTCCAGTACCAGCGGCGCAGCCGGGCGCGAACCGCGTACACGTCGGCGTCCTCACCCAGCACGACACGCATCGCGGCGAGCGGGATGAGCTGGGTCTGGTACGGGATGTCGTCCTGACGGTGGATGTGTTCGTCGTGCAGGAACTGCGCGACCCACACCAGCGCCCGGCGCACGGGCTCGGCCCAGCGCAGGTAGTCGACGAGATCGAGCTTGAGGATGTCCTCCTTGCGCGCGTACGTGGCGCCGGGCCCGTGGCTGGTGGCCAGCAGCGTCACGGCCTGCAGGAACGCGGTGCTATCGAACTTCTTCAGCACCGGGTGCGCGTCGATCACGGCCTGGGTGCGGGCCCAGTCGTCGTTGAGCCGGAAATCGACGCCGTGCTCGGCGAAGTAGGCGCCGTCGCCCGCGAAGATCGACGTCAGCAACTCGAAGACGTTCAGCGGCAGCCCGCCGGTGTTTACTTTCTCGAAGACCGTTGCGACGGCCGCCTTCGTGGTGGTCTTGTCCAGCTCGATCGCGGGGATCTCGTAGCTCTGCAGCGGGGTGACCACCTCAGCCTGGAAGCGCTGGATCAGCGCGGTCCGCTCGGCCAGGTCGCCAGTGGCGGAGGGGAAAGTCCACAGCCAGTCGAGCAGGTTCGGCGAGTCGTAGACGAGCCGGAACGGGAAGAGGCCGTGCTCGCGCTCCCGCTCCGGGGTGGACACGTCGAGGATGATGTCGCGACCGAAGTTGGTGCGCTCGATGCCGTCGCCGGGCAGGATCCGGATGGCGTCGTCCAGGCGCGACGGGTCGATCATCGCGCGCTCGATGTCGATGTAGAAGCGGCGCCGCACCTGCTTCTTGCGTACGTCCTCGGTGTCGACCACACCGTCGCCGGTGAGCGACTGGACCAGCGACGTCAGACGCTGCTGCCCGTCGAGGAGCAGGTGCTCGGGAGACACCGTCGCCGTGCCGTCGGGCGTGCCTTCGAGCGGCTTCGGCTTGAAGCGGACTTGGTCGCTGCCGGTCTGCAACAGCATGATGACGCCGAGTGGGTGGCCCAGGGTGATGGTTGCCAGCAGGGCGCGGATGCGCTCCTCGTCCCACTTGTAGCCGCGCTGGAAGTCCGGCAGCTGGATGCGGCCGTTGTTGGCCCGCTCCAGCAGCGTCGAGAGCTTGTGCTGCGGCGTCAGGAAGCCCATGTGTTCAGTCCCCCGTGTAGTCGAAGGTGCCCTGCTCGGCCGACGGACCCACGCCGGCCACGATGTCGTTCCAAGCGGTGCCCAGAGCGTTGAACTCGACGGCGACCTTCGTGCGCTTGGCATCCCCGGCCAATGCGAACAATAGGAACGCCAGCTCCTTGCAGAGATCGCGGTCGATCGACTCGGGCACCCGCGTGAGCAGCGCGGACGCGGCGACCACCCCGTTCTCGGTAAGGGCGCGGGCCAGGTGCATTACCACCTCCCACGCACTGATCGACCGGTCGGCCGCCGGATTCCACTCCGGGTCCAGGCTCGATGGGGCGAGCAACGTCACCTTGCCGCGGGTGCCGCGGAGGCTGAGGATCCCGGCCCGGTCGAGGTGCTCCAGCGACGCGTTGCGGGCGCGCGCGAGGTTGTCTGCGTCGCCGAAGTCTCCGGAGTCGAAGCCGTGCTGGCGGAACCAGGCGAGCGCGAACCGGGTGTCCGGGTCGAAGTCCCCCTCCTGCTCGGAGAGCACCTCGTCCAATACCTCATTGATGAGCGACAGCGCCGCCCGCACTCCCATCGGTGTGCCGTCGTCGCTCAGGACCGCTGAGTACCGACTGAACACAGCCATCCCAGGCCCGATGGCGGCCTGGGGGAGGTCGACCGGCGCGATCGCTCCCTGCTGCAACTCGCGGAGTGCGGTCGGTAGTTCGGCTTTGAGGGCTGCTACGAATCCGCGTCGCGCCGTGCGCGCCGCTGAATCGGGCCGGGGACGCAACGCGAGCACGATAGAGGAGGCGAGTGCGTTGGTACCCAGACTAATCATCCGCCCCCCCCTTTCGCTCCGCATCGGCCACGTTGCAGTGATTGTCCAGCCAGATCGGACCATCCCGTCCAAAAGAGTTTCCCAGCCAGTCGAGGCTACGCCTTCGCTGGTTGTTTCGGCCTGCTTGAAAGCGTAGTAGACGGTAATCGGGTAGGCGTCGAGTGCAGTCTCGCGTGCTCGCCGGAAAACACTGTTGAATCCCGATTCGAAGAACTGACGGGCTCCGGCTTTGCCATCGTGGCGGTAAGCATTCGCCACCAACTCTTCTGCTTTTGGTACAAGCATAGAAGAGAAAATGTCCGGATGGTTCTTACGCAGAGTTTTTCGGAGCCATACGTAGAAGAAGTCGGAAAGATCCGAGTAGACGATGTTGTCGTAGTATGGGGGGTCAGTTGAAATTAGGGCGCCGGCTTGGTCATGCGCGATTGCGTTACGCTGCGTGGCTGTTCCTGGAACTGAAGCGGGTATCGCTTCGAGCGCTCGCGCGACTGCCGCAGTCATTATAGAGATCGTGCCGGACGATTCCCCGAAGGGGTTGCCCTCGGCGTAGTCCCATGCCATAGGGATCGCCTGCCGCGAGAAGACGTTCCGAAGAATCTCGTTCTTCGGATTGCTGGCCCATGTCGTAATCGCAGACTGGTAGTCAGCTAATCTACTTACAACAAGACCGAGGTAGGTCGCAATGGCGGCGCCGTAGGCCTGAGCCGCCCCTGCTTCGTTCGACGTACGAGTCGCAAGAAAGTCCTTCACCGCCAGGTCTTGTGCTTCGCCGACGAGATCGCTCAGACTGGTGAGTAGCAGGAGCTGGCGGTCAGTGAAATAGTCTGCAAATGTGAAGAACCCGTATCGACGACCCTGTGCATTTCCCCCAAACGTGCCCCGGGCATCGGCAAGCAGTGTGTCTGTTCCTGTGCGAATCGCACTGGCGTCGACAGATGTGGCGGCCGCAAGATGCTCTGGCGTTGGGGGCGCGTAGATTCTGCGCCTATTTCCTTCGGCCACGATTGCAATCAGATCGGCTGCATGGCCTCCAGGATGATCTAGTTGCAAGTGTACATCTTTCGCGGAGATCGACTTTGCGCAGTTTAGGCAGATTGCTCCAGCTGAACCGGAGACGGTTCCATCATCTGTGCCCTCCGGTGCTGTAGCTGGATCGTGACCAATCGAGTAGGATATTCGCATTCCGCTGGGGTGGCTTGGGTCGGAGACGACGTTGGGGATAACATATGCCTCTTTCCCCTTCTTTCGTCCCAGCCACCATGATCTGGCAAGAGGAATAGAGATTCGACATGCCGGATTGGAGCAGGTAATAGTACGCGACCATATCCATGCCACCACCTGGGCTGTGGACCCATCAGAAAGGGTCACTCTGGGATAGTGGCCTCCAATGCGCTCTTCGGCCTGCGTGCGCATCCATTTCCCGTAGTAGCGGATGTCCTCGGCGAGTCCTGTTGCGCGTGGCCAGGTCCCGCTGCGAATGTTTGACGCGTCGGGGTTCACTGGCTGTTGACGCGCGAAATGCGAAGGGATGTCAATTAGGGCGCGATTGATGAGCACGGCTACAGGGTTAAGGTCGCTGGCGTGGGCTTCGAGGCCGAGACGCTGGGCCTCCAGCGGAATTGTGCCGCCGCCAGCGAAAGGGTCGAGAATGGGCGGGGGGTTGCCGCCCGTGGAGTCAAGGATCTCCTGGTGGGCCTGCCGGAATAGGTCCTCGTCGCCCGAGTTTTCCCACACGGCCATCCGCTCGATCAGGTCGTGCAGGCGCTTGCGCTCGGTCACCACGTCGGCCTCAGTCGGGAAGCGATCGGGGTGGGAAGAGGGGTCGTCAACGAGCTGCGCGAACAGCACAGCGCGGGCGGCCGCGAGGGGTCGGCGAGCCCACCACAAGTGCAGGGTGGACGGATGGCCGTGGCGAATGGACTTCTCGCGGGCAGACTCGCGGTTGATGGCCTCCAGCGGCAGCGCCACCTCGATGAGCTTGCGCTTCTGCGCGGGTGATGGTGCATCAGTCACTGCGGGGGTCCCCCTTGGTTCCACATGGCGTTCCAGTCCCCACGGATGCCGGTAGCGGTGAAGCCGCCCAGGTCCGTGCTGCGGAACGGGTTGGTGAGGTAGCGCAGCTCGTCGTGCTCGGGCCCGTCCGGGCTGACCGAGACGAGGGCGAGGCGGTGGTTGTCTCCGGCGTTCTTGCCGAACAGCACTTCGTTGTAAGTCACGAAGAAGTCATCGGCGCCGGCCTCCCGGCCTTTGACCTCAATGAACACGGTCGGGGCCCCGGCCGTGGTGGTCCGGACGTCGTAGCCGGGGTTGTTGTGCGGCATCTCCTCCGGGTCACGGCCCAGCGCAACCTCCGCGGCCAGGACGGCGTCGACCGCACGTCGTTCGCTGACCGTGGTATCCACCGGGTGTTGTCCGGTCGAACCCGTCACCAGGCCAGCCGGGATGATCAGCGCCGCCCCGACCACGGTAGGGGCCCTGGCGGCGAGCTGGGCCTCGGCCGAGAGTGCCGCCGTGCGGGCGTCGAGGCGGGCCTCCAGCTCCCGGGCTCGGGACTCCATCCGGTCGGGGCTCTGCCGGGACTTCCCGCCCTTGCCTGCAGCGATCTCGTCACGGAGCCGAGCGGCCTCGCTGTGGTGCCAATTAACCTGCTGCAACAGGCGCTGCCGCACCGCCCCGGTGGTCTTCTTCAGCAACGGCAGCATCCGGGCGCGCACGTCGTCGAGGTGCTCGGGCTGTTGGTGGGTGACCGCCCACGTACCGGCGAGCGCCTCCACACCGCCGTCGAGCCACGGCTGGGCCAGCACCTTCTTAGCTGCCGAGCGGGCATGTTCAGGCAGCGGTTCGGTGTCGAGGTACGGGGCCGGTCCGCCTGTAGAAGCCTCACCGTCGGGGGTAAGGGTGACGAACACGAACCGCTTGCTCACCACCCGGCCCGTGCCGTCGACGACCTCGCCTGTCAACGCCACGACTAGGCGCGGGACGGTGCCTTGGTCGTGCGGGTCGAAGAGCAGGGCACCCCGTTCCAGCGCCGTGCGGTGGGCCTCGGCGGTGGCGTCGAGGACGGTGTCCATCAGCGGGTGTCCGGGCGCCAGCAGCTCCGCCCGCTTGCCGAGTCCCTCGACGCGGCCGGGCTCGAAGGTCACCCGCTCGTACCGGGTGGTGAGCGGGGTGCGGGCGCCGGGTCGCTGCCGGGCGCGCAGGGTCGCGGGCACGTTGCTGATCTCGTGTCGGCCTACCTCGCGCCGCGACATCCTGCCACCGAGGCGGGCAAACGCATCGCGGAAGAACAGCTCCACGTAGTGCGGCTGCAGGCGCCGAGCCGCGGCCTCGTCCATCTCCTGACGCAGTCGCGCCAGCTCGTGCGGATCGAGCGCCTCCTGGGCCAAGGCCCGTTCGATGAGCAACTCAGTGAGCCCGTTGGACACCTGCGCATCGACGACCTGGAACATCTCCTTTCGCCGCTTTGGGTCGTCTCCATAGCGGACGGCGTCCATAAGCAGGTCGCGCAACGAGGTCTCGGTGAAGGCGTCACCGAGCACGTCGAACAGGCGACCGCCGTAGGCCTTGCGCTGTTCCTCCATCTTCGTCAGCAGCCGGGCGAACACCTGGCCCTCACGGGTGTCCTCGGCGACCAGATTCCACAACCTGCAGACGTTCTCCTGACCGATGCGGTGGATGCGTCCAAAGCGCTGCTCCAGCCGGTTCGGGTTCCACGGCAGATCGTAGTTGATCATCAGGTGGGCGGCCTGGAGGTTCATGCCCTCACCGGCTGCGTCAGTGGCCACCAGCACGGTGCGGGCCGGGTCGTGGGTGAACTCCTCCCGCGCCCGGCGGCGGTCATCGCGCTTAGTCCCGCCATGGATGACGAGCACGGCATCATCGCGGCCGAGCACGTTACGGATCTGGTCGACCAGGTAGTACAGCGTGTCCTTGTGCTCGGTGAACACGATCAACTTTCGGGGAGCGCCGTCCGGGTCTCGGAGCAAGGCCTCGTCGAGCAGCAGCCTGCGCAACTCAGCCCACTTGCGGTCCTGTCCGGAGTCGCGGACCTGCGTCGCGAGGGTGACGAGATCGTCCAGCTGCGAGATCTCGTAGGCGAGTTCTACGGCCGACTGCGCGGCGGTCGCCGCGTCGACGATGTTCTCCTCCAACGCCTCGGCCTGCTCGGCGTCGAGCTCGTCGGACTCGAAGTCGTCGATGTCGTTGGCACGAAGGGTGTAGTCGAGGCGCTCCTCGACGACTGAGGCGTGGGTAGCGTCGAGCATCTCCTGTCGCTTCGCCTTCAGCCGGTCACGTCGGCGCTCCAGCGAGCGGAGGATCGCGTGGGTGCTGGACGCCAGACGGCGCTGCAGCACGGTGAGGGCGAAACCGACCGTGCGGGTGCGACCCGCGTCCAACGACTCCGCACGGTTCATCTCCTCCCGCACGTACTGCGTGACCCGCTCATAGAGGTTCTTCTCGCCGCCCGACAGCTCGTAGGGCACGGTCTCGGCGATCCGCTCGGGGAACAGCGGCCGGCCTTCGAAGGTCAGCAGGTCCTCCTTGACCATGCGCCGCATCAGCCCGGTGGTGTCGGTGGAGTGCACGCCGTCGCGGAAGCGACCCTCGAAGCGGTCTGGGTCGAGCAAGGCCAGGAACAGCTGGTAGTTCTCTTCGCTGCCGGCGTGAGGCGTGGCGGTCATTAGCAGCAGGTGCCGTGCAACGGTGCCCAGCTCCTGGCCGAGTTCGTACCGGCGGGTGGTGCGCAGCTCGCCGGTCCACCATCGGGCCGACATGCGGTGCGCCTCGTCGACGATCACAAGGTCCCATTCGCTGGTGGCCAGGTGCGCCCGCAGATCCTCCGAGCGAGCGAGTTGATCCATTCGGGCGATGAGCAGCGGGTGGCGGGTGAAGGGGTTCCCGTCCGGGGCGGTGGCGGCCATGTCGGGGGAGAGAATCTCGGCATCGATGCCGAACTTGGCGGCCAGCTCGTCCTGCCACTGCTCGACCAAGCTGCCCGGGGCCACGATCAGCATCCGAGCGAGGTCGCCGCGGAGGATCAGTTCCTTCGCGTACAGGCCAGCCATGATGGTCTTGCCGGCGCCCGGATCATCAGCGAGCAGGAAGCGCAGGGGCGTCTTGGGAAGCAGCTCGCCGTAGACCGCCCGGATCTGGTGCGGCAGTGGACGCACGTTTGACGACGACACCGCAAGCATCGGATCGTGCAGCCCCGCCATGCGGATCCGTAGTGCCTCGGCAGCGAGCCGGAACGTCGCCCCGTCAGCGTCGAAGCTCCAACGGGAACCGGGTTGCTCCACCGTCAGGCGCGCTAGGTCGGCCGGGTAGAGCAACTGCGTGTCCGTGGCGCCTGCGCTGTCGCGGAAGACCAGCTCGAGAGTATCGACGCCGTGCGGGATGTTCGCCAGGACAGAGACGGGGGAGGGCCGTAGCCCGTGCACCGTGACTCCAGCCGTCAGGTCGCTCGCGCGCACAGGGCGTGATGAAGGTGTCGCTCGTGCCACAAACGGACACTAGTGGAACGTCAACAACCGCTCCTGGTTGCCGCTCGGTAATGGCCCTGATGGGACGTCACTCTCCCGCCCTCCGATGCTGCTCGGCACGCCGTCGCCAGCAGGTGGTCCGGCCGGTCAGGGTCCGCTGGCTCGGGCTCGAGAAGGCCGACGACATCATGATCGACTTACTTGATCCGGTCCGGGAGCATCTCGCGGAGGAGTCCGCCGCGGTTGAGCGGCCCCGGTCGAGACTCGGAGCTCGGTACCTTCGGCGCCAGCGCCAAGACTTTGGAGGCGGAACGGATCGTGAGAGTAACCGTGCAGAACGAAGCTCTAACACCGTAGCGCGTTCTTCAGCTAAGCTTTCGTGAGCAACTGAACCGCTTCCGCGATCGCAAGGAGCGTCGTCGCGGTCGTGTTGTCCCACGCGTCCAGTCCTGCGCGGGCTATGTCCGGGTCGTCCGAATAACCCCAGCCGCCCGAACCCGTCTTCTCCAGAAAGACGAGGCGCACGCCACGGCCGATCACCAGAGCTGAGACCGTGTTTGAGAAGGGTCGGCGTGTCTGCGCCGCGCGGGCCGCGCTCTGGTCCATCGTGGACGGGTGGCTCGGCGTCAGCGGCGGTATCCCTCGGACACCAGCGATGAGCAGTGGGCGTTGATCGAACCGCTGTTGCCCGAGGCCGGGGCGGGTGGGCGTCCGGAGAAGCACCCGCGCCGGGACGTGGTCGACGCGATCCTCTACGTCGTGCGGGCGGGGTGCGCTTGGCGGGCTCTACCAGCGGACTTCCCGCCCTGGCAGACCGTCTACTGGTATTTCAACCGGTGGGAACAGCAGAAGGTCACCGAGAAGATCCTCCCGGTCGTGCGCCGTCAGCTACGTGCCGACGAGGGGCGGGACCCGGAACCGAGCGCGGGGATCATCGACTCGCAGTCGGTGAAGGGTGCCGACACCGTCGGGCAGGACTCGCGCGGCTTCGACGCAGGGAAGAAGATCAACGGCCGGAAGCGGTTCATCGTGACCGACACCCTGGGCCTGCTGTTGACCACGGTGGTGTGCTCGGCGTCGGTGCAGGACCGCGACGGGGCGAAGTCGATCCTGCTCGACCTGTACCTGCGCACCAGGGTGCGGTTCGTCTACGCCGACGCCGGGTTCGCCGGACGCCTGCTGGAGTGGGCGAACACGATCCTGCGCACCAGCGTCGAGGTCGTGCGCAAACCGCCTGAGCAGCGCGGGTTCGCCGTCCTCCCGCGCCGCTGGGTGGTCGAGCGGACACTGGCCTGGCTGACCGCACACCGCCGTCTGGCCCGCGACTACGAACGCCACCCCGCCGTCTCCGAGGCCATGATCCGCTGGGCCGCGATCAACACCATCACCCGCCGCATCGCCCGCGGCAAGCCGGCCGCCCGCCAACAGAAGTACGTCTTCACACCCGCGACTTGATCTTCTCAAACACGCTCTTATGGAGGGGCTTCGTGCCTCTCGAGCCTCAGAACGAAGTGACGTGGGCCCGGAATCGCTCGCCGGACCGCACATACTTCCACCGGACCTTTGAACTGGATATCCGGGCATCGCAGGACTTCGGTCACCCTGCTCGATTCATCGTCAAGGTCTTCGATGAGCCCGATGACACTGCGGGCGTGCTGTCAGAGGGGCTCGAGTACTTGGAGGAAGTCGTGCACACCACGCCCGGAGGGCGCAAGCAGGTCAAGATCCAGATCGCTCGGGAAGCCGGGCTCGTTCGAGAGATTCAGATTCAGCGGGTGCCCACCAACGGCGACGCAACGAAGCTTGAGACTCTGCTGACCCTCGGGCGTGACGCGGCCGGTCGACTCATCGACCTGGTGCAGACCCTCCAGTACATCCCGCTTGAAGGGGGAGAGCACACCGTCCGCCTCGACGACCAGACGATCCGGGACTTCTTCGCCGATCCGGAGGGTATGGCCCGGGCGTACCAACGTCGGCCGGAGACCTTTCGCAACCTCATCGAGAACGACCCGTCGGCTGAGGACCTCGTGGCAATCGCCCATCGCAGAGAGCCCGGGTTCCGCAGCTGATGTCGGTGCTGGACACGGAATCTGGGGGTTGACCTGCGAGAACGCCGAAGGCCGCCCGGACGGGCGTGTGTCCAGGCGGTGAGGTTCGTGCTGGTCAGAGCGTTGTGGCGGGCCCGAGTTCGATGATCTTCTTGGGTGCGTTGATGTCGAGCTTGGCGAGGATGTCGCGCTGGGCGGTGGTCAGCTCGGTGCGTTGGCGGAACGTGCCGGCGGGGCCGGTGAAGGTGCCGACGTGCAGGTCTTGGAGGTCCTCGCGGACGCGGTTCCAGGTAGCACCGGTGGTGGTCTCGACGATGCGGACCAGGAGCAGCGCGAGCCAGCAGAGGATGACGTGGGCACGGATGCGTTCTTCGAGGCGGTGATAGACCGGGCGCAGTTCCAGGGTGGTCTTCATGTCGCGCCAGCCGCGTTCGACCTGCAACAGCTGCTTGTAGCCCAGCGCGATGTCCTCCGCGGACAGGTGCGGGTCCGAGCAGCGCAGCAGGTACTTCCCGTCCAGGTTCACCTCGCCGGCGATCTTCTTGCGGTCGACGCGGAGCAGGCCCTTCGGGGTGACGCGCAGGAACCGGTTGAGCCCGGGCATGGTCGAGATGCGCCCGCGCAGCTCGGCCCGCTTGGTCACCGTGAGCCGGTCGGTGTCGGCGATGAGCGCGGTGAGCTTGCCGACCATGACCTCGCGCAGCGCGGCGTCCCGTTCGGCCTGCTCAGGGTTGAAGCAGATCACGAACCGCTCATCAGCGGCGATCTTGACCTCTTTGACCTGCAGGTTGTCCCGGACATGGCTGTAGCGGCCCTGGCGGGACAGCGCCGCGGTGGCCTCCGCGGAACCGGAGCGGAGCTTCTCTCCGATGATGTAGTGCCCGCCGCCGCGGCGCAGCTCCCTGCGGTTCTGCGTCGAGGAGAACCCGCGGTCCGCGACCCACATCACCCTCGCCAGGGTCCAGTCCCGCATGTCCTCGCGGGCCTGGCGGATCAGCGCCGAGTCGGTGGTGTTGCCCGGCCAGCACCACACCCGCACCGGGATCCCGGCGCGGGTGACGGCCATGCCGATCACGACCTGGGGCAGGTCGTCACGGGAGTCCTTCGACTTGCCGTAAGTCCGGAACCCCACCCCGCCGCCGGTGTCCTCGCCGTCGCCGTCGCCGTCGCCGTCGCCGTCGCCGTCGCCGTCGCCGGGGTCCTGGTCGGGGACCGGGCGCCCGCGGACGTCACGGGCGAGCGGGTCGTCGGGCTCGTCGGTCTGGAAGTAGGTGGAGGTGGTGTCGAAGAACAGCAGGTCGACCTCGTGATCGAGCAGGGTCGCGACCTGCCAGAACACCTCCCGTTCCAGATCGGGGGCGATGTCGAGGAGCCAGTCCATCGCCCGGTAGCAGGCGTCGTCGGAGGTCTCGGCCAGGCCGTCGATGTGCGCGCGGCGGTTCACCCAGCCCGCGGCGGCCAGCTTCGAACCCGGCGCCAGCGCCCGGTTCGCCACCAGCGCGAACAGCACCCGCTCGGTGCGCGGGTCGCGCTTGCGCCCGGTGAGCAGCCGGGTCATGACGGTGTCGATCCCGAGGCGGCGCCACAACGCGTCGAGGACCAGGGTGCCGCCGACCGGGCGCGAGGAGGTGAACGCCAGCCCCGCCGCCCCGGGCGCCTGCGAGCCGGTCAGAGCGGTGGCCGGGTCGAGCAGCCTCGTCAGCGACGCGACCAGGCGCTTGATCGCGTCGCGGTCGAGTTGGTCCTCCCGGCCGAAGCTGTGCAGCACCTTGGGCCGCGAGGTCTTCGTGGTCGGGTCCCACTCGTTGTGGGTCAGCTGCAGGTACCGCACCGCGGCGCCGTCCTTGTTTCGCCGTGTCGACACTCGTACGTGCACGTGTCCAGACGTTACATGAGTTCCAGCAGCTCAACAGTTCGAACACCGATCGAACGTGTGTCCAGTATTTTCGCCGCTTCCGGACCTGCTCCCGCTCGCTGACCTGGGAGAATACCGCGGCGTGTGTCCAGATCCGCCCATCAGCTGCGGAACGCGGGGAGAGGTCGTCGCTCGATTTCGCAGGCTTCTTGATGACCCCGACTACTTCGAGGCCGAGCGCCTAGAGCTCATCGCCCGCACCAGCAGACAGACGGCCGGCAAGGAGGCTGTGTGGCAGGACCTCCTTGAAAGCGAGCCGTGGATCCTCGGCGTTTCCCTGACGGGTCAGCTCCTGACCTCTTGGGATCAGCGGAAACTTGAGCAAGTCGTGGCCGGCTATTCTGTCGCTGGCAGAGCGAAGCGAACCGACGCGCTCATGCACACAAACGGCCAGATCCGTTCGCTCGTCTTCGCCGAAATCAAGCACCACGAGACACCGCTCCTCAGCAACGAGCAGTACAAGTCCGGCGCGGAGTACCGCCCCGGGTGCTGGCCGCCGTCGACGGAGCTCGCGGGCGGCGTGACCCAGCTCCAGCAGACTGTCCTCCTTGCCCGAGAAGACATCGGCGAGGTGCTCAACAAGCTCGATGATGACGGCGCCGAGACCGGCGAAGCCGCCTACGTGGTCCGCCCGAGGTCGTATCTGATTGCCGGGCACCTCCGGAAGCTGAGAGGTGCCAACGGTGTTCACAGGGACAAGTACCGCTCGTTTGAGCTATACCGCCGCAACCTCTACGAGCCAGACGTCATCACATTCGACGAACTCCTTGCTCGGGCCGAGTGGCACGTCCAGGCAGCACAGCCGCACGACGTGGAGGAGTAGGCACGACCGCCGAGCACCGGTTGGGGCCTCGACCATGACGAGGCCGGGCGTATGACCGCACGACCATCGCAACAGCCAAACGAGAGGGCGCACTCATGACGACCTACCCACCGCAAGATGACGCCCACTTCCCAGCTGGCCGCTATGTCCTCACCTACGCAGATGAGCTCCCCCAAGGGGCCGTGGTGTTCCTCGAGCGATGGGAGGGTGGCTGCCCGGTGGTCCGCGGCGCCACCGGGACGTGGCCGCTGGCCCTCCCCGCCGTCCGGATGGCGAGCAGCCATGCCACATATGCGCAGGGGCAGGCGGCGCGGCTCGCGGCGTGCAGTGAGGAGCTCATGTCCGAGGGGGAGCTTCGGGTCCGGGTCGCCGCGGCCGGGCGCGAGCTGCCGTGGGCGCCACCCGTGGGCGACGTCGAGGCGTACCGCGCTTGGTACGCACGCACGGCGGACATCCGGGCTGCCGCCGAGCGGGCCGACGCCGAGCTGAAGTCCCGCGGGATCGACCTGGCCGCCGAGCCGAAGGTCACCGCGGTCGAATGGCTCGACGCGCACCGCGACGGGCAACACACCGACTGACCCACAGAACCATCGACATCCCCGGCCGAGACGCCAGGCCGACCAGAGCACATCCTCGCTTCACTCAGCGGCCCCGCCCGATGACGATGCGCGTCGCGGACTCCCCGGCCAGGACGGCCCCGGGCAGGCCACACCGGGAAGCGAGAACGGGTCTCACCGACCTGCAGCCGTCTCCTGGGCTACGCGGCGGGCGATCTGTTCGACCTGCTCGACGGTGAGCACGGGAGCATGGCGCCCGTACACAGCGCTGTTCAGCAGCCGGCGCACCAGCGCCGAGGTCGGGATCTGCTCGGCCGCGGCCCGCCGCCGCAACTCGCCGTCCAGCTCCCTGGTGATGCGCAGCGACAACGGCACATCCAGCGCCGCCGCGTTCTCCGCCGCCTCGATCTCGGCGGCCTCAGCCTCCTCGTCGGCGTACTCCTCGCGGACCGCCCGCACCTCGGCCTCGACCACCGCGTCATCGGCTCGGTCGGTGATCCCACCCTCGGTCATGACCTGCCCTGCCCCTCGCAGTCCCGAAGATCGGCCCCGCTGCTCTTCCACGCCGTCACCCCGGCATGGGCTCCACCGGTCGCGATGACGGTGATGACGAACCCGGCGGCGGGCGAGTAGCCGATGATCCGGATGGCGTCGCTACGGCTCTTCGGGTCCGGATCGCGCACGATCCGCCACGGATCGGCCGCTGCGTCGAGCGTCCACTCCGCTCGATGTTCGTCGCGCCGGGATAGCGGTCAGCCCGCCGCCGGATGTAGTCGGCGTCCGCGTCGCGCCACCACAGATCGTCCCCCACGTAACACAGCGTCTCACATTGTCTGACACAGGTCGATCAGCCGCGCAGCCGTCGGCCAGTGCGCTGGATTGTCTCGCAAACGATCGTTCACGAGACGCTCCCAACGACCGGGCGTTTCCGCAGGTGAAGGTTGTAACAAGACTCGTGTCCGCGCCTAAGTCACGCACAACTGGGTTTGCGATACATTCCACGGCGTGCGGATCGGTTATGGACGGGTCTCCACCCGCGACCAACATCCCGAGGCCCAAGCCGACGCGCTGAGTGCGGCCGGTTGCGAGCGGGTGTTCATCGACACCGCGTCGGGGAAGCTGGCGCGCCGGCCCGAGCTCGACGAGGCCCTGCGGACGCTGCGTGCGGGGGACCAGCTCGTGGTCACCAAGCTCGATCGCCTCGGCCGGTCGCTGGAGCACCTGATCGACCTCTCCGGCCGGCTGCAGGACGAGGGGGTGGATCTGGTGGTGCTCGATCAGGGCATCGACACCTCGACCGCGGTCGGGCGGATGTTCTTCCAGATTCTGGGTGCGATCGCCGAGTTCGAACACGCCCTGATGTCCGAGCGCACCCGCGACGGGCTCGCCGCCGCCCGGGCGCGGGGGAGGACGGGCGGGCAGAAGCCGAAGCTGGGGGAGCGCCAAGCCCGGCTGGCGCGGGAGATGTACGAGGCTGGGGAACTCACCGTCGCCCAGATCGCCGCCGAGTTCGGCGTCACCCGGGCGACGATCTACCGCCATCTCGACCGCCTCGACGAGCTCGAGGCGAGTCGGCGGGAGACGCCGCCGGCGCGGGGCAGCAGCTGACCTCCGCTCCGGTCGGGCGCCGAACTCGATCAAACGCGTCAGGCCCGTCGCCGCAGGCGGTCGGCGCGCCATGAGGAGTCCGGGCGGGTTACTCCCCGCGAAACATGCGAGCGCCGAAACGCAACTGCCGGGCGCTGCCCCCGCAGGCCGAGCAAAGTCGGAAGGACTTCGTCGCCACCGAACCGTAGTGGCGGGGCGAGCCCTTGCAGGCCGAGCAGGCCGTCCAGGGGTGTAGCACCAGCGAAACCAGCCAGCCCAGCACCACGACGACCACGACCACCAGCAGTGCGGTGTTCCCGGAGCCGCGAGATCCGCGCCAGCAGCGCGGTCGGCGGTGGGTCGTCGTGTGCGGCGAGCAGCGCGCGTCGCGTCCCGGCGAGGTGCAGGAGCTTGCGCAGCGGGTCCATCCGCTGTAGCTGCCCGGACACCTCCCCCGCCGAGGTCAGGGAGGACCAGGCCGCCGAGAGCCCGGCCGAGGAGCCCGCGGCCGCCGCGGCCTAGCCGGGTGGCGGAGACGTCGCGGGCCGGATCGACCGGCCCGCGACGTCCACCCCGCTCACCTGCCGCCCGCCCCTCATCAGGCGCCGGCGTACCTCTCCCGGCGCCCCAGTGAACGGAACCGCGCCCGATGAACCACCAAACGCCCGCCCAGATACGAGCCGCGGAACTAGCAGCCCGCACGAGCCGTCCGGGAGCCTGGGCGCTCCGGAGGTCGCGGCCGTGGAGGCTGTCATGCTGCTCATGACAGAAACGTTTCAACCCGAAGAGGTTGCGAGGGCCACCTGCAGATATTGACAGTGATTGGGATCACGATGATAGAAACGTATCTTGCAGTACGGTCTCGATCAAGGCCTCGACGCACGTTCTTCATCAGGGCCACTGTCAGCTAGCACATCGTGCGACCTTCGGCCGGGGCCCAGGTTTGGGCTGTCCAAGCGGCAGGGCTGCGTTTTTGAAACGGTTCACCCAAGGACGGAGGCCTCCCACGGTCATGGTTCCGCCGCCGAGTGCACTCGCACCTCTGCGCGTCGAACTCCTCGCCACCCGCCCCGCAGCGGAGTGGGCCACGGCCTGCATGGCGGCCGGGGCGCCGGCCGGAGTACTCGACGATGTCGCGGCGCCTTCCAGTCGGCCACCGATCTCGGCCTGGAGCCCGTGGGCACGCTCCCCCGCCCCGACGGGACCCGGATTTCGACACCGCGCGCCCAACGAGTTGGGCCCGAGAGAGAGGTTCTGCAGATGAGGTCCTTGTGCGTGTTCTGCGGCTCCAGCCGGGGTCGCCAACCCGTCTATCTGCACGCCGTCGGTGAACTGGCGGGGATTCTCGCCTCCGACGGGATTCGGCTCGTCTTCGGCGGTAACTCGACGGGGACGATGGGGGCGTTGGCCGACGGCGTCCTGGAAGCCGGCGGTCAGGTCGTCGGCGTCATCCCCAAATACGACTTCGACCAGGGGTGGGCGCACGAGGGCCTGACCGAGCTGCATGTCGTCGACTCGATGCACGAGCGCAAGGCGCGCATGGCCGAGCTTTCCGACGGCTTCATCGCCCTGCCCGGCGGGCTCGGAACCCTCGAGGAGTTCGCCGAGGCGATCACCTGGTTGCAGCTGGGGCTGCACCACAAGCCGACCGGGCTGTTGAACACCGCCGGGTACTACGAGGCGCTGCTCCGGTTCTTCGACCACGCCGTGGCGGAGCGCTTCCTCCGAGAGGAGGACCGAGCGTTGATCCTGGCCGAGACCGAGGTGCGCCCGCTGCTGGACCTCATGCGGGCCTGGACACCCCGACAGGATCAGGGCTGGGTGTCTGCGGACGGCCCCGCTGCGTGACCATGACCGACGCTCTCGCCGATCCGTGTGCGCCGCGACTCCCCCTTCCGAGGCGGCGTTGCGGCGCGTGCGGGACGGGTGCCTCACCGCTCACCGGGGGCCGGCCGGGCCTACGGCGCGACGTCGACATCCTCGACGACCCACGTCGTGCCGCCGATCCCGGGCTGGGCGCGCACACCCGTGCTGTCCTCGCGCCTGCGCCGGAGATCGAACCTGCGCCGGTCCTTCACCACGGCGGGCGACCCGGGCGGTCGCGGCCGGGCGACAACCCGCGCCGTAACTGACGTGAGGGATGACGCGGCCATCAGAGGCCGTACCAGCCTTGTCGACGGGTAACTGTCATAATCTGAATTATCGGCATATCGCGATAGCTCTGCGATATGTCAGTGAGGACATTTTCGTCTACACCGACATCCCGGTCGAACTGTGGGACCGCATCCGCGAGCACGCAGTCGTACTTACCCGCTGAGCGCTGGCACGCGGGTCCTCTGCGTACAGCAGCCTGTCGGTGACCACCGCGATCGCCCAAAAGGGCTGACGGGGGTCACTTCAGGCCTCTACCAGCCACCTTGTCCACGTCGTGGGTCACTGGAGCAGCTCAAGCCACACCGTTCGACCGTGTTTCGCCCCACGAACGGCCCCACGGCGTCCGAAATGCGGCAGCTATCCCAACGCGCTGTGTCCGATGGCCCGCTCGCCAGCCTCAACCACACGCCAGCCGGCCGAACGGAAGTTAGGTCGGCTGGTGTCCAGCACCGGAACGAGGGCGAGGTACACATCGTCGCCACCTGACACGCTGCCCATCGTCGCAGCAGCTACCGACCGGCAGCTTGGAAGACCGCCGATCCGAGTAGACCAGAGCCTCTATCTGCAACTATCGGCACACACCCGGCCACCCCAGCCACTCCGGGCGCCGCCAAACGACTCCGGCTCGTGTCACAAGCCGTGTCACGCCCCCTGCTGGCGGGGCCACCGAGCGAGGCGCGGCCCCGTCGCAACAGCCGCGTGTGGAGCGGAAGCCTCCAATGAGGCGGCTGTGGTCGAGGATCTTGTCCCGGACTCGCTCTGGGAGCAGGTCGCACCGCTGCTACGGCCCGCCCTCCGAGGCGGCAGCGACGATGGGCAAGTTCGAACGCGTGTGCGATCCTCTGCGAGTCATCGAGGTCGCTTCCCCCGACCCCGGCTACCGGGCAGTCGCACCGCGGCCCCGGTGTCGGCACGTCCTTGGAGGAGGAGCAAGGCCCGTGTACAAGCCGTGGTTGTCGACGACGAGCGCGCCGCTGAGGCCGCTGGACCGGCCGGTCTGGGTAGACCTCGACAAGCTCTACGGTGAACCCGACGACTCCACGGCTGGCGTCGACGACCCGGATCCGGGCGGCTACCTGAAGGCCACCGGGCGGGTTCCGGGGACGCTGAAGTGGTGGAACCGCGCGGTGGACGGGCGCTGGTTCGGCCGGGTTGACTTCGCCGTCTGCGACTCCTACGGCGCCGTCCAGGCGTATCACCAGGGCGTGCTGGTGCCAGCCGCCGCGCTCAGCCCCCGCCACAGCGAGCCCCGCTAGGCCACACCCGCCCGTGGGCGCCAACTGCGCTGCTCAACGAGGTGGACTCCCTGGCCGGGCACCGCCGAACCCAGCCGCCTCGGCGACACTGCTGGAGTGGACGAGGCGGACCCTCCCGACCTCCCTGACGACTCGCGGTCCCCCGGTCGAGGGGAGGCCCCGGCTGGGGTGCCGGATGCGGCAGCGATTCGGCGTGCTCTGTCCGAGTGCATGACTCTGGCCGACGTCGATGACGCGATGGGCTGGGCGCGGGGCACCGCTCGGCGGCGCCGCTGGCGCGAGCAGGAGGTGACCCCGGGGACGGCCCGCGGCGGCCGTCACGGACCACCGCGATGCGCGCGCCCCGCGGCGCCGACCGAAGGGACGTGTGTGACCGGCCCCCCGGGCGGCTCGGTGACCATGTGCACCGGCGTGGGGTAGGGCATCACCGTCCTGCTCGAAACCGCTTGACACCGGAGAACCCGATAACCGACTTGGCTCACGACCACCTTCGACCTCGACAGCCTGCTCTCGCCCGAGGAGCGCACTGCGCGGGCGCGTGCGCGCGTTCGTCGACGAGCGGATCCGCCCGAACATGTGGGCGCCGAGTCGTGTCCCGCAGGCCGAGCACCTCGTCGACCGTGAGGCGCCAGCTCCAGGCGTACCGACGCCGGCACACGCCGCAGGTCCTGGGTGCGGTATGGCTCCCGGACGTCGAAATAGGCAGGTGGGTGTATCAGCGAGCTATGGGGGTGGAAAGGGGCCGACGCGATACAGCTGGCCGGTGAGCCGGCGGCCGAGGATCGACTCCAGCCACTCGGCGACATGGATGACCTCGTCGATGTCGACGCCGGTGTCCACGCCTTCCTTGTCGAGCATGTAGAGCAGGTCCTCGGTGGCGATGTTGCCGGTGGCCCGGGGCGCGAACGGGCAGCCGCCGATGCCGCCGACGGAGGCGTCGAGGACCGCCACGCCGGCCTCGACGGCGGCGTAGGCGTTGGCGTAGCCGGTGTTGCGTGTGTTGTGCAGGTGCAGGCCGAGCGGGGTGCCGAGGTGCTCTGCGCCGGCGAGCAGCTTCTTGACCTGGCTCGGGACGCCGACCCCGATGGTGTCGGCGAAGACGATCTCGTCGGCGTCGGTGAGCTGCTCGGCGAGGCCGAGCACGCGCGCGGGGTCGACCTGTCCTTCGAAGGGACATCCGAAGGAGGCAGCCAGGGTCACGGTGGCGCGTCGTCCGTCCTCGTGGGCAGCGGTGACGATGGTGCGGGCCTGCTGCAGGGACTCCTGCACCGAGCGGCCCTGGTTGCGCTGGTTGAAGGTCTCGGTCACGCAGAAGGCGACATGGACCTCCTCGCAGGAGGTCGCGCGCAGCCGCTCGTAGCCTCGGTCGTTGAGGACGAGCGCCGCCCGGGTCAGGTTCTCCCCGGGGGTGACCGCGGCGAGGACCTCCTCGGCGCCGGCCATCTGCGGGACGCGCTCGGGATTGACGAAGCTCGCTGCTTCGACCCGGGGGACCCCGGTGCGGGCCATCCGGTTCGCGAGTTCGGCGCGGATGTCGGGGGCGAGTACGTCGGGCTCGTTCTGCAGCCCGTCGCGGGGTCCAACTTCACAGATCGCTACGGCCATGGGGCTCTCCTCCGCCGAGGGGGCCGGCAGCGCCACCCGGCGCTGTGTGACCGGGTGCCGCGGCCGAGGACGACGGCGACCACACCGTGGCCGCCGTCGTCGGTCGGATGTGTCGATGCCGGATGCGGCTCAGTGGCGCAGGCCGGCCTGCTTGAGCAGCGGCATGACGTTGTCGCCGAAGTAGTCCATCTCCTCGTGGTAGTCGAGCATTCCCATGATCATCCCGTCCATGCCGCCGGTCTCGTGGAGGCGCTGCATCTCCTCGGCGACCTGCTCCGGGGTGCCGACGATCGGGTAGCCGCCCCAGCCGGCGATGAAGCGCTCCTGGTAGGTCTCGATCTGCGAGGTGAAGGACTCGCTCTGCATGCCGAGCACCTTCATGACGTTGTTCGCGCAGTCCCGGTCGCCCATGTCGACGATGTGCTGGAAGTCCCGCTTGGCCTCGTCCTCGGTGTCCCGGCAGACGATCAGGCCGTAGGTCATGGTCTGGATCTCGCGCTGGTAGTCCTCGCGCGCCTTGGCCTTGAGCTGGGAGGTGTAGTCGTTCATCGTCTCGACGGTGTCCAGCGCGGCGAAGTTGACGTCGACGTTGCGGGCGGAGAACTCGATGCCCGACTTCGAGTTGCCCGCGTTGATCAGCGCGGGCCGCGGTGCCTGGTACGGCTTGGGGTAGGACTCGACGTCGAGGCTGTTGAAGTCCTCGGTGACGAAGTCGAAGGAGCCCTCTTCGGTCCACAGCTTCAGGACGAAGTCGAGCCACTGCTGGCCGTAGCCGTAGCGGTCGTCGTGCTCCCGCTGCTCGGCCCCGAACATCTCCATCTCGGGGGTGAACCAGCCCATGACGAGGTTGAGGCCGAAGCGGCCCCGGGAGACGTGGTCCGCGGTGGCGGCCATCTTGGCCGCGACGATCGGGTGCACGGTCGGCAGGTGGGAGGTGGCGAAGATGCCGATGTTCTCGGTGAGGGCGGCGAGGCCGGTCGCCCAGGTGTAGGTCTCGAAGCAGGTGCCGTTGAAGTTGGAGGTGCTGCCGAAACCCCGCCAGCGCGCGACCGGGACGAGGGCCTCGAAGCCGAGCCGGTCGGCCTTCTGCGCGATCTTGAGCGTGTGCTCCCAGGTCGCCTCGTAGGTGGTTTCGGCGTGGCTGATGGTCATGCCGTAGGAGCAGTTGGAGGCGAACAGCCCGAGCTTGAGGGGCTGGTCGTTGAAGATGGGGTGGGTGGTGCGTCCGTCGACCAGCGGCTTGCGCTGGTTCTCCGGGCGCTGGGTGGCGGGGACGAGGCCCAATCGTTCGGCGGCGCTGGTCACGGGTGCTCCTCGGGATGTCGGTCGTGTGAAGTCGTGTGTGTGAACTGGTCGTCGGGGGTGCGCTGGTGGATCAGGTCTGCGGCTGCAGGGCGGCTTCCGGGTCCGGGCCGGCGTCGGCGTCGGGGTCGGCCCCGACGCCCGGTCCGGATGCCGGGGTCATGACGCCTCTTCCACCCGGAGGGCGCTCTGCAACCCGTAGGCACCGCGGTGGAACAGCAGCGGGGTTCGGGCGGTGTCAGTGCCGAGGTCGATCACCGACGAGACGACCACGGTGTGGTCGCCGCCGTCGTACTCGGCCCACAGCTCACAGTCGATCCAGGCCACGACCCCGCCGAGGACCGGAGCGCCCTGCAGGCTCGGACGCCACTCGATCCCGGCGAACTTGTCGGTGCCGGACCGGGCGAAGGCGTTCGACACGTCGGCCTGGTCGTCGGCGAGCACGTTGATGCAGAAGCGGTGTGCGTCGCGGACCCTGGGCCAGCTGCTCGAGGTGCGCGCCGGGGCGAAGCTCACCAGCGGCGGGTCCAGGGACAGCGACGCGAAGGACTGGCAGGTGAAGCCGACCGGCCCGTCCGGGCCGATCGCGGTGATCACCGTGACGCCGGAGCAGAAGTGACCGAGGACGTCGCGCATCGATGCGGCATCGACGAGGGGTGGCTGCGGGTGGGTCATCAGGCCTCCGCACAGTCGCGGAGGCGCAGGACGGAGGTGCTCATCGCGGGCTGTCCCTTCACAGGAGTCGTCAGGCGCCGGTGGCGGTCGGGGGCAGGTGCAGCAGGTGGCCCATCCGGTCCCGCTTGGTGCGCAGGTAGGCGAGGTTGTCCGGGGTGACGGCGGTGGGGGAGCCGACGCGGCCGACGACCTCGAGGCCGAAGCCGTCGAGGCCCCCGTACTTGTGCGGGTTGTTGGTGATCAGCCGCAGCCGGGTCACGCCGAGGTCGGCGAGGACCGCGGCACCGATGCCGTACTCGCGGCTGTCGACGGGTAGCCCCAGCTCGAGGTTGGCGTCGACGGTGTCGCGACCGTGCTCCTGGAGTGCGTAGGCGCGCAGCTTGTGCCCGAGCCCGATCCCGCGCCCCTCGTGGCCGCGCAGGTAGACCAGCACCCCGACCCCCGCGTCGGCGATCATCTCCAGTGACTGCTCCAGCTGGGCGCCGCAGTCGCAACGCCGTGATCCGAACAGATCGCCGGTGAGGCACTCGCTGTGCACCCGCACGAGCGCGCCCTCGGCCCGGGCGACGCCGGAGGTCGGGTCGCCGTGCACCAGTGCGAGGTGCTCGATCCCGTCGAGCAGCGATTCGTAGGCGACGGCCCGGAACGTGCCGGCGTCGGTGGGCAGCGTGGCTTCACCGCTGCGCCGGACGAGCGCCTCGGTGGTGCGGCGGTGGCCGATCAGCTCGGCGACCGACAGGACGGGAAGTTCGTGGCGGGCGGCGAACGCGGCGATCGCGTCCCCGGCCAGCGGGACGCCGTTGTCATCGACGAGCTCGGTGATGACGCCGACGTCGTCGCGGCCGGCCAGGCGCAGCAGATCGACCGCCGCCTCGGTGTGACCGGGCCGCTTCAGGACACCACCTCGCCGGGCCCGCAGCGGGAAGACGTGGCCCGGTCGGCGCAGCTCCTCGGGGCGGGTCCCGACGTCGGCGAGCGCCGTGACGGTCGTGCAGCGGTCGGCCGCCGAGATCCCCGTACCGACCGAGACGTGGTCGACCGTCACCGTGAACGCAGTCCGGTGGAGGTCGGTGCTGTCCTCGACCATCAACGGCAGGCCGAGCGTGTCGGCCCGCTCGTCGGTGAGCGCCACGCACACGATCCCGCTGCCGTACCGCAGGAAGAACGCCATGGCCTGCGCGGTCATGGCGTCGGCGGCCATGACGAGGTCGCCCTCGTTCTCCCGGTCGCTGTCGTCGGCGACCACGACCATCTGCCCGGCCGCCAGGGCGGTCAGTGCTGCGGCGATGCGGCTCACGGGGCTCCTCACGGACGATGAGTGATAGCGGGGCGGTGTGCCCTACGGAGGACTGGTCGGATGCAGCGCTGCGGAGCGCGGCCGCGCGGCACCGGGCCGGCCGCCGCGTGGCCGCGGGCACACCTCAGCGGGTGGAGTAGCCGCCGTCGACGTTGATGACCGCGCCGGTCATGAACCCGGCCTCGTCACTGGCGAGCCACAGTGCCAGCGAGACGACCTCCTCCGGCCGGCCGAGCCGGCCGGTGAGGTGCTCGTGGTTCCAGGTCTCGAAGATCTCGTCGCGGTTGGACATGTCCTTCGTGAAGTTGCGCGGCATCGAGGTGTCGACGACGCCGGGGCAGATCGCGTTGACGCGGATGTCCGGCGCGAGCTCGACGGCCGCGACCCGGGAGAAGTGTGCGGCCGCGGCCTTCGCCGCGCCGTAGGCGCCCATGTTCTCGAACGCGACGACTCCCCCGATGGAGGACACGTTGATGATCGAGCCCTTCCGCCCGCTCATCAGCGGGACGAAGGCCTTCGTGGCGAGGAAGATGCTCTTGGAGTTGATCCTCTCGACGAAGGCCCACTCCTCCTCGCTGGTCTCCAGGATCGGCTTGCCCATGATGATCCCGGCGTTGTTGTAGAGCACGTCGACCGCGCCGAACTCGGCCTTCGCGGTCTCCGCCAACGCGGAGATGCTCGCGGCCGAGGTCACGTCGACCTCGGCGAAGCGGAAGTCGAGGCCCTCGTCCTTCAGCGTGGCTTCCAGCTCCTTGCCGGCCGCGCCGTTGAGGTCCGCGCCGAGCACTCGCGCGCCTTCCCCGCAGAACATGCGGGAGGCGGCCTGCCCCATGCCGCCGGCGGCGCCGGTGATCACAATGTTCTTGCCGTCCAGCTTGCCCATCTTCGCCTCGAATCCTCAGTGCCGATGTCCTCTGTGGATGCGCCTGCCGATGGGACTCGTATTACACGCGGCCCCTGCGACGCGATCATGTGTATGCAACAGGTTGCTCGGTGCCGTGTCAACCGCCACTCTCCTGAGAGGTACTTCTTGGGGTAGCGGCTCGTGTGTGCACATCAGGCAGGGCTTGGCTGGAACGCAGGTCTCGCGCCCCAGGATTCAGGGCGCACATTCGTGCACTTCAAAGGGCTTTGCTCGTCCGGGGGCGTCCGGGGGCGATTGGATCTAGATGTCGCATTGCTGCATACATCGCGCACCTCACGGCCGTCCGACTTGACAGATCATCTGTGGACGGTTTGCATACATCTCACCAACCGAGGCTCAAGTCACACACCCCGATGTCGAGGAGATCCACAGCTATGGCGAACACCTACAACCGACCCTCGATCACGCTCGAGCTGGCCCAGGAGATCGTGAACCGGGCGGTCGCCCAGGCCGTCGAGGACGGCGGTGCGTTCGTCGTGTCCGTCGTCGACGAGTCCGGCGTCCAGAAGGCATTCGCCCGGATGGATGGCGCTCCGCTGCTCTCGGTGCAGGTCGCCCAGGACAAGGCCTACACCGCGGCCGGCTTCGCCATGCCCACCGACGGCTGGTTTGATTTCATCAAGGGCGACGAGCCGCTGCGCGTCGGAGCCCCGACCGGCATCGATCGCCTGGTCATCTTCGGCGGCGGGTACCCCCTCACGATCGACGGCGCGGTCATCGGGGGCATCGGCGTGAGCGGAGGCCACTACAGCCAGGACATGGCCGTCGCCCAGGCCGGGTTGCGCGCACTCGAAGCCGCGACCACCGCCTGAGCGCGGCGCCCGGCCCCGGGACAAGAGGGGCCGAGCACCGGGGCACCGACGCAGACGAGAGCCAGACCGAGGAGACGATGTGGTAGCCGCGACCGAACAGACCGTGACGCGGCTACGCCAGTTCATCCTGGACGGCGATCTGGAACCCGGTGCCCGGATCCAGGAGGTCGAGCTCGCAGCGCAGCTCGGGGTGAGCCGCACCCCGGTCCGCGAGGCACTGCGAACGCTCTCCTCGCAAGGGCTCGTCGAGCTCCTGCCCAATCGCGGGGCTCGCGTCGCGCGGTGGTCGGTCAAGGACCTCGATGAGATCTACGAGCTGCGCGTGATGCTCGAGAGCCATGCCGCCCAGCGCGCGGCCACCCGCATGAGCCCCACCGACGCCGACGCACTCACCGAGTTGTGCGAGCAGATGGAGGCCCGCGCCCAGCGCGGCAGCAAAGCTGATCTCCTGGAACTCAGCCAGCTCAACTCCCGTTTCCACGGGTGCGTCCTGGACGCCGCCGACAGCCCGCGACTGGCCACGATGCTCGCCACCGTGGTACAGGTGCCGCTCGTCATGCGCACCTTCGTGCGCTACAGCCCCGACGCGCTCGCCCGCAGCATGGGCCACCACCGCGAACTGGTCGCCGCCATGCGCGCCGGCGCACCGGAATGGGCCGGGGCGGTCATGCAATCCCACATCATCGCTGCCCGCACCGTCCTCGTGAACTCCGGCGGTGCGGCGGCCCCCGAAGGAGAAACCTGATGTCTCCCGAGTCCCCCGCGGGTGCGCTGACCGGCATCCGCGTGGTCGAGATGGGCCAGCTGATCGCTGGGCCCTTCTGCGGCCAGCTTCTCGGCGACCTGGGCGCGGACGTCGTCAAGGTCGAGTCCCCCGGCGTCGGTGACCCCATGCGCCTGTGGGGACAGGCCAATGCCGATGGCGCCTCACTCACCTGGCCGGTGATCGCCCGCAACAAGAGGTCGATCACGCTCAACCTGCGCGGTGAAGCCGGCCAGGAGGTCGCCCGGCGGCTCCTCGACCAGGCCGACATCCTCATCGAGAACTTCCGGCCCGGGACCCTGGAACGCTGGAACCTGTCCCCCGAACGGTTGTGGGAGACCAATCCCGGACTGATCATCGTCCGGGTCACCGGATTCGGGCAGACCGGCCCCTACGCCCCCCGTGCCGGCTACGGCTCGATCGGCGAGGCGATGGGCGGTCTGCGCTACCTCACCGGCGAGCCCGACCGGCCCCCGTCGCGCGCCGGTATCAGCATCGGCGACTCCCTCGCCGGCACCTACGCTGCCCTCGGAGCCCTCGCCGCGCTCAACTCCCGTCGGACGACCGGCCGCGGCCAGATCGTCGACTCGGCGATCTACGAGGCGGTGCTCGCCATGATGGAGGCCTCGCTGACCGAGTGGGACGCCATTCGCTACCAGCGCGAACGCACCGGAGCGATCTTGCCCAAGATCGCGCCCAGCAACGTCTATCCCACCGCCGACGGCAGCAGCATCCTCATCGCCGCCAACCAGGACACCGTCTTCCGCCGCCTTGCCGACGTCATGGGGCGGCCCGAACTCGCAACCGACGAGCGCTATGCCACCCACCACGCGCGCGGCGAACGCCAGCAGGAGCTCGACGGCCTCATCGCCGGGTGGTCGGCCGAATACGACGCCACCGAGCTTCTGGAGCTGCTGCACGGGGGTGGCGTCCCCGCCGGCCGCGTCTACCGCGCCGAGGACATGTTCGCCGACGAGCACTTCGTCGCCCGCAACGCCATCGTGCGGGCCCGCAACAGTCAGGGCCATGAGTTCGCCATGCAGAACGTGGCCCCGCGCCTGTCGGACACGCCCGGCGGCGTTCGGTGGAGCGGACCCGAACTCGGTGAACACACCGACGAGGTGCTCACCGACCTGGGGTACGACGCCGCCGCCATCGGGCGACTACGCAACGATTCGATCATTTAGGTCGTCAAGGGCACGGGCCCGGGCAGGTGGCGCACGGTCCGGGAAGCGGACTGCGCGGCCGGCCCCGGACGACATTCTTCGACGGGGAGGCGCACGTGGACAGGGGTACCGCCGACTACATGGACGAGCGCGGTGAGGGCGTGGACAGCTGCGACCTGCAGCTACGACAGTACGGTGGCCGCGCCGAGTTCGAAGGGCCGATCCGTACCCTCCGCTGCCACGAGGACATCGGGCTGCTCCGGCAACTCGTGGCCGAGCCGGGCAGCGGTGCGGTACTCGTCGTCGACGGCGGAGCGTCGTTGCACTGTGCCCTTGTCGGCGACCAACTCGCGGACCGCGCCGCGCGGAACGGATGGGCCGGGATGGTCATCGCCGGCGCCGTGCGAGACACCCGCGTGCTGACCGCTATCGATCTGGGGATCAAGGCCCTGGGAACGAATCCTCGAAGAGGGGCCACACGCGGCACCGGCGAGATCGACGTCCCTGTCACCTTCGGCGGCACGAGCTTCGTGCCCGGGCAGTACCTCTGGAGCGACGATGACGGCATCGTGGTGACCCGTCCGGGATACGACGACGCAGATCCGCCGCACCTACACCGTGCCGGCGTACCCGGGTCGTAGCTCCTCCTCGCTCCCCCGCTCCCTATGAACGCTCTCCGCTTTGTAAGGCGCCGCGGGTCAGCAAACAGTGAGAGATGCTTCTATGACTGTGGGTCTGTCCCAAGATCGGTGTTTTCGGCCCGACACGCCGGGCTGAGGTCCGGCGGGATGGGCACTGTGAGTGATGACATCGGATCTTGTGAGTGCACGCAGGGATGACTCGAGGCCAGCGCGGCAGTTGTCGCCGGAGCAGGCCGCCGCGGCGGCGATGGTGGCCGAGGCGAAGGCACGCGGTCTGGCGTTGACCGGACCGGACGGTTTGCTGAAGCTGTTCACCAAGAGCGCGTTGGAAACCGCGTTGAACGAGGAGATGACCGAGCACCTCGGGCATGCCAAGAACCGGGCAGATCCGGAGCGGGAAACCACGAACGTTCGGAATGGGTCGCGCTCGAAGACGGTGATCTCGGATGCCGCCGGTGAGGTCGAGATCGAGGTGCCGCGGGATCGCGACAGTAGCTTCGAACCGAAGATCGTGAAGAAACGTCAGCGGCGTCTCGCGGATGTCGACGAGATCGTGATGTCGCTGTATGCGAAAGGGATGACCACCGGGGAGATCTCGGCGCATTTCGCCGAGATCTATGGGGCGTCGGTGTCCAAGGAGACAATCTCGCGGATCACTGAGAGCGTGTTTGAGAAGATCAAGTCGCGGGTGTGAAGACGTACTTCTGTTGGCGGGCGGCCGGCTTGCCGCGGGCGATGCGGCGGGTGATGGTGTTGATCGCGGCCCAGCGGATCATGGCCTCGGAGACGGCGGGGTGGCGTTCGTAGTCGCGGGCCAGACGGCGGTGTGCGGTCAGCCAGGCCAGTGTCCGCTCGACCACCCAGCGGCGCGGGAGGACGGCGAACCCGCGCTGCTCAGGCGGTTTGCGCACGACCTCGACGCTGGTGCGCAGGATCGTGTTCGCCCACTCCAGCAGGCGTCCGGCGAACCCGGCGTCGGCGTAGACGAACCGCACCCTGGTGCGCAGGTACAGGTCGAGCAGGATCGACTTCGCCCCGTCGCGGTCCTGCACCGACGCCGAGCACACCACCGTGGTCAACAGCAGGCCCAGGGTGTCGGTCACGATGAACCGCTTCCGGCCGTTGATCTTCTTCCCTGCGTCGAAGCCGCGCGAGTCCTGCCCGACGGTGTCGGCACCCTTCACCGACTGCGAGTCGATGATCCCCGCGCTCGGTTCCGGGTCCCGCCCCTCGTCGGCACGTAGCTGACGGCGCACGACCGGGAGGATCTTCTCGGTGACCTTCTGCTGTTCCCACCGGTTGAAATACCAGTAGACGGTCTGCCAGGGCGGGAAGTCCGCTGGTAGAGCCCGCCAAGCGCACCCCGCCCGCACGACGTAGAGGATCGCGTCGACCACGTCCCGGCGCGGGTGCTTCTCCGGACGCCCACCCGCCCCGGCCTCGGGCAACAGCGGTTCGATCAACGCCCACTGCTCATCGCTGGTGTCCGAGGGATACCGCCGCTGACGCCGAGCCACCCGTCCACGATGGACCAGAGCGCGGCCCGCGCGGCGCAGACACGCCGACCCTTCTCAAACACGGTCTGAGGCGAAGCGGTCCTCCGGCTCGCACGAAGCGCTCACCTGGATGTCGCTGCCGTACCTCTTCTGGACGTACTCCTCGACCATGCGGGCTCGACGCCACGAAGCCGAGCCCTGGCCCAGAATCGGCGCGTCCGTATCCGGGTTAGCGTCGTCGGCCCACATCGGGAGGGGGTTCGCGTCACTCCAGGCCCTTACCCAGGCGAGCGCGTTCGCTCTCTCGGATTTCGACGGAGCGTTCAGGTCGAATGGACAACTGGAGCGAGGCCGTCGTTCTCGCAGTGCAGCGCGGCCAGCTTCAATTGGACTCTCCAGAGTCACGCGTGCCTTCCTTCGCCGTCGATAGTGGAAACCGGGACCGTAACTGCCCATCGCCACACGACCGGCTGTCAGGCTAACGTCACGGCGGATGGTCGGACAACGCAACGCACCCATCCGGCAACCGACGACACGTCGCGCATGTAGGGCGGCTGCGCTGTGCTGTGGTCATTGGCGGGGATCGGCGTCAGTGCCGCGGCCGGAACCGCTGCCCGGATGCGAGAGACGACCTTCCGCCCGGCTCGCCGGTGGTTCACCGTCAGATCGACGCCCTACCAAGCCGCGCATGCTCTCCGCGCCGCTCGGGCGACTGAGCAATTGATCGCCTTACTGGATCAGGGAGTCTGGAGTTAGCGCCGCCAAGCGGCGTCTCGTTGGCCCCGCGCCTGTCGCGTCAATCGTGGTGTGACTTGCCGATGGCGCCGCGGACACGACCGCTCGCTTCCCGCGGCTCGCGATGACGAGGCCTTCGGCCTTGAGAAGTGCAACCGCGCGGTTCGCCGTGCCGGCGGATACGGCGTACCTGGCTTGGAGCGTCTCGACGGTGGGCAGCGGGTCATTTACGGTCAGCGCAGCACAGCTGATTGCTGCGCGTAGATCGGCCGCGATTCGCTGGTACGGACTGTCCCCGTTCGGAGGGTCGCTTCGCGCAACCGAGGCGCCGCCTCCCGGGTCGCCGATCGGCGGCGCGGGCATCCGAACCCCCGGCGACTTCATGGCCCGTTGATCTGTCTCGGCAACCCACGCGGTGTACGTGCGCAGCGTCGTCGACCCGCCGCCGCCGTGGCCGAGTCGGCCAGCCACGGTCCGCACGTCGACCCCGGCTGTGATCAGTTCGGTTGCTGAATAGTGCCGGAGCTGATGCAGATTCATTTGCCAACCTAGACGGCGGCACATACGTGCGTAGCGGTTTGATACGGACGATGGGCGAAGCCAAGTGCTGTGGTCCAGGGACGTCGAGAAGATGTGGCCATTCAGACTGAATGCTGTCCCGAGAGCCTCGACGTTCTGCTCGCACTGACGCCGGCATGTCCGCAATAGGGCCACCGTGTCGTCGTCGAGCGCGATCCGGCGCTGCTGGTGGGTCTTGGTGTCCTTCTCCCAAGTGCGCGTGCCCTGCTGGGCGATGCTGCTTCGGATCGTCAAGACGCCACGGTCGAGGTCGAGCAGGTTCCAGCGCATCGCGCAGAGCTCGCCGCGGCGGGCGCCGGTCGTCATGGCAAGCCAGAGAAAGCAGCCCCACATGAAGTCCGGGAATGCGGCGTTGAGGATCGCTGCCGCCTGATCGGACGTCGGGGGGTTCGGGTCGGAGCGGCCGCCGCGGGGCGGCTCGGCCTGGTCGAGGGGGTTGACCGTGATCCAGCGCCAGCGGACGGCGCGGCCGAGTGCGCCGCTGAGGCAGAAGTGCACCTTCCGGATCGTCGACGTCGCGAGCGGCCGGCAGACGTGCGGCCGGCACTTCTCCGAGCACTGGTGCGGGCCATCGGCCGCGTGCTCGACGAACGGCCGGCCGTCGCAATGCGCCCGGCACCGGCGGAGGATCGCCTGATGGTTGTCGAGTGTCTCGCCGTCGAGCTTGGCAAGCGGGAGGTGCCCGAGCAGCGGGCGGATGTGCACGCGAATCGTCTGCTCGTAGCGGTCGAGCGTCGTCTCCTCGACGTCGAGCAGCTCGAGGTAGCGGTCCATCAGCTGGTTGACCGTCGCCTTGGTGCGAGGGTTGCGGCGCTCGTCGACCTGGTGGACGAGCCGGCGCCGGACCTTCTCGGCCTCTGCAGTCGCCTTCGGGCCGGCGGGGACGGTCTCCACGAGGTAGTTGCGCTTGCCGCTCAGGGCATCGAGGCCGGCGTAAACGCGGACGCGCAGCGAGCCGCTGGGCAGCTTCTCGATCTCGCCCCGCTGACGCTTCGAGGACCCCGGCATGGAGCGACGGTAGCAGGCTCGCTCCACGTATAGCTCCACGTCGAGCGGCCTGACCGGGGGCGCGAGCCTCTGAACTGCGTGCCCCCGGCAGGATTCGAACCTGCGGCACCCGCTTTAGGAGAGCGGTGCTCTATCCCCTGAGCTACGAGGGCGGCGGGTCGATGGTAGTGGTCCTACCCGGCTCGAGCGCAGGGCGGTGACGGGTGGCGCGGACGGGGTGCGGGTGCACCGGCATGCTCCGGATCATGACGACGTTCGGACGACGCACCCTGCTCGTCGGGCTCGGGGCCGCGCTCGTGGGGTGCGCGGCCCCCGCCCCGGTCCCGACACCGACACCGGCTCCGGCTCCGGGCCCGGGCCCGACACCGACCCCCGTCGACCCCGGGCTCGACGAGATCGAGCGGCGCTTCGGCGGCCGCCTCGGCGTCTACGCCCTCGACACCGGCACCGGCGCGGTCGTGTCGCACCGCGGCGACGAGCGGTTCCTGCTCGCCTCGACGGGCAAGGCGTTCATCGCGGCCGCGGTGCTGCAGCGCGCCTCCACCGACCCGGCGCTGCTCGACCGCCTCGTCCGCTACGACGCGAGCGCGCTGATCGCGAACGCGCCGGTCGCGGAGCAGAACCTCGCCACCGGCATGACGGTCGCGGCCCTGTGCGAGGCCGCCATCACCCACAGCGACAACACGGCGGCGAACCTGCTGTTCGACCTGCTCGGCGGCCCGGCGGCGGTGACGGCGTTCGTCCGCGGCTCCGGCGACGCCACCACCCGCTTCGACCGGCTCGAACCCGAGCTCAACGTCTCCACCGGATCCGACGACGAGCGCGACACGAGCACCCCGGCCGCGGTCGTGGCGACCCTGCGCGCGGTCACCCTCGGCGACGGACTCGACCCCGCCGGGCGCGACCGCCTCACCGGCTGGCTGTTCGCCAACACCACCGGCGCCGCGACGATCCGGGCCGGCGTGCCCGCGGGCTGGCGGGTCGGGGACAAGACCGGGACCGGCGGGCAGGGAGAGCGCAACGACATCGCCGTCCTCCACCCGCCCGACCGGGCCCCGATCCTGCTGGCCGTCTACACCGCGCCGACCGACCCGGAGGCCGAGCCGTCGGACGAGACCGTGGCGGAGGCGACCCGGGCGGTCGTCGCGGCGCTGGCGTGAGCGGTGCCGGCACGAGCGGTCCCGGCGTGATCGCTACGACCGCGGGGTCGGCTCCAGCCCGTGGCGCCGGTCGCCGAGCACGATCTCGCTGACCTCCCGCTCCAGCCGCGCCCCGGCGCGGGCCCGCACCGCCGCGTCGGTCTCCTGCACGACCAGGTCGGCGTTGATCTGCGCGCCGGCCCAGTTTCCGGCGGCGGCCGCCGCGACCACCTGCGCCATCGGGTCCGCCACGTTCCCCGCCGCCCACACACCGGGCACCGAGGTCCGGCCGGTCGCGTCGGCGACCACGCGCGTGCCGATCACCGCGCCCCCGATCTCCATGTCGGCGGTCTCCACGCCGAGCGAGGTCAGGACGTCGCTGGAGGCGCGCAGGAACCCGGCGGTGAACAGGGCGTCGCGCGCGACCACGGTGCCGTCGGCGAGGCGCACGCCGGTGAGCCGGTCGTCGGTGACGACCACCTGCTCGACCTTCCCGGTCACCACCGACACACCGCGCGCGGCGAGGCGCTCCCACTCGTCGTCGGTCGGCTCGACGGTGTCGTTGAGGAACAGCGTGAGGTCGGCCGACCACTGCCGGATCAGCAGCGCCTGGTGCACCGCCATCGGCCCGGTCGCGACGACGCCGAGCGCCCGGTCCTGCACCTCGTAGCCGTGGCAGTAGGGGCAGTGCAGGACGTCGCGGCCCCAGCGCCCGCGCAGGCCGTCGATCTCCGGCAGTTCGTCGACGAGCCCGGTCGTCACCAGCACCGCACGGGCCCGCGCGGTCGAGCCGTCGGCGAGGGAGGCCGTGAACCCGGGGGTGATCGAGTGCACTCGCCCCTCGACGACCTCGACGCCGTAGCGCCGCACCTCCGCACGCCCGAGCTCGACGAGCTCGCCGGGGGGCGTGCCGTCGCGCGTGAAGAAGGCGTGCACCCCCTCGGCCGGGGCGTTGCGCGGCTGTCCGGCGTCGACCACCAGGACCTTCCGCCGCGCCCGGCCCAGAGCCAGGGCCGCGCCCAGTCCCGCGGCGCCGCCGCCCACCACCAGTACGTCGTAGTCCGTCATGTCCCCGACTGTGCGCCTGTTCGCCGAATTCGACAAGGAACGTTGCCGGTATGGCAAACTGCCGGCATGACCGACGACGACGTTCTCTCCGAGGTGGGTCCCCGGCTGCGACGGCTGCGCCGCCAGCGGGGCGTCACGCTCGCGGCCCTGGCCGAGCTCACCGGCATCTCGGTGAGCACCCTGTCGCGCCTGGAGTCCGGCGGGCGCCGTCCGAGCCTGGAGCTGCTGCTGCCGATCGCGCGGGCGCACCGGGTGCCGCTCGACGAGCTCGTCGGGGCGCCGCCGGTGGAGGACCCGCGGGTGCGGCTGCCGACGTTCGAGCGCGGCGGGGTCGTGTTCCAGCCGCTGACGCTGCAGACCGGTCCGCTGCAGGCCTACCGCATGACGATCCCGGCCGACTCGCCGCGCTCCGAGCCGTCGCCGCAGACCCACGAGGGCTACGAGTGGCTCTACGTCCTGTCCGGGCGGCTGCGGGTGGTGCTCGCCGAGCACGACTTCACGATGCGGGCGGGGGAGGCCGCGGAGTTCGACACCCGGCTGCCGCACTGGTTCGGCCGCGCCGACGACCGGCCCGTCGAGATGCTCAGCCTGTTCGGCAAGCAGGGGGAGAAGATGCACGTGCGGGCGGCGCCCAAGGGCCGGTCAGCGTGATCCCTGATCCCGTGAGCGCAGCGTCAGGAGCGTGATCTCCGGCGGCGAGCCGACGCGCACCGGCGGGCCCCAGAACCCCGTGCCGCGCGTGACGTAGAGCCAGGTCGGGCCGACGCGGACGAGCCCGGCCAGCACCGGCTGGTCGACGAGCGCCACCTGCGTGAGCGGCCACAGCTGCCCGCCGTGCGTGTGCCCGGAGATCTGCAGGTCGACGCCGGCGCGCGCGGCCCGGTCGACCATCACCGGCTGGTGGCACAGCAGCACCACCGGCTGCGCGGGGTCGCGGCCGGCGAGCGCGGCGTCGAGGTCGAAGCCGTGCCCGGGGACGCCGGACGCCGCGGCGGTGCGGTCGTCGCAGCCCGCGAGGTGCAGCACGGCGTCGCCCCGGCGGATCTCCTCGCGCTCGTTGCGCAGCACGCGGATCCCCAGCGTCGGCAGGAACTCCACCCACTGCGTGACGCCCGAGTAGTACTCGTGGTTGCCGGTGACGAAGTACGTGGGCGCGGTGATGTCGGCGAGCGGCGCGGCGTAGGCACCGAGCTCGGCGACGCTGCCGTCGACGAGGTCGCCCACCACCGCGACGACGTCCGGCGCCGTCCCGTTGATCATCGCCACGAACCCGGCGACGTCGGTGCCGTCGACGAGCGGACCCAGGTGGATGTCGGAGACGGCGGCGATCGTGAAGCCGTCGAAGGCGGGGTCGAGGCGGTCGAGCAGCACCTCGCGGCGCTCCACGCGGGGCTGCCGGGCGACGACCGCGCCGTAGGCGACGATGCCCACGGCCGTGACCGCGGCGGTGCCGGCGACCACCCGCGACAGGAACCGCCGCCGGTCCTCCGACGGCCGCCCGCGCAGGAAGCGCACCGCGAGCCGCACCAGCTCGCCGAGCACGAGCACGCTGGCGAGGTAGACGAGCAGCGCCAGCCAGAAGAAGCCGACGTAGTGCAGCGGGCGCGCGGTGTCGGGCGCGAGCGCGCCGCGCGTGAGCAGGGCGGCGGCCACGGTGAGGCCCAGCAGCGTGATCACGGCGGCGCCGGCGAGCCGCACGCGGCGGTCCGTCGTCAGCGCGCGGACGGCCCGGCGGTAGACGTAGAGGTGCAGGAGGGCGACGAACACCAGCACGAGCGGAACGAAGCCCACTCCATGATCCTGCCCCACCGCGGTCGCGGCCCGCGCGTAGCGTCGGCGCCATGACGAAGACCCCCACCGTCGCCCTGCTCGGCACCGGGATCATGGGCTCGGGCATGGCGCTCAACCTGCTCGCCGCCGAGCTCCCGCTGCGCGTCTGGAACCGCACCGCCGACAAGGCGCTGGCCCTCGGGGAGGCCGGCGCCGTCGTCGCCGCGACCCCGGCCGAGGCCGTCGAGGGCGCCGACGTGATCGTCACGATGCTCGGCGACGGGCACCACGTGCGTGACGTGATGGAGCAGGCGCAGCCCTCGGGCGGCCAGGTCTGGGCGCAGATGACGACGGCGGGCGTCGACCAGACCGCGCTGCTGGCGATCGCCTCGGAGCGCGGGCTGTCGTTCGTCGACGCCCCGGTGGTCGGCACGCGCGCGCCCGCCGAGCAGGGCACGCTGCTGGTGCTGGCCGCGGGCTCGCCCGGCGTCCGCGACGTCGTGCAGCCGGTGTTCGACGCCGTCGGCCGCGAGACGCGCTGGGTCGCCGACACCGCGGGCGGGCTGGCCGCGAGCCGGCTCAAGCTCGTCGTCAACAGCTGGGTGCTGGCGATCACCGCGGCCACCGGGGAGGCGGTGGCGCTCGCCGACGGGCTGGGCGTCGACCCGCAGGCCTTCCTCGACGCCGTCGGCGGCGGCCCGCTCGACCTGCCCTACCTGCAGGCCAAGGCGAAGGCCATCCGTGAGCGCGACTGGACGCCGAGCTTCTCGGTGGCCAACGCGGCCAAGGACGGCGACCTCATCTCCGCCGCGGCCGAGGGGGCCGGGGTCCGGCTCGACCTCGCGCCCGCGGCCGCGGCCCGCTTCCACCGCACCGCCGGCGCCGGGCACGGCGAGGACGACATGGCGGCGAACTACCTGGCGTCCTTCGACGACGCCTGACTCCAGGCCTCCCTCCCGCCCCCGGCCTCTCAGTCGCGTCTCAGGCACGGCGTCCACACTGGGCCCCATGCGCATCCTCGTGGTCGACGACGACCGGGCCGTGCGCGACTCGCTGCGCCGGTCGCTCGCCTTCCACGGCTACCACGTCGACGTCGCGGTGGACGGGCAGGCCGCGCTCGACGCGGTGGAGGCCCAGCGCCCGGACGCGATGGTGCTCGACGTGATGATGCCGCGCCTGGACGGGCTGGAGGTCTGCCGGCGGCTGCGCGGCGCGGGCGACGCCCTGCCGATCCTGGTGCTCACCGCGCGCGACGCGGTGTCCGAGCGGGTGTCCGGGCTCGACGCGGGGGCCGACGACTACCTGCCCAAGCCGTTCGCGCTGGAGGAGCTGCTGGCGCGGCTGCGGGCGCTGCTGCGCCGCCGCACCCCCGACGAGATCGCCGCGGCGGCCGGGCAGAGCCAGGTGCTGGGGTTCGCCGACCTCTCGCTCGACCCCGACACCCGTGACGTCCGCCGCGGCGACCGCGCGATCAGCCTCACCCGCACCGAGTTCTCGCTGCTGGAGCTGCTGCTGGCGAATCCGCGGCGGGTGCTGTCGCGGTCGCAGATCCTCGAGCAGGTGTGGGGCTACGACTTCCCGACCACCGGCAACGCGCTGGAGGTCTACATCGGGTACCTGCGCCGCAAGACCGAGGCGGAGGGCGAGCCGCGGCTGATCCACACCGTGCGCGGGGTCGGCTACGTCCTGCGGGACACCCCGCCGTGAGGGCGGCGGCGTGAACCGGCCCGACGGCTCGGTCGCGCGCGTCGAGATGCTCGACCGCTTCTCGCTGCGCTCGCGGATCGGCATCCTCGCCGCGCTGGTGGCGGCGCTCGCGGTGGCGCTCGTGTCGCTCGCCGCGTTCCTGACGGTGCGCTCCAACATCCTCGCGACGCTCGACTCCAACCTGTTCCAGCGCGCGCTGGCGGCCGCGCAGAGCGAGCTGGCCGACCCGCTGCAGCTCTCGACGATCCCGCCGGAGGTGCTGGGCGCCGGCGACATCCGGATCGCGCTGCTCGCCGCGAACGGCAGCGCGCAGTCGGCCGAGGGACAGCTGTCCGCGCCGCCGATCGAGGGTCCGGAGCTGGAGGTGGCGCGAGGGCTGGCTTCGTCGTCGGTGCGCACGGCCTCGATCGGGCGCGACCCCTACCGCGTCGTCGCCGTGCAGGCGGGCGAGGGCCGCGCGCTCGTCATGGGTCAGCGGCTCGACCCGACCCAGCAGGTGCTGGCGAAGCTGGCGTTCGCGCTGCCCGTCGTCGGCGTGATCGGGATCGCGGTGGCCGGGCTCGCCGGCGTCGCCGTGGCCCGGGCCGGTCTGCGACCGGTGGAGCGGCTGACCTCGGCCACCGAGCGGGTGGCGGCCACGGGCGACCTGCGGCCGATCCCCGTCGACGGGGCCGACGAGCTCGCCCGGCTCACGATGAGCTTCAACGAGATGCTCGGGACGCTCGCGGCGTCGCAGGAGCAGCAGCGGCGCCTCGTCGCCGACGCCGGGCACGAGCTCCGCACCCCGCTGACGTCGATGCGGACGAACCTGGAGCTGCTCGCCGCCGCCAGCCGGCCGGGCGCGCCGACGCTGCCCGACGCCGATCGCGTCGAGATCCTCGCCGACGTCCACGCGCAGGTGGAGGAGCTCACGACGCTCGTCGGCGACCTCACCGAGCTCGCCCGCGACGACGCCCCGCTCGTCGTGCACGAGCCGGTGGAGCTGACCGACGTCGTCGACCGGGCGCTGGAGCGGGTCAAGCGCCGGGCGGGCGACACCGCCTTCGACGTGACCGTCGTGCCGTGGACCCTCATGGGCGACGAGACGGCGCTGGAGCGCGCGGTGCTCAACCTGCTCGACAACGCGGTGAAGTGGAGCCCGCCGGGCGGCACGGTGACGGTGGCGATGCGGGTGCTCGACGGGTGGTCGGTGCTGCTCGAGGTCACCGACCAGGGCCCCGGCATCGCCGACGAGGACCTGCCGCGCGTGTTCGACCGCTTCTACCGCGCCGACCGCGCCCGCACCATGCCCGGCTCCGGACTGGGGCTCGCGATCGTGCGCCAGGTCGCGGTGCGGCACGGGGGAGCGGTGTGGGCCGGCCGGGGCCCCGACGGCGGTGCGCGGCTGACGCTGCGGCTTCCCGGACGCGCCCCGGGCGGGGTCCCGCACACCGGGCAGTAGCGTCGGGCCCGTCCTACGCTGGCGGGGCGGGTCCGCGACCGGCGCACCCCTCGAACGTGGTGAGGTCATGGCGAACGACACCCCCGGCTCCGATGCGCAGGGAGCCGTTCCCGATGACCCCCGCGCGTACGGGTCGCCGGCGTCCTCGTCGCCCTCGTCGCCCGCGGATCAGCCGACCGGGCCGGGGCCGCAGCAGCAGTACGGGGGCGGGCAGCCCGACCAGTACGGCGGCGGCCAGTACGGGTCGGGCCGGTACGGCGGGCAGTACGGGTCGGGCCCGTCCTCGTCGGGCCGGTACGCGGCCGCCCCCCACGGCTCGGGCGGCTACGGGTCTCAACCCGGCGGGTACGGCCCGCCGACCACCGCCTACGGCGCCGCACCGGGCTACGGCTCCGGGCAGTACGCGCAGGGCGCCGGGCAGCAGGGGACGGGCAGCTACGGCGCGCACCAGGGCGCCCCCTCCGCGCCGGAGCGCAGGCGGGGCCGGGGCGGTCTCGTCGCGGTCGGGCTCGTGGCCGCGCTGCTCGGCGGCGGGGTGGGCGGCGCGGTCGGCGCCACGCTCGCCGGGGGTGGCAGCGGGGGCAGCGGCGGCTCGTCGGGCGTGCTCGGCGCGCCGGTGCCGGACGTCGCGGAGTCGTCGGCGCCCGTCGGCGAGGTCGAGGCGGTGGCCGCGCGCGTGCTGCCCTCGGTCGTGCGGCTGCTCGTCGAGGGTCCGTCCGGTGCGGGCGAGGGCTCGGGCATGGTGCTCAGCGCCGACGGCCTGCTGCTCACCAACAACCACGTCGTCGAGGCGGCGGCGAGCGGCGGCTCGATCGTCGCCGTCTTCCAGGACGGCAGCACCGCGTCCGCCGATCTCGTCGGGCGCGACCCCAGCTCCGACCTCGCCGTCATCCGGGCGCAGAACGTCTCCGGACTGACGCCGATCGAGCTCGGCAACTCCGACGCCGTGCGCGTCGGCCAGCCCGTCGTCGCCTTCGGGTCGCCGCTGGGCCTGGGCGGCTCGGTCACCTCGGGGATCATCAGCGCCGTCGACCGCGCGGTGAGCGTGGGCGAGGAGTCCGGCGCGAGCGAGGCCACCGTCCTGTCGGCGCTGCAGACCGACGCGGCGATCAACCCCGGCAACTCCGGTGGGCCGCTGACCGACATGCAGGGCCGCGTCGTCGGCATCAACTCGGTCATCGCGACCACGGGCGACCAGGGCGGCTCGATCGGCGTCGGCTTCTCGATCCCGGTCAACCAGGCCCGGCGCACGGCACAGGAGCTCGAGACCACCGGCCGCGCCACCCGCGCGGTGCTCGGCGCCGGGGTCAGCCGCGGCGGCGAGCTGTCCGGGGCGACGCTCGTGTCGATCGTGCCCGGCGGGCCCGCGGAGGCGGCCGGGCTGCGGCCGGGGCAGGTCGTGACACGGGTGGGTGACCGCACCGTGAGCAACGGTGACGACCTGATCGCGGCCGTGCGGGAGAACGCACCCGGCGACCAGGTGCCCCTGATCGTGGACGGTCAGGAGGTCGTGGTCACCCTCGGTGGCGAGACGGGCTGACCGCGCTGCGTCCTCTGTGTACTGATCACCCCGGCTCTTGCGGTGCGGGTGCCGGGATGGTGTCGTGTGCGCAGGTCCCGCGTGGTGCCCCACGCTCCGGGACCAGCGGGCCGCGCCGGTGCCGACACCCCCTCCCGGCACCGGCGCGGTCCCGCTCGTGATCCCCGTCCACCGCCGTCAGCTCGACGAAGCGGCGCACGCCCCGGTAGTGCGCGGCGGCCCGCAGCCCCGCCCGGGCCGCGATCCCCGGCAGCGCCGACGGCCCGGCGCACGCCCACCGGAACGGCGGGGTCAGGGCGTCGTCGCTGCGGACGCGGGCCTCGCCGCGCCACAGCCCGGGCTCGGCGGGGTCGAGTTCCACCAGCAGCGTCCCGCCGTCGGCGACGAGCAGCGCGGCACGGGCGAGCAGCGCGGCCGGGTCGCCGCCGATGCCGAGGTTGCCGTCGGCGAGCAGCACGTGCGCCCAGGTGCCCTCGCCGGGCAGCGGGGCGAAGACGTCGGCGTGGACGACGGGAACGCCGCGCCCGGTGCACTGCGCCACGGCCTCCAGCGCCGCGTCGACGCCGAGGGTCTCGATGCCGCGCGCGGCCAGCGCCTCGACGAGCCGGCCGGGACCGCAGCCGAGGTCGATCGTCGCGCCGCGGCAGCGGTCGAGCAGCCACGCGTCCTCGCCCGCGGCGGCCCCGCGCCAGCGCTCGACGTCGAGCCGCGAGGTGCCGCCGTCGCTGCGCACGAGCACGGCGTGCTGCCCGGACAGGGCGCGGGCGAAGGAGGCCGTCACGCGCGTCCGGCCGGCACGGGCAGGCGGCGGACGGCGGCGGCGAAGCGGGTGCCGGGAGCCAGGGCGGCGACGGTGAGCGCGTCGTCGACCGTGTCGACGTCCGACAGCTCCGGCAGCAGGGCCACGCGCAGCCCACCCGCGCGCAGGGCCGCGAGGGTGCGGGCGCCGGTGTCGTCGCGCGAGGTCGGCACCTCCGCGACGAACGCGGCTCCGGCCGGGTCGCGCAGGCCCAGCGCCCACCAGCCGCCGTCGGTCGCGGGCCCGAGCACGGCGTCGACGTCCGCCAGCCGCGCGGCCGCGTCGGCGAGCAGGCCGGCGGTGACCTGAGGGGTGTCCATGCCGATCTGCAGCGTCGGCCGGCCGGGCAGCAGGGCGGCGGCGTCGGCGTGGGCGGCGGCGATGCGGGCGCCGAGGCCCTCGCCGCGCTGCGCCACCACGGCGACCGCGGCCAGGGCGGCGCCGACGGCCGGGCCGCGGGCGGCGCGGGCGGGATCCCCGGTGAGCACGGCCACCGCCGTGCCACCGGGCACGGCCGACGCCGCGGCGAGGCTGTCGAGCAGCGCGGCGGCAGCCAGGTCGGCGGCCTGCTCCGGCGTGAGCGGCGGGCACAGCCGCGTCTTGACCAGGCCCGGGACGGGGGCCTTGGCGAGGACGAGCAGAGCAGGCCCCGTCATCCCGAACCCGGTCATCGGAGCACTCCTGCCATGTCCCGTGCGGCCCGCACGGTGCCGCGGACCGATCCGGACACCTTCGAGCGGCCCCCGGTGCGCGGGCGGTACCCGACGTCGACCTCGGTGATCCGCCACCCGGCCGCCCCGGCCCGGACCAGCAGCTCCAGGGGGTAGCCGAAGGCGCGGTCGGTGACGCCGAGGTCGAGCAGCGCGGTGCGCCGGGCCACCCGGACCGGCGCGATGTCGTGCACCGCGACGCCGCGGCGGCGCAGCAGCGCGGAGATCGCGGCGTTCCCGGCGCGCGCGTGCCACGGCCAGGCGCCGCGGCCCTGCGGCCGGCGCCGTCCCGCCACGAGGTCGGCGCCGTCGAGCAGCGCGACCATGCCCGGCAGCTCGGCGGGGTCGAGCGAGCCGTCGGCGTCGAGGAAGGCGACGACGGCGGAGGTGGCCGCCTCCAGTCCGGCGTGCACCGCCGCGCCGTAGCCGCGGCGCGCCTCGTGCACCACCCGCGCACCGTGGGCGAGCGCGACCTCCGGGGTGCCGTCGCGCGAGCCGTTGTCGACGACGAGCGCGCGGAACCCGGGCGGCAGCGCGCGGATCACCCCGGGCAGGGCCTGCGCCTCGTCGAGGCACGGGAGGACGACGTCGACGGCGGGCCGCATGATCGTGAAGCTAGGCCGTTCGACGCAGTGCCGCGCGGCGGATCGGCTTACCGATCGGTGACGTCCGCGGGAGACCGCGGCGGGCGCCCTAGCCTGGCGCCATGGACGACCGCCCGCTCGCGCTCGTCGTGGACGACGACGTCACCGTCCGCGACGTCGTCCGCCGCTACCTCGACCGCGCGGGCTACCGCGTCGTCGTGGCGGGGGACGGGGAGGCGGCGCTGCGCGCGGTCGCCGGGCGCGTGCCCGACGTCGTGGTCCTCGACCTGATGCTGCCGCGCCTGGGCGGGCTGGAGGTGTGCCGACGGCTGCGCAGCGGGTCGGTCGGCGTCCCGATCGTCATGCTCACCGCGCTCGGCGAGGAGGAGGACCGCGTCCTGGGCCTGGAGCTGGGCGCGGACGACTACGTGACGAAGCCGTTCAGCCCGCGCGAGCTCGTGCTGCGCGTGGCGTCGGTGCTGCGGCGCTCGCGGGAGCGGCCGGTGCGCGAGACCGGCATCGACCCCGTCGTCGACGGTGCGCTGCGCGTCGACATCCCCGGCCGCCGCGCGTCGCTGGGGGAGCGGGAGCTGGCGCTGACCGTCCGCGAGTTCGACCTGCTCGCCTTCCTCGTGCGCCGCCGCGGCCAGGTGTTCACCCGCGCCGAGCTGCTCGAACGCGTGTGGGGCTGGGACTTCGGGGACCAGTCGACGGTCACCGTCCACGTCCGCAGGCTGCGCGAGAAGATCGAGGACGACCCGACGTCGCCGGTGCGGATCGCGACGGTCTGGGGCGTCGGGTACCGCTACGACGGCGCGCCGTGATCGCCTGGCTGCTCGCCTCGGTGCCGCTGGCCGTGGCGTTCTCGGTGCCGGTGGCGCTGCTGGGCGGGCTGCTGCTCGCGCGGATGCGACGCCGCTCGCTCACCGCCGCGGTCACCGTGCTCGTGCTGGTGCCCGTCGTCGCCACGCTGACGGGGCTGATCGGCGTCAGCGGGTTCATGTACACGCCGCAGCTCGCGGGGTTCGTCGTCGTCTGCGCGGTGGTCGCGGCCGTGACGGTGCCCGCGGCGATGATGCTCGGGCGCGGCATCGCGAACGACGTCATGTGGCTGCACGAGGCCCACGACGCCGAGCGGGCGGCCGAGGCGTCGCGGCGCGAGCTCGTGACGTGGATCAGCCACGACCTGCGCACGCCGCTCGCGGGGATCCGCGCGATGAGCGAGGCCCTGACCGACGGCGTCGTCAGCGACCCCGCGGACGTCGCCGAGTACGCGCGGCGGATCCGCGGGGAGACCGTGCGCCTGTCCGGCATGGTCGACGACCTGTTCCAGCTGTCGCGGATCACGTCCGGCGCGCTGACGCTGACGCTCGCGGCGGTGCCGCTGCACGAGGTGGTGTCCGAGGCCGTGGCCGTCGAGGCGGTGGCGGCGGCGCGCAAGGGCGTGCGCGTCGAAGCCGCGCGCGACTGCCGCTGGCCGGTGGTGTGCGGCAGCGGCGCCGAGCTCGCGCGTGTGGTGCGCAACCTGCTGTCCAACGCGATCCGGCACACGCCGCCCTCCGGGGCGGTCGTCGTGGCGGCGGGGGTGAACGGGGACCGCGGCTGGCTGCGCGTCGACGACGCCTGCGGCGGCATCCCCGACGCCGAGCTCGGCCGCGTCTTCGACGTCGCCTTCCGCGGCGAGGGGGCCCGGACGCCGGGCGACGGCTCGCACGGCGGGCTCGGGCTGGCCATCGCGCGCGGGCTGGTGACGGCGCACGGCGGCGAGATCGACGCCCGCAACCACGGTCCGGGCTGCCGCTTCGAGGTGCGGCTGCCGCTGGCCTGAGTGCCTACCGGGCCGGGTGCCCGGCGGGGGAGCGCAGGGGCGCCGTGGCGAAGGCCGTGACGCCCTCGGCGAAGCCCGTGCGGGCGCGGAAGCCGAGCAGCTCGCGGGCGCGGGCCGGGTCGGCGACGACGTGCCGCACGTCGCCGGGGCGGGCGCCGCCCACGACCACCGGGGCCGGTCCGTCGATCGCGGCGGCCAGCGCGGCGGCGAGGTCGCCGATGGTGTGCGGCTCGCCCGAGCAGACGTTGACCGGCACGAGCACGCCCTCCGCGGGGTCGGTGCCCAGAGCGAGGGCGTTGGCCGCGGCCACGTCGGTGACGTGCACGAAGTCGCGCCGCTGCCGCCCGTCCTCCATGACCCGCGGGGCCTCGCCGCGCTCCAGCGCCGAGCGGAAGATCGACGCCACGCCGGCGTAGGGGGTGTCGCGGGGCATCCGCGGGCCGTAGACGTTGTGGTAGCGCAGCGACCAGACCGTGCCGCCGGTCTGGCGCGCCCACGCCGACGCCAGGTGCTCCTGCGCGAGCTTCGTGGCCGCGTAGGTGGAGCGGGGGTCGAGCGGGGCGTCCTCGCCGACGAGCCCGGGCTCCAGGGGCGCGCCGCAGTGCGGGCAGGGCGGCTCGAAGCGCCCGGCGTCGAGGTCGGCGAAGCGGCGCGGGCCCGGCCGGACCGGGCCGTGCTCGCCGCACGTGTACCTCCCCTCGCCGTAGACGACCATCGACCCGGCCAGCACGAGGCGCCCGGTGCCGGCCGCGTGCATGGCGGCCAGCAGCACCGCCGTGCCGAGGTCGTTGTGGCTCGCGTACTGCGGGGCGTCGGACGGGTCGACGCCGTGCCCGACCATCGCCGCCTGGTGGCACACGGCGTCGACGCCGGGCAGCAGGCGGGCGAGCACGTCGGGGTCGCGGACGTCGCCCTCGACGAACTCGTGGTCGCGCGTCCAGGCCGGGGCACCGTCGTGCGCCTGGGGGAGCAGGGCGTCGAGCACGACGACGTCGTGGCCGTCGGCGGCGAGGTGGTCGGCGACGTGCGAGCCGATGAAGCCCGCCCCGCCCGTGATCAGGATGCGCACCCGGGCCACGTTAGGCCGGACGGGGCGCGACGGCCTGCGGGGTTCGCACTGCGTGAGGCCGCTACGGTGAGCCCATGGAAATGGCGGGACCCCAGATCGGTCGGGCACTGGTCGTGATCGTCGACGACCGCGTGAGCCACGGCGAGCACGAGGACAGCATCGGCCCGCTGGTCACCGAGCTGCTCGAGGAGGCCCGCCTCGTCGTCGACGCCGCCGTGGTGGTGCCGGGTGACCCGGTCGCCATCCGCAACGCGCTCAACACCGCGGTGATCGGCGGGGTCGACCTCGTCGTCACCGTCGGCGGCACCGGGGTGTCGCCGCGCGACGTCACCGCCGACGCCACCGCAGGTGTCCTCGACCGCCCGATCCCGGGTATCGCCGAGGCCATCCGCGCGTCCGGCCTGGCGGCGGGCGCCGTCGACGCCGGGCTCTCCCGCGGGCTCGTCGGGGTCTCGGGCAGCACGCTCGTGGTCAACCTCGCGCCCTCGCGCGCGGCCGTGCGCGACGGCATGGCCACGCTGACGCCGCTGGTGGCCCACGTGATCGCCGAGCTGTCCGGGCTGGACTAGGGCTCCCCCTTGTCCGTCGAGCCGTCGCCTGCCGAACCGCCCGCCGACGCCCCGCAGCCGACCCCGGAGATGTCCGAGGAGCAGCGCCGGCGGCTGGCCGCGGTGTTCGGCGACGCGCTGCCCGACACCACCGGCGACGAGCGCGACCCGGTGCCCGACGACAACGAGGCCCAGCTCCTCGCCGACCGCCCGCCGCACCACGACCGCTGACCCGGCCCGCCCGTCCGGGTCCGGCGGCAGCGGGCGCTCCCGCGTGCGTTCCCGGCTGCCGCGCGCGTTTCCTGCTCCCGCGGGGCCCCGGGGGCGCGCGGGAGCCTGTTCGGCGCGCGGGAAGGGCGGGGGACGGCGGCGACCGGCCCGAGGGGCCGACCACTGATCCAGCCGGAGCGACCGGGGCCGCCCACCCGCGCCGGGCCGACAGGTTCAGCCGGGCGCCGTCGGCGATCGCCGGGACTGTGACGTGGTGGTCGTGCGGGGGGGGGGGGGGGGGGGGGGGGGGGGGGGGGGGCGCCGGTGGCGCGGTCCCGGCGATCACGAACCGGCGGCGCGGACGGTCGGCGCGGGGCGGCTGCGGGGGAGCAGCGGGCGTTCCCGCGTGCGTTCCCGGCTGCCGCGCGCGTTTCCTGCTCCCGCGGTGCCCCGGGGGCGCGCGGGAGCCTGTTCGGCGCGCGGGACCCGGAAACGCGCGCGGGAGGGGGAGCGGAGGCGGCGGGCCGGGGCCCCGCCGGTCAGGCCCGCGGCGTCCCGTCGGTCCGGTCGCCCACGGTCCGGTCGCCCACGGTCCGCTCGCCCACGGTCCGCTCGCCCACGGTCCGCTCGCCCACGGTTCGCTCACCCAGGGTCCGGTCGCCCTGGGTCCGGTCGCCCTGGGCGCGGAGCAGGTCGCGGATCTCACCCAGCAGCTCGACGTCGGTGGGCTCGGCCGGGCCGGCCTCCTCGCCCTTCTTCCGCCGCTCCTTGATCGTGTTGAGCGGCAGCACGATGATGAAGTAGACGACCGCGGCCACGATCAGGAAGTTGATCGCCGCGGTGATCACCGCGGAGAAGTCGATGTAGGTGCTCTCCTTGCCGGGCACGAGGGCGAAGCCCAGCCCCGCGCTCTCCGGCGGCGACACGGCGTTGATCAGCGGCTGGACGATCCCGTCGGTGAACGCGGACACGATCGCCGCGAACGCCGTGCCGATCACGACGGCGACCGCGAGGTCGACGACGTTGCCGCGCAGGATGAAGTCCTTGAAACCCTTGATCATCGTGCTCCTCGGGGTCGTCCGCGTGCCGATCTCGTCGGTGATCGTCGCCGATCTCACCGGAGGGTAACGGCGACCTGGTCCGACAGGGCCGCAGCGGCGACCCGCGCGGCGAGCCCCCGCGGCATCGCGACCAGCACCAGCGGCCCGGGCAGGACGGTGACGACCTCGGCGTCCGACGCCAGCACGAGCGGTTCGCCGGCGCGCTCCCCGAGCGTCACGACGTCGACGCGGCGGCCCGCCACCAGCAGCGGGGCGACGTCGGGGTCGGCGAGGCGCACCGGCACGGCGGCCTCGTCGTCGGGCAGCGGCGCCGCGCCGGGCGCGCCCGCACCGCCGGTGAGACGGGCGTCGGTGAGCGGCTCCCCGGCCCGCGCCGCGCCGACCAGCACCCGGTCGGCGACGTCGGCGACCGCGACGAGCGCGCCCGCCGGGACGAGGTCGGGCGGCCACTCGCGCACGGCAAGCGCGGCCGCGGGCGGGGTGGCACCCGCCGGGAGGTCGGCCGCCGCGACGACGACCGGGGTGCCGCGGGCCTGCGGGGCGAGCGCCAGCGCGAGGGCGAGCACCGTCAGCAGGCCGGCCGCGACCCGGCGCAGCAGCGCGGTGCGTCGCCAGCCGGGCGCACCCAGCGGTGCGCGGAGGCGGTGCAGGAGGCCGGGCGCGTCGTCGCTCATGCCGGCGACGCTAGGCCGCGACCAGCCCTCGTGACCGACGATCACCGGGCCTGTGGATGGAGCGGCCCGGTTGTGGACAGCTCAGCTCTTGGCGGCCGCGGGTGCCGGGGTGCTGGTGGAGGATGTGGACGAACCGGAGTCGCTCTTGGTGGCGGTGGTGCTCTCGGTCGACTTCTTCTCGGAGCCCGAGCTCTCGGAGGAGCCGCCCGCGGGCTTGCTGTCCCCGTTGGGCACGGCGCCGGCGCGGCTGTCGGTGCGGTAGAAGCCGCTCCCCTTGAACACGATCCCGACGGAGGAGAAGACCTTGCGCAGCGCACCCGAACACTCCGGGCACTCGGTCAGCGACGAGTCGGAGAACGACTGGACGGCCTCGAAACGGTGGGAGCAGGCGGTGCAGGCGTACTGGTAGGTGGGCACGCTCGTGAGTCCTTCCCGGGCACTTGGCACTCTCGTGCACTGAGTGCCAGCATAACCCGCCGGGGTCACCCCTTCTTCCCGAGGAGCGTGTGGCCTGCGCCCGGTTGCAGGGCCGCACTCATCGGGTGGTCGTGCTCCTCGGCGGGCAGGACGTCCACGAGCTCGTCGTCGTCGAGCACGATCACGATCGGCACACCCGGGGTCACCAGCGGCAACGTGCGGTCGTAGTGGCCGGCGCCCCGGCCCAGGCGCACACCGGCGCGGTCGGCCGCCAGTCCCGGCACCAGCAGCAGCCGGGCGTCCGCGACCGCTGCGGGCCCCCTGCGCGCACCTGACGGTTCGCGCAGGCCGATCGGCCCCGGCACGAGCGAGTCGGGGCCGTCGTAGCGGGCCCAGTCGAGCGGACCGGGCCCGGCGGTCACCACCGGGAGCAGCACCTCGTGCCCGGCGCGGTGCAGGGCGTCGACCCCCGCGGGCGACCACGGCTCGGTGCCGATCGGGAGGTGGGCGCAGACCGGTCCGCCGGTCGTGGCGGCCAGCGCGAGGGCGTGGCGGGTCAGGGCCTCGGCGCGGGCGGCGCGCACCGCCGGGTCCAGCGTGCGGCGCGCGGCCAGGATCCGGCGCCGCCAGTCACTTTTCGTGGGCGGCTCGTGATCGTCGGTGCGTGCCGTCACGCGTGCACGCTACCGGCGCGGATAAGGTTCCTGACCATGACAGCGTCGCCGTTCCGGTCGGCCGTGGTTCCCGCCGCTGGCCTGGGGACCCGGTTCCTGCCCACCACGAAGACCGTGCCCAAGGAGCTCCTGCCCGTCGTCGACACGCCGGGCATCGAGCTGGTCGCCGCCGAGGCGGCCGAGGCGGGCGCGGAGCAGCTGCTCATCGTCACCTCGCCGGGGAAGGACGCCGTCGCCGCGCACTTCGCCGACTCCTCGGAGCTGGAGCGGACGCTGGCCGCGCGCGGAAAGGAGAAGCTGGTCGCGAAGGTGCGCCGGGCCCACGAGCTGCTCGACGTCCGCACCGTCACCCAGGACGAGCCGCTGGGCCTGGGCCACGCCATCGGCTGCGTCCGCGGCGCACTGGCCGACGACGAGCAGGCCTTCGCCGTCCTGCTGCCCGACGACCTCGTGCTGCCCACCGGGGTGCTGACGCGGATGGCGCAGGTGCGCGAGGAGTTCGGCGGCAGCGTGCTGTGCGCGTTCGACATCCCCCGCGAGGAGATCTCCGCCTACGGCGTCTTCGATGTCACCGACACCGAAGACCCGGACGTCAAGCGGGTGCACGGCATGGTGGAGAAGCCCGCCGCCGACGACGCGCCGTCCACGTTCGCCGCGGCCGGGCGCTACCTGCTCGACGTCGCCGTCTTCGACGCCATCGACCGCATCACCCCCGGCGCCGGCGGCGAGCTGCAGATCACCGACGCCATCGCGCTGCTGATCTCCGAGGGGCACCCGGTCCACGTGGTGGTGCACCGCGGCGGGCGCCACGACCTCGGCAACCCGGGCAGCTACGTGCGCGCATTCGTCGACTTCGCCCTCGAGCACCCCGACTACGGTCCCGAGCTCCGCGCCTGGCTGACCGCGCGCCTGTCGGACTGACCAGGTATGCGCACGGTCGACGAGCAGCTCACACGGATCCTCGACGGGGTGGTCCGCCCGGCCCCGGTGCGGGTCTCGATCTCCGAGGCGTACGGCCTGCACTGCGCCGAGGAGGTGATCGTCGCGCGCCCGCTGCCCGGCTTCGACCAGGCGGCCGTCGACGGTTACGCGGTCCGCAGCGTCGACATGGTGGGGGCCTCCCAGCACGAGCCCGCGTCGCTGCCGGTGGTGGGGGAGATCCCGGCCGGGTCGCGCCAGCCGCTGCGGCTGCAACCCGGGCAGGCCGTCCGGGTCGCGGCGGGGGCGCCGCTGCCCACGCTGGCCGACGCCGTGGTCCCGCTCGGCTACACCGACGGCGGCTCCGCCCGGCTCGTCGCGACGCGCGGCGTGCCGTCGGCGGCGTTCGTCCGCCGGATCGGCGAGGACGTGCAGCCCGGTGACGTGGCCGTGCGCCGCGACGCCGTCGTCGGCCCGACCCAGGTCGCGCTGCTGGCCGCGGCCGGGCGAGACAAGCTGCTCGTCCACCCGCGCCCGCGCGTGTCGATCATCTCCGTGGGCGACGAGCTCGTCGACGTGGCCCGCCCGCCGGCCGCCGGACAGGTGGCCGACGTCTGCTCCCACGCCCTCTCGGCCGCCGCACGCGACGCAGGGGCCGACACCGGCCGCGCCGGGCTGGTCCGCGGCGACGCCCGCGAGATCGGCGCGGCGATGCAGGACCGCCTGCCGTTCAGCGACGTGATCGTCGTCTGCGGCGCCGCCGGCGGCCGGGCCGGCGCCGAGGTGCACGCGGCGCTGTCCGGGCTCGGCGACCTCGACGCCACCCGCGTCGCCATGCACCCCGGGTCCACGCAGGCGTTCGGCCGGCTGGGCCCCGACGCCGTGCCCACGTTCCTGTTCCCCTCGCACCCGGCCACGGCCCTGCTGCTGTTCGAGGTGTTTGTGCGCCCGCTGCTGCGCTCCGCGCTCGGGCGCCCCGACCCCTACCGCCGCACGATGACCGCGCGGCTGACCTCGCCGATCTCCTCGCGCCCCGGCCGGCGCGGTTACCTGCGCGCGCGCCTGCTGCGCGAGCAGGCCACCGGCGAGTACCTGGTGCAGCCGCTGGGCACGTCCGGCACGCACCTGCTCTCCTCGCTGGGGGAGTCCAACGGGCTGATCGTGGTGGGCGAGGACGTCACGGAGGCCACGGTCGACGAGGTCGTCACGGTCGCGTTCCTGCCCGCCCCCGCGTGAGCGCGCCGCCGTGACCTCCGCGGGCGCCCACGGGGGCCGGCACCCGGGCTGGCCCGCCCGGCTCGGGGCGCTGCGCGTCGGCGCGGGGGTCGTCGAGCTGCGCCCGGTCCGGCTGCGCGACGGGCCGGCCTGGTCGGCGCTGCGCCTGCGCGACGAGGCGCACCTCGCGCCGTGGGAGCCGACGATGCCGGGCACGTGGGCGCAGCGGCACTCGTCGGCGGAGTGGCCGGGGCGCTGGATGCTGCTGCGCTCCGCGGCGCGGAAGGGCACGGCGCTGCCGTTCGCGATCACCGTCGACGACCGGCTCGCCGGTCACGTCATGATCGGCAACGTCGTGCGCGAGCCGCTGCTGTCGGCCTACGTCGGCTACTGGTGCGACGCGCGGGTGACGGGGGCGGGCGTCACGACGGCGGCGGTCGCGATGGCCGTCGACCACTGCCTCGGCCCGGCCGGGCTGCACCGGCTGGAGGCCACCGTCCGCCCGGAGAACCGGGCGAGCCGGCGCGTGCTGGAGAAGCTGGGCTTCCGCGAGGAGGGGCTGTTCCGCCGCTACCTCGACGTCGACGGCGCCTGGCGCGACCACCTCTGCTTCGCCCTGACGGCCGAGGAGGTGCCGCCGAACGGGTTGTCCGGCCGGCTGGTGTCGGCGGGGCGCGCCGAGCGGGCCTGATCACCCACACGAGTCACAGAAGTCCCTGAGGCCCCTCGGGTGAACCTGGTGGTCACGGCGCGTCGCTGCGCCGTTCGGCTGCCTTCCCTCACTACCGTGGTGTCCGGGAGCGATCTCGGGTCGGGGAGGGCCCCGGGTCGCTGCTCGTGCCGTCGGGGGAGGAGGCCGCCAGTGCCCAGCTCGTTGATCTTCGTCGGGCTGGTCGTGCTCTGGTTGCTGATCCTCGTGCCGGCGGTGGCGAGGCACCAGCAGGAGGTGGCCCGGCCCAGCTACGCCGCCCTCTCCGGGCGGGTGCTCGACCGGCCGCAGCGCCGGTACCGGATGCAGGAGGTGGACGTGGACGACTCCGACGACAGCCGCGGGAACGGTGCGCGTGGCGCGACGCGGGTCGAGGAGCCCGCGCGCATCCCCGAGGCCCGACCCGTACCCGACGAGGACCTCGCCGACGACGAGATCGACGGTGAGCTCGACGAGACCGGCGACGCGTACGCCGAGGACGACGGCTACGGCGCCGACGACGGCTACGAGGACGGCGACGACGGCTGGGAGCGCCCCGCGCCCCGCTACCGCCCCGGCCGCGGCGGCTTCGACCCGCAGGCCGCGGCGATCTCCGCCCGCGCCCGCTACGCCTTCCGCCAGCGGGTCGTGCTGGGCCTGCTGATCACCGCCGTGGTGTCCGCGCTCGTCGCGATCGTCGCGGCGCCCGCGCTGTGGTGGCTGCACGCCGCCGCCGACGTCGCGCTGGTCGGGTACCTCGTCTACCTGCGCCGCCAGGTGCGGATGGAGGAGGCGATCCGCCGCCGCCGCGCCGCCCGCATGGCCGGCACCCACCGGCAGCCCGCGGCCGAGGACCCCGAGCTCGACGGGTGGGCCCGCCGCGGCCAGGAGGCCGCCGAGGCGCCCGCCGACGCCGTCGCCGACCCCGACGACGAGCTCGAGGACGCCGACGACGACCTCGTCGACGTCGAGCACGACGACGACCCGGACCGCGTCACCGGCACCGGCGAGCCGATCGGGCCGCTGCGCGTCACCGGCGCCGACGCGGCCGAGCAGAGCGCCCTGCCGCGCCTCGTGCCCGCGCCGCCGCCCCCGCTCCCGGCCGGCACGACGGTCGTCGGCGACGACCTGGACGACCCCGCCCTGCACGACCTCGAGGGCCCGGCCCGGCCCGACTACCGCCGTGCGGCCGGGGAATGAGCGGCTGGTAGGGTTGGATCCGCTCGCTCCGGCGGGCACCGGGGCTGTGGCGCAATTGGTAGCGCGCTTCGTTCGCATCGAAGAGGTCAGGGGTTCGATTCCCCTCAGCTCCACCCACGGACGGCCTGGTCAGAGGTGCTTTCTGCGCCCAGCGACCAGGCCGTTCGTCGTGCCGGCGGGCCGCTGCTCGACCCTCTGCCCGACCGCGACGCCGGACGACTACCCGGGCCCGTCCATGCCCGGCACGCACCGCTGCCGATCCGCTCGCGGCGCACCCGTGCGTCCGCGTCCCCACTCGCGCGTCAGCAGGGGGGCAGCGGGCGACGGGGATCCATCCGGCGCCGCGCCGCCACCAGGAAGCCGGGAGGCAGGACGACCATGACCACCACGACCGGGACCACCACGACCGGGACCACCACGACCGGGACCACCACGACCGGAACCACCACGACCGGAACCACCACGACCGGGACCACCACGCGGATCCAACTCGCGCTCAACGTCACCGACCTCGCGGCCGCGACCGAGTTCTACAGCGCACTGTTCGGCGTGGGGCCGCACAAGCAGCGCGAGGGCTACGCCAACTTCGAGGTGACCGACCCGCCCCTGAAGCTGGTGCTGATCGAGAACCCCGGCGCGGGCGACGCGCTCAACCACATCGGCGTGGAGGCGCGGACCCCCGAGGCGGTGACGGCGGCGCTGGCCCGGTTCGAGGCGGCCGGGCTGGCGACGACCGTGGCCGAGCAGGACATCTGCTGTCACGCCGTGCAGGACAAGGTGTTCGTCGTCGCTCCCGACGTGCCGCACGGTTGGTGGGAGTACTACGCCGTCACCGATGACGACCCGGCCGACCCGGAGGGGCGGCCGGCCTCCGTGTGCGCGTCGGCCTGCGAGGAGGTCGGGCCCTGCTGCACCTGACCCGCCACGTGCAACGGGGCCGCGCCGGATCCGGCGCGGCCCCATGCACGTGCGGTCGGGCTCAGTCGCAGCGGCAGCCACGGCGCGGCGTGTAGTCCATCGGCACACCGCGGGCGTCGAGGACGAGTTCGCAGCACCGCCCGAGCAGCTCGGCGAGCCGGTGTCGGCCGCGCTGCACGCGGGACTTCATGCCCGACACCGACACCCCCTCGCGCTCGGCCGCGGCCGCCTGGCTCCATCCCCCGAGCTCGGTGAGCTCCAGCGCTCGGCGCTGCTCGGGGGAGAGCTCGTCGAGCAGCGGTCGCATACAGTGCGCGAGCTCGCCGAGCAGGCCCGCCTGCTCGTCGTCGGGCGCCCGGTCGGCAGGCTCGGGCATCTGGTCGGGCAGCGGGGCCCGCCGGGCCTGCTCGCGCTCGACCCGCCGGTACTCGTCGATGATCGCGTTGCGGGTGATCCGGTGCACCCACCGGACGAGGTGCTCGTGGTCCTCGACTCGGTGCACGTTGCGGTGGATGCGCAGCACGACCTCGGCGAGGACGTCGTCGGCCCGGTCCGGGTCGAGAACCCGCCGGTGCACGAACCGGCGCAGCTGCGTCCCGAACTCGTGTAGGACCTGCTCGGTGGTCGGCGCAGCCGCGCCTGGCGCAGGGGTCGCTGCCTGTGTCATGTCCGGTCCCGTTTCCGTGAAGGCGCCCGGCGGCGGGCGCGTACCCCCGGCTGACGACGGTACCGCCGCGAGGACGCATGGCGGGGTGGATCAGCCGCCCGGACCGACGGGGTGCACGGGCGATGACGACCCCGCCCGCGGTGGGACCCGCGGTGAGCAGCCCGAGTGCGGCGGCGCGCCGGCGCTCGAAGGCCCCGCTGACCATGGTGGACGTCGCCACCCAGGTGCACGCCGACGCCAGGCCGAGACCGATGCCGTATCCGCCGACCGCGACCCACGTGGTGGTGGCGTCGCAGGGGCCGCCACGCCGGCTGCGGCGACGGCCAGGGCCGGACGGGGACCCACCGGTCCACCGCGCGCCCGGCGTCGCGGGCGGCGGCGGTGTGTACGGCCAGTGCAGCCGCGAACCGCAGGACCAGGTGCGTCCCGGGTCGTCGTCGCGGGATCGGCGGCGATGGTCATCGGTGGTTCCTCCGGCTCGGGCGTGCTCTCCCGTGCAGCGTGCACGGGCCCGCTGACACCGGCCTGGCACCACGGAGTGGGTGCTGCCAGCGGGAGGACAGGGCCGAGGCAGCACCGCCGCGCAGCGTGGCCACATGCGAACCGCACGCGTGGCCGTCAGGCCGCTCACCCCGGACGACGTCGCCGCTGTCGACACGGTCTTCGCCGGCCTGTCCGCCCGGGGCCGCCATCTGCGCTTCCACACACCGGTCGCGCGGCTGACCGCGGCGATGCGGGCGGCGCTGCTCGATGTCGACGGCTGCGACCGCGCGGCACTCGTGGCCGAGGCGCGGCGACCCGGACGGTGGGGCCGGACCCCGGTCGGGATCGCCCGGATGGTTCGGACCGGCGCCGGGGAGGCCGAGCTGGCCGTCGCGGTCGTCGACGACTGGCAGGGCCGGGGTGTCGGCAGGCGCCTGCTCACCGAGCTGGGTGATCTCGCGCGGGACCTCGGCTACGACCGGCTGTTCGGCCTGGTACTCCCGGAGAACGGTGCGGTCGTGGCCCTGTTGCAGCGGGTCTTCCCCGGTGCCGCCCCCTGCTGGGACGACGGCGCGGTGCGGGTGGACTGCCCGCTCACCGTTCCGGAGATCACCGACGAGGACCTGATCACCGCACTGACCGGTGGGCGATGAGCGATCGACGACCAGGCCGCGTCGCCACGACCGCGCGCCCACGACGGCGGCACTGCGTGCCCGGCTCTCGGGGATCGGGCTCTCGGGGATCGGGCTGTCGGGGGTCGGGCCCTCGGGGATCGGGCCCTCGAAGGGCCCTCACCGGGGGCGCAGCACCGCCGCCGGCCGACGTCGTGGCCCGGACGCGGCGCGCGGACCGGAGGCCGACCACGTGAAGGCCGCAGGATCCGGGACCGGTGGCTGTCCGAGTCGGTCGACACCCACGAGTCAGCGGGGTGACAGCGGGCGGGCAGGGCCGGCGGCGAACCTTCTCGGCACGGCCCGCCCCGGGTCGCCACGAGAGAGGACAGCCCGATGCCCCCGACCACCACGACCGCCGCAACGCGTACCGTCGCCCGCAAGGCGGGCCCCGACGACCGCTCCGCAGTGGTCACCGCACTCGCCGGAGCGTTCTTCGACGACCCGGTGTTCCGCTGGCTCAACCCGGACCGCCGCCGCCGCCGCGAGATGCTGCCCGCGTTCTTCGACCTGGCCGCGGAGGCGTTCGCCCGCCACGACGAGACCTGGTGTGCCGGAGACCCGGTGACGGGTGCCGCGATCTGGTCACCCGCGGGCGTCGAGCCGATGACCGAGCCCGTCGGTGCCGAGTTCGCCGCCAGGTGCGCCGTGCTCGCCGGGCCCGATGCCGAGCGGTGGCTCGAGGTCATCGGGTTGCTCGACGAGCACCATCCGCATCACACCGGCCACGACTACCTGTGGTTCATCGGCGTCGCCCCGCAGCGGCGGGGGCGTGGGCAGGGCAGCGCGATGCTGCGTGCCGTGCTCGACCGCGCCGACCGGTCCGCGACACCCGCCTACCTGGAGGCGACCAGCCCGGACAACCGGCGGCTCTACGAGCGCCACGGGTTCGCCGTCACCGCTGAGATCGCCGTGGCGGGCGGCCCCCCGCTGTGGACGATGTGGCGCGAGCCCAACCGGTAGGACATCTCCGGCCGGAGTCGGCCGGCCGGGTTGCCACGCAGTCGGGGGGCGGGCCGGCGAGGCGGCCATCCACCAGGTGACGGTCGACGCGGGCTTCACCCGGTTCCGCCGGGTCGCGCGGTCCCCGTTCCACCTCGTCTACGAGGTCCGGCCGTAGGACCCACCGGCGGCCGGTCGGGTCCACCCCGTCCGGCCACCGCGCGGCGGATGACAGGGCGACGACATCACCGCGACAGCCGGCCCCTCGACGATGGGGCATCCACGAGGAGGAATCCCCAAGCCCACCCCCATGCCCACCCCGCCCACCCTGCACGGCCTTCTGGCCGGACTGATCGATCGCGCCGACCCGGCGCGGCCGCCGCACGACACCCCCACCACTGCTCAGGGAGCCCCGTCGTGAACCACTTCGTCCACAGCGAGCTGATCCGTATCCACCACGCCGAGCTGCGCCGAGTGGCAGACCACCACCGCCTGGTGACCGCGGCCCGCGGGACCGCCCGGTCGCGGCGCCCACTCGCGGCGCAGCTGCTCCACTGGCTCACCGAGCCCGTGCCACCGCGACGACGAGGGGCTCTGGAGGCCGAGCCGTGCCCGCCGTGACCCGGGAGGCGGCCGTCGGCGACCCCGACACCGGTCGCCGCCGAGCGGGCCGCCACGCGGTTCTCCCGGGGGCGGGCCGCGGTCGTCGTGTCCGGACCGCTCATGCCGGTTGGGCCCGGTGGGGGCCGATCCGGCGGCGTCACCGCCCCGGCCCGCCCGGAGGACGGCGACCCGTCGACCTGGGTCCCGGCCCCGCGGGATGACGACGGCGGGCCGGAAGTGCCGGCTGTGAGGTTCGGCCTTCCGTGCATCTCACGCCACCACGGGTGTCCGCCGTCTGCCCGAGGAGCACCGCATGTCCCGTATCACCCGACCCGACCCCGACGTGGAGCTCGCCGGTCCGGCCCGGTTCCACCGGCCACCCGACGGCGCGCTGATCCTGGCCCGGGTGGGTCCCCGCGCCGCGAGCGTGGTGGGCGTGCCGGTGCCGTCCGGCGTCCCACGGACGAGCCCCGCCGGATACCACGGCCCGGGCATGTCCACGATCGGCGTCCTCGGACCGCTGCGGGTGTGCGGTCCCGACGGCCCGATCCCGGTCCCGTCGGCCCGGCAGCGGCGGCTGCTGCTGGGCATGGTGGCCAGGCTGGGAACCCCGGTCCCCGCCGACGAACTGGCCGGCATGGGCTGGGACGACCCGCCGGCCAACCCGCCGGGAGCGGTGCAGACCAACATCGCCCGGCTGCGTCGGCTCCTTCCGGAGGGCGCCCGGATCGCGACGGACCCGGAGGGCTACCGACTGGTCGCCGAGAGGTCGGCGGTGGACGTCACGGTCTTCACCGACCACCTGGCCGCCGCGTCCGCCGCCCCCGACCCGTCGCAGCGGCTGTCCCTCCTGCACGCGGCACTGGCGCTGTGGCGGGGTCGGCCCTACGGGGAGCTGGACCATCCGGCGCTGCACCCGGAGGTCGCGCGGCTGTCCGCGCTGCGCGCGGGCGCGGCCGAGCAGCACGGTGGGGCCCTGATCGCCGTCGGCCGGACCGCCGACGCGATCGCGGCACTGGAGGCGTTGATCGTCGCCGATCCGCTGCGTGAGTCGGCGGTCGCCCTGCTGATGCAGGCGCTGGTCGCCGCGGGCCGGCAGGCCGAGGCGCTGGCCGAGTTCGGGCGGCTGCGCAGGCGGCTGGCCGAGGACCTCGGTCTGGACCCGTCGCCGACCCTGCGGGAGCTGCAGCGGCAGGTCCTGCGCCAGGAGGTGCCCCCCACGGCTGCGCCGTCGGGTCCGCCGACCCGGTCGCGCGTGCCGCGCCTGCCGGTGAGCATGTTCGTGGGGAGGGCCGAAGCCGTCGCCCAGGTGGGGCGACTGCTGGGCGAGCAGCGGATCGTCACCCTGGTCGGCCCGGGCGGGGTCGGCAAGACCCGCCTGGCCACCCACGTCGCGGACGCGATCGGCGAGGGCTACGACGACGGTGTGCTGCTGGTCGGTTTCGGCGAGGGCGGCCCGGCCGACGTGGCACCCACGCTGTCGGCGGCGCTGCAGCTCGCCGACGACGGCCGGTCGCGCGAGCAGGTCCCCGACGGGAGGGCGTTCACCGATCGCGTGGTCGAGGTGCTGGCCGTGCGCCGCCAGCTCGTGGTGTTCGACACCTGCGAGCACGTCGCCGACGAGGTGGCCGGGCTGATCGAGGCGATCGCGATGGGTGCCCCCGGGGTCGACCTGCTGCTGACCAGCCGGCAGCCGGTGCGGGTCGACGGGGAGTTCGTGTTCGGCGTCGATCCGCTCGGTCCGTCATCAGCAGCGCGACTGCTGAGCGACAGGATGGGTGCGGCCGGCGCGTTCCCGGGCGACCCGGGCGAGGGCGACCCGGATCGGGCCGCGCTCGTGGAGGCGGTGTGCCGCCGCCTCGACGGGCTCCCGCTCGCGCTCGAACTGGCCGCCGCACGGGCGGTCACGCTCGGTCTCCGTGGCCTGGTCGACGCCCTCGACCAGCCCTTCGACGTGTTGCGCGGAGGGCGCCGCACCGGGGGCAGGCGGCACTCCTCGCTGCGCGAGGTCGTCGAGTGGTCCTACGAGCTGCTCGACGGCGACCAGCGGACCCTGTTCGAGCGCCTCGCGGTGTTCGCGGGGCCGGTCGAGCGCGCCGCGGTGACCGCCGTCTGCGGCGACGCCACCGCACTGCCCGACCTGGTGGACCGCTCGCTGGTCCACCTCGTCGCGAGCGAGTGCCCCGGCGTCCCCGCGCGGTACGGCATGCTCGAGACACTGCGCGCGTTCGGCCGCTCGAAGCTGGCCGCCGATCCGGCGGCCGCGGCGCTACGCGCGCGGCACGCCGCGTGGGCGGTGCGGTTCGCCGAGGACGTGATGACGGACCGTCGCGGACCCGGGGAGGCGGGGGCGATCCGCCGGTTCGACGCCCACCTCCCCGACCTGCGTCGTGCGCAGGCCTGGCTGTGCGAGGTCGGCCCGGCCGAGGACCTGCTCCGGCCCACCCTCCCGTTCGGGCTGCTGGCGCACCTGCGTGGCGACCTCGCCGCCGTGGAGTCCCTCACCGCGCACGCCGTCGCGCTGGCCGGCGCGGCCGGGGACCCCACCGCGAGCCGCGACGCCGGCAACGCGCTCACCGAGGCCCACGGCTTCCGGGGCGGCACGGGCGGCGCGGTTCGCAACGCCCACCGGTCGTTGGAACCGGCCGTGGCGGCGGGGGACCTCGACTCCCAGGTCCTCGCCCACCTCGACCTGGGTGATCCGTTCGGCATACGCGGGCGACGACGCAGCGGCCGTCCGGCACGAGGCCGCGATGGCCGGGCCGGTGTACCGGCCGAGGTGCCGTCGGTGCGAGCGCGCGCCCCCGGCCTTCCGGCGCCGACGCGGTGCGGGCGGGCGCCGTGGAGCATGCGGCGCGGGCCGCTCCCGGGTCCGGGAGCCGGCGGCGATGGGGACGGCGACGCGCTGACACCATGGTGGCAGGCCCGTGCCAGCGGCTCGGGCGACGCTGGGTGCGCCCCGATCGCCGGGGCCCCAGGAGACGATTCACCGAGGACACTCCGATGATCACTCGCTCGTCGACCTCGATCGGCCGGTTTCGCGCAGTTCTCATGGCTCCACTGGTCGCGGTGGTCCTCACCGGTTGCGGCGCCGCCACCCCGCCGACGACCTCCCCCGCGGCGGTGCCGAATCCCGCCGCGGTACCGGGTCCCGCGGCGACGGCATCCGTCTCCGGGGTCGAATCCGTCGGTCGGGTCACCGGCACCGACACGTTGGTCGCGGTGGTCACCGACGGCGCCCGGGTCGTCGCCTACGTGTGCGACGGGCCGGCCGGGCTCGGTGAGCGGTTCTTCGGAACGCTGGACGGCGACCGGGCTGTGCTGCGCTCCGAGCGTGGGGCCGAGCTCGGCCTCACCGTCGCCGACGGTGGCGCGGCGGGCTCCTTCACCGCCGCCGGGGGCACGCCGGCGGCCTTCACCACCACTGCGGTGTCGCGCGACGCCGGGCTGTTCTTCGCCGACGGGATCGTCGACGGCCAGGTGTACGGCGCCGGCTGGATCGTGCTCGCCGACGGCACCCAGACCGGCACCGAGACGCGCAACCGCCGCGAGTCCCGCCTCGCCCCGCGACTGGAGCGGAAGGCCGTCGAGATCGTCGGTCGCACCCGCCCACCGACGACCACGGCCGCGTCGCGACCGGACACCGGCGGGGGCCGGGAGAACCCGGCCCGCGCCCGGCTCATCGACCGGACAGCCCTCGCCGGAGCCCGGCTCTGCGCCACCGACCCCGCCCGATGTGAGTGAGCGGTGAGGTCCGGGCTTCCGTCGACCTCACGCCGTCACCGATGTCCGCCGCCTCCACCGATGTCACCGCCTCACGGATGAAAACGCCTTCACGAGGAGCACCGCATGCCCTGCACGACCGTCTGCCGCGCCCGCACCGACCAGGACTGGGCGGCGGCCGGGCACCTGCTCGCCGAGCACCGGCGGTGGGTGAGCGCCGCGGTCGGCTCCGACGTCACCGCCACCCAGCCGGCCGCGGAGGTGGAGTTCGCCGAACCGGCCCGGTTCTACCGACCACCCGAGGGCGCGCTGATCCTGGCCCGGGCGGGCCGTGCTGCTGCGGGCATCGTGGGCGTGCACCGGCTGGGCGGGTCATGCGCCGAGCTCAAGCGGATGTACCTGCGTCCCTGGGCGCGCGGCCGCGGGCTGGGACGCGCACTGCTCGACGAGGCGGTGGCCGTCGCGATCGACCTCGGGTACGAGGAGATGCTGCTGCAGACCCATGCCGGCGCGATGCCGGTCGCCCACCACCTCTACCGGCAGCACGGCTTCGTCCCCACCACCTCGTTCCACGATCTGGGCGTCGAGTCCGTCGTGACGCTCGGACTCGACCTGACCCTCGCCCGAGCCGTGTCGTGAGCCGGGTGTCGATCGGTGCGGCGTTCGCCGCGAGCGCGGTCGCCGTGGGGGTGACACTGGCGCTCAGCACGGTGCCGGGCGGCGTCGCGTTCCCGGTGGCCCTGTCCGCGGCCCTGTTCGGCGGTGCCGTGACCGGCCCGCTCGCCCAGCGATCCGGGCCGCGTCGGTGGGTCGCGGCCGCCGCGGTGCTGCTGCCGGCCGGCCTGGCCGCCCTGGCCGTCGTCGAGTCGCAGCCGCTCATGTGGCTCGCGGCCGGGCTCGGGGTGGGTGGCGGCGCGAGCTGCGTGCTCGTGCCGGTGCTCACCGCGATCGGGGCGGGCACCGGGCGGCACCGCACCCCGTCCCGGTGCCCGGGTTCGGCCGCCTGTACCTGGGCAGCGTCGCGCTGTCGGTGGCCGTGTTCGTCCCGCTGGCGCACCTGCCCGGCTACGCGCAGGCGCACGGCCTGGGTCTGCCCTTCGCGGCGGCGATGCTCTCCACGTCGAGCCTGGCCGGCATCGTCGGACGCCTGCTCTCCGGACCGGTCGCGGACCGGGTCGGAGCAGAGTCCGGGATGCGGGCCTGCGCGCTCGGTCTCGCGGCGGCGTCGGGATGGTGGATCGCGGCCGGGCCGTCGCCGACGGCGGTCGTCGTGTTCGCGGTGCTGTTCGGCCTCGCCAACGGCGGCTACGTGGGGCTGTTCCCGGAGCTGCTGATCAGCCGCTTCGGCGCCGCCGGACTCGGTGCCCGGCTCGGCCTGCTGCACACCGCCTCCGCCGTCGCCGCGCTCGTCGGACCGCTGTCCGCGGGCGCCCTCACGGCGTGGACCGGTGATCCCACCGCCGCGATCGTCCTCACGACCGGCGCCGCACTGACCGGATGGACGGTCCTGCGGACCGAACCCAGCTCGGTCGCCCCACCAGGAGGAATCCGATGACCACCGACGACCGGGACGTCACCGCCCCGCAACGGCTCGCGGTGGCGGCGGACGCGCCGCGGATCAACGCGTTGATGCGCGCGTCCGTGCTCGCCCTGTTCCCGCGGTACTACAGCGCCGAGCAGACGGCGAGCGCCACGGTGCACGTCGCCCGGCTCGATCCCGAGCTGGTCGACGACGGCACCTACCTCGTGCACGAGGTGGCCGGCGAGATCGTCGCCTGCGGCGGCTGGAGCCGCCGGGCGAAGGTCTACGCCGGGCCCGGGCCGAGCACCGACGACAGCCGACTGCTCGACCCGGCCCGGGAACCCGCACGGGTGCGCGCGATGTTCGTCCGCCACGACTGGACGCGACGCGGCCTGGGCCGCGCGATCCTGGCCGCGAGCGAGCAGGCCGCGCGCCGCGCGGGCTTCCGCGACCTCACCCTCGTCGCCACCCTGCCCGGCGTGCCGCTCTACACGGCCTACGGCTTCCGGGAGGTCCGTCCGGTCCGCTTCTCGATGCCCGGCGGCGAGGAGCTGGCGTGCGTCGAGATGGGCAAGCCCGTTTCGGGCGTCGAACCGATCGGGATGGTGTGAAGGGACCCGCACACGCGACACTGGCCCGGTGCTGGTGGGTCGGGACAGTGAGATCGCCGCTCTCGGCGAGTTCCTGGCGCACCACCGCCTGGTGACGGTCACCGGGGTGGGGGGCGTCGGGAAGACCGCGCTGGCCCGGGCCGTCGCCGCGGGCGCGCCGCCGTCGGTGACGTGCGAGCTCGCCGAGGTCGGCCGGCCCGACGAGGTGGCCGACGCCGTCGCCGCGACGTTGGGCTTCCCGTCGCTGGCCGCCGCGTTGCTGGGTACCGGGCGCGACCGGCGGCTGCTGGTGCTCGACAACTGCGAGCACGTCCGCGACGCCGCAGCCGACACGGTCGAGCGGCTGCTCGACGGGTGTGCCGAGCTCACCGTCCTCGCCACCAGCCGCGAACCGCTCGACCTGCCCGACGAACGGGTCGTGCCACTGTCCCCGCTGGCGCTTCCGTCCGGCGACGACGTGGCCGGTTCACCCGCTGTCGACCTGCTCCTCACCCGCGCCCGCGACGGGGGGCACGAGCTCGTCCTGGACGGCGACGGCGCGGCCGCGGTCGCCGCCCTGTGCAGGCGGCTGGACGGCCTGCCGCTGGCACTGGAACTCGCGGCCGCCCGTACCCGCAGCCTCACGCCTGCGGAGATCCTGGCCCATCTGGACAGCAGACACGCCGTGCTCGGCCGCAGCCGGGGTCCGCGCCGGCACCGGAGCCTCGATGCGGCGATCGGCTGGTCGTACGACCGGTTGCCCGAACCCACGGCCCGGTTCTTCGACCGGCTCGGGGTGTTCGCGGGGCGGTTCACCGCCGACGAGGCCCGCGCGGTCGCGGGCGACGCGGGCACCTCCGCGCTGACCGTCGCCGACCGGCTGGACCACCTCGTCGGCCAGTCGCTGATCACGGTGCGGCAGCAGGACGGGCGGAGCTGGTACGGGCTGCTGGAGACGCTGCGATCGTTCGCCCGCACGCGTCTGGTGCAACGGGGCGAGTTCGACGAGGTGCACGACCGGTGGGTCGACCGTCTCGTCGAGCAGATGGCCGGAAGCCCGTGGGGGACCGCGCCCCCGGCCGGATCCGCGACCCGGTCCGCGCAGACGGGCCTGCTGGACGCCCTGCGCTGGTGCGCCGCGCACGACCGGACACCGGAGCGCGCTGGCCGTCTCGTCCGCCACACCGTGGTGGTGGTGCACCACGGCGCCCGGCCCGAACCCGTCATCGCTGTGGGCGAGGATCTGCTCCGCCGCTGGCCCGACCCGGGGGCGCAGTCCTGGCCGGAGTTCGCCGCGATCACCGCGTTCGCGCACATGGTCGTCCGGTCGACCCAGCACGCGGCGGAGCTGGCCCGCGCGGTGATCGCCGCCGGCCCCAGCCCGTTCGCCGCGGTGCTCGCCCTTCGCACGCTCTACTTCCACGACCTGCTCGCCGGCCGACCAGCGGCGTCGCTGCGCTGGGCCGAACGAGCCATCGCGCTCGCCGACGACGGCGACGAGCCGGGGTGGGCCAGCGAGATGCGCACGTTCCGCGCGAGCGCACTGGCGGCGCTCAACCGGCTCGACGAGGCCGGTATGCAGGCCGAGGAGGCACACGCCCGTGCCGTGACCGCCGGTAGTGGCTTCCCGGAGGCCCTCGCGTCGCTGACCGGTACCAACCTTCTGGCGATCGACGACCCCGACCGCGGCCGGACGACACTGACGCGGCTGGCGCGTCGGGCACGGGCGGCCGAGTACCCCCTGGTGGAAGGTCCGTGTCACTGGACGCTGGCCGGGCTCGCGCTGCGCCGCGGCGACACGGCGGACGCGGCGCGCAACCTGGCGGTCGCGCTGGAGGTGTTCGCCCGCATCGGGCACGCGGTGCCGCTGCAGGTCACGCTGCGCTTGATCGCGGAGCTCGTCGACGTCGTCGGGCACACCGACAGCGCAGCGGCGCTGCGCGAGGCTGCGGGCACCGCGCGCACCTTGACCCTCTACGAGTGGGCGTGGCGTGATCGGCTGCCCGACCTCACCGCGACGCCGGTCCGGTCCGCGACGATGCCCGATCGGCGGATCATGGCGTCGGCCCGCCGGGAGCTGGCGGCGATCACCGATCCGGTGCCTGCGCGGTTCCGGCTCGACGGGGCGGTCTGGTCCCTGTCGTTCGCCGGCCGGACGGCCCGGCTTCCCGATGCCAAGGGACTGCACGACCTCGCGACCCTGCTCAGCCGGCCGGGACGGGAAGTGCGCTGCACCGAGCTGCTCGGCGCCGCGGTCGAGCAGCCCGACACCGGTGAGGTGATCGACGCGCAAGCCCGACGCAGCTACGAGGCCCGTGTCCGCGAGCTGCAGGAGGACCTGACCGAGGCCGAGGGCCACGGCGACCGCGGCCGGGCCGAGGCGGCCCGGACCGAGCTGGACCTGCTCGTCGACCAGCTCACCGCCGCCGCGGGCCTGGGCGGGCGCCCGCGCCGGTCCGGTGGGTCGACCGAGCGCGCCCGCAGTGCTGTCACCCAGCGGATCCGGGCGGCACTGCGTCGGATCGATGACGTGCACCCGGCGCTGGGCCGGCATCTCCGGCCGGCCGTCCGCACCGGCACATGGTGCTGCTACGGCCCGGAGCACGACGTCGGCTGGGAGGTGTCACGATCCCGGCGGTCGAGCTCCACCGCCGGGGACGGTGAGCGCGACAACCGGCCGGGAACACCTCCGGGTGACGATCGAGGCGCCCCCGAGGATCCACGGGGTGCCGGCCGGGACGATCCGGCCGGCAGGGGTGCGGACCGGTCGGGCTGAGCGGCCGCCGAGCCGGCCGGACTCGACGAGGCCGTCGCCGCACTGCGCGGTGGGTGAGGTGCCATCGGCGTGACAGCGGCGTGGCAGGGGTCGGGGCGACGCTGGGTGCCTCCGATCGACGGGGTTCGACACCGACCGAAGGAACCTCCCATGCGCACCGCACTCCCCGTCCGCCGGGCCCGGGCGGCGACCCCGACCGGCTCGGCGGGGGACCGGGCCGGGGAGGACGGATGAACACCGCGACGATGTCCGACGGTGTCCGGCTGCTCACCGGGGTCCCGCTGTTCGCCGGGCTGCCGCCCGCGGTGGTCGCCGAGCTCGCGGCCGTGGCCCGTCCGCGAACCGTCCGGGCGGGCGAGTGGCTGTTCCGGCGCGGCGAGCGCGGCGATGCCCTGTACGTGGTGCGCACCGGCCGGGTCGAGATCGTGCTCGACGGCCTGGTCGTGCGGGCCCACGGGCGCGGGGAGTCGTTCGGCGAGGTGGCCATGCTGACCGGCGGGCGCCGGTCGGCCGACGTCCGGGCCCGGCGGGACAGCGAGCTGCTCGCACTGAGCACGGCCGACGTCGACCGGCTGATCGCCACCGAGCCCGCGTTCTCCGCCGCGCTCGTCCGCGAGCTCGCCCGCCGGATCCCCGGGGCGGAGCCCCCCGGTGTCGGGGCGCGTCGCACAGGGTCGGTGCTGGCACTGGTGGCCGGCACCCCCGGCCTGGAGCGGGTGATCGCGTGGTTGGCCCGCGAGCTGCCCGGCGCGCTCGGTGCACCGGTGCTCCGCCTCCATCCCGATCCCGATCCGGCCCGCTGGCCCGGGCGCCTCGACGCCGCCGAGGCGGGCGGCGGCACGGTGCTGATCGTCGCCGACCGGCCCGGCACCCCGTGGGCGCGCTACGGCCTGCGGCAGGCCGACCTCCCGCTCGTCGTGGCCGACCCGCGGCGGCCACCGCCCGGGCACCCCGAGGTGGGGGTGGGGCTCGTGGCGCTCGGGACCGCGGGGCTCGCGCGCTGGCTCGACGCCTTGGCGCCGGTGGCGCACCATCTGGTCGAGCCCGGGTGCCGCGAGGACCTCGTTCGGTTGGGGCGACGGGTCGGCGTCCGGTCGGTCGGCGTGGTGCTGTCCGGCGGTGGGGCGCGCGGGTTGGCCCACATCGGGGTGCTCGACGAGCTGGTCCGGGCCGGGGTGCGCATCGACCGCGTCGGCGGCACCAGCATGGGGGCGGTCGTCGGCGGCATGTTCGCGTGCGGGACGAGCCCGGCCGAGCTGCTCGACCTGGCCCGCGCCGAGCTGGTGCCGCACCGGCTGTTCGGGGACGTGGTATGGCCCCGCCACGCCCTCATCCGCGGGCGCCGGGCCGAGCTGTCCCTGGCCCGGTTGTTCGATGGGGCCCTGATCGAGGACCAGCGCCGCCGGTTCTTCGCGGTCAGCGTCGACCTGGTGGCGGCCGAGCGGGTCGTGCACCGTCGCGGGCCGATCGCCGACGCTGTGGGGCTGTCGGTCCGCATCCCCGGCATCGTGCCCCCGCGGCGGGTGGGGGAACGGTTGCACGTCGACGGCGGGGTCCTCGACAACCTGCCGGTCGGGGAGATGGCCGCGGAGCGGGAGGGACCGGTGCTGGCCGTCGACGTCGCCCAGCCGTTCGGGGTACATCCCGCCGACCCGGATGCCCTGCCCCCGATCGTCGACACCATCGCCCGCTCCATGATGATCGCGGGCGGCCGTCGGGACGATCCCGTCAGGTCGCTCGCGCACACCGTGCTCACCCCCCACCTCGACGGGTTCGGGCTGTTCGACTTCGGCCGGCTCGACGAGCTGGTCGACCGGGGCCGGGAGGCCGCCCGCGCGGCGCTGCCGCAGCTGCGCGACCTGCTGCACCGGTGACCGGGTGCCCCAGGAACGTGACGACGGTCGGTGACACCCACGCGGGCCGCCAGGACGACGCGCCGTAGGGCACCGTGCATTGCGTCACCGGACGGCGGCCGCCCCACCTCATGAGCCGGGCCCACCTCGGTTCACCAGGCGGTAGAAGCGGAAGAAGTCGTCGTCGATGTCGAGCACCTCGATGCCGTCGAACCCGGCCCGGACGGCGTAGTCACGCAGGGTGGCGGGTCGCATCACGGTGCCGGTGCCCGCGGAGGGCTGGTGCGCCATGCCGTCGGCGAGGCAGCACATCAGGCTGTAGCCGTACATCAGGCGCTCGATGTCGTCGCCGGGCGCGGTGAACGTCTCCGCCACCCGCTCGTCCATCACGACGACGGTTCCGTCGTCGCCGGCCAGCGTTCGCATCGAGGCGAGCACGGCGACCGGGTCCGGCAGGTCGTGGATGCACTCGAAGGCGAACACCACGTCGTAGCGGTCGTCGATGGTGGCCGCGTCGGCGACGTGGAAGCGCACCCGGTCCCCGACGCCGGACTCCGCGGCGTTGCGCCGGGCGGCCTCGACCGAGGGCGCGTCGAGGTCGTAGCCGTCGACCGTCGTGTCGGGGTAGGCCAGAGCGATCCCGATCGAGGACCAGCCCAGTCCGCAGCCGATGTCGGCGACCCGGCCACCGGCACGCAGCGCGGCGTCGACGTCGGGGATGGCGGGCAGGTGGGCGGTGCCCAGCGTGCCCAGGAACATCGGCCGGTTGGCCGCCGCCTGGGCCTCGCGCGCGTCGACGCCGTGGTCGGCCCAGCTCACCCCGCCGCCGGAGCGGTAGGCCTCGACGAGCGCATCCATCTGCTTGCCCGCGCCGACGACGAACCGGCCCAGCGGGACCACGTGGTTCGGGCTCAGCACCGCGGTCAGCGGCTCGACGTGTCCGTCGGGCAGCGTGAACCGCCGCCGCGTCGCGTCCGGCTCGCCGTCCGCGGTGAGGATGCCGGTGACGGCCTGCTGCTCGAGCCATTCACGGGTGTAGCGCGGCGCGGTCGCGGTGCGGGTGGCCAGCTCGGCCGCGGTGAGGGCGCCGGCGCCGGCCAGCGCGCGGTAGTAGCCCAACCGGTCGCCGAGGTAGACCGACTGCAGGTCGAGGGTGGCGAGTACGGCGCCGAACAGCCGCTCGACGAGCGCGTCCGTCGTGGTGGTCGTGGTGGTCGTGGTGGTGGTCATGGGCGAGCCTCTCGGGTGCGGGCCGACGTGGTGGGTCGGGTTCGGTGCAGGCGCGGGCCGCGCCTGCGGGGACCGGTGTCCCACGCGGCGCGCGGCCGGCAGCGGGATCTCGTGCGAGAACCCGGCAGGGTCCGCGTGGTCGGCGGTGCCGATCCGGTCACGTCATCCACGCTAGGAGTCGGCGCTGTCTGCGCACTGTCGTCCCGGTGTCGCTGTCGTCCCGGTGTCGCTGTCGTCCCGGTATGGCGGTCATCCGGCGTCGAACGGCGCCGAGCGGGTCGCCTGCGGGCTACCGCCGGGCGTCGGGCAGCAGCACGTGGTCGACGACGAACACGGTCGCGTTCGTGGTCTCGATGTTGCCGCACAGGACCCCCGCGTTCTCCTCCTCGTCGACCACCAGGCGCGCGGGGGTCCCGGTGACCACGAGCGGCTGGTCATCGAGCGTCTCCAGGCCCGCGGGTCCGGCCGCGAGGGCATCGGCGTCGAGCCGCGGGACGACGACGTGGCGGGCCAGCACGCCGAACAACTCCTCGCGCGGGTCGGCGAGCCACCGCTGCACCGTGCCGGGCGGGAGCGCGTCGAACGCGGCGTCGGCCGGGGCGAACACCGTGTACCGCGCGACGGGGTCGTCGAGCGCGGCGTCCAGACCGGTCGCGTCGAGCGCGCGGGCGGTCGTCGCGAGGAGGGGATCGTCACCGGTGGCGGCGGCGTCGATCAGGTCCGCGGCGGTACCGGGGAAGCCGGTACCGTCCACGGGCAGGCGGCACCGTAGGTGCCGGGGCCGACCCCGACCACCGGCGGTGGCCCGCCGCCCGCGGCTCCGCACCCGGTCAGCGCGACGGCCGCGCCGCAGGCGAGGGCCGTCAGCCGGCGGGACGCGGCGCGACGGCGGCCCGGTGGCCGGACCCCGGGACTCCGGGGATCTCGGGCGTGTCGACGATCGGCAGAGGTCGCTCCCATGTCGGCGGAGTACCCCGGTGACATGGTCGTACGGCTGCGCGTCGTGACCATCTCGTTCATGCCGGCCGCAGCGGGCCGGACGCCCGGCGTCACCGGCCCCGCGCCGCCGCCGCACGCCGTGCGGCCCGTGCGGACCCGGGCCGGGTGAGGCCGGCACCGCCCGCGCCGCGGAACGGGGCCCCGGCCAGATCGGCCAGTGCCGCGCGCAGGCGGCGCAGCCCGGCCCGGTCGCGCCATTCGCCGGGGTCCAACCGGTCGCTGCGCTCCAGGTCGGCGCCGAACCGGCCGTCGAGCTCACCTGCGATGTCCGGATCGTCGACGACGAGCCCCACCTGCTCGTTCAGCGTCAGTGACCGCTGGTCCAGGTTGGTCGTCCCGACCATCGCCCACCGGCCGTCGACCGTGAGCACCTTGGCGTGCATCATCGTCGGCCGGTGGGTCCAGACCTCGACGCCGGCGTCGAGCAGCCGCCCGAGATGGGGCTCGCTCTGCCACTGGACGACGGGCCGGTCCGAGTGGTCGCCGGTGACCAGCACCTGCACCTGAACCCCCCGGGCCGTGGTGGCCGCGAGCATCCGGTGGAACCGGCCGTCGAGCCGGACGTAGGGCGAGGTGACGCGCACCCGCCGGCGGGCGACCTGCAGCAGGGCCCGGACGGCCAGTGCCGCCTCGTTCCACCCCGCCTGGGACGACGCGCGCAGGACCGCGGCCGCCGTGCTCCCCGGCCGCCCGACCGCGGGGAACCGGTCGGCCGGAGTGACGAGGGGGTACGGCGTCTGCTGCCACGCCAGGGCGAACGCCGTGCGCAGCCCGGTCACCGCCGGGCCGCGCACCAGGACCGCGGTGTCGCGGTAGTGGTCGGGGTCCTGGGCGCGGCCGGTCCATCCGTGGGCGATCCCCGTGCCGCCGGTGAGGCCGACCTCCTCGTCGCACACCAGCACGCGCCGGTGGACCCGGCGGTTGATCGTCGTGACCCGCCAGGTGAGCAGCGGCTTGTAGAAGGCCACCTCGCACCCCGCGGCCCGCAGCGCCCGGACCCGCGAGCGCTCGGCGGGCAGGGCGCCGAAGGAGTCGAGCAGCACCCGCACCCGCACCCCACGACGACCGGCCGCGGCCAGTGCGTCGACCACCTCGTCGGTGACCGGTGCGGGCTCCCAGACGAACCACAGCAGGTCGACCGAGCGGACGGCGTCCCGCACCGCGCCGAGGAGGGCCGCGAACACGGCGTCCCCGTCGTGCAGCACCTGCACCGCGTTGCCCTCCTCGAACGGTGTGCCGATCAGCGTCTCCAGAGTGCGGCGGGTCGTTCCGGGCCCGGGTTGCTCCACGTCGACTCCTGTCCTCGCCTTCGGTCGGCGGGCTTCCCCCACCGGCTACCCGCCATCGCGTCACGTCACCGGCCGATTGCGGCTGGGCCGGAACCCTCCCGTGGTGGGGTCGACCAGCGTCGCGTGAGCTGGAGGGGAGGGGTCTCCACCGACCTCCGGGAGCGGCGCTCCGCGTACGTCCGGGACTCCGCGGACCGGTCGTGGCGGACGAACTCCGCGTCGACGGTCGTAGGTCGGGCTGCCCGTCCGGCTCCGCGTGGCGATCGTCGACGCGACGAAGCCGACGATGTGGAGCGTCCACCTGACATCTGCCTGACGAGGCCGTCCCTGACGGATAGGCCCCGGCCCGGTGGGCACCCGGGGGTCGGCGCGGACGGGACCGCGCCCGCACGCGCGGACCGCGCAGGAGGAGCCGGGTGCCGACGTTGGCCGATGCAGACACCCGGGAGGTCGAGGGCACGCCCCACCGCGGGGCCGCCGTGTACAGCGGGGCGGGGTTGCTCGTACTGCTCGTCGCGGGGGTGGCCGTGGGCACCCTGCTCGCCGGCACGGCCGCGGCGGAGCAGCGCGTGGCAGGGGGCCTGCAGCAGGCGGTGTCGGGCGTTCCCGGGTTGCTCGGCGTCGCCCGGGAGGCGACCGGGCTGGGCAGCCCCGTGGCGGCCGCGGTGGTGCTCGGCCTGCTGGGTGCTGCACTGCTGCTGCACGGGCGGCGCCGCCTGGCCGGCTACGTCGCCCTGACCGGGATCGGGGCGGTCGTGCTCGGCGCCGGAACCGCAGCGGTGGCCGCCGCACTCGGGACCCGCGCGCCCGGGGAGCACACGCTGTCCGCGGCGGTGGCCTACGGGCTGTTGCTGGTCGTCCTCACTCCGGCCGTGCCGCCGCGGTGGCGGCGCAGCGCCGCCGCGGTCGCGGTCGCGCTCGTCGTCCTCGTCGGGCTCACCCGTCTCGCCCTGGCTGACCCGCCGGCCCCGGTCCTGCTCGGGGGCGCGCTCGGCGCGGGGTGGCTGGCCGTCACCACCGCCGCCTTCGGCCACCGGGGTCGCCTGGCGGCCGCCGGGCCGTACCGGCCCGTCGAGGCGGGTCGGGTGCGGCCGGCCCGGCCGGCGTGGCCGCGGGCGGGTGCGCTCGCCGCGCTCTGGCTGCTCCTGCTGGGCGCGCTCCTCGGCGCGGGCACGCTGGTGACGGTGGCGGCGGTCCAGCGGTTCGACGCGGCCGTCACCGGGTGGTTCGTGGCGATCCGGACCCCGCTGCTGACCTCGGTCGCCGGGGTGTTCGGCGCACTGGGGGACACCCCGACGGTCGTGGCCGGCGCGCTCACGATCGCCGTCCTGATGACCGTCGCCACGCGCAGCGCCCGGCCGGTGTTCCTGGTCGTGCTGGTGCTCGGCGGCGAGCTGGCGCTGTTCCTGGTCACCGCGGCCGTCGTCGGACGGCCGCGCCCGGACGTCGGGCACCTGGGCCTGCTGGTGCCGCCCACCTCGAGCTTTCCGTCCGGTCACGTGTCCGCGACCGTCTGTCTGTACGGGCTCGCGGCCCTGCTGGCGGCCCGCAGGATCGCGACGGGACGGCGATGGCCGCTCGTCCTGGTGCCGGTGGTGGCCGTGGCCTGCGTGGGGAGCGCCCGGCTCTACTTCGGCATGCACCATCCCACGGACGTCCTCGCGAGCCTGCTGTTCGCGGTGCCGTGGCTGCTGGCGTGCCTGCGCCTCGGTCCCGTCCCCAGGGACGACGGGTGACCGGGCGGCCCCGGCTCGCAGCCGGCACCGTCGAGGTCGGAGCGCTGCGCCTGCACGTCCGGACCGGTCGGCCGGGCGGGGCGTGCGCGACCCCGGCGCTGCTGGTGCCCGGGCTGGGCTCCTCGTCGCGCTACCTGGAGCCGCTGGGCGCCGAGCTGGCCTCGGACCGCCTCGTCGTGGCGCCCGACCTGCCCGGCACCGGGCGGAGCCCCCGCGCCGCCGGACCGCTGTCGCTCGACGAGCTCGCCGGAACCCTCCGGCGGCTCATGGAGCGGATGACCGGCCCGGCGACGGTGGTGGCGAACTCGTTCGGTTGCATCGTCGCGATCGAGCTCGCGCTGCGGGCTCCCGACCTCGTCGAGCGGCTCGTCCTCACGAGCCCGGTCCTCGCGCCGCGGGCCCGGAGCCCGGTGCCGCTCGTGCTCCGCTTCGCCCGTGCGATGCGGCACGAGCCGCCGCGCTACCTGGCCATGGTGCTCGTCGACGTGCTCCGGGCCTCCGTTCCCAAGGGGTGGGCCGACCTGCGCGTCCTGCTGGAGGTCCCGGTGCTGGAGCGGGCGGCCGACCTGACGGTGCCGACGCTGGTCGTGCGGGGCACCCGGGACCACCTCGTGCCCCCTCCCTTCGCGCGCAGGGTGGCCGCGCGCATCCCCCGCGGTGAGTTCGCCGAGCTGGACTCCTCGCACGCGCTGCCGTTCGCGGCGCCGCGTGCCCTGGCCGACCTGGTGCGCTCGGCCGGGGCCACGCCCGGGACGCCGCGCTGACGACCGGCGGAGGTCACGTCCCGATCGCGAGCAGGATGGTCCCGACGTAGATCGCCGGGATCGAGACGCCCTCGAAGCCGATCCAGCGGCGTTCCCGCATCACCAGACCGGCGGCGAGGGTGGCGCTCATCAGCAGGGTCCCCCCGAGGAGGATGAGGCCGGTCGGACCGGCATCGCTGTAGAGCGACCCCCGGAGGTAGGCGACGTCCGCCAGCGCGACCATCAGCATGTCGAACACGTTGCCGCCGATGATGTTGCCGACGCCCAGGGTGAGGTGCCCGAGCCGGACGGCCGTCACGAGCACCACCAGTTCGGGCAGCGAGCTGACCGCCGTGGTCAGGGTGAACCCGATGATGCCGCCCTCCAACCCGGTGCCGGCCACCACCGACAGCCCCGCCCGGCCGACGACCCACCCGGCCGCCCCGACGAGCAGCCCGAGCGCGGCGAGCGCCGCCCACAGGCGCGCGGTGGACGTCTCGTCGCCGGAGCCGGGACCGCCCGGATCCTCGGCGTTGCTGTTCTCGACGGCGTCGCCCGCGTCCGCGTCCGCGGTCTGCTCCGTCCGGGTCGGTTGCCACATCGGCGCCCGCTGCATCTGGCGGAGCAGGACCAGGCCGTAGCCGTACAGCGCCGGGATGAGCAGCGTCAGGGGGTGGACCCAGCCCAGGGTCAGGGTCGGTGTGGCGTAGGCGAGCACCGGCACGGCCAGCATCGCGCTGAGGACGATGGACTGCAGCACGTTCTGCAGGGACGCGGCGGCGTGTTCCAGGTTCGCCCGCCGGTAGACGAGGTCGGCGATGGCCAGCCAGACCGTCTGCAGCGCGATGCCGCCGAGCGGGTTGGCCAGGGCGAAACCCGCGTCCCCGCCCAGCGCCCCGGTCACGACCGTGACGTTGCCCGGTAGCGAGGTGACTGCGCCCAGCAGCAGTGCGCCGCCGACCGCGTCCCCGAGCCCGGTGCGGTCGGACAGAGTCTCGGCGATGCGGGTCAGCCGCACCCCGGCCAGCACGATCACCACGGCCATGGCGGCCAGGGCCAGGACGCTGGGCAGCAGCGGCCACGGTGCGACGCTCACGACGGCCCGGTCGTACGGACCGCCGGAGACGACCCGGGCGTCGCGGGGGGGCGGCGGCGAGGACCGCGGGACGAGACGTCGGACAGGCCCGGACGGGTCATGGCGCTGGTGTTACCCCTGGCCGGACACGTGAAACGGTCGCGGTGGTGGACCCGGCGGCACCCGGGCGCGGACAGGTCAGGACATCGGCTCCGTGCCGACCGTCAGTTGCAGGTCCACCTGCGTTCCCTCACGCACCACGGAGACGCCGACCTCGCGGCCGGGCTCGGTGTCGCGGAGGGTGCCGAGCACGTCCTCGATCGAGGTGATCGCCGTCCCGGCGAGCTCGACGATCACGTCACCGGGCTCGACGCCCGCCGTGGCGGCCGGGCCGCCCTGGGCGACGGCTGTCACGAGTGCTCCCCCCTCCGCGGCCACACCGAGACCCTCGCGCAGCTCCGGGGTGAGCGGGGCGAGGCGGACGCCCAGGTAGGGGTGGACGGCGACACCGTCGGCGAGCAGCTGTTCGGCGATGTCGACAGCGGTCGAGGCCGGGATGGCGAACCCGATCGAGACCGCGCCCACGGAGGGGGGGATGTAGGCCTCGTTGATGCCGATGACGCGCCCGGTCGCGTCGAGCAGTGCGCCGCCGGAGTTGCCGGGGGAGATCGCGGCGTCGACCTGGATGAGGTCGACGAGGGCGCGGGACTGCGCAGCGGATCCGGGGATCTGCCTGTCCAGCCCGGACACGATGCCGGACGTGACCGAGCCCTCGAAGCCCAGCGGGCTGCCGATCGCCAGCACCTCCTCGCCGGGCCGGGGCAGCGCCGTGCGGTACTCGGGGACAGGGAGGCCGGTGCGCTCCGTGCGCACGACGGCGAGGTCGGTGATCCGGTCGGTCGCGAGCACCGTGCCGGGGGAGGAGGTGCCGTCGGCATAGTCGATCACGACGTCGGTGGCGTCGCCGACGACGTGCTGGTTCGTCAACACGACGTCCTCGCGGTAGACGACCCCGCTCCCCGCACCCTGCTCGGTGCGGACGGTGACCACGCTCGGGGCCAGGCGGGCCACGACGTCGGCCGTGCTGACGCCCGCCGGACCCGTCGGGGTGGGGGCGGTCGGGGCGGGGGCGGGCGGGGCGGGGTCGGCCGGGGTGGGGGTCGTGCAGCCGGTCAGGACGGCGGCGAGCGCCACGACGGCCAGTGCGCGCCTACTCGTCATCGGGCACCACCCCGGGTCCGGGGCCGGTCCCGAGGACCGCCGGGTCGTCCTCGGGCTCGTAGGCACGGGGCGGCAGGACGGCGGGGTTCTCCACACCCACCTGCAGCGCCAGCTCGCCCGCCTCCGCGAACGTGAGGACCACCGGGTAGGTGAGACCGGCCCGGATCGGTGCGGTGAGCCCCTCGAGCACGATGTCCACCTCGCGGGCGCCCTCCCGGCTGATCGACGAGACCGGCCCGTCGTAACCGGCCACGAGCTGCTGCCCGTCGGACAGCGTGGCGTCGCCGACGACCAGCCCGGACGTCGCGATGGGGCTGGACACCGCGACGAGCCGGTCCGCCCCGCCCAGGCCGGCGTCGTCCTCGTTGATGATCGTGACCTGGAGCGGCACGTCCGCGCCCACCGCGTAGACCTCGTCGCCGACCACCGGATCGGACCAGACGAACTGCATATCCCTGACCTGGACCTGTCCGACCTCCCCGACCGTTCCCGGAGAGGACGTCACCTGCTCCGCCGTGCCCGCCACCTGGCCGGCGCCGCAACCCGCGGCCCCGGCCACCAGGACGGCGCCGAGCGTGAGCGTCACGGCCCAGGGCGGCCTGCGCTGTGTTCCCATACGTCCCGATTACCCGTGCCTGTCCCGATTACCCGCGTCGGTGCGTGGTAGTCACAGGCATGGGAGCGATGTCGGGCCGCGGCCGGGGTGCCCTCGTGGCCGCTGCCTGCGCCGCAGTCCTCACCGGGTGCGGGGACGACGCCGGGACGGCCGGACCCGAACAGGGCGTGACCGTCGGCGAGGTGCAGGAGGCGCAGAACTTCTACGAGGGGGAGTACCTCGGGCAGCGCGTCACCGTGAGCGCCGAGGTGACCGACGTCCTCGACCCGCGCCACCTCGAGCTCGCGGGTCGGGACTACGGGGAGGACAGCCTGCTGGTGCGCACGACCGGACCTGTCGACGCCATCCAGGGGCAGGTGGTCCGCGTGGTCGGCACCGTCGGCCAGTACCACCTGTTCCGGGAGAACGAGGGGCCGCCTCCGGTCCAGTACGACATGTACGAGGAGTACGAGACCGAGGCCTACCTCTACGACGCGACCGTCGAAGTGCTCGGCAGCTGACGCCGCCCGGCGGCGGGTGGTGTGGCGGCCGGCACGCCGGTCGATGCCGTGGCCTGTCTAGGCTCCCGGGATGACGACCCTGCGCCGTGCACTGGTCCTCGCGGCGCTGGGGGTACTGGCGGCGCTGCTCGCCGGGCTCGCGGTGCTCGACCCCTTCCACCTGCGCCACGTGCGGTGGTTCGTCGCGGGCACGGTGCTGCTGACGATCCTGCTGGTCACGATCGCGCTGACGGTGGCCGTGAAGCTCTGGTTCGCCCGGCTGATCGTGCTGGTGCTCGGCGGGATCGCCGCCGTCGGCTGGGGCATCACCGCCTGGCTCGCGATCGACCTCGACGAGCCCGGCGCGGTGGTGTCGGAGGTGGCGTCGGGCGACCAGCGGCTCGTCGTGCTGGAGGGGGCGGCGTTCACGATCGACCCGGTGCACCGCGTCGTCCTGCGGGCCGGCGACGGGCCGTTCGAGCAGGAGTCGCCGGTGTGGGAGGGCGTGCCGGAGGGCGGCGCGCCGGACGCGGTGGCGTTCCGCGGGACCGACGAGGTCGAGGTGCGCGTCGGGTCGTGCGCGTTCGTCTCGCGCGTGGAGGCCGGGACGCTGCTGGTCGACCCGGTGCACCGCGGCGCCACCTGCTGATCGGCCGCGCTGGCCGGTGCGACACTCGGCGTCGTGCCCGCCGCCGTCGCCCTGCCCGCCGCCCTCGCCTACGGGGTCGCCGACTTCGCCGGTGGTCTCGCCGCCCGGCGCGCCGCCGTCCTCGCCGTCACGGCGGGCGCGCAGTTCCTGGGGCTGCTCGCGCTGGTCCCGGCGGTACTCCTGGTGCCCGGCGAGCCGTCGGCCGCGGCGCTGGGGACGGGGGCGCTCGCGGGGATCGCCGGGGCGTCCGGGCTGCTGCTGTACTTCCGCGGGCTCGCCGTCGGGCCGATGGGGGTGGTCGCGCCGCTGTCGGCCGTGGTCGGGGCCGGGCTGCCGCTGCTCGTCGGGCTGGCGGGCGGCGAGCGCCTCGGCGCGGCCGCCGTCACCGGGCTCGTCGTCGCGCTGGCGGCGATCGTGCTGGCAACCGGGGGCACGCGCGACGCCGTCGCCGTCCGCGGGATCCTGCTCGGGCTCGCGTCCGGGGCCGGGTTCGGGCTGTTCTTCGTGGGTCTCGACGCCACGCCCGAGGGCTCCGGGCTGTGGCCGCTGCTGGCCGGGCGCGTGGTGTCGGTGACGCTGCTCGTGCTGCTCATCGCCGGGCTGTGCGTCCGGCTGGGGCGCGAGCGGGCGCTGGGGCGCGGGACGCGCGGGGTGGTGGTGCTCGTCGCCGTCAGCGGGGTGTTCGACTCGCTGGCCAACGTGCTGTTCCTGCTGGCCACGCGGCTGGGCGACCTGGGCGTCAGCGCCGTGCTCGTCTCGCTCTACCCCGTGGTCGTGGTCCTGCTCGCGCGCGTGGTGCTGCACGAGCGGCTCACAGCCGCCCAGATGGCCGGCGCGGGGCTCGCCCTGACCGCCAGCGCGCTGCTCGCACGGGGGTGAGCGGTCAGCCCTTGGCCCGCCACGACGGCAGCCAGAGCTGGGCGTCCCACATCTCCTGGGTGATCGGCAGGCCGTTCATGATCGGCCACATCCAGGCGAAGTTGGCGACGACGAGCCCCACCCACAGCCCGACGAGCAGCACCCCGGTCTGGCGGCGCTCGCGCGGCGCGGTCGACCGCCCGAGCATCTCGCCCATCACGAGCACCGTGCCCAGCACCAGGAACGGCACGACGGGTGTCATGTAGAAGAAGTACATCTGCCGGTCGATGTTGAACAGCCACGGCACGATGCCGGCGCCGTACCCGACGAGGACGGCGGCGTAGCGCCAGTCGTGGCGGGTGATGACGCGCCAGAGCGCCCAGCCGAGCACGCCGAACGCGGGCCACCAGAGCGCGGGGGTGCCGATGAGCATGACGGCGCTGATGCAGTCGTCGGTGCCGCAGCCGGTGACCTGGTCGCCCGAGGCGAAGTAGTAGAGCATCGGGCGCAGCCCCATCGGCCACGACCAGGGCTTCGACTCCCACGGGTGCTCGCCGCTGACGGCCGTGGTCAGGCCGGCGTGGAAGTCGAGGACCTGCCCGCTGTAGTAGGCCAGCGCGCGCAGGGCGGGCGGCAGGAACGCGGGGCCGGAGGAGGCGTAGCGGTCGATCGCGGTCTCGTTGCCGAACCAGGCCCACCAGCCGGCGAGGTAGGCGAGCACCGGCACGAGCGCGAGCGCCCACAGCGCGGGCCCGAGGTCGCGGACGATCGTGCCCTTCCACGGCCGCTCGACGCCCGCGGTCCGGCGCGCGGTGAGGTCCCAGAGCACGGCGAGCACGGCGAACGCGGCCAGCCAGTACAGCCCCGACCACTTGACCGCGCACCCCAGCCCGAGCAGCACGCCGGTGGCCAGGCGCCACCAGCGCCAGCCCAGCCGCGGGCCGTTGGGGCTGTCGCCGATCCGCCCCTGGGCGACGACGAGCGCCATCCGCTCGCGGACGTCGTCGCGGTCGCGGAGCAGGGTGGCGAACGCGGCGAGGACGAACAGCGCCGCGAAGGCGTCGAGCATGCCCATGCGGGACTGGACGTGCGAGAGCCCGTCGCAGATCAGCAGGACGCCAGCGATCGCGCCGAGCAGCGTCGAGCGCGTCAGCCGCCGCGCGACCCGCACGATCAGCAGCACGGCGAGCGTGCCGGAGAACGCGGCCGCGGCGCGCCAGCCGAAGCCGTCGTAGCCGAAGAGGAACTCGCCCAGTGCGATGAGCTGCTTGCCCAGCGGCGGGTGCACGATGAGCTCGAAGCCCGGGTTGTCCTCGACGCCGCCGTTGCGCAGCATCTGCCAGGCCTGCGGGACGTAGTGCTTCTCGTCGAAGACCGGCGTGCCGCCGTCGGTGATCCGGCCCAGGTCGGTGAAGCGGACGACGAGCGCCACCAGTGCGAGGGTGATCGCGACGATCCAGCCGCGGACGCGGTCGGTGGGCGGCGGGGGGCCCAGGCTGGCGGGCGACACCGGCGGCGCGGGGGCCAGCGGCGGCTCCTGACCGAGCGGGTGGCTGCCCGGCGTCGGCTCGCGGTCGTCGACCGGCACCGTCGCCACGCGGCGCCGCACGGCCACGGAACGGTCGGTCACCCGTGCGATCGTAGGCCGCTCGTAGGGTGGGCGGCATGGCGACCGACGCGGCGGACCCCTCCGGACCCGGCGGGGTGCTGCTCGTGGCGGCCACGCCGCTCGGCGACGCGCGCGACGCGTCGGCGCGCCTGGTCGACGCGATCGCCTCCGCCGACGTGGTGGCGGCGGAGGACACGCGCCGCTTCCGGTCGCTGGCGGCGGCGCTCGGCGTCGCCGTGGCGGGGAAGGTGATCAGCCACTACGACGCCGTCGAGGCCGCCCGCCTGCCCGGCCTGCTCGACGACGTGCGCGGCGGCCGCACCGTCCTGCTGGTGTCCGACGCCGGGATGCCCGCGGTGTCCGACCCGGGCTACCGGCTCGTCGCCGCCGCCGCGGCCGAGGGGCTGCCGGTGACGTGCCTGCCCGGGCCCTCGGCCGTGACGACCGCGCTGGTGCTGTCCGGCCTGCCCGTCGAGCGGTTCTGCTTCGAGGGGTTCGCGCCGCGCCGCGGGGGCGAGCGGACGCGCTGGCTGCAGACCCTCGCCGCCGAGCCCCGGGCCGCGGTGTTCTTCGAGTCGCCGCACCGCCTGGCCGACACCCTCGCCGCCGCCGTCGCCGTCCTGGGCCCCGACCGCCGCGCCGCGGTGTGCCGGGAGCTGACGAAGAAGCACGAGGAGGTGCTGCGCGGCCCGCTCTCCGAGCTCGCGGCGTGGGCGGAGGAGGGGCCGGTGCGCGGGGAGGTCACCGTCGTCCTGGCCGGCGCCGCCCCCACCGCCGCCCCGACGGTCGAGTCCCTGGTCGGGGCGGTGCAGGAGCGGGTGAACGAGGGGGAGCGGCTGAAGACGGTCGTCGCGGAGGTGGCGGAGGCGGCGGGGGTGCCGAAGCGGGAGCTGTACGCGGCCACGCTCGCCGCCCGCTGACCCGGCCCCGGCCCCGGCCCCAGCCCCAGGCCCCAGCCCAGCCCACCACCCACCCCCCTCCGACGAGTGTGCCGTCGACCCCGGCGAGTGTGCCGCCGGTGCCCCGGGGTGTTGGCCGATTCCGCGCGCCGCGGCTGTACGCGTTCGGCAACCTCGGCGTGCGGGAACGGCGAACTCGCGGGGTGGGGCGTGAAGATCGCTGCGGTCTGCACACCGTGGTCCTCGTCGCGACCAGGGTGTGCGGTGGACGGAGATCATGGTGCTGGTGATCGCCGTCCGTCGTACCTCACGGTCGTCGCGCCGACGGTGAGGTGCGGGCGGCGACGATCACGACCCGCTGCCGCCGGCGGGCTCCTCCGCCCCGCCCGCACCACCCCGGCCGCGTTGCGACTGCTGTGCAGGATCGGCCAAGTCGGCGGACGGGAGCGGCAAACTCGCCGGGCGTGTAGCGCCTACCCCGACTCGGTCGCCAGTAGAGCCCGACTCGCGGGTGGGGGTGGGGGTGGGGGTGGGGGTCAGGCGCCGGCCGTGGGGACGGCGGCGGTGCGGCCCGGCACCACCACCCGCCTCGCCAGGGGCTCCACCACCCGTGCCGCCACCGGGCCGATCACGGCCATGAGCAGGACGTAGGTGGTGGCCAGGGCGGCGAGTCGGCCGTCGACCGCCGCGTAGCTCACGGCCAGCCCCGCGATGACGATCGAGAACTCCCCGCGCGCCACCAGCGCGGCCCCGGCCCGGGCCCGGCCGAGCGGGCCGATGCCCTGCCTCCGCGCGGCCCACCAGCCCGTCGCCAGCTTGGTGGCGGTGGTCGACACGGCCAGCACGACGGCCCAGCCGAGCATCGGCGGGATCGAGGCCGGGTCGGTGTTGAGGCCGAAGACGACGAAGAAGACCGCGGCGAACAGGTCGCGCAGCGGTTCGAGCAGCCGCGTGGCGTTCTCCGCGGTCGAGCCGCTGATCGCGATGCCCAGCAGGAACGCCCCGACCGCGGCCGAGACCTGCATCGCCTGCGCGAACCCGGCGACGAGCAGCGCCAGCCCGAGGACCTTGAGGAGGAAGACCTCGCGGTCGGGGGAGTCGACGAGCGCGGAGACGTAGCGGCCGTACTTCAGCGCCACCAGCAGCACGACGGCGAGCACCGCCACCGACACCCCGACGGCGGTGATCCCGCCGATCAGCGACACCCCGATCAGCACCGCGGTGAGAATCGGCAGGTAGACGGCCATCACGAGGTCCTCGAACACGAGGATCGAGAGCACGACCGGCGTCTCCCGGTTGCCGAGGCGCCCGAGGTCGGACAGCACCTTCGCGACGATCCCGGACGAGGAGATGTAGGTGACGCCGCCCAGTACGAGTGCGCCGACCGGCCCCCACCCCAGCACCAGTGCGACGGCGACGCCGGGCGCGGCGTTGAGCACGATGTCGAGCAGCCCCGCGGTCCACGAGCGCTTGAGCCCGGTGACGAGCTCGGCCGCGGAGTACTCCAGCCCGAGCAGCAGGAGCAGCAGTACGACGCCGACCTCGCCGGCCAGCGCGGTGAAGTCCTCGATGCCGCCGAGCGGGATGATGCCGCCGGTGCCGAACGCGAGTCCGCCGATCAGGTACAGCGGGATCGGGGAGAGCCCGATCCGCCCGGCGAGGCGGCCCAGGAGCCCGAGCCCGAAGAAGACGGCCCCCAGCTCGAGCAGTTCCAGCGCGGTGCCCTCCACGCCGTCAGCCCTTCTTCAGGATCGCGACGGCGTTGTCGAGCCCTTCGGTCGTGCCGACGGTGACCATGAGGTCGCCCGCGGTCAGGGTGAAGTCCGGAGTGGGCGACGGGTGGACCTGGCCCGCGCGCATCACCGCGACGACGGACACCCCGGTGCGCGTGCGCAGGGCGGTGTCGCCCAGTGTGCGCCCGTCGAACGGCGGCCCGACCGGGATCTGCCGGGTGTGCAGCCCGGGCAGCTCCTGCTGCTCGCCGGTGAGCTGTGCGACGAGCTGCGGCGCGCCGAGCAGGTTGGCCAGCGCGCCGGCCTCGTCGGTGGTGAGCGGCAGCTCGGCGAGGCAGGCGTCCGGGTCGTCGCTCTTGGAGATGATGAGCTCGATCTTGCCGTCGCGGTGCGTGACGACGCCGACGCGCCGCCCGCCGCGCAGCGCGAAGTCCTTGCGCACCCCGATCCCCGGAAGCGGGGTCACCTCGACGTTCATGTGTCCAAGGCTAGCCGTTGCCTCGTCCGAACCCGTCGTGGCGAGTGCCCGGGCGACCCGGGCCGCGGAGAGCAACCACGTCATCGTGGCGGAGCCCACCTGGCGGGTTCGGGCGCGCGGCCCGCGGGTACGGATCACCATGTCGTCCCCCCACGTCCTGGTCCTGTTCGGAGCCTCGGGCGACCTCGCGAAGCGCAAGCTGTTCCCCGGCCTGTTCAGCCTGCACACCGCCGGCCTGCTGCCCGGGGTGCGGATCATCGGCACGGGCCGGCACTCGCCGGGCACCGACGAGGAGTTCCGCGCCTCCGTCGAGCCGGGGGGCGCCGGCGAGGGGTGGGCGGAGTTCGCGTCCGGCATCCGGTTCGTCGTGTCGTCGGCCGACGACGGCGACGACCTCGCGGCGGCCGTGGCCGACGCGGAGCAGGAGCTCGGCGACGGGGTGCGCCGGCTGCTCTACCTCTCGGTGCCGCCCTCGGCGATGGAGCCGATGATCGCGATGCTCGACTCCACGGGCCTCGCCGAGCGTGCGCACCTCGTGCTCGAGAAGCCGTTCGGCAGCGACCTCGACTCCGCCCGCTCGCTCAACCGGGCGGTGCTGGGGACCTTCGCCGAGGAGGACGTCTTCCGCATCGACCACTTCCTGGGCAAGGAGGCGGTGCAGAACATCCTCGCGCTGCGCTTCGGGAACGGGCTGATGGAGCCGGTGTGGAACGCCGAGCACATCGCCTACGTGCAGATCGACGTGCCCGAGGAAATCGGGATCGAGGGCCGGGCGTCGTTCATGGAGTCGACGGGGACCTTCCGCGACATGATCTCCACCCACCTGTTCCAGCTGCTGGGCTTCGTCGCGCTGGAGCCGCCGGTGGTGCTCGACGCCGACTCGCTGCACGAGGAGAAGGCCAAGGTCTTCCGCGCGGTCCGCCCGCTCGACCCCGACCGCGTCGTGTTCGGGCAGTACGAGGGCTACCGCGAGGAGGACGGCGTCGACGACGCGTCGGACGTCGAGACCTTCGTCGCGATCGGGGCCTTCGTCGACAACTGGCGCTGGAAGGGCGTGCCGTTCCTGCTGCGTACCGGCAAGTGCCTGGGCGCCACCCGCCGGACGATCACGCTCGGCTTCCGGGAGCCGCCGCTCGCGATGTTCCCCGGCGAGGCCGACGGCGCCCCGAACGAGCTCGTGCTGGAGCTGACCGACGAGCCGCGGATCACCCTCGACATCCGCGCGAAGAAGCCCGGCCCCGAGCTCTCGCTGGAGCACCACAGCCTGCATCTGTCCTTCGGCGGCGAGAACTCGCTGGAGGCCTACGAGAAGCTGCTGCTCGACGCGATCGCGGGCGACCACACGCTGTTCACCAGCACCCGCGAGGTGGAGCGGCTGTGGGAGCTGTGCGATCCGGTGCTCGCCGACCCGCCGCCCGCGCACCCCTACGCACAGGGGTCGTGGGGCCCGCAGGAGGCGCTGGACCTCGCGGGCGAGCGCGGCTGGCGCCTGCCGGAGTGACCGGCCCCCCGGTCGCCGGGCCGGGGCGCCGGACCGATCAGCCCGACCGGCGGGCGCGATGGGTCGCGGCGGACACGCGGTTGCCGCAGGCGGTGCGGCAGAAGCGGCGCGAGCGGCTGCGGGAGAGGTCGACGACCACGCCGCCGCAGGTGTCGTCGGCGCAGATCGACAGGCGTCCCACCTCGTCGGCACGGACGACGTCGGTCATCGCCATGGCCGTCTCCACGGCGATCGGGTCGTCCAGCGGGGCGTCGGGGTCGGTGGGGTGGAGGTGGTAGTCCCAGCCGTCGTGGCGCAGCAGCCGCGGCCGCGCCGGTGGCGTTCGACGGGTTCGTCGTCGCGTGCTGGGCGCCGGTGCTCGCGCTCGGGCTGGTCACCGCGGCGCTCGCCTACGTCGGCGGGATCGCCGCCATCCGCGTGCTGGGCTCGCGGCCGGCGTCGTTCGTGGCGCTGGGGGAGGTGCTCGCCGCTGGGCTTCGCGTGGGTGCTGCTCGCGCAGAGCCCGTCGGGTGTCCAGCTCGTGGGTGGGGCGCTCATCCCGGCCGGGGTCGTGGTGGTCGGGGCGGGCGAGTCCCGGGTGGTGGTTCCCGCGGTGCCTCAGGTCGCCGGACGGGCCCGCGGGGCCGGTGCGCGGGTGGCGGCTGCGCGCGACGCGATGCGGGCCGAGCACCAGGCGAGCGACTCGGTCTCGTCGAAGTAGAGGTGGCGCCGGTCGCGGTGCACCGCGGCGGGGTGGCGGGTGGTGGCGCGGCGGGCGTAGAGGTCGGCGAGAACCGACTCCGAGAGCCCGGACAGGCGGGCGAGCTCCGCGCGCGAGACGAGCGAGCGGCCGTTGCGCACGACCCGGTCGGGCGGCGGGCCGGGGTGGAGCTGGGTGCGGACCCAGGACAGCAGCAGGGCCTCGTCGAAGTACAGGCGGCGCCCGACGGCGGCGACCGGCGGCGGGTGGCCGTTGCGGTCGCGGTCGCGGTACCAGGCGTCGCCGGTGGAGTGCGGGACCCCGGTGCGCCGGAGCAGGTCGGCCCGCGTCGTCACCATCCGACCGAGGTGGATGCGGCGCTCGGGGGACGGCCGCGGGGGTGACGACACCGCCCGAGCGTAGGACCGGAACGGGCGCGTCCCCGGGCCGTCCGGAGAACGGCACCGGGATGTCATACGGGGCGCCGCAGCGTCACCGGACGGAAACACGACCGGCACGTCGTCTTCGTAGCGTCACCCGGTCGGGTGCTCCGCCCGGCGCGTGCGCAGTGCTGGCGAGAGGTCGGAACATGAGTGGCAACACCGTTCGTCTGCAGGCGATCAGGGCCGTGGAGGCGCACGTCCCGCCGACGATCGGGTGGGCGGGCGCCGAGGCGCCGGGCGAGGTCTTCGGCGAGAACGTGTTCAACAAGGCCGTGATGCAGAAGCGGCTGCCGAAGTCGGTCTTCAAGTCGGTCATGGCGACCATCGAGCGGGGTGCGGCGCTCGACCCGCTCGTCGCCGACGCCGTCGCCTCGGCCATGAAGGACTGGGCGCTGGAGAAGGGCGCCACCCACTACGCGCACGTGTTCTACCCGCTCACCGGGCTCACCGCGGAGAAGCACGACAGCTTCCTCGAACCCGTCCCCGACGGCTCGGCGCTGGCCGAGTTCGCGGGCAAGACGCTGATCCAGGGCGAGCCGGACGCGTCGAGCTTCCCCAGCGGCGGGCTGCGCAACACGTTCGAGGCCCGCGGCTACACCGGTTGGGACGTGACGAGCCCGGCCTACGTGCTGGAGAACCCCAGCGGCAACACGCTGTGCATCCCGACGGTGTTCGTGTCGATGACCGGCGAGGCGCTGGACCACAAGACGCCGCTGCTGCGCTCGCAGCAGGCGATGGGCGCGCAGGCCGAGCGGGTGCTGAGGCTGTTCGGGCACGCCGACCCCGGGCACATCGTGTCGTTCTGCGGGCCCGAGCAGGAGTACTTCCTCGTCGACCGGCACTTCTTCCTCGCCCGGCCCGACCTGCTCAACGCCGGCCGCACGCTCTTCGGCGCGAAGCCGCCCAAGGGCCAGGAGTTCGACGACCACTACTTCGGCGCGATCCCGGAGCGGGTCCTCGGCTTCATGATGGACACCGAGCGGGAGCTGTTCAAGCTCGGCATCCCGGCGAAGACGCGGCACAACGAGGTCGCGCCCGGGCAGTTCGAGATCGCGCCGATGTTCGAGCGCGCCAACGTCGCCGCCGACCACCAGCAGCTGCTGATGACCACGCTCAAGGCCGTCGCCAAGAAGCACGGCATGGAGTGCCTGTTCCACGAGAAGCCGTTCGAGGGCGTCAACGGGTCGGGCAAGCACGTCAACTTCTCCCTGGGCAACGCGGAGCTGGGCAGCCTGCTGGTGCCCGGCGACACCCCGCACGAGAACGCGCAGTTCCTCGTGTTCTGCGCCGCGGTCATCCGCGCCGTGCACCGCTACGCGGGCCTGCTGCGGGCGTCGGTGGCCTCGGCGACGAACGACCACCGCCTCGGCGCCAACGAGGCGCCGCCGGCCATCATCTCGATCTTCCTCGGCGACCAGCTCGCCGACGTGTTCGAGCAGATCGCGAAGGGCCGCGCGACGTCGTCGAAGAGCCGGGGGTCGATGGTGATCGGCGTCGACACCTTGCCGGTCCTGCCCACCGACCCGGGCGACCGCAACCGCACCAGCCCGTTCGCCTTCACCGGCAACCGGTTCGAGTTCCGCGCGCCGGGCTCGCTGCAGACCGTCGCCGTCCCGATGGTCACGATCAACACGATCATGGCCGAGGCGCTGGACCACTGCGCCACCGAGCTGGAGACGGCCCTCGCGGGCGGCACCGACTTCGACACCGCCGTGCAGGACCTGCTCACCGAGATCATCGCGACGCACGGCGCCGTGGTGTTCAACGGCGACGGCTACTCCGACAAGTGGCAGGTCGAGGCGGCGGAGCGGGGGCTGCCGAACCTGCGCACCACGCTCGACGCCCTGCCCGAGCTGATCTCGGAGCCCGCGGTGGAGCTGTTCGAGAAGTACGGCGTGTTCAGCCACCGGGAGATGCACAGCCGCTACGAGGTCGGCCTGGAGCAGTACGCGCTGACGATCGGCGTCGAGGCCCGCCTGACCCTCGAGGTCGGCTCGACCTCGGTCCTGCCGGCCGCGGTCCGCCACCAGACGGAGGCGGCGGTGAACCTGGGCGCGCTGAAGTCGGCCGGGATCGACGCCGACACGGCCCCGCTGGCGGAGCTGACGGGCACGATCACCGCCTTGCGCACCGCCTTGGACGCGCTGCGGGCGGCGCTGGGCGCCGAGCCGGCCGAGACCACGCTCGGCCAGGCCGAGCACGCCCGCGACGAGCTCCTGCCCGCGATGGCGGCGGCGCGGGCGGCGGCCGACGTGCTGGAGGGCGTGGTGGCCGACGACCTGTGGCCCCTGCCGACCTACCAGGAGATGCTCTTCATCCTTTGACCCCCTGTGAGTGGGAACCGTGGCCCTGGCCACGGTTCCCACTCACGACCTAGCGGCGCGAGCGCCAGAGCAGCCACACGAAGTACGGCGTGCCGATCACCGAGGTGAGCAGGCCCGCGGGGAGCTGGGCCGGCGCGATCACCGTGCGTCCCAGCACGTCCGCGACGCACACCAGCAGCCCGCCGAGCAGCATCGCCACGGGCAGCACGCGGGCGTGCCGCGCCCCGACCAGCGCGCGGGCCGCGTGCGGCGCCACCAGCCCGACGAACGCGATCACCCCGACCGCCGCCACCGCCGAGGCCGTGAGCAGCGCGGCCACGGCGAGCAGGCCGAGGCGGGTGCGGCCGAGCGGGACGCCCAGCACGCGCGGGGTGTCGTCGTCCAGCGCCATGAGGTCGAGCTCGTCCCGGGAGCGGGTGAGCAGGTACGCCGCCACGACCAGCGCGATCGCCACGGGCAGCACCTGCGGGAACGTGCGCCCGTAGGTGGAGCCCGACAGCCAGGTGAGCGCCTTCGTCTCGTTGAACGGATCGGTCAGCGTGATCATCAGCGTGATCAGCGACGTCGCCCCGTAGGAGACGCCGACGCCGATCAGCACGATGCGGTCCGAGGCGAACCCGCCCCGCGCGGCCAGCCCGAACACCAGCGCGGCGGTGAGCAGCGCCCCGGCCGCGGCGGAGCCGGCGAGCGCCCAGGTGCCCAGCGTCGGCACCACCGTGATCGCCGCGACGGCCGCCAGCCCGGCCCCGCCGCTGACGCCGAGCAGGCCCGGCTCGGCCAGCGGGTTGCGGCACACGGCCTGCACCGCCGTGCCCGCGACGGCCAGCGCCGCCCCGGCGAACAGGGCCGCGAGCACCCGCGGCACGCGCGTGTCCAGCACGAACGTCGTGATCCGGCCGCCCCGCCCGGCCGCCCAGTTGGCGACGTCGCCCAGCAGCAGCTTCGCGTCCCCGAGCAGCAGTGACGCCACCGCGGTGGCCGCGACGAGCACCACCAGCACGGCGACGACGGCCAGGTACCCGCCCCGCCCGCGCAGCCGCGACGCGCGGGCCGCCGGGGCGCTGCGGACCGGCCCGGAGTCGCGGAACCGCTGCGCCAGCACCACGAGCACGGCCGCGCCGAACACCGTCGTGACGACGCCGGTCGGCACCTCGACGCCGCCCTGCCCGCCGAGCAGGGCGCGCACGAGCACGTCGGCGGTGAGCACCACGAGGACGCCCGCGAGAGCGGCCATCGGCACGAGCACGCGGTGCCGGTGCATCCCGGGCACCCTCGACGCCACGATCCGGACGATCGCCGGCGCGCCGAGGCCGACGAACCCGACCGGCCCGGCGACGGTCACCGCGGCCGCGCTGAGCAGCACCGCGATCGCGACGACGAGCAGCCGCGTGGGCCGGACGGCGACGCCGAGGACGGCCGCGGTGTCGTCACCGAGCCCGAGGACGTCCAGGCGCCGCCCCAGCACGAGGAGCGCGAGCACGCCGAGCAGCACCAGCGGCCCCGTCTGCGTGACGGCGGCGAGCCCGATCTGCGCGAGGTTGCCGCTGCCCCAGGCGAACAGCCCGACGGTCTCCGGGGAGAACAGCAGGAGCAGCGCGGTCGTCAGCGAGAACAGCGCGAGCGACACCGCCGAGCCCGCCAGCACCAGCCGCGTCGGTGCCGCGCCGCCGCCCGAGGACAGGGCGAGCACGAGCGCGGCGGCGGTGAGGCCGCCCGCGAACGCGACGAGCGTCGAGCCCAGGACGGGCAGGCCCGGGACCGTGATGCGCAGCCCGAACGCGGCCGCGGCGACGACGGCGAAGTAGGCGCCCGCGTCGACGCCGAGCGTGTCGGGGGAGGCCAGGGGGTTGCGCGCGATCGACTGCAGCGCCGCGCCCGCCGCCCCCAGCGCCGCGCCGACCACGACGCCGGCGAGCAGGCGCGGCACCCGGGACGCGACGACGACCGCCGCGTCCTGGTCGGTGCCCGCGCCCGTGACCAGCCGCCAGAGGTCGGCGGCGTCGACCGCGGCCGTGCCCTGCGTGAGGTGCACGGCCGCGAGCAGGACCAGCGCGCCCGCCCCGAGCACCGCCACGCCCGCCACCCGCAGCGGGCGGACGGGCAGCGGCGCGGAGCGGGGCGCGAGGAGGGTCATCCGGTGAGCGCGGCGACCACGGCGTCGGCGTAGGCCGTCATCGACGACGGGCCGCCGAACATCCAGATGCCGTCGGGCAGCCGGGTGACGTCGCCGGACTGCACGAACGGCAGCGACTGCCAGATCGCGTTGCCGCCCAGGACGTCGGTGTAGACGTCACCGCCGTCCGCGGCGTTGGCGTAGTAGACGTACTCGACGTCGGCGGGCAGCGCGGTCAGGCCCTCGACGTCGGTGCCGGCGAGGCCGTAGTCGGGGTCGCCCTCCATCGGCCACGCGTTGACCAGGCCGAGCTCCGCCGCGACCGACTCGGCCAGCGACCCGGTCGTGAACGGGCGGATGGAGACCTGCGAGCCCTCGAGGTAGGCGTCGGAGAAGGCGAAGGGCCGCCCGGTCAGCCCGGCGCCGGCGAGCGCCTGCGCGCCCGCGGCGAGGGAGGCGTCGAAGTCGGCGAGGACCTGCTGCGCCTCGGCCTCCTTCCCGGTTGCCTGCGCGAGGAGCTCCAGGTTGGTGCGCATCTGCCCGAGGCCGTCGGCGGCGTCGGCCGGGCGCACGACCAGCACCGGCGCGATCGACTCCAGCTGCGCGATCGCCGCCTCGGGGAGGTCGGTCGTGGCGACGACGAGGTCGGGGTCGAGCGCCGCGATGGCGTCGACGCTGGGCTCGCCGCGGACGCCGACGTCGGTGACGTCGCCGGTGAGCGGCTCGGTCTGCACCCACTTCGAGTAGCCCTCGACGTCGGACACGCCGACCGGCACCACGCCGAGCGTCACCAGGTTCTCGACGACGCCCCACTCCAGGCCGACGGTGCGCTCGGCCGGGCCGTCGACGACGACCTCCTGGCCGCGGCCGTCGGTGAGCGTGATCTGCGCGCCCGAGGGGGCGGCGGCACCGGGGGCGGCCGCCTCCTCGGTGGTGCCGCAGGCGGAGAGCAGCAGCGACGCCGCCGCGACCGTCAGCAGGAGCCTTCTCATCGGGTGACCTTCCGGTGGGAGTGGACGTGCCGGCCGATCGGCCGGGTGCGCAGGGCCCCGCTGACGGGGTCGTGGTCGATCTCGACGCGGATGCCGTAGGCGGCGGTCAGCAGATCGGTGGTGAGGACGTCCTCGGGCGGGCCGACGGCGCGCAGGCGCCCCTCGGCGAGCAGCGCCACCTCGTCGGCGACGGACGCGGCCTGGTCGAGGTCGTGCAGCACGACCCCGATCGCGACGCCCTGGCCCGCGAGGTCGTGCAGGAGGTCGAGGATCTCGACCTGGTAGCGCAGGTCGAGGTGGTTGGTGGGCTCGTCGAGCAGCAGCACGCCGGTGTCCTGGGCCAGGCAGCCGGCCAGCCAGACGCGCTGGAGCTGCCCGCCGGACAGCTCGTCGACGGGGCGGTCGGCGATGCCGTGCACCGCGGTGACGCCCATGGCGCGCTCGATCGCGGCCGGGCCGTCGGGGTCGTCGCCTCGCCAGCGCCCGCGGTAGGGGTGGCGGCCGAACCCGACGACGTCGCGCACGCTCAGCCCCGTCGGCACCGGCCGGTTCTGGGCGAGCAGGGTGACGTGGCGGGCGAAGTCGCGGCGGCTGAGCAGCAGCGCGTCGGCGCCGTCACCGAAGCGGACCTCCCCGGCCGACGGGGCGTGCAGCCGGGCCAGCGCCCGCAGCAGCGTCGACTTCCCGCTGCCGTTCGGCCCCACCAGCGCCGTGATCCGCCCGGGCGACAGCTCCACGCCGGCGCCGTGGACGACCGGTACGCCGTGGTAGCCGAGGTGCAGGTCGACGCCGCGCAGTCCGGGCGTCACCGGATCGGTGGTGGGCACGGCACAGGATAGGCACACCTATATGAGGGGAGGGAACCCTCCGTGTCCGTTTCGTGCCCGACCTCGCGGGGGCGCGGACGCGGGGCGGCATACGCTGGTCACCATGAGTTCCCACGTGCTGACCGCCGTGGCCTGGCCGTACGCCAACGGCCCGCGGCACATCGGTCACGTCTCCGGCTTCGGTGTGCCCTCCGACGTGTTCTCGCGCTACCGGCGGATGGTCGGCGACGACGTGCTGATGGTCAGCGGCACCGACGAGCACGGGACGCCCATCCAGGTGCAGGCCGACGCCGAGGGGCTCACGCCGCGCCAGCTCGCCGACAAGTACAACCGCGTGATCGTCGACGACCTGCAGGGCCTGGGCCTGTCCTACGACCTGTTCACCCGCACCACCACGAGCACCCACTACGAGGTCGTGCAGGACCTGTTCCTGGCGCTGCACAAGAACGGGTACGTGTTCACGCGGACGGCGATGGGCGCGATCAGCCCGTCGACGGGGCGGACGCTGCCCGACCGCTACGTCGAGGGCACCTGCCCGATCTGCGGCTACGAGCACGCGCGCGGCGACCAGTGCGACAACTGCGGCAACCAGCTCGACCCGGCCGACCTCAGGAACCCGCGGTCGAAGATCAACGGCGAGACGCCGCTGTTCGTCGAGACCGAGCACTTCTTCCTCGACCTGCCGGCGTTCGCCGACTCGCTGGGCTCGTGGCTGTCCACGCGCACCGACTGGCGTCCCAACGTCCTCAAGTTCGCGACGAACCTCGCCAACGACCTCAAGCCGCGCGCGATCACCCGCGACCTGGACTGGGGCGTCCCCGTGCCGCTCGAGGGCTGGCGCGAGGACGGGATGAAGCGGCTCTACGTCTGGTTCGACGCGGTGATCGGCTACCTGTCGGCCTCGGTGGAGTGGGCGCGGCGCGGGCCGGACCCCGACGCCTGGAAGAAGTGGTGGACCGACCCGTCGGCCGAGGCCTACTACTTCATGGGCAAGGACAACATCGTCTTCCACTCCATCATCTGGCCGGCGCTGCTGCTCGGCCAGAACGGGGCGGGCGACCGCGGCGGCTCGCCGGGCGTCTTCGGCACGCTGAACCTGCCCAGCGAGGTCGTGTCGTCGGAGTTCCTGACGATGAGCGGCTCGAAGTTCTCCACCAGCCGCGGCACCGTCATCTACGTGACCGACTTCCTCCGGGAGTTCGGGCCCGACGCGCTGCGCTACTTCATCGCCACGGCGGGTCCGGAGAACCAGGACACCGACTTCACCTGGGACGAGTTCGTCCGGCGCACCAACTTCGAGCTGGCCAACGAGTGGGGCAACCTCGTCAACCGCTCGATCTCCATGGCCCACAAGAACGTCGGCGCGATCCCGAAGCCGACGGCCCCGACCGACGCCGACGCCGAGCTGCTCGCCGCGGCGCGGGCCGGCTTCGACACCGTGGGCGGGCTGCTGGCGCGCAACCGGTTCAAGCAGGCCTCGGGCGAGGCGATGCGGATCGTCACGCTGGCCAACCGGTACCTGAGCGACCAGGAGCCCTGGAAGCGCAAGGACGACCCCGACCGGCGCGACACGATCCTGCACACCGCGCTGCAGGTCGTGCAGGACGCCAACACGCTGCTCACGCCGTTCCTGCCGCACTCCGCGCAGCAGGTGCACGAGGCGCTGGGCGGCACCGGGGTGTGGGCGGCGCAGCCGGAGGTCCGGGAGGTCGAGGAGCTCGGCGAGGGCCCGTCGTACCCGGTGCTCACCGGCGACTACGCGAGCGAGCAGGCGAGCTGGGGCAGTACGCCGATCGAGATCGGCCGGCCGCTGGGCAAGCCGAGCCCGCTGTTCGCGAAGCTCGACCCCGAGCTCGGCGAGACCGGGCCGGAGTGGGCCCCGATCGTCCGCCCGTGAGCGGGCACGCGCGGCGGGCGGCCCCGGAGCCGCCCGAGCCGCTCGGCGTTCCGACCGTCGACTCCCACACCCACCTCGACGCCTGCGGCTGCGTCACGGCCGAGGACGTTCGGGCGGCGATGGACCGCGCCGAGGCCGTGAACGTCACGCGCGCGGTGACGATCGCCGACGACCTCGACGGCGCCCGGTTCGCCGTCCGCGCCGCCCACTGGGACGAGCGCGTCACCGCCGCCGTGGCATTGCACCCCACGCGCACCGCCGCCGTCACCGACGCGGAGCGGGCCGAGATCGAGGCGCTGGCGCGCGACCCGCGCGTCGTCGCGGTGGGGGAGACGGGACTCGACCACTACTGGCAGTACTCCCCGCACGACGCCCAGGAGCGCGAGTTCCGCTGGCACATCGACCTGGCCAAGCGCCTGGGCAAGCCGCTGATGATCCACGACCGCGACGCGCACGCCGACGTCCTGCGCGTGCTGCGCGAGGAGGGCGCCCCGGAGACGGTGGTGTTCCACTGCTTCTCCGGCGACGCGGCGATGGCGCGCGAGTGCGTCGACGCCGGGTACGTGCTGTCCTTCGCCGGGCCCGTGACCTTCACGAACAGCCGCGACCTGCAGGAAGCGGCGGTGCTGGTGCCCGAGGACGCGTTCCTCGTGGAGACCGACGCCCCCTTCCTCACCCCGCACCCGCACCGCGGGCGCGCCAACGAGCCGTTCTGCCTGCCCTGGACGGTGCGCGGGATCGCGGCCCTGCGCGGGGTCACGGCCGAGGAGGTCGCCGACGCCGCACGGCGCAACGCCGAGCGGGTGTTCCGGTTCGCTGAGCTGCCACCCACCGCATCCAGCGGCACGCCCGGCGTAGACGACGCACGTTCGGCGTAGCGGAGCGGCCACTCGGCGCTCACGGTGTGTCGCGGGCCGGTTCGTTCGCTCACCGCCCGTTACGGTTCCGTGATCGCTCAACCGGGGTGGGGAACGCTCCCCAGCACAGCGGTCGCGGTGGTCCGAGGCGCTCCCCCAGCACGTCGCCCCCGGACCACCGCGGCCGGTGACTCCTCCCCTGCCCGGGTCCGTCGAGGTCAGGATCGGTGTGGTCGACGTATCCGCGCGTGCGCGACGCCGTGCCGCACTCGCCCGCGTGGGCGAGTTCGTGTCCCCCGAGCCGGTGTCCGTCGGACACCCCGGCTCGCTGCCCCTCGACGACGACGGCTGGTTCGGCACCGCGGAGGTCTTCCCGGAGCCGTCGGCCGTCCCCGAGATCGAGAACGCGCCGGTCATCGGCCGTCCGGTCCGGATGCGCCTGCTCGGCATCCCGGAGATCGAGCCGCTGCCCCCGACCGGCCCGATCACGATCGTCCGGGACGACCAGCGCCCCGAGGAGCTCACCGGGCCGATGGCCCCGCTCCTGCTCGACGAGGGGCTGACCGGGCCGCTCGCGGTGGTCGAGGCGCCCGAGGCGCCGGCCCCCGCCGAGGCTCCTGCCGACACCGAGGTCGACGAGCCGCACACCGAGCAGTTCGCCGCGGTCGTGGTGGAGGAGCCGGCTCCCGCCCCCGCGCCGGCCCTCGCCGCAGCCCCCGCCGCCGTCGCGAGGCCCGTCCCCGCCCTCCCTGCTCCCCGCGGCGCCCGCACGGCCCGCATCGGCGTCCGCGCCACGGTGCTGGCGGTCCTGCTCGCCCTCGTCGGCGGCGGGGCCGGTGCGCTGGCGATGGACAAGGCCGTCGTGCTCTCGGTCGACGGTCAGGAGCGCACGCTCCACACGTTCGCCGGTGACGTCGCCGGGGCGCTCGCCGCCGCCGGCATGGTCCCGAGCCCGCAGGACCGCGTGCAGCCCGCGCTGCCCACCGACGTCGCCGACGGCGACTACATCATCGTCAACCGCGCCCGCCCGCTGACGCTCGTCGAGGGTGGCCAGGAGCGGCAGGTCTGGACGACGGCCGCGTCCGTGCAGGAGGCGCTGTCCAGCCTCGGCATGGACGCCGCGCCGATCCAGATGTCGACCTCCCCGGACGCGACGATCCCGCTGTCGGGCCTCGCGCTGGAGCTCAACATCCCGCGCACGGTCTCGCTGGCCGACGGGTCGGCCGCGCAGGTGCCCGTCACGACCTCGGCCGGCACGGTCGCCGGCCTGCTCGCCGAGCAGGGCGTCACGCTCGGCCCCGACGACGTCTCGGTCCCCAGCCCCGACACCGCGCTGGCCGACGGCACCGCGGTGCAGATCGTGCGCAACGGCGAGGGCGAGGTCATCGAGACCCGCACCATCGCGCCGCCCGAGGAGGTCGTCGAGGACCCGGAGATGCCGCGCGGCGAGCGCGAGGTCGTCGACCCGGGCACCCCGGGCGAGCAGACCGCCGTCGTCCGCGTCTTCGTGCAGAACGGCCAGGAGGTGCGCCGCGTGCAGGTGCGCGCCGGGTCGACGACGCCCCCGACGCCGCGGATCGTGCGCGTCGGCACCAACGACGACGTCCCGCAGGCCCCGGCCGTGTCCGACGGCGGTGTCTGGGACCGGCTGGTGCAGTGCGAGGCCACCGGCAACTGGGCGATCAACACGGGCAACGGCTACTACGGCGGCCTGCAGTTCGACCGCTCCACCTGGCAGGCCTACGGCGGCGGCGAGTACGCCGACCTGCCGCACCAGGCCAGCCGCGAGGAGCAGATCGCGATCGCCACGAAGGTCCGCGACGACCGCGGCGGCTACGGCGCCTGGCCCGCCTGCTCGCGCAAGCTCGGCCTGCCCCGATGATGGGGCAGTGACCAAGGGGCCAGCGACCGACGGGGCAGCGACCGGACCCTCCCGACTGCTCGGCCCCGCGGAGGTGCGGGCCCTCGCCGACGAGCTGGGGGTCCGCCCCACCAAGAAGCTCGGGCAGAACTTCGTGCACGACCCCAACACGGTGCGCCGCATCGTGAAGGCGGCCGAGCTCGCGCCCGACGACGTCGTGGTGGAGGTCGGCCCCGGCCTCGGGTCGCTCACGCTCGCGCTGCTGCCCGCCGTCGCGGGCGTGCACGCCGTGGAGATCGACCCGGTGCTCGCCGCGCGCCTGCCCGCCACCGTCGCCGACCGCGCGCCGACGCTGGCCGACCGGCTCACCGTCGTCACCGCCGACGCCCTGCGCGTCGGGGCGGCGCAGCTGCCGGGTGCCACGGCGCTGGTCGCGAACCTGCCCTACAACGTCGGCGTGCCCGTCGTGCTGCACCTGCTCGCCGAGCTCCCCGGGCTGCGCCGCGGCCTGGTGATGGTGCAGTCGGAGGTGGCCGAGCGCCTCGCCGCGGGGCCGGGCAGCCGGGCGTACGGGGTGCCGAGCGCGAAGCTCGCCTGGTTCGCCGCCGCCCGCCGCGCGGGTCCGGTGCCGCGCGCGGTGTTCTGGCCGGTGCCCGGCGTCGACTCCGGGCTGCTGGCCTTCGACCGCCGCGAGCCCCCGCCCGGCGACCGCGTCGCCGTGTTCGCGCTGATCGACGCGGCCTTCGCCCAGCGGCGCAAGGCGCTGCGCAGCGCGCTGTCCGGGTGGGCCGGCTCGCCCGCGGCCGCCGAGGAGGCGCTGCGCGCGGCCGGGATCGACCCGATGACCCGCGCCGAGCGCCTGGGCATCGAGGACTTCGCCCGCCTCGCCGCCGTCTGACCGGATCGTCCCCGCCCCGGCCGGGGTCGAGTTGTCGGCTCCCCGGGCCCGGCTGATACTCCGGACATGACCACGCGGCAGCCCGTACGGGGCGCGGAGGGGACTCCGGCGAACCCGTGGCCGGCGCTCTGGGCGCTCGTCCTCGGGTTCTTCATGATCCTGGTGGACTCCACCATCGTCTCGGTCGCGACGCCCGCGATCATGGCCGACCTCGGCGTCGGCGTGGACGCGGTCGTCTGGGTCACCAGCGCCTACCTGCTGGCCTACGCGGTGCCGCTGCTGGTCACCGGCCGGCTCGGCGACCGCTTCGGCCCGCGCCGGGTGTACCTGGTCGGTCTCGTGGTCTTCACGCTCGCCTCGCTGTGGTGCGGGCTCACCGGCACGCTCGGCGGGCTCATCGCCGCGCGGGTGGTGCAGGGCCTGGGCGCCGCGCTCATGACGCCGCAGACGATGGCCGTGATCACCCGGACCTTCCCCGCCGAGAACCGCGGGCGCGCGATGAGCCTGTGGGGCGCCGTCGCCGGCGTCGCCACGCTCGTCGGGCCGATCCTGGGCGGGGTGCTGGTCGACGGCCTCGGCTGGGAGTGGATCTTCTTCATCAACGTGCCCGTGGGCGTGGTCGGGTTCCTGCTCGCCGTGCGGCTCGTCCCCCGGCTGCCGACGCACGTGCGCCGCTTCGACCTCGTCGGCGTCGCGCTCAGCGCCGTCGGCATGTTCCTGCTGGTGTTCGGCATCCAGGAGGGCCAGGCCTACGACTGGGGCACGATCGCAGGCCCGGTCTCGGTGTGGTCGCTCATCGGCGCGGGCGTCGTGGTCCTGGTGGCGTTCGTGGTCTGGCAGGCGCGCGGCCCGGCCGAGCCGCTCGTGCGCCTGGGGCTGTTCCGCGACCGCAACTTCAGCCTGGCCAACGTCGTGATCACCACGGTCGGCTTCACCGTCACCGCGATGGTCTTCCCGATCCTGTTCTACGCCCAGGCCGTGCTCGGGCTCAGCCCGACCGGGTCGGCGCTGCTGCTGGTGCCCATGGCCGTGGTGTCCGGGGTCCTGGCCCCGTTCGTCGGCGGCCTGACCGACCGCATGCACCCGCGGGTGCTCGCCGGGATCGGGCTGGCGTCGTGGTCGGTGTCGCTGGTGTGGCTCGCCGCCGTGATGGGCCCCGACACCCCGATCTGGCAGCTGCTGCTGCCGATCACCCTGCTCGGCGTGGCCAACGGCTTCGTCTGGGCGCCGGTCTCCACCACCGCCACGCGCAACCTCCCGCCCGCCGACGCCGGGGCGGGCTCCGGGGTCTACAACACGACCCGCCAGGTCGGCGCGGTCCTGGGCAGCGCGGCCATCGCGGTGCTGATCGCCTCGCGGCTCGCGGCGAACCTGCCCGCGGCGCCCGGCGGCGGGGCGTCGGAGACGATCGCGCAGCTGCCCGAGCCGCTGCACGCGGGCTTCGCCACCGCGATGGCGCAGGCGCTCCTGCTGCCCGCGGGCGTGGTGCTGATCGGCCTCGTGGCGGCGCTCTGCTTCGCCCTGCCGCGGCACCTGGCCCGCGCCCGGGACGCCGACGCGACCACCGTCACGCCCGTCGGGTAGCGGCGGCGCCACCCGCGCGCGCCGCTGCCCGTAGGGTTGACGGGTGCTGTCCGCCGTCCCGCCCCCGGTCACCGTCCGGGTCCCCGCCAAGATCAACCTGCATCTGGCCGTGGGCCCGGTGCGCGAGGACGGCTTCCACGACCTCGTCACGGTCTTCCACGCGGTGAGCCTGTTCGACGAGGTGAGCGTGACCCAGGGCGAGCCGGGCATCGAGGTGTTCGGCGAGGGCGTCAGCGAGGTGCCCGCCGACGAGACGAACCTCGCCTGGCGCGCGGTGCAGAGCCTGGCCGAGCGGGCGGGCCGCGAGCCCGACGTCAACCTGGTGCTGCGCAAGGGCATCCCGGTCGCCGGAGGCATGGCGGGCGGCAGCGCCGACGCCGCGGCCACCCTCGTCGGGCTGTCGGCGCTGTGGAAGCTCGACCTCACCCGCGACGAGCTGGCCCCGATCGCCGCCGAGCTGGGCAGCGACGTCACGTTCGCGCTCTACGGCGGCACGGCGCTGGGTACCGGCCGCGGCGAGCGGATCGCGCCGGTGCTGTCGCGCCACCCGCTGCACTGGGTGGTCGCGCTGCACCGCGGCGGGCTGTCGACGCCCAAGGTGTTCGGCGAGCTCGACCGCCTGCGCGGCGACGCCGAGCCCGTCGACCGTCCCGTGGAGCCGGTGCTGGAGGCCATCGCCGGCGGCGATCCGCGGCAGCTCGCGCTCTCGCTGGGCAACGACCTGCAGGCCGCGGCCGTCAGCATGGTGCCGGAGCTGCGGCGCACGCTGCGCGCGGGCGTCGACGCCGGGGCGCTGGCCGGGATCGTGTCCGGCTCCGGCCCCACCACCGCGTTCCTGTGCACGGACCCGGAGGCCGCGATGGAGGTCGCGGCGGAGCTGGCCGGGCTCGGCGTGTGCCGCACGGTGCGCGTGGCCCACGGGCCGGTGCCCGGCGCGCGCGTCGTCGAGGAACCCGCGCCGCCCACGAGCTGGCCGTCGGTGCGTGCCTGATGCCGCCCCGCCAGCAGAACCTCGTCAACCTCGAGGCCGTCACCGCCCACGTCCCCGGCGACGCGTCGCGGGTGCTGCTCGACGCCGTGTCGCTCGGCGTCGAGCGCGAGGAGCGCGTCGGCGTCGTCGGCCTCAACGGCGGCGGCAAGACCACGCTGCTCGACATCGTCACCGGCGTCCGCGCCCCCGACGGCGGCCGCGTCAGCCGCCTGGGCGACCTCAACCTCGCCCACCTCGTGCAGGGCGACGCGCTGCCCAAGGGCGCCCGCGTCCGGGACGTCGTGCTCGCCGCCTGGGAGGGCGCGGCCGACCACGAGTGGGCGGCCGACGCCAAGGTCCGCGACGTCCTCGACGGCCTGGGCATCGGCGACCTCGACCGCACCACCGACGGCCTGTCGGGCGGCGAGAAGCGCCGCGTCGCCCTGGCCGCGGCGCTCGTCGGCGACCCCGACCTGGTCGTCCTCGACGAGCCCACCAACCACCTCGACGTCGAGGGCATCACCTGGCTCGCCGGGCACCTGATCTCGCGGCGCTGCGCCGTCCTGGTCGTCACGCACGACCGCTGGTTCCTCGACGCGGTCTGCACGCGCACCTGGGAGGTCGCGAACGGGCGGGTGGAGAGCTACCTCGGCGGCTACGCCGACTGGATCTTCGCCCGCGCCGAGCGCACCCGCCAGGCCGACTCCGCCGAGGCCAAGCGGCAGAACCTGGCGCGCAAGGAGCTGGCGTGGCTGCGGCGCGGCCCGCCCGCGCGCACGTCCAAGCCGCGGTACCGGATCGAGGCCGCCGAGGCCCTGATCGCCGACGTGCCGCCGCCGCGCAACACCGTCGAGCTGCTCGGCTTCGCCACCAACCGGCTCGGGAAGACGGTGCTGGAGCTGGAGGACGCCACGGCGGTCGTCGCCGGGCGCACGCTGCTCGACCGCGTCACCTGGCGCCTGGGTCCGGGCGACCGCATCGGGATCGTCGGCGTCAACGGCTCCGGCAAGACCACGCTGCTGCGCAGCCTCACCGGCGAGCGCCCGCTCGACGGCGGACGGCTCGTCACCGGCACCACGGTGCAGCTCGCGGAGCTGAGCCAGGAGCTGGTGGACCTGCCGAAGAACATGCGCGTGCTGGAGGCCACCGAGCAGGTGGCCAAGTACGTGCGGCTGGGCAAGCTGGAGCTCACGGCGTCCTCGGTGCTGGAGCGGCTCGGGTTCCCCGCGTCGCGGCAGTGGACGCCGGTCGGTGACCTCTCCGGCGGCGAGCGCCGCCGCCTGCAGCTCACCCGGCTGCTCATGGCCGAGCCCAACGTCCTGCTGCTCGACGAGCCCACGAACGACCTGGACGTCGACACCCTGTCCCGCCTGGAGGACCTCCTCGACGGCTGGCCGGGCACGCTCGTCGTCGTCAGCCACGACCGGTACCTGCTCGAGCGCGCCTGCGACACGGTCGTCGCGCTCTTCGGCGACGGGAAGATCACCCACCTGCCCGGGGGCATCGAGGAGTACCTGACGCGGCGCGCCCGGTCGGGTGACCAGGTCAACGGGCTCACGGCCAGCACCGCCGACGCGCCGGTCTCCCGGCCGGCGTCCGGCGCGGCCGACCAGCGCGCGGCCCGCAAGGAGCTGCAGCGCATCGAGCGGCGCATGACGGCGCTGACGCAGAAGCAGGAGAAGCTGCACGCCGCGCTGGCCGAGGCCGCCACCGACCCCGACCGGCTCCAGACGCTCAACGCCGAGCTCAAGGACGTCGACGCCGAGATCGAGGGCGTCGAGCAGGCCTGGCTCGAGGCGGCGGAGCTCGCCGAGGGCTGATCGGCCCGTGAGGATCAGACTTTCGACCGAGGCGCGCGTGATCACCACCGCCTAGCGTGGTGGTCGTGCGAGGGGGTCGGGGGACCCCTGCTGGGGAGCACGCACACCGAGGCGCCGGCCCGCCGTTCGACGGCGGCGGGTCGGTACCCCTCACGTCCTGCGGCACGGCGGTGCGGTGATCAGGCGCTCTCCCGCTGGAACGTGCGCACCCCCCACAGCAGCGACGCGGCGGCCAGCACGAGCGCCACCCCGATCCCCACCAGCGCGGTCGCCGAGAACAGGTCCCCGACGAACACCGCCCGAGTGGCGTCGACGACGTAGACGAACGGGTTCACCCGCGACAGCGCGAACAGCCACGCCGGCGCGATCGACATCGGCAGCAGGATCCCCGAGAGCAGCAGCAGCGGCAGGAACACCGACTGCACGATGGGCAGGAACGCCTCCTCGGTCTTGACCCGCAGCGCCAGCGCGTAGGACGCCGACGACGCCGCGAAGCCGAGGACCGCCACCAGGGCCAGGCCCACGACCACGCCGCCGACCGGCGCGCGCAGCCCGAACGGGATCGCCAGCACCGTCAGCAGGACGCCCTGGGTGAGCAGGACGGCGGTCTCCTTGAGCGCCCGGCCCAGCAGCAGCGCGACGCGGCTGACCGGCGTCACCTGCATCCGCTCGACGACCCCGGCCTTGAACTCGGTGAGGATCGAGAAGCCGACGAACAGCCCGCCGAACAGCCCGAGCTGGATGAGCAGCGCCGGCACCAGCACCTGCCAGGCGTCGCCGGGCGGGAAGCCGGGGGTGCTCTGCACGATCGGGATGAGCAGCGGGCCGAACAGCGCGAGGTAGAGGAACGGCTGCACGATCCCGATGACGACCCAGAACGGGTTGCGCAGCGACTGCCGCATGGAGCGCTGGAAGATCAGCCAGGTCTCGGTGGCGACGGTCACGACGGGATCTCCGCGGGCTCGGGGTTCGGGGCGTCCTCGCGCAGCGACCGGCCGGTGAGGGTGAGGAAGACGTCGTCGAGGCTGGGGCGGCGGACCTCGACCGAGGTCATCGTGATGCCTGCGGCGTCGAGCTCGCGCAGCAGGCCGGGCAGCACCGACGCGCCGTCGTCGACGCGGAACCGCACCGAGGGGCCGTCGATGGTGAGCTCGGTGCCCAGGCGCTCCACGAGCTGCGCGGTCCGGGACGGGTCGGTGGTGCCGACGAGGACGAGGTCGCCGGAGACGCGGCGCTTGAGGGCGTCGGGGGTGCCCTCGGCGACGATCCGGCCCTGGTCGATGACGAGGATCCGGTCGCAGAGGGCGTCGGCCTCGTCGAGGTAGTGCGTCGTGAGGAACAGCGTGGTGCCGTGCTCGGCGTGCAGGCCGCGGATGTGGCCCCACAGGTTGGCGCGGCTCTGCGGGTCGAGGCCGGTGGAGGGCTCGTCGAGGAACAGCAGCGTGGGCAGGTGCATGAGGCCCATGGCGATGTCGAGGCGCCGGCGCTGCCCGCCCGAGAGCGTGGAGACGACGCGGGTCTCGAGGCCGGTGAGGTCGAGGTCGCGGACCAGTTCGCCGGCGCGCCGGGCGGCGTCGACGGCCGAGAGCCCGTAGAGGCGGCCCTGCAGGACCAGCTCCTCGCCGACGCGGCAGTCGGGCCCGGCGCCGCCGTTCTGGCCGACGTAACCGATCTTGCGGCGCACCGCGACGGGCTCGGTGAGCAGGTCGTGGCCCGCCACCGTGGCCGTGCCCGCGGTGGGGTGGATCAGCGTCGTGAGCATCCGCAGGGTGGTGGACTTCCCGGCGCCGTTCGGGCCGAGGAAGCCGACGAGCTCGCCCGCGGAGACGTCGATGTCGACGCCGGACACGGCGTCCACCGTGCCGCGGCGGGTCCTGAAGCTGCGGGCGAGCCCGCGTGCGTGGATCACCCGACCAGAGTGGACCCCTTGCGGTCAGTCGTCGACCGCGATCGGGATCGTGGTGGGCGCCCCCGGACGGCTGCCGGCGAGGTCGGCCAGGAGGAGGGCCTCGGCGAGCACGCCGCGGCCGAACATCCCGAGGTCGAGGCTCTCGTCGATGCCGTGCCAGCGGCTGGCCGGGTCGCCGACGCCGGTGACGAGCACGGCGGCGCCCGGGAAGGTGCGCGCGAACTCGGCGATGAACGGGATGGAGCCCCCGATCCCGGTCTCGACGACGTCGTTGCCGAAGGCGTGGGCGAAGCTGCGGCGGGCGGCGTCGTAGGCGGCGCCGGTGGCGTCGATGCTGAACGGCTCGGCCGTGCCGTGGTGCGGGCGGACGTCGACGCGGGCGCCCCACGGCACGTGCGCGCGCAGGTGCTCGGTGAGCGCGTCGCGCGCCTTTGCGGCGTCGTCGCCCGGGGCCAGGCGCAGGCTCACCGCGGCGCGGGCGCGGGGGAGCAGGACGTTGGACGAGTCGTCGACGCGCGGTGCGTCGATGCCCAGCACCGCCGCGGCGGGCTTGTTCCACGAGCGCTCCGGGATGGTGCCGCAGCCGATCAGGTCGACGCCCTCGAGCAGGCCCACGTCGGAGCGGAAGGTGGCCTCGTCGAACTCCGGGGCGTCGGAGCGGCCGTGCACCAGGCCGGGCACGGCGACCTCGCCGTCGTCGTCGTGCAGGCTCGCGAGCGTGCGGCACAGCGCGGTGAGCGCGTCGCCGACCGGACCGCCGTAGACCCCGGAGTGCACCGGGCGCTCCAGCATCGACACCTCGATCACGACGTCGACCAGGCCGCGCAGGCTCGTCGTCAGCGCCGGGACGTCGATGGCGGGGTTGCCGGCGTCGGCGATGACGATGACGTCGCAGGCCAGCGCGTCGTGGTGCTCGCGCAGCAGCGCGGACAGCGTCGGCGAGCCCGACTCCTCCTCGCCCTCGATGAACAGTGTCACCCCGACGGGCGGGCGGCCGTCGAAGGCGCGCAGGACGGCGAGGTGGGTCATGACGCCGGCCTTGTCGTCGGCGGCGCCGCGGGCGTAGAGGCGTCCGTCGCGCTCGGTCGGCTCGAACGGCGGGCTCGTCCACTCGTCGTCGCCGCCGGTGGGCTGGACGTCGTGGTGGGCGTAGAGCAGCACCGTCGGCGCGCCCTCGGGGGCGGGCCAGTGCGCGAGGACCGCGGGGGCGCCCCCTTCGACCGCGATCACGCCGACGTCGGCGGCCCCGGCCGCGCGCGCGAGGTCGGCCACGGCGTCGGCGCTGCGGCGGGTGTCGTCGGCATGGGACGGGTCGGCCCAGATGCTCGGGATGCGCACGAGGCGCTCGAGGTCGGCGCGGGCCCCCGGGAGCGCGGCCTGCACGGCGGCGGTGACGGGCGAGGGCGGCAGGGCGGCGTCGGACACGGCTGCCGATGGTAGTGCCCGCCCCGCTTTGCTCTGAGCACCGATACGCACCACCCGGCCCGTTGCGCATGGGTGCTCAGAGCAAAGCCTGCGAGCAGCACCCGTGGTGCTACGGATCACCCGGGGTGCCCTGAGCACGTAGGCTCCCGGTATGTCCCGGTTCCTGGCGATGCTGCTGGAGTCCGCCGCCGGCTCCCCCCGCGCGATGACGACCGGGGAGCCGAAGACCCCCGTCCGGCGCACCTGGCCCGAGGTGCACGACCAGGCCCGGCGGATGGCCGGCGCGCTGCGCGCGGAGGTGTCGCCGGGCGCCGCCGTCGGCGTGCTCGCCGGGGAGCCCGCCGCGATCGCCCCGGCCGCGCAGGCCGTGTGGCTGTGCGGCGGCAGCGTCACGATGCTGCACCAGCCCACCGCCCGCACCGACCTCGCCGCCTGGGCCGAGGACACCGTCTCCGTCCTGGGGATGATCGGCGCGGAGCTGGTCCTGCTCGGCGCCCCGTTCGACGCCCTCGCGCCCGTCCTCACCGAGCGCGGCATCGCGTTCCGCACGATCGACTCGCTCGACGGCGAGCCGGTCGAGCCCGATGCCGACGTCGCCGGCGAGGACGACACCGCCCTGCTGCAGCTCACCAGCGGCTCCACCGCGGAGCCCAAGGCCGTCCGCATCACCCACCGCAACCTCTTCGCCAACATCCGCGGGATGGTCGAGGCCTCGCGCCTGGACATCGAGCGCGACGTGATGGTGTCGTGGCTGCCGCTGTTCCACGACATGGGCATGGTCGGGTTCCTGACGATCCCCATGTCCACCGGGCTGGAGCTGGTCACGGTCACGCCGGTCGACTTCCTCACCCGCCCGCTGCTGTGGGCCGAGCTGATCTCGAAGTACGGCGGCACCGTCACGGCCGCCCCGAACTTCGCCTACGCCGTGCTCGGGCGCCAGCTCGCCCGCGCCGAGGGCCCGCTCGACCTGTCGTCGCTGCGCATCGCCCTCAACGGCGCCGAGCCGATCGACCCGGACGCGGTCGACGCGTTCGTCGCGTCGGGTGCGCGGTTCGGGCTGCGGGCCGACGCCGTCCTCGCCGCGTACGGGATGGCCGAGACGGCGCTCGGGGTGTCGTTCGCGCCGATCGACACCGGCTTGCAGGTCGACCACGTCGACGCCGACCAGCTCGAGGCGCACCGCATCGCCGCCCCCGCGACCTACGGCCCGACCCGGCGCTTCCCGCGCCTGGGCCCGCCGCTGCCCGGCATCGAGGTCAAGGTCGTGGGCGACGACGGAGCGGTGCTCGGCGAGCGCGGCGTGGGGGTGATCCACCTGCGCGGGGAGTCGGTGACGCCGGGCTACCTGACCGTCGACGGCCCGGTCGCCACGCAGGACGCCGACGGCTGGCTCGACACGGGCGACGAGGGCTACGTCGCCGACGGGCAGGTCGTCGTGTGCGGGCGTCGCAAGGACGTGATCATCATGGGCGGGCGCAACATCTACCCGACCGACATCGAGCGCGCCGCGGCCGAGGCGGGCGAGGTGCGCGCGGGCAACGTGGTGGCGGTGCGGATGTTCGCCGGCGCGGAGACCGGGCGGCACCGCGAGTCGTTCCTGGTCGCGGTGGAGTCGCGCAAGGCGGGCGACCCGGCGGCCGAGCAGGCGATCCGCAAGGACGTGACGTCGCGCGTCGTCTCGGCGGTGGGGGTGCGGCCCGCGGAGGTCGTCGTGCTCGGGCCGGGCAGCCTGCCCAAGACCCCGTCGGGCAAGCTCCGGCGGGCGGCGACGGGGGAGCTGCTGCGGGCGCGGGTCTGAGCCGGGAGGGTCAGCCCGAGAGGGCGTGGAACCGGTTCTGCGCCGGCTCGAGGCCGTCGGCGAGCAGCGCCTCGACGGCGTCGGCGGCCAGGTCGACCGCGAACTCCAGCTCCTTGGTCTCCGCTCCGGAGAACCGCTTGAGCACGTAGTCGGCGGGGTCCTGGCGGCCGGGCGGGCGGCCGATGCCGAAGCGGACGCGCAGGTAGTCGCGCGTGCCGATCGACGACGTGATCGACCGCAGGCCGTTGTGCCCGCCCTCGCCGCCGCCGCGCTTGAGGCGGACCACGCCGAAGCCGAGGTCGAGCTCGTCGTGCACGACGACGACGTCCTCGACGGGCACGGAGAAGTACTTCGCGAGGTTCGCGACCGGCCCGCCGCTCACGTTCATGTACGTGCGCGGCTTGGCCAGCACGACCCGGCGGCCGGCGAGCCGGCCCTCCAGGACGTCCGCGTTGCTGCGGTGCTTGGAGAACCGGCCCCCGCCGGCCCGCGCCGCCAGGAGGTCGACGACGCGGAAGCCGACGTTGTGCCGGGTCTCGGCGTAGTCCGGGCCGGGGTTGCCGAGCCCGACCACCAGGGCGGGACCCGGCGCCACGTCAGCTCTCGGACTTCTCGTCGTCGGACGACTCCTCGGAGCCGGCCTCGGCGGAGGAGTCCTCGTCGGCCTCGGTCTCCGGCGCGTCCTCGACGACGCCGGCACCCTCGACGTCGACCTCGGCCTCCATGTCGGATTCGGTCGGCGCCGCGTTGACGTTGACCACCAGGCCCTCGGGGTCGGTCTTCAGCTCGGTGTTGGCGGGCATCGTCAGCGAGCCGGCCAGGATCTGCGTGCCGATCGGCAGGCCGTCGACCGAGACCTCGATGGTCTCCGGGATCGACGAGACGTCGGCCTCGACGAGCAGGGTGTTGAGCTCCTGCGTGACCAGGGTTCCGGGGGCGGCCGAGCCGGAGATGATGACCTGGACCTCGACCTCGACCTTCTCGCCGCGGCGGATCACCAGCAGGTCGACGTGCTCGATGTAGGGGCGGATCGGGTGCTGCACGACCGTCTTGGTCAGCGCGAGCTGCGGGGTGCCGCCGATGTTCAGCGTCAGGACCGCGTTGCGGCCCTGCTCGCGGACCACGCGCTTGAACTCCAGCTCCGGGAGCGAGAGGTGCTGCGGGTCGGTGCCGTGCCCGTAGAGCACGGCGGGGATCTTGCCGGCACGGCGGGTGCGGCGGGCGGCGCCCTTGCCGAACTCCGTGCGGGTCTCGGCGTCGATTCGGGCCTCGGCCACGGTACTTCTCCTCGATCAGCGGATGCGGTGTGTGCGCGCAGCGATGCCGACCGGGAGGACCGGGTCAGCGTCGATCACGGCGGGCTAGAAGGACACCCGCCCTCGCCGCGGAACTGGAGAGGACGATACGCCGTGGCCGGGTGGGGGCGGCGGGTGGGTGGCTCAGGCGTTGCCGTCGAACAGGCTCGTGACCGACCCGTCGTCGAACACCTGGTGGATGGCCTGGGCCAGGAGCGGGGCGATCGAGAGGACCGTCATCGCCGGGAACCGCTTCTCGTCGGGGATCGGGAGGGTGTCGGTGAAGACCACCTCACGGGCCCCGCAGGTGCTGAGGCGCTCGGTGGCGGGGCCGGACAGGACGCCGTGGGTGGCGGCGACGATCACGTCGCGGGCGCCCTGGGCCAGGAGGGCCTCGACGGCCTTGGCCACCGTGCCGCCGGTGTCGATCATGTCGTCGATGACGACGCAGGTGCGGCCGTCGATGTCGCCGACGACGCGGTTGGCGACGGCCTCGTTGGGCTTGCGGGGGTCGCGGGTCTTGTGGATGAAGGCCAGCGGGGTGCCGCCGAGGGTCTCGGCCCAGCGCTCGGCCAGGCGGACGCGGCCGGAGTCGGGGGAGACGACGGCGAGCTCGCGGTCGGCGTAGGTGCGCTTGATGTACTCGGCGAGCACCGGGAGGGCGAAGAGGTGGTCGACCGGACCGTCGAAGAAGCCCTGGATCTGGGCGGTGTGCAGGTCGACGGTCATGATCCGGTCGGCCCCGGCGACGAGGAACATGTCGGCGATGAGCCGGGCGGAGATGGGCTCGCGGCCGCGGTGCTTCTTGTCCTGGCGCGCGTAGCCCCAGAACGGCATGACGACGGTGATCCGCTTCGCCGAGGCGCGCTTGAGCGCGTCGACCATGATCAGGTGCTCCATGATCTGGTCGTTGATCGGCGCGGAGTGGCTCTGCAGCACGAACGCGTCGCAGCCGCGGACCGACTCCTCGAACCGGACGAAGATCTCCCCGTTGGCGAACGAGTACGCCGACTGCGGCGTGATCGTGACGTCGAGGTGCTTGGCGACCTGCTCGGCGAGCTCGGGGTGGGCCCGCCCGGAGAAGAGCATCAGGTTCTTCTTGGGCGTTGCCGACATGGCGCTCACCGCTGGGTGCCTCCGTTGGAAGAGTTGACCGAGGACGCCCGGGCGGCGGCCTCGGCGGCCGGGGTGCCGGGGCGCTTGCGCTCCACCCACCCCTCGATGGTGCGCTGCGATCCGGCCGACACGGCCAGCGCCCCCGGCGGGACGTCGTCGCGCACGACCGTGCCGGCGCCGGTGTAGGCGCCGTCGCCGACCTGCACGGGGGCGACGAACGTGTTGTCCGACCCCGTCTTGACGTGCGAGCCGACGACGGTGCGCTGCTTGCGCACGCCGTCGTAGTTGACGAACACCGACGACGCGCCGATGTTGCTGTGCTCGCCGATCGTGGCGTCGCCGACGTAGGTCAGGTGCGGGACCTTCGTGCCGGCGCCGATGTCGGCGTTCTTGACCTCGACGAACGTGCCGATCTTGCCGCGGTCGCCCAGCCGCGCGCCGGGGCGCAGGTAGGCGAACGGGCCGACGGACGCGCCTGCGCCGATCACCGACTCGCTGCCGTGCGTGCGGACCACCGTGGCGCCGGCGCCGATCTCGCACGAGGTGAGCGTGGTGTCGGGGCCGATCTCCGCGCCGCCGTCGACCGAGGTCACTCCGTGCAGCTGCGTGCCGGGGTGCAGCGTGACATCGGCGGCGAGCTGGACCTGCACGTCGACCCAGGTCGTGGCCGGGTCGACGACGGTGACGCCCTCGCGCATCCAGTGCACGAGCACCCGGCGGTTCAGCTCGGCGCGCAGGGCGGCGAGCTGCACGCGGTCGTTGACGCCCGCCACCTGCCACGCGTCCTCGCACACGACGGCCGCGGCGACGGCGCCGTCGGTGTGGGCCAGCGCGACGAGGTCGGTGAGGTACAGCTCGCCCTGGCTGTTGGAGGTGCTCAGCCGCGGCACGGCGGAGCGCAGGAACGCGGCGTCGAAGACGTAGACCCCGGAGTTGATCTCGCGGATCGCGCGCTGCCCGGCGGTGGCGTCGCGCTCCTCGATTATCGCGGTGACGGCACCGTCGACGTCGCGCAGCACCCGGCCGTAGCCCGACGCGTCGGCGGGCTCGGTGGTGAGCACGGTGACCGCGGCGCCGGCGACGGCGTGCTCGGCGAGCAGCGCGTGCAGCGTCGGCGTCTCCAGCAGCGGGACGTCGCCGCTGGAGACCAGCACCGGACCGGTGAGGTCGGGCGGCAGTGCGTCGAGCCCGCAGGACACGGCGTGCCCGGTGCCGAGCTGGCGGTCCTGGACGGCGACGTGCACCGGGCGGCCGAGCTCGTCGCCGAGGCCGCCGACGGCGGCGGTGACCTGCTCGCGGTCGTGGCCGAGCACGACGACGAGGTGCGCGGGGTCGAGCGCGGCGACGGCGTGGACGGCGTGCCCGAGCAGCGTGCGACCGCCGATCGCGTGCAGCACCTTGGTCGTGGCCGAGCGCATCCGGGTGCCGCGGCCGGCGGCCAGGACGATCGCCGCCGACGGCGGGGGCGTCACGGGTGCGGTCACCGGGGGGACGGGGACGGGCATGGGAGCGGCTCCCTGGTCGACTGGCGATCCGGTCCGGGCCGCGGGGGCGGCACCGGACCGGAGTACCCCGGGATCCTACGTCGTGCCCCGCGTGCCGCCCCGGACCAGCCGCGAACGTCACGAGGTCACGGTGCGGTAGCGGTGAGTAACCCCCGTGGTCCTCGCTCGTTGGGCCGATCGGACGCGCGGCACGACGAACCGGCCCCGCGAGGCACGTGGGTGATGAGGACGTCGATGGGTGCGCACAGCAAGAGCGTTTCGTTCCGGACCCGGCTCGCGGTGGCGCTCGCCGTCGCCGGGCTGGCCACGTTCGGCGTGGTGGGGACGGCGACCGCCGGCGAGGGGACGGTCGACGGCACTCCCTGCTCCGAGTCCACCCGCGCGTGCGTGGACATCGACGGCAAGCAGGCCTGGCTGATCGACGACGGCGAGGTCGTCCGCGGGCCGGTGCAGATCAGCACGGGCGGCGAGGGCCGGGAGACCCCGCGCGGCGTGTTCAGCGTCGAGTGGAAGAACAAGGACCACCGCAGCGCCGAGTTCAACAACGCGCCGATGCCGTTCGCGGTGTTCTTCGCGGCCGGCGGGGTGGCGTTCCACGAGGGCAACCTGCACACGCAGTCGGCCGGCTGCGTCCGCATGGCCTACGAGGACGCCGAGGCGTGGTTCGAGTTCCTGGAGCCGGGCGACCGGGTCGAGGTCCGCTGACCGTCCACTGAGTACCGACCCGGACCAGCCGCTCGACCGCTGAACGGCGGTCCGTCACCGGTTCGGGGTGCGCCGCCGCCGATCTCCGCCGTTCACCCGTTCGCCGTCGATCTCCGACCGGTCGTCTCACACTGCGTGAGAAAGCGGATGACCGGGCACCCACAGGCGTTGAGGGACGAGACGGCAGACGAACACGGAGGTTCACCGGTATGCCCATGCGCACCGCACGCACGGCCTGGAACGGCACGCTCGAGAACGGGTCGGGGCAGGTCGAGCTGAGCAGCAGCAAGGTCGGCACCTACGACGTGAGCTTCCCCAAGCGCGCGGCGGACGACGCGGGCGGCACCACCAGCCCGGAGGAGCTCATCGCGGCGGCGCACTCCAGCTGCTACGCGATGCAGCTGTCGGCGTTCATCGCCGAGGCCGGTGGCACCCCGCAGTCGCTCGACGTCACCGCCGACGTGACGCTCGGCCCGGACGAGGCCAACGGCGGCTTCGCCATCACCTCCATCGCGCTCACCGTGCGCGGTGAGGTCGAGGGCCTCGACGCGGCCGGCTTCGAGGCCGCCGCGCAGAAGGCCAAGGAGGGCTGCCCGGTCAGCAAGGCGCTGGCCGGCACCACGATCACGCTGGACGCCGGCCTCGAATGAGGACGGTCACGAGGGGCTCCACGGAGGAGATCGGCATGAGGTGCACGGGGAACGGTCGGCCCGAGCCGACCCCGCCGCCGCGACCGGGCGGTCGCTGAGCGGGACGGGCGGGAGGGCGGACGACCACGGTCGTCCGCCCTTCGTCGTGTCCGGGGACGGGTCCTGCTCCGCCGCCAGGATTCGAACCTGGACCTACTGAACCAAAATCAGCAGTGCTGCCCTTACACCACGGCGGACAGGCCTCCATCCTGGCACGTCCGGCTCCGCCGTCTGCCGAGGCCACCGCCCCCGGCCATCGCTCCGCCCGGACCGTTTCGCCGGGAGTTTCCGTTCCCGGTGCTGCGCATCCGGGGGAGCGCGACCTACCCTCGGAAGCGGATGTGGCCGCCGACGACGGCCACCTGCCGAACCGAGGAGCCGCATGTCGATCACTGCCCAGGCCGTACCCGATCCGCTGCGGGAGGGCCCCAACCCCGTGCTCGGGGGGCAGCGCACCCGCTTCCAGCACGCGATGATCTACGTGTTCGTGGGCGGGCCGATGATCGCGCTCGTCGCGGCCGTGCCGCTGGCCTGGGGCTGGGGCGTCGGCTGGCACGACCTCGCGCTGCTGGGGGTCTTCTACGTGCTGGCCGTCCTGGGCGTCACCGTCGGGTTCCACCGGCACTTCACGCACAAGGCGTTCAAGGCCAAGCCGTGGCTGCGCGTCGTCATGGCGATCACCGGTTCGCTGGCCGTGCAGGGCAACGTCTTCAACTGGGTGGCCGACCACCGCCGCCACCACGCGTTCTCCGACAAGGAGGGCGACCCGCACTCGCCGTGGGCGTTCGGCACCTCGCCCGCGGCCGTCGCCAAGGGCTTCCTGCACGCGCACATGGGCTGGTTCTTCGACCGCAACGAGACCAACCACGCCCGGTTCATCCCGGACCTGCTCGCCGACCGCGCCATCGTGCGCGTCGCGCGGACGTTCGGCCTGTGGGTCGCGGTCAGCCTGCTGCTCCCGGCGCTGATCGGCGGCCTGGTGACGTGGTCGTGGCAGGGTGCGGTCACCGGCTTCTTCTGGGGAGGGCTGGTGCGCCTCGCGATCTCCAACCACGTGACGTGGTCGATCAACTCGATCTGCCACATGGTCGGCAAGCGCCCGTTCCGCTCGCGCGACCGCTCGCGCAACTTCTGGCCGCTGGCCGTGCTGTCGATGGGCGAGTCGTGGCACAACCTGCACCACGCCGACCCGACCTGCGCGCGGCACGGCGTGCTGCCCGGCCAGATCGACATCTCCGCGCGCGTCATCTGGATCTTCGAGCGGTTCGGCTGGGCGCACGACGTCCGCTGGCCCACCCCGACGCGCCTGGCCAAGCTGTCGAGCCGCTGACCCGGCTCACCGCCGGTGAGCGCGTTCGTCCGTCCGTGGGACACTGACCGGCGTGCTCAGCCTCCTGCCCGAGCGTCTCGACCGGATGCTGCTCCTGGGCGCCCACTGCGACGACATCGCGATCGGTGCCGGCGGTGCGCTCCTGGAGCTGTGCCGCTCCCACCCCGGCATCGCGGTGACCGCGCTCGTCCTCACCGGCGGCGGGTCGCTGCGCGAGGAGGAGGAGCGGGCCGCGCTCGCGGCGTTCTGCCCGGGTGCGCGCCTGGAGGTCTCGGTCCTCGACCTGCCCGACGGCCGCGTCCCCACCCGCTGGGAGCGCGCCAAGCTCTCGCTGGAGGAGCTCCGCGCGCACGGTGAGCCCGACCTCGTGTTCGCGCCGTCGCCGCACGACGCGCACCAGGACCACCGCACGCTCGCCGAGCTCGTCCCCACCGTGTTCCGCGACCACCTGGCGCTGGGCTACGAGATCCTCAAGTGGGACGGCGACCTGCGCCAGCCCACCGCCTACCTGCCGCTGGCGGAGCCGGTGCTGCGGGAGAAGGTCGCGAAGCTGCACGAGCACTACGGCAGCCAGCGCGACCGCAGCTGGTTCGACCCCGAGACGTTCGCCGGCCTCGCGCGGATCCGGGGCGTGCAGTGCCACGCCCGGTACGCCGAGGCCTTCCACGTGTCCAAGCTGGTGCTCGGCGTGGCACCGCTGACCGGGCCCGACCCGGTCGACTAGCACTTCCACCCCCCGATCGACCCGAGGAGATCTCCGACGTGCGTGTTCTGCTGACCGGCCACCAGGGCTACCTGGGCACCGTGATGGCCCCGATCCTGGCCGCGGCCGGGCACGAGGTGACGGGCCTGGACTCCGGCCTGTTCGCCGACTGCATCCTGGGCGGGCTCGACCGCCCCGACGTCGAGGGACTGACCACCGACCTGCGCGACGTCACCGTCGAGCAACTGGCCGGGTTCGACGCCGTCGTCCACATGGCGGCGCTGTCGAACGACCCGCTGGGCTCGCTGGCCCCGGAGATCACCTACGACATCAACCACCACGCGTCGACGCGGCTCGCGCGGCTGGCCAAGGAGGCGGGCGTGCAGCGCTTCGCCTACGCCTCCACCTGCTCGGTCTACGGCGCGCAGTCCGGCGACGACCTCGTCGACGAGGACGCGCCGCTCAAGCCCGTCACCCCGTACGCGATCTCCAAGGTCCGCGTCGAGGACGACCTCGCCGAGCTGGCCGACTCCGATTTCGTGCCGGTCTCGTTGCGCAACGCCACCGCGTTCGGGTTCTCCCCGCGCCTGCGCGCCGACATCGTGCTCAACAACCTCGTCGGACGCGCGATCCTCACCGGCGAGGTCACCGTGCTCTCCGACGGCACCCCCTGGCGCCCGCTGGCCCACGCCGAGGACATCGCCGGTGCCGTCGTCGCCGCGCTGGCCGCCCCGGCCGACGTCGTGCGCGCCCGCGCGTTCAACGTGGGCTCGGAGAAGAACAACCGCACCGTCGCCGAGATCGCGCAGGCCGTGATCGACGCCGTGCCGGGCTCCACCCTCAACATCACCGGCGAGGCGGGCAACGACCCCCGCAGCTACCGCGTCGACTTCTCCCGCGCCCGCAAGGAGCTCGACTTCGAGGCGAAGTGGAGCATCCCGGACGGCGCCCGCCAGCTGGCCGGCGAGTACCGGGAGCGCGGCCTGACGCAGGAGAGCTTCGACAACAGCTTCACGAGGCTCGCCGTGCTCAACCGCAGGCAGGCGGAGGGCACGCTCGACGGGAACATGCGCGTCCTCTAGACGAGTAAGTCCGAATGCGATCAGTGGTCGTAGGCGGTCAGGGAGCGGGTGATCGGTTGGCCGGTGGCCCGGTTGTGCCAGATCGCGGCGGTCAGGGCGAGGAGGCGTTGTCCGATCCGGGCGCCGACCCCGTCGATGGTGCGTCCGCCATGTAGTTCCAGGTCGAGCTGTCCTTTGAGGGTGTCGAAGATCGATTCGACGAGTTGGCGGACGGGTTTGAGCAGATGCTCGGCTGGATGCGGGGTGCGGTTGCGGTAGGACGGTCGCAGTAGTGCAATACCGCGTTCGGCGAGGTAGGTGTCGAGTTCGCGGGACACGTAGCCCTTGTCGGCGATGATGGTGAGTCCGGGCCGGTCGGCGGTCAGAGTGTGGTCGTGGTCCAGTGCGGCAATGAGCACCTGGCGTTCGTCGATCTTGGGGTCGGCCAGGGCCCAGGTGATAGGCAGCCCGGACGGGGTGGCGATCAGGTGCAGGCGCAGTCCCCAGAAGAACCGTGAGTGCGAGGCGCAGTAGCTGTAGCCGGCCCAGCCGGCGAGGTTGGAGCGCTTGACCGTGGGGCGGGAACGGGCGCACTCGACCGGGGTGGAGTCCACGACCCAGACCGGGTCGGCCCATAGATCGGTGTCGGTGGCCAGTACCCGGATCAGCTGTTTGATCAGGGGCAACGCCGCGCGTAGACGCTTGTTGTAGCCCGACTGGCCGGGCAGGTAGGGGAACGCGCCGGGCAGGTGTGTGGGCACGAACCGCAGCCACCGGGCCTCGGACCGCACGCCGAGCAGGACCTGGGCGACGGCGAGGGTGAGCAGTTCGGCGTCGGAGAGTTTCGGTGGTCTCCCGGTGCGGGTGCGGCGCCCGAGATAGTCATCGATCTTGACGTAAAGTGCGGTCAGGAGGGTGTTGAGGTTGGTCGTCACACACTGACCTTCAACACCCTCCGTCCACCTTCGTGGGTGCCACGCCGTTAGGACTTACTCGTCTAGGCCCACCGGATCGCACGTCGGAGCCGGAACGCCGTTCGAGTCCCCTCGGGGAGTGCGTTCCGGCTCCGGAGTGCGGTAGTAACGGGTGCATGTGTCGCAACATCCGCGTCCTGCACAACTTCGAGCCCCCCGCCACCGATGCCGAGGTCTCCGGTGCTGCCCTGCAGTACGTGCGGAAGGTGTCGGGGGCGGCGAAGCCGTCGGCCGCCAACGAGGCCGCGTTCGCCCGCGCCGTGCAGGCCGTCGAGGCGGCCACCCGCGAGCTGCTCGACTCCCTCGTCACCTCCGCCCCGCCCAAGGACCGCGAGGTGGAGGCGGCGAAGGCGCGGGAGCGGGCCGCGGTGCGCTACGGCACCTAGACCGGATCGACCCGCAGGATCTTGTCGTCACTGCCGTTCGACGTGCTGACCAGCAGCGCGCCGTCCGGGGCCAGACGCACCGCGCGCAGCCGCCCGTAGGTGCCGTCGAGCGCCTCGGGTACGCCGACCTCCGTGATCGACGCGCCTTCGGGGGTCATGAACAGCAGCTTCTCCCCGCGCAGCGCACCGACGACGAGCGTGCCGTCGAGGTCGCCCCACCGGCCGCCGGCCAGGAACGCGGCGCCGGACACCGCCTCCACCGGGCGGCCCGAGCTCCACGCGGCGGGCACGGCGTCGGGGAAGCGGTCGAGGTCGGTCATCGGCACCGACTCGTCGTAGCCGCCGACGGTGCCGCCCCGGCTCGGGTCCCAGCCGTAGTTGCCGCCCGCCTGCAGCCGGTTGACCTCGTCGTCGGTGCTCGGGCCGTGCTCGGCGGTCCACACCTCGCCCGCCGCGTCGACCGCGACGCCCTGCACGTTGCGGTGCCCGTAGGTGTAGACGAGGCGCTGGGCCGGGTTGTCGGCGTCGGCGAACGGGTTGCCCTCGGCGGGACCGCCGGTGGCGAGGTCGACGCGCAGCACCTTCCCGCCCAGCGACGTCAGGTCCTGCGGGATCGCGCCACGCGCGGTGTCGCCGGTGCCGACCAGCAGCGCGCCGTCGGCGGCCAGGGTCGGGCGGCAGCCGGAGTGCCGGCCCGACGGGTTGATCGGCAGGCCGCCGACCAGCGGGTCGGTGACGCGCCGCGCCGACGCCCCGTCGGCCGCGAGCTCCCAGGTGATCAGCCGGACGTCGGTGGGCGTGGTGCCCTCGACGTGGGTCTGACAGGTCGTGAAGCGGCGCGTCTCGGCGAAGTCGTCGTGCACGACCATCCCGAGCAGCCCGCCCTCGCCCTGGGCGAGGACGTCGGAGAAGTCGGCGGCCACGGGGGTGACGACGGCGCCCGGGGTGGTGCCCGACAGCAGGCTGAGCCTGCCGTCGCGCTCGGGCACGAGCACGGAGCCGTCGGGCAGCACGCCGACGTCCCACGGGTTGGCGAACCCGCCCGCGACCTCGCTGACCTGCAGCTCCGGCACGCCGGTGCGGACCGGCGTGGACGGCCCGCCCTCGGCGCCACCGGCCGGGGCCGTGCCCGCGCCGCCGCCCGCCACGGACTCGGACGAGGGGCCGGCGCAACCGACCAGGACCAGCGCGGCGGCCACGGCCACCGCTGCACTCGCACGCCGCATGGGTGACATCCTGCCTCCGAGCGGGTGAGGCGACCGTAGGGCCCCCGACCGGTTACGGTCGCCGGCGTGCCGCAGCCCAGCTACCTCCGGTTCCCCCACCTGCGTGACGACACGCTCGTCCTCGCGGCCGAGGACGACGTCTGGACGGTCCCGATCGGGGGCGGGCGGGCGCACCGCGTCACCGCCGACGCCGCCCCCGTCGCGAACCCCCGGATCTCCCCGGACGGCACGCGCGTCGCGTGGACGTCGTGGCGTGAGGGCGGGCCCGACGTGTTCGTCACCGCGCTCGACGGCGGCGTCGCCCGCCGCCTGACCTGGTGGGGAGACCCCCGCGCGCGCAACCTCGGCTGGGCCGGCGACGACGCGCTGGTCGGCGTGACGTCGACGGGCTACCACTCGACCCGCCGCACCTTCGCGTTCACGGTCCCGGCGGCCGGGGGAGCGCCGGTGCCGCTGCCGGTCGGGCCGGTGGGCGATCTCGTCCGCGACGACACCGGCACGCTCGTGCTCAGCGTGCTCTCGCGCGAGCCCGCCTGGTGGAAGCGCTACCGGGGCGGCACCGCGGGCAAGCTGTGGTGGGACGCGGGCTCCACCGGGGAGTTCACGCGCGTCGCGGCCGACGTCGACGGGCAGATCGAGGCGCCGATGCTGGTCGGCGGGCGCCTCGCGTTCGTCGCCGACCACGAGGGCTGGGGCAACGTCTACTCGATCGCCCCCGACGGCTCCGACCTGCGCCGCCACACCGATCACGGGGGACCCGGCGCCCCCGCCTTCTACGTCCGCCACGCCACCAGCGACGGCGAGCGGATCGTCTACGAGTCGGCCGGGCGCCTGTGGCTGCTGGAGTCCCTCGACGCCGAGCCCCGGCCGATCGACGTCCGCCTCGGCGGCCCCCGCACCGCCCGCGCGCCGCACCGCGTCGCCGGCCGCGTCGACGTCGCCGTGCCCGACCGCACCGGGCGCACCAGCATCGCCCTGCTCCGCGGCACCGTGCACCGCCTCACCCACCGCGACGGCCCGGCCCGCACGCTGCTGTCCGAGCCCGGCGCCCGCGCGCGCCTGGCCCGCCCGCTGGGCACCGACCGCGCCGTCTGGGTCGACGACGTGCTCGGCGAGGACGCCGTCTGCGTCGCCCCGCTCGACCCCCGCACCGGCGACGCCCCCACCCGCACCGGTGCGGGCGAGCTCGGCCGGGTCCTGGGGCTCGCGCCCTCGCCCGACGGCGCCCGCGTCGCCCTCACCACGCACGACGGCCGCCTGCTGCTGCTCGACACCGCCACCGCGGAGCTCACCGAGCTCACCCGCAGCGCCGACGGCGTCGAGCTCACCGGGCTGACCTGGTCGCCGGACAGCGCGTGGCTGGCGCTCGCCGAGCCCGTCGAGCAGGTCGCCACGCGGATCGTGCTGGCCCGCGTCGCCGACGGCGAGCTCGTGCCGGTCACGCCGCCGCGCTTCCTCGACCGCGCCCCCGCCTTCACCCTCGACGGCCGCTACCTGGCGTTCCTGTCGCGGCGCAGCTTCGACCCGATCTACGACGAGCACTCCTTCGACCTCACGTTCCCGGCGTCGTGGCGACCGTTCCTGGTGCCGCTGGCGGCGCGCACGCCGTCGCCGTTCGGGGCGAGCCCGGACGGGCGCCCGGTCGCCCCCGGCGACGAGGGCCCCGAGGACCCGCCCGCGCCGGGCCCCGACGACCCGTCCTCCCCGGACGCCGCGGCGGTCCCGGCGCCGGCCGGGAGCGAGGTGCCCGACGTCCTCGTCGACGTCGTCGGGCTGGCCGAGCGGGTCGTCCCGGTGCCCGTCGTCGAGGCCCGCTACGGGGCGCTCGCCGCCGGCAAGGACTGCCTGCTGTGGCTGCGCAGCCCGGTCAACGGCGTGCTCGGCGACGGGCGCGCGGGCACCTCGGAGAAGGCGCGCCGCACGGTGCTGGAGCGCTTCGACCTGGTGCGCCGCAAGCTCGACGTGATCGCCGACGCCGTCGACGGCTACTCCGTCAGCGGCGACGGCACGCGCCTGCTCGTGCGCGACGGCAAGACCCTGCGCGTCCTGCGCACCGACCGCTCCGGCTCCGGTGCGCCCGAGGGCGGCGAGGGCGCCGACGAGTACGAGGTCGACCTCTCCCGCCTGGCCGTCACCGTCGACCCGACGGCGTCGTGGCGCCAGATGTTCGACGAGGCCGCGCGCCTGATGCGCGACCACTTCTGGACCGCGGACATGGCCGACGTCGACTGGGCGGCCGAGCAGGAGCGCTACCGCCCGCTGGTCGACGCCGTCGGCAGCCACGACGACCTCGTCGACCTGCTGTGGGAGTTCCAGGGCGAGCTGGGCTCCTCGCACGCCTACGTGCGCCCGCGCCCGCAGCCCGCCGGCGACGCCCCCGCGTTCCTCGGCGCCGACCTCGCAGCGACCCCGGACGGGTGGCGCGTCGAGCGCGTGCTGCCGCCGGAGACGTCCGCGCCCGCCGCGCGCAGCCCGCTGGCCGCACCCGGCGTCGACGTCCGGGCCGGCGACGTGCTGCTGGAGGTGGCCGGGCGCCCGGTCGACCCCGACCTCGGGCCCGCGCCGCTGCTCGCCGGCACCGCCGACGTGCTCACCGAGATCACCGTCCGCTCCGGCGACGCCGTGCGCCGCGTCGTCGTCCGCCCGCTGCACGACGAGGACCAGCTCCGCTACCAGGACTGGGTGGCGGGGCGGCGCGCGTTCGTCACGGAGCGGTCCGGCGGACGCCTGGGCTACCTGCACGTGCCCGACATGATGGCCACGGGCTGGGCGCAGCTGCACCGCGACCTGAGCCTCGCGATGACCCGCGACGGCCTCGTCCTCGACGTCCGGATCAACGGCGGCGGGCACACCTCGCAGCTGGTCGTGGAGAAGCTCGCCCGCCGCGTCACGGCGTGGACGATCGCGCGCCACCGCCCGCCGCGCACCTACCCGATGGACGCCCCGCGCGGTCCGGTCGTGGCCGTCGCCGACGAGCTCGCGGGCTCCGACGGCGACATCGTCACGGTCGCGCTCAAGCGCCGCGGCATCGCCACCGTCGTCGGGGTGCGGACCTGGGGCGGGGTGATCGGCATCGACAGCCGCTACGGGCTCGTCGACGGCACCGGGGTGACGCAGCCGCGCTACTCCCACTGGTTCGACGACCTGGGCTGGGACGTGGAGAACCACGGCGTCGAGCCCGACGTCGAGGTCGTCGTGACGCCGCAGGACTGGGCGGCCGGGCGCGACCCGCAGCTGGAGCGGGCCGTCGACCTGGCGCTGGAGGCGCTGGAGCGGACCCCGCCGGTGCAGCCGCCCGACATCGCCACGCGGCCCAGCCGCCGTCGCCCGGACCTGCCGCCCCGCACCCCCTCCTGACCTCCTCCTGACCGCCGCCCCGGCCGAGGTCAGGGGCGCGGCGTAGGCTCGGTGGCACGGCCCCGACCGGGTATCCATCCCGGGCAGGGGTCTGTTCCGCGTGCGTCCACCCGCCACCAAGGGGTATCCGAGAACCGTGGCCAAGCTCGCCGGTCTGCTGCACTCCGTCCTCGCCGACTCCGACCTCCGGGCCGTGCTCGACGCCGCCCGCGACACCCGCTCCACCGACGTCCCGGCGCTGCGCGTCGAGGGTCCGGCCGCGCTGCGCCCGTTCCTGGCGGCGGGGCTGTCCGAGGCGCGCACGGTCCTGGCCGTCACCGCCACCGACCGCGAGGCCGAGGACCTGGGCGCGGCGCTGTCCGACCTCACCGACGCCGACTCCGTCGTCGTGCTGCCCAGCTGGGAGACGCTGCCCCACGAGCGTCTCTCGCCGCGCCCCGACACCGTCGGCCGCCGCCTGTCGATCTTCCGCAGGCTGTCCGACCCGGACACCGCGCCGCGGGTCGTGGTCACCGCCGCCCGCAGCCTGATCCAGCCGATCGCGCCCGGGCTGGGCCGCCTGGAGCCCGTCGCACTGCGCGTCGGCGACACCGCCGACTTCGAGGCGCTGCTGGAGCGGCTGGTCGAGCTGGCGTACACGCGGGTCGAGATGGTCACCGCCCGTGGCGAGTTCGCGGTGCGCGGCGGGATCGTCGACGTCTTCCCGCCCACGGCCGACCAGCCGCTGCGCGTGGAGTTCTGGGGCGACGAGGTCAGCGAGCTGCGCACGTTCTCCGTCGGCGACCAGCGGTCCGTCGCGCCGGTGGAGGAGCTGGTCGCGCCCGGCTGCCGGGAGCTGCTGCTCACCGCGCCCGTGCGCGAGCGCGCGGCCGCGCTGGCCCGCACCCACGAGAACAACCCGCCGCTGCGCGAGCTGCTCGACCACCTCGCGGGCGGCATCCCGTCGGAGGGTATGGAGTCGCTCGTGCCCGTGCTCACCGGCGGCGAGCTGGAGCTGCTCACCGACCTGCTCCCGGCCGGCTCGGTCGTGCTCGTCGCCGACCCCGAGCGCGTGCGCACCCGCAGCGCCGACCTCGTCCGCACCGGCCAGGAGTTCCTCGAGGCGTCCTGGTTCGTCGCGGCCACCGGCGGCGACGCCCCGATCGACGTGGGCGCCTCGGCCTACCGCGATCTCAACGACGTGCTGCACCACGCCACCGCCACCGAGCACCCCGTGGTGACGTTCAGCCCACTGCTCTCGGGCCGCGACGACGCCCTCGCCCCGCCCGTCCACGAGGTGGAGTCCTACCGCGGCGACACCGACCGCGCCCTGGTCGACCTGCGCGCGCACGCCGCGGGCGGCGGCACCGCCGTGCTCGTCGTCGGCGGCGCGGGCACCGCGCAGCGCAGCCTGGAGCAGCTGCGCGAGGCCGACGTGCCCGCCACGCTCGTCGACGAGCTGACCGAGGACCCGGAGAAGGGCCTGGTCACGGTCACCTGCGGGCGGCTGACGCAGGGCTTCACGGCCGGGCCGCTGGTCCTGCTGACCGAGGCCGACCTCACCGGCAACCGCGCGGCCGCCACGGCCCCGGCGAAGCTGCCGAGCAAGCGCCGCAACACCGTCGACCTGGTCACGCTCAAGCCCGGCGACCACGTCGTGCACTCCCAGCACGGCATCGGCAGGTTCGTCGAGATGCGGGAGCGCACCGTCGGCGGGGCCACCCGTGAGTACCTGGTGCTGGAGTACGCGTCGAGCAAGCGCGGCCAGCCCGCCGACCGGCTGTTCGTCCCGACCGACTCGCTCGACGAGATCAGCCGCTACGTCGGCGGCGAGATCCCGACGCTCAACAAGCTCGGCGGCGGTGACTGGGCGAAGACGAAGGGCAAGGCGCGCAAGGCCGTCCGCCAGATCGCGGCGCAGCTCGTGCAGCTCTACGCGGCGCGCCAGTCCGCGCCCGGCCACGCGTTCGCGAAGGACACGCCGTGGCAGCGCGAGATGGAGGACGCCTTCCCCTACACCGAGACGCCCGACCAGCTCGCGGCGATCGACGAGGTCAAGGCCGACATGGAGCGCCCGGTCCCGATGGACCGCGTGATCTCCGGCGACGTCGGCTTCGGCAAGACCGAGATCGCGGTCCGGGCGGCGTTCAAGGCGGTGCAGGACGGCAAGCAGGTGGCCGTCCTCGTCCCGACGACGCTGCTCGCCACGCAGCACCTCGACACGTTCACCGAGCGGATGCGCGCGTTCCCGGTCACGGTGCGCGGCCTGTCCCGGTTCACCGACGCCGCGGAGGCGAAGGAGACGGTGAAGGGGCTGGTCGAGGGCACGGTCGACGTCGTCGTCGGCACCCACCGGCTGCTGCAGAGCGGAGTGCGGTGGAAGGACCTCGGCCTGGTCATCGTCGACGAGGAGCAGCGCTTCGGCGTCGAGCACAAGGAGCACATCACGGCGCTGCGCACGCACGTCGACGTGCTGACGCTGTCGGCCACGCCGATCCCGCGCACGCTGGAGATGAGCCTGGCCGGCATCCGGGAGATGTCGACGATCGCGACCCCGCCCGAGGACCGCCACCCCACGCTGACCTACGTCGGCGCCTACGACTCCAAGCAGGTCGCCGCCGCGATCCGCCGCGAGCTGCTGCGCGACGGCCAGGTGTTCTACGTCCACAACCGCGTGTCGACGATCGACCGGGCCGCGAAGACGATCCGCGACCTCGTCCCGGAGGCGCGCATCGCGGTGGCGCACGGGCAGATGAACGAGGACCTGCTCGAGCGCACCGTCAACGGCTTCTGGCACAACGAGTTCGACGTCCTGGTCTGCACCACGATCGTCGAGAACGGCCTCGACATCTCCAACGCCAACACCCTCGTCGTCGAGCGCTCCGACACCCTCGGGCTCTCGCAGCTGCACCAGCTCCGCGGGCGCGTCGGCCGCGGTCGCGAGCGCGGCTACGCCTACTTCCTGTTCCCGCCCGAGCACCCGCTCACCGAGACCGCGCACGACCGGCTGGCCACCATCGCCCAGCACTCGGAGCTGGGCGCGGGCGCGGCCGTCGCGATGAAGGACCTGGAGATCCGCGGCGCGGGCAACATCCTGGGCGCGGAGCAGTCCGGGCACATCGCGGGCGTCGGCTTCGACCTCTACATCCGGCTCGTCGGCGAGGCCGTCGCCGCCTTCCGCCGGCAGGCGGGGGCGGGCGAGGGGGAGGCGGAGGAGACCCTCACCGAGGTGCGCGTCGACCTGCCGATCGACGCCCACGTGCCGCACGACTACGTCACCGGCGAGCGGCTGCGCCTGGAGGTCTACCGCAAGATCGCCGAGGCGGGCGACCGCGCGGCGCTCGACGCGATCGTCGACGAGCTCACCGACCGCTACGGCGAGCCGCCCGCGCCGGTGCGCAACCTGCTGGCCGTCGCGGAGTTCCGGCAGGTGTGCCGCGGGCTCGGGATCGGCGAGGTCGCGGTGGCCGGCAACGCGGTGCGCGTCGGGCCGGTCGACCTGCTCGACTCGGGCCAGATGCGGCTCACCCGCCTCTATCCGAAGTCGCAGTACAAGGCGGCCGCGCGGGCGGTCATCGTGCCCAAGCCGGTGGCCGGCGGGCGGATCGGCGGGGCGCCGCTGCGCGACGTCGAGCTGCTGGAGTGGGCCACCCGGCTGGTGCGCGACCTGGCCACCCCGGCGAAGGCGCCCGCCGCGGGGTGATACCGCCCGGCCGGCCGTTGATCCCGCCGCACGGCCCCCGACCGCCGCCATGAGAGGGTGGCGCCCGTGCGCAGGCAGGTGGGACGGGTCGTGGCCGCGGTGGCGGTCGTGGGCGCGATGGTCAGCGGGTGCGGCTCCGGACCCAGCCAGGTCGGGTCGGCGGCGATCGTCGGCGACGAGGTGATCGAGCTGAGCACCGTGCAGGACCAGATCGCGCTCGCGCTGAGCCCCGACAAGGCCCAGGCCGTCGCCGGGCGCAACCAGGGCGCGGGCGGCGGCTACGGCGCGCCGCAGGTGGCCCGGGAGATCGTCACGAGCGCGATCCTGGGCGACCTGCTCGACCGGCGCACCGCCGAGGAGGGCATCGCGGTGAGTGACGCCGAACTCGACGCCGCGCTCGCCACGGCCGGCAGCCCCGACGAGCTGGCGCAGGCCTCGCTCTACACGCCGCAGGTGCAGCGGGAGAAGATCCGCGACGACCTCGCCGCCGCGGCGCTCGGCGCCCGCTACGTCGACCGGCTCGGCGTCACGCTGGAGTTCGTGGCGCTCCCCACAGAGGAGGAGGCCACCGGGGCCGCGCAGGCCGTGGCCGCGGGCGGTCCCGGCGCCGACGCCGTGTTCGCCGACGTGCCGCCCGAGCAGCGCGCCCAGCAGGTGCGGGCCGTCGACAACCCCGCGCTCGCCACCTCGTTCGCCTTCGGGACACCGGCCGGCTCGGTGATCGTGCTGCGCCCCGCGCAGGACGGCGCGCCCTGGACGGTCATCCGGATCCTGGAGCGCACCACAGACCTCGCCCCCGAGGGCCCGTCGGCGCTCGACCGGTTCAGCCAGTCCGACCTGCAGCTCATCGGCTACCGGCTGCTGCAGCCGGCGTCGGAGGAGCTGGGCGTGCAGGTCAACCCCCGCTTCGGGGTGTGGGACCCGATCCAGCTCGCCGTGGTCGACGCCGACCAGACGGCCGGCACGATCGTCCGCGCCCCCGCCGCGCCGTGAGCGGGGAGCCGCTCATCGAGGCCGTGGCGGTCATGGACCGGCTGCGCTCGCCGGGGGGCTGCCCCTGGGACGCCGAGCAGACGCACGCCTCGCTGCTGCAGTACCTGGTGGAGGAGTGTTACGAGCTCTACCAGGCGATCGAGGACGGCGACCGCGCCGCGCTGCGCGAGGAGCTGGGCGACGTCCTGCTCCAGGTGCTCTTCCACGCCCGCATCGCCGCCGAGGGCCCCGACCCGTTCACGATCGACGACGTCGCGGCCGACCTGGTCGCGAAGCTCGTCGGGCGGCACCCGCACGTGTTCGCCGGCACGGAGGTGGTCGACACCGCGGAGCGGCAGGAGCACCGCTGGGAGGAGCTCAAGCGCGCGGAGAAGCAGCGGGACTCGAGCGTCGACGGCGTCGCCACCGCGCAGCCGGCCGTGGCGCTCGCCGCGAAGCTGGCCAGCCGCACCGCGCGCGCCGGGCTGCCCGTCGAGCTGCTGCCGTCCGGGTCGGGGGTGGGGGAGCAGCTGTTCGCGCTGGCCGCCCGCGCGAAGCTCGCCGGGGTCGACCCCGAGGCCGAGCTGCGCACCACCTCCCGCCGCTTCGAGGCCGACGTCCGCGCCGCCGAGGACGCCGCCCGGGCGGCCGGGCTCGACCCGCACGCCCTGGGCGAGCAGGACTGGCTCCGGTTCTGGCCCCGCTGAGATCCCTCTCAGCACGCTTCCCGGTACGTTCGGCGCAGTGACCCGTCGCCGATCCCTCGCCGGCCCGCTCGCCGCGCTCGTCGCGTTCGGGGTGGTGCTGGCGTTCCTGGTGGCCGTCGTGCGCGGCCTCGACGGGCAGCGCCCGACCGGCGGTGACGGCCTGACCGCGGCCGACGTCGACCGCGACACCCCGGTCGCCCAGGGCGACCCGCTGCCCGAGGGCGTCGACCTGGACACCTGGGCCGAGGCCGCCGCACCGGGCACCGGCGTGCCGGCCCGCGCGCTGCGGGCCTACGGCGGCGCCGAGCTGGCGCAGCGCGCCGAGACGCCGGGCTGCCGGCTGTCCTGGACGACGCTGGCCGGGATCGCGCGCGTCGAGTCCGACCACGGCGGCCTGGGCCGGTCGCAGCTCGGCGACGACGGGCGCCCCGAGCCGCGGATCGTCGGCGTGCCGCTGGACGGCTCGTCGGGCGTGCGGGAGATCCTCGACACCGACGGCGGCGCGCTCGACGGCGACACGACCTACGACCGCGCCGTCGGCCCGCTGCAGTTCCTGCCCACGACCTGGGAGGTCTACGGCGCCGACGGCGACGGCGACGGCGTCCGCGACCCCCACCAGATCGACGACGCCGCCCGCGGGGCCGCCGCGTACCTCTGCGCCGAGGGCCGCGACACCGCCGACGGCACGGGCTGGTGGGACGGGGTGCTGGCCTACAACCGCTCCGGGGAGTACGCGCGGCTGGTGTGGGCCGCCGCCGACCGCTACGCCGGCGCCGCTCAGGCCTCGAACAGCGACTGACCCCAGTACCCGCCCTCGCCCAGCCCGGCCGGGCAGGCGAACACCGCGGACCCGGTGTGCTCGATGTACTCCATGAGCACGTCCTTCGTGGACAGCGCGCGCTGCATCGGCACGAACTGCGCCTGCGGGTCGTTCATGAACGCGATGAAGAACAGCCCGGCGTCGAGGTGGCCCTGCCCGTCGCTGCCGTCGACGAAGTTGTAGCCGCGACGCAGGATCTTCACCCCGCCCAGCGCCTCCGCCGACGCCAGCCGGATGTGGGCGTCGACGGCGATCCGGGGCGCGCCGGTCTCGTCGGTGGCGGCGAAGTCGGCGGGGTCGAACTCGGCGGCCGCGCCGAAGGCCGCGCCCTCGTCCTTCGTCCGCCCGATGATGACCTCCTGCTCGACGAGCGAGGTCCGGTCCCAGATCTCGATGTGCATCCGGATCCGGCGCGCCACGAGGTAGCTGCCGCCCGCCAGCCACGCGGGGCCGGCGTCGGGGGACACCCACACCTGGTCGCGCAGGCCGTCGGGGTCCTCGGCCTTGAGGTTGTTGGTGCCGTCCTTGAACCCGAACAGGTTGCGGTGGGTCTCCTGCGCCGTCGACGTCGACGACGTGCGCCCGAACCCCAGCTGCGACCAGCGCACCGCAGTGGTGCCGAAGCCCATCCGCACGAGGTTGCGCACGGCGTGCACCGCGACCTGCGGGTCGTCGGAGCAGGCCTGGATGCACAGGTCGCCGCCGGAGAGCGCGGGGTCGAGCTGGTCGCCGGCGAAGCGCGGCATCTCGGCCAGCCCGGGTGGGACCAGCGACGGGTCGAGCCCGACCTTCGCGAACAGCGACGCCCCCACCCCGAAGGTCAGGGTGAGCGACGCGGCGGGCAGTCCGAGCGCCTCGCCCGTGTCGTCGGGAGGGGAGTTCGGGTTGCCGCCGGTGGCGCCGCCCGGGGTGGTCTCCGCACCGGCCGTCATGCGTTCGGCGGCCGCCGTCCAGCGCTGCAGCAGCGCGCGCAGCTCCTCGCGGTCGTCGGTGATGACGTCGAGGGCGACGAAGTGCAGGCGGTCCTGCGCGGGCGTGACGATCCCGGCCTGGTGCTCACCGCGGAACGGGACGACGAGCTGGGCCGGGCCCGGCGCCGCCGGGGCGGCGGCGCAGCCCGCCACCGCCCCGATCCCGGCGGCCGCGGCGCCCGCACCGGTCCACCCGAGCAGCCGTCGCCGCGAGAAGGCACTCATGCCGATCATTCCCTCACGACGAGACGACGCCCGCGACCTGGCTCACCGGCTCGCCCAGCGCGTCGACGGCCTCGGTCATGGCCTTGACGTCGTCCGGGGTGAGCGCGGTGTAGAGGACGAACCCGTCGCCGTCGCGGTAGTTCTCCAGCAGCGCGTCGACGGCGGCGAAGCGCTCGTCGAGCAGCGGGCCCAGTGCCGGGTCGCGCTCGTCGATCACCGGGCGCAGGGCCGCGATGGCGCCCTGCGAGCCGTCGACGTTGGCGCGGAAGTCCCACAGGTCGGTGTGCGAGTAGCGGTCCTCCTCGCCGGTGATCTTGCCGGTGGCGACCTCGTCGAGCAGCTCCTTGGCGCCGTTGGCCAGGTTGAGCGGGGTGAGCTCGACGCTAGGGACGCGGTTGGCGAGCTCGGTGATGTCGTCCATCAGCATGTCGGCGATCGCGGTGGAGTCGGGCTGCAGGCCGTCCTGCCACAGGTCGCGCTCCAGGCGGTGGAACCCGGTGAACTCGACGCCGGGCTCGCCGTCGTCGCGGCCGTCGATGCGCGGGTCGAGGTCGCCGAAGGACTCGGCCACCGGCTCGATCCGCTCCCAGTACGTGCGGGCGATCGGGAACAGCGCCTTCGCGCCCTCGACGTCACCCGCGACGACCGCGTCGACGAACTCCTGCGTCTTCGGCACCAGGGCCTCGACCTGCGAGTTCACGTAGCGCTGGTAGCCGGCGGTGGCCTCGGCCAGGCGGGTGTCGGTGTCGACGGAGCGCTGCGCGGAACCGGTGACGGTGAACGCGCTGCGGATGCCGTCGCCGACCATGCCGGGCTTGCACGCCGTCTCGTACTCGCCGCCCTCGGGCACCTCGACGATGAGCCGGCGCGAGAGGCCGGGGCCGATGTTCTCGACCTCGCCCATGATCCGGCCGCCGGTGGCGTAGAGGTAGAACTCGGTGACCTTGGAGCCGCCGTTGGTGATGTCGAACGAGATCGTGCCGGCGGGGGCCTCGGCGGCGCTGACGTCGCAGGCGTCGTCGGCGGCGGCGACGGTGATCGGCCCGCCCGCGCCCGCGTCGACGGGGGCGGTGCTGGTGCAGCCGGCCATGGCGAGGCCGAGGACGGCGAGGCCGACGGCGGCGGGGGTGCGGCGGGACATGGTTCTCCTCGTGCAGAACGAGCGGGAGTGGTGGATCACGCGGGGGTGGTGGTGCGGACGCGGTGGGGGCGCAGGAAGAGCGGGAGCACCACGGCGACGTAGGCGACCCAGACGGCGGCCTCGAGCACGGTGGTGGCGGGGGAGAAGTTGAAGATCCCCTTGAGCAGCACGCCGTACCAGGAGTCCGGCGGCACGGCGGTGCTGACGTCGAACGCCAGCGTGTTCAGGCCGGGCAGGATGCCGGCCTCCTGCAGGTCGTGGACGCCGTAGGCGAGGATCCCGGCGGCCACGAAGATCAGCAGGCCGCCGGTGACCGAGAAGAACTTCCCGAGGTCGAGGGTGACCGCGCCCCGGTAGATCAGGTACGCGATGACGATCGCGACGGCGACGCCGGACAGGAAGCCGATCAGCGGCTCGGTCGTCTCGCCGGCGGCCTGGGCGGCGGCGAAGAAGAAGACCGCGGTCTCCAGGCCCTCGCGGCCGACGGCCAGCGCGGCCATCAGGACGACGGCGCCCGATCCCATGGCCAGCGCGTCCTCCATCCGCCCGCGCAGCTCGGCGGAGATGGACCGCGCGGTCCGGCGCATCCAGAAGATCATCCAGGTGACGAAGCCGACGGCGATGATCGACAGCACGCCGCCGAACGTCTCCTGCGCCTCGAACGTGAGGGCCTGCTGGGTGAGCGTCAGCACCAGGGCCACACCCACGCTGATCACCACGGCGATGCCGACGCCGAGCCAGACCTTGGGTAGCGCCGAGCGCCGGTCGGTGCGCACGAGGAAGGCGATGAGGATGCTCACCACCAGGGCCGCCTCGAGCCCCTCGCGCAGGCCGATCAACAGGTTGCCCAGCATCGTCGTCCTCCCGAGGTGAGCCTCAGCAGAGGCACGGGGAGGCTAACTTGCCGACGCGGCCAGCGGAAGGCCGCCCCGGTCACATCCCCGCAGGTCAGCGGGCATTCGGGGCCTTCGTCCGGTTCGTCCGGGAGTCGGCTCTAGTCGTCCTCGAGCGCCAGCCGGGCCCGGACCTCGCCGAGCGCCTCCTGGTACTCCGGCCGCGGGTCCATGGCCGCGGCCATCTTGAGCTGCGCGTGGGCCTCGGGGAGCCGGCCCTGGCGCTGCAGCGCCTTGCCCAGGGCGAAGCGCGCGTAGTGGTCGGCCGGGTCGAGGTCCAGGACCCGCACGAACGCCGCCTCGGCCCGCTGGAGCTGCGCGGAGTTGAGGTACGCGCGCCCGGCGAGGAGCTGCACCGAGGCGTCGTCGGGTTGGGAGTCCAGGACGGGCGCGAGCGCCTGGAGGGCGTCCAGGGGACGGCTGCGCGCCACGAGCATCTCGGCGCGCCGGAACGAGGCGAAGAGGTCGGGACCCGTCATGGTCGCTCCCACGTTAGGGCGTGCGGACCCGCCCGTCGACACCTGCGCGGGTCGTGGGCCCCCGCCGACTACCCTGGCCGCGGAACCGGAGATCACGGCATGGAGCGGAGCACTGGTGGCGGTCATCGAGCAGGTCGGCGCACGCGAGATCCTCGACTCGCGGGGCAACCCCACGGTCGAGGTCGAGGTGTCCCTGGAGGACGGAACGCTGGGCCGCGCCGCGGTCCCGTCGGGTGCGTCCACGGGTGAGCACGAGGCGGTCGAGCTGCGCGACGGCGACCCGCTGCGCTTCGGCGGCAAGGGCGTCGAGAAGGCGGTGCGCAACGTCCTCGACGTCATCGCGCCCGAGCTCAAGGACATGGAGGCCGTCGACCAGCGGCTCATCGACCAGGTCCTGCTCGACCTCGACGGCACACCCGACAAGTCCAAGCTGGGCGCCAACGCGATCCTCGGCGTCTCGCTCGCGGTCGCCAAGGCGGCCGCCGAGTCCTCCGGGCTCGACCTCTACCGCTACCTCGGCGGGGCCGGCGCGCACGTGCTGCCCGTGCCGATGATGAACATCATCAACGGCGGCGCCCACGCCGACAGCTCGGTCGACGTGCAGGAGTTCATGATCGCGCCGGTCGGCGCCGAGTCCTTCCGCGAGGCCCTGCGCTGGGGTGCGGAGGTCTACGCCTCGCTCAAGTCGGTGCTCAAGTCGAAGGGCCTGGCCACCGGCCTGGGCGACGAGGGCGGCTTCGCCCCCGACCTGCCCGGCACGCGCGCCGCGCTCGACCTGATCGCCGAGGCCGTCGAGAAGACCGGCTACACGCTGGGGCGCGACATCGTGCTCGCGCTCGACGTGGCCGCCACCGAGTTCCACAGCGACGGCGTCTACTCCTACGAGGGCCGCACGCTCACCTCGGCGCAGATGTCGGACGCCTACGCCGAGCTGATCGGCGCCTACCCGCTCGTCTCCATCGAGGACCCCCTCGACGAGGACGACTGGGAGGGCTGGGTGCAGCTGACGAGCGCGATCGGCGACAAGGTCCAGATCGTGGGCGACGACCTGTTCGTCACCAACCCCGAGCGGCTCGAGGAGGGCATCGCCCGCGGCGCCGCCAACGCGCTGCTGGTGAAGGTCAACCAGATCGGCACGCTGTCGGAGACCCTCGACGCCGTCGCGCTGGCCCACATGTCCGGCTACCGCTGCATGATGAGCCACCGCTCGGGCGAGACCGAGGACACCACGATCGCCGACCTCGCCGTCGCCACCGGCTGCGGCCAGATCAAGACCGGCGCCCCGGCCCGGTCCGAGCGGGTCGCGAAGTACAACCAGCTCCTGCGCATCGAGGAGTTCCTGGGCGACGCCGCGCGCTACGCGGGCGACCTCGCCTTCCCGCGCTTCACCCCCACCGCCGGCTGACCCACGTGGTCGAGGAGCGCACGCGCGCCCGCCGGGCCGCGCGCCCGGCGGGCACCGGTGCGGCCCGCCGGCGCACCCGCGAGCCGCAGCTGACGAAGGTCCGCTCGCGCGCGGGCACCGTCGTCGCGGCCACCACCGGGATGCTCGGCGTCTCCTCGACCCGCCGCGCCGCGGTGCTCGCCATCGTCGTCTGCGCGCTGGCGCTCACCGTCGCGGTCCCGCTGCGCAACTACGTCGCCCAGCAGCAGGAGCTGGCCGCCGTCACCGAGCAGCAGGAGGCGCTCGCCGCCGAGGTCGACGAGCTGACGCGGGAGAGCACGCGGCTGTCCGACCCGGCCGTCACGGCGGCCGAGGCGCGCTCGCGGCTGGGCTACGTCGCGCCGGGGGAGACGCCCTACGTCGTGCAGCTGCCGGTCGACCCGTCCACCGAGGTCGCGCCCGACCCGTTCCGCGACGAGCCGTGGTACCGGCGCCTGTGGCGCGACGTGTCGGAGGGACCGGCGTGACCGGCATCTCCGAGGCCGACTCCGCCGCTGTCGCCGCCCAGCTCGGCCGCGCCCCCCGCGCCGTCCGGGAGGTGGCCCACCGCTGCCCGTGCTCGCTGCCGTCGGTGGTGCAGACCGCGCCCCGGCTGGAGGACGGCACGCCGTTCCCCACGCTCTACTACCTCACGTGCTCGCGGCTGAACTCCCGGATCGGCAGCCTGGAGGCCGACGGGCGGATGCGCGAGATGCAGGACCGCCTCGCCGAGGACCCCGACCTCGCCGACGCCTACCGCCGCGCCCACGAGGCCTACCTCGCCGAGCGCGACGCGATCGGGTCGCTGGGCACGGCGGTCAGCGCGGGCGGGATGCCCGACCGCGTCAAGTGCCTGCACGTGCACGTCGCCCACGCGCTCGCTGCCGGGCCGGGCGTCAACCCGTTCGGCGACGAGGCCCTGGCCGAGCTGGGCGAGTGGTGGACGGCCGGGCCCTGCGCCACGCCCTGAGCCGCCCCGCGCCGACGTCTACCGCTGCGGCGTGACCCGCTCCGTCAGCGCCTCGATGTGCGACTCCGCGGGCAGCGTGCCCGACGTGCGCCACGGCCCGTCGGGCAGGAACCGGCTCGACACGAACGCGCTCGACACCTCCACGGGCGCGAACCGCAGCAGCAGGCTGCCCTGCAGGCAGAGCGCGAGCATCTCGGCGAGCCGCCGCGCCCGGCGCTCCTCGCGGCTGCGCAGCTCCATCCGCAGCTCGTGCACGCCGCGGTCGAACCACTCGTCGGAGCCGCCCGCGAGGTCGATCTCGGCCAGGACGGCCTCCACCGCGTCGGGCTCACGGGTGACCGCGCGCAGGACGTCGAGCGCGGTGACGTTGCCCGAACCCTCCCAGATCGAGTTGAGCGGGGCCTCGCGGTAGAGCCGCGGCATCCCCGACTCCTCGACGTAGCCGTTACCGCCCAGGCACTCCAGCGCCTCCGCGACGGCCGCGGGCGCCCGCTTGCACACCAGGTACTTCGACGCGGGCAGCGCGAGGCGCAGGAACGCGTGCTCGCCGCGGTCGACGGCGCCGGCCAGCCGGATGCCCAGCGCGGTGGCCGCCTCCGACTCCAGTGCCAGGTCGGCGATCACCGTCCGCATCAGCGGCGTCTCCCCGACGACCGACCCGAACGCCCGCCGGTGCGCCACGTGGTGCGCGGCCTCCGACAGCGCCGCGCGGACGACCGCGGCGGAGCCGAGCACGCAGTCCAGGCGCGTCATCGACACCATCTCGATGATCGTGGTGACGCCGCGGCCCTCCTCGCCGAGCCGCCAGCCGGTGGCGCCGGTGTACTCGAGCTCGGCGGAGGCGTTGGAGCGGTTGCCGAGCTTGTCCTTGAGGCGCTGCAGGTGGATCGCGTTGCGGGTGCCGTCGGGCAGGACGCGGGGGAGCACGAAGCAGGTGAGCCCGCCGGGGGCCTGGGCGAGGGTGAGGAACAGGTCGTTCATCGGCGCCGAGGTGAACCACTTGTGCCCGGTGAGGCGGTAGGTGCCGTCGGCGACGGGCGCGGCCGTGGTGGAGCCGGCGCGGACGTCGGAGCCGCCCTGCTTCTCGGTCATCGACATGCCGGCGAGCAGCCCCGCCTTGCGCGAGGGCTCCGTGAGGCCGAACTCGTAGACCTGGCTCTGCAGGCCCGGGACGTAGGCGGCGGACAGGTCGGGATCGGCGCGCAGGGCCGGCACGGCGGCGTAGCTCATCGAGATCGGGCAGCAGTGCCCCGCCTCGAGCTGGCTCATCAGGTAGAAGCCCGCCGCCCGTGCCACGTGCGCGCCGCTGCCCGGCTCGGCCAGCCACGGCCGCCCGTGCAGCCCCCAGCCGACGGAGCGGCCCATCAGCCAGTGCCACGACGGGTGGTACTCGACCTCGTCGATCCGGTGGCCGTAGCGGTCGTGCGTGCGCAGCACCGGCGGGTGGGTGTCGGCGAGGCGGGCGTGCTCGCGCGCCTCCTCCGACGACGCCAGCGCGCCGAGCGTGCCCAGGTGCGCGAGCGCGTCGCCCGCGCCCTCGCGGGCCACGGCGTCGGTGAGCGCGGGGTCGCACGCCAGCGCGTCGAACCCGGCGAGGGGAGGGGGCTGGTTCTCCACGGCGTGCGTGCCACCGGCCCGCTCCGGGACCGTCCCCTGCTGGGCCGGGATGCGGGGTGCCCGGACCTCCTGCTCACCGCGCGTGGCCATGACGAGAGGGTAGTCGGGCGGGGGTCGTCCCGTACGGTGATCGCGCCGGATCCGCCCCGAGGGACCGGCACCGACGAAGGAGCCTGGGCAATGTCGCGAGTGGCCGCCATCGACTGCGGGACGAACTCGATCCGCCTGCTCGTCGCCGACGCGAGCCCGGACGGCTCGCTGCGCGACGTGCACCGCGAGATGCGGATCGTCCGGCTCGGCCAGGGCGTCGACGCCAGCGGGGTCCTCGCCCCCGAGGCGCTGGAGCGCACGCGCGTCGCGCTCGCCGACTACACCGCGGTGCTGCGGCGCAAGGGCACCGAGCGGGTCCGGATGGTCGCCACGTCCGCCACCCGCGACGCGGCCAACCGCGACGACTTCTTCGGCATGGTCCGCGACACCCTGGGCGTCGACGCCGAGATCGTCTCAGGCGACGAGGAGGCCGCGCTGTCCTTCGTCGGCGCCGTCGGCGACCTCGACGCCGAGGACGGCCCGTTCGTCGTCGTCGACGTGGGCGGCGGCTCCACCGAGCTCGTCGTCGGCGAGCTGACCGGCGGGAAGGCGACGGTCACGGCCGCGCGGTCGGTCGACGTCGGCTCCGTCCGGATCACCGAGCGCTGCCTGCACGGCGACCCGCCCACCCCCGACGAGGTCGCGGAGGCCCGCCGGGTGGCCGCCGGGATCCTCGACGACGCGTTCGCCGCCGTCGACGTCACCGGGGTGCGCACCTGGGTCGGCGTCGCGGGCACGATCACGACGCTGTCGGCCGTGGCGCTCGGGCTCGACGAGTACGACTCCGCGGCCGTGCACCTCTCGCGCCTGAGCGGCGACGACCTGCACCGCGTCGCGTCGGAGCTGCTGGGCGCGTCCCGCGAGCAGCGCGGCAGCTACGGCGCCATCCACCCCGGCCGGATCGACGTCATCGGCGGCGGCGCGCTCATCGTCGAGACCCTCGCCGCGGAGCTGCGCGAGCGCGCCGGCGTCACCGAGCTCGTCGTCAGCGAGCACGACATCCTCGACGGCATCGCTCGCTCGATCCTCTGACGTGGATGCTGCCGGGTACCGGAGCGTCGCCGAGCTGGACGCGGCGCTGGTCGACTGCCGGGCCTGCCCGCGCCTGGTGGAGTGGCGCGAGCGGGTGGCCCGGGAGAAGCGCGCGGCCTACCGCGACGAGGAGTACTGGGGCCGCCCGGTGCCCGGCATCGGGCCGGAGGACGCGTCGCTGCTCGTCGTCGGGCTGGCGCCGGCCGCGCACGGCGGCAACCGCACGGGACGCATGTTCACCGGCGACCGCTCGGGCGACGTCCTGTTCGCCGCGCTGCACGCCGTCGGCCTGGCCAACCAGCCCACCGCCGTGCACCGCGACGACGGGCTGACCCTGTACGGCGTCCGCATCACCGCGCCGGTGCACTGCGCGCCGCCGGACAACAAGCCCACCCCCGCCGAGCGCGACACCTGCAGCGGCTGGCTGCGCGCCGAGCTCGCCCTGCTGCGCCCGCGCGCGGTGGTGGTGCTGGGCGGGTTCGGCTGGCAGGCGCTGCTGCCGGTGCTGGGCGCGGCGGGCTGGACCATCCCGCGGCCGCGACCGGTGTTCGGCCACGGCGCGCACGTCGAGCTGGCCGGGCCGTGGCCGCTGCAGGTGTTCGGCAGCTACCACGTCAGCCAGCAGAACACGTTCACCGGCCGCCTCACGCCCGCGATGCTCGAGGACGTCCTGCGGACGGCGGCCGCCGCGGCCGGTGCCACCCCGATTCACTGAATCGTCACAGGTATCACCCTGCGGCGAGGAGTGAAACCCCCGTGAGGGTGGGAACATGGGGGTCATGGCACGCAACACGAGGATCGTCGTGGTCGGTGGCGGGTACGTCGGCATGTACACGGCGCTGCGCCTGCAGAAGAAGCTGCGACGGTCCGAGGCCGAGATCACCGTGATCGACCCGCAGCCGCACATGACCTACCAGCCGTTCCTCCCCGAGGCGGCCGCCGGCTCCATCGAGCCGCGTCACGTGGTCGTGCCGCTGCGCAAGGTGCTCAAGAAGTGCCACCACCTGACGGGCCGGGTCACGAAGATCGACCACTCGCAGCGCGAGGTCACCGCGGAGCTGTCGGCCGGGCACGTCACGACCGTGGGCTACGACGTGCTCGTCGTCGCTCCCGGGTCGGTCGCGCGCACGCTCCCGATCCCCGGGCTGGCCGAGTGCGGCATCGCGTTCAAGACCGTGGGCGAGGCCATCTACCTGCGCAACCACGTGCTGTCGCGGCTCGACGCCGCCGCCACCACGATCGACCCGGCGCTGCGCCGCCGCCTCCTCACGTTCCTCGTCGTCGGCGGCGGCTACGCCGGCATCGAGGCGCTGGCCGAGCTCGCCGACATGGCCCGCTACGCCAGCCGCTACTACGAGAACATCCACCGCGAGGACATCCGCTGGGTGCTCGTCGAGGCCGCCAACCGGATCATGCCCGAGGTCGGCCCGAAGATGGGCCGCTACACCGTCGAGCGCCTGCTCGACGCCGACATCGAGGTCAACCTCGACACCCGCGTGAAGACCCTCGAGGGCGGTCACGTCGTCCTCGACGACGGGCAGTCGTTCGACGCCGACACCATCATCTGGACCGCGGGCGTCAAGCCCAACCCGATGCTGGAGAACACCGACCTGCCCCGCGACGAGCGCGGCCGCGTCGTCTGCACCACCGAGCTCCAGGTCGAGGGCATGCCCGGCGTCTTCTGCGCGGGCGACTGCGCGTCGGTGCCCGACCTCTCGAAGGACGACCCGAACGCCAAGACCAGCCCCTCGGCCCAGCACGCCGTGCGCCAGGCCAAGACGTTGGCCGACAACATCGTCGCCCACATCCGCCGGCGCAAGCTCAAGGAGTACAAGCACAACTACGCGGGCTCGGTCGCCAGCCTCGGCCTCTACAAGGGCGTCGCGGAGATCTACGGCATCAAGCTGCGTGGCATCGTCGCCTGGTTCATGCACCGCACGTACCACGTGAGCCGGATGCCCACCTGGAACCGCCGGATCCGCATCGTCTTCGACTGGACCGGTGCGCTGTTCCTGGGCCGCGAGGTCGTGTCGCTGGGCCAGATCAACGACCCGCGCGCCGACTTCCACCGGATCGCCGGTGGTGTGCGTCCGGCCGGCCAGGCCACCCAGCCGCCGATCGGGGAGACCGCGCCGGACCGGGTGCCGGCGGGTGGGCGGGCCTGAGCCTGCTCGACCGGGCCTGACGCGTCCCTCGCGCACCGGGGCGGGCCCGGCCTCCTCCGGTGCCCGACGGCGGTCGGCTGCGCTGCGACCCCGGGTCGGAGTGGCGCACCGGTTGCGTCGCTCGCACACCGGTCGTAGTCGACGCGCGAGCCGCGGAACCGGTGTGCCGCGGGTTCGGGTCGTCCTGGGCGTTCGCAGGAGCAATTGATTCCCACATCGTCGCTGTTCAGTGCGGTATGGTCGAACACATGTTCGATACCCTGATTCGCCGTGCGGTGTCCGCCGACGCTGCGCCCTCGGGTATCGCTGCGCTTGATCTCGACCGCGCGACGGAACTGCCGGAGGCGTTGACCGACGCCGAGCTCGTCGACGGGATCGTCGGCTTCGAGCGGGTCGCGGCCTGGGCCGCCGCCCGGCAGCACGCACTGCTCGCGGAGTTCGCCGGTCGTCCCGACGACGGTCCGCCGGCACCGGGTCGGGCGCGTCCGTGGGCGGGCGACGAGATCGCCCTGGCCCTCACGGTCTCACCCGGGTCGGCCGCGCTGCGGGTGGCGCGGGCCGTGCGGCTCGCCGGGCCACTGCGCGCCACGCGGGACCTCCTGGAGGCGGGCTCGCTCGACGCGTCCCGCGCCCGGCTGGTCGCCGACCGCACCGCCGCGCTCGACGAGGCCACCGCTGCTGCCGTGCAGCACCGCGTGCTGCCGCGCGCCCCGGAGCAGACCTGGGGTCAGCTCGACCGCGCGCTGCGGCGGGCGGTCGTCGCTCTCGATCCCGGGGGTGCCGAGGGCCGGCACCGCCGCGCCCGGGCCGCGCGCCGCGTCGACGTGTACCCCGGCGAGGACGGCATGGCCACGCTCTGGGCGCGGATCACCGCCCCCGACGCCGCCGCCTCGCACGAGTGGATCACACGGCTGGCCCGGGGCATGGACACCGACGGCGACCCGGACGGCGACCCCCGCGGCATCGACGCCCGCCGCGCCGACGTCCTCGTCGCCCTGCTCACCGGCCGCCTCGTCGCGCACCGGGCCGGGCAGGTCGATGCACCGGCGGTGCGCCCGGTCGGTGCCGACCGGCCGCTGGTCCAGGTGACGGTCGCTCTCAGCACCCTCGCCGGCGAGGACGACGAACCGGGCGAGCTCGACGGCCACGGCCCGATCCCCGCGCACCTCGCCCGGGAGATCGCGCTCGACGCCCGGGCCGCGTGGAAGCGACTGGTCACCGACCCGGAGTCCGGGGTGGTCCTCGACGTCGGCCGCACCTCCTACCGGCCGCCTGCGGCCCTGGCCGACCTGGTCCGCGCCCGCGACACGACCTGCCGCAACCCGCGCTGCCCCCGCGCGGCCCGCGCCTGCGAGCTCGACCACGTCGTCGAGTGGCAGCACGGTGGCCCCACGTCCGAGGCCAACCTGTGCGCGCTGTGCGTGCGCCACCACGACCTCAAGGAGCGGCCGGGGTGGCAGGTAGTGCTGCACCCGGACCGCACGGTCGAGTGGACCACCCCCACCGGCCACCGCTACCGCAGCCACCCCCACGACCACCGCGTCCCCGCCGCCCGGGCGCGCGGGTGGGAGGATGGCGCGGCGTCCCCGTAGCCCAACCGGCAGAGGCAGGCCCCTTAAAAGGGTTGCAGTGTGGGTTCGAATCCCACCGGGGGCACCTGACCGGGGCTACACCGCGTCCAGCACGAAGAACAGGAAGCACAGGGACGCCCCGAGGGTGTGTCCGCGAGCTCGCCGGGGAACAGGGCGCGGGCGGCCGGGTCCGGGGCGGGTTCGCTGATCACCGCCACCCGGAACCCGGCGGTGGGCGTTGACGAGGTTCGACTCGGCCGCGTACGCCTCGGCGAAGTCGTCGTAGCCGTTGGCGGCAGCGGGACCGTCAGGGGCGGTGGACACGCCCCGATCCTGGCGTCAGGGACCGTCGACCCGGAAGTCGGGCAGCGTCAGCGTCCCGTCCTCGGCGAGGGTGAGGCCCGGGTTGTGCGCGATCTCCCAGACGTGGCCGTCCGGGTCGGCGAACACTCCGGCGTAGAAGCCGAGCACCGTGGGCCCGGCGGCCCGGGTCACGACCCCGCCGGCGCGTTCGGCGATGTCGAGCAGGTCGTCGACCTCGGCGTCCGACCGCACGTTGTGGGCCAGCGCGATGCCGCCGAACCCGCCGGCCCGGACGTCGGGCACCCCGCAGTCGGCGGCGAGCAGGGCACGGTCCCACAGCACGAGCGCGAGCCCGCCCGCCTGGAAGAAGACCGTCTCCTGCACCTCCTGACCCCGCCACCCGAGCGCCTCGTAGAACGTGTGGGCGCGGGCCAGGTCGGCGACGCCGAGCGTCACCAGGGTGAGGCGCTGTTCCATGCGGAGGCGGCTCAGCCGTGGCCGGAGTCGACGTGGTGGATGTCGAAGGCCTTGTTGGTGATGAACAGGAACGTGCAGTCGGTCTCGTCGGTGGCGCCGTGCTCCATCGTCCCGCCCTCGGGGAACCAGACGAAGCTGCCGACGCCGTAGTCGCCCTGGTGGGTGCGCAGCACGCCTTCCAGCACGTAGATGCCGTGTCCGCACGGGTGCGTGTGCCAGGTGTTCATGAACCCGGCGCGGTAGACCATCTTCACCGCCATCGCGCCCGTCTGCGGGTCGTCGAACAGCGGCACGTGCTCCAGGTTCGCGCCGATCGCGGGCACCGGGAAGTCCTGCCACGGCTCGTTCAGGGTGTCGACGACGGTCACGTCCACGGGCTCCAGAGCACCGGTCACCGGCACAGCCTCCTCGCGGGCCGTTGCGGGAGCAAGGCCTCCGGGTGACGCCTACGCGTAGCGGACCGCGCAGCGCACGTGCGTCGACGACGGCCACACGTTCCCGCCGAGCTGGGTGAGGGCGTACGGGCCGTCGGGCGCGACGAGGGGCGTGCCCGCGCCGAGCAGGACCGGGGCGACGAGGAGGTCCAGCTCGTCGACGAGCCGCTGGCGCAGCAGCGACCGCATGAGCGCCAGCGACCCCCAGAGCAGCACGTCGCCGCCGTCGCCCGCCTTGAGGTCGCGGACGTGCGCCGCCGCGTCGCGCACGACCTCGGCCGGGGCGAACCGGCCCCACGGCGCGGCGTCGATCGTGGACGAGCACACCACCTTGCGGGCGGCGTTGACGTGCTCGGCCATCGGCTCGGCGTCGGCGTCGGCGTCGGGCCAGAAGCCCACGAACGACTCGTAGGTGCGGCGCCCGAGCAGCACGACGTCGACGGTCGGGAGGAGCGCGGCGTTGTGGGCCTCGCTGTGCGAGAAGTCGTCGACCGCCTCGAAGATCGCCCCCTCGCCGTCCGGCCCCGAGGCGAAGCCGTCGAGGGAGATCCACTGCTGGGCGACGAGGCGGCGGGGCACGGGCCGATCCTGGATCACCAGGTGACGTCGAGCGACTCCAGGCCCCGGAAGAAGTAGCTGGCGATGTAGACGGGCTCGCAGCCGTCGGCCAGGCGCATCCCGGGCAGGCGGGACACGAGGTGCTCCAAGGCCACCCGGATCTCGGCGCGGGCCATCGGCGCCCCGGGGCACACGTGCAGGCCGCGGCCGAAGGCGAGGTGCTCCCGGACGTTGGGGCGGTCGAGGTCGACGGCGTCCGGGTCGGGGAACACCGACTCGTCGCGGTTGCCGGAGCCGAACAGCAGAAGCAGCGGCGTGCCGGCGGGGAGGTCGGTGCCGCCGAGCGTCGTGTCCCGGGTCGTCAGCCGGAACAGCCCGCGGTGCGGGGCGTCGCGGCGCAGCACCTCCTCGGTGGCGCGCGGGATCGCCTTCACGGGGTCTGCCAGCACGCGCTCCCGGATCGTGGGGTCGGCGAGCACGGCGTACATCGTCGAGGTGATGGCGTCGCGGGTGGTGTCGAAGCCGGCGACCCGGGCTGCGCCCCGCACGATGCAGTGCGTGTACTCGTCGGGCAGGCCGGGGTAGCCGTTCGCGCCGTGGACGAGGTCGGAGAGCAGGTCCTCGCGCGGCGCTGCGCGGCGCTCGTCGATCAGGGCCTGCAGGTAGCGGGTGTACTCGCCCATCCGCTCGGCCGCGGCGAGGTGGGCCTCGACGGGCGCGAGCGGGTTCCACAGCGTCGTCTGGTCGTCGGTCCACACCTGGATCTGTGCGGTGTCCTCCGGCGGGAACCCGATGATCGCGCTGATCACCGTCTGCACGAACGGGACCGCGTAGTCGCCGACGAGGTCGGCGCCGCCGTCCGGGAACGCGTCGATGAGCGCGTCGGCGGTGGCGTGCATCGTGGGCAGCATCGCCCGCACGCGCGCGCCGGTGAACCCGGCGTCGAAGACGCGGCGGACGGGGGTGTGCGCCGGCTCGTCCTCGTTGACGACGGCGTTGGTCTCGGGCACGTTCCCGCGGCGCAGCACCTCGACGACCGCGGGCGCGTTCGCGTAGATCTTCGGCACGGCCGGCGCGGACGAGTAGGTCCGCGGGTCGTCGATCACGGTCCGCAGGTCGTCGTAGCGGGTCACCATGTACGCGCCCAGCGTCGGGCTCATCCGGGGCGGCTGCGCACGGGCGGCGCGGTAGAACAGGTGCGGGTCCTCCCGGTGCGGCGACATGAGGGGGTTGAAGTCGAGGACGGGCTCGGTGGTGGACACCCGCCCGACGCTAGGTGTGGCCCCGGTCACGGTCGATCCGGTGGACGCACCCCGGTGATCCGATCAGCGCACCGCCCGCAGGTCGGTCGAGGGCGGGCGCCCGTAGCGCTCGCGGTACACCGCGGCGAAGCGGCCGAGGTGGGTGAAGCCCCACCGGCCGGCGACGTCCGCGACCGAGCAGCGGGCCGGGTCGGCGGCGAGCAGGTCGAGGTGCGCGCGCTCCAGGCGGACGCGGCGCAGGTGCGCCATCGGCGCCGCGCCGACGTGCCGCGCGAACCCGGCCTGCAGACCGCGGGTCGTGAGCCCGACGCGGCGGGCCAGGTCGGTGACGGTCCACGGCTGCTCCGGCGCCTCCTCCAACAGGTCGACGGCCTGACGGATCGTCGCGGGCCGCGGCGCGGCGGGGCGCGCGGCGAGCAGGTCGCGGTAGGGGTGGTCGGCGGCGTGCAGGAACCCGGCGACGACGCTGCGGGCCAGCGGACGCGCCACGACCGGGTGCCCGAGCGGACCGCCGGGATCGACGGCGAGGTCGACCAGCGCCCGCGCGAGGCCCCACCACTGCCGGCCCGCGCCGCGGCGGAGGTCGAGCCGCGCCCCGACCGGCACGACCGACCGCACCGGCCGGTCGGTCAGCTCCTCCAGCGCCTCCTCCAGCGCGGCGCGCTCGATCTTGAGCCCGAACAGGCGCCCGCCGCCCGCCCAGCCGTGCAGCCGGGTGCGGCCGTCGGGCCGGTAGACCGCGGCCGTGCCGGGGTCGGCGCAGACGTCGGCGTGGCCGGTCCAGGTGCGCAGGTCGCCGTCGAGCGGGACGTTCACCTCGTAGCCGGACTCGAGCTCGTCGGTCTCGACGCGGATCTCCCCGGTGTAGCCGAGCAGCCCGGCCGACACCGTCCCGAGCGAGACGGCCGACAGCGTCATCGCGAACCGGCGCGGGTCGTGCAGGACCGTGAGGCGGTGCGGGAAGTAGACCCGCCCGCACTCCTCGCGCGCCACGGACGGGTCGGTGGTCGTGATCGACGTGCCGGGCATCGTCGCCTCCGCAGGGTCGCCCTCCACCCTGCTCGGCGAGCGGCGGGCGTCAACGGTGCGGTTCCGCCCCGGCGAACGCGAGTCAGCGGCGCGACCGCAGGAACGCGCGCTCGGCCTCGTTGTCGGTGCGCGCGATCGCGGCCTCGACGGCGGCGACCGCCTCGTCGGACCGGCCCAGGCGGCGCAGCAGGTCGGCGCGGACGGCGTGCAGTAGGTGGTAGCGGTCGAGGTCGAGACCGTCGACGATCTCCAGCGCGGCGGCCGGGCCGTGCACCTCGGCCACCGCGACGGCCCGGTTGAGCGCCACGACCGGGGTCGGGGTGAGGGCGAGGAGCAGGTCGTAGAGCGCGAGGACCTGGTGCCAGTCGGTCGGCGGTTCGCTGTGGACGGCCTGGATCGCGGCCTGCACCTGGTAGGGCCCCGGGGCGTTGCGGCGCAGGCAGGCGCGGACGAGCGCGCGGCCCTCGTCGGCCAGGCCCGTGTCCCACAGCGCGGTGTCCTGGTCGGCAAGGCGCACCAGCGCGCCGTCCGGGGCCGTGCGCGCGGCCCGGCGCGACTCCGTGAGCAGCATCAGCGCGAGCAGCCCCGCCACCTCCGGTTCGTCGGGCATGAGGTCGTGCAGCAGCCGGCCCAGGCGCAGGGCCTCGGCGCACAGGTCGGCGCGCACGAGGGCGTCGCCGGACGGGGCGGTGTGCCCGGTCGTGAAGACCAGGTAGACGACGGCGAGCACGGGCCGCAGCCGGCCGGGCAGTTCCGCCTCGCTCGGCACCCGGTACGGGACGCGGGCGTCGCGGATCTTGCCCTTGGCGCGCACGATCCGCTGCGCCATCGTCGCCTCGGGCACGAGGAACGCCCGCGCGATCTCCGGCGTCGTGAGCCCACCGAGCAGGCGCAGCGTGAGCGCGACCTGCGCGGCCGGGGCCAGCGAGGGGTGGCAGCAGGTGAAGACGAGGCGGAGGCGGTCGTCGGGCACGGGCTCCTCCTCGGGCACCTCGGCCGGGGCGTGCAGCAGCGCCGCCTCGGCGTGGCGGGCGTCGCGGGTGGACTCGCGGCGGTGCCGGTCGATCGCGCGGCGCCGCGCCGTCGTGATGATCCAGCCGGCGGGGCTGGGCGGGAGCCCGCCGCCGGGCCAGGTGCGGGCGGCCTCGGTGAACGCCTCCTGCACCGCGTCCTCGGCGAGGTCGAGGTCGCCGAGGACGCGGGTCAGGACCGACACCGCGCGGCCGTACTCCGCGGTGAAGACGCGGGCCACCTCGTCGGGGGAGGGGCCGGTCACGCGCCGCCCTGGATCGGCCGGACCTCGATCGCCAACGGCGCGAGGACGCGTGCGAGGCGCCCGCCCCAGTGCAGGGCCTCGTCGAGGTCGGCCGCGCGGATCACGGTGAACCCGCCGACGTGCTCCTTGCCCTCGGCGAACGGGCCGTCGGTCAGCAGCGTCTCGTCGCCGTGCGCCCGCACGACGGTGGCCGTGCCCGGCGGGTGCAGGCCGGCCGCGAACACCCAGGTGCCGTCGGCCCGCATCTCCTCGTTGAGCGCGTCCAGGTCCCTCATGATCGGGCCGAGCACCTCGGGCGGCGGCGGGTCGCCGTCGGGCTGGTGGATGGTGAGCAGGTACTGGGGCATCGGGTCCTCCGTCCGGTGGGGGTTCGTCTACTGCACGAACGGCGACCCGGCGGATCGACAGGTTCCCTCGACGATCCCCCAGAAGTCCGACCACACCGCGGGCGGGCCCTGGGTCCACTCGACCTGGGTGAGCAGGATGCCGGTGACGCCGGTGCCGGGATGGGTGGCCCACGAGGTGCCGAGGCCGCCGTCCCACCCGTAGCGGCCGTCGTCGCGCACGGCCAGCCCGTAGCCCCAGCCGTAGCCCTCGGACAGGAAGTTCCCGTCGGCCTGGCCGGGGGAGAGGTGGTCGCGCGTCATCTCCGCGACGGCGCCGGGCGGCAGCAGGCCGCCGGTGCGCAGGGCCTCGCTGAAGGCGAACCAGTCGTCGACGGTGGACACCAGCCCGCCCGCCCCCTGCGGGAACGTCGGCGGGCGGCTCCACGCGCCGGTGGCCGGGTCGTCGGACACCTCACCGCCGGGCAGGTGCATCGTGACGAAGCGGTCCAGCGACGACGACGGGACGTGGAACCCGGTGTCGCGCATGCCGAGCGGGGCGAACACGCGCTCGTGCAGCAGGTCGGGCAGGGACGTGCCGGACGCGCGGGCGAGCAGCACACCGAGGACGTCGGCCGAGGTGCCGTACGCCCAGCGCTCGCCCGGCTGGTGCAGCAGCGGGAGCGTCGCGAAGCGGCGCAGCCACTCGTCGGGCTCGGGCGGGGCCTCGGCGCCGGGGCGGCCCTGGCCCAGGACGAGCGCGTCGAGGGCGCGCTGCACGGGGTGCCCGCCGGGCGGGCCGAGGATCAGGCCGAAGCCCATGCGGAACGTCAGCAGGTCGCGGACGGTGATCGCGCGGTGCGCGGGCACGGTGTCGTCGAGGTCGGCGTCGAGGCTGCGCAGGACGCGGCGGTCGGCGAGCTCGGGGAGCAGGGGCTCGACCGAGCCGTCGGGGTCGAGCAGACCGTCGCCCACCAGCAGCAGCGCGGCCGCGGCGACCGCGGGCTTGGTCATCGAGCTGATGCGGAAGACCGCGTCGCGCTCGAGGGGCGGGCCGCCGGGCGCGATCCGGCCCCGGATCTCGACGTGGATCTCGTGCCCGCGGGCGACGAGGGCGACCAGGGCGGGGATCTCCCCGGAGTCGACGTGCGGCGCGAGGGCGGAGAGGGGCGAGGTGGTCACGGGGGATGGACCGGCGGTGGGGCCGGAACTCATCGCCCTACGAGCAGGTAGCCGGGGGCGTAGTAGCGGTGCAGGGGTCCGGTGTCTCGGACGCGTCGGTCGCGGCCGGACGCGTCGGCTGGGTCGACTTCGTGGGAGGGAGGAGGACGATCGTCTCCTCCTCGGTCGTCGGCGGGGGCGCGACCGTGGTGGTCGGCACCACGACGACCGGAGCCGGCGCCGGCGGCGGCGTGGTGGTCGGCACCACGGCCCGCGGCCGGGTCTGCACGACCTCGGCCACGACGTCGTCGGCGATCTCCTCGATGATCCCGGTGTCCGTGGCCGCCACCGTGGGGATCGGTGCGGGGGAGGTGCGGGCGGTGGTCGGGGCCGCGGCGGGGCGGGTCCACGTGGTCTCGTCGCTGCGGTTGCCGGCGCCGACCGTCACGCCGACGACGAGCAGCAGCGCGAGTACCCCGCCGCCGATCAGGTACGGGACGCGCGGGTCGCGCGGGCGGGGGACCGGCGCGAACGTGATGTCGGGGTGCACGACGTGCAGCGCCGTGGTGGCCTCGTCGGTGACGTCGGGCAGGCGCAGCTCCACCTCGAGCTCGCCCTGCGGCCCGTGGCCGACGAGCGCGACGGCAGCGGGGCGGGCGCCCAGGGCCAGCAGGTCGTGGACGTGCGGCAGGTAGCGCTCGGCCGGCGTCGGGGCCAGCTCGCCGATCCGCCACCCGTCGAGCAGCACCTCGACGCCGGGGCGGCCGGCGTCCCAGCCGATCGTCACCGGGGCGGGCCGGAGCTCCACCGCGACGTGGCGCGGGAGCTCGTCGGCGAAGGGCGCCCACGGCGCGAGCACGGGCTGGTGGTGCTCCACGCCCGTCACCACGACGGTGTGGGAGGCATCGAGCAGGGTCAGGCCGTCGGTCGAGTTCTCGAGCATGGTCCCCTCGATGGAGTAGTGGCAGTCTCCCTGCCCATCGACGATCATCGCTGACCGTTACCGCTCACCAGAACGGGTGGCGACAGTTAGGCCGAACGGTACGGGTGGGTACGCCGAACGGTCGCGGTCACTCGCAGGCGATCCCGTCGCGGTCGCGGTCCAGGTCGAAGCTGTAGCCCGGGTCCCCGGCGCGGATGGGGTCGGCGCCCGCGGCGCGCACCGCCGAGCAGTTCGGGTAGTACGCCGCCTCCGGCTCCTCCACCACCTGCCGTTCCGGCTCGGGCTCGGGCTCCGGGGCGCTCTCCCGCGTGCGCCGCGTCTCCGGCACCCGCGCCGCGGCCTGCGGCGCGACCTCCGGTGCGTCGACGTCGGGCACCGCGACGTCCACCTGCTCGACCTCCTCCACCACCGTCGGGGCGGGCACGGTGGTCGGGGCGGGCGGGACGGGGACCGTGGTCGGGGTGGGCGCCGAGCGCGTGGTGGACGGGGCGGCCGCGGAGACCGTGGGCACCTCGCCGCTGTGGTTGCTCATCGTCGACCCGATCACGACCAGCGCGGCGAGCACGCCGGCGCCGACCCAGAGCGGGCGGCGGCTGCGCCGGGCGCGGCCGGGACCGCGTCCACCGGGGCCGCGACCGGGGCCGCGTCCGTCGGGGGCCGGATAGGGCGAACCCGGCCCCGGCCGGTTGCCGGGCCAACCGCCCCCGGCCGGTGCGGGAGCGGGCCACCCACCGGAGCCGCCGGGCGGCGGCCAGGCTCCGGCGCCGGCCGGCGGGGCGGGCGGAGGGGTGACGGGCAGCGCCTCCGTGGCGCGCGCCACCTCGGGCAGGTGCACCTCGACCTCGATCCCGCGGCGGCCGGGGACGACCACGGCCACGCAGGCGGGGCGGCCCCGCTCGCGCAGCACCTCGTGCACGTGCGAGGCGTACCGCTCGGACATCAGCGGCGTGAGGACGCCGACGCGCTGCCCGTCGATCCGGACCTCGATCAGGCGCCGACCACGCGGTCCGGTGACGAACCCCAGCTCGGCGGCGACCCGGCGGCCGCGTCCGTCGGGGTGCGGCGCCCACCGGACCAGTGCGTCCTGGTGGTGCTCCTCACCCGTGACGACGACCTTGCGGTCCGGGTCGAGCAGGGTCAGTCCCTGCGTCGAGTTCTCGATCAACGCGTCCCCCAGTGGCATCGGCGACACCTAGATCGGGAGAGCGCGGAAGTCGTTACCGCGCGAGCTTGCGGCTGATCACGAGGCGCTGGATCTGGTTGGTGCCCTCGAAGATCTGCATGATCTTGGCCTCGCGCATGAAGCGCTCCACCGGGAAGTCGCGGGTGTAGCCGTAGCCGCCGAGGACCTGCACGGCGTCGGTCGTGACCTTCATGGCCGCGTCCGTGGCGACGAGCTTCGCGACCGAGGCCTGCCGCCCGTACTCGCGGCCGGCGTCGCGGCGGCGGGCGGCGTCGAGGTAGGTGGCGCGCGCCGAGTCGACGGCGGCCGCCATGTCGGCGAGCAGGAAGCCGAGCCCCTGGTGGTCGATGATCTTCTTGCCGAACGCGCTGCGCTCATGGGCGTAGTCGACGGCCGCGTCGAGCGCCGACTGCGCGAGCCCGGTGGCGACGGCGGCGATCCCGAGCCGACCCGAGTCGAGCGCGGAGAACGCGATCGGCAGGCCGTCGCCCTCGGAGCCGATGAGCCGGTCGGCGTCGAGGACGGCGCCGTCCCAGTTCGCGGTGACGGTGGGGATCGCGTGCAGCCCCATCTTCTCCTCGGGCTTGCCGAACGACAGGCCCTCCGCCTGTCCGGGCGCGAGGAAGCACGACACCCCCCGCGAGCCCTCGCCGGTGCGGGCGAACAGGGCGTAGAAGTCGACGATGCCGCCGTGCGTGATCCACGCCTTGGTGCCGGTGATCCGGTACCCGCCGGTGGTCTTCTCGGCCTTGCACGTCAGCGCGGCCGCGTCCGAGCCGGCCTGCGGCTCCGAGAGCGAGTACCCGCCCACGAGCTCGCCCGAGAGCATCCGCGGCAGCCACCGCTCCTGCTGCTCGGGCGTGCCGAACGCGGCCATCGGGTGGCAGGACAGCCCGTGGACCGACAGCGCCACGGCGACGGCCGCCCAGCGGGCCGCGAACTCCTCCAGGACCTGCAGGTAGACCTCGTAGGGCTGCCCGCCGCCGCCGTGCTCCTCCGGGTAGGGCAGGCCCAGCAGCCCGGCCTCGCCCAGCGTGGCGAACAGGCCCTCGGGGTAGGTCTCGGCCTTCTCGTGCTGCTCGACGATCGGCGCGAGCTCCTTGTCGGCGATGTCGCGGACGAGGTCGATGAGGTCGTGCGCCTCTTGCGTGGGCAGCAGCCGGTCGACGGCCATGGGGATCTCCATCGGTACTGGTACGGGTCCGTGAGTACCGCTTACGATAGCTGACATGACCCAGGTCCGCGGCCCCGCTCGGCGCACCGAGCTCTTCGACGCGCTCGTGGCCCTGCTGCTGGACGAGGGGTTCGCCCACCTCACCCTCGACGACCTCGCCGCCCGCCTGCACTGCTCCAAGCGCACCCTCTACGCGCTGGCCGGGAGCAAGGAGCAGCTGGTCCGGGCCGCGGTGGTGCACTTCTTCCGCGGCGCGACCGAGCACGTCGAGGCCGCGGTGGCCGCCGAGGCCGAGCCCGCGCGGCAGGTCGGGGCGTACCTGCGGGCCGTCGCGCGCGAGCTCGCGCCCGCCTCCCCGCGCTTCTTCGACGACGTCGCGGCGTTCCCGCCGGCGGCCGAGGTCTACGAGCGCAACACCCGCGCGGCGGCCCGGCGCGTGCAGCAGCTCGTCGACGCCGGCACGGCCTCGGGCGCGTTCCGCCCGGTGCACGCGGGCTTCGTCGGAGACGTCGTCAGCGCCACGATGGTGCGCATCCAGCAGCGCGGCGTCACGGCGTCGACGGGCCTCGACGACGCCGCGGCGTACGAGAACCTCGCCGACCTCCTGCTGCACGGGCTGGCCCGCACCTGAGGGTCAGGCGAGCGCCAGCAGCAGCTCGGCCAGCTCGGCCGGGCGGTTCTCCGGGACCATGTGGGTGGTCGCGATCTCGTGGTAGCGCCACGCGGGCGAGGTGCGGGCACGCGCCGCGGAGGCGTCGAACAGCGCACCGTTCGGGTCCTCGGTCGCCCGGATGTAGGTGAGCCCGACGCCGCGCTCCTCCACCGGCACCGAGGTGCGCACCGGCTCGGTGAGCGTGCGCATCGGCTGCGCGTGGCGCCGCGGGTTGGAGCGGGCGGCGACCATCGGGTCGTCGAACGTCCGGATCCCGGCCGGGACCGTCGGCGGCGCGTCGGGGGAGTCGTCGCCGAGCGCACCCCCGGTCAGCGACCGCACGCTGTCGCCGTCGTCGGGCACGAACGCGTCGAGGTAGACCAGCTCCCGGACGCGGGCGCCCGCCTGCTCCATCGCCCCCGTGACGACGAGGCCGCCGTAGGAGAAGCCGAGCAGGACGACGTCCTCGAGATCGTCGTAGTGCAGGACGTTGACGACGTCGCGCACGTGCAGCGACAGGTCGACGTGCGGCCCGGTGAGGTGGCTGCGCTCGCCGAGCCCGGTGAGGCTCGGCGTCAGCACCTCGTGACCGGCCGCCGACAGCAGCCGCCGCACGGCGCGGAAGCCGTACGACCCGCCCCACGCGCCGTGCACGAGGACGTAGACGGCCATCAGCGGGCGGGGGTCCCCGCGTCGCGAACACCGGCGGGGTCGGCCGCGCTGCGCGAGGCGAGCGGGCCGGTGGCCCGCTTCTGCAGCCAGCGGCGGCCGGTGTGCAGCACCTTGGTGACGTTGTTCGGGCCGCGGCGGGCCTCGATGAGGTCACCCGCCTTGCCGAGCACGAACCCCACGACGGGAGCGCCGACGGCCAGGATCAGCCACATCCGCAGGCGCCGGGAGAAGAAAGCCCACATGTTCGTCCACACCCTCACTGCCGGCGGCTCCGCCGGCTGGTGGCGAGGACAGTAGCGCCGCCGTCGGAGGGCTGCCGGGCACGGTCGCCGCACTGTGCGCGGCGCCTCTGCGGCGTACCCTCGCGCCCGTGGCGGGTGACCGCTCTGCCCTGGTGGGGCTCCTCCTGTTCGTCCTCGTCGCAGCGGCGCCGACGGTGACGTTCTGGCTCGCGCTGCAGGTCGTCCCGCGCCTGGTCGGGGCCGTCGCCGATCGCCGGGCGAAACGCCGCCCGCCGACACCGGGTCCCTCGCTCGAACGGGTCGTGGCCGACGTCCGCCGGCTGCACCGCGAGGTGCGCGCGGGCCGCGCGACCAGCCGCGTGCGCCAGGTGGCGCTGCTCGCCGCCTACGACGACGCGCTCCTGACGGCCTGCACCGTGGTCGGCGTGGCCGACCCGCCGCTGGCCGGCGCGGCCGAGCGCGACCGCGCCTTCGCCCGCCTGCTGACCGAGGCCGCGCTGGAGGAGGCGGGCGTGGCGCTGGACCCGCCGCGCGGCGGCACGCGGGCCGCGTAAAGTCCGGCTTTACCGTCGCGGGAACGCGGATGGGGCTTCCTGCGTTGGACAGGATGCACAGCACGTCATCCAGGGAGGAACCAGGTGCGCACCAGCAGCAACCCGGCGTTCCGCAACCTGCCCCAGGGGCAGGGCAACGGCGGGTACGCCACGTTCGACCGCCAGGGCGGCGGCGCGATGAGCGGCGCCTCCGCTTACGCCGACAGCCGGGCCTCGCAGGTCGAGCACGGGCGCGCCGGCAGCGGAGAGCGCCCGATCACCATCGACGACGTCGTGATGAAGACCGGCCTGAGCGCGGGCACCGCGCTCGTGCTCGGCACGCTCACGGCCGTGTCGGGGCTCTACGCCCTCGCGCTGCCGGCGTTCATCGTCGGCTTCGTCGTGTCCCTCGTCCTCATCTTCAAGCCGCAGTGGTCGGGCGCGCCCCTGGTGCTCCTGTACTCCGCGGCCATGGGTGTGGCCCTGGGCGGCATCACCGGCGTCTTCGACCAGATCTACCCCGGCATCGCCCTGCAGGCCATCGTCGGCACCGCGGGCGTGTTCCTCGGGATGCTGGTCGTCTACAAGACCGGCGCCGTCCGCGTCACCCCGCGGTTCACCAAGTGGCTGATGGGCGCCCTGATCGGCGTCGTCGTCCTCATGCTGTTCAACCTGGTGATGAGCCTGTTCGGCATCAACACCGGGCTGCGCGACGGCGGCCCGCTGGCCATCGGCTTCAGCCTGCTCGTGATCGGCGTGGCGGCGTTCAGCCTGCTGCTCGACTTCGACCAGGCCGACCAGGCCATCCGCGGCGGCGCCCCGGCGAAGTTCGCCTGGTACATCGCCTTCGGCCTGATGACCACGCTGGTCTGGCTCTACATCGAGATCCTGCGCCTGCTGAGCTACCTGCGCCAGGACTAGCTCCGCGACGATGACGCAGCGGCCCCGCACCGATCCGGTGCGGGGCCGCTGTGCGTTCGCGGGTTGGTCAGCTCAGGCGCTCGAGCACCATGGCCATGCCCTGGCCACCGCCGACGCACATCGTCTCGAGCCCGATGCTTCCGTCCTTGCTCCGCAGGCCGTTGAGCAGGGTGTTCGTGATGCGGGCGCCGGTCATGCCGAACGGGTGCCCGATCGCGATCGCCCCGCCGTGGACGTTGAGCTTGTCCTCGTCGATGCCCAGGCCGCGCGCCGACGGGATGACCTGCGCGGCGAACGCCTCGTTGATCTCGACCAGGTCGATGTCGTCGATGGTCATGCCGGCCAGCGCGAGCGCGCGGCGGGAGGCCTCGACCGGGCCCAGGCCCATGATCTCCGGCGACAGCCCGGACACGCCGGTGGACACGACGCGGGCCAGTGGGGTGAGGCCCAGCTCCGCGGCGCGGGTGTCGGACATGATCACCAGGGCGGCGGCGCCGTCGTTGAGCGGGCACGCGTTGCCCGCGGTGACCAGGCCGTCGGGGCGGAAGACGGGCTTGAGGCCGCTGATGCCCTCGTAGGTCGTGCCGGCGCGGGGGCCGTCGTCGGTCGAGACGATCGTGCCGTCGGGCAGCGTGACCGGGGTGATCTCGCGGGCGTAGAAGCCGTCGGCGATGGCCTTCTCGGCGAGGTTCTGCGAGCGGACGGCGAAGTGGTCCATCTCCTCGCGGGTGACGCCCTCGGCGCGCGCCAGGTTCTCCGCGGTCTGGCCCATCGCGATGTAGACGTCGGGGACCTCGCCGACGGTGCGCGGGTCGATCCAGGTGTCGGTGCCCGACTCCGCGGTGGCGGCGCTGCGCGCGGCGGCGTCGGCGAACAGCGGGTTCTGGGTGTCGGGCAGCGAGTCGGAGTTGCCCTTGGTGAACCGGGAGACGGTCTCGACGCCGGCGGAGATGAAGACGTGGCCCTCACCGGCCTTGATCGCGTGCAGCGCCATGCGGGTGGTCTGCAGCGAGGACGAGCAGTAGCGGGTGACGGTGGTGCCCGGCATCGAGTCGTGGCCCAGCGCGATGGCGACGACGCGGGCCATGTTGAAGCCCTGCTCCCCGCCGGGCAGGCCGCAGCCGAGCATGAGGTCGTCGACGGTGGAGGGGTCGAGCTCGGGCACCTGCGCCAGCGCCGCGCGCACGACCTGGACGGCCAGGTCGTCGGGGCGCAGGCTCGCCAGCGAGCCCTTGAACGCGCGGCCGATCGGCGAGCGGGCAGCGGCGACGATCACGGCTTCGGGCATCGTCGATCTCCTTCGTGGTGGGACGTTACCTGCCCCGGAGCCTACTTCCGGGTAACACCGGCGGCGGGGTGACGTGGGTCGCTCACACGTCGCCGGTCGATCGAGCGAACGGCACTCTCGCCCGACGTGGCCGGGCGAGAGTGCCGTTCGTCCGGGCCGGGATCAGCCGCGAGAAAGCTCGGCGGGCTTGTCGATTCCGCCGCCGCCCGATCGTCGTCATGCTGTGCGGCACCACGGCCGCACGAGGACAGCGAGGAGCGCCCGACGTGAAGTACATGCTGCTGATCTACGGTCCCCAGCCCACCGAGGAGCCGTCGCAGGAGGACGTCCAGGCGGAGATGAACACCTACTGGGACTACGAGAAGGCCGTCGCGGAGGCGGGCGTCAGCCTGGGCTCCGAGGCCCTGCAGGGCGTCGAGACCGCCACGACGGTCGCGGTGCGGCCCGACGGCGAGCGGGTCGTCACCGACGGTCCGTTCGCCGAGACGCGGGAGATCCTCGGCGGGTACTACCTGCTCGACGTGCCCGACCTCGACGCCGCGCTCGACTGGGCCGCCCGCTGCCCCGGCTCGCACAACGGGAACCGGATCGAGGTCCGGCCGATCCAGGAGTTCGAGGCGCCGTGAGCGGGGGGCGGGCGGCCGGCTCCGCCGCGCTCTCGCTGGAGGGCGTGTTCCGCGAGGAGCGGGGCCGACTGCTCGCCACCCTCGCCCGGCAGTTCGGCGACCTCGACCTGGCCGAGGAGGTCGCCTCCGACGCCGTCGCGACCGCGCTGGAGCGCTGGCCCGTCGACGGTGTGCCCACCCGGCCCGGAGCCTGGCTGCTGACGACGGCCCGGCGCCGCGCCGTCGACCTGCTGCGCCGTGACCGCACCTACGCCGCCCGCCTCGCGGTGCTGCAGGTCGAGGCCGACCGCGCCGGCCCGGCCGCCCCGGCCGACCCCGACGACGACGTCCCCGACGAGCGGCTGCGGCTGTTCTTCACCTGCTGCCACCCGGCGCTGCCGCTGGAGGACCGGATCGCGCTGACGCTGCGCTGCCTGGCCGGGCTGTCGACACCGGAGGTCGCCCGCGCGTTCGTGACGCCGACCGCGACGGCCGCGCAGCGGATCGTGCGCGCCAAGAAGAAGATCCGCGACGCGCGCATCCCGTTCCGGGTGCCGGGCGCCGACGAGCTGCCCGACCGGCTCCCGGGCGTGCTGCGGGTGGTCTACCTCGTCTTCACCGAGGGCTACGCGGCCAGCGCGGGGGAGGACCTCGTGCGCGCCGACCTCGCCGCCGAGGCGATCCGGCTGGCCCGCCTCCTGCGGCGGCTGCTGCCCCGCGAGCGCGAGGTGGCCGGGCTGCTCGCGCTGCTGCTGCTCGTCGACGCCCGCCGGGCCGCCCGCACCGGCGCCGACGGCGGGCTCGTGCTGCTCGACGACCAGGACCGCTCGCTGTGGGACGCGGCGGCGATCGTCGAGGGCCGGGCGCTCGTGGTCGAGGCGCTCACCGGCGGGTCTCCCGGCGCGTACGCGCTGCAGGCGGCGATCGCGGCCTGCCACGACGAGGCCGCCGACGTCGCCACGACCGACTGGCCCCAGGTCGTCGCCCTCTACGACGTGCTCGCGCGCGTGGCGCCGTCACCGCTCGTCGACCTCAACCGGGCCGTCGCCGTGGCCCTGCGCGACGGCCCGGAGGCCGGTCTGACCGAGCTCGACGCCCTGGCGGACGACCGGCGGCTGCGCGGCTACCACCTGCTGCCCGCCGCCCGCGCCGACCTGCTGCGCCGCCTGGGCCGCGCCGACGAGGCCGCCCGCGCCTACCGCGCCGCGCTGGTCCTGGTCGGCAACGAGCCGGAGCGCGCGTTCCTGCTCCGCCGCCTCGCCGAGGTCAGTCCTCCGCCACCGCGTCCGCCAGCAGGACCCGCAGCCGGGCCATCGCCCGGTGCTGCGTGACGCGGACCGCGCCCGGCGTCGTGCCGAGCAGTTCCGCGACCTCCGCCCCGGAGTAGCCCATCGCCACGCGCAGGCCGATGATCTCGCGGTGGTGGGGGAGCAGCTGGTCCATGGCCAGGCGCAGGCGGACGATCTCGGTCGAGAGGACGCCCGCGTGCTCGGTGCCCGGGTCGTCGTCGGCGGCCTCGGGGAGCGAGTCGCTGGGCACGGACCGGTCGCGGCCCCCGGCGCGGAACGCGTCGACCAGCTTGAACCGGGCGATCCCGAACACGAACGCCATGACCGGCGAGCCGTCGGGCCGGAAGCGCGGCAGCGCCTCGCAGACCGCGAGCAGAACCTCCTGCGCGACGTCGTCGGGACCCTGCGCGCCGATCGACCCCAGCAGCTTGCTGCGGCAGAACCGGATCACCGGGACGCGGACGCGGCGCAGGAACTGGTCGAGCGCCGCGCGGTCGCCCGCGCCGGCGAGCCGGGCCAGCTCCTCGAGCTCGACGTCCTCGTGGTCGTCGCGGCGGTGGCGGTCGCGCCTCTTCCTGGCTTTCCAGTCCCCGTCGGACGAATCGTCGTCCTGCACGAACCCCTCCTGCTGTACCTGCGTACGTCGGCCCCACGCGCGTCGCCGTCGTGAGCCGACGGCGCGCGGGACGAGACGGTGGGAGCGCCGGTGCGCAGGCGTGGGCGAGTGCCCGTCGATCCCCTGGGGAGCGTCGGGCCCTGGGGTCCGGTCGATGTGCCCGTCGACCGGTAGGGCTCGATGCGGTTGCTCACCGTAGTCCTGTCACGACGGACCGGCGCTCACGTCCGGGTGAGATCGGCGTATCCCGTCCGGATCCGTACAGATCCGTGTTCGTTTCGTGGACTGCAGGCCCGTGCGCGACCTCGTCCGGGGTCCGGACGCGGCGTGGGGGACGATGGGGGCATGCGTTTCGTCGAGCACGTGTCCGAGCTGGTCGGGAACACCCCCCTGGTCAGGCTGGGGTCCGTCGCGGAGGGCATCGCTCCGCCGGTGCTGGCCAAGGTGGAGTACTTCAACCCCGGTGGCAGCGTGAAGGACCGCATCGCGCTGCGGATGGTCGAGGCGGCCGAGGCGTCCGGCGAGCTGCGCCCCGGCGGCACGATCGTCGAGCCGACGTCGGGCAACACCGGCGTCGGCCTCGCCATGATCGCGCAGCGCCGCGGCTACGAGTGCGTCTTCGTCTGCCCGGACAAGGTGAGCGAGGACAAGCGCAACGTCCTGCGCGCGTACGGGGCGCGGGTCGTCGTCTGCCCGACGGCCGTCGAGCCCAGCCACCCGGAGTCCTACTACAACGTCTCCGACCGCCTCACCCGCGAGATCGAGGGCGCCTGGAAGCCCAACCAGTACGCCAACGAGAACAACCCCGAGTCGCACTACCTGGGCACCGGCCCGGAGCTCTGGGAGCAGACCGAGGGGCGGATCACGCACTTCGTCGCGGGCATCGGCACCGGCGGCACGATCAGCGGCACCGGGCGCTACCTCAAGGAGGTGTCCGACGGCCGGGTGCAGATCATCGGCGCCGACCCCGAGGGCTCGGTGTACTCCGGCGGCAACGGCCGGCCCTACCTCGTGGAGGGCGTCGGCGAGGACTTCTGGCCGACCACCTACGACAAGGACATCTGCGACCGGATCGTCGCGGTCTCCGACGGCGACTCCTTCGACATGACCCGGCGCCTGGCCCGCGAGGAGGCGCTGCTGGTCGGCGGCTCGTGCGGGATGGCGACGGTCGCGGCGCTGCAGGTCGCGCGCGAGCTGCCCGAGGACGCGGTGGTCGTCGTCCTGCTGCCCGACGGCGGCCGCGGCTACCTGGGCAAGGTCTTCAACGACGCGTGGATGTCGGGCTACGGCTTCCTGCCGCCCGCGCAGGGCTCCACGGTCGGCGACGTGCTGCGCCGCAAGGACGGCTCGCTGCCCGACCTGGTGCACGCGCACCCGAACGAGACGGTCGCCGACGCGGTGCACTACCTGCGGGAGTTCCACGTCTCGCAGATGCCGGTCGTGCGGGCCGAGCCGCCGGTGATGGCCGCGGAGGTGGCGGGCGCGGTCGTCGAGCGCGACCTGCTCGACGCCCTGTTCACCGGCCGCGCGCAGCTGTCGGACCGCCTGGAGAACCACATGTCGCCGGCCCTGCCGACGATCGGCGCGGGCGAGGCGCTGGAGACCGCGATGGGCGCGTTCTCCACGGCCGACGCCGCGCTCGTGCTGGTCGACGGCAAGCCGGCAGGGGTCGTCACGCGCTCCGACGTGCTCGCGTTCCTGGGATCCGGGAGCTGACCACCGGCCGCGGGGGTCACTGCTCCGGCGCGTAGCGTGGCGCCATGCCCGGCTTCTCCACGAACGCCATCCACGCGGGCCAGGCGCCCGACCCCACGACCGGTGCGGTGATCACGCCGATCCACCCGTCCTCGACGTTCGCCCAGGACGGCGTCGGCGGGTTGCGCGCGGGCGGGTACGAGTACTCGCGCTCGGCCAACCCGACCCGCACCGCGCTCCAGGAGTGCCTCGCGGCGCTGGAGGGCGGCCGGCACGGCATCGCGTTCGGCTCCGGCATGGGCGCCTCCGACGTGCTGCTGCGCGTGCTGGTCAAGCCCGGCGACCACCTGGTCATCCCGCACGACGCCTACGGCGGCACGTTCCGCCTGGTCGACAAGGTGCTGTCCGGGTGGGGCGTCGAGCACACCCCGGTCGACCTGGGCGACGTCGACGCGTTGCGCGCCGCGATGCGCCCGACGACCCGCGCCGTGTGGTGCGAGACGCCGACCAACCCGCTGCTGGGAATCGCCGACATCGCCGCGCTGGCCGACGTCGCGCGGGGCGCGGGCGCGCGGCTCGTCGTCGACAACACGTTCGCCTCGCCCTACCTGCAGAACCCGCTCGCCCTGGGCGCCGACGTGGTGCTGCACTCCACCACCAAGTACGTCGGCGGCCACTCCGACGTCGTCGGCGGCGCGCTGGTCACCAGCGACGACGAGCTCGCCGAGCGCCTGCTGTTCACGCAGAACTCGGTGGGCTCGGTCCCCGGCCCGTTCGACGCCTGGCTGACGCTGCGCGGGGTGAAGACGCTGGCGGTGCGGATGGAGCGCCACAGCGACAACGCCGAGCGCATCGCCGACCTGCTCGCCGGCCACCCCGCCGTCTCCGCGGTGCTCTACCCGGGGCTGCCCGGGCACCCGGGCCACGAGGTCGCGGCCAAGCAGATGCGCCGCTTCGGCGGCATGGTGTCGTTCCGCGTCGCGGGCGGCCGGGAGGCGGCGCTGCGCATGTGCGCGGCCACCGAGCTGTTCACCCTGGCCGAGTCGCTCGGCGGAGTGGAGTCGCTCATCGAGCACCCCGGCGCCATGACCCACGCCTCCGTGGCCGGCTCGCTGCTGGAGGTGCCGGACGACCTGGTGCGGCTCTCGGTCGGCATCGAGGACGTCGACGACCTGGTCGAGGACCTGAGGACGGCGCTCGACGCGGCCTGAGAGCCCGGGACGCGGGGTCCGGCGGGCTCAGCCCTTGCCGGCGTCCTCGGTGTCGGCGGGGGCGGGTCCGGACGGCTCGGCGACGAGCAGGTCGCCCGCCGCCACGCAGCCACCGACGAGCTCGTAGCCGCCGTCGGCGCCCTGCGCCAGGTAGCCCGGGTCGTCGCAGCCCGCGTCGCGCACCGTCGCCACCGCGACGGCCGCGAGCGCCGCCGCGGCCAGCAGCGGAGCGAGCACCCGCATCCGCGTCATCCGATCTCCCCCCGGGGCGGGGGCCGGCCGGTTCTTCACGGCGGCCCCACGCCCCCGAGGCTACCGGGTGTCCGCGGACCCCGTCGGGCGAGCGGGCGTTCCCGTGCCGGTGAGGCTCGCGGGGAGCCCGAACACCGGGAACAGGCCCAGGTCGAGGAACGTGGCGACGTGCGTGACGTCGGCGCCGGTGAACGTGAGCACCTGCAGGCAGAACGGGTGGAACGCGCCGTCCTCGCCGCGCAGGTAGAGCGCGAAGCCGGGCTGGCCGTTGGCCCCGACCGGCAGCAGCCGGAAATCGCCCGGCCCGCCGGGGCAGCGGACCTCCAGGTGCTGCGCCACGTGGGCGCGGCCGCGGTACCAGGACTCGTAGGGCGGCATCTCCCAGGCGACGTCGGCGGCGAGCAGCGCCACGATCCCGGACACGTCCTTCACCTGGAACGCCGTGACGTACCGGTCGAGCAGGTCCTGCTGTGCGGCCGTGAGCGGCTCCGGGGCGTCGTCGCGGCTGGGGGCGACCTCGTGGATCTGCGCCCGGGCCCGCTGCAGCGCGCTGTTGACCGCGGCCACCGACGTGTCGAGCAGCTCCGCGACCTCCGACGCCTTCCACTGCAGCACCTCGCGCAGCAGCAGCACCGCGCGCTGGCGCGCCGGGAGGTGCTGCAGCGCGGCGACGAACGCGAGCCGCACGCCCGCCCGCGCGTCGACGACGGCCGCCGGGTCGGCACCGGCGTCGGGGCACACGGCCGAGTCGGGCACCGGCTCCAGCCAGGCGATCTCCGGGTTGTCGCGCAGCGGGTCGTCCGGGTCGGAGCCCGTGCCGTGCAGGCCAGCGGGCATGGGTCGGCGGGTGCGGCCCTCGAGCGCGGTGAGGCACGTGGTGGTGGCGATCCGGTGCAGCCACGTGCGCAACGACGAGCGGCCCTCGAACCGGTCGTAGGCCCGCCAGGCCCGGACCATGGTCTCCTGCAGCACGTCCTCGGCGTCGTGCACCGAGCCGAGCATGCGGTAGCAGTGGGCCAGCAGCTCGCGCCGGTAGGGCTGCGCCAGCGCCAGGAAGTCGTCCTGGGCGGGGCGTTCGATCGTGGTCACGGCGCTCTCCCTCCGCGTGGGCACCGGGCGGGGCCACCGAGCGTGGACACAGAGTAGGGCCCCGCACCGACACTCCCGGGTGCGAGGATGCCGCCATGGCCGCCGTCGAACCCCGTGCCCGGCCGGTGCCCCCCGTCAGCGCGGACGACATCCGCGCCGCCCGGGAGCTGCTGGCCGGTGTCGTCACCACCACCCCCGTCGCCCGGTCCCGGGCTCTCGCCGAGCGCTGCGGCGGCCCGGTGTGGCTCAAGTGCGAGAACCTGCAGCGCACCGGCTCGTTCAAGATCCGCGGCGCGTACACGCGGCTGCGCCGGCTCGACGCGGCGCAGCGGGCGGCCGGGGTCGTCGCCGCGAGCGCGGGCAACCACGCGCAGGGGGTGGCGCTGGCCGCGCAGCTGCTCGGCATCGAGGCCACGGTGTTCATGCCCGAGGGCGCAGCCATCCCGAAGGTCGGCGCCACGCGCGGGTACGGGGCGCGGGTGCACCTGGTGGGGGAGACCATCGACGGATCGATCGCCGCCGCGATCGAGTTCGCCGAGCGCACGGGCGCGGTGTTCGTGCACCCCTTCGACCACCCCGACATCATCTCCGGCCAGGGCACCGTCGGGCTGGAGATCCTCGAGCAGGTGCCCGACGTCGCCACGGTCCTCGTGTGCACCGGCGGGGGCGGGCTGCTCGGCGGCGTCGCGGCGGCGGTCAAGGCGGAGCGGCCCGACGTCCGGGTCGTCGGCGTGCAGGCCGAGGGCGCGGCCGCGTGGCCGGGCTCGATGGCCGCCGGTGCCCCGACGTCGCTGTCCTCGATGCGCACGATCGCCGACGGCATCGCGGTCGGGCGCCCGGGCGACCTGACGTTCCCGCAGGTCACCGCGCTCGTCGACGAGATCCTCACCGTCGACGAGGACGCGCTGTCCCGCGCCCTGCTGCTGTGTCTGGAGCGCGCGAAGATGCTGGTCGAGCCCGCCGGCGCGGCCGGTGTGGCGGCGCTGATGGACCACCCGGGGCGCTTCGAGACGCCCGTGGTGGTGGTGCTGTCGGGCGGCAACGTCGACCCGCTGGTGCTGCTGCACGTCATCCAGCACGGCATGGCGGCCGCGGGGCGCTACCTGTCGCTGCGGGTGCGCATGGCCGACCGCCCCGGCGCGCTGGCCGGGGTGCTGACGCTGATGGGCACGCGCGGGGCCAACGTCCTCGACGTGGCGCACACGCGCATCACCGGCGCGCTGGAGCTGGGCGACGTCGAGGTGGCGCTGACGCTCGAGACGCGGGGCCCGGAGCACTCCGCGGAGCTGGTGAGCGCGCTCCGCGGCGCCGGACACGTCGTGTTCGACATGCCCGGCGGGCGGTAGCGCGTCAGGCGCGGAAGGGCTCCGCGGCCAGCAGGGACACCTTCATGCTGCCGCCGTCGGGCAGGGCGTACTCGCGCGTGTCGCCGACGTGCGCGCCGAGCAGGGCCGCGCCGAGCGGGGAGTGTGGCGAGATGACCTCGAGGTCACCGCGGCTGCCCTCCTCGCGGGAGCCGAGCAGCACCGTCTCGGTGTCCTCGTCGCCGTCGTAGCGCAGCTTGAGCACCATGCCGGGCGCGGCGGTGTCGGAGCTGGTGGGAGCCGTGCCGACCTGGGCCGTGCGCAGCAGCTCCTGGAGCTGGCGGATGCGGGCCTCCTGCTGGCCCTGCTCCTCGCGGGCGGCGTGGTAGCCGCCGTTCTCCTTCAGGTCGCCCTCCTCGCGGCGGGCGTTGATCTCGGCAGCGATGACGGGGCGGTTGGCGATGAGCTGGTCCAACTCGGCCTTCAGCCGGTCGTAGGCCTCCTGGGTCAACCAGGTCACCTGGGTGTCCGTCACGGTCATCAGTCCTCCAGCCTGTACAGGTCCACCACTCCCGCGGACCGTGCGCCCGCGGGCGGGACCGGCCCCATCGCGGGCGTTCCCGAACGCCCGGGGCCCCGGGTGTGACTCCGGGGACCCCTGAGTAAGGAAAAACACGACCCGCCTGCGGGCCGTGTGCAGTTCACGGTAACACGGTGTCAGCCGCTCGTCGCAGCCTTTCGATGAACGGTCGATCCCTTGGAAAGGTTCCCGGGCGTACGGTCCTCGCAGGTCAGAGCACCTGCGCGACGCTCGCGGAGCGGCCCGCGGCGTCCGAACGGACGCCGCCCCGCCGCTCGTCGTAGGCCGCCCGGACCACGGTGAGCGAGCACCGCGGGCGTCTGCGGGAAGGGTATGCCACCCCCGCACGTTGCAGGTGCGGGCGGACTCCGCGGCGGACTGTCGGGGGGCTCTGCCACGATCCTCCCCACGCGGGCGCCCCGGTGCCCGCACGCCCCTGATCCCGGAAGGACCACGGCCGAACTCATGTCCCTGCGACTGATGACGGTGCACGCCCACCCCGACGACGAGTCGAGCAAGGGCGCCGCCAGCTCCGCCCGTTACGTCTCCGAGGGTCACGAGGTCATGGTCGTGACCTGCACCGGTGGCGAGCGCGGAAGCATCCTCAACCCCGCGATGGATCGTCCCGACGTCATCGCCGACCTCCCCGGGATCCGGCGCGCCGAGATGGCCCGCGCCGCGGAGATCCTCGGCGTGCAGCACCGCTGGCTCGGCTTCGTCGACTCCGGCCTCCCGGAGGGCGACCCGCTGCCCCCGCTGCCCGAGGGCTGCTTCGCGCTGGAGGACCTCGAGGTCGCCACCGCCCCGCTGGTGGCGCTGATCCGCGAGTTCCGCCCGCACGTCCTCGTCACCTACGACGAGAACGGCGGCTACCCGCACCCCGACCACATCAAGACCCACGAGATCTCGATGGCGGCGTGGGACGCGGCGGGCGACCCGGACCGGTTCCCCGGCACCGGCGAGCCGTGGCAGCCGCTCAAGCTCTACTACTCCCACGGGTTCTCCAAGGCCCGCCTGCTCGCGTTCCAGGACGCGATGGAGGCGCGCGGCATGGAGTCGCCGTACAAGGAGTGGCTCGACAACTGGTCCGACCGGCCCGACCCGGGCCTGCGCGTCACCACCCGGGTGCCCTGCGCCGACTGGTTCCCCCTGCGGGACGAGGCGCTCATCGCCCACGCCACGCAGATCGACCCGACGAGCCGCTGGTTCCTGGTGCCGCCCGACATCCAGCGCGAGGTGTGGCCCACCGAGGACTACGAGCTCGTGAAGTCCTCGGTCGACGCGCCGATCCCGGAGGACGACCTGTTCGCCGGCATCCCCGACGAGGTGGCCGTGCGCCGCGCGGGCTGACGCGACGTAGAGTCGTGCAGGTGAGTGACGTGCTGGTCGACCTGGGTGCGGTGCCGGTGGCGGCCGGCGCGCACGCCGCCGTGGTGCCGACGCAGGGGGGCGCCGAGCCGCCGCCCGGCGAGCCGGAGTTCGGCAAGGCGTCGCCGGTGGCGCTCGTCGTCATCCTGCTGCTCGGCCTGGCCACGTTCTTCCTCATCCGGTCGATGACCAAGCACCTCAAGAAGGTGCCGGCGTCGTTCGACCCGGAGCCGGAGGAGAGCGCGGGCGGGTCCTCCTCGGGGGACGCTGCGGAGCCGCGGCAGCCCTGAGAGGCTGGGCGCCATGCCCAACCGGCTCGCCCGCGCCACCAGCCCGTACCTGCTCCAGCACGCCGACAACCCCATCGACTGGTGGGAGTGGTCCCCGGAGGCGTTCGCCGAGGCCGTCCGCCGCGACGTGCCGGTGCTGCTGTCCGTCGGCTACGCGGCCTGCCACTGGTGCCACGTCATGGCCCATGAGTCGTTCGAGGACCCGGCCACCGCGGAGCAGGTCAACGCCGGCTTCGTGGCGATCAAGGTCGACCGCGAGGAGCGGCCGGACATCGACGCGGTCTACATGGCGGCCACCCAGGCCATGACCGGCCAGGGCGGCTGGCCGATGACCTGCTTCCTCACCCCGGTCGGCGAGCCGTTCCACTGCGGCACCTACTACCCGCCCACCCCGCGCCAGGGCATGCCCGGCTTCCGTCAGCTCCTCGGCGCCGTTACGACGGCGTGGACCGACGACGGCGAGCGGGTGCGCACCTCGGCCGGCGAGATCGCCGCGCGGCTCGCGGACGGGGCGGCCGCGTCGCTCCCGCCCGCGCCCGTCGACACCGACGGGCTCGACACCGCGGCGGCCACGCTCGCCGACTCCTTCGACGAGCGCTCCGGCGGGTTCGGGGGCGCGCCGAAGTTCCCGCCGTCGATGGCGCTGGAGTTCCTGGTGCGCCACCACGAGCGCACCGGCTCGCCCGCCGCGCTCCGCTACGCCGCGCTCACGGCCGAGCGGATGGCCCGCGGCGGCCTGTACGACCAGCTCGCGGGCGGGTTCGCGCGCTACAGCGTCGACGCCGGCTGGGTCGTGCCGCACTTCGAGAAGATGCTCTACGACAACGCCCTGCTGCTGCGCGTCTACGCCCACCTCGCCCGGGTGCCCGGCGCCGACCCGCTGTTCGGGCGGGTCGCGCAGGAGACGGCCGCGTTCCTGCTGTCGGACCTGCGCACGCCCGAGGGCGGGTTCGCCGCCGCCCTGGACGCCGACACCGAGGGCGTCGAGGGCCTCACCTACGCCTGGACGCCCGCGCAGCTGCGCGAGGTGCTCGGCGACGACGACGGCACGTGGGCGGCCGAGCTGCTCACCGTCACCGACAAGGGCACGTTCGAGCACGGCTCGTCGACGCTGCAGCTGCCCGCCGACCCCGCCGACCCGCAGCGGTGGTCCCGCGTGCGCTCCGCCCTGCTCGTCGCGCGCCGGGAGCGCCCGCAGCCGGCGCGCGACGACAAGGTCGTCACGGCGTGGAACGGCATGGCGATCCAGGCGCTGGCCGAGGCCGGTGCAGCGCTGGAGCAGCCGGGGTGGGTCGCGGCGGCGGACGGGGCGGCCGACCTGCTGCTGTCGCTGCACGTCGTCGACGGCCGGCTGCGCCGCTCGTCGCGCGCGGGAGGGGTGGGCACCGCGGCCGGCGTGCTGGAGGACCACGCGTACCTGGCCGACGCCCTGCTCTCCCTGCACCAGGCCACGGGCGCGGCGCACCGGCTCGACGCAGCCACCGCGCTGCTCGACCAGACGCTCGAGCACTTCGCCGGCGCGGAGCCCGGCGCGTTCTTCGACACCGCCGACGACGCCGAGGAGCTGCTGCACCGCCCGCGCGAGCTCACCGACAACGCCTCCCCGTGCGGGAGCTCGGCGCTCGCGTCCGCCCTGGTCACGGCGTCGGTGCTGGCCGCCGACGGCGGGCGCTTCCGCGACGCCGCGGAGGCCGCGCTGCGCTCGGTCGGCACGTTGGCGACGCAGTACCCCCGCTTCGCGGGGCACTGGCTGACCGTCGCCGAGGCCGTGGTGCGCGGTCCGCTGCAGGTGGCCGTCGCGGGTCCGGAGGGTGACCCGGCGCGCGCCGCCCTGCTCGCCCACGCCCGGCGCACCGCGGCGGGCGGCACCGTCGTCGTGGCGGGGGAGCCGGACGCCCCGGGTGTCCCCCTGCTGGCCGACCGGCCGCTCGTCGGCGGGGCCGCTGCGGCCTACGTGTGCCGCGGGTTCGTCTGCGACCGCCCGGTGGGCACGGTCGAGGAGCTGGCTGCGCTCCTGCGCGCCTGATCCGAGGCGTCACCGGCGTTCGCCCGCGGTGAACGCGCGCACCTTCCGCAGCGGTGTAACGTTGTAATCACTGCAAGGCAGTGAGTGGAGGAGACCATGATGGCCGGACGGATGCATCGCGGGTGGCACGGCGGGGCGGGGCGCGGCGGGCGCGGGCCGGGGCGCGGGGGCTGGCAGCAGGCCGACCTGCCCGACGCCGCCGACGCGGGCGCGTGGCTGCAGGGCAGGCTGCCCGACGGCTGGTTCACCGGGGCGCCGGAGGTGACCGTCGACCGCGAGGAGATCGTGGTCGTCGGCGAGCTCTCGCCGGTGGACGGCGCGTTCGAGGACACCGGGTCGGGCCGGGCCGACCGCGCCGCCGCGGTGGCCGGCCGGATCTCGCGGTTCCGCGAGCAGACCCGCGAGGAGCGCATCGAGATCGCGCGCCAGGCCGAGCACCGCTACGGGCGCAAGGTGGCCTGGGGCGCGCGGATCGGCGACGACGTCGAGCTGTTCACCGTGGCCTCGGTCCCGGTGATGACGCGGCTGCGCCAGCCCGAGCGGGTCGTGCTCGACACGCTCGTCGACGCCGGGGTGGCCCGGTCGCGCTCCGACGCGCTGGCCTGGGCGGTCCGCCTGGTCGGCCAGCACGCCGACGAGTGGCTGGGGGAGCTCCGCGACGCGATGGCGCGGGTCGACGACCTGCGGGCCAAGGGCCCCACGGGCGACGCCGACGAGTGAGGGTCGGCTAGAACAGGATCAACCAGATCGCCACGTGGTGGCAGATCGCGGCGAGCACGGTGGCGGCGTGGAAGAACTCGTGGAACCCGAACGTCCGGGGCCAGGGGTTCGGCCACCGCGTCGCGTAGAACACCGCGCCGACCGTGTAGAGCAGGCCGCCGGTGAGGATCAGCACCAGCGCCGCGACGCCGCCGCCGCGCAGCAGGTCGGGGATCACGAACACCGCGACGTAACCCAGCGCCAGGTAGATCGGGACCCCGACCCACGACGGGGCGTGCGGCCAGCGCAGCTTCAGCGCGACCCCGGCGAGGGCGCCGACCCAGACGATCGCCAGCACCAGCCGGGCCCGGTCGGGCGCCATCGTCAGCGCGATGACCGGCGTGTACGTGCCGGCGATGAACAGGAAGATCATGGAGTGGTCGAGCCGCTTCATGATCACGCGGCTGCGGGCGGTGTGCCAGGTGCGCCGGTGGTAGAGCGCGCTGGTGCCGAACAGCCCCAGCGTGGTGACGCTGTAGACCGACGTGGCCAGCGCGGCCCCGCCGCCGACCAGCGAGGCCGACACGGCGATGAGCGTGGCGCACGCGGCGATCGAGACGGCGAACGACCAGAGGTGCAGCCACCCCCGCATCCGCGGCTTGACCAGCGGCGGGGTGGCAGGGGGCGGGGATGCGGTCCCGGCAGACACGGTCCGAGGTTACGCCACCGCCGCCCCGCCTCGGGTGACCCGCGCGTGAACCACGGCCGTCGTGGGGACCGTCACCGCTGCGCGGCGGCGTAGGCTCACCCGCCGTGGGCGTGCGCGAGGTGCTGTACTCGGTCTACGAGCGCCGGATCAGCCGCCGGCTGCGTCAGGTCGGCGAGCGGCCCCGGCACGTGGCGCTGATGCTCGACGGCAACCGCCGGTGGGCCCGCGACGCCGGGCTCGTCGACGTCAACGACGGGCACCGCGTCGGCGCGGCGAAGATCGCGGACCTGCTCGGCTGGTGCGAGGAGGCGCGGGTCGAGGTCGTCACCCTGTTCCTGCTCTCCACCGACAACCTGTCCCGGCCGCCCGCGGAGCTCGAGCCGCTGCTGGAGATCATCGCCGACGTCGTCGACGAGCTGAGTGGGCCGGCCGCGCCCTGGCGGTTGCGGGTCGTCGGGGCACTGGACCTGCTGCCCGCCGAGATCTCCTCGCGCCTGGCGAACGCCGCGGCCCGCACCACCGACCGCACGGGGCTCCAGCTCAACGTGGCCGTCGGCTACGGCGGCCGGCAGGAGATCGCCGACGCGGTGCGCAAGCTGCTGCTGCAGCACGCGGAGTCCGGCACGTCCATCGAGGAGCTGGCCGAGGTCCTCGACGTCGACCACATCGCCGCCCACCTCTACACCTCCGGCCAGCCCGACCCCGACCTCGTCATCCGGACGTCGGGGGAGCAGCGGCTGTCGGGGTTCCTGCTGTGGCAGTCGGCCAACTCGGAGTTCTGGTTCTGCGAGGCCTACTGGCCGGAGTTCCGCAAGGTCGACTTCCTGCGGGCGCTGCGCGACTACGCCGCCCGCCACCGCCGCTTCGGCTCCTGATCCGGGGCGCCGGACCTGACCGACCCCGGCAACGCCGACGGCGCCGGACCCCCGAGGGGATCCGGCGCCGCCGGTCGAGCTACGACGTGATCAGTCGTCGATGCCCTGGACGATCGAGCCGCCCGAGGAGTTCTCCTGCGCGCACTCGCGGACGTCGCCCGCGCCACCCTCGTCCTCCGCCTCGGCCGCGCCGGCCAGGCCGAGCGCGCCGGTGAGGTCGGCCTGCACGTCGCTGACCTGGACGCCCAGGACGTTGACGGGGATGTCGTTGTTGCACGCCTGGACGGGCACGTTGACCTCGTTGCCGGTCACGTTGACCAGGCCGAGGGTCTCGCTGTCGTCCTCGACCGAGTTGACGGCGGTGTCGCCGTCGTGCCCGTGCCCGTGGCCGTGGCCGTGGTCGCCCTTGTCGCCGGCGAAGGCGAGCGGGCTGAGGGCGAGCAGCGCGGCAGCGGAGGCAGCCACGATGATTCCGGCCTTCTTCAGCACAGTGTTCTCCTGTTTGTGATCCCAGACCCGACCGAAGTCGAATCCATTCAGAGTCGACGACTGGTTGGGGAGCCGCGCCGACTGAGGAAAAGGTAGCGCGAATTCGCAAGTGGACCAAACCGCGTAACACCATCGGGTGGCGACGGTGCGTCTGTAAATAGTTACGCCCCGAAAGGGGGACTTCGAAGAATTCATCTCAGCACCGCATCGGGTGGTCCGCTCGACGCTGCGTGACGCCGGGGCCGGCCGCGCCGCGACGCGCCCGCACGACGGGGTGGAACACGCCGGAAAGCCGACGGCGCCGGACCCCCCGAGGGGATCCGGCGCCGCCGGTCGAGCTACGACATGATCAGTCGTCGATGCCCTGGACGATCGAGCCGCCCGAGGAGTTCTCCTGCTCGCAGGCGCGCACGTCGCCGGCGCCACCCTCGTCCTCGGCCTCGGCCTCGCCCAGCACGCCGAGCGCGCCGGTCAGGTCGGCCTGCACGTCGCTGACCTGGACGCCCAGGACGTTGACGGGGATGTCGTTGTTGCACGCCTGGACGGGCACGTTGGCCTCGTTGTCGGCCACGTTGACGAGGCCCGTGGTCTCGCTGTCGTCCTCGACCGAGTTGACGGCGCGGTCGCCGTCGTGGCCGTGGCCGTGGTCGCCCTCATCGCCGGCGAAGGCGAGCGGGCTGAGGGCGAGCAGCGCGGCAGCAGAGGCAGCCACGATGATTCCGGCCTTCTTCAGCACAGTTTTCTCCTGTTTGTGATCCGGGTCCGACCGAAGTCGGATCCATTCAGAGTCAGCGTCCGACCGGGGAGCCCGCGCCGACTGAGGAAAAGGTAGCGCCTGCCCCGGATTCCCCACAAACCGCGTACCACCATCGGGTACGACCATTACTGGGGGAATGGATACGCCCCCGGCGTGTGACATCGCGAGCCGTTCGCGACGCCCGGATCGGGTGATCAACTCCACGGTGCGTAGTCCTGCGCCACCCGATGGCGGACGTAACCTTTCGCATTCCCACGCTGGGTGGCCCGCGGCCCGGATCGCCGCCGCGCGGGCGCCACGAACGGGCCGGTACGGTGCCGCGATGCCGGTCGACGAGGCGGTGCGTGACTACCTGTCACTGGCGCTGGCGATCGGTCGCCGTCGGTCGGGAACGGTCGGTGTGCGAACGGGTGACGCACCGGCCCCCGCGGGCCCGCCGCCGTCCCCGGGAGCGCTCGTGCGGGCCGCGGGCCGGCTCGGGCAGCGGCTGCCGGATCTCGGCCTGGAGCCCCGCAGGGAGCGGTTCCTGGCCGCGCAGCTCGTCGCTCTGGAGTCCGCGGCCCGCCGCCTCGCCGGGCAGGGCGTCCCGTACGACGCGGTGCTGGCCGCGGCCGCCGACGGTCCGGTCGCGCCGGGCCGCGAGGACGACCACCGCGCCGCCCACCGCGAGCTCGACGCCCTGCTACCCGGCTCCGGCGGCCTCGCCGCCCGGCTCGCCGAGCACCGCCGCCGCGACGATGTGCCGCCCGACCGGCTGGCTGCGGGGCTCGCGGCCATGGCGGAGGCGCTGCGGGCCCGCGCCCGGGACGCCGGTCTCGTCGACGGGCCCGAGGAGGTCGTGTTCGAGGTCGTCGCCGACGCGCCCTGGAGCGCGCTGCACCGCCGCGAGGGCCCCGGCCGCTCGCGCGTGCTCGTCCACGCCGGCGCCCGGCCGCGCCGCGCCGGGCTCGCGCGGCTCGTGGCGCACGAGGCGTACCCGGGCCACCACGTCGAGCAGTGGCGGCGCGAGGCGGTGCTGCTCGGGGAGCGCGGCTGGGCCGAGCACGGCGTCGTGCTGCTCGGCACCCCGCAGGCGCTGCTGTCCGAGGGGGCGGCCGACAACGGCCTGCACGCCCTCGTCGGCCCGGGCTGGGGACCGTGGGCCTCCGACGTCCTCGACGGCGTCGGCCTCGGGTTCGACGGCGAGCGGGACGAGCGCGTCGCGGCCGCCGTCGCGCGCCTGGCCCGGGTCCGCCTCGACGCGGCGCGGCTGCGCCGGGCCGGTGCCCGCGCCGACGACGTCGAGGCGTTCCTGCGGCGCTGGCTGCTCGTCGACGACCGGGGCGCGCGCCGCGTGCTGCGGTTCCTGTCCGACCCGCGCTGGCGCGACCACGTCGTCACCTACGTCGAGGGCGTCCCGCTTGCCCGGCGGTGGCTCGACCACCCCGGCGCGACCCCCGCGCAGCGCCTCCGCGAGCTCTACGACGGGGCCTGGACGCCGTCCGGGCTGCGGGAGGAGCTGAGCCGGATGGGGCGTGAGTGACGACAGGCGGTAGGTGTCAAGCGACCAGTGGTAGGCCGTCCTGTTAATTCTGGGTGTGTGTTCCGGTCCGCTCACCGCCTCGCTGTTGACCGCACGGGGGTGACCGCCGGTAGCGTCCGTGGTGGCGGTACGCACCCGATGCGCACCGCCCGGGGAGGCCCTGGTCCGTGGTGGTTGCACCGGAGGGGGTCGGCACCCGGCCCTCGTGGGCGTGCGCGGCGCTGTCGCGGACGACCAGACCAGGGCCGGCCGGCCCACCGATATGTGGGCGCGGTGCCGCGCCTGCGAGGGAGCATCCGTGACTGATCGTGCTGACGCCCTTGTTTCGGGATCCACTCGCTGCTACGTGCTCGACACCTCCGTGCTGCTGTCCGACCCGTGGTCGTTGACCCGGTTCGACGAGCACGAGGTGGTCCTGCCACTGGTGGTCATCTCCGAGCTGGAGGGCAAGCGGCACCACCCCGAGCTGGGGTGGTTCGCCCGCACGGCGCTGCGCACGCTCGACGAGCTGCGCATCGAACACGGCCGCCTCGACGCACCGGTCCCCATCGGTGACGCGGGCGGGACGCTGCACGTCGAGCTCAACCACACCGACCCGGAGGTGCTCCCCGCGGGCTTCCGCAACGACTCGAACGACTCGCGCATCCTCGCCTGCGCGCTCAACCTCGCGGCCGAGCGCCGTGCCGACGGTCGCGGTGACGTCGTGCTCGTCACCAAGGACGTGCCGCTGCGGGTCAAGGCCGGTGCCGTCGGGCTGCAGGCCGACGAGTACCACGCGCTCGACGTGACACCGTCGGGCTGGACCGGGATGGCCGACGTCGAGGTCACCCCGGACGACGTCGACGCGCTGTTCAAGGACGGCTCGATCGACCACGACGCCGCCCGCGACCTGCCGGCCAACACCGGCCTGCGGCTCCTCGGCGGCGGATCGGCGGCGCTCGGGCGGGTCACGGCCGACAAGCGCGTGCGCCTGATCCGCGGCGACCGCGAGGCGTTCGGCCTGCACGGCCGCTCCGCCGAGCAGCGCGTCGCGCTCGACCTGTTGCTCGACCCCGACGTCGGCATCGTCTCCCTCGGCGGCCGCGCCGGGACCGGCAAGTCGGCGCTGGCGCTGTGCGCCGGCCTGGAGGCGGTGCTGGAGCGCCAGCAGCACCGCAAGGTCGTGGTGTTCCGGCCCCTGTACGCCGTCGGCGGTCAGGAGCTCGGGTACCTGCCCGGCAGCGAGAACGAGAAGATGGCGCCCTGGGCGCAGGCCGTCTTCGACACGCTCGGGGCGCTGGTCAGCGACTCGGTGATGCAGGAGGTGATCGCCCGCGGCATGCTGGAGGTGCTCCCGCTCACCCACATCCGCGGCCGGTCGCTGCACGACAGCTTCGTCATCGTCGACGAGGCGCAGTCGCTGGAGCGCAACGTGCTCCTGACGGTGCTCTCCCGGCTCGGCACGGCCAGCCGCGTGGTGCTCACCCACGACGTCGCCCAGCGCGACAACCTGCGGGTGGGCCGTCACGACGGCGTGCAGGCCGTCATCGAGAAGCTCAAGGGGCACCCGTTGTTCGCCCACGTCACCCTGACCCGCAGCGAGCGCTCGCCGATCGCCGCGCTCGTCACGGAGATGCTGGAGGGACCGCAGGCCTGACCGGTCGGGCGCGGACGCCGGGGCCACGGGCCCCGGCGTTCGTGTTCCCGGACGGGCGCTCAGGCCGCGCGGAACCCCGCCGGACGCTCGGCCGGCCCGTCCGCTCCGGCCACCGGCAGCGCGATCCGGCTCTCGGTGCCGGCGAGCGCGCCGAGCTGCTCGGCGACCCGCACGCTCTCCGGCACGCACTCCTCGTTGGCGGCGATGCGGCCCTCGCGCTGCTGCCGGTAGTAGTTGTCCGTCTCGATCACCCGCGCCAACACCCACTCGCGGGCCCCGGTCCTCCGCTACAGGCCGTGCGGAGTGCCCTCGGTGAAGCCCGCGGTCGTCTGGACGCCGATCACCGCCCGCCCGTGCAACTCGGCCAGGGTGCGGGCGCCGGCGTAGGTCGCCGCGCTGCGCACGCCGGAGCAGATGCCGTCCAGGACGTCCTCGACGCCCGGGCGCTGCGGGTCGAGCATCTGCCGGCTCGAGGAGATGCCCTCCTCGAACAGGCCCTTGAGCGCGCGCTCGAAGCCGCCGTCGCCGCGGGTGCGGGCGCTGACCGCCCGCTTGCTGGCCATGCCGAACGACTCCTTGTAGGCGCGGCCGCCCTCGTCGCGCAGCAGGTCGCCGGGCGACTCGTAGGTGCCCGCGAGCCAGGACCCGATCATCACCGCCGACGCGCCCGCGGCCAGCGCCAGGGCGACGTCGCGGGGGTGGCGGACGCCGCCGTCGGCCCAGACGTGCACGCCGTGGTCGCGCCCCGCCGCCGCGCACTCGAGCACCGCGGAGAACTGCGGTCGCCCGACGCCGGTCATCATCCGGGTCGTGCACATCGCGCCCGGCCCGACGCCGACCTTGACGACGTCGGCACCTGCCTCGGCCAGGTCGCGCACGCCCTGGGCCGTGACGACGTTGCCCGCCACGACCGGCACCGGCGCGTCGCCGACGGCGGACCGGACGGCGCGCAGCGCGTCGAGCATCTTGTCCTGGTGCCCGTGCGCGGTGTCGACGACGAGCACGTCGACGCCCGCGTCGAGCAGCGCCTTCGCCTTGACGGCCACGTCGCCGTTGATGCCGACGGCCGCCGCGGTGCGCAGCCGCCCCTGTCCGTCGAGCGTGGGGACGTAGACCTCCGCGCGCAGCGCCCCGAGCGGGGTGAGCAGCCCGGCCAGGCGCCCGTCGTCGTCGACGCCCAGCACGACCCGCCGCCCGGACTCGAACACCTCGCGCGGCGCGGTGCCCAGCGGGACCACGAGCGAGTCGGGGTCGAGGACGTCGGCCAGGCGGGTGAAGCGGTCGACGCCCGAGCACGCGGCCTCGTCGACGGTGCCGACCGGGCGCCCGCCCTCGTCGACGACCACCACGGCGCCGTGTGCGCGCTTGGGTAGCAGGTTGAGGGCGTCGGCGACGGCGTCGGCCGGGGTGAGCACGAGCGGGGTGTCCCAGACGGGGTGACGCGACTTGATCCAGGCCACGATCTCGGCGACGGCCTCGGGCGCGACGTCCTGCGGCAGCACCGTGAGCGCGCCCCGGCGGGCCAGCGTCTCGGCCATCCGCCGCCCGGCGACGGCCGTCATGTTGGCGGCGATGATCGGCACGGTGGCCCCGGTGCCGTCGGCCGTGGTGAGGTCGACGTCGAAGCGGGACGTGACCGAGGACCGGCCCGGGACGAGGAAGACGTCGTCGTAGGTGAGGTCCTGGTGGGGGGTCTGACCGTCGAGGAAGCGCACGGTGACGGGAGTCTACGCGCTAGCTCACCTCGGCCGACAGGCTCAGGGCCTCCGCGTAGACGACCTCGTAGGTCTCGCCGTCGTCGCCCTCGTCGCGAATCCCGACGACCGGAACGCCCTCCACCGCGAACTCGATGGTGTAGCCGCCTTCGTACGAGCGGCAGCCCAGGACGCCCCGGTCGAACCGCTGGACGTGGTAGGCGTCGGTCGGGGGACGGCTCTCGCACGGCGTGCCCGGCTCGATCGAGCTGCCGTTGTTGTCGCGCACCACCGTGGCCGCCTCCCCGGCCGAGGAGTAGAGGTCGAAGCCCCAGTCGCTGCAGTTCGCCGTGGCCCGGACCGGGGCGCCGTCGCCCACGACGACATCCTCGGTGCAGGTGGCCAGCAGGGCTTCGCTGGCGTGCGAGGTGAGCTCGGTGACCGGGTCGTCGACCTGGGGCTCCTCGACGGCCGTGGTGGTGGTCTCTCCGGCGTCGGCCGCGGGGGTCTCGTCGGCGGGCGGCCGGTTCAGCGCCCACACGATGCCGGCGGCGACGAGCACGACGACCAGCGCGACGGCGACGATCGGCCACCACGGCCGGGAAGGGCGGGCGGGCGTGCCCGGGGGGCCTGCGGGCACGCCGGGACCGCGGGGCGGCTGCGGCATCCGGGCCGTCGCACCCGCGGCGGGGGCCGCGTCGAACCGCGTGGGCGCCCCGGGGCCGGACGTCGGCCAGGCCGCCGTCGGCGGTTCGGGCGCCGGGTGCGCGGCCGCGGCGCGGGGTGCGGCGGTGGGGGCCGCGGGGGTCGCCCGGGCGGCGGAGGTGGGCGGTGCGGCGGTGGGCGGGACGTGGCGCGACGTCGGGCCGGTGCCCGGCAGCGTCGCCAGCGCCGCCCGCGCCCGGCTCGCGAGCTCGCCCGCGGTGGCGATGCGGTCGTCGGGGTCCTTGGCGAGCGCGGCCGCGATGACCTCGTCGAACGCCGTGGGCACGCCGGGGCGCAGCAGCGAGGGCCGCGGCGGCGGCGTGTGCACGTGCGCCCACATCTGCGCGGGGCCGGTGCCGTCGAAGGGGCGGGTGCCGGTGAGCATCTCGTGCAGGACGCAGCCCAGCGCGTAGACGTCGGCGCGGCGGTCGCCGGTGCCCCGCACGAACCGCTCCGGCGCCATGTACTCGACGGTGCCGATCGCCGCGCCGGTGGCGGTGAGCCGCCCGCCCGCGGCGTCCTCCACGCCGGCGACGATGCCGAAGTCGACGAGGTAGGCGTAGTCGTCGACGTCCGCGGCCGGGTCACGGGTGGCGCCGCTGAGCAGGATGTTCGACGGCTTGACGTCGCGGTGCACGAGCCCGTCGGCGTGCGCGGCGTCGAGCGCGCGCGCCACCTGCCCGGCGATCCGCACCGCGCGCTCGGGCGCCAGCGGGCCGATCCAGTCGAGCACGGTGCGCAGGTCGGCGCCGTCGACGAGCCGCATGTCGATGAACAGCCGGCCCTCGATCTCACCGAAGTCGTGGATCGGGATGACGTGCCCGTCGCGCAGCCGGGCGACGAGCTGCGCCTCGCGCCGGAACCGCTCCTCGAAGGAGGCGTCGCCCGCCAGCGAGGCCGGGAGGCGCTTGATCGCGACGGTGCGGTTGCGGATCGTGTCGTGGGCCCGGAAGACCTCGCCCATGCCGCCGCGCCCGATGAGCGCCTCCAGGCGATAGGGCCCGAACATCTCGCTGGTCATCCACACTCCGCTCGGCCATCCCGGTGGCGGGAAGTCTCCCGACCTGCGAGGCCCCCGGCAAGCACGACCCGGTCACCGTCGGGATCAATCGGGCAGCAGGGCCCGCACCGCCTCGATCGTGTCGGCCTCGGCCGGTGTCTTGTCGGGGCGGTAGCGCAGGACGCGGGCGAAGCGCAGCGCCACACCGCCCGGGTAGCGGGTGCTGCGCTGGGCGCCGTCGAGCTCGATCTCGACGACGAGCTCGGGCCGCAGCAGCACGGCGTGGCCCTCCGTGGCCCGCGCGTAGGCCGGGAAGGTGGCCGTCTGCCAGGCCAGCAGCTCGTCGGTCATGCCCTTGAACGTCTTACCGACCATGATCGGCTCGCCGCCGTCGGGGTCGCGCGCGCCGAGGTGGATGTTGGACATCGAGCCCGTCCGACGCCCGAACCCCCACTCCGCGCCGAGCACCACCAGGTCGAGCGTGTGCACCGGCTTGACCTTCTGCCACGCCTTCCCGCGCCGCCCGGCCAGGTACGGGGCGTCGAGCGCCTTGACGACCACGCCCTCGTGCCCGGCCTCCAGGGCGCGCTCCAGGATGCCGGCGGGATCACCGCACGGGATGCGGTGCGGCCCGGCGACGCGCTCCAGCGCCGCCAGCCGCTCGCGCAGCGGGGCGTCGAGCAGGTCGGTGCCGTCGAGGTGCAGGCAGTCGAAGAACCAGGGCCGCAGCAGCAACGCGTGGGTGTCGGAGCCGAAGCGGCTCATCGTCTCCTGGAACGGGCGGGGGCGGCCGTCGTCGCGCAGGGCGAGCGTCTCCCCGTCGAGCACGACCGAGCGGCAGGGGAGCCCGCGCACCAGCTCCACCAGCTCGGGCACGCTCGCGGTGATCTCGCGCAGCGTCCGCGTCCAGACGCGCACGTCGTCGCCGTCGCGGTGGACCTGGATGCGGGCGCCGTCGAGCTTGAACTCGACGGTGGAGTCGGGCAGGGCCGCGAGCGCCTCGTCGAGCGACGCGGCGGGGGAGGCCAGCATCGGGCGGACCGGGCGCCCGACCTGCAGCGCCACCGCGTCGAGATCGCCCCCGCCCAGCGCGACGACCGCCGTCTCCGGCAGCCGCCCGGACAGCATGAACGCCCGCCGCACCGACGCCGCGGGCCGCTCCGATGCGGCCGCGACGGCGTCGAGCATCACGCCCTCCAGCGCGCCGTGGCGCAGCTCGCCGCCCAGCAGCCGCGTGAGGAACCGCTGCTCCTCACCGGTGGCGGCGCCGAACAGCTGCCCGAGCAGCTCCGCGCGGCGGCGGGTGGAGCCGGCGCCGGACGTGCCCGCCAGCGCGTCGAGCAGGGCGTCGACCCGCTCGACGGTGAGCGTCGGTTCCGCCGCGGGCTCCGCGTCGAGCGCCGACAGCGTGCGCCAGCCCGTGCCGATCCGCCCCTGCCGCGCCTCCCCGGACAGCCACGCCGTGGCCGGGGCGACCTCGCCCGGCGCGGCCGCGCGCAGCAGCCCGGCCAGCGCCGCGGCCTTGTCCTTGCGCGACCGCGTGGCGCCCACCGCGGCGGACGTGGCGACGACCTCGGAGAACAGCACGCCGCGATCCTCGCACCGACCCCCGACAACCGTCTGTGTTCAGCTCATCGACCGTCGAGGGTCTCGCGCAGGATGTCGGCGTGCCCCGCGCCCCTCGTCGGTGCGGCGGGCCGCGGCCGCGAAGTCGTCGAGCAGCCCGGCCACGGTGTCGTCCGGGCCCATCCGGAAGCTCTCGGCGTAGTGGTCGAGGTCGTCGACCTTCTCGCCCGACGCGATGAAGTCGGTCCACATCTCCTCGCCGTGCGCGACGTGCCGGACGATGCCGCCCACGCACAGCGCGCCCGCCTTCTCGCCCACGGCCTCAGCCCATCGTCTTCTGGCCGTCGATGGCCTCGCGCAGGATGTCGGCGTGCCCCGCGTGCTGCGCGGTCTCGCCGACGATGTGGACGAACACGCGCCGCGCCGAGCGGGTGGCGCCGGCCGGGAACCACGGCGCCTCGGGCAGCGGGTGGGCGAGGTCGAGGCTGGGCAGGCTCTCCACCAGCGCGTCGGTGTGCTTCGCGATATCCGCGTACTCGGCGAGGACGCCCGCGAGCGTCTCGTCCTCGTGCAGGACGAAGCCGTCGGCGTGCTCGGCCCAGCTGTCCCCGGTGGCCTCCATCGCCACCGGGCCCTGCTCGATGAAGTCGGTCCAGCCCTTCTCGGTGCGGGCGACGTGCTTGATCAGCCCGCCGAGGGTCAGCTCGCTGACGGTGGTGCGCTGCCGCGCCTGCTCGTCGGTGAGGCCCTGCACGGTGGTGAGGAGGAAGCCGCGGTGGGTGGCGAGGGATTCGAGGATGTCGGCGCGCTCGGTGTCGGTCATGGGAGAAGGCTAGGGCGCGCTGCGGCCACTTCCTGACCGCAATACCGGGAGAGTGGGGACATGGCCAACACGAGTTCGCGGACGCTGCGGCTGCTGTCGCTGCTGCAGACCCACCGGCACTGGCCCGGGCCCGACCTCGCCGCGCGGCTCGGCGTCTCACCGCGCACGCTGCGCCGCGACGTCGACCGGCTCCGCGAGCTCGGCTACCCGGTGGAGGCGAGCCGGGGCGTCGACGGCGGGTACCAGCTCGCCGCGGGGGCCGCGCTCCCGCCGCTGGTCGTCGACGACGAGGAGGCGGTCGCGCTCGCCGTCGGCATGCAGGCCGCGACACAGGGGGCGGTGGCCGGGATCGAGGAGTCGGCGGTGCGGGCGCTGACGAAGGTCGTGCAGGTCATGCCGCCGCGGCTGCGCCGGCGCGTCGACGCGCTGCGGGCGGTCACCGTGCCGCTGGTGTGGGGCGAGCGCTCCGCGCCGACCGTCGACTCCGCCGTGCTCATCGCCGTCGCCCAGGCCTGTCGCGACACCGAGCGTCTCGAGTTCGCCTACACCCCGCCCGGCCGCGCGGGCGCCGGGCGGCACGTCGAGCCGCACCGGCTCGTGCCGCTGGGCCGGCGCTGGTACCTCGTGGCCTACGACCTGCACCGCCACGACTGGCGCAGCTTCCGGCTCGACCGCCTCACCGCGCCGCGCCCCACCGGCGCCCGCTTCCGCACCCGCGACCTCCCCGGCGGCGACGCGGCGGCCTTCGTCCGCTCGGGCCTGGAGAGCGTGCACACCGCGCGGCTGGGCGTCGAGGTGCTGGTGCACGCGCCGGCGGAGCGGGTGAGCGCGCACGTGGGGCGGTGGGCCGAGGTCGAGGCCGACGGCCCGGAGCGCTGCGTGCTGCGCATGTCGACCGACAGCCTCGACTGGCCCGCGATGGTGCTCGGCTCGCTCGGGGCGGAGTTCGAGGTGCGCAGCCCGCCCGAGCTGCCCGAGCTGCTGCGGGAGTGGGGCGAGCGGTTCAGCCGGGCGGTGGGGTGAGGTCGGTCAACCGACCAGCGCCACCGCGGTCGGCTCCCCGATGCCCGGCAGGCCCGGGCGGCTCACGACGTCGACGGTGAGCTCGGCGACCTCCGTGCTCACGACGAGCCGTGTGACCGGGCCGAGGAACGTGCTGGTCAGGACGGTGCCGGGGATTCCGTCGCCGACGGTCAGCTCCTCGGGGCGCACCTGCCGCTCCGGGGCGCCGGGCGTGATCGTCGAGCCGGACACCGGCACGCGGTTCATCACCCCGACGAACTCGGCGACGAACTCCGTCGACGGCGACGAGTAGACCTCCTGCGGCGTGCCGACCTGCTCCAGCCGCCCGGCGTTGAGCACCGCGACCCGGTCGGCGACGGCGAGCGCCTCGGCCTGGTCGTGCGTGACGAACAGCGTGGTGATGCCCTCGGCGAGCTGCAGGCGCCGGATCTCGTCGCGCAGCTGGACCCGGACGCGGGCGTCGAGCGCGGACAGCGGCTCGTCGAGCAGCAGGACGGCGGGGGAGACGGCGAGCGCGCGGGCCAGCGCCACGCGCTGCTGCTGCCCGCCGGAGAGCTGGTGCGGGTAGGCGCCGCCGCGGTCGCCCAGCCCGACGAGGTCGAGGAGCTCGGCGGCGCGGGCCGTCCGCCTGGCGGGGGCGACGCGGCGCACCCGCAGCCCGAAGGCGACGTTCTCGGCCGCGGTCATCGTCGGGAACAGCGAGTACGCCTGGAACACCATGCCGGTGTCGCGCTTGGCCGCGGGGACACCGGTGACGTCCCTGCCGCCGACCAGGATCGACCCCGACGTCGGGGTGTCGAAGCCCGCGAGCAGGCGCAGCGCGGTCGTCTTGCCGCAGCCCGACGGGCCGAGCAGGGCCAGCAGCTCGCCCGGCGCGAGCGTCAGGTCGAGGCCGTCGAGGGCGTGCGTGGCGCCGTAGCTGCGGCGCACGCCGCGGAACTCGACGGTGGTGCCCCGCTGCGTGTCCGCGCGGGCGGTGGCGAGGTCGGTCATGGGGTGCTCCTCCGAGACGAGCCGGCGAACGAGACCGCGAGCAGCAGCAGCCAGGTCAGGACGAGGCTGGCCAGCGTCAGCGCGACGGCGACACCGGCCTGGCTGCGCCCGACCTCGACGATCGCGACCGGGAACGTGTCGCCGTACAGCAGGATCCGGGCGATGACGATCTCGCCGAGCACGAGCGCGAGCGTCAGGAACGCCGCCCCGAGCACGGCGCTGCGGATGGCCGGCAGGACCACCCGCCACAGCGCGACGGGCAGCGAGGCGCCGAGGTTGCGGGCGGCCTCCACGAGCGTGCGCAGGGGGACCGCGGCCAGGCCGTTGTCGACGGCGCGGTAGGCGAAGGGCAGCGCGAGCACCACGTAGAACGGGGTGAGCGCGGTGAACGACGACGCGAACAGCGTGCGGAACACCGGGCCGCCCAGGTTGGCCTGGACGAACGCGATGCCCGCGGCCATCACGACCGGCGGCACGACGATCGGCAGGATCGTCGCGCTCTCCAGCAGCGCCGCGGCGGCCGGGAAGCGCAGCCGCACCCACACCGCGGTCGGGACGACGAGCAGCAGCACCAGCACCGCGGTGACGACGGCGATCTGCAGCGACACCAGCAGCGACGACAGCAGCACCTCGTCGCCGAAGATCGTCAGGTAGTTGGCGACGCCGTAGCCGCCGCCGGGGATCCGCAGGCTGAACTCCGCGGCCGACAGCAGCGGCACCAGGAAGTACACGAGCGCGAGGCCGAGGACGACGACCCGCCAGCGACGGCCCCTCACCGCGCCTGCCACTTCGACGCCCGGCGCTGCAGCACCACGTACCCGACCATGACGACGGCGATCACGAGCACCATGTCGAGGCCGAGCGCGAGGCCGACGTTCTGGGCGCCCGCGAGCACGTTGCCCGACAGTGCCGACGCGATCGCGGTGGGCAGCAGCGGGATCGAGCCGCTGGTCAGGGCCAGCGCGGTGGCGTAGGCGGCGAACGCGTTGCCGAACAGCACCAGCGTGGCCCCGCCGAGCGCCGGCGCGAGGACGGGCAGTGCGATCCGCCGCCAGTACGTCCACGCCGACGCCCCGAGGTTCTCCGCGGCCTCGCGCCACTGCGGCACGAGGCCCTCCAGCGCGGGGGTGATGAGGATGACCATGAGCGGGATCTGGAAGTAGACGTAGGTGAGCGCGAGGCCCGTGAGGGAGTCGATGCGGAAGCCGGACGCGTAGAGGTCGACGCCGGCGCTCCTGAGGAACTGCGTCGCGAGCCCGGTCTGGCCGAGCGCGGCGATGAACGCGAACGCCAGCGGCACGCCGCCGAAGTAGGCGAGCACGCCCGAGGCCGTCGACACGATCCGGCGCAGCGGACTGGTCGGCCGGCTGGTCAGCACGGCCTGCGCGAGGAACGCACCCGCGACCGCGCCGATCACGGCGGTGCCCGCGGACAGCACGATGCTCGAGGTGAACGCCGCGCGGTACTGCGGCTGCGTGACCGAGGCGATCACGTTGTCGAGCGTCGGGCGCCCGTCGGCGTCCGACAGCGCCCCGCTGATCACGAAGTACAGCGGGCCGCCGAGGAACACGAGCAGGTAGGCGACGAAGGGCACCAGACCCAGCGCAGCCCGCCAGGAGCGCTCCGGCCGCACCTTCTCGGGTGGTGCGGCCGGAGCTTCGAGCAGCGTCATCTCAGGGCGTCATCTCAGGAGGTCGCCGTGGCCCAGTTCTGCGCGACGACGGCGTTCGCCGCGTCGGTCTGCTCCTGGGTCGGGAACTGCGGCTCGCCGGCGACCGGCGGCAGTACCGACACCAGGGCCTGGTCGGCCGTGCCCGCCTCGGTCATGGCGGTCAGGCGCGCCGGGCGGGCCTTGCCGGCCAGCCACAGGTTCTGGCCCACGTCGGAGTAGAGGAACTCCTGCCACAGCCGCGCGGCGGCCGGGTGCGGCGCGTTCTTGTTGACCGCCTGCGCGTAGTACTGCGCGAACAGCCCGTCCGACGGCACCGCGACGCGCCACTCGAACGACGCCGCGACCTTCTCGGCCTGGGTGAGGTTCAGGTAGTCCCAGTCCAGGACGATCGGGGTCTGGCCGCTCTCGATGGTGGCCGGCGTGGGGTCGACGAGGAGCAGGTTGCCGCTGTCGGCGAGCTGCCCGAAGAACGTGACGCCCGGGTTGATGTCGTCGAGCGACCCGCCGTTGGCCAGCGCGGCCGCCCAGACGCCGGCGAACGCGGACGCGGACGACGTCGGGTCGCCGTTGAGCGCGACCTGCCCCGCGTACTCGGGCTCGGCGAGGTCGGCGAAGGTCTGCGGGCAGTTCGCGACGAGGCTCGCGTTGCAGCCGATGGAGATGAAGCCGCCGTAGTCGTTGACCCAGGCGCCGTCGGAGGCCTTGTTGCCCTCGGGGATCGAGTCCCACGTCTGCACCTGGTAGGGCGCGAACAGGTCGACGTTCGAGTTGGCGAAGGACTGCCCGAGGTCGAGCACGTCGGGGGCGCGCTCCTGCGTGCCGAGCTGCTGGACGGCGTTGATCTCGTCCTGGCTGGAGCCCTCGGGGTTGGCGGACTCCACGGTGATCCCGTAGGTCTCCTCGAACGTCGAGATCATCTCGCCGTAGTTGGCCCAGTCCGGGGGCAGGGCGATGACGTTGAGCGTGCCCTCGGCCTTCGCGGCCTCCACGAGCGCGTCGAAGCCGCCGCCGGCCTCGGCCGAGGTGGCGGTGGACCAGTCGGTGCCGTCGGCGGCCGGGGCCGCGCCGCCGCCCCCGCCGGAGCTCACGCACCCCGTCACCGTCAGGGTGGCGCCGACGGCAGCCACCGCCAGCAGACGCCGTAACACCGTCATCGAGTACTCCTCCTCGCAGAGCCGGCGCACGCCGGACCGGCGCAGCCTGCACCGCGGAGCCGACCGTATCGTGACGATCACCGGTCGGGGGAGGGTCGGGACGGTGTCCGGGCGGCTTCGACGCCGGACCGTGACGAGGGGCCCCGGCGGTGTGACCGTGTCCGGCGCGGCGGCGACCGGGGGGATCGCGGGAGGCGGGGCTGCCGCCGGCTCGCTAGCGACCGCCGCGCGCCATCGCCAGGACGTCGAGCGCCTGGTCGAGCTGGGCGGCGGTGAGCGTGCCGGACTCGACGTGCCCGCGCTCCAGCACGACCTCGCGGATCGTGCGCTTCTCCTCGAGCGACTGCTTCGCGATCGACGCCGCCTCCTCGTAGCCGAGGTACTTGTTGAGCGGCGTGACGATCGCCGGGCTCGACTCCGCCAGCTCGCGCGTGCGCTCGACGTCGGCCGCCATCCCGTCGACGACCTTGTCCGCGAGCAGCCGCGCCGCGTTCGCCAGCAGCCGCGCCGACTCCAGGACGTTGCGCGCCATCACCGGCATCATCACGTTGAGCTGCAGGTTGCCCTGCGTGCCGGAGAACGCGACGGTCGCGTCGTTGCCGATCACCTGCGCGGCCACCATCATCGCGGCCTCGCAGATCACCGGGTTGACCTTGCCGGGCATGATCGAGCTGCCCGGCTGGAGGTCGGGCAGGTGCAGCTCGGCCAGGCCGGTGCGGGGGCCCGAGCCGAGCCAGCGGATGTCGTTGGCGATCTTGAACAGGCTGACGGCGGCCGTCCGCAGCGCCCCGGACGCCTCCACGAGCCCGTCGCGCGCACCCTGCGCCTCGATGTGGTCGGGCGCCTCGGACAGGTCGTCGAGCCCGGTGGCCGCGCGCAGCTGCTCCACGACCCCGGCGCCGAAGCCCGCGGGGGCGTTGAGGCCGGTGCCGACCGCGGTGCCCCCGATCGGCAGCTGGCCCAGCCGGGGGAGCGCGTCGCGGATGCGGGCGGCGCCGTACGCGGCCTGCGTCGCCCAGCCCCCGGCCTCCTGCCCGAGCGTGATCGGCACGGCGTCCATGAGGTGCGTGCGCCCCGCCGTGACGACGTCGACCCACTCGGCGGCGCGGCGGTTGAGCGCGGCGGCGAGGTGGTCGAGCGCGGGCGCGGCGTCGGTGGCCAGCGCCTCGGTGGCGGCCAGGTGGATCGTTGTCGGGAAGACGTCGTTGGACGACTGCGATGCGTTGACGTGGTCGTTCGGGTGCACCTCGACGCCCGCGCGGGCGGCCAGCGAGGCGATCACCTCGTTGGCGTTCATGTTCGAGCTCGTGCCCGAGCCGGTCTGGAACACGTCGACGGGGAAGTGCGCGTCGTGCTCACCGGCGGCCACCTCGTCGGCGGCGGCCGCGATGGCCTCCGCCAGCTCCGGCGCCAGCACGCCGATCTCCCCGTTGACGCGCGCGGCGGCGGCCTTGACCAGCCCGAGCGCGCGGATCTGGGCCCGCTCCAGCCCGCGCCCGGAGATCGGGAAGTTCTCCACGGCCCGCTGGGTCTGCGCGCGCCACAGCGCGTCGGCGGGGACCCTCACCTCACCCATGGTGTCGTGCTCGATACGGCTGGAACCATTCTCGATGGCGTCGTCGTCGACCATGGCGCCAGTGTTCTCGCGCGGACGCCGTCGTGCAGCCCCGAGTGACGCACACCCCGTGCGGCCACCCAGGTGACACCCTGCTCCGCCCGGGTGGGCCTGCCCCGGGAGCGTTAACAACGGCGCGCCCGTCCCGAATCCCGGGCGGGGGTGGTGGCGATGTCCGCGGAGAGCGAGTGGCTCGAGCTCGTCGCCGACCTGCTGGCCGCACCGCTGGACGCCGGGCTCGAGGAGCGGATCACCGCGCAGCTGACGAGCACGTTCGGGCTCGTCGGCACGGCCTTCCACTTCCGGCGGCCTGGGCAGGCGGTGGCGGTGCAGCGGATGTGGCCGGTGCACGAGCAGTTCAACGGCCACCGCGCCGAGCTGGACCGCTGGGGTGTGCACGTGGCCCCGACCGCGCACCCGCTGCTGCGCTACTACACGGCCACCGGCCGGGCCACGGCCATGCAGGTCTGGGACGTGCCGGAGCGCTTCGCCGACCGCCGGGTGGTGGCCGGGTGGCGGGAGGTCGGCGGGTCGTGGGGCTCGGCCAGCCAGCTGGCGCTGCCGCTGCACATGTCGGGCAGCGGGCACCGCGCGTTCGTGATGGGCCGCGAGGACCCGTACACGCCGGGGGAGCTGCGACTGGCCCGCACGCTGCAGCGGCTGCTGGTCAGGCTCGACCGGCACGTCGGCGCGTTCCGCGGCCTCGCCGGCACCGCTCCGGCCACCGACGTGCTCCTCACCCCGCGCGAGCTCGTGGTGCTGGGGCTGGTGGCGGAGGGGCGCACGGCCGCGGCGATCGCGCGGCACCTGGTGATCGCCGAGCGCACCGTCCACAAGCACCTCGAACGCGTCTACGCCAAGCTCGACGTGCACGACCGCCTCGGGGCCGTGCTGCGCGCGCAGGCCCTCGGACTGCTCGCCTCCGGCGCCGGATGAGCCGGACGCGCGCCGAGGGGGAGTGGCTGGAGCTGGTCGCGGACCTGCTGCACGGCCCCTCGACGGCCCTGCCCGGCGAGCGCATCGCGCTGCAGCTGTGCGCGACGTTCGGGCTGTCCGCCGCGGCGTTCAACGACCTGCCGACCGGCGGGCGGCACGTGATGACGCTCTGGCCCCTCGACGCCGGCATGGGCGGGCTGCGCGCCGAGCTCACCGAGTGGACCATGACCCGCGCCGTCGACGAGCACCCGCTGCTGCTGTTCTACCGGCGCACCGGCCACCGCGTCCCGCTGCAGATCGCCGACGTGCCGGAGCAGGTCGCCGGCGTCCGGGTCCGCGGCGGCTGGGCCGACATCGGCCGCCCGGCCGGGGCCGCACACCAGCTGTCGCTGCCCCTGCGCCTCGACGCGGGCGGCAACCGGTCGTTCGTGCTGGGCCGCCCCGACGTGTTCGGCGAGCAGGACCTGCGCCTCGGGACGCTGCTGTGGCGGCTGCTGAGCGGGCTCGACCGCCAGCTCGACGTCCTGGGCCGCGCGCGCCCCGACCCGACCGCGGCCGTGCGCCTCACCCCGCGCCAGCAGGCCGTGCTCGGCCTCCTCGCCGAGGGCTGCACCGCCGCGGCGATCGGGCACCGGCTGCTGATCGCCGAGCGCACCGTCCACAAGCACCTCGAACGCGTCTACGCGGCGCTGGGCGTCTCCGACCGGCTCACGGCGGTGCTGCGCGCCCGCGACCTGGGCCTGCTGGCGCCGGTGCGCGACCTGCTGGAGGACGCGCCGACCCCGTGACGGACGACCCGGCTCCTCCCTGGCGCGGGTGATCGTCAGGAGTGGCACTCAGGTGCCGTTGGTGACACCCCAGACCCACTCCCGGTGATCATCGCGCGCGGGGCGGGGCGGGGCGGGGCGGGCGGGGCTTGGTGCGGAGCGGGCCGGTGCGGAGCGGGGCGGTGGCGACGCGGTGGCGGTGGCGGTGGCGGTGGCGCCACGATCCGCCGCCCCGCGGTGATCAAGGGCGGATGGTCGCTGGTGGGATCTTCCGGCGCAGCCATATGCCCTTGATCGGCGGGTTACCCAGCCCCAGCCAGACGCACCGGCCCCGGCCGTCCGCCCGCGACCTGGGCCGGTGGGTACGCGCCCCCGCCCGCACAGATACGCAGATGTGCGTATCCCGCCGACAGGGGCCCGCTCCTAGCGTCGTGTCCATGACACAGACGGTGAGCGGTGACCTCGCACTCCTGCGCTCCGCGGTCGCGGGCGCCGTGACGGGGCCGGACGACCCGGGCTACGACGAGGCGCGGACGGTGTGGAACGCCGACGTCGACCGCCGGCCCGCCGCGATCGTCCGGGTGACGGGGGACGCGGACGTGTCGGCGGCCGTCCGGTTCGCCGTGGAGTCGGGCCTGGAGCTGGCGGTGCGCGGGGGCGCCCACGGTGCCTCCGGGCCGGCCGTGTGCGACGGCGGCCTGACGATCGACCTGCGCGACCTGGAAGCGGTCGCGGTCGACCCGGTCGCGCACACCGCCCGCGTCGGCGGCGGCGCCACCCTCGCCCAGCTCGACGCGGCGACCGCGGTGTTCGGGCTCGCGACCGTCGCCGGCACCGTCGGCCACACCGGCGTGGGCGGCTACACCCTCGGCGGCGGGATGGGCTGGCTGACGCCGAGGTTCGGGCTGGCGGTGGACAACCTGCTCGCCGTCCGCATCGTCACCGCGGACGGCCGGGTGCGCCGGGCGTCGGCGGAGCAGAACGCGGACCTGTTCTGGGCGGTCCGCGGGGGCGGCGGCAACTTCGGCGTCGTCACCGAGTTCACGTTCCGGCTCCACGAGCTCGACCCGCTCGTGCAGGTCGCCGCGTTCTTCTGGCCGCAGAGCCGGGCCGCCGAGGCGCTGCGGCTGGCCGACCACGTCATGTCCGACGTCGCGCCCGACGGCAACGCGCTGGTCGCGATGGTGCACGCCCCGCCCGCGCCCTTCGTCCCGCCGGAGCTGCAGGGGACGCCGGTGGTCGGGATCGTGCTCGCCGGCTTCGATCGCGCGCGCCTGCACACCGACATGGTCGACCGGATCCGCGCGGCGTTGCCGCCGGCGTTCGAGCTGGTCACGCCGATGCCGTACGTGGCGCTGCAGCAGATGTTCGACGAGGGCGCGGCGTTCGGGCACGCCGCCTACGAGCGCAGCACGTTCCTCCCGCGGCTCTCCGACGGCGCCATCGACGCGCTCGTCGAGCACACCGCGACCGCCGACCCGCTCGCGCAGGTCGTCCTCATGCGCCTGGACCGCGCCTACTGCGAGGTCGCCGAGGAGGACACCGCGTTCGGCGGAGCGCGCACGCCGCGCGTCATGGCCTTCCTCGTCGGCGTGGCCGCCGACAGCGCCGGCCCGGCCCCGGTGCGCGCGCGGATCCGGGCGCTGTCGGCCGCGCTGGAACCGCACTCGCTGGGCCGCGGCACCTACGTCAACGCCCTCGCCGGCGCCGAGCACGACCGCGTCCGCGCCAGCTACGGACCGAAGTACGCGCGGCTGGCCCGCATCAAGGGCGAGTGGGACCCGCAGAACGTGTTCCACCGCAACGCCAACATCTCCCCGGCGGGATGACGTGGCCCGCTGGACCTGCTGCGGCGGCGCGGCCCCGCACTGCTGGTGCCCGGAGCGCGTCGTCCTAGCGGACGACCTGGACGACGTCGCCCCGCTCGAGCGACTCGAAGAACTCCCGGGCGGCGGTGCGGGAGAGGTGGATGCAACCGTGTGACTGCTGGCTGAGGCTGCCCTGGTGGAACGCGATGCCGCCGTTGAAGAACACCGAGTACGGCATCGGGGCGTCGTAGATCGAGCTGATGTGGTCGCGGCTGTGGAAGGTGACGGTGAACGAGCCCGGCGGCGTGCGGAAGCCCGCACGCCCGGACGTGATCGGCACCGGACCGTACGACACCTCCCCGCCCCGGATCAGCCACGCGCGGTCGCTCGACAGCTCGATGCAGGCCCGGGCGGTGCTGACGCAGGGCGTGCCGGCGACGGCGCGGGCGACGACCGGCGCCGCCACGACGGGAGCAGGGACCGGTGCCGCGACGACCGGTGCCGCGACGACCGGGGCCGGGGCGAGTGCGGGCACCGACGGCGCGATCGCCGCCTCCTGCAGCCGCAGGGGCAGCAGCCGGACCGCGGCGACGGCGGCGGCCTCGGCGGTCGGCAGCGCCCCGCCCGCGGCCCCGCTCAACAGCCCCGTCAGCGCGACGACGACCAGCAGCGACAACACCCGACGGACCCGCATGGCCACCCCCGCGCCCGACCGACCGTCACGGGCCGGTGCCCCTGCGAGGAGCATCCGCGCCCGCCCCGCGGCGATCAAGCCCGATCGGGTGGACCCGCGCTCACGATCCGATCACGGCGGCCGCCGGTTATCAGGGCAGTGGATCAGGGCCGGGATCAGGGCCGGGATCAGGGCAGCGGCGGCGCGGCGTCCTGCGCGGCGATCTGCTCGTCGGACAGGTCGAAGTCGACCGAGGAGTACTCGCGCAGCTTCGTCAGCCGGTGGTAGCCGTCGATCATGCGGACGGTGCCCGACTTCGACCGCATGACGATCGACTGCGTCGTGCAGCCGCCGCCGCGGTAGTGGACGCCGCGGAGCAGGTCGCCGTCGGTGATGCCGGTGGCGCAGAAGAAGACGTTGTCGCCGCGCACGAGCTCGTCGGCGGTGAGGACGCGGTCGAGGTCGTGGCCCGCCGCGATCGCCCGCTCGCGCTCCGCGTCGTCCTTGGGCCACAGCCGGCCCTGCATCGCGCCGCCCATGCACTTGAGCGCGGCCGCGGTGATGATCCCCTCGGGCGTGCCGCCGATGCCGTAGAGCATGTCGACGCCGGTGCCCGGGCGGGCCGCGGAGATCGCGCCGGCGACGTCGCCGTCGGAGAGGAAGTGGACGCGGGCGCCGGTGCGGCGGATGTCGGCGATGAGCTGCTCGTGGCGCGGGCGGTCGAGCACGCAGACGGTGACGTCGGTGACGTCGAGGTGCTTGGCCGCGGCGACCCGGCGGATGTTCTCGGCGACCGGCGCGGTGAGGTCGATGACGTCGGCGGCCTCGGGCCCGACGGCCAGCTTCTCCATGTAGAACACGGCCGACGGGTCGAACATCGCGCCGCGCTCGGCCACCGCGAGCACGGCGACCGAGTTCGGCATGCCCTTGGCCATCAGCGTGGTGCCGTCGATCGGGTCGACGGCGACGTCGCACCACGCGCCCTCGCCGTTGCCGACCTCCTCGCCGTTGAACAGCATGGGCGCCTCGTCCTTCTCGCCCTCGCCGATCACCACCACGCCGCGCATCGAGACGCTGCCGATGAGCTGGCGCATCGCGTCGACCGCCGCGCCGTCGCCGCCGTTCTTGTCGCCGCGCCCGACCCACCGGCCCGCCGCCATCGCCGCCGCCTCGGTGACGCGCACGAGCTCCATCGCGAGGTTGCGGTCGGGCGCCTCCCGGCGCCTCGGCGTGGCGTTCGCGGCGGTGGTCATCTGCGGCCTCCTGCTGTCGTGCTGCTGTCGTGGCTGCGCGCCGAGGGACGCGCGGGCGCCCCCGCGCCGTGGTCGGGCGGGGGCCGTGGCTCGATCGGGTGTCGCCCGATCCTCGCAGATCGCCCGCGCCCGTGGGGTGGGAGCGAGGTGAGACGGCGGTCGCTCGCAGGGCCGGGGATGATGGAGCGCGTGACCGATCCCGCTCCCCGCAAGCCGCCGCGCTCCGCGATGACGGTGCGCGACATGATCGTCGCGATCGGCGTGCTCGTCCTCGTCGTCCTCGTGATCGGCGGGGTCACGCGCGGCTGCGCGTTCGCCCCGGGCGGGCCGTCGGTCGACCCGTCCGCGCTGCCCGTCGTCGACGCACCGGCGGAGCTGCGCGCGCTGGCCGGCGACGTGCCGTTCGCGCTGCGCGTGCCCGCCGTGCCGCCGGGCTGGCGCTCCAACGCCGTCGACCAGGACCGCGTCGACCCGGCCGACCCGGCGTCGGGCCGCGTCGTGCGCACCGGCTACCTCACGCCCGAGGGCCGCTACCTGCGGCTCGTGCAGAGCGACGGCACCGAGGAGGCGCTGCTCGTCTCCGAGGCCGGGGCGGGTGGCGCGCCCGCGCGGGGCACCACCGACGTCGGCGGGCTCGCGTTCGTCGTCTACGGCGCCGAGGACGACGAGCCGATCTGGATCGGCGAGCTCGACGGCGTGCGCCTGCTGATCACCGGCAGCGGCTCCGAGCAGGACTTCCAGGCCCTCGCGGGCGGCGTGCTCACCGGCGAGGTGCTGCCGGCAAGCTAGTCGCCGCGGGCGTCGAGCGCGGTCTGCACGCGCTCGCGGGCCCCGGCGAGCTGCTCCTCGCAGCGCCCGGCCAGCGCCTCGCCGCGCTCCCACAGCGCCACCGACTCGTCGAGCGAGAGCCCGCCCGCCTCCAGTGCGCGCACCACCTCCACGAGCTCGTCGCGCGCCTGCTCGTAGCCCAGCGACTCCACCGGCTCAGCCATCGGTGCTCCCCGTCCCGGCCCCGGCGGGGGCGCGCTTGCGTGCGGTCCTCTTCTTCGGCGCGGCCTCGGCGGCCACCGTCGCCAGGACGGCCCCGTCGCCGACGCGGATGCGCAGCCGGTCGCCGTCGGCCACCTCGTCGACCGAGCGCAGCACGGGCGGCGGCTCCTCCCCGTCGACGACGCGCTGCACGATCGCGTACCCGCGGGCGAGCGTGGCCGCGGGGCCCAGCGCCGTCAGCCGGGCGCGCAGGTGCTCGACCTCGGTGCTGCGCCGGTCGAGGCCGCGGACCACGCAGGCGTGCGCCGACTCCCGCAGCCGCTCCACGTCGGTGTGCCGGGCGTCGAGCAGGCGCAGCGGGTCGGCCAGCACCGGCCGCGCGCGCAGCGCCGTGAGCAGGCGCTCCTCGCGGTCGACCCAGCCGGCGAGCGCGCGGCCGGCGCGGTCGCGCAGCCCGGCGATGCGGGCGGTCTCCTCGGCGAGGTCGGGCACCAGGCGCCGGCCCGCCTCGGTCGGGGTGGAGCAGCGGACGTCGGCGACGTGGTCGACGAGCGGGGTGTCCGGCTCGTGCCCGATCGCCGAGACGACGGGGGTGCGGCAGTCCGCGACGGCGCGGCACAGCGTCTCGTCGGAGAAGGGCAGCAGGTCCTCGACGCTGCCGCCGCCGCGGGCGAGCACGATCACGTCGACGTCGGCGTCGCGGTCCAGGCGGGCCAGCGCGTCGACGATCTGCGGCACCGACAGCGCGCCCTGCGTCGCGACGTGCTCGACCCGGAACCGCGCCGCGGGCCAGCGGGCCGTCGCGTTGGAGACGACGTCGTGCTCCGCCGCCGACGCGCGCCCGGTGACCAGGCCGATGCAGCGGGGCAGGAACGGCGGGCGGCGCTTGCGGGCGGGGTCGAACAGGCCCTCCGCGGTGAGGAGCTTGCGCAGCCGCTCGATGCGGGCCAGCAGCTCGCCGATGCCGACGGCGCGGATCTCGGTGACCCGCAGGCTCAGCGTGCCGCGACCCAGGAAGAACGACGGCTTGCCGTGGACGACGACGCGGTTGCCCTCGGCCACGGCGGGCCCGCCGTCGCGCACCAGGCCGATCGGCGCGGTGAGCTGCAGCGACACGTCGGCGGCTGGGTCGCGCAGCACGAGGAACGCCGTGCCGGTGCCCGCCCGCGCGGTGACCTGCGCGAGCTGGCCCTCGACCCACACCGCCCCGAGCCGGTCGACCCACTCGGCGATCTTGCGCGCGACCGTCCGGACCGGCCAGGGCTGCTCCGGCGTGGTCGCGGGCGTCGGGGCGGGTCGGCTCATGCCTCCGTGACCGTGGTGATCCGGTTGGACAGCATCGTGACGAACGGCGGCCGCGCCTCGTGCGCCTGCTCCCACTCCAGGAGCGCGCGCAGGTCGGCCGGCTTCAGCGTGCGCAGCTTCGCCCGCAGCTGCGGGATCGTCAGCCCGGGGTACTCGGGCAGCGCGGCCGGCCCGCCGGTGGAGGGCTTCTTCGGCGTGCCGGGCACCGGCTTCTCGCGGACGACCGGCACGGGCGTGGAGGTGCGAGCGGGCGTCGGCTCGATCGCGGGCGGCGCGGTGCTGGGCGACGGCGTGGGGCCGGCCTCGATGGCGGGCTTCTCCGGGGCCTGCTCGACGGCCCTGGCCGGGGCGCCGTCGGTGTCCTTCGCGGGCGCCGCAGCGGCCGGGGCCTTCGGCACCGTGCCGGGCGCCGGGGGCTCGGTCACGCGCACCCCGGCGGGGCGGGTCGGCGGGCCCGCCGGCGTCTCGGTGACGCGGGCGCCGGGCGGACGGGTGCGCGGCGCGGCGGCCGGGCGGGCGCCGCGGCGGAGCTCGGTGACGGAGCCGTTGGTGCGCGGCTCGTCCTCGTCGAAGGTGGCCCAGCTCGGCTTCTCCTCGACCGGGCGCAGGGAGCCCAGCGCACGGTCGCCCTTGATGGCGACCTCGGTGACCTTCTGCTGCACGCGCATCGACGCCTGCAGGGCCTGGCTGACGGCGGTGACGGGAAACTCGACGACGAGCCGCGGCAGGTCCCGGGCCTGCTCCACGGCGAGGGCGACGATGCCGGCGGCGAGGCGCACCGGCAGGGGCAGCGGCTTCATGGGACACAGTCTCGCCTGCTGCCGCGCCCGCGGCAGCCCGGGGTGGGGTGCGACGGGACACGATGAGCGGCCCGGTCCGCGGCCCGTCCGTAGGCTGGGGCCATGTCCGGAACCGTGAAGCGCGTCCTGCTCGCCAAGCCGCGCGGCTACTGCGCCGGCGTCGACCGCGCCGTCGAGGCCGTCGAGCTCGCCCTGGAGCAGCACGGCGCGCCGGTGTACGTCCGCAAGCAGATCGTGCACAACCGCCACGTCGTCGAGACCCTGGAGGCCCGCGGCGCGATCTTCGTCGACGAGACCGACGAGGTCCCCACCGGCGCGCTCGTCGTGTTCTCCGCGCACGGCGTCTCACCCGCGGTGCACGCCCAGGCCGCCGAGCGCGAGCTCCGCACGATCGACGCCACCTGCCCGCTGGTCACGAAGGTGCACCACGAGGCGAAGCGGTTCGCCCGCGAGGACTACGACATCCTGCTGGTCGGGCACCACGGCCACGAGGAGGTCGAGGGCACCGCGGGCGAGGCGCCGCAGCACATCCAGCTCGTGGAGACCGCCGACGACGTCGCGAACGTCACCGTGCGCGACCCCGACAAGGTCATCTGGTTGTCGCAGACGACGCTGTCGGTCGACGAGACGATGGACACCGTGCGCGCGCTGCGCGAGCGCTTCCCGTCGCTGCAGAACCCGCCGAGCGACGACATCTGCTACGCCACCCAGAACCGGCAGGTCGCGGTGAAGGCGATGGCCGCGCGGTGCGACCTCGTGCTCGTCGTCGGCTCGACGAACTCGTCGAACTCGGTGCGGCTGGTCGAGGTGGCGCTGCAGGCGGGCGCCGGCGCGTCGTACCTCATCGACTACGCGCGGGAGATCGACGACGCCTGGCTCGACGGCGTCGAGACCGTGGGCGTCACCAGCGGCGCGTCGGTGCCCGAGGTGCTGGTGCGCGGCGTGCTCGACACGCTCGCCGACCACGGCTTCGGAACCGTCGAGGAGATCACGACGGCGGAGGAGACGCTGACCTTCTCGTTGCCGCGCGAGCTGCGCCCGTCGCGCGCTTCGCGCTAGCCGCCTTCGCCCCCGCCTTGACCCCGGCGGCCGTGGCCCGCACGGTGCCGCGGCGCCCGCCGGCGCTGCGCTTGCCCTCGGCGGGGCGCGCGGCCTCGACGGCCGCGCGCTGGGCCAGGATCCGCCCGACGCCGAGCGCGAGCACGGCGGCCGTGGTCCAGGCCATGATGGGGAAGCTGTTGACGAGCGGCGCGCCGATCGTGATGAGCCGCTCGGAGATGCCGGTGCCCGGACGCGGTGAGCCGGCGAGCAGCACGACCACCGGTACGGCGATCGCGAGCAGCAGCGGCGGCGACACCATCGGCGCGAACAGGCTGCGTCGCCGCACCCACGCCACCGACAGGACGCACCCGCCGAGGTAGCAGACCGTGAACACGGCGCCGAGCGTGCCGATCCGGAACAGGTCGGCGACGACGCCCAGCAGCGTGAGCCCGGCCGCGAGCCCGACGGCCGCCGGCGGGGGCACGCCGAGCACGGTGGCGATCACCGAGCGGTCCGGCACCGGCCAGCGCCCGCCGGCGCCGCGCTCGGCCACGTCGAGGGTGCGTACGGGGGCGGCGCTCACCGGCCCAGGTTAGCCCGGGGTTCGCCGCTCTCCTCGTCATGACGGCGCTCACGTTCGTGCTGTGTCTGGTCCCTGTGCAGGGCGACCAGCGCGTCGGCCGCCGACGCCACCAGCTCCGGGGCGGCGATGACGCGGGGCGCGCGCTCGATCTGGCCGGGCGCGGCGAGCTCGTCGTCGGCCACCTCGAGGTCGGTGAGCTTGCGCGCCGTGACCAGCACGCGCGCCTCCAGCGAGCTGACGGTCTGGTTGTAGCTGCCGACGGCGGCGTCGAGGCTGCGGCCGAGCTTCGCGACGTGCGTGCCCATCGTGGCCAGCCGCCCGTGCAGCTCCTTGCCGAGCTGGTGGACCTGCGCGGCGTTGCGCGCCAGCGCCTCCTGCCGCCACGAGTACGCGACCGTGCGCAGCAGCGCGATCAGCGTGGAAGGCGTGGCGATCACGACGTTGCTGGCGAACGCGTGCTCCATCAGCGACGGGTCGGCCTGCAGCGCGGCCTCCAGGAACGGGTCGCCCGGCACGAACAGCACGACGAACTCGGGGGAGGGCTGGAACGCGGCCCAGTAGCTCTTGCCCGACAGCGTGTCGACGTGCTGGCGCAGCTGGCGCGCGTGCGCGGTGAGCCGCTCCCGGTGCGTGGCCTCGTCGCGGCTCTCCACGGCCTCCAGGTAGGCCGCGAACGGCACCTTCGCGTCGACGACGACCTGCTTGCCGCCCGCCAGGTGCACCACCATGTCGGGCCGCACGCCGCCGTCCTCGCCCTGGCCGGTGACCTGGGTGGAGAAGTCGCAGTGCTCGACCATGCCCGCGAGCTGCACGATCCGCTCCAGCTGCAGCTCGCCCCACCGGCCGCGGACCTGCGGTGCACGCAGCGCGTTGACCAGCGACTTCGTCTCGTGCTGGAGCTGCTCGGAGCTGCGGTGCATCGTGGCGACCTGCTCGCGCAGCCCGGCGTAGGCCGACTCGCGCTCCTTCTCCACGTCGCGCAGCTGCCCCTCGACGCGCCGCAGCGTGGACGTCATCGGGTCGAGCAGGGCGGAGATCGCGTGGGCGCGGGCGGCGGCGTCGCCGTCGGCCTTGGCGTGCAGCGCGGCGGTGGCCTCCTTGAGCCGGCCCTCGGCCAGCGCCACGAACTGCTCGTTGTTGCGGGCCAGCGCGTCGGCCGACAGCGCGCCGAACGCCTCCTTGAGCTCGGCGTCGCGGCGGGTGAGCAGGGCCTCGCGGGCGCCGGCCGCCTCGCGCTCGCTGCGCAGCGCGGCGTGCGCGCCCGCGGCGTCGGACTCGGCGGCGCGCAGGCGCTCGAGCGCCTGGCCCAGCTGCCGGTCGAGCGCGTCGACCCGGGCGACGAGCCCGGCCCGCTCGGCCCGCACGCCCGCGGCGTCGGCCCGGGCCATGGCGCTCTGGTCGGCCGCGGTGCGCGCGGCCTCCGCGACCGTGGCCCGCGCCCGGGCGGAGACCAGCGCCCACGCGCCTGCGGCGCCCAGCGCCAGCCCGACGAGCAGGCCGAGGAGAAGCACGGCGGTGTCCACGGCGACAGCGTGCAACGGACCCCCGACAGATCCCGCCCGGACGCGCCGGGCCGCGGGCCGGAGGTCGCCACGGATCGGTGAGCGGTCGAACGTCTGTGCGAGCCGCCGATGTAACGATCACCCGCCGTCCGCCGAGGTAGCGGCGGAGATCGTCGCCGGAGCGGTCCGGGAAACGGACCCGGACGCCCGCGCGGGCCAGGAGGAGCAGTCGTGCACGGAAGCTGGTTGGGCGTCGGGGTCCGGATCGCGGCCGGGGCGCTGGTCCTGGGGAGCGCGGCCGCGTGCGGCGGCACCGTCCCGGCGCAGGCGCCGCCCGTCGCCGCGCCGACGTCGTCGCTCTCCGCGCCGACCACCACCGCCGCGACCAGCGCGCCCGCCGCGGCCGGGGAGCTGGCCTCGGTGTTCCCGGACACGGCCGACTCCACCTGCGCCCCGTCCGACGAGACCGTGCGCACCAGGACCGGCGTCCTCCCGACCGAGGCCTCCACCTGCGACTACTCCGCGGTGGCCGCGGGCGCCCAGGTCGTGTTCGCGCAGTGGCCCGACCAGGAGGCCGCGCAGGCCTGGTACCAGGAGACGGCCGACCTGGGCCCGCGCGTCGAGACCAACGACCAGTGGCAGGTCGGCGGCGTCACGCAGGGCCCGCTCTACACCGCGCAGAACAGCAACGGCGTGGTCATCTCCACCGGCGTCTACGAGGACCTGCCCTACACCTGGGAGATCCGCACCGGCACGCTCGACGAGTCGAACGCGGTCTTCGGCCAGATCAGGCTGCAGCAGTCGGCGGACATCGCGGGCTGAGCCCGGTCAGTGCGCCCGCTCGTGGTCGAGCAGGCGCTGCTTGACCTCCACCCCCCACCGGAACCCGCCGAGCGTGCCGTCGGTGCGCAGCACCCGGTGGCACGGCACGAACAGGGCGGCGGCGTTGCGGGCGCAGGCCGATGCCGCCGCCCGCACCGCCGCAGGCCGCCCGGACTTCGCGGCGTACTCGGTGTAGGTCACCGGGGCGCCCGCCGGCACCGTGCGCAGGACGTCCCACGCGTGCTGGAGGAACTCCCCGGAGCGCTGCCGCACCGGCACGTCGTCGATCGCCGACAGCTCGCCCGCGTGGTAGCGGATGATCGCCTCGCCGACGGCGCCGATGTCGCCCGCCGTCAGCGACGACGGCCGCAGCGTCGGGTGGATCAGCGGCAGCAGGTCGTCGGTGGTGGCCGTCCAGCCCGAGGCCAGCACGGCCCCGTCCTCGTCGACGACGGCCGTGAACGGGCCGATCGGGGTGTCCAGCGTGGACCAGGTGCTCATGACGTCCTCCGGGGAGTCGTTGCGGCGCAGCGCCACAGGTGGGTGGCGGCGTAGGACCGCCAGGGCTTCCAGGTCTCCGCGCGCGCCGTCAGGCCGTCCACGTCGGACGGCAGGTCGAGCGCGGCGGCGCCGTGGCGCACGGCGAGGTCGGTGGCGAGCAGCTCGTCGGGGTCGCCGACGATCCGCATCGCGAGGTAGCCGGCCGTCCACGGGCCGACGCCGGGCTGCGCGAGCAGCGACTCGCGCAGCCCCGCCGCGTCGCGCCCGGGATCGAGCACCAGCGAGCCGTCGGCGACGGCCGCGGCCAGCCCGACCACCGTCGCGATCCGCCGCGCGGGCCCGGTCAGCACGGACGCGCCGTGCTCGGCGACCTGGGCGGCCGTCGGGAACAGCAGGTCCGGCCCGCCTGCGGCGAGCGCGGGCGGCAGCCGGTCGCCGAGCGCGGCGGCGAGCCGGCCGGTGGCCGTGACACCCGCGGCCAGCGAGACCTGCTGCCCCAGCACGGCCCGCACGGCCGTCTCGACGCCGTCGACGGTGCCGGGCAGCCGGATCCCCGGCACGGCCGCGACGCGCGCGGCGAGCGCCGGGTCGGCGCCCAGCACCTCGTCGACGGCGACGGGGTCGGCGTCGAGGTCGAGCAGCCGGCGCAGCCGCGCGACGGCGGGCCCGAGGTCGCGGGGGTCGGCCAGGCGCAGCGTGGCACGGACGTGGCCGTCGGCGGGGAAGAGGTCGACGGTCGCGGCGCCGTGGGGCAGCCGCAGCGTCCGGGCGTAGTGGCCCTCCCGGACCTCCTCGACGCCGGGCAGCGCGCGCGTCGCGAAGTGCGCCAGCAGGCCGTCGGCGTCGAACGGGGTGCGGTGCGGCAGGCGCAGCACGAGCGTGCCCGCGACCGGCGCGGGACGACGGCGTCCGGCCTCGGTGCGCAGCACGGTCGGCGCGACGCCGTACACCTCGCGCACGGTGTCGTTGAACTGCCGCACGCTCGCGAACCCGGCCGCGAACGCCACGTCGGCCATCCCCAGCGGCGTCGTCTCGATCAGCAGCCGCGCGGTGTGGGCGCGGTGGGCCCGGGCGAGTGCGAGCGGCCCGGCGCCGAGCTCGGCGGTGAGCACGCGCGTGAGCTGGCGCGTCGAGTACCCAAGCGAGGACGCGAGCCCGCCCACGCCGTCGCGCTCGACGACGCCGTCGGTGATGAGGCGCATCGCGCGGGCGGCGAGGTCGGCGCGGGCGTTCCAGTCCGGGGAGCCGGGTACGGCGTCGGGGCGGCAGCGGCGGCACGCGCGGTAGCCGCGCAGCTGGGCGGCGGCCGCCGTCGGCAGGAACTCGACGTTGGCGCGCTTGGGCTTCATGGCCGGGCAGGACGGGCGGCAGTAGATCTTCGTGGTGCGGACGGCGGCGATGAAGTGCCCGTCGAACCGCGCGTCGCGCGAGGCGAGGGCGTTGTAGCAGCGGTCGTGGTCGAGGAGCACGACGTCGACTGTGCCACCCCGCCCCCGCCGGTACTGGCGGGAATCGGACGCGGCTCGTCGCGCGGCGGGAGGGGCCGGATGAGAGGCGTCTCATCCGCCTCTCACCCTCCGGTCACCGCTCCCGGGCAGGATCGACGGCATGCGCACCCCCCTGGCCGCGGCGATCGGCGTGCTGGTCGTCGCCGGGGTCGTGGCCGGCGTGTCGGCGACCCGCTCCGCGCCCGAGGGCCCCGCCCCGGTGCAGCCCATCCGCGTCGAGGCGCCGGCCGGGGTCCTCGCGCCGGTGCCGGTGGCCCCGCCCGACCCCGACGGCTACGTCGCCCCCCCGCCCGCCGACGATGACGATGATGATGATGATGACGATGACGGCCCCGACGACGACGACTGAACCGCTGCCCCGGGCCCTCCCGACCCCCGCCGTGCGCGCACTGCCCCGCCTGCGCCTGCGCCTGCCCGGCACCGCGCGGATGCGGATCGTCGGCTGGGTGCTCGCGCTCGTGCTGCTCGCGCTGTCGGTCGTCACGTTCGTGACGTGGCGCCTGCTCCTGCAGGACACCGACGCGCGGATGCGGGCGGCGCTGGTCAACGAGGTGGAGGAGTTCGCGGGCGTCGTGGCCGAGGGCGTCAACCCGCGCGACGGCGCCCCGTTCGCCTCCGTCGGCGACGTGCTCGACGCGGCCATCGCCTACAACCAGGCGCGCCCGAACGAGAAGTTCCTCGGCTACGTCGACGGAGCGTTCGCCTACCAGAGCCGCCGCGCCGACGACGCGCCCGCGGTGCTGCAGAACGACCCGGCGTTCACCGCGCTCGTCGCCGACGTGACGGCGCCGGTGCAGCAGAGCTACGAGAGCGCGACGGGCGAGGTGCTCTACCTCGCCGTACCGATCGAGTTCGCCGACCCGGCGGGCAGCACCGGCGTCATCGTCGCCGCCTACCTCGTCGACGACGAGCGCGAGGCCGCCCACGACGCCGCGCGCGTGATGCTGCTGGTCGGGGCGCTGACGGCGCTGCTCGCGGCGGGCGGTGCGTGGCTCGTCGCGGGCCGGATCCTGCGCCCGCTGCGCGACGTCGCCGACACCGCGCGCTCCATCACCGACACCGACATCTCCCGCCGCATCCCGCTCGGCCCGGGCACCGACGACGGCCGCGACGAGCTGCGCGACCTCGTGCACACCGTCAACGCGATGCTCGACCGCGTCGAGACCGGCGTCGACGTCCAGCGCCGCTTCGTCGACGACGCCGGCCACGAGCTGCGCACCCCCATCACCATCGTGCGCGGGCACCTGGAGGTGCTCGACGCGCACGACCCCGCCGACGTCGCCTCCACCGTCGACCTCGTCGACGACGAGCTGGAGCGCATGAACCGCATGGTCTCGGACCTGCTGCTGCTCGCCCGCTCCGAGCAGCCGACGTTCCTGCACCCCGAGCCGACCGACGTCGGCGAGCTCACCGAGGACGTGTTCGGCAAGGTCGTCACGCTGGGGGAGCGGGAGTGGGTGCTGGAGACGGCGGCCCGCGTCGACGCCGTCGTCGACCCGCAGCGGATCACGCAGGCGATCGTCGCCCTCGCCGACAACGCCGTCCGCTGCACCCGCCCCGGCGACCGCATCGCGATCGGCTCCCAGCTCGCCGGTGGCGAGCTGCGGTTCTGGATGGCCGACTCCGGCCCCGGCATCGCCGAGGCCGACCGCGCCCGCATCTTCGAGCGCTTCGCCCGCGGCACGTCCACCGGGCGCCGGTCCGAGGGGGCCGGGCTGGGGCTGTCGATCATCCGCGCCATCGCCGTCGCGCACGGCGGCCAGGTGCTGCTCGACAGCGTCGTCGGCCGGGGCGCCACGTTCACCATCGCCGTACCGGCGGTCCTGTCCGAGGAGAGCCCGTGAGCCGCATCCTGATCGCCGAGGACGAGCCGCGGATCTCCGCGTTCGTCGAGAAGGGGCTGACGGCCAACGGGTTCGTGACGACGGTGGTGTCCGACGGTCTCTCCGCCTACGACCACGCCGTCTCCGGCGGCTTCGACCTGCTCGTCCTCGACATCGGCCTGCCCGGCATGGACGGCTTCGCGGTCCTGCGCAAGCTCCGCTCCGACCGCTGCACGATCCCGGTGATCGTGCTGACGGCGCGCGACGGCGTCCGCGACACGGTCGCCGGGCTGGAGGGCGGCGCCGACGACTACATGGCCAAGCCGTTCCGCTTCGAGGAGCTGCTCGCCCGCGTGCGGCTGCGGCTGACGACCGAGCGCTCGGCCGAGCTGACCGTCCTCGTCCACGGCGGGCTGCAGCTCGACCTCCGCACCCGCCGCGCGCTGGTCGGGGACACCACCGTCGACCTCTCGGCGCGGGAGTTCGCGCTGGCCGAGACGTTCCTGCGGCACGCGGGGCAGGTGCTCACGCGCGAGCAGCTGCTCTCGCACGTGTGGGGCTACGACTTCGACCCCGGCTCCAACGTCGTCGACGTCTACGTGCGCTACCTGCGGCGCAAGCTCGGGGCCGAGCGGATCGCCACGGTGCGGGGGATGGGCTACCGGCTCGACGCAGTGGAGTAGCGGCGTGGAGGAGGAGCGGGGCTCAGCCGCAGACGGTGCCGAGCAGGCCGCCGCAGGAGACGCCGAGGGGCTCGGCGACGCGGCCGACGAGGGTGTCGGCGCCGTCGTCGGTGGAGGAGCCGGCCGCGCTCTCCTCGTTGCCGTCGCTGGTCCCGCCGTCGCCGTCGCCGCCGTCGCCGCCACCGGTCGCCGGGGCGTCGTCGGTGTCGGCCGGTGCGGACTCCGCGGCGGGCGCGGGGGCGCGCTGCAGAGCGGGGGCCGGCGCGGCCGCGGGAGGCGCCGCGGCCGCGGGAGCCGGGGCGGCCGGAGCCCGGCGCGGGGCGGGCGCGGCGGGGGCCTCCGGTGCGGGGGCGGCGCGGCGGGCGGCCGACCTCGGTGCGGAGGCCTGCGGTACCGGCACGGCGGCGGGAGCCGTCCGGGGCGACGGCTGGGGCGCCGCCACGGGTGCCTCGACGGGCTCGGGCCGACGGTCGTCGACCGGGAGCTCCGGGATGATGCCGGTCCGCGCGGTGGTGCCGACGGGTGCCGGAGCGGCCACCGCGGCGTCGGCCTCGGACAGTCGCACCACGGTCACACCCCCGGCCACCAGGGCGGCTCCGGCGGCGGCCGCGAGCATCGTCCGAACGGCTCCGTGCACGGGTCCCACCTCTCGTCGCCCGGCGGCGAGGGCCGCCTGCGGGATCTGGCGGGCCGACAGTACCGCCGAACGGCCTAACGGGCCGACCGGGAGGCGTGGCCCGGTCCGGACGGCGACTACGCTGGTCCCTCGTGTCTCTCACCCTCGGCATCGTCGGCCTGCCCAACGTCGGGAAGTCGACGCTGTTCAACGCGCTGACCAACAACGACGTGCTCGCCGCGAACTACCCCTTCGCCACGATCGAGCCCAACGTCGGCGTGGTCCCGCTGCCGGATCCGCGCCTCGACGAGCTCGCGAAGATCCACGACTCGGTGAAGACCGTGCCCGCCGTGGTGTCGTTCGTCGACATCGCCGGCATCGTCAAGGGCGCCTCCGAGGGCGCCGGGCTGGGCAACAAGTTCCTCGCCAACATCCGCGAGTCCGACGCCATCTGCCAGGTGGTGCGCGTGTTCGACGACCCGGACGTGATCCACGTCGACGACCGCATCGACCCGGCCTCCGACATCGAGACGATCTCCACCGAGCTGATCCTCGCCGACCTCCAGACCCTGGAGAAGGCCATCCCGCGCCTGACCAAGGAGGCGCGGATGCAGAAGGACCGGCGCCCGGTGCTGGCGGCCGCGGAGGCCGCCGCGGAGATCCTCAACGGCGGCACCACGCTGTTCGCCGCGGGCGTCGACCGCGAGCCGCTGCGCGAGCTCACCCTGCTCACGACGAAGCCGTTCCTCTACGTCTTCAACGCCGACGAGGGCGTCCTCACCGACGACGCCCGGCGCAAGGAGCTCACCGAGCTCGTCGCCCCGGCCGACGCGGTGTTCCTCGACGCGAAGGTGGAGTCGGAGCTGCTCGAGCTCGACGAGGAGTCGGCCCGCGAGCTGCTGGAGTCGATCGGCCAGACCGAGCCGGGCCTGCACGCCCTGGCCCGCGCCGGCTTCCACACCCTCGGCCTGCAGACCTACCTCACCGCCGGCCCGAAGGAGGCCCGCGCCTGGACGATCCCGCGCGGCGCCACCGCCCCCCAGGCCGCAGGCGTCATCCACACCGACTTCGAGCGCGGCTTCATCAAGGCCGAGATCGTGTCCTACGACGACCTCATCGCCACGGGCTCGATGGCGGCGGCGAAGGCGGCGGGCAGGGTGCGCATGGAGGGCAAGGACTACGTGATGGCCGACGGCGACGTGGTGGAGTTCCGCTTCAACGTCTGACGCGGTCCCGGCCCTCACGGCTCCTCGGACCGACTCCGTGCTGGCGGGCAGGGGCGTGTCGGGTGACCGGCAGCCCATGGTCACCATCTCGGCAGGTGTTCCGGCGGTAAGTGGCTGCTCTCCTGCCCAGGCGATGATCATGGACGAGCAGCCGTCGTATGATCACCGGGAGTGTGACGTCACGGTCCCGCCGACGACTGCGACGGCGCATTTCCGACGATCGCCGCGCTCGCCAGCCCCGACCGTCGTCATGATCACCGCGTGAGCGCGCATCCGGCCCACATCCGGCCGAGGCCGCCCCCGTGACGCGGTCCGCGGCGCGACCGATGATTCCGCGCCGCGGGCCGGGTCTCGTTCCCATGGCCCGTTCAGGAGATGCCGTGCCGCAGTCCCGCGAAGCGCTGTGGGCGCTCGTCCACGAGGAGCGTGCGGCCCTGGCCGACGACCTCGCCGGCCTCGCGCCGGAGCAGTGGCCCGCCCCGTCGCTGTGCGGGGAGTGGTCGGTGGAGGAGGTCGTCGCGCACCTGACCGCCGCCGCGAGCGTCGGGCGCTTCCGCTGGATCCGCAGCATGGTCGGCGCACGCTTCGATGCGGACCTGCACAACCGCCGCCGCCTCGCCGAGCACCGCGGGGCGACGCCCGACGAGACGCTCGCCCGGTTCCGCGCCGCCGTCCCGAGCACGACGGCGCCCTCGGGGCACACGCCCGCATGGCTCGGGGAGGTCGTCGTCCACGCGCAGGACGTGCGGCGGCCGCTGGGTCTGCCGCGGACGCCGTCGGTCGCGGCGGCCACGGAGGTCGCGCGGTTCTTCGCGTCCCGCGACTTCACGGTGAACAGCCGGACCGCGGTCGCCGGGCTGCGGCTCGAGGCCGTCGACGGTCCGTTCGCCACGGGGGACGGCCCGCTGGTGCGCGGTACGACGCTCGTGCTGGTCATGGCGATGGCCGGGCGCACCGCCTACCTCGACGACCTGGACGGTGCCGGCGTGAACGAACTGCGCAGCCGCATCGCCTAGTCGTCAACCTGCAGTTGACGAACGGCCAATCGTCAACTTACAGTTGACGCATGACGATCCGCATGAACAACCCCGTCTCGCTCGACGAACTCATCTCCACGATCAACACCGTCCACGGGTCGCCGCTGGAGCGGCTGACCGGCGCGGTGGTCGCCGCCGACGCGCTCGGTGACGTCGCCGACCATCTCATCGGCCACTTCGTCGACCAGGCCCGCAGGTCGGGGGCGTCGTGGACGGAGATCGGCGGGAGCCTCGGCGTGTCCAAGCAGGCCGCGCAGAAGCGGTTCGTGCCCAAGGAGTCCGACGAGGGGTTCAGCCGCTTCACCCTCGCGGCGCGCAGCGTGGTGGTGGCCGCGCAGAACGAGGCGCGGGCGGCGGAGAACGACACGATCACCCCCGCGCACCTGGTGCTGGGCCTGCTCGCCGAGCCGGGCACGGGCGCCGCGGCGGCGTTCGCGGCGAAGGGCCTGAGCGCCGACGTCGTGCGCGGCGCGGCCACCGCGCTGCTGCCGCCGCGCGCGGAGTCGCTGCCCGCGCTCGTCCCGTTCGACGCCCCGGCGAAGAAGGCCCTGGAGCTGACGTTCCGCGAGGCGCTGCGGCTGGGGCACGAGGCCGTCGGCACCGGACACGTCCTGCTCGCGCTGCTCGAGGTCGAGGACGGTAGCGGTCCGCTGTCCTCGCTCGGGCTGACGAAGGACGCCGTGGACGCCGACCCGGACCTCGACGCCGTGGCCTAGTCGCGGACCAGGCGCATGCGCGGCGCGGGGATGGCCGCGTGCAGCGCTCCGGCGCCCAGCGCCAGGAACCGGAGGACCTCCCAGAGGGCCCAGCAGTGGTCCTCGGGAGGGCTGTCGGAGTCGAGGTAGAGGACCTTGGCCGGCCCGGTCGTGTCGAGCCGGGCGACCATGTCCGGCATCGGTGTGAACACCACGTGCAGCGCCCCCTCGAGGCTGGTCACGAGCGCCTGCACGTCGGCGGTGGTGGTCGGACCGGTCACGGTGGGGAGGGTTGTGACGGGACTCAGTGGCAGCACCGCGCTGGTCCTTCCGGGTCGAGGTGCGCGGAACTGGGGTCGCAGGGTCTACGCGACGTACAGCACTCTGCGAGGAGCGGTCACCTGAGCAGGCGGCCGGAAAGAGCTTTGTTCCTACCCCTTTACCGCTCAAGACGGCGTCGACGTTTCACATTTCGTCGAACACGGCCTGATCGGTGTAGTCGCGCAGGAGGACGGTGACTACAAGTCAGCTTCTTCGTAGTCGATTGGGCCATCGGGGCGCTGTCGGGAGGGCGCGGATTCCTTCGGCCATTCCAGGGTGACGCCGTCGATCTCGCGTACGACCGGACCCGCCGACGACCCGGCGACGGCCGCGCGGACCACCCCGAGGATGGCGTCGCGCATCGGCACGGAGAGCCGTTCCGTGCCCGCAGGCAGCTGGTCAGCGAAATCACCCGCTTGCGCGGGCACCGGAAGGCCGACAGCCCGGGCCGCGGCGAGGACGACGGAGGTGACGTCGATCTCCAGCACCTGGGCGATGACCCGCAGCGACTCCGGGTGCGGGAACTTGTTCTGCGCGTCCGCAGACCCGAGCTGCTGCCAGCGGCCCCGGCTCAGCGCCCCACCGGACTCGCGCTCCAGGTCGGCGTAGGACCAGCCGCGCTCGGTCATGCGGGAGCGGATGAGCCGACGTAGGGTCGGCGCAGCTCTGTCCTCGTCGCTCGGACCCGTCACATCCAGCCTCGCTGTCCGTGGTGGGCGGTGGCGCGCGATCGGACCGGAATCGGGCCGGCCCCGCGAATTCCTCCGCAGGCTACCGGTCGCCGGAAGCATCTCCCGCCCCGGTACCGAGAATACTTCGCTATCCCGGGTGCAGCGGCGTCCGAGAGGCTGAATCGGCGCAGGCTCGAATGCGCAGGTGGGGCGGCCCGTCCCGTCCGATTGCCGTAGCGCGGCCGAGCGCGGGGAGGGCCGGACGCCGGCACCGTACCCGCCCAGCGCAGTGGCCCCGACCTCCGGGGGGAGGTCGGGGCCACTGCCGTGCCGGGTGCCCGACGAGCCGTCCGCTCGGCGGGTGCTCCTGCCCGGGTGGCGCGACGGGGTCGTTCTCGATCCCGTCGCGCCGGCATTCCCGTGCGCGATTCCTAGAGGTCTTCGTCGTCGGTGACGGTCACCTCGACGTCGACCGGGATCCCGGTCTCGTCCTCATCCGCAATGACGTCCGCATCCTCGGCAGGAATTGATTCCTGCTCCTCGTCGGAAAGGACGGTCTCGTCCTCGATCTCCACGACCGTCTCGAGCGACCCGGGTGCCTCGGCCGGAGCCTCGGCGGGTGCCTCGGCCGGGTCGTCGGCCGGAGCCGGTGCCTCGATCGGTGCGTCATCCGGTGCGTCGGCGGGTGTCTCGGCTGAATCGTCGGCCGGGGCCGGCGTCTCGACCGGTGCCTCGACCACGGGTGCCTCGACCACGGGTGCCTCGACTGCAGGTGCCTCGATCAGGCTCTCGACCACAGGTGCCTCGATCGCGGCCGGAGCAGCGGTGCGGGCTCCGGCTGCCCCGGTGTACGGGTTCGGGGTCTGGTCGGACGGCGTCACCGTGTTCTCGCCCTCGCCACCATCGAGTGTGTCCTCGCCGGGACCACCGGTGAGGGTGTCGTTGCCGGCGCCCCCGCTGATGTTGTCGTCGTAGACCGTGCCGGTGATGGTGTCGTTGCCGTCGCCGCCGGTGATCGTCTTGCCGCCGGTGGCGTTGGTGCAGTCGATCGTGTCGTTGGCGGAGGTCCCCGTCACCGTCGTGGCGGTCTGGGTGACCCCCACGCTGACGACGCAGGCCACGTAGGCGGGCTCGCCGTCGTCGTCACCGGGATCGGTGCCGTCGTCGTCGCCCGGGTCGGTGCCGTCGTCGTCACCGGGGTCGGTCCCGTCGCCGGGATCGGTGCCGTCGCCCGGGTCCGTGCCGTCGTCGTCGCCGGGGTCGGTGCCGTCATCGGGGTCGGTGCCGTCATCGCCGCCGCCGCCGCCGCCGTTGTCGCCGCCGCCGCCGTCATCGGGGTCGGTGCCGTCATCGCCGCCGCCGCCGCCGCCGTTGTCGCCGCCGCCGCCGTCATCGGGGTCGGTGCCGTCATCGCCGCCGCCGCCGCCGTTGTCGCCGCCGCCGCCGTCATCGGGGTCGGTGCCGTCATCGCCGCCGCCGCCGTTGTCGCCGCCGCCGCCGTCATCGGGGTCGGTGCCGTCATCGCCGCCGCCGCCGTTCCCGCCGCCGTCGCCGTTCCCGCCGCCGTCGCCGTTCCCGCCGCCGTCGCCGTTCCCGTCGCCGTCGCCGTTCCCGTCGCCGTCGCCGTTCCCGTCGCCGTCGCCGTTCCCGTCGTTATCACCGTCGCCGTCGTAACCGCTGTCGGAGTCGGTGTCCTTGTCACCGCCGGAGCCGACGGGCCGGTCGAGCGCCCCGTCGGTCGGGGTCACGAGGGTGAACTCGTCGACCGGCGCCAGGGCCGGGGTGATGACGTCGACGTCGTCGGACGCGAGGCCCGACCACGCGTCGCCGGAGTAGGTGATCGCCGCGCCCGTGTCGGCCGGCGAGGCCAGGGGGTTGCCGCAGTAGCAGCGCACCTGGGGCACACCGAACCGGTCCACCATGACGGCGGTGCCGGCCTGCAGCACGGCCTGGAACGGCGCGGCGCGCCCGTCGCTGAACCCGTGGTTGGTCACGGCTGTGTCGGCGCGCAGCGTCACCGGGGTGAGGTCGGCGACGTAGCTGGCGATGTCGGTCGTGGCGATGCCCTCGACGTCGGCGAAGGCGGTCGCCACCGCGACGTCGTTCTCGAGGAACGCGACCATCGCGGCGCGGTCGCAGGCGTTGTCCCGCGTCCCGCCGTAGAGGCCGAGCGCGTCGCCGGAGACGGCGCCGCCGGTGCGTGCCGGCACGTCGGCCGGTGTTACCGCTGCGACCAGCGCGAACGGGTCGGCTCCCGCCGCGTCGGCGGGCTCGGCGTGCACGAGCGCCGCCGGGCTGGACAGGGTGGTGAGTGGTTCGTACGACCACGCCGCCGTGGCGACGTAGCCGAAGATCAGGCCGGCCACTGCAGCAGTGGTCACCGTTCTTCCATACATGGGGTTCCTTCTTCGCTGACCTGTGTCAGCACATGACGAGCAGCCGTGTCGTGGCGGAGGGCAGCAGCGATCGACCGACCGGACGCCGGTTCGGCACTGCTGACCGTTCGCCCTCCCGGTACGGGGGGCGTGGTGCGCACCGCATCGCGTCGGGGCGGGCCGGTGTTCTCCAGCTCGGCGAGTCGCGGGACGCGCGGTGCGTCGTTTCGGGGTGGGGCCGCCGACGGGATCCGTCGCGCGGTGCTGGCCTGGGACCGGAACGACCCGACCCCCCGCTCGTACGTCGCTGCGTACCCACGGAGTGTGCGCCTCTCGTGACAGAACGGCAAGCCGGACTAGCTGAAACGCCTACCAGTGTTTGTCGATACGCGCGCTGCCGGGCGTGTCACGATGGCGTGATGCGCAGGTTCCTGGTGCTCGCGACGGTCGGCGTGCTGGTCCTGCCCGGGTGCGCCGCCGCGTCCGGCCCGGCGCTCGTCACCGCTCCCATCGAGGCGACGCCGGGCGCGCCCGGCATCGGCGACCCGTACTTCCCGCTCGACGGCAACGGCGGCTACGACGTCGACCGCTACGACCTCGATGTCTCCTACGCCCCCGAGACCGACGTGCTCGCCGGAGTCGCGACCGTCAGTGCGCGCGCGACGCAGGGGCTCTCGGCGTTCAACCTGGACCTGTCGGGGCTGGAGGTCCGGTCGGTCACGGTCGACGGCGCCGACGCCGCGTTCACCCGTGACGGCGGCGAGCTCACTGTCACCCCGGCCGCTCCGCTCGCCGAGGGCGCCGCGTTCACCGCGGTCGTCACCTACGACGGCGTCCCGCAGCTCGTCGAGGACAGCTTCGGCGCCGCCGGCTTCTTCGCCACCGGTGACGGCGCGCTGGTCGTCGGGCAGCCCGACGTCGCCGCCACCTGGTTCCCGGCCAACGACCACCCGCTCGACCCGGCCGCGTTCACCTTCCGGATCACCGCGCCCGAGGGGCTGGAGGCGGTCGCGAACGGGGTGCTGGAGTCGACGACCACCAGCGGCGGCTCGACCACCACCACCTGGGTCGCCGACCGGCCGATGGCGCCCTACCTCGCGGGCATGGCGATCGGCGAGTTCGACGTCCTCGCCTACGAGCAGGACGGCATTCGCTACTGGGACGCCTTCGCCCCCGACCTCGGCGGCGTGGACGCCGTCGCCCGCGCCGCGCTCGCCCGCCAGCCCGAGGTGCTCGCGTACCTGGCGCGGGTGTTCGGGCCCTACCCGTTCGACGTGGCGGGCGGCATCGTCGACGCCGAGCCGCGGCTGGCGTTCGCGCTGGAGAACCAGACCCGCCCGATCTACGCGCAGAGCTTCTTCGACGACGCGGTGTCGGGCGAGTCGGTTGTGGTGCACGAGCTGGCCCACCAGTGGTTCGGCGACGACCTGCCGCTCGCCCGCTGGAGCGACATCTGGCTCAACGAGGGCTTCGCGACCTACGCCGAGTGGCTGTGGAGCGAGCACGACGGGCGGGAGACGGTGGCGCAGCAGTTCGCCGCGGTCACCGCGATCCCGGCCGACGACCCGTTCTGGACGGTCCCGATCGGCGATCCCGGCCCCGACAGGATCTTCGACGAGGCCGTCTACGTCCGGGGCGCCATGACGCTGCACGCGCTGCGCACCGCCGTCGGCGACGAGGCCTTCTTCCGGATCCTGCCCGAGTGGGCCGCCCGGCGGTCGGGCCAGAACGTCACGACCGCCGACTTCGCCGCGCTCGCCGAGGAGGTCTCCGGGCAGGAGCTGGACGACCTGTTCACCACCTGGCTCGTCACGCCGGAGAAGCCCTCCGGGCTCGCCTGACGGCGACCGCCTCGTCCGCTCGGACGCCCGGCCGGCGCAGCGCTGCGCACGGTGGTCACCGGCCGTCAGTGCACGGTCGCCGGCGGGGCCGTCGGGACCGGCGACTGGTCCGGGCGAGGGCTCACACCTGTCCGTGGCGGGCTGCGGTGACGCTCCGTGCATCCCCGGTTGACAGGGCGTGCGACAAGCGTCAAGCTGTCATCTGTCAAGCAGCAGTAGGTGACCGCGACGAACGCGCGGTCGTGATCGCGCAGACCGTCACCTCCCCGGTGGCGCCCACGTCGTCCGGACCTGCCCAGCGGCCCCCCGAGCCGCGCGCGTCCCGGACCGCACGCACCTCTCCGGTCCTACGAGGCCGGCCGCCGCACCCCACGGCGCATCCACCCGGTGACGTCACCGGCTCATCACGGCACGCTCCCGAGGGGCGGCCGACCCCGCCTGGAGGCGATGTGCCCACCATGGACCAACCCGTGCCGCCCGGCACCAGAGCCGGCCGGATCGGTGCCGCCGTCACGGCGGTGATCGCCGTGGTCGTGGCGACCCTGATGCTGCTGTCCGCGGGCACGGCACTGGCTGCGACCTCGGTGCCGCTGGGCACGGCGGCGAGCTTCGCCGTGCTCGCGGGCTCGAGGGTGACCAACACCGGCCCGACGCAGGTGTCCGGCGACCTCGGCGTCAGCCCGGGCTCGGCCGTCACCGGGTTCCCGCCGGGTTTGGTCAGCGGCGGCACGCAGCACACGGCCGACGCCGTCGCGCTGCAGGCGCAGTCGGACCTGACGATCGCCTACAACAACGCCGCGGGTCAGCCCCGGGTCGGTGAGACGGCCACCGAGCTCGGTGGGCAGACCTTCGTGGCGGGCGTGTACGGCAACGCCGGCGAGCTGGGCCTGACCGGCACCGTCACCCTGGACGCGGAAGGCGATCCCGGCGCGGTCTTCATCTTCCAGGCCGGCTCGACCTTGATCACCGCGTCGAGAAGCACCGTCGCGCTGGTCAACGGTGCGGATGCGTGCAACGTGTTCTGGCAGGTCGGCAGCTCCGCGACGCTCGGCACCGGCACCGCGTTCCGCGGAACGGTCCTGGCTCTGACCTCGATCACCGCGAACACGGGCGCGACCGTGCAGGGCCGCCTGCTCGCCCGCAACGGCGCCGTCACCCTCGACTCCAACGTCATCGACCGGGCGGGCTGCGCCGCCACCCCCGCACCGGAGCCGACGGCCACGCCGACGACCACCACGACGGCCCCGCCGACGACGACCACGGCCCCGCCGACGACGACCGAGCCGCCGACGACGACCACGACGACCGAGGCGCCGACGACGACCACGACGACCGAGCCGCCGACGACCACGACGACCGAGCCGCCGACGACGACCACGACCGAGCCTCCGACGACGACCACGACGGCGCCGACGACCACGACCACGGTCCCGCCGACCACGACCACGACGGCCCCGACGACGACGCCGGGCAACCCCGGGAACCCCGGGAACCCCGGGAACCCCGGCAACCCGGGAAATCACGGTAGTCCCGGCAACCCGGGCGCCCCCGGAGACTCCGACGCACCCGGCGACGGTGACAACGATGGCGACGAGGACGACTCCGATGGTGGCGTCGACGACGGTTCCGGCGGCTCCGGCGACGGCGACGGCGGCGAGAGCGACGCCGGCGACGACACCGCCCCGGCCACGGGCAGTGGCTCCGGCGATTCGGACAGCGGTGGCAGCGGCGTGACCGGCAACGGATCCGGCGACGGCGTGGTCGTCCCCCTCGGCTACCCGGCCACCGGTGCGGGCGGTCCCTCCGCCCCGGACGTGGCCTGGGTCCTCGCGGGCGGACTGGTGCTCCTCGGCTCCGCCGCGGTCGCCCTGCAGTTCCACCGTCGCCGGAACGCGCGGTGACCACCGCAGGGTCGGGATCCCGGGGCTCGGCCGGTCGCGCCGGCCGGCCCGGGACGCCCGGCCGTCGACCCGGCGCCCGGCCGTGAGGTCCGGATCCCCGCGGCCGCCCCGGACCGGGTGGGGCTGGTGGCCCGTCGCGGCGGCCGGGGTGGCCCTGCTCGTCGTGGCGCTCGTCGCGGTGCCGTGGCTGGTCGACCGGCCGGTGCCGACGGCCGGCGGCGGCTCCGCCACGGCCGCGGCGCCGCGGGCACCGGCACCCGGCGTCGTCGTCCCGGTGTCGCGGCCCGTCACCCTCGACGTCCCCGCGATCGACCTGGCCGGCTCCCCGCTCGGGGAGCTGGGGCTCAACGCCGACGGGACCGTCGAGGTGCCCACCGACTACGCCACGGCGGGCTGGTTCGACCTCGGGCCCACGCCGGGGCAGGTCGGGGCGTCGGTCCTGCTCGGGCACGTCGACTCGACCACCGGCCCCGCCGTCTTCTTCCGCCTGCGCTCCCTGGAGGCGGGCGACCGCGTGGACGTGCGCCTGGCCGACGGGACGGTGGCGCGGTTCGCCGTCGAGACCGTCGAGACCCACCCGAAGGCCGAGTTCCCGGCCCAGCGGGTGTACACCTCGCCCGGATCGCGGGACCTGCGCCTCGTCACCTGCGGGGGCGAGTTCGACCCGGTGTCGGGGAGTTACGAGTCCAACGTCGTCGTCTACGCGACCCTGGTCGACTCCGTGCCCGCATGAACCGGCCCACCGACCGGGAGGGCGGCCCGTGACGGACCTGCGCGACGACTGGCCCGACCTGCTCGCCGACATGACCACCGAGCTCGACGAGTGCTCGGGCTACGTCGTGATGGTCACCGACTCCGTCACCGACGAGGTCGACGCCTACGGCCCGATGACCGCCGACGCGGCCGTCGAGGAGGCCGAGCGGATCCTGCGGGACCTGCACGGGCAGGGCCTGCGCGACGTCGTGGTGCGGATGGTCCGGCTGCACCTCCCCGAGGGCGACGGCGGGCGGGCCGCCGTCGCGCCCCGGTGGGGCTGATGCGCGGGTGACGGGCAGGCAGGCCTGCGCCGATCACACGCGTCGGCCTCACCCGCCGAGGGCCCGCCGCGCCACCACGGCCGCCGCCAGGTCGTCGAGGACGTCGGCGGTGGTGTCCCAGCCCATGCAGGAGTCGGTGACCGACCGGCCGTAGGTCGTGCCGGGCCCCAGGTCCTGGCGCCCCTCGACCAGGAAGCTCTCCAGCATCAGGCCGACGACGCCGCGGTCGCCGGCTGCGAGTCGGGCCGCCACCTCGCGCGCCACGCCGGCCTGACGGACGTGGTCCTTGCCGCTGTTGCCGTGGCTGGCGTCGACGATCACGCGCTCGGCCAGGCCGGCCTTCCGCATCCGCCCCAGCGCCGCCGCCACCGACTCCGCGTCGTGGTTGGGGCCGCCGGAGCCGCCGCGCAGGATGACGTGGCAGTCGGGGTTGCCGGCCGTGGTGACCAGCGCCGCGAGTCCGTCGGGGTTGATGCCCATGAACACGTGGCTCGCCGCGGCCGCGCCCACGCCGTCGACGGCGACCTGCACGTCCCCGTCGGTGCCGTTCTTGATCCCCACCGGCATCGACAGCCCACTGCACAGCTGGCGGTGCACCTGGCTCGCGGCCGTGCGCGCGCCGATCGAGCCCCAGCTCACGACATCGGCGAGGTACTGCGGCGTGATCGGGTCCAGGAACTCGCACCCCACCGGCAGCCCCAGCCCGTTCACCTCCAGCAGCAGGCGCCGCGCCATCCGCAGGCCCGCGTTCACGTCGAACGTGCCGTCCAGGTGCGGGTCGTTGATCAGGCCCTTCCAGCCGACGGTCGAACGCGGCTTCTCGAAGTAGGTCCGCATGACGATCCGCAGCTCGCCGGCGTGCCGGCCGGCCTGCGCGGCGAGGCGGTGGGCGTAGTCGAGCGCCGCCGCCGGGTCGTGGATCGAGCACGGGCCGACGACGACGAGCAGACGGTCGTCGCGGCCGTCGAGGACGTCGACGACCTCGGCCCGCGCGCGCGTGACGGTGTCGGCGACACCGTCGTCGACCGGCAGGTCGTGGCGCAGCAGGGAGGGGGAGATCAGCGGGCTGACGCGGACGGTGCGGTGCGCGTCGAGCGCAGGAACGGCGGTGAGCACGGGAGGGTCCTTGCTCCGGTGAGCGGCCCGCCGAGAAGTCCCCGTCCGAGCCGATCGATCCGGCTCGTGGGGTGGAGGTCAGCGCAGCGGTTCGCCGGCCGACCCGACACGGGCCGTCGCGGTAAACCAGTACTGGCGCTGCACGTCGGCGACAGTACCAGCCGGCCCAGGACTTCCCGCCTCAGGACTTCATGGTCGCGATCTGGATGAGGTTGCCGCAGGTGTCGTCGAGCGTCGCCACGGTGACCGGGCCCATGTCGACGGGCTCCTGCACGAACCGCACGCCGTCCGCGGACAGCCGGGCGAACTCGGCGTGCACGTCGTCGACGGCGAAGGACGTGAACGGGATGCCGTCGGCCACCAGCGCCTCCTTGAACGGGCGGGCGGCCGGGTGCTCGGAGGGCTCCAGCAGCAGTTCGGTGCCGTCGGGGTCCTGCGGGGACACGACGGTGAGCCAGCGGTGCTCGCCCATCGGGATGTCGTGCTTCGTCACGAAGCCGAGCTTGTCGGTGTAGAAGGCGAGCGCCTTGGCCTGGTCGTCGACGAACACGCTGGTGATGTTGATGCGGATCATGGCTGCTCCCGGATCGGCCAGCGCCCGAGGATCGAGCGCAGCGGGGTGGTGTCGAGGTGGTGGAACTTGTAGCGGCCCTCGCGCCGGGTCGTGACCAGACCGGCCTCCTCGAGCACCGCGAGGTGCTGGGAGACCGCCTGCCGTGACGACGTCAGGTCGTGCTTCATCACCAGGCGGGTGCAGATCTCGAACAGGGTCTGGCCGTCGCGGTCGACGAGCTCGTCGAGGATCGCGCGACGGGTGGGGTCGGCGATCGCCTTGAACACGGCGTCCACGGGACCGTTATAGGCAAGTGGCTACTTGCCTGTCAAGTGGTGGGCCCCCGCCAGTCGAGGCACAGCACGGTGGAGTCGTCGCGGAGGTCGCCGCCGGTCGCGTCGATGACGGCGTCGCTGAGCGCGCGCACCACCTCGCGCGGGTGCAGGGCGGCGCTGGCCCCGAGCACCGTGGGGACGTCCACGTGCGCGCTGTTGCGGTCCAGCACGCCGTCGGTGACGAGCAGCAGGCGGTCGCCGGGCCGCAGCGCCACCTCCTGGATCTGGTGCACGACGCCGGGGTAGATGCCGAACGGCAGGTCGATGGCGAGCTCGACCTCGCGGACGACCCCGTCGCGCAGCAGGACCGGGAACGGGTGCCCGGCGTTCACGATGCGGACGACACCGGTCGCGAGGTCGATCCGCGCCACCTGCCCGGTGACGAACGCGCCGACCGACGAGTGCTGCGCCAGCGCGTCGTTCGCGGACAGGACCTGCTCGGGCAGGCCCAGGCTGCGCCGGCGCCCGTTGCGCAGGCTGCTGACCAGCACGGTCGCCAGCAGCGAGGCGTGCACGTCGTTGCCGACGGCGTCGGTGATCGACAGGTGCAGGGTGTCGCGGTCGAGCGCGTAGTCGAACGTGTCGCCGCCGACGGTGTTGGCCGGCTCCAGCCAGCCCGCGAGGCTGAACGTCGCGGCGTCGCAGCTGAACGCGCCGGGCAGCAGGCGGCGCTGGATCTCCGCGGCGAGGGAGAACGGCGCGGTGCGCTGGCCCCACTCGAACAGGTCGGTGTAGCGGCGGTTGGCGACCACGACGTAGCCGAACGCGTGCGCGACCTCCCGCACCTCGCCCAGTGCGGCGTCGTCGGGCGGCTTCGGCAGCCACAGCTCCAGCACGCCGATCGCGTCGCCGCGCACCGTGACCGGCACCGTCACGACGACGCCGCCGTCGTGCTCGCGCACGTCGAGCGCCTGCGACCGCAGCACCGCCTCGTAGACGGTGCCGGCCAGCGCGACGGTCTCGGCGACGTCCTCGCCGTGGCGCCGCGTGCCCGCGCGCGCCCAGCTCGACCGGTCGAAGCGCACGACGAAGCGGCCGGAGTAGTCGGTGATCAGCAGGTTGACGTGCCGGGCGCCGATGACGTCGGACAGCTCGTCCTCGGCGACCTCCACGGCGTCGACGGGCGCCGCGTCGTCGATGCGTCCCAGCAGGGAGCGGCGGGTCACGCGCCGCCGTCCCCGAGCAGGGTCGCGGCGTGGTCGGGGACCTCGTGGAAGCGCTCGCGCGGCGGGCGCTGGTACCCCCGCTGCGGCGGACGCTTCGGCAGTCTGAGCTTGCGGCCGGGCACCGGTTCCCACGGCACGCTGTCGAGCAGGTGGGCGATCATGTTGATCCGGGCGCGGCGCTTGTCCTCGGCCTCGACCACCAGCCACGGCGACGTCGGGGTGTCGGTGTGGGCGAACATCTCGTCCTTGGCGCGGGAGTAGTCCTCCCAGCGCGTGATCGACTCGAGGTCCATCGGGGAGAGCTTCCACTGCCGCATCGGGTCCTTCATGCGGTCGCGGAACCGGCGCTCCTGCTCGGCGTCGCTGACGGAGAACCAGTACTTGCGCAGCAGGATCCCGTCCTCGACCAGCAGCTCCTCGAACACCGGGCACTGCCGCAGGAAGCGCGCGTGCTCGTCGGGGGTGCAGAAGCCCATGACGCGCTCGACGCCGCCGCGGTTGTACCAGCTGCGGTCGAGCAGCACGATCTCCCCGGCCGCCGGCAGGTGCTCGATGTAGCGCTGGAAGTACCACTGCGACCGCTCGCGCTCCGAGGGCGCGGGCAGCGCCACGATGCGGCAGATGCGCGGGTTGAGGTACTCCGCGACGCGCTTGATCGCGCCGCCCTTGCCGGCCGCGTCGCGGCCCTCGAACACGACGACGAGCCGGGCGCCGGTCGTGCGCACCCACTCCTGCATGTGGACGAGCTCGCCCTGCAGGCGCAGCAGTTCTGTCTCGTACGGAACGCGGGGAAGCCGGGCCATGCGGCCATCGTGCTAGTTCAGCATCCAGATGGCGAGGTTGAGGGCCGAGGCGAAGGTGACCCAGGCGGCGTAGGGCAGCAGCAGCAGCGCCGCGGGGCGGCTGTGGCGGGCGAACAGCACGATCGTCGCGACGATCGTCAGCCACAGCAGCACGATCTCGACGAAGGCCGCGCCGAACAGCCCGGCGCCGAAGAACAGTGGCGTCCACAGGGCGTTGAGGACGAGCTGGGCGGCCCAGACGGTCAGCGCGGTGCGCGCGCCGCTCCAGCCGTCCGTGCGCCAGACGAGCCAGGCGGCGACGGCGATCGTGACGTAGAGGACGGTCCAGACGGGCCCGAACAGCCACGACGGCGGTGCCCAGGACGGCTGCACGAAGCTGCCGTACTGCTCGGACGCCGAGAGGGACGCCAGGCCGCCGACGACGGCGACGAGGACGACGGCGGCACCGAAGACGGCCAGACCGGCGACGGCGTTGGGGACGGTGGGGCGCGGATCCAGCGCAGTGGTACTCACGTGAAGATTCTCGCTCATCGAGAGAGTTTCTGCACGCTCGCAAGTCGGGAGGGCGGTCGCTCAGGCGTCGCGGCGCAGCATCCGGTAGGTCGTCACACCCATGCCGACGGCGACGTAGCAGAGCGCCCGCAGCGAGCTGTCGACCATGCCGTCGAGCGGGAGCGGGTCGCGGAGCGCGTCGGCCCCGGCGGCCCAGCCGCTCGTGAGCAGCCACGGCTGCAGCCACTCCAGCGCCGGGATCGCGGCCAGCACGCCGAACACGATCAGCCCGCCCAGCACCGCGGCGAGGACGACGAGCGGGTGCTCGGTGAACGCCGAGACCGCCAGCGCCACCGCCCCGACCGCCGCCAGCTGCCCGACCACCCACACCACGACCAGGCCGACCCGCAGCAGCGCCCCGCCCAGCCCGACCGACGTGCCCGACAGCGTGACCAGCTGCCCCTCGGCCCCGCCCACGACCACCAGCCCGGCGAGGACGCCGACGACGGCGACCACGAGCGTGGCCAGCGTGGCGACGACGAGCACGCCGAACGCCTTCATCACGACCAGCCGCAGCCGCGAGACCGGCGAGAGCAGCAGCCCGCGCAGCGTGCCGTGCGCGCTCTCCCCGGCGATCGCGTCGGCCGCGGCCATCGAGACGGCCAGCGGCAGCAGCAGCGCGAGCGAGAGCGTCATCGCCGCGACGGGCAGCACGAGACCGTTGCCGGCGACCGCGGTGATCAGCCCCGGCCCGCGACCGGTGGACCCGGCGACGGCGACGCCGATCGAGATCAGCACCGGGATCAGCGCGAACAGCCCGAGCATCACCAGCGTGCGCGGGCGGCGCAGGACCCAGCGCAGCTCCGCGCCGAGCAGCCGGCCGAACGGGGCGGTGCGGGGGGTCCCTGCGCGAGTGGTCGGGTCGGTGACCGCGGCCGTCATCGGGTCTCCTCCGTCGAGGTGCTCACTCCGACAAGCTCCGTTCGGTCAGCCGCGCGAACAGCTCCTCGAGCCGGGCGCGGCGGCGCCGGGCCTCCTGCACGGCGACGCCCGCGCGCACGAGCAGCGCGATCGTCTCCGCGGTGGGCGGGCCGTCCTCGCCGACGACGACGCCGGGCTCGTCACCCGGCGCGCGGTACGCCGCGACACCCGCCTCCCGGAGGACGCCGAGCGCGAGGTCGACGTCGGGGGTGACGACGTCGAGGCCGCCGGTGCCCGACTCCAGCAGCGCGGCCAGCTCGCCCGCGGCCACCAGGGACCCGGACTGCAGCACGGCCACGTGCGTGCACGTCGCCTCGACCTCGTCGAGCAGGTGCGAGGACACGATCACCGTCGACCCCGCGGCGTGCAGTTCGGCGATGATCCGCCGGACGTCGCGGGTGCCGGCGGGGTCGAGGCCGTTGGTCGGCTCGTCGAGGACGACGAGCCGACGCGGCAGCAGCAGCGCGCCGGCCAGGCCGAGGCGCTGCTTCATGCCCAGGGAGTAGCCGCGGAACCGGCGGCCCGCGGCGGGGGTGAGCCCGACGCGCTCCAGCGCGGCGTCCACGGCGCCGGGAATCTCCCGCGAGCCGAGCAGCGGCTCGGTGGCCGCCACCCGCAGCAGGTTCTCCCGGCCCGAGAGGAACGGGTGGAACCCCGGACCCTCGACGAGCGCGCCGACGTGCGGCAGCGCACGGGCGGCGTCGTCGGGGATCGCGTGACCCAGCAGCTCCGCGGTGCCGGAGTCGGCGCGGGTGAGCCCGAGCAGCATCCGGATGAGCGTGGTCTTGCCCGAGCCGTTCGGGCCGAGCATGCCGAGCACGGAGCCGGCGGGGACGTCGAGGTCGATGCCGTCGACGGCCACCGTCGAGCCGAACGCCTTGCGCAGCCCGATCGCGCGGGCGGCCAGCGGGGTGGACGCGGCGACCGGGGGCACCGTCGCCGCGTCCAGCACGGAGGGGGTCGTCGTCACCGCGCGAGGGCCTCGGTGAGGACCTGTTCGGGGACGGCGCCCGCGGCGACGCGGCCGTCGTCGGTGACGATCGCGTTGGCCACGGCCGTGCTGATCAGCGTGCCGCTGCCCCACGCGCCGCTCACGGGGGTGCCCAGGGCGCGGAGGTCGGTCGGCGCGTCGCCCTCGTCGTCACCCTGCGGCGCGGTCGCGTCGGCCGGGACTCCTGCGACCACGACGGTGTCCCAGCCCTCGCCGACGGTCGTCGGCTCGGCGCCCTCGGGGCGCGCGGGACGCTCGCCCTCGGGCCGGTCGGCCCCGGGCTCCTGCACGGTCGACCCGGGCGGCGGGGTGAAGGTGAACAGCGACGCGTCCTGCGCGCCGAACGACAGGTCGGTGAACCCGACCTGCAGCGCGGGGTCGGACGAGCCGGTGGCCAGCACCGTCATCCGCAGCGGGACGCGCTGCTCGGCGTCGACGGCGATGCGCACCTCGCGCAGCAGCGTCCGCTCGTCGGGCGCGGGGGTGAGCACGAGCTCGTAGGCCGGGCGGCCCGCGACCTCGGCCGTGCCGTCGACGGTGACGACGCTGCTGGTCTGCAGCGTGCGGATCGCCTCGGTGGCCGCGGCGGTCGGGTCGGCCATGTCCCCGCCGTCCGGGGAGCCGGCGCCGTCCGGGCGGTCCTCGCGGGTGCCCTGGGTGACCGTGCGCTCCTGCGAGTCGTAGGCCCAGAACGTGGTGCCGTCGGTGACGAACGTCTTCTCGCCGTCGGAGGTGGGCAGCTGCACGCGGCCGCCGTCCTCCCCGTTCGACCAGATCCGGGCGGTGCTCGTGCCGTCGGCGGCCTGCGGCGCGCCGGGCAGGGCCGGCAGCCCGAGCGAGTTGTCGAGCTCCACGGTGCCCGCGAAGGCGTCCGGGTCGGCCGCCAGCACGGAGGCCACGAGGTCCTCCGGCGTGACCGGCGGCAGCTCCGGGGCCGCGCCCGCTCCGGCCGGCGCGGCCAGCAGTCCCAGTCCGACCACCCCGGCGACCGCGATCCCCGCGGCTGCCGTGCGGCCCGTCGTCCATCGTCCGGTTCCCATGGGCACAGCCTGACCCACGACGGCTGAGAGATGTCTGAGGTGAGGTGCGCGGGGTGGCGGTACGTTCGCCGGGACATGGCGCGCGTGCTGGTGGTCGACGACGAACCGGGCCTCCGCACGGCCATGACCAGGGGGCTCACCGCGGAGGGCATGGAGGTCGTCGCGCGCGGCGACGGCGACTCGGCGCTGGAGGCGGCCCTCACCGGCACGTTCGACGCGATCGTCCTCGACATCATCCTGCCGGGCCTGTCGGGCTACCGGGTGCTCGAGCAGCTGCGCGCGGCGGGCGTCGACACGCCGGTGCTGCTCGTCTCGGCCAAGGACGGCGAGTGGGACCAGGCCGACGGCCTCGACCTCGGCGCCGACGGCTACCTCGTCAAGCCCTTCGCGTTCGTCGTGCTCGTCGCTCAGCTCAAGGCGCTGCTGCGCCGGCGCGACGCCGCGCTCGGGCGGGTCGGGCAGCGCGTGCGGCTCGGGTCGCTCGTCGTCGACCCGGTGGCGCGGGCGGTGAGCTTCGACGGCGAGCCGGTGGAGCTCTCGCCGCGCGAGTTCGCGCTGCTGCACGCGCTCGCCAGCCGCCCCGACACCGTCGTCGCGAAGGACGAGCTGCTGCGGATCGTGTGGGGCGACGAGGGCGCGGCCAGCCGCAACGTCGTCGAGGTCTACGTCGGGTACCTGCGCCGCAAGCTCGACGCCGTCGGCGCCGGGCAGGTGCTGCGGACGGTGCGCGGCTTCGGGTACCTCGTGTCGTCGTCGTGACCCGCCTGCGCCGCTGGTGGGCCGGGCGCGGGCTGCGGTTCCGGATCACCGTCGTCGTCGGCGCGGTGGCGCTGGTGGCGCTGCTCGGGCTGAGCCGCCTCGGCGTCGGGCTCCTCTACTCGACGCTGCTCGGCGCGGCCGACGAGGAGCTGCGGACGGACGCCTCGGCGGTCGTCGCGGCGCTGCAGGCGGGGGAGGCGCCGTCGGCGGCGCGGACGCCGACGGTCCGGGTCGTCGACACCGCCGGTGACCCCGTCGACGGCGGCCCCGCGCTGCCCCTGGAACCCGGGGCGGTCCGCGTGCTGGCGGCGGGCGAGGGCGTCGTCTCGGGGCGGTTCGACGAGCTGCGGCGCTACCTCGCGGTGCCCGCCGTGCTGCCCGACGGTTCGACGCGGCTGGTCGTGGCCGCGGGCGACATCGTCGGCGGTGCCGTGCTGCTCGCCCGCGCCGCCGGGCTGTTCGTGCTGGCCGCGCTGCTGGTGGCGGCGATCGTCGTCGTGGCGGCGTGGGCCGCCACGCGCGCCGCGCTGCGCCCGGTGGAGCGGCTGCGCGCCGCGGCGGCGGCACTGCCCACGGGGGAGCGGCTGCCGGTGCCCGTCGCGCGCGACGAGCTGCGGTCGCTGGCGGAGGAGGTGAACCGGCTGCTGGCTCGGCGCGACGACGCCGTCGCGCGGCTGCAGGCGTTCACCGGCGACGCCGCGCACGAGCTGCGCTCCCCGGTCGCGGCGATCCGGGCGCAGGCCGAGGTGGCGGTCGCGCACCCCGACCCGGACCTGGCCGACGAGACGCTGCGCGCCGTCGCCGTGGAGGCGGAGCGGCTCACCGACCTGCTGTCGGACCTGCTCGCCCTCGCCCGCGCCGACGCCGGGCGCCGGCCGGACCCCCGGCCCGTCGACCTGGTGGCCGCGGCGCGGGCCGCGATCGCCCGGGCCGGCGACCCGCCGCCCGCGCTCGACCTGGTGGCCCCCGCCCCGGCCCGGGTCGCGGCCGGGCCGGCGGAGGTCGACCTGGTGCTCGACAACCTCGTCGCCAACGCCCGCCGCCACGCCCGGACCGTGGTGCGGATCGGGGTGCTGCCGGACGGGCGGTGGGTGCGGCTGGTGGTCGAGGACGACGGCCTCGGCATCCCGCCCGCCGACCGCGAGCGCGTGTTCGACCGCTTCGTGCGCCTGGACCCGGAGGCCGGCGGCGGGGCGGGCCTGGGGCTCGCCCTGGTGGCGGCCCTGGTGCAGGGCCGGGGCGGCCAGGTCGTGGCGGGGGAGGCGGCGGGGGGTGGGGCGCGCTTCGAGCTCCGCTGGCCCACGGCCCCACCCCATTGACCCCGCGAGTTCGCCGGTCCCGCCCGGCGAGTTGGCCCACGCCGCCCGCGATTCGGGCTCTGGTGGTGCGCGGGTCGGGGTGTGGCTGCGTCGAGGGCGCGCCTCGCCGCCGCACACCGCCGGGCCTTGATCGCCAGGAGTGGTCGGATCAGGCCATCGGTGACCGCCTCCGACCACTTCCGCCGATCAAGGCCAGATGGCGCTGGCCGTCCCCGGTGATCGTCGAGATCGCACCGCCACGGCCCCGCCGACGACCGCCACGACGCACTTCCGGTGATCACCGGCTCGCGGGTGGCAGGAGCGCGCCCTCACGGTCGCGGAAGGACGCTGGAGTGACGGTCCTGGCGATCACGAGGCGCGGGCGGGCGGCGGACGGGAGTGATCGCCGGGAGTGGGCGAGAAGTGTCATCAGTGGCCCCGTCCGACCACTCCTGACGATCAAGGCCGATCCGCCCGTCGCCACCCCGGCCACCCCGCCCCAGCCGACCGTGCCCGGCGAGCCCGCCGCCGCCCGCCGCCGCCCGCCGCCGCCCGCCCCCCACGCCCGCCGACGTCGCCGGATGCGCACTCCTGCCACCATCACCCTGTGCCCGTCCTCCGCCTCGAGACGCTGATCCCCGCGCCCCCGCGCACGGTGGCCGGGGCGGTCCGCGACGCGAGGACCTGGGCGGCGGTGTTCGACGGGTTCGTCGCCCCCGCCCGGTGGTTGGCCGCGGGTCACCGGGTCCGGACGGGGACCCGGGGTGAGCTGCGGGTCGGCCGCGTCTCCGAGCACGGCCTGACGGCCGCAGGCCCGGCGATCAGCCTCACCGTCGTGCTCACCCCCGACGGCGACGGCACCCGCATGCGCGACGCGGTGACCACCGGCGACGCGGTGAGCGCCGACGCCGAGCTGACCGCCGACGACGCCGGGCACCTGCTGGCCGCGCGCGCCGCGGCGATCACGGCGACGGCGCGGGCGATGGCGGCGTCGCAGGTCGTCGTCGCCACGGCCCTGGTCCACGACGGACGTGTGCTCGCCGCACAGCGGACGCGGCCACCGGAGCTCGCGGGGTTGTGGGAGCTGCCGGGCGGGCGGGTCGAGGCGGGGGAGTCGGAGGCCGCGGCGGTGGTGCGGGAGTGCCGCGAGGAGCTGGGCACGACGGTCGTCGTCGGGGAGCGGATCGCCACCGACCTGCGCATCGCCGCCGGCGTGCTGCGCGTCCACACCGCCCGCCCCGCTGGCGCCGCCCCGCCGCCGCGGGCGCTGGAGCACGCGGCGCTGCGCTGGGTGGCGGCCGGTGAGGTCGCCGCCGTCGACTGGGTCGGGGCGGACCGCGCCGTCGTCGCCGACCTCGTCGCCCTGCTCGCCTGACCGTTCGCGGGCGCACCCGATCCGGCGGGGAGCGGAACCGCGGGGCCCGGGGAGCCGTCGAGTGCGGTCATGACGGTCGTCTCCCTGCTGGCCCGCCAGGCCGGCGTCCTCTCCCGCGACCAGGCGCTGCGCGCGGGCCTGCCGCCCGCCGCGGTCGACCACCTCGTCCGCCGCCGGCGCTGGACGTCGCTGCACCCGCAGGTCTACCTGGCGGCGGGGCACCGGCACGGCGACGAGGCCGCCGTCCGCGCCGCCGTGCTGTGGGCCGGGGACGACGCGGTGCTGACGGGACGGGCCGCGGCGTGGTGGCACGGCATCGTCGACGACCCGCCGCCCGCGGTGCGGGTGGCGGTGCCGCCGCACCGCACCCCGCGCAGCCGGCCCACCGTCGACGTCCGGCGCCGCGCGCTGCACCCCGACGACGTCACCGTCCTGCGCGGCCTCCGGATCACCGCCGAGCCGCTCACGGTGCTGGACACGGCGGTCGAGCTCGGGGACGGCTTCCTCGACCACGCGCTGCAGCGCGTGGTCCGCTTCCCCGCCGTGCACGCGGCGCAGTGCCGCAACCCCGGCTCGGCGCGGGCAGGGCAGCTCCTCGCGGCCGCCGCCGACCGCTCCGCGCCCGTCGCCGAGGATCTCCTCCTGCGGGTCCTGCGCGCCTCCGGGACAACAGGATGGCGCGCGGTCCCGGCCGCGGGTGTCGTGTTCCCAGAGGCGCGCGTCGCCGTCGCGGTCGACGGGTGGGCGTGGCGCGCAGACCCGGGTGCCGGCGAGCGGCGCAGCGACGCGCTCGCACCCGGTTGGACGCTCCTGCGCTGGACCTTCCACGACCTCGTGGAGCGGCCGGGGACCGTGCTCGCGGGGATCGCGGCGGCGGTCGGGGGCGTCCGGCACGTGGATCCGGCCCTGACGATGACGTGACCTTGGTCACGCTCGGTCGTCGCCGACGCCCGAGGAGGAGAAGGGTGTGGGGACCTGTGGCCCGGCCCCGACGGGCGGCCGCGGAGCGTCGGCGCTCGACGTCGAGGGGCCGGGAGCGCCGGAGACCCCCGTCACTGCACCGACCGGCCGAACCGCGTCCGGCAACCGCCCGTCGCCGTAACGCCGCCGCTCACCGGGCCGGGGCGGGCGGATCGGTTCAGTAGACGCGTGCGGCCTTGACCGCCCGCCGGAGCTCCTTGCCCTGCAGACCCTTGTCCTCGATCCTGCGCAGGCGCAGTGCGACGACCGGGCAGTTGGAGCAGCGCTTCGGCTTCGAGCGGCAGCACTTCTTCTTCACCTTGCCCATGGTGAGGGGAGCCTAGGCTCACACCTGGGCGAAGGCCAGAGGACGGACCGCTACCGTGAACAGGTGAGCACCGCTATCTCGTCCGCACCCGCAGGCCCCGGCGTGACCCGCGGGGACGGCGCGCTGCGCAACGTCGCCATCGTCGCGCACGTCGACCACGGGAAGACCACCCTCGTCGACGCCATGCTGCGCGCCTCCGGCGCGTTCGGTGAGCGCGCCGCCGTCGTCGACCGGATCATGGACTCCGGCGACCTCGAGCGCGAGAAGGGCATCACGATCCTCGCCAAGCACACGGCGATCAACTGGCACGGGATGACGCTCAACGTCGTCGACACCCCCGGCCACGCCGACTTCGGAGGTGAGGTCGAGCGCGGCCTCTCGATGGTCGACGGTGTCGTGCTGCTCGTCGACGCCTCCGAGGGCCCGCTCCCGCAGACCCGCTTCGTGCTGCGCAAGACGCTGATCGCCGGGCTGCCGGTCGTGCTGGTCGTCAACAAGACCGACCGCCCCGACGCCCGCTGCGAGGAGGTCGTCGACGAGAGCCTCGAGCTGCTCCTGGAGCTGGCCGACGAGCTGGAGCTCGACGAGACCATGACCTCGCGCCTGCTCGACCTCCCCGTCGTCTACGCGAGCGGCCGCGCCGGGCGCGCGTCCCGCAACCGCCCCGCCGACGGCGACCTCCCCGACGAGCCGGGCCTCGAGAGCCTCTTCGACGTCATCGCCGAGACGGTCCCGCCGCCCGCCGACGACGCCGACGCGCCGCTGCAGGCCCACGTCACCAACCTCGACGCCTCGTCGTTCCTCGGCCGCATCGCGCTGTGCCGCGTCCGCGCCGGCGTCATCCGCCGCGGCCAGCAGGTCGCCTGGATGCAGGACGGCGGCAAGGTCACCCGCGTCAAGATCACCGAGCTGCTGCGCACCGAGGCGCTCACCCGCGTGCCGGCCGACGCCGCCTACGCCGGTGACCTCGTCGCCGTCGCCGGCATCCCGGACGTCACCATCGGCGACACCCTCGCCGACCCGGAGACCCCGGTCGCCCTGCCGCGCATCCACGTCGACGAGCCCGCCATCTCGGTGACCATCGGCATCAACACGAGCCCGCTCGTGGGCCGCGACCCGCGCCCGGGCACCAAGCTCACCGCCCGCCAGGTCAAGGGCCGCCTCGACTCCGAGCTGATCGGCAACGTGTCGCTGCGCGTGCTGCCCACCGAGCGCCCCGACGCGTGGGAGGTGCAGGGCCGCGGTGAGCTGGCGCTGGCCATCCTCGTCGAGACCATGCGCCGCGAGGGCTTCGAGATGACCGTCGGCAAGCCCGAGGTCGTCACGCAGATGATCGACGGCAAGCTGCACGAGCCGTTCGAGCAGCTCTCCGCCGACGTCCCCACCGAGCACCTCGGCGCCGTCACGCAGCTCCTCGCGGGCCGCAAGGGCGAGATGAGCCAGATGGTGCACGGCGAGAGCCGCGTCCGTCTCGACTACCGGGTGCCCTCGCGCGGCCTGATCGGCTTCCGCACCGAGTTCCTCACGATCACGCGCGGCGCCGGCATCGTCAGCCACGTCTTCGACGGCTACGGCCCGTGGGTCGGCGAGATCAACAACCGCCTCCGCGGCTCGCTGATCGCCGACCGCACCGGCCCCGTCACCGGCTACGCCGTGGAGCAGCTCGCCGACCGCGGCGTCCTGTTCATCGGCCCCGGCACGCAGGTCTACGCGGGCATGGTGATCGGCGAGTACACGCGCGCCGAGGACCTCGAGGTCAACATCGTCCGCGAGAAGAAGCTGACGAACATGCGCAAGTCGACGAGCGACGAGCTGGTCAAGCTCACGCCGCCGACCGTGCTGAACCTCGAGCAGAGCCTGGAGTTCTGCGCCAACGACGAGTGCGTCGAGGTGACGCCGGAGTCGGTGCGGATCCGCAAGGTCGAGCTCGACTCGCACCTGCGCAACCGCCAGCGCTCGCGCGCGAAGCAGGCCACCGGCTGACGGGCGCGTCACTCCTCGGTGGCAGGATGACCGGGTGACGCGCGCGCTGGTGGTGGCCCTGCTGGCGGTCGTGCTGGCCGCCTGCACCGCCGTCCCGTCGCCGCAGCCCGCGCCCACCGCGCCGGAGCCCACCGCGCAGCTCGAGCCCACGGAGCTGGTGGTCGGCGTCGAGGACCTCGGGGCGGGGTACAACCCGCACCTGCTGGCCCACTCCTCGCCGCTCACCACGGCCGTCGCGGCGCTCGTGCTCCCCTCGGTGTTCCGGCCCGGCGCCGACGGCGTCCCGCAGCTCGACCGCACCATCGCCACCAGCGCCGAGGTCGTGTCCACCGAGCCCTTCACGGTGAGCTACGAGCTCAACCTGGAGGCGTCCTGGTCGACGAACACGCCCATCGCGGCGGAGGACTTCGTCTACCTGTGGGAGCAGATGCGCGCCGACCCCGGCGTGTCCGACGGCGCGGGCTACCGGCTCATCACCGACGTGCGCTCGCGCGCGGGCGGCAAGGCCGTCGACGTCGTGTTCGACCAGCCCTACCCGGCGTGGCGCGAGCTGTTCGCCGACCTGCTGCCCGCCCACCTGCTCAAGGACGCCCCCGGCTCCTGGATCGGCGCCACGACCGGCGGCCTGCCCGCCTCGGGCGGCCCGTTCCGCATCGCCACCGTCGACGCCGGGCGCGGCGAGGTCGTGCTCGCCCGCAACGACACCTACTGGGACACCCCCGCCGTCCTCGACACCCTGGTCCTGCGCCGCCTCGACGACGCTGCGATGGCCACGGGCCTGGCCGTCGGCGACGTCGACGTGGCGCTCACCGAGGCCGACCCGGCCGTCCGCACGGCCCTGGGCGGCCTGACGCCGGTACCGCGCACCCAGCTCGCGCCGCTGCCGACGGTCACCCAGCTCGGCCTGCGCGCCGACGACGGCCCGCTGCGCGACCCGCGCGCCCGGCGGGGCGTCGCCGCCCTTCTCGACCGCGAGGCGATCCGGCTCTCGGTCGCCCCCGAGTCGCTGCCGGCCGACGCCTTCGGGCGGGCGCCGTCCGAGCCCGGTTACGCGGCGAGCGCGCCCGAGGGCGCTCCCGCGCGGCCCGACCCGATCGCCGCGGAGCAGCTCCTGGCGTCGGCGGGCTGGACGCGCGACACCTCGGGCAACTGGGCCGTCGACGGCGCGCCCGTGGCGCTCGTGATCGGCTCGGCCGAGGAGCGCCCCGAGGACGGCCGCGTGGCGCGCCTCGTCGCCGCCCAGCTGACGGTCGCCGGGATCGACGCCGTCGCCGTCGAGTCGCCCGCGGCGGAGGTGCTGGTGCAGGCCACCGTCCCCGCCGGCGAGGTGACCACGACGACCGGGCCCTCCACGAGCACGACCTCCCCGTCCTCGTCCCCGTCGCCGGGTGCGCCGACCTCCCCGGCGGCGGCCCCGCCGGCCGGCGGGGGAGTGCCGGTGGACGTCGTCGTGGGCCCGCGCACCGTCGGCGGCGACCCCGGCACCGAGCTCGCGTCCGACTACGGCTGCGCGCTGCCCACCGACCTCGTGCCCGACCCCCCGGCGTCGCCCACCGGGTTCTGCTTCCCGGCACTGCAGCTGCTCCTGGAGTCCCTCGCCACCGGCAGCGGCACCGAGGACCCGGCGCGCTTCGCGACGGCGGAGCAGGTGCTGTGGGCGCAGCTCCCGGCGCTGCCGCTGTTCCAGCCGGTGGCGCTCGTCGTCAGCAGCGGGGCGGCCGACGCCGCCACGGGCGTCGGGCCGGGCCCGCTCACCGAAGGCCCCCTGGCGGGCGCCGCACGGTGGAGCGAGCCGGGGTGACACCCCGGCGCCAACCGTAGTTACCAACAGGTAGGTTGTTGTCGGCGCAGGGTTCAACTCCGATCACCCTTTGGTCACGATGGCAGGGCCGCGGGTGACGAGTCCCGAACCGCTCCCTACCGTCCCGTGGGTTCGGCGAGCCGCCCCGACACAGATGGGCACCGGCTCGTGCGAGGAAGGCCGCCCGACCGGGCGTCCAGCAGAGAGAGGTCAGGAACAAAGCATGACGAGATCGAGGGTTGCTTCGGTTGTCGCGCTCGGCGTGGCATCCGCGCTGATGCTCGCGGCCTGTGGCGGGGGTGGCTCGTCCGAGGGTGGGGGAGCGGGAGCTCCCGGGGGCGGCACCTTCTCGCTGAACATCAACAGCGACCCGGAGAACCCGCTGGTGCCCGGCAACACCACGGAGAGCGAGGGCGGCCAGGTCATCCGCGCGCTGTTCACGCCGCTGGTGAGCTACAACACCGAGACCGTCGAGATCGAGTACGGCGCCGTGGCCGAGTCCATCGAGACCGAGGACAACACGACCTTCACGGTCACCCTCAAGGACGGCTGGACCTTCCACGACGGCTCGCCGATCACGTCGAGCTCCTTCGTCGACGCCTGGAACTACACGGCGAACGTCGAGAACGCCCAGGGCGGGGCCTACTTCTTCAGCAAGATCGCCGGCTACGACGGCGAGAACCCGAAGCCGGCCATGGAGGGCTTGCAGGTCGTCGACGACCTCACCTTCACCGTGCAGCTGTCCGCGCCCTTCTCGCAGTTCCCGCTGATGACCGGCTACACGCCGTTCTCGCCGCTGCCGGAGGCGTTCTTCGCCGACCCGGACGCCTTCGGACGTCAGCCCATCGGTAACGGCCCGTTCAAGGCCGACACCGAGTACGTCCCGGGCCAGGGCATCACGCTGTCGCGCTTCGAGGAGTACGCGGGTGACAACCCGGCCCAGGCCGGCGGCATCGACGTCCGGCTGATCTCCGACGTCAACACCGCCTACAACGAGCTCATCGGCGGCAACCTCGACGTGTTCCGCTACCAGGTCCCGCCGGAGCTGGCGACCATCGCGCCCGACGAGCTCGGCGACCGGTTCTTCGAGCGGGAGGCCTCGTCGTTCACCTTCATGGGCTTCCCGGTCTACGACCCGCGGTTCCAGGACCCGCGCGTCCGGCAGGCCTTCTCCATGGCCGTCGACCGCCCCGCGATCACCGAGGCGATCTTCTCCGGCACCCGGACCCCGGCCTACGACATCATCCCGCCGACGATCGACGGGCACCGCCCCGACGCCTGCCAGTTCTGCCAGTACGACCCGGCGCGGGCGCAGCAGCTGCTGACCGAGTCGGGCTTCGACACCTCGCAGCCGGTGGAGCTGTGGTTCAACTCCGGCGCCGGTCACGACGCCTGGGTGCAGGCGGTGGGCAACCAGCTCCAGCAGAACCTCGGCATCACCTACTCGCTGCGCGGTGACCTGGACTTCGCCCAGTACCTGCCGCTGGCCGAGGAGCAGGGCATGACCGGTCCCTTCCGCCTCGGCTGGAGCATGGACTACCCGAGCCCGGAGAACTTCCTCGGACCGCTGTTCACCAGCGCGGGCCTGCCGCCGGCCGGGTCGAACTACCCGTTCTACTCCAACCCGGAGGTCGAACGACTCGTCGCGGAGGCCAACGCCGCATCCACCAACGAGGAAGCGGTCGCGCTGTACCAGCAGGCCGACGACATCGTGCTGACCGAGCTGCCGGTCATGCCGATCTTCTTCTCGGTCTCCCAGGGCGGGCACTCGGAGAACGTCGACAACGTGCAGTTCAGCCCGTTCGCCACCGACATCGTGCTCACCGATGTGACGGTGAACGGCTGAGTTCCCGCCGGCACAGGGGCGCGGTCCGGTCGATTCCGGGCCGCGCCCCCTGCCACGTCGAGCGACCGTTCCACTCCGACCGACCCGTCCCCGGGCAGGCGAAAGCCGAGGTCCACTCGTGTCCCGCTACATCGCGCGCCGACTGCTACTGGCGATCCCCGTACTGATCGGCGCATCGTTCTTCATCTTCTTCCTGGTCTACGCGCTGCCCGGCGATCCCGTCCGGGCGTTGGCCGGTGACCGTCCGCTGGCTCCCGGCGTCATCGCGGAGCTGCGTGAGCGGTACAACCTGGACGATCCCGTCTTCGTGCAGTACCTCAAGTACATCGGCGGGCTGCTGCAGGGCGACCTCGGCATCGACTTCAGTGGCCGTCCGGTCTCCGAGACGATCACCCAACGTCTCCCGGTCACCGCGCAGCTCGCCCTCACCGCTCTGGTCATCGAAGCGGTGATCGGGCTGATCGCCGGGATCGTCGCAGGTGTCCGCCGCGGCAGCTACCTCGACAACCTGGTGCTCGTCAGCACGACGTTCCTGGTGTCGATCCCCGTGTTCGTGCTCGGGTTCACGCTGCAGTACTTCCTGGGCGTGCAGATCCCGCTCTTCCCGATCAGCGGAACCAACGAGGGGCTCTACAGCTACCTCCTGCCGGGCTTCGTGCTCGCCACCGCCTCGATGGCCTACGTCGCCCGCCTGCTGCGCACGAGCCTCGCGGAGAACCTGCGCAACGACTACGTCCGCACGGCCCGGGCCAAGGGCCTGCCCGAGCGGATGGTGATCGGCAAGCACACCCTGCGCAACAGCCTGATCGCCGTCGTCACCTTCATCGGCGCCGACTTCGGCACCCTGATGGGCGGGGCGATCGTCACCGAGGGCGTGTTCAACCTGCCGGGTATCGGACGCGCGGTGTTCGACGCCGTCCGCTCGCAGGAGGGCACGGTGGTCGTCGGGATCACCACCTTCCTGATCTTCGTGTACATCTTCTTCAACCTGCTGGCGGACGTGCTCTACGCCGCCCTCGACCCTCGGATCCGGTATGAGTAGCCCCCGCACGGACCAGCAGGCCGGCGACGGCGGGACGGCCGCGCCGGGAGACGGGTCGCCCGCCGAGACGACGGCACCCACGACCACCGCGGCCGTGGCGCAGGCCGGCCTGTGGGGCGACGTCTGGCGTCAGCTGCGCCGCTCGCCCCAGTTCCTGATCGGCTCGGCCGTCATCGCGGTGCTCGCGCTGATGGCGCTCGTTCCCCAGCTGTTCACCCGCATCGACCCGCGGCAGTGCGACCTCGCCCGCAGCCGTCGACCCCCGAGTGCCGAGGCCTGGTTCGGGTACGACGTCCAGGGCTGCGACTACTACGCCAACGTCATCTACGGTGCGCGGTCCTCGATCAGCGTCGGGTTGATCGTCGTCGGGGGAGCACTCGTCATCGCGCTGGTGCTCGGGGCGATCGCCGGGTTCTGGCCGGGCTGGCGCGACAACGTCATCGCCCGCGTCGCCGACGTCTTCTACGGGATGCCGTTCATCCTCGGCGCGATCATCATCCTCTACCAGTTCGACGAGCGCGGGGTGCTGCAGGTCGCGCTGGCACTGCTGCTGCTCACCTGGATGACGCCGATGCGGCTGGTCCGCGCGAGCGTGGTGGCCATCCGCGACTCCGACTACGTGCAGGCCGCCCGGGCGCTCGGCGCCACCGACCTGCGGATCATCACCCGGCACATCCTGCCCAACGCGCTCGCGCCGGTGCTCGTGTACGCCACGATCACCATCGGGGCCGTCATCTCGGCGGAGGCCACGCTGTCGTTCCTCGGGGTCGGGCTCCGGCTCCCGGCGATCTCGTGGGGCCTGATGATCGGCGAGGCGCAGAACTACGTGCGGACCTCCCTGCACCTGCTGCTGTTCCCCGGCGCGTTCCTCGTCGTCACCGTGCTGTCCTTCATCAGCGTCGGTGACGCGCTGCGCGACGCCCTCGACCCGAAGATGCGGTGACGTGAACCTTCCGCTGACCGAGCCGGGCGCCGCCGACGGCGCGCCCGGCGACCACCTGCTGGAGGTCGACGGCCTGTCCGTCGAGTTCCGCACCGACTACGGCACCGTGCGGGCCGTCCGCGACGTGAGCTGGCACCTGGACAAGGGCGAGACCCTGGCGATCCTGGGCGAGTCCGGATCGGGTAAGAGCGTGAGCGCCCAGGCGATCATGGGGATCCTGGACAGCCCGCCCGCGCGGATCACCTCCGGGAAGATCCGGTTCAACGGCACCGACCTGCTCACGCTGCCCGCCGACGAGCAGCGGGCCATGCGCGGCGAGCAGATCTCGATGGTCTTCCAGGACGCGCTGTCGGCGCTGAACCCCGTGTTCACCGTCGGCGCGCAGATCGCCGAGATGTTCCGCGTGCACCGCGGGACGTCGAGGAAGGAGGCGATGGACAAGGCCGCGGAGCTGATGGACCGGGTGCGGATCCCCGGCGCGCGCAACCGCGTCAAGGACCACCCGCACCAGTTCTCCGGCGGCATGCGCCAGCGCGTCATGATCGCGATGGCGCTGGCGCTCGACCCGGCGGTGATCATCGCCGACGAGCCGACCACCGCGCTCGACGTCACGGTGCAGGCCCAGATCATCGACCTGCTGCTGGACCTGCAGCGGGAGAACGGGATGGGCATCGTCCTGATCACCCACGACCTCGGGGTGGTCGCCGAGACCGCCGACCGGGTCGGGGTGATGTACGCGGGGCGGATCGTGGAGACCGGCTCCATCGAGGAGGTGTTCTCCCGCCCGGCTCACCCGTACACCGTGGGGCTGATGAACAGCATCCCGCGCGTCGACCAGATCGGGAGCCGGCTCTCGCCGATCGTCGGGTCGCCGCCCAGCCTGGCCGCCATCCCGGTCGGCTGCGCCTTCCACCCGCGCTGTCCCCGGGCGGTCGACCGGTGCCGGTCCGAGGACCCGCCGCTGATCGACGTCGGACCGGGGCGCCGCAGTGCGTGCCACTTCGCGAAGGACGTGCTCGATGCCTGAGTCGGACGGTCTCACGAAGGTCGCCCCCGTCGACCGCGGCGGCGAGCCGCTGCTGCGGGTGTCGGGTCTGGTGAAGCACTTCCCGATCCGGTCGGGGATCGTGCGGCGCCGGGTGGTCGGGCAGGTCCGGGCCGTCGACGGGGTGGACCTGGAGCTCTACCCGCGCGAGACGGTCGGGCTGGTCGGCGAGTCCGGCTGCGGCAAGTCGACGGTGACCAAGGTGCTCATGGCGCTGGAGAAGCCGACGGCCGGTCAGGTCAGCTACAAGGGCCGCGACGTCTTCGCCATGGACGCCAAGGAACTGCGCACGCTGCGGCGGCAGATCCAGATCATCTTCCAGGACCCCTACACCTCGCTGAACCCGCGCATGACCGTCGGCGACATCGTGGGGGAGCCCTACGAGATCCACCCCGAGGTGGAGCCGAAGGCGGGCCGGCAGCAGGCGGTGCGCGACCTGCTCGACCGGGTCGGGCTCAACCCCGACTTCGTCAACCGCTACCCGCACCAGTTCTCCGGCGGCCAGCGCCAGCGCATCGGCATCGCCCGGGCGCTCGCGCTCAAGCCCGAGATCATCGTGTGCGACGAGCCGGTGTCGGCGCTCGACGTGTCGGTGCAGGCCCAGGTGATCAACCTGCTGGAGGACCTGCAGAACGAGTTCGGGCTGTCCTACCTGTTCATCGCCCACGACCTGTCGGTGGTGCGCCACATCAGCGACCGGGTCAACGTGATGTACCTGGGCCGCATCATCGAGAGCGGGAGCAACACCGACGTCTACGAGCGGCCGGCACACCCCTACACGCAGGCGCTGCTGTCCTCGGTGCCGTCGCACGACCTGGCGCTGCGGGGGAGGAAGAAGCGGATCGTGCTGCAGGGCGACCTCCCCTCGCCGGTCGACCCGCCGTCGGGCTGCCACTTCCGCACCCGCTGCTGGAAGGCCCAGGACGTCTGCGCCGAGGACTACCCGGAGCTGCTCGACCGCGGCCAGGGGCACCGGTCGGCCTGCCACTTCGCCGATGCCGTCGACATCATCCACGGGGAGCTGCCGCCGGCGCCCGGCGGCGCGGGCGATCCCCGGCCGGGCGAGTACTGACCCGCGTCTAGGGTGGCGTGCATGGGTCGCCGGATCGTGCTCGTGCACGCCCACCCCGACGACGAGACGCTGACGACCGGCGGCACGATGGCGGTGCTCGCGGCGGCCCCCGACACCGCCGTCACGCTGGTGACGTGCACCCTCGGCGAGGAGGGCGAGGTCATCCCGCCCGCGCTCGCCGGGCTCGTGCCGGCGGAGGCCGACCAGCTCGGCGGCTACCGCATCGGCGAGCTCGCCGGTGCCTGCGCGGCGCTCGGCCTGAACGACCACCGCTTCCTCGGGGGCGCGGGCCGCTGGCGCGACTCGGGCATGGCCCTGGCCGGTCACGGTGTGCGCGCCGCCACACCCGAGGTGCTGCACCCGCGGGCGTTCGCGGCGCCCGGGGCGTTCGAGGCGGAGGTCGACGCGCTCGTCGCGGTGCTGGAGGAGGTGGCGCCCCACGTGGTGGTCACCTACGGCCCCGACGGCGGCTACGGCCACCCCGACCACGTCCGCGCCCACGAGGTCACCGTCGCCGCGGTGGCTCGGGTGCCCGCACGGCTGTTCTTCACCGTGATCGCCCGCTCGACCCTCGACGCGGGCCTCGCCGGGTTGGCCGCCACGCCCGGCGTGCCGTTCGCGCTGCCCGCGCCCGACGACCTGCCGAGCGTCCCGGACGCGGAGGTGACCACCCGGGTGGACGTGTCCGGGGTGCGTGCGGCGAGGATCGCCGCGATGCGGGCGCACGCCACGCAGATCTCGGTGTGGGAGCGGGAGGGTGACGGGGCGGTGGCGTACGCGATGAGCAACGGGGTGGCCCAGCCCCTGCTGGACGTCGAGGAGTTCGCGGGCCCGCCCGGCGGCCTGTTCGGGGACGGGGCGTGACGGCGCCCGCGCCCGGCGGCACCGTGCCGCGGGAGATCGCGCCACGGGGCGAGTCGCGGGTCGTCGGCGTCGCCGCACTCGTGCTCCTGGTGTTCGACGGCGCGCTGCTCGGCGCGTTCGGCGTCGCCTTCGCGCAGATCCACTCCGGCGGGATCCCGGTGCCGATGGGCGTGGTCCTGACGGTGCTGATCCTGCCCTGGCTGGTGCTGCGCGCGGGCGAGGTCGACGACCGGCCGGGCGTCGCGGGCGCGCCGCTGGTCGCCTGGTTCCTGGTGGTGGCCGTGCTGGCCGTCACCGGGCCGGGCGGGGACATGATGGTGCCGCTGAACTGGCAGTCGGGCGCGCTCGTGCTCGGGGGACTGGGCGCGGGGCTGTGGGCCCTGCGCCGCGTGGTGGACGGGGAGCCGGATGGCTGAGTCGATCACCGACGGCGCGGTCGTGGCGGTGCTGCGGCCCTTCGTGCGGGCCACGCGCCCGCTGCTGGACGGCCTGCGCGAGACCGACCCGTTCGGGCTGCGGGCGCGGGTGGCGGACGTTCCCGCGGACGACGAGCGCGGCCTGCGTGAGAAGGTCCTCGACTTCCTGGCCTCGGTCGAGGTGCCCGGCACGGCGGCGTGGGCGTCGATGCGGCCCGCGGAGCGCTCGCGCTGGTGGGTGCGCCGGGTCGGCCGGTTCACCACGCTGATCGCGGCGGTCCCCGGCATCGGGGGCGCGGTCGCGAACCGGCTGCCGGTCTCGGCGGCGCTCGGTGCCGCCGGTCAGGGGCTGCTGCTCGTCGCGATCGCCGGCGAGCACGGCGTCCACGACGAGGACCGGCTGGTCGGGCTGCTGGGCCGGGTGCTGTTCCGCCGCGAGCTGGTGGTGGAGGCACCGACCGCGGCGGCCGACGCGGCGGCCGACGCCCGCGCCGCCGAGCTCACCGGCGACCTCTCCGACTCCCGGCCCACGCTGCAGCGCGTCGGGTCGGTCGTGTGGCGGCTGGGGCGGGCGCTGTGGTCGGTCGAGGGCGAGCTCGACAAGCGCCCGCACGGCAACTGGTTCCACTCCGCGCTCGGCAACCTCCCCGTCGTCGGGGCCGTCGGCAAGTACCTGGGGGAGTGGTCGGGGCTGCAGCGCGCGGCGCGCGAGGCCGAGGAGCTGCTCGGGGTCACCTGACCGGCACGAGGTGCCGGTAGCGGTGGTGCTCGGTCCAGCCGGTCGACGCGTACAGGGCGCGGGCGCCGGTGTTGCGCAGCGCCACCTGCAGCACGCCGAACCGGGCGCCGCGGCCCCGGCCCCATGCCGCGGCGGCAGCGACCAGGTCGGTGCCCAGGCCCCGGCGGCGCGCGGCGGGCACGACCTCGAGCCACGCCAGGTGCAGGTGGTCCTCGACGACCGACGCGCGCACCTGGCCCACCGCGGCCCCGCCGGCGTCGCGGGCCAGCACGTACGCCGTGGGCACGTCCCGCGGCGCGACGACGTGCGCCTGCACCGGGGTCGGGCGGGCGCCGTGCAGCCCGAGCGCCCACCAGTCGTCGTCGGGGCGCTCGGGGGTGGTGACCGTCCAGGGCCCCGGCCCCGGCCCCGGCCGCGCCCCCGGCCCCGGCCCCGCCCCCGGCTGCGACTCCGGCTTCGGCGCGGCGTCGAGCGTCCGCAGGTCGGCCACCAGCACGGCGACCTCCGCCCCGGCGCCGTGCCCGACGTCGATGGTCCAGCCGGCGCGGCCCACCGCGGTGTCCCACGGCGATCCCGCGGGCACGGTCACGCGCGGCGGGACGCCGTGGGCGGCGGCGAAGGCGCGCACGGCGTCGAGCGCGTCCGGGACCGGCATCCCGGGGTCGCCCAGGGCGAGCGCGGTGTTGGCGCGCGCGGTGTAGCCGCCGGCCGCGCGCAGCCGCCACGCGCCCATGCGCTGCTCGACCAGCGCGGGCCAGGCGTCGGCGCACAGCTCCTCCAGGCGCGCCACGACCGCCCACGACGGGCGGCGCGGCACCGCGGGCGGCACGGCCCGCACGGCGACGACGGCGTCGCGCCGCACGCGCACCGGGCCGCGCCGCGTCTGCACCGTCACCGCGTCGGCACCGAGGGTCAGCTCGCCGACGGCGTCGCTGTGCAGCGGGCGGCCGTCGCGCTCGCCGACGCGGTGGCGCAGCGAGACCCGTCGACCGTCGAGCGACTCGGGGAGATCCACCGGTCCATCCTCCGACGACGCGCGTCACACCGCCCCGGCTGGGTCCCGGGGCCTCCGCCGATACATACTGTGGGCCGTCCTGAACTGCCCGAGTGGAGGACCCACCCGTGACCTACGTGATCGCCGAGCCCTGTGTCGACCTCCTCGACAAGGCGTGCATCGAAGAGTGCCCGGTGGACTGCATCTACGAGGGTGGCCGGATGATGTACATCCACCCCGACGAGTGCGTCGACTGCGGAGCCTGCGAGCCCGTCTGCCCCGTCGAGGCCATCTACTACGAGGACGACGTCCCCGAGCAGTGGACGGCCTACACCAAGGCCAACGTCGACTTCTTCGACGACCTGGGCAGCCCCGGCGGCGCGTCCAAGGTCGGCAAGACCGATCTCGACGTCGAGCCGGCGAAGAGCCTGCCGCCGCAGACGCACGACGAGTGATCGGGCTCCCCGACTTCCCCTGGGACTCCCTCGCGGGGGACCGGGCGCTGGCGGAGGCCCACCCCGACGGGATCGTCGACCTCTCGGTCGGCACGCCCGTCGACCCGATCGCGCCGGCCGTGCGGGCCGCGCTGTCCGGCCCCGCGGCCGACGACCCCGGCTACCCCACGACGCACGGTCCCACCACGCTGCGCGTCGCGGTCGCCGGGTCGCTCGCCCGCCGGTTCGGCGTCACCGTCGAGCCGGTCGCCGTGCTGCCCACCATCGGCTCCAAGGAGCTCGTGGCGTGGCTCCCGACGCTGCTCGGGCTGGGGTCGGGCGACACCGTCGTCATCCCGGAGCTCGCGTACCCGACCTACGAGGTCGGCGCGCGGATCGCCGGCGCCACCGCGGTCCGCTCCGACGGCCTCACCGCCCTCGGCCCGGCGCGCGTCGGCCTGCTCTGGGTCAACTCGCCCTCGAACCCGACCGGCAAGGTGCTCCCGCCCGAGCACCTGCGCAAGGTCGTGGCCTGGGCGCGGGAGCGCGGGGCGGTCGTGGCGTCGGACGAGTGCTACCTGTCCCTGTCGGACGGGGCCACCTCGATCCTGCACCCGGACGTCTGCGGCGGGTCCCACGAGGGCCTGCTCGCGGTCCACTCGATGTCGAAGTCCTCGGGCCTCGCCGGCTACCGCGCCGGGTTCGTCACCGGTGACCCGTCGCTGGTCGCGGGCCTGCTCGAGGTGCGCAAGCACGCCGGCATGATCGTCCCCCGGCCCGTGCAGGCGGCGATGGAGGCCGCGGCGTCGGACGACGCCCACGTGGCCGCGCAGGCCGCCGTCTACGCCGCCCGCCGCGCCCGGCTGCGCGTCGCGCTGGAGAAGGCGGGCCTGCGCGTCGACCACTCCGAGGCGGGGCTCTACCTCTGGGCCACCGCGGGCGAGCCGGGCCGCACGACGGTCCGGGCGTTCGCCGAGCAGGGCGTGCTCGTGGCGCCCGGCGAGTTCTACGGTCCCGCGGGTGCGCAGCACGTGCGCGTGGCGCTCACGGCCGCCGACGAGCGCATCGACGCAGCGGTGGTGCGGCTCAGCCCGTGACGCTCTCCTCCCGACCCACGGCGGTGCGGCCGTGGGTGGTCCTGCTCGGCCTGCTGGCGCTGGCCGCGAACCTCCGCGCGTCGCTGGCCGGTTACCCGCCGCTGCTGGAGACCGTCCGCGCCGAGCTCGGGACGTCCGCGGGCGTCGCCGGGCTGGTGCAGGCCGGGGCCGTGCTGATGATGGGCGTCGGCTCGTTCGCCGGGCCCGCGGTGGGCGCGCGGTTCGGGCGCGAGCGCGCGCTCGGCGGCGCGGTCGGGCTGGTTGCGCTCGGCGGGGTGCTGCGCGGGATCCCCGCGCTGGCGTCGCTGATCGGCGGCAGCCTCGTCGTCGGCGCCGGGATCGGGCTGGCCGGCGTGCTGCTCTCCGGGGTCGTCAAGGAGCACCTGGAGTCGCGGGCCGGCGCCGCGACCGGCGGCTACGTCGTCTCGATGATGGTGGGGGCCACCGTCGCGAGCGCGGTCGCCGTGCCGCTGTCGGTGGCGCTGGGCGGCTGGTCGTGGTCGCTGGCGGTGTGGGCGGTGCCCGCGCTGGTCGCGGTCGCGGTGTGGACGCCGATCGCGCGGCGCATCCCGGTGCCCGAGCGCACCGGGCAGCGGAGCCTGCTGCCCTGGCGCGACCCGTTCACCCGGCTCACCGCCTGCTACCAGGCCGGCACGTCGGTCATGTTCTACGGCTGGCTCACCTGGCTCGCGCCCTACTACGAGGGCCAGGGTTGGAGCCCGACGCAGGCCGGGCTGCTGCTCGCGGTCTGGAGCGTCACGCAGATCCCGGCCGCCCTGTTCGCGCCCGCGCTGGCCGAGCGGCGCAGGCGGTGGCGGTTCTGGGCGTCGCTGACGCTGGCGTGCGGGCTGCTCGGCACGGTCGGTGCGGCCGCCCTGCCGATGCCCCCGGTGCTCGGCCCGTGGGTCTGGGCCGTGCTCATGGGCATCGGCGTCGGCGCCGGGTTCCCGCTCGGGCTCACCGTGATCGCCTGGCGCACCCCCGACGGCGCGGCGAGCGCCGCCACCAGCGGGTTCGCGCTCGGCGTCGGCTACACCGCGGCGGGGCTGGCCCCGCTGCTGATGGGCGTGCTGATCGACCTGACGCGGAGCTACCCGGCGGCGATCGCCGTCCTGCTGGCCGCGGGGGCGCTGCAGGCGTTCGCGATCGTGAGGATCGGGGATCGCCCGGCTACACCGTGACGCCGCTACACCGTGACGGCCACGACCTGCTCCCACGCCGCCCACCACTCGCCGCGCTTGGCCTCGGCGCGGGTGCGCTCGCGCTCGACGAGGCGCCCGGCGACGAACACGACGTGGGCGTCCAGCTCGCCCGTGCCGGCCTCGATGCCGTCGAGCAGCCCGCGGATACGGGTCTCGGCCACGCACGCGTCCTGGTGGTCGCCCAGGACCTCCTGCAGCTCGGCGGTGGCGCCCAGCAGCTTCTTCACGGCCTTGCCGGTGGGCGTGCCGGACAGGGCGGGCGCCACCAGCTCGCCGGTGTAGCGCACGCGCTTGCCGAGGATGCGCAGGGCGTGCAGCTCGGCGTCGGGCGGGTCCTCCCCGGCGCGGCGGACGGCCTTGTGCATCCGCCCGATCTCCTTGCGGATGAGGTCGACGAGCTCGGGCTGCTCCTGCGTGGCCGACGGCGTCGGCAGCGGCAGCCGCACCGCGTCGGCGATGCGCTCCACCAGCGCGGTGTAGCGCGGGGCGTCGAGCGCGGTGAGCATCTCCGCGCGCGCCGCCACCCGCTCGGCCTCCAGCGCCCCGACGAGCACCCCGCCCGCCTCCTGCTCCGCCGCGGGCAGCGCCGCGACCTCCGCGCGCAGCCGCAGCAGCATCACGTCGAGGTCGCGCACCGGGCCCAGTGCGCCGCCGAGCCAGCCCAGCTCGGCGCGGAGGCCGTCGGCCCAGACCGGGTCGAGCAGCGGCCGGGCCGCCTTGAGCGCCGCGCGCATGCGCCGCACCGACACCCGCATCTGGTGCAGGTCCTCGATGTCCTCCCCGGTCCGTGTGCCCGGGTCGTGCGCCAGCATGGCGCGGAGCCGCAGGTCCAGGGCGGCGCGCACGTGGTGCGGCGGGGCGTCGGTGGCCGCCGCGAGGAACGGGGCGGGGAGGTCGAGGGACTCGACGGTGACGCGGCGGCGGCGTCGCGGGGCGGCAGTGGGCACGACCGCGGAGCCTAGTTCCCGGCCGTGCCGACCCGTCGCGGAGATCAGTTCTTGTGCAGATCCGCGTTGAGCGCGATGCCGTCGCCGGTGCGGGGGAGCACCTCGACGGCGCCGGTCACCGAGTTGCGGCGCAGCAGCAGCCCGTCGCGGCCCGAGAGCGTGCGGGCGGCGGCGGTGGTGCCGTCGGGCAGCACGACCTTCGTGCCGGCGGTGACGTAGAGGCCCGCCTCGACCACGCAGTCGTCGCCCAGGGAGATGCCGATGCCCGCGTTCGCGCCGATCAGGCAGCGGCGGCCGACGGAGATGACCTCCTTGCCCCCGCCCGACAGCGTGCCCATCACCGAGGCGCTGCCGCCCAGGTCGGAGCCGTCGCCGACGACCACGCCGGCCGAGATCCGGCCCTCCACCATCGACGCGCCCAGCGTGCCGGCGTTGAAGTTGACGAAGCCCTCGTGCATGACCGTGGTGCCCTCGGCCAGGTGCGCGCCCAGGCGGACGCGGTCGGCGTCGGCGATGCGGACGCCGGTGGGCAGCACGTAGTCGACCATCCGCGGGAACTTGTCGACGCCGAACACCGTGACCGGCCCGCGCGCCTTGAGCCGGGCCCGGGTGAGTTCGAAGCCGGTGACGGCGCACGGCCCGTAGTTCGTCCAGACGACGTTGGCGAGCAGCCCGAACAGGCCGCCGAGGTCGACCTCGTGCGGCGCGACGAGCCGGTGGCTCAGCAGGTGCAGCCGCAGGTAGGCGTCGTGGGCGTCGACGGGCGGGTCGGCCAGCGAGGAGATCTCGGTGCGGACGACGACGGTGGACACGTCGCGACCCCCGTCGGCCCCGGCGAGCGGCTCGAGGTCGGACATCACGTCCGGGGCGTCCGGCCCGAGCGCGGGGGCCGGGTACCAGGTGTCGAGGACCGTCCCGTCGGCGGTGACGGTGGCCAGGCCGGTGCCGGAAGCGCCCTCGCGGCGCGGTGCGGTGCTCACGGACCGACGGTATCCCGTGCCGGTCAGTACGAGTCCGGGTACCGGCGCAGCCACTCCCGTGCGGTCGTCGGCGGTGGCAGGTGGCGGGTCTGCGCGACCCGCACCTCCCACCGCGACCGCGCGCGCTGCGCGTCGCGCCGGCGGCGGTCCCGGTGGAAGGTCTCCGGCGGCCGGCTCAGCCCGTACCGATCGCCCCACCACTCACCGTCGACCGGGTCCAGCACAACGTCCAGGTGCGAGGGGTAGCGCCGCTCGGCGCCGTCGCGCAGGTCGTCGCGGTCCTCCTCCATGGGACCCAGCAGCCTCCCGTCGCGGTCGACCGCCACCAGCGCCACGTCCGCCGCTGCCAGCACGGCTCGCAGCGTCGACAAGCTCGGGAGGAGCCTGCCCGCCTCGATCCGCGCGATCGTCGAGTGCGACACGCCGGCCCGCTCGGCCAGCTCCCGCTGCGAGCAGTCCGCCCGCCGCCGTGCGGCGCGGACCAGACCGACGACGTCGAAGTCACCCGGAGCGATGCCCATGGCGCCGATGCTGCCCGCCGGTCGGGTCGAGTGGCGCCCAGGACGCCCGGCCCTGTGGACTACCCGGCCAGAGGGGCGCCCACGTCCCCTCCCTGTGGACAACCCGCCCCGCCCCGTCACCCCGCCCCGCCCCGCCCCGTCACCCCGCCGCGCCCCCTTTGCTCTGGACACCGATACGCACCAGCGCCTGCCAAGCGGTGCGTATCGGTACCCAGAGCAAAGGGGAGGGGCAGGGGGACCTGGTGACGGACCGGGCGGGCTCCGGCGGGGACCGGTGCGGACGTGGTCGCCGTCCGGGAACGGGTCGCCCCGGCGGTACCGTCGCCCCGTGACCCGCCTCGACCTCCTCGCCGACCCGATCGACCTCTGCGCCGCCCTCGTCGACACTCCCAGCGTCTCCGGGGACGAGGCCGGGCTGGCGGACGCCGTGCAGGCCGCGTTGAGGGAGCAGGCGCCCCACCTCGAGGTCCTCCGCTCCGGCGACGCCGTGCTGGCGCGCACGCGGCTCGGCCGGGAGCACCGGGTGCTGCTGGCCGGGCACCTCGACACCGTGCCCATCGCCGGCAACCTGCCGAGCCGGCGGGAGGGGCACCTGCTGCACGGCTGCGGGACGTCGGACATGAAGGCCGGGGTGGCGACGATCGCGCACCTCGCGGCGGCCGTCGCGCAGCCGCGCCACGACGTCACCTTCGTCTTGTACGACTGCGAGGAGGTCGAGGCCGAGCGCAACGGGCTGGGGCGCATCGAGCGCGACCACCGCGACTGGCTCGTCGCCGACCTCGCCATCCTCGGCGAGCCGACCAACGCCGGGGTGGAGGCGGGCTGCCAGGGCACGCTCCGCGCCGAGATCACGACGCGCGGGCACCGGGCCCACTCGGCGCGCTCCTGGCTGGGCGACAACGCCATCCACGCGGCCACGCCCGTGCTGCAGCGCCTGGCCACCTACACCCCGCGCGACGTCGACATCGACGGCTGCGTCTACCGCGAGGGCCTGCAGGCGGTGCGGATCGCGGGCGGGGTCGCCGGCAACGTGGTGCCCGACGAGTGCGTCGTCACCGTCAACTTCCGCTTCGCCCCCGACCGCGACGCCGCCGCGGCCGAGCGCCACGTCCGCGAGGTGTTCGACGGCTTCGACCTCGTGCTCACCGACCTCTCCCCGGGCGCGCTGCCCGGCCTGACGGCCCCCGCGGCGGCCGAGTTCGTGGCCGCGACCGGCGCCGCACCGAGCGCCAAGTACGGCTGGACCGACGTCTCGCGCTTCGCCGCACTGGGCATCCCGGCCCTCAACTACGGCCCCGGTGACCCCAACCTCGCCCACACCCGCGAGGAGCACGTCGACACCCGCCAGATCACCGAGGCCGTGGACGTACTCCGCCGGTTCCTGTCCTGACACAGCTCGAGCCGAGCCGATCACTACCCTGGCGCCCATGAGCCCACGCGGTGACCAACGGCCCGAGGAGAAGCAGAGGGGCCCCGTCGTGCTCCGCGGGGAGCGCCGCAAGGAGGCCACCACCACCGACCAGCGCCTCCTCGACTCCCGCGGCCCCAGCGACTGGGTGCACACCGATCCGTGGCGGGTCATGCGGATCCAGGCGGAGTTCGTCGAGGGCTTCGGGATGCTCGCCGAACTGCCCCGTGCGGTCACGGTGTTCGGCTCCGCCCGCACCCCGCGCGACCACCTCGAGTACGCCCAGGGCCGCGCGCTGGGCACCGCGCTCGCCGAGGCCGGGTACGCCGTGATCACCGGCGGCGGGCCCGGCGCGATGGAGGCGGCGAACAAGGGCTGCTCCGAGGCGGGCGGCCTGTCGGTCGGCCTGGGCATCGAGCTGCCGTTCGAGCAGGGCCTCAACGACTGGGTCGACCTCGGCATCAACTTCCGCTACTTCTTCGCGCGCAAGACGATGTTCGTGAAGTACTCGCAGGCGTTCGTCTGCCTGCCCGGCGGGTTCGGCACCCTCGACGAGCTGTTCGAGGCGCTGACGCTGGTGCAGACCAAGAAGGTCACCAAGTTCCCGGTCGTGCTGCTGGGCAGCGACTACTGGGGCGGGCTCTACGACTGGATCGCCAAGTCGGTGCTGGAGAACGGCAAGATCGGCGAGAAGGACCTCAAGCTGCTCCACGTCACCGACGACGTCGACGACGCCGTCCGCGTCGTCCACGACGCCTACAAGGCGTGGGAGGACGCGCACTAGTCATGAAGGTGTGCGTCTACTGCGCGTCGATCGAGACGATCGCGCCGCACTACCCCGCCCTCGCCGCCGAGGTCGGCACGGAGATCGCCGCGCGCGGCTGGGAGCTGGTCAGCGGCGGCGGCCTGCGGTCGATGATGGGCTCGGTCGCGCGGGCGGCCCGCGCGGGCGGCGCCCGGACGACCGGGGTCATCCCGCGCTCGATGGTCGAGCGCGAGTGGGCCGACCGGGAGTCCGACGAGCTGCTGGTCACCGAGACCATGCGCGAGCGCAAGGCGCTGATGGAGGTCCACGCCGACGCCTTCCTCGCCCTGCCCGGCGGGCTGGGCACCTGCGAGGAGCTGTTCGAGGTGTGGACCTCGGGCTACCTCGGCATGCATGCCAAGCCGGTCGTCCTGCTCGACCCGGACGGGCACTGGACGGGCCTGCTCGACTGGGTCCGCGGCCTGGGCGAGCGCGGCTTCGTCACCCCGGAGGCGGTCTCCCGGCTCGTCGTCACCACCGACGTCGCCGCCGCGCTCGACGCCTGCGGGCGTGCCACCATCGGGACGTGATGCGCTTCGGCACCCGCGAGCCCGCCCAGGACCGGGCGCTCGTGATGGCCATCGTCAACCGCACCCCCGACTCCTTCTACGACCGCGGCGCCACGTTCTCCGACGCCGCGGCGATGGCGAAGGTCGACGCGGCGGTGGCCGAGGGCGCCGACATCGTCGACATCGGCGGGGTCAAGGCCGGGCCGGGCGACGAGGTGGACGCGGCGGAGGAGGTCCGACGGGTCATCCCGTTCGTGGCGGCCGTCCGCGACCGCCACCCCGACGTCGTGATCAGCGTCGACACCTGGCGCGGCGAGGTCGGCAAGCTGGCGGTGGCCGAGGGCGCCGACCTGCTCAACGACACGTGGGCCGGCGCCGACCCGACGCTGGGCGAGGTCGCGGCGGGCACCGGGGCGGGGATCGTCTGCTCGCACACCGGGGGAGCGGTGCCGCGCCGGCGCCCGCACCGGGTGCGCTACGCCGACGTCGTCGCCGACGTGCTCGCCGACGTCGTCGGGCAGGCCGAGCGGCTCGTCGCGCTCGGCGTGCCGCGCGAGGGCATCCTCATCGACCCCACCCACGACTTCGGCAAGAACACCTTCCACGGCCTCACGCTGCTGCGCCGCGTCGACGAGCTCGTGGCCACCGGCTGGCCGGTGCTGATGGCGCTGTCCAACAAGGACTTCGTGGGGGAGGCGCTCGGTGTGGAGCTGCACGAGCGCCTGGAGGGCACGCTCGCGGCCACCACGCTCGCCGCCGCCGCGGGCTGCCGGGTGTTCCGCGCCCACGAGGTGGCCGCGACGCGACGTACGGTGGACATGGTCGCGGCGATCGCGGGTACCCGTGCTCCCGTCCGCACCGTCCGCGCACTCGCCTAGCAGGAGACTCCCGTGCAGCCCAGCGCCGAGGCGTGGTTCGCCCGCCGTACCTGGCAGGAACCGGCGTGGACGGTCGACGGGCTGGTGGCGTGCAAGGCCGGGCGCCGCGTGTCGGTCGTCCTCCCCGCGCTCGACGAGCAGGACACCGTCGGCGCCATCGTCACCGCCATCCTCCCTCTCACGACCGGCCCAGCCCCGCTGGTGGACGAGCTGGTCGTCGTCGACTCCGGGTCGACCGACAGCACCGTCGAGCGCGCGTCGGCCGCGGGCGCGCGCGTCGTGCACCGCGCCGACGTGCTGCCCGGACTGGAGCCGCTGCCGGGCAAGGGCGAGGTGCTGTGGCGCTCGCTCGCCGCCACCTCCGGCGACGTGGTCTGCTTCCTCGACTCCGACCTCGTCGACTTCGACCCGGGCTTCGTGCCCGCGCTGCTCGGCCCGCTGCTCGCCGAGCAGGGGGTGGCGCTGGTCAAGGGCTTCTACCGGCGCCCGCTGCGGGTCGAGACCACCGACAGCACCGAGACGTCCCAGGGCGCCGGCGGCGGGCGCGTCACCGAGCTGGTCGCCCGCCCGCTGCTGGCCGCGCTGCGTCCGGAGCTGTCGGGGATCGTGCAGCCCCTCGGCGGTGAGTACGCGGCCACGCGCGCGCTGCTGGAGGCGGTGCCGTTCGCCACGGGGTACGGCGTCGAGATCGGGCTGCTGCTCGACACGCACACCCGCCTGGGCCTCGACGCGCTGGCGCAGGTCAACCTCGGCGTGCGCAAGCACCGCAACCGGTCGCTGCTGCAGCTCGGGGTGATGTCGCGCCAGATCGTGGCGGCCGCGCTGTCGCGGTGCGGCCTGGCCGACCCGGGTGGTGCCCTCACCCAGTTCGTCCAGGTGGGCGGGGAGTGGCTGCCGTCCACCACCGACGCGCCGGTCGCGGAACGGCCGCCGATGGCCGCGGTGTCGGGCCTCCGTGGTTCCATCACCGGGTGGGGACCGCGCTGATCTACCTGTTCGTCGTCGTGCTCGTCGCGGCGGCGTTCTTCGGGGTCGCGGCGCTGGTCTTCGGCCGCGGCGAGGAGCTGGCGCCGCTCGCGCCCGACGCCACGCCCACCCGACTCCCGTCGGGCGAGATCGCCGGCGAGCACGTCCGCGAGCTCCGGTTCCCCCAGGCCGTGCGGGGCTACCGGATGACCGAGGTCGACTGGGTGCTCGACCGCCTCGCCGACGAGCTCGACCGCGTCGGCGCCGAGCGTGACGGCCTGCTGGGCCGCATCGCCGAGCTCGAGGCGGGCGTCGCGAGCGGCGACGAGCGCGGGCTGGGAGGATCGGCGTCATGACCAGCAGCGCACATCCTCAGCGGGTCGAGCTGACCGTTCCCGTCGACGTCAACGCCCCCGCCGAGGCGGTGTGGCGCACGGTCACCGACTGGCCCGGGCAGGGGGACTGGATGCTCGGCACGCGCGTGGAGGTCACCAACGGCGGCGACGGCCGCGAGCTGGGGGCTCAGCTGCGTGCGGTCACCGGCATCGGCCCGCTCGGCGTCGCCGACACGATGGACATCGTCGAGTGGGATCCCCCGAAGCGCTGCGTGGTGCGCCACACCGGCAAGGTCGTGCAGGGCGACGGCGTGTTCGAGGTCGTCGAGCTCGGCCCGGAGCGCGCGCGCTTCCTGTGGACCGAGCTGCTCGACCTGCCGCTGGGCGTGCTCGGCCGCGCCGGCTGGCCGCTGGTGCGCCCGGCGTTCCGGGCGGGCGTCGAGATGTCGCTGCGGAAGATGGCCCAGCAGTGTGAGAAGGAGTACCGGCGCGAGCGGGACGGGCGGGGTGCCGGACTCTAGGGTCCGGTGCTCGTGGGCGGGTTCCGCGCCCGAGTACACCGCCTACCACGACGAGGAGTGGGGACGTCCGCTGCGCGGGGTCACCGCGATGTTCGAGCGGCTGAGCCTGGAGGGCTTCCAGTCCGGTCTGTCGTGGATCGTCATCCTGCGCAAGCGGCCGGCGTTCCGCGAGGCGTTCGCGGGCTTCGAGCCGTCGGCCGTGGCCGCGTTCGGCGAGGCCGACGTCGCCCGCCTGCTCGCCGACGCCGGGATCGTCCGCAACCGTATGAAGATCGAGGCGACGATCGCCAACGCGCGCGCGGTGCTCGGCCTCGACACCCCGCTCGACGAGCTGCTGTGGTCGTTCGCGCCGGCCTCGCACGTCCCGCCCGCGACGGTCGCCGACGTGCCCGCCACCAGCCCCGAGTCCGTCGCGATGGCCAAGGAGCTCAAGCGGCGCGGGCTGCGGTTCGTCGGACCGACCACCTGCTACGCGCTGATGCAGGCGGCCGGACTGGTCGACGACCACGTCGCGGAGTGTTGGCTGGCCGCTCCGCAGCGTGAACCTTGCGCGGATTGATCGCTCCGGTTGCGACCCTGTCCCTCCGATGAGGAAAGATGGGTGCCGGGCATCCCGGCCCGCGCTCTCCCCGGCGCGGCGGTGCCGGAGCAGAACTGGACGACGGAGGAGTACGAGATGGCGGCTATGAAGCCCCGTACCGGTGACGGTCCCCTGGAGGTGACCAAGGAGGGGCGCGGCATCGTCATGCGCGTCCCGCTGGAGGGTGGTGGCCGCCTGGTCGTGGAGATGTCGGCCGAGGAGGCCAGCGACCTCGGCGACGCGCTCAAGGCCGCATCCGGCTGACGCACCGCGGGCCTACCACGTTCCGCCGCACGACACGGCACCCCCGCGCGACCCTGCGCGGCGGGTGCCGTTCGTCTTTCCGCAGGGGTGGGCGGTTCAGAGCAGCGCGCGGTAGATCTCGACGGTCCGCTCGGCGGCCTGCTCCCACGCGAACTCGCGCACGGCGCGCTCCCGCCCGGCGGCGCCCATCTCGGCGGCGCGGGCGGGGTCGGCGAGCAGGGCGTTCACGGCGTCGGCCAGGCCGGTGCGGAACGCCTCCTCCTCGTGCTCGTGGCCGGAACCCTGATCGGAGAAGTGGACCAGCGTGCCCGTGACGCCGTCGTCGACGACCTCCGGGATCCCGCCCACGTCCGACGCCACGACGGCGGTGCCGCAGGCCATCGCCTCGAGGTTGACGATGCCCAGCGGCTCGTAGACCGACGGGCAGACGAACACGGTGGCCGCCGAGAGCAGCTGCCGCACGTCGGCGGCGGGCAGCATGCCCTTCACCCACACGACGTTGCCGCGCGAGGACGCGAGCTCGGCCACGGCCTCCTCGGTCTCCTCGGCGATCTCCGGGGTGTCCGGGGCACCGGCGCAGAGCACGACCTGCGCGGCCGGGTCGATGCCGTGCGCGGCCGCGACGAGGTGCCCGAGGCCCTTCTGGCGGGTGATCCGCCCGACGAACACGACCATCGGCCGGTCGGGGTCCACGCCCGCCGCGCGGACGGCGTCGCGCCGCTCGTCGGGGTGGTAGAAGTCGGTGTCGATGCCGTTGTGGACGACGTGCACGCGCGCCGGGTCCAGCGCGGGGTAGCAGTCGAGGACGTCGGTGCGCATCCCGGCGCTCACCGCGATCACGGCGTCGGCGTACTCGTAGGACGTGCGCTCGACCCAGGACGACAGCCGGTAGCCGCCGCCGAGCTGCTCGGCCTTCCACGGCCGGCGGGGCTCCAGCGAGTGCGCGGTGACGACGTGCGGCACGCCGTGCAGGATCTTCGCCAGGTGCCCGGCCATGTTGGCGTACCAGGTGTGGGAGTGCGCGAGGTCGACGCCGCCCAGATCGTTCTGGCTGAGCCCCGCCACCATCGACAGGTCGACGCCGAGGGTCTGCAGCGCGGGGTTCGCACCGGCGAGCGCACCGGGTGCGCGGTGCGCGTGGGTGTCGGATGCGTCCGGACGGGGTTCCCCGAAGCAGTGGACATCGACGTCGACCAGCGACCGCAGAGCAGGCACCAGGTGCTCGACATGGACCCCGGCCCCCCCGTAGACGTCGGGCGGGTATTCACGGGTGAGCAGGCCGATGCGCACGCCGTGCACCGTAGCCGCCCCGGGCGTTCGGCGCGCTGTCGTCTTCTGCACGCTCCCAGCTGTGGCCGCGCACGGTGTCGGCGCACTAGGGTCAGCACCGTGACGGTGCGGGGATGGCTGCTGTGACGGGCGCTCGGCTGTCGGCCGCCGCGCCCCGCCCTCTGTCGGCCAACGTGCTGGGGATCGTCCTGGCGGGTGGCGAGGGCAAGCGGCTGTGGCCGCTCACCGCCGACCGCGCGAAGCCCGCGGTGCCCTTCGGCGGCAACTACCGGTTGATCGACTTCGTGCTGTCGAACCTGGTCAATGCCGGGCTGCACCGCATCTGCGTGCTCACGCAGTACAAGTCGCACAGCCTCGACCGCCACATCTCCACGACGTGGCGGCTCTCCAGCGTGCTCGGGCAGTACATCACCACGGTCCCGGCGCAGCAGCGGCTCGGCCGCCGCTGGTACACCGGCAGCGCCGACGCGATCTTCCAGAGCCTCAACCTCGTCTACGACGAGCGGCCCGACTACATCGCCGTCTTCGGCGCCGACCACGTGTACCGCATGGACCCGGCGCAGATGATCACCCAGCACATCGAGAGCGGCGCGGGCGTCACCGTCGCCGGGATCCGGGTGCCGCGCGCGGAGGCGAAGGCGTTCGGCGTCATCAACTCCGACGAGTCCGGGAAGATCATCGAGTTCCTGGAGAAGCCGTCCGACCCGCCGTCGGTGCCCGACGACCCCGACGTCACGTTCGCGTCGATGGGCAACTACGTCTTCACCACGGAGGTGCTGCTCGAGGCCCTGCGGGCCGACGCCGAGAACGGCGACTCCGAGCACGACATGGGCGGCGACATCATCCCCCGCCTGGTCGACGAGGGGCAGGCCTCGGTCTACGACTTCGCGGAGAACGTGGTGCCCGGCGCCACCGACCGCGACTCGGGCTACTGGCGCGACGTCGGCACCATCGACGCCTACTACGAGGCGCACAACGACCTGTGGTCGGTGCACCCGATCTTCAACCTCTACAACGACCGCTGGCCGATCCGCACGGCGTCCGCGCCGCTGCCGCCGGCCAAGTTCGTGGAGGGCGGCATCGCCCAGGACTCGATCGTCGGCTCCGGCACGATCATCTCCGGGGCCATCGTGCGCCGGTCGGTGATCAGCCCGAACGTGCTCGTGCACGCGGGGGCCGAGGTGTCCGACTCGGTGATCCTGCCGGGCGTGCGGATCGGTCGCGGGGCCGTCGTGCGCGGGGCGATCCTCGACAAGAACGTGCAGATCCCCGACGGCGCGCTCGTCGGCGTCGACCTGGCCACCGACCGGGCCCGCTACACCGTCAGCCCGGGCGGGGTCGTCGTGCTCGGGAAGGGCATGACCGCGCTCTGACCCCCCGTGAGCGGCAACCGTGGCCGGAGCCACGATCGCCGCTCACGAGGCTGCTGCGGTCAGACCGCGGCGCTGGCGTGCTGGTCGATCAGGCGGCCCAGGCGGGGCAGCGCCTCCTCGACGTTCTTCTGCCCCTGCGGGCGGAGCTTGCTGTAGACCTTCTTGACGGCGTCGGAGCTGCTGCCCTCGGCGCGGCGGTCGCTGACCGACAGCAGGGCGTTGGCGGCCTCGGCCGGGCGGGCGGAGAGGTAGGCGCCGAAGTCGGTGCCCGCGCTCGCGCGGTAGTCGGCGTAGAACGGCTCCAGCGCGGTGGCGAAGTCGGGCAGCATCTTGTCGACCGCGCTGGTCACGATGCCCGGCTTGACCTTCTTGACCGTGGCGTACCCGGTCTTGATGACGGCGCCGGAGACACCGCCGGAGTCCGAGACCTCCTGGTCGACCAGCGTCTGGAGGTCCGTCACGACGGTGGGGCGCCGGGTCGGGTCCAGCAGGATGGCGTTGAGGGTCTGCGTCACGGGTGTGTCGTCCTTTCTGATCCGTTCACCGAGGCATCTCGGCCGGGCAGGACGGTAATGCAAGATCCACTGTGTGACACGGGCGGGGGACCTGGATCAGGTGACGACCACCGCGGCCAGCAGTCCGTCGCCCAGGGGCAGCAGGAGCGGCACGAGGCGCTCGTCGTCGCGGACCTGGCGCGCGACCTCGCGCAGGGCGACGCTGCCCGGGTCGTCGGCGGCGGGGTCGGTGACGCCGCCGGTGAGCACTCCCGCCATCGCCACGACGCCGCCCGGGCGCAGCAGCCGCACGGCCTCGTCGAGGTAGCGGGGGTAGTCGGTGCTGCTGGCGTCGACCGAGACGAGGTCGTAGCCGCCGTCGGTGAGCCGGGGGAGGACCTCGAGGCCCATGCCGTTGATCAGCCGGAGCCGCCCGGGGGCGAAACCGGCGTCGCGGAACGCCGAACGGGCGACGCGCTGCGCCTCGGGGTCGACGTCGATGGACGTGAGCACGCCGTCGGGGCTCATGCCGCCGAGCAGCCACAGCCCGCTGACGCCCGCACCGGTGCCGATCTCCACGACCGCCCGCGCCCCGATCGCCGCCGCGAGGAAGCGCAGACCGGCGCCGCCGCCGGGACCGATCGGGGCGCATCCCATCGCGTCGCCGCGGGCGCGCGCGTCGCGCATGACGTCGTCCTCGGCGAGGTACCCCTCGACGTAGTCGCGGACGGCCCAGGGGTAGCCGTCGTCCGTGCGGACGGTCATGGAGGGAAGGTTACTGTGCCGCTGCAGATCACTGTGCCGCTGCTCGCGAGAGGGGGTGCCGCGCTTTCACAGGTTCCTCTCAGTCGGTTCTCACCCCCCGTTCACGAGGATGGGGCACCGTGGTGCACAGATCGGCCGGGGTCGTCGGCCGGTGGAGCGGATCCGGGGGAACTCCCCGGACGCCGCGGACGTTGCCCCGAGCAGCACGACCCGCGCCGAGAGGGTTCGAGAAGATCATGACCGACGGCCTGGCCACCGCCACCGCCTCCCAGTCCGCGGGGACGGTGCTGCCCGGTGAGGGTGCGCCGTGGACCCCGCCGACGTGGGACGAGGTCGTGCGCGAGCACGCGGACCGGGTCTACCGCCTCGCCTACCGCCTCACGGGCAACCCGCACGACGCCGAGGACCTCACCCAGGAGACGTTCGTCCGGGTGTTCCGCAACCTCGCGTCCTACCGCCCCGGCACGTTCGAGGGCTGGTTGCACCGGATCACCACCAACCTGTTCCTCGACATGGTCCGCCGCCGCGCGCGCATCCGCATGGAAGCGCTGCCCGACGACTCCGAGCGCATCCCCGGCCGCGGGCCCGAGCCCGAGCAGGTCTTCTCCGACACCCACCTCGACCCGGCGCTGCAGGCCGCGCTCGACGAGCTGCCGCCGGAGTTCCGCGCCGCCGTGGTGCTGTGCGACGTCGAGGGACTGTCCTACGAGGAGATCGGCGCCACCCTCGGCGTGAAGCTCGGTACGGTGAGGAGCAGGATCCACCGCGGCCGCGCCGCGCTGCGTGCCGCGATCGAACGCGACCGGGCCGCTGCGGGCGCGCCGGTGCAGGAGGAGGTCAGGGCATGAGCGAGCGTCGGCTGTTCACGGTGAACGCGCCCGACTGGGGTCAGACGCACCTGACCTCGGACGCCGTCGTGGCCTTCGTCGACGACGAGCTCGCCCAGCGCCCGCACGCCCGCGCCTCCGCCCACGTGGCCATCTGTCCCGACTGCGCGGCCGAGGTCGTCGCGCAGCGGCAGGCCCGCACCGCGCTGCGCGGGGCGTCGTGCCCGTCCCTGCCGTCCTCGCTGCTGATGTCGCTGCGCTCGATCCCGCAGGACACCGAGCTGCCCGGGCCGCCCGCCGGGCTGGCCGTCACCGACGAGGGGCAGCTCGTGTCGGTGCTGCGCAGCGAGCCGGCTCCGGCCGCCGCACCCGCCGCACCCACGGCCACCGCCGCACCCACCGCCACCGCCGCACCCACCGCCGTCGACCACGGCCGCCGCCCGCCCGCCGCGCGCCGCATGCGGTTCGGTGCGGGCGCCGCCGTCTCCGGGCTCGCCATCGGCGCCCTCGCGCTCGGCGCCGCCACCCTGCCCGCCGCCTCCGTCCCCGCGCCCACCGCCGACCGCGGCGTCCTGGGCGGTTCGCTGCTCAACCCCGCCGGCGCGCTGCCCGCCCGGCTCGGTCTCGAGGCGCAGACCTCCGCGGCCGACGACGCCCGCCACGGCGGCCTCGGCCGGCTGCCCCGCGCGTTCCTGCGCCACGGCGTGCGCTGACGTCCTGGCCCTCCGCGCCGGAACCCGGTACGCGGACTTCACCCCGGCTGCGGCAGGCTGGCGGCGGCCCGCCCCGCCCGCCGTCCCAGGAGTCCCCGCCGCCGATGAGTGACCGCGCGACCCGTGACGCCGACCGGGACCCGGGCCCCTCGGCGGCCGAGGCGCCCCCCGTCGACGACGTCCCGGCGGAGCCCGCCGGGCCACCGCGCCTCGCCCCGCGCCCCCTGGACCGCCCCGAGGTCGACGAGGCCGCGGCCTCGGTGTTCGGGCGCCCCGCGGGCCTCGACGGCGGGTTCGCCACGCCGGCCGCCCGCGCCGTCGCCCCGCCGGTCCCGACGATCGCCCCGCCCGCGCTCGCCGCGGCGTTCGGCCGTCCGGCCTCCGTCGCCGGCTCGTTGCAGCGCCCGCCCGACGGCGGCCCGGCCGGTCCCGGTGCCGACGACCCGTTCTGGGCCGGCGCGGAGGACGACCCGTGGCGCGACCCCGACAGCGGCGTCGCCCTCGGCCCGCCCGCCGTCGACGACGAGCGCCCGGCCGCGGCACCCGCCGGCGAGGGCGCCCGGCTGAGCCTGCGCGAGGTCCTGTTCGGCCGTCGCGTGCACCCGCGCGCGCTGGCGCTGCTGGCGGTGCTCGCGCTGGCCGTCGGCGCGGTCGGCGGACTCGTCGGCCGCCTCACCGCCGACGGCGCGAACGCGCTCACCGAGCCCGGCGCCACGATCGCGTCGGCCGTGCCGGCCAGGGAGCGGCCGCCGGGGTCCGTCGCCGACATCGCCCAGCGCGTCGTGCCCGCCGTCGTCTCGATCGAGGTGCGCGTCGGGCAGGAGGGCGGCACCGGCTCGGGCGTCGTGATCGACGGGAGCGGGTTCGTCCTCACCAACAACCACGTCGTCGCGCCGGCCGCCGAGGTCCCGGGCGCGACGATCGAGACCGTCTTCAGCGACGGCACGCGCACGCAGGCCGCGATCGTCGGGCGCGACCCGAAGACCGACCTCGCCGTGATCCGGGTCGGCGTCGCCAACCCCGTGGTCGCGCAGGTCGGCTCGTCGGCCTCGCTCGCCGTCGGCGACGCCGTGATCGCCGTCGGCTCGCCGCTGGGGCTGGCCGGCACCGTCACCGAGGGCATCGTCAGCGCGCTCGACCGGCCGGTGCGGTTGGAGGGCGGCAACGTCAACGCCGTCATCGACGCCATCCAGACCGACGCCGCGATCAACCCCGGCAACTCGGGCGGCCCGCTCGTCGACTCCACCGGCGCCGTCGTCGGCATCAACACCGCGATCAGCAGCATCGGCGGCGGCGGCGAGGGCGGCTCGATCGGGCTGGGGTTCGCCATCCCGATCGACGACGCCCGCGTCATCGCCGAGGAGCTCATCCGCACCGGCGTCGTGAGGCACGCCGACCTCGGCGTCAACGCGCGGTCGGTCGAGGACGACACGTCGGCGGGCGCGCAGGTGCAGAACGTGCAGCAGGGCGGGGCCGCCGCGGCCGCCGGGATCCTCGAGGGTGACGTCATCGTCACCCTCGGCGAGCGCAGCATCGCGGGCGCCGACGAGCTCGAGGTGGCGGTCCGCGAGTTCGAGCCCGGGGTCACCGTGCCGGTGCAGCTGATCCGCGAGGGGCGCCCGCTCACGGTGTCGGTGGTCCTGGCCTCCGACTGAGCCAGTAGGATGACGGCGTGTTCGACAGCGTCGGCTGGGGCGAGATCATCGTGTTGATCGTGGCCGGCCTGTTCATCCTCGGTCCGGAGCGGCTGCCCGCCGCGGCGGCCTGGCTCGGCGGCGCGATCCGTCAGGTCAAGGAGTACGCCACCGGGGCCCGCGATCAGCTCAAGGGCGAGCTCGGCCCGGAGTTCGACGAGCTGCGCAAGCCGCTGGAGGAGCTGCGGGGCCTGCGCAACTTCAACCCGCGCACCGCCGCCACCCGCGCCCTGTTCGACGACGGCCCCGCGGAGAAGCCCAACGGCTACGCCCCGCCGCGCAACGGCACCGCCGGCAGCAGCGCGCCGAACATGACGAAGAACGGCAGCGCGGCACCGGGTGCCGCCACGACCCCCCAGCGCCATCCGGCCACCGGCCCGGCGCGGGAGGGGCTCGCCCACAACGAGCGCCCCCCGATCGACCCCGACGCCACGTAGGACCCCGCGGTCGGGTCAGACCGTCGGGCGCGGCCTCTGCAGGTGCCAGTCCGTCGTCGCCTGGAAGGCGTGGGCGGCCGCCAGGACCGCCGCGTCGGCGTGGCGGGGCCCCACGATCTGCAGGCCGATCGGCAGCCCGTCGCGCGTGAACCCGCACGGCACGCTCGCGGCCGGCTGCTGGGTCATGTTGAACGGGTAGGTGAAGGGCGTCCACGACGTCCAGCGCTCCCGCGCCGACCCCGCCGGCACCTCGACGCCCGCCTCGAACGCCGGGATCGGCAGCGTCGGGGTGAGCAGCAGCGAGTGCCGCAGGTGGAACTCGCCCATCGTGCGGCCGAGGTCGTTGCGCACGGCCATCGCGGTGAGGTAGTCCAGCGCGCTCGCCCGCGCCCCCTGCTCGGCGGCGGCCACCAGCCCCGGGTCCATGCCGGCGCGCTGCTCGGGCCCGAGGTGCTCGATCGACTTCGCGGCGCCGGAGAACCACAGCGTCTCGAACGCCTCGACGGGGTCGGAGAAGCCGGGGTCGACCTCGGTGACCAGGGCGCCGAGTGCGGCGAACATGTCGACGGCGGCTTCGAACGCCGCCGCGACCTCCGGGTGCACGTCGACGTAGCCGAGGGTGGCGCTCGACGCGATCCGCAGCCCGGCGATCCGGCCGTCGCCGACGGCGGCCGAGGTGGGCGCAGCCGTGGGCAGCGCCCAGGGGTCGCGCGGGTCGAAGCCGGAGAGGACGTCGAGCAGCAGGGCCGTGTCGGCGACGCTGCGCGCCATCGGGCCGATGTGCGCGAGCGTGCCGTAGGGGCTCGCGGGATAGGCGGGCACGCGGCCGTAGGTCGGCTTGATCGTCGTGGTGCCGGTGAAGCCGGCCGGGATGCGCACCGAGCCGCCGCCGTCGGTGCCGAGGCTGAGCGCGCCCATCCCGAGCGCGACGGCCGCCGCGCTGCCGCCGCTCGACCCGCCCGCGGTGAGCGCCGGGTTCCACGGGTTGCGCGTGACGCCCGTCAGCGGGGAGTCGGTGACGCCCTTCCAGCCCAGCTCGGGCGTGGTCGTGCGGCCGATGACGACCGCGTTGTGCTCGCGCAGCCGCGCGACCGCGGGCGCGTCGACGTCCCACGGCCCCGCCGGGTCGATCGTCAGCGAGCCGCGCAGCGTGGGCCGCCCGTTCGTGAGGAGCAGGTCCTTGATCGAGGTCGGCACTCCGTCGAGCAGGCCGTGCGGCTCGCCCCGGTGCCAGCGCGCCTCGGACTCCTTCGCCGCGGTCTGCGCGTCGTCCGCCTCGACCAGGCAGAACGCGTTGACGACCGGGTCGTAGGTCTCGATCCGCGCGAGCGCGTCGCGGGTGGCCTCGACGGGGGAGAGCTCCCCCGAGCGGTAGGCGTCGAGCAGTTCGACGGCGGTGAGGTCGGCCGAGCTCATCGGGCACTTCCCGTCCTGGTGGGCGGGCTCGCGAGCTCGCCCGACGTCACGAATCCGAGGGTCTTGTCGACCACGTTCTCCAGCGGCTCGCCCGCCCGGAAGCGGTCGAGGTTGGCGACGAACAGGGCCTCGAGCTCGTCGCGCCAGCCGAGGATGTCACCCGACATGTGCGGCGAGACGATGACGCCCGGCAGCCCCCACAGCGGGGAGTCGGCGGGCAGCGGCTCGCGCTCGAAGACGTCGAGCGCGGCACCGGCGAGGTGGCCCTCGCGCAGGGCCGCGACCAGGTCGTCCTGCACGACCAGCGCACCGCGCCCCACGTTGACGACCCGCGCCCGCGGGGGCAGCAGCCGGATCGCGGCGGCGTCGAGCATGCCGCGCGTGCTCTCGGTGAGCGGTGCCGCGAGCACCAGCCACTCCGCGCGCGGCAGCAGGCCGGGCAGCGCGCTGATCGCGTGCACGCCCTCGCCCGCCCGGCGCCCCACCAGCTCGACGGTCATCCCGACGGCGGTGAGCATCGCCGCCGTCGCGCGGCCGATCGGCCCGCTGCCGACGACGACGGCCGTGCGCCCGCCGACCCGCTCGCTCTCCCGGTGGCGCCACTCGCGCCGCGACTGCGCGTCGAGCGTGCCCGCGAGGTCCTTGGCCATGGCGATCACGAGGCCGGTGACGTACTCGGCCATCGGCACGTCGAAGACGCCGCGCGAGTTCGTCAGCACGACGTCGGAGTCGAGCAGGGCCGGGAACGTCAGCCGGTCGACGCCGGCGCTCGCGGTGTGCACCCAGCGCAGTGCGTCGGCGGCCGGCCAGGCGTCGCGGACGGCGGTGGAGGTGAAGTCCCAGACGAGCAGGACCTCGGTGCCGGGGAGCGCCGCGGTGAGCGTCTCGTCGGTGACGAAGCGGACGTTCGGCCCGTCGAGGTGCTTCGGCCGGTCGTCGGAATGCAGGATCGTGATGACGGGATCGTGCCCCTGATCTGCGGAAACGGGCACGTTCGTGATCCTCTCGACGGTTGCGGCTCGGCGATTGACACGCTAGGAAGCGTTCGTATGATTGTCAACAATCTCCCCGTCCGACCCGAGGTGATCTCCGTTGTCCAAGCTCCTGCGCATCAGTCTCGAGCGCCGCGGCGTCTCGTGCACCGCCGAACTGCTCGAGAAGCAGGCCCCCCGCACCAGCGCCGCCGTGTGGGAGGCGCTCGCCGACGGGCCGCTCGCCGGGCCCGCCCAGCACGCCAAGTACGCGCGCAACGAGGTCTACACGATCGTGCCGCGCTTCGGCCCGCGCATCGGCCACGAGAACACCACCGTCACGCCGATCCCCGGCGACCTCTGCTACTTCGACTTCCACGGCGGCGTCCTCGACGAGGCGTTCAAGGCCGACCAGGGGATCGACAGCGAGGCCGGCGGCATCGACCTCGCGATCTTCTACGGCCGCAACAACCTGCTCATCAACGGTGACGTGGGCTGGGTACCGGGCAACGTGTTCGGCGCGATCGTCGAGGGCCTCGACGTGATGGCCGAGGCCTGCCACGACGTGTGGCGCTCGGGCAGCGTCGGCGAGCGCCTCGTCTACGAGCGGGTGGGCGCGTGACCACCGTCGGCATCCTCTATCCCGGCTACTCCGCCGAGGACGACTACCCGCGCGCCGAGGAGCTGCTCGACGGGCCGCGGCTCCCGCTCGTCCACACCGAGATGCGCGAGGACGCCCACCGCGTCGACGCGCTGCTCGACATCGGCGGCGACGACGTGCTGGCCGCCGGGGCGCGGGAGCTGGCGGGCCCCCTGGACGCGATCATCTGGGCCTGCACCAGCGGCAGCTTCGTCTTCGGCTGGGACGGCGCCGCCGCGCAGGTGGAGGCGCTGGGCGCGGCGGCGGGGGTGCCGGCGTCGAGCACGTCCTTCGCGTTCGCCGACGCGTGCGCGCACCTCGGCGTCACGCGCGTCGCGGTGGGGGCGACCTACCCCGACGACGTCGCGGAGCGGTTCGTCGCGTTCCTCGCGCGGGCCGGCGTCGAGGTGGTGTCGCTGTCGGCGCGCGGGATCGTCACCGCGGCGGAGGTGGGCACGCTGCCCGCCGACGACGTGCTGGCCTTCGCCGCCGCGGCCGACCACCCCGACGCGCAGGCGCTGCTGCTGCCCGACACCGCGCTGCACACCGTCGACGTGCTCGACGCCCTCGACGCCCGCGTCGGCAAGCCGGTGCTCACGGCCAACCAGGTGAGCATCTGGCAGGGCCTGCGCCTGGCCGGGGCGGGCGGCCCGCGCAGCGGGTTCGGCCGGCTCTTCGCGGGCCGGGGGATGGAAGGGGCGACGGAGGAGGCCCGGGGCGGGTGGGACTAGCCGTGGACCTCTCGGACATGGAGCCGGTCGAGCGGCGGTCGACCGCCGCGATCGTCGCCGACCGAATCCGCACGGCGATCATGCGCGGCACGTTCCCGCCGGGCACCCAGCTCGGCGAGGTGGAGCTGGCGGCCCGGCTCGGGGTGAGCCGCGGGCCGCTGCGCGAGGCGATGCAGCGGCTCGTCGCGGAGGGGCTGCTGCGCAGCGAGCGGCACCGCGGGCTGTTCGTGCGCGACCTCGGCGCGGCCGACGTGCGCGACATCTACCACGCGCGGGCCTCGGTCGAGCGGGCCGCGGGACTGCTCCTGCTCGAGGGCGACCGCGCCGCCGCCGCCGACCGCCTCGACACCGCGGTGGCCGCGATGGCCGCCGCCGTGGCCTCGGGCGACCCGGTGGCCGTCGCCGACTCCGACCACGCCTTCCACGCCGAGCTCGTCGCGGCGTCGGGGAGTCCTCGGCTGCGGCGGATGGCCGACGGCCTGCTCGTCGAGACCCGCATGTGCCTCGCCGCGCTCCAGCAGACCGCCCCACCCCCCGACGGCCTGCTCGCCGAGCACCGCGAGCTGTGCGACGCCGTACGGGCCGGCGACCGCGACCGCCTCACGGCGGCGCTGGAGGCCCACATGGCCGACGCGGTGGACCGGATCCTGGCGCCCGTGGCGGTGGCCCCACCCGCCCCCGCCCTCCCGGCCTGAGGACGGGGCCGTGTGCGGCCGCAGCGCCCGCCGCGGCCTCGACACACCGGTTCCGTCGCCCGCACACCGGTTGCAGGAGGTGTGCGGCGTACGAGACCGGTGTGCGGCGGAGCGTGTCGTCCCGAACGGCCCCGCGGAGGGGTGCCGGCCGTGCACCCTGCGCCCGTGGACGAGCCTCACGTGCTGCTCCGGGCCCGGTTGCTGGCGGAGGGGTGGTCGGACGCGGAGCTGCGTCGGCGCCGGCAGTCGGGCGAGCTGGTGGCGGTCGGGCGCGGCGGGTACCTCCCCGCCGACGACCCGCGCCTGACCACGGCCGCGGCCGCGCACGCACTGCGCATCGAGTCGGGCGAACCGCTGCGGGCCGACGACTCCGTGATCAGCCACGTCTCGGCCGCCGTGCTGCACGGCCTCCCGGTCTGGGGTCTCCCGCTCGGTCGAGTGCACCGCACGCGCGACCGGCGCACCGGCGGGCGGCGCACCCCGACCGCGCACCTGCACACCGCCCCGCTGGACGCAGAGGACGTGACGTCGATCGACGGCCGGTTGGTCACCGCGGTCGCGCGCACGCTGGCCGACATCGGGCGCACGGAGGGGTTCGAGCAGACGGTGGTCCTGGCCGACGCCGCGCTGCACCGGCGGCTCCTCGATGCTGCGGCGCTGCGGCGCGTGCTGGCCCGGACGTCGGGGTGGCGCGGTGCGCCGCCCGCCCGCAGGGCTCTGGGGTTCGCCGACGGCCGCAGCGAGAGCGTCGGCGAGTCGCGGAGCCGCGTGGCGATCCTGCGGGCCGGGCTGCCGGTGCCGGACCTGCAGTGGGAGGTGTCGGCGTCGCACGCGTGGCTCGGGCGCGTCGACTTCGCCTGGCCCGGCGTCGTCGGCGAGTTCGACGGGCGCGTGAAGTACGGGAAGTACCTGCGGCCGGGACAGGACGCGGGCGATGCCGTGTTCGCGGAGAAGCAGCGGGAGGACCGCATCCGCGACGAGGGGCTGCGGGTGGTCCGCTGGGTGTGGGACGACCTGCGCTGGTTCGGGGAGGTGGCCGAGCGCCTGCGTCGCGCCTTCGCCGCCGCCCGCTGAGCGCCGCACACCGGTCCTGTGCGCTGCACACCGGCTGCAGCAGGTGTGCCGGACACGGAACCGGTGTGCGGCGATGAGTCGGGGCGCTGGGCGGAGTCCCACCTCGGTGCGCACACCACCACCTCCTCGGGGGCGGTGCTGGTGCTGGAGGCCGCGGCCGCGGTGCCCGGCGCGCGGGTCCGGTTCCTCGACGGCCAGGGCCACGAGGTCGACCAGGACGTGCTGGCCCCGGTGCTCGCGGAGTTCCTGCGCGCCTGACGCCCTTGCCCCATCCCGCCCCGGTGTGTTTCCCTCTGGTTGTCGACAATCTGACAACCAGGGAGTGCTCATGGCTCGGCTGTCCCCCGTCCTCCAGCAGGCGACCCCCGTGCAGGTCGCGCGCGGTGAGGGTTCCTACCTGTACGACACCGACGGCCGCCGCCACCTCGACTTCACCGCCGGCATCGGCGTCACGAGCACCGGCCACTGCCACCCGCGGGTCGTCGCGGCGGCGCAGGAGCAGGTCGCCACGCTGATCCACGGCCAGTACACGACGGTCATGCACCAGCCGCTGCTGCGCCTGACCGAGCGCCTGGGCGACGTCCTGCCCGCCGGCATGGACCGCGTCTTCTTCCTCAACTCCGGCAGCGAGGCCGTCGAGGCGTCGGTCCGCCTGGCCCGCCACGCCACCGGCCGCCAGACGATCATCGCCTTCGACGGCGGCTTCCACGGCCGCACGATGGGCGCCGCCGCGCTCACGACGTCCGGCGCGAAGATCCGCGCGGGCATCGGCCCGATGATGGGCGGGGTCGCGTTCGCTCCGTTCCCCTACGCGTTCCGCTACGGCTGGAGCGAGGAGGAGACCGTCGCCTTCTGCCTCAAGGAGCTCGACCGGATCCTGGTCACGGCCGCGCCCGCCCGCGACGTCGCCGCCTTCCTCATCGAGCCGGTCCTGGGCGAGGGCGGCTACGTCCCCACGCCGGCCGCGTTCCTGCAGGGCCTGCGCGAGCGCGCCGAGCGCATGGGCATCCTGCTCATCGCCGACGAGGTGCAGACCGGCTACGGCCGCACCGGCCGCTTCTGGGGCCACCAGCACGTCGACGGCCTCACGCCCGACATCCTCATCACCGCCAAGGGCCTCGCCTCGGGCTTCCCGCTCTCGGCGATCGCGGCGCCCGAGGCGATCATGAGCAAGGCGCTGCCCGGCTCCCAGGGCGGCACCTACGGCGGCAACGCGGTGGCCTGCGCGGCCGCGCTCGCCACGCTCGACGTCATCCAGGACGAGGACCTCGTGGCCAACGCGGGGGAGCAGGGCCTGCGCCTGCTCGAGGGCCTGCGCAAGGCGGCCGTCGACCACCCCGGCGTCGCGGACGTCCGCGGGCTGGGTCTCATGGTCGGCAACGAGTTCCTGACGGCCGACGGCGCGCCCGACGCCGCCGCGGCCACCCGGGCGCACGGCGCCGCCGCCGAGCGCGGCCTGCTGCTGCTGACCTGCGGCCCGTTCGGCAACGTCGTCCGGATGATCCCGCCGCTGGTCGTCACGGCCGAGCAGGTCGACGAGGGCGTGGCCCTGTGGTCCGAGGCCCTGCGCGCCGCGGCGCAGTAGGGCACTGCGCCGCGGCGCAGTAGGGGCCGGTACGGGTCAGGTCAGCAGGCGCAGCGACGCGGCGAACGCGTCGTGCTCGGCCGGCCGGTCCTCGGAGCCCGCGGTGATGAGCTGGTAGAGCCGCTGGCCGTCGAGGACCAGCCGGGCGCGGTAGGTGCCGTCCGGGCCCACCGAGGCGACGAGGTCCAGCGCGGGCCGGCCGTCGACGGTGGCCGGGGCGGAGCTCTGCAGCACGCCGCCGGGCACGTTGCCCACGGCGCCGTCGCGGGCACCCTCCAGCACGGCGGTGGGGTCACCCAGCTGCAGGTCGGCCGGGTAGTCGATCACGGCGACGGCCACGGCGTACGTCTCCCGGGCGACGCTGTAGGTCGTGGCCGCGATGCCGGGCAGGTCGGCGATCTCCTGGGTGTCGCGCGTCGGCTCGCCGGGCAGGCCGACGGAGAACTCCGGGGTCTCCAGCAGGTACGCCGTGGCGCTCTCGGTGGTGGGCACGGGCGCGTCGGCCGTGGGCGCGGCGTCGGTGGCCGCGCCGCCGCCGCACCCGGCCAGCAGCGCCGCCGCGAGCAGTGCCGCCGCGAGCGCCCCGCGCCCCACCCCGCTACCGGCTGACCGGGGTGAGGTTCAGGCTCATGCCGGCGAGGCCGCGGGCCCGCGTGGTGAGTTTGCCGGCCACGGCCGACAGCGCCTTCGCGCTGGCCGACTCCGGGTGCGTGAGCACGATCGGGGTGCCGGCGTCGCCGCACTCGCGCAGCGCCGTCTCCAGCGGGATCTGCCCGAGCAGCGGCACCGGCGCGCCGATGGCGCGGGTGAGCGAGTCGGCGACGGTCTGGCCGCCGCCCGAGCCGAACACCTCCATGCGCGTGCCGTCGGGCAGCTCCATCCACGACATGTTCTCGACGACGCCCGCGATGCGCTGCTTGGTCTGCAGCGCGATCGACCCGGCGCGCTCGGCGACCTCCGCCGCCGCCTGCTGCGGCGTGGTGACCACGAGCAGCTCGGCGTTGGGGATGAGCTGCGCGGTGGAGATCGCGATGTCGCCGGTGCCCGGCGGGAGGTCGAGCAGCAGGATGTCGAGGTCGCCCCAGAAGACGTCGGCCAGGAACTGCTGCAGCGCGCGGTGCAGCATTGGGCCGCGCCACACGACGGCCTCGTTGCCCGGCGTGAACATGCCGATCGAGATGACCTTCACGTCGTGCGCCTGCGGCGGCATGATCATGTCGTCGACCTTGGTGGGCAGGGTGGTCGTGCCCAGCATCCGCGGGATCGAGTGCCCGTAGATGTCGGCGTCGACGACGCCCACCGAGAGGCCGCGCGCGGCCATGGCGGCGGCGAGGTTGACGGTGATCGAGGACTTGCCGACGCCGCCCTTGCCGGACGCGACGCAGTACACGCGGGTGAGCGACCCGGGCTGCGCGAAGGGGATCACCGGCTCGGCGGCGTCGCCGCGCAGGCCGCGGCGCAGCTCGGCGCGCTGGTCGTCGCTCATGACGTCGAGGTCGACCTCGACCCCGGTGACGCCCGGGACCTGGGAGACGGCCACGGTGACGCGCGTGGTGATCGTGTCCTTCATGGGGCAGCCGGCGACGGTGAGGTACACGCCGATGCGGGCGAGGCCCTCGGGAGTGATCTCGACCCCCTTGACCATCCCCAGGTCGGTGATCGGCTTGTGGATCTCCGGGTCCTCGACGGTGGCGAGCGCGGCGCGGACGGCCTGCTCGACGGTGGTGGTTCCGGTGGAGGTGGACACGCCTCCCATGCTACGTGGACGGCGCGGAACGGGCCGCCGACCGTACGATGCTCCGTCGTGGCCCTCCGTGATGCTCCCGACACAGCGCCGCCCGACGGGCGCCGCGCGCCGTCGGTCGACGAGCTCGGTGCGTGGCGGGCGTTCCTGCGCGCCCACGCGAGGATCACCCGCGTCCTGGAGGCCGAGCTCGTCGCCGAGCAGGACCTGTCCCTGGCCGCCTACGACGTGCTCGTGCAGCTGGCCGAGGCGCCCGACCGCCGGCTGCGGATGACCGAGCTCGCCGACGCCGTGCTGCTCTCGCGCTCGGGCGTCACGCGGCTCGTCGACCGGATGGAGCGGGCCGGGCTCGTCTCGCGCACCCGGGTGCCCGGTGACGGCCGGGGCGTCGCCGCCGGGCTCACCGACGCCGGTTTCCACCGCCTGCGGGTGGCCGCGCGGACGCACCTGGCCGGGGTGCTGCGGCACTTCGTCGCCCGGCTCGACGAGGACGACCTGTGCGCGCTGGAGCGGATCAGCCGGCGGCTCGCGGAATGAGCGCCTGCTCCGGACCGGGTCAGCCCTTCGGCTGGAGCCGGTCGCCCAGGCGCTCCAGCTCGCCGCGCAGGTAGTCGCGGGTGGCGACCTCGCCGACAGCGACGCGCAGCGCGGCGAGCTCGCGCGCGAGGTACTCGGTGTCGGCCTTCGTGCGCTCGGCGCGGGTGCGGTCCTCGTCGAGCGCCACGCGGTCGCGGTCGTCCTGGCGGTTCTGGGCCAGCAGGATCAGCGGCGCGGCGTACGCGGCCTGGGTGGAGAAGGCCAGGTTGAGCAGGATGAAGGGGTAGGGGTCCCAGCGCAGCGACACCGCCACCAGGTTGATCGCGATCCACACGATGACGATGACGGTCTGGATCGCCAGGAACCGCCCGGTGCCCAGGAACCGCGCGATGCGCTCGGAGATGCGGGCGAAGCTGTCGGGGTCGAGCTCGAAGCGGCGGCGGCCGGGCCGGTCGAGCCGGCGGCGCGTCGTGATCTCAGGCACCTGCGGCCTCCGGGGTCGGGTCGGGTGCGGCCTCGTCGGTGAACCGGTCGCGCCAGTCCGTCGGCAGCAGGTGGTCGAGCACGTCGTCGACGGTGACGGCCCCGAGCAGGTGGTCCTCGTCGTCGACGACGGGACCGGCGACGAGGTTGTACGCCGCGAAGTACCGCGCGATCTCGCCGAGCGTCGCGCCGGGTGACAGGCGCGCCAGCCCCGTGTCGACGACGCCCGCCACCAGCTCGAAGGGCGCCTCCCGCAGCAGTCGCTGCACGTGCGCGCAGCCCAGGTAGCGCCCGGTCGGCGTCTCCGAGGGCGCGCGGCACACGAACACCATGCTGGCCAGGGCGACGGGGAGGTCGGGGTTGCGGATGCGGGCCAGCGCCTCGGCCACGGTCGCGTCCGGGCGCAGGATCACCGGTTCGGGTGTCATCAGACCGCCCGCGGTGTCGGAGGAGTAGCTCATCAGGCGACGCACCGGGGCGGAGTCGCCGGGCTGCATGAGCGCGAGCAGGGCGTCGGACTCGGCGGTGGGGAGGTCGCCGAGGAGGTCGGCGGCGTCGTCGGGGCTCATCGCCTCCAGCACGTCGGCGGCGCGCTCGACGTCGAGGTGGGCGAGCAGCGCGCGCTGGTCGGAGTCCGACATCTCCTCGAACACGTCGGCGAGGCGCTCGTCGTCGAGGGCGTCGACGACCTCGTGCTGGCGCTTCTCGGGCAGCTCCGACAGCGTGGCGGCGACGTCGGCGGGTCGCATCGTCTCCAGCACCGACAGCAGCCCCGCGGTGCCCTGCCGGTCGGTGAGCGAGAGCCCGGTGACCGCCGACCACGGCAGCTCCTGCACCTGCCCGCGCCGGGTCAGGCCGTGGCGGCGGGCGCGCACGGCCAGGCGCCCGACCACCCAGTCGCGCGAGCGCGTCGGCTCGATGGCGGCGTCGACGACGACGGCGGGCACCCCGCCGTCGACGATCGTGACCGGCGCGTCGAGCAGCTGGCCGACCACGAGCGTCTCGTTGGGGCGCTGGGAGAACCCGCGCAGGCTCACCGACCCGGTGGCGAGCGTGACCGCGCTCGGGTCGATGCTCGTGACCCGCAGCATCGGCACGAAGATCCGCCGCCGGGTGACCATCTCGACCACGACGCCCAGCACCCGCGGCGGGCTGGCGTCGACCCGGACGGTGACCAGCACGTCGCGGACGCGGCCGATCCGTTCGCCGTCCGGCCCGAACACCTCGAGGCCGACCAGCCGTGCGACGAAGACGCGGTCGGATGCCATGGCGCGCAGCCTAGGGTTCTAGGGTCGCTCCCGTGCTCCGCTACGACGTCGTCGACGTGTTCACCGACCGCGCCTACGCCGGCAACCCGCTCGCCGTGGTGCACGGGGGCCACGAGCTCAGCACCGGGCAGATGCAGGCGATCGCCGCCGAGTTCCACCTGTCGGAGACCGCGTTCCCGCTGCCGCCCACCGCCGACGCCGACTACCGGCTGCGGATCTTCACGCCCGGCCGTGAGCTGCCCTTCGCCGGGCACCCGAGCGTCGGGACGGCGTGGGTGCTGGCCCGCGACGGCCTGATCTCCACCGGCGACGTCGTGCAGGAGTGCGGGGCGGGGCTGCTGCCGGTCCGCGTCGACGACTACGGCGCGCAGGTCACCGGCGGGGCGTCGGAGGTCGGGCCGGCGCTGGACGGCGCGGTGCTGGCCGCCGCGGTCGGGCTCTCCCCGGCCGACGTCGTCGACGCCGTGCCGGCGGGCGTCGCCGGCGCGGGGGTGCCGTACGCGTTCGTGGTGGTCGCGCCGGACGCCGTGGCGCGGGCCGTGCCCGACCCCGCGGCCGTGCGCGCCTGCACCGAGGGCCTCGTCGGGCTGACGGTGGTGTCCTTCGACGCCGCCGCCTCCGCGGCGCACGCGCGGATGTTCGCCCCCGACGTCGGCGTGTCGGAGGACCCGGCCACCGGCTCGGCCGCCGTCGCGCTGGCGGTGCTCCTGGTCGACCGCGGCGTGCTGGCCGCCGACGGCCAGACCGGGTTCACCGTGGCGCAGGGCGCGGAGATCGGGCGCCCGTCGACGCTGGGGGTGCTGGTGCACGCCGACGCCGGCACCGCCGTGCGCACGTCGGTGTGGGGCACCGTCACGGCCGTGGCCCGCGGCGAGCTCGTGGCCCTGCCTCCCGTCTGAGCACTCCGTGCGGGCAACCCGTCCGACGGGCCCCGACGGGGTGAGAAAACGGTCACCCCGGCGGGCCCGGGGGCGCCGGTCGTGCCAGCATCCCGGGGTCCACCGCGCCGACGTCGACGAGGAGTCCCACCGATGACCACCAGCCAGCTGCGCCCCCGCCGGTCCTGCCTGGCGGTGCCCGGCTCGAGCCAGAAGTTCATCGACAAGGCCCGCACGCTGAACTCCGACCAGGTCTTCCTGGACCTCGAGGACGCGTGCGCCCCGCTCGCCAAGCCCGGTGCCCGCACGACGATCGTCGAGGCGCTCAACGAGGGCGGCTGGGGCGAGAAGATCCGCGTCGTCCGGGTGAACGACTGGACGACCGAGTGGACCTACCGCGACGTCACCGAGGTCGTCGAGGGCGCCGGCGCCAACCTCGACGCGATCATGCTGCCCAAGGTGCAGACGCCCCAGCAGGTCGTCGCCCTGGACCTGCTCCTCACCCAGATCGAGAAGACGATGGGCTACGAGGTCGGGAAGATCGGCATCGAGGCGCAGATCGAGAACGCGCTGGGACTGATCAACGTCAACGAGATCGCCACGGCGAGCCCGCGCGTCGAGACCATCATCTTCGGCCCGGCCGACTTCATGGCCTCGATCAACATGAAGAGCCTCGTGGTCGGCGAGCAGCCCCCCGGCTACGACGTGGGCGACGCCTACCACCACATCCTCATGAGCATCCTCATGGCGGCCCGCGCGCACGACAAGCAGGCCATCGACGGCCCGTTCCTGCAGATCCGCGACGTCGACGCGTTCTCCCGCGTGGCCGGGCGCTCCGCCGCGCTGGGCTTCGACGGCAAGTGGGTGCTGCACCCCGGCCAGATCGACGCCGCCAACGAGACCTTCAGCCCGCTGCAGGAGGACTACGACCACGCCGAGAACATCCTCGACGCCTACGAGTACTTCACCTCCGAGGCCGGCGGCAAGAAGGGCTCGGCCATGATCGGCGACGAGATGATCGACGAGGCCAGCCGCAAGATGGCGCTCGTGATCGCGGGCAAGGGCCGCGCCGCCGGCATGGAGCGCACCGACCGCTGGACCGCGCCCGAGTCCTGACCGCCGGTTCCCGGTGGTCGAGGCCCTGACCACCGGGAGTGGTGGGAAGGTTCACAGGCGTCGGCGATCCCGGCGGCCGCACGGGATACTTACCAGCCAGTACCCAGCGCCGGGACCTTCCCCTCCCGGCGGCCGTGACGTCAGCCAGGAGGCACCCCATGGCCCGGCTCGCCCAGACCGCCGGTCTCACCGAGATCCAGCAGGAGATCCTGTCCACGGTCAAGACGTTCGTGGACAAGGAGATCATCCCGCACGCCACCGCCCTGGAGCACGCCGACGCGTACCCGCAGGACATCGTCGACGGGATGAAGGAGATGGGCCTGTTCGGGCTCACCATCCCCGAGGAGTTCGGCGGGCTCGGCGAGTCGCTGCTGACCTACGCGCTGGTCGTCGAGCAGATCGCCCGCGGCTGGATGAGCGTCTCCGGCGTGATCAACACCCACTTCATCGTGGCGCACATGATCACCCACCACGGCACGCCGGAGCAGAAGGCGAAGTACCTCCCCGCGATGGCGCTGGGGGAGACCCGCGGCTCGTTCTCGATGTCGGAGCCCGACCTCGGCTCGGACGTCGCGGCGATCAAGACCAGGGCCGTGCAGGACGGCTCGGGCGATGACGGGGACTTCGTCATCGACGGCGCGAAGATGTGGCTGACCAACGGCGGCACCTCCACGCTGACCGCGGTGCTGGTCAAGACCGACGAGGGGCAGCCCAAGCCCTACCAGAACCTCACCTGCTTCCTGGTGGAGAAGCCGGTCGGCTACGGCGAGGTCGCACCCGGTCTGATCATCCCGGGCAAGATCGACAAGATGGGCTACAAGGGCGTCGACACCACCGAGATGGTGTTCAAGGGCCACCGCGTGCCCGCCGACCGGATCCTGGGCGGCAAGCGCGGCGGCGGCTTCGCGCAGATGATGGACGGCGTCGAGGTCGGCCGCGTCAACGTCGCGGCCCGCGCGTGCGGCATCTCGATCCGCGCGTTCGAGCTGGCCGTCTCCTACGCCCAGCAGCGCTCCACCTTCGGCAAGCCGATCGCCGAGCACCAGGCCATCGCGTTCAAGCTCGCGGAGATGGCCACCAAGGTCGAGGCCGCGCACCTGATGATGGTCAACGCCGCGCGCCTGAAGGACTCCGGCGAGCGGTTCGACGTCGAGTCGGGCATGGCCAAGCTGATCGCCAGCGAGTACTGCGCCGAGGTCACCCAGGAGTCGTTCCGCATCCACGGCGGCTACGGCTACTCCAAGGAGTACGAGATCGAGCGCCTCATGCGCGAGGCCCCGTTCCTGCTCATCGGCGAGGGCACGTCGGAGATCCAGAAGACGATCATAAGCCGCGGGCTGCTGAAGGAGTACAAGCTGCGCTGAGCCACCTCACGTCGTCGTTGCGCGGGAACGCGCGGGCGGCGAGGCGCATCCGCCGCCCGCTTCCCTTGCAGTGCCGGCACAGGTCGAAGGCGCTGGTGGAGAACACCGGTGGTCTTCGGCTTGTCGTGAGGGGCGCGCCGCCGTTCGCCGAGCCGTACGAAACCGGACAGTGCAGACGGGTGTGAGACCCGCCGCCCTCCGGCACTACGGTGCAGGTCGACGCGTTGGCATGATGTGGACATGTCCCCGTCCGCACTGAGGAGGCCCCCGTGAGCACACCGTTCGGCGGGCCCGCGCGCACCGCGCCCGGCCTGCCCAACCTGCCGACCCCGCCCACCGGCTGGCCGGTCGGCTCCTATGCCACCTACGAGGAGGCGCAGCGCGCCGTCGACCACCTGGCCGACTCCGACTTCCCGGTCCGCGACGTCACGATCGTCGGGGTCGACCTGATGCTCGTCGAGCGCGTGATCGGCCGGCTGACCTGGGGCCGCGTGCTCATGTCGGGCGCCGCGTCCGGTGCGTGGTTCGGTCTGTTCGTCGGCCTGCTGCTCAGCCTGTTCAGCGGCAACGAGGGCGGTGGGTTCGGCCCGATCCTGGTCGGCCTGGCCAGCGGCATCGTGTTCGGTCTCGTCTTCGCCGCGGTCGGCTACGGCGCCACGCGCGGCCGGCGCGACTTCACCTCGGCGAGCCAGATGGTCGCCGGGCGCTACGACGTGCTGTGCCAGCCGCGCAACGCGGAGAAGGCGCGCGAGCTGTTGGCCAAGCTCGCGATGGGTCCCACGCAGACGACATGAGCGTGGGGGCGGGCATCCCCGACGGGTGCCCGCCCGCCGCGTGCGGGAGGATCCGGTCTCGTGAGTCCCCAGCAGCCCGGCCGCATCGACGCAGGCAACGTGTCGCGGTCGTTCGACGTGCACGCGCGCACCTACGACAAGCTCGTCGGCGCCAACCCCGGCTACCACGAGCACCTGCGCCTGTCCGCGAAGCGGATGGGGCTGCCCGGCGGCGGGGCCGGTCTGCGCCTGCTCGACCTCGGCTGCGGCACCGGCGCGTCCACCGCCGCGCTGCTCGAGGTCGCGCCGCAGGCCGAGATCACCGCCGTCGACGCCTCGGTGGAGATGCTGGCGCAGGCCCGGCGCAAGACCTGGCCGTCGACGGTGCGGTTCGTGCACGGCAACGCCGAGGAGCTCGACCCGGCCAAGTTCGCCGGCCCCTACGACGGCATCCTCGCCGCGTACCTGCTGCGCAACCTCACCGACCGCAACGCCGCCCTGCGCCGCTACCGCGGGATGCTCAAGCCCGGCGCCCCGCTCGCGGTGCACGAGTACTCGGTGGCCGACTCGCCCCGCAGCCGCGCGGTGTGGACCGCGGTCTGCTGGAGCGTCATCATCCCGATGGGCCGTATCCGCACCGGCTCCGCCGACCTGTACCGCTACCTGTGGCGCAGCGTGCTCGACTTCGACGGCGTCGACGCCTTCACCGGCCGCATGACGGCCGTGGGGTTCGAGGACGTGCGGGTCCAGACGATGCCCGGCTGGCAGCAGCACATCGTGCACACGTTCCTGGGTCGCAGCCCCGGCGTGCCGCTGGGCGCCGACCCCGACGCCCCCACCCCGCCCGAGGGCCTGGACCTGACGAAGTAGGACGGCCGCGCCCGCCCCGCCCCGCCCCGCCCTCTCGTGACAGTGGAGTGGCTTTACTGGCGCCCAGTGGCAGTAAAGCCACTCCACTGTCACCCGGTGCGGGCTGCTGGGAGCTGTTGGGGGTGCCGAGGGTGGGTGCGCAGCCGAGTGGGGGCGCGGTCAGGTGGTGCGCAGGGCGTAGCGGCGCTCGGCGTAGTCGAGGTCGTCGCGCCACAGCCGCTTGGCCGCCACCGCGATCATCGGCCGCAGGGCCGCCGCGACCTTGCGGGAGTGCTCGAAGCCGGGGCGGTCGGAGTGCGCGACGACGGCCTCGATCACCGCGGTGCGGGGGAGGCCGTCGAGGCCGGGGCGCAGGGGCGGCGCATGGGTCTCCACGACGCTGCCCGTGCCCTCGCCGTCGACGATCTCCATCGTGATCGTGCGGGGATCGGGGCAGGTGAACGCGGCCTTCACCGGCACGCCGAGGCGCCGGCCCAGGGTGAAGGTGACCTCGACGAGGAACCGGTCCTCGGCCTCGGTGCACTCCATCGGCGGCGCCGACACCACGCGCAGGTTGGCGAACGAGTACGGGTGGAACCACGCCCCGTGCCACGGGTCGAGCCGGTTGGCCAGCACGTCCTCGGGCTCGCAGCGGCCCACCACGGTGGCGACGGCGGGCAGGCTGCGCCCCGGGTCGGGGCGCGGGCCCAGGATCGGCGCGTCGGTGACGACCTCGTCCGCGGCCTCCAGCCGCACCCAGGCGAGCACGCCGTCGTCGTGGGCGGGGAACGTGCGCCAGCCCGGCCGGCCCTCCGGTCCGAGCGCGAGCCCGTGCCAGCGGCAGACGACCCGGCCCTCGTGCACGGGGGTGTCGCAGAGCGCGGCGCCCAGGTGCGGGCAGGCGCCCGGCCCGGCGTGCAGGGTGCCGGCGTCGTCGCGCCAGAGCACGACCTCGCGCCCGCCGACGACCCGCCCGTACGTCGTCCCCCGGGTGACCTCGCGGCTCGCGGCGACGACGAACCAGCCACCGGAGGGCCGCGCCTGGGCCCGCGCGAGGGCGGCCCGGATGATCCCCGGCTTGGCGTCGGCCCAGGTGGGGACCTGCTCGGCCCAGGCCGGGCGGCTCAGCAGCCGCAGTGGGTTCATCTGCCGGTCGTTCACCCTGCACAGGCTAGGACGGTCGTCCCGCGACGGCGCGCCGACCCGTCCCGCGTCACACGGCTGGTGACGCTGGGCGACCGCGCGCTACAGCCAGTGGTTGCGGCGGAACTGCCGGAACAGGTACGCGCAGATCGCGACGATCGTCAGCAGCACCGCCGGGTAGCCGATCGGGGACTGCAGCTCGGGCATGTACTCGAAGTTCATCCCGTAGATGCCGGCGATCATCGTGGGGACGGTGATGAGCGCGGCGTACGAAGTGATCTTCCGCATGTCGTTGTTCTGCTGCATGGTGATCTTCGCCAGCGAGGCGTCGACGAGGGTGGTCAGGAGCTCGTTGAAGCCCGCGACCCGCTCCACGACGGTGACGAGGTGGTCGTCGACGTCGCGGAAGTAGGAGCGCACGTCGTGCGGGATCAGCGCGCTGTAGCCCTCGGTCAGCTTGCGCAGCGGCGTGGCCAGCGGCACGACGGCGCGCCGCAGCTCCAGCACCTCGCGCTTCATGACGTAGATCTGCTCGGCGTCCATGGGGGACCGGGGCGTGAAGACCTCGGCCTCCATCTCGTCGATGTCGTTCTCGATGGCCGCGGTGACGTCGAGGTAGGAGTCGACGACGTGGTCGGCGATGGAGTGCAGGACCGCCGAGGGCCCGAGGCAGAGCTGCTCGGGGTCGGCCTCCAGCTTGCGGCGGACGTCGCGCAGGCCGGAGTGGTTGCCGTGCCGGACCGTGACGATGAAGTCGTGCCCCAGGAACGCCATGACCTCGCCGGTCTCGACGATCTCGTTGGCCGTGGTGGGCTCGGCGTGCCCGACGTAGCAGACGGTCTTGAGGACCATGAACAGCATGTCGTCGTAGCGCTCGACCTTGGGGCGCTGGTGCGCGTGCACCGCGTCCTCGACGGCGAGCTCGTGCAGGCCGAACACGTCGGCGATGCCGGTGATCTGGTCCTCGTCGGGCTCGTGCAGCCCGATCCAGACGAAGCCCTCCTCGCGGCGGCGCACCTCGGCGAGGGCGCCGTCGTGGGTCCAGCGCCCGGGCAGGCGCTCGCCGTCGACGTACACGGCGCAGTCGACGACGTAGGCGGAGACCGGGACGCGCAGCTTGGGCAGCAGCGGCTCGGAGACGCGCGTGGTGATGCGCGAGGCCGCACGGATGGCGGGGCGGATCGAGGACAGCGGCGGCACGGGGTACCTCCTGCGGGGTTCGGAACGCACGGGAATCGCGCCCCGAACCGGGAGGGGGCCCCTAGCGGGCCGGTCGGTCGGGAGCGCGGCGACTACTGCATCCGGGTGCCGTCGGCACCGCGCTCACCTCCTGACGTGTGTCGATCACGACCCGCACGGCTGCGGGCCGTTGACTAGATTACTCCTCCAGGCAGTTCATCGGCTGAGGAGGCGTTGACGTTGCAGTTCGGGCGGTACTACGAGGAGTTCGAGGTCGGTGCGGTCTACAAGCACTGGCCCGGGAAGACGGTCACCGAGTACGACGACCACCTGTTCTGCCTCATCACGATGAACCACCACCCGCTGCACCTCGACGCGCACTTCGCCGAGGAGACCACCGAGTTCGGCAAGAACGTGGTGGTGGGCAACTACATCTACTCGCTGCTGCTCGGGATGAGCGTCCCGGACGTGTCGGGCAAGGCGATCGCCAACCTCGAGGTGGAGTCGCTCAAGCACACGAAGCCGACGTTCCACGGCGACACCATCTACGGCGAGACCGAGGTGCTGGACAAGACCGAGTCGAAGTCGAAGGACGACCGCGGCGTCGTGTACGTCGAGACCCGGGGCTACAAGCAGGACGGCACCGTCGTGTGCACGTTCCGGCGCAAGGTGATGATCCCCAAGAAGTCCTACGGCGACGCCCGCGGCGGCGAGCAGGCGGGCCGCCCGGTCCCGCAGGTCTAGACGAGTAAGTCCTAACGGCGTGGCACCCACGAAGGTGGACGGAGGGTGTTGAAGGTCAGTGTGTGACGACCAACCTCAACACCCTCCTGACCGCACTTTACGTCAAGATCGATGACTATCTCGGGCGCCGCACCCGCACCGGGAGACCACCGAAACTCTCCGACGCCGAACTGCTCACCCTCGCCGTCGCCCAGGTCCTGCTCGGCGTGCGGTCCGAGGCCCGGTGGCTGCGGTTCGTGCCCACACACCTGCCCGGCGCGTTCCCCTACCTGCCCGGCCAGTCGGGCTACAACAAGCGTCTACGCGCGGCGTTGCCCCTGATCAAACAGCTGATCCGGGTACTGGCCACCGACACCGATCTATGGGCCGACCCGGTCTGGGTCGTGGACTCCACCCCGGTCGAGTGCGCCCGTTCCCGCCCCACGGTCAAGCGCTCCAACCTCGCCGGCTGGGCCGGCTACAGCTACTGCGCCTCGCACTCACGGTTCTTCTGGGGACTGCGCCTGCACCTGATCGCCACCCCGTCCGGGCTGCCTATCACCTGGGCCCTGGCCGACCCCAAGATCGACGAACGCCAGGTGCTCATTGCCGCACTGGACCACGACCACACTCTGACCGCCGACCGGCCCGGACTCACCATCATCGCCGACAAGGGCTACGTGTCCCGCGAACTCGACACCTACCTCGCCGAACGCGGTATTGCACTACTGCGACCGTCCTACCGCAACCGCACCCCGCATCCAGCCGAGCATCTGCTCAAACCCGTCCGCCAACTCGTCGAATCGATCTTCGACACCCTCAAAGGACAGCTCGACCTGGAACTACATGGCGGACGCACCATCGACGGGGTCGGCGCCCGGATCGGACAACGCCTCCTCGCCCTGACCGCCGCGATCTGGCACAACCGGGCCACCGGCCAACCGATCACCCGCTCCCTGACCGCCTACGACCACTGATCGCATTCGGACTTACTCGTCTAGGTCGCGCTCCTACTCCGGCAGCGCCCCCCACGTCGCGAGCGTCTCCACGAGCCCGTCGACGAGGGGGAGCGCGGCGAGGTCGGCGGCGGCGCACCACCGGGCGTCGAGTGCGTCGTCCCCGGCGCGCAGCGTCCCGCCGACGACCGCGCAGGCGTAGTCGGCGATCGTGTACGGCCCCCGCTCCACTCGCCCGATCAGGCGACCCGGCCGTACGTCCAACCCGGTCTCCTCGCGCATCTCCCTGATCACGGCGGCCGCGTCGTCCTCCCCGGCCTCGACGCGCCCGCCCGGCACGGACCACCGCCCGCGACCAGGATCATTGGCCCGCAGGACGAGCAGCAGGCGCCCGGAGGCGTCGTAGGCGAGGCCTCCCACGCACGGAGTCGTTTCGTCACACCGGGTCACAGATCGGCACCGTATCGGCCCGCGTGCCGGATACCCTGTACCCCGTGGGTGCTGTAAGAATCAGGACGGAAGCGGTTTCCATCCTCGTCTCGGAACGGTGGTACGGGTGAACGTCAGGAAGATCGTCGGGCTGCTCGCGATCGCGTTGCTGATCTTCTTCGTGATCACCCAGCCGGGCAGCGCCGCCAACTCCGTGCAGAACATCGGCGGCATCCTCTCGAACGCGGCCAACTCGATCGTCACGTTCTTCACCGAGCTCGTGTAGGCGATGCTCGCCCCCCGGGAGATCGACGAGTACCTGCTCCCGACGGAGCGGCGGGTCATCCGCGTGCGCCAGCACTGGGCGGTGATGATCCGGCACCTCACCGAGACCGCGCTGTTCCTGCTGCTGCTGGTGATCGTCCAGCTGTGGATCGAGCCCAACACCACCGACGTGTCGCCGTCGTTCGGCTCCGTGATCGCCGACAACGTCACGTTCTACCTCGGGCTCGTCGCCGTCCTGCGGTTCACGGTGCTGACGATCCTGTGGTGGATCGAGCGCATCGTGATCACCGACAAGCGCGTGATGCTGGCCGAGGGCATCATCGTGCACAACGTCAAGATGATGCCGCTGAGCAAGGTCACCGACCTGACGTTCCAGCGCACGCTGGGCGGACGGATGTTCGGTTACGGCACGATGATCGTCGAGTCGGCGGGCCAGATCCAGGCGCTCAACCGCATCGACTACATGCCGCGCCCCGAGGAGATCTACGAGGCGCTCTCCGAGCTGGTGTTCGGGGAGAAGGGCAAGACGCGTGCCACGGGCATGCTCGCGCGGCCGCGCTGGCGCAAGTGACCGCGGGCAAGTGACCGCGGGATAGCCTCGCGGCGTGGCCAGCCCCCCGCGGATCGACCTGCACACCCACTCCACCGCCTCGGACGGCACCGACGCGCCCGCGGAGCTGGTGGCCACGGCCGCCGCCGCGGGCGTCGACGTCCTGGCGATCACCGACCACGACACGACGGGCGGCTGGGCCGAGGCCGTCGCCGCGCTCCCGTCCGGGATGCGGCTCGTGCGCGGTGCCGAGTTCTCCTGCGTCAGCCCCACCGGCCGCCCGGACACGCCCGAGGACCCGGACGAGGTCGCGGTGCACCTGCTCGGGTACCTGTTCGACCCGGAGCACCCGGCGATCGCGGAGGAGCAGCAGCGGCTGCGCGAGGCGCGCCACCACCGGCTCGTCGGCATGATCGGGAAGATGGCCGACGCCGGCTACCCCGTCGACGTCGACACGGTCTTCGCCTACCTGCCCGACGGCGCGAGCGCCGGGCGCCCCCACCTCGCCCGCGCGCTGGTGGCCGCGGGCGTGGTCGAGAGCGTGAACGAGGCCTTCGCGAAGCTCCTCTACACGGGCAGCCCGTTCTACGTCCCGAAGCAGGACACCCCGGTGGAGACCGCGGTCGAGATGATCCGGGCCGCCGGGGGAGCGGCGGTGTTCGCGCACCCGCTGGCGCGCAAGCGCGGCCGCGTCATCGAGCCGTCGGTGCTGGTGGACCTGGCCGCGAAGGGCCTCGCCGGCGTCGAGGTCGACCACCCCGACCACGGCCCCGACGACCGCGACCTGCTGCGCGACCTGGCGGGCCGCCACGGCCTGCTCACCACGGGGTCGAGCGACTACCACGGCACCAACAAGACCACCCCGATCGCGGCCGAGACTACGGCCGCCGCCGCCCTCGACGCGCTCGTCGAGCGGGCCGCGGGCGGGATCGAGGTCGTCACCGGCTGACCACTACCGTGGGTCGGGTGACCGGTCAGCTGGGCTTCGACTTCGTCGCGCCCCGGCTCGTGAAGGTGACGCCCTCGCGGCTGGGCACCTGGCGCGACTGCCCCCGCCGCTATCGCCTGGGCTACCTCGACCGCACCTCCCGCGGCGGGGCGTGGGCGTCGGCCACCCTCGGCGCCGTGGTGCACCTGGCCCTGCGCGCCTACTACGCGCTGCCGCCCGCGCGCCGCACGCCCGACGCCGCGGCGGCGCTCGTCGACCGCAACTGGAACGGCGAGGGCTTCCGCGACGCGGCGCAGCAGCGCGAGCACCGGGAGCGCGCCCGCGGCTGGGTCGCGGCGTACGTCGCCGAGCGGGCCGGGGACGAGCCGCTCGGCGTCGAGCAGTGGGTGTCGGTGTCGACCGAGCGCATCGTGGCGGAGGGCCGGGTCGACCGCATCGACGCGCGCGGGCGCGAGGCCGTGGTCGTCGACTACAAGACCGGCCGGCGCCCCCTCACCGACGACGACGCGCGCACCTCCGAGGCCCTCGCGCTCTACGCCGTCGCGACGGCCCGGACGCTGCGCCGCCCGTGCAGCCGCGTGGAGCTGCACCACCTGCCCACCGGAGAGGTGCACGCCCACGAGCACGACGACGCCTCGCTCATCGCGGCCGTGCGGCGGGCCGAGGCGACGGCGGGGGAGCTGGCCGCGGCCACCGACGCGCTGGCCGACGGCGGCGACCGGGAGGCGTTGTTCCCGCCCGTCGTCTCGCCGAGCTGCGGCACCTGCGAGGTGCGCCGCCACTGCCCCGAGGGGCGCGCCGCGGTGCCCGAGCCCGCGCCGTGGGACGGACTCGCACCGTGAGGACGGCCGCCGTGCTGCGGGGGCTCTCCGGCGTGCTCGCGGGCGGGCTCGTCGTGCTGGCGCTGGCGCTGGGCGTCGCCTGGGTGGTGGCGACGCGCACCGGCTCACCCGGTCCGGCGCCGGCGTTCCTCGCCTGGCACGTCGTGGCCGCGGTGGTGGCCGTGGTGGCGCAGGTGCGGGCCGACCGCGCCGCGGACGGCGGTCACGGGGCAGGCGCAGCGCTGGCCGTCGTGGGCGTCAGCGCGGTGGTCCTGGCTGCCCTGTGGCTCGCCTGACGCCGAGGAACGCAGCCCGCAGCGCACCCAGCGACGCCGTGGTGACCAGGCCCGAGCCGGGCGGGCGTGGCACGCCGTAGAGCTGCTTGGCCCACGGCGGCAGCAGGCCGATCGCGACGGCGGCGACGGTAGTCCAGGCCGGACGGGCCAGAGCGACGGACGCGGCCATCTCGCCCAGCGACCCCACCGGCACCGGCAGCGGCAGCCGCCGCGGGATCGGCGCGAACGCCAGCCGGCGGGCGGCGCGGCGCGCCACGGGGCTCGCGACGAGCTCGGGGCGGACCGCGGCGAAGTACGCGTCGACCTCGGTGCGGGAGGCGGGCAGGTCGACCGCGCCCAGCAGCGCGCCCGCGCGCACCTGCTCGGCGAGGAAGCGGTCCTCCTCCGCGGCGTCGATGAGGCCCAGGCGCCGCACGGCCGCGGAGAACGAGCTGACCTCGGTGACGTGCACCCAGCGCAGCAGGTCGGGGTCGTCGGCGGAGTAGGCGCGGCCGGTCACCGGGTCGGTGCCGCGGACGTGGCGGTGGATGCCGCGGACGCGGGCGGCGGCGCGGTCGGCCGTGGCGGTGTCGGCGAACGCGAGCGTCGTGACGTACTCGGCGGTGCGCTGCAGGCGCGGCCAGAAGTCGTCGGGGAACGAGGAGTGCTGGTCGATGCCCGCCATCGCGCGCGGGTGCAGGGCCTGCAGGAACAGCGCGCTGAACCCGCCGATGAGGGCGGCCGGGTCGCCGATCACGCGGCGGGTCGCGCTGCCGGGCGGGAAGTAGCCGACGTCGGTCGCGGTGCTCACCCGTCCGAGCGTAGGAGTCCCGGGTCGATCCCGCGCGCCGCTAGGGAGCCGGGACCAGCGCGGTGACGGTGGCGCCGCGCTGCTCCAGCAGCACGTCGCCGTCGACGGCGAGGCTCACGGGCGCGTCCGGGTCGGGGCGGTCGACGGGCAGCAGGCGCCCGGGGCGGCCGCGGTCGGCGTCGACGACCCGCAGGCCGCCGGGCACCGGCACCAGCAGCTCGACGCCGTAGCGGACGGGCGGGCCGAGCGCGTCGGGCAGCGTCCAGAGCAGGGCGAGCTGGGCGACGTCGAGCGCGACGACCGACGTGCCGGTGAACCAGTAGCGGTGGGCGTCGTCGGCGGAGGTGGGGGCGACGCCGCCGGGCGGGTCGGCGACGACCGCGTCGACCTCGCTCACCGACACCTGCGCGCCCGACGCGTCGAACACGGCGAGCCGCGACGGGTCGGGCAGCGCGAGGGCCACCTGCTCCTCCGAGACGGCGACGACGACGGCACCGGCGCCGGTCAGCGGCACCGAGAACCGCTCCTCGGGCTTCTCGGCGCCGTCCTCGCCGTCGGAGGCGAGCACGGTGAGGCGGTCGGCGGACTCACCGGGGCAGCGCTCGACGACCGCGACCCGGCGCCCGCCCAGCGCGACCGAGCCGTAGGTGCAGCCGGGGCGGGGCTGGCGGCCCACCTGCTCCTGCGCGGGGACCTCGCCGTACTCGAGGGTCCGGACCAGGTCGGAGCGCCAGACCTCGAGGTGGTCGGTGCCGGTCGCCAGCACGTAGGTGTCGTCGGCGAGCAGCCGCGTGCCGGGCCGGGCGTCCGGGTTGCGGGCGCCGACCCGCTCACCGGTGTCGCCGCGCAGCATCGTGACCTCGGAGCAGTAGGCGCCGTCGCCGCTGCCGGCGTCCGCCGGGTCCCCGTTGGCGTAGACGGCCAGTGCGCGGCCCTGCTCGACGCCCGGGAACCCGGCGCCGACGGTGCACAGCGGCAGGTCGCGGGCGTAGCGCCAGCGCTCCTCGCCGGTGCGGGCGTCGCGCCCGGTGACCGTCGACCCCTCGGCGGTGACGACGGCCGGACCGGCCACGACGGGTACGGGCGTGCCGGGGCTCGGGGCCTCCCAGGCCGGCACGAAGCCGGTCGGGGCGCCGGATGCGGGGGAGGGGGCCCCGATCGGCGCGGTGGCCGGGACCGAGGTGGTGCCCGCGACGTCGCTGGTGGCGGCGACCGTGACGGTCAGCGCCACCAGCAGCACCACGATGAGGCCCGCGGCGACCAGGTCGCCGCGGCGGCGCCGCTCGGACGGCTGCGTGCGCAGCATCGAGCGGCGCCCCTCTCCTGCGGTGCCGTGCGTCAGCTCGCGGCCGCGTCCTCGGAGCCGCCGTCGACGGAACCGGCGTCGGCGGAGCCCTCGGACCCGCCGCTGCGACCGCGGCCGCCGCGACGGCGACGGCGGCGCGGACGCCCGTCGGCCGAGTCGGAGCGCGGGCCGGACTCGGGGCCCGACTCGGGTCCGGACCCGGGCGCCGCATCCGGGGACGCCTGCGGGGCGTCGACCGGCGTGGTGGTGGTCGCCGGCGCGGTGGTGGCCGGGGCGGACGTGGCCGGGGCGGACGCGGCCGGGGCCTCGCCCCCCTCGAGCGTCATGCCGGCGCGGCTGCGGGTGCGCGACCGCGAGCGGCGCGGCTTGCGCTCGGGCAGGACCGTCTCCTCGGCGGCCCGCGGGCCGACCTTGTCGCGACCGCGGTCGCGGCGGCGGCCGCCGCCCTGGTCGCCCTCGGTGTCGACGTACTCGGCCTCCAGCCCGGCCCGGGTGCGCTGCGAGTGCGGCAGGCGGCCCTTCGCGGTGGTGGGGATCGAGAGGTCGGTGAACAGGTGCGGCGAGGTGGAGTACGTCTCCGGCGCCTCGGGCTTGTCGAGGCCCAGGTCGTCGCTGATCGTCTTCCACTTGTGCAGCTCGTCCCAGTCCACCAGCGTGACCGCGACGCCCGTCTTGCCGGCGCGGCCGGTGCGGCCGATCCGGTGGACGTAGGTCTTGGAGTCCTCGGGGCACTGGTAGTTGATGACGTGCGTGACGTCGGAGACGTCGATGCCGCGGGCGGCGACGTCGGTGGCGACCAGCACGTCGACCTTGCCGGAGCGGAACGCGCGCAGCGCCTGCTCGCGGGCGCCCTGGCCCAGGTCGCCGTGCACGGCGGCGGCGGCGAACCCGCGGTCGGCGAGGTCGTCGGCCACGCGCTGCACGGTGCGCTTGGTGCGGGCGAAGATCATCGTGAGGCCGCGGCCCTCGGCCTGCAGCACGCGCGTGAGCAGCTCGACCTTGTCCATGGCGTGCGCGCGGTAGACGTGCTGCGTGGTGTTCTCGTGCGTCGAGCCCGAGTCGGGCTCCTCGGCGCGGATGTGCGTGGGCCGGTTCAGGAACTGGCGGCTCAGCGCGATGATCGGGCCGGGCATCGTGGCGGAGAACAGCATCGTGTGGCGCTGCTCGGGGAGCATGCGCAGGATGCGCTCGACGTCGGGCAGGAAGCCCAGGTCGAGCATCTCGTCGGCCTCGTCGAGGACGAGGGCCTTGACGCGGCCGAGCACGAGGTGGCGCTGCTCGGCGAGGTCGAGCAGGCGCCCGGGGGTGCCCACGACGACGTCGACGCCCTTGCGGAGCGCGGCGAGCTGGGGCTCGTAGGCGCGCCCGCCGTAGATGGCGGTGACGCGGATGCCGAGGTGCTTGCCGGCGTCGGCGAGGTCCTGCGCCACCTGCACGCACAACTCGCGGGTGGGGACGACGACGAGCGCCTGCGGGACGTCGCGGCTGCGGTCGGCGGCCTCGCCCTCGAGGGTGGCGGCGGGCTGCTCGGCCGGAGGCGTGACGCGCTGCAGCAGCGGGACGCCGAAGCCCAGCGTCTTGCCCATGCCGGTGCGGGCCTGGCCGATGACGTCCTCGCCGGCCAGGGCCAGCGGGAGCGTCAGCTCCTGGATCGCGAACGTGTGGACGATGCCGGCCTCGGAGAGGGCCTGCACGATCTCGGGTCGGACGCCGAGGGCGGCGAACGTGGGGGAATCGGGCTTCACGGGGGCGGCGCCGGTGAGCGGGTGCGCCTTCGCGGCGTCCTCGGGGGCGGCGCCGATGGGGGTGGTAGCGGTCTCGACGGACAGGGTGATCGCCTCTCTCCGCGCACAGGAGCCGGGGCCGGCTCGTCGACCACCGGCGCGCGCACCGTCGTGGGAGAGCCGACGAGGCGCTGCACGCACCAGGTCGTTGCGGCCTGACCGTCGTCGGATGCGGGCCGCGGGTAGGCGCGCACCCCGTACGGGTGCTGCGCTAGGTCGCATCCTACCCGCCGGAGAGGTGACGGGGGAGTCCGGCGTGCCGCGACGTGTCGTGACGTGCGCCGCCCCGGACGGGTGGCGCGGCATCTAGGCTCCCGGTCACGGGCGTTCCTACCGGCTCGGCCGGGGGTGCGGAGCGGCGGCCGGGACGAGCGTGACGGCGAGGGCGCGACGGCGATGAGCGGGGCAGGGCGAATGGGTGGGACGGCGTCATGAGCGAGACCGCGAGCGGCACGGACGCCGCCATCGCCTCCGGGCGGGCCACGATCGACCTCCTCGGCGTGCTGGCCTACGGCGAGCTCTCCGCGTTCGACCGGCTCGCCGAGGACGCGCGCCACGCCCCGACCCTGAGCGGGCGCGCGGCGCTGTCGTCGATGGCGGCCGCGGAGATCGGGCACTTCCGCATGCTGGAGGAGCACCTGCACGGCATCGGCGTGCCGATCGAGGAGGCGATGGCGCCCTTCGTCGGCATGTGGAACGCCTACCACGCGTCGACCGCGCCCCGGAGCTGGCTGGAGTCGCTGGTCAAGGCCTACCTCGGCGACGGTCTGGGCGCCGACTTCTACCGCGAGGTCGCCGCCTGGGTGTCGGGCCCGACCGGTGAGCTGGTGCGCCACGTGCTGGCCGACACCGGCCATAGCGCGTTCGCCGAGCGGGAGGTCCGCGCCGCGTGCGAGGCCGACCGCCAGGTGCACGACCGGCTCGCGCTGTGGGGGCGGCGGCTGCTCGGGGAGGCCGTCACGCAGGCGCAGCACATCGTGGCCGAGCGCGACGAGCTCGCCGAGTTCATCGTCACGGGTTCGGGCGACCTCGCCGGCATCGGCGCCCTGCTCCGGCGCCTGCAGCTCAACCACGGCAAGCGGATGACCCGTCTCGGGCTGTCCTGAGCCCGGCCCGTCCCGGGGCGGTTCGCTGAGGGCGGACGCCCGTCCGGGCCGTGGAGCCCCGGCTCGACTAGCCTGGGGCCCGTCAGTTCCCGAACGTCACGACCAGGAGGTCCCCCGGTGGAGGTCAAGATCGGCATCGCGGAGAGCCAGCGCGAGCTCGTGGTGTCCAGCGACCAGACCCCGGACGAGGTCGCGAAGCTCGTCGACGAGGCGCTCGCCGGCGGCGAGGGCGGCCTGCTGCGGCTGGTCGACGACAAGGGCCGGAAGTACATCGTCCGCTCGGCCCAGATCTCCTACGTGGAGATCGCGCCCGAGGAGGGCCGCCGCGTCGGCTTCGCCATCGGCTGAGCACGAGTCGGCCGAGCACGAGGAGTTCGTCGAGGGGGTCCCGGTGCGCCGGGGCCCCCTCGACGCGTTCGGCCCGCCGCGTTCCCCCGAGGTCGCGTTCCCCCGAGGTCGCGTTCCCGAGGTCGCGTTCCCGAGGTCGTGAGCGGTAACCGGTGCTCCGGCACCGGTTGCCACTCACAGGTCAGTCGTCGAGCGCCGGCTCCTCGATCACGTAGGGCGGGCGGCCGACCCCGGTGACCCGGAAGCGGCCCCACGGGTCGCGGTCGCCGATGCGGGCCTCGGAGCGCCCACCGGCGGTGCGCAGCTCCAGGCGGCTCGACGTGGCCGTCAGCGCGCCGAGCAGGGCCGGCTCGGCGTCGCGCTCCAAGGAGAGGCGGCCGAACCAGTGCAGGCGGCCGTCGTGGGGCTCGTGCCGGGCGTCGAGGACGACGCGCACGGGCACGTCCTCGCCGTCGACGGTGAGCACGGCGGGGCCGCGATAGCCGTCCTCGTGGTCGTGGTCGTCGCTCATGTCGGCTCTCCCGTTCCGGTGGGGGGCAGCAGGCGCAGCGGCGCGTGCGGAGCGGTGCCCGCGCCGTCGAGGACGCCGGCGACGCCGCCCCAGATCAGCGTGGTCAGGTAGTCGGTGACGGCCGCGCGGCTCATCGTCTGGCGCTCGAGCCACCAGTCGCCCGCGCTCTGCACCATGCCGACGAGCCCGATGGCCCAGACCTCCGCGCCGCCCGGGTCGAGCCCGGCGTCCTTGAGGCGCTCGCCGATGAGCGAGGAGAGCAGGCTCGCGATGGTCTGCCGGACGTCGTCGACGACCTCCGCGCCGGGCGTGTGCTCACCCGGGTTGTGCACGACGAAGCGCCACAGCTGCGGCTCGTCCTCGACGCCGGACAGGAAGCCCTCGACGACGCCGCGGATGTGCTCCTTGGGCTCCCGGTTCTTCATCAGCTCCGGGGCGATGCGGGCCATGAGCAGGGCGGCGGCCTCGTGGCCGACGGCGCGGTGGAGGTCGGCGCGGTCGTCGAAGTGCCGGTAGAGCACGGGTTTGGTGATGCCCGCCTCGGCGGCGATGTCGGCCACGGAGACGCCGGGGCCGTGCCGGCGGACGGCGTCCATGGCGGCCTGGACCATCTCGGCCCGGCGCTGCGCGCGGCGGGCGTGGCGGTCGCCGGGCTTGACAGGAGGCTGCACTGGAGGCACGGTACCAGAGGTAACAGTTACCGCTGGTAACAGCTTCTGACACGACTGCGCCGGGAGGACCACGATGACCGCAGGGATCGCCGCCAAGGTCGGGGACCGCGAGGCCACGGCCGCACGGCTGCTCAAGTCCTCGCTCGACCACTCCTACGAGCCGAGCATCGACATCGACTGGGACGCGCCGCTCGTCGACGGCCTCTGGGGCGTCCCGGAGCACCGGGTCTCGCTCTACGGCACCGACCTGTGGGACACCCTGTCCGACGAGCAGAAGCGCACGCTCTCGATCCACGAACTGTGCAGCATCGCCCGGATCGGGCTGTGGTTCGAGATGATCCTCATGCAGATGCTGCTGCGGTACTCCTACGACCGCGACCCGCGCAGCGGGCACATCCAGTACGCGCTGGTGGAGATCGCCGACGAGTGCCGGCACTCGATCATGTTCGCGAAGATGAACGCGCACTGCGGCGTGCCCGACTACCGCCCGCGCCGGATCGTCCACGAGCTCGGCCGCGGCTTCAAGGCGCTCGCCTCCGGCCCGGCCATGTTCGCGGGCACGCTGTTCGTCGAGGAGATCCTCGACCAGCTCCAGCGCGAGGCGATGCGCGACGAGACCGTGCAGCCGCTCACCCGGATGGTCAACAAGATCCACGTGACGGAGGAGGCGCGGCACGTCCGCTACGCCCGCGAGGAGCTGGTGCGGATCATGCCGAGGATCAGTACCGCGCAGCGGGCGCTGGCCAACTACCTCACGGCGCGGATCGCCTACGTCGTCGCCAAGAACCTCATCCATTGCGACGTCTACGCCTCGGTCGGCATCGACCCCGCCGTCGGGTACCGGGCCGCGCAGGCCAACCCGCACCACCAGGAGATGATGCGGTGGTCGGCGCGCAAGCTGGTGCCGTTCCTGCGGGAGCAGGGGCTCATCGGCGGGCCGACGGAGGTCCTCTGGCGCAAGGCGCACCTGGTCTGATGCTCGCTCCCGACGAGGTCCCCCTGCACGTCGAGGTGGAGGGGCCCGAGACCGCACCCGTGACGGTCGTGCTCGCGCACGGCTGGACGCTGGACTCCACGACGTGGGCGCCGGTGTCGTCCGCGCTGGCCGGACCGGGCGCCCGCGTCGTGCGCTACGACCACCGCGGGCACGGGCGCTCCGGCGCCGCCGACCCGGCGTCGATGACGCTCGACCAGCTCGCCGACGACCTCGCCGCGGTCGTCGCCGCGGCCGCCCCCACCGGCCCGCTGGTGCTCGCCGGGCACTCCATGGGCGGGATGACGCTGATGGCGCTGGCCGAGCGGCACCCCGACGTCGTGGCCCGCGCGGCCGGCATCGGGCTCGTCGCCACGGCGTCGGGCGGGCTGGCGGACACCTCGTTCGGCCTGCCGCAGCGGACCGTCCCGGTCGTGCGCGCGGTGGAGGAGCGGATCTTCGGGTCGAAGCGGTGGGCCGCGGGTTCGCGGCTGGGCACACCCGGGGTGCTCACCCCGGCGGCGAGATGGCTGCTGCTGGGGCCCGACGCCGACCGGGAGGCCGTGCGCACCACCGCACGGTCGCTGGCCGCGTGCCGCCCGTCGACGATGTCGGGGTTCCGGCCGACGCTCGCCGCCCACGACCGTGACGAGGCGCTGGCGGCGTTCGCCGCGATCCCGACGGTCGTGCTGGCCGGGTCCCGCGATCGGCTCACCCCGCTGCGGGCCGCCCGGCGGATCCGCGCCGCGCTGCCCTCGGCGTCGCTGACGATCTTCCCGGAGGCCGGGCACATGCTGCCGCTGGAGCGGGTGGCCGGGGTGTCCGGGCGGCTCGGCGCACTCGTCCGGGGAGCACTCGGACGCCTGGCGGCCTGAGACCTGCTACTGCCGCGGGTCGGTGATGAACACGTTCGCCAGTTCCGGGTTGTAGGCGTGCACCAGGATCGCGAAGATGATCGCGTCGAACGTCAGGTGCACGGTCACCACGTACGGCAGGGAGCGCGTGCGCTGGAAGATGTAGCCCTGCAGCAGGGCGAACGGGATCGTGAGCAGCGGGCCCCAGCCCCGGTACCCGAGCTCCCACAGGAACGACACGAACACGACCGCCTGCAGCAGGTTGGCCTGCCAGAACGGGAAGTGCCGCCGCAGCAGGGCGAAGACCGTGCACACGAAGAACAGCTCGTCCCACAGCCCGACGGCGTTGACGCCGACGAACAGCCGCAGGATCTCGTTCGCCCCGGAGATCTCGGGCCAGTTCAGGTACGCCCCCGAGCCCAGGAAGTACACCGGGAGGATCAGGTACCCGGCGACGACGACCAGCGCGAGGTAGCCGAACTCGAACCGGCTCCACCTGTTCCCGGTGCCGATGGGGAAGGCGATGACGTCCTCCCGGTACACCCACCGGGAGATCGCGTAGGGCACCGCGACCGCCGCCGTCAGGGTGACGGTGAAACGCAGCATCCCGGAGTCGCTGAGGTCGGCCTCGAGCGACATCGAACTGATGATCACCAGGCCGGCCGCGATGAGGAGCAGGTGCCGCAGCAGCGCCCGGTCGACCACCGCGGCGACGACCAGCCCGACGACCAGCACCGCGTAGCCGGCCGGGCGCTCCTGCAGTCCGAACAGGGGGATCGCCGACGCCGACACCAGTGCCGCCGACAGCGGGCGGGCCACGTCGCGCCGCGCCGTCAGCGGGTGTGCGCCGCCCGCGTCCTCGCTCACCCCGTGCCGGGGGGGTTGATCAGAGGAAAACCGGCCAACCCGCGCCAGGCGAGACCCGTGGCCAGCTCGACGGCCTCGTCGCGCGGGACGACCTTGCCCGAGTCGAGCCAGTACTGCGCCGTGACCTGGCTCAGCCCGACGACGCCGACAGCCAGCAGCCGGGCGCGCGCCGCGTCGAGGCCCGCGTCGGTGGTGACGGCCTCGGCGATGAGGTCGATGCAGCGGCTCGACGCGCCCTCGACGACGGCGGCCGCCTCGGGCTCGCCGCGCAGGTCGGACTCGAAGATGAGCCGGAACGAGCTGCCCTCGTCGGCGACGAAGTCGAAGTAGGCCGCCACCGACGCGCGGGCGCGGGCGTGGTTGTCGGTGTGGTGGCTCAGCGCGCTGCGGACGCGCTCCACGAGCTCGTCGGCGTAGGTCGTCAGCAGCGCCCGGTAGAGCTCCATCTTCCCGGGGAAGTGCTGGTAGAGCACCGGCTTGCTGACACCGGCCTTCTCGGCGATGTCGTCCATCGCGGCGGAGTGGTAGCCCTGCGCGGCGAACACGTCGCGCGCGGCGACGAGGAGCTGGGCGCGACGGGCACTGCGGGAGAGGCGCGCCCCGCGGTGCGGGGGCGCGCTGGCCTCGGTCATCGGCCCGGGAGGTGGGTCATGGGCGGAGCCTTCCGATCGCGTGCGTGCCCCGGTCGGGGGCGGAAGCACACCTTACCGGCTGGTAGCCCCGATCGGGTGCCGGTGGCGCTCCCCGTCGGGCAGCGGCAGCAGGCGCACCGCCGCGACCAGCAGTGCGACGCCGGCCGGTAGCGCCCCGGCGTTCGCGGGCGGGAGCGCCCCGGCGGCCGCCGCGACCGCCCCCAGCGCCGCCGCCCCGAGCGCGACGGCGGCGGCCAGCCCGCGCCGCCGGGTCCCGGGCGGCGGCGCCGTCGCGAGCTCCAGCCAGCCGCGGGCGACGCCGTCCCACGCCACGCACCACACCGTCGCCCCCTGCCCGTCCGCCTGCGCCGCCCCCGCGGTGGGCTCGACGCCGTGCGCGCGCAGCCAGTCCGGCGGGCCGGTCAGCACGGCGTGCGCGACGACGACGTCGGGCGCGGCGAACTCCGAGAGCACCCCGCGCAGGCCGGTGGCCGGGTCACCGTCGGCGTCGGAGACGCCGGGCAGCGACCGGTGCCGGCGGCCGGCCGCGTCGGCGACGGCCCGCCCGACCGGGTCGTCGCCGCCCACGGCGGTGTGCAGCGCTCCCGCGGCACGCAGGACACCGGGTCCGTGCGACGCGGCGACGACCACCCGCGTCGTGGGGTCGGGCACGCGCGGGAGCACCAGCAGCGCGGCCGGGGCCCCGGCGACGAGCACGGCGGCGGAGGTGCCGAGCGCGCCGACCGGGTCGCCCGCCCCGAGCCGGAACCCCAGCGCCGCCACCGCCGCGGCGGCGACGAGGGCGGCGACGGCCGTGGCCGGGCGCCCGCGTCCTGCGTCGGTGTCCCGGAGCAGCAGCAGCACCGCCAGCACGACCGCGGCGTCCAGCGCGAGCACCGGCGCCCCGGCGGGCTGGACCAGCCCGGGGACGCCCGCGCCGCCGTCCACCAGCACCCACGCCGACCACGCCAGCGCGGCCAGGGTCCCTACGGCCGTCAGCAGGCCCGCGGTGTCCGGTCGGGCCCGTGCCGACCGCAGTCCGGCCAGCACGACGGGCACGGCGAGGGCGAGTGCGATCCACTGCCAGTTGCGGAACTGCCACGGCGGCACGGCCGAGAGCACGACGACGGCCGCCGCGGCGGCCGGGCCGGGGACGCGGTGCACGTCAGCCGACGTCCAGGGTGAACTCGGCGGTGCGGACGGCACCGTCGTGGCGGAACTCGAGGAACAACCGGTACCCGCCCGCCGACGGCACCTCGGCGACGAACGCGATCCCCGGCCCCGCGCGGTCGCCCGCGGCGGGCGCCGGCGCGTCGGTACGGGCATGCGCGTAGGCGAGGTCGGCGCGGCGCAGCGCGACCAGGTGACCGAACGCGCCGTGGTAGGGCTGCAGGTCGGTGACCGGCGCGCCGTCGAGGCTGACCGTCGCGAACACGGGGGAGGGCTCACCGGGCACGATCCGGCCGTCGAGGCGCACCTGGTAGCCGTCGACCTGCGCCACCCGCGACGGGCCGAACGGGATCGGTGTGAAGTCGCCGGGCGCGAACAGGTCGGTGCCCAGGACGAGCGCGGGGCCGCCGGTCGGCACGAGGTCGGCGTAGACGCGGTAGATCCCCCCGGCGGGCAGCGTCAGCGGGGCCCGCCACACGCCGTCGGGGCCGACCTCGGGGTGCAGGTGCTGGAAGCCGGCGGCGTCGCGGCGCACGACGACGAGGTGCACCGGGTCCCCGTGCACGACGTCGACCGCCGTGACCGGCCCCCCGTCGGGCCTGGTCACGGTGAACGCGTACTCACCCCGCCGACCGGGCGCCAGCGTGTCGACGGCGGGCGCGAGCGTGTACCCGTCGGCGGTGGCGGAGAGGCCGTCCGCGGCGTCGGGAGGAACGGGGGCGGCCCCGGCGGGGACGGGCTCCTCCTCGTCCACGTGCTCCTGCGCCGCCGGCACCGGCACCACCGGCGCCTCGCCCACCGCCGCCCCGACGCCGAACGCGGCGCCGAACACGAGCGCCAGCGCCGCGGCGCAGCCCGCGAGCCGGGCGACGGTGTCCATGCCCGGTACAACGCGCGACCTGGCCCGCGGTGGCGGCCCGTCGCCCTCCTACCTAGCCGTAGCGGCGCCGTTCGTGGAAGAAGTCGTCGACGACATGCAGGGCGCCCGACCGGGCCACCTCGTCGTAGACGAACTTGCCGACCGCGAGGTCGAGCACCCCGAGGCCGAAGGGCGAGAACACCGTGGGGCGGTCCGCCGGGACCGTCGTGCGCCCGCTGATCACGTCGTCCAGGGTGCCCGCCACGAAGTCCCGGTTGCCGGTGAGCTGCTCGACGAGGTGCGGTGAGGTGTCGGCCTTGAGGCAGTGCTCGACGTCGTCGACGATGTTGGTCGAGGCGAGCAGGACCTCCGGTGCGAGGTCGCGCAGCGACACGTGCAGCACCAGTGGACGGTGGTCGAACCACGCTGGCTCACTGACGTGCGGCTTCCCGGCGATCGTGGCGAACACCACCAGGTCGCTGGACCGGATCAGCTGCTCGGCGCTCTCGTGCACGGTCACCCGGTCGGCTGCTCCCGCCTGCTCCAGCCGGCCGCAGAACCCGGCAGCGCTCTCGGCGGACAGGTCGTGCACGCCGATCTCGTCGAACGACCACCCGGTGGCGGCCAGGAAGGTGTGGATGTAGCGGGCGATCAGGCCGGTCCCGAAGAACCCGACGCGGGCCGGGCGCGGCCGGCCGCGGCTGAGGTGGTCGGCCGCCAGCGCGGCCGAGGCGGCCGTCCTGGTGGCGCTGATGATCGAGCTCTCCAGGCACGCGAACGGGTAGCCGGTGTCGTGGTCGTTGAGGATCAGCACGGCCGAGGCCCTCGGGATGCCCGATGCCGTGTTGCCCGGGAAGCTCGATATCCACTTGAGGCCGTCGACCCGCACCTGCCCGCCGATCGAGGCCGGCAGTGCGATGATCCGGGACGACGGCCGGTCGGGGAACCGCAGGAAGTACGACGGCGGGTTCACCGAGTCGCCCGCGCCGTGCAGCCGGTAGGTGGTCTCGACCAGCTGCACGATCTGCTCCTCGCGCCCCTGCAGCGCGTGCTGGACCTGGGCCCCCGAGACCACCGCGAACGGCGGCACGGTGAGCGGCTCGGACATGGTGGGCTCGGTCGCGGTGGATGTCGGTGCGGTGGAGTCCGGCGCCGTGGGATCGGTGGTGGTCATCTCCGGCCCCGGCGATCAGGCGCCGGTGCGCATCGGGTCGGCCATCGCGACCAGCACCTCGCGCGGTCCGGAGTAGGCCTCCCTGCTGTGCGCGGCGCGGATGTTGTCGACGAGCATCAGGTCACCGGCCTGCCACGGCTCGCGCACGGTGTGCGCGTCGTAGACGCCGGCGAGCAGGTCGACGACGTCCGCGCCGATCGGGTCGCCGTTGCCGAAGCGGGTGTTGAACGGGAGCCCGTCGGGGCCGTAGACGTCCACCAGGTACTCGCGCACCTCGGGCGCCATCGTCCACTCGTTGAGGAAGGCGACCTGGTTGAACCAGCAGCGCTGCCCGGTGAGCGGGTGGCGCACCACCGCGGCGCGGCGCTGGCGGGTGCGCAGCCCGCCGTCGGGCTGCCACTGGAACTCGATCCCGTTCGCGCGGCAGTAGCCCTCCACGGAGGCCCGGTCGTCGGTGCCGAACGCCTCGGCGACGGTCGCGCCGATCTCGTCGTTGTAGCTGCGGGTCAGCAGCCAGCCCTCCCGCTCGAACCGTTCGACCAGCCCGCGGGGCAGCGCGGCGAGGACGGTCGGCGAGTCGGCCACGGCGGTCGCCCCGCCGTCGGTGGGCGCGCTCAGGCAGGCGAACATCATCAGGCCGGGGACCTCGAGGGCGTAGCTCAGCTCGTGGTGCATGCACATCGGCTGGTTCGCCGGCCACGTCGACGACGAGTACACGCCCTCGGCGTAGGTCCGGCGGGAGGCGAACGCCTCCTTCTCGGTCATCAGGGTGGTGGCCAGCCCGCGGAAGACGTCGGCGACGTCCTCCGCGTCGCGCAGCCCGAGGCCACGGACGAGGACCGCCCCGTGCCGGACGACGGCGGCGCGCAGCGCGTCCCGGTACTCGTCCCAGCCCATGTCGCCGACCGATTCGGCCGCCAGCACCGGCGGCCTGCCGGGTCGCAGGTCGAGGTCGAGCAGGGCGGGGGGCGATGCCGGGAACGAGGAGGACATGGTGGGTTCCTTTCCGTAGCCGCTCACGAGGACAGCAGTTCGGTGGTGCGGAGCACGGCCTGTGCCGCCTCCTCCGGCCGGGTGCGCAGGAAGTAGTGGCCGCCGTCCGCGAGCTCGTGCAGCTCGACGCGCTCGGCCAGCAGCTGCCAGTCCCGCGCACGGTGCGGTGACGCGGTGCTCGGGTCGTCGACGGCGACGACGACGGTGACCGGCGCGGACAGCTTCACCGCCGGTGGGGCGTCGAGGAGGTCGGCGAGGTGGCGGTTGGCCGACACGTAGTCGTGCCGGTAGGCCGCGCCGACGTGCGCGGCGCGCTCGGTGTCGAGCTCACCGAGCTCGGTGTAGCCGCCGTCCCCGCTCAGTCCCGCGGCGATCTCGACGTCGCTGCGCCCGGCCAGCTCGGTGATCCCGGCGCGCCGGTCGGCGGCCGTGCCGAGCAGCTGCGCGCACAGGAACACCCGCGCGACGGGGACCCCGCGCTCCTGCAGCCGCAGGGCCGTCGCACACGCGAACGCGGCGCCCGCGGAGTGGCCCCACAGCATCACCCCGGTCAGGCCGCGCCCGGTGATCTCGGCGACGACCTGCTCGACCACCTGCGCCAGCGGGACGAACGGCTCGCTCCGCCCGGCGACGTCGTGACCGGGCAGCTCGACGGCGTGGACGGCGATCCCGCTGCCCCGCAGGGCCCCCGCCAACGGCCGGAAGTTCACCGCGTTGCCCCCGGCGTAGGGGAAGCACACCAGAGCACCGGTCGGTGCGCCGTCGGTCGGCGACAGCGGCTGCAGGAGCGCGGGCCGCGACTCCGTCCGACCCTGCGACCTGCTGTCGACCAGCTCGGCCAGCTCGGCGAGGACCGGGTGCCGGGTGACGTCCTTGAGCGACACCACGCGCTCCAGCGCGATCGCCAGCTTGACCGCCGAGAGGGACGTGCCCCCCAGGTCGAAGAAGTGGTCCCGGCGCCCGACCTGCTCGGCGGGGACGCCGAACAGCGCCGCCCAGGAGGCCGCCAGCCACTGCTCCGTCGGTGTGCTCGGTGCGTCGTAGGGTCGCTCGGCGACATCGAGCTCTCCGGCGAGCGCCGAGAGCGCCTTCCGGTCGATCTTGCCGTTCGCGGTCAGCGGCAGCGACTCGCGGTGGTGGAAGGCCGACGGGACCATGTACGAGGGCAACGACCCGGCCAGCCGGTCGCGCAGCAGCTCGGGCTCGGCCGGCCTGCCCGAGTAGAAGGCCACCAGGTGGCTGCTGCCCCCCGCGAGCTCGGCGACCACCACGGCACCGTCGCGGACGCCCGGCACCCGCAGCAGGGTGTTCTCGATCTCGCCCATCTCGATCCGGAAGCCCCGGATCTTGATCTGGGTGTCCCGGCGCCCGAGGAACTCCAGCTTGCCGTCGGGCAGCCAGCGGCCGTGGTCGCCGCTCCGGTAGAGCCGGTCGCCGTCGCGGTGCGGGTCGGTCGTGAACACCGCCCGGGTGCGTTCGGGGTCGTTCACGTAGCCGCGCCCGACGCAGACCCCGGAGAAGACGATCTCACCCGGGGCGCCGAGCGGCACCGGCGCCAGGTGCTCGTCGACGACGTACACGCGGACGTTCCGGACGGGGGCGCCGAGCGGGACCCGTGGCCCGTCCGGCACGCGGTGCATGACCTCGTGGTTGGTGTCGTCCGAGGTCTCGGTCAGGCCGTAGGCGTTGGCCAGGGCGATCGTCGGCTGGGCGGCGAACCAGCGCTGCGCCAGTTCCTTCTTCAGCGCCTCGCCCGTGGTCGAGACGCAGTGCAGGTCCGGCAGGACGCGCGGATGCTGTTCCAGGTAGGCGACGACGACGTCGAGGTAGGACGGCACGATCTGGAGCACGCCGACCCGCGCGTCGACGACCGTGTCGACGAACCGGGCGACGTCCATGATCACCTCCTGCTCGACGAGCAGGGTCCGCCCGCCGACCAGCAGCGCGGCCACCAGCTGCCACAGCGAGATGTCGAAGCACTGGGGCGCCGTCTGGGCCAGCACCTCCCCCTCGGCCAGCTCGAGGTCCTCGATCTTCGCGAGGAGGTGGTTGAGCATGCCGGCCTGTTCGCACATCACGCCCTTGGGCTCACCCGTGGAGCCGGAGGTGAAGTAGATGTACGCGAGCTGGTCGGCCGTGACGGCGATCCCGAGGTCGCCGTCGGGGTGGTCCTCCCGGTAGGCGTCCCCGACGAGCAGCGACCGGACGCCGGGCAGCGAGGCGAGCGCCTGGTCGAGCGTGGTGGTGGACCCGGGTTCGGTGACCACCAGTGCGCACCCCGCGCGGGAGAGGGTGGTCGCGACGCGGTCGGCCGGGAAGTGGGGCTCGACGGGGAGGTAGGCGCCCCCGGCCTTGAACACCGCGAGCACGGCTGCCATCCAGTCCAGGTTGCGCTCGGTCACCACCGCGACCACGTCCTCGCGACCCAGACCCCGCGCCAGCAGGGCCCGGCCCAGCCGGTTGGCGCGGGCGTTGAGCTCCCCGTAGGTCCAGCTCCGGTCGCCGTGCACGGCCGCCACCGCGTCCGGGTGGGCCGCCACGCGCTGTTCGAACAGCTCGTGGAAGCGGCGGCCCGGGAGCTCGCGCTGCGGGCCGGCGAGCCCGTCGAGCTGGAACCGGAGCTCCTCGGCGCCCACGAGGGAGTGCCGTCGGTGCTCGGCGTCCGGCTCGACGGCTATCCGCCCGAGCGCGGCGAGGTGGTAACCGGCGATCCGGGCGGCGCAGGCCGCGTCGAGCAGGTCGGTCCGGTGGCGCAGGCGCAGCGCGTCCCCCGTGAACCCCACGCGCAGCACGACGCCGCCGGACAGCTCGCCGTCGCTGCCGGCGACGTCGAGCACGGTCTCGAACGTCGGCCCGGTCAGAGCCAGCTCGCGCCGCAGCTCGCCCACCGGGAACCCCGCGTGGGAGACGAGCTCCGCCGTGGCCCGGTGGGCCTCGGCCGACAGCGCACGCCACGACCGGGGCTCGGTCGTCAGCCGCAGGGGCAGCGGCCGCCCGCCCGCCACGGGCACGTACCCGGTCACGACCCCCCGCTCGCCGGACAGCGCGGCGAGCACCGCACCGTGCGCCGCCGTCACCAGGGATCCCAACGGCACCCCCTGCTCGTCGGCGAGCCGGCGCAGTGCCGCCAGTACCCCGTCGGGGATCGCCGCCACGTGCTCGGCGACGCCGGCGACGGGGTCCGGCGCCCACCGGGGTACGGCGGTGGACCCGCCTGCGAGGAGCACCTCGCGCCAGAAGTCCCGGCCGGCCTCTGCTGGAGCTGCCATCGGCTCCTCCTCCCACTCACCGTGGTGCTCGTGGTGATCTCGTCGTGCGCTACGCCGCGGCATGCGGGACCCGCCGGCCGTCCACCGTGCTGCCCGTCCGGTGGCCGTCGTGGATCGCGCCCGCCGGGTTCCCTCCCCACCGCTCGTGCGCGGGGACCTCCTCGCCCTTCATGAGGAACGAGTCGGCGGCCAGCGCCGCGCCGTCGCCCATCGTCACGCCGTAGTGCACGAACGCGCCGACACCGAGGGTGACGCCGGCGCCGATCACCGTGAGGTCGGACTTGAACGCGCCGTCCTCCTGCGAGTGGCACTGGACGATCGCACCTGCGTTCAGCGTGGCGTCGTCCCCGATCGTCACGAACGTCTTCTCCACGACGGAGGCTCCGTCGTCGAAGACCCTGCGGCCGATCCGCACGCCCAGCAGGCGCCAGAGCCCGCTCTTGAACGGAGTGCCGTTGAAGACCTGCAGATACGTCACGGCGGGCACCTTCCAGAACCGCTCGTGCCGCCAGAAGGCGCGGTCGTAGATCGAGCAGCCGTTCGGGGTCCAGGCCTGCAACCGGGAGACGGCGCGCCCGACCAGGACGAACCAGCCCGTGGTGAACAGCAGGGTCAGCACGGTGAACAGCGCGATCGCGGCGATCCCGAGCGACGGGTAGAGGTTGTGGGTGGCGAGGGCGATCAGGGTGACCCCGAAGAAGTGGACCCAGCGCACCAGCAGGAACAGCCCCATGGTGACGAGGTTGTGCCGGTTCTTGGCGGCGAGCCGCCTGCGGAGCTCGTCGCCCTCGACCAGGTGGCCGAAGCGCGTGTCGCGCTCGACCGACCGGGGGATCTCGAAGCAGGGCGACCCCAGCAGGCCGACCCCGGTCCGGACCTCCCCGTCGATCGGCACCATCACCTTCGTCCCGAGCAGGCAGTCGTCGCCCGTGCGGCCCTGCGCGGGGTAGAAGATGTTGTTGCCGAGGAAGTTGCGCGCGCCGATCGAGACCCGGGCCACCCGGAACGAGGTGTTCGAGAAGTCGGCGTTGACGAAGGACAGCCCGTCGGCGATCACCGTGCCGGTGCCGACCGCGCTCAGGGCCGGGACGTCGTGCTTGACGGCGGTGCCGAAGTTCGACCCGGTCTGCTCCACCCGGGAGAGGTCGTACCCGAGGAGGCGCAGGTAGCCGACGACGAAGGAGCTGTCGCCGACGAGCTGCATCAGGAACGCGCTGTTGGTGGTGCGGGTGATCACGCGCTGGATCCAGTAGTGGAACCCGTACAGGGGGTAGAGGCGGCCGGGCTCGAGCACCGGGCCCAGCACCCGGGAGACCACGACCGAGAAGAGCAGCCCGGCGAGCGCGGAGCCGAAGAAGATCACGAGCGAGACGGCCGCGGCGTCGAGGTAGAGCGTCCAGCCGGCCGACGGTTCCGCCTCCGTCAACGCGGCGAGCGGGGGGAACCAGGCGATCAGCAGGACGGGGAGGCTGATCACCGCCGGCAGGTACAGCAGCACGTTGAGCAGTTGCAGGGCCGGATAACCGGCCCGGCGGACGGACCCGCCGTCGACGGACTCGACCACGCGGTAGTCGGTGGTGGTCGGCTGGGCGGGGGACCCGTGCCAGGCCTCGCCCACCGGCACGGACTGACCGGGCTGCAGCGACGATGTGTGGCCGAGCTGGGACCCGTCGCCCATCGCGGTCCCGGTGTCGAGCACGGTCGCGTCGCCGACGAACACGTCCCGACCGAGGGTGACGGTGCCGGTGTGGATCACGCCGTCGTGGGCCCGGTAGCCGGTGAACGACGAGGCCTTGCTGATGACCGTGCCCGCGCCGATGGTGAGCAGATCGGTGCACACGGGCACCGTCGGGGAGAAGATCACGGCCCCGCGTCCGATCCTGGCGCCCAGTGCCCGCAGGTAGTGCACGTAGATCGGCGAGCCGACGAACATCACCAGCGGGTTCGACCGGATGAGCGCCTTCACGACCCAGAAGCGGACGTAGGCGAGGCTCCACACCCGTATCCGCTGGGGCTTCCAGCGGCCGACGAGCACCCACTTCGCCGCGATCGGCAGCAGGCACAGGCCGATGAAGGTGCCGACGGTGACCAGGACGGATCTCAGGTACACCTCGACCGGGCCGGAGGCGACCGAGATCCACTCGTAGCCCCGGACCCCGATCAGCGCGGCGAGGAAGGCGTACCCGAGGATGAACAGCGCCTGCAGGGCGCCGCAGAGGACGTACCGCGGCGTGCCGACCGGGGGCGTCGTCTCCCGGGGTTCCGGGCGCGGCGTCGCGAGGGCCCGACCGGGGTCGGCCTGCGCGAGGGCCGTGGCCAGGCCCCTCATCGTCGGGTGCGCGTAGACGTCCTTGATCGACACCGGCGGCAGGTCGACCCGCTTGCGGACCCGTGCGCAGAACTGGGCCATCACCAGCGAGTCGGCGCCCAGGTCGTCGAAGAAGTGGCTCCCGACCGCCACCTCGCACCCCATCAGGCCGGCCAGCACCTCGGCGAGGCTCCGCTCCGACGGGGTCGATCCGGTGTCCGCGAGCGCCGCCGCGAGGCTCCGGACCGTCGGGTACCGGTAGACGTCCTTCATCGACACCGGTGGCAGGTCGGCGCGCTTGCGGACCCGTGCGCAGAACTGGGCCATCACCAGCGAGTCGGCGCCCAGGTCGTCGAAGAAGTGGCTCCCGACCGGCACCTCGCGCCCCATGAGTGCGGCCAGCGCCCCGGCGAGCGCGCCCTCGGTGTCGTTCGTCGGGCCGGCGGGGCCCGCGGCGACCGGCGCCGGGGGGACCGCGGGGACGGGGAGCCGCGACCCGACCCCGGTCGGCTCGATCCGGAGATCGCGGGTCACGGCCTCCCGGTCGACCCGCCCGTGGTACTCGATCTCCCGGTCGGCGTTGACCCGGCCCCGGTCGCCGGTGCGGTAGATGCGCCCGGAGGGGTTGGCCGGGATGCCCAGGAAGTCCTGGACGAACACCTCGTCGGTCAGGTCGTCGTGGTTCAGGTACCCGCAGGCGAGCCCGATCCCGGCGATGCCGATCTCGCCGACCTCGCCGTGCGGCAGCGCCCGGTACGGGTCCTCGGCGTCCAGGATGACCGTGCTGTAGGTGGGGAGCGGGACCCCGATGGTCGGTGGCCTGTCCGGGTGGAGCTCGGTCCACGTGGCCGACACCGTGGCCTCGGTCGGGCCGTAGACGCTGAGGAACCGGCGACCGGGGCGGTGCCAGCGCGTGATCAGGTCGCGTGGGCAGTCCTTCCCGCACACCAGCAGGAACCGCAGGTCGGGCAGGTCGCCGGGAAGGGTCTCCAGCACGCCCGGGACGCAGCACAGGGCGGTGACGGCCCGGTCGCGGAGGAACTCGTGCAGGTCGGGACCCAGCAGGTTCGGGCCGGGTGGCCGGGGCACCAGCGTCGCGCCGCAGACCCACGGCACCCAGATCTCCTCGACCGAGAAGTCGAGCGCGATCGGCAGCCCCTGGTAGACGCGGTCGCCGGACCGGATGCCGTACACCTCGGCGGCCACCTTGACGAAGTTGCAGATGCTGGCGTGGTCGATGGCCACCCCCTCCGGCCTCCCGGAGGCGGACGAGTAGCTGATGTAGGCGAGCTGGTCGTCCAGGGCGCCCCGCTCGGCGTCGATGAGCCGGCGCGGGTCCATCTCCTCGATCAGCGGCGCGGCGCGGTCGACGTACACGAGTTCGGCGCCGTTCGCGGTCAGCAGGTCGATCTGCTGCACCCGGTCGGCCACGTGCGACATCGACAGCACCGTGCGCGCCCGTGCGTCCTCGACGATGTACGCGAGGCGGCCCGTCGGCGTGGCGACGTCCAGCGGGACGTAGGCCGCCCCGATCTTGAGCGTGGCGAGCACCGCGACGTAGGACTGGGCCGGGCGGTCGAACAGCAGGGCGATCCGGTCGCCTGCGCGGGCCCCGCGCAGGCGCAGGTACCGGGCCAGGCGGTTGGCCCGCGCGTCGAGCTCGGCGTAGGTCAGCGACATCTCGTCGGAGTCGACAGCGAGCCGCCCGGCCCGGCCGTAGCGGTGGTTCCAGTCGCACCGCTCCTCGAAGAGGTGGTCCAGGCGCTCGTCCCGGCGGACCCGGCGGCCCTGGGCCTCGTGCTGGTCGACCAGCACCAGCTCGGACAAGGGCACCGGCGGTCCGGTGGGGGGTTGCTCGGAGTGCTGCGTCGCCGGCACGCCGCCTCCTCGGTCCGAGCACTGCACCGTGCGTCGAAAGAGATTTGCACCAGTACCGGCTGTGGTCAATGGTGCGCGGTCGATGTCGGTCCGTCGGGGAGCAATTCGCCCGCGGAAATCGTTCGAGCAGTCGTACGAATCGATCTTCGGCATGATCGCGACCCCTCCGCCGTCGGATGAAGGATGCGCCGAGGAATGAATCCGGACCACCGTGCACCCCCCACTGCGCGGGGGGCGGACCCGCTGATCGAGGTAGGGGCAGCCCCTGGACGCGCCTGTCGTCGGGTCGGTTCGGGCGTGATCGGCGAAACCCGTCCCGACCGCCGCCATTTCGCCGTTCCAGGAGCGGAATGAGGCGATTCCGTGGCGGTCACACCCGCATCCCCGGAGTTCGACGAGGATGCGCTGTTCCTCCGGTGCGAGGGGACTTCGACGCCGCCGGTCCGGTCGCGGACCTCCACGGCCGGGGGTCAGCCCGGCCCGGCCTCCGCGAGCAGGCGCTCGCAGGTCCGGACCACCACCTGCGCGGCGTCGCGCACACCCCCGGTCGAGGCCGGGTGCGCCGCCCACCACTGCCACCGGGCGAGCTCGGCCGTGGCCGCCACACGCACCTCGTGCGCGTCCGCCCCCTCGGCGAGGCCGAGCCGGGCGCGCGGCTCGGCCCCGCCCGCACCCAGCAGGCGCTCGGCCGAGCGCCGCACCTCCTCGGGCAGCGTGAGGTCGCCCGCGCGGAGGGTCGCGGCGAGATCGACCTCGGCGAGCTCGTGCGCCCCCGACCGCAGGCGGTCCAGCTCGTAGCGCAGGCGGTGCGTCCGGTCCCCCTCCAGCGGTGCCGACCGCACGAGGTCCTCCAGAGCGGCCAGTGCCCGGCGCACCTCGACCACGTCCGGCCGTCCCGCCCTGTCGGTGCGCCCCCCGGCGTCGAGGCGCGCGGCGAGCCCGTGGAGCGCGCCGACGTGGTCGGTGCCGCGGTAGACCTCGCTGGCGTAGCGCAGGAGGTCGCGCAACCGGGCCGCCAGCGGCATCCCGTCGCCGGTACCGGGCCCACCCCCGGAGGGCAGCCGTTCCTGGGGCAGCCGTTCCTGGGGCAGCGGTTCCTGGGGCAGCGGCAGGGACCACTCCACCGTGGTGCCCTCGCCCGGCGCGGAGCGGATCGCGATCGTTCCCCCGACCGCGGCGACGCGCGCGGTGACGTTGCGCAGGCCGCGCCCGGCCCGCACTGCCGAGGCCGGGACGGCACCGGGTTCGAACCCGGGGCCCGAGTCGCGCACGGCCATCCGCAGGCTCCCGCCGACCTCGGACACGCTGACGGTCACCGGCACGCCCGGAGCGTGCTTGCGCGCGTTGTTCACCGCCTCGAGGCAGCAGTAGTAGGCGGTGTCACCGATCTCGGCGGGGAGCCGCGCCGCCGGGGCGCCGGTGCAGTCGAGCGCGACGGGTGGGTGCGCTCCGGCCAGTGCGGCCGACAGCGCCGCCGCGAGTCCCTGCTCGGACAGCACGACCGACGAGACCCCGGTGGCGGTCTCGGCCAGCACCGTCTCGGCGTCGTCGACCTGCACCAGGAGCCTGGCCAGCCGCTCCCGCGCGTCGTCGAGCTGTCGCGTCGCGACCTGGTGGTCGACCAGCCCGAGCGTGAGACCCAGGGTCACGAGGTGGTGCTGCGCGCCGTCGTGCAGGTCGCGCTCGATGCGCCGCCGCTCGCTGTCCATCTCGGCGACCGCCTCGCGCCGGGCCACCGCGATCGCCTCGCCGTGCGCCAGCGCGGCCCGGAGCTGGCGTTCCAGCTCGATGCCCGACCGGCTCGCCTGGAGCACCACCCGCAGGCTGTCGGCGACGTCGTCGAGGAGGTGCCGGCGCTGCGCGTGCAGGCCGGCGACGGCGGCGCGGTCGACCGCGATCTCCCCGAGCTGCTCCTCGCCCTGCGAGATGGACACCGCCACGAGGTCGCCGGGGTCGGTCTGCTCGGCCCCGCCGGGCCACGAGTACGTGCGGTCGCGCAACCCGGGCCGCCGCACCGTCAGCCGGCAGACGCCGGCGCCGAGCGCACGGGCGACGCCCTCGGCGACACGGGCGAGGTCCGGGGCGTCGCCCGCCGTGGCGTGCGACAGCGCCGCCACCTCGGCCAGCACGCTGTAGGGCGTCGGCCGGGTCCCGTACAGCAGCCGGTCGACCAGGTTCTCGACGGACAGGTACAGCGGCAGGAAGACCAGCGCGACCGGTACCGCCGCGAGCGCGGCCTGCCCCAGCGCCGCCGCCCCGGTCGGCGCCGGGTCGCCCGCGGCCGCGCGCACCACCGTGAACGCACCTCCGGCGAGCGCGGCCACGAGCGTGGCGGCCAGTCCCCGGCTGAACAGCTGCTCCGCCGTGCCCAGCCGGGCGCCGACGGTCGCGAGCAGGACCGCGGTCGCGATGGCCGCCGATGCGAGCCGGGAGAACCAGAACAGCAGCGCGGTGGGCAGCTCCTCGTCCTGGTCCACGTGCGCCGTCGGGTCGTAGAGCGTCAGGCCGGGCTCGCCGAGCCCGGTGAGGACCAGGGTGACGACCGCCAGCACCGCCGCGGTCGCGAACGCGGCCGCCAGCACGCTCAGCAGCAGCCGCGCCTGGGTGCGCTGCTCGCTCGTGGCGCCCCGCCGGACCCGCGCGGGCAGCACGACGAGACCCGCGACCGGGACGAGGAAGCCGAAGAAGAGGATGCAGCTGTAGGTGTGGGGGAGCAGGGCCGTCCCGAACCCCACGACGAGCAGGCTCGCGACCCCGACGGCGACCAACAGGTTCCCGGCGGGTCCGCGCCACAGCCTTCCCGACCAGGACACGGTCGGGAAGACCAGCAGCGCGAGGACGTAGGCGGTGCTCGCGACACCGTGCAGCACGATCTGGTGCAGCTGGCCGACCGACCAGCCCGTGGCGATCTGCACGGCCACCGCGGCGGCGTGGGCCTGCAGGTTGAACGCCCCGGCGGAACCGATCATCGCGATCACGAGCAGCCGCAGCGACCACGAGCGCTTCCCGTGGCGCAGCAGCACCGCCGCGATGACCAGGTTCAGGGCGCTGAACGCGTAGTCGAGCACGGCCTGGTCGAGCGGCTCGCTGCGCGGGGCGGCCTCCGAGACGCCCTGGGCCCACCTGCTGCCCCCGGCCGCCGCCGTCCGGACGGCGTCGAGCGCCCCCGGCCAGTACCGCGCCACGGCGACGACCAGGCCGACGGCGAGCCAGCCGACGGCGACCGCCGTGCAGACGATCAGCAGCGCGACGTAGCCGCCCACGGCGAACCGCCTGCCCGCGGCCGCGGATCCGCTGCTCACCGCACCCCCTCACCACGCGGGGCCGACAGGTCGACCAGCGGTTCGAGCCGGTCCGGGAGCCACGCGTGCAGGACCGTCCCCGCCTCGCCGCGCACGAGCTCGAGCTCCCCGCCCAGTGCGGCCAGCCGCTCGGTGTCGATCGCCAGCGCCGCCCGCAGGTCGTCGGGCTCCGCCCCGGGCGCCGGATCCTCGATGCGGATCGACAGCCGCCCGCCGCCGTGCACCAGCTGCACGCGCAGCTCCGGGGCGTCCGACCGGACCGCCAGGTGCTGCAGCGCCGACGCGGTGAGGTAGTAGATGCCCGACTCGATCTCCCAGCCCAGGCGCGGGCTCAGGTCCGCCTCCAGCCGGACGGGCCGGGGCAGGTCGGCCACCAGCTCCTCCAGCGCCCCCACCGGCCCCTGGTCGCGCAGCACCGCCGGGTACACGCCCCGGGCGATCGACCGGAAGCGCTCCAGCAGCGCGTCGAGCCCGGAACGGGCCCGGCCCAGCGCCTGCCGCACCGGGTCGGTCGGGGCGCCGGGTGCGGCGAGCCCCTCCGCGGCCCGCTCGAGCTCCGCGCGCAGGGCCGCCAGGGGTTCCGTGGTGGCGTGGGAGAGCTCGGCGACCAGGCGTCGCCGTTCGACGTCGCGAGCCCGCCCCAGTCGCTGCCGCGACCGCTGGAGCTCGACGGCCAGGTCACCCGCCCGGCGCACCCGCTCCTCGAGCTCCGCGCCCTGCTGCACCTCGCGGAGCAACGACCCGGCCCCGTTCGCGACGTCCCGCATGAGCCGCTGGTCGCCGGGGGTGATCGGGGCACCGGGCTTGCCGATCGCCAGCACCGCACGCAGGACCACCCCGTCGAGCACGGGTACGACGTGATCGGTGTCCGGGCGCGCGAGCAGGACCGCGAGGTTCGGCGCGGTGGCCGGGGCGCCCTCCTCGGGCGGGTGGGTCGCGGCGCTCACCAGCCTGTCCTCGACCACGAGCCACAGGGCCGCCCGCTCCGCGCCGGTGCCGTCGGCGAGGACCTGGGCGAGTCCCGGCAGCGCGGCCTGCAGCGAGCCCGCGCGGATCCGGTCGGCCGCCGCCGCGAGTGCCGAGTAGGGCGTGCTCGTGCGGTGGTGGGTCAGGCCCCGCACCCAGTCGTCGAGGCGCGGCAGCACCGCCCCCAGACCCGCCGTCGCCGCGGCGGCGGCCAGGAACGGCAGGAGCACCGCGGCCCGATCGGGTCCCAGAACGGGGGTGAGGCCGCCGACCAGCGCGGCGAACACCGCGGTCGCCCCGGACGCGACGACGAGCAGGCGCAGCAACCGTGCCGCGACCGTCCGGTCCATCCGCACCACCCGCTTCCGGGTCAGGGCAGGTGAACGCTAAACGGCGCGGCCGCCGTCGCCAAGCCTCCGCTCATCCACTGTTGTCCTGGGAGCGCAGGTAGGTCAGCACCGCGAGCACCCGCCGGTGGTGCTCGGACGTGTCGGTGTGCAGCCCGAGCTTGCCGAAGATGTTGGCGATGTGCTTCTCCACCGCCTTCGCGCTGACGTAGAGCTGACCCGCGATCCCGTTGTTCGAGCGGCCCTCCGCCATGAGCCGCAGCACGTCGAGCTCGCGCTCGGACAAGGCGGCGACGGCGTCCTTCTTCTCCCCGCGGGGCCGCTCCACGAGCCGCTTCGCCAGCACGGGCTCGATGACGATCTCGCCGTCGCGGATGCGGGTCAGGGTGTCGGCCAGCACGTCGACGCTGCCCACCTTCTCCTTGAGCCGGTAGCCGATCGCGTCGGTCCCGATCTGCAGGATGCGCATCAGGTAGTGGGTCTCGGCGTAGTGCGACAGGAACAGGAGCCCCATCCCGGGATGCGCCGCGCGCAGCCGTTCGGCGGTCACGAGGCCGCCGTCGGGCTCGGGAGGCATCCGGATGTCGAGGATGGCCACGTCGGGGGCGTCGTGCGCGAGCATGGCCACCAGCTCGTCGCCACCCGCCGCCCACCCGACCACATCGTGCCCCGTCGCCTTCAGCAGCATGATGAGGCCCTCACGGAAGAGGGCACCGTCCTCGGCCAGCGCTACTCGCACGGGAACCTCGCAATGATCGTGGCGGTGCCGGGGCGGTCCCCCGCCACGACCTCGGTGGTGCCGCCCAACGGACGGACGCCGTCGCGGAGGTGCCGTGCGCCGCTGCCGTCCACCCCGGCGAGGTGCACCACCAGCGAGTCGTCCGCACGCGTCACCGATACCTCGACCGTGCTCCCGCCGGGCGGCAGGCCCGCGAGAGCGGCCACCACCGCGAAGTACGCCGCGCCCTCCAGGGCCGGACCGAACCGCTCGTCCGACGTCGTGACCACGACGTTCGCGTCCAACCGGCCGGCCTGCTCGCGCAGAGCCGGGCCGAGCCCGGCCTCGTCGAGCAGCGGCGGGTAGAGCTCGCTCGCCACCTCGCGCAGCTCCTGGAGGACGGCCTGCAGCTCGTGCTCGAAGCCGTCGATCGACTCGTGCAGGTCCCGGTCGACGGCGGGGACCCGGTGTCGCAGCAGCCCGAGCTGCAGGGTGAGTGCCGAGATCCGCAGGGCGGCGCCGTCGTGCAGCCGGCGTTCGAGGCGCCTGCGCCGCGTCCACCGCTGCCGTTCCGCGCGACGGGTCTCGGCCCTGCCGCCGGACGACCCCGCGCCACCGTCGGCACACTGCGCGGACCCGAACACCATGCTCGAACCCTGGCCCCCGCCGCCGCCGACGGGAAGGGGGCCGTCCCTCCGGCCGGGTAGGGTTCTCTCCCCCCGTGCGTCCGCACTGCGCCCGGCCGCACCGCTCCGGTGGGCCGTGGCGCTCCCGCTTCAGGCGGCGACGGCGGTGAGGGCGTCGGTGTCGTCGGTGTCGTCGGTGTCGTCGGTGAGGTCGCCGTAGAGGTCCTCGACCCAGTGGGACTGGTAGATGGTGTCCATGTAGCGCTCGCCCAGGTCGGGGGCGATGGCGACGGCGGTCGTGCCGGGGGTGGCGTGCTCGGCCAGCCAGGCTTCCGCGGCCGTGACGACGGTGCCGGTGGAGCCGCCGAAGAGGAACCCCGTGCGGGCGAGGCGGTGGCAGGTGCGGATGGTGTCGGCCTCCTCGACGTGGACGACCTCGTCGATGACGGCTCGGTCGAGCATGGGCGGGACCAGGCCGCTGCCCAGGCCCGGGATCATGCGGCGGGCGGCGGGGGTGCCGAAGCTGACCGAGCCGACGCTGTCCACGGCGACGATGCGCACGTGGGGGTGGTGGTCGGCGAAGTAGCGGGCGGTGCCCATCAGGGTGCCGGTGGTGCCGGCGCCGATGAAGATGACGTCGACGTCGGGGAACTGGGCGGCGATCTGGGGACCGGTGGTGTCGTAGTGGGCCTTCCAGCTGTTGGGGTTGGTGTACTGGTTGAGCCACACATGGCGGTCGTCGGAGGCGAGCAGGTCGCGGACGTGGTCGAGACGGGCGCCGAGCAGGCCGTGCTCGGGGTCCGGCTTGGTGATGACGTGGACCTCCGCGCCCAGGGACTCCATGAGGCGGCGGGTGGCGAGGTTGCAGCGGGAGTCGGTGACGCAGACGAACCCGTAGCCCTTGGCGGCGGCGATCATGCTCAGTGCCACGCCCAGGTTGCCCGAGGACGACTCGACGAGGATCGCGCCCGGCCGCAGGGTGCCGTCGGCCTCGGCGGCCTCGACCATGGCCGAGGCGGCCTTGAGCTTCACCGAGCCGGCGAAGTTGAGGCCCTCGACCTTGAGGAACAGGGTGTTGCCGACGACGGGCTCCAGGTCGACGTACAGGTCGTCGGTGTTGAAGTCCTGGGGGCTGGTGATGATGGTCATGTCGTCCGCCTCGGGTCGCTGTCTGCGTCGAGGTAGACGGTCGTCCTTCCGCGCCGTCGAACACATGGTGTGCCCACCCGGACGGGCCGGATCGACCCCCGGGTTCGAGTAGGGACAACCCCAGGCCGACAGGGGGGTCCGGCACGAGGGCGCGGCCGGCGTCGTCCTCGATGAGCCGTCGGCCCCGCGGGACGGACGGGCCGACACCGCCGGGTCCGGGCGAAAGACGTCACCGAGGAATCACACCGTCGCGTGTGATCCTCGTTACCATGGGAGCCCGATCGGAGGGGGTGCGCCGTGACCTACAGCCTGGGTGTCGACCTCGGGACGACGTTCGTCGCCGCGGCGGTCGCCCGTGCCTCGCAGGTGGAGATGTTCACCCTCGGCGACCGCAGCGTGGTCTCGCCCGCCGTGGTCTACGCCCGCGACGACGGCAGCCTGGTCTGCGGCGACGCGGCCGGGCGGCGCGCGGTCAGCCGCCCGGACCGCATCGGCCGGGAGTTCAAGCGCCGGCTGGGGGACCCCACGCCGATCATGCTCGGCGGTACGGCCTACGCCGTCACCGCCCTGCTCGCGACGCTGCTGCGGGACGTCGTCGAGCGGGTGGTCGAGACCGAGGGCGGGCCTCCCGAGCGCGTCGTGCTGACCCACCCCGCCAACTGGGGCCCGTTCCGCCGTGAGCTGTTCGACGAGGTGCCTCCGCTCGCCGGGCTCGCCGCGCACCCGGTCGCCCCGTGCATGGTCACGGAGCCCGAGGCCGCCGCTGCGCACTACGCGGCCTCCCACCGGCTCGCGGACGGCGACGTCGTGGCCGTCTACGACCTCGGCGGAGGAACCTTCGACGCCACGGTCCTGCGCAAGCTGCGCGACGGGATCGAGATACTGGGAACCCCCGAGGGCGTCGAACGCCTCGGCGGCGTCGACTTCGACGAGGCCATCCTGTCCTACGTCAACTACGCCTCCGGAGGGGCGCTCACCGACCTCGACATGAGCGACCAGCAGACCTCCGTGGCGATGGCCCGGCTGCGGCAGGACTGCATCCTGGCCAAGGAGGCCCTGTCCATCGACACCGAGACCGTCATCCCGGTGTTCCTGCCCCATCGCCACTTCGACATCCACCTCACCAGCACCGACTTCGAGGACATGATCAGGGCCCAGGTCGAGTCCACGATCGGGGCGTTCACCCGCACCCTGCGCTCCGCCCAGGTCGAGCCCGACCAGCTCACCGCGGTGCTGCTGGTCGGCGGCTCCTCGCGCATACCCCTGGTCGCCCGCATGATCTCCGCCGAACTCGACCGCCCCATCGTCGTCGACACCCACCCCAAGTACGCCGTCGCGCTCGGAGCGGCCGAGCTGGCCCGGGTCGGTTCCGGCGAGGTCACGGTGGCGGCCGTGGCGCCGGCGGCCTCGTACGCGGTCCCGGCCCCCGACGCCACCGAGCGCAACGGGTCCGACGGCCACGGCGCTCTCCGGAAGGCCGCCGCACCGAACGGCTCGCCGCACGCGGGGGCGGCCACGACGCTGGTCCAGAACGTCGCCCCCGAGGTCGCCCCCGAGGCCGCCCCCGAGGCCGCCCCCGTGGTCGCCGCCCCGTTGCGACCGGGGCGGCCGCCGCTCGACGCTCCGCGCCCGGTGGGGAGGCCGCCGGCCGAGGCCGGCGCGCAGATCCCCGCTCCGCGCCCGGGCGGGCCGGTCGGGTCCGCACTGCGGCCCGGGCGGCCGCCCGGCCCGGGCGGAGCCGGTCCCGGCTCGAGCTCCCACCCGCCGGGCGCAGCGGCGTCGCCGGGTGCCTCCGGTCCGGCGGCCGCCGAGCCGCCGCTCCCCCCTCCGCCCCTGCGTCCGCCGTCGGACGGCGGGCGTCGCCGTGGCCCGCTGATCGCCGTCGCCGCGGTGGCGGCGGTGCTCGTGCTGGTGGGGCTCGTCTACGTCATGACGGGCGGTGTACCCGGGCCCGGCGGCGCGACCGCGCAGCCGGCACCGGTCCCGTCCGGCAGCGGGCAGGTCGTGCCGGCCCCGCAGGCCCCGTCGGAGGTGCAGAGCGTCCCGATCCCGACCATCGGCACGTCCATCCCTGCCGGGCCGACGTCGGGCTTCGTCGCGGTGTCCCCGAACGGCAGGCTCGCCTACGTGGCCAACCGCGCGGCCGGTGTCGTCACCGTCATCGACACCGCGATCAACCGGACCACCGCCACGATCGCCATCCCCGCAGGGCCGCCGCAGTACCTGGCGTTCTCGCCCGACGGGCGCCGGGTCTACGTCAGCGTCTTCAACGAGGAGCGCACGATCGCCGCGGTCGCCGTGCTGGACACCACGACCAACGCGGTCATCGCGACCACCCCCGTCCGCACCCGCCCCTACGCGCTGGCCGTCACGCCTGACGGGAGCCGGGTCTACGTGCCCAACCACGACTCGGGCACCGTCTCCGTGATCGACACGGCGTCCAACGCCGTGACCACGGAGATCGACGTGGCGCCCAACCCGCATTGGATCGCGTTCTCCCCCGACGGGACCCGGGCCTACGCCGCCAACCACGAGTCGAACCTGATCACCGTGCTCGACCCGGCGACCGACTCCGTCCTCGCGGAGGTGCCGGTCGGCACGAGCCCGCACAGCGTCGCTGTGAACCCCGCCCGGCCGCTGGTGGCCAACGTGAACTACGACGGCGGCACGGTCTCGATGATCGACACCGACACGCAGGAGGTGGTCGCGACGGTGGTCGTCGGCAAGAACCCCCAGGCCATCGCCTGGTCGGCGGACGGGCGCTACGCCTACACGGCCAACGTCGCAGGCGACACGGTGTCCGTGATCAGCGCCGACACCTTCGCGGTGACCGCCACGATCCCGACCGAGGACGGCCCCACCAGCATCGCGGTGCTGCCGAACGGGCGGCAGGCCTTCGTCAGCAACCTCAACAGCGGGACGCTGACGGTCCTCGACCTCGCCGGCTGAGCTCCGGCCGGCCGGCGAGGGGAAGGCGACCGGTACCACCCGGACTGGCCGGGCGGCCGGTCGCCGGGTGATGCTCGAGGGGTGAGCACACAGGCATCGGCCGAGCGCGGCCACCAGGGGCCGTGGCCCGGCCGGGAGGTCACCTCCGGCGGCGTCACGCTGCACGTCCGCGAGACGCCCGGGCCCGACGGCGTCCCGGCCGTCTACGTCCACGGCCTCTCCGGCTCGGCGACGAACTGGACCGATCTCGCCGGGCTGCTGTCCGACCTGGCCGCGGGCACGGCCGTCGACCTGCCGGGGTTCGGGCACTCCCGTCCGCTCGCGACGCCGGACTGGTCGCCCGACGCCCACGCCGATGCGGTGCTGTGCTTCCTCGCCGGCCGCGGCGAGCGCGTGCACCTGCTGGGCAACTCCCTCGGTGGTGCCATCGCGATCAGCGTCGCCGCCCGGCGTCCGGAGCTCGTGGAGACGCTCACGCTCGTCTCGCCCGCGATGCCCGACCGCCGTCCCGACCCGCGCCGCATCGCCGACCCGCGGCTGCTGCTCTCGCTCGTCCCCGTCATCGGGGCCAGGGCGAAGGCGCAGATGGCCGCGCTGACGCCGGTCGAGCGCGCGCGGCAGACCATCGACCTGTGCTTCGGCGATCCCGGCCGCGTCCCGCCCGACCGGCTCGCCGAGGCCGCCGAGGAGATCGCGCGCCGCGGGCAGGTGGAGTGGGCGCGCGAGGCCGTCCTCGGCACGGCGGGCGCGATGATCTCCAGCTGGGCGCTGGGGGGCCTGTGGCGCCAGGCCGCGCGGGTGCAGGCGCCCACGCTCGTGGTGTGGGGCGACCGCGACCGGCTCGTCTCCCCGCGCCACGCGGCCCGCACCGCCGCCACCATCCCGGACGCGCGGCTGCTGATGCTGCCCGGCGTCGGGCACGTCGCGCAGATGGAGGTGCCGGAGCGGGTGGCGCAGGCCGTCGCCGAGCTCTGGGAAGATCCCGCGCGGGCCTGACGTTGCCGCAAGCAGACCGAACTACGTGACACCGAGGAGCATGTCCCATGGCACCGAGCGAGCGTGCGAGCGACCCGAGGGCACTACCGCCGCTCGTGGAGCCGGCCGCCGAGCTGACGAAGGACGAGGTGGCGCGCTACAGCCGCCACCTGATCATCCCGGACGTGGGGATGGCGGGCCAGAAGCGCCTCAAGAACGCGAAGGTGCTCGTCGTGGGCGCCGGCGGTCTGGGCAGCCCGGCGCTGCTCTACCTGGCCGCCGCCGGGGTGGGCACGCTGGGGATCGTCGAGTTCGACGAGGTCGACGAGTCGAACCTGCACCGCCAGGTCATCCACGGGCAGTCCGACATCGGGCGGCCCAAGGGCGAGTCGGCGCGCGACTCCATCAAGGAGATCAACCCGTTCGTCGAGGTGAAGCTGCACCCCGTGCGACTGGACTCGTCGAACGTCATGGACATCTTCCGCGACTACGACCTGATCCTCGACGGCACCGACAACTTCGCCACGCGCTACCTGGTGAACGACGCCGCCGTGCTGTCGGGCAAGCCGTACGTGTGGGGCTCGATCTTCCGGTTCGAGGGCCAGGCGTCGGTGTTCTGGGAGGACGCGCCGAACGGCAAGGGCCTCAACTACCGCGACCTCTACCCCGAGCCGCCGCCGCCCGGGATGGTCCCCTCCTGCGCCGAGGGCGGCGTGCTGGGCGTGCTCTGCGCGTCCATCGGCTCGATCATGGTGAACGAGGCGATCAAGCTGATCACCGGCATCGGCGAGCCGCTGCTGGGCCGGCTGATGGTCTACGACGCGCTCGAGATGAGCTACCGCACGATCAACATCCGCAAGGACCCCGACACGAAGCCGATCACCGAGCTGATCGACTACGACGCGTTCTGCGGTGTGGTGTCCGACGACGCGCAGGCCGCGGCCGCCGGGCACACGATCACGGCCACCGAGCTCAAGGAGATGATCGACGCGGGCAAGGACTTCGCGCTGATCGACGTCCGCGAGCCGCACGAGTACGAGATCGTCAGCATCCCCGGGGCGGTGCTGATCCCCAAGGACCGCATCCTCTCCGGCGAGGCGCTCTCCGAGATCCCGCAGGACAAGCCGGTCGTGCTGCACTGCAAGTCCGGTGCGCGCTCGGCCGACGCGCTCGCCGCGCTGCACCAGGCGGGCTTCCGCGACGCCGTGCACGTCGGCGGCGGGGTGCTCGCGTGGGCGAAGCAGGTCGATCCGAGCCTGCCGACGTACTGACTCTCGACGCACCACGCACTCCTTCTCGCACGAACGGCACGTTCACCCGGTCTCGTCGGGTGAACGTGCCGTTCGCGGTTCCGGGTTCGGCGCGACACGGAGCGTGAAGATCGCCCGATCCTGTACGCAGCGTCACTCTGACCTGCGGTGACGTCCCACTTGGAGCAGTGACAAGTTCGGCTCTGCGGGGTACCTTCGCCGTTCAGGAAGATCAAGTTCTGGGCGGCGACGGGCGGTGGGGCGCCCGCCTCCGGCGAGGGGGCGTGGGCGATGAGCGAGAGCGTGCGGCGGTGCGCCCTGCCGGGCTGCGACGAGAGCATCGAGGACCTCCCCGGCCGTCCGCCGCGGCGCTACTGCACCGCCGCCCACCGTTCGGCCGCCCGGCAGGCCCGCCGCGCCGCGGTGCAGGCGGGGGGCGACGCGCAGCTGGCCGCGACGCTGCCGTGGCTGGCGGAGCCCGCTGCCCCGCCGGTCCCGACCCCGGCCCCGGACGCCCCGGCCTCGCCCGAGGTCGCCCCGCCGGTGCCGCAGAACCGCGCCCAGCGCCGTCGTAGTGCCGCGCCCGCCCGCCGCGCCGAGACCCCGCCGGGGCTACGCACCCGCGGGCTCGGCGCGCCCGTCCCGCGCCGTCGGCGCGCGCTGGCCGTGCTCGGGGCCGCCGGGATCCTCGCGGGCGGCTACGCCGTCACCGCGTCGGAGCCGCAGGCCCCGCCCGCGGTCGCGGCGGCGTCGGAGGAGGAGTGGGCCCGCGACGCGCGGGTCGTGCTGGCCTCGGTCAACCGCCAGCTCGACGTGATCGCGCAGGTCGAGGCCGAGTGGCGGCGGCTGCCCGAGGAGCGCCGCGCCGCGAGCCCCGCCGAGCCCGTCGAGGCGCTGGAGGACCGGCGCGAGCTGCTGGAGAACCGGCGCGCCACCCTGCTCTCGCAGCTCGACTCGTTCGAGGCCCTCGACGGCGCCCGCGCCGAGCTGGCCGAGGCCGAGCGCAGCCTGGCGGAGCTGGAGGCCGTGCTCGCCGCGGCGCCCCCGCCCTCGCGGCGCTCGCCGGAGCAGGCCGCGGCGCTCTCCGCGCTCGACGAGCAGCGCGACCTGCGCCTGCGCCAGCGCGACGCCCGCCGCGACGAGGTCCTCGCGCTGGAGGGTGGCGTCGAGGACGCGGCGGCCCGGCCGGTGCCCGACGACGTGCAGCAGACGCAGCAGGTCGGCGAGGAGGTCCGCCAGGTCATCCGCGGCGGGGACGCGCCCGCGCCGACCCCGACCAGCCCGGTCCCGCCCCGGCCCGACGTCGTCGGCGGGCGGGACGAGCCGGACGGTGCGCCGCGCCAGGACGTCGACACGAGCGGTCCGCCCGACCCGCGCGGGCCCGGCGACGAGACGCCCACGCCCGATCCCTCCCCGCCCCCGCCGCCCGCTCCTCCGGCCGAGAGCCCGGTCGACCAGGTCGCCGAGGGCGTCGACGGGGCGGTGGGCGGCACGGTCGACGCGGTCGAGGACGTCGCCGGTGGGGGAGCGCGCGACCGCGACCGGGACCGGTCGGCGGGGCGGCCGGAACCCTCGTCGGCGGCTGCCGAGCCGGCTCCCGCTCCGGCGGCCCCTGCCGCTCCCGCCGATGAGCCCGGGCCGGTGGGCGGCGTGGTCGACACGGTGGAGGAGGTCGTCGACGGGCCTGCTCCCGCGGACCCGGCTCCTGGCGCCGCGGACCCGGCTCCGGCGGATCCGGGTCCGGCGGACCCGGTCGAGGAGGCGGGGCCCGTGGAGGAGGTCGTCGACACCGTCGGCGACGTCGTCGAGGGGCCCGAGCAGCCGGTCGAGCAGCCCGCCGACCAGCCGGTCGACGAGGTCCGGGAGCGCGACCGCCGCGCCGACGCCGACGCGAAGCGCTCGGAGGAGCAGGTGGAGGCGCCGCCCGCCGCGGAGTCCGCTCCCGCCGCGCCCGCCGGCGTCGCGGAGGCCCCGGCCGCGGTGGTGTCACCGGTGTCCGGCGCGGTGGCCGGCCCTGCGGGTCCGGCGCCCGTCGTCGACGACCGCTACCCCGATCCCGCCGCGCCGCCTGCCGGGAAGGAGACCGCGCCGGCGGTGCGGGAGGCCGACGCGCACCGGTCGGCGCCGCCCCCGGTCGACTCCGCAGGCATCGACGCAGCGCCGGCCGACGCACCGCCCCTGGACGTGCCGGCGCCGGTCGAGCCCGCGCCCGCCTCCGTCGGGGGAGCGGCGCGCTCCGAGGACGCGGAGCTCGCGGTCGACGTCGTGCGCAGCACCCCGGGCGCGGCGTGGACCGCGCCGCTGGTGGAGGCGGCCATGGAGGAGGAGGCCGCGCGGCAGGAGCCGGCGCCCACCGCGGCCGGCACGTCCGCCGCCCCGTCGACGGACTCGTCCGCTACGGGCGGTGAGGAGGCCGTCGCGGCCGCCGCGCTGGCGGCGTGGGGCATGGACGACGAGCAGGTCGACGCGCTCAACGCGATGGCCGCCCGGTCCGAGGAGCCGGTGTCCGAGGAGTCGGTGTCCCCGCAGCAGGCCGAGCCGGTGTCGCAGGAGGAGGCCTACGAGCAGGCGGTCCACGAGGCGTTCGTGTCGCCCGACAGTGGGTCGGACAGCGGGTCGGACAGCGGGTCGGACAGCGGGTCCGAGAGCAGCGGGTCCGACAGCAGCGGGTCGACCGGTGACGAGCAGTCGAGCAGCGACACCGACCCCCTCGCCGCCTACGCCGACCTCGTCGACAGCTCGTTCGAGGCGGAGGACCCCGAGGCGGAGGACCCCGAGGAGTCGGACCCCGAGGAGTCGGACCCCGAGGAGTCGGACCCCGAGGAGTCGGACCCCGAGGAGTCGGACCCCCAGGAGTCCGCAGGCGGCTCCGAGGACGCCGACGACAGCGGTTCCGAGACCGATGGGAGCAGCTCGGAGGAGGACTGACCACCCTGCGCGGGACGGACCAGCAGGTTCCCCCGCACACCACCCGCGTGGCGACGTTCATCGGGGACCCTCCGCAGGTAGCGTGCCCGTTCGTGACCGCAGCTCCCGTCCTCCCGAGCGGACCCACGGGGATCACCCTGCCGCCGCACGTCCGCACCGCCTTCGGCGTCCAGGACACCGAGCCGCGCCCCGTCGTGTGGGCGGGCCGGCGCGCCTGGCACTGCGGCGACGTCCTCGTGCGCCCGGTGCCCGACAACGCCGTGGCCGCGTGGTCCGCGGGCGTCCTCGACGGCCTGCAGGTCGAGGGCCTGCGCCTGGCGCACCCGGTGCGGTCGTCGGACGGCCGCTGGGTCGTCGCCGGCTGGGCCGCGAGCCGCTACGTCCCGGGCACGCTCGAGCCGCGCTACGACGCGGTGATCGAGGCGGCCAACCGCCTGCACGCCGCCACCGCCGCCCTCACCCGCCCGCGGGTGCTCGACGGCCGTGACGACCTGCTGGCCCGCTCCGCCGCCGTGGCGTGGGGCGAGCGGCGGATCAGCCTCGACCCGGCCACCGGCGGCACCCTCTACGCCGAGCTGGCCGCGTACCGCACGCCCGTGCAGGTCACGCCGCAGGTGGTGCACGCCGAGCTGTTCGGCGCCGTCCTGTTCGACGACGACGTGCCCGCCCTGGTCGATCTCGTGCCCGCGTGGCGGCCCCCGGAGTGGGCGGCCGCTGTCGTCGTCGTCGACGCCCTGGCCTGGGGCGGGGCCGACGACGGCCTGCCGCACCGGTGGTCGCACCTCGACGAGTGGCCGCAGATGCTGCTGCGCGCCGCGCTGTACCGCCTGGCCCTGCACGCCCAGCACCCCGAGGCCTCGGCGCGCACCCTGCCGGGCCTGGAGCGGGCCGCGGGGCTCGTCACCGCGCTGCTCTGACCTCACACCCGCCGGTGGGCGAGGTGAGAACCGGTTATCGCGCGCGACACGTGGACCGGACGGTCCCGTAACGGGACGTGCCTAGCTTTCGCGTCGACCCACCCGACGACGGAGAAGAGGCCCCGGCGTGACGACGACGGACCAGGAGCAGCCCCCGGCACGGTCGGCGCTGGCCGGCCGCTGGATCGACCACTGGGACCCCGAGGACCCGTCGTTCTGGCAGCGCACGGGCGCGCGGGTCGCGAACCGGAACCTGTGGTTCTCGATCCTGTCCGAACACATCGGGTTCTCGATCTGGACCATGTGGTCGGTCCTGGTGCTGTTCATGGGCCCCGAGTACGGCATCGACGCGGCGGGCAAGTTCTTCCTGGTCGCGGTGCCCACGCTGGTCGGGGCGGTGCTGCGGCTGCCCTACACGTTCGCGGTGGCGCGCTTCGGCGGGCGCAACTGGACGATCGTGTCCGCGCTGCTGCTGCTCATCCCGACGATCCTGGCCGCGGTCGTCATGCAGCCGGGCACGCCGTACGGGGTGTTCATCGCGGTCGCGGCCGTCGGCGGGCTCGGCGGCGGCAACTTCGCGTCGTCGATGACGAACATCAACGCCTTCTTCCCGGAGCGCAAGAAGGGCTGGGCGCTCGGGCTCAACGCGGGCGGCGGCAACATCGGCGTGCCGGTGATCCAGCTGATCGGCCTGCTCGTCATCGCCACCGCCGGTACCGGCGCGCCGCGGATCCTGCTCGGCGTCTACATCCCGCTGATCGTGGTCGCGGCCGCGTTCGCCGCAGTGAAGATGGACAACCTGACGTCGGTGAAGAACGACACGGGCGCCTTCCGCGAGTCGGTCCAGGAGAGCCAGACCTGGGTCATGTCGTTCCTCTACATCGGCACGTTCGGCTCGTTCATCGGCTACAGCTTCGCGTTCGGCCTCGTCCTGCAGAACCAGTTCGGGCGCACGCCGCTGGAGGCCGCGGCCGTCACGTTCATCGGCCCGTTGCTCGGCTCGCTCATCCGCCCGGTCGGGGGCACGCTCGCCGACCGCCTCGGCGGCGCCCGCGTCACGTTCTGGAACTTCCTGGCCATGGTCGCGGCCACCGCCGTGATCATCGCGGCCTCGGCGAGCGACTCGCTGGGCCTGTTCACCGCCGGGTTCGTGCTGCTGTTCGTGCTGACGGGGCTGGGCAACGGCTCGACCTACAAGATGATCCCGGCGATCTTCCGCGGCCAGGCGCGCGTCGCCATCGCGGGCGGCGCCGACGAGGCCGCCGCGTACCTGCGGGCCCGGCGCATCTCCGGCGCCGTCATCGGGATCGCCGGTGCGGTCGGGGCGCTGGGCGGGCTGTTCATCAACCTCGCGTTCCGCCAGTCGTTCCTCACGACGCAGTCCGGCGACACCGCCTACTGGTCGTTCCTCGTGTTCTACGTGGTGTGCGCGGTGGTCAGCTACGTCGTCTACCTGCGGCCCGCCCCGGCGGACGCCACCGCCCCGCGCGCGGCGTACGCGGGCGTGTGACCGCCGTACCCAGCCACTGCCCGTACTGCGCCCTGCAGTGCGGGCAGTGGATCGACGGCGACGGCGGCGTCGACGCGCGGGAGTTCCCGACCAACCGTGGGGGCCTGTGCCAGAAGGGCTGGACCTCCGGCGCGCTGCTCGACCACCCCGGCCGACTCACGACCCCGCTGCTGCGCACCTCGCGGGACGCCCCGCTGGAGCCCGTGAGCTGGGACCACGCGCTGTCGTACGTGGCCGGGAGGCTGCGTGCGCTGCGGGCCGGGCACGGCGCCGACGCCGTCGCCGTGTTCGGCGCCGGGGGGCTGACGAACGAGAAGTCCTACCTGCTCGGGAAGTTCGCGCGGGTCGCGCTCGGCACCTCGCAGATCGACTACAACGGCCGGTTCTGCATGTCGTCGGCGGCCGCGGCGGGCAACCGCGCGTTCGGCGTCGACCGGGGCCTGCCGTTCCCGGTCACCGACCTCGACGATGCCGAGGTGGTCGTCCTGGCCGGCGCCAACGTCGCCGAGACGATGCCGCCGCTGATGGGCCACCTCACCGGGCGGCTCGTCGTGATCGACCCCCGCCGCACGCCCACCGCGGAGCGCGCGATCGCCTCCGGCGGGCTGCACCTCGCGCCCGTGCCCGGCACCGACCTGGTGCTGGCGCTGGGGATGTTGCACGCCGCGGTCGTCGACGGGCACGTCGACGCCGACTACCTGGCCGAACGCACCACCGGCTTCGACGACGCCTGGGTGCTCGCCGCGCAGTGGTGGCCCGAGCGCGCCGAGCGCGTGTGCGGGGTGGCGGCGGCCGACATGCGCACGGTCGTCGGCTGGCTGGCCGGGGCGCAGCGGCGCTACGTCCTCACCGCCCGGGGGGCCGAGCAGCACGCGCACGGCGTCGACACGGTGTCGGCGTGGATCAACCTGTCCCTCGCGCTCGGGCTCCCCGGGCGCGAGGGGTCGGGCTTCGGCACGATCACCGGCCAGGGCAACGGGCAGGGCGGCCGCGAGCACGGGCAGAAGGCCGACCAGCTCCCCGGCTACCGGATGATCACCGACCCGGCGGCGCGCGCGCACGTCGCGGGGGTGTGGGGGGTCGACCCGGACGACCTGCCCGGCCCCGGCCGCTCGGCCACCGAGCTCCTCGCGGCGCTCGGGCGCGACGACGGACCCCGCGCGATGCTCGTCTTCGGGTCGAACGTGCTGGTCTCGGCCCCGGACGCCCGGTCGGTCGCGGAGCGGCTCGCCGCGCTCGACCTGCTCGTCGTCGCCGACTTCCTGCCCGGCGAGACCGCGATGGCCGCCGATGTCGTCCTGCCCGTGGCCCAGTGGGCCGAGGAGGAGGGCACGATGACCAACCTCGAGGGCCGGGTGCTGCGGCGGCGTCGCGCGATGACCCCGCCGCCGGGGGTGCGCACGGACCTGGAGGTCGTCTCCGGGCTCGCCGACCTCCTCGACGCGAAGGGCTTCCCGAGCGACGCCGAGGAGGTCTTCGAGGAGCTGCGCCTGGCCTCGGCGGGCGGCCCGGCCGACTACTCCGGCGTCACCTACGCCCGGATCGACGCGGGCGAGGCGCTGCACTGGCCGGTGCCCGGCGAGGGCCACCCCGGCACGCCGCGCCTGTTCACCGACCGCTTCGCCCACCCCGACGGGAGGGCGCGGCTGGTCGCGGTCGACCACACCGAGGCCGCGGAGCTGCCCGATCGTGGTTTTCCCCTGCGCGCGACGACCGGGCGCGTGCTGGTGCACTACCAGTCCGGGGCGCAGACGCGGCGGGTCGCCGAGCTGGCCGGGATCTCTCCGGAGGCGTTCGTCGAGGTGCACCCCGACACGGCCGCCCGGGCCGGCCTGGCCGACGGCGACCGCGCCCGGGTCGTCTCCCGCCGGGGCTCCACACTCGCGCGGGTGCGGTGCGTGGGGTCGCTGCGGCCGGACACGGTGTTCCTGCCGTTCCACTTCGGTGGGGAGGAGGCGGCCAACAACCTCACGATCGCCGCGCTCGACCCGGTCAGCCGGATGCCGGAGTTCAAGGTGTGCGCGGTGCGGGTGGAGCGGGTCTGACGTTCGCTACTGCACACACTTTCTGATGTTTGCTCTCCGTGACCTGCTCACGGTGAGTGATTCGGACTCTCGGTTCTATGCGGGCTTTCCGGACCGGCGGTGTGGTCGGGATGGGCCGGGGTTCGACCCCCGCCGTCTGGCCCGCTCGGCCGCGCCGTCTGCCCTCGATCGCCGGAAGTGGGACGTGGCGGTCGCCCACGAGCCCGACCACCCACGCCGCACCCCAGGAGAGAAGAGCTAGTTCAGCGGCTGCGTCCCCTCCGGCAGCGCCCCACCGGCGAGCAGGTCGCGGGTGAGGCCCGCGAGGTGGGTCAGGACCGAGCGCTGGCTCCACGGCCCGAACGACACCCGGGCGACCCCGAGCTCGGCCATCCGCGCCTGCGGCACCGAGCCGGGCACGTGGATGAGACTGACCTTGCGCTCACCGATGCCCTCGACGAGCGCCTCGATCGTGGCCTCGTCGAACTTGCCGGGCACGAAGACGCAGGGCGCGCCGGCGTCGAGGAACGCGCGGCCGCGCTGGATCGCGTCGGCCAGGACGTCGGCGGGGTCGCGGTCGCCGGCCTTGAGGAACGCGTCGGTCCGGGCGTTGAGGACGAAGTCGACGCCCTCGGCCTCGCCCGCCTCCACCGCGGCGGCGACGGCGGCGACGGAGTCGGCCAGCGGCTGCATCCTGTCCTCGAGGTTGGCCCCGACGATGCCGACGCCGATCGCGCGGCGGACGGTCTCGCCGGCGTCGCCGTAGCCGCTCTCGAGATCGGCGCTCACGGGGACGTCCACGGCGGCGGCGATGCGCCCCACCATGTCGATCATCAGGTCGCGGGGGATCTGCTCGCCGTCGGGGTAGCCCAGGGTCGCGGCGATGGAGTGGCTGGCGGTGGCGAGCGCGGTGCTGCCCTGGTCGGCCACCACCCTGGCGCTGATGGCGTCCCAGACGTTGACGACGACGAGGAGTTCGGGAGCGGAGTGCAGGCGCCGGAGTTCGGCGGCCTTCTCGGAGAGGGTCACGGGGGCAGGCTAGGGGCTCACCGCTCCCACCCGCCGATGTGCGAGCCGCGTAACCCCTGCGTCACGGGGAGCCCCACGCCCGTAACGGCCGCTCCTTACCGTCGCCCGCATGAGCCGCCGGGTGGTCGTGGTCGGGAACGGGATGGTGGGTGCCCGTCTGTGCGACGAGGTGCGCCGCCGCGACCCCGACGGGCGCCGCGTCCGCCTCACCGTCCTCGGCGCCGAGCCGCGCCCGGCCTACAACCGGGTGCTGCTCTCCACCGTCCTCGCGGGCGGGCTCACCCCGCGCGCGGTGCAGCTGTACCCGGGCGGCTGGGCGGCGCGGCGGCGCATCGACCTCCGCCTCGGCGTGGCCGCCGTGAAGATCGACCGCGGCCGCCGGGTCGTCCTCGCCGACGACGGCTCCGAGGAGCCCTACGACGAGCTCGTGCTGGCCACGGGCAGCCGCGCGCACGTCCCCGACGGGCCGGGGTTCGAGCACGCCACCGCCTTCCGCGACCTCGACGACTGCGCCGCGATCCTGGACCGCGCCCGCCCCGGCACGCGGTTCGCCGTGCTCGGCGGCGGGCTGCTGGGCTGCGAGGCCGCCCGCGGGCTCGCCGGGCGCGGCACGCGCGTCACGCTGCTGCACCGGGGGTCGCACCTCATGGAGCGCCAGGTCGACGCCGGCGCCGGCCACGTGCTCGCGGCGACGCTGCAGCGGCTGGGCGTGGAGGTCCGCACCGGGGTGCGCGCGCTCGCGTGGGAGCCCGGGACCGGGCTGCGGCTCGACGACGGCGAGCTGATCGACGCCGACGCGCTCGTCGTCGCCACCGGGGTGCGCGCCGAGACCGGGCTCGCCGACGACGCCGGCATCGCGACCGGCTCCGGCGTGCTGGTCGACGACCGCCTCGCCACCTCCGACGACCGCGTGCACGCCGTCGGCGACTGCGCCCAGCACGCGGGGGCCGTCGCCGGGGTGGTGCAGCCCGGCTGGGAGCAGGCCGCGGTCCTCGCCGACCTGCTCACCGGCACGGACCCTGCCGCGCGCTACCGCGGTACCCGCACCGTCACCCGGCTCAAGGCGCGTGACGTCGACCTGGCGACGGTCGGCGACCCGGCCCTGCTCGACGCCTCGGCGCTGCGCTTCTCCGACCCCGCCTCGGGCCGCTACGCCGCGCTGGCGTTCCGCGACGAGCGGGTCGTCGCGGGCGCGGTGCTCGGCCTGCCCGACGCCGCGGCGTCCGTCGTCCAGTTCTTCGACGGCGCGATGCCGGTGGCCGACGGCGACCGGCTCGCCCTGCTGCTGGGTCGCGCGCTGCCCGGCGCGGCCGAGACCGCCGACCCCGGCCGCCTGCCGTCGTCGGCGGTGGTGTGCCGCTGCAACACCGTCACCAAGGGCGCGCTGATCACGGCCTGGCGCGCCGGCGCGACCGACCCGCCCGCGCTCGCGCGGGCCACCCGCGCCACCACCGGCTGCGGGAGCTGCGGCGACACCGTCCGCGGCATCTGCTCGTGGCTGGCCCACAGCGATCCGAGCGAGTCCGATCCACCGGTGCTCAGCGCCGTGCGGGAGGGAGCGGCATGAGGGAACTCGTCGTCATCGGCAACGGGATGGTCGGGCACCGCCTGGTCCAGGCCCTGTGCGACCGCGACCGGTCCGGGGAGTGGCGGATCACCGTCCTCGGTGAGGAGGCGCGGCCGGCCTACGACCGGGTGGCGCTGTCGTCCTACGTCGACGGGGCGAGCGCCGAGGACCTGACGCTGGCCGAGCTGACCGACGCCGTCGACCTGCACCTGGGCGACCCGGTCGTGGCGATCGACCGCGACGCCCGCCGCGTCACCACCGCCTCCGGCCGGGTCCTGCCCTACGACGCGCTCGTGCTGGCCACCGGCTCGGTGCCGTTCGTGCCGCCGGTGCCGGGTCGCGACCTGCCCGGCTGTTTCGTCTACCGCACCCTCGACGACCTCGACGCGATCCGGGCCGCCGCGGCCGCCGCCGTCGCCCGGCCGGGGCCCGGTCGGCGCTCGGCCGTCGTGGTCGGGGGCGGGCTGCTCGGGCTGGAGGCGGCGCGGGCGCTGCGCTCGCTGGGGCTCTCGCCGCAGGTCGTGGAGATCGCGCCGCGGCTGATGCCGGTGCAGGTCGACGAGGGCGGCGGGGCGCTGCTGCGGCGGATCATCGAGTCCGAGGACCTCGCGGTGCGCTGCGGCGTGTCCGTCGACGGGATCGCCGAGGACGCCAATCCGCAGCTGAGGGGCCGGCTCGTCGCGACCCTGTCCGACGGCGTCGAGCTCGACGCCGACCTCGTCGTCTTCTCCGCCGGCATCCGCCCCGCCGACGCCCTGGCCCGAGCGGCCGGGCTGCGGCTGGGGGAGCGCGGCGGCGTGTTCGTCGACGACCGCTGCCGCACCTCCGACGACCACGTGTGGGCGATCGGCGAGGTCGCGGCGCTGGAGGGACGCACGTACGGGCTGGTGGCGCCGGGGTACGCGATGGCCGAGGTCGTCGCCGACCGCCTGCTCGGCGGGCCCGCCACGATGACGCCCGCGGAGCTCGACATGTCGACGCAGCTGAAGATGCTCGGCGTCGACGTCGCCAGCTTCGGCGACGCGCAGGCGAGCACGCCGGGCGCGCTGGAGGTCGTCGTCAACGACCCGGTGGCGGGCACGTACGCGAAGCTCGTGGTGTCCGACGACGCCCGCACGCTGCTGGGCGGCGTGCTCGTCGGCGACGCGTCGAAGTACGCGACGCTGCGCCCGCTCGTGGGGTCGCCGCTGCCGGCCGACCCGGTGGCGATGATCGCGCCCGGCGGGGTCGAGCTGGGGGCCGACGCGCTGCCCGACTCCGCGCAGATCTGCTCGTGCAACGCCGTCACCAAGGGCGCGATCGTGCACGCGATCCACGACGGCGCCGCCACGGTGCCCGAGCTGAAGAGCTGCACGCGCGCGGGCACGAGCTGCGGGTCGTGCGTGCCGCTGCTCAAGAAGCTGCTCGTCGACTCGGGCGTCGAGGTGTCGAGGGCGCTGTGCGAGCACTTCGCGCAGTCGCGGGCCGAGCTGTTCGAGATCGTGAGGGGTTCCGGGATCCGGACCTTCTCCGAGCTGGTCGCGCGCCACGGCACCGGTCGTGGCTGCGACATCTGCAAGCCCGCCGTCGCGTCGATCCTGGCGTCGACCGGGCCCGGCCACGTCCACGACGGCGAGCGCGCCACCCTGCAGGACACCAACGACCACTTCCTGGCGAACCTGCAGCGCAACGGCACGTACTCGGTGGTGCCGCGGCTCGCGGGCGGGGAGGTCACGCCCGAGGGGCTGATCGTCATCGGCGAGGTGGCGCGCGACTTCGGGCTCTACACCAAGATCACCGGCGGCCAGCGGATCGACATGTTCGGCGCCCGCGTCGAGCAGCTGCCCGCGATCTGGCGCCGGCTCGTCGACGCCGGGTTCGAGTCCGGGCACGCGTACGGGAAGTCGCTGCGCACGGTGAAGTCGTGCGTCGGGACGACGTGGTGCCGCTACGGCGTGCAGGACTCCGTCGGGCTCGCCGTGGCCCTCGAGCTGCGCTACCGGGGGCTGCGCAGCCCGCACAAGCTCAAGTCCGGGGTGTCGGGCTGCGCGCGCGAGTGCGCGGAGGCCCGCAGCAAGGACTTCGGGATCATCGCCACGGAGGAGGGCTGGAACCTCTACGTCGGCGGCAACGGCGGGTTCACCCCGCGCCACGCCGAGCTGCTCGCCTCCGACCTCGACACGGAGACGCTCGTGAAGCTCATCGACCGCTACCTCATGTTCTACATCCGCACCGCCGACCGGCTGCAGCGCACGGCGCCGTGGATCGAGTCGCTCGAGGGCGGGCTGGAGCACCTGCGCGCGGTCGTCGTCGACGACTCCCTGGGGATCTGCGCCGACCTGGAGGCCGCGATGGACGAGCACGTGGGCAACTACGCCGACGAGTGGCGCGGCGTGCTGGAGGACGAGGAGAAGCTCGCGCGCTTCGTGTCCTTCGTCAACGCGCCGGACGCGCCCGACCCGCTGGTGCAGGTGCGCGAGGAGCGCGGGCAGCCGGTGCCGGTCGCGCTGGGGATGCCGGCGGCGGCGATGCCGGTGGTGGGCGCGTGACCGCCGTGTCGAACCCCTCGTGCGCGGCAACCGTGCCTGGGGCCGAGGTTGCCCCTCACGGGCGGTGGGAGCGCGTCTGCCCGCTGGAGCGCCTGATGCCCGAGCGAGGGGTGGCGGCGCTGTTCGGCGACGTGCAGGTCGCCCTCTTCCGCACCCATGACGGCGCGGTGCACGCGGTCGGCAACGTCGACCCGTTCTCCGGTGCGGCGGTCGTGTCGCGCGGGATCGTCGGCGACAGCGCCGGTGTGCCGACCGTCGCGTCCCCGGTCTACAAGCAGGCGTTCAGCCTGCTCGACGGGCGCTGCCTCGACGACCCGGACGTGTCCTTGCCCTCTTATCCGGTGCGGGTCGAGGACGGGCACGTGCACGTCGGGCTACCGTGGTAGCCGCCGTGACCACCACCACCGCACCCTCGCCCCTGACCGACGTCCCGCCTCTGGCCGGGTTCACCGTCGGCGTCACCGCCGCGCGCCGGGCCGAGGAGCTGGGCACGATGCTGGCGCGGCGCGGGGCGTGCGTCGTGCACGGTCCGGCGCTGCGGATCGTCCCCGTCGCCGACGACACGGAGCTGCTCGCCGCCACCCGCGACCTCATCGCCGACCCGCCCGACATCACCGTCGCCACCACCGGCATCGGCTACCGCGGCTGGGTCGAGGCCGCCGACGGCTGGGGCCTGGGCGAGGACCTGCTGCGCGCGCTCGGCTCCGGCACGCTGCTCGCCCGCGGCCCCAAGGCCCGCGGCGCGATCCGGGCGTCCGGCCTGGTCGACGCGTGGTCGCCGCCGTCGGAGTCCTCGGCCGAGGTGCTGGAGTACCTCCTCGCCGGGCCCCCGCTCGACGGCAAGCGCATCGCGGTGCAGCTGCACGGCGAGCCGCTGCCCGACGTCGTCGAGGCGCTGGAGATCGCGGGCGCGTCCGTCGTCCAGATCCCGGTGTACCGCTGGCTGCCGCCCGCCGACCTCGGGCCGCTCGACCGCCTGCTCGACGCCGTCCTCTCCGGCGGCATCGACGCCCTCGCCTTCACCAGCGCGCCCGCCGCCGCCGGCCTGCTCGCCCGCGCCGGCGAGCGCGGGGTGCGCGAGCAGTTCGTCGACGCCCTGCGCGGCCCCGTGCTGTCGCTGTGCGTCGGGCCGGTCACCGCGGCGCCGCTGGAGGCGCTCGACATCCGGACCGTGCAGCCGCAGCGCTCGCGCCTCGGTGCGATGGTGCGCTGCCTCGAGGCCGAGATGCCCGACCGCGCCCGGCGCCTGCCCGTCGCGGGGCACCGGGTGGAGCTGCGGGGGCAGGCCGTGCTGGTCGACGGGGTGCTGCGCGCCGTGCCGCCCGCCGGGATGGCGCTGCTCCGCGCGCTGGCCCGGCGTCCGGGGCGGGTCGTCGGCCGCGCCGACCTGCTGCGCGCCCTGCCCGGCGGGGGCGACGACGAGCACGCCGTCGAGACCGCGATGGCCCGGCTGCGCACCGCGCTCGGAGAGCCCAAGCTCGTGCAGACCGTCGTCAAGCGCGGCTACCGCCTCGCCCTCGACCCCGCGAGCGGCACCGACCTGGGCGGGCACTGCGTGCACGGGGACGCCCCGTGAGCCTGCTGCTCGTCGCCCACGGCACCCGCCACCCCGGCGGCGCGGTCGTCACCGAGGAGGTGGCCGAGCGCGCCCGTCGGGCGTTGGGGGTGCCGGTGGAGGCCTGCTACGTCGACGTCCGGAGGCCCACGCCCGCCGACGCTCTCCCGCTGCTGCCCGGCCCCTGCGTCGCCGTCCCGATGTTCCTGGCCGCGGGCTACCACGTGCGCGTCGACGTGCCGGAGCAGATCCGCGCCACCGGCCGCACCGACGTCCTGATCGGCGACACGTTCGGCCCCGATCCCGCGCTCGTCGGGGTGGCGGCCGACCGGCTGCACACCGCCGGGCTGCGTCCCGGCGACGCCGTGGTGCTCGCCGTCGCGGGGTCGTCGGACCCGTACGCCCGGGCCGACGGCGCGCTTGCCGCCCGCCGGCTGGGCCAGCGCCTCGGCCGCCCGGTCACCCTGGCCCCGATCGCGATCGGTGGGCCGCGGGTGCCGGAGGTGGTGGCGACCCTGCGCGCCGACGGCGCCGAGCGGGTGGCGGTGGCGTCCTGGCTCCTGGCCCCGGGCCTGTTCCAGCAGGGCCTCGACGGCGCCGGTGCCGACGTGGTGGCCCAGCCGCTGGCGGCGCACGACGCGGTGATCGACCTGGTGGTGGCGCGGTACGAGGCGGCCCTGGCAGCCGGGGTCGTGCAGACGGCCTGAGGCCGCGTGCCCCTCTTCCCAACCAGCCCGCGCCCCGCCGCGGCGCCTCTCGCGCCGCCGCGCCCACCCCCTCCGCGTGACAGTGAAGTGGCTTTACTGGCGCCCAGTGGCAGTAAAGCCACTCCACTGTCACGCGAGCGGGGGCGCGAGGGCGGGAGCGGGCGGGGAGTGGCGCGGGATGGGTGGCGGCGCGCGAGGCGGGGTGGGGCGCCGCGACGTCAGCGCCTGCGGCGGGGGAGCCGGCCGTCCACCAGCAGCACCCCCTCCACCCGCAGCCGCGCCGCCTGCTCCTGCGCGATGTGCGGGGCGCAGGTGCCGTCGGCCCGCAGGACGCGGTGCCAGGGCAGGTCGTGGCCGTCCTCGGCGAGTATCCGGCCGACCAGGCGCGCGCGGCCGGGCAGGCCCGCGCGGGCGGCGACCTCCCCGTAGCTCGACGTCGTCCCCGCCGGGATCGCGCGGACGACCTCCCGCACGCGTTCGAGCGTCTCCTCGTCCACCTAGCGGTCCAGGTACGCGGCCACGTGCGCGGCGACCTCGGCCGTGCGTTCCAGGAACACCATGTGGCCGGCGTCGACGGGGGCGACGGTGAGGTCGTCGCACAGTGCGGCGCGGCAGGCGTCGACCCAGGACGGCGCGACGAAGTCGGCCCGCGTCGCCGGCACCAGCAGCGTCGGCACCGCGGGGACGACGGCCGGGCGGGCCATCTCGCCCCACGCCGCGCCCACGGCGGCGCGGGAGTAGCGGTAGCGCAGCCGGTCGCCGTCGGGCACGAGGTGGGCGGCGAGTTCGGCCTCGACCAGCGCCGCGTCGATGCCCTCCCAGCGCTGCGCGCGGTCGGCGCGGGCGGTGGCGAGGTCGGGGTAGGACTCGTCGGCGCGGGTGTCCTCGGCGGCCTCGAGCATGTCGCCGGGGTCGAGCCCGATCGCCGGGTCGAGCAGCACGAGCCGCTCCACCCGCTCCGGCGCCGCGCAGGACAGGTGCACCGCGATCGCGCCGCCGAAGGAGTGCCCGATCACGGGGACGCGGTCGAGGCCCTCCGCGTCGAGGACGGCAAGCAGGTCGGTGACGTGCTGCTCGAAGCCCCACGGCGGTGTCCACGGGGAGCGCCCGTGCCCGCGCAGGTCGACGCCGAGCAGCTCGTGGCCGGGCAGCGCGTCGGCGAGGACCCGCCAGCGCTCCCCGTGACCGGTGACGCCGTGCAGGGCGAGAACGGGGGTGCCGACGCCGAGCCGGTGGAGGTGCAGGGGCACGGCGAGATCGTCGCACGGCGGTTCGGGTGGGGTCGGGACCCGCCGCGCCGAGGGTCAGGAAAGCCACGTTCCCGCCATCTGGTTGCGGGAACGTGGCTTTCCTGCAACTCCGGCCGGGGACGCGCACGCCCCACCGCACGGGCGGCCTGCGGAACTGTCGGGGCCGCGTGGTTGCATCGCTCCCGTGACACGGACCCTCGCTCCCGCCCGGGTGGCGCCCGGCCTGGTGCGCGCCCCGCGCCCCGGCCTCGTCGCGCCCGAGTGGGACGCCGCGGGGCAGCGGGTGCTCGCGCACACCGCGGGCCCGCTGCGGATCATCGGCGGTCCGGGCACGGGAAAGACCACACTGCTGCTCGCGGCCGTCGCGGGGCGGCTGGCGGCGGGCGAGGACCCGGCGCGCACGCTGCTGCTGGTCGGGAGCAGGCGCGCCGCCGAGGAGTTCCGCGAGCGCCTGGCCGATCTCGCGCTCGACGACGAGCGCACGCTGCGCGAGCCGCTGGTCCGCACCGTGCACTCCTACGCGTTCGGGGTGCTGCGGCTGCACGCCGCCCGCCACGGCGACCCGCCGCCGCGGCTGCTCGCGAGCGCGGAGCAGGACGCCGTGGTGCGCGACCTGCTGGCCGGGGAGCTGTTCGGCGACGTTCCCGACTCCGGCTGGTCCGAGCGGCTGCACCCCGCGCTGGGCGTGCCCGGGTTCGCCGCGGAGCTGCGCGAGCTGATCCTGCGCGCGGCCGAGCGTGGGCTGGGCCCCGACGAGCTGGCCGAGCTGGGGGAGCGCCACGACGTGCCGGCCTGGCGCGCCGCGGGCCGGTTCTTCCGCACCTACGAGCAGGTCACGCTGCTGCGCGGGGCCGCAGGTCGTGGCGCCCCGCAGGCCACCGCACCCGCCCTCGACGCCGCGGAGCTGGTCTCGGCGGCGCTCGATGCGCTGGCGTCCGACCCCGACCTGCTCGCGGCCGAGCGCCACCGGGTGCAGCACCTGCTCGTCGACGACGCCCAGGACCTCGACCCCCAGCAGATGGAGCTCGTGCGCGCGCTGGGCTCCACCGCGCGCACCGTGCTGCTGGCCGGCGACCCCGACCAGGCGGTGCTCGCCTTCCGCGGCGCCGACCCCGACGGCGTGAACGCGATCGACGCCGAGACCGTCGTGCTCGGCACCGACCACCGCAGCGCCCCCGTCGTGCGCGCGGCCGGCGCGCGGCTCGCGGCGCGCCTGCCCGGCGCCGGGGCGGGACGCAAGCGCATCGGGCGGGAGGGGGAGGACCCCGACGCCGGCACCGTCGACGTCCGCATCTTCGCCTCCGCCGCGCAGGAGGCCGGCTGGGTCGCCGACCGGCTGCGTCGCGCCCACCTCACCGACGGCGTGCCGTGGTCGCGCATGGCCGTGCTCGCCCGGTCCACCCGCCGCTCCCTCCCCACGTTGCGCCGCGCCCTGCTCGCCGCGGGCGTCCCGATCGCCGCCCCGCCCGACGAGCTGCCGATCGCCCGCCAGCCCGCGGTCGTCCCGCTGCTCATGGTGCTGCGCTTCGCCGCGCGCCCCGCGGAGCTCGACGCCGACGCGGCCACCGCGCTGCTCACCTCGCCGCTGGGCTCGGCCGACCCGATGCGGATGCGCCGCCTGCGCCGCGGCCTGCTGCGCCTGCACGCCGGCGGCCCCGACGCCGACCCGCTGCAGGACCCGGAGGGGCGCGACCAGCAGGGGCCCGACCAGCGGGGGAGCGACCCCCTGCTCGTCGACGCCCTGCGCGCCGCCGCCCGCGGCCGCCCCGACCCGCTCGCGGCCCTGCCCGCCAACGAGACCGCTCCGCTGCGCCGCGTCGGCGCGCTGCTCGCGCTGGCCGGCGACGCCGTCCGCGACGGCGAGAGCGCCGAGGAGGTGCTGTGGCGGGTGTGGCAGCGCTGCGGCCTCGGGCAGCGCTGGAGCGAGGCGAGCGCCCGCGGCGGCCCCGCCGGTGCCGCCGCCGACCGCGACCTCGACGCCGTCCTCGCCCTGTTCGACGCCGCCGCCCGCCACGCCGACCGACTGCCGGGAGCGGGGGTCGTCGGGTTCACCGAGTACCTCACCGAGCAGCACCTGCCCACCGACACGCTCGCCGCCCGCGCGCCCCGCGGCGACGCCGTCGTCCTGCTCACCGCGCACGCCGCCCGCGGGCGCGAGTGGGACGTCGTCGCGGTGCCCGGGGTGCAGGAGGGGGCCTGGCCCGACCTGCGGCTGCGCGGCAGCCTGCTGGGCAACGAGCGGCTGGTCGACCTCGTCGCCGGGGTCGCCGCGCCGCAGGAGACGGTGTCGCGCATGGCGCCGCTGCTGGCCGAGGAGCGGCGGCTGTTCTACTCCGCGTGCACGCGCGCCCGGCACACGCTGTTGGTCAGCGCGGTGTCCACCGGCCCGGGCAAGGGCGACGACGAGCAGCCCTCCCGCTTCCTCGACGAGCTCGACCCGCTGCCCGCCGAGAAGGCCGAGCGCCCGGTGCACCGGCCGGGCCGCGCGCTGGTCCTCGCCGAGCTGGTCGGGGAGCTGCGCCGCGCCGTGTGCGATCCCGACGCCGATCCCGCCCGCCACCAGCGCGCCGCCGCCGCACTGGCCCGCCTGGCCGAGGCCGGCGTGCCCGGCGCGCACCCCGACCAGTGGTACGGGCTGGCCCCGCTGTCGTCGCAGGCGCCGCTGCGCGAGCCGGGCGAGGTCGTGCCGGTGTCGCCGTCCGACGTCGAGAAGATCCTGCGCTGCCCGCTGCGCTGGGCGCTGGAGCGCCACGGTGGCGGCGACGGCGGCGCGCTCGCGGCGATCACCGGGTCGCTGGTGCACGCGCTGGTCCAGGCCGCGGCGGCGGGCGCGGAGCCCGGCGAGCTGGAGGGTGCGCTGCAGTCGGCGTGGTCGCGGCTCGACGCCGGTGCGCCCTGGTTCGGCCGCCGCGAGCTCACGCGCGTGCGCGGCATGCTGGCCGCGTTCGACGAGTGGGTGCGGGCCAGCCGCGCCGAGGGGCTGCGGCTGGTCGCCGTCGAGCAGGCGGTGCAGCTCGACCTGCCGCCCGACGAGGTGGAGGTCGGCTCCGCCGGTCCGTGGCTGCGGCTCAAGGGCCGGGTCGACCGGCTGGAGGCCGACGCGCAGGGCCGCCCGGTCGTGATCGACGTGAAGACCGGCAAGACGGCGGTGAGCGCGCGGGCCGCCGCCGAGCACCCGCAGCTCGCGGTCTACCAGCTCGCCGCCGCGTTGGGCGCGTTCGGCGACTTCGTCGACGCCGCCGCGGGCCCGGGCGGTGCCCGGCTGGTCTACGTCGCCGACCGCAAGGCGAGCGGCGAGGCGAAGGAGCCCGTGCAGCCCCCGCTCGACGCCGACGACGTGCAGCACTGGCGCGCCGTCGTGCGCGACGCGGGGGAGCAGTCGTCGGGCTCGGTGTTCGTCGCGAGGGTGGGGCCCGACTGCGACCGCTGCCCGGTCCGCACCAGCTGCCCCGCCCACGGGTCCGGCCGCCCCGTCACGGAGGCGTAGCCGTGCTGCTCACGCCCCGCGCCCTGGCGACGGCCCTCGGCGTCGACCCGCCCACCGAGGAGCAGGCCGCCGTCATCTCGGCGCCGCCGCGCCCCGCGCTCGTCGTCGCGGGTGCAGGCGCGGGCAAGACCGAGACGATGGCCGCGCGCGTCGTCTGGCTCGTCGCCACCGGTGAGGTGCTGCCCGAGCAGGTGCTCGGCCTGACGTTCACGCGCAAGGCGGCGCAGCAGCTCGGCACGCGCGTGCGGTCGCGGCTGCGGCGCCTCGCCGGCTCCCGGCTGCTCGACGAGCTCGACCCGAGCGGGCAGCGCCGGGCGGCCGTCCTGGCCGGCGAGCCGACCGTGTCCACCTACCATGCCTACGCCGGACGACTGGTCGCCGAGCACGCCCTGCGCCTGCCCGCCGAGCCAGCGGCGCGGCTGCTCAGCGAGACGGCGGCGTGGCAGCTCGCGCACCGGGTGGTCAGCACCTGGGCGCACGACCTCGACATCGACCGCGTGCCCGCCACCGTCACCGGCTACCTCCTCTCCCTCGCCGGCGAGCTGGGCGAGCACCTCGTCGGCACCGACGCGGTGCGCGTGCACGCCGAGCGCCTGGCCACGGCGCTGTCGGAGGCGCCGCGGGGCAAGGGGCAGCGGGCCGAGCCGTCGCAGACCTACAAGCGGTGGATCGACGCCCAGCGCATGCGCACCGAGCTGCTGCCGCTGGTGGAGGCGTTCGCGGCGCGCAAGCGCGCGGAGCGGGCCGTCGACTTCTCCGACCAGCTCGCCATCGCCGCCCGCGTCGCCGAGAGCCATCCCGAGGTCGGCGAGACCGAGCGCGCCACCTACCGCGCGGTGCTGCTCGACGAGTACCAGGACACCGGCCACGCCCAGCGCGTGCTGCTGCGCGCGCTGTTCGGCACCGTGCCGGGCGAGCCGGTGCGTCCCGGCGGGCCGTCGGTCACGGCCGTCGGCGACCCCTGCCAGTCGATCTACGGCTGGCGCGGCGCGAGCGCGGGCAACCTCGTGCGCTTCCGGTCGGACTTCCCGGCCGGGCCCGACGAGCCCGCCGACGAGTTCGGCCTGCTCACGAGCTTCCGCAACCCGGCCGAGGTGCTCGCGCTGGCCAACGCCGTGTCCGAGCCGCTGCGCACCGCGCCGGGCGCGGTCGGGGTCGGCGAGCTGCGCGCCGGGTCGAGCGAGGTGCGGGGCGACGTCCGGGTGGCGCTGCTGCCCGACGTCGCCACGGAGGTGGGGTGGCTGGCCGACGCCGTCGCCGAGCAGTGGACCGACGGCCGCACGCCCAGCTCCGCGGTGCTCGTGCGCCGCCGCGCCGACATGGACGCCGTCGCCGACGCCCTGCGCGCCCGCGGGCTGCCGGTGGAGGTCGTCGGGCTCGGCGGGCTGCTCGACACCCCCGAGGTGCGCGACCTGGTCAGCGCGCTGAAGCTGGTGTCCGACCCGCTCGCCGGGCCGTCGGCCGTCCGCCTGCTCACCGGGGCCCGCTGGCGCCTGGGCGTCGCCGACCTCGCCGCGCTGTGGGCCCGCGCACGCGAGCTCGTGCCCGCGCTGCCCAGCCGTCGCGGCCCCCTCACCGCTGCCGAGCTCGCGATGGGCGCGCTGCCCGCGGAGCAGGCGGAGCAGGCGGGCCTGGTCGACGCGCTCGACGACCCGGGCGAGCCCTCCCGCTACACCGCGGCGGGCCACCAGCGGATCGTGCGCCTGGGCCGGGAGCTGAGCTGGCTGCGCGCACGGGCGTCGGCGCCGCTCACCGACCTCGTCGCCGACGCCGAGCGGCTCCTGCTCCTCGACGCCGAGTCGGCCGCCCGTCCCGGCCCGGTCGGCCGCACGCACCTCGACGCGTTCGCCGACGTCGTCGCCGAGTTCGCCTCCGGCGCGGAGGTCGCCACCCTGCCCGCGCTGCTCGACTACCTCGACACCGCCGAGCAGGCCGAGGACGGGCTGACGCCGGGCGACGTCGAGGTCGCCGACGACCGGGTCCAGGTGCTCACGGTGCACGCCGCGAAGGGCCTGGAGTGGCAGGTCGTGGCCGTGCCACACCTCGTCACGCAGGTCTTCCCGGGCCGCAAGATCGGCGGGACGTGGCTGACCGACCCGTCGGAGCTGCCGGTCGCGCTGCGCGGCGACGCGATCGACCTGCCCGCACTCGACCTCCCCGCGGGCGGCGACCGCAAGCAGCTGGAGAACGCGGTCAAGGCCCACTCCGAGGCCCTCGACGAGCGGCGGCTCACCGAGGAGCGGCGGCTGTTCTACGTCGCGCTCACCCGCAGCGAGCGGGTGCTGCTCGTGTCCGGGCACCGCTGGCCCGCGGCGGGGGAGAAGCCCAAGGAGCCCTCGGAGTTCCTGGTGCAGATCGCGCAGGCGGTGCCGGAGGCCGTCGAGCAGTGGGCCGACCCGCCGGAGGACGGCGCGCACAACCCCGCCGTCGTCGACGGTCCCGGGGTGCCGTGGCCGCTCGACCCCCTGGGCGCCCGGTCGGCCGACGTCCACGCCGGCGCCGAGCGGGTCCGGGCCGCGCTGGCCGGGCTCGACGCGGTGCGCGCCGCCCGCGCCGACGCCGCCGACCCGGGCTCCCAGCTGGAGCTGCTCGACGTGCCCTCCGCCGCCCCGGAGCTCGTCACGGGTCCGGCCCCCGACGACCCCGGACCCGAGGAACCCGACGACCGGGACGAGGAGGGACTCGTCGAGGAGGACCCCGAGGGCTGGGCCGCCGACGTCGAGATCCTGCTGGCCGAGCGCGCCGCCGCCCGCGCCCGTCCGACGGTCGCGCTGCCCGCGCAGCTCACCGTCAGCCAGCTCGTCGAGCTCGCCGCCGACCCGGCCGTGCTCGCCGCCCGGCTGCGCCGCCCGCTGCCGCTCCCGCCCCACCCGCACACCCGCCGCGGCACCGCCTTCCACGCCTGGCTGGAGCAGCGCTTCGGTGCCGCCCAGCTGCTCGACCTCGACGAGCTGCCCGGCGCGGCCGACGAGGGCGCCGCCGACGACGACGCGCTCGCCGAGCTGCAGGAGGCCTACCTGCGCAGCGAGTGGGCCGAGCGCCGGCCGGTCGAGGTGGAGGTGCCGTTCGAGACGATCGTCGCCGGGGTCGGGGTGCGCGGGCGGATGGACGCGGTGTTCCCCGACCCGGACGGCGGCTGGACCGTCGTCGACTGGAAGACCGGCGCGCTCCCCGAGGACGCTCGGCTCCCGGCGCTGTCGGTGCAGCTCGCGGCCTACCGGCTGGCGTGGGCGGCGCTGGCCGGGTGCGAGCCCGAGCAGGTGCGGGCGGCGTTCCACTACGTCCGCGCCGACGTCACGCTCCGTCCCGCCGACCTCCTCGACGCCGCAGGCCTGCGGGCACTGCTGCAGTCGGTGCCTGCAGCGGCGGGTCCGGCGGGCGGCGACGGTTCCGCCCTCGTGCTTCCCGCGCGCTGAACGGGCTCCCGCGGGGCGCCGGGGACGCGCGGGAACCGGGATCGCGCGCGGCAGCCGGTAACGCGCGCGGGACCTACCGCGCGTCGCGGCGCACCTTGAGCGCCCACAGCACCAGCGGCACCTGCAGCGGCAACCGGCCCCACGCGATCGCCTGGTCGGCGGCGGAGCGGTCCGACCGGTCCAGCGCCATCTTCACGTTCGCCGGGAACACCGCCACGAACAGCGCCACGGCGGCGAGCGCGCCCAGGCGGCGGGTGCGCGGGACGGCCACCGCCGCGGCGACGCCCAGCTCCGCGACCCCGGAGGCGTGCGTCCAGAACCGCGGCGTCCCGGGCAGCGGCGGGGCCGGGACGATCGCGTCGAAGAACTCGGGCACCGCGAAGTGCGCCACGCCGCCGGCGGCGAGGAGCCCGGCGAGGGCGAGGGCGGCGCGGGAGGTCACGCCGGTGATCGTCGCACGGCCCAGCCGGGCTACCCTCCGCGCGTGAGGAGCGACCGGCGAGGCCGACCGATCGCCGACCCGGCGCTGGTCGGGCCGGTGCGTATGCCCGACTCGACGGTCACGCCGCTCATGTCGCTGCTGCGCCGGCTCGCGATCGCGTTCGGCGCGCTCGCGGCCACCGCGCTGATCGTGTACTTCGGGCGCGACGGCTACGTCGACAACAACGCCGAGGGCAGTCCGATCAGCCTGCTCGATGCGTTCTACTACTCCACGGTGTCGGTCTCCACGACCGGCTACGGCGACATCGTGCCGGTGACCGACACGGCCCGGTTGTGGACGACGGTCGCCGTCACGCCCCTGCGGTTGATCTTCCTCATCACGTTCGTCGGGACCACGGTGGAGCTGCTCACCGAACGGTCCCGCCAGTCCTTCCGGATCGAGCGCTGGAGGTCCAGGTTGCGCGACCACACCATCGTCGTCGGCTACGGCACGAAGGGGCGCGCCGCCGTGGAGACCCTCCTCGGCGACGACAAGAGCCCCGACGACATCGTCGTCGTCGACACCGACCGGGCGCAGCTCGACGCGGCGTCCGCGCTCGGGCTGGTCACCATCACCGGCAACGCGACGCGCTCGAGCGTGCTGCGCATCGCGGGCGTGGCGCAGGCCTCGGCGCTCATCGTCGCCACCAACCGGGACGACACCGCGGTCCTGGTGACGCTGACGGCGCGCGAGCTGGCCCCGAAGCTGCGGATCGTCGCGGCGGTGCGGGAGTCGGAGAACGTGCACCTGCTGCGCCAGTCCGGCGCCAACTCCGTGATCGTGTCGGCGGAGACGGCGGGGCGTCTGCTCGGTGCGGCGACGACGAGCCCGAACGTCGTCGAGGTCGTCGAGGATCTCCTGACGCCCGACGCGGGCTTCGCGATCAGCGAGCGCGAGGTCGAGGACTCCGAGCTCGGCGGCTCGCCGCGCCACCTCAGCGACATCGTGCTGGCCGTGGTCCGCGGCGAGGGACTGTTCCGCGTCGACTCCCCGAAGGTCGACTCGCTGGAGCGCGGCGACCGGCTGCTCTACGTCCGCAAGGCCAGCCCGCCCGACGAGGACTGACCCCCCGCGAGTTCGCCGCCGCCGCCCGGCGAGTTTGCCGCTTCGCCCGGCGAGTTCGCCGCTTCGCCCGGCGAGTTCGCCGCTTTCGCCCGGCGAGTTTGCGGCCGTCGCCCGGGAGGTCGGCAAACTCGCGCGGGAGGTCGGCAAACTCGCGCGGGAGGTCGGCAAACTCGCCGGAGCAAAGCGGAGCGGGGGGGGCGGGGTCAGGCCGGGAGCGTCAGCACGAACACCGCGCCCGCGCCCACCTGCTCGGCGAGCCGCAGCTCGCCCCCGTGCGCCCGGGCGATGCCCCGGGCGATCGCCAGGCCCAGCCCCGCGCCCCCGTCGTGGGCGGTGCGGGCCTCGTCCAGGCGCACCAGCCGGTCGAAGATCCGCTCGCGCTCGGCGGGCGGCACGCCGGGGCCCGCGTCGGCCACCTCGACCCGCGCCCCGGGCCCCACCCGCACGGCGACGGCCGTATCCACCGGGGCGTAGCGGTGGGCGTTGTCCAACAGGTTGGCCAGCACCTGGGCGAGTCTGACCGGGTCGCCCGCGACCGTCACGGCCTCGCCCGACACCGTGATCTCCCGGCCCGGCGCCCGCATCCGCACGCGCTCGGCCTCGGTCCCGGCCAGCGCCAGCAGCTCGACCGGCTCCCGGCGCAGCTCCAGGCCGGCGTCGAGGCGGGCGAGGACGAGCAGGTCGTCGACGAGGCGGCCCGCGCGCTGGGACTCCCGCAGCAGCAGCAGGTGCAGCCGGTCGCGCTCCTCGGCGCCGAGCCCGGGCGCGGCGGCCGCCTCGGCCACCGCCTGGACCCCGGCCAGCGGCGTCCGCAGCTCGTGCGCGGCGTCGGCGACGAACCGCCGTGTCCGCGCCTCCGACTCCCGGGCCTGGCGCTCGGCCCCCTCCAGCTCGTCGAGCATGGCGTCGAACGCGGCGGCGGTGCGCCCGAGCTCGGTGTCGGTGCGGGCGGGAGCGAGCCGGCGCCCGCGGTCGCCGCGGGTGATGGAGCGGGCCAGCGCGGTCATGCCGTCGAGCGGGGCGAGCGCGACGCGGGTCGTCAGCAGCATCACGACCCCGGCGACGGCGAGCCCGCCGACGCTCAGCAGGAACAGCGTGCGGCGCAGGCGCTGCTGGGCGGAGGTGACGCCGTCGTCGACGGCCACCAGCGTGAGCTGCGACCCGTCGGCGAGGGGCTGGCGCAGGACGTCGTCGCCGCCGCGGCCCCGGCCCCGCCGGTCGCCGTACACCTCCCCGTCGGCGGCCACGAGCACCGCCCGGATCCCCGGCGTCTCCACCTGCCGCGCGATCTCCGCGGTGGCGACGCCCCGCCCCACCAGCTCGGCGGCGAGCGCGGCGCGGACGGTGAGCTGGCTGCGCAGGTCGGCCCGGCTCTGCGCGGTGAACACGACGTCGGTGAGCACGCCGACGACGAGCAGCACGAGCGCCAGCACCAGCAGGCTCAGCGCGGTGACGCGGGCCCGCAACGAGTGCCGGTTCACGCCTCGGCCCGCAGCACGTACCCGAGCCCGCGCACGGTGTGCAGCAGCCGCGGCTCGCCGAGCTTGCGGCGCAGCGCGGACACGTGGACCTCGACGAGGTTCGGGTCGTACTCCGTGTAGCCCCAGACGCGCGTGAGGATCTGCCCCTTGCCGACGACGCGCCCGCGCTGCGTGGCGAGGTAGTCGAGCAGCCGCAGCTCGGTGGCCGTCAGCTCGATCGGCACACCGGCGCGGGAGACGGCGCCCGCGGCCGCGTCGACGAGGAGGTCGCCGACCTCGACCGTCGACGGGGTGCGCCCCATCCGCCGCAGCACCGCCGTCACCCGCGCGACGAGCTCGGCGAGCGCGAACGGCTTCACGACGTAGTCGTCGGCGCCGCCGTGCAGCCCGCGCAGGCGGTCGTCGACGCCGTCGCGCGCGGTCAGCACGACCACCCCGGCGTCGCTGTGGCGGCGCACGACCTCCAGCAGCGCGAAGCCGTCGCGGCCCGGGAGCATGACGTCGAGGACGACCAGGTCGGGGCGGAAGGCCTCCAGGTCGTGCTCCAGGCCGGAGCCGTCGGCGCGCCCGGCCGCGTCGAAGCCGGCGCCCGTCAGACCGGCGAGCACGGCCGTCCGGATCGCCTCGGCGTCCTCGACGACCAGCACGCGCGCTCCCACGCCGCCATCCTGCCCGCCCGCGGCTGAAGATCGGCTGAAGGAGCCCGGACCTTCAGGGTCCGGTCAGGTTCGCGCGGCAGCCTCGGGGACCCCGACACGAGGAGATGCACGATGACCGGACCCACCACGACCACCCGCCGCTGGCGCCGACCCCGAGGGCGCGTGCTGGTGATCGGCGCCGTCGTCCTGGCGGCGCTGGTCGTCGCCGGCGTCGTGGCCGCGCTGCTCCTCCCCGGTGGAGGCCCGGGTCGCGGCGACGACCGGCGCGGCGTCCCCGGGATCGGCCTGACCGGCGAGTACGACGAGCTGGGCCCCGGCGGCCCCGGCGGCCCCGGTGGAGCCGGCCCCGGCCGCGGCGACCGCGGCCCGCGCGGCGAGGAGTTCGCCGACGCCCCCGTGCTCGTCGGCACCGTCGTCTCGACGTCGGAGGGCACGCTGGTCCTCACGCCCGACGGGGGCGCGCAGCGTTCCCTGCGCACCACCGACGACACCCGCGTCCGCGGCTCGGGCAACGCCGCGCTCGGCGACCTGGCCCCGGGCGAGCGCGTGGTCGTCCGCGTCGACGGCACCGGCGACGCCGCCACCGCAGTGTCGGTCACGGCACCGCAGGCGCGCGTCACCGGCACGGTCACCGCGCTCGCGGGGACCAGCGCGACCGTGGTGGCCGTGGACGGGCGCACCGTGACCGTCGACCTCGCCGGGCTCGGTCAGCAGCCCGCCGTCGGCGACGTCGTGGTGCTCACCGGGACGATCACCGACGGGGTGACGCTCACGGCCGACGGCGTGCGGATCCTGCCCCGGGCGTCCTGAACGGACGCGGACGGGATCAGGGGGAACGCAGCCGCTCCCGCACCACCGACGCGGCGGCCGCCCGCAGCGCCCCGCCCGCACCGAGGGCGGACGGGCGGACCGCCACGTCGGAGCGGTGCACGACGCGCTCGACGAGCCGGGCGTGCACGTCGTCGCTGAACGCCGGGCCGAACCGCGCGTAGATCCCGCCGAGGACGACGACCGGCACGTCGAGCAGGTTCACCGCCCCCGCCAGCGCGACGCCGAGCGCGCGGGCCGCACCGCCGAGGACGTGCGGCGGGAGGGCGTCGAGGTCCTCGGCCCCGGCGGCGCGCAGCAGCGCCTCCTGCCCCGCGACCTGCTCCAGGCAGCCGCGGCCGCCGCAGCGGCACGGCGGCCCGTCGGGGTCGACGACGACGTGCCCCAGCTCGCCCGCGCGCCCGCCGGCCCCGCGGAACAGCTGCCCGCCCAGCACGATCCCGGCGCCGACGCCGATGCCGCCGGAGACGTACACGGCGTCGGGCGGGCCGTCGGCGAACCACAGCTCGGCGAGCGCGGCCAGGTCCGCCTCGTTCGCGGTGGTCACCGGCAGCCCGCCGAGCAGCGGCGAGAGCTCCGGGCCCAGGTGCGCGCCCGACCAGCGCGGCAGGTTCGGCGCGCGCACCACGACCCCGTCGGCACCCACGACGCCGGGCACCGCGACCGCCGCGCCGGCGACGGTCAGGCCCGACTCCGCGGCCACCGACAGCCCCAGCTCGGCGGCGCGGGCCAGCGCGCGGCGCGGGTCGTCGTCGCGGTGGTCGGAGGCGGTCCGGCGGACGGCGCGGACCTCCCCGGTGAGGTCGACGACGCACGCCGCGACGTGGTCGACCTCGATCTCCAGGCCGAGCCCCGCGGGGCCGGACCGGTTGAGCTGCAAGGGGTTCGCCGGCCGGCCGGGCCCGCCGCGCTCGGCGGCGAGCTCGGCGAGCAGGCCCGCGTCGAGGAGCTCCTCGACGAGCGAGGAGACCGTCGCGCGGGTGAGGCCGGTGCGCCCGGCGATCGCGGCCCGGGACACCGGCCCGGCGTCGACGACCTCACCGAGCACGAGTGCGAGGTTGTGCCGCCGGACGTCGCTCCCGGCGGCCCGCGACCCCGACCCGCGCACGACGAGACCCCGACTCGCGTGCACTCAGACCCCGACTCGCGGGACCGTCAGCTCGCGCGCCTCCGCGTACCGCTCCCGCACCTGCGGCGTCGGCGTCGGCGTCGGCGGAGCCTCGAACGACTCCGTGTCGGCCGCCGCCCACCCCGGCGGCGCGTCGGCGCCCGAGAGCACCCACGCGGCCTGGCGGGCCGCGCCGTCGGCGACGTACTCGCCCGGCGTCGGACGCAGCACCGGCCGCCCGAACACCGCGGGGGCGATCCGAGCCACCGCGTCGGACCGGGCGCCGCCGCCGACGAGGAACACCCGCCGCACCTCGACCCCGGCCGCCACCAGCGCGTCGAGCGCGTCGGCGAGCCCGCAGAGCAGGCCCTCCACCGCCGCCCGCGCGAGGTGCGCGGGGTTCGAGGTGCCGAGCGTGAGCCCGTGCAGCGCCCCCGTCGAGTCCGGCTTGTTGGGCGTGCGCTCGCCCTCCAGGTAGGGCACGAGCACCAGCCCGCCCGCCCCGGCCGGGGCCTCCAGCGCGAGCCGCGACAGCTCGGCGTGGTCGACTCCGAGCAGCGCGCACGCCGCGTCGAGCACCCGCGCGGCGTTGAGCGTGCACACCAGCGGCAGGTGCTCGCCCGTCGCCGAGGCGAAGCCCGCGATGATCCCGGTCGGGTCGGCGGCGCGGACACCGCTGACGGCCGAGACCACCCCGGAGGTCCCCAGGGACACGACGACGTCGCCGGGGCCCGCGCCCAGCCCGAGCGCGGCACCGGCGTTGTCGCCCGTGCCCGGCCCGAGCAGCAGGCCCGGCCCGGCGACGCCCTCGGCGGGCCCGAGCACGCGCGGCAGGACGACGTCGGAGCGCCCCAGGGCGCGTTCGAGCAGGTCGGGGCGGTAGCCGTCGTCGGACCAGTAGCCGGTGCCCGAGGCGTCGGAGCGGTCGGTGACCAGGTCGTCGAGGACGCCCGTGCCGCGCAGCCGCCAGGTCAGCCAGTCGTGCGGCAGGCACACCGCGGCGGTGGCGGCGGCGTGCTCCGGCTCGTGCGTGGCGAGCCAGCGCAGCTTGGTGACCGTGATCGAGGCGACGGGCAGGCTGCCCGTCGCGTCGGCCCAGGCCTGCGCGCCGAGCTCGTCGACGAGGTCGCTCGCCGCGCCGGCCGAGCGCGTGTCGTTCCACAGCAGCGCCGGGCGCACGACCTCGCCCGACCCCGACAGGCACACCATCCCGTGCTGCTGCCCCGCGACGGCGAGCGCGTCGACGTCGTCGAGCCCGCCCGCCTTCGCCAGGGCCTCCTGCAGCGCCGACCACCAGGCCTCGGGGTCGACCTCCGTGCCGGCCGGGTGCGGCGCGCGGCCCTCGCGGACCAGCGCCCCGGTGTCGGCGTCCCGGACGACGACGGTGCAGGACTGGGTGGAGGAGTCGACGCCGGCGACGAGACGGCTCACGAGCACCCCCTCGTGAGTGGCGATCGTGCCCCTGGGCACGATCGCCGCTCACGGGTCATCGGGCACCCAGGAGGTGCTCCAGCGCCAGCTGCGCGAGCCGCACGAAGCCGTAGCCCCGCTCGGCGGCCTTGTCGGCGTCGAAGTCGGCGTCGTCGGCGCGCAGGTCGGCCACCGTCTCGCCCGGGTTCAGCGTCGGCTTCCCGAGCTCCGCGACGCCTGACACGGCCAGCGCCTCGGCCACCTCGGGGTCGGCCCGGAACGCCGCTGCGCGCTCCTTGAGCAGCAGGTAGGTGCTCATGTTCGCGGCCGCCGACGCCCACACGCCGTCGACGTCCTCGGTGCGCAGCGGCTTGTAGTCGAAGTGCCGCGGGCCGTCGTAGGCCGGGCCGCCGCCGGGCGCGCCGTTCTCGATGAGGTCGACGAGCGAGAACGCGTTGATCAGGTCGCCGTGGCCGAACACCAGGTCCTGGTCGTACTTGATGCCGCGCTGGCCGTTGAGGTCGAGGTGGAACAGCTTCCCGGCCCACAGCGCCTGCGCGATGCCGGAGGTGTAGTTCAGCCCCGCCATCTGCTCGTGGCCGACCTCGGGGTTGATGCCGACGATGTCGCCGTGCTCGAGCTCGGCGATGAACGCGAGCGCGTGCCCGAGTGTGGGCAGCAGGATGTCGCCGCGGGGCTCGTTGGGCTTGGGCTCGATCGCGAAGCGGATGCCGTAGCCCTGCTCCTTGACGTAGGCGGCGAGCATGTCGACGCCCTCGCGGTAGCGGTCGAGCGCGGCGCGGATGTCCTTGGCCTGGTCGACCTCGGCGCCCTCGCGCCCGCCCCAGAAGACGTAGGTCGACGCGCCGAGCTCGGCGGCGAGGTCGAGGTTGCGCAGCACCTTGCGCAGCGCGAACCGGCGCACCGAGCGGTCGTTGCTGGTGAACGCGCCGTCCTTGAAGACGGGGTGCGTGAAGAGGTTGGTGGTCATCATCGGGACCACGAGGCCGGTCTCGTCGAGCGCGCCGCGGAACCGGCTGACGATCCGGTCGCGCTCGGCGTCGGACGACCCGAAGGGGATGAGGTCGTCGTCGTGGAACGTGACGCCGTACGCGCCGAGGTCCGACAGCCGGTGCACGGACTCGACGGGGTCGAGCGCGGGGCGCGTGGCGTCGCCGAAGGGGTCGCGGGCCGGCCAGCCGACGGTCCACAGCCCGAAGCTGAAGCGGTCCTCGCGGGTGGGCTGCACCATGTCTCGACTCCTTTGTTCGGTCGTTGAACAAACTCCTCCGACGGTAGCGTGCGGACCGTGCGCCTGGCTACGTGGAACGTGAACTCCGCCCTGTCCCGCCTGCCCCGGCTCCTGCCCTGGCTCGACGAGCGCGCGCCCGACGTCGTGTGCCTGCAGGAGACGAAGCTGTCCGACGACGCGTTCGGCGAGCACTTCGACGCGCCGCTGAAGGAACGCGGTTACGAGGTCGCGCACGTGGGGGAGGGCCGGTGGAACGGCGTCGCGCTGCTCTCACGCGTCGGCCTCGAGGACGTCCGTCGCGCCCTGCCTGCGGTGCCGTCGTTCCAGGACGCCGTCGAGGCCCGTGCCGTCACCGCCACCTGCGGCGGGCTGCGCGTCACGTCGGTCTACGTCCCCAACGGCCGCACGCCCGACGACCCCCACTATTCGTACAAGTTGGAGTGGCTCGCCGCGCTGGCCGCCTCCGTCGACGACCCCGCGACCACCGTCATCGCCGGCGACGTCAACATCGCCCCGACCGACGACGACGTCTGGGACCCGGCGCTGTTCGTCGACTCCACCCACGTGACGCCGGCCGAGCGCGGCGCCCTGACGACGCTGCGCGACCTCGGCCTGCACGACGTCGTCCGCGACCGCTGGCCCACCGAGCGGTTCTTCAGCTACTGGGACTACCGCGCCGGCCGCTTCCACCAGGACCAGGGCATGCGCATCGACCTCGTGCTCGCCGGCGGCGACCCGGCCGGCCGCGTCGCCGCCGCGTGGGTGGACCGCCTGGCGCGCAAGGGCACCGGCCCCAGCGACCACGCGCCGGTGATCGTCGACCTCGACACCGCCCCTGACGGCGACATCGGCCCGGTCGTGCCGCCGCCCTCGAACCCGAAGGGCCGCAAGCGCCGCTAGGCCGCCCGCCCGGCGAGCACCGCACCGAGCGCGGCCAGCCCGACGAGCACCGCCACCAGCACCGGCAGGGCGACGGCGGGCGCGACGAGCAGGGCCAGCAGTGCGCCGCCGAGCCCGATCATCAGCGCGGTCGTGAGCTGGTCGGCGATCTGCGCGGCCGAGCTGTGGAAGCCGACCGCCTCGGGCTCCGACTTCTGCAGCAGCAGGAACGACACCGACGAGAACCCGAGCCCCATCCCGACGCCCGCGAGCGCCCAGAACGGCAGCGCCAGCCACGGCAGCCCCCACGCCGGGGCGACGAGCAGCATCCCCGCGGTGCCGGTGCCGAGCGCGCAGAAGCCGATCCGCAGCAGGCGGGCGCGCGGGAGGTCGGGGCGGCGCCCCTGCCACGCCGCCGCGCTCGACCAGCCCAGCGACCCGACGATCAGCGGCAGCCCGGCGGCGGCGAGCGTCCAGCCGTGGGTGCCGTTGAGCATGAGCGGCAGGTAGGAGTTGACGGTGAAGAACACGCCGGCGAGCAGCCCGCGGGCGACGACGACGGTCGGCACGCCGCGCCCGGAGCGGAACACCCCCCGCGGCAGCAGCCGCGGCACCGCCGGCACCAGCAGCAGGAGCGCCCCCGCGGTGACCGCGGCCCCCGCGGCGCCCTCCTGCTGCGCGGCCCAGCTCAGCCCGGACACGCCCACCGCCGCGGCCGCCGCCGCGGGCACGAGCCCGGGACGCGCCTGCGCGGCGGCGCGCTCGGGATCGGGCGGCCCCAGCCGTCGCACGGCCGGGACGACCAGCGCCACCGCGAGCACCACGAACGGCACCAGCCCCAGGAACACCCAGTGCCACGACACCGCCTCGGTGACGACGCCCGACACCGGCGGCCCGATCAGCGACGGCAGCACCCACGCCGAGCTGATCAGCCCGAACACCGCGGGCCGCGCGCGCCCGGGGTAGACCAGCGCGATCAGGACGTAGACGCCGACGCCCAGCGCGCCCGCCCCGAGCCCCTGGAACAGCCGTCCCACCAGCAGCTGCGGCATCGTGGCCGCGGTGCCCGCGACGAGCAGGCCCAGCCCGAACAGCACCGGCGCGACGACGAGCGGCACGCGCGGCCCGGCCCGGTCGCACCACCGCCCGCCCAGCACCGTGCCGAAGACCGACGCCGCCATGAACGCCACGAACGGCCACGCGTACATCGACACGGCCCCCAGGTCGGCGACCAGTGCGGGCATCGCCGTCCCGACCCCCATCGCCTCGAACGCGACCAGGCTGATCAGCAGGACCAGCCCGACGGTGGTCGAGCGGCGGTCGGGCCCGAAGAGCTCGGCGCGGACGGGGGTGGGGGCGGTCATGCGCCGATGGTGCTCCCTGGACCCGGGTGGAGGTCAACGCGATACGGCGTCGCCGGGGTCTCACCCCATCGGGCGGTTCGGTCCCCTCCGTCCGGCGGCGGCCCGGCGCCCGCGCCACCCTCCGGGCGTCCGTTCCCCGCTCCCCGGAGGTCCGCACGATGACCCGCACCACGATCCGCACGACGGCGCTCGCCGCGCTCGCCCTCGCGACCGTCACGGCCTGCTCGTCGCCGGAGCCCGCCGCCCCGGCCCCGGCCGCGCCCGCCCCGGCCGCCGCGCCGACCGGCGTCGGTGAGCAGGGTGTCGGTGAGCAGGGCGACGCGCTGGGCCGGGCCCTGACCGCCGCCACCGGCCTCGCCGCGCTCGGCGGGCTGGGCCAGGACCAGGGCGCGGGTGACCAGGTCCGCGGCCTCGGCGGGCAGCTGTCCTCCGACGCCGAGTCGCTGACCGAGCAGCTCCGCGCGCTCGCGCAGGAGCAGGGCGTCGCCGTCACCGACGCGCTCACCCCCGAGCAGCAGGCGCAGCTGGCCGACCTCGGCGCCCGCAGCGGGGAGCCGTTCGACCAGGCCTGGCTGCGCGCCGCCGGCGACGCGATCGCGCAGGCCCGCGCTGCCGCGGAGGCCGTGCTCGCCTCGCCCGACGCGTCGCCGGAGGCGAAGGCCGCCGCCGAGCAGGCTCTCGCCCGCCTCGACGCCCTCTCCGCAGGCCTGTCCGACGCCGCCACCGCGGCCGGGGCCGACGCGCCGACCGCGGTCGAGGCCGGCAGCGGCGGCCAGGCCTCCGACGACGGCACGCTGCTCGCCGTCGGCCTGCTGGGCGGCGGGATCGTGCTGGTCGGCGGAGCCGCGCTGGTCGGTGGCGCGGTGCGCCGCCGCCAGGACTCCTGACGCCCCGCCCCTCCGTGCGCCGCCCCTCCGTGCGCCGGTGGCCGGCCCTGCTGGCCGCCGGCGCGGGTCTGGCGTGCCTCGTCGCCGGTTCCGCGCTGCTGCTGACCGGGGCGGGCGCGGCGGACGTCGGGGTGGTGCCGCCGGTCGTGGTGTCCGCGCTGCCCCCGGCCCCCGGTGCGCCCCCGACCCCCGGCACGACCCCGGTGGCCGTCGAGATCCCGGGCCGCGCGGTCCGGGCCCCGGTCGTGCCGGTCGGCACCGCGGCGACCGGTGCGATGGAGCTGCCCGCGGACCCGCGGGCGGTCGGCTGGTGGTCACCCGGCCCGCTCGTGGGCGGGCGGGGCGCCGCGGTGCTCGCCGGTCACGTCGACACCGCCGAGATCGGGCTCGGTGCGTTCGCCGTGCTGCGCGAGGTCGAGCCGGGGGAGGAGGTGGTCGTGCGGGGGACCGACGGGCGGGAGCTGCGCTACGTCGTCGCCGCGCGCCGGGAGTACCGCAAGGCCGAGCTGCCCGCCGACCTGTTCACCGGCGACGGCCCGCCCGGCCTGGTCCTCATCACGTGCGGCGGGAAGTTCGACCGGGCTACGGGGCACTACGAGGACAACGTGGTCGTGCACGCCGTCCCGGCCTGACCCGCCGTGCGAACCGGGGGTACCGGCGCCGGAGGGCTCTGGCACTGTGGACGCCGTGAGCAGCAGCGTCGACACCCCCACCGGGACCACCGGGACCCCCGAGCACACCGCCGTCCGCGAGGCCGCCCTCCGCGCCGCCGCCGCGGCCCCGGGCGTGCGGGCCGCGGGCGGGGCCGCCGTCGACGCCGCCCTCCGCACGGCCGCCGAGCTGCTGCGCGAGCGCTCGCGCGACCTCCTCGAGGCCAACCACGCCGACGTCACCGCGGCCGAGCAGAACGGCATGGCCGCCGGCCTCCTCGACCGCCTGCGCCTCACCCCCGAGCGGATCGCGGAGATGGCCACCCAGCTCGACGTCCTCGCCGACACCCCCGAGCCGCCGCTGCAGCGCGAGGTCCGCACGCTGCCCACCGGCGAGCGGGTGTTCGAGCGGCGCGTGCCCGTCGGCGTCATCGGGGCGGTGTTCGAGGCGCGTCCCAACGTCACCGTCGACGTCGCCTCCCAGGTGCTTAAGGCCCGCAGCGCCGCCGTCCTGCGCACCGGTGCGGCCGCGCTCGGGAGCGCGCGGGCGCTGGTCGAGCTCGTCCTCGCCCCGGCCCTGGAGCGCCACGGCGTGCCCGCCGACGCCGTGCAGCTCGTGCCGACCCCCGGCCACGCCGGCGCCGACGCGCTCGTCGGGCTGCCCGACCTCGTGCCGCTCGTGGTCGTCCGCGGCAGCGGTGACGTCACGCGCCGGCTCTCCGCGCTCGGCGCCGCGGCGGGCACCCGCGTGCTCGCCCACGCCGACGGCGGCGGGGTGCTCTACCTGCACGGCAGCGCCGACGAGGACGACGTCGCCCGGCTGGTCACCGAGTCGACCGACCGCCTCGGCGTCTGCAACCGCCTCAACCTCCTGCTCATCGACACCGACGCCTACGACCGCCTCTGGCCGGTCGCCGAGGAGGCGCTGGCCGACCGCGACATCGTCCCCAGCCTCGCCCCGCACGACCACCCGCTCGGCCACGAGTGGGCGCTCGACTCCGGCTCCGAGGCGCACGTGACGGTCGCGACCGTCGACGGCCCGCTCGACGCCGCCCTCACCGCCGCCCGCGAGACGTCCGGGCTGGCCGCGTCGGTCTGCGCCACCGACGAGGACGCCGCCACCGCGTTCATCGACGCCTACACCGGTACCGGCGTCTTCTGGAACACCACGACGCGCCTGCTCGACGGCTACAAGCTCCTCGGCCTGCCCGAGACCGGCATCAACGTCGACCACACGCCCGGCCCGCGCGGCCCGGTCACCTACGTCGACCTGTCGCTGCGCCAGTTCGTGGTGCTCCCGGCCTGACGCACCTCGCGCGCGGTGCTGCCGAACCGCGCGCGGAACGCCCGGCTGAAGTGCGAGGCGTCGACGAAGCCCCAGGACAGCGCGAGGTCGCCGATCGTGCGGTGGCGCAGCCCGGGGTCGCACAGGTCGGCGCGCACGGCGTCGAGGCGCTGGGCCCGGATCCACTCCGCGATCGAGCACGGCTCCCCGGCGAACGCCCGGTGCAGCGTGCTCACCGACGCGTGCAGCTGCCCGGCGATCATCGCGACCGAGAGGTCGGGGTCGCGCAGCCGCGCCCGCGCGACCGCCCGCACCTGCTCGCGGCGCGCCTCCAGCGACGGTTCGGGCGCCTCGCCGCCCAGCGAGCTCAGCCCCGCCACGACGATGTGCCCGACGCTCTGCGCCACCGCCGCCGCGGCGGCCGGTTCGAGCACGGCGATGTCGGCGGCCAGCGTCCGGATCATCTCGATCATCAGGTGCCCCGCGCCGCGGGAGCCGCGGACACTCCGCGCGGTGAGGTCGGTCGCGTCGCGCAGCTGCGAGCGCAGCGTCGGCCCGGGCAGCATGAGGACGTACTGCTGGAACGGCCCGTCGAAGTCGAGGCGGTAGGGGCGCGTGGAGTCGTAGAGCGCGAAGTCGCCCGCGTGCAGCACGGCGGTGCGCCCGTCCTGACTGATCCGCCCGACGCCCGAGGTCTGGATGCTCACCAGGAACCGGTCCTCGGCGGCCCGCGCGATCAGCGACGGCGTGCGGTGCACGTGCTGCGCCGACGCCGTGACGCGGGAGAGCTCCAGGGTGGCCAGCGAGTCGATCCGGATGTCGCCGACGACGTCGCCGCCCGGCGCGTCGCAGGACAGCTGCACGTAGGCGTCGGAGACCGCGTCGTTCCAGAAGGCCAGCCGGTCGCGCGCCTCCACCTGGTCGGTGGTGAGCAGGCGGGCCATGGACCGACGGTAGGGACGGCGGACCCCACCCGGCAAGGCCCTGACCCGCAGAGTCAACGAGGTCGACACGCAGGGTCCACCGCGGGGCCCGCCGCGTCGCCAGGCTCGTCGGCCATGAGCACCCACCCGCAGTTCCGCGCCGCCGCCGTGCAGGCCGCGCCCGCCTTCCTCGACCTCGACGCCGGCGTCGACAAGACCGTGGCGCTGATCGCCGAGGCGGCCGCGAACGGGGCCGAGCTGATCGGCTTCCCGGAGACGTGGCTGCCCGGCTACCCGTGGTTCGCCTGGCTCGACTCCCCGGCCTGGGGCATGCAGTTCGTCCAGCGCTACTTCGACAACTCGCTGGTCTACGGCTCGCCCCAGGCCGACCGGATCGCCGCCGCCGCGCGCGAGCACAGCATCACCGTCGTGCTGGGCCAGTCCGAGCGCCGCGGCGGCAGTCTCTACATCGCGCAGTGGACGATCGGCCCGGACGGGCAGACGATCTCGCGCCGCCGCAAGCTCAAGCCCACCCACGTCGAGCGGACGATCTTCGGCGAGGGCGACGGCTCCGACCTCGCGGTGCACGCGACGCCGCTGGGCCGCCTCGGCGGCCTGTGCTGCTGGGAGCACCTGCAGCCGCTGTCGAAGTACGCGATGTACGCCCAGGACGAGCAGGTGCACGTCGGCGCGTGGCCCAGCTTCTCGCTCTACGTCGGCGGGGCGTACGCGCTCGGCCCGGAGGTCAACACGTCCGCGAGCCGCGTCTACGCCGTCGAGGGCGGGTGCTTCGTGCTGGCGCCGTGCGCCACGGTCTCGCCGGAGATGGTCGACCTGCTCTGCACCGACGACACCAAGCGCGCCCTGCTCCAGCCCGGCGGCGGGCACGCGCGGATCTTCGCCCCCGACGGGCAGGAGATCGCCGAGCGCCTCGCCCCCGACGCCGAGGGCCTGCTCTACGCCGACATCGACCTCGGCATGATCTCGCTGGCCAAGGCCGCGGCCGACCCGGCGGGCCACTACTCGCGCCCCGACGTCACCCGCCTGCTGCTCAACACGACCCCCGGCGACCGCGTCGTGCCGTTCTCCGCGCCCGGCGTCGAGGTCGGCGGGGACGTCGACCCCGAGCCCGCGCTGCGCGCGGAGGTGCCGGCGTGATCGAGTCCGCGATCCCCGACCACCTCCTCACCCCGCGGACCCGCCACCGCCGCGTCCCCGACGACTACGCGCCGCCCTACCCGTCCTACGTGGCGCGCTCCGCGACGTCGGTGCGCCAGGTCGTCATGGCCTACCTGGGCCTGCAGCACGACGGCGACGCCCCGCCGCCCGGGCTGCTGGCCCCGCTCGACGCGGCGCTGGCCGCCGCCGACGGGCCCGGGCACCACGACCGCGCGCGGGGCGACGGCGAGACCGTGACCATCGCCTACTGGGCCGACCCGGAGCGCTTCGACCGCTGGTGGGACGCGCACCGCGGCTCCTGGCTGGGCGACGGCGTCCGCGACGGGCACGGGCGCTGGGCCGAGGTCCTGCGCCCCACCGTCGAGGAGCACGAGACGCTGTTCTCCTCGACCGGGCGCCCCGAGGGCGTCGCGGTGCTGGCCGAGGGGCTGTCCGGTGAGGTGCGGGAGCACGGCTACTGGGGCGGCATGCGCGACCGCATCCCGCTCTCGCAGACCGACGCGATGGCCCCGGTCGGGGAGCCCGTCGTCGAGCGCGACGGCGGACGCGTGCGGGTCCGCCCGCAGCAGGCCGCCTGCCTCATCCGCTCGGGCCAGGACTGGACCGACACCGACGGTGCCGAGCGGGCGATGTACCTCGAGGAGGTCGAGCCGGTGCTGCGGGCGGGCATGGACTTCCTGCGCGACGAGGGGAGCGCGGTCGGCTGCCGCACCAACCGCTACCTCACCGTCGTCGAGGACGGCCGGCCCGTCGACCGCACCTTCGGCATGAGCTGGTGGCGCAGCCTCGACGCGCTGGAGCGCTGGTCGGAGTCGCACCCGACGCACGTCGCGATCTTCGGCGCGGCGATGAGGTACCCGTCGACGACGGGCCCCTCGGCGCGTCTGCGGCTCTACCACGAGGTGTCGGTCGCCGCCGCCGACGAGCAGTACTTCGAGTACGTCGACTGCCGCCCGGGAACGGGGTTGTCCGGCAACGGCTAGATTCGGGGTGTGCTGCATCGAACGACCCTGCCCAACGGGCTGCGGGTCCTGCTCGTCCCCGATCCCGCCACCCCCGTCGTCGGCGTCGCCGTGCACGTCGACGTCGGGTTCCGGTCCGAGCCGCAGGGCCGCACCGGGTTCGCGCACCTGTTCGAGCACCTCATGTTCCAGGGCAGCGAGAGCCTGGAGAAGCTCGCGCACTTCCGGCACGTGCAGAGCTCGGGCGGGGTGTTCAACGGCTCGACCCACCAGGACTACACCGACTACTTCGAGGTGCTGCCCGCCGCGGCGCTGGAGCGGGCGCTGTTCCTGGAGGCCGACCGCCTGCGCGCGCCCCTGCTCACGGCCGAGAACCTGCGCAACCAGGTCGACGTCGTGAAGGAGGAGATCCGCCTCAACGTCCTCAACCGGCCCTACGGCGGCTTCCCCTGGATCCTGCTGCCGCCGGTCCTCGACGACACCTTCCCCAACGCGCACAACGGCTACGGCGACTTCTCCGAGCTGGAGCAGGCCTCCCTCGACGACGCCGCCGCGTTCTTCGACACCTACTACGCGCCGGGCAACGCGCAGGTCACCGTCGCCGGGTTCATCGACGTCGACGAGACGCTCGCGCTGGTGGAGAAGCACTTCGGCGACATCCCCACCCGCCCGACCCCGGTGCGCCCGAGCTTCGCCGAGCCGGTTCCCGGCGCCGAGCGGCGCCAGATCGTCCCCGACGCCCACGCGCCGCTGCCCGCGCTCGCGATGGGCTTCCGGCTGCCCGACCCGGGCGCCGACCTCGACGGCTACCTCGCGCACATGCTGCTGGCGTCGGTGCTCGGCGACGGCGAGGCCGCGCGCCTGCAGCGCCGGCTCGTGCACTCCGACGGGATCGTCACCGACGTCTCCGCCTCCGCCGGGCTCATGGGCTCGCTCGACGCCCGTGACCCCGACACGTTCACCGTCACCGCGGTGCACCCGGCCGCGGTCGACCCCGACCGCGTGCTCGGCGCCGTCGACGAGGAGCTGGAGAAGCTGGCCGCGCAGGGCCCGAGCATCGACGAGCTGGCCCGCCAGGTCGCGCGCTGGTCGGCCGGTGCGCACCAGGAGAACGACCGCGTCATGTACCGCATGCTCGGCCTCGGGGCGCGCGAGCTGCTCTACGGCCGCGCCGAGATCACCGACGAGCTGCCCGGGCGCCTCGCCGCCGTCACCCCCGACCAGGTGCGGGACGCCGCGGCGTCCCTGCGCGGGGCCGGGCGGGGCGTGCTGCTGGTGGAGCCGGCCGCCTTCCAGGAGGAGAGCGCATGACCACCGCGACCCACCGCTCCGCGGAGCAGATCGGCCGCACGCCGGCCGGTCCGCGGCCGCTGCCGGCGCTCGGCGTCACGCGGGAGGTGCCGCTGCCCGACGTCACCGGTACGACGCTGGCCAACGGCCTGCGCGTGCTCGTCGCGCGCCGCGCCAGCGTCCCGATGGTGGAGCTGCGCCTGCGCGTCCCGTTCGCCGACCCGGCGCCCGGCGGCGGGCACCCCGCGATCGCGGAGCTGCTGTCGGAGACCCTGCTGACGGCCACCGCCACGCGCGACCGCGTCGCCATCGACGACGAGCTGGCCGCCGTCGGCGCCGACCTCGGCGCGAGCGTCGACCCGGAGCGCCTGCTGGTCGCGGGCTCCGGCCTCGCCGACGGGCTGGCGACCATCCTCGACGTGCTGGCCGACGTCCTCACCGGCGCCACCCACCCCGACCACGAGGTGGCACGCGAGCGGGAGCGGCTCGTCGAGCGGATCGCGGTGGCCCGCGCGCAGCCGCGCACGATCGCCCGCGAGGCGCTGCAGCGCGTCCGCTTCGGCACGCACCCGATCACGGCCGAGATGCCCACCGCCGAGGCGGTCACCGCGGTCACGGCGGAGCAGGTGCGGGCCACGCACGCGGCGTCGCTGGTGCCGCGGGGGTCGACGCTCACGCTCGTCGGCGACGTCGACCCGGCCGCCGCCGTCGCGGCCGTCGACAAGGCGCTGGGGTCCTGGACCTCCGACCGCGCCGCGCTCGAGCTCTCCGCGCCGCCGTACCCGGCGCCCGGCGACCTGGTGCTGGTGCACCGGCCGGGGTCGGTGCAGTCGCAGCTGCGGCTCTCCGGTCCCGCCGTGCCGCGCGACGACCCCGCCTACGCCGCCCTGCAGCTGGCCAACCTGGTGTTCGGCGGATACTTCTCCTCGCGCTGGATGGAGAACATCCGCGAGGACAAGGGCTACACCTACGGCGCGCACTCGGGGGCGGAGTTCATCCCCGGCGGCGCGGTCCTGGGCATCGACACCGACGTGGCCAGCGACGTCACCGCGGCCGCGCTGCTGGAGACCCGCTACGAGCTGGGCCGGCTCTCCGCGGTGCCGCCCACGGCCGAGGAGATCGACGCGGCCCGCAGCTACGCCGTCGGCTCGCTGCTGATCTCGCTCGACAACCAGGGCGGCCTCGCGTCGACGATCGCCGGGCTGGCGTCGGTCGGGCTCGACCTCGACTGGCTGCGGGCGCATCCCGCGCGGCTGCACGCCGTCACCGCCGACGACGTGGCGGAGGCGGCGCTGCGGTTCTTCGCGCCGTCCGGCTTCTCGGGCGTGGTCGTCGGGGACGCCGACGTCATCGGCCGGGGCGTGCGGGCGCTGGGTGGAATCGCGTGAACTTCGACCTGCTCGGCGAGCCCGTCCTGTCCCGCTCCGCCGTCGACCGCGACGAGCCGCTGCGCACCGACACCGCCCGTCAGGTGGCGGGGTGGGCGTCGGCGCAGCTCGTCGTCGTCGACGCGGAGGGGCGCACCCCCGTCGTCTGGGACACCGAGCCGGACGCCGGCTTCCGCGTCGGCGACGCCGGGAGCTGGGACGTCGGCGGCGGCGCCCGGCTGAAGACCCGCGGCACGACCGGTGAGGTCCCGCCGCCCGAGGCGGTGCTGCTCGGTGAGCGCGACGGCGTCGCGTACTGGGGGGTGCGCGGCAAGCCCGACCTGGTGGCGGGCGACGACCCGAGCGAGTGGGCCGACCTGCGCATGACCGGGGCCGTGCTCGACGCCCTCGGCGCGGGCCTGTTCACCACCGCGGTCGCCGCGCTGAACTGGCACGACACCGCGCGCTTCTGCTCGCGCGACGGCTCCCCGACCCACCCGGCCAACGCGGGCTGGCACCGGCACTGCGAGGCCGCCGGGCACGAGGAGTACCCCCGCACCGACCCCGCCGTCATCTGCCTGGTGCACGACGGCGGCACCGGACCCGACGCGCGGGTGCTGCTCGCGCGCCAGCCGGTGTGGCCGGCGCGGCGCTACTCGGTGCTGGCCGGGTTCGTCGAGGCGGGGGAGTCGCTGGAGGCGTGCGTGCTCCGGGAGATCCACGAGGAGGTCGGCGCCGCCGTCTCCGACGTCCGGTACCTGGGCAGCCAGTCGTGGCCGTTCCCGCGGAGCCTGATGGTCGGCTTCCACGCCGTCGCCGACCCCTCGGTCGCCCTGGTGCCGGCCGACGGCGAGATCGCCGAGGCGTTCTGGGCCACGCGGGCCGACGTCCGCGCGGCGCTGGGGGAGGGCGACTGGTCGGCCACCGGCGAGGCCCCCTTCCTCCTTCCCGGCAGCGTCAGCATCGCCCGCAGCATGATCGAGGCCTGGGCCGCGCTCTAACATCCGGCTCGCACACAGGTTGCAGGGCCGGCACACAGGTCCGGACCTGTGTGCGACCCCCCGGAGGTGTGTGCGAGCCGCCGGGTTGTCCACATCGTGCGGCGGTCGTCCCCAGGAATCCCGCGTCCCTGTCGCCGCAGCTCCGGGGCGCCGAGCATGTCGGCATGACGTCCACGGCGCCCGCGGTGCACCTCCGGAGCGGTCTGCGGGCCGCCGGGTACTCCGACGACGAGGTCCGCCAGCGCGTCCGGGCGGGGGAGTTGGGCGTCGTCCGGCGCGGCGCGTACGTCGACGGGGCGCTGCCCGACGACCACGGCGAGCGGCACCTCACCGCGGTGCGGGCGGCGTCGGAGCAGCTGTGCGCCGACGCCGTGTTCAGCCACGCCTCGGCGGCCCTCCTGCACGGCTGGCCGGTCTGGGGCCTGCCGCTCGGGGCGGTGCACGCCACGCGGTCGCGGCGCACCGGCGGCCGGGTCGACGCGGCCGTGCACGTCCACGCGGCCCGGCTGCGCGACGACGAGGTCGCGCTGCTCGACGGCGTCCTGGTCACCGACGCGCCGCGGACCGTCGCCGACATCGCGCGCACGGCTCCGGTCACCCAGGCCGTGGTCGTGGCCGACGCCGCTCTGGCGAGCGGCGAAGTCGACGCCGAGTCGCTGGCGCGGGCGATCGCGCGGCAGAAGGGGTGGCCGGGCGCGCCGCGGGCCCGGCGCGTCCTCGCGTTCGCCGACGGGCGCAGCGGCAGCGTCGGCGAGTCCCGCAGCCGCGTCGCGATCGCGATGGCCGGACTGCCGGCGCCCGAGCTGCAGCACGAGTTCGTCGACCGGTGCGGTGCGCACGTCGGCACCGTCGACTTCTGGTGGCCGCGCAAGCGCGTCGTCGGGGAGTTCGACGGGCTCGTCAAGTACGGGCGCCTCGTACCGCCCGGCTGGACAGCCGCCGACGTCGTGGTGGCGGAGAAGGCCCGCGAGGACGCCCTGCGCGATCTCGACCTGCGCGTCCTGCGCTGGCTCTGGAGCGACCTGGCCGACTTCCGGGCCACGGCCGCGCGCCTGCGCGAACGCCTCTCCTGACCCGGCTCGCACACAGGCTACGGGGCTCGCACACAGGGCAGAACCTGTGTGCGAGCCCCGGGAGGTGTGTGCGAGCTCAGGCGGCGAGCTTCGCCTTCACCTGCGCCAGGCTCGGGTTCGTCGCCGTGGTCTCGTCCGGGAACAGGATCACCGGGACGGTCTGGTTGCCGCCGTTCACGCCCTCCACGAACCGGGCCGCATCGGCGTTGCGCTCGATGTCGATCTCCGTGTACGGGATGCCGGCCTGGTCGAGCTGCAGCTTGAGGCGCCGGCAGTAGCCGCACCACGTCGTCGAGTACATCGTCACCTGGGACATGTCCTCCTCAACCGTGCGGCGGGCGCACCTCTTCCCGGGGCGGGTGCCAGGATGGACCCCGTGCGTGATTCGGGTCTGGACGACGAGCAGCGGGCCGCGGTCACCGCCCCCCGGGGTCCCGTCTGCGTCCTGGCGGGCGCGGGCACCGGCAAGACCCGCACCATCACCCGCCGCATCGCCCACCTGGTGAGCACGGGGCACGTCGCGCCGGGGCAGGTCCTCGCGGTGACGTTCACGGCGCGCGCCGCGGGGGAGATGCGCACCCGGCTGCGGAGCCTGGGCGTGTCCGGCGTGCAGGCCCGCACGTTCCACGCCGCGAGCCTGCGCCAGCTGCGCTACTTCTGGCCGCGCGTCGTCGGCGGCGACCAGTGGCAGATCCTCGAGGGCAAGCTGCGGATCGTCGGGCAGGCCGCCGCGCGGCTCAAGGTCGGCACCGACGCCGCCTCGCTGCGCGACTTCGCCGGCGAGATCGAGTGGGCCAAGGCCTCGCTCATCACCCCGGGCGACTACGCCGCCGAGGTGGCCGAGCGCAGCCGCGACATCCCCGGCCCGGCCGAGCAGGTCGCGGCCGTCTACGCCGGCTACGAGGCGCTGAAGAACCGCGCCGAGCTGCTCGACTTCGACGACCTGCTGCTGCACACCGCCGCCGCGCTGGAGGAGAACGCGGACGTGGCGGAGGAGTTCCGCGACCGCTACCGCTGCTTCGTCGTCGACGAGTACCAGGACGTCACCGCGCTGCAGCAGCGCGTCCTCGACGCCTGGCTGGGCGACCGCGACGACCTCACCGTCGTCGGCGACGCCAACCAGACGATCTACACCTTCGCCGGCGCCACCCCGAAGCACCTGCTCGACTTCCCGCGCCGCTTCCCCGAGGCCGTCGTCGTGCGGCTGCAGCGCGACTACCGCTCCACCCCGCAGGTCGTGGCGTGCGCCAACACGCTGATCGGCGCCGCCCGCGGCCGCGCGGCCGGCAGCCGGCTCGCGCTGATCGGCCAGCTCCCGCCCGGCCCGGAGCCCGACTTCACCGAGTACGACGACGAGCCCGCCGAGGCCGCCGCCGTGGCCGCGCAGATCCGCCGCCTCGTCGAGGAGGAGGGCGTGCAGGCCGGCGAGGTGGCCGTCCTGTTCCGGATCAACGCGCAGTCCGAGGCGTACGAGCAGGCGCTGACGGCGGCGGGCGTCCCGTTCCAGGTGCGCGGCGGCGAGCGGTTCTTCTCCCGGCCCGAGGTGCGCAAGGCGATGAGCGTGCTGCGGATGGCGAGCGGGCGCACCGACCCGCTGGTCGACGCCGTGCGCGACGTGCTGGCTCCGGTCGGGCTGTCGGCCGAGCCGCCCGGCGGTGCGGCGCAGCGGGCGCAGTGGGAGTCGCTGCTGGCGATCGTCGAGCTGGCCGAGCAGCTCGTCGCCGACGAGCCCGACGCCGACGTGCGCCGCTTCTGCGCCGAGCTCGACATCCGCGCCGACGCCGCGCACCCGCCCGCCGTGCAGGGCGTCACGCTGGCGTCACTGCACGCGGCGAAGGGCCTGGAGTGGGACGTCGTGTTCCTCGTCGGCCTGGCCGACGGCACGCTCCCGATCCAGCACGCCGACGGCGACGAGGCCGCGATCGAGGAGGAGCGCCGCCTGCTCTACGTCGGCGTGACGCGCGCCCGGCGCCGCCTCGCGCTGTCCTGGGCCCTGTCGCGCCAGCCCGGCGGGGCCCGCAAGCGCCGCCGCAGCCGCTTCCTCCACGGCCTCATCCCCGACGCGCACCCGGCCTCGCGCATCGCCGCGCCGACCGCGGCGGGCCACAAGCCGCGCTGCCGCGTGTGCGGGTCGCCGCTGCTCGGCGTCGACGCGCTGAAGATGCGGCGCTGCTCCGACTGCCCGTCCGACGTGGACACCGAGCTCCTCGACCGCCTGCGCGGCTGGCGGGCCGAGGAGGCGCGCGAGCAGCAGGTGCCGGCCTACGTGGTGTTCACCGACGCGACCCTCACGGCCATCGCCGAGCACCGCCCCGCCGACAGCGCCGCGCTGGTGTCGATCCCCGGCATCGGCGCCCGCAAGCTCGACCGCTACGGGCCCGCCGTCCTCGCGCTGGTCAGCGACCTCTGAACCCGGCGTCCGGGGAGCTCCGGGCTCCGTCGGAGAAAGTTTCCGTAAATAGGTTGCCCACGCCGACGGGGTATCCCTAACGTATCTCCCCGACGGACTGCACCGGCCCGTCCCGCCACGACCGTCCACTGAGGAGGTGCCCACGATGATCACGATGACGACCACCCTCGTCCCGGTTCACGGCACCCGTCTGTGGACCGAGCCCGGCTTCGCGCAGGCGTCCGCGTACATCCGCGGGCGCAAGCCGCGTCCGGCCGTGGTCACGGTCGCGGGGATCGACGACGACAACAGCACAAGTGTGTCCGCGGTGAGGTGTCGCAGGTAGACGCCGACACTCACCGGCAGCAGTCGAAGCCGCGGACCCCACAGGGTTCGCGGCTTCTTTGTTTTCCCGGTTCGAGTATCTGGAGGTAGTGCGGTGCTAGTCCGATCAGTTCCGTTGGACGGCGGAGCGATCAACCCCGACCAGACGGGTGGTGGCGACCCCGCCCCTCCTCTGGGGTCCCTGCTCACGGCGTTGAACTCGCTGGGGCAACCTCGCGCCGGTCTGGACCTGCCCTGTCGCTCGGGCGACGCCGACCTGTGGTTCGCCGAGGCTCCCCGTGAGCTGGAGCAGGCCAAGGCGCTGTGCGCGGCGTGCCCGATCCGGGTCGAGTGCCTGGCCGGCGCGCTCGCGCGCGAGGAGCCGTGGGGGGTGTGGGGCGGCGAGATCTTCGAGCGCGGCGCCGTCATCCCCCGCAAGCGGCCCCGGGGCCGTCCCAGCAAGGCCGACCTGGCCCGCGACCGCGCGTACGCGGCGGCCTCGGCCTGACCACCCAGTACGACCGACCCCGCAGGAGCCCCGCCATGACCCTCTTCACCACCGCCACGCCGTACCCGTCCGGCGCCGTCCGCGACCGCGAGGACCGACTCAGCCGAGGACACTGGATGTTGCTCATGAACGAAGCCCTGGCCCGATCCCGACAGCAGGAGGCCGAACAGGCCGCTCGCGACCACGCCCTGGCCCGCCAGCTCGTGGCCGGCCGCACCTGGGCCCGCCTGGCGGCCTTCGCCCAGCGGCGCGCCGAGAGCGCGCGGCGGCGCTCGGTGCGGTGATCTGACCGACCTGCGGCGCCCTCTGCGCGGCGCCGCCCCGAACCCGACGGCGCCCCGGTCCTCCCGTGACCGGGGCGCCGTCGGCGTGCGCGGGTGCGGGCTCAGCCCGACGCGGGGGAGTCCTCGAAGATCCACGGGTTCCACTGCTGGACGATGCCCCGCAGCGGCACGTCGGCGTCGAGCTGGCACAGGACGCCGATCGTGCCCATCGTGACGCGGTGCACGAGCAGGTACTGCGCCGGCAGGTTGAGCTCGCGGCCGGTGTTGAACTGCGGACTGCGCAGATCACCGACGCGCTCGGCCTGCTTCTGCAGCCAGGCGCGGTCGAACCGGAACGACTCGGTGTGCATGGGCTCGGTGAACGGCGCGAGGTAGGCCATCGCCTCGTCGGCCGTCATCTGCGAACCGGTCCGGACGAAGCCCTCCCGCTGCAGGTGGGCGAGCAGGTCGACGGGCCGCTCGGCCAGCGCGAGACGCAGCATCTCCGACAGCGGCCGCGGCATCCCGTCGGGCAGCCGGGCCACGGCGCCGAAGTCGATCACCATGAGGCGGCCGTCCTCGAGCAGCAGGAAGTTGCCCGGGTGCGGGTCGGCGTGCAGCAGCCCCACCCGCTCGGGGGAGGCGTAGAGGAACTCCGAGAGCTGCAGCGCGGCGTGGTCGCGCTCCTCCTGCGTGCCGCGGGCGATCACATCGGACAGCTTCCGCCCGGTGACCCACTCGCTGACCATCGCCTTCGGCGCCGACGCCACGACCTTCGGCACCTTGACCTGCGGGTCGCCGTCGTAGGCCGCGGCGAAGGCGCGCTGGTTGTCGGCCTCGTCGCGGTAGTCGAGCTCCTCGGCCATCCGGTCCTGCAGCTCGCTGATCAGCGGCTTGATGTCGAGGCCCGGCAGGAACGGCTGCATGAGCCGGCTCATCCGCGACAGCTGGCGCAGGTCGGACAGCAGCGCCTGCTCCGCGCCCGGGTACTGCACCTTGACCGCGACCTCGCGCCCGTCGCGCCACACGGCGCGGTGCACCTGGCCGATGCTCGCGGCCGCGGCGGGGGTGTCGTCGAACTCGGTGAACCGGCTGCGCCAGCCGCGCCCGAACTGCTCGGAGAGCATCCGGTCGACGTCGCGCGGCGGCATCGGCGGAGCGGCGGACTGCAGCTTGACCAGCGACTCGCGGAAGGGTGCCGCGTACTCCTCGGGCACGGCGGCCTCGAACACGCTCAGGGCCTGGCCGAATTTCATGGCGCCGCCCTTGAGCTCACCGAGCACGGCGAACAGCTGCTCGGCGCTCTTCTGCATCATCTGCGCGGAGATCTCCTCGCCGTTGCCCCCGGCGAGGCGGCGTCCCCAGCCGGCGGCGGCCCGGCCCGCCGCCCCGAGGGGGAGGCTGGCGAGCTTGGCGGTGCGGGCGGCGGTGCGCCGTGGGATGTCCGTCACGGCTCCAGTCTCCCCCCACCAGCACCACCCCCGCATGTCGCCCGGGCGTGGCGAGCCCCACCGCAGGGGCACCGCGGATGCCGCGACCACCTGCGGGTGACCAGCGTCGCGGCGGCCACGTCGAGCTCCAGCACCGCGTCGAGGACGGGCGGTGCAGCGGTGGCGTCGAGCGCGACGAGGGCCTGCGCGGTGCCGAGCGCGGCCGTGGCGACGACGCACGCGGGATCGGCCCGCCCCGGGCGCCCGACGAGCTGCGCGGCCACACCGGGCCAGCCCGGGTCGCGGTCGGCGCGGTGCAGGTCGACGCAGCGCAGGCACGCCGTGCGGCCGGGCAGCACGAGCGGGCCGACGACGCCCACCCCGTCGCGCAGCCGGAGCGGCAGATGCGCGACGCCGTCGTCGAGGAGCCGGGCGACCAGCCGCGGCGGGGGCTCCTGCGCGTCGGCGAGCACCACCAGGTCGGGGGAGAGCCGCTGCGGCGGGGACGTGACGACGGCGCCGGGGACGAGCCGCGCCGCCGCCCGCGCGACGGCCCTCGCCCGCCGAGCGCCCCGGTCGGCGTCGAGGAGCCCGGTGCCGAGGTCGGCCCCCTCGACCACCCCCTCGGTGGCGACGTGCACGGTGCCCACGCGCCCGTCGGCGCCCGCGGGGCCGGCCAGGCCCGCCCCGACCAGCCCCGTGACGACGCCCGCCGCCAGCGGCCCGTCGCCGACGACGAGCACGACGTGGTGCGCCCGCCGCCCGGCCACCCGGCGCGCGGCGGCCGCGTCGACGAGGACGCCCGCGTCGAGCAGCGACCCCAGCAGCGCCCGCGCCGTCGACGGGTCGGCCCCGCGCGCCACCGCCCGCCCGACGAGCGGGCCGGGCGCGACCGCGGAGCCCAGCTCGTCGAGCATCAGAGCCAGCGGCGGGTCGAGGTCGTCGGCGAGCAGCCCCGCGTCCGGGCTCAGACCGAGCCGGCGGGTGCGCGCCCCGACGGGCAGCAGCGTGCGGTGCGGGGCGAGGGAGAGCAGGGGCGGCAGGTCCATGCGCCGATGCTCGCCCGATCCGCGCCGCCGCGTGCCGTCCGTCCACAGATGACGCCGGGAGCCTGTGGACAACTCCGACCGGGACGCCCGCGGTGACCTGCGGGGACTACTCTCGGTGGCATGGCGTGGCCCACGGCCGTCGAGGTCCGGCGCAGCGATCGTCGCAAGCGGATGGTCAGTGCGCGGCGCGAGGGCGACACCGTGATCGTGTTCATCCCGGGGTGGATGAGCGAGAGCGAGGAGCGCCGCTGGGTCGACGAGATGGTGGCCCGCCTGGAGCGCAGCGAGGCCCGCCGCCGCTCCCCGGGCCGCACCGGCGACGACGCGCTGCGCCGCCGCTGCCTCGACCTCAACCGCCGCCACCTCGACGGGCTCGCCGTGCCCGCCACCGTCCGCTGGGTGCCCACGATGCGCACCCGCTGGGCCTCCTGCACGCCGGCCGACCGCACGATCCGGATCAGCGAGCGGTTGCGCGACGCCCCGGGCTGGGTCGTCGACTACGTGCTGGTGCACGAGCTCGCGCACCTGCTCGAGCCCGGCCACGACGACGCGTTCTGGGCCTGGGTGCGGCGCTACCCCCGCACCGAGCGCGCGATGGGCTACCTCGAGGGGCTCTCCGCGGCCGCCGGGCTGGGCCTGGTCGGCACCGACGGCGACGAGCCCGACGCCGCAGCCGAGTTCGACACCGACACCGGCACGACCGGCACCGACCCCGGAACGCAGACCGGGCCCGACCTCGCGGCCGAGCCCGGCTGATCACCGTGGGGGCGGACTACGCCTCCGGGTCCTTCTTCCCCTGCTCGGGGTCCTCCGGGTCCGGCGCCGCGTCGGTGCCGGCGAGCTTCTCGAGCTCCGCGATCGGGTCGCCGACCTCGTCGCGCGCGACGAACGCCGCCGGGTCGTCGAGGTCGTCGGCCGACGGGATGAGGTCCGGGTGGGCCCACAGCGCGTCGCGCCCGGAGGCGCCGCGCTGCTCGCCGAGCAGGCGCCACAGCTCCGCGGCCGCCCGCAGGCGCCGGGGCCGCAGCTCCAGACCGACGACCGTGGCGAACGTCTGCTCCGCCGGCCCGCCGGAAGCACGACGGCGCCGCAGCGTCTCGCGCATCGCCTCGGCACCGGGCAGGCGGTCGCCGACGGCCTCGGCCACGACGGCGTCGACCCAGCCCTCGATGAGCGCGAGCAGCGTCTCCAGCCGCGCGAGCGCGGCCTTCTGCTCGGGCGTGGTCTCGGGCTCGAACATGCCCGAGCCCATGGCCTCCTGGATCGCCGCCGGGTTCGACGGGTCGATGCCGCGGGCCATCTCCTCGATCTTCGAGGTGTCGATCGTGATGCCCTGCGCGTACTCCTCGACGGTGCGCAGCAGCCGCTCCCTGAGCCAGCCGACGTGCGCGAACAGGCGCTGGTGGGCGGCCTCGCGGGCGGCGAGGAACAGCAGGACCTCGCTGGCGGGGCGGTCGAGGTCGCGCGTCAGCTTCTCGACGTTCTCCGGCAGCAGCGCGGCGACGCGGTCGGGACCGACCGGGATGCCGATGTCGGTGGAGGTGAGCACCTCGGCGGCGAGCTGGGCGAGGCCCTGCCCGAGCTGGCTGCCGAACGCGAGCCCGCCCATCTGGCCGAGCATCGCCATCATCGGCCCGGCCGCGGCGCGCGCCTCCTCGGGCAGCGCGTCGGTCCACGCCGTGGACATGCGACGCGCGATCGGGTCGCACAGGCGCTTCCACGTGGGCATGCTCGCCGTGACCCACTCGCCGGCCGACCACGCCTTCGTCGACGTGGCTCCGGCCGGGAACTCGGTGGCGGCGTCGAGCCATAGCTCGGCCAGCTTCACCGCGTCGGACACGGCGGCGCGCTGCGCGCCCGTGAGCGACGAGCTGGTGGCGGCGAGCTGCTGCGTGGCCATCTGCGCGGCGAGGTCGTAGTTGACGGGCCCGTCGCCGGTGTTCTGCGCCTGGCTGAGCATCTGCCCGAGCTGGGTGAGCATCTGACCGAGCTGGCTGACGTCGAAACCGCCGGGGCCGCCCATGCCGGGCATGCCGCCCATCCCGGGTAGCCCGCCCGGCGGCATCCCCGGCAGGTTGCCGAAGCCGAAGGGGTCGGCCGGGCCGTCACCGCGGCCGGGTTCGTCGTCGCGGCCCCGGTCGGGGTCGTTGCGGTCGGAGGGTCCGAAACCGAACGGCGGCTTGTCGCTCATGCCGACCACGGTACGCGCGCCGACCACCGTACGAGGCCCGCACACCGGGCCGAATAGGGTTCGCCCGTGGATCGTCGCCTGCTGACCGCCGTGGCCGCCGCCCTGCTGGCGGTGTCCCTCGGCGTCATCGGCGCGACCCTGCCCGTGCCGTTCGTCGCGCTGGGTCCCGGGCCCACCCACGACACCCTCGGCGACTACGAGGGCACGCAGATCGTGCGCGTCGAGGGGCTGGCGCAGTACCCCACGTCGGGGCACCTCAACATGACGACGGTGTCGGTCACCGACCGGCTCTCGCTGTTCACGACGCTGTGGTTCTGGGCGTCGGGCGAGCGGCGGGTGATCCCGCGCGAGTCGGTGTTCCCCTCCGACCGCACCGACCAGGAGATCCAGGACGAGAACGCCGCGCAGTTCGCGTCGTCGGAGTCGAACGCGGAGGCCGCCGCCGTCACCGAGCTGGGGCTGCCCGCGCGCGTGCTGGTGGCGGGCGTCGTCGACGACTCGCCGGCGGCGGGCGTGCTGGAGCCGGGCGACGAGATCGTGTCCGTGGCGGGGCAGCCGGTGGCCTCGGCCGCCGAGGTCTCCGACCGGCTCACCGACGCCCGCCCCGGCGACACCGTGGCGATCGACTACCGGCGCGAGGGCACCGAGCAGCAGGTCGACGTCGTGCTGGGCGCGAGCCCGGACCGCGCGCAGGGGTTCCTCGGGGTGCGGCCCACCGTCGAGGCCCGTGACGGCGCCATCGACATCTCGCTCGACGGCATCGGCGGCCCGTCCGCCGGGCTGATGTTCTCCCTCGCCGTCGTCGACCGCCTCACCCCCGGCGAGCTGACGGGCGGGCGCTTCATCGCGGGCACCGGCTCGATCGACCCCGGCGGCGCGGTCGGCGCCATCGACGGCGTGCCGTTCAAGATGGCCAAGGCGAGCGAGGTCGGCGCCGAGGTGTTCCTGGTGCCCGAGGCCAACTGCGCGGAGGCGCTGTCGACGGCCCCCGACGGGCTCGACCTGATCCGTGTGAGCACGCTCGACGACGCCATCGTCCAGCTCGACGCGCTGCGCGAAGGCCGCCCCACCGCCCCCTGCTGAGGGCCCCCCGGGGCACGTGTCGATCACGGTTCGAGCAAATCGGACACGCCCCACGGGAACCCCACACGGCCTCCGTAGAGTTGGGACAGCAGGGCGCGCAGGCGGGCCCGCACACTGTCAAGACCCTGGAGCGTGTCTCGTGGCCATGCGGCCCCCGGTGGGAGCCCCGACGCTGACCCGCCGCACCCGGATCCTGCTCGCCGTGGCGGGCGTGCTCGTGCTGCTGCTGCTCGGCGGTTCGCGGCTGATCAACTTCTACATCGACTGGCTCTGGTTCGGCGAGGTCGGGTTCCGGGGCGTGTTCACCACGATCCTGTTCACCCGGATCGTGCAGTTCCTCGTCGGCGGTCTGCTGATCGGCGGCCTCGTGGCGCTGTCGCTGTGGATCGCCTACCGGTCGCGGCCGGTGTTCGTGCCGCTGTCGGGTCCCGAGGACCCGATCGCGCGCTACCGCACCGTGATCATCCAGCGGCTGCGGCTGTTCGCGATCGGCATCCCCGTGGCCGTCGGCGTCATCGCTGGCCTCGCCGCGCAGGGCGACTGGCAGGTCGTGCAGCAGTTCATCAACGCCACGCCGTTCGGCATCGCCGACCCGGAGTTCGGCCTCGACGTCAGCTTCTACGTCTTCCAGCTCCCGTTCTGGCGGCTGCTGCTGAACTGGCTGTTCGTCGGCGTCGCGATCAGCTTCGTCGTCGCGCTGGTCACGCACTACGTCTTCGGCGGCATCCGGCTCACCGGCCGCGGCGGACAGGTCTCCGGCGCCGCGCGCGCCCAGCTCGCCGTGCTGGCCGGCGTGTTCGTGCTCCTCAAGGCCGTCGCCTACTGGCTCGACCGCTACGAGCTGCTGTTCTCCCAGCGCAACCCGCTGTTCGACGGCGCCACCTACACCGACCTCAACGCGGTGATGCCGGCCAAGCTGATCCTGCTGTTCATCTCGCTGATCTGCGCGGCCGCGTTCTTCGTCGCGGTGTTCCGCAACAACCTGCAGCTGCCCGCGATCGCCACCGTGCTGCTCGTCCTGTCCAGCGTGCTGGTCGGGGCGGCGTGGCCCGCGATCCTGCAGCAGTTCGTCGTCGCGCCGAACGCGCAGGCGCGCGAGGCGCAGTCGATCGAGCGCAACATCGCCGCCACCCGCGACGCCTACGGGCTCACCGAGGCCACCGTCACCGAGGTGCCCTACAGCGGCGAGTCCGAAGCCACCCCGGCCGAGGTACGCGCCGAGACCGCGACGATCCCCAACATCCGGATCCTCGACCCGGCGCAGCTCACCGACACGTTCACCCAGCTCCAGCAGCGCCGCACGTTCTACGGCTTCCCCGAGACCCTCGACATCGACCGGTACGAGGGCGCCGACGGCACCGTCCAGGACTACATCCTGGGCCTGCGCGAGCTAAACACCGCGGGGCTGGCGGGCAACCAGACGGACTGGATCAACCAGCAGCTGGTCTACACCCACGGCAACGGCATCGTGGTCGCGCCGGCGAACCAGGTGAACGCCGCGCTGGACGACGCGGGCGGCGAGGGCGGCCTGCCCCGCTTCACCAGCATCGACACCACCAACTCGACGAGCGAGGCGATCCCGGAGAGCCTGCGGGTCGAGCAGCCGCGCACCTACTACGGCGAGCTGATCCGGGGCTACTCCATCGTGGGCGCCCCCGAGGGTGCGCCGCCGGTCGAGTACGACTCCGACACCGAGCAGTACACCTACGACGGCGCCGGTGGCGTGCCACTGGACAACTTCGTCAACCGGCTGGCCTTCGCCGCGTACTACGGCGAGCGGAACATCCTGTTCAACAGTTCGATCAACGAGAACTCGAAGATCATGTACGTCCGCGACCCGGCCGACCGGGTCGAGCTGGTCGCGCCGTGGCTCACGGTCGACGGCGACCCGTACCCCTCGGTCGTCGACGGGCGGATCACCTGGATCGTCGACGGCTACACCACCCTGGACAACTACCCCTACGCCGAGCGCACCCAGCTCGGCGAGGCCACCGCCGACACCCTCGCCGGCGGCCCGGGGGTGCGTCCGGAGCTCGACCGCGAGGTCAGCTATCTGCGCAACTCGGTGAAGGCCACGGTCGACGCCTACGACGGCACGGTCACGCTGTACGCGTTCGACGAGGCCGACCCCGTGCTGCAGACCTGGATGAAGACCTTCCCGGACACGGTGCAGCCGGCCTCGGCGATCACGCCGAGCCTGCGCGACCACCTGCGCTACCCCGAGGACCAGTTCAAGGTCCAGCGCGACCTGCTCACCAGCTACCACGTCGACAACCCCGGCGAGTTCTTCTCGAACGTCTCGTTCTGGGAGGTCCCCTCGGACCCGACGCCGGCCGGTGGCGGGGCGGGCGGGCTGGCTCAGCCGCCGTACTACCTGCTGGCCGGTCAGCCGGGAGGCCAGGCGTCGGGCGATCCGTCGTTCCAGCTCACCAGCGCGCTGGTGTTCCAGAACCGCGACATCCTCTCGGCCTACATGTCGGCGAGCTCCGATCCCGACACCTACGGTCAGATCACGCTGCTGCAGCTGCCACCGGACACCCAGGAGCTGGGCCCGCAGCAGGTGCAGAGCCGGTTCGTCGGCACGCCTCAGGTCAGCCAGGAGCTCGGCCTGCTCGCCCGCAACGGGCAGAGCTCGGTCATCAACGGCAACCTGCTGACGCTGCCGGTCGCCGGCGGCCTGCTCTACGTCGAGCCGGTCTACATCCAGCGCGCCAACGAGGACTCCAGCTACCCGCAGCTCGCCCGCGTCCTGGTGAGCTACAACGGGCGGGTCGGCTTCGCGCCCGACCTGGCGAGCGCGCTCGACCAGGTGTTCGGCGCCGGAGCCGCGGCCGACGTGCCGACCACCCCGGGCACCGTGCCGCCCGACCCGGGCACCGCCGCACCGAGCACCGGCGCCGGGGCCACCCCGGAGCTGGCGGCCGCCGCGCAGGCCATCCAGGCCGCGCTGGCGAACCTGCGCGCGGCGCAGGCGAGCGGCGACTTCGCGGCCCAGGGCTCGGCCCTGGCCGCCCTGGACGCCGCGGCCCAGCAGTTCCAGGCGGCCCAGGCCGCCGCGGGCGGCTGATGCCCCGCTGAGACGCAGGTCTCGATCACGCCGCGACCCCCGCCGACCACCCGGTCGACGGGGGTCGCGGCGTTGCGGGGCCTCTGACCTGCGGCGACGCGTACCGCACCCCCGCTGCGAACACGTGTCGGGGACGTGTACAGTCGTAGACACAAGAGAACAACAGCGGCGCGGGGTGGAGCAGCTCGGTAGCTCGCTGGGCTCATAACCCAGAGGTCGTAGGTTCGAATCCTACCCCCGCTACTACGGCCGGAGGCCCTCTCGCAGATCCTGCGAGAGGGCCTCCGGCTTTTCCGTGTGATGCTGCCCGGCTCCGGCCGCGGTCGTGATCGCCAGGAACGGTCCAGAGGTGTCGCCGGTGACCTCGTCCGACCACTCCTGACGATCAACGGGTCCGCCGCACAACGCTCCCACCTGCACCGGAGTGGCTGCTACGCCGTTGTCGCACACCGGGTGCGGCGCCTACCGTGCGGGAGTTCCGTGGTCCCGCGGAGCGCGAACCGCTGGAGGCGCCATGTCCGATCCGGTCGAGCACGGCCGCGGACACGGGCACGGACATGGGCACGGACATGGACACGGACACGATCACGACAGGAGCGGCCCGGGTCTGCTGACGCGCCTGCGGCACCTCGTCGTCCCGCACTCGCACGACGCGAGCGAGGCGATCCAGTCCGCGGAGCAGGCGCGGGGTCACGGGATCCGGGCGGCGTGGATCGGGTTGGCGGGGATGCTGGCCACCGCGGTCGTGCAGATGGTCATCGTGGCCGCGTCGGGCTCGATCGCGCTGCTCGCCGACACGCTGCACAACGTCGGGCACGCCGTCACCACGATCCCCCTCGTGATCGCGTTCCGGGTGGGTCGCCGCGCGGCCACCGAGCAGTTCAGCTACGGCTACCGGCGGGCGGAGGACCTCGTCGGGCTGCTGATCGGGCTGGTCATCGCGCTGTCTGCCGGCCTGATCATCTGGCAGTCGGTGCGGTCGCTCGTCGACCCGCAGCCGCTGACGAACCTGGGCTGGGTGCTCGCCGCCGGGGTGGTCGGGTTCCTGGGCAACGAGGCGGTGGCGCTCTACCGGATCCGGGCGGGCCGGCGCATCGGGTCGGCCGCGCTCGTCGCCGAGGGCCAGCACGCGCGCGTGGACGGGATCACCTCGATCGCCGTCGTCGCCGGGGTTTTCGGGGTGTGGTGGGGGTTCCCGCAGGCGGACGCCGTGGTCGGGCTGCTGATCGGCGTGATCGTGCTGGGGATCCTCGTCAGCTCGATGCGCACGGTGGGCCGGCGGCTGATGGACGGCGTCGAGCCCGGGCTGGTCGCGGCGATGACCGCCGTGGCGGCCGCGCAGGACGGCGTCCGCGGGGTCGACCAGGTGCGGGTGCGCTGGGTGGGGCACCGGCTGGAGGGCGACGTCGACATCGCGGTGGACGGCGACCTCACGGTGGCCGAGGGGCACGTCGTCGCCGAGCGCGTCGAGCACGCCCTGCTGCACGGCACGGCGCACCTCGAGGCGATGTCGGTGCACCTGCACCCTGCCGTCGGGAGCGGGTCGCTCGGCGACCTGCACGAGCTGACCGGCCACCACGCCACGGAGGAGGCGCGGCAGGAGTACCTGCGGCGCGTGCACGCGGCGGGCTGAGCCTGCGCCCCGCTCGGCGAGGACCCGACCTGGCGCCGAGGCCACGGGCGGCGACCTGCAGGACCTCCAGGAACCGGCGGCGGTGCCGGCCGACCTGCGGGTCGACGATCCCGAGGGCGGCCATCGACCCCATCCCGCGCCGGTACGTGCACGACGACCCGGACGGTGAGGTCGCGACCCGGCGCGGGGACGCGGGGCGGGAGCACGGCCCCGGGCTCGATCTGGCCGGGGAGGCGACGTGCGGGGGGAGGTCGTCGTCCGCGTGAGCTGACGCGCGGGTTCACCGACCGTTCACTTGCCCTCTGTCTCGACGGCCGTCAAGATAGACGAGTGTCGAAACAGGAGTCGTCGTTGTGCTCGTCTGTGCGGACCCGCACGCCCCTGACCGCCGACGAGGCGGGGGAGCTGGCGGCGGTGTTCAAGGCGCTGGGTGACCCGGTGCGGCTGCGGCTGCTCTCGCTCATCGCCGCGCACGAGGGCGGTGAGGCGTGCGTGTGCGACCTGACCGGCTCCTTCGAGCTGGCCGGGCCGACCATCAGCCACCACCTCAAGGTGCTGCGCGAGGCGGGGCTGGTCGTCGGGAAGCGGCGCGCCACGTGGATCTACTACCGGATCATGCCCGACCGCATCCGGCTCCTGTCCGACGTCCTCGTCCCGGCCGCGGTGACCGCGTGACCGCCGCTCCCGGGGTCGACGCCCCGGTCGTCGCCCGGCTCTCCACCCTCGACCGCTTCCTGCCGGTCTGGATCGTCGCCGCCATGGTCGTCGGGCTCGTCGCCGGGCGGCTGGTCCCCGGCCTGGGCGCCGCGCTCGGTGCGGTCGCGATCGACGGCGTCTCGCTGCCGATCGCGGTCGGGCTGCTGGTGATGATGTACCCGGTGCTGGCCAAGGTCCGCTACGACCGCCTCGACACCGTCACCGGCGACCGCAAGCTCCTCGGCGCGTCCCTGGTCCTGAACTGGGTCCTCGGCCCCGCCCTGATGTTCGCCCTCGCCTGGCTGATGCTGCCCGACCTGCCCGAGTACCGCACCGGCCTGATCATCGTCGGGCTCGCCCGCTGCATCGCCATGGTCATCATCTGGAACGACCTGGCCTGCGGCGACCGCGAGGCCGCCGCCGTGCTCGTCGCCCTGAACTCGGTGTTCCAGGTGTTCGCCTTCGCCGTGCTGGGCTGGTTCTACCTGACGGTGCTGCCCGGGTGGCTGGGCCTGCCCCAGGCCGACCTGGACGTCTCGCCCTGGCAGATCGCGGTGTCCGTGCTGATCTTCCTGGGCGTGCCACTCGTGGCCGGCTACCTCAGCCGGCGCCTGGGGGAGCGGGCGAAGGGCCGCGACTGGTACGAGTCGAAGTTCCTGCCCGTGATCAGCCCGTTCGCGCTGTACGGCCTGCTGTTCACGATCGTCGTGCTGTTCGCGCTGCAGGGCGACGCGATCACCTCCCGCCCGCTGGACGTCGCCCGGATCGCGCTGCCGCTGTTGGTCTACTTCGCCGTCATGTGGGCCGGGTCCTACGCCCTCGGGAAGGCGATCGGCCTGAGCTACGAACGCACCACCACGCTCGCGTTCACCGCGGCCGGCAACAACTTCGAGCTGGCCATCGCGGTCGCGATCGCCACGTTCGGCGTCACATCGGGCCAGGCGCTGGCCGGGGTGGTGGGGCCGCTGATCGAGGTGCCGGTGCTCGTCGGGCTCGTGTACGTGTCGCTGGCGCTGCGCCGCCGCTGGCGCGCCGGCGCTGCCCGCTCCACCACCTGAGTCCCATCCCGTCCGCACATCGGTTTCCACCAGGAAGAAGGCCGTCGTGACCAGCACCTGGCACCGCGACACCCTGTCCATCGACCAGCGGCTCGCTCTGAAGACCGCCGCGGGCACCCTCGCGCGGCAGTTCGACGGGACGTTCGGCAGCGAGACCATCGAGCGGTTCCTGCACTCCTCCTACGACGAGTTCGCCGGCCGCGCGGTCGTGCTCAACCACCTGCCGCTGCTGGCCGAGAAGTTCGCCCGCCAGCGCCTGCAGGCGCTGGCCAGGGTCGAGGGCCGCAGCAGCGACGGCCGCCCGGTGGTGCTGTTCCTGTGCACCCACAACGCCGGGCGCTCGCAGATGGCGCTCGGGTTCTTCACCCACCTCGCCGGGAACCGGGCGATCGCCTGGTCCGGCGGTTCGGAGCCCGGGACCGCGGTCAACCCGGCAGCGGTGGCCGCGATGGCGGAGCGGGGCATCGACATCTCCGCCGAGTACCCCAAGCCCTGGACCGACGAGATCGTCCGCGCCGCCGACGCGGTGATCACCATGGGCTGCGGCGACGCGTGCCCGGTGTTCCCGGGCCGCCGCTACGAGGAGTGGGTCCTCGAGGATCCTGCCGGGCTCACCGTCGACGACGTCCGCCCGATCCGCGACGAGATCGAGCGCCGGGTCCGCGCCCTGCTCGCCGAGCTCGTCCCCGCCGCCCGATGAGCGACGAGCCGACGACGGGGCGGCCGATGACGGAGGAGCCGATGACGGTCCCCGAGGTGCTGTTCGTCTGCGTGCACAACGCCGGTCGCTCGCAGATGGCCGCCGCGCTGCTGGCGCACCACGCCGCCGGTGCCGTGCGGGTCGCCTCGGCCGGGTCCGCACCCGCCGACACGATCAACCCGGCCGTGCGGGAGGTGATGGCCGAGATCGGGCTGGACCTGTCGACCGAGGTGCCGAAGAAGCTGTCGACCGACGCCGTCGAGGCCGCCGACGTCGTGATCACCATGGGCTGCGGCGATGCCTGCCCGGTCTTCCCCGGCAAGCGCTACCTGGACTGGGAGCTCACCGACCCAGCAGGCAAGGCCGCGGCGGAGATCCGGCCGATCCGTGACGACATCGACACCCGGGTCCGCGCGCTGCTCGCCGAGCTCGTCCCCGCCGCCCGATGACCCCGTCGGTGCTGTTCGTCTGCGTCCGCAACGGTGGCAAGTCCCAGATGGCGTCCGGATTGATGCGCCGGGCCGCGGACGGGCGGGTCGTCGCGCACTCCGCGGGGACGCAGCCCGGGACGTCGGTCAACGCGCTGTCGGCGCAGGTGCTCGCCGAGGTGGGGGCCGACATGTCCGGTGAGGTGCCGAAGCCGGTGGACCCCGCGCTGCTCGCGGGCGTCGACGTCGTGGTCGTGCTGGGCCGGGAGGCGCGGCTCGACGTGCCGCCCGGCACCGACCTGCGCCACTGGGACACCGACGAGCCGTCGGAGCGGGGCGTCGACGGTGTCGAGCGGATGCGCCTGGTCCGCGACGACATCGACGGGCGGGTGCGGGACCTGCTGCGCGAGCTCGCCCCGCCCGGGGAGTAGGCGGCCCGCTCAGCCGGTCCGGATGCCGATCGACAGCGGCTCCGCGGGCGCGCAGCAGCCGCCGGCGTCGACGGGCGCGTCGATCAGGCCGGCCCCTCCGCAGACCCCCGTCTCGGGCAGGACCAGCTCGACGCGGTCGGCCGCCTCCCGGTCGCCGGCGATCGCGGCGACGACCGAGCGCGTCTGCTCGTAGCCGGTGAGGGCGAGGAACGTCGGCGCGCGGCCGTAGCTCTTCATCCCGACGAGGTAGAGCCCCGGCTCGGGCTGGGCCAGCTCCCGGGCGCCGTGCGGGTACACGGTGCCGCAGGAGTGGACGTTCGGGTCGATCAGCGGGGCGAGTGCGCGGGGTGCCTGCAGGACGGGGTCGAGGTCCAGGCGCACCTCGCCGAGCCAGCCCAGGTCCGGGCGGAAGCCGGTGAGGGCGACGACCTCGTCGACGGGGCCGAGGCGCCGGCCGTCGAACGCGTCGAGCACGAGGCCCCCGTCCTCGCGGGTCACCGCGCTGGTGCGGAAGCCGGTCACGACCGAGACGTGCCCGGCCCGGACGGCCTCGGCCGCGCGCAGACCCAGCGCGCCGCGCGCGGGGAGCTGGTCGGCGTCGCCGCCGCCGAAGGCGTCGCCGATCGCGCCGCGGCGCAGGATCCACTGCACGTGGGTGCCCGGGTGCTGCCCGGCGAGCTCGGCGAACGCGACGAGCGCGGTCAGCGCGGAGTGCCCGCTGCCGGCGAGCGCGATCCGCCGTCCCGCGTACCGGGCGCGGAGGGCCGCGTCGGTCAGGTCCGGCACACGACGGGTGGTGCGGTCGGCCGCGTCGCGCTCCCCGAGGGCCGGGAGTCCGTCGCCGCCGAGCGGGCCCGGCGTCGACCAGGTCCCGGAGGCGTCGATCACGGCGCGCGCCGCGATCCGCTCCTCGCCCGCCGCGGTCTCGACGCGGACGGTGAGCGGCTCGGTCTCCCGGGCCCCGTCGACGACCCGGTCCCAGCCGCGTCGCGCGACCCCGGTGACCCGCGCGCCGTACCGGACGCGGTCGCCGAGGGCGTCGGCCAGCGGCTGCAGGTACGACCGCGCCCACTCCGCGCCCGTCGGGTACGCCGCGCCGTCGGGGTGCTGCCACCCGGTGGACGCCAGCAGCGCCGCCGCGGTCGGCTCGACCAGCTCGGCCCACCGCGAGAACAGCCGCACGTGGTGCCACTCCCGCACAGCGGTGCCCGCCGACGGCCCGGCCTCCAGCACGACCACGGGCAGGTCCCGGTCGACCGCCTGAGCCGCGGCGGCCAACCCCGCTGGTCCGGCCCCGACGACGACCACGGGCAGCTCGCTCATGCCGACTCCTCCATCGATGAGATTCGATCGAACGACGCGACTGTATCGACGTCTGTCGATCGACACAACCATCGATGGCAGTAGATACTGCGACCATGACGACCGACGTCCAGCTGGCGCCGTCCGACGCCGAGACCTACGCCGAGTGGTTCGCCTGCCTGGCCGAGCCGATGCGCGTCCGGCTCCTGCACGCCGTCGCCGCGGCCGGGCGGGCGGTCACGGTGGGGGAGCTCACCGAGCGTCTCGGCATCAGCCAGTCGACCTGCTCGCACCACGTGCGCCGGCTCGCCGACGTCGGCTTCGTGCTGCTGCGCAAGGAGCGCACCGCCACGCTTGTCACCGTCAACCCCGCCTGCTGCACCGGCCTGCCCCACGCCGCCGACGCCGTCATGGGGTTGCTCGCGCCCCGCCCCTGCTGCCCGGAGGACCTCCCGGGCGACGTCGCCGTCCGGGCGCTCGAACCCCGCGACTGGGACGCGGTCCGCCGCGTATACGCCGAGGGCATCGCCACCGGGAACGCGACCTTCGAGACGGAGGTGCCCGGGCGGCGGGCGCTCGAGGAGGCCTGGCTGTCCGACCACCGCTGGGTCGCCGAGCTCGACGACCGGGTCGTGGGCTTCGCCGCCGCCCGATCCGTCTCCGGCCGGCCCGTCTACGCCGGCGTCGCCGAGACCTCGGTCTACGTCGGCGACGGCGTCCGGGGTCGCGGCGTCGGCAAGGCGCTCGTCCACCGGCAGGTCACCGCGGCCGACGACGCGGGGCTCTGGACGCTGCAGACCGGCATCTTCCCCGAGAACCGCGCCAGCCTGGCGCTGCACCACTCCGCCGGCTTCCGCACGCTGGGCCTGCGCGAGCGCATCGGCCGCCACCACGGGGTGTGGCGCGACACGGTGTTCCTCGAGCGGCGCCGCGCGGAGGACTAGCGCCGGTCGTCGCCGTCCCCGTCCTCGAACGTCGGCAGCGCGAGTGCGGTGTCCATCCGGCGCAGCTCGTCGCGGTGCAGAGCGCTGAGCCGCCCCAGGAGTCGCTCGCCGTCGCCGCTGAGCTGTACCCGCACCGCTCGGGCGTCCTCCGGGTGCGGTGCGCGCTCCACGAGCCCCTGGGCCTGCGCCCGGTCGACGAGCTCCACGACGCTGTGGTGCCGCAGCTGGAGACGCTCGGCCAGCTCGCGCACCGTCGCCCAGTCGCGTCCGGGGAAGCCCTTGAGCGCGAGCATCAGCTGGTACTGCTGCGGGGCCACGCCGTGGCTGCGCACCGTCTCCTCGCTGAAGCGCAGGTAGCGGCGGATGCCGAAGCGGAACCGGGCGAGCGCCTCGAAGTCGCGCTTCGTCAGCTCCCCGTCGGCCACCGGACGACTCTATCGTGATGCGACATATCGCGTTACGATAGGAATTCACCGCCCGGCGGTACCGGGCGGACGGACCGCCCCAGGAGGTGCGCCGTGCTCAGTGACCGCGAGAGGCAGAGGCTGCGTGACGTCGAACGCCGCATCCTCGCCGACGACCCGGACTTCGCCCGGTCCTTCGAGACGTCCGCGGAGGAGCTGGGACGCAGTCCCCTCGACGGGCTGGGCCTGCAGATCTTCCTGGTCTGCGGAGCGCTGGTGAGCGGGTTGCTGCTGGTGACCGGATCGGTCTCCGGCGCGCTGGGCTTCGCCGCCGCGACCGTCGCCATCTGGTGGGCGTGGCGGTACTCCGTCGCCTGCCCCCGCCGGTCGTGAACGCGGACCGGGCGCCCGTCGTCGTGGGGGTCGGCGGTGCGGGCACCTCCGACGCCGCCGTCGAGTGGGCGAGCGCCGAGGCGGCGGCGCGCGGGTGCCCGCTGCTCCTCGTGCACGCCTTCCACCCGCCGCTGTGCGCCGACCCGTGCGGCGTCCTCCCGCCGGTCGACGCCCTCGTGGCCGCCCGCGAGGAGGCCGAGGAGGTGCTGGCCCACGCCGTGGCCCGGGCCCGCGCCGTGGCGTCGGACGGGCAGGTGTCGACGGCGCTGCTGCTCGGGGCGCCGGCGCGGGCCCTGCTCGACGCCGCCCGCGGAGCGTCCCTGCTCGTGCTGGGCCGCCCGGCGGCGAACGGCCTGCGGGGCCTGCTCGGCCGGTCCGTCGCGGTGCGGGTGCCGGTGCAGGCGCCGTGCCCGGTGGTGGTCATCGGCGCACCGCGCACCGACGACGGGCCGTGCCCGCCCCGCGTCGTCGTGGGCGTCGGGGCCGCGGAGTCGTCCGCGGCGGTCGGGTTCGGCTTCCGGGCCGCCCGTCAGCGCGGGGTCCCGCTGGTCGTCGTGCACGCCTGGACGCCGGACCCGCCCGCCGACCTCGAGGGCGTCGCCGCCCCGCCCTCGACCGCCGAGGCGCGGGCGCGCCGCACCCTCGCGTGCGCGATCGGGTGCTGGGAGCCCGCCTTCCCCGACGTCGCGGTGCACGGCGCGCTGGTCCACGGCCGCCCCGAGCACGCGCTGGTGGCCCGGTCGCGCGGAGCCGCGCTGCTCGTCGTCGGGACCAGCGGGCGGGAACGCCTGCTGGGGTCGGCGCTCGGTCCGGTCGGCCGGGCCACCCTGCACCGGGGCGGCTGCCCGGTGGCGATCGTCCGCCACGACCACCCGCGGACCCCCTGGTCGCCCGCCGCGCCGGGACGGGAGCACGGCGGCTCCGGGCGCCGGCGCACGTGGCCGGCGTGACCGCGGCTCACGCGTCCCAGGTGACCGGGAGGCGCGTGACCCCGTAGATGTCGGCGGTCTCCGGGCGGAGCGCCACCTCGCCGGCCGGGACGGCCAGGCGCAGGGTGGGGAAGCGGTCGAGCAGCGCGGGCAGGGCGACCCGCAGCTCGACCCGGGCCAGCTGCTGGCCCAGGCACTGGTGGATCCCGTGCCCGAAGGCCAGGTGCCCGCCGTGGGGCCGCCGCACGTCGAGCACGTGGGGGTCGTCGAAGCGCTGCGGATCCCGGTTCGCGGTGTGGTAGGAGAGGATCACCGAGCTCCCGGCCGCGATCGTGCGACCGCCCAGCTCGACGTCCTCCAGCGCGGTGCGCAGGAACGTCTTCGCGACGCTGAGGTAGCGCAGCAGCTCCTCCACGGCCCCGTCGACGAGTCCGGGGTCGGCGCGCAGCGCGGCGAGCTGCTCGGGGTGCTGCAGCAGCGCGAACGTCCCCAGGCCGAGCATGTTCGCCGTGGTGTCGAGCCCGGCGGCCAGCAGGATCAGGGCGACGCCGCGCAGCTCCTCGTCGGTGAGGTCGGTGCCCGTCAGCTCGCTCAGCACGTCGTCGGTGGGGTGCGCGCGCTTGGCCCGCACCAGCTCGGCGAGGTAGTCCTGCGTGGCGGTGTAGGCCGCGAGCAGGGCCTCGTCGTCGGTCTCCCCGTTCATGAACGCGTCGACGTGCTCCTGGAACGAGCCGCGGTCGGCGTACGGCACCCCCAGCAGCTCGCAGATGACGACCGCCGGGACGGGCCGGGCGAACGCGCTCACCAGGTCGGCCGGGGGACCGGCCGCCTCCATGGCGTCGAGGTGCTCCGCGGTGATCTGCTCGACGCGCTCGGCGAGCAGCCGCATCCGCCGCACGGTGAACCGGCCGACCAGCGGCCTGCGGTAGCGACCGTGCTGCGGCTCGTCCATGAGCAGGAACTCGCCCGGCGGCGCCGGCGGGACCTCGATGTCGCCGAAGTCGATCGTCGGGTGGCGCATGAGCTCGCGGCGCGAGCTGAACCGCGGGTCGGCGAGGACGGCCCGGACCAGGTCGTAGCCGGTGACCAGCCAGCCGGGGCTGCCGCCGGGGAAGGTGTACGGGCTGATCGGGCCGTGCTCCCGGGTCCGGAGCAGCTCCTCGGGCGGGTCGAAGGGGCGGTCGGGCCGGCGGGTGGTCGGCAGGGTCGTGACGGTGTGGTCCACGGTCGTTCCTCCCTCAGCGGGTGGAGTCCCTCAGCGGGTGGAGTCGCGGGCGAAGAGCCGGGTCGACCAGAGGAAGCCGCCGAGGGTGATCAGCAGGCACCAGCCGACGGCGGCGGCCGCGGTGGCGCCCGACGGCGTGCCCGCCAGGAGGCCGCGGACGGTCTCGATGAGCGGCGTGAACGGCTGGTGCTCGGCGAACCAGCGCAGCCCGGCGGGCATCGAGTCGGTCGGGACGAACCCGCTGCCCAGGAACGGCAGCAGGACCAGCGGCAGGCCGACGTTGCTCGCCGACTCCACCGTCCTGCTGGCCAGCCCGAGCGCGACCGCGAGCCAGATGAAGGCCAGCGACATGAGCACCAGGAGCCCGACGAGGGCGAGCCAGTGCCCGGGCCCCGCGGACGGCCGGAACCCGATGAGCACGGCCACCCCGAGCACCGCGGCGAGGCTGAGCAGCGTCTGCACCAGGCTGCCGACGACGTGCCCGGTCAGGATGGAGCCGCGGGCGATCGCCATCGTGCGCAACCGGTCGACGATGCCGCCGGTCATGTCCATGGCGACCGAGATCGAGGTGCCCTGGACCGCCGCGGTGATCGCCATGAGCAGGATCGCGGGCGTCACGTACTCGACGTACTCCGCGCGCCCGCCGCCGAGCCCGGCGCCGAGCGTGCCGCCCAGGACGTAGACGAACAGCACCAGGAAGACCACCGGCATCACGAGCAGCTGGAACGTCAGCGACGGGTAGCGGACCATCCGCCGGAGGTCGCGGCGCACCATCGTCGCGCAGTCGGTGAGGGCGAGGGACGCGGTGCTCATCGGCCGGCCTTCCGGTCGGTGAGGGCGAGGAACACGTCGTCGAGGTCCGGGGTGTGGGTGCTCAGCGCGTCGACGTCGTAGCCGTCGAGCCGGTCGAGCAGGGCCCTCAGCGACCGGACGTCGCCGTCGTGGGGGATGCGCAGGGCGAGTGCGTCGCCCTCGCGGGTGGAGGGGCCGACGACGCGCGCGGCGGCGTCGAGGTGGTGGGCGTCGGTGAAGCGCAGCAGGACGTGGCCGCCCGGGATGCGCCGCTTGAGCTCGTCGGAGGTGCCCTCGGCGACGATCCGGCCGCCGTCGAGCACCGCGATCCGGTCGGCGAGCTCGTCGGCCTCCTCCAGGTACTGCGTGGTGAGCAGGATCGTGACGCCGTCGGCCACCAGCTCGCGCACGACGTCCCACACCGCGCGGCGGCTGCGCGGGTCGAGCCCGGTCGTCGGCTCGTCGAGGAAGATCACCTGCGGTGTGCCGACGAGGGTCATCGCGAGGTCGAGCCGGCGCCGCATGCCGCCCGAGTACGTCGAGGCGGGCCGGTCGGCGGCGTCGACGAGGTCGAGCCGCTCGAGCAGCTCGGCGACCCGGACCCGCCCCGCCGCGCGGCCGAGGTGGTGCAGGTCGGCCATGAGGACGAGGTTCTCCCGGCCGGTGAGCAGGTCGTCGACCGCCGAGAACTGGCCGGTGACGCCGATCGCGGCGCGGACCGCCCCGGGCTCGGTGTCGAGGTCGTGGCCCGCGATCCGGGCGGTGCCGGCGTCGGCGCGGATCAGCGTGGACAGGATCCGGACCACGGTGGTCTTGCCGGCGCCGTTGGCGCCCAGGAGCGCGAGGACGCTGCCCCGCGGCACGTCGAGGTCGATCCCGTCGAGCACGACGTGGTCGCCGAACGAGCGGCGCAGCCCGCTCGCGGTGATGGCCGGTGCGGTCATGACTGCTCTCCTCCGGGTCAGGAACGGTGGACGGTGATGTCGCCGAAGGAGGTCCGCGCGCGGACCTCGACGGTGCGCGCGGACGGGTCCGGGGCGCGGCCGGTGTCGTCGAGCTCGTTGCGCACGCGCCCGTGGCCGGTGGTGAGGTCGAGCCAGGCGGTGGTGCCCTCGGCGACCCCGATCTCGAGGTCGCCGGTGGCGGTCTGCAGGGTGACGGCGCCGCCCGCGGCCCCGCCGACGCGGATGCCGCCGTTGGAGGTCCGGGCCTCCACCCGCGCGCCGGCGCGGTCGACCGCGATGGCGCCGTTGGCCGAGCGCACCCTCAGCTCGCCGGTGACGCTGCCGATCTCGGTGTCGCCGTTGGAGTTCTCGACGACCGCGGCGCCGGTGACGGAGCCGATCCGGACGCTCCCGGTGCCGGTGGAGACCTCGGCGTCGCCGTCGACGGCGTCGACGGAGACGTGGCCACCGGAGGTGCGCAGGTGCAGCGGGCCGGTCCGGTCGAGGCGGAAGTGCCCGACCGACGTCGTCAGCCGGCACTGCGCGAGCACGCCGGTGCTGCGGACGTCGGCGGCCGAGAGGGTGGCGTGCACCTGCGAGCCGGTGGGGAGCTCGACGAGCACGTCGACCGAGCGGGACTTCCTCGAGAAGTCCAGGGCGCGGGACCGCGGGCCGCGGACGGTGAGCACGCCGTCGGCGTAGTCGACGCGGGTCTGGCGCGCGGCCGTCACGTCGGAGTCGTCGGACGCATCGGTCGGGCGCACTTCGACGAGGGTGTCGGCGCGGTCGGTCGCGACGATCTGGACGTCCCCGGCGGAGAGCTCGATGGTCGCGGAGATCGGTTCGGGCGTGGCGTACACAGGCATGGCTGTCCCCTCGGAACGGGTCGGACGGACGTTTCTGCTGGTCGCGGGCTCGGCGCTAGCGCGCCCAGCCGGTGTAGCGCTGGGCGCCGCGGGCCCCGCGGCCCTCGGTGGCCGGGTCGCGCTGCGGGGCCCGCAGCGCGGTCGAGCCGGCCCGGACGAGCCAGGCGTTGAGCGAGCGGCCCTCCCGCCCGGCGGCCTCCTCGAACGCGGCCTTGAGCTGCTCGGGGAGGCGGAGGTTGACGCGCACGGCCGGGCCGTCGTCGAGGTCGTCGGCCGGGCCCCCGTCGGCGGGGGCCTGCGGGAGCGGCTGCTCCACGGGCGGCGGCGCCACGACGAACCGCGGGTCGCGCCCGCGCAGCTGCACCTGGACCGAGCCGGGGGCCAGCTCGCGGGTGATCTCGTCCGCCGCCGCCGACAGCGCCTCCAGCAGCGCGAGCCGGATCGCCGACTCCATCGACGCGGTCAGCCGGTCGATCACCGCACCGGCGTCCTCGCCGCCGGCCTCGACGGCGGTCAGCAGCTCGCGGCCGAGGGAGGCCACGTAGGGGGTCAGGTCCATGGCACCAGTGTGGCACCTAGTGGTGCCACTAGCAAGGATCATGGCACCACGATGGCTCAGAAGTGGCTCAGACCCGCTCCGCCACCACGTAGCCCTGCGGCTGTGGCTCGTCGGGACGCGCCGGCCGGGTGGCCGTGAACTCGACCCGGAACCCGGCGTCGGCGAGCCGGCGCTCCACCTCCGCCATCGAGAGCCACCAGATGTCGAAGGCGACGCCGACGGCCGCCCCGCCGCGCCGGTGCGCGTCGTCGCCCATCTTGAAGGCGACGCCGACGACGCCACCCGGCCGCACGACGCGGGCCACCTCGCCGAACGCCTGGGCCCGCTCCTCGGGCGGCAGGTACATCAGCGAGTACCAGCACAGCGCGCCCGCGAGCTCGCCGTCGGCGTAGGGGAGGCAGCGCAGGTCGCCCACCTCGAACGGGATGCCGGGGTGGTCGCGGCGCGCCACCCGCACCATCTCCGGGGAGAGGTCGACGCCGCGCGGCTCCAGCCCGAGCCGGGCCAGGTACCCCGCCATCCGCCCCGACCCGCACCCGATGTCCGCGACCTGCGTGCGCCCGTCGAGCAGCTCGTGGAACAGGGCGAGCACGGCGCGGTCCTGCGGGATCTCGTCGACGGCGGAGTGCGACAGCTCGGCGTAGAGCTCCGCGAGCGAGTCGTGGGCCTGGCGCAGCTCGTCGGTCCGGTCGTCCACCGGGCGACCGTAGCGGGGCCTACCAGCCCAGCGACCCGCGGATCCGGTCCTCCAGCAGCGGGGCCATCGAGGTGGTGTAGGTGGCCGTGAGGTGGTTGTCGTCCATGTAGACCAGGACGTTGCCGCGCTCCGCGGGGCACAGGGCGTCGTCGCAGACGGCGTCGGCGATGTCGAGGAACGAGACGTTCGGCGGGACGTCGCCGATCTGGGCGTAGGGCGGCTCGGGGGAGTAGACCTCCTCGCGGGCCACACCGCACTCGATGGCGCCGCGCCCGAGCTGCTGGATGCAGTCGGCGGGGGAGTGGTCGAAGCGGGGGTTGTCGCGCACGGCGATGACCGGGATGCCGAGGTCGTCGAGCTGGCGCCAGCGCTCCACGAAGCCGACCGGGGTCTGCTCGGTGAGGCCGGCCCGGACGTCGCGGCTGGCCAGGGTGACGACCGCGTCGGGGCGCATGTCGGCGATCTCGGCGGCGGCGGCATCGTTCCAGTCGAGGCAGGCCTGCTCGCCCGCGCCCTTGTCGACCTCCGACGCCGTCGAGTACGGGCAGGCGCCGAACACCATCGACACGAGCTGCCAGCCCGAGCGCTCGGCGATCGGGACGAGCGCGCCCGCGAACTGCTGCACGTGCGAGTCGCCGACCAGCACGATCCGCCGCTCCGGCTCGTCCTCGACGGGGAGCCGGCACGCGTCCCACGCGATGCCGCGCAGCGGTGCGCAGTCCCACTTCTCCAGGCGCACCCAGTCCTCGGTGACGCCGGCGGGCGCGGGCAGCAGGTCGGCGAGCGGGACGTCGCCGCCGACGGCGCCCGGGTGCAGGTCGGTGCCCACGACGGCGTCGGAGGAGGTGCGCGCGACGGCCACGAACTGTAAGCACCCCGTGACGGCCAGGACGACCGCGAGCCCGGCCACCCCGACCCGGAACGGGTCCTTCGCGAGCTCGACGAGGCGGTCGGTGGCGGCCGCCAGGACCAGCGCCACCGCGATGACCGCCAGCCCCGCACCGATGCCGAGCTGCTCCTGGCGCGACCACACGAGCGCGAGCACCAGCAGCGGCCAGTGCCACAGGTAGAGGGAGTAGCTGAGGTCGCCGAGGCGGCGCAGCGGCGCGCTCGAGAGGAACCGGTCGGCCCCCGAGCGCGACCCCGTGTCACCGGCGAGCAGGACCAGCGCGGCGCACGTCGTCGGCCAGAGCGCGGCGTAACCGGGGAACACGGCGTCGACCTGCAGGACCAGGCCGCACGCCACCAGTCCGACGAGCCCGATCCAGCCCAGCCGCACGCGCAGGCGGGCGCTCAGCGGGACGCGGTCGATGACGAGCGCGAGCAGGCCCCCGAACGCGAACTCCCACAGGCGCGTGACCGTGTGGAAGTAGGCGAAGGGCTGGTCGTCCGCCGTGAGCACGACCGAGTAGAAGAGCGAGACGGCGAAGACCGTACCGAGCAGGGCCAGTAAGGTGCGGCGCGGTGAGGCGCCGCGGGCGCGCGCGAGGGCGACGACGCCGAGCATGAGGACCGGCGCGGCCAGCATGACCTGCACCTGGATCGACAGCGACCAGAAGTGCTGGACGATGCTCGCCGCGTTGTTCTGGGCGGCGTAGTCGACCGAGTCGGCCGCGAGCCGCCAGTTCTGCAGGAACAGCGACGACGCCAGCACCTCGCGGACGGCCTGCATCCAGCGCGACTCCGGCAGCACCAGCGCGCCACCGACCACCGTGCCCAGCAGCACGATCAGCGCTGCGGGCAGCAGTCGCCCGAGCGTGCGCGCCCACTGCCGCAGCACCGGCACCGCGGTGCGGCCCGTGGCGCGCAGCATCTGGCCGGTGAGCAGGAAGCCGGTGATGACGAAGAAGACGTCGACGCCGCCGGAGACCCGGTTGAACCAGACGTGGTAGACGACGACGAGGGCGACGGCGACCGCACGCAGCCCCTGCAGTTCGGGGCGGAACCGCCGCGGCGCAGCGACGGTGGGCCCGGGCGCCGCGGCGGGGGCGGGTCCGGTGCTGGTCATGCCGTGCGGAGTTCCTTCGCTGCGTCGGGTGAGGGCACCATGGTCTCATGCGCATCGACGACGTCCCGCTCAGCGGTGAGCCCATCCGGCTGGGCCAGTTCCTCAAGCTCGCGGGGCTGGCGGAGGACGGCAGTCACGCGCGCGAGCTGATCGAGGCGGGAGAAGTGCAGGTCAACGGCCGTCCCGAGGCGCGCCGGGGTGCGCAGCTCAAGGCCGGTGACGTGGTGGCGGTCGGTGGTCGCAAGGCGCGGCCGGTGGCGGCTCAGTAGCCGACGTACCCGCCGCTGGAGTTGGTGCGCCCGCCGGCCTCGAGGGTGTCGAGGCCGTAGGTGTCGATCATGTAGCGGATGCCGGCGGTGATGTTCGCGACCGGGTGCGTGATCGACTCGCCGGCGAGGCTCGGGTGCACGTAGTGCGCGAACGTCGACGGGATCGTCTGCATCAGCCCCTGCGACGGCGTGCCGGCGCGGGCGTTGGAGTCCCAGTTGTTGATCGCGCGGGGGTTGCCGCCCGACTCCTTCATGATGATGTTCTTGACCGACGGGGCCAGCGACTGCGACAGGTCGAGGATGTCGAGCGCCTGCGCGATCCAGCCGTCGACGCCTCCGGAGGCGATCAGCGCGTCGAGCTCGGCGCGCTCCGCGGCGATGCGCTGCTCCTCGGCCTGACGCTCCGCGAGCTCCTGGGCCATCGTGTGGCCCTTGTCGAGGAACGCGAGCTCGGCGATCTCGGCGCCGTCGGTGGCGGTCTCGAAGGAGACCGGCGCGAGCATCCCGGTGGCCGCGGCCGGCAGGTCGGCGATGAAGGTCGAGCCCGCCGAGACGAGCGTGGCGTCGATGGTCTCCGCGGCGCCCGCGGTGGTGGCCGTGTCGCCCGGGGTGGGGAGCAGGGCGGTGAAGGTGCCGGTGGCGACCGCGCCGACGGCGGCGGCCGAGGCGACCACGGTGTTGCGGAGCGAGGGGCCGGTCGGCGCGGGGCGCTCGGCGGCGTGGTGTCGGGCCGCGCCGGAGGCGCGACGGGCGCGCGTGCCCTGCGGAGAACGATGTCCAGCCACGGTCCAGCCTCTCAGCGCTCGGGGGAGCGAACCGATCACGACGCCCGGTCGGGGGTCCGGTGGGCCGGATGGGGAGTTCCGGCCCGTGGCGTCGTGATCGGTTCGTAACGCTGAGGCAGGACCTTACGAGGTCGCGTTACGGCCCCACAAGGTGACACGCTGCCTGTCGGCGCACCTGACGTGCCGTTCGTCGTGCCGAAGGTCGCTTCCGTGCATGACGAGCGACGGCGGCGAACGGTCACCGAGCGCGACGAGTGACGCTCCGTGGCGGAAGGAGCAGGCAGGAGTCTCCGAACTCGTGCCACCGGTACGGCCGCTCGGCGGAGGCGGCGTAGGCCCGCCCGACGAGCTCCGGACCGGCCACCGCCTCGAGCAGCAGGAGGTGCGAGGCCTCCGGCTCGTGCCACCCGGTGACCAGCCCGTCGACGACCCGGGCCGGGCGGTCCGGGCCCAGCACCAGGTCGGTCCAGCCCCCGGCCGCGGAGACCGTCCCGTCCGGTCCGGTGGCCGACTCCAGCGCGCGGGTGGCGGTCGTGCCGACGGCGACCACCCGCCCGCCCGCCGCGTGCGTCCGGCCCACGGCGTCGGCGGTGGCGGCGGGCACGCGGTAGCGCTCGGGCAGCGGCACCTCGTGGGCCTCGGGGGAGGAGAGCCCCGTGTGCAGCACGATCTCGGCGGTCCGCACGCCCCGGGAGCGCAGGGCGTCGAGCACGGTGCGGGTGAACGGACGCCCGGCGCTCGGCATCTCGGCGCTGCCGAACTCGCCGGGCACGGGCGTCGCGAACACCGTGCGGTACTCGGTCAGCGGCCACGCCCGCGGCACGTAGGAGTAGCGGACGGGCGCGCCGACGGCCCCGAGGTAGGCGCGCAGCCCGCCCTCGACCGGGACCGCCGCCCGCCACATGCGCCCGGGCGTCGCCCCGGGGACGGGGGAGTGCAGCACCGCGACCGCCCCGGCCGGCAGCGCCACCGCCTCGCCCGCGACGACGTCGGTGACGCGGCCGCCGTCGGGCGTGCGGAGCTCGACCACCAGCCCGCCGTCGCGGCCGGGCCCGGCGACGTGCAGCAGCACCGGACGGCCGTCGGAGCGGCGGCCGGGCACGGCGGCGGGCTCGGTGTCGGAGGTGTTGACGACGAGGAGGTCGCCCGGCTCGAGGGCGTCGGGCAGGTCGCGGAACCACCGGTGCGCGATGTCGTCGCCGGCGACCATCAGGCGGACCCCGTCGCGGACGGCGGGCGGGCGGGTCGCGGACGGCCCGGGGGTGAAGCGGGTCGCCGGCTGTGCGCGGGTCACCGGGCCACCACCCCGACGGTGGGTGCCACCGCGAGGTCCGCCGCCCGGTAGCGCCCGCTGGGCGGGCGCTCGTCGAGCAGGCGCAGGAACGCGGGCACGGCCGCGGCCGGCTCGGGGCGGTCGGTGACGTCCTCGCCGGGGAAGGCGCGCTGGTGCATGGCGGTACGCATGTCGCCGGGGTCGACGGCCCACACCCGCACCCCGGGCTCCTCGACGCCGAGCACGGCGGCGAGGTGGTCGAGCGCGGCCTTCGCGCTGCCGTAGCCGCCCCACCCCGGGTAGGCCCCGACGGCGGCGTCGGAGCTGAGGGTCACGACCGCGGGCGCCGCGGCGGAGCGCAGCAGCGGCAGCGCGAGCTGGGTGAGCGCGAGCGCGGCGACGACGGTCGTCTCGTGGACCGCGCGCAGGGCGTCGAGGGGGTAGGCGGCGAGCGGTGGCAGCGGCGACGGGCCGAGCTCGCCCGCGTTGTGCACCAGCAGGTCGAGCCCGCCCAGGCGGCGCGCTGTGGCGACGAGGTCGGCGCGGTGCGCGGGGTCGTTGACGTCGCCGGGCACGGCGACGACGTTCGGCAGGTCGGCCACGGCGGTGCGCAGGCGCGCGGCGTCGCGGCCGGTCGCGAGGACGGTGGTGCCGCGGGCGGCGAGCGCGGTGGCGAGGGCGAGCCCGAAGCCGGCGCCCGCGCCGGTGACGACGGCGATCTCGGTGGCGATCTCGGTGGCGGTCGTGGAAGTCATGCGACTACGGTGCAAGCTGAAGTCAGCTTCAGGTCAAGGGGGGACCGATGGACGGGCACGACCTGCTCACGATCGGCGAGGTGGTGGCGCGCAGCGGCTTCCCGGCGTCGGCGCTGCGGTTCTACGAGCGGGAGGGCCTGCTGCGCACGACGCGGACGTCGGGCGGGCAGCGGCGCTACGAGCGGTCGGTCCTGCGGCGGCTCGCCTTCATCCGCGCGGCCCGGACGATCGGCGTGGGGCTGGAGGAGGTGCGCGAGGGCCTCGACCGCCTGCCCGACGGCCGGACGCCGACGAAGGCCGACTGGTCGCGGCTGTCGGAGGCGTGGCGGGGCCGGCTCGACGAGCAGATCGAGGCACTGGTGGCGCTGCGCGACGGGCTCGACTCGTGCATCGGGTGCGGGTGCCTGTCGCTGGCGCGCTGCCGGCTCTACAACCCCGACGACCGGGCCGCCGCGGCCGGCCCGGGCGCCCGCCTGCTGCCCCCGGCACTCCGGCGGACGCCGGCGCAGGGGGTGTGAGCGCGACACGCGCGCAACGAGACCCCGACTCGCGGGGAGCCCGCGAGTCGGGGTCTCGTGGTGACCGTGTCGGGGTCTGGTCGGGCCTGCCGTGCTAGCGGCAGGAGGGCAGAGCGTCGGGGCGGGCGCTGATCCAGTCCGCGACGTCCTGCGTGATCTCCGGGCCGTTGCGGTGGAACTCCACCCCGTGGCCGATGCCCGGGTAGCTGTTGAACGTGACGTCGTCGCTGCTCAGGAACGTCGCCTCGTCGACCGGGGCGCCGGCGGCGTTGAAGATCTCGTCCGCCTCCGCGATGAGGGTGAGCACCGGAACGTCGATGAGCGGCGCGACGGCGCGCGAGGGCTGCGGTCCGATCGAGAGGATCTCGCCGGCCGGGGTCTCGTTCACGAGCGGGTGCAGGGCCTTCACGAGCTCGGGATCGGCGAGGTCGGTGAACAGGAAGCTGTCACGGGTCTCGTGGTCGCCGAAGAAGAAGGGGTAGTCGTCGGTCAGCGTCCGCGGCACCTCCTGCGTGGCGATCTGGGCGGTGAAGCGCTCGGTGGCGAGGTGGGTGAACCCGGAGAGGATCAGGGCGTCGACGTCCTGGTAGAGCCCGGCCTGCAGCTCCGACTCCTCACTGCCCGCGGAGTGCCCGATCAGGCCGACGCGCTCGTAACCGTCCTCGCGCAACTGCTGGGTGACCTGGTGGCTGGCGTCGGCCAGCGCCTCGACCGTGACGGTGTAGCCGTTGGGCCGGTCCGACGACCGGTAGGGGTGGTCGGGTTGGCCGTAGCCGAGCTTGTTGAGCGCGAGGAACGAGATCCCCGACTCCTTCACGATCGTGCGGGCGATCGAGTAGCGGTCCTGCTCGAAGGGGATGTCCCAGTACCAGGCGCCGGTGGTGAGCGCGTGGTTCGCCTGGAGCACCGTCGTGCAGCCCTCGGCGTCCGCGGGTTCGTAGAGGAACCCGCGCAGCGTGTACGACGAGCCGGGCTCGAGCTGGTTGGAGACCTGGAAGTCGATCGGGGTGACCGTCACGTCCTCGTCGGATTCCGGGGCGCTGTAGTCGGACAGCGACGGGTCGCCGGGCAGCGCGTCCTCGGGGAGGGCGGACGCGGTGCCGGCGAGGACCGCGAGGGGGATCGCGGTGGCGCAGACGGTGAAAGTTGCGGCCATGAGGCGCAGCCGGGAGCGCGAGAGAGACACTTGTTACTCCGAATGGACGCGGGGAGCGCGGACTCATCGACCATATGGAGTAACAAGTTTGCGAAGACGACGACACGGTGACGGCGTCGTAAAATAAGTCACACACCGTCACCTCGGCTACTGTGAGTGCAACCGCGCCGCCCGCAGCGCCGACCGCCGGACCTTCCCCGTGTCCTCCCGCAGCGGCCCCTCCACGCGCTCCCACGTCCGCGGGACCTTGTTGGCGGTGAGCCGGGCGGCGACGTGGGCCCGCAGGTCCTCGTCCGAGACCGCCCCGTCCACCTGCACCAGCGCGTGCACCCGCGCCCCGAGGTCCTCGTCGGGCAGGCCGATGACGCAGCACGACAGCACGCGCGGGTGGTCGGCCAGCGCCGCCTCCACCTCGGCCGGGTAGACGTTCGAGCCGCCGACGAGGATGAGGTCGCTGCGGCGGTCGGCGAGGTACAGGTAGCCGTCGGCGTCCATGTGCCCGAGGTCGCCGATCGTCTCCCAGCCGTCGTGGGCCCGGGCGATCGCCCCGAGGTAGCGGTAGGGCACGGCGTCGGGCGGGTAGCGCATCCACACCTCGCCGACCTCGCCCACCGGCAGCGGCCGCGCCTCCTCGTCACCGATGCGGATCTCGCCCCACGTCGTTCGGCCGACCGAGCCGGGGTGCGCCAGCCACTCGACGCCGTCGATCTGGCAGCCGGCCTGCGACTCCGTGCCCGCGTACAGCTCGACGACCTTCTCCGGACCCAGCCAGTCGATCCAGGCCCGCTTCACCGGCTCCGGGCAGGGCGCGCCGACGTGCAGCAGCGTCTGCACGCCCGACAGGTCGGCCGCCGCCCGCACCTCCTCGGGCAGGCGCAGGATCCGCCCCATCAGCGTCGGCACGGCGTAGAACCAGTGGACGCGGTGGCGGCTCACGGCCTCGAGCACGTGCGCCCCGTCGAACCGGTCGAGCACCAGCAGTGGGCAGCCGCGCAGCAGCGCGATCAGCGAGAACATGAACGGCGCGTTGTGGTAGAGCGGGGCCGTCACGGCGAAGACGTCACCCGGTCCGCCGATCCGCAGCCGCTCCGCACGCTCGGTCACGGCGTCCGTCCAGCCGGGCTGGCCCGCCACGATGATCTTCGGACGTCCGGTGCTCCCGCCCGACGTCGGCGCCTTCCAGCTCGGCGGCAGCGCCGGGGGGAGCGGGTCGGCCGACTGCGCCGGGTCGGGCCTCCAGTCCGGGGGCAGCGACGGGCGGTCGGCCGCCGCCAGCCCGACGACGACGGGCGAGCCCGCGATCTCCAGCAGCGCGGAGAGCTCCGCGGGCGGCAGCTTCGCCGACACCGGCTGCGGCACCGCCCCGAGCTTCCACGCGCCGAGCACGGCGGCGTAGAAGGGGAAGCCGTTGCCGAGGCCGATCGTGACGAGGTCGTCCTGCCGCACGCCGAGGGCGCGGAACTCCCGCGCGGCCCGGTTGGAGGCGGCCGCCAGCTCCGCGCGGGTGACGTCGCCGTCGGGCGCGTGCAGCGCGACGGCGTCGGGGTCCAGAGCGGCGAGGCGGTCGAAACCCCGGCCCACGGGGATGTGGTCGTCCATCGTCCCTCCGGTTAGCGTTGAGCGAGTGATCGACGAGACGCCCGAGTACACCACGCGCACCCTGCCGTTCGAGGGCATCGACAACGTCCGCGACGTCGGCGGTCTCCCGCTCGCCGGCGGCGGCACGACCCGCTCCGGCGTCCTGCTGCGCAGCGGCTCGCTGCACTTCGCCACCCCCGACGACGTCACCCGCCTCGTCGACGGCTTCGGCCTCTCGCTGGTGCTCGACCTCCGCACCCCCCGCGAGGTCGACCGCGACGGCCCCACGCCCGTGTCCGCGGCAGGCGTCGAGACGGTGACGCTGACGTTCATCGGCGAGAGCCGCGACTACCTCCCCGAGACCGGCGACGACACCGACCCGCTGTTGCGCAACTACCTCGGCTACCTCGGCGACCACCCCGCCAACGTGGCCGAGGCCGTGCGCCGCCTGGCCGCGGAGGACGCCGGGCCCGCCCTCGTGCACTGCGCCGCGGGCAAGGACCGCACCGGGGTCCTCGTCGCGCTCGTGCTCGACGCGGTCGGCGTCGAGCGGGAGGCGGTGGTGGCCGACTACGCGCTGTCGGCGGAGAACGTCGAGGGGATGTGGCGGCGCTGGACCACCGCGGCGGGCGAGGAGATGCCCGCCGACCTCACCCCGCACCTGCCCCGCGCGGTCGTGATGGAGGCCGTGCTGGCCCACCTCGACACGGAGTACGGCACCGACGGGACGGGCGGCGCCGCCGGCTGGCTGCGCGCCAACGGCCTCGACGACGCCGCGCTGGAACGCCTGCGGCAGCGGCTCGCCTGACGCAGGTCGTGAGTGGCGACCAGGGCTCCAGCCCTGGTCGCCACTCACGGCAGTTCTTCGATCGCCACCCCGGTGTCGAGCTTGCGCAGCGCCCACGGCTCGCCCGTGACCGCCGGCCACCCGCGCCGCCGGGCGCTGAGCGTGACCTGCCCGGCCGACAGGTCGTCGCCCCCGGACTCGGCCATGAGCAGGCCAGACTCCTGCGCGGCGCGCGGGTCGAGCTGGTCGATCACGGTGATGGGCAGGTCGAGGAGCACACCCAGCGCGGCGTGGTGCTCGGGGGAGAGCACCGACCAGGCCCGGCTCAGCGCGGCGCTGGGCACCGCGAGCACGATGTTGGCCTCGACGGCGGCCCAGACCAGGGCGCGGACGTAGACCGGACGGCCGGTGGCGAAGGCGATGAGCGCGGAGGCGTCGAGGACGCGGCCGCCGATCACAGGCTGGCACCCATGCGCGGCGCCCCTAGACCGCGGCCGCGGGCGGCGCGAGCCGCAGCGTGCGACGGGCCTCGTCGAGCTCGTCGGGCGGGGGCGGGCCGCCGTAGAGGTCCTCGAGGGTGGCCAGGGTCCGCTCGCGGACCTGGCGCGCGGCCACGGCCTCGGCGATGTAGGCGGACATGCTCGACGCCGCGCCCCGGCGCACCGCACCGCGGGCCTCGGCGACCAGTTCGGCCGGCAGGCTCACCGTCACACGCTCGCTGCGCATGGCCGGAAGGGTACGCAGACCGCGCCGCTCACGCACACGGCGCTGCGGGGTTACTGCTCGGTATGCCAAGGTGGGCGGTACCGCGCGAGGAGGCCGTGAACATGGATCTGACCTACACCGCCGCCGAGGAGGAGTTCCGCAGCGAGCTGCGCTCCTGGCTCTCGGCGAACATCCCGAACGAGTGGACGCGTCCCGGCTTCTGGGAGTCCCTCGACGACGACGAGAACTTCCGGCTGCGCCGCGACTGGGAGCGCGACAAGGCGCTCGCCGGCTACGCGGGCATCCAGTGGCCCACCGAGTACGGCGGGCGCGGTGGCACGCCGGGCATGAAGGCGATCTACGACGCCGAGATGGTCCTGGCCGACGCGCCGCGCTCGGTCAACCCGCTCGCCCTGACGTTCCTCGCCCCGACCGTGATGGCGATCGGCACGGACGCGCAGAAGAAGGAGATCATCGGCCCGCTGCTGCGCAACGAGGTCATCTGGTGCCAGGGCTTCTCCGAGCCCGGTGCCGGCTCCGACCTCGCGGCCGTCGCCACGAAGGGCGTCCGCGACGGCGACGACTTCGTCGTCAACGGGCAGAAGGTGTGGACCACCAACGCCGTGCACGGCGACAAGATCTTCACCCTCGTGCGCACCGAGGCGGGCTCGCAGAAGCACCGCGGCATCTCGATGCTGCTCATCGACATGCACCAGGACGGCGTCGACGCCCGCCCGCTCAAGCAGATGAGCGGCGCGAGCGAGTTCGGCGAGGTCTTCTTCTCCGACGCCCGCGTGCCCGCCACCGAGGTCCTCGGCGAGATCGGCGAGGGCTGGCGCACCGCCATGCTCCTGCTGTCCTTCGAGCGCGGCGCATCGGGCATCGCGCAGTACACCGAGTTCCGGCGCCAGTACGACGAGGTCGTCGACGTGGCGAAGCGGCTCGGGCGCGACACCGACCCCGTGATCCGGGGCAAGCTCGCCCGCGTCCTCACCGACCTGGAGTGCCTGCGCTACCACGCCATGCACGTGCAGACCCAGGTCGAGCAGGGCCGCGACCTCGGCTTCGAGGCGTCGATGACCAAGCTCATCTGGTCGGAGCCCTCGCAGGACCTCTGGGAGGTCTTCGACGAGATCCTGGGCGAGGACGCCACGCTCGACACCCTCGGCGACCTCGACCTGCGCCCGCTGCACGCCCAGGCGATGTGGTCGCGGTCGGTCACCATCTGGGGCGGCTCCTCGCAGGTCCAGCGCAACGTCACCGCCGAGCGCGTGCTCGGCCTGCCCCGATAGGGAGTCACCGTGTTCTTCGCCCTCGATGAGGACCAGCAGGCGTTCGACGGTGCGGTCCGCTCCTACCTGGCCGGGCGCTTCGACCTCGAGGCCGTGCGCGGCGTGTTCGAGGGAGTGGGCGGGGCCGACGGTGCAGCCGACGGCCACCCCGCCTCCCTGTGGAAGGCCGCCGCCGAGCAGGGCTGGCTCGCCGTGACCGTCCCCGAGGAGCACGACGGCCTCGGCCTCGGGCTGGTGGAGGCCCAGGTGATCGGCCGCGCGCTGGGTGCGGGCGCCGCGCCCGGGCCGTGGCGCGGCACCGTGCTCGCCGCGGAGGCGGTCCGGCTCGCCGGCTCACCCGAGCAGCAGGCCGCGTGGCTGCCGCGGCTCGCCTCCGGCGACGCGGTCGGCGCGTTCACCCTGCGCGGCAGCGCGCCGGGCACGCTCCCGGCCGTCGAGTACGGGGCGCTGGCCGACGTCGTCGTCGCCCGTTCCGGCGACGGGCTCGTGCTCGTCACCGGCGCCACCGCCACCCCGCAGGGCTCCTACGACGGCACGACGCGGCTCGCGTCCGTCGAGGCGGGCGAGGGGGAGGCGCTGCCCGGCGCCACCGCCGCGGTCGTCGCCGAGCTGGAGGCCCGGGCCACCGTGCTCGTGGCCGCCGACCTGGCCGGGATCGCCCGCGAGGCGATCACCCGCACCGTCGCCTACGACAAGGACCGCCAGCAGTTCGGCGTGCCGGTCGGCTCGTTCCAGGCGATCAAGCACGCGCTGGCCGACCTGCACGTGGCGGTCACGCTGGCCGAGCACGCGGTGCTCTACGCGGCGCACGCCGTCGACACCGGGCTCGACGGGGCCGACCTCGCCGTCGCCGTCGCGAAGGCGAAGGCGGGCGACGCGGCCGTCGCGGCGACCCAGGCGATGATCCAGTACCACGGCGGCATCGGGTACACGTGGGAGCACGAGGCGCACTTCTTCTACAAGCGTGCCAAGCGGCTCGCCGGCCAGTTCGGTGACGCCGACGCCCACCGCGCCCGCATCGCCGAGCTGACGATCGGCTGACCCCTCGTGAGTGGCGATCGTGGCCAGGGCCACGATCGCCACTCACGGGCTGGGATCGGTCACGTCAGCGACGCCAGGGAGAACGTCGCGAAGGCCGCGATGAAGCAGAGTGCGACGTAGTTCACGAGCCGTCGCAGGAGGAACCCCGCCGTACCCCCTCCTCGCTCCCGCCGGCGGATCGCGCCGCACCGGGCCTCGCCGAACGACCGGATGTCGGTGGTCCGATCGGGCTAGTGGCGGGTACTCGGGGGAGCCGCGTGTGTGGTCGGCGTGAAGCGGGGCGCGTTCGGGTCCTGATCCGGTCACACGCAGCCGCGAGGTGGTCGTCCGGGGGTGCTCCGGGCGTTACGCCGTCCGGTCCCGGTCGGCCTGCAGGGGCGGCAGCGGGATGGCACGGTGGTCGCATGCCACCCGCCAGGGCGACGCCCGTCAACGCCACCGCCGCCGCACTGCTGGGCCTGCTGCACTCGGGCCCGATGAGCGGCGGCGAGCTCGTGGCGCAGGCGGGCGAGCGGTTCGGCCCGTTCTTCGCGGTCACCCGCAGCCAGGTCTACCGCGAGCTCCCCGCGCTCGCCGAGGCCGGACTGCTCAAGCTCGGCAAGCAGGGCCCCCGGGCGTCGCAGCAGTACGCGATCACCGCCGCGGGGAAGCGCTCGTTCACCGCCTGGCTGGCGTCGGGCCCCCCGTCCGACCCGGTCCGCAGCCCGCTCGTGCTCCGGCTGCTGCACGCCGGCTCGCTCACCCCCAAGCAGCGCGCCGGTCTCGTCGGTGGCGCCCGCGAGGCCTACAGCGAGCGGCTCGCCGCCGCGAAGGCCACGGCGAAGGGCGAGCCCGACCCGTACCGCAAGGCCGTGGCCGACTTCGTCGTCGCCCACACCCGGGCCATGCTGCGCCTGCTGGACGCCGTCCCGGACGTCTGAGGCCGCCGCGTACCCTGGAGCGTTGTGAACCCCGACGCCGCGGCCGACCTCAAGGAACTCGCCACCACCCTGGAGAGCATCGAGGCGGTCACCGACCTGCCCGCGCTGCGCGTCGAGATCGCCGACCTCGAGGACCAGGCGGGCCAGCCCGACCTGTGGAACAACCCGGACGAGGCGCAGAAGGTCACCAGCCGGCTGGCCTACGCCACCGGTGACGTCCGCCGGCTCGAGGAGCTTCGCCGCCGCCTCGACGACCTCCCGCTGCTCTACGAGCTGGCCGAGGACGAGAAGGACGAGGGCGCCATCGCCGAGGCCGATGCGGAGCGCACCAAGCTGCGTGCCGACATCGAGGCCCTCGAGGTGCGCACGCTGCTGTCCGGCGAGTACGACCAGCGCGAGGCGCTCGTGACGATCCGCGCCGGCTCCGGCGGCGTCGACGCGGCCGACTTCGCCGAGATGCTCATGCGCATGTACCTGCGCTGGGCCGAGCAGCACGGCTACGGCGTCGACGTCTACGACACGTCCTACGCCGAGGAGGCGGGCCTCAAGTCGGCCACCTTCGCCGTCCACACGCCCTACGCCTACGGCACGCTCTCGGTCGAGCAGGGCACGCACCGCCTGGTCCGCATCTCGCCGTTCGACAACCAGGGGCGCCGCCAGACCTCCTTCGCCGCCGTCGAGGTGGCGCCGGTCGTGGAGACCTCCGACCACGTCGAGATCGACGAGAAGGAACTGCGCGTCGACGTCTACCGGTCCTCGGGCCCCGGCGGCCAGGGCGTCAACACCACCGACTCGGCGGTGCGCCTGACGCACCTGCCCACCGGCATCGTGGTGTCCTGCCAGAACGAGCGCTCGCAGATCCAGAACAAGGCCTCGGCGATGGTCGTGCTGCAGGCCAAGCTGCTGGAGCGGCGCAGGCAGGAGGAGCGGGCCCTGATGGACTCGCTCAAGGACACCGGCGACGCGTCGTTCGGCAACCAGATGCGCTCCTACGTGCTGCACCCGTACCAGATGGTCAAGGACCTGCGCACCAACCACGAGGTCAACAACCCCGCGGCCGTGCTCGACGGCGCCATCGACGGGTTCATCGAGGCGGGCATCCGCTGGCGCCGCAACGAGGCCACCGCGTCCGACTGACCCGCGGGGCGGCGGCGGACGGCCGCGGGCACCTGCGTATCGTCACGCCGCGTGATCCGCCTCGAACGCGTCACCAAGACGTACAAGACGTCCACGCGTCCCGCGCTGGACCGGGTCTCGGTGAACGTCGAGAAGGGGGAGTTCGTCTTCCTCATCGGGCCGTCCGGGTCCGGCAAGTCGACGTTCCTGAGGCTGCTGCTGCGCGAGGACGTCCCCACGCGCGGCAGCATCTTCGTGTCCGACATGGACGTGGCGAAGCTCCCGCGCCGCCGCGTGCCCACGCTGCGCCAGCGCATCGGCTGCGTGTTCCAGGACTTCCGGCTGCTGCCGAACAAGACCGTGGGCGAGAACGTGGCGTTCGCGCTCGAGGTCATCGGCAAGAGCCAGGGCACGATCCGCAAGGTCGTGCCCGAGGTGCTCGACCTCGTCGGGCTGGGTGGCAAGGCCGAGCGCCTGCCCAACGAGCTCTCCGGCGGCGAGCAGCAGCGCGTGGCGATCGCGCGCGCGTTCGTCAACCGGCCGCTGGTGCTGCTGGCCGACGAGCCCACGGGCAACCTCGACCCCGACACCAGCCAGGACATCATGCTGCTGCTGGAGCGGATCAACCGCACCGGCACGACGGTCGTGATGGCCACCCACGACCACTCCATCGTCGACTCGATGCGCCGCCGCGTCGTCGAACTGGACATGGGCCAGGTCGTGCGCGACGAGATCCGCGGGGTCTACGGGGTCGGACGGTGAGGCGCGCCGACGTGCTTTCTCCCGGGGAGGCGCCATGAGAGCCGACTTCGTCACGCGGGAGGTCTTCACCGGCCTGCGCCGCAACGTCACGATGACGATCGCGATGGTGCTGACCACCGCGATCTCGCTGGGCCTGGTCGGCACCGGGCTGCTCGCCGTGCGCACGATCGACCGCACCGAGCAGCTCTACAGCGACCGCGTCGAGGTGCAGGTCGCGCTCACGGCCGACGTGTCCGCCGCCGACACCGACTGCAGCCAGCCGGTGTGCTCGGGGCTGCGGGCCACGCTGGAGGGCTCGCCGCTCGTCGACTCGGTGCGGTTCGAGAGCCAGCAGCAGGCCTACGAGCGCTACCTGGAGCTGTTCGCCGGGCAGGCGCTGGCCGACGTCGTGCGCCCGCAGTCGCTGCCCGCCACCCTGCGCGTGCGGCTCGCCGACCAGGAGGCCGGCGCGGCGGCCGTCACGCAGGCGATGACCGGGCAGGTCGGCGTCCGCAACGTCATCGACCAGCGCGCCGTCGTCGCCAAGCTGTTCGACTTCCTCGGCGGCGTCCGCAACGTGACGTTCGCGCTCGCGCTGGTGCAGGCCGTCGCGGCGCTGCTGCTGATCTCCAACACCGTGCAGGTGTCGGCGTACACGCGGCGCACGGAGGTCGGCGTCATGCGGCTGGTCGGCGCCACGCGCTGGTACACGCAGCTGCCGTTCCTCATCGAGGCCGTGGTCACCGGCGTCGTGGGTGCGCTGATCGCGTCGGCGGGGCTGGTGGCGGGCAAGTTCCTGTTCATCGACCAGCTGCTGTCGGGGATCGTCAGCAACGGCGTCGTGCCGCCGATCGAGCTGGCCGACATCGTGTGGGTCTCGCCGATCCTGCTCATGGTCGGCGCAGGCATCGCCGCGGTCACCGGCTACGTGACGCTGCGCCTCTACGTGCGCCTGTAGCGCCGCAACCGGCTGGCCCCTCCGCGTAAGCTGGAGGGGTGAAGGAAACGGGGCGCAAGGTGATCGCGCAGAACCGCCGCGCGCGCCACGACTACGCCGTGCTCGACGAGTACGAGGCGGGCGTCGCGCTGCTCGGCACCGAGGTGAAGAGCCTGCGGCTGGGCCGGGCGTCGCTGGTGGACGCGTTCGCCACCGTCGACGACGGCGAGATCTGGTTGCGCGGGCTGCACATCCCGGAGTACACGCAGGGCAGCTGGACCAACCACGAGCCGCGCCGCACGCGCAAGCTGCTGCTGCACCGCGGCGAGATCGACCGCCTGATCGGCAAGATCAAGGAGGGCGGGCTGTCGCTGGTGCCGCTCTCGCTGTACTTCTCCGACGGAAAGGTCAAGTGCGAGCTGGCGCTGGCCCGCGGCAAGAAGAGCTACGACAAGCGCACCGACCTCGCCAAGCGCGACGCGCAGCGCGAGATCCAGAGGGCGTTCGGCCGGGCCGCGAAGGGCCGCGCGCGCGAGCTGCGCAGGTGACGGTCCCCGCCCCTCCGCTCGACGACACCGACGTCCCGCGCTTCCTCGACGAGCTCGGCGTGCCCGGGCTCGTCGACGCGCACGTGCACTTCCTGCCCGACCGCGTGATGGACAAGGTGTGGGCCTACTTCGACCGCGCCGAGGAGCACTACGGCACGGCCTGGCCGATCCACTACCGCACCACGCCCGAGGAGCGGGTGGCGACGCTGGAGAAGCTCGGGGTGCGGGCGTTCGCGCCGTTGGTGTACCCGCACAAGCCGGGCATGGGCCGCTGGCTCACCGAGTGGGTCACCGACTTCGCCGCGCGCACGCCCGGCGCGGTGCCCACGGCCACGCTCTACCCCGAGCCCGACGTCGCCGACTACCTGGGCGCGGCCGTGTCCGCGGGCGCCCGCGTGGTGAAGGTGCACGTGCAGGTCGGCTCGTTCGACCCGCGCGACCCGCTGCTGCGCCCGGCCTGGGGGCTGCTCGCCGAGGCCGGGGTGCCCGCGGTGGTGCACTGCGGGCACGGCCCGATCCCCGGCGCACACACCGGCCTCGACGTGTTCGGCGAGGTGCTGGCCGAGCACCCGACCCTGCCGGTGGTGCTCGCGCACGCCGGGATGCCCGACTTCGCCGGTGCGCTCGACCTCGTCCGCCGCTACCCGCGCGTCCACATCGACACGACGATGGTGGGCACCGCGTTCACGCAGGCGATGACGCCGCTGCCCGGCGACTGGGCGTCGCGGCTGGTCGACGTCGCCGACCGCGTCGTCTACGGCAGCGACTTCCCGAACATCCCCTACGGCGTGCACGAGCAGGTGGCCGCCGTGGCGGGGTGGGCGTCGGCCGACGAGCGCCTGGGTGCCCCGTTCCTGCGCGCGGTGCTGCACGACACGCCGGCGCGGCTGCTCGGCGTCCGGCCCGCCTGACCCGGCTCGCCCCCCGGCGGCTCGCCCCCCCGGCGGCTCGCACACAGGATCCGGTGCTCGCACACAGGTCCGGCCCTGTGTGCGGACCCCGGGAGGTGTGTGCGGGCCAACCGGGATGATGTCGGGGGCGATAGGCGTTAGTCTGTGCAGGCGTCCGAAGTCCGGGCGTGCTCCAGGGGGTGAACGGTTTCGACTTCGTTCGTCGATCAAGGGGAAGCGTGCCGAGGAAGGCGACGATGATCTCGTTAACCACCCGTCGCAAACCTATAAGCGCCGACTCCAGTCAGCGCGAGTTCGCCCTCGCCGCCTGAGGCGAGTGCGACTCTGTCGGCCCGCGGGCGCTCCCGCCGCGGATCCCGGCATCAGCTAGGGAGCTCACCCGTCCGCCCGGTCGCGGGGTGGACGGGGACACCAAACAGCGACTGGGATCGTCACACCGGCTTGTTCGCGTGACCGGTGGATCCGAGTAGAGGCATTGCGGACTGCGCACGGAGAAGTCCTTGTGGAGCGACGGAGGACCCGGGTTCGATTCCCGGCACCTCCACCCCTGGGGAGAGCCCCCGCCGACACCGTCGGCGGGGGCTCTCTCGTTCCCGTCCCTCTCGTTCCCGGCCCGTCAGATCGCGCGCTCGGCGAGCATCCGCGCGAGGTTCTCCAGCCCCGTGTCGAGGCCGCGGCGCACCTCGTCGGAGGCCTGCCCGGTGTGCGTCTCGGGCTGGTCGCCGAGGAACGACAGGTGCAGCAGGACCGACGAGCGGTCCGGGTCGTCGCCCATCACCTGCAGGTAGCCCGCGTAGTCGGTGGAGTCGCCGCCGCCCCACTCGACGCGCATCTGCTCGGGGCGCACCCGCACCAGTCCGTGGGCGTCGACGTGCCGCGGTTCGACCTCCGCGTGCACCTCGGTCACGTCGCCGCCCCCGCGGGCGGGGTCGCTGCCCGGGTCGTCGTGGGTGGGGCGCACGCGGATCTCGTGCGGCAGCCACTCGGTCAGCCGTTCCAGGTCGGACACCACGGCGAACACCGCGTCCGCGCCCGCCGGCATCGTGCGCTCGGTCTCGAACTCCGTCATGCGTCCGGGGTGCCCCGTCCCGCGCCGGACAACCTGACCACGAGGCCTCGACGCGGGCTTCCGGCGGTCCGGGGCCGGTGGCACACTCCGCGGTGTGACGCCCCTGACCCGCGGCGAGAACCGGCCGCTGTCCGTCGACCTGGTCACGGTCGCGGTGACCAGCGCCGCCCCGGTCGAGGTCTCCGCGCTGCTGCTCGGCCCGGCCGGCCGGGTGCGCAGCGACGGCGACTTCGTGTTCTTCAACAACCCGCTCGGCGACGGCGTCTCCCACCACCACGGCCGCGGCCGGGGCGACCTCATCCAGATGGACCTGCGGGCGGTCCCGGCCGACGTCGGCTCGGTGGTGGTCACCGCCAGCCTCGACGGCAGCGGCCCGGCGACGTTCGGGCAGGTCGCGCCGCCGGTCGCCACGGTGGGGGAGTCGACGTTCGAGATGACCGGGCTCGGCAGCGAGTCCGCCGTGGTGTGCATCGAGGTCTACCGCCGCCAGGGCGGCTGGCGGGTGCGCGCGGTCGGGCAGGGCTACGACTCCGGGCTGGCCGGGATCGCGGCGGAGTACGGGGTGCACCTCGACGACGACGCGCCCGTGCCGCCCGCCGAACCCCCACCGAGCCGTCAGGCGCCGCCCGCCCCTCCGGCGGCTGCGCCGCCGTCCCCGTCCGCGCCGCCGCCCCCGTCCTGGCCGCCGGTCGCGCCCCCTGCCGGGCCGCCGTCCGCGCCCCCGGCGCCGCCGTCCGCACCGGACCCGGACCGGTTCGCCCTGCCGCTGCCCGACGCCCCGCGGGCTCCCGCCGCGTCGCCGCCCGCCGCGGCGTGGCCGTCGGCGCCGCCCGTCCCCCCGGCTCCGGCGTTCCCGCCGTCCGCCCCGCCCGTCCCCCCGCCGTTCGCGCCGTCGCCCGAAGGAGCCCCTCCCATGCAGAGCGACCTGTTCAGCCCGCAGCACGCCGAAGTCGCCGGCATGGGCATCCAGAAGCAGGGCGGCAAGATGGCGCGCGTCTCGATGGGCGGCGGCGACCTCATGGCCCGCGCCGGGTCGATGGTCGCCTACCAGGGCGACCTGCGCTTCGAGGCGCTGGGCTCCGGCGGCATCGGCAACATGATCCGGCAACGGCTCACGGGCGAGGGCGTGCCGCTGATGAAGGTCAGCGGTCGGGGTGACCTGTTCCTGGCCAACGCGGCCAGCGACGTCCACCTCATCGACCTCGACGGCTCCGACGGCCTCACCATCAACGGCGCCAACGTCCTCGCCTTCGACTCCACGCTGACCTACCGCATCGCGCGGGTCTCGGGCGCCGCCGGCTTCGCGAGCAACGCCGGGCTGTTCAACTGCGAGTTCACCGGCCGCGGCCGGATCGCGATCACCACCGAGGGCACGCCGGTCGTGCTCAACGTCGACCAGCCCACCTACGCCGACCCGCAGGCCGCCGTCGCCTGGTCGGCGAGCCTGCAGACGGGCCTCACGACCAACGACACGTTCAACATCGGCACGCTGATGGGCCGCAGCACGGGGGAGCGGTACACGCTGTCGTTCACCGGCCGCGGCTTCGTCATCGTGCAGCCCTCGGAGCTGCCGCCCGGCGGGCTCGTGGCCGGCGCCGGCGGCGGCGAGCAGGCCGGTCACGGCGGGCAGGGCGGCGTCGGCGGCGTGCTGGGCGGGCTGCTCGGCGGGCGCTGACGACGCCCGGCGCGTGCCGGACGCCGGCACGTGCGGCAGGGTGGGCGGCATGGACCGGCCTCACGATCTCGTCGTCTACGGCGCCACCGGCTTCGTCGGGGAGCTGACCGCCGCCTACCTGGCCGAGCACGCGCCCGCCGGGGTCCGGATCGGGCTCGCGGGCCGCTCGCAGGAGAAGCTCGAGGCCGTGCGCCGCCGGCTGCCCGCCGCGGCGCGCGACTGGCCGCTGCTCATCGCCGACTCCGGCGACGCCGACGCCCTGCGCGCGCTCGCCGAGGGCACCCGCGTGCTGGTGACGACGGTCGGCCCGTACGCGCGCTACGGCCTGCCGGTCGTGGAGGCGTGCGCGCGGGCCGGCACCCACTACGCCGACCTCACCGGCGAGGTGCTGTTCCACCGCGACGCGATCGACGCCTTCGACGAGGTCGCGCAGGACACCGGCGCGAGGATCGTGCACTCCTGCGGCTACGACTCGATCCCGTCGGACCTCGGCGTGTTCGTGCTGCACGAGCGCGCCGCCGCCGACGGTGCGGGAGAACTCGTCGACGTCGACCTCGTCGCCACGGCCCGCGGCGGCTTCAGCGGCGGCACGATCGACTCGATGCGGGCGCAGCTGGAGGCCGTCGGGGCCGACCGGTCCCGGCAGAAGGTGGTCGGTGACGCCCACTCGCTGAGCCCCGACCGCGCCGCCGAGCCCGCGCCGCGCCAGCCGTCGGACGCGCCGCTGCCCAGGCGCCGAGGGGCGCGCGGAACGTGGACGGCGCCGTTCGTCATGGCGTCGTACAACACCCGCGTGGTGCGGCGCAGCAACGCCCTGCTCGGCTTCGCCTACGGCCGCGGCCTGCGCTACTCCGAGACGATGGGCTTCGGCTCGAGCCCCGTCGGCGCCGTCGCGGCGGTGGGGACGACCGTCGGGCTCGCCGCCGGCCTCGCCGGGATGTCGCTGCCGCCCACGCGCGCCCTGCTCGACCGGGTCCTGCCGAAGCCCGGCACGGGGCCGAGCGCGGAGGCGCGGGCGAAGGGCTGGTTCCGGATGGACGTCGAGGCGACCACGACGAGCGGCCGCCGCTACCGCGCGCGGGTGTCGGGGAAGGGCGACCCGGGCTACGCGGCCACCGCCGTCATGCTCGGCGAGAGCGGGCTGTGCCTGGCGCTGGACGACCTGCCCGACCACGCCGGCTCGCTGACCCCGGCGACGGCGATGGGCCGGGCGCTGGTGGAGCGGCTGGTGACGGCCGGGCACACGTACGAGGTGACCGGCTAGCGCTCCGCGCTCGTGAGTGGGAAACAGGGCTCCAGCACTGTCATCCACTCACGGGTGCGGCGCGCGAGGCCAGGTAGGCGGGCCAGCTGCCGTGCGCGCTGACGTCGACCGCGCCCGGGGGCCGGCGCACGCACACGATCCCCAGCGCTTCGCCGTCGACCAGTTCCACCGGACCGATCCCCAGCGGCGCGGGCAGGGTGCACACGAGCGCGCCCAGCGCGGCCACCGGGAGCCGGTGCAGCTCGACCTCGACGGCCGCGCCCCCGTCGTCGACGGCCACCAGCCCGCCGCGCGGCACCCCCGGCCCGGGTAGCGCCACGAGCAGGTAGACCGGCGCGGTGAGCGCCCGCCGCACGAACTCCGCCCCGAGCGCGACGAGCTCGGGATGCAGCGGCTGGCCCGTGCGGTGGGCGGCCACGACGGCGAGCAGGGCGGGGCGGGGGGCCGGGGGAGCCCCCCGCCCCTGATCGCGGGCCGTCATCCGAGGGGCACCTCGGACACGTGCGCCGCGACGATCCGCCAGCCCCCGGGGAAGCGGAACCAGGTCTGGCTCTGCCGCCCCTCGGTGCCGGAGCCGGGGTGGTCGAACAGGGTCGTGACCACCGCCGTGTCCCCGCCCAGCGCCAGCACCGCGGTCTCGCGGAGCCGGCGCCCGGCGGGCACGGTCGGGTGGGCGCGGCGCCAGGCCGCGATCTCCGCGGCGCCGTCCTGGCGGTCGGCGACGCCGAAGCGGCGGCAGCGGGGGTCGTCCCAGAACAGCTCGGTGAGGACGGCGACGTCGCCGTCGAGCAGGGCCTGCTCGTAGCGCTCGAAGGCGGCGCGGACCTCGGCGGTCCGGTCCGGCCCCGTTGCAGGAAAGCCACGTTCCTGTCCTGTGGTTGCGGGAACGTGGCTTTCCTGCAACTCGGGAGCCTGCGCCGTCACGCCGTCGCCGGGCGCGTGGTGTCGATCGGCGCCATCGCCGGCGCCGCGGACTCCTCCGCCTCCCGCTGAGCCGGCACCTCGGACCCGTCCTCGGGCTCCCCACCCACCGGCGTGCCCCGCGTGAAGGCCGCGAACGCCAGCAGGATGATCCCGGCGAACAGGTAGCCCAGCGCGATCTGCCCGCCGACGTTCCAGCCCACCGACTCGGCGTGGATCAGCCCGACGAAGCCCAGCGCGGCTCCCACGAAGCAGTAGATCGCGGCCGGCACGAACTTCTTGTCGATGATGAACACGACGATCGAGCCGAGCACCATGCCGGCCAGGATCGCGCCGCCGCCCAGCAGCAGCGTGCCGTGGTAGACGAGCCCGGCGTTCGCGAAGCCCTCCTCGCCGACCTCGGCCGGGGTGCTCCCGGCCGCACCGACGGCGTTGGTCATCAGCCCGCCGGCCCAGGACGCGATGTTCGGGATGATCGCGAAGACGACCGCGATGGCGTGCCGCTTGGGCACCTCCTGGAACGCCTGCGCGCCGATCAGCAGGCCGATGTAGAGCAGGATCGGGACGATCGCCGGCAGCGGCAGGAGGGCTCCGAGCAGCGAGAACATGCCGAGGAAGCACATCAGCGCGATGAAGACGCCCGACGCGAGCGAGTAGCTCGTGCGGCCGCCCGCGGCCTTCCAGCCGGGGTGGCCGATGTAGACGGCGGGCGGGAACGGGCAGCCCAGCGCCGCGCCGACGACCGCACCGGCGCCGTCGGCCCCGAGGATCGCGCGCAGGTCGTACTCGTCACCCGCGGCGGCCGCGCTCTCGACGTTGGCCATGCCCTCGGTGAAGTTGTAGATGCCCAGCGGGATGGCGGTCGCGAGCAGCGGGGCGACGTTGGCGAGGCCGTCGATGAGGCGGGGGATGTCGAAGGCCGGCAGCGAGAGCGCGACGTTCCCGGCGGCGTCGATCACGTCGGGCACCGACATGAACCCGCCGATCCAGCCGATCGCCGAGCCGACGAGCAGGGCCGCGAGCCCGACGGGGATGTTGCCGGGCAGCTTCAGGTCGGTGAAGAAGCCGATCAGGATGATCACCATGACCGGGAACGCGATCCAGAGCGCCTCCCACATCTGGGCGGCCGGGCGCATCGAGATGAACGCGATGGAGATGCCGGCGAGCGTACCGAGCATGGCGGCCTGCGGCGTGTACCTGCGGATGTACGGGCCGACGAACGCCCCGATCAGCACGATGATGCCGATGATGAACGACCAGGCGAGCCCCGAGGTCCAGGCGACGATCGGATCGCCCGTCGCGAGGTAGATCGGCAGCATGATCACGAAGACCACGATGAACATGTGCGGTACCGACGGGCCGTAGGGCATCGCGCAGACGTCGGTGCGGTTCTCCCTCCTCGCCAGCCGCCGTGCGAGGTAGGTGTAGTAGACGTTGCCGATCAGCAGCTGCACGCCCAGCGCCGGGAGGATCACCCCGAACACGTCGGCGCCCGGGATGTTCACGACGCCCAGGCACAGCCCGGACAGCACCAGCACGTTGACCAGGGTGTTGAACCCCAGCCCGAAGAACGCGTTGGTGTCGCCCGCGACCCACCAGGACAGCTTCACGGGTTCGGCTCCGGTGGTCGTCATGACGGGATCTCCTGGGGGGTGAGGGCGTGCAGGAACGACTCCGAGGGCGCGACCCAACCGAAGATCCCGCCCTGGGCGGAGATCATCTCGAGGCCGACGCGCTGGAACTCCGGAAAGTACGAGCCGACGCAGTCCGACAGCACGAGGCACTCGTAGCCGCGGTCGTTGGCCTCGCGGACGGTGGTGTGCACGCACACCTCGGTGGTGACGCCGGTGACGACGAGGCTGGTGATGCCCCGCTGCGCGAGCTCCGCGCCGAGCGCGGTGCCGTGGAACGAGCCCTTGCCCGGCTTGTCGATGACGAGCTCGCCCGGGACCGGCCGGAGCTCGTCGATGATGTCGTGGCCGTACTCGCCGCGGATCAGGATGCGGCCCTTGGGCCCGGGCGCGCCGATGCGCAGGGACGGGTCGCCGCGGTTGAGCTTGGCGGGCGGGCAGTCCGACAGGTCGGGCACGTGGCCCTCGCGCGTGTGGATCACCGTGAGGCCGACGTCGCGGGCGGTGGCCAGCACCTTCTGCAGCGGCGGCACGACGGCCTGCAGCCACGAGACGTCGTTGCCCAGCGTCTCGCCGAACCCGCCGGGCTCCACGAAGTCGCGCTGCATGTCGATGATGACCAGCGCGGTCGACGCCGGGTCGAACACGAAGGGGTAGGGGTCGGCGGGCACGGTGCTCACGGGGTGGTCCCCTCGATGACGGCGGTCGACGTGGCGACCGCGCCGAACACCCCGCCCTGCATGGTCACCATGTGCAGGGCCGCGGTGTGGTTGGACGGGTCGGTGGCGCCGGTGCAGTCGGACAGGACCAGGCACTCGTAGCCGCGGTCGTTGGCCTCGCGCATGGTCGTGTGCACGCAGACGTCGGTGGTGATGCCGGTGAGGATCAGGTGCGTGATCTGCCGCGTGCGCAGCACCAGGTCGAGGTTCGTGGCGTAGAACGCCCCCTTGCCCGGCTTGTCGAGCAGCACCTCGCCCTCGATCGGCGCGACCTCCGGCACGATCTCCCAGCCCGGCTCGCCGCGCACGAGGATCCGCCCGGTGGGTCCGGGCGAGCCGATCTCGGCGCCGATCCGAGCGCTGCGCCAGCGCTTGTTGGCCGGCAGGTCCGACAGGTCCGGCGCGTGCCCCTCCCGCGTGTGGACGACGAGCATCCCGGTGGCGCGGGCGTGCGCGAGCATCGCCGCAGTGGCCGGCAGCCCGGCGCGGGTGAGCCCGATGTCGTAGCCCATCCGGTCGACGTAGCCGCCGGGCCCGCAGAAGTCGACCTGCCAGTCGATGCAGATCAGCGCGGTGCGGGCGGCGTCGACGCTGCCGTCGTAGGGCCACGGGTAGGGGTTCGCGGCGACGGGCCCGATGCGGGCCCTCGTGGTGACTGACGCGGTCATGCGGCCTCCCAGGTGGTCATCCGGCGTGCGGTGGCGATCAGGCGGTCCTCGGAGAAGGCGGGACCGAGCAGGGTGACCCCGACGGGCCGTCCGTCGGCGGTGGTCCCGGCGGGAACGGCGACGGCGGCGAGGTCGAGCAGGTTCGCGAACTGCGTGTAGCGACCGAGGACGAGGTTGCGGGCGACGGGCTGCTCGGCGAGCTGCGCGCGCGTGAACGTCGTCGGGACGGTGGGGAGCAGGAGGACGTCGGCGCGGTCCCACAGGCGGTCGCACCCGGCGCGGAGCTCCTGGAGGCGGTGGCGGGCGCGGAAGGCGTCGACGGCGCTGAAGCCGTGGCCGGCCTCGATCACGGCGCGCGTCACGGGGAGCACGTCGTCGGGGTGCTCGTCCAGGAAGGACTCCAGTCCGGCGAGCCGCTCGGCGACCCACGGCCCGGTGTAGAGCAGGTCGCCCGCCTCCTGCAGCGGCCCGACCGGGGTGGTGCCGACGGGCTGCGCGCGCTCGGCGACGGCGGCGAACGCGGCCTCCATGGCCGTGTCGCCCTCGAAGTCGAGTCCGGTGGCCACGAGCACCCGTGAGTGCGAACCAGGGCCAGGACCACGTTCGCCACTCACGAGCGCGGAGCGCGACCAGGGATCCGCCGGGTCGGGACGGGCCAGGACCGCGAGCACGTCGGCCGCGTCGTCGAGGTCGTGGGCGAACACGCTCACGCAGTCCAGCGACCGGCACGCGGGCAGCACGCCCGCCGTGCTCACCAGCCCGCGCGTCGGCTTGAGCCCGACGATCCCGTTCATCGCGGCCGGGACGCGCCCGGAACCGGCCGTGTCGGTGCCCAGCGAGAACGCGACCTCGCCCGCCGCCACGGCGACGGCACTGCCGGAGCTGGACCCGCCCGAGACGAGGTCGCCGCCGAACACCGACTCGGGCGCGCCGTAGGGGGAGCGGCCGCCGCCCAGCCCGGTCGCGAACTGGTCGAGGTTGGTCTTGCCGACGACGATCGCCCCCGCCTCCCGCAGCAGCCGCACGGCCGTGGCGTCGGCCGCGGGGTCGTGGGCGAAGGCGGGGCAGGCGGCCGTCGTCGGGAGGCCGGCGACGTCGATGTTGTCCTTGACGGCGAACGGCACGCCGTAGAGGGGGAGGTCGACCGAGCGCAGCGACGAGGCCTGCTCGTGCAGCTCCGCGCGCGTGGACCGGGAGATCCAGACGCCGTCGTCACCGCGGGCGGCGATGCGGTCGAGCACCTCGTCGACGACGTCGTGGGGGGTCAGCGCACCCGACCGGTAGGCGGCGCGCAGGGAGCGCACTCCGAGGGCGACGGTCGCGATCTGCATTCTGTCGATTGTCGACCGTTTGGTGTCGACGGCAGGTCTGCCGCGTTAAGCCCGTGTGACGCTGTCTAGCCGTCCAGCTCGGGGGCGAGGTAGGTGCGGGCGCCGTGGTGGCCGAGCTCGGTGAGGACGGCGTCGAGGTCACCCGAGTCGACGGCGTCGCACAGCCGGCGGTGGCGGTCCGCCCCCTCCTGCGGCGACGCGGCCACGGCCTCCCGGCGCAGGTTCGTGGCCATGTAGAGCTGCAGCTGCGTGAGCACCGGCTCGTAGGTGCGCAGCAGCTGGCGGTGGTCGGCCAGTCCGACCAGTGCCAGGTGGAACGCGCGGTGCCCGGCGGCCTGCTCAGCGGCGTCGCCCGCCTGCGCGGCCCGCTCCATCTGCTCGGTGGCGGCGCGCAGGGCGGCGGTGGACGGGCGGGTGCCGGCGCGCAGCGCGCGGTCGACGGCGAAGCGCTCGAGGGCGTCGCGCAGGCTGAACAGCTCGTCGATGTCGCGCGCCGACAGCTCGGTGACGCGTACCCCGCGCCGGGGCAGGTGCTCCACGAGGCCCTGCTGCCCGAGCAGGCGCAGCGCCTCCCGCAGCGGCGCGCGGCTCGTGCCGAAACGGCGCGTGAGCTGCTCCTCGACCAGCCGCTCACCCGGCACCAGGGCCCCGCTGAGGATCTCGCTGCGCAGCCGCCGCACGGCGAGCTCGACGAGGCTGCTCGCCCCCAACCCGTCCTCGACGGCCGGTCCTGCGGTCACTGCCACGCCCCTGTCGGTCTGCTCCGTGTGGTTCCACAGTGACAGACGGGGGAGTCCGACGGGCGGAGCGGGCGGGCTGCGGCGGGGCGTAGGGTCGGTTCCGTTAGCAGTGGCACGGACGTGAGAGGAGTCGCGGGTGGTCGAGGTCGACGCCCCGCGCGCCCCCGCACGCCTGCCGCGCGAGATCTGGGTGCTGGTCGGGGCCTCGTTCCTCATCGCCATCGGCTTCGGGCTCGTCGCCCCGACACTGCCGGTCTTCGTCCGCAGCTTCGACGTCGGCATCGCCGCGGCCGGGCTCGTCATCAGCGTGTTCGCCCTGGCCCGGCTGGTGTTCGCGCCGTCGAGCGGCTGGCTGGTCGGCCGGATCGGCGAGCTCCGGGTGTTCAACGCCGGGCTGCTGATCGTCGCGGTGTCGACGGCGGCCATGGCGTTCGCCGGCGAGTACTGGCACCTCCTCGCGCTGCGGGCGTTCGGCGGCATCGGGTCCACGATGTTCACGATCTCGGCGGTCTCGCTGCTGATCCGCCTGTCCCCGCCGGAGATCCGCGGGCGTGCGTCGGGGATGTGGGCCACCGGGTTCCTGCTCGGCAACATCGTGGGCCCGCTGGCCGGCGGCGGGCTCGTCGCGATCAGCCTGCGCGCGCCGTTCCTCGTGTACGCGGCCGTGCTCGTGGTGGTCGTGGTGGTCAGCGGGGTGCTGCTGCGGGGCCGCACGGACGTGGCGGCGCCCGTGCCCGGCGCGGCCCCGGTCACCACGGTCACGTTCCGCGAGGCCCTGCGTCACCGCACCTACCGCGCCGCGCTGGTGGCCAACTTCGGCGTCGGCTGGGCGGTGTTCGGGGCGCGCGTCGCGCTGGTGCCGCTGCTCGTCGTCGAGGCGCTGGGGCAGCCGGAGGCGTGGTCGGGCATCGCGCTCGCCGTCTTCGCGGCGGGCAACGCGGCCACGCTCGTCGTCTCGGGCCGGTTCGCCGACCGCTTCGGCCGCCGCCCGCCGATGCTGCTCGGGCTGGCCGTCGCCGCGGTGGGCACGGGTGTGCTCGGCTACGTCGAGGACCCGGTGCTGTTCCTCGCCGTGAGCCTCGTCGCCGGGCTGGGCAGCGGCCTGGTCAACCCGCCGCTGCAGGCCGCGGTCGGCGACGTCATCGGCACCGGCGGGCGCGGCGGCACCGTGCTCGCCGGGTTCCAGATGGCCTCGGACACCGGCGCCATCCTCGGTCCGGTGCTGGCCGGCGGCCTCGCCGAGCTCGTCGGCTACGGGCCGGCCTTCGGGATCACCGGCGTCGTGCTGGCCGTGGGCTGGGCGTTCTGGCTGCGCGCCCCCGAGACGCTGCCGCGGCTCGTCGAGCCGCCGGTCACGGTGTCCTGCCCGGAGACGTGATCCGCCCCTAACCGGCCACGTTCACCCCGATCAGCGAGCCGACGAGGAACGTCGCCCCGGCCGCGATCGCCCCGAACGCGAGCTGGCGCAGCCCGGCGAGCCACCACGGGCGGGTGGTGAACCGCGCCGTCAGCGCCCCGGCGACGACCAGCCCCACCCCGCCGACGACGAGCCCCAGCAGCAGCGACGACGAGCCCAGCAGGAACGGCACGAGCGGCACGATCCCGCCGACCGCGAAGCACAGGAACGACGACACCGCCGCGATCCAGGGCGACGGCTTGTCGTCCGGGTCGACGCCGAGCTCCTGGGTGATGTGGACGCGCACGGCGAGCTCCGGGTCGCCGTGGACCTCGCGGGCGACCGCCTCCGCGGTGGGCCGCGTCAGCCCCATCCGCTCGTACGTCGCGGCCAGCTCGGCCCGCTCGGCGTCGGGGTGCAGGCGGATCTCGGTGCGCTCGACGTCGACCTCGTGGCGGACGGCGTCGTTCTGCGTGTCGACCGACGCGAACTCGCCCAGCGCCATCGAGAACGCGCCCGCGACGAGGCCGGCCATCCCGGTGAGGATCACCAGCGACCGCCCGCCTCCGCCCCCGCCGACGCCCGCGACCAGCGCGATGTTGGTCACGAGCCCGTCCATCGCGCCGAACACGGCCGCGCGCAGCCAGCCGCCGCTCACGTCGGAGTGGTGGGCGTGGTCGTGCGCGGCGAACTCGGCGGGGCCGGGGACCTGGGTCATGGCGACATCCTGCTCCGGTCGCGTCCCGGGCGCGCTGCACCGAGACTGGCGCCGTGCCCGCTCCGCTCTGGCTGTTCGCCGACCAGCTCGGCCCGCACGTCCACGACACCGACGCGCACCGCGACCGCGAGGTCGTGCTCGTCGAGTCGGCGCGGGTCCTGCGCAGCCGCCCGTTCCACCGCCAGAAGCTGCACATCGTGCTCTCCGGCATGCGCCATCTCGCCGACGAGCTCGGCGACCGCGCCACCTACCTGCGCACCGACACCTACCGCGAGGCCCTGGAGCAGGTGGGGCGCCCGGTCGTCGTCCACGAGCCGACGTCGTTCGCCGCGGCGGACCTCGTCGAACGGCTCCACGCCGAGGGCCTGGTCGAGGAGGTCCTGCCGACGCCGACGTTCGCGCTGCCCCGCGCCGACTTCGACGAGTGGGCGGGCGACCGCGACACGTTCCGCATGGAGGACTTCTACCGCTCCCAGCGCCGCCGCTTCGACGTGCTCATGGAGGCGGGGGAGCCGGTCGGCGGCACGTGGAACTACGACAAGGAGAACCGGGAGCCGCCGCCGAAGGGCGTCGCGCGCCTGGACGTCGCCGGGCCGTGGCAGCCGCCGGAGGACGCGATCGACGACGGGGTGCGCCGCGACCTCGAAGCGCTGGACCTCCCGACGGTCGGCGCCGACGGCCCGCGCTGGTTCGCCGTCACCGCCGCGGAGGCCCGCCGCGCGCTCGCGCACTTCGTGCAGGAGCGGCTGCCGCACTTCGGCCCGCCCGAGGACGCCATGCTGACCGAGGACTGGGCGATGGCGCACTCGCTGCTGTCGGTGCCGCTCAACCTCGGCCTGCTGCACCCGCTCGACGTGGCACGGGAGGCCGAGTCGGCCTACCGCTCGGGCGACGTGCCGCTGCCGAGCGCCGAGGGCTTCGTCCGCCAGGTGCTCGGGTGGCGCGAGTACATGTGGCAGCTCTACTGGCGCTTCGGCCGCGACTACATGCGCGACAACGCCCTGCGCGCGCACACCCCGCTGCCGGAGTGGTGGACCTCGCTCGACGCCGACGCCGTCACCGCGAAGTGCCTGTCGACGGCGCTGGCCGGCGTGCGCGACCGCGGCTGGGCCCACCACATCCAGCGCCTGATGATCCTCGGAAACCACGCCCTGCAGCGCGGCTACGACCCGCGCGCGCTGTCGGACTGGTTCCGCGAGTCGTTCGTCGACGGGTTCGAGTGGGTGATGCCGCCCAACGTGATCGGGATGAGCCAGCACGCCGACGGCGGCAGGCTCGCGACCAAGCCCTACAGCTCCGGTGGCGCGTACGTGAACCGCATGTCGGACCACTGCCGCGATTGCGCCTACGACCCGAAGAAGCGCCTGGGCGACGACGCCTGCCCGTACACGGCCGGGTACTGGGCCTGGACCCACCGCCACCGCGACCTGCTCGCCGCCAACAACCGCACCTCCCGCGCCGTGGCGTCGATGAACCGCCTGGGCGACCTCGACGCCGTGCTGGAGCAGGAGTCCGCGCGCGAGGAGTTCTGAGGGGGTCCCTAGGCTGGCCGGGTGCAGCGATCGCTCGACGTCGTCGGCACGCTCGCGCGTCTGGGGCTGGCCGCGGTCTGGCTGCTGTCCGGGATCCCGAAGGCTCTCGACCCCGACCAGACCTACGTCGCGGTCCGGGCGTACGACGTGCTCCCGCGCCCGGGTGTCGAGCTGGTGGCCGGGATCCTGCCGTGGCTGGAGATCGCGCTCGCCGTGCTCCTGCTGCTCGGGCTGGGCACGCGGGCGGTCGCGGCGGCGTCGGCGCTGCTGCTCCTGGTGTTCCTCGCCGGGGTGGCGCAGGCGTGGGCGCGCGGGCTCTCGATCGACTGCGGCTGCTTCGGTGGCGGTGGCCAGGTCGAGCCCGGGCAGACGGCGTACCTGCAGGAGATCGTCCGCGACACGGGCTTCCTGGCCCTCGCGGTGTGGTTGGTGGTGCGGCCGCGGACGGTGGCCGCGGTGGACTCACGGGTGTAGGGAGAGGCATGGGCGGCGCGTCGCGCAACGAGAAGAAGCGCAGGCAGGAGGCGGCGAACGCACGGCTGCGGGCGGCCGGTATCACGCCTCCGACCCACGCGCGCGACTCGAAGCGCACCACGTTCATCGCGGTGGCCTCGCTCGCGGTCGTCGCGCTGGTGGTGGGCGTCGTCGTGCTGCTCAACCGCGACTCCGGCGAGACCGCGGTGGTGCCGACGTACACCACGACCGCGGCCGGCGGTGTCGTCACCGCGGGGAGCGGGCCGATGGTCGTCGACGTCTACGAGGACTTCCTCTGCCCGGTCTGCGAGCGCTTCGAGGAGCGCTACGGCGAGGAGCTGACCGAGGCCCTCAACGCCGGCCGCATCACCGTCCGGTACCACTCGGTGGCGATCCTCGACCAGCAGACCGACCCCGTCGGCTACTCCTCGCGCGCGGCCAACGCGGCGCTCTGCTCGGTGCCCGCCGGCATCCACCCCGCCTACCACCAGCGCCTGTTCGCCGAGCAGCCCGCCGAGGGCAGCGCCGGCCTCTCCGACGAGCAGCTCATCGCGTTCGGCACGGAGCTGGGCGCCGACCTCGGCCCCTGCATCACCGGCGGCACCAACGCCGACGCGGTGACGGCCATGACCCGCGCCGCGATCGACGACCCGGCGCTGCGCAACGCCGACGGCAACTTCGGCACGCCGACCGTCCTGCTCGACGGCGCCCGCGTCGACATCAGCGACACCGGCTGGCTGCAGAAGGCCCTCGCGGCCTGAGCCGGCGTCAGCGCGGCTCGTCGCCGGGGCGGATCCGCAGCTTCGCGGCGATGCGGACGAGCGCCTGCCGGTCGGCCTCACCGGAGCCAGTCCGCCTCCGGCCGCGCGCCGCCGAGGTGGCGTCCGAAGAAGTCGAGGATCAGCTCGGCGCGCTGGATCCGGTGGCGCGGCGAGCCGTTGCGCGCGGCGAACCGGTCGGTGTGCGCGACGAGCCACGTCGTGAGGTATCCGCCGTAGGAGCCGCCGAGGACACCGAGGCGGTCGCGGTCGAGCCCGGGTCGCCGTCGAGCACGGCGTCGAGGACGGCGAGGACGTCCTGCGCGCCGCGCCCGCCCCATCCCGATCCCGGGTGCTCGGCCGCCTCGGGCGCGCGGATCTCGCGGGAGAACGCGTGCGTGTCGCCGGTGCTGCCGTGACGTCCCCGGCGAGCACGGCGATCCGCGTGCCGCCGGGGGAGAAGGCGGGCATCGACAGCGACAGCGCGGAGTCGGTGAGCGGCCGCGGCCCGGTGCGGCCGGCGGGGCCGAGCTCGTGCAGCCGCTCGCGGGAGGCGAACGCGATCCGCGTGCCGTCCGGCGACCACACCGGCGCCTCCACGGCCTCGTTCCGCGCGCAGACCGTGACGGTCTCCCCGGGTCCGTCGACGGGCACGACCCGCCGCCCTCCCCATCCCCGCTCGTGTACGCCAGCCGGCGGCCGTCCGGCGACCAGGCGGGCGACCCGTCCCCGTGCTCCCCGGCCGTCAGCGCATAGGGGCCGTCGTCCCGTCGACGTCGGCGATCCACACGGCGCTTCGCCGGCGGTTGGCGTCGAGGTCGATCCGGCCGACGACGAACCCCACCCGCCGCCCGTCCGGGGAGAGCGCGGGGCAGGAGACGGACACGATGCGGGCGATGTCCGCGGGCTGCACGCCGCGAACGTAGGGGGAGGGCGGACGGAGTCGACCCGGTTGTCGCGGGGTGTCGGGGCTCGTGTAACTTCTTCGGGGCAAGGGGCTGTGGCGCAGCTGGTAGCGCACTTGACTGGCAGTCAAGGGGTCAGGGGTTCGAATCCCCTCAGCTCCACCCTTCCTCACCAGCGGAAACACTCCGCTTGAGTTATCCCCACCGACATCTGTGGTGCGGAAACTTGGTGCGGATCCGTACTAGCGTTGCACCTGACCTTTACGGCGCCGCGACGCCGGGCCCGCTCCAAGGGCCGCATCGAGCAGCTCCCCAGCGGGTCGCTGCGCGTCGTCGTCTACGCCGGTCAGGACCCGCTCACCAAGCGCCGGCACTACCTGCGCGAGATCATCCCGGCCGGGCCTCGCGCGGCCGTCGAGGCGGACAAGGCGCTGCGTCGGCTCGCCGTCCAGGTCGACGAGCAGCGCAATCCGCGGACCACAGCGACGGTCGAGCAGCTGCTGACCGAGCACTTCGAGCTGCTCGAGGTGGAGCCCAGCACGCTGTCGACGTACCGGACGCTCACGCGGACCCACATCGTGCCGCTGATCGGCAAGCAGAAGGTCGGCGCGCTGCGGGCCGCGGTGTTCGACTCCTTCTACGTCGAGCTCCGGCGCTGCCGGGCGCGCTGCAACCGCCGGCCCTTCGTCGAGCACCGCACACCCCGGTCGCACAGCTGCGACCACCGCTGCGACGGGCGTCCGCCGGGGCGAGCTGTGCGCGCTGCGCTGGCAGGACACCAAGACCCACCAGGACCGCCGGATCGCCCTCGACCCGGACACGGTGGCGTCGCTGGCCGGTCACCGGCAGCGGTACACGGGTTTCTGCGCCGGCCTGGGCTTCGAGCTGCCCGCCGACAGGAGGCGGGCGGTCGGCCGGTCGAGGCAGGTGGAGGTGCGCGATGCGTTGCGCATGATCGTTCTCTCTTCTCGCGGATCAGGCCCGCCGGGCGCCGCTGCGGTAGCGGGCGGCCGCGAACAGGCCGAGCGCGGCGGTCCACGTGGCGAGGACGGTGACGCCGGTCCAGCCGGTTCCGGGCCCGCCGATGACGGAGCGGCCGACGGCGTTGAGCCAGTAGGAGGGGAGCGCCCGGGCGACGGTCTGCGCCCAATCGGGCAGGATCTCGATCGGGAACCAGACGCCGCCCAGGAGTGACAGGGCCAGCAGTACGAACGTGCTCACCGCCTGGACGGACTCGTTGCTGCCGGTGAACCCGAGCGCGATCCCCAGCACGACGAACGGCAGCAGCGCGGCCCAGGTGGTGCCGGCCAGCGCGAGCCACCGCCACCACGGCAGCGACACCCCGACCAGGGCCCCCGCGGAGTAGACCAGGACGAGCCCCGGCAGGGTGACGAGCCAGGCGGTCAGCCCCTTGACCAGTACGTAGTGGCTGGGGGGCAGCGGCGTCAGCCGGAGCTGGCGGTTCCAGCCGATCCGCCGCTCCAGGGCGATCGAGGCGGTGGAGAACAAGGCCCCGCCGAGCGACCCGTACGCCGCCATGCCCTGCATCGTGTACGCCGTCGACGACACGCCGCCGAAACGCGCGTCGCCGAAGAGCCCGGCGAAGACCAGGAACAGGACCAGGGGCAGGACCACGGTGAACAGCAGCAGCTGCGGCACGCGCAGCACCCGCAGGATCTCCAGGCGCAGGTAGGTGGCGTTCACCGCGGAGGGTCCGCGGTCAGGGCGAGGAAGGCATCGGTCAGGTCGGCGCCGGTGACCTCGATGTCGCGGGCGCTGGGCCCGGTCGACAGGAGCGCCCGCAGTGCCCGGTCGGAGTCGGTGCAGTGGAGGACGACCGCCTCGCCGCGCGCCTCGGCCGTGCGGACGCCCGGCAGGGCCGACAGCCGGTCGAGGTCGGCGCCGGGCACGGTGGCGCGGAGCGTGCGGCCCCTCGTGGCGCCGGTGAGCTCTGTGACGGGCCCGTCGGCGACCACCTGGCCCCGCGCGAGGAGCACGATGCGGTCCGCGTAGGTGTCGGCCTCCTCGAGGTGGTGCGTGGCGAACAGGATCGTCCGCCCGGCCTGCGCCTGGCCGCGGATCGTCTCCCACAGCGCCGCCCGGGACGCGACGTCGAGGGATGCGGTCGGCTCGTCGAGGACGAGCAGGACGGGATCGCCCACGAGCGCGACGGCGAACCGCACCCGCTGGACCTGCCCGCCCGAGAGCGCGGTCGTGCGGCGGGACCGCAGGTCGCCGATGCCGGCGGTGCGCAGTGCGTCGTCGACGCCGAGCGGGCGGTCGTGCAGCGCGGCGACGAGCTCGACCAGCTCGCCGACGGTGACGTGCGGGAGCAGCTCACCGGTCTGCAGGACCGCACCGACCCGCCCGTGCCGCACGGCGTCGGCGGGAGTCGTCCCGAGCACCCGCGCTGTCCCGGTGTCGGGGTCGGTGAGGCCGAGCACCATGTCGAGCGTCGTGGACTTGCCCGCGCCGTTGGGGCCGAGGAGTGCGACCACCTCGCCCTCGGCTATCCGCAGGTCCAGTCCGGCCACGGCCCGCACCCGGCCGTAGGACCGGCTGACGCCGCAGAAGTCGACGGCGAGGTTCCTGGACGGGCCCGGACGGTCGTCGGGTGCAGGAGGCATGGACCCACGCTGCAGCACGGAGATGCGCGGAACATCCGCCAGTGCGCCGAGATCGCGTCGGCGTTCAGCCGGCGCGCCGAGCAGCCGCCGCGGCGAGTTCGGCGCGGGAGGACAACCCCAGCTTGCCGAACACGTGCCCGACGTGGGTCTGCACGGTGCGCCGGGACAGAAAGAGCCGGTCCCCGATCTGCGGGTTCGACAGACCCTCGGCGACGAGCGCGACGACCCGGCGCTCGGTCGGGGTCAGGCTGTCCCAGCCCGTGCGCGGGCGCGCCCGCCGTCCGCGACGGCCCCGGCGCACTCCCCGATCGCGCAACGCCGCGTCGACCCGGTCGACACCGCGGGTGGCGCCCAACCCGGCCCATGCCTCGGCCGCCCGCTCCAGCAGCGCGCAGGCGATGGACGGGTCCGGGTTCGCCGCCGCGGCGTCCTCGGCCGTCGCAGCCAGGTGCAGCGGCCGCCCGGCGCCTACGTCGACAGCAGCGGTCAGCAGTGCGGCGTCGGCCGTCAGGAGGCCCCGGCAGCGCATCGCCACGGCGTCCCAGGAGGGGATGCCCCGGCCGGCGGTCAGGTCGACGGCGTCGACCACCCGGCCGGCGGACTCGCGATCGCCCGTCGCCGCGGCGAGGCGGACCAGGTCCGGCCCCAGCACGGGGAACTCGACGACCCGGCCCGAGTCGGCGCAACGGCGGAACGCCGCGGCGAGCACCTCGAACGCCTGGTCCGGAGCCCCCTGTGCCTCCAGCAACAGCGCCCGGGCCCAGCCGACCCGGTCGTCGCGGAACGCCGGGCCGCCCGTGCGCAGCTCCCGGTCCGCGTGGTCGAGCGCCTCCTCCGCCCGCCCGAGGTCACCCCGGTGGAGGTGGATGACCGCGAGGACGGAGAGGCCGAACACGAGGCTGTAGCGCTCGCCGGTCTCCTCGGCCAGCGCGAAGCCGGTCTCCAGACCGGTGATCGCGTCGTCCCACTCCCCGGCCAGGAAGCGCTCGACAGCAAGGAACACCTCGTAGCTCGGCAGAGCCCAGCGCGTGCCGAGCCGCTCTCCGAGGATCCTGCCGGTCTCCAAGGTGGCCCGGGCACGGGGGAGCTCGTCGAGCTCGAGGAGCACGTGACCGCGGGTGACGTGCAGCGGGTAGCGGTGGCCGACGCGGGCGGGGCTGCGGTCCGCGCGTCCGACGGCGTCGTCGAGGATCCGCAGCGCACCGGCCGGGTCGCCGCGGTGCTCGGCGACCGCGGCCAGTGAGTTCAGGGCGACCCCGGTGACGACGGGCTCGCCCACCCGCTCGGCAGCGGCCAGAGCGGCCCTGGCGGCGGTCTCCGCTCCGTCGAGATCGCCGATCGACCCCCGGGCGACGCTCGCCCACCCGAGCGCGGCGGCCCTCGCGGAGGGACCGCCCGAGGACGCCACCCGATCCAGCTCCGGCAGTGCCTCCGCCATCCGGCCGGTCATGATCAGTGTGCGGGCCAGGCAGAGCCGGGCGGTCTGCTCGACCTCGGGATCACGTCGATCCGTCAGCAGAGCGCGGCACACCTGCTCCACGGCTGTCAGCTCGCCTGCCCACCACAGGCTGGTGACGCGCTCGGCCAGCAACCGGTCCCGTTCCGGTCCGCCTGGCCCGATCAGCTCGATCGCGCGGGCGAGCAGATCGGCGGCCGCAGCAGGTGACTGCGGCGCGACCTCCCGGGCCGCTACGACCAGGCCGTCGACCGCGCCGGCGTCACCCGCCACGGCGCCCCGCGACAGCTGCTCGGCCACCACCAGAGACGGCGCACCGGCCGCGGCGAGCCTGCTCGCCGCCTCCCGGTGCAGGCCGCGGCGCACACCCTGCGGCAGGTCGGCGTACACGGCGTCTCGGAGCAGGTCGTGACGGAAGCGCAACCACTGCCCGTCCTCGACGAGCACGCGCGCGGCCATCGCGGGCTCCAGCGCGGTGGCCAGGTCCACCACAGAGCGGCCGGTCGTGGTGGCCAGGTCGGTCACCGCGAACCGCCCCCCCAGCACCGACGCGGGACGGAGCGTGGACAGCGTCTCGGCGGGCAGGAGACCCAGGTTCCGGACCGTGGACAGGCGGAGACCGGGCAGCGGATCAGCCGTGGACAACACCGCACGGCCGTCGCGCACGGCAACCGCCCCCTCGGTGGCGAAGGCGGCGAGCAGCTCGGCCACCAGCAGCGGGTTGCCGCCGGCTCCCGACACCTCCTGAACGAGGCGCGCATCCGGTGGCGCCGCCACGAGCTGTCCGACCAGGTCGACGACGGCATCGTCGGGGAGGCCGTCGAGACGCAGGGTGACGGCCCCCGCCGCGCCGACGCGGGCGAGCGCCCGCTCCAGGTCCGGCAGTGCCGGCAGGGGACGCCGGCAGACGATGACGGCGACGGGCGCCCCCGCCAGGCGGCGGGCGAGCACGGTCAGCGTCAGCAGGCTGGCCGGATCGGCCCAGTGCAGGTCGTCGAGTCCGATGACGAGGGGACGCTCGTGTGCGAGATCCTCGAGGAGATCCACCACGGCGTCGACCACCTGGAACTGCAGGCCAGGGTCGCTGCTGACCGTGATCAGCCCTCCAGGGCGGGCTGCCGTGGTCAGGAGGGTGGCGATCGCGACACGGCGCGGATCGGCCGACGCCCGGGTCAGCTCCAGCGCATCGACCCAGACCCCGAAAGGACGTCTGCGCTCCAGCTCTTCCCCTCCGCCGGACACGACGCGCGCGCCCCGAGCAGCCGCCGCGGTCAGCGCACTGGACAGGATCGTGGACTTGCCGATGCCCGCCTCACCCTCGACCGTGATGAGTGTCAGGCGTCCTGAGCCGGCCCGGTCGACAGCTCCTCCGAGCACGGCGAGCTCGGCGTCGCGGCCCACGACCCGCAGAGCGGAGGAGACCGTGCGCACTGCTGCAGGCTAACGCGGCGTCGAACAGCACGCAGGCCACATCTGACTCCATCGCGTCACCGGTGTCGTCAGCGGTGAACGGGAAGCAGTGCCCGTGCAGTCACCGATGAGTGGGGCTGACAGGCGGTACGACAGAGGCGTCTGCCACGAGCCGCCGAGTGGCATGGACGCGCGGAGGCGGCACGCGGGGTTCACCGAACAGGCGCGGGACGACTGCGGATGCTCAGGGTGGTGCCGTCAGGCCGACCGTCGATCCTCAGCTCGGCAACGAGTGCCCGGATCAGGAACAGGCCATGGCCGGGCTGCATTCGGTGTGACGGCTCGATCCAACGCCCGTCGTCGGCGATGGTCATATCGATGCAACGGTAGCCGGGTCCGTCGCCGAGAATCCGAGCGTGCAGGCGCACGATCCCGGGATGCTCGGACATGTCAGGACCGACACGGTAGCCGTGTTCGATGCTGTTCGAGACGGCCTCGCTCACGACCATCACGAGCTCGCCGGCGTTGGCAGGAGGCCAGGTGTTGGCGGTCAACCACGCGGCGACCTTCTCCCTCGCGAGCGATACCGAGACCAGGTCGGCCCCGAGCGTCAGGCGCAGCCTGTCGAGCGCATGCGACAGGCCGTGTGCGGATCGAGCTGCGGGTGCTTCTGCGGATCCGTTGACCTCGGAACGCCCTCGACCTGGAGCGTGTTCATCATGGCTGGAGGGAAAAGCCATGGCCGCTGATCTCCGTTCTCGAACGTCGGTAGCCAACCGGCCAGGTCGGCCGCTCATCGTGCCCGATCATGGGCTGTCTCGAAGAGCTGCTTCGACGTCGTGGTAGAGGGAAAGGACCCCGTCCAACCCGACGATCTCGATCGGCCGGATCACCGGGCGGCTGCTGTCGACAACGATCCGCAAGGGGCGCAGACCACGATGGTGCAGGGCGGCCTCGGTCGCACTTTCGGAGAGCGCGCGCAAGCCCGGGGAGCCGAAGAACGTCACGGCACTGAGATCGACGACCAGCACCCGCCCGTCAAGGCGGGCGAAGGCCTTGTGCAGAGCGTCGCGCAGTCGCGGCACCGTCAGGGCGTCGACTGCACCATCAACAGTCACCACGATCGCGGTGTCGCCATCCCGCACGTACGCACTCATCAGCTGCTCGCTCGCCGGCCGGACGTAGGCAGCTGAGCCGCTTCCGTCGGGCGTGCGCTCATCACCGGCAGGAATCACAGGCTCGGACCCTACCGGTCGACGCACGTACCGCTGGATGGCTGCTGCTGACGCTCGATCGCACGCGCCGACCGAGGTCGCAGGTTTGGTGGGCTCGTCGGCGGGTAACAGCAGCCGTGCCCCGGCGATCCCTGTCGTTCTGCCTCGCGCCGGATACGGCATCTGCCTCACTGGCTCGGGAGCGGGTTCACGAGTGGCTGGCCGAGCTGGGGTGGTCGCCGGACGAATCGCACGATCTGGTCTACGCCGTCAGCGAGATCGTCACCAACGCCGCAGAGCACGCGTTCGTCGAGGCAGTGGGAGATCGCCGTGACCCGCCGTCGATCTGGGTCGACTGCCTCGTCGGATCCCACGACCGGAGGGTGCGAGGCCCGGGGAAGGTTGACGAGGTCCGGGTGCGCGTCAGCGACAACGGACGGTGGAAACCTGTTGCCGCGAGCGGCTTCCGAGGGCACGGCCTCGCCCTCGCCAAGGCCTTCGTCGACGGGTTCGCCATAGCCACAGGCGATCGGGGTACGACGGTCGACCTCGTCAGCCGTGCCCGCACGACAACGATCCGTCGTCCGAACCCGCGAAGAGATCGTTGACCAGCGTCGAGCGCCGGCTTGCGCCGACGCAGGCAGTCAAGGGGTCAGGGGTTCGAATCCCCTCAGCTCCATCCCTCCTCTCCATCCCAGGGCCCGAGTGTCCGAGCCCTAGTCCGCCATCCACGTGCTCTTGAGCCGGAGCGCCCGGTCGACCGCGGCCAGGGCCCCGGCGGCGGGGAGAGCGAACTTCACCCAGCCGGACAGGTGGATCGGCGAGACGAACGTGCCGACGTGCTGGGCGACGACCTCGATCCGGGTGATCTGCTCGGCGGCCGCCGAGAGGGTCACGGCGAGGCCCACGATCAGCACGACGAGGCCCACCGCCCCGATGGCCGCGCTGGTGCGGGGGAAGCGCCGGTCGAACGCCGCCCGCCGGCCCTCCTGGGATCGCGGGTGCGGGCGCAGTACCTGTTCGCGGCCGTCGTCCCCCATCAGGTGCATGCGCTTGACGCCGTACTCGCTGACGGCCACCTCGATGACCCCGCCGGGCACGGGGAACGCCACCGGGAGGTTGCCGGCGAGGACCTGGACGCCGTCGCGGTAGAGCGCGGCGGGGCGCTTGCCGGACGAGCTGTCGCGCCCGTGCCGGACGTCGACCTCGAAGACACTGCCGTCGAGCTCGGTGGAGAACAGCGACCGGGAGAACAGCTGCCACAGCCGGTACGGCTGGAGCGGGCTCCCGTCGCCCGGCCGGGCCTTCGACAGCTGCCAGCGCCGCTTGTACTTCCGGAACACGATCCTCACCCCTCGGGGACGGGCCGTCAGGAGGCGGGGCAGGACACGTCGTCGGCGGGCATCTCGCCGTCGACGAGGTAGCGGGTGGTGACGTCGGAGGCGCAGGCGTTGCCGCCCAGGACGTACGCGCCGTGGCCGCTGTCGTCGACGCTCACCAGCCGGGCCCGGTCGCCGAACCGCTCGCGGAGCAGCTCGGCGCCGCGGTGGGGGGTGGCCGGGTCGTTGAGGTTCTGGACGAGCAGGACGTCGGTCGGCCCGTCGCCGTCGATCGCGACCGGGGGCTCCGCCGGCTCCCAGGGCCAGAAGGCGCACGGCAGGATGTTGGCGGCGGCGGCGCCGTAGAGCGGGAACCGTTCGCGGTCCTGCGCGACGGCGTCGCGGTAGGTCTGCACGTCCTCGGGCCAGTCGACGTCGTTGCAGGTGACGGCCAGGAACACGGTCAGGGAGTTCTCCAGGGCGGCGAAGTCCGGTGCGGGGCCCGGCGGCGGCGGGACCGGGACGCCGGTGCGCAGGCCCTGCCACAGCTGCGCCAGCAGGGGGTACTGCAGCTCGTTGTAGAGGAACGCGAACGTCGTGGCCCGGAAGGCGGCGCCGTCGACGCCCTGCTCCGGCTGCTCGTCGAGGCGTGCGGCGGTGTCGAGGAAGGCCGCCCGCACCTCGTCGGCCGTGCGGCCCAGTCCGTAGGTGTCGTGGCGGTGCGCGGCCCAGTCCGCGAAGGCGGGGAAGGCCTGTTCCATGCCCAGGGCGTAGCGGCGCATGCCGTCGCGGTCGAGGTGGGTGTCGCCGATGATGCTGTCGAGCACGATCCGGTCGGACCGCTCGGGGAACATCGACGCGTAGGCCGCGCCGAGCGCCGACCCGTAGGAGTAGCCGAGGAAGTTGGTCGTCTCCTCGCCGAGCGCGGCGCGGACGAGGTCCATGTCGCGGGCCATGTCGGCGGTGGTCAGGTGCGGGAGGAGGCCGTCCCGGTCGTTCTGCGCGCACTGCTGCGCCGCCGCCTCGGCGACCTCCGCCCGCTCGACGACGGCCGCGTCGTCGGGCGCGTAGGGCGGGACGTTGGCGAAGTAGGGGCCGGCGACGGTGAAACCGCAGCTCACCGGGGCCGAGTGGTCGATCCCCCTGGTGTCGATACCGATCAGGTCGTAGCTGTCGGTCACGCTCGCGGGCAGGCCCTGGGCGACCAGCAGCGCCGACTGCGTCAGCCCGGACCCGCCCGGGCCACCCGGGTTGAGCAGCAGGACGCCCCGCCGCTGTTGCGGGTCAGGGGCGGCCAACCGGGAGATCATGATGTCGATCCCGCCGCTCGCCGGGTCGCCGTGGTCGACCGGCACCGGCACGGTCGTGCAGTCCAGCACCGACGGCGCGGCCGCGGTCACGACGTCCTCCGGACAGGTGCTCCACGTCAGCGATGACGCTGCGGCGGGACCGGCGGGGAGGGGTGGCGGGGCGCAGCCGGCGGTGAGCGCCAGCGCCACCGCCCCGAGCGCGAGGAGGGCAGCACGGTTCGTCGTCATGATCGGCCACGCTAGGAAGGTCGTCCGGTGCGGCGGATCGGGCGACGGCCTGCACCGTCCCGACCGAAGTCGGAGGCGGCTCCGTCGTCGGACGGAGGCGGTGGGCGGCCGGTCTGCCTACGCTCGGCGTTCATGGACGCCAGCGGGAGCACGGTCCGCGACCGGACGGTCGACGGCCTACTCGTCCTGCTCGCCGCCGCAGGTGGGTGGTGGGCGGTCCGGTCGCGGGCGGACGTCCTGCCCGTGGCTCCGACCTGGCTGCTGCAGCTCGACATCGTCGCCGGCGCCGTGGGCTGCCTCGCGCTGGCCGGTCGGCGGCGGCGCCCGCTCGTCGTCGCCGCTCTGCTGATCGGGCTGAGCACGTTCGCCGAGTCCCTGTGGGTCGCCCTGCTGATCGCGCTGTTCACCGTGGCGGTGCGGACCCCGGCCCTGGCCACCGCGGTCGTGTTCGTGGGCAGCGTGCTCGCTCTCGGGGTGCTCCAGACCCTGCGGCCCGAGCCGACGCTGCCCTGGTGGGGGGTGCTCGCCTTCCTCGTCGCCGTGCACGTGGCGGTCGTGGTGTGGGGCCTGCTGGTGCGCAGTCGCGGGCAGCTCATCGCCTCGCTGCGGGACCGCGCCGCGGCGGCCGAGGTCGAGGCGCGGTTGCGGGCCGAGCAGGCCCAGCACGAGGCGCGGGAGACCCTGGCCCGGGAGATGCACGACGTGCTGGGCCACCGGTTGTCGCTGCTCAGCGTGCACGCCGGCGCGATGACCTACCACCGTGACGCGTCGCGCGAGGAGCTGGACCGGGCCGCGGAGGTGGTGCGGGAGAACGCCCACCGAGCCCTGCAGGACCTGCGCGAGGTCATCGGCGTGCTGCGGGCGCCGGTGGGGGAGCTGCCCACGCCCGGCGTCGCGGACGTCCCCGGACTGGTCGAGGAGGCCGTGCGCGCCGGGACGCCCGTCGAGCTGCGCGACGACGCGGGGGTGACGACCGCCGGTCCTGCCGTGGGTTCAGCGGTCGGTCGCACGCTCTACCGGCTGGTGCAGGAGGGGCTCACCAACGTCCGCGCCCACGCCGCCGGAGCCGCGGTCGTCGTCCGGATCACCGGGGAGCCCGGCGACCACCTCGCCGTCGAGGTCGTCAACACGCGCCCGTCGGGCCCGCCCGGCCGGGCCGGCAGCGGCAACGGGCTGCGCGGGCTGGCCGAGCGGGCCGCCCTGATCGGCGGGCGCCTGGAGCACGGCCCGACCGACGCCGGCGGCTGGCGGGTGGGGATGTGGCTACCGTGGCCGACGTGATCACCGTGCTCGTCGCCGACGACGACCCCGTCGTCCGGTTCGGCCTGACCATGATGCTGCGCGGCGCCTCCGACCTGCGGGTGGTCGCCGAGGCGGGTGACGGGGCCGAGGCGGTGGCCCTGGCGCTCGAGCACCGCCCGGACGTCGTGCTCATGGACATTCGCATGCCCGGCACCGACGGGTTGACGGCGACCGAGACGCTCCACCGCCGCGCGCGGACCGACGGACGCGAGCCGTCGCCCCCGCACGTCATCGTGCTGACCACCTTCGACGCCGACGCGCACGTGCTCCGCGCCCTGCGGGCCGGGGCGGCCGGCTTCCTGCTCAAGGACACCCCGCCCGACGAGCTCGTGGACGCGATCCGCCTCGCCGCCCGGGGCCGCCCGGTGCTCTCCCCGGAGGTGACGCGCCGCCTCATCGACCGGGTCACGGAGCCCGGGCAGGACACCCGCCGCGCCGCCGCGCGCCGCCGCCTCGACCTGCTGGCCGACCGCGAGCGCGCCGTCGCGCTCGCCGTCGGCACGGGGGCGTCCAACGCCGAGATCGCCGCCTCCCACCACATCAGCCTGGGCACCGTGAAGACGCACGTCTCGGCGATCCTCACCAAGCTCGACCTCACCAACCGGGTGCAGGTCGCCCTGCTCGTGCACGACGCCGACCTGCACCAGCCGGGGTGATCGTGCACCGCCGGCTGCGACGGGACCGGCCGACCGCCATGATCCACGGATGACGTCCCGCGAGACCACCGCCGCGGCCGGGCTCCTGGCCAGGACCCGTGACGGTGTCCTGCTCTACGGCCTCACCCCGCCGCGGGCGACCACCACCCCCGAGCAGGCGGACGCCGTCGCCGGGGCGGCCCTGGCCCGGCTCCGGTCGGTGCGGGTCGACGGGCTGGTCCTCTACGACGTGGACGACGAGGCGGACCGGTCCTCCACCCCGCGGCCGTTCCCGTTCCTGCCGATGATGGATCCGGCCGTCTTCCTCGACCGGCACCTGGGCGGCTGGACCGGACCGGTGGTCGTCTACCGCGCCGTGAGCAAGTACAGCGGCGACGAGCTGGGCCGGTGGTTGTCGGGGACGCCGCGCGACCGGGTGCTGACCGTGCTGGTCGGAGCGGCGTCCCGGGACCAGGCGGTGCGGACCAGCCTGCCTGACGCCTACCGCCGGCACGCCGCGCTCGCGCGTCCGCCGCGCATGGGCGGCGTCGTCATCGCCGAGCGGCACGCGGGTGCGGGGGCCGAGCACCGGCGCATGCTGCGCAAGCAGGAGGCCGGCTGCGAGTTCTTCGTCTCCCAGGTCTGCTACGACCTGGACCGCACCCGGACCCTGCTGTCCGACTACGCCTACGGCTGCCGGGACGGGGGTGTGGACCCGCGGCCGGTCGTGCTGACCCTGGCGCCGTGCGGCTCGGTGACGACCCTGGAGTTCATGTCCTGGCTGGGCATCGACGTCCCCGGCTGGCTGCGGACCGAGATCACCCGCTCCGCGGACCCGCTGGCCGTGTCGTACGAGCAGTGCGTCGTCAACGCCCGGACCCTCGTCGCGTTCTGCCGCCGGCTCGGCCTGCCGTTCGGGATCAACGTCGAGAGCCTGACCAACCGCAGGGTCGAGATCGAGGCCTCGGTCGACCTCGCCCGCGAGGTCCGCGGCCTGCTGGGCTGAGACGAGGGGCGGACCCGCCGCCGCCGAGCTCATCCGCCGTGGCGCTCCTGACGCGGGACGTACAGCCCCTCCCGTTCCGCCCGAACCGCCGCGAGGGTCCGCGCCGGGGCCCCGAGCTTGCCGAGGATGTGCTCCAGGTGGGCGGCCACGGTCCGCGGGGCGACGACCAGAGCGCGGGCGATCTCCTGGTTGGAGCACCCCTCCACCAGCAGCCCCAGTACCTCGATCTCCCGCGGGGTCAGCCCGTGCAGGTCGGCCACCGGTGACAGCAGGGCCAGCCCGGTCAGCCCGGGTGGCACGTCCTCGGGTGCCGCCAGGACCGTGACGCGGACGTGCCCGTCCGGGGCGTGCGGACCGCCCAGCGGCCAGAGGAACGACGAGTGCACGCGCCCGTCGTCTATCCGCTCGTGCGCCGCGGCCAGAACTGCCGAGCGGGGGTCCAGCAGCGGGTCCACCGGCAGGTCCGGCAGTGGTCGGCAGCCGCCGTCCGCGCACAGCACCGCACCGGCCGTGGCCCCGTGCACCAGGTGGGCGGCGCCGAGCAGCGAACGCATCGGGTCGATGCCCCGCGCGAGCACCGGGGCGAGCCGCCCGAGCCGACGCCGGCTGCCCGACGACGGCCGGTGGAAGCCGGGAAGCAGCGCGAGGAACCCGACGCGTCGCCCCGCGGGTGCCACGAGGTCGATGCCCACCGCCTCGGGGAACGGGGACGGCGGGTGCGGCGGCTCCGGCAGGGGCGGCGCCGGACGCGGGCGCTCGGCGAGGGCGGTCCGCGACACCAGCGCCCCCGAGAGGCGCTCCACGGTCGGGACGTCCACGTCGACGCACGCCAGCGAGTGGTAGCCGCGGCCGAGCGGGTCGGCCAGCGCCAGCCACGCCCCGTCGAACGGGACGAGCCGGCGGAGCGCCTCGAGCAGGGCGTGCGCGCGCACGGACGGAGTGCCGGGCGAGGTGGCGGTCTCGGCCAGTCGCAGCTCATCCTCCCGGTACGAGCGCACGCGTCCCCCTCACGGGTCGGCCGGTTCCCGCCCACCGGGACCTGTCGGTCGACCTGTTGGGAGGCGCTGACCCGTGACAGGTACCCCGCGACGCCGCACGTACCGCGGACACCGTGACGCAGGTCCGCCGGAGCGTGAGGCGTCGCCTAACACTGGACCTGTACGGCCCGCACGGCGGTAGCGTCGCCGTGTGGAACTGCGGCGGCTCAGGTACTTCGTGGCCGTGGCGGAGGAGCGCCGCTTCTCCGCCGCTGCACGCCGCCTGCACATCGCCACCCCGTCGATGTCCCAGCAGATCCGCGCGCTGGAGCGCGAGCTGCGCGTCACGCTCTTCGACCGCACCCCCCGGGGGGCGGAGCTGACGCCCGCGGGGCGCGTCCTGCTGGAGCGGGCCCGCGTGATCCTGGCCGAGGTGGACCGGGCGCGCGAGGACGTGCGGTCCGTGGGCCCGGACCGCCTGGAGCAGGTGACCCTGCGGGTCTGCACGATGGCCGAGCGGGTCCTCGACGGCCCGCTGCGGCTCGTCGGCGTCGCCGTCCCGGGCACCGAGGTCGTGGTGACCTCCAGTCCCGGGGACGACGCCGTCGAGGCCGTCCGGCAGGCGCGCGCCGACGCGGCCGTCGTCTGGAACCGTCCGCACGAGCACCGCGACCTCGACGGCCTCGTCCTCGGTTCCGTGCTGTTCGGGGTCGTCCTGCCGCAGGGGCACCTGCTCGCCGGCCGGTCCGAGGTCCCGGTCGCCGCCCTCGCTGAGGGGTCGGCGGCGACGGTGGTGATGTTCCCGTGGTCCCCGTTCGCCGGCGTCTGGCAGCGGACCGTCGACCACCTCCTGCCCGGAGGGGCGCAGGCGGGGCAGGTCGTCGTCGAGCCGGACCTCATCAACAGCCCCGAGGCGATGCTGCGGGCGGTCGCGGCGGGGTCGGGCGTGGCCCCGGGCATCCTCGGCGTCGCCGAGCACATGGACGTCGCCGGCATCGTCGTGCGACCGCTCGACCCGCCGTTGCTCCTCGACCTGGAGGTCGTCTGGCGCCCGCCGGTCCGGCCCGCCGTCCGCCGGCTCGTCGACTACCTCCTGGAGGCGGTCGACGACCCGGACGTCCTCGTCTCGGCCGCACTGCGCCGCCCCGGGGACACGGGCGGCTAGCGAGCACGGCCGCGCATCCTCCATCGGCAGGACGACCGATTGCGCCGGCCCGCCACGGCGGACAGCGTGGAACGGCCCCCACGCCCGACGGCCGCCGCCCGCCCACCGCGGAGCGGCGAACCGGGCCCAGCGACGACCGGAGGACTCACATGGGTGCCTGGACCCCGGAGGCGCAGCCGGCCGGCACCGGCGCCGTGGTGACCCTGGTGGAGGGGGCGTCGTTCTGCCTCTGCACACCGGGCGGGGACCTCACCGGTGCCGGGCCGCACGGGGTGTTCTTCCGGGACACCCGCATCCTGTCGCGGTTCGACCTGCGGGTCGACGGCGAGTTCCCCGAGCCCCTCGCGGCCATGACGCCGGAGCCCTACCGCGGTACCTTCCTCGGCCGGTCGACCCGCCGGACCGGCCGGACCGACTCGAACCTGCTGGTGCAGCGCGACCGGCGGGTGGGCAACGGCCTGCGGGAGGACATCGTCATCGGCAACCCGGCGGGGGAGCCGGCGGCCTGCACGGTCACCGTCGCCGTCGATGCCGACTTCGCGGACCTCTTCGAGGTGAAGGAGGGGCGGGTCCAGGCCCGCGGCGAGCGGAGCGCCCAGGGGCAGGGCGAGCGGCTGGTGCTCGACCAGCGCTGGCGCGACACCCACCGCGGGGCGGTCGTACTGGCCCCCGGCGGGTCCGTCGACGCCGTCCCGGGCCTCGCCCACAGCGCGGGCAGCATCCGCTACGAGGTCGTCGTGCCCGCGCGGGGCCGGTGGACGGCCTCGCTGCTGGTGCAGCCGGTGGTGGACGGCGACGCGGTCGAGCCCTCCTTCCCCCTGGACCGTCCCGTGCGGGAGTCGCTGCCGGCCCGGCGCCTGCAGCGGTGGCAGGAGACCACCCCGATCGCCACGACCGGGCACGACGGTCTGCAGCGGGTGCTGCGGCGCAGCCAGGAGGACCTGGGTGCCCTGCGCATCTTCGACCCCGTGGATCCGTCCCTGGCCGCGGTCGCCGCCGGTGCGCCGTGGTTCATGGCCCTGTTCGGCCGCGACTCGCTGCTCACCGCCTACATGGCACTGCCCGTCGACCGCAGCCTCGCGCTGGGCACCCTGCGGACCCTGGCCCGGCACCAGGGCCGGAGGACCGATCCGCTGACGGAGGAGGAACCGGGGCGGATCCTGCACGAGGTCCGGCTCGGTGTGGAGTCGGGCCTGTCGCTGGGCGGTGGGAGCACCTACTACGGGACGGTCGACGCGACGCCCCTCTTCGTCGTGCTCCTCGGTGAGCTGGCCCGGTGGGGGGCCGATCCGCGGCAGGTCGCCGAGCTGCTGCCGCACGCCGACCGCGCTCTCGAGTGGATCCGCACGCACGGCGACCGGAACGGTGACGGCTTCGTGGAGTACCGGCGGGCCACCGACCGGGGACTGGTGAACCAGGGGTGGAAGGACTCCTGGGACGGCATCACCTCCGCCGACGGCAGGCCGGCCGAGGCGCCGATCGCGCTCTGCGAGGTCCAGGGCTACGTCTACGACGCCTACCGCACGCGTGCCGAGCTCGCCAGGACGGTGGGCGACGAGGAGGTGGCGCGCGGGTGGGACGACCGCGCCGCCGCGCTCAAGGAGGCGTTCAACGAGCGGTTCTGGCTCCCCGACCGCGGCTGGTTCGCCCTCGCCCTGGACCGGGACGGGCGTCCGGTCGACGCGTGCGCGTCCAACATGGGGCACTGCCTGTGGAGCGGCGTCGTGGACGAGGACAAGGCCCGCGCCGTCGCCGACCACCTCCTGTCACCGGCGATGTTCAGCGGCTGGGGCGTGCGCACGCTCAGCAGGGACATGGGCGCCTACGACCCGGTCAGCTACCACAACGGCTCGGTCTGGCCGCACGACAACGCCCTGGTCGTCGCCGGTCTCCTGCGCTACGGCTTCGTGCACGAGGCTCAGCGGGTCGCCGAGGCGCTGCTCGAGGCGGCCCAGCACTTCGGCGGCCGGCTGCCCGAGCTGTTCTGCGGCTTCGACCGCGACGAGTACCCCGAGCCGGTGCCGTACCCGACGTCGTGCTCACCCCAGGCGTGGGCGGCCGCTGCCCCGATCCAGCTCGTCCGCACCCTGCTGCGGTTCGATCCGCGGCTGCCCCGGGGCGAGCTGTGGGTCGACCCCGTGCTGCCGTCCGCCTTCACGCCCCTGCGCGTCGAGGGCGTCGCGCTCGGCGGCACCCGGATCGACCTGGCGGTCTCGGCGGACGGGACCGTGGTGGAAAGGGTGCCGGACGGCGTGGAGGTGCGCCACGAGTGGCTCCGGGGCCCCGGGGGCGCCGAGCGGGCCTGACCGTCGCTCAGGACGCCGGGACCGCCGGCGTGCGGACCGCGGGACGGCGCGGTGCCGGACCGCGCAGGAGCTCGTCGTAGAAGCGGAGGTGCTCGCCGACCATCCGCTCCGTGCTGAAGCGCTGCACGACGGCCTCGCGGCAGGCCGCGCGGTCCAGCTGCGCGATATCCAGCAGCGCCGCGGCCAGCGGGAGGCTCCCCGAGCACAGGAGCCCGGTGACCCCGTCGTCCACGATCTCCGGCGCGGAACCCACCGGAGTGGCGACGACGGGAGTGCCGGTGGCCAGCGCCTCGATCATCACCAGGCCGAACGGTTCCGCCCACTGCATGGGGTTCAGCAGCGCGAACGAGTTCCCGACGAGCTCGAACTTCTCGACGCTGCCCAGCTCGCCCAGGAACTCGACGTCCGAGCACAGCAGCGGCTTGACCCGGGCGTCGAAGTACTCGCGCTCGGCCGGCTCGCGGAGCTTGGCGGCCATCCGCAGCGGGACGCCCGCGGCGCGGGCGACGAGTGCGGCTTCGCGAGGTCCCTTGTCGGGCGACATGCGTCCCAGGAAGCTGGCGTAGCCGCCGTCGCCGCGGCCCACCGGGACCGACTCGACGTCCAGGCCGTGGTGGATCACCCCGGCCAGCGGGATCCCGGCGGTGGCCGCCTGGTGGTGCGAGATGGCGAGCACGGCGACATCGCGCATCGCGCGGTAGACCGGGCCGAACGTCGCGTCGAAGGGGCCGTGCGCGGTGGTCACCACGGCCGGGCCGGACCGGGAGAAGCGGCACAGGGGGCCGGTCAGCGTGTGGTCGTGCACGACGTCCACCTCACCCATGGCGGCGTAGCCGGTGATGACGTGGCGCAGCTCGTCGACCGCGTCCGCACTCACCGGTGACGACCCGGCCGCCCCCTCGGTGCCGCCGACCCGGGGCACCGGGCAGGTGCTGTCCGCCGCCGCGGCGAGCAGCACCCGGTGACCGGCGCGGACGAGCCCGCGGGCCAGCCGGTCGACGACCGACTCGGTGCCGCCGTAGGCGGGCGGGGGCACGGGGAGCCCCGGAGGGGCGATGAGACCGATGTACATGAGGGACGTCCTCGGCGGTGGCGCGGGCCGTGGCCCGCGGCGAACTGTGGGCCCTTCCATGTCACCGGCCGGTGACCGCCGCGGCCATCGGCAGAGCGGCCCATTCCGGCGACGGTGGTGGCCGCCCGTCGGGTCGGCGCCGTCGGCGCGGTATCGGCATCTCTGCCGATACCGGGGGCCGCACCGCGCCCGGTGCAATGGAGGCCCGGCCCGGGCGCAGCGCGGGGGAGCACACGGACGAGGAGGCAGCGTGAAGGCAGTGGTGTACGAGGGACCGCGGCAGGTCAGCGTCAGGGACGTGCCGGACGCGAAGATCGAGCGGCCGACCGACGTCCTGGTGCGGATCACCTCGGCGAACATCTGCGGTTCGGACCTGCACATGTACGAGGGCCGGACCGACTTCGAGACCGGCCGCTGGTTCGGGCACGAGAACCTGGGCCAGGTGGTCGAGGTCGGAGCGGGGGTCGACAAGATCCGGGTGGACGACTGGGTCGTCCTCCCCTTCAACATCGCCTGCGGGCACTGCAAGAACTGCGAGCGGCAGCTCACCAACTACTGCCTGACCGCGCAGCCGGAGCCGAACATGGCCGGCGCCGCGTACGGCTTCGCCGACATGGGCCCCTACGGCGGGGGGCAGGCCGAGCTGCTGCGCGTGCCCTGGGGCGACTTCAACTGCCTGCGGCTCGGCGAGGACGCCGAGCAGCGGCAGACCGACTACGTGATGCTCGCCGACATCTTCCCGACCGGGTACCACGCCACCGAGCTGGCCGGTGTGCAGCCCGGCGACCAGACGGTGATCTACGGCGCCGGCCCGGTCGGGCTGATGGCGGCCCTCTCGGCCACCATCCGCGGGGCGGGCAAGGTGATGGTCGTCGACCGGCACCCCGACCGGCTGCGGCTGGCCGAGTCGATCGGCGCGATCGCCATCGACGACTCGAAGGTCGACCCGGTGCAGGCCGTCCTCGACCAGACCATGGGCCTGGGCGCGGACAACGGCTGCGAGTGCGTCGGCTACCAGGCGCACGACCCCGACGGCCGCGAGCAGCCCAACCTGACGATGAACCGCCTGGTCGCCTCGGTGCGCTTCACCGGGAGGATCGGCACCGTCGGCGTCTTCGTGCCTCAGGACCCCGGAGCATCCGACGAGCTGGCCAAGCAGGGCAAGCTCGCCTTCGACTACGGCATGTTCTGGTTCAAGGGCCAGCACATCGGCAGCGGCCAGGCGCCGGTCAAGAAGTACAACCGGCAGCTGCGCGACCTCATCGCGGCGGGCAAGGCCGAGCCGTCCTTCATCGTGAGCCACGAGCTGCCGCTGGACCGGGCCCCCGAGGCCTACGAGCACTTCGACAACCGGGACGACGGCTGGACCAAGGTCGTCCTCCACCCGACGACGGCGGGAGCGTGACATGGCAGGGGAACTGAGCGGACGGAGAGTGGCGATACTCGCGGCCGACGGGGTCGAGCGGGTGGAGCTGGAGCAGCCGCGGCAGGCGCTGGAGGACGCAGGGGCCCGCACCGTCGTCGTCTCGATCTCGAGCGGTGAGATCCAGGCGCGCGACAACGACCTCGCCGACGCCGGCACCTTCGCGGTGGACCAGCTGGTCGGCGCGGCGTCGGTCGACGACTACGAGGCGCTGCTCCTGCCGGGCGGGACGGTGAACCCGGACAAGCTGCGGATGGAACCCGCCGCGGTGGGGTTCGTCCGGTCGGGCAAGCCGGTCGCGTCGATCTGCCACGGCCCGTGGAACTTCGTCGAGGCCGACGTCGCGCGGGGCCGTCGCCTGACCTCGTACCCGAGTGTGCGCACCGACCTGCGCAACGCCGGGGCGAAGGTGGTCGACGAGGAGGTGGTCACCGACGGCAACATCACGACGAGCCGGTCGCCGGACGACCTGCCCGCCTTCTGCGAGCGCATCGTGCAGGAGTTCGCCCGGGCCGCGCAGCCCGCCGCCGCGGGGGGTGGGTCATGACCTCCGCCATCGGGACCGCCGCGACCCTCGCCGCCCGCGCCGGCGGCACCGTCTTCCGGCTGGTGCGGTGGACCATCGACCCCGCATCCTCCCGGTCGGCCGCCGCGGGCGGGCCGGCGTCGGGGTGGCTCGTGGTGACCCTGTTCCGCGAGCCGACCGACATCGACACCGGCGCGCTGCCCGCGCCGCTCGCGGAGTTCGGCGACCGCATCGAGGTCCGCGTCCGCCCGGCCGCCGACGGCAAGGGCACCGAGCTGGCGGCCCGGCTGCGCGACCCGGCGGGCTCGGGCGGCGCGGCGCGCCGGCTGGGCGGCAACGACGCGCAGGCCGACCTGCGGTCCGCGCTGCGCCGGGCCAAGCAGCTCATCGAGGTCGGCGAGGTGCTGGCCGTCGACCCCGCACCGCACGGCGAACGGACGCCGACCCCCGGCGGTGCGCTCCTCGAGTCCTGGACCCGGTCGGCTCCGAAGGCGGGGTGTGCGATGAAGGCGGTGACCTGGCGCGGCGTCAACGAGATCGGCGTCGAGGACGTTCCCGAGCCCAGGATCCTCAACGACCACGACATCGTCCTCGAGGTGGGGCTGAGCGCGACGTGCGGCTCGGACCTGCACCTGGTGGGCGGCTACATCCCCGCCATGCGCGCCGGCGACGTGCTCGGGCACGAGTTCATGGGCACGGTGGCCGAGGTCGGCCGCGGCGTGACGAAGCACCGTGTCGGCGACCGTGTCGTGGTGGTCTCCTTCATCAGCTGCGGGAAGTGCTGGTACTGCAGGCAGGGGCTGTGGTCGCTGTGCGACAACGGCAACCCCAACCCCGGGATCACCGAGGCGCTGTGGGGCCAGTCCATCGGCGGCTGCTTCGGGTACTCCCACGCCCTGGGCGGCTGGGCGGGCAGCCACGCGCGCTACATCCGCGTGCCCTACGCGGACAACGGGGCCTTCACCATCCCCGAGGGCGTCTCCGACGAGCGGGCGCTGTTCGCCTCCGACGCCGCGCCGACCGGCTGGACCGGGGCGCACCAGGCCGAGGTGCAGCCGGGCGACGTCGTCGCGGTGTGGGGCGCGGGCGGAGTGGGGCAGATGGCCGCGCGCAAGGCCATCCTCATGGGCGCGGAGCGGGTCGTCGTCATCGACCGGTTCGACAACCGCCTCCAGCAGGTCCGCACGCACATCGGGACGGAGACCCTCGACTACGAGCAGACCGACGTCCCCGCCGAGCTGCGCGAGATGAGCGGCGGTCGCGGGCCGGACGTCTGCATCGAGGCCGTGGGGATGGAGGCGCACAGCCCGGGCCCGCAGTACCTCTACGACCAGGTCAAGCAGCAGATGCGGCTGCAGACCGACCGGCCCACGGCGGTGCGCGAGGCGATCTGGGCCTGCCGCAAGGGCGGGACGGTGTTCACCCTCGGCGTGTTCGCCGGCCTCGTGGACAAGTTCCCCCTCGGCGCCGTCATGAACAAGGCGCTGACGCTGCGCGGCGCCCAGCAGCACGGGCACCGCTACATCCCGGAGATCCTCGACCTGATGAGCCGGGACGAGGTCCGGACCGAGCACCTCGCCACCCACGTGATGCCGATCGAGGACGGGCCGAAGGGCTACCGGATGTTCAAGGAGAAGGAGGACGGGTGCGTCCGGGCCGTGTTCCGTCCGGGCGGGTGACGGGGGTGCCGGGGCCGCGGGTGACGGCGGAGAGGAGGACCGGGGCCGGGCCGACGGTGGTCGGGGTGCTGGCCGACCCGGGGGCCCCGGCCGAGCTGGCGCAGCGGCTGGCCGAGGAGCTCCCCGAGCTGCTCGGCGACCAGCAGGACGCCGACGACGACTGGGACGTCCGCGTGGAGGTCCTGCGACTGCCGCCGCAGAGCCCGGGACACCGCCGGCTGCTCGACGCGGTCGGGCCGCGGATGCGGGAGGAGGAGTGGGACCTCGCGGTCTGCCTGACCGACTCCCCGCTGCGCGGCGGGGAGGCCCCGCTGGCGGGCGAGCTGCTCGGTGCGGAAGGAGTGGTGGTCGTGTCGGTCCCGGCGTTCGGCGGCGTGTCGGTGCACCGCCGGCTCCGGGGGGTGGTGGCCGAGCTGCTCACCGCCGCCGGCCGGGACCCGGAGGAGCGGGCGGACCGGGGCGCGACGTCCCTGGTCGGCCCGTTCCGGCGGGTCGTGCCCGACGAGGAGACGGAGAACCTGCACGTCCTCGCCTCGCGCGGGCGGCTGCGGCTGCTCGCCGGGATGGTGTGGGACAACCGGCCGTGGCGGCTCGCGCCCACCTCTGGGAGCGGCCCTCCGATGCGGCGGAACGGGAGGAGGTGCGCCTCTACAACGCCTCGACCGTGATCACCCTGACGGTGGGGTGGGCTGCCTGTACGCGGGGCTGTTCGTCGTCATCGCCCTGGCGGAGCACTTCCTGATCCCTCCCGGGTACTTCGAGTCCAACCTGGGACACCCCGTCGGGTTGGGCGACTACCTGACCCTGGCGTGGTTCGCCACGTCCCTCGCGCTGGTGGCCGGGGCCCTCGGGTCGGGGTTCGAGAACGAGGACGACGTCCGCCAGGCGGCCTACGGCTTCCGCGAGCGCGAGCGCCGCGAGGGCACGGACGACGGGGACGGGTCCGATGACCGGCGCTGACCCCCACGACGGCGGCGCGCAGGGCCCCGTCGGGCAGCGGTCGGCGGAGCGGACGGGACCGCCCGGCGGGCCCGGCGGGCGGATCCTGTCCGCCCGCCGGGCCGTGGTCTCGGTGGTGGTCGGTCTCCTCGTCGGCGCCGCCGTCGGGGTGGTCACCGGCGCGCCCGAGCTCGTCCCCCTGGTCAGCTGGACCGTGGCGGCGGCGGTCGTCCTCACCTGGTTGTGGCGGATCAGCTGGCCCCGGGACCACCGGGGCACCAAGCAGCTCGCCGAGGAGGAGGGCCGGTCCCGCACGACGGACGCCGCCGTGCTGATCGGCTCGGTCGTCAGCCTCGGGGCCGTCGCCCTGGCCCTCACCCGCGCCGGCGGCAACCGGGACGCGGTCGCGGTCGCCCTGGTCATCCTGGGAGCGCTGGCGGCCGTCCTGGCCTGGGCGCTGGTGAACACGGTCTTCGCGCTGAAGTACGCGCGCCTCTACTACAAGGACGAGGCCGGTGCCGACGGTGGCATCGACTTCAAGCAGGACCAGCCGCCGGCCTACAGCGACTTCGCCTACCTGGCCTTCACCGTCGGGATGTCCTTTGCGGTCCCGGAGACCGAGCCCGTCGACAGCCGCGTCCGGAAGGTGGCGCTCGGGCACGCCCTGCTCTCCTACGCCTTCGGCACCGGGGTCCTCGCCGTGGCGATCAACCTGGTGACGAACCTGGGCCAGTAGGGGTGCGGGGAGCCGGGTGCGTCGGTGCCGAACGACCGGCGCGGACGTGCACTGCTCCACAGACCGCGGCCACCGCGGACCGGATGCTTGCCCGCATGAACCCGAACCCCCAGCACCCCCACTTCCAGCACCCCCACTTCCAGCACCCCCACCCGATGCAGCCCGCCCGTCGACCCGCCACGCCCGTGCGCACGATCCTGCTGATCGCCGCCGGGATCGTCGTGTTCGTGCTCGTGCTCGCGTCCGCTCTGGGCGACGGGGGCACGAGCGACGACTCCTCGACCGGATCCGAGTGCACGACCGAGTTCTTCGATGGCGGCACGATGACCGTCTGCAACGGCGAGGTGGTGTCGACGGACGTGGGCGACTTCTGACGCAGCGCCGTCAGACGAGCGGCGGGATCGCTCAGAGGCGGGCGCGGACGGTGGCCGTGCCGATCGGCAGGCCCCCGGAGAACAGGTCGACACCGAACGTCGAGTTCAGCGCGGCCGCGGCCTCGTCGGTCAGCGTGGCCCGCACGCCGCGGACGGTGAGGCGGTCGTCGCCGGCGCGGATGCGGGCGTCGCCCGCGTCCAGGTCCAGCAGCGGGACCCGGGTGTCGGTGCCGCTGACGCGCGCCGTCAGCACGCCCGCCACGGTGTCGATCACGAAGTCCTCGACGCCGAGCGTCACGTCGCCCGCGGTGACCTCCAGCCCGCCGACGTGCTCGATCTCCCCGGCCGCGGTGGACGGCACGACCGAGCCGCCGACGATCGGGAAGGTGAAGCGGGTGCCCTCGCCGCCGGCCTCCTCCTGCGCGGTGACGCTCACGCCGTTGTCGGCGAGCACGCCCGCGGTGCCGGCGTCCAGGCGCAGGGTGGTGCGCCCGCCGTGCAGCGAGACGGCGGAGTCGTCGTGCCGGGCGTGGGTCGGCGCGGCCGGCGCGGCGATCGCCGGGGTGGCGGCGGCCAGGCTGCCGAGGCTGAGGGCGGCCACGGTGGCGGCGGTGGTCAGGACCTGTCGATGCGCATGGGATGTCCTCTCGTGGTGGTCGGCCGTCGTCGGTCGGCCACGAACGAGTGAATCGCGAGGTGGGCGGGGGTGCGCGTCGACGGCGAGTCGGTCACGTCCTGCATCCGTGGAGGCCCTTGGGGCCGTAGTACGTGGAACGCCGCCTCAAGTGCCGCGTCCGACGAGATCGGTGACGGATGCGCCATCAGGGGCCACGGCGGGGTCGTGGCCGGGGACGATGAGATCGTCCCGGTCGGCGAGGGACTCGCAGGTCTCGAAGCCCGCCAGGCACTCCCGCACGTCGACCAGGATCGGGAACGGGTTGCGGCGGACGCGGTTCTCGGTGAAGTGCAGGGCGTCCGACGCGAGCACCATCCACCCGGCCGCGGTGCGGACCCGGACTACTTGGGTGCCGCCGGTGTGTCCGCCGACGCGGTGCAGTTCGAGGCCGGGGGCCAGTTCGACGCTCCCGTCGACACGCCGGACGGGCCCGCGCGGTCGGCGTCGAGGATGGCCGCGATCTCGCGGCACTTGTAGAAGGCCCCGACGATGTTGTGGCGCATCACAGCGTCGGAGACGAACGCCAGTTCGTCGGCCTGCACCACGATATCGGCGTCGGCAAACAGGTCCACGCCGCCGGCGTGGTCGTAGTGGAGGTGCATCAGCACGACACGGCGGACGGATGCCGGCTCGGCTCCGACGTCGCGGAGGAGCCGCTCGACCGGGGTGAGGGTCGTGCGGCCCCGGCGGACGCCAACGACGGCCGAGGAACGGGTGTCGACGACGGTCACGCCGTCCGGCCCGTGCACGGTCAACACGAAGTAGTCCATCGGCATGGACACGTCGGGACGGTCGATCGGCCCGACGAAGTTCTCGTGGCGCCGGCGCTCGCCCAGGCTGCCGTAGCGCAGGGCGTGCACGCGGTACGTCGGCGGGGGAGCGGTGTCCGGCGGCCGTCGGCCTCACCGAGGCCCGGTCATCCCCGCTTTCCTCACTCCGCGCGACCACGCGGAGGCGCTGGCCGACCCGTGGCTCGCGCGCCGGTTGCTCAGCTGCGGGCGGCCCGGACCGTTCACCGAGATCGGGATCGTGGACGACGACGGCCGGCAGCTCGGTCCCTGGCAGCGCGGCGAGATCGTCTGCCGGGGCGGCACCGTGATGGCGGGATACGTCGACGACCCGGACGAAGACGCGCGGGTGTTCGCGCACGGCTGGTTCCACACCGGCGACGTCGGCGAGCGCGACGGGGACGGCTTCGTCCACCTCGTCGACCGCAAGAAAGACATGATCATCTCGGGTGATTTCAACGTGTACTCCGCCGAGGTGGAGCAGGCGGTCTGGCGGCACCTCGCCGTCCGCGACTGCGCCGTGGTCGGCCTGCCCGACGAGGAGGGGGGCGAGGCGGTCGCGGCGTCCGTCGAGATGAAGGACGGCGCGGAGCTCGACGTCGAGGAGCTGCGGGCGGCGCGCTGCGCGAGCAGCTGGGCGGGGTCAAGGCGCCAAGGCGGTGCGGATCGTTGAGGCCCTGCCGCGCAGCGCGGCGGGGAAGGTGCTCAAGCGGGTCATCCGCGAGCAGTGCTGGGAGGGGCGCGAGCGTGCCATCTGAGGCCCGGGCGTGCTGGAGGTCGTGCGGGCGGCCGGGGTCGGCGAACACGATCTTCAGCAGGTTGCGGGAGGTGCTCCGGCCGCCGAACAGGGCGTCGGCGATCTCGTTGGCGGCGAGGACGTCGGTCGCGCCGTTGTGGACGAGGGCGGGGTTGTCGGGCCAGGCGTCCATCTGCTGGCGCAGCGCGGGGTCGACGCGGTCCGGGGCGCTGGTCCCGCGCGCCGGTGGCGCGACGCCGGCCAGCGCGAACAGGCGAGAAGCACGTCGAGCACCTGTTCACGAAGACCGGAGCGCCCTCGCGCGCCGCGCTCGCGGCCGGTGCAGCCCGCGGGTCGTGGTCGGCGGCGCCGCCGTCCACGTAGCCGCGTCCACCGCGGATACGTGCGCGCACTGACGCCCCGGCGCGGTGCGGGCGCGATCCTCGGTGGAGCCGGTGTCCCCGGCCCCACCGACCGCAGCAGGAGGACCGGATGAGCTACGTCGCCGCCCCTGGAGTTCGCACCCGAGCCCGTCCCGCGCGCGGGAACCCGCCGCCCGGGTTCGCCGTCCGCGCCACCGACGGCGAATCACAGTGCTCGACGGGAACGCCGACCTGCTCGCCGGGCCCGTCACCTACGACACCGAGGTGACCATGACCGGCGAGTCGACCTTCGTCGAGAAGGGCGAGCTCGTCGTCGGCGACCGGCCGATGAGCATCGACAGCGTCGGCGATGGCGTGCTCGAACCCAGTGCGCGCGCCGGCGTCCTGCAGGGCGCGGTGTTGTGGCGGGTCGAGGGGTGGTCGCCGGACGGCGCCGTCCGCGGGCTGCTCGCGACGTCGTTCATGCTCGAGCCCGGCACCGGTCGGTCGAGCGAGAACCAGGTGCTCCGGCTGTTCGTGGCCGACTGACCCGGCCAGGGCGTCAGGCGGCGGCGGGCGCCGACGTGCGCGCACTACGGCTTCGTCCCCGATGGCGCGGATCGACTCGGCTGCGTGCGGCGGCGCACCACCCCCCGAACCGAGTCGTTGGAGCTGGTGACCCCACGAACATGGAACGATCAGGAGCGACGATGCAGAAGACGAGCCGGAACAGATGGGTTGCGGCCAGCGTGATCGGTGTTCTGTCTGCGACCGTGGTCGTTTTCTGGGCCTCCGGCGCCAGTGCTGAGGAAGAGCCGGGTGCCGACGCCCATCAGCACTCGAAAGCAGTTGAGGGGGACGTTCCCGGCGTGGCCCGCATGATCAGTTCCTTGGACGACTTGAACGGCCTGCCGTGCAACACGGCGAGTGACGACCCAGGGACTGTGCAGATCGATTACGGGGTGCCCCAATCCGAGTCACAGGTCGGTATCTATTGCCAGGTCGGGGATCCCAAGCTGACGATCAGCATCGACACCGAGAGTTTCGCGACGAATCCGGACACAGGACTCCGCACCTCAGGTGGACGGGTGACGGCCGATCCGCCCGGATTCGTGTGCGATTCGGCGGACCTCCCAGCGGGGGCACGCTCGTGCGAGCCGGTCGAGTACCAAGAGGGCGACGTCGTGACGCTGACCGTCGAACCCGACGCGGTCTCCAGCTTCGCCGGCTGGGTGGAGATCGCCGGAACCTGCCAAGGAACGCAGTCGCCCTGCTCCTTCGTCATGGGTCGCGACGAGAGGGTGTCCGCGACCTTCGGCCTCATCGGCGGCCTCTGAACGCTCCGAGAGGACGAACGGGGGCCGGCGGCGTCAGGGCAGCGCCTGCGCCCCGATCACCGACAGCAACTGCAGCTTCTCGTAGCTCTCGCTGCCCGGCACGGCGGTGTAGACGAGCAGGGTGTGCGCCTGCTCCGGGTCCAGCAGCGTCTGGCAGTGCAGCTCGAGGCGGCCGAGCTCAGGGTGCTCGAAGCGCTTGGTCGCATGGGGGCGGACGCCGACCTCGTGCTCCTCCCAGGCCGTGCGAAACTCCTCGCTCCGCCCGACGAGCAGGTCGGCGAGGTGGGCCGCCCGGGAGCCGGGGCCGCGCAGGGTGACGACCCGGCGCAGGCCCGAGGCGAACATCCGGGACAGGAACGGGTGGTCCTCGGGCGCGTAGATCCGGCGGGAAGCGGGGTCGGTGAACCAGCGGTAGCCGATGCTGCGCTCGGGGCCGGTGAAGCGGGTCGTGTCACCGGTGAGGGCGACGCCCATCGGGCTCTGCCGCAGCGTCTCGCCCAGCTCGCTGACGACCTCGGCGGGCGTGTCGTCGAGCCGGTCGAGGATGCGGAGCAGACCGGGGCTGATGTGCTCGGTGACCCCGCCGCGGGCGGGTGGGTTGTGCCCGGCGAGGCGGAAGAGGTGGTCGCGCTCCTCCAGCGACAGGTGCAGCCCCTGGGCGATCGAGGCGATCATCTGCGGCGAGGGCTGCGGCCCGCGTTCGCGCTCGAGCCGCGAGTAGTAGTCGGCCGACATGTGGCAGAGCGCGGCCACCTCCTCGCGCCGCAGCCCGCTGGTGCGGCGGCGCTGCCCGCGCGGGAGGCCGACGTCCTCGGGCTGCACCGCCTCCCGCCGCCGCCGGAGGAACCCCGCCAGCCCTGCCCGGTCGATCATCGTGTGCCGCCCTCTCGTCGGTGCTGCCCCGTTCCTACCGCCGGGGGCCCCTGCGCAGCCACGGATCGTCGATCCCCCCTTCCGGGCGAGAGGGGGATCGGCAGGCCGTGGTTGCCCTCCCGGCGGGGCGCGAGTCTCGGTGGCACACCCCGAGCCGCACCGAGGAGCACCCGTGACGCACCAGCCCACCGCCCCGCCCGCCCGGCAGCCCCCGACCGAGGACGAGCCGTCCGGCGTCGCCCGCCAGGCCCTGCGGAGTGCGGGCGGCTGGGCCGGGATCGCCGTCGCCGCCGCGCCCACCGTGGCGTTCGTCGTCGGCAACGGGCTCGGCGGGCTGCCGTGGGCGTTCATCGCCCTCGCCGTGGCCGCGCCCGCGGCGTTCGGGGTGCACCTCGTGCGCCGCGAGCCCGTCCGGGCCGCGGCGGTCGGCCTCGTCGTCGCCGCGGTGTGCGCGCTGGTCGCGGCGCTGGCCGGCGAGGCCCGCGCCTACTTCCTCGTTCCCACCCTGCTCCCCGTGGCGTGGACGCTGGTGTTCCTCGGCTCGGTGCTCGTCGGACGGCCGCTGACGGGCGTCGCGCTCAACCGCCTCGCGGGCGGACCCCGCGACTGGCGCCGGCACGCCCCGCTGCGCCGCGTCTACACGATCACCTCGCTCGTCGCGGCCGCCATCGCGCTCGTCAACGCCGTCGTCCGCGCGGGTCTCTACCTCGCCGACCAGCTCGCGGTCCTGGCCGTCGTCGAGGTCGCCGTCATCCCGGTGCCCTTCGCCGTGGCCGCCTCCACCGTCGTCGCGGCCCGCCGCGCCGTCCGACGGACGCCGTCGCCCCCGCCTGACCCACCCACTCCGCACCGCACGTCGACCACACACAGGAGCACCGCCATGCCACGCACGATCGACATCACCGTCCCCGACCTCTCCGGCACGCGCGCCGTCGTCACCGGCGCGAGCGACGGCTTCGGCCTCGGCCTGGCCCGCAGGCTCGCCGCCGCCGGGGCCGAGGTCCTCATGCCCGTCCGCAACCGAGGCAAGGGGGAAGCGGCCGTCGACGGGATCCGGCGGCAGGTCCCCGGCGCGGACGTGTCGCTGCGCGACCTCGACCTGTCGTCGCTGGAGTCCGTCGCCGCACTGGCCGCCGGGCTCGTCGACGAGGGCCGCCCGATCCACGTCCTGGTCAACAACGCCGGCGTGATGACCCCGCCCGACCGGCAGACCACCGCCGACGGGTTCGAGCTGCAGCTCGGCACCAACCACCTCGGGCACGTCGCGCTCGTCGCCCACCTGCTGCCGCTGCTGCGCGCCGGCCGGGCCCGGGTGACGTCGCAGCTCAGCATCGCGGCCCGGTCGGGGGAGATCCACTGGGACGACCTGAACTGGGAGCGCTCCTACGACGGTCGCCGCGCCTACAGCCAGTCGAAGATCGCGTTCGGGCTGTTCGCCCTCGAGCTCGACCGCCGCAGCCGCGCCGGCGGCTGGGGCATCACCAGCAACGCCTCCCACCCCGGGGTCGCGCCGACGAGCCTGCTCAGCGCCCGTCCCGAGCTCGGCCGTGACGGGGACACCCCGCAGATCCGGGTGATCCGCTGGCTGTCGCGGCGGGGGATCCTGGCCGGCACCGTCGAGACCGCCCTGCTGCCCGCGCTCATGGCCGCGACGGACCCGGCCGCGCGCGGCGGCCTGTTCTACGGGCCCAGCGGGTTGGGCGGCCTCGCCGGCCGCCCGGCCGAGCAGCCGCTGTACCGCACCATGACCAGCACGGAGGAGGCGGCGCGCGTGTGGGAGGTGTCGCAGGAGCTGACGAGCGTGCGGTTCCCCAGCACGGGTGCGGTGCACCCCGCCAGGTGAGCGGTGGCGCCCTCAGGCGTTCTGCCGCCGCACCATCTCCGCGATCCACACCGGCGCGTACGGGGAGGTGCAGTTCGGGGGAGTCGGGTAGTCCTCCAGCACCCGCAGGCGCTCCCCGATCGCGATGGCCCGCTCCCGGTGCGCGGCGTGCTCGATGCCGATCTGGGCCAGGCAGTGGTTCATCGCCCACTGCAGGCGGTCGGGGGCGTCCCCCATCTCGGCCTCGACGACGTCGAGCAGGCCCGGGAGGTCGAGGCCGTCGGGCCTCTTCGCGACCCGCTCGGTCGTCAGGGCCCAGCCCGCGCTCGCGACGACGGGGTCCGGGTCGGCCGTCCAGGCGACGCGCAGCTCCTCGGCGTGCGGGTTCTTCCTCACCACGTAGTTGACGAGCCAGTCGTGGACCTTGGGGGTGCGGGCCGCGCGGAGCATGGCGTCGAGCTCGTCGCGGCCGAACGCCTTCGGCCGGCAGATCAGCAGCGCGAGCAGCATCGCGGCGGTGTCGTCGGTGGCCCACAGCTCGCGGGCGAGGTCCTGCTGGGTCGTGAGCCGCTTGGCGACCGCCCGCAGCTTCCCGAGGTTCACGCCGTGGTCGTCGCCGTGCCTCTCGTTGACCTCGCGGACCCGCGGGTCCGCGAGGTCGGCCAGTTCGGCGAGCACCTCGGTGACGGTCATGCGGACCTCCTGTCCGTCGCGTGGGAACGGGGCCGCAGCGCCACCCCCAGCGGCACCAGCACGGCCGCGGCGGCGACCGTACCGAGCAGCACCAGCACCGCCCCGACCGCCCACAGCCCGGAGTCGTCGACGGTGCGGGCGGTGAGGACCCAGGCCGCGGTGAACGACAGCGGCATGACGAGCACGACCAGCCACCCCGGCAGCCACCGCGGTGCGAGCACGGCGAGGGCGACGGCGCTGACGACGGTCGCGGCCACCTGCCACGCGGCGTAGGAGGTCCCGCCGGGCACCACGACCGCCCACCCCGTCCACAGGAACCAGCTCGCGGCGGTCAGCACCGCCAGCGCGGCGGCTCCCGCCCGGCGGCGCGGACCGGTCAGCTGCTCGTCCATGCCCCGGAGTCTGCCCGTCGGGGGGACCGGTCACCTCGGTGCTCCTACCGACGCGCCGCCGCCGCTGGGCGACGGGGATCTCCCGCCGGTCGCGGGAGTGGTTGGGCGGTGACCGGGTACGGGTACAGGCCTCTCGTGCCCGAGACCCTCGACTTGGTGATCCCCGCCGGATCGCAGGCGCCCTCACGCGTGCGCCGGGCCGTGACCGACTGGCTGTCCGGGGTGTGCGGGCACCGGGCCCTGTGCGACACGGGCGAGGACCTGCTCTACGCCGTCAGCGAGGCCGTCGCGAACACCGTCGACCACGCCTACTCCCACGACGAGCGCCACCGCGGCTCGGTGAGCGTGCTGGGGCAGGTGGCGCCGCCCGGGCTCCCGGCCGTCGCCCGCGAGGGCTGCACGGGCGACTTCCGGATCGAGTTCGTCATCGTCGACACCGGCCGCTGGAAGGAGCCCGCGGCCGACCCGGACGGCCGCGGCCGCGGGCTGCAGATGATGCGGGCGCTCGTCGACCGGTGCGAGGTGACGCGCGCGCCGGGCGGCACCACCGTCACCCTGCGCCGGGTCCTCGCGTGCGCGGGTGGCGACGCGGCCTGAGGGTCAGGAAGCGGTGTCGCAGCCGCGGCGGCCGGACGTCACCGCGGTGCCGGAGGGGACCGGGATGCCGCGGTCGGCGGCCCAGAACATCGTGTCGACGGCCACCGCCGCCCAGTCGACGGCGCAGGTGGCGGTGCTCGGCCGGCCGCGCTCGTCGTAGTCGTGGATCTCCATGTGCCACACCAGCTCCGGGTCGGAGCCCATCAGCACGCGGTGCCGCGACGGGCGGCGCACGAGGAGACCGACGGCGGCCCGGACGACCCCGCGGACCACGCCGCGCAGCGTGCCGCCGTCGGCGTCGGGCAGCAGGTCGGCCGCGGCGAACGGGCGGAAGCCCTGCAGTGCCAGGCAGGTGGCCCGGTCCCAGGCCCCGCCGGTGTAGGGCATGCGCCGCAGCAGCGCCGCGTCCTGGCGCAGCGCGGCCCGGCGGACGCCGAACGTGCTGGTGGTCGAGTGCGCGCGGAACCATGCGGCGGCACCGCGGCGCGGGGCGTCGGGCAGGCCGTCGGTGCCGGGCTGGTCGCGCCGCACGGCACGGGCGCCGGAGGCGTCGAGGTCGAGCGAGCCCGAGCCGTACATCGCGAAGTAGTCGGTGCCGGGGAAGGCGTCGGCCGCCGCGCGCAGCGACGTGAGCGCGTCGGGGGCGTAGAGGTAGTCGTCCTCGGCGAACCAGACGAGGTCGTCGGGCTCGCCGGCGAGGGCGGCCTCGTGCGCGACGACGGCGCGGAAGGTCGCGCGGTTGCTGCCGCCCTCGATCCGCCGCACGGTGCCGTGGGCCTCCATGAGCGCGAGGCGGTCGGCCGGGATGTCGCCGTCGTTGACGAAGACGATCTCGGCGTCGTCGCCCAGCGGCTCCACCGCACGCAGCAGGGAGGCCAGGGCGAGGGTCTTGCTGTAGTACGGAGGGCGGGGCTTGGTGTTCTCCGACTCCGCCGACCGGTAGACGATGCGCACTCGTGAGCTCACGTCCGCAACGCTAGACAAAGATCGGCAAGCGCTTGGGTCGGCGAAGGTTAGCGAACGGCTAACGTCGCCCCGACGACGTCACAGGCCCGGGAGGAGTCGAGGTGCGCACACGGATCGTGACGCTCGCCGTGGTGTCGGCGGCCGTCGCCATCGTGCTGTTCGGGCTGCCCCTGGCCGTGGCCGGAGCGCTGTACGCCCAGCAGTACAAGATCCTCGACCTGGAGCGGCAGGCCGAGCGGGCCTCGGTCCGCGTGTCCCAGGCGCTCACCGAGGGTGACGACCCCACGGAGGACGACCTCGACGACGTCGGCGAGCTGACGTTCCGCTCCGTCTACGACACGGACGGCCACCTGCTGCTCGGGCGCGGTCCCGAGACCGGCGACCAGTTCGTCGACAAGGCCACCCGCGGCCGCGTCTCCACCGGGTCGCTCAACGGCGAGCTCGTGGCGGCGGTGCCGGTGATCGACTCGGGTGACGTCGTCGGCGTCGTGCGCGTCTCGGGCTCGGCGAGCACGCTGCTGTGGCCCGTCGGGCTGGCCTGGATCACCATGACCGGGCTCGCCGGGCTCGCGATCGCGGCGGTCCACCTGCTGGCCCGGCGCCAGGCGGCCCGCCTCGCGCAGCCGCTCGACCAGCTCTCCGCGGCCGCGCAGCGCCTGGGCAACGGCGACTTCTCCGTGCGGCTGCCGCCCGTCGAGTACGCCGAGATCGACGCCGTCGGCAGCTCGCTCAACCGCACTGCGAGCCGGCTCGACGACCTCCTCGCCCGGGAGCGCGCGTTCTCCGCGGAGGCCTCCCACCAGCTCCGCACGCCGCTGACCAGCCTGCGGCTCGGGCTGGAGTCGGCACTGGAGCGCCCCGGCGACGACCCGCGGCCGGCGCTGATGCAGGGGCTGCGCTCCACCGAGCGGATCGAGCGGACCATCGAGGAGCTGCTCACGCTCGCCCGGGACACCCACGGCGCCGTCGACGCGCTCGACGTCGGCGCACTGCTGGCCGAGGCGCGGGGGCAGTGGTCGGCCCAGTTCGAGGAGCAGGACCGGCCGCTGATCGTCGTCGTCGACCCCCAGACGCCGCCCGCGCTGGCCTCGGGCGCCGCCGTGCGGCAGGTGCTGGCCGTGCTGCTGGAGAACGCGCTCGTGCACGGCCAGGGTCCGGTGCAGCTCAGCGCGCGCGACGCCGGCGACGCCGTCGGCATCGAGGTGTCCGACCGCGGTCCCGGGATCACCCTCACCGACGCCCAGCTGTTCACCCGGCGCTCGCCGTCGGCCACCGGACACGGCCTGGGGCTCGCGCTGGCCCGGCGGCTCGCCGAGGCCGAGGGCGGGCACCTGCGGCTGTCCCGGCCCTCGCCGCCGCAGTTCGCGCTGCTGCTGCGGGCGGCGACGTCGGTCTGAGGGCCGGGTCGTCCGGCGCTGGACCGTCCGAGCGCTACGGGTTCTCCAGCCGGTACCCGTGCCCGCGCACGGTGACGATCTGCGGCACCGTCCGGCCGGTCTCCGACAGCTTGCGGCGCAGCGCGGCAACGTGGACGTCGAGGGTCTTCGTGGAGCCGTACCAGTGCTGGTCCCACACCTCCGACATCAGCGTCTCCCGGCTCACGGCCGAGCCCGGCTCGACGATCAGGCGGGCGAGCAGGTCGAACTCGCGGGGCCGCAGCGCCAGCTCGTGGCCGTCGACGGTGGCGCGGCGGCTCTCGACGCTGACGGTGAGGTCGCCCGCGTGGTGCGTGGCGGGCGTCTTCGCGGGCTCGGTGCGGCGCAGGTGCGCGCGCACCCGGGCCACCAGCTCGGCCAGCGGCACCGGCTTGACCAGGTAGTCGTCGGCGCCCACCTCCAGCCCGACGACGACGTCCATCTCCCGCGCCCGGGCCGTGAGCATCACGATGACGGTGGTGGGCAGCGTCAGGCGCAGCTGGCGGCAGACCTCCAGGCCGTCGAGGTCGGGGAGGCCGAGGTCGAGCAGGACCAGGTCGACCTCGGTGTCGGCGGCGCGCGCCAGGCCGCCGCGGCCCGTGCGCTCCCAGTGCACGGCGTGCCCGTGCAGCGCGAGGCTCGAGCGCAGGAGCTCGCCGATCTCCTCGTCGTCCTCGATCACCAGCAGGTGACTCATGGCGCCAGCCTAAGTTCGCGTTCGTCGCCACGTTCGGGTGGACCGGTCCGTCGGTCGCTGTGACGGCGGCTGCGCTCCGCTACAACGGGTCGACCATCGCAGCAACGTCGGGGGACGCGCACCCATGAGCATTCCGGCCCAGGCCCGCTCCGTCACGCAGACCGGTCCCGCCCACGCCGTCGGCAGCCGCCCCGGCTTCGGCCCGACGCCGCGCTCGCGGCGCAGCTACACCGCGCGCCCCGACGGGCGGGTGCTGACGGCGCTGCGCGCCACCGCCTACGTCCTCACCAGCCTCGCGAGTCTGGCGTTCCTCGCCCTGGTCGTGCTCGGCGTCGTGTGGTTCGCGCGGCTGCAGGAGCTGCTGCTGCCGTAGCCGCTCAGGACGCGAGCATCTCCGCGATCACGGCGTCGACGGCGGCCGGGTCCTCGGGCCGCAGCCCGAACATGCCGAAGTGGCCCATCGGCGTCTCGATCGGGCGGTAGTGCCCGTTCGGGATGGCCGCGCAGTCGGCCTCGCAGTCCTCCGGCGGGAAGAACAGGTCCTCGGAGAAGGGCACCACGAAGAACTGCGCGGTGATCCGGCCCAGCGCCGCGGCGAGGTCACCGCCGGTGTGGGCGGAGATGTCGCTCGCGCGCCACTTGCGGCCCTGGACGATGAGGTTGTTGGGGTCCATCGGGGCGAAGTAGCCGCGGATGAAGCCCTGGCGGAAGTCGTCGGGCGAGGCGAAGCCCAGGCCGCGCCACAGCTCCTGGCGGAAGAACGCCGACGACAGCCCCATCAGCGAGAACGACACCGCGAGGCGCTGCAGGCCCAGCCGCACCTCGGCCTGGTCGTCGTAGAAGCCGCCGCGGAACGCCGGGTCCGACGTCAGCAGCTCGTTCCAGGTGTCGATGAAGATCTGGTTGTGGACGGGGTTGCGCGCGGTCGCGGCGAACACCGCGGCGCGCGGCACCATGTCGGGGAAGCGGACGGCCCACTCGTAGGTCTGCTGCCCGCCCATCGACCACCCGAGCACGGCCTGCAGCCGCTCGATGCCGAAGTGCTCGGTGACGAGCCGGTGCTGCGCGACGACGTCGTCGGCGATGGCGACCAGCGGGAACTGCCCGCGGTCGAAGGGCGCGGGCGTGTTGGACGGGCTGGAGGAGAAGCCGCCGCCGAACTGCCCGGGCAGGATCACGAAGTGCGTCGACGGGTCGAGCGGGCGGCCCTCGCCGACGTAGGCCTCCATGAACGCCGAGGTGCCGGAGAACATGTGCGGCGCCAGCACCGCGTTGTCCTTCGCGGCGTTGAGCGTGCCGACCGTCCGGTACCCGAGGCGGGCGCCGGGCAGCGTGTAGCCGCTGGTCAGGGCGAAGTTGCCCAGCTCGAAGTACTCGTGCGGTCCGTGGACCTCGTCGGTGTAGTAGCCGGCCATCGGGGGCTCCCTCGTCGTCGGGGGTGGGGCGGCGGTCAGCGTGCCAGCTCCAGGGTGAGGTAGGCACTGTTCGGGTCGTCGGTGTAGCCCGCGAACGGCGGGCAGGGGACGAAGCCGTGCCGGGCGTAGAGGGCGCGGGCGGGAGCGAAGAACTCCTGCGTACCGGTCTCCAGGCTGAGTCGGTGCAGCCCGCGGGCGCGGGCCTGCGCGAGCAGGTGGCGCAGCACCGCCGTGCCGATCCCGCGGCCCTGGTGGCTCGCCGCGGTGCGCATGGACTTGATCTCCGCGTGCCCCGGCTCCAGCACCTTGAGGGCGCCGCAGCCGATCACCGCGCCGTCCTCGACGACCGTCCAGACGGTGACCGCGGGGTCGCGCAGGCCGTCGAGGTCGAGCGCGTGGACGCTCTCGGGCGGGCTGGTGGCCCGCATGTCGCGCAGGTGCTCGTCGAGCAGCGCGACGATGCCCGGACCGGTCAGGTCGTCCACGACGATCAGCACGGTGCCCAGTGTGCCGGGGACCGTGCCGGTCGTCGGGAGCCCTACCGGGCGGGGTCGACCGCCACGGGCTCGCGGTGGGCCTCGTGGTGGTTGGCGTTGCGCGGCGTGGCCAGGACGGAGCGGGTCTGGTCGTCGAGCACGGCCTCGGAGAGCTTGCCGTTGCCCGCGAGGACCGTCTCCAGGGCCTGGAGCCAGTGCTCGTAGTACGACCACGGCTCGGCGCCGCCGTCGGTCTCCCACTTCCTGATGGAGTCGATCAGCGAGAGCTGGAACTCCGACCACTCGTACTGACCGGAGTGGTAGGCCGCTACGGCCATCGCGAACGCGCGCACCTCCCACGGGTGGTCGAAGGAGCGGTCGGCGTCGCTGCCGCCGGGGAGGTCGCAGACCAGCGACTCCACGCGGCGCCGGGCGTCGCCCAGCTCCGTGGCGTCCTGCCGGAGCGCCATCAGGCGGCCTTCGCCGCGCCGACGCCGATCATCGAGTCGCGGGTGACGAGGGCGGCGAGCGCCTTCTCGTCGAGGCCCTCGGTGCCGGCCGGGCGCTGCGGGAGGATCCAGTAGCGCATCTCCGACGAGGAGTCCCAGACGCGGATCTCGACGGAGTCCGGGACCTCGAAGCCGAAGTCGTCGCCCAGGACCTTGCGCGGCTCGCGCACGATGCGCGCGCGGAACGCCGGGTCCTTGTACCAGTTGGGGGGCAGCCCCAGCACCGGCCACGGGTAGCAGGAGCACAGCGTGCAGGTGATGACGTTGTGCACGGTGTCGGTGTTCTCGACGACGACCATGTCCTCGCCCTGCAGGCCGCCGATGCCCAGCTCGGCGCACGCCTCCGTGCCGTTGGCCAGCAGGCGCGCCTTGAACTCCGGGTCGGTCCAGGCCTTGGCGACGACGGCGGCGCCGAGCTGCGGGCCGACCTCGTTCTCGTAGATCTCGACGAGGCGGTCGACCGCCGCCGTCGTCATGATCCCCTTCTCGATCAGGATCGACTCGAGCGCCTTGACGCGCGCGGCGATCTCTTCCTGGGTGCGGACGGTGGCGGTCATCAGGCGGCCTTCTCGGTGGTCGTGGCGAGGGTGATGTAGGGCTCCCACACGTCGAAGTACACGGTGCCGTTGGGATCGGCGGCCTCCGCGCCCCAGAGCTCCTCGGCGGTGAACTTGACGGTGTAGACGTGCTCGGGGGCGTCGGGCCCGCCGTTGCCGGCGCTGTCGGGGTAGATGAACGTGCCGTGCGCCAGCGCGATCTCGCCCGTGCGGCCGCGGATGTACCCGGCCTTGCGGGTGTGGCCGAACGGCACGTCGGACGCGACGGTGACCCGGTCGCCGACCGTGAACTGCGCGACCTTGTCCGACGGGCGCCCCGCCGGGGCACCGGCCTTGACGACGCCGTCGACGAAGGCCAGGAGGTCGGGGTCCTCCTTCTCGGCGGGCAGCGGCGCGTCCGGGTTCTCCAGGTAGTGCTGGGTGCGCCGGTCGAGCTCGGCCTCGTCGATCATGCCCTTCTCGATGCCGTGGTGCTCGATCGTGTGCAGCCAGTGCTCGTAGTAGGGCGAGAGCAGGTACGTGGCCGGGTGCATCTGCTCGATGCCGTAGCGGAACGCGTCGATGCCGAAGAAGCCGGCGCGGAACGTCATGGAGAACATGGCGAACGCCGCCTTCTCCCACTCCGCCCGGTAGACCGGTTCGTCCTCCGGGATCTCGACGGGACCGAGCCCGTCGGTGCCGCCCAGATCGTGCACGCCGTTCATGCCTGGCTCCCTGCTGCTGCTCCTGCGGGCGTCGGGAAGCCCCCGACCGCCTGCTCGTACGTGTGCGCGACGCGCAGCACCGTGGCGTCGTCGAACTGGCGGCCGACGATCATCATCCCGGTGGGGAGGCCGTCGACGAGACCTGCGGGGACGCTGCAGGCCGGGTGGCCCGTGACGTCGGTGACGCAGGTGTTGGCGATCATCTCCAGGGCCCGGCCGATGATCTCCTCGCGCGGGGCGTCCGGGTCGGGGATCGCGGTGGCGTGGATCGGGGTGGTGGGCAGGACCAGCACGTCGTAGCGCGAGAGCGCCTCGTCGTAGGCGGCCCGGAGCTCGTAGGCGAGGTTCTGCGCCATGCCGTAGTGCTTGCCGTGGTGGGAGTCGAGCGCGTGCCTGCCGGCGAGCAGCACGAGCTTGACGGTCTCGGAGAACTGGCTGCCGTCGGCGCGCCACCGGTTGCCGTAGTGCTCCATGACCTCGGGGTCGTAGAGGCCCTTCCAGTTCAGGCCGTACCCGTTGAGGTCGACCATCTGCGACGCCGCGCCCTCGACGGAGATGACGTCCCAGATCGCCGCGCCGTGGCGGTGCCAGGGCACCGACACGTCCTCGACGACGAGCCCGGCGCCGCGCAGCGACTCCGCGGCCGCGCGCACGGCGGCGTCGACGCCCGGGTCGGAGTTGGCGAGGCCGAAGCCCTCGGTGAGGATGCCGACGCGCAGGCCCTCGGCCCCGCGGCCCAGTGCGGCGACGTAGTCGTCGGGCACGAGGTCGCGCGGCTGGCGGGGGTCCTGCCCGTCCGGTCCGGCGATCACGTTCATCACCAGCGCGGCCTCGGCGACGGTGCGCGTGATCGGGCCGACGTGGTCGATCGTCTGCTCGATCGGGAACGCGCCGGTGTAGGGCACGAGGCCCCAGGTGGGCTTGTGCCCGACGACCCCGCACCAGGAGGCCGGCATGCGGATGGAGCCGCCCTGGTCGCCCGCGGTGCCGACGTCGACCAGGCCCGAGGCGACGAGCGCCGCGCTGCCCGACGACGAGCCGCCGGTGGAGTGGGTCTCGTTCCACGGGTTGCGCACGGCGCCGGTGCGGGAGGTGTGCGAGCCGCCGGAGAAGCAGAGGTCCTCGCAGACCGACTTGCCCGCGATGGTGGCGCCCGCGTCGAGCAGGCGCGTGACGATGGTGGCGTCGCGCAGCGGCGTGTAGCCCTCCATCGTCGTCGAGCCGTTCATCATCGGGACGCCCGCGACGGCGGTGTTGTCCTTGACCGCCACGGTCTTCCCGGCCAGCGGACCCTCGCCCGAGCCGGTGATCGACGTCGTCACGTACCAGGCGTTGTAGGGGTTGTCGGCGGCCTCGGGACGGGTCCAGGCCCGCTCGGGCATCGCGGGCGCCGAGGCGGCGTAGAGCTCCTCGACCGCGTCCCACGACGCGAGCAGCCCGTGGACCATCGGCGAGAACGAGGCGACGTCGGCCTCGTCGAGTCCCAGCCCGTAGTGCTGGGCGGCCTTCGCGAGGTCGTCGGGGTCAGGGGGGCGCAAGGGCATGGCGTTCTACCTCCGGAGGGGTGAGAGCGCGAACCTATTGAGCCCTATCCGCACGTGTCAATAGGTAGTGGCACGTTGTCAAGATCGTTAACGCGACGGACTCACGGCGAAACCGCCCGCCACCGCCTCGGCGACGAACAGGTCCTGCTGCACGGTCTCCGGACCGGTCACGGTGACCGGCCCGCGGGGGAACGCCGCCCGGCTCGACCGCAGCTCCCTGGCGATCACGCGCGGCTCGTTCTCCCCGGCCCGCCGCGCCGCCGCCGCGTACAGGTGCACCGCCTCGTACGCCGACTCCGAGATGCTCGACAGCGGCGGCGCGAACCGGCCGTGGGCCTCGCGGTAGCGCCGCAGGAAGGCGCGGTTCGCCTCGCCGGGGAGCTGCTCGAAGTAGCCCGAGACGCCCCACATCCCGGCCGACGCGGCGTCGCCGATCCGCTCGCGGGTGGGCTCCTCCAGCGTCAGCGCGAGGGTGCGGCAGCGCGCGCGCACGCCCATCGCGTGGCACTGGCGCTCGAACGCGACGAGGTCGGCGCCGACGAACGACGACAGCACGACGTCGGCGCCGGAGGCGAGGATCCGCTCGATCAGCGGGCTGAAGTCGCGCGTGCCGAGCGGGGCGAACCCCTCGCCGACGATCGTCGCCCGCCGCTCGGTGAGCACCCGCCACGCCACGGTGTGCACGACCCGCGGCCACACGTAGTCGTTGCCGGCGAGGAACCAGCGGCGCCCGCCCGCCGCCTGCATCAGCGGCCCGGCGGCGGCCTCGAGCTGGGCGCCCGGCCGCTCCCCGAGCTGCACGCACAGCTCGCTGCCCAGCCCGCCCTCGTTCATCAGCGTCTGCACGAGCAGCACACCCGCCGGGCCCAGCTCGGCGGCGGCGCGCTCGAACGTCGCCGAGGTCGTGGTGACCAGCAGCGTGCGGCACCCCGCCCGCACCAGCCGGTGGGCCTCGGCCGCGCCCGTCGCGGGGTCGGTGGCGTCGTCGCCGACGACCAGGCGCAGCGGGCGCCCGTCGATGCCGCCGTCGGCGTTGACCTCGTCGGCGGCCATCGTCGCCATGTTCTCCGTGGCCGCGGCGAACACGCTGCCCAGCCCGGACTTGCTGGTCAGCAGCCCGACGCGGTGCTCGTCGGGGCCGTGCCGGTCGGGCACCGGATGGCCGCGGCGGCGCATGAGCCAGGTCAGCCCGGCGTCGTCGAGATCGGTGACGACGCGGACGCGCGTGCCGGTGCCGTCGCGCTCGAACAGCACGCGCAGGCGCCCGGTCCAGGGCTGGTCGAGCCGGACGTCGATCCGGCCGGGGGAGGCGCCGGGCGCGCGCAGCGCGGTGATCCGGCCCAGCAGCGCGACGCTCTCCCCGCCCAGCGGCGCCTGCATGGACACCGCGGCGCCGACGCCGAGCCGGTCGCACGTGGCGTCGAACAGCCAACCCGCGCCGCTACCGGCTCCGAACAGGGCGAACACCGCGTCGGGTGGCGACTCGATCCGCGTCTGCGCGTGCAGGGCGAGACCGCCCATCACATGGCTCGGCGGTCCGCACCGGTGGTGGACTCGGCGGCGTCCCGGGCCGCGTCGAGCGAGGACTGGAACAGCTCCTGCAGCAGGCGGATGACGTCCTGCGCCGGGCCCGTGGGATCGACGGAGTACATGCGGAACCGGCCCGTGCGGCGCTCGGTGATCAGGCCCGCCGTGCGCAGCACGCGCAGGTGGCTGGAGACGGCCGTGCGTCCCACCCGGGAGATCGCGGCGGACAGCTCGCCCGCGCTGCACTCGTCGCGTCCGGCGAGCACCGCGAGGATCTCGCGCCGCACCGGATCGGCGAGCGCGTCGAACGCCAGGTCGGAGGCCACGGGCGGAGCTTAACCGACGCTCTGCAGTCCGAGGACGCGCAACAGGTCCAGGGCCTGCGCCTCCGGCGTCCCGGGAGCGGCGGAGTAGACGAGCAGGATCTGGTCGTCGGCGTGCACGAGCAGGGAGTTGCAGTCCAGCGACAGCGGGCCGAGCTCGCGGTGGCGGATCGTCTTGGTGTCGCCGTGGCGCTCGTCGAGCTCGCGCAGGTCCCACAGCCGCGCGAACGCCGGGCTGGCCGCGCGCAGGTCGGCGACCAGGCGGCGCAGGCCGGCGTCGTCGGGGTAGCGGGCGGCGGCGCGGCGCAGGTCGGAGACCATGGCGCGGTCGAGGCGTTCGCGGTCGGGGTCCTCCTCCCAGCGCCACGGCCCCGTGAACGACTGCCGCGCGGCGTTGCGCTCGGCCGGGGGCAGGGCGGAGAAGTCGCCGAGCAGCGCGGCGGCCATCGGGTTCCACAGCAGTACGTCGAGCTTGGCGTCCATGAGGAACGCGGGGAGGTCGGTGAAGCGGTCCATGAGCCGGGCGACGCTGGGGCGCACGGCGCTGCGGATGCGCCCGGGTCCCGGCGGGGTGGCGCCGGCGAGGCGGTAGAGGTGCTCGCGCTCGGCGTCGGACACGCGCAGGGCGCGGGCCAGCGCGGCCACGACCGACTCCGACGGGTGCGGCCCGCGGCCCTGCTCCAGGCGCGTCACGTAGTCGACGGACACGCCCGCGAGCTGCGCCACCTCCTCGCGGCGCAGGCCCGGGACGCGGCGGCGGACGCCGGCCGGCAGCCCGACGTCGACGGGGTCCAGGCGCTCGCGCCACGTGCGCAGCGCGCCGGCGAGCTCGGTGCGGTCCATGCGTCCAGCATGCCCCGGTCCGGGTGGCGGAGGGTGGTACCGGCCGTCCCTGCCTGCGCGGTGGCAGCGGTGATCGTCGGCAGTGTGACGCCATGGTCCTCCCGACGGCAGTGACGACGCACTCCCGGTGATCACCGGGCAGCGGGTGTCAGGAGTGGGCCTCACGGCACCTCCCGCGACCACGACTCACACTTCCGGTGATCACCGCCGCTGCGACGGCCGCACCCGATGCGGTCGACACCGGCAGGAGGGCTTCCCGCCCGTCGTACCATCCGCTCGGCAACAGCGGCCCGCAGACGGTGCAGGAGGGGACGGACGCGATCGTCGAGCCGGCGCAGGTGGCGCCGGACGGCCCGACGGGCGGGTTCTTCGACCGGAGCGGCGCGGTGCCCTGGTAGGTCGTGCCCTGGTAGGAGGTCGTGAGTGGGAACCGGTGCCCTGGCACCGGTTCCCACTCACGGGCAGCCCGCTAGGGCTGCAGCAGGCGGAACGCGGTGCCCTGGTCGTCGACGCACCGCGTCATCCGCCCGAACCGCGACTGCACCGTCTCCTGCGCCGTCCCGCCCCCGGCCCGCACCGCGGCCAGGGCGGCGTCGGAGTCGGGCACCCGGAACGTCGGCACGACGGTCGGCACCGCCTCCCCGCCGGCCAGCCCGGTGCGGGGGCGGGTGCGCCCGCCGTCGACGGTGCCGTTCCAGTAGTCCCCGCCGTGGTCGCCGGGCCGGAAGCCCCAGCCCAGGACCGTGCCGTAGAACGCGCGGGCCCGGCCGGAGTCGGGCACCCGCAGCTCCGCGTACTCCGGCAGCGCCACCGCCGGGGCGTCGCCCTCGTGCAGGGCGAACGCAAGGCCCTGGTCGTCGACGCAGTCGGCGACGCGCCCGTGCTCGCGGACCTGCGGCGGCCGTGCGGTCCCGCCCGCGGCGCGCACCACGTCGGACGCGGCGTCGAGGTCGGCCACGGCGTAGCAGAGGAACAGCCCCGCCGACGGGTCGCCCGCGGTGATCCGCAGCCGGCCGAGGTCGCCGAGCACGGCGGCGTAGAAGCGCTCGGCCCGCGCGACGTCGGCGGTCCACAGCGAGGCGAACACGACGTCACCGGGGCGGGCGAGGTCGGCGTCGCGCGAGACCATCCAGCGGTGCCCGGACGGGTCGAGCACCACGCCGCCGCGCCCGTACGGGGAGTCGGTGACGGGCCGCTCCAGCACGCCGCCGGCCGCCACGGCGCGGGCGACGACGGCGTCGGGGTCGGTCACCTCCAGGCGCAGCGACTGGCTCACCCCGCCGCGGGTGACCGGCGCGAGCAGCCCCATCTCACCGAACTCCTCGGCCAGCATGAGGACGCTGTCGCCCAGCGCCACCTCGGCGTGCCCGACCTTCCCGCCGGGCATGACGATCGGCTCGCCGCGGCGGACCCCGCCGAACGCGGTGACGTAGAAGTCCAGGGCCGCGGCCGCGTCGGTGACGGCCAGGTAGGGGGTCAGCGACCGCAGGCGGGCGGTGGCGGGCGCGGCGGTGGTCGCGGCGGTGGGTACAGCGGTGGTCGCAGTGGTCACGGTGTCCTCCACAGGAGACAGCAGCGCGCGCTCCAGGCGGGCGCGCAGGGTGCGGGCGAAGACGGGATCGGGATCGACGGGGACGGCGGCGGCGCGCAGGGCGTCGAGCGGGTCGGTCACCGCGCACCTCCCTCGTAGCCGCGGCGGAACGCGGCGCGGGCGCGCGCCAGCAGCGACTCGGTGGCGTGCACGGTGCGGCCCAGCGCGCGGGCCACGTCGGCGACGGGCAGGCCGTCGAGGTAGCGCAGCGTCAGGGCGGCGCGGTGCAGCGCGGTCTGGGCGTCGAGCACCTCGCGGGCGACCACGGCGTCCACGTGCCCCTCCCACGGGTCCTCGACGTCCTCGGTGGACTCCTCGACGGCGCGCAGCCCGCGCTCCTCCCGCTCGACGGACCGCCAGTGGTCCACGAGCTTGTGCCGCGCGATGCCCACCAGCCACCCGACGTTCAGGGGCGGCGGCGGGTGCCGGCGGCACGCGGTGACCGCGGCCAGGAACGTCTCGGCCGTGAGGTCCTCCGCGAGCGCCCGGCGCCCGCAGCGCGCGAGCAGGTAGCCGTACACCTGCGGCAGCGCGTCGTCGTAGAGCGCGAGCAGCGCCGGTCCCGGTTCGGGGCGGATCTGCTCGCGGTTCACGTCCCTTCGTCGTCCGGGGGCCGCGGGTTCCGTCGGGAGGTCACCCGTTCGTCGTAGCGGCCGTCGTCGCAGAGGCCGTCGTCGTGAGGAAGGTCCGGAACACCGACAGCCACCGCTCCGCCGCGTCGATGTGCGGTCCGTGGCCGGACGCCTCGAACATCTCGGTCGTGACGGCGCCGCCCGCCGCCGCGTACCGCTGCAGCAGCGACCGGATCTGGCTGACCATCGGCTGCGGCGGGTAGACGTCCGCACCCGGCCACCCCGGCACGGCGCCGCCCGCGCCGAGCGCGCCGAACTCGAGCATCGAGCCGTCGGCGATCACGAGGTCGCCCATGCCGTGCGTCCACAGCACCGGCGGCTTCGCCGCGATGTCGACCAGCCCCGTCCAGTCGCAGTACTTCGGGGACAGTGCGTTGAGGATGCCGGTGGTGCCGGGTGCGAGGCCCGGCCAGTTCTCGGTCGGCGTGGAGCCGCCGGGGTAGCCGTCGTCGCCGACGAGCGTCAGCAGGACCTCGTCGACGAGGAGGTCCTCGCGCGGCTCGGTGTGCGTGGGCGCCCAGTAGAGCGAGCGCATGACGCTGCGGGGCGAGAGCGGGCTGTCGGCGCTGCGGTCGCCCGCGCGCAGGCGCTCGACGAGCTCGGGGTTGGCGCCGCCGCCACCCGAGCCCGCGGCGTCGGGGAAGCAGGGGGTGCCGTCGGCGAACGTGCCGCCGTAGCCGTGCGGGGAGACCGGGTCGATGAACGTCAGCGACGCCACCGGGCGCGCCATCGCGAACCGGGCGATCGCCGCGCCCGCCGTCGACCACCCGACCAGGTGCACCGGCCCGTCGACGCCGAGTGCGCGCAGCAGGGCGTCGAGGTCGTCGGCCCAGTCGTCGAGGCCGCGGGTGGCGTCGATCGGGGCGGGCTCGGACCGGCCGAAGCCGCGCATGTCCGGCGCGATCACCCGGTACTCGGGCAGCCCGGGCATGAGGTGCTCGTAGAACCGCGAGGTGGAGAGGTTGCCGTGCACCATCACCACGACCGGGCCGTCGGCGGGCCCGGACTCCAGGTGGTGCATCCGGATGCGGTCGGTCTCGGTGGTCGCGGAGCGCACGCCGGGCAGGAGGTCCATGTCCGCGGATGCTGGTGGCCCCGTGCTGGTGGGTCAAGTGGGCCGGTCGGTCAAGGGGTCACGTGAGCCGGCGCAGCTGCGCCGCGAGGTAGGGCCGGGCCCGCCGCCGGCCGCCGCGCGCGGCGATGGCGCGGTCGAGCGCGCGCAGCGACCGGACGACCCCGTCGACGTCGGGCGACCAGCCGCGGCGCTCGCACTCGGCGATCCAGTCGGCGGGGGTGGCGTGCCCGCGCTGCCGGTTGCACCGCGAGCACGCGACGACCTCGTTCTCGCGCCACGACGGGCCGCCCTTGACGCGCGGCACCAGGTGCTCGGTGGTCGGGCGCACCAGCCCGGTGCAGCGGCGGCGGCACCACACGCAGCGGTCGCCGTCGCGGTCGATCGCCTCGCGCAGCCGGGTGGCGCGGTCGGCCTGGTCGCTCATCGCCTCCCAGTGTGCGACGCGCGGCGCGCGCCCGCTCTAGGGTCGGGGCATGACGGAGCGGATGGGTGTGGCGGTCCACGGCGGCACGCTGACGACGGCGGTGAACGCCGCGGTGCGGGCCGAGGAGCGCGGCTTCGAGTCGGTGTGGACCACCGAGTTCTACGACCGCTCGGCCACGGTCTCGCTCGCCGCGATGGCGCTGCGCACGTCGACGATCACGGTGGCGTCGGGCATCGCCTACGCCGTGGGGCGCAGCCCGCTCGTGCTCGCCGCCGAGGCCCGCGACCTCGCCGAGCTGTCGGGCGACCGGCTCGTCCTGGGCCTGGGCACCGGCACCCGCACCATGCAGCGCGACTGGCACGGCGTCGACGGGGCCTCGCCCGCCCCGCGCATGGAGGAGCTCGTGCCCCTGCTGCGCCGGATCTGGACGATGGACGCCGCCGGCGTGCAGCACGAGGGTCGCTTCTACCGGATGGCGCTGCAGCCCACCGCCGCGGTGACGCCCCGCCCGCCGGTGCCGGTCTACCTCGCCGGTTTCAACGCGCGGATGGTGCAGGCCGCGGGCGCCGTCGCCGACGGGCTGGTCGGGCACCCGATCTTCACCCGCCGCTACGTCGAGGAGGTCGTGCGGCCCGCGCTCGCCGCCGGGGCCGCGCGCACCGGCCGCCCCGCCGACATCCCGGTTGCCGGCTATGTGATCACCAGCGTGGCCGATGACGGCGACCGCGCCCGCCGCGACGCCGCCGCCCAGATCGCCTTCTACACCGTGGTCCGGACCTACGCGCCGCTCGTCGAGCTCGAGGGCTTCACCACGGAGGTCGCCGCGATCCGCGACGCCTGGAAGGCCCGCGACCACGACGGCATGATCGCCGCCGTCAGCCCCGCGATGCTCGACCGGATGGCCGTCGCCGGCACCCCCGACGAGGTCCGCGACCGGATTCCCGGCTTCCACGGGCTCTACGACCGCCTGCTCTGCTACATCCCCAGCTACGGCCTGTCCGACGGCGAGATCGGCGAGCGCCTCGACGCCGCGATCGACACGTTCGGGTCGTGAATCCGGACGTTCCGGTCGGCTGCCCGAGTTGGTGTTGGCTCTCGTGCTGATCAGGTGACACGCTCCTCGTCGTCGGGGTGCGCGCAGTCGTGCGATCACTCCCGGTGACGAGATCGGGGGGAACGTGCGCAGATCCGTGACGGCCGTGCTGACGGCCGGACTGCTGGCCGCGGGGGTGCTGGTGGCGCCCCTGGCGCAGGCCTCCCCGGTGCCGCAACCGCCTCCCGGGTTCGTGCCCGCGCCGGTGGTGTGGGGGCCGTGCGAGGCGTCGGCGCTCGTGTCGGCGGGAGCCGAGTGCGGGTTCGTCGCGGTGCCGCTCGACCACGACGACCCGACCGGACCGACCATCGAGATCGCGGTCTCGCGCGTCGTCCACACGACGCCGCAGTCGCAGGGCGTCATGCTCGTCAACCCCGGCGGCCCGGGCGGCTCGGGGCTGACGCTCGCGCTGCTCGGCGGGGCCGTGCCGAACGGGGCGGGCGCCTCCTACGACTGGATCGGGTTCGACCCCCGCGGCGTCGGCTCCAGCCGCCCCGCGCTGAGCTGCATCCCCGACTACTCCGGGTTCAACCGTCCCGACTACCGGCCCGAGGCGGGCACCGAGCAGGCCTGGCTCGACCGGTCGCGCTCCTACGCCGAGGCCTGCGCGACCAACGGCGGCCCGCTGCTCGACCACCTGAAGAGCATCGACACCGTCCGCGACATGGACGTCCTGCGCGCCGCACTGGGTCAGGAGCAGATCAACTACTACGGCTTCTCCTACGGCACGTACCTCGGCCAGGTGTACGCCACGCTGTTCCCCGACCGGGTCCGGCGCCTGGTGATGGACGGCGTGGTCGACGTCCGCAACATCTGGTACGAGGCCAACCTCAACCAGGACGTCGCGTTCGAGCGCACCATCGGCGCGTTCTTCGACTGGATCGCGAAGAACGACGCCGTCTACGGCCTGGGCACCTCCGGCGAGGACGTCGAGGCGCTCTACTACTCCGTGCAGGACGACCTCCGGGCGGCGCCCGCGGGCGGCATCGGGCCGGCGGAGTGGAACGACCTGTTCCTCAGCGCCGGCTACAACGTCCTCGCCTACCCCGGCATCGCGCAGGCCTTCTCCGCCTACGTGAACGACGGCGACGTGGCGGCGCTGGAGGGGGCCTACGGCTTCGACCCGGCTGCACCGGACGACAACGGCTACGCGATCTACCTCGCCGTGCAGTGCACCGACCTGCCGTGGCCGGACTACGAGCGGGTGCGCGCCGACAACACCCGCGTCGACGCGGTGGCCCCGTTCGAGACGTGGGCCAACGCCTGGTTCAACGGCCCCTGCTCGTTCTGGCCGGCGCAGGCGGGCACGCCCGTCGAGGTCGACGGGAGCGGCGTGGCGGGCGCGCTGCTGCTCAGCGAGACCTTCGACGGCGCCACGCCGTTCGACGGCGCGCTGAACGCCCGCGAGCTGTTCCCGAACGCGGTGCTGGTCGAGGGCGTCGGCGGGTTCACGCACTCGGCCTCGCTGTCGGGCGTCGCGTGCACCGACACGATCGTCGCCGACTACCTGGCCACCGGCGCCCTGCCGGCGCGCCAACCGGGGAGCGGCCGGTCGGACGTGCAGTGCGACCCCCTGCCCCAGCCCGACGCCCCGGCCCCCGCCGCGGCCTCCTGAGCCAGGGGTACCCACGCGAACGGCCCGCTCGCCCGACCAGGTCGGGCGAGCGGGCCGTTCGCGTGGAGCGGGATCAGGCGAAGTGCACGTACTCGTACTCGAACGGCTTGTCGTTGATGCCGTTGCTCGGCGGCGCGATCCAGCCGGCGATCTTGCCGGGCTCGTAGACCGGGCGCATCAGCGACTGGACGTGCACCTTGTCGGCCTCGGTCGGCAGCCAGCGGTCCTTGCTGGCCTCCCACACGTCGGGCCCGACGACGTCGCCCTTGGGTGTGACGTGGTGCCCGGAGAACAGGCCGACCTCGCGGTTGAAGCCGACGTGGGGCAGCGACAGGCGGTGGTCGAGACCCGCCTTCTCCAGCACGCGGTTCCAGCGCTTCATCCCGGTGGCGCAGTCCTGGACGTACTCGTTGCGCAGGTCGTGGTTGAGCGCGACCAGCGCGGAGACCTCCTCGGTGGTGACGACGCCGTCGCGCACGAGGTCGACGTGCGCGGCGTCCTCGGTGAGGACGTGGTCGTCCTTGCGCCGCTCCTCCTGCCAGCGGCCCTTGAGCCCGGCGGTGAAGTAGTTGGCGGCGTTGGTCGACTTCTCCGACCCGAACAGGTCGAGGCTGACCGAGTAGTGGAAGTTGACGTACTTCTGGATGACGTCGAGCGGGATGCCGCCGTGCGGGGCGATGTCGTCGGTGTCGTGCTCGCGCATGAGCTCGGCGCTGCGGGTGACGACGCGGTCGATGCCGGTGGTGCCCACGAACATGTGGTGGGCCTCCTCCTTGAGCATGAACTCGCACGTCCGCGAGAGCGGGTCGAACGCCGACTCCTTGAGCGTGCCGAGCTGGTACTTCCCGTCGCGGTCGGTGAAGTAGGTGAACATGAAGAACGACAGCCAGTCCGGGGTCTCCTCGTTGAACGCCCCGAGGATGCGCGGGCTGTCGAGGTCGCCGGAGTTGCGCTGCAGCAGCGCCTCGGCCTCCTCGCGGCCGTTGCGCCCGAAGTAGGCGTGCAGCAGGTAGACCATCGCCCAGAGGTGGCGGCCCTCCTCGACGTTGACCTGGAAGAGGTTGCGCAGGTCGTAGAGCGACGGGGCGGTCTCGCCCAGGCGGCGCTGCTGCTCGACCGAGGCGGGCTCGGTGTCGCCCTGGATGACGATCAGGCGCTGCAGCTCGGCGCGGAACTCACCGGGGACCTGCTGCCAGACGGGCTGGCCCTTCTGCTCGCCGAACGCGATCTTGCGGTCGGCGTTGTGCTCGGAGAGGAAGACCCCCCAGCGGTACTCCTCCATGGCGACGTGGCCGAACTGGGCCCAGCCCTCGCGGCCGACGTCGACGGCGGTGCGCAGGTAGACGTCCTCGGTGGGGACGGCCGGGCCCATCGTCTTCCACCAGTTGATGAAGTTGGGCTGCCAGCTCTCCAGCGCGCGCTGGAGCTTGCGGTCGCCGGCGAGATCGACGTTGTTGGGGATCTTCTCGCTGTAGTCGATGCTCATGTCAGACCCGCTTCCGGTCGAAATCGGCCTTGCGTCCCGTGCCGTACTTGCGCAACGCGCCCTCAGGGCCGGACGCGTTGGGTCGAACGAAGATCCAGTTCTGCCAGGCGGTGAGCCGGCTGAAGATGCGGCTCTCCATGGTCTCGGGCCCGACGAACCGGTGGTTGGCCTCCATGCCGGTCAGGGCGTCGGGGGAGAGGGAGGCCCGCTCCTCGAGCATGATCCGGACCTCGTCCTCCCAGTCGATGTCGTCGGGGGCGTCGGTGACCAGCCCCAGCTCCATCGCCTCGGCGGCCTCGATCCGGCGCCCGGTCTCCTGGCGCAGCTTGGCTACGGTGTCGTCGTCGCCGTAGAAGCGCGAGCCCAGCCGCGACAGCCCGTTGGACATGGGGAAGGTCCCGAAGTTCGACGCCGACAGCACCATCTGCGCCGGCTCGCCCTCCTGGGAGTCCTCCTCCATGAAGCCGTCGAGCATGTACTGGCGGTCGCACGCCAGCGCCAGCTCCAGCAGCGCACCGGCGAAGCACGAGCCCGGCTCGATCAGCGCGATGAGCGAGCGGGAGGTGACGTCGAGGCGCTTGAGCACGCGCTTGAAGTAGTGGCGGATCTCGTTGACCAGCCAGTCGGACCCGCTGTACTGCTCGATGACCCGCTCGAAGGCCAGCGCGTCCTCGACGTCGCCCTTCGTGCGGATGATCCAGGTGCCCAGCTCGAGCTCGTTGGCGCGCAGCCGCAGGATCAGGTCGTCGAGCTCGCGGGTCATGGCCAGCGGCCAGAACTCCGCACCCAGCTCGTGCACCCGCAGGGCGGTGTCGGGCACGTCGCCCTCCGGCCCGTGCACGGTGATGTTGACCAGGCCCGCGTCGCGGTCGAAGTCCGCGGTGACGTGGCGGTAGCGGATCCCGTCGGCGTCCTCCTCGCGCTCCAGCGGCGGGAGTGCGACGCCGGTGGCGTCGGACGGGCGGGTCGAGGCGGCGGCGGCGGTGGCGGCGCGCTCGGCGACCGTCTCGTCCCAGGCGCGCTTGGGGATCACCTCGTCGACGAGCTTCCACTCCACGGCCTGCTTGCCGCGGGCGCCCTCGGACTTGGTGGCGAACACGTCGGCGCGGTCCTTGCGGACGCGGCGCTTGTCGATCACCCGGGTCAGCCCGCCGGTACCGGGCAGCACGCCCAGCAGCGGCACCTCCGGCAGCGACACCGCGGAGGAGTTGTCGTCGATGAGCAGGATCTGCTCGCACGCCAGCGCCATCTCGTAGCCGCCGCCCGCCGCGGTGCCGTTGAGCGCCGCGATCCAGGTCTGGCCCGAGTTCGCGGTGGCGTCCTCGATGCCGTTGCGGGTCTCGTTGGTGAACTTGCAGAAGTTCACCTTCCACGGGTGGCTGGACTGCGCCAGCATCCGGATGTTCGCGCCCGCGCAGAAGTTGCGATCCTTCGCGCTGGTCAGCACGACCGCCTTCACGCCCGGGTGCTCGAAGCGCAGCCGCTGCGTGGCGTCGTAGAGCTCGATGTCGACGCCCAGGTCGTAGCTGTTCATCTTCAGCTCGTAGCCACCGACGATGCCGCCCGCCTCGTCGATGTCGAGCCGCAGGTACGCGACCTCACCCTGGACGTCGAGCTTCCAGTGGCGGTACGACGACGGCTCCCTGTCGAAGGAGACCGTGGGGATCTCGGCCTGGTCGGGATCTGCGGTGGTGGTCATCCGTCCTCCGTTGGTCGGCGCTCACTCTACAAGATTCGGCCGGATCACACCATCGCTGTAGAACGTCGGTTCCGGCCCGCGAGGTCAGGCCTGGGACTCCGCGACGTCCGTCGGCGCCGTCGGCGCCGGCGCCACCGTCGCCGCGGCCAGCTCGCGCAGCCGGAAGCGCTGGATCTTGCCGGTGGCCGTGCGCGGCAGCTCGCTCACCTCGACGACGAGCCGCGGCCGCTTGAACGACGCCAGCCCGGCGCGGCAGAACGCGATGACCTCGTCGGCGTCGACGTGCACGCCCGGCCTCGGCACGACGTAGGCGACCGGCTTGTCCAGCCCGTCGCTGTCGGGCACCCCGACGACGACGGCCTCGGCCAGGTCGGGGTGCTCCATGAGGCGCGCCTCGACCTCGGTGGGGCTGACCCAGATCCCGCCGACCTTGAGCACGTCGTCGGCGCGGCCCAGGCAGGTGTAGCTGCCGTCGGTGCCGCGCACGTACTGGTCGCCGGTGCGCATCCACTCGCCCTGGAACACCCGGCGGTTGACCTCGGTGCGGCACCAGTAGCCGGTGCAGATCGAGTCGCCCGCGATGTAGAGCATCCCCGGCTCGTCGGCGCCCTCGATGACCGAGCCGTCGGGGCGGCGCAGCTCCACGCGGTAGCCCGGCACCGGGAAGCCGGAGCTGCCGGGCACGACCGCGCCCGCGACGTTGGAGATGAAGATGTGCAGCGCCTCGGTGGAGCCGATGCCGTCGAGGATCTCGAAGCCGTACTGCTCGCGGACGCCGTGGAACATCCGCGCGGGCAGCGCCTCGCCCGCCGACACGCCGTTGCGGACGGTGGCGAACTGCGCGGGCGGCAGGTCGGCGGCCATGAGCGGGCCCCAGAAGCTGGGGCCGCCGAAGAACAGGGTGACGCCGTACCGCTCGGTCAGCTCGCCGAACCGCGCCGGGTTCGGGCGCGCCGGCTCCAGCACCGCGGCGGCGCCGACCGACAGCGGGAAGAACAGCGAGTTGCCGATGCCGTAGGCGAAGAACAGCTTGGCTCCCGACAGGCAGACGTCGTCGCGCCCGATCCGCAGCACCTCGCGGCCGTAGGTCTCGCAGACGTAGCGGATGTCGGTGTGGCGGTGCATCGCGCCCTTGGGCGTGCCCGTCGTGCCGGAGGTGTAGAGCCAGAGGGCGGGCGACTCGGCCCACGTCGGGTACGGGGTGTCGAGAGGCTCGGCGGTGCGCAGCTCGTCCCACGTCAGCGTCGTGACGCCCGGGACCCCCGGCGCGGTGTCGCCGGTGACGACGAGGTGGCGCAGGTCCGGGGCGCCGGTGGCCGCCGTGGTGACGGCGGCCGTGAACTCGCTGCTGCCCAGCAGCACCCGCGCCCGCGAGTCGACGACGAGCTTGCCCAGCTCGGGCCCGGTCAGCATGGTCGACGACGGCACGGCCACCGCGCCGACGTACATCACGGCCAGGATGCCGGTGGCGAGCTCGACGTCGTCGACCATCGCGAGGAGCACCCGCTCCTCGGGCCGCACGCCGATCGCGACGAGCCCCGCCGCGACGCGCCGGACCTCCTCGGTGAGGCGGCGGTAGGTGAGGGCACCGCGCGGGTGGTGGAACGCGACCCGGTCGCCGTCACCCGCGGCGACGCGGTCCTCGGTCAGGTACGTGGCGGCGTTGAACGTGTCCGTCATGGTGGCGCTCCGTGCTCGGGGTCACAAGACTCTACTGCCGCTCGACCGCCCGTCAACGGCCCGTAGAACGCCCGGTTTCTACGGGTGCCTGGCACCCCGTCGTGCGGTCAGTAGAGCTTTCCAAGTCATGCGCACCCTGCTATGAACCGTGTGGCGCGCCGCACAGCGGCAGCCGACCCCGAAATCTGTTCAAGGGAGAGCACATGCAGACCCGCGGAGCGATCGTCCGTCAGGCACCCGGCAAGTACGAGGTCGTGGACCTCGAGGTGGACGACCCCCGTCCCGGTGAGGTCCAGGTCAAGCTGGTCGCCTCTGGCCTGTGCCACTCGGACGACCACATCGCCACCGGCGACATCCCGGTCGGCGTCTACCCGTTCGCCGGCGGCCACGAGGGCGCCGGCATCGTCACCGCCGCCCCCCCGAACCACAAGGGCATCAAGGAGGGCGACCACGTCGTCTTCTCGTTCCTCCCCTCCTGCGGCCACTGCCGCTGGTGCGCCTCGGGCCAGCAGAACCTCTGCGACCTGGGCGCCGGGCTCCTCGCCGGCTCGCGCTGGGAGGACACCTCCAGCTTCCGCCTCAAGCTCGCCGGCTCCGACACCCCGGTCGGCCAGATGTGCGGCATCTCGACCTTCGTCGAGACCACCACGGTCTCGGCCGACTCCGTGGTGAAGGTCGACAGTGACCTGCCGCTCGACAAGATCTGCCTGCTGGGCTGCAACGTCGGCACCGGCTGGGGCTCCGCGGTCAACTCCGCAGAGGTCCAGCCCGGCCACACCGTCATCGTCATGGGCATCGGCGGCGTCGGCATCAACGCGGTGCAGGGTGCGGCCCACGCAGGCGCGGCCAACATCATCGCCGTGGACCCGGTGGCGCTCAAGCGCGAGAACGCCACCCAGCTCGGCGCCACCCACGGCGTCGAGACCATGGAGGAGGCCACCGAGCTGGCCAAGCAGTTCACCAACGGCCAGGGCGCCGACTCGGCCATCATCACCGTCGGCGTCATCAAGCCGGAGTACGTCGGGCAGGCCATGGCCTCGATCCGCAAGGCGGGCACGGTCGTCGTCACCGCGCTCGGCAACATCGCCGACACCACGCCGCTGCCGGTCTCGCTGGCCGACGTCACCCTGTTCCAGAAGCGCATCCAGGGCTCGCTGTTCGGCGAGTCGAACCCCAACTGGGACATCAAGCGCCAGGTCGAGCTCTACCGGGCCGGCGTGCTGAAGCTCGACGAGGTCATCACCACGACCTACAGCCTCGACCAGATCGGCGAGGGCTACGAGGCGATGCACGCCGGGACGAACCAGAAGGGCGTCATCGTCTACAGCTGACCGTCCCCGAACCCCCCGAGCGGCACTCCCGTCCTCCGGACGGGGGTGCCGTTCGTTCGCCCACCGAGTCGTCCGCCCACCGAGAGGAACCCATGGGGTCTCCCACACCCGTCGTCGGCCTGCGCCGCGAGCGCGAGGTGCTCACCGTCGCGCTCGTCACCGGCCGGCACGTCGTCATCGAGGGCCCGCCCGGCACCGGCAAGTCCACGCTGCTGCGCTCCATCGCCCGCGACACCGGCCAGGAGGTCGTGTTCGTCGAGGGCAACGCCGAGCTGACGCCCGCGCGCCTGGTCGGCCAGTTCGACCCGTCGCAGGTGCTCGCCACCGGCTACCAGCCCGACGCGTTCGTCGACGGCCCCCTGATCACCGCCATGCGCACCGGTGGCCTGCTCTACATGGAGGAGCTCAACCGCGTCCCCGAGGAGACCCTCAACGTCCTGATCACCGTCCTCACCGAGGGCGAGATCGCCGTGCCGCGGCTCGGGACGGTCCACGCGGGCAAGGACTTCCGGCTGATCGCGGCGATGAACCCGTTCGACGCTGTGGGCACCGCGCGCGTCTCGCAGGCCATCGCCGACCGCATGTGCCGGGTCGTGCTGGGCTACCAGGATCTCGAGGGCGAGCGGGCGATCACCGGTTCGGTCAGCGGTCTGGCCGGGCGCTGGGTCGACCTGTCCGTGGCGCTCACCCGCGCCACCCGCGAGCACCGCGACGTGCGCATGGGCTCCTCGGTCCGCGGCGCCATCGACCTCTCGCTGGTGCTCACCGGGCTCGCCGAGCTGCGCGGGGAGGCGACGCCCACCCGCGACACCGCGCGCGACGCCGCCTACGCCGCGCTCTCGGGCCGCATCCGGATCACCGACGGCGTCGACCGCACCGCCGAGTCGGTCATCGACGAGCTGCTGGAGATCCACTGGCCCGCCGACGACGAGGAGTCCGACCCCGCGGAGTCCCCGGACGCCGAGGAGAGTGACGGCCAGGGAAAAGCACCCAGCCCGGGGCATAACCCGGGCTTCCAGCAGCGCTCGCGCCCCGGGCGCGAGCAGCCCTCGCGCACCCAGGGGCGCCAGGAGATCGCGGCCAACCACCCCGACTTCGCCGACGTCTCGCCCGAACCGGGCGAGCTCGACGTCGACGCGTTCGAGGCGCTGGCGGCCGAGGACCCCGACAAGGCCGCCGCACTGCTGGCCGACATGGCCGTGGCCACCGACGTGCAGCTGCGCGCGGCGGCCCGGCGCCTCGCCGGACGGGTGTTCATCCGGTTCGGCCGCGTCGGGCCCGCCAAGGCGAGGGGCACGCGGCGGCTGGGCCCGTCGCGCCGCCTCGACGGCGACCTCGACCTCGACCGCACGGTCGAGGCGTGGGACCCGTCGTCGTCGCGGCGGCCCGAGGAGCTGGTCACGCGGACGTGGACGGCGCACCGGCGCGCGGTCTGCCTCGTCGTCGACATCTCCGGGTCGATGAAGGGCCTCGCCGTCGCGCTGGCGTCGGTGGCCGCGGCCGGTGTGGTCGTGGCCAACGAGAACGGCCCGCCGCCGCTGCAGCCCTCGGTCATCGCGTTCGGCGCGGGGGTCAGGGTGCTGCAGGCGCAGGGGGTGCGGCGGCCCCCCGAGGAGCTGCTGTCGGACCTCATCGCCCTGCGCGGGCACGGCACGACCGACCTGGCCGCCGGCCTGCGGGAGGCGTCGAAGCAGCTGGCGTCGGCCGTGGCGGACGAGCGCATGGTCGTGCTGCTGAGCGACTGCCTGCACACCGCGGGCGACGAGCCGGCCGAGGCGCTGGGCGGCATCGACCGCCTGCACGTCCTCGTGCCGCTCGGCGGGCCCGAGGCGGAGGCCGCGGCGCACCCGCTGGCCCTGCGCGGGGGCGGCCGGGCGCAGGTGGTGGCCCGGTTGACCGACATCGCGCCCGCACTGACCCGCATCCTCGCCTGAGGCGGGGGTGCCCGGTGGTCGCCGGGGGGCGGGGCCGACGACGCCCCCGTCCTCCCGGTGGCCGCGGTCCACGGGACGGCCCGCCACCCCGGCGCCGGGGCGGTTAAGGTCGATCCGTGGCCACCATCGTCAGCTTCCACGCCCATCCCGACGACGAGTCGATCGCCTCGGCCGGCACCCTGGCCCGGGCCGCGGCGGCCGGGCACCGCGTGGTGCTCGTCTTCGCCACACGCGGCGAGCTGGGCGAGCCCGTGCCGGGCGTGTTGGAGCCGGGGGAGCAGCTCGCGATGCGCCGCTCCGCCGAGTGCTACGCCTCGGCCGCCGTGATCGGCGCCAAGCGCGTGGAGTTCCTGGGCTACACCGACTCCGGGATGATCGGCGAGCCCAGCAACGACGCCCCGTTCTGCTTCTGGCAGGCCGACGTCGAGCACGCGGCCAAGCGCCTCGCGGTGATCCTCGACGAGGAGGAGCCCGACGTCCTCACCGTCTACGACGACAACGGCGGCTACGGCCACCCCGACCACATCCAGGTGCACCGGGTGGGCCGGCGGGCGGCCGAGCTCTCGGCGGTGCCGGTCGTCGCGCAGGGCACGATCAACCGCGACTGGATGATCCGCGGCCTCAAGCAGTCCGGCGCCGAGCTCCCCGAGAACCTGCCGACCATGGGCAAGCCCGAGGCCGAGATCACCCATCGCGTCGACGCCGTCGACTTCGTCGACCAGAAGCGCGCCTCGATGCGCGCCCACGCGAGCCAGATGGGCCCCGACCACTTCATGCTGACGATGCCCGACGCGATGTTCGCGCTGGGCATGGGCACGGAGTTCTACATCGTCGACCCGCCGCCGAACCCGGCCTCGGCGCCCGACGTGTTCGAGGAGCTGTTCATCTCCCTGCACTGATCATCTGCCTACGCCGAGCGCGCGGGCGGCGGCGCGCGGGCCGCGGTGGCTCTCCAGCAGCTGCTGCGGTTCCGTCGTCCGGTGCACCAGGCCGCGGCAGACGAGCTCCACGGCCACGGCCACCGCGATCGTCTCCACGGCCAGCAGCAGGATCAGCACGAGCAGCTGGACCGCGCCCGCCTGCACCGGCGACGCCCCGCCGAGCAGCATCCCGACGAACGCGCCCGGCAGCGTGACGAGCCCGACCGTGCGGGTCTGGTCGGTCACCGGCACGAGCGACTGCCCCGCGGTGCACCGCGCGATCTCCAGCGCGGCGTCGCGGGGGAGCATGCCGAGCGAGAGCGCGGCCTCGACCTCCCCGCGGCGCGCCTCCAGCTCGTCCAGGGCCCTCCGTCCGGCCAGGGCCGTCGCGGTCATCGTGCCGCCGATGAGGATGCCCGCCATCGGGATGACGGCGATGCCCTGCGGCGGCACGACCCCGGCGAGCACCAGCGCCGCGACGACGGGCACCGGGGCGAGCGCGATGGGCACGATCGCCCACCAGCCGCTGCGGTCGGGGGTCATCCGGCGTCCGGCGGTGCGTGCCGCGACCACCACCATCAGGGCGACGAAGGCCGCGCTGAGCGGCACCGACCCGACGATCGCGCCGATCAGCAGCGACACGGCGCCGAGCTGCACGATGGCCCGGACGGCCGCGGTGACCGTCGCGGACGACGTCTCCAGCCGGGTGAGCCGCGCGACGACGGCGGCCACGAGCACCGCCGTGACCAGGGCGACCGCGAGCGCCGGACCGATGACGATGCTCATCCGATGCTCCTGACCGTGCTCCCGGGGGCGCCTTCGACGGCGAGTAGAGCTAAGCTCCGACACGAGCTCAACAGACCACCGCAGGGAGTGAACACGTGACAGCCGTCGCCCCCAAGCCGATCACGTCGCGCCCGTATCCGGCGCGGCGCACCGGCAAGGGTTCCACGTTCCTGAAGATGCTCAGGACGACGGACCCCAAGGACATCGCGATCCTGTACATGGTCACGTCGTTCGGCTTCTTCCTGGCCGGTGGCGCCATGGCGCTGCTGATGCGCGGCGAGCTGGCCGTCCCGGGGCAGCAGTTCCTGTCGAGCGAGCAGTACAACCAGCTGTTCACCATGCACGGCACGATCATGCTGCTGCTCTACGCCACGCCCATCCTCTTCGGGTTCGCCAACTACATCGTGCCGCTGCAGATCGGCGCCCCCGACGTCGCGTTCCCGCGGCTCAACGCCTTCTCGTACTGGCTGTTCCTGTTCGGCGGTCTGACGGTCCTCTCCGGCTTCCTCACCCCGGGCGGTGCGGCCGACTTCGGGTGGTTCGCCTACACCCCGCTGAGCAACGCCACGTACTCCCCGGGCGCGGGCGGTGACCTGTGGATCGTCGGCCTGATCGTCTCCGGTCTCGGCACGATCCTGGGTGGTGTCAACTTCATCACCACGATCGTCTGCATGCGCGCGCCGGGCATGACGATGTTCCGGATGCCGATCTTCACGTGGAACATCTTCGTGACGGCGCTGCTCATCCTCATCGCGTTCCCGGTGCTCACCGCCGCCCTGTTCGGGCTGCTGGCCGACCGCCACCTCGGCGCGCACGTGTTCGACCCCGCCAACGGCGGCACGATCCTCTACCAGCACCTGTTCTGGTTCTTCGGCCATCCCGAGGTCTACATCGTCGCGCTGCCGTTCTTCGGCATCGTGTCCGAGATCTTCCCGGTGTTCAGCCGCAAGCCGCTGTTCGGCTACAAGACCCTGATCTACGCGACGATCGCCATCGCGGTCCTCTCGGTCGCGGTGTGGGCGCACCACATGTACGCCACCGGCGCGGTCCTGCTCGCGTTCTTCTCCTTCACCACGTTCCTCATCGCGATCCCGACGGGCGTCAAGTTCGTCAACTGGATCGGCACGATGTGGAAGGGCAAGATCACGTTCGAGACGCCGATGCTGTTCTCGGTCGGCTTCCTCGCCACGTTCCTGTTCGGCGGCCTGACCGGCGTGCTGCTGGCCAGCCCGCCCATCGACTTCCACGTCTCCGACACCTATTTCGTGGTGGCGCACTTCCACTACGTGCTGTTCGGCACGATCGTGTTCGCCACCTACGCCGGCATCTACTTCTGGTTCCCGAAGATGACCGGTCGGATGATGGACGAGACGCTGGGCAAGTTCCACTTCTGGACCACGTTCGTCGGCTTCCACATGACGTTCCTGGTGCAGCACTGGGTCGGCAACGAGGGCATGCCGCGCCGCTACGTCGACTACCAGCCCCAGGACGGGTTCACGTTCCTCAACTCGTTCTCCTCGGTGGGCGCGTTCGTGCTCGGCGCCTCGACGCTGCCGTTCATCTGGAACGTGTTCAAGAGCTACCGCTACGGCAGGGTCGTCACGGTCGACGACCCGTGGGGCTTCGGCAACTCGCTGGAGTGGGCCACGAGCTGCCCGCCGCCGCGGCACAACTTCACCGAGCTGCCCCGGATCCGATCGGAGCGCCCGGCGTTCGAGCTGCACTACCCGCACCTCGTCGAGCGCTTCCGCGGGGAGGCCCACATCAGCCGGCACCCCGATCCGGGCGAGTTGATCAGCCAGAAGGTGGGCCCGGAGACGCAGCCGGACGGCGACGCGAAGTCCCGCTGATCAGGTGGCCGACACCAGTGTCCTGATCACGGTCACCGGCCCCGACCGTCCCGGTGTCAGCTCGGTGCTCTTCGCCGCGCTGACCCGGCACGGGGTCGACCTCGTCGACGTCGAACAGGTCGTCATCCGCGGACGGCTCACGCTCGGCGCGCTGGTCACGGCCCATCACGACCCGGAGGGGTTGCAGGAGGCCGTCGAGCAGGCGATGGCGAGCATCTCGATGCAGGTGCAGACCTCGCTGGGCGCCGACCCGTCCGTCCGGCACTCCACGCACGTCGTCGTGGTCACCGGGCGGCCGATCTCGGCGCGCGCGTTCGGCTCGATCGCCCAGGCGCTGGCCGACGCCGGCGCCAACATCGACGCGATCCGCCGCGTGGCCGACTACCCGGTCACCGGGCTGGAGCTGATGGTGTCCCCGGTGCCCGGGCAGGGCTCCGAGGACTACCCGCCCGGCACGCTGCGCACCAGGCTGGTCGAGGTCGCGCGCGCGGCGGGCGTCGACGTGGCCGTGGAGCGGGCCGGGCTGGCGCGCCGCAGCAAGCGGCTCATCGTGTTCGACGTCGACTCCACGCTCGTGCAGGGCGAGGTCATCGAGATGCTGGCCGCGCGGGCCGGCGCCGAGGACGAGGTCCGGGCCGTCACCGAGGCCGCGATGGCCGGTGAGCTGGACTTCGCCGAGTCGCTGCGCCGCCGCGTCGCGGTGCTGGCGGGGCTGCCGGAGTCGGTGCTGGCCGACGTCGCCGCCGAGCTGGAGCTGACGCCGGGCGCGCGGACCACGATCCGCACGCTCAAGAGGCTCGGCTTCCGCTGCGGGGTCGTGTCCGGCGGGTTCACCCGCGTCATCTCCGGGCTGGTCGAGGAGCTGGGCCTGGACTTCTGCGCGGCCAACGAGCTGGAGGTCGTCGACGGGCGGCTCACCGGGAAGGTCGCCGGCGAGATCGTCGACCGTCCGGGCAAGGCCGTGGCGCTGCGCCGCTTCGCCGACACCTACGGGGTGCCGCTGGAGCAGTGCGTGGCCGTCGGCGACGGCGCCAACGACATCGACATGCTCGCCACGGCGGGGCTGGGCATCGCCTTCAACGCCAAGCCCGCGTTGCGCGAGGTGGCCGATACGGCGCTGTCGCACCCCTTCCTCGACGTCGTGCTCTTCGTGCTGGGCATCACTCGCGACGAGGTCGAGCGCGCCGACGCGGCGGAGGGGCTGCTGCGGCGCGTCCCCCTGTGACGTCTTCCTCTGCGACGCCTCCTCCCGGGACGGTCCTGTCCCCGCTCGCGGTCCGGCGCGTCCCACCGCCCGAGCCCGACGGCGTCGTCCGGGCGATGCCGGTGGTGCTGCGGCTGGACAAACCGCCCGCCGCCCGCACCCCGGTGCTGGAGGCGGCCGCGGCAGCCGCGCTCGCCGTGTGCCTCGACCCGCGCGCGCAGTCGGACGGGGAGTGGCACGAGGCTGTCGGCACGTGGGTGGCGAGCCGCATCCGCAAGATCGCCCGCCGCGCCCGCGGCGTGCACTGGGAGGCCGTGCAGGCGCTGCCCGGCGTCACGTGGACCGTGGGTGACGCGCAGGTGCGGGCCCTGCTGCCCGGCCCCGTCGACGACGTGCCGCGCGTGGTCGCGCGCCTGCAGATCGGCGGCACCGACCTCGAGCCCGACGAGCCCGGCCCGGCGCAGCCCGGCGTCCCGGTGGTCTGGGTGAACGCGGCGCTGGGCATGAGCGTCGGCAAGGCCGCGGCGCAGGTCGGGCACGCCTCGATGCTGTACGCCGCCGTGCACGGCCTCACCGCGGTGCCCGCCTTCGCGGTGCGCGACGCGGGCCCGCAGCAGTGGCGCGAGGTGCTGGCGGGCGACCCGGTGGTGGTCCGCGACGCCGGGTTCACCGAGGTGGCGCCCGGCACCGTCACCTGCGCCGTGCTCTGACGCGCCCCGGAACTACGCTGCGCGGCGTGGACGAGGCCCCGCTGCGATTCCTGTTCGGCACCGTCCCCGAGGCGGTGCCCACGACGCCCGACGAGTGCGCCGACCTGCTCGACGCCGACCGCCCCGGCGCGTCCGAGCGCGAGCTGGAGCTGCGCGCGACGGTGGCCGGGCAGGTCCTCGGGGGCGAGCACCCCGACGTCTGGCGCACCGCGCAGCGGCTGCTCGAGGCGGGCCTGAGCCGCGAGGACGCGCTCGACCAGCTCGTCGGGGCGATCGTGTTCGACGGGGAGAGTGCCGAACCCGTCGCGGTCCTCGACCGGCTGCCCGTGCCGGGGCCGGACGCGCTGGCCGCCGCGTACGTCGAGCTGGCCCGCGAGCACGGCCCGGTGCCGATCGGCGAGCTGGCGGTGCACATGATCGCCCGGCTGGACCTGCACCCCGACGACGCCGCCCGGCTCACCGACCAGGCCGAGGAGCGACTGCACGACGACCCGGACAGCCCGGTCGTCCTGCTCTCGCCCGACCTCGTCGTGCACGTCGACGCGCTCACTGCCGGGATCGTGCTCACCCACCGCCTCACCGCCGCCGAGCGCGACGCCGACCGGCTCGACCTGCTCACCGACCTCGCCGTGTTCGCGCGCACCGCCGCGCCGACCGTCGACGGTGCCGCGCTCGCGTTCGACGACGACGGCGCCTGGGTCGGCCCGCCCGGTTGGCTGGCCGCGCACCGGCCCGGCGACCTGCTCGCCGTCCGCGTCGACCCCGACGGCGCCGTGTCGGTGGAGGCGGTCGACGACGAGCCGGTCGCCGGGCCCGCGCTGCTGATGACCACCCGCACCGCCTACGACGAGGAGACCGAGGAGACCGGCCTGCCGCTCGCGGCCGAGGACCTCGTCCTCGCCGTGCTGGTGCGCGATCCCGCCGCCTTCGGGCGCCCGCGCCCCCCGCTGGTCGAGCTGGCGGCCACGACCGGGCTGCAGCACCGCGACGGCGAGTTCGCGCACGAGGAGGCCGCCTGGGTCCGTGGCGAGGCGTTCGGCGTGCAGGTGCGCCTGGCCGACGCGGTGGGCACGGAGCGCGCCGCGCAGGCGTCCACGGCCTACGAGCTGCTGGCCGACCCGGCGTCCGGCGCTCCCGCGCTGCGCGAGGCGCTGGAGATGCTGGAGGACCCGGCGACGCTGGTCGGCGTCGTCGACGAGCTGGCGGGCGACGAGAGCCCGGAGCGCATCGCCGCACTGGTCGCGGCGGGCGACCGGCTCGTCGCCGTGGCGGGGAGCGGCGGCCGGGCCGCGGTCGCCGAGTACGTGGCGGCGGTGGCGGCCGAGCGCGACGGCCGGGTGCGCGACGCCGAGGCGCACCTGCGCGCCGCGAGCCTCGCCGGCCGCGGCTGGGGGCTCGTGGAGGACCGGCTGGCCTGGTACGAGTCCGACCGCGGCGAGGCGGCCGCGGCCTACGGGCGGTGGAGCGAGCTGGAGCTGCCCGACGACGACCCGGACCTCGCGATGGTCCGCCGCTTCGCCGCCGCCACCGGCCCGGAGCCCGGGCGCAACGCGCCGTGCTGGTGCGGGTCCGGGCGCAAGTACAAGCAGTGCCACGCGGGCCGCCCGGCGGTGCCGCCGCTGCCCGAGCGGGTGGGGTGGCTGCACCGCAAGGCCCTGGCCTACCTGGAGCGGCGCGGGGGCACCGACGGCGACGTCTACGACTACGCCGCCGTGCGCGACCCCGACCCCGTGGTGGCGCTGGCCGACCCGCTGACCCTCGACGTCGTGCTGCACGAGGGCGGCTGGTTCGGGAAGTTCCTCGCCGAGCGGGGTCCGCTCCTGCCCGCGGACGAGGCGGAGCTGGCGGCGGCGTGGACGGAGGTCGACCGCGCCGTGCACGAGGTCGTCGAGGTGCGCCCGGACGGGCTCTCCGTGCGCGACCCGGCGGGTGGTGGCCTCGTCGAGGTCGCGGAGCGGACGGCCGGGCGCGAGCTCGTCGCCGGGGCTCTGCTGTGTGCGCGTGCGGTGCCGGACGGGTCGGTGCGGGACGGGTCGGGGCCGGACGGGACGGGCCGCCGGTTCGTCGGCGGGCTGTTCCGCGTGCCGGACGGGCGCGGGCCCGAGCTGGTCGACCTCCTGGCCACCCGTGACGGGGCCGCACTGCTGGCGTGGGTGGCGGCGGCGGGCTGAGGGCCGGCCACCCGCGGGCGAGATCGTCGGCGCGGGCGAGCAGCGCCTGTCGCTCGCTCCCGGTCCGAGCCAGGCCGGCAGCGCGGCGGACAGCGCGTCCTGCGCGCAGTCCTCGGCGAGGGTCCAGTCGCCGGTGATCCGGATGAGGGCCGCCACGATCCGCGGGTGCGCGTCGGCACCCGCGGTCGCGACGGCGTCGTGCGCCGGGGTCACGGCGTCCAGAAGGGCCGCAGCTCGAGCCGCCCGATCCGTGCCATCGGGTGCGCGCGGGCGACCTCGACGGCTTCGTCGAGGTCGGCGCACTCCAGGACGTCGTAGCCCACGATCAGCTCCTTGGTCTCGGCGAGCGGGCCGTCGGTGACGAGCAGTTCGCCCGCGCGGACGCGGACGGTGGTAGCGGCCGACACCCGGCGAGCCGGTCGCCGTCGATGCGCCGTCCGGTCGCGTCGTTCGTGCGGACCCACGCCTCGGCGTCGTCGGTGGTGTCGGCGTCGGGCTCGGGGTCGGTGCAGACGAACATCATGCAGCGCAGCGGGTGCTCCTTCGCGTCCTGTCGTGCGGTCACCAGGATGACGAACGAGGGGCGCCGGACCGTACAGCCTTCGACCGGCGTCGCCGGGAATCCTGTCGCACCGGGGTGGGAGGCTGCCGCCCGTGACCCCCCGACGCTTCGACGCCGCCGAGCGACGCGCCCGCCTCGCCCTGCGGCACCGGCACGTCCCGGACGAGCGCACCGACGACGTCGTCGCGATCACCGACGGCCTGGTGGCGCTGCACTCCACCGACCCCGTCTCGGTGCACCTCTCGGTGGCGGCGCGGATGCGCACACCCGACCTGGCGGCGCTCGAGCGGGCGCTGTTCGGGGAGCGCTCGCTGCTGCGCCACCACGCGATGCGCCGCACGCTCTGGGTGTTCGGCCACGACACGGCCCGCCTCGCCCACCACGCCGCCACCCTCGGGCTCGTGCCGGTGCAGCGGCGCGCCCTGCTGGCGATGCTGGAGGCCGGCGGGGTGGCCGCGCCGGAGCAGTGGCTGGCCGAGGCGGCCGCGGCGGTCGACGAGCTGCTGGTGGCGTCGGGCCCGCTCACCGCGCGCGAGGTCGGGGCGGCCCTGCCCGAGCTGGCCCGGCCGGTCCCGGTCGGTGGCGGCGCGTACGCCACGACGCAGGGCGCGCACAGCCGGGTGCTGCTGCAGCTGGGGTTCGAGGGGCGGGTGCTGCGGGCCCGCCCGACCGGCACGTGGATCAACGGGCAGTACCGCTGGGCGTCGGCGGGGGAGTGGTTCCCGGGCGGTTTCGGCGAGGCCGACGTGCGCGCGGCCGCGGCCGGCCTCGCCGCGCGCTGGCTGCGCGTCTTCGGCCCCGCCACCCGCACCGACCTGCGGTGGTGGGCCGGCTGGACCGTCGCCACCACGAAGCGGGCGCTGCTCGACGTCGGCGCGGTGGCGGTGGAGGTCTCGGAGGGGAACGGGGTGTTCGTCGAGGGCTGGACGCTGCCCGACGACCTCGAGCCCACACCCGCAGCACCCCTGAGCGCCCGGCTGCTGCCCGGCCTCGACCCGTCGACGATGGGCTGGAAGCAGCGCGCCTTCCACCTCGACCCCGCCCACGTCCCCCAGCTGTTCGACCGCAACGGCAACGGCGGCCCCTGCCTGTGGGTCGACGGCCGGATCGTGGGGAGCTGGGTGCAGCGCCCCGACGGCCGGATCGCGATGCGGCTGCTGGAGGACGTCGGGGAGGAGGCCCGCGCGGAGCTGGAGCGGCACGCCGGGGAGCTGGAGGCGCTGCTGGGCGAGGTCCGCTTCTCGGTGCGCTTCCCCGCGCCGGTGCAAGCGGCCCTCCTCGCCTGACCACCCACCCCACCGGCGCCGCCCCCGGCCCGGCGCCCCGCGCGGCTCCGCGGAACTGCCGGTGCAGGCGGGCGGCGACGGGGTCGAAGGGCGTCGAGGTCGGGCCGGCCCCAGCGCGCCATGCCGAGACCGGTGGCGCGCATCGCGTCCTCGCGGATCTTCTCGGCGAACACCGCGTCACCGGCGGTCTGCCCGGCGAGCAGCAGCCGCCCGTACTTCGCCCGCCCGTCGAACTCGCCGACGGTCGGCAGCTCCGGCCACCCGAGGTCGACGAACCCGATCCGCCGTCCGTCGGACGTGCACACCTCGTGCTGCAGCAGCGGGGACGGCGGCCGGGCCGACCACATCGCCACCCTGCTGCGGGACTCCCCGGGACTGCGCCCGCCACCGTCCGCGAACGCCACGGCTCGGCGCGCCGCGGCCCGCCCGGTGCGGCCCGTACGGTCGACCGCCGCCCGCAGAGCCGCCGGGACGGTGAGCGGACGGCCGTCGGCACGCGGGGCGAGTGCCGCATCGGCCACCACGACCGCCTGCTCGAACGGCACGACCGCCGCCACGTCGGCGATCGTCCGGGCGGGCGCGGTGACCCGAACGCCCCCGATGGTGACGACGTCCACGTCCGGCAGCGGGACGAGGTGCCGGTGCACCCCCCCCGGTCACCCGCCCTCCGCCCGACCCGTCGCGCGAGACGTGCACCCGGTCGAGCGGCACGCCCCAGGCGGGGAGCCCGAAGAGCACGGCGGCCGAGTGGTGGCTCACCACCCATCCCGGTGCGAGGTGCGGCAGCGTCGCCTGCACGAGCAGCGCGTGCCGCGCCCCGCGCGCTCACGTCCCCGCAGTCACGTCCCCGCTGACAGTGAAGTGGCTCTACTGCCACCCAGTGACAGTGAAGCCACTCCACTGTCACAAGGGGGGCGTACGGGGGGCGTGGGCGAGGCGGGCTGCGCCTCAGGCCCCCCGCAACCGCCTCAGAGCCGCGTGGACCTTCTCCCGGTCGTCCGTGGCCCAGAACGGGGGGAGGCTGGCGCGCAGGAAGCCGCCGTAGCGGGCGGTGGCGATGCGGGAGTCGAGGATCGCCACCACCCCGCGGTCGTCCATGCCCCGCAGCAGGCGGCCGGCGCCCTGGGCGAGCAGGAGGGCGGCGTGGGTGGCCGAGACCGACAGGAAGCCGTTGCCGCCGCGGGCGTCGGTGGCGCGCTGGCGGGCGGCGACGAGCGGGTCGTCGGGCCGGGGGAACGGGATGCGGTCGATGATCACGCACGACAGCGACGGCCCCGGCACGTCCACGCCCTGCCACAGCGACAGCGTGCCGAACAGCGAGGTGGCCTCGTCCTCGGCGAACTTCTTCACCAGCTGCATCGTGGAGTCGTCGCCCTGGCACAGCAGGGGCGTGGACAGCCGCCCGCGCAGCGCCTCGGTGGCCTGCTTGGCCGCGCGCGTCGACGAGAACAGCCCGAGCGTGCGCCCGCCCGCGGCCTCCACGAGCCCGGCGATCTCGTCGAGGGTGGCGGGGGCGAGGCCGTCGCGCCCGGGCGGGGGCAGGCGCTTGGCGACGTAGAGGATCCCGCTGCGGGCGTGCGCGAACGGCGACCCGACGTCCATGCCCGACCACTTCGGGGCGTCCGACTCCTCGGAAGGGGCGTCCGACGGCGGCAGCCCCCACTGCCGCGCGAGCGCGTCGAAGTTGCCGCCCAGCGCGAGCGTGGCGCTGGTGAGCACCACCGTCGACCGCCCGAACAGCCGCTCCCGCAGCAGCCCACCCACCCACAGCGGCGCCGCGCGCAGCACCTTGTGCCGGGACCCGTCGGGGCCCTGCTCGCCCAGCCACACGACGTCGCGCCGCTTCGACGGGTCGGGCTCGGAGAACGCGTCGAGCAGCCGGACGGCGACCTCGGACACCTCGTCGAGCGCGGCCAGCGCCAGCTTGCGCGCGGCCGAGCCCTCGGGGTCGTCGCGGCGCTCGGGCCCCAGCGACTGGCGGCACTCGCCCGCGGAGTCGCGGATCGTCGTGAGCACCCCGGCGGCGGCGGGGGACAGGGCGTCCCAGCGGCCGGGCGGCAGGTCGTCGAGCACCATCGCCAGGCCCTCGCCCGCCTCGGCGAGCCGGTCGGCCACGGCCTGGTCGACGAGCTTGCCCAGCCGGCGCGCGGCCGCCCCGACCGTGCCGGACGTCAGCTCCGCGGTGGCGACGCCGGTGACGCGGTCGACGAGCTCGTGCGCCTCGTCGACGACGACGACGTCGTGCTCGGGCAGCACCGGCCGTCCCTCGAGCGCGTCGATGGCGAGCAGCGCGTGGTTGGTGACGACGATGTCGGCCCTGCCCGCCTCGGCCTTGGCCAGCTCGGCGAAGCAGTCGTCGCCCACCGGACACTTCGACGCGCCCACGCACTCCCGCGCGGTGACCGACACCTGCCGCCACACCGCCTCGGTGACGCCGGGCACGAGCTCGTCGCGGTCGCCCTTCTTCGTGGTGTCGGCCCACTCGTGCAGCCGCTTCACCGCGCGGCCCATCGCGGACACGGCGAAGGGGTCGAACAGCTCGTCGGCCGGGTCGACGTCGTCGGGGCCGTGCAGCTTGTTGAGGCACAGGTAGTTGCGCCGGCCCTTGAGGATCGCGAACGTCGGCGCCCGCCCGAGCAGGGGCGCCAGGGCCTTGGCGAGGCGGGGGAGGTCGCGGTCGACGAGCTGGCGCTGCAGGGCGATCGTGGCCGTGGAGACGACGACGCTGCGGTCCTTGTCGACGGCGTGGTGGATCGCGGGCACGAGGTAGGCCAGCGACTTGCCGGTGCCCGTGCCGGCCTGCACCGCGAGGTGTTCGCCGCTGGTCAGCGCCTTGCGGACGGCCTGGACCATCGCGTCCTGGCCCTCGCGCCGGGTGCCGCCGACGGCCTCGACCGCGGCCTCCAGCAGCTCGGCGACGCCGGGGAGCGTGGTCTTGGCGGGCACGTCGGGGAGGCTACCCGGCGGGTCGCGCGCCCGGACCGGAACCGTTCGCCGCACACCCCCCGTGACACTCTTGTGACCAGCGGCACACGCGGGTACAAATGGGTCCACGGAACGGCGGCAGGCCAAGGCCGGATCGGTGGAGAAGATCCCGTCCTCCCGGTCGTCGATCCCGGTACGAGCAGACGGGTACCCACGCGGAGCACGCCGCCGAGGCATCAGCGCCGTGGGTCTGCAGCGGTCGGCGACACCCGCCGTCCGATGCCGAGACCGCCCACACGGCCACCTGCGCACGCCTGGTAGCCCGTGTGCCCGTACCTTCGAACGCCGCCCGTGAGCAGCACGGGCGGCGTTCGGCTGTCCGGGGTCACACCGTTCACTGGGGCGGGTGACGGCACAATGGCGACGGTGACGTCCACGCAGCTGCTGCTCGATCCCGCCTCGTTCCCCGTGCTCGTCGAGCACCCGGCCCGCTACAGCGACCTCGACCCCAGCCGGCGCATCGGGCGTGACGCCCTCGTCCGCTGGTTCGAGGACGCCCGCGTCGCCGTCGAGCAGGACGCCTTCGGCGCCGATCTCGGCACCCGCCTGCGCGGCGAGATGCGCCTGCTGCTCGCCTCGGTCCGGGTCGACGTGCTGGCTCCGCTCCGCGTCGCCGGGCACTACCGCATCGGCCTCGGGGTCACCCGGATCGGCACGTCGTCGTTCACCTACTCCTACGCCGTGTTCGCGGGCGACGAGTGCGTCGCCACCGGCGAGTCGGTCAGCGTGCACGCCACCGGCGACGGCCCGGCGCCGCTGCCCGACGCCGTCCGCGCCGCTCTGGAGCTGCTGCGCGTCGCGGGGGAGCCCGCGCCGCGGCCCGAGCGCGAGCACCGCGTCCGCGAGGCCTACCCGTTCCGCCTCGACATCCGCACCCGCTTCGGCGACATCGACACCAACCGCCACGTCAACAACGTCGCCCTCGCGGGCTGGTACCTCGACGCGCTGGCCGAGCTGCACCTCGACGTCCTCGGCTATCCGACGGGCGGCCCGCTCGACGGCCTCTCGCCCAGCTCGCTGTCGGTGCAGTACCTCGACGAGGTGCACTACCCGGGCATCTACCAGCTCCGCGTCGGCGTGCTGGAGCTCGACGACGACTCCGTGCTCTACGCCTGCGGCCTGTTCGACGGCCCGCGCTGCATCGGCGTCGCGCAGGCCCGGGGCGCGCACCTCGCGCACAGCGGCGACGGCGACCCGGTCGAGCTGGCCGCCGCGCTGGAGCCGTTCCGGATGCGGTCGGTCTAGGCGTCCGGCGCCGGGGCGTCGAGCACCGTGACCCCGGCCGCGCGCAGCTCCTCGAGCGCGCGGGCGGTCGTCTCCGGCGCGACCCCGGCGCACAGCTCGAGCCGCACCGTCGTGTCGAGCCCGGCCGCCACCGCGTCCAGCGCCGTGGCGCGCACGCAGTGGTCGGTGGCCAGCCCGACGACGTCGACGGTGTCGACGCGCCGCTCCACGAGCCAGTCGCGCAGGGTCACCCCGCCGGGATCGGTGCCCTCGAAGCCGGAGTAGGCGGCGGTGTAGGCGCCCTTGTCGAACACCGCCTGCACCGGCGCCACGTCGAGCTCAGGGTGGAACGACGCCCCGGGCGTGCCCGCGCGGCAGTGCGGCGGCCAGCTGTCGACGTAGTCGGGGGTGTCGGAGAAGTGGTCGCCCGGGTCGACGTGGTGGTCCCGGGTGGCGACGACGACCTCGTAGTCGGCCATCGCCGTGGACACCGCGGCGGCCACCGCGGCACCCCCGGTGACGGCGAGCGAGCCGCCCTCGCAGAAGTCGTTCTGCACGTCGACGACGATCAGCGCGCGCACGTCACACCTCGAACGTCGTCGGGATGGCGGGCTCGCCGCGCGAGAGTTTGAGGCCCTCCCACGGCACCGACACCAGCGCGGCGCGCAGGTGCTCACGCGACTGCTCCAGCGTCGGCAGGTCGGGCACCGGCTCCCCGCCGCGCAGCAGCGGCACCGGCATCACGCGGTCGTGCGGGCCGACCGGGACCGGCCGCCCGGTGGCGTGCACGACCTCCTCGACGGCCGTGCCGGTCGGCTTGTAGCGCCGCACCGCCGACTTCGCCCCGCCGCGCGACTCCTTCGCCGCGCTGCGCTTCGCGACCGGCCGCCCGTCGACCTCGACGAGCTTGTAGACCATCCCTGCGGTCGGCGCGCCGGAGCCGGTGACGACCGAGGTGCCGACGCCGTAGGAGTCGACGGGCTCGGCGCGCAGGGCGGCGATCGCGTACTCGTCGAGGTCTCCCGACAGCACGATGCGCGTGTTCACCGCACCGAGGGCGTCGAGCTGCTCGCGGGCCTGGCGGGCGAGCTCGCCGAGGTCGCCGGAGTCGATCCGGATGGCGCCGAGCTCCGGGCCCGCGGCCTGCACGGCCAGCTCGACGCCGCGGCGGATGTCGTAGGTGTCGACGAGCAGGGTGGTGTCGGCGCCCAGCGCCTTGACCTGGCTCTGGAACGCGCCGAGCTCGTCGTCGTGCAGCAGGATCCAGGCGTGCGCGGCCGTGCCCGCGGTCGGGATGCCGTGGCGCCGCTCGGACTCGAGGTTCGACGTGGCGCCGAACCCGGCGAGGTACGTCGCCCGCGCCGCCGCGACCGCGGCCGCCTCGTGGGTGCGCCGCGACCCCATCTCGATCAGCGGGCGCCCGGCCGCCGCCGTCACCATCCGCGCGGCCGCCGAGGCCACCGCCGAGTCGTGGTTGAGGATCGACAGCGCGAGCGTCTCCAGCACCACGGCGTCGGCGAACGTGCCGCGCACCGAGAGGATCGGGGAGCCCGGGAAGTACAGCTCGCCCTCGGGGTAGCCGTCGACGTCGCCGGCGAAGCGGTAGGCGGCCAGCCAGTCGAGCGTCGGCCCGTCGACGACGTGGCGCAGGGCCGCGAGCTCCTCGTCGCCGAAGCGGAAGCGGGAGATCGACTCCACGAGCCGCCCCGTGCCCGCGACGACGCCGTAGCGCCGCCCGTCGGGCAGCCGGCGCGCGAAGACCTCGAACACGCACTGCCGCCCGGCGGTGCCGTCGGCCAGCGCCGCGGCCACCATGGTCAGCTCGTACCGGTCGGTGAGCAGGGCCGTCGAGACCCCCGCCGACTGCGGACTACCACTCATGGGACCGCACCTTATGTCCCGTGCCACCATGGGGGGCATGACGGCGCCGCTACCCGCACCCACCCGTCAGACGGACGTACACGTCGACGAGGACGTCTCCGGGGACGTCCCCTGGCAGGCGATCGTCTGGAACGACCCGGTGAACCTCATGTCCTACGTGGCCTACGTGCTGCAGAAGCTCTTCGGCTATCCCGAGCCCAAGGCCACCGCGCTGATGCTCGACGTGCACCACAAGGGCAAGGCCGCGGTGTCGGCGGGCGACAAGGACAAGATCGAGGCGGACGTGGCGAAGCTGCACGCGGCCGGGTTGTGGGCGACCATGCAGAAGGCCTCATGAACGGCTGGAAGAAGTCCGGGCGCGGGTCGAGGGTGCGGCTCGTCGCCTCGCTGGAGGCGCAGGAGGCCGCCGTGCTGCGCGGGCTCGTCGCCGAGGTGAAGCAGATGCTGGCCGGGCGCGTCGAGCAGAACCCGCCCGACGAGCTGGCGGCGATCACCGGCATGCGCACCGGCCCGTCGACACGTCCCGACGACCGCGTCCTGGCCCGCCTGCTGCCCGACTTCACCACCGAGGACGCCGACCTCGCCGCCGGCCTGCGCTCGCTGCACGAGCCCGAGCTGATCGAGGCCAAGGACGCCGCGGCCACGCTCGTCCTCGACACGCTGCCCGAGACCGGCGGGAAGGTCGAGCTCACGGTCGAACAGGCCGACACGTGGCTCGCCGCGCTCAACGACGTCCGGCTGGCGCTGGGCACCGCGCTCGACGTCAGCGAGGACATGCCCGACCAGCTCGACCCCGACGACCCCCGCGCGTCGCACCTGGGCGTCTACCAGTGGCTGACGTTCGTGCAGGACGCGCTGGTGCAGAGCAGGATGCAGGTCCGCTGACGCGCGCCGGCGCCGGATGCAGGTCCGTCAGCCCGTCACCGTGATCCGGTCCTGCACCGGCGGGGCGAGGTCCGGGTCGGCGCCCAGGTAGGCGAGGAGGGCATCGAGGTCGATCTCGCCGCCGGTGAGGTCTGTGCCGTCGGCGAAGGCGGTGAAGCCGTCGCCGCCCGCGGCCAGGAAGTTGTTGACGGCCACGCGGTACGGGGCCTCCGGGTCGACGGGGACGCCGCCGATCGTCAGGCCGGTGGCGCGGTCGCCGACCGGCGCGGCGCCCGACCAGCTGTAGCGCAGCGTCGAGGAGACCTGCAGGATCCGCGGGCTCGACTGGCCCTGCCACTGCTGCTCCAGCGCCGCGTCGAGCTGCGCGCCGGTGAGCGTGAGGACCTGCATGATGTTGCCGAAGGGCTGCACCGTGAACACCTCGCCGTAGGTGACGACGCCGTCGGGCGCGAACGGCAGGTCGGCCCGGATGCCGCCGGGGTTGGTGATCGCGACCTGCGCGCCGGCGTCGCGGGTGGCGGCGAGCTGGGCGTCGGCGATGACGTCGCCCAGCGGGGTCTCGCCGGACGGCCCCCCGCTGCGGAGCAGGTCGGCCGCGATCGTGCCCACGGGCTCGTCCGCGATCGGTGCGGCGTCGGCGACGGCCTCGTCGACGATCGCCTGCACCTCCGCGTCCGGCTCGATGTCGCGGGAGACGATCTCGTTGCGCGCGGTGGTGCGGTCGCGCAGGACGTCGCCGGTGGCCGGGTCGACCGCCACGTCGACGACCGAGAGCAGTCGCCCGAACGACAGTCCCTGCACCAGCGGGCGGAGGTTCCCGGCGGGGTCGGGCCGCGCGCACACGTACTGCTGGTGGGTGTGCGCGGTGAACACGGCGTCGACGTCGGGGCTCACGCCGTCGGCGATGGCGGAGCCCGCGCCTCCGGGCTCGACGGAGCACTCCGACGGCCCGCCGCCCGCGCCCTCGTCGCCCTGGTGGACCAGCACGACCTGCGCGGTGACGCCCTGCGCGGTCAGCTCGGCCGAGGCGGTGTCGACGGCCGCGACCTCGTCGCCGAACGCCAGCCCCGCCACGGCCTCGGCGGTGACGACGGTCGGCAGCTCGCGCAGCGTCACCCCGATGACGCCGATCCGGACCCCGCCGACCTCGACGACCGTGCTCGCCGGCAGCGCGGGCGCCCCCGCGGTGTCGGTGACGTTGGCGCCCAGGAACGGGAAGGACGCGCCGTCGAACTCGGGGCGGAACACGCAGCCGTCGACGGGGTGGCAGCCGCCGTACTGCAGCCGCCGCAGCTCGGGGAAGCCCTCGTCGAACTCGTGGTTGCCAACGGTGCTCGCGGCGACGCCGAGGCGGTCGAGGACGTCGACCGTGGGTTCGTCGTGGAACAGCGCCGAGGCCACGGGGGAGGCGCCGACGTTGTCGCCGACCGAGAGCAGGACCGTGTCGGGCGCCTCGGCCCGCAGGCGTGCGACGTGCGCGGCGAGGTACGCGGCGCCGCCCGCCTCCACCGCGGCGCCCGCGGCGTCGTCGACCTCGCCGGACGAGCCCGACGGCGGCTCGAGGTTCCCGTGCAGGTCGTTGAACGCGACGATCCGCACCGCCACCGGCCCGCCGTCCGCGGCGGAGCCCCGGACGTTGCGCACCTCCAGCGCGACGATGCCGGCCACCACCAGCACCAGGACGACGACGAGGGCGATCACGGAGGGACGCGACAGCGCCCGGGTCTGCGACGGCACGGCGTGATCATGGCAGCGGGTGGAACTCCTGCCCACCGGGAGCGGCGACGATCTAGGGTGCGACGCCGTGGACATCAACGCCGTGGACATCGACGCCGTGGACATCGACGTGGACCCGCACCGGATCGACCGCGAGGTCGTCTGGGAGTTCCTCTCCACCCACGCCTACTGGGCCCGCTGGCGCACTCGGGCCGACGTGGAGACGCAGCTCGACCGCGCCTGGCGCGTGGCCGGGGCCTACCGCGACGGCCATCTGGTCGGGTTCGCCCGCGCCGTCTCCGACGGGGTGGCCTTCGGCTACCTGGCCGACGTGTTCGTGCTGCCGGAGGCGCGCGGCCTGGGCGTCGGGAAGGCCGTGGTCGACGCCGTGATCGAGGGTGACCCCCGCATCCGGTGGGTCCTGTTCACCGACGACGCCCACGGCCTCTACGCCGCGAAGGGGTTCGTCCCCGCCGACGCGACGTGCATGGTGCGGCCGTCGGCCGTCTGAGCGCCCTCATGTGGACGGGGGTGTGAGGCCGGGCTCCGCCGGGTGCGTCGTGACGGGGGCGCCACGTAGGCTGGACGGGTGCTGCAGATCCGCGCCGACCTCGTCGAGGAGATCATGGCGCACGCCCGTGCGGAGCACCCCCACGAGGCGTGCGGGATGATCGCGGGCTCCGAGGGCGCCGAGCGGCCCGAGCGCTTCTTCCGGATGACGAACGCGGCGAAGCCCACGGGCGACGCCGAGGCGCAGCAGCGCGAGCAGGTCCACCGCGCGCTGGTGCTGGGCGAGGCGCACGCGGAGTACCGCGGCGAGGTCCGGTCGTCGCTCACGTACTACACGTGGGACGTCAAGGAGCGGCTGCGGGCGCAGCGCGAGATGGACGAGCGCGACGAGTGGCCGGTGGTGATCTACCACTCGCACACGCGCAGCGAGGCCTATCCGTCGCAGGTCGACATCGAGGTGGCCTCGGGCCCCGCCAACGACCCGCGCATCCACTACGTGATCGTCTCGACGCGTCCCGACGCCGAGGCGCGCGTCCGCGGCCACGACCTCCGGTCGTTCCGGATCGTGGACGGTGTGGTCACCGAGGAAGAAGTCGACGTCGTGGAGACTTACATGTTCGCGCACACCGGCGCGGACGACGTCCCCGACCTCGATTGAGCCGCGGTCCCGACGCCCGTCCCGCCCGTCCCGAACACCACCTGGAGAGCACCCGCATGGCCACCGTGTCCGTCCCCACCATCCTGCGCACCCACACCGGCGGCGAGAAGTCCGTCGAGGCGAAGGGCAGCACCGTCTCCGAGGTGATCGCCGACCTCGACGCGAAGCACAGCGGCATCGCCGGCCGCCTGCTCAACGACGGCAAGCTGCACCGCTTCGTCAACATCTACGTCGACGACGAGGACGTGCGCTTCTCCGGTGGCCTCGACGCCCCGGTGAAGGAGAACTCGACCTTCACGATCCTCCCCGCGGTCGCGGGCGGCTGATCCCGCGATGCGGTACGACTCGCTGATCGCGGCGGTCGGGGACACGCCGCTGGTGGGGCTGCCGAACCTCTCGCCGTCGCCCGAGGTGCGCCTCTGGGCCAAGCTCGAGGACCGCAACCCCACCGGCTCGATCAAGGACCGCCCCGCGCTGGCCATGATCGAGAAGGCGGAGGCCGACGGCCTGCTCACCCCCGGCTGCACGGTTCTCGAGCCGACGTCGGGCAACACCGGTATCTCGCTGGCGATGGCCTGCAAGCTCAAGGGCTACTCGCTGATCTGCGTGATGCCGGAGAACACCTCGATCGAGCGCCGCCAGCTCCTGGAGATGTACGGCGCGCGGATCGTGTCGTCGCCGGCCGCGGGCGGGTCGAACCAGGCCGTCGCGATGGCGAAGGAGCTGTCCGCGGAGAACCCGAGCTGGGTGATGCTCTACCAGTACGGCAACCCGGCCAACGCCGACGCGCACTACCGCACCACCGGCCCGGAGATCCTGCGCGACCTGCCGACGATCACGCACTTCGTCGCCGGCCTGGGCACCACCGGCACGCTCATGGGCGTCGGCCGGTTCCTGCGCGAGCACAAGCCCGACGTGCAGGTCGTGGCGGCCGAGCCGCGCTACGGCGAGCTGGTCTACGGCCTGCGCAACATCGACGAGGGGTTCGTCCCCGAGCTGTACGACCCCGAGGTGCTCACGGCGCGCTACTCCGTCGGCAGCCACGACGCCCTGCGCCGCACCCGGGAGCTGGTGGAGCGCGAGGGCATCTTCGCGGGCATCTCCACCGGCGGCATCCTGCATGCGGCGCTGGCCGTGGCGGAGAAGGCGGCGGGTGCGGGCGACCGCGCCGACATCGCGCTGATCGTGTGCGACGCGGGCTGGAAGTACCTGTCCACCGGCGCCTACTCCGGTGAGCTCGACGACGCGGCCGACGGCATCGAGGGCCACCTCTGGGCCTAGCGGCCCACGGGTGCGCGGCGGCCCTCGGTCGGCGCACACCCGGCCGTCCCGCGCGCGTTCCCGTCTGCCGCGCGCGTTTCCTGCTCCCGCGGGCCGCCGGGGGCGCGCGGGAACATGTTCGGCGCGCGGGAGGAGCGGACGCGCGCTCGCAGGGGCGGTCGCGCTCGCGCCGGGCTCGCCGAGCGCCCGCGGCGGACTCACCGGGCGCCGACGGCGAACTCACCGAGCGCCCGCGGCGAACTCGCCGGGTGGGGGGTCCGCCGTGGAGCGTTCGGGCCTGATCCCCACCCCCGCGCGCCGGTAGTCTCGCAGGCATGACCGCACCCGCACCGCGCCGGACGATCGGGCGCGTGCTGCCCGCCGCCCCCGGCCGCTCCGCGCTGACGATGCTGGTCTTCACTGCGCTGCTCTACGTCGTCGAGGTGGCCGACGTCATCTCCGGGCAGACCCTGGAGCTCAACGGGATCCACCCGCGAGACACCGGTGACCTCGACGGCATCCTGTGGTCGCCGCTGCTGCACGGCGACTGGGCGCACCTGGCCGCCAACACCGTGCCGTTCCTCGTCTTCGGATTCCTCGCGATGGCGGGCGGGGTGCGGCAGTTCGTGCTGGTCACGGCCACGATCTGGCTGCTCGGCGGGCTCGGCGTCTGGTTCGCCGGCGACGACGGCAGCTACCACATCGGTGCGTCCGGGCTGGTGTTCGGCTGGCTCGCCTTCCTGCTGACGCGCGGCTTCTTCGCCGGCAGCGGGCGCCAGATCCTGCTCGCCGTCGTGCTGTTCCTCGTCTGGGGCGGCATCCTGCTCGGGGTGCTCCCGGGCCAGCCGGGCATCTCCTGGCAGGGGCACCTGTTCGGCGCGCTCGCGGGCGTCCTCGCGGCCTGGCTGGTGGCGCGGGCCGACCGCCCGGCGGTGGCCGCGCCGTAGGACAACCGCGCCGTAGGACGACCGCGCCGTAGCAGAGCCGGGCCGTAGGCTGGCGGGGTGAACCTCGACGCCCCCATCGGGATCTTCGACTCGGGCGTCGGCGGCCTCACCGTCGCACGCTCGGTGATCGACCAGCTGCCCGCGGAGCGCGTCGTCTACGTCGGGGACACCGCCCACGGCCCCTACGGCCCGCTGGCCATCGCCGACATCCGCCGCCACGCCCTCGCCGTCGGCGACGCGCTGATGGAGCGCGAGGTCAAGGCCATGGTCGTGGCCTGCAACACCGCGAGCGCCGCGTGCCTGGCCGACATCCGCGAGCGCTACCCGGTGCCCGTCGTCGAGGTGATCCGCCCCGCCGTCCGCCGGGCCGTCGCCGCCACGCACACCGGCCGGATAGGCGTCATCGGCACGCGGGCCACGATCGCCTCCGGCGCCTACCTCGACGCCTTCGTGGCGGCCAGGGACGTGCAGGTGACGGGGGCCGCGTGCCCGCGGTTCGTCGACTTCGTCGAGCGCGGCACCACCAGCGGGCGCCAGGTCCTCGGTCTCGCCCAGAGCTACCTCGAGCCGCTGCAGCGCGCCCGCGTCGACACCCTGGTCCTGGGCTGCACGCACTACCCGCTGCTCTCGGCGGTGCTGCAGATCGTCATGGGTCCCGACGTCACGCTCGTCAGCAGCGCGGAGGAGACGGCCAAGGACGTCGTCCGCGTGCTGTTCGAGGCGGGGCTGGCCCGCGAGCCCGGTGCGCCCGCCGGACCGCACGAGTTCCTCGCCACCGGCGACCCCGAGCCGTTCGAGCGCCTCGGTCGTCGCTTCCTCGGCCCCGAGGTCGGGTCCGTCGCCGCGCTGGCGCCCGCGGTCCCCCGGTGATCGGCTTCCGCCTGGCGCTGCTCGCGGGCGGCGCGTTCGCCGTCGGCACCAGCGCCTACGTCGTCGCCGGGCTGCTGCCCGAGATCAGCGCCGAGCTCGGCGTCACGGTGTCCGCGGCCGGGCAGCTCACGAGTGCGTTCGCCCTGGCCTACGCCGTGGGCGCGCCGGTGCTCGCCACGCTGCTGGGGCGCTGGGAGCGGCGGAACCTGCTCGTCGCCGCGCTGCTCGTGGCCGCGGCCGGCAACCTGCTCTCCGCGCTCGCGCCCGCCTACCCGCTGCTGTTCGCCGGCCGGATCCTCACCGCGCTGGGCGCCGCCGCGTTCACCCCGGCCGCCACGCACGCCGCCACCCTGCTCAGCCCGCCCGAGCGCCGCGGGCGGGCCGTCGCCGCGGTGTTCACCGGCATCACGCTCTCGCTGGTCGTCGGTGTGCCCGCCGGCACGTTCCTCGGCGCCACGCTGGGCTACCGCGGCGTATTCGGCGTGGTGGCGGCGCTGTGCCTGGTCGGCGCCGTCGGGGTGCGCACGCTGCTCCCGACCGTCGAGGCCCCCGCGCCCGTCGGTCTGCGCGAGCGCCTGGCCGTGGCCGCCGACCGCCGCGTGCTGACGATCCTGGGCATCACCGTGTTCGGGCTGATGTCGGTGCTGACGGTCTACACCTACATCGCGCCGCTGCTCGCGGAGTCCGCGGGCGTGACCGGGCCGCTGCTCGGGATCCTGCTGGTCGTCTACGGGATCGGCGCGCTGGTCGGCAACGACCTCGGCGGCCGCCTCACCGACCGCTTCGGCAGCCGCCGCCCGCTGCTCATGACGATCCCGGTCGTCGCCCTCGCCCTGGCGACGCTGCCGCTCACGCTGACCACTCCCGTCGGGGCCGCGGCGGCGCTGTTCGTGCTCGGCGGCGGGTTCGTCGTCAACTCGCCGGTGCAGACGCGGCTCATCGAGCTCGCCCCGAACGGCAGCGCGCTCGTGCTCTCGCTCAACGCGTCCGCGATCTACCTGGGGATCGGGCTGGCCGGGCTCGTCGGCGGCGGGGTCGTCGCCACCCTCGGGGTCCTCGCGCTGCCGCCGGTGGGGGCCGCGCTGTCGGTCGTGTCGCTCGGGCTGCTGTGGCTCGCGCGGCGCCAGGAGCCCGGTGTGGCGGCCGTCCCGGACGCCCCGGACGGCGGCACGCCCGGCAGCGGTAGCGTCGCCGCGTGATCGACGTGCTCGTGCTGGTCGTGGTGGTGGCGCTGGGCGCGCTCGCCGTCCACGGCCTCGTCACCACCGTGCTGAACCGGCCGCCCGACCGCTGGACGCGCCTGGCCGTCGCCGGCGTCGTCGGGCTGCTCGCCGTGCAGGCCGCGATCGCCGCGGTCCGGGTGTTCTCCGGCGTCACGCTGCCCGAGACGTCGACGTTCCTGATCTACCTCGTCGTCTCGGTGTGCGTGCTGCCGATCGCCACGCAGTTCGCCACGGCCGAGCCGACGCGCTGGGGCGGGGCGGTCATCGCGGCGGGGGCGGTCGGCACGGCCGTGGCCGTCGTCCGGCTGCAGGGGCTGTGGGACGCCGGTGCCTGACCAGATCCGTCCCGGGCGCACGTCGAGCGGCTTCGGGCGCCTGCTCATCACCGTCTACGGGATCTTCGCGCTGTCGGCCACCGCCCGCGCCGGAGTGCAGATCGCCACGCGGTTCTCCGAGGCCCCGCTGCCCTACCTGCTCTCCGCGCTCGCGGGCGTCGTCTACATCCTGGCGACGATCGGGCTCGCCCGGCGCGGCCCCGGCGCACGGCGCCTGGCCTGGGGCGCCGTCGGGTTCGAGCTGGCCGGCGTGCTGGTCGTCGGGCTGCTGTCGGTGTTCGACGCGGGGGACTTCCCGGACGACACCGTGTGGTCGGACTTCGGACGGGGCTACGGCTTCATCCCGCTCGTGCTGCCGCTGGTCGGGCTCTGGTGGCTGCGGCGGACCCGCGCGGGCTAGCGTGCCCGGCATGAGACTGGTCGTGCTCGGCTGCTCGGGCAGCGGCCCCGGGCCGGCCTCGCCCGCGTCGGGCTACCTCGTCGAGGCCGGCGACGTCCGGCTCGTCCTGGACCTGGGCAACGGCACGTTCGGCGCGCTGCAACGCCATGTCGACCCGTGGCGGCTCGACGCCGTCGCCTTCTCCCACCTGCACCCCGACCACTGCGCCGACTTCACCGCGCTGGTCGTGCACCGTCGTTACCACCCGTTCCCGCCCGAGGGCGCCGAGCGGCTCCCGGTGCTCGCCCCGGTCGAGGCGCCCGATCGCTTCGCCGCCGCCTACGCCCCCGACGCGGCCGAGCGCGCGGAGACCGACCTCTCCGACGCCTTCGACTTCCGCCCGCACGCCGCCTCGGCGACCGTCGGCGACGCCGTGCTGCGCACCGCGCCCGTCGACCACCCCTGCGAGGCCTACGCGCTGCGCGTCGAGCACGGGGGGCGCAGCCTGGTCTACAGCGGCGACACCGGCCCCGCCGAGGCGCTGGTCGACCTGGCCCGCGGCGCCGACGTCCTGCTCTGCGAGGCCACCTGGCCGCACGTCACGCCGAGCTGGGACGCCCCCCCGCCCGGCGTGCACCTGTCGGGCCGGCAGGCGGGGGAGCACGCCGCCGCGGCCGGGGTCGGGCGGCTGCTGCTCACCCACTGCCCTCCGTGGTTCGACGCCGGCGAGCTCGCCGACGAGGCGCGGGCGGTGTTCGACGGCGAGGTCGCCGTCGTCGCGGCCGACGGGTCCTACGAGGTGTAGGAGCGCCGGGGGCGCCGCATAGGGTGTCCTGCGTGAAGCGACTGGATGGCAGGACCGACGACGAGCTGCGCCCCGTGAAGCTGACCCGCGGCTTCCAGGCGCACCCCGCGGGCTCCGTGCTCGTCGAGTTCGGCGGCACGAAGGTGCTGTGCGCGGCGAGCGTCACGGAGGGCGTACCGCGCTGGCGGGCCGGATCGGGGCTGGGCTGGCTCACCGCCGAGTACGCGATGCTGCCCTCGGCCACGCACACCCGCAGCGACCGCGAGTCCGTCAAGGGCCGCGTCGGCGGCCGCACGCACGAGATCAGCCGCCTGATCGGCCGCTCGCTGCGCGCCTGCATCGACCTCAAGGCGCTGGGGGAGAACACGATCGCGCTCGACTGCGACGTGCTGCAGGCCGACGGCGGCACCCGCACCGCGGCGATCACCGGCGCCTACGTCGCGCTCGCCGACGCCGTCACCTGGCTCGGCGCGCGCCACCGCCTCGCCGACCCGCAGCCGCTGTCCTGCCAGGTCGCGGCCGTCAGCGTCGGGGTCGTGGACGGGCGCGTGCGCCTGGACCTGCCCTACGAGGAGGACTCGCGCGCCGAGGTCGACACGAACGTCGTCGCGACCGACCGGGGCACGCTGATCGAGGTCCAGGGCACCGGCGAGGGCGCCACGTTCAGCCGCGCCACCCTCGACGCCATGCTCGACTCCGCGCTCGCCGGGATCGCGCAGCTCTGCGCGGCGCAGGCCGAGGCCCTCGCCGCGCCGTACCCGGGGGGGCTGCCGTCGTGAGCACCCGGATCCTGCTGGCCACGCGGAACGCCGGGAAGCTCGTGGAGCTGCGGCGGATGCTGTCCGGGTTCGAGGTCGTCGGGCTGGCCGACGTCCCGGAGTTCCCCGACGCCCCCGAGACCGGCGCGACGTTCGCCGAGAACGCCCTGGCCAAGGCCCGCGACGCCGCGGTGGCCACCGGCCTGGTGTCGGTGGCCGACGACTCCGGCCTGGCCGTCGACGCCCTCAACGGCATGCCCGGCGTGCTGTCGGCGCGCTGGAGCGGGCGGCACGGCGACGACGCCGCCAACACCGCGCTCCTGCTGGCGCAGCTCGGCGACGTCCCCGACGAGCGGCGCGGGGCGGCGTTCGTGTGCGCCGCCGCGCTCGTCGTCCCGGGCGGGGAGGAGACCGTGGTGCACGGGGAGTGGAAGGGCACGATCGTCCGGGCCCCCCGCGGCACCAACGGCTTCGGCTACGACCCGGTGTTCGTGCCCGACGGCGAGCAGCGGACGTCGGCCGAGCTCGACCCGCAGGAGAAGGACGCGGCGTCGCACCGGGCGCTGGCGCTGGCCGCGCTCGTGCCGCACCTGCAGGCTCTCGGTTAGGTCTGCTCCTCGGCCAGCACCCGGCGCGCCACCGCGAACGCCGAGTTGGCCGCCGGCACCCCGCAGTAGATCGCGGTCTGCAGCAGCACCTCGACGATCTCCTCGCGGGTGAGGCCGTTGCGCAGGGCCGCGCGCAGGTGCAGCTCCAGCTCCGCGAGGTGGCCGTGGGCGACGAGCGCGGTGAGCGTGACGGCGCTGCGCATGCGCCGGTCGATCCCCGGGCGCGTCCAGATGTGCCCCCACGCGTACTTCGTGATCATCTCCTGGAAGTCGGCCGTGGTGGCGTCGGCGCGCGACAGGGCGGCGTCGACGTGGTCGGGGCCGAGGACCTCCCGGCGGACGGCGAGGCCGTCGGGGTCGAGGTCGAGCTCACGGGGTTCGGTCACGGCCGTCACGCTAGCGCCGGTGACGGGCGGGTGGCCGCCGGGTGACGGGCGTCCCCCACCGCGACGCGGGGGCCCCCGACGTCGGTACCGTCGACGCCGTGACCCTCCGGCGAGCGCTCCTGGGCCTCGTGGCGCTCGCCGCCGCGGTGGCCGTGGTGCTCGTCGTCCGCTCCGCCGGGCTGCCCGACGTGCGGGCGGCCGTCGAGGCGTCGGGGGCGTGGGCGCCGATGCTGTTCGTGCTGCTGTCGGGCGCGGTCACGGTGACGCCGGTGCCGCGCACGGTGTTCACCGTCGCCGCCGGGGTGCTGTTCGGCTCGGTGCTCGGCGTCCTGCTCGCCGTGGCCGGCACGACGCTGGCCGCGATGGCCGCGTTCTGGCTGGTCCGCGCCGTCGGCGGGTCGTTCGTGGCCCGCCACGCCCACCGCGGTCCGGTCACCTGGGTCCGCGCCCGGCTCGACCGCAGCGGCCTGCTCGCGGTGATGTCGCTGCGCCTGATCCCGATGGTCCCCTTCGCGGCGCTGAACTACGCCGCCGGGCTCTCGGGCGTCCGCTTCGCCCCGTACGTGGGTGGCACGGTGCTCGGCATCCTGCCCGGCACGGTGGCCGTGGTGGTGCTGGGCGACGCGGTGACCGGCGGCCGGCCCCACCCGGTGCTCCTGACCGTCTCGGTCGTGTGCGGCCTGCTGGGGCTCGGTGGGGCGGTGCTGGCGGCGCGGCGGCCGGTGGTCGTGGACGCCCAGCAGCCCGCGTAGCGGTGCCGACGGCGGGATTCGAACCCGCACTGACGGCGTTCTAAGCGCCGGCTCTCTGCCAGTTGGAGTACGTCGGCTGGACCTTGCGCCGGCACCAGGTGTCGGTGATGGCGTGGCAGTTCGGGCACAGGATACGGAGGTTCTCCAGCCGGTTGTCGGTGTGGTCGCCGTTGACGTGGTCGAGCGCGAGGGGCAGCGCACGGCCGCGCCACTCCCGCAGGCCGCACTCCTCGCAGTGGTCGGGCTCGATCCCGTCCCTGATCAGCCGCCGCCGGAGGCTGCTCCCCGACCCGGAGGTGGCGCCGACCACCAGGAGTTCCTCGAGCGGCCGGGAGTTCCGGCCGGGGAAGCGGCGACCCCGGGCCCACGCCTGGCCGCCGCCGAAGTGGCTCGTGTCGAGCTCCAGGCGCCTGCTGTGCGCGGCGATGTTGCGGAACACGCGCGGCGCGCCTCCCGCGCGCGTTCCCGTCTGCCGCGCGCGTTCCCAGCTCCCGCGGGCCGCCGGGGGCGCGCGGGAGCCGGTTCGGCGCGCGGGAAGGGCGAGGTGGGTCACCCTGCGCCGACCTCGTGCCCGCGCGGACCTGCTCGGCAAACTCGCCGGGGGGCCTTGACGGACTCGCCGTCCCGCGCGCGGGAAGCGCGGATTCAGACGTCGAGGTCCCGCCGCAGCTTCGCGACGTGGCCGGTGGCGCGGACGTTGTACTGCGCCACCGCGATCCTCCCCTCCTCGTCCACCACGAACGTCGAGCGGATGACGCCCGTGACGGTCTTGCCGTACATCGTCTTCTCCCCGAACGCCCCCCACGCCGCGAGGACGGAGCGGTCCTCGTCGGCGAGCAGGGGGAACGTCAGGCCCTCCTTGTCGCGGAACTTCGCGAGCTTCGCGGGTTTGTCGGGGGAGATGCCGACGACGTCGAGACCGGCGTCGCCGAGGTCGGCGAGGCTGTCGCGGAAGTCGCAGGCCTGCTTCGTGCAGCCGGGGGTGGCGGCGGCCGGGTAGAAGTAGACGACGACGCGGCGCCCGCGGTAGTCGGCCAGGGAGACCGGCTTGCCGTCGGCGTCGGGCAGGGTGAACTCCGGCGCGGCGTCACCGGGGGCGAGGCGAGTGGTCATGGGCGCGATCCTGGCACGACGCCCGCGGGCCGTGTGATCTACGGTGGCGACCTGCACGGCCGTACTCAGCACCGGCCGATTTCTGAGGGAGGCGTCGTGGCCCGGGACCCGGACACCATCCAGCGCGAGATCGAGAGGGCCAGGGACGCGCTCGCCGACAGCCTCGACGCCCTCGGCGAGAAGGCGAGCCCCAAGCGCCTCGTCGACTCGGGCAAGCAGAGCGCGCAGGCCAAGCTGGCCGACCCCAGGATCAAGTACGGGCTGATCGCCGTGGGCGCCCTCATCGGGTTCGCGATCCTGCGGAACCTGTTCCGCTAGGCAGCCCCTGATCAGGCGCGCGGCGCCGACTGCGCGGCGGCCAGCTCCAGGGCCGCCCGCCGGTCGGCCCCGTCGGCGACCAGCGCGCGGTAGCGCGCCAGGTGGCGGGCCGCGCCGAACCCGGCGACGGCCACGAGCCGGTCGCCCGAGAGGTAGCCGGCCACCGTGCCGCGGATCGCTCCGCCGTCGAGGCCCGCGCCCAGCAGCGGCAGCACCTCGTCGGCGCCGTCGGGGTGCCCGACGAGCTGGATCTTGAGCCCGAACTGGTCGGACCAGAAGTAGGGCACGGTCGCCGCGGGCGGGTCGACGCCGAGGATGTCGTGCGCCACCGCGGCGGCCTGGTCGCCCGCGCTCGTCCAGTGCTCCGTGCGGCGCCCGTCCCACGCGGCGACGTCGCCGACGGCCCACACACCGGGCAGGCCGTGCACGCGGCCGGTCGGCCCGCACGACACCCCGTGGGTGAGGTCGAGGGCCTGCCCTCCGGGCCCGGTGGCGGGCAGCCACGCCACCTGCGGTGCGCTGCCGACGCCGACGAGCACGGCGTCGGCGGTGACCTCGCTGCCGTCGGCGAGCACGACGCCGCCGTCGACGAAGCCGGTGAGCGAGGTTCCGGTGCGCAGGTCGACGCCGGCCTCGGTCATCAGCCGTGCGGCCAGGGCGCCCAGCACGGGCCCCAGCGCGCGCTCGGCGGGCACGGACGCGGCCTCCAGCACGGTGACGGCGATCCCGCGGCCCACGGCGGCGCTGGCCACCTCGGCGCCGATGAAGCCGCCGCCGACGACGAGCAGCGACGACACCGTGCCCAGCACCTCGCGCAGGGCGAGGGAGTCGTCGAGCGTGCGCAGGACGTGTGCGGAGTCGGGCTGGCCGGGGAGCCGGCGGGCCGTCACCCCGGTGGCGACGACGACGGCGTCGCCGTGCAGCGACGACCCGTCGGAGAGCTCCAGCTCGATCGAGCCGCGCTCGCCGTGGCGCAGCGCGACTGCGGCGGTGCCGAGGTGCACGCGCACGCCGAGCTCGTCGAGCGCGTCGAGGTCGCGCAGCACGGCCTTCGCGGGCTCCCAGTCGCCCGTGAGCACCTGCTTGGACAGCGGCGGGCGGTCGTAGGGGGCGTGGGTCTCCGCGCCGACGAGGCTGATCCGCCCCTGGTGGCCCGCGGCGCGCAGCTGCTCCGCCGTACGCAGGCCGCCCAGGCCCGCACCCACCACCAGCACGTGCTCGGGTTGCATGCCGCCATCCTCGCCGATCACCGCCGCACCGGCCGCCGCCGGGGGGCCGATCGGAGGTCGGGTCCGGTCAGCCGACGCGCGTCTCGGGGTCGAGCCGGCTGCGGAGGCGGTCGAGGGTCTGGGACAGCAGGCGCGACACGTGCATCTGCGAGATCCCGACCTCCTCGGCGATCTGGGTCTGCGTGCGGTTGCCGAAGAAGCGCAGCAGCACGATGGTGCGCTCGCGCTCGGGCAGCTCGCTCATCACCGGGCGCAGGGCCTGCATGAAGTCGACGCGGGCCAGCTCGGCGTCGGCCTCGCCCACGAGCTCGCCGACGGTGGCGCTGCCGGCGTCGGAGGAGAGCATCTCGTCGAGCGAGGAGCTGCGGTAGACCTCCGAGGCCTCCAGACCCTCCAGGACGTCGGCGACGGAGATGCCCAGGTGCTGGGCGATCTCGCTGGGCCGGGGCGCGCGCCCGATCTCCTGCGCGAGGGCCGACACCGCGCCGTTGATCGACACGTGCAGGTCCTTGAGGCGCCGCGGCACGCGCATCGACCAGCCGAGGTCGCGGAAGTGCCGGCGCACCTCACCGCTGATCGTGGGGACGGCGAAGGAGAAGAAGTCGGAGCCGCGGTCGGGGGAGTAGCGGTCGACCGCGTTGATCAGCCCCACGGTGGCGACCTGCACGAGGTCGTCGAGGGGCTCGCCGCGGTGCGCGAAGCGCCGGGCGATGTGCTGGGCCACGGGGAGGAAGCCGGTGACGAGCTCGTCGCGCAGGTGCTCCCGCGCAGGGTCGTCCTGCTCGAGCGAGGCGTACCGCTCGAGCAGGGGGACCAGATGGCCGTACTCGGAGTCGCTCCTGGTCACCGGGGTGCGTCGCCGGCGAGCTTGTCCAAGCGGATGCCCACGGTCGGACGCCCCCCGTCGACGGCCGGGGAGGCGAGGACGTCGACCTCGTCGGCGAGGGTCTGGAGCACCCGCCAGCCGAAGGTGTCGGTCGACACGGCCGAGGTCGGGTCGCCGACCTCCACCTCCGCGCGGACCTCGATGCCGTCGTGGCGCACGTGGAACGTGCAGTGCAGGACCGACCGCGGGGCGGCGACGTCGACGAGCGTGGCGCACGCCTCGTCGACGGCCATGCGCAGGTCCGAGATGGCGTCGAGGTCGAAGTCGGCGCGCGCCGCGAGGTCGCTGGCGACGGCGCGGATCGTCGGGATGAGCGCCGCGCTGGCCGAGGTCCTGACCTCCACGGTGGACACCCCGTCGAGCGTCTCGGCGGGATGGGGGGAGTCCAGGTCGGGCACGCTGCCGGGTCTCCTTCCGGTTCGTTCGTCGTCGTGGGGGGTCATCTTGCTACCCCGGGCGGCGGGAGATCAATCGAGGTCGGCGCGATCGTCCACGGGAACGCCCGCGGACGCCCGGTCGTCGTGGATGTCGAAGAGCTGGTCGGTGCCCGTGATCTCCAGCGGACGGCGCACCTGGCGGCCCGTCGCGACCAGCCGGAGCCTGCGCTGCGTCCCCTCGGCGCGGTGCGCGGCCTGGATGAGCACGGCGAGGCCACTGGAGGCCAGGAAGGTGATGCCGGTGAGATCGGCCACCAGCGTGGCCGCCTCCTGCTCGAAGAGGCCGTCGAGCGCCTGACGCAGGTGCGGGGCCGTCACGGTGTCGATCTCGCCGGTCACGGTGAGCACCGCCGCGTCCGGTCGGGGGCGGGTCAGGACGGTGCCGATCGCCTGCGCGGCATCTCCGTCACCCGTCTCCGACGGGATCGTGTCGAACACTGGCGCCTCCACGCACGGGGTCGGTCCGGTCCGCGGCGCGTAGGCCTGCGGACGGTCGCGCCGGACCCGGTCCGGCGCCGTTCGGCGGCTGGGGGCTCAACCGCGCTCGGCGGTCACCCTACCGCCGTGGTCGTCGCGGGCGCGCGTCGGAGACCTCTTCTACGATGACCGCTGTGACCGAGATTGCCGGCGCGGTGGGCGTGACCGCCGTCGCGGCCACGGAGCTGCCGCAGGTCCTGCACGGGGCTCCCGCGGCCGTCCTCATGATCGACCTGAAGAGCCGGGAAGTGGTGTACGCCAACGCCGCCGCCATCGAGCTCACGGGTGACCGCGTGCGTCTCCCCGTCGACGTCGACGACTGGGGCGACGCCGCCGGCCTCACCGACCTGGGCGGCCGACGGATGAGCGAGACGCAGTCGCCGCTCTCGCTCGTGGCGTCGGGCGTGCCCGTGGCGGGGGAGCCGGTGGCCGTCCACGACGCCGCCCGGCGGGGCTCCACGGCGACCGCCGAACAGCGCGAGGCCAGCGAGGGCCGGTTGCTGTGGGTCACCGGCTTCGGGCTGGCGGGCACCGCGCCGGTCGCGCCGGAGGCCGCGTCGCTGGAGTCGCGGGCGCTCGTGGTGTTCCTCCAGCTCTCGGGCACCGAGCACGGCGACCGCCGGCACCTCGAGGTGCTGCGCGACCGCGCCGTCGTCGCCACCGAGATGTCGTTCACGATCACCGACCCGCGCCAGCCCGACGACCCGCTCATCTGGGTCAACCCCTCGTTCACCCGGCTCACCGGCTACACCCACGACGACGTCGTGGGCCGCAACTGCCGGCTGCTGCAGGGGCCCAACACCGACCGGTCGAGCGTCGCGCAGATCGCCGACGCCCTGCGGCGCCGCGAGCCGATCACCTCGGTGCTGCTCAACTACCGCAAGGACGGCACCGCCTACTGGAACCAGGTGTCCATCTCCCCGGTCTTCGACGGCTCGGGCGAGCTGGTCAACTTCGTGGGCGTGCAGAACGACGTCACCGAGCGCGTGATCGTCGAGCAGGAGCGCAGCGCGGCGCTGGCCGACGCGGAGGCCAGCCGCAGCCAGCTGCGCCTGCTGGCCGAGGCCACGACGCAGATGACCGAGGCCCTCGACGTCACCGACGCGTGCGCCCGCCTGGCCCGGATCGTCGTGCCGCAGCTCGCCGACCTCTGCGCGGTCGACCTCATCGACCGGCCCGGCGGCGCGCCGACCCGGGTGGCGGTGGCGGCCCGCGACCGCGGCGACGAGGAACGCCTGCGCCGCATGGCCGTGCTGCGCGACTACCGCCCCGGTGGGGGCAGCTCCACGGGCCGCGTGCTGGCGGGGGAGCCGCCGCAGCTGATCTCCGAGCTGCCCGACACGGGCGCCGAGCGGCACCCCGGCGACCCGGCGCCGGCCGCGGTCTACGACGAGCTGCGGCTGCGCTCGGCGATGGTCGTGCCGGTGCGGGCGCGCGGGCGCGTGCTCGGCACGCTGACGCTGCTCACGCAACTGCCCTACGGCCGCCGCTACGGCTCCCGCGACCTGCACCTGGCCGTCGACCTCGCCGGCCGGGCCGGGCTGACGGTCGACAACGCGCGGCTCTACGAGGTCGAGCACGCCGCCGCGGCCACGCTGCAGCGCAGCCTGCTGCCGGTGGTGCCCGACGTCGACGGGCTGCAGGTGGCGGCCCGCTACCTCGTCGGCGCCGACGGCAACCAGATCGGCGGCGACTGGTACGACCTGCTGCCGCTGCCCGACGGCGCCGTCGGCATCGCGGTGGGCGACGTCGTCGGCCACGACCTCGCGGCCGCCGCGGCGATGGGCCAGCTGCGCGGTGTCGTGCGCTCCTACGCCTGGGAGGGCCGCGGGCCCGGCTCGGTGCTCGACCGCTGCGACCAGCTCGTGCAGGGCCTGGAGATGGCCGCGATGGCCACCGCGTTCTACGCCCGCATCGAGCCGGCGGGCGGCGACGGCGCGCGCACGGTCCGCTACGCCAACGCCGGGCACCCGGCCCCGCTGCTGCTCGGCCCCGACGGCAGCCTGCGCCGCCTCGACGAGCAGCGCTCGCCGATGATCGGGGCGGTGCCGACGTTCGGCCGCTCGTCGGGCCGCGTGCGCTCCGAGGCCGAGCTGCGGTGCCCGCCCGGATCGGTCCTGCTGCTCTACACCGACGGGCTCACCGACATGGCGGGCGAGGACGCCGACGAGCGCACCGACCTGCTGGAGCGCACGGTGCGTGAGCAGCCGGCCGGCCTGGGCGCGGAGGCGCTGGTGGAGCGGGTGCTCGAGGCGTGCGCCCCCAGCCGGCTCACCGACGACGTCGCGCTGCTCGCCGTGCGGATGGCCGACTGACCGGTCGTCGGCCGGGCGCGCTGGTGATCGACACGGCGCCGGACGGAACGATCACGCATCGTCACCGGTTCGGGTGTTACGGCGTGATGAACCGGCCGCTCGGAGATCGCGCGGGGCCGCTGGGCGTATGCGCCCGTGCACGGTGCACGCACCGCGGTGCGACACGGTTCACTCGTCCCCGAAAGGCCCAGCGGCGAGCGCCGGGGGCCGCGGCGGGAGGGCAAGAGGATGGTGGCGGTTCCGGTCGGCGGGTTCCCCCTGCCGCAGAGCCCGTCCGTCGCGGAGCGGACGGTGCGGCCGGTCACGGAGCGGCGGTTCGTGGCCGTGTCCGTGTGCACCGTCGAGCTGCTGCGCCCCGGCTCCGACCTCGTGCGCCTGCTGGAGGGCGGCGGCCCGGCCGACCTGCTCGTGGCCTGCGACGACGCACCCGCCGCCGCCTTCGCGCCCCTGGGCGTCCTCGGGGTGGGCGACGCCGTGCTGCTCGACGACCACGACGACGGCGACCTCGAGGACGACGAGGACGACGACCGCGACGCCCTGCGCACCAGGGCCGCGGAGCTGGGGCTGCCCGACCTCGGGGTGCACCGCCTCGGCCTGCGCACCCCGATGCCGCCGACCGCGGAGGCCGACCTCGTGGCCGCGATCAGCGAGCTGGTCGGGTTCGACCCCGAGCCGGGGCTCTACCTGCTCGGGCCGGCCGTCGAGCCGGGCCGTGCGGGCGCCGAGCGGGCCGCCGTCGATCGGGCCGTGCAGCGCGTCGCGCAGGTCTACGGGATCCCGCTGCTGCGCTACCGCTGCCACGAGCTCACGGTCGTCGACGCCGACTGAGGTCCTGGTCACGGCGGCGCCGGGGCGCGCGCCGGCGGAATGTCCGGGCCCGGAGGAGTGTTGTACGGATCGATGATCCGCACCGACACCACGGAGGAAATCGCGATGACCGCGTCCCCGACGCACCCGATCCCCAGCACGCTCGACGACACCGCTCGCGACATCACCGGGGCGGCCCTGCAGGCGACGCTGGTCGACATGGTCGACCTCTCCCTGATCGCGAAGCAGGCGCACTGGAACCTGGTCGGCCGCCAGTTCCACGACGTCCACCTGCACCTCGACGAGCTCGTCGACACCGCCCGGCAGTTCTCCGACACCGTGGCCGAGCGCGCGGCCGCCGTCGGCGTCTCGCCGGACGGGCGCGCCGCCACCGTCGCCGCCACGAGCGGCGTGGCCGCCCCGCAGGCCGGCTGGGTGAACGACCGCGACGTGATCGCGCAGGTGTTCGAGGCCCTCGACGGCGTCGTCGGCCGGCTGCGCCCGCGCATCGAGGAGACCGACAAGACCGACCCGGTGACACAGGACCTGTTCATCGGGATGGTCGGCGAGCTCGAGAAGGCCCGCTGGATGTGGCAGGCCCAGAACATCGGCTACCAGAACAGCTGACCGCCGCAGGACGGCCCAGCAGCACAGCAGGACGAGAGAGGACGGCCCACCCCCCGCGGGTGGGCCGTCCTCGTTCTCGGGGCTCCCGCTCGCGCGGGGGCCGTCACGGCGTCAGCTGGCGAGCGGGATGCCGCGCTGCTCCAGGATGACGCGGCGCTCGGCCTCGGCGAGACCGCCCCAGACGCCGAAGGGCTCGCGGGTCTGCAGGGCGAACTCCCGGCACATGTCGATGACGGGGCACCGGTGGCAGACCGCCTTGGCCTGCGCGGTGCGGCGCGCGCGCGACGGGTTCCGCTCTCCGTCCGGGTGGAAGAACGTGGCGCTGTCCATGCCACGGCACGAGCCGAGGCGCTGCCACTGCCAGGCGTGGTCCATCGGACCGGGGAGCCGGGAAACGTCGCTCATCGCGGGAGTCACCTCACATACGTCCGTGCCCGGGCGGACCGGGCGATCGGAGCACTGATTCCCGGGACCGCCGCCGACCAAACGCGGGACGCGGCGAAGCGTCCCCTGTGTGACGCAGATCACGCCCCCCGGAGGGGCGTCTCAGGTGGCGGCGAGCGCGTCGTCCAGGTTCTCGTGGATGTCGAACAGCGGCACCAGGCCGGCGATCGTCAGCGGCCGCAGGACGCGCCGTGCGGTGCAGGCCAGACGCAGTTCGACGCCCGCGGCGTGGGCCGACTCGCGCACCTCGATGAGCGCGGCGAGGCCGCTCGTGCCCAGGAACGTGACGCCGTCGAGGGCGAGGACGACCAGTTCGGTGCCGGCGTCCGGTTCGAACTGCTCCAGGACGGCTGCACGCAGCTGCGGCGACGTCAGCATGTCGACCTCACCGCCGACCTCGATGACGACCTGCCCGCTCCCCGCGGCACGGGTCGTCAGGGTGATCTGGTCGTCCGCGTCCCCGCCGCGACGGATCGGGGCGGGGTCGGGGGTCGGGGTCTCACGCGTCTCGGACATCGCCGCTCACGGTAGGGCTCCGGGGGGCGCGATGCCACCGGGGGCGCGCAGTCGGTGGGCACCGTCATCCCCCCGGACGGTGCGTCCGGTCCGGGCCAGCAGCTCCAGCAGCGGTACCACGACCCTCCGGCTGGTGCCCAGCGCCTGCCGCGCCTGGCTCGCCGTGAACTCCCCGGGGAGGTCGGCGAGGGCCTCCACGGCGCGGTCGTCGGCCCCTGCGAGGAGCACCACGCCGTCGGCGACGCGCAGCACCTCGCCCGCCCGCACGAGCGCCGCGAGCTCCCGCGGGCCGAGGCCGAGCTCGACGAGGCGGCCGGCGTCGGGCGCGGCGAACGGGGCGTCGGCGAGGTCGGCGCGCAGCCGGTCCAGCGCGGTGACGAGCGCGGGCGCGAGGGCCCCGGTACGGGCCCGGGCGACGCGCCCGTCGCGGTGCGCGAGTCCGGGTGCGGCGGCGAGCACGGCGTCGAGCAGCCGGGCGTCGGGCAGCCCGGCCGCGCGCCGGGCCGCCTCGGTGGGCAGGCCGGGGTCGAGCGGGTCGGCGCGGTCGTGGGCGTCGACGGCCTCGGCGAGCGCGCGGGCGGCCGCGGCGGCGTGCTCCGGGTCGACCAGCCAGCCGCCGGGGGCGGGGCCGAGGCCGGCGACCGGCACCCCCATCGCGGCCAGCTCCGCGCGGCGCACGACCCCGCGCCGGCGCAGCTCGGCGGCCGGGTCGGGCTCGGCGTCCATCGTGGCCAGCTCGGCGGCCCGCGCGGCGGCGGCCCCGCGGCGGCGCAGCTCGGGCGGGCGGACATCGAGGACGGTGATGCCGGCGCGCACGCGACGGCGGCCGGGGTCGCGCAGCACCGCGCGGTCGCCCACGCGCAGCGGCAGCGGGTGCCGCAGCCGCAGCCGCACGGTGTCGGCCCCGAGCGGGCGGACGCGGGCGGCCACCGCGGCCGAGCCGATGTGCAGGACGAGCTCGCGCGGCAGCCCGCCGTCGGAACCGCCGTCCGACCTGTCGTCGGCCGTGTCGTGGGTCGGGTGCAGGCGGACGTCGACGGTGGTCACGGGCAGCCACGCGCCGCCGGTGAGCAGCGCGCCGCCGCGGGTGACGGCCTCGCGCGGCACCCCGCGCAGGTTCACCGCCACCCGGCTCACCCCGCGCGCCTCGTCGACGGGCGCACCCAGGCTCTGCAGCCCGCGCACGGTGACGCGGCGCGCGCCCCCTCCGCCGGCGAGCTCGAGCTCGTCGCCGACGCGCAGCCGCCCGCCGGGCAGCGTCCCGGTGACGACGGTCCCGGCCCCGCGCACGGTGAAGGCGCGATCGACCCAGAGCCGGACGTCCGCGGCGTCGTCGGCGGCGGGCAGGCGGGCGACGAGCGACCCGAGCGCGGCGCGCAGCGCGTCGGTCCCGGCGCCGGTGCGGGCGGAGACGGCGACGTCGGGGATCCCGGCCAGCGGCGTGCCCGCCAGGTGCGTGCGGGCGTCGTCGAGGGCGAGGTCGGGCTCCATGAGGTCGCTGCGGGTGATCACCAGCAGCCCGTCGCGGACGCCGAGGGCGACGAGCGCGTCGAGGTGCTCGGCCGACTGCGGCATCCAGCCCTCGTCGGCGGCAACGACGAGCAGCACCGCCGGGACCGGTCCGACCCCGGCGAGCATGGTCGTGACGAACCGCTCGTGGCCCGGCACGTCGACGAAGGCGACGGCGCCGGCCGCGCCGAGGTCGGTCCAGGCGAAGCCCAGGTCGATCGTCATGCCGCGGCGCTTCTCCTCGGCGAAGCGGTCCGGCTCCATCCCGGTGAGCGCGCGGACCAGCGTCGACTTGCCGTGGTCGACGTGCCCGGCGGTGGCGATCACCTGCACGGCGCGCCCGCCACCGCCTCGGCCACGGCGTCGTCGGACTCCGGGGGGACCGCGCGCAGGTCGAGCAGGCAGCGCCCGTGCTCCAGTCGCCCCAGCACGGCCGGACGCCCGGCGCGCAGGGCCGCCGCGTAGGGCTCGGGCAGCGACAGCGCCGCGCTGGGCAGCGTGACGCCGGGCGCCCCGCCGCCGCCGACGGTCGACACGCTGTCGACGACCACCGCGTCGACGCCGGGCAGCCGTGCCGCCAGCGCCTCGGCGCGCGCGCGCAGCGAGGCCGCGTCGGCGTCGAGCGCGACCCGCACCGGCGGCACCGGGCCGCGCAGCGTGGCCTCGAGCGCGGCGAGGGTGAGCTTGTCGACGCGCACCGCGCGCGCCAGCGGGTGCCGCCGGATCCGCGCGACGAGCTCGGCGCCCGCTCCCGGCCCGCCGAGCAGCAGCCCGGCCTGCGGGCCGCCGAGCAGCTTGTCGCCCGAGGCGGTGACCAGCGCGGCGCCGCGGGCGAGCGTCGTGGCGGCGTCGGGCTCGTCGGGGAGCAGGGGGTGCGGGGCGAGCAGGCCCGACCCGATGTCGGCGACGACCGGCACGCCCAGCCCCGTCAGCTCGTCGATCTCGCAGGAACGCGTGAACCCGGTGACGACGAAGTTGGACGGGTGCACCTTGAGCACGAACGCGGTGTCGGGGCCGACCGCGTCGGCGTAGTCGGCCGGGCTCACGCGGTTGGTGGTGCCGACCTCGTGCAGGCGCGCACCCGTGGACGTCAGCAGGTCGGGGATGCGGAACCCGGCGCCGATCTCGACCAGCTCCCCGCGGGCGATGACGATCTCCCGCCCGTCCCCGGCCAGCGCGGCGGCCACCATCGCGATCGCCGCGGCGCCGTTGTTGAGCACGTGCGCGGCCGCGGCGCCGGGGACGGCGGCGAGCAGGGCGTCGACGGTGGCGGCCCCGCGGGCGCCCCGGCCGCCGGTGGCGAGGTCGAGCTCGACGTCGCAGGCGCCCGCGGCGAGGTCGAGCGCCTCGCGGGCGGCGGCCGAGAGCGGCGCCCGGCCCAGGTTCGTGTGCAGCAGGACGCCGGTGGCGTTGACGACGGGCGTCAGCGACGCGGCGGCCGAGGGCAGGGCGGCCAGCGCGGCGCCGGGGACGTCGGCGGGCCCGATCTCGCCGCGGCGGGCGCGGTCCTGGGCGGCGACGACCGCGCCCTTGACCACCGCGCGCCCGAGCCGCCGGGCCGCGTCGGCGACCGCGGGCTCCGCCAGGACGGTGTCGGTCCGCGGGACGAGGCGGCGGGCGTCGGTCACGGGCGCCACCCTACGAGCGCCGCTCGTAGGGTGCAGGCATGTCCTCACGTCGGCTCACCGAGTTCAGCCACGGCGCGGGATGCGGGTGCAAGCTCGGGCCCGCACACGTCGCGGAGCTGCTCGCCACCCTGACCCCGCCCACCTCGCCCGACCTGCTCGTCGGCACCGAGACCGGCGACGACGCCGCCGTCTGGCGTCTGGACGCCGACCGCGCGCTCGTCGCCACCACCGACTTCTTCACCCCCGTCGTCGACGACGCCCGCACGTGGGGCCGGATCGCGGCGCAGAACGCGGTGTCGGACGTCTGGGCGATGGGCGGGCGGCCGCTGTTCGCGCTGAACATCGTGGCGTGGCCGCGCGACGACCTGCCGATGTCGCTGCTGGCCGAGGTGCTGGCCGGGGGCGCGGAGATCGGCGAGGAGAGCGGGTTCGCCGTGGTCGGCGGGCACAGCGTCGACGACCCGGAGCCCAAGTACGGCCTCGCCGTCGTCGGGGAGGTGCACCCGGACCGGATCCTCACCAACCGCGGGCTGCGCGACGGCGACGTCCTCGTCCTCACCAAGGCACTCGGCATCGGGATCGCGACGACGGCGATCAAGGCCGGCACCGCGTCCGCCGCGCTTGCCGGGGCGGCCGTCGCGTCGATGACGGCCTCCAACGGCCCGGCCGCCCGCGCGGCGGTCGACGCGGGCGCCACCGGCTGCACCGACGTCACCGGCTTCGGACTGCTCGGCCACCTGGCGAAGATGGCGGCGGCGTCCGGGGTGGACGCGGAGGTCGACGTCGGCGCCGTGCCGTTCCTCGACGGGGTCCGCGAGCTCGCCGCCGCAGGCACCGTGCCCGGCGGGTCGCGGCGCAACCGGGAGTGGGTGGCGCCGCAGGTGGACGCGGACGGGGCCGACGAGCTCGACGTCCTGGTGCTGGCCGACGCCCAGACCTCCGGCGGCCTGCTGTTCGGCGCGTCGCCGGAGCGGGCGGCGGAGGCGGTGGTGGCGCTGGGGGCCCCGGCCGCGGTGATCGGGAGGGTGCGGGCTGGGACCGGGCGGGTGCGGGTGGTGCGGTAGAGCGGGCCGCGCGGGCGGGTGGGGTGGAGCGGGCTAGCGTGCGGGTGTGGAGGCTTCGTACGACCGCTCGTCCGCCCGCACCCGGGCCTGGGTGCACGAGGCGATCCGGCTGGTCGAGGCCGACGCCAACCGCTCCGCCGACACCCACCTGCACGTGTTCCCGCTGCCGCGGGACTGGGGGGTGAGCGTCTACCTCAAGGACGAGTCGGTGCACCCGACGGGCAGTCTCAAGCACCGGTTGGCGCGCTCGCTGTTCCTCTACGCCCTGGTCAACGGGCACATCGTCGAGGGCACGACGGTGGTGGAGGCCAGCTCGGGGTCGACGGCGGTGTCGGAGGCGTACTTCGCGCGGCTGATCGGGGTGCCGTTCGTCGCCGTGATGCCGCGGAGCACGAGCCCGGAGAAGGTCGCGCTGATCGAGCGGTACGGCGCGCGCTGCCACTTCGTCGAGCACGGGCCCGAGGTGTACGAGGTGGCGCAGGGCCTGGCCGACGGCTGCGACGGCCACTACCTCGACCAGTTCACCCACGCCGAGCGCGCCACCGACTGGCGCGGCAACAACAACATCGCCGAGTCGATCTTCCAGCAGATGGCGCAGGAGCCGCACCCGGTGCCGGAGTGGATCGTGGTCGGGGCGGGCACCGGCGGCACGTCGGCGACGATCGGGCGCTACCTGCGCTACCGCCGCCACGACACGCGCCTGGCCGTCGTCGACCCGGAGAACTCGTCGTTCGCGCCGGGCTGGGCGAGCGGGACCCCCGACTACGCGACGGGGATGCCGTCGAGGATCGAGGGCATCGGCCGGCCGCGGATGGAGCCCAGCTTCGTGCCGGGCGTCGTCGACGCCATGATCCGCGTGCCCGACGCCGCGAGCATCGCCGCCGCGCGGTTCCTGCGCGGGCGCACCGGCACCTGGGCGGGCGGGTCGACGGGCACCAACCTGTGGGGTGTCTGCCGGCTCGTGGCGCGGATGCTGCGCGAGGGCCGCCGCGGCAGCGTCGTCTCCCTGATCTGCGACGGCGGCGAGCGCTACCGCCACAGCTACGACGACGACGCGTGGGTCGCCGCGCAGGGCATGGACCTGGCGCCGTGGACCGCGGCGCTGGAGCGCTTCGTCGTCGACGGCACGTGGGACCCGCCCCCCGGCGGCTGACTCGACCGCTGAACTGCGACCCGGGAGGTGACGGGAGCAGACGAAAGGATGACGACACCGCGCCGGGGCACGGGCACGGTGGTGCCATGAGCTCCGCACCGTCCGCCGCCCCGCGCCTGCGGCTGCGCGCGCCCGCCCACCAGGTCGACCCCCGCGCGGTCACGTGGTGGCGCCTGCAGGACGGGCTGTTCTGGGCGGTCGTGCTCGTCGCCGTCGGGGTGGTGCTGGTGTTCTGGCGGCCGTGGTGGCTGGTGGCGCCGGCGGTCGCGGTCGCGGTGGTGGCGCTCGTCGACGTCGCCGTCTCGCCGCGCGTGCGCTACGCGCGGCACCGCTGGGAGGTCACCGATGTGGCCGTCTACGTCCGCACGGGCACGATCGTCGAGGACCGGCGGGTGGCGCCGCTGTCGCGGGTGCAGACCGTCGACACCCAGCGCGGCCCGCTGCAGCAGTGGCTCCGGCTCTCGACGGTGACCGCCGAGCTCGTCGAGCGGCTCACCGCGGCCACGGAGGCCACCCCCGGGGACGCGACGTGACCGTGACCGACGCGCCGCCGGTGACCGCGTGGAGCCGGCTCGACCGCCGCTCGATCTGGGTCGAGGCCGTGCGCCCGGCCGGCGGGCTGCTGCTGGCCGGGGCCGTCGCCGTGACGTTGCGCGGCTGGGGCCGCCTCGGCTGGGTCGAGCCGGCGATCGGCGCGGTGGTCGTGGTCGGGATCCTCGCGCTCAGCGGCTGGACCTGGGCGACCACGACCTACCGCGTCACCAGCACCCACGTCGAGCTGCGCAGCGGGCTGCTCGTGCGCCAGGAGCGGTCGGTGCCGCGTGACCGGCTCCGGTCGGTCGACCTCACCGTCGACGTCGTGCACCGCCTCGCCGGGCTCGCCGTCGTGGCGATCGGGACGGGGCGCCAGGGCGGGGAGTCCGACGACGACCTGAAGCTGCAGTCGGTGTCGACGGCCGAGGCCGAGCGGCTCCGGTCGGTGCTGCTGGCACGCGGCTCCGCCCGGACGGCCGACGCCGGTGCCGGGCCAGGGGCCGACGCGCCCGCCGCTCCGATGGCCGCCTTCGCGGCGTCGTGGGTGCGGCTGGCGCCGCTGTCCCTGCTGGGGCTCGTCGCGATCGGCGTGGTGGGTGCGGCGCTCGCGCAGTTCGGCGAGGCGATCGACTACGGGCAGCTGTGGCGCTCGGGACCGGTGCGGTCCGCCGTCGAGCGGGTCCGGGGCGTCGGGGTGCCGCTGGTCGTGCTGGCGGTGCTCGCCGGGCTGGTGCTGCTCAACACCGTGCTGTCGACGGTGCTCTACGTGGTCCTCTACGGCGGGTTCCGGCTGGTCCGCGGCACGACCGGACCCTGCGCGTGACCTACGGCCTGCTCACGCAGCGCTCGGTGACGATCGAGGAGGCGCGGATCCGCGGGGTGCGGCTCGACGAGCCGCTGCTGCTGCGCCTGGGCGGGGGAGCGCGGGCGCGGATCGTGGCGGCGGGGGTCGGGGTGGCGGGCGCGGACGGGCAGGAGAAGCGCGACTCGGACCTGCTGCTGCCCGCGGTGCCGGCCGGGCTCCCCGGCCGCGGTGCCCCTGCGCCGGCACCCGCGGGCGGCGCTGCGGGTGCTGCTGGTGCGGTGGGTGCCGGTGTCGGCGCTGCCCGCGCTCGTGCTGTCGGTGACGGCGGCGGTCGCGGCCGGGGAGGGCGGCCAGACGATCGCGTGGGCCGACCAGGACGAGGTGCTGGCTCTGGCCGTCGACGCGGTGCCGGGGCTGCTGGCGCCGTTCGTGGAGCCCGACCCGCACTGACTTTGCTCTGCACACCCATACGCACCGGGCGGGTCGGGCCGGTGCGTATGGGTGTGCAGAGCAAAGGGGCTCAGGCGTGACCGGCGTCAGGCGTAGCTGCGCGGGCTCGCCGCCGCCCCCACCGGCACCGGGCGGTGCTCCAGCCGGGCCGCGGCCGTGAGCAGGGCCGCCTCCGACCCCGGCCGGCCCACGAGCTGGACGCCGACGGCCCGGCCCGCGATCACGACCGGCGCCACCATCGCGGGCAGCCCGGCGAGGTTCCAGGCCTGGGTGAACGGCACCTGACGGGTCTGGGCGAGCAGGGTGCGGGTGTAGCCGCGGCGGTGCAGCGACCCGGCGGCGGGCGCCGGGCCGGCGACGGCGGGGCCCATCATCAGGTCGTAGCCGCCGTCGTCGAGCCAGGCGACCATGCGGTCGCGCCAGGCGCGGGCCGCGTGCGGGCCGGGACGGGCGCGGCGGCCCCGGCGGGCCACGGCGGCGGTGCGCCGCTCCACGTCGGAGGGGTCGAGCCCGAGCGCGGCCAGGTCCTGCGCGACGCCGGCGTGCCAGCGGCGCATCCACTGCAGCGCCAGGCCGGTGGGGTAGGGCGGGTCGGCCAGGGTGACGACGGCTCCGCCCGGACCGGCGCGCAGCCGCGCGGCCGCGCCGACGGCGGCCGAGCGGTGGTCGGGGTGCAGCCGCCCGATCGGCGACGGCACGCGCAGCGACAGCGCGATCCGCGACGGCCCCCGCTCGCCCAGCACGACGGGATCGCCGCGCAGCACGCCGAGCATGAGCGCGGCGTCGGCGGCGGTGCGGGCCAGCGGACCGGCGGCCGACATGCCGTACCAGTGCTCCTGCGCCTTGCCCGGCAGCGGGACGACCCCGGAACCGGGCTTGACGCCCACCAGCCCGCAGTAGGCGGCCGGGATCCGGATCGAGCCGCCGCCGTCGGTGCCCAGCGCGAGCGTGGCCATCCCGGCGGCGACCGCGGCGGCGCTGCCCCCGCTGGACCCGCCCGGGTCGAGCGCCTCGTCGAGGGGGTTGCGGGTGTCGCCCAGGCGTGACTGCGTGAAGCCCCAGATCGCGAGCTCGGGCATCCGCGTCTTGCCGACGACGACCGCACCGGCCCCGCGCAGGCGCTTGACCAGCTCGTCGTCGCGGCGGGCGGGGGCGTCGGAGGTGGCGGTGCTGCCGTGGCGCGTCGGGTAGCCGGCGACGTCGACGCAGTCCTTCACCGCCACCGGGACGCCGGCCAGCGGCAGCGCGAAGCGGTCGGCCCGGCTGTCGACGCCCTCCGCCTCGGCGAGCACGCGGCGGGCATCGACGACCTGGAACGCGCCCACGACGGCGTCGCGGGCCTCGATGCGGGCGAGGTGGGCCCGTGCGACGTCGACGGCGCTGGTCCAGCCGTCGTGCACGCGCGCCGCGATCTCCGCGGCGCCCATCGCCGTCAGGTCGTCGGGGTCCATCGGCTCACGATCCCACTGAACAGGGGTTATGTGCCACCGACCCGCCGGGTGCGGTCCACGACCGAACGGGGCACCGCCGCGCAGCGCAGCGTGACACGGGCCGGGTGGCGGAGGCGGACGGGAATCGAACCCGCCTGGCCGGGATGCCCGGCCACGTCGGTGTTGAAGACCGCGGGGGCCACCAGGCACCCTCACGCCTCCCTGCCCCCGGCGGGGCGACGGGCGCCTCAGGCGCTGACGTCGAGGGCCTCCGGCACGCCGTCGGCGGTGTCGAAGAGGGTGAGCAGGCCCGTGGCCTGCAGGGCGCGCGTCACGATGCGGGAGCCGCAGACCAGGCGCAGGCGGTGCCCGCGGCGGTCGGCGTCGTCCTTCGCCGCGACCAGGACCGCGAGGCCGGCCGATCCGAGGAACGTGACGTCGGTGAGGTCGAGCACGACCAGCGGGACCGCCGCGATCTGCTCGTCGAGCTGGGCCCGCAGCAGCGGCGCCGTCAGCGTGTCGATCTCGCCGACCACGTGGACGACGGTCGCACCCCCGCCGTGACCGACGACGTCGAACCGGATGACCTCGCCGACGTCGCCGGGGTCACCGGACACCCCGCCGTCGAGGGGAAGATCGCCACTCATTGCGCACAGGCTCCTCGAGTGATCGTGGACTTGAGGCGCGGACTGTGTACTCGAACCGCCGCTCAACCCTACGACCGGCCATGGGCGGACACAACATCACCCCCCGTCACCGCGAACGGACGAGTTCTCGCCCGTTTGCCGCAGCCCAGCAGTGGGTACACCGGAGCAACTGTTTCGGCTTCGGGGGAGTACGCGATGCGCAGGGGAACACCGGCGGACGTCCAGAGGGTCCGGCACGTGCTCGGCGGGATGGCCTTCCCGGCCGCGAAGTGGCAGCTGATTGTCCACGCGGAGGAGTACGGCGCCGACGCCGCCACCCGCACGGACCTGTGGGCCCTGCCGACCGGCAGCTACGACAGCGTGGCCGCCGTCGTCGCCGCGATGGGGTTCACGGCGGCCCCGGCGCGCCGGGCCTTCCGCTCGGCCCCGCCCGCCCAGGCAGCCGCGCGCGACCTGCCGCGCTACTGACGGCCCCGCGCTACTGACGGCCCCGCGCTACCGGCGGATCAGCCCGGCTGCTGCTCCCCGCCCTCGGTGAGGGCGGTGCGCAGCGCGTCGGGCCACGGCGAGGGCCGGCCGGACCCCGGATCGACCAGCACGGTCGCCAGCGTCCCGCGCGCGGCCGTCACGCCGTTGCGGCTCACCGTGAAGGCGTAGCGGGCCGACGTCGTGCCGACGTGCTCCACCGCGAAGTCGACGTCGACGTCCTCGCGGAAGTACAGCCGCTCGGTGAAGTCCACGGTGGCGTTGACCCGCGGCTCGCGGCCGAACGTGACGTCGGCGATGCCCAGGCGCTCGTGCAGCACGGTCTCCGCCTGCTCGGCCCAGTGCAGCACCGCCGTCCAGTGGTGGTGCCCCGCCGCGTCCGTCTGCGCCCACTCCACCCGGCGGCGGATCCGCACCCGGGCCGGGTCCTGCATCTGCGTCATGGCCGGAGATCATGCCCGCATGGCCTCCTTCTCGGTCCGCGTCGGCGTGCGCAGCTACGAGCTCGACATGAACGGGCACGTCAACCACGCCGTCTACCACCAGTTCGGCGAGCACGCCCGCAGCTCGCACCTCGCCGCCGCCGGCTGCTCGTTCGGCCGGATGGTCGAGGTCGGGCTCGGCATCGTGCTGCTGGAGACGCGTGTGCGGTTCCTGCGCGAGCTGCGCCAGGGCGACGAGGTCGAGATCGACTCGCGGCTGGAGTTCGGGGAGGGGCGCGCCTTCACGATCGACCAGACCATCCGCCGCGACGACGGCGTCGTCGCCGCGGAGATCACCTGCGTGGTGGGGCTGCTCGACCAGGGCACCCGCAGGCTCGTCCCCGCGCCGGCCGACCGGCTGCGCGCGATCGCGACGGCGCCGGACGTGCTGGGACTGTAGGACGGCTCCGACTCCAGGACGGCTCCGACTCCAGGACGCTCCGGCGCCGGCCGTCTCCGCTCCGCCGGACGGCGGGGGTGCTGGCCGCACCGCCGCGGTGGGGGTGGGCGCCGTGCGGTCGGCCGGGCAGCAGGGTCGGTGCGGCGCCCCCGCGGCTCCAGGCTGGGCGCCAGACGCCGCCGGGCCCCGGCGGCCCGCCCGCAGGAGTACCGATGAGCGCCCCGACCCTCGCCCGCCACCACACGGCCCCTCGCGTCCGCCCGTTCCCCGGCGCGCCCGACACCGCCCCGACGGTCGTCCTCGCCCCGCTCACGGCCGCGTGCACGCCGCGCCTGGGCCGCCGCGCCCTGCTGCACGAGCACCGTGCCACGCTCGCCACCCCGCGTCGCCCGTACGGACCCGTCGCGCGGCTGCTGTTCGTCACGATGGACCTGCTCTACGGCAGGCGGGGGACGCTGGAGAAGTTCATGGTCCTGGAGGTCGTGGCGCGGATCCCGTACCAGATCTGGGAGAACGCGGCGTACCGCGCGCTGGGCCGCCGCCACCGCGACGCCGGGCTCGCTCACCGGATCGCCGCGCGGATCGAGGAGAACCGGGAGCAGCAGGACAACGAGCAGTGGCACCTGCTGATCCTCAGCGAGCTCGTGGCCGCCCGCGGCGGGGACCGCTCGTGGTTCCGGTTCCGGCTGCTGCCGTGGGTGATGGCCGCGAGCTACTACCACCTGTCGTGGCTGCTGCACGTCCTCGCGCCGCGCTGGGCGTACCGGCTCAACGCCGACTTCGAGGACCACGCCGAGCACACCTACGCCGAGTTCGTCGCCGAGCACCCCGAGCTCGAGGCGGTGCCGCACCGCTCCGCTTTCGCCGCGCGGTACGGCGCGCACGGCTCCGTCGCCGACCTGCTGCGCCAGATCTCGCACGACGAGCGGATGCACAAGCTGGAGTCGGAGCGGTACCTGGACGAGGCCCCGCTGCGCTGACCCCTCGTGCGCCGATGGTGGTGGTAGCACCCCCGTGCGGCGCTTGCCGCCGTTCCTAGGCTGCCCGGGTGGACGATCGGACGCCCGCGCTCGTGGTGCGCGGCCTGCGCCGGACCTACGGGTCCGGCTCCGGCGGGGACGTCGCCGTGCGCGCGCTGCGCGGGGTGGACCTGACGGTGGACAGCGGCGAGTTCGTCGCGCTGATGGGGCCCTCGGGGTGCGGGAAGTCGACGCTGCTGCACCTGCTCGCCGGGCTCGACCGCGCGGACGAGGGGGTCGTCGAGCTCGCCGGCACCCGCATCGACGACCTGGGCGCCGCCGCGCTCGCCCGCCTGCGCCGCCGCCACGTCGGGCTGGTGTTCCAGTTCTTCCACCTCGTCGAGCACATGTCGGCGCTGGAGAACGTGGCCCTGGCCGCGCTCGTCGCGGGGGAGCGGCCCGCGCGGGCGACCGAGCGCGCGCGCGACCTCCTCGACACCCTCGGCCTGCTCGACCGCTCCGGCGAGCTGCCCGGCGCCCTGTCCGGCGGGCAGCGCCAGCGCGTCGCGATCGCCCGCGCGCTGGCCAACCGCCCGACGGTCCTGCTCGCCGACGAGCCGACGGGTGCGCTCGACTCCGACGGCCAGGCCGAGGTGCTCGACCTGTTCGCCCGCCTGCACGCGGCCGGGCAGACGATCCTGCTGGTCACCCACGCGCCGGAGGTGGCCGCGGCGGCGCAGCGGGTGGTCCGCATGCGCGACGGCCGGGTCGTCGACGACGGGCGGGTCCCGGCCGGGGCGGCGCCGTGAGGCCGGGGGTCCGCGCGCGTTGGTCGCTGGTGGCGGCGGGCGTGCTGGTCGCGGCCGGGGTGCTGCTCGTGGCGCTCGCGGGGTCGCTGCTGGGTGGCGGGCCGGCGCTGCCGGCGGCCGCGTGGTGCGCGGGCGGGGCGGTGCTCGCCGGGCTGGTCGCGGGGGAGGTGCCGGCGCTGCGGCGCGCGAGCGCGGCCGTGCTGGCCGGTGGGGCCGTCGTCGCGGCGGTCGGACTGGCGGCGGCGCTGGGTCTGGTCACCGCGCTGCTGGTGCTCGGGCGCCTGCCGGTCGGGGCGGAGCGGGGTCTGGCCACACCGCTGGTGGTGGGCACCGCGGTCGCCGCCGCGCTGGCCCGCCCGCTCGCCCGGCGGGCCGCGCACGCCGCCCGCGCCGCGCTGCACGGCACCCGCCGGTCGCCCGACGAGCTGCTCGCCGCCGTCGCCGACCCCGCGACCGACTCCGGCGAGACGGCCGGTGACGGGGAGGGCGGGGACGAGGACCTCCTGCGCCGCCTCGCCGAGTCGCTGCGCCGCGAGCACCGGCTCGCCCGTGTCGAGATCTGGTCACCGGCCCCGGGCGTCGACGACGCGCTGCACCGCACGCTCGCCGTCCCGGCCGGTGACGGGCCCGGGCCGCCCCCGCTCGACAAGGCCGAGCTCGCGCTGCTGGCCCGCGCGGGCGTCGGCGGGCCGGGGTGGCTGCGGCTGTGGCTGCCCCGCCTGCTGGAGGGCCGCGGGCCCGACGTCCAGCTGCGGTTCGCCCCGGCCGTGCACGGCGGGCGGGTGCTCGCGCTGCTGGTCGTCGAGCGTGCCGGGGACGCCGACGCCCTCACCGGCGCCGACGAGCGCGCGCTCGGCGAGGTCGCCCGACGGCTCGCGATCGTGCTGCGCAACCGCGCGCTGGACGAGGCGCTCACCGACACCCTCGCGGACCTCCGCCGTGCCAACGCTGAGCTGCAGGCCTCCCGCGCCCGCCTGGTCAGCACGGCCGACGCCGAGCGCCGCCGCATCGAGCGCGACCTGCACGACGGCGCCCAGCAGCACCTCGTCGCCATCGCGGTGGGGCTGCGGCTGGTGCGCGACACCGCGGAGAGTGCCGGGAACGCCGCTGACGTCGAGCTGCTCGACGAGCTCGACCGCGGCGTCCGGGAGTCGATCTCCGCCCTGCGCGACCTCGCCCACGGCATCTACCCGCCGCTGCTGCGCGACGCCGGCCTGCCCGACGCGCTGCGCGCCGCCGCCGCGCGCAGCCCGCTGGCCGTGCACGTGCGCGCGGGCGACGTCGGCCGCCATCCCGAGCCGGTCGAGGCCGCCGTCTACTTCTGCTGCCTGGAGGCCCTGCAGAACGCGGCCAAGCACGCCCCCGGCTCCGAGGTGGAGATCGAGGTCGACCGCCGCGACGGCCACCTCGTCGTCGAGGTCGGGGACACCGGTCCCGGGTTCACCGGCGCCCCCACCGGCGCCGGCCTGCAGAACATGGCCGACCGGCTCGGTGCGGTCGGCGGCTCCGTGCGCTGGACGTCCACGCCCGGCGTCGGCACGACGGTCACGGCCACGGTGCCCGTGGAGCGGAGGTGAGTGCGCTCCGGGCCGTCGCGCGCGCCGAGCTGCGCACGCGGTGGCGCTCGCTGCTCGCGCTGGGCCTGGTGCTCGGCCTCGCGGGCGGGGTCGTGCTCGGCGCGGCGGCGCTCGCGGTGCGCACGGCCACCGCCTACCCGCGGCTGGTCGAGGCCGTGCACCTGGACGACGCGCGGGTGCTCGTCCCGGCCGACCAGCCCGCGCTCACCGCGGCCGTGCCGGGGCTGCCCGGCGTCGAGCGGGCGTGGGTGACGTCGGGCTTCATCGCCCAGATCGACGGCCCGGCCGTGCGGTACGTGTCGCTGGGGGCGGGCGCCGACCCGCCCGGCGACCTCGTCGAGCCGGTGGTGCTGGAGGGCCGCGCTCCCGCGCCCGACGCCGTCGACGAGCTGCTGATCGGCGAGCCGCTGGCGGGGATGGGCGGGTACGCCGTCGGCGACGAGCTGACGCTGCGGATGCTCACGCTCGAGGAGGTGGCGCAGTTCGACGTCGGCTTCGGGACGCCGGACGGGGCGGTCGCGACCGTGCGGGTCGTCGGGATCGCGCGGATGCCCGGGTGGGGCGGCGCGCTGGCGAACGCGCTGGCCGGGCCGGAGTTCGCCGAGCGGTACGCGGCCGACGCCGTGTCGAGCCCGGTGTTCGTCGACCTGCGCGACGGCAGCGCGGACGCGTTCGCCGGGGCCTACGCGGCGGTCGCCGCCGCGCAACCGCCGTCGATGGTGGCGCAGTACTTCTTCCCGACCGTGCAGCGGCCGCGCGCCGACGTCGACCCGGCCGTCCGCACGGCCGAGCGCGTCCTCACCGGCGGGCTCTCCGTGTTCGCGCTGGTGCTGGCGGTCGGCGGGCTGCTCGTCGTCGGGCAGGCGCTGCTGCGCCACCACGGCGCCGGGCATGCGGCGCAGCGCGTCGAGTCGGCGCTCGGGCTCACCGCCGCGGGGCGGGCCGGGGCCCGGGTGCTCGCGGCGGCGCCGGCGGCGGCCGTCGCGGGGCTGGTGGGCGGTGCGCTGGCGTTCGCGGCGGGGGTGCTGCCGCCACTGGGCAGCCAGGCGGCCTACGAGCCCGACCCCGGCTTCCGGCCGCCGTGGGCACTGGCAGCGGGCGGGGCGGTGCTGCTCGCCGCGGTGTTCCTGCTGCTCACGGCGTTGGCCGCGGTCGTGGCGGGGCTGCGCACGCCGGGGGCGCGCCGGGTCGTGCGGCGCGCGCCGCGCTGGGGCGGCCGGGCTCCCGCGGTCGTCGTCGGGACGGGGCTGGCGCTGCGCCGGGGGCCGCGCGAGCTCCTGGCGACGCTCGGCGCGGCCGCCGCCGTCACCGGGGTGGTGGCCGCGGCCGTGTTCGGGGCGGGCGCGGCCCGGCTCGTCGAGACCCCGGCGCGGTACGGGCAGGCCGCCGACCTCACGGTCGTCGACGCCCGGCCCGACGACCTCGCCGCGCTCGCCGCCGACCCGCGCGTGGCCGCGCTGGAGGTGTCCACCGGGGCCGACGTCGAGATCGCGGGGGAGCGGGTGGAGGCCTCGGCGCGGGAGCGCCGCGTCGGGTCGCTGCCCGTGGAGACCGCGCAGGGCCGCCCGGCGCAGGCCCCGGGGGAGGTGGCGCTCGGGCCGCGGTTCGCCGCGCGCCTGGGGATCGCGGTCGGCGACACCGTCACCGCGCGAGCCCCGGACCGCACCGCGGTGCCGCTCGCCGTCACCGGTCTGGTGGTGGTGCGCTCGGAGAACACCGGCACGCTCGGGGAGGTCGCGCAGCTGGTCCCGGAGCAGCTCGCCGCTCTCGGGCTCGCCGAGCCGCTCGTCGCCGGGCACGTGCTGGCCGTGCCGGGAGCGGCGGAGGAGCTCTACGCCGAGCTGTCGGCGCGGCTGGAGGTGTTCGAGCGGGAGGTGCCGCCGTCGGTGGCCGCCCTCGCCGACCTCGTCGCCCTGCCCGAGCTGCTCGCACTCGTCCTCGCGCTCGTCGGCGGGGCCGGTACGGCGCAGGCGGTGCTGTCGGCCACCCGCCGCCACACCGGCGACCTCGCCGTCCTGGCCGCGCTCGGCGGCACCCCGGCGCAGCTGCGCTCCACGGTCGCGGTGCTGGCCGCGGCCACCGTCCTGCCCGCGCTGCTGGTGGGGGTGCCGCTCGGGCTGGCCGTGGGGCGGGTGCTGTGGGCGGAGGTGGCGCTGTCGACGGGCGTGGCGGGCGACGTCGCGCTCCCCGTCGCCCTGCTCGTCGCGATCGGGCCGGTGGCGCTGCTGGGCGCGCTGCTGGCCGCCGCGCGCCCCGGGCTGCGGGCGGCGCGCACGCCACCGGCGCCGGCGCTCAGGGCGGGCTGACCGCGTCCTCCCACACGGCGCGCAGCGCGGCCGGGCGCAGCTCCTCCTTGTGCAGGTAGGCGGCCACGCCCGGGCTGTCGACGGGGAACGGGAGGTCGGCGCGGGCGTAGCTGGAGCACAGGACGACGACGGTCCGCGGCGCCCGTTCGACGAGCAGCGCGGCCGCCTCCACCCCGCTGATGCCGGGCAGTCGGACGTCGAGCAGGACGAGGTCGGGGTGCAGCGACGCCGCGAGCACCAGCGCCTCCTCGCCCGTGCCGGCCTCGCCGACCAGCAGGAACCCGGGCGTGCGTGCGAGCACGGCGGCGGCGACGAGCCGGAACGGCCGCTGGTCGTCGACGACGAGCACCCGGACGGGCCCCATCGCGCTCAGTCCTCCTGCAGGTACATCAGGACGGCGCTGACGCGGCGGTTGAGGTCGCGCTCCTCCGAGAGCCCGAGCTTGGAGAAGATCGAGTTCGTGTGCTTCTCGATGGCCCGCTCCGACAGCACCAGCGCGGCGGCGACGGCGGCGTTGCTCTTGCCCTGCGCCATCTCGCCGAGCACCTGGAGCTCGCGCGGGGTGAGCCGGTCGAGGTCAGAGGGCGCGGCGCGGTTGGCCGCCACGAGTCCCTCGATCACGGTCGGGTCGATCACCGAGCCGCCCGCGGCCACGCGCCGGATCGCCTCCGCGAGCTCGTCGCCGTCGGCCACGCGCTCCTTGAGCAGGTAGCCGCGCCGCGCGGTGCCGCCCGCGAGCAGCGCCATCGCGTAGGGCGCCTCGGCGTACTGGCTCAGGACGAGCACCCCCATCTCGGGGCGCTCGTCGCGCAGCCGGGTGGCCAGCGCGATGCCCTCGTCGGTGTGCGTCGGCGGCATCCGGATGTCGGTGACGACGACGTCGGGCGCCTCGCGGTCGACGAGGTCGGTGAGCGCGGGGAGGTCGGCGGCGGCACCGACGAGGGTGAGGTCCTCGGCGGCGTCGACGAGCCGGACCAGGCCGGCGCGCAGGAGGGCGTTGTCCTCGGCGAGGACGACTCGGGTCTGCACGCGAGGAGCGTAGGGCGCGCGCCACCACCGCGGCGGGGGTGCTGGCACCACAGCCGAAGCGCCAGGGAACACCGGTCCGCCGCAGGCGCGGCGGGAGCAGGCTCGTTCCCGTCAGACCGACCGGCCCACACCCCCTGGAGCACCCGATGACCAGCACCGCCGCCGCCACCACCGTCCCTGCCACCCTGCCCCGCGAGGTGCCCGTCGCGCCCGCCACCACCTTCCGCCGCCGCGCGCTGGGCGTCACCGGCGTCGTCGCGGGCCTGGTCACCGTCGCCGGGTTCGCGGCGACGAACTGGGAGACCTCCGAGGGCACGCTCGCCTACCTCGACTCGCTGGCCGCCGACCCGGTCCGCAGCCAGGTCGCCGCGCTGCTGCTGCAGTACGGCTACCTCGGCATCGTGCCGGTGCTGCTGGCGCTGGGGATCATGACCAGGCGGCGGAGCCGGGTGGCAGGGAACGTCGGGCTGGGCCTGGCACTGCCCGGCGCGCTGGCACTGCCCGGCCTGCTCGTCACCGACTTCTACGACCTCGCGATCCGCCAGAACCTGCCCGCCGAGCAGGCCGTGGTCGTGTCCGACGGGGCGCAGGGCCTGCCGCTGGCCGCGTTCCTCGTCGCCGGGCCGATCCTGCTGGCGACCTTCCTGGGCATGACCGTGCTGGGCCTGGCGGCCTGGCGCGCCGGGTTCTTCCACTGGATCCCGACCGCGCTGGTGCCGCTGTCGATCGTCGCGACGACGGTGCTGCCGATGGGTGCCGTCAGCGGGATCGTCCAGGGCCTCGGGCTGGGCCTGTTCATGGTCGCCGCGGGCGTGGCCGCGCTGCGGATGACCGACGAGGAGTGGGTGAGCGGCAGCCGGGGCGCCGGACGCTGAACCACCTCCGCGGCGCGGGCCCGTCGTCGTGGGCGACGAGTCGGCGTGCGCGGCGGTAGCGTCCCGGGCATGAGTGGATCAGTGAGCCAGCCGCGGGCCGCGGTCGTCGTCACCGGGAGCGAGCTGCTCACCGGCGCGATCTCGGACAAGAACGGTCCGTGGGTCGCCGAGCACCTCGGTGAGCTGGGGTTCGAGGTGTCGCACGTGCTGGTCGTCGGCGACCGGCCCGCAGACCTGGCCGACGCGCTGCAGTTCGTCCGCGGTGCGGCGCTCGTCGTCACCAGCGGCGGGCTGGGCCCGACGGCCGACGACCTCACGGCCGAGGTCGTCGCCGGGTTCGCCGGGGTGCCGCTGGAGCTCGACGAGCCGATGCGCGCGCACATCGCCGACATCCTCGCGGCCTGGGCGCGGCGCACCGGCTTCGACGGCCCGGCGCTGGAGGAGGCCAACCGCAAGCAGGCGATGGTGCCGCGCGGCGCCACGGCGCTGACGCCCGTCGGCACCGCGCCCGGGCTCGTCGTCACGGTGCCGGACGGGCCGGTCGTCGTCGTGCTCCCCGGCCCGCCGCGGGAGCTGCAGGGGATGTGGCCCGCCGCGCTCGCCGCCGAGCCGGTGCGCGCGCTGCTCGAGTCGGTGCCGCCCGCGCGGTCGCGCTCGCTGCGCTACTACGGGCTGCCCGAGTCGGAGATCGCGGCGACCCTGCGCGACATCGGGGCGGGCGGGCTCGACCTGTCGGGCATCGAGATCACGACCTGCCTGCGTCGCTCCGAGCTGGAGGTCGACCTGCGTCCCGGTCCGGGGGCGTCGGCCGACGCACTGGCGGACGCCCTGATCGCCGCGCACGAGCGGCACCTGGTCAGCGCCGACGGCACCAGCACCGACGCGCTCGTCGCCACCGGCCTGCTCGACAAGGGCTGGACCGTCGCGACGGGGGAGTCGTGCACCGGCGGCATGCTCGCCTCGCGGCTGATCGACCGCGCCGGGTCGAGCGCCTACGTCGCCGGCGGCGTGGTCGCGTACTCGAACGCGGCGAAGACCGCGCTGCTCGGGGTGCCGGCGGAGATGATCGCCGAGCACGGCGCGGTGTCGCCCGAGGTGGCCCGCGCCCTGGCTGACGGCGCCCGCGAGCGCTTCGGCGCCGACGTCGGCATCGGCATCACCGGGGTGGCCGGCCCCGGCGGCGGTACGGAGGCGAAGCCCGTCGGCTACGTCTGCTTCTGCGTCACCACGGCCGACGGCGTGGTGATCGCCCGCGACCCCCGCCTGCCCGGCGACCGCTCCGACGTGCGCGAACGCTCCACCGACGCGGCGATGCACCTGCTGCTGAGGGCCGTCCGGGGCTAGGCGGGGCCGGGCTGGTCCGGGCCGCGGTTCTTCGACGCACCGTGGGGGCCGCAGATCGTCGGCTGGTGCTCGACCCCGATCCCGAGGTGGACCCGGAGGAGCTCACGGAGCTGCTGACCGAGAGCTACCGGCTGCTGGCGCCGCGGAAGCCGGCCGACGGGTAGGGACGACCCCGGGGACGACGAACGGCGCCGCCCGGCGGAACGAGTCCGCCGGCCGACGCCGTCGAGGGCCTGAGGTCAGGCAGCGGCCTTGGTCTCCCAGAAGATCTTGTCGATCTGGGCGATCAGGTCGAGCAGCTCCTGGCCGGTGGCCGGGTCCATCGAGGACTTGGCGCCGTCGGCACCGCCGCCGGCCTTCTTCGTGGCCTTGTTGAACAGCTCGTGCAGCTCCGGGTACTTCTCGAAGTGCGGCGGCTTGAAGTAGTCGGTCCACAGCACCCACAGGTGGTGCTTGACGAGGTCGGCGCGCTGCTCCTTGATGTCGATCGCGCGCACCCGGAAGGCCGGGTCCTCGTTGCCCTGGTACTTCTCCTGGATGGCCTTGACCGACTCGGCCTCGATGCGTGCCTGGGCCGGGTCGTACACGCCGCAGGGGAGGTCGCAGTGCGCGGTGGCCTCCAGCCGCGGGCGGAGAATACGGGACAGCATCCGCATTGTGTCCTTCCTCGTTCGATGATCGTTCTCGCTTCTGCCACCCTACTCCCGCGTCGTTCCGAGAACGGGATGGAGATCGGTGTGCGGTGGTGGAGGCGGGTCGCGGTGCGGGGCCCGTCGATGTCCCCGACGGTCCGCGACGGCGACGTCCTGCTGGTCCGGTTCGGCGGGGAGCCGTCACCGGGCGACGTGGTGCTCGTCCGCTGGTCAGCACGGCCGGAGCAGCTGTCGGTGAAGCGCGCGGTGCGCCCCGAGGGAGGGGGCTGGTGGGTCCTCGGCGACAACCCCTTCGGCTCCACCGACTCGCGCGTCCTGGGGCCCGCCGACGTGGTCGGGATCGCGTCGGCACGAATGTGGCCGCAGCCCGGACGCCTGCGCCCGGCGCCCCATTCCTGACGTTTCAGCCACTCGTTCTCCGCTGCAATTCACTGGCGAGAAGGGTCCGTTCGTCGATCGGGGACGGTCGCGCGGGGCCGGTCCGTGTGACGATGGGCCGATGACGGGATCGCGGCGTTTCGGGGACGGGCTCGCGGTCGGTCCCGACCTGACGGGAGCCGCGGAGGTCGCGGTCGCGCAGGCGCTGGCCCCGCTCGAGGGCGCCGTGCCCGACCTGCTCTGGGTGTTCGTCGCGCCGGGGCGCCTCGGGGCCGATGCGGCCGAGGCCGCCGGGCGCCGCGCGATGGAGCTGGCCGGGGCCCGCACCAGCGTCGGCGGCACCTCGGGGGGTGTGATCGGCGACGGGCGCGGTGTCGAGCACGGCCCGGCCGTCGCGGTCTGGGCGGCCGTGCTGCCCGGCGCCGCGGTCCGCGCCGTCCGGCTGGTCGCCGAGCAGGCCGAGGGCGGCATCCGGGTCGCCGGGATGCCCGTCCCGCGCTCCGACGACCGCGTCGCCGCGCTCGTCGTCGACCCGTACTCGTTCCCCGTCGGCGGCTTCCTCGAGCACGCCAACGCGGTGAACCCCGGCTTCCCGGTGGTCGGCGGGCTCGCGGGCGCCCCCGGCGGCCCCGGGTCCAACCGCCTGTTCCTCGACGGCGAGGTGCACGAGCGCGGCGGCGTCGGCGTGGTGCTGGGCGGCGACGCGGGCGTGCGCACGGTCGTCAGCCAGGGCTGCCGCCCGATCGGGCCCGCGATGGTCGTGACGCGCGCCGAGCGCAACGTCCTGCACGAGCTGGCCGGCTCGCCCGCCTACCGGCGCCTCGCCGAGATCGTGACGTCGCTGCCACCCGCCGAGCAGGAGCTCGCCGGGCGCGGGCTGCACGTCGGCATCGCCATCGACGAGTACGCCGACGACCACGGCCGCGGCGACTTCCTCATCCGCGGCGTCACCGGCGTCGACCCCGAGGCTGGCGCCGTCGCGATCGGCGAGCTCGTCGAGGTGGGGCAGACCGTCCGCTTCCAGGTCCGCGACGCCGCCGGCGCCGGCGAGGATCTCGAGGAGCTGCTGGGCACCGAGCCCGTGTCGGGCGCGCTGCTGTTCTCCTGCAACGGCCGCGGGACGACGATGTTCGAGTCCGCCGACCACGACCCGGCCCTGCTGCGCCGCGTCCTGGGCGACGCCGGGGTGGCCGGGTTCTTCGCCGCGGGCGAGATCGGGCCGGTCGGCGGGCGTAACCACCTGCACGGCTTCACGGCCTCGGTGCTGACGTTCCGCTAGCTACCGCACCAGCCGGAAGAACGCGCGGACCTCGTCGACGAAGATCTCGGGCTGCTCCATCGAGGGGAAGTGGCCGCCGACGTCGGGCTGGCTCCAGTGCCGGATGTCGGTGTAGCGGCGCTCCAGCCAGGAGCGCGGCAGCCGCCACAGCTCCTTGGGGAACAGCGTGATGCCGGTGGGCACCTCGACGGGGTCGAGCCGGCGGCGCCGGAAGCTCTCCCAGTACAGCCGCGCCGACGACGTCCCGGTGCCCGGCAGCCAGTAGAGCATCACGTCGTCGAGCATCCGGTCGCGCGGGACGACGTTCTCCGGGGGCCCGGCGCTGTCGGTCCAGTCCCAGAACTTCTCCACGACCCACATGCACTGGGCGACGGGGGAGTCGGCCAGGCCATAGCCCAGGGTCTGCGGGCGCGTGGCCTGGATCGCGGAGTAGCCGGAGCGGTGGGTCTCGAAGTAGCGCCGGTCGGTGAGCGCGGCCTCCTCGGCCTTGGTCAGCGGCGGCACGGAGCCCTCGGGCGGGCGCTGGGCGAGCGGGAGCGTGACGTGGATGCCGGCGACGTTCTCCGGCATCCCGGTGCCCAGCGCCGAGGTGATCATGGCGCCCCAGTCGCCGCCCTGGGCGCCGTAGCGGTCGTAGCCGAGGCGGTCCATGAGCTGCGCCCACGCCGTCGCGATCCGCTCGACGCCCCACCCCGACGTCGACGGCTTCGCGCTGAAGCCGTAGCCGGGCAGCGACGGGATGACGAGGTGGAAGGCGTCGCGCGGGTCGGGCGGGTCGGTCAGGGCCTCGATCACGTCGAGGAACTCGATCACCGAGCCCGGCCAGCCGTGCGTGAGCAGCAGCGGGAACGCGCCCTCGTGGCGGGAGCGGACGTGCAGGAAGTGGATCTGGCAGGAGTCGTCGCCGCCGCCGTCGAGCGGGGTGGTGAACTGCGGCAGGGCGTTGAGCTCGGCCTCGCAGCGGCGCCAGTCGTAGACGGTGGTCCAGTGCTCGACGAGCTCGCGGGCGTAGTCGAGCGGCACGCCCTGCTGCCACCCCTCGACGGTGGCGGGCTCGGGCCAGCGGGTGCGGGCGAGGCGGTCGCGCAGGTCGTCGAGGTCGGCCTGCGGGACGTCGATGCGGAACTCGCGCATGGTTAGAGCTGCACCCCGCGGGTCAGGGCGCCGTCCACGACGAGGTTGGTGCCCGTGATGAACGAGGCGCGCGGGCTCGCGAGCATCGTCACGGCGTACGCGATCTCCTCGGCGCGGGCCATCCGCCCGGTGGGGTTCATGCCCATCGCGGTGGCGAACAGGTCGGGGTTGCCGCCTTCGATGCCCTCCCACACCCCGCCCGGGAAGTAGGTGTTGCCGGGGGAGACGCAGTTGGCGCGCACGCCCGCGGCGGCGTGCTCGAGGGCGAGCCCGGAGACGTAGTGCACGACGGCGGCCTTCATCGTGCCGTAGGCGTCCTTGGCGAAGTCGATCTCGCGGCCGGACACCGACGAGATGGCGACGATCGAGCCCTGCGTCTGCAGCAGGTGCGGCAACGCGGCCTCGCAGAGCCGCACGGTGTGCATGAGGTCGACGTCGAAGCCGGCCTTCCAGTTGTCCTCGCCCGGCCCGATCGCCAGCGCGCTGACGTTGGCCACGGCGACGTCGACGCGCCCGAAACGCTCGGCGCTCGCGGCGACCCACGCGGCGAGCGCGACGCCGTCGGCCACGTCGACGGCGGTGCCGGCGGACGCGGACCCCAGCTCGGCCTCGGCCTTCTCGACGTCGGCCGCGGTGCGGGCGCAGAACGCCACGGACGCGCCCTCGGCGAGCAGCGCCTCGACGACGGCGCGCCCGATGCCCTTCGTGCCGCCGGTGACGAGCGCGGTCTTGCCGGCCAGCTGGAGATCCATCAGGTCAGTCCAATCGCTAGGGAGCGCAGGTGGGCGTGCATGCCGCCGTGTGCGGCGGCGTCGGGGAGCAGGCGCTTCTCGATCTTGGTGAGCGCGCTGTAGTTGGTGTCGCACACGTTGGCCAGCGGGGAGAGCGCCACCTGCGTGAGGAGCTGGTAGGCGTCGAGGCGGTCGAGCCCGTAGAGCTCGCCGAGCCAGGTGATCATCCCCACCTGGCTGGCGCGCCAGGCGTCCTCCAGGGGGCGGGCGGAGCCGACCACGGCGTAGTGGTCGTCGTGCTCCAGGCGGGGCCACGCGGGCGCGCCGCCCTTGATCAGCTCGACGATGAGCGTGACGTCCATGGCGCCCTCGACGGCGGTGCCGCAGCTCTCGCCCTCGCCCTGGCGGTAGTGCCCGTCGCCGACGGAGAACAGCGCGCCCTCGACGTTGACGCCCAGGTAGCAGGTGGTGCCCGGCTTCATCTCCGGGGTGTCCATGTTGCCGCCGAAGGTGTCGGGCACGAGGCTCGACCGCACCTCGCGCCCGGGCGGCGCGACCCCGACGGTGCCCAGCATCGGCTCCAGCGGCAGGTCGAGGGTGAGCGCGGCCGACTCGAACCGGACGGTGCCCGCGGCCCGGTCGAGCTGGTAGATCCAGGTCCGCTCGGGCAGCGGCTCGTGCAGCGTCGACGGGTGGGTGAGCGCGCCGAAGAACGGGATCGTCGTGGAGGCGGCCCAGTCGCGCGCCGGCGTGAGGTCGACGATGTGGATCGCGAGCGTGTCGCCCGGCTCGGCCCCCTCGACGAAGAACGGGCCGGTCTGCGGGTTGACCTGCGTCATGTCCAGCACCTGCGACGGCATGTCGGTGGTGCGCTGCAGGCGCCCGGAGAACGCGTCCTCCGTCCACAGCTTGAGCACGGTGCCCGGGCGGATGCGGTGGCTCGGCGCGACCCCGCCGAAGGTCCAGGCGAACTGGTCGGGGGTGGGCCGGAACTCGACGACGTCCATCGTCGGGATCGTTGCGGCTGGAAGCACGTGGACGCAAGTGCGGTCAGCCGGACGCCCCCAGCGACCGCGACACACCCCGGGCCGCCGCCCGCACCACCGGCACGTAGGCCCGCGCGTCGGACGTGGCCGCCGGGACCACGACCGACAGGGCCGCCACCACCTCGTCGCGCGGCCCGCGGACCGGCGCGGCGACCGACAGCGCCACGAGCTCGATCTGCCGGTCGCTCACCGCCACCCCGGTGCGCCGGACGTCGGCGAGCACCCGGCGCAGCTCGGCCGGCGCGCAGATCGTGCGCTCGGTGTAGCGGCGCAGCGGGGCGGCCAGCACCTGCTCCTGCAGCGCGGCGGGGGCGTGCGCGAGCAGCACCAGGCCGACCCCGGTGGCGTGCAGCGGCAGCCGCCCGCCGACGCGCGTGATGACGTTGACGGCGCCCCGCCCGGAGATCCGGTCGACGTAGACGACCTCGGCGCCGTCGAGCACCGCGAGCTGCACGTTCTCGCCGGTGACCTCGTGCAGGTCGGTGAGGAACGGCATCGCCGCCTCGCGCAGGCCCACCGACCGCGGGGCCAGCGCGCCGACCTCCCACAGCCGCAGCCCGATCCGGTAGCGCCCGTCGTCGCCGCGCTCCAGCGCGCCCCAGCCGGCGAGCTCGCCGACGAGCCGGTGCGCCGTCGACAGCGGGAGGGCGGCCCGGCGCGCGATCTCGGTCAGCGTCAGCTCGGGGTGTGCGGCGGAGAACGCGTCGAGGACGCCCAGCACGCGCGCGGTCACCGTGTCACCCACGACCCCATCCTTCCGCCCAGCGGAAGGCCCGTCGAGCCGAGGCGGCCCGCTCCGTCATCGTGGCGCCCATGCGGACACAGGTGGGCATCGTGGGCGCGGGACCGGCGGGGCTGCTCCTGTCGCACCTGCTCGCCCGCCGGGGGATCGACTCGGTCGTGCTGGAGGCGCGCAGCCGCGAGTACGTCGAGAAGCGGGTGCGGGCCGGCGTGCTGGAGCACCCGACCGTCGAGCTGCTGCGCGAGGTCGGCCTCGGTGAGCGCCTCGACCGCGAGGGCATGGCGCACGAGGGCGTCTCCCTGCGCTTCGACGGCGAGGAGCACCGCATCGACTTCGCCGACCTCACCGGCCGCGGCATCGTCGTCTACGGGCAGCAGGAGGTCGTCAAGGACCTCATCACGGCCCGGCTCGCCGACGGCGGCGACGTGCGGTTCGAGGTGTCGGGCGTGCAGATCGACGACGTCACGACCGATCCGGTGATCCGCTTCGACGGCGACGACGGGGGACGGGACGAGCTCCGCTGCGACGTCGTCGTCGGCGCCGACGGGTTCCACGGCGTCAGCCGCGCCTGCGTTCCGCACACCGCGCACGACCGGCAGTACCCCTTCGCCTGGCTGGGGATCCTCGCGAAGGCCGCGCCCACGCAGGACGAGCTCGTCTACGCCCACCACGAGCGCGGCTTCGCCCTCTACTCGATGCGCAGCCCCGAGGTCACGCGGCTCTACCTGCAGGTCCCGGTCGACACCGACGCCGACGACTGGTCGGACGCGCGGATCTGGGACGAGCTGCACGAGCGCCTCGGCACCGAGATCAACGAGGGCCCGCTGCTGGAGAAGGGCGTCACCGGGATGCGCAGCTTCGTCACCGAGCCCATGCGGCACGGGAAGCTGTTCCTGGCCGGCGACGCCGCACACATCGTCCCGCCCACCGGGGCGAAGGGCATGAACCTCGCGATCGCCGACGTCCGGGTGCTGGCCGACGCGCTCACCACCCACCTGCACGACGGCGACGACACCGGGATCGACGGCTACTCCGACACCTGCCTGCGACGGGTGTGGCGGGCCGAGCACTTCTCCTGGTGGATGACCTCGATGCTGCACACCGACCCGGCCGCCGACGCGTTCGACCGCAGGCTGCAGCTCTCCCAGCTGCGCCAGACGGTGAGCTCGCGGGCCGCGGCCACCACCCTCGCCGAGAACTACGTCGGCCTGCCCCACGGGAGCGTCTGATGACCTACCGCCCCGCCGCCGACGGCACGCACCCGCCGCTGCTGTCGCCGGGTTACCGCAGCACCGCGCTGCGCGCCCCGTCGCACGCGCCCGTCGTGCTGCCCCAGGGCCTGACCGAGCTGACCGGGCCCGCGCTCACCGGTCCCGCCGGCCCGTCCGACCACGACCTCACCCGGCAGCACGCGGGGGAGCCGATCGGGCAGCGGATCGTCGTGTTCGGGCGCGTCCTGGACTCCGACGGCCGTCCCGTGCCCGACTCGCTCGTCGAGATCTGGCAGGCCAACGCGGCGGGCCGCTACGCCCACGCGCGCGACGACTGGCCCGCGCCGCTCGACCCGAACTTCACCGGCGGCGGCCGCGTCGTCACCGGCTCGGACGGCTCCTACTCGTTCACCACGATCAGGCCCGGCGCCTACCCGTGGGGCAACCACCACAACGCCTGGCGTCCCGCCCACATCCACCTCTCGCTGTTCGGGCGCGCGTTCACCCAGCGGCTGGTGACGCAGATGTACTTCCCGGACGACCCGCTGTTCGCCCAGGACCCGATCTTCAACTCGGTGCCCGACGAGAAGGCGCGGCTGCGGATGGTGTCCACGTTCGACCTCGACGCCACCCGCGCCGACTGGGCACTGGCCTACCGCTTCGACGTCGTGCTGCGCGGCCGCGACCAGACCCCGTTCGAGGCGCCGCACGACGAGGAGAACGGCCATGAGTGAGACCCCGTCCCAGACCGTCGGCCCGTTCCTGTCGATCGGCCTCACCTGGCCCGACGGGCACCTCGTCGTGCCCGCCGGCAGCCCCGGCGCGGTGCGGATCTGCGGGACGCTGATCGACGGGGCGGGCGAGCCCGTCTCCGACGGGCTGATCGAGACGTGGCAGGCCGACGCCGACGGCCGCTTCGACGACCCGCTCTTCGGCTTCGGCCGCGCCGCGGCCGGGAGCGACGGCTCGTGGGAGGTCGTCACCGTCAAGCCGGGGGCGACCGGCGACGGCCAGGCCCCGCACGTCGACGTCTCGGTGTTCGCGCGCGGACTGCTCGACCGCGTCGTCACCCGCCTCTACTTCCCCGACGAGGCCGCGGCCAACGCCGCCGACCCGGTCCTGGCGTCGCTGCCGCCCGAGCGCGCCGCGACCCTCGTCGCCACCGACGCCGGCCCGGGGGAGCTGCGCTTCGACATTCGGCTGCGCGGCGAGGACGAGACGGTGTTCTTCGTCATCTAGGCCCGTTCTCCCCGAACCGGTGAGACGACTCACGCGTAGATCATGACACGGTCGGGAAATCCTCCCGGGTTCACAGCGTTCACACAGGTGAGCGACAGCGCTCACCTCGTGTCGTGTGATGAGCTGGGGTCGAGGCGGAGGGGGTGCGGGATGGCGGTGCTGACGGCGTCGCACACGTCGGGTCCCTCGCTGCGCGAGCGCCACCCCGTGGCCGCACAGATCGCCCGGTACGTGATCGCCGGTGGGGTCGGGACGCTGGTCAACGCGCTCGTCTACCTCGCCCTGCGCACCTCGATGGAGCTGCTGCCGGCCAACCTCACGGCGCTGGTGGTCAGCACGCTGGTGAGCACCGAGGTGAACCGCCGCTTCACGTTCAGCGGCGAGGAGGTCCACCCCTGGCGCGCGCACGTGCAGACCGTGGGGATGGTCGCCTTCTACGCGGTCTACAGCTCGCTGGTGCTGCTCGCGCTGCACACCGTCGTCGACTCGCCGACGCCGCTGCTGGAGTCGGCCACCGTCGCGGCCGCCAGCGTGCTGGGCGGGGCGGGCCGGTTCCTGCTGCTGCGGTTCTGGGTGTTCGAGGACGACACGGACCACGACCCCGGTCACGACTACCCCGGCCACGACTCCGCCGGGGACGGGCCCGACGACCCGGCGTGGGAAGCTGCGCACATGGGACATTCCACCGTGAAGCGGACCGTCGTCGCCGCGGCCGCCGGCGCCGCACTCCTGCTCAGCGCGGGAGCCGCCTGCGGCCCCGTCGAGGGCGACGACGACGACACCCCGGGCGTGTCGAACCAGCAGGACGGCGACGACGATGACGGCGGCGAGGACGACTGACCGACCGGCGGGCCGCCGCGCGTCGATCTAGGCTCGGGCCATGACCGAAGGCGGTTTCGAACGGGAGCCCGTCGGGCTCGACGAGCGCATCACCTCCGACGGGTCCACCGCGTGGCCCGTCGAGGCGGGGCGCTACCGGCTCGTCGTGGCGCGGGCGTGCCCCTGGGCGCACCGCTCGGTGATCGTGCGGCGGCTGCTCGGGCTGGGGTCCGCGATCTCGATGGGGATCGCGGGCCCGCTGCACGACGAGCGCAGCTGGCGCTTCCACCTCGACCCCGACGACCGCGACCCGGTGCTCGGCATCGAGTACCTCGGCGAGGCCTACCGCGCCGCCGACCCCGACTTCGACGCCGGCGTCACGGTGCCGGCGATGGTCGAGGTGAGCAGCGGGAAGGTCGCCACCAACGGCTTCCAGCAGCTGACGCTGGACTTCTCCACGCAGTGGACCGCCCACCACCGCCCCGGCGCGCCCGACCTCTACCCGTCGGCCCACCGCGACGAGATCGACGAGGTCATCGCCTCGTTCTACGAGGACGTCAACAACGGCGTCTACAAGTGCGGGTTCGCGAGCACGCAGGAGGCCTACGAGACGGCCTACGGCGAGCTGTTCGGCCGCCTCGACGCGCTGTCCGAGCGCCTGGCCGGCCGCCGCTACCTCGTCGGCGACACGATCACCGAGGCCGACGTCCGCCTCTGGGTCACCCTCGTCCGCTTCGACGCCGCCTACCACGGCCACTTCAAGTGCAACCGGCAGAAGCTGGCCGAGATGCCGGTGCTGTGGGCCTACGCCCGCGACCTCTTCCAGACCCCCGGCTTCGGCGACACCACCGACTTCGTGCAGATCAAGCAGCACTACTACGGCGTGCACCACACGATCAACCCGAGCGGTGTGGTGCCCCTGGGCCCCGACCTCCGCAACTGGCTCGACCCCCACGGCCGCGAGGACCTGGGCGGCCGCCCCTTCGGCGACGGCACCCCGCCCGGTGAGCCGGCGGAGGGGGAGCGGGTGCCGTCGATCGCCTGACGTCCGCCCTCCCCGCCGCCGATCGTCGGGAGGCGCTGGTCTCGCGTCCCTGCCGTCGCGCCCGCCCCACCACCATGCGTAGCGGGGCGAGGCGCGACCGCACCTACATGTCCATCCCGCCGTTCACCGAGATCACGCTGCCCGTGATGTAGCCGGCGTCGTCGTCGACCAGGAACTGCACCGCCCGCGCGATCTCCGACGCCTGACCCAGCCGCCCCACCGGCACCTTCGACACGATCTTGTCGAAGGCCTCCTTCGGGATCGCCGCCACCATCTCGGTCTCGATGTAGCCCGGCGCCACGCAGTTGACCGTGATGCCCTTGCTGGCCGTCTCGCGGGCCAGGCTCTGGGTGAGGCCGAACAGGCCGGCCTTGGAGGCGGCGTAGTTGACCTGGCCGATGTTGCCCATCTGGCCGATCACCGAGCTGATGTTGACGATGCGCCCGAACTTCTTCTCGAGCATGTGGTCGAGCACCGGCTTGGTCATGTAGAACGCGCCGGAGAGGTTGACGCGCAGCACGGCGTGCCAGTCCTCGACCGACATCCTGCGCATGGTCTTGTCGACGGTCACGCCCGCGTTGTTCACGAGGTAGTCGACGCGCCCGTACTGCTCGAGCACCTCGCCCACGACGCGCTGGCAGTCGTCGGGCGAGCCGACGTTGCCCTGGTGGGTCGAGACCGAGGCGCCCTCGGCGCCCATCTTCTCCGCCAGCTCCTTCGCGGCCTGGCTGTTGGAGGAGTACCCCGCCGCCACGTGCACGCCGGACTTCGCCAGCGCGGTGGTGATGGCCGCGCCGATGCCGCGGGCCCCGCCCGTCACGATGGCCACTCGCCTGTCGGTCATGGTGTCCTCATTCCCCGAACGCCACGCGGACGTCGTCTGTGGTGGTGGGCCGCTCGGCCGCGCGCGGGCCGTCGGTGGTGCCCGGCGTCGCCGCGCGCTCCGGGGCGACGATCGACGGGTCGACGCGGAGCACGGCGTAGCCGCCGACCGCACCCGCCCCGAACCCGGGCGCGAAGACCCGGACCGGTGCGCTGATCACGCCGTCCCGCACGGCGTCGGCGATGGCGATCGGGATGGACGCGGCGGAGACGTTGCCCATCGTCTCGATGTCGAAGTACAGCTGGTCGTGCGAGAGCCCGGCCTTGTCGGCCAGGCCCAGGATCATCGTCTTGTTGGCCTGGTGCGGCACGATGAGGTCGATCGAGTCGATCATCGGGCGGCCGGGCTCGTCGGGGTCGGGCTCGGTGCCCAGCTCGCCGAGCATCTGGTCGAGGTAGCGCTGCACCAGCGACTTGACCTCGGGCCCGTAGACGGTGATGTCGTTGTCGAACTCCGGGTTCGGCCAGATGATCGAGTTGACCTCGCTGACCGGCCCGCTGGCGTAGGTCTGCAGCAGCTCGATGTCGCTGGTCCCGCCGGGCGCCACCACGATCGCGGCCGCGCCGTCGCCGAAGATCATGCGCGAGGTGCGGACCGCGCCGATCTTGTCCGAGAACTTCTCGACGCAGACGAGCAGCACGGGCCGCTGCACCTCCTGCAGCAGCCGCACGGCCTCCGACAGGCCGTAGGGCAGGCCCGCGCAGGCGGCGACGATGTCGGCCGACATGTGTGTCTGCAGGATGCCGAGCTGCCCCGAGAGCCAGCACGCCACGGACGGGATCAGCCGCTCGCTCGTGCAGGTGGCGACGAGGACCGCGCCGATCTCGGCGGGTGTGCGGCCGGAGTGCTCCAGCGCGGCGAGGGCCGCGTCGAGGGCGAGCTGCTCCAGCGGCCGCTCCGAGTAGCGGCGCTCGTCGATGCCGGTCTTCTTGCTGATCTCCGCGGCGCTCATCGGCGACCAGGAGAAGCTGGCGTTGCGGATGACGTCGTCGTTGGAGCAGACGAGCTCGCCGCGCACCACCGACAGCGCCTCCAGCACCGGCTTGACCGCGAAGGCCTCGCGCACCCGCGTCGGCGGGTAGGGCGCGACCGGCTCGACGGGCGGCAGCGGCGGCGGCAGCACCGACGCCGTGGCCGACGTGCCGGAGCGGACGCGCTCGATGAACGCGCTGACGTCGCGGTTGCGCGGGTGCAGCGCGATCACGACGTCGTCGTCGCCGATCTCGCCGACGGGCCGCAGCGTGGTCTCGGCGCGCTCCCACGGGTACTGGTTGTGCAGGACCATCGCCCAGCGCGAGAGCGCCTCCAGCTCGGGCACCGACTCGTCGGCGTCGAGGATGTCGCCGATCGAGAACGTCGGGAAGTCCGGGTCGTGCGCGGGCAGGACCCAGGTGAGCGCCTCGGGCTGCGCGAGGAGCTCGGCCACCGTCGGCTTGATCGCCGGCAGCTCCGTGGCGTGGTGGCGCTTGTGCCGGAAGACGTCGAACAGCAGCGCGAACGCGCGGTCCTCGGCCTCGGCGTCGTAGGTGGCGGGCAGGGACCGGTACGCCTGCTCGACGGCCGCGACCTTGCGCTCGCCGTCCTCCCACGGGGTGAGGACGGGGAGGAAGACGTCACCGCGCGTTCGCGGCAGGTCGCGGAATCGGGTGGGCCTCTTGTCGAACATGGTCATGGAGTAGCGGTTGACCCAGAACAGGTTCTGGGCCAGGTCGCGCAGGAGCGCGAACCGGCTGTCGTAGGCGCCGGCCTCGACCCGTTGCAGCAGGTCGGTACCGGTCGGGGCCTTGGACTCGTAGTCCCGCCCGATGACGGCCGTGAACTGCTCGAGGGTGTCGAGGACCGAGAAGTCGAGTTCCCCGAGGATCGTCGCGGGGAACACGAGCTTGCCGTGGCTGTTGATCACGAACGGCTTCACGGTCCCTACCCAACGTGATCTCACACGGTGATCACAACCGCCAGTCGACCCATGTTCGGGAGGTCATACCCGGACGTGCGCGTCGGGTGTGAGTGTCGTCGCGACCGGCGGGGTGCAGGATGACCGGTGATGAGCCGCCCCCACACGCACCACTCGTCCGTCCGCCTGCGCGCCCGCGCCGTCCCGGCCCGCCGGTCGGCCGGGCCGTGGCTCGTCGGGCTGGCGGCAGGGGTGCTGGCGTGCACGGGTGCGTTCCTGGTGCCGACCGGTCCCGCCCCGGCGGCGCCGGTGCCGCTGGCCGCGCACGCGGCCGCACCCGCTCCCGTCGACGACCGGTTGCCCGACTGCGCCGCCGTCGTCGCCGCGATGTCGCCGCGGGCGCTGCTCGCGCAACGGCTCATGGTGGGCGTCGACGCGGCCGACCCGGCGGCGGCCGCGGAGACCGTGCGCACGTCCCAGGTGGGCGGGGTGTTCCTGCCGGGCAACGCCACCGCGCTGCTGCGCGACCAGGCGCTGCGCGCGCTGCAGGCGGGGGCGCGGCTCCCGGTCACGGTGGCCGTCGACGACGAGGGCGGGCGCGTGCAGCGCATCGACGAGCTCGACGGCGACCTGCCCAGCGCCCGCGCGATGAGCGGGATGACCACCGACGAGGTGCGGGCGCTCGCGGTGGCGCGCGGCCGGGCGTTGGCGGCCCGCGGCGTCACGCAGGACATCGCGCCGGTCGTCGACCTCGGGGGGCAGTCCGCGCGCGAGGTGATCGGCGACCGGTCCTTCGGCACCGACCCCAACGACGTCACGCGCTACGCCCTCGCGTTCGCCGAGGGCCTGCGCGAGGCCGGGATCGAGCCGGTCGTCAAGCACTTCCCGGGCCACGGCCGGGCCGACGGCGACTCGCACGCCGGGCGCGTCACCACTCCGCCGCTCGACGAGCTGCGCAGCGCCGACCTGCGCCCCTACGCCGATCTCGTCGGCCCCGGCGCCCCGCTGGCGACGGGCCCCCTGCCCGCGGCGGTGATGGTCGGGCACCTCGACGTCCCCGGCCTCACCGACGGCCTGCCCAGCTCGCTCACCCCGGCGGTGTACGCGCTGCTGCGCGACGAGTACGGCTTCGCCGGAGTGGTCTACACCGACGACCTCGGCGCGATGAAGGCCGTCACGGGGCAGTACGAGCTGCCCGAGGCCGTGCTCGCCGCGCTCGACGCGGGGGCCGACGTGGCCCTGTGGTCGGCCGGCGGCGACCCGGATCCGATCCTCGACGCGCTGGAGCCGGCCCTGGCCGCGGGCACGCTGGACGCGGGGGAGAACACGGCCGCGGTGACCCGGGTGCTGCGCTCCAAGTCGGTCTGCGGCTGACGCCACTCACGAGGCGGCGCCAGCCGCCGGCCGCCGGGCCGTGAGCGGAGACGAGTGCCGGAACACCCGAGTGCATCCACGGGTCAGGACTGCGCCAGCGCCCGCTCCATCCCCTTGCGCACCGCGTCGATGAGGTAGGGCCGCAGCTCGGGCCCCGGCACGATCTCGTCGATCGAGCCCACCCGCTTCGCCCGCTGCACGCTGTGCGCGGTGTCGAACTCGTCGGCCACCTGCCCCAGCTTCTCCGAGCGCACGCTGGGCCGCACCGTCGCCAGCTCGGCGGTGAGCCGCCCGGCCTCGGCGTCGTCGCCCGCCTGCTCGGCCTCGGAGATCCGCGCGACCAGCCCGGCCACCCGCTCGTCGGCCGCCGTGCGCTTGTTGACCTCGCCCGCGAACACGACCGCCGCGGCGGGCGCCCCGCCGATCACCGACGCGTAGGAGCCCTCGACGGCCGCGACCTGCATGTTGTCGTGCAGCGTCTTGGAGAACACGACGAACGCGCCGCCGTGGTAGCGAGACACCACGCAGAACACGATCGGCCCGTCGAAGTTGACGACGGCCCGCCCGATCTCCGCGCCGTACTCCAGCTGCACCTCGCGCAGCGACTCCGGCGACCCGTCGAAGCCCGACAGGTTGGCCAGCACCACCAGCGGGCGGTTGCCGCTCGCGGCGTTGATCGCCCGCGCCGTCTTCTTCGACGACTTCGGGAACAGCGTGCCCGCCGTGAACGACGACGGCCCGTCGACGGGGATCCGCCCGCGCCGCGGCAGCGGGCGCGACTCGATCCCCAGCATCGCGACGGGCTGCCCGCCCAGGTGCGCGTCGATCACGACCACGCCCTCGGCGTCGATCATGTCGGCCCAGCGCTCCAGCGTCGGGTGGTCGGCGTCGGCGACCGACGCCATCACCGAGCGGATGTCGAAGGGCTTCTTGCGCTCCGGGTTCGTGACCGAGGAGAAGATCTCCCCGACGGTCGCGAAGTCGCAGCCCGGACCGCTGTGCGGCGACGGCGAGACGTCGCGGTCGACCGGGTCGGACGACGGCGCGGGCCGCGGGAACCGCTCGCCCGGCGCGCGGTAGGTGTGCGCGTAGTGGGCGAGCAGCACGTCGACGGCGCCGGACAGGTCGGGCGCCCAGTACTGCGCCTGCCCGTTCGGGCCCATGATCCGGTCGTAGCCGCCGATGCCGAAGTTGTCCTCGGCGCTGACGCCGCCGGAGTAGTCGAGGCTCTGCTTGCCGGTGAGCACCATCGCGCTCTCCGGCGTCATCACCAGGATGCCCTTGGTGTGCATGAGCATCGTGGCCTCGGCGTTCCAGTACGGCTGGGCGCCGACGTTGATGCCGGTGACCACGACGTTCAGCTCGCCGCCGGACTGCGTGAACTCGATGATCCCGCGCAGCACGCGGGAGATCCAGTCCATGTTCTCGGTGCCGGAGTCCATCGCGATCTTCGCGCCGGCCGACACCGCGAACCACTCGATCGGCGCGTCGAGGCGCCGCGCGAGCTCGAGCGCAGCCATCACGCGCGCGCACTCGGGCTCGGCCAGCGCGCCCAGCGCCTTCGTCGGGTCGCCGATCAGGACGACCCGCGTCATGCCCTCCGGGTAGCGCGCGGTCGGCGTGGTGATGGTGCCGAGCACGAGGTTGGCCGTGTTACCGCCGGGTGCGCGCTCGACGACGACGGGCGAGCCGCCCTCGCCGAGGTCGTACTCGGTGAACACGCCCGGCCGCCCCCCGGCGTCGGGGTTGCGCAGCAGCATCGGCACGAGCTCGTAGGGGTAGACCGCGCCTCGGCGCCGGGCGCGGATCACCTTCTGCGCGTAGGCGTCGAGCTCGCGCATCGGCTCGGTGGGCGGGTCGGTGACCCGCACCGTGAGCCCGGCGCCGGGCGGGCGCGACAGGCGCAGCAGGTGCTCCGTGGGCTCTCCCGCTCCGGCTCCACCCGCCCGCCCGGAGGCCAGCCGGAACTGGACCATCACCTGCTCCAGCCCGAGCGCGTCGCTGCGCGGCGCGAGCAGGCGGACCAGCGAGTCGAGGTCGGCGAGCGGGATGTCGACGACCGGCCAGACGTAGAGCAGGACGCGGTTCCACTCCAGCTTCGCGTCGGCGCGGCCGGCGGCGCGGGCCGAGCGCAGCGCGTCGAGACAGGCGTCCAGGACGTGCTCGAGCTGCGGGATCGCGCGGATGGTGCCGTCGTCGGCGCGCTGGACGGTGATGTCGCGGACGTCGGACAGCGCGAGCAGGCGCACGTCGTCGGGCACGTTGCGGCCGGCCGCGCGGAACAGGTGGACGTCGACGGGCGAGGGCAGGCGCTCGAGCGTGAAGTCGCCGAAGCGCCACAGCCCCAGCCGCTCGGCGACCATCGGGTGCAGCCCGCGCAGCGTGGTGTCCTCGACGGGCCGCCGGTCCGGCCCGGGGCGGAAGGTGAACCAGGCCGAGCGCTCGTCGCCCCGCGGACGCCGGACGGCGACGGCCACCTGCGCGAGCGGCTCGGGCAGCCGCCCCAGCAGCGCCAGGATCTTCTCCGCCGACCGCTCGGGGTCGGCGTCGGGCGCCTCGCCGGCGATCACGTACAGGTCGAGCGCGACCTTCGAGCCCGCCGGGACCTGCAGCAGCAGGCGCCGCAGGTCGCCCTGCACCGCCCGCGGGTCGGTGCCGGCCGGCGCGTCGGGGGAGGTGTAGACGGTGGTGGCGAGGACCGTGACCTCGCCGCCGTCGTGGGTGTAGGTCGCCGTCAGCAGGGGGCGCCCGCCGCGGTCGGAGACGGTGACGTCGCGCAGCGGCCGGATCCGGTAGTAGCGCCGGGTCATCACCTCGAGCATCGCGGCGTGGTGCTGCTCGCCGAACACGTCGAGGATCGGCTCCGCCGCGGCCACGATCCGCTCGATGCCCTCGGCCCGGGCGGGGTCGCCCGGCTCGGGCAGCACGTCGAGCTGCGCGCGCACCTGCTGCTGCCCGGCGGCCCGCTCGGCGGCGATCAGCGGGGCGTCGAAGCAGGTGTATCGGACGCGCCGCGCCAGGCTGCCGACCACCGGGTGCCGCAGCTGGGTGGCCGTGACGAGCTGGTCGAGCGTGCGCAGGTACTCCTCGCGCGCCGACTCCGGCAGCGCGTCGGGGTGCGTGAGGCGCCACTGCAGCAGCGCGAGCACCACCGGCACGTGCGCCGACGCGCGGCGGTGCGCGAGGAACATCCGGTAGAGCGCGCCGGACAGGGCCTCGGACTGCTCCAGGTCGGGCACGCCGTAGTGCGCCAGCGCCTGGCGCAGCCGGGCCTGGAACGACTCGGGCAGCCCCTCGGCCTCCGCGTCGCGGGAGCGGAGGTAGGCGTGCAGGTACTCCTGCGGGTTGCGCTCCTGCTCGCCGGTGGGCTCCCCGTCGACCGAGCCGCGGCGGTTGCGCGAGAGGGCGGCCAGGTCGGAGAAGATCCGCAGGACCGCGGTCTCGCCGGCCAGGACGGCCGGGTCGTCGGGCGCCAGCGCGTCGCGGGCGGCGGTGAGGCGGGCGAGCAGCGGGCGCGCGTCGCGGTCGTCGATGTCGAAGCCGAGCACGAGGTAGCGCAGCGAGGTGAGCGCGTCGGCGGCGTCGGTCGCGCTGTCGGACGGGCGGGCGTCGACGCCGGTGAGGGCGGAGAAGTCGACGCGCCGCCCGCCGGGGCCCGCGTCGGCGTCGGCGTCGGGCTGCAGGCGGACGAGCTTCGTGCCGCCCTCCACCTGCGTGTTCGCGTCGACGAGGATCTCCGCGACGCGACCGGCGACGGGCGCGCGCAGGGCCGTCTCCAGCTTCATGCTCTCCACGACCGCGACGACGTCACCGGCCTCGACCTCGTCGCCCGCGGACACCGGGATCGAGACGACCATCGCCGGGGCGGGCGCGCGGACGAGCCCGACCTCGCCGCCGGAGATGCGGTGCACGGCGCCGTCGACCTCGACGAGCACGTCGGGGTCCTGCGGCGCGGTGAGCACCGAGTAGGTCTGCCCGCCGACGGTGAGCCGGCGCTCGAAGCGGCCGGTGCGCTCGGTGTCGACGTCGAGCGCGGTGCCGTCGAGCAGCACCCGGTAGCGCGTGCCGCGCGCCTGCGCGACGTGCAGCCGGTAGGACTCGCCGCCCGCGCGGACGTCGACCTGGTACCAGGTCTCGTGCCCGACCTCGGGCCGCCCGCGCTCGGCGGAGGCGAACAGCCGCTCGCGCTGGCGGGCGACGTGCGCCTCCTGCGCCTCCACCGCGGTGGCGAGCAGCGCGACGTCGAGGCGCTGGGGCGGGGTGTAGCCCGCGGCCATGAGGCCGTCGAGCCAGGTGGTGTCGGTGTCGCCGGTGAGGATCTCCGGGCGGCCGAGCAGGTCGATGAGGAACGCCTTGTTCGTGGTGCCGCCGTCGATCACCGCAGCGGTCTGGCGCAGGGCCCGGCTGAGCCGGCCGCGGGCCTCCTCGCGGTCGCGGCCCCAGGCGATGATCTTGGCGATCATCGAGTCGTACTGCGGCGGGATGACGTCGCCCGCGGCCACGCCGGTGTCGACGCGGATGCCGGGGCCGCTGGGCAGGGCGAGGTGGTCGATGCGGCCCGGGGCGGGCGCGAAGCCGTTCTCGGGGTCCTCGGCGGTGAGCCGGGCCTCGATGGCGTGTCCGCGCGCGGGCGGCGCCTCCGGGGCGACGTCGACGAGCCTGCCGCCCATCGCGACGTGCAGCTGCAGCTTGACGATGTCGACGCCGGTGGTCACCTCCGTGACGGGGTGCTCCACCTGCAGCCGGGTGTTGACCTCGAGGAACGACAGCAGTCGCTCCTTGGGCTCGTAGAGGAACTCGACGGTGCCCGCGTTGACGTAACCGGCGGCCTTCGCCAGCGCGGCCGCGGAGTCGCGGAGCAGCCGCTCCTGCTCGGCGTCGAGCGCCGTGGACGCCGACTCCTCCAGCACCTTCTGGTTGCGCCGCTGCACCGAGCAGTCGCGGACGCCGAGCGTCCACACGTCACCGGTGGCGTCGGCGACGACCTGCACCTCGACGTGGCGGCCGCCGGAGATCGCGCGCTCGAGGAACACGGTGGCGTCGCCCGCGGTCTTCGCGGCCTCGGATCCCGCGCGCTCGAACGCCTCGGCGAGCTCCTCGGGCGCGTTCACCTTGCGGATCCCGCGCCCGCCGCCGCCCGCGGTGGCCTTGACCATCAGCGGATAGCCGATCGTCTCCGCGTGCCGGCGCGCGTCCTCGACGTCGGCGACGGGCCCGCCGCTCCACGCCGCCAGCGGGACGCCGACCTCGGCGGCCAGCTTCTTCGCCGCGATCTTGTCGCCGAGGCGCTCCATGACCTGCGCGGACGGTCCGATGAACACGATGCCCAGGTCGGCGCACAGCTGCGCGAACTCGGCGCGCTCGGAGACGAAGCCCCAGCCGGGCCACACGGCCTCCGCGCCGCACTCCTTGAGCGCGCGCTCCAGCTCGGCGTAGTCGAGGTAGGGGTTGGTGCCCGTGAACGCCTGGTCCGGGTCGTCGGAGCCGATGAGGACCGACTCGTCGGCCTCGCGCACGAACATCGCCGCCCGGTCGACCGCGGTGTAGAACGCGATCGTCCGCAGGGGGACGCGGTCCGGCTGGGCGTTCCACTCCCGCACGGCATGGATCAACCGCATGGCGGGCTCGCCGCGGTTGACGATCGCGATGCGCTGGAACGCCTGGTTCATCTCGCTCCCCTCGTCCGGTGCGCCGGGGTCACCGGCCGGGACCCACCCAAGCCGACCCGGCAGGGGCGGCACAACCTGCGCCCGGGGGAACCGGGGTGAAACCCGCCATGATGGGTGCGTGACGGTACGAACGACGGCGGTACGCATCCCGGTGGGCACGCTCGACGTCCGCGAGTCCGGTCCCCCCGACGGCCCGCCGGTCCTGCTGCTGCACGGCTTCCCGCAGGGCCCCGAGTCCTGGGACGAGGTGGTGCCCGCCCTGAACGGGGCCGGCTACCGCACGCTCGCCCCCGAGCAGCGTGGCTACGCGGCCGGTGCGCGGCCGTCCGGGCGCAGGGCCTACCGGCTCGCCGACCTGGCGTCCGACGCGCTCGCGGTGGTCGCGGAGCTGGCCGGCGGCCGCGCGCACGTCGTCGGCCACGACTGGGGCGCGGCGGTCGCGTGGCGGCTCGGTTCCCGGTACCCCGACGCCGTGCGCTCGCTCACCGCGGTCTCCGTGCCGCCCGCCGCGGCGTTCGCGCGGTCGCTCGTGACGACCCGGCAGGTGCTCGCGTCGTGGTACATCGGGGCGTTCCAGCTGCCGTGGGTGCCCGAGCGGCTGCTGCGGCCCGACGAGCGCGGGTGGTCGCCGGTCCTGGAGGGGGCGCTGCGCCGCACCGGGCAGACGCCCGAGCGCGCGCGCCGCGACGCGCTGCGGATGGCGCAGCCGGGCGCGCTCACCGCCGCGCTCGACTGGTACCGCGGCATCGCCGTCAGCGACCCGCGCGAGACCGACCCGCCCGTCACCGTGCCCACGCTGTTCGTCTGGAGCGACGGCGACACCGCGATCACGCGGCAGGGCATCGAGCTCACTCACCGCCACGTGACCGGGCCCTACACCTACGCGGAGCTGCGCGGGGTCAGCCACTGGATCCCCGAGGAGGCGCCCGCCGAGTTCGCCGCGCGCCTGCTCGACCACCTCGCCGCGCACCCGGGCTGAGCCGTGGAGATCCTCTCGTCCCGCGTCCTGCTGCGGCCCGCCGACCACGACGCGACCCTCGCCTTCTACCGCGACGTCCTGGGCCTCGCGGTCGCCCGCGAGTTCCCCGGCGGCACGGTCTTCTTCGCCGGCAACGGGTTCGTCGAGGTGTCGGGCGCGCGCGAGCCGGGGGAGCGCACCGGCGTCGCGCTGTGGCTGCAGGTCCGCGACCTCGACGTGGCCGCCCGCGAGCTCGCCGCGCACGTCGTGCGGGAGCCGCGGACCGAGCCGTGGGGCCTGCGCGAGATGTGGCTGGCCGACCCCGACGGCGTTCGCATCGTGGTCGTCGAGGTGCCGCCGGACCACCCGATCCGCCGCGACGTCCGCCACGACTGAGGCCTACGGCGCGGCGGGGTCGGCGTCCTGCTCGACGTTGCGCTTGATCGCGTCGAGGGTCTCCTCGAGCCCGCGCTCGATCCGCTCGTCCTCGACGTGCTCGGTGTGCAGGCGGACGGTCACCTGCGAGCCGGAGGCGGCGCCGGTGACCTCGAGCTCGCCGCTGTAGTCGTGCGGCCCGGGCGCGCCCCAGCGGATGGTGCGCGACTCCTCCTCGGCGGTGAACCAGGCGTCGCCCTCGCGCTCGGTGCCCTCGACCTCGGCGACGGTGTGCACCTTCTCCCCGCCCGCGGGCTCGGCCGAGCGCATGGCCGCGAAGTAGTGCGGCAGGTTCTCCACGTCGGAGAGGTAGTCGAACAGGACGCCGGGCTCGGCCTCGACGGTCGCGCTGCGCTCGTGGTCACCCATGCTGCGGGGCGTACCCCGCGCCCGCGAGCGTCAACCGGCTCGCAGGGCCGGCTCGAGCGCGAGCGTGTTCAGGCGCGTGCCCGACTCCACCACGTGGCCCTCGGCGCACCGCACCTCGACGTGCACCGGCGCGCCGCACCCGGCGTGCTCCACGCGCATCGGCGGGCCGTCGGCTCCGGCCAGGTGGCGGTCGCCGTAGTCGAGCATCGCGAGCAGGACGGGGCGCAGGTCGCGGCCCGCCGGGGTGAGCCGGTACTCGTGGCGCTCGCGGCGGCCGGGCTCGCGGTAGGGCACCTTCTCGACGAGGCCGGACTCGGTGAGCGTGACCAGCCGCCGCGTGAGGACGTTGCGCGCGATGCCCAGGTGGGCGGTCAGGTCGTCGAAGCGGCGGATCCCGTTGAACAGGTCCCGCAGCACGAGGACGGTCCACGCGTCGCCCACCAGCGCCGCGGTCCGGGCCACGGAGCAGCGGGCGCTGGGCAGCTCCCTGAAGTCCATGCGGCCAGGGTAGCCCGCGGATGGGTTGCGCGCGAGGACGCAGCATGTTTGTCTGCGTCCACCATGAGAACTCAGCGACCCGCCCTCGTCCTCGCGGTGACGTCGCTGGCGGCCTTCCTGGTCTTCCTCGACGTCACGATCGTGAACATCGCCTTCCCCGACGTCCGGGCGACCTACCCCGACACGTCGCTGGCCGACCTCTCGTGGGTCTTCACGGCCTACAACGTCGTGTTCGCGGCGCTGCTCATCCCGGCCGGCCGCCTGGCCGACGCCCGGGGCAGGCGCCGGATCTTCGGCGTCGGGCTCGTCCTGTTCGGGCTCGCCTCGCTGGCCTGCGCGCTGGCGCCGACGGCGGGTGCGCTCGTCGCGGCCCGCGCGGTGCAGGCCGTCGCCGCCGCGCTGCTCGCCCCGGCCTCGCTCGCGCTGCTGCTCCCGGCGTTCCCGCCCGAGCGGCGCGGTGCGGCCGTCGGGCTGTGGGGCGCCACCGGCGCGATCGCCGCGGCCACCGGCCCGGCCCTGGGCGGCGTGCTCGTCGACGCCTTCGGGTGGCGCGCGGTGTTCTTCGTCAACCTGCCGGTCGTGGTGCTCACGCTCGTCGCCTCGCGGTTCGTGCTGACGGAGTCGCGCGACCCCGACGCCCGGCTGCCCGACCCGGTCTCGGTCGTGCTGCTCGGCACGGGTGTCGCCGCGATCTCGCTGGGGATCGTGCGCGGGGAGGACGGCGGCTGGGGCGACGCGGTGTGGCCGCTCGTCGCCGGCGCCGTGCTGCTGGTGCTGTTCGGCGTCCGCAGCGCCCGGGTCGCGCGCCCGCTCGTGGAGCCCGCGCTGTTCCGACTGCGCAGCTTCGCCGGCTCGATCGCGGGCTACCTCGTGTTCTCCGGGGGCTTCTACGCGCTGCTGCTGTCGAACATCCTGTTCCTCACCGGCGTCTGGGGCTACGACGTGCTCACGGCCGGGCTCGCCGTCACGCCCGGGCCGCTGATGGCCGCGCTGGCGTCGTCGGTGGGCGGGCGGGTGGCCGACCGGTTCGGCGCCGGCGCGTCGGTCGTCACCGGGGGGCTGCTGTTCACGGCGGGCTGCGTGCTGTTCGCGGGCGCCGTCGGGCCCGACCCGGCCTGGCTCACCGTGTTCCTGCCCGGGCAGCTGCTCACCGGCCTCGGCGTCGGCGCCGTCTACGCGGGGCTCGGCACGGCGGCGGTGTCGGAGCTGCCGCCCGTGCGGTTCGCCACGGGCAGCGCCGTCGGCACCTGCGCGCGCCAGATCGGCGCGGTACTGGGCATCGCGCTGCTGCTGTCCGGGCTCGCCGCGGCCGGCTCGTCGTTCGAGGCGTTCCGCACGGGGTGGATCGCCATGGCCGCGGGTGGCATCGTCACGGTCCTGTGCGGGGTCGTGGTCGGCGCCGCGCGGGCCCGCTCCGCTCCCGTCCCCGCACCCGCTCCCGTGTCCCTGGAGGAACCGGCATGACCGCCACCCCGGCCCCGGCGCCCCCGAACGCCGTGCGTGAGCGCACGTACCGCTGGGAGGACCCGATGGTGACGGCCGCCGCCGCGGAGGGCGTCGACGGGCTCACGTTCCTGCGCCGGGTCGTGGCGGGGGAGGTCGCGCTCGCGCCGATCGGCTCGACGCTCGGCATGTCGCTGCTGGAGGTCGAGGAGGGGCGCGTGGTGTTCGGGCTGGAGCCTGCGGAGTTCCACTTCAACCCCATCGGCTCGGTCCACGGCGGCGTCTACGCGACGATGCTCGACTCGGCCACGGGCTGCGCGGTGCACTCCGCCCTGCCCGCCGGCGTCCGGTACACGAGCCTGGACCTCAGCGTGAAGTTCCTGCGCGGGCTGGGGGAGAAGTCCGGCCCGGTCCGGTGCGAGGGGCTGGTGGTGCACCTCGGTGGGCGGACGGCGCTGGCGGAGGCGCGGTTGTACGACGGGCAGGACCGGCTGTGCGCCCACGCCACGAGCAGCTGCATGATCTTCCGCCCGCCGACCTGACCCCCACGCCTCGCGAGTTCGCCGCCGGGCCGCGCGAGTTCGCCGCTTCTGCCCGGAGGTCGCCGCTCTGCTGCGCGAGCTCGCCGCCGGTGCCGTCAGGCCGCCGCACTCAGGCTCGGCGCCGCGGTCACCGGCGTGGCGCGCGGCGTCAGCGCCGAGATCACGGTCGCTCCCACCGCCGCCCCCGCCGCGGCCAGGAACACCACCGTGTACGCCGTGCCCGCCGGCAGTACCACCCCGCCGACCGTGATCGTCAGGCCGCTCGCCACCGCCGCCACCACCGCGCTGCACGAGGACGTGCCGAGCATGCGCATGAGGGTGTTGAGGCTGTTGGCCGCGGCGGTCTCGGTCGGCGGCACCGCGTCCATGATCAGCAGCGGGAGCGCGGAGTAGGACAGCGCCGCGCCGATCGCGGTGACCGTCGCCGCCACCATCACCAGCGCGAGCGAGCCGGGCAGGACGGCCATCGACAGGTTCCCGCCGATCAGCACGACCGTGCCCGCGGTGAGCGTCGTGCGCGGACCGAACCGCGCCGACAACCGGGCGGAGACCGGCGAGAACACCGCCATCGCGCCGCCGATCGGCAGCAGGACGAGCCCGGCCGTGACCAGTGACAGCCCGAACCCGTAGCCCGACTCCACCGGCGCCTGCAGCACCTGCGTCGTCACCAGGAACTGGGCGAACATCGCGAAGCCGATGAGGATCGAGCCGAGGTTCGTCCACAGGACGGCGGGACGGGCGGTGGTGCGCAGGTCGACCAGCGGCGACGACGACCGCAGCTCCCACCGCCCCCACGCGACGAACAGCACGACGGCCGCGACGAGCAGGCCGAGCACGACCGGGCTGCCCCAGCCCCAGTCGCTGCCCTTGGAGATCGCGAGCAGCAGGCAGACGAGCGCGGCGGACAGGCCCAGCGCGCCGGGGAGGTCGAAGCGCCCGCCCGACCGCGACGGCGACTCCGCGACGACCCGGCGCACCAGCAGGAACTGCACCGCGCCGAGCACCGCGGCCCCGGCGAACAGCCACCGCCAGCTCGTCTGCTGCGCGACGAAGCCCGTGATCGGCAGTCCGATCGCGCCGCCGATCCCCAGCGACGAGCTCATCAGCGCGACGCCGCTGCCCACGCGCTCGGTGGGCAGCAGGTCGCGCATGATGCTGATCCCCAGCGCGACGACGCCGAGCGACGCGCCCTGCAGCACCCGCGCGACGAGGAGCACCTCGATGCCCGGAGCGACGGCCCCCAGCGCCGACCCGACGGTGACGGACCCGAGCGCGACCAGCAGCATCCGCCGCTTGCCGTACATGTCGCCCAGGCGCCCGAGCACCGGCGCGCACACCGCCCCGGCGACGAGCGTGGCCGTGACCAGCCAGGTGACGGTGGACGTCGACGCACCCAGCAGGCGCGGGAACTGCGGCAGCAGCGGGACGACGAGGGTCTGCATGAGCGACACGGCCAGGCCGCAGGACGCGAGCACGCCGATCACGACGGCAGGACGGGACACCGGGGACGCCACCGCATCAGGTGAACAGAGATGGTTGGCAATGGCAAGTTGATAGCGTCCGACGGTGCGCACTCTCACCGACGTCTCCGACGGGTTCCGCGAGTTCTGGACCGAACGCCACCTCTGCACGCTCGTGACGCTGCGCGCCGACGGCAGCCCGCACGTCGTACCGGTGGGGGTGACGCTCGACGTCGAGGCCGGCATCGCGCGCGTGATCTGCCGCGGCGGCTCGCTCAAGGCCCGCAACGCCGCCGAGCGCGGCACGGCGGTGGTGTCGCAGGTCGACGGCGGCCGCTGGTCGACACTGGAGGGCACCGCGGTGGTGCGGACCGACCGGGTGTCCGTCGGCGAGGCCGAGCGCCGCTACGCGCAGCGCTACCGCGTGCCGCGGGAGAACCCGGAGCGGGTCGTCATCGAGATCGCGGTCCGTCGGGTGATGGGGTTGAGATGACGGGGTGCCGCACGGCACACTGAACCGGTCAAGTACCGGCTCGTCGGCGCGCCGGACCCTGTCCGACCTGCCCTGACGAGGAGCGCGCCGTGAGCGAGCCCGCCCGTGTGGTCACCCTCCCGCGCAGCGCGTCGCCGTCGCCGGACCTGGCGATCTCGACGCTCGGCCCGGCGCGCATCGCGTCACCGCTCGCCGAGCTGCTCGACAACAGCCGCACGAGCGAGCACTACGTCGACGAGGACGACAAGGTCCTGCTCGACGACACGCTCGCGGGCATCACCGCGCGCGGCGTCCCGGCGTCGGAGCTGCCGGGGATGGAGCCGTGCGGGCCCCGGCGCCGGATCTTCTTCGACCCCGCGAAGACGCGCGCGGCCGTCGTCACCTGCGGGGGCCTGTGCCCGGGGCTGAACGACGTGATCGCGGGGCTCGTCCGCACCCTGACCTACCACTACCGCGTGCGGCGCGTCATCGGCATCCGCAACGGCTACCAGGGCTTCGTCCCCTCCTACGGCCATGACGTGGTCGACCTGACGCCGGAGTCGGTGCGCGACATCGCCACCGACGGCGGCACGGTGCTCGGCACCTCGCGCGGCCACCAGGACCCCGACGAGATCGTCGACTGCCTGGAGCGGCTGCACGTCAACGTCCTGTTCGTCGTCGGCGGCGACGGCTCGATGCGCGGGGCCATGCGGATCGCCGCCACCGTCGCCGAGCGCGGCCTGATGATCGCCGTCGTCGGCATCCCGAAGACGATCGACAACGACATCCCCTACATCGACCAGAGCTTCGGCTTCCAGACCGCCTTCTCCCACGCGAGCGACGCCATCCGCGCCGCGCGGGTCGAGGCGACCTCCACCGCCAACGGCATCGGCCTCGTCAAGCTCATGGGACGCCACTCCGGCTTCATCGCGAGCTACGCCGCGCTCGCCCGCAGCGGCGCCGACGTCGTCCTCATCCCGGAGGTGCCGTTCGGCCTCGAGGGCGAGGGCGGCCTGCTCGCCCACCTGCGCCGGCGCGTGCAGGAGCGGGGGCACGCCGTCGTCGTGGTGGCGGAAGGCGCGGGGCAGGAACTGCTGGGCCACGACCCCGACGCCGACGCCTCCGGCAACGCGCGCCTGGGCGACATCGGGCCCTACCTGCGCCGCCGCATCGGCGACCACTTCGCCGACGCCGGCATCGAGACCTCCATCCGCTACATCGACCCGAGCTACGCGATCCGCAGCGTCCCCGCCAACCCCTACGACTCCGTCTACTGCGTGCGCCTCTCGCAGGCCGCCGTGCACGCGGCGATGAGCGGGCGGACGGAGATGGTGGTGGGCCGCTACCGGCGCCGGTTCGTGCACGTGCCGATGGCGGCCGCGGTGAGCCGGCGCAACCAGGTCGATCCGCACGGCGACCTGTGGATGGCGGTGCTGGAGTCGACCGGGCAGCCGGTGGCGTTCGCCTGACGGCCCCTGCCCCGCGAGTTCGCCGCCCTGCCCGGCGAGTCCGCCGATCGGGCCCGGCGGCCGCGGAGGGAGCGTCGCGAACTCGCCGGGCGTGATCCGCGAACTCGCTGAGTGCGATCGGCACATTCGCCGGACGTGATCCGCGAACTCGCGGGGCTCGATCGGCAAACTCGCCGGGGGGATGGGCGAACTCGCCGGGCCGGATCGGACAACTCGCCTGGCGTCGGCGGCAAACTCGCCGGGAGTTGTGGCGGGGTCGGTCGGGTGCGTGTCGATCGTGGACCGCCCGGCCAGCGATACTGCAGGCGTGCAGATGCGCTTCCTCGGCCACTCCACGGCCCGGCTGGAGCTGGCCGGGCGGGTGGTGCTGACCGACCCGGTCCTGACCGGGCGGGTCGGGCCGCTGCGCCGCACCGCCGCGCCGGTCGACCCGGCCGACCACGCGGGCGTCGACCTCGTCCTGCTCTCCCACCTGCACGCCGACCACCTGCACCTGCCGTCGCTGCGCCGCCTCACGGGGGCGCGGATCGTCGTGCCGCGCGGGGCGGGGGAGTGGTTGCGGGGCAAGGGGATCGCCCGGGTGGAGGAGCTGGGGATCGGCGAGGAGCTGGTCGACGGCGGCCTGCGCGTCACCGGCGTCGAGGCCGCGCACAGCGGCCACCGCTGGGGCCCGCGCTCCACCCGCGGCCCGCAGGCCCGCGCGATGGGGCACCTCGTCGAGGCCGACGGGCTCACCGTCTACGTCTCCGGCGACACCGACCTCTTCGACGCCATGGCCGACCTCCCGCGTCCCGACGTCGCGCTCCTGCCGGTCTGGGGTTGGGGACCCTCGCTCGGGCCCGGGCACCTCGACCCGGTGCGCGCCGCGGAGGCCGTCGCGCTGCTGCGCCCGCGCGTCGCCGTGCCGGTGCACTGGGGCACGCTCGCGCTGCCCGGCCTGACCCGCGCCCCGGGCGCGCGCGGGGAGAACATGCGCCGCCTGCTGGTGGAGCCGCCGCGCGAGTTCGCCGCCGCCGTGGCCGCCGCCGGCGTCGGCACGCACGTGGCGCTGACCGAGCCGGGCGAGCGCGTCGCGCTGCCGCCGCTGCCGGTGCAGCGATGAGTGCCCTCGGGATCGACTGGACCGACCCCACGACCTTGGGCTACCCCGTCGTGTTCGGCGGCGTGCTGCTCGGCTCGATCGTGCCGGTCGTCCCGACCGGGGCCGTGGTCGGTGCCGCCGCCGCGATCGCGGTGACGACCGGGCGGCTGTCGCTGGTCCTGGTACTGCTGCTGTCGGTCGCCGGGGCGCTGATCGGCGACCTCGTGACGTTCGCGCTGGCCCGCGCGGGCGGCGCGGCGGCGAGGCGGTGGCTGGCGCGCGGGCAGTCGCAGGACCGCCTCGACACCGTCCGCGGTCGGTTCGCGACGCGCGGCGGCCTGCTCGTCGTCGTCGGGCGGCTGCTGCCCGCGGGCCGCATCCCGGTGCTGCTCGCCGCCGGCGCGCTGGACTACCCGTGGCGGCGCCTGGTTCCCGCGGCGCTGCTGGCCTGCGTGCTGTGGGCCGCCGCGTACGCCGTGCTCGGCGTCGTCAGCGGCGGTCTCTTCGACTCCCCCGTGGTGGCCACGCTCGTGGCCACCGGTCTGGTGTTCGCCGTGGCCGGGCTCAGCGCCCTGGTGTCGCGGCTGCGAGCGGATGCGAGGAAGGCACGCGCATGAGTCCTCCCGAGGGTGCCGGGCGCATGGTGCGCGGCGGCCGGGTGCTGCTGCGGCTGCTCGCCGTCTGGGTGCTGACGACCGGCGCGCTCACCCTGCTCGACGAGCTCCTCGTCGGCTTCGAGATGACGAGCTGGTGGCAGCCGACGGTGCTCGCGCTGGCGCTCGGCGTGCTCAGCGCGGTGGTCTGGCCGCTGATCCTGCGGGTCGCGCTGCCGGTCGCGGTGTTCACCCTCGGCGTCGCGTCCTACCTGGTGATCGGCGCCGCGCTGCTGCTGGTGTCGTTCGCGATCCCGGGCGTCACCATCGTCAACCTGTCGACGGCGATCGGCGTCGCGATCGTGATGTCGGTGGTCGGCGCGCTGGTGTCGGGCCTGCTCGCGATCGACGAGGACGAGGTCTTCTTCCGCCGCGCCGCGCGCCGCCCCGGCGCCACCTCCGACACCGACGACCGCCCCCCGGGCGTGCTGTTCCTGCAGGTCGACGGCCTGGGCCACGACACGCTGCGGCGCGCGCTGCGCAGCGGCGAGATGCCGGTGTTCTCGCGGTGGCTCGCCGAGGGCAGTCACCGCCTCACGCACTGGAACACCGACTGGAGCTCGCAGACCGGCGCCAGCGTCTGCGGGATCCTGCACGGCGACTCGTCGGACATCCTGGGCTTCCGTTGGTACGAGAAGGACGGCGACCACGTCATGGCGTGCTCGAACCCGCTCGACGCCGCGGAGATCGAGCGCCGCGCGTCCGACGGGCGCGGGCTGCTCGCCGTCGACGGGGCCGGGCACGGCAACCTGTTCACCGGCGACGCCCCCTACGTCAGCCTGACGATGAGCGCGGTGCCCGTGCTGAGCGGGCGGGGCAGGCGCGGGCGCCACCACGTCGCCTCCGGGTACGGGTACTTCGCCTACTTCGCGAGCCCGGTCAACGCGCTGCGCACGCTCGGCGGGGCGGTCGCGGAGATCGTCCGGGAGCTGCGGGCGTCGATCACGCAGCGGCAGCGGAAGGTGTTCCCGCGCGTGCACCGCGGGCTGTGGTTCCCGTTCGTGCGCGCCGGCACGAACGTCATCGCCCGCGACGTCGTCGTCTCGGCGGTCATCGAGGACATGTTCGACGGCCGGGCCTGCGTCTACGCCGACTTCCTGGGCTACGACGAGGTCTCGCACTACTCCGGCGTCGAGCGCTGGGACTCCCTCGCCGTGCTGCGCGACATCGACCAGCACATCGGCCGCCTGCACCGGGCGACGCAGCTCGCGCCGCGGCGCTACCTCGTCGTGTGCCTGTCCGACCACGGCCAGACGCAGGGCTGGGCGTTCGCCGACCGCTTCGGCGAGTCGGTCGAGGAGCTCGTCGGACGGCTGTGCGGCGCGCCCGGCACCACCCACGGCGCCACCGGCCGTTCGGAGAAGGGCTGGCAGGCGGGCACCGTGCTGGCGGAGGCGTCGGGGCGCGGGTTCGTCGCCAACCGGCTCCGCGAGCGGGTGGAGCGCGTCCGCGCCGAGGAGCCCGCGCCGCACGTCGCCCAGGACGAGCGCGTGCCGCGCGTCGCGCCGGGCGTCGTCGCCGTGGCGTCCGGGCACATGGCGATGGTGTCGTTCACCGACCACGAGGGGCGGGTGGAGCTGGAGACGATCGAGCGCGAGTTCCCCGACCTGCTGCCCGGGCTCGTCGACCACCCGGGGATCGGGTTCCTGCTCGTGCGCAGCGCGGAGTTCGGGCCCGTCGTGCTCGGCCGCGACGGGCTGCACCGCCTCGCCACCGGCGTCGTCCTCGGCGAGGACCCGCTCGCCGGCTACGGCCCGCACGCCGCCGACCTCGTGCGCCGCGTCGACACGTTCGGCAACTGCGCCGACCTCATGATCAACAGTTGCTACGACCCCGCCACCGAGGATGCCCCGCCGTTCGAGCCGCACGTCGGCAGCCACGGCGGGCTCGGCGGCGCGCAGTCGCGCGGGTTCCTGCTGCACCCGGCGGTGCTGCCGGCGCCCGACCACGAGATCGTCGGCGCGGGCGACCTGCACCGTGTGCTGCGCGGCTGGCTCACCCACCTCGGCCACCCCGTTCCCGACGCCGTCCGGCCGGCGGACGTGACGAGCTGAGTCCTTTTCCGCGTATTGCCGGAAAGGGTGCGCCGCCGATAAGGTCGGCGCCATGACTGCCGGGTCGGCCTCGCGCCGCTCACGAGACGGGCACCCGGCCAGGGCGTGACCGCCCGGCGGGCCCGTGGCCCGCCTGCCCCACAGAACACCTTCCACCTGCGGATCCTCTGCGTCCGCGGGTCACCCGCCGTCGGCCCGCTCCGGCCGTGCTCGCCCTTTTCTCGTCCCTCCACCGCCGCGGCATCCACGTCGCCCCGGCGGCGCTCCGTCATGCCCAGGAAATGGAGAACAATTGCCGAACGCCTTCAACGACCCGATCATCGCGGAGTTCCGCGCGCACCACGGCAGGGTCGGCGGTTGGTTCGCCGACGCCCGCCTGCTGCTGCTCACGACCACGGGCGCCCGCACCGGCGCACCGCACACCGTGCCCCTGGGCTACCTGCCCGACGGCGGCGAGCGGGTGCTCGTCATCGGGTCTGCGGGCGGGGGACCGCGTCATCCCGCGTGGTTCCACAACCTGCGGGCCGACCCGCGTGCCGTCGTCGAGGACGGCGTGTTCACCTACCCGGCCGAGGCCACGATCCTCGAGGGCGACGAGCGCGACGCCGCGTTCGCGCGCGCCGCCGAGGCCGACCCGGGCTGGGCCGCCTACCAGGACGGCACCACGCGCGTGCTGCCCGTCGTCGCCCTGCGCAGCGTCCAGGACGGACCGCCCGACGTCGCCGCCGGCTCGCCCGGCGCGGCCCTGCGGCTCGTGCACGACGCGTTCCGGCGCGAGCTCGCCCTGATCCGTACCGAGATGGCGGACGCCGGCCCCGGGCTCGGCGCGCAGCTCCGGATGAACTGCCTGACGCTGTGCGCGGGCCTGCGCCACCACCACGGCGGCGAGGACGCGGCGATGTTCCCGTTCCTCGACCGCACCCGCCCCGACCTCGCCCCGGTGCTGGAGCGGCTGCGGCGCGAGCACGAGGAGATCGCCGCGCTCACCGCGCGGCTGGCCGCGGTGCTGGCCGAGGGGGGAGCGGGGGTGGCGGTGCAGGTCGACCGGCTCGTCGACGACCTCGAGCGCCACCTCGCCTACGAGGAGGAGCAGCTCATCCCGGTGCTCGACGGCGGGCGCTGACGCCCGCAGGCCGCACACCGCGGGGCTCGCACACAGGCCGCGGGGCCCGCACACAGGTCCGGACCTGTGTGCGGGCCCCGGACCCTGTGTGCGAGCGCCCCGCTCGCGGCGAGCACCCCGCCGTGTGCGAGCGCAGAGCGGGGGGTCAGCTCCCCGTGCCCTCCGGCGCCTCCACCTCGCGGCGCAGGATCTTGCCGGTCGGGCCCTTGGGCAGCTCGTCGACCACCCACACGTGGCGCGGGTACTTGTACGCCGCCACGCGCTCCTTCACGAACGCCTTGAGCTCGTCGGGCTCGGCCGACTCGCCGGACTTGAACGCGACGGCCGCGCCGACCTCCTCGCCGAGGTCGCCGTGCTTGATCCCGATGACGGCGGCCTCGGCGACGGCGGGGTGCTCGTAGAGCGCCTCCTCGATCTCGCGCGGGTAGACGTTGTAGCCACCGCGGATGATGAGGTCCTTCTTGCGGTCGACGATCGTGTAGTAGCCGTCGGCGTCCTTCGTGGCGACGTCGCCGGTGCGGAACCAGCCGTCGGGGATCGACTCCGCCGTGGCCTCCGGGCGGCCCCAGTAGCCCTTCATGACGTTCTCGCCGCGGATGGCGATCTCGCCGGGCTCGCCCTCGGCGACCTCGTTGCCCTCGTCGTCGACGACCTTCATCTCGCAGCCGGGGACCTCGAAGCCGATGGTGCCGGGCTTGCGCTCCTTGCCGGGCTGGTTGAACGAGGCCACCGGCGAGGTCTCGGACAGGCCGTAGCCCTCCAGGATCGTGCAGCCGAACTTGTCCTCGAACGCCTTCATGATCTCCACCGGCATCGCGGAGCCGCCGGAGATGCAGGTGCGCAGCGAGGAGACGTCGGCCGAGTCGGCGTCGTTGTGGTGCAGCATCCCGGCGTACATGGTCGGGACGCCCTCGAACACGGTGACCCGGTCGCGCGCGATGACCTGCAGCGCCTTCCCGGCGTCGAAGCGCGGGATCAGGGTCAGGCACGAGCCGGTGGCGACCGAGGCGTTGAGCCCGCAGGTCAGGCCGAACACGTGGAACAGCGGCAGGCAGCCCATGATCACGTCGTCGGGCGTGATCTGGATCAGCGCGTCGACGGTGGTGCGGCAGTTGGTGTCGAGGTTGTGGTGCGTCAGCTCGGCGCCCTTGGGCTGCCCGGTGGTGCCGGAGGTGTAGAGGATGACGGCGGTGTCGTCGTCGGCCCGCTCGACGGCCTCGGGCGCGGGCGACGCGCCGCCGAGCTGCTCCTCGGTCGGGCCCGTGGCGCCGACGATCACCGAGTCGATGCCGACGGTCTTCGCGGCCTCGGCGACCGCGTCGCCGCCGCCGTCCCAGCCGAACACCAGCGACATGCCGGAGTCCTCGAGGTAGTACTCCACCTCGCGCGCCTTGAGCAGCGGGTTCATCGGCACGACCGTGGCGCCGGCCAGCAGGGCGCCGTAGAACGCGATCGGGTAGGCGGGGACGTTCGGGAACACCAGGCCGACGCGGTCGCCGGGCTCGATCCCGCGGTCCTTCAGCATCCCGGCGACACCGGCAGCGGACGAGAGCAGATCGGAGTAGGTCAGGACGGCGTCGTCCAGGCGCACCGCCGGGCGGTCACCGTGGTCGGCCGCCGTCTGCACCAGGTTGGCTGCGAGGTTCGTCATGGAACGGACCCTAACCCGGGTGCGTGATGGGTCACACGCCAGAGCGTCCCGCGTTGATCACGGGGAGCAGCACCCGGTCGACGAGGGTCTCGACGAACTCCGCGTCGGCCGGTTCGTCGGTGAGCAGCAGGTGCTGCAGCGTCATGCCACGGGTGACGTCGGCGACCAGCATCGCGTCGACGCCGTCGCCGACCTCCCCGCGCTCGCGGGCCCGCGCGAGGATCACCTTCATCAGCCGCGCCTCCTGCGAGCGCAGCAGCTCCAGGGCCAGCGCGCCGAGCTCGCCGCTCGACGCCGCGACCGCGAGCAGCCCGTGCGTGAGGTTGCGGGTCGGCGCGGCGGAGGGGCGGTGCAGGTTGGCGACCAGGTCGCCGCGCAGCGTGCCGGTGTCGGGGAGCTCGGCGGACTCGTGGCCGGCGCGGGTGACGGCGTGCTGCAGCGCCGCCGTCATCAGCTCCTCCTTGCCCGACCAGCGCCGGTACACCGTCTTCGCGCTGGCATGGGCCCGCTTGTGCACCGCGGAGACGGTGAGCCGGTCGTAGCCGACCTCGGCGAGGACCTCCAGGGCGGCGTCGAGGATCGCCGCCTCACGCTCCGGGTCCGGCGGGCGTCCGGGGCCGCGTGTGCCCGAGGTCATAGGGGCGGATCTCCTCTCCGGGGAACACAGGGGCAGGGGCCGTACGTCACACTACAGGGAAACGACACACTGCCCTTTCCTAATGCCGCCACCCGGAACGGATGACGCTCATGGACGTACCCGCCCTCGTCTGGGGCCTGACGATCGTCGGGATCGTCGGTCTCCTCCTCTTCGACTTCGTCTTCCACGTGCGCAAGGCGCACATCCCCACGCTGCGCGAGGCGGCGGTCTGGTCGGCGATCTACGTCGGCATCGCGATCGTCTTCGGCATCGGCGTGTGGTGGTTCGGCGGGGCGACCATGGGCACCGAGTACTTCGCCGGGTACGTCACCGAGAAGGCGCTCTCGGTCGACAACCTGTTCGTCTTCCTCATCATCATGGCGAGCTTCGCCGTGCCCCGGGCGGACCAGCAGAAGGTGCTGCTGTTCGGCATCGTGTTCTCGCTGCTCGCCCGCACCGGCTTCATCTTCCTCGGCGCGGCGCTGATCAACTCGTTCGCCTGGGTGTTCTACATCTTCGGCGCGATCCTCATCGTCACCGCGGTGAACCTGCTCCGCGAGGACGACGACGAGGAGCAGCAGGACAACGTCATGGTGCGGCTGGCCAAGCGGTTCTTCCACACCAGCGAGCACTACGACGGCGACAAGATGTTCACCTACGAGAACGGCAAGCGGATGCTGACGCCGATGCTCCTGGTGATGGTCGCCATCGGCGCCACCGACCTGCTGTTCGCGCTCGACTCCATCCCGGCGATCTTCGGCCTGACCCAGAACACCTACATCGTGTTCACGGCCACCGCGTTCTCGCTGATGGGGCTGCGGCAGCTGTTCTTCCTGATCGACGGCCTGCTCGACCGGCTCGTCTACCTGTCCTACGGGCTCGCGATCATCCTGGGCTTCATCGGCGTCAAGCTGATCCTGCACGCGCTGCACGAGAACAACCTGCCGTTCCTGGGCGGCGGGGAGCCGCTGCCGGTAGTCGAGATCAGCACCGGGCTCTCGCTCGTCGTCATCATCGGCGTGCTGGCCGTGACGGTCGTGGCCTCGCTGTTCAGCGCGTCGGGCAAGGCGAAGAGCGTGTCGTCCGCGGCGCGCAAGCACGCGAAGGAGGCCGTCGACCAGGAGCTGGACGACGACACCCGGGCCCGCAACTACGAGCTGCTCGCGGCCGACGAGCAGCGCATCAAGGACCTGCCCGACGACAAGCACGGCCAGGAGGTCCGCGAGGACGCCGAGCTGCGCGAGCTCATCGAGCGGGCCCACCGGGAGGCTTTGCGCTGACGCACCCGTGAGTGGCGATCGTGGCCAGGGCCACGATCGCCACTCACGAGGGGGTTCAGCTGATCAGCGGGTCGCGGGGCAGGCCGAGCAGGCGCTCCGCGACCTGGTTGCGCGCGATCTCCGACGTGCCGCCCGCGATCGTCAGGCACCGCGCCCACAGGTAGCAGCGCATCACGAGCTCGTTGCCCCCCGCCACGGCCGCGGTGCCGGCCAGGCGCACCGCCAGCGCCGTGACGCGCTGGGCGTGCTCGGAGGAGAACAGCTTGTTGAGGTTGCCCTCCGGACCGGGCTCGGTGCCACCGACCGCCCGCGCGGCCTGGCGCAGCAGGAGCAGCCGCTTCGTCAGGTCCTCGACGACCAGCGCCCCCACCTCCCGCTCCGCGGCGTGCGGGTCGGGCGACGCGTCGGCGAGGGGCAGCAGGTCCCTGGCGCGGAACGGGATCGTGCCCGCACCGCCCCCGCCGATCGACACGCGCTCGTTGCCCAGCGTCGCCCGCGCCACCCGCCAGCCCTGCCCGACCTCACCGACGACGTCGGAGTCGGGCACGAAGACGTCGTCGAGGAAGACCTCGTTGAACAGGGCGTCGCCGGTGAGCTCGCGCAGCGGCCGGACGTCGACGCCCGGCGAGCGCAGGTCGATCGCCATCATCGTGATGCCCGAGTGCTTCGGGCCCGAGGAGTCGGTGCGGACCGTCGCGAAGCCCCAGTCGGACTGGTGCGCACGGGTCGTCCACACCTTCTGGCCGCTCACCCGCCATCCGCCGTCGACGCGGACGCCGCGCGTGGAGATCGCCGCCGCGTCGGAGCCCGCGCCGGGCTCGGAGAACAGCTGGCACCACTCGGTCTCCCCGCGCAGCGCGGGCAGCAGCCAGCGGTCGTGCTGCTCTGGCGTGCCGTGCTGGGAGATCGTCTGGATGTTCCAGGCGGTGATGCCCAGGGACGGCATGTCGACGCCGCGGAACTCCTGCTCGATGACGAGCTGCTCGGTGGCCGACGCGTCGCGGCCCCACGGCGGCGGCCAGTGCGGCACGAGGTAGCCCGACTCCACCATCTTCACGCGGCGCGCGGGCGCGTCGAGACCCTCGATCGAGGCGACGAACTCGCGGGCGGCCGCGCGGTGGGCGTCGGCCTCGGGCGGGAGGTCGAGGTCCGGGGCGCGCGTGACGCCGTCGCGGGTGAGGCGGGCGGCGTCGCGGTCGGCGTCACCGGTCTGCGCGACGACCGCGGCGAGCGTGAGCGCGCGGCGCAGGTAGAGGTGGGCGTCGTGCTCCCAGGTGAAGCCGATGCCGCCGTGCAGCTGGATCATCGTCTCCGCGGCCCGGACGGCGCCGGGCACCGACCGCGCGGCCGCCACCGCGGCGGCGAGCTCCGCGCCGGGCGTGCCGGCCGGGGCGCGCGAGGCGTCCCAGGCGGCGGCGACGGCGAGCTCGGCGTCGAGCAGCAGGTCGGCCGCCTTGTGCTTGACGGCCTGGAACGTGCCGACGGTGCGCCCGAACTGCTTGCGCTCCTGGACGTAGGCGACCGAGGTCTCCAGGCAGGCGGTCGCGATGCCCGCGGCCTCCGCGGCGGCCAGCACGCGGGTGAGCCGGCGCGCCACCGCGGCCCCGCCCGGGATGACGCCGAGCACGGGGGCGGCGTCGAGGGTGACGAGGGCGCCGCGGCGGGTGCGGTCGAGCAGCGCGGCGGGGACGTCCTTCGTGACGGCCTCGACCACGACCACGTCGTCGCCCGCCACCAGCAGGAACAGCTCGGCGAGCCCGCCGCCCAGGACGAATCCGGCGTCGCCGCTCGCGGTGGTGCCGTCGGTGGTGACGCCGGCGCCGAGCCCGACGGCCGCGGTGCGCGACCCGTCGGCCAGCCCCGGCAGCAGCGACGCCCGCAGCTCCGGCGTGCCGGCCTCGGTCAGGACGGCCGACGCGAGGACGGTCGGCAGGAACGGCCCGGGCGCGACGACGCGGCCCAGCTCCTCCAGCACGACCGCCAGCTCCGGCAGCCCGGCGCCCTCGCCGCCGTGCTCCTCGGGCACGGCGAGCCCGAGCCAGCCGAGCCCGGCCAGCTCCTTCCACGACGCGGGCAGCGCCTCGTCGGGCCGGTCGAGCAGGTCGCGCGCGGCCGCGCGCTGCCCGGAGAGGGCGGAGCGGGCCACCTGGGCCAGCGTCCGGTGGTCGTCGGTGATCGCCAGAGCCATGCCTGCACGCTAACCGGCGCGCCGTCCCGGCGGGAGGCGGTCGCGAAGAGACGAGCTCCGGCGCGGCGCGGGCCGACGCGTTGACGGGCCGGGAGATCGCGTTAGGTTACGGCCACCACGGCCGACCAGGGGGACCTCGATGCAGTCGTTGGAGCTGGTCGCCGCGGGGCGGCGGATGCAGGTCCCACCCGGGCGCCCCTTCGTCATCGGGCGCGGGCCCACCGCCGACCTCGACCTCCCCGGCGCGCACGTCTCGCGCACGCACCTCGTCGTCGAACTCACCGACGGCCGCTGGACGATCACCGACCACTCCCGCTACGGCACGTTCGCCGGCGGCAGGCGCGTCACGACGATGGCGGTGACGGGCCCGGTCACGGTGCACCTCGGCACGCCGCCCGACGTCACGGCGCTGGAGCTCCGGCCGGTCGGGGCCCCGCCGCCGCCCGGCCCCCCGTCACGGGACCGGCTGCCCCCGGTGCCCCGGGGCGGGGTGCTGGCCCGCCAGGGTGGCGGCGCCACGATGAGCTACAGCGTCGCGCGGGCCGCGCCGACCGCCCGTATCCGGGTGGGCCGGCTGCCCGACAACGACGTCGTCCTCGACGACCTGCTCGTCTCGCGCCACCACGCCGAGCTGCGGCGCACCGGTCAGGGCTGGCAGATCGCCGACCTCGGCACCGGCAACGGCACGTTCGTCAACGGGGTGCGGGTGCGGACGGCCGCGGTCGGGCCGCGCGACGTCATCGGCATCGGGCACGCCCTCCTGCAGCTGCACGGCGACGAGCTCGTCGCGGCCGTCGACACCGGCGACGTCGCCTTCGAGGTGCGCGACCTCGGCGTCACCACGCCCGAGGGCAAGGCCCTGATGCGCGACGTCGGCTTCGGGCTGGCCGGCAAGAGCCTGCTCGCGGTGGTGGGGCCCAGCGGGGCGGGGAAGTCGACGCTGCTGCGGGCGCTCACCGGCAGCCGGCCCGCCGACATCGGCGAGATCCGCTACGCCGGGCGCGACCTCTACGCCGAGTTCGACGAGCTGCGCCACCGCATCGGCCTGGTCCCGCAGGACGACGTGCTGCACACCCAGCTGACGGTGCGCCGCGCCCTGCGCTACGCCGCCCGGCTGCGCTTCCCGGCCGACGTCAAGCGGGCCGACCGCGAGCGGCGGATCACTGAGGTGCTCGAGGAGCTCGGCCTCACGAAACACGCCGACCAGCGCATCGACACGCTGTCGGGCGGGCAGCGCAAGCGCACGTCGGTGGCGCTGGAGCTGCTCACCAAGCCGACGCTGCTGTTCCTCGACGAGCCGACGTCCGGCCTCGACCCCGGCCTGGACAAGGCCGTCATGCAGACGCTGCGCGGGCTGGCCGACGGCGGGCGCACGGTCGTCGTCGTCACCCACAGCGTGGCCAACCTCGACCAGTGCGACCGCCTGCTCGTGCTCGCCCCCGGCGGTCACGTCGCCTACTTCGGGCCGCCCGGCGAGGCCCTGGCCTACTTCGACCAGCCCGACTACGCCGAGATGTTCCTGCTGCTGAGCCGCGTGCCGGGCGAGGAGATCGGGGCGCGCTTCCGGCAGTCGGCGCAGCACCGCCGCTACGTCGCCGGCGCCACCGGGTACACGCCCCGGATCGCCGACCGCTCGGCCCCCTCGGCGGCCCCGCCGCAGCAGCGCTTCGGCACCCAGCTCGCGGTGCTGTGCCGGCGCTACCTGGCGGTCATCGCCTCGGACAAGCAGTACGCGATCTCGCTGGCCGCGCTCCCGCTGATGCTGAGCCTGCTGGCCCGCCTGGTGCCGGGCGACTCCGGCCTGTCCGTCACGGCCGCCCTCGGCGCCGCCGACGGCCAGCCGCTGCAGCTGCTGCTCGTGCTCGTCGTCGGCGGGGCGCTGGTGGGGCTGGCCGCCTCGATCCGGGAGCTGGTGAAGGAACGCCCGGTGTACGTCCGGGAGCGCGCGATCGGGCTGTCGCTCCCGGCGTACCTGGTGTCGAAGCTGCTGGTTCTGGGCCTGATCACCGGGCTGCAGGCGGTGCTGTTCACGCTGCTCGCGACGCTCGGGCGCGACGGCCCCGACGAGGCGCTCGTCCTGGGGTCGCCGGTGGCGGAGGTGCTGCTCGCCGTCGTCGCCGTCACCGTGGCGTCGATGGTGGCGGGGCTCGCGATCTCCGCGTTCATCGACAACGCCGACCGCGGCATGCCGCTGCTGGTGCTCGTGCTGATGCTGGAGCTCGTCGTCAGCGGCGGGATCTTCCCGGTGCACGGGCGGCCGGTGCTGGAGCAGCTGGCGTGGCTGGTGCCGTCGCGGTGGGCGTTCGCGATGGGCTCCACGACCATCGACATGAACCGGCTGCAGACCGACCCCGACCCGCTCTGGGAGCACAACGCCGGGCAGTGGCTGCTCGCGGTGGCGGCGCTCGTCGTGATCGTGGCGGTGCTCGTGGCGCTCACGGCGGTGCGGCTGCGGCGCCTCGACCCGGTGCGGGCGCGGCGCTGAGAGATCCTCGCGGCCCGGGTGCAAAATCCGGCCGGGCCGTTCGTGGAGTCGGTACACGCCCCCGCGACCGGGGGCAGGACACCGGGAGACCGCCATGACCACCATCCCCACCCGCGCCGGCACCACCTCGGCGCCCGACGAGCTCACCGCCGACCGCGTCACGAAGTCGCTGCTGGGCTACGGCGTCATCGCCGGGCCCGTGTACGTCGTCGCCTCGGTGGCGCAGGGCCTGCTGCGCGAGGGCTTCGACTTCTCCCGCCACGCCTGGAGCCAGCTCGCGCTCGGCGACGGCGGGTGGATCCAGGTGACCACGTTCGTCGTCACCGGTGCGATGGCGGTCCTGGCCGCGCTCGGGCTGCGCCGCGCGCTGCGCACCGGCCCGGCCGCGACGGCGTCACCGGTGTTGCTGGCGCTGTTCGGGCTGAGCCTGGTCGTGGCCGGGATCTTCCCCGTCGACGCCGTGAACGGGTTCCCGGCCGGCCTGCCGCAGGCCACGACGATCAGCGGCACCGCGGCGGTGCACCTGCTCGCCGGCGCGCTCGGGTTCCCGTGCCTCGCCGCGGCGCTGCTCGTCCTCGCCCGGCGGCTCTCCCGCGAGGGGTTCGCGGGGCTCGCCACGGCCTGCCGGGTCGTCGCGCCGCTGTTCCTCGCCGGATTCCTCGCCATGGCGGCGGGGCTGCTCGGATCGGCGGGCGTGCCGGTGTTCGTGGCCGTCGTCGTCGCCGTGTTCGCGCTGCTCACCGTCGTGTTCGTGCACCGCTACCGGACCATGCCGAACACCGACGGCCGCTGACACCCACCCCCCCGAGAGGAACCTCCCGATGCGCTACCTCGTCGTGCTGGAGGCCAGCACCCCCGACACCCCGCCGCCCGCCGAGCTGATGGCCGGCATCCTGGCGCTGGGGGAGGACGCCACCCGCGCCGGCGTGCTGCTGGACACCGCGGGCCTCGCCCCGAGCGCCGCGGGCGCCAAGGTCGCCGTGGGCGGTGACGGGCTCCGCGTCACCGACGGCCCGTTCGCGGAGTCCAAGGAGATGATCAGCTACGCCGTCTACGACACCCGCACGAAGGAGGAGGCGGTGGAGTGGACCAGCCGGTTCATGGCCCTGCACCACGACCTCTGGCCCGGCTGGGAGGGCGAGGCGCGCGTGCTGAAGGTGATGGGGCCCGAGGACTTCGCGCCCCCGGCGTGAGAGCGGGCCCGGCATGATGGCGGGGTGACCGGTGCGTCGGGCGTCGCCGCCGTGGAGGCGGTGTGGCGCATCGAGTCGGCGCGGTTGGTGGCCGGGCTCGCCCGGCTGACCGGGGACGTGGGCACCGCCGAGGAGCTCGCGCAGGACGCGCTCGTCGCGGCGCTGGAGCGCTGGCCCGTCGACGGGGTCCCGCCCAACCCCGGCGGCTGGCTGATGACCACGGCCAAGAACCGGGCGGTCGACGGGTTCCGGCGCGCGGCCGTGCACCGCCGCGCCGTCGAGGTGATCGGCCGGGACGCCACCGACGTCGTCGACGCGCGCGACGCCGTCGACGACGCCCTGGACGACCCCGTCGGCGACGACGTCCTGCGGCTGCTGTTCACCGCCTGCCACCCCGCACTGCACCGCGACCACCGCGTCGCGCTCACGCTGCGCTGCCTCTCGGGCCTGCGCACCGACGAGATCGCGCGGGCGTTCCTGGTGCCCGGGACGGTGGCCGGGCAGCGGGTCTCGCGGGCAAAGAAGGCGTTGCGGGACAAGGGGATCCGGTTCGCGATGCCGGCGCCCGAGGAGCTGGTCGAGCGGCTCGCGAGCGTCCTCGAGGTGATCTACCTGGTGTTCAACGAGGGCTACAGCGCCACCGCGGGCGAGGACTGGATGCGCCCCGAGCTGTGCGCCGAGGCGCTGCGGCTGGCCCGACTCACGGCCTCGCTCGTGCCGGGGCAGGCGGAGGCGCACGGACTCGCCGCGCTGCTGGAGCTCACGCAGGCGCGCGCCGCCGCCCGTCACGACGCCGACGGCCGCCCCGTCCTGCTGCAGCACCAGGACCGGCGCCGGTGGGACGCGCTGCTGGTCCGGCGCGGGCTCGCGGCGCTGGCCCGGGCCGCCGAGGTGGGCGGGATCGGGCCGTACACGCTGCAGGCGGCCGTCGCGGCCTGCCACGCCACCGCGCGCACCGCCGCCGAGACCGACCGCGCGCAGATCGCCGCGCTCTACGACGTGCTGGCCGCCGGGTGGCCCTCGCCCGTCGTCGCGCTCAACCGGGCGATGGCCCACGGCTACGCGTCCGGGCCCGAGGCCGGGCTGGCGCTGTTCGACGAGGTCGTCGCCGTGCAGGAGCACGCCGCGGCGCTGGCCGCCTACCCGCAGCGCCCCGCCGTGCACGGCGAGCTGCTGGCCATGGCCGGGCGGCACGCCGAGGCCGCCGACCGCTTCGTCGAGGCGGCCGCGCTCACCCGCAACGGGCCCGAGCGCGCGCTGTTCGCGGCCCGCGCCGCGGAGGCCGCCGCCGCGCATGCACCAGAATCGGGTCGTGATCGCTGACGACCGCCCGACCGGACCGCTCGCGGGGGTGGTCGTCGCCGACTTCGCCCGCATCCTGGCCGGCCCCTACGCCACCATGCTGCTCGCCGACCTCGGCGCCACCGTGATCAAGGTGGAGGGCCCGCCGACGGGCGACGACACCCGCACGTGGACGCCCCCGGTCTCCGCCGACGGCACCGCCACCTACTACCTGTCGACCAACCGCAACAAGCGCTCGATCGTCCTGGACCTGCGCGACGCCGACGACCTCGCCGTCGCCCGCCGCCTGGCCGACCGCGCCGACGTCCTCGTCGAGAACTTCAAGCCCGGCGGGCTCGCGCAGTTCGGGCTCGACCACGCGACGGTCTCGGCCACCAACCCCGGCCTCGTCTACTGCTCGATCTCGGGCTTCGGCCCCGACTCCGGCCTGCCCGGCTACGACCTGCTCGCGCAGGCGGTGTCGGGGCTGATGAGCGTCACGGGCGAGGCCGACGGGCCGCCGCTGCGGGCGGGCGTCGCGGTGCTCGACGTCGTCACCGGGCTGCACGCGACCGTCGCGATCCTGGCTGCGCTGCACCACCGCGACGCCACCGGCCAGGGCCAGCACGTGCAGACCAACCTGCTGTCCGCCGGACTCTCGGCGCTGGTCAACCAGACGTCGGCGGTGCTCGCGGGCGGGGTCGTCCCGCAGCGGCTGGGCAACGCCCACCTGAGCCTGTTCCCCTACGAGCCGCTGCCCACCGGCGACGGCGACCTCATCGTCATCGCGGCCAACGACGGCCAGTTCCGCAAGCTCGCGACCGCCATCGGGGCGCCGGAGCTGCTCGACGACCCGCGCTTCGGGTCGATGGCCGACCGCAACGCCCACCGCGACGAGCTCCGCCCCCTGCTGCTCGAGCGCCTGGCCACCCGGTCGGCGCAGGAGTGGTTCGACGTCCTCGCCCCGGTCGGCGTGCCGTGCGGCCCGATCCAGGGCGTCGACGAGGGGCTCGCGCTGGCCGAGCGGCTCGGGCTCGACCCGGTGGTGCGGCCCGGCGGGATGCCGAGCGTCCGCAACCCCGTGACCTACTCCGCCACCCCGCCCGCCTACCACCGCCCGCCGCCGGGCCTGGGTGCTGACGAGGCCGAGATCCGGGCCTGGCTCGCCGAGGACTGACCGGCCCGCGACACACGCGCAAGGAGACCCCGACTCGCGGGGGGAATCCCGCGAGTCGGGGTCTCGTGGTGACCGTGTCGGGGTCTCGTCGTCGTCACCCGCCCCGGCCTGCCTAAGGGTTACCGCGCCTCCGTCGCCGAAGGGCGGTCAGTTGCCGAAGGGGCTGCCGAACGGGGACTGCGGCGCGGTCTGGGCCTGGCCGCCGCTGCTCGTCGTCGCCGCCCGGTCGGGGGCGCTGCCCAGGGTGACCTGGACCGTCCGCTCGGACCCGTCCTGGCCGACCGTCAGCGCGACGGTGTCGCCAGGGGTCTGGGCACCGATGCGGGCGACGAGGTCGGCGAAGTCCTCGACGCGGGCGTCGCCGACCCTCGTGACGACGTCCCCGGCCGCGAGGCCGGCCTGCGCCGCCGCGGAGCCGGGCTCGACCGCCGCGATCTGCGCGCCGCCCCCGCTGCTCGTCGCCGCGCCGCCCTGCACGCCCAGCACCGGCTTGGAGGCCGTGCCCGAGTCGAGGATCTCCTGCGCCACGCGCCTGGCCTGGTCGACCGGGATCGCGAACCCGAGGCCGATGCTGCCGGTGCTCTGGCTGCTGCCGGTGGCGATCGCGGAGTTGATGCCGACGACGCGGCCCTGCAGGTCGACGAGCGGGCCGCCGGAGTTGCCCTGGTTGATCGGGGTGTCGGTCTGCAGCCCGTTGTAGACGACGGCCGAGCCGTCCTCGCCCTGCACGGCGACCGTGCGGTCGAACGCGCTGACGATGCCGGTGGTCACGGTGCCGGTGAGGCCCTGCGGCGACCCGATCGCGACGACCTGCTGCCCGACCTGCAGGTCGGCGCTGTTGCCCAGCACGGCCGGGGTGAGCCCGGAGACGCCCTGCAGCTCCAGCACCGCCAGGTCGTAGCTCGGCGAGGTCCCGACGACGGTGGCCGAGTGCGTCGTGCCGTCGGCGAGGGTGACGGTGATGTCGCCGGTGCTGCCGGCCACGACGTGGTTGTTCGTGAGCACGGCGCCGTCGGCGGTGAGGACCACGCCGCTGCCCTCCGCGGTGCCCTGCGCGAGCGTGACGCGGATGTCGACCGTGCTCGGCGTCGCCGTGGCGGCGGCGCCGGCGACCGTCCCGGCCGTCGCGGCCGCGGCCGGCGAGGCGGGGGACGTGAGCAGCGTCGGCGCCGTGGAGTCGTTCTCCAGCAGCGCGTACGCGCCGCCGAAGCCCGCGCCGCCGCCGACGAGCCCGGCGATCAGCGCGGCGGTGACGATGCCGGTCATCGTCCGCGACCGGCGCGGACGGTCGGCGGTGCCGGTCGGCCCGCCGCCGGGCCCGGTGGGCCCGGCCGGACCGGTCGGGCCCATGGCGAACGCGCCGTAGGCCGGGTAGATCGGGTGGGTGTGCCCGTGGGCGTGGCGGGCGGTCCCCGACCCGTCCGGAGCCGGGGCTCCGGCGTAGGTGGGGACGGGGTGCTGGTCGGCGCGGGGGCCCTGGGGCGCGCTCGCGTCCGGTCCCTGCTCCCTGTTCTCGGTCATGGCACCACGGTGGGCCCGGAGTCTGGGAGGCAGCTGAGACGCTCCTGGGAATCGCCTACCGATTCCGGTCCGTCAGGCCTATCTCAGCCCCCGGTGGTTCAGCGCAGCAGTTCGACGATCGTCGCGTTCGCGGTGCCGCCGCCCTCGCACATGGTCTGCAGGCCGTAGCGGATGTCGCGGTCGCGCATGTGGTGCACGAGCCGCGTCATGAGGACGGTGCCGGACGCGCCCAGCGGGTGCCCGACGGCGATGGCGCCGCCGAGGGGGTTGAGGCGGTCGAGGTCGGCGCCGAACTCCGCCTGCCAGGCCAGCGGCACGGGGGCGAAGGCCTCGTTGACCTCGAACGTGCCGATGTCGGACACCGACAGCCCGGTGCGCTTGAGCACCTTCGCCGTGGCCGGGATCGGGCCGGTGAGCATCTTGAGCGGGTCGGCGCCGCTGACCGCGCCGCCGTGGTAGCGCGCGATCGGCGTGAGCCCCAGCTCGGCGGCCCGCTCCGGAGTGGTGATCAGGACGGCCGAGGCGCCGTCGGAGATCTGCGAGCTGTTGCCCGCGTGGATGACGCCGTCCTCGCGGAACACCGGCTCGAGCTTCGCGAGCGTCTCGGGCGTGGTGCCGCGGCGCAGGCCCTCGTCGGCGGTGAGGCCGGGGGCGTCCGGGACGGGCGCGAGCTGGGCGTCGAAGGCGCCCGCGTCGATGGCGGCGGCCGCGAGGGCGTGCGACCGCGACGAGTACTCGTCGAGCTGCGCCCGCGAGAAGCCCCACTCCGCGGCGATGCGCTCGGCGCCGACGCCCTGGTTGAAGTCACCGCCGGGGAACTCGCCGCTGGTGAGGTCGGTGGCGTAGCGCTCGCGGACCAGCGGGCCGAACGGGCGGCCCAGGTCGCGGCCCGAGCCCAGCGGCACGCGCGTCATCGATTCGACGCCGCCGGCGACGACGACGTCGTACTGCCCGGACATGACCATGCCGGCGGCGAAGTCGAACGACGACTGGCTCGACCCGCAGGCCCGGTTGATCGTGACGCCGGGGACGCTCTCCGGCCAGCCCGCGGCGAGCACGGCGTAGCGCCCCACCTGCGACGCCTGGTCGCCGACCTGGTTGACGCAGCCCCACACGACGTCGTCGACGAGGGACGGGTCCATGCCGGTGCGCTCGACCAGCGCGCGCAGCACCACGGCGGAGAGGTCGACGGGGTGGACCTCGGCGAGCGATCCCTTCCGCTTGCCGATGGGCGTGCGGACCGCGTCGACGATGACGGCGTCGGGCATGTGATCTCCTCCACTGCTGGGGCGGGTCCGGCGACGGACCGGCCCCTGCAGCGTATGGTCTGGACACGCGAAGGGGAGTAGCTCCCAACGTCGCGGTCGACACACTGGCTCCCCGCCCATCTCCGGGACGCCCGGCCGCACGGCCTGCCACCACCAGGCGAGCGAGACCTTCGATCCGGTGACTGCAACCGGGTCGGAGTGGACCCACCTCGATCCGGTCCGAGATCGAGGACGTGGCTCTGTCGTGGACGCCGTACTACTTCATGACAGCCTGCTGGCGCTCGGCGTCAGCGCGCTGGTCGTGTTCGTCGCCGAGCTCGGCGACAAGTCGCAGCTGATGGCCCTGGCCTTCGCCACCCGCTACCGCGCGGTCCCCGTGATCGTCGGGATCACGGTCGCCACCTCGGTGGTGCACCTGATCTCCGTGGCCGTCGGGCACGGGCTCGGCTCCGCCCTGCCCACCGGGTGGATCTCGCTGACCGCGGCCGTCATGTTCCTCGGGTTCGGGCTGTGGACGCTGCGCGGTGACTCGCTGACCGAGTCGGAGCAGGCCAGGGCGGCGCGGGTCGGGGGATCGGCTCTGCTTGCCGTCACGGTCGCGTTCTTCCTCGCCGAGCTGGGCGACAAGACGATGCTCGCCACGATCACGCTCGCCACGCAGTACGGCTGGGCCGGGGTGTGGGTGGGATCGACCGTCGGCATGGTCGCGGCCGACGCGCTCGCGATCGTCGTGGGGCGCCAGCTCGGCAGGCGGCTGCCGGAGAAGGCGATCCGGGTCGGGGCGTCGGCGCTGTTCTTCCTCGGTGGGGCGTGGCTTGCCGTCGAGGCGTCGGGCGACCTGCCCGGCTTCGACCACCACGTCGCCGGGTGGGTCGCGCTGGTGCTCGGCGTCGCCGCGGTCGCGCTCGGCGCCCTGGGCCGCGGGCCGCGCCCGGCCGGCCGGGCGGGCCGGACGGCGGTCGCGTGGTGGGCCCGGAGCCTGTTCGCGCTGGCCGCGGTGCTCGGCCTGGCCGCACCGCTGCTCGTCGGGGCCGACGTCATCGACCCCATCGCGCTGTTCGACGACCCGGGCGTCGCCGTGATCGGGGCCGGGCTCTCGCTGCTGGGCACGGTGCTCGTCCTGGCCGCGCGGAGCCAGGTCGCCGCGGTGCGCCGCTCCGGGCCGGCGCTGGTGACGGACGGGCTGCACGAGCGCGTCCGCCACCCCGGTCTCACCGGCGGCGTGCTCGCGCTGGCCGGCACGCTCGTCATGGTGCCGACGCTGGTCGGGGTCCTCGCGACGGTCGTGCTCGTCGTCGCCGTGCAGGTGCAGGTCCGCGGGGTGCGGGAGCCGGCGCTGGCGCGCGTGCACGGCGAGACCTACACCGAGTACGCGGCCCGCACCGGCCGCTTCCTGCCCCGCGTGCGCGGCATCGAGCCGGCCACCCCGCCCGGGCTCCCCAACAGGCACGCCCGGGTGGGGTGAGCCGGTCGACAGGTGTGCGCCTCGGGGCACACGGATGCCCTCCGGGCTCGTGAGTGGCGATCGTGGCCAGGGCCACGATCGCCACTCACGGGGGTCAGCTGCCGACGAGCGCGGGCGTGCGATCGGCGAGCTCGGCCTCCTTCTCCCGGATGATCGGCAGCACGTGCGTGCCGGAGGGCGCGCGTGATCACGGAGCTACCGTGCTGGGCGCCGCTCGGCGCTGTCGACCCCGCGGGCGGGAATGGGGCGCACACGACAGGGTGTTCCACCGGTATGACCGCGACGCTCGACCTGCACTCCGCGTGGGACGCCTGGCACTCCGACCGCGAGGAGCAGCTTCGCACGGCGCACGGCTGGCTCAGCCTCACCGCGCTGCACTGGCTCACCCCCGAGCCGTCGACGGTCGAGGGCCTGCCCGGTCTCTGGAGCGCCACGCCGGACGGTGTCGTCGTCACCGCGTCGACGGCCGACGGGCTGTTCGTCCGCGGCGTGCGCGGCCCGCTGCCGGTCGACGGCACCGCGGTGCTGCACCCGGTGAACGGGCTGCCGGGTTCGCTCGTGGAGGTCGGCGACAAGGTCGTCGAGATCGCGCGCCGCACCGACGCCCACGTGCTGCGCGTCCGTGACCCGCACGCCCCGACCCGCACCGCGTTCACCGGGGTGCCGGCGTTCGACGTCGACCCGCGCTGGGTCGTCGACGGCGTGTTCGAGGCCTACGACGAGCCGCGCCCGATCACCGTCGACGCGGTCGTCGACGGGCTGCAGCACCACCTCACGGCCGTCGGCGTCGTCCGGTTCGTCGTCGACGGGGCCGAGCATTCGCTGGTGGCCGTGCCCGGCGAGCAGGGCGGGCTGTCGCTGCACTTCCGCGACGCCACCTCGGGCGTCACGACCTACCCGGGCGGGCGCTCGGTGCAAGTGCCCGACCCGGTCGACGGGCGCGTCACGATCGACCTCAACCGCCTCGTCAACCTGCCCTGCGCGTTCACCGACTTCGCGACCTGCCCCCTGCCGCCCGCCGGCAACGCGGTGTCGGCGGCGGTGACGGCGGGGGAGAAGTCGCCCCTGCGCTGAGGGAGCGCGCTGGGGGGATCTATCTAGAGCCAGGCCCCGCCGGACAGCGCGGCCGAGCGGGCGCGGAAGCCCACCGTGCCCTCGACGATGGCGTGCACGAGCTCGGCGCGGTTGCGGCCGGTGCTCGGCACCGTCGGGCCCAGCGCGCGGGCCAGCTCGCGCAGCACCGGCACCGTGAAGCGGCGGTCGGCGAGGTGGTCGGTGATGTCGGTGCGCGTGCGCATCTCCCGGATCGCCTCGACGTCGGCGCTCAGGTCGACGACGGGCGCCGCGGGCCGGCGCGAGCGCGTCGGCGGCGCGCACGGCGCGTACACCAGGCGGCCACGGCCCTCGGCGAGGTCGCGCAGCTGCTCGGGAGAGAGCTCGTTGAGCACGCGGGCGAGCGCGGCCGCGGGCAGGACCGGGTCGCCGACGACCAGCGCCTCGACCGGGAAGGACTCCCCGGTGAGGGACTCCGCGGTGAAGGTCTCCGCTGTGAGCAGCTCCGTCACGCCGCCATCCCCTCGGTGCCGTCGATCTGGGCGGAGACCTCGGAGACCAGGTCGCGCAGCTCGCGGGTGAGCGCGCGGCCGGTGCCGCCGAGGATGACCGGCACGCCGTACTCGGGCGCCGGGCCGTACACGGCCTTGCTGTCGCGGATCGTGGTCGACAGCGGCGCGACGCCGCCCGCCTCGATCCGGCTCATCACCGCGCGCTGCGCCTCGATCGGCTGGTCGTCGTGCAGCTGCACCATCGTGAAGACGACCGACGCCGGCGGGCGGGTGATCTGCTCCATCGAGCGCGCGTTGTACTCGTCGACGAACTCGCGGATCTTCAGTCCGAGCGAGTCGATGCCGTTCGTCGACAGGTAGTCGGGCTTGGTCGGGATGAGCAGCAGGTCGCTCGCGGCCACCGCGTTGCGGGCGATGAGCCCGAAGTTGGGGGCGCAGTCGATCAGCGCGACGTCGTACTCCGCGAACGCCGGGTGCTCCAGACCGACGCGCAGCCGGCTGTGCAGGTCGACGAAGCGCTCCGGCGCCGACATGAGCTGCGCAGCGAGGACGGTGTCCATGTCGGACAGGTCGCGGTGCGCGGCGATCAGGTCGAGGCGGCCCGGCGAGCGCGACAGCTTCTCGCGCACGCGCCGCGGAGTGGCCACGAGGCCGCCGGGGCTCTCCAGGGCGGTGCCGTCGTCGAGCCCGTCGAACCAGTGCTTGATGGTCCGCTCCGGTAGCAGCTGCTCGGCCCACTCCGGTGGCGTGAAGAACGAGACCGTCAGGCTGGCCTGCGAGTCGAGGTCCAGTAGCAGGACCCTTCGACCTCGCGCGGCGAGACCTGCCCCGAGGTTGGCGGTGAGCGTCGTCTTGCCCACGCCGCCCTTGTGATTGATGATCGAGACGACCTGCACGGCTCTCCTCCCACAGTGACGCGGCGCAACCATGCCATACGCCCTGTGCACGCCCGCCCGAGGGTGAGCCGGTCCTACACCACTCCTCCGGGCGGTGTGTCGCAGCCGTTGACGGCGGTGCGTCCGGGCGCGATACCCGTGGTGGGGGTACGTGTCCCGGCCGGGTGGCCCATCGGTGGTGCCGCCGTTCGGCGGGTCACCGACGGTGTGCTGCGGCACGTTCGGGCACGGTCGGGCCCGATCGGGTGCAGTGGCGCGCGGTGACCGGTACAGCCTGTGCGGCGAACGTCGCGGTGGGTGGTCGTCCGCGGCCCCCGGGCGGGCACGGGCTCCTAGAGTTCGGTCATGGCACCCGACATGCACCAGCTGGCCGACGACCTCGCGGCGGAGTCCGCCGTCCTGCGCGCCCTGCTGGCCGACCTCGACGACGCCGGCTGGGACGCTCCGACGCCCGCCGCGGGCTGGGCCGTCCGCGACCAGGTGAGCCACCTCGCCCACTTCGACGACGTGGCGGTGCAGTCGGCCACCGAGCCCGACGCGTTCCGGGCGGCGCTCGCCGCGAAGGCCGGCTCGGGCGTCGATCCGGACGCCATCGCGGCGCGGTACCGCGACCTCCCGCCCGCGGAGCTGCTCGCGTGGTTCGACGAGGCGCGGGCCCGGCTCGTCGCCGTCTTCCGCGACCTCGACCCCGGCCTGCGGGTGCCGTGGTTCGGCCCGGCGATGAGCACGGCCTCCTCGCTCACCGCGCGGATCATGGAGACCTGGGCGCACGGGCAGGACGTCGCCGACACCGTGGGCGTCACCCGCGAGCCGACCGACCGGCTGCGCCACGTCGCGCACATCGGGGTGCGGGCGATGCCGTTCAGCTACGCGGTGCGCGAGCGGCCGGCGCCCGAGGTGCCGGTGCGGGTGGAGCTCGCTGCGCCGTCGGGCGGCACGTGGACGTGGGGGCCGGAGGGCGCGGCCGACCGCGTCACCGGCCCGGCCCTCGACTTCTGCCTGCTGGTCACCCAGCGCCGCCACCGCGACGACACGGCGCTGCAGGTGACGGGGCCGGTGGCGACGGAGTGGCTGTCGTTCGCCCAGGCGTTCGCCGGTGCGCCGGGGCCGGGCCGGGCCCCTCTCCCCTGAGTTGCAGGAAAGCCACGTTCCTGCCATGTGACGGCGGGAACGTGGCTTTCCTGCAACGTGGTGGGAGGGGTCAGACCGGCGTGCTCTCCTTCTCCGGGGTGTTCCGCCGGCCCACGACCTTCCGCACCACCGGGAACAGCAGGAGGGCGGCGATCACCAGGTACACGATGATCGACAGCGGGGTGGAGACCAGCGTCGACCAGTCGCCGTCGGCGATCTGCAGGGACCTTCGCAGCTGCAGCTCCGCGTCCGGGCCGAGGATGACGCCGATGATCGCGGGCAGGACCGGCAGGCCGTAGCGGCGCATCAGGAACCCGATGCCGCCGATGACCAGCAGCACGATCAGGTCGACGGGCTGGCCGCTCACCGCGTACGCCCCGACGCAGGCGAAGAACAGGATGCCGGCGTAGAGGTAGGGCCGCGGGATCTGCAGCAGCTTCGCCCACACCGGGGCCAGCGGCAGGTTGAGCACCAGCAGCAGCACCAGCCCGATGAACAGGCTCGCGATGAGCGTCCACACCAGGTCGGGCTCGTTGACGAACAGCAGCGGGCCCGGCTGGATGCCGAACTGCTGGAACGCCGCCAGCATGACGGCCGCGATCGCGGTGGTCGGCAGGCCGAGCGTCAGCATCGTCGAGAGCGTGCCCGCCGAGGAGGCCGAGGCCGCCGCCTCCGGACCCGCGACGCCCTCGATCGCGCCCTTGCCGAACAGCTCGGGGCGCTTGGACAGCTTCCGCTCGGTCACGTAGGACATGAACGTCGACATCTCGGCGCCACCGGCCGGGATCGAGCCGAACGTGAACCCGATGAACGGGCCGCGCAGCCACGGTTTCCACGTGTGCCGCAGGTCCTCGCGGGAGAGCCACGGGCGACCGACCGGGATGACCTGGTCCTTCTTGCGGCGCAGGTGCGCGGCCACCCACAGCGCCTCGCCGACGGCGAACAGCCCGACCGCGACGATGATGACGTCGATGCCGTCGGCGAGCTGCGGCACGCCGAACGTCAGCCGCGGCTGCCCGGAGATCGGGTCGAGGCCGACCAGGCCGATCGTCAGGCCGATGGCCAGCGCGGCGAACCCGCGGATCCGCGAGGTGCCCAGCACCGCAGTGACGGCGACGAACGCCAGCACCATGATCGCGAAGTAGTCGGGGGCGCCGATGTCGACGGCCACCGAGGCGACGAGCGGGGCGAGCAGCACGATGCCGATCGCCCCGACGATCCCGCCGATGAAGTGCCCGATCGCGGCCGCGGCGAGCGCCTGCGCCCCGCGTCCCTGTCTCGCCATCGGGTTGCCCTCGATCGCCGCGATCACCGACGCGGACTCGCCGGGGGTGTTGAGCAGGATCGAGGTCGTGGAGCCGCCGAACATGGCCCCGAAGTAGATGCCGGCGAACAGGATGAACGCGCCGGTCGGGTCGAAGGCGTAGGTGACGGGCAGCAGCAGCGCCACCGCCATGGCCGGGCCGATGCCCGGGAGCACGCCGATCGCGGTGCCCAGCAGGACCCCGATCGCGGCGAAGAGCAGGTTGCCCGGCGTCAGGGCGGCCGAGAAGCCGCCCATCAGCGAGGTGAAGGAATCGAGCATCAGCCGAACACCCCCATCAGCGGCCCGCCCGGGAGGTCGACGCCGAGCAGGGCGTCGAACACGATCCAGGTGACGAGCGAGACACCCGCCGCGATCAGCGGATCGCGGGGGACCGAGCGCGAGCCGAGCGCGTACGTCGCGCCCCAGAACAGCCCCGTGCCGGCCAGCGGCCAGCCCAGCAGCGGGATCAGTGCGGCGGTCGCGACGAGTACGCCGGCCAGCAGCAGCACCGTGCGCTTGTCGGCGGGCACCGTCAGGTCGACGTCCTCGCCGCCCTCCGCCTCGCCGTGCCCGCCCGAGAGGACGTCGCGGGCGAGCAGCACGGCCAGCACCACGAGCAGCGCGCCGACCAGCAGGGGCAGGGCGTGCGGGCCGAGCGGGTCGGAGCTCGCGGCGGCGTCGGTGCCGAACAGGCTGTCGACGACGACGACCAGTCCGACCAGGCCGAGCAGCACCGAGACGCCGAGCTCGGAGCGCTCGCGGAGCCGGTCCATCGTGGTCATGACACCAGCCCCAGTTCCCGCAGCACGCCGGCCACGCGGTCGTTCTCCGACGCGAGGAACGCGCCGAAGTCGTCGCCGACCAGGAACGCGTCGTCCCAGCCGTTGGTCTCGAGCGCCTCGGTCCACTCCGGCGTCCCGTGCAGGGACGTGAAGGCCTCGACCAGCTCGGCCCGCGCGGCGTCGTCCAGCCCCGGGGGTGCGACGATCCCGCGCCAGTTCGTGAACTCGACGTCGACGCCGGACTCGGTCAGCGTCGGCGCGTCGAGCCCGGGGGCGCGCTCGGCCGAGGTCACGGCCAGCACCCGCAGCTCGCCCGCGGCCACCTGCTCGGCGAACTCGCCGAGCCCGGACACCCCGAACGCCACCTTGTCGCCCAGCACCGCGGCGAGCAGCTCGCCGCCGCCGTCGTAGGAGACGTAGTTGACCGCGCTGGGCTCCAGCCCGACGGCCTGCGCCATGAGCATCGGCGCGAGGTGGTCGGGACCGCCCGGCGACGAGCCGCCACCGACGGGCACCGCACCCGGGTCGGCCGTCCACGCCGCGAGCAGCTGCCCGATCGAGGTGTAGGGCGAGTCCTTGCCGACGACGACGATCTCGCTCTCCTGCGTCAGCCGGGCGATCGGCGTGACGTCGGCGAGGGTGGAGGGCGAGGAGTTGGTGAACACCGCGCCGACGACGCCCAGGCCCATCGACATGACGAGCCGGTCGTTGCCGCTCTCGTTGACGGTGCGCCCGAGGCCGACGGTGCCGCCCGCGCCGGGGAGGTTGAAGACCTCCACCGCGCCGGACGTGCCGGAGTCCTCCATCGCGCGGGCCGCCGTGCGGGCGGTGATGTCGTAGCCGCCGCCGGGGGAGTTGGGGACGAGCACCCGCAGTCCGCGCAGCTGGGTGCCGTCACCGCCGCCCGCGGCCGAGCCGATCAGTGGTGGCACCAGCAGCACCGCGGCGATCGCCGCGAGCACTCCCAGCACGGTCCGGGGACGCATGTCCGTTCCTCTCCGTCGAGGTGTCGGTCTGTGGTGCACGTCATCGTGCGGTGCCCGCCCGCCGGTGTCTCGCTTCCTCGCGCAACGGTCGTTGTGGTCGTTTCGGTCACGGCCGTGCCAGGCTGCGGTCATGCCCGGACGAGCCGCTCCACGGCGCACGCTCGCGCGGCAGTTCCTGGGCTGGCAGCTCGGGATCGTGGCGCTGCTGCTCGCGGCCGTCGCGGCGCTCGCGGTGGCGCAGTCCGACGCCGCGTTCCGGGAGACGCAGGGGCGGCGGATGCTGTCGGTCGCCGAGGACGTCGCGGCCACGGCGGCGCTGCGGCAGAGCCTGCAGGTCGGCGAGTACGGGGTGCTGCCGGGCATCGCCACCACGGCGCGCAACCTCTCGGGCGCCGACGAGATCGCCGTCGCCGACGCCGACCTGGTGGTCCGCACCGCGGCCGATCCCGCCGACGTCGGACGGCCGTTCGACCTGGGCGCGAGCACTGCGGCGACCGGCCGGTCCTGGGTCGGCCACCCCGACGGGCGCACGGTCGTCGCGCAGGTCCCGGTGCTCGCCGACGACGGCGCGGTGGTCGGCATCGTCGAGGCGCGGGTGGCGGCGCCGCCGCTGCTCACCGGGCTCGCCGGCGCGCCCGGCCGGACCGCGGCGCTGCTCGGCCTCGCGCTCGTCGTCGGGGTGGTGGGGTCGCTGCTGCTCGCCCGGCGCGTGCGCCGCCAGACCCTCGGCCTGGAGCCCGCCGAGATCGTGGAGCTGGTGCAGCGGCGCGAGGCGATGCTGCTCGGCGTCAAGGAGGGGGTGGTGGGCATGGACGCCGCGCACCGCGTGACGCTGCTCAACGGGGCCGCGCGCGAGCTGCTGGACCTGCCCGCCGACACCGGCGACGCCATGCCCGAGCTCGACGGCCTCGACGACCGCCTGCGCGACGTCCTCACCGGGGCCAGCGCGGGGGAGGACCAGGTCGTGCTGCGCGGGGCGCGGGTGCTCGTGCTGAACCGGATGCCGGTCGTCGTCGACGGGGCGGAGGTCGGCGCCGTCGTGACGCTGCGCGACCGCACCGAGCTCGCCACCCTGCAGGGCCGCCTCGACGCCTCGAAGCACGTCACCGACACCCTCCGGGCCCAGACCCACGAGTTCGCCAACCGACTGCACACGATCGCCGGGCTCACCGAGCTCGGCGAGCACGACGAGGTGCGGCGGTTCGTCGCGGGCGTGGTGGCCGAGTCCGACCAGTGGCGCCGCGAGGTCACCGAGCGCGTCGGCGACGCCGCCGGCGCGGCGCTGCTCGTCGCCAAGGCCAGCCTCGCGACCGAGCGCGGCGTGGCGCTGCGGCTCGCGCCCGGCACCCGGCTCGCACCCGCGCGGCGCGACCCCGCGTTCTCCGCCGACCTCGTGACGGTGCTGGGCAACCTCGTCGACAACGCCATCGACGCCGCCGGCACCGGCGGGGACGTCGAGGTCGGCCTGACCGACGACCCCGACGACGGCGGCGTGCGCCTCACCGTCCGCGACTCCGGGCCGGGCGTCGCGTCCGATCTCGCCGAGGAGGTCTTCCGGCACGGCTTCACGACGAAGGCGGCCGAGGAACCGGGTGGTCGCGGGCTCGGGCTGGCGCTCGCCCGGCAGGCGTGCCTGCGCCGGGGTGGCACGATCGCGGTGCACAACGAGGACGGGGCGGTCTTCACGGCCGTGCTGCCGTGCGCGGAGGGGGTGGCGTGATGCGGGTGCTCGTCGTCGACGACGACTTCATGGTGGCCCGCGTGCACAGCGGCTACGTCGGGCGGATCCCCGGCTGCGAGGTCGTTGGCGTCGCCCACACCGGCGCCGACGCGCTGGCGCTGGCCCGGGAGCTGCGCCCCGACCTCGTACTGCTCGACGTGTACCTGCCCGACGTCTCCGGGCTGGAGGTGCTGCGGCTGCTGCGCACCGGAGCCGCCGACGACCCGTTCGTCCTGATGATCACCGCCGCCGACGACGCCGTGACCGTCACCGGCGCCCTGCACGGCGGCGCGGCCCACTACCTCGTGAAGCCCTTCGACGCGGCGGTGCTGGCCCAGCACGTCGAGCGCATCGGGCGGGTGCGCGGACGGCTCGCGGGCCTGGCCGGGTCGAACCAGGGACGGGCCGGGCAGGCCGACATCGACACGGTCTTCGGCGCCCGCCCCGGCGTCGCCACGCGCCTGCCCAAGGGGCTCACCGCCACCACCGCCCGGCTGGTGGAGGGCGTGCTGCGCGCCGCCGAGGGCGACCTGTCGGCCTCGGAGTGCGCCGAGCGCACCGAGCTGTCGCGGGTGAGCGCGCGGCGCTACCTGGAGCACTTCGTCACCACCGGGGCGGCGGTGGTCCGGCTGCGCTACGGCGGCACCGGGCGGCCCGAGCGGCGCTACCGCTGGGGCGCCTGAGCGCCCCGCCTCCCGAGGGGGCTACCGCGGCGCGTGGGCGCCGCTCGTCTGTGTCAGCACGGCCGCGGCCAGCGGGGCGACGACGGTCGGGTTGACCGCGTGCCCCATCCCCGGGATGCGGACCAGGCGCCCGCGCCCGAGCGAGCGGGCCAGGTGCCCGGAGTGCGGCGGCGGGTTGATCGGGTCCTCGGGAGCCTCGACGACCAGCGTCGGCACCTCGACGGCGGCGAGCTCGGCGCCGCGCTCGAGCCCGTCCTGGGAGGCGCGGGCGTGCGCGGCGGTGTTGTCGTGGCGCCCGGCGTGCTCGATCGCCCCGCGCTCCAGCGCGCGGAACCAGTCGGCGTCGAACGGGGTGCCGGTGCCGTTGAGCAGCCGCCAGTGCGCCACCCGCCAGTCGAGCTCGGCCTCGAGGTCGCGGGGGTCGGCCATCTGCTCCCACAGCGCGAGCAGCGCGGGGGAGGGCGCGGGCAGCTCGGGCGAGCCGTCACCGCCCAGTGCCGCGGTGCAGAACAGCGTGGCCGTGGCGACGCGCTCGGGGGCGTCGAGCAGCAGGAGCTGGCCCAGCACCCCGCCCAGCGACATCCCGACGACGTGCGCGCGCGGCACCTCGAACGCGTCGAGCACGGCCACGGCGTCGCGGGCCAGCTCGGCGATCGGGTACGGGTGCTCGTCGAACGCCCACGTGGAGCGGCCGGTGTCGCGGTGGTCGTACTTGATCACGCGGTGGTGCTCGGCCAGGCGCGCGATCAGCTCGACGGGCCACAGCAGCCCGGACGCGTTGGCCCCCATGACGAGCAGGACCGGGTCGGGCTCCGGTGCGTCGGTGGCGGCGGGTAGGTCCTGCGCCCACAGCCGGACCCCGGGTGCGACGTCGACGGTGCGTTCCACGCCCGCCAGCCTGCCACCCGGGAGGTGCCCGCCCGGCCCCGGTGTCCGGGACCGGGCGGTGGCCCGCCCTACTTGAGGGCGTCGAGCAGCGCCTGACGCTGGCGGTCGCCGAGGCCGGCGGCGCGGCGCGAGGCGTCGATGCCGGTCTGCTCCAGCAGGGCGGAGACCTTGGCCGGGCCGTAGCCGGGCAGGCTCTTCAGCAGGTCGGCGACCTTGGTCTTGCCGACGATGGTGTCGGACTTCGCGCGGTCGAGGACCGCGGGGATCGTCTCGTCGCCGCGGGCGATCGCGTCGCGCAGCTCCTTGCGGGCGGTACGGGCGGCGGCGGCCTTCTTCAGGGCGTCGGCGCGCTGCTCGGGGGTGAGCGTGGGCAGTGCCATCTCGGCTGTCTCCTCTCCGTGCGCCGACCCCGGACGGTGTCGGCGCAGGTCATCTTCACGTCCCAGCCTGACAGAACCGCACGCGGCGGTGCGGGCGACCCCCCTGGTGGGGGCCCCGCACGCGCGGACGGCGCCCCCGTGGAGGGGGCGCCGTCCGGGAAGGGTGGGTGCGGGTCAGGTCGGCGAGGTGACCGGCGCCTTCTCCAGCGACGGCGCCGGCTCCCCGGCCGGGGCGCCGTGGTCGTCGTCGACCATCGAGGCCTCGTCGAAGGCGTCCTGACCGGCGAAGACGCGCTCGGCCTGGGTGCGGTCGAACTCGCCGACCCAGTTGCCGATCAGCACCGTGGCGACGGCGTTGCCGGCGAAGTTGGTGACGGCGCGGGCCTCGGACATGAAGCGGTCGATGCCGACGATGAGGCCGACGCCGTCGACCAGGTCGGGGCGGTGGCTCTGCAGGCCGGCGGCCAGCGTCGCCAGCCCGGCACCGGTGACGCCCGCGGCGCCCTTCGAGGCGATGATCATGAACAGCAGCAGTGAGATCTGCTCGCCCAGGGCCAGCGGCGAGCCCTGCGCGGTGGCGATGAACAGCGACGCCATCGTCAGGTAGATCGCGGTGCCGTCGAGGTTGAACGAGTAGCCGGTGGGCACCGTGATGCCGACGACCGGGCGGGAGACGCCCAGGTGCTCCATCTTCGCGATCAGGCGCGGCAGGGCCGACTCCGACGACGAGGTGGAGACGATCAGCAGGAACTCGCGGCCGAGGTACCTGAACAGCGTGAAGATGTTGATGCCGGCGCCCAGGCGCAGCACCAGGCCCAGGATGCCGAAGACGAACAGCGCGCAGGTCAGGTAGAAGCCGAGCATGATCTGCAGCAGCGCGCCGATGGCGGACCAGCCGGTCTCGCCGACGACCGCGGCGATGGCGCCGAACGCGCCGACCGGGGCCAGCCACAGGATCATGGTGAGGACCTTGAAGACCAGCTTCTGGAAGTACCCGATGCCGCGCAGGATCGGCTCCCCCTTGGCGCCCAGCGCCTGCACCGCGAAGCCGACGAGCAGCGCGACGAACAGGGTCTGCAACACGCTCGTGCCGACCAGCGGGCTCACCAGCGTGTCCGGGATGATGTCCAGCCCGCCCTCGCCGCCGGCCGGTGCCTCGTAGGGCTCGTCGGGCAGCACCAGGCCGGAGCCGGGCTGCACGATGTTGCCGACGATCAGGCCGATCGCGAGCGCCGCGGTCGACATCGTGAGGAAGTAGCCCAGCGCGATGGCGCCGACTCGGCCGACCTTCGCGGCCTGCTTGACCGCCCCGATCCCCAGGACGATGGTGCAGAAGATGATCGGCGAGATCATCATCTTGATGAGGTCGACGAACGCGGTGCCGATCGGCTTGAGCGACTTGCCCAGGTCGGGTGCGACGATGCCCACGGCGACACCGAGGATGACGGCGACGATGACGGCGATGTACAGGTAGTGCGTGCGGTCCCGCTTCTGGGCCGGCTGCGCTCCCGGACTGGTGTTCTCGGTGCTGGTGGACACGGGTTCCCCTTCGAATCCGACGGACCGGTGCGTTGCGCGTCCGGGACTCCGAACGGCACCCTTCGGCATCAGGATGAGGGGAGTCGTGGTGCGCCTCACCCTTTCGTTCATTTCGTTCGACGGAGCGTGCGCAGCGTGACCCCTGTTCGCCGGACGGCGCGGCTCAGCCTCGCGGCGCAGCTGTTCGCCCTGCAGGCCGCGCTGGTGGTGCTGGTGCTCGGCGGCGTCGGTGCGGCCGCCTACCTGCAGTTCGCCGGCGACAACGAGCGCGAGACGGCCGAGGAGATGCTCGGTGTCGCGCACACGCTGGCGGCGGTCCCGCAGGTGCGCGAGGCCCTCGACGACCCCGACCCGTCGGCGGTGCTGCAGCCGCTGGCCGAGGGCGTGCGGGCCGACACCGCCACCGACTTCGTCGTCGTGATGAGCACCCGGGGCGTCCGGTACTCCCACCCCGACCCCTTCGAGATCGGCCGGGTCTTCCGCGGCACGATCGGGCCCGCCGTCGCGGGCGACACCACGTTCACCGAGACCTACGCGGGCACGCTCGGGCCGTCGGTGCGGGCGGTCGTGCCGGTCGTCGACGACGGCGGCCGGGTGGTCGCGCTGGTGTCGGCCGGGCGCACGGTCACGGCGGTCTCGCGCGAGCTGGCGGGGCGGTTGCCGGTGCTGCTGGCGATCGCGCTCGCCGCGCTGGCGCTGGCCGCGCTCGGGTCGTGGCTGCTGAGCCGGTGGCTGCGGCGCACCACGCACGACATGGGCCCGGCCGAGCTGTCGCGGATGTACGAGTACTACGACGCGGTGCTGCACTCCGTCCGCGAGGGGTTGGTGCTGCTCGACCGCGGCGGGCGCGTGCAGCTCGTCAACGACGAGGCGCGGCGGCTGCTCGCGCTGCCCGCCGAGGTCGCCGGGCGGCCCGTCGACGGGCTGGGGCTGCCCGACGCTCTGGGCGCCGCGCTGGCGTCGGCGGAGCGGCGATCCGACGAGATCCACCTGACCGCCGACCGGATCGTCGTGGTCAACCAGGCGCCGGCGCGGTGGGGCGGCAGCGACCTCGGCACCGTCGTGACGCTGCGGGACCACACCGAGCTGCGCGCGCTGTCGAGCGAGCTGGAGACGATCCGCGGGTTCGCGCAGTCGCTCAACGCGCAGGCGCACGAGGCCGCCAACCAGCTGCACACCGTCGTCTCGCTGATCGAGCTCGGTCGCGCGGAGGAGGCGCTGACCTACGCCACCGCGGAGCTGGAGCTGGCCCGCCACCTCACCGACGCCGTGCTGGCCGGCATCGCGGTGCCCGAGCTGGCCGCGCTCGTCGTCGGCAAGGCGGCGGAGGCGGGGGAGCGCGGGGTCGACCTCGGGCTGGGCGAGGGCGCGCAGGTCCCGGCGGGCATCGCCGACCCGCGCGACCTCGTCACGATCGTCGGCAACCTGCTCGACAACGCCGTCGACGCCGCGCTGGAGGGTCCCGAGCCGCGCTGGGTGCGCCTGGACGCCGGGCGCGACGCCGACGGGTTCGTCCTGCGCGTCACCGACAGCGGCACCGGGCTCGACGACCCCGAGGCCGCCTTCACCAGCGGCTTCAGCACCAAGCCGGCCGAGGGGCTGGGCCGGGGGCTGGGTCTCGCCCTCGTCCGCCGGGCGGTGCACCGCCACGGCGGCACCGTGTCGGCGGGGAACGCGCCCGGCGGCGGCGCGGAGCTGCGCGTGCGGCTGCCCGTCCGGCAGGCGCAGCCGTGAGCGTCGACGAGCTCGTCATCCGCACCCTGGTCGTCGACGACGACCCGATCGCGCTCGACGCGCACGCCGCCTACGTCGAGCGGGTGCGCGGGTTCGCCGTCGTCGGACGGGCCGCCACGGGTACCGCGGCGCTGCGCGCGCTCGCGATCCGGCCCGTCGACCTCGTCCTGCTCGACGTGCACCTGCCCGACATGAGCGGGCTCGACGTGCTGCGCCGCATGCGCTCCGCGGGCCACGCCTGCGACGTGATCATGGTGACGCGGGCCCGCGACCTGGAGGTCGTCCGCGCCGCCGTGGCGTTCGGCGCCACCCAGTACCTGATGAAGCCGTTCCCGGCCGGGGTCGTCCGGGCGAAGCTGGAGAGCTACCTCGCCTACCGCGAGCGCGACCCGGGCCCGCTCGTCGCGCAGTCCGACGTCGACGGCCTGCTCGACGCCCTGCGCGCGCCGGCCGTGGAGAGCGGCCTGCCCAAGGGGATCAGCCGCGAGTCCCTCGACCAGGTGTCGGCGGTGCTGGTGCCCGAGACCGGGCGCACCGCGGTGGAGGTGGCCGACGTCGTCGGCGTCTCGCGGGTCACCGCGCGGCGCTACCTGGAGCACCTCGCCGACACCGGCCTGGCCGAGCGGGCGCTGCGCTACGGCACCACCGGGCGTCCGCAGGTGGAGTACACGTGGCGGCCGCGGGGCGGGACCTGAGCAGCAGCCCGGCCCCCAGCAGCCCGGCCCTCCCTCAGCAGCTCTGCGCCACCGACACCGGCGTCGAGGTGAGCGGCGCGTCGGTGGTGGCCTCGGCGCCCGGGTCGCCGGTCTCGGAGTCCTCGTCGGCCTCGGGTATGGCCGACGGGGCGGCCGCGACGGTCGGCGGTGTGGCGGCCGGGTCGCGGTTGATGGCGTCCTGCACGACCTGCTTCATCAGGTCGAAGTCGGGGTCACCGGTGTTGAAGCGCCCGTCGGACTGGTCGGGGTCGGGCAGGTTCGGGTCGAACGCGACGCTCTCCAGCTGGATCGGCGCGTCCGCCACCGACAGCAGCGCCGGCAGGGCCTGCTGCGGGATGTCGGTGGAGACGCTGTCGGTGGTGGCCCGCGCGATCGACTGGAAGTTGGTGAGCAGCTCGGCCGGCTGGTTCTGGTCGAGGATGTTCTGGATGAGGCAGCGCTGGCGGCCCATGCGCACGTAGTCGGTGGAGTTGGTGCGCGAGCGGGCGAACGCGAGCGCGTCCTCGCCGCCCAGCTGCTGCACACCGGGCTCGATGTAGCCGGTGGGCGTGACGGCCCGGCCGGTCGGGCTGATGCCGCCGATCGGGATGCGCTCGGGGCCGACGTCGACGCGCACGCCGCCGAGCGAGTCGATGATCGCGGCGAAGCCCGCCATGTTGAGCTCGACGTAGTAGTCCAGGTCGAGCCCGAGCATGTAGGACACCGTCTGGTGCAGCAGGTTCAGGCCCGGGTCGTCGGTCGGCGTCGTCGGGGCGAGCGCCGGGAACTCGTGGCCGTAGGCGTAGACGGCGTTGAGGTAGTAGTTGCCCGAGGGCCCGGCGCTGTCGTGGAAGCCGTCCGGGAACTCCTCGGCCATCGGCGAGCCCGGCGGGAACTGCGCGTAGGCGATGTTGCGGGGCAGGCTGAACAGCGTGGTGCGGCCCGACGCCGTGTCGATGCTCGCGACCATCATCGTGTCGGTGCGGGTGCCGGTCCGGTCGGGCCCGGCGTCGCTGCCGACCAGCAGCAGGTTGACGCGCGGCCCGAGCGCCGCGGCGCTGCCGGCGTCGTCGGTGAACAGCTCGCCGAGCACCGAGCGCGAGGAGTTGGCGAGGTTCGCCGCGAACCCGAAGGGTGCGGCCACCAGCAGGCACAGCGCGGTCACGACGGCGACGCCGACGGTGCGCCTGCCGCTGTCGAGGCCGCGGGGCTGCGAGATGACCCAGGTCCGCGCGATCACCGCGATCCAGGCCACCGCGGCCAGCACGCACCCTGCCGTGGCGAGGCCGAGCCCGTTCGAGGACAGCAGCGGGGTGAGCAGCGTGGAGCGGCGCTGGGTGGCCAGCAGCAGCAGGAGCGCGACGACGAGGAACAGGAACGGGCCGAGGATCAGCCAGCCCGTGCGGCGGCGGTGCAGCATGAGGTGGCCGCTGCCCGGGGCGACCGTGGCGGCCGCGGTGGTGAGCAGGGCGCGGCCCAGGGTGCGGGGGCGGCGCCGGCCCGTGCGCCGCACCGGCGGCGGCGTGGGGCGGCGGGTGCCGGAGGTCCGCTCGGGGCGGGCGGTGGCGGGCTCGTCGGCCTCGGCCGACGCGCTCGCCGCGACCGCGCGGGCGGGGGTGCTCGTCGACGCCCTGCCGCCTCCGGAGGTCGTCGGGCCGGCCTTCGCGGGGGCGGCCTTCGCGGGGCCGGTCTTCGCGGGGCCGGTGTTCGCCGTCGTCGCCGGGCCGGCTTTCGACGGGCCGGTCCGGGACGTGCGCGTGACCCCGGCTCCCGGTGTGCCGGTCCTCGGTGTGCCGGTCCTCGGTGTGCCGGTCTTCGGGGGTCCGACCCTGGGTGCCTTCGCCGCCCCGACGGCCGCAGCGGCTCCGGCTCCCGGCAGCGGCGAGTCGGGGGGCGTCGCCGAGGGCGGGGACTGCCGGACCGGGCGGGTGCGCAGGTCGTCGCCGTCGTCGACGGGACGGCGGGGGACGGCCGGGCGGGTGATGCGGGTGACCGGTTCGTCGCGGTCGCGCTCGCGCCGGGTGCGGCGGGCCGCCTCGGCGGCGGCGCGGTCGGCCGGTGTCCGGTCGGCCCGTGTCCGGTCGCCCGGTGTCCGGTCGCCCGGTGTCCGGTCGCCCGGTGTCCGGTCGGCGGCCGCGCGCTGGGCGGCAGCGCGGTCGTGGGCGGCGCGCACGCGGGGACCGACCGGGCGGGTCGGGTCCTCGACGGAGGGCGGCTCGGTCGGTCGGCGGCGCGGCGGCACCGGCGGGCGGCCGTCGGTGCCGCCGCGGGTGCGCTCGCGGCGGTCCTGGTCCCGGCGCCCGCGGCGCTCGCGGTCACGCCGCTCGAGGTCGCGCCGCTCCTGCTCGCGCCGCTCCTGGTCGAGGCGCTCGCGCTCGGACCGCCGCGGCCACGGGGCGTCGGCCGGCGGCGTCCGGGGAGGGGTGCGGTCACGCCCCGGTCGGATCCGTTCGTCCACTGCGCGTCACCCCCGCCCTCTCTGCACGTGCCCTTCCACGACGACCGATCGCGTTGTCCGAGGCGGTCCCCACCGGTGCCCGGGGGTCGCGACGTCACGCCGGCACTCGACGGTGAGACCTGCACCGAGAGTACTGTGCGTGACCGCTGTACGGATGTGAGACCTCGTCAGGCGATCGCGGATGCGACATCCGGTCGCACACCGGTCAGCTCTTCGGCGCGCTGCCACAGCGCACGGCCCAGCGCGCGGTCGTGCGAGGCCGCCGAGCTGCCCACCGGACGCGGCGCGCCGCGGACCTCGCCGGGCCCGTCGGGGCCGATGTAGGAGCCACCGGGCAGGTCGGCGACGGTCGCGGCGTAGAGCGTCGGCAGGGCCCCGCCCTCGGGTCCCTGGGCCACGACGCGGTTGAGCAGCCCCATCGCGAGGTCCTGCGCCGACTCGGTGCGTGACTGCAGGTTGGTGGCGGCGTAGCCGGGGTGCGCGGCCGTCGAGCGCAGCAGCGAGCCCGCCGCGACGAAGCGCCGCTGGAGCTCGTAGGCGAAGACCAGGTCCGCCAGCTTCGACTGCCCGTAGGCGAGCCAGCGCTGGTAGCGGCGGCGCTCCCAGTTGAGGTCGTCGACGTCGAGGTGGCCGATGCGGTGCGCCGCGCTCGACAGCGTCACGACGCGGTCGGTCACTCGCGGCAGCAGCAGCCCGGTGAGGGCGAAGTGGCCGAGGAAGTTGGTGCCGGTCTGCATCTCGAAGCCGTCGGCGGTGCGCCGGAACGGCACGGCCATCAGCCCGGCGTTGTTGACGAGCACGTCGACGGGGTGGTCGACGCCCGCCGCGAACTCCCGGACCGACGCGAGGTCGGCGAGGTCGAGCCGGCGGACCTCGGCGGTGCCGGACAGCCCGCGCAGCGTGGCGGCGGCCGCCTCGCCCTTCGCGGTGTCGCGCACGGCCAGCACGACCCGCGCGCCCGCCCGCACCAGCTCGCGCGTGGCGGCCAGGCCGATGCCGCTGTTGGCGCCCGTCACGACGACCGTGCGCCCGGCCTGGGGCGGGATGTCCGAAGCGCTCCACCGGTCCATGACCCGACGGTAACCAGGACGGCGGATACTGGCGCGGTGCGGGTGGGTGCGGCGGCGTTGGTGCTGGCCGGGGGCAGCGGCAGCCGGGTCGGCGCCGACCGGAACAAGGTGTACCTGCCCGTGGCGGGTCGCTCGGTGCTGGCCTGGTCGGTGGACGCGCTCGCCGGTGCGCCCGGCGTCGGCCCGGTGGTACTGGTGGTGCGCCCCGAGGACCACGTCCACGTCCGGCGGCTGCTCGACCACGAGGTGGACCACGCGGTGGAGGTCGTCGACGGCGGCGCCACCCGGCAGGCGTCCGAGCTGGCCGGGCTGCGGGCGCTCGCCGGGCGGATCGGCGCGGGGGAGGTCGACGTCGTGCTCGTCCACGACGGGGCGCGGCCGCTCGTCGGCCCCGCGCTGGTCGCGGAGGTGCTGCGCGTCGCCCGCGCGTCCGGGGGAGCGGTGCCGGGGCTGGTGCGCACCGACCTCGCGGTGACCGACGGCACGACGCTCTCGGCGCCGGTGCGCCTCACCGCCGTGCAGACCCCGCAGGGCTTCCGCGCCGCGCCGCTGCTGGCCGCCTACGAGCGCGCCGAGGCCGAGGGGTTCGCGGGCACCGACACGGCGTCGTGCGTGGAGCGGTTCGCGCCGGGGCTCGCCGTGCACGCCGTCCCGGGCGACCCGCGCAACATCAAGGTCACCTATCCGCACGACGTGGACGTCGTCGCCGGGGCCCTGACCGGTACCCGATCGGTCCCTTGATCGTGTGCGACCGAACCTTCGGGGCCGCGCGGCCGTTGTCGTGGGTAGAACCCGCTCCACGACGAAAGGAACGCCCGTGCCGAACCTCGGTGGTTGGGAACTCATCGTCCTGCTCGGCGTCCTCGTGCTGATCTTCGGCGCGAAGAAGCTGCCGGACATGGCCCGCTCGGTCGGCCAGTCCGCCCGCGTCTTCAAGGGGGAGATGCGCGGCCTCAAGGAGGACCGCGGCGCCGACGCCCCCGCGGAGCCCGCGACCGCGGACGCCCCCGCGGCCGCGTCGCTGCCGTCCGTCACGAAGACCCCGCCCGCGCCGACCGCCGTCCTGCCGGTCGTCGAGGCCGAGGTCGTCGACGCCCGTCGCTGACCTCCGCTCGGGAGTGGCGCACGTCGCTCCGTCCTGACGGCCGCCGCGTCAGCGGACGGCCGCGCTCCACTGCTCCGAACGCGTGGACCGCGGCCGCGCCGCCGTGCTGCCGGTCGTCGGCGAGCTGAGCGAGGCCCTGCCGCGCCACCGCACGCCCATCACCACCGGCGCCGGGATCCGCGCCCGCCACGTGCTCGGCGTGGGCCCGCACCTCGGCCTGCCCACCGGTGCCCTGGCCGGGCTGGCCGCCACCGAGGCGGAGCAGAACGGCCACATGATCGCCGCGCTGCTCGCCGCGGACGGCGTCTCCTACGTGGCCCACGAGACCGCCGCCCGCCAGCACGCCGCGCACCTCACGGCCAGCCGCGCGATCGTCTCCAACGGCTACCCGCCCTACGGTCGCCACGAGTTCCCGCCGGCCGTCGGCAAGATCCCGGTGCACCGCGGCGACGCGGGCACCTTCCTGCTCGCCGACGCCCACGGCGCGGCCACCCCGGTCTACGTCAAGGACGTCGACGCGGTGGACACCGGTTCCGGCGTGGTCGGGCGGATCGGGGCGGCGGAGCTGCTGGACACGAAGCCGGAGAACCTGCCGGTCGCCGCGCTGGTGCTGAGCCTGGTGGCGGACGCCGAGCACGTCCGGGAGATCCGGGTCGTCGACGGCCTCACCCCGGCGCCCTCACCCGCGCCCTGCCCGGTGAGGACGTGGGGACGCTGATCCGCCTGACGCTCCTCTTGGCCGGTGCCACGCCCGCCGCCGTCGCCGGCCGGCTGTCGGGGCGGGCGGAACGGGGCCGCACCTGTCCGGCCGTACAGGTCCACCGGTCACATCCGACGGGACTCGGAGGCCGGGAGGGGGCAGCGGGGTTAGGGTGCGACGAGGACTGACGGGCGCCCGGTGCGCCCGGCGAAGGAGCGGTGATGGCCAGCAGCAAGGAGTGGTTCGAGACGGTGGCGGAGGCGCAGCGCCGCGCGAAGAAGCGGCTGCCGCGCTCGGTCTACCTCGCGCTGGTCGCGGGTTCGGAGCAGGGGATCACCCTCGACGACAACGTCAAGGCGTTCTCCGAGATCGGCTTCCGCCCGCACATCGCGAACCTGCCGCAGGAGCGGGAGCAGTCGACGACGGTGATGGGGCAGGACGTGTCCCTCCCGGTGCTGATCTCGCCCACGGGCGTGCAGGCCGTCACCCCCGACGGGGAGGTCGGCGTCGCCCGCGCGGCCAACCAGGTCGGCACCGCGATGGGTCTGAGCTCGTTCGCGAGCAAGCCCGTCGAGGACGTCGTCGCGGCCAACCCGAAGACGTTCTTCCAGATGTACTGGGTCGGCTCACGCGACCGGATCCTGCAGCGCGCCGAGCGCGCGCGGAAGGCCGGGGCGAAGGGCCTGATCGTCACCCTCGACTGGACCTTCGCCACCCGCCGCGACTGGGGCAGCCCGCCCATCCCGGAGAAGATGGACCTCAAGGCGATCATGCAGTTCGCCCCCGAGGGCATCATGCGCCCGCGCTACGTGCTGGAGTGGGCCCGCAGCGGCGGCCTGCCCGACCTGACGACGCCGAACCTGGCCGCCCCCGGCGAGGACGCGCCCACGTTCTTCGGCGCCTACGGCGAGTGGATGGGCACCCCGCTGCCCACGTGGGACGACATCGCGTGGCTGCGCAACGAGTGGGACGGCCCGTTCGCGGTGAAGGGGATCATGCACCCCGACGACGCCAGGCGCGCCGTCGACGCCGGGGCCACCGCGATCTCGGTGTCCAACCACGGCGGCAACAACCTCGACGGCACGCCCGCCTCGATCCGGGCGCTGCCCGACATCGTCAAGGCGGTCGGCGGCCAGACCGAGGTGCTGCTCGACGGCGGCATCCGTCGCGGAGGCGACGTCGTCAAGGCGCTGGCGCTGGGCGCGAAGGCCGTGATGATCGGCCGCGCCTACCTGTGGGGCATGGCCGCCAACGGGGAGGCCGGGGTCGTCAACGTCCTGTCGATCCTGCGCAGCGGCATCGACGAGGCGCTGCTCGGGCTGGGCAGGTCGAGCATCCACGACCTCACGCCCGACGACCTGATCGTCCCGGAGGACTTCACCCGCGGCCACCGCGCCCGGGCGCTGGCCGCGCCCTGACCTGCGCAGCACGGACGGGGCGCCCGGTGATCCGGGCGCCCGTCGCGCGTTCTACAGCGCCGGGATCACCGACGCCCCGTACGCCGCGACCGTCTCGTCGACCGCATCGTGCATGGCGTACACCGCGAACTGGTCGACGCCGAGCCCGCGCAGCTCCGCGAGCCGCTCGAGCTGCGCACCGGGCGGGCCCAGCAGGCAGAAGCGGTCGACGACCTCGTCGGGCACGAAGCTCGTCGAGGTGTTGCCGGCGCGGCCGTGGTGGCTGTAGTCGTAGCCGTCGCGGTCCTTGATGTAGCCGGTGAGCGCGGCCGGCACCGCCGCCGACTCCGCCCCGTAGCGCGTCACGAGGTCGGCCACGTGGTTGCCGACCATGCCGCCGAACCAGCGGCACTGGTCGCGCGCGTGCGCGACGTCGTCGCCGACGTAGGCCGGCGCGGCCACGCAGATCGTGATCGACGCCGGGTCGCGGCCCGCCGCCTCCGCCGCCGCGCGCACCGTCTTCACCGTCCACTCGACGAGGTAGGGGTCGGCGAGCTGGAGGATGAAGCCGTCGGCGACGCGGCCGACGAGGTCGAGCGCCTTGGGCCCGTAGCCCGCCATCCACACCGGCAGTTCCGGGACGCCCTCGGCGACCCACGGGATCCGCACCTGCGTGCCGCCCATGTCGACCGCCCGGCCCGCGGCCAGCTCGCGGATGACGTGCATCGACTCCTCGAGCCGCGCCAGCGTCGTCGGCGGCCGCCCCTGCACGCGCACGGCGGAGTCGCCGCGCCCGATGCCGCAGATCGTCCGGTGCCCGAACTGCTCGTCGAGCGTGGCGTGCATCGAGGCCAGCACGGTCCAGTCGCGCGTGGCCGGGTTCGTCACCATCGGCCCGACGACCAGGTGCGACGTGCGCTCCAGGATCCGCGGGTAGAGGACGTAGGGCTCCTGCCAGAGCACGTGCGAGTCGAACGTCCAGCCGTGGCTGAACCCGAGGCCCTCCGCGCGCACCATCCGGTCGACGACGGCCTGCGCGGGCGGGTCGGTCTGCAGGACCAGCCCGACGTCCATCCCCGTCGCGCTCATCGGAGGTACTGGCAGGTGTCGCGGCGCAGGTACGCGCCGTCGCCGGGCCTGCCGTGGTACGCGCCCCCGTCGATCACGACGCGCCCGCGGGAGAGCACCGTGTCGACCTTCCCGGTGATCTCCTTGCCCTCGTAGGCGGAGTAGTCGACGGCCATGTGGTGCGTCGCGGACGAGAGGACCTGCTTCGCGGCCGGGTCGTAGAGGACGATGTCGGCGTCGGCCCCGGGCGCGATCGTGCCCTTGCGCGGATAGAGCCCGAACATGCGCGCGGGCGTGGCGCAGGCGATCTCGATCCAGCGCCGCCGCGAGATGTGGCCGTCGACGACGCCCTGGTGGAGCAGGTCCATCCGGTTCTCGACGCCCGGCAGACCGTTGGGGATCTTGGAGAAGTCGCCGATCCCCATCTCCTTCTGGCCGGTGAAGCAGAACGGACAGTGGTCGGTGGACACGACCGACAGATCGTCGGTGCGCAGCCCCCGCCACAGGTCGGCCTGGTGGTCCTTGGGGCGCAGCGGCGTCGAGCAGACGTACTTGGCGCCCTCGAAGCCCGGGCGCGCCAGGTCGTCGGTGGACAGGAACAGGTACTGCGGGCAGGTCTCGGCGAAGGCGTTGAAGCCCTCGTCGCGCGCCTTCGCGATCTCCGCGAGCGCCGAGCGGGCCGAGAGGTGCACGACGTAGAGCGGCGCGCCGGCGACCTGGGCCAGCTTGATCGCGCGGTGCGTCGCCTCGGTCTCCAGCAGCTCGCGGCGGACCTCGCCGTGCACCCGCGGGTCGGTCTCGCCGCGGGCCAGCGCCTGCTCCACGAGCACGTCGATGGCGATGCCGTTCTCGGCGTGCATCATCGTCAGCGCACCGGTCTCGGCGCCCTTCTGCATCGCGCGCAGGATCTTGCCGTCGTCGCTGTAGAAGACGCCGGGGTAGGCCATGAACAGCTTGAAGCTGGTGACGCCCTCGCCGACGAGCGCCTCCATCTCCTTGAGCGAGGAGTCGTTGACGTCGGCCAGGATCATGTGGAACGCGTAGTCGATCGCGCAGCGGCCCTCGGCCTTGGCGTGCCAGGCGTCGAGCCCCTCGCGCAGCGAGCCGCCGACCGACTGGATCGCGAAGTCGACGATCGTGGTCGTGCCACCCCAGGCCGCGGCGCGGGTGCCGGTCTCGAACGTGTCGGCCGCGTAGGTGCCGCCGAAGGGCATCTCCATGTGCGTGTGCGCGTCGACGCCCCCGGGGATGACGTACTTCCCGGTCGCGTCGAGGACGGTGTCGGCCGTCCAGGCCTGCCCGACGCCCAGCGCGACGACGGTGCCGTCCTCGACGAGGACGTCGACGGCCATCTCGTCCGACGCCGTGACGACGAGCCCGCCGGTGATCAGGGTGCGGCTCAACGGGGTCCTCCTGCAGGGGTCGTGAGTGGATACCGGTGCTGGAGCACTGGTTGCCACTCACGGGCGGCGAAGCCGCTCATGAGGCCTCCTCGATCGCGGCGAGCAGGGCCGCCAGGCCCTGCGCCGCCTCCTCGGCCGTCAGGGTCAGCGGCGGGGCGATGCGCAGCACGTTGCCGTGCAGCCCGCCCTTGCCCACCAGCAGTCCGCGCCGCTTGCAGCCCTCCAGCACCGCGCCGGCGAGCTCCGGGGCGGGGTCGCCGGGCGTCCCCGTGCCGGGGCGGACCAGCTCGACGCCGAGCATCAGCCCCTTGCCGCGCACGTCGCCGACGATGGGCGAGCCGAGCGCGCGCAGGCCCTCGAACAGCGCCGGGCCCTGCGCGGCCGCGTTGGCCTGCAGGTCGTTCTCGAGCAGGTAGCGCAGGTTGGCCAGCGCGCCCGCCGACGTCAGCGGCGAGCCGCCGAACGTCGAGATGTGGTTGGCGCCCAGCGAGTCCATGATCGCGGCGGGTGCGATCACCCCGCCCATCGACAGCCCGTTGCCGATGCCCTTGGCGAACGTCACCAGGTCCGGTGTGCCGCCCGACGCCTGCCAGCCCCAGAAGTGCTCGCCGGTGCGGCCCCAGCCGGTCTGCACCTCGTCGGAGATCCAGAGGATGCCCTTCTCGCGCAGCACCTCGGCGAACGCGCCCAGCAGGCCGTCGGGGCCGGAGGTGAACCCGCCGACGCCCTGCACCGGTTCGGCGATGAACGCCGCGACGTCACCGCCCGCCTGGTCGAGCACCTCGCGCAGGTCGGCCACGCAGGCCGCGATGTACTCGCCGTCGGACAGCCCCGCGAACGGCGAGCGGTACTGCTGCCCGCCGTGCACGTAGTAGGTCTGGAACGGCGAGAGCGACGTCGGGCTCCACGACCGGTTGCCGGTGATCGCGATCGTGGAGAACGAGCGCCCGTGGTTGCTGTTGCGCAGCGCCAGGATCTGGTTGCTCCGCCGCAGCGACGACGCCAGCAGCAGCGCCGCGTCGTTGGCCTCGGTGCCGCTCGGGGTGAGGAACACCTTCGCGTCCGGGATCTCGGAGACGGCCGCGATCTGCTCCGCCAGCTCCACCATCGGCCGGTTCAGGTACAGCGTGGAGCTGTGGACAATCTTCCCGGCCTGGTCGGCGACGGCCTTGGTCACCTCGGGCAGCGCGTGCGCCGTCATCGTGGTGAGGATGCCGCCGAAGAAGTCGAGGTAGCGGTTGCCGTCGGCGTCCCAGACGTGGCGGCCCTCGCCGCGCTCGAGCTCGATCGGCTCGTCGTAGTAGATCGCGAGCCACGACGGCAGCGCCGCCCGCGTCCGCTTCAGCAGCTCGGAGCTCATGACTCGACCAGCGGGCCGTAGGCGTCGGGGCGGCGGTCCCGGTAGAACGCCCACTGCTGCCGCACCTCGTCGATCAGGCCGAGGTCGAGGTCGCGGACGACGAGCTCCTCGTCGTTGCCGGAGGCGACGTCGCCGACGAACCGACCGCGCGGGTCGACGAAGTAGCTGGTGCCGTAGAAGTCGTTGTCGCCGTACTCCTCGACGCCGACGCGGTTGATCGCGGCGACGAAGTACTCGTTGGCGACGGCGGCCGCCGGCTGCTCCAGCTTCCACAGGTACGACGACAGGCCGCGGCTCGTGGCCGAGGGGTTGAACACGATCTGCGCCCCGGCCAGGCCCAGCGCGCGCCAGCCCTCGGGGAAGTGGCGGTCGTAGCAGATGTAGACGCCGATCCGGCCGACGGCGGTGTCGAAGATCGGCCACCCGAGGTTGCCCGGCCGGAAGTAGAACTTCTCCCAGAAGCCCTTGACCTGCGGGATGTGGTGCTTGCGGTACTTCCCGAGCACCGTGCCGTCGGCGTCGATCACCGCGGCGGTGTTGTAGTAGTGGCCCGCGTCCTCGATCTCGAAGACCGGGACGACGAGCACCATCCCCGTCTCGCGGGCCAGCTCCTGCATCCGCACGATCGTCGGCCCGTCGGGGACCGGTTCGGCCCAGCGGTAGTGCTCGGACTCCTGCACCTGGCAGAAGTACGGAGCGTTGAAGACCTCCTGGAAGCCCATCACCTGCGCGCCCTGCTCGGCGGCGGTGCGCGCGTAGGACTCGTGCACCTCGATCATGGAGGCGGTGTCCCCGGTCCACTTCGCCTGCAGGATGGCGGCCCGGACGATGCCGTCGGTCATGTGTCACGTCCCTCGTACTCGGCAGCGGCCCACTGTCGGACCGTGGGGGCGGTCCGCGCAAGGGGGTGGTCACTCTGACCCGCCGCCGGTGCGCCCGACAAGATCGGGCGCCGGGCCGTTACGCGTCGTTCACCGGCTGGTGTCGTCGCTGTACGTGGTCGACGGTAACGTTCCGTCATGCGGCTCGGATACCTCACGCACGTCGCCGGGGCGGACCCCGCGCAGGCCTACCGCGACACCGTCGCACTGGCCGTCGCGGCGGAGGAGTCGGGCTTCTCCACGTTCTGGGTCGCCCAGCACCACGACGGCCACCTCGACGGGCTGCTGCCCTCGCCGCTCGTGCTGCTCGCCGCGATCGCGCAGGCGACGTCGACGATCCGGCTCGGCACCGCCGTCGTCACCGCGGCCTGCGAGGACCCGCGCCGGCTCGCCGAGGACGCCGCCGTGCTCGACGTCCTGTGCGGCGGGCGCCTGGAGCTCGGCGTCGGCGCCGGGGCGGACGAGGCCGCGTCGGAGGCGTTCGGCCGCGACCACGCCCGCCGCCACGCCGACTGCGCCGACGCGGTGCGGGCGCTGCGCGGGCACCTCTCCCGCATCGTGCCCGCCGCCCCCGGTCTCGTTGGGCGGCTGTGGCAGGCCACCGGCACGGCCGACGGGATCGCCGACGCCGGGGCGCGGGGCCTCGGGCTGATCACCGGGCGCGCCGACGCCGCCCCGCACCTCGCCCGCTACTGGGCCCGCGCCGCGGGCGAGCCGCGCGTCGCGGCCGTCCGGGCCGTGGCGCCGGGGGAGCGGCCCGACGCGCTGCGGGAGCGCTGGCGAGCCGACCCGGTGCGCGAGTGGGCCACCGAGCTCGTCGTGCGGACCCAGCCCGCGGACGCGCCCGTCGCCACCCACCTCGCGACGGTCCGGGCGCTCGCCGCCGGGCGGGTCGACCCGGACCGCCCCACTCCCGTGGCTCCGCTGCTGCGGGTGCTGCAGGGCGGTTCCGCCGCCCGTCCCGGCCGCCTAGGCTTGATCGGATCGTGATCGTCCGACCACCGGGAGTGAGATCCATGCGCCACATCGTCACGTTCTGCGGCCAGTGCAACTGCGGCTGCCCGGAGCTGTTCGTCGACGACGCCGCGGCGCCGGAACAGCGCATCGTGATCACCGACGACTTCGGCCAGCGCATCCGGATGAGCGTCGGGCAGCTCTCCGACCTCGTCGACGACGTGCGCCGGGGCGTCCTCGACGAGGTGCTGACGGCGGCCCGCCAGGCGTGACCGGCCGGGCCGCGACGGATCAGGGTGCCTCGGCCCGCCCGCCCTCGGGGGTGACGGCGAACCACTTCTCGCCCTTGCCGTTGCCGTCGGTGGCGCCGGGGGCGGAGTCGGCGGCGTAGCGGTAGACCGGCCAGCCGCCGATCGTGAGCTGCACGCCGCCGTCCTCGCGGGTGATCGTGCCGACGGCGGCCTGGTCGATGCCGTCGACCGTCAGCGGCGTGCCGGGCTCGGCCAGCACCGGCGGCCAGGTCGTGGCGCAGTCGCCGGCGCAGTTCGACGCCGGGGGCTGTGCGGTGTCGTCGTCGAAGCGGTAGAGCGTCCAGCCCAGCCCGTCGATGACGACGGTGCCCAGCTGCGCGGTGCTGTTCGCGGTGAGGACGGTGCCGGCGGGCGGCGCGAGGGTCTCGGGCGCGGCCACCGGGGCGCTCGCGCCGTACCCGTCACCGCCACCGGACCCGCCGCAGGCCGTCAGGGCGATCGCGGTGATCGCGGTGGCGGCGGCGAGCGCCGGGGTGCTGCGGAACATGGGAGAACCTCCGTGGGGAGCGGATCGTCACCTCCCACACGGACGGCGGCGGCCCGCGGTTCATCCGGCGCCGCGGTTCAGCCCGGAGTCGGGGTCATCCCTGAGAGATCTACGACTTCCTCCCGATGTAACCGGGTGGCGCTGCGCGGCATCGTTCCTCCCGTGGACCTCTTGCGGCTCGTGACCGAGGCGGCGCTGGCGTCACCGTGGCTGCTCGCGGTGATCGTGGGGATGGCGGTCGTCGACGCCCTGCTGCCCGTGGTGCCCAGCGAGGCCCTGATCATCGCCGCCGGGGTGTCGGCGGTGACCGGGGAGCAGAACCTGCTCGCGGTGATCGCGGCGGCGGCGTTCGGCTCGTTCCTCGGCGAGTGCGCGGGCTACCTCATCGGGCGCGCCGTCGGCCCGGCCGTACGGGGCCGCTACGCCGCCCACGGCAGCCGGGCCGAGAACTACGACCGCGCCGCGCGGCTGCTGCACCGCCGCGGCGGCACCGTCCTGCTGACGGCCCGCTTCCTGCCGGCCGGGCGCACGGTGGCGACGCTCGCGGCCGGCGCCACCGGCTACCCGGCGTCGCGGTTCGTGGCCTTCACCGCGCCGGGGACCGTGCTGTCGGCGTCGTGGTCGGCGCTGCTGGGGTTCGTCGGCGGGGCGGCGTTCGCGCACGACACCGTGACCGCGCTGCTCGTCGGGTTCGGCTTCGCCACGGCCGTCGGGTTCGTGGTCGAGGGGGTGCGGCGGCTGCGGGTGCTGCTGCGCGACCGGGCGGCCGCGACTCGGGCCCGCACGGCTCAGGACGCCGTGAACACCACCGAGTGGTACCCGGTCGCGCCGTCGGGCAGCACGTCGGCGCGCTCCTCGGTCTGGGTCGTACCGTCGGCGTCGGTGGCCCGGACGGCCACGACATGGGAGCCGGGGGCGACGTCGACGCTGGTGCGCCACATGCGCCAGGTGCGTCCGCCGACCTCGGTGGCGAGCTCCGCGTCGGCCCACGGCCCGTCGTCGAGGCGGACCTCGACGCGGCTGATGCCCCGCGGCGGCGACCAGGCGATTCCGGCGACGGCGACGCGGCCGGCGGGCGCGCTGCCGTAGCCGCGGGGCGCGTCGATGCGCGACTGCGTCTTCACCGGCCCGCGCTCGCCCCACCCGCGCTGCAGCCAGTACGCCTGCTTCGCGCCGAACGTCGTGACCTCCAGGTCGGTGACCCACTTCGTCGCCGACACGTACCCGTAGAGCCCGGGCACGACCATCCGCACCGGGAAGCCGTGCTCGGGCGGCAGCGCCTCGCCGTTCATGCCGACGGCGAGCAGCGCGCCGCGGTCGGGCTCGAGCAGGACGTCGACGGGCGTGCCCGCGGTCCACAGGCCGTCGCTGCTGGTGGAGAGCACCTGGTCGGCGCCGGGGGCGATGCCGGCCTCCAGCAGGATCGCGCGCAGGTCGACCCCGACGAAGTCGGCCGTGGAGACGTACTCGCCGCCGACCTCGTTGGACACGCAGATCATCGTGATCGTGCGCTCGACCAGGGGGCGGGCGAGCAGGTCGTCGAAGGTGAGGACGAGCTCGCGCCCGACCATGCCGTGGATCCGCAGCGACCAGTCCGCCGCGGTCTGCGTGGGGATCCGCAGGGCGGTGTCGATGCGGTAGAAGTCGGCGTTCGACGTGCGGAACGTCGGTGTGCCCTGGTCGGGGAACGCGGCACCGGCGGGGATCGCGGGGGCGTGCTCGGCCCGCGGCAGCCCGCGCAGGGCGGCCGTCACCTCGTCGCGGGAGCCGCTGAGCCGCCCGCCGAGGAGCTGGCCCAGCCCGCCGGCGGCGAGGGAGCCGAACGCGGCGGCGCCGAACGCGGCGGCCGACACTCCCGTGAGCACGGTCCGGCGGTCGGGGCCCGCGGTCGCCGGACGCGGCTGCGCGAGGGCGTGCAGGCGGCGCAGCACCAGGATCCCGGCGCCCGCGGAGGCGGCCGGGGCGAGCAGGTCGACGGGGGTGAACGAGGGGGAGAGGGCGACGGCGGCGAACCCGAGCAGGCCCAGTGCCGTGATCGCCCGCACGCCCGGCTGCGGCCGCGCCCGCGACGCGAGACCGGCCCCCGCGGCGGCCGCGACGAGCACCACGGCCATGCCGGCGAGCAGCACCGGCTTGTCGGCCGTGCCGAACGCCGACTTCGCGAACTCCACGAGCCACTGCGGCGCCAGCGCGATCGCGCCGTTGCCCACGGCGAGGAACGGCGACGACGCCGGCGACACCAGCCCGGCGACGAGGTGCCCGGCCCCCAGCGCGGCCGCGACGGAGAGCACGCCGACCAGCGCGGACGTGCGGCGCGGCAGGAGCGGGGTGCGGGGGGCGGTCGTGGTGCTCACCCCCTCATCCTCCTCCCGCGCGACGCGTCCTCGGCCCGCCGCGTCTTACGGATCAGTGGCGATAGGCTGCGCCCGACAGGCACGACAGTGAGTGGGGAGTACGCCGGATGAGCGACGACAGGGGCCTCGACGACGCGCCCGCGATCCCGGACGTCGACCTGACCCGTCCGTCGATCGCCCGCGTCTACGACTACGTGCTCGGCGGCAAGGACCACTACGAGATCGACCGGCAGGTCTCCGCCGCCCTCTTCGGTGCGGTGCCCGAGACCAGCCAGCTCGCGCTGGACAACCGCAACCACCTGCGCCGCGCCGTCACCTGGCTGGTGCGCGAGGCCGGCATCCGGCAGATCGTCGACCTCGGCTCGGGCCTGCCGACCGTGGGCAACGTGCACGCGATCGCGCACGCCGTCGACCCCTCGGTGCGCGTCGTCTACGTCGACATCGACCCCATCGTGCTGGCGCACGGCCGCGCGCTGCTCGAGGACGACGACACCACCACCGTGATCCTCGGCGACGTCCGGGACATCGACGCGGTCTTCACCCACCCCTCGGTGGAGTCGCTGATCGACACCACGCAGCCGTTCGCGGTGCTCGCGGCCAGCATCCTGCACCACCTGTCCGACGACGAGGACCCGTACGCGGTGGCCGCGGCGATCACGGCGAAGCTCAGCCCGGGCAGCTACGCGCTGTTCAGCAACTTCCTCGACGACGACGAGCCGCGCGCGAAGGCGCTGGAGCGCGCGTTCCTCGAGGGCGGCCTGGGCACCGGCCGGTTCCGCACCTGGGCCGAGCAGCAGCGGTTCTTCGAGGGCCTGGAGCTGGTGGAGCCGGGCCTGACCTACGCCAACGACTGGCGCCCCGACGACCAGACCCCCACCGACAGCCCCACCCATACCCTCTACGCCGCGGGCGTGGGGCGGAAGGCGTAGCAGTCCGGAGCAGCGCCGGTCAGGAGTACAGGCGCTCGATCAGGTCCGTGAGGGCCTGGCGGGTGTCGCGCGGCGTGAGGGCCTGGACCACCAGACGCTCCCAGACGCCGAGGTAGTCCTCCACCTCGGAGCGCTTGTCGAGGTAGATCGCGCTGTTGAGCTGCTCGAGGTAGACCACGTCGGGCAGGTCGGTCTCGGCGAAGCGCAGGATCGAGAACGGGCCGCCCGCGGCGGGGTGGCTGCCCGCGGTGAACGGCAGCAGCTGGATCGTCACGTTCGGCCAGCGGCTGGCCTCGAGCAGGTGCTCGAGCTGCCCGCGCATGACGGCGGGGGAGCCGTAGGCCCGGCTGACGGCGGCCTCGTCGAGCACGGCCCACAGCTGCGGGGCGTCGGGCTGGCGGAGCATCTTCTGGCGCGCCATGCGCAGCTGCACGCGCTGGTCGACGTCGGCGGGCGGGGCGCCGCGGTGCCCGAGCAGGACGACGGTGCGCGCGTACTCCTCGGTCTGCAGCAGCCCGGGCACGAACTGGAGCTCGAACCCGCGGATGACCTGCGCGGCCTGCTCCAGGCGCAGGTACATCTCGAACCAGCTGGGCAGGACGTCGCTGTGCTGCTGCCACCAGCCGCGGGCGTTCGCCCGGGTGGCGAGGCCGCGGTAGCCCTCGCGCTCGGCCGGGTCGGTGACGCCGTAGAGGGTGAGCAGGTCGAGGACGTCGCGCTCCTTGCAGCCCACGCGTCCCAGCTCCAGGCGGCTGATCTTCGCGCTGGAGGCGCGGATCGCGTCGCCGGCGACCTCGCGGGTGATGCCGTGGGCCTCGCGCAGCCGGCGCAGCTGCGTTCCCAGCAGGATGCGCAGGACGGTGGGGCCGCCCTGGTCGGGTACGCCGGGTGGTGTCGCAGTGCTCACAGGTGCCCCCCCATCACACTCAGCATAGACGCCGTCACCCGTTCAGCGCGGCTGCCCGTGCCCGTCGAGGGCGCGGGCGACGCGGGCGATCTCCGCGGCGTCCAGCGTCCGGGGCGGGAGACCCGTGGACAGCGCGCGCAGCGCCACGTCGCACACGTACTCCAGGTACCCGGCCCGGTCCAGCGCCCCCTCGACGGCCGGGGCGACGAGCACGGCGCCGTGGTTGGCCATCAGCGCGGCGGTGCGGCCGGCCATCGCGCCGAGCACGTGCGCGGCCAGCTCGGGCGTCCCGAACGTCGCGTAGGGGGCCACGCGCACCGCGCCGCCGAAGAACGCGGCGTAGTAGTGCGTCAGCGGCACCTCGCCGACGACGGTGGACAGCGCCGTCGACGCCGGGGCGTGCGTGTGGAGCACGACCTCGCCGTCGCGGGCGCCCTCGCGGGTGTGCAGCAGGACGTGCAGCGCGAGCTCGGAGGTGGGGCGCAGCGGGGCGTCGATCGCGGTGCCGTCGAGGGCGTGCAGGCCGATCACCTCCGGCGTCAGCGACGCGTAGTCGACGCCCGAGGGGGACACGGCGATCGTGTCGCCGTCGCGCACCGAGACGTTGCCCGCGGTGCCGACGACGAGCCCGCGCGCGACCAGGCCCCGGCAGAGGTCGACGACGGCGGCGCGGGCGCTCACCGAGCGTCCGCGGTGAGACGCCCGCGCGTGGACACGGCCACGGCCAGCGCCGTCGTCAGCGGGACCGAGGCGACGAGCCCGATGCTGCCGACCAGCGTCCGGACGATCTCGGTGGCGATGACCTGGCTGGTCAGCGTGCTCGCCAGCCCGCGCTGGGCCACGCTGAACAGCAGCAGCAGGGGCAGCGCGGCGCCCGCGTAGGCGAGGACGAGCGTGTTCACCGCCGACGCCACGTGGTCGCGCCCGATCCGCATGGCCGAGGTGAACAGGGCGCCCGGGCGCAGGGTCGGGTCGGCGGCGCGCAGCTCCCAGACCGCGCTGGTCTGGGTGACGGTGACGTCGTCGAGCGCGCCCAGCGCGCCGATCATCAGCCCGGCGAGCACGAGCCCGCGCCCGTCGACGGCGGTGCCGAGGCTGTTGGCCAGGCTCGCGGTGTCCTCGTCGGCACCGGTGAGGCGGGCCGCGGCGGCGAACGCGACGCCGAGCACGCCGATGAGCACCAGGCTGCCGAACGTCCCGAGCACGGCGGTGGAGGTGCGCGAGGAGATGCCGTGGGTGAGGTAGAGCGCGCAGAACATGATCGCGGTGCAGCCGACGACGGCGACGAGCAGCGGGTCGCGCCCGGCCAGGATCGCGGGCAGCACGAACCCGACGAGCACGACGCCGGTGAGCACCAGCGAGCCGAGCGCCGCGAGCCCCCGGAACCGGCCCAGCGCCACCACGGCCGCCGCGAACAGCAGCGCCAGCACGAGCAGCGGGACGCCGCGCTCGAAGTCGACGATCTGGTAGGAGTCGGGGTCGCCCGGGTCGCCGTCGAGGGAGAGCTGCACGGCGTCGCCGGTGGTGAACGGGGCGACGCCGCGCACGACCGACACGAGCGTCACGATGCTCGACCCCGCCGCCGGGCCGCCGTCCAGGCGCACGGTGAGCGCCGCGCAGCCGCCGTCGCCCTCGCCGGGGGAGCAGTCGCTCTGCGCGGTGGCCGTGACGGTGCCGGGCACGCGCGGCACGGCCGCGGCGCCGTCGAGCGGCTGCGCCGGCTGGTAGGGGAACAGCAGGACGATCCCCACGAGCGTGGCGAGCGCGGCCGGCACGAGGAGCGCGGCGATGGCCAGGCGGACGCGGCGGTCGGCGCCGGGCGGCGGGCCGTGGCCGTGGCCGTGCGTCGCGGGCTGCGCCCGGTGCGGGCCGGTGCGGGTGGCGCCGCTGCTGCGGTGGCGGGGCCCGTGCCGGGGGGAGCTCATGGCGTGATCCTCCCGTGACCACCGCGCGGGCCCGGTCGGGGGAGGACCTCCCAATTGACATTCGACGTGCGCATATCACGATTTCTCGTGCAGGTGCCCGTCGACCAGCCGGTAGTGGCGCTCGCGGTCGTGCCGCTCGCCGGTGACCAGCCGCGCGGCCCGCAGCACCCGCAGGTGCTGCGACACCAGCGGTCGGCGCACCCCGAGCGCCTCGACCAGCTCGCCGACCGACCGACCGACCGACCGAGCGCGGCGCCTGCGCCAGCTGCATCACGATGGCCGGGCGCACCTCGGTGGCGAGGGCCTTGAACAGCTCCGTCGCGTCGGTCACCGCGGCGGCGGCGCGCGCCGGCGGCGGAGGCGGCGCTGCGGCGGCGGTCATGGTCGGACGTCAGTGGATGCGCATCTGTCGACTCAACCGATCGCGCGAACGACCTCCACGACGACCGTGACGTCCTGGGTGCCCGGCAGCAGCGGCACCGCCGACGCCTGCTCGGCCGCCGCCCCATCGGCCGCGGCGAAGGGCTGCGGCCCGGCCTCGACCGGGATCTCGGTGATCGAGAGCAGCCCGCCGGGGGAGGCGCCGGCGGCCTGCGCCATCTCCGCGATCTGGGCCTCGGCCCGGCGCACCGCGTCGGCGCGGGCGGCCGCGCGCTGCTCGGCGTCGTCGTCGAGGGAGAAGGTGATCTGCTGCACCCGCACGGCGTCGCCCGCCGCCTGCGCCGCCGCGTCGATCAGGGCGCCCGCGCCGGCGAGGTCGCGCAGCACCGCCGTGACCTGGTTGCTCACCTCGTAGCCGCTGATCGTGCCGCCGTCGGCGTAGGTCGGGTAGATCGACAGACCGCTGGTGCGCAGGTCCTCGGGCGCGACCCCGCTCCCGCGCAGCACCTCGATCAGCGCCGTCGCCCGGGCGGTGTTGTCCTTCAGCGCGGCCGCGGCGGCGGGGCCGTTCGTGGCGACACCGAGCACGACCGTCACGGTGTCGGGGGTGCCGCTCACCGTGCCCACACCGCGTGCGGAGATGCCGGGCGGCGCGGCGGCCGGGCCGGTCGCCGTGGCGGGTGCGGCGCAGCCGGCGAGGGCGAGGGCGAGGGCGACCGCGGTGAGGGTGAGTGCGCGCTTCATGCGGGGAGGACGGAACGGGCGCTGATCCGGTTGCACGCGGCCCGCACGCATCAGCGCGGGTGCGGCGTCGTCGGCGACCACGGCGCGGAAGACCGGCGTCTTCTCGACCCGCGAGCGGGCGAACAGCCCCGGCGCCAGCAGCACGGCGCGGAGCAGCGCAGGACCACCAGCAGCACCGGCGCGAGCGCGCCGATCTGGGCCGGGGTGGGCAGCAGGCCGATGAGGATGCTGGCCACACCCAGCAGCGTCATTTTCGTGACCAGCATCTTCTCGCGGGCCAGGCGGTCACCGATGTGGCCGAACAGGATGCCGCCGAGCGGGCGGGCCAGGTGGTACCCGATCACGCTGCCGAGGTGACCGGACGGCGCGGCGCGGCGCAGCTGCGGGGTGGTCGGGCGGGTGCGGTCATCGGGCGGCCTCGCGTAGGTCGGTCCACGTCACGCGCAAGAGTGGGCAGCCTTGTCGACGACCGTCAACAGAACGCCCAGCGTTCGGCCGCGGATAGGCTGCCCGCGTGGGAGAGGAGCGCGACGGCAGCCGCCCGCAGACCGTGCTGCTGGCCCTCCTCGGCGCGTACGCGGTGGGCCGCGACGTGCGGGTGGCGACGGGCGGGGTGCTGGAGCTGCTGCGCCGGGCCGAGGTGTCCGAGCAGGCGGCGCGCTCGACGCTCAGCGGATGGCGCGCCGCGGGCTGCTCGACCGCACCCGCCGCGGCCGGGAGGTCTACCTCGGGCTCACCCCGCTCGCCGAGCGCGTGCTGTCCGACGGCGGCGAGCGGATGTGGCGCACGGGGGCCCGGTCAACGACGGGTGGGACGGCACCTGGACGCTGCTGTCCTACTCGCTGCCCGGCTCCTGGACCCGGCAGCGCCACGCCCTGCGCGCCCGGCTGGTGTGGGCGGGGTTCGGGTCGCCGACTGGCTGCGCGCGATCCGGCAGGACCCGCGGTTGCCGGTCGGGCACCTCCCGGCGTCGTGGCCCGCTTCCGCGGCGCACGCGCTGTTCCTGCGGCGCCACGGCGAGGTCGCGCCGGAGGCGGCCCGGGTGGCGGCGGAGATCCTGAGGTCGGTGCCGGCGGGCGTCAGCTGAGGGCGGCGCGGCAGCGGTCGAGGTGCGAGCGCAGGGCGGCGCGCTCGTCGTCGTCGAGGGCTCCGAGCATCCGCTCCTCCAGTGCGTCGACCTCGTCGCGGACCGCCGCCAGCAGCGCCCGGCCGGCCGGGGTGAGGCTGGTGCGCAGCCGCCTGCCGTGCGCCGGGTCGGGGCTGCGGACGATGTGCCCGCGCCCCTCCAGCGCCGTGACGATGTCGGCCATCGCCTGCGGCGTGACGAACGAGGTGCGGGCGAGGTCGGCCGTGGTGAGGCCGTCGCGGCGCTCGAGCACGGTGAGCGCGGTGTAGGTCGACGTCGTCAGCCCGTGGGGGCGCAGCAGCTCGTCGAGGTGGGAGCGGACGGCGAGCTCCACCTGCTTGACGACGTAGAGCAGGGACGGCGGCACCGCTCGACAATAGCAGGTTTCCTGTTATCGTCACCGGCGTGCATCCCCCTGACGGACTCGGCAGCTGGCCCGCGCGGCGGGCCCGGATCGACGCCTCCCGCACGGCGCTCGTGCGCCCCGACGGCACCGGCGTGGGCTACGGCGAGCTGGCCGGCCGCGTCGACCGGCTCGCCGGCGCGTTGGCCGCCGCGGGCGTCGGGCCGGGCGACCGCGTCGCCCAGCTCGGCGTGAACGCCGTCGAGGTGCTGGAGACGTTCTTCGCGGTGTGGCGCCTGGGCGCGGTCGCCGTGCCGCTCAACCACCGGCTCGCGGGGCCCGAGATCGCCTACATGCTCCAGGACGTGGGCGCGTCGTTCCTCGTGTCGAGCCCCGACGCCGCGGCGCTCGCCGCTGAGTTCTCCGGGCCGCGCCTGGAGGTGGGGCCGCAGTACGAGGAGGCCGTCGCCGATGGGGAGGGGGCGGCGCACCCCGTCGGCCTCGAGGACGCCGCGCTCGTGCTCTACACCTCCGGCACCACCGGGCGTCCCAAGGGCGCGGTGCTCACCCACGGCAACCTGACCTGGAACACGGTCAACCAGCTCGCCCACGTCGACGTCGCGAGCACCGACCGCGTGCTGTGCATCGCGCCGCTGTTCCACTGCGTCGGGATCGGGCAGATCACGCTGCCGACGCTGTTCAAGGGCGGGTCGGTGGAGCCGGTCGCGAAGGTCGACCCCGGTGCGATCCTGGCCCGCATCGGTGCCGCGGGGATCACCGGCTTCTCCGCCGTGCCGACGATGCTGCAGATGATGTGCGACCACCCGGGCTTCGCCGACGCCGACCTCTCCTCGCTGCGCGTCGTGCAGTACGGCGGGTCGCCGGTGCCCGAGCGGGTGGCGCGCGCCTGGCTCGACCGCGGCGTCACGCTGCAGCAGGGCTACGGCATGACCGAGGCGTCGCCGGGGGTGCTGATGGCCACCCGTGAGGGCTCGCCCGCGCACCCGGTCGCCGTCGGCGTGCCGCACTTCTTCACCGACGTGGCGATGGTGCGCGACGGGGAGGTCGCGCCGCTGCACGCCGGTCCGGCCGAGCTGCTGGTGCGCGGCCCGCACGTGTTCGCGGGCTACCACGGCCGCCCCGCCGACACCGCCGACGCGATGCTGGAGGGCTGGTTCCGCACCGGCGACGTCCTCACCGTCGCCGAGGACGGATGGGCCACGGTCGTCGACCGGGTGAAGGACATGATCATCTCCGGCGGGGAGAACGTGTACCCGGCCGAGGTCGAGGCCGTGCTGCTCGGCGTCGAGGGGGTGGTGGGCGCGGCCGTCGTCGGGGTGCCCGACGAGCGGTGGGGCGAGACGGGCGTCGGGTTCGTGCAGGCGGCGCACGGCGCGGTGCTCGACGTCGACGCCCTGCGCGCGCACCTCGCGTCGCACCTGGCGAAGTACAAGGTGCCGAAGCGGCTGGTCGTCGTCGACGAGCTGCCGCGCAACGCCACCGGCAAGATCCGCCGCACGGAGCTGCGGTCGCGAGCGGAGGAGACGTCATGACCCTGCCCGAGTCGGTGCAGGTCGAGGACCACGGCGAGGTCGCGGTGGTGCGGCTCGCCCGCGCGGCCAAGCGCAACGCCCTCGACGACGCCACGGTGCTGGGCCTGGAGGCGGTGTTCGCCGACCCGCCCGCGGGCGTGCGCGCCGTCGTCCTCGACGCGGCGGGCGACCACTTCTCCGCGGGCCTGGACCTCGGCGAGCTCGCCGAGCGCGACGCCTTCGAGGGCCTGCAGCACTCCCGCATGTGGCACCGGGTCTTCGACCGGATCGAGCGCGGCACCGTCCCGGTCGTGGCCGTGCTCAAGGGCGCGGTCGTCGGCGGCGGGCTGGAGCTGGCCTGCGCCGCGCACATCCGGGTGGCCGAGCCGAGCGCGTTCTACGCCCTGCCCGAGGGGCAGCGCGGGCTGTTCGTCGGGGGCGGGGCGTCGGTGCGGGTGCCCAAGCTCGTCGGGGTGCACCGGATGGCCGACATGATGCTCACCGGCCGCGTCCTGGACGCCGACGAGGGCCAGGCGCTGGGGCTCTCGCAGTACCGCGTCGAGGCGGGGCAGGGCCTGCCGCACGCGCTGGAGCTGGCGAAGAAGATCGCCGGCAACTCGCCGGTCACGAACTTCGCGGTGCTGCAGGCGCTGCCCCGGATCGCCGACGCCGACCCCGACCAGGGGTACCTGATGGAGTCGCTGATGGCGGCGGTGGCGTCGAGCAGCGGGGAGGCGCAGGAGCGGATGCGGGAGTTCCTGGCCGGGCGCGGGCCGAGGGTGCAGCGGTGAGCGCCTCCGGCGCCCGTGAGCGGCGACAGCCGCATCGGGGCGTTCGCCGCGTGGGTCCGCGAGCACCGCGGCGTCCCCGCCGACGACTACGCCGCCCTGCACCGCTGGTCGGTCACCGACCTCGACGGGTTCTGGAGCGCCGTCGTCGAGTTCTTCGACGTCGACCTCACCACGCCGCCCCGGGCCGTGCTCGGGCGCCGGGAGATGCCGGGCGCGGAGTGGTTCCCGGGCGCCGAGCTCAACTACGCCGCGCACGCGCTGCGCGGTGCCGGCACGGCCGACGGGGACGTCGCCGTCGTCGCGCACTCGCAGACCCGCGACGTCGTCGAGCTGACGTGGGCGCAGCTGCGCGACCAGGTCGCGCGGGCCCGCGCCGGGCTGCTCCGCCTGGGCGTCGGCCGCGGCGACACCGTCGTCGCGTACCTGCCCAACATCCCCGAGACCCTCGTCGCGTTCCTCGCCGCCGCGAGCCTCGGCGCGGTGTGGGCGAGCTGCGCGCCGGAGTTCGGGGCGCGCAGCGTCGTCGACCGGTTCGCGCAGGTCGAGCCGTCGGTGCTGCTCGCGGCGCCGGGCTACACCTACGGCGACAAGCCCGTCGACCGCCGCGACGAGGTCGCCGCGCTGCGCGCCGGGCTGCCGACGCTGCGCCACGTCGTCACCGTGCCCTACGGCGCCGGGGAGCTGCCGGACGCCGTCGCCTGGGACGAGCTGCTCGCGGAGCCCGCCGAGCCCGCCTACGACCCGGTGCCCTTCGACCACCCCCTCTACGTCCTGTTCTCCTCGGGCACCACGGGGAAGCCGAAGGCGATCGTGCACGGGCACGGCGGCATCACCGTCGAGCACCTGAAGAACCACGCGCTGAGCTGGGACCTCGGCCCCGGCGACCGCATCCTCTGGTTCTCCACGACCGCCTGGATGATGTGGAACGCGCTGGTCTCGGGCCTGCTCTGCGGGGCGTCGGTGGTGCTGGTCGACGGCAACCCGGTGCACCCCGACGTCGGCTGGCAGTGGCGCCTGGCCCGCGACACCGGCGCCACACTGATGGGCGCGTCGCCCGGGTTCCTCATGGCCTGCCGCGCGCAGGGCTACGCCCCGCCCCCGCTGCCGCGGCTGCGGCAGCTCGGCGCGGCCGGTAGCCCGCTGCCCCCGGAGGGCTACGCGTGGGTGGCCGAGCACCTGGGCGAGGGCGTGCTGCTCAACGTGGGCAGCGGCGGCACCGACGTGTGCACCGGGATCGTGCAGGGCAGCCCGTGGCAGCCGGTCGTGACGGGCGAGATCGCGGGGCCCGCGCTGGGCGTCGCGGCCGCCGCGTTCGACACCGACGGGAACCCGGTCGTCGGGGAGCTGGGGGAGCTGGTGATCACCGAGCCGATGCCGTCGATGCCGGTGGGGTTCTGGGGCGACCCGGACGGCGAGCGCTACCGGGCGTCGTACTTCGACGCCTACCCCGGCGTCTGGCGCCACGGCGACTGGGTGCGGTTCTCCGCATCGGGGAGCTGCGTCATCGCCGGGCGCTCGGACGCCACCCTCAACCGCGGCGGCGTGCGGCTGGGCACCGCCGAGTTCTACGCCGTCGTCGAGGAGCTGCCGGAGGTCGCCGACAGCCTCGTCGTGCACCTGGAGGACCCGGCGGGCGGCAACGGGGAGCTGCTGCTGTTCGTCCAGCTCGTCGCCACCGCCGAGCTCGACGACGCCCTGCGCGCCCGGGTCGCCCGCGAGCTGCGCACGGCGCTGAGCCCGCGGCACGTGCCCGACCGCGTCGTCGCCGTGCCGGTGGTGCCGCGCAACCGCACCGGCAAGAAGCTGGAGCTGCCGGTGAAGCGGATCCTGCTGGGTGCGCCCGTCGACGACACCGCGCGCGGGGTCCTCGCCGACCCGACGGCGCTCGACGGCTTCGAGACCCTGCGATGAGGGTCGCGGTCGTCGGGACGGGCGCGATCGGCGTCAGCTGGGCGGCGCACTTCCTCGCGCACGGCCTCGACGTCGTCGCCACGGACCCGGCAGCGGGGGCGGAGGAGCGGCTGCGCGCGGGTGTGGCCGAGATCGGTGCGGACGCGGCCCGGCTCTCGTTCACCTCCGACACCGCCGACGCCGCCGCGGCCGCCGACTTCGTGCAGGAGAACGCGCCCGAGCGCGAGGACGTCAAGCACGCGCTGTTCGCGGTCCTCGACGCCGCCGCACGCCCGGACGTCGTGCTGGCCAGCAGCTCGTCGGGGATGCTGCCGACGGCGATCGCGAAGGCCTGCGCGCGGCACCCCGAGCGCGTCGTCGTCGGGCACCCGTTCCATCCGCCGCACCTCGTCCCGCTGGTGGAGGTCGTGCCGGGGGAGCGGACGTCGGAGGCGGCCGTCGACGCGGCGATGGCGTTCTACACCGGTGTCGGCAAGAAGCCGATCCGGCTGCGCCAGGAGCTGCCCGGCCACATCGCGAACCGGCTGCAGGCGGCGCTGTGGCGCGAGGCGTACTCGCTGGTCGACCGCGGCGTGGCCTCGGTCGCCGACATCGACGCCGCCATCTCCCACGGGCCCGGGCTGCGCTGGGCGGTGCTCGGGCCGTTCGCCAACCAGCACCTGTCCGGCGGGCCGGGCGGCATCGCGCACGTGCTGGAGCACCTCGGCCCGCCCACCGAGGCGTGGTGGCGCGACCTCGGACACCCCACGATGACCCCCGAGCTCGAGCGGAAGATCGTCGAGGGGGTGGACGAGGAGCTGGCCGGCGTCGACCCCGCCGCGCTCGCCCGCTACCGCGACACCGTCGTCCGCGCGGTGCTCGCGGCCAAGGAGAGGAAACCGTGATGGACCTGTCGACGATCGACGCCATCGACGTGCACGTCCACGTCGAGCAGGACGGCCACGGCTGCCTGTCGCTCGACCAGGAGCTGATCGACGCGTCGGCCGCCTACTTCCGCGCCGACGCCGACCGCACCCCGACCGTCGACACGATCGCTGCGCACTACCGCGAGCGCCGGATGGCCGCCGTCGTGTTCACCGTCGACGCGACCTCGGCCACCGGGCACCCGGCGCTGTCGAGCGAGGAGATCGCCGACGCCGCCGCCGCGCACCCCGACGTGCTGATCCCGTTCGGCTCGGTCGACCCGCACGGTGGGAAGGCGTCGGTGCGCCGGATCCGCGCGCTGGTGGAGCAGCACGGCGTCCGCGGGTTCAAGTTCCACCCGAGCCTGCAGGGGTTCGCGCCCAACGACACGGCGTTCTACCCGCTCTACGAGGCGATCACCGAGGCCGGCGTGCCCGCGCTGTTCCACACCGGCCAGACCGGGATCGGTGCCGGGCTGCCGGGCGGGCGCGGCATCAAGCTGCGGCTGTCGGACCCGATGCTGATCGACGACGTGGCCGCCGACTTCCCGGAGCTCACCGTCGTCCTCGCGCACCCCTCGGTGCCGTGGCAGGACTCCGCGATCTCGATGGCCACGCACAAGGCCAACGTCTTCATCGACCTCTCCGGCTGGTCGCCGAAGTACTTCCCGCCCCAGCTCGTGCGGGCGGCGAACTCGATGCTGCGGCACAAGGTGCTGTTCGGGTCCGACTTCCCCGTCCTCACCCCGGACCGCTGGATCGCGGACTTCGCGAAGCTGGACGTCAAGGAGGAGGTCCGGCCGCTGATCATGAAGGAGAACGCGGTGCGGGTGCTGGGGCTCGGGACCCCGCCGGACCGGGCATGACCCGTTTCACCGCGCGGCGGGGTTTGGGCTGAGCACCCCCAGGTCAGATCGCCGGGTGCGATTCATCACGGTCTCTCCGGGTTGACCCGGCCGGGGAGCCCCCACCTAGCGTCGTCGACCGCCCGGCACGAAGCCGCCGGGCGTGCTCGGAACCACCGGTGCCGCCGCGCCAGCACACTCCCCGTCCCGCGGCCCCGGTCCGTCGATCCAGAGGCGGGACGGGGGCCGGGTGCCCCGGGTGGCGCGGGATTCGGAACAAGGTCAACCACATGTCTCGTCGAACCACGTCCCTCTCCGTCCGGGCGGCCGCCGTGGGAGCCGCCGTCCTGGGCGCGCCCCTGCTGATGGCCGGCACCGCGAACGCGGCGTCGAGTTCCACCTGGGACGCCCTCGCCGAGTGCGAGAGCAGCGGGAACTGGAGCGCGAACACCGGCAACGGCTACTCCGGTGGCCTGCAGTTCAGTCCGTCCACCTGGCGGGCGTTCGGCGGCGAGGGCAGGGCGCACGATGCCAGCCGCTCCGAGCAGATCGCGGTGGCCGAGCGGGTGCTCGACGGCCAGGGCTGGGGTGCCTGGCCGGCCTGCTCGCGCGAGCTCGGCCTGCGCTGACGCGCCCGTGAGCGGGAACCCTGGCCCCGACCACGGTTCCCGCTCACGAGTAGTTTGATCACATGGGAGACGACGGGATCCCCCAGCGCGGGGTGGCGCGGTCGGCGCGGCTCGCGATGCTCCCGCTCGGTTTCGCCGGGCGGGCCGTGGCCGGCTGGGGCCGGTCGCTCGCCGGGGCCGACGCCGACGAGGTGGCCGCCGGCGCCGCCGCGCGCAACTCTGAGCAGCTGTTCGCGGTGCTCGGGAAGCTCAAGGGCGGGGCGATGAAGCTCGGCCAGGCGCTCAGCGTCTACGACGCGCTGGTGCCGCCGGAGTTCGCCGACTCCTACCACGAGGCGCTGGGCCGGCTGCAGACCGCGGGCCCGCCGATGCCGGCCCGCGAGGCCCACCGCGTGCTGGCCGAGCAGCTCGGCTCCGGCTGGCGCGGGCGCTTCTCCTCCTTCGACGACGAGCCGGTCGCGTCGGCCAGCCTGGGCCAGGTGCACCGAGCGGTGTGGCACGACGGGCGGGCCGTCGCGGTGAAGGTGCAGTACCCGGGCGCCGACGTCGCGCTCGACGCCGACCTGCGCCAGCTCCAGCGCTTCGCCGGGCTCTTCGGCTCGCTCCTCCCCGGCCTCGACGCCCGCGCGCTGATCCGCGAGCTGCGCGAGCGGATGCTGGAGGAGGTCGACTACCGCGCCGAGGCCGACCACCAGCGCGCCTTCGCCACCGCTTTCGGCGACGGGCCCGACCTGTACGTGCCGTCGGTCGTCGCGTCGGCCCCGAAGGTGCTCGTGTCGGAGTGGCTCGACGGCGTGCCGCTGGGCCGCGTCATCGACACCCAGGCCGCCGACGACGACGAGCAGGCCGTCCGCGACGCCCACGCCGCCACGATCATCGACACGATGTTCGCCTCGCCCGCGGAGATCGGCCTGCTGCACGCCGACCCGCACCCCGGCAACTTCCTCGTCCTCGACGACGGGCGCCTGGGGATGATCGACTTCGGCGCGGTGGCCCGGCTGCCCGACGGCATCCCGCCCGTGCTGGTGCGGATGCTGCGGCTCACGGCGGAGGGGGACCGGGAGCCTCTCACGGACCTGCTGGTGGCCGAGGGCTTCCTCGCCCCGGACGCCCCCGACGCCGACGTCCTGCGCTGGGTCGGCGCGCTCGCCGATCCGTTGCGGGAGCCGGAGTTCCACTTCTCGCGGGCGTGGATGGCGCGGCAGGGGGCGCGGGTGGCGAACCCGAACAACCGCGCGTTCCAGGGGACGGGGCGGGCGTTGAACCTGCCCCCGGAGCACGTCCTCGTACTCCGGGTGCTGTCGGGGTGGATGGCGATACTCGCGCAGCTGGACTGCACCGTCGGGGTGCGGGGGATCGTGGAGCGGCGGGTGCCCGGCTTCGCCTGATCGGCTCCCTCCGGGGGCCGGGCGCTGCCCGGACCCGGCCTCGCTCGGAGAGGTTCCCCGGTGAGTGCCGGTGGGTGGTCGGTCGGGCCGGGAAAGTGCTGCTGATCCGCCCAGCCGGGGTCGGTGCGGCCTCTGCCGCCGCCGGCCCCGCCCGTGCGGCGATCCACTGGCGACCATCCGCCCTTGATCGGCGGGTTCGGGCGCGTCTGAGGCGGGTGGGGGCGGGTGCGTGGCCGCGCGGGCGTCATGATCGCCAGGAGTGGTGCGAGGGGGTCATCCGTGACCGCTCTGCACCACTCCTGGTGATCTTGGGGTGGGTTCAGGCCGCGGCGAGGTGGGCGAGGACCTTGCGCCGGGGTGTTCGACTCGGGTCGATCCACTTCGGTGGCAGGAACTCCGGGAGGCCGTCGCGGATCCGAACGTGCCAGTCGGTGTGGTGGACCTGGCGGTGGTGGGCTCTGCAGAGCATGACCAGGTTGTCGAGTCGGGTGGGTCCGCCGTGTTCCCAGTGGTGGATGTGGTGGATCTCGGACCAGGAGGGTGGGCGGTCGCAGCCGGGGTGGGCGCAGCCGCGGTCTCTGGCGGTGACGGCGCGGCGCAGGCCGTCGGGGATGGTGCGGGTGGCGCGGCCGACGTCGAGGGGTTGTCCGGCGCCGTTCATCACGACCGGGATGACGCCGGCGTCGCAGGCCAGGGTACGCAGCGCGGCGGGCGTCGACGTCCCACCGAACTCCAGCATGGCCGAGCGGGCGCGGTGCTCGAGGTCCTCGAGCCGGACGAGGACGGTCAACACCGGGCGGCGGCCGCCGGTGTCGGGCAGGTCGTCGCCGTGGTCGAGGACGTACCCGCAGACGTCGGCGAGTGCTTCGGCCTGTCGTTGCGGCGCAGGTCGGTCGTCGTCGGCGGTGAGCGGGGCGGCTTTGGCGTCGATGACCGCGGCGATGGCGTCGTAGAGGGCGGGGTCCTGGAACCGGCCCTTGATCGACCCTCCGGCTGCGTGGCGGGTGAGACGGAGTTCATTGACCGGGGCAGGCACCCGGTCGTCGGGTTCGGCCCCGTCCTGGTCGAGCAGGGCGACCAGTGCGGTGCCCAGGGTCTGGAGTTCGGCGGGGTTGAGGCGGGTGGCGTCGGCGGCGAGCTGGGCCTCGACCAAGGCCCACTGCTCGGGTGAGAGGCGGCGTGCGGCGTCGGTGGACAGCACCCGCCCGATCACGTCGACGTGCCGCAGCGCGATCTTCCCCCCACCGAACGCGGCTGCGGCAGAAGGCAGCCGGGCGGGCAGCGGAGTTCCGTCGAGGGTGGTCCGGGTGTGGACGTCAGAGGCTACGGCAACGCGACGTCGAGCCTCGACGTAGTCCCACGACAGCAGATCGGACAGGGCGCGGGCGGCGGACCGGTAGCCGCGGGTCAGAAAGGCGCCTTGGTCGTCCAATGCGGCGACGGCGGACGTGGAGATCGCATCCACGCGACGGGCAACGCTCTCGCACAGCGTCAGCAGTGAGAGGAGTTCGGTCTCGGATCCAGTGGCCACGACGGAGGCGAGCTCGTCGAGCGCATCGTCGAGGACCGGACCCATGCCCTCATCGTACTAGAACATATGTTCGATAGATAGGCTTTGAGCAGGGAAAACAGCACCACAGGATAGTCCCCGCAATGAGAACGGGAACCGTTCTGTGCCCGGGTCCGGAGGCCATCGGGACCACGACGGCGACCGACCCGGTACACGTCCTGCGCGCCCGCAGGACCACAGATCACGCAGGCTGCTCACTCCGCTGCTGCGGAACCGAAGGGACCGAGTCAACCGCAGCGAACGGAGCGGAGAGGCTCCGCTGTGCCGGCACCTCCACGACCGGGATGGGGCCCGTGTCGAGGTATCCCTGCCAGTCGTGCGTCGGGAAGCCGGCGTACTTCTCGGCCCGCCAGTCGTAGGTGTTGCCCCGCCCCCCGCACCGCTCGCACGTCTTCTCGCGCCCGTGCCACGTGCGCAGGCAGCGGCAGCACTGCAGGTGGGCGGCGCGCCAGCGCTCGTCGACCCGGGTCATCGCGAGCGAGCCGATCACGATCGTGGCGGTGCCGATGGCCAGCGTCACCCAGATGAGCATGGAGGAACGGTACCGATCGGGTGACGGGCCGACTACGCACAGCACGTCGACACGGCCCCGCGCGGCGCCGAACGGCACTTGCGAGGATGGCGCGGTGACCGCACCCGACCCCACGCTGACGCTGGCCGGTGCGCCGGTGCCGCTGACCGTGCCCGCCCGCCTGTACGTCTGCGGCATCACCCCCTACGACGTCACGCACCTCGGCCACGCGTCGACGTTCGTCTGGGCCGACACGGTCGCGCGGGTCGTGCGGATGACCGGGACCGACACCGTCGTGGCCCGCAACGTCACCGACGTCGACGACGAGCTCACCCGCGCCGCCGCCGAGCGCGGCAAACCCTACGACGAGTTCGGGCTCTCGCAGGAGTTCACCGTCGACCACGACCTCGCCGCGCTGCACGTCCGGCGCCCCGAGCACGAGCCGCACGCGCGCCACCACGTCCGCCACGTCGTGGCGCTGGCCGCCGCGCTGCTCGGCGCGGGTGCGGCCTACGAGCGTGGGGGCGGGATCTGGTTCCGCGGCGCGGCCGTGCCCGCGGCGGCCGGCCTCGACCGCGACACCGCGCTCGCCCTGGCCCGCGCCAACGGCGACGACCCCGACGACCCGCGCCGCGACGACCCCTTCGACGTGCCGGTCTGGTGGCCCGCCGACGGCCACGGCCCGTCGTGGCCGAGCCCGTGGGGGCCGGGCCGGCCGGGCTGGCACGCCACCTGCGCGGCGATGGCGCTGGCCACGCTCGGCGGCACCGTGGACGTCCTGGTCGGCGGCGCCGACCTCGCCTTCCCGCACCACGCCTACCAGGTGGCGCTGGCCGCGGCGGCCACCGGTGCCGCGCCCTACGCGCGGCGGCGGATGCCGGTCGGCACCGTGCACGTCGACGGCGCCAAGATGGCGAAGTCGACGGGCAACCTCGTGCTGGTCGGCGACCTGGTCGAGCGGTACCCGGGCGCGGCCCTGCGCCTGCTGCTGCTCGAGCGCCCGTGGGCCGTGGACTGGGAGTACCGGCCCGAAGCCCTCGACGACGCCGCCGCCCGGCTCGACCGCCTCTACCGCGCCGCCGCCACCGGGGGCGGCTCCGAGGCCGACGTCGCCGCCGTCCGCGCGGCCCTGCTCGACGACCTCGACGTGCCCGCCGCGATGGGCGTCGCGCTCGACGCCGGAGGAGCGGCGGCGCGCCAGGTCGTGCGCACCCTGGCGCTGCAGTAGCTACGGCTCCTGCGCGCGGCGGCGGGCCCCCATCCCGGAGCGGTACTGCACCGGCGGGGTGAAGCCGCGGTAACCCTGGTCGATCGCCGCGTTGAGCGTCCAGTACGGGTCGACGAGGTGCGGCCGCGCGAGGCAGCACAGGTCGGCCCGGCCCGCGGCGATGATCGTGTTGGCGTCCTCGACCGACGCGATCGCGCCGACGGTCATGGTCGGCACCCCGGTCTCCTGACGGATCCGGTCCGCGAACGGCGTCTGGTAGAGCCGCCCGTACGCCGGGTCCGCCTCGGTGCTGGTCTGGCCGGTGGACACGTCGACGATGTCGGCGCCGTGCTCGGCCAGCATCCGGGCGAGCTCGACCGCGTCGTCGCCGTCGAACCCGCCGTCGACCCAGTCGGTGGCGCTGATCCGCACGCTGATCGGCCGGTCCTGCGGCCACGCGGCGCGCACGGCGTCGAGCAGCTCCAGGCCGAAGCGGGCGCGGCCGCGGAGGTCGCCGCCGTAGCCGTCGGTGCGGTGGTTCGACAGCGGCGACAGGAAGCTCGACACCAGGTAGCCGTGCGCGTAGTGCAGCTCCAGCAGGTCGAAACCGGCGTCGGCGGCCCGGCGCGCGGCGGCCACGTGGTCGTCGACCACCTGCGCCATGTCGGCCGGCGTCATCTCCCGCGGCACTGCGCTGTCGGACCGGTACGGCACCGGCGACGGCCCGACGATCTCCCAGCCGCCGTGGTCCAGCGGGTCGTCGATGCCCTCCCACATGACCTTCGTGGAGCCCTTGCGGCCCGCGTGCCCGAGCTGCATCCCGATCTTCGCGCCGCTGTGGGCGTGCACGAAGTCGACGGTCCGCGCCCACGCCGCCGCCTGCTCGTCGTTCCAGATGCCGGGGCAGCCCGGGGTGATCCGCGCGTCCGGGGACGTGCACGTCATCTCGGTCATCACGAGCCCCGCCCCGCCGACCGCGCGCCCGCCCAGGTGCACGAGGTGCCAGTCGGTGGGCATGCCGTCGACGGCGGAGTACTGCGCCATCGGCGAGACGACGATCCGGTTGGCCAGCTCCATGCCCCGCAGCCTGTAGGGGTGGAACATGGGCGGCGTGCCGTCGGCGACCTCGAGACCGCTCGTGCGGGTGCGGTCGGCGAGCCAGCGGTCCAGGCGGGCCACGTAGTCGGCGTCGCGCAGCTTGAGGTTGTCGTAGGTGACCCGCTGGCTGCGCGTGAGCAGCTGGAACACGAACTGCTCGGCGGGTAGCCCGCGGTAGCGCGCGGCGCCCTCGAACCACTCCAGGCTGGTCTGCGCCGAGCGCTGCAGCGACGCGACGACGGGCTGCCGGTCCTCCTCGTACGCCTTGAGCGCGGCCTCGATGCCCGGCTCGCGGTCGACGGCGACGGCGAGGCTGATCGCGTCCTCCAGCGCCAGCTTGGTGCCCGAGCCGATCGAGAAGTGCGCGGTGTGCGCGGCGTCCCCGACGAGCGCGACGCCCTCGGCCGACCAGCTGCGGTTGCGGATCACGGCGAACGAGAGCCAGCCGGAGTTGTTGCCGATCAGCCGGTGCCCGTCGAGGTGCCCGGCGAAGACGCGCTCGCAGAAGGCCAGCGTGGCCTCGTCGTTCTCGCCCGGGCTGCGCGGCACGGCGGCGAACGCGTCGAGCCCGGCGCGGCGCCAGGTCTCCTCGTCGGTCTCGACGATGAACGTCGAGCGCTCGTCGTCGAAGGGGTAGACGTGCGCCCAGAACAGGCCGAACCCGGTCTCGACGAACAGGAACGTGAAGCAGTCGAACGGGCGCGTCGTGCCGAACCAGACGTACTTGGCGGAGCGGCGGTCGACCCGCGGGTCGAGGTGCTCGGCCAGCTGCGCGCGGAGGAGGGAGTTGACGCCGTCGGAGGCGATGACGAGGTCGTGAGCGCGCTTGAGCGTCGCCAGGTCCGGGGCCTCGGTGCGGTAGCGGATGTCGACGCCGAGCTCCCGCGCCCGCTCGCCCAGGATCGCGAGGAGCCGCTTGCGCTCCAGCGCCGCGAACGCGTGGCCGTCGGAGCGCTCGCGGACGCCGAGGAAGTCGGTGTCGATGGCGCTCCAGCACCGGAACCCGGCCTCGATGCGCCGGTAGGACTCCGGGTCGGCCGCGGCGATGTTGTCCAGCGTCTCCTGGGAGAACACGACGCCGAAGCCGAACGTGTCGTCGGCGGCGTTGCGCTCGTAGACGGTGATCTCGCGGGCGGGATCGGCCTTCTTGAGCAGGATCGAGCCGAACAGCCCGCCCGGCCCCCCGCCGACGGCGGCGATCCGCACGTCAGACCCCCTCGTCGAGCAGGTGCTCGAACCGCAGCCCGAGGTCGGTGACGACGACCGCGACGCTCGCCAGCGCGGCGCGCAGCCCGGCGGCGGCGCACGGCGGCAGGTCGGCGGCGAGCAGCGCGCGGAGCTGGTCGTGCACGGCCAGCAGCGCGTCCTCGTCCGCGGTGGTGGTGCGGTGCAGCAGGTCGGTGACCATCACGCGCTCCTCGTGGTCGGTGCGGGCCGCAGGTCGGTCAGCCGCTTGGCCTTGAGCTCGAAGCGGGGCAGGGTGTCGGCGGGGGCGCGCTCGACGTGGAAGCGCAGGCCCTCGTGGGCGTCGGCGAGCTCGCGCCCGAGGTCGGCGGCGAGGCGGCCCCACGGCTCGTCGCCCATGGTCGGCGCCGGCTCGACGCACAGCACGATCTCGTCGCGGTCGCCGCGGCGCTCGATGCGCACCTGGAACTCCTCGATGCCCCCGAAGCCGCGAACGACCGCCTCGATCGCGCCGGGGTAGACGTTGGTGCCGCGCACGAGCTTCATGTCGTCGACGCGGCCGAGGATGCCGCCCTCGTAGAGGTCGAAGGTGCGGGGACCGCGGCTGGGCACCTTTACCACGACGTCGGCGGTGCGGTAGCGCAGCAGCGGGGTGGTGCTGCGGCCGAACGAGGTGCAGATCCGTTCGCCGCGCTCCCCGTAGCCCACCTCGCGGCCGGTCTCGGGATCGACGACCTGCTCGATGAAGTGGTCCTCGATGATGTGGCTGCCGCCGGGCCGGCCGGTCGGCTCGAACATGAAGACCGTCGAGATCTCGGTCATCCCCGCGGTGTCGTGGGCCCGGGCGCCCCAGCGGTCCTCGATGATCGCCTTCGTCTCCGCGACGACGGGCTCACCGGAGAGGATCACGGTGCGCACCGGCCCGTTGCGCAGGTCGACGCCCAGCGCATCGGCCTCGGCGGCCAGGCGCAGCGCGTAGGTCGGCGTCGAGGCGACGACCGTGGCCCCGAAGTCGACGATCTGCTTCACGCGGTTGGGGGTGGTCTGCGCGCCGCCGGGGACGGTCAGCGCGCCGATCCGCTCCAGCCCGTTGTGCAGGCCCCAGAACCCGATGAACGAGCCGTAGCCGAAGGCGACGTAGCCGACGTCGTGCGACCGCACGCCCGCCGCCCACAGCGCGTAGCACCACATCTCCGCGGCCCAGGCCCAGTCCTTGCGGCTGTCGAGCGCGCGCAGCGGCGTGCGGCCGGACGTCCCACTGGTCGTGTGCACGCGGATCGCCGACTCCGGGCCGACGACCGGGAGCTCGCCGTAGGGCGGGTGCTCGTCCTGGCTGCGCATCCACTCCTCGCGGGTGAGGAACGGGATGCGGTCGAGGTCGGCCCACGTCCGCAGCTGCTCGGGCCGGACCCCCGCGAGCGTGCGCCGGTAGTGCGGGCTGCGGGCCCGCGCCCACCCGACGAGCAGGCGCAGCTTGGCCAGCTGCAGCTCGCGCAGGTCCTCGCGCGGCAGCAGCTCCGTCTTGGGGTTCCAGTACTCGCTCACAGGTGCACCAGCCCCTCCTGCGTCACGCTCGCCAGCAGTGCCCCGTCGCGGGAGTAGAGGCGGGCGGATCCGAGGCCCAGGCCGCGCAGCGCCACCGGCGACTCCTGCACCAGCGCCACCCAGTCGTCCATCCGGCCGTCGTGGTGCCACCACATCGCGTGGTCGAGGCTCGCGGTGACGAGGCCGTCGTCGGACCAGGCGGCCCCGTGCTGCCGCAGGACCGGCTCGAGCAGCGTGTAGTCGCAGACGTAGGCGAGCGCGCTGCGGTGCAGGGCCGGGTCGTCGGGCAGGGTCTCGAACGCGCGCAGCCACACCGTCTGGCGGCGGACGGGCTCGCCGTCGGCCGCGGTGTAGATCGCGGCGGGGGAGTGGCGGATGTCGAAGCTGCGGTCATGGGACCAGTACCGCGCGTCGCGGACGCTCGATCCGCGGAGCGCCTCCTCCGACGTCGGCAGCGACTCGGGATCGGGCAGGTCGGGCATCGGTTCCTGGTGCTCCACGCCCGGCCCGGGTACCTGGAAGGACCCCATCGCCTGGAACAGGACGCGGTCACCCTGGATGCCCTGGACCGCGCGCACGGAGAAGTTGCGGCCGTCGCGCAGCCGCTGCACGACCCAGCGCGTCGGCTGCTGCACGTCGCCGGCGCGCAGGAAGTAGCCGTGCAGGGAGTGGCTGACACGTGAGGGGCCGGGCCGGTCGTCGCCGACCGTGTGCGACATCGCCACCTGCGCCTGCGCCACGAGCTCGCCGCCGTAGACCCGGCCCGACGGGATGACCTGCGGGTGGCCGACGAAGGTGTCGTCCCCGTCGGGCGTCAGGGACAGGACGTCGAGGAGGTGCTTGCTGGTGCTCATGCGCGCCGGTACCCCGCGAGCACGGAGTCGTCGACCTCGTCGAGGTTGACCACGATGTTGTCCGGCGTCCGGCAGGTCAGCCAGACGAGCTCCTCGGTGGTGCTCATGTTGGCCTCGACGTGCGGCATGTGCGGCGGCACGAACACGAAGTCGCCCTCGGTCATGTCGAGGAACTCCGAGTAGCCCTCACCGAAGTAGATGCGCGCGGTCCCGGTGAGCACGTAGCCGCCGGTCTCGGCCTCGCCGTGGTGGTGGGGCAGCGAGCGGTAGCCCGGCTCGTTGCTGACCTTGCCGAACCAGATCCGGGTGGCCGGGGTGTGCTGCGGGGAGACGCCGGAGATGCGGACGGCGCCGCCGGACTGCCCGGTGGCGTCGTGCTCCCGGCCCTTGCGGGTGACGACCGGCACGACCTTCACGTCGGTGGACATGGCCCCTCGCTTCCGTATCGCGTAATCGTTACGATAGTCATGGAAGCACACCACGTGCGATGCGTCGAGGAGCAGCGATGGAATCCTTCAACCCGCCCGAGCTCGCCAGGCCGTCCGGATTCACCTACGCGGTCCGGCACGGCGACACCGTCCACCTCGCCGGCCAGACGGCCATGGACGCCGACGGGAAGATCGTCGAGGGCGGGATCGTCGAGCAGTTCCGGCAGTCGTTCGGCAACGTCCTGACGGCGCTGCGCGCGGCGGGCGGCGAGCCGTCGGACCTGCTCAGTGTCACGATCTACCTGACCGACATCCCCGACTACCAGGCCAACGGCCGCGAGATCGGCCGCATCTGGCGGGAGATGGCGGGCACGGGGTACCCGGCGATGGCGGGCATCGGCGTCACCGCGCTGTGGCAGCCCGAGGCGCTGATCGAGATCCAGGGCGTGGCGGCGGTGCGGGCCGCCTGACCGTCGCTACGCCTGACCCGCGAGCAGGGCCCGGGCGTGGGTGGCGGCGGGGCCGGCGAGGCGCTCGCGCAGGGCGGCGAACAGGTCCTCCGCCGTCACCCCGACCCAGCCGACCGGCAGCACCTCCAGCGGCAGCCCGGGGTCGAGGTAGGGCAGCCGGCGCCAGGCCGTGACGACCTCGACGAAGTCGGTGAACGCGCGGGCGCCCGGCCCGTCGGGGTCGGCCGCCCAACGCGCGCGGACGGGCTCGAAGCGCTGGACGAACTCGGCGTAGACGGCGTCGAGGGCGTCGAGGTCCCACCAGGTGCGGACGGTCTCCCGCGCCGGCCGCGACGAGACGTGGTGGCTGCGGAACAGGTCGGTGAACCCGCGCAGTCCCGCGCGCTCCAGCGCCGCGGCGACCTCGGTCTCGCGGTGCGCCGGGGCGATCCACAGGCCGGGCGCGACCGTGCCCAGCCCGAGCCGGGCGAGCTGGGTGCGCAGCAGGTGGCGCTTCTCCCGCTCGGCCTCGGGCACCGAGAACGTGACGAGCAGCCAGCCCTCGTCGAGGGTGCCGCGGCGGCGGGAGAAGATCCGGGAGTCGCCCTCGGCGAGGATGTCCTGGCCGACGTCGGAGAGCCGGTAGCCGGCCGCGCGCCCCACCTTCTCCGCGATGAGCAGGCCCCGGCGCTTGAGCCGGAACACCGACGAGCGCACCGCCTGCCCGTCGACGCCGAACTCGGCCATCATCCGCACGACCGACGCCACAGACAGCCACCCGTCCTGCTGGCGGGCGTAGAGGCCGTACAGCGAGACGATCAGGGCCCGCGGCGCGGCGGCGACCCCGACCTCTGCTGCGTCCTCGGCCAGGGTCACCGCCGCACCATATCCCGTGCCCGCGGCGGGCTCAGTGCCCGCGGAACGCCTCCGCCAGCCACCACGACGGCTCGTCCGCGCGGACCTTCGCGTCGACGAGCATCGGCCGGTCCCGCGGCCCGGCCAGCCACGTCGTGACCGCGGCCAGGTCGTCGACCGAGCGGACGGTGACGGCGTCGCAGCCGTACCCCGCCGCGATCGCGGCCAGGTCGGCGTCGGGGAAGCGGACGGTGGCGTGGTCGGCGTCGTCGAAGTGGTGGAACTCGGCGCCGTAGCCGGCGTCGTCGTAGACCACGACGAGCAGCCCGATCCCGAGCCGCACCGCGGTCTCCAGCTCGGAGATCCCCATGAGGAACCCGCCGTCGCCGAGCGCAGCCACGGGGACGCGGTCCGGGCGGGCCAGCGCGGCGCCGATCGCCGTCGCGAGGCCGAGCCCGATCGACTGGAAGCCCTGCGTGAAGCAGAACCCGGCGGCGTCGGGCACAGCCAGGTAGGCGCTCGGGTAGCCCATGAAGTTGCCGGAGTCGACGGCGAGCGTGCGCTCCGCGGGGAGCAGGGCGTCGAGCGCCGTCGAGAGGGTGCGGGGGTCGATGCGGCCCGGGACCCCGTCGGGGACAGGGACCTGCGCCCAGCGCCCCTCGGCGGCGATCCGGGCGCGCACGTCGTCGGTCCGGTGGCCGGGCCCGCCCCGCACGAGGGCGGTCACGTCGAGCGCGGTCGTGCGCACGTCCCCGAGGACCGCCAGGTCGACGGGCCGCTGCGCGCCGAGCGCCTCGGGGGTGTCGTCGACCTGCACGACCGTCGCGCCGTCGCCGAGCAGCGCCCCGTGCCGGGTGGTCCACATCGTCAGCGACGCGCCCCAGGCGACGACGAGGTCGGCGTCCGTGATCAGCTCCGCGGCGAGGTCGGTGGCGAACCCGCCGGAGATGCCCAGGCTCCAGTCGTGGCCGGTGAAGAGCCCGTTCGCGACGGCGGAGGTGGCGAGCAGGGCACCGCAGGTGTCGGCGAGCGCGGCCAGTTCGGGGCCGGCTCCGCGCGCGCCGCGACCGGCGACGAACACCGGTCGGGCGGCCCAGTCGAGGAGGCAGGCGAGCTCGGCGGCCGCGCCGGCGTCCGGGCGGGCCGGAGGCAGCGGCGTGAACGCGGCCGCGGCCGACTCGCAGGGCTGTTCCTGCACGTCGAGGGGCAGGCTGAGCACCACCGTGCGGCGCAGGCCGCGGCAGGTGGCGTACGCGCGCCGGACGTCGGCGACGGTGGACGCGGCCGAGTGCACCCGCTCCGCGACGGCGCCGACGGAGGCGACCAGCGCGTCCTGGTCGATGCGGAAGTTCGACCGCACCGCGGCCCCGGCGGTGTCGGCGGCCAGCACCAGCAGCGGGGTGCGGCTCTTCGCGGCCTCGGTGATGCCGGTCAGGGCGTTGGTCAGGCCGCAGCCCTGGTGCAGCGTGAGCACCGCGACCCCGCCCGCGGTCCGGGCGTACGCGTCGGCCATCGTCGCCGCCCCACCCTCGTGGCGGGCCGCGGTGAACGGCACGCCGTGCGCGCGCAGGGCGTTGGTGACGTGGAAGTTGCCGCTGCCGACCACGCCGAAGGCGTGGCCGACGCCGAGCTCCGCCAGCAGCGCGCCGACGACATCGGCGACGGTGGTCGGCGTCTCCGGTGAGGTACCGGACGCGGAGGTGGTCGGCGCGGAGGTGGTCGGCGCGGAGGTGGTCGTGAGTGGCGATCGTGGCTCCGGCGACGGTTGCCGCTCACGGGCGGCGGAGCCGCTCACCCCTCCACCAGCGCGAGCACGCGCGCCGGGCTCCCCGACCCGCCGACGATCGGCAGCGGGCACACGATGAGCACCGCGCCGGTCGGCGGGAGCGCGTCGAGGTTGCGCAGGCTGGTCAGGCCCCATTTGTCGGCGCCCATGAGGAAGTTGTGGCACGCGAACGGCGGGTCGAACCCGGCCGCGGCGCCCGCGTCGGTGCCGACGGTCTCCACCCCGAACCCGCTGATCGGAGACTCCTGCGCGAGCCAGCGCGCGCACGCGACCGAGACGCCCGGCGTGTGCGGCCCGTCCTCGTCGGCGTTGGCGAACGCGGCCGCGTCGTCTCCGCGCGCCGACCAGCCGGTGCGGTAGAGCAGCCAGCCGCCCTCGGGCAGCGGGCCGTGCTCGGCCTCCCACGCCCGCACGTGCTCGACCTCCAGCAGGAAGTCGGCGTCCGCCTCCACCTGTGCGGTCATGTCGATCACCGCGGCCGCCCCGACGAGGGTGCTCAGCGGGGCCTGCGACACGTCGAGCCCGTCCTTGCCCGACACCCAGTGCACGGGCGCGTCGAGGTGGGTGCCGGTGTGCTCGCCGGTGTGGATGTCGTTCCAGTACCAGGCCGGGCCGCGGTCGTCGTAGCGCGAGAGCTCCTCGAGGCGGAACCGGGAGGTGTTCGCGAACGGCGGCGGCAGCTCCAGGATCGGCGTCGTCTCCCGCAGCGGGGTGGTGAGGTCGACGATCCGGACCGCGCCGGAGCGCGCGGCGTCGAGGACGGCGGACAGGACGGACATGGCGGCTCCTCGGGACGGGTTGCCGCCACGATGCCCGGGCGTGCCCGCCCGCACCAACCGGTGCGCGGGAGATCGGCGTGGAAGATCGGGCGGGCCCGCCCGGTTGGCGTGGACGTGGACATCGACCTGACAGGACGGACCGCACTGGTCACCGGCTCGACCCAGGGCATCGGGCATGCCATCGCGACGGGTCTCGCCCGCGCCGGCGCCGACGTCGTGGTGAACGGCCGCGACCAGGGGCGCGTCGACGCCGCGGTGCAGCGCATCCGCGACGCCCACCCGCAGGCGCGGGTGCGCGGGATCGCCGCCGACGTGGCCGACGCCGACGGCGCCGCCGCGTTGGTCGCGGAGCTGCCGCGGGTGGACGTGCTGGTCAACAACCTGGGGATCTTCGGCGCGGCACCGGTCCTCGAGATCGACGACGACGAGTGGCGGCGCTACTTCGAGGTCAACGTGCTCGCCGGCGTACGCCTCACCCGCGCCTACCTGCCGGGGATGATGGAGCGCGGCTCCGGGCGGGTGCTGTCGATCTCCAGCGACTCGTCGGTCGTGACGCCGGTGGAGATGGTGCACTACGGCGTCACGAAGACCGCGCAGCTCGCCGTCACCCGCGGGTTCGCGAAGGCCGCGGCGGGCACGGGCGTCACCGTCAACTCGGTGCTGGCCGGGCCGACGCACACCGGCGGCGTCGAGGACCTCGTCACCGAGCTGATCGGCGACGACCTGCCGTGGGACGAGGCCCAGCGCCGGTTCATGACCGAGCACCGCCCGCAGTCGCTGCTGCAGCGGCTGATCGAGCCCGAGGAGATCGCGAACCTGGTGGTGTACCTCAGCTCGGACCTGGCGTCGGCGACCACCGGCGGGGCGCTGCGGGTCGACGGCGGGTACGTCGACTCGATCCTGCCCTGACCCCCGGCTACAGCGCCCGCGTCGTCGAGATCCCGCCGTCCACGGCCAGCGTCACGCCGTGGACCAGCGCCGCGTCGGTCGAGGCGAGCCAGGCGACGGCGCGGGCGATGTCCTCGGGGCGGACGGTCCGCCCGGCCGGGGTGCCGGCGGCGAGCCGGTCCAGGACGTCGCCGTCGGACTCGTTCATCGGCGTGCGCGTGACGCCGGGCACCACGGTGTTGCACCCCCGACGGCCCGAACTCCGCGGCCCAGCTGCGGGTGAGTTGCTGCTCGGCGGCCTTCGTCGTCGCGTAGAGGCCGACGGCCGGGCTGCCGGTGCCCGCCATCCAGCAGCCGATCGTGACGACGGCGCCGTCGCCCCGCTCCACCATCCCCGGCACGAGCGCGGCCACGAGGACGTGCGGGGCGCGGACGTTGACGGCGAGCGACTCGTCGAGCTGGGCGTCGCTCAGGCCCGTGGTCGTGGTCGGGTGGCAGACGGCGGCGTTGTTGACGAGGACGTCGACGCGGCCGCCGAGTGCGTCGCGGGCGGCCGCGGCGAACGCTCGGACCTCGTCGGGGGTGCCCGCGAGGTCGGACGGGACGAAGAACGCGGTGCCGCCCTCCTCGGCGATCTCCTTGACGACGGCCTCGCCGCGGGGCGCGGTCGCGCCCGGCGACGACGACCGACGCGCCCTCGGCGGCGAGGACGCGGGCGGTGGCGGCGCCGATGCCGCTGGTGGATCCGGTGACGATCGCGTGGCGGCCGGTGAGACGGGTACAGGTCATGGCCCCTGTCTACGGGTCGCCGGCGGGTGGCCCCAGGGCGAGCGCAACCGGGGCACGGCGTGACCGGGCACGATCGCCGCATCGCGACCTACGCTCGACGCGTGCCCCCCGGCCGCACGGCCTTCGGCGACTTCCTGCGCTCCCGGCGCGACCGCCTCACCCCCGCCCAGGCCGGCATGGCGCCCTTCCCCGGCCCCCGCCGCGTGCCCGGCCTGCGCAAGGAGGAGCTCGCGGTGCTCGCCGGGCTCAGCCCCGACCACTACAGCCGGCTCGAGCAGGGGCGCCAGGCCACCGTCACCGACTCCGTCGTCGACGCCCTGGCCCGCGCGCTGCGCCTCGACGAGGTCGAGCACGCCCACCTGCGCGACCTCGCCGCCCCCACCTCGCGGCGGCGCGGCGGGGGAGCGGAGGCGCCGCAGCGGCCCGACCCCGGCCTGCTGCGGCTGATGACCGCGCTCGACCACGTCCCCGTCCTGCTGCTCGGCCGCCGCGCGCAGGTCCTGGCCCGCAACGCCCTGCTGCCCGCGGTGCTCGGCCGCGCGCTCGAACCGGGCTCGTCGTTCGCGCGGTACCTGTTCCTCGACCCCTCGGCGCGCGAGCGCATCGTCAACTGGGCGCACTTCGCGGCGGCGGCCGTCGGCGCGCTGCGGTTCGAGGCAGGCCGCCGCCCCGACGACCACCGGCTCGCGGCGCTGGTGGCCGAGCTGCGCGCCGCCGACCCGGACGTCGCCCGGTGGTGGGACGACCACGGCGTCCGCGACCACACCTCGGTCGCCAAGCGCATCGCCCACCCCACCGCCGGCCCGCTGGCGTTCGGGATCGAGGCGGTGTCGACGCCGCACGATCCCGGGCAGCGGCTGGTCGTCTACACCGTGGAGCCCGACTCGCCGACGGCGCACGTGCTGCCGATGCTGGCCGGATGGGGTGCGGAGGCACTGTCCCCCTAAGTGCACTGGGTCACACCCACACTCCGCTCCTACCGTCCGACCTGCGCATCTGGGCGAGCGGACGGAGCTGTCATGAGCGATCAGAACGAGGTCGGCACCGGCACGAACCTGTTCACGGCGGGGGAGGTGCGCGGCACGGCGCGGTGGTTCAACGACACCTCCGACGTCCTCTCGATCGACGACGACGACCTCGAGGACACCATCGCGTTCGTCAGTAAGGGCGGGATGACGTTCCTGTCGCCGATCCTGCCAGACCTGCGCGGCATCGTCTGCACGGCCGGGAGCCGGGAGTCGCACCTCGCGATCCTGTCCCGCGAGTCGGACGTGCCGTGCGTGCTGGCCGCCGAGCTGACCGGCACTGTCACCGACGGCGACGCCGTCGTGCTCGACCTGTCCGACGCCGAGACGGCCCGGATCTCCGTCGCCGCCGGGGTGTCGGCATGAGCGACCTCAAGGCGCTGCACACCGACGCCTCCTACGAGCCCACGCTCGACGAGTGGAACCACCTCGTCCACGAGGGCGGCGCGGCCTACAAGTCGGAGTTGACGTCGCGGACGGTGTTCGAGTCCGAGCTGTTCGGCATGAACACCTACATCCTCATGTCGATGATGGAGGACTACCTCCGCGTCCCCGACCGGATCCGCACGATCCTGAGCCACGCGACACCGGCCGAGCTCGTGCGCCGCGCGCTGCCGATCGGCACCAAGCGCAGCTTTATCAACCTCGCCGCGATGCCGCTGCACTACATGACCGGCCGCGAGCTCTTCGTCGACCTGGGCGAGAACAGCCTGACCGACGGGCTGGAGGACCAGCTCACCGTGCTGAGGTTCTGGCGCGAGGCGACGATCGCGATGCGCACCGACGGCGTGCTCTACAACATGGACGCCGACCCGCCCAACAGCTCGCACGTCGTCTCCGACGAGCTGCTGGCTGAGATCCGCGGCCACCTGCTGCCCGCCGACGACGAGCACAAGTCGGCGATCCGGAAGTTCGGCGCCCGGCTCACGGCGTACGCGTTCCTGGAGAACTGCGACGCCCGCACCGCGGTCTGCGACACCGGCCCCTACCAGCTCGAGGACGGCTCGTTCCTCGCGCTGCGCGAGACCTGCGCCGACGGCGACGGCGACTTCCCGTGGCTCGACGGCATCCGCGAGACGCTGCCCTTCCACCACTTCGTCATCGCCCACCGCCTCCCGGCGTCGGTGAGGATGGACAACAACGTGTGGGGCACGGCCTGGTTCACGCCCAGCGACTACCAGGCCGACATCATCGAGACCCGCGTGTTCACCACCGACGGCGGCGCGCTGCGCCCGCTCGACCTCGCCGAGCTGGCCGAGGCCACGGCCGCGATCCGCAAGGCGCACCGCGCGCTCTACCAGCGCCTCGCCGAGACCGATCCTCAGGTGCGCAACCTCTACGCCACGTCGATGTACGCCTGGAAGCTCAAGGCGTGGGCGCGGCTGGCGGGCTGCTACGACGAGATCGACTGGACCGTGTCGGACTCCATCCAGCAGTCGTACGAGAAGTTCCAGGACCCCGACCTCGCGCTCTCGCTCATCGGCGGGATCTTCGTGCCGCAGGACCGGGACAGCTGCTTCCGACCGATCGGAGGATGACGTGACCGTCATCGGCAAGGGCGTTCCCTCGTACACGTTCGGCCGGGTCACGGGTGCCGTCCGGCACTTCCGGTCGCCGCAGGACGTCATCGCGTCCATCGACTCCGACCTGGAGGCGACGATCGCCGTCGTCTCCTCCGGCGGCACGACGTTCCTGTCGCCGATCCTCGGGCGCCTGGGTGGCATCGTCGCCCGCGACGGCACACTGCGCAGCCACCTCGCGATCGTCTCGCGCGAGTTCGAGGTGCCCTGCCTGGTCGGGGCCGACCTGACCGAGGAGCTCGCCGACGGCACAGAGATCACCCTGGACATCGTCGACGGCGCCGGCGTCGTGCGCACGGGGGCCGAGGCGCCACCACCGGCCGCGCCCGATGCTGACGTGAGCGCGGCGTGGTGGGCCTACGTCCGCCGCGTCGGCGACGAGATCGCGGTGAAGCCGTTCGACGTCACCGTCGGGCCGGAGGCGCTCGACCGGCTCCTCGCCGAGGAGCTCTCCGACGACCGCCTCGACGACCTCGTCCAGCACATGGGCCGGGCGTTCAAGCCGGAGATCACGCGGCGCTCGGGCTTCACCTCCGAGCTGTTCCCGATGCTGCCGTACATGACGCTGTCGGTGATCGACGACTTCCACACCTACGCCGAGCGCGTCGCCGTCATCGACGCGGCCATGCCGGCGGAGGAGATCGGGAAGCGGCTGCGCGGGCAGCCCGGGCTGGTGAGCCCGCTGTGGATCTGGATGGTCGGCTACCACTACCTGTGCGGGCGCGAGTGCCTGATCCAGATGGGGAAGCTGCGGAGCGACGAGCGGATCGAGGAGGTGCGCACGGTCGTCGACTTCTGGCGCCGGCTCACCCTCGCCCACCGCGGCGACGGCACGCTCGACTACAAGGACGCCGGGTTCACCAACCGCTACCTGCCCGCCGACGTCGTCGACGACCTGGTGGCGCAGGGCAGCACGCTGGACGCGGCGTCGTCGAAGGCGCTCAAGCGGCTCAACGCCACGGTGTCGGGCTACTCGTTCCTCTACTTCTGCGACTCGCGCGTCGGCATCTGCGACTCCGGGCCGTACCCGCGCCGGGACGGGCGGCACACGATCGTCCGCGACTACCTCTCGCTCGGTCCGAGCGCGTGGGAGTACCCGTGGGCGGCGGACCTGACGCCGCCGTACGCCGGGCTGACGCTCGCGCTGACGTTCGACCCGGCCGCGTTCACCGAGTTCGAGATCAACGACTGGGGCACGACGTTCACCGAGCCCGACCAGCTGCTCTCGGCCGTCACCGAGGCCACCGTGGTCGGGCGGCACACCGACGGCTCGTCGGAGGTGCTCGGGCCGGACCGCTGGGCCGACGTGCTCGCCGACGTCAGCCGCGCGCACATGGAGCTCTACCAGCAGTTCGCCGACATGGGCCGCGAGGACCGGATCTTCTCGGCGACCCGGATGTACACCTCGGGGCTGCGGCCGTTCGCCGCCCTCGCCGGGGTGACCGACCGGATCGACTGGGCGTTCTCGCCCGACACCACGGCCCTGTACCCGGAGCCGCTCGACGACGACACGCAGGCCGCGACGATCTTCGGGACCGCCCTCGTGGCCAACGACCTGCCCGGATCGTTCTCGCCCATCCGCTAGGAGACACCGTGCGCCAGTCCCAGCAGATCCTCACCCACGCCGACGAACTGCTCTGCCACCAGACGCCCCAGACCTTCGCCACCATCGGCCACGCCGACATCTCCTGGACCGAGAAGCTGTGGGGGTCACTGTTCGCGCGCGACGGCTCGCTGCAGGTCGACGTCGGGTTCGGCAAGTACCACAACCGCAACGTCATGGACGGCTTCGGCGGCATCTCCCGCGGCACGGAGCAGCTGACGGTCCGCTCCACCCGCCGCCTCGACGCCGACCCGGAGCGCGTCGGCGTCGGGCCGCTGGATTACGAGGTGATCGAGCCGTTGAAGTCGGTGCGGTTCACACTGCGGGAGAACCACGTCCTGCCGATCCGCTTCGACCTCGTCGTGACCGGCGTCCTCCCGCCCTTCCTGGAGCGCAAGGACGAGCAGCGCGAGCCGCACGGCTTCCGCATCCAGTCCGACCTGCTGCGCTACCACCAGGCCTCGACGGTCCGCGGCACGATCCACATCGACGGGCAGCGGATCGACGTGCGCGACGACGAGTGGTTCGGGTTCCGCGACCACTCGTGGGGCGTGCGGATGGACGTGGGCGACCCCGCCCCGGACGTCTTCAAGCCCCAGCGGCTCGACCAGGACTTCCTGCTCACCTGGAGCCCGATGTGGATGCGCCGCCCGGACGGCACGTCCTACGAGATCCACCACTACCAGCAGCAGGTCGACCACGAGACCACCTACTTCTCCGGCTTCGTCAACGAGGCGGACGGCTCGCAGCGCGACCTGCACGCCGTGCGCGACGAGCTCAAGTTCGACCCCGTCAACCGCCGCCTGCTCGGCGGCAAGATGACCTTCGACGCCGGCTGGGGCGAGACCCGCACCGTCGAGATCGAGGCGGCGAGCGACACCGGGTTCCACCTGGGCACGGCCAAGTACTTCGGGTTCCGCGGCCAGCGCCACGGCCAGTGGCACGGGGAGAAGTTCATCGACGGGGAGCGGTTCTCCGACGCCTCGTCGCCGGAGACGGTGAAGGAGATCCACCAGCTCCGCGACTGCGTCATCCGGGTGCGGGAGGGGGACGCGGTCGGGTACGGCATCTTCGAGTCGATGGTGATCGGGGAGCACCCGAGGTACGGGCTGACGAGGGAGTCGTCCTTCCTGTAACTGCCTCTCGTCAGCCCGGCCTCGGGTTGATCCGGGCGATCACGGGCGGCCGGGGTCGCGGGCTGCCGTGGGAAGCGGGGGCCACGCCACGCGGTCCGTCCGTGCGGCCTCCTCGCCCGTCGTCCGGTGTCGCTGGAGGTGGTGAGCACGTCCTGCGCCGCGCCCGGGATCGGGGGAAGCGTCAGCCGTCGTCCCGCACGCCCGCGCTCCACTCTCCGGCAGCAGCGCAGCTGGGTCGTGCCGGCCCCTGTGCCTCACTGCGTGCACGCCTCCTGGGCGCAGCGGCAACAGACGGCACCTCCGCACACAACCCTCCGGTGCTCGAACACAGTTCCGGCCCTGTGTGCCAACCCCGCAACCTGTGTGCGAACCCAGAACTCGAGCGCGAGCGGAGTCCGAGCGCGGCTCGTCGACGCCTCGCAGGTCACGGCGGAGCAGCCGCCTCCGCTGGTCCCGAAGCTGTCGCGCCTCTGGTCGGTACCTGGCGACGACTCCCGCTCGCACACCTTCCGGGCTGGCGCAAACGTCCCGCCCTGTGTGCGAGCCCGGAGCATGTGCGCGCGACTTGCCCGAGCGCGAGCCGACGTCGATGCGCCCGCCATCAGCCGCTCGCACACCTCCCGTGGCCCGCACACAAGTCCGGCCTTGTGTGCGGACCCCGCACCCTGTGTGCCAGCCCTCGGCCGAGCAGGCCCCCGGCACGAGCCGGCGAGCCGGCTGGCGGACGAGGTGAGCTCAGCCCCGCGACCGCGCCAGCAGTGCCAGCTCCATCCGGCTCTGGCAGCCGGTGGCGCTGAGGATGCGGCTCACGTACTTCTTCACGCTGTCCTCCGCCAACGACAGGGTCTCGGCGATCTGGGCGTTGGACAGGCCGTCGGCGACGAGCTGCACCACCTGCCGCTGCCGCTCCGAGAGGCCGGCGAGGGCGGCCTTCGGGCGGGAGACGGGCAGGCCGCGGGCGATGGCGGAGAGCTGGCGCGACAGTGCGCGCAGGGTGGCCAGGTCCTGGGGGGAGAGGCGGTCGGGGGCGGTGTCGAACATGCCGACCAGCGCGGTATGGCCGCCGGGCAGCTCGAGGCGCATCGCAGCGGCCGACTCCATGCCCCAGGTGGCCTGCAGGAAGTGGCGGACGTAGGCGTTGGCCGAGGCCGGCAGCGCGCCGAGCGCACGCAGCTCGGAGAGGGACGAGACGCCGCTGGAGACGAGCTGGCGCATCGCGGCGGGCGTGCCGAACACGTCGTAGCGCGACCACCGCTCCTGGTACTCCGGCAGCATCCGCGCGGTGTGACCCTCGGTGACGGGCGCGAGGTCGCCGAAGATGTTGTGGAAGGTGGCGCCGACGAAGAACGACACGTGCTTGAGCCCGAAGCGCTGGTGCAGGGCCTCGACGAGCTGCTCCCGGAAGTCGGGCAGCGACGGGGACCCGTCGCAGTCCTCCAGCACGTCGAAGGCGCGCTCGTAGTCGGCTCTGCGCAGGGCCGTGCGTGGTGAGGAACGAGCCCGGCGGGAGGGCGTGGCAGTCGTCGTCGACGCCGGACTGTCCACCAACGTGGACTGGGTCACACGAGCCAACGTACCTACCTTTCAGCCTCGTGAACAGCCGCAGAACGGGGCCCGCGGGCTCCCGGACGTGGCATTGGATCCGACGCCGGTGGCCGAACCGCCGACCCGATCACGGAGAGGTGACGATGTCCGATCCCGCCCCCGAGGCCGCCCTGACACCCCCGAAGTGGGGCACGAAGGAGATGCTGCCGCTGCCCGGCCGCTACAACTCCGCCGTGCGGGAACTGGCCGCGCAGCGCTTCGCCGCGACCAGTGCTGCCTGGAAGGACGTGGTGTTCGACCGGCAGTACGACCTGTTCTCCCTCGCCGACGCGCAGGCCGTCGAGCAGGAGGCGCTCGACTCCGGCTACCGCTTCGACTTCTCCGCGACGGTGTCGCTGGAGTCCGAGCCCGAGAAGTACAAGCGGCCCGAGAAGGCGGCGTCCGCGTTCGCCGACGGCGCCGTCACCGACGGCCGCCGCCAGGTCGGGGTGGGCGACAACGTCATCCGCAAGACCTCCTCGGTGACCGGGCCGGTCGCGCTGATCTCCAAGATCGAGCAGGTCATGGGGTTCCTCGCCGACGGCGTCCCGGACGGCACGATCGCCGTCATCGACGACTCCGGCGGCACGCTGACGGCCCCGATCATCGAGGGCTTCGCGGGCGTCATCTGCCTGGGCGGCTCGGTCCGCTCGCACCTGGGGATCCTCGCCCGCGAGTACGACGTGCCGACGCTCATGAACTGCACGATCGACACCCTCGTCGACGGCGACGTCGTCGAGATCGAGGTGACGGCGGCGCCGCCGGCGGCCGACGCGTACGAGACCGGGGACACCGGGCACGCCCGGATCTGGAAGATCGAGGGCTGAGCGATGGCGGACCTGAGCTACAAGAGCCTGCTGGAGACGAACAACTACCTCCGGCAGCTGAGCGACACGACCTACTGGCTGTGCATCACGCGGACGGTGCAGGAGTCGAAGTTGTTCCCGATGAACCCCTACATGCTGCTCAGCTACCTCAACACGTTCTACCGGCTGCCCACGCAGCTCCGGGAGATCGACGCCGCGACGCCGGCCGAGGAGCTCGGCGACCGGGCGCGCGAGGTGAGCCTCAAGGTCGACACCGTCAACGCCGCCTGGGGCATGCCGGCCTTCTACCTCATCGGCCGCGAGATGCTCATGAACTGGGGCCTGCTGGGCCCGGCCGACGCCGTCGAGGACGTCGTCGACGTGCTCGACTTCTCGCGCCGCTTCAACCTGGCCTACCACCGCAACGACGGCCACATGACGAACAAGGAGTTCGGCGACCGCAGCCAGTTCCTGCCCGAGCGCACGCTGCAGGTCTTCGAGTCCGATCTGCACGGCGTGGTCCCCGGCGACCGGCTGCACACCGCGGCCACCAAGCTCGTCGCGCAGCTGTCGCAGTACGCGTTCCTCGCGCACTGCGAGTGCCGGATCGGGCTGCACAACAGCGGCCCGTACAACTTCGGAGACAACCGCCAGCTCATCGTCCGCGACTTCTTCGAGCTCACCGAGGGTGACTACCCCTGGCTCGACGGCATCGCCACGCAACTGCCGTTCGGCAACCTCACGATCCCCATCGTCTTCAAGGACACCAACTTCAACCTCATGGACGACTGGGCGTCGTTCGAGGCGGAGCCGTCCTACGACGCGTCCAACATCGCGGCGGTCGGCATGTACACCTCCGACGCCCTCACCGACGGCTACCAGCCCGTCGGCATGGAGAACGCGGAGAAGCTCGCGGAGACGATGGAGTCCTACCGCGAGATCCTCAACGCGGCCACGGCCGACCTGTGGAAGCGGATCGCGGGCTGGTCGCGCGAGCAGATGATCGACGCCGGCGCGCTGGTCTACTCGTCGGTGGCCAAGGACTTCGCGCACCTCGCGGGGACCTACCGCCAGGACGACTGGTTCCAGCTCGACGACCGCGTGCAGCGCTTCAAGCCGCTCATGAACGACGAGTACGGCCGCGACAACCTCGGCGAGATGGTCGGCCTGCTGGGCTTCCCGCACCAGAAGACCAGCGAGTACACGATGGCGCGCTACTCCGGGCTCAACCAGAACATGCTCACCGGCGTGCCGTACTCGGTGCTCACCGACGACGACTTCGCGCCGACGGCCGGCTCGACCCTGTCCGGCTCGTCGAGCCTCGACCCCAAGACCGGGCTGTGGACGACGAGCGCGGGGCGCCTGGAGCTCGACGAGTACAACCGCCGGGCCCGCGGCTTCACCCCGTCCGCGCAGGCGCCGGAGTTCCGCTACCTCGACGAGGAGTGGGTCAAGCGGCACTACACCTCCGACCGCGCGAACGCGCTCTACGAGCTGGCGCAGCGCGACAGCCGGACGCTGCAGGGCAAGGGGGCCGGGCTGCGCCGGGCCGACCTGCAGGGGAACGGCTGACCGTGCAGATCGGTGACCTGATCCGGCGCGCGGGGCGGCAGTTCGGTGCCGCCCCCGCGCTGGTCCACCCGGATGACGACGGCGGGGCCCGGACGGTGAGCTTCGCCGAGTTCGACGCGCTCACCGACCGGCTCGGCCACGCTCTGCTGGCCCGGGGGCTGGAGCCGGGGGACCGGGTGGCGGTGCTGCTGCCCAACGGGATCGACGGCGTCGTCGTCTACTACGCGCTGGCCAAGGCGGGGCTCGTGCGGGTGCCGCTCAACACCCGCGAGACGCCGCACGAGCACGCGTTCAAGATCGAGGACTCGCAGGCCAGGGCGCTGGTGCACGCCGGCGACCCGCCCGCCGCCGTCGAGGTCATGATCACCGCTGACGACCTGCCGGGCCTCATCGCCGGCGCGCCCGACGGGCCGTGCGACGTGCGGCGCGAGCCGGACGCCCCGCTGCGCCTGGCCTACACCGGTGGCACCACGGGCCGGCCGAAGGCGGTCGTGCTCACGACGCGCAGCGAGCTGGCCGAGGTGGCGAACTTCCTCGTCGACCTGCTGCCGAACCTCACGCCGTCGTCGGTGATGCTGCACGCCGCTCCGATCACGCACGGCAGCGGCGCGTTCTTCCTGCCGCACCTGGTGAAGGGGGCGCCGAACGTCCTCGTCACGAAGTTCTCGCCCGCCGCGTTCCTGGAGGCGGCGCAGCGCCACCGCGCCACGTCGACGTTCATGGTGCCGACGATGATCGCGATGCTGCTCGAGGACCCGGCCACCGCGGCGCTCGCGTCGTCGGGCGGGCTCGCGCTGGAGCGCCTCTGCTACGGCGGCGCGCCCATCGCGACGACGGTCCTGCAGCGCGGCATCGACGTCCTGGGCCCGGTGTTCGCCCAGCTCTACGGACAGGCCGAGGCGCCGCTGGCGATCACCTGCCTGCAGCCGTGGGAGCACACCCCCGAGCGCCTGACCTCGGCGGGCAAGCCGTACACGTTCGTCGAGGTGGACGTGCGCGACGCCGCGGGCCGCTCGCTGGGCCCGGACGAGGTCGGCGAGATCCTCACCCGCGGCCCGCACACCATGCACCACTACTGGCGGCGGCCTGAGGCGACGGCCGAGACGATCGAGCCCGACGGCTGGCTGCACACCGGCGACATCGGCCGTTGGGACGCCGAGGGCTACCTGCACCTGCTCGACCGGCGCCACGACGTGATAATCAGCGGCGGCTTCAACGTCTACCCCCGCGAGGTCGAGGACGCGCTGCTCAGCCACCCGGCGGTGGCCCAGGCCGCCGTCGTCGGCATCCCCGACGAGACGTGGGGCGAGCGGGTGGCCGCCGCCGTCGTCCTGCGGGCGGACGCGAAGCCCGCCGAGATCGTCGCCCACTGCGCGGAGCGCCTGGCCGGCTTCAAGCGGCCCCGGGCCGTCGAGATCTGGCCCGACCTGCCCACGAGTCCGGTCGGCAAGTCGCTGCGCCGCGAGGTGCGCGACCGGATGACCGCCGCCGCGACCACCCCCTGAGAGGACCTCCGATGCTCGACCCCCACCTGCTCACCCTGCACACCCTCACGATGAAGCAGCTCGCCACGGCCGAGGAGCTGGCCGGCGTCTCCGGGCAGCCCGCCACCGAGGTCGAGGCGGAGCTGGAGAAGGCGGTCGCGGACGGCGCGGTGATGGCGGCCCGCGGCAAGTTCATGATCACCCCGGCCGGGCGGGAGCAGCTCGACGCGGCCTACCCGGTGGTGTTCGGGGCCCTGCGGTCCGACCCGGCCGTGGCCGCGGCGATGGACGCGTTCGAGAGCGGCGTCAACAAGCAGGTCCTCAAGGTCACGACCGACTGGCAGACCGTCGAGGTGGGCGGGGAGCGCGTCGCCAACGACCACTCCGACGCCGACCACGACGCGAAGGTCCTCGACCGCCTCGGGCGGATCCTCGACAAGCTGCCCGCCGTGCTCGGCCCCGTCGAGGACCCGCTGGTCGACCGGTTCGTCGACCGACTCGGCGCCGCACTCACCCGAGCGGAGAGCGGCGAGACCGACTACGTCAGCGGGGTGCGGGTCGACTCGTTCCACACCGTCTGGTTCCAGATGCACGAGCACCTGCTGCGCCTCACCGGGCGGGAGCGGGAGGAATGAGCACCGCGACCGGGTTCCGCTGGATCGTCGTCCCCGACGACACGGCGGTCGAGCCGAGCCGGGACCTGGTCGGCGGCAAGGCGTGGAGCCTGTGGCGGATGCGCTCGCTCGGGCTGCGGGTGCCGCCGGCGTTCGTCGTCACGACCGAGGCGTGCGCCGCGCACCTCGCCTCCGGGGGGCTGCCCGACGGGCTCGCCGAGGAGCTGGAGGCGGGCGTCCGGCTGCTGGAGCGCTCGCTGGGCCGCACGTTCGGCGGGACCGAGCGGCCACTGCTCGTGTCGGTCCGCTCCGGGGCGGCGGTCAGCATGCCCGGGATGATGGACACGATCCTCGACCTGGGCTGCACCGACGCCGTCGAGACTGCGCTCGCCGAGGAGAGCGGCGACCCGGCGTTCGCCGCCGAGGTGCACCGCCGGTTCACCGGCTTCTACGGGCGGCTCGTGCTCGGCTGCCTCGAGGAGCTCGACGACCTGCCCGACACCGCGGCCGTACGGGCGGCCATCGCCGAGGACGGCGCGGGCGCGGTGCCCGCCGACCCGTGGGAGCAGCTGCGCGCGGCCGTCGCGGCGGTGTTCGCGTCGAGCCGCTCGCGCCGCGCCGTCGCCTACCGGCAGCACCACGGCATCCCCGACCTGGGCACCGCCGTCACCGTGCAGGCCATGGTGTTCGGCAACCTCGACGACGACTCCGGCACCGGGGTGCTGTTCACCCGCAGCCCCGTCGACGGCGTGCGCGAACCCTACGGCGAGTACCTGCCGCGGGCGCAGGGCGAGGACGTGGTGTCGGGCCGGGTCACCCCGGAGCCGCTGGCGCACCTCGCCGCGTCGCATCCCGACGTGCACGCCGAGCTGCTCGCCGCCGCGGAGTGCCTCGACACCGAGGGCCGCGACGCCCAGGACATCGAGTTCACGGTGCAGGGCGGCGAGCTGTACCTGCTGCAGTCGCGCCCGGCCAAGCGCACCGCCCGGGCCGCCGTCCGGATCGCGGTGGCGCTGGTCGACGAGGGCGCGACCACACCCGCCGAGGCCGTCGGGCGGGTCACCGCCGAGCAGGTCCGCACGCTGCTGCGGCCCTCGATCGACCCCGCGGCCGCCGACGGGGCCGAGCTGCTCGCCTCCGGCGCCGCGGCCAGCCCGGGCGTCGCCACGGGGGTCGCCGTCGCCACCCCGGAGGAGGCGCGGCCGGGCACCGTCCTCGTCCGCCGGGCGACCAGCCCCGACGACGTCCAGGGCATGATCGCCGCGGACGCCGTCGTCACCGAGCAGGGCGGGGCCACCTCGCACGCCGCCGTCGTCAGCCGGGCGCTCGACACCCCGTGCGTCGTCGGGTGCGGAGCGGGCACGGTCGACGTGCTCGTCGGGCGGACCGTCACCGTCGACGCCACCTCGGGCCGGGTCTACGCCGGCGAGGTGGCGACCACCGCCGTCGACGAGACCGGCGACGACGACCTGCGCCGCCTGTGCGAGTGGGCCGAGGCCGCCGCCCCGGTGCGAGTCGTCGCGCCCGGCGCCGACGTTCCCGCGCCGGTGTTCGACGCCGACGCCGCCGCGCCCGAGGAGCTGGGGGAGCGGCTGCCCGATCTCCCTCCCGGCACCCGCACCGTCCGCGGGGCCCTGTTCACCACCGCCGACGGCGTGCGCCACGCCCTGGACGGCGGCGTCGAGGTGATCGTCGCCGCGCACCGGCTCCCGGTGCTGCTGGCGGCCGCCGCCCACGCCGCCGCGCAGTCCGGCGCCGACGAGAGGAGACCGGCATGAGCGGGACCGACGTGCCCGACAGCGTCACCCACCGCGGGGTGCGGGAGGTGCTGCGGACCTTCGCGGCGTCCGACTGGACCGCCATGACCCTGGAGATCGGGGGCATAACGATCACGGTGGGAAAGAACGGGCCGCCCACGGCCGTCGCCGCTCCGGGGCCCGCCGCACCCGCCCCCGTATTGCAGGAAAGCCACGTTCCTGCCACCGGAGTGCGGGAAAGTGGCTTTCCTGCAACTCCGGAGGGCCCCGCCGCAGCCCCCTCGCCCCCCGTCCCCGCCCCGCCGGTCCCACCCGTCGACACCACCGGTCTCGTCGAGGTCCGCTCACCCGCCGTCGGGGCGTTCTGGGTCGCTCCGAGCCCGGGGGAGCCGCCGTTCGTCGAGGTCGGCAGCAACGTCGGCGAGAACGAGCAGCTCGCCATCGTCGAGGTCATGAAGCTGATGAACCCGGTGGTCACGCCGCGGGCCGGGGTGGTCGTGCAGGTCCTCGCCGCGAACGCCGAGATGGTGGAGTACGACCAGGTGCTCTTCCTGATCCGGCCGAGCGATGCCTGACACCGACCTGCGCGAACGGCACCCTCGCCCAACAGGGTTGGGTGGAGGTGCCGCTCGCTCGACCCCGATCCGCCGGGTGTTCATCGCCAACCGCGGTGAGATCGCCGTGCGGGTGGTGCGGGCGTGCCGGTCGCTGGGACTGGAGTCGGTCGTCGCCGTCTCCACCGTCGACCGCGGCTCGCTCGCCGCGCGCCTGGCCGACCGCGCCGTCTGCATCGGCCCCGCCCCGGCGGCGCAGAGCTACCTCGCGATCCCGTCGGTGCTCAGCGCGGCGCTCGGGTCGGGGTGCGACGCCGTCCACCCCGGCTACGGCTTCCTGTCGGAGAACCCCGACTTCGCGGCGGCCTGCGTCGCCGAGGGGCTGGTGTTCGTCGGGCCGCGCCCCGACGCCGTCGCCCAGGCCGGGGACAAAGCCCGGGCCCGCGAGCTGGCCCGCGCGGCCGGGATCCCGGTGCTCGACGGCTCGCCGGTCCTAGACTCCGCCGACGCCGCCGTCACCGCGGCGCGTGAGCTGGGCTACCCGGTGCTGGTCAAGGCCGCGGCGGGCGGCGGCGGACGCGGCATGTCGGTCGTCGAGGACGACGACGGGATGCGCTCCCGGTTCCCCGCGGCGGCGGCGGAGGCGCAGTCGGCCTTCGGCGACGGGCGGCTCTACGTCGAGCACTTCGTCCGCCGGGCCCGCCACATCGAGGTGCAGGTGCTCGGCGACCGCCACGGTCACGTCGTCCACCTCGGCGAGCGCGACTGCACGCTGCAGCGCCGCCACCAGAAGGTCGTCGAGGAGTCGCCCGCGCCGAACCTGCCGGAGCCCGTGCGCGAGGCGATCCGCGCGAGCGGCGTCGCGTTCGCCCGGGCGCTCCGGCTCGACAGCGCGGGCACCGTCGAGTTCATCCTCGATTCCGACACCGGGGAGTTCGCCTTCCTGGAGTTCAACGCGCGGATCCAGGTGGAGCACCCGGTGACCGAGATGGTCACCGGCGTCGACCTGGTGGCCGAGCAGCTCCGGGTCGCGGCGGGGGAGCCGCTGCGGATCACCCAGGACGACGTCGTGCTCACCGGCCACGCGATCGAGGCCCGCATCACCACCGAGGACCCGGCCCGGGGGTTCGTGCCCCGCCCCGGCACCGTCGACGTCTGGGAGCCGCCCACCGGCGACGGCGTCCGCGTCGACACCCACTGCGAGCCCGGGCACGTCGTCAGCCCGTACTACGACTCGCTGCTCGCCAAGATCGTCGCCCACGGGCCGGACCGGGACACCGCCGCCGACCGGCTCGGCGCGGCGCTGCGTCGCCTGCGCGTCGAGGGCGTGCCCACCACGGCCGCCTTCATCCGCGACGCGCTCGACCACCCCGACTTCCGCGCCGGCGACGTCACCACCGACTGGATCGCCGTCCGCGGCCTGCCCGACCACCTGGAGAAGCAGGGACTGACATGACCTACCTCGACCGCGCCCCCCGCAACGCCGACGGCAGCCGCCGGAAGGTCGGCGTCATCGACCAGACCCTGCGCGACGGCCCGCAGAGCTGGTGGGGCATGCGGCTGCGCAAGGACATGGGCCTGCCGATGGCCGCCGAGCTCGACCGCACCGGCTTCCACACCATCGACCTCGTCGGCAGCTCGATCTTCGAGGTGCTCGTGCGGCACTGCCGCGAGGACCCCTGGGACCAGCTGATCTCGCTGTCCTCGGCGATGCCGCGCACGACCGTCCGCGCGGGGACCCGCAGCAACGGCATCGTGACGTTCGGGCTGACGGCCGACAGCGTCATGGACCTGTGGGTGCAGCGCCTGTGCGCGCACGGCATCGGCAGCTTCTGGATCTACGACGGGCTGTTCAACACCGACAAGATCGGCCGGCTCGTGAAGACCGCGCAGGCCGAGGGCGCGGCCGCGATCCCCTGCATCCTCTACGCCGACAGCCCGTTCCACACCGACGAGTACTACGCCGCACGCACCCGCGAGCTGGTGGCGCTGGGCGCCGACGGCATCGAGCTCGAGGACGCCGCCGGCCTGCTGACGCCCGAGCGCACCCGCACGCTCGTGGCCGCGATCAAGGCCGCGGCGGGGGAGCTGCCCGTCGAGATCCACTTCCACTCCAACAACGCGCTCGCCCCGATCAACTACCTGGAGGGCCTGCTGGCGGGCGCCGACGTCGTGCACACCGCGAGCCGCCCGCTGGCCGCCGGGGTGTCGCTGCCGTCGACGGAGAACACGATCGCCAACCTGCGCTACGCCGGGTTCGACGTCGACCTCGACGAGTCGCGGCTGCCCCCGGTCGAGCAGCACCTGCTGCGCGTCGCGGAGTACGAGGCGCTGCCGGTCGGCCAGCCCGCCGAGTTCTCGCTGTTCCAGTACCGCCACCAGCTGCCCGGCGGGATGGCTGGCACGTTCAAGGACCAGCTGCGCGCCCGCGGGATGGAGGAGCGCTTCGAGGAGGTGCTCGACGAGATGTCGCGGGTGCGCGAGGAGCTCGGCTACCCCGTCATGGCGACGCCGTTCTCGCAGCTCGTGGGGACGCAGGCGGTGCTGAACGTCGTCACCGGCAAGCGCTACTCGGTCGTGCCGGACGAGGTGCTGATCTACGCGCACGGCTTCTACGGCGACCCGGTCGCCCCGCTCGACCAGAACGTGCTCGACACGATCATGGCGACGCCCAAGGCGGCGAGCTACACCGACTGGCAGCCCCCGCAGCCCAGCCTCACCGAGCTGCGTGAGCGGTTCGGCGGCGGCATCTCCGACGACGAGCTGATCCTGCGGCTGCTCGTGCCGGAGAGCGAGATCGACACCATGCGCGCCACCCCGGCCCGCAGCCGCGACTTCGCACCCACGACGAAGGAGATGCAGTTCGTCCGCGAGCTGGTCGAGACGAGCGTCGCGGCGTACCTGCACATCGAGGCGGCGGACTTCTCGCTGACGCTGGAGGGTGACCACTGATGACGTCCGAGCTCGGGGTGGGCCGCCCCACGAAGCGCCGCCCGGGTGCGGCGGTCGGCGGCCTGCCCGTCGCCGACTCCCGCCCGGTCCTGGACCGCTCCGCCGACGGGGGCGACGCCGTCCTCGGCGTCCGCTGCACCGCCTGCCGCTACCCGGCCGCGCAGACCGGCATCCCGTGGTGCCCGGCCTGCTACGGGCCCGTCGCGCCGGAGCGGTTCGCGGCGACCGGCACCGCCTGGTCCTCGACGGTCGTCGCGATCCGGGTGGGACAACGGCGCCCGCCCTTCGGGCTCGCGTACCTCGATCTCGACGACGGCCCGCGGGTGCTGGTGCACCTCGCCGAGCCTGTGGTCGTCCCGATCGGGACCCGGCTGCGGATCACCGGCACGGACGACGGCGACCTGCTGGCGGAGGCGTCGTGAACCAGGCGATGGTGTGGGGCGTCGGCACGTCGGACTACGGGCTGTTCCCGGAGCGCCGGGTCGAGTCGCTGGCCTGGGAGGCCGTGGCCGAGGCCGTCCGCGACGCCGGGATCAGCCCCGGCGAGATCGACGCGATCGTCGTCGGCTCGGTCTTCGGGCCGCCCGGCGTCGCGACGCGGGTGCAGCGCGGGCTGGGGATCCCCGGCGTGCCTATGTGGACGGTGGAGAACGCCTGCGCGAGCAGCACGAGCGCCTTCCACGAGGCGGTCGAGGCGGTGCGGTTCGGCCGGTTCGGGTGCGTGCTCGTGCTCGGCGTCGACCAGATGTCCACGCTGTTCTCCGGGGCCATCGTGCCGGAGGCCACCGACCCCGAGGGCGCGTCCTCGCTGCCGCTGCCGGGTCTCTACGCGCTCGCGGCGCAGCGCTACGTCGGCGAGTTCGGCGTGACGCCCGAGCAGCTCGCCGCCGTGGCCGTGAAGAACAAGCGCAACGGCCTCGACAACCCGCGCGCGCAGTTGCGCACCAGCGTGCCGACCGCCGAGGAGGTGCTCGCCTCCCGCATGATCGCCGAACCGCTGACGATGCTCCAGTGCTGCCCGACCAGCGACGGGGCGGGGGCCGCGATCGTCGGCGGCGACCGAGGGAACCGCGACGACCTGCTGGTCGAGGCCTCGGCCATGGTGTCCGGCGCCCTGTGGGACCACCGCAGCGACGACGTCTGGGGCTACGCCAGCGTCACCCGGGCGGCGGAGCAGGCGTTCGGGCAGGCCGGGCGCACCCCGGACCAGATCGACGTCATGGAGGTGCACGACGCCTTCACCATCGGCGAGATCCTCACGCTGGAGGCGCTCGGCATCGCACCCCGCGGGAAGGGGGCCGAGCTCGCGCCGGCCGGGCACACCACCCGCGACGGCGCGCAACCGGTGAACCCCAGCGGCGGGCTGCTCTCGCGCGGGCACCCCCTCGGCGCGACCGGCACCGCCCAGATCGCCGAGGTCGTCTGGCAGCTGCGGGGCCGCGCCGGCCCCCGTCAGGTCGCGCGGCACGCCGTCGGGCTCGTGGAGACCATGGGCGGCGGGGCGGCCGGGATGGACGGCAACGCCTGCGTCGTCACGATCCTGTCGACCCAGCAGTGAAGTGACCATCGAAGAGGAGAACCCGTGAACGTCCGCGAGTCGATCGTCGTCCCCGCGAGTCCCGACGCCGTCTGGCAGGTCGGCGGGGACGTCGGCAACGTCGCCGACTGGATCCCCGCCATCGAGAAGACGCACATGGTCGGCGACGTCCGGCACGCCACCTTCGCGGGCGGGGGCGGCGACGCGCAGGAGCGGATCGTCGAGCGCGACGACGCCGCCCGCGCCTACGTCTACGAGTACCTCTCCGGTCCGCTCGCGCTCGCCCACTACCGCTCGCGCTTCGCCGTGCAGGAGCACCCCGAGGGCTCCGAGGTGGTGTGGACGGCCGACTTCGCCGCCGAGTCGCCCGACGAGGAGCCCGGGCTCGCCGAGGCGATCTCGGGGATCTACTCCTCGGCGCTCGCGGAGCTCAAGGGCCGCTTCTGAGGCGCGTCAGCCCCGGTGCGGCAGCAGCGTCGCCGCCGCCGCCGGGATGCCGCGGCGCAGGATCCCGCGCCAGTCCGAGTCGCCGCGGATCACCGACATCGCGGTCTTCACGGCCTGGTCGCGGGTGAACTGCGGCGGGATCATCAGCTCCGCGGGGTCGACGACGGCGTCGATGACCATGGGCCGGTCGGCGGCCAGTGCGGCGTCCCAGGCCGGTCCGACCTGCGACGGGTCGTCGACGCGCACGCCGTTCAGGCCCAGGCTGCGGGCCCACGCGGCGTAGTCGACGTCGGGCACGCCCTGGCTCGCGTCGAACTTCGGCGTGCCCTCCCCGCTGCGCTGCTCCCAGCTCACGAACGCGAGGTCGCGGTTGTTGAGCACGAGCACCGCGAACCGCGGGTCGGCCCACTCCTTCCAGTACTTCGCCACGGTGATGAGCTCGTTGACGCCGTTCATCTGCATCGCGCCGTCGCCGATCAGCGCGAACAGCGGGCGGTCGGGGTGGGCGAACTTCGCGGCGATCCCGTAGGGCATCGCGCCGCCCATCGACAGCAGCGTGCCCGAGAGCGACGCGAGCATCCCGGGTCGCACGTGCAGGTGCCGGGCGTACCAGGCCGTGACGGTGCCGCAGTCGACGGCGACCATCGCGTCGTCGGGCAGCCGCGCGTCGAGCTCGGTGAGCGTGAGCTGCGGGTTCACCGGCTCGGCGGCCTGCTGCGCCACCTCGAGCTGCCCGGTCCGCCACGAGGCCGTGCGCCCGGCGATGTCCTCGCGCCACGCGGTCGGCGCGACGTGGTCGGCGAGCAGCGCGTCGAGCGCGCGCAGCGTCGGCCCGGCGTCGCCGGTGAGATTGACCTGCGTCGGGTAGCGCAGCCCCATCTGCGAGCCCTGGATGTCGATCTGCACGGCCGGGCGGCCCTCCGGCGGGTAGAACTCGCTGTAGGGCGTGTTCGAGCCGACGATGAGCAGCCGGTCGCAGTGCTTCATCAGGTACGAGCTCGGGGTGGTGCCGAGCAGGCCCAGCGCCCCGGTGACCCACGGCTCGCGCTGGTCGACGGCGGCGAGCCCGAGCAGCCCGGTGGCGACACCCGCGCCCAACCGCGCGGCGATCGCCGCGACCTCGGCCTCCGCGCCGAGCGCGCCCTGCCCGACGAGCATCGCCACCTTCTCCCCGCCGCGCAGCACGTCGGCGGCGGCGCGCAGGTCGTCCTCGGCGGGCATCGTGGGGCGGGTGCTCGGCGCGTTGGAGGTGGCGTAGTAGCCGTGGGCGTGCGGCGGATCGAGGACGGCCTTCTCGTCCTGGACGTCGTTGGGCAGTACGAGCACGGCGACGGTCCGGTCCGACAGCGCGGTGCGGCAGGCGCGGTCGACGAGGTGGCGGACCTGGCTCGGGTCGTCGAGCTGGGCCAGGAACCCGGCGACGTCCTTGTAGAGCGAGAGGAGGTCGACCTCCTGGTAGTAGCCGCCGCCCTGCGCCGTCAGCCCGGTCTGCCCGACGAGCGCGACGACGGGCTGGTGGTCGAGCTTGGCGTCGTAGAGGCCGTTGAGCAGGTGCACCGCGCCCGGGCCCGACGTCACGAGCGCCGCGCCGATCGGCCCGCCGCCGTACTTGACGTGCGCCGACGCGGCGAAGCCCGCGGTCTCCTCGTGGCGGACCTGCACGAAGCGGGTGTCCTCGCGGCGCTGCAGCGCCGCGGTCATCCCGTTGATGCCGTCGCCGGGGTAGCCGTAGTAGTGCCGGACCCCCCAGGACGCCAGCCGATCGACGATGTGGTCGGCGACGGTGGGACGGCGGGGCTCGTCACCCGTGGTGGGCTCCTGCGGCTGGGCGGTCGGCATGTGATCGGTTTCCCGGACGCCCGGCCGCTCAACCTCCGGCGACGGTGCCCCGGGGGAGTCCCCGGTCACCGGTGCCCCCCAGCGCGGCGAGCAGGTCGGCCAGGCCCCCGGGCGCCCGGCCGACGGTCCGTGCGCTGGTGCGCACCCGCCCGTCCAGCGCGGTGACGACGCGGAAACCGGCCTCGCGCAGCCGCCCGACCAGCGCGTGGTCCTCGCCGTGGACCACGGCCGGGAAGCCGCCGGCCGCGAGGTAGGCGTCGGCGCGCACGCCGAGGTTGGCCCCGTAGACGTGGCCGTGCCCGTCCGGGCGCAGGCCCGAGCCGACGATGCGGGCGTACTCGGGCCCGGGGTCGGGCGCGCCGTCCAGCGCCGGGTCGAGGTCGACGAGCCCGGCGACGGCGTGCGCCCCCGCGGCCGCGTGGCGCAGGTGGTCGTGCACCCAGCCCGGCCCGACGATCGAGTCGGCGTCCGTGCTGAGCAGCCACGCCGTGGCCGGGTCGGCCCGGTCGGCGAGCCGGGCCAGTGCGTGGCGGAGCCCGCGGTCGCGCAGCTCGCCGACGGTCAGCGGCACGTCGTTGACCAGCACGTCGACGCCCGGCGGCACGCGCGACGCCGTGGTGTCGGTGCAGCGGTCCAGCACCGCCACCACCGCCGCGTCGACGCCCGGGGGCAGTGCGGCGAGCACGCTGTCCAGGCACGCGGCGATGCGCTCCTCCTCGTCGCGCGCGGGCACGACCACCCCGACGGCGGTGATCACGCGCGCCGCAGCACGTGCAGCAGGAACTCCTCGTCGACGTGGGTCACCAGCGCGGTGAACCGGGGGTCGTCGAGCAGGACGCAGTGGGTGGCCCCGGCGTCGCGCGGCGCCTCGGCCGGCCAGCCCCGCCAGTGCGCGATCACGACGTCGCCACCGGGCTCCACGGCCTCGGCGATCCGGTCGACGGTGGCGGCCAGGACGTCGTCGGCGAGGTAGTAGAGGACCTCGGAGACGACGGCGAGGTCGAGCCCGGCGGGCAGCGCGGCGGCGTCGGGGAGGGCGGCCTGCTCCACGGTCGCCCCGGTCCCCTCGACGGCGGCGCGCGCAAGGTCGACGGCGGCCGCGGCGGCGTCGGAGGCGTCGAGCCGGTCGCAGCGCGCGGCCAGCTCGCGGGTCAGCGCGCCCGTGCCGCAGGCGGGCTCGGCGGCGTGCCGGTAGTGCTCGCGGGGCAGGCAGGCGAGCAGCACCGCGCGCTTGCGCCGCTCGTAGGAGCTGGTGCGGGTCTCCCAGGGGTCGCCGCCGTCGGTGGCGTAGAGGTCGTCGAACCGCTCGGCCGGCGCCCCGCCCGCGGCGGGGTCGCGGAACACGACCTCGGTTCCGGTGTCGAAGTGCGCCAGCACCTCCGGGCCCACGATCGGCGCGGCGCCCTCCGGGCCGGGCCCGGTCTGGGACACGAAGCAGGCCACGGCCCGCCGCTTGGCCTCCCGCGCGTCCGCGTCGAGGTGGTGGACGCGGGCGAGCGGCCAGGGGATCCCGTCGTCGTCCGGCCGCAGCCACGGCCACATCCAGATCGGGTAGTTCCAGCGGGTCGTGGTCACGGGGGCCGCGGCCGCGACGGCCCGTCCGGCCGCGGCGTGATCGGGGTGCGGGTCGCCGGTCCACGGGGCGAGGACGGCCTCGGCGCCGACGAGCAGCGGCTCCAGCGCGGCGGCGAGGACGTCGGCATCGAGGGCGGAGTCGGGCATCCCGAGGCGGTGCACCGGCACGCCGGCCATCCCGTGAGCGGCGAGCGCGGCGTCGAGCTCGTCGCGCCGGGTCGCCGCCAGCGCGGCGCGGGCGGTGTCGTCGCGGGCGGGGTCGTCGAGGGAGGGGAACGCGGCCTCGCCGTCGGTGGCCACCACGAGCTCCACGCGCGCGCCCGCCCGGTGCAGCGCCCGCATCAGCCCGCCGGCGCCGAGCGTCTCGTCGTCGGGGTGCGCGGCCACGACGACCACCCGCTCCCCGGCGAGCGCGGCGACCTCGAACGCGGGCGGCGCGTGGGCGTCGAGCAGCGGGAGCCAGTCCGCGGGCGGGGTCAGCGGCCGGGTCATGCGGACTCCTCGGTGAGGCGGGCGCCGAGCGCGGCCAGGTCGAGCTCGGCGTGGTGCTGGCGGACGTAGACGCCCAGGTCGGCGAGCCGCAGGCCGGGACCGGGCTCGCGGGTCAGGCCGGTGGTGCCGGCGATGCGCGGGGCCCGGTCGAGCACCGTGCGGACGAGCTCCTCGGCGGCCGCGCGGGCCGTCCACACCGCGGTGGTGTGGTCGGCGGCCGGGTCGGCGTCGATGTCGTGGGCGGTGCGCTCGAGCAGGGCGTCGGTCGCGGCGAGCGCGGTGTGCAGGGCGCCGACGTGCGCGAGGCGGTGCGGGTCCCCGCCCGCGAGCCCGCGCACGTCGTCGAGGACGCCGGCGGCGCCGCCGAGCCACACCGCCGCGACCCCGCCGCCGCCGAACCAGAACCCCGGGCGGGCGGTGTAGAAGCCGGGCGGGCCGACGCGGCGGTCCGCGGGCACGCCCTGGAACTCGACGTCGACGCTGTCGCTGGCGACCATCCCCGCCGGGTTCCAGGTGCCCATCACGGGCCGCACGCGCGGGTCGCGCACGTCGACGTCGACGAGCGCGTCCCCGGCGACGACGAGTGCGCGGTCGAGCCGGTGTGCGCCGGAGCAGAAGCGGACGACGCCGTGCAGGGCCCCGTCGCGCAGGACCGCGCCGGTGCCGGCCGAGCGGGCGGCCCAGACGCCGTAGAGCGCTCTCCCGACGGGGTCGCAGCCGGCCTCGGCGAGGATCGCGAGCGCGTCGGCGTGGCCCTCGGCCAGGCGGGCGAGGACGAGGTCGGTGCGGCCCCAGCGGGCCAGCGTCCGCCAGCGGCCCGCGGTGTCGCCGTGCCCCGGACGGGGGAGCGCATCGCGGACGGCGGCGGCGAGGGCGGGTCCGAGGGCGGCACTCGGGTCGGGGACGGGGTCGGGGGGACGCGGGTCGAGCAGGGTCACGGGTGTCCTTCCGGGGACAGGTGCAGCGCGTCGTGGGCCGGGTCGAAGACCACGGCCCCGCGCGCGTCGAGCTCGTGCAGCCAGCCGCTCATCGGCCACCACCCCCGGCGGCGGCGGAACAGGCGGGCGTTGCGGACGATCTCCGCGATCCGCTCCGGGGTCTCCCGCGCGGGCGGGTGGTGCTGGTGGAACGCGCTCGCGCCGCCGACCCAGTACAGGCCGGCGCCGGCGTCGCGGGCGGCGCAGGCGAAGTCGGTGTCCTCGCCGCCGTAGCCGGTGTAGTCCTCGCAGAACCCGCCGATCGCGTCCCAGGTGGCCGGGGTGACGGCGAAGGACAGCGACCAGAACAGCTCCCACCGCGACTCCGCCACGAGCTCGCCGTCGGGCGGGGCGGGGCGGGCGGGGTGCGGGGGTGCGAGCGCCGCCAGCCGGTCGGGGGCCGGGTAGCCACCGTCGGGGGCGGGCGGCAGGTGGTGCACCGGCCCGCACAGCAGCGCGGGTCCGTCGACGCGGCGCGCGGCGTCGGCGTAGCGGCGCAGCATCCCGGGTGCGGGGATGCAGTCGACGTCGAGGAACACGAGCAGGTCGGCGCCCGCGGCGGCGGCCGCCCCGGCGTTGCGGGCGGCCGAGAGCGGCAGCCCGGTGGTCGGCACCGGCACCCGGACGACGGCGACGGGCGGCGCCCCGGGCACGTCGGCGAGCTCGGGCTCGGCCCCCATCGCGACGACGACGTGCACGTCCGGCGGGTCGACCGCGAGCGCCTCGCGCTGGCGGTGCAGGTGCGCGGCGCGCCCGCGGACGGGCGTGATCACGGCGGTGCGGGTCACGCGGCCAGCCCGTCGAGCAGCGCGGCCGCGTGCGCGGCGCCGGTGCCGGTGGACCACGCCTCCCAGCCGGCGCCCCCGCGCTGCGCCGCGCGGTCCAGCAGCGCGGGCCAGGCCGCGGGCTCCGGCCACGCGCCGGTCGGCTCGGCGATGCCGGCGCGGGCGAGTGCCGCGGCCGTCGCGTCCTGCTCGCCGAACGGGCGCCGCTGCGGCACCACGACGGCGGGCCGCCGGGCCGCGGCCACCTCGGCCAGCGCGTTCTGCCCGGCGTGGGTCACGACGACGCCGGCCGCGGACAGCTCGGCCCACACGTCGTCGACCCAGCCGAGCCAGGTCAGGTTCTCGGGCCAGTCGCCGGGGCCGGGGTGCGGGCCGGCCACGACCCAGCGGTGCCCGGGGGTGGCGGCCGCCGCGGCGGCGATCCGGTCGGGTCCGACGTCGATGCCGCCGCGGCCCCACAGCACCAGCACGCGGCACGGGTCGCCCGCGGCCGGAGCCGGGTGCACGTCGAACCGGGACAGGGCCCCGAGGTGCACGGTCTTGGAGGCCCACCCGTCGGGCCAGCCGTCGGCGGGGCGGACCGGCCAGGGCGCGAGGATGCGCTCGGCCAGGTCGTAGGCGGTGCGGTGCGGGCGGTCGGTGCGCTCGCCGGGCTGCGCCACGACGACCACCGGGACGCCGTGCAGGCGTGCGAGCAGCGCCACCTCCACCGACACGTCGACGACGACGAGCGACGCCCGCACAACGGTCTCCGACACCCTTCGCATGCGCTCGGCCAGGCCCGCGTGCCGCCGCGGCACCCAGTGCAGCGTGCCGCCGGCGGTGACGTCGCGCGTCGCGGCGTCGACGCCGTCGCTGTCGTCGGGCAGGTCGACCCAGTCCCCGGCCCAGCCCGCGGGCCGCGGCCGTCCGGACATCCCGACGACCGGCGTGCGCGCCGCCGCGGCGATCGAGGCGGCGCGATGGACGTGCCCGCTGCCCTGGTGGTGCACGTAGTAGGCGATCACGCGACGAGCTCGTCGTAGAGGTCCTCGTAGCCGCGCACCATCGCCTCGACCGAGCAGACGTCCTCGGCGCGGCGGCGCACGGCGGCGCGGTCGAGCCGCGCGGCCGCGGGGATCGCGGCGGCGAGGCCGTCGACGTCCCCGGGGTCGGCGAGCACGCCGCACGTCGGGCCGAGCAGCTCGGGCAGCGCGCCCCGGGCGAACCCGGCGATCGGGGTGCCGCAGGCCAGCGCCTCGGCGACGACGAGCCCGTACGGCTCGTCCCAGCACGGCGACACCACGGCCACCGAGGCCGAGCCGACGAGCCGGGCGAGCGCGGTGTGGTCGAGGTGCCCGACGTAGTCGATGCCGTCGCCCAGCAGCGGCGCGACCTCGGCGTCGAACCAGCGGCGGTCGGGCCGGGGCCCGGCCAGGCGCAGCCCGCTCCCGGCGGCGCGGGCCGCGCGGATCGCCTCGACCGGCCCCTTCTCGGGCACGATCCGGCCCGACCAGACGGGCGTGCCGCCGCCGGGGCCGGGCGTCCACACGGCGGTGTCGACGCCGTTGCGGACCACCCGGACGTCGGGGACGAGGCCGCGCCACTGGCCCGCGGTGGTGTGGCTGACCGCGGCGAACCGGGGCCGGTTCTGGGTGCGCGGGAGCCGGATCGCCGACTCCAGCCACGGCGTCGGCGGGGTGTGCAGCGTCGTCACGACCGGGCGCGGCACGGCCGGACCCATCGCGACGGGCAGGTAGTGCAGCGAGTTGTTGTGCACGACGTCGTACGGCGCGTCGGGGGCCGACAGCTCGAGCATCAGGCCCAGGTAGGCGTGGTGCTCGGCCAGGAACCAGTCGGCGGGCATGCTCACGTCGCTGCGGGCGTGCCCGGTCAGCGGGGGAAGGGGCGTCATCTCGCGGACGCCGAGCGCGGGGTCGGAACCGGCCCCGCCGAACACGGTCACCTCGTGGCCGCGGGCGCGCAGCCGCGACGCGAGCTGCCAGGTGTGGGCCTCCAGACCCCCGGCGAAGGGCTCGCGGATGGGGTAGCGGGCGGAGGCGATGAGCGCGATGCGGTGTCGCTTCAACGCGGAAGACGGGTCGGCGACACGGCGGACTCCTGGTTCGGGGCAGCGGGCTGATGGCGACCCCGGATACCCCCGTCCACGCGCGGGTCACGCCATGACCTACGTCATAGCGAGGAGCGTGAGGCGTTTCGCGTGGCGCTCCAGCCCGGCCGCGACCCACTGCGGGTGGTCGGCGTACCAGTCGAGCTGTGCCGCCCGGACCTGTCCGTCGTCGACCGGGGCCCCGTCGACGAGCCAGTGGTCCCGGGGCTCGGCGTCGAGCCCGAGCGCGTCGAGCACGGCGGGGTCCAGCGGCGCGCGCACCCCGCCGAGCAGCGCCCGGCCCGGGTCGTCGGCGTCCGCCGGCAGCCCGACCGCGGCCTGCACGCGGCGGGCCAGTGCGATGAGCACGGGATTGCCGGGGTGGTTGAGGGTGTGCGCGGCGTCGGTGCCGAACCCGGCGAGCAGGTCGGCCACGCCGACGTCCGTGGCCCGTTCGCGCCCCGCGAGCTCGGAGACCGACAGCGCCGCGGCCTCCCGCAGCGCCGCGGCGTCCGGGCGCGGCGCACGGGTCAGTCCGGCGGCGGCCGTGAGGGTGCGCAGGTCGTGGTAGGGCACGACGGGCGGCACCGCGGCCATGTCGCCGGGGTGCCGGACGATCACCGTCCACGGGTGCAGGCCCGCGTAGCGCACCACGGGCCAGCGCAGGACGCGCGCGCCCGCGGGCAGGTGCGCGGCGAGCTCGGCGGTGCCCAGCGGCAGGTCGCGGTAGCCGTCGCGGACGGGCTGGGACAGCAGCAGCGCGGTGCGGGCGAGCAGCGCGTGCAGGTGCGGCAGGTCGTCGGCGGTGAGCTCGTGCACCGGCGGCACGCGCACCGGCCGCGGCGCGAACGTCGGCGACCCGGCGAGCAGCACGCGCAGCGACTCCGCCTGGCAGTTGCCGTGCACGAGGGTCACCGGGCCGGGCTCGTCGACCAGTCCGTAGAACTCGCCGTAGTGGCGGCGGCGTCCGTGATCCATGTGACCGATGCTGCCCGGGGTTTCGGGAACCGGCGCGCCGGGGCACCTGGGGCGGGTGCGCATCGCGTCGGTCCCGTCCGGTCACGTCTACGTCCGGCACCTCGCCGACCCCGCTCCCGCCGGTCACGACGTGGTCCGCCTGCCCGACCCGCCCGTGCCCGGCGCGCCACCCGGCCAGTGGTGGCCGCCGCCGATGCTCGACCCGTCGTGGGTGCGCGGGCACGCCGGGGAGTTCGACGTCCTGCACGTCCACTTCGGCTACGACGACCGCACGCCTGCACAGCTGGCCGCGCTCGTCACCGCGCTGCGCGACGCCGGCCGGGCGCTCGTCGTCACCGTCCACGACCTGCGCAACCCCCACCACGCCGACCCGGCCGCGCACGACGCCGCGCTCGGCGTCCTGGTCCCGGCGGCCGACGCGCTGCTGACGCTGACCGCCGGCGCGGCGGCCGAGATCGCGCGGCGCTGGGGGCGGGAGGCGACGGTGGCGCCGCACCCGCACGTCGTCCCGGCGGAGCGGATCGCCGCGCCCCGCCCGCCGCGCGAGGGGTTCCTCGTGGGGTTGCACGCCAAGAGCGTGCGGGCCAACGCCGACCCGGTGCCGGTGGCCCGCGCGCTGGCCGCGGCCGTCGCGGGGCTGCCCGGCGCCCGGCTGCGGGTCGACGCGCACGACGACCCGCGCGGGCGCGCCGTCGCCGCCGCCCTGCCCGACCTCGACGTGCGCGTGCACGCCCCGTTCACCGACGACGAGCTGTGGGAGTACCTGTCGGCGCTCGACCTCTCGGTGCTCCCGTACCGCTTCGGCACCCACTCGGGCTGGCTGGAGGCCTGCCACGACCTGGGCACGGCGGTGCTCGCGCCCGACTGCGGCTTCTACGCCGAGCAGGCGCCGTGCCTGCTCTACGGCCACGACGAGCACCGGCTCGACGCCGGCTCGCTGCAGGCGGCCGTGCGCCGGGCGCACGCCGAGCGCCCGGCGTGGCGGGCCGACCCGGCGGCCCGGCGGGCGCAGCGGGAGCGGATCGCCGCGGTGCACGCGGAGGTCTACCGGTCGTCGGTGCTCGCACGGGCCGCCGCGTGAGGGTGCGCGTCGTCGCCCCCGGCCCGCCCGGGCACGGGGTCGTCCGCCACGCCGCGCTGGTGGCGCAGCGCGCGGCCGCCCACGGGATCGAGCCCGTCGACGGGGGAGCCGCCGACCTCACCCATGCCCAGTTCACCGACGCCCTGTGGGGCCCCGACATCGCCGCGGCCGCCGCCGCGTTCACCGCGTGGGCGACCGGCGTCCCGCGCCCGCTGGTCGTCACGCTGCACGACGTGCCCGGCGCCGACCCCGACCCGGCCCGCGACGCCCGCCGCACCGCGGGCTACGCGCGGGTCGTGGCCGCGGCCGACGCCGTCGTCGTGTCCGCGGAGCACGAGGCGGCGAAGGTGGCGGCGTTCTCCGGACGGGTCGCGACCGTCGTCGACCTGCCGGTGCCGGCACCCGTGCCCGGCGGCGCCGCACCGGACTGGGCCGACCGCCCCACGCTCGGCGTGCTCGGCTTCCTCTACCCCGGCAAGGGCCACGCGGAGGTGCTCGACGCCGCCGCGCGGCACCCGTCGCGGCCCCGGGTCGTGGCCGCGGGCGGGCCCTCGCCGGGGCACGAGCCGCTGGTGGCGGCGCTCGCGGAGCGTGCCGCGGCGGCGGGCGTCGACCTCGTCGTCACCGGGGCGCTGAGCGACGCCGACCTCACCGCCGCGGCCCGCGCGGTGACCGTGCCGGTCGTGCCCGGGCGCTCGGTCAGCGCGAGCGGCACGCTGGCGACCTGGTGGGGGTGCGGTCGCCGTCCGCTGGCCGCGCGCGGCGCCTACGTGCGCGAGCAGGCCGTGCGCCGCCCCGGCGCGCTGACGCCCTACGACGACCTCGACGTCACCGCCGTCCTGGCCGACCCGGACGGGACCCGGCTGCCCGCCCCGCCCCCGTGCCGCGCGGGCGCCGCGCACGCCGCCCTCTACCGGGGGCTGCGCGCGTGCTGATCGACGTCCCCGTCCCCGGCAACCGCTACGACCTGCTCGACGCGCACCCGGCGCCGCGCCCGGAGGTCGCGGTCGTCGTCGCCCACTACCGCCAGCCCGGGCAGCTCGCCCGGAGCTGGGACGCGTTGTGCCGGCAGACGCTGGCACCCGTGGAGGTGGTGATCGCCGACGACGGCTCCGACCCGCCGCCCGCACCGCCCGCCGGCGGGCCGCCGGTCCGCGTGGTGACCCAGCCCGACCTGGGGTTCCGCGCCGCCGCCGCGCGCAACCTCGGCGTCGCGCACACGAGCGCCGAGGTCCTGGTCCTCCTCGACGCCGACACCGTGCCCGAGCCGGGGTTCCTCGAGCACCTGACCACGCGCGTCGCCCGCAACCCCGACGTGCTCGCCGTGGGGCGCCGCCGCCACGCCGACCTCGACGGCCATCCCGTCGACGTGGACCCGCGCACGCTCCCCGAGCTGCCCGAGCCCGTCTGGCTGCGCGAGGCCTACGCCGGCAGCCGGGACCTGCTCGACGCCGACGGCACCAGCTTCCGCCACGTCATCAGCGCCGTGCTCGCGTGCCGGCGCAGCCTGTTCGACGACCTCGGCGGCTTCGACGAGCGGTACGTCGGCTACGGCGGCGAGGACTGGGACCTGGCCTACCGGGCCTGGAACAACGGGGCGGTGCTGGTGCACGAGCCCACCGCGGTGGCCTGGCACGACGGCCCCGACTGGGCGCTGCGCGGCGAGGCCCCCGGGGTGAAGGAGCAGGAGGCGGCGCGGCTGGCCGCGCTGGTCCCGGAGCCGGGGACGCGGCGGGGCGCTCCGCCCGGCGAGGTGCCCGACGTGCTCGTCGAGGCGGCCCCGGTCGCCGTGGACTCGGTGCGCGCCCAGCACCACACCGATCTGGCTGTGGGCGGGGACTGGACCACCGACCAGCTCCGGCGCGCCCGCGTGCGGATGCGGGTGGAGCGGCCGCTTCCGCCGTGGGCGGTGGGCGCGGCGGTGCGGGCGCTGGTCGTCGGCGACCTCGCGACCGTCGTCCTGCGCACCGGGGGCGCGGTGGCCGCCACCGCGCGCAGCACCCGCGCGATCGGCCGGGCGCGGCGGTGGGGCGGGGGCGGGATCGGGTTCGGCGAGCTGGACCTCGACGTCGGGAGCCCCTGACACGACTGCGGCCCGCCCCGCGGTGAGCGGGACGGGCCGGGAAGCCGTTCTGTCAGACGGCGTTCTGCGGAGCGGCGTCGACGTCGCCGCGCCATCCGCCCTCCTCCTTGCCGCGCGCCTCGATGAACTCCTTGAAGTTCTCGAGGTCGCCCTTGACGCGGCGCTGGACGATGCCCAGCGCGTCGCCGGCCTTCTCGACGAAGCCCTCGGGGTCGTGGTCGAGCTGGAGCGCGACGCGCGTCGTGGCGTCGTCGATCCGGTGGAACGTCACGACACCGGCCTGGTGCGTGCCGTTCTCGGTGGTCCACGCGACGCGCTCGTCGGGGTGCTGTTCGGTGACCTCGGCGTCGAACTCGCGCTGCACGCCGGCGATGTTGGTCACCCAGTGGGTACGGGTCTCGGTGACCTGGTCGATGCGCTCGACGCCCTCCATGAACCGGGGGAACGTCTCGAACTGGGTCCACTGGTTGTAGGCCGTCCCGACCGGGACATGGACGTCGACACTGTGCTGAACGGAAGTGGCCATGATGAGCGGGTGCCCGTTGCGCCGCTGCGCAAACCCGCCACGCCGAGGCCGGCGGCCAGCCCGATGGCGGCCGCTCCCGCGGTGGCCCGCCCGATCCCGCTCGACGCCCCGGTGACGACCACGACGCCGTTCCTGATCCGTATCCCGCGTCGGTACCCGGTGGGACGGGTCGACGCGCGGTCAGCCGCCGGCGTCGGTCGGGAACATGCTCAGGTGCGCCCCCGTGGCCCAGTCGACGAGCACCAGCGTGGCGTCGTCCTGGAGGCGGCCGTCCTGGTGGGCGAGGACGGCGGCGCCCAGGCGGCGCAGCGTCTCCGGCGCGGACAGGTGGTCGGCGGCCGCGTGCTCGGTGAACTCGACGAGGCGGTCCTCGCCGAAGAACGCGCCGTCCACGTCGCGGGCCTCGACGATGCCGTCGGAGTACAGGAGCAGGCGGTCGCCGGGCTCGAGCTGCTCGCGGCCCACGGCCGGGGGCGGCCCGGGGATCGTCAGGCCCAGCGGCAGCCGCGGCGCCGACGCGAGCTGCTTGACGACCCGCCCGTCGCGCACCAGCAGCGGCGCCGGGTGCCCGGCCAGCAGGAACTCCAGCACGCCGGTGGCCGTGTCCAGGCGGGCCAGCACGGCGGTGGCGAACTGGTGGGGCCCGGCCTGGGAGAGCACCGCCTCGTCGGCCCGCGCGGCGATGGCCCGCAGGTCGGTCTCGCCGTCGCGGCGGGCGTTGCGCACGGCGGTGATGGCGAGCGCGGTGGTGAGGCCGGCGCGGAGGTCGTGGCCCAGTGCGTCGAACACGGCGAGGTCGATGACGTCGCCGTCGACGTTGTAGTCGTAGGCGTCGCCGGCGACGCGGTCGTGCGGCTCGAGCAGCGCGGCGACGACCACGCGGTCGGTGGCGAACGTGCGCGGCGGCAGCATCTGCCACAGCAGCTCCGATGCCAGCGACAGCGGCCCGTTGCTGCGCCAGCGCCGCAGCCGGTCGCTGTAGACGATCTTGGTCATCAGCAGGTGCCCGGTGAGCCCGGCGAGGATCCACACCCAGCGGCGCAGGTCGGCGTCGTCGTCGCGGTCGCCCAGGCCGATGCGCATGACGCCCGCCCGGTCGGTGCCGTCGAGGACCGGCACCCACAGCACCCGGGCGCCCGCGTCGTCGAGCCCGGGGAGGATCTCGCCGAGCTGGTAGGCCCGCCCGGCCATCGTGCCCACGACGCGGACCTGCTGGTCCGCCGCATCCCCGATCGGCACGAACATCCGCTGGGCCAGGTCGACGACGAGCACCTGGGCGGTGAGCCCGACCGGGCGCACGGCGTCGTCGACCAGCGTCGTCAGGTCCTCACCGCGGGCGAGGTGGCCGCCGTCGACGACGTGGGCGAGGACGTGTGCCCACGCCGCGTCCCCGTCCGATGCCGCCACCGTCGTGACCCTACCGGCGCGTCCGGGCGCCGCCGAGGACCGCCTCGATGCGCGCGGCCAGCGAGGCGGGCCGGGTGAGCGGCACCATGTGGGCCCCGCCGGACAGGGACGCGGCCGAGCCGCGGGGTGCGGCGGCGGCCAGCGCGGCCACCCAGTCGGCCGGGGAGAGGCGGTCGTGACGCCCGCGCACGACCAGCACCGGCGCATCGACGCAGGTCAGCGCGTCGTCGAGCCGGTGGCGGCGGGTCGCGGCGAACCCGCGCGCCATCGTCACCGGCCCGCTGCGCAGCCAGTCGGGCACCAGCACCGGCAGCTCCCACACGTGCTCGTGCACCGCGGTCCGCACCCACCGGTGCGCCAGCACGGGCGGGGTGAGGCGCGGGTCACCGGTCGGGCCCACGAGGACCAGCCCGGCGACGCGGCCGGGGGCGCGCCGCGCCGCCTCGGCCACCACGTGGCAGCTCGCGGAGTGACCGAGCAGGACGGCGGGCCGGTCGAGCGCATCGAGCAGGCGCCCGGCCAGGTCGGCGGGGTCGAGCGGCACGCCGGAGGCACACGGCTCGCCGTACCCGGGCAGGCGCACCGCGCCGGTCCGCCACCCGGGCCCCAGCGCGTGCAGGGTCGGAGCGGCGGTCCGCGGTGTGAGGCCCAGCCCGGGCACGGCGAGCAGAGTGCGGCACCCGGGCACCCCGACGCGCCGCTCAGCCCACCCCGGCGGCCGCCGCCGCCCGGCGAACCAGGTCGTCGTGCGCCGCCGGGTCGTCGGAGTCGACGACGAGGAACCCCGTGCCCGGCTCGCCCTCCTGGTGGATCTCCACACCCGGGTTGTGCACGCTCGACCCGTCGGCGAGGAAGAAGTGCGGGCTGCCCTGCACGGCGTCGCGGTGGTCGAGGTAGCTGCGCATCATCGGGCCGCGGGCCCGGCCGGTGTCGAGGGCGTCGCGCAGCCGGTCGACGTCGACGCCCGGGCACGAGGCCGCGACCTCGAGGACCTCGTGGCGCATGCTGACGCACCGGCTGTCGCGCCAGAACGCCAGCCGCAGGGCTTCGTCCAGCTCCTCGGCCGCGGCGGGCGACTGCTCCTTCGCCGCCTGCACCGCCTCGTTCGCGGGCATCGCGGTGACCGGGTACTCCGACAGGTCGCGCTGCCACGAGGTGAACCCCAGCTCCGTCGCGAGCGCACCGACCACCGGCTTCTCCGGCTCGATCGTCCGCCAGTTCAGCGCCATGCCGTTGACGTCCTCGAGCAGGAACGGCTGCAGGTCCAGGTGCAGCACGCCGTCGAGGCCGGCGGCGGTGCGGGCGCGGCGGAAGCGGTGCAGGGCGACGGTCGCCCAGCCGCACACGATGTCGGAGAAGACGGTGACCGAGGCGGGAGGGACCGGGGGAGGAGTCATGCCCGCGGGGATACCCGCCGCCGCGTGCCGGATGCGGCCGGACGGCCGCGTTTGGAGAGCAGGAGCAGGGGTAGCCACGATCATGGACGGTCGGACGCACGTTCTGGTCGTCGCCGCGGCGCTGGTCGCGATGGTGGCGGGCGGTTGTGCGGCCGCGCAGCGACCCGACGTCGAGCGGGTCGCCGTGGAGTTCGCCGCGGGCGTCCCCGAGGAGCGCTGCGGCCTGCTCGCGCCCGCCGTCGTGGCGGCCCTCGACGCGCAGGACGGCTGCGAGTCGGGCGTCGCGCAGGTCCCGGCCGCGTCGGCGGACGTGCTCGGCACCGAGGTGTGGGGCGACGACGCGCAGGTCCGGCTCCCCGGCGACACGCTGTTCCTGACCCGCACCACGACCGGCTGGAAGGTGACGGCCGCCGGGTGCCGCCCCGCCGGCGACGGGCCCTACGTGTGCGCGGTGGAGGCGGGATGAGCCGGGACGACCCGATGCGCAGCGTGCGCCTGCTGTTCGCGGCCTACGTCGGCGTGATCGTCCTCGGCCTGGTCTTCTCCACCGCGCTCGGGCTGCTGGGCCGGTGAACCGGACCGCGCGCGTGCTGCGCGACAACGGGCTGGGCCTGGCGTTCGGGGTCCTGTTCCTGCTGGCGCTGGCCGGGCAGGGCCTGGCCGGGCACGCGCAGTACAACGACCAGCAGGCCGCCGAGGGCTCCGACCCCGTCGGGCTCGGCCACTACCTGCTGTCGTCGTCGTTCGCCGTCGACGTGGTGGAGAACTGGCAGTCGGAGTACCTGCAGTTCTTCCTCTACATCCTCGCGACGGTGTGGCTGGTGCAGCGCGGCTCGCCCGAGTCCAAGGAGCTCGACGAGCCCGGCACCGAGTCCGACGCCGACCAGCTCGTCGGCCCGCACGCCCGCGCCGACTCCCCGCGGTGGGCCCACTCCGGCGACTGGCGCACGACCGTGTTCTCCCGCTCGCTCGGCCTGGTGATGGGCGGGGTCTTCCTGCTGTCCTGGGCCGCGCAGTCGGTGGCCGGGTGGGCGGCCTACAACGCCGAGCAGCTCGGCTCGCGGCAGGACCCGGTGACGTGGGCGGGCTACCTCGTCGAGCCCGACTTCTGGAACCGCACCCTGCAGAACTGGCAGTCCGAGCTGCTGGCGGTGGGGTCGATGGCGGTGCTGGCGGTGTTCCTGCGCCAGCGCGGGTCACCCGAGTCGAAGCCCGTCGGGGCCGCCCACGGCGACACCGCGATGACCGGCTGAACCGGACTATCCGCACGTCGCGGGGCGTTGCACCAGGTGCGATGCCGACCACCACACCGACCCGCCTCTGGGTCCCCCGCCGCGTCCTCGTCACCCGGTCCGCCGCCGAGCGGCCGCACACCGCCACCGTCCTCGAACGCTGCGCCGCCGCGGGCGTCACCGACGTCGAGTTCCTGCCCGCCGACCGGATCACCGGCCTGCGCGTGACGGGTCCCGACGGCGAGACCGACCAGCGCGCCACCTACGCCCGCGCCAAGTCGACGCTCGCCGTCGTCGTCAGCCCGCCGTCGCAGCGGCGCCTGCAGCCCATCCCGCCCAGCGCCGACTGGCGCCTGGACCTCGCGCAGGGCTGCCCCGCCCACTGCCAGTACTGCTACCTCGCGGGCTCGCTGGGCGGGCCGCCCGTCACCCGCGTCTACGCCGATCTCGACGACGTCCTGGGCGCGATGGACGAGCACGTCGGCCGCGGCGGGGTCACCTCGACGTCGGCCGCCCGAGGCCACGAGGGCACCACGTTCGAGGCGTCCTGCTACACCGACCCGCTCGGGATCGAGCACGTCACCGGCAGCCTGTCCGCGGCGATCACCCACGTCGGGACGCACGCGTTCGCGGGGCCGGTGCAGCTGCGGGCAACCACGAAGTTCGGCGCCGTCGAGCCGCTGCTGGACCTGCCCCATCACGGCCGGACCCGGATCCGTGCGTCGGTGAACGCGGCGGGCGTCGCGGGGCGCTTCGAGGGCGGCACCGACAGCGTCCCGGTGCGCCTGGCGGGGCTGGGCGCGCTCGCCCGCGCCGGCTACCCCGTCGGCGTGACGATCGCGCCGATCATGCCGCGCGGCGACTGGCGCGCCGAGTACGGCGCCCTGCTCGACGCCGCCGCGCACGAGCTGGCCGGGGTGCCCGGCCTCGATCTCACCGTCGAGTGCATCACCCACCGCTTCACGCCGTCGAGCAAGGACGTCCTCGAGGGCTGGTACCCGCGCACGCAGCTGGAGATGGACCCCGACGAGCGCAGCCGCAAGCGCGGGAAGTTCGGCTCGGTGAAGTACGTCTACCCCGCCGCGACGATGGGCGAGCTGCGGTCCTGGTTCACCGAGGCGCTCGAGACGCGCATCCCGGCCGCGCGTCCGCTCTACTGGACCTGACACCCGGGCCGCACCGGGCGTGGGCCGTCCGAGGCCGGGTACGACCTCGGAGCGCGCCGAGAGTCGGCGCGATCCCAGGAGGCCTCCATGTCCGAGCGCAACACCCTCGTCCGCAGCCTGCACGACGTCGGACTCGCCGCCTGGTTCGGCGGCACCCTCGCGGGGGCGGTCGGGATCAACGGCGCGGCGGCCGACGTGCCCGACCGGTCGCAGCGCCTTCGGGTCGCCAACGCCGGCTGGGCGCGGTGGACGCCGGTCAACGCCGCCGCCATCGGCGCCCACCTCGTCGGAGGGGCCGGGCTGCTGCTCGCCAACCGCAAGCGCGTCGCCGGGCAGTCCGGCGTCGCCGCGGTGACCGTGGCGAAGCTCGTCCTCACCGCGGCCGCCCTGGGCGTCACGGCCTACAGCCGGGCCCTGGGCAAGAAGGTCGAGCAGGGCGGTGGGGCCCCGGCCGAGGGCGGCACCACGCCCGCGGCCGACACCCCGCCCGACGTCGCGAAGGCCCAGCAGCAGCTGTCCGTGACCCAGTGTGTCATCCCCGCCCTGACCGGCGGGATCGCCGTGCTCAACGCGGCCGCGGGCGAGCAGCAGCGCCCCGAGGAGCAGACCTCGGGCATCCTGCGCCGGTCCGCGCAGCTCGTCGGCGTGGCGAGCTGAGCCGGCCGCCTGATGGACGACGACGTCGCGCCCGACGACCTGATCACCTGGCCGGACGGCAGCACCGACCGGGCCGGTGACCTCGTCGGGCGCGCCGTCGTCGACCGCCACGGCACGATCCTGGGCCGCCTCGACGGCCTGCACCCCGCCCGCGAGCGGCCCCGCTGGGGCGTGGTCGTGGCGGTGTTCGGCCGCCGTGCCGTGCCCCTGGCCGGCCTGACCCGCCACGGCCGCGGCGTGCAGGTCACGGTCGACGCCCAGCAGGTGCAGGCCGCCCCGGTGACGGACCCGGAGTCCCTGGACCTGCCGGAGTTCGGCGACGGCGAGCAGAGGCTGGTCCGGCACTACGGCGGGCGGGCGGGGGAGGCCGTGCCGTAGCCCTGCGCGCCGCCTACCCGCGTGAGTGCGACCCGCTCACCTCGCACACCGGGTGGTGACCTCGCACAGGGTCGGCGGTGTGCGAGGTGCGCACTCGGTGTGCGAGGTCGCCCTCACGCCCCCTCCGGCGTCAGCAGGTCCCCCTCCCGCACCGCGTCCAGGGCGAGCGTCTTGTAGCCGTGCTCCGCGAACAGCACCGTCACCCGGTCGTCCTCCGTCGACATCACCACACCCGGCCCGAACGCCGGGTGCTCGACGTGCTCCTGCGCGTCCGGCGCCCCGGCGTCGGGGTCGACGCGGGTGGAGCGCCCGGCGTCGCAGTTGTCGCAGCGGCCGCACGGCTCGGGGTGCTGCTCGCCGAAGTAGCCGAGCAGCAGGCGGCGCCGGCAGTCGGTGGTCTCGGCGTAGGCGCGCATCATGTCGATCCGCGACCGCACGGTCTCGCGCCGCCGCCGCGCCACCTCCCCGGCCCGCTCCACGGCCTCCGCGCGGTCCATCCCGGCCGCGGCCACGCGGCCGTCCGCGTCGACGGTGAGCGCGCCGGCCTGCTCCAGCAGGTTCACCGCGGTGGTCCGCCGCCGCGCCGACAGCCCAGCGCGCCGGCCCAGCTCGGCGGGCCGCGCCGGTCCCTCCTCCAGGGCGGCGAGGACGGCGTGCAGCGCGTCGGGCCTGAGCCGGCGGGCGGTGAGGAAGCGCTGCAGGTGCAGGTCGCCCGCGTGGTGGTGGAGCTCGATCGTCGCAGGCTCGTCGTCGCGCCCGGCGCGCCCGATCTCCTGGTAGTAGGAGTCGATCGACGCCGGGGAGGCGGCGTGCACCACGAACCGCACGTCGGGACGGTCGATCCCCATCCCGAACGCCGACGTGGCGACGACGACGTCCGCGGCCCCGGACCGGAACTCCTCGTGCACGCGGTCGCGGTCGGCTCGGCGCATCCCCGCGTGGTAGGCCGCCGCGCGGATCCCGCGGGCGGTCAGCGCCTCGGTGTGCCGAGTGGTGGCGGTGCGGGTCGCGCAGTACAGCAGCCCCGACCCGTCCCCGGCCACGAGCTCGACGACCCGTTCGACGACCTCGGCGTCGCGGAGGTCCTCGTCGGCGTGCAGGACGGCGGCCAGGTGCAGGTTGGGGCGGTCGAAGCCCGCCGTCACCTCGCGGGGGTCGCGCAGGCCCAGGCGCTCGACGATGTCGGCGCGCACGGGCGGCGCCGCCGTCGCCGTCAGCGCGACGACCGGCGGGTGTCCGAGCCGCTCCACGACGTCGGCCAGGCGCAGGTAGTCGGGCCGGAAGTCGTGGCCCCACTCCGAGACGCAGTGCGCCTCGTCGACGACGAACAGCGCAGGCGCCACCGCCGCCACCCGCTCCACGACGTCGTCGCGCGCGAGCTGCTCGGGGGACAGGAACAGGTACCGCGCCCCGCCCGACTCCACCGCCTCCCACGCCCGCGTGTTGTCCGACGCCTTCTGCGTGGCGTTGACGGCCACCGCGGGCGGCGGGCCCGCGCCGTCGGCGAGGGCGTCGTCGAGGCCCTCGCGCTGGTCGCGCTGCAGGGCCACCAGCGGGGAGACGACGACCGCCGGGCCGTCGCGCAGCAGCGCGGGCACCTGGTAGATCGCCGACTTCCCCGAACCGGTCGGCAGCACCGCCAGCACGTCGTGGCCGGTCGCCGCCGCCTCCATGGCCTCCAGCTGCTCGGGGCGCAGCTCCGGCAGCCCGAACGCGTCCGCCGCCACCCGCTGCAGGTCCGATCGCATGCTCACCGGCCCCACGTACCCGGCGGCAGGGCGTTCACCCGCGCTGTTTCGCACCCGGCACCCACGGGAAGCCCCAGCGGTGAGGGTGCCGTTCCTGCGCCGGCTGGGCCGGTCCTTCCCGGGCAGCGACCTGGCCCTGTGGGCGGCGGGCGTCACGTTCTTCGGGATCCTCGGGATCGTCCCCGCGGTGCTGGTCGCCCTGCGGCTGGCCGCGGCGCTCGTGGGCGCCGACGCGGTCACCGTCGGCGTCGCGACGGCCGTCACGGGCTTGCCCGGCGGGCACGGCACGCCGCAGGCCCTCGCCACGCTGACCGCCACGGCCGTGGGGCTGTCCTGGCTCGAGGTGCTCGTCGCGCTGTTCCCGGCGAGCCTGTACGGCGAGGGCCTGCGCCGCGGGTTCGGCCAGCTCGCCCCGGGCGACGGCGGCCGCTTCACCGGCTGGCGCGGACGCCTGGGCCTGCTGCCCGCGCTGGCGGTCGGCCCGCTGCTGGTGCTGCTCCTGCTGGCCGCGGCCCCGGTCGTCGCCCCGCTCTACGCCGCGGGCGGGGAGCGGCTGGCGCTCGGCGTCGTCGTGGCGTTCCACGTCGTGTGGATCGTCGTGTCGGTCGGGCTCACGCTGGTCTACGGGCTGGTGGGCGAGGGCCGGCCCGCCGCGCTCCCGCTGCTGGTCGGGGCGTTCTCCACCGGCGCGGTGCTGGCCGGTTTCCTCCAGGGCTTCCTGCTGTTCCTGGCCATCCCGGTGGAGTGGTCGGCGCCCTTCGGCGGGCTACCGGTGTTCGGCGCCGTCGCCGCGCTCGCGCTCTGGCTCTACCTGCTCCACCTGCTGGTGCTCGTCGGGTTCCGGCTGACCCTCGTGCTCGGCGAGGTCCACGCGGCCCGCCGTGCCAGCGCCACCGCGAAGGGTACGGCGACGAGCCCCATCACCACCCCGCCGACGAGCGCGGAACCGGGGAGCCCGAAGAAGGCGGCGTGCGCGAGCACGGACGAGCCGTAGGTCCACACGTACAGCGCCGCGGCGGGGCCCGACGGTCCGTCGGACGGGCCCACCAGGCGGTGCAGCAGCCCGACCATGAGCACGGAGACGAGCACCCAGCCTGCGTAGTTCGTGAGCGGGACGCCCGGCACCAGCGGCAGCGCGGGGGAGGGGTCGGCCCAGGTCCAGTGGCCGGCGTCGACCATCTGCGGGTCGAGGAACACGTCCCACACCGCCAGTGCGACGCCCCCGACCAGCGCCACCCCGACGCCGCTGCGCGCCAGGGTCCGCCCGACGACGAGCGCGGGCCACGCCATCATCACCCAGGCCAGCGGCACGACGGCGGGCACGCCGGCGACCTCCGCGCCGAGCGTGCCGCTGTAGGCGTACTCCCCGAACGGCAGCCCGGTGGCCAGCCCGACCGACTCGGCGAGCAGCCCCCCGCCCCCCGCCACGACGAGCAGCACCGCCGCGCCCCGCGTGCCGTGGCGCCGGGCGGCGTCGGCGACCGAGGCCGCGGAGAACAGCAGCACCGACGTCACGGTCACCGTCGTCAGCGCGCCGTCCGGCACGAGCGGGTAGACGATCTGCGCCAGCACCGCGGCCCCGACGAGGGCCCACACGGCGGCGGCCCCCACCACGGGGAGGCCGAACGGGGGGACGGCGGGGGAGCGCGCGGCGAGGGACGACACCCCGGGGCGGTACCCCGGATCGGCGATCCCAAACGGCGGTGATCACCATGCCGTCCCCGCGCGCCGCGGGCCCGCACCGGTCCTACGCTCGCGACCGATGCCGTCCACGACCCCCTACGGCCCGGTCCGGGCCGCCGCACGGGCGCTCGTGCGCACCGGCGCCGCGCTGGCGGTGGCCGGCACCGCGCACCTGCTCGTCAACGTCCGCGCCCTGCGGGTGCCGCCGCGCCGCCCGGTGCCGGTCGTCGAGCCCGTCTCGGTGCTGCTGCCCGCCCGCGACGAGGCCGCCCGCGTCGGGCCGGCGGTCGCGTCGGTGCTGGCGCAGGAGGGCGTCGCGCGGATGGAGCTCCTGGTCCTCGACGACGGCTCCACCGACGGCACGGCCGACGTCGTGCGGGCGGCGGGCGCGGGCGACCTGCGCCTGACCGTGCGCACCGGCACGCCCCCGCCCCCCGGCGTGCTCGGCAAGCCGCACGCCTGCGCGCAGCTCGCGGCGGCCGCGCGGGGCGGCGTGCTGGTGTTCGTCGACGCCGACGTGGTGCTGGCCCCGCACGCGGTGGCCGCGGCCGTCGGGATGCTGCGCGACGGCCGGTTCGGCCTGCTCTGCCCGTGGCCGCGGCAGGTGGCCGACGGGGCGGGCCCGCGGCTGCTGCAGCCCCTGCTGGCCTGGTCGTGGATGGTGACGCTGCCGCTGCGCGTGGCCGAGCGCTCGCCCCGGCCGTCGATGGTGGCGGCCAACGGCCAGTTCCTCGTCGTCGACGCCGGTGCGCTCGCCGCCGCGGGCGGGTTCGCCGCCGTCGGCACCCAGGTGCTCGACGACATCGGCCTGGCCCGCGCGGTCAAGCGCTCGGGCGGGCGGGTCGGGGTGGCCGACGGCAGCGCGCTCGCCGAGTGCCGCATGTACGAGGGCTGGGCCGACCTCAGCGCGGGCTACCGCAAGTCGCTGTGGGCCGCGTTCGGGCCGCCCGCGGCGTCGGCCGCGATCGCCGCGCTGCTCGCGGTGGCCTACGTCGTGCCGCCGGTGGCGGCGCTGGCCGGGTCGCGCGCGGGGCGCGTCGGGTACGCGGCGGCGGTGCTGGGGCGGGTCGTCGCGGCGCGGCGCTCCCGGGTCCGGGCCTGGCCCGACCCGCTCGCGCACCCCGTGTCGGTGGCGGCGCTGCTCGTCCTGTGGGCGCGGTCGTGGGCCGGGCACCGCCGCGGCGCGCTGACCTGGAAGGGGCGCGCCCTGTGAGCCGGGTCGTCGTCATCGGGGCCGGGGTGGGCGGGCTCGCCGCGGCCGCGCGGCTCGCCGCGCAGGGCCACCGGGTGGCGCTGCACGAGCGGTCGGGCACCCACGGCGGCAAGCTCGGCTCGTTCGAGCGCGACGGGTTCCGGTTCGACACCGGCCCCTCGCTGCTCACGCTGCCCGGCGTGTTCGAGGACCTGTTCGCCGACACCGGCGGCCCGTCCGGCCTCGACGTCGTGCCGGTCGACCCGATCTGCTCCTACCGCTTCGCCGACGGCACCGCGCTGGACATGCCGCACGACCCGGCCGCCGTCCCCGCCGCGCTGGACGCCGCGCTCGGCCCCGGCGCGGGGGACCAGTGGTCGGCGCTGCACCGCCGCGGCGCCCGGCTGTGGGACCTCGTCGGCGAGGACGTGCTCAGCCGTCCGCTCGACGGCGTCGGCGACCTGCTCCGGTTCTCCCGCCGCGTGCGCGACCTGCGCGTCATCGCGCCGTGGCGGACCCTGCACGGGCTGGGCCGTTCGATGCTGCCCGACCCCCGGCTGCGCGCCTGGCTCGACCGCTACGCCACCTACTCCGGCTCCGACCCGCGCCGCACGCCGTCGGTGCTGTCGGTGACGCCGTACGTGGAGCAGCGGTTCGGCGCCTGGTACGTGCGCGGCGGGCTGCGCGGGCTCGCCGACGCCCTGCTGGAGCGCTGCCGGGCGCTCGGCGTCGAGGTGCACCTGGGCTCGGAGGTGACCGGGGTGGCCGTCGTGGGCGGGCGGGTGAGCGGGGTGACGACCGCGGGCGGGAGCGTGCCGGCCGACGTCGTCGTCTGCGACGCCGACGCGTCCGTGCTCTACGAGGACCTGCTGCCGCGCCGCCTCGGGGCGGGCATGCGCCGCGGGCTGCGCCGGGCGCCGCGGTCGCTGTCGGGCTTCGTGCTGCTGCTGGCGCTCGAGGGCCACGAGCCGGGCCCGGCGCACCGGGTGTGGTTCCCGCGCGACTACGACGCCGAGTTCGACGCCGTCCTCGGCCGCCGGCCGGCGCCGGTGCCCGACCCGACCGTCTACGTCCACGCCCCCGACGATCCGGCCCTGCACCCCGACGGCGCGCAGGGCTGGTTCGTGCTGGTCAACGCGCCGCCGCAGGCCCCGGGCCGGGGCGTCGACTGGGACGAGCCGGGGCTGGCGGACCGCTACGCCGACCACGTCCTGGGCGTCCTGGCCGCCCGCGGCACCGACGTGCGCGGCCGCGTCCGGTGGCGCGAGGTGCGCACCCCGGCCGACCTGGAGCGCGCGACCGGCACCCCCGGCGGCGCCATCTACGGCACGGCGTCGCACGGGCCGCGTGCGGCGCTGCTGCGCCCGGCCAACCGCTCCCCGGTGCCGGGCCTCTACCTCGTCGGCGGCTCCGCGCACCCCGGCGGCGGGCTCCCGCTCGTCGCGCTGTCGGCGTCGATCGTGGCCGGGCTCGTCGGGCCCGCCTGACCCGGAGCGCGGCGTCCCAGCTCTCTCCGCACCCCGGCGCCGAGGTGCACCAGCCCGGCGACGCCGACGACCACCCAGCCGACGGCGCACACGCTCGCCCACGACCACCCGGTCCACGGCGTCCCGGCCGGGAACAGGCCCGTCCCCAGCGCGGCGACGGCCACCACGATCACGCGCGTGGGGCGCTCCTGCACGGTGACGGCGCCGGGCCCGTGCATCCCGGCGCCCTGGGCGCGGGCGCGCACGTACTCGTGCAGGAGCACCAGCGCGGCCGCGGCGGCGCACAGCGCGGGCGGGGCTCCGAGCACCAGCAGGACGGCGGCGAAGGCGAGGTCCCCGAGGCGGTCGGCGGTGGCGTCCACGACCTCCCCGAGCGGGCGCGCCTTCCCCGTCTGCAGCGCGACGGCGCCGTCGAGGCCGTCGAGCAGGCCGGTCAGGACCGCCAGGAGCGCAGCCAGCAGTGGCCACGCCCCGCCCGCCGCGGCGGCGCCGACCGCTCCCGCCGCGCACAGCACTCCGGCCGCCGACAGGGCGTCGGGTGGGATGCGGGAGACCGGCCCGGTCCGGGCGATCCCCTGCACGATCCCGAGCCACACCCGCACGGGCGGCGACAGCCGCACACCGCCGTGCTGCGTCGACCAGGCCTGCTGTCCGTCCACGGCACCAGCGTCGCAGGGGTCGGCCGCATCCGCCGCACGGATTCGCGCGCAACGTGTGTGTGGTCCCTGCACGGGGGGTAACGCTCCATCCGACACGGGACGGGGACGCCCGACCGGGTCGACGGGGAGACACGATGCCGGCCACGTGCCGGCACCGCACGCGTGGCGGACGGCGGCTGACAGCCCCCACCGGCCCCACTGGGCTCCTCACCACATCTGAACGGTCCGGGAGCGGGCCGATCGCGCCGCGGTCGACCGCCCCCGTGACGAGTACGCCCTCGTCCGGGCACCCCTGCCGGACGACGACACCGGCTCGCGAAGCGAGCAGAAGGAGATGCACCGCTGTGATCACCCAGGACCAGCTCCGCGACCTCGTCGGATCGACCGCCTACGACCGCGACGGCGACAAGCTCGGCAAGATCGGGCAGGTCTACTACGACGACGAGACGACCGATCCGAAGTGGGTCACCGTGAACACGGGTCTGTTCGGCACGAACGAGAACTTCGTGCCGGTGCAGGGCGCTGATGCCTCCGGTGACCGCGTCACCGTCGCCTACGACAAGGCGACCATCAAGGACGCCCCGAACATCGCCGAGGACGGCCACCTCTCGGTCGAGGAGGAGGAGCAGCTCTACCGCCACTACGGACTCGACTACGGCGGCACCGGTCACCGGACCGGCATCGGCCACGGGACGGACACCGACGGCACCGGGACCGTCGGCCACGACACCTCCGGCCCCACCACCGACAACGCGATGACCCGCTCCGAGGAGCAGCTCCGGGTCGGCACGGAGAGCCAGGAGGCGGGCCGGGCCCGGCTCCGCAAGCACGTCGTGACCGAGCACCAGCAGGTGCAGGTACCGGTCTCGCACGAGGAGGTCCGGGTGGAGCGCGAGCCCGTCACCGAGGCCAACGCGGGTGCGGCGATGGACGGGCCGGCCATCTCCGAGGAGGAGCACGAGGTCACCCTGCACGCCGAGCGTCCCGTGGTGGACAAGGAGGCCGTGCCCGTGGAGCGCGTCAAGGTGGGCACCGAGACGGTGCGCGACACCGAGACCGTCGGCGGCGAGGTCCGCAAGGAGGAGATCGAGGTCGACGACGCCGGCACGACCGGCCGCCGCCGCGACTGAGGTCATCTGCGGTCGGGGGTTGACAGAACCTCTCGCCCGCGGTGCACTATCCGAGTAACCGTACGAGGGCACCGGTGCCGCAGGGACGGCAGAGGCGTCGACGACCCGGAGGTGATCGTCTGGTAGCCGGACGGATTCGCGATCATCGATCAGAACGGTGAGACGACAGCGGGGCCCGGCCGTCAGGCCGGGCCCCGCTCGACGTGCGGGCACGGCGCCACGCAGATGACGCGCAGGACACGACGAGGGAGGCGCACGACGGACGGGCAGACGGAGCCGCAGGGCCTGGCCCGGCTCGACGACCAGGACTTCCCGGCGCTCACGATGGGGCAGGCCGCGGAGCTGCTGGGTGTGCAGCCCGCGTTCCTGCGCAGCCTCGACGCCGCCGGGGTGCTCATCCCGGGCCGCTCCGGCGGCGGCCACCGCCGGTACTCGCGCAACCAGCTCGAGCTGGTCGCCCGGATGCGGGCGCTGCTCGACGAGGGTCTGACGCTGGAGGCGGCCGTCCGCGTCACGGGCCTGGAGGACGAGCTCGGCCGCGCCCGCACGCGCATCGCGGAGCTCGAGGCCGAGGCCTCCGAGCAGGCCGGGGAGTAGCGCCGGGCTGCGGAGCGGGGCGAGACGCGACGAGCCCCGCCGGACCTCCGGCGGGGCTCGTCGTCGTCAGGGGAGGGGTGTCAGGCGCTGATCTCCTTGCGGTCGCCGTCGGCCTGCTCGATCGTGATCCGGCGCGGCTTCGCCCGCTCCGCGACCGGGATCCGCAGCGTCAGCACGCCGGCCTCGTAGGAGGCTCGGATGTGGTCGGCGTCCAGGGCGTCGCCGAGGAACAGCTGCCGCGAGAACACGCCCAGCGGCCGCTCGGCCACCTGCATCTCCACGTGCTCGCCCGTGGCGGCGGGGCGGCGCTCCGCCTTCACCGTGAGCACGTTGCGCTCGACGTCGAGCTCGACCGCGGTGGGATCGACGCCCGGCAGGTCGAACGCGACCACGAACTCGTCGCCCGCCCGGTAGGCGTCCATCGGCATGGCGGTGGGACGGGACCAGGTCCCCGTGGCACCCCCGAGGACGTGCTGGGCGAGGCGGTCCATCTCCCGGAACGGGTCGGTACGCATGAGCATCGCGGCCACTCCTTCCGTGTCGACTCTGTGAGCGATGCGCCCGGAGCGGTTCCCCCGCTCCGATACCTGCAATGATAACTAGAGCTTTCCTGGCCTGCAACACCCATTTTTCTGGTTACCGGAGCCGCATGTCCGCCGTGCGCCGCTCGCCCCTCCCCTCCCGCAGAGTTGCAGCAAGGCCACCTTCAGGACGATTCGTTGCGTGAAGGTGGCCTTGCTGCAAGGGGGCGCGGCGGGAGGCTCAGGGGCGTCGGTGGGACGCCACGGTGCGGCCGAGCAGCACGCCGAGCGCGATCATGCCGACGGCCAGGGCCAGGTGCAGCCAGTTGTCCGCGTCGTTGACGGGTACGAAGTTGGCGTCGCTGCCGTGGTCGATCAGCAGGCCGTAGAGCCACAGCACCGCGTAGACGATCCCGCCGCCGATGAGGTAGCCACGGGCGCCGGCGGCGGTGCGGGCCAGCGCGAGCCCGGCGACGCCGAAGGCCAGGTGCACGAGGTTGTGCAGGACCGACACGGCGAACACGCCGAGCAGCAGTGCGCCGGAGCCGTGGCCCGCGAACGACAGCTGGTCGTAGTTGGTCGTGATGCCGGGGACGAACCCCAGGATGCCGACCAGCAGGAACACGACGCCCACGGCGAGCGCGGCGGTCTGCACGGGGTGGCGGGTGGTGGTGGAGCGGGTTTGTTCGGAGGAGGACATCGGTCCGCCTTTCGACGACGGGAACTGCACAGTGGACGCGAGGTACCCCCGCGCTCCGCGCCCATACGCTCCCCGAGCGGAACCGTCGCCCGGACGTGACGTGCGCCATCGCTCCTTGCTCAGTTCCTCATCGCAACGCAGACTGGGTTGCGCTGAACAACTGATCCGAGGAGGCACCATGCGGGACGCGGTGATCGTGGAGGCCGTCCGGACGCCGGTCGGCAAGGGGCGCGCCGGCGGGGCGTACGCCGACGTCCATCCCGTCGAGCTGCACGCCCACGCGCTGCGCAGCGCCGTGGAGCGCCTGCCCGGCCTCGACCCGGCCGAGATCGACGACGTCATCGGCGGCGCGGTCGGCCAGGTCGGCGAGCAGAGCGGCAACACCACCCGCTTCGCCGCGCTGGCCGCCGGCTTCCCGGAGTCGGTGCCGGCCACGACCGTCGACCGGCAGTGCGGCAGCAGCCAGCAGGCGCTGTCCTTCGCGGCGCAGGGAGTGCTCGCCGGGGCCTACGACATCGTCGTCGCCTCGGGCGTCGAGTCGATGAGCCACGTGCCGATCGGCAGTTCCGCGGTCGTCGACGGCGTCCGCGCCGACGTCCACGGCCCGTCGATCGCGCGGATCCACGAGGGCGGGCTCATCCCGCAGGGCGTCAGCGCCGAGCTGATCGCGCGGAAGTGGGGCATCTCCCGCGAGCAGCTCGACGAGTTCGCCGCGCAGAGCCACCGGCGCGCGGCGCGGGCGTGGGAGCAGGGCCACTTCGCGGGCCAGGTCGCGTCGCTCGACGTCACGCACGCCGACGGCTCGGTCACCCGCCTCGAGCGCGACGAGACCGTCCGCCCCGGCACCACCCCGGAGATCCTCGCCGGGCTCAAGCCCGCCTTCGCCGACGAGCGCTGGACCGAGCGGTTCGGCGACCTCGACTGGAAGGTCACCGCGGGCAACTCCAGCCCGATCAACGACGGGTCCGCGGCGCTCGTCGTCACGACCTCGGAGATCGCGCAGCAGCGGGGCTGGCGCCCGCGCGCCCGCATCCACACCACGACCGTGGTCGGCGACGACCCGGTGCTCATGCTGACCGGCATCATCCCGGCCACGGCGAAGGCCCTGGCCCGCGCAGGCCTGACGGTCGACGACATCGACGCGTTCGAGGTCAACGAAGCCTTCTCCTCGGTCGTGCTGAGCTGGCTGGCCGAGACCGGAGCCGACCCGGCGAAGGTGAACGTCGACGGCGGCGCGATCGCCATCGGCCACCCGCTGGGGGCCAGCGGGGCGCGGCTGACCACCACCCTGCTCGGGGTGTTGGAGCGCACGGGCGGGCGCTACGGCCTGCAGACCATGTGCGAGGCGGGCGGCACGGCGAACGCCACGATCATCGAGCGGCTCTGACGGACCCCTCGGAGTTGCAGGAAAGCCACGTTCCCGCCGTCAGGTTGCAGGAACGTGGCTTTCCTGCAGCTACTGCCGTGGATGGGGAGCTCGCTGCGGTCGGATTACCGTCAGGCCGATGAGCGGGAGCGAGGTGCCCGAGCCCGTCCCGCCGCGCCCGCGGTTCCTCGCCCGGACCGTCCGGTCACTGAAGCACCCCAACTACCGCCGCTTCATCGGCGGGCACGCCGTGAGCATCATCGGCACCTGGATGCAGCGCATCGCCCAGGACTGGCTGGTCCTGGAGCTGACCGGCAGCCCCGTCGCCATCGGCACGGCCACCGCGCTGCAGTTCCTCCCGGTCCTGCTGTTCGGCATGTGGGGTGGGGTGCTGGTCGACCGGTTCGACCGGTGGAAGCTCATCGTCGGCACACAGGTCGCGAGCGGGGTGCTGGCCGCGGTCCTGGCGGTCTCGACGCTGCTCGGCGCCACCTCGCTCGGGCTCGTGTTCGTCATGGCAGCGCTGCTCGGGCTGGTCACCGTCGTCGACGGGCCGGCGCGCCAGGCGTTCATCACCGACCTCGTGCCCCCGGCCGACTACGTCAACGCGCAGGCCCTGAACTCCACGATCCACAACTCGGGCCGGCTCATCGGCCCCGCCGTCGCCGGTCTCGTCATCGCGGCGGCGGGCGCCGGGCCGGCCTTCGCCGTCAACGCCGTCTCGTTCGTCGCCGTGCTCGTGGGCCTGGCCCGGATCGACCGCGCGGCGCTGCACCGCACCACCCGCGTCGCCCGTGGCCCGGGCCAGGCGCGCGAGGGGCTGCGCTACGCGTGGCGGCACCGCGAGCTGCGCGCCGCCCTGTTCCTGGTGGCGGTGGTCGGGGTCTTCGGCCAGAACTTCCGGGTGGTCCTGCCGGTCATGGCGACCGAGGTGCTCGGCGGCGACGCGGCCACCTACGGCTGGCTGACGGCCGCGATGGGCCTGGGAGCCGTGCTCGGAGCGTTCGGGGCCGCATCGAGCGAGCGGGTGACGGGCCGCGGGCTGCTCGCCTGGACGCTGGTGTTCGGTGTGGTGAACCTGGTGGCGGCCCTGGCCGGGCAGCTCACCGTCGCGCTGGCGGCGCTGCTCGCGGTCGGCGTCGCCAACATCCTGTTCAACACCCTCGCCCGCACCCTGCTGCAGCTGCACAGCGCGCCGGAGATGCAGGGCCGGGTCATGGCGCTGCACAGCCTGCTGTTCCTCGGCACCACCCCGATCGGCGCCCCGCTGCTGGGCTGGGTCTGCGAGGTGGCGGGCGTGCCCTGGGCGTTCGTGGTGGCGGGGGGAACGGCCCTGCTCGCGGCGGGGGTGGCGGCGCGCCGGTTGCTGCTGCGGCCGGTGCCGGCCTGACGCGGACCGGTTCCCGATCACCCCCCCTCTGCGGACTTGTAAGAAAGCCACGTTCACGCAACCGGGTTGCAGGAACGTGGCTTTCCTGACGTCCGGGGGGCGGTACGTTCGGCGGCGAGACGCACCCGCTCTCACCCCCGACCCCGAGGAGCGAGCCCGAGTGGAACGCAGCGTGGCGATCACCGGCACCCGCAGCATCGGCGACGCCCCCGTCGACGGCCTGGCGGATGCCTTCGAGGCCTACCTCCGCCCCTTCGCCGACGCCTCGGCCCACTTCTACGTCGGCGGTGCGCCCGGCGTGGACACCGCCGCCCTGCAGTGGCTGGCGGCGGGCACCGGGGCCGCGCTGACCGTCGTCGTGCCGTGCCGGATCGTCGACCAGCCGGCCGGGTCGATCGAGGTCATCGACCGCCTGCGCGGCGAGGAACGCCTCGCCGACGTCGTCGAGATGGGGGCCACGCTGCTCGGGAAGGCCGCCTACCACGCCCGCAACCGGTGGATGGTCGACCACGCGGAGCTGGTCATCGGCTTCCCGCGCGGCGACGAGTCGGGCGGCGGCGGTACCTGGTACACGTTGGGCTACGCGGCCGAGCAGGGGAAGGCACGCCTGGTCGTGCCGCTGTGAGCGGTCAGCCCCCCTCGTTGGGGATGGACGGCCGTGACGCTGCTGTCGAGCCCGGCCCGGACGCAGCCGGACTCGGTGAACTCGTTCGAGGCGTAGACGCTGACCCACGGGCTGTCGCCGTCCTGGCCGATGATCAGGTAGCGGCTGGTGGGTCGGCCACGGCGAGGGTCCCGCCGCCCCGCGCGCGCATCGTGATGACGGCGTAGCGGGGTGGACCACGGCCTCAGGCGCGGCGAACCCGTCGCAACCGGGGATCCTCGGGGGAGTGACCCACCCGGTGGTGCCCGGCGAGGGGATGGTGCTCGTGATGTGGGTGTCCGAGGGGGGACTTGAACCCCCACGCCCGTTGAAGGGCACTAGCACCTCAAGCTAGCGCGTCTGCCATTCCGCCACTCGGACCGTTCGCGGCCGGGGCCGCGCACTGGGAAGACAATAACCGACGGCCCTCAGGGGGTGCGTGCGGGGACCGGTGCGAGCGGGACGAGCACGCTGAACCGCGCGGGGCGGCGTCCGGCGAGCAGCAGGCGCCCGCCCTCGGCCTCGGCGAGGCTGCGGGCCAGCGCCAGCCCGATGCCGTGGCCGTCGGCCACCTCGGAGCGCCGGGTGAACAGCTCCTGCTCCGATCCGGTGACGCCCGGGCCCTCGTCGGTGACGTCGACGGCCAGCGCGTCGCCCGCGTCGCGGACGGCGACGGTGACCGCGCCGCCGCCGTGGCGCACCGCGTTGTCGAGCAGGACGCCCAGCACCTGGCGCAGGGCGGCGGTGGAGGCGGCGGCGACCGGCGGGTCGGCGGGCGCGGTGACGGCGAGGGTGCGGCCGGCCGCGGCCAGCGGGCCGGTCCACTCGCGACGCACGCCGTCGAGCAGGGCGTCGAGGTCGAGGGCCTCGCCCGGGCGGTCGGTGTCGCGGGTCAGGGAGAGCAGGTCGTCGATGGTGCGCTCGAGGCGGTCGGCCCCGGCCATCGCGGTGACGACGACGGTGTGCAGGTTCTGCCCCGGGGTGTCCAGCGCGGCCTCCAGCCCGAGCCGTAGCCCCGCCAGCGGGGTGCGCAGCTGGTGGGACGCGTCGGCGGAGAAGGCACGCTCGCGGGCGACGAGCCCGCCGATCCGGGCGGCGGCGCCGTTGAGCGCGGTCCCCACCTCGTCGATCTCCGGGATCCGCGACGTCGGTGCGGTGGCGGTGAAGTCGCCCGCGCCGACGGTGCGCGCGGCGGCGGCCAGGTCTTCCAGGGGCCCCGCGAGGCGGGCGGCCAGGCGCCGCGACACCAGCCAGACGGCTCCTACGGCCACGAGCCCGCCCGCCGCCATCAGCGCGAGCGCGAGCGCGATCCGCAGGTAGGTCGGCGCCTGCGGGGCCGCACCGCGCAGCGCGCCGACGACGCGGTCGCCGTCGTAGAGCGGCACGGCGACGAGGAACTGCCCGGCGCTGTCGCCGTCGACGATGCCCTCGCCCTCCAGCACCTCCCGCACGGGCCCCTCGGCGACGACCGGGCCGTCGCCGACGAGCCGGGCGCCGGTGGAGTCGTAGAGGGTGAAGGTGACGCCGTCGACGGGGGGCAGCGCGCCGGGCACCCGTCCGCGGGCGAACTCGGCGGTGAGCGACAGGCCGAGGGTGTCGGTGGCCTTGTCGAGCTCCGAGTGCTCCGCGCCCAGCATGTACTTCGCCATCACGGCGGCCAGCGGGCCGCCGAACAGGGCGATGGTCAGGAGCGCGGCGACGACCGCCAGCACGACGATCCGGTGTCGCATCGACCCATGATGGGTCAGCGCCGCCACGGGCGCGAGGAGCGGGCCAGCGCCTCCCGGACCAGGCGCCGCGGGCGGCGGGTGGCGAGCTCGGCCGCCCACGTCAGGCCGGGGAGCGGATCGCGCACCGACAGCACCCCCGCGTCGCGGACGCCGTGGAACGTCCGCAGCACATCGGGCACGGTGGTGAGGTCGTGCTGCAGGCGGAAGCGGACGGTCCGCAGGTCCTCCTCGGGCAGCCAGACCTTGCGGCCGGGCACCGGGCGCGGCTGGGCGTCCAGCGGCAGCCCGACCAGCGAGGCGTAGAGGCGCCACGGCCCGTCGGCCCCGCAGGCCTGCGCCAGCCCGAAGTTGCCGGGGATGCGCACGTTGACCTCGATGAGGAACAGCTCACCGGTGACGGCGTGGCGCTTCATCTCGCACGAGGCGATGCCGACGAACCCGGTGTGCTCCAGCAGCCGCAGGTGGTGCGCGTGCGCCTCGGGGACGTCGAACGACTCCAGCATGGAGCCGACCCCGTAGTCGACGGGCCACTGCCGGATCTTGCGCCGACCGTAGCGCAGCGCCACCTCGCCCGACGCCGTCCGCACCAGCACCGAGCCCTCGAGCGCCGTCTCCGGGCCGGGAACGAGCTCGGTGAGCACGACGTCGAGCCCCAGGCCGAGCAGGACGCCGGCCTTCTCCTCCAGCTCCGCCGCCGAGTCGAGGCGGGTGGTGCCGAAGCCCGCCTTCTTCCGCGCGAGGTGACCGAGGGTGGCCTTGAGGATGCAGGGGTAGGTGAGCGCGCCGTGCACGGCGTCGAGCTCGTCGCGGCTGGACACGTGGTGCATCCACGGCGTCCGCACCCCGGCCTCGGCGGCGAGCTCGTAGAGGCGGTGCTTGTCCATCAGCCCGAGGTGGGCGCCGTCGGCGGTCTCGAACGAGCGCAGCGCGGCGGGGATCGCGGCGCGGTGCTCGCACAGGTACTTCGTGGCCGCGTCGGAGGCCGAGAGCAGGACGCCGCCGCCGTCGTCGGCCAGGCGCCGCAGCTCGCTCGTCCACCGCTCCGGGTCGACCGCGGGATCGGGCAGCACCGTCCCGGTCACGGCACGCGACCGCAGCGCGTGCGCGAACGCCGGGCTCGTCAGCAGGTGCACCGCGACCCCGCGGCGGGCGAGGACGCGCGCGATCGTCAGCGACCCGTCGTTGGGGTGCAGCACGATCAGCCGGGGCAGCGCTGCTCCCCGGGCCGCCGGGCGGGACGCGAGCCGGGTGACGGTCATGGGCCCAGGCTCGCTCACCCACGGTCAACGCACGGGCAACCGACGCCCACCGCAGCCCCAACTCTCGCCCGCCCGGCCCAGCCCGCGCCCCGGCTCCGGCTACCGCCCGCTGCCGGGCTGCTCCACCCGGAGGATCCCCAGCCGCCGGGTGGCGCGGGTGATCGACACGTAGAGGTCGGCCGGGTGGTGCGCGCGGATCCGCTCGGGGTCGACGAGGACGACGACGTCGAACTCCAGCCCCTTCGCCGAGACGGGCGTGTGCACCGGGATCGGCAGCGGGGGGAGTGCGGCCGGGTCGGGGGCGATCACGGCCAGCGTGCCCCGGCGCCGGTCACGGGGCCCCAACCTTGCCCCCTCCTCGTCGACGGCCGCGGCGACCGCCGCCGCGAGGCCGTCGGCCGGCACCGTCCGCTCCCAGGGCTGCTCCCCGGTCTCCCGCACCGACGCGGGCGGCCGGTGCTCCGGCGCGTACTGCGCCAGCACCGCCGCGGCGAGCGCCATGATCTCGGCGGGCGTCCGGTAGTTGACGGTGAGCGAGCGCCGGGCCCAGCGGTCGCCGAGCACCGGGGCGAGCACCTCGGCCCACGTGCCGGCGCCGGCGGGGGCGCTGCGCTGGGCCAGGTCGCCGACCGCGGTGACCGAGCGCGTCGGGCAGCGGCGCAGCAGCACGTGCCAGTCCATCGCGGAGAGCTCCTGCGCCTCGTCGACGACGAGGTGGCCGTAGCGCCACTCCCGGTCGCCCGCGGCGCGCTCGGCGACCCCGGCGAGCCGCCCGGGCACCTGCCGGGCCGCGAGGACGTCGGCGGTGACGAAGTCGGTGGGGCGCAGCTCGTCGGGGTCCTCGCCGGCGAGGTCGCGATCGGCCGACTCCAGGATGGCGAGCACCTCCGCGGCGTAGGCGCGCTCGGCGTCGTCGGTGCTCGCCGCGGGCGGCGCCGGCGGGGGCCCGAGCAGCTCGGCCAGCTCGTCGAGCAGCGGGGCGTCGGCGACGGTCCACGCCGCTCCCACGGACCGCAGCAGCGCGGGATCGGCCCCCGCGGAGGCCAGCCGCTCCGGTGAGGAGAGCAGGTCGTCGAGCACCCGCTCCGGCGTCAGCACCGGCCAGAGCCGCTCGACCGCGTCGTGGAAGCCGGAGTCGCGGCGCAGGTCGTCGCGCAGCTCCCGGCGCAGCTCCTCCGTGACCTGCGCGGCGCCCGACGGACCGACCTCCTCGCCCAGCTCGCCCTGCTCCAGTTCGCGCAGGATCGCCGCGATCTCGGGCGGGTCCTCCAGGTCCGCGCCCAGCCGCTCGACGCCCTGGCCCACGAGGAGGGCGCCGAGCGCGTCCCGGAACGCCGCGCGGGCGGCGTGATGGACCGCCCCCGTGTCGCGGGCCCGGCTGCGGGCCTGCGCCGCGGTCGCACGGTCGACCTCGACGATGACGTCGTCGAGCTCGATCGTGATCGGCGACGCCGGCAGCTCCTGGCGGTCGGCGACGGCGCGGCGCAGGACCTCCAGCATCGCGAGCGACCCCTTCGTGCGCGCCACCTCCTCGGGGTCGAGCGCGGTGGCGACGACGCCGTGCGCGAGCCGGCCGGGCGTCGTGAACACCACCGCCGACTCGCCCAGCGCGGGCAGCACGCCCCCGACGTAGGAGACGAACCCCGCGCTGGGACCGACGACGAGCACGCCGCTGCGGGCCAACCGCTCGCGGTGGGTGTAGAGGAGGTAGGCGACGCGGTGCAGCGCCACCGCGGTCTTGCCGGTGCCCGGCCCGCCCTCGATCACCACGACGCCGGGCAGCGGCAGCCGGATGATCTCGTCCTGCTCGGCCTGGATCGTGGTGACGATGTCGCGCATGGTCGACCCGCGCGGCGCCCGGAGCGCGGCGAGCAGCGCCGGGTCGGACGCCGAACCGGTGTCGGTGTGGCTGTCGAGCACGTCGTCGTGGAAGTCGGCCACCCGTTCGGCGGGCGCGGTCCCGGCGATCTCGAAGTGGCGGCGCCGGACGACCCCGAGCGGCGTCGCCAGCGTCGCGCAGTAGAACGGGCGGGCCGCGGGCGCGCGCCAGTCGAGCAGCGCGCTGTCGGTGCCGTCGGAGTCGGTGCCGTCCGGGTCGGTGAGCCCCGTGCGCCCGACGTAGCTCGTCGCGCCGTCGGTGTGGTCGAGCCGCCCGAAGCACAGCCCCGAGCGGGCCGCGCGCAGCGCCGACACCCGCTCCGACCAGCGGTGCGCCGACACATCGCGCTCCCAGCGCGCGCTGAGCTCACCGCCCGCGCGCTCGGCCAGGACGCCGCGGGCGCGGTCGGAGGCGGCGGCCGTCTCGGCGGCGAGCAGCGCGTGCAGCCGGTGGAGCACGGCCGTCTCGGCGTCGCGCTCCCGCTCGTAGGAGGCCCCGGCGGCGGTGTTATCCTGAAGGTGTAGAACGGTGGAATCGTTTTCTGCCTGCATTCACAAGAATAGCGCCGGGAATGCATTCCGGCTAGACCGGCGGGTCCAGCCTGTAGCCGTGCCCGCGCAGCGTGACGATCTCCGGCAGCCCCTCCGCCCCGGTCGCGCCCAGGCGCCGCCGCAGTGCCGCGATGTGCATGTCGAGCGTCTTCGTCGAGCCGAACCAGTTGACGTCCCACACGTCGCACATCAGCGTCTCCCGGCTGACGGCGTGCCCGGCGTCGGCGGCGAGGCGCGCGAGCAGGTCGAACTCCTTGGCGCGCAACGACACCTCCTCGCCCGCGACGGTGACGCGCCGCCCCGCGAGGTCGAGGAACAGCGCGCCCAGCTCGACGGTGCCGCGCGACGACGACGCCGGCCCGCCGCGGCGCAGGTGCGCGCGGACCCGGGCGCGGAGCTCGTCGAGGCGCAGGGGCTTGGTGAGGTAGTCGTCGGCGCCCGCCTCCAGACCGACGACGACGTCCATCTCGTCGGTCCGCGCGGTCAGCACCACGAGGACGGCGCCGGGCAGCTGCACGCGCAGGCGGCGGCAGACCTCGACGCCGTCGAGGTCGGGGAGCCCGAGGTCGAGCAGCACCAGGTCGGGATCGTGCCCGGCGGCCTCGGCCAGCGCGCCGCGGCCGGTGCGCGTCCAGGACACCTCGTGGCCGTGGGCCCGCAGGCTGGAGTCCAGCACCGAGCCGATGGTCTCGTCGTCCTCCACCACGAGCAGCCGGGCCATGCCGGCAAGGGTACGGCCGAGGTGCGGGTGGGGTGGGCGGTCGGGGTGCGGTGGTAGGAAGGCCGCGTGACCAACTCCGCCGTCGACGAGGTCGTCGAGCTCTGTTCCGACCTCATCCGGATCGACACCACCAACACCGGCGATCCCGACACCGTCACCGGGGAGCGCGAGGCCGCCGAGTACGTCGCGGCGAAGCTCGCCGAGGTCGGCTTCGAGACCGAGATGGTCGAGTCCGGGGCCCCGCGGCGCGACAACGTGTTCTGCCGCCTGCCCGGGGCCGACCCCTCGCGCGGCGCGCTGCTGGTCCACGGCCACCTCGACGTCGTGCCCGCCGAGCCGTCGGAGTGGTCGGTCCACCCCTTCTCCGGGGCCGTGCAGGACGGCTACGTGTGGGGCCGGGGCGCGGTCGACATGAAGGACATGGTGGCGATGACGATCGCCGTCGCCCGCCGCTTCAAGCGCGAGGGCGTGGTGCCCCCGCGCGACATCGTGTTCGCGTTCCTCGCCGACGAGGAGGCGGGCGGCGCGTACGGCGCGCACTGGCTGACGAAGCACCGGCCCGACCTGTTCGAGGGCTGCACCGAGGCCGTCGGCGAGGTCGGCGGGTTCTCGCTCACCCTCGCCGAGGACCGCCGCGTCTACCTCATCGAGGCCGCCGAGAAGGGCATCGCCTGGATGCGGCTGCACGCGCGGGGCAAGCCGGGGCACGGCTCGTTCCTGCACGACGACAACGCGGTCACCCACGTCGCGGAGGCCGTCGCACGGCTGGGCAACCACACGTTCCCGCTGACGATCACCGACACCGTCCGGCAGTTCCTGGAGCGGATGAGCGAGCTCACCGGCCTGGAGTTCCCGGAGGACGACCTGGAGGGCTCGCTGGCCAAGCTCGGGCCGCTCTCGCGGATCGTCGGCGCCACCATCCGCGACACGGCCAACCCCACGATGCTCACCGCCGGCTACAAGGCCAACGTCATCCCGTCCACGGCCGAGGCGGTCGTCGACTGCCGGGTGCTGCCGGGGCGCCAGGAGGCGTTCCTGCGGGAGGTCGACGAGCTGCTGGGCCCGCACGTCACCCGCAGCTGGGTCACCGACCTGCCGCCCGTCGAGACCCCGTTCGGCGGCCCGCTCACCGACGCGATGGCCGCCGCGCTGCGCACCGAGGACCCCACGGCCGAGACGGTCCCGTACATGCTCTCCGGCGGCACCGACGCCAAGGCGTTCGCCGAGCTGGGCATGGCCTGCTTCGGCTTCGCCCCGCTGCGACTGCCCCCGGACCTCGACTTCGCGTCGCTGTTCCACGGCATCGACGAGCGCGTCCCGGTCGACGCGCTCGAGTTCGGCACCCGCGTACTCGACACCTTCCTGAGGAACTCGTGATGGATCTCAACGGCAAGAGCGCGCTGGTCACCGGCGGCGCGTCGGGCATCGGGGCGGCGGTGGCGCGGCGGCTCACCGCGGCCGGCGTCGGGGTGGCGGTGGTCGACCGCGACGAGGCGCGCGCCCGCGAGCTCGTCGACGAGATCGGGGGGCTCGCCGTGCCCGCCGACGTCACCGACCCGGACGTGATCCACCGCGTCGTCGAGGAGGTGGAGGACCACTTCGGCGGCCTCGACATCGCCTTCCTCAACGCGGGCACCACCGCGGGCCAGTCCGGGATCGAGCACCTCGACGTCGAGGCCTACCGCAAGATCATGGGCGTCAACGTCGACCACGTGGTGTTCGGCCTCGCCGCCGCGGTGCCCGCCCTGCGGCGCAGCGGCGGCGGCACGATCATCGCGACGTCGTCGCTGGCCGGCCTGGTGCCGATGCCCGGCGACCCGATCTACACGCTCACCAAGCACGCCGTCGTCGGCTACGTCCGGTCGGTCGCGCCCACGCTGGTCGGCGAGGGCATCCGCGTCGCCGCGCTGTGCCCGGGCTTCGCCGACACCCCGCTGATCGCCCACGCGAAGGACCAGTTCGGCGACTTCCCGCTGCTCACCGCCGACGACGTCGCCGACGCCGTGGAGGCGATCCTCGACCGCGCCGAGGCCGGCGAGTGCTGGTTCGTCCAGCCCGGCCGCGAGCCCGCCCCCTACGGCTTCCGCGGGGTGCCCGGGCCCAAGGGCGCCGGCGCGCCGCCCGCCGTCACGTGGGAGGACCACCGGTGAGGGGCTGGCAGGTCGCCCGCCTGGGCGACCCGTCGGACGTGCTGGAGTTCGGCGAGCTGCCCGACCCGGAGCCCGGGCCCGGGCAGGTGCTCGTGCGCGTGCACGCCGTGGCCTGCAACTTCCCCGACATCCTCGTCTGCCGGGGGAAGTACCAGGAGCGCCCGGAGCTGCCGTTCACGCCGGGCCTGGAGATCGCGGGCGAGGTCGTCGCGGCGGGGGAGGGGGCGCGAGCCGCGGTCGGCGACCGCGTGCTGGGCACCCCGCCGGTCGGCCGCGGCGGCTACGCCGAGCTGGCCGTCCTCGACGCCGCCTCGACCATGGCGTGGCCCGAGGGCATGACGGCGGGGCAGGCGGCCGGGCTGTTCGTCACCTACCAGACGGGCGTGTGCGCGCTGGTGCAGCGCGGGCGGCTGCGGGCGGGGGAGACCCTGCTCGTGCACGCCGCGGCCGGCGGCGTCGGCAGCGCGGCGGTGCAGATCGGTAAGGCGCTGGGCGCCCGCGTCATCGGCACGGCGGGCGGGCCGGCGAAGTGCGAGGTCGTGCGCGGGCTGGGGGCCGACGAGGTCGTCGACTACGCCTCGGAGGACCTCGTCGCGCGCGTCAAGGAGCTGACCGGGGGCCGCGGGGCCGACGTGGTCTTCGACCCGGTCGGCGGCGACATCTTCGACCTCTCGCGCCGGGTCGTCGCGTTCGAGGGCCGGATCCTCGTCATCGGCTTCGCCGGCGGGCGGATCGCCGACGCCCCCACCAACCACGTCCTGGTCAAGAACTACGAGGTCGTGGGCGTGCACTGGGGCTTCTACCGCACGATGGCCCCGGAGCGGATCGACGAGTGGCAGGGCGTCATCGAGGACCTGTGGGCGCGCCGCGCCATCGATCCGCTGGTGAGCGCGGAGCTGCCGCTGGACCAGGCGCCCGAGGCGCTGCGGCTGCTGGGCTCGCGCGGAACGACGGGCAAGGTCGTGCTGGTCCCGGACGGGGTGCCGGCCTAGAAGGAGATCTCGGGCAGCATCCGGTTGCTGCGCTTGCGGCGCAGCGTCGCCTTGCGCACGCCGCCGGGGTAGAGCCGGACGCGGGACAGCTCCCAGCCGCCGAACTCCGCCTGGATCGCGAGCCGCACCGCCGCCGTCACCCGGGAGACGTCCCCGGGGATGTCGATCGGGCGGTACTCCCACTCCCCGTCGACCGCGTCCCCCTCGACGTCGGTGGTGGTCGTGCTCCGGGCCACCGGCACCTCCGCAGTTCGTCGCGCCGCACCGAGCGGCGACTGGCCCCACACGATAGGCGCGGCGCGGACGCGGTGCCAGGTCCGTCGGCGACCCCCTGCGGCCGGACCGGTTCAGCCGGGTGTGCTCACGTCGTCGAGCGCGGCGCGGATCTCCGCGGGCAGCGTCACCGACTCCGTGGCCATCGACGCGGCGAGCTGCGCGGCGTCGCGGGCCCCGACCACCGCCGAGGCGACGCCGGGCAGGTCGCGCACCCACGCCAGCGCGACGGCCAGCGGCGAGGTCCCCAGCCCGTCGGCGGCGGTGAGCACGGCCTGCACGATCCGCGCGGAGCGCTCGTTGCGACGCGCCTCGACGTAGGGGGCCAGCGTGGCCGAGGCGCCGCGCGAGTCGGCGGGGGTGCCGTCGGCGTACTTGCCGGTGAGCACGCCGCGCCCCAGCGGCGCCCAGGCCAGCAGCCCGACGCCGTGGTGCACCGCGGCCGGCACGAGCTCCGCCTCGACGTCGCGGGCCAGCAGGGAGTACTCGACCTGGGCCGACACCGGCACCGTGATCGCGCCGAGCGCCCGGCCCCGCTCGGCGACCGTGGCGAGCTGCCAGCCGCGCGGCGCGACGAGCCCGGCGTAGCGCGCCTTGCCCGACAGCACGGCCACCTGCACCGCCGAGAGCGTCTCGTCGAGCGGCACTCCTGCGTCCCAGGCCGGGAGCTGCCAGAGGTCGAGGTGGTCGGTGCCCAGGCGCTTGAGGGTGGCGTCCAGGCCCGTGAGCAGGGCGCCGCGGGCGGCGCTGTCACCGAGCGGGCCGCCGGGCAGCGTCGCGCGCCCGGCGATCACGAGGTATTCGCGCGGCACCGACGCGGCGAGCACGGCGCCGAGCGTCTCCTGCGCGAGGCCGTCGCCGTAGCCGTCGGCGGTCTCGACCAGCGAGCCGCCGGCGTCGACGAACGCCGTGAGCTGCGCGGTCGCGGCGTCGAGGTCGGTGTCGGCGCCCCAGGTCAGCGTGCCGAGGCCGATGCGGGAGACCTCCAGCCCGCTGCTGCCCACCCGTCGCCTCTGCACGGCGGGGAGCCTACGGCGGGGTCGATCACGGACCCCAGTACGGTCGCTCGACGTGACGTGGCTCGAAGTTCTCGTACTCGGACTGGTGCAGGGGCTGACGGAGTTCCTCCCGATCTCCTCGTCCGCCCACCTGCGGATCACCTCCGAGGTGTTCTTCGGCCGCGACGCGGGCGCCGCGTTCACCGCGGTGACGCAGCTCGGCACGGAGCTCGCCGTGGTCGTCTACTTCGCCAAGGACATCGGGCGGCTGGTCGCGGTGTGGTGGCGGGGCTTCTCGACGCCGATGGTGCGGATCACCGACGACTACAAGATCGCCTGGCTGGTGATCATCGGCACGATCCCGATCGCGGTGCTCGGGCTGCTGTTCGAGGACCAGATCCAGACCGTGGGCCGCAACCTCTGGCTGGTGGCGACCACGCTGATCGTCTTCGGCCTGCTGCTGGGGCTCGCCGAGCGCATCGGGCGCCAGCAGATCGAGCTGCGCAAGATCACCCCGAAGGATGGGATCCTGCTCGGGTTCGCGCAGGCCATGGCGCTGATCCCCGGTGTCTCGCGCTCCGGCGGCACGATCACCGCCGGCCTGTTCCTGGGCATGACGCGCCCTGCGATCGTCCGCTACTCGTTCCTGCTGGCCATCCCGTCGGTGTTCGCGGCGGGGCTGTTCCAGCTGCCCGACGTGTTCGCAGGCGACGGCCCGAGCGTCCTGCAGATGATCGTGGCGACCGTGATCGCGTTCGGCGTCGGCTACGCGACGATCGCCTGGCTGCTGCGCTACGTCGAGGGTCACAGCGTCTACGTGTTCGTCTGGTACCGCGTGGGTCTGGGGGTGCTGCTGCTCGCGGCGCTGAGCACCGGCCGCCTCGCGGCCACCTGATCGCCCGGCGACCTGATCGCCCGGCGACCTGATCGCCCTGCCACGTAGGGTCGAGCCGTGACCACCCTGATCCTGCTGCGCCACGGCCGCTCCTCGGCGAACACCACCGGCGTGCTGGCCGGCCGCACCCCCGGTGTCGAGCTCGACGAGACCGGCCGCGGGCAGGCGGAGAAGGTCGTCGGCCGGCTCGACGGCGTGCCGATCGCCGAGATCGTCTGCTCGCCCATGCTGCGCTGCGAGCAGACCGTGGCGCCGCTCGCGGCCGCCCGGGGGCTCACCCCGCTCACCGAGCCCGACCTGGCCGAGGTCGACTACGGCACCTGGACCGGCGCGGAGCTGAAGAAGCTCGGCAAGGAGCCGCTCTGGAAGGTCGTGCAGGGCCACCCGTCGGCCGCGGTGTTCCCCGACGGCGAGGGCCTCGCGGCGATGCAGGCGCGCGCGGTGGCCGCGGTGCGCCGGCACGGGGCACGGATCGCGGCCGAGCACGGCCCGCAGGCGGTCTGGCTCGCGTGCAGCCACGGCGACGTCATCAAGTCGGTCCTGGCCGACGCGCTGGCCACGCACCTCGACAACTTCCAGCGGATCATGGTCGACACCTGCTCGATCAGCGTCGTGCACTACACCGAGACGCGGCCGTTCGTGGCGCGCGTCAACGACCTCGGCGGGGACGTCGCCGGGCTCGTCCCGCCGGCCCCCAAGCGCCGCCGCCGCACCACCGCCCGCAGCTCCGACGCGGTGGTGGGTGGCACCACCTGACGCGCGGCGTGCCGTCCGCGGCGCGCGGGGCTACTCTGGAGGAGCCATGTCACGCGTCATCCACGTCTTCCGCCAGCCCGAGCGCTTCGTCGCCGGGACCGTCGGCGAGCCCGGCGACCGCTCCTTCTACCTGCAGGCCATCGAGGACTCGCGCACGATCAGCGTGCTCCTGGAGAAGCAGCAGGTGTCGGTGCTCGCCGAGCGCATCGCCGCCCTCCTGGAGGAGGTGAACCGCCGCTTCGGCGACGACGGACCCGCCGGCCCGGCCGACGGCACCGACCTCGACCCGCTGGCCGTGCCCCTCGAGGAGGAGTTCCGCGTCGGCACGATGGGCCTGGGCTGGGACGCCGACTCGAAGTCGGTCGTGGTCGAGCTCCTCGCGGTGAGCGAGGAGGAGGTCGACGAGTCGGTCGTGCTCGACGACACCGACGAGGGCCCCGACGCGCTGCGCGTGTTCCTCTCCCCGACCCAGGCGCAGGCGTTCGCCGACCGCGCCGAGAAGGTCGTCTCCGCCGGGCGCCCGCCGTGCCCGCTGTGCGCCGAGTCCCTCGACCCCGAGGGTCACGTCTGCGTGCGGCTCAACGGCTACCGCCAGCGCACCCCCGCCGGCGACTGAGGCCGCGCCTCGGTGACCGGAACCTCCTCCTCGGCCCGCGACCCGGCGGTGCCGGAGCTGCTGCGCCACGGCCGCATCGAGATCACCGGTCGCCTCGTCGACGCCTCCAACGCCACACTGTTCGGCACGGTCAGCGCCGACGGGGTCGAGGCGAAGTGCGTCTACAAGCCGGTCCGCGGCGAGCGCCCGCTCTGGGACTTCCCGGACGGCACGCTCGCCGGTCGTGAGGTCGGCTCCTACCTCGTCTCGGAGGCGGCCGGGTTCCGCGTGGTGCCGCCGACGCTGCTGCGCGAGGGCCCGTTCGGTCCGGGCATGGTGCAGGCCTGGGTCGACACCGACGACGAGCGCGCGCTCGTCGACGTCTGCTCGCCGAAGAAGGTCCCCGACGGCTGGATCGGCGTGCTGCGCGCCCGCGGCGACCGCGGTGAGCCCGCCGTCCTCGTGCACGCCGACACCCCGGCGCTGCGGCGGATGGCGGCGTTCGACGTCGTCGTCAACAACGCCGACCGCAAGGGCGGCCACGTCCTCGCGGGCACCGACGGCCACCTCTACGGCGTCGACCACGGCCTGACGCTGCACGTCGAGGACAAGCTGCGCACGGTCCTGTGGGGCTGGGTGGGCGAGCCGCTGCCCGGCGACGTCGTCGAGTCGCTGGAGAAGCTGCGCGCCGAGCTCGACGGGAGCTTCGCCGACGTCCTGGGCGAGCACGTCACCCGGCGGGAGGTCCGCACGCTGTCCTCGCGCGTCGACGCCCTGCTCGCCGAGCCGCGCTACCCGGAGCCTTCCGGCTACGGCCCGGCGATCCCGTGGCCGGCGTTCTGAACCGGCCCGACGCGCGCAGCTAGCCCGACCAGCAGCTAGCCCGACGCGAGCAGCACGATCCCGGCCAGCGCGAGGGCGGCGCCCGCCCGCTGCAGCCCGGACGGCCGCTCGCGCAGCAGGACGAACGCGAGCACGACCGTGACGACCGGGTTCAGCGTGGCGATCAGGGAGACCACGCTGAGCAGCCCGATCCGGGTGGCCTCGCCGAACGCGAACGTGCCCAGGGCCAGGAGCAGGCCCGGGACGAGGACCAGCGCACCGTCACGCGGGCCCACCCGCACCGGCGCGCGCAGCAGCACGATCCCCACCCCGGTCGTGACGACGAGCGCCACGCGCGACCACACCAGCGCGCCGGGGGAGGAGTCGGCGGCCGCGCCGGCGTAGGTGGCGAGGAACGTGCCGAACAGGACGGCCGCGGCCAGCGCCCAGCCGAGGCCGTCGGTGCGGCCACCGGAGCTCGCGCCGCCGCGGCGGGCGGCCAGCACGATGCCGGCGAGGACCACCGGGATGCCGACGAGCTGCCACGGGCCGGGGCGGTCGCCGGCCACCAGCCCCACGACGACGGGCACGACCGCGCCGCTCGCCGTGACGGGGGAGAGCACGCTGAGGTTGCCGGTGCGACCCGCGCGGTAGAAGCAGGCGAGCGCGCCGGAGTTGGCCGCGCCGGCGGCGACGGCGTACGCCAGGCCCGCGCCGCTCATCGTCAGGTCGGCGCCGAGCGTCAGCAGCACCGAGACGGCGAGCCCGGCGACCTGGCTGCCCAGCGCCACGGCCGCGAGCGGCATGCGGCGGCCGAGCACCGGCGCGAGGTAGTTCGCGACGCCGTAGGCGAGGGCGGTGCCGAGCGCCAGCAGGATCGCGATCACGTGATCATCATGCGGTACCGGTCACGGTCGGGTGACGTTGCTTCAGCGTTCATGCTTTCTGCGCTAAGTTGTTGAGACCTCAAGTCCCTACGAGCGCTGGGAGCGCACCGTGACCGTCGTCGCCTGGATCCTGCAGATCGTCCTCGCCCTCGCCTTCCTGGGTGCCGGCGGCATGAAGCTCGCCCGCCCGCGGCCCGCCCTCGTGGCGTCGGGCATGGGCTACGCCGAGGACTACTCCGACTCCGCCGTGAAGGGCATCGGCCTCGTCGAGGTGCTCGGTGCGATCGGGCTCGTCCTGCCCGCCGTCACCGGCATCGCGACCTGGCTGGTGCCGGTCGCCGCGATCGGCCTGGCGCTGGTCATGGCCGGCGCGGTCGTCGTGCACGTCCGGCGCAAGGAGGCCTTCGTGCCGCCGCTGGTGCTCGGGGTGCTCTCGCTGGTCCTCGCGGTGCTCCGCATCGCCTACCCTGCTTGACCGTGACCATCATGCCGGCGGCGTTCGTCGGGCACGGCAGCCCCATGAACGCGCTCGAGTCCAACCGCTACACCGAGTCCTGGCGCGCGCTCGGGGCGGCCCTGCCCCGGCCGCGCGCGGTGCTCGTCGTCTCGGCGCACTGGTACATCGGTGCCACCGCCGTCACCGCGATGCCGCGGCCGCGCACGATCCACGACTTCTTCGGCTTCCCCGGCGACCTGTTCGCCGTCGACTACCCGGCGCCCGGCGCGCCCGAGGTGGCGGCGGAGGTCGAGGAGATCGCCAAGCCGACGTGGGTCGGCCAGGACGTCGACAGCTGGGGCATCGACCACGGCACCTGGTCGGTGCTGACGCACATGTTCCCCGAGGCCGACGTGCCCGTGGTGCAGCTGTCGATCGACTCCGGCAAGTCCTTCGACGAGCACCTCGACCTCGGCGCGCGGCTCGCCCCGCTGCGCGAGAGCGGCGTGCTGGTCGTCGGCAGCGGCAACGTCGTGCACAACCTCGGCGGCATGGACCCGCGCCGCCGCGACGAGGGCTTCGACTGGGCGCAGCGCTTCGACGACGCCGCCCGCGCCACGATGACGGGCTCGCCCGAAGCCCTGCCCGGGATCGCCGGCGCGCGCGACTTCGACCTCGCCGTGCCCACCCCGGACCACTTCATCCCGCTGCTCTACCTCGCCGGGCTCGGCGCGGCGTCCGGGAGCGGAACCGACGTGCTCGTCGACGGGTACGCCTACGGGTCGCTGTCGATGACGGCCTACACGCTCGGCCTCGACGCCCCGGTGACGGCGAGCGACACCCCCGGCGCGGGGAGCGTCCCGCCCGGGCGCCCGCCGGAGACCATGAACATCTGACGGGACTAGCGCCCGAAGGACTCGAACCAGGCGCGGTCGATCCACGGGGGCAGGTGCGGCGGCACCGCCATCGCGGTGGTGGTGCCGCGGAACACGACCTCGGTGGTGTCGTCGGGCCGCACCCGGACCCGGATGTCCTCCAGGTTGTGCGGCTCGCCCGGGTCGTGGCCCAGCGTCGTGGCCATGAACGCGCGCATCGGCGCCGAGTGCGTGGCGACGACGACGAGCAGGTCGTCGACGGTGTCGTCGCGCGCCTCGGCGATGCCGCGCCAGAAGCGGTGCGCGGCGACGTGCGGCGGCTCGAAGTACAGCGTCGGGTTGTGCAGCCAGTACTCGATCGGGCCGCCCGCCGCGGCGACGGAGCGGTAGTCGGAGTCGAAGCGGTCGTACTCGCGCGCCCAGTCGGGCAGGTCGCCGGTCAGGCCCAGCCGCTCGGTGACGGCCGCGGAGGTGTCGACGCCGCGGCCGTGCAGCGAGTGGCGCAGGTTGTCGAACCACGGGTCGGGGTGCAGCGGCTCCGGCTCGACCCCGCCCTCGACCAGCGCCTCCCGCAGCCCGACCGCGGTCGCGATGGCCCGCGCGGTGCGCGCGTGCGGCATGCGGACGGTCGTCTCCGGGCCGATCTCCTTGGCGAGCGCGGCGCCGCGCTCGCGGGCCTGCTGCTCGCCGAGGGGGGTGAGTCCGAGGTCGCCGTCGTAGCCGAGCGTCTCACCGTGCCGCAGGAGCACCACTTCGTAGTCCGCCACCCCGCGCACGCTACGGCGCGCCCACCGCCGGAGGGGAGTGCGCCGTACCGGATGGCGGAACGCGGCGCCGTCGCGAGGGTGGGATCGACGCTCCCAGGCGCCGCCTCGCGGGCGGGTCTAGCGTCGGTGACGGGCGGTCGCGCGTGGCGGCCGCGGAAGAGAGAGCACCGTGGAGATCGGTCTGCACGTCGCGGACTTCACCTACCCGAACGGGCCCGCCGGGCTCGCCGACGACCTGACGCGCGTCGTCGTGGCGGCCGAGGAGGCCGGTTTCGCCCGCGTGAGCGTCATGGACCACGTCTGGCAGATCCGGCCCGTCGGCCCCATCGAGAACGACATGCTGGAGGCCTACACGACGCTGGGCTACCTCGCGGCGCGCACCGAGCGCGTCCAGCTGCTGGCCTGGGTCACCGCCGTCACCTACCGCGAGCCGGGCATGCTGGCCAAGCTCGTCACGACCCTCGACGTCCTGTCGAAGGGCCGTGCGTGGCTCGGCATCGGCGCCGCCTGGAACGACGAGGAGGCGCACGGGCTGGGGCTGCCGTTCCCCGGCACCGCCGAGCGGTTCGAGCGCCTCGAGGAGACCCTGCAGATCTGCCTGCAGATGTGGGGCGAGGGCGACGCGCCCTACGAGGGCAAGCACTACCGGCTGGGCCGGACGCTCAACACGCCCGCGCCGCTGCGGCGCCCGCCGATCCTCATCGGCGGGGGCGGGGAGAAGAAGACCCTGCGCCTGGTCGCGCAGTACGCCGACGCCTGCAACCTGTTCGCCGGCCCGGACCTGGAGCGCAAGCTCGAGATCCTGCGCGGCCACTGCGCCGACGTCGGGCGCGACTACGACGCCATCGAGAAGACGGTGATGTTCCCGCTGGACGCGGGGGAGAAGGGCGAGAAGGTCGACGCCCTGCTCACACAGCTGCAGGGCCTGGCCGCGCAAGGCGTCAGCGAGGCGCACGGTTGGGTCCCGGAGGTGTGGAAGCCCGAGCGCCTGGAGCTGATCGGCAAGGAGATCATCCCCGCGGTGGCCTCGCTCTAGGGTGTTCATCGGCACTTCGGAGCCGGCCTGCTGCTTTCGGGCGTCCGAGACAGCAGTATGGCTCCGGAGTGCCGATCGTCCGTCGTCGTCGTGAGGAGAGTTGTGAGCAGTCGCATCGGGGTCACCGGCCTGGCCGTCATGGGGGCCAACCTGGCCCGCAACATCGCCCGGCGCGGGGTGCCGATCGCCGTGCACAACCGCACGACGGCGAAGACCCGCGAGTTCATGGAGGCCTACGGCAGCGAAGGCGAGTTCACCGCCGCCGAGACCACCGAGGAGTTCGTCGCCGCGCTGGAGAAGCCGCGGCGGATCATCGTGATGGTGAAGGCGGGCAAGCCCGTCGACGCCGTGATCTCCGAGCTCACGCCGCTGCTCGACGAGGGCGACATCATCATCGACGCCGGCAACTCGCACTTCCCGGACACCAGGCGCCGCACCGAGGAGTGCGCGGCCAACGGGCTGCGCTTCATGGGCATCGGCGTGTCCGGCGGCGAGGAGGGCGCGCTGCTCGGGCCGAGCATCATGCCCGGCGGCGACCCCTCGGCCTACGCGGAGGTCGAGGAGGTCCTGACCTCGATCGCCGCGGTCGTCGACGGCACCCCGTGCTGCGTCCACGTCGGACCGGACGGCGCCGGGCACTACGTGAAGATGGTCCACAACGGCATCGAGTACGCCGACATCCAGCTCATCGCCGAGGCCTACGACCTGCTCACGCACGTCGGCAGCCTCGACGCCCCGGCGATCGCGACGATCTTCGAGGAGTGGAACACCGGCGACCTCGAGTCGTTCCTCATCGAGATCACCGCGAAGGTGCTCGGCAAGACCGACGAGCGGACGGGCGGCCCGCTCGTCGACGTGATCGTCGACCAGGCGGAGCAGAAGGGCACCGGCACCTGGACCGCCGTCGACGCCCTCGGCCTGGGCGTCCCGCTCACCGGCATCACCGAGGCGGTGTTCGCGCGCGGGCTCTCCGCGCTGCGCGACGAGCGCAAGGCGGCGGCGGCCACGCTCGCCGGCCCCGTGCCCGGCGAGGGTCCCGACGGCCTCGTCGACGACATCCGCCAGGCGCTCTACGCCTCGAAGGTCGTGGCCTACGCGCAGGGCTTCGCGCAGATGCGGGCGGCGTCGTTGGCCAACGGCTGGGACCTCGACCTCGGCGCCATGGCCACGATCTGGCGCGGCGGCTGCATCATCCGCGCGCAGTTCCTCAACCGGATCCGTGACGCCTACGCCGAGCACCCCGACATCGACAACCTGCTGATGGTGCCCTACTTCACCGAGGCCGTCGCCGACGCGCAGGACGCGTGGCGGCGGGTGGTGGTGACGGCGACGCAGCAGGGCGTGGCGATCCCGGCGTTCGCGAGCTCGCTGAGCTACTACGACGGCTACCGCCGCGAGCGCGGCCCGGCCAACCTCATCCAGGGCCTGCGCGACTACTTCGGCGCGCACACCTACCTGCGCACCGACGCCGAGGGCAAGTTCCACACCCGGTGGGGCCAGGACGGCAGTGAGGTGCGGACGGACGGCTGAGTCCGCTCGGGGGCTCCGGAGTGGCAGCAAGGCCACCTCGTGGACGGTTCATGGGATGAAGGTGGCCCTGCTGCAACCGGGCGAGGCGGGTCAGGCAGCGTCAGGGCGCCGGTGCGCGCCGGAACAGCTGCGACGACCCGATCGGGGTGAACCCGGCCGCGAGCAGCGCCCGCAGGCTGGCCGCGTTCCCCGGCGCCACCGCCGCGACCACGACCTCCCCGGCCGGCACGCAGGTCAGCGCGTCGCGCACCAGCGCCCGACCGGCCCCGCCGCGGCGCGCGGGCGGCACCTCCGTGCTCAGCTCGGTGAGGCCGGCGATCCCGCGGCCGAGCACGGCGAGGTCGTCGCCGTCGGCGCGGCCCAGGACGCGCACGTCGTCGCGGACGGCGCGGGCGAACGCGGCGCGGGGGTGACCGGCGAGGTCGGGCCGGGTCTGCAGGGCGGGCGGGCCGCCGGTGCCGCGGGCGACGAGCAGGGCGTCGAGGCTGTCGATCCAGCCGTCCGGCCCGGCCAGCGCGGTGACCAGGCGCGGGTCGTGCGCGCCGCCGAACCCGTCGACGGGGCGGGGCAGCGGGCCGTCGACGGCCAGCACCGCGAACCCGGTGAACGCCAGCACCGCCTCGAGCCCCGCGCGCCACGGCGGCACCTGCACCCAGCCGCCGTCGGCGGGAGGGAAGCGGCCGTCGGCGGCGTCGCGGACGAGCGCGGCGAGCGACGTCACGCGCCGACCCCCGCCAGCCGCGCCAGCACCTCCCGGGCCGCGGCGCGCCCGGCGCGGTTGGCGCCGATCGTGCTGGCGCTGGGGCCGTAGCCGACGAGGTGGATGCGCGGGTCGGCGACCACCCGGGTGCCGTCCATCGCGATCCCGCCGCCCGGCCCGCGCAGGCGCAGCGGCGCGAGGTGACCGAGCGCGGCCCGCCAGCCCGTGGCCCAGAGGATGACGTCCGCGTCCCAGATCGCGCCGTCGTCCCAGGCCACGCCGCCGGGCACGAGGCGGTCGAACACCGGCCGCCGGGCGAGCACGCCCGCCTCCTCGGCGGCGCGGACGGCCGGCGTCCGGAGCAGCCCGGTCACCGACACCACGCTGCCCGGCGCCAGCCCCGCCCGCACCCGCTCCTCGACGCGCGCGACGGCGGCGCGGCCGTCGAAGGTGTCGTCGGAGAAGACGGGCGGACGGCGCGTCACCCAGAGCGTGTCGGCCGCGACGGCCGCGATCTCGATCAGCAGCTGCACCGCCGAGGTGCCGCCGCCGACGACGACCACCCGCTTCCCGCCGAGGTCGTCGGGGCCGCGGTAGTCGGCGGTGTGCAGCTGCCGGCCGTCGAAGGTGCCGGGGTAGCGGGGCACGAACGGGCGGGTCCAGGTGCCGGTGGCGTTGATGAGCGCGCGGGTGATCCAGGTGCCGCGGTCGGTCTCGACGCGGAGGTCCGGTGCGGAGTCGTGGACCCCGAGCACGTGCACCGGCCGCTCGACGCCCAGCCCGAACTCGCGCTCGTAGTCGCCGAAGTACTCCGGCACCACCTCGGCCGCGGGGCGCGTCGGGTCGGGGGGGTCGAAGTGCAGGCCGGGGAGGTCGTGGATGCGGTGGGTGTCGTCGACGCGGAGGGTGGGCCAGCGGTGGCGCCACGCCCCGCCGGGCCCCTCCTCGCCGTCGAGGACGACGAAGTCGGCCCCGGCCCGGGCGAGCCCGGACGCGGCCGACAACCCGGCCTGCCCGGCCCCGATGACGACCACGTCGGTGCGCACACCCACCCCAACACCCGCACCGCCCACCCCCATCCCGCTCCCGCTGTGGGCGCGCCGTCCGCGTCTCGGCGGCCCGCCCCTCGCTCCGCGGCCCGAAGCTCCGCGAGCCCGCCATCCCAGCGCGCGGAGGGCCGTCCCGGTCAGTGCACCGGCGCCCGATCCGGGAAGGGGGTGGCGGTGTACCGGTCCGTCCACCCCGCCAGCGCCTCCACCGTCACGTTCCCCCCGCAGACGACCAGGCCCAGATGGACGTCGGGGCCCACGCGGTCGAGCACCGCCCGGGCCGCCGCCACCAGGCACCCGGCGGCCGGCTCGGCCCACACCTTCGCCTGCTCGGCGAGGGTGAGGGTGCCGCGCACCGCGGCGGCGTCGGACACCACCAGCACCTCCTCCACCCGCTCGCTCACGTGGTCGAGCGTGAGCTGGGAGACGTGCGGCGCCGAGAGCGTCGACACGATGGACGTCGGTGCGATCGGCACCGGCGCCCCCGCGGCGAGCGCGCGCGTCATGGCGTCGGCGCCCTCGGTCTCCACGCCCCACACTCGCGCCCCGGGGAACGCGGTGGCGACCCCGGAGATCAGCGCACCGCCGCCGATGCTCACCAGCACGTCGGTGACGTCCGGCGCCTCGGCCGCGAACTCCAGCCCGACCGTGCCCTGCGCGGCCACGACCTCGCGGTCGTCGAACGGGTGCAGCAGCGTCATCCCGCCCGCCACCAGCTCGTCGAGCAGGGCGAACGCGCCGGACATGTCCGGGGTGAGCCGGACGTCGGCGCCGGCGGCCCGGCACAGCTGCACCGCCCGCGCGGGCACCGACTCCGGCATGACGATCGTCGCGGCGATCCCGAGTGCGCCCGCGGTGTCGGCGACGGCGAGCCCGTGGTTGCCCCCGCTGACGGCGACGACCCCGGCCGCGCGCTCGGCGTCGGACAGCCCCAGCAGCTTGTGGAACGCCCCGCGCGGCTTGAACGACCCCGTCCGCTGCAGCAGTTCGAGCTTCAGCGTGACGGGCGCGTCGAGGTGCCCGGAGAGGCCGGGGGAGGGGACGGTGGGGGTGCGCACCACGTGGCCGGCGATGCGGTCGGCCGCCACGAGGATGTCGTCGATCGAGATCAGGTCGCTCACCACCGCCACGCTAGGCCCCGGCCGCTCAGCCCAGCACGTCGACCGCCCGCGCGACGACCAGCGCCACGGTCACCGGCGACACCAGCGCCCGCACGAGCATCGCGCCCTTCGCCCGGTGCGGGAACGGCAGCGTGTCGGTGGGGCTGAACGCGGCGGAGTGGTGAAAGAGAGGTAGAGGTGGTCGACGAACGCCGGTTCCCGGTCGGGGTCGGCGGCTCCGCCGCGGTCGAACTCCCAGTGCAGCAGCGCGAAGGCGATGGTGTGCGCAGGACCCGCGACTCGCGGTCGACGCGCAGCGGGGCGCTCACGCGGGCACGCCAGCGAGTCGTGAGTGGCAACCGTGCCCTCAGGCACGGTTGCCACTCACGGGCGCGTCAGCGCAGCGGCACGACCTCCGGCGCCCCCATGCGGGCGGAGTCGGCGGTCTCGTCGTCGGGCATCTTCTGGCTCTCCCGCTCGGCGTCGACCCGCTTGCGGTAGTGCTCGACCTCCCGCGCCACCTGGTCCTCGCTCCAGCCCAGCACCGGGGCGAGGAGCGCGGCGACCTCGTCGACGCACCCGATGCCCCGGTCGAAGGTCTCGATCGAGATGCGGGTGCGGCGGGCGAGGACGTCCTCCAGGTGCCGGGCCCCCTCGTGCGAGGCCGCGTAGACGGCCTCGGCGCGCAGGTAGTCCGGCGCCCCGGCGAGCTCCTCGCCCAGCGACGGGTCGGCGGCCACGAGGTCGAGGACCTCGTGGATCAGCGACCCGTAGCGGGTGAGCAGGTGCGCGATGCGGGCCTCGTGCACCCCGTAGCGCGCGGCCAGGACGTAGCGGGAGTTCTTCAGCGCGGTGAACCCCTCGGCGCCCAGCAGCGGCACCTTCTCCGTGACCGACGGCGGCACCTTCGCGTCCAGGGCGTGCACGGCCGCGTCGACGGCGTCCTTCGCCATGATCCGGTAGGTCGTGTACTTCCCCCCGGCGACGACGACGAGCCCCGGCGCGGTGTGGGCCACCGCGTGCTCCCGCGACAGCTTCGACGTGGCGTCCGACTCGCCCGACAGCAGCGGCCGCAGACCCGCGTACACGCCCTCCACGTCGGCGTGCGTGAGCGGCTGCTCCAGCACCTCGTTGACGTGGTCGAGCAGGTAGTCGATGTCGGCGGCGCTGGCAGCCGGGTGGGCCTTGTCGAGGTCCCAGTCGGTGTCGGTGGTGCCGATGATCCAGTGCCGGCCCCACGGGATGACGAACAGCACCGACTTCTCGGTGCGCAGGATCAGCCCGGACGAGCCCTGGATCCGGTCGCGCGGGACGACCAGGTGGATGCCCTTGCTCGCGCGGACCTTGAACTGCCCGCGCTCGCCCACCATCGACTGCGTGTCGTCGGTCCACACGCCGGTGGCGTTGATGACCTGCTTGGCGTGGACCTTGAACGTGCGCCCGGACTCGAGGTCGTGGACCTCGGCGCCGGTGACGCGCTCGCCCTCGCGCAGCAGCCCGACCACGCGCGACCGGGTGGCCACGTGCGCCCCGTAGGCCGCGGCGGTGCGGGCGATGAACATCGTGTGGCGGGCGTCGTCGACCTGCGCGTCGTAGTACTGCAGGGCGCCGACGAGGGCGTCCTTGCGCAGCGACGGCACGATCTTGCGCGCGCCGCCGCGGGTGAGGTGGCGGTGCAGGGGCAGCCCGGCGCTGTGGCCCGACACCCGCGCGAGCACGTCGTAGAGCGCCACACCGGCACCGGCGTAGAACCGCTCCCACCCGCGGTGCTTGAGCGGGTAGAGGAACGGCACCGGCCGGATGAGGTGCGGCGCCAGCTTCTCGATGAGCAGCCCGCGTTCGGAGAGGGCCTCGGCGACCAGCCGGAAGTCCAGCATCTCCAGGTAGCGCAGGCCACCGTGGATGAGCTTGCTCGACCTGCTCGACGTCCCCGACGCGAAGTCGCGGGCCTCGACGAGCCCGACGGTCAGCCCCCGGGTGGCGGCGTCGAGGGCGGCTCCCGCGCCCACGACACCGCCCCCGACGACCAGCACGTCGAGTTCGGTCGACGCCATCGCCTCCAGCGCGGCCTCACGGGCCTGCGGGGAGAGCGCGACCGATCTCATGGTGTGTCCTTTCGTCCGTTCGTACGCGGGTCGGATCCGTCAGCCCACGTCTACCCAGTCCAACGTCCGGGTGACCGCCTTCTTCCACTGCTCGTAACCGGAGTCACGCTGATCGGCCGACCACTGCGGCTCCCAGCGCTTGGACTCGTTCCAGTTGGTCCGCAGCTCGTCGGTGTCCTTCCAGAACCCGACCGCGAGACCCGCCGCGTACGCCGCGCCCAGCGCCGTGGTCTCCGCGACGACGGGCCGGCTGACCGGCACGCCGAGCACGTCGGCCTGGATCTGCATGCACAGCTCGTTGGCGGTGACGCCGCCGTCGACCTTGAGCGTCTCCAGGTGCACCCCGGAGTCCTTCTCCATGGCCTCGGCGACGTCGCGGCTCTGGTAGCAGATCGCCTCCAGCGCGGCCCGGGCCAGGTGCGCGTTGGTGTTGTAGCGCGAGAGGCCGACGATCGCGCCGCGGGCGTCGGAACGCCAGTACGGCGCGAACAGCCCGGAGAACGCCGGCACGAAGTACACGCCGCCGTTGTCCTCGACCTGGCGCGCCAGCGTCTCGCTCTCCGAGGCGCCGGAGATGATGCCGAGCTGGTCGCGCAGCCACTGGATGGCCGACCCCGTGACGGCGATCGAGCCCTCCAGGCAGTAGACCGGCGCATCGTCGCCGAACTGGTAGCCGACGGTCGTGAGCAGCCCCGCCTTGCTGCGCACGAGCTCGGTGCCCGTGTTGAGCAGCATGAAGTTGCCGGTGCCGTAGGTGTTCTTGGCCTCGCCGGGGGCGAAGCAGACCTGGCCGACGGTGGCGGCCTGCTGGTCGCCGAGGTCGCCGGTGATGAGCACCTCGCCGCCGAGCGGGCCGTTCGTGAGCGTCGAGCCGTAGCCGCCAGGGCAGGAGCTGGGCTTGATCTCCGGCAGCATCTGCCGTGGGATGTCGAAGAAGCTCAGCAGCTCGTCGTCCCAGTCGAGGGTCTCGAGGTTCATCAGCATCGTGCGGCTGGCGTTGGTGGGGTCGGTGACGTGGCTGGCATCCTTCCCATTGGCGCCGTTGACGCCGCCGGTCAGGTGCCAGATCAGCCACGTGTCGGTGTTGCCGAAGATCGCGTCGCCGCTCTCGGCGAGCGCGCGGGCCCCGTCGACGTTCTCCAGGATCCACTGGATCTTGCCACCGGAGAAGTAGGTGGCCGGCGGGAGGCCCGCCTTCTGCCGGATGACGTCGCCGCGCCCGTCCTTGTCCAGGGCGGTGGCGATGCGGTCGGTGCGGGTGTCCTGCCAGACGATCGCGTTGTAGAGCGGGCGCCCGGTGCGCCTGTTCCACACGACGGCGGTCTCGCGCTGGTTGGTGATGCCCAGCGCCACCAGGTCCGACGACGACAGGCCGGTCTTGTTCAGCCCCGTCTGGATGACCGCGGAGGTGCGCTCCCAGATCTCCACGGGGTTGTGCTCGACCCAGCCCGCCTGCGGGAGGATCTGCTCGTGCTCGAGCTGGTGGCGGCCCACCTCGTTGCCGCTGTGATCGAAGATCATGAAGCGGCTGCTGGTGGTGCCCTGGTCGACTGCTCCGACGAACTCGGCCATCAGGCTCTCCTCTACGCGTTCTGGTTGGTGTCGGTCGCCGTGCCGCGCGGCTCGGGCACCGTCGGCTCCGAGACGGTGACCTCCTCCGCCTCGGCGGGCAGGAAGCCCTCGATCATGAACTTGAACAGGGCTCCGCCGATCAGGCCGCCGATGATCGGCGCGATGATCGGCAACCACCAGTAGGGCGTGCCGTTCTGGTCCACCCACGCCGTCTGGTAGCCGGTGATGTACGAGGCGAGCCGCGGGCCGAAGTCGCGCGCCGGGTTGATCGCGTAGCCCGCATTGGCGCCCCACGCCATGCCGATGCCGACGACGAGCAGGCCGACGACCACCGGTCCGAGGTTGGCCATCGGCGGGTTGTTCGCCGCCGTGGTCAGCGCGAAGATCACGAAGACGAGGATCGCGGTGCCGACGATCTGGTCGAAGAACGCCGTGCCGATGCCGACGCCGTCCGCGCCGTTGCCTGGGAGCGTCGAGAAGACGAACTGGGTGGCGACCGTGTGCATCGGGTCGACCTTGTTGATCAGGTCGGAGTAGACGAAGCGCACGATCAGCGCGGCCACGAACGCGCCGGCGGTCTGGGCGAGCGAGTAGGGCAGCACCTTGCGCCAGGAGAAGCCCTTGAAGGCCGCCAGCGCGATGGTGACGGCCGGGTTCAGGTGTGCCCCCGACAGCCGGGCCGCGACGTAGACACCCAGCGTCACGCCGATGCCCCACGCCCAGGTGATGGAGTCGTGGTCGCCGAGGCTGCCGTCGGGCGTGGTGACGACCTGCGCCACGACACCGACACCGAACAGGATGAGGATCATGGTGCCGAGGAACTCGGCACTCAGCTCCCCGACTAACGAGTTCTTCATCAGCGAAGTCCTCTCTCATCGGCCCACCCCCACAGCAGGCCGTGACCGAAAACTAGGAACGGCCACGATCGGGGTCAACGCGAGGTGTTCGACATTGTCGAACCGCCGTTCGGCCGCAGATCACACATCGGTCCTACAGTGGGTCGGGTGCCGGGTTCCATCCAGTCGATCGAGCGCGCCGCGGCCGTCCTCCGGCTGCTCGGCAGCACCGACCGGCCGCTGGGCATCAACGAGATCGCCGCGGCGCTGGACCTGCCCCGTCCCACCGCACACGGCATCGTGCGGACGCTGCGGGAGGTCGGGTTCGTCGAGCAGGGCCCGTCCTCGCGCTACGTCCTGGGCGACGCCCTGCGCGAGCTGGGTCGCGGCGGCTGGGACCGCCACGACCTGCGCGCCCGCGCCCTGAACTGGGCCGACTCGCTGGCCGGCAGCACCGGGCTCGCGGTGCAGATCGGGGTGCCCGACGCCGGGGCGGTGCGGCTGGTGCACCACGTCTTCCGCCCCGACGGCACGCCGCAGACCATCCGCACGGGCGAGGAGCAGCCGCTGCACGCCACGGCGCTGGGCAAGTGCCTGCTCGCCTTCGCCCCCGTCGCGACGCCGCCCCCGCGCGAGCTGTCGCTGACGCCCTACACCGGGCGCACCTGCGCGTCGCTCCCCGCGCTGGAGGCCCACCTCGCGGTCGCGCGGCGGCGGGGCTGGGCGGGCGACAGCGGGGAGTTCGAGCCCGGCACCGGGGGAGCGGCGGCGGCGCTGCGCGGCAGCGGCGGGCTGGTGGCGGGCGCGATCGGCGTCGTCGGGCCGGTGGAGGAGCTGTTCGGGATCGGCGGGGAGCTGCGGCCGGCGGTCGCGGTGCACCTCGTCGCCGCGGCCCGGGAGATCTCGGCCTCGCTGGTGGTGGGCACGCCGTGAGGGGGTGGCGGGCGTGATGCGGGAGCGGGTCGTCGCCGCGATCGACCAGGGCACCACCAGCACGCGCTGCCTGCTGTTCAACCGCTCGGGTCGGATGCTCGCCGTCGCCCAGCGCGAGCACCGCCAGCACTACCCCGCGCCCGGGCTCGTGGAGCACGACGCCGCCGAGATCTGGCGCAACGTCGGCCGGGTCGTGCCGGCGGCGCTGCGCAGCGCCGGGCTCGGCCCCGAGGACCTCGTCGCGCTCGGCATCGCCAACCAGCGCGAGACCACCGTCGTCTGGGACCGACGCACGGGCGTCCCGATCTCGCGGGCGATCACCTGGCAGGACACCCGCACCGACGGCATCGTCGCCCGCCTCGCCGACGACGGGCACGCCCCGCTGATCGCCGCCGTCTGCGGCCTCGCCCCGGCCACCTACTTCGCCGGGCCGCGGCTGCGCTGGATCCTCGACCACGTGCCCGGCGCGCGCGAGGGCGCCGACGCCGGCGACCTGCTGTTCGGCACGATGGAGTCCTGGCTGATCTGGAACCTCACCGGTGGCCCCGACGGCGGCCGCCACGTCACCGACGTCACCAACGCCAGCCGCACGATGCTCATGGACCTGCGCACGCTGGAGTGGTCCGACGTCCTGCTCGACGTCCTCGACGTGCCGCGCCGGATGCTGCCGGAGATCCGCTCCAACGCCGAGGTCTACGGGACGTGCACGTCGGTGCTGCCCGGGGTGCCGGTCGCGGGGGCGCTGGGCGACCAGCAGGCCGCGCTCGTCGGGCAGGCCTGCTTCGCCCCCGGGGAGGCGAAGTGCACCTACGGCACCGGCGCGTTCCTGCTGATGAACACCGGGGCCCGGATCGCGGAGTCGACGCACGGCTTGATCCCGACGGTCGGGTACCTGCTGGGCCCCATGGCGACGGGCGCCGAGCCGGTGTACGCGTTGGAGGGCGCCATCGCGATGACGGGCTCGCTCGTGCAGTGGTTCCGCGACTCGCTCGGCATGATCGGCACCGCGGCCCAGATCGAGACGCTCGCGGAGACCGTCGAGGACAACGGCGGCTGCTACATCGTCCCCGCCTTCTCCGGGCTGTACTCGCCGCGCTGGCACCCCGACGCGCGCGGCGTGATGGTCGGGCTGACGTCGTTCATCAACCGCGGACACCTCGCCCGAGCGGTGCTCGAGGCCACCGGGTGGCAGACGCGCGAGGTCGTCGACGCCATGAACCTCGACTCCGGCGTGCCCGTCACCCGCCTCAAGGTCGACGGCGGCATGACGGCCAACCACCTGCTCATGCAGTTCGTCGCCGACGTCCTCGACGTGCCGGTGGAGCGCCCGCTGGGTTCCGAGGCGGTGTCGCTCGGGGCGGCCTACGCGGCGGGGCTCGCCGTGGGGCACTGGGCGGGGGTCGAGGTGCTGCGCGCCAACTGGCACCGCGCGGCGGCGTGGGAGCCCGCGATGGACCCCGGCCTGCGCCGGCGCGAGCACGAGAACTGGGGGCGGGCGGTCAACCGGAGCTACGGCTGGGTGCAGACGCCCGGCGGATGAGCGCTCACCGGGACCACGTCGCGTCGCCGGTGAGGGTGTCGGCGAGCTCGTCGGCGTCGGCCACGACCTTCTGCGCCCCCACCAGCTCGCCCGGCCCGGCGTAGCCCCACGACACCCCGATCGTCGGGATGCCGAAGGCGGCGGCGCCGTCGACGTCGTGGTGGCGGTCGCCGACCATGACGACCGGTTCGCGGGACGGGTCGAGGCCGAGCCGCTCGAGCACCGAGGCGATGACGGCGGCCTTGCCCAGGCGTCCGTTCGGCTGGTCGGCGCCGCCGACGAGGGCGAAGAACCCCGCGATGCCGACGCCGTCGACGATCCGGCGGGCGACGTGCTCGGGCTTCGACGTGGCGATGGCCAGGCGCAGCCCGCCCAGGCGCTCCAGCAGGCCGACGGTGCCCGGGTAGAGCGGCGTCCGGGTGGCCGCGACGGCGTCGTAGGTGGAGCGGTAGACCGTGATCGCGGCGGCGGTCTGCTCGGCGGTGAGGCCGAGCGCGGGCAGCGCCGTCTCGAACGGCGGGCCGACGAGCGGGAGCAGCTCGGCCGGCGTGCGGGTCACCCCGATCGTGGCCAGTGCGGCGGACAGGTGCGTGGTGATGAGGGCGGCGGAGTCGACGAGGGTGCCGTCGAGGTCCAGCAGGACGGTGCGCACTGCGACGAGCCTACGGCGTGGCCCGGTAGGAGACAGATCACACCGGGCCCGGGCGGTGCGGCGGCCCGAACCGGGTTCGCGGACCGTCTTCCGGGATCGCCGGAACACGGCTCGGCACCGGGACGCCGCGCCGCACTCCACCCCTCTACGACAGTAGGTACTCCTTCCGCCACTCGCGCGTCGACCGTGCACCGGAGTGACGATTCCGCTGGTCGTGGGCGGGTACCAGTCCCTTCGCAGTGACGCGAGAGGTCGACGAGAGGGACAGCCATGGCAGAGGTAACCGGCCCCCGGACCGGGGTCGCGATCATCGGGCTGGGCGGGGCGGTCGCGACGACCGCCGTCGCCGGCATCGAGCAGCTCCGGCTCGGCACGATCGGTACCGACGGCCTCCCGCTGGCGCATCGCACCGAGCTCGCGCCCTACGAGTCGCTGGTGTTCGGCGGGTGGGATCTCGACGGCGGCGACCTCGCGAAGGCCGCCGCGGTGCACCGCGTCATCGAGCCGGCGCAGCTCGACGCCGTCGCCGAGCCCCTCGCGTCGATCACGCCGTGGCCCGCGGTGGCCGACCCGGCCTACTGCCGCAACGCCGTCGGCGCGAACGTCGTGCCCGTCGGGCCGCTGCGCGAGCGCGTCGCCCACCTGCGCGACGACCTGCGCCGCTTCCGCGAGGAGCGGTCGCTCGACACCGTCGTCGTCGTCAACCTGGCCTCGACCGAGTCGTGGCCGGACCGCACGTCGGCCATCCTGGGCGACCTCGACACGTTCGAGAAGGGCCTCGACCTCGACGACCCGGTGATCACGCCCGGGATGGTCTACGCCTACGCCGCGATCACCGAGGGCTGCCCGTTCGTCAACTTCACCCCGAGCCTCGGCCCGGACGTGCCCGCCCTGCTGGAGCTGGCCGCGCGCGAGAACGTGCCGGTGGCGGGCAAGGACGGCAAGACCGGGCAGACGATGGTGAAGACGGTGCTGGCGCCGGCGTTCCGCTCGCGCGCGCTCACCGTCGAGGGCTGGTACTCGACCAACATCCTGGGCAACCGCGACGGCCAGATCCTCGACGACCCGTCGTCGTTGGCGAGCAAGCTGGACACGAAGGGGTCGGTGCTCGACTCGATCCTGGGCTACGACGTCGGCGACCACGTGGTGCGGATCGACTACTACCGCCCGCGCGGCGACGCCAAGGAGGCCTGGGACAACATCGACCTCGTCGGCTTCATGGGCCAGCGGATGCAGATGAAGATCGACTTCCTGTGCCGGGACTCGATCCTCGCGGCGCCGCTGGTGCTGGAGCTAGTGCGCCTGGTCGCCGAGGCCGCGCGGCGCGGCGAGGGCGGCGCGCAGGAGCAGCTGGGGTACTTCTTCAAGCAGCCGATGACGTCCGACGGCCGCGTGCCCGAGCACGCGCTGCACCTGCAGGAGCAGGTGCTGCTGGACTGGCTGGACAGGGCGTGACGGAGGTGCCCGCCGCGCGGCTGGCGGCGGTGACACCGCTGTTCCGGGAGGTCACCGACCTCAAGCGGGTGCGGGTCGCGCACGCGGAGGGCTCGGTGGCGGACCGGTCGTTCGCGCGGGCCTGGGCGGCGGTCCTCGGCGGCGCCGACGAGGGCGCCGTCGCGGACGCGGAGTGCGCGGCGGCGCTGGCCGGCGCCCGGCTGGCCGGGATCGACGCCGACGTCCTGGCGGCCACGGGGGTCGCCGACCCCGCTGCGGTGCTGCGGCGGGCGATCGACGAGGTGGCCGGTCCGCTGCACCCCGCGACGGTGGCCCGGGTCCGGGTCGCCCCGCCGGTGGCGGTGGAGCCCGTGGCGCCGCCCCCGTTCGTCGACGCCCTGCGCCGCCAGCCGCGGGCGGGGGCGACCGCACCGGGGCGGCCGCGGCTCGTCGTCGAGCCGCCGGAGGACCACGCGGAGCACTGCTGGGCCGTCGCCGTCCTCGGGGCGCTGCTGGCCGACGACCTCGGCGCCGACCCGGGCGCGGTGTTCCTGCTCGGGCTCGCCCACCACCTGCACAACGCGGCGCTGCCCGACGCCGGGTTCGCGGGGGAGACGCTGCTGGGGGCGGAGCTCGACCCGCTCGTGGAGCGGCTCACCGAACGCGAGCTCGCGACGCTGCCCGACCCGCTGGCCGGGCGCGTGCGCGACCTGCTCGCGCTGCGGGCCGACGCCGACACCCCGGTCGGGCGGGCCTTCCACGCGGCCGACGTCCTCGACCGCGTGCTGCAGGTCCACCACCACGCCCGCGCGGCCGCGTTCACCCCCGCGCAGGCGCTCGACGACCTCGACCTCGTGCACGCCGGGCCCGTCACCGGCTACCACGACGCCGTCCTCGCGGCGGCCGGTCTCGCGGTGGCCGGGTCGTGACCGCATCCGCCTGGGTGGCCGCCGACGGCACCCCGCTGCGCGCCGACTCGCGGGCGACCCTCACCGACGGGGAGCGGCGCTGGCCGGTCGTCTCGGGGATCGCGTGGCTGCGGGCCGGGCGTGACGAGGTGCGGGAGCGGGCCGTCGCCGCGCTCGACGACGGCGACCCCGACGGCGCGGCGGTGGCCCTGCTCGCCGACGCCGACGACTGGTGGGACGAGCCGCCACCGCCCCCGGAGCGGCTCCGGGCGGCGCTGCACTCGCGGACGCTGCGCGACGCCGTGACGCTTCTCGGACTCGGCCGCGTCGGCGTCTACTTCCTGCACCGGTGGTCGGACCCGAGCTGGCTCGCCGCTCTCGCGCTCACCGCCGCGCACCCGCCCGCCGGGCGTCCGGTCGTCGACCTCGCCTGCGGGGCCGGGCACCTGCTGCGCCACCTCGCCTCGCACGGGCACCGCGACCTCGTCGGCGTCGACGTGGTGTTCGCGAAGCTGTGGCTGGCGCACCGGTTCGTGCTGCCGGCCGGGGCGGCGTCGCTCGTGTGCGCCGACCTCACCGCGCCCTGGCCGCTGCCCCCGCCCGAGCGGCCGCGGCACGTCGCCTGCCACGACGCGCTGTACTTCCTGCCCGACAAGGAGCGGGTGGTCGAGCGGGCGCGGGCGGCGGCGGGCGACGGGGGAGCGGTGCTGCTCGGGCACTGCCACAACGCCGAGCACCCGGCCGGGCGCTCGGGCCTGCCGCTCGACGCGCCCGCGTGGACGGCGCTGCTGCCCGGCTCGGCGACCTACGCGGAGGAGGAGCTGACGGCCGCGGCCGTCGAGGACCGCATCCCGCTGCCCGCGACGCCCGCCGAGCTGATGGGCACCGAGGCCGTGGGGCTGGCCGACGACGACGCGGCGGTCCCGCCCGACCGCACGCTGCTGCGGCCCGCGCCCGGCGCGTCCCTGCGCCCCAACCCCCTCTACGGCGACCCCGGCGGCCCGCGCGGCCGGATCTGGCCGCACGTGCGGTGGGCGGAGGAGTACGGCCCGCGGGCGGAGCGGTACTTCCCGGAGCGCTGGACGCCCCTGCCCGTCGCCGACGCCGTGCGGCGCCGGCTGCTGCTCGACCTGCCGGACCGGTGGTGAGGGTGGTCGGGGCCGTGGACGGAACCGTGAACTGGGGCGTCGTGGGCTGCGGCTGGGTGGCGCGCGACCACGTGCTGCCCGGGCTACGGGCGGTGGCGGGCGCGCGGGTGGTGGGGGTGCACGACCGGGACCCCGTGGCGGCGCGGGCGGCGGTGGCGGCGTACGGCGGGGCCCTCCCCGAGGGTCAGGAAAGCCACGTTCCTGCCACCACGTTGCGGGAACGTGGCTTTCCTGCAACTCCGGAAGCCCTCGACTCCCTCCTCCAGCTCCCCGACCTCCACGCCCTCTACCTCGCCACCCCCACCCACACCCACCCCGCCGTGGTGGCCGCCGTCGCCTCCTCCGGCCTCGCGCTGCTCTGCGAGAAGCCCCTCGCCCCCGACGTCGCCGGGGCGCAGGAGCTGGTCGACGCCGCCCCCGCACTGGCCGGCACCGCTTTCGACCAGCGCTTCCACCCCGCCCACCGCCGGATCGCGGAGATCGTGGCGGCCGGGGAGCTGGGCACGGTCACCGCGGTGCGGATCGTCTACGGCTGCTGGCTGCCACCGGACTGGTCGCCCGACGGCGCGCCGCAGCACAACTGGCGCGTCGACCCGGGCGGCGGCGCGGTCATCGACCTCGCCCCGCACGGCGTCGACCTCGTCGGCACCCTGCTCGGCGGCGACGACCTCGTCGCGCTCTCCGTCCTCACCCGCACGCGCGTCCACGACTACCCCGTCGACGACGGCGGCGTCCTCGCCGGGCACACCGCGGGCGGCGTCCTGTACTCCGCGCACGTCTCCTTCGCCACGCCCGACGCCCTCCCGCGACGCCGCCTGGAGGTGGTCGGGACGCGCGCGCAGCTCGTCGCCGTCGACACCCTCGGCCAGACCCCCGGCGGCACCCTCACCCGGATCGACGCCACCACGGGCGAGGCCGTCGACGTCCCGTTCGACACCACCACCAGTCCCTTCACAGCGCAGCTCGCCGCGTTCTCGGCCGCGGTCGCGGGCACGGCGGACTGGCCCTACCCGCTGCACCGCGACCTCGCCCTGCACACCCTGCTGCTCACCGCGCTCGAGAGGACCTGACATGCCCCTCCGCCCCTACTCGTGCGACAACTGCGGTCACTGGCAGCGCTGGTTCGCCGAACCACCGTCCTGCCCGGTGTGCACCGACGTCCGCAACGCCCTGCCCGAGGACGGCTGGGCCTGGACGACGCCCGACGACCTCGCCGACCGCACCGCGCGCTGGGCCGAGGTCGCGCCGGGGGTCACCGGGTTCTGGTGCGAGCCGCAGATCGGGCTCGGCACCACCGGCTGGGTGCTGGAGACCGACGCCGGGCCCGTCGGCTGGGAGGGCGCCGGCTTCTACCCGCCCGAGGCGCTGGCCGAGCTGCGGCGGCGGGGCGGGCTGGTCGCGCTGGGCGCGAGCCACGTCCACGGCTACGGCGCGCTGTGGCAGCTGCAGGACGAGCTGGCCCCGCCCGTCCTCGCGATCGACGTCCGCGACCTCGCCTGGACCAAGGCCTTCGTCGTCACCTGGCCCACCGACGCGCGCCACGAGCTGGCGCCGGGACTGGTGATGCACCGGTCCGGCGGCCACTTCCCCGGCCACGCCGTCCTGCACGACGAGCGCCGCGGGATCCTGTTCGTCGGCGACCTGCTCAAGGTCGACCTCGACGGCGACCGGCCGGTCGGGCTCAGCTGCCACAAGGCCTACCACGCCCAGATCCCGCTCTCCCACGACGAGATCCGCGAGGCCCGCGCGCTGGTGGAGCGCCTGGACTTCGAGGCCGTCGCCACGCCGTTCGAGTTCGCCGCGCCCGTGACGCAGAAGCAGGTGCTCGCGCTGTTCGACCACCACCTCGGGCGGCAGCCGCTGGCGGGGCCGGTGCCGCTCGAGGAGCTGACGTGAGTGCCGCGGCCGTCGGCACCGCCGACCTCCTGCGCGCCGCACTGGGCGACGACGACGCCGGCGACTTCCCGATCTCCGGCGCCGACCGCGTCGGGGTGCCGGTGGTGGCCGCGGACGTCACCGGGCCCCCGCGGTTCGGCTCCTTCGGCTACGGCGACACCGTCGAGCAGGCCCGCACCGGCGCCTACGGCGAGCTGGTCGAGGCCGCGCTGCTGCACCGGCACCTGCGCGCGCTCACCCCGCGCCGGGCGTCGTACGCGGAGCTGCGCCGCGAGCTCGGCGGGCGCGGCGTCGTCGACCCCCGGGAGCTGGTGCTGCCCGCCGGCACCGTCGTCGACGACGACCGCCCCCGCACCTGGCTCCCCGCGACGCGCTGGCGCACCGGTGAGGCCGTCCGGCTTCCGGCGGAGTTCTGCGCGTCCTGGGCGCCCGACGTCGCGGGCCAGGACCCGGCCGAGCGGCTGATCACGGTGATCACCAACGGCTCGGGCGCCGGCGACACCGCCGAGCGCGCCGTGGCCCACGGCCTGCTGGAACTGCTGCAGCGCGACGGCAACGGCACCGCGTTCCGCGCGCTCGACGAGGGCACCGTCCTCGACCTCGACGGCGTCACCGACCCCGTCACGCGCCGCGTGCTCGGGCAGCTGCGCGACGCCGGGATCACGGTCCTGGCCAAGCTCGCGTCGACGCAGTTCGGGCTGGCCGACGTGCACGTCGTCGGCGTCGACGCCGACCCGGACGCCGAGCCGCTGGCCGTCACCGCGTGCGGGGAGGCGTGCCACCCGGACCGGGAGGCCGCGCTGCGCAAGGCGCTGCTGGAGTACGCGGCGGCCCGCTCGCGCAAGGTGTTCGCGCACGGCCCGCTCGACCGGGTCCGCCCGCTCGCCCCGTCCGCCTACTGGGAGCGCGAGCTGGCGTCCCCGGTACCGGAGCAGGAGCCGCGGGCACTGGCGGCGATGCGGGACTGGTCGCGGCGCAGCGCCGCCGAGCTGCAGGACCTGCTCGCGCCGACGGTGCTCGGCGTGCACCGGACCGTCCCGTTCACCGACCTCCCGACGGTCCCTCCGGGCTCCCTCGACGACCCGGCGGCGCTGCTCGACGATCTCCTGCAGCGCCTGTCCGACCTCGACGTCCTCGTGGTGCTCGCGCGCGGCGACGGGGCGGTGAGCGCGAAGGTCGTCGTCCCGGGGCTGGAGGTCGAGACCATGTCCTACGGCCGGATCGGGGCGCGCGGGGTGCAGAAGCTGCGCGCCCGCAGCGACCGGGCCGGGGACCTCGCCGGCCTCGGGTCGCCACCTCACCCCGGCGCCGCGCCCGTCGTGCTCACCGCGCAGGGCCGCGAGCGCCTCGGCGACGACGCGTGGCTCGACCTCGATGCCGTCGCCGCGGTCGTCGGCCCGCTCTACCCCCTCTACCGCGAACCCACCCGGCACGCACTGGCGAGGAGCACCGCATGACCCTCCGGTACGCCTACAACACCAACGGCCTGACCAGCCACCGACTCGACGACGCGCTCACGCTGCTCGCCGACTCCGGATACGACGGCGTCGCGCTCACCCTCGACGTGCACCACCACGACCCGTTCGCCCCCGCGCTGCCCGCCCGCACGCGCGCGCTGCGGCAGCAGCTGGAGTCGCTCGGCCTCGGCAGCGTCGTGGAGACCGGGGCGCGGTTCCTGCTCGACCCGCGTCACAAGCACCAGCCCACGCTCGTCACCGACGACCCGCACGGGCGCGCCGTCCGGGTCGCGTTCCTGCGCACCTGCGTGGACGTCGCCGCCGAGCTGGGCAGCGAGGCCGTCTCGTTCTGGGCGGGCGTCCCGGCGCCGGAGATCGACCGCGCGCAGGTGTGGGAGTGGCTGGTGGAGGGCGTCGGCGAGGTCGTCGAGCACGCCCGCGGTGCCGGTGTGACCTGCGCGTTCGAGCCCGAGCCCGGGATGCTCGTCGACGACTGCGACGACTGGGCGCGCCTGCACGAGGCCGTCCCGGACCTCGCACTCGCGCTCGACACCGGCCACTGCATCGTCTCGGGCGCCCACGAGCCCGCCGACGCCGTGCGCACCTTCGCCGGGCACCTCGGGGCGTGCGCCGTCGAGGACATGCCCCGCGGGCGCCACGAGCACCGCGCGCCCGGCGAGGGCGACATGGACCTGCCCGCCGTGCTGGGCGCGCTCGCCGACGTCGGCTACCGGCGGCTGGTGTCTCTGGAGCTGTCCCGCGACTCCCACCGCGCCGACGTCCTCGTGCCCGCTGCGCTCGCCGCGCTGCGCGAGGCGGAGAGCCGGGTGGCGGCATGAGCCGGCGTCGATTGAGGGTGGGCTTCGTGTCCCGCCGCTACTGGCCCGCGGTCTCGGGCATGAGCGCCTACGCGGAGAACCTGCTGCGCCACCTCGTACGGGTCGGGCACGAGGTGACGATGGTGTCGCAGTACCGCGGCGACGAGGCCGGTCGCGCCGTCTACGGCGGGGGTCCACCGCCCGCCGACCGGGTGCCCGACGGCGTGCAGGTCGTGGCGCTGGAGGCGCTGGGGGAGCAGGCCGTCGGGCGCGGGGAGCGGGCCGACTTCGAGGGCGACGTCGACACGATGACCCGCACCGTCCTCGACCTGCACGAGAAGGAGCCCTTCGACGTCCTGCACGCCCAGTACGCCTACCCCAACGGCCTCGCCGTGCTGCGCGCCGCGCGGGAGGCCGGGCTGCCCGCGGTGGTGTCGGTGCAGGGCGGCGACGGGCACTGGGTCGGCACCTGCTGCGCCACGCACCGCGATCTCGTCCGTGGGGTCTTCGCGCACGCTCCCGCGCTGCTGATCGGCTCGCCGTCGTTCGCCGCGGAGGTCGCGCAGCGCCACGGCATCGACGCCGGGCGGTTCACGCTCGTGCCCGGCGCCACCGACGCGGAGCGGTTCACGCCCGTCGACGGGGAGCCGGTCGCGCCGGTGGGTGACCCCGCCGTGCTGCTCTACCACGGTCGCGTCGACGCCCGGAAGGGCGTGCTCGACCTGCTCCAGGCCGTGCGCCTGCTGCGCGACGACGACGTGGCCGTGCGGCTGCTCGTCTCCGGCATCGGGCCCGACACGGACCTCGTGGCCCGGACCGTCGACGAGCTCGGCCTGCGCGCCGACGTCGACCTGCTCGGCGCCGTGCCCTACGAGCGGGCGCACGAGGTCTACCGGCGCGGTGAGGTCTTCGTCAGCCCCACCTACGCGGAGGGGTTCTCGAACACGATCCTGGAGGCGATGGCGTCGGGGCTGCCGGTGGTGTCGACCGACGTGGTGGGGGTGCGCGACTGCGTCCGGGCGGGCGGGAACGACGACGACAACGGGGTCCTCGTCCCGCCCGCCGACCCGCCCGCGCTCGCCGCCGGCATCCGCCGCGTGCTCGACGACGACGCGCTGCGGCGGCGGTTGGTCGCGCGGGCGCACTCCGACGTGCACCGGCTGTGGTCGTGGCCGGTGGTCGCGGGGCGGATCACCGACGTCTACGACGCCGTCCTGGCCGAGCGCGCGGAGATCCCGGAGATCCCCGACCCGCCCGTCGACCCGGAGTGCCGGTTCCGCACCGCGCCGCACCTGCTGTGAAGGCTGGGCTGTGAGGGCCGTCGCGGTGTCGCCCCACCTCGACGACGCCGTGTTCTCCGCGGGCGCGACCCTCGCCGCGCTCGCCGCCGCGGGGTGGGAGGTCGTGGTCGTCACCTGCTTCACCGCGAGCGTGCCGGACCCGCCGCCGTTCGCACTGTCGACGCAGCTGGACAAGGGGCTCGACGCGTCGGTCGACTACCTCGCCCTGCGCCGGGACGAGGACGCCGCCGCCTGCGCGGTGCTCGGCGCGGCCCCGGTGCACCTGCCGCTGCCCGAGGCGCCGCACCGGGGCTACACCAGCGCCCCGGACCTGTTCGCGGGAGTCCACGACGACGACGGGGTGCGCGGCCCGCTCGCCGCCGCCCTCGCCCCGCACCTCGACGCCGCCGATCTGGTGCTCGCGCCGCAGGGGATCGGCGACCACGCCGACCACCGGGTCGTCGTCGACGTGGTGGCGCGGCTCGCGCCCGGCGCCGCGTGGTGGCGCGACGCGCCGTACGTGCTGCGGCGCCCGGACGCGCGGCCGTGGTCGCCGCCGGGGGAACCGCGCGCCGTCGACGTCGCCCGGCACCTGGACGCCAAGATCGCCGCGGCGCGCTGCTACACGACCCAGCTGGGGTTCCAGTTCGGCGGTCCGGAGCAGGTGGGACCGGTGCTGCGCGAGCTGGCGGCGGCCGAGGCGGGACCCGGACCCGGCGGGTGCGCGGAGGTGTTCACGGTGCCCCGGTGTAGCGCCGCGGTCCCCGGTGCGGTAGCCCTACTCCCGTGACGGCACGCAGTTGGCGCAGACAGCTCACGTACGCCCTCCTCCGGTTGGAGGACGTCGTCGAGACCGGGATCGCCGCCGGCGCCCGCCTCGGGGGTCATCGGTACCCGCTGATCATCCCGTTCATCGGGCACGGCACCACGGAGCGCGCGCGGGTCGGCGCGCGGCTGGTGCTGGGGCGGCGCGCGGCCGTCGAGCCGTCGGCGCCCGCGGTGCGCATCGGCGACACCCCGTCCTCGCCGCGGTCGCGCCGCGCGACCCTGCGGGTCAGCCTCGCGCGGTTCCTCACCGTCGAGGTGCCGCGGGCGTCGGTGACGATCCACGCGCCCGGCGGCGACGTGGTCGTGCAGACCAACCGCGACGGCTACATCGACCACGAGCTGCAGCTCTCCGGCGTGGAGCCCGGTTGGCTGGAGCTCGAGCTGAGCGGACCGGGCGGTGCGCACGCCACCGCGCGCGTGCTGCTGGTCGACCCGGCCGTCGACGTGGGCGTCATCAGCGACGTCGACGACACCATCCTGCACACCGGCCTCACCCGCGGCCTCGACTTCCTCAAGGCCACCCTGCTCACCGACGTCGAGGAGCGCACTCCGCTCCCCGGCGCCGCCGTCCTGTACCGCGCGCTGGTGACGAAGCCGGGCAAGCCCGAGCGGCCCGTGTTCTACGTGTCGACGAGCCCGTGGAACCTGCACGAGATGCTGCTGCAGTTCGTGTCGATGCGGGGCTTCCCGCTCGGCCCGCTGCTGCTCACCGACTGGGGCCCCTCGCACACGGGCCTGTTCCGGATCGGCGCCCAGGCCCACAAGCCCGCCCTGGTCCGGCGCCTGCTCGACGAGCACCCCCAGCTCCGGCTGGTGCTGATCGGCGACAGCGGCCAAGAGGACCCGGAGATCTACGCCGACATCGCCCGCGATCACCCCTCCCGCGTGGCCGCGATCTACATCCGCCGCGTCACCGGTCTCGACCTGGGGCGCAACGACGAGATCGATGCGCTGGCCGCCGAGATCACCGCTCTGGGGGTGCCGATGCGGGCGGTGGACGACAGCGTCCAGATCGCCGAGCACGCCGCGGAGCACGACCTGATGGACGCCGCGGCGGTGGCGGCGGTGCGGGCGGAGCTGGCCTGAACCCTCCGTCCGCAGCCGCACGGCCGTGGTGGTGCGGTCCTGGGGGATCCGGCGTGGTGATCGCCGGGAAGGTGACGTCGCGGTCCTTGCGGGGGCCGTGGTGGCGCGGTCTCGGCGATCAAGGCGAGACGGTGCGGGCGGCCCGGCGGGCGAGCTCGACCCGCACCTCCGCCACCACGAACCCCGGGTGCTGCAGGACCGTGAGGGCGTCGAAGCGCAGGATCCGCCAGCCCTGGCGGGCCAGGTCGGCCTCGCGGCGCAGGTCGGCGTGGGCGCGCCGCTGCCCGCGGTGCTCGCGCCCGTCGTACTCGATGGCGAGCAGCAGGTCCGGGTAGGCGAGGTCGAGCCGGTAGCGGCGGCCGTCGACCTCCACCGCGTGCTGCACCACCGGTGCCGGCAGCCCGCCGAGCACCAGCGCCACCCGGATCCGCGACTCCATCGGCGACTCCGCCCGCCCGTCCACCAGATCGAGCACCCGGTCGAGCCCGCGCGTGTGGTGCGCCCCGAGGTGGCGCCCGGCCAGCGCCCGCACGCCCTCAATCGTCACGCCGCAGTGGAACGCCGGCGCGTCGAACGCGGTGACCTTCTCGACGAGGTCGGGCGCCCAGCGGATCAGGTCGAAGGCCGTGCGGACGGCGTCGGTCATCAGGACGCCGCCGCGCCGGACGGTCTCGCCGGGAGCGAGCACGTCGCGGTGGACGACGAGCCCGGGCACCGGTCGTCGCGGCCGCCCGTCGAGCATCAGCACCTCCGCCGGCGCACTTGGGCGGGCGCAGGACGCCCCGAGCAGTTCCGCCGCCGCGTAGCCGGCGACGACGCCGCGCCCGTCGACGAGCACGAACGCGGCCCGCGCCAGCACCGACAGCGTGAGCAGCACCCGCGATCCGACGTAGACGTCCGGGAAGAGGCGCCGGTAGCGGGGGCCGCGCAGGATCCGCGGTGTGACGAGGCCCGCGGCGATGGCGCGCGACCCGCGGAACGGGGACAGCAGGGGGATCGGCATGGCGCTACTGACGGATCCACCACCGCGGCGGTTCCGTGATCACCGAGACCGTGACGTCACGGTCGTCGGGAGGGCCGCCAGGTCGCGGTACCGACGATCACGGGGTCGGGATCAGCGACACCAGGTCGAACTCCCGCATCCACCCCGGAGCAGTGGCGGCGCAGGTGAGCGGGCGGCCCGCCTCCACCCGCCTCTCCCGCACCTCCACCACGACATCGGGATCACCGAGCACCACCCGCCACGTCCCCGAGGACAGTGCGGTGACCGACCGCAGCGCCAGCGCGTCGACCTCCCGCACCCCCGTGGCCAGGCGGGCGTGGTGCTGCGCCGCCTGCACCGCGGGCGGGTGGACCGAGCGGCCGCGCAGGAACTCCGCGTCCACGAGGCCGTCGGCGTAGGCGGCGGCGATCGCCACCCCCTCCTGAGGCGACATCCCGCCGAACGCGAACCCGTGCGGCAGCGTCACCAGCGAGGGGGCGAAGCGGCAGCCGCCGACGTGCGAGCACTCCCACGCCTCGGCGGGCCGGGCGGCGGCCAGCGCGGCGGCGAGCGGACGTCCGCGGACTGCGCAGCAGGTGTCGTGGCGCCCGTGCGCGCAGGTGAGGAACAGCGGTCCGGTGTGGACGGTGCCGGGGGCGCGCAGGGCGTCGACCAGGCCGTCCTCGTCGGTCCACGTGCCCGTCCGGACCTCCTCGCGACCGGGCCGGGAGTCCACCCGGAACCAGCAGCGGGGGCCACCGGACCGGCGTCCCGGACGCCGGACCAGCAGCACCCGTCCGCCGACCTCGCGCGCCCACCCGTCCATCGCCGAGACCGCGGCCGGCCCGAAGCCGGACTGCGCGAACGCGACCCGGCCCCACGGCCCGGGGTGCTCGACGAGGAACCAGTGGTCGCCGGGCGGAGCGGTGCCCGCGCGGGTGTCGTCGACGGCCAGGTCGGAGCAGCGGGGAGCGGCGGTCATGCCGTCGTGCGGGGGGTCATGCCGGAGCGGCCGGCACCAGCACGCCCTCCCGCAGCAGCCGGCGCACGAGCACGACCTGGTCGGCGTCGTCCATGTCCGGCAGGCTACCCACAGAACGGGTGGTCCCGTCGAGCACCGCGCGCACCGCCGCGGCGGTGCCGCCCGGCAGGGCGACCTCCCGGTCGGCGAGCTCCAGCACGACCCGGTCACCGCGCTCGACGATGCGGTGCCCGAGCCCGGTCCGCAGGCGGACGGCGTCACCGGGCGCGAGGCCGTCGGCGAACGCGGCACCGGCGACGGGCCGCACGGGCTCGGGGCGGTTGCCGGTCCAGGCGCGCGAGCGCACCCGCCGGGCGACGTCGGCCGCGGGCACCCGGCCCAGCGCGGCCGCCAGCGCGTCGCGCACGGCGTCGACGTGCGGGGCGAGCGCGTCCGGGTCGGCCACGTCGAGCCCGGGCGGCAGGGACGCGCGCAGCGCCGGGTCGCCGGCCACGAGCGCGGTGAGCGCCTCGACCAGCACGTACCGCGTGAGGACGTGCACGCCGACGGTCAGGTGCGCCGACACCTCGCCCTGCGCCGTGGCCGCGTGCAGCCACCCGCGCGGCAGGTACAGCGCGTCGCCGGGCTCGAGGACGGTGTCGATGACCGGCTCGTCGTCGCGGGCGCGCGCGGCGACGGCGCCAGCGTGGTCGTTCCACGGCTGGTCGCGCAGCGGGTCGGCGTGCACGGGGGCGTGCACCGTCCAGTGCTTGGTCCCGGCGAGCTGGAGCACGAACACGTCGTGCACGTCGTAGTGCGCGGAGAAGCCGCGCGAGGACGCCGGCGTGACGTAGGCGTTGGCCTGGACGGGGTGGCCGAGCTCGGCGCCGAGGCGCGTCGCGAAGTCGATGACGGGGGGCCACAGGCGGTGCAGCGCCTGGAGGACGACGGTCGTGCCGTCGGCGAACAGGGCGGCGACGCGGTCGTCGTGCACCTGGTCGGCGATCTCCGCGCCGACGCCGGCCGGCCCGGTGAACGAGGACGAGCCGACGACCGCGCCGTTGCGCGCCAGGCGCAGGAACGGCGTGCGCAGGCCGCGGGAGGAGAGCAGCTCGTCGACGCCGTCGAGGTCGAGCAGGTCGCGGAAGGACTCGGCGTCCGCGCCCCGGACCAGGAGCGGCCCGCGGCCCCAGTGGGCGTCGGCGAAGGCGCCGAGGTCCATGCCGGTGGCCCGGCGCACGGCCGAGGCCGGGCGGTCCGAGGTGGACCGCCCGGCCTCGAGGGCAGGCTCACGCACCGCTGTCGGCACCACCGTCGGCGCCGCCGTCGGAGACGCCGGGGGTGCCGCCGCCCGCGCCGGAGTCGGCCGGGCCCTCGGCACCGGAGTCGGCGCCGCCGTCCGCGCCGCCGTCGGACTGGCCGGGCGTGCCCTGGCCCGCTCCGCTGTCGGCCGGGCCCTCGGCACCGCTGTCGGCGCCGCCGTCCGCGCCGCCGTCGGACTGGCCGGGCGTGCCCTGGCCCGCGCCGGAATCGGCCGGGCCCTCGGCGCCCGAGTCGGCACCGCCGTCCGCGCCGCCGTCGGAGACGCCGGGCGTGCCGCCGCCCGCGCCGCTGTCGGCGGGGCCCTCCGTGCCGGAGTCTCCGCTGGTCGTGATGTCGTCGTCGCTGAGTGCCATCTGGTACCTCCTGGGGAGTCGGAACGGTCCAGCCCGACTACCCGGTCCGGACGCCGATCACTCATGACGATCTTGCGGGTACCGTCCGCTCGTGGACATCCGCGACACCGGCCGCCTCGCCCGCTCCCTCGAGGCCCTGCACTCGATGACCTACTTCGCGCCCGAGACGGAGGAGTCGCTGACGGCCGCGGGCCTGGAGCCCGGGCGGATGAGCTACTTCGCCGGGCGCGCGGCCCCGATGGGAGCGGTCGGCGCGGGCGTCGTCACCGCCACCTTCTTCAACTTCAGCCCGACGCTGGTCGCGCGCAGCATCCCCGCCGCGTGGGCGCTCGCGAGCCCGGAGGCCCTGGTGCAGGCCCGGTTCGCCGCCGTCGACGCGGCGCTGCGGCGGATGCTCGGCGACACCGTCGTCGCGTCGCCGGAGGTGGCCGAGGCCGCCGGCCTGGCGCGGCGCGCGGCGCAGGCGTGCTCCGTCGAGGGCCGCCCGCTCGCCGCCGGGCACCTCGACGTCGCCTGGCCGGACGAGCCGCACCTCGTGCTCTGGCACGGGATGAGCGTCCTGCGCGAGCACCGCGGCGACGGGCACGTCGCGATGCTGCTCGGCGCCGGGCTGTCCGGCCTGGAGGCGCTGATCTGCCACACCGCGTCCGGCCGCGGGTTCGTGCCGGAGTTCGCCCGGAGGAGCCGCGGGTGGTCCACCGAGCAGTGGGACGCCGCGGTGGCCGGCCTCGTCGAGCGCGGCGTGCTGGGCGCCGACGGCGCGCTCACCGACGCCGGCGCGGCGCTGCGCAAGGACGTCGAGGACGACACCACCCGTCTCGGCGCCGGCCCGTGGCTGCACCTGGGCGACGAGGGCGCCGCACGGCTCGGTGACCTGGGCGGGGTGCTGGTCCGGGCCCTGCTCGCCGCCGGCTGCTTCCCGGATGGCGTGTTCGCCGGGGCCCGGTAGATTCCTCCGTAGGTAAAGGGTTCGTCAAGGAGGATGTCGTGCTGGAGATCTCCGGGCTGACGTGGGGCGTGACGATCGGGCTGATCGTCGGGCTGCTCGCTCTCGACCTGGTCCTGGCCGCCGTCCGGCCGCACAAGGTGGGCTTCGCGGAGGCCACCGCCTGGTCGGTGTTCTACATCCTCGTCGCGGTGGGGTTCGGGATCTGGTTCCTGTCCGCCTACGGCGGCGACTTCGGCACGCAGTACTTCGCGGGCTACATCGTCGAGAAGAGCCTGTCGGTCGACAACCTCTTCGTCTTCGTCATCATCATGACGACGTTCGCGGTGCCCGAGGAGCACCAGCACAAGGTGCTGACCTTCGGCATCGTGCTCGCGCTGATCATGCGCGCGATCTTCATCGCGCTCGGGGCGACGCTGCTGTCGCTGTTCTCGTTCATGTTCCTGCTGTTCGGGCTGCTGCTGATCTTCACGGCGGTGCAGCTGTTCCGGCACCGCGACGAGGACCCCGACATCGAGGACAACGGCGTCGTCAAGGCCGCGCGGCGGCTGCTGCCCGTCACCGAGGAGTACGTCGGGGGCAGGCTCGTCACGCGCGTCGACGGCCGGCGGATGGTCACGCCGCTGTTCATCGTGCTCATCGCGATCGGCAGCATCGACCTGCTGTTCGCGCTCGACTCGATCCCCGCCGTCTTCGGCGTGACCGAGGAGCCCTACATCGTCTTCGTGGCCAACGCGTTCGCGCTGCTCGGCCTGCGGGCGCTGTTCTTCCTGGTGAAGGGCCTGCTCGACCGGCTGGTGTACCTGTCGACGGGCCTCGCGCTCATCCTCGCGTTCATCGGCGTGAAGCTGATCCTGCACTGGGCCCACGTCGACATCAACCCGGCCGTCCCCGAGATCTCGACGCCGGTGAGCCTCACCGTGATCCTCGTGGTGCTGGTCGTCGTCACGGTGGCGAGCCTGGTCAAGACGAAGGGCGACCCGACGGCCAAGGCCCACCCGGGCTCGCTCAAGGCGTCGAGGAAGAAGGACCAGGAGACGTCAGCCTGACAGGCCGGCGCCGCCGAGCGGGGTGAGGTCCACCAGCTCCGGCGGCCCGGCCAGCAGCTCCAGGACGTCGCCGATGCCGACCTCGCCGAGCTCCCCGGACAGCGCGCGGTCCGAGGCCTCCTCGTCGGCCCACACCTCGGTGACCCACACGACGTCGGGCTCGTCGGCCGAGGCGTTGATCAGGTAGAGCTCGCAGCCGGTCGTCCCGCGCAGGCCGTCGGCCACGCGGAGCAGGGTCGTCGCGAGCGCCTCGCCCTGCCCGGGCCGGGCCTCCATCCGGACGTACCGGCCGACACGGCCGCTGCGTGCAGTCATGCCGCGACGGTAGCCGCGGGGGTCGGAGCGGGTGCCGCCCGCCCACCGCCGCCCGGCGCCACCGGGTCAGGACGCCGGGGTGAAGAGCCGGTTGCGGAGGCATCCGCGCAGGTAGGGCACGCCCGAGGTGTACCCGGACCCGTGGGCGTCACCGAGCAGGCGTGTCGCGAGCCCGACGTGGGTGGTCTTCCAGCGCTGGTGGCTCTCCTCGAGCGCGCCCAGCGCGGCGTCGAACCGCGCCCAGCCCGGCCCGTCCGGATCCGCGGTGCGGGCGGCGGTCGCGGCGGCGGTGAGGTCGTCCTGGCCGCGCAGCACCTCGGCCCGCACCACCGGCACGTTCGTGAAGGCGTCCGATGCCAGGCGCGCGGCGTCGGGCCGCCGGCAGGCCGCCTCGAAGCGCTTGTACTGGTCGGACTGGATGGCGCTCGCGCCCTCGGTGGACACCCGGAACGCGTGGAACGTCGACGGGCGCATCGTGGCGACGACGCGGAACAGCAGCGCCGCGCGGCCGAACACCGCGTCGGCGTGGCGCAGGTGCGCGGCGGCCGCGGCCGGGTCGCCGCCCTGCAGGGAGCCGGTGGCGCGGCGGACGTCGGCGAGAAGCGCGGTGAACACGAGTTCGTGGCACTGCAGCACCCGCACGAAGAAGTACTCGTCGTGCAGCGCCGTCACCGGGAGCGCGGTCGCCGGGAGCCACTCCGCGACGAGCCCGCGCGCCTCGGGCAGGTCGGCTCCGGGTCCGCCCGCCCCCCGGCAGAGGTCGACGAACCGCCGCGCGTGGCGCAGCCTCGTGTCCAGGGTGCGGGCGTCGGGCCGGTCGGGTGCGCCGGCCCCGGCCGGCAGCCGGGCCGCGGCGAGCTCGAACCGCACGACGTCGGCCATCAGCAGGGCCGCCATCTCGTCCGCGTCCGTGCCGGTGGCCGCCATCAGCTCCTCGACCAGCGGCAGGGCGAGGTAGGTGCGGTTGCGGAAGCGGTCGTCGTGGCGGCCCAGGACGCTGTCGAGGAAGGCGGCCAGGCACGGGTCGTCGACGCCGCGGTCGCGGACGGCGGCCAGCCGGGCGAGGAACCCGGGTTCCAGCGCGGCGGTCCCCGACCGCCGCACGGCGTCCAGTACCGCGCGGGCGGCTGTCGGACCGTCGCCGGTCGCCGGGCGCCGACGGGGGCGGAGGAGGCGGTGCTCACCGGTCCCGCCGACCGGCCGGCCGTGGCCGGCCACGGCGGACGGGACGGTGCACCGGTCGGTGGCGGGAGGTGTCATGGCGGGAGTGTGCCGAGATCGTCCGGGTGGGGTCCCGGGAACGATCGAGGGACGCCGGTGCGCCCTCCGCCGCGGAGGGCGCACCGGGCGGTCAGGCGCCGCCGTCGAGCAGGGTGTGGATGCTCGTGATCAGGCCGTCGCGCACGAGGACGATGTCGGCCCCCGTGACGACGGGCGGCGCGCCCTCGGGACCGAAGCCCCAGGCGAGGTACCCGAGGTCCTGGACGACGCGGACGTCGCCGGCGGGGGTGAACACGAAGCCCGGCGCCCCGTCGAGGATCTGCTGGGCCTTGGCGACGAGGGCGTCGTGGCCGGTGAGCGTCCCCTCGGCGTCGGCGAACTCGACGTCGTCGGCGCACAGGCGGGCGACGGCGGCCCGGCGGCGCCCGGCGTCACGTTCCCCGAACACCTCCAGCAGGTCGGCCAGCACGATGTCGGCGATCGCGGTCATGCGTTCTCTCCTTCGTCGGCGTTCACGAGCGGGACGACCTTGGTGCCCAGGAGATCGATGCTGCGCATGATCGCCTCGTGCGGCACCAGGCCGTTGGTCATCTGCAGCGTGACGCGGGAGACGCCGCCCAGGTCGTCGGAGACCCGGCGGATCCCCGCGGCGACGGTCTCCGCGCTGCCGATGAGGAACGGGCCGCCCTCGCCGCGCTGCGCGTCGTAGCCGGTGCGCGTCACCGGGGCGAAGCCGCGTTCGGCCCCGATCTCGGTGAACATCTTCGCGTAGCCCGGGTAGAAGGCGTCGGCCGCCTGCTGGTCGGTGTCGCCGACGAAGCCGATGCAGTGGACGCCCACCTGCAGCTGCGACGCCGGGTGTCCGGCCCGCCGCCCGGCCTCGCGGTAGAGGTCGACCAGCGGCCGGAACCGGCTCGGGGCGCCGCCGATGATCGCGACCATCAGCGGCAGCCCGAGCGCCCCCGCCCGCACGAACGACGACGGGGTCCCGCCGACGCCGAGCCAGATCGGCAGTACCTCCTGGTGCGGCCGCGGGAACACGCCCTGACCGGTCAGCGGGGCGCGGTGCCGGCCGGACCAGTGCGGGTGCGCGTCGTCGCGGACGCGGAGCAGGAGGTCGAGCTTCTCCTCGAACAGGACGTCGTAGTCGGCGAGGTCGAGGCCGAACAGCGGGAACGCCTCGGTGAACGACCCGCGCCCGACCACGAGCTCGGCCCGGCCCTGCGAGATGAGGTCGAGCGTCGCGTAGCTCTCGAACACGCGGACGGGGTCGTCCGCGCTGAGCACCGTGACCGCGCTGCGCAGCCGGATCCGCTCCGTCAGCGCCGCCGCGGCGGCGAGGATCGTGACGGGTGCGGAATCGAGGAACTCCTCGCGGTGGTGCTCGCCGATGCCGAACGTGTGCACGCCGGAGCGGTCGGCCTGGACGATCTGGGCCAGCACGCGCTGCATCTGCTCGGCTCCCGACCCCGCCTCCCCGGTGGCGGGGTCGATCGCCGCGGCGACGAAGTTGTCGATGCCGATCTCGATGGCGCCCATCAGCCGACCAGCCCCATCGCGGCCGCGAGCCGCAGCGGCCCACCCGCCTCGTCGTGCCGGCTCTGGCGCTCCAGGGTGCGTCCGAGCAGGAGGTGGGCGTAGGCGTTCGCGGGGTCGGCGTCGAGCACCGCCCGCGTCACGGACTCCGCGCGGTGCAGCTGCGCGGAGTGGTAGTAGGCGCGGGCCAGCAGCAGGCGGACGGCGAGGTCGTCGGGGACCTCCACCGCCAGGTCGGCCAGCAGCGCGGCCGCCGGCTGGTACTCGGCGGCGTCGAAGAGCCCGTGGGCGTGGGCGTACCTGACGCCGGGCGGCGTCCGGGTGTCGGTCATGACGTCCCTCCCTGTCCAGTTGTAGAACGTTCAACTACTGGGGAGGGAGCGTTCGCGGGGCCTGGTCTATTCCGGGCCCTGGACGGGACCGGTGAGCAGGCGGCACGCTGGGAGGCCTCGACGACATCGCCGCCGCAGCGGGGGCCGAGGGGGAGCGATGGGCGCAGTGCCGGACCGGATACCCGTGGTGCGGGGGCTGCCGGTCCTGGGCAGCCTCGCCGAGCTCGCCCGCGACCCGGGGGAGCTCTTCGTCCGCGCCTACCTCGAGCACGGGCCCGTCTTCCGGGTCCGGGCGCTGAACCGCACGCTCACCGTGCTGGCCGGCCCGGAGCTCGGGCGGTGGATGGGTTCGAAGGAGGGCCGGTCGTGCCTGCGGTCCCGCGAGGTGTGGCAGGGGCTCGTCGACGAGTACGGGGCGACGCGGACGCTCACCGGGCTCGACGGGCCCGAGCACCGCAGGCTGCGCGAGGTCATGCGCCGCGGCTACTCGCGGGAGGCGCTGCACGGCAGGCTCGACGAGCTCGTGGCGATCACCGACCGGTGCCTCGAGCGCGACTGGGTGCCGGGCACGGCCGTGCCGGTGGTCAGCGCGTTCCAGCACCTGGTGACCAGCCAGCTCGGGACGCTGCTCACCGGGCGGGCGCCGGTCGAGTACGTCGCCGACATCCGCACGACGATCCTCTACATCCTCAACACCCTGGTCACGAAGCAGCGCCCGACCGTGCTGCTGCGACGCCCGGAGTACCGGCGGGCGAAGGCGCGCGTCGCGGAGCTGGGGCGGGCGATGATCCGCGACTTCCGGGCCCGGCCGCCGGCAGCGGCGGATCGGCGCACGCTCGTCGACGACATCATGGACGCCCACGACCGTGATCCGTCGCTCGTCGCGGAGAACGACCTCGTGCTCGCCCTGACCGGGCCCTACGTCGCCGGTCTCGACACCGTGGCGAACACCCTCGCCTCCCTCGTCCATGCCGTGCTGGCGCACCCGGAGGTCCTGCGCCGGGTCCGGGCCGAGGCCGACGCCCTGTTCGCGACCGGCCCGGTCACCGAGGCGTCGATCGCCGACCTCCCCGCGATCAGCGGCGCCGTGCAGGAGACGATGCGCCGCTACCCGATCGCCGTCGCGCAGCCGCGGGTCGCCGACCGCGACTTCGAGTACGCGGGCCACCGGATCCGGGAGGGTGAGCCCGTGTACTGCGCGATCACCGTGCCGCACTTCCTGCCCGAGTTCTTCCCCGACCCGCTCGCGTTCGACATCGACCGCTACGGCGACGGCCGCCGCGAGCACGCGGTGCCCGGCGCCTACGCCCCGTTCGGCAAGGGCCCGCACACCTGTCTCGGCAAGGGCATCGCCGACGTCCAGATGACGCTGACCGCCGCGCGCCTGTTCCACCGCCTCGACCTCGACCTCGACCCGCCCGGTCACGTCCTGCAGCGCCGGGCCGCGCCCACCCCGGGCCCGACCGACGGCTTCCGCGTGCGGGTCGCGGGGGTGCGGCGACCGTCCGACGGTCAGCGCCCCCGGACCGCGTAGGTGAGGTGGGTCGTCCGCGCCGTCGGGTCCGCACGCAGCGGCTCCAGCGCCACGCGGCCCGCGTCGACGCCCTCGAACAGGCGGACTCCCTTCCCGAACAGCACGGGGGAGACCGCGACCGTGAACTCGTCGACCAGGCCCGCGTTCACGTGCTGCAGGATCGTCGCGCCGCCGCCCGCGATGCGGACGTCGCGGTCGCCGGCGGCCTCACGCGCCTGCTCCAGCGCCGACCCGATGCCGTCGTGGACGAAGTGGAAGACGGTGCCGCCCGGGCGCTCCCACGGCTCGCGCTCCTCGTGCGTCACGACGAAGACCGGCGTGTGGAACGGCGCCTCCTCCGGCCACATCCGCTCGCCGGCGTCGAACATGCGCCTGCCCATCACGCTCGCGCCGGTGCGGGCGAACGTCCGCCGCGCGATGTCGTCGTCGGGCCCCTCCTCGCCGCCCTCGCCGAGCCCGAGGTTCTCCCGGAAGAAGCGCGTGGGGAAGATCCACTGCTGCAGCTCCATCCACTGCTTCCCCATCAGTTCGTCACTCGATTCCGGGGCGATGAACCCGTCGAGTGACATGGAGACGCTGAAGAACACCGTCCCGGCCATCAGGCGGTCCCGGTGACGTGGGCGGCGAGGTTGTCCAGGGTCTGCCCGCCGGCCTCGACCGCGTGGTACTTCTCGACCGCCTCGTCGCGCTGCTCCCTGGTGGGGAACACCGTGCGCATCTCGATGCGGGTGCCCGCCCCGTCGGGGGCGAACGTGAGGACCGTGACGAACGCGTCCGGGTCGTCGCGCGACTCCCCGTGCAGCATCGCGATCCGCTCCGGCGGGTCGATCTCGGTCCAGGCGATCCACTCCTGGTAGTCCGTGCCGTCGGGTCCGTGCATCACGAAGTCCCACGCCCCGCCGACGCGGAACTCGAACGCCCGCGTGGTGGTGGTGAACCCCTCCGGTCCCCACCACCGCGACAGGTGCCGCACCGCCGTGAACGCCTCGAACACCCGCTCCCGCGGCGCACCGATCACCCGCGAGACCACGATCTCGCGGTCGGTGTCCCGTTCTGCCCTCTGCATCGGCCTACTCCTCCTGCTCCAGGTCGCGCACGTAGGCGTCGAGCCGGTCGAAGCTCGCGTTCCAGAACCGCTCGAACCCGCCGGTCCACTCGTGGACCGGCCGCAGCCCGCGGGCGTCGAGGCCGTAGAGGCGCTGCTTGCCCGCCCTGCGGTCCCGAACCAGCCCGACCTCCCGGAGCACCCGCAGGTGCTTCGACGCCCCCGGCTGGGTCATCCCCAGCTCCCGGGCGAGCTCGGTCACCGGCCGCTCACCGGTGCGCAGGAGCGCCAGGATCTCCCGGCGCTGCGGCTCGGCGATCGCGTTGAAGACGTCCGACGTCGTCGCTGCCCGTGCCATGGCGCCATCATATGCCTATATGGGTATGCGTCAAGCGTCGGGCGGCACCGCACGCAGGTCGGCGTTCGCGACGGTGACGGCCGTGGGTGATCCGCGCTGCAGGCCGACCGCGCCGCCCGCGGGGACGAGGCAGGCGAGCGGACGGCCTCCGGACTCGGGGTCGACGTCGATCCGCACGCCGGCGCCCAGCGGCACGATCCGGCGGACGGTGCCCGGCACGCGGACGTCGCCGGGCGGCGGGGCGTCGTCGAGCCGCAGCGGCCGGCAGTGCTCGGGACGGGCGACGAGCAGCCCGGACCGTCCGGTGAGGGCGGGCGGGAGCAGGTTGGTGCATCCGACGAGCTGCGCGCAGTCGGCGTCGGCGGGCCGGTCGAGGACCCGGGCGGTGGGACCGTGCTGGCGGATGCGCCCGGCCACGAGCAGCGCGGTGCGCCCGGCGAGCGCGTGGGCCTCGTGGCGGTCGTGGGTGACGAGCACGGTGGCGGTGTCGAGGTCGTCGAGGACCGCGCGCAGGTCGGCGACCAGGTCGGTGCGGGTGGTGGCGTCCAGTCCGGCGAACGGCTCGTCGAGCAGCAGCACCCGTGGTCCGACGGCGAGTGCGCGGGCGATCGCCACCCGCTGGGCCTCACCCCCGGACAGGGTCCGGGCGTCCCGTCCGGCCAGGTGCCCGACCCCGAGCGCGTCGAGCCACGGCACGGACCGCCGTGCGGCCTCGGCCCGGCCGACGCCGCGCAGCCGCAGTCCCGCGGCGGCGTTGGCCGCGACCGTTCCCCGGCGCAGGATCGGGCGCTGCAGCACCGCGGCGACCGCGGCGCGCACCGCCCGGGCGTCGGCGGGCCGCCCGTCGAGCAGGACCTGTCCGGCGCGGTGCGGCCGGCCGATCCGGGCCAGTGCGCGCAGCAGCGTGGACTTCCCGGCGCCGTTGGGTCCGAGCACCGCCAGCGTCTCCCCGGCGTCGACGTCGAGGTGCTCCACGTGCAGCAGGTCGCGGTCGCGGACGCCGACGCGCAGGTCGCGGCACCCGATCCGGACGGTCATGGTCGGCGGGTCATGGTCGGCGGGTCACGGTCGGCGGGTCACGGTCGGCGGGTCACGGTCGGGCGGGCTCCCGCTGCTGGGCGAGGGTCAGCGCCAGGTTGACGGCGAACGCGATGAGCAGCAGGACCAGTCCGAACGCGATGGCCAGGGCGAACTCGCCGCGGCTGGTGGCGAGCACCGCCGCCGTGGTGAGCACCCTGGTCTCCCCGGCCAGGTTGCCGCCCACCATCTGCGCCGCGCCCACCTCGCTCACGACCGCCCCGAACGCGGCCATCGCCGCGGCGAGCAGCGGGAGCCGCGCTTCGCCGAACAGCGCGAGCAGCGCCCTGGCACGGGTGGCGCCGAGGCCCTGCATCTGCACGAGGAAGTCGGGATCCACCTGCTGCAGCGCCGTCGCGGCGAGCGCGACCACGATGGGCGTGGCGATCGCCGCCTGCGCGACGATCATCGCCGTCGGCGTGTAGAGCAGCCCGAACGCCCCGAGCGGGCCGCTGCGCCACAGCAGCACGGTGACGAACAACCCGACCACGACCGGCGGCAGCCCGAGCCCCGTGTTGGCGGCGGCGAGCACGACCCGCCGTCCGCGGAAGGCGGTCAGCGCGACAACCGCGCCCAGGGGCACGCCGAGGACCAGCGCGACGGCGGTCGCGGTCAGCGAGACCCGCAGCGTCAGCGCGGTGATCTCCCAGGTGTCCGCGTCGCCGGTGAGCAGCAGCCGCCACGCCTCGACCAGGCCGTCGAGCAGGACGTCCATCAGGCCGCGTCCACGGTCCGGCTCATCCGGTGGGGTCGGGCTTGCCGGCGTCGGGCACGAACAGCGGCTGCCCGTACTCCGCGCGGCCGAAGTCGCCGATCATCTGCTGGGCCGGGGCGTCGAGGATCCAGTCGGCGAAGGCGGCGGCGCCCTCGGGCTGCACCCGGTCGCCGGCGCCGGTCGTCATCTCGATCACGTGGTAGACGTTGAGCAGTCCCGGGTCGCCCTCGCCCAGCACCACCAGCGAGCCGGGCTGGCTCAGCCACGTCGCCCGGTCCGAGAGGGTGTAGCCGCCGTTCTCGTCGGCGATCCGCAGCGTGGCGCCCATGCCCTGCCCGGTCTCCTGGTACCAGGATCCGCCCGGGGCGATCCCGGCCGACTCCCAGAGCTGGTCCTCCCGGGCGTCGGTCCCGGAGTCGTCGCCGCGGGAGACGAACACCGTGCCCGCGCCGGCGATCCGCGTCATCGCCTCCGCCGCGCCCGCCCCGCGGACGCCGGCGGGGTCGGACGCGGGCCCGACGAGCACGAAGTCGTTGTGCATCACCAGCCGGCGCTGCCCGGTCGCGCCCTCGGCGACGAGGGCCTCCTCCGCCGCGGGGGAGTGCACGAGCAGCACGTCGGCCTCGCCGCGGCGGCCCAGTTCGATGGCCTGCCCGCTGCCCACCGCCACCGTCTTCACGCCCCAGCCGGTGTCGGCGGTGAACGCCGGGAGCAGCGCGTCGAGCAGCCCGGAGTCCTGCGTGCTGGTGGTGGTGGCCAGGATCAGCGACCGCTCCGCCGACGGCCCGGCCGCGGGGCCGCCGCACCCCACGAGCAGCAGCAGCGCGACCGCGACGAGAGCTGTTCTGATCTGACCTACCACAGAACGGGAGCATAGGCTGCGACGCTGTGACGCGATACCGCGAGATCTGCACCGACCTGGCCGAGAGGATCAGCGCGGGCGACATCGCGGCCGGCGCCGAGCTCCCCGCGGTGCGCGAGCTGGCGCACCGGTTCGGGACGACGGCCACGACGGTGAGCCGGGCGCAGCGGACGCTGGTCGACGCCGGCGTCATCGTCACGGCCGACCGACGGCGGACGCGGGTGGCCGCCGCAGGCGCGGTGGCCGCGCGCCGGTTCCTGCACGCCGAGCTGGTGTTCCGCCTCGCCGGCAGCGACGACCCGGCGCTGGACGTCGTCACGCGGACCGTCGGTCAGGCCGTACACAGCATCGGCACCGACGGCAGCTTCGACGGCCTGCGCGCGGTCAGCCAGGGCCGGGCCGACGGCGCCGCTGTGCACCTGATGCACCACACAGGCGTCTACAACGCGCCGTTCGCCCGCAGCGTCCTGCGCGACCGGCGACCGCACCTGATCCACCTGTGGCGGCGCGAACAGGGCCTCCTCGTGCCTCCCGGCAACCCCCGCGGGCTCGCCACGGCCGCCGACCTGAGTCCGCTGCGGATCGCCAAGCGCCGTCCCGGTACCGGCACCCGGATCCTGCTCGAGCGGCTGTTGCTCGCCGCCGGCCTCGACCCCGACGCGCTGCGGGGCCCGGAGAACGGCTCCCACCTGGAGGTGGCGCTGTCCGTCGCGTCCGGGACCGTCGACGCGGGCCTCGGGGTCCGCTCCGCGGCACGTGACCTCGACCTGGACTTCCTGCCGCTGGTCACCGAGGACTACGACATCGTCCTGGGTGCGGCGGCGCTCGACGCCGCCGCACCGCTGATCGCCGCGCTGCACGAGCCCGCCGTCCGGTCCGCGGTGAGCGGGCTCGGTGGCTACGACACCACCCTCAGCGGGGAGGTGTCCGACCTCGGCACTTCCTGAGCCTGCGGCGGCATGCCGAGCGGAAACCGGAGCTCGGTCTCCAGCCTGGGGAGGACTCGTCGCGCAGGATCGGGAAGTCCTCGAGGTAGTTCGGAAGAGCGATCGCGAGACCGTCCAGTCCCGCATCGTGCAGGCGGACGAGCGTCTGCGCGACGACGTCCGGCGAGCCGGGCAGGGGATAGGCGCCGTGGCCGCAGAACCGCTCGCGCATCGACTCCCACCGGGCGGGCGGCATCGACTCCGAATGGGGAAGACGTCCCTGATGAGGATGTCCGCTGCAGCCCAGTCGGTCGGATCGGCGCGGCGGCTGGCGCAGCCTCGACGCGCTCGACGACCGTGTCGTCGGTCGGTGGCCCTGGGAGCTCTACCTGGAAAGCAGAGCCCCGGCGATGCCCACGGCCGCGGCGTGCACGGCGGGTGCGAGGCGGTCGACGTCGATCTGATGCGCCCATCTGGTCACGGACACCGCGGCCATAGCCCGTCGACCGGTGTCCAGCACCGGCGCCGCGACGCAGGCGATACCCCTGGCGGACTCCTCGTGCTCGGCGGCGAACCCGCGCCCCTGCGCGGTGCGGATCTCGCGCAGCACGAGTCCGGGCGCCACGATCGTGCGTGGCGTGCGGCGCTGCAGCGGGTGGTTGATCACCTCCTGCTGGACCGCGTGCGGTGCATGGGCGAGCAGCGCTTTGCCCACCCCCGTGCAGTACGCAGGCATCCGGCCGCCGAGCCGCGACTGCAGCACCGGGCCGTGGCGGCTGCCGAGCTTGTGGACGTAGACGACGTCCGAGCCGTCGAGCACGGCCAGGTGCACGGTGCTGCGGGTGGTCTCGAAGAGGTCTGCGAGGAACGGTCCCGCCGCCTCCCGGAGCCGGTGCTGCTGGGGCGCGAGTGCGCCGAGCTCGAAGAGGCGAACACCTAGACGGTGCCCGTTCTCCGTGCGTTCGACCAACTCCCACTCGGCCAGCTCTCCGAGCAGGCGGTGAGCGGTCGGCTTGGGGAGCTTCGTGCGACGGGCCAGTTCGGCGAGGGTGAGTTCTGCGTCGCCGGGCCGGAACGCCGCGAGCAGGCACAGGGCGCGGCCCAGCTTGGAGGGGCCACCGTGCAACTCGCCAGCACTCATGCGATGCCCGCTCTCGACCTCGGGATGTGCGGCGCGTTCAGGCGCCGGCTGAGGCCACCAGCCTACGATTACGCATCGAGTAACGCAATGCATATTTTGGAACGTTGTTGTCAGTCCTGGACCGGGCACCCCAGCTCGGCCGAGATGGCCTTCGCCGTGGTGAGCAGTTCGGCGCGGATGGAGCGGGCATCGCGGTCGTCGTCGAACCGGGCTGGCATCGCGACGCCGATCACCACCTCGATGTGTTCGTCCGGTCCGAAGACCGGCGCGGAGATGACGTTCAGCCCGGCGATGACGCTTCCGGTGGCGGTGGCGACGCCGGTCGTGCGCACCTCGTCGAGAACCTGGGCGAGGCGCTCGGGCGGGAGATGGGAGCTCTCCTTGCGTCGCTGCTGGGCAGCGAGAATCGGAGCGGTGAGAGGTTCGGGCAAGTGTGCGAGGAATGCCCGTCCGATCGACGAATCCACGATCGGCAGGATCGAGCCGATCCTGACCACGATCGGCAGTGGATACCACCCGTGGTCCTGGCGCACCAGGCTCGGCCCGGCGTCTGTCCACAGCGCGAGGTACACGGTGTGCCCGGTGCGATCGCGCAGGGCGCTGGCATGGCGCGACGCGGTGCCCACCTCGTCGACCCGGCGCAGTGCCTCGACGCCGAGCCGCCTGGCCGCCGGGCCGAGGTTGTAGAGCCCGGTGTCCATCTCCTGCGTGACGAACCCGGTGCGCAGGAGGCTGACCAGGTAGCGGTGGGTCTTGCCCGGGAGCAGTCCACTGCTGGCGGCGATCTTGGACAGTGGCATCGGCCCCCCGCCCTCCTCGAGCGCCGCCAGCACGCGCATGCCGATCTCGACGGACTGGATGCCCTGCTGCTGATGTGGCGTCGTCACCGGTGATCGGGCTCCTCGGGACGGGGGACGCGGCCGGCTCATCATGCCGGACCGCTCGTCGAACCGGCATTCCAGCTACTGGAACGGATCTGTGGGACGCGTTCGGCACGGGTGCCAGGGTTCGCCCGGTTCCGACGAAGAGGTGGTTCTCATGAATGCAGATCTCGACGAGATCATCGGTCGCAGTCGATTCGGTCCGCTGCACCTGCGGATCGTCCTGCTCACCGGTCTGGTGATCCTGTTCGACGGCTACGACCTGACGATCTACGGAGCCGTGGTTCCGCGGATGATCGTCGAGTTCGATATCAGCCCGGCGACCGCAGGCCTGATCGGGAGCGGCGCTCTCGTCGGGATGATGATCGGGGCGATGGTGTTCGGCGCTCTGGCCGACAGGGTCGGGCGACGCAGGCCGATCATCGCGTGCGTCGTGCTCTACACGGTGTTCACCGGCGCGGTGTTCCTCGCGACCACGCCGTGGGAGGTGGGGGTATACCGCTTCCTCGCCGGCCTGGGACTGGGCGGCGTGATGCCCAACGCCGTCGCACTGGTCAGCGAGTACGCACCGGCCCGGCTCCGCAGCACGATGGTCGGCGTCATGTTCAGCGGCTACATGGTCGGTGGGATCGTCGCAGCGCTGCTCGGGGTGGTGCTCATCCCCGCCTACGGATGGAGGTCGCTGTTCCTGCTGGGTGCGCTCCCGCTCCTCGCCGTGCCCCTGCTCGTGAAGTACCTTCCCGAGGCCCCCGCCTTCCTGCTGCGCCGCGGACGTGCTGACGAGCTCGCCGCCACCCTGCGCACCCTGGACCCCGACCTGCCTCCCGCCGGCGAACTCCGGGTGACGGCGGGGGCGGAGCCGGCCGGTGAGCGCGAGGGCCGCGCCCACCAGGGGATCCGCCGGTCGCCGGTCGCGAGCCTGTTCCGCGACGGCTACGGCGTGCACACCGCGATGCTGTGGATCGCGTTCTTCATGGTGCTGCTGATGATCTACGGGCTGCTGACCTGGCTGCCACAGCTCATGATCGAGTCGGGATACCCGTTGGGCTCGAGCCTGTCGTTCCTGATGACGCTCTTCCTCGCGGGCATCGTCATCACCTGGGTCGGCGGGTACCTCTCCGACCGTTACGGGACACGGCCGGTGCTGATCGTCAGCTACCTCGTCGCCGCGGTCTTCGTCGCGGCCCTCGGGTTCCTCGGCGACAGCTCGCTCCTGTGGGTCTACGCATCGGTCGCACTGGGCGGCGGCGCCACCTTCGCCGCGCAGATCTTCGCCAACGCCTATGCCGCCCAGTCCTACCCCTCGTTCGCCCGGTCAGCGGGAATCGGCTGGGCTCTCGGGATCGGTCGGATCGGAGCGATCATCGGCCCGCTGCTGGGGGGCGTCCTGCTGACGGCCGGCGTTCCGCTCTACGTGAACTTCCTGGCGTTCGCTGTTCCCGGGATCATCGCCGCGGCAGCACTGGGATTGATCCGCACCCGCACGGCGGCCGCTCCGCGCACCCCCGTCACCCGACCGTCGATCGGGGCATGACGATGGCGACCACGGACGTCGACATCGCGGTGATCGGCGGGGGTATCGGCGGCCTGACCCTCGCACTGGCATTGCGACAGCGCGGGCTCGAAGCCGAGGTGTTCGAGCAGGCCGATGCCCTGCGCGAGGTCGGAGCGGCCGTCGCGATCGCCGCGAACGGCTCCCGGATCCTGCAGCGGCTGGGCCTTGGTGACCAGCTCGCCGCCGCCGCGGTGGTGCCGACCGCGCTGCAGTACCGGCACTGGCGCAGCGGTACCGTCGTCGCCGACCATCCCGTGGGCGACGCGTACGCGCGGCGCTTCGGCGCACCGTTCTGGGGCATCCACCGGGCGTCGCTCCAGCGGACCCTCAGCGAGGCCTGGGACGTGGAGCGGCTGCACCTCGGCCGGTGCCTGGCCGGAGTGAGCGACCGCGCAGACGGCGTGCTCCTCACGTTCCGCGACGGCCGGACGGTGAACGCCCGGACCGTGATCGGTGCGGACGGTGTGCACTCGCAGGTGCGACGGCACATCGACGCCTCCGTCCCGGTCTACTCGGGCACGAGCGGCTTTCGCGGGATGGTCCCGACCGACGCGCTCCCGTCCCTGCCGTCGCCCTCAGCCGTCCAGTTCTGGATGGGACCCGGCGGGCACGTACTGCACTACGCGGTCGGCGAGAGTGTCAACTTCCTCGCCGTTCTCGACGGCCCGGAGCGGTGGCCGCACCAGGCCGGCCACGTGGATGCGGGACAGGGCGAGTTGAACGCAGCTTTCGCGGACTGGCACCCCGTGGTCCGGGAGCTGCTCGGGGCCGTGCCGCAGAGCCCCAGATGGGGGCTGTTCACGCTTCCGTCACCGCTGCACTGGAGCCGCGGTCGTTCCGTGCTCCTGGGCGACGCCGCGCACGCGATGCTGCCGCACCACGGCCAAGGCGCGAATCTGACCATCGAGGATGCAGCCGTGCTCGCCCGCTGCATTGCCGACGCGGGCCCGGAGGGGTACGAGTCGGCGTTCGGCCGCTACGAGCGGCTGCGCCGACCCCGCGCCCGCGCCGTCCAGCGCGCGTCCTGGGACACCTCGGAGGCCCTGCACCTCCCGGACGGGCCGACCGCCGACATCCGTGACGAGCGTCTGCGCACGCTCGACGGATGGTTGGGCTGGATCCACGGCCATGACCCCGAGTCCCACCCGGCAAGCGTTCCTCCGCTCGCCGATGCCCACCCCTGAAGGAGATCACGCATGACCACCACCGTTCCGCCGAGGTACGAGATCGCACACCTCGCCCACGCCGAACTCCTCACCCCGGACCTGGAGGGCAGCCTGTGGTTCTTCACGGAGCTGCTCGGCATGCGCATTACCGCCCGACACGAGGACTCGATCTACCTGCGCTGCTATGAGGACCCCTACCACCACAGCCTCAAGCTCACTGCGGCCGATCACGCGGGACTGGGCCTGCTGGGCTGGCGCACCACTTCAGCCGATGCCCTGGAGCGCCGAGCGGCAGCACTGGATGCGGAGGGCCTGGGCAACGGCTGGACGACCGGCGACATCGGCGTCGGGCGCACCTTCGCCTTCCGGAGCCCCGACGGGCACGCGATGGAGCTCGTGTGGGACGTCGAGAAGTACAGCGCACCCACCGAGTTGCGGAGCCCGATCCTGACCCGTCGCTCGAAGCGGCCGCTGCAGGGCATGCCCCCACGGCGGCTGGACCACGTCAACCTGATGGCCTCTGACGTCACCGCTCAGAAAGAGGTGTTCGAGCGGACCCTCGGCTTCGGCACACGCGAGCGCGTGATCGACGCGGCGAACGGCGACACCGAGATCGGGGTTTGGCTCAGCGTCAACAACCTGGGGCACGAGATGGCGGTCATGTTGGACCAGACCGGCTCCCGAGGACGCCTGCACCACCTCGCGTTCTGGTACGGCGTTCCCCAGCACAACACCGATGCCGCCGAGCTGTGCCGCGAGTACGGCATCCAGATCGAGGCCGGCCCCGACGTCCACGGAATCACGCAGGGCGCGTTCCTGTACGTGTTCGAGCCCGGCGGCAACCGCATCGAGCTGTTCGGCAACTCCGGGATCCTGCAGTTCGAGCCCGACCACGAGATGGTGACCTGGGACATCAGCGACTTCGACACCGGCCTCGCGATCGGCGGGGCGACGCTGCCGGCCGAGACCTACTTCGTCTACGGGACCCCCGCGAACGCAGGACAGGAGAAGCTGCTCGCGCCGAGTGTGCTGCGGTGAGGCGATGGCATCGCGGTCGTCTGATCAGGAGTTCACCACGGAGGAACGAGATCACCGGGTAGATCCTGGTGGTGCCCACCGGTGCGAACGCCCCTCGCCGCAGCGCGGTGAGGGGCGTTCGTCACGTCGTGCGGCATCACACCAGGTCGAACAGTGCGGCGAGTCCCTGACCGCCGCCGATGCACCTGGTCTCGAGGCCGTACCGAGCGCCGCGGCGGATCATCTCGCGGCTGGGCGTGGCCAGGATGCGGGCGCCGGTCGCGCCGACGGGTGACCCTGTGCATCGCCGAACCCGTCGCATCGACTCGTCGACATCGCTCGGGGTGAGCCCCTTTCGCGGGTGCGGGCGAGGACTGCGAGGCGAACGCCTCGTCCGATTCGATGAGATCGACGTTCTTGAGGGCCACCTCGGTGCGATCCAGGGTCTTCGCGACGGCGGGCACCGGAGCCTGTCAGATGGTCTGTGTAAGAAGATCCTCTTGAGTTGAGGAGTACACAGATGTCCGTGGTCGATGATCAGGACGCGCATCCGCTCGGCGCCGGCCGTAAGGCCGGCGGCGAGCCAGAGACCGCACGTGACGCGGTAAACCGAATGATCAACGCGGGCCTGCTCGACGGGCTGATGTCCAAGGTCGACGCCGGCGAGCTCGCGCTGACCGGCGACGGCGGCTTCCTGCCCGAGATGATCAAGGCCGTGCTCGAACGCGGACTGGCCGCCGAGCAGACCGCGCACCTGGGCTACGAGAAGGGCGACCCGGCCGGGCGGGGAACCTCGAACTCCCGCAACGGCTCCACACCGAAGACCCTCGCGACCGAGGTCGGCGATGTGGCGCTGGACGTACCCCGGGACCGGGCCGGCACCTTCGAGCCACGGCTGGTCCCGAAGGGCTCGCGGCGGACCGGCGGCCTCGACGAGATGATCATTTCGCTCTACGCGGGCGGGATGACGGTGCGCGACATCTCCCACCACCTGGCCCGGACCTTGGGCACCGAGCTGTCCCACGACACCATCTCCACGATCACCGACTCGGTGCTCGAGGAAGTGAAGGCCTGGCAGTCGCGTCCGCTGGAGGAGATCTACCCGATCGTCTACCTCGACGCCCTCATGATCAAGGTTCGGGACGGGCACCAGGTTCGCAACCGGGCCGCGCACATCGCCGTCGGCGTCGACCTCGACGGCGTCAAACACGTCCTCGGGATCTGGGTCCAGGCCACCGAGGGCGCGAAGTTCTGGGCGGGCGTGTGCGCCGAGCTGCGCAACCGCGGCATCCGGGACGTGCTGATCGTGTGCTGCGACGGCCTCACCGGCTTCCCTGAGGCGATCGAGGCGACCTGGCCGCACACCATCGTGCAGACCTGCACCGTGCACCTGCTGCGCGCAGCGATGCGGTTCGTGTCCTACGGCGACCGCAAGAAGGTCGCCGCCGCGCTCAAACCGATCTACACCGCCCCGACCGACGAGGCCGCCCGCCTCGAGCTCGACGCGTTCGCCGAGTCCGACCTCGGCCGGCGCTACCCGGCCGCGGTGATGACCTGGACCAACGCCTGGGAGCGATTCATCCCGTTCCTCGCGTTCCCACCCGAGCTCCGAAAGATCATCTACACCACGAACGCGATCGAGTCGCTGAACTACCAGCTCCGGAAGATCATCAAGAACCGTGGGCACTTCCCGAACGACGACGCCGCGATCAAGCTGCTCTGGCTGGCCATCCGTGACATCGAGGACAAACGAGCCCGGGCCCGAGCCAAGGAAAAAGGCCTACCCGCCACCGCCCGCCGAGCACCCGCACGCCTCGTCGAAGGCGCCGTCGTCCTCGGCTGGAAACAGGCCCTCGGAGCACTCGCCCTCGCCTACCCCGAGCGCATCAACCCCTACCTGTCCTAATCCTGCCCTAGATCGACTTACACAGACTTCTTGACAGGCCCGGGCACCGGGCCGATGCCCGAGGAGAAGAGCCGGCAGCGCTCCCCGGGCATCAGGCCGCGGGGCGGGACCGGGGCGTGTCCCTTCGCCGACTCGATGCGCTCCAGCTCACGAATCATGTCCGCGGCGATGGCCTGGTGCAGCACGGGCTGTTGCAGGATCCCGGAGACGATGCTGCGGACCGTCCGTCGGCTGCTCGCGGCGTGGTGCGGCATGTCGGTCGTCGTCCCGTCCTTATGGTGAACGGTGCGGTGGGCCCGTTCGAGCCGGGAGAAGAAGGCCTCGATGTTGGCTACGTCGCACTCGCCCAGCGCAGTTCGCCGAGCTGGGGGAGGACCTTCTTGTCGAGCCAGTGCGTGTAGATGTCGAGGGTCGAGTCGGCCCGCTTGTCGGCGATCTTCTCCCGAGGCTGGAGTCCGTCCGCAGCGCCTCGACGCGCTCGCCGTGTCGGCGTCGGCGGTCGTCCTGTGCAGCAGCTCCGGGGCCTGGACGACGGCAGGCCGAAGCATTCGCTCTGGCCTGCCGTGTGGTGCGCCGTCAGGGACTTGAACCCCGAACCCGCTGTTCGAAAGTCAAGGCGATGACTAGCCCTCGCAGGGCGCGCTGGTGCTGGTCAGCGGCGGCATCACCGAACGGTGATCATACGGTGGGCGCCCTCGTGAGCCGCCGCGATCGTTGGTAAGCGTCGACCTTCGCGGCAGGCCTTTGAGCGTGTGCGTTCCGACTCTTCATAGAGGTCCGTGGATCGCGCCCTCGCGGGCGCTCAGCGGAACGCCGCTGCCGCCGAAGTGGCGCAGCACGATCTCCGCGGCGATCGACACGGCCGTCTCCTCGGGAGTGCGGGCGCCGAGGTCGAGCCCGATGGGTGAGCACATGCGATCGGTCTCCTTCTCCGTGACGCCGATCGTGCGCAGCCGGTCGAGCCGGTCGTCGTGGGTACGCCGCGAACCCATCGCTCCGATGTAGCCGACCTCTGGCAGGCGCAGCGCGATCTCCAGCAGCGGGACGTCGAACTTCGGGTCGTGGGTCAACACGCACAGCACGGTGCGGGCGTCGATTCGGCCGGCAGCGGCCTCGGTGGCGAGGTAGCGGTGCGGCCAGGCGACGACGACGTCGGCCGCGTCTGGCAACCGGGTCGCGGCCGCGAAGACGGGCCGAGCCTCGCAGACCGTCACCCGGTACCCGGTACCCGAGGAACGTGCCGATCCTGGCCATCGCAGCGGCGAAGTCGATGGCCCCGAACACGATCATGCGCGGGGGCGTCGAGAACGACTCGACGAAGACGTCGAGGCCTGCGCCGTGGCGGCGGGCGTCGGCACCGTAGTGCAGCAGCCCGTTGCGGCCGGTGTCGAGCAGACCGGCGGCGTCCTGTGCGATCACGGTGTCGAGGCGGGCGGAGCCGGTGCTGCCCTCGACGCCGGCCCCGCTGCGTTCGGGTCGGACCACGATCCGCCGCCCGCGGTGCTCGGCCGGTCCGGCGACGACGGTGGCCACTGCGAGCTGTTCGCCTTCGGCCACTGCTGCGGCCAGGTCGGCCAGCTGCGGGAACGACGCGGCGTCGACGCGCTCGACGAAGATGTCGATGATGCCGCCGCAGGTCAGACCGACGCTGAATGCGTCGTCGTCGGAGATGCCGTAGCGCTGCAGCACCGGGGCTCCGTCGGCCAGGACCTGCTGGCCGAGCTCGTGGACGGCGCCCTCGACGCAGCCGCCGGATACGCTGCCCACGACACTGCCGTCGGCGGCCACCAGCATGCTCGCGCCGGTCTGCCGGGGCGCGGAGCTGTAGGTGCCGACGACGGTGGCCAGCACCACCGGTCGGCCGGTGGACCACAGCTCGGCGAGCGAGGTCAGGACGTCACGCACGACGGAGCACCTCCAACAGGTTCTCGAGGGTCGCCAGGCTGTGTCCGGCGAGCAGGGCGTCGAGGTGGGGCAGCGCGGCGACGATCCCGCCCTGCACGGGGACGTAGCCGGACTTGCCGGCGTGCGGGTTAACCCAGACGAGCTGGTGCGCAAGCCGCGACAGCCGCTCGACCTGGAGGCCGAGCAGGGTGGCGTCGCCGCGTTCCCACCCGTCGGAGAACACGACAACGGCGGCGCGGCGAGCGACACCGCGTCGGCCCCAGCCGTCGACGAAGGTCTGCAGGACCTCGCCGAGCCGGGTGCCGCCCGCGCGGTCGAGGATCGCAGTGTCGGCAGCCCGGAGCGCATGCTCGGGGTCGCGCCTGCGCAGCTCTCGGCTGACCCGGGTCAGCCGGGTGCCGAGCGTGAACACCTCGGTCGAGCCAGGGGTGCGGCGGGCGATGACGTGGGCGAACCGCAGCAGCGCGTCGGCGTAGGGCTGCATCGAGCCGGACACGTCGATCAGCAGCACCACCCTACGGGGTCGGCGGTCGCGGTCGCGGCGGTGCAGGTCCCGCAGCTCCCCGCCCAGACGCGTCGCAGCCCGCAGCGTCCGCCGGGGATCCGCGCCGCCGTGCGCAGCGGGACGCCGTCGGCGGGTCCGCCGCAGCGGCGGCTCGGGGCGCAGCCGGGCCAGCAACAGGTGCAGGTGCTCGCGCTCGGCACGGGTGAGCGCGGCGAGGTCGCGATGGCGCAGCACCTCCTCTGTCGACGCTGCGACGGCGATCTCCAGCACCTCGTCGGTACCGTCGGGCGGGTCGTCGGGACCGTGGTCGTCCGCGAGCGGGGCCGGGCGTGGCGGTGGTGGTGTCGCGGTGGGCGGGGCCGTCCGGGTGGTGATCGCCGGGTCGAACCAGGTGGCGAAGGCGAGGTCGTAGCGGGGCAGGTCGTCGGGGTCGGAGCACAGGGTCACCCGGCCGGCCAGGTACGTGGCGGCCCGGTCGGTCACGCCGAGATGGTCGACGGCCCGCAGGAAGGTGACGACCCGGTCGGTCGCGACGGCCATCCCGGCGTGCCGCAGCACCGCGGCGAACCCGGCGAGCGCCGCCGTCGGTCCCCCGGTGGACGTGGCGACGAGCTCCGGATCGACCGGGGCGATCGCATCGGTGCGCGCCGCGTGCACCGGACCGGTCATGACGCCAACTCGTCGCGCAGAACGGCCAGCGCCCGCTCCGCGTCCTCCCGGTACTTCAACACCGCACCGAGGGTGGCCGCGGCGCCTTCCAGGTCGAGTGTGGCGGAGCCGATGAGCTGGAGCGCCTGTGCCCAGTCGAGCGACTCGGCCACCCCGGGCGGTTTGATCAGGCCGATCTGCCGGAGCGACGCGACAGCCTCGGCGACCTGGGCGGCCAGCCGCTCGGGCAGCCCGGGCAACCTGCTGCGCAGGATCTCGACCTCCCTGCCGACATCGGGGTGGTCGAGCCAGAGGTAGAGGCAGCGGCGCTTGAGCGCGTCGTGCACCTCACGGGTGCGGTTCGAGGTGAGCACGACCAGCGGCGGCACCGCCGCCCGGATCTCGCCGAGCTCCGGGATGCTCACGGCGTGCTCGGTGAGCACCTCCAGCAGGAACGCCTCGAACTCGTCGTCGGCGCGGTCGATCTCGTCGATCAGCAGGACGCTGGGCGAGGTCTGCAGGGCCCGCAGGATGGGCCGGGCGAGCAGGAAGCGGGGGTCGTAGAGGGATGCCTCCACCTGAGCGGCGTCGGGGGAACGCCCGCCGGCGCCGGCGCTCGCCTCCAGCGCACGGAGGTGCAGCAGCTGGCGGGGAAAGTCCCAGTCGTAGAGCGCCTGGGCGGCGTCGATGCCGTCGTGGCACTGCAGGCGGATCAGCTCGACGCCCAGGACCTGCGCCAGTGCCTGCGCCAGCGCGGTCTTCCCGGTGCCCGGCTCGCCTTCGCAGAACAGCGGCTTGCCCATCCGCAGCGCCAGGAACGCGGCGGTGGCCAGGTCGTCGTCGGCGAGGTAACCGGTGGTGGACAGTGCCTTCGCCAGCGCCGTGGGCGAGTCCAGCGCCGGCGGCGGGTCGGGTGGGACGGCCACGGGGGTGTCCTCCAGGAGGTGCCGGGCGCGGACGGGGCCGAAGCCGCGTCCACGCCCGGTCGGTGGTGGCGGGATCGGTCAGGTCTCGTCGGCGCCGATCGAGCCCACGAGCCTGAGCACGTAGTCCGGGGTCAGCGGGAGCTGCCTGATCTTCGCGCCGAACGGTGCGAGCGCGTCGGCCACCGCGTTGGCGACCGCAGCGGGCGCGGCGATCTGTCCACCCTCACCCATCCCCTTGATGCCGCCCACGCTGAAGGGCGAGGGCGAGCACAGGCTCAGTACCTCGATCGGCGGGACATCGGTGGAGGTCGGGATGAGGTAGTCCATGTAGGTCGTCGTCAGCGGTTGGCCGTCGTCGCCGTAGACGAACTGCTCGAACAACGCCCCGCCGACGCCCTGCGTGATCGCGCCCTGGACCTGTGCCTCGACGATCATCGGGTTGATCACCGTGCCGCAGTCCTCGACCGCGACGATCCGGTCGAGCGTCACCGTGCCAGTGCCGGCATCGACCTCGGCCAGCACCACGACGCAGCCGTTGGCGTAGGTCGCGGGCGGGTCGTAGAAGCGGGTGGCGGTCAGCAGAGGCTCCTCCGAGCGCACCTCGGAATCCCAGTACGCCGCGAAGGCGACTTCGGCCATCGTCCGTGACGTTCCCGGGGCCCCGGACACCGAGATCACCGAGTCCTCGATCGTGAGGTCCTCCGGGTTCGCCTCGAGCATGTTCGCAGCGACCTTGAGGAGCTGGTCGCGGACGTCGGCGGCGGCCCTGGCCACGGTCGCACCGCCGATCACGGCGCTGCGGCTGGCGTAGGTCCCCAGACCGTAGGGCGCCGACCGGGTGTCGCCGTAGATGACCTTGACATCGGCCATGTCGACGCCGAGTCCGTCCGCGGCGATCTGGGCGTAGGCGGTCTCGTGCCCCTGTCCGTGGCAGGAGGTGCTCACCGCGACGGTCACCGTGCCACCGGGATCGACGGTGACGGTCGAGTTGTCGTGCGACGGAAGCGGGGTGCCGGCCTGGGCCGACGAGTCGCTGCCCCATGCGGTCTGCTCGACGTAGGAGCTGATTCCGAGGCCGATGTAGCGACCCTGCTCGCGCAGGCTGGCCTGCAGCGCACGGAACGCGGTGTAGTCGACGGCTTCGGTCGCCAGCTCGAGCGACTCGTGGTAGCTGCCGCTGTCGTAGAGCTGCTCGGTGATCGAGCGGTAGGGCAGCTCGTCGGCGCGCAGCATGTTGCGCAACCGGATCTCGACGGGGTCGATGCCGAGTCCGCGGGCGATCTCGTCGACGATGATCTCGCGCACGGTGTTCGCGGCGGTCCAGCCCACGCCGCGGTAAGCGGCGACGGGACTCTTGTTCGTCAGCGAGGCCGCGACGGTCTCGTCGAACGCGGCGAGTCGGTACGGTCCCGGGAACGACTTCGCCGCCAGGGCCGGCTCGATCAGGGCACTCTCGGTGTTGAACGAGTACCCGCCGCCGTCGCCGATGAACTCGCCGCGCACCCCGAGCAGAGTGCCGTCGTTCGTCACGGCGACCTCGAGGTTGATGTACTCCTCCTTGGCCTGCGTGGCGGCCAGCAGGTGCTCGTGCCGGTCCTCGATCCACTTCACCGGTCTGCCCAGCTGCAGAGCGATGAACGGGATCGCGATCTCCTCGGGCGAAGTGCACATCTTCTGCCCGAATCCGCCGCCCACCTCCGGGGCGATGACGCGCACGCGGTGCTCGGGCAGGCTCAGCTGCCCCGCGATGACCGAGCGCAGGAAGTGCGGCATCTGCGTGGACGACCACACGGTCATCTGCTGCTCGGAGCGCTCGTAGTCGGCGAGCACGCCGCGGGTCTCCATCGGCGCGGCGCCGTAGCGGTTGTGGTGGAAGCGGATGGAGAACGTGCGGTCGGCTGCGGCGAACGCGCTGTCGGTGTCGCCGTGCCGCTCGGTCTGGCGGTAGATCTCGTTGGTCTTCAGATCCTCGAACAGGAGGGCCGCGTTCGGCGCATTGGCGGCGGCCACGTTGGGCACCGGCGCCAGCAACTCGTACTCGACGGCTGCGCCGAGCTCCTCGGCGGCGTCCTCGGCCGCGTACCGGTCAGCCGCGACGACCACCGCGACGGCGTCGCCGACGAAGCGGACCTTGTCGATCGCGATGACGTTCTGCGGCGTCCGCAGCAGGTTGTCCAGCGCGACGTGGTCGATCAGCGGCGGGACCTCGGCCAGGTCCTCGCCGGTGAACACCCAGACGGATGCGCCGAGCCCGGGGAGCACGGAGGTGTCCACGGAGACGATCCGGGCGTGCGGGTGCGGTGAGCGGACGTAGACGGCGTGCAGCATGCGGGGGAGGACGAGGTCGGCCACGTAACGGGCGGTGCCCGTGAGGTAGCGGGGGTCCTCGACCCGCTTGGCGCGCTTGCCGATCCACTTGTCCGTGCGGATCTTCAGGTGGCTGTCGGTGATGCTGGTGGTCGTCGTGGCGGAACCGGGGGTCGTGCCCGGAAGTGTCTCGGTCATGGGGTGGGGTCCTTCCCCTGAAGGGGCAGCGGTCGGGGGTCAGGAGGCCTGGACGTCGGTTCTCGCGGCCTTCCCCGCGGCGGCTGCAGCCGCGACGGAGCGGACGATGTTGGTGTAACCGGTGCAGCGGCAGAGGTTGCCGTTGAGCCCGACCCGGATCTCGGTGTCGGTGGGATCGGGGTTCTCGGCGAGCATCGCGTGCGTCGTCATCAACATGCCCGCGGTGCAGAAGCCGCACTGCAGGCCGTGGTTGTCGGTGAAGGCCTGCTGGACGTGGTCGAGCTTGCCGTCGTCGGCGAGGCCCTCGACCGTGGCGATCTCGGCATCCTCGACCTGGACGGCGAAGATGAGGCACGACCGGACGGCGGCGCCGTCGAGCAGCACCGTGCAGGCACCACAGACGCCGTGTTCGCAGCCGAGCTTCGTACCGGTGAGCCCGACGTCGTCGCGGAGCACGTCGGCGAGCGTGCGTCGGGATTCGGCGAGCACGTCGTGGGTCTCGCCGTTGACCGTCAGGCTGACCACGTTCTTGGGGTTCGTCGTCATCGGATTTCGTCTCCTTCGTGAATGCCGCGGTCAGGCAGCGGCGCGGTCGAGCGAGGTGCGGATTCCGCGCGAGAACAGAACACCCGCGACGTGGCGGCGGTACTCGGCGCTGCCGTGGATGTCGCCCGCCGGAGTCAGCGCCGCGGAAACGGCTTCGGCGCCCGAACGGACCAGGTCGTCGTCGACGTCGCCAGCTGCGGTGCCGACGAGCAGGCGCTCGGCGGCGGCGATGCGCTGCGGGGTGCCGCCGCCGCCGAAGACCGTGACGCGGGCGTCGGTGACGGCGCCCGCGACGAGCGTGACCAGCGTGATCACGCCGATGATCGCGAAGTCACCGTGCCGCCGGGTGACCTCGTCGAACGACCATCCGGTGCCCGGTTGCGGGACCGTGAACGTCACCGCGGTGGCGATCTCGTTCGCCTCGAGCGTGGTGGTCAGGTAGGAGTCGAAGAAGTCGGCGGCCTCGATCGTGCGGGTGCCCGCCGGGCTCTGCGCCGTGACCGTGCCGCCCAGGGTGGCGAACACGGCCGGCAGCTCCGCGGCCGGGTCGGCGTGGCAGAGGCTGCCGACGACCGTGCCGCGGTTGCGGATCTGCGGGTGCCCGACGTGCCCGAGCGCGGCACCGATCAGCGGGATCGCGGTGGCGACGCCCGCCGATGTCTCGACGTCGTGCTGGCGTGCCGTGGCCCCGATCGTGATGCCCCGAGGACCGGCGTCGACGGTGTTCAGGCCGGGAATGCGGTTGAGATCGACCAGGCTGCTCGGGTTCGCCAGCCGCAGGTTCATCATCGGGACCAGGCTCTGCCCCCCGGAGATGACCTTGGCGTCGGCATCCGAATCGAGCAGCCCGACGGCTTCCTCGACGCTGCGACAGGCGTGGTGGGTGAAGGGAGGTGGTTTCATCGGTTTCCCATCGGGGAGAGAGCGTCGTGGTGGAGGTGCGCGTGCGGGGCGGCGATCAGAGTGCTCTGAGCGTAGGAGTGCACCGGGGGGGCATCTTCGGAACTCCCGCCGAATGGTTCGGCGAACTTGGCTGATCTGCACAAGACGGTCGAAATTTGTCAACGCAGCGTTTTGTGGATATTGCCAATCGATGACGGAGGGCAGATGCGGGAGAAGGCCTGCCGGAGGTGTGCGCGACAAGATCCTCGTGAGTCGAGGAGTGCACAGATGCGCGGGACACGGTGAACTCGATGATCGAGATCCGGGCCGCTGGATCAGCTCGTGGCCGGCGCGCGGCGGTCTCGCCCTGACCGGACGGCGGTTCCTCCCGCAGATGGTCAGAGCTGTCCTCGGGTACGGCGTTCGAGGAGGCCCCCCGGATCGTCCACCGCGACGCCGCGAACGGCCGCGGATCCCGTCCGGTGGTGCGGTGCCGGTCGTCGGAGAGGGCCGTCAGGACCGGGAGGCGCGCAGCACCGCTGCGACGATCTTCTGGTAGCCGGTGCACCGGCACAGGTTCCCGGCCAGGGCCACGCGCACCTGCTCCTCATCCGGTCGGGGGACGCTTTCGAGCAGCGCGGTGGCCGACACGACGATCCCCGGCGTGCAGAAGCCGCACTGAACCCCGCCTGCGGCGAGCAGCTCGCGCTGCACCGGGTCCAGGGCCTCGGGGTCGCCGATGCCCTCGACGGTGGTGACCTCGAACCCGTCGGCCTGGACGGCCAGGTAGGAACAGGAGTTCACCGGGCTGCCGTTCAGCAGCACCATGCAGGCGCCGCACTCGGAGTCGTCACAGCCCTCCTTCGGGCCGGTCACCCCGAGGTTGGTGCGCAGCACCGACAGCAGCGTCCGGTGCGGATCGAGGTGCGCGGTCGACCGGACACCGTTGACGACCAGGGTCACGGGAACGGGTGTCATGGGGTCCTCCCGGTGAGGGCGTCTCCGGCGGCGCCGGCACGGTGGGTGGCGGTGGTCAGGGCCCTGGCCACCAGGACGGCGACCATCGCTCCGCGGTACTCCGCGCCGGCCCGGACGTCGCTGATCGGTCGCACCGCGGCTCTGGCCAGCGCCCCCGCGCGCGCGAAGGTCTCCGGATGCGGGTGGTGGCCGAGCAGCAGGTCTGCGGCCTCGGACACCCGGACACAGGTCGGGGCGACCGCGGTGAGCGCGATCGCCGCCGCAGCCACCCGCCCGTCCGACGCCAACGTGACCGCGGCGGCCGCGCCGACGATGGCGATCTCCATCGCGCGCCGGTGCTCCAACCGGACGTAGGCGCTGCCCGAGCGCGGCGGCAGCGGCGGCAGGTGCACCCCCACCAGCAGCTCGTCGGCCTCCGCAGCGGTGCGGGCCGGACCGCGGAACAGCTGGCCGACCGGCAGCGACCGGGCACCGCCTTCCCGCCGCAGCTCGACAGTGGCATCGAGCACCAGCAGCGGCGACCCGGTGTCCATCGCGGGGGAGCCGTTCATCAGGTTCCCGCCCAGGGTGCCCGTCGCGCGGGTGGCGGGGGAGCCGACCATCGCGGCGGCGTCGCTGAGCGCCGACCACCGCTCCCGGATCGCCGGATCGGTCGCGAGCCAGGCATGTGTGGTGGCGGCACCCAGTGTCGCGCCGGCAGCGGTCACGTGACGGTGGCGCAGCTCGTCGACGCGGTGCAGCGCAACGAGTGAATCGGGAAGCGGCTGCTTGCCGACCCGGGCCGCGACGACCAGATCGGTGCCGCCCGCGACCGGGTGCGTGCCTGGCCGGTCGGCGAGCAGCCCGAGCACCTCGGACAGCGTCGTGGGGGCGGCGTAGGTCCGGTCACCCATGGTGGTGCCCGGCCTCCGGGACGGCGCCGCGTCCTCGCTCCGGATCCTGCAGGACCGCCCACACGCGCTCGGCCGTCATCGGCAGCGTGCGGACCCTGCGCCCGGTGGCTGCGGCGATCGCGTTGCCGATGGCCGCCGTGGTGCCCACGACGGTGGGTTCGCCGACCGCCTTCGCACCGTACGGTCCGCCCTGATCGACGGGATCGTCGAGGAATTCGCTGACGATCCGTGGCGCGTCGGCCGTGGTGACCAGCTTGTAGCCGAGCAGACCGGGGTTGAGCTGGTGTCCGCCCGCGTACTTGCTCCCCTCCAGCAGTGCCATCCCCATCGCCTGGACGACGCCGCCTTCGACCTGGCCCTCGGTCCCGATCGGGTTCAGCACGCGGCCGAACTCGTGCACGGCCACGACCTCGGGAACGGTGGTGACTCCGGTGTCGGGATCGACCCGCACCCGCGCGACGTTGCAGAAGAACGACGGGGCCGAGAACGCGGAGTAGCCGAGTCTGCCGCCGCAACCGCTCACGTCGTGCTCGGGCAGCGGGGGCGGGGTGCCGGAGCCGCTGCCGATCAGCTGCGACCAGTTCGCCAGCTCGGCGATCGAGAGCGACCGGTCGGGCAGCCCGCGGACCCGCACCCTGCCCTCGGCCAGCTCCAGGTCGGACCGATCGATCTCCAGGCGTTCGGCGGCGAGGTCGAGCAGCTTGTCCCGGACCTCCCGCGCGGCCTCGACGACGGCCCGGCCGTTGTTAAACGTCGTCTGGCTGCCCGCGCTGCCGATGTCGAACGGCCCGGAGTCGGTGTCCTGGTACAGCACCGAGAACGACTCCGGCGCCATGCCGAGCTCCTCGGCCGCCAGCAGCGGCAGCCCCATCACCGAGCCGCTGCCGTTCTCCTGGGCGCCGGTGATGATCGTGCCGGTCCCGTCCGGGTTGAGCTTGAGGTAGGCCCCCGACGGGACGGACAGGCTGAACCACCATCCGACCGCGATCCCGAGCCCCTCGTCCGGCCCGGTGTGCCCACTGCGCGTGGCCAGCTCCACGGCCCGGTCGAGACACTCCACGGCACTGGTGCTGACGAATCGCTGCCCGGTCTGCCCGGTGTCCCCAGTCCGCACGAGGTTCCGCCGCCGGAACTCGACCGGATCGAGCCCGACCATGGCCGCCAGCTCGTCGGTGTGCTGCTCCACCGCCCAGCAGGTCTGCGGGCCGCCAGGGGCGCGCACGCTGCCAGCCGGCGTCCGGTTCGTGTAGACGGTGTGCACCTCGGCGTGCAGGTGCGGAATCCGGTACGGCCCCGCGACCATCATCAGCCCGATCTCGGTAGCGAACAGCGCGTCGCCGCAGTAGGCACCCGAGTCGAGCACCAGCCGGGCTCGACGGGCGGTGATGGTTCCATCGCGGCGCACCCCGGTCGTCAGCTCGATCCGGGTCGCGTGTCGGACCTTGTCGGTGGCCAGGAACTCCTCGCGCCTGCTGAACACCAGCCGGACCGGTCTGCGGGTGGCCCTGGCGAGCAGCGCGACGTGGGCCTCGAAGTGGAAGTCGCACTTGCCGCCGAACCCACCACCCAGGTGCGGCACGATGACCCGGATGTCGCTCTGCGGGATCTGCAGGGTCTCCGCTACGCCGGCGCGGGCCGGGAACGGGACCTGGCTGGTGCTCCAGATCGTGACCGCGGAACCCTGCCACTGTGCAACGACGGCGTGCGGCTCGATCGGGACCGCGTGCACCATGTCGCTGGTGTAGGTCTCGGTGAGCGTCAGCTCGGCTGCGGCGAAGCCGGCCTCCACGTCCCCCTTCACCGAGGTCATGTGCCCGCAGTCGTTGGGCCCGCGCTCCACACCGGCCGTCGTCGCGTAGCCGGCCCAGCCCGCGTGCACCGGCTGGGCCGCCGGGTCCAGCGCGGCCTCGACATCGATGGTGGGGGCCAGATCCTCGTAGACGACGTGGACGGCGGCCGCGGCCGCTGCCGCGTGCTCGGCCGTGTCGGCGGCGACGGCCGCGATGATCTCGGCCTCGAACCGGACGACGTCGGTCGCGAACAGGGTGCGGTCCTTGACGAACATGCCGTAGCGGACGGGTGGGGCGTCGGCCGCGGTCAGCACGGCGTGCACGCCCGGCAGCGCAGCCGCCGCGCCGGTGTCGATCGAGAGGATCCGCGCGTGCGGGCGGCCCGCGTAGACGAACGCGGCGTGCAGCAGGCCGGTGAAGGCCAGGTCTGCGGTGTAGAGGGCTTCGCCTCGCACCTTGGCCGGCCCGTCGCGCCGGACGATCCGACGGCCGAGCACCGTGAACGGTGTGGTCACAGGACACCCCTTTCCGGGATGGGTAGTGGTGGGGTCAGCGGCGGCCCGACGGCGCGAACCCGGATGCGGACGGCCGGATCGCGCAGGTAGGCGAGCGGCACCTCCTCGATTCTGGTCACCTGCACGCTGTCGGGTGCGGCGCCGGCCTGCACGGCCCGGTCGACGGCCTCGGCCCTCAGCGCCTCGACGGCGGCGCTGCGCAGATCCGGCCGGCCGGCGCAGATGCGTTCCGCGGACCCTCCGACCGGGGCGATCGCGGCTCCGACGGCGTTGGCGACCTCGCCGTGAGGAGGCCGGACCACCTGCGCCCCACCGGGGAAGGCGGCTGGCGCGATCCCGCCGCCACCACCGACGACGACGACCGGCAGCCCGTGTGCACCGAGACCGATCCGGTCCACCGCCTCCATGAGCAGCTGGTCCGCGGTGGCGAGCCGGGCGGCGAGCTCCGGGCGCCCGTGGTCGGGAACCGCTGTGGTGCCGCACTCCATCCGACCGTCGGCGACGGCGGCGTCGACGAGGGTGGGGATGTCACCGCCGCAGCAGAGGGAGTCCCGCAGGGCGCCGCCGCCGACCGGCACGACGATCAGGTCCGGCAGCCGCAGGCTGGTCACCACGCCGCTGACCGTGTACGGGGTGCTCGACTCCTCGGGGAAGCCGTCGACGAGCCGTCCGACAGCGGTACGGGAGCCACCGACGTCGACCACGACGGCATCGGTCAACCCGCTCCCGTGGGCTCCGCCGCGCATGCTGTTGGCCGGCCCGCTGCCGATCAACATGATCGGGAAGCGGCTGGAGTACGCGAGGGAGCGCAGGGTGCCGTCGTTCTGCGCCAGGTAGCACTCGGCGTCCAGGCCGTGCCGGAGCACGACGGAGCGCAGCGCCTCCGCGCTCGCCGCGACGCCGCCGGACAGTGCAGCGTTGAGCACGGTGGCGTTCTCCCGCTCCAACAGCCCCATCGAGCCGATCTCGTGGCTCGCCGAGACGGGCACGTCACCGAGCACGTCGGCGACGATGGCGGTCGCCCGCAGCTCGTCGGTCGGGTCGACGGGAGAGAACACCGAGGTGATCGCGACGGCCTCGGCACGACGTGCGGCTGCGGCAGCGAACTCGGCCACGGCCCGCTCGTCGAGCGGAGCGATCCGGGTGCCGTCGAACTCGCATCCACCGGCCACCACCGCGGTTCCGGCGTCGACCGCGGACCGCAGGCGGGCCGGCCAGGTCACGAGCGGCGGGAGTGCGGTGGTCAGTGGCGCGCCGATGCGCAGCACCGCGACCCGGCGGAGGCCCGTCCGAGAGGTGATCGCGTCGCTGGTCCGCGCGGTACCGAGGCTGGCCGAACGCACTGCGACGGGATCGATGGACCCGTCGGCGAGCAGGGCGGTCACCGCCGCGTCGATGCAGGAGCGGAGCTCGGTAGTCGCCGCGATCTTGGCCTGCGCGACGACGGCACCCGTGGCGTCGACGAGCACGGCGTCGACGCTGGTCGATCCGACATCGATGCCCATGCGCAGACCGGCGGCACCTCCCGCGTCACGCACCATGCCCGACCCTCGCTGCGCTGGTCGGGGCGGTTCCCGGCACGGGATCGAGGTCGTAGCCGAACGAGCGCGGGCCGACCACGGCGAGCCCGGCGGGACCGGACCACACCGACGGCGCGGGGATCGCGACCACGCCGACCCGTTGCCCGTAGTGCAGCCGCTCGGTGTCGACGGGGCGCCCGTCCTCCAGCCCCAGCACGGCGATGATGTCGGGAACCGTCGCCACCACCGCGCCGTCCTCCAGCGCCACCAGCACCTCGTTCTGCAGCTCCAGGCGGAGCCTCCGGGCAGTCGTGGTCTCGCCGCGCTCGACGACCGCGTGCCCGCGCGTGAACCCGGCGCCACCGTTGCGTTCCAGCTCGATGATGCGTCCTTCGAGGAGCACCCGGCCGTCGGTCAGCGCGGCGAGGGCCGCGGGCCATCCACGGCGACGCTGCTGCATCGCCGTCCCGACCGAGAGCGCGCGGGAGACCGAGCCGCTGATCGCAGCAGTGCGGGACCGCGCACCGGTCATGACGTACAGCGCACCGGCGCAGACCCCACCGAGCGCGGACGCGCAGCTGCGGGCGAGCCGCTCGGCATCATGGTTGTCCGCGGTGTGCAGCACGATGTCGTTGCGGCGCCCGTCGGTCAGGACCAGCGGCCCGGCGGAGACCCCCGCGATGTGCATGGCCTGCTGCTGCATCTCGGGGAACGCCCGGCCCATCCCGTCGGCGTCGAGCAGCGGCAGACCCAGTCGCGCCCCCCACAGCACGGGGAGCAGACCGTTGGCACCGGCGATCTCGTAGCACATGAGGGTGTCGACGGGCCGGTCGTGCAGCACCGCGACGGCGTTCGCGAGCCGGCCGCCCTCCTGCCCGCTCCAGATCCGTTCCTGGGCGACGGTGGGTGAGCCGATCAGTCCGCAGGGCATGACGAGCGCGCCGGGGTCGACGGCCTGCGGGTCCAGGACCTCGACGGGCCCGGTCGCGTCGATCGCGAGCCGGGCCATGGCCAGCCCGATCGGGGTGTCGCCGCCGCCGCCTGCGCCGAGCACGGCACAGCCGAGCGCATAGGCGTCGATGTTCGCGGCGGTGAGCTGCACGGCCGGACCGTAACAGGGCATTTTCCCGCTAGGGCTGTACTCCGTGCATGGATATCGGCATTCTTTCGTCAGTTCCGACGAAAGGATCCCGCCGTGGCCCCGCTGCATGAGGTGCTCCGAACCCCCGGGCTGGCGCTGGATCTGCTGGGGGGTGGCACCACGGACACCGAGGTGTGGTCCGTCGTCCTCGTGGAGGACCTCGCGAACATCGGCCAGGCCCCCGAGGCCTCGATCGTCGTGCTCGGCGTGCACGCCAACGCTGCGCTCGACACGTACCGTTTCGATGTCGCGCTGCGGGTCGCCGCTGGTCGCGGAGTGGCGGCGATCGTCCTCGCGGACCCGGACGCGCCGCAGCCGACGACCACCTCGGTGGCCGCGGCGCAGCGGTACGGTGTGACGCTGCTGCGCAACACCGTTGCCGGCAACGTCGCAGTGCTCGTCTGCGGTCTCGACGTCGCCCTGCGCGGGCCCGCCGAGCTCGCGCTGCGGCGGGCGATGGTGACCCTGCAGCGGATCGCCGGCCGCCGCGACGACACCCCGGACGAACTGGTCGCCGACGTCGCGCGGCTCGCCGACACCCGGATCGAGCTCGCCGACCGCCCCGACGGGGAGCTCGCGTTCCCCGTCGGGCTCGACGAGGACGTGGCGCAATGGGTCAACGTGCGGGCGGACGGTGCCAGCAGGCCGGAGCTGGCGCTGATCGGTCAGCTGCTGGCAGACGCGCTCGGGATCTCCCACCTCGCCGAGCGGCGGGCCAGGGACCTCCCGGTGCGGTCGCGCGCCGAGCTGCTCGCCGAGCTGCTCGACAGCTCCGCGCGCGGCCGCTCCGAGCTGCTGCGCCGCGCCCGGTCCCTGGGGCTGCCGATCGATGGCTGGCATGTGGTCGCTCGCATCGAGCAGGACGACGACATGCCCCCCGCCGCCGACGAGGTTGCTGCGTTCGCCGCGCGGGAGGAGCTGGTCCGCATCCTGCTCGAGAGCGTCCGCAGCAGCGGGACCTGGCACTTCGCACGCGCGGAGCGGGGTCTGCTGCTCATCCAGATGTCGCGCAGCGACCCTGGCGCCACCGCTGCGGTGGACGCCACGCGGACCGTTCAGCGCGCGATCGACGACGCGGCCGCCGCGTTCCCGAAGCTGGAGGTCTTCTGCGGCATCGGGTCCGTGCAGAGCGGCCCGACCGGGATGATCAACTCGGCGGCCGAGGCAAGGGCTGCCGCCGGTGCGATGCGGGCCAGGGCCCGGCCGAACACCGCGACCGCGTTCGACGGGCTCGGCCTGCGGCGCACCCTGGTCGAGTGGTACGCGTCGCACACCGCGCGATCCGCCGTCGATGCGGTTCTCGCCCCGCTGGACCGCATGGGTCAGGCCAAGGCCGACGCGGCCATCCGCACCCTGCAGGCCTACCTCGACAACCACGGCTCCCTCTCCCGCGCGGCCAGCGAGCTGCACCTGCACCGCAACTCGGTCGCGTACCGGGTGGATCGGATCTTCGCCGAGCTCGACGTCGATCAGAACAACCCCGACGACTGGCTGCTGCTGCAGCTCGCCTGCCGGGCCCGCTCGCTCACGTGAGCGCGACGAGCTGCTCGACGGGTGTCCACTCCTCGTCCAGGCCGAAGGCGCGGGGGCCGAACACCTCGAGCGCCTCGGGGGTACGCATGATCTCGGGCGTCCCGATGACGAAGACCCGTACGCGCTGTCCGTAGCGCAGCGCCTCGGTCGTGATCGGGAAGGCGGTCTCGGCGTCGAGCACGGTGATCAGATCCGGGGCGACCGCGAGCAGCCGGTCACCGGATCGCGCCATCAGGTGCTCATTCTGGAACGTGAGCTCGACGGTCCGCAGGCCGTCGAAGGTGGCGATGCGGGCCGTGCCGCGGACGAACCCGTCGGCGCTCTGCCGTTCGACGTCGGTGACCTTGCCCTCCAGCAGGCTGTGCCCGAAGCGGTAGATCGTGCCGGCCAGGCACTCGACCAGCGCAGTGAACGGGTTGCGATGCTGCTCGTGCGCGGTGCGGATCACCCGGCCCAGTTCCAGCGCCAGACTCAGCGTCCCGTGGATCGCGGTCTGCTTCACCTGGGTTCCGGTCATCGGGTACTCGGCGATGTAGGCGACCCCGCCCATGCGGACGGTCACGGCGCGGGCGTACCACTCCATGCTCGCGTTGTCGTGACCGGTTTCGATGATGGCGACGTGACCGCGTTCGTTGCAGATGGCGATCGGCGATCCGGCGACCCCGTACACACCGAAGGTCTCCATCTGCAGCTCGGGGAAGGCTCGCCCCATCCCGTCGCCGTCGACGATCGGCAGACCCGTCCGGGCCGCCACCAACAACGGGATCATGGAGTTGAGGCCGCCGCACTCCATGGGGATGATCGCGTCCGCCGTGCGGCCGAGGTGGAGTTCGAGCTTGCGCAGCGCCATGACGGGCTCGTCCCCGCCGGGGATCTTCTCGATCACCACGGTCGGCGCGCCCATGAAGGCGCTGGCGACGACGAGCGCGTCGTCCGCGACCTCGTCCGGGTCGAGCAATGTGATCGTGGCGCCGCGTTCCAGCTCGGCGGTGACCAGCAGCAGACCGATGTAGGGGTCGCCGCCGCCACCGGCGCCGAGCAGCGCGGCGCCCCGGGCGAGGTCGGGCAGGTCGTCGAGCAGGAGCTGTCGAGGCATGGTGACTCCGGGGTGATGAGGGAGCGTTCGAGAACTCGTCAGGGGGCCAGGGCGAGGTCGCCGGCGGCCTTCACGCGGATCCGGGTGGCGTTGCCGGGCAGGTAGGCCAGCGGTACCTCGTCGACGTCCACGATCTGCACGGAGTTCGGCTCGGCGCCGGCGGCGACGGCCTTGTCGACGGCCTCCTGCTTGGCCTCGTCGAGCAGTCGGTGCCGCTGGCCGGGACCCACCGAGTACATCCGGTCCACCTCGCCGCCCACCTGGGCGATCGCGGCACCGATCGCGTTGGCCGTGGCGTGGTGGGCGGGCCGGTGCACCAGTCCGACGCCGGGTAGCACCTCGGGGACGAGGATGCTGCCACCGCCGACCGCGACGACCGGGGTGGCCTCGTCGGCGGTGCGGACACGATCGACCACCGACCCGATCTGCTCGGCTATCCGGGCTCGGACGGCGGCTACCAACGCGGGGGCGAGACCACGGACGAGACCGGCATCGCCGATGTCGGCGATGCCGGCGGCCACCGCCACGTCCGTACAGGTCAACGTGTCGCCGCCGAAGACCAGCGACTCCTGGGTGAGCCGGTACCCGACGCTGTCGGGCCCGATGCGCAGGGGGTCCGAGTGCACGCGGCTGCCGCCACCGAGCCCGATCGACAGCACGTCCGGCATGCGGAAGTTCGTGCGGATCCCGCCGACGCTAATCTCCGTGCTCGCCTCGCGGGGGAAGCCGTTGCGGAGCATCCCCACGTCGGTGGTCGTCCCGCCGACGTCGACCACCGCGCAGTCGTGGAGACCGGACAGGAACGCGGCGCCGCGCATCGAGTTCGTGGGACCGGAGGCAAACGTCGCGACCGGGAAGTGCCGCGCGTGCTCGACGTCCATGAGGGTCCCGTCGTTCTGGCTCAGGAACAGCGGTGCGTCGATCCCGGCCGCCGCCACCGTGGCTGCCAGACCGGCGCAGATCCGCCCGGCGAGTTCGCCGAGACTCGCGTTGACGATGGTCGCGTTCTCGCGTTCCAGGAGACCCATCCGCCCGATCCGGTGCGACAAGCTGATCGACACGTGCGGGAGCAGTGGACCGAGGATCTCGGCGGCCTCCAGCTCGCACTCGGCGTTGACGGGGGAGTACACGGACGACACCGCGACGGCACGTACGCCGTTGGAGAGGATGTCCTCCGCAGCCCGTACGAGCTCCTCGCGGCGCAGCGGGGCGATCGTCCGCCCGTCGATCTCGTGACCACCGTGGCAGAGGTAGCTGCGGCCGCGGACGGCCTGCACCAGCCGCGCCGGCCACCCCGACATCGGCGGCAGCGCCCGCGTGGCCGGCAACCCGAGCCGGATCGCGGCGGTGGGGGCGAGGTCGCGGCCCTGCACGATGGCGTTGATGAAGTGCGTCGTCCCGATCATGACACCCTGGATCGAGGAAGGCCGGTGCGGCGCCGCGGCTTGCAGCGCCGCCAGCGCGGCCGCGATGCCGGACGTCACGTCCTCGGTGGTCGCGCTCTTGGTCTCCGCGACGACCATCGTGCCGTCGACGAGCACGGCGTCCGTGTTCGTCCCGCCCACATCAATGCCGATGCGCATGGCCACCCCGTCATCGAGCCGGAGGCGCACCGGATTCGGCGGCGCCAGATCGATGACGATAGGGAGCGCGAACCAGGATCCTTCTGTGCTCACCGCCAGAAGATTCGCCGGAATTCGTGCACAACCTCCGATCGGCGGGGGTCGGGGATGGTCCGGGCCTGCTTCGACATCCTGCACAACTGCCGGTCACAACTCGGCGAATCCGCCTAGGCCGCCGCCGCGCGGTCGCTCTACCGTCGGCTCCACCGACTCCGACGACGTCACCTGGGAGATACCGTGATCGAGTCCCGTCCTGCACCATCCACCCGACAGGTTCGGTCGTGACCGACCCGAGCGCGGGCTCGCCCGTCGGCCTCGTGCTCGGCAGTCACATGCCCCCGGGCGACATCGTCGCGATGGCCAGGACCGCGGAGGAGCTGGGTTTCGGGGAGCTGTGGTTCTCCGAGGACTGCTTCTTCTCCGGCGGGTTCTCCGGCGCCGCCGCTGCGCTCGCTGCGACCAGCCGGCTGCCCCTCGGTCTCGGCATCGTCTCGGCGCACGCCCGACACCCGGCGATCCTCGCAATGGAGCTCGCCACCCTCGACGTCCTGTTCCCCGGCCGCATCTACGGGGGGATCGGGCACGGTGTCCCGGCGTGGCTCGACCAGATGGGCCTCAGGCCCGCGAAGGCGCTGGCGGCGCTGCGACAGTGCGTGGGCGCCGTGCGCAGGTTGTGTGACGGCGAGGAGGTCACCGAGGACGGTCACTTCCGGTTCGATGCCGTCGCGCTCGCGCATCCCACCGCGACCCGGGTGCCGCTCTACACCGGCGTGGTCAACGAGAAGGGTCTGCGGCTGTCGGGTGAGATCGCCGACGGCACGGTGCTGTCGACCTTGTCCAGCACGCAGTACGTGCGGTGGGCGCGGACACACGTCGAAGCCGGTGCGCGGAAGGCAGCGCGCACCGAGCCGCACCGACTCGTGACCTACGCGTTGTTCTCCGTCGACCACGACGGCGCGGTCGCCAGGCGCGCGGTGCGCGAGTCCGTCGCCTTCTACCTCGCCGCCATGCCCGACAACGCGCTGTCGAGCACGTACGGCATCCAGGAGGAGCTGATGGCGCTGCTCGCGGAGGTCGGCCCGGCCGGGCTGGCCGACGCGATGCCGGAGAGCTGGGTGTCCGACCTCGCGGTGGCCGGCGACCCGGACGAGTGCGCCGAGAAGCTCCGCGCGCTGCTCGACGCCGGCTCCGACTCCATCGGCCTCTGGCTGTTCCCCGCGTCCGAGGCCGAGCGCATCGCCACGCTGGCCGCGCGAGAGGTGCTTCCCCGGCTCTGAGCCGACCATCCCCACCCGAGGAGGATCTGTGACCCACCGCGTCTACTTCCTGAACCGACTGCTCCCCGGAGTCGACCCCGCCGACTACGAGGAGTGGATCCGCCGGACCGACTACCCGATCGCACGAGCCAGTCCGGCCATCCTGAGCTACGACGTGACGCGCATCGACGGCACGCTCGACGGGACGGGTACCCCGTCGATCGCCTACCTCGAGGTCATCGAGGTGACCGACATCGAGGAGTACCGCGCCGTGGGCAGCACGCCGGAGTTCGTGGCGCTGCTGGCCGAATGGGCGACCTTCGTCGAGCTGGCCGAAGCCCTGCACGGTCCGGTTGTGGGGTGAATCGACGAGGCCGGCGGCGCTCGGCGTGACGGACTCGGCAACCGAGGATCAGGGCGCTGTGTGCACCTTCGCCGCGTGGCCGGGTCCGGCCTGTGAGCTCAGCACTCGACGACGTTCACGGGGATGGTGAGCGCCAGCCCGCCCCGGGACGTCTCCTTGTACTTGTCGCTCATGTCGCGGCCGGTCTCGCGCATCGTGGTGATGACCTGGTCGAGCGAGACCCGGTGGCTGCCGTCGCCTCGCAGTGCCATGCGGGCGGCGTTGACCGCCTTGCCCGCCGAGATCGCGTTGCGCTCGATGCAGGGGATCTGCACGAGTCCGCCGATGGGGTCGCAGGTGAGGCCGAGACTGTGTTCCATCGCGATCTCGGCGGCGTTCTCCACCTGCTCGGGGGTGCCGCCTAGGACCTCGGCGAGCCCCGCGGCCGCCATCGACGATGCCGAGCCCACCTCGCCCTGACAGCCGACCTCCGCCCCGGAGATCGACGCCAGCTCCTTGTACAGCGATCCGACGGCACCCGCGGTGAGCAGGAAGCGGACGGCTACCTCGTCGGGGTCGCACGCGCCGAACGGGGTGTAGTGCGTCGCGTAGTGCAGCACGGCCGGGACGATGCCGGCGGCGCCGTTGGTCGGTGCGGTGACGATCCGTCCGCCTGCGGCGTTCTCCTCGTTCACCGCCAACGCGACGAGGTTGACCCAGTCCAGCGCGTGTCCGTGGTCGCGGTCGGGGTCTTCGGTCCGCAGCCGCTCGTGCCACGCGCGGGCCCGCCGTCGCACCCGGAGTCCGCCGGGGAGCTCGCCGGCGATCTCGGTGCCGCGCGCCACGCAGTCCCACATGACGTCGCGGATCTCGAGCAGTTTCCTGCGCACCTCGACCACGGGGCGGAAGCCGGCCTCGAAGGAGAGCATCACCGCGCTCATCGAGGTGCTGGACTCGGAGCAACGCCGCAGCAGCTCCGCACTCGTCCCGAAAGGTGCGACTGTGCCTTTCTGGTCCGCGCCGTCACCGGTCTCGCCGCGCGTGATGACGAACCCGCCGCCCACCGAGAAGTAGGTCCGCTCGCGCAGGGTCACCCCGTCCGCGCTCCGCGCTGCGAAGGTCATGCCGTTCGGATGCTCAGGCAGGACGGTGCGGGGACGCAGGACGATGTCCTCGACCCGCTGCGGCACCTCCTGGGACCCGCCGAGCCGGATGCACCCGCCGACGGCGATCTCCGCGGTGCGGCCTCGAACGTCGTCGGCAGTGACCAGCTCCGGGTGGTGCCCCTCCAGCCCGAGCAGCACGGCCGGCAGTGTGCCGTGTCCTGCACCGGTGGCCGCGAGCGAACCGTAGAGCGTCACGTCGAGCGCCGAGACCGTCCCGAGCAGGCCGTCCACGCGCAGCTCGTCGGCGAAGCGGGCACCGGCCCGCATGGGCCCGACGGTGTGCGAGCTCGACGGCCCGATGCCGATGGAGAACAGGTCGAACACGCTGACCGTCACGAGATCAGCCCAGCCCGGCGTAGAGGGGATGCCTCCGGGCCAGTGCCCGCACCTCGTCGCGCAGCGCGACGATCGCGGGGTCGTGCGGGGGCAGGTCGGCGGGCTGCGTCAGTGCCCGGGCGATCACGTCCGCCACGTCGGTGAACGACGCGGTGCCGAAGCCTCGGGTGGCCAGCGCCGCTGTGCCGATCCGCAGGCCGGAGGTCACCATCGGCGGACGCGTGTCGAACGGCACCGCGTTGCGGTTGACCGTGATGTCGACGGCGGCGAGGCGGTCCTCCGCCTGCTTGCCGTCCATGCCGTGCGCACCGAGGTCGACGAGCACCAGGTGCACGTCGGTGCCGCCGCTGACGACGCCGATCCCCGCTGCGGCGACGTCGGGACCGGTCAACCGGTCGGCGAGGATGCGGGCACCGTCGAGGGTCCTCTGCTGGCGCTCGGTGAACCCGGGCTGTGCCGCCATCTTGAACGCCGCGGCCTTCGCCGCGATCACGTGCTCCAGCGGTCCGCCCTGCTGTCCGGGGAACACCGCCGAGTTGATCTTCTTGGCGAGGGACGGGTCGTTCGTCAGGATGATGCCGCCGCGCGGGCCGCCCAGGGTCTTGTGCGTGGTCGAGGTCGTGACGTGCGCGTGCGGCACGGGGGAGGGGTGCAGCCCCGCGGCGACGAGACCGGCGAAGTGCGCCATGTCGACCATCAGGTACGCGCCGACCTCGTCGGCGATCTGGCGGAACCGCGCGAAGTCCAGGTGCCGCGGGTAGGCCGACCAGCCCGCGATGATCAGCTTCGGCTGGTGCTCCTTGGCCACCCGGGCAACCTCGTCCATGTCGACGCGGTGGTCGTCCGGCGAGACCTCGTAGGTGGCCACGTCGTACAGCAGACCGGAGAAGTTGAGCCGCATCCCGTGCGTCAGGTGTCCGCCGTGGGCCAGCGAGAGCCCGAGGATGGTGTCGCGCGGCCGGATCAGCGCCTGCATCGCCGCGGCGTTCGCCTGCGCCCCCGAGTGCGGCTGCACGTTGGCGAACTCGGCGCCGAACAGTGCCCTGATCCGCTCGATGGCGAGAGACTCGATCTCGTCGACGAACTCGCAACCGCCGTAGTACCGGCGGCCCGGGTAGCCCTCGGCGTACTTGTTGGTCAGGACCGAGCCCTGGGCCTGCATGACGGCGAGCGGCGCGTGGTTCTCCGATGCGATCATCTCCAGCCCGTCCTGCTGACGGGCGAGCTCCCGGCCGATCAGCTCGTGGACCTCGGGGTCGAACGCGGCGAGCGGCTGGTCGAGAAGATCCTCGGACACGTCGGTCATCCCTCGTTCGCGGCGCGGTAGCCGGAGGCGTCGAGGACCTCGCCCAGCGCCGCGATCTCGATGGTGAACAGCCAGCCCTCGCCGTACGGGTCCTCGCCCACGAGGGCGGGGTCGTCCCCGAGCGCCTCGTTGATCGAGACGACGGTGCCGCTCGCCGGGCTGACCAGTTCGGAGACCGACTTGGTCGACTCGATCTCGCCGCACACCTCACCCGCGGTCAGATCGGTGCCGACCGCAGGCAGGTCGACGAACACGATCTCGCCGAGGGCCTCGGTCGCCACGGCGGACAGTCCGACGCGGACCCCGCCCCCGGACGGGGACGAGCCCGGAGCGACGTCGATCCACTCGTGATCGGTGGTGTAGCTCAGGTCATCGGGAATGTGGACAGCGGTCATCGGAGGTCCTCTCGGGACGGTGCACGGCGGGTCAAGCGCGCTGGTAGAAGGGCAGGGCAGCGACGGCGTAGGGCTGGCTGCGGCCGCGGACGTCGACGAGGAGCTCCGTGCCGGGCTCCGCGAGCGCGCGGTCGACGAAGGCCAGCGCGATCGGCATCCCCAGGGTGGGCGACAGGACCCCCGAGCTGACCACCCCGACGACCGCATCGTCGGGTCCGAGGACGGTGGCTCCCGCGCGTCCCGCCCGGCGGCCGGTACCCCTGAGACCGACGAGTACTCGCGGGGTCTCCTCGGAGGCCAGGACAGCGAGAGCGTCGTGACCGACGAACTGCTTGTCGAGGGCGACGACGCGGCGCAGTCCGGCGGCGAACGGATTCGTCCCGGCGGTCAGCTCGTGGCCGTAGAGGGCCATGCCGGCCTCCATGCGGAGGGTGTCGCGACACGCGAGGCCGGTGGGGCGGAGGTCGAACGGCTCACCGCTGTCGAGCAGGGCGCTCCACAGCGCGGGCGCCTGTGCGTTCGGCACGTAGAGCTCGAATCCGTCCTCGCCGGTGTAGCCGGTCCGCGCCAGCAGCACGTCGATCCCGGCGACGGTCGCCTGTGCCGATGCGTAGTAGCGCAGCCCGTCGAGGAGCGTCGCGACGCCGGGCTCTGCGTTGCGCAGCACGTCGGGTGAGCGCGGGCCCTGCACGGCGATCAGCGCGGTGGCTGCGGAGCGGTCGGTGACCGCTACGTCGAAGCCCTCGGCGCGGCGGATCAGCTCGTCCGCGTCCTGCGCCGCGTTGGACGCGTTGACGACGACGAGGAACCTGTCGTCGGCAAGGCGGTAGACGACGAGGTCGTCGAGCACGCCGCCGTCGGGCGCGCACAGCAGCGAGTACTTCGCACGCCCCACCTCGACCTTCGACAGGGCTCCGGCCAGCGCGTGGTCGAGTGCATCGGCGGCCTGGGGCCCGGCGTACTCGATCTCACCCATGTGCGACAGGTCGAACAGGCCGGCGGAGCGCCGCACCGAGTGGTGCTCGGCCAGCTCGCTGTCGTAGCGGACCGGCATGCGCCAGCCCGCGAAGTCGGTGAACGTCGCGCCCAGGCGCTCGTGCTCGGCGTCGAGCGGGGTGCGGACGAGCTCCTGGATCGACGTCATGACAGCTCCTGGAGGGTCGCGTCCGGGGTGGCGAAGGCTTCGGGCGGGGGGCAGGAGCAGACGAGGTTGCGGTCACCGTGAGCGCCGTCGATGCGGCCGACGGGCGGCCAGTACTTCGTCCGGCGCAGCTCCGGGACCGGGAACGCCGCCTGCTCGCGCGAGTAGGGCCGGGTCCACCGGTCGGCGAGCAGCACATCGGCGGTGTGCGGGGCGTTGCGCAGCGGGCTGTCCTCGAGTGTCCACGTGCCGTCGCTGACGCGGTCGATCTCGGCGCGGATCGTGATCATCGCGTGGACGAAGCGGTCGATCTCGGCGAGCGACTCGGACTCCGTCGGCTCGACCATGAGCGTCCCCGCGACGGGGAACGACAGGGTCGGGGCGTGGAAGCCGTAGTCGATCAGGCGCTTCGCGACGTCCTCGGCGGTGACGCCGGTCTGCCGGGTGATCGCGCGCAGATCGAGGATGCACTCGTGCGCGACCAGTCCGCCGGGACCCGTGTAGAGCACGGGATAGTGCTCGTGGAGGCGGCGGGCGAGGTAGTTCGCGGCGAGGACCGCCGAGGTGGTCGCCCTGGTCAGGCCGTCCGGGCCCATCATCGCGATGTACGCATAGGTGATCGGCAGGATGCCGGCGGACCCGAACGCGGCGGCGGAGACCGGCGCGCCCTTCGACTCCAGCGGGTCGCCCGGCAGGAACGGCGCCAGATGCGAGCGGACCGCGACAGGGCCGACGCCGGGACCACCTCCGCCGTGCGGGATGCAGAACGTCTTGTGCAGGTTGAGGTGCGACACGTCGCCGCCGAACTCGCCCGGCCTGGCCAGCCCGACCAGCGCGTTGAGGTTGGCGCCGTCGATGTACACCTGGCCGCCCGCCTCATGGACGAGGTCGCACACGGTGCGCACGTCAGACTCGTAGACCCCGTGCGTGGACGGGTAGGTCAGCATGATCGCCGCAGTTCGGTCGCCGTTGGCGTCGAGCCTGGCGCGCAGGTCGTCGAGCTCGATGCTGCCGTCGGCTGCGGTGGCCACGACGACGACGCTCATCCCCGCCAGTACGGCCGACGCCGCATTGGTGCCGTGCGCGGACGACGGGATGACGCAGACCGTGCGCTGGATGTCGCCACGGCTGCGGTGGTAGTCGCGGATGGCGAGCAGGCCGGCGAGCTCGCCCTGAGATCCGGCGTTGGGCTGCAACGACACCGAGTCGTAGCCGGTGATCTCGGCGAGCCAGTTCTCGAGCGTCTCGGTGAGCTCGGCGTATCCGCGGGTCTGGTCCGCGGGTGCGAACGGGTGCAGGGAGGCGAAGCCCGGCGTCCTGATTGGCTCCATCTCCGCCGTCGCGTTCAGCTTCATGGTGCAGGAGCCGAGCGGGATCATCGTGCGGTCGAGCGCGAGGTCGCGGTCGGACAGCGACCGCACGTAGCGCAGCATCGACGTCTCGGAGCGGTGAGCCGAGAAGACCGGGTGCGACAAATAGGGTCCGGTGCGTCGCAGGCCGGCGGGCAGGGCGCTCGACGGCGGCCCGGCCACCGGGGTCGCGCCGAAGGCGGCGAGCACCCGGGCGACGATCGGGGCGGTGGTGACCTCGTCACACGCGGCGGCGACGTGGTCGGGGTCGACGCGCCGCAGGTTGATGCCGTCCCCGGCGGCCGCTTCGACGACCGCGTCGGCCCGCCCGGGTACCCGCGCGAGGACCGTGTCGAAGAACGCGCTGTGCACGACCTCGATGCCCGACGCCCGCAGGCCTGCAGCGAGACCGGCCGCGTGCGCGTGAACACGCTCGGCGATCTGCCGCAGCCCCGCGGGGCCGTGATGGACCGCGTACATCGCCGCGACGTTGGCGAGCAGCGCCTGCGCCGTGCAGATGTTGCTGGTCGCCTTCTCCCGCCGGATGTGCTGCTCACGGGTCTGCAGCGCCAGGCGGTAGCCGGGACGGCCGGTGGCGTCGCGCGACACACCCACCAGCCGGCCGGGCAGCAGGCGCTCGAGCCCACTGCGGACGGACATGTACGCCGCGTGCGGGCCACCGAAGAACAGCGGCACGCCGAAGCGTTGGCTCGAGCCGACCGCGATGTCCGCGCCCAGCTGCCCGGGCGGTGCGAGCAGAGCGAGCGACAACAGGTCGGCCGCCACGGTCACGAGTGCGCCCCGGGCCCGCGCCGCCGAGATGATCGGGCGGAGGTCGCGCACCGTTCCCGAGGCGCCGGGCGCCTGCAGCACGATCCCGAGCACGTCGCCCTCGTCGAGCGCCGCGACGGCCCCCGGCGCCGAGAGGTCGACGACGTCGATCGGGAGGCCCAGTGGCTCGGCCCTGCGGTGCAGCACGGCCAGCGTCTGGGGGAGGCACTCGGAGTCGAGGACGACGCGCGCGCCCGCCGGAGCTGCCTTGTTCGCCCGGGCCATGAGCAGCACCGCCTCGACGACGGCGGTGGCCTCGTCGAGCAGCGACGCCCCCGCCACCGGGAGGTCCGTGAGGTCCTCGACCATCGTCTGAAAGGTCAGCAGCGCCTCCAGTCGGCCCTGCGAGATCTCCGGCTGGTACGGCGTGTACGCCGTGTACCAGGCCGGTGACTCCAGCATGTTGCGACGCAGGACAGGTGGTGTGATCGTGTCGTGGTAGCCCAGACCGATCATCTGCACCATCGTCCGGTTGCGCCCAGCGATGTCCTCGAGCGCGGTGAGTGCGTCCTGCTCGCTCAGCGCGGCAGGTAGGTTCAGCGGCTCCGCCGCCCGGATCCCCTGCGGCACGGCGGCCTCGATGAGCGACGTGAGATCAGGATGGCCGACGATCTCGAGCATCTTCTGCTCGTCGTCGTGGTCGGGACCGATGTGCCGGTCGGCGAAGATCGTCATGCGCTCGCTCCGAGGTCGGGGGGACAGATGACACCTGTGGTGACACCGTCTCCCCGCTCTGTCTTCAGACCTGAGAGATTCCGCGGATCGCTCCGCTTGCCCCGTCGGTGGCTCTCCGGAGGACCGGAGAAGCGCTTTCCAGAGTTGCCTCGCCCCAGCGGTACGGCGGCCTGAGAGATTTCCGGGGAGGATTGCTCCTACGGCTCTGGAATGAACCAGATCTCCCGCTGGGATTCGAGCGGCGTATGGAGTTGTGGACGCGAACTATACGCACATCCCCGACGACCGTGGCAAGTGTCAATCTCCGAGTGATCGCTCCCCCTCGCGCATCACCGCAGCTCACAGGGGTTGCGGAAGGCCGGCGCGGCACCGGTTCCGCAGCGCCCGTGGCCCGCCACCTCGTGACAGGCCGTAGGTGACGCCATTGGCCACCGCACGCTGAGTGCTACGGTGAGCGCGCTCGTGAGGCATCCTGCGGCTCGAATTCGACCGTTCAGGACGGACCCGATCCGGGACAAGTCCCAATTCCTGGTGTCTGGCACCGGGATCCGGCACCGCGCTGCGGACATCTTCCTGCGCGCGATCGTCAGCCATTCCGGTCGCCGCACCGATGTTCTCCGAGATACGTGCCCACCCGCCGCCAGGAGAGTGTCATGACGATCGCACCCGAGGGTCGGAAGCTGCTCCGTCTCGAGGTCCGCAACAGCGAGACCCCCATCGAGCGCAAGCCCGCGTGGATCAGGACCAAGGCGAAGACCGGACCCCAGTACACCGAGCTCAAGGCGCTGGTGCGCTCCGGTGGCCTGCACACCGTGTGCGAGGAGGCCGGCTGCCCCAACATCTACGAGTGCTGGGAGGACCGCGAGGCCACCTTCCTCATCGGCGGCGAGCAGTGCACCCGGCGCTGCGACTTCTGCCAGATCGACACCGGCCGCCCCGCCGAGCTGGACCGCGACGAGCCCCGCCGCGTCGCCGAGTCCGTGGCCCAGATGGGGCTGCGCTACTCCACCGTCACCGGCGTGGCCCGCGACGACCAGCCCGACGGCGGCGCCTGGCTCTACGCCGAGACCGTCCGGCTCATCCACCAGCTCAACCCCGGCACCGGGGTGGAGCTGCTGATCCCGGACTTCAACTCCATCGACGCCCAGCTCGACGAGGTCTTCGCCGCCCGCCCCGAGGTCCTGGCCCACAACCTCGAGACCGTCCCGCGGATCTTCAAGCGGATCCGCCCCGCGTTCCGCTACGACCGTTCCCTCGAGGTCATCACCAAGGCCCGTGCGGCCGGGCTGGTCACCAAGTCCAACCTCATCCTGGGCATGGGCGAGACCCCCGAGGAGGTCGTGTCCGCGCTGCGCGACCTGCACGAGGCCGGCTGCGAGATCATCACCATCACCCAGTACCTGCGGCCCTCCGCCCGGCACCACCCGGTGGAGCGCTGGGTCAAGCCCGAGGAGTTCGTCGAGCACTCCGAGGCCGCCAAGGAGATGGGCTTCGCCGGGGTCATGGCCGGCCCGCTCGTGCGCTCGTCCTACCGCGCCGGGCGCCTCTACGCCCAGACCGTCACCGCCCGCGGCGCGGTCCTTCCTCTGGCCCTGGCTCACCTCGCCGCCGAAGGTGCGGGAACTCAGGAGGCTCGGACGCTGCTCGCCGCGACCGTCGGAGTTCACGACGTCCCCCGGCGCCTCGGCAACACGTGAACATGGTCGACGAGTCACTGCCGATCGGTAGATCTCACGAATGGACCGGCAACATCGTAGGAGATGCCAGTACGTGCCGCCTCTCGACGGGTTAGCCTGACGAAATGTCAAGTCGGGAAGCACTCCTGCGCGCCGTTCGAGGCGAACTGGATCGAGCTCTCGTCGACCTCGAGCAACTCATCCGCATCCCGAGCGTCTGGTCCGATCCGGCACATCGTCTCGACACGCACACAAGCGCTGATGCAGTGGCCGCGATGGCTCGAGACGCCGGCGCGAGGACTGTTCAGATCATCCAGGCTTCCGGCGGCGCGCCATCGGTTCTCGCTCAATGGCCTGCACCTGCCGGGCAGCCGACAATTCTTCTGTACGCACATCACGACGTGCAGCCGGCGGGCAGTCACCGGATCTGGACCAGTCCACCGTTCGAGCCGACGATCCGTGATGGGCGACTGTACGGCCGGGGGGCGGCGGACGACAAAGCTGGCATCATGACGCATCTCAGCGTACTGCGCGCCTACTCGGGAAAGCCGCCGATCGGGGTGACTCTTTTCGTCGAAGGCGAAGAAGAGTCAGGATCTCCCACCCTTCGGGACCTGATGATCTCCCATCAATCATTGTTCACCGCCGACGCTGCAGTGGTTGCCGACGGATCGAATCCCGCGACCGATACTCCGGCGCTGACGACTTCTCTTCGAGGTCTCGTCAACTGCGTCGTCGAGATCGAGGTACTTGATCAGGCGGTTCACTCGGGAATGGCTGGCGGAGTGGCGCCCGACGCGCTGACCGCTCTCTGCAGGATGCTCGGCAGCTTGCATGACGACCGAGGCAGGGTCGCAGTTCGGGGATTGCTAGTTGACTGTGTTGGCACCGACCCCCGTTCTGCAGATGCGGACACCGAACACGACTTCCGATCGAACTACGGCGTGCTCGATGGAGTCGAACTGATCGGGTGCGGCTCGATCAACGACCGCCTGTGGTACGGGCCCGCAGCGACTGTCCTGGGTATCGATGCTCCATCGGTCGATGAGGCCGCAAATGTACTCGTTCCCCGTGCCCGTGCTCTGGTGAGCTTGCGGACAGCTCCTGGCCGAGACTCCCATAGTGCCTATCGTGAGCTTTCCGAACATCTGCAGGCCAATGCCCCATGGGGCGCGCGCGTGCGGACTGACCCGCGCTCGATCGGATCGCCTTCGATCATACGGCCCTCCGGGACTACGTATGACATCGCTCGCAACGCCTTGAGTGAGGCTTTCGGCTCTGTTGTCCATGAGGTGGGGATGGGCGGGTCAATTCCGTTTGTAGCCGAGTTTTCAAGCATGTTTCCCGCCGCCCCTCTACTGATCACTGGCGTTGGCGATCCCGCAAGCCGGTGGCACGGAATCGACGAGAGTCTCGATATGAAAATGTTTACACGCGGCATCTTGGCAGAAGCCCTACTCTTGAACGACCTCGCACAGGAGTGATGTGGCGCACCCGGAGACGGGAGCGGGGATAGTCAGCAAAGCCTCCAATAAAGGAGAACACCTTCATCTCGAGTTCGTGCCAAGTGCGCGTCGTCGAAGTCGCGGTCGCTGACTGGTTCGGCCGACCCCTGGTAGAAGGCCTGCCTGGAGCCGCCGGGCACCCGGCAGGCCACTGCAACAGGAAAGGCCTGGGCACGATGCTGATCCTTCAGTGCGGACTGCGTCCTCACAGGGCTGGGGTCAACTGAACCTGGGTAGTCCCGCCGCTGACGGACGGTCTGCGGGACGCCGGTCGGTCCCGTGTGCTGTGGAACTCGGCGATTCTCAATCGAGTCGTAATCCGTGCGAATGCTGCAACAACGCCTGCCCTGCAATCAACGGATCGCGGCGTCCAGCAGTATCGCTGCATGCGGGTGCAGCTCGCCCCTGCTGACGTAGGCGTCCTTCAGGAACTTGGCCTGGCCCATGAGGTCCGCCTTCGCGCGGTCGGTGAGGGTCATCTCGTCGTCGAGGATCGTGGCGTAGGTGCGGCGCCAGGCGTGTGGCGTCATCCAGTCCAGGTCGACCTGCGCTCGCACGGTCCGCACGGTGCGACGCAGCGTGGAGGGCCACCGGTAGGTCGGTCGACCGTCGCGGCCAGCGGAGGCGAAGACCGGGTGGTCGAGCGGTTCGTCTCCGCATCGGCGCAGTCGTAGGCGGTCGGCTACGAACTCCGGGAGCGGCACGATGCGCAGCGCCATCGAGGTCTTGCCGCCGTGCACAGCGAGGCCTTTGCCCTTCACCGGGTAGACGTTCTGGCGAACGGCCACGACCGGCACGAGGCGCATGGCGTTCTCGTTGACGACGGCGATGCCCTCCAGGTTCACGTCCCGCCACCGGACCGCGCACAGCTCGCCGATGCGCAAGCCGGTGCCGATGGCGAAGCGGATCAGGTCGGGGAGGTCGGCGGCGACCGAGACCGGGTCGGTGTCGACGTAGGTGAAGAGCCGGCGCCGTTCCTCCGGGGTCAGCCCGCGCGGCGAAGCGCCTGGTGGCCCTTGGCCGACTCGATGCGCTCCAGGTTGCGCACTGGGTTCGTCGCGATCGCTTGGTGCAGCACGGCTTGCTGAAGGACGCCGGAGACGACGCTGCGGACCGTGCGCCGGGTCGCCGCGGCGTAGTGCGGCTTGTCGACGATCGTGCCGTCCTCCTGGACGACGGAGAGGCGGGCGCGTTCGAGCCGCGAGAAGAAGGCGTCGATGTTGGCGACGTCGCACTCGACCAGGCGCAGCTCGCCGAGCTGGGGGAGGACGAGCTTGTTCAACCAGGGCGTGTAGAGGTCATACGTGGAGTCGGCCCGCCGTTCCCGGATCTTCAGCATCCAGATGTCGGCCGCGTCGCGGAACCGGGAGTAGGGCCGGAGCGCTTCGACCCGCTGACCGTGGCGCTGGCGTAGCTCGTCCTGAAGGGCGCGTTGCGCCGCTGCGCGGGAGGTGCCGCGCTTCTCGATCTGCCGGGTCACGCCGTCGAGGTCCCGGACGCGGCAGCGGGCCGCCCAGCCCTTGCCCTTGCGGGTGAGGTGCACGATCCCATGATGACCGAGCGCGAGAGGTGGACGAGCCATCGGGCATCAGCTCCAGGAAGGGTTAGCGGTGAGTTTCCGCTGACTTCGATCTTCCTGAAGGTGTAGCAGGCCAGAGCGACAAAGCTCTGGCCTGCTACTTCGTGTGCGCCGTCAGGGACTTGAACCCCGAACCCGCTGGTTAAGAGCCAGCTGCTCTGCCAATTGAGCTAACGGCGCCTGCCTCGCGCCCTACCGCCCGGCGCCGGAGAACCTTAACAAGTCCGATCCGGTGTCCGTGCGGCGGGGTCCCGCGGCATGGGGTGAGTGACGGGACTTGAACCCGCGGCCCCCTGGACCACAACCAGGTGCTCTACCAGCTGAGCTACACCCACCATGCGTTCCCGACCGCGGCCGGCAACTCGTCCACCCTACCGCGGCGCCGCAGGCGCCTGACCACGGGGGGCGAGGGCGGCCGCGACGGCCTGGGCCTCCTCGGTGGTCGGGCCGGGCTGGGGCACGAAGAGGGTGCCGCGGTAGTAGGCGAGCTCGCGGATCGACTCCTCGATGTCGGCCAGGGCGCGGTGCGCGAGGCCCTTCTCCGGCTTCGCGTAGAACACCCGCGGGAACCAGCGGCGGCACAGCTCCTTCACCGAGCTGACGTCGACGAGGCGGTAGTGCAGGTGGGCGTCGAGCTCGGGCATGTCGCGGGCGAGGAAGCCGCGGTCGGTGCCGATGGAGTTGCCGGCCAGCGGGGCGGTGCGGACGTCGGGCACGTGCTCGCGGACGTAGGCCAGCACCTGCTCCTCGGCCTCGCGCAGCGTCACGGTGGAGCGCCGCACCTCCTCGGTCAGGCCCGAGCGCGCGTGCATGTCGCGGACGACGTCGGGCATCCCGGTGAGGGCCGACTCGTCGGCGTGGATGACGACGTCCACGCCGTCCCCGAGCACGTTGAGCTCACCATCGGTGACCAGGCAGGCGATCTCGATCAGCGCGTCGCGCTGCAGGTCGAGCCCGGTCATCTCGCAGTCGATCCACACCAGACGGTCGTTCACCCCGCCACCCTAGGTGACGTGCGGCGACGGGGCAGGACGCCGCGCGGCGCGTCGCCGGGCGTCACCCGGGCGCCGCTGTCGGAGGGCACCGCTAGGGTTCGCCGCGTGGGGAATGACACCGCATCACAGGAGATCGCGTCCGGCTACGCCACCGAGGGGTCGGCGCTGGAGCTGGGGGCGGTCGTCGTCGACGGCGTCGTCGACCCGACGGCGCGCGTGCGCATCCCTTTCGCCACGCTCAACCGGCACGGCCTCGTCGCGGGCGCCACCGGCACCGGCAAGACCAAGACCCTGCAGGGTCTGGCCGAGCAGCTGTCGAACGCGGGCGTCCCGGTGCTGCTGGCCGACGTCAAGGGCGACCTGTCGGGGATGTCGCGGCCCGGCGAGCCCGGCCCGAAGATCGACTCGCGGGCGCACGACACCGGCGACGACTGGACGCCCACCGCGTACCCCGTCGAGTTCCTCAGCCTGGGCGGGTCGAGCTCCGCGGTGCCGATCCGGGCCACGATCACGCAGTTCGGGCCGATCCTGCTGAGCAAGGTGCTCGACCTCAACGACACCCAGGAGTCGACGCTCGGCCTGATCTTCCACTGGGCCGACAAGCGGGGCCTGCCGCTGCTCGACACGAAGGACCTCCGCGCGGTCATCCAGCACCTCACCTCCGACGAGGGCAGGGCCGACCTCAAGGGCATCGGCGGTGTCTCCTCCGCCACGGCCGGGGTGATCCTGCGGGCGCTGGTCAACCTCGAGGCCCAGGGCGGGGAGGACTTCTTCGGCGAGCCCGAGTTCGAGCCGTCCGACCTGATCCGCCTGATCGACGGTCCCGACGGTCCCCGCGGCGTCGTCACGCTGCTCGAGCTCGCCGACCAGGCCGCCAACCCGCGCCTGTTCTCGACGTTCCTCATGTGGCTGCTCGCCGAGCTGTACGAGGAGCTGCCCGAGGCGGGCGACCTCGACAAGCCCAAGCTCGTCTTCTTCTTCGACGAGGCGCACCTGCTGTTCAACGACGCGTCGAAGGCGTTCCTGGAGCGCATCGAGCAGACCGTGAAGCTCATCCGGTCCAAGGGTGTCGGCGTGTTCTTCTGCACACAGCTGCCCACCGACGTGCCCAACGCGGTGCTCAGCCAGCTCGGCGCCCGCATCCAGCACGCCCTGCGCGCCTTCACCCCGGAGGACCAGACGGCGCTGAGCAAGACGGTGCGCACCTACCCGAAGACCGAGCACTACGACATGGAGAAGGCGCTCACGTCGCTGGGCACCGGCGAGGCGATCGTCACGGTGCTGTCGGAGCGGGGCGCCCCGACGCCGGTCGCGTGGTCGCGGGTGCGCGCGCCCCGCTCGCTCATGGCGGCGATCGGTGAGGACGCCGTCACGGCGGCCGCCAAGGGCTCGCCGCTGTTCGGCAAGTACGGCACGACGGTCGACCGCGAGTCGGCCTACGAGAAGCTGACGGCGCGGATCGCCGAGACCCCGCCGCCGCCCGCCCCGGCCGGCGACGCCCCCGCGCCGCGCGCCCGCGAGGAGCGCCCCGAGCCCGGGTTCGTCGAGAAGGCGTTCTCCTCGCCCGTGGTCAGGTCGTTCCTGCGCTCGGCGGCCAGCGCGCTGGGCCGGGAGATCACCCGCGGGATGTTCGGGACGCGCCGCAGGCGCTGAGCGCCGGGTCAGCCCGGCAGCAGCGCCTCGACCTCGTCGGCCGCCGCGCCCGCCCCGTCGCGCGAGCGGACCCGCGCCCCGACAGCGGCCGCCGCCGACCGGTGCGGGCCGTCGCCGAGCAGCGCGCTGATGGCCGCCGCGATCGCGTCGGGCGCGCTGTCCGGCGGCAGCGCCCGGCCGGCCCCGGCCCCTTCCACGGCCGCCCCGACCATCGGGTGCACGAGGTCGGGGTGCCCGGGCAGGACGAGCACCGGCAGGTCGTTGGCCAGCGCGCGCAGCGTGGTGTCGTGCCCGCCGTGACCGACCAGCAGGTGGGCGCGGGCGAGGACGTCGGCGTGGTCGAGGCGGCGGTACAGGGTGACGGTGTCGGGGGACCGCAGCGACTCCCCGTCGCCCCCGTCGCCGATGCCGACGACCGCCTGCCCGCCCCACGCGCCGAGGCCGTCGAGCACGCGCTGCAGCAGCTCCTGCTTGCCCGGGTAGGCGCGCGCGCCGAGCGCGACGGCGACCAGCGGGTCGGGCTCGCGGGCCGGGGGCCGCAGCCGCCCGACGACCGCGCCGGTGTGCACCGCCCCGTCGGGCAGCGGGCCGTCGAGGTCGGGGTCGGTGGCCACCAGCACCCGCGCGGCGCGCGCCCACAGCGTCGCGGGCCGCAGCCGGCGCAGTCGTGTGGCGAACCCGACCGGGCCGCGGGCCCAGCGCCCGGCGAGGTAGCGGTGCAGCGTCGGCATCAGCACGGCGGTCGGCAGGCCGGAGCGCTCCGCCTCGCGCAGGGCGGTGAGGCGGTCGGCGTCGACGAGCACGACGTCGGGGCGGCGGCGCACGAGCTCGGCGCGGACGTCGAGACCGGCCCTCGGGTCCATCGCCAGCGCGACCCGCGCGGCCAGGAACCGGTTGGCGGGCACCGTGCCCGTCAGCTGCGCGGCGTGCGCGTAGGCGGCGAACCCGAGGCCGGCGCCGTGGGCGTCGGCGTAGCGGTCGGCGTGGTCGAGCACGCGCACGTCGTGGCCGCGGCGCAGCAGCTCGGTGCCGATGCCGAGCGCGGCCGGACCGCTGCCGATGATCAGGATGCGGGCCATCGTGCGTCCTCCGGGCGGGGGAGCAGGAACGGGGTGAGGAGCCGGGGCACGGCGGCGTCGGCGAGGGCGACGCCGTCGGCCGCGGCCACATCGAGCACGGTGTAGCCGCCCTGGCCCGCGGCCGTCACGGCCTCCACGGTGACGACACCGGCGCGGCGCTGGAACAGGCTCTGGCGCACCGTCCAGCCGATCACGCCCTCGCGCTGCAGCGCGACGGTGCCGCGGACCAGCGACCCCTGACGCGTGACGAGGTGGCGGGCGGTGAGCTCGTGGCCGAGCTGGCGGTAGCGGTCCAGGCCCAGCACCACGGCCGCGGGGAGCAGCAGCAGCGACAGCGGCCCGGCCCAGCCGGGGCCGAACGCGAACAGGCCCGCGCACACCGCCGCGGCCGGCACCAGCGTGCGGGTGAGCCGGCGGGTGCGGGCGGCCGGGGGATGGCGGCGCAGGAGCGCCCCGGTGATCTCCGCGGGGTGCTCGCGCAGGGCGGCGGCCGCCACCCGGTGCGCCTCGGCGCGCGGTGCGGGCGGCATCAGCGCACCGCCCTGCGCGTCGCCGGACAGCCCCGTCGACAGCGCCCGGCACTGCGCCCCGCGCCCGGCCCGCAGCAGGATCGGCTCGACGACCTCCGCGCCCCGCAGCCGCTGCTCGGCCACCGACAGCGACCGCCGCGTCAGCAGCCCCCGCTTCACGCGCAGCGTGCCGTCGGGCTCGCGGGTGAGCCGGTAGTCGTACCAGCGCTCGGCGTAGAGCAGCAGTGCGCCGACCACGGCCAGCGCCAGCAGTACCGCCACCACGACGAGCACGCCCGCCCAGATCGGGGCGCTCGCGAAGCGGTCGGCGGCGTCGTCGACCGCGCCGATGTCGCGCGGGTCGACACCCAGGTCGTCGACCAGGTTGAACAGGGTGGCGCCGATCGCGCCGATGCCCGCGATCGAGGAGAACGTCAGCGGGGCGAAGCGCAGCCACGACCAGTCGAGCCGGGCGAGCAGCTCGCCCGGCGGCGCCGACTCCTGCGGGGCGACGGGGCCGGAGCGGTCGAGCAGCTCGCGGCGCAGGAGGTCGGCCTCGTCCTTGCTGACGGCGTCGAGGCTCAGCCCGGCGGCCTCCAGCGGCGAACCCGACGCCGCCGCGACCTGCACCACCGACAGCCCGAAGACGCGGTGCAGCAGCCGGGCGGTGAGGTCGACGGTGCGGATCCGGTCGCGCGGCACCGAGCGGCGCTGGCGGCGCAGCCAGCCGGTGTGCAGCTCCACGCGCTCGGGCGTGATCCGGTAGCGGGTGGTGCGCCAGCGCACGACCCCGGCCAGCACCACGAGCCCGGCGGCCACAAGCGCGATCCACACGCGGACGGGGTCGCCGGTGCCGCCCGTGACCAGCAGGATCACGACGAGCGGCAGCAGCCGTCCGAGGCTGCCCAGGGGGCCGACGACGAGCATCCGTACGTCGAGCCGGCGCCACGGGGTGGTGACGACCCCGGTCGCGTGGTCGGTGTCCGTCACGTCGCATCACCGGGCGTCGCCTGCGTCGTCTCGGTGAGGGTGCGGGCGAGCTCGGCGGCGTCGCGGGCGTCCAGGCCGGCGATCTTCACCGCGCCGCGGGCCGAGGCCGTCGTCACGGTGACCGTGGCGAGCTTGAGCAGCTGCTGCAGCGGCCCGTGCTGCGTGTCGACCGTCTGCACCCGCGAGATCGGCGCGATCCGCCACTCCCGCACGAGCCACCCCGACAGCGTGTAGACGGCCTCGTCGGTGATCTCCCAGCGGTGGATGCGGAACAGGATCCGCGGCACGACGAGCAGGTAGGCGAGCACGAGGACCGCGGTGACCGCGAGCGTGACGCCCCATGCCGCGGCGCCCGTCGTCAGCAGGAGGACGACCTGCGGGGCGGCCAGCACCACGAGCCACGGCAGGGTCCGCAGCTGCCACCAGCGCACGGCCCGCGGGTTCACCTGGTGCGCCGGAGGTCGCAGCGGCGGGTCGACGGTCATGGGTCGAGTCTGCCGATGATCGGTACCCGGCGCTCGACCCGGGGCCTGCTCAGGACAGGGGGGTGACGGCGGCCGCGTGCAGCGCGACGAACGGCAGCGCCGCGATGCCGCACGAGGCCGGGCGGGGCTCCGTGCCGGGTCGCTCGGCGACCTCGACGGCCCACCGCCGCCCCGACGGTCCGTGGACGACGACGGTGCCGGGGCGGGCGAGGGGGTCGAGCGTGAGGGCGTCGGCATCGCGCAGGCCGGTGGCGTCGCGGACGGCGAGCTCGGCGACCTGCCCGGCCGCCGACCACGTCGACCGGCCCCGGCTCAGCCCGACCTCCACCTCGCCCAGCGCCGCGGCCTTGCGCGCGGAGATCGCGGTGCCCGGGTCGAGGCGGCCGTAGAGGTAGCCGGTGGGGAGCACGAGGGCGGTGGGGGCGAAGCGGTGCCCGCCGAGGTGGCTGCACTCCCACACGTCCGGCTCGCCGACGGCGGTGACGGCGAGGGCGAGCCGGCGCCCGTTGACGGCGCAGCAGCGGTCGCGCCGGCCGTGCGTGCAGACCAGCAGCAGCGGGTCGTGCAGCGTCTCGCCGGGGAGCGGGCCCGTCGACGGCAGCGGCACGGCGCCGAGCTCGCGGGGACCGGCGACGGTGAGCTGCGTGGCGCGGGTCGTGCCGGGCGCGGTGTCGGCGAGGACGACGCGCGTCGGACCGGCGGGCTCGCGGCGGCCGGGACGGCGGATCAGCAGCGGCCGCCACCCCGCCGCCGACGCGCGCGCTGCGAACCCGGAGACCGACGGGTCGGGGTGGGCGTTGATGTCGCGGGGCCAGGCGCCGCGGTGCTCGAGCGCCACCCAGCGGGCGGCCTGGGGTGCCGTGCCGGCCACCGGCTCGTCGACCGCGCGGGCCAGCACCGCGCAGCGGCCGGGGGCCGCCGGGTTCGCAGCCGGCGTCATCGGGGGAGAGTAGCGTAAGGCTGTCCTAACACGCTTGGGTGAGCCTCGTCACCCGGCCAGCTCCCGGTGGACGACCTTCCCGGTCGCGTTGCGTGGCAGCTCGTCCAGGAACACCACGTCCCGGGGGACGGCGAACCGGCTCAGCTCGGCCCGCACCCACCCGCGGACGGTGTCGGCGTCGGCCGTCGCGCCCGGCTCGAGCACGACGTAGGCGGCGAGGCGCTGCCCGTACTCGTCGTCGTCGACGCCGGTGACGGCCGCCTCCCGCACCTCCGCCCGCGCGACGATCAGGTCCTCCACCGGCCCGGGGTGCACGTTCTCCCCGCCGCTGACGATCATGTCGTCGGCGCGGCCGGTGAGGTGCAGGCGGCCGTGCTCGTCGACGCGGCCGACGTCGCCGGTGCCCATGAGGTCGCCGTGGCGCTCCACGTCGGCGCCCTCGCGGGTGTAGCCCTCGAACGGCATGTCGTTGCCGACGAACACCCGCCCCTCGACACCGGTCGGCACCTCTTCGCCGTGCTCGTCGAGGACCGCCAGCCGGGTGCCCAGCGGCGCGCGCCCCGCCGTGCCGGGGGCCGCGCGCAGGTCCTCGGGCCCGGCGATGCTGACCCACGAGACCTCGGTGGAGCCGTAGAGGTTGTAGAGGCGGTCGCCGTAGCGGTCGAGGAACGCGGTGGCCAGGCCCGCGGGCAGCGCCGACCCGCTGACGGCGACGACCCGCGCCATCGGCCCGTCCAGGTCCTGCTCCAGCAGCCGCTGCAGCATCACCGGCACGGCGAACACGGCGTCGCAACCGCCTGCGATCTGCAGGAACCGCTCCGGCTCGTACGTGCGCGCCAGCACCACCGGCGAGCCGAGCAGCATCGCGAGCTGCAGCGCCGCGTGGCCCCAGGTGTGCAGCAACGGCGCGGCGATGTGCACCGGCTCGCCCGCGCGCAGCGGGATCGAGCCGAGCACCGCGGCGATCGGCGCGAGGTTGTGCGGCGGCGGGCGGCGCGCGCCCTTGGGCGGGCCGGTGGTGCCGGAGGTGAGGACGATCGTGTGGCCGGCGGGCGGGCGGAACGGCAGGGGGTCGGGGCCGCCGCGGGCGATCAGGCCGGAGAGGTCGCGGACCACCCGGCAGGTGTCGGGGAGGTCGGTGAACTCCTCGTCGGCGAGCAGGGTGTGCACGCCGAGCTCGTCGACGACCGACGCCCGCTGACCGGCCGACATCCCCGTGTTGAACAGCACGACGTCGGCGCCGAGCTTGCCCGTGGCGATCTGGGCCTCGACCGGGCCGCGGTGGTTGCGGCACAGCACGCCGACCCGCGTGCCGGGGACGACGCCGTCGGCGGCCAGCGCCTGCGCGATGCGGTCGGTGCGCTCGTGGAGCTCGCCGAAGGTGAGGCGGCCGTCGTCGTCGACGATCGCGGCCCGGTCGGGGTGGCGGGCGGCGCCGGCCTCGTAACCGGCGGTGACGGTGAGGCGGTAGCGGACCGCGGCCGTCGCCATGCGGGCCAGGCGGTCGGGGCGGACGGGGCCGATCAGCCCCGCCCGGCCCAGCTCGCGCAGGGCCACGGCGGAGCCGACCGCCTCGTCCGCCGCCGCGCGCACACCCGTCCACACCCGTCCCACGACCATGGTCGAGATCCTGTCAGCGGGCGGCGGCGGATGCAGCCCCCGACGTCATCCGGCGAGGTCGTACACGGTCGAGCCGCCCACGGTCGTCGCGGGAAGGTGGCGGCGACCCACGTCGCGATCTCGGAGTTCCCGCGACCGGGGCCGGCCCCGCCCTCTCGTGACAGTGGAGTGGCTCTACTGCCACTGGGTGACAGTGAAGCCACTCCACTGTCACGGGGGTGGGGGCGGGGGCGGGGGCTGTGGGGGCCGGGTGTGCGGGAGGTCGAACGTGCGGCCGGGGCGAGACTCGCCGGGCACTGGACGCGAACTCGCCGTGCGCCCGCGGCACACTCGCCGGCCTCCGCAGCGAGCTCGCTGCGTGGGAGGTCAGGCGGGGAGGGTCACCTCGAACACCGTGCGGCCCGGCCGGCTCTCCACCTCGACCGTCCCCCCGTGCGCCACGACCACCGCGTCGACGATCGCCAGGCCCAACCCCGTGCTCCCGCTCTCCCGCGACCGGGAGCTCGACCCCCGCGCGAACCGCTCGAACACCCGCGGCGCGAGGTCGGGGGCGATGCCGGGGCCGTCGTCGGTGACCGTCAGCACCGCCCCGTCCTCGCGCCGCGCCAGCCCCACCGACACGAGCGTGCCGGGCGGGGTGTGGGTGCGGGCGTTGGCGAGCAGGTTGGCGAGCACCTGGGCGAGGCGGGACGGGTCGCCGGTGACGGTCACCGGCTCGTCGGGCAGGTCGAGGCGCCAGCGGTGCTCCGGGCCGGCGACGTGGGCGTCGTCGACGGCGTCGAGCACGAGGTGGGTGAGGTCGACGCCGGTGCGCTCCAGCGGGCGGCCGGCGTCGAGGCGGGCGAGCAGCAGCAGGTCCTCGACCAGCGTGCTCATCCGCTCCGCCGACGACGAGATCCGCTGCAGCGAGTACGCGGTGTCGCCGTCGCTGCGCTGCGACAGCTCGGCGTACCCGCGGATCGCGGCCAGCGGCGTCCGCAGCTCGTGGCTGGCGTCGGCGACGAACTGCCGCAGCCGCAGCTCGCTCGCGTGCCGCTCCGACAGGGCCGCGCCGACGTGGTCGAGCATCCGGTTCAGCGCGGTGCCGACCTGCCCCACCTCGCTGCGCGGGTCGACCACCGGCACCCGCTCGGCGAGCTCGACCTCCCCGCTGGCCAGCGGCAGCGCGCTCACCCGGGAGGCCGTCGCGGCCACCTCCTCCAGCGGCCGCAGCTCGCGCCGCACCGCCACCGCCCCGGCCACCCCCGCGCCGAGCAGCGCCACCGCGACCGCCACCACCTCGACCAGCACCAGCGTCGACAGCGTCTCCTGCACCGGCCGCTCGGACTGCCCGGTCACGACGGTGACGGTGCTGCCGTCGCTCTCCGTCCGCTCCGCCGCGACCAGCCGGTAGCTGCCGAGCGGGCCGAGGTCGGCGCTGCGCGGGGGCGCCCCCACCGGGACGTCGAGCAGCGCCTGCCTGGCCTCGGCGGGCACGGGCTGGTCGTCGCCGCGCCGGTCGAGGACGGCGGCGCTGCTCACGTTCCCGTCGGCGACGACGGCGACGAGCACGCCGAACTGCAGCCCCGGCCTGAACGGCGCCCCGTCCTCGGGGACCGCGCCCGAGGGGGCGTCGGCGGGGGCGTCGTCCGGCGGGAGGCCGCGGGTGATGCCGCTCGCGGCGCGCAGGTCGTCGTCCAGGCGCGCGATGAGGAAGCGGTCGAGCGACAGCGTCGTGACGACCCCGATCAGCGCGCCCGCGACGGCCAGCAGCAGCAGCACCGTCGCGACGAGCCGCGCCCGCAGCGTGCCCCTCACACGCCCGGTTTCAGCACGTACCCCGCGCCGCGCACGGTGTGGATCATCGGCGGGCGCCCGGTGTCGATCTTCTTGCGCAGGTACGAGACGTAGAGCTCGACGACGTTGGACTGCCCGCCGAAGTCGTAGTGCCACACGCGGTCGAGGATCTGGGGCTTGCTGAGCACCCGCTTGGGGTTGCGCATCAAGTAGCGCAGCAGCTCGAACTCGGTGGCCGTCAGCTCGACGAGGTCGTCGCCGCGGCGCACCTCGTGGCTGTCCTCGTCGAGCACCAGGTCGCCGACGACGAGCTCCGAGCCCTGGCGCGCCGCGGCCATGCCGGAGCGGCGCAGCAGCCCGCGCAGCCGCGCGACGAGCTCCTCGAGGCTGAACGGCTTGGTGACGTAGTCGTCGCCGCCCGCGGTGAGGCCGGCGACGCGGTCCTCGACGGCGTCGCGCGCGGTGAGGAACAGGACCGGCACGTCGGGGGTGTCGGACCGCATCCGGCGCAGGACCTCGAGGCCGTCGAGGTCGGGGAGCATGACGTCGAGGACGACGGCGTCGGGCCGGAACTCCCGCGCCGCCCGCACGGCCGACGAGCCGTCGGCGGCGGTGCGCACCTCCCAGCCCTCGTAGCGCAGGGCGAGGGACAGCAGGTCGGCCAGCGTCGACTCGTCGTCGACGACCAGCACGCGGATCGCGCTGCCGTCGGCGCGGCGCAGCGGCGCGGCCTCGTTCATCGTCGACATGCTAGTGACCCTCGCGCGCGCCCCTGTCCGATCGCTGTGCGGAACTTGTGCGCCTCCTGTGGAACCGCAGGCGTCCCGGATCCGTCTGGTGCGGCATCCGAGCCGAGGAGGCCCCGTGTTCCCCACCGACGCGACCGCGTTCCTGTCCGACATCGCCGACGACAACACACCCGAGTTCTTCGCCGCGCACCGCCACCGCCACGCCGAGGCGCTCGACGCCCCGATGCGCGCGCTGGCCGCGGCGCTCACCGGGGAGTTCGGGCCGATCCGCGTGCTGCGGGCGCAGCGCAACCGCCGCTTCCGCCCGGACCTGCCGCCCTACCGCACCGACGCCGGCATCGTCGGCGCCGCGGGCCGCGCGCTGCTGCTCTCGGCCACGGCGTTCACCGTCTCGGCCGGGCCCTGGCGCTTCGACCCGGGGCAGCGCAGGCGCTACCGCGCGGCCGTGGGCGACGAGCTCGCCGGCCTGCTCGACGGCTGGGAGCTCACCTCACCCGCCCTCACCGGTCTGCCCCGGGGCGTCCGCTCCGACGCCCCGCACCTGCGCCTGCTGCGCCTCGACGGCCTGCAGGTGGCCCGGTCCTGGCCGGTCGGCGACTGGCTGACGACCGACGCCCCGCTGAAGCGCGTTCGCGACACCTGGCGCGCGGCCGCCCCGGTGCTGGCCTGGCTCGACGAGCACGTGGGGGAGGCGGAGCCGGTGGAGCCGAGGCCGCGGCCGGCGGCCCCGACACAGCCGGAGGCCGCGGTGGCGGCGGCGGGCTGAGCGCGCGGTCCGGCGGCCGCGCGAGGGGGCTCGCACACAGGCCGCGGGGTTCGCACACAGGGCCGGACCTGTGTGCCGGCCCCCCGACCTGTGTGCGAGCTGGGGAGAGGTGGGGTCGAGGCCGGTGCGGCCGGGTGGCGGTGCGGGGGACGGCGCGCTACTGCGCCACCGCCCGCAGCGCCGCGTCCACCACCACGTCCGCGTACGCCGGGTCCCGCGGACCCGACGGCGCGAACAGCACGTGGCTCAGCACCGCTCCCGTCACCAGCTCCAGGAGGAGGGTGGTCGGGGTGCCCTCGGGCAGCTCGCCCCGCCCCACCCCCCGCCGCACGATCTCGCGGGCCGCGAGCAGGCGGCTGGAGTTGAGGGTCTCGGTGAGGCCGGCGAGCAGGTCGGGGTGCACGCGCGCCTCCATCGCGGCGCGCAGCGTGACCAGCCCGGCGGCGCCGGTGTAGCCGTCGAGGAGCTGGCGGGCGAGCTCGACGAGGTCGCCCCGCGCCGACCCCGTGTCGACCGGCACCGGCAGCGGGCTGCGCACCTCCAGCGCCTCCACCAGCAGCGCGGCCTTGCCCGACCAGCGGCTGTAGAGCGCGGCCCGCCCGACCCGCGCGCGCCGGGCCACCGCGTCGAGGGTGAACCCGGCCCAGCCCGTCTCCCAGTACACCTCGAGCACGGCGTCGTGCACGCGCCGCTCGAGGTCGGGATCGCGGGGCCGGCCACGGGTCACGTTTACGGACACTACCTGTCTGTATTAGCGTCCGGCCCGTGACGGTGGACGAACAGTGAGTGCGGACGAACGACGGCCGGTGCTGGTCGGGGTCGGGCAGCTGCGGAGCAACCGGGAGCGCACGGTCGAGGGTGCGCGGGAGCCACTGCCCCTGATCCTCGACGCCGTGCGCGCGGCGGCGGCCGACGGCGGCGTCGACCTCACCGCGCTCGACTCCGTCTACTCCGTCCACGTCGCCAGCTGGGCCTACGACGAGCTGGCGGCGCGCGTCGCCCGGGAGGTCGGGGCGGCGCCGCGGCACGTCGTCGACACCACCGTCGGTGGGCAGCGCCCCGCCGAGCTCCTGGAGGTCGCGGCCGCGCGGATCGCGGCGGGGGAGTCGCGCGCCGCGATGATCGTCGGCGGCGAGGCCCAGGCGTCGGTGCAGGCGCTGTGGAGGGCGGGGATCGGCCCCGCCGACCACGGCTGGAGCGCCGCCCCCGGCGGGCCGCCGTCGTTCGAGGCGAGCGGGCTGCGCAGCGAGGCGATGGCGCGCACCGGCCTGATCCTGCCGACGCGCGTGTACCCGCTGTTCGAGAACGCCCTGCGCGCCGCCCGGGGCGAGACCCCCGAGCAGGCCGCGCGCGCGTCGGCCGAGCTGTACGCGGCGTTCTCGCAGGTCGCGGCGGCGAATCCGGCGGCGTGGAACCCCGAGCCGCGCACCGCCGAGGAGATCGGCACCGTCGGCCCGGGCAACCGGATGGTGTGCGAGCCGTACCCGCTGGCCGTCAACGCGATGCCGCACGTCGACCAGGCCGCCGCGGTCCTGGTGATGTCCGCGGCGGCCGCGCGCGAGGCGGGCGTGCCGGAGGACCGGATGGTCTACGTCCGCGGCGGTGCGGGCGCCCACGACGCCGTCGACGTGCTCGCCCGCCCCCGCTTCGACGCCTCGGCCGCGCTGTCGGACGTGCTCGACCGCGCGCTCGCGGGCGTCGACGCCCCCGACCTCGTCGACGTCTACAGCTGCTTCCCGGTCGTGCCCAAGCTCGTCGGCGCGCACCTGGGCACCGCCCCGCCGGTGGGCGTGACGGGCGGGCACTCGGCGTTCGGCGGGCCGCTGTCGAGCTACACGCTGCACGCGCTCGTCGCCGTCACCGGGCACCTGCGCGCCCGCCGCGGCACCGCGCTCGTGCACGGCAACGGCGGCTACCTCACCCACCAGCACGCGCTCGTCGTCAGCACGACGGCGCAGGACTACGCGGGCGACCCGGAGCCGCGCGACACCGCGCAGCCCGGGCCTCCGGTGGCCGGGAGCGTCGACGGCGAGGTGGTGGTGGTCGAGACCGCGACGGTCGAGCACGGCCGCGACGGTGCTCCGGCGCAGGCGTGGCTCGTGGCGCGCACGGCGTCGGGGGAGCGGTACAGCGCGGCGACGGCACCGGGTGACGCGGCGAGCGCTCGGGCGCTGTCGCTGGAGCACGGCGAGAACGTCGGGCGGACGGTCCGGGCGACGACGAAGGACGAGTTCGTGGTGGTGGAGCTGTGACGACCGATCCGTGGCGCACCGACGAGCGCCAGGCGCTGCGCGCGCTCGTCGCCGACTTCACGACCCGCGAGATCGTGCCGCACCTGTCCGACTGGGAGCGCGACGGGGAGGTCCCACGCGCGCTGCACCGGAAGGCGGCGGAGGCCGGGCTGCTCGGCGTCGCGTACCCCGAGGAGGTCGGCGGGGGCGGCGGTGACGCGATCGACGGGTTCCTCGTCGCCGAGCAGATCATCCTGTCCGGCGGCTCGGGCGGGCTCGTCGCCGCGCTGCTGACGCACGGGATCGCGCTGCCGCACATCATCGCGGCGGGTGATGCCGACCTGGTCGACCGGTTCGTGCGCCCCACCCTGGCCGGCGGGACGATCGGCGCACTGGGCATCACCGAGCCCGGGGGCGGGTCCGACGTCGCCGGCATCCGGACGCGGGCGCGGCGCGAGGGCGGCGAGTACGTCGTCGACGGGGCGAAGCTCTACATCACCTCCGGGGTCCGCGCCGACTTCGTGACGACCGCGGTCCGGACGGGCGGTCCCGGGCACGCGGGGGTCTCGCTGCTGGTGGTGGAGAAGGGGACGCCAGGGTTCACGGTGTCGAAGAAGCTCGACAAGACCGGCTGGCTCTGCTCGGACACCGCGGAGCTGTCCTACGCCGGGGTGCGGGTGCCGGCCGGGCACCTCGTCGGCGCGGAGGGCAGCGGGTTCCTGCAGATCGCGCAGCAGTTCCAGAGCGAGCGGCTCTCGCTGGCCGTGCAGGCCTACGCCACCGCGCAGCGCTGCGTCGACCTCACGAGCACCTGGATCCGCGAGCGCGAGACGTTCGGGCGGCCGCTGTCGTCGAGGCAGGTCGTGCGGCACCGGATGGCCGAGACGGCCCGGCAGATCGACGTCGCGCGGGTCTACACGCAGACCGTGACGACCCGCTGGCTCGCCGGCGAGTCGATGCTCATGGAGACGGCGATGGCGAAGAACACCGCCGTCGCCGCGTGCGAGCACGCCGTCTACGAGTGCGTGCAGCTCCTGGGCGGGCTGGGGTACATGCGCGAGCACGAGGTGGAGCGGCACAGCCGCGACGCCCGGCTGCTCAGCATCGGCGGCGGCACGACGGAGATCATGAACGAGATCATCGCGAAGCTGCTGGGCTACTGACCCGTGAGTGGCAACCGTGGCCAGGGCCACGGTTGCCACTCACGAGGGGTCAGCGCGCTCGCCAGTACCCGGTCGCGTAGACGGCGCGGCGGTCGAGTCCGCGGTCGTCGAGCAGGTGCTTGCGCAGGTCCTTGACGCACGCGCTCTCGCCCGACAGCCACGCCTGCCCGCGCCCGGCCGGGAACTCCGCGGCGCGCACGGCCTCGGCCAGCGGGACACCGGCGTCGCGGTCGCCGCGGTGCACCCACGTGACGCCGTCACCGAGCCCCTGCTCCTCCGACGCGTCGGCCACCTCGAGGAACACGAGCGCGGGCACGCCGCCGGGCAGGGCGTCGAGGACGGTCGCGACGGCGGGCAGCGCGGTCTCGTCGCCGATGACGACGTGGAAGTCGGCCGCCGGATCCGGGACGTACCGCCCGCCCGGCTCCGACACCGCTACCCACGCGCCCGGCTGGGCCTCGCGCGCCCACGCGGCGGCGGGGCCGTGGCCCTCGTGCAGCACGAAGTCGACGTCGAGCTCGTTGGCGCCGGCGTCGAAGCGCCGGACGGTGTAGGTGCGGATCGCGGGGCGGGCCTCGCCGGCCGGCCACACCGGCCCGCCCGACGCGGCCCGCGGCACGGCCGGCCGCTCCTGGCCGGGGACCGGGAAGAACATCTTGATCCGCCGGTCGGGACCGTCGCCGCCGAAGCCCGCGAGCTCGTCGCCGGTGAGCGTCACGCGGATCATCCGCGGGGTGATGCGCGTGCTGCGGCGGACCTGCAGGAGGCGGGGGGCGGTGGTCGTCACCCGCCCGATTCTGCCGCAAGGCCCGTCCAGACCAGGTCCATGAGGTACTCGGTGGCCTGGTCCGGGGTCACGGTGCGGGCGCTGCCGCGCCACACGGCCAGCCGCTCGCACGCCCCGACGATCACCTGCGCCCACCCGGCGAGCCGCTGCGGGTCGGCGCCCGGGGCCTGCGCGGAGAGCAGGGCGGCGATGAAGTCGGTCTGCTGCGCGCGGATGCCCTCCAGCGCCTCGCCGGCGACGGTCGACTCGCAGTAGAGCAGCGACCACTCCGCCTCGTGGCGGTCGAGGTGGTCGAAGAACGCGAGGGTGCCGCGGCGCAGCATCTCCTCGGGCGTGCTCGCCGAGGCCGCCGCGCCGGACGTGACCTCCAGCAGCTCCGCCCGCGCGCGGGAGATGCAGGCCAGCAGCAGCCCGTCCTTCGAGCCGAAGTGCGTGTAGACGACGGGCTTGGTGACGCCCACGCGCTCCGCGACCGCGTCCATCGACGCGTTCTGGAACCCCCGCTCGCCGAACACGGCCACGGCGGCGTCGAGGATCTGCTGCTCGCGCTCCGCCCGCCCGACCCGGCGTCGGGGAGCCCGTGCTGTGGTCACCGGCGGACCCTATCCCAGGAAGGTTACCCGTGGTAACTTACCGCCGGTAACACCTACGGGGAGGACGAGATGACCGATCAGACCGTGGACGTGGCCATCGTCGGCAGCGGCTTCGCCGGGCTCGGCGCGGCCGTCACGCTGGCGCAGGCGGGGCGGACCGACGTCGTCATCCTGGAGAAGGGGAGCAGCGTCGGCGGCACCTGGCGCGACAACACCTACCCCGGCTGCGCCTGCGACGTGCAGAGCCACCTCTACTCGTTCTCCTTCGCTCCCAACCCCGACTGGACGCGCACGTTCGCCCGGCAGCCGGAGATCCGCGCGTACCTGGAGTCGATCGTCGACCGCTTCGACCTGCGCGGGAAGCTCCGCTTCGGCCGCGAGGTCACCGCGATGGAGTGGGACGGCGCGCGCTGGGCCGTCACCACCGCCGACGGCTCCGTCGTGCACGCGCGGGCCGTCGTCTGGGGCACCGGACCGCTGCACCTGCCGTCGACGCCCGAGATCGAGGGCGTCGAGGAGTTCCGCGGCACCGTCTTCCACTCCTCGCGCTGGGACCACGGCCACGACCTGCGCGGCCGGCGCGTCGCCGTCATCGGGACGGGGGCGAGCGCGATCCAGTTCGTGCCGCACATCCAGCGCGAGGTCGCGTCGCTGACCCTGTTCCAGCGCACCGCGCCGTGGGTGCTGCCCAAGCCCGACCGGCCCATCCCCGCGCCCGTCCGGGCGCTCTACAAGCGCGTCCCGCTCGCGCAGAAGATCCAGCGCTCGCTCGTCTACGCGCGCAACGAGATGCTCGTCGGCGGGTTCCTCAAGCCGGCCCGCATGAAGGTGATCGAGGCCTTCGCCCGCCTCTACCTCGACCGCACGTTCGCCGACCGCCCCGACCTCAAGGCGACGCTGACGCCCGACTTCACCATCGGCTGCAAGCGGATCCTCATGTCCAACGACTACTACTCGGCGCTCAAGCAGCCCAACGTCCACGTCGTGACCGACGGCATCACGCGCGTCACGCCGACCGGCGTCGTCACCGCCGACGGGGTCGAGCACGAGGTCGACTCGATCATCTTCGGCACGGGGTTCCGGGTCGGGGAGAGCCTGCGCGACGTCGCGGTCACCGGGCGCGACGGCGTCAAGCTCGCCGACGAGTGGGCCGACGGCCCGCAGGCCCACCTCGGCACGACCGTCGCAGGCTTCCCCAACCTGTTCCTCATGATCGGCCCGAACACCGGCCTGGGGCACAGCTCGATGGTCTTCATGATCGAGTCGCAGACCCGGTTCATCCTCGACGCACTGGCGCTGCTCGACACCCACGGCGCCACGGCGATCGACACGCGCCGCGACCGGCAGGACGCGTTCAACGCCGAGGTCCAGCGGCGGCTGCAGGGGTCGGTGTGGAACTCCGGCGGCTGCAGGTCCTGGTACCTCGATGCCGCCGGCAACAACCGGACCGTCTGGCCCGGCTACACGTTCGACTACCGGCGCCGCGTCCGGAAGGTGCACCCGGCCGACCACGAGCTGGTTTCCTGACGGGGTGTTCGTCTACGCCCTCCCCATGACCACCCGCTTCCGCGGGATCACCGTCCGGGAGGGCCTGCTCCTCGAGGGCCCCGCCGGCTGGGGGGACTTCTGCCCCTTCCCCGAGTACGGCGACGCCGAGGCGCGCTCCTGGTACGACGCGGCGCACGAGGCCGCGTTCGACGGGTGGCCGGAGCCGGTGCGGGCGTCGGTGCCGGTCAACGCGATCGTGCCCGCGGTCGCTCCCGCCGTCGCGCACGCGCTGGTGGTGGCGTCGGGGTGCGGCACGGCGAAGGTCAAGGTGGCCGACGCGCCCGGCTCGCTGGCCGACGACCTCGCGCGCGTCGAGGCCGTCCGCGACGCGCTGGGGCCGGGCGGGCACGTGCGGGTCGACGCGAACGCGCGGTGGGCGGTCGACGAGGCCGTCACCGCGATCCGGGCGCTCGACCGCGCGGCCGGCGGGCTGCAGTACGTCGAGCAGCCGTGCGTGACGCTGGAGGAGCTGGCCGCGGTGCGCCGCCGGGTCGACGTGCGGATCGCCGCGGACGAGTCGATCCGCCGCGCCGAGGACCCGCTGCGCGTCGCCGTCGCGGGTGCGGCGGACGTGGCGGTGCTCAAGTGCGCGCCGCTGGGCGGGGTGCGTCGGGCGCTGGAGGTGGCGCAGGCGTGCGGGCTGCCGTGCGTGGTGAGCTCGGCGCTGGAGTCCGGCGTCGGGCTGTCGGCGGAGATCGCCCTGGCCGGGGCGCTGCCCGACCTGGACTTCGCCTGCGGCTTGGGCACCGGCGCGCTGTTCACCGCCGACGTGACCGCCCCGCTGGCGCCCGTGGGCGGGGAGCTCGCGGTCCCGCGCCGCCCGCCCGAGCCCGAGCTGCGGGACGGTGTGGCGGCAGCGGGGGAGCGGGTGGAGTGGTGGGAGGCGCGGCTCGCCCGCGTCCGCGGTCTCCAGCCGTGACCCCCCCCGCGAGGCGGGATCTGGTGGCGAGTGTGTTGGGGTGTCCGCGCGCGGCTCATGCAGAGGGGCGCGGGCCGGGGCGACGACCGTGATCGTCGGGAGTGTGACGCGGCGGTCGCTCGGAGGGCCGTAGCGGCGCGGTTCCGGTGATCACGCGGCTCCCGCCAGGCCCCGACTCGCGCAATGAGAGCCCAACACGCTCGCAACGCCACCCCGACTCGCGGGGGGTGTGCCGGACGTGACCGGAGGCGAACGGCGCCCCGCCCGGACCTGACCTACGGTGGCGCCATGTCGGTGATCGTCGTGGGGGCCGGGATCGCCGGGATCGCGTGCGCGCGGGCGCTCACCGAGGCCGGGGTGCCGGTGCGGGTGCTGGAGCGCTCCCGGGTGGTCGGCGGGCGGTTGGCCAGCAAGCGCCTGGCGGGCCGCCCGGTCGACGTCGGCGCGGCCTACTTCACCGCCCGCGACCCCGAGTTCAGCGAGGTCGTCACCGCCTGGCAGCACGCCGGGCTCGCCCGGGAGTGGACCTCCGAGCTCGCCGTGCTCGGCGGCGGGCGGCGGGGGAGCGCGCCGGGTCCCGTCCGCTACGCCGCGCCGGGCGGGCTGCGCAGCCTCGTCGCCGACCTCGCGGCGGGCCTGGACGTGCGCCTCGAGCACGAGGTCGCCCGCGTCGGGCCGGGGCCGGTCGTCGACGGCGACCCGTGCGACGCCGTCGTCCTCGCCATGCCCGACCCCCAGTCCGCGCGGTTGCTGGGCACGGCACCGTCCGCGCCGGAGTGGTCGCCGGTGATCTCCGTCGCGGCGGGCTGGTCGCGGCGGCGCTGGGAGCCGCTGCCCGCGGCCTTCGTCAACGACCACCCGGTCCTCACCCTCGTCGCCGACGACGGCGACCGCCGCGGCGACGGCGCGCCCGTCCTCGTCGCCCACACCACCGCCGACGTCGCGCGCGAGCACGACGCCGACCCCGACGGCGCCGTCCCGCTCGTCCTCGACGCGCTGGCCCGCCTGCTCGGCGTCACGGCCGAGCCGGAGTGGACCCACGCCCACCGCTGGCGGTTCGCGAGCCCCGGGCAGGACCGCGAGGAGACCCACCTCCTGCGCGACGACGGCATCGCGTTCGCCGGCGACGGCTGGGGGAAGGCGCGCGTGGAGACCGCCTGGCGCTCGGGTACCGACCTGGGACGCGCGCTGGCCGCCCGCAACGCCGGGAGCTAGCGTCGGACCCATGACGGTGCTCGACGACCTGCGCGCCGCTCTGCCGGCGCAGCACCTGCTCACCGACCCCGACACCGTCGCTCCCTACCTGCACGACGAGGCCGAGTGGGCGCCGCACGGCGCCGCGGTCGCGGTGGTCCGCCCGGGCACGACCGCGGAGGTGGCGGCCGTGGTGCGGGCGTGCGCCGCGCACGGCGTGCCCGTCGTCGCGCGCGGGGCGGGCACGGGGCTGTCGGGCGGGGCCAACGCCGTCGACGGCTGCGTGGTCGTATCGACGGAGCGGATGCGCGACATCGTCGAGATCGACCCCGCCGAACGCCTCGCCGTCGTGCAGCCCGGCGTCGTCAACGACGACCTGCGCGCCGCCGCGGCGAAGGAGGGCCTCTGGTACCCGCCGGACCCGGCGAGCGCCCCCTGGTCGACGATCGGCGGCAACGTCGCGACCAACGCGGGCGGGCTGTGCTGCGTCAAGTACGGCGTCACGCGCGACTACGTGCTCGCGCTGGAGGTCGTCCTCGCGAGCGGCGAGGTCGTGCGGCTCGGGCGGCGCACCGCGAAGGGCGTCGTCGGCTACGACCTGGCCGGGCTGATGGTCGGCTCGGAGGGCACGCTCGGCGTCGTCACCGAGGTCACGGTGAAGCTGCGCCCGGCGCGCACGACCACGCCACGCACCGTCGTCGGCTTCTTCGACACGCTCGCCGCCGCGGGCGACGCCGTCTCCCGCGTCACGGCGGCGGGGCTGCAGCCGGCGATCTTCGAGCTGGTCGACCGGGTGTGCATGCAGGCGGTGAACGACTGGAAGCGCGCCGGGCTGCCGGAGGGGGCCGCGGCCCTGCTGCTCGCCCAGACCGACCTGCCCGAGCCCGCCGCGGAGCACGAGGCGGAGGCGATCCACGCCGAGTTCCTGGCCGCGGGGGCGAGCGACGCGATGCTCTCGACCGACCCGGTCGAGGCCGAGGCCCTGTTCGACGCCCGCCGCCTCGCCTACCCGGCGCTCGAGCAGCGCGGGATGGCGATGCTCACCGAGGACGTCTGCCTGCCGCGCGGGCGGATCGCGGAGATGCTCGCGCGCATCGAGGAGATCGGCGCCGAGCACGACACGCAGATCGCGACCGTCGCCCACGCCGGCGACGGCAACCTGCACCCGCTGCTGCTCACCCCGCACGGCGACGACGCGGCGCGGCGGCGCGCGCAGGCCGCCTTCGACGACATCGTCGACGCCGCGCTCACCCTCGGCGGCACCGTCAGCGGCGAGCACGGCGTCGGCCTGCTCAAGCGCGACGGCGCCCTGCGCGAGCTCGGGCCGGCCGTCGTCGCGATGCACCGCGCCGTCAAGGCGGCCCTGGATCCGGCCGGGATCCTCAACCCGGGCAAGGTGATCATGTGAGCGAGCCTGCGAGGTCACCGTTGGACACAGCACGCCCTGTCGCGGCCGCGACGAGCGCCAGCGAGGAGTGGACGTGACCCTGCTGCCCACGCTCCTCGACCCGTCCGACCGGCCCGCCCTGCGCGCGGGCGACGACGCGCTCACCCACTCCGAGCTGGCCGCCGTCGCCGGGGCGCTCGGCGAGCGGGTCCGCGGCAGCGGCGCGCGCCGGGTCGCGGTGCACGCGGTGCCGGGGATCCACACGGCCGTCGCGGTCGCCTCGGCCGTCCTCGCCGGGATCCCGGCGGTGCCGCTGAACCCGAAGCTGGGGCAGCGCGAGCTCGCGCACGTCCTGTCCGACTCCGCGCCCGGGGCGGTGCTGGCCGCGCCCGGAGCGGCCCTGCCGGACGCGCTCGGCGCGCTCCCGCGGATCGACGTCGAGCTCGGCAGCAGCGGCGGCGGCGTGCCCCCGCGCGACCCCGGCCCGGCCGCGCCCGCGCTCGTCGTCTACACCTCGGGGACGACCGGGCCGCCCAAGGGCGCGGTGCTGTCGCGCGGTGCCGTCGCGGCCAACCTCGACGCCCTCGCCGAGGCCTGGGCCTGGACCGGCGACGACATCCTCGCCCACGCCCTGCCGCTGTTCCACGTCCACGGGCTCGTGCTCGGCGTGCTCGGGCCGCTGCGCCGCGGCGGGGCGCTGCACCACCTCCCCGCGCTCGACGCGGCCGGGCTCGCCGCCGCCGTCGACGGGGGCGCGACGATGGTGTTCGGCGTGCCGACGCAGTACCACCGCCTCGCCGACGAGCTGGAGTCCGACCCGCAGGCGGCGGAGCGGATCGGGCGCGCGCGGCTGCTGGTCTCGGGCTCGGCCGCGCTCACGACCGTCGACCACACCCGCCTGCGCGCTGCCACAGGGCTCGCCGTCCGGGAGCGCTACGGGCTGACCGAGTCGCTCATCCTCACCGCCGCCCGCGCCGACGAGGAGCCCGAGCCCGGCACCGTCGGACGCCCGGTGGCGGGCACCGAGGTACGCCTGGACCCGGTCGAGGGCGATCCCGACCTCGGCGCCGTGCACGCGCGCGGGCCCGGCCTGTTCGACGGCTACCTGGGCCGCGACGGCGCGCTCGACGCCGACGGCTGGTTCGCCACCGGCGACATCGGCCGCTGGACGGGGTCGGGCGCGCTCGCGCTCGTCGGTCGCCAGGCCACCGATCTCATCAAGTCCGGCGGCTACAAGATCGGTGCGGGGGAGATCGAGAACGCGCTGCTCGAGCACCCGGGGGTCGCCGAGACGGCGGTGTTCGGCGTGCCCGACGACGACCTGGGGGAGCGGGTGGTCGCCGTCGTCGTCGCGGCCGGGGAGGCGCCGGAGGCGCGCGAGCTGATCGACCACGTCGCCGCGCAGCTCGCCCCGCACAAGCGTCCGCGCGAGGTGCGCTTCGTCGACGCGCTGCCCCGCAACGACATGGGCAAGGTCCTCAAGGCGCGTTTGCGCGAGCGCTGATACCGGGCATCTGAAGGAATGCCCGACACCACCGCACCGACCACCGTCCAGTATTTCCGCGGCGCCGCCGAGGCCGGCGCGCCGAGGCTGGCGGGTCTGCCGGGGGTGCACCGCGACGAGCCGGGGCCGACGGAGGTCCGCGAGGTCGAGCGCTACGACACCGACGACCGCCGCCTCGCCGCGGCCGGCATCACGCTGGCGCTCCACCGGGGCGACGGCCCGCCGCAGTGGCGGCTCGCGCTGCCCGACGGCGACCACGACGAGCACCTCCGCGTCCCGCTGGCCGCCGACGCGCCCGACCCGGCCCCCGTGCCCGCCGAGATCGAGGAGCTGACCCGCGGCGCCGCGCGCGACCGGGTCGTGCGCCCCGTCGGCAGGGCCCGGACCACCCGCAGCGTGACGCGGCTGGTCGGGGACGGCGGCGCGGTCGTCGCCGACGTCGTGCACGACCACGTCACCGTGGCCACGCTGGGCCGCTCGACGGAGCTCGTCTCGTGGGCCGAGGCCGCGCTGCACCCGCACGAGGGCGCGTCCGGCGAGCTGCTCACCGAGCTGGCCGGGCGCTTCGCCGACGACGGTCTGGAGCCCGCCGCGCCCGGTGTCGAGGCCGAGCTCGACCGGCTGCTGCGGCCCGCGGGCGTGCGCCGTGGACGGGCCGGGAAGAAGGGGTCGTCGGGGGCCGCGCTGATGGAGTACCTCGGGGCGCAGGCCGAACGGCTCGCCGCCGAGGACCTGCGGGTGCGCCGCGACGAGCCCGACGCCGTGCACCAGCTGCGGGTGGCGTCGCGGCGGATGCGCAGCGCGCTGCAGGCGTTCCGGCCGCTGCTCGACGTCGAGCGGACCGAGCCCGTCGTCGAGGCGCTGCGGGAGCTGGGCCGCGCGCTGGCCCCCGCCCGCGACGTCGAGGTGCTGCGCGAGCGCATCCTGGGCGGGCTCGCCGACCTGCCGCCCGAGCTGCGGCTGGGGCAAGCCGAGGCGTTCACGACGCGGCACTTCGCCCGCCTCGAGGCCGAGGCCAGGGCGGCCGTGCTCACCGAGCTCGACGGCCCCCGCTACACCGCGCTGCGCGGCGCGGTCGACGCCCTGCTCGACGAGCCCCCGCTGACGAAGGCGGCGCGCTCGCGCACGGGACTCGACGACGGCGTGAGGAAGGCGCGGCGGCGGCTGCGCAAGGCGGTCGAGGTGGCCGTCGAGCCCGGTCCGGAGCAGGAGACGGCCGTGCACACGGCGCGCAAGGCGGGAAAGCGGCTGCGGTACGCGACGGAGGTCGCGGGCACGAAGGACAAGCGCCTCAAGCGGCTGCAGACGGCGCTGGGGGAGCACCAGGACGCGGTCGTGGCGCGGGACGCGCTGCGCGAGCTGGGGGCGGCGGCGCACGCGAGCGGGGAGAACGGCTTCAGCTTCGGCGTGCTGCTGGGCCGCGACGTGGAGCGGGCGCTGCGGATCGAGCAGGAGCTGCCGGCGCTGTGGAAGGCGGCGCGGCGCTGAGGCTCGTGGCTCCTGCGACAATCGCGGCCGTGAGCGACGACCGCGACCCCGTGGCGGACCTGCGCCGGGCGGCGTTCCTGCTCGAGCGGGCCCACGAGTCCACCTACCGCGTCCGGGCCTTCCGCACGGCCGCGTCCGTGCTGGCCCGCCGCGACCGGGACGAGCTGGTCCAGCTCGCCCTGTCCGGTGAGCTGGTGCGGCTCAAGGGCGTCGGCGAGGTGACGGCGCGGTGCGTGGTGGAGTCGCTCAGCGGCGAGGTCCCCGTCTACCTGCGCCGCCTCGAGGCCACCGAGGGCACGCCGCTCGACGAGGCCGCGCAGGCGCTGAAGCAGGCCCTGCGCGGTGACTGCCACAGCCACACCGACGCCTCCGACGGCGGCTCACCGCTGCGCGAGATGGTGCAGACCGCGCGCGAGCTCGGGCACTCCTACCTCGTCGTCACCGACCACTCGCCGCGCCTGACCGTCGCCAACGGGCTGTCGCCGGAGCGCCTGCGCGCGCAGCTCGAGCAGATCGCCGAGCTCAACACCGAGCTCACCGACTTCCGCGTCCTCACCGGGATCGAGGTCGACATTCTCGACGACGGCGCGCTCGACCAGGACCCCGACCTGCTCGACCAGCTCGACCTCGTCGTCGCCAGCGTCCACTCCAAGCTGCGGATGCCGCGGGCGGAGATGACCGAGCGGATGCTGACGGCCGTGGCGAACCCCCACGTCGACGTCCTCGGGCACTGCACCGGGCGGATGGTCACGGGCAAGCGGTCGCGGCCGGAGTCGGAGTTCGACGCCGACCGCGTCTTCGCCGCCTGCGCGGAGTACGGCGTGGCGGTGGAGGTCAACTCGCGCCCCGAGCGCCTCGACCCGCCCAAGCGCCTGCTGCGCCTGGCCGTCGAGGCGGGCTGCGACTTCACGATCGACACCGACGCCCACGCCCCCGGCCAGCTCGACTGGCTGGGCAACGGGTGCGAGCGGGCGGTCGCGTGCGCCGTCCCGACCGAGCGGGTCCTCAACACCTGGCCGGTGGAGGAACTGCTCGACCGCACCCGCGCCTGAAGAACCCGCGCGAGTGTGCCGGTCCCGCCCGATGAGTATGCCGATCCCCCGGCGAGTCTGCCGGTCTGCGTCGGCGAGTCGGCCGACTCGTGCGCAGTCACACCCCGACTCGTGCGCAGTCACACCCCGACTCGTGCGCAGTCACACCCCGACTCGTGCGCAGTCACACCCCGACTCGCGCGCAGTCACACCCCGACTCGCGCGCACTCAGAGCCCGACTCGCGGGTTTTCGAGGCGGAGTGCTCAGGCCAGCTCGAAGTCGGCGAAGTCGAAGCCGGGGCTCACCACACAGCTCACCAGGGCCGGCTCCGGCCCGAGCAGCCGCGCCGACTGCCACACCCCGGCCTCCACCACCTGCTGCGGGCGGGCGGCCTCGAGGACCGCGGGCACTCCGTCCACCGTCAGCTCCACCGGCGAGCCGGAGTGCCAGAGCCACACCTCGGCCGACGCCACCCGGTGCCGGGCCGAGACGCCGTCGAGCAGGTAGAGGATCGCCGTGGCCGACGGCCGCGCGCCGCTCGGCGTGTCGACGACGACCGGCGAGGTCCAGGTGCGCCGGTACCAGCCGCCCTCGGGATGGGGTGCGAGGTCGTGAGCTGCGGCTTCCGGGGGGATCGACATCCCCGCATCCTGACGCAACGCGACGCGCCGACCCGATGGAGGGCCGCCCGAACCGGTGCCTGGACTGGCGCCGGGCACCCTGCGCGGTCGATGATTCGTGCGGGGTCGCAAGCAGACCCGAGGGTGGGACGGCGGCGAATGGATCTGGGGCGTCGTCGTCCCACCCTGGGTCAGGACCCCGCGGCGGACCGCAGCTCGTCGGCGGTGGGTGGGTCGGCCCCGCGCCGCGAGCAGGTGATGGCCGCGGCCCGCGCGGCGAGGTCGAGCAGGGCGTCGAGCCGTTCGGCGTCGAGCGCGCGCAGGGCGTCGCGCCGGTCGGCTCCCAGCAGGTCGCGCTCGTGCAGCCCGGCGAGCAGCGCGGCCGAGAACGTGTCGCCCGCTCCGACGGTGTCGACCACCGTGACCGCCACCCCCGGCCGCCGCGTGCGCAGCCCCGCCGCGGTGCCGGCGAGCACGCCGTCGCCGCCCAGGGTGACCGCGACGAGCGCCGGCCCCCGCGCGATCCAGTCCTCCAGCGCGGCCTCCGGCGAGAGCCCGAGCCACTCGAGGTCCTCCGAGCTGACCTTGACGACGTCGGCCACGCCCAGCAGCGCGTGCACCCCGCGCAGGACGTCGGCGGGGTCGCCCATCAGCAGCGGGCGGCAGTTCGGGTCGTAGCTGACGGTCGCGGTGGCCGCCGCCCGGGCGAGCATCGCGCGCAGCGGGCGGTCGCCGGGTGCCGTGGTCAGGGCGAGCGAGCCGGAGTGCACCGCGACGACGGGGCCGTCGAGCGCGCCCGCGAGCTCGTCGTCGGTCCACTGCCAGTCGGCGGTGCCGGCGATGCGGAAGTCGTAGCTCGGCACGCCCTCGTCGTCGACGGTGACCAGCGCCATCGACGTCTGCTCGACGGCCGGCACGACGTGGTCGAGCTGCACGCCGTTGTCGGCGAGGTGCGCGCGCATGCGGGCGCCGAGCGGGTCGCCGGCCAGGCGGGCGAGCATCCGCGCGGGGACGCCGAGCCGCGCGAGCCCGACCGCGACGTTCGCCGGGCTCCCGCCGGGCGCGATCTCCAGGTACCCGCCGACCGGGGCGGGCACCAGGTCGACGAGCGCCTCGCCCGCGACGGCGACGATCCCGTCAGCCACGCACGGCGCCGTCGAGGTTGGCCAGCACGCCGTCGTAGATCCTGGCCAGGCCCTTCGGGGCGAACAGCCGCTCGAAGAACCCGCCGATGCCGCCGGCGCCGTTCCACGTCGAGGTGACGGTGACGGTGCTGCGGTTCGTGCCCTCCGACCGCACGCGCCACGTCGTCACCATGCTGGAGTTGGCGTCGCGCTCGACGAGGGTGGTGTGGTCGGGGGCCTCGACGTCGACGAGCTGATCGCGCACCCGCTTCTCGGTGGCCGCGAGCTTCCAGTGCACCCGGCTGCCCGCCCCCTGCCCGCCCGACTCGACCCGGTACTCGGTGAACCGGTCGGTCAGGATCTGCGGCCGGACCTTCTCGTAGTCCGCGAGCGCCGCGCTGATGTCGGTCGCGGGGGCGTCGATCACGCGTTCGGCCGTCGCCGTCACCTGTGCCATGGCGCCATCCTGCCCGGTGACCGGCTCAGGACGGGGCGGGGGCCTCCCAGCCCTCCTGGCTCGCCCGCACGCCCGACCACTGCTTGCCCCACTCGGTGACCTCGGCGGCCGGGCTGTCGTCGAGGTCGTCGGCGACCTCCCGCACCCTGGGGTGCGCAGGCGGCAGGACGACCCGCGCCTGCGCGGCGGTGACGCGCAGCGCGGCGGCGATCTGCCCGGCCGCGCCCGCCGCGTTCTCGACGGCCCCGAGGAGCTCGGAGATCTCGTGCGCGATGCGCCCGCCGAGCGTGAGGGCCTCGCCGACGGCCCATCCGGTGAGGACCGCGACGCTGCCGCCGAAGGTGAAGAACGCGGAGACGGCCGCGACGACGACCTGCTTCGCGAGCCACCAGACGAAGTCGGCGATCCGGTCGCGGATCAGGGCGCGGGTGGTGCCGACCATCGCGCCGGTGCCCAGGACCAGCTCGGCGAGCGCCTCGGCGTCGTCGCCCGCTCGGTGCAGGCGGTCGGTGAAGCCCGCGACCGCGCCCCCGTACGCCTCGCGCGTCGCGCCGTCCCATCCCGGGACCGCGGCGGCGCCGTCGGCGTAGGCCATGGCCGCGCGGTGCAGCTCCGTCCCGACGTTGTGCCAGGTCCGAGCCTGCGCCGCGATCTGCGTGGGGTCGCCGGCCAGCGCGTCGAGCGGCTCGTGCAGGAAGTCCACGTGCTCGATCAGCCAGCCCAGCCCGGCCGTGGCGAGCGCACCGAATGGGTCGGCCAGGGTGCCGAGCGCGTCGAGGCCGAGCCCGGCGGTGGAGAACATGATCTGGGCCGGGTCCGCGGCGGCCCACGCCGCGCCGACGTCGGTGGTGCTCGAGTACAGGCCGGCGCCCTCGGCGCTGTCCCACGCCACCTGGTCCTCGTTCTCGGGCTCGACGATCAGCGGGTTCGTCACGACGGTCCGCCGAGCAGGCCGCGGTTGTGCGCCTCGGTGCGCCGGTAGCCGTCCTGGGTGGCGCGCAGGCCCTCGGCGAAGCGCGCGCCCGCAGCAGCCAGCTCGCCGACGGCCCGGGAGGCGTCGGCGGCCGCCTGCGTCGCGGCACCGGCGAAGACCGTGCCGATGACCCCGTAGGCGGCGCGGTCCAGCGGCCGCCCGGCCTGCGAGGCGCGCTCCAGCGCGGTGACCACGTGCTCCTCGACCCACGCGATGTGGTCGTCGACGCCCGTGAAGACGAAGCCGTCCATCACGCCTCCAGCAGCGGTGCGACGGCCTCCGCCACCAGCCGGTCGACCTCCGCCTGCGCCCGTGCGGCGGTCTCGACGACGAGCGCCGCGAGCTGCACCCGCGTCAGCTCGGCGCTGCGTTCGGCGAGCTCGAGCCGGCGCAGCGCCCCGCCGGGCGCGACGGTGACCGTGACGGCCCCGTCCGCGCTGGCCGCCGTGCCCTCGACGCCCGCGAGCACGACCCGCGCCCGGTCGGCCCGGGACGTGAGGTCCGCGAGGCGGTGCTGGTAGCCGTCCAGCCACTGTCGTCCGTCCATGGGCGCGGACCGTACGGAGCCCGCGCCGTCCCCGTGGCCGTTCAGAGGAATCCGGCCGCGCTCCCGTAGCGTCCCGGCCCGTGATCGACGATCGGGCGCAGGCCCTGGCCCACGTGGTGCGCGGCGGAGCGGTGGAGTCGGTGCACCGCGGGCACCTCGTGGCGCTCGACGGCGGCGGCGCGGTCGTGCTGCACCGCGGCGACCCCGGCGCCACGGTCTTCGCGCGGTCCGCGCTCAAGCCGGTGCAGGCCGTCGCGATGCTGCGCACCGGGCTCGACCTCGACGGCGAGCTCCTCGCCCTCGCCTGCGCCAGCCACTCCGGCGAGCCGCGCCACGTCGACGGGGTCCGGCGCATCCTGGCCGGCGCCGGCCGCACCGAGGACGACCTGGCCAACACCCCCGCCTTCCCGCTCGGCGAGGACGTCGGCGCGACCTGGCGGGCCGACGGGTTCGGACCGTCGTCGCTCGCGCAGAACTGCTCGGGCAAGCACGCCGGGATGATCGCGACCTGCGTCGGGGCGGGGTGGCCCGTCGACGGCTACCGCGACCCGGCGCACCCGCTGCAGGAGGCGATCCGGGCGACGGTGCAGGAGCTCACCGGCGACGTCGCCGAGCACGTCACCGTCGACGGCTGCGGCGCCCCGCTGTACTCCTGCACCCTCACCGGCCTCGCGCACGCGTTCGCGCGGCTGGTGCTCGCCGAGCCCGGCACGCCCGAGCACCGGGTGGCGGCCGCGATGTCGGCGCACCCGGAGTGGGTCGGCGGGCTGGGCCGCGACGTCAGCGCGCTCATGGCCGGCGTGCCCGGGCTGGTCGCGAAGGACGGGGCCGAGGGCGTGTTCGCGGCGGCGCTGCCCGACGGCGGGGCGGTGGCGGTGAAGGTGCTCGACGGGGCCGCCCGCCCGCTGCCGGTGGTGGTGTCCGAGGCCCTGCGCGCCCTGGGCGCCGACGTCCCGGAGGAGCTGGGCCGCCGTCCGGTGCTGGGCGGGGGAGAGCCGGTGGGGGAGGTGCGGGCGGTCCTGCGCTGACCTGCCCGCGAGTCGGGGTGTGGTGGCGGGTGAGTCGCGGTCCCGCTGTGGGCGAGTCGGGATGTGGCTGTGCACGAGCCGGGCCCGGCTGCGGCGACGACCGCGCTGCGTGGTCTGCTGGCCGGATGAGACGGCTCCTGCTCCCCGCACTCCTCGTCGTGACGCTCGCCGGTTGCGGCGGCGCCGCCGAGACCGCCGCCCCCACCGCCGCGTCCCCGTCCGCCGCCCCGTCGGCCGCCGCCACCGCGGCCGCCCCCGCCGGGCCCGAGGGCGGCGTCCCCGGCCTCACCGGCGAGCCCGCCGACCTCACGGCCCCGACCCAGGCCGGCCCCGGCACCGGGGCCCCGCCGACCGAGCTCCTCACCGAGGACGTCGTCGTCGGCGAGGGCGCGGCCGCGACGCAGGCCGACACGGTGCAGGTCCGCTACACCGGCACGCTCTGGTCGGACGGGTCGGTCTTCGACAGCTCCTGGTCGCGCGGCGACGAGCCGATCGAGTTCCCGCTCGACCGGGTCGTGCCGGGCTTCTCCCAGGGCATCGAGGGCATGGCGCCCGGCGGCCGCCGGGTCATCGTCATGCCGCCGGACCTGGCCTACGGCGACAACCCGCCCCCCGGCCTCCCCGCCGGCGCCACCCTCGTGTTCGTGGTGGACCTGGTGGCGATCAGCTGATCCGGCGGTGATCACCGGGAGTGCGACGTGGTGGTCGTGTCGACGACCGTGGCGACACACTCCCGACGATCACCGCGCCGCCCGGAACCCCCGCAACCGCAGGCTGTTCGCCACCACGAACACCGAGCTGAACGCCATCGCCGCCCCGGCGATCATGGGGTTGAGCAGGCCCGACGCCGCCAGCGGCAGGGCCGCCACGTTGTAGGCGAACGCCCAGAACAGGTTCCCCTTGATCGTGCCCAGGGTGCGGCGGGACAGGCGGATGGCGTCGCCGACGGCCCGCAGATCGCCGCGCACCAGGGTGAGGTCGCTCGCCTCGATCGCGACGTCGGTGCCGGTGCCCATCGCGAGGCCGAGGTCGGCCTGGGCGAGCGCGGCCGCGTCGTTGACGCCGTCGCCCACCATCGCGACGACCCGCCCCTCGTCCTGCAGCCGCTTGACGACGTCGAGCTTGTCGGCCGGCAGCACCTCGGCGATCACCTCGTCGATCCCACCTCCGCCGCGACCGCGTGCGCGGTGGTCGCGTTGTCGCCGGTGAGCAGCACCGGCCGCAGGCCGAGGCGGCGCAGCTGGGCGACGGCCTCGCGCGAGGTCGGCTTCACCGTGTCGGCGACGACGAGCACCGCCCACGGCTCCCCGTCCACCGCGACGACGACGGCGGTCCGGCCCTCCCCGAGCGCGGTCTCCAGCGCCTCGGGCAGCGGCGCGTCGACGAGCGCGCGGCGCCCGACCACGACCTCGCGGCCGTCGACGGTGCCCCGCACGCCGAGCCCCCCGACGTTCACGAACGCACCGACCTCGGGCAGCGGCCCCCGCTCCCGCGCCCCCGCGACGACGGCCGCGGCGACCGGGTGCTCCGACGCCGCCTCCACCGCGCCGGCCAGGCGCAGCGCGAGGTCGGCGTCGACCCCGTCGGCGACGTGCACGCCGACCAGCGCCATCCGGCCGGTCGTGACCGTGCCGGTCTTGTCGAGCACCACGGTGTCGACGCGGCGGGTCGACTCCAGCACCTCCGGGCCCTTGATCAGGATGCCCAGCTGCGCACCGCGCCCGGTGCCGACCAGCAGCGCCGTCGGCGTGGCCAGCCCGAGCGCGCACGGGCACGCGACGATCAGGACCGCGACCGCCGCGGTGAACGCCGTCGCCGCCCCCGCGCCGGTGCCGAGCCAGAAGCCCAGCGTGGCCGCGGCCAGCGCGATGACGACGGGCACGAACACCCCGGACACGCGGTCGGCCAGGCGCTGCACCTGCGCCTTCCCGCTCTGCGCCTCCTCGACGAGCCTCGCCATCTGCGCGAGCTGGGTGTCGCCGCCGACGCGGGTGGCCCGCACGACGAGCCGCCCGCCGGAGTTGACGCACGACCCGACGACGGCGTCGCCCGGCCCGACCTCGACCGGCACGGGCTCGCCGGTCAGCATCGACGCGTCGACGGCGGAGCTGCCGTCCTCGACGACCCCGTCGGTCGCGATCTTCTCTCCGGGCCGCACGACGAACCGGTCGCCGACGCGCAGCGCGTCGGTCGGCACCCGGGTCTCGACGCCGGCCCGGAGCACGGCGACGTCCTTCGCCCCCAGCTCCAGCAGCGTCCGCAGCGCCGCCCCGGCCTGCCGCTTGGACCGCGCCTCGAACCAGCGCCCGGCCAGCAGGAACGTCGTGACGCCGGTGGCGACCTCGAGGTAGATGTTGCCGGCGCCGTCGCTCGGGGAGATCGTCAGCTCGAAGGGGTGCACCATCCCGGGCGTGCCGGCGGTGCCCCAGAGCAGGGCGTAGAGCGACCACGCGAACGCGGCCAGCACGCCCATCGACACCAGCGTGTCCATCGTGGCGGCGCCGTGGCGCAGGTTGGTCCAGGCGGCGCGGTGGAACGGCGCCGCCGCCCAGACGACGACCGGCCCGGACAGCGCCAGCACGATCCACTGCCAGTACGTGAACTGCCACGCCGGCACCATCGACAGCGCGACGACCGGCACCGTCAGCACGATCGAGGTGACCAGCCGCTCGCGCAGCGGGTCGGCCTCCTCGGCGGGCACGGGGTCGGCCTCGGGCAGCGCCGCGGTGTACCCGGCCGCCTCCACCTGCGCGACGAGCACCGCAGGGTCGACGCCGCCGGGCGCCTGCACGCGCGCCTTCTCGGTGGCGTAGTTGACGCTGGCGCTGACGCCGTCGAGCTTGTTGAGCTTGCGCTCGACGCGGTTCGCACAGGACGCGCACGTCATCCCGCCGATCGCCAGCTCGATCTCGGTCACGGGGAGCGTCGCGGTCATCGGGGTGCCTCCTCGTGCGAGTGCGGCAGCAGTTCGGGATCGACAGGAGCGGCGGCCCCGGACGTCGGCACCGTGAACTCCGCGGTCCGCACGACCCCGCCGTGCGAGAAGTCCAGGAACAGCCGGTAGACGGCCTCGCTCGGCACCTCGGCCACGAACCCGATCGCGGGCCCGGCCGGGCCGTCGGCGGGGTGGACGTGCAGGTAGGCGAGGTCGCCCCCGCGCAGCGCGACGAGGTGACCGTAGGCGCCGAGGTAGGGGTCGAGGTCGGTGACGGGCGCGCCGTCGCGGTTCACGGTGAGCGTGACGGGCGACGCGCGCCCGGCGGTGAGCTCGCCGTCGAGGGTGACGGTGTAGCCGTCGACCTCGGCCGTGCGGCTCGGCGCGTGCTCCACCGGCGTGAAGGTGCCGGGCACCGCCACGTCGACGCCCAGGGTGACGGGCTCGCCGCCGGTGGGGGCGAAGTCGGCGAAGGCGCGGTAGCTGCCGCCCTCGGGCAGGTCCAGCGGCACGCTCCACGTGCCGTCGGCGGCCATCTCCGGGTGGACGTGCCGGAAGCCGGTGCCGTCGCGGCGCACCACGACCAGGTGCATCCGCTTCTCGTGCTCGACGTCGAACGCGGTGACCGGGGCGCCGTCGGGGCCGGTGATCCGGAACGCGAACGGGCCGCCGGTGTGCGTGGTGGCGGCCGGGTCGAGCGTGTAGCCGTGCTCGGTGCGGGCCAGCCCGGCGGGCAGGCCCGGTGCCTCCGTGACGGTGCCGCCGTGGACGTCCCCGTGGGCCGCTGCGGCGGGTGCCGCGGCGACCGGGGGACCGACAGCGGATCCGACGCCGAACGCCCCGGCCGTGACCAGGACGAGCGCCGCACCGTAGACGGTCAGCGTGACTGCGGGTCGCATCGTCAGGCGGCCACGACGTACCCCGCCTCCGCGACGGCGGCGCGCACGGCGCCCTCGTCGAGGGGGGCGGTGCTGCGGACGGTGACGACGCCGGTCGGGAGGTCCACGGCCACGGCGGTGACGCCGTCGATCTCGGTGATCTCCTCGGTGACCGACGCGACGCAGTGCTCGCAGGTCATGCCGGAGACGGTCCAGGTGTGCTCGGTCATGCGATCTCTTCCTTCGCTGCGTGGGGGAGTGCTGCGTGGGGGAGTGCTGCGTGGGGGAGTCAGGAGCGGACGAGGCGCGCGATGGCCGCGCTGGCCTCGGCGACCTTGTCGTCGGCCGCCTGCCCGCCCTGCGCCACGGCCTCGGTGACGCAGTGGCGCAGGTGCTCGTCGAGCAGGCCCAGCGCCACGGCCTCGAGGGCCTTGGTGGCGGCGGAGACCTGCGTGAGCACGTCGATGCAGTACTTGTCGTCCTCGATCATCCTGGCGATGCCGCGCACCTGGCCCTCGATGCGCTTCATGCGCTTGAGGTACGCGTCCTTGTCCTGGGCGTATCCGTTCACGACCCCACCATACTCTGGGGGGGTAGGGTACGCAGGTCGACCCGGCGCAGGAGCTGCGCGTTCAGCGCGACCACCACCGTCGACAGGCTCATCGCGACGGCCGCGGCCGCCGGCGGCAGCACGAACCCGACGCCCGCGAGCACGCCCGCGGCCAGCGGCACCGACAGCACGTTGTAGCCCGTGGCCCACACCAGGTTCTGCACCATCTTCCGGTAGCCCGCGGCGGACAGGCGCCGGACGGCGAGCACCGTGCGCGGGTCGTCGGAGGCCAGCACGACCCCGGCCGAGCGCCGCGCCACATCGGTGCCCGCCCCGATCGCGATGCCCACGTCGGCGCGGGCCAGCGCGGGGGCGTCGTTGACGCCGTCGCCGACCATCGCCACCCGCAGCCCGCGCTCCTGCAGCCGCGTCACGGCGGCGTCCTTGTCGGCGGGCAGCACCTCGGCGACGACCTCGTCGACGCCGACCTCCGCCCCGACGGCCTCGGCGACGTCCCGCGCGTCACCGGTGAGCAGGACGAGCAGGACGACCCGCACGCCGGCCGCGTGCAGCCCGTCGACGGCGGCGCGCGACTCCGGCCGCACCGCGTCGGCCAGCGCGATCGCGCCGACCACCGCCCCGTCGCGCACGACGTGCAGCACCGTGGCGCCCGCCGGGAACGCGGCGTCGAGCGGGTCCAGGCCGAGCTCGCGCAGCAGCGCGGGGCCTCCGACGGCGACCTCGCGGCCGTCGACGACCGCCCGGACGCCGCGCCCGGTCAGCGAGCGGAAGTCGCGGGCGGGCGGGACGTCCGACGCCGCCGCCACGACCGCGCGGGCCAGCGGGTGCTCGGAGTCCGACTCGGCCGCCGCGGCCAGCGCCAGCAGCTCGTCGCGCTCCACGCCCGGGGCGGGGGTGACGGCGACGACGGCGGGCTCGCCGCGCGTCAGGGTGCCGGTCTTGTCGAACAGCACGGCGTCGACCGAGCGCATCCGCTCCAGCGCGAGCCGGTCGGTCACGAGGATGCCCGCGCGGGCCGACATCGACGTCGAGAGCGCGATGACCAGCGGGATCGCCAGGCCGAGCGCGTGCGGGCACGCGATCACCAGGACCGTGACGGTCCGCTCGACGGCGGACCCGACGTCGCCCAGAGCCGTCCAGACGGCGAACGTCAGCGCCCCGGAGCCCAGCGCGAACCAGAACAGCAGCGCGGCGGCGCGGTCGGCGAGGGCCTGTGCCCGCGAGCGCGACGCCTGCGCGTCGGCGACGAGGCGGCGGATGCCGGCCAGCGCGGTGTCCTCGCCGACCGCCGAGACCCGCACGCGCAGCGCGGAGTCGGTGGCGATCGTGCCGGCGACGACCCTGTCACCCGTGCCGCGCGGCACGGGCCGCGACTCGCCGGTGACCGTCGACTCGTCGACCTCGGCCGCCCCCTCGGTCACCGTCCCGTCCGCGGGCACGCGGGCACCGGAACGCACCAGGACGACGTCGCCGACGGCGAGTGCGGCGAGCGGCACGGGGGCCACGGCGCCGTCGGGACCGACCCGCTCGGCGGAGTCGGGCAGCAGCTCGGCCAGCGCGTCGAGCGCGCCCGAGGCCTGTCCGAGCGCCCGCATCTCCAGCCAGTGCCCGAGCAGCATGATCACGACCAGCAGCGCGAGCTCCCACCAGAAGTCGAGCATCAGCCCGCCGACGCCGAGCGTGGTGGCGGCGCTCGCCCCGGCGGCCACGGTGATCGCGAGGGCGACCAGCGTCATCATCCCGGGGCGCCGCTCCCGCAGCTCCGCGACGGCGCCGGTGAGGAAGGGTCACCCGCCGTAGAGGTAGAGGAGCGTGCCCAGCACGGGCGGGACCGGTGCGGCCCAGGCGGGCACGGAGTAGCCGAGCAGGTCGGCGAACATCGGGCTCGCCGCGACGACGGGGACGGCGAGTGCCAGGCTCAGCCAGAACCGGTCGCGGAACCGCGCGGCGTGATCGTGGTCGTGGGTCATGGACCCACGAACGGCATACCCCCGGGGGGTATTACACTCAGCAGGCCTCGTCCTTCAGCACCACGCCGAGGTCGATCATCGAGTCCTCGGTGAGATCGGTGCCGGCTGCGGGGATCTGCTCGCAGACGCGCCACTCCGCGTCGACCACCTGCATCCGGCCGGCGCCGGTGCGGTCGTGCGAGGTCACCGGCACGCCGAAGTTGGTGAGGACCTGCACGGTGTCCTGTGCGGACTGCAGGTCGACGCCGACGACGTCGGGCATCTCCCACGTCGGGCTCCCGGCGCAACCGGCGGCGGACGGCACCGTGACGCACAGTGCCGTGAGCAGGGCGGGGAGGAGCCGGCTTCGGGTCACGCCTGTATGTCGCCGAGGTGGCTCCGGTGTTACCGCCGGGTACACGTGCGCGGGTCCGGCGCGCCTCGTAACGTCCCCCGCGCAGACCCGCACGGCGAGGAGGACGGCATGACCGAACGGTTCCGGATGCTGATCGGGGGTCGCGCGGTCGACGCGGCCTCGGGCCGGACTTTCGAGTCGGAGAACCCCTACACCGGGCAGCCGTGGGCCGAGGTGCCCGACGGCGGGCCGGAGGACGTCGACGCCGCCGTGGCCGCCGCCCGCGCCGCGCTCGACGGCGAGTGGGGCTCCCTCACCGGCTTCGCCCGCGCCGCGCTCCTGCGCCGCCTCGGCGACCTCATCGGGGAGAACGCGGAGCGGCTGGCCCGCCTGGAGGTCAACGACTCCGGCAAGCTCTACCGCGAGATGATCGGCCAGCTCACGGGCCTGGGCTCCTGGTACCACTACTACGCGGGCCTGGCCGCCACGCTCGAGGGCCGCCAGATCCCCGCGCCCAACCCGAACTTCCTCGTCTACACCCGCCGCGAGCCCGTCGGCGTGGTCGCCGCGATCACGCCGTGGAACTCCCCGCTGCTGCTCATGACGTGGAAGCTCGCCCCCGGCCTCGCCGCGGGCTGCACGTTCGTCGTCAAGCCCTCGGAGCACGCGCCGGCCTCGACGCTGGGCTTCGCCGAGCTGTTCGAGCGGGCCGGGTTCCCGGCGGGCGTGCTCAACGTCGTCACCGGGCTCTCGCGGGAGACCGGCGCCGCACTGGCCGGGCACCCGGGCGTCGACAAGGTGGCGTTCACCGGCTCCACGGCCACCGGCCGCTCCGTCGCGCACGCCGCCGCGGAGAACCTCAACGCCGTCACCCTCGAGCTGGGCGGGAAGTCGCCGCAGATCGTCTTCCCCGACGCCGACCTCGCCGCCGCGGCCAACGGCCTGATCGCCGGGGTCTTCGCGGCCACCGGGCAGACCTGCATGGCCGGGTCGCGGCTGATCGTCCACGAGTCGGTGCACGACGAGCTCGTGCGGCTCGTCGCCGAGCGCGCCGCCACGATCAGGCTCGGTGACCCGAACGACCCCGACACGGAGATGGGCCCGGTCGCCAACGCCCCGCAGTACGAGAAGGTGCTCGGCTACCTGCGGACCGCGCGGGACGAGGGCGCGACCGTGGCCCACGGCGGTGCCGCGTCCGAGGTCGGGGGCTACTTCGTGCAGCCCACGGTGCTGTCGGTGAAGCCGTCGGACACGGTCTTCCGCGAGGAGGTCTTCGGGCCGGTCCTCTCGGCCGTCACCTTCGGCACGGAGGAGGAGGCGCTCGAGCTCGCCAACGACACGCCCTACGGCCTGGCCGGCGCGGTGTGGACGAAGGACGTGCACCGGGCGCACCGGGTGGCGGCCAAGGTCCGGGCCGGCACGGTGTGGATCAACGCCTACCGGGTAGTGGCGCCGAGCGTCCCCTTCGGCGGCATGGGGCAGTCGGGCGTCGGGCGGGAGAACGGGATGGAGGCGGTCCTGGCCTACACCGAGAACAAGTCGGTCTGGGTCGAGCTGACGGGCGGCACGCGCGACCCGTTCGTCATCGGCTGATCGGCCGCCGGGGTTGCGACGGACACCACCCGGGTACGCGACCTCATGGACACCGACAAGAAGCTGCAGGCGACCAAGGTCATCGACGCCCCCGCCGAGGCCGTGTTCGCGGTGCTGTCCGACCCGAACCGGCACTCCGCGATCGACGGTGCCGACTCGATCCGCGGCGTCGAGGGCACCACACCTCCCATCTCCGGCATCGGCCAGGTCTTCACCATGAACATGCACGCCGACGACCTCGGCGACTACCGCATGGTCAACTCCGTGACCGCCTACGTGCCCGGCGCGCGCGTCGGCTGGGCGCCGAAGGTCGACCCGACCTGTGAGCTGGCCGAGAAGCTCGAGGGGATGGACGCGAGCGGCCACACGTTCACCTACGACCTGCGCGAGGTCGACGGCGGCACGGAGGTCACCTCGGTCTACGACTGGACCGGCGTCAAGGACCCGCAGTTCGAGAAGATGTTCCCGCGGGTGTCGCAGGAGCAGCTGGCCGGCACGCTCGACCGGCTCGCCTCCGCGATGTAGCCGACCGGCGGCACCGTTCACCGATCCGTAACCCGCCCGGGGTTTCTCTGCGTGATACTTCGTCTCATGTCAGGAGACCTCGCGGCCCGGGCGGCCGCGGACGGCGTCACGTTCCTGCTCGCCGTGTTCGTCGACCTCGCCGGGAAGCCGTGCGCCAAGCTCGTGCCGGTCGAGGCGGCCGACGAGTTCGAGTCCGACGGCGTCGGGTTCGCCGGGTACGCGGTCGGCGCGATCGGCCAGCAGCCCAGCGACCCCGACCTCGTCGCGATGCCGGACGTCGCCACCTACACGCCGCTGCCGCAGGTGCGCGAGGGGCTGGCGCTGGTGCACTGCGACCCGCACGTCGACGGCGTGCCGTGGCCGTACGCACCGCGCGTCATCCTCAAGGCGGCGCTGGAACGGGCGGGCGACCTGGAGCTGCGCGCCGGCGCCGAGGTCGAGTACTTCCTCGTCACCCGCGACGCCGAGGGCCGCCTCAGCCCGGCCGACGTCCGCGACACCGCCGCCCAGCCCTGCTACGACGCCCGCGGCCTCACGCGGATGTACGACCACCTCACCGAGGTCTCCACCGCGATGAACCGCCTCGGCTGGGGCAACTACGCCAACGACCACGAGGACGGCAACGGACAGTTCGAGCAGAACTTCACCTTCGCCGACGCCCTCACCACGGCCGACCGCGTCGTCACCGCCCGGTACCTCATCTCGGTGCTCGCCGAGCGCCGCGGGATGACGGCCACGTTCATGCCCAAGCCCTTCACCGACCGCACCGGCAGCGGGATGCACCTGCACCTGTCGCTGTGGCGCGACGGCGAGGCGCTGTTCCCCGGTGACGGCGGGCTGTCCCCGCTCGCGCGGGCGTTCCTCGCGGGCGTGCTCGACCACGCGTGCGGGCTGCAGGCGGTGATCGCGCCGACCGTGAACTCCTACAAGCGGTCCGGTGCCACGTCGACGCGCTCGGGGGCCACCTGGTCGCCGCGCCGCGCGACCTACGGCGGCAACGACCGCACCCACCTCGTCCGGGTCCCCGACGCGAACCGCATCGAGCTGCGCGGCGCCGACGGCTCGGCCAACCCCTACCTGGCGCTGGCCGCCACGCTCGCCGCCGGCCTCGACGGCGTCGCACGCGACCTCGACCCCGACGACGTCGACGGCGGCGAGCTGGCCCCGACGCTCCTGCACGCCGTCGACGCCCTGGTCGCCGATCCCGTGGTCAGCGGAGCTCTCGACGCCGCGGGCCCCGGGGTGTGCGACTACGTCGCCGACCGGGCCCGGACGGAGTTCCTGGACTGGCACGGCACGGTGGGCGAGTGGGAGATCGACCGCTACCTGACGGCCTTCTGATGTGCGGCATCGTCGGCCTGCACCTGCGGGACCCGGAGCTGCACCCGCGCCTGGGCGTCCTGCTGGAGACCATGCTCGGCCACATGTGCGAGCGCGGCCCCGACTCGGCGGGCGTCGCGGTGTACGGCGACCGCAGGCGCTGCCCCGAGGGCTGGGCCGCGGTGTCGCTGCTGGACGCCCCGCCCGACCTGTCCGTCCCCGGCGCGCTGATCACGGCCGCGGGGGACACCACCGTCGTCGCCGCGCCGCTGACGGTCGACGAGCTGGTCGCGGCGGTGCGCGGCACGGGAGCGCTGGTCGTGGGCTCGGGCACCGACCTCACCGTCTACAAGGGCACCGGCCACCCCCGTGACCTCGCCCGCACCTACGACCTCGCCGGCGCGCAGGGCTGGCAGGGCCTCGCGCACACCCGGATGGCCACGGAGTCGGCGGTCACGGCGTCGGGCTGCCACCCGTTCTCCGTCGGGCCCGACCAGTGCCTGGTGCACAACGGCTCGTTCGCCAACCACGCCACGATCCGCCGCGAGCTGGAGGCCGACGGCGTGGTGTTCGACAGCGAGAACGACTCGGAGGTCGGCGCGCGGTTCGTCGCCTCCCGGCTGGCCGCGGGCGACGACCTCGACAAGGCGCTGCGGCTGCTCTGCGAGCGCTTCGACGGCTTCTACACGCTGCTGGTGACCAGCGCCGACGGGTTCGCCGTCGTCCGCGACGCCATCGCGTGCAAGCCGGCGATCATCGCCGAGACCGACGCCTGGGTGGCGATGGCGTCGGAGTTCCGGGCGCTGGCCGAGCTCCCGGGCATCGACCGCGCGAAGATCTGGGAACCGGAACCGGAACGGGTGCACGCATGGGTGCGGTGATCGACCTGACCTCGTCGACGGTGCGGGAGCTCAACGCCGAGCTGCACGCCCCCACCGCCGAAACCTACGAGGTCCTCCACCCGCGCGGCGCGCACGCCGTGGCCGCCGGGCTGCACCACCCGATCGCCGTCGACGTCCGCGGCCACGCCGGGTACTACTGCGCCGGCATGAACCAGCTCGCCGAGGTCACCGTGCACGGCAGCGTCGGCACCGGCGTCGCGGAGAACATGATGTCGGGCGTGGTGCGGGTGCGCGGCGACGCGTCGCAGTCGGCGGGCGCCACCGCGCACGGCGGGCTGCTCGTCATCGAGGGCAGCGCGTCGATGCGGTGCGGGATCTCGATGAAGGGCGTCGACGTCGTCGTCGGCGGTGACATCGGCCCGATGAGCGCGTTCATGGCCCAGGCCGGGCGGCTCGTCGTGTGCGGCGACGCCGGGGAGTCGCTCGGCGACTCGATCTACGAGGCGCGGATCTACGTGCGCGGTTCGGTGGCGTCGCTCGGCGCCGACTGCGTCGAGAAGCCGATGGCCGACGAGCACCGCGCCGAGGTGGCGGAGCTGCTCGCGGCCGCCGGGCTCGACCACGACCCGGCCTCCTTCCGCCGCTACGGGTCCGCGCGGCGGCTCTACCACTTCACGGCGGGGAACGAGTACTGAGATGCGCGAGTCAGCGACCTTCGACCGCGGGGTGATCGCGGAGATCCAGCGCGCCGCCGAGACCGGCGTCTACGACATCCGCGGCTGGGGGGCCAAGCGCCCCGTCCCGCACTTCGACGACCTGCTCTTCCTCGGGGCGAGCATGTCCCGGTACCCGCTGGAGGGCTACCGCGAGCGCTGCGACACCGACGTCGTCCTCGGCGACCGCCACGCCACCCGCCCGCTGCACCTCGACATCCCCATCACGATCGCCGGGATGAGCTTCGGCGCGCTGTCGGCGCAGGCGAAGGAGGCGCTGGGGCGCGGGGCGTCCGCGGCGGGCACGTCCACCACCACCGGCGACGGCGGGATGACGCCCGAGGAGCGCGGGCAGTCGCGCCACCTCGTCTACCAGTACCTCCCCAGCCGCTACGGCATGAACCCCGACGACCTCCGCAAGGCCGACGCCATCGAGGTCGTGCTGGGGCAGGGCGCCAAGCCCGGCGGCGGCGGGATGCTGCTCGGGCAGAAGATCACCGACCGTGTCGCAGGGATGCGCACGCTTCCCCCCGGCATCGACCAGCGCAGCGCCTGCCGCCACCCCGACTGGACCGGCCCCGACGACCTCACGATCAAGATCCTCGAGCTGCGGGAGATCACCGACTGGCGCACCCCGGTCTACGTCAAGATCGGCGCCAGCCGCACCTACTACGACGTCAAGCTCGCGGTGGCCGCGGGCGCCGACGTCGTCGTCCTGGACGGGATGCAGGGCGGCACGGCGGCCACCCAGGAGGTGTTCATCGAGCACGTCGGCATCCCGACGCTCGCCGCGCTGCCGCAGGCCGTGCAGGCGCTGCGCGAGCTGGGGCTGCACCGCACGGTCCAGCTGGTCGTCTCCGGCGGCATCCGCACCGGCGCCGACGTCGCGAAGGCGATGGCCCTGGGTGCCGACGCCGTCGCGATCGGCACCGCCGCGCTCATCGCGCTGGGCGACAACCACCCCCGCTACGCCGCCGAGTACGCCGACCTCGGCTCCGGCGCCGGCTTCTACGACGACTACCAGGACGGCCGCGACCCCGCCGGCATCACCACGCAGGACCCGGACCTCGCCTCCCGCCTCGACCCGGTCGAGGGCGGCCGCCGCCTCGCCAACTACCTGCGCGTGCTCACGATGGAGGCGCAGACCCTGGCCCGGGCCTGCGGCAAGGCGCACCTGCGGCACCTGGAGCCCGAGGACCTGGTGGCGCTGACGATCGAGGCGGCGGCGATGGCGCGGGTCCCGCTCGCGGGCACGAACTGGATCCCCGGAACGTGAGCGCCCCCGACACCGCCGACGTCGTCGTCGTGGGCGGCGGGATCGAGGGCGCCGCCGCCGCGTGGGCGCTCACCGCCCGCGGGGTCGCCGACGTCGTCGTGTGCGAGCGGCACACCGTCGGCTCGGGCGGCACCGGCAAGTCCAGCGGCGTCGTGCGCTGCCACTACGGGATCCCGGTGCTCGCGGAGATGGCGTGGTCCAGCCTGCGCGTGCTGGAGGACTCGCTCGACGTGCTGGGCGAGGACGTCGGCTTCGTGCGCACCGGGTACGTCGTCGCCGTGGGGGAGGGCAACGTCGACGCGCTGGACGCGAACCTCGCCGCCCAGCGCGCGGTGGGCGTCGAGACCGGCCGGATCTCCCGCGACGACGTCGCCGCGCTCTGGCCCACCGCCCGCCTCGACGACGCCGTCGCGTTCGGCTGGGAGCCCCGCGGCGGCTACGGCGACGCCTACCGCACCGCGCAGGCCTTCGCGGCCGCCGCGCGCCGGGGTGGGGCGCGGATCCGGCAGGGCGCGCCGGTCGCGGAGGTGCTCGTCGACGGGTCCGGCGTCGCCGGCGTGCGGCTGGCGTCGGGGGAGGAGATCGCGAGCCGCGCGGTGGTCGTCGCGGCCGGGCCGTGGTCGGTCGGCCTGCTGGCCCCGCTCGGCGTCGACGTCCCGGTCACGGTGCACCGCGAGCAGCTCGTCCTCGTCGCACCGGGGGCCGACGTCCGCGGGGTGCCGGTGCTCTCGGACCTCGTGTCGCTGCAGTACGTGCGCTCCGAGCCCAGCGGCGAGCTGCTCGTCGGCAACTCCGACCTGAGCCGCCCGGCCCCGGCCGACCCCGACCACTACTCCGACCGGCCCGAGCCCGCGCAGTTGGAGCGGGCCGTCGAGAAGATCGCGCACCGCTTCCCCGGGCTGCCCGACGCGGCGGTCAGCCGCACCTACGCCGGCTGCTACGACGTCACGCCCGACTACAACCCGGTGATCGGCCCGACCGGCGTCGAGGGTCTGCTGGTCGCCGCGGGGTTCAGCGGCCACGGCTTCAAGATCTCCCCGGCGGTGGGGGAGCTGGTGGCGCGCCTCGTCGTCGACGGCGGCCCCACGCCGTTCCCGCTCACGCGGTTCGCCGACGGCGCGCCGCTGCGCAGCCCGTACCCCTACGTCGGCGCGGGCGAGATGCGGTGAGGCCCGACCACGGCCCGGCCGCGCGGGAGGTCGACGAGCCCGCGCCGTCCGACGGCGTGCTGGAGCGGGCGATCGCGGTGCAGGTCCGCCGCCACCGCCTCGCCGGCGGGCTCACCCTCGGCGAGCTGGCGGCCCGGGCGGGGATCTCCAAGCCGATGCTGTCGAAGATCGAGAACGCCCAGACCTCCTGCAGCCTCACCACGCTCGCCCGTCTGGCCGCTGCGCTCGACGTTCCGGCCACCGCGCTGTTCCGCGGCGCCGACACCCCGCGCGAGGCCGTGCACACCCCGACCGGATCGGGGGCGCGGATCACCGCCCGCGGCACCCGCGTCGGCCACGACTACACCCTGCTCGGTGCCCTGCGCGGCCCGCACAAGCGCATGGAGGCCCACCTCGTCACGCTCACCGAGCGCAGCGAGGTCTTCCCGCTGTTCCAGCACCCGGGCACGGAGCTGCTGTTCATGCTGGAGGGCGAGATGGTCTACGGCCACGGCGACAGCGCCTACACGCTGCGCCCCGGCGACGCCCTGCAGCTCGACGGCGAGGGCGTCCACGGCCCCCATGAGCTGGTGGAGCTCCCGATCCGCTTCCTCTCGGTGGTGGCGCACGGCGGCGGTGAGCCCTGACCCCGCCCACCGGGCGGCTCGCGGTCAGGGCGAGGCGCGCAACCGGCTCGCGCCGCCCGAGCTGTCGCGCGGGCGCGGCGGCCCGCCGTACCAGTCCAGGCACATGACGGTGGCGTCGTCGCGCAGCTCGCCCCCGGTCGCGCGCAGCACCGCGGCCCCGAGGGCGCGCACCACCTCGCGCGGGTGCAGGTCGCCGCTGCCCGCCAGGACCTCGGCGACGTCGACCTCCGCCGCGTTGCGCTCCAGCATCCCGTCGGTGAGGAAGACGATCCGATCACCCGGCGCGATGGGGAACTCCTGCAGCCGGTAGGACCGTCCCTCCTCGATGCCGAACGGCAGGTCGATGTCGAGCTCGATCTCCTCGACGCGGCCCCCGCGCAGGCGCAGCGGGAACGGGTGACTCGCGTTGACGATGGTGGCCGACCGGGAGTGCAGGTCGATCCGGACCAGCTGGCCGGTGACGAACTGGCCGACGGTGGAGTGCGCGGCGAGGGCGTCGTTGGCGCCGCAGGCCTGCTCGAGCAGGGTGAGACCGCCGCGGCGACCGTTGCGCAGGCTGCCCACGAGCAGGGTCGCCAGCAGCGCGGCGGCGACGTCGTGCCCCGCGGCGTCGGTGATCGACAGCTGCAGCGCGTCCTCGCCGAGGACGTAGTCGAACGTGTCGCCCCCGACGGAGCTCGCGGGCTCCATCCACGCGGAGACCGTGAACTGCCCCGCCTCGCAGGTGAACGAGCTCGGCAGCAGCCGCCGCTGGATCTCCGCGGCGAGGGAGAACGGCGTCGAGCGCTGGCCCCACTCGAACAGGTCGGTGTGGCGGCGGTTGGCCACGACGATGTAGGCCAGCGCGTGCGCGGCCGCGACGACGTCGGCGACGACCTGCTCGGTGGGGTAGTCGGGCAGGAGCAGCTCCAGCAGACCGATGGCGTCGCCCCGGTCGGTGACCGGCAGGATCAGCTGCGCCCCGTCGCCGAGCCGGCTCAGGTCGGCCTGCTGGGTGCGCAGCACCTGCTCGTAGGCCGTGCCGTCGAGCTGCAGCGTCTCCCGGTTGCGGGCGTCCAGGGCGCCGGTCTGCCCGAAGCGGACCACCGCCCGGCCGCTGAGGTCCGCGATCAGGAAGCTGACCTGCCGGGCCCCGACCATGTCCGCCAGCGCGTGGGTGACGACCTCGACGGCCTGCGTCGGCGCGGCGGCCTCCGCGCTCTCCAGGAGGGCCCGCAGGTCGGTCGTCGCAGGCGGCAGGTCGGACATGCGCGCACCCTAGCCCTGGCGGGTGGGGCGCGGGCCGACATCGCCCCCGCGCCCGCCCATGTCGGCCGCGGGTCAGGTGATCGGTGATCCGCCCGTCACGCCGAGCACCTCCGAGGTCATGTAGCTCGACTCCTGCGAGGCCAGGAAGACGTAGAACGGCGCGAGCTCGGCCGGTTGCGCCGCCCGGCCCATCGGGGCCTGCGCACCGAACGACTCGAGCTTCTCCTCGTCCATCGTGGCCGGGATCAGCGGGGTCCAGACCGGCCCGGGCGCGACCGAGTTGGCGCGGATCCCCTTCTCGACGAGGTCGTGGCCGAGCCCCTTGGTGAAGGTGACGATCGCGGCCTTGGAAGTCGCGTAGTCGAGCAGGTGCGGGGAGGGCTGGAACGCCTGGACCGACGACGTCGTGATGACCGACGACCCCGGCGCCATGTGCGGCACGGCCGCCCTGCAGAGCCAGAACAGGGCGTAGACGTTGGTCTTCATCACGTGGTCGAACTGCTCGCTGCTGATGCCGGCGAGCCCGTCGGACTGCGACATCTGGTACGCGGCGTTGCTGACGAGGACGTCGATCCGGCCGAGCTCCTCGACCGCCCGCCGGACGACGTCCTGGCAGGTCTGCTCGTCGGTCAGGTCCGCCGCCACCGTGAGCGCGGTCCGGCCCGCCTTGCGGACCCAGTCGGCGGTCTCCTCGGCGTCGTCCTTCTCGGCGTCGAGGTGGGTGATGAGGACATCGGCGCCCTCGCGGGCGAACGCGATCGCCACCGCGCGGCCGATGCCCGAGTCGCCGCCGGTGATCACGGCCTTCTTCCCCTCGAGCCGACCGGTGCCCCGGTAGGTCTCCTCCCCGTGGTCGGGCCGGACGTCCATGTCGCCGGTGCGGCCGGGGTGCTCGATCGTCCGGTCGCCGCTGCCGGGCGCGGCGTGCTGCTCGGTCGGGTCCTGCTGGGTGAACTGGTCCTGGGTCACGAGGCCTCCTCGGGGTGGGTGCGGGCCCGGGGTTCCCCGTCGGCGCCCGCCGACACCGCCCGCGGTCCTGTGCTCCAGGTGTAGTGCGGCGGGCCCCGGGTAGTCGGTCGCCGGCGGCGGCGGACCTCGCGGCGGCCGGACAGGGGGACGGGGCATGGGTGCGACGCGGGACCGGGTGGCCGAGGAGGCCCGGCAGCAGGCCGACGCCTACAGCGGCGACGAGGACCGGCCGCTGGCGGGTTACGCGCGGGTGATGGGGGTGTTCGGCGCGCTCGTCGCCACCGCCGCCGGGGTCGCCCGCGCCACCGGACGGCGCGCGCCGGCCGACGTCCGGCCGTGGGACGTCGTGCTGCTGGCCGCGGGCACCCACAAGCTCTCCCGCACGATCACGAAGGACGCGGTCACGGCCCCGCTCCGGGCGCCCTTCACCCGGTACGCGGGCCGGGGCGGCCCGGCCGAGGTCATGGAGGAGGTGCGCGGCGGCGGCGTGCGCCACTCCGTCGGCGAGCTCCTGACCTGCCCGTTCTGCCTGGACGTCTGGATCGCCACCGGCTTCTCGGCCGGCACGGTCTTCGCCCCCCGGGCCACCCGCCTGGTGACGGCCACCCTCACGGCGCTCACGGGCGCCGACTTCCTGCAGCTCGCCTACGCCCGGGCGCAGCAGGCCGCGTCCTGACCTGCGTCCGCGGTCGTCGGCGCTCGCGCGGCCGTGGTCGGTGCCCCCGGCAGGACTCGAACCTGCGACCTAGAGATTAGAAGGCTCTTGCTCTATCCAGCTGAGCTACGGAGGCCGGGCCGGACGAACCGCCCACGGCGAGCGTAGCGGGACCACCACGCACCCCGCGCGTCGAGCAGGGACCCGTGAGGGTGTCGTCGTGGTGGTGGAAGTTGACCTCGTGAGAAGGTGTGCACATGCCCCTGACGCTGCGCTCGGCGGCCGGGTCCGACGTCGGTCGGCGCCGTCCGCTGAACCAGGACTCCGCGGTCACGAGTCCGCGCCTGCTCGCCGTCGCCGACGGCATGGGCGGGCACGCGCACGGTGAGGTGGCCAGCTCCGTCGCCGTGGGAGCCCTGGCCGATCTCGACACGGACCTGGCCGGCACCGACCTGGCGGGTGTCGACCTGCTCGGCGTGCTGGCCCGCGCCGTCACCGCCGCCGCCGACCGGCTCACCGGCCTGGCGCGGGAGAACACCGCGCTGCGCGGGTCGGGCACCACGGTCGTCGCCCTGCTGTTCGACGGCGGACGGGTCGGGATCCTGCACGTCGGCGACTCCCGCGCGTACCTGCTGCGCGAGGGCGAGCTGCTGCGGCTGACGCGCGACCACACGCTGGTGCAGGCCCTCGTCGACGAGGGGCGCATCTCGCTCGAGGAGGCCGCGGAGCACCCGCGGCGCTCGATGCTGATGCGCACGCTGCAGGACGGCAACACCGTCGAGCCCGACCTGTTCCACCACGAGGCGCAGGCGGGCGACCGCTACCTCGTGTGCTCCGACGGGGTCACCGCCGTGCTGGGCGACGCCGACATCCAGCGGGTCCTCGCCGAGTCCGAGGAGCCGCAGGTCGCGGTCGACACGCTGATCCGGCTGGCCAACGAGGGCGGCGGGCCCGACAACATCACGTGCGTGGTCGCCGACGTCGTCGACGGCGAGGAGCCGGTGTCCGACGCCGGCCCCGAGCTGGTCGGGGCCGCGGCGGCGGCGCAGGGCTGACGCACCCGGCCGCCGGCCTACCGCCGCGCGACGAGCCGGCGCAGCGGCACCGGCAGCCGGCACCGCGGTCCGGCGCGGGCGGCGAGGCGCTCGGCGAGCGCTGCCCGGACGTCCGGCGCGAGGTCGGGCCACAGCCCGGCGGCGGGGAGGGCGTCGACGACGCGGCGGGCGGCCGCGGCGTCGGGCACGGGGAGCGTGAACGGGACGCGGTCGTCGCCGAGCACGGCGAAGTCGGCCGCGGTGAGCAGCCACGACGCGTCGTCGAGCGCGGAGCGGTGCCGCCACGGTCCGCGGTGCACCGGCCGCAGCACACCGCGCCAGCGCAGCTCCGCGACCGAGCGCGCCGACACCGACGGCGTGACGACGACGAGCGTGCCGCCCGGGCGCAGCGCACGGCGCAGGTCGGCGAAGGCGGCGTCGACGTCGGCGGTGCGGTGCAGGACGAGCAGCAGCACGATCCCGGCGGCGGCACCGCGCACGGTGGTGTCGACGTCGGGTCGTCCGTCGACGAGGCGGGGGAACAGGACCGGGGCGAGGTCGCGCACCGGCGCGGCCGCCCAGGCGCGGGCGTCGCGGCCGTCGAGCGCGTCCAGGAGCACCTCGGTCACGCCCGCAGTCTGCCGGGCGGGAACCGCCACGGCGGTTAGCCTGGGTGCCATGGCGCAGACCCCCGTCGAGACCGCCGCCCCACCGCGCACGTCCGGGTCCTCAGGCCTGGTCCTGCTGGGTACGGCGATCGCCGTACTGGTGGCCGCGGGGCTCACCGCACTGTCCGGCGCCCGCCCGCTCGTCGCGCTCGGACTGCCCGACCCGGGGGTGCTGACGACCGTCGGGCTGCCCGCGGTGCGGGCCGTCGCCGAGGTGGCGATGGTGCTGACGATCGGCGCCCTGCTGCTCGCGGCGTTCCTGGCCCCGCCGCAGAAGTCGGGCTACCTCGACGTCGCCGGCTACCGCGCGCTGCGGACGGCCGGGTGGACGGCCGCGCTGTGGGTGGTGGCGGCGGTGCTGCTGGTGCCGCTGACCGTCGCCGACGCCCTGGGCCGGCCCGTCGCCGACGTCCTGGACGTCGGCCTGCTGCTCGAGGTCGTGCCGCAGCTGGCCGCGTCGACGGCGTGGTCGTGGACGGCGGTGATCGCCGCGCTGGTCGTCGTCGGCTGTCGCAGCGTGCTCACGTGGGGCTGGACGGCGGTGCTGTTCGGGCTGTCGGTGGCCGGTCCGCTGCCGGTGACCCTGACGGGGCACTCGGCAGCTGGCGGGTCGCACGACATCGCGACCGACAGCCTGGTGCTGCACGTCCTCGCGTCGTCGCTGTGGGTGGGCGGGCTGGTCGCGGTGATCGCGCTGGCCGCGTCGCGAGGGCCGGACCGGGCGGCCGCGCTGGCCACCGCCGTCCCGCGGTTCTCCGCGCTCGCGCTGGTGTGCTGGCTGGTGCTGGCCGTCACGGGCACGATCAACGCGCTGACCCGGATCTCGCCCGGTGCGGTGTTCGGCAGCTACTACGGGGGACTGCTGCTGGCCAAGGCCGGCGCGCTGCTGGCGCTCGGAGCCCTCGGCGCCCTGCACCGCAGGAGCACCGTCGGTGCCGCGTCCCGGGGGGAGCCGAGGGCGCTGCTGCGCCTGGGGGGCGTCGAGGTCCTGCTGATGCTGGCGACGATCGGACTGGCCGTCGCGCTGGGCCGGACCGCCGCGCCCGACGACGGGAGCGGTGCGCCCTCGCGGGCGGAGGCGCTGATCGGCTATGACCTCGACGGTCCGCCGACACTGGCCCGCCTGCTGTTCGACTGGCGGTTCGACCTCATCTTCGGCTCGGCCGCGATC
>NZ_JADQDF010000001.1:4412500-5767500 GCF_019263585.2 Pseudonocardia oceani
GGGTGACGCAGGAGGGTAGCTCCGCCAGTGAATGGTAGTACTGGTGCAAGCCTGTAGCCCGACATCCAGGTAAATCCGGGTGTCATATAAGGGTGAGAGGTGACGCGTAGCCGATTGAGGCGAAGTAGAGTGATCCCATGCTGCCGAGAAAAGCCTCTAGCGAGTGCTGTTGCGGCCCGTACCCCAAACCGACACAGGTGGTCAGGTAGAGAATACTAAGGCGATCGAGTGAACTGTGGTTAAGGAACTCGGCAAAATACCTCCGTAACTTCGGGAGAAGGAGGACCGGCTGCTGTGAAGCTCCTTGCGGGCTAGCGGTGTCCGGTCGCAGAGACCAGGCCCAAGCGACTGTTTACTAAAAACACAGGTCCGTGCGAAGTCGCAAGACGATGTATACGGACTGACGCCTGCCCGGTGCTGGAACGTTAAGAGGACCTGTTAGTCCTTCGGGGCGAAGCGGAGAATTTAAGCGCCAGTAAACGGCGGTGGTAACTATAACCATCCTAAGGTAGCGAAATTCCTTGTCGGGTAAGTTCCGACCTGCACGAATGGCGTAACGACTTGGGCGCTGTCTCGACCACAGACTCGGCGAAATTGCACTACGAGTAAAGATGCTCGTTACGCGCGGCAGGACGGAAAGACCCCGGGACCTTTACTACAGCTTGGTATTGGTGCTCGGTTCGGCTTGTGTAGGATAGGTGGGAGACTGTGAAGCGGCCACGCCAGTGGTTGTGGAGTCGTTGTTGAAATACCACTCTGGTCGAATTGGGTGTCTCAACCTCGGGCCATGATCTGGTTCAGGGACAGTGCCTGGTGGGTAGTTTAACTGGGGCGGTTGCCTCCCAAAATGTAACGGAGGCGCCCAAAGGTTCCCTCAGCCTGGTTGGCAATCAGGTGTTGAGTGTAAGTGCACAAGGGAGCTTGACTGTGAGACCGACAGGTCGAGCAGGGACGAAAGTCGGGACTAGTGATCCGGCACCACCTGGTGGAAGGGGTGTCGCTCAACGGATAAAAGGTACCCCGGGGATAACAGGCTGATCTTGCCCAAGAGTCCATATCGACGGCATGGTTTGGCACCTCGATGTCGGCTCGTCGCATCCTGGGGCTGGAGTAGGTCCCAAGGGTTGGGCTGTTCGCCCATTAAAGCGGTACGCGAGCTGGGTTTAGAACGTCGTGAGACAGTTCGGTCCCTATCCGCCGCGCGCGCAGGAGACTTGAGGAAGGCTGTCCCTAGTACGAGAGGACCGGGACGGACGGACCTCTGGTGTGCCAGTTGTCCCGCCAGGGGCACGGCTGGTTGGCTATGTTCGGAAGGGATAACCGCTGAAGGCATCTAAGCGGGAAGCCTGTTCCAAGATGAGGTCTCCCACCACCTTGCGTGGTTAAGGCCCCCAGCAGACCACTGGGTTGATAGGCCAGAGATGGAAGCCCGGCAACGGGTGGAGTTGACTGGTACTAATAGGCCGAGGGCTTGTTCATGACGAGTTGTTTGCATCCACTGTGCGACCCTGAACACACAACTACGGTGTGGTCGGGTTGCGAAGGGTTCTGCGATGGTTCGTCGTCGTGTTTCGCATCCATTAATTGCATACGCTTGATCAGCACGACACTTGGAAGATAGTGTTGTCGGTGGTTATGGCGGAGGGGGAACGCCCGGTCCCATCCCGAACCCGGAAGCTAAGCCCTCCAGCGCCGATGGTACTGCACCTGTCAGGGTGTGGGAGAGTAGGTCGCCGCCGACATCAAACCTGAATTTGTGGGCCCCCGCCTGACGGCGGGGGCCCACTTTTTTTGCGTGCAGGAAACCGTTCAGCATCGCACGGCGGGCCGACAGTTCTCGTTCTCGGCTTCGCGGTTGTCCACATCGTGCGTGCGCCATCCACAGAATCAGGGCGGGTCTGGTGTGGCCCCGGACGGCGGCGGCAGTCTCGATCTCGTCAGCACGACCACCGGACGAGGAGAGACCCATGAACCAGACCAGCGTCACCGCCGTCGGCACCGTCATCACGCCGATCCACCTTCGGCACCTGCCCAACGGCACCCCCGTCCTGAACTTCCGCATCGCGTGCAACGAGCGGCGCTTCGACCGCGACTCGAACACGTGGATCGACCGGGACTCGTTCTTCGTGGCGGTGAGCTGCTGGCGCCGCCTGGCCGAGAACACGGCGCGGTCCCTGCAGAGCGGCGACCCGGTCGTCGTGCGCGGGCGGTTGGTGACCAGGAGCTACGACACCGCCGACGGCCGGCGCAACTCGGTCACCGACCTCGAGGCCGACGTCGTGGCTCCCGATCTCACGCGCTGTACGGCCGTCGTGACGCGGGTCCGGCGGGCCGAGGCGCCGGCACCGCTCGCCGTCGCGGTGGCCCCGGCCGGCGCCACGGAGGGCCCGGCCGCGTCCGATCAGCCGTCGGACGACCCGTGGAGCGAGCAGCAGGCCCCGGTGGCGGAGGGCGGGCGTGAGCTCGTCGACGCCGTACCGGCCGCAGGGCACTGACCGGCCGCGAACTACCATCGTGGGCGTGGCGGAGTTCATCTACAGCATGCAGAAGGTCCGGAAGGCTCACGGCGACAAGGTCATCCTCGATGACGTGTCGCTCAACTTCCTCCCGGGCGCCAAGATCGGCGTCGTCGGCCCGAACGGAGCCGGCAAGTCCACCGTGCTGAAGATCATGGCCGGGCTGGAGCACCCCAACAACGGAGAGGCGCTCCTGGCACCGGGGGCCACGGTCGGCATCCTCCAGCAGGAGCCCCCCCTCAACGAGGAGAAGACCGTCCTCGGCAACGTCGAGGAGGGTCTCGGCGAGATCAAGCAGCAGCTCGACCGGTACAACGCGATCGCCGAGCAGATGGCGACCGACTACACCGACGAGCTGATGGAGGAGATGGGTCAGCTCCAGGAGGTCCTCGACCACGCCGACGCGTGGGAGCTCGACTCCCAGCTCGAGCAGGCGATGGACGCCCTGCGGTGCCCGCCGCCCGACTCGCCGGTCGACATCCTGTCCGGGGGTGAGCGGCGCCGGGTGGCCCTGTGCAAGCTCCTGCTCGCCAAGCCCGACCTCCTGCTCCTCGACGAGCCCACCAACCATCTCGACGCCGAGAGCGTCCTGTGGCTGGAGCAGCACCTCGCGAGCTACGCGGGAGCCGTGCTGGCCGTCACCCACGACCGGTACTTCCTCGACAACGTCGCCGAGTGGATCATGGAGCTCGACCGCGGTCGCGCGATCGGCTACCAGGGCAACTACTCGACGTACCTGGAGAAGAAGGGCGAGCGCGTCGCGGTCCAGGGCCGCAAGGACGCCAAGTTGGCGAAGCGGCTCGCCGACGAGCTCGCCTGGGTGCGCTCGGGCGCCAAGGCGCGGCAGGCCAAGAGCCGGGCGCGGCTCGGCCGTTACGAGGAGATGGCCGCGGAGGCCGACAAGCACCGCAAGCTCGACTTCGAGGAGATCCAGATCCCGCCGGGCCCGCGCCTGGGCAACACCGTCGTCGAGGTCGACCACCTCGACAAGGGCTTCGACGGCCGGGTGCTGATCAAGGACCTGTCCTTCTCGCTGCCCCGCAACGGCATCGTCGGCGTGATCGGGCCCAACGGCGTCGGCAAGACCACGCTGTTCAAGACGATCGTCGGGCTGGAGCACGCCGACTCGGGCACGGTGAAGGTCGGCGACACGGTCAAGCTGTCCTACGTCGACCAGAACCGCGGCGGCATCGACCCGAAGAAGAACGTGTGGGAGGTCGTCTCCGACGGCCTCGACCACATCCAGGTCGGACAGACCGAGATGCCGTCGCGGGCCTACGTCGCGGCGTTCGGGTTCAAGGGGCCCGACCAGCAGAAGCCGGCAGGCGTCCTCTCCGGCGGAGAGCGCAACCGGCTCAACCTCGCGCTCACGCTCAAGGAGGGGGGCAACCTCATCCTCCTCGACGAGCCCACCAACGACCTCGACGTCGAGACCCTGGGTTCGCTGGAGAACGCGCTGGAGCAGTTCCCCGGCTGTGCGGTGGTCATCTCGCACGACCGGTGGTTCCTCGACAGGGTCTGCACCCACATCCTGGCGTGGGAGGGCACCGACGAGAACCCGGCGTCGTGGTTCTGGTTCGAGGGCAACTTCGAGGCCTACGAGGCCAACAAGCTGAAGCGGCTGGGTGCGGAGGCCGCGCGCCCGCACCGGGTCACCCACCGTAAGCTCACGCGCGACTGAGCGCGGGCGTTACCCCGGCCGGTGGAGTCCGGTGGCTCATCCGGGGGTGCCCGGCACTTCGGGAGGTCACGTGGAGTCGGCGAGCACCCAGGGGTCGTCCGTTCCTCCGCCGGCGGTGCCGGCGGCGGTGCGGTCCCTGCGCTGGGCCCGGCCCGACCTCGCGGGGGTGCTGTCCGAGCACCTGATGGAGTCGGCGTCGGCGGTCTCCGACCGCGACGCCTGGCTCCTGGCCACCGGTTGGCGGGTGCACGCGGCATCGGCGGTCGGTGACGGCCGGAAGATCGCCTCCGACGTCCTCGAGGCCCTGCCGCGCTGGGGGGCCGACGCGCTCTCGGCGCCGGCCGCGGCGCGGCTGCGGCTCGAGCTGGCGGTGCTCGCCCACGGCGCGGGGGAGAATCTGGCGTCGCGGGCACTGCTCGACACCCTCCCCGGTGCCGGGGCCGATGCGGAGTTCGCGGCCGACGTCGCGGTCGCGCGGCTGCGCTGCGGTGACGACGGTCCGCTCGACCCGACCGAGGCGCTCGCCGCGTGGGCGCGGGTGGGCGGGGCGGCAGCGGAGATCGGGTCGGCGACGGCGCTGCTGGTCGCGGCGTCGGCCGATCGCCGGCTCGGGCGCTCCGACAGCGCGGTGACGCGCTCGGTCGACGGGCTCGGTCGGCTCGACCGCGCGCGCACTTCGCCGCAGGCGCTGAGCCCGTCCCCGCACCTCGCGGCCGCGCTGGCCGCGGAGTGGATCTCGTCGCTCATCGCGGCGGGTCGTTCGGACCAGGCGAGCGAGGGCAGCCGCCCGCTGCGGTCGCGGCTCGTCGAGCACGCGCGCCCGACACGCCAGCTGGCGCTGCTGCGGCTCACCCTGACCCGGGTCGTCGCCGAGGAGGGTCGCGGCACGGGGGCCGACGTGTCACAGGAGCTGGAGCGGGCGGCGCACGCCGCCGCCGCCAGCGACGCCCCTGAGCTGGAGTTCATCTGCCGGACCGCACTGGGGGAGGTCCACGAGAAGGCGGGCCGGCCCGAGGCGTCGGCGGAGTCGGTGCGCCTCGCCGTCGTCGCCGAGCGCCGCCACCGGGCCCGCGTCGCGCGCTTCCGCACTGCGCTGGTGTCGCTGCCGGGGATCCTGTCGCTGGGCCCGGCCGCGCAGCCCGGCGGCGTCACGCGTCCGGGGCAGGGCGCGGCGACGGGGGATCCCGGCCGCGCCGCGCCCTCGCCAGCTGCCTCGAACGGCCGGGCGGTCGAACCCGAGCGCGGCCGTGGCGAGGCCGTCGGGCGGCGTCGGGCGCCGGATCCGGACGGGTCGGGCGATTCCCGGCGGGTTCAGGGCTCGGCTGAGCGGACGGCGGGGCTGCGCACGGCCCAGGCGGCGTCGATGGCGGACGACGGAGCGACCCGGGGCGGTGACGCGAGCGCTGGCGGCACCGGTGACACGGCCGCCGGTGGCGCCGGTGCTGCAGCTGAGGAGTCTGCCGGCGCCGGGCGTGCCGGCGGTGGGACCGCCGGCGCCGGTGCGCCTGGTGCCGCGGGTTCTGCCGAAGGCGGGGCGGCCGGTGCGGGCGGGCGGCGTCGTCGGCGGGAGGAGGACGCCGCGACGTCGAGCGGGTCGTCGGCCGGGTCCGCGTCGTCAGGCGCCGGGAACGCGGCGCGGCGCGGCGAGGACCGCGAGCCCGGTACGGGTGCGGCGGCTGGCTGGCCCGGCACCGCGTGGGCCCCACCGGCACGAGTCGCCGCGGCCACCGGTTCGGACGGCGGTGGCGCGGCCGCTTCCGGACGGAACGGAACAGGGCGCGAGGAGCCCGGGCGCACGGGTGGCCCCCGTGGCGCGAACGGGTCGACCTCGCGTGCTCCGGGTGCGACCGCGTCGGGTGCCGACAGCGCGGAGGGCCGAGGACGCAACGGCGCGTCCGGCACGGGGGGCAGCGGGGCCTGGCCCGCCGATCCCTGGGCCACCGGGATGTGGTCGGCGGGGTCGACGCTGGACCCCGCCCGGGACGGCGCCTCGGAGGCTCCCACCCAGGCGCTGCGCGCGTACCGGCCGGCGACGTCCCCGGAGGCGGGGAACGGCATTGCTCGCGGTGGGGGCGCTGCGGTAGACGACGGGTCTGCTCCGGCGGATCCGGCAGCTGGTGCGGGGCCGGGTGATCACTCGACGACTGGCGCGCCGACGCCTCCTGCGCCGACGCCTCCTGCGCCGACGCCTCCTGCGCCATCGACTCCTGCGCCGGCGACCGCCCCGGATCCGGCCGTCGTGTCGGCGCTGGCCGACCCGGAGGCCTGGTTGGCCTCGGCGCTCGCGGGGCTCGACCGGATCTGGGGGAAGTCGCCCGCGGAGGGTGGCGACGCGCACGAGACCCCGGTCGAGGTCCCGGCGACGGGCGCGGGCGAGTGCGCGGTCGTGCTCGACCTGGTGCGGGAGGGGCACCGGCTGTCTGCGGACGAGTCGGCCCCGACCGTGCGACGGGTGGCGCGCCGGCTGGCGCAGCGGCTGCCGGAGTCCGGGCGGCTGCGGCGCGACAGCCCGGACGCGGTGTCGGTGGTGCTGGCCGACGGTGACCGCGCGGCCGCCGCCGAGTGGATGCGCCGGGTCGTGCCGGCCCTCGTCGACGGCCTGGCGGTCGACGCCGCCGTGCAGGGCGCGCTGCTGCGCGCGGCCGTGCACGACGAGCACGGAGTGGTCGGGGCGCAGGTCCTGCAGCGCCTCGACGGCCGGGCCCGGCCGGCCGGGACGCCCGGGCGGTCGCGCCACGCCTCGCCCCGGTCGGACGCCGACCCCACGCCGGACCCGGATCCGCTCGGACCGTCGGGACGGGTGAGTGGTCGGGCGGCCGCGGAGCCGGACCCCCACGACGGTCGTGCACCAGCATCGGGCCGCCGAGCGCGCACGGACGCCGGCCGAGGCGCGGGCGCGAACGGGCGGGTGGGCGACCGGCACCTGGTGGACGAGGGTCCCGGACGGGGCCGGGCGAACGCTCCCGGTGCGGGCGCGGCACCCGGCCCCGCGCCGGCACGGCACGCCGACCACCCCAGGTCGTCGGACGACGACGCCGGCCTGCCGGGCAGCCGGGGCTACGACCCCTCGCACGACGACGAGACGGACGTGCTGGGCGGGTCGTCGGCAGGGCCGGACCCTGTCGATGGCGAGAGCCGTGCCGGTAGCGGGGCCGGTGCCGACGGGCCCGGCCAGGCCGGCCGTGCGGGTCGCCACGGCGGGGCCGGCCGGAACCGTGCCGATCGGAACGGGACCCGCAGGAACGGGACCGGTCGGGGCGGCGACGCGGGCGTGGACGGCGACAGGGGCCCGAACGGTGACACGGGCCGAACCGGCGCCACGGACCAGGTCGGCGGGACGGACCGGACCGGTGGGTCGGATCGGGTCGATGGAGCGGGCCGCACGCTGCCGGTCGAGCGCGCCGACAGAGCGGCCGGGCCGGCGGACGGTGCCGTCCGGCGGGGACGCGACGCCGACGCCGCCGACTCCCCCGGCGCGGCGAACGGCACGGGGCGACGGCCGGATCCCGTCAGCGCCGACGGCCGGGACGGGCGCGAGGGGCCGGGGGAGCGGCGGCCGTACCTGCCCGACGGGGTGGTCGTCCGGCCCGGCACCGGAGGACGTCGGCACCGGCGCGGCGACGGGTCCGCGCCGACCGGGCAGGACGGGCAGGCCGAGCAGACCGAGCAGACGGGGCGCACCGAGCAGACGGGGCGGAGCGAGCAGACGGGGCGGACCGGGGAGGCCGGGCGGGCCGAGGCCGACCCGGGACCGGAGGAGGCGGCCGAGGGACGGCCGGAGGCGCCGCGCGGCGGGCGCGGGAGGCCGTCGACCGCTCCCACCTCGACCGACGGCCTCGGCCTGGCCGACCTCCTCGCGGGGGCGCTCGCGGCCTACCGGGGCATCTGACCGTTCACTCGACCGGGGGGCCCGCGTTCGCCCGGTGGGAATAGGGTGGCGGTCCGATGACGAGACCCCGGAGCCGCATGTGACCACCGGCGAGAGGGCGACGAAGCCCGGCCCCGAACTGACGGCCCTGCGATCGTTGTACGCACGGCACGCCCCTGACCTGGACGGACTCGCCGGTGAGCACCTCCCGCTGCTGCTCGCGGCGGCCCGCTCGCACGTCGAGCTGGCCGGCCGGCGCGCGGCGGGGCAGGAGCTCATCCGCGTGCGGGACGCGCAGCCCGAGGGATCGGCGGACGGTCCGGTGGTGGAGATCGTCACCGACGACATGCCGTTCCTGGTGCAGTCGCTGCTCGCGGCCGTCGCGCGGGCGGGCGGCGAGGTCACGCGCGTCATCCACCCGATCGTCGTGGTCCGCCGCGATGCCGAGGGGAACCTCGAGGACGTGCTCACCGACGCCGACCCGGCCGCGCCGCCCGCCGACGGCACCGTCGAATCGTGGATCCACCTCGACCTGGAGACCTCGCACCTCACGCTCGACGAGCTGGCCGGGCGCCTCGGCGAGGTGCTGCGCGAGGTCCGCGAGATCGTCGGCGACGCCGAGCCCATGCTCGCGACGGCCCTGCGGATCGCCGACGGCCTGCCTTCGCGCGCCCCGGCCGGCGCCACCGCCGAGCCCCGCGACGTCGCCGAGCTGCTGCGCTGGCTCGCCGACGGCCACGTCACGTTCCTCGGCTACCGCCACTACACGGCCACCGCGGGCGGCGAGCTCGTCGCCGAGCCCGGCACCGGCCTGGGCGTCCTGCGCCGTGACGTCGCCGAGCGCGCGTTCGTGCCGCGCGTCGACGCCGTCCCGGGTCGTCCGGACCTGCTCGTCATCACCCGCGCCAACGACCCGGGCCCGCTGCGCCCCGAGCACCCGTACTACCTGGCTGTGGCCACCGTCGACGCCGAGGGTCGGCTCACCGGCGAGCACCGCTTCCTCGGGATGCTCACCGTGCCCGCGCTCTACGAGAGCGTCCTGGACATCCCGGTGATCGCCCGCCGCGTCCGCGACGCCATCCACCGCGCCGGCTTCCCGCTCGAGTCCTACTCGGGCCAGCAGATGCTCGAGGTGCTCTCGGACCTGCCGCGCGAGGAGCTGTTCAGCGCGGGCGTGCAGCGGCTGCACGACACCGCCGTCGGCGTGCTCGCCGTGGCCGGGCGCCGCGCGGTGCGGGTGTTCCTGCGCCCCGACCCGTACCGCCGCTTCGTCTCGGCCCTGGTGTACCTGCCGCGCGACCGCTACACGACGTCGTCGCGCCTGGCGATGGCCGACGTGCTGCAGCGGCGCCTGGGCGGCACGGCCGTCGACCACACCGCACGGGTCTCGGAGTCGGCGCTCGCGCTCGTGCAGTTCACCGTGCACGCGCCCACCGACGCGGCCGGCTTCGGCGACGTCGACGTGGCGGCGCTGCAGGACGAGCTGACCGAGGCCGTCCGCACCTGGGACGACCGGCTGCTGCAGACCGCGGAGGGCGCCGGGGTCGGCGGTCTGCTGGCCGGGGTGCCCGGAACGTACAAGGCCGCGGTCGACCCGCAGCACGCGGTGGCCGACCTGCACCGCATCGCCGCGCTGAGCGGCCCCGGCGACTTCTCGGTGCGCCTGCACGACGCGGCGGCGAACGGCGTCCGCCGCTTCGCGCTCTACCTCGCCGGCGCCCCCGCCACCCTGACGGCCGTGCTGCCGCTGCTGCAGCAGCTCGGCGTCGAGGTCCTCGACGAGCGCCCCTCGGAGTTCCTGCGCCCCGATGGGCTGCGCTGCTACCTCTACGACTTCGGTCTGCAGGTCGACGAGGCCACGCGCACGGCGCTCGCCGGGCGCACCGAGGCCGAGGTGGAGACCGGGTTCTGCTCGGCGTTCAGCGCCGCCTGGCGCGGTGACTCCGAGACCGACCGGTTCTCCGCGCTCGTGCTGCGCGCCGGCCTGCCCTGGCGCGAGGTCGCGGTGCTGCGCGCCTACGCCCGCTACGCGCGCCAGCTCGGCAGCCCGTACGGCGTGCAGTACATGGCCGACACGCTGCTCACCCAGCCCGCCGTGGCGCGGGCGCTGCTCGGGGTGTTCCGGGCGCGGTTCGACCCGGCCGTCGGCTCCGTCGAGGACCGGGAGCGCGCCGAGACCGCCGCGCTGTCCGAGGCCCGCACGCTGATCGACTCCGTCACCGGGCTCGACGCCGACCGCATCCTGCGCGGCTACCTGGCGATGATCACCGCGACGCTGCGCACCAACTGGTTCCGCGAGCGCGCCTTCTTCTCCTTCAAGATCGACCCGGCGCTCGTGCCGGACATGCCGGCGCCGCGCCCGCGCTTCGAGATCTGGGTGTACTCGCCGCGCGTCGAGGGCGTCCACCTGCGCTACGGCGCCGTCGCGCGCGGCGGGCTGCGCTGGTCGGACCGCCCGCAGGACTTCCGCACCGAGATCCTCGGGCTGGTCAAGGCGCAGGCGGTGAAGAACGCGGTGATCGTGCCGGTCGGGGCGAAGGGCGGGTTCTTCGTCCGCGCGGCGCAGCCGGACCCGGCCGAGGTCGAGGCCTGCTACCGCATGTTCATCTCGGGGCTGCTCGACGTCACCGACAACCTTGTCGACGGCGCCACGGTGCCGCCGCCCGACGTCGTCCGCCACGACGGCGACGACTCCTACCTCGTGGTCGCGGCAGACAAGGGCACCGCGCGGTTCTCCGACACGGCCAACGAGGTCGCGGCGTCCTACGGCTTCTGGCTCGGCGACGCCTTCGCCTCCGGCGGCTCGGTCGGCTACGACCACAAGGCCATGGGCATCACGGCGAAGGGCGCGTGGGAGAGCGTCAAGCGCCACTTCCGCGAGCTCGGCGTCGACACGCAGGTGCAGGAGTTCACCGTCGTCGGCGTCGGCGACATGTCCGGCGACGTGTTCGGCAACGGCATGCTGCTCTCCCCGCACATCCGGCTGCTCGCGGCGTTCGACCACCGGCACGTCTTCGTCGACCCGACGCCCGATGCGGCCACCAGCTTCGCCGAGCGCGAGCGGATGTTCGCGCTGCCGCGCTCGTCGTGGGACGACTACGACCGGTCGCTGATCAGCGCCGGCGGCGGGGTGTGGCCGCGCACGGCGAAGTCGGTCCCGGTGGGGCCGGAGATGCGCGCCGCACTGGGCCTGCCCGACGGCACCGAGCGGCTCAGCCCGCCCGAGCTCATCGCCGCGATCCTGCGCGCGCCCGCCGACCTGCTGTGGAACGGCGGCATCGGCACCTACGTCAAGGCCACCGACGAGACGCACGAGGCGGCGGGCGACAAGGCCAACGACCCCGTGCGCGCGAACGGCGCGGAGCTGCGCGTCAAGGTCGTGGGCGAGGGCGGCAACCTGGGGCTGACGCAGAAGGGGCGCATCGAGTTCGCGCGCGCCGGCGGCAAGATCAACACCGATGCCATCGACAACTCGGCGGGCGTCGACTGCTCCGACCACGAGGTCAACATCAAGATCCTGCTCGACCGGCTCGTCGTCGCCGGGGAGCTCGACCGCACCGACCGCAACGCGGTGCTCGTCGAGATGACCGACGAGGTGTCGGCGCTGGTGCTGGCCGACAACCGCGACCAGAACGCGGTGCTGGGCATCGCGCGGGCGCACGCCGCCGACATGACGAGCGTGCACGGGCGGCTCACCGCCGACCTCGAGGAGCGCCACGGGCTCGTCCGGCGCCTGGAGGTGCTGCCCGACGAGGCCGGCTTCGCCGCGCTCGAGGCGGCGGGGATGGGCCTGACCAGCCCGGAGCTCTCGACGCTGCTCGCGCACAGCAAGCTCGACCTCACCGCGCAGGTGCTCGCCACCGACCTGCCCGACGCGGCGGCGTTCGCGTCGCGGTTGCCGGAGTACTTCCCGCGCGCGATGCGCGAGCGGTTCCCGAAGGCGGTCGCCGGGCACCCGCTGCGGCGCGAGATCGTGACGACGCAGCTGGTCAACGAGATGGTCGACGGCGCCGGGATGACGTACGCGTTCCGGCTCGGCGAGGAGATGTCGGCCACCGCGACCGACGCGGTGCGCGCCTACGCCGTGACGACGGCGGTGTTCGACCTGCCCGCGCTGTGGTCGGAGCTGCGCGACCCGGCGATCGCGACCGAGGTCTCGGACACGATCGTGCTCGACTCGCGGCGCCTGCTCGACCGCGCGTCGCGCTGGTTCCTCACCAACCGGCCGCAGCCGCTCGCCGTCGGCGCCGAGGTGGCCCGCTTCGCCGGGTCCGTGCGGGCGCTGCGCGGTGAGCTGGCCGGGCTGCTGCGCGGGCGCGAGCTGGAGGCCGTGCGCGACCGCGCGCGCCTGCTCACCGAGTCCGGCGTCGGCGCGGAGTGCGCGCTGCGGGCGGCGGCGCTGATGTACGGCTACGGCCTGCTCGACGTCGTCGAGCTCGTCGAGCTGGCCGAGCGCGACCGGGAGCCGCGCGAGCCGCGCGAGGTGGCGGACCTGTACTACGCGCTGTCCGAGCACCTGGGCGTCGACATGGCGCTGACGTCGGTGAGCGCGCTGGAGCGCGGCGACCGCTGGCACGCGCTGGCCCGCCTCGCCCTGCGCGACGACCTCTACGGCTCGCTGCGCGCCATCACCCTCGACGCGCTGCGCGAGGCGGCGCCCGGGACGCCGGCGGAGGACGCCATCGCGCAGTGGGAGCAGGCGAACGCGTCGCGGCTGGTGCGGGCGCGGGCGGCGCTGCACGAGGTCGGGACGTCGGCGCGGCTGGACCTGGCCACGCTGTCGGTGGTCTCGCGGCAGCTGCGGGGCCTGGCGCGCTGACCCCGCGACCTGGGGTGAGAGGGTGGGGGCGTGGCGCACTTCGTCGCGCAGGTGCCCCTGCGCTGGACCGACCAGGACTCCTACCGGCACCTCAACCACGCTCGCGCGGTGACGCTGCTCGAGGAGGCGCGGATCGCGCTGTTCTTCGAGCGGGCCGAGGCCGACGGCGTCGGCGGGTTCGCCTCCGGGCTGCTCGTCGCCGAGCTCGGCGTGAGGTACGCCAAGCAGGTGACGTACCGGTCGCACTCGCTGCGTGTCGTGATGACGGTGGAGGAGGTGCGGGCGGCGTCGTTCGTCATCCGCTACGCCCTGCACGACGGGCCCGGCGAGGACGCGCCGGTCGCGATCACCGCGCACACCCGCATGGCCACGTTCGACCTGGCGGCCCAGCGTCCGCGGCGGCTGACGGCGGAGGAGAAGGCGTGGCTGGGGGAGTGGGCGTGAGCGAGCCTGCGAGCTCACCAGGGGACACAGCAGTGCCGCGAACGCGGCCGACGAGCGTCAGCGAGGAGGGTGCGTGAGTGAGCTGGCGATCCCCGACGCAGACGAGCGGGGCGACCTCGGCGCGTTCATCGGCCGGGTGGTGCGGCTCGACGCCGTGGCGACGGTGCGGCTGCGCGCGGCGGGAGGGGTCGTGACGGCGTGGGCCTCGACGCCGTTCGACGTCCTCGCGACGCGCTCGGTGCACGGCACGCTCGACCCCGCCGAGGTCACGACGCCGGCGTCGTCGCTGCTCACGGCGCTGTCGGTGGAGCGGGCGGGCGTCGTCAACCCGGGCGCGGGCGGGCTGTGGCAGGGCGAGCTACCGCCCGTCGACGGGTGGGCGGCGGTCGACGTCGTGCCCGCCGAGGAGATCGAGCAGCTCACCGAGCGCGGGCTGACCGTGGCGCGGGAGAACGCGGGGCCGATGGGGCCGCCGGCGTCGCTCCTGGACCAGACGGTGCTGACCGTCAGCGCGGGGGACGCCCCGGCGGTGAAGGTGCCGATGCGCTGCCTGTTCGCGCTGTCGGGGATGGGGTTCGTGGCCGGGGGTCCCGGCGATGCCGTGCGCGTGTCGTCGACGGGCACCTGGATGCGCCTGGATGCCCGCTACGGCGCCGTCGTGCGCCGCCGGCTCACCGCGCTGCCGCTGCTGCTGGCCTGAGGTCGTGAGTGGCGAACAGGGCCCTGGCACTGTTCGCCGCTCACGGGGCCGTCAGGCCAGCCAGACCGCGGTGTCCGGGGGGAGCAGGCCGCCGCGCAGCGGGCCCGAGGACAGCAGGACGTCGCCCGGGGGCAGCGGCACCGCCACCTCCCCGGTGTTCAGCGCGCACACCAGCGTCGACCCGGAGCGGCGGAACGCGAGGCAGTCCTGCGGGGCGCCGAACCACTCGACGTCGGTGCCGGTGAAGCCGGGGTGGCAGCGGCGCAGCTCGAGCGCTCGGCGGTACACCGACAGCGTCGACGCCGTGTCCTCCAGCTGGTCGGCGACGAGCCGGCCGGCCCACCGGGCGGGGATCGGCAGCCACGGCTCGCCGGAGGTGAACCCGAACCCCGGTGCGGCGCCCTCCCACGGGATCGGGACGCGGCAGCCGTCGCGACCGCGGTCGGTGCCGCCCGACTGCGCCCAGCGCGGGTCCTGGAGCAGCTCGTCGGGCAGCTCGACGTCGGGCAGCCCCAGCTCCTCGCCGTTGTAGAGGAACACCGTGCCGGGCAGCGCGAGCGTCACCAGGGCCATCGCCCGCGCCCGCGCCTCGCCGCCCCAGCGCGTGACCGGGCGGGCGGTGTCGTGGTCGGCCAGGGCCCACGACGGCCGTGCCCGCGTCGGCGCGACGGCCTCGAACGAGTCCTCGATCGCGTCGCGCACGGCGTCGGCGGCGAACGGGCACTCCAGCAGCCGGTAGGTGAGCCCGACGTGCAGCTCGTCGGGGCGGACGTAGCGGGCGAACGCGTCGTCGTCGCGGACGTCGACCTGCCCGACCAGCACCGTCCCCGGGAAGTGGTCGACGACGGCGCGGACCATCCGGTGCACGTCGTGGACGCCCTCGTGGTCGAAGCGGGGGTCGTCGCGACACCCGCGGGCGTCGGGCAGGCCCTCGGGCTTGCTCATGCCGTGGGCGACGTCGACGCGGAACCCGTCGACGCCGTGGTCGAGCCAGAACCGGACGGTCTTGTCGAGGTCGGCCCACACCTCGGGGTTGGTCCAGTTGAGATCGGGCTGCGACGGGGAGAACAGGTGCAGGTACCACTCCGGGTCGTCGGGCAGCCGCGTCCACGCGGGCCCGCCGAACACGCTCTGCCAGTCGTTGGGCGGCTGCTCGCCACGGGGGCCGCGGCCGGGGCGGAAGTGGAAGCGCTCGCGCTCGGGGCTGCGGGGTTTCGACGTGCGGGCGGCGCGGAACCACTCGTGCTCGACGGAGGTGTGGTTGGGCACCAGGTCGACGACGATCTTCAGGCCGTGCTCGTGGGCGTCGGTGACCAGCGCGTCGAAGACGGCGAGGTCGCCGTAGACGGGGTCGACGTCGCGCGGGTCGGCGACGTCGTAGCCGTGATCGGCCATCGGCGACGGGTAGAACGGCGCCAGCGACAGCGCGTCGACGCCGAGGAGCTCCAGGTAGCCGAGGCGGGCGCGGATCCCCTCCAGGTCGCCGATGCCGTCGCCGTCGCTGTCGGTGAAGCTGCGCACGTAGACCCGGTAGACCACCGCCTCGCGCCACCACTGCACGGGCAAGATCCTGCCAGGCTTCGCGCCCGGATGGCGGGGGAGTTGGTCACCGCCCGTAGTACGCGTCGCCCGATGGGCCGCACCGGGCGTCCCAGACCGAGACCCACCTCGACGGACCGTGTGAGGCGTGACACGCTCTGCCGATGGACCGGCCGACGGACCCCGCACTCGGCCCCGTCCGGGTCCTGGTCGAGGAGCACCTCGCGCTCGAGACGTCGTCGTGGTCGGCCGGGGCGCCCGGTGCGCTCGCCCGGCTGGCGCGGCTGCCCGGGGAGACCGCGCAGCGCGGGCCCAACAGCGTGGTCACCCCGCGCGGCGGGCTGCGGATCGTGCTGCCCGACGACGCCGTGGCGATCGCCTACGAGACGCCCTCGGCGCGCGACCCCCTGCGCTGGCACCACGCCGTCGCGTTCTGCGTCCCTGAGGAGGCGGCCCGGCGCGAGGGGCGCCGCGTCGTCACCGAGATCGGACCCGACGACGGTGCGCTGCGCCCGGCCGACCTCTCCGGCGTCCTGTTCGACCTCGGCCTCGGAGCGCCCGCCGCGGACGTGCTGGTGCGCACCGCCGACCCGGACGCCCTCGCGGTGCTCCGCGGGGCCGTCGGGCGCGACGCCGTCACCGGCGGCCTGCTCGGGCAGCTCACCGGCGTGGCGCCGGACGTCGTGGTCGTGACGGCGGCGGGGCGCATGGAGATCACCGCCCCCGGCGGCGGTACGGGGCTGCGGCTGCGGCCGTCGCAGGTGCGCCAGGAGCGGCCGCCGGCCGCGCACGTGCCGGTGCCCGACGGCTGGGTCCCGGTGCTGCGGCTGCACCCGGCGCACCCGGCGTCGGAGCCCGACGGGGCGCCGCTGCCCTTCGACGCCGAGCGCGACGCGGCCTTCCGCCGGCTGCTCGACGAGCACGGCGACCCGGTGCTGGGCGTGGTCGTGGCCGACGTCGTCGACGCGGTGCGCGAGATGCGCGGCCCCGAGACCATCGACCTGCCCGGCGACCCCGCCAGCCGGGCGGCCGTGGCCGTGACGCTGCGCCGGCTGGCCTTCACCGACGGCACGTCCGGGACGCTGGCGGCCTGGCGCGGGCACTACGGGCCGACGGTGGAGCTCGCCGACCCCGACGAGTGAGGGCTCAGAAGTCGGAGTTCTGCATGCTCGCCGCGGCGTAGGTCATGTACTGCCAGATCTGCTCGCGGTGGGCGTCGTCGAAGCCGGCCTCGTCGACGGCGATGCGCATGCAGCGCAGCCACGCGTCGCGCTCGATCGGCCCGACCTTGAACGGGTTGTGCCGCATGCGCAGGCGGGGGTGCCCGCGCTGGTCGGAGTAGGTGCGCGGACCGCCCCAGTACTGCTCCAGGAACATCCGCAGCCGCACCTCGGCCGGGCCGAGGTCCTCCTCCGGGTACAGCGGCCGCAGCACGTCGTCGGCGGCCACCTCCTCGTAGAACCGGGAGACGAGCTTGTCGAAGACGGGCGCGCCGCCCACCTCGGCGTAGAAGTTCTGCGGATCGCTCACGGCTCCATCATCCCCTGCTGCGTCACTTGGCGAGGGGCGGGCCCGCGGGCGGGAGGGCGGGGAGCAGGCCAGGGCGCGGGACATGGGCGTCGTCGAAGGCGTCGGTGAGGGCGGCGTTGAGCGCACGCTGCACCAGCCACTGCTTGCCGGGCGCGACCTTGACGGTGAGCCGCAGCGTCACGCCCTCCGGCCCGACGCGGTCGACGCCGAGGACCTCGACGGGCTCCAGCACGTGCGCGGAGACGTCGTCCAGCGTGACGCGCTCGGAGGCGACGGTGCCGATCAGGGCGGTGGCGTCGGCGATGTCGGCGCTGTGGGCCACCGGGATGTCGACGACGGCGACGGCGTAGCCCTGGCTCTTGTTGCCCACACGCAGGATCTCGCCGTTGCGGACGTACCAGACGGTGCCGTTGATGTCGCGCAGCGTCGTGATCCGCAGGCCGACCGCCTCGACGGTGCCGCTGGCCTCGCCGAGGTCGACGATGTCGCCGACGCCGTACTGGTCCTCCATGAGCATGAACATGCCGGACAGGAAGTCGCGGACGAGGTTCTGCGCGCCGAAGCCGACCGCCACACCGACGATTCCGGCGGACGCCAGGATCGGGCCGAGGTTCACGCCGAACTCCGACAGCACCATGATCGCGGCGATGGTCAGGACGATCACCGAGATGGTCGAGCGCAGCACCGAGCCGATGGTGCGGGCGCGCTGGGCGCGCCGCACCGGTGCGGCCGCGGCCGCCGCAGCGGAGGCGCGCCGGGGGAGCCGGGCGTTGGCCGCGCCGTCGACGACGCGGGAGACCAGCCGGTGCAGCAGGTACCGGGCGAGGATCGCCAGCACCAGCACCAGGCCGATCCGCATCGAGGTGCCGACGATCGCGTCGGCCGAGCGCGCGAGGAAGTCGTTGTTGGTCCACTGGTAGAAGCGGGCGCACCAGGTGCCGGCCTCGGAGGCGCAGGCGGGCTGTTCGGGGAGCAGGTCGTTCACGGGGCCATCCTTCGTGTCGCGAGTTCCAGTCCGGTGTGCGCGGCCAGGAACGCGAGCTGGTCGGCGGCGAGGCCGACGGTGCGGGAGACCGAGCGGGCGCCGTGGCCCACGTCGGTCTCGCGGCGCAGCAGGATCGGGGCCCCGCCCGCCGTGGCGTGCTGCAGGGCCGCGCACATCTTGCGGGCGTGCAGGGGGTCGACGCGGGTGTCGGACTCGAACACGGTGAACAGCGTCGCCGGGTAGTCGACGCCGTCGGTGACGTGGTGGTAGGGCGAGTAGGACAGCAGCCAGCCCAGCTCCGTGGGGTCGTCGGCCGTGCCGTACTCCTCGTTCCAGGTGCGCCCGAGCGAGAACTCCTCGTAGCGCACCATGTCCAGCAGCGGGGCGGAGCAGACCACCGCGGCGTAGAGGTCGGGGCGCTGGACGAGCGCGGCGCCCACGAGCAGGCCGCCGTTGGATCCGCCCATGATCGAGAGCTGTCGCGGGGTGGTGTCGCCCACGTCGACCAGGGCCTGCGCGGCGGCGTGCAGGTCGTCGAAAGTGTGCTGCTTGTGGCCGCGGTTGCCGGCGCGGTGCCAGTCCTCGCCCTCCTCGCCGCCTCCGCGCAGCGACACCAGCGCGTACCCGCCGCCCGCGGCGACCCAGGCCAGCGCGGACGCGGTGTAGGCGGGCTCGCGGCTGATGCCGAAGCCGCCGTAGCCGGTGACCAGCGTGGGGCGCGGGCCGTCGCCGGTGGCCGGGGTGACGACGAACATCCGCACGGTCGTGCCGTCGGCCGAGGTGAACTCGCGCTGCTCGGTGCGGACGTCGGGGACCTCGACCGCGCCCGGGGCGGTGGCCTCCAGCACCAGCGCGCCGGCCTCGTAGCGGTGCACCTGCGGCGGCGTCACGAGGTCGGTCCAGCCGATCCACAGCCTGCCGTGCTCGGCGGGGGTGTCGCGGTCGGCGACGGTGAGGCCGGGCACTGAGCCCGTGCCCGGCAGCGCCACGGCCTCCGCGGGCGTGCCGTCGGGGTGGTGCAGCGCGAGCTCGGAGACGGCGTGCCGGGAGCGCAGGACGGCCAGGCGGGGGGCGTCGCCGTCGAGCAGGACGACGGCGTCGAGCACCGACCCCGGGTCCTCGTCGACGAGCGGGCGCCAGTTCCCGCGCCCGGGCGTCGACGGGTCGGTGACGGCGAGGCGCCAGCGCGGGGCGCCGTCGGTCGTGAGCAGGTAGAGGCGGCCGTCGCGGTCGACCCACGCGCTGCACTGCACGTCGTCGTCCTGGGCGAGCACGCGCTCGAGGTCGCCGCCGACCGGACCGACCCACAGGCTGTCGCGCCGGGCCGTGCCGACGTTGGCGGTGACGACCATCCACGCGCCGTCGCGGGACACGCGGACGCCGTAGTAGTTGTGGCCGTCGTAGAGGCCGGGGGCCTCGACCAGCACGTCGTCGGTGGTGGGCGTGCCGATGCGGTGGCGCCAGATGCGTCGGTGGAACGCCTGCTGCCCCTCGGGCACCTCGGCGGCGTCGACCATCCGCACGAACAGGAACTCCTCGCCGCCGGGCAGCCACGCGACGGCGGAGTAGCGGCAGCGGTCGATCGGCGGCTCGACGTCCTCGCCGGTGGCGACGTCGAGCACGTGCAGCACCGACTGCTCGTCGCCGCCCGCGGAGAGCTGGTAGGCCAGGCGGCGGCCCTCGAGGTCGGGGGCCCAGCCGTCGATGGTGGTGAGGCCGGTGGGGTCGATCGCGATCGGGTCGAGCAGCACCCGCTCGGTGCCGTCGGGCTCGCGGACCAGCACGACGGCGTGCTCCTGGCCGGGCTCGCGGCGCACCGAGAACCGACGCCCGGCCCGCCACAGCGGCACCGACACCGAGCCCGACGACAGCAGCGTGCGCAGGTGCCCGGCCAGCGCCTCGCGGCCGGGGAGGCCGTCGAGGTGCGCGGAGGCCAGCTCGTCCTGGGCGGCCGACCAGGCCTTCGTACGCGGGTCGGCGGCGTCCTCGAGCCAGCGGTAGGGGTCGGCGACGCGGTGCCCGTGCAGGGTCTCGACGAGGTCGAGCCGTTCGGCGGCGGGGTAGGACGTGCTCTGGTCGCTCACGCGGACCGAGGTTAGTTCACCCGGCCGGGTGTCCGGCCGCCCCTGCTGACCAGCACCTCGTCCCGTCGGCTCAGTCCCGGCGGCCGCCGACGTGCCCGGCCACCGGCGTGGTGGCGGGGAGCAGGGGGCACGGCTCGGGCTCGCCGAACACCGTGCGCACCGGCAGCACGCCCGACCAGCGGCCGGTGGGGACGTCGTCGGCGACGTCCTCGTCGTCGTCGAGCGGCGGGCCGGTGCGCACCTTGAGGCTGGCCTCGGTGAGGTCGAGGGCGAGCACGGCGGTGGCGGCGAGCTCCTTGCGGTCGGGCCCGCGGGCGTGCTCCCAGGAGCCGGGGGACATGTTCTCGACGATCGCGCGCAGCCCGGCGAGGCGCTCGTCGTCGTCGGTGACGAGGCGGGGCACGCCGTGCACGACCGCGCTGCGGTAGTTCATCGAGTGGTGGAACACCGAGCGCGCGTAGACGACGCCGTCGACGTGGGTGACCGTGACGCACACCGGCTCGTTCCGCGCGGCGGCGCGCAGGGAGGCGGCCCCGGTGGAGCCGTGCAGGTAGAGGACGTCGTCGATGCGGCCGTAGCCGGTGGGCAGCACGACCGGCGACCCGTCCATGACCAGCCCGAGGTGGCACACCATCCCGGCGTCGAGAACGGCGTGGAGCTCGGAGCGGTCGGTGCGGGCGCGGTGCGGGAGGCGCCGGACCGTGCTGCGCGGGGTGGGGGAGAGCGTCGTCATGCGGCCATCCTGCCCGCCGCGGTGGCATCCTCGAAGGGCCACTGCGCCCCTACTCCGGAAGGCCACTCGTGCCGCTGCCCCCGATCGTCCTGGACCGCGCCGGGGAGCACCCGCTCTCGGTGCAGCTCGCCGACGCGCTGCGGGCGGCGACGGCCGACGGGGTGCTGCGCACGGGCGACCGGCTGCCCTCGACGCGGGAGCTGGCCGTGACGCTCGGGGTGAGCCGGACGGTGACGGCGGGGGCGTACGACCAGCTGCTGGCCGAGGGGTGGGTGGGGGCGCGGCGGGGGAGCGGGACGTACGTGGAGCAGGTGCCGCCGGGGGCCGCTCGTGCGGGTGCGGGGGCCGGGCCGAGTTGCAGGAAAGCCACGTTCCCGCCACCAGAGGGCAGGAACGTGGCTTTCCTGAACCCGGGCGGGGCGGGCGCGCTCGTCGACCTCTCCGCCGGCTCCCCCTGCCTCGACGCCCTCGACCCCGCCGCCTGGCGCCGGGCCTGGCGCGCCGCCGCCGACGGCCCCGCCGACGCCGGGCCCGACCCGGTCGGCATGCCGGCGTTCCGGGCTGCGGTCGTCGAGCACCTGCTCCGCCACCGCGGCCTGCCCGCCGACCCCGCCACCGTGCTCGTCACGTCGGGCAGCTCCGCGGCCGTGGCGGAGCTCGCGCGCACCTTCCCGCCCGGGTCGCGGGTGGCGGTGGAGGAGCCGGGGTACCGGCGGGCGGTGTCGGCGCTGCGGGCGGCCGGGCTGGTCGTCGTACCGGTGCCGGTGGACGCCGCCGGGCTCGTCGTCGACGCCGTGCCGCCCGGCGTCGTCGCCGTGTACTGCACGCCCGCCCACCAGTACCCGCTCGGCGTGCGGCTCTCCGCCGCGCGGCGGGTCGCGCTGGTGGAGCGGGCGCGTGCCGAGGGGTTCCTCGTCGTCGAGGACGACTACGACGGCGAGCTGCGCTACGACGTCGCCCCGCTCCCGCTGCTCGCCGCGCTCGGCCCGGACGTCGTCGCGCACCTCGGCACGGTGAGCAAGCTGCTCACCCCGACCCTGGGCGTCGGGTGGCTGGTGGCGCCGCCCGCCGTCGTCGGCGCCGTGCTGGCGCAGCGCGAGGCGACCGGGATGCGGCCCGCCCGCGCCGGGCAGCGCGTGTTCGTGGCCCTCGCCGCGCACGGCGACCTCGCCCGGCACCTGCGACGGCTGCGGCGCGAGCTGGCCGGCCGGCGGGCCGACGTCGTGGCGGCGCTGGCGGGCGTGGGCGTCGCGGTCACCGGGGACGAGGCGGGTGGGCACGTCGTCGCCCTGCTCCCCGGTCCGGACGCCGAGCGCCGGGCGATCGCCGATGCCGCGGCCGGGGGCATCCACCTCGACGGGCTGGGCCGCCACCACGTCGGCGAGCCCGCCACCAGCGGGATCGTGCTCGGCTACGCCGGGCCGCCGGGTGCGGGTCTGCGCCGGGCGCTCCCGGTCGCGGCATCGGCCTTGCGGGCGGCGCTAGGTTGCGGGGATGGCCGAGGATGAGCGCGTCGAGCCGCGGTCGCTCGACGAGTGGCGCGCCTGGCTGACCGAGCACCACACCCGCCCGCGCGGGGTCTGGCTCGTCACCTGGCGCACCGGCACGAGCGGGCCGCAGATCGGCTACGAGCAGACCGTGGAGCAGGCGCTGTGCTTCGGTTGGATCGACAGCACGGCCCGCAGGCTCGACGACGAGCGCCGCATGCTGTGGTTCGCCCCGCGCAAGAAGGGCAGCGGCTGGGCGCGCACGAACAAGGCGCGCATCGAGCGGCTCACCGCCGCCGGCCTGATGACGCCCGCGGGTACGGCGCTGATCGACGCGGCGAAGGCAGACGGCTCGTGGACGCTGCTCGACGACGTCGAGGACCTGGTCGTCCCCGACGACCTCGCCGCCGCGCTCGCCGCGCGCCCGCCCGCCGCGGAGCACTGGGCCGCGTTCCCGCCCTCGGCGCGGCGCGCCCTGCTCGGCTGGATCGTCATGGCCAAGCGCCCGGAGACGCGGGCGAAGCGGATCGCCGAGACCGCGGCGGCCGCCGCGGAGAACCGGCGCGCCAACGAGTGGACCCCGAAGGAGCGGACGTGACCCTCACCCTGCACCGCGGCGACATCACCACCGACACGGAGGTCGACGCGCTCGTCACCGCGGCCAACAGCGGCCTGCGCGGGGGAGGGGGCGTCGACGGCGCGATCCACCGCGCCGCCGGGCCCGCGCTGCTCGCGGAGTGCCGGCGGACCGGCGGCTGCGCCGTCGGCGACGCCGTGATCACCGGCGCGGGGGACCTGCCCGTGCGCCACGTCATCCACACCGTCGGGCCGGTCTGGTCGGGCGGCGGGCACGGCGAGCCCGAGCTGCTCGCGTCGGCCCACCGGCGGACCGTGGAGGTCGCCGCCGCGCACGGCTGCGCTCGTATCGCGCTGCCCGCGATCAGCTGCGGCGTCTACGGCTACCCCGTCGAGCAGGCCGCCGCGATCGCCGTCGCGAGCACGCGGGAGGCGATGGCCGCGCACCCGGAGGTCGTCGAGGCCCGGTTCTGGCTCTTCGACGAGCGCACGTACGCGGCCTTCTCCGCGGTGCTGTAGTCAGCCCTGGTGCGGGTACCGGACGGCCGTCGGGGCCACCGAGGTCTCCTTGATCGTCCGCGGGCTCGTCCAGCGCAGCAGGTTGTAGACCGAGCCCGCCTTGTCGTTGGTGCCGCTCGCGCGCCCGCCGCCGAAGGGCTGCTGGCCGACGACGGCGCCGGTGGGCTTGTCGTTGACGTAGAAGTTGCCCGCGGCGAACCGCAGCGACTCCGACGCCCGCGCGACGGCGGCCCGGTCGCGCGCGACCACCGCGCCGGTGAGGCCGTACGGGGCGCCCTCGTCGACCTGCTCGAGCACGGTCTCGAAGTCGCCGTCGTCGTAGACGTGGACGGCGAGCAGTGGCCCGAAGAACTCGGTGCGGAACACCTCGTGCGTGGGGTCGGAGCCGACGACGACCGTGGGGCGGACGAAGTAGCCGACGCGGTCGTCGGAGGTGCCGCCGGCGAGCACGTGCAGCTCGGTCTGCGCGCGCTGCTGGGCGGCGGTCACCTTGTCGAAGCTGCGGCGGTCGATGACCGCGCCCATGAAGTTCGAGAAGTCGCCGACGTCGCCCATGGTCAGGGCGTTGACCTCGTCGGCCAGGTCGTCGCGCAGCCGGGACCAGACGCTGGCGGGCACGAACGCGCGCGAGGCCGCGGAGCACTTCTGGCCCTGGTACTCGAACGCGCCGCGGACCAGCGCGGTGCGCAGGACGTCGACGTCGGCGCTCGCGTGGGCCAGCACGAAGTCCTTGCCGCCGGTCTCGCCGACCAGGCGCGGGTAGCTGCGGTAGCCGGAGATGTTCGCGCCGACCTGCCCCCACAGGTGCTGGAACGTGGCCGAGCTGCCGGTGAAGTGGATGCCGGCCAGGTGCGGGTCGGTGAGCAGCACCTCCGAGACGTCCCGGCCGTCGCCGGTGAGCAGGTTGACGACGCCGGGCGGCATCCCCGCCTCCTCCAGCAGCCGCATCGTCAGGTGCGCTGCGAGGCCCTGCGTGGGCGACGGCTTCCAGATCACCGTGTTGCCCATGAGCGCGGGCGCGGTGGGGAGGTTGCCGGCGATCGCGGTGAAGTTGAAGGGCGTGATGGCGTAGACGAAGCCCTCGAGCGGGCGGTAGTCCATGCGGTTCCACACGCCCGGTGAGCTCTGCGGCTGGTTGTCGTGGATCTCGCGGGCGAAGGCGACGTTGAAGCGCCAGAAGTCGGCCAGCTCGCACGCGGCGTCGATCTCGGCCTGGTAGCAGGTCTTGGACTGGCCCAGCATCGTCGCGGCGTTGAGGCGGTCGCGCCACGGCCCGGACAACAGGTCCGCGGCCTTGAGCAGGACGGCGGCCCGCTCGTCGAAGGGGAGGTCGCGCCAGGCCGGGGCCGCGCGCAGGGCCGCCTCGACGGCGCCCTTCGCGTCCTCGCGGGTGGCGTTGCCGCCGGTGCCGAGCACGTGGGCGTGATCGTGCGGCGCGACCACGTCGAACGGTGCGCCACCGGCGAGGTGCTGCTCGCCGCCGATGGTGACGGTCAGCTCGTGGTGGCGGCCGCCGAGCTCGGCCAGCGCGGCCTGCAGCGAGGCCCGCTCCGGGCTGCCGGGGGCGTAGTCGCGGACCGGCTCGTTGCGCGGCGCCGGGGTGCGGGTCAAGGCGTCCATGGAGCGAGCGTAGGAAGGCAGGCGGATCGGAGTCTCGTCCGATCGGACAGGGTCGTCTGGTTCCGGTCGTCGGATCGCACTAGCGTGTGGCGGGTTTGGCCGCGGGCACTCCTACCCGTCACCACCCACTCGTGAACGGACCCGCCGTGGACCTGCTCGACCTGTCGTTCGCGCTCGTGGGCGTCGGCGCCCTCTCGGCCGGGCTGCTGCCCCGGCTGCTCGCCGGCCGACCGCTGTCGCTGCCGATCGTGTTCCTGGGGCTCGGGGCGCTGGTCTTCGCGGTCGTGCCCCCCCTGCCCGATCCCGACCCGCTCGCGCACCCCGACATCGCCGAGCACCTCACCGAGATCGGCGTGATCGTGGCGCTGATGGGGGCGGGGCTGAAGCTGGACCGCAAGATCGGCTGGCGCTCGTGGTCGTCGACGTGGCGGCTGCTCGGCATCGGGATGCCGCTGATGATCGTCGCGACCTCGCTGCTGGGCTGGTGGGCGCTGGGCCTGGCCCCGGCCGCGGCGCTGCTGTTCGGCTCCGCGCTCGCGCCCACCGACCCGGTGCTGGCCTCGGACGTGCAGGTGGGCGAGCCGAACACCGACACCGAGGACGGCGAGGACGAGGTCCGCTTCGCGCTCACCTCCGAGGCCGGTCTCAACGACGCGCTCGCGTTCCCCTTCGTCTACGCCGCGATCGCGATCGCGCTGGCCGGGGCGGGCACGGTCGGCTGGGTCGGCGGCTGGGTCCTGCACGACGTCGTCATCAAGATCGCCGTCGGGGTCGTCGGTGGCGTGCTGGTCGGGCGGGGGCTGGGGGCGCTGTTCTTCCGGCCGCAGTCGGAGCAGCTGCAGCTGGCGTCGCACGCCGAGGGGTTCGTCGCGCTCGCCGCGACCTTCCTCGCCTACGGGCTCACCGAGGTCGCCGGGGGCTACGGCTTCCTCGCGGTGTTCGTCTGCGCCCGCTCCATCCGCGCCACCGAGCGCTCGCACGAGTACCACCAGGTGCTGCACGACTTCGTCGAGCAGATCGAGCGGCTGCTCACCGTCCTGCTGCTGGTCCTGTTCGGCGGCGCGATCGTGCGGGGGCTGCTCGGGCCGCTGACGTGGCAGATGGTCGCCGTCGGGCTGGTGCTCGTGCTGCTTGTCCGGCCGCTGACGTCGTGGGTCGCGCTGCGCGGGGGGCCGGGGTCGCCCCAGGAGCGCACGGCGATCGCGGTGTTCGGCATCCGCGGGATCGGGTCGTTCTACTACCTCGCCTACGCGACGGCGAAGGCGCCGTTCGACGAGGCGGACCAGCTGTGGGCCGCGGTCGGCTTCGTGGTGGTGGTGTCGGTGCTCGTGCACGGGATCGTCGCGACACCGGTGATGGCGCGGCTGGACCGCAGGCGGGAAGTCGCGTGATCGGGCGCCGCGGCGCCGGTCGCGTTACGGTCCGCGCGTCGGACGGGGGACGGGGAGCGCGATGAACCTCGAGAAGGTGGTCTTCGGCTTCTTCGTGCTGCTCGCGGCCACCCTGAACTTCGGCTTCGTGCTCGGCGACCTCGACGACCCGGCCCACCACAACGTCTACGAGCTGTTCGCCGCGATCGTCGTCAGCCTGATCGCCACCGTGCTGAAGTTCGGCGACCGCACGCAGATGGGCGCGGTGCACCTGGCCACCAGCCTCGTCGCCGACCTGCAGCTCGTCGCCGCAGCGGTCGTCTGGGGCATCACGGTCAGCATCCCGGCGACCCCGCTCGATGCGGCGAGCACGACCGCCGTGGTGTCGCTGGCGGCGGGTGCGCTGCTCGCCAACGCGGTGTCGGTGATCCTGCTCGTGGCCGAGACGGTCTCGTTCCGCGGGCCCTGACGCCGTGAGCCCGCCGCCGTGAGGCCCCATGCCGTGAGCCACCCGCCGTCCGCCACCTTCTTCCTGGTCATGCGCCGGATGCGGGTCCCGCTGATCACGCTCGTCGTGATCTTCGCGATCGGGATGCTCGGGCTGACGCTCATCCCGGGGCAGGACGACCAGGGGCAGCCCTACCGGCTCGGCTTCCTCGACGCCTTCTACTTCATGAGCTACACCGCCTCGACGATCGGGTTCGGCGAGCTGCCCTACCCGTTCACCTACGCGCAGCGGCTCTGGGTGGCCGCGACGATCTTCCTGACCGTCGTCGGGTGGGCCTACGCGATCGGCTCGCTGCTCGCGCTGCTGCGCGACCGCAGCTTCCGCGCGGCGATCGCCCGTGCGCACCTCGCCCGCAAGGTGGCCCGGCTGCGCGAGCCGTTCCTGCTCCTCGCGGGCTACGGGCGCACCGGGGAGCTGCTCGGCCGCTCCTTCGACGCGCTGGGGCGGCGCTTCGTGGTGCTCGACATCGACCGCGATCGCATCGAGGGCCTCGACCTCGCCCCGTTCCGCGCCGACGTGCCCGGTCTCGTCGCCGACGCCCGGGACGCCGTCGCGCTCACCGTGGCGGGGCTGGAGCACCCGCGCTGCGCGGGCGTGCTGGCGCTGACCAACGACGACGAGGCCAACCTGACCGTCGTCATGGCCGCGGCGCTGCTGCGGCCCGACCTGCCGGTCGTCGCGCGGACGGCGGCGCCGCTGATCGCGGAGCGGATGCGGGCGTTCGGGGAGCCGACCGTCGTCGACGCGTTCGCGGCGTTCGGCCGGCACCTGCGCATCGCCCTGCGCGCCCCGGCGAGCTACCAGCTCACGACGTGGCTGGAGAGGGGCCCGGGCGCGGAGCTCCCGCAGCGCGGCGAGCCGCCGCGCGAGGGGCGCTGGGTGGTCTGCGGCTACGGCCGGTTCGGGCGCCGGCTCACCGAGGACCTGTCCGCCGAGGGGCTGGAGGTGACGACCGTCGAGCCGTCGCCGGACCCCGACGAGGACACCCCGGAGATCATCGGCGACGGATCGGACCCGAGGGTGCTGGCCCGCGCCGACCTCGGCAGCGCCGTCGGCCTGGTGGCCGCCACCGACAACGACGCGGCCAACCTCTCGCTCGTGGCCGCGGCCCGCCGGGCCAACCCGGACCTGTTCGTCGCCGCGCGCCAGAACCGCCCCGACGGGGCGCCGCTGTTCGCCGCGATGGGGGTGGACGCGCTGCTGGTGCCGACCGAGGTGGTGGCCCACGAGGTGTACGCGCAGCTCAGCACGCCGCTGCTCTACCGGTTCCTCGGCCTCGCGGCCGAGCACGACGACGCCTGGGCCGCCGAGCTCGTCGACCGGCTCACCGACCTGTGCGGGCGGCGGCTGCAGTCGATCTGGAAGTTCCGGCTCGACCGCGGGCGCGCCCCGGGCCTGCGTGCGCCGCTGGCCGCGGGCCGGGTCGTGCTGGGTGACCTGCTGCGCGACCCCGACGCCCGCGAGCGTCCGCTGCGCGCCGTCGTGCTGCTCGTGCTGCGCGACGGCGAGGCGATACCGGCGCCCGGCCCGGACCTGGCCCTGCGCCCCGACGACGAGCTGCTGCTCGTCGGGCGGGCGGTGGCCCGGCGGTCGCTGGACGTCACGCTCGTCGACGAGGCGGCGGCGACCTACGTGCTGACCGGCGACCGGGTGCCGTCGGGCTGGCTGTGGCGGCGCCTGACCCGGACCGGCTAGATGTGATCAGGACTGGACGCCGGCGGCGCCGTCGCGGAGTCGGGAGAGCAGTGCGAAGCACCATCCCGGCAGCCGTGTGCGCGATAGGGCGCGTCGTGCAGCGCTCGACCAGCCGGCTGTCCAGGCCGCCACCTCGCACGCTGGGTGGTGACCTCGCACAGCGTCGGCGGTGTGCGAGGTGCTCAGTGGGTGTGCGAGGTCGGCCGCCCGGCGGACTCAGAGGCCGGCGAGGACCGTGTCGAGCCGGTCGGGGCCTGGCCCTGGCGGTGGTGGCTGACGGCGCGCCGGGCTCCGCCGGCAGCGACCGGACCCGGTCCACGATCGCCTCGGTCCGCGGTGATCGCGACGTGGCGATCTCCCCGGCCTCGGTGTCGATCAGGCAGCCAGGCCCACGTACGGACGCTCTGCCGGCCCTCGTACGGTCCAGGTCTAGGAGCGGGCGGGCTGGGGACGAGTGGGCCGGGAACGGGCCGGCTGGGAGCGCGCCGCGCGCAGCAGGTGCAGGTGGTGCACCACCCGCGCGGCCGGGTCGCCCAGGCGCAGCCCCGCCACCTCCGACGCCCGGCGCAGCCGGTAGCGCAGCGTGTTGGGGTGCACGGTGAGGCGGGCGGCGGCCGCGCGGACGTCGCCGAGGGCGTCGAGCAGCGCCAGCACCGAGGCGGCGAGGTCGCTGCCGTGCGCGGCGTCGTGGGCGAGCAGGGCGGCCGCGGCGGGGTCGTGCAGGTCGCCGAGGCGGGCGAGGGCCTCGTCGAGCAGGATCTCCGCGCGCAGGTCGCCGATGGCGGCGACGTCGGCGTCGGCGGGCATCGCGTCGAGCACACGGTCGGCGTCGGCGCGGGAGGCGGGCACCCCGGCCAGCCCCGCGACGCCCGACCCGATGCCGGCCCGCACCCGGCCGCCGCCGGCGCGCCGCCCGGTGATCGCGACGACCTCCGCGCACATCGCGTGCAGCGCGGGCGGCACGCCGTCGGCGTCGACGGCGGGGAGGTCGACGGCGGGCAGCACGGCGTACACGCGCGCACCCACCGGCGCGGTCAGCGCGCCCCGGCGGAACGTGGCGGCGTGCACCGACACGACCTCGGCCAGCTCCGCGGCCCCCAGCTCGGCGACGCCCGGCTCCGCGGCCCCGGTGCCCACGGCGAACCCGACGACCACCGCGGGCTCGGCGGTGTCGAGCCCGAACGTGGCGGCCACCAGGTCGGCGCCGACGCGCCCCTCCAGCAGTCCGGTGACGACGTCGCGGCTCCAGCGTGCGCCGGGCGACTGCTGCGACCGCCGCCGGATCAGGTGCCCCGCGGCCACCCGCGCCGCGCCGAGGAGCACCGACTCGGCCCGCTCGGCGAACGGTGTCGCGCCCTCCTGGACCCAGATCGTGCCGAGCTGGCGCTGCCCCGCGTGGACGCCGACGGCGAGGCGGCGGCGGATGCCCAGCTCGGCGTGCTCGTCGACGCGGACGACCTCCTCGCCCGCGCGCAGGCGGTCGAACACGCCCCAGCCGCGCAGGGTCGCGAGGTAGTCGGCGGGTCCGTGCCAGCCCAGGATCGACCGGCGGCGCAGCTCGTCGGGCGAGGTCGAGTCCGACCGGGAGTAGGCCAGCACGCGGCTCGCGGTGTCCTCGATGCTGACCAGGCCGCCGGTGAGCCGCCCGACCGTCTGGGCGAGGGAGTAGAGGTCGCCCGCGTCGTCGGCCTCGGCGGGCGGGCCGTCGTCCACGACGCCGTGGACGAGCGCCTCCAGGTGGTCCCAGCGGACGTCGGCGCGCACCGCCAGCAGCGCGACGCCGGCGTCGGCGGCGGCCGCGCACAGCTCCTCGTCGCCTCCCGTCCCGGCGGACTTCACGGCCACCGCGACGGCCCCGCGCCGGGCCGCGGCGCGCAGCGGGCGGACCGCGTCGCGGCCCCGGGCGCCGATGACGAGCACCAGGCGGCCGGGGTGGTCGGCCGGGTCGTCGTCGGGGTCGAGGATGGCGGTGCCGGAGACCGGGACGTCGAGTCCGGCCGGGGCGACCCGGACCTCCGCCAGCGGCTCCCCGATGGCGGCGAGCACCTGCGCCAGCGTCGATTCCATCGTCGGATCGTACGGCCGGAGCGCCGTTTCGTTGTCCGTCGCGACGAACCGGGCGGGGTGTGACCCGCTTAACGTTCCGGCCCATGCTGAGGTCCGCCCAGAGAACGGCACTGCTGGCGGCGTCCCGGTCCGGGGCGCTGCGCACGCTCGCCGAGAACACCGCACTGCTGCGCCCGGTCGTCGACCGGTTCGTCGCGGGGACGACCGTCGACGAGGTGGTGGCGGTGGCCCGCGACCTCACCTCCGACCGCTGCGTCACCGTCGACCACCTCGGCGAGGACACCACCGACCGCGCCCGCGCGGAGGCGAACGTCGACGCCTACCGGACACTGCTGCGCCGCCTGGGCGAGGACGGGCTCGCCCCGCGCGTCGAGGTGTCGGTGAAGCTCTCGGCGCTCGGCCAGGCCCTGCCCGGCGCCGACGCGGAGAAGATCGCGCTCGACCACGCGCAGCAGGTCTGCGAGGCCGCGCACGCCGTCGGCACGACCGTCACCGTCGACATGGAGGACCACACGACGACCGACTCCACGCTGGGGATCGTGCGCGACCTGCGCGTCGACCACCCGTGGGTCGGCGCCGTCGTGCAGGCCGGGCTGCGCCGCACCGAGGGCGACTGCCGCGACCTCGCGGGGCCGGGCTCGCGCGTGCGCCTGTGCAAGGGCGCCTACGACGAACCGGCGTCGGTGGCGTTCCGCGACCGGCACGAGGTCGACCGGTCCTACGTCCGCTGCCTGCAGGTCCTCATGGCCGGCGAGGGACTGCCGATGGTGGCCACGCACGACCCGGTGCTCATCGACATCGCCCGGCACCTCGGGCGCGACCGGCCCCACGAGATCCAGATGCTGCACGGCGTCCGCCCCCGCGAGCAGCAGGCGCTCGCGACGGCGGGGGAGACCGTCCGGGTCTACCTCCCGTACGGCACCGAGTGGTACGGCTACTTCGTCCGGCGCCTGGCCGAGCGCCCCGCCAACCTGGCGTTCTTCGCCCGGTCCCTGCTCACGAGAGGCTGACCCCGACGACGAGTCCGCTGCTGCGTCGCACACCCGTCGGCGAGGGTCGGGTCCGAGGCGAACGGCGGGCTGGCGGGCGCTGGGCCGGGCCGCTCCGCCCGCCGTTGCGGCCGGTGGGCGAAGAACCATCTCTCCTTGGTCGGCGGCCCGCCGTGCGTGCCTGTCGTCATGATCGTCAGGAGTGGTGCGGGAGGGTCATCCGTGACCGCCCTGCACCACTCCTGGTGATCTTGGCAGAGTTCAGGCGGCGGCGAGGCGGGCGAGGACCTTGCGCCGGGGTGTTCGGCCGGGGCCGATCCACCCCGGTGGCCGTGTAGGTGCGCCGTGTTCACGGTGGTGGATGTGGTGGATCTCGGACCAGGAGGGTGGGCGGTCGCAGCCGGGGTGGGCGCAGCCGCGGTCCCTGGCGGTGACGGCGCGGCGGAGGCCGTCGGGGATGGTGCGCGTGGCGCGGCCGACGTCGAGGGGTTGTCCGGCACCGTTCATGGGGCAGGGCGACCGCGGCGACGGCGTTGCCGAGCAGCGACAGGGCACCGGCGAGCAGGTAGCGGGTGAGCACGGGCGGAGCGTGCGGCCCTGACGCTGCGTCAGGGTCAGGCGTTGCCGTAGGTCCGGCGCGGCGTCACGAGGACGGCGACGCGGCCTTCCTCGAGCATCGTGCGGTCGTAGGCGTCCCAGTCGTCGTGGGTGCCGCCGGCGGCGGTGAAGACCGCGCGCAGCAGCAGGCGCAGCTCCCCGGCGTCGATGTCGCCGTCGTCGGGGCCGAGCAGCTCGCAGTCGCCGTCGACGGCGGCCCAGCGCCAGCCCGCCCGCCAGCACAGCGACGTGGCCGGACGGGCGCGCAGGGCGCGCAGCTTGACCGGCCCGTAGGTCACGTACGCGACGACGGGCCCGCCGGTGCGGGGGTGGTCGAGCACCCCGGCGTTGACGAGCGAGCTGTGCGGGGTGCCGTCGGCGCGGACCACGGCGACGCTCGCCAGCCCGCTCTCCTGCGCGACGATCCGGCGGACGGCGGCGAGGTCGACGGGCATGCGGCGACGCTACAACAGCGGGAGCACGCGGACCCGGGGCTGGGCCATCAGGGGGTGCCACCGCGGCGTTCGGCACAACCGGGGGGCGGCGCCTGGGCCGAACGGTGCACTCCGCGTCACGGTTCGGCCGCGACGGCAGCGGGCCGGCCGCGCTGCCCCGATCCTGGCGCGGACCAGCTCCCTCACCACCCCCCGGAGGTTCCCCGTGGTCGCCATCGCCGCCGCGGTCCTGTTCGGACTCGCGCTCCTGTTCCAGCTCGCCGGCATCTCCGTCCCGGTGCTCACCGCCGACGTCCTCATCACGGCGGGCCTGCTCTGCGTGGCCCTGCACCTCGCGGGCATCGGCACGACCCGCCGCGCCCGCTCGCGCCGCTGACCCCCGCCGCTCCCCTCACCGGAAGGACCACCATGGTCGCCGCCGTCGCCGCCGTGCTCTTCGGACTCGCCCTGCTCTTCCAGCTCACCGGCTTCGCCCTGTCCGTGATCACCGCGGAGGTGCTCGTCACCGCCGGGCTGCTGTGCGTCGCGCTGCACCTGGCCGGCGTGGGCAACACGGTGCAGGTGCGCAGCTACCGGCGGCGCCGCTGAGCACAGCTCCCGACGGGCGCGCCTACGACGCGGCGTCGAGCAGCGCGCGGCACGCCCGCTCGCAGCGGCGGCACGCCTCGGCGCACACGCGGCAGTGCTCCATCCCGGCGTCGCCGTGGGTGGAGCACTCGTCGCCGCAGCGGCGGCACGCGGTGGCGCAGGCCTCCAGCACCGCCCGCGTCACCTGCGCGTCGTAGGCGGTCTGACGACTGAGCACCCGCGAGGTGGCCGTGCAGACGTCGGCGCAGTCGAGGTCCAGGCGGATGCACGCCACCATCGCGGCGACGTCGGACTCGGACAGGCAGGCGTCGGCGCAGGCCGTGCAGGTCTGGGCGCACTCGACGCAGGCCGCGATGGCCTCGGCGAGGGCGTCGCGGTTGAAGTCGAAGTGGGCGGGGGTGGTGTCGAGCATCTCGGCGGCGCGTGTCATGCCCCCGGGCTACCCGCTCCCAGCCGGTCCAGTGCCGCGTCGAGGTCCTCGACGTCGGCGTACTTGGCGTCGAGGTCGGCGAGGTTGTGCGCGTGCAGGTCCGGTGTCCGGTCGGCGCAGGCCTGGCGCACGACGTGCGGGCGGAAGCCGTGGTGCAGCGCGTCGGTCGCGGTGGCGCGCACGCAGCCCGACGTCGACACCCCGGCGATCACCAGGGTGTCGACGCCGAGCGCGTGCAGCGTCGGCGCGAGCGAGGTGCCGGCGAACCCGCTCGCGTACTGCTTGACGACGACCGGCTCGCCCGGGGCGGGGTCGAGCACGAGCCCGCCCCACCCGCCGTCGGCGCCCTCGGCGAACGCGGCCAGCGCCGGGACCTTGCGCACGAACAGCCCACCGTCGGCCAGGTCGCGGTCGTAGCGCACGACCGTCCAGACCACCGGCAGCCCCGCGGCCCGCGCGGCGTCGACCAGGGCGGCCGTGGCCGCGACGGCCGGGCCTGCGTCGGGCAGCAGGAACGGCCCGCCCGGCTCGGTGTAGGCGCGCACGAGGTCGATGACCAGGACGGCGGGCCGGGCGCCCCAGCCGACGCGCCCGGAGAACGCCGTCCCGTGCGGCCCGCTCATGCGGCTGCGCCGCTCGTGAGTGGCAACCAGGGCCAGGGCCCTGGTAGCCACTCACGGGCTGTCAGCTCCACACCGGCTGCTTCGGCGCGGGGAGGCCGGTCTCGGCCTCGCAGTTCGCCAGGATCTCCGCCATCGGCGGCCCCATGTCGAACACCGGCAGCTCCGCCGGCCGCGACTCCCGCATCTGCGCCCGCAGCGCCGCCGTCGCGTCGGCGTCGCCGATGACCACGCCGTAGCGCCGCGCGCCCTCCTCGGTGACCAGCCCGCGCCGCACCTCGAGCTCGACGAGCCCGGGGTCGCGCTCCAGCGGGTCGCCCCAGCCACCCCCGCCCCACGTCACGAAGTGCAGGACGTCGCCGGGGGAGACCGGCACGTCGTGGCACTTGCTCGGCAGCACCTCGCGCGAGCCGCCGGGCCGCTCCAGCCATTTCGTCCCGCGCGCGCCCGGCGCCCCGCCGTTGACGCCCCACGGATAGGTCAGCCAGCGGTCGTCGTGGATCGCGATGGTGCCCGGCTCCTCGAACACGTACGCCACGTCGACGCCGTTGCCGCCTCGGTGCAGGCCCGCGCCGCCGGTGTCGGAGACGGTCTCCCACTTCTCGATCCGCAGCGGGTAGTAGGACTCCAGGTACTCGCACGGGATGTTGACGAAGCTCGGCCACAGCGAGTGCCCGTCCGGTCCGTCGCCCAGCGGACGCCCGGGGATCCCGCCGAAGCCGATCGAGTACAGCTGGAACCACTCGCCCTTGCGCTCACCCGTGGAGTAGTTGCCCGAGTACATGAAGTGCGGCGACGACGAGAAGCCGGCCGCGTTGAGCAGTGCCGGGTTGGTCTGCCCGAGCAGGCCGCCGAACAGGTCGAACACGCGCCCGATGCCGTGGTTGCGCCCGTTGAGCGAGGCCGGGTGCTTGGGCTTCCAGTACGAGCCGTCGGGGATCGTGACGTCGACGAGCGGGTAGAAGCCGTCGTTCCAGAGGATCTGCGGGTCGGCCACGGTGATCATGTAGATCCCGAAGAACATCCGTGTCAGGTTCTCGTTGATGTAGTAGTTGATCGGCCCCGCGGCCTGGGGCGAGCTGCCGGTGAAGTCCAGGTGCACCTTCTCGCCGGTGCGGGTGAGCGACAGCTTCAGCTCGTAGGGGCCGTTGCCGACGCCGTCGTCGCAGATGTAGTCGGTGAAGGAGAGCGTGCGGCCCTCCTCGAACACCATCGACAGCAGCGCCTTCATGGCGTCGTAGTTGCGCTGCAGCAGGGCGTCGAGGGCGGAGAGGTAGACGTCGGTGCCGAAGCGGTCGCACATCTCCACGACCCGGCGCGACGCCGTGCGGCACGCCGCGACCAGACCGTTGAGGTCGGCGCGGTTCCAGTCGGGCATCCGCACCTGGTTGAGGATGATCCGCAGCGCGTCCTCGTTGAGCACGCCCTTCGAGTACAGCTTGAAGGGCGGGATGACCACGCCCTCCTCGTAGATCGTGCGGGCGTCGGTCGGCATGGAGCACGGCGTCTTGCCGCCGACGTCGGACATGTGCCCGAACATCGACGCCCAGCCGACGACCCGCCCGTCCTGGAAGATCGGCACGACGATCAGCCAGTCGTTGGCGTGGCTGATCGCGGCGCCGCAGGCGTACGGGTCGGACGTCAGCAGGACGTCGCCCTCCTCGACGGTGTCGTCGAAGCCGTCGAGGAAGTCGGGGATCGACAGGCCGAACTGCCCGACGACCATCTTCCCGGCCGGGTCGCCGATCAGCGGGAACTCGTCGTGCTGCTCCCGGATGCCGGGGGACAGGGCGGTGCGGAAGAGCACCTCGTCCATCTCGTAGCGGGCGTTGCGCAGACCGTTCTCGATGAGGTCGAGGACGACGGGGTCGACCTCGGTCTTCTCGACGGTGCCGGTCGCGGTCTCGACGATGCGCGCCATCTCAGGCTCCAACCGGGTAGATGAGCAGGCTTCCGGACGGGTGCACGGTCGCGGTGTGCGCCGGCAGGACGAGCGTCGTGGAATCCATCTCGACGACGATCGCGGGACCGGTGATCACGTCGCCCGCCCGGAGCGTCGTGCGGTCGTAGACGGCGGCGTCGACGGACCCGCCGGACACGTGCACGGGATGGGTGTCGACCGGGGTCGGCGGTCCCTCCGACGCCGGCAGGGTCACCGCGGCCACCGACGGGCGCGGGCCGGAGACGGTCGCGCGCGCGTTGACGAGCTCGTGGTCGGTGCCGAGCAGGAACGAGAACAGCCGCTCGTGCTCGCGGTCGAAGTCGGCGGCCAGCGCGGCGAGCGGGTCGCCGTCGAGCGAGGGCACCTCGATCGGGATCTCGAAGCCCTGGCCGTGGTAGCGGACGTCGACCTGGTAGGTGAAGGTCGGGTCGTCGACGCCCTGCTGCGCGAGCCGGGCGCTCGCCTCCGCCGCCAGCTCGGTGAGCACCGTCGCGAGCTCGCCGCCGGTGAGGTCGGCGAACCGGCGCAGCACCGTGCGCGCCGACTCCGCCCGCTTCGACGTCGTCGCGTCGCCCAGCGCGCACAGCACGCCGGGCGAGGGCGGCACGATCACCGGCCAGGCGCCGGTGAGGACGCCGAGCGCGTTGGCGTGCAGCGGGCCGGCGCCGCCGAAGGCGACGAGGGCGAAGTCGCGCGGGTCGAAGCCCTGCTGCACCGAGACGAGCCGCAGGCCGCCGAGCATGTTCTCGTTGACGATGTCGACGATCCCGGCCGCTGCGGCCTCGGGCGACTTGAGCCCCATCGCGTCGGCGACGCCCGCCACCGCGGTCCGGGCGGCGTCGACGTCGAGGGTGATCTCGCCCCCGGCCAGCGACGACGGCAGGTAGCCGAGCACGACGTTGGCGTCGGTGACGGTGGGCTCGGTGCCGCCCTTGCCGTACGCGGCGGGACCCGGGTCGGCGCCCGCGGACTGCGGGCCGACGCGCAGGGCTTTCGTCAGCTCGGGGACGTGGGCGATCGAGCCGCCGCCCGCGCCGACCGTGCGGACGTCGACGCTCGACGCCCGGACCGTCAGGTCGCCGACCTTGGTCTCGCGCCCGATCCGCGGGGTGAGGCCCTGGACCAGCGCGACGTCGGTGGACGTGCCGCCCATGTCGAAGGTGATGAGGTCGGTGAAGCCGCACTGCTCGGCCACCCACACCGCGCCGGTGACGCCGCCCGCCGGACCCGACAGCAGCATCGTGACCGGAGCGTCGATCGCCGCGTCGGCCGAGGAGAGCCCGCCGTCGCTGCGCAGGATCGCCAGCTCACCGGCGACGCCGCCCTCGGCGAGCTGCGTCGCCAGCGTGCGGACGTAGCGCTCCACCTGGGGCTGCACGTACCCGTTCGCCACGGTGGTGACGGTGCGCTCGTACTCGCGCAGCTCGGGAAGCACGTCGCTCGACAGGCTCACCGGCACCCCGGGGAGCACCTCGGCGGCGATCTCGGCGATCCGCCGTTCGTGCGCGGGGTCGGCGAAGGAGTTGATGAGCGAGACGGCCAGCGCCTCGATCCCGGTGAGCTTCGCGAGCTGGGTGCGGACGTCGTCCTCGTCGAGCGGACGGATGACCGCGCCGTCGCTGGCCAGGCGTTCGGACACCTCGACCGTGTTCTCCAGCGCCGCGAGCGGCTCCGGCTTGGGCCAGATGATCCAGCCGGCGAGCCCGCCCGGGACGTAGGAGCGCGCGATCTGCAGCACCTGCCGGAACCCCTGCGTCGTCACCAGCCCGACGGTCGCGCCCTTGCCCTCCAGGATCGCGTTGGTGGCGACCGTCGTTCCGTGCAGCACCTGGGAGACGTCGGAGAGCGAGATCCCGGCCTCGGCGCACACCTTCCCGATGCCGGTCAGCACGCCCACGGACTGGTCGGACGGCGTGGACGCGGTCTTCGCGCGCCACGTCGCCCCGCTGGTCTCCTCGACCAGCAGCACGTCGGTGAACGTGCCCCCGACGTCGACACCGAGCCGGTACGTCATCGGACTCCCTCGCTGCGCTCGGTCACCGATGACGACCGTCGCTGCGTCGATGATTCGCTCGCAAGCTCGCTCATGGTTCCTCCTGGGCGTGAGCGGCGCGGACCATCACGGCCCGGGCGTTGTGGATGTGTGCGGTCATGACGGCGCCCGCCCACGCCGGGTCGCCCGCCCGCACCGCGGCGACGATCTCGACGTGGTGGGCGAGGCTCCGGCGCAGCGACGCCTCGTCGTAGGCGTGGAAGTTGCGGAGCACGATCGGGGCCTTGACCGCGCCGGCCAGTGCCGCGGCCAGCGCGGGGTGCTCGGCCAGCGCGACGAGCCGGTCGTGGAAGGCGCGGTTGAGCGGCACGAGGGCGTCGAGGTCGTGGTCGGCGACCTCGACCATCCGCCGGGCGAGGTCGTCGAGCGCGTCGACGTCGGCGGGGCGCGCGTTCGGCACGGCGAGGGCGGTGAGCTGCGGCTCCAGCAGCGCGCGCAGCTCGAACACGCCCTCGAGCTCGGCGACGGTCCAGCTCGCGACGCGGGCGCCGCGGTTGGGCACCAGCTCGACCAGCCCCTCGGCCGCGAGCCGGCCCAGCGCCTCGCGGACGGGGGTTCGGCTGACGCCGAGCCGGTCGGCCAGCTCCGCCTCGCCCAGCCGGGTGCCCGCGGAGAGCTCGCCGCCGAGGATCAGCTCGCGCACGGCCGCGTGGGCCCGCACCGCTGACGTGCCCGGCGATGTCGCCGTCATGTGACCTCCCGCACCCAGATTGTGTGCAATCTAGGGACAAGTGGTGTCCAGGACAAGACGATGCGGTTACTTTGCATGCATGGGGAACCTGTTGTCGGGGCCGAGCGCCCCCCGTGCCCGTCTCCGCGAGCTGCTGGCCGCCCCCGGCCCGCTCGTCGCCCCGGGCGCCTACGACGCGCTGTCGGCCCGCCTCGTCGAGCAGGCGGGGTTCGACGTCGTCTACATGACGGGGTTCGGCACCACGGCCTCGCTCGTCGGGCGGCCGGACGTCGGGCTGCTCAGCGGCACCGAGATGGTCGACAACGCGCGGCGCATCGCCGCCGCCGTCGACGTCCCGGTGATCGCCGACGCCGACACCGGCTACGGCAACGCGATCAACGTCGTCCGCACGGTCCAGCTCTACGAGCAGGCCGGCGTCGCGGGCATCCACCTGGAGGACCAGGTGATGCCCAAGAAGTGCGGGCACATGAGCGGCAAGGCCGTGATCGGCGCCGAGGAGATGGCGGGCAAGATCCGCGCCGCCGTCGCCGCCCGCCGCGACCCCGACTTCCTGCTCATCGCGCGCACGGACTCCGCGGCCGTCGAGGGGCTGGACGCCGCGATCGCCCGCGCCCGCCGGTACGCCGAGGCGGGCGCCGACGTGCTGTTCGTCGAGGCCCCGACCAGCGAGGACGACATCGCTCGCGTCGCCGACGAGCTGAAGGGCGTCGCCCCGCTGGTGTTCAACTGGGCCGAGGGCGGACGGACGCCGCCGATCCCGCTGGACCGCATCGGCGAGCTGGGCTTCTCGCTCGTGCTCTACCCGATCGGCACGCTGCTCGCGGCCACGGCCGGCATCCGGTCGTTCCTGGAGGTGCTGCGCGCCGAGGGCACGCCCGTGTCGACGCTGCCCGACCTGCCGACGTTCGAGGGCTTCACCGACCTCATCGGCCTGCCCGAGGTCCACGACCTGGAGTCGCGCTTCCGCCCGTGACACCCTCCCGGCGCAGGCGGCGCAGGGCCAGCGCGCCGCCGACGCCCGGGACGAGCGCGAGCAGCCGGGCCGCGCGGGAGCCTCCGGGCACCAGCAGCACCGCACCGATGACGACGAGGTAGGCCGTGCCGTGCACCGGGCCGGTGACCGAGGTGACCGGGTCGAGGTGGACGGTGAGCCGGTTCGCCAGCAGCACGGCCAGAGACACCGCCTCCACGACGGCCGCGACGGCGAGCAGCCGCACCTCAGACGCCCGTCGTGGAGCCGGGGCGCACGATCATCAGCACCACGACGGCGGCCCACGTGAGCGCGAAGACGCCGGACGCCATCGCGAGGCGCGGGGACGCCGCCGTCGTGCCGTCGGCGTGCAGCGCGGCGACGACGCGGCTCTGGCCGGGGAGCACGACGAGCGCGAGCAGTGCCGCGGCGCCCGCGGTCAGCAGGATCGAGGCGATCAGCCAGGCGTCACCGAGCATGCCCATCGCCGCGCCGGTGGCCAGTCCGAACGCGGGCACCGACACGCCGAGCACGGCGTAGACGCGGCTGATCCGGTGCAGCGCGTCGACGACGGCCGTGTTCCCCTCCCGCGCGTAGCGGGGGAACAGGCTGGTGGCGACGGTGACGGGGCCGATGAACACGATCGCGGCGATCACGTGGACGGAGAGGAGGACAGCGGTCACAGGAAGACTTTAAGCCCGGCTGATAGCGGCGCGGAAGCGCGGCCCGGGGGAGGATCGTGCGATGGAGTCCGAGCGGGTGCCGCTGATGGCGTCGTCGTCGGTGCTGATGCTCGTCGGCGCAGGCCGCGTCCTGGCGCGGCGGGTGGAGTCGGAGCTGGCCGGGTTGGGGCTCACACTGCGGCACCTGGGGGCGCTCGGACACCTCGTGCACCGGCCCGACCTGTCCTACAGCGACCTGGCCCGGCGCGCCGGCGTCACCGCGCAGAGCATGCACGCCACCGTCCGCGGGCTGGAGGAGCTCGGGGCCGTGCGGCGCGCGCTGCCCGGGCAGGGACACCGGGCGCGCCTGGAGGTGACCGACCGGGGCCGCGAGCTGCTCGACCGGGTCCGCGCGTCGGCCGAGCGCCTCGACGCCGAACTCCTCGCCGATCTCACCGACGAGCAGCGCACCGCGCTGCGGGCCGCGCTGCGGTCCCTGGTCGTCCCGACGGGGCCGGGGCCTAGTCTCGCGCCATGACGGGACGCACCAGGGTGGCCGTGGTCTTCGGCGGGCGCAGCAGCGAGCACGCGATCTCCTGCGTGTCGGCGGGCAGCGTGCTGGGCCACGTCGACCGCGAGCGCTTCGAGATCGTCCCGGTCGGGATCACCCCCGACGGGGCCTGGGTCCTGGGCAGTGACGACCCCCGCGAGCTGGCGATCTCCGGCCGCGAGCTCCCCTCGGTCGACGGGTCCCGCACCGCGCTCGCCCTGCCCGGCGACCCCACCCGCGGCGGCATCGTCGTCCTCGACGCCGACCGCGCCGGCGAGGTGTTCTCCGGCGTCGACGTCGTGTTCCCGGTGCTGCACGGCCCCTACGGCGAGGACGGCACGATCCAGGGGCTGCTGGAGATGGCGGGCGTGCCCTACGTCGGCGCGGGCGTGCTGGCCAGCGCGGCGGGCATGGACAAGGAGTTCACCAAGAAGCTGCTCGCCGCCGACGGGCTGCCGATCGGCACCGTCGTCGTGCTCCGCCCGCACGTCGCGACGCTCACCGCCGACGAGCGCGAGCGCGTCGGGCTGCCGGCGTTCGTCAAGCCGGCCCGGGCCGGGTCGTCGGTCGGGATCACCCGCGTCACCGACTGGGCCGACCTCGACGCCGCGATCGCCACCGCCCGCGAGCACGACCCGAAGGTGCTGGTCGAGGCCGCGGTCGTCGGGCGGGAGATCGAGGTCGGGGTGCTGGAGTTCCCCGACGGCTCGGTCCGCGCGAGCGTGGCGGCGGAGATCCGCCTGGTGGGCGCTCGTGCAGATGGAACGACGGCGGAGTGGTATGACTTCGACGCCAAGTACCTCGACGACGTCTGCGAGTTCGACATCCCCGCCAAGCTCGACGACGAGGTGTCCGACCGCGTCCGCGAGATGGCGGTCGCCGCGTTCCGCGCGCTCGACGGCCAGGGCCTGGCCCGCGTCGACTTCTTCGTGGGGCCCGACGGCGAGCTCACCGTCAACGAGGTCAACACGATGCCCGGCTTCACCCCGATCTCGATGTTCCCGCGGGTCTGGGCCGTGACCGGGCTCGACTACCCGACGCTGCTCACCACACTGGTCGAGACGGCGCTCGCGCGCGGCACCGGGCTGCGCTAGACGACCACGTGGCCGTGCACGAGCCCGGTCAGCGCGGCCCCCAGCGCGTGCCGGTCGTCGCCCACGCGCACCCAGCGCGGCCCGCCGAACGGGGCCTGCTCCTCCACCGACAGCTCCGCGCCGGGGACGACGCCCAGGTCGCCGAGGTAGCGCAGGGCGGCGCTGTCGCGGTCGGACACGCGGTCGACGCAGAAGCGCGCGCCGGCAGGCACGTCGTCGAGCGGGGTGCCCCGGACCTCGACGTGCGGGCCGTCGCGCGGCGGGATCGGGTCGCCGTGGGGGTCGTGGGTGGGGTGGCCGAGCGCGGCGTCGATGCGCTCCTCGAGCCGGTCGGACAGCGCGTGCTCCAGGAGCTCGGCCTCCTCGTGCACCTCGTCCCACGGGACGTCGAGGACGCGGGCGAGGAAGGTCTCCAGCAGCCGGTGGCGGCGCACGACCCGCAGCGCGGCGCGCTCGCCCTCGGGCGTCAGCGCGACGGTGCGGTGGTCGGGCCGGTCGAGCAGCGCACCGTCCTCGAGCCGCTTGAGCATGGCCGACACCGACGGCGAGGACACGCCCAGCTCCGTGGCCAGCGTGCTGGTGGTGACGGGTCCGCCGAGATGGGCGAGGTTGTAGATCGCCTTGAGGTAGTCCTCGGTGGCCCGGGACATCGTCACCATGCACCGAGGGTAGAACGCCCCTACCTGACGGCCACCGGGGTGGCGGGGAGTGTGTCGCGCACCACGTCGGACACGGCCTGCAGCGGGCCGCTCCCGGCGTCGACCGGCGTGGTCAGGACGACGTAGACGGGCCGGTCGACGGCCACGTACGTGACGACGACGGGCTCGGGCACGCCGTCGTCGAGCTCCAGCCACTGCACGCCGTCGATCTCGAGCAGCGCGGACGTGGGCGTGAGCTCCTGCGGGCGGGGCAGCCCGCAGCGCAGCACGACCGGGCGGGGCGCGGCGGCCCAGGCGCGGACGCCGTCGGGCGCGGGGTCGGCGAGCGCGCGGACGGGCAGGGTGGAGTCGCCCGCGGGGAGGTCGCCGTCGAGGCGGGCGAGCAGCGCGGTGCACTCCGGGCCGGTGGCGTCGGGGGCGTCGACGGGGGGAGTCGCCAGCGGCGTGGTGTCGGGAGCGGGCGCGGCGGGCTCGGAGGAGCGGGCCGTGAGCCCGATGCCCGCCACCACCACGGCGAGGAGCAGCGGCAGCGCGATCGCGATCAGGACCGGCAGCGGCGGGCGTCGGGTGGGGGCGGGCACGTCGGTGACCCCCTCAGGAGGGGAGGTGGACCACCGGGCAGGTCAGCGTGCGGGTGATCCCGTTGACGCCCTGCACCTGCGCGACGACGAGCTGCCCGAGGAGGTCGACATCGTCGGCCTCCGCGCGCACGATGACGTCGTAGGGCCCGGTGACGTCCTCCGCCGAGATCACCCCGGTGATCCCGGCGATCGCGGAGGCCACGGCCGCGGCCTTCCCGACCTCGGTCTGGACCAAGATGTACGCCTGCACCACGTCGTGCCCCTTCCACTGCGTTGTTTCGTTCTGGCTGATCACGCCCGGACCGCCCGTGGGGAGGTCGGACGCCGAACGTACCGGAGGAGACCCCGTTGCCCACACCGTCGACCCCCGCGGAGAAGAAGATCACCCTCGCCGCACTCGGTGAGTTCGGCCTGATCTCCAGCGTGACGGCCGGACGGACGCAGCCCGCGTCGACGCTGCTGGGGCCCGGCGACGACGCCGCGGTCGTCGCGGCGCCCGACGGGCGGGTCGTGGCGTGCACCGACGTCCTGGTCGAGGGCGTGCACTTCCGGTTCGACTGGTCCTCGCCCGAGCAGGTCGGCCGCAAGGCCGCCGCGGCGAACCTGGCGGACGTCGCGGCGATGGGGGCGGTGCCGACGGCGCTGCTCGTCGGGCTGGCCTGCCCGGCCGACACCGACGTGCCCGTGCTGCAGGCCATCACCGACGGGCTGTGGGCCGAGGCGGCCGCCGCCGGGGCCGGCGTCGTCGGCGGGGACGTGGCGGCGTCGTCGCAGCTGGTTCTGTCGGTCACGGCGCTGGGGTCGCTGGAGGGCCGCCCGCCGGTGACGCGCGGCGGGGCCCGGCCCGGTGACGTCGTGGCGGTGGCCGGGCGCCTGGGGTGGGCGGCGGCCGGGTGGGCGGTGCTGGCGCGGGGGTTCCGGTCGCCGGTGGCGGTCGTCGGGGCGCACCGGGTGCCGGAGCCGCCGTACGCGGCCGGTCCGCAGGCCGCGCGCGCCGGGGCGACGTCGATGATCGACGTCTCCGACGGGCTGCTCGCCGACCTCGGGCACGTGGCCGGGGCGTCGGGGGTCGTCATCGACGTGCGGTCGTCGGTGTTCTCCGTGGCGGGCCGGCTGGCCGACGTCGGGCAGGCGCTGGGCGTCGACCCGGTGCACTGGATCCTGACCGGCGGGGAGGACCACGCCCTCGTCGCCACGTTCCCCTCCGGCGCCCCGGAGGGGTGGACGGTGATCGGCTCCGTGTCGGCGGGGGAGCCCGCCGTGCTCGTCGACGGGCGGCCCTACGAGGGCGGTCCGGCCGGCTGGGAGCACTTCTCGCCCTGATCCCCGGGCCCGGGTGCAGCGCCCGCGCTCCAGCCGACGACCTCCGCACGGGGCACGAGCGTGCGTCAGCTCACCCGATCCGGCAGGACGGGAGCGCTCAGCCCAGGCGGATCACCGTGGGGCGGTCGGCCTCCCAGGCGTCGAGGAGCAGGTCGGGGAGGTCGTCGGGCTCGTCGGCGCGGACCTCGAGGGCGCGGACGTCGTGCGGCGTCCGGCCGTCGGAGCGCCCGTCGTCGCTGCCGTCGCGGACCACCACCACGGGCAGCGCCAGCCCGAGCCCGACCGCCGTCGCGAGCTCGTCGGAGGCGCACGCGAGCGCGCCCGTGCCGAGCAGCACGACCACCGGCCGCGCGGGCCGGACCATCGACGCGCCGACGGCCGCGGGCAGCCCGCCCGGGCAGAACAGGCGCGGGGCGGGGACCGGGAAGAAGTGCACCGAGCCCAGGCGCGACACCGGGGTGGCGCCGCCGACGAGCACCCCGTGGGCGGGCAGGGCCTCGCGCAGGACGTCGTTGACGAGCTCGAACGCGCGGCCGTCCGCGCGCGCCTGCTCCCGGCACTCCGAGCGCAGCGCCGCCGCCCGGACCACGCCGATCCCCGATCCCCAGCGGGGCCGGGCCGCGCGCCGCGCGGCGACGGTGGCGGCCGCGTCGCCGAGCAGGCCGACCCCGCCGGGCGGGAGCCGGTCGGCGTCGACGTCGATCCCGATCACCGGCACGCCGTCGGGGCAGGCGAACCCGCTGCCGACCACGAGGACGACGTCGCTGTCGGCGGCCGCGCCGGCCACCGCGGGCAGGCGGACCGAGGCGCCGGCGGACAGCGGGTGCCCGTCGTCGACGACGCCCTTGCCGCTCGTCGTGCTGACGACGGGCGCGCCGAGGGCCTGCACCAGCGCGGTCAGCTCGCCGGCCGCGCCGGCCGCCCCGGCACCGACGACGACCAGCGGTTTCTCGGCGGCGCGCAGCAGGTCGGCGGCCCGGGCGACCGCGTCGGGGTCGGCGACGGGCGGGGTCGCGGTCGTGGCGGCGGGCGCGCGGCCGTCCCACGCGCCGTCCAGGACGCCGGGGGCCACGTCGACCGCGACGCTCCGCAGCCGGCCCCCGCGCATCGCGGTGAGGGCGTCGGCGACAGCGGCGGCGGTCTCGTCGGCGCTGCGGGGCGGGCCGTCGCCGCGGGCGGTGAGGACGAGCAGTGTCCCGGTGCCGCCCGCCGGGCCCGGCCCGGTCGCCAGCAGCACGCCGGGGCGCCCGCCCACGCGCGCGTAGGCCGCGGCGGCCCGGTGGGCCGCGTCGTCGTCGGGGAGGGCGACCACGGCCACCCCGGCGTCGGTCAGCGGGCGGTGGAGCGGGTGACCGGGGGCGCCGAAGGCGGTGTCGACGCCGTGCGCGGCGAGCGTCTCGGCGACCGCGGTGGCTCCCGTGCGCAGCACGTTCATGCGACGACCTTGCCCGCCCGGGGCGCCCGCCGCCTACGGGCGGGCGCGGGTTGAGTCGATCGGCGTAGTGCGGTCACGCTCGGCACCCGGGTGAGGTCGCTCGGCCGGATGTCGTAGCGTCACCGCGTGCGCCGGACCACACACGCCCTGTCGCTCGCGGCCCCGCTCGCCGCCGCGGCTCTGCTGCTCTCCGGGTGCGGGGTGCTGCCGGGCCTGCCCGGCGCGTCGGCCGGGCCGGTCGACCTCGCCGCGTTCACGCCGACCGCCGAGGTCAGGGACCCGTCGACGCAGATCGACGGCGTCGTCGGGCAGGTGTTCGAGAACCCCCAGCACGTCGGCCCCGACCAGCGCGTCGCCTACACGTTCACTCCGCCGATCGGCGGCAACCACGACCAGGCGTGGGCCGCGTGCAGCGGCGTCGTCTACGCGAAGCCGCTGCGCAGCGAGAACGCCGTGCACTCCCTCGAGCACGGCGCCGTGTGGATCACCTACGACCCCGACGAGGTCGACGGCGCCGCGCTCGACGCGCTCACCGCCCGCGTCGAGGGGCAGCCGTACATGCTGCTCTCGCCCTACCCCGGCCAGGGGTCGGCGATCTCGCTGCAGTCCTGGGGCCACCAGCTCGCCCTCGGCGACGCCGACGACCCGCGCATCGACCAGTTCGTCGCCGCGCTGCGCCAGAACCGCTACACCCACCCCGAGCCCGGCGCGTCGTGCGACGAGATCGGCCAGGGCTACTTCGACCGCGACGCCCCGCCCCCTTTCGCCCCCGTCCCGGGGGCGGCGGAGGTCGACGGGAGCACGGTCGTCGCGCAGTAGGGATCAGGTCCGCGGCACCGGCACCCCGCGGATCGAGGCGTCCAGCAGCTGGACGGGGTGCAGGATCGGCACCCCGTCGTCGGCCATGTACTTGCCGATCTGCAGCAGGCAGCCCGGGTTGGCCGTCACGATGACGTCCGGCGACACCGACCGCACGTTCGCGGCCTTGCGCTCGCCCAGCTCGGCCGCCGCGTCGGGCATCACCATGTTGTAGATCCCGGCGCTGCCGCAGCACAGCTCGGCCTCGGGGAGGTCGACGAGCTCGACCTCGGGGATCGTGCGGATCACCGCGCGCGGCTGGGCCCGGACCTTCTGCGCGTGCCCCAGGTGGCAGGCGTCGTGGTAGGCCACTCGCCCGCGGACGGGGTGCCGCACGGCCACCGGTTCGAGCGCGGCCAGCACCTCGTGGACGTCGCGGACCCGCGCGCTGAACGCCGTGGCGCGCTCGGCCCACGCCTCGTCGTCGGAGAGCAGGTGGCCGTACTCCTTCATCGACGACCCGCAGCCGGCGACGTTGGTGACGACACTGTCGACGTCGAGGGTCTCGAAGCGCGCGATCGTGCGCCGCGCCCGCCCCAGCGCCGTCTCCTCGCGCCCGGCGTGCAGCTCCAGCGCGCCGCAGCACTGCTGGTCGCGCGGTACGAGCACGTCGTAGCCCTCGGCGGCGAGCACCCGCACCGTCGCCTCGTTGACGCGGTGGAAGAACACGTCCTGCACACAGCCCGACAGCAGCGCGACCCGCCCGCGCCGCGTTCCCACGGCGGGGGTGAAGACGGGCAGCCGCGCGAACGCCTCGCGCACCGACACCGGCGGCAGCAGCGACTCCATCGCCGCGAGCCGCCCCGGCAGCGCCGACGTCAGCTTCGCGACGCCCGGGATCCTCCGCAGCTGCTGGTAGAGCGCCCCGGGCAGCGCGGCCGCGCGCAGCCGCCGCGTGTAGGGGAACAGGGCGAAGATCGCGTCGCGGAACAGGGCGTCGCCGCGGTCGCGCTCGACGTTGCGCTCGATCTGCGGGCGCACCGATTCCAGCAGCCGGTCGTACTGCACGCCCGACGGGCACGCCGTCACGCACGCCATGCAGCCCAGGCACGCGTCGATGTGCTCGCGGAACGTGCCCTCCAGGGAGATCTCGCCCTTCTCGGCGAGGTCCATGAGGTAGATGCGCCCGCGCGGGGAGTCCATCTCCTCGCCCCACAGCTGGTAGGTCGGGCAGGTCGGCAGGCAGAAGCCGCAGTGCACGCAGTCGTCGAGCAGCTCGCGCTCGGGCGGGCGGTGGCCGTCGAAGGCGCTGGGCCCGGTCTGCGGCAGGTTGGTGTCGGCGGAGCCGGCGGGAGTCGTCACGAGTTCACATCCAGGGGGAGAAGCGGCCCGGACCGAAGCGGCCGTCCGGGTCGAGCGCGTGCTTGAGGCCCTTCAGCCCCGGAAGGGCCGACGGTGCCGGGCCCCCGGCGGGGGCGTCGGCGCCGGGCGCGCGGGCGCGCCGCCGGGACGTGCCGCCGGCGGCGTGCACGCGGCGGTGCGCGTCGGCGACGGCGTCGGGTGCGAGGGACAGGGTGGCGACGCCGGTGCCCAGTCCGACCGTCGCGGCGTCGGGCGCGAGCTCGGACACCAGACCGGGCAGCACCGAGGGCTTCGCCCCGATCCGCAGCACGGCGGCGCCCGGGGTGCCGCGGGTGAGCTCGGCGTGGCGGAGCCAGGGGTCCTCGGAGCGAACGGCACCCTCGCCCGGCGTGCTCGGCTCAGAGTGCCGTTCGCCCGCCAGGACGTCGGTGACCGCCGCTCCGCCCAGCACGTCCTGCAGCCGCGACACCCGGGCCGGGAGCGCCTCGTCGGTGCCCTCGAGGCGCACGAGCAGCCGCCCGCTGCCGTCACTGACCCACTCCAGCGCAGCCGGTTCGAACGGCCCCTCCAGCACGCGGGCGGCGATCTCCGCGGCGCGCGCCAGCGGGGCGTCGACGACGAGCGTGGCGGTGCGCTGCGGCACCGGGTGCAGCCGCAGCACGACCTCGGCGATCACCCCGAGCGTGCCGTGCGAGCCGTGCAGCAGCTTGGCCAGGTCGTACCCGGCCACGTTCTTGATGACGTGCCCGCCGCTGCGGGCCACGGTGGCGTCGGCGAGCACCACGGTGACCCCGATGACGAGGTCGCGCAGCGTCCCGTGCACCAGCGACGCCGGGCCGGCGTCCCCGGTGGCGACGAGCCCGCCGAGCGTGGCGCCGTCGGCGATCCGGGCGGCGTCGATGCAGACGTGCTGGCCGTGCTCGGACACCTCCTCGACCAGCGCGCGCAGCGGCGTGCCGGCGTGGGCGGACACCGTCATGTCGCCGGGGTTGTGGGTGATCACGCCGGACAGGCCCGACACGTCGAGGACGGCGTCGACGGTCTCGAGCGCGCCGGCCCAGCCCGCGGCCGAGCCGGCACCGGCGACGGCGATCCGGCCGGTGGTGTCGCGCACGGCGTCGCGGACCCCGGCGAGGTCGGTCGGGCGGAGCGTGGTGGGTGCGGTGTGCGTCAGCGGGCTGTTCACAGGCGTTCGATCGCTCCCGTTTCCTCGAGGGGGTGGGGCTTGTACCTGCCGGGGCGCTCCCCGCACAGCCGGGGCGTGGGCAGGACCTTGCCCGGGTTGCAGATGCCGTCGGGATCGAACGCGGCCCGCACACGGTGCATCGTGGCCAGGTCCTCCTCGCCGAACATCTTCGGCATCGAGCAGGCCTTGTCGGTGCCGATGCCGTGCTCGCCCGAGAGCGACCCGCCCATCTCGACGCACAGCTCCGCGATCGCGCCCGACAGCTCCTCGGCGCGCTCGGTCTCGCCGGCGGCCGCGCTGTAGAGCACCAGCGGGTGCAGGTTGCCGTCGCCCGCGTGGAAGACGTTGGCCACCCGCAGGCCGGCGTCGGCGCCCATCCCGGCGATCCTCCTCAGCACCTCGGCGAGCCGGGTGCGCGGCACGACGCCGTCCTGCACGAAGTAGTCGGGGGAGATGCGCCCGACCGCGGCGAACGCGGCCTTGCGGCCCTTCCAGATCTTCGCCCGCTCCTCGGGTGACCCGGCGATGTGCAGCCGCGTGCAGCCGTGCTTCTCGCAGATGGCCTTGACCAGCTCGAACTGCGCGTCGCACTCCTCGACCGGCCCGTCGAGCTCGACGACGAGCGCCGCGGGGACGCCGACGGTGTAGCCGGCGTGCACGGCCTCCTCGGCCGCCTCGATGGCGAGGGTGTCCATCATCTCGACGGCCGCGGGCACGATCCCCGCCGCGACGATGTCGGACACGACGTCGCCCGCCGCCGCGACCGACGGGAAGTCGGCCAGCAGCGTCCGCACCGACTCCGGCGTGCGCAACAGGCGCACCGTGACCGCGGTCGTGATGCCCAGCGTGCCCTCCGAGCCGAGGAACACCCCGCGCAGGTCGGGCCCGGACTGCTCGCCCGTGTCGGTGCCCAGCGTGACGACCGAACCGTCGGCGAGCACGACCTCGCAGCTCAGGACGTGGTTGGTGGTGAAGCCGTACTTGAGGCAGTGGGCGCCGCCGGAGTTCTCCGCGACGTTGCCGCCGATCGTGCAGACCTGCTGGCTCGACGGGTCGGGCGCGTAGTACAGCCCGTGCGGCGCCGCGGCGGCCGTGATCTCCAGGTTCGTGACGCCGGGCTGCACGACCGCCCGCCGGTTCACCGGGTCGACCTCCAGCACCGACTTGAGCCGCGCCAGGCTGATCACCACGCCGTCGGCCACGGGCAGCGCGCCGCCCGACAGGCCGGTGCCCGCCCCGCGCGCGACGAACGGCACGCCGTGCTCGTGGCAGACCCGCACCGCCGCCGCCACCTGCGCGGCGTCGCGGGGCAGCAGCACCAGGTCCGGGCACACCCGGTAGCCGGTCAGGCCGTCGCACTCGTAGGCCCGGCACTTCACCGGGTCCGACAGCACGTCCGCCGGATCGAGCACCCGCTCGAACGCCTCCCGCACCCCGCCGTGAAGCGTCACGGGTCGCCCCCTTCGTTGCGTGTCGATGGTCCGAACGAGACTACGACGGGACGGGCGCCCGCGCCGAAGTCGGTGCGGGCGCCCGCGGTCATGCCCGGGGCATCCGCAGCCCGGCCATGCCGCCGTCGACGGCCAGCTCCGTGCCGGTCACCGAGGCCGCGGCCGGGCTCGCGAGGTAGGCGACGGCGTGCGCCACCTCGTCCATCGACACGAGCCGGCCGAGGGGCTGGCGGGCCCGCAACGCCGTCAGGGTCGCGTCGGGATCGGTGGCGGCGTCCAGCAGCCGCCCGATCCACGGCGTGTCGACGGTGCCCGGGTGCACGCAGTTGACCCGGATGCCCTCCCCGACGTGGTCGGCGGCCATCGCGCGGGCGAGCGCCGTCACCGCCCCCTTGCTGGCGGAGTACAGCGCCCGCTCGGGCAGCCCAGCCGTGGCCACGATCGACCCGACCATGACGATCGAGGCCGCGGACGAGGCGCGCAGCGCGGGCAGCGCGGCCCGGGTCATGCGCACCGTGCCGAGCAGGTTGACCTCCAGCACGCGCCGCCACTCGTCCAGGCCGCCCGCCTCGACGGTGCCCGAGGCCCCGATACCGGCGTTGTTGACCAGCACGTCCAGGCCGCCGAGCCGGTCGAGGGCCTCGGCGACCGCCGACGCCACCGAGGCGTCGTCGGCCACGTCGGCGCGCACCCGCAGCAGCGGGTCCGGTGCCCCCGAGGGGTCGAGGTCCAGCACCGCCACGGTGGCGCCGCGTTCGGCGAGCAGCAGGGCCGTCGCCCGGCCGATCCCGGACGCGCCGCCGGTGACGAGCGCGGTGAGGCCGTCGAGATCGGTCATGAGAGCGTCTGCCCGCCGTCGACGTGCCACGACTGCCCGGTGACGAAGCGCGTCGCGTCAGACGCCAGCACCACCGCGAGATCGGCGACGTCCTCCGGCGTGGTGAGGCGCCCCATCGGGATGCCGGTGCGGAACTTCGCGGGGTCACCGGCGATCTGCCGCTCCGGGCCGATGCCGAGGCGGCGCCACTGCTCGCGCTGCAGCTCGGTGTCGCACGAGCCGGGGCACAGCGTGTTGACGCGGATGCCCTCGCCGGCCAGCTCGAGGGCGAGGCAGCGGGCCATCATGTCGGTCGCGGCCTTCGACGCGCAGTACGCGCCGAGGTCCATGCGCGGGGTGTCGGCGCAGTTGGAGGTCACCACGACGATCGACCCGCCCGCGGCGCGCTCCCGCATGTGCCGGGACGCGGCCCGCACCGACAGGTAGGCGGCGCGGGTGTTGACGGCGAACTGCGCGTCCCAGTCGTCCACCGGGGAGGTGGTGAGGTCGCCCGCGCGCAGGATGCCCGCGTTGTTGACGAACACGTCCGGGGCGCCCAGGGCGTCGACCACGTCCTGCACGGCGCGCTCGGCCTGCTCGGCGTCGGTCAGGTCCGCGGCGACGGCGACGCCGCCGAGCCCGTCCGCCGTGCGCTTCGCCCCCTCCGCGTCCTGGTCGATGACCGCGACGGTCGCGCCCGCCCCGGCCAGCGCCGCGGCGATGGCCGCACCGATGCCGCGGCCCCCGCCGGTGACGGCGGCCGTGCGGCCGGCGAGCACGGCTCTCACGAGGCGACCTCGTCGGCGTAGCGGGCGCGGATGCTCAGCAGCGAGCCCAGGCTGATCACGGCGATCACGGCCAGCAGCGCGGACATCGGCCATGCGGCGTTGTCGTAGGCGACGAGCAGGGCGCTGGCCAGCAGCGGGACGAGCCCGCCGAGCATGCCGCCGATCTGGTAGCCCAGCGACGCGCCGCTGTAGCGGACCTCCGGCGGGAACATCTCCGAGTACAGCGCGGCCTGCGGCCCGTACATCAGCGGGTGGCCGATACCCATGATCACGATGATGCCGAGGAACAGCAGCGGCGTCGAGCCGGACTCGATGAGCCAGAACAGCGGGAACGCGAACAGCGCGACGAGGACCGCGCCCGCGCCGAACACCGGCTTGCGGCCGAGGCGGTCGGACAGTGCGCCGAACGCCGGCACGGTGAGGCACATCACCACGGCGGCCACCAGCACGGCGCCGAGGAACGTGCCGCGGGGGATGCCCACGTGCGTGGTCGCCCACGACAGGCCGAGCACGGTCACCAGGTAGAAGACGGTGTTGATGATGATGAATGCGCCTGCGGCGCCGAACACGCTGCGGGTGTGGCCGGTGATCGCGTCCTTGACGGGCATGCGCGCGGTGCTGCCCGCGGCCTCCATCTGCGCGAACACCGGCGACTCCATGACCCGCAGACGCACCACGAGCCCGACGATGATGAGCAGCGCGCTGGCCAGGAACGGCAGGCGCCAGCCCCACGCCATGAAGTCCTCGTCGGGCAGGAAGCCGACGGCGGAGAACGCGGCGGTGGAGAGCACCAGCCCCAGCGGGCTGCCGATCTGCGGCCACGAGCCGTAGAAGCCCCGCCTGCCCGGCGGTGCGTGCTCGACGGCCATCAGGACGGCGCCGCCCCACTCGCCGCCGACGGCGACACCCTGGACGAAGCGCAGCCCCACGACGAGGATCGGCGCGAGGATCCCGATCTGCGCGAACCCGGGCACCAGCCCCATCGCCAGCGTCGCGATCCCCATCGCCAGCAGCGAGATGACCAGCATCTTCTTGCGGCCGACCCGGTCGCCGTAGTGACCGAAGACCATGCCGCCCAGCGGCCGCGCGGCGAACCCGACGGCGTAGGTGGACAGCGACGCGAGCAGGCCCGCGGCGGGGGAGAAGTCCGGGAAGAACACCGTGGGGAACACCAGTGCCGCGGCGGTGCCGTAGATGTAGAAGTCGTACCACTCCACGGTGGTGCCGACCAGGCTGGCGAAGGCGACCTTGCGGGTCTGGCGTGGTGTGGCCGCGCCGGCGGGTGCGCCGCCTGCGGGCCGCTCGGTGATGTCGGTCATCGGGATGCGACCTCCGTGGGTCGGGTCGTGTCGGGGGTGGGACGGGTGGTGCTCTTCAGGGCGGCGTCGTAGGCGCTGGTGATCGCCTCGCGGGCCTTGCCGGCCCGGGCGGCGTCGCCGATCACGACCACCTCCGTGCGCGCTGCGAGCGGGAGCCGGGCCGCGAGGGCGGCGCCCGCTCCGCGGCGGAGCCGGTGGTAGAGCCAGTCGCGCATCCGGTCGGAGGCGAACAGGCGGTGGGCGGCGCGCGAGCGGGCGGCGCGGGTGTGCAGCAGCCGGGGGACCACCGCGCCGAGCCCGAACCGGTAGCGGGCCCCGGTGGCGACGACGACGAGGTCGGCGTCGCGGAGCAGTGCGGCGGTGGCCTCGGTGCGGTAGTGGAACGCGACGCCCCGGCGGGCGCAGTCGCGCTCCAGCTCGGCGACGTACGCGGCGAACGTCGGCTCGGCCGCGACCACGTCGTTGAACCGCGGTGCGAGACCGGTGAGCCGGAACGCCCCGCCGGGCCGGTCGGCCCGCTCGACGACGACGACGTCGTTGCCCTGCGCCACCTGGGCGGCGTAGGTCAGCCCGGCCGGTCCCGCGCCGAGCACCACGATGCGGCGCCCGATGGCGGGGGTGGCGTCCGCGTACTCCAGTTCGCGTCCCGTGGCCGGGTTGACCACGCAGGACAGCGTCGCCCCCGAGCGCATGTGCGTGACGCAGTGGTTGCAGGCCAGGCAGCGCCGCACCGGCTCGCCCGCCTGCGCCTTGGCGACCCACTGCGGGTCGGCGATGAGCGGGCGGCCCAGCGCGACCACGTCGAGCCTGCCCTCGGCCACCGCGCGCGCCGCGACCTCCGGGTCGCCGAGCCGCCCGACCCCGATCACGGGCACGGAGACGGACTGCTTCATCCGTGCCGCGTAGTCCAGGAAGGTGGCCTCCGGGTACATCATCGGGGGAATCATCCGGGCCGCGTCGGGCAGCGAGCGGTAGTGCCCCGCGGTCACGCTCACCGCGTCGGCCCCGTCGCGCTCGGCCCAGCACCCCACCTGGATGCCCTCGTCGAGGGTGAGGCCACCGGAGAAGAAGTCCTCCACCCCGATGCGGAAGATCACCGGGAGGCCCGGGACCTCGGCCTTGATGCGCCGCAGGATCTCCAGGCCGAAGCGGGCCCGGTTCTCCAGCGACCCGCCGTAGGAGTCGGTCCGGGTGTTCTCCATGGGGGAGAGGAACTGCGAGATCAGGTAGCCGTGCGCGCCGTGCAGTTCGACGACGTCGAAGCCCGCCTCGCGGGCCCGGCGCGCGGCGGCCACGTACGCGGCGAACGCCTCCTCCAGCCGCTGCGCCGTCATCGCCTCGGGCACGGCGATCTCGTGCTCGATCTCGAACACCGGGGTCGGCACGGCCGACGCGGACACGGGCCGGACCCCCGAGACGACGCTGCGCGCCCGGCTGCCGCCGTGGCCGAGCTGGATCGAGGCCTTCGCGCCCGCCTGGTGCAGCACGTCGACGAGCCGGCGCAGGCCGGGGAGGAACCGGTCGTGGTGGATCCCCAGCTCGTGGAAGCGGTGCTTGCCCGCGATCTCCGGCGACGCCATCTCGACGGTGACCAGGCCGACACCGCCCTCCGCCCGCGCCCGGTAGTAGGCGACGGTCGCGTCGGTGACGTGGCCGTCGTCGTCGGCGAGACGGGTGGTCATCGAGGGGAGCAGGGTCCGGTTGCGCAGCGTGACCCCACCGATGACGACGGGGTCGAAGAGGTCAGCCACGGGGCAGCCCCGCACGCTCGACGACGGAGCGGATGCGGGAGCGCTCGAAGGCACCCACGGGCTGCAGAGGCGGCCGTACGTGCGCCTGGTCGATCCGTCCCAGCTCGGCCAGGGCCACCTTCATGCGGTTGTGGCCGTCGAGGAACGGGTCGTCGTAGCAGACCTCCGCCACCGGGCGGATGCGCTCCCAGATGCGCCGGGCCTCGGCGAGGTCCTGCTTCTCGACCGCGCGCCACAGCTCGACGTGCAGGTCGACGACGAGGCTGCCGTGACCCGAGAGCACCCCGTCGGCACCGAGCACGAGCGAGGCGAGCAGCGAGCGGCTGAAGCTCGACAGCACCGAGACCGGCTTGGCCAGCGAGCGCAGGGCCCGCAGGTTGCGCTCGTAGGCGACGATGTCGTTGGACCACTCCTTGACCGCCACGACGTTGTCGATATCCGAGCAGATCCGCACGACCGCGTCGGTGCCCAGCCGCAGGCCGGACGTGGAGGGGTAGAGGAACGCGATCATCGGCAGGCTCGTGGCGTCGGCGATCGCCGCGTAGTGCGCGAACGCCATCTCCGGCCGCAGCTGCGACCCGCCGTCGAACACGACCGAGGGGAAGACGAGCAGCGCGTCGGCACCGGCGGCCTCGGCGTCCGCGGCGATCCGGGCGGCCTTGGCGGACCCGTCCTGGTAGACACCGGAGATCACCGGGACGGTGCCGGCCGCCTCGTCGAGCACGATGTCGAGGACGCGGCGCTGCTCGTCGGCGGTGAGGGTCGCGACCTCGGAGGCGTGGGCGTTGGTGGTGATCCCGGTGACGCCGTCCACGTCGAGCAGGGCGCGCACGTGCCGCCGGAGCTGGGGCTCGTCGATCTCGAGATCGGCGGTGAACGGCAGCAGGTGGGCGGGGATCACACCGCGCAGTGAGACCATCGTCGGTCGTTCCCTTCGTCGGGGCCGCAGGTCGGAGGGGAGCGACCAGCGGGTTGAGGGGAAGTTACGTCCGTGGTTCGGGGTGGTGGAAATGCCGATCTGGCAGGTGTTATGCATGTGGGGCATCACAGAGATGCCGTGAGGGGTGCCAGATGACGCAGGAGCACGCGGTCGAGCTGCGGCACCTGCGCGCGTTCGTCGCGGTGGCCGAGGAGCTCAGCTTCACCCGTGCGGCCGTCCGGCTGCGGATGACCCAGCCCGCCCTGAGCCGCACGATCGCCGGGCTGGAGCGGATGGTGGGCGGCGCGCTGGTCCGGCGGGACCGGCGGTCGGTGGGCCTCACCGCGGCGGGCGTCCGGTTCCTGCCGCACGCGCACCGCGTGCTCTCGGCGATGGACGAGGCCGTGCGGGCGGCGTCGGACCGGCTGCCGGTGCTGCGCGTCGGCTTCACGTGGGGCTCCACGGCCGAGTACACCGGGCCGATCGTCCGGGCGTTCGAGCAGGAGCACCCCGACGTCGTGGTCGACATCCGGCGCTACGACGACGCCGTCGCGGGCCTGGCCGACGGGCGCACCCATGTGGGCTTCCTCCCCGGCGTGCCGGACGACCCGCGCCTGAGCTCGCTGGTGCTGGCCGAGGAGCCGCGGGTGGCGGCGCTGCCCGCCGACCACCCGCTGACCGCGCACGAGGTGGTCCGCCTCGCCGACCTGGCCGACGGGCCGGTGGTGATCAACGTCGTGTCCGGCACCACGACGCCGGACCTGTGGGACGCGGGGCGCCGGCCGCAGATCATGGTGCGGGTGCGCAACGTCGACGAGTGGATGGAGGCGATCGCCGCGGGCCGCGGGGTGGGCCTGACCCCGGCCTCCACGGGCAGGCTCTACAGCCACCCCGCCATCCGCTACCGCGAGATCGCGGACGCCCCGCGCGTCCCGATCTCACTGGCCTGGCTGCGCAGCGCCGCCCACCCGCTGGTGGCGGAGTTCGTGGCGGTGGCGGGCCGGACACGGCCGCAGGAGCGCGGGTGAGGTGACCGGCGGAGTCCGGGCCGGGGTGGACACCGGGCGTCGCGCGGCGCCGAGGAGCGTCACCGCAGCCCCTTCCCCGCGTCGACGGTCCGGACGAGACTGCGACGGCGTCGTGGCGTTCCGCCGGAGCCGGGCGACGCCGTATCAGGACGGGACGTCCCCGACTCCGGTCGGCACCGGACGACCGCGACGGCGAGCTGGAGGCGAGATGGACACCCCCCGAACCCCCGACGAACCGGCCCCGGACAAGCCGCCCCGGCCCGATGAGCCGGCCCCCGCCGTCGTCCTCGTGCTGGGCGAGAAGGTCGCCGACGGCGCGGAGGACGACCTGAACCGCGTCGTCGACAACAACCTGGATCTGCTCGGGCCGCTGCGTGAGTTCCTCCTCCGCAACAAGGTCCCGCGGGTCGCCCGCGTCGTCACCGCGGTCACGCGTGACGAGCTGCTGGAGGCCGAGCGGGAGGCGGCGGCCGACCCCGACTTCCCGCCGCTGGAGAGCCTCACCCGGTACTGGCGCATCGACGTCGCGGGCCTGGACGGGGTGAAGTCCGCGGAGCAGCTGGTCGAGGAGCTGCTCGCCGGGGAACGGGACCGGTCGTCGTCGGAGCGGGGTGTGGTGAACGCCTACGTCGAGTCGGCCGCGGAGAGCCCGGGCGCCCCTGCGGTGATCGGCGCGTTGACGGTGCAGTCCGGGCAGGGCTGGTTGCGCCCGGCCGAGGAGGGGGTCAACGTCTGGGCGGCCTGGGACCACCACGGCGGGAAGGGCGACGGCATCACCGTCATCGACGTCGAGCAGGGGTGGCAGTTCACCCACCCCGACGTGGACGGCCTGGCCGGCACGAAGCCGCTGGTGCACCGCAACCGGTTCGACGAGAGCCCGTCGGAGGGCGACCACGGCACCAGCGTGCTCGGGATCGTCGTCGGGCGGACCAACGGCGTCGGGGGCACCGGCATCGCGCCGAACGCCACGGTCCGGACCTGCTCCCACTACGACGGGGGCACGGTCATGCGCACCGTCGACGCGATCCTGATCGCCCGCAAGAACCTCGAGGCCGGTGACGTGCTGCTGCTCGAGGTGCACCTGCCGCACATGGACTACCTGTGCGCCGAGGCCGACGACGCCACCTTCCACGCCATCCGCCTCGCGGCCTCGAAGGGGATCGTCGTCGTCGAGGCCGCGGGGAACGGGTCCGAGGACATCTCGCAATGGACGAGCGCCGCGGGGCGCCGGCTGTCCCGGGACGTGCCGGCCGAGGACTCCGGGGCGATCGTCGTGGGCGCGTGCTGGCAGGAGGTCGAGACCATCGACGGCACGACGGGCCACGGCTACAACGGCGCCGCCCAGTCCAACTACGGGGCGCGGGTGGACTGCTACGCCTGGGGCGACGGCGTGGAGGCCCCCATCGTCGGCACCACGGCCAGTGCCCACGGCCCGTTCGGCGGGACGAGTGCGGCCGCCGCGATCATCGCCGGGGTCGCCGCCGCGGTGCAGGGGATGGTCGTGGCGGCGAACCAGCCGCGGCTGCGCACCAAGGCGATGCGCACCCTGCTGCGCGACACGGCGGGCACGAGGCAGGTGCCGGTCGCGTCCACGTTCCTGATCGGGGTCATGCCGGATCTCGGGCAGCTGGCGACGGCGGTGGGTGCGCGCCGGATCTACGAGCCCACCGGCAGCAGCACCGCCACCACGGTGCCCGACAGGCTGGACAGCAGCTCGTAGCGCCCGCCGAGTTCCTCGGTGCGGCTGCGGATCGAGCCCAGGCCGACGCCGTCCTCGCGGGGCTCCTGGGCGGGTTCGACGCCCTGGCCGTCGTCGGTGATCCGGACGTCGAGGTGTCGGTCGTCGCGGCGCACGTCGACGTCGGCCCGGGTCGCGTGCGCATGCTTGAGGACGTTGGTGAGCGCCTCGGTGACGACCCGGTAGGCCACGACCTCGACCGCGGCGGGCAGCTCGGCGAGGTCGGCGTGCGCGTGCAGCTCGATCTCGGGGCCGTGTCCGCGGAACCGCGCGACCAGGTCCTTCAGCGCCGGCTCCAGGCCGTCGTCGAGCGCGGCGGGACGCAGGCCGTCGATCAGCTCGCGTACCTCGGCGGTGCAGCTGTCCAGGTCCGTGGCCAGCGCGTCGAGCAGGCCGGGCGCGGGCCCGTCGGCGGGCACGGTGCGCCGGACCGCCTCGGTGAGCATCCGGGTGCCGACCAGCGCGGACGCCACGCCGTCGTGCAGGTCCCGGCGCAGCTTCCGGCGTTCCTCCTCGCGGGCGAGGACCAGGCGGTCACGGGCCCGGGCCAGCGCGATGGCGCTCCGGCAGGCGTCGGCGGCCTGGGCGGCCTGCCCGGCCAGGTCGCGCAGCAGCCGGGCGTCGGCGGCGGAGAACCGGGTGCCGGTCGTGCGCGGCGCGACGAGCAGCTCACCGACGACCGCGCCGTGCGCGACCATCGGGAACGCCTCGGGCTCACCGGCCCACCGGCCCCGCTCCGCGGCCGTGCCGATGGTGCCGTCGTCGTCGATCACCCGCACGGCCGCGTAGGGCACCCGCAGCGTGTCGACGACCGTCTCGGCGATCCGCGGCAGCACCGCGAGCGGGTCGCGGACGTCGCCCAGGTGCCGGCCCAGCTCGGTGAGCACGGCGTAGGGCTCGTCGCGCCGGCCGTAGAGCAGCCGCCGCACCCCCCGCTGGGCCACCCACTGGGCGGGCTGGAGCAGCGCGACGACCACCGCAGCGGCGATCGCCGACTGCGTCGGGGACCCGGGCTGGGCCACCGTGGCCCCCGCGACCGTCGCGATCCCGACGTAGGCCGCGATGACGAACCCGGTCAGCACCGCCCACACGACGCCGCGGTGGATGTAGAGATCGAGGTCGTGGAGCTGGTAGCGCAGCACCGCGACGGTGAGGCCGAGCGGGAACGCCAGTACGGCGGGTACCCAGGCGAAGGGCACCTCGGAGGCGTCCAGCGCCACTCCGGCGAGCAGCAGCACCCCGGCCGGCAGCAGGCACGTCAGCTGGCCGCGCACGTGCCGGTCGGCCCGCACCCACCGCGCCCCGAGCGACACCAGGACACCGATCGTGGCGAGCCCCAGCGCCACGGCCGCACCGCGGGAGATCAAGATCAGGACCCGGTCCGGACCCGCGAGGACCTCCGTGCCGGTGAACAGCCTGCGCGGCTCGAACACCGCGGCAGCGGCGGCGGACACCGTGAGTACGGCGGTTCCGGCCACCAGCGCCACCATGAGCGACCGCCACCGGGCCGACGGCAGTGCACCGTCAGGGGCGAGCAGCAGGATGACCGGGATCAGGGCCCATGCCGGGAGCCACAGCCACTTGCTCAACCACGCCACGGGGAGGAAGGCAGACCAGCTCACGGCGGCAGCTGCGCATGCGGCGAGGGTGCCCACCAGCAGCATCAGCAGGCCGATCGGGTTGCCCGGCAACCGGCGCAGCACCAGTACGGCGAGCGGAGTGAACGCGAGGGCCGAGGTCACGGTCATCGCTGCACCGGGCGAGGGCGCCGGCTCGGCGACGAGGAATCCGGTGGCGCCCGCGGCGGTCAGGATGCCGGCGATCAGCAGCAGCGTGCGGGGTGGCAGCTCCAGCACGCGGTCGAGCCGGTCGGTCGGCACGGGTCAGTGAGCCCAGAAGTTGTGCCACCAGCTGCCGGGATTCGGACCTTGGGGAGAGGGGTCCAGGTCCTTGTCCAGCGCCGCCAGCATGATCAGCACGTCGCGCAGCTCTCCCTGGACCCGCACCATCCGGACCGATTCCTTGTCCCTCGGCGGGTCGTGCCCCTCGATCCGCTCGGCGATCTTCAGGTCCAACCGCAGCTGGGCGTGGGCGAGCACCAGGTCGATGCGGGAGACGAGGATCTGCCGGACCGGGCGGAGCGGCAGGGCCGCGTTCGGGTCGGCGGGCTCGATCACCTCCCCGGCGCCGTGATCGGCGACGGCGAGCGCCACACCGCGGGCGTCGAAGTACTGCCAGGCGATCTGGTCGCCTCCCTGGGCGGCCTCCGCCGTGACGTGGGAGATCACCGTCGCGTCGGCGCCCACGTGCATCCGGTCGTCGTCGGGGGAAATGGCCAGCACCGGATCGGTCACGGCGGCAACCTCGCTTCTCTCCCGACGGTCCACTTGCGGTTCCATCCAACTCAGCGTGACAGCCCGGTCGTCCCAGTGGAAGCGACATGCACCCGTTCGGATCAGCGCAGCAGCCCGCGGTCGCGGGCGAGCAGGGCGGCCTGCACGCGGTCGGCGACGCCGAGCACCCCGAGCAGGATCGCGACCCGGTTGCGCACCGTCTTCTCCGCGACGCCGAGCTCGCGGGCGAGCTGGCCGTTGGTGCGGCCCTGCGCGAGCAGCGTGAGCAGGCGGAGGTCGCCGGGGGAGAGGCGGTCGAGCGGGGCGGGCAGCGCGGCGGGGCGCTGCGTCCCGAGCGCGGCCGGGGCGACCTCCGGGCCGAGTACCAGCCCGCCGTCGAGCACGGTGCGGGCGGCCCGCACGACCACGTCGGGCGGGTTGTCCTTGAGCACGTAGCCGGTGGCGCCGGCGGCCAGGCACGCGCGCACGGCCTGCTCGTCGCGGGTCATGGTCAGCACCAGCACGGGGCAGCCGGGGGAGCGGCGCAGGCGCGCGACCAGGTCGACGCCGCTGCCGTCGGGCAGCCCCAGGTCGACCACGGCGACGTCGACGCCCTCGGCCGCGCCGGTCAGCGCGCCCTCGCGCACCGATCCGGCCTCGACGACCCGCCCCACCCAGTCCTCGAGCCCGAGCAGGGTGCTCAGCCCGCGGCGCACCAGCGGGTGGTCGTCGACCACGAGCACCGTGACCGGCTCCATGGCGCGGGAGCCTAGCCCGCGGCGCCGGGCGGACGTCCCGGTCGCGGCGGGACCCACGGCCTCCTCGCGGGACCGCCCGGAGCCGAGCGTCACGGGTGACCCCAGCAGGACCGCCGGAAGGGCCCCCGTGATGCAGACGACCACGATCGAGCAGGACACCGAGCAGGACACCACCGACCTGGTGCGCGCCGCCGCCGCGGGCGTCCCCGGCGCCTGGGACGAGCTCGTGCGCCGCTACACCCCGCTGCTGCGCTCGCGCACCCGCGGCTTCCGGCTGCAGGAGGCCGACGCGCTCGACGTCGCCCAGGCCACCTGGCTGCGCCTGGCCGAGAACCTGCACCGCATCCACACCCCCGAGCACCTGGCCGGCTGGCTGGCCACGGTCGTGAGCCGCGAGTGCATCCGGCTGCTGCGCCACGGCTCGCGCACGATCCCGGCCGACGAGCCGCTCGCGACCGCGGCGGACCCGCGGCCCGGGCCCGAGGACGTCGTCGTCGACGCCGACACGTGCGCGGCCCTGCGCACCGCGCTCGACGCCCTGCCGGCCCGGCGGCGCGCGCTGGTGGCGGCCCTGTTCCTCGACGACCGCCGCCCCTACGTCGAGATCGCGCGCGACCTGGGCATGGCCGTGGGCAGCCTCGGGCCGACCCGCGCGCGCACCCTGACCGAGCTGCGACGGCTGCTGGACGGCGCCGGAGTCGTCGCCTGATTCCGCAATGCGGAAAACATGATCCGTATGGTAGAAAAGCGGCCATGGACCTGCGGATCGACCCGACCCTGCGCTCGTTCGTCGCCGAGGAGCTGCTGCCCGGGCTGGACCTCTCCCCGGAGCGCTTCTGGAGCGTCCTCGCCGAGCTCCAGGAGCACTTCGCGCCCCGGATCGCGACGCTGCTCGCCCGGCGCGACGAGCTCCAGTCGCAGATCGACGACTGGCACCGCGAGCACGGGGCGGGCGACGCCGCGGCCTACGCGGAGTTTCTCACCGGGATCGGCTACCTGCTGCCCGAGGCGAAGCCGTCGGTGCGGGTGAGCGGCGTCGACGCCGAGATCGCCGACGTCCCCGGCCCGCAGCTCGTCGTGCCCGCCACCGTGCCGCGCTACGCGCTCAACGCCGCCAACGCGCGCTGGGGCTCGCTCTACGACGCGCTGTACGGCACCGACGCGCTGCCGCTGGACCACGAGCTCGCGAAGGGCTACGACGAGCAGCGCGGCGCGCAGGTCATCGCCGCGGCCGACGAGCTGCTCGACGAGCTGTTCCCGCTGGCCTCGGGCAGCCACGCCGACGTCACGGAGTACGTCGTCACCGACGGCGCGCTCTCGCCCGCGCTCGCCGACCCCGCGCAGCTCGCCGGGTCCGGTGAGGGCACGGTCCTGCTGCGCCGCAACGGCCTGCACGCCGAGCTGCGGATCGACCCGGAGCACCAGGTCGGGCGCCGGCACCACGCCGGGGTCGCCGACGTCGTGCTGGAGTCGGCGGTCACCACGATCGTCGACCTGGAGGACTCGGTCGCCACCGTCGACGGCGAGGACAAGACCGAGGCGTACCGCACCTGGCTCGGGCTGATGACCGGTGAGCTGGTCACCAGCTTCGAGAAGGGCGGGGAGACCGTCGAGCGCCGCGTCCACGGGGACCGCACCTACACCGCCCCCGACGGCTCCGAGCTGGTCCTCCCGGGCCGCTCGCTGATGCTGGTGCGCAACTGCGGCCACCACATGACCACCAACGCGGTGCACGCAGGTGAGCACGAGGTCGCCGAGGGCGTGCTCGACGCGCTCGTCTCCGTCACCGCCGCCCTGCACGACCTGCGCGGGCTCGGCCGCTTCTCCAACTCGCGCGCGGGCAGCGTCTACATCGTCAAGCCCAAGCAGCACGGGCCCGAGGAGGTGGCGCTCACCGTCGAGCTGTTCGCGGCCGTCGAGGAGGCGCTGGGCCTGGAGCCGCGCACCGTCAAGATCGGGATCATGGACGAGGAGAAGCGCACCTCGCTCAACCTCGCCGCCTGCATCGAGGCCGCCCAGGACCGCGTCATCTTCGTCAACACCGGCTTCCTCGACCGCACCGGCGACGAGATCCACACCGACTTCGAGGCCGGCCCCGTCGTGCGCAAGGACGACATGAGGTCGACGCCGTGGCTCACCGGCTACGAGGACCGCAACGTCGACGTGGCGCTGGCCGCGGGCTTCGCCGGGCAGGCGCAGGTGGGCAAGGGCATGTGGGCCAAGCCCGCCGCGATGGCCGCGATGCTGCAGCAGAAGGGCGCGCAGCCCGAGGCCGGGGCGACCTGCGCCTGGGTGCCGTCGCCGACCGCCGCCACCCTGCACGCGCTGCACTACCTGCGCACCGACGTGCACGCGCGCCAGGAGGAGCTGGCCGGGCGCACGACCGACCGCGCGCTGCTGCTCGAGGTGCCGGTGCTGGCCGCGGAGCTGTCGGACGAGGAGAGGAAGCACGAGCTGGAGACGAACGCGCAGTCGATCCTGGGCTACGTCGTCCGCTGGGTCGGGCTGGGCATCGGCTGCTCGACCGTGCCCGACCTGGAGGGCGTCGGGCTGATGGAGGACCGCGCCACGCTGCGCATCTCCAGCCAGCTCATCGCCAACTGGCTCCACCACGGGATCGTCGACGAGGCGACGGTGCGCGAGACCTTCGCCCGCATGGCCGCGCTGGTCGACGAGCAGAACGAGGGCGAGCCGGGCTACGCGCCGATGGCGGCCGACCTCGACGCCAGCCCGTCGTTCCAGGCCGCGCTCGACCTGGTCTTCTCCGGGCGCTCCGAGCCGGGCGGCTACACCGAGCGCGCGCTCACCTCGTGGCGGCAGAAGGCGAAGGCCGGGGCCTGAGTCCTAGGGTCGTGGGGTGCTCCAGCTGCGCCCCACGCCCTTCGACCACCCCGACTCCCTGCGCCTGATCGCCGAGGTCCAGGCCTTCTACCGCGAGCGCTACGGCGACGAGGACACCACGCCCGTCGACGCCGCCGAGTTCGCCGCCCCGCGTGGGTTCTTCCTGGTCGGCTACGTCGACGGGGTCGCCGTCGCGAGCGGGGGCTGGCGGGCCCAGGACTCCGGGGCCGACCCGGAGTTGCGCGACGGCGACGCCGAGATCAAGCGGATGTACGTCTCGCCCGCCCACCGCGGTCGCGGGTACGCCCGCGCGGTCCTGGCCGAGCTGGAGCGCGCCGCCGCGGCGGCCGGGCGCGTCCGCACGGTCCTGGAGACCGGCACGAAGCAGCCCGAGGCCCTCGCCCTGTACGCGGGCGAGGGCTACGAGCCGATGCCCAACTTCGGCATCTACCGCCACGAGCCCGACAGCCGCTGCTTCGCCAAGCCCCTGCACGCCCGCGTCGGCTGACCGGTCGCGGCCGCACCCGGCGAGTCGTCCGGTTCGCCCGGGTCCCGGCGACGATCGGGTATCAGCCCTGGCGCGGGGACGGCCGCCGGGCGATCATCCCCGCACGGCACCGACGCCCCGGGGGAACACATGATCTCTGCGCAGGCCGATCTGCGGCTGGACACCACGTTCGTCGACTACGTGTTCGTGGCGTTCTACTTCCTGCTCGCGCTGGGGATCGGGGTCGCCGCACGGCGGTCGGTCAACTCCAGCCTCGACTTCCTGCTGTCCGGCCGGTCGCTACCGGCGTGGGTCACCGGCCTGGCGTTCATCGCGGCCAACCTGGGCGCGATCGAGCTGATCGGGTTCACGGCCAACGGTGCCCAGTACGGCATGGCGACCGTGCACTACTACTGGATCGGGGCCGTCCCGGCGATGGTCTTCCTGGGCATCGTGATGATGCCCTTCTACTACGGCAGCAAGGCGCGCAGCGTCCCGGAGTTCCTGCGGATGCGGTTCAACACCACCACGCAGCGCGTCAACGCCGTGACGTTCGCGCTGGCGCAGGTGCTGATCGCGGGCGTCAACCTGTTCGCGCTGGGCCTGGTGCTCGAGGCGCTGCTGGGGTGGTCGCTGGCCGTCGCGATCCCGGTGGCCGCGCTCGTCGTGCTCAGCTACACCTTCCTCGGCGGCCTGTCGGCGGCGATCTACAACGAGGTCCTGCAGTTCTTCGTGATCCTCGCGCTGCTGATCCCGCTGACGGTCGCCGGGCTCGCGCGCGTCGGGGGCTGGAACGGGCTCGTCGAGCGCGTCACGGCCGGCCCGGGCGGCTCCGAGCAGCTCTCGGCGTGGCCGGGCACGGAACTCACCGAGATCGAGAACCCGGTCCTGTCGGTGATCGGGATCGTGTTCGGCCTGGGCTTCGTGCTGTCGTTCGGCTACTGGACGACGAACTTCGCCGAGGTGCAGCGCTGCCTGTCGGCGAAGTCGATGTCGGCGGCGCGGCGCACGCCGATCATCGCGGCGTTCCCGAAGGCGCTCATCCCGGCCGTCATCGTGGTGCCGGGCATCATCGCCGCGGTGCTCGTCCCGCAGATCACCGAACTCAAGGCGGGCTCGGGGGCCGAGGGCGTCACGTACAACAACACGCTGTCGCTGCTGATGGGCGAGGTGCTCCCGAACGGCGTGCTCGGCGTCGCACTGGCCGGTCTGCTCGCGGCGTTCATGGCGGGCATGGCGGCCAACGTCAGCTCGCTCAACACGGTGTTCACCTACGACATCTGGCAGGACTGGCTGCGCCCCGGCCGCGACGACCGCTACTACCTGCAGGTCGGACGGGCAGTCACGGTGATCGGCTGCATCCTGGCGATCGGCACGGCGTTCCTCGCCGGCAGCTACGAGAACCTGATGGACTACATCCAGGCGCTGTTCAGCTTCTTCAACGCCCCGCTGTTCGCGATCTTCATCCTCGGCCTGTTCTGGAAGCGGATGAGCGGGACGGCGGGCTGGACGGGCCTGGTCTCGGGCACGATCGCCGCGGTCGCCGTCGACGTGCTCGTCCGCACGGGCGTGCTCGCGCTGTCGTCGCAGGCGGGCAGCTTCGTGGGGGCCAGCGCCGCGTTCGTCGTCGGCATCGCGGTGGGCGTCGCCGTCACGATGGTGACCAGCCCGAAGCCCGACGCCGAGCTGGTCGGGCTGGTGTGGCAGCTGACGCCCAAGGCGGACCGCAGCCACACCACGACCGGCGAGGACGCCGGGTGGTACCGCTCGCCGGCCCTGCTCGGCGGCATCGTGCTCGTGCTGACCGCGGCCCTCTACCTGCTCGTGCCCTGAGGGAGGGGAACCCGATGACGAACGAGGACCCGAACGCGACGACCGCACCCAGTGCGGCCAGTGCACTCTTCGACCTGCGCACGGTGATCGCGGTGCTGTTCGCGGTCTACGGCGTGCTCCTCACGCTGCTCGGCCTGTTCGGCGGCAGCGAGGCCGACCTGCAGAAGGCCGGTGGCATCAACCTCAACCTGTGGACCGGCGTCGGGATGCTGGTGGTGGCGGCGGTCTTCGTGACGTGGCAGCGGCTGCGCCCGACGCTCACCGAGGCCCCGCCGGAGTGACCGGCCGCGCTGCCGGTCGGCACGCCTCAGCGGCGGGTGTCGGCCGGCAGGCGCGGGTTGAGCACGGTCAGGGTCCAGGAGTCGAGGCGCTGCAGGAGTCGGCGGACGCGGCTGGTGGTGGTGTTGTTCTCGGTCACGCCCTGTTCAGCGCACGGGTCGTCTGAATCGTTCCAGTGCTGCGCGTGAGTCGGCTCACGACCGAGTTCGGCGCCCGGGATGTCCGGTGCCGCCGGTAGGGTGGGCGGCACATCGCGATCACTCGTCGGCATCCCCAGGCCGGCCGTTGCACCGTGCCCGACCCGGAGGAGAGGCGTGCTCGCACTGGTCGTCGCCCACCTCGTGGTGGCGCTGGCCCTGCCGCTCGTGGCGGCACGGGGGCACCGCACCGCGTTCCTGGTGGCCGCCGTGCTGCCCGCCGTCACGCTCGTGTGGGCGCTGGCGCACGCCGGAGCCGCGCTCGGCCCGGGCGTCTCGGAGTCGGTGGCGTGGGCCCCGACGCTGGGGCTGGAGCTCGCGTTCCGGCTCGACGCGCTGTCGCTGGCCATGATCGTGCTGGTCTCCGGGCTGGGCGCGCTGATCCTGGTCTACAGCGCGGGCTACTTCGGGCCGACCTCGGAGGAGGCCACCCGCTCCGCTGCGCTGCTGCTGACCTTCGCCGGCGTGATGCTCGGGCTGGTGCTGGCCGACGACCTGCTCACGCTCTACGTGTTCTGGGAGCTCACCTCCATCACGTCCTACCTGCTCGTCGGCCAGCGCGGCGACAAGCGCGAGGGTCGACGGGCCGCAGTGCAGGCGCTGCTGGTCACGGTGTTCGGCGGGCTGTCGATGCTGCTCGGGTTCGTGCTGCTCGGCGAGGCCGCGGGCACCTACCGGATCTCGGAGATCCTGGCCGACCCGCCGCGGGGCGGGATGGTCCCGGCCGCGCTGCTGCTCATCCTGGTCGGGGCGTTCACGAAGTCGGCGCAGCTGCCCTTCCACCCCTGGCTGCCCGCCGCGATGGTCGCGCCCACGCCGGTCAGCGCGTACCTGCACGCCGCATCGATGGTCAAGGCGGGCGTGTACCTCGTGGGACGCCTCGCGCCGGGCTTCTCCGACCTCGCGGTCTGGTGGGTGCCGATCGCGGTCGTCGGGGTCGGCACGATGGTGGTCGGCGGCTGGCGCGCGCTCGCCGAGACCGACCTCAAGCGCGTGCTCGCGTTCGGCACCGTCAGCCAGCTCGGGTTCCTCATGGTGCTCTTCGGCGCGGGCGGGCGGATCGCCGCGCTCGCGGGCGTCGCGATGCTGCTGGCGCACGGCCTGTTCAAGGCCCCGCTGTTCATGATCGTCGGGGCGATCGACCACGCCACCGGCACCCGCGACCTGCGACAGCTCTGCGGCCTGCGCCACGCCCTGCCCGGGCTCACGGCCGCCGCCGTCCTCGCCGCGGCGTCGATGGCGGGGCTGCCGCCGATGCTCGGGTTCATCGGCAAGGAGGCCGCGTTCGAGGCGTTCCTGCACGAGGGCGGCGTGCGGGGCTGGACCATCGCGCTGGGCCTGCTGCTCGGCTCGGTGCTGACGGCCGCCTACAGCGCGCGGTTCGTCTGGGGGGCGTTCGGGCGCAAGCGCGGCCGCGAGGCCACGGAGGTGCACCCGCTCGACGCGCTGCTCACCGTCCCGATCTGGCTCTGCGCACTGGGTGGGCTCGCGATGGGCCTGGCCTTCCCCGTCGGCGACGCGCTGGCCGGCGCCTACGCCGGGCAGTACGTCCCGGCCGACGCGGAGGCCGCGGAGTACCACCTCGCGCTGTGGCACGGAGTGGGCCTGCCGCTGCTGTTCTCGGCGATCGCGATCGGCGGCGGTCTCGCGGTGCACCGCCTGCGCAGGCAGGTCAAGCGCCTCTCGCAGCGCACCCCGTTCGACGCCCAGGCCGGCTACGAGAACACCGTCGCCGGGCTGGAGCGCGTCGCCGTCGTAGTCACCGGGCGCTCGCAGGTCGGGTCGCTCCCCGCCTACCTCGCCACGATCCTCGCCGTCGTCGTCGCGCTGATCGGCCCGGTCACGCTGCTGACGGGCACCTGGCCTGCGCAGCCGGTCTACCACGAGGTCGCGCAGGTGCCGCTGGCCGTCGCGGTGGTGGTGGCGGCGCTGGCGGTCCTGCGGTCGCGGCGGCGTTTCACCGCGGTGCTGCTGGTCGGCGTCATCGGCTACGGCGTGGGCGGGCTGTTCGTCGTCGACGGGGCGCCGGACCTCGCGCTCGCGCAGTTCCTCGTCGAGACGCTGTCCCTGGTGGCGTTCGTGTTCGTGCTGCGCCGGCTGCCCGCGCACTTCACCGCCCGGCCCACGCAGCGCCGGGCGCAGATCGCGAAGGCCGCCCTCGCGGCGGTGGGCGGTACGGTCGTCGCCGGGGTGGCGGTCGTGCTGTCCGGCGCGCGGGTCGGGCCGGCGTCCGCCAGCGACGACTTCATCGCGCTGGCCCCCGACGGCGCGGGCGCCGACAACGTCATCGCCGCGATCCTGGTCGACTTCCGCGCGCTCGACACCATCGGCGAGATCGGCGTGCTGTTCGTGGCCGCGGCGGGGGTGGCGAGCCTCGTGCTGGCCACCCGCTACGACCGCAGGCACAGCAGCGGCCAGGGCTCGCCCGGACACGAGAAGGATGTGCTGGGGTGAACGACGAGCGCCCGTTCGACGAGTGGGACCGTCCGACAGAAGGCTGGATGCTGTCCGGCACCGTCCGGGACGGCCACGACCGCACGCTGCTGCTGGAGGTCGCCACCCGCACGCTGTTCCCCACGATGCTGGTCTTCTCGATCTACCTGCTGCTCGTCGGGCACTACTCGCCCGGCGGCGGCTTCTCCGGGGGCCTCGTCGCCGGGCTGGCGTTCGTCCTGCGCTACACCGCGGGCGGCGGCGTCGGGCTGGGCGCGGTGTTCTCGGTGCGCCCGCCCGCGATCATCGGCACCGGCCTGGCGATCGCCGTGTGCACCGCGCTCGTGCCGCTGTTCCTCGGCGTCCAGGTCCTCACCAGTGCGAAGGTGCAGGTCGAGCTGCCGCTGATCGGGAGCGTCTCCACCCAGACCAGCCTGCTGCTCGACGTCGGCGTCTACGTGCTGATCGTCGGGGTCGTCCTCGACCTGCTGCGCTCGCTCGGGTCGGGCATCGACCGCGACATGCACGACGCGGGGGAGGTCGTCGGATGAACACGATCAACGTCGTCATGGCGCTCACGGTCGCCGTGCTCTTCTCCACCGGCTTCTACCTCCTGCTGCAGCGCTCGCTGATGCGCGTGCTGCTCGGCGTCGTCGTGCTCGGGCACGGCACCAACCTGCTGCTGCAGATCGCGGGCGGCCCGCCCGGGCGGCCGCCGATCGTCGGCACCGTCCCGCCCGAGCTGATCACCGACCCGCTGCCGCAGGCGCTCGCGCTCACCGCCGTCGTCATCACGTTCGCGCTCACCACCTTCCTGCTGGCGCTCGGCTACCGGTCGTTCGTGCTGGTCGGGCACGACGAGGTGCAGGACGACGTCGAGGACCGCCGCATCGCGACGCAGACCATGCCGTCGGCGTCGCTCGACGAGGACCACGACCACGAGCAGCTCGTGCGCGAGGTCGAGGACGACGAGGCCGACGACGAGGTCGAGGCGAGGGCCCGGTGACGCCCTTCGCCTGGCTGCTCGCCCTGCCGGTGCTGCTGCCGCTGCTCGGCGCCGCCGGCACGCTCGTCGGGTCGCGGTCGCCCACGCTGCAGCGGGTGATCGGCATCGTCGTGCTCGCGGCGGTCTCGGTGGTCGCGGCCGTGCTGCTCGTCGTCGCCGACGAGGGCGGGCCCGTCGTCGCGGCGCTGGGCGGGTGGGCAGCGCCCGTCGGGATCGCGCTGGTGGCCGACCGCCTCTCGGCGCTGCTGCTGCTCGTCTCCACGCTCGTCACGCTGGCGGTGCTGGTCTACGCGATCGACCAGCGCATCGCCGACTACGGCCGCGGCACGGCCAGCACCACGTTCCACCCGATGTACCTGATGCTCTCGGCCGGCGTCTCGCTCGCCTACCTCACCGGCGACCTGTTCACCCTGTTCGTCGCCTTCGAGATCATGCTGACGGCGTCCTACGTGCTGATCACGCGGCGCACGAGCGCGCGGAAGATCCGCGCCGGGATGACGTACGTGACGGTCAGCCTGCTGTCCTCCCTGCTGTTCCTCACCGCGATCGCGTTCGTCTACGCCGCCACCGGCACCGTCAACCTGGCCGACCTCGCGGGCCGGGTGGCGCTGCTGCCGCCGGGTCCGGTCACCGTGCTCGGGCTGATGCTGCTGCTGGTGTTCGGGATCAAGGCCGCGATGGTGCCGCTGCACTTCTGGCTCCCCGACAGCTACCCCAACGCGCCCGGCCCCGTCGCGGCGCTGTTCGCCGGGCTGCTCACCAAGGTCGGCTTCTACGCGATGCTGCGCACGCAGACGCTGCTCTTCCCGCGGGAGGAGCCCTGGGCGCTGCTGCTGGTGCTGGCCACCGCCACCATGCTCGTCGGCGCGCTGGGCGCACTGGCGCAGAACGACCTCAACCGCCTGCTGTCGTTCCTGCTCGTCAGCCACATCGGCTTCATGCTCTTCGGGCTCGCGGTCTTCGACGCGGCGGGCGTGTCGGGCGCCGCGCTCTACGCGGCGCACCACATCACGGTCCTGGCCACGCTGTTCCTGGTCAGCGGCCTCATCACGCGCCGCACCGGCACCGTGCAGCTCGACGAGATGGGCGGGCTGCTGCGCACCTCGCCGTGGCTCGCCGTGCTCTACGCGATCCCGGCGCTCACGCTGGCCGGGGTGCCGCCGACGGCCGGTTTCGTCGCCAAGCTGGCGCTGCTGCAGGCCGGCGCGGCGGCCGGCCTCTGGCCCACCGTCGTCGCGGGGGTCGTGGTCGTGGCGAGTCTGCTCACCCTCTACGCGCTGGCCCGGGTCTGGGTGCGCGTGTTCTGGGGCGAGCCGCGCGCCGCGCTGCCCGACGACGACCCCGACGACGAGATGGTCGTCGGCACCGCCCGCACGCCGGTGCCGATGTTCGCCGCCACGGCCGGGCTCGTGGTCGTCAGCCTGGCCATCGCGGCGTTCGCCGGCCCGCTCGCCGCGATCACCGGCCGGGCGGGGGTCGACCTGCTCGACCGGGAGCCCTACCTGGTGGCCGTCCTGGGCGCCCCGGAGCCGGGGGTGCTGCGATGATCCGCGCGCTGAGCGTGGCGTGGCTGACCGTCGTGTGGGTGCTGCTCTGGGGCTCGTTCACGCTGCTCACCGTCGTCGGCGGGGTGTTCGTGGGGTGGTTGGTCACCGCGATCTGGCCGCCCGGCCCCGTCGAGCGGCTGCCGCTCCGGCCGCTGCCGCTGCTCTCGCTCGTCGCCTTCCTCGCGCGCGACATGGTCGTGTCGTCGCTGCAGGTGAGCCGGGAGACGCTGCGGTACGGCCCGCGCTCGCGCGGCGCGATCCTCGACCTGCCGCTGCTGAGCACGTCCGACCGGGTCGTCGCGCTCATCGCCGGTGCGTACACGATCACGCCGGGCACGCTGGTCCTGCAGATCGACCTGCGGGGGGGCCGCTGGTTCATCTACGTCGTCGGGCCCCGCGAGCACGAGGCCGTCGAACGGGCCCGCCACGAGGCGCTGGAGGTGCAGCGTCGGGTCCTGGACGCGTTCGGGTCGCCCGCCGAGCGCGCCGCCGCCCACGATCTGGAGAGGACCCTTCGATGATCGTCGTCTACGCGATCGTCCTCGCGATGCTGTGCCTCGCCGGCGTGCTCACGCTGGTGCGGCTGTTCCAGGGGCCGCACGCGCTCGACCGCGTCGCCGCGCTCGACGTGTTCATCCTGCTGATCGTCGCCGCCACCGCCGTCTACGTCGCGTACTTCGAGGACGGCTCCAACATCCCGCTGCTGGTGGCGTTCGCCCTGCTGGCGTTCGTCGGGTCGGCCACCGCCGCCCGCCTGGCCGAGCGCCGGGAGCGGCACCGGTGAGCGCCGTCGACGTCCTCTCGGCCGCGCTGCTGCTGGCCGGCGCGGCTCAGTGCCTGCTCGGGGCGCTCGGGCTCGTCCGCCTGCCCAGCCTGCTGTCGCGGATGCAGGCCGCCACCAAGCCCCAGACGCTCGGCCTCCTGCTCATCCTGGCCGGCGCGGCCCTGCGGGTGCCGCTCGACAGTGCGGTCACGCTCCTGCTCGTGGGTGTGTTCCAGGTGATCACTGCGCCGGTGATCTCCCAGCTGATCGGCCGCTCGGCGTACCGGAGCGGGTCGGTGCACCGCAAGATCCTGGTGGTCGACGAGCTGGCCGGGCGCATGCCGTTGGAGGGGCCGGAGCGGGCGGGGGAGTAGGGCTCGCCGAGGTGCGGGCCGAGGTGCGGGCCGAGGTGCGGGCCGACGTGCGGGCCGACGCGCGCGCTGTGCGGTGATCGTCGGGAGTGTGACGTGGGGGTCGTCGGGAGGGCGCTGGTGGTGCACTCTCGGCGATCATGCGGCGGTGATCGTCGGAAGTGTGACGTGGCGGTCGTCGGGAGGGCTGTGGGGGCGCACTCCTGTCCGTCGGTCCGCGGGGGAGTCGTCGCACACCGGTCCTGCGCCCGGCGCACCAGCTGCAGCCGGTGTGTCGGTGGTGGAACCGGTGCGCGGGCCGGCGAGCCGGTGGTGATCGTCAGGAGTGTGGCGTGGCGGTCGTCGGGGGGACCCTGGTGGTGCACTCTCGGCGATCATGACGCGGTGATCGGCGAGAAGGTGACGTGGCGGTCGTCGGGAGGGCCGTGAGGGCGCACTCCTGCCCGTCGGGTCGGCGGTGAGCCGCCGCGCAGCGGTCTCGTGCGCCGGTGCGGTGCCGGTGGTGCCACAGCGGCCGACCGCTGCAGCCGCCACCCCACCCCGCTGCTCCGCGTCTCGGCACCACCCGCGGGCCTCGCGGCAGCGGGCCATCGCCGGCCGGTCCGCTCCACCACCGGCTGTCGGCCCCGCGCACCAGTGATTGTCGGGAGTGTGACGCGGCGGTCGGCGGAGGGACCCTGGCGGTGCACTCCCGGCGATCATGCGACGGTGATCGCCGAGAAGGTGACGTGCCGGTCGTCGGAAGGGCCGTGGGGGCGCACTCCTGCCCGTCGGCCGGTGGTGAGGCGGACACGAGCCCCCGCCGCACACCCGGTCCGGCGTCCGGGTCCTAGGGTGTCGGGGTGCCCCTCTACGCCCTCGGCGACGTCGAGCCCCGCATCCACCCCGACGCCTACGTGCATCCCGACGCGGTGGTGATCGGTGACGTCACGATCGGGGCGGAGTCGACGGTGTGGCCCACCGCGGTGCTCCGCGGCGACGACGGCCACATCGTCGTCGGCGCCCGCACGAGCATCCAGGACGGCACGATCATCCACACCACCGTCGTCCGGCCGACGATCATCGGCGACGAGGTGACCGTCGGGCACAACGTGCACATCGAAGCGGCCACCATCGGCGACCGCGCGCTCATCTCGTCGGGCTCCGTGGTGCTCAACGGGTCGACGGTCGGGGCCGGGGCGGTCGTCGCCGCGGGCGCGGTGGTCTCGCCGAACGCGGAGATCCCGCCGCGCACGATGGCGCTGGGCATCCCGGCGCGCGTGCGCGAGGGCTACGAGGTGCCGTCCGACGTCACCGAGTACGCGGTCACGTCCTACGTCCAGCGCGGCAAGCGGTTCCGCGCCGAGCTGCGCCGGTTGGAGGGCTGAGGTGGCGAAGCCGCTGAGCGAGGTCGTCGAGGCCGGGTGGGCGCGGGCGCTGGAGCCCGTGGCGCCGGTGATCGCCGACATGGGGGAGTTCCTGCGCGCCGAGCTCGCCTCCGGCCGCCGCTACCTGCCGGCCGGGGCGAACGTGCTGCGCGCCTTCACCCAGCCCTTCGACGACGTGCGTGTGCTGATCGTCGGGCAGGACCCCTACCCGACGCCCGGGCACGCGATCGGGCTGTCGTTCTCGGTGGCGCCGGAGACGACGCCGGTGCCGCGGTCGCTGGCCAACATCTTCCGTGAGTACAGCGACGACCTCGGCCATCCGAGGCCCTCCACCGGCGACCTGACGCCGTGGGCCGCGCAGGGGGTGCTGCTGCTGAACCGGGTGCTGACCGTCGAGCCGGGCAACCCGGGCAGCCACCGCGACAAGGGGTGGGAGAAGGTCACCGAGCAGGCGATCCGCGCGCTGGTCGACCGCGACGGCGAGCCGCTGGTGGCGATCCTGTGGGGCCGCGACGCCCGCAACCTCGCACCGCTGCTGGTGGACGTGCCGCTGGTGGAGTCGGCGCACCCGTCACCGATGTCGGCCGACCGCGGGTTCTTCGGGTCGAAACCGTTCAGCCGGGTCAACGACCTGCTGGAGGAGATCGGCGGCGACCCCGTCGACTGGAAGCTGCCCTAGCCCGAGCTGCCCGTCCGGACTCGCCCAGCACCGCCCCGCCCCACCCCGACTGCAACGTCCGGCAGCCCAAGACGACGGGCACGACGAAACGGCGCCCCGCCTCAGCGGAGCGCCGTCAGCCGTTCAGCAGAGCCGCGTCAGGCGCGCGCGACCTTCCCCGCCTTGAGGCAGGAGGTGCACACGTTGAGGCGGGTGCGGTTGCCACCGGCGGTGAGACGGGCCCGAACGGTCTGGATGTTCGGGTTCCAGCGGCGGTTGGTGCGGCGGTGCGAGTGCGAGACGGACATGCCGAAGCCCGGACCCTTGCTACAGACGTCGCAGACGGCAGCCACGTCGAACTCCTCGAATCTGGGGGTACGCCGGGATTCCCCGGACGTGAAGCCCAAGAGTACCTGCGACGTCCGCGGCGGCTCCACACCCCCCGGGTCACTACGCTCGTGACGTGCCCCCGATCCTCGACGCCGCCGTGCTCACCGGCTGGGCGAAGGCCGCGATCGGGTCGCTGGAGCGCCACCGCGCCGAGATCGACCGCATCAACGTCTTCCCCGTGCCCGACGGTGACACCGGCACGAACCTGCTGCTGACCATGCGCGCCGCGCTCGACGCCGTGGGCCGCGGCGAGGGGCAGGTGGCCGCGGCGCTGGCGCGCGGTGCGCTGATCGGGGCGCGCGGCAACTCCGGCGTGATCCTCTCGCAGGTCCTGCGCGGGGTCTCCGACGCCGTCGCGGCGAAGGCGGGCCCGTCCGCGGGCGGGAAGGTCCTGGCCGACGGCCTGGGCCGCGCGCACCGGCTCGCCACCGCCGCCGTGACGCGCCCGCGCGAGGGCACGGTGCTCTCGGTGCTGTCGGCGGCGGCCGTGGCGTCGGTGGCGGTGGGCTCCGACCGGCTCGACGCGGTGGCCGTCGCGGCCGCCGACGCCGCCCGCGACGCCCTGTGCGAGACCACCGGGCAGCTGCCCGAGCTGGCCCGCGCCGGGGTCGTCGACGCCGGCGGGCTCGGCCTCTACCTCGTCCTCGACGCCCTGGCCGCGCTGGTCAGCGGGCGGGCCGGGTCGGCGTTCCCGGAGCCCTCGCCCGGGCGCGGCCCCGCCCGCGGCCGCGACGCGCTCGTCGCCGCCCGCGAGTCGGGCTCCCCGGCCTTCGACTACGAGGTCATGTACCTGCTCCAGGCCTCCGGCGAGGCCGTCGCCGTCCTGCGCGCCGAGCTCGACGAGCTGGGCGACTCGGTCGCCGTCGTCGGCGACGGCACGGGCACCTGGAACGTCCACGTGCACTGCACCGACGTCGGCGCGGCGGTCGAGGCCGGCGTCGTCGCGGGCCGCCCGCACCGGATCACCGTCGTCCGGTTCGCCGACCAGCTCGCCCCGGCGCCCGACCGCTTCGACCGCCCCCGTGCGGTGCTCCTCGTCGCCGCCGGCGCGGAGCTCGGCGAGCTCGCCCGCTCGGCCGGGGCCGACGTCCTGGCCCGCGAGGACGCCGTCGACCACCGAGCCGTGCACGAGGCGCTCGTCGCCACCCGCGCCCGCCACGTCGTCCTGCTGCCCGCCGACAACGACCTGCTCGCCACGGCCGAGCGCGCGGCGACGGCGGCCCGGCGCGACGGCCAGGAGGTGCTGGTCCTGCCCACGGCCTCGGTGCTGCAGGGGCTCTCCGCGCTCGCCGTGCACGATCCCGAGCGGCGCGCGGCCGACGACGTCGTCGCGATGGCCGAGGCGGCGGCGCTCACCCGCACGGCCGCGCTCGTCGTCGCCGAGACCGAGGCGATGACGTGGGTGGGGCGCTGCGAGCCGGGGGAGGTGCTGGGGCTCTCCGACGGCGAGGTGGTGCTGATCGCGCCGGACCTGGCTGTCGGTGCCCTGTGGTTGGCTCACCGCATGCTCACCGCGGGGGGCGAGATCGTCACGGCGCTGCTCGGGGAGGGGGCCGACGACGCGCTGGGCGAGGGCCTGGCCACCGACCTGCGGCGCACCCACCCCGAGGTCGACGTCGTGGTCCACCGGGGCGGGCAGACCGACTACCCGATCGTCCTGGGGGTGGAGTGAACGTCGACCTCGACGCGGCGCTGGAACCGCTGCTCGGGCGCAAGTCCGCCGACCTGCTGGCGGCGCAGCTGGAGATCCGCACCGTCGGCGAGCTGGTGCGGCACTACCCGCGCCGCTACGTCGACCGCGGCAAGCTCACCGACATCGCGGGCCTGGAGATCGGCGAGCACGCCACGCTCGTCGCGCAGGTGGCCTCGTCGACGCTGCGCGACATGCGCGCGCGGCGGGGCAAGCTGCTCGCCGTCGTCATCCGTGACGAGAAGGGCGCCCAGCTCGACTGCACGTTCTTCAACGGCCACAAGGTGCAGCACCTCATCCACCCCGGCGTGCGGGCGGTGTTCTCGGGCAAGGTCGGGGTCTTCAACGGCAAGCTGCAGCTCACCCACCCGCAGTTCGAGCCGATCGACGAGACCGACGAGGTGCGCCCGTTCCTGTCGGTCTACCCGGCCACCGGCAAGATCGCCTCGCAGGTGATCGCGAAGTGCGTGCGGATCGTGCTCGACCTGCTCGACGCGGGCGGGCGGGTCGAGGTCACCGACCCGCTGCCCCCCAAGATCCGCGAGCGCGAGTCGCTGCCCGAGCTGGGCCGTGCGCTGCGCCGCATCCACGTGCCCGAGACCGAGGCCGACATCCACGCCGCCCGGCACCGCCTGGTGTGGGACGAGGCGCTCGGCGTCCAGCTCGCCCTCGCGCTGCGCCGCCAGGCCACCGCCGCCCGGCCGGCGCCGGAGTGCCCCCCGGTGGCGGGCGGGCTGCTCGACGCGTTCGACGCCCGGCTGCCGTTCACGCTCACCGCGGGGCAGCAGGAGGTCGGGGCGCAGGTCGCGGCCGACCTCGCGCGCGCCCACCCCATGAACCGGCTCGTCCAGGGCGACGTCGGCGCGGGCAAGACGATCATCGCGCTGCGGGCGATGCTGCAGGCCGTCGACAACGGGCAGCAGGCGGCCATGCTCGCGCCCACCGAGGTGCTGGCCGCGCAGCACGCACGGTCACTGCGGGCGATGCTCGGCCCGCTCGCCCAGGCCGGCGAGCTGGGCGGCGACGAGCGGGCCACGAGCGTCACGCTGCTCACCGGGTCGCTGGGGGCGAAGGCCAAGCGCCAGGCGCTGCTCGACGCGCAGTCCGGCCGGGCCGGGATCGTCGTCGGCACGCACGCGCTGATCCAGGACCGCGTCGGGTTCGCCGACCTCGGGCTCGTCGTCGTCGACGAGCAGCACCGCTTCGGCGTCGAGCAGCGCGACGCCCTGCGCGGGCGCGGGGAGAAGGCGCCGCACATGCTCGTCATGACGGCCACGCCGATCCCCCGGACCGTCGCCATGACCGTCTACGGCGACCTCACGGTGTCCTCGCTGCGCGAGCTGCCCCGCGGCCGCTCGCCGATCGCCACGTCGGTCGTGCCGCTGGCGGAGAAGCCGCAGTGGTTCGCGAGCGTCTGGCGGCGCATCCACGACGAGGTGGGGAAGGGCCACCAGGCCTACGTCGTGTTCCCGCGCGTGGGCGACGCGGAGAAGGACGCCGACGCCGACGTCGAGCCGCCCGGCCCCGACGAGGAGGCCCGCCGCCCGCCGCTGGCCGTGCTCGACATCGCCCCCCGCCTGCAGGAGGGCGCGCTCGCGGGGCTGCGCCTGGCCATCCTGCACGGCAAGCTGCCCGCCGACGAGAAGGACGCCGTCATGCGCTCCTTCGAGCGCGGGGAGATCGACGTCCTGCTGGCCACGACCGTCATCGAGGTCGGCGTCGACGTCCCCAACGCCACCGCCATCGTCATCCTCGACGCCGAGCGCTTCGGCCTCTCGCAGCTCCACCAGCTGCGCGGCCGCGTGGGCCGGGGTGCGGCGCCCGGGGTGTGCCTGCTCGTCACCGACATGCCCGAGGCCACCGCCGCCCGCGAGCGCCTCGCCGCCGTCGAGGGCACCACCGACGGGTTCGAGCTGGCCCGCCTCGACCTCGAGCTGCGCCGGGAGGGCGACGTCCTGGGGGCGCTGCAGTCCGGCCGCCGCTCGGGGCTGCGCCTGCTGTCGCTGCTCAAGCACGAGGACGTCATCGCGAAGGCGCAGGTCTACGCGGCCGATCTGGTGGCGCACGACCCGGGCCTGGCGACCAGCCCGGGCCTCGCCGCGCTGGTCGGGGAGGTCGTCACCGACGACCGCGCGGAGTACCTCGACAAGGTGTGAGGGTCCGGCTCAGATCCGCAGGTCGGCCGAGCCGCCCGTGGGCGTCGGGGCGGCCGGCTCGGGCCGGCGGGCGCGACGCGCCACCAGCACCACCCAGCCGCCCGCGAGGGCGAGCGTCAGGCCGGCGGTGAGAAGCGGCTGCGCCTGCGGCACGACGGTGTGCACGATCGCGAGGACCGCGAGGGCAAGCACCAGCAGCGCGACGTCGACGACCGGGACGGGCAGCCACCGCAGCCACGACGGCGTGCTGCGGTGCGGACGGACGCGGGCGCCGTGGAAGCGGTCGGCGAGCGAGGGGTCCTGCGCGTTCAGGGCGTCTTCGATGGCGGCGAGCGCCCTCTGCTCGTGGGGCGACAGGGGCATGGCGGTCCTCCGGTCCAGCGGGCGTACGGGGTGCGGCGTGCGGGCGTGCGACGGGCACTCCCTCGCAGGGTGACCGGTATTCGTCGGGTTCAACCCCGTGGTTCGGGTCGGGCCCGTCGGATCAGGCGGGCAGGGCCCCCCGTGCGGCCGCGTCGAGCGCGGCGCGGGCGGTGCGGGGGAGGTGGACGGTGCCCGCGGCGTCGAGCCTGCCGAGCTCGCTGCGGGCCCGGGCGTAGGCGCTCCGGCGCTCGGGTTCGTGGTCGGAGTCGCGGGCCGTGGTGAGCAGCTTGATCACCCGCTCGACCGTGGACCGCTCGACGGGCGAGAGCCCCGCGAGCCGGATCCGCTCCGCGGCCTCGCGGGCGGCGCGCCAGGCGCGCTCGGCGGTGTCGACGGCGGCGACGAACTGCGCGGCGTGCGCGTCGCCGGGGTAGGCGTCGGACTCCAGGGCCTGCGCGTGGGCGAACGCGTCGACGAACCGCCCGGTGCTGGGCACCGTGACGTCGGACAGGGCCGGCAGGCGCAGCACGTTCATCGGGTCGCACTCGTGGGTCGCGTAGGCGGCGGCCAGGGCGTGGAAGCGGTCGAGCGAGCGCCGCCACACGACGTCGGGCCGCTGCGGGGCGGCCGGCCGCCCGGGCAGCGGCGCCGTGCCGGCCGACCGCGCCCGGATCCTGCGCCGCACGACGTGGAACGCGACGCCGCCGGCGACGAGGAACGGCGTGGCCGCGGCGACCGTCAGCCCCAGCGCGACGGCCGTGGCCAGTACGAACGAGACCAGGGCCAGCACGCCGGAGAGGAACAGGGGCAGGAGCAGCAGCCAGGGCAGGACCCGGCGCGGCAGCGGCCGCGGGCGGCCCCTGCGGGCGCGGCGGATCTCGGCGGCCCGGCGCTGCCGACGGCCGTCGGCGAACGCGCGGGCGTCGTGGACGGTGGCGTGCCGGCTGTGTCCCACGACTCCTTGGTACCCGAACCAACCTGAGATTCGCACGGGTCCGATCGGGTGCGCCCGGGTACGGTTCGCGCGCCGGATCAAGAAACGGGCCGGGTGGAGAACGAGAGGGGTCGTCCGTGTTCCGCAAGGTGCTCGTCGCCAACCGGGGAGAGATCGCGATCCGGGCGTTCCGGGCCGCCTACGAGCTCGGGGTGTCGACCGTCGCGGTCTTCCCCTACGAGGACCGCAACTCCCTGCACCGGGCGAAGGCCGACGAGTCCTACCAGATCGGCGAGCCCGGTCACCCCGTTCGCGCCTACCTGTCGGTCGACGAGGTGATCAGGGCGGCGCGCAAGGCCGGCGCCGACGCGATCTACCCCGGCTACGGCTTCATGTCCGAGAACCCCGACCTGGCGCAGGCCTGCGCCGACGCCGGGATCACGTTCGTCGGGCCCCCGTCGTCGGTGCTGCACCTGACGGGCAACAAGTCGCGCGCGATCGCCGCGGCCCGCGAGGCCGGCGTCAACGTGCTGAGCTCCTCGGAGCCCGGTACCGACGTCGACGCGCTGGTGGCCGCGGCCGACGAGATCGGCTTCCCGATCTTCGTCAAGGCCGTGGCGGGGGGCGGCGGGCGCGGCATGCGGCGCGTCCAGGAGCCCGGCGACCTGCGCGAGGCCATCGAGGCCGCGATGCGCGAGGCGGAGTCGGCCTTCGGCGACGCCACGGTGTTCGTCGAGCAGGCGGTGGTGAACCCCCGCCACATCGAGGTGCAGATCCTGGCCGACGCTTCAGGCAACGTCGTGCACCTCTACGAGCGCGACTGCTCGGTGCAGCGGCGCCACCAGAAGGTCATCGAGATCGCGCCGGCTCCCAACCTCGACCCGGAGATCCGGGCGCGGATCTGCGACGACGCCGTGAAGTTCGCCCGCCACATCGGCTACGTCAACGCGGGCACCGTCGAGTTCCTGCTCGACGAGCGCGGCGAGCACGTCTTCATCGAGATGAACCCGCGCATCCAGGTCGAGCACACCGTCACCGAGCAGGTCACCGACCGCGACCTGGTCATCGCCCAGCTGCGCATCGCGTCGGGGAGGACGCTGCCGGAGCTGCGGCTCACCCAGGACCAGGTGACGTGCACGGGTGCGGCGCTGCAGTGCCGGGTCACCACCGAGGACCCGTCCAACGGCTTCCGCCCCGACACCGGCACGATCAGCAACTACCGCTCCCCGGGCGGGCCCGGCGTCCGCCTCGACGGCGGCACCACCCACACCGGCGCCGAGGTCAGCGCGCACTTCGACTCGATGCTGGTCAAGCTCACCTGCAACGGCCACGACTTCCCGAACGCCGTGCGCCGTGCCCGCCGGGCGATCGCGGAGTTCCGCATCCGGGGCGTGTCGACGAACCTGCCGTTCATCGCCGCCGTGCTCGCCGACCCGGACTTCCAGGAGGGCCGGGTCACCACCAGCTTCATCGAGGAGCGCCCGCAGCTGCTGCGCGCGCGCCAGCCCGCCGACCGCGGCACGCGGATCCTCACCTACCTCGCCGAGACCACGGTCAACCGGCCCAACGGGGAGCGGCCGCAGGTCGTCGAGCCCGTCGACAAGCTGCCGGCCTGCGACCTCGGCGCCCCTGCCCCGGACGGCTCGCGGCAGCTGCTGCGCGAGCTCGGGCCCGAGGGGTTCGCGCGGCGGCTGCGCGAGCAGACGGCCGTGGCCGTCACCGACACGACGTTCCGCGACGCCCACCAGTCGCTGCTGGCCACCCGCGTCCGCAGCCGCGACCTGCTCGCCGTCGCCCCGTTCGTGGCCCGCACGGCGCCGCAGCTGCTGAGCCTGGAGTGCTGGGGTGGCGCGACCTACGACGTGGCGCTGCGGTTCCTCAACGAGGACCCGTGGGACCGCCTCGCCGCGCTCTCCGAGGCGCTCCCCAACATCTGCACCCAGATGCTGCTGCGCGGGCGCAACACCGTCGGCTACACGCCGTACCCGACGGAGGTGACCGACGCGTTCGTCGAGGAGGCGGCGGCGTCGGGGATGGACGTCTTCCGCATCTTCGACGCCCTCAACGACGTCCAGCAGATGCGCCCGGCCATCGACGCCGTGCGCGCCACCGGCACGTCCGTCGCGGAGGTCGCGCTCTGCTACACCGGCGACCTGTCCGACCCGTCCGAGAAGCTCTACACCCTCGACTACTACCTGCGCCTGGCCGAGCAGATCGTCGACGCGGGCGCGCACGTCCTCGCCATCAAGGACATGGCCGGCCTGCTGCGCCCGCCCGCGGCGAAGGCGCTGGTCACGGCGCTGCGCGAGCGCTTCGACCTGCCGGTGCACCTGCACACCCACGACACGGCGGGCGGCCAGCTGGCCACGCTGGTCGCGGCGATCGACGCCGGGGTCGACGCCGTCGACGCCGCGGTGGCGAGCATGGCCGGCACGACGAGCCAGCCGTCGCTGTCGGCGCTGGTGGCCGCCACCGACCACACCGAGCGCGCCACGGGGCTCTCGCTCACCGCGGTCGGCGACCTGGAGCCGTACTGGGAGGCCGTGCGCAAGGTGTACGCGCCGTTCGAGTCGGGGCTCGCGTCGCCGACCGGGCGCGTCTACCACCACGAGATCCCCGGCGGGCAGCTGTCCAACCTGCGCCAGCAGGCGATCGCGCTGGGGCTGGGTGACCGGTTCGAGCTGATCGAGGACCTCTACGCCGCCGCCGACCGGATGCTGGGGCGGCTGGTGAAGGTCACGCCGTCGTCGAAGGTCGTCGGCGACCTCGCGCTGCACCTCGTCGGCGCCGGGGTGGAGGCGGCCGACTTCGAGGCCGAGCCCGGCAAGTTCGACGTCCCGGACTCGGTGATCGGGTTCCTGCGCGGCGAGCTGGGCGACCCACCCGGCGGCTGGCCCGAGCCGTTCCGCACCCGCGCACTGGAGGGACGCTCGCCGGAGAAGAGCGCCGTCGACCTGACGATCGACGACCGACGCGGCCTGCGCGAGGACCGCCGCGCCACCCTCAACCGCCTCCTGTTCCCGGCGCCGACGAAGGAGTACGAGGCCCACCAGGAGGCCTACGGCGACACGTCGGTGCTCTCCACCAAGGACTTCCTCTACGGCCTGGAGCCCGAGACCGAGCACACCGTCGAGCTCGAGCAGGGCGTCACGCTGCTCATCGAGCTGGAGGCGATCTCCGAGGCCGACGAGCGCGGCTACCGCAACGTCCTCGCCACGCTCAACGGGCAGATGCGCCCGATGCAGGTGCGCGACGAGTCGGTCACCACCGACGTCAAGGCGGCCGAGCGGGCGGAGCGGGGCAATCCGCACCACGTCGCCGCGCCGTTCGCCGGCGTCGTCACGCTGCAGGTGGAGGAGGGCGACGCGGTCGAGTCCGGCCAGACCGTCGCCACCATCGAGGCCATGAAGATGGAGGCCTCGATCACCGCGCAGCAGGGCGGCCGGGTGGGCCGGCTCGCGATCGGCAGGGTCCAGCAGGTGGAGGGCGGCGACCTCCTGCTGGAGCTGGAGTGACCCCTCGTGAGCGGCGATCGTGGCCAGGGCCGCGGTCGCCGCTCACGGGCGGCGAAGCCGCATGACACGGATCGTCGCGGGCACGGCGGGCGGGCGGCGCCTGGCCGTGCCCCCGTCGGGCACCCGGCCCACGTCCGACCGGGTGCGCGAGGCGCTGTTCAGCTCACTGACCCACGACCCGGGGCTCGAGGGCGCCGTCGTGCTCGACCTGTGCGCGGGGTCGGGGGCGCTGGGGCTCGAGGCGCTGTCGCGGGGCGCCGCGCACGCGCTGCTGGTGGAGTCCGACCGGCGCGCGGCCGCGGTGCTGCGGCGCAACGTCGCAGACCTGGGCCTGCCCGGTGCCGAGGTGCGGGCGGCTCCGGCGGGCGCCGTGCTGGGCTCGGACGCCCCGCGCCCCTACGACCTGGTGCTGGTCGACCCGCCCTACGACGTCCCCGACGCCGAGGTCGCCGGCTGGCTCGCCGACGCGGCCGCGCACGGCTGGTTCGCGCCCGACGCCGTGGTGGTCGTCGAGCGGCGGGCGGGGCGGGGGCGCGACGGCGGGTCGTTCGCGTGGCCGTCGCCGCTGGTGGCGGTCCGGCAGCGGCGCTACGGGGAGACGGTGCTGTTCACCGGGGCGTGTCAGTAGGCCTGCACGGCCAGCCACACCGCGAGGCCCAGCCCGGCCAGCGCGATCCCGACGCGCAGCGGCCCGGCCGGCAGCCGGCGCACCACCCAGGGCCCGCACCAGCCGCCGATCGCCACCCCGATCGCGAGCGGCGGCACCGCCCACCACGCGACGACGCCCAGCACCGCGAACCCGACGGCGGCGACGGCATTGGCGACGCCGAGCAGCACGGCCTTGAGCGCGTTGCCCCGCGCCAGGCCCACCGGCAGCCCGATCAGCACCAGTGCGAGCATCAGCACCCCGGCCGCCGCGCCGAAGTAGCCGCCGTAGACCGCGACGACGAACATGCCGCCGAGCACCGCGGGGCCCGCCTCGGAGGACCCCCGGCGCGCGGCGACGGCCCGGATCCGCGGCTGGAACAGCAGCACCAGCGCCGCCCCGCCGACGAGGAACGGCACGATCCGCTCGAACGCCTCCGACGGCGTCACCAGCAGCAGACCGGCCCCGGTGGCCCCGCCGAGCAGCGTCAGCGGGGCCAGGCGGCGCAGGACCGGCCACTGGCCCGACAGCTCGGGCCGCGAGCCGGCCACCTGCCCGACCGTCGAGAACGCCAGCGCGACGGTGTTGGTGACGTTCGCCGTCGTCGCCGGCAGGCCCACGGCCAGCAGCGCCGGGTAGGAGAACAGCGACGCGAGCCCCGCGATCGAGCCGGACAGCCCGGCCGCCACCCCGGCGACGAGCAGGAGCAGGACCGTCACACCGGCCCCGCCCCACCCCGACACGCGCGCAACGAGACCCCGACTCGCGGGAAGTGCCCCGGCGAGTCGGGGTGTCGTGGCGACCGAGTCGGGGTGCCGCTGCGGCCGGTGCTCACGGGCGGGGTAGGGCCTCCGCGTAGAGGGTCTCGAGCGCCGTCCAGTGCCGCGCGGCCGCCGCCTCGTCGAAGGTGGGGTTGTCGGGCACCGCGAAGCCGTGGGCGGCGGGGTAGGTCTCGACGGTGTGCGTCACGCCGGCCCCGGTGAGCGCGGCCTCCAGGCGGTCGCGGGCGGCGTCGTCGAAGGAGCCGTCGTCGGTGGCCCCGGCGACGTAGACGACCGACCGGATCTCGGCGGCACGCAGGTGCGGGCTGTCGGGGTCCTCGGCGGAGGCGATGCCGCCGCCGTGGAACGAGGCGGTGGCGGCGATCCGGTCGGGCCGGTGCGGGGCGACGACCATCGACGCGCGCCCGCCCATGCAGTAGCCCGTGGTGCCGACGGCGTCGCCGGAGACCTCGGTGGCCGCGGAGAGGAAGTCGAGGTAGGCGTCGAGGTCGCTGCGGTACATCGCCGCGGTGACGCCCTTGACCATCCCCATCAGCCGCGCGCGCTCGTCGGGCTCGGAGAACACGGTGGCCAGGTCGAAGGGGATCCAGCCGGGGGTGCGGTAGTAGACGTCGGGCAGCAGCACCGCGTAGCCCTCGCCCAGGGTGGCGAGGCGGTCGGCCATCGCCCGCATCGTCTCGCGGGTGCCGCCGGCGTCCGGGTAGAGGATCACCGCGGGCCAGGGGCCCGGTCCCTCGTCGGGCAGGTGCAGGGTCACGGGGCAGTCGCCGTCGGTGGTCGGCACGACGTGATCGAGTACGGGCACGGGTCGAGTTCTACTCCGGACGGCGCCCGCGTGCGCGACGGGTAGGGTCACCGGCCATGAGGCGCGCGGTCTGCCCCGGTTCGTTCGATCCCGTCACCCACGGCCACCTCGACATCATCGGGCGCACCGCCCCGCTGTTCGACGAGCTGGTGGTCGCGGTGCTCGTGAACAAGTCGAAGAAGGGCATGTTCACGCTCGAGGAGCGGATCGACATGCTCACCGAGCAGACGGCGCAGTACCCGAACGTCCGCGTCGACTCCTTCCACGGCCTGCTCGTCGACTACTGCCGCGACCACGACGTCCGCGCGATCGTCAAGGGCATCCGGGCGGTGTCCGACTTCGACTACGAGCTCCAGATGGCGCAGATGAACCACGGCCTGACCGGCGTCGAGACGCTGTTCATGCCCACCGCGCCGGAGTTCAGCTTCATCGCCAGCTCGCTGGTGAAGGAGGTCGCGACCTTCGGGGGCGACGTCGCCCACCTGCTCCCGGAGGCCGTACACGCTCGGCTGATGGAGCGCATCGCGGAGCGCGCCTGATCACCCGAACGGAACTTGACACGCGGGTGCGGGCCGAATAACCGGGTCCGGGCGCGCCCGGTGAGAGGATGCCCCGCGTGTACCGGGTCTTCGAATCGCTCGACGCGCTGGTCACGGTCGTCGAGGAGGCTCGGGGCGTCCCGATGACCTCGAACTGCGTGGTCCCCCGCGGGGACGTCCTCGAGCTGCTGGACGACGTGCGGGAGGCACTCCCGGGCGAGCTCGACGACGCCCAGGACGTGCTGGACCGCCGCGACGACCTCATCGGCGAGGCCGAGCGCGAGGCCGAGCAGGCCCGCTCCGGCGCGCAGGCCGACGCCGAGCAGATGCTCGCCGACGCCCAGGCGGAGGCGACGCGTCTGGTCGAGGAGGCCCGCGCCGAGGCCGAGCAGACGCTCGCGCAGGCCCGGCACGAGGCCGAGCGCGCCGTGGGGGAGGGCCGCCGCCAGTACACCGAGCTGACCGACCGCGCCCGCGCCGAGGCCGAGCGCCTCGACGCCGCCGGGCGCGCCACCTACGACCGGTACGTCACCGACGGGCTGGCCGAGCAGGCGCGGCTGGTGTCGCAGACCGAGGTGGTGCGTACGGCGCACGCCGAGGGCGCGCGGGTCGTCGACGCGGCGCAGGCGGAGTCCGACCGGCTGCGCCGGGAGTGCGACGGCTACGTCGACGCCAAGCTCGCCGAGTTCGAGGAGACGCTGGGCAAGGCGCTGCGCACCGTCGGCCAGGGCCGCAGCCAGCTCTGGCGCGGCCAGGGAGGCGGACCGGCGCCGGTGGCGCCCGGCTACGGCCGCTCGGGCACGGGGATGGACCTGATCGACTGACGATCGGCACGCAGCGCGTCGATCACGCTACTGTCCGTGCCATGGCGCGACGGGTCGAACCCGACCCCGCGGGCTGGTGGGAGCGCTACGGGCACCGCCTCCACGTCGGATCGGGTGCGGGGGCGGGAGTGGGCAGTGCGAGCGGAGCCGGCGTGAACGGATCCGGTGCGAGCGGGAACGGCGCGGGCGGTGTGCGCACGGCCGGTGAGCTCACCGACGACCTGATCGTGCGCCGGCGCGCCGACGTGCCCGGTGAGGGCTGGCGCCAGGTGGTGCACCGGGTCAGCGGCGGGCTGGTGAACCCCGGCCCGAGCGAGCTGGAGCGCGTGCGGCGCCAGCTCGTGCACCGGCTGCGCCGCCCCCTGCACGCCACGCACCGCATCGCCGTTACCTCGATCAAGGGCGGCGTCGGGAAGACGACGGTCGCCACCTGCCTGGGCCTCGCCCTGGCCGAACACCGCGGCGACCGCGTCGTCGTCCTCGACGCCAACCCCGACGCCGGCACGCTCGCCGACCGGCTCACCGGGGAGTCGTCGGTGACGGTCCGCGAGCTGCTGCGCGACGTCGACCGCATCCACTCCTGGGCCGACATCACCCGCTACACGAGCCTCGCGGGCCGGCTGCAGGTGCTCGCGTCCGAGCAGGACCCGGCGTCCAGCGACGCGTTCAGCCGCGAGGAGTACGAGCGGGTCAGCGGCGCGCTCTCGCGGTTCTTCAACATCGTCATCACCGACTCGGGCACCGGGCTCGTGCACTCGGCGATGGAGGGCACGCTCAACCTCGCCGACAGCGTGATCATCGTCGGCGCCCCCACCGTCGACGGGGCGAGCCGGGCGAGCAAGACGCTCGACTGGCTGCTGGCCCACGGCCACCCCGACCTCGCCCGCGCCGCGATCGTGGTGCTCTCGTGCGACCGCACGAGCGACGAGGTCGACGCCGTCCGCATCCGCGAGCACTTCGCCGCCCGCTGCCGGGCGGTCGTGGAGATCCCGCACGACCCGCACCTGGCGACCGGAGGGCGGGTCGAGCTGGCCCGGCTGCGGCCCCGGACCCGCGACGCGTTCCTCGGCCTGGCGGCGCTGGTCGCGGACGCCTTCGACCGGCCCCCGCTCGACGCCCCGCCCCCGTCCCCGTCCCCGCCGCACGCCTAGTGCGGGCGGCGGGCGCGACCACTGCGCCGGGGGGCCTACCCTGGGAAGGGTGAGCGCACACCGTCCCGCGTCCCGCGGCCCCGTGAGCCCCTGGGTCTTCGGCACCCGGGAGCTCGGGCGCCGACCGGGCGCCATGAAGTCCTCCACCCGCACGATCCCCGCCCCGGCCGAGCCCGAGCGGCTGGGCCTGGAGACGATCTGGGTGCCCGCGGGCAGCCCGGTCGAGCTCGAGGTCCGGCTGGAGTCGGTCAGCGAGGGCATCTACGTCTCCGGCACCGCGCACGCCGCCCTGGAGGGGGAGTGTGCGCGCTGCCTCGACCCGCTGACCGACGGGATCACCGTCGACCTGGCCGAGCTGTTCGCCTTCCCCGACAGCGTCACCGACGAGACCACCGACGCCGACGAGCTCCCGCGCGTCGGCGACGAGCAGGTCGACGTGGAGCAGATCGTCCGGGACGCACTGGTCCTGGAGCTGCCACTGTCGCCGCTGTGCCGTCCCGACTGCCCCGGACTGTGCGTCGAGTGCGGCGAGAAGTGGGCCGACCTCGCGCCCGACCACGGGCATGAGACACTTGACCCTCGTTGGGCCGCTCTGCGTGAGCGCCTGCCTGCCGACTGAACACCCCCAGTCGGAAATCGAGCACTGCTAGGAGATTCATCGTGGCCGTTCCGAAGCGCCGGATGTCGCGGTCGAACACGCGCTCGCGTCGGTCGCAGTGGAAGGCCACTGCTCCCACGCTGACCGCGTGCTCGAACCGCGCCTGCCGGGCCGTCAAGCCCCCGCACGTGGCGTGCCCGACCTGCGGGCAGTACGACGGCCGCCAGGTCGTCAGCCCGGCCTGATCCCCGGATACTCGTGCCAGGACACGGTCAGCAGGGGCCCGCAGACGACCGCGGGCCCCTGCTGCACGCCCTGGGTGTGGAGATCGGTGAGGAGCTGCTGGTCCTCGCGCTGACCCACCGCAGCTACGCCTACGAGAACGGCGGCCTGCCCACCAACGAGCGCCTGGAGTTCCTGGGCGACTCCGTGCTGAGCATCGTCGTCACCGAGCGGCTCTACCTCGAGCACCCCGACCTCCCGGAGGGACAGCTCGCGAAGCTGCGCGCGAGCGTCGTCAACATGCACGCGCTCGCGGGCGTCGCGGAGACCATGGGTCCCGAGGGGCTCGGCGCTTACCTCTACCTGGGGCGCGGCGAGGAGATGACGGGCGGGCGCACGAAGTCGAGCATCCTCGCCGACGCCACCGAGGCCCTGATCGGCGCGATCTACCTGGAGCACGGCCTGGAGACCGCCCGCGAGGCGGTGCACCGGCTGTTCGACTCCCTGCTGGTCGGCGCGCCCCTGCTCGGTGCCGGCCTCGACTGGAAGACGAGCCTGCAGGAGTTCACCGCGGCCGCCGACCTGGGCGTGCCCGAGTACCGCATCACCGAGGACGGCCCCGACCACCTCAAGGTCTTCACGGCCACGGCGGTCGTCAACGGGCGCGACCTCGGCTCCGGTGACGGGCGCACCAAGAAGGAGGCCGAGCAGAAGGCCGCCGAGCTGGCCTGGCGCACGCTGACGGCCGAGGCCGCCACCGGCTCCGCCGCCTCCTGAGCCGGCTCGAGAAGCCCTGTGCCCGAGCTCCCCGAGGTCGAGGTCGTCCGGCGCGGCCTGGCCGACCACGTCCTCCATCGCACGATCTCCTCGGTCGACGTCGCCCACCCGCGCGCGGTGCGCCGCCACCTCGCCGGCGGCCCCGACTTCGCCGCCCGCCTCGCCGGCCGCACGATCACCGCGGCCCGGCGCCGGGGCAAGTACCTGTGGCTCGACCTGGACGGCGACGACGGCGCGGGGGAGCGGGGCGACGACGCCCTCCTGGCGCACCTGGGCATGAGCGGCCAGATGCTCGTCGCCGACGAGGGCCGCCCCGACGAGAAGCACCTGCGCATCCGCCTGCGCTTCGACGACGACGGCCCCGAGCTGCGGTTCGTCGACCAGCGGACGTTCGGCGGGCTGTCGCTGCACCCCGTCGTCGGCCCCGACCGGCTGCCCGAGCCCGTCGCGCACATCGCCCGCGACCCGATGGACCCCGCCTTCGACCTCGACGCCGCCGTCGCGGGCATCCGGCGACGCCGCACCGGGCTCAAGCGCGCGCTGCTCGACCAGACCGTGGTGTCGGGCATCGGCAACATCTACGCCGACGAGGCGCTGTGGCGGGCGCGGCTGCACGGCGAGCGCCCCACCGAGAAGCTGACGCGCGCCCAGGGGCGGACGGTGCTCGCCGCGGCCGCCGAGGTGATGGACGCCGCGCTGGCCGCGGGCGGCACGTCGTTCGACGCGCTCTACGTCAACGTCAACGGCGCCTCGGGCTACTTCGACCGCTCGCTCGACGCCTACGGGCAGGCCGACCGCCCCTGCCGGCGCTGCGGCACGCCGATCCGCCGCGAGTCGTTCATGAACCGCAGCTCGTTCAGCTGCCCCCGCTGCCAGCCCCGCCCCCGCAGCGGTGCTACAGCCATCCGCGGCGCTTGAAGCTCGTGTAGAGCCCGAGGCCCAGCAGGATCATCAGCAGCACGGCGAACGGGTAGCCCAGCGTCCAGTGCAGCTCGGGCATGACGTCGAAGTTCATGCCGTAGATCGAGGCGACGAGCGTGGGCGCGAAGAGGATGGCCGCCCACGAGGAGATGCGCTTGACCTGCTCGTTCTGGTCGTAGCCCGCCTGCGTCATCCGGGCCATCTCCTCGTTCTGCCGCTGTCCGACCAGCGCGGCGTTCACGGTGAGGATGTTGGTGAGCAGCGCGCGGAAGCCCTCGATGCGCTCCAGGACGCGCGTGGCGTGGTCGGCGACGTCGCGCAGGGCCCGGCGCAGCTCGAGGTCGCTCTCGGACGCGGTCTCCTTGAGGCGCTCGCGCAGGCCCGCGAACAGCGTCTCCAGGGGCTCCACCGCGCGCTGGAACTCGATCACCTCGCGGGTGAGGGTGTAGATGCGCCGGGAGACCCCCGGGTCGCCGCCGAAGACCTGCACCTCGATCTCGTCGATGTCGTCCTGCAGGCCGTCCAGCACCGGCGCGTAGTCGTCGACGACCTTGTCCAGCACGGCGTAGAGCACCGCGTAGGGGCCGGTGTCGAGCAGTGCGGGGTCGGCCTCGAGGCGCTTGCGCACCTCGCCGAGGTCGGGCTCCTCCGCGTGCCGCACGGTGATGACGTAGTCCTGCCCGACGAACAGGTGCACCTCGCCGATGTCGACGACCTCGTCGTGGTCGACGTAGCGGGCCGGGCGCAGCACGACGAACAGCAGGTCGCCGTAGCGCTCGAGCTTGGGGCGCTGGTGGGCGGTGACGGTGTCCTCGACGGCGAGGGCGTGCAGGCCGAACTCCTCGGCGACGGCGTGGATCTCCTGCTCGCTGGGCCGCAGCAGCCCGATCCAGCCGAAGGTCCGTGGTCCGGCGGGACAGGCCTTGAGCTCCTCGAAGGTGTGGTCGAGCGAGGAGGGCACGACGGCGCGCTTCCCGTCGACGTAGATCGCGTTGTCGACGACGGACATGCGGACTCCTGGTCGTGCGGGCCGAATCTCCCGCTGCCGGGAGCGCGCCGCCAGCGTATCCGGGCGGGGTGTCCGCGGTGCTCGCCGACGGGCCGCGACGCGCCGGTGGTGGTGCGCGTGTGACAGTACTGCGCGTCGCGTAGTAGTGTCCGCCGCGTGGATCCGACGCAGCTGCTCCGAGGGGTGCTCGACCTGGCGGTGCTCGCGGTGCTCGACCGGGCCGACGGCTACGGCTACGAGGTCCTGCGGGGCCTGCGCTCCGCCGGGCTGGAGGACGTCGGCGACGCGTCGGTCTACGGCACCCTGCGCCGCCTCTACAACGCCGGGCTGCTGACGTCCTACGTCGTGCCCAGCGAGGAGGGCCCGCACCGCAAGTACTACAGCCTCAACGCGCTGGGCCGCGAGCGGCTGGCCGAGTCGACCGCGACCTGGCACACGTTCGCGAAGACCATGGAAGGGCTGGTGGACCGATGACCGCCGACGTGCACGGCGCAGCGCAGCAGGAGTACCTCGCGGGTCTGCGGGCCGCGCTGGCCGACCTGCCCGACGGCGAGGTGGGCGAGATCCTCGACGACGTCGGCGCGCACCTGGCCGAGCTCGACCCGGACGACGACCTCGTCGCGCGGCTGGGCCCGCCGCAGGCCTACGCCGCCGAGCTGCGGACCGCCGCGGGCTACCCGGCCGCGCCCGTCGCCGTCGACACCGCCCCGGCGGGCACGGGCGGTGCGCGGTTCGCCCTCGTCGCGCTGGTCGGGTCGACGGCGCTGGTGCTGCTCGCCGGACTCGTGGCGTTCGAGCCGGAGGCCGCGGCGCTGGTCCTGCTCCTCGCCCTGCTGCTCGGTCTGGCCGCGGCCCCGGTGGTGTTCCGGGCCGGGCCGCGCGTGGAGGCGGTCGCGGCGCTGCCCGCGGTCCGCGCGGCGCTGGCGTCCCGCACGGCCCCCGACTCCTCGGGAGGCCGCCTGCTCGGCTTCCTCGCGAGCCTGCAGCCCGCGTGGTGGCTGCTGCGGGCGCTCGCCGCGGCGGCGCTGGTCGGCCTGGTCCTCGGTGCCGCCGGCGCGCTGCAGGTGGTGCTGACCGGGCTCGTGCTCGCGCCGTTCTCGGTGTGGCTCGGGTTCCGCGCCCGCCGCGACCGCCGCTGGCTCTGGTCGGTCGTCCCGCTCAACGCCCTCGCCGCGGCCGTGGTGCTCGGCTGGCTCGTGCTGAGCCCTGGAGCGCCGTCCGACCAGGGCTCGTCGGCGACGTCGTCGTACCTGCCCGGCCTGTGGCAGGACGGGGAGCGCCCGATCGAGGACATCCGGCCCGTCGACGCGTCGGGCACCCCGCTGACCGGCGTCTACCTCTTCGACCAGGACGGCCGGCCGCTCGACGTGGGCGGGTACGGGGAGTGCGCCGTCGAGGACGGGACCCGCTCCGGCGCGGTGCAGCCCTACCCGCGGGGCGTCCCGCGCTACGACGACCGCACCGGCTCCTGCCGGCTCGTGCCGCCCGGCCCGCTGGTGGTGGCGGTGCCGTCGGCGACCCCCACCCCCGCTCCGGCGCCCCTGGCGACCCTCGCCCCCGTGCCGCCCGCCCCCACCACGGCGCCCCCGGCGCCCACCGTCCAGGCGCCGCCCACCGGGTGACGTCCGCGTCGGGCGGCCGGTGGTGCGGGGGCTCCGCCGGCCGCCCGGACATCGCTGCCCGGAACCCGGGTGTCAGAACCCGAAGTTCTGCACCCAGTAGTTGCCCTCGTCGTCGAAGCCGACGCCGATGCCGGCGAAGTCGCAGTCGAGGATGTTGCGGCGGTGGCCCGGCGAGTTCATCCAGCCCTGCACGACCTCGGCCGCCGTCTCCTGGCCGCGTGCGATGTTCTCCCCGCCCGGGGAGGGGTGTCCCTGCGTGCCGATCCGGTCGTCGAAGCGGCGGCCGTCGCGGCTGACGTGGTCGAAGTAGCCCTGCGCGGACATGTCCTCGGCGTGGCCCTGCGCGGCGGCCGCGAGCCGGGTGTCGGTGGCGAGCGGGCCGCAGCCGGCCTCGGCGCGCTCGGCGTTGGTGAGGTCGACGACCTGCGCGGACGGGCCGCCGGAGCTGCGGCGGGGCGCGGCGGGCTCGGGCTCCGGGGCGGGCTCCGGCGTCGGCTCCGCGGTGGGCGTCGGCTCCGGTGTGGTGGTGGGCGCGCCCGTCGTCGTCAGGGCGGGGGCCGGCGCGACCGGGAACGGGACGACGGCCCGGCGGGCGGGTGCCGTCGTCGGTGCCGTCGTCGGGGCCGGGGTGCTCGGCGGCGCGGTGGCGGCCAGCGGCGTCCCCAGCGCGGTGTTCACGGCGTCGGGCAGCGCGGCGGCCGGGGCGACGACGGCGACCGTGCCGACGGCGACCGCGCCGGCGGCGAGCCCGGCGAGCAGGGGTGCCGCGCGGCGCCCGAGGCTGATCACGCCGGGTAACGTAGCAGCCTTGTGAGTACCACCGAGCGTTCCTCCGTCCGGCTCACCGCATGGGTCCACGGCCACGTCCAAGGGGTCGGGTTCCGGTGGTGGACCCGCTGCCGGGCGCGGGAGCTGCAGCTCGTCGGCGAGGCCCGGAACCTGCGCGACGGGCGTGTCGCCGTGATCGCGGAGGGTGAGCGGCGCTCCTGCGAACGGCTGCTCCTGCTCCTGCGGGGTGACCGGACGCCGGGGCGCGTCGACGAGGTCGTCGAGCAGTGGGGCGACCCGCGGGGCGGGTTCGACGGGTTCGTCGAGGCCTGAACGGCCCCTGGCGCGGCGGGCCCCCGGCGGTGACGATGGCCCGGTGACTGACGATGTTGCGGTGACGACGCCGGCACCGACCGCCGACCTGCAGCGACGGGTCGTCGGGGTGCTGGTGGTGGCGCAGGTGCTGGGCGGGGTCGGGGTGTCCACGGGCATCGCGCTCGCGAGCCTGACGGCGGCCGAGCTGTCCGGCTCCGACGTGATCGGCGGGGCGGCGCTCACCGCGATGGTCGTCGGCACGGCACTGGCGGCGCTGCCGGTCTCGCGGCTCGCCGCGCGGTCGGGGCGCCGGCCCGCGCTGGTGCTCGGCTACGGGGGCGGTGCCGTGGGCGCCGCCGGGGCGGTGGGGGCGCTGTCGATCGGGAGCTGGCCGCTGCTGCTGGTCGCGCTGGTGCCGTTCGGAGCGGCGTCGGCCGCCGGTCTCGCGGCGCGGTTCGCGGCCACCGACCTCGCCGAGCCCGGGTCCCGCGCCCGGTCGCTGGCGCTGGTGGTGTGGGCGGTGACGGTCGGCGCGGTCGCCGGGCCCAACCTCGCCGGTCCGATGCAGGAGCTGGCCCGCGCGCTCGGCCTCGTCGCGCAGAGCGGCCCGTTCCTGCTCGCCGCGGTGACCTTCGGCGCGGCCGCGGCCGTCGTCTCGGCGGGTCTGCGGCCCGACCCGCTGGTGCTCGCCCGCGAGCGGGAGGCGGCCGTCCCGACCACCGTGCCCGCGGCCCCCGCCCGCAGCGCGTGGAGCGCGGCGCGCGAGCACCCGACCGCGCTGCTGGCCATCGGGGCGATCGCCGTCTCGCACCTGCTGATGGTCGGGCTGATGTCGCTCACGCCGGTGCACATGCACCACGGCGGCGCGACCGTGTCGGTCGTCGGGCTCGTGATCAGCCTGCATGTCGCGGGGATGTACGTCCTCAGCCCGCTGTTCGGCGTGCTCGCCGACCGGTGGGGCCGGCGCCCGGTGCTCGTGGTCGGCGCGGTGCTGCTCGTCGCGGCGGGGCTGGTGGCCGCCCCGGCGGCGCCGACCGATCCCGCGATGCTCGCCGTCGGCCTCGTCGCGCTCGGGCTGGGCTGGTCGGCGGCGCTGGTGGCCGGCTCGGCGCTGCTCACCGACGCGGTGCCGCTCGCCGACCGCGCCCGGGTCCAGGGGCTGTCGGACATCACGATGAACGTCGCCGGGGCGGCCGGGGGAGTGCTGGCGGGCGTCGTGGTCGCCGTGGCGGGCTTCGGCGCGCTCGGCCTCGGCGTCGCGGCGCTCGCGGTGGTGCTGCTGGGCGTGGTCGCCGTGGGTGCGCGGGCAGGGGCGCGCGCCTAGCGGGACCGCGCCGATCGCTACTCTGCGGGGCCCGCCCGACGCAGGAGAGCCGTGCACCTCAAGAGCCTGACGCTGAAGGGCTTCAAGTCCTTCGCCTCGGCCACGACGCTGCGCCTCGAACCCGGCATCACGTGCGTCGTGGGGCCGAACGGGTCGGGCAAGTCCAACGTCGTCGACGCGATCAGCTGGGTGCTCGGCGAGCAGGGCGCGAAGGCGCTGCGCGGCGGGAAGATGGAGGACGTCATCTTCGCCGGCACGTCCGGGCGGGCGCCGCTGGGCCGCGCCGAGGTGACGCTGACGATCGACAACTCCGACGGGGCGCTGCCGATCGAGTACTCCGAGGTGTCGATCACGCGCCGGATGTTCCGTGACGGCGCGGGCGAGTACGAGATCAACGGCTCGTCGTGCCGGCTGCTCGACATCCAGGAGCTGCTGAGCGACTCCGGCATCGGCCGGGAGATGCACGTCATCGTCGGGCAGGGGCAGCTCGACTCGGTGCTGCAGAGCAAGCCCGAGGACCGCCGCGCCTACATCGAGGAGGCCGCGGGCGTCCTCAAGCACCGCAAGCGCAAGGAGAAGGCGCTCCGCAAGCTCGACGCGATGCAGGCCAACCTCACCCGCCTGACCGACCTCACCGCCGAGCTGCGCCGCCAGCTCAAGCCGCTCGGGCGCCAGGCCGAGATCGCGCGTCGCGCCCAGAGCGTGCAGGCCGACCTGCGCGACTCCCGGCTGCGCCTGGCCGCCGACGACCTCGTGACCCTGCGCGACTCCCTGGCCCGCGAGGAGGCCGACGAGTCGGCGGCGCGGGCGCGGCGGGCGGAGGTCGAGGAGCAGCTGTCCGTGGCGCGCGTCGAGCAGGAGCGGCTGGAGACGGCGCTGGCCGCCGACGCGCCGCGCCTGGCCGCCGCGCAGGACACCTGGTACCGGCTCTCGGCCCTGGCCGAGCGGCTCGCGGGCACCGTACGCCTCGCCCAGGAGCGCGGCCGCCACCTCGCGGGCTCGGCCGAGGAGCGCACGCCCGGGCGCGACCCCGACCAGCTCGAGGCCGAGGCCGAGGCCGTCGCCGAGCAGGAGGACGAGCTGGTCGGGGCCGTGGTGTCGGCCCGCGCGACACTGGCCGAGCTGCTCGAGGAGCGGACCGCGCACGAGCGCACCCTCGCCGCGGCCGAGCGCGCCCACCTCGCCGCCGTCCGCGCGCTGGCCGACCGCCGCGCCGGCCTGGCCACCCTCGCCGGGCGCGCGGAGGCGATGCGCAGCACGGCCGCCGCCACGGCCGACGAGATCGAGCGCCTGTCCGACGCGCTCGCGGAGGCCGAGGACCGCGCGACCGCGGCGCGCGCGGAGCTGGAGGCGGCGGGCGACGCCGTCGACTCCGGGGACGTGCCCGCCGAGCTGGAGGAGCGCTGGGCCACCGCGGTCGAGGGGCTCGAGGCGGCCCGCGCGCGGGTGGCCGACCTCGTGGCGCAGGAGCGGGAGGCGGAGAAGCAGCGGGCGCACTGGGGGGCGCGGGTCGATGCGCTGTCGGTGGGGCTGGCGCGCAAGGACGGCTCGGCGTCGCTGCTGGGGGAGGACGGCGTGCTGGGCGCGGTTCCCGGGCTGCTGACGGTGCAGCCGTGGGCGCGGACGGCTGTGGCGGCGGTGCTGGGGGAGCTGGCCGACGCGGTGGCGGTGGTGGACGCGGGGGCGGCGGTGGGGGCGCTGCGGCTGCTGCGGGCCCGGGATGCGGGACGGGCGGCGCTGGTGGTGGGGTCCCCGGACTTGCAGGAAAGCCACGTTCACGCAACCACGTTGCAGGAAAGTGGCTTTCCTGCAACGGCGCGCTGGGTCGCCGAGGGGGTCGCGGCCGACGGCCCCGTCGCCTCCGCGGTGCGCCGGCTGCTCTCCGGGGTCGTCGCCGTCGACTCCCTCGACGACGCCGCGGCCCTGGTCGCCGCCGACCCCGCACTCACCGCCGTCACCGCCGAGGGCGACGTGCTCGGCGCCGCGCGGGCGTCCGGGGGATCGGGCACCGCGACCAGCGCGCTCGACGTGCAGGCCGCCGTCACCGAGGCCGCGCAGGCCCGTGACGGCGTCGAGGAGGAGCTGACGCGCCTGCGCCCCGCGCTGGAGGGCGCGCGGTCGGAGGAGGCGGCGCGCCAGGCCGAGGTCGAGGCGGCGCGGCGGGCCCAGAACGCCGCCGAGCAACGCCGGGCGGCGGCGTCGGCGCAGCTCGGGCGCATGGAGCAGGCCGTCCGCTCGGCCGCGGCCGAGGCGCAGCGGCTGAGGGAGCGGCGCGACGCCGTCGAGTCGCGGCGGTCCGACGCGCTGCTCGCGCTGGAGGCCGCCGAGCAGCAGCTCGCCGTCGCCGAGGACGAGCCGGTCGACGACGAGCCCGACACCGAGGTGCGCGACGCCGCCGCCGACGCGGTCGAGACGGCCCGGTCGTCGGAGGTCGACGCCCGGCTCGCGCTGCGCACCGCCGAGGAGCGGGCGCGGGCGATCTCGGGGCGGGCGGAGTCGCTGCGGCGGCAGGCGTCGTCGGAGCGGATGGCCCGCGAGCGCGCCGCCGCCGCCCGGGAGGCGCGGGAGCGCGGAGCCGCCGTGGCCGCGCTCGTCGTCGAGGCGGGGGAGGTCGCGTGCGCGCGGATCGCGCAGTCCCTGGCCGTCGCCGCCACCGAGCGCGACGACGCCGCCGCCGCCCGCGACGCCCGCGAGCGCGAGCTGGGCGAGGTCCGGCTGACCGCGCAGCGCCTCACCGGGCTGATGGAGAAGCTCACCGACGCCGTGCACCGCGACGAGGTGCTGCGCGCGCAGTCGCGCCTTCGCCTGGAGCAGGTCACGGAGAAGGTGCTGGCCGACCACGGCCTGGGCGTCGAGGACCTCGTCGCCGAGTACGGGCCGGACGCCCCGGTGCCCGCCTCGCTCGCCGAGGCCGCGGAGTACGAGGCGGCGCGCGAGCGGGGCGAGGACGTCACCGCACCGCCCGCCATGCCCTACGACCGCGCAACGCAGGAGCGCCGCGCGGCGCGCGCGGAGAAGGACCTCGCGCTGCTGGGGCGGGTCAACCCGCTCGCGCTGGAGGAGTTCGCTGCGCTGGAGGAGCGCTACCGGTTCCTGTCGACGCAGCTCGAGGACCTCAAGAACACCCGCCGTGACCTGCTCACCGTCGTCCGCGAGGTCGACGACAAGATCCTCGAGGTGTTCGCGCAGGCCTACGAGGACGTGGCGCGCGAGTTCACGGTGGTGTTCGAGACGCTGTTCCCCGGGGGCGAGGGCCGGCTCGTGCTCACCGACCCCGAGGACATGCTGACCACCGGCGTCGAGGTCGAGGCGCGGCCGCCGGGCAAGAAGGTCAAGCGGCTGTCGCTGTTGTCGGGCGGGGAGCGGTCGCTGACGGCGATGGCCCTGCTCGTCGCGATCTTCCGGGCCCGCCCGTCGCCGTTCTACATCCTCGACGAGATCGAGGCAGCCCTCGACGACGTCAACCTCCGGCGCCTGATCAGCCTGATGGAGGAGCTGCGCGCCACCAGCCAGCTCATCGTGATCACGCACCAGAAGCCGACGATGGAGGTCGCCGACGCGCTGTACGGCGTGGCGATGCGGGGAGACGGGATCACCACGGTGATCAGCCAGCGGTTGAGGCCGGCGAGCTAGACCCCGTGAGTGGCGACCGTGCCCAGGGGCACGGTCGCCACTCACGACCTCGTCGGCGGGGTGGGCCGGCGGGGGTGAAGTCCGGGCGGGGGTCGGGCCGGGCGGCTCGGGGTGGCGCGGCTCGGGGTGGCGCCGGCTCGGGGTGGCGCGGCTCGAGTTGCAGCAAGGCGACCTTGTGGACGCTTCGTGGCTGAAGGTGGCCTTCCTGCAACGGGCGGGGCCGCGCGCGGAGGGCAGCGGGAGGGCGCGGGACGGCGAGCGGGGGCCGAGCGGGGCGCGCGGGGCGGGCGCGGGCCGGGCCGGTGAGCGCCGGGAGCGTGACGTGGGGGTCGTCGGGGGGACCGTGGCGGTGCGGTTCCGGTGATCACCGGCGGGTGAGCGTCGGGAGTGTGACGTGGGGGTCGTCGCAGGGGCTGTGGTGGTGCGGTCGCGACGATCACGGTGGGGTGGGGTGCCGGGACCGGTGAGGTGGGCCGGGGCATGACAGGCTGGTCGGGTGACCCCGGAGACCCTGTGGATCGTCGTCGCGGTCGTGGCTGCGGTCGTGCTCATCGCCATCGTCGTGGGGCTGGTGCTCCGCAACCGCCGACGCATCAGCCTGCGCCGGGCCGAGGAGCTGGAGCGCGCCGACGAGGCCGCCAAGCCCAAGCCGCGCGGCGGCACCTACCAGGCCGGCGGCGGCTTCTCGTTCGCCCCCGGCGCCGGTGCCGCCACTCCGTCCGCACCGCCGGTGACGCCCCCGCCCACCCCAGAGCCCCTGCCGACGGCACCGCCCGAGGCCGCGTCCGCCCCTGAGGCCGCGCCGGCTCCCGAGGCCGCGCCCACCCGGCCGCTGCACGGCGACACGACCCTGCCCGACGCCCGCCCGCCGTCCGGCCCGGACACCGCAGGCCCGGACACCGCAGGCCCGGACACCGCAGGCCCCGCGACGGCGGTACCGGACACGGCCGCGGCCGACACCGCCGCCCCCGACGCACCGGCCACGCCAGACGTCGAGCGTCCCGTCGACGCCACCCGGCCGACGCCCACCCCGGCCCCCACCCCGATGCCGCCGCTGGGCACCTCGTCGGCTCCCACGGCCCCGCCGACCGAGCCGGTCCCGCCGACCGAGCCGGTCCCGCCGACCGAGCCGGTCCCGCCGACCGAACCGGTCCCGCCGACCGAGCCGGTCCCGCCGACCGAGCCGGCCCCGACGACCCCGCCGACCGGCGAACCGCCGACCGGGCCCGCCCCGATGGCCAAGCCGACGACGGAGCGCCCCACGACGGCGCCCCCCGCCCCGTCCACCAACGGCTCGGCCCCGACCTCTCAGCCCCCGGCCCCGGCCGCCCCGGCATCCCCGACCACCCCGGCACCCCCGGCCGACACCGCCCCGCCGACCCCGACCCCGACCACAGCCCCGACTCCGGCCCCGACCACAGCGCCCCCGACGGTGCCTCCAACAGCACCACCGACGACGACCACCCCACCCACCCCCACCGAGGAGATCGCCCCACCCGGCGGCCGCCTCGAGCGCCTCCGTGGACGCCTCGCCCGCTCCCGCTCCGGCTTCGGCCAGGGACTGCTGGGCCTGCTCGGCGCGGGGGAGCTGGACGAGGAGTCGTGGGAGGACGTCGAGGCCACCCTCCTGCAGGCCGACCTCGGCCCCGAGACCACGGCCGAGCTGATCGACCGGCTCCGCACCGAGCTGGCGGCCCGTGGCGTCCGCACCGCGGAGCAGGCGCGCCAGCTGCTCAAGGACGTCCTCACCGAGGCACTGCGCCCCGAGCTGGACCGCTCGGTCCGCGCGCTGCCCCACGACGGGCGGCCCGCGGTGCTGCTCGTCGTCGGTGTCAACGGCACCGGGAAGACGACGACCACCGGCAAGCTGGCGCGGGTGCTCGTTGCGGGCGGGCACCGGGTGGTGCTCGGCGCGGCCGACACCTTCCGCGCCGCCGCCGCCGAGCAGCTCGTCACCTGGGGCGAGCGGGCCGGGGCCACCGTCGTGCGCGGCGCCGAGGGCGCCGACCCGGCGAGCGTCGCCTTCGACGCCGTCAAGCGCGGCACCGGCGAGGGCGCCGACGTGGTCCTGCTCGACACCGCGGGCCGGCTGCACACCAAGACCGGCCTGATGGACGAGCTCGACAAGGTGAAGCGGGTCGTGTCGCGCCAGGCCGAGGTCGACGAGGTGCTCCTCGTCCTCGACGCCACGACCGGCCAGAACGGGCTGACGCAGGCGCGGGTGTTCGGCGACGTCGTCAAGGTCACCGGCATCGTCCTGACCAAGCTCGACGGCACCGCGAAGGGCGGCATCGTGTTCCGCGTCCAGCGCGAGCTGGGGGTGCCGGTGAAGCTCGTGGGGCTCGGCGAGGGCCCCGACGACCTGGCGCCGTTCGAGCCCGCCGCCTACGTCGACGCACTGTTGAGCTGACGCGTCATGCGGATGTAACTCGCGAGGGGGCCTCGTTCACGTCGGCGAAACACCGGTGGAGGACGACGGAAACACGGCGATCCGATAGTTCCCGCACCAGCCGCGGAATCCGTCCATTCCGGACGGAGCGCGGCGCAGACGGGAAGGAGTCGACGTGCCTGGAGTGCCCGATACCGGCGATACCGCCTGGATGATGACGGCGACGGCCCTGGTGTTGCTCATGACACCGGGACTCGCGCTGTTCTACGGCGGCATGGTGCGCAGCAAGAGCGTGCTGAACATGATGATGATGAGCTTCGCCTCGATGGGCCTGGTCGGCGTCCTGTGGGTGCTGTACGGCTACTCGATGACGTTCGGCACGAGCGTCGGCGACGCCGGCGTCGTCGGTGACCCGGCGCAGTTCGCCGGGCTGCAGGGCCTGACGGCCGGCACGTACCTCGCCGACGCGGAGGCCGGTACCGATGTGGCCGTCCCGCTCGTCGGCACGATCCCCTCGCTGGTGTTCGTCGGCTTCCAGGCCACCTTCGCGATCATCACCGTGGCCCTGATCTCGGGTGCGGTCGCCGACCGCATGAAGTTCGGCTCCTGGCTGGTGTTCGCCGGCATCTGGGTGTCGGTCGTCTACTTCCCGGTCGCGCACTGGGTCTTCAACTTCGACGACGTCACCGCGGGCGCGGGCGGCTGGATCGCCAACGACCTCGCCGCGATCGACTTCGCGGGCGGCACGGCCGTCCACATCAACGCCGGTATCGCCGCGCTGGTCCTCGCGATCGTCCTCGGCAAGCGCCGCGGCTGGCCGCGCGAGCCCATGCGCCCGCACAACCTGACGCTGGTCATGCTCGGTGCCGCCCTCCTGTGGTTCGGCTGGTTCGGCTTCAACGCCGGCTCCGCCGTCGGCTCGGGCGCCATCGCCGGTTTCGCGTTCCTCAACACCATCGTCGCCACCGCCGCGGCCATGATCGCCTGGCTGCTCGTGGAGCGCTTCCGTGACGGCCACCCGACGAGCCTCGGTGCCGCCTCCGGTGTCGTCGCGGGCCTCGTCGCGATCACCCCGGCCTGTTCCTCGGTGTCGCCGCTGGGGGCCATCGCGGTCGGTGCGATCGCCAGCGTCCTGTGCGCCCTGGCCGTCGGCCTGAAGTTCCGCTTCGGCTTCGACGACTCGCTCGACGTCGTCGGCGTCCACCTCGTCGGCGGTCTCGTCGGCACGCTGCTCATCGGCTTCCTCGCCACCGCCGACTCCCCGGCCGGCGTCGACGGCCTGTTCTACGGCGGCGGCGCCGACCAGCTCTGGCGCCAGGCCGTCGGTGCCTTCGCGGTGCTGGCCTACTCGGGCATCGTCACCGCGGTCATCGCCTACGCCCTCAAGTTCACGATCGGGCTGCGCGTCTCCGACGAGGACGAGGCCACCGGCATCGACGAGACCGAGCACGCGGAGTCGGGCTACGACTTCTCCACGCTGCGCGGCGGCGGCAACATGCGCCCCGCGGCCGGGGCGTCGACCCAGTCGGCACGCGACCACGAGCCGGCCACCGCCGGTCAGGAGGTCTGAGCGATGAAGCTGGTCACGGCGATCGTCAAGCCGTTCGTCCTCGAGGACGTCAAGGGAGCGCTGGAGCAGATCGGCGTCCTGGGCATGACCGTCAGCGAGGTGCAGGGCTACGGGCGGCAGAAGGGCCACACCGAGGTCTACCGCGGTGCGGAGTACTCCGTCGACTTCGTGCCGAAGGTCCGGGTGGAGGTCGTCGCCGACGACACCCTCGCGGAGAAGGTCGTGGACGCGGTGGTCGAGGCCGCCCGCACCGGCAAGATCGGTGACGGGAAGGTCTGGGTGACCCCCGTCGAGAGCGTGATCCGGGTCCGCACCGGCGAGCGCGGCACCGACGCGATCTGAGCTCGACCGCTCGTCCCGGGCCCGCCGCACCTCCTGGTGCGGCGGGCCCGGCGCCTTCCTCCCCTTTGTCCGGTTCGTCACCGATCGGAGAACCCCGAGATGATGCTCGTGACCGCGATCGTCAAGCCGTTCGCCCTGGACGACGTGCGCTCCGGCCTGGAGGTGCTCGACGTCGCCGGCATGACCGTGAGCGAGGTGTCGGGCTACGGCCGGCAGCGCGGCCACACCGAGGTCTACCGCGGCGCCGACTACCAGGTCGACTTCGTGCCGAAGGTCCGCGTCGAGGTCGTCGTCGACGACGGCGTCGTGGAGAAGGTGATCGACGCCGTGCTGGCCGCCGCGCGCACCGGCAAGATCGGCGACGGCAAGGTGTGGGTCACGCCGCTGGAGACCGTGGTCCGGGTCCGCACCGGCGAGCGGGGCGCCGACGCGCTGTGAGCGACGCGATCGCCGTGTCGTCGTCCGCGGGGGACGCGCAGGACCTGGTGCGGGCCAAAGCCGTGCTGCTCCAGGTGGGCGAGGGCAAGCGGCGGCTGTCACCGGAGGCGCTGCGCACCGCGCTCGTCGACCTCCACGACTTCTGGCTGTCCTCACGGGCGGCCTCCATCGGTCTCACCGAGCGGGCCGCGCTCGTCGCGGTCGGCGCGCTGGGCCGCCGCGAGCTCGCGCCGTGGTCCGACCTCGACCTCGTGCTGCTGCACGACGGCCGCAAGGACGTCGACCGGCTCGCCGACCAGCTCTGGTACCCGCTGTGGGACGCCGGCATCGGCCTCGACCACTCCGTGCGCACGCCCGGCCAGGCCGTCCAGGTGGCGGCCACCGACCTGCGGGCGGCCTTCGGGCTGCTCGAGATCCGCCACATCGCCGGCGACCCGGCGCTCACCGGCACCGTGCAGACCGCGGTCCGCCAGGCCTGGCGCGCGGGCATCCGCAGCCGCTTCGACGAGATCGTCGAGGCCGCGCAGGGCCGCTGGCGCAAGATCGGCGACGTCGCCCACCGCGTGGAACCCGACCTGAAGAACGGCCACGGCGGGCTGCGCGACATCCAGCTCGTCGACGCCCTCGCCGCCGCCCAGCTCGTCGACCGCCCCGGCGGCGACGTCCTGGAGGCCCAGCGGCTGCTGCTCGACGTCCGCACCGAGCTGCACCGCCTCGCCGGGCGCGCCCGCGACGTCCTGCGCGCCCAGGACGCCGACGAGGTCGCCGCCGTCCTGGAGATCGGCGACCGCTTCGAGCTCGCCCGCGCGCTGTCCGGCGCGGCGCGGGCGGTGGCGTTCAGCGCGGAGACCAGCCTGCGCTCGGCGAAGGGTGCGCTGCCCCGGCGCGGGCTCGCCGCGCTGCGCCGCAGCCCGGTCCGGCGCCCGCTCGACTCCGGGGTCGTCGAGCACGCGGGGGAGGTCGCGCTGGCCCGCGACGCCGCCGCGCCGCGCGACCCCGCGCTCGTGCTGCGCGTGGCCGCCACCGCCGCCCGCACCGGCCTCCCGGTCGCCGCGGGCACGCTGCACCGGCTCGCCGACACCGCTCCCGAGCTGCGCGAACCGTGGCCCCGCGACGCGCTGGGCGAGTTGCTGTCGCTGCTGGGCACCGGGCGCCCGCTCGTCGACGTCGTCGAGGCGCTCGACCGCACCGGCCTGTGGGGGCGGCTGTTCCCCGAGTGGGGCGCGGTGCGCGACCTGCCCCCGCGCGACCGCGCGCACGTCTGGACCGTCGACCGGCACCTCGTGGAGGCCACCGCGCAGGTCGCCCGGCTGACCACCCGCGTGGCGCGGCCGGACCTGCTGCTGGTCGGCACGCTGCTGCACGACATCGGCAAGGGCCGCGGCGGCGACCACTCGGTGGTGGGGGAGTCCCTCGCCGTGCAGGTCGGGCGCCGGCTCGGGTTCACCGAGTCCGACGTGACCGTGCTCGGCGCGATGGTCCGCCACCACCTGCTGCTGCCGCACACCGCGACCCGCCGCGACCTGGAGGACCCGGCCACCGTGACGCGGGTCGTCGAGACCCTCGACGAGGCGGTGCGCGACGGCGCCCCCGGCGCCGGCGGCCTGCTGCTCGACCTGCTCACCGCACTGGCCGAGGCCGACTCGCTCGCCACCGGCCCCGGCGTGTGGAGCCCGTGGAAGAAGGCGCTGATCGGCGACCTGTCGCGGCGCAGCCGGGCGCTCATGGCGGGGGAGCCGCTGCCGGTGCCGCCCGAGGGCACCGACGACGGGATCGCCGCGGCCGTGCTCGCCGACCAGCGGCCGCAGGTGCGGTTCGTCGACGAGGACACCCCGGCCACGGTCCTGGTCGCGGTGCCCGACGCGCGCGGCTCGCTGGCCGCCGCCGCGGGGGTGCTGGCGCTGCACTCGCTGGAGGTGCACGCCGCGGAGCTCGCGACCACCGGCGAGGTCGCGGTGTTCACCTTCACCGTGTCGCCGCGCTTCGGCGGGCTTCCCGACCCGGCGGTGCTGCGCACGGCGCTGGGCCGGGTCCTCGACGGCACCCTCACCCTCGCCGACGCGCTGGCGCGCAAGGAGCGCGACTACGCCCCGGCCGCGTCGACCGAGCCCGCCGCCCCACCGAGGGTGCTGTGGTTCGACGACGAGGCCACCGGCGCGGTCGTGCTGGAACTGCGCGGCACCGACCGCATCGGGCTGCTGCACCGCGTCGCCGCCGCGCTGGAGGGCTGCGACGCCGAGCTCCGCTGGGCGCGTGTCTCGACGCTGGGCTCGTCGGTCGTCGACTCGTTCTGCCTCGCCGGGCCCGACGGCGACGGCGCGATCCGGACGGCCGACCGCCGCCGCATCGAGGAAGCGGTGCTGGCCGCAGCGGGGTGAACGCAGCAGGATGAGGAGAACCGGGTGACCGGCCGGGTGAACTGCGGAGGCAACTCCGACGACACGACCCGGAAACGCAGGCGTAACAGACGGCACTGACGATCACCGCCGTGACGGCGTCGTCGGGTGTGCAGGTGTTGTCGGGCGTGCAGGTCGGGAACACCGCGTACGTCCTGGGGTGTGCGGCCCTGGTCATGCTGATGACGCCGGGGCTCGCGTTCTTCTACGGCGGCATGGTCCGCGCCAAGAGCGTGCTCAACATGATGATGATGAGTGTCGTCTGCCTCGGCGTGGTGGGCCTGGTCTGGGTGCTGGGCGGGTTCTCCCTCGCCTTCGGCGACTCGACGGGCGGCCTGATCGGCAACCTCGACCTCGCCGGCCTGCGTGACACCACCACGGTCGTCGGCGGCGACGCCGGCATCCCGCTGCAGGTGTTCGCCATGTTCCAGCTGATGTTCGCCGTCATCACCGCGGCGCTGCTGTCGGGCGCCGTCGCCGACCGCGCCCGGTTCTGGCCGTTCGCTCTGTTCATCGCGCTGTGGACGGTGCTGGTCTACGTCCCGCTGGCGCACTGGATCTTCGCCTTCGACGGGTTCGTCGGGGAGAGCGGCGGCTGGATGGCCAACACCCTGGGCGCGCTGGACTTCGCGGGCGGCACCGCCGTCGAGATCAACTCCGGCGCCTCGGCGCTCGCCCTGGCTCTCGTGCTGGGCCGGCGCCGCGGCTGGCCGCAGCAGCCGATGCGCCCGCACAACCTGCCCGCCGTGCTGCTCGGCGCGGGCCTGCTGTGGTTCGGCTGGTTCGGCTTCAACGCCGGGTCGGCGCTGGCCGCGGGCGCGGTGGCGGGCAACGCCTTCGTCACGACGATGACGGCCTCGGCCGCCGCGGTCCTGTCCTGGCTCGCACTGGAGCACCGCCTCGACGGGCGCCCGACCAGCCTCGGGGCGGCCTCGGCGGCCGTCGCGGGGCTCGTCGGCATCACCCCGGCCTGCGGGTACGTCGACACGTTCGGCGCGCTGGCCATCGGCCTGCTCGCCGGCGTCGTCTGCCAGCTCGCGATCCGGCTCAAGTACCGCCTGGGCTACGACGACTCGCTCGACGTCGTCGCGATCCACGGCGTCGGCGGCCTGCTGGGCATGCTGATGCTCGGGTTCGTCGCCACGAACGCGGTCAACGACGCCGGCGCCGACGGCCTGCTCTACGGCGGCGGCCCCGCGCAGCTCGGGAAGCAGGTCGTGGCCGTGCTCGCCACCGCCGCGTTCGCGTTCGGGGTGTCGTTCCTGCTGGCGTGGCTGATCCGCGCGACGATCGGGTTCCGCGTCGACGCCGAGATCGAGGCCGAGGGCATCGACGAGGCCGAGCACGCCGAGACCGCCTACGACTACACGCCGCTGACCACCACCGGCCGCTCCCTGGGAGCGGCCCGCACGGAGGAGACCACCGGATGATCCTGGTGACCGCCATCATCAAGCCCTTCGCGCTGGGCGACGTGAAGAACGCCCTGGAGCGCCTCGGCGTGCTCGGCATGACCGTGTCGGAGGTGCAGGGGCACGGCCGCCAGAAGGGCCACACCGAGGTCTACCGGGGCGCGGAGTACAACGTCGACTTCGTGCCGAAGGTCCGTGTGGAGGTCGTGGTCGACGACGAGGTGGTCGAGCGGGTGCTCGACGCGGTCGTCGCGGCGGCCCGCACCGGGAAGATCGGCGACGGCAAGGTGTGGACCACGCGCGTCGAGCAGGTCGTGCGCGTGCGCACCGGCGAACGCGGGCCCGACGCGGTCTGAGTGCCCCCGAGCCCGCAGGTCCCGCCCCGGCACAAGTAGTCTCGTGCGGGTGTTCGACACCCTCTCCGAGCGCCTCTCCGGCACGCTGGCGAACCTCCGTGGCAAGGGCCGTCTCTCCGAGGCCGACATCGACGCCACCGCGCGCGAGATCCGCATCGCGCTGCTGGAGGCCGACGTCGCGCTGCCCGTGGTGCGCGGCTTCGTCGCGCGCACCAAGGAGCGGGCCAAGGGCGCCGAGGTCTCGGGCGCGCTGAACCCCGCCCAGCAGGTCGTCAAGATCGTCAACGAGGAGCTCGTCTCCGTCCTCGGCGGCGAGACCCGGCGGCTGCGGTTCTCCAAGGAACCGCCGACGGTGATCATGCTCGCCGGCCTCCAGGGCTCCGGCAAGACGACGCTGGCGGGCAAGCTCGCGTTCTGGCTCAAGAGCCAGGGCCACACGCCGCTGCTGGTCGCGTGCGACCTCCAGCGCCCCAACGCCGTCACCCAGCTCCAGATCGTCGGCGAGCGCGCCGGGGCCACGACCTTCGCGCCCGAGCCCGGCAACGGGGTGGGCGATCCCGTCGACGTCGCCCGCCGCGGCGTCGCGCACGCGCGGGAGAAGATGTACGACGTCGTCGTCGTCGACACCGCGGGCCGCCTCGGCGTCGACGAGGAGCTGATGCGCCAGGCCGCCGACATCCGCGACGCGGTGCGGCCCGACGAGACGCTGTTCGTCGTCGACGCCATGATCGGCCAGGACGCCGTGGCCACCGCCGAGGCGTTCCGCGACGGCGTCGGCTTCACCGGCGTGGTGCTCACCAAGCTCGACGGCGACGCCCGCGGTGGTGCCGCGCTGAGCGTCCGCGAGGTCACCGGCCAGCCGATCCTGTTCGCCTCCGACGGCGAGAAGCTCGAGAACTTCGACGTCTTCCACCCCGACCGGATGGCCAGCCGCATCCTCGGGATGGGCGACCTGCTCACCCTCATCGAGCAGGCCGAGGGGGCCTTCGACCAGGAGCAGTCGGAGAAGGCCGCCGCCAAGATCGCCAGCGGCGAGCTGTCGCTCGAGGACTTCCTCGAGCAGATGATGGCCATCCGCAAGATGGGCCCGATCGGCAACATCCTGGGAATGCTGCCCGGCGCCAACACCGGGCAGATGAAGGACGCGCTGGCCCAGGTCGACGACCGTCACCTCGACAAGCTGCAGGCCATCATCCGCGGCATGACGCCGGCCGAGCGCGCCGACCCGAAGATCATCAACGGGTCGCGGCGGCTGCGCATCGCCAACGGCTCCGGCGTCTCCGTCGGCGACGTCAACGACCTGGTCAACCGCTTCTTCGACGCCCGCAAGATGATGAAGCAGATGGCCGGGCAGTTCGGCTTCGGCGGCGGCCAGCGCAGCGCCACGAAGAAGCTGGCGAGCAAGCGCAAGAACAAGAAGGGCAAGGGCCGGCCGACGCCGTCGCGCGCGGGAGGCGGGATGCCCGACCTGTCGGGCCTGCCGCCGACGCTGCAGCAGCTGCCGCCGGGGCTGGACCAGCTGCCCCCGGGGTTCGACCCGAGCAAGCTCCGGTTCCCGAAGGGGCGCTGAGCGTGTACCGCCTGCGGGGTGTGCTGCTGCCGGGGGAGGAGACCGTCGAGCTGTTCGTCGGTGCCGACGGGCGGTTCGTCGAAGAGCCGGTCGCGGGCGCCGAGACGCTGGTCGACGGCGGCTGGATCGTGCCCGGCCTGGTCGACGCCCACTGCCACGTGGGCCTGGGCCCGGGCGGCCCGGTGGACCTGGAGGAGGCCGACGCGCAGGCCCGCGTCGACCGCGACGCCGGCACGCTGCTGATCCGCGACTGCGGCTCGCCCGTCGACACCTCCGCGCTGCAGGCCCGCGACGACCTCCCGGAGATCATCCGCGCCGGGCGCCACCTCGCGCGGCCCAAGCGCTACATCCCGGGCCTGGCGATCGACGCCGACGACCCCGCGCTGCTGCCCGATCTCGTGGCCGAGCAGGCCGCGGCGGGCGACGGCTGGGTCAAGCTCGTCGGGGACTGGATCGACCGCGGCGTCGGCGACCTCGCCCCGCTCTGGCCCGACGACGTGCTCCGCGCCGCGATCGACGCCGCCCACGCGGCCGGCGCCCGGGTCACCGCGCACGTGTTCGGCACCGACGCACTGCCCGGCCTGATCGGCGCCGGCATCGACTGCATCGAGCACGGCACCGGCCTCACCGACGACCTCATCGCGCAGATGGCCGAGCGCGGCACCGCGCTGGTCCCGACGCTGATCAACGTCGAGACGTTCCCGGGGATCGCCGACTCGGCGTCGAAGTACCCGGCGTACGCCGCCCACATGCGGGCGCTGCACGCCGGGGCGGGCGGCGTCGTGCGCCGGGCCGTCGAGGCCGGGGTGGCCGTGTTCGCGGGCACCGACGCGGGCGGCGGCATCGCCCACGGCCGGATCGCCGACGAGGTCCGCGCGCTCGCCGCGGCGGGCCACACCGACCCGCTCGGCGCCGCCAGCTGGAACGCCCGCCACTGGCTCGGCCGCCCCGCGCCGCACCCCGGTGCCCCCGCCGACCTCGTCGTCTACCGCAGCGACCCGCGGGCCGACCTGTCGGTGCTCGACGAGCCCGCGCTGATCCTGCTGCGCGGCCGCGTCTTCGCGGGCTGATCTCGCCGGCCGGGCGCCCGGTACGGTCGGGATCGTGCGATCTGCCGGAGTCACTGCTGTCGGCCCCCGTACCCGGTCACGCCGGGCCGCCCGGACGGGACGGACGGGTCGCCTGCGGTGGCTCCTCGTCGTCGCTGTGCTGGGGGTGGTCGCGGCCCTCGCCGCCACGCGCTCGCGGCGTCCGGCCCCGGCCGCGCGTCCCGCGCCCGCCGAGGGCCCCTGGTTCGACGCCCCCGTGCCCGCCGACACCGCGACGCCGCCCATGGGCATCCCGACCTCGGCGCCGGAGCGGGCGCGGTCCGGTGCGCCCGCCGTCCTGACCGGTGCGCCGGCGTGGTCGGCGGAGGCCACCGACCCCGGACTGCGCCTGCCCGTCCCCGCCGACCCGCGGCTCCCGGGCCACGGCTCCGCCGAGGCCACCGACCGCCTGCCGGTGGCGACGCTCCTGGCGGCCCCGCCGGTGCCCCCGCCCGGGCCCCCTCCCGGCCCTCTCGCCGGGTTCGCCCCGTGGCCCGCACCGCCGGCGCCCCCGGCCTCCCCGGAGCCGGCGCCGCGCCCCGCCCACCGCTGGGGCCTGGGCGCGTACCTGGTCGCCGAGCTCGTGTTCCTCGCCGTGTCCGGGCTGATGGGCCTGCTGCTCGTCGGGCAGGACCCGATCGCGGCGGGGGCACTGGCCGCCGCGCTGGGCGTGCCGACCGTCGCGGCCGCGGGCGTCGCCCTGCTCTGGACCCGCTGGCGCGGCAACGGGCCCGTCATCGACCTGCACCTGCGCCCGACCTGGAAGGACCTGTGGCTGGGCCTGGGCTTCGGGTTCGGCGGGCTGTTCCTGACGATCCCGGCGTCGCTGGTCTACGTGTCGATCGTGGGGGAGGACGCCTCGTCGGCCGTCGGCGACGTGTTCGGCGACATCACGGCGCCGCCGCTGACCGCGCTCGCGATCGTCGCCATCGTGGTGCTGGTCGCGCCGCTGTGCGAGGAGATCCTCTACCGCGGGCTGCTGTGGGGCGGGCTGACGCGGCTCGGCGCGAACCGGTGGCTGGCGTTCGGCGTCACGACCGTCATCTTCGCCCTGGCGCACTTCGAATGGCCCCGCGCGCTGCTGCTGCTGGTGGTGGCGCTGCCGCTCGGCCTGGCCCGGGTCTACAGCGACGGCCTGCTCGCGCCGGTGATCGCGCACCAGATCAACAACCTGCTGCCCGGGATCGGGCTCTACCTCATGCTGACCGGTGCGTTCCCCGTCCTGTAGGGGCGTCTGGCACAATGGCGTGTCGGCCCCGCGGTCGGCCCTCTACCAGCCGCGGCCACAACGTTCGAGCGACGCGCAGCCCGTAACCCCACGCGAGCAGCGCGGCCTCATCGCCGAAGTACCGATCCAGGGAGCAGTCAAGAGCGTGGCCGTCAAGATCAAGCTGATGCGTCTGGGCAAGATCCGCCAGCCGTACTACCGCATCGTCGTCGCCGACGCCCGCAACCGCCGCAGCGGCCGGGCGATCGAGACCATCGGCAAGTACCACCCCAAGAACGAGCCGAGCCTCATCGAGGTCGACTCCGAGCGCGCGCAGTACTGGCTCGGCGTGGGCGCGCAGCCCACCGACCCGGTGCAGCACCTGCTGGAGATCACCGGCGACTGGCAGAAGTTCAAGGGCCTGCCCGGCACCGAGGGCACCCTGAAGCCGCAGCCGGAGAAGGTCGACAAGCTCGCGCGCTTCAACGCCGCGCTGGCCGCGGCCAACGAGGAGCCGACCACCGAGGCCACCACGGCCAAGAAGAAGGCCGACCGCCGGCCCAAGGCCGATGACGCCGCCGCCGAGGCCCCCAAGGCCGACGAGGCCCCGGCCGAGTCGTGACGGTCCTGGCCGACGCACTGGAGCACCTGGTCCGGGGGATCGTCGATCACCCCGACGAGGTGCAGGTCGACCTCGTCACCAGCCGCCGTGGCCGCACCCTCGAGGTGCGGGTCCACCCGGAGGACCTGGGCAAGGTCATCGGCCGGGGTGGCCGCACGGCCACCGCACTGCGCACCGTCGTCGGCGGCATCGGCGGGCGCGGCGTGCGCGTCGACGTCGTCGACACCGACCGCTAGGACCGCCGTGCCCGCACCCGTCCGCGGTCGAGCCGGCGAGCTCCTCGTCGGCGTCGTCGTGCGGGCGCACGGGCTGCGCGGCGAGCTCGGCGTCGACGTCCGCACCGACTCACCCGACGAGCGCTTCGCCCCCGGCGAGGCGCTCGTCGCGCGTCGGGCGGGCGCCGCCGACGCCGTCCTGACCGTCGAGTCCACCCGTGACCACTCCGGGAAGCTGCTCGTCCGCTTCGTCGAGGTCCCCGACCGCACCGCCGCCGAGCAGTGGCGCGGCACCCGCCTGCTCGTGCGGGCCGCGGAGCTGGCGCCCACCGACGACCCCGACGAGTTCCACGACCACGAGCTCGAGGGCCTGCGCGCCGAGCTCGAGGACGGCACGACCGTCGGCACGGTCCGCGAGATCCTGCACGGCCCCGCCGGCGACCTGCTCGTGCTCACCCGTCCCGAGGGCGACGCGCTCGTGCCGTTCGTGCACGCCATCGTCCCCACCGTCGACCTCGACGGTGGCCGGGTCGTCCTCACCCCGCCCGAGGGCCTGCTCGACCCCGAGCAGTAGCCGCCGCTAACGGGCGCCCGCCCGCGCGAGTGCCGCGGCCGGTCCGGCGGCGTCGGTGAGCTGCGGGATGTGCGCGGTGTCCGGTCGCTCGACGTGGTCGGCGCCGCCGGACCACATCAGGCCCCCGTGCCACTCCGGTACCCGGGCCGGCTCCAGGTCGCGCACAGCGCCGCTGCAACGGACGGTCTTGTCAACCATGGTTGACGAGCGGCAGATGTCAACGTAGGTTGACGTCCATGAGTGATGCCACGAAGGTTGCGGCGGCGGCGTCCAGCAGGGACCCGGCCGTCGGGCTGGCGGCGGTGGCCTCCCTGCGGGGGCTGCTGGAGTCGCTGGAGGAGCTGCAGGTGAGCAACGCGCGCGACCAGGGGTGGTCGTGGCAGCAGATCGCCGAGGTCCTGCGCGTGAGCCGTCAGGCCGTCCACAAGAAGTACCGCCGGTTCGGGTTCTGAGAGGGGATCGACGATGTTCGAGAGGTTCACCGACAAGGCCCGGCAGGTCGTCGTGCAGGCGCAGGAGGAGTCGCGGCAGCGCCGCGCCGACGCCGTCCGCACCGAGCACCTGCTGGTCGCGCTGTACGCCGTGCCGGGCAACCTGGCGCTCGCCGTGCTCGAGGGGCACAGCGTCGACGCCGCGGCCGTGCGTGCCGACGTCGACGCGCTGCGCGGCGGGCTCGGCCCGGCCGACGCCGAGGCGCTGTCGACGCTGGGGATCGACCTCGACGAGGTGCGCCGCCAGGTCGAGGACGCGTTCGGGCCCGGAGCGCTCGACCGCACGCGGTCGCGGGGCAGGAGCTGGTTCGCCGGGCACATCCCGTTCGACCGCGGGGCGAAGAAGGTGCTGGAGCTCGGGCTGCGCGAGGCCCTGCGGCTCAAGCACAACTACATCGGCTGCGAGCACGTCCTGCTCGGCCTCCTGCGCGCCGAGGGGTCGGCGCAGACGATCCTGCTCGCCCGCGGCGCCCGGCTGGACACCGCGCGGGTCATGGTCGAGGAGCTGCTGCGGGGGCGCCGCGCGGGCTGAGGCCCGGCGGCGCGGCGCGCCCTGGCAGCATCGCCCCGTGCGGATCGACGTCGTCACCATCTTCCCCGGCTACCTGGCGCCGCTGCGGGAGGCGCTGCTCGGGCGCGCGATCGAGGCCGGGCTGGTCGAGCTCGGGGTGCACGACCTGCGCGACTGGACCCACGACGTGCACCAGGCCGTCGACGACTCCCCGTACGGCGGCGGCCCGGGGATGGTGATGCGACCGCAGGTGTGGGGCGAGGCGCTGGACGCCGTCGTCGGCGACGCGCCCGCGCGGCTCGTCGTCCCGACGCCGGCCGGGCGGCCGTTCACCCAGGCCACCGCGCAGGCCTGGGCGGGGGAGGAGCGGCTGGTGTTCGCCTGCGGGCGCTACGAGGGCATCGACCAGCGCGTCGTCGACGCCTACGCACAGCGGATGCCCGTCGACGAGGTGAGCATCGGCGACTACGTGCTGGTCGGGGGCGAGGTAGCCGTGCTCGTCATGGTCGAGGCCGTGGTGCGGCTGCTGCCCGGCGTGCTCGGCAACCCGGTGAGCGCGCAGGAGGACTCCTTCTCCGACGGCCTGCTGGAGGGTCCCGCCTACACGCGCCCGGTGTCCTGGCGCGGCCTGGACGTGCCCGACGTGCTGCGCAGCGGCAACCACGCCGCCATCGCCCGCTGGCGGCGCGACCGGGCGCTGGAGCGCACCGCCGCCCGTCGCCCCGACCTGCTCGACGCCCTGCCCGACGACGCGCTCGACCGCGCCGACCGCGCGTTCCTGGCCGGCCTGGACGGGTGAGTTCGGCCCGCCGGGACGCGTCTGGCATCATGGTCTCCGAGCTGCTGCGCCCGCAGGCGCCTGCCCGCGCCCCGATGCGCGCACCGGAACTTTGTCGGTACCGCACGACCGCTATTCGAACCGAGGACGGATCTCCGCGATGAACACCCTGGACGCACTGGACGCACAGATGCTGCGCCCCGACATCCCCGCCTTCCGGCCGGGCGACACGCTCAAGGTGCACGTGAAGGTCATCGAGGGCACGCGCTCCCGCGTCCAGATCTTCCAGGGCGTCGTCATCCGCCGCCACGGCGCGGGCGCCCGCGAGACCTTCACGGTCCGCAAGGTCTCCTTCGGCGTCGGCGTCGAGCGCACCTTCCCGGTGCACTCCCCGAACCTCGAGCGCATCGAGATCTTCACCCGTGGTGACGTCCGGCGCGCCAAGCTCTACTACCTGCGTGACCTGCGCGGCAAGGCCGCGAAGATCAAGGAGAAGCGCGAGCGCACGTCCGCGTCCTGACCGACGCGGACCTGTTGCCGTAGCCTCGTGGCCGTGGCCCTCCCCGAGCTCCCCGACGACCGGCGGGCCCGACCGCAGCGCTTCTCGCCGGCCGGTCCAGCGGGATCCCGGCACGCGGTGCGCACGCCGCCGGGAGGGCAGCCCGCGAGTCGCGGCGACGACGAGGGCGCCCCGGATCAGCGGCCCGAAGGGCCGCGCCGGGGCACCGTCGTGCCCCCGCTCTCGGGGATGCGCCCGCCGCTGCCGCCGTCCGGTCCGCGGCCGCCGCTGAACGGTTCCACCGCTCGCCGCGACGGGGGCGCGCCCGGCAGCGGTGCTGCGTCCGTCGGGGGAGCCCCGCCCGTGCGGCGCTCCGGGCCCCCGGCGCCCGCCGGCCCGAACGGCCGGGGTCCCAGCCGCTACGGCGTGGTCCCGCCGCCCGTCCGCGGGTCCCGCCCGCCGTCGGCGCCCGTCCGCAGGGTCCCCGGTGACGACGAGCCGACCGAGGTCCACGGCGATCCCGTCCGCGACGCCGCTCCGGCGCGCCCCGACACCGCCGCGCGCGCCTCGGCGGCGGCCGCCCCCGCCGGCCCCGTCGACCCCGCACCGGGCGACGAGTCGCCCGCCGCGCCCCCCGGCACCGCCACCGAGTTCCCCGGCCGCCACCGCCGCCGTGCGGGAGCCACCGCCGGGTCCCGGCCCGCGTCGGAGTACCAGGCCGAGGCCGCAGCCGCGCGCGGCGGCAAGAAGGCGCGCCCGGGCCGTCGGCGCCGCGAGAACTTCTGGCGCGAGCTGCCGCTGCTGATCGTCGTCGCGCTGGTGCTCACGTTCCTCATCCAGACCTTCCTGGCCAAGGTCTACGTGATCCCGTCCGGCTCGATGGAGACCACGCTGCACGGCTGCACCGGCTGCAACAACGACCGCGTGCTCGTCGACAAGGTCACCTACCGCTTCACCAGCCCGCAGCCCGGCGACGTCGTCGTCTTCCGCGGCCCGGAGGGCTGGATCAACACCGAGTTCTCGGTGCCGCAGTCCGACAACGCGCTGATCAACGGCCTGCAGCAGTTCGGTTCGCTGATCGGCCTCGCGCCGCCCGACGAGAAGGACTTCGTCAAGCGCGTGATCGCGGTCGGCGGCCAGACGGTGCAGTGCTGCGACAGCCGCGACCGGCTCCTCGTCGACGGCGAGCCCCTCACCGAGCCCTACGTCTACTTCCTGCCCGAGGCCGGCCCGGCCCGCGAGCAGCGCTTCGATCCGGTGACGGTCCCCGAGGGCCAGCTCTGGATGATGGGCGACAGCCGCAACAACTCGTCCGACTCCCGGGCCGAGGGGCACGGCGCCGTGCCGGTGGAGAACGTCATCGGCCAGGCCCGGCTCATCGTGCTGCCGTTCGGCCGGTTCGGGTGGGTCGACGCGATCGACCCGCAGCCCGACCAGGCCGTCGGCATGGGCGCGGGGGCGGCTGCGGGCGTCCCGCTCGCGATGGGGATGCTGGGTACGCTGCCCCTGGCCCTGTGGCGCCGTCGCCGCGCCGAGCGCGGCGAGACCTTCCTGCCCTGACCGTCGTCCGACCGGTCCTGCGAGTCCCGGAGCGTTCGTGCCCGTCCGTCGTCGCCGCCCCCCGCGGATCCTGCTGCCCGCGGAGCTGCGCCCCACCCGTGCGGTGGTGCGGCGCTCCGCCGGGAGCTGGACGCTGCAGTCCACGCTCCACCGGCACGGCCTCGGGCCGGTCGCGGGCGTCGACGAGGCCGGGCGGGGGGCGTGCGCGGGCCCGCTGGTCGTCGCCGCCTGCGTCCTGCGGCCCGGTGACGCGCGGGCGCTCGACGGCCTCACCGACTCCAAGCTGCTGACGGCCGCCGCGCGCGAGGAGTACTACGCGCTGATCCGGCGGCGCGCGCTCGACCACGCCGTCGTCGTCATCCCGCCGGAGGAGGTCGACCGGCGTGGGGTGCACGTCGCCAACATCGAGGGGATGCGCCGCGCCGTCGCCGGTCTCGCGTCGCCCCCCGGCTACGTCCTCACCGACGGCTTCCCGGTGCGGGGGTTCGGCCGACCGGCCCTGGCCGTGCCCAAGGGCGACCAGGTGGCGGCGTGCGTGGCAGCCGCGTCCGTGCTCGCCAAGGTGACCCGGGACCGGATCATGGTCGGTCTCGACGCCGAGCACCCGCGCTACGGGTTCGCCGAGCACAAGGGGTACTGCACGCCGGTGCACGACGCGGCCCTGGCCGAGCACGGGCCGAGCTCGGTGCACCGCTTCTCGTTCGTCAACGTGCGGGCCGCCGCGCGGGGTGAGCTGGTGCCGCGCCTCCCTGCCGCCGGGCGCGTGCCCGTGCTGGTCCACAATGACGGGGTGAGCGAGGAGAGCGAGCTGTGAGCGCCGAGGATCTCGAGAAGTACGAGACCGAGATGGAGCTCACGCTCTACAAGGAGTACCGGGACATCGTCTCCCAGTTCTCCTATGTCGTGGAGACCGAGCGGCGGTTCTACCTGGCCAACTCCGTCGACGTTGCGGCGCGCAACGCCGACGGCGAGGTGTACTTCGAGGTCCGCATGTCCGACGCCTGGGTGTGGGACATGTACCGCCCGGCGCGGTTCGTGAAGAACGTGCGGGTGCTGACGTTCAAGGACGTCAACGTCGAGGAGCTCGACAAGCCCGACCTGCGGCTGCCGGAGGGCGACCAGTTCGGCTCCTGAGCCGGGTTGTCCACATCGGCCCCGGTCCATCCACAGAAATCCGGAAGTCCCGCCGGCGCGTCCGCCCGGCCCCATGGTGGGTCCATGGCAGCGAAGGACGAGCTCGGACGCCGCGGCGAGGACGTCGCGGTGGAGTACCTGCAGGGCCGGGGCCTGGTGGTCCTCGACCGCAACTGGCGGTGTCGCGAGGGGGAGCTCGACGTCGTCGCCACCGAGGCCGACGTCGGCCGGCTCGTGGTGTGCGAGGTCAAGACCCGCTCCGGCACCCGCTACGGCGAGCCCGCCGAGGCCGTCACGGGGCAGAAGGCGCGCCGCATCCGCAGGGTCGCGCAGCGGTGGCTGGCCCAGCACGGCGTGCCGTGGGTGGAGGTCCGGTTCGACGTCTGCGCGGTGCTGGTCGAGCCGGGCCGCCCGGCCACCGTGCAGTACTACGAAGGAGCCTTCTGATGGGGCTCGCACGGGGGTGGTCGGTCGCGCTGCGCGGCGTCGACGGGCACCTGGTGGAGATCGAGGCCGACATCGGGGGCGGGCTGCCGGGCGTCCACCTGCTGGGACTGCCGGACGCGGCGCTGCAGGAGTCGCGCGACCGCGTGCGCGCGGCCGTCGTCAACTCGGGGCTGGTGTGGCCCAACGAGCGGATCGTGCTGGCGCTGAGCCCGGCCACGCTGCGCAAGACGGGCTCGGCCTTCGACCTGGCCCTGGCGTGCTGCGTGCTCGCCGCGGCCGAGCACGTGCCCCAGCCCGCGCTCGACGGCACCGTCCTGCTCGGGGAGCTGGCGCTCGACGGGCGGCTGCGTCCGGTGCGGGGCGTCCTGCCCGCGCTGCTGGCGGCCCGGGCGGCGCGGATGCGCCGCGTCGTGGTGCCGGTCGCGGCGCTGGCCGAGGCCGCGCTGGTGCCCGACATCGAGGTGCTCGGCGCGACCGACCTGCGCGAGGTGCTGTCCTGGCTGCGTGACGGCACGCCGCTGCAGGTGCCCGGGCCGGTCGTCGACGGGTCGGGACCCGAGCCGCCCGACCTCGCCGACGTCGTCGGACAGGACGACGCCCGGCACGCGCTGGAGGTGGCCGCCGCGGGCGGGCACCACCTGCTGCTCATCGGGCCACCGGGCACGGGCAAGACGATGCTCGCGCAGCGCCTGGTCGGGCTGCTGCCGCGGCTGGGCCGGACCGACGCGCTGGCGCTGGCCGCGGTGCGCTCGGTGGCCGGGCGGCTGCCGGCCGAGGCGCCGCTGGCCACGCTCCCGCCGGTCGAGGCGCCGCACCACTCCAGCTCGATGGCTGCGCTGGTCGGCGGCGGCAGCGGCCTCGCCCGGCCCGGGGCGGTGTCGCTCGCGCACCGCGGGGTGCTGTTCCTGGACGAGGCCCCGGAGTTCGGGGCCCACCTGCTCGACGCGCTGCGCACGCCCCTGGAGGAGGGCGAGGTGCGCATCGCGCGGGCCGAGGGCACGGTGCGCTACCCGGCGCGGTTCCAGCTCGTGCTCGCCGCCAACCCCTGTCCGTGCGCACCCGCCCACGACCGCGACTGCGTCTGCTCCTCGCTGGCTCGCCGGCGCTACCTGGGCCGGCTGTCCGGGCCGCTGCTCGACCGCGTCGACCTGCGGGCCGTGATGTACCCGGTCACCACGTTCGCGGCGGCGGCCGACGGCGAGGACACCGCCACCGTCGCCACGCGCGTCCACGCGGCCCGGGCGGCGGCGCTCGAGCGCTGGGCGGGCCACGGGTGGCGCACCAACGCCGAGGTGCCCGGCCCCGAGCTGCGGGGGCGCTGGGGTCTGGCCCGGGCCACGGTCCGTCCGCTCGACGCGGGCATGCGCGCCGGTTCGCTCACCGCGCGCGGGGCGGACCGGGCGCTGCGCGTGGCGTGGACCCTGGCCGACCTCGCCGGGGCCGCGCGGCCCGATCCCGACCACGTCGAGGCCGCGCTGTACTTCCGCGACCGGAGGGCGGCGTGAACGACGAGCTGCTCCGGGCGTGGGCCCACCTGTCGCGGGTCGCCGAGCCGCCCGCCCCCGGGCTGGCCGCGCTGGTGGCCGAGGTGGGCGCGGTGCGCGCCGTCGACCTCGTGCGGCGCGGGGAGGTGAGCGAGCGGGTGGCGGCGGAGACCTCGGCCCGCCGCGGGGTGGAGCGGGCCGACGCCGACCTCGCCGCGGCGTCCGTCGCCGGGGTCCGGATCATCGGGCCCGAGCATCCCGACTGGCCGCACGAGCCGCTCGCCGCCCTCGCGGCGTGCGGGGTCGGCGAGCTCGCGCCGCCGGCGGCGCTGTGGGTGCGGGGGCCCGGGCGGCTCGCCGCGCTGTGCGAGCGGGCGGTCGGCGTCGTGGGGTCGCGGGCGGCCACCGGCTACGGCCTACACGTGGCGGCCGAGCTCGGGGCCGGCCTCGCCGACCGCGGGCACACCGTCGTCTCCGGGGCGGCGATCGGCATCGACGGGGCGGCGCACCGCGGGGCGCTCGGCGTCGAGGGTCCGACGGTGGCGGTGCTGGCCTGCGGCGCCGACCGCGCCTACCCGGTGGCGCACCAGGCGCTGCTCGCCCGGATCACGGCCACCGGGCTGGTGGTGAGCGAGTACCCGCCCGGCAGCGTGCCCGCCCGGCACCGCTTCCTGGTGCGCAACCGCCTGATCGCCGGGCTGTCGGCGGGCACGGTCGTCGTGGAGGCCGGGCTGCGCAGCGGGGCCACCCGCACGGCGAGCGACGCGGCCACCCTCGGGCGTCCCGTGCTGGCCGTTCCCGGGCCGGTCACGTCCGCGATGTCCGCGGGCAGCCACCGGCTGGTGCGCGAGGGCGCGGTGCTGGTCACCCGCACCGAGGAGGTGCTGGAGGAGCTCGGCCCGATCGGCGCGCACCTGGCCACCGACCCGCCCGCCGCCCGGCGCGCCACCGACGCCCTCGACCCCGTGGGGCGGCTGGTGCACGACGCCCTCCCCGCCCGCGGGGCGCGGGAGATCGGCTGGCTGGCGAAGGAGGCCGGCGTCCCGGTCGGGGCGGTGCGGGTGGCCCTGGTCGACCTGGAGCGCCGCGGCCTGGTCGACCACCACGCCGGCCGCTGGCAGCTGCGGCCGGAGGAGCTGCCGGCAGGGCGGTGAGCGAACTGCGCACCTTGCGGCCTCCCGCGCACTCGCGGACGTGCGCGGGAGGCCGGGACGTACGCAGTTCGGCCGGCTCAGGTGGGTGCCGGTGCCGGTGCCGGTGCGGAACGCGGAGGGGTGCGGGGTGGCGGAGGGGCGCGGGGTGGCGGTGGTGGCGGGACACGCGGGTGGGGTGCTTGACCCGGGGCGGCCGGGGCCGGACCGTCGGAGCGTGCCTCCCCGTCCTCCCGGCCCCGAGCGGAGCACCCCCGAGTCCGCCGCCGATCCCGCCGCCGATCACGCCGCCGAGCCGGCGGCCGATCCGGGGGCCGATCCCGCCGCCGAGCCGGGGGCGGCGGCCCGGGCCGTCGCGCCCGACGTGGGGGAGGCGCTGGAGGGGTTCGTGCGCCACCTGACCCTGGAGAAGGGGCGGTCGGCGCACACCGTGCGGGCCTACCGGGGCGACCTCGACGGCCTGCTGTCCCGCCTCGACCTGCTCGCCGCGCTCGACCTGGCCCTGCTCCGGCGCTGGCTGGCGGAGGGGCACGCGGCCGGGCTGGGGCGCTCGACGCTGGCGCGCCGGGCCGCGGCGGCCCGCACCTTCACCGCGTGGGCGCACCGCACCGGGCGCCTCGGGAGCGATCCGGGGGCGCTGCTGGTGTCGCCGCGACCGCGGTCGCCGCTGCCCGACGTGCTCGACACCGCGGAGACGGAGTCGCTGTTCGCCGCGGCGGTGTCGGGGGCCGCCGAGGGGGAGCCGGAGGCGTAGAGCAGCTCGACGACGGCCAGGTCCCGCAGCGCCACCGGCGTGCGGGTGGGGGAGCTGTGCGGCCTGGACGTCGACGACGTCGACGAGGAGCGCCGCGCGCTGCGGGTGCTCGGCAAGGGGAACCGGGAGCGGACGGTGGTCTACGGTGTCCCCGCCGCCCGGGCCCTGCGCCGCTGGCTCGACGGCGGACGGCCCGCGCTGGCCCGCAGCACCTCGCCGCCCGCACTGCTCCTCGGGGCGCGCGGGGGGCGGATGGACCCGCGGATCGTGCGCGAGGTCGTGCACGCCGCGGTGGCCGCGGTGCCCGGTGCGCCCGACACGGGACCGCACGGTCTGCGACACGCCGCCGCCACTCACATGTTGCAGGGCGGCGCGGACCTTCGTTACGTACAGGAGTTACTCGGTCACGCTAAGCTAGCAACCACTCAGCTCTACACACACGTGACCGTCGAACGGCTGAAGGTGGTACATGAGCAGGCACACCCCAGGGCATAGCGCAGTCCTGGACGGAACGGTGCAGCTCAAGGCGTTCGCCGGAGCTCTCGTCACCGCACTGAACCGTCGTGAGCAGGGCCCGCTCGAGCCGGCTCCGGCTCCCGTGGCGCCGGCCGCGCCCGCCCCGGCCGCCGAGCGGACTCCCGTCGAGCAGCTCTGGGACGCCTACCTGACCGAGCCGACACGCCCGGTGCGTGACCGACTGCTCGTCCACTACACGCCGCTCGTCCGCGCGGTCGCGCACCGCACCGCGGCCGGGCTGCCGACCTACGTCGACATCGGCGACCTGGTGCAGTCCGGGGTCTTCGGCCTCATCGACGCCGTCGAGCGCTTCGACCCGCAGCGCTGCCCCCGCTTCGAGAGCTACGCGGCGCAGCGCATCCGCGGCGCGATCCTCGACGAGCTGCGCGCCCAGGACTGGGTGCCGCGCACGATCCGCGGGCGGGCCCGGGAGCTGGACCGCGCGCAGCAGCGGCTGGAGTCGCGGCTGCGGCGCGCGGCCTCGGACCACGAGCTCGCCGCCGAGCTGGGCGTCGCGCCGCGCGACCTGCGCAGCGTCGGCAAGCACGTGGCACTGGTGAGCATCGACGCCCTCGACGACGGCGCGGGCGGGCTGTCGGAGCTGCTCGCCGACGACGCGGCGCCCGACCCGATGGCGGTCGTGCAGGCGCGCGAGACCTCCCGGCAGCTGTCGATGGCGGTGGCGCAGCTCGGCGAGCGAGACCGGCTCGTCGTGCAGATGTACTACCTGGAGAACCGGACGCTGGCCGAGATCGGGCGGCACCTCGGCGTCACCGAGTCGCGGGTGTGCCAGCTGCACACGCGCCTGGTCGGACGGCTGCGGGGCCGGCTCGAGGAGCTCGCCGCGGGCTGATCCGGCTCACCCCGGCCACGGGTCGGGCACCGGCAGCAGCCGGACCCGCGGCGGGCGCAGCAGCACGAGCGGGTCGAGGTACTCGGTGCGGTCGCGGCGCACGCCCCAGTGCAGGCACCCGGGGCAGCCCGGGTGGCCGGGTCCGAGGACGCCGAGCACGGCGCCCGCCCCGACGACCGCGCCCGCGGTGACCGCCGGCTCCACCGGCTCGTAGGTCGTGCGCAGGCCGTCGTCGTGCTGCACCGACACGAGCGACCGGCCGCCCACCGGCCCCGCGAACACCACCGTCCCGCCCCGCGCGGCCAGCACCGCCTGCCCGGGCGCCCCGGCGAGGTCGACGCCCCGGTGGCCGGGCCCGTAGGCGTGCTCGGGCGCCCGGAACGGCGTGCGCACCGGCGGCACGGGCAGCAGCGGCCACGCGTACCGCGCACCCGGCGCCGGCACCCCGGCGAGCGGGGGAGCAGGTGGCGTGACCGGTGGCGGCTCCGCCGGCGGCGCGGGGGCCGATGGCGGAGGAAGTGGTGGAGGAACGGGCGGAGCCGGGGCCGTGACCGTGGGGGTGGCGGCGGTGGGGATGTGGGCGGTGGGGATGGCGGCGCCGGAAGGGACGGCGCCGGGCGCGACGAGGGCCCCCGCGACCAGGACAGCGGTCAGCAAGCGCCCACCCCGCCACCCCCGTCCCGCCATGCCCCGAGCCTGCCCCGCCGGACCCCTCCGCGGCGCCACGTTCCCGCAGGCTGGGGACGGCGGGGCGGGGATGTGGACAACCCGGGCCTCCGGGTGAGGGGGTGCGGGCCCGGGCGTACACTCGACCCGCACCCCGGTTCTCCGGGGTGACTTCGCGCGTTCGCGCCTCCCCTCGGGGGATCGGCGGCCGGGCGGTCCCGCAGGTGGTCACACCGGCGGGTCCGGACGCCGACGCGACGCCAGGGCGGTACCGCCGAACCGGCGCTCCGCACAACCGCGTGCGTGGTCGCCGAGCGGCCGCGCCTGACCGAGAGGTGAACGCAGGCCATGGCCGTCGTCACCATGAAGCAGCTGCTCGACAGCGGCGTGCACTTCGGGCACCAGACCCGACGCTGGAACCCGAAGATGAAGCGCTACATCCTCACCGAGCGCAACGGCATCTACATCATCGACCTGCAGCAGACGCTGTCCTACATCGACCGGGCCTACGAGTTCGTGCGCGAGACCGTCGCGCACGGCGGCACGATCATGTTCGTCGGCACGAAGAAGCAGGCGCAGGAGGCCATCGCCGACGAGGCGGGCCGCGTCAACATGCCGTACGTCAACCAGCGCTGGCTGGGTGGCATGCTCACCAACTTCCAGACCGTCCACAAGCGCCTTCAGCGGATGAAGGAGCTCGAGACGATGGAGCAGACGGGGGGCTTCGAGGGTCGCACCAAGAAGGAGATCCTCATGCTCACCCGCGAGAAGACCAAGCTCGAGAAGACCCTGGGCGGCATCCGGGACATGACCAAGGTCCCGAGCGCGGTCTGGATCGTGGACACCAAGAAGGAGCACATCGCCGTCGGCGAGGCCCGCAAGCTGGGCATCCCGGTCGTCTCCATCCTGGACACCAACTGCGACCCGGACGAGGTCGACTTCCCGATCCCGGGCAACGACGACGCGATCCGCTCCGCGGCTCTGCTGACGAAGGTCGTGGCGCAGGCGGCGGCCGACGGCCTCATGCAGCGCTCGCAGCGCGCCCGCGGTGGCGACGGCGGCGAGGAGAAGGCCGCGGCCGAGGAGCCGCTGGCCGAGTGGGAGCAGGAGCTGCTCACCAGCGGCGCCGGCTCCGACGGTGCGAGCCTGACGGCCTCCGCGGCGCCCGCCGAGGCGCCGAACCCGGCGGCCGAGCCCGCCCCGGCCACCACCAGCAACGGCACCCAGACCGCCAGCTGACCTCCTCACCGCCCCGGGCCGCACAGGTCCGGGGCGGTGCCGGTCCCACCGACTGAAGGACGAAGAGACACCACCATGGCGAACTACACCGCCGCCGACGTGAAGAAGCTCCGCGACCTCACCGGGTCCGGGATGATGGACTGCAAGCGGGCGCTGGAGGACTCCGACGGCGACTTCGACAAGTCCGTCGAGCTGCTCCGCATCAAGGGCGCGAAGGACATCGACAAGCGCGCCGGGCGCGAGACGGCCAACGGCCTCGTCGTCGCCGAGGGCGGCACGATGGTCCAGCTGAACTGCGAGACCGACTTCGTCGCCAAGAGCGACGACTTCCAGAAGCTCGCCGACTCCGTCCTCGCGGTCGCGGTGGCCGAGAAGCCCGCCGACCTCGAGGCGCTCAAGGCCGCCAAGCTCGACGACGGCACCGTCGAGGACGCCGTCCTCGCGCTGTCGGCGCGCATCGGCGAGAAGCTCGAGCTCAAGCGCTACATCCACGTCGACGGCCCGGTCGCGCTGTACCTGCACCGCCGCGCGTCGGACCTCCCGCCGGCCATCGGCGCGCTGGTCTCCTACGACGGTGGCGACGAGGACGCTGTCAAGGGCGTCGCGATGCACATCGCCGCGGCCCGCCCGAGCTACACCACCCGCGACGAGGTCCCGGCCGACGTGATCGAGAACGAGCGTCGCATCGCCGAGGCCACCGCCCGCGAGGAGGGCAAGCCCGAGCAGGTGCTCGCCCGCATCGTCGACGGCCGCATCAACGGCTACTACAAGGACGTCGTGCTCCTCGAGCAGCCGTCCGTGCAGGAGCCGAAGAAGACCGTGAAGGCCCTGCTCGACGAGGCCGGCGTCACCGTGAAGACGTTCGCGCGCTTCGAGGTCGGCCAGGCCTGATGCCCGATCCCGGAGTCGACACCGACCCCCGCCCCGGATTCCGCCGCGTGCTGCTCAAGCTCGGCGGGGAGATGTTCGGCGGTGGTGCCGTCGGTGTCGACCCGGAGGTCGTCGAGACCGTCGCCCGCCAGATCGCCGAGGTCGTCTCCTCCGGCGCGCAGGTGGCGGTCGTCATCGGCGGCGGCAACTTCTTCCGCGGCGCCGAGCTGCAGGACCGGGGCATGGAGCGCTCCCGGGCCGACTACATGGGCATGCTCGGCACCGTCATGAACTGCCTCGCGCTGCAGGACTTCCTCGAGCGCGGGCACCACATCGACACCCGGGTGCAGACGGCCATCACGATGGGCCAGGTGGCCGAGGCCTACATCCCGCGCCGCGCGATCCGGCACCTCGAGAAGGGCCGCGTCGTCATCTTCGGCGCCGGAGTGGGTATGCCCTACTTCTCCACCGACACCGCGGGCGCCCAGCGCGCCCTCGAGATCGGCGCGGAGGCGCTGCTGCTGGCCAAGGGCGTCGACGGTGTGTTCACCGCCGACCCCAAGACCGACCCGGGCGCGAAGCTGTACGAGGAGATCACGCACCGCGAGGTCCTGGAGCAGGGCCTCAAGGTCGCCGATGCCACCGCGTTCAGCCTCTGCATGGACAACAGGATGCCGATCATCGTGTTCAACCTGCTGGTCGAGGGCAACATCGCCCGCGCCGTGCGGGGTGAGAGGATCGGCACGCTGGTCAGTACGCCAGGGGAAAGGTAGGTACGTCGTGATCGACGAGACGCTCTTCGACGCCGAGGAGAAGATGGAGAAGGCCGTCACCGTCGCCAAGGACGACCTCGCCTCGGTGCGCACCGGCCGCGCGACACCCAACATGTTCTCCCGGGTCATGGTCGAGTACTACGGCGCCATGACCCCGATCAACCAGCTGGCCTCCATCAGCATCCCCGAGGCCCGCATGGTGATCATCAAGCCGTACGACGCGAGCTCGCTCAAGGCGCTGGAGAAGGCGATCCGCGAGTCCGACCTCGGGCTCAACCCGGGCAACGACGGCCAGATCATCCGGTGCGTCATCCCGCAGCTGTCCGAGGAGCGGCGCCGCGAGATGGTCAAGGTCGCGCGCGGCAAGGGTGAGGACGCGCGGGTCACCATCCGCAGCGTGCGCCGCAAGGCCATGGACGAGCTCGGCCGCATCGTCAAGGACGGCGAGGCCGGCGAGGACGAGGTCGCCCGCGCCGAGAAGGAGCTCCAGACCACGGTCGACAAGTACGTCCACCAGATCGACGACCTGGTGAAGCACAAGGAAACCGAGCTCCTCGAAGTCTGAGCCCGTGTCGACCTCCGCCTCCCGTGACCTGCCGTTCGCCTCGGCCGGGCCCCCGTTGACGCCCGGGCAGGCCGCGGCCCCGCGGCAGCTCAAGTCGGCGCGGCTGGGGCGCAACCTGGTCGCGGCGGTCCTGGTCGGCCTCTCGATGGGCGCGATCATCCTGTCGTCGCTGCTGTTCGTGCGGCAGTTCTTCGTGCCGGTGCTCGCGGTGTCGGCGGCCATCGCCACCTGGGAGCTCGCCGGGGCGCTGCGCCGCGGGGCGGGGATCGAGGTGCCGCTGCCGGTGGTGCTGGCCGGCGGGCAGGCGATGATCTGGCTGGCCTGGCCGTTCGGCACCGCGGGCCTGGCCGGCTCGTTCGCCCTGACGATGGTGGCCACGCTGCTCTGGCGGATGCGCGGGGGTGCGTCGCACTACGTCCGCGACGTCACCGCCACCGTCTTCACGGCCGCCTACGTGCCGCTGTGCTGCGGCTTCGCCGTCCTGATGACGGTCGCGCCCGACGGCCTGGGCCGCGTGCTCACGTTCATGCTCCCCGTCGTCGCCTCCGACGTCGGCGGCTACGCCGCGGGCGTGCTGTTCGGCCGCCACCCGATGGCGCCGACGATCAGCCCGAAGAAGTCCTGGGAGGGCTTCGCGGGGTCGCAGATCGCGGGGATGGTCACGGGCGCGCTGTGCGTGCACCTGCTGCTCGACGGGCCGTGGCTGGCCGGGGTGCTCACCGGGTCGCTGCTCGTGGTGTCGGCGACGCTGGGCGACCTCGTCGAGTCGATGGTCAAGCGCGACCTCGGCATCAAGGACATGGGCAACCTGCTGCCCGGTCACGGCGGCATGATGGACCGCCTCGACTCCCTGCTTCCGACGGCCGTCGTCGCGTGGCTGCTGCTCACCGTGCTCGTCCCCGCATGACCGGCGGCACCATCCCGAGCCCGAACCTCTGGAACTGGCCGGAGGTCTACGAGCGGGAGAACCGCGCCCAGGACGTCGAGGGAGCGATCTGGGACGCGCTGCGCGAGGAGGCCCCGTGGGCCGGGGCGGACGTCGTCGACGTCGGCTGCGGCGACGGCTTCCACCTGCCGCACTTCGCCCGCGAGGCCGCCTCGGTGGTGGGCGTGGAGCCGCACCCGCCGCTCGTCCGCCGGGCCCGGGAGCGCGGGCTGCCGGTGGTGCAGGGCGGAGCGGCCGCGCTGCCGCTGCCCGACGCCTGCGCCGACCTCGTGCACGCCCGCACCGCCTACTTCTTCGGGCCCGGCTGCGAGCCCGGCATCGAGGAGGCCGAGCGCGTGCTGCGCCCGGGCGGCGCGCTCGCGATCGTCGACCTCGACGCCACGCGGGCGCCCTACGGCGACTGGATGCGCGCCGACATCCCGCACTACGACCCGGTGCGCGCCGAGCGGTTCTTCGTGCGCCGCGGCTTCTCGCTGCGCCGCATCGCCGCCCGCTGGACGTTCGACGACCGCGAAACGCTGGAGGCGGTGCTGCGCATCGAGTTCTCCCGGGAGACGGCCGACCGGGCGATCGCGGCCGTGCCCGGCCTCACGGTGCCCGTGTCCTACCGGCTGCACGTGCGCCGGCGCGGGGCGGCGGGCCGGTTCAGCCGAGCGTGATCTCGGTGCCCGACACCGTGACGGGCACGGCGGCCAGGCCGCTCTCCGCGGGGCCGGTCAGGACGGCGCCGGTGAGGTCGAACCGGCTGTCGTGGCACGGGCAGATGATCTCCGCGCCCTCGACGGCGTTGACGTTGCAGCCCTGGTGCGGGCAGACCGTGGAGAAGGCGGCGAAGCTGCCCGCGGTGGCCTGCGTGACGACCACGGCCCGGTCGGCGAAGATCGTGGCCCCGCCGACGGGGACGTCGGTGGTGGTGGCGAGCGGGCCGGTCGCGGCGGGCGCCGAGCCGGCGCCGGACGCGCAGCCGGCGACGGTCAGGCCCGCGGTCAGTGCGGCGGCGCCGATCACGACGGTGCGGCGGTCGATCTGGGTGTCGGGCACGGGCGTACTCCAGGCGGTGGTGGTGGGGGAGCGTTCGGCCCGAGCCTGGCACAACCGGGCGTAGCGCTACCGTGAGAAGCATGGCGAGGACGGTCACGCTCTCCGCCGCCGCGGTGCTCGCACTCGGTGGCGGTCTCGGGTGGTTGGTGGGCAGCTCGGCGCTGGACGCGGGCACCGGCACGGTCGTGCTGGCCGCCGGGATCGCGGTCACGGTGTGGCTGGTGGTGATCGGCAGCCGCGACGCCGCGACGCGCCCGATGGAGCACTGGCGCAGCCGGAAGCTGCTGCGCCTCGCGGTGATCGGCCTGGTCGTGATCGTCGCCGGGTCGGCGCTGCTCGGCTTCACCCCCTACGGCGAGCTGGCGGTGCCGCTCGGGTTCGGGGTGGTCGGCGCCCTGCTGCTGCCGGCGTCGTCGCTGCTGGGCGACCGCACCTACCTCGTGCTCGGGGCCCTGCTCATGCTGCTCGCCGCGCTCGGCGCGTTCCTGGCGCTGAACTCGGTGGGCCAGCTCTACCCCCGCGGGCTCGTCGGGCTCGGCGCCGGGGTGCTGCTGTGGGCGGCCTCGGCGCACCGGTCCGGACTGGTGGCCCAGCTGGGTGGCGCACGCTACCGCTAGGCGCCTCCCGTCACCTGGCACACTGGAGGGCGTCATGACCTCCCTCCCGCTCGTCTTCGATGCGCCCCGCCGCGCGCTGCCGCCCCGCCACCTCGCCGACCTCGACCCCGCCGAGCGCCGCGCCGCCGTGGGGGAGCTCGGGCTGCCCGGCTTCCGCGCCGACCAGCTCGCCCGGCACTACTTCGGCCGTTTCACCGCCGACGTCGAGCAGATGACCGACCTGCCGGCCGCGGCCCGCGAGGCGCTGCGCCCGCTGCTGCCGCAGCTGGTCACGCCGGTGCTGGAACAGGCCTGCGACGACGGCACCACGCGCAAGACGCTGTGGAAGGGCCACGACGGCACCCGCGCCGAGTCGGTGCTGATGGGCTACCCCGACCGCGCCACCGTGTGCGTGTCGAGCCAGGCCGGCTGCGGGATGGCGTGCCCGTTCTGCGCCACCGGCCAGGGCGGGCTGGAGCGCAACATGTCGACGGGCGAGATCGTCGAGCAGGTCCGCCAGGCCGCCGCGGCCGCCCGCGACGGCGCGCTCGGCACCCCCGCGCGGCTGTCCAACGTCGTGTTCATGGGCATGGGCGAGCCGCTGGCCAACTACAAGCGCGTGGTCGCCGCGGTGCGGCGCATCACCTCGCCCGCGCCCGACGGCCTGGGCATCTCCGCGCGCGGCGTCACCGTGTCCACGGTGGGGCTGGTGCCGGCGATCGACAAGCTGGCCGCGGAGGGGCTGCCCGTCACGCTCGCCGTGTCGCTGCACACCCCCGACGACGAGCTGCGCGACACGCTCGTGCCGGTCAACAACCGGTGGAAGGTCGACGAGGTGCTCGACGCCGCGCGCCGCTACGCCACGACCACCGGGCGGCGGGTGTCGATCGAGTACGCGCTCATCCGCGACGTCAACGACCACGCGTGGCGCGCCGACCTGCTCGGCAGGAAGCTGGCGCAGCGCATCGGCAAGCACCGCGTGCACGTCAACCTCATCCCGCTCAACCCGACGCCGGGCAGCGAGTGGGACGCCTCGCCGCGCCCGGTGCAGGACGAGTTCGTCCGCCGCGTGCAGGCCGCCGGGGTGGCGTGCACGGTGCGCGACACCCGCGGCCGCGAGATCGCCGCCGCCTGCGGGCAGCTGGCCGCCACCGGGGCGTGACGCTCCCGCCCCTGGACCCCTACGACGGCGGCATGCTCGACGTCGGCGACGGCCAGCGCCTGCGCTGGGACGTCCGCGGCAACCCCGACGGCATCCCCGCCGTGGTCCTGCACGGCGGTCCGGGCTCGGGCGCTCCCACCGGCACCCACCGGTCGTTCGACCCGTCCCGCTACCGGATCGTGCAGTTCGACCAGCGCGGCTGCGGCGGCAGCACCCCGCACGCGTCCGACCCGGCCACCTCGCTGGCGACGAACACCACCGCACACCTCGTCGCCGACGTCGAGCGGCTGCGCGAGCACCTCGGCGTCGACCGCTGGGTCGTCCTCGGCGGCTCCTGGGGCTCGACGCTCGCGCTGGCCTACGCGCAGGCCCACCCCGAGCGGGTGCGGGCGGTGCTGCTCGTGGCCGTCACGACGACCCGGCGCAGCGAGATCGACTGGCTCTACCGCGGCGTCGGCCGGTTCCTGCCCCGGGAGTGGGAGGCGTTCCGCGCCCACCACGACGACCCCGACCTGCTCGGCGGCTACGACCGCCTCCTCGCCGACCCCGACCCGGGCGTGCGCGAGCGCGCCTCGCTGGCCTGGGCGACGTGGGAGGACGCCGTGCTCTCGCCCGAGCCCGGCGGCCGCGCGATCTACGCCGTGCGCCCGCCCCGGGAGCTGCTCGCGCTCACCCGCCTCTGCGCCCATTACTTCTCCCGCGGCGCGTTCCTCGAGGAGGGCGTGCTGATCCGCGGGGCCGGGGCGTTGGCCGGGATCCCCGGCGTGCTGGTGCACGGCCGCCTCGACCTCGGCGGCCCGCTCGTCACCGCGTGGGAGGTCGCGAGGGCATGGCCGGGAGCCGAGCTGCACGTCGTCGAGGACGCCGGGCACCTGGGCGGCGCGGAGTTCGGGCGGTTGGTGCGCGAGGCGCTGGTGCGGTTCGCCGACGCCCCCTGATCAGCCCGCCCGCCGCAGCTCCACGAACGACAGGCCGTGCGCGGCGTCCTCGACCGAGGTGAGGGTCAGTCCCGCCTGGCGGGCCAGCTCCGCGAACTCGGCGCGGGTGCGCTCGCGGGCGCCGAACACGACGAGCATCCGCAGGTCCATGACGACGTGGTCGCGGCTGGGGTGGTCGGGATCGGGCACGCGCTCCACCAGCAGGACGCGCCCGCCCGCGGGCAGCGCCTCGGCGCAGCGGCGCAGGATCGCGACCGCGGCGTCGTCGGGCCAGTCGTGCACCACCTGGGCCAGCACGTACACCGGCTCGCCGGGTGGGAGGGCGTCGAAGAAGCTGCCCTCGACGATCGACGTGCGCTCGTCCAGGCCGGCCGCGGTGAACCGCTCCCGCGCCCGCTCCGCCGACGCCTCCTGCTCCACCAGCGTGCCGAACAGCGTGGGGTCCTGCTCGAGGACCGCGGCCAGCAGGCCGCCGGTGCCGCCGCCGACGTCGACGATCGAGTGCGCGGCCCGCGCGGCGAGACCGGGCGCGACCGCGGGCACCCAGACCGCGGCCCACTGGTCCATGTAGGCGTCGAAGGAGGCGGCGAGCGCGGGGTCGGCGGCGAGGTGGTCCCAGAAGCCGCGCCCGAACACCTGCGGGTAGGCCGCGGTGCCGGTGCGGACGGCGTGCCCGAGCCCGGCCCAGGCGCGGTCGAGGTGCCCGGCGGCGCCGTCGAGGTCGAGGAACGCGCGCAGGTGGTCGTCGAGCAGGGGCTCGCCCAGCTCGCCGAGCGCGAACACCCGCGGCCGGACCTCCTCGAGCACGTCGCACGTGACCAGGCGACGCAGCAGGCCGAGCGTGGCGCGCGGGTCGGTGCCGCAGCAGGCGGCGATCGCGTCGGCCGTACGGGGGCCGGTGGCCAGCACGTCCGGCACGCCGAGGGACACGGCGAGGCGGACGGCCGTGGGCGTCAGCAGGTCGGTCAGCGCGCGCAGCCGCTGGGGCCGCGGGTCGTCCGGGTCGGGCGGCGCAGCGGGTCGTCGGGCTGCGGGTCGTCGGGCTGCGGATCGTCGGGGCTCCACTGCGGCAGCGTAGGTAAGGGTGCCCTAATGGTCAAACGGCAGGACCGGTCAGCGGGGGAGCCCGAGCACCTCGGCCAGGTCGAAGTCGACGGCCTGTTCCAGCTGCGCGTAGGTGCACGACTCCGGCTGCCGGTCGGGGCGCCAGCGGACGAACTGCGCGGTGTGCCGGAACCGCACGCCCTCCATGTAGTCGTAGCGCACCTCGACGACCCGCTCGGGGCGCAGCGGGACGAACGACAGGTCCTTGCCGCTGTTCCACCGGCTGGCCTCGGCCTTGCGCGGGGTGCGCTCGCCGTCCTCCTGCTTCGCCCACGCCCACGGGTGGTCGTCGAAGGTGGTGACGAGCTCCTGCAGCTCCTCGAACAGCTCGCGCCGCCGCGCCATCGGGAACGCCCCGATCACGCCGACGCTCGCGAGGTGCCCGTTCTCCTGGTAGAGCCCGAGCATCAGCGAGCCGATGACGTCGGGCCCGGACTTGTGCACGCGGTAGCCCGCCACCACGCAGTCGGCCGTGCGCTCGTGCTTGATCTTGGCCATCACGCGCTTGTCGGGCTGGTAGGGCTGATCGGGCTTCTTCGCGATGAGGCCGTCGAGCCCGGCACCCTCGAACTGCTCGAACCACTGCTGCGCGAGCGTGTGGTCCGACGTCAGCGGCGTGACGTGGACGGGCGGGCGCGCGTCGGCGAGGGCGCGCTCCAGCGCCGCGCGGCGCTGCTCGAACGGCAGGCCGGTGAGGTCGTCGTCGCCCAGGGCCAGCAGATCGAACGCGACGAAGCTGGCCGGGGTGGTCTCCGACAGCATCGTCACGCGACTCGCCGCCGGGTGGATCCGGTGCTGCAGGACCTCGAAGTCGAGCGTGTTGTGCTCCCGGTCGAGCACGACGATCTCGCCGTCGACGACCGCGCGCTCCGGGAAGTTGGCCTTGACGGCCTCGACGACCTCGGGGAAGTACCGCGTCATCGGCTTCTCGTTGCGGCTGCCGATCTCGACCTCGTCGCCGTCGCGGAAGATGATCGACCGGAAGCCGTCCCACTTGGGCTCGTAGAGCTGCCCCTCGGGCACGGCGGCCACGGGCTTGGCCAGCATCGGCTTGACCGGGGGCATCACGGGCAGGTCCACGCCCGCCATCCTGCACCGTCGGGCAAGGTGGGGGCGTGCGCGTGCCCGATCGTGTCCGGCCGGCCCCGGAGGTCCTCGAACCGCAGTCCGCCGACCGCCTCCTGGGGATCGGGCTGGACCTGCCCGGCGCGCTGGACGTCTGCTACGGGGCCGGGCCGCAGGAACCCGCGCGGGTGGCCGGGGTGGTCACGACGGCACTGGAGCAGTACGGGTTCGGCGACGTCCGGGTCGTCGCGGACGAGCGCGGCCCGGCGGTCTCGGTGCGGCGGACGTGAGCTGGACCCGCGCCGAGCTGGAGGCCGCGCGCGCCCTGACGATCCCCGACGTCCTGCCCGGGCCGGGCGACCCGCCGCTGCGCGTGCTGTTCTGCGGCATCAACCCCGGCCTGGTCTCCGCGGTCACCGGGCACCACTTCGCGCGCCCGGGCAACCGGTTCTGGCCCGTGCTGCACCGGTCCGGGTTCACGCCGCGGCAGCTGCGGCCCGACGAGCAGGGGGAGCTCCCGGCGCTGGGCCTGGGCATCACGAACATGGTCGCCCGCGCCTCGGCCCGCGCCGACGAGCTCACCGACGAGGAGGTCGTCGCGGGCGGGATGCGGCTGCGGACCCTGGTGGCGCAGCACCGGCCGCGGTGGCTCGCCGTCGTCGGCATCACCGCCTACCGCACCGCGTTCGGCGCGCGCCACGCCGCCGTCGGCCCGCAGGAGGGCAGCTGGGACGCCACGCGCGTGTACGTGCTGCCCAACCCCAGCGGCCTCAACGCGCACTGGTCGGTGCAGGCGATGGCGGAGGAGTTCGGGCGGCTGCGCGCGCTCAGCGCGGCGGACGGGTGATCAGCCCGTGCGCGAGCAGGTCGAGCATGCGGCCGGCCTGCGCGGCGTCACCGGCGGCCAGCGAGACGCCCGAGAGGCTCGCGAGCACGTCGTCGGCCTCGACGTCGTCGCGGACGGTGCCGGCGCGCACCCCCGCGTCGAGCAGCGACGCGACCGCGGCGAGCAGCCGACCGCGGGTCTCCGCGAACGGGTCGCCGCCCGAGGCGACGAGGGCGCGCAGCGCGTCGGCCATGCCGCGCTTGGCGGTGGCGTAGGCGACGAAGCGGTCCATCCACGCCCGCAGCGCGCGCTCGGGAGGCCGGTCGGCCAGCAGCTCGCCCGCGGCGTCGCACAGCCGGGCGAGCTCGGTGCGGTACGCCGCCTCGACCAGTGCCTCGCGGGTGGGGAAGTGGCGGTACAGCGTGCCGATGCCGACACCGGCGTCGCGGGCCACCGCCTCCAGCGTGACCTCGGGACGCCCGTCGGAGAACGCGCGCACGGCGGCGGAGACCAGGCGGTCGCGGTTGCGGCGCGCGTCGGCCCGCATCGGCCGCGTGCCTGTGTCCGGCGTCACATCTCCCTCTCGGAATGAAGCGGAGGGCCCTCCGCTTGTACGACTCGTAACGGAGGTTCCTCCGCTACCAGGCTACCGGCCACGAGAGGAACGGGACATGACCACCGCATCCCGTGTCAGCACCGGATTCACCGCCACCTCCACCGCCGCCGAGGTCCTCGCGGGCGTCGACCTGTCCGGCCGTCGCGTGATCGTGACCGGCGGCGCCTCCGGCATCGGCGTCGAGACCGCCCGCGCGCTGGCCGGCGCCGGCGCCGAGGTCACCCTGGCCGTCCGCGACGTCGACGCGGGCGTCCGCACGGCGTCCGACATCGTCGCGAGCACCGGCAACGACCACGTGCAGGTCGCGTCGCTAGACCTGGCCGACCGCGCCTCGATCGCCTCCTTTGTCCGCCTCTGGGACGGACCGCTGCACGTGCTCGTGAACAACGCCGGCGTCATGGCCGCGCCGGAGACGCGCACGCGCGAGGGCTGGGAGCTGCAGTTCGCGACCAACCACCTGGGGCACTTCGCCCTGGCCACGGGCCTGCACCTGGCGATGGCCGCGGCCGGGGACGCCCGCATCGTCTCGGTCAGCTCGAGCGCGCACCTGCGCTCGCCGGTCGTGTTCGACGACGTGCACTACATCGGGCGGCCCTACGACCCGTGGACCGCCTACGGGCAGTCGAAGACGGCCAACGTCCTGTTCGCGGTCGAGGCGGCCCGCCGCTGGGCCGATGACGGGATCACGGCCAACGCCCTGATGCCCGGCGGGATCCGCACCAACCTGCAGCGCCACGTGAGCGCCGCCGAACTCGACCGGCAGCGCGCGGCGAGCGGCCCCGGCCGTGCCCTGCGCTGGAAGACCGTCGCCCAGGGCGCCGCGACCTCGGCGCTGCTCGCCGGGTCGCCGGTGGTCGGGGGCGTGTCCGGGCGCTACTTCGAGGACTGCGCCGAGGCCGACCTGCACCGCCCCGGCCACCGCACCGGGGTGGCCGCCTACGCGCTCGACCTCGAGGCCGCCGCGCGCTTGTGGGACGAGTCGGTGCGCGCGCTGGCGTAGGATCTGGAGCATCTGCTCCAATTTGCTCGGAGGTCCGCATGTGGTTCTGGTTGATCGGCGCGATCGTGGCCGAGGTGACGGGCACCGTGGCCCTGCGGTTCTCCGAGGGGTTCACGAAGCTGATGCCCTCGATCATCGTGGCGCTGGGCTACGGCACGGCGTTCTACGCGCTGTCGCAGGCGCTCACGCGGGGGATGGCGATCGGGGTGGCGTACGGCGTGTGGGCCGCCGTCGGCGTCGCCCTGATCGCGCTCATCGGCGTGGCGTTCCTCGGCGAGTCGCTGACGTGGGTGCAGGTCGGGGGCATCGGGCTGGTGATCTGCGGGGTCTTCGCCCTGGAGCTCGGCGGCGCGTCGCATGCCGCCTGAGGGACGCGCGCCCGAGCGGCCGGACCGGCGGCGGCGCAAGGGGGAAGCCCGGCGCCGCGCCCTGCTCGACGCCGCGCTGCGGGTCGTCGGCCGGGAGGGGGCGTCGGCGGTGACGCAGCGGGCCGTCGCCGCCGAGGCCGGTGTGCCGCCGACGGCCGTCCTGTACTACTTCCCGACCGTCGACGACCTGCTGGTGGCCGCGCTGCTCGACGTCAACGACCGGTGGGTCGCCGCCGTGGACGCCCTGCCGGCCGACCGGGAGGGTGCGCTCGACGGCCTCGCCGCGCTCGTGGCGGGCAGCGCGGAGCACGCGCTCGCCGAGTACGAGCTGTGCCTGCTCGCCGCCCGCCGCCCGGCGCTGCGCGGGGAGCTCGACCGCTGGTGGGGCTCCCTCGACGCGCTGGCGCGGCGGCTGGTCCGGGGCGCGGACGGGGAGGCCGACGCGGACGGGGACGGCGACCGGGCCGCCGCCACGGCCTTCACCGCCGGCGTCGACGGCCTGCTGCTGCGGGTCTCCGGCGGCGGGCTCGACCCCCGGCGGGCACGGGCGGTGCTCGAGGCCCTGGTGGGGCGGCCTCATCGCTGATCAGTCGAGGTCCGGGGGATCCGGCGGTTCCTCGGCGCCCTCGTGCGCGTCGCGGTCGGCCCACTCCAGCAGCGGGGCCAGGGGGAACACGGCCTCGTCGATGCCGGTGTGCAGGTCGCCCAGCTCGGCGAACCGGGCGGGGACGGTGGCGATGGTGAAGTCGCGCGGGTCGGCGTCGTCGATCTCGTCCCAGCGGATCGGCGTCGACACGACGGCCTCGGGCACGCCACGCACGGAGTAGGCGCTGCGGATCGTGTGGTCGCGGGCGTTCTGGTTGTAGTCGACGAACACCGAGGCCGGGTCGCGGTCCTTGCGCCACCACGTGAGGTCGACCAGCTCGCAGCGGCGCCCCACCTCGCGGGCGAACGCGTGGGCGGAGCGGCGGACGTCGGCGAAGCCGTGCTCGGGCGGGATCCGCACGTAGACGTGCATCCCCGAGCCCCCGGAGGTCTTGGGGAAACCCGTGGCGCCCAGCTCGTCGAGGATCTCGTGGACGACGTGCGCCACGCGCCGCACGTCGTCGTAGGACGCCTCGGGCATGGGGTCGAGGTCGATGCGCCACTCGTCGGGCTGCTCGACGTGGTCGCGCCGCGAGTTCCAGGGGTGGAACTCGACGGTGGACATCTGCACCGCCCACACGACGTCGGCCGGGTGCTGCACGCACAGCTCGTCGGCGGTGCGGTTCCAGCGCGGGAAGTGCACGCGCACGGTCTCGACCCAGTCGGGCGCGCCCCGCGGCAGCCGCTTCTGGTGCACCTTCTCGCCCGTGACGCCGGTGGGGAAGCGGTGCAGCATGCAGGGCCGGTCGCGCAGGGCGCGCACGATGCCGTCGGACACGGCGAGGTAGTACCGGGCGAGGTCGAGCTTGGTCTCGCCGCGGGCGGGGAAGTAGACGCGGTCGGGGTTGCTCAGCCGGACGGTGCGGTCGCCGACCTCGAGCTCGATCGCCGGCCCGGCCACGGCGCGGCGCTCAGCGTCGCCAGGCGTTGCGCTTGCGCACCGACTGCAGGACCAGCGCGGCGGCCAGGAGGATGCCGGTGCCGATCAGCCAGATGTCCTCGGTGCGCCCGGTGTGGTTGCCGATCAGCATGATGAACATGATCACGACGACGGTCCAGCCGGCGATGATCGACCCGCGCGGGAACCCGCCGTGCCAGCCCCACTCGACCGACGGCTCCTCCTGGGGGTCGACGCCGTCCGTGCGCTGGACCAGCTCTCGGGAATCGTTCGCCACGGGTGTCCTCCTGATCTCGCGTGCGGGTCACATGGTGGCACAGGACGGCCGCGAGGATGATGGTCGGTGATGAACACCCGATCCGTGCTCGTGCTGGGCTCCACCGGCTCCGTGGGCACGCAGGCGCTCGACCTGCTCGACGCCCACCACGACCGCTTCACCGTCGCCGGCCTCGCCGCGGGCGGCGGCGACGTCACGCTGCTGCTGCAGCAGATCCGCCGCCACGGCGTCCGGCGGGTCGCGGTGGCCGACCGCGCCGCGGCCGACGTGCTGCGCCGTGCCCTGCCGTCCACCGGGCTGCGCGGCGTCGAGGTGCTGTCGGGTCCCGGCGCGGCCACCGAGCTCACCGAGGGCGCGGGCGCCGACATCGTCCTCAACGGCATCACCGGGTCCGTCGGCCTGGGTCCGACGCTGGCCGCGCTGCGGTCGGGCGCCGTGCTCGCGCTGGCCAACAAGGAGTCGCTGGTCTCGGGCGGGGCGCTGGTCACCGGCGCCGCCGCGCCCGGGCAGATCGTGCCGGTCGACTCCGAGCACTCCGCGCTGGCGCAGTGCCTGCGCGGCGGCCGCGCCGAGGAGGTCGCGACGCTCGTGCTCACGGCGTCGGGCGGCCCGTTCCGCGGGCGCGCGCGGGCCGACCTCGACGGTGTCACCGTCGACGAGGCGCTGGCCCATCCGACCTGGGCGATGGGCCCGGTCATCACGATCAACTCGGCGACCCTGATCAACAAGGGGCTCGAGGTCATCGAGGCGCACCTGCTGTTCGACGTGCCCTACGACCGGATCGACGTCGTGGTGCACCCGCAGTCGATCGTGCACTCGATGGTCACCTTCGTCGACGGCTCGACGCTCGCGCAGGCCAGCCCGCCGGACATGACGCTGCCGATCGCGCTGGCCCTGGGCTGGCCCGAGCGCCTCGATGGCGCGGCGCGGCCGTGCACCTGGGCCGCGCCGCAGACCTGGTCGTTCGAGCCCCTCGACGAGGACGCGTTCACCGGCGTGCGGCTCGCCCGCCGCGCGGGGGAAGCCGGGGGCTGCCTGCCCGCGGTGCTCAACGCGGCCAACGAGGAGGCGGTGGCCGCGTTCGTCGCCGGGGCGCTGTCGTTCACCGGCATCACCGACCTGCTCGACCGCGTCCTCGACGCCGCGGGGGACTGGACCGGCGACCCCGCTAGCGTGGACGACGTGCTGGCGGCGGAGGACTGGGCCCGGGCACACGCCCGGGAGGCGACGGGAGTGCCCGGATGATGTTCGTGCTCGGCATCCTGATCTTCTTCGTCGGGATCCTGTTCTCGGTGTTCTGGCACGAGCTGGGGCACTTCGTCACCGCGCGCTGGTTCGGCATCAAGGTGCCCGAGTTCATGGTCGGGTTCGGGAGGACGATCTGGTCGACCAAGCGGGGCGAGACCGAGTACGGCCTCAAGGCGATCCCGCTCGGCGGCTACATCCGCATGATCGGCATGATCCCGCCCGCCCGCGGCGAGCTGCTGGGCAGCAGCCGGCGCACCGGCCCGTTCCAGGGCCTCATCGACGACGTGCGCAGGCAGTCGGCGATGGACGTGCGCCCCGAGGACGCCCACCGGCAGTTCTACCTGCGCAAGCCCTGGAAGCGGATCGTCGTGATGGCCGCCGGGCCGGTCATGAACCTGATCCTCGCGGTGCTGCTGTTCGCGGTGCTGCTCATGGGCATCGGGATGAACACCGGCACCACCACGGTGAGCGCCGTCAGCGAGTGCGTCCTGCCGGCCGACTCCACCACCACGAGCTGCCCCGTCGGCGCGCCGCCCACCCCGGCGGCGGTGGCCGGCTTCCGCGCGGGCGACGAGATCCTCGCGCTCGACGGGCAGCAGTTCTCGCGCTTCGACGGCGAGGAGCTGCGCGCGGCGATCCAGCAGAGCACCGGGCCGGTCGTCGTCACGGTCCTGCGCGACGGGCAGCGCCTCGACCTCACTCCGACGCCGATCCGCAACCTGGTGGCCTCCGTCGACGACCCCACGCAGATCGTCGAGGGCAACTTCCTCGGCATCGGGCTGCTGCAGGACTACGAGCGGCAGAGCCTGGGCGCGGTGTTCGTCGAGATAGGGGACGTCGTCGGGCGCACCGGGCAGGCCATCGCGGAGCTGCCCTCGCGCGTGCCGGGGCTGTTCGGGTCGGTGTTCCTCGGCGAGGAGCGCGACGTGAACGGGCCGATCGGGATCGTGGGCGTCTCGCGCATCGGCGGCGAGGTGCTGGAGCAGGAGATCCCGTTCGTCGCCGAGGCGTCGCTGCTGCTGAGCCTGCTCGCGGCCGTCAACATCTCGCTGTTCCTGTTCAACCTGCTGCCCATCCCGCCGCTCGACGGCGGGCAGATCTTCCCGGCGATCTGGGAGGCCGTGAAGAAGCGCATCTGGCGCCTGCGCGGGCGGCCCGACCCCGGGCCGGTCGACGTGGCGAAGCTGATGCCGGTGGCCTACGTCGTGGCGATGGTGTTCATCGTGTGGAGCGGGCTGCTGCTGGTCGCCGACGTGATCAATCCCGTGCGGCTGTTCCAGTGAGCGTCGCTCCCGAGCCCGACACGCGTCCGCTGGCGGTGTTCGACGTCGACGGCGTGCTGGCGGACGTCACCCACCGGCTGCACCACCTGCGCGCCCGGCCGCAGCGCTGGGAGCGGTTCTTCCAGGCCGCCGACCGCGACCCGCTGCTCGTCGAGGGCGCCGACCGGCTGCGCGCCGCGCTGGTCGACCACGACGTGCTGTACCTGACCGGGCGCCCCGAGCGCACCCGCCGCCTCACCGAGCGCTGGCTGGCCCGCCACGACCTGCCCACGGGCCCGCTGGTCATGCGCAGCGACGACGACCACCGCCCGGCGCGGTGGATGAAGCGCGAGGTGCTGCGACGGCTCTCGGCCACCCGCGACATCGTGTCGGTGATCGACGACGACCCGGCCGTCGTCGCGGTGCTGGAGGCCGACGGCTGGCCGGTGGAGCTGGCGACGTGGCTGCCGCACTCCTCCACGCTGCAGAGCGCGCAGGAGCGCCAGGGCCGCACCTGACGCACCCTTTGCTCTGCACACCGATACGCACCGGGTCCGGTGGTGCGCATCGGTGTGCAGAGCAAAGGGTGGTGCTTCCCGACACGGTGAGCGGCGGCGCCCGGCGGTACGGGGGATACTCGAGGTCGTGAGCGTCTCCCTGGGTATGCCCGTTCCTCCCGCACCGACCCTCCACGACCGGCGGAAGACCCGTCAGCTGCAGGTCGGGGCCGTCGGCGTGGGGTCGGACCACCCGATCTCGGTGCAGTCGATGACCACCACCCTGACCTCCGACGTCAACGCCACGCTGCAGCAGATCGCCGAGCTCACCGCGGCGGGCTGCGACATCGTGCGCGTCGCCTGCCCCAGCCAGGACGACGCCGACGCGCTGCCCGCGATCGCGGCCAAGAGCCAGATCCCGGTGATCGCCGACATCCACTTCCAGCCCAAGTACGTGTTCGCCGCGATCGACGCCGGCTGCGCCGCGGTGCGCGTGAACCCGGGCAACATCCGCAAGTTCGACGACCAGGTCAAGGAGATCGCGCGCGCCGCCCGCGACCGCGGCACCCCGATCCGGATCGGCGTCAACGCGGGCTCGCTCGACAAGCGACTGCTGGAGAAGTACGGCAAGGCCACGCCCGAGGCGCTGGCCGAGTCGGCGATGTGGGAGGCGTCCCTGTTCGCCGAGCACGACTTCCACGACCTCAAGATCTCGGTCAAGCACAACGATCCCGTCGTGATGATCCGCGCCTACGAGCTCCTGGCCGAGCAGTGCGACTATCCGCTGCACCTCGGCGTCACCGAGGCCGGGCCGGCGTTCCAGGGCACGATCAAGTCGGCCGTCGCATTCGGGGCACTGCTGCGCCAGGGCATCGGCGACACGATCCGCGTCTCGCTCTCGGCCCCGCCCGTCGAGGAGGTCAAGGTCGGTACGCAGATCCTGCAGTCGCTCAACCTGCGCCCCCGCAAGCTCGAGATCGTGTCGTGCCCGTCGTGCGGCCGCGCGCAGGTCGACGTCTACAAGCTGGCCGACGAGGTCACCGCCGGGCTCACGGGCATGGAGGTGCCGCTGCGCGTCGCCGTCATGGGCTGCGTCGTCAACGGTCCGGGAGAGGCCCGCGAGGCCGATCTCGGCGTCGCCTCGGGCAACGGCAAGGGCCAGATCTTCGTCAAGGGCGAGGTCATCAAGACCGTCCCGGAGCACGCCATCGTCGAGACGCTCATCGAGGAGGCCATGAAGCTGGCCGAGACGATGGAGGCTTCCGGCGAACCCCAGGTGTCGGTCGGCTGACCGCACGCTGATCCGCCGTGGGCATCGGAGCGCCGGTATGACACCGTAGACAGGTGCTCAGAGTCGCCGGTGCCCGGCTTCTCGACGACCGGGAACGCCCGGTCGTCCGCGCCGCGCTCGACGCGGATCCGGTGGCCTCCTGCATGGTCGCCGCGCGCGTCGAGGTGGCCGGTCTCGATCCCTGGCGCCTCGGCGGCGAGGTGTGGGCCTCCGGCTCGCGCATGGACGGCCTCTGCTTCTCCGGCGCCAACCTCGTCCCACTGCGCGGTGAGCGCCCGGCGCTGCGCAGCTTCGCCGACCGCGCGCGCCGCCACGGGCGCTCCTGCTCCTCCATCGTCGGCCGCGCCGAGCTCGTCCTGCCGCTGTGGGAGGAGCTCGCCCCGCACTGGGCGCCCGCCCGCGAGGTCCGCGCCGACCAGCCGCTGATGGTGCTGGCCGGCCTGCCGTCGGTGGCGGCCGACCCGGCCGTGCGGGCCGTGCGCCCCGAGGAGCTCGACCGCTACCTCCCCGCCGCGATCGCGATGTTCACCGAGGAGGTCGGCGTCGACCCCCGCGGCGGTGACGGCGGCGCCGGCTACCGCGCCCGGGTCGCCGAGCTCGTCGCCGCCGGCCGCGCGTTCGCCCGGTTCGAGGGCGACCAGGTCGTGTTCAAGGCCGAGGTCGGCGCCCTGTCCTCGCGCGTCGGGCAGATCCAGGGCGTGTGGGTGCACCCCGCCTGCCGCGGGCGCGGCCTGGGCACGGCCGGCACCGCCGCCGTCGTGGAGCGCCTGGCCGCGATGAACCGCGTGTCGAGCCTGTACGTCAACGGCTTCAACCACGTCGCCCGCGCCTCCTACGCGCGCGTCGGCTTCACCCAGGTGGCCAGCTTCTCCACGATCCTGTTCTGAGCCGCGCTCACCGCGCTCGTCGGCGGGGCCTGCTGGGAGATCGCGAGGATCGGCGAGCCGCCGGGGATGTCGTCGTTGGGGGAGCCCGCCGGTGGCGCCGGTGATGGTCGGCATGAGCGTCGCGCCGACCCCGACGCCCATGACGGCTCCGGCCGCCATCACCGCGGCGACGGGCGCGTCCGCGCTCAGCATGGCGACCAGCAGCAGCTGCCCGGCGAACGCCGCCGGCTCCCCGCGCGCCGGACGAACGCGGCCACCGCGAGCGCCCCGGGGACCACGGGCACCGCCCCGGCCGCGGTCGGTGCGCAGCCCGGGTTGATCAGCCCGCCGCCGAGCCCCTGCACGACCCGCGCCGCGATCAGCCACCGGTGCGGCGCAGGCGGGGGTCGAGGGGGAGGACGGACCAGGGCGTGCCTGCTGCTCCCGGGTGCGGTCGCGGCGGTGCCGGCCGGTCCGGGAGCGGTGCCGCCGACGCTCTGCACCGCGCACATCGTCGTCGGCGGGGTGCTGCGCAACGCCGGACGCCGCGGCCCCCTGGAGTACGGGGTGGCCGCGGCGTCCGGTGCCGTGCGCGAGCGCGTGCTCAGGCGCTCGGGAAGAGCTTCTCCTGCTCCGCGCGCAGCTCGTCGACCAGGCGGCCCGGGGGCAGCGTGACGTCGGCGTAGGTGAGCACGTCGTCCTTCTTCACGTCTCGCAGCAGCACGCAGCCCTCGGCCACGCCCATCGGCAGCAGCCCCTCGGCGCGCGTGACCGGCGTCGACTCGGCGAGGCCGTAGGTGTCGTAGCCACCCAGCCCGTCGAGCGTGTCGCCCGCCCTGAGGTCGCGCTTCACGCCCGCGACGACGTCGACGCGCGGCCCGCCGGGCGGGGTGAGCGCGGCGTCGGCGAAGTCGACCGCGCGCGCGATCGTGTTCGGCACCTCGAAGTGGCAGAGGTGGTAGGGCGTGTAGAACGAGTACAGCGGGCCCTTCCCGAGCTTGTAGAGCTCGAGGTAGTGGCGCTGCTTGGGGTCGTCGTGCGTGCCCAGGACGTAGATGCCGGGCCCGGGCTGCGACCCCACCACGTAGTCGACGATCCCGCCGAGCTCGCGCAGCTGGTCGACGTCGTACATGCCGGTGAGCTCGTCGACGTGGCCGTGGTGGTCGCGGCCGAACATGCCCCGCTTCGGCACCGTGAAGCCGTGCGCGTTGGCCACGATGGCCTCCTCGAACGACACCTTGGTGCCGTCGGCGAAGCTGGTGACCATGTAGGGGTCCTGGCCCCACTTCTCGGCGAACCCCTTCTGCGTCGTGGGGTTGCGGTACTCGTCCTGCAGGCCCTTGATGTTGCCCGACACCAGCGGCGTCACGCCCAGGCTCTTCACGAACCGGATCAGGTTGCCCTGCACGCCGGGCTGGTCGCCGTCGACGCCGGTGAGGATGACGCCGGCCTCGCGCGCGCGGTGCGCGAGCAGCGGGCCCACGGTGCCGTCGAGCTCGGCGTTCATGGTGACGACGGGCAGCCCGCGCTCGATCGCGGCGACGGTGACGCGCGCACCGAACTCGACCGCGCCCGTCACGTCGACGATGCAGTCGATCTGCTCGGCCGCCAGCAGCTCGAAGGCGTCCTCGAGCACGCAGGGGGTGGCGGCGGTGATCGCGGCGTCGATCTCCGCGGCGGTGCTCACGCGGGTCGGCGTGGCGCCGGCCTCGGTGTAGGCGCGCTCGGCGTTGGCGAGGGTCTTGTTCGCCACGGCGACGAGCAGCATGCCCGGCACGGTGTTGATGATGTGATTGGCCAGGCCGCGGCCCATGAAGCCGGCGCCGACCATGCCCACGCGGATCGGGCGGCCCTCGGCCTCGCGGCGCTGCAGCGCGGTGTCGGTGATGATCATCGCGAGCCCCATGGCTTCTCGGACAGCAGCGGCCACGCCGCGTCCTTGGGCGAGACGACCGTGGGCTGGATCGGCCACGGGAGCGCGAGCTCCGGGTCGTCCCAGCGCAGGCCGCCCTCGGCGCCGGGCTGGTAGGCGGTGCTCACCTGGTAGTGGACGGTGGCGCCGTCGGTGAGCGCGATGTAGCCGTGCCCGAAGTCCTTGGGCACCAGTAGCGAGGTCATGTTGTCCTCGGTGAGCTCCGCCCCGAAGTGCTGCATGAAGGTGGGGGAGTCGGGGCGCAGGTCCACGATCACGTCCCAGATCGCCCCGCGCAGGCAGCGGACCAGCTTGGTCTCCTGGTGCGGGTCGAACTGGAAGTGCATCCCGCGCAGCGTGCCGGCCTTGTGGTTGAACGAGATGTTCGTCTGCTCGACGACGGGGTCGAGCCCCGCGTCGATGAACTCCTGGCGGCAGAAGGCCCGGGCGAAGAAGCCGCGGTCGTCCTCCAGGCGCTTGAGGTCGATCAGGGCGGCACCGTCGAGCGGCGTCGGTTGGATCAGCATGGATGCCTTCGCGTCGTCTGAGTCGACTGCGTGAGCCGACGTCTCGGGACCCCGATCGTAGGGGGCGCCGTGTCACCCTCTCGTGGTGCCCGGCCGGTCGGCATACTCGCGGTCGTGCCCCGCCGCGTCCTCGCCCTGCTCCTCACGGCGGGGGTGCTGGGCGCGACCGCCGGCTGCGGCCTGTTCGGCGGCGGCCCGGACGAGGCGGTCGAGGGGTTCGTGGCCGCGTGGAGCACAGGGGACCTCGCCGGGGCGGCGGCGCTGACCGACGACCCCGAGGCCGCGCTCACCCTGCTCACCGCCACCCGGGACGCGCTGGCGCCACAGGCCCTGACGGCGGAGGCGGCGCAGGTCCGCACGGCCACCGACCGCGCGACGGCCTCGGTCGATCTCACGTGGGACCTCGGCGGCGGGCGGCTGTGGAGCTACCTCGGCGAGCTGGAGCTCGCGCCCGACAGCGACCGCGAGTCCGGCTGGGAGGTGCGCTGGGCGCCGACCGTCGTCCACCCGCAGCTCGGGGCCGGCCAGCGGCTCGCCCTGCGCAGCGAGACCCCGGCGCCCGCGCCCGTCGTCGACCGGATCGGCGCGCCGCTGCTGGAGGCGACGCCGGTGGTGTCGGTGCTGCTCGACCGCACCGCGGCAGGTGACCTGCCCGCCGTCACCGGGGCGCTGGCGGCGGCGCTGGGCCCGCTGGACCCGGCCATCACGCAGGCCTCGATCACCGACGGCGCCGCCCGCACGCCGGACGGGCAGGTCTACACCGTCGCTGTGCTGCGCGAGACCGACTACCGCTCGGTGCGGGACGCGATCTACGAGCTGCCCGGCGTCCGCTTCGTCACGGCGCAGCGGCTGCTGGGCCCCGACGCCGCGTTCGCCCGCCAGGTGCTGCCCGCGGTCCGCACCCTGGTGGCGCCGCAGCTCGACGGCGTCGCGGGCTGGTCGGTGCGCGTCGTCGACGGCAGTGGCGGCGACATCACCGCGCTGGCCGAGACCCCGCCGCGGCCCGGCTCCACCGTCGCGGTCGGGCTGGACCGGGCCCTGCAGACCGCCGCCGAGGACGCCGTCGAACCCATCCCGCAGCAGGCGGTGCTGGTGGCGATCGCGCCGTCGACGGGGGAGGTGCTGACCGTCGCGCAGAACGGGGCAGCCGACGCCGAGGGGGCGCTGGCGCTCACAGGCCGTTACCCGCCCGGCTCCACCTTCAAGATCGTGACGGCCGCGGCGGGCATCGCCGAGGACGGGCTGGCGCTCGACACCCCGGTCGCCTGCCCCGGCACGCTCGCGATCGGCGGGCGCCCGGTGCCCAACATCGACGAGTTCGACCTCGGCACCGTGCCGCTGCGCACCGCGTTCGCCCGTTCCTGCAACACGACGTTCGCGCAGATCGGGGCGGGGCTCGCGCCCGGCGCGCTCCCCGAGGCCGCCCTCACCCTCGGCCTGGGCGCCGACTTCGCGATCCCCGCGATCACGACGATCACCGGCTCGGTGCCGGTGGCGCAGGCCGAGGTGCAGCGCGCGGAGAACGGGTTCGGGCAGGGCCAGGTGCTGGCCAGCCCGTTCGGGATGGCGCTGGTGGCGGCCACCGTCGCGCACGGGGCGCCGGTGGTGCCGCGGCTGATCGAGGACGAGCCCACGCAGGCGCTGGTGCCCGCGACCGCGCCGGACCCGGCGGTGCTCGACGTCGTCCGACCGATGATGCGGGCCGTGGTCACCGAGGGCTCGGCGACGGCGCTGGCCGGGCTGGGCGAGGTGTACGGCAAGACCGGCACGGCGGAGTTCACCGACGACGGCCGCGCCCACGGCTGGTTCGTCGGCTTCCGCGGCGACGTGGCGTTCGCTGTGCTGGTGGTGGACGGCGGGTCGTCGGGCCCCGCGGTGGCGGCGGCGGCCCGCTTCCTGGGCGCCGCCCCCTGACCCCCACCCGGCAGGTTCTCCGTCCTCTCCCGGCGAGTTCGCCGTCCCCAGGGCAGGGGTCCTACCCTGGGCCCATGTCGCGCAGCCGGATCCCCGCGCTCGCCCTCGCCGCCGACCTGGTGGCGGTGGTCGTGTTCGCCGCCGTCGGCCGCCTCAACCACGCCGAGGCGGGCGACCTCTGGGGCCTCGCCGGCACCGCCGCGCCGTTCGCGGTCGGTGCGGTCGCCGCGTGGGCCACGCCGTACGTGCGCGCCGACCCGCCGGGACTCAGGGTCGGGGCTGCGGTGCTGGCCGTCACCGTCGTCGTCGGGCTGGCGCTGCGGGCCGGGTTCACCGGCCGGCTCCCGCTGAGCTTCGCGATCGTGACCACGCTCTCGCTCGCCGTGCTGATGCTCGGCTGGCGCGCGTTGTCGCTGGTCGTGGCCCGGCGAGCCGCCCACCGCGTGCGCTGAGCCCTCGGACGCCCCTCCCGGTGCCGACCTACACTGGGCCCATGTCCGCCCGCACGCTGCTGACCCCCGGTACGCCCACGCCGATCCGCCCCGTCCCCGCGCACATCCCGCGGCCGGAGTACGTCGGCAAGAAGGCCCCGGCGCGCAGCACCGAGCCGTGGGTGCAGGACGCCGGGACGATCGAGCTCATGCGCCACGCCGGCCGGATCGCCGCGCAGGCGCTCGCCGCGGGCGGAGCGGCGGTCGCGCCGGGCGTCACCACCGACGAGGTCGACGCCGTCGTGCACGAGTACCTGCTCGACCACGACGCCTACCCGTCGACGCTGGGCTACAAGGGCTTCCCGAAGTCCTGCTGCACCAGCCTCAACGAGGTGATCTGCCACGGCATCCCGGACACGACCGTGATCCAGGACGGCGACATCGTCAACATCGACGTCACCGGCTTCGTCGGCGGGGTCCACGGCGACACCAACGCCACCTTCCTCGCCGGCGACGTCGACGAGGAGAGCCGCCTGCTCGTCGAGCGCACCCGCGAGGCGATGATGCGCGCGATCAAGGCCGTGCGCCCGGGCCGCGAGCTCAACGTCGTCGGCCGCGTCATCGAGTCCTACGCCAAGCGCTTCGGCTACGGCGTGGTCCGCGACTTCACCGGCCACGGCATCGGTCGCAGCTTCCACAGCGGTCTCGTGGTGCTGCACTACGACGAGCCGGACGTCGACACGGTCCTCGAGGAGGGCATGACGTTCACGATCGAGCCGATGATCACCCTCGGCTCGATCGACTACGACATCTGGTCCGACGGCTGGACCGTCGTCACCAAGGACCGCTCGCGCACCGCCCAGTTCGAGCACACCATCCTCGTCACGGCCGACGGCGCGGAGATCCTCACCCTGCCCTGAGCCCCCGGAACAGCGCATCGGCCAGGCCCTCGGGGCGCAGCTGGACGCCCACGTGGCTGCTGTCGAGGTCGTGCACGGCGAACGGGTTCCCGGGCGTCGCAGCGTCGGCGTCGGTGATCAGCGGCGCCACACGGCCGAGCTGCAGAACGCGCCGTGGACGAGGACGAAGGCCGGGGTCGTCGTCGGGGTGGTCGTCGGGGTGGTCGTCACAGCCGACATCATGGACGGACGGGCCCCGCGGGTGCGACCGTGACCGGCATGGCGAAGATCTACGACGACATCGACGAGCGCATGACGGCCTGGATCTCGCGCCAGCCGGTGTTCTTCGTCGCCACCGCCCCGCTCGCCGGCGACGGTCTGCTCAACCTCTCGCCCAAGGGCACGATCGGCACGTTCCGGGTGGTCGACCCGCTGACGTTCGCCTACCTCGACCTCACCGGCAGCGGCGTCGAGACCATCGCCCACCTGCGGGAGAACGGCCGGATCTGCGTGATGTTCTGCGCGTTCGACGGCGGGCCGCGGATCGTGCGCCTGCACGGCACCGGGCGCGTGGAGTTGGCCGCCGACCCCGGGTTCGACGCCGCGCTCGCGGCGTTCGGCGAGGCGGGGGAGAGCCGGCGCCCGCAGGCCCGGGCCGTGATCACCGTCGACGTCACCCGCGTCGCCGACGCCTGCGGCTACGCCGTGCCGCGCATGGACCTCGTGGAGGAGCGCGGCATCCTCGACGCGTGGGCCGACACCCGCGGCGAGGAGAAGCTGCGCACCTACCACGCCACCCGCAACGCCACGAGCATCGACGGCCTCCCGGGACTGCCCGCCCCGGTCTCGCCGTGAGCCCCCCGCTCGAGCTCCGGGGACTCGTGAGCGGCAACCGTGGCTCCGGCGACGATCGCCGCTCACGGGCCTGGAAGGCCTACACCTGCGCGGGCGACCCGAAGATCGTCTGCAGGCGGCGCAGCGTGTCGCGGATCGACTTCGCGTTGCCCTTGTGCATCCCGAACAGCTCGATGCCCCTGGCCACGGGCGATCCGGTGAAGTCGAACGTCTCCGTGACGCGGGTGCCGCCGTCGACGGGCTCCAGCTCGTAGCGCCAGATCGCGCGCGCCGGGTGGCACCAGCCGATGAGCCGGTCCTGCTCGAACTCGACCACGCGGTTGGTGATCCGGTAGGGCAGCCGCATCTTCATGTCCATGCCGAACCGGTCGCCCAGCGCCAGCCGCTCCGGTCCGGACGTGGCGCCGCGGACGGTGCCCGAGCCGTCGAACTCGTGGTGGCGGTGGGGGTTCGCGAGCAGCGCGAAGACCTCCGCCGCCGGAGCGGCCACCACCACGGAGGAGGTGACCGTCCGGCCGTCGATCACGGCGTGGTCGGAGCTCACGCGGCCGCCTTGTGGCGCTTGAGCGCCGCGAGGGCGTCGTCGGCGTGCATGTCGAACTTGGTCTCGCTCGCGATCACCTCGATGATCCGCCGGTCCTGGCCGATGACGAAGGTCTTGCGCTTGGTCTGCAGACCGCCGGGAAGCCAGGAACGCTTCGCGCCCAGCTCCTTGGCCACCTTCTTGCCGGCGTCGGACAGCAGCGGGTAGCCCAGCGAGTGCGCGGTGGCGAAGGTGCTCTGCGCGGTCACGTCGTCGCCGCTGATCCCGACCGGCTGCGCGCCCAGCGCCGCGAACTCCCCGGCGAGGTCCCGGAAGTGGCAGGCCTCCTGGGTGCAGCCGCCGCTGGAGGCGATGGGGTAGAAGAACAGGACCACGGGGCCGTTCTGCAGCAGCGCGGACAGGCGACGGGGTGCGCCCGTCTCGTCCTGGAGCTCGAAGTCGCTGACCTGGTCGCCGACGTTCATGTGGATCCCTTCTCGGAGGTCTGTCGCGGGGGGAGCGGGAAGAAGCCGCTGGTGCGCTTCACGTACTCGACGTAGCCGGGGCGGCGGTTGCCGATCGTCGACTCCAGCAGCTTCGCGCCGGTGCCCCTGGCCAGCAGCCAGCTCATCAGCGCGGCGCTGACCAGCCCGATGAGGCCGGCCGGGTGGTGCAGGGCGAGCAGGGTCAGGCCCCACCACACCGCGGCGTCGCCGAAGTAGTTGGGGTGGCGGGTGTAGCGCCACAGGCCGCGGTCCATGACCTGGCCCTTGTTGGCCGGGTCGGCCTTGAACGCGGCGAGCTGGGCGTCGCCGACGGTCTCGAAGAAGAAGCCGACCGCGAAGGACAGCACGCCGAGGACGGTGACCGTGGTCGCGAGCGTGCCGGAGGCGTAGCCGTACTGGCCCAGCTGCACCGGCAGCGACACGACCCACATGATCACGGCCTGCGGCACGTAGACCGTGCGGACGATGTGCACGACCGGGTCGCCCTGCGCCCTGGACATGATCTCGACGTAGCGCGGGTCCTCGTCGGTGCCGCGGTTGCGCCGCTCGATGTGCCAGGCGAGCCGGAAGCCCCAGACGCAGGTCAGCGCCGTGATGAGCAGCTGGCGCCAGAGGTCGCCGTCGCCGAGGGCGAGGACGAACGAGGTGAGCGCGACGACCGCGAACCCCGCACCCCAGACGACGTCGATGCCGTCGTGGCGGTTGCCGCGCACGACCAGCGCCACGAACAGCGCGCCGGCGAACAGCACGAGCACGACGACGGCGGTGACCCACAGGTTGGTCAACGCCGCGCCCCAGGGGTACGGAGTCATGCCGGTCATCGTGTCGGGCCCGCCAGCAGGTCGCGCGCCGATCCGTTGGTGGGGGCGCCGTCCGTCACCGAGACGTGATCGGTCCCCTGATCGGCGACGCGGTCGAGCTCCGGGTCGCGGCCCAGGGTCGACGTGCGCCCGCGGGGCAGGCCGGAGCGGCCGTCGGCGTCGGGGCGGACCATGAGCATCTGGTGCACGCCCATCCGGTTCTCCTCGAACGCCAGCGCGGCGCCCGCGAGGTAGAGCAGCCAGACCCGCCACTGCTCCTCGCCGACGAGCCGGACCGCCTCCGCCCTGTTGTCCTGCAGCGTGTCGAGCCACGGCCGGACGGTCCAGACGTAGTGCTCGCGCAGGGAGTGGACGTCGACGACCTCGAGGCCCGCGGCCTCCAGGAAGTTCAGCGTCTCGCCCAGGGGGCGCATGTACATGTCCGGGGCGACGTAGGACTCCATGAACGCGCCGCCGCCCGGGGCCGTGTTGGCGCCCGCTGCGCCGCGCGACATCTGCTGCAGCAGCAGGCGCCCGTGGGGGAGCAGCAGCCTGTGCAGCTGCGCGGCGTAGACCGGGTAGTTGTCCTGGCCGACGTGCTCGCCCATCTCGATGCTGGAGATGGCGTCGAAGGGCTGGTCCGGGCTCGAGTCCGTTCCCAAGGCTCGGTAGTCCTGCAGCCGGATCTCGATCTTCTCCGACAGCCCGAGGGCCTCGACGCGCGCCATCCCGAACGCCCGCTGCTCGGCGCTGAGGGTGACCCCGACGGCCGTGACGCCGTAGTGCTGCGCGGCGTGGATCAGCAGCGACGCCCAGCCGCAGCCGACGTCGAGCAGGCGCATCCCCGGCTGCAGCCCGAGCTTGCGGCAGATGAGGTCGAGCTTGTCGGTCTGGGCCTCGCGCAGGCCGTAGGACGCGCTCGTCTCCTGGGTCCAGTAGCCGCAGGAGTAGGCCATCTGCGGGTCGAGGAGGAACTCGTAGAAGTCGTTGGAGAGGTCGTAGTGGTGCGCGATGGCGGCGCGGTCGCGGCGGCGGGTGTGCAGCCCGCCGTCGAGCCGGGCCTCCGACGCCGGGGGCTTCGGGCGCGGGCCCAGGATGCCGAGCTTCCCGGCCAGCTTCGCGGCGTCGAGCTTGTCGGCGGTGCTGAGCCTCAGAGCACCGAGGTCCTGGCTGCGCGCGAGCTTCCAGAACCGCGACAGGCCCTCGGCGACATCGCCCTCGACGTCGAGCTCACCCGCCACGAACGCCCGCGCGAGACCGAGCTCGCCCGGGTTCCACAGCAGCCGCCGCAGCGCGCGGCGGTGCCGGATGATCGCGACGGGGCCGTCGGGCGCGCCCGCCTCGGAGCCGTCCCACGCGCGCAGGCGGATGGGCAGCGGCGCGCCGATGAGGCGCTCGACGAGCCCGGCGAGCTGCGGGGCGACGGGAGTGGGCACGGTGGTGTCTCCGGATTCGGCCTGAGGGGGATCAGTACGGGCGGCGGTGCTGGAGCGAGAGCTGGTGGACGTCGAGGTAGCCGACGCGGAACCCGGCCTCGCAGTAGGCGAGGTAGAACTCCCACATGCGGCGGAAGGTCTCGTCGAAGCCGAGGCCGGCGACGGTCTCCCAGCGGTCCAGGAACGTGCGGCGCCAGTGCGCGAGCGTGCGGGCGTAGTCCGGGCCCAGGCTGCGGCGCTCGGCGATGCGCAGGCCGGTGTGGTCGCGCAGGTTCTGCTCGATGGCCTCGATCGACGGGATCACCCCGCCCGGGAAGACGTACTTGGAGATCCAGGTGTAGTCGTCCTGCGACACCAGCATCCGGTCGTGCGGCATGGTGATCGACTGCAGGCCGACCTTGCCGCCGGGCTTGAGCAGGCGGTCGAGTGCGGCGAAGTACGTCGGCCAGTAGGCCACGCCCACGGCCTCGATCATCTCGACGCTGACCACGGCGTCGTAGCTGCCCTGGGCCTCGCGGTAGTCGCGCAGCAGGACCTGTACGCGGTCGGCGACGCCGGCCGCCTCCAGGCGCTGCTCGGCGAGCTTCGCCTGCTCGGCGGAGATCGTCAGGGTGGTGACGCGGGCGCCGCGCTGCGCGGCGCGGGTGGCCAGGCCGCCCCAGCCGGTGCCGATCTCCAGGACGTGGCTGTCCGGGCCGACGCCCGCCATGTCCAGGATGCCGTCGATCTTGCGCTCCTGGGCGAGCACGAGGTCGTCGCTGCCGTCGGCGAACCAGCCGGCGGAGTAGGACATCGTCTCGTCGAGGAACGTGGCGAACAGGTCGTTGGACAGGTCGTAGTGGCGGTGGATGTTCTCCCGCGACCCCTCGACCGTGTTGACCTCCTCGCTGGGCTGGCGGGCCTCGGCGAAGCGCCGCCCGATGCGCTGCAGCACCGGCGGGATGAGCGTCGCCATCTTCGCCGCGAACGGGGCGAGGAGGTCGGCGAGCTCGGTGGTGGTCCAGTCGCCGACCATGTAGGACTCGCCGAACCCGATCTTCGAGCCCGCGCCGAGGCGGTGGAAGAACGCGTCGGGACGCACGATGCGCATGACGGGGGAGTCGGGGCCACCCGAGCCGATGCGCTCGCCGCCCGGGAACACCACCCGCACCGGCAGCGGCTTGACCGCCTGGCGGAACAGCGCCTCGGCGATGCGCGCCTTGCCCGGTGCCCGCGGCGGCGTGGCCAGACCCGGCCACACCCCTTCGTTGGGCCGCGGCACGAAGTGGTTGTTGGAGCGCCGGACCGGGGTCGGGCTGAAGGGTTCGGTCGTCACTGGACGCCTTCCTGTGGTGCGTGCTGCGGCCGGCGGATCACGGGCAGTCGCCGCAGCCACAGCGCGATGCCGTGGCGGCGGATGAGAGCCGAGGTGCGGTGGGTCACGAGCGGGCGCCGGACGAGCATCCGGGCCAGCGCGGCGGGGGTGGCCGGGCGCCGCGAGCCGGTGACGGTGGCCGTCAGCGCGGTCGCGTCGTCCTGGCGCAGGCTGACCGACACCGCCAGGCGCTCGCCGGGCAGCGGCAGCACCATCCGGTAGTCGCCCTCGACGGTGAGGAACGGCGAGACGTAGAAGTCCTTCGGCGTCTCGGCGCGGCCCGCGTCGTCGGTGCGCAGCAGGTAGCAGTGGCGCTCGCCGTAGGTGTTGTGGACCTCGGCGACGACGCACTCGAGCCCGCCGTCGGGCCGGTGGCACCAGTACACGGTGATCGGGTTGAACACGTACCCGAGCACCCGGGCGTGGGCGAGCATGAGGACCCGCCCGCCCGCGAGGTCGACGCCGTGGGTGGCCAGGTAGGCGTCGAGGTTCCGGCGGATGGTGCGGTCGGGGTCGCCGAGGTGGTCGCGCGCCTCGAACCGGGCGAACGGGCGCAGCCACACCGGCATCTGCGGCAGCGCGTCGAGGTCGACGAGCCAGAGGTAGACGGAGTGGGTGAAGCGCCGGTCCATGCTCTGACGCCGGACGTGGCGGACCTCGGTGTCGTACAGGGCGGGCACCTCCGGCGCCCGTGAGCGCGAAACGCTGCCCTGGGCCTGGTCGCCACTCACGACCTCGGTCACCAGCCCGCTCCGAGGCTCGCCGCGGCCCGCACGCCGGCCGCGCACCCGTCCTCGTGGAAGCCCCAGCCGTGGTAGGCGCCCGCGAAGGCCACCGTGCCGTCGTTGAGCAGCGGCAGGCGGCGCTGCGCGGCCACCGACCCCGGCGTGTAGATCGGGTGCTCGTAGTGCATGGTCGCGATCACCGAGTCCTGGTCGACGCGGTCGGTGCCGTTGAGCGTCACGACGTAGTCCTCGGGCTCGGCCAGGCGCTGCAGCCGGTTCATGTCGTAGGACACGAGCACCGGGGCGTCCTGGCTGGAGCAGGCGGACTTGAGGTAGTTCCACGATGCGCGGGCGCCGGCGTTGCGCGGTAGCACCGACGTGTCGCGGTGCAGCTGGGTCGTGTTGGCGGAGTAGGCGAAGGCGCCCAGAACCGCGCGCTCGTCGTCGGTGGGGCGGTCGAGCAGCGCGAGCGCCTGGTCGGGGTGCGTCGCGATGACGACCTTGTCGACGCGGTGCGGGCCGTCGGCCTCGATCCGCACGCCGTCGCCGTCGCGGCGCACGGACGTGACCGGGTTGCTGACGTGCACCGCCGAGAGCCCCTTGACGACCTTCTCCACGTAGGCGCGCGAGCCGCCCGTGACGGTGCGCCACTGCGGCGACCCGCTGACGGCGAGCAGCCCGTGGTGGTGCAGGAACGTGAACAGGTAGCGCGCCGGGTAGGACATCGACACCGTCTCGCCCGCCGACCACACGGCGCTCACGACGGGCAGCATGAAGTGCTCGACGAAGTAGCGCGAGTAGCCGCCGATGGCCAGGAAGGCGCCGAGGGTGACGTCGCCCGCGCGCTCGTCGTCGAGGACCCGGCGGGCGTGCCGGTGGAACCGGACGACCTCGCCGAGCATCCGCAGGTACTGCGGCCGGGCCGCGTTCGACAGCTGCGGGAACAGGCCACCGAGCTTGCGCGCCCCCGCGTACTCCAGCCCGCACCCCTCGCAGCGCACCGACATCGACATGTCCGACTCCTGCGTGGCCACCCCGAGCTCGGCGAACAGCCGCAGCAGGTTCGGGTAGGTCCGCTCGTTGTGGACGATGAAGCCGGAGTCCACGTTGGCCGTGCCGCCGTCCGGGGTGGACAGCTCGTGGGTGTGGGCGTGGCCACCCAGGCGGCCGTCGGCCTCGAACAGCGTGACGTCGTAGCGGCGCTGCAGCAGGTGGGCGGCGGTGAGCCCGGCGACCCCGGACCCGACGACGGCGGCCGTGGGCCGGGCGGTCGCGGGCAGCTGGCTCATGTGGTTGCTCCATCGAGTACGGCCCGGAGGCCGTTGGGCGGGGGTTGGCGCAGAGCGTTCGCAATCGCGGGGTCCTCGGGTTCGATGTGGAGGACGCCGAGCACGAATCGTGTGACGAGGTCGTGCCAGACCCGCGACCGGGCGATCATGAAGTGGCCGGCGCCGGGCACGTCGAAGCGGCAGATCCGCACGCCGCGCTCCTTGGCGCGCACGGCGTAGCGGAAGGACTCGCCGGGATCGGTCCAGCGCTCGCGGTCGCCGTGGGCGATGAGGACGGTGCGGCCGTCGAGCTGGTGGACGGGGTCGGAACCGTCGAGCCAGGGCGCGAGCGCGCAGACGGCGACGACGTTCGACCCCGCCGCGGCCCCGAGCGCGGCGCGCCCGCCCATCGAGTGCCCGACCAGCACGACCGGCACACCCGGGAAGCGCCCGGCCAGCTCGCCCAGCGCCCACTGGGCGTCGCGCAGGGCGTCGCGGGCCGGGGCGTTCCAGCCGCGGTAGCGGTAGCGGAGCAGGTGGACGGCGGGTCCGCGCCGGCTCAGCGCGCGGGCGAACGGCACCATCCGCCGGTAGGTCAGCCGCTTGCGCTCGCCGCTCTCGCGGCTGTGCGCGCGGCCGCCGTGCAGCACGAGCACCAGGGCGGCCGGGCGGTCCTGCTCCCGGCCGACGGGCTCCAACCGGGGCAGACCGGACTGATCGGGCACAGGGACCTCATGGACGGGGAACGGAACGCGGACAGTGTCCTGGGACATCCGTCTCCGCCCGCGGGCCGGTTGGGGGCTGGGACGCACGTCACACGCACCCCGTGCGACACAATGGACCGATGAGGCCGCTCACGACCTGGCAGAAGCTGCGCCTCACCGTCACGCGGCGGTGGGACACCTCCGGTTTCTGGTACGGGTTCGCCATCTGGGCGCTCTGGCCGTTCACGATGTTCGGCACCCGCATCGGCTGGAGCGGCGGCGAGCACATCCCCCGCACGGGTGGCGCCCTGCTCGCGATCAACCACGTCTCGTTCGCCGACCCGATCTTCGACGTCGCGTTCACCATCTCGCACGGGCGGATGCCGCGGTTCCTGGCGAAGTCGGAGCTGTGGGACGTGCCGGTGGTGCGGTCGGTTCTCGGCAAGGGCGGCCACATCCCGGTCTACCGCTCCTCGGCGCGCGCGGGCGACGCCTACCGCGAGGCCATCGCGGCCGTGCAGCGCGGCGAGATCGTCGCCTTCTACCCGGAGGGCACGTTCACGGCCGATCCCGAGGGCTGGCCCATGAAGTCCAAGAACGGCATCGGCCGGATCGCGCTCGTCACCGGTGCGCCGGTGATCCCCGTGGCCAACTGGGGCACGCAGGACGTCCTCCCTCCCGGGTCGAACCGGCCGCGCCTGTTCCTCCCGCGGCGGCGGGTCAGCGTGGTCGCGGGCCCGCCCGTCGACCTCTCCCGCTGGCTCGGCGGCCCCCGCACCCGCACCGCCCTCGACGGCGTCACCGCGGCGATCATGAACGACGTCACGGGGCTGGTGGCCGGGATCCGCGGCGAGCTGCCCCCGGCGCAGCCCTACGACCCGGCGGCGATCACCGCCGGCTCTTCCGGCCCGCCCGTGGGCGCGGCGGTGGACGAGCGCCCGGCGTCCTGAGGCTCATGATCGCCGGAAGTGGTGCAGGGCGGTCAGGGATGGCCGCTCCGCACCGCAGATCGTGATCATGGTCGGGAGTTCGGCCGAACCGCCTCGGTGATCATGGTCGGTCGGCGATCCTCGCCGGATGCTCCTCGACCACCTCCTCGCCCGGCAGGCCGGGGTGCTGACGACCGTGCAGGCCGTGGAGTGCGGGATCAGTGCCCGCACGGTGCGGCGCCGGGTCCAGCAGGGGGAGTGGGAGGTGCTGCATCCCGGCGTCCTCCTCGTGGGCGGGCACCGGCACTCCGACGAGGCACGGGTCCGGGCGGCGTGGCTGTGGGCCGGGACGTCGGCGATGGTCAGCGGCCCCGCGGCGGCGTACTGGCACCGGATGCTCGACCGGGCGCCGGCGGTGGTCGAGGTGACGGTTCCGCGCAACCGTCACCTGCGACCGCAGCCCGGCGTCGTGCTGCACCGGCGTGACCTCTCACCCGCCGACCACGTCGCCCACCGGCACCTGTCGCTCACTGCGGAGCCGCTGACCGCCCTCGAGACGGCGGTCGTGCAGCCCGGGGGATCGGTGTTCCTGGACCGGGCGCTGCAGCGGCACGTCCGGTTCCCGACGCTGTACCGCGCATACTGCCGCAACCTGGGTCGCCGCGGCTCGCCGCGGGCCACCGAGCTGATCGCGGCGTCGGCGGACCGGGCGGACTCGGCGGCCGAGCGCCTGCTCGTCACGCTGCTGCGGAACGCGGGGGTCACGGGTTGGGTGCTCGGGCACCCGTTCGGGTCGTGGCGGATCGATCTGGCGTTCCCCTCGGCGAAGCTCGCGATCGAGGTCGACGGGTGGGCGTGGCACGTCGACGCGGAGCGCTTCCGGAACGACCGGCGCAAGGGCAACGCGATCACCCGGGCCGGGTGGGACCTGCTCCGCTACACCTGGCACGCGCTGGACGGCGAGCCGGCCGCGACCGTTGCGGAGATCGCCGGCACCGTCGCCGCCGCGGCGTGACGACCGGCGTGATGACCGGCGTGATCACCGCCTGCGGTGCGCAGCGGCCACGGACGGCCGGGTGGCACCGCGGCCGGTGATCATGTGCCGAGCCGATCATGTGACAGATGCGCCTACCAGCCCCGGCCCCCGCTTGCGACCGTGGACGCATGGACGACGGCTGGTACGTGCGGGACCTCGCGGTCACCGCCGCGGTGTTCGGGGTGGCTGCGTTCCTGTGGTTCGGGTGGGGGCAGGAGGGCCCACCGGAGCGCTGGCGGGCCTGGCTCGGCGTCGGCTCCGGGGTGGGGCTGCTGGTCACGGGCGTCGGCGGGTTCCTGGCGTGGCGGAACTGGGGTCCGGAGTCGGTGTTCGCCGTCGCCGGGACCCCGCGGGTGTTCGGGATCGTCTGCGGCATCGAGTTCGGGCTGGCCGGCGTCGGCGCGGCGGTGCTGGGCGCCCGGGAGCGGCCGGAGTGGATCGCACCGTGGGTCGCGGTCGTTGTCGGCGTGCACTTCGTGCCGCTGGCGTGGATCTTCCGCGACCCGGCGCTGTTCCTGCTCGCCGCCCTGGTGACGGGCGCGGCCGTGGTGGCCGTGCTGCTGCGGGGACGGTTCACGCCCAGCGCGGTGACCGGCGTGGGGGCCGGCACCGCGCTGCTCGTGTTCGGGACTCGCGCCGCGCTGCTGGTCCTCTGGGCGCGAGCCCCCCTAGACGCGCGCCAGCTTCTCCAGCCGCCGCGCGGTGGGCCAGCGGACCGAGTGGGCCCAGCCGAGCTTCTCGAAGAGCCAGATCACGCGGGCGGAGACGTCGACCTGCCCGCGCTGCACGCCGTGACGGGCGCAGGTGGGGTCGGCGTGGTGCAGGTTGTGCCACGACTCGCCGAACGACAGGACGGCGAGCGGCCAGACGTTGCGCGAGTGGTCGCGGGAGGCGAAGGGCTGGTCGCCGATGACGTGGCAGATCGAGTTGATCGACCAGGTGACGTGGTGCAGCAGCGCGACCCGGACGAGCCCGCCCCAGAAGAACGCGGTGAGCGCCCCCCACCAGGACATCGTGACGAGCCCGCCGATGACGCCGGGGACGACGAGCGAGAGCGTGGCCCACAGGACGAACAGCCTGTCGACGCGCACGATGTCGCGGTCGGCGAGCAGGTCGGGGGTGAAGCGCTCCTCGTTGGTCTGGTCACGGCCGAACAGCCAGCCCATGTGGGCGTGGTAGAAGCCGCGGGCCAGCGCCGCGGGGCCGGTGCCGAACAGCCAGGGGGAGTGCGGGTCGCCCTCCTTGTCGGAGAACGCGTGGTGGCGGCGGTGGTCGGCCACCCAGTCGATGACGGGGCCCTGCAGCGCGAGGCTGCCCGACACCGCCAGCGCCACGCGCAGCACCCGGTTGGCCTTGAACGACCCGTGGGTGAAGTAGCGGTGGAACCCGACGGTGATGCCCAGGCCGCTGACCACGTAGAACGGCAGCGCGATGGCGAGGTCGACCCACGTCAGCCCCCAGCCCCACGCCACCGGCACGGCGGCCAGCAGGGCGAGCAGGGGCACGATGACGAAGACGTAGACGGCGACGGTGGACGCGACGCCGCGCTGCCCGTCGAGAAGGGGCTGCGGTGATCGCTTCTGCGGACCCGCCGTACGGGCGGGGCTCTCGGCTACGGACACGGGCACCTCGGTGTCGACGGGGGAAGGGTGGCCTCACCAACCGGCCCAGTATCCAGCATTCGCGCGCCGAGCTCCTACAGATCGAGCCCGAGCAGTGCGTTCTCGACCACTTCGGGCAGCGCAGGGTGGATCCAGTACTGGCCGGTGGCCATCTCGCGGGCGCCGGTGCCGAACGCCATGGCCTGGACCAGCGGTTGGACGACCGTGCTCGCCTGCGGACCCATCACGTGCGCCCCGAGGATCCTCCCCGTGCCGCGCTCGGCGATGACCTTGCAGAAGCCGGTCGTGTCCTCCATCGCCCAGCCGTAGGCGACGTCGCCGTAGGCCTGGACCTTGACGACGTGGTCGAGCCCCTGCTCCCGGCACTGCGCCTCGGTGAGCCCGACCGAGGCGATCTGCGGCGACGTGAACACCGCCGCGGGGACGGCGTGGTGGTTGGTCGTGCGCAGGTCGTCGGGGTGGGCGAGGTTGTGGGCGACGATCTTCGCCTCGTGGTTGGCGACGTGCTTGAGGGCGTAGGGCGAGCTGACGTCGCCGAGCGCGAACACGCCCTCGGCCGTGGTGCGCTGCTGCCCGTCGACGACGATCCGGCCGTCGGCGTGGACCTCGACCCCGGCCTTGTCGAGGTCGAGGCGGTCGCCGTTGGGGGTGCGGCCGGTGGCGACGAGGAGCAGGTCGCCCTGCACCGTCGACCCGTCCTCCAGCGTGAGCTCGACGCCGGCCGCGTCGTGGCGGGCCGCGGTGACCGGCTGCCCGAGCCGGACGTCCCAGCGGTCGCGCACGGCCGCGGTGAAGCGCTCCGCGACGGTCTCGTCCTGCGAGCGCAGCAGCTGCTGCCCGCGGCCGATGATCGTGACACGGGAGCCGAGCGCGGAGAAGACGTGCGCGAACTCGGCGCCGATGTACCCGGCGCCCACGATCAGCAGGTGCTCGGGCAGCGCGTCGATGCGCATCACGGTGTCGGACGTCTCGTAGGGCACGCCGGAGTCGGTGATCACGGCCGGGATCGCGGGACGCCCGCCCGCGGCGATGACGACGCGGTCGGCGGTGAAGGGCTCGGCCCCGTCGACGGAGATCTCCCGCGGGCCGGTGAACCGGGCGTGCCCCTCGTAGACGGTGACGTTGGGGCAGCGGTCGACGCGGTACTCGCGCCCGCCGGCGGAGATGGGGTCGATGCGGCCGAAGACGCGGTCGCGGATGTCGGTCCAGCGGACCTTGTCGACCGTCGCGTCGATGCCGTAGCGCGCGGCGTGCCGGATGTGCTCGGCGACGTCGGCCGGGTAGACGTACATCTTGGTGGGGATGCAGCCCACGTTCAGGCACGTGCCGCCGAACACCCCGTGCTCGACGATCGCCACGTCCAGGCGGTCGAAGCGCGGGTCGACGATGGAGTTGCCGGAGCCGGTGCCGATGACGGCCAGATCGTGGTGTCGCACCACCGGGAGGTTAGTCCGGCCTGCGACACGACGTGGCGCGCGAGTGGCCGGTACCGCACCCGGACGCCCGCCGGACCGGGTACCGGCGGCGCCCGTCTGGTAGGTAGAGGGCATGACCAACGACGTGATCGCGGCGACCGTCCACCGGGCCTGGGCGGCGGACCTCGATCCGCGGACGCTCTACGACCTCCTGCGGCTGCGGGTCGACGTGTTCGTCGTCGAGCAGTCCTGCGCCTACCCCGAGCTCGACGGCCGCGACCTCGAGGACCGCGCCCGCCACTACTGGCTCGGCGGCGACGGCCGCCCGGAGCCGGTCCTCGGCACGCTGCGCCTGCTCAAGGAGCCCGACGGCGAGCACCGCGTCGGGCGCGTCTGCACCGCGCCCTCGGCCCGCGGGCACGGGCTGGGCCGGCGCCTGATGGAGGCCGTGCTCGGCGAGGTCGGCTCGCGCCCGTGCGTCGTCGACGCGCAGGCGCACCTCGGCGACTTCTATCGCTCGCTGGGCTTCGAGCCCACGGGCGAGGCCTACGACTGGGACGGCGTGCCGCACGTCCCGATGCGCCGGCCCGGCCGCTGAACCCGGCCGCCGGGAGCTCAGCCCGCCGCCCGCTTGCGCGGGTCCGGCGGGAACGCCCCGGCCTCGACGCAGCGCCGCGACCAGGCCTCGAGCTCCGCGGTGACCGGCTCCAGCTCGGTGCCCAGCGCGCGGTCACCAGCGCCTCCTGCGACGCGTCGGTGGCGGCCTCGATGCCGTCGCGGACCGCGCGTCCGGTCTGCGTGATGGCGCCGTCGCCGAGCAGTCCGTCGGCCTCCAGCCGGGCGACGGCGGCCGCGGCCGCCGCCTCGGGCCACGCGCGGGTGCCGGAGTACTCGCCGACGGGGTAGCCCAGCCAGACCTCCATGAGCACGCCCATGCGCACCGGGTCGAGCCCGGCGGCGACGCACGCGGCGACGTGGCCGTCGCCGCGGTGCTCGCGCACGAGGTCGGCGGCGCGCCACAGGCGACCGAACGGGTCGGTGAGGCGCGGCTGCGCGCGCAGGGCGGAGAACAGCGGGCGGCCGCTGCCGTCGAGCCCGTCGACGGCGGCCTCCAGGACCCCCGCGACGCGGGCCGCGTCCTCGGCCGCGGCGTCGCCGAGGGCGGCCCGCAGGCTCGCCGCGGTGGCGGCGTCGCGCAGCGCGATCAGCTCCGGCAGCGGCACGAGCGCGCGGCCCGCTGTCCACATCGCATCGACGAGCCCGGGCTCGAACACCGCGAACGCCGCCGCGACGACGGCCGAGGGCACCTCGCCCAGCGGCGCGGCCCGGCCGGTGACGTAGCCGGTGAGGAAGTCGTGGCCCCGTGCGGCGAGCGCCGCGTTGACCGGCTCGGACCAGACGGCGTGCATCGCCACCGGCTCCAGCGCGTCGCGCAGGGCGCGCGCCGGGGTCGCGGCGGGCCCCGGGACGGTGGCGGGGGAGTCGGGCGGAGCGGCGAAGAAGGCGTCCCGGGCGGCGGCGTGGTCCACGTCCGGACGTTAACCGACCGTGCTCCGCCTCACACGGCAGGTTGCGGGATACTCCGCGGCGCAACCGCGCAACGACAGGAGTGGTGACGGCATGAGCGAGGACCCGACCCGGGCGACCCGATCTGGCGGGCCGAGCTACGGGAGCGTCGGTCCGAACGACCCGCACGCCGATCCGGCCACCGACCCCGGCATGCGCCCGGTCGGCCCGCCCGCCGGTCCCGACGGCCAGACCGTCGCGGTGCCGCAGGACCCGGACACCGCACCCGTGCCGACCACCCCGCCGGCGCGGCGCGACCCGGTCGCCGTCGGCCACTCCCGCACGGGCGGGCTGTGGACGGGGCTGATCCTCTCGGCGATCGTCGGCATCTTCCTGCTGGTGTTCATCCTGCAGAACAACGTGCCCGTCGTGATCGAGTTCCTGGGCCTGTCCGGCGCGCTGCCGCTGGGCGTGGCGCTGCTGCTGGCCGCGATCGCCGGGCTGCTGCTCGTCGCCATCCCGGGCGGGCTGCGGATCCTGCAGCTGCGCCGGTTGGCGAAGGGCGCGGGCCGCCAGGGGTAGGTCACCGCACGGGCACGCGTCGGCGCGTGCCCGTGCGGGAGGTCCTCAGGAGTACGAGTGCTCGGCGTCGGGGTACTCCCCGCCGCGCACCTCGTCGCCGAACCGCTGCGCGGCGTCGAGCAGGATCGACCCGACGTCGGCGTACTGCCGCACGAACCGCGGCTTGCGGCCCCGGTTCATGCCGGCCATGTCCGACCAGACGAGCACCTGCGCGTCGCAGTCGGGGCCGGCGCCGATGCCGATCGTGGGGATGGCGAGCTCACCGGTGACGCGCTTGGCGACGTCGGCGGGCACCATCTCCAGCACGACGCCGAACGCGCCGGCGGCCTGCATGGCCAGGGCGTCCTCGATGAGCTTCTCCCCGGCGTCGCCGCGGCCCTGGATGCGGAAGCCGCCCAGCGCGTGCTCGCTCTGCGGGGTGAAGCCGAGGTGGGCCATCACCGGGATGCCGGACGCCGTGAGCGCCTCGACCTGCGGGGCGAACCGCGCCCCGCCCTCGAGCTTGACGGCGTGCGCGCCGCCCTCCTTCATGAAGCGGAAGGCGGTGGTGAGCGCCTGCTCGGGGCTGATCTGGTAGCTGCCGAAGGGCAGGTCGGCCACGACGAGTGCCTGCTGCGAACCGCGGACGACGGCCTTGACCAGCGGCATCAGCTCGTCGACGGTGACCGGGATGGTGTTGTCGTAGCCGTAGACGTTGTTGCCGGCGGAGTCGCCGACGAGCAGCACCGGGATGCCGGCCTCGTCGAAGATCTCCGCGGAGTACACGTCGTAGGCGGTGAGCATCGGCCAGCGCTCGCCGCGGTCCTTCATCTCCCGCAGGTGGTGCACGCGCGTGCGCCTGGGCTTGGCGGCGGCCTCGCGGTAGGGGGCCTGCACCTCGGTGCCGGCGCTCTGGGCTGCTGCGTTGTCAGACATCGTTGTCCGTCCTCCCTCGAGGCCCTCGCGGGTCCCCGGGTTGTCAGGTGGTGACGATCCGAAGCGTGACAGCCCGGCGGCGCCGCGGCACCGGTGAGCGACGGAGTTCACACGGCCTGGCATGATCGCGGCCGATGGACGTCCGCCGCGCCGCCCCCGCCGCCGCCCTCGCCGTACTGGCTCTGGTCGCCGCGTGCACCACCACGACCGGGGGTCGCGGGGCCGCCGCGGCCGGCGCCGCACCGCCCGGGCTCGAGGCGTTCTACGACCAGGACCTGAGCTGGGGGCCGTGCGTCTCCTTCGCCGTCACGGCCGACGACGCCGTGGCCTACGCCGACCCGGCGCTGGACTGCGGGCGCGTCACGGTGCCGCTGGACTACGCGCAGCCGGGCGGCGAGACGGCCACGATCGCGGTGCTGCGCAAGCGCGCCACGGGTGACCGCATCGGCTCGCTGCTGATCAACCCGGGCGGGCCCGGCGCGTCGGGCATGAGCTTCGCCCCGTCGATCGCCGGCCAGATCGCGGGCACGCCGCTCGCCGAGCGCTTCGACCTCGTCGGGTTCGACCCGCGCGGCGTCGGGTCGAGCGAGCCCGCGATCGACTGCGAGACCGACGCCGAGCGCGACGAGGAGCGCGCCGACATCGACGTCGACGGCTCGCCGGAGGGCGTCGCGGTCCTGGAGGCCGACTCGCAGGAGTTCGTCGACCGCTGCGTCGAGCGCGTCGGGGTGGACGTGCTGGCCAACGTCGGCACCCGCGACGTCGTCCGCGACCTCGACGTCGTCCGCGCCGCGCTCGGCGACGACGAGCTGACGTTCCTGGGCTACTCGTACGGCACCTTCATCGGCGCGAAGTACGCCCAGGCGTTCCCGCGCAACGTCCGCGCGCTCGTGCTCGACGGCGCCGTCGACCCGGCCCAGAGCGCGGTGGAGAGCGCGGTGGCGCAGAACGCCGGGTTCCAACTCGCGTTCGACGCGTTCGCCGCCGACTGCACGACCCAGCCCGGCTGTGCGCTGGGCACCGACCCGGCGCAGGCCGTCGACGCGTTCAGGGCGCTGGTCCTGCCGCTCTACGACGCACCCGCGGCCGTGCCCGACGGCCGCACCCTGGGCTACGCCGACGCCATGACCGGCGTCATCCAGGCGCTCTACAGCGAGCAGCTGTGGGAGCCGCTGCGGCTCGGGCTCTCCGAGCTGACCGCCGGTCAGGGCCGCGTGCTCATGCTGCTCGCCGACCTCTACGAGAGCCGCGCCGACGACGGCACCTACGACGACTCGCTCGAGGCCTTCCCGGTGATCAGCTGCCTGGACGAGGAGCGGCTCACCGACCCGGCGGTGTTCCTGGAGATCGACACGCGGGCCCGGGAGGTCGCGCCCTTCCGCGACGACGGCCGCGGCCCGACCGCCGCCCGCCCGCCGTGCGCGTTCTGGCCGGTGCCGCCCACCACCGAGCCGTCGCTGCCGTCGGTCGAGGGGCTGCCGCCGGTGCTCGTGATCTCGGTGACCGGCGACCCGGCCACCCCGTACGAGGCGGGCGTGCGCCTGGCCGACCAGATCGGCGGCGTCCTGCTGTCGGTGGAGGGCAACCAGCACACCGTCGCGCTGTCGGGGGTGCCGTGCGTCGACGACGTCGTCACGCGCTACCTGGTCGACCTCGAGGCGCCCGATGACGGCACGAGCTGCACGATCTGACGACGTCGACCGCCGTGACCGGCCACGAAACACGTTCGTAACGCGGCGTTCCTAGGCTCCGGCCCATGGATCGCCAGCAGGAGTTCGTGCTCCGCACGCTCGAGGAACGCGACATCCGCTTCGTGCGGCTGTGGTTCACCGACGTGCTCGGTTACCTCAAGTCGGTCGCGGTCGCCCCCGCCGAGCTGGAGGGGGCCTTCGCCGAGGGCATCGGGTTCGACGGCTCCGCGATCGAGGGCTTCGCGCGCGTCTACGAGTCGGACATGGTCGCCCGCCCCGACCCGTCGACGTTCCAGGTGCTGCCCTGGGAGACGGCGTCGGGCGAGCACTACTCGGCCCGCATGTTCTGCGACATCGCCATGCCCGACGGCTCGCCGTCCTGGGCCGACCCCCGCCACGTCCTGCGCCGCGCCCTGAGCAAGGCCGCCGAGGCGGGCTTCACCTGCTACGTCCACCCCGAGATCGAGTTCTACCTGCTGCGCGACCTCACCTCCGACGGCACGGAGCCGGTGCCCGCCGACAACGGCGGCTACTTCGACCAGGCCAGCCACGACGTCGCCCCGCACTTCCGGCGCAACGCGATCGAGACGCTGGAGTCGATGGGCATCTCCGTCGAGTTCAGCCACCACGAGGGCGGCCCGGGCCAGCAGGAGATCGACCTGCGCTACGCCGATGCGCTGACGATGGCCGACAACATCATGACCTTCCGGTACGTGGTGAAGGAGGTCGCGATCACGCAGGGTGTGCGGGCGTCGTTCATGCCCAAGCCGTTCTCCGCGCACCCCGGCTCGGCGATGCACACGCACTTCTCGCTGTTCGAGGGCGACCGCAACGCCTTCCACGACCCGAACGACCCCTACGAGCTGTCCGAGACGGGCAAGGCGTTCGTCGCGGGGGTGCTGCGCCACGCGCGCGAGATCAGCGCCGTCACCAACCAGTGGGTCAACTCCTACAAGCGCCTGATCACCGGCGGGGAGGCGCCAACGGCCGTGTCGTGGGGCCACGCCAACCGCTCCGCGCTCGCGCGCGTGCCGATGTACTCGCCCGGGAAGTCCTCGACGCGGCGCGTGGAGATCCGCACGCTCGACACCGCGTGCAACCCCTACCTGGCGTTCGCGGTGATCCTCGGGGCCGGCCTGCAGGGCGTCGCCAAGGGCTACGAGCTGGGCCCGGCCACCGAGGACGACGTGTGGTCACTCACCGACACCGAGCGCCGCGCCATGGGCTACGAGCCGCTGCCGCAGAACCTCACCGAGGCGCTGCACGCGATGGAGGGCTCCGAGCTCGTCGCCGAGATCCTGGGCGAGCACGTGTTCGACTTCTTCCTGCGCAACAAGCGGGCGGAGTGGGACGCCTACCGGCGCAACGTCACCCCGTACGAGCTGGCCACCTACCTGCCGGTCCTCTAGGGGGAACGGGGAAATCGGGACGGTCCCGCCCCGCCGCGGTGGGACCATCGGCCCATGCGCGTCACCCTCCACGAGTCGGTCGCGGCGTTCGCCGCCGCGGCCGGCCCGCTCTACGCCGCCGACCCGGCGCGGCACACGATCGCGCTCACGGTCCTCGACCGGCTGCAGTCCCGGGGCGACCGCGCCGCGCTGCTGCTCACCGTCGCCCTCGACGGGGAGACCGTCGGCGCGCTGCTGCAGGAGCGGGGCCGGCCCGCCACGGCGTCGGCGCTGCCGCCCGCCATGGCCACGGCGGCCGAGCGGGCCGTCGACGCCGACCTGCCCGCCGTCAACGGGCCGGTGGCGGAGGTCGAGGCGTTCGCGGCCGCCCACACCGCCCGCACCGGCCTGCGCTCGGAGGTCGCGATGCGGATGCGGCTGTTCCGCCTGGTCGCGCTCGTGCCGCCGTCGGCGGTGCCGGGGTGCGCGCGCGTCGCCGGGCCGGGGGACGTCGACCTCGTCACCGGCTGGCAGACGGCGTTCACCGCCGAGGCCATCAGCTCGCCCGACCCGCCCGCCGACCCGCGGCCCGGCGTCGTCGAGTCGATGGAGCGGGGGGCCGGGCACGTGCTGTGGGAGATCGACGGCCGGCCGGTCGCGTACGCCTCGGCGCGGCGCCCGGTGGGGCCGATGTCGCGGATCGGGCCGGTGTACACCCCGCCCGGGCACCGCGGGCACGGCTACGGCACGGCGGTCACGGCCGCGGCCACCGCGTGGGCGACCGGGGCGGGGGCGCGGGAGGTCGTCCTGTTCACCGACCTGGCCAACCCCGTCAGCAACGCGATCTACCCGCGGATCGGCTTCCGGCCCGTCCTCGACGCGCTGGAGCTGCGGTTCGTGCCCTGACCGGGCCCCCTCGTGCGCGCCGACCACGGCTCGGGCCGGGGCCGCCGCGCACGGGCCTAGACTCGGGGCCGTGGCGGGACGCATCCGGGATTCGGACATCACCGAGGTCCGCGACCGCACCCGCATCGACGAGGTCATCGGCGACTACGTGGCGCTGCGGCGGGCGGGCGCGGGATCGCTCAAGGGGCTGTGCCCGTTCCACGACGAGAAGTCGCCGAGCTTCAACGTCCGGCCGACGCACGGCACGTTCCACTGCTTCGGCTGCGGCGAGGGCGGCAGCGTCTTCGACTTCGTGATGAAGATCGAGGTCGTCGGGTTCGCCGAGGCCGTGGAGCGGCTCGCCGACCGCATCGGGTTCCGGCTCACCTACACCGGCGGCGGCGCCTCGGTGCAGCGCGACCGCGGCACCCGCTCGCGGCTGCTGGAGGCCAACAAGCGCGCCGCGGAGTTCTACGCCGAGCTGCTGGGCACGCCCGAGGGCGCGCCCGGCGTCGAGTTCCTCACCTCGCGCGGGTTCGACGCCGCCGCGGCCGAGCGGTTCGGCTGCGGCTGGGCGCCCGCGGGCTGGGACCGGCTCACCAAGCACCTGCTCGCCGGCGGGTTCTCCCTCGACGAGCTGATCAAGGCGGGGCTGTCGAAGGAGGGCAGGCGCGGGCCGATCGACCGGTTCCACCGCCGCCTGCTGTGGCCGATCCGCGACCTCGGCGGCGAGGTCGTCGGCTTCGGCGCCCGGCGGATCTTCGACGACGACGGCATCGACGCCAAGTACCTCAACACCGCCGACTCGCCGGTCTACCGCAAGACCAACGTGCTGTTCGGGCTCGACCTCGCCAAGCGCGAGATCGCCAAGCGGCGCCAGGTCGTCGTCGTCGAGGGCTACACCGACGTCATGGCCATGCACCTCGCGGGCGTGCCGACGGCCGTCGCCTCCTGCGGCACGGCGTTCGGCACCGAGCACATCGCGGTGATCCGCCGCCTCATCGGCGACGACTCGTTCGACCTCGGCGAGGTCATCTACACCTTCGACGGCGACGCGGCCGGGCAGGCCGCGGCGCTCAAGGCGTTCGAGGGGGAGCAGAGCTACACGGGCCAGACCTACGTGACGATCGCCCCCGACGGCCAGGACCCGTGCGAGCTGCGCCAGACCCACGGCGACACCGCCGTGCGCGACCTGGTGGCCCGCCGCGAGCCGCTCTACGAGTTCGTCATCCGCTCGATGCTGCGCGAGCACGACCTGGAGACGCCCGAGGGGCAGACGGCGGCGCTGCGCCGCGCGGTTCCGCTGGTCGCGCGGATCAAGCGCGAGGACCTGCGCGACGAGTACGCGCGCCGCCTCGCCGGATGGACCGGCTGGCCCGACGAGTTCGCGGTCGTCCGCCGCGTCCGCGAGGAGTCCGGGACGCCGCAGGAGAAGGTGCGCGGCCGCCGCGACGCGCCCGCCCCGCCCCCGCGCGACGACCCCCGCCTGCACCTGCAGCGCGAGGCCCTCAAGGCTGCGCTGCAGCTGCCCGCGATCGCCGGCCCCGCCTACGACGAGCTGCCCGAGCAGGTGTTCAGCCACCCCGCGCTGGCGGGCGTCCACCGGGCGGTGCAGGCCGCGGGCGGCGTGTGCGCGGGGCTGGAGGGCTCGACCTGGCTCGACGCGGTGAGCGCGGAGTGCGTGCCGGAGTCGCGGCCGCTGGTGCACGAGCTGGCCGTGGAGCCGCTGCAGATGCCGCGGCGCGGGATGGAGGAGGCGCGGTACGTGGGGAGCGTGGTCGCCGGCGTGAAGCTGGCCCTGGTCGAGGCGCAGGTCGCGGAGCTGAAGGGGCGGCTGCAGCGCACCAACCCGCTGGAGGACGCCGACGCCTACCACCAGCTGTTCGGCGACCTGGTGCCGCTGGAGCAGTACCGGATCGCACTGCGCGAGCAGGCGTCGCGGTGAGCGGCTGCGCCACCCGTGAGTGGCGACCGTTGCCAGAGCCCTGGTTCGCACTCACGAGGGGGGTCCGGCGATGAGCCGCCCGATCCGGCTCAACCCGCTGAAGGCGATCCGCAGGGTGCTGGGCCGCGACGAGCTGCCCGCCGGCTTCACCGGCGAGCTGGAGCCCGACGAGCGGGTCCTCGCCGTCGCGCCGATGCCCGACGGCGCGAGCTGCGTCGTCACCTCCTGGGGCATCTGGACGCCGGACGGGGACGGCGCGCACCGCGTCGGCTGGCACCGCGTCAGCAAGGCCATCTGGGACGCAGGCGTGATCGCGCTCGTCGAGGCCGACGAGGAGGCCGCCGGGGGAGCGGTGATCCTCACCGACCGGCCCGTGCGCCGGATCCGCCTCACCGAGCCCGGGCGCGTGCCCGAGGTCGTGCAGGAGCGCGTCACCGCCTCGATCCGCAGCCGCCACCACCGCGAGCTGCCCGGCGGCGGCGCGTGGTTCGTGCAGCGCAAGGTCCCCGGGCGCGACGGCGTGGTCCTGCAGGTGCGGCCCGACCCCGGCACCGACCCCGCCGCCGTCCGCCAGGTCGCCTCCGACGCCGCGGCCGCGCTCGGCCTGGGTCCGTCGTGACGTCCTGGGACCCGGCGCTCTACCGCACCTTCGACGACCACCGCTCCCGCCCGTTCCACGACCTGCTCGCGCGCATCGGTGCGGTCGAGCCGCGCAGGGTCGTCGACCTCGGCTGCGGCCCGGGCCACCTCACCGCGCTGCTCTCGGCGCGCTGGCCGGGCGCCGCGGTCACCGCGCTCGACTCGTCACCGGAGATGGTCGCGGCCGCCCGCGGGAACGGCGTCGACGCCGAGCTCGCCGACGCCGCCGACTGGACGCCCGCACCCGACACCGACGTCGTCGTCACCAATGCGGTGCTGCAGTGGGTGCCCGGGCACCTGGCGCTGCTGCCGCGCTGGCTCGGGGCGCTGCCGTCGGGGGCGTGGTTCGCGATGCAGGTGCCCGGCAACTTCTCGGCGCCCTCGCACCACCTCGTCCGGGAGGTCCTCGACCAGCCGCGCTGGCGGGGGCTGGTGGACGTGCGCGACGAGGACGCACTGCCCGAGCCGGCCGCGTACGCCGACCTGCTCGTGGGCACCGGCGCGGAGGTCGACGTCTGGGAGACGACCTACCTGCACCGCCTCTCCGGCGCCGACCCGGTGCTGCGCTGGATCAGCAGCACCGCCCTGCGCCCCGTCCGCGACGCCCTGCCGGGCGCGGAGTACGACCGCTTCCGCGAGGAGTTGGCGCCCCGGCTGCGCGGCGCCTACCCGCCCCGCCCCGACGGCACGACCTGGTTCCCGTTCCGCCGGGTCTTCGCCGTCGCGCGGACCGCCTGACCCTCCCCGGCGGCGGCGCGGCGGCTGCGCCGGACGTCCGACCGCCCCGGCCCCGGATCGGGGTAGGTTCGATCCCGGCGTGCAGCGTCGCGCGCACCGCCGCGTCCGTCGAACGTCGTCAGGGAGTCCGCGTGTCCCAACCCGCCGTGAGCAAGCCCGTCCTCCTGACGGTCGACGACGACCCCGGCGTCAGCCGCTCGGTGGCGCGCGACCTGCGCCGCCGCTACGGACAGGACCACCGCATCGTCCGGGCCGAGTCGGGCGCCGACGCGCTCGAGGCCCTGCGCGAGCTGGTGCTGCGCGGGGAGCCCGTCGCGGCGATCCTCGCCGACTACCGGATGCCGGGCATGAACGGCATCGAGTTCCTTGAGCAGGCCATGGACATCGCGCCGCACGCCCGCCGCGCCCTGCTCACCGCCTACGCCGACACCGACGCCGCGATCCAGGCCATCAACGTCGTCGACGTCGACCACTACCTGCTCAAGCCCTGGGACCCGCCGGAGGAGAAGCTCTACCCCGTCGTCGACGCGCTGATCGAGACCTGGCGCGCGGTCGGCCAGCGGCCCGTCGACGAGATCCGGGTGGTGGGCCACCGCTGGTCGGCCGAGTCGTTCGCCGCGCGCGACTTCCTGGCCCGCAACGCCGTGCCCTACCGCTGGTACAGCAGCGACGACGCCGAGGGCGCCCGCCTGCTCGACGCCGCGGGCGCGGGCGCCGACGACCTGCCCGTGATCATCACCGTCGACGGCACCGCGCTGCGCGCCCCCACCGACGCCCAGATCGCGTCGGCGTGCGGGCTCACCGTCGACCCGGCCACCGACTTCTACGACCTCATCGTCATCGGCGGCGGCCCGGCCGGGCTCGGCTCGGCGGTGTACGGGGCGTCGGAGGGGCTGCGGACGGTGCTGGTCGAGCGCCAGGCCACCGGCGGCCAGGCGGGGCAGAGCTCCCGCATCGAGAACTACCTCGGCTTCCCCGACGGCGTCTCCGGCGCGCAGCTCACCGACCGCGCGCGGCGCCAGGCCGCCAAGTTCGGGGCCGAGGTGCTGACGGCGCGCGACGTCGTGGCGCTGGAGGTGCGCGGCTCGGCCCGCGTCGTGACGTTCGGCGACGGGTCGGAGATCGCGGCGCACGCCGTCGTGCTGGCCACCGGCGTCGCCTACCGCAGCCTCGACGCCCCGGGCGTCGCCGAGCTCGCCGGCCGCGGCGTCTACTACGGCTCGGCCGCCACCGAGGCCCCGGCGTGCGCGGGGCAGGACGTCTACATCGTCGGCGGCGCCAACTCCGCCGGGCAGGCCGCGGTGTTCTTCTCCAGGCACGCGCGGACGGTCACCGTTCTGGTGCGCGGCCCGGACCTGGAGGCGTCGATGTCGCACTACCTGATCAAGCAGCTCGACGCGATCGAGAACGTGGCGGTGCGCACCGGCACCGAGGTCGCGGAGGCCTGCGGCGACGGGCACCTGGAGCGCCTGGTGCTGTCGGACCGGACGTCGGGGGAGAAGGAGACGGTCGACGCGGGCGCGATGTTCGTGTTCATCGGGGCCGCGCCGCGCACCGACTGGCTCGACGGCGTCGTCGTCCGCGATGCCCGGGGCTTCGTCCCCACCGGTCCCGACCTCACCCACGGCGGCGGCCCGCCGCCCGGCTGGACGCTCGACCGCGACCCCTACCACCTGGAGTCGAGCGTGCCCGGGGTGTTCGTGGCGGGCGACGTGCGGTCGGAGTCGGTCAAGCGGGTGGCGTCGGCGGTCGGCGAGGGTGCGATGGCGGTGACGCTGGTGCACCGGTACCTGGCGGAGCAGTGACCACCCGGGCCGACCTGCGGACGCTGTTCCTGTTCGAGGCTCTCACCGACGAGCAGCTCGCGTGGGTGTCCGAGCACGCCGACGAGGTCGACGTGGGCGCGGGGAACGACATCGTCGTCGAGGGCGATCCGGCGGACTGCTTCTACGTCCTCTACGCCGGCACCGTCGCGATGAGCCGCATGATCGCCGGCGACCCCGTGGAGACCACGCGCACCGACCACCGCGGGGTCTACTTCGGCGCCGTCCAGTTCTACCTCGACGACGAGAGCGCCCGGACCTACCCGGCGTCGGTCCGGGCGGTCACCGACTGCTGCGTGCTCGCGCTGCCGGCGCGGGAGTTCGCCGCGGAGTTCAGCCGCTGGTTCCCGATGGCGGTGCACCTGCTGGAGGGGATGATCCTCGGGCTGCGCAAGGGCGGGCAGATCACCGCCGAGCGCGAGCGCCTGCTCGCGCTGGGCAAGCTGTCGGCGGGGCTCACCCACGAGCTCAACAACCCGGCCGCGGCCGCGGGGCGCGCGGCCGACGCGCTGCGCGACAAGGTCACCGGCATGCGCAACAAGCTGGCCATGATCGCCGACGGGCGGATTGCCGGCCCGCAGCTGCACAAGCTGGTGATGGCGCAGGACGAGTTCGTCAAGAAGGTCCGCCACGCCCCGGCGCTGTCGCCGATCGAGACCTCCGACCGCGAGGACGAGCTCGGCGACTGGCTCGACGACGCCGGCATCAGCGGCGGCTGGGACCTCGCCCCGGTGTTCGTCGCGGGCGGGCTGGAGGTCTCCGACCTCGACGCCGTGCGCACCGCGAGCGACCCGGCGGTGCTGGAGGGCGCGATCCGCTGGCTCGCCTACACGGTGGAGACCGAGAGCCTGCTGCGTGAGATCACCGACGCCACCAGCCGGATCTCCGACCTCGTGCTGGCGGCCAAGCAGTACTCGCAGATGGACCGCGCGCCGTTCCGGTTCGTCGACGTCCACGAGGGCCTCGACGCCACGCTCGTGATGTTCGGGCGCAAGCTCGCCACCGCCGACGGCACGGGCGAGGGCGGTGTGCGGATCGTCCGCGAGTACGACCGGTCGCTGCCGCCGATCCCGGCCTACGCCGCCGAGCTCAACCAGGTGTGGACCAACATCATCGACAACGCGGTCGACGCGATGGGCGGCGCCGGCACGCTGACGGTCCGCACTGCGCGCGACGAGGACCGCGTGCTCGTCGAGATCGGCGACTCCGGCCCGGGCATCCCGCCCGAGGTGCGGCAGCGGATCTTCGAGCCGTTCTTCACGACCAAGGGCGTCGGCAAGGGCACCGGCCTGGGGCTCGACGTCAGCTACCGCGTGGTGGTCTCGCGCCACCACGGCGACATCGCCGTGGTCTCGCAGCCCGGGGACACCCGGTTCCAGGTCCGCCTGCCGATCACGGAGGCGCCCGCATGACCCCGGCCCGGACGACCCAGGAGCAGCAGCCATGACCATGCAGATGCCGATGGCCGCGGCCGACGCGCGCATCACCCCGTCCGGGCCGGTCGTGCTCGACCTCGGCGGCCACTCCGTCGTCGTCGACCACGAGGAGGCCGGGCCCACCCCGCTCGAGCTGATGACGGGCGCGCTGGCGGCGTGCAGCGCGATGTCGGCGCGCACCCACCTGGCCCGCGACGGCGACATCGGTGACGTCGAGGTGGTCGTCACCCTCGACGCCGGCCCGCCCACCCTGTTCTACCGGCGGGTGCTGCTGCCGTTCTCGCTGAGCACCGCCGACGCCCACCGCCTCGCCGACGCCCTGGAGCGCACGGAGCTGACGATGATGCTGCGCCCGTCGTTCCAGATCCGGACGTCGGTGGAGCACGCGGGCGAGGTTGTCAACTAGCCGTCCCGGCCCGCCCCCGCGCTCGGCTCGGCCGTCCGCACGTCGGGCGCGTCGAGCCGGGCGCGGGCGAACGCCGTCCGCACCGCGTCGGTGACGGCGTCGGCCCGGTCGACCGGCACCAGCGCGATCGCCGAGCCGCCGAACCCGCCGCCGGTCATCCGCGCGCCCAGCGCCCCGGCGGACCGGGCGACCTCGACGGCGAGGTCGAGCTCCGCGCACGACACCTCGTAGTCGCGCGACAGGGAGGCGTGCGAGGCGTCGAGCAGGGGGCCGATGTCGCGCAGCCGCCCGTCGTCGAGCAGGGCGACGACCTCGCCGACCCGCGCGATCTCGCTCACGACGTGCCGCGCGCGGGGGAGGAGGTCGGCGTCGAGGGCGTCCAGGTCGTCGGCGGTCGCGTCGCGCAGGCTCGACATGCCGAGCGCGGCCGCGGCCTTCTCGACGGCCGTGCGCCGCGCCCCGTACTGCCCGTCGGCGAGGTGGTGGCGGATCCGGGTGTCGATGACGAGGACGGCGAGCCCGTCGTCGGCGGGGGCGAAGGGGACCTGCCGCGTCGACCCGTCGCGGGTGTCGAGCAGCAGTGCGTGGCCGGCGGTGCACAGCAGCGCCGCGGCCTGGTCCATGCCGCCGGTGGCCGCGCCGACGACCTCGTTCTCGGCGCGCACGCAGGCCCGCGCGAGCTCGTCGCGGGGCAGGCCCAGCCCGAACAGCTCGTCGGCGGCCACGGCCACCGCGCACTCCAGCGCCGCCGACGACGAGAGCCCGGCGCCGAGCGGGACGGTCGCGGTGACGGTCAGGTCCATCCCGCCGACGGGGTGCCCGGCGTCGCGCAGGGCCCAGAGCACGCCGGCGGCGTACCCGGCCCAGCCCGCGGGGGAGCCGGGACCGACGTCGTCGAGCGCGACGTCGACGCCGCCCCGCTCGGCATCACTGCGCGCGGTCAGCCGCCCGTCGGTGCGCACCGACGCCTCGACGACGGTGCGCTCGGCCAGCGCGAACGGCAGGCACAGGCCCTGGGCGTAGTCGACGTGCTCGCCGATGAGGTTGACCCGGCCGGGCGCGGACCAGCGGCTCACGCGGCACCTCCGGTGCTCGTGAGCGGCAACCGTGGCCCTGGCGACGATCGCCGCTCACGGGTCACGGGCCCGCCTCCCTCAGCCGCTCCGCGATCCGCTCCGGCGAGGCGTCGTTGAGCCACGCCGCCATCCCCGACTCCGACCCGGCCAGGTACTTCAGCTTGCCCGGCGCCCGGCGCAGCGAGAACAGCTGCAGGTGCAGGCGGGTGAGGTCGCGCCCGGTGTGCACCGGCGCCTGGTGCCAGGCCGCGATGTAGGGCGGGTCCTCGCTCCCCGGCCCGAAGTAGCGCTCGACGCGCCCGAGCAGGTCGCGGTAGACCACGGCCAGCTCGGCGCGCTCGTCCTCGTCGAGGGCGGCCAGGTCGGGCACCGGGCGGTGCGGCACCAGGTGCGCCTCCACCGGCCAGCGCGCCGCGGCGGGCACGAACGCCGTCCAGTGCTCCCCGTCGACGACGACGCGCGTGCCGGCCCTGCGCTCGCTGCCCAGCACGTCGTCGAACAGGTCGCGACCGGTGCGCTGGCGGTGCGAGCCCGCGCGGTGGAGCAGCTGCGCGGTGCGGGGCGTGACGTAGGGGTAGCCGAACACCTGCCCGTGCGGGTGCTGCAGCGACACCCCGATCTCGACGCCGCGGTTCTCGAACGCGAACACCTGCTCGACGCCCCGGCGCGCCGACAGCTCCGCGGTGCGGTCGGCCCACGCCTCGATCACCGTGCGGACCCGCTCGACCGGCAGCGCGGAGAACGCGGCGGTGTGGTCGGAGGTGAAGCAGACGACCTCGGCGGTGCCGGTGGCCGGGCGCTGGGGCCAGAGCGGGTCGCCGTCGACCTCGGGCGGCACCGGCGCGCTGCCCTCGCCGAAGGAGGGGAAGCGGTTGTCGAACACGACGACGTCGTAGTGGTCCGACGGGATCTCCGACGCCTCGTGGCCCGGCTTCGTCGGGCACAGCGGGCACAGGTCGGCGGGCGGCATGAACGTGCGGTTCATGCGGTGCGCGGCGATCGTGACCCACTCGCCGGTGAGCACGTCGAAGCGCATCACCGACCCGTGCTCGACGACGGGCAGGTCGCGGGTGTCGGGCGGCGGCACGCGCCCGGGGCTCTCGTCGTAGTAGCGCAGGGTGCGGCCGTCGGCCATGGGCGCGTCGGTCCGGTGGACGGTGTCCTTCACGACGCCAGCACCAGCCGTCCGCACGTCTCGTCCAGCGTGCGGCGCGCGGCCGGCTCCAGGCCGTCGTCGCTGACCAGCACGTCCACCTCGTCCAAGGCCGCGATCGTGCTCAACCCCACCACCCCCCACTTCGAGTTGTCGGCCACCACGGCCACCCGCCGGGCGCTGGCGACCAGCGCCCGGTTGGTCTCGGCCTCGGCCAGGTTCGGCGTGGTGAAGCCGGCCCCGACGTCCATCCCGTGCACCCCCATCAGCAGCCAGTCGACGTGCAGCCCGCGCAGCGCGTTCACTGCGACCGGCCCGACGAGCGCGTCCGACGGCGTCCGCTCCCCGCCGGTGAGCACGACGCACAGGTCGCTACGCGCGGACTCGTGCAGCACCTCGGCGACCCGCAGCGAGTTGGTGACGACCGTGAGCCGCGGGATCGCGACGAGCTCGGCGGCGACGGCGTGCGTGGTCGTGCCCGCCGACAGCGCGACCGACGCCCCCGGCTCGATCAGCGCGACCGCGGCCCGCGCGATCGCCTGCTTGGCGTCGGTGTGCAGGCCCGACTTCGCCGCGAACCCCGGCTCCTCGACGCTCGACCCGGCGGCCGTCGCGCCGCCGTGGACGCGCGTGACCAGGCCCCGCGCGGTGAGCACCTCGATGTCGCGGCGCACCGTCATGTCGGAGACGCCGAGGCGCTCCACCAGGTCGGACACGCGCACCCCACCGGTGCTGCGGACCTCGTCGAGGATCAGTTCCTGGCGTTGTCGGGCGAGCATTCAGCGACCTTCCCGGACCACGGCCGCGGACGCCGGCGCGACGGTCACGGTACCGGTGACGGCCGCGCCGCCCAGCAGTTCGGTGCCCGTCGCCGGCACGGTGACCGGCCGGTCGCCGCGGTTGAGCACGAACAGGTAGTGCCCGCGCCGGACCACCTCCACACCCTCCTGCGGCTCGTCGAGCCGGGCGACGCCGGCGTCGCGGGTGAGGCGGTCGGCGAGCGCGGTGGTGGCCGCGTGGTCCAGGCGCGTGGCGACGTACCAGGCCGAGCCCGCGCCCACGGTCCGGCGCGTGACCGCCGGGGTGCCGGGCAGCGGGCCGTCGGCGTAGCGGGCGACGACCTCGGCGTCGGTCACGCCCAGCACCTCGGTCCACAGGTCGGCGCTGCCGCCGTCGTCGAGCGTGACGGTCGCACCCGCCGGCAGCGGCGTGAACTCCTCCGCGCGCACGCCGAGCAGGTCGCGGAACGCGCCCGGGTAGCCGCCGAGGCGCACGTGGTCGTGCCCGTCGACGATGCCGGAGAAGTAGGTGACGAGCACCGTGCCCCCGGCCGCGGCGAACGCCTCCAGCGTCGGCGCGACGCGGTCGGAGCACAGGTACAGCGTCGGCACCACGACGATCTTGTACGCCGACAGGTCCGACCCCGGGTGCACGACGTCGGCCGTGGCGCCCAGCTCCGTGAGGGCGCGGTGCCAGCGGTGTGCGGCGTCGATCGCGCGCAGCTCGCTGCTGGGGTGCGAGTCCAGGTCACAGGCCCAGCGCGACTCCCAGTCGTAGAGGAGGGCGACGTCGGCCCGCACCGGCTCTCCGGCGACCTCGCCGATCGCGGCCAGCGCCGCCCCGAGCCCGACGACCTCGCGGAACCGCGCCGAGTCGCGCCCGGCGTGCGGCACGAGCGCGGAGTGGAACTTCTCCCCGCCCGCCTTCGACGCGCGCCACTGGAAGAACCCGATGCCGTCGGCGCCGCGGGCGACCTGGCGCAGCGAGTCGACGAGCAGCTCGCCCGGCTGCTTCGTGATGTTGACCGGCTGCCAGTTGACCGCCGACGTCGCCGACTCCATCAGCAGCCACGGCCGTCCGCCCGCCGTGCCGCGCGTGAGATCGGCGGCGAAGGCCTGCTCGGCGTGCGGGTGCGCGAGCCGGTGGTCGAGGTAGTGGTCCTGGCTGACGACGTCCATCTCCGGGCCCCAGCCGAAGTAGTCCTGCTCGTACTGGTGGTCGGCCACCATGAAGTTCGTGGTGACGGGCACGTCGGGGGAGTGGCGGCGCAGCACGTCGCACTCGGCGCGGTAGTGGCCCAGCCACGCGTCGGAGGAGAAGCGGGCGAAGTCGAGCTCCTGGGTCGGGTTGGGCACCGCGGGGGTGATCCGCGGCGGCAGGACCTCGTCGAAGCTCGTGTAGTGCTGGCTCCAGAAGGCGGTGCCCCACGCCTCGTTCAGCGCTTCGACGTCGCCGTAGCGGTCGGCGAGCCAGACGCGGAACGCCGCCGCGCTGACGTCGGACCAGTCCTTGCCGATGTGGCAGCCCAGCTCGTTGCTGACGTGCCACATCCGCACGGCGGGGTGGCTCCCGTAGCGCCGCGCCATCTGCTCGACCAGGCGCAGCGCGTACTCGCGGAACACCGGCGAGGACGGGACGAACGACTGCCGGCTGCCCGGCCAGAGCGTGCGCCCCTCCCTGTCGACGGGCAGGACCTCCGGGTGCCGGGCGGTCAGCCACGGCGGGGGCGCCGCGGTGGCCGTCGCCATGTCGATCGCGATACCGCCCTCGTGGAGCAGGCCCACGACCTCGTCGAACCACCCGAAGTGGAACTCGCCCGGACGCGGTTCGAGCAGGCCCCAGGAGAAGACACCGAGGGTCACGAAGCCGACCCCGGCCTCCTGCATCAGGGCGACGTCCTCGCGCCACACCGACCGCGGCCACTGCTCGGGGTTGTAGTCGCACCCCAGGGAGATCCCGTCGAACGGAAGCACGCTCGTCCCTTCGTCGCGATGCGACGAGTATCCACACGATCACACAAGAACGCACATCGAGGGCCGCGGGAGCCTGGTGCCCACCCCCACCCCCGCCCGGGCCGCCGGGGGCGGTGCGCTACGCTTTCCAAGCCGATCGGGGCGGTGCCCCGGCGATACGGTCCTCCGTAGCTCAACGGCAGAGCACCCGACTGTTAATCGGGCGGTTACTGGTTCGAATCCAGTCGGAGGAGCAACAACCCCCAGTTCAGCGGCCGTATCCTCGGTGCGTGGAGCACCGCGATCCGGGACCCGACAGCGTCGACCATCGGGTCACCGCACTGCGCGGGATCCTCAACGCCTGGGACCCGATCGGCATCATCGAGGACGGCGAGCCGGCCGACGAGTACGACTGCCTGATCGCGCCGGTACTCGACCTGGTGGCGCACGGCGCGGGCCCCCGGGAGGTCGAGACCTTCCTGCGGACGGAGCTCGCCGACCACTTCGGGCTCGATCCCGAGCGGCACGCCGCCGGTGTCGAGGCGGTGGCGCACGACGCAGTCGACCTGCGGACCCGCGACGGCGGCTGAGCCCCGCACCGGCGCCGCATCACGGACGCGTCGCGGTCCCCTTGCGCCCACCGGTCTGCGGTGTCAGGCTCCGCGCGATCTTTCCAGCGTCGGGAGGCTGCCGTGTTCGGTCCGGTCAAGAAGCTCGCGGTCGTCCTGGCCGCAGGTGCGCTCCTCGCGGCGGGGTGCGCCGAGGAGCAACCCGCCCCGGGAGCGCAGGGCGGCGGGAGTGAGGACGGGCCGTTCCGGATCGGTGCGGTCCTGGACATCACCGGAGCCGGGGCCAGCCTGGGCGTGCCCGAGCGCGACACCCTGACGCTGCTCGCCGACCAGCTCAACGCCGAGGGCGGCATCGACGGCCGGCAGGTCGAGCTGATCATCGAGGACAACGCCTCCACCGAGGACGGCGCCGCCCGCGCCGCCTCGAAGCTGATCACCGAGGACCAGGTCGACATCCTGCTCGGCGCCAGCCGGACCGGCCCGAGCCTGGCCATGCGGCCGATCGCGGAGTCGACCCCGCTCCCGATGATCTCGCTGGCGGCGAACGCCGCGATCGTCAACGGGTCGGAATGGGTGTTCAAGACCGCCCAGAACGACTCGGTGGTCATCGAGAACATCGTCCGGGACGCCGCGGCCAAGGGCTACACGACCCTCGCGCTGGCCCGCGACGCGTCCGGGTTCGGCGAGGGCGTGCAGCAGCTGTTCGACGAGATCGGCGCGCCGTCCGGGGTCAGCGTCGTGGCCGTCGAGAGCTTCGCGCCCGACGCCACCGACTTCACCGCGCAGATGGTCAACATCCGCAACGCGAACGCCGACGCCGTCGTCATCTGGGGCATCCCGCCGGCCGCGGGCCTGGCGCAGAAGGCCTACGCGCAGCTCGGCGTCGGCAAGCCCGTCTACCAGAGCCACGGCATCGGCAACCAGGTCTTCCTCGACACCGCCGCGGAGAGCGCGGACGGCCTCGTCGCGCCGCTGGGCCGCCTGGTCGTCGCCGACCAGCTGCCCGCCGACGACCCGCAGAAGCAGGTCATCACCGACTTCGTCGCCGACTACCGCGGCGCCTACGGCGCCGCGCCGTCGACGTTCGCCGGACACGCCTACGACGGCTGGCAGCTGGCCGTGGACGCACTGCGGGCCGCGGGCACCGACCCGGAGGCACTGCGCGAGCACCTCGAGGGCGTCACCGACTTCGTCGGGGTCTCCGGCACGTTCACCATGACCGCCGAGGACCACAGCGGGCTGCAGGCCGACGACCTCGTGCTGGTGACCGTGCGCGACCAGCAGTTCCAGCTCGCCACCCCGTGACCCGCTGATGGGAGACCTGCTCCAGTTCACGATCGCCGGGCTGTCCCAGGGAGCGGTCTACGCGCTGGTGGCGATGGGCTTCGTGGCGGTGTTCTCCGTCAGCGGGGTGATCAACCTGGCGCAGGGCGAGTTCGCCGCGATTGGGGGACTCGTCGCGCTGTCGGGCGTCGGCGCCGGCCTGCCGCTGCCGCTGGCGCTGGTGGTGGCGCTGCTGGTCGTCGCCCTGGTGGCGGTGCTCATGCAGCGGCTGGCGATCGCGCCCGTCCGGCGCATGACGACGCTCGTGTCGATCATCCTGACTCTCGGCGTCTCCACCGCGCTCAAGGCCCTGATGCTGCTGCTCTACGGGCCGCAGGGGCGCGGGCTGCCCCCACTGCCGGGGCCGGACCTCGTCATCGGCGGGGTGTCGGTGCGCGCCCAGGAGCTGTGGATCCTCGGCGTCACCGCCGTCGTGGCGGTCGCGGTGACGGTGTTCTACGACCGCACGATGCTGGGCAAGGCGCTGCGGGCCTGCGCGGAGCAGCCCGTCGCGGCCCGGCTCGTCGGGATCTCGCCCGTCGCGGCGGCCACCGTCGCGTTCGCGGTGGCCGGGCTGCTCGGGGCCGTCGCCGGGGTGCTGGCCAGCCCGATCCAGCTCACCCAGTGGGACTCCGGGCTGCTGCTCGGGCTCAAGGGCTTCGTCGCCGCGACCCTGGGCGGGCTCGTGTCCATCCGCGGCGCGGTGCTCGGCGGGCTGGTGCTCGGCGTGCTGGAGTCGCTGGTCGCGGGCTACGTCGACTCCGGCTACCGCGACGCGGTGGCGTTCGTCCTGCTCATCGTGGTCCTGGTGGCCCGGCCCGGCGGCGTGTTCGGCCGGCACGCGCAGGCGAGGGTCTAGGGATGAAGCGCCGCTCGGACGCCGTGGGCGTCGTCGTGCTGCTGGTGGCCCTGCTCGGGCTGCCCCTGCTGCTGCCGGTCTGGGTCACCGGCACCGCCGTCTACGCGACGATCTACGCCATCGCGGCGATCGGGCTGTCGCTGCTGATGGGGCTGGCCGGGCAGGTCAGCCTGGGGCACGCGTCGTTCTTCGCCGTCGGCGCCTACACGCAGGCGATCCTGGTGACCCGCACCGACGTACCCGGCCTGCTCGCGGCGGCCATCGCGGTCGGGCTGGCCGTGCTCGCGGCGCTGCTGGTCGGCCTGCCGCTGCTGCGGCTGCGCGGGCACTACCTGGCCCTGGCCACCCTCGGCCTCGGGATCATCCTGACCGTGGTGGCCATCGAGACCCCCTTCCTCGGCGCCACGTCGGGGATCTTCGGCATCCCCAAGCCGGAGTTCGGCGGCCGCCGCTACGACACCCCGGCCGAGTACCTGTGGCTGCTCGCCCCGGTGGTGGTCGTGGCCGTCGTGGCCGCGCGCAACGTCGTCGACAGCCGGGTCGGGCGGGCGCTGGGCGCGGTCAACGACTCCGAGGTGGCGGCGGAGACGCTGGGCGTCGACACGTTCCGCCTGCGGCTGCAGGTGTTCGTGCTGTCGGCCGCCTACGCGGGCGTCGCCGGGGTGTTCTTCGCCCACTGGCTGGCCGTGGTCAACCCGAACGCGGCGAACTTCTCGCTGTCGGTGGAGTTCCTGCTGATGGCCGTGCTCGGCGGGCTCGGCACCGTCTGGGGCGCCGTGGTGGGCGGCTTCGCCGTGGAGTTCCTCGACGAGGGGCTGCGCGAGGCCGTGCCGCTGCTGGTGCCGGGAGCGACCGGCGAGGTCCAGCTGATCGGCTTCGGGCTGGTACTGACGCTGGTCATGATCTTCCTGCCGGGCGGCCTGCACCAGCTCTTCCGGATGCTGACCGGCGCCCGTCCGGCCCCCGCGGGCGGCGCCACCGCCGTACCGGCCGGCCCGGACGGGGACGACGGCCCGCTGCTGGCCCGCGAGGGGCGCCCGGAGCCCGGGACCGTCCTGCTCTCGGTCCGCGGGCTGACCAAGCGCTACGGCGGCGTGGTCGCGGTGGACGGGGTGGACCTCGACGTCGCGGCCGGGGAGATCGTCGCGCTGATCGGGCCCAACGGGGCCGGCAAGACCACCTGCTTCAACATGGTCAGCGGCGTCACCGAGCCCAGCGCCGGCACCGTCGAGCTGCGGGGCGAGCGGATCGACGGCTGCAAGCCGCACGTGTTCGCGCGGGCGCGGGCGACGCGGACGTTCCAGAACCTGCAGGTCTTCGGCTCGGCCACCGTGCTCGGCAACGTGATGGTCGGCCGGCACCTGCGCAGCCGGGCCGGGCTGCTGCGCGGCATGCTCGGCGTCGCCGCGCGCCGGGAGGAGCGGGAGGTCGTCGAGGCGTCCCGCGCCGTGATCGACCTCGTCGGGCTGACCGCCGACGCCGACCGGCCCGCCGCGGACCTGCCCTTCGGGCGCCAGCGGCTGATGGAGGTGGCCAGGGCGCTGGCCGTCGAGCCGGACCTGCTGCTGCTCGACGAGCCGCTGGCCGGGCTGTCGGGCGCCGAGCGCCGGGAGCTGGCGCTGCTCCTGCGGCGGCTGCGCGCCGGCGGGATGGGGATCGTGCTGGTGGAGCACGACGTGGAGGCGGTGCTGGCACTGGCCGACCGGGTCGCGGTGCTCGACGACGGTGTGCTGATCGCCCTGGGCACGCCGCAGGAGGTCCGCGAGGACCCGGCCGTGGTGGCCGCCTACCTCGGTGTCGACGACGACGACCCCGAGGCGGAGCGGGCGCGGCGGGCGCTGGCGGCGGGGAGCGACGGATGACGGGGGTGGGCGGCGCGGCCGGGGCGTCGGCCGCGACGGACAGCGGCGGGGGGATCGAGGCGGACGCGGTCGAGGCCGGCTACGGCCGCATCGCGGTGCTGCACGGGGTGTCGCTGGCCGCGCGGCCCGGCGAGATCGTCGCGGTGGTCGGCGCGAACGGCGCGGGCAAGTCGACCCTGCTGCGTGCCCTGTCCGGACTGCTGCCCCTCACCGGGGGCAGGGTCCGGCTGGCGGGGAAGGATGTGACGGGGCGCGGTCCGGAGGCGATCGCCGCGGCCGGGCTGGCGCACGTCCCGGAGAACCGGCTGGTCTTCCCGACCCTCGCGGTCGAGGACAACCTCGCCCTCGGCGGGTGGACCCGGCGCCGCGACCGGGCCGGCCGCCGCGCCCGCCGCGAGCAGGTGCTCGAGTACTTCCCGCGCCTGGCCGACCGGCTCGGCCAGGCCGCCGGCACGTTGTCGGGCGGAGAGCAGCAGATGCTGGCCATCGGCCGCGGGCTGATGGCGAGCCCGTCCGTGCTCGTCCTCGACGAGCCCAGCCTGGGGCTGGCCCCCCGGGTCGTGCGGGAGATCTTCGCGACGCTGGGCCGGCTGCGCGCCGAGGAGGGGCTGGCGATCGTGCTGGTCGAGCAGAACGTGCGGGCCGCGTTCCGCGTGGCCGACCGGGCCCTGGTCATGGACCGCGGGGAGGTCCTGCTCGAGGGCGTCCCCGCCGACCTGCTCGACGACGAGCGCATCCAGCGCGCCTACCTCGGCGGCGGCTACGCCGTCGGCCCCGACGCCTGACCGCTCACCCGTCCTCCAGCTCGGCCAGCGCTGCCGTCCAGCGCACGCGGCGCGCCGCGTCGTCCTGATCCCACCACGGGTCGCCGCGCTCGCCGAGCCCGCGCTTGGCGGCGCCGACGCGGGAGCGGGCCCGCGCGAGGCCGTCGGCGTCGTCGGCCTTCCTCGACGTCCGTACGGCCCAGCGGGCCACGCCGAGGTGGTGCAGGAGCGCGGTGCGCACGTCGTCGGGGAGGGTGGGGTCCTCGGCCCGCCAGCGCCGGCCGTCGACGACGATCCAGCGGCCGTCGGGGGTGCGGGGCGGGTCTGCGCCTGCCACGACGGCCACACCCCCTCCAGCTCGCCCGCGCACTGGTCCGCGGGCGTGCCGTGGACGTTCCCGCGGACGACGGCGGCCGAACATCGCGTGCCCGGTTCTCGGGTTCGTCGGCCGGTTCGCCGGCGCATGGCAGGGGTAGGCCTCGTCGGTGACCGGACCTGGAGATACGCCGCACCCGCGGCGCAACGTGGTCGTCGGCCTGCTCGCGGACCCGGGTCTGCCGGCCGTGGCTGCCCAGCGCATCGCGCAGACCCTGCCCGCGCGCCTCACGGACGAGATCGACGACGACGTCGACTGGGCCGTCGATGTGGTGCTCGAACCGTTCGAGGTGGCGCCGGACGCCGACCGGGTGATCGACAAGGCCCGGCGCAGGGTGCAGGGGACCCGCTGGGACGTGGCCGTCTGCCTGACCGACATCGCGCTGCTCGCCGATGCCGGGCCGGTCGTGGCCCAGCTCGGCCACGCCGACCGGGTCGCGCTCGTCTCACTGCCGGCCCTCGGCGGACTCCGGTTGCGCCGTCGGCTGGCGGACCTCGTCGTGGCGCTGGTCGCGGAGGTCGGGGTCACGGGAGTCGGCCCGCCCGGGCCATCCCCGGTCCGTCTCGCACGCCTCGCCCGGCGCGCCACACCGGGCTCGAACGACATCGATCTCGAGCTGGTGCTGCATCCGGGCCACGGCCGGGCGCGGCTGCTGGCGGGGATGGTGCGGGCCAACCAGCCCTGGCAGCTGACGCTGGGCCTGTCCACGGCGCTGGCCGGCGCGGCCACCGGCAGCGTGTTCGGCATCCTGTACTCGTCGGTGTGGTCCCTGGCGGTGGCGATGGAGCCGTGGCGGCTCGCGGTCGCGACGACGGCGGCGCTCGCGGTGTTCGTCGTCTGGCTGATCGCCGGGCACGACCTGTGGGAGCGTCGGTCGGCCGGGTTGCGGCTGCGGCCGCTGCTCAACCTCGGCACCGGGCTCACCGTCGTCTGCGGGGTGCTGCTGTTCTACGCCATCCTCGTCGCGGCGAACATCCTCGCGACCGGTCTGCTCCTGCCGCCGGAACACCTGGCGTCGGTGCTCGGCCGTCCGATCGATCCCGCGGTGTACCTGCGGATCGCGCTGATGGCTTCGGTGCTGGGGCTGGTCGCGGGCGCGGTCGGGTCGGGTCTGGAGAAGGACGAGACGGTCCGTCAGGCCGCGTACAGCACCCGTGAGCAGCAGCGGCGCAGGCAGCTCGGCGACGCGGGCTGAGGCCCGGCGACGCACCTCACCGCCGGACCCGGTACGCGGACCGCGAGGATGGAGGCCATGCACATCGGGATCGACAGCTTCGTCTCCGCGGTCACCGACCCGGGCACGGGCCTCACCGTGAGCCCCGAGGACCGGGTCGCGCACCTGCTGGAGGAGGTCCAGCGGGCCGACGAGGTCGGGCTCGACTCCTTCGGCATCGGCGAGCACCACCGCAGCGAGTACTACGACTCGGCGCCCTCGGTGCTGCTGGCCGCCGCCGCGGCGCGCACGAGCCGGATCCGGCTCAACAGCGCGGTCACGGTGCTCAGCGCCGACGACCCGGTGCGCGTCTTCCAGGAGTTCGCCACGCTCGACCTCGTCTCCCGCGGCCGGATGGACCTCGTGGTCGGGCGCGGGTCGTTCACCGAGGCGTTCCCGCTGTTCGGGTTGTCCCTGCACGACTACGACGAGCTGTTCGCCGAGAAGCTCGACCTGCTGCTGCGCATTCGGGAGTCCCACACCGTCACGTGGTCGGGGAAGCACCGCCCGCCGCTGAGCGGGCAGGGCGTCTACCCACGGCCGCTGCAGGACCCGCTGCCGGTGTGGGTGGGCGTCGGCGGCACGCCCGAGTCGTTCATCCGGGCCGGGATCCTCGGGCTGCCGCTGATGGTGGCGATCATCGGCGGGGAGCCGCACCGCTTCCGCCCGCTGGTCGACGCCTACCGCGAGGCGGGACGCCGGGCCGGGCACGACCCCGCGCAGCTGCGGGTCGGGCTGCACTGCTTCGGGTTCGTCGGTGACACCACGCAGCAGGCGAAGGACGACTTCTACCCGGGCTGGTCGGAGATCTTCACCAGGATCGCGCGCGAGCGCGGCGGCTCGGCCCCGACCCGGGCCGCGTACGAGGCCACGACCGGCCCCACCGGCGCCTACTTCATCGGGGACGCCGAGACGGTGGCCGCGAAGATGCTGGCCGTCTCCGACGCGCTCGGCGGCGTCGACCGGATCGCGCTGCAGATGACCAACGTCCGCCTGGCCCACGAGAACCTGCTGCACGGCATCGAGCTCCTGGGCACGGAGGTCGCGCCGATCGTCCGCGAGCGGGCGGTTCGCGCCGAAGATCCGAACTGAGAGTTCACTCTCACTTAGCTGGTAGCGTCGGGCGGGTCGATCACCGTCGGGGAGAGGACGCACCATGACCCAGGCACCACCGGTCCCACCGCTGCACATGCAGCGCGACCGCTTCGATCCCGTGCCCGAGCTCGCCGAGGTCCGCGAGGGTGCGGGGATCCGGCGGGTGCAGTCGATGTTCGGGGCGCCCGCGTGGCTGGTGGCCCGGCACGAGGACGTGCGGGAGGTCCTCGCCGACGCGAGCCGGTTCAGCAACGCGGGCGGCCTCGCGATGCGGATGCCCGGCGACACCCGCTCGGAGGAGGAGAAGCGCCGCGCGATGGCCGGGCAGATGCTCGCGGCCGACCCGCCCGACCACACCCGGCTGCGGCGGTTCCTGACCCCGGAGTTCACCGTCCGCCGGATGCGCCGCCTCGAGCCGCGGATCGTCGAGATCGTCGACGAGCACCTCGACGCGATGGAGCGCGCCGGCAGCCCGGCCGACCTGGTGCCCTCCTTCGCGCTGCCGATCCCGTCGCTGGTGATCTGCGAGCTGCTCGGCGTGCCCTACGCCGACCGCGACGAGTTCCAGCACCGCACCGGCCGCCAGCTCGACCTGTCCATCCCGATGGACGAGCGGATCGCGCTGCAGCGCGAGAGCCGCGCCTACATGGACCGCCTGGTCGCCGGGGCGAAGGCCGATCCGGGGGAGGACGTGCTGGGGATGCTGGTGCGCGAGCACGGCGACGAGATGACCGACGACGAGCTCGTCGGCATCGCGTCGCTGCTGCTCGTCGCCGGGCACGAGACGACGTCGAACATGCTCGGCCTGGGCACGCTCGCGCTGCTGCGCCACCCCGACCAGCTCGCCAGGGTCCGCGACGAGCCGGAGTCCGTCGACGCCGCCGTCGAGGAGCTGATGCGCTGGCTCTCGATCGTGCACACCGGCGTCGCCCGCACCGCGACGACCGAGGTGGAGATCGCCGGGCAGACGATCGCGGCCGGGGAGCTCGTCCTCTGCGCGCTGCCCACCGCCAACCGCGACCCGGGCTTCATCGACGACCCCGACGTCCTCGACGTCTCCCGCGGCGCCATGGGCCACCTCGCCTTCGGGCACGGCGTGCACCACTGCCTCGGAGCGCCCCTGGCCCGCATGGAGATGCGGATCGCGTTCCCGGCGCTGCTGCGCCGCTTCCCGCGCCTCGCGGCGGCCGTGCCCTTCGAGGAGGTCCCGTTCCGGGCGTTCCACTTCGTCTACGGGCTGCACTCGCTGCACGTCACCTGGTAGGAGTCGAGCATGAAGATCCTCGCTGACCGCGACCTGTGCATCGGCGCAGGCCTGTGCGTCACCAGCTCCGAGGCCGTGTTCGACCAGGACGACGACGGCATCGTCCTGCTGCTGGTCGAGGAGCCGGAGGGCGCCGACGCGCAGGCGGCGGAGCAGGCCGTCTCGCTGTGCCCGTCGGGGGCGCTGCGCCTCGTGGAGTGACGCGGCCGAACGAGGCGGCCGGAACGAGGCGGCCGGAACGGCCCGGCGGGAATGACGCGCCGCCCGGCGGGTGGGAGAGTCGGCCCATGACGGCCGGGCGCGCGATGCGGGTGGACGCCGCGCGCAACCACGAGCGGATCGTGGTGGCCGCCGGCGCCGCGTTCGAGGAGGACGGCCCGGGGGTGGCGCTCGACGAGGTCGCGCGCCGCGCCGGGGTCGCCCCCGCCACGCTCTACCGCCGCTTCCGCAACCGCGACGAGCTCGTGCGCGCGGTCGTCGAGCACGTCCTCGCCACCGAGGTCGCGCCGGCCGCCGAGGTCGTCACCGACGACCCGTGGAACGACCTGGTCGGGATGCTCGGGGCCGTCGTCGACGCGTTCGCCGCGCACCGCACGGTGCTGCGCCTGGCCCGCGACGTGCGGGCAGTCGACGTCGACCTGGTCGGGGCGTGGGTGACGGCGATGGAGCGGCCGCTGCGCCGCGCCATCGACGCCGGGCGGGTGCGGCCCGAGCTGCTCGGCCGCGACCTGGCCGCCGTCGTCGTCATGGCGCTGGCCACGGTGCACGAGCGGGATCCCGCCGGGGCCGACCGCCGCCGCTACCTGGCCCTGCTCACCGACGGCCTGCGCCCCGCGCCCGCCCCGCTCCCGCCCCCGTCGGACCGCAGGTTCGGCGAGCGGTAGCGCTCAGGCGGCGGGGGTGGCCGGGGCCGGTGCGTACGCCAGGTGCACCACGCCGTCGGCGAAGCTCTGCGCGGACTTCAGGGTCAGGGCCCGCTTGGGGATGCCCGGCCCGAACAGCGTCGGGCCCTCACCGAGCGCCACCGGGTAGACGAACAGGTGCAGCTCGTCGACCGGGCCGTCGTCGAGCAGCGCGCGGACCAGGGTGGTGCTGCCGAAGACGTGGATCCCGCCCACCCACCGCGGGCGTGCGGGAGGATGGCCCCATGGCGATCCGGCTGCGCGCCCTCGAGCGCGACGACCTGGAGTTCGTGCACGGCCTGACGAACGACTCCAAGGTCATGTCGTACTGGTTCACCGAGCCGTACGAGGCGCTGGTCGAGCTGCGCGACATCTACGACCGGCACGTGCACGACAACCGCGAGCGGCGGTTCGTCATCGAGGCGGCGGGGGAGCGCGCGGGCGTCGTCGAGCTGATGGAGATCGACTACATCCACCGCGTCGCGGAGTTCCAGATCATCGTGCACCCCGACCACCAGGGCCGCGGGTACGCGCGGGAGGCCACGATGCAGGCCCTGGACTACGCCTTCGCGGTGCTCAACCTGCACAAGGTCTACCTGGTCGTCGCCGTCGAGAACCCCAGGGCGATCCACATCTACGAGAAGGCCGGGTTCGTCACCGAGGGCGAGCTGCGCGAGGAGTTCTTCGCCGACGGGCGCTACCGCAACGCCCTGCGCATGGGCATCCTGCAGCGCGAGCACCTCGACCGGTAGGCGTGGGCGGCGTAGCGTCGGCCCCGGCCGTCCGGGGCTGATCCCGCCCCGCACGTCGGATCCGGCAGCTGTGGAGGATGCGCGCCCGGGCCCGTTCCACGGCGGCCCCCGCTCGTCCGATCGCGCGCTGCGGCGCGCCGAGGAGCACCCGTGTCCGACAAGTCCCCGCGCCAGTCCGCGAGCAAGAAGTCCGGCAAGTCCATCAAGGAGAAGCGCGCCGAGAAGAAGGACAAGAAGGACGGCGGCTCCGGCAGCCTCACGGGGAAGTAGGGCGCACCCGCAGCACCGGCTTGCCCGGGGCGCGGTCGGGGGAGTCGACGTACGCGTGCGCGGCGGCCACGTCGTCGAAGTCGAAGACCCGGTCGACGGTCGGCACGAACGCGCCGCACGCCAGCCCGGCCCGGACGAAGTGCTCCGCGCGCCGCAGGGCCGCCGGGTCGCCGGTGATCTCGAAGACGAGGTAGCGCCGCATCCACACCGGGGCGTAGCGGCCGCCGGGCAGCGGCGTCGGCTCGCCGGACAGACCGCCGTGGACGAGCACCGTGGCACCGGGCGCGCAGGCTGCCACGAGCTCGGCCACCCGTGGGCCGCCGACGGCGTCGAGCACGAGGTCGGCCCCGGCGCCGCCGGTGGCCGCCCGCAGCGGGCCGGCGAGCCCGGACCCGTCGTCGACGACGACCTCCGCGGCGCCCGCGGCCAGCAGCGCGTCCCGGCCGGCGGGTGCGGTGACCGTCGCGACCGGCACCGCGCCGAGGTGGCGCAGCACCTGCACCGCGGCCAGGCCGATGCTGTTGGCGGCCGCCGTGACGACCACGCGGTCGCCGGGCCGGACCCGGACGACCTCCTGGACCATCCCGTAGACCGTGACGTAGGGCATCCACACCGCCGCACCCGTCACGGCGTCCATGCCCGGCGGGCGCGCCACCAGCGCGGCTGCGGGGACGACCGCCTCCTCGGCGTAGACGGGGAAGTCGTTCTGGGAGAACGCCGGGATGACGCAGACGGGGTCGCCCGCCCGCCACCGCCCGACGTCCGGGCCGGCCTCCAGCACCTCGCCCGCGGCCTCCGACCCGAGCCCGGCCGGCAGCACCGGCTGCTCCAGGTAGGTGCCTCGGCGGAAGTTCACCTCCGCGCGGTTCAGGCCGATCGCGTCGACGCGGATCCGCACCTCGCCCGGCCCGGGTGCCCGGACCGGGAGGTCCTCGATGCGCAGGACCTCCGGACCACCGGTCTCGTGGAACCTGATCGTGCGCGCCATGCCCCGGACGCTAGCGGTGCCGACGCCGGGCGGTGGCGCAGGCGATGCAGGTCTCGGCGGCGGGCAGGGCGTCGAGGCGCTCCGGGGCGATCGCGGCGCCGCAGCGCGTGCACCGGCCGTAGGTGCCGGCGGCGAGGCGGGCGGCGGCGCGGTCGAGCGCCTCGACCTCCTCGCGGGCGCCGGCGAGCAGGCCCTGGAGCTGGGCGCGCTCGAAGCCGATCGTGACGCCCTCGGGATCGTGCTCGTCGTCGTGGGTGGTGTGGGCCTGCTGCTCGGCGAGCCCCTCGACCTGGCGGGCCAGCGCCGCGGCGCGCTCGACGGTGGCGGTGCGCTCGGTCGCGACGGCCTTCGCGCGGTCGGTCATGCCGGAAGCAGGCGGCCGAGGAGGTCGAGCGCGCGGGCGCGCAGGTCGGGGCCCGCGGTGGGGGAGCCCGCGACGTGGTGCAGCAGCGCCTGCTGGAACAGCCCGTCGAACAGGGCGTAGGTCATGGCGGGGGAGGTGGGCACGGGGCGGTCGCACAGCTCGCCGTAGCGGCTGACGATGCGCCAGACCATGCGCTCCAGCGTGGCGTCGATGTCGAGGACGTCGGGGCGGAAGGACTCCTCGAACAGCGACTGCGAGCGCAGGTCGTACCAGAGCCGGTGCATCCGGGCGTCCTCGACGAGCGTGGCGACGAGCCCGTCGGCGAACCCCGTGGCCAGGGCGTCGGCAGTGCCGGCGGTGGCGACGATCTGGTCGTAGCGCAGCACGCAGGCCGCCTTGTACTGCCGGACGCAGTAGGTGATCAGGTCGACCTTGTCGCGGAAGTAGTAGTGCAGGACGCCGTGGCTGAATGCGGAGTTCTGGGCGATCTCCCGCAGGCTCGTGCGGGCGTAGCCGAGCTCGGACAGCGTCGTGAGCGCCGCGGCGGCGAGCTCGCGGCGCCGCTCCTCGACCCTGTCGGTCCGGTTCCCCGACGGGGGCCCGGCCTTCTGTGCGGTGCTCATGACGGCATGGAGAGTACCCCGGCCACCTCGTCTGGACAGTCGTCCAGACGTGTCTTGACACTCGTCCAAGCGGACTTCTACGTTGTGCTCCGCATCACCGGCGATGAGAGGACCACGGATGAGCTCGATCGATCTGACGGGGAGGCGCGCGCTGGTCACCGGCGGCGCCCGCGGGCTGGGTGCCGGCATGGCGCAGGCCCTCACGGCCGCCGGAGCCAGGGTGATGATCGCCGACGTGCTCAAGGACGTCGGCGAGCAGACCGCCGCAGGCCTGGAGGGTGGCGGCTTCGTCGAGCTCGACGTCACCAGCGACAGCCAGTGGGAGGCCGCGGCCGCGCACACCGTCGCGGAGCTCGGCGGGCTCGACATCCTGGTCAACAACGCCGGCATCGAGGTCACGCAGCTCCTCGCCGACACCGACCCGGACGAGATCCGCAAGATGCTCGAGGTCAACATCCTCGGCACCATGCTCGGCATCAAGCACGGCTTCCGCACCATGCGCCCGGGCGGGGCGGCCGGCAACGGCGGCTCGATCATCAACATCGCCTCGGTCGCCGCCACGATCGCGTTCCCCGCGATCGCGGGCTACTCGGCCACCAAGTCCGGCGTCGACCGGCTCACGCGCGTCGCCGCGATGGAGGCCGGCAAGCTCGGCTACGGCGTGCGCGTCAACTGCCTCTACCCCGGCCTCGTGGCCACCGACATGGGCGTCAAGCTCGCGGTGGAGACGGCCGGGCTGGGCCTGTTCGAGAGCCCCGACGCCGCCGTCGGCGCCGTCATCGAGCTGACGCCCTCGGGTCGCCTCGGCGAGGTCTCCGACATGGCCGACGCCGTGGTCTTCCTCGCCTCCGACGCGTCGCGGTTCGTCAACGGGGCCGGTCTCCCCGTCGACGGCGGCATGGGCATGTGACGGTGCCCCCCGTGGGAGCCCCCGCATGGGTCTGACCGCCTACCTGGACAAGGGGGCGTCGCTCGGACGCGACGCCCCCTGTCTGGTGATGGGTCCCGACACGCTCACCTACGGGGACGTGCAGGACCACAGCCACGCCGTCGCCCGCGCGCTCGCGCGCTCGGGCGTCCGGGCGGGGGACAAGGTCGGGATCCTCTCGGGCAACGACCCCGTCGCCTTCGCCACCGTCTTCGGGATCTCCCGCCGCGGCGCGGTGTGGTGCCCGATCAACCCGCGCAACTCGGCGTCGGAGAACGGCGAGCTGCTCGACCTGTTCGACTGCGTCGCGCTCGTCCACTCCCGGGCCTACGCCCCGATGGTGGCGGAGATGGACCTGCCGCAGGTCACCACGACGGTCTGCCTCGACGAGATCGACGAGTGGCTGGCCGAGGGCGAGGAGTTCGACGACGCCGGCTCCGGCGACACGGTCATGATCGTCGGGACGGGCGGCACCACCGGCCGGCCCAAGGGCGTGCAGCTGACCGACCGCAACATCGAGACGATGACGGCGCTGGCGCTGATGGGCTACCCCTTCGAGGGGCGGCCGGTGTACCTCGCCATGGCCCCGCTGACGCACGCGGCCGGGGTGCTCTGCTTCCCGGTGCTGTCGCTCGGCGGGCGGATCGTCGTCATGCCGGCGCCCGACGTGGGCGGGTTCCTCGCGCTCGTCGAGGAGCACGGCGTCACGCACACGTTCCTGCCGCCGACGCTGATCTACATGCTGCTCGCGCACGAGCGGCTGGCGTCGACGGACCTGGGCTCGCTGCAGTGCTTCTGGTACGGCGCGGCGCCGATGTCGCCGGCCCGCCTGGAGCAGGCGCTCACCGACATCGGGCCGGTGATGGCGCAGCTGTTCGGGCAGTCCGAGGCGCCGATGTTCGTGTCGATGCTGTCGCCTGCCGACCACTTCCTGCCCGACGGGTCGGTCGCCGTGCAGCGCCTCGCGTCGGCGGGGCGGCCCGGGCCGCTGGTCACCGTCGGGATCATGGCGTCGGACGGCTCGCTGCTGCCCGGCGGCGAGCGCGGCGAGATCGTCGTCCGCAGCTCGCTGGTGATGGCCGGGTACTACAAGAACCCGGAGGCGACGGCCGAGGCGTCCGAGCACGGCTGGCACCACACCGGCGACATCGGCTACCTCGACGAGGACGGCTTCCTGTTCATCGTCGACCGCGCCAAGGACATGGTCATCACGGGCGGCTTCAACGTCTACTCCGCCGAGGTGGAGCAGGCGCTGATGGCGCACACGGCGGTGCGCGACTGCGGCGTGGTCGGGCTGCCCGACGAGAAGTGGGGCGAGCGGGTCGTCGCGGTGGTGCAGCTCCAGCCGGGGTCCACGGTCTCCGGCGAGGAGCTGCGGGCGTTCGTCAAGGAGCGGATCGGGAGCGTCAAGGCGCCCAAGCAGGTCGAGTTCTGGCCTGACCTGCCCCGGTCGACGGTCGGTAAGGTGCTCAAGACCGACATCCGCGCGCAGCTGCTGCGGTAGTCCGCGCCGCCGCCCCCTCGTGGGTTAGGGTCCCCTTATCGATCGACGAGGGGGCGGCATGGCACGGACGAACATGGCGGCGACGGCGGTGAAGCCGGAGGTCGCGGAGACGCTGCGGCTCCAGGTCCTGCGGCGCACGGAGGTCTCGCCGCACATGGCGCGCGTGACGCTGGGCGGCGGCGACGTCGACCGCTTCCGCTCCATGGGCTTCGACCAGTGGTTCCGGCTGTTCATCCCGGTCTCCGACGACTCGCTCGACCACGTGCCGCCGGTCTTCAACCGCATCGCCTGGGCCGAGGTGCTGGCCGCGCCGAAGGCCTCGCGGCCGGTGGTGCGCAACTACACCGTGCGCGCGTACCGGGCGCTGGGCGGCGACGGCCCGGAGATCGACGTCGACGTGGTCCTGCACGGCGAGGGCGACGGCGCCGGCCCGGGGTCGACCTGGGCCCGCACCTGCGCGCCGGGCGACCCCGTCGCCATCCTCGACGAGGGGATCGGCTTCGTCCCGCCCCCGGCGACGGAGGGGCGCACGGTCCTCGTCGCCGACGAGTCGGGCCTGCCCGCGGCCGCCGGGATCCTCGCGTCGCTGCCCGCCGACGCGGAGGGGCTCGCGCTGCTCGAGGTGCCCGCCGGGGCCGACCGCCAGGACCTGGTCGCGCCGTCCGGCGTCGAGGTGCGCTGGGTCGTCCGGACCGACCCGCACGACGTCCCCGGGCGCGCCGCGGCGGCCCTCGCGCAGGCCGAGGAGCTGCCCGACGGGCCGTTCTACGGGTGGACCGTCGGCGAGCAGGCGCTGCCCACCGGCCTGCGGCGGCACTGGGTGCGCACCGGCGTGCCCAGGGACCACATCATGTTCTGCGGGTACTGGAAGGTCTGATCAGGCCCGCAGGTCGGCAGCCGGGAACGGGGGGCGCTCGTCCAGACGCAGGCTGAGCCGGCCGGCGGCGCGCCAGGCGCGGGCGGTGAGGTCGCGGTCGGCGTCGGTGACGAGGTTGCCCATCACGCGCAGCGCCACCGTCATCAGGGCGCGCGAGCGCATCCCGACCGGACCGGCCAGCGGCAGCAGCCGAGGCAGCGTGAGCAGCCCGGCGAGGCGGCGCGCGATGGAGAACGCCTGGCCGTAGTGGGTGCGCAGGGTGGCGGGCCAGGCGAGGGCGAGGTCGCGGTCCTGCGCGATGAGCTCGGCGACGAGGCGGCCGGTCTCCAGGCCGTAGTCGATGCCCTCACCGTTGAGCGGGTTGACGCAGCCCGCGGCGTCGCCGATGAGGGCCCAGTTGCGGCCCGCGACGCCCGACACCGCGCCGCCCATCGGCAGCAGCGCCGACATCGGGGCGCGCACCGGGCCCTCGAGCCGCCAGTCCTCGCGGCGGGCGTCGGTGTAGTGCTCGATGAGGCTGCGCAACCGGATCTGGGCGGGGCGCTTCGCCGTGGCGAGCGTGCCGACGCCGATGTTGACCTCGCCGTCCGACAGCGGGAACACCCAGCCGTAGCCGGCGAGGACCTCGTCCTGCTCGCCGCGCAGCTCCAGGTGCGAGGAGATCCACGGGTCGTCGCTGCGGCCGGACTGCACGTAGCCGCGGGCGGCGACGCCGTAGGCGGTGTCCTTGTGCCACTCGCGCCCGAGCACGCGCCCCAGCGTCGAGCGCGCGCCGTCGGCGACGACCAGGCGCTCGCAGCCGATCGTGGTGCCGTTCTCGAACACGACACCGGTGACCCGGTCGCCGTCGCGCACGACGTCGACGGCCTTCGCCCCCTCGACGGGCACGGCTCCGTCCTTGAGCGCCACGTCGCGGATGCGGGCGTCGAGCTCCAGGCGGGGGACCGCGCCGCCGTGGTCGGGCAGCGAGCCGCCGGGCCAGGGCAGCTCCAGCACCTGCCCGAAGCCGGTGGCGCGCAGGCCCCGGTTGGTGCCGTGGGCGCGGACCCAGTCGCCGAGGCCGAGCTCCTGCAGCTCCGCGATGGCGCGGGGCGTCAGGCCGTCGCCGCAGGCCTTGTCGCGGGGGAACGTCGCGGAGTCGGCGAGGACGACGTCGCGGCCGTGGCGCGCGGCCCACGCCGCGGCGGCCGACCCGGCCGGCCCGGCGCCCACGACGAGCACGTCGGTCGAGGTGGGCGGGGTCAGCGAGGCGGACATGGCTCCAGTATCCCGGCCGCCGGCGCGGGGAGCGCGCCCACCGGACGCGACCCCCGTCTCACGTGGGCCCGGCGTGACCCCGACACGGTCGCAACGAGGCCCCGACTCGCGGAGGGGGCCGGCGGCCCCCCTGCCCGCGAGTCGGGGTCTCGTGGTGCGTGAGTCGGGGTGTCAGGCCTTCTTCGGCGGCAGGGCCAGGCGGTTGATCGTGCGCAGCACCTGCAGGTACTGCTTCGGCAGCGTGCCCGAGGTGTACTCCAGGCCGTACTCGGCGCAGATCGCGCGGATCTCCGGGGCGATCTCGGCGTAGCGGTTGCTGGGCAGGTCGGGGAACAGGTGATGCTCGATCTGGAAGCTCAGGTTGCCCGTCATGAGGTGGAACAGCGGGCCGCCCTCGAGGTTGGCCGAGCCGAGCATCTGGCGCAGGTACCACTGGCCGCGGGTCTCGTCCTCGAGCTGCTCCTCGGAGAACTGCACGGCGCCGTCCGGGAAGTGCCCGCAGAAGATCACCGCGTGCGACCAGAGGTTGCGCACCAGGTTGGCCGTCGCGTTGCCCGCCAGCACCGGCAGGAGGAACGGCCCGGCGAGCGCGGGGAACGCGATGTAGTCCTTGGTGAACTGCCGGCGGACCTTGCGCCCGATCGCCTTGAGCTGCGGCCACACCGACCGGAGCGACCTCTCGCCTGCGGCGATCTTCTCCGCCTCCAGGTCGTGCAGCGCCACGCCCCACTGGAAGAACGTGGCGAGCAGGGCGTTCCACAGCGGGTTGAGCAGGAAGTACGGGCGCCACTCCTGCTCGTCGCTCATCCGCAGGATCCCGTAGCCCACGTCGCGGTCGCGGCCGACGACGTTGGTGTAGGTGTGGTGCTCGTAGTTGTGGGTGTACTTCCAGGCCTCGGCCGGGCTGGTGTTGTCCCAGTCCCAGGTGGTCGAGTGGATCTTCGGGTCGCGCATCCAGTCCCACTGGCCGTGCATGATGTTGTGCCCGAGCTCCATGTTCTCGATGATCTTCGACGCCGAGAGCAGGGCGGTGCCGGCGATCCACGCGGGCGGCAGGACCCCGGCGAACAGCAGCGCGCGGCCGCCGATCTCCAGGTAGCGCTGCGTGCGGATGACGGAGTGGATGTAGGCGGCGTCGCGCTCGCCGCGGTCGGCGACGACGCGGTCGCGGATGGCGTCGAGGCGGCGGCCGAGCTCCTCGACCTGCGCGGCGGTCAGCCCCGCGGCCTCCGGTGCGGGCCGTGAGGCGACCGTGCGCACGGGCGGGCCCGGGGTGCCGGTGGGGGCGTCGGAGATCGGGCGGTCCAGCGTCGCGGTCATGGTCCGGGCTCCTTCTGCGGGTCGGGGTCGGATCGGGTTCCGCGGTTCAGCGGGTGAGGTCGAGCCGGGCGCTGCCGGTCGCCCCGGTGATGCAGATCTGCACGAGGTCGCCGGGCTCGCCGTGGACCTCGCCGGTGCGCAGGTCGCGCACCTGGCCGTCGCGCAGGGGCAGGACGCAGCTGAAGCAGATGCCCATGCGGCAGCCGCTGGGCAGGAGCACGCCGGCCTCCTCGCCGGCCTCCAGGAGGCTGGCGCCGCCGTCGACGTCGACGGTCGTGCCGCCGTAGGTCACGGTGCCGCCCTCGCCGCCCGTCGAGCGGGCCGGCGGGGTGAAGCGCTCGAGGTGCAGGCGTGCCCGCGCGTCGCCCCAGTGCTCCTCGGCGGCGTCGAGCAGGCCTGCGGGGCCGCAGACGTAGGCCTCGCGGTCGCGCCAGTCGGGGCACAGGTCGTCGAGGTCGGCCAGGTCGAGGCGGCCCTGGTCGCGGGTGGTGCGGACGGTGACGCCGGGCAGCGCGCGGAGCTCGGCGTCGAAGAGGACGTCCTGCGCGGTCGGTGCGCTGTGCAGCACGACCGCGTCCGGGTGCCCGTCGAGCGTGCGCAGCATGCCCATGACGGGGGTGATGCCGCTGCCCGCCGTGATCATGAGCAGCTTCGCGGGCACGGGGGAGGGGAGGACGAAGTCGCCCGCGGCCTGCTCCAGGCGCACGATCGAGCCGACCGGCGTGGCGTCGACGAGATGACGGGAGACGACGCCGTCGGGCAGGGCCTGCACGGTGATCGTCAGGTGCTCGTCGGTCTCGGCGCCGGTGAGGGAGTAGGTGCGCCAGTGCCGCACGCCGTCGACGTCGACGCCGACGCGCACGTACTGGCCGGCGCGGTGCCCGGCCCAGGCGCGCCCCGGCCGGATCCGCAGGGTCGTGGCGCGCTCGGTCTCGCGGTGCACGCCCACGACCCGGCCGCGCAGCTCGGTGGTGGACCACAGGGGGTCGACCAGCGAGAGGTAGTCCTCGGGCAGCAGAGGAGTGGTGAGAGCGACCAGCGCCTTGAACATGACATCAGTCCACCACGAGTTGATGTCACATAGCAACACGAGGCCACTGATAAGGTGTGTCACATGTCTGAGGACGGAGATGATGTCGAACGGCGGACCATCGACGAGCTGGCCCGGGTCAGCGGCGTCACCGTCCGCAACATCCGTGCGTACCAGGCCCGCGGCCTGCTGCCGCCGCCCGAGGTGCGGGCGCGCACCGGCTACTACGGGCCCGGCCACGCCGCGCGGCTGGAGCTGATCCAGGAGCTGCAGGGCGAGGGCGTCAAGCTCGACGTGATCAAGAAGCTGCTCGACACCACCGGCGGCTCCACCGAGCAGGTCGTCCGCTTCATCCGGGCGGTGCGCACGCTGTTCGCGGTGGAGGACCGCCAGATCGTCACGCTCGCCGAGCTGGTGGAGCGCTTCTCCGAGACCGACCCGAACCTCGTCAAGCGCGCCCAGAAGATGGGGCTGCTCACCGAGATCGCCGACGGCACGTACGAGGAGACGAGCCCGCGGCTGATGGAGGCGGCGCAGGCGATGACCGAGATGGGCATCCCGATGACCCGCTCGCTCGACGTCGTCGAGCAGCTCCGCCGCCACGCCGACGGCATCGCGAAGATCTACGTCGACCTGTTCCTGGGCGAGGTCTGGCAGCCCTTCGACGCCGAGGGCCGCCCCGACGACCAGTGGCCCCGGCTCTACGAGGTGATCGGCAACCTGCGCAAGGTCTCCGGCGACGCCATGCTCGCGGTGCTGGAGCTCGCGGTCGCCGAGCGGCTCGACGTCACGTTCGGGCGTGACATCGTCCGCAACGTCCGCACGAACAGCCGTCCGCCCGCCGCCGACTGAGCCGCCTGCCCTCAGGTGGGGAACGCGGGAGGCCGGGCGGACGCACTCACCGCCGGGTGCTCGGGTTCGGCACGCACCCCGCTGCCGCCGCGCCTACATTCGACGGAGCGCACGTCCCGGGGTGCCCCTCGGGGTTGCGCACCGGCGGCCGCCGCGTGGATGTCCCCTCCGCCCCGACGGCCGCCGGTCCACCCCGGCGTACGCGCGCCGTACGGTGATCGGTTCGGCTCAGGCGCCCGTCAGACCAGGAACCGGTACGCGGCGGTGCCGGGGGCGACGAGCTGGATGCGCAGCGGGCTCGCCTCCATGCGCTTCCACAGCGCCTCGTAGCCCTCGCGCTCGGCGAGCTCGATGCCGCAGAGCGCGGCGCCGGTCTCGCGGTTGTCCCGCTTGACGTACTCGAACAGCACGATGTCGTCGTCGGGGCCCAGCACCTCGTCGAGGAAGCGGCGCAGCGCCCCGGGCTCCTGCGGGAACTCCACGAGGAAGTAGTGCTTGAGCCCGCGGTGCACCAGCGAGCGCTCGACGACCTCGGCGTAGCGGCTGACGTCGTTGTTGCCGCCGGAGAGCAGGCTGACGACGGTCGAGCCGGGCGCGAGGTCGAGGTCGGCGAGCGCGGCGCAGGCCAGGGCGCCCGCGGGCTCGGCGATGATGCCGTCGACCTGGTAGAGGTCGAGCATCTCGGTGCAGACGCGGCCCTCGTCGACGGTGACGAGCTCGGCGCGGGAGTCGCGCACCAGCGGGAAGCTGACGTCGCCGACGCGCCGGACGGCCGCGCCGTCGACGAACGTGTCGAGCTCGGGGAGCGGCACGGGCGCGTCGGCGACCAGCGCGGCGCTCATGCTCGCGGCGCCCGCGGGCTCGACGCCCACGACCCGCACGCCCGGGTGTCTCGCGGCCAGCCAGGTGCCGACGCCGGCGAGCAGCCCGCCCCCGCCGACCGGCACGACCACGACGTCCGGCGGGTGGGCGAGCTGGTCGAGCACCTCCACGGCGACGGTGCCCTGGCCGGCGATCGTGCGCACGTCGTCGAAGGCGGGGACGACGGTGGCGCCGGTGCGGGCGGCGTGCTCGGCGGCGGCCGCCGCGGCCTCGTCGTAGGTGTCGCCGCCGACGACGAGCTCCACGGCCGAACCGCCCAGCGCCGCGATCCGCTCGCGCTTCTGGCGCGGCGTCGTGCTGGGGACGTGGACGCGGCCGCGGATGCCCAGCCGGGCGCAGGCGTACGCGACGCCCTGGCCGTGGTTGCCCGCGCTCGCGCAGACCGCGCCGGCCGCGCGCTCGTCGTCGCCGAGCCCGGCCAGCAGGTTGTAGGCGCCGCGCAGCTTGTAGGAGCGTCCGACCTGCAGGTCCTCGCGCTTGAGCCACACCTGAGCGCCGGTCGCCTCGGACAGGCGGGTGCTGTGCTGGAGCGGGGTGGTGCGGGCGACGCCGGAGAGCCGGGCCGCGGCCTCGGCGACGGAGGCGGCGAAGGCGTCAGGGGTCACGAGCCTGATCCTCCCCGTCGCCGTGCCCGCGCCGGGCACGGGGTCACCCGTCCCGGTGGTCTCACACCGGGTTCACGAACCTGTCACGGCCCGTAGGCAGAATGCCCGGCATGGCGACGGTGGGTGACGAGCACGGCGGATACGTCGCCGGCCGCTACCGCGACGGCTCGCTGAGCGACGGCTGGACCGACGTCGGGCGCTGCGCGGGCGGCACCTTCGTCCGCTACGTGGGCCGGTGCGCCTGCGGGTGGACGGGGCGCAGCCACCCCGCGACCCCGGCGGGCGCGCGGGCGGCGGCGCAGGAGTGGTTCCTCGGGCACGTGGTGGCGCTGCCGCTCTCCGACGTCGCAGCCCGCTGACCTGCGTTCGTCCCGGGCTCAGTGGATGTGTCGACGCCAGTCCGCGGGCACGCGTCCGGCCGGGCCGGGGGTGGGCTGGTCCTCGGGGTGGTCCGTCGGGGGCGCGAGCTCCGGGCCGTCGGCGGCCGAGTTCGTCGCGTAGTCCCAGAACCAGTCCTCGCCGGGCTCGAAGCTCTGGACGACGGGGTGCCCGCTGGCCTTCCAGTGCGCGGTGGCGTGCTGGGCGGGGGAGGAGTCGCAGCAGCCGACGTGCCCGCACTGCGCGCAGCGGCGCAGGTGGACCCACCACCCGCCGGTGGCGTCGCAGTCGAGGCAGCCGGGGCCGCTGGGCGGGACGGTGGGATCGACGGAGCTGGTCATGCGACCACTATGGCGCGCCCCCGCCCCGACCCCACCCCCACCCGCACCCGCGAGTCGGGGTCTCGTTGCGAGCGAGTCGGGCCGTGGTTGCGAGCGAACCGGGCGCTGGCTGGGAGCGAGTCGGGCTCTGACACCGCGCGAGTTTGACGCCCGCACCCGGCGAGTTTGCCGCTCCCGCCCGGCGCCTTCGCCGTTCGTGCTCAGAGGGGTGCACTCCTCCGCCCGTCAGCGCAGCCCGTTCCAGTCCCATCTCGGCAGGGGCAGTTGCGCCGGGACGTCCGCGGGCTCCTCGTGCGCCAGCACGTCGGCGACGGCCCACTCCATGTACGCCCGCAGGGCCGCACGGAACTCGGCGTCGTCGGGCAGGCCGGCGTCGTCGATCGCCGCGACGAAGCAGTCGACGAACCGGCGGCCCAGGTCGCTCATGTCGCCGTTGCCGCCGTGCATCACGAGGACCTCGGTGTGGCTGCCGCAGTCGCCCGAGAAGTGGGGCGGCCCGTCGAGCACCTCCGCCCAGTAGTCGGCGAGGCGATCGGTGTGCTGCGGGTGCTGGTCGGGCTTGGAGAACGGGTGGTCGAGCTCGGGATCGGCCATGCAGCGCCGGTGATGGGCCCGCGCGAGTGCGCGGAAGGCGGCTCGGCCGCCGGCGAACTCGTACAGCGTGGGGCGCACGGCGGAAGCGTGGCAGGTAGCGCCGCTGCTGGACAGCCCCGAGAGCGTCGCGGACACGACACCGAAGCAGTCGGCAGAACCGGCCGACTCGGCGAGCGTGGAGGGCGAACTCGCCGGGCAAGAACGGCGAACTCGCCGGGGGTGGTCGGCGAACTCGCTGGGGGTGGTCGGCAAAACTCGCGCGCACCTGCAGCCCCGACTCGGTCGCAACCAGACCCCGACTCGCGGGGAGTCAGGGGTGCGGGTCGGGCGGGCCGGTCGTCGTCCCGATCCTCAGCGCCACCGGCAGGACCGTGTCCGGGGGGCGGGTGCCGTCGACCAGGTCCATCGCCGCCTGCGCCGCCCGCCGGCCCTTCTCGTCGGTCGGCTGGACCACCGTCGTGAGTCGGGTCGCGCCGAGCCAGGGGAGCTCGGCGCCGTCGAACCCGGCCACGCTGACGTCGCCCGGCACGTCCAGCCCCAGCTCCGCGGCCGCCTGCAGCACCCCGGCGGCGAGGACGTCGCTCTGGGCGATCACGGCGGTCGGACGCCGGGCGGCGGGCACGTCGAGCAGGACCCGGCCCGCGTGCTTCCCCTCGTCGACGGCGTTGCTGGCCGTCTCGAACGCCGGCACCGCCCCGAACACGTCCTCGACGCCCTCCAGCCGGTGCCGCACGTCGCGGTAGTGCACGCGGGCGCGGCGGGCCCCGTCGATCGGCCCCCGCCGCCCGTCCAGGCGCAGCGGCATCGCGACCACCTCGACGCGGCGGTGGCCGAGCCCGTGCAGGTGACGGGCGAGGTCGGCGGTGCCGGAGCGGTCGTCGATGTCGACGAGCACCACCCCGTCGACGACCGGCCCCTCGACGGCGACGATGGGGACGCCGCGGGCGCGCAGCAGGTCGAGGGCGGGGTCGTCCTCGAGACCGCAGGTCGCGAAGATCGCGGCGTCGAGCGGGATCCGCGCGATCTGCGTGGCCGACGGGCGGCCGGTGTCGCCCGCGAGCAGCAGCAGCCCGACGTCGTGGGCGCCGAGCACCTCGGTGATGCCGTCGAGCAGCTGCACGGCGACGGGGTCGCGGAACGCGTAGAGGAGCCGTTCCCCGATGAACGCCCCGATGACGCCGCTGCGGCCGCGGCGCAGGGACGCGGCGAGGGGGTCGGGGCCGGCGTAGCCCAGCGCGGCCGCCGCCGCGAGCACCCGCTCCCGCGTCGGCGGCGAGACGCGCGTGCTGCCGGAGAACGCGAGCGAGGCCGTGGACGGGGACACGCCGGCGCGCGCGGCCACCGTGGCCAGGGTCGGACGGGCGCCGCTCACGGCGTGAACGGTAGCCCCGACGCCAGCTGCACGGCCGACACCACGGTCGCCGCGCTCCACACGAGACTGCGCAGGAGGTTGGCGCGGAGCAGGATCCGCAGGTCGCGGTCGGTGTCGAGCCGCTCGTGCGCGGGCACGGCGGCCAGCACCGTGAGCGCGACGCCGGCCGCGGCGAGCACCCCGAGCAGCGCGAACTCCCACGGCGAGGCCAGCAGCAGCATCCCCACCGACACACCCTGCACCAGCCACGGCGGCCCGACGACCCAGCCGATCCGCACCACGTGCCGCCGGTGGTACTCCGGCCACTCGCCCGCACCGACCAGCGCGAACGCGGGGTAGACGACGACCTGCACCACCCAGCCGACGCCGGCCAGCACCGCGGTCGTGACGAGGTGCACGAGCAACCAGAGCACGCCGGACCGTACCCGTGGCGTACTCTCGTCGGCGGCATCGAATCGATTCGACGCCAGAAGAAGATGGCCGGGAGGGAGTCCGAGGGTGTCGACCGAACTGCGCCGGGCGCGCAACGCGGTGGTGGTGGCGTTCGCCGTCAACGGGCTGGCGTTCGCGTCGTTCATCAGCCGCACGCCGGCCATCGCCGACGGCCTGGACCTCACGACCTCGCAGCTCGCGCTGATGCTGCTCTGCCTCTCCGCGGGGTCGGTCACCGGGCTGCCGCTCGCCGGGCCGCTGGTGGCGCGGCTGGGTCCGGCCCGGTCGGTGCTGGTCGCGGCGCTCACCGAGACCGTCGGCCTCGCGAGCCTCGCCACCGGCCTGGTCACCGGCACCGTGTGGCCCGCCGCGCTCGGCCTGGCCGTCACCGGTCTCGGCACGGGCGTGTGGGACGTCGCCATGAACGTCGCCGGGGCCGAGGTCGAGCGGCGCCGCGGCCGCACCCTGATGCCGCGCCTGCACGCCGCGTTCAGCATCGGCACGGTCACCGGCGCGGGCCTGGGCGCGCTCACCGCCGCCACCGGGGTGCCGCTGGCCGCGCAGATCCTCGGGGTCGTGGTGCTCATCCCGGTCGTCATGACGGTCACCGTCCGTGGCTTCCTCCCCTCGACGCCCGTCGCCTCGCGCGCCGAGGGCGGCCCCGGTGTCCTGGCCGCCTGGCGCGAGCCGCGCACGCTGCTGATCGGCGTGCTGGTGCTGGGCTTCGCGTTCACCGAGGGCTCGGCCAACGACTGGATCGCCTATGCCCTCGTCGACGGCTACGGGTCGAGCGAGACCGTCGGCGCCATCGCGTTCGGCATGTTCGTCACCGCGATGACGATCGGGCGCACGTTCGGCGGTTCGCTGCTGGAGCGCTTCGGGCGGGTCGTCGTGCTGCGCGCCGCGGCCGGGCTCGCGCTGGCCGGGCTGCTGCTCGTGCTCGTCGGCGGGTCGGTGCCGGTGGCGCTGGCCGGCGCGCTGCTGTGGGGCCTGGGCGCGTCGCTGGGCTTCCCGATCGGCATGAGCGCCGCCGCCGACGACCCCGCGCACGCCGCGGCGCGCGTGTCCGTCGTCAGCTCGGTGGGGTACACCGCCTTCCTGGCGGGCCCGCCGCTGATCGGCCTGCTGGCCGAGGGGTCGGGCATCCTGCGCGCGCTGTTCGTCGTGCTCGGCGCCCTGCTGATCGGGCTGCTCGCCACCGGAGCCGCCCGCCCTGTCGCTACTGGAACGACACGAACACCGGCGGAACCGGCCCGACCCGCAGGGTCTCCGCAGGCGTGAACATCGGCGTGTCCTCGTCGTAGAAGTTCTTCCAGCCCCACGCGACGCCCGCGGGCTCGCCCTGGTGCAGGGCGGCCCAGGTCTCGAGCTTCTCGCCCGGGACGCCGAACCCGTCGGCGTGCAGGACGACGGCGAGCTCGTCGCGCGAGGTGTCCAGGCGCTCGCGCTCGCGGATCATCGTGAGCCGGAACTGGTGCACCATCAGCAGCTTCTGCGGCAGCGCGTTGTCGCGGGTGAGGTCGGCCAGCCAGGTCGCCACGGCGTTGACCTCGTCGACGCTCACCGTGCCGATCTGCTGCGACGGCCGCTGGCCGGGCTCGAGCCGCCACTCCGGGTCGAGCGCGAGCCCGACGTGCGGCTGTGCGAGGAGCTCGGCGTAGCGCTGGGCCTGGGTCAGGAAGTCGGCGCGGCCGGGCTGCAGGTCGAGGACGACGTACACGCCGGCCTCGCGCGCCGCGTCGACCCAGGGCCGCAGGAACTCCACGGTCGCCTCGGAGCTGAAGTCGCCGTCGGGGCCGGGCCCGCTGTCGGCGACGGTGCTGATCAGCTCGAACGCCGGCACGACGGGCACGTCGGACACCGGCCGGTACTCCGCGGCGAGCGCCTGCGCCCGCGCCACCGACTCCGCGACGCCCTGCTCGCCGAGCACGCCGAGCGCGGGGACGCCGGGGTGGCCGTAGAGCGCGACCATCCGCCGCCCCGGGAACAGCACCTGCCCGCCGCCGGGCAGCGTCGTGCCGGTCGCGGCGACGTCGAGCCGGGCCGACAGCTGCTCCGCCGTCCCGAACCCGCCGCCCAGGGCGACGACGTGCGCCGGGCGCGGGTCCAGCCCCGCCGGCGGCGCGACGCGCGGGTCGGGATCGCCGACGGCCTCCACGCGCGCCCCCGACGCCCGCGCGGTGGCCGCGGCGGGCGAGGCGGCGTCGACGGTGAGGGCCAGGACGTCCCGGGCCGGCGGCGCGACGACCTGCGGGTCCTCCAGGACCTCGCGCCCCGCATCGGCCGCCCACTGCTGCGCGCCCGGCCCGACGGGCACCACGCCGGTGGCGCCGAGGCGGTCGAGCTCGGCGGACGGGTCGGGCGTGAGCAGCAGCGGCACGCCGAGCTCCGCGGCCCGCCCGGCGGCGTCGGCCTGCGCGCCGGGGTCGTCGGCGGCGGCGAGCACGGCCAGTGGCGCCGAGGTGAAGAGCGCGGCGCTGGTGGCCGTGGCGAGCGCGGCCGGGTCGGCGCCGTCGAGCACCGTCACGGTCTCGGCGGGCGTGGCGACCTGCGTCGCCGGCAGCGGCGGGGCAGGGGTCGCGGCGCACGCCGCCAGCAGCAGCACCGCGAGCGCCGTCACCGCTCCGTGTCGTACCCGTTCACCCGTGCGCCCGCGCAGTGCCCTCACTCGACGTGACCCTAGGTGACGATCACGGCACGCGCCGATCGGCGGCTACCGTGACGGCGTGACCGGCCTGACGCTGGACGAGGAGCTGTTCCTGGTCTCGCGGAGGAGGCCTCGGGGCGCGACCGCAGCTCGGTCGGCATCGACGCGCCGCTGGCGGGCGCCGTGCTGATCGCGCTGGCCGTCGCCGCCGCGTCCTCGGGGTCGCCGTCCTGCGCTTCCCGGACGCCGGACCCGGGCCGCCCGGCCGCCCGGAAGCGGGCCGACGCGTTCACGGAGGAGGCCCGCTGGGCGACGATGTCGCCGGCGTCGTCGCCGCTACGCAGCGGGCCGCCTCGGGCTACTGGGTGTCATGACGACCTGCCGTGCGGCAGCGGCGCGTTCCACCGCCGCCACAGCGCCAGCACCCGTAGCCCGGCCACGAGCACGGCGGCCACCAGCGCCACCGGCACCTGGGGGAGCGACAACGCGTTCCCGGCCACGACGACGGCCGCCCCCGCGGCCGCGGCGAGCGCGTAGATCTCGCGGCGCAGGACCGTCGGGATCTCGCCCCGCAGCAGGTCCCGCAGCACGCCGCCGCCGACGCCGGTGATAACCCCGACCAGCGCCGCCGTGATCGCCGGCGCCCCCGTCCTCAGCGCCACCGCGGTGCCGGTCGTGACGAACAGCGCGAGCCCGAACGCGTCGGCGAGCTGCACCCCGCGCCGCAACCGCGCGACCGCCGGGTGCCACCGGAACACCAGCAGCGCCACGACCGCCGGCACCACGAGGTAGGGCCACTGCCGCAGCGTCGACGGCGGGGTGACGCCGAGCAGCACGTCGCGCACGACGCCCCCGCCCAGCGCGGTCACCGCGGCCAGCACGACGACCCCGAACACGTCCAGCCGCGCGTGCACCGCGGCCAGCGCGCCGGAGGCGGCGAACACGGCGACGCCGAGGAGGTCGAGGACGAGGAGCACGCCGCAAGCGTAGAGCGCCCTCAGACGTCCAGGGCCCCCGGCAGGACGCGGGCGGCCTCGGTGAGGCTCGGGCCGTACCAGGTCAGCAGGCGGCCGCTGACCAGCGCGGACGGGACGCCGGGGAACGCTTCCGGCCCGTCGTCGGCGGTGAAGAGGTAGGGCTCGTCGGGCAGCACGGCGAGGTCGTGCGGGGGCAGCGCGGCGGGGTCGAAGCGCGGGTAGCGCTCCGGGTCGTCGCCCAGGACGTTGTCGACGCCGAGCCGGGCGAGCAGCGCGCCGGTGAACGTGTCGGACCCCACCGCCATCCACGGCCTGCGCCAGATCGGCACCACCGCACGCCGCCGGCGCGCCGGTTCGGGGACCGCCGCCCACGCCGCCTCGGCCTCGTCGAGCCACGCCGGGCGGTCGAGGCGGCAGGCGGCGAGCATGCGCGCGAGCGAGCCGAAGGCGTCGTCGAGGGTGCGGATGTCGGTGACGTACACGGGCACGCCGGCGGCGCGCAGCGCGTCGAGGTCGGGGACGCGGTTCTCCTCCTGGTTGGCCACCACGAGGTCCGGGCGCAGCGCGACGATCGCCTCGACGTCGGGGTTCTTGGTGCCGCGGATGCGCGGGACGTCGAGATCGGCGGGGTGCGTGCACCAGTCCGTCGCGCCCACGAGGAGGCCCGGTGCCGACGCCGCGACCGCCTCCGTGAGCGACGGCACGATCGACACCACGCGCTTGACGGTGTCCGGTATGTCCACGTCTGTCCCGAGATCGTCCAGAGCCACGGGGCCGACCCTAGGTGGCCGCTCGTGACGAGCGCGTTTCCGGTGCTCCGGGCCTCTTGACAGCGCCCCGGGCAGAAGTCACCGTCTGTTGCGTCAGGTGCTCACCGTTCCGTCCTGCGCTTCCGGAGCCCCCCATGATCCACGTCTGCGCCCTCGCCGACCTGCCCCGAGGCGGAGCCCGCCGCCTGCCGCTCACACCGCCGGTCTCGGTGTTCCACACCACCGACGGCGAGTTCTACGCGATCGACGACACGTGCACCCATCAGGACGCCTCGCTCGCCGACGGCTGGCTGGAGGGCTGCGAGGTCGAGTGCCCGCTGCACGCGGCGATATTCGACCTGCGCACCGGCGAGCCCGACGGCCTCGTCGCACGGCGCCCCGTGCGCACGCACCAGGTCGTGGTCGACGCCGACGACGTCTACGTCCTCGTGGCCTCCGAGACCACGCTCGAAGCCGCGTCGTGAGCCCCCGCGTCGTCGTCATCGGGGCCGGCGTCGTGGGTGCGGCGGTGGCCGACGAGCTCACCGCCCGCGGCTGGACCGACGTCACCGTCCTCGACCGCGGCGAGCTCCCGCTGCCGGGCGGCTCGTCGTCGCACGCGCCGGGGCTGGTGTTCCAGACGAACCCGTCGAAGACGATGGCGGGCTTCGCCCGCTACACCGTCGAGAAGATGACGGAGCTCGGCGCGTTCACCGCGGTCGGCGGCCTGGAGGTCGCGACCACCCCGGAGCGGCTGCTCGACCTGCGCCGCCGCCACGGCCTGGCGCAGAGCTGGGGCATCGACTCCCGCCTGGTCGACGCCGACGAGTGCGCCGCGCTGCACCCCCTGCTGCCCGCCGGCAACGTGCTCGGCGGCTTCCACACCCCCACCGACGGCCTGGCGAACGCGCCCGGCGCCGTCGCCGCGCAGCTCGCCCGGGCCGTCGACCGCGGCGCCCGCGTGCTCGGCGGGCACCGCGTGCTGGAGATCCTCACCGAGCGCGGCCGCGTCACGGGCGTGCGCGTGGAGACGGCCTCCGGCACCGGCGGGCGCGCACACCGCGACGTCCCGGCCGACCGCGTCGTCTCGTGCACCGGGTTCTGGGGCCCGCAGACCGGCGCGCTGGTCGACCTGGCGATCCCGCTGCTGCCCATGGCGCACCAGTACGTCACGACCACGCCGCTGCCCGAGCTCGCCGGCGCCACCCGCGAGGCGAGCGCGGTGATCCTGCGCCACCAGGACCGCGACCTCTACTTCCGCGAGCACGCCGAGCGCATCGGCATCGGCTCCTACGCCCACCGCCCGATGCCCGTCGACCTCGACGACCTGCCGGTCGAGGACATGCCGTCGAAGCTCGCGTTCACCGAGGAGGACTTCGCCGCCTCCTGGGACGACGCCCGCGCGCTGCTGCCCGCGCTCACCGGCATCGAGACCGGCTTCAACGGCATCTTCTCCTTCACCGCCGACGGCGCGCCGCTGATCGGCGAGCACCCGTCCGTCGCGGGGTTCTGGGTGGCGGAGGCCGTGTGGGTCACGCACTCGTGCGGCGTCGCGCAGGCTGTGGCGCGCTGGCTCGTCGAGGGCGAGCCGGGCGTCGACCTGCACGAGGCCGACCTCGCCCGCTTCGAGGAGCCCCAGCTCGCCCCCGACTACGTGCGGACGCGCAGCACGCAGGCCTTCGTCGAGGTCTACGACATCCTGCACCCGCTCGAGCCGCCGGTGCAGCCGCGCCCGCTGCGCGTCAGCCCGTTCCACGCCCGCCAGGTCGAGCTGGGCGCGGTGTTCACCGAGGGCGCCGGCTGGGAGCGCCCGCTGTGGTTCGAGGCCAACGCCGGCCTCCCGGAGGTCGGGCGCATCCCGCGCCGCGGGGAGTGGGCGTCGCGGTTCTGGTCGCCGATCGCCGGGGCGGAGGCCCTGGTCACGCGCGACCGCGTCGCGATGTACGACATGACCCCGCTCAAGCGCCTCGAGGTGAGCGGCCCCGGCGCGCTCGACCTCCTCGACGGCCTCACCACCAACGACCTGCGCAAGAACCCGGGTGCGGTCACCTACACGCTCCTGCTCGACGGCAACGGCGGCGTCCGCAGCGACCTCACGGTGGCGCGGCTGGGCGAGCAGCGGTTCCAGGTCGGCGCGAACTCGAACATCGACCTCGACGTGCTCCAGCGCGCCGCGGGCGACGACGTCCACATCCGCGACATCACCGGCGGCACCTGCTGCATCGGGCTGTGGGGCCCGCGGGCGCGTGACGTGCTGTCCTCGCTCACCCGTGACGACGTTTCGCACACCGGCTTCGGCTTCTTCCGCGCGCGGAGGATCCACGTCGGCGAGGTGCCGGTGACGGCGCTGCGCCTGTCCTACGTCGGCGAGCTGGGCTGGGAGCTGTACTGCAGCGCCGAGCTGGGCCTGCGGCTGTGGGACCTGCTGTGGGAGGCCGGCGAGCGCCACGGCGTCATCGCGGCCGGGCGCAGCGCGTTCAACTCGCTGCGGCTGGAGAAGGGCTACCGCTCCGCGGGCACCGACATGACCACCGAGCACGACCCGTACGAGGCCGGCGTCGGGTTCGCCGTCAGGCCCGCCGCGGACGTCACGCCGGCGCGCCGGCTCGTCCCGCTGCTGCTCGACGACCCCGCGTACGTCGTGATGGGCAAGGAGCCGGTGTTCCACGCGGGCGCCTGCGCCGGGTACGTCACGAGCGCCGCGTACGGCTACACGATCGACGCCTCCATCGCCTACGCCTGGCTGCCCGCCGCGGCCGCCGTCGCGGGCACGCCGGTGCAGATCGAGTACTTCGGCGAGCGCCTCCCGGCGGTGGTGGCCGCCGAGCCCCTGTTCGACCCCGAGATGAAGCGGATCCGCGCGTGAGCACTCCCCATGACGTGATCGTGGTCGGCCTGGGCGGCATGGGCTCGGCCACGGCCCGCCACCTCGCCGGTCGCGGCGTGCGGGTGCTCGGGCTCGAGCGGTTCACCCCGGCGCACGACCGCGGTTCCAGCCACGGCGGCTCGCGCGTGATCCGCCAGTCCTACTTCGAGGACCCGGCCTACGTCCCGCTGCTGCTGCGCGCCTACGAGCTGTGGACCGACGCCGAGAAGGCTCTGTCGTCGATCGGGGCGGACACCGACCTCCTGACGCTCACGGGTGGGCTCTACCTCGGCCCCGAGCAGAGCACGACGTTCGCGGGCAGCCTGCGCGCGGCGCAGGAGTGGGGGCTGCCCCACGAGGTGCTCGACGCCGACGCCGTCCGCGCGCGCTTCCCGACGATCACCCCGGCCGAGGGTGAGGTGGCCGTCTACGAGGAGCGCGCCGGTTTCGTCCGCCCCGAGGCGACGGTCCGCGCGCACCTCGACCTCGCCGCCCGCGACGGCGCCGACCTGCGGTTCGGCCAGCAGGTCCTTGACGTCACCGAGACCGCCGACGGCGTGGTCGTCCGCACCGCCGAGGGCACCTTCACGGCGGGGCACGTCGTCGTCAGCCCGGGCGCGTGGGCGCCGTCGCTGCTGGCCGACCTCGGGCTGCCGCTGCGCGTCGAGCGGCAGGTGCAGTACTGGTTCGCGCCCCCGGGCGGGGTCGAGCCGTTCGTCGGGCACCCCGTGTACGTGGCCGAACAGGCCGGCGGGGCGCAGATCTACGGCTTCCCGTCGATGGACGGCCCCGACGGCGGCGTGAAGGTCGCGTTCTTCCGCCGCGGGCGTGACACCGACCCGGACGCGCTCGACCGGGTCGTCACCGGGGCGGAGGTCGAGGAGATGCGCACGCGCGTCGCCGACACCCTGCCCGGGCTGGCGGGAGCGCTGGTCAAGGCCGTGCCGTGCATGTACACGACCACGCCCGACGAGCACTTCGTCATCCGGCGCCGCGACAAGGTGACGATCGCCTGCGGGTTCTCCGGACACGGCTTCAAGTTCGTGCCGGTGATCGGGGAGATCTGCGCCGACCTCGCGACGACCGGCACCACCGCCCACCCCATCGGCCTGTTCGACCCGGAGCGCTTCGGATGACCGCCGTGCAGCCCCCACCCGTGGTGTCCAGCCTCGTCCCGACCCTCTCCGGCGCGGCCTACACCGACGCCTCGGTGTTCGCCGCGGAGCAGGAGCGGATCTTCGAGCGGGCCTGGACCTGCGTCGCCCTCGCCGCCGACCTCACCGGCCCCGGCGCGTTCCGGACCGTCACCGTCGGGCGCGAGTCCGTGGTGCTCGTCCGCGGCCGCGACGGCGCCGTCCGCGGCTTCCTCAACGTCTGCCGCCACCGCGGCGCCGCCCTGTGCACCGAGGAGGCCGGGCAGCTGCGGCGCAACCTGCAGTGCTCCTACCACGCGTGGACGTACTCGCTGTCCGGTGAGCTGGTCGCCGCCCCGAACCTCACGACGATGCCCGACGTCGACCGCGCCGCCTACGGCCTGCACGCCGTGCACCTGCGCGAGTGGCTCGGGTACGTGTGGATCTGCCTGTCCACGGGGGAGGGGCCCCCGTCGTTCGACGACGAGGTCATCGGCGCGGTCGTCGAGCGCCTCGGTGACCGCGACGCCATCGAGCGCTACGACGTCGGCTCCCTGGCGCTGGCCCGCCGCATCCGCTACGACGTGGCCGCGAACTGGAAGCTCATCGTCGAGAACTTCATGGAGTGCTACCACTGCGCGACGATCCACCCGGAGCTCACCGAGGTGCTCCCGGAGTTCGCCGACGGCTTCGCCGCGCAGTACTACGTGGGCCACGGCGCCGAGTTCGGGCCGGACGCGGCGGGCTTCACCGTCGACGGCCGCGCCGGCTTCGACCGCCTCCCCGGCATCGCCGACGACCAGGACCGCCGCTACTACGCCATCACCATCCGGCCCCAGGTCTTCGTCAACCTCGTGCCCGACCACGTGATCGTCCACCGGATGACCCCGCTCGCCCCCGACCGCACCGTCGTCGAGTGCGACTGGCTCTTCGCGCCCGGTGTCAGCGACGTCGACGCGAGCGTGGAGCTGTTCCACCGGGTCAACCAGCAGGACTTCGACGCCTGCGAGCGCACCCAGCCCGGCATGGGCAGCCGGGCCTACCGCGACGGCGGGGTGCTGGTGCCCAGCGAGCACCACATCGCCGAGTTCCACGAGTGGGTGGCGCAGCGGCTCGCGTGAGCGGAACACCGTCGTCGTTCAGCGGCTGTCGAACAGCAACGTCGTTCCGTTCACGCGCGCCAGTGCGCGGCTGAGCTCGTCGACGATCCGCCGCGGCTCGTCGCGGATCTCGTACTTCGTGTAGCGGTGGATGCGCCAGCCCCGCGCCACCAGGCGCGTGTACCGCCGGCGTCGCGCAGCACCCCCTCCGGGGTCGTGTGCTGCTCGCCCTCGTACTCGATGCCGATCATCGCCTCGGGGTAGGCGAGGTCGAGCCACACGCAGGTGCGGGCCACGGGGTCCTGCACGACCCACTGCACCTGCGGCCGGGGCAGACCCGCGTCGACGAGCAGCAGCCGCAGGCGGGTCTCCATCGGCGACCCGCTGTAGCGCGCGGCCCGCGCGAGCGCCGCGGCGACCCGGCGGTTGCCCCGGGCGCGCGGGTAGTGGACGGCGAAGTTCAGCAGCAGGTCCGGCGCGAACCGGTGCCGGTTCGCGAGCCGGTCGAGCGCGACGACGCCCTCGACGTCGTCGAGCCGGCGCACCAGGTCGTACGCGGTGCGCACCGGGCTCGTGACGGCGACGCCGCCGAGCCGCCATGTCTCACCGGGAGCGACGGCGTCGCGGTGGACGAGCAGCCCCGGGTGCGCACGCTGCCGCCCGCGGAGCAGCGTGACCTCGGCGGGGGCGTCGAACGGGCCGCACGACGCACCGAGCAGTTCGGCCGCCGAGTAGCCCGACAGGACCCCGCGGCCCTCCACGAGCAGCGCCGCGGCGCGGGAGCGCAGCGCGAGGGAGGGCGGAGCACCGGTGGCGGCGGCGTAGACGTCGGGGAAGATCCGCACGAACCGCGGACCGCGCAGCCGGCCCCACGTGACCAGGCCCGCCGCGACGGCGGCCGAGCCGCGGAACACCTCCGGCCACGCCATCCCCGCAGGATGCCCCGACGGCACCGTTGCCCGTGGCGGAACGGGGGAACTCGCGCGTGAACGGTACGTCGTTGCTGTTCAGCGCCCGCTGAACAGCAACAGCGTTCCGCTCACCCGCCGAACCACCCCATCCGCCGGGAGATCTCCGCCGCCCCCGCCCGCACCGGCTCCACGAGGTCGTCCACGCGCTCCTGGTCGAGGCGGTAGGCGGGGCCGCTCGCGGAGAGTGCGGCGATCACCTCGCCGCTGCGGTCCACCACCGGCGCGGCGACGGCGTTGAGGCCCACCTCGTACTCCTCCATCGCCACGGCGTACCCCTGCGACGCGACGGCCGCGAGCTCGGCGTCGAGGTCGCGGGCCAGGGTGACGGTGCTGCCGGTGAGGCGCTCCATGCCCGACGCGGCGAGCAGGGCGGCGCGGCGGGGGGCGGGCAGGTGGGCGAGCAGGATCTTGCCGCTCGAGGTGCAGTGCAGCGGGGTGAGGCGGCCGATCCAGTTGTGCGTCGACACCGTCGAGGGCCCGCGGGCCTGGTCGACGTTGACGGCCCAGTGCTCCTGCAGCACGGCCAGGTTGACGGTCTCGCCCAGCTCCTCGGCCAGGCGCACCAGCACCTCGCGGCCCTGCCGGGTGACGTCGAGCCGGTCGGAGACCGCGCCGGCGAGCGGGATGAGCCCGAAGCCGAGCCGGTACTTGCCGCGGTCCTCGGCCTGCTCGACGAGACCGCGTCCCTCCAGCGCGCCGAGCAGGCGGAAGGCGGTGGACTTGTGGACGTCGATCTCCTGCGCGACCTCGCTGACGCCCGCCTCGCCCCGCCGCGCCAGGATCTCCAGAACCGAGATCGCCCGATCGACGGACTGCACGCCCCCATCCCGACCAGCAGCGTTGCTCATGGCGAAACTATAGGCGTCGATCACAGCGCAGTGCTTGACGTGGCTCCAGCGGCGAGGACGATCAACGCGTGCCGAGCCTGCATATCGATGGGAAGTGGACCGCCGGATCCGGCGGTACCGACGACGTGATCAACCCGTTCGACGGATCGGTGGTCGAGACCGTCGACCAGGCCGGCCCCGCCGAGGTGGAGGCCGCCGTGGCCGCCGCCCGCGCGGCGTTCGACACGGGCCCGTGGCGCACGACGCCCGCCCCCGAGCGCGCCGCGCTGCTGCGCCGGGTCGCCGACCTCCTCGTGCGCGACAAGGAGTCGATCGCACACACCGAGACCCTCGACACCGGCAAGACGATCGTCGAGAGCCGCATCGACGTCGACGACGTCACCGCGGTGTTCCGCTACTACGCCGACCTCGCCGACAAGGACGCCGGCCGGGTCGTCGACGTCGGCAAGGCGCACGTGCTCTCGCGCGTCGTGCACGAGCCGGTCGGCGTCTGCGTCCTCATCACGCCGTGGAACTACCCGCTGCTGCAGCTGTCGTGGAAGCTCGCCCCCGCGCTCGCCGCGGGCAACACGTGCGTGATCAAGCCCAGCGAGGTCACGCCGCTCACGAGCGTCCTGCTGGTGCGGCTGTGCGAGGAGGCCGGGGTGCCGCCCGGCGTCGTCAACATCCTGCTGGGCAGCGGGCGCGACGTGGGCGCCCCGCTCACCGAGCACAGGGGAGTCGACATGGTCAGCTTCACCGGCGGCCTCGCGACCGGCCAGGCGATCATCCGGGCGAGCGCGCCCACCGTGAAGCGGGTGGCGGTGGAGCTGGGCGGCAAGAACCCCAACATCGTCTTCGCCGACACCCCGCTCGACCTCGCCGTCGACTGGGCGCTGACCGCGGTCTTCCTGCACGCCGGGCAGGTGTGCTCGGCGGGGGCGCGGCTGATCGTCGAGGAGTCGATGCACGACGAGCTGGTCGCGGAGATCGGGCGGCGCGCCGACCTGATCCGGCTGGGCGGCGGGCTCGTCGAGGGGTCCGAGTCCGGGCCGCTGGTGTCGGCGGCGCAGCGCGACAAGATCGAGAGGTTCGTGGCGGACGCGCTGGCCGACGGCGCCCGGCTCGTCGCGGGCGGGAAGCGGCCCGACGACCCCGGGCTGCAGGACGGATTCTTCTACCGGCCCACCGTGCTCGCCGACGTCACCCGCGAGATGCGCGTGATCCGCGAGGAGACGTTCGGGCCGATCCTCACCGTCGAGACCTTCCGCACCGAGGCCGAGGCGATCGCGCTGGGCAACGACACGGAGTACGGCCTCGCGGGCGCGGTCTGGACGGCCGACATGGCGCGCGCGCACCGCGTCGCCGGGGCCCTGCGCCACGGCACGGTGTGGATCAACGACTACCACCCCTACGTCCCCGCGGCGGAGTGGGGCGGGATGAAGTCCTCCGGCAACGGTCGGGAGCTGGGACCGACCGGTCTGGCCGAGTACCAGGAGCACAAGCACGTCTGGCACAACACCGCGCCGGAACCCGCCGGCTGGTTCACCGGAGGTCAGGGATGAGTACGACGGAGAACAGGCCTGCGGACGACGGGATGGCCGACTTCGGCTACTCCCAGACGCTCGACCGCAGCATCGGGAAGTTCGCCAGCTTCGCCGCCGGGATCAGCTACATCTCGATCCTCACCGGCACGTTCCAGCTCTTCTACTTCGGCTTCGCGTTCGGCGGGCCGGCGTACTGGTGGAGCTGGCCGCTGGTGTTCGCCGGCCAGGTCATGGTGGCGCTGTGCTTCGCCGAGCTCGCGGGGCGCTACCCGGTGGCCGGGTCGGTCTACAACTGGTCCAAGCGGCTCGCGAGCCCGACCACGGCGTGGCTGGCCGGCTGGATGATGTTCACGGCGTCGGTGGTGACGCTGACGGCCGTGGTGCTCGCCTACCAGGGCACGCTGCCGCTGATCTGGAGCGGCTTCCAGCTCGTCGGCGACGGCACGGGGGAGACCGACTTCGCCGTGTCCGCCGTGATCTGGGGCGCGATCCTCGTCGCGTTCACCACCACGATCAACGCGCTCGGCGTGAGGCTCATGGCCCGGATCAACAGCGCCGGGGTGTTCATCGAGCTGATCGCGGCCGTGCTGCTCGTCGTGCTGCTCGCGGTGAACATCGTCAACCCGCCGACGGTGCTGTTCGACACCCAGGGCCTGGGCGCGGGCACCGACCTCGGCTACTTCGGGGCGTTCCTCGTGGCCGCGCTGGCCAGCGCGTACGTCATGTACGGCTTCGACACCGCCAGCTCGCTGGGCGAGGAGACCGTCGACCCTCGGCGCACCGCGCCCACGGCGATCCTGCGCGCCGTCATCGCCTCGTTCGTCATCGGCGGGCTGATCCTGCTGTTCGCGATCCTCGCCGCGCCCGACCTGGCGGCCCCGGAGATCGGTCATGTCGGCGGCCTGCAGTTCGTCGTGCTGGCGGTGCTCGGCGGCCCGCTCGGTATCGCGCTGCTGATCAGCGTCGTCATCGCGGTGACGGTGTGCGCGCTGGCCGTGCACACCGCCGCGATCCGGCTGATGTTCGCCATGGCCCGCGACAACGCCCTGCCCGCAGGCGCGCGGCTCGCGAAGATCGACCCCAAGCGCAAGACGCCCGTCGTGCCCGCGGTGCTGATCGGCGTGGCCTCGGTGCTCATCCTCGTGGTGAACATCGGCAGCCCGCAGATCTTCACGGCCGTCACGAGCGTCGCGATCATCATGATCTACATCGCGTACCTGCTGGTCACCGTGCCCATGCTGCGCAAACGGCTGAAGGGGGAGTGGCCCGGACCCGGTGCGGGCACCGACGGCTACTTCTCGCTGGGGCGCTGGGGACTGCCCGTCAACATCATCGCCGTCGTCTGGGGCGCCGGCATGGCCATCAACCTGGCCTGGCCGCGGGAGGATGTCTACGGCGCCGGGGTGCTCAGCTTCATCGCGCCGATCTTCATCGGGGCCGTCATCCTGATCGGGCTGGCGTGGTACCTGGCCCGCGGCCGGCACCAGACGGGCACGCTGCCCGAGCACATGGCCCAGAACATGGACCTGGGGAACCTGGAGCAGGCGCCGTGACGCGGCTGCGCCACCCGTGCGCGGCGATCGTGGCCAGGGCCACGATCGCCGCGCACGACCACCGGAGGGACGCATGACCGAGCAGTTCGACTACGTCGTCGTCGGCGGGGGGTCGTCGGGCTGCGCGCTGGCCGCGCGGCTGTCCGAGGACCCCGCCGTCACCGTGTGCCTGCTGGAGGCGGGCCCGTCCGACGTCGACGACCCGGCGATCCTCAAGCTCACCGACTGGATGGCGCTGCTCGACTCCGGCTTCGACTGGGACTACCTGGTCGAGCCGCAGGAGCGCGGCAACTCCTTCCTGCGCCACGCGCGGGCGAAGGTGCTCGGCGGGTGCTCGTCGCACAACTCGTGCATCGCGTTCTGGACCCCGCGCGAGGACCTCGACGAGTGGGCCGCCCAGGGGTGCGAGGGCTGGACCGCCGACGAGTGCTGGCCCCTGCTGCGCCGCCTGGAGACCAACGACGGCGAGTGGGACGGCCACGGCCGCTCCGGCCCGGTCAACATCCACCACATCGCACCCGACGACCCGTGCGGCGTCGCCGTGCTGGAGGCCGCGGCCGGCGTCGGGCTGCCGACGGTGAAGTTCAACGAGGGCACGACCGTCACCGAGGGCGCCGGGTTCTTCCAGATCAACCGGTTCCCCGACGGCACGCGGGCCTCGGCGTCGGTGAGCTACCTGCACCCGGTCCTGGACTCGCGGCCGAACCTGTCGGTGATCACCGGGGCGTGGGCGTCCAAGGTCGTCTTCGAGGGCCGGCGCGCCACCGGCGTCGAGTACCAGCAGGACATCGGCCCGGGCCGGCGGACGGTCACCGCGCGGCGCGAGGTCATCCTGTCCACGGGCGCGATCGACACGCCCAAGCTGCTGATGCTCTCGGGCATCGGCCCGGCCGAGCACCTGCGCGAGTTCGGCGTCGACGTGCTCGTCGACGCGCCGGGCGTCGGAGCCAACCTGGACGACCACGTCGAGGGCCTGGTGATGTGGGAGGCTGCGCGGCCGATGGTCACGCGCTCCACGCAGTGGTGGGAGATCGGGCTGTTCACGCGCACCCGGGAGGGGCTGGACCGGCCGGACCTGATGATGCACTACGGGTCGGTGCCCTTCGACCTGAACACGGTGCGCTGGGGCTACCCGACCACCGACAACGGGTTCTGCCTGACGCCCAACGTCACGCGCGGGCGCTCGCGGGGCACGGTGCGGCTGCGCAGCCGCGACTTCCGCGACCGCGCACGGGTGGACCCCCGCTACTTCACCGACCCCGAGGGCCACGACATGGCGGTGATGCTGCACGGGGTGAAGCTCGCGCGGCGCATCGCCGAGCAGCCCGCGCTCAAGGAGTGGATCACCCGCGAGCTGACGCCCGGGCCCGACGCCGTCACCGACGACGATCTGGTCGACTACGTCACCAAGACCCACAACACCGTCTACCACCCGGCGTGCACGGCGAAGATGGGTCCGGAGTCCGACCCGATGGCCGTGGTCGACCCGCAGCTGCGGGTGCGGGGCGTCGAGGGGCTGCGGGTCGCCGACGCGTCGATCCTGCCGTTCCTGCCGGCGATCAACCCCAACATCACCTGCATGATGGTGGGGGAGAAGGCCGCAGACCTGCTCCGTGGCCGCTGATCCGCGGGGGCGCGACCCCTGGGCCCGCCAGGACGCGCTCGCCCGCTCCACCACCGCGTGGGGCGCGGCGAGCGTCGTCGCCGGACTCGGCCTCGCCGCCGCCCGGCGGGGCCCGTTCGCCACGGCGTTCGGCACGCAGAACGCCGGGTGGGGCGCGGTCGACCTGGTGATCGTCGTGGTGGCCGGGCGGCTGAAGCGTCGCCGGATGGCGCGGCTGCCCGACCCGTACGCCGACGACGCCCTGGCCGCCGAGTCGCGGACGCTGCGCCGCGTGCTGTGGGCCAACGTCGTCCTCGACGCCGGGTACGTCGCCGGTGGGGCGGCGCTGTGGCGGTGGCGCCGCGACCGGCCGGGCGCGGCCGGGGCGAGCGCCGGCATCGTCGTGCAGGGCGCGTTCCTGCTGCTGCACGACGCCCACCACGCGTACTGGTCCGGCCGCCGGTGACGCGTCCCGGTGCTCAGAGCAGCTCTGCGCACCCCGACGCACCGGCGGCGGCCGCGCAGTTCCTCGGCGCCCACCCGCCCTTCGACGCCCTCGACGCCGGCGAGCTGGCCGCCCTCGCCGCCCTCGCCGAGGTCGAGGAGCACGCCGCGGGGGCGACCGTGCTCGCGGAGGGTGCGGCGCCGCCCGCGCACCTGCGGGTGGTCCGGACCGGCGCGGTCGAGATCGTCCACGACGGGCGGGTGCTCGACCTGCTCGGCCCGGGTGAGCTGCTCGGGCACGCCCCGATGCTGGCCGGGCTGCCGCTCGGTTTCACCGCCGTGGCCCGAGGCGCGACGACCTGCCTGCGGCTGCCCGGCCCCGCGGTCCGCGACCTGCTCGGGCGCCCCGCCGGGCTCCGCTACGTCACGCGCTCGCTGCTCGCCCCGCCGCGCGCCGACCTCGGCGCCCCGGACCCGGCGCAGCGCCCGGTCGGGGAGCTGCTGCGCGCGCCGCTGTGCACCGCGGAGGAGTCGACGAGCCTGCGGGAGGCGGTGCGGCGGATGACCGCGTGCGGGGCGTCGGCGGTGGTCGTGCCGATCGGTCACGGGCGCGTCGGCATCCTCACCGACCGCGACCTGCGGACCGTCGTCGCCGACGGGGTCGATGCCTCGGCCACCGCGCTGCGCGAGGCGATGACCGCGCCCGCGTGGACGGCGGCGGCCGACCGCCTCGGCGGTGAGGTCCTGCTCGACATGCTCGACCGCGGCGTGCGGCACGTCCCCGTCCTGGGCGCGGCCGGGGAGCTGCTCGGCGTGCTGGAGGACGTCGACGTCGTCGCGGCGACGACCCGCAGCAGCTTCGGGCTGCGGACGCGGATCGCGCGGGCCCGGGACGTCGACGAGGTCGTCGCCGCGGCGCGGGAGCTCACCCCGACCATCGTCGCGCTGCACGACGCCCGCGTGGCGCCCGCCGACATCGCCGGCATCACCGCGGTCGTCGCCGACGCCGTGACGCGCCGGCTCATCGAGCTCTCGACGCCCGACGCGCCGCCGCGCCCGCTGACCTGGCTGGCGCTGGGCAGCCTGGCGCGCCGCGAGGCGGTGCCGAGCTCCGACGTCGACAGCGCCCTGGTGTGGGTCGGCCCGGAGGACGACCCGGTGGCCGCCGGGCACGCCCGCGACCTCGCCGCGCGGGTGATGGCCGGTCTCGCCGCGGCCGGGTTCCGCGCCGACGCGAACGGCGCCGTCGCCACCAACCCGCTGTTCGCCCGCTCCTACGAGGCGTGGGCGGCGGCCGCGCGGAGCTGGCTGCACGACCCGACGCAGGAGAAGGCGCCGATCCTCGTCTCGCTCGTCGTCGACGCGCGGCCGGTGTGGGGGGCGCGTCAGGGGTGGGCGGGAAAGGGCTCCGTGCCCGACGTCTTCCGCGACGCTCGCCGCCACCCCGACCTGCTGCGCCTGCTCGGCCGCTACGCCCTCGCGCACCGCCCGCCGACGGGCTTCCTGCGCGACTTCGTCGTCGAGCACAGCGGGCGGCGCCGCGGGCGGCTCGACCTCAAGCGCGGCGGGCTCGTGCCGATCGTCGACCTCGCGCGCTGGGCGGGCATGGCGGCCGGGGTGACCGGGGCGTCGACGCCGGCCCGCCTGCGCGCCGCGGCCGCCGCGGGGACGCTGCCGCCGGCCGCCGCGGCCACGCTGGAGGAGGCGTTCCACCTGGTGCTGGGCCTGCGGCTGGCGCACCAGGTCGAGCAGCTGCGCGCCGGCGTCGAGCCCGACGACCTCGTGCGGCCCGCCGACCTCAGCGCGGTGACGCGGGCGTCGCTGCGCGAGGCCTTCCGGGCTGTGGCGTCGGTGCAACGGCGGATCTCCGCGGAGCTCGACCTCGGGATGCGCTGACCGCCGCCGCATCCTGCGCCTGCATCTCCTGCGCCACCTGGCACGGGTCGACCGGCGCCGCCCCGCGCGCGATGCGGGCCAGCATCTCGCGCAGGCTGGCGCGCTCCTCCTCGGCCAGCGGAGCGAGCACGGTCTCCTCGGCGCGGCGCAGCTCGCGCTCCAGCGCGCAGAGGCGGGCGCCGCCCTCGGGGGTGAGCCCGACGCGGCGGGCGCGGCGGTCGGCCGGGTCGGGCCGGCGCTCGACGAGCCCGGCGGACTCCAGGTCGTCGAGCAGGTAGGTCATGACGGTCCGGTCGACGCCGAGGTGCTGCGCCAGCGCGAGCTGGCTGGCCGCCTCGCCGCGGCCCGCGGCGGCCAGCACCTGGTAGCCGCGGGGCCCGCCCGGCACGCCGGCGACGACCTCGTCGATGCCGCGGAGGTACGTGCGCATCACGGTGCCGAGCGCCCAGCCGAGGTCCGACTCGGGGCGTTCGGGTGTGGTCACCATCCCAGTCTAGCCGGGACGCACCGCCGCAGATTGTCTGTTGTAGCGATCGTCTGCTAAACAGAACATCACACGTACCGCGCATCACAGGAGAGTCCCATGAGCATGTTCCGCCTCGACAGCAGCATCCGCACCGAGGGCTCCGTGAGCCGCGGGGTCGCCGACACCCTCGAGGGCGCCTACCTCGAGCAGCACCCGAACGCGACGGTCGAGCGCCGCGACCTCGTGGCCGACCCGCTGCCCGACGTCTGGCCGGTCGCCGCGTTCGCCGGGTTCACCCCCGAGGACCAGCGCTCCGACGAGCAGCGCGCCGCGCTCGACCTCACCCGCCGTCTGGCCGACGAGGTGCTCGGCGCCGACGTCGTGGTCATCGCCACGCCGCTCTACAACTTCGGCGTGCCGGCCCACCTCAAGGCGTGGATCGACCTGCTGATCACCGACCCCCGCTTCGGCCCGGGCACGTCCCCGCTGGCCGGGCGGCCGGTCACGCTGGTGATCGCCCGCGGCGGCGGCTACGGCGCCGGCACCCCGCGCGAGGGCTGGGACCACGCCACCCCGTACCTCGTCCGCATCCTCGCCGACGTGTGGGGTGCCGACCTCACCCTCGTCGAGGCCGAGCTGACCCTCGCCCCGGTCACCCCCGCGATGGCCGAGCTCGTGCCGCTGGCCGAGGCCTCGCAGGCGCAGGCCCACGAGCGCGCGTCCGAGGTCGGCAAGGCGCTGGCGGCGCGTACCGCCGCCTGAGGTCCTACTCCGGGTCGGTGAACACCGGCTCGCGCTCCTCGAACCGGGCCGTCACGGCCTCGGCCTGGTTCGGGCTGCCGATCAGGGCGCCGATCTCGTCCTGCTCGGCGGCGAAGCCGGTCTCCAGGTCGACGCGGCCCGCGGCGTCGAGCAGGCGCTTGGCCGCCCGCACGGCGTGCGGGCTGAGGGCGGCGATCGCCCGGGCCATGGCCAGGGCGGCGGCCAGCGGGTCGTCCTCGACGCGGGTGGCGAGCCCGAGCGCGACGGCCTCGGTGCCGCTCACCCGGCGCCCCGTCAGCGTCAGCTCCTTGGCGACGTCGCGGCCGACGAGCTCGGGCAGCACCTGCGTGCCGGTCATGTCCGGGACCAACCCCCACCGGATCTCGAGCACCGACAGCACGGCGTCGGGGTGGACCAGGCGGATGTCGGCGCCGAGCGCGATCTGCAGGCCGCCGCCCAGCGCGTTGCCCCGCACCGCGGCGATCACCGGCACCGGGATGCGCGCCCACGCGTGCGCCGCCCGCTGCCCGGTGGCCCGCGCCGGACCCTCGGCCGGGGGGAGGTCGACCGACGCCGACAGCCGCTCCCCGGAGCGCATCGCGCGGAACGCGCCGAAGTCCAGGCCGGCGCAGAAGTCCGGGCCCTCGCCCGACAGTACGACCGCCCGCACGCCGGGCGCGGTGCGCAGGGCCTCGCCGGTACGCACGATCGCGGAGAACATCGCGGGGTCCAGCGCGTTGCGCTTCTCCGGGCGGGCGAGCCGCACGTCGGCGACGCCGCCGGTGAGGGTGGTCGTGACCCGGGTGGGGTCGACGTCGGGGAAGGCCGTGCCGCTCATCGCGCTCCGTCCGTCGGGGTGGTGGCGCCCGCTGCAGGCTAACCCCGCGATACCCCGGCGACGCCCGGCCCGGGCTGAGCGATGATCGGGGCATGCATCCGCTCGACGACCCGGTGCGCTCCGCGCTCACCGGCACGCACGCCCCGTTCGCCCAGCGCCACGGCTGCGCCCTGCGCTACCCGCCGGAGATGTCGGTGTGGGGCGTGTTCCCCGACGACGCCGACGGCTGGCGCGACGCCGAGGAGTTCGGCGTCCTCTCCACCGCGGGCGACCCGCTCACGCCCCCGGCGGGCTGGGAGCGCACGATGCTGATCCCCGGCGTCCAGTACGACGGGTCCGCGATGGTCGTGACGCCCGACCCGGAGGCGGTCGTGCTCGGCCCGGACGACGTGCCCGAGATGCTCGACCTCGTCGAGCGCACCCGGCCCGGGCCGTTCGCCAAGCGCACCGTCGAGATGGGCGCCTATCTCGGCGTCCGGCACGAGGGCGTGCTGGTCGCGATGGCGGGGGAGCGGATGCGGCCGGCGGGCTGGTCGGAGATCAGTGGGGTCTGCACGGCGCCCGAGGCGCGCGGGCGGGGTCTGGGCTCGCGGCTGGTGCGGGCGGTCGGGGCGGTGATCCGCGGGCGCGGCGACGTCCCGTTCCTGCACGCCTCCGCGTCCAACACCACGGCCCTGCGCCTCTACGAGCACCTCGGCTTCACGCTGCGGCGCACCATCGAGTTCGCCGCCTACGAGCACGTCGCCGGGAGGGCTGTTTCACACCGCTGACGCCGCCCGCGCGACGTAGGGTCGATAGCGATGACAACGACTCTCGCCGCCCCCGTCGGCCACGAACGCGGAACGCCCGGCTACCGCCGCCTCGGGGCGGCGCTGTGGTGCGGTGGACTGGCGACGTTCGTGCTGGTCTACAGCGTGCAGGGCCTCCTGCCGACGCTGGCCGCGGAGTTCGGCGTGTCGTCGTCGACGTCGAGCCTGGTCCTCTCGGCCACCACCGGCACGCTGGCCCTGGCGATCGTGCCGCTGGCCGCCGTCGCCGAGTCGTGGGGCCGGGCGCGGGTGATGACGTGGGCGCTCGCCGCGGCGGCGGTGCTGGCGCTCCTCGCGCCGCTGTCGCCGACCTTCGCGGTCCTCGTCGGGATCCGGGCGCTGCAGGGCGTCGCGCTCGCCGCCCTCCCGGCCCTGCTCATGGCCCACGTGACGCGCGAGGTGGCGCCGCGCTGGCTCGGCGGCGCGGTCGGCCTGCTCATCGCGGGCAACACCATCGGCGGGCTGTCCGGGCGGCTGATCGCCGGGACCGTCGCGGAGTTCGGCGGGTGGCGCGCCGGGCTCGCGGCCGTCGGGCTCGTGTCGCTGGCGTGCACCGTCGCGTTCCGGCTGCTGCTGCCGCCGACCGTCGGCGGTCAGGCGCCGCGGGTCCGGCTGCGCGATCTGGGCGGCTCGGTGCGGCTGCACCTGCGCGACCCCGGCCTGCGCTGCCTGTTCGGCATCTCGTTCGCGCTGATGAGCACGTTCGTCACCGTCTACAACTTCCTGTCCTTCCGGCTGCTCGCCGCGCCGTTCGCGCTGCCGGGGGCGCTGGTCGGGCTGGTGTTCCTCGGCTACCTCGTCGGCACCGGCGCGTCGACGACGGCCGGGCGCCTGGGCGACCGCTTCGGCCGCCGCAAGGTGCTCTGGGGCACGGTGCTCGTCGCGCTGATCGGGGCGTGGGTGACGCTGCCCGACGTCCTGCCGCTGGTGCTGGCGGGCGTGCTGCTGGTGACGATCGGCTTCTTCGGCGCGCACTCCGTGGCCAGCAGCTGGGTGGGCCGCCGCTCGGTCCTGCTGCCCGGCGGCGACCCCGGCCAGGCCTCGTCGCTCTACCTGTTCGCCTACTACGCCGGGTCGAGCGTCGGCGGCCTGCTCGGCGGGGTCGCGTTCGACCTCGCCGGCTGGCCCGGGCTCGTCGGCTACATCAGCGCGCTGCTGGGCGCGGCGCTGGTGCTGGCGGTGCACCTGCGCCACGTCCCGGCACCCTGACGGCTCCTACATGTTGCGCCGGTACTGCCCGCCCACCTCGAAGAACGCCTCGGTGAGCTGACCCAGCGAGCAGACCCGGGCGGCGCGCATGAGCTCGTCGAACACGTTGCCGTCGCCGGTGGCCACGTCCTGGAGGCGGCGGATCGCCTCCTGGGCCTCGGTGCTGTGGCGCCCCTGGAAGTCGGCGAGCCGCTCGAGCTGGCTCTCCTTCTCCGCCTCCGTGGCCCGCATGAGCTCGATCTCGACAGGGCCGGCGTCCGGGTCGTCGGGCTTGAGGAACGTGTTGACGCCGATCAGCGGCAGCGTGCCGTCGTGCTTGCGGTGCTCGTAGAGCATCGACTCGTCCTGGATGCGGCCGCGCTGGTAGCCCGTCTCCATCGCGCCGAGCACGCCGCCGCGCTCGGAGATGCGGTCGAACTCGGCGAGCACGGCCTCCTCGACGAGGTCGGTGAGCTCGTCGACGATGGCGGAACCCTGGAGCGGGTTCTCGTTCATCGACAGGCCCCACTCGCGGTTGATGATCAGCTGGATGGCCATCGCGCGGCGCACCGACTCCTCGGTCGGCGTCGTCACGGCCTCGTCGTAGGCGTTGGTGTGCAGCGAGTTGGCGTTGTCGTAGAGCGCGCACAGCGCCTGCAGCGTGGTGCGGATGTCGTTGAAGTTCATCTCCTGCGCGTGCAGCGAGCGCCCGGAGGTCTGCACGTGGTACTTGAGCTTCTGGCTGCGCTCGTTGGCCCCGTACTTCTCCCGCATCGCCACGGCCCAGATCCGCCGCGCGACCCGGCCGATCACCGTGTACTCCGCGTCCATCCCGTTGGAGAAGAAGAACGAGAGGTTGGGGGCGAAGTCGTCGATCGACATACCTCGGGCGAGGTAGCTCTCGACGAAGGTGAAGCCGTTGGAGAGCGTGAACGCGAGCTGGCTGATGGGGTTCGCCCCGGCCTCGGCGATGTGGTAGCCCGAGATCGAGACCGAGTAGAAGTTGCGGACCTTGTGCTCGATGAACCAGGCCTGGATGTCGGCCATCATCCGCAGCGAGAACTCCGTGGAGAAGATGCAGGTGTTCTGGCCCTGGTCCTCCTTGAGGATGTCGGCCTGCACCGTGCCGCGGACGTTCGCGAGCGTGAAAGCGGTGAGCTCCTCGCGCTCGGCCTCGTCGGGCTCGCGGCCCTCCTCGTCGCGGAAGCGCGCCAGCGTCTGGTCGATCGCGGTGTTGAGGTAGAAGGCGAGGATCGACGGCGCCGGGCCGTTGATCGTCATCGACACCGACGTGGTGGGCGAGGTGAGGTCGAAGCCGCCGTAGAGGACCTTCATGTCCTCGAGCGTGGCGATCGAGACGCCCGACGTGCCGACCTTGCCGTAGACGTCGGGACGGGTGTCGGGGTCGCGGCCGTAGAGCGTGACCGAGTCGAACGCCGTGGACAGGCGCTTGGCGTCGGAGTCGGCGGAGAGGATCTTGAAGCGTCGGTTGGTGCGGAACGGGTCGCCCTCGCCGGCGAACATGCGCGCCGGGTCCTCGCCCTCGCGCTTGAACGGGAAGACGCCCGCGGTGAACGGGAAGCGGCCGGGCAGGTTCTCGCGGCGCAGGAAGCGCAGCAGGTCGGCGTCCTCGGTGAGGGTCGGCAGCGCGACGCGGCGGACCTTCGTTCCCGACAGCGTCTCGCGCGTGAGCTGCGTGCGGAGCTCCTTGTCGCGGATCTTCACGACCATCTCGTCGCCCGAGTAGTCCTCGACGACCTGCGGCCAGGTGTCGAGCAGCTCCGCGGCGTCGGCGGGCAGCGCCTTCTCGGCCTTGGCCAGCTCCTCGTCTATCTCGACCCGGGCGGCCTCGCCGACCAGCTCCCGCGCCGTGCGCAGGTGCTGGCGGACGCGGGCGGCCTCGACGGCCTTCTCGGTGTCGGCGTGGTAGCCGCGCACCGTCTCGGCGATCTCGGAGAGGTAGCGGGTGCGCTGCGGCGGGATCACCGCGGCGTGCTCGGCGGAGGTCTTGCGGTCGGTGCGCGGCAGCCGGCCCTGGACCTCCTCGCCCAGGAGCAGGTCGCGCAGGTGCTGGTAGAGCGCGGTGACGCCGTCGTCGTTGAACGTGGCCGCGGACGTGCCGTAGACCGGCATGTCCTCCCACGTCTTGCCGAACTCCTCGCGGTTGCGCACGAGCTGGCGGCCCACGTCGCGGCGGGCGTCCTCGGCGCCGCGGCGCTCGAACTTGTTGATCGCGACGACGTCGGCGAAGTCGAGCATGTCGATCTTCTCCAGCTGCGACGCGGCGCCGAACTCCGGCGTCATCACGTACAGGGAGCGGTCGACGAGCCCGGCGATCCCGGCGTCTCCCTGGCCGATGCCGGGGGTCTCGACGATGACCAGGTCGAACTCGGCCGCGCGGAGCACGGCGATGGCGTCGGTGAGGTTCTCGGGCAGGCTCGCGTCGGCACCGCGGGTGGCCATCGAGCGGAAGAAGACCTGCTCGCCGAGGCTGTTCATCCGGATGCGGTCGCCGAGCAGCGCGCCGCCGCCCTTGCGCCGCGTCGGGTCGACGGCGAGCACGGCGATGCGGAGCTTGTCCTCCTGGTCGAGGCGGAAGCGGCGCACGATCTCGTCGGTCAGGCTCGACTTGCCCGAGCCGCCGGTGCCGGTGATGCCCAGGACCGGGACGGGGCGGCGCGGCTCCAGGTCGAGGTCGGCGGGGAGCTTCCCGGCCTCGGCGAGGGTGAGGACGCGGGCGAGCGCGGTGTGGTCGCCGGTGCGGAGGCCGTCGAACGAGGCGGGGGGCGAGGCCGTGAGGTCGACGTCGCACTCGCGGATCATCATGTTGATCATTCCGGGCAGGCCGAGCTTCTGGCCGTCCTCGGGTGAGAAGATGCGGGCGACGCCGCGGCTGTGCAGCAGCTCGATCTCCGCGGGGACGATGACGCCGCCGCCCCCGCCGTAGACCTTCACGTGCCCGGCGCCGCGCTCGCGCAGCAGCTCGACGAGGTAGGTGAAGTACTCGACGTGCCCGCCCTGGTACGAGCTGATGGCGACGCCCTGGGCGTCCTCCTGGATGGCCGCGGCGACCACCTCGTCGACCGAGCGGTTGTGCCCGAGGTGCACGACCTCGGCCCCCTGGCGCTGCAGGATCCGGCGCATGATGTTGATCGCGGCGTCGTGGCCGTCGAACAGGCTGGCGGCGGTCACGAAGCGGACCGGGTTCACGGGCACGTGCAGGTCGGCCATCAGGGTTCCTCTCGGCGGGGCGCGTCGTGGCATTCGTACCGACGGCGCCGACGGATTTAGTCTGACATCCGACTATCGGACGTACAAGCGCCGCGGGAGTGACCCCGCCTGCACTCAAGCGGCCGGTTCGAGCTCCGATCGGTCGGAGGTGACCATCCCACCCTCGGAGGCGGCGCGCGTCAGACGCCCGGCCAGCAGACCCACCACCATCAGGGCCAACCCGGCGACCACGATCGACCCGACCGCGGCCTGGGGTGCGACGAGCACCAGCACGAAGGAGACGCCGGGCCACCAGAGCAGCGCGCGGAGAGGGGCGGGAACCGTCCAGTCGGGTGAATCAGGAGCCACGTCAGGTCTCTACCCCGTCGCCTCCGGATCCATGCGCACCCCGCGTTAGCGTCTCCTCATGAACCACTCCGCCGCACTCCTCGAGCAGAACGCGCAGCTCGCGTCGCAGGTCGCGGACGCCGACCCCGCCACGCCCGTGCCCGCCTGTCCGGGCTGGACGCTGCAGCAGCTCGTGCGCCACGTCGGCCGCGGTGACCGCTGGGCGGCCGCGATCGTCCGCACCGGCGAGTTCACCGACCCGCGCGAGGTGGCGGGCGGCAAGCCGGGCGACGATGTCGACGGCTGGCTGCGCGAGAGCCCGCGCACCCTCCTCGATGCGGTGGCCGAGGTCGGCCCGGACGTTCCCGTCTGGACGTTCCTCGGCCCGCGCCCGGCGTCGTGGTGGATCCGGCGGCGGCTGCACGAGTCGACCGTGCACGGCGCGGACGCGGCGCTGGCCCGCGGTGCCGGGGTCGCGCTGCCGCCCGAGGTGGCGGCCGACGGGGTGACGGAGTGGATCGAGCTGCTGGCCGCCCGGCCCGCGGGCGAGGACCCCGGCCCGCTCGACGCCGGAACGACGATGCACCTGCACGCCACCGACGACGAGCTGGGGGCGGCGGGGGAGTGGATGGTGGCGACCGACGACGGCCGCTCGCTCCGGTGGGAGCACGGGCACGGCAAGGGCTCGGTCGCGGTGCGGGGGGCGGCGGCCGACCTGCTGCTGGCGATCACCCGCCGGATCCCGGCCGACGACCCGCGGCTCGCGGTGCACGGTGATGCGGCGGTGCTGGGCACGTGGTTGGCGCGGACGCCGTTCTGAGGGGGTGGCAGGGGCCGCGCACGTGGCCCACCGGATGCAGGAAAGCCACGTTCCCGCCATCTGACGGCAGGAACGTGGCTTTCCTGAACCGGGCGGAGCATGCCAAGGTGAGCCTCACCTGACCTGAGGAGCGCCATGTCCGTGTGCCTGCCCGTCGACGACGCCACCCGCCGCGACTTCGTGTTCGGATCACTCGGGCTCGCCGCCCTGCTGGCCGGCTGCGGTGCTGCCCCCGCGACCTCCGCCGACGCCCCCGGCGCCTACCCCCGCACGGTCACCGACGCCACCGGCACCGACGTCGTCCTCGACGCCCGGCCGCGCCGGATCGCGTGCGCCCAGAACGTGTGGGACCTCGACGCCGTCCTGGCGCTGGGCGAGGTGCCGGTGCAGTTCGGCCTGCGCGACTTCGCCGAGTACACCGGCAGCACGACCACGTCCTGCCGTGGCACGAGCGAGCGCTCGACGGGGAGCGGCCCGAGCGGGTGGCCGTCGGCGAGGAGCTGAGCGTCGAGGCGATCGCGGCGGCCGCACCCGACCTCATCGTCGGGGACTCCGCGGTCGCCGACGTGCGCGACCGGCTCGGGTCGCTCGCGCCCGTCGTGCAGATCGCGAGCTTCGACTGGCGGCGGAACCTGCGGATCCTCGGCGAGGCCCTCGACCTGTCCGACGACGCCGAGGCGCTCGTCGCGCAGACCGACCAGCGCCTGGCCACCTCGCTCGACGGCTACGACCTCGCCGGGGCCCGGGTCGCGGTCCTGGGCGTCTACGACGCCACGGCCTTCTACCTCTTCGGGAACGACGCGATCCCGGTCGTCGACCTCCTGCGCCGGGCCGGCTTCGGCTTCCTCGACGAGCTCACCGCCGACGCGACGCCCGACGCGCCGCGCGTCGAGTACTCGGCCGAGCAGTTCGGCCTGCTCGACCCGGCCGACCTGGTGGTGGTGTTCAACTACGGAGACTCCGGCGTGCCCAGCCCGGTGGCCGCCGACCCGCTGTTCGCGCGGCTGCCGGCCGTGCAGGCCGGGCGGGTCGTCGTGGTCGAGCAGGGGGAGCGGGCGCAGGGGCTGAGCGTGTTCGGCCCGCTGAACCTGCAGCTCGGGCTGGACTTCGTGCGGGAGTGCGCGGAGCTGGTGACCTGAGGGCCGGCCCGGTCAGGCGAGGTCGTCGGGCAGCAGGTCCATCAGCAGCCCGTCGTGCCAGCTGCCGTCGAGGCGCCGCTCGTAGCTGCGCATGATCCCGATCGAGCGGAAGCCGACGCGGGTGTAGCTGCGGATGGCGCGCTCGTTGTGGGCGGCCGGGTCGATGACGATGCGGTGGTGGCCGCGGACGTCGAACAGGAAGCGCGCCATCGTGCGCATCGCGTCGGCGCCCAGGCCCTGGCCGTGGGCGTCGGGGTGCAGGGCGAGGTCGATGCCGGCGTGGCGGTGGTCGGCGTCGTCCTCCTCGTAGTAGATGATCAGTCCGACGACCTCGCCGTGCTGCTCCACGGCGTAGCCCTGCGGGCCGAGCAGCTCCCGGCGCACGCGCTCGAGGTCGTAGCCGCCCCACCACTTCGCGACCTCGGGGTGCGAGAGCACCTCCAGGAAGCGGGGGACGTGCGCGGCCGTGGTGGGCCGCAGCACGACCGTCTGGCCGGCGATGGCCGCGGGCGTCGTCACGGCGCGACCTCCACGGCGACGGGTGCGGTGAGCTCCAGGCGCGCGCGCTCGGCCAGCGCGGACGCCGACGTCGGCTGCTCGAAGAACACCTCGGCGTGGCGGCCGGAGATGTCGAGCGTGGCGATCGTGTTGCCGAACAGCGGCCCGGCCAGGCGCTCCCAGTCGACGGTCTTCGCGGGCGCGCCCGCCCGCTCCGACCAGCGCTCGGTGAGCCGGCGCGTGAACCGCGACCAGCCCAGCCGGAACCCCGGTTTCACGAACCACTCGACGTGGTTGTGCACCGGCGAGCAGGTGAGCTGGTGCACCGCTGCGGGCGGCTCCGCCTCGAGGTCGGCGCGGGCGGCGTAGCTGTGGTGGACGTCGCCGGAGAGCACGTTCACCGACGCCACCCCGCTACCCGCGGCGCGCTCGATCATCGCGGTGAGCCGGTCGAACGACTCGCGGAACGCGGCCCAGTGCTCCAGGTCGGCGCCCTGCCGGATCGCCTCCCCGACCTTGCCCCGCCACCCCGGCCTCGACGCCGCGATCTCGTTGACCGTCTGCAGCTCGCCGATCGCGTGCGGCAGCAGCCATGGCAGCGACGTGCCCAGCACGAGGTGGTCGACCGCGCCGGGCGCGTGCACCGCGCCCTCGATCCAGTCGAACTCGGAGTCGCCCAGCATGAGGTGCTGGCCGTCCTCGAGGATCCGGCCGTTGCGCGAGTCGATCATGACGAAGCGGCTGCGGCCCAGGTCCCAGCGGAAGCTGAAGCGCACGCCCTTGGCGCCGTCGGTCTCGGCGTCGGCGCGGTCGGCGAGCTCGACGAGCAGCGGCCACGCGTCGCCCTCGGCCGCGCGGATGCGCGCCCAGTCGCGGTCGGCCGCCAGCTCGTCGGGCGCCAGGTTGCCCAGGTGCTGGAACACCCAGTAGGACGCCAGGCCGCCGCGGATGCGGTCGCGCCACCACGACGTCGCGCGCATCTCGTCGCGCCAGGGCTTCGAGGTGTTCCAGTCGTCGCGGATGTCGTGGTCGTCGAAGATCATCGCCGTGGGCACGGTGGAGAGCAGCCAGCGGATCTCGGGGTCCGACCACGAGTCGCGGTAGAGGCCCACGTACTCGCCGAAGTCGACGATCTCGTCGTCGGGCCAGTCGGGGTGGCGGTCGCGGCGGCCGGCGATGCGGCGGCGGTTCATCGGCGTCAGCTCGTCGGCGTAGACCTGGTCGCCGAGCAGCAGCAGGGCGTCGGGCCACTCGCCGGGGTCGCGGCCCACCATGCGGGCGGCGTAGGCGTCGAGGGCGTCGATGCCGAGCTTCGCCGAGAGCTTCGGGTCGGCCACCTTCGCGTAGCGGCACGATCCGAAGATGATCCGGTTGGTGCCGTCGCACTCCGCCCCGCGCGTGCGGATGAGGCTGGCCGGGAACGGCGTGTTGGGCAGCGGCCAGACCTGCTCCCCGTCGACGTGCACCTCGTAGGGGGTGCGGCTGTCGGGTGACAGCCCGGTGACGCCGACGAGCGCGAAGTGGTGGCCCTGCACCTCGAAGGTGCGGGCCTCGCAGCCGAGGACGCGCACCGTCGCCGGGCCTTCGGTCTGCACCCAGATCTGTGCGGTGGTCTCGCCGACGTGGCGCAGTACGGGTCCCAGGACGAGCATGTGACCTAGCCTACGGGGATCCGGGCGTCCTCGAGGGCGAGCAGCGCGGCGCCGACCATCCCGGCGTCGCCGCCGAACACCGCCGGCAGGATCGGCGTGGCCTCGCGGGCCTGCGGGGCGTAGGCGAACTCGCGGGCGGCGCGGCGCGCGGGCTCCAGCAGCAGGTCGCCCGTGCTCACCAGACCGCCGCCGACGACCACCGCCTCCACCTCGAAGATGTTGGCGAGCGAGGCGATGCCGACGCCCAGCCAGCGCCCGAGCCGGCCGAACAGGTCGCGGGCCGTCGGGTCGCCCTGCAGGGCCGCCGCCGTGACGATCTTGCCGGTGACCTCGCCCTCCTGGGCCCCCAGCCGCGCGATGACGCCGTCGGGGTCGTCCTCCGCGGCATCCCGGCCCATCCGCGTGAGCGCGGTGCCCGATGCGTACGCCTCGAAGCAGCCGTGGTTGCCGCAGCCGCACTCGGGCCCGTCGGGGTCGAGGACGATGTGGCCCAGCTCGGCGCCGCGGCCGGTGGGGCCGCGGTAGATCTGTCCGCCCAGCACCAGCCCGCCGCCGATCCCGGTGCCGACGGTCACGAGCACCATCTCGCGGTAGGGGCGCTCGCCCAGGCGGGCCTCGGCCAGCGCGGCCACGTTGGCGTCGTTGTCGATGACGGCGGGCAGCCCCGTGGCCGCCTCGAGCTGCTCGCGCACCGGCCAGTCGCGGTAGGCGTTGTTCGGGGCCCAGATCATGCGGCCCTCCGGCCACTGCACGATGCCGGCCGCGCCGACGCCGACGGCCACGACGTCCGGGTGCTCGGCGCGCAGCCGCGCCACCAGGTCGAGCAGCACGGCGGACACCGCCTCCGCGTCGGAGTCCTCCGGCGTCGGCTCCACCAGCTCCGTCAACAGGCGGCCGTGCTCGTCCACCACCCCGCCCGCGATCTTCGTGCCGCCGACGTCCAACCCGATCGCAAGTCGTGTTCCCACACCGGAATGATGGCACCCCGGTGTTTCGCCCGACCCGAGATGGGGAACTGCTCGACATGCTGCTTCGACGAGTTGCTCGACCCATGCTCGCCGCCCTGTTCATCCAGGGCGGCATCAACGCGCTCAAGGCGCCCCAGGGGCACGTCCAGGTGGCCAAGCCGGTCCTCGACGCGGTCTCCCCGGCGGTCGACAAGGCCGTCGAGGTGGCACCGATCGACCAGCGCCCCGACGACGAGATGCTCATCAAGATCGACGCCGGCGTGAAGATCGTCGCCGGTTCCATGCTCGCGCTGGGCAAGTTCCCACGCCTGGCCTCCACCGCGCTCGCCGCGTCGCTCATCCCGACCACGCTGGCCGCGCACCGGTTCTGGGAGGAGGAGGACGAGCAGACCAAGGCCCAGCAGCAGATCCACTTCCTCAAGAACGTCGGCCTGCTGGGCGGGCTGCTCATCGCCGCCGCCGACACGGAGGGCAAGCCGTCGGTGGCCTGGCGCGGCAAGCGCGCCGCCCGGCGCGCCCAGGCCGCGGTCGCCGGCCTCACCGAGACCTCCGGCCCGGGCATCGGCGAGCGCGTCAGCGCCGTCGCGCACGACGCCTCGGGCGCGGTCGGTGGCGTCGCCGCCGGCCTCGTCGGCATGGCCCCGGGTGCGGGTGCCGCCGTCTCCTCGTTCGCGCAGAAGGCCGGCACGCAGCTCTCCGCCGCGGGCACCGAGGCCTCCGCCCGCGCGTCGGACCTGTCGCAGGACCTCTCCGTGCGCGCCGCCCGTGCCGCGAAGAAGGCCGAGAAGCGCGGTGCGGCGCTGCAGGTCATCGCCGAGAAGCGCGGCGCCGAGCTGCAGAAGGCCGGCGAGAAGCGCCGCGCCGAGCTGCTCAAGCGCACCGCCAAGCAGCGCAAGCAGCTGGCCAAGCAGGCGGCGAAGAAGCGCAAGGAGCTGGAGAAGCGTGGTCCCGTCGTGCTCGACCAGGTCGCCGCGCAGGCCAGCACGCTGGGCCACGACCTCGCCGCCCGCGCGTCCGCCGTCGGCGCCGAGATCGCCCACCAGGCCGAGGGTGCCGCGAAGGACGCGCGCAAGCGCGTGCACGCCCTGTCCGCCTGATCTGATCCACCGCGAGAGCCGGGCATCCCGACGGGTGCCCGGCTCTCGCGCGTCCGGGTCAGTCCACCCTCACAGTCAGTCCAGGCAGAACTCGTTGCCCTCGGGGTCGGCCATCACGATGAACCCCGCGCTCATCGGCGGCTCGGGCTCGTCGCGCCGGAGGCGGGTGGCGCCGAGCGCGACCAGCCGCTCGCACTCCGCCTCCAGCGCCGCCATCCGCTCGTCGCCGCGCAGCCCGGGCGCCGCGCGGACGTCGAGGTGCAGCCGGTTCTTCACCGTCTTGCCCTCGGGCACCTGCTGGAAGAAGATCCGCGGGCCGTGGCCGTCGGGGTCCTCGATGGCCGACTTCGCGCCGCGCTCGGCCTCCGGCACGCCGAGGCGGGCCAGGAAGTCGTCCCACGCGGCCAGCGGGTCGGCGCCCTCGGGCAGGTCGACGCCGGGCGGGCCGGGGTGGACGTAGCCCAGGACGTCGCGCCAGAACGTCGACAGGCCGCGGGGGTCGTGGGCGTCGAACGTGACCTGGACGTGGCGGCTCATCGGGCGGCTCCGGCGGTGGCGGTGCGGTGGGTGTGCAGGTGCAGGTCGCGCAGCAGGCAGACCTCGGACAGGTGGTGGATCAGCTCGCGGTGGATGTGCAGGACGAGGTCGCCCATCGGCAGCTCGGGGTAGGGCTCATTGTCCCCGACCGGCACCAGCAGTCCGTCCTCGCCGAGGGCGCGCACCCCCGCCGTCCAGGTGGCGAGCTGCGCGTGGAGCTGGTCGAGCGCCGTGGCGGCGTCGCCCGCGTACTCCCAGCCCTCGTACGACGCCGGCGGCGCGCCGAAGTGCGTGGCGTTGCGCATCGCGAGCACCCCGACGACGACGTGGCCCAGCCGCCACGCGATCGTCGTGAAGGGGGCGGGTTCCGGTGTGGGGTACGCGAAGTCGATGAGGAAGTCGCCCGCGCCGAACTGCGAGGGCGAGGCGCCGCGGGGGCGCACGCTCCAGGCGTCGGGCACGGGGGACCAGAGGTACTCGTCGTCGGTGAGGCCGGCGAGGCGGTCGCGCAGCTGGTGCTCCCAGTGGAACTCCCACTGGTCGCGCACCATCCGGTTCCAGTTCGGTTCGGCGTCCATGAGCACACCCTGGCACCCCGCGAGGACAGGATCGGTCCGCTATCGGGGGCAGGATGGCGCCGTGAACGTGGAACGGGGGACGACCGAGCGAGTGCTGACGCTGCTCGGGCTGCTGCAGCAGCGCGCGGTGTGGACCGGGCCGGAGCTGGCAGAGCGGCTCGGCGTCACGCCGCGGACGGTGCGCCGCGACGTCGGGCGGCTGCGGACGCTCGGCTACCCGGTGCACGCGGGGCAGGGCGTCGGCGGCGGTTACCGGCTCGGCGCGGGCCGCGACCTCCCACCCCTGCTGCTCGACGACGAGGAGGCGATCGCCACCGCGGTCTCGCTGCTGGCCGGGGCGGGCGGCGCCGTCGCCGGGGCGGGCGACGCGGCGCTGCGCGCGCTCACCAAGCTCGACCGCGTGCTGCCCACCCGGCTGCGCCACGAGGTGCGGGCGCTGGCGGGGTCGGTGGAGTCGTTCGACGGCGGACGCACGCCGGTCGATCCCGACGTGCTGATGACGCTCGCCCGCGCCTGCCGCGACCACGTCGAGACCGGCTTCGACTACCCCTCCGCCGACGGGCCGCACCGCCGGCGCACCGAGCCGCACCGGCTCGTCGCGTCGGACCGGCGCTGGTACCTCCTGGCCTTCGACCTCGACCGCGACGACTGGCGCAGCTTCCGCGTCGACCGCATGAGCGGAGTGGCCGCCCGGACCTGGCACTTCCGCCCCCGGGACGCCCCGGACGCGGCGGCCTACGTGCAGGAGGGCGTGGCCAGCCGCGTCTACGCCCGGCAGGCGCGGATCCTCGTCCACGCGTCGGCCGCGACGGTCCGGGCGCAGGTGCCCGCGTCGGCGGGCGTGGTGGTGGAGCGGGGGAGCGGGCGGTGCGAGCTGCGCACCGGTGCCGCCACGCTCGACCACGTGCTGGCGCACGTGGTGCTGCTCGGGCACGACTTCGAGGTGCTCGACCCGCCCGAGCTCACCGACCGCTGCCGGGAGTGGGCGCGGCGGCTGGGTGCGGCGAGCCACCCGTGAGCGGCAACCGCGGCCAGGGCCACGGTTGCCGCTCACGAGGGGGTCACCAGATGCGGACGCGCCGGCCCGGCGGCGTGAACAGCGCGTCGGTCTCCTGCACGTCGAACGCCTCGTGGAACGCGTCGAGGTTGGTGACGACGGCGTTGCACCGCAGGTCGGGCGGGGAGTGCGGGTCGAGCGCGAGGCGGCGGATCGCCTCTGCGTCGCGCGTGACGGCCCGCCACACCTGGGCCCACCCGAACAGCACGCGCTGCACGCCGGTGAGGCCGTCGATGACCGGCGGCTCCCGGTCGGCGGTGGCGATCGCGTAGGCCTTGAGCGCGATCGTCAGCCCGCCCAGGTCTCCGATGTTCTCCCCGACGGTGAGCGCGCCGTTGACCTTGTGGTCGGGTAGCCCGATCGGCGACAGCGCGTCGTACTGGGCGATCAGCGCCGACGAGCGGCGGTCGAACTCCGCGCGGTCCTCGGGGGTCCACCAGTCGACCATGTTGCCGTCGCCGTCGTACTTGCTGCCCTGGTCGTCGAACCCGTGCCCGATCTCGTGCCCGATGACCGCGCCGATGCCGCCGTAGTTGGCGGCGTCGTCGGCCTCGGGGTCGAAGAACGGCGGCTGCAGGATCGCGGCCGGGAACACGATCTCGTTCATGCGGGGGTGGTAGTAGGCGTTCACCGTCTGCGGCGTCATGAACCACTCGTCGTGGTCGACCGGCTGCCCGATCTTGGCGAGCTGGAAGTCGGTCGTCCACTCGCCGGCGCGGGCGACGTTGCCGAGCAGGTCGTCGGCGCGCACGACGAGGGAGGAGTAGTCCTTCCACGTGTCCGGGTAGCCGATCTTGGGCGTGAACCGCTCCAGCTTCTCGAGCGCGCGCTGCCGCGTCTCGGGGCTCATCCAGTCGAGCGTGGAGATCGACTGCCGGTAGGCCTCGACGAGGTTCGCGACGAGCTCGACCATCCGCTCCTTCGACGACGCCGGGAAGTGCCGCTCGACGTAGAGCTTGCCGAGGTCCTCACCCAGCGCGTCCTCCACCAGCGAGACGCCGCGCTTCCACCGCTCCCGCAGCGTCGGCGTGCCCGACAGCGTGCGGCCGTGGAAGGCGAAGCTCTCCTGCACCACGTCCTCGTTCAGGTAGCCCGCGCAGGCCGACGCGGTGTGCACCGCGAGCCAGGCCCGCCACTGCTCCAGCGGGCGCTCGGCCCACAGCCGGGCGGCGGCGGTGACGAAGCTCGGCTGGCGCACCACGACCTCGTCGAACGCGCCGTCGGGCGCCCCGAGCGCGGCCAGGAAGGGCTCCCAGTCGAACTCGGGCGCGGACGTGCGCAGCTCGCCCAACGTCATCAGGGTGTAGGTCTTCTCGGCGTCGCGGTTGGTGACGCGGTCCCACGACTCCGCGGCCAGCGCCGTCTCCAGCTCCATGACGGTGTCGGCGTGGTCGGGGAGCCCGACGAGCGCGCACAGCCGCCGCAGGTGGGCGACGTACTCCTGGCGGATCCCCGCCGAGGACTCCTCGCGGTAGTACGACTCGTCGGGCAGCCCGAGGCCGGACTGCGACAGGTGCACCAGGTAGCGCGTGGAGTCCTTCGCGTCGGTGGAGACGAACGCGCCGAACAGCGCCGCCCGCCCCTCCCGCTGCCGGCGGCCCAGCACCGCGGCCAGCGCGGTGCGGTCGGCGGCGCCGGCCGCCTCGTCGAGCAGGGGGGTGAGCGGGGCGACGCCCGCCGCCTCGATCCGCTCGACGTCCATGAACGACGCGTACAGGTCGGCGACGGGGCCGGGCCCCGCCTCCTCGACGATCGCGCGGACGTCGGCCTCCGCGTTGTCGCGCAGGACGCGGAAGGCGCCGTCCTGCGCGCGGTCGTCGGGGATCTCGTGCGTGGTGATCCAGCGGCCGTTGACGTGCGAGAACAGGTCGTCCTGCGGACGGGTGCCCGCGTCGACCCACTGCAGTTCCAGACCGCTGCGGGTCGACGAGGTCGTGGGGCTCGAAGTCATGCACCCATCGTGCCAGGAAGAACGGTGCTCCCGGCCTAGTGCTCGTGCGCCTGGTCGTAGCCGAAATCGCCGCCGTCGAGGTCGAGCTCGCGGCCCGCCATCCGACCGGAGACGGGGGCGCGCCGGCGGCTCGTCGGCAGGTTGAGGATCGCCTTCATCTCGTGGGCGAGGTCGTACCCGTAGTCACCGCTGGCATCATCGTTGACCGGCATGGTCGTCTCCTTGAACGTCGTGGCGTACTGACGCTCCGTGACCGATGTACTTCGGACGGTGCCCAGAAATGATCGCCCGATGCGGTACCCGGTGGCAAGAGCGTTCCACCGGTTGGAGTCGATCTGGACACCGATGCCCGAACGGGGCCGGAGGTCGCTGACGGTCGGGAGCGGCGTGGGCCGGTCGGTGGCGGCGTTCGGGACCGGCACTGGTGCGGAAGGGACCGCGGACGATCGGCTAGATTCGCGCCCCGAGGGGCGGTAGCTCAGCTGGTCAGAGCAGCGGACTCATAATCCGTCAGGTCGTGGGTTCGAGCCCCACCCGCCCCACAGCCTCTACCAGTACATACAGGGTTCGAGGCGAGTGAGCCGGGCGACCTTCTTGCGGTTCCAGGTCCGGCCGTGCTGGTCACGGTCGCGGATCTCGGCAGTCAACCGGCGGGCACCGTAGGTGCGGCGATGCTGCGACCACGCGTCGTGCAGCTTGTTCGCGGCGTGGGCGTCGTCGAGGTCGGTGTCGAAGACAGCGGGGCTGCCCCGACCGATCCAGTCGTAGAACGCTGAGGCGCTGACCTGCAGGACCCGGCACAGGAGACGGACGGGGTAGGTGGTCTTCTCCGCGGCGATGAACCCGTAGATCGCTTCTCGGGTCACCGGTCTGTCTCCCGGGCGAAGAAGACCGCGGCTTTTCGCAGGACCTCCTTCTCCAGCTCCAGCTCCGCGACCCGGCGGCGCAGCCGGGCCAGTTCGGCGCGTTCCTCGCCGCTGACCGCGGCCGGCCCGTCGCGGCGTTCCCGGCGCAACGCCTCGACCCAGTTCCGCAGGGTCTCGTGGTTCACCCCGAGCTCGCGGGCGACCTCTCGGATCGAGCGGCCACCGTCGAGTGCGAGCTTCGCGGCGTTGCGCCGGAACTCCTCGGCACCTCTCTGGTCAAGTTGATCTTCCAGGAGCGATAAGCTCGTCGGTGACGGGCCCGGGAAGTGACTTGTCCGAAGAGCCGGCGGTATGGGTTGAACCGGCCGCGCTGGACTTCGTAGTCGCCCCCGTATGTCCTCCCGGGCTCGTCGCGCTCCTGCGCCGGGCGTCGGCGAGGAGTTGGCGGTAGACCAGGTCCGACAACCGCCTCTTCAGGCAGCGCAGGGCCTCCTTGTGACCCTTGCCCTCAGCGCGTTTGCGCAGGTAGTAGCGGCGTCCCTCGCAATCGCGGCGGAGCTGGGTGATGGCCATGATGTGCAGGCAGCAGTTGAGCTGGCGGTCCCCGGCCCGGGAGAGTCGGTGCCGGACCGTGCTCCCGGAGGACACCTCGAGTGGCGCTGTACCGTTGAACGTGGCGAACGCCGCGGCCGAGCGGAAGCGGTGAACGTCGCCGACCCGGGACAGGATCTTGGCGGCCAGCTGCGTGCCGATGCCACGCAGCTCGGACAGCGTGCAGCCGGCCTCATCGACCGCTGAGGTGATGTCGTTGTCCCGGGCTGCGATGCGCCGGTCCAGATGACGGATCTCCGCGACCAGGTCGACCGCCAGTCGGCGCAGGGTCCGAGCGCCAGTGGCTCGGGGACGCACGCCGCGCAGCAACGTGGCTGCGGCATCGGCGGTGAGCCGCCCGGTCGCTCCGCCGGGCAGGAGCCGCGCGAGCAGAACGTGCAACCGGTTGATCATCTGGGTGCGGTTGCGCACGATGTCATCGCGATGCTCGATCAACGCCCGCAGCGCCACGATGGCGTCGTCGACCGCGGCGCTGCGCAGCCCGGACGCGGTCAGCGCAGCGACCCCGACCGAGATCGCGTCGGCGTTGTCGTTCTTGCGGCCGTGCCCGGTGGACAGCATCCGAACCCGGGCTGCGAGCTTGGCCGGCACGTCCACCGCCTCGATCCCGTCGCTGGCCAGCCGAGTGACCAACGGCCCGCCCGGTCCGCTGGCACCCTCGATCGCCCACATCACCGTGGACCAGCGGTCGGCGAACCGGCGCAGTTGCCGGTAGCCATGCGGACCGACCTGCACGGTGATCGTGGCCAGCGGGGCCAGCGCCGAACTCACTGCGGCAGCGGTCCACGAGGCCTTGTGTGGATCGACGCGATGACCACCACCAGCTCATCCAGCACGATCGTGCTCGACATGCACATCCTCCTCAACACCGAATCCAGTCCGTGGTTCGGCAAGGAGGGCAGTCCAACCTCGGGCAGCGCAGACCTCTCTTGAGCCACTCCCGCGGGCAGTCCCCACCATGAAGGTCGGCTTCCGCCTCGACGACGCGGACGCGTGAAACCGGCAGCCCAACGGCGGGAGGACGATCGGCCGCTGGAACACGTGTGCCGATGGCGATATCCCCGGATGGCCCGCCCTCCGGCGCCGCGCTGCCGTGGCCGATACTTCCCTCCCGCTGATCCGGAAGGGTCCGTATCCGGCGAGAACATCGGCGGTAGCAACCGACGGTGCCCGACGTGCGCCAAGAAGCAGGTCCTGGTCGGCCCGACCAGGACCACGATACCGTGGGCTGCGTCGCCCGTCCCGAGGTTGTCATCGTGACCCATTCCGGCGTCGCCGAGCCGTGGGGGGTACGCGTGCCCTCCGGGCTCGACTGGCAGATCACCATCGCGGATCGGTTCGTCGCAGGCGGCGTGGACGTCGCCGCCTTCGTGCCGGACTCGCGGATCGAGGGCGTTCTGGTCGGGCTCGCCGGACGCGGTGTCCTGCTGCGGTCGCTGGCTCGCGAGGAGGAGTGCGTTGCCTACGCGGCCGGGCAGCGGATCGCCGGGCGGTATCCGATGGTGCTGATGCAGAGTTCCGGCGTCGGCAACGCGCTGAACGCGCTGGGCTCGCTCGCCGTGCCCTACCGCCTCGGACTGCCGCTGGTCGTTTCCATGCGTGGGACGCTCGCGGAGGCTAACCCGGCGCAGGTGCCGATCGGCAGGGCGACCAGGTCGTTGCTCGGTGCGCTGGGGGTCCAGTGCTTCCCGCTGCACCGGGCCGAGGACGCCGCCACAGTGAGCGACGGTGTGCTCGAGCTCGCCTTCGGTGCCCAGGAGTGCGCGGCGATGCTCCTCGAGCCGGAGCTCGGTGGTGGCCGTGAACGTCGTTGAGGCGACGCGGACGGTCGCCGAGGTCTTCCCTGATGCGATCATCGTCCCGTCCCTGGGCACGGCCACGTCAGCCACCAGACTGGTCACCGAGGACGGCCCGCACTTCTACTTCGGTGCAGCCATGGGCTCCGCCCTGGCCGCTGCGCTCGGCCTGGCCGAGGCCGTCCCGGAGCGGCAGGTCGTCGCCCTCCTCGGCGACGGCGAGTGCCTGATGGGGGCCAGCACGCTCTGGTCGGTAGCGGCCTGCCGACCACCGAACCTGGTCGTCGTGGTGCTCGCCGACGGCGCGTACACGATCACCGGCGGTCAGCCGGTCGCGCCCGCGCTGCGGCTGGCCGAGGTCGGCGACGCACTCGACGGGCTGGCGGGCGCCTCGGCAGGCTCCGTCGAGGACTTGCGCACCGTGCTCAGTTCGATCACGCAGCCCGGGGTCGTGGAGGTGCGCATCACGGAGCGGGTCTGGCCGGGGCCGTCGCCGTTCGTCGACCCGACCGAGGTCGTCCGTCGTGTTCGGCAGAACGTCGGCGCGCCGTCGGGAGGCCTCGATTCGCGGGTCGCGCCGCCGAGCGCAGGTGTTGTCCGCCAGGCGCACGGACGGGCACCTGCTCCGCCAGACGCCACGTGAGCAGTGATCGACCTTTCGTCGAATCCCAGTCCGGCACCGGTTCCCCGGTCAGCATCATGGAGAACCGGGAGCTGGGGAGTGTGTCGAAGTGGCCAGCACGTCTCTCTTGACGCCCGCGCCCGCGCAGCTCTCCGAGGCCGCTGAACGGGTACACGTGGAGGTGCGCGAGTTCCTGGCTGCCGAGCTCGCCGCTGGAAGCTTCACGACCCGCGTCGACACATGGCGCTCCGGCTTGGACCCGGTGTTTTGCAGGATGCTCGGCGACCGCGGCTGACTGGGCATGACGTGCCCCGAGCAGTACGTGCCGGTTCACGCGGCCCACTGGGTCGCGGACCGGCAATCCGGTCCGAATCTGCTGCGATGTGGCACCGAGGAGCAACGCACGTCGATCCTGCCGCGCACCGCCTCGGGGGGAGTGCTTCTTCGTGATCGGGACGAGTGAGTCCGACTGCGGCTCCGATCCTGCCTCGATCCGTACCAGGGCCACCCGCAACGCCTCCGGTGACTGGGTGGTCGACGGGGCCGAGGTGTGGACGTCGAACGCACACATCAGCCACTACTCGATCACGCTGGTGCGTACCGACCCGCCGGGCGAGGTCTCGCGCGGCAGGCATCAGCGATTGACCCAGCTGCTTCTCGGTCTGTCGACACGAGGCATCACGATCAACCCGATCCGGATACTCGACGGCGGGCACAACGTCAACGAGGTGGTCTTCGACGACGTCGTCGTCCCCGGCGACGTGCTGCTCGATCCGGCACCGCATCGCGTGCGATTTCACGCACTCCACGAAAGGCCCGATTTTGGATCTCACAACCGGGGTCGCGGCGTCATCGGTCGGAGTGGGGACTGTCCGACGAACGGTGTAACTGGTCCGACACGCCGAGCGCAGCTCGGGGAAAGGACCAGCAATGACCGAGACGATCGGGGCTGTGCCGGATCGGATTGATCAGCAGCAGCTCGCCCAGCAGTTGGTGGAAGCGGCCCGGGCCGAGGGGGTGGAGCTCGTCGGCCCGGGCGGTCTGCTGACCGGGTTGACCAAGACGGTGCTCGAGACCGCCTTGGAGGCGGAGATGACCGAGCACCTGGGCTATGACCGCCACGACCCGACCGGTCGCGACAGCGGCAACTCCCGCAACGGGGCCCGGATCAAGACGGTGCTCACCGAGATCGGGCCGGTGCAGATCGAGGTTCCCCGGGATCGGGACGCCAGCTTCGACCCGGTCATCGTGCGCAAGCGCCAACGCCGCCTGGACGGCATCGACGAGATCGTGCTGTCGCTGACCGCGCGGGGGCTCACGACCGGCGAGGTGGCGGCGCATTTCGACGAGGTCTACGGCGCCAAGGTCTCCAAGGACACGATCTCGCGGATCACCGACAAGGTTCTCGACGAGATGGGCGAATGGGCGCAGCGCCCGCTGGACGCGGTCTACCCGGTGTTGTTCGTGGACGCTATCCACATCAAGGTCCGGGATGGTCAGGTCACCAACCGCCCGTTCTACGTGGTCATCGGGGTGACCGTGGACGGGCACCGTGACATCCTCGGGATCTGGGCCGGCGACGGCGGGGAAGGTGCGAAGTACTGGCTCCACGTCCTGACCGAGATCAAGAATCGCGGCGTGACCGACGCGTGCATCGTGGTCTGCGACGGGTTGAAAGGCCTCCCCGAGTCGATCACCACCGTGTGGCCCCAAGCCGTGGTCCAGGCCTGTGTGCTGCACCTGATCCGCAACACCTTCCGCTACGCCTCTCGCCGCTACTGGGAGCAGCTGGCGAAGGATCTGCGCCCGGTCTACACCGCGCCGACTGAACAGGCCGCCGAGGCGCGCTTCGCCGAGTTCGCGGCGACATGGGGTGGGCAGTATCCGGCGATCGTGGCGTTGTGGCGCTCAGCGTGGTCGGAGTTCGTGCCGTTCCTGGACTACGACGTCGAGATCCGGAAGGTCATCTGCTCCACGAATGCGATCGAGTCGCTCAACGCCCGCTACCGGCGCGCGGTCAAGGCCCGCGGGCACTTCCCGACCGAACAGGCGGCGCTCAAGTGCCTCTACTTGGTTACCCGCTCGCTCGACCCGACCGGGAAGGGTCGGGCACGGTGGGCGATGCGGTGGAAGCCGGCGCTGAACGCCTTCGCGATCACCTTCGCCGGACGTATCGTTCCCAGCAACGGAAGCTAGCCATCACGACCGGTTACACCGTTCTTCTGACACTCCCTCGGAGTGCGGTGCGCGGCCAGGTTGACGGGCTCTTCGATCTCGACGGGGCATCCTGGAGTTGGGTCGGTGCGGCGCGCCTGGGTCCCGGTCGTCATTGATTGATGGGAAGTCGATTCTTGTCGATCCCGAGCAGGCGCATCTTGCGGTACAGGGTCGAACGGGCGATGCCCAGCCGCTCTGCGGCGGCTTGCTTGTTGCCCCGTGCCTCGGCGAGTGCCTCGATCACGATGTCGCGTTCCGCTCTCTGCAACGACGTGCAACCGGAGCGGCTGCGGGGCGAACGGTACTCGGGCGGCAGGTGCTCGTGGGCGATGTCCGAGCCCAGTGAGCGGACCGCGGCCGTGGTGAGGACGGCCCTGAGCTCGCGCACGTTGCCCGGCCAGTCGAGCGATGTGAGCGTGCGTAGCGTGCCCGGCTGCAACCGCGGGGTGGGTCGGCCTGGGGCGTCGGGGGCGAGGAGCGCGGGGACGAGGTCGGCGATGTCCTCTGCGCGGTAGCGCAACGGCGCAACGGTGATCGAGATGGGGAAGTGGTCCAGCACCCGGCTCGCCTCGTCGTGCCCGCCCCGTGCGCGCCCCGTGGCGAGCAGACGAGTCGGGGCTGCTTGCTCGACAACCCCTGCCACGCGCGCGGCCAGACGGGGGACGAGTTCGTCGAGGTGCCGCAGGACGACCGTGGCGCCGCTGGTGACGCTGCTGGTGAGCCGCCCCATCCACGCGACGGGATCGTCGTGGGAGGCCCGGGCGTCGAGCACCGTGAGGGGTTCGCCATCGGCCCGTCGCCGATACAGGTGGGTGGCGACGAACAGCTTCCCGGTGCCCACCTCGCCGCAGACCAGCAACGGCCCGCCGGCCGCGATCGCGGCGTCGACGTCCTCGCGCAGGCGTGCGGTCGCGATGCTGCGCCCGGCGAGTTGCCCGTGCGCGTTGTCGCCCGGGTCGCGCCGGGTGCGCGGTCCCACAGCTGCAGGCGGGCTGGGGGCCCGGGGCCGGGGCCGCATCTCGACGACGACGCCGGCCGTGGCACCGGGTTCGCCGACCCGGGTCGCTCGTGCCAGGACGACGACGTCGTGCGCGAGTCGGACCTCACCGTTGCACTCGTCGCGATTGCCGAGGAGCCGGCAGGCCCACTCCCAGAGCATGGCCTGGTCGGACAGGTCAAGCAGACCGGACGCGGCGGTGTTCGCGATGACCACGTCCTCGTTGAGGGTCACCACCGCCGTGCTCGACCGGCGGCCGGCGCGCAGGAAGTGGTCGAGCAGCATCTGCTCGCGACGCGACGCGTCGGCGTAGATCCGGGACTCGATCTCCCGGACGGCGGCGAGCACCAGCGGCTTCAACAGCTCCTGGGTCTCGTCGACCCGACAGGTGACGTCGAGGACGCCTTCGGTCGACCCGGTGATGGGGTGCCGCAACGGGGAACCGATGCAGGTGAACTGCTGCAGGTTGTCCCGGAAGTGCTCCGGTCCGGACACGACGAAAGGTCGGCGCTCCTCCAGGGCGCTGCCAACCCCGTTGGTGCCGGTGTACTCCTCGGCGTAGTGAAATCCCGGTGCGACCATGGCCCTGTCCAGCGCCTGAGCAAGCTTCGGGCTGCCCGGGCGCCGGTCGATGATCTGGGCGTCGGAGTCGGCGAGCAGGATCGAGACCGGGCTGCCCAGGAGTTGTTCGGCCAGCCTGTCGATCACTGGACCCGCGGCCCGGAGCAGCCGGTTTGGCCGTTCGAAGTTCGGCTGGTAGGGGACGTCCTCTCCGGCGTGGGCGACGCCGACGAGCTTGCACCGGCGCCACGAGGAGACGATCTCGTCTCGGAACGACGCCGGACGGCCGTCCTCGCTCGTGAGGGGCCCGTCGAGCATGCGCTCGCGTTCGGCACACAGGTCGCGGTTCACAGAACCTCCTCACCGTTGACGAGGGCGACGACGTCGAGCGCTGACCGCGAAGTCAAGCAGGGCAAGTGTCTCGGCACTGTCCGACTTCGCTACACCGCCGCAAACCGTGTCAACGCGCTGTAGCGAATTCGGACATTGCCCACGGTCACGGTTCCGCAGACTCCACCCGTGTCCATTTCGAGGAAAGGGCGTCGACCGTGACCGACCGAAAACTCACCCCCGTCGTCGACGGGTACACCTACCTGGAAGGGCCGCGCTGGCACGACGGCCGGCTGTGGATGTCAGACTTCTACTCCCACCAGGTCGTCGCGGTCAGCCCGGACGGCAAGACCGAGCTCATCGCGACCGTGCCCCAGCAACCGTCCGGGCTCGGCTGGCTGCCGGACGGCACGCTGCTCGTGGTCTCCATGCGCGATCGCAAGCTCATGCGCCTGGAGAACGGCAACCTGGTCGAGCACGCCGACCTGTCCGCCACGACCGGCGGTCACATCAACGACATGGTCGTCGACTCCCAGGGACGCGCCTACGTGGGTGACTTCGGGTTCGACCTGATGGGCGGAGCACCGTTCCGGACCACGAACATCACCCGCGTCGACCCGGACGGCACCGTCACCGTCGCCGCCGAGGACCTGATGTTCCCCAACGGCACGGTCATCACGCCGGACGGCAGGACCATGATCGTCGATGAGACGTTCGGCAACCGGGTCTCGGCCTTCGACATCCACGACGACGGCACGCTCGGCCCACGCCGGGACTGGGCGAACTTCGGCCCGATGCCTGACACCGACAACGTCAACGACCTGGTGGCGGCCTCGTCCGTCGGCCCGGACGGCAACTGCCTCGACGCCGAGGGCGCGATCTGGATAGCCGACGCCATCTACCAGCGGTGCGTGCGGGTCGCTGAGGGCGGAGAGATCCTCGACGAGATCAGCACCGGCGACGAGGGCGTCTTCGCCTGCATGCTCGGCGGCGATGACGGCCGCGACCTCTACCTGTGCGTCGCGCCGAACTTCGACGAGACCGAACGCACGAGCACGCGGCTGGGACGCCTGGTCAAGACGACCGTGGACGTCCCACACGCCGGCACGCCCTGAACGGCCGATGCACCCATCTCAACGCATCTCCGGACCGTCCTCCGCCCACCATTGCGCCGCGTTCCGGTGAGTTCACGGCCACCTCGATGCAAGGGAGCACCTGCACCATGACCACCACAGCCGACACCGCCGTCGAGGAACTGGACGTTCTCGTGATCGGAGCCGGATTCGCCGGCATCTACCAGCTCGACCGACTGCGCGACCTCGGATACTCCGTGAAGATCTATGAGGCCGGCCAGGAGATGGGCGGCATCTGGTACTGGAACTGCTACCCCGGTGCCCGGGTGGACACCGAGGGACCGATCTACCAGCTTGCCTACAAGGATCTGTGGAAGGAGTGGGAGTACAACTCGCTGTACCCGGGTTGGAGCGAGGTCCGGGAGTACTTCCAGTACCTGGATCGCAAGCTCGGCCTCAGCAAGGACATCCGCTTCGACACCCGCGTCACCGGCGCGGACTTCGACACCGAGCGCAACCAGTGGGTCGTGCGCACCGCCGACGGCTCGACGACCCGCTGCAAATACCTCGTGCCCTGCCTGGGATTCGCCTCCAAGCCCTACATTCCTTCGCTGCCGGGCCTCGACTCGTTCCGCGGCATCTGCCACCACACCGCCCTGTGGCCGCAGGACGGCGTCGACTTCACCGGCAAGCGGGTCGCGGTGATCGGCACCGGCGCCAGCGGTGTGCAAGTCATCCAGGAGGCCGCCAGGGAATCGGTCGACCTGACCGTGTTCCAGCGGACACCGAACCTGGCGCTGCCGATGGGCCAGCGCCGGCTGGCACCGGACGACCAAGCGGAAATCAAGAGGGGCCTGCCGGACCGCTTCGACACCCGAGGCGACACCTTCGCCGGCTTCGACTACGACTTCATCCCGCAGAACGCCGTCGAGATCTCCGAAGAGGAGCGCAACGCGGGCTACGAGGAGCTCTGGCGAAAAGGCGGCTTCCGCTTCTGGCTCGCCACCTACCAGGACACGCTGTTCGTGCAAGAGTCGAACGACTACGCCTACGCGTTCTGGCGGGACAAGGTGCGTGCCCGGATCAACGACCCCGGACTGGCCGAGAAGCTCGCGCCGACCCAGCAGCTGCACCCGTTCGGGGTCAAGCGGCCGTCGCTGGAACAGAACTACTACGAGGCCTACAACCAGGACAACGTCCACCTCATCGAGATCAGCGCGAACCCGATCGATGCCATCACCGAGAAGGGCATCAAGACCCGCGACGGTGTCGAGCACGAGTTCGACATCATCGTGCTCGCGACGGGCTTCGACTCCGTCTCGGGCGGACTGACCCAGCTCGACCTCCGAGGCACCGACGGATCCCTGCTGCGCGACCAGTGGAGCAACGGTGTGGATGCCCACCTCGGAATCGCCACCGCGAACTTCCCGAACCTGCTGTTCATCTACGGCCCGCAGAGCCCGTCCGGTTTCTGCAACGGCCCGACCTGCGCCGAGATCCAGGGCGAGATGATCGTCGAAACACTCCACCACCTGCTCTCCGGCGGTGGCAAGCGGATCGAGTCGACGCCCGAGGCCGACAGGCAGTGGAGCGAGCACGTCTCCGGGCTGGTCGAGCCGACCCTGTTCCCCAAGGCCAAGTCCTGGTACATGGGGGCGAACATCCCAGGCAAGCCGCTGCAGAGTCTGAACTACCCGGGGGGCCTGCCGCAGTACCGGCAGAAGTTCGCCGAGTCGAAGGAGAACGACTTCGCCGGCTTCACCATCTCCTGACCGTGGCGGCTCCGGCCCGGGACCGGCTCCGGCCGGCCCGGGCCGACCGTGTGGGCGGACGACGACGTCAGCTCCTCGGCGACGGCCGCGATGACCTCGTTGTCCGCGGGTCCCACGCAGTTCGAGACCGCCGACACGCAGTACATGGGCGCCGACATCCTCGGCGAGCCGCGGGTGTGCATGCCCAACCTGAGCTTCACCTTCGACGCGAGCAGGCAGGAAGCGACAGCATGATCGACAACCCGTTCTACACCTCCGAGTTCCACGGCGACTACGACATCGTCAGCATCGGGCGGCTGGACCTCGAGGACGGCGGCTCGATCCCCGACTGTCGGCTGGCGGTCACCACCTGGGGCGAGCTGAACGAAGCCAAGGACAACGCAATCCTGATCACCACGTGGTACTCCGGCACGCACCAGATCTGGCGCGACGTCTACGTCGGGTCGAATCATGCGCTGAACCCGGAGCGGTACTTCATCGTGGCGATCAACCAGATCGGTAACGGCCTGTCGGTCGCGCCGCACAATGCCGACGGTCGGAACGCCGAGCTGGCGATGTCGAACTTCCCGAAGGTGCACATCGGCGACGATGTCGTGGCGCAGGAGCGGCTGCTGCGCGAGCACTTCGGAATCGAACTGCTGCAGCTCGTCGTCGGCGGGTCGATGGGCGCGCAGCAGACCTACGAGTGGGCGGTGCGGTTCCCCGACAAGGTGCTGCGCGCTGCGCCGATCGCCGGAACTGCGCAGAACACCCCGCACGATTTCCTCTACACGGAGGCGCTCAGCGAGCAGATCCGGTCCGATCCCGGCTGGGCGGGCGGCGAGTACGAGTCCAACGCCGACGTCGTCGACGGGCTCACTCGGCACGCGCACATCTGGGCGGTCATGGGCTTCTCCACGGAGTTCTGGAAGCAGGAGGTGTGGCGGGCGCTCGACTTCGACTCGAAGGAGGCATTCCTGCAGGGATTCCTCGAGCCGTACTTCACCGTGATGGACCCCAACGACCTGCTCTCCATGGCCTGGAAGTGGCAGCACGGCGACGTCAGCCGTCACACCGGCGGCGACCTGCCTGCCGCACTGCGCCGAATCACCGCCAGGACGTTCGTGATGCCGATCGACGAGGACATGTTCTTTCCGGTGCGCGACTGCAGAGCCGAGCAGGAGCAGATCGCGGGCAGCGAACTGCGCGTCATCGAGGACGTGCTGGGCCACCTCGGCCTCTTCGGGGTCGCACCGACCTACATGCCGCAGATCGATCGCAACCTCGGTGAACTGCTCGCCACCGAAGTCTGAGCCCGGAGCTACGCGCAGGTCAGGAGGGCCGGCTTTCGAGCAGCACTCGCGAACACGCGCTGCTCGCACGGTTCATGTCTGCCGAGACGGTGACGGCCATCCTCGGTGCTGCCGTGACCCGCGGTTGGCGCTGCAGTACGACGGTCACCTGCAGCGCCTCCGGAGGAGACCGTGCTGCCCGATCTCGAGACCGAGCAGGTCCGGCTGCTGCCGGGGTGCGGGGGGTTGCGCCGAGGTCGTGCAGCTGCTGATGCGGATGTCGTGATCCGGCAAGGTGCGCGAGCTCCGATCGGTCCTCCTGCGAAGGCCCGCCGCTGCGCCGAAGGGTACGACGCCAGGGATGGCGCAGGTGCGCCGGGCCGGCGCTCACCCTGTTCCGGTTCGAACGGGCCGAGGTGCACGCCATTCTCGACGCCCTCGCCGAGATCGCGGGCGACGAGAAGTATGCGGCCGCCCTGCTCGGCATCTCGCGCTCGACCCTGTACCGCGAGTTGCAGGCTGCCGGGATCGATCTGGGGACACGGTCTTCTGAGCGGGCGATAGGTGTCCGGAACTCGGACACTTGCGGCTCACACCGGCTCCTACCATCGAACGATGAGATATGACGAGGGTCTCGCCACCGGCCCCGACCGGTCGGCACAGGCGGTCGAGGCAGCTCTGGCGGAGCTGCGGCGCGGCCGGATGATCCTGGTCGTCGACGACGAGGACCGGGAGAACGAGGGCGACCTCATCATGGCGGCTGAGCTGGCCACGCCCGAGGCGATGGCCTTCATGATCCGGCACACCAGCGGGCTGTTGTGCGTGGGGATCACCGAGAAGCGCGCCGAACAGTTGCGGCTGCCGCTCATGGTGACCAACAGCGACGATCCTCGCGGCACCGCGTTCACGGTGTCGGTCGACTTGAGGGTGGGCACCAGCACCGGTGTCTCGGCCGCCGACCGGGCAGCGACCGTGCAGGCGCTGGCCGGGGACCGCACGCAGCCCGAGGACCTGACCCGGCCCGGGCACGTCTTCCCGCTGATCGCCCGTGAGGGTGGGGTGCTGCGCCGCGCGGGGCACACCGAGAGCGCCGTGGACCTCTGCCGGCTGGCCGGGCTCGATCCGGCCGGGGTGCTCGCGGAGGTCACCAACGACGACGGGACCATGGCCCGACGTCCCCAGTTGGCGCGGTTTGCCGCCGAGCACGGGCTGGTCACGATCGCGGTGGCCGACATCGTCCGCTACCGCCGCCGGACCGAGTCCCTGGTCCGCCGCGACGCCTCGGGGCGGGTGCCGAGCGAGCACGGTCCGTTCACCGCCATCACCTACCGATCGCCGGCCGACGACTGCGAGCACGTCGCGCTCGTGCTCGGCGAGGTGAACCAGGCCGGTGCCGAACCGGGCAGTGCGGAGTCCGCTCCGGTCCTGGTCAGGGTGCACTCCGAATGCCTGACCGGTGATGTGTTCGCCTCCCGGCGCTGCGATTGCGGCGAACAGCTCGCGGTGGCCATGACGAGGATCGGCGAGGCCGGCCGCGGCGTGGTCGTGTACCTGCGCGGGCACGAGGGCCGCGGGATCGGGCTGTCTCACAAGCTGCGCGCCTACAACCTGCAGGACGCGGGCCTGGACACCGTCGACGCAAACCTCGCCCAGGGACTGCCCGTGGACAGCCGCGAGTACGGCATCGGGGCCCAGATCCTGCGGGACCTCGGCGTTCGGGAGATCCGGCTGATGACCAACAACCCGGCCAAGTACCGCGGCCTGGCCGGGCACGGGGTGCGCGTCGCCACCCGCGAGTCCATCGTGATCACGCCGAACCCGGACAACATCTCCTACCTGACCGCCAAACGCATCCGGATGGACCACCAGCTCGGCGGGGCCCTCCAGCCCCCCGCGGGCGGGAGCGAGGTGTCGTGACCGCCGACGTGCATCTCCCCGCGGAGTCGGCGTCGTGACTGATCAGGCGCAGGCCTCCGACCAGGCCCAGCTGTTCCGCGACGCGATGGCCTCCTTCCCCAGCGGGGTCACCATCGTCACCACCACCGACGAGGACGGCCGCTGGTGGGGGTTCACGGCCACCTCGTTCTGCTCGGTGTCGATGGACCCGCCGCTGGTGCTGGTCTGCCTGGCCGGTGGTGCGGAGTGCCACCCCGTCTTCGGCCGCGCCCAGCGCTGGATCGTGCACGTCATCCATCCGGAGCACGCCGAACTCGCCCTCCGGTTCGCCACCCGCGGCGCCGACAAATTCGCCGACGCGGGCTTCGTCGCCGATGAGCGCGGTCTGCCGGTGCTGCCGCGCGCCTGCGTCACCCTCGACTGCACCACGTACGCCCGCCATCCCGGCGGCGACCACACCATCCTGCTCGGCAGGGTGGAGAACACCCGCGTCGGCGAGGAATTGCCGGCCGTGTACTTCCGTCGCCGGTTCCATCTGCTGGACAGCGCCCGGTAAACGGGTGCCACGCGAATGTCGACATCTACTCTTTATGTGCCAAACTGGCATTCTAGTAGGCCAGGAGAGTCTCGTGACCGTACGCACGAGTCGGGCGCGGTCCGCCCACGGTTCGGCTCGCTGCAGACGCTGCGGGTGCTGCTGGCCCAGCAGTACCCGAAGCTGGTGGAGGTGCTGCAGACCCTGGGTGCGGGCGGCCTGCTGATGATGCCGTCGGCGGCCGACTTCGGCGGTCCGATCGGCGCGGACGTGGCCAAGTACTGCCGCGGCGCGGACGGGCCCCGGTGGGTCCGGCGACCCGGCCCAGGCCTGACGGAGAGAAGGACGAGACATGTCCCTTGCTGTGGTGACCGCGTCGCACTCCCCGTTGATGGATCGTGCGAAGCCTGCGCAGGACGTGCTGGACCGGGTCGGCGATGCCCTGGACTCGGCTCGGGCGTTCGTCGGATCGCTCGACCCGGAGCTGGTGATCATCTTCGGGCCGGATCACTACAACGGCTTCTTCTACGACATGATGCCGCCGTTCTGCATCGGCGCTGCCGCCACCTCGGTGGGGGACTACGGGCTGCCAGCCGGTCCGCTCCTGGTGGATCGTGAGGCCGCTCGTGAGCTGGCCCGTGCCGTCCTCGGCGCCGGGCTGGACGTCGCCGTCTCCGAGCGGATGCACGTCGACCACGGCTTCTGCCAGCCGCTGCAACTGCTCTTCGGTGCAATCGACACCGTCCCGGTGGTGCCGGTGTTCGTCAACTGCGTCGCCGAGCCGCTCGGTCCGGCGAGCCGCGCCCGACTGCTGGGCGACGCGATCGGCCGGGCCGCCGCGACGTGGGACCGCAGGTCCTGCTCGTCGGCTCGGGCGGGCTGTCCCACGACCCTCCCGTCCCGCGGCTGGACGGGGCACCGCCCGAGGTCGCGGCCGGGCTCATCGCCGGGCGCAACCCCACCCGGAGGCCCGGTCGGCCCGCGAGTCCCGCGTGATCGCAGCCGCCGGCGCCTTCGTCGAGGGCACGTCCGGCCTGCGGCCGCTCAACCCTGACTGGGACGCCGAGTTCCTGCACATCATCAGCTCCGGCGAGCTCGAGCGGGTCGACGCGTGGACCAACGAGTGGTGCGTCGAGCAGGCCGGACACTCCTCGCATGAGGTGCGCACCTGGATCGCCGCGTACGCCGCACTCGCGGCGCAGGGCCTACACCGTCGAGTCCACCTTCTACGAGGCGATCCCCGAGTGGATTGCCGGTTTCGGCATCACGACTGCGCGAATGGAGACGAAATGAGTATCTGGCTGGACATGTCCGGGACCGAGTACTCGGTGCGCAACGTCGTGGTGGGGGACTGGCGCACCCGCGTGTTGGAGGCCGGTCGGGGCGAGCCGCTGGTGCTCATGGCCGGAACCAGCGGGCACCTGGAGGCCTACGCCCGCAACATCGCGGCGTTCGCCCAGCACTTTCGCGTGATCGCCTACGACTACCCGGGTCACGGCTGGACCACCTTGGCCGACGCCGACCTGGAGCTGCCCGACTACGTCGCACACCTGCGGGGGCTTCTCGACGCCCTCGGCGTCGAACGGGCGCACCTCTCGGGCGAGTCCCTGGGGGGTTGGGTCGCGGCGAAGTTCGCCGCCGAGTTCCCCGAGCGGACGGGCCGGGTCGTGTTGAACACGCCCGGCGGCACGATGGCGACCCCCGAGGTGATGGAGCGCATCCGCACCCTGAGCCAGACCGCCGCGGACGACCCGAGTCCGGAGCGGATCCGGACCAAGCTGGAGTGGTTGATGGCCGACCCCGCGTCGGTCACTGACGAGCTCGTCGACATCCGCCGCGCGATCTATGCCCAGCCCGGGTTCGCCACCTCGATGCGCGCCCTGCTGTGCCTGCAGGACCCCGAGATCCGCAGGCGCAACCTTCTCACCGACGCCGAGCTCGCGGCAGTCACCGGTCCGGTGCTCGTGATCTGGACCAGCGACGACCCGTCCGGTCCGGCCGCCGCCGGGCTGGCGATGGCCGAGCGGATGCCCGCAGCCCGTTTCGAGGTCATCAAGGACGCGGGCCACTGGCCGTAGTGGGAGCAGGCCGACACGTTCAACTCGATGGTGCTCGAGTTCCTCACCGAGGCACGCTGAGGGGTTGCCGCCGTGCTGCGGCGGCGCCACACCGGCGAGTGGAGTCTTGGGATCCGCGGGGGCCACGGGTGCGGGTACCGCGGATCAGTGCCGACCGGGGCCGGCGCTCCGGCGCAGCCACCCGTGCGCTTTGGCTCAGTCGCGGTCAGTGAGTAGTCGCTTCACCTGATGGTGTGCCGGCCGCTGCCCCCGACCACGACGATCGTGGGGGTGCGCGGGCTCGCTGCCACCCCTTGGGGCCGTGCCCCCTGGAGTCAGGATTCGGACCTCTGCTGCTCGAAATGGATCACCGAACCGACGATCTCGACGATGTGCTGCTCCATCTCGCGGCGCGCGGCCTGCTGGTCGCCGGCGTGCAGCGCGGCGCGGATGCGCTCGTGGTCGTCGTGCCGCTGCTCGAGCGCGCTGCTGAGCGGCTGCTGGCGGCCGGTGGTGTTGATCAGGAAGTCGCTCAGGTCCCACATCCGGGCACTGGTCTCGGCCATCACGCGCGAGTGCGCCATCGCGTGGATGGTGGTGTGGAAGCGTCGGTTGAGCACCCGGTAGCCGTGCGAGCGCTCCACCGGGTCGATCGCTTCGCACAGCCGGCCGATCTTCTCGGACGACCGGTCCAGCTCAGCGAGCTGGGCGTCGGTGCGGCGCAGCGCGGCGATGCCCGAGATGGTGCCCTCGAAGCCGCCGAACATCACGAAGAAGTCCTCGACCTCGCGCGGGCTGTAGGTCGTCACCTGGCAGCCGACTTGCGGGATGATGTCGACGAGGCCATCGCCTGACAGCCGTCGCAGCGCCTCCATCACCGGCTGCTTGCTGATGCCCCACTCCTTGCGGAGCGCCTCGACGGACAGCCGCTCGCCCCCGCTGTACCGGCCCTCGAGCAGCCGCTCCTTGATCTGGTCGTGCACCACCGAGCTGAGCCGGGACGACCCGCGCAGCGACAGCAGCGCAGGTGGAACGGTGCTCGGATGTGAAGTGCTCACGGCAAAAGGGTAGCGGCGACCCCCGCCGCAGGCCCGTCTTCTCTGCATCGCTGCAGCAGGTCGGGCGCCATGTCGCCCGCTCTGCGCGGCCGACAGCGGTGACTCAGACCCACCCCTGGACGTTCCGGGCCCTGGGTCAGAGGTGGATCACGATCCTCTCGCCGTCCGTAGTCACGGGGTAGCTGCGCACTCGCGTGCGGTCCGGGTCGACCCATGAGCGGCCGGTGCGCACCTCGAACTCCCACTGGTGCCACGGGCAGCGCAGGATCTCACCGCGTCGCTCGTAGGAGTACTGGCCCGGTGCAGGGGAGTCGACCGCACCGGAGAGCGTCCCCTCGCACAGCGGTGCGCCCTGGTGCGGGCAGGTGTTGCGAAGGGCGACGTAGCCGTCGTCGAGGTGGAACACCCCGATCGAGCGCTTCATCGACCTCGACGATCTTCCGGCCGCCCACTGGGATCTCACCGACCGTCGCGACCGCGACTCGCCGTCCGCGCTGTGCCGATGGTTCGCTCACGGCCCGAACCGGTACTGGGCGCTGGCGTTGTCGTGCATGATCCGCCGGTGCAGGTCCGCCGGAACCCGGGCGCGGAACGCACGGTGCGGGTCGTCGAAGTCGCAGTGCGGATAGTCGGTGGAGAACATGAGCACGTCGGCCCCGATGTCGCGAATGAGCGGGACGAGGTCGCCCGGTCGCTCAGGCTCCTCCATCGGCTGGGTGGTGATGCGGATCCGGTGCCGCAGGTAGTGCGAGGGCGGGTGCTGCAGATCGGGGACCTCTTCGCGCAACCGGTGGTGCAGCGCGTCGAGGCGGTGCATGAGCGCCGGCACCCAGGCGAACCCGCCCTCCATCAGCACGATCTGCAAGGCTGGGAAGCGGTCGAGGACGCCCTCGAAGATCAGGCTGATGATCTGCGCCTGGAAAGCGACGGACAGCGAGGTGTGGTCCTCGATGTAGTACGACGGCCAGCCCGCCGCCGTGATCGGCCCCGGGGTGGTGGACGCTGCATGGATCCCCACCGGCAGCCCGGCCCGCGCGGCCGTCTCGTGGGTCGCGCTCCAGCCAGTGCTCGACCTGCCAATCATTCACCGCGGCGGCCAGCGCCGCGCCGTAGGCGTCGTAGCGCTGCTCGGAGGCCCGGTACAGGCAGTTGAGCACTGCGACGTCGACGCCGTATGCATCCAGCAGCTGCGCGCGCATGAACTCCAGGTCCGACCCGGTGGTCCGCCCGAGGGCGGCCAGGCGTCGTGCCTGCTCGCGAACCTCGCGGCCTTCGGGTAGGCGTAGCCTTTCGCGAACGGCGAGTAGGTCCGCGACCCCACCAGCTCGAGGTGCCGGCGCCAGCGCGCCGGCAGGTAGGGCAGCAGCGCGGCGTCGGACGGCACCGCGTTGTGGACGTCGCAGTCGATCAGGCCGTGGGTGCGCACGGTGCCTCCTCGTCGAGCCCGTAGAGATCGGTCGCGTTACCGCTCAGCACCTGCGTGCGCTCGGCGGGGGACAGCTGCCCCAACAGGGCGGCAGGTCCATCGCCGTGGTGCCATTGCGGGTAGTCGCTGGCGTGCAGGAGCATCCCGGCGCCGCCCATCTGGGCCAGGAACCGCTCCGTCCACTCCAGGGTGGCCTCCGGTGGGGCGTCGAAGGGGGCGACGGTGAGCAGCCCATGCTCCCGGATGATCCGCGAGGGCGCCCGGTCCACCCACGGCACCTCCCCGGCGAAGCGCTTTCCAGTTCTTGTCGAGCCGCCATATGAGCGACGGCAGCCAGGTGACGCCGCTCTCGAGCAGCACCACCCGCAGCCCAGGGTGCGCGGCGAGGACGCCCTCGCACACGACGCTCGTCAGCTGCGACTGCAGGGTCAGTGCCGCGCCCGCGTAGTCCTCGACGTAGTGCGACGACCAGCCCACCGGTGAGAGCGGGTTGGCCCCGGCGACCCCGGGGTGGATCGCCACCGGCAGCCCGGCCGCCTCGGCGGCGGCGTAGATGGGCCAGTGCAACCGCTGACCGAGCGGCGCCTGGGACGAGCCGAGGAGCAGGACCTGGACGAACCCGGAGGTTGCGGCGCACCGCTCGACCTCGTCGGCTGCCGCGTGCGGATCGTGTGGGGACACCACGACCGAGGCCCGGAAGCGCCGGTCGGCGGCCAGCCAGCACGCTGCCTGCCAGTCGTTGAGCGCACCGGCCAGTGCGGTCGACCAGTCGGCGTTGTGCAGCGCCTGCACCGCGTAGAGACAGTTCAGGATCGCGTGACCAGCACCGGGCCCGTCGAGTACATGGGCGCGCACCGTGTCCGGGTCGGATCCGGGCGGGCCACTGCCGCCCCGGGCCTCTGGCCGGGCCGACAGCGGTATACCCACTGGATAGAACGCGGGATCGAAACCGTCGACGCCGCTCTCCACGCAGTAGTCCACCCAGCGGTCGGCCAGGAACGGGAACAGCGCCGAGAGATCCGGGACGGCGTGGTGCACGTCGCAGTCCACAGGTCGGATCATTACGCCTCCTTGGGTCGCTCTCGCCTCGGTGGCTGTCCTCAGGTGGTGGGGGTACTCGCCCGCCTGCGGAACGACCACATCTGTGGCCCGCGCTCGACCTCCAGTCCCACGTCCCACGACGTCGCGGGCGGGCCGGCCTCGCGGCGGAAGGATGCCGTCATCCGCCGGGACAGCGCCGGGTCCGCGCCGAGCCGGGCGGCGGTCCGGAGTGCCGTCGCCTCGACGTCGGTGTCGTCGACAGCCTGCCATGCCAGGCCGAGGGCGGCGGCCCGCTCGCCGTCGATCTCCTGTCCGAACAGCCCGACCCCCGCGGCGGCGTCCCTTCCGGCGGCCCGGCTCAGCAGCGTGAAGTGCCCGCCGCCGGGGTGCACGCCGATGCGTCCGAAACCTGAGATCAGCCGGGCGTCTCGCGCGACGATGCGCAGGTCGGTGGCCAACACCAGGTTGAGGCCTGCGCCGACGGCGGGCCCGCGCACCGCGGCGATCGACGCCGCCCGGCAACGGCCGACGCGCAGGAACGATCCGTAGAGGGCGTCGATGTGTCGCTGCGCGTCGTCGTCCAACGGGTCCTGGGCGGCGCCGGACAGCACCCCGAGGTCCGCCCCGGCGCAGAACGAGCCGCCCGAACCACGCAGCACCACCGCGCCGACGTCCTGCCTGGCATCGATCTCGTCGAAAACGGCCTCCAGCTCGGTGGCCATCTCCACCGTCAGCGCATTGCGGCGCTGCGGCGCGGCGAGGGTGACGACGGCGACGCCGGCACTGACCTCGCAAAGCACCTCGACCTGACGGCGCCCGTCGACCTCACCGCGCCCGTCGACCTCACCATGGACCTCTTTCACGTCTCCTCCTCGATGACGGCGCCCGCCGCGACGAGTCCGTCGATATCCTCCGGGCCGTACCCGAGCTCGGCGAGCACCTCGGCACCGTGCTCACCCAGCCGCGGGGCGGGGCGCGGCCGGTCGGGATGGGACCCGCCGAACGAGACAGGGAACCGGGCCAGCCGCAGGGGCCCCTCGCTGGGGTGCTCGACCCGCTCGAACAGTCCGGCGGCGACGAGGTGGTCGTCGGTGAAGAGATCGGGTACCGAGTGGATCGGCGCGGCCGGGATCTCCGCCCTGCTCAGCGCCGCGAGCCACTCGGCACTCGGCCGGGCCAGCAGCTCCTTCTCGACGAGCTGGTAGAGCTCGTCGATGTGCTGGGTGCGCTCGGTGATCGTGCGGTACCGGGGGTCGGCGGCCATGTCGGGGCGCCCGACCAGCGCGAAGAACGTTCGCCACTGGGTGTCGGTGTAGACCATGACGCTGAGGTAACCGTCGGCCGTGCGGTAGGGCTTGCGGAAGGGCGAGGCCGTGCGGGCGTAACCGGCGGCGCCGCGCGGCGGATCGAAGACGTATCCGCCCTGCTGGTCCAGAAGCGTGAAGGTCACCATCGACTCGAGCATCGGCACCTCAATCTCCTGACCACGGCCGGTGCGTTCCCTCGCGAAGAGCGCGGCGTTGATCGCGCTCAGTGCCAGCAGCCCGACCGCCTTGTCGGCCACCGGCGTGCGCACGTAGGCGGGTTCGTCGGCGGCGCCCTGGACCGAGGCCAGCCCGCAGCTCGCCTGGATCACGTCGTCGTAGGCAGCCCGGTCCCGGTACGGGCCCTCACGGCCGTAGCCGCGCAGCGCGCAGTAGACCGTGGCCGCGTTCACCGCGGCGACCTCGGCGTAGCCGATGCCCAGCCGGCGCGCCGCCTCGGGCCGGACGTTGTGCACGAAGACGTCGGCGGTGGTCACGAGCCGCTGCAGCACCCCGCGGCCCGCGGGGGTCTTGAGGTCCAGCGCGACGCTGCGCTTTCCCCGGTTGGCGTTGAGGAACACCGGGCCCATGCCCACGCCGCGGTCGTCGCCGATGTAGCGGACCACGTCCCCGGTCGGTGGCTCGACCTTGATCACCTCGGCGCCCATCTGGGCGAGCAGCAGGGTGCAGTACGGACCCATGAACGTGGATGTGAGGTCCACGACCCTGATCCCGGCGAGGGGACCTGCATGGTGCGTCGTCACGGTCCCCACGGTTCCCTCCCGGCCACCAGGTCGGCCAGCACCTGCTCGGTGTGTGCGCCCAGTTCGGGCGCCGTGCTGCGCACGGTGCCGTCGCGCAGCACGGGGAACACGACGTGCCGCCCTCGGTCGCTGTCCGCGACGATGCCGCGTGCCTGCACGTGTGCGGAGCGGCGCGCCTCACCGACGGACAGCACCTGGTGCGCGGGCACGTCGGCCGCCGCGAACGCGGCGAGCCAGTCTGCGGCGGGTCGAGTGCGCACCGCGCGCCGCAGCAGCGCGACGAGGTCGTCGCCGTGCGTGCGCCGCCCGTCCGCCGACCCGAAACGGGGATCGCCGAGCGCCGGGACCTCCTCGGCGAGCAGGGCGGCGAGCCGCTGCCAGAAGTGTTCCTCGACGGCGCCGATCGCGATCCGTACCCCGTCCGCGGCCTCGAACAGGTCGTTCGACGGGTGCAGGTGCTGGGTCGCCGTGGCGCGATCGTCCAGGCACCGGTCGGCCCTGGTGCTGGCGAAGGAGAGGGCCGCGTCGGTGATCGCCAGGTCCAAGTGGGCCCCGCCGCCGGTGTCCCGGCGCTGGTGCAGCGCGGCGAGGATGGCGATGGCCGCGTAGGTGGATGCCGCCAGGTCGCTGACCGGCACCCCGGGCCGGTGCGGTGGCGGGTCGTCCCAACCGCCCGCGACGGACAGCATGCCGCTGGCCGCGAGGTAGGTGACGTCATGACCGGGTGCCGCCCGCAGCGGGCCGGTCTGCCCGAACCCGGACACCGAGCAGTAGACGATCGACGGGTTGACCGCGCGCAACGCGGGGTAGGACATGCCGAGCCGGTCGACCACCCCGGGGCGGAACCCTTCGACCAACACGTCGGCCCCAGCGGCGAGGGCGCGACCCAGCACCTGCCCCTCGTCGGTCTTCAGATCGAGCACGACGCTGCGCTTGTTGCGGTTCGCTGCCTCGTGGAGGGCGCCGGGCAGTTGCCGCGCGGCATCTCCTCGCGGTCCCTCGACCTTGATGACCGTGGCGCCGAGGTCGGCCAGGATCTGGGTACAGAAGGGGCCGGGCAGGAAGGAGCTCAGGTCGAGCACCCGCACCCCGGTCAGGCACCCCGACAGCATCGGCGTACTTGTCACCGGCGGGCCTCTGCGGGGGGCGGAGTGGTCAGCAGGTTCCACAGCCCGCCCGGGCCGGCGTTCGCGACCCGCGCGCCCAGCTCCGCGGACCACTCGGACTCGTCGCCGTACTCGTCCCGCCACGACATCAGCCTGCGCGTGTGCAGGTGCAGCTCGTGTTCGGTGGTGAAGCCGATCGCACCGTGCACCTGGTGCCCGACGGTGATCGCGACCGAGGCGGCCTGCGCCGCACAGATCTTCGCCGCCATCACGGCCTCGCTGCCGGCGTCGCCTCTGTCGAGGACCGCCACGGCCAGCCCGGCCATGGCCGCCGCCTGCTCGACGGCGCCCGCGAGCGCGGCGATCTGCTGCTGGACGGCCTGGAACCGGTTGATCGGCCGGCCGAACTGCTCGCGCTCCCGCGCGTGGCGGACGGTGAGGTCGAGCACTCGCCGCAGCGAACCGACAATGAGCAGCGCCCGGCCCAGCGCCCCCCGCAGCGTGAGCGCGAACGGGTCCGGACCGCCGGCGGGCAGCCGCGCGCAGGCGACTCCGCCGGCGGGTAGCACGAGGGTGTCGCGTGGTTCACCGGCAAGGTTCGCGCCGTGCTCGACGACGCAGTCGCGCGGGTCGATCACTGCGAGCACGACCCCGTTCGGCTCTCCTGGTAGGGCAATGAGGAGCACGACATGCCGGGTAGCCCTGGCCCAGGGGACCGCGCACAGCTGGCCGTGGACGCGCAGGCCGGTCCCGTCGGGCACCAGCGCGGCGGTTGCGGTCGCGGTGGGCGGCGCGACGGTCAGCGGACCGACCGGCACCGTGAGCCCGGCCGCCGCCAATGCCCACCCGGCGAGCATCGTGGTCTCCACCAGCGGGACCGAGGCAGCGTGGTAGCCGCAGGTCTGCGCGAGCGCAGCGAAATCGCCCAGTTCGCCCCCGGATCCGCCCGCGGACTCCGGAACGGAGACGAGGGTCATCCCCGACTCCTCCAGCAGCGCCCACAGGTCCGCGGTCGATCCCGCCCGCTCCTCCGGGGCGTGGGCGGTGTGCCGGGTCAGCAGCGCCGCCATGGTCGTTCGGAGCAGCTCGCGCTCCTCACCGCCAGAGGTTCCGGACAATTCGGCGGTTGCGGACATCCTCAGGCCTCCAGTCCGCGCGCGATCAGCCCGCGCAGGATCTCGTTGGTCCCGCCGCGCAGGGTGAACGACGGCGCGGCGAGCTGAGCCGCGCCCAGCAGCTCGGACAGCGCGGCGCCACCAGTCCGGCCCGGCCTGCGGTGGGCCGCTCGTCGCGTGATGTCGATGATGTCGCCTTCCAGGCGTGTGCCGAGGTCCTTCACCAGCGCTGCCGCGGTGTCCGTCGGCTGGCCCCGTTCAAGGAGGTCCTGCACCTGCAGTGACAACGAGCGAAGAGCCCAGAGCCGCGCGGTCGCCGAGCCGACATCGGCCAGTGAGGTCTCGCCGTCGGTCGCGCCGCCGGACACCAGCTCGGTCAGCAGTGGGAACGTGCTGAGGTAGCGCTCGGGGCCGCTGCGCTCGTGCGCCAGCTCCGACACCACCCCGCGCCATCCGTCCCCGGCCCGGCCGACCACCTGCTCGGCCGGCACGTCGACGTCGTCGAGGGTGACCTCGGTGAAGTGGGACTCGCCGGTCATCGCCCCGATCGTCCGCACCGTCACGCCGGGGGAGTCGAGCCCGATCAGCAGCTGGCTGAGCCCGGCATGCCGGTCGTCGTCCCGCGCCTCGGTGCGGACGAGCGCGAGCAGGAAATGGCTCCGATGCGCGTGGCTGGTCCAGACCTTGCGCCCGTTGACCCGCCAGCCCGTCGCGGTCGGGACGGCGCGGGTCCGGACCGACGCGAGATCCGAACCGCTGTCCGGCTCGCTCATACCGGCGGCGATGAACAACCGTCCCTGCGCGATGAGGGGCAGGAACCGCTGTTTCTGCTGCTCGGTGCCCGAGCGCAGCAGCAGCGGCCCGGTCTGACGGTCCGCGATCCAGTGCGCGGCCACCGGCGCGCCCGCGGCGAGCAGCTCCTCGATCACCGTGAACCGCTCGAGCGCCGAACGCCCGCCGCCGCCGTAGCGCCGCGGCCAGGTCATCCCGAGCCAGCCCCGTTGGCCGAGCCTGCGGCTGAACTCCGCGGAGTGACCCTGGATCCAGGCGTCGCAGGACGGCCGGAACGACCCCGCGGCGAGTTCGTCGGCGAGGAACCGGCGCACCTCGCTACGGACCTCGGCGACGGTCGCCTGCGTTGTCGTCATCGTGCGGTCCCTCGCCTCGTGCTGCCGTCAGTGGAGCTCCTATAGCTGCTGATCATGCGCATCATATGGGCGGTGCTCGGGCCGCTGTCAAGGGTCGCCGACGACGCTGCGACGTCGGCGGGCGGCGTTCGTTCCGGTGTGGAGAACAGGCCTTGACAGGCGTTCTACCCGTCCTCCACATTGCTGTTCATCCCATCACTGACATGCAAGCATGCAGCTAGCTGATATGGGGGCACCTGCTGTCAAGTGCCCATGCGGGATCGGCCCTGACTGTTGCGGTTCGGGCTGGTCAGGGCGGTGGGAAGGCCGGCGAGAGCGGTGGCGGAGAGGCTGTCGTGGTCGACGCGCGGTCAGGCTGATATGCGCGGGTTGGTTACCGCATGACCGGATGTTCGTCGGGAGCGTTCCGCGTCTCTAGGGTCGAGCGTCGCCGCACCCGATGATCAGTTGCGGTCATCGAGCCCAGCTGCTCATAGCTGTGCCGCGGGTCGCTCCTCGCACTCGCCTGTCGACACAGCCCTCGCCGGCGGGGTCAGGGTGGTTCAGTCCATGACGGCGCTGTCCATGACCGCGCTGTCCATGACGGCGAGGCTCCAGGTCCAGCCGGCGAGCTCGCGGGCGACGGCGACGGCGCTGATCGTGGAGCGCTTCCCGCGGGCGTCCAGGCGTGTCCAGCGCCGGTGCAGCCGTCGGTTGCCGCGCTCGGCCCGGTCACGGACCGCGGCCGACTGGCCGGCGCGGCGGCGCAGCAGGTCGCGGCTGGGCCGGTAGGGCTTGCGGTGGTGCCAGGCCGCTTCGACCAGCAGCCGTCGGGCGTGGCTGTTGCCGGTCTTGGTGATCGAGCCCTGGGCGCGCCGGGCTCCGCTGGAGGATTCCGAGGGCACCAAGCCGAGGTAGGACCCGATCGTCGATCCGGTGAACCGGTGCCAGTCCCCGATCTCCACGGCCAGCCCGAACCCGGTCAACACCCCGATCCCACGCAGGCAACAGAGCCGGTCCACGATCGGGGCGAACGAGCTGGTGGCGGCCATCTCGGTGATCGCGGCGTCGAGCCGGTCCCGGCGGGCGTGCACCGACAGCACCGCGTCGAAGGCCTCGTCGAAGGCCAGCTGCACCCCGACCCGGTCGAACCGCTGCGACCGAAGCCACGCCTCGTGCGCGCCGGTCCAGGCCGACTGCTCCCAGACCAGGCCGTGACGCAGCAGCAGTTTCGACAACCGGTGCCGGGCCCGCATCAGATCCCCGCGGGCGTCCTCACGGGCCCGGACCAGGTCCCGCGCGGCCTCTTCGGCCTCGGTCGGCACCCGCACCGAGGGCAGCTCCCCGATCCGCAACAACCGGGCCAGCCGCTCCGCGTCGCGGCGGTCGGTCTTGACCCGGTCCCCGGGCGGGCGTTCCAGCTTCGCCGGCGCCACCACCTCACACCGCACCCCCACCGCGAGCAGCGCCCGGGCCAGCCCGAACCCCGTCGGACCCGCCTCATAGGCCACCGCGGCCGGTTCCGGCAGCGACCGGACCCAGTCCACGATCGCCTCGGTCCGCGGCGACAATCGCAACGTGGCGATCTCCCCGGCCTCGTTGTCGATCATGCATCCCACGACTGATCGGGCGTGAACATCCAGGCCCACGCACGTACGCTCTGCCAGCACCGGCGCCTCCCGTAAATGCGGCACCGCCACCCGCCGTGACGGTGACCCGCGCCAACTTACGAGCGAGGCGCCGGCCCCTCATACGGTCTAGCAGCGAGAGAGGGCGCGGGCGAGAGGGCAGCGCCCGGCTTGCGGCAATGCCGGCGCGCACCCCTCACATCGAGGTGACCGATCGTGACCCTTGCCTTCCAACCCGGTCCAGACCTGCGCGAACCGCCCGACCCTGGCCTGCCCCGACCCGAGATCGCGCGGTCCTGGGAGCGGTCGGTGCGCAGCGGGGTGGAGCGCGTCGGAGTCGAGATCCCGGGTGGCCCCGGCATCGATCGCCCGGTTCGCCTCCTGAGGTCGGCCGAGCCCGTGATCGAGAGGCTCGGGCGGCGGCTCGAAGGGCAGCCGCTGGTGATCATCCTGGCCGACGCGGAAGCGCGGGTCGTCGCCCTCAGGGCCTGCCGGGCGGACGTGCGCGACTGGTGCGACTGCCTGCACATCGTCCCCGGCTGCAGGCTGGCCGAGGAGACCATCGGGACCAACGCGATCGGGTGCGCCGTGGAGGAGCGGCGCCCGTTCGTGGTGGTCGGTCCCGAGCACTACCGGGTCAACCTCCAGGGGTTCAGCGCACGGGCGGTGCCGGTCAGGCATCCGGTGACCGGCGTACTCAAGGGGGTGCTCGCCCTGGCCTGCCGGACCGAGGACGACAGCGTCCTGATGCTGCCCCTCGTCGAGGACGCCGCGGCGCGGATCGAGACCGACCTCGGCGACGACGTCACCCGGCTGGAGCGGCGGTTGCTGGACCGTTTCCTGCAGATCACGCGCCGCTCCACAGCAGCGGTGGTCTGCCTGAACCGTGACCTGCTCATCAGCAGCACCCTTGCCGGGCCGCTGGTGAGCCCGGTGGACCAGCCGTTCCTCTGGGACTGGGCGTCGCGCAAGCTCGCCGACCGTGACGAGTACTGCGGCGAGCTGCGGCTGTCCGGCAGCGTCGTCGTGCAGGCCCGGTGCACCACCGTCCGGGAGGACGACCAGGAGGCCGGCATCTCATCGAGATGCGGCCGGGTCCGGCCCCCCTGACCGCCGTCGGCGCGCGGCGCCCCGTCACGAGCGGCACGACCGGCGAGGGCCCGGTGTCCGGGCGCAGTGCCGCGGCCGAGCGCGTCCGCCGCGAACTCACGGCCGTGGCACGGTCCCAGGGACCGATCCTGATCACCGGGGAGCCGGGCACGGGCAAGGCCTTTCTGGCCCGCCACCTCCACGACCGCACGGGCGTGCCCGGCACCGTGACTGTGCTCGAGACGGGGCAATGCATCGACGACCCGCTTGCGTGGTTCGAGCGGCTTCGGGCGGCTCTCGCCATCCCGGGCACACTGGTGCTGCGGCAGATCGACGAGTTGCCCGTCGAGTTCGCTCCGCGCGGTCGGCCTGGTCGAACGAGCCGACGGGCACCCGATCCAGGTCATTGCTACCGCCCGGCTGACCAACGGCGAGGACGCCATGACGCGGCTGCGCGACTGCTTCCCGGCGCGGCTGCAACTGCCCCCGCTGCGCAAGCGGGCCGAGGACGTCGCCGACATCGCGAGGGTGCTCGTTCGCGATCTCACCCGACGCTCGCCTGTGCCCCGGCTGGAGCCGGCCACGGTCCAGAACCTGATGGGCCAGGTTTGGCCGGGCAACATCCGCGAGCTTCGCGCGGTGCTGAGCAGCGCGCTGCTCCGGTCGGTCCGCCGCGACATCGCGATCGAGCACCTCCCGCCGGAGTACCGCTCGGCGCCGATCAGGCACCGGCTGACCTCACTCCAGCGGGTCGAGCGAGAGGCGCTGCTCAACGCGCTCGAGGACAGCGGCGGCAACAAGCAGGCTGCGGCCGAACTGCTCGGCATCGCCCGCTCCACGCTGTACCGCAAGATCAGGACCCTGGGGATCGACGGGCGATGCCTGAGTGGTTGAACACCGGAGGAAGCGACATGCTGTTCGAGCTGAGGGAGTACACGGTCGTGCCGGGCAGGCTGCCGACCCTGATCGCCCGGTTCAACGACCACACGCTGGGGCTGTTTGACAAGCACGGCTTCGACGTGAGGTTCCCCCGCTAGCTCGGAGACCGACGATCATGGCCGTAGGCCGTGAAGGGAGTCTCCGATGGCAGCACCGAAGAAGTACCCCGATGAGCTGCGTGAGCGCGCGGTCCGGCTCTACTTCGAGTCCGACCCACGCCCGGTGATCCGCCGGCTGGCCGAGCAGCTGGGCGTTCACCACGAGGCGTTGCGGACCTGGATCCGCCAGGCCCAGGCCGACCGCGGCCAGCGCAGCGACCTACCGACCAGCGCGGAGGTCGAGGAGCTGCGCCGGCTCCGGAAGGAAAACACCGAGCTGCGCCGGGCCAATGAGATCTTGAAGGCGGCGAGTGCTTTTTTCGCCCAGGAGATGGACCCGACAAAGAGGCGATATTGAAAGCCGTCGGCCATCTCCGTGACCGGTTCGGGGTCGACCCGGTCCTGCGGGTACTCGACGTCGCACCCTCGACGTTCTACGGCTGGCTCACCCAACAACGGCACCCGTCGACGCGACGCCGAACCGACGAGCAGTTGCTCGCCGAGATCGTCGAGATCCACGACCGCTCCGGTGGCACCTACGGTTCTCCGCGGATCCACGCCACCCTGCACCGCCGCGGCGTGCACATCTCCCGCAAACGGGTCGAGCGGCTGATGCGCGAGCACGGCCTGCAAGGCGCGTTCCTGCGCAAGAAGTGGCGCACCACCTCGACCAGGCAGAACCCAAACGCCGACCCGGCGCCGGACCTGGTCAACCGCGACTTCACCGCCCCCGCACCGAACCGGCTCTGGGTCGCTGACGCGACCCGCGTCCCGTGCGGACAGGGCGTGTTCTGGCTCGCCGCGGTCCGTGACGCGTTCTCCAACCGGATCGTCGGCTGGCGCTGCTCGGACCGCTGCGACACCGACCTCATCCTCGGTGCGCTCGAGTACGCGGCCTGGTCACGCGGTATCCGCAACGGCCAGGTGGTCCACCATTCCGACCGCGGCTCGAATTACACGTCGCTGCGATTCGGGCAGCGACTCGACGACCACGGCATTCTCGCGTCGATGGGTTCGGTTGGGGATTCCTACGATAATGCGCTGATGGAGAACTTCTTCTCCACCCTGAAAACCGAACTGGTCTACCGGAGGTCGTGGCGGACACGGGACGAGGCCGAGAACGCGCTGTTCGCCTACATCGACGGCTGGTACAACACCCAACGCATCCAAGCCCGGCTCGGGTGGCGCTCACCAGACGAGTACGAAGCGGCCTGGCATGCTCACACCGACGATCACCCAGCGGCTGCGGCCGCCGAACCCGACCCGGCCACCGCCAGGTAGCCGACACTCCGGGCTACCGGGGGAACCTCAACGTCGCGTTCATGTCACACACCGAGTTCGGCGAGAACAGCCTCGGCGAGGTCGTATACGCCGTGCGCTGGGAGTCCTACCAGCAGATGCAGGACGGCTGGTCGAAGTTCCTCGCCGACCCCGAGTGGCAGCGGGTCAAGGCCGACAGCGAGCGGGACGGGCCGCTGAACGGGGCCGTGCGCCGCAGGCTGCTCAACACCGCGCCGTTCGACGCCGGCCGGGAGGCGTAGGCGTCACCGGGCGGTTCAACGCCGCCACAGCACCGGGCGTGACACCAGGTCCCTGTGCTTCTTGTGCCAGTAGCCGTCGGCCTCGTCCAGGTGGTTGCGCATCAACTGCTCGGCGCAGTCCGCGTCGTTGGCCCGGAGGGCCTCGATGATGCGAGTGTGTGCGTGGGCCGCCGCGACGTAGCGCCGCGGCGAGTAGGTGACACCGCCCGCGATACCGTCGGCGACGCTGCCGAGACTCTCGACGAACACCTGAAGCACGACACTGCACGCGGCTCGCGACAGCGTCGAATGAAAGATCCGGTTCTGCTCCTGGAACACCTCGGGATCGGGGCTCTCCAGGACCACGCGGACGGTCCGCTCCATGAGGTCCAGGTCCGCTTCGGTGATCCGGGTGGCCGCCAGCCGGGCGATCGTGGGCTCGAGCGCGCGCCGCGCCTGCATCACGTCGTCGAGCGAGGCGTCCTCGAACTGCAGGATGAGGCTGAGGGCCTCGCTCAGGTCCTCCGGGCGGGGGCGGCGCACCACCGGCCCTCCGCCGGGCCCCGGACGCAGCGTGATGACGTTCCGGGTCTCCAGCAGTCGCAGCGCCTCCCGGATGGTGGAGCGTCCGACGTCAAAGCTCTCGATCATCTCCTTCTCGGTGGGCAGGACGCTGCCAGCCGGGAGCTTGGCGTCCACGATGTGGCTCGCCAGTTCGCGGGCGATGACCTCGGACATCTTCGGGCTCCGCCGGCCGCCGGTGTACGCGTCCGTCCCCATCTCGACACCCTCTCGCTCATGGCACCTCGGGCCGTTCCCGAATAGCTGCGCATGATGATGATAGGCAGCGCTGGCCCGCGGCGGGGACGCCCCTCGTGCCCTTCGAGCCTGCCGGTCCGGTATTCGCTGCTCACGGCCCTCGCCGTCGCCATCTTCGAGCGCGTCGGTACCCCTGATCGTGCCGCTCACAGGTCCGCTGTGTCGCAGATTCGGACAGGTACCAGCCGGATCGCGCGGCTAGCGTTCGCCCCGGCTCAAGCTTCGATCGGTCTTGCACGAAGACCGTCGCGGCCGCAGGGACACGGAGCGATCGGTAGTCCGGGGTCTGCTCCAAGGATGCCCTCACCGAACCCGATGGAGGAGTGAACACGTGAAGTTCATCTATTTCATGCTCCCGGCACTTCCGGCGACGGAGAGCGAACGGGAGGCACTGCGCCCGATCGGCCACCGGACCGAGAAGTGGCAGCAGATGCTCACCGAGGTGCGCGAGCTCGCCAAGATGGCCGACGACTACGGCTTCGAGGCGATCTGCTTCCCTGAGCACCACCTGCACACCGAGGGCATGGAGATGGGTGGGCCCAGCTCGCTCTACCTCGATGTCGCGCACCACACCAAGAACATCAAGGTCGGCCCGGTCGGTTACGTGCTGCCCAGCCACAACCCGGTCAAGCTGGCCATCGACACAGCGTGGCTGGACCAGATGACGCAGGGCCGGACCGTCGTCGGCATGGCGCGCGGCTATCAGGAGCGCTGGTTCAACGCCATGACGCAGCTGCTACCGGTTCAGACCGCGACCAGCGACGCGAGCGAGCGCGACAAGCTCAACCGCGAGCTGTTCGAGGAGGTCTACCGGATCCTCAAGCTGGCCTGGAAGGACGAGCCGTTCAACTACGACGGGAAGTTCTACAAGTTCCCGTTCCCGTACCCGGCCTCCCCCTGGAAGGCGGGCGACTACACCCGCCGGTTCGGTGCAGACGGCGAGATGGGTGAGGACGGCCTGCTGCACAACATCTCCGTCGTGCCCAAGCCGTACCAGAAGCCGCACCCCAAGCTGTTCCAGGCGTTCTCGATGAGCGAGAACACGATCCGTTGGACAGCCCGTGAGGGGATCAGCCCGGTCATCCTCACCTCGATCCCCGAGGACTACCGCAAGATGGTCGAGGCCTACCAGGACGAGGCGGGTCAGCACGGCCGTGACCTCGCACTCGGTGAGGACACCGGAGTACTGCGGTCCGTCCACTTCGGACGCAACAAGGACGAGGCGATGCGCCAGGCGCAGCGCGGGGTGTCGGGTACCGGCTGGCGAGAGTTCTGGGGCCACCACGGCTTCTACGAGGTCTTCCGGCGCGCCGGCGAGACTGGTGACGTCCCCCAGACGATCGAGCGCATGGAGGAGTCGCACTACCTCTACGCAGGCGAGCCGAACGCGGTGGCCGACAAGATCCACGAGCTGGCCGACAACGGCAACCCGGAGTACTTCGTCTGGTGGTCCGACCAGGGCATGTTGCCCTTCAACGAGGTCCGGCGGAACCTGCAGCTCTTCGGCGAGAAGATCATGCCCCAGTTCCCCGGCTGATCGCCGGCTGACCACGGCCCATGCTCCGTGATCGTCGCAAAATAGTCTCGGTCGACGCGGTGCCGCCGTCGTCAGCGTCGACGCTGTGCGACGGCCCAGGGCCGGGTCGGGGACGACTGGCCGCAGAGGCTCACGGCGATGCTCGCCTACGCGGGCACCAAGGGCCGGCTCACCGACGACGGTGGCGGAATTCCGGGCCCACACCGAGTGGGACTGATCAACCTATTGCAAGGAGACCGACATGGCGTTCTTCACCGTGGTGTGGCGCTACACCGACGACATCGCGCTGATCGACGAGGCGCGCGGCCCGCACGGGGCCTATCTCAAGGATCTGATCGCATCGGGTTCGTTGCGCATCGCCGGCCCGTTCGAGGACGGCACCGGAGGCATCCTCGTGTTCGAGGTCGCCGACCACGCGGAGTTGAAGCCGCTGCTCGACAACGATCCCTACGTCGCGCGGGGCGTGGTCGTCGACACGCAGATCTATCCGTTCAAGCCGGTCCTAGGCGCATTGGCGGCTTGAGGACGATGTCCGCGCGACATGCACCCGTGGGGTCCATCGAGGTCGGGGGCGGTGCCTCGGTCTCGGCGACCGCGATGTTCCCGGCGTCCAGCGAGGCGTTCCGGGTGGTGGTCGACGTCGGCTTCGGGGACATGACCATCAGGCACCGCTGGTGAACCGGATCGACGCGGTGCCGACGGTGCGCTCATCGCCGCCGGCGTCGACGTCCTCGTCCGCTAGCGATCCGCCCACTCACAACAGGAGGAGAGATCATGGCGTTCGACGCCAAGGTGGTCGTCACCGACCGGACCGGCGACGGCAGGTCGGTGTTCGCCAAGGAGGCTCGACTCGAGCCGTCGTCCGTGATGGTCATGCCCGGGTCGGAGCTCTACAACATCTGGGGCACGGGTGACGGCACCCCGATCGTCGGCGCGGGTGACAACCCCGCGACGGTGCCGTTCCCGTTCTTCCCCGGGCCGGGCGGCACGCGGTTCATCATCGTGCGGTTCGCGCCCGACTCGACTCCGCCCACCGATGCCGGGATGGACGAGGTCGTAGCGGAGGCCGAGCAGAAGCAGCCCGGCCTGATCGGGGTGTTCGAGCCGGATGCCCCGGGGATGCACACCACGGACAGCATCGACTACGGGATCTGCGTGGACGGTGAGATCTGGCTCGAGCTCGACGACGGCGCCGAGGTGCACGTCACGCCGGGCACCTGCGTCGTGCAGCAGGGGACCCGGCACGGGTGGCGCAACCGCAGCGACCGGCACTGCACGATGGTCTACGTACTGGTTGGAGCCGAGCGCAAATCCGGCTGAACCCCTGACGGCGACACCCGCCCGATTCACTGGGTCGGGCGGGTGTGGTCATGTCCGGGGATCTAGTCCCTGAGGTGGTCGAGCACCAGCGGCACGACCGTGTCGAGCTGCTCCCACTGCGGGACGTGTCCGGAACCCGGCACGATCTCGACGCGGGAGCCCGCGATGGCGACCTGGAAGTCGTGCGCGTAGGTCGACGAGATCAGCTTGTCGTCCTCGCCCCACAGGATCAGTGTTCGCGCGGTGATGCGGTGCAGCCGCTTCTTCAGGCCTTTGTCGGGTATGGGCCAGACGAACTTCCCGGTGGCCCCCAGCGCCCAGATGGAGTCGGCCATGGCGACGGCGATGTCCTTCGGGTCACTGGGCAGGGTGAGGAAATCCTGGACGGGCGCCGCGTCGAGGTTGCTGAACAGCGTCGCGACCAGGTCGGCCTGCGACATCATCATGTAGGGCGCGACCGGTTCGTCGTCGCGCCAGAGCCCGATGGGGTCGATGAGGACGAGGTCGCTGACCCGGTCTGGCCGCAGCGCGGCGAGCTCGCAGGCCATCATCCCGCCGAACGAGCTGCCGATGACCGGCACCGAGTCCAGCCCGAGCCCGTCGAGGAGTTCGTCGTAGATCAGGATGAGGTCCCACAGCGTGTCGACGTCGTGGATGGACTCCCGGCGGGTGTCGCCGGTACCGGGGTGGTCGGGCGCGTAGACGGTGTGATGCTCGGCGATCGCGTCCAGGAAGGCGTCCCAGCGTGGGCCGCCCGCGGTGTGCAGGTAGACGACGGGGCTACCGCTCCCCGCCACCTTCACGCTCGCCTCGAAGCTGCAGTGGCGCAGCGGGACGGTCTCGGTCGTCGGTGCGGTCATGGTGTGTGTCTCCGATCCGGGACGGTCAGGCCTGGGCCTGGACGGCGGGCTTCTTGGCGCACTTCTCGGGCCACCACGGGTTCTCCCAGCCCTCGGCCTGCCAGAGGTTCTGGAGGTGGGGCAGAACCCGGCGACCGAACAGCTCGATGTTCTGCATGGCCATGTCGTGGGGCATGGACCCGAACTGCAGCACCGTCATCAGATGTCCGACGTTGAGCGTCCGGCACATGTCCTCGAGCCGCTCCCGGACCGTGCTCGGGCTGCCCACGACCGCGAACCCCTTTTCGATCATGTCCTTGGCGGTGAGCGGCTTGAGGTCGACGGTGTAGTCGAGGTACTCGGGCATCCCGGAGCTGAAGAGGTTGACCATGCTCTTGTAGTCCGAGTAGCCCGGGGTCGCGATGTAGTGCGGGGGCAGGTGCAGGCCCTTGTGGTAAAAGTGCTCAAGGTGGGCGGCGAACTGCTCCTCGGCCTGGGTGCTGGAAGCAGGTCAGGGCGAGCCGCTGGTCCTCATGGCCGGCACCAGCGGGCACCTGGAGGCATACGCCCGCAACATCGCCGCGTTCGCCGAGCACTTCCGCGTCATCGCCTACGACTACCCCGGCCACGGCTACACCACGCCGGCCACCGCCGACCTCGAGCTGCCCGACTACGTCGCGCACCTGCGCGGGCTGCTCGACGTCCTCGGGGTGGACCGGGCGCACCTGTCGGGCGAGTCCCTGGGCGGCTGGGTCGCGGCGAAGTTCGCCGCCGAGTTCCCCGGGCGGGTCGGCCGGATCGTGCTGAACACGCCGGGCGGCACCATGGCCACCCCCGAGGTGATGGAGCGCATCCGCACCCTGAGCCAGGCCGCCGCGGACGACCCGAGCCCCGAGCGGATCCGGGCCCGGCTGGAGTGGCTGATGGCCGACCCGGCGTCGGTCACCGACGAGCTCGTCGACATCCGGCGCACGATCTACGCCCAGCCCGGTTTCGCCACCTCGATGCGGCACCTGCTGTGCCTGCAGGACCCGGAGATCCGCCGGCGCAACCTGCTCACCGGCGCCGAGCTCGCGGCGATCACCGGGCCGGCGCTGGTGATCTGGACCAGCGACGACCCGTCCGGTCCCGCCGCGGCCGGACAGGCGATGGCCGAGAGGATGCCCGACGCCCGCTTCGAGGTGATCAAGGACGCCGGGCACTGGCCGCAATGGGAACAGGCGCAGACGTTTAACGCCTTGGCGCTCGAGTTCCTCACCGGGACCCGGTGATGGCGCTGTTCGCGGTCGTGTGGCGCTACGCCGAGGACGTCGCGCTGGTCGACGAGACACCCGCAGCGCCCCCCGACGCGCCCGCCGCTCAGTCGAGGGTGAGGCTCTTCAACGCCGGAATGACCTCCTTGTCGTACAGCTCGTAGGACCGCAGCGTCTGTTCGCGGGTGAGCGTGCCGAACGACCCCCAGAAGATGATGTTCCCGCAGTGCATCGTCCTGGCCTGCTCCACGAGCTGGTCGCGCACCGTCTCCGGGGAACCGACGCAGATGATCCCGGCGTCGATGAGGTCCTGCCAGCTGATCGGCCCCGACACGAACGGCCGGAAGAACGACGAGTAGTACTCGTATCCGGCCGGCACGTTGTCCAGGTCGTCGAAGATGGCGTGTTCCTTGAACAGCGAGAACAGATGGCTCAAGGCGGGCTCGGCGATCTCCCTGGCCTCTTCGTCGGTGTCGGCGATCAAGACATTGCGCATCACCGCCACCTGGTCGGCGCTGGTGGAGTTCCCGGCCTCGGCGGCCGCGGCGCGGTAGCGGTCGAGCATGTCCTTGGTGTCCGCTGTCGGCAGGAAGGTGTTGCCCATCTTGTAGCCCTTGCGGCCCGCCCACTCGACGGTCGCCGGACTCAGTGCGGTGATCCACACCGGCGGGTTGGGCTGCTGCAGCGGACGTGGCCAGATCGTCACGTCGTCGTAGTTCCAGAACCGGCCGTGGTGGCTGAACACCGGGTTGTGCCAGGCGGTGTGGATGAGTTCCATGCCCTCTTCGAACCGCGGGCGGGTGTCCTCCATCGGAATGCCCTGGCGTAGGAACTCCTGCTCGTCGACGCCGCGACCCAACCCGACCTCGAGGCGCCCACCGGTGAGGTAGTCGAGCATGGCGGCTTCCTCGGCGAGCCGGCGCGGGTCGTGGAACGGGACGATGTTGGCCATGACGCCCAGGCGGATCCGTTTCGTCAGCCTGGCCACCGTCGCCACCAGGAGGTTGGGGGACGGGCTCACGTTGTAGGCGGTGAAGTGGTGCTCGCTGAAGAAGATGCCGTCGAACGCCTGCTCGTCGGCGCGCAGCCACGACTCGAGGTGCCAGTCGTACAACTCTGCGCACTTCGCCGGGTCGAACATCTCGGGCCGTGGGTCGTGCGGGTAGTTGAAGATGTCGAAGATCCACGTCTTGACCATTCGTGTCCTCCAGGGCGCGCCGGGTGGGCCGCCTGGCGGCCGACCCGAGGGTGGGGAGCGTCGATCAGGCGTGGACCGCGGCGGCGAAGGCCTCGAGCTCGTGCGGGATGTCCGGGCCTGCCGGCTGGTAGGCGATCTCGGTGCATCCGCCCGCCTCCAGCTTGGCGAGCTTGTCCCGCCACTGGGACGCCGACAGCGCCAGCCCGCCCTTGACCATCAGGTCGCCGGTGACGAACGGTCGGTCGCGCTCGTTCACCGCGACCAGGTGCCGGTCGTGCAGGGCCAGGTGGCGCTTCTCGGCAGGCACGTCGTCGTAGGCCGCAGCCCACTCGCGGCCCCGCTCCGGCATCAGCTCGTCGATCGCGCCGTGCTCGACCGCCCAGTGCAGTACGACGCTCAGGCCGTGGCCCGCGGCGTCGACCACCCGCTGCGACCCGGGGTCCTCGCCGTCGTCGAGCACCGTCCCGAAGTCGAGGATGACGCTCGAGGCGAAGTCCGGGTTCGGCACCAGGATGGTGAGCACCTCGGCGCCGAGATCGCGGGTGACCCCGTAGCCCTTCGGCCCATTGGCGGCGATCACCCAGGAGACCTCGATCGGCCGGGCCGGGGCGTAGCGGTCGTTCGGCGCCAGCATCGTCATGATGCCGCCGTCCCACTCCACCTCCTCACCGCGCAGCAGAGCCTGCACGATGAGCACGTACTCCTTGACCTTCGCCCAGGGGATGGGCCGCTTGCCCATGGAGAGCCGCCCGGTGAACCCGGAGCCGACGCCGACCATCGTCCGGTCCGGACCGGCCACCGAGGCCAGGGTCCCGATCGCCGAGGCCGTCACCATCGGGTGCCGCAGGCTCGGGATCAGCACGCCCGGCCCGAGCACGATCCGCTCCGTGCGATCCGCGGCCCGACAGAGCTGGACCCAGACGTCCGGATAGAGCGCGGGCGAGTCGTAGAAGAATGCCCGCTCGTAGCCCAACGTTTCTGCGATTCGGGCGTGCTCGTGGCTGTCCAGCGAGGTCGCGAACGCGCATGAGATCTTCACGCAGAGCCTCCAGATCGGCATCTCGGGTCATTCGGAGGACGAGGTCGAGCGCTCCGGAACCGGCACGGCCACGTGCCGCGGAGCGAGCTCGAAGTCCTTCGTGACGCTAACTCGATCCGACCCGAACGAGTGTCCGATCGCCGGACATCGGCGATCAGACGTGCACGACGACGAACTCGCCGTCCCTGGTCACCGGGTAGGTCTCGGCCGAGTACGGGCCCCGCCCCCGGCCGGCCGGTTCGGCGCCGCAGGCCAGTAGATCCGCGCCGGGCTCGACGCCCACCTGGTAGCTGCGCACGCGGGCCCGCACCGGGTCCACCCACGACCGCCCGGTGCGGATGTCGAACTCCCACTGGTGCCAGGGGCACCGGAGGAACTCGCCGCGCCGCTCGTAGGTGTACCGGCCCGGCGCGGGCGAGCTGACGAAGCCGGAGAGCACGCCCTCGCACAGCGGACCGCCGGCATGCGGGCAGGCGTTGCGCAGGGCGAAGTAGCTGCCGCCGACGTTGAACACCCCGACCGACCGGCCGGCGACGTCGACGATCTTGCGGCCGCCCGGTGGGATCTCCGTCGCGGTCGCCACCACGTACGCCCTGGCCGTCACGGGGTGAACCGGTACTGGGCGCTGGCGTTGTCGAACATGATCCGTTGGTGCAGGTCGGCCGGCACCCTGGTCTGGAACGCGCGGTGCGGGTTGTCGAAGTCCCAGTGCGGATAGTCGGTGGAGAACATCAGGACGTCCTGGCCGATGTCGCGGATCAGCGGGACGAGGTCGGCGGGACGCTCGGGCTCCTCCATCGGCTGGGTGGTGATCCGGATCCGATCGCGCAGGTAGTGCGAGGGCGGGTGTTCGAGGTCGGGCACCTCGTCGCGCAGCCGGTGGTGCAGCGCGTCGAGCCGGTGGCCCAGGGCCGGCACCCAGGCGAAGCCGCCCTCCATGAGTACGACGCGCAGGTCGGGGAACCGGTCGAAGACCCCCTCCATGATCAGGCTGATCACCTGGGCCTGGAACGCGACGGCCAGCGAGGTGTGGTCCTCGATGTAGTAGGACGGCCAGCCCGCCGCGGTGACGGGGCCAGGGGTGGTGGACGCCGCGTGGATCCCCACCGGCAACCCGGCCCGCGTGGCCGCCTCGTAGATCGGCCAGTAGTGCCGCTTGCCCAGCGGCTGCTGAGTGCGCGGGAACAGCAGCACCTGAACGAATCCGGGGTGCGTGGCGGCCCGGTCGATCTCCGCGGCGGCGAGGCCGGGGGACTCGAACGGCACCGTGATCGAGGCCCGCAGGCGGGCGTCGCGCTCCAGCCAGTGCTCGACCTGCCAGTCGTTGACCGCCGCGGCCAGCGCGGCCCCGTAGGCGTCGTAGCGCTGCTCGGACGCCCGGTAGAGGCAGTTCAATACCGCGTAGTCCACGCCGTAGGCGTCCAGCAGCTGCGCACGCATGAAGTCCAGGTCCGAGCCGGGCAGGCCGCCCGACGGTGGCCAGGCGTCGTGCCGGCTGGCGAACCGCGCGGCCTTGGGATAGGCGTAGCCCTTGGCGAACGGCGAGAACGTGCGCGATCCGACCAGCTCGAGGTGCCGGTGCCAGCGGGCCGGGAGGTAGGGGAGCAGCGCGGCGTCCGAGGACACCGCGTTGTGCACGTCGCAGTCGATCAACCCGTTGGTGCGCATGAGGTGGCCTCCTCGGGCAGCCCGTAGAGGCGGGCCGCGTTGCCGTGCAGCACCTGCGCCCGCTCGGCGGGGGACAGGTGCCCCAGCAGCGTGCCCGGCCCGTCGCCGTGATGCCAGTGCGGATAGTCGCTCGCGTGCAGGAGCATCTCGGCGGACCCGATCTGCGTCAGGAACCGGTCGATCCACTCCGGGGTCGGGTCGGGCGGGCCGTCGAAGGGAGCCACGGTGAGCAGCACGTGCTCCCGGATGAGCTGCGACGGCGGCCGGTCCACCCACGGCACCTCCCGGCGCAGCGCCTTCCAGTTCTTGTCGAAGCGCCACATCAGCGAGGGCAGCCACGTCACCCCGCTCTCGAGCAGCACCACCCGCAGCCCCTGGTGCGCCGCGAAGACGCCCTCGGACACCAGGCTGGTCAGCTGCGACTGCAGGGTCAGCGCCGCGCCGGCGTAGTCCTCGATGTAGTGCGAGGACCAGCCGACCGGCGAGAGCGCGTTCGCCCCGGCCACCCCAGGGTGGATCGCGACGGCCATCCCCGCCGCCTCGGCGGCGGCGTAGATCGGCCAGTGCGCCCGCTGACCGAGCGGTACCTGGGTCGAGGCGAGCAGCAGGACCTGGACGAAACCGGGGTTGTCCGCCCTCCGGCGGACCTCCTCCGCCGCCGTACGCGGATCGTGCGGCGAGACCACGACGGAGGCCCGGAAGCGCGGGTCGGCGGCCAGCCAGGTCGCGGCCTGCCAGTCGTTGAGGGCGCCGGCCAGCGCCGTCGACCAGTCGGCGTTGTGCAGGGCCTGCACCGCGTAGAGGCAGTTGAGGATCGCGTGCCCGGCACCGGGGCCGTCGAGGACGTGGGCGCGCACCGTGTCCGGATCGGACCCCGGCAGGCCGGCGCCACGCCGCGCCTCGGGCCGGGCCGACAGCGGCATCCCCGCCGGGTAGAACGCGGGATCGAAACCGTCGACGCCGCTCTCCACGCAGTAGTCCACCCAGCGGTCGGCGAGGAAGGGGAACAGCGCCGACAGGTCGGGGACCGCGTTGTGCACGTCGCAGTCCACGAATCCGGTCATGGTGCACCTCCGTGTCAGGTCGCGGACGCCTTCGCCCGCCTGCGGAACGACCACATCTGCGGGCCGCGCTCGATCTCGAGCCCCACGTCCCACGACGTCGCGGGCGGCCCGGCCTCGCGACGGAAGGAGGCGGTCATCCGCCGGGCCAGCGCCGGATCCTTGCCGAGGCGGGCGGCGACCTGCAGCGCCGTCGCCTCGACATCGGCGTCGTCGACCGCCTGCCACGCGAGCCCGAGGGCGGCCGCCCGCTCGCCGTCGATCTCGTGGCCGAACAGCCCGACCGCCGCGGCGGCGTCCCGTCCCGCCGCCCGGCTGAGCAGCGTGAAGTGCCCGCCGCCGGGATGCACCCCGATGCGCAGGAAGCCCGAGATCAGGCGCGCATCGCGGGCGACGATGCGCAGGTCGGTGGCCAGGGCGAGGTTGAGCCCCGCGCCGACCGCGGCCCCGCGCACCGCGGCGATCGTCGCCGTCCGGCACCGGCCGACGCGCAGGAACGAGCCGTAGAGGGCGTCGATGTCGCGTTGCGCCTCGTCGTCCAGCGGGTCGTGGGCGGCCTCGCCCAGCACCCCGAGGTGCGCGCCGGCGCAGAACGACCCACCGGAACCGCGCACCACGGCCGCACCGACGTCGTCACGGGCGTCGATCTCGTCGAAGGCCGCCTCCAGTTCGCCAGCCATCTCCACGGTCAGCGCGTTGCGGCGCTCCGGTGCGGCGAGGGTGACGACGGCGATCCCGTCGCTGATTCCCCAGCGGACCTCGGTCATGACCTGTTCTCCTTCTCGACGACGACGACGACGCCCGCCTCGGCGAGCGCGGCGATCTCCTCCGGGCCGTACCCGAGCTCGGCGAGCACCTCGCCGCCGTGCTGGCCCAGCCGTGGCGCCGGGCGCGGCCGGTCCGGATGCGACCCGTCGAACGAGATCGGGAACCGGGCCAGCCGCAGCCGGCCCTCGGAGGGATGCTCGACCTGCTCGAAGAGCCCGGCCGCAGCCAGGTGCTCGTCGGTGAAGAGGTCGGGCACCGAGTGCACCGGCGCCGCCGGGATCTCCGCCCCGCTCAGCACGGCGAGCCACTCGGCGCTCGGCCGGGCCAGCAGCTCCTTCTCGACCAGCTGGTAGAGCTCGTCGATGTTGCGGGTCCGCTCGGTGATCGTCCGGTACCGCGGTTCGGTCGCCAGGTCGGGCCGTCCGATCAACGCGAAGAACGTGCGCCACTGCGCGTCGGTGTAGACCATGACGCTCAGGTAGCCGTCGGCGGTCCGGTACGGCTTGCGGTACGGCGAGGCCGTCCGGGCGTACCCGGCCGCGCCGCGGGGCGGATCGAAGACGTAGCCGCCCTGCTGGTCCAGCAGCGTGAAGGTGACCATCGACTCGAGCATCGGGACTTCGATCTCCTGGCCACGGCCGGTGCGTCCCCTGGCGAAGAGCGCCGCGCTGATCGCGCTGACCGCGAGCAACCCCACCGCCTTGTCGGCCACCGGCGAACGCACGTACGCGGGCTCGTCCGCCGTGCCCTGCACTGCGGCCAGCCCGCAGCTCGCCTGGATCACGTCGTCGTAGGCGGCCCGGTCCCGGTACGGGCCCTCCTTGCCGTAGCCGCGCAGCGCGCAGTAGATCGCCGCGGGGTTCACCGCGGCGATCTCGTCGTAGCCGATGCCCAGCCGGCGTGCTGCCTCCGGGCGCACGTTGTGCACGACGACGTCGGCGGTGGCCACGAGGCGCAGCAGCACCTCACGGCCGGCCGGCGCCTTCAGGTCCAGCGCGACGCTGCGCTTGCCCTGGTTCGCGTTGAGGAACACCGGGCCCATCCCGGCGCCGCGATCGTCGCCGATGTAACGGACCACGTCCCCGGCGGGCGTCTCGACCTTGACCACCTCGGCACCCATCTGGGCCAGCAGCAACGTGCAGTACGGGCCCATGAACGTCGAGGTGAGGTCGACGACCGTGATCCCGTCGAGGGGACCTGCGTGCGGCGCCGTCACAGGATCCACGGTTCCTTCCCGGCTGCAACGTCGGCCAGCACCTGCTCGGTGTGAGCGCCCAGCGCGGGCGCCGGGCTGCGCATGGTGCCCATGACGGCGCCGTCGCGCAGCACGGGGAACAGGACGTGGCGCCCGCGGTCGCTGTCCGCGACGACCCCGCGCGCCCGCACGTGCGCGGAGCGGCTGGCCTCACCCACGGACAGCACCCGGTGTGCCGGGACGTCGGCCGCGGCGAACGCGGCCAGCCAGTCGGCGGCCGGGCGGGCGCGCACCGCGCGGCGCAGCAGCGCGACGAGGTCGTCGCCGTGCGCGCGCCGCCCCTCCGCGGAGCCGAAGCGGGGATCGGTGAGCGCCGGGACCTCCTCGGCGAGCAGCGCGGCGAGCCGCTCCCAGAAGTGCTCCTCGACGGCGCCGATCGCGATCCGCACGCCGTCGGCGGCTTCGAACAGGTCGTTCGACGGGTGCAGGTGCGTGCTGCTCGGGCCGCGGTCGTCCAGGCGCTGGTCGGCCCTGGTACTGGCGAAGGACAGGGCCGCGTCGGCGATCGCCAGGTCGAGGTGGGTACCTTCGCCCGTGCCCCGGCGCCGGTACAGCGCGGCCAGGATCGCGATGGCCGCGTAGGTGGACGCCGCCAGGTCGCTCACCGGTACCCCCGGCCGGGGCGGTGCGCTGTCACCCCAGCCGCCGGGGAAGGACAGCAGCCCGCTGGCCGCAAGGTAGGTGACGTCGTGGCCGGGGACATCGCGCAGCGGACCGGTCTGCCCGAACCCGGAGACCGAGCAGTAGACGATCGACGGGTTCACCGCGCGCAGCGCCGAGTAGGACATGCCGAGCCGGTCCGCCACGCCGGGGCGGAAGCCTTCCACCAGCACGTCGGCCCCGGCGGCGAGCCCGCGCCCCAGCGCCTGCCCCCGGTCGGTCTTCAGGTCGAGGACGACGCTGCGCTTGTTGCGGTTCGCCGCCTCGTGCAGGGCACCGGGCAGCTGCCGCCCCGCGTCCCCGCCCGGTCCCTCGATCTTGATCACCGTAGCGCCGAGGTCGGCCAGGATCTGGGTGCAGAAGGGACCGGGCAGGTACGCGCTCAGGTCGAGCACCCGCACCCCGGTCAGGAAGCCGGGAGGCGCGGGCGGCGGAACGGCCGTCATCGGGCGGCCACCGCGGCCGACCGGCCGGTCAGCAGGTCCCACAGCCCGTCGGGGCCGGCGCTCGTGACCCGCGCGCCCAGCTCGGCCGCCCATTCGGACTCGGCGCCGTACTCGTCGCGCCACGCCATGAGCCTGCGCGTGTGCAGGTGAAGCTCGTGCTCGGTGGTGAAGCCGAACGCGCCGTGTACCTGGTGCCCGACGGCGATCGCGACGGACGCGGCCTGCCCCGCACAGATCTTCGCCGCCATCACGGCCTCGGCTGCGCAGCCGCCATCGTCGAGGACGGCCACGGCCAGGTCGGTCATGGCCTGCGCCTGCTCGACGGCGCCCGCGAGCGCGGCGATCTGCTGCTGGACGGCCTGGAACCGGCCGATCGGACGGCCGAACTGCTCGCGCTCACGCGCGTACCCCACGGTCAGGTCGAGCACCCGGCGCAGCGACCCGACCATCAGCAGGGCCCGGCCCAGCGCCCCCCGCAGCACCGCCGCGGACGGGTCCGGGCCGTCGGCGGGCAGCGGCGTGCACGCGACGCCGCCGGCGGGCAGCACGAGGGTGTCGCGCGGCTCGGCGGCGAGGTTCGTGCCGGGTTCGACGGCACAGTCGCGCGGGTCGACCGCCGCGAGCACGACCCGGCCCGGATCCCCCGGCGCCGCGGTGAGGAGGAGGACCTGCCGGGCGGCCCGCGCCCACGGGACGCCGCAGAGCCGGCCGTGGACGCGGAGGCCGGGACCGTCGGGCGCCAGCGTGGCGGATGCGGCGGCGGCGGACGGCACGACGGTGAGCGGGCCGGGCGGCACCGCGAGCCCGGCCGCCGCGAGCGCCCAACCAGCCAGCAGCGCGGTCTCCACCAGCGGCACCGGGGCCGCCTGGTAGCCGCAGGCCTGGGCCACGACGGCGAGGTCGCTCACGTCGCCCCCGGAGCCGCCCGCCGATTCCGGAACGGAGACGAGGGTGAGCCCGGCCTCCTCCAGGAGCGCCCACAGGCCGGGGCTCCACCCCTGCCGGGCCGCATCGGCGCGGGCGGAGGGCGCCCGGTCGGTCAGCAGCCTCGCCACGGTCGCCCGGAGCAGATCCCGCTCGTCCCCCTCGACGGTTCCCGGCATCTCAGGCATCTCGGGCCCCCAGTCCGCGCGCGACCAGTCCGCGGAGGATCTCGTTCGTCCCGCCGCGCAGCGTGAACGACGGCGCGGCGAGCTGGGCCGCGCGCAACAGTCCGGGCAGCGCGCCATGGTCGGCGCGGCCCGGTCCGCGCTGGGACGCCGCCGGGTGATGTTGATGATGTCGCCCTCCAGGCGGGTGCCGAGGTCCTTCACCAGCGCGGCCGCGGTGTCGGTCGGGCTGCCCCGCTCGAGGAGATCCTGCACGCGCAGCGACAGGCTGCGCAGGGCCCAGAGCCGGGCGGTCGCCGAGCCGATGTCGGCCAGCTCGGTCTCGCCGTCCACCGTCCCGCCGGACACCAGCTCGGCGAGCAGCGGAAACGTGCTGAGGTAGCGCTCCGGGCCGCTGCGCTCATGCGCCAGCTCCGACATCACGCCACGCCACCCGTCCCCGACCCTGCCGACGACCATCTCGTTCGGCACGTCGACGTCGTCGAGGGTGACCTCGGTGAAATGCGACTCGCCGGTCATCACCTCGATCGGCCGCACCGCCACACCGGGGGAGTCGAGCTTGATCAGCATCTGGCTGAGCCTGGCGTGGCGGTCGCCGTCCGGTGCCGCGGTGCGGACGAGCGCGAGCAGGTAGTGGCTCCGGTGGGCGTGGCTGGTCCACACCTTGCGCCCGCTCACGCGCCAGCCGGACGCGGTGGGGACGGCGCGGGTCCGGACCGAGGCGAGGTCCGAACCGCTGTCGGGCTCGCTCATACCGGCGGCGATGAACAGCCTGCCCCGCGCGATGGCCGGCAGGAACGTCCGCTTCTGCTGCTCGGTGCCTGCGCGCAGCAGCAGCGGCCCGGTCTGGCGGTCGGCGATCCATTGCGCGGCGACCGGCGCTCCCGCGGCGAGCAGCTCCTCGATCACGGTGAACCGCTCGCGCGCCGAGTGCCCCCCGCCCCCGTAGCGCTGCGACCAGGTCATCCCGAGCCAGCCGCGGTCACCCAGCTTCCGGCTGAACGCCACCGATTGGCCCTGGATCCAGGAGTCGCACGTCGGTCGGAAGGAGGCCGCAGCCAGCTCCTCGGCCAGGAACCGTCGGACGTCCGTGCGAACCTCGGCGATCGTCGCCTCCGGTGTCGTCATCTGGAGCCCCTCATGTCGAGAGCCGATGGTCAGGCGAGAGGTATAACTGCTGATCATGCGCATCATATGAGTGGTGCTCGGACTGCTGTCAAGGTTCGCCGGGGAGATGCCGGGGTGGGAAGGGGTGACCGGAGGCGGATTTCGGCCAGGGTTCTGAACTGCGGGAACGTCGACTTCGCCGGCGTTTCGGGCGGCTCGCGGGCGGCGAACGGAGCACCCCGAGGCGGCGCGTTCCGGTAACGGGAACGCTTCTTGACAGACTTCGTCACACCCTGAGAGATTGCTGTTCATCAACCGCAGACATGCAAGCATGCAACGGGGAAGTACGGCCGTTTCCGGCTCCTGACCGGGCCGGAGCGGCGGCAGTGCGACAGGGCGCGGGCGGACGGCGCCCGGAAGGACACGGCCCGAGTCTCGACGACATCGGAACGGATTCCATCACAGCGAGGTGGCTGAACGTGAACCTTGCCCTCCAGCCCGGCCCGGATCTGCACGAGCCGCTCCACCCCGACCTGGTCGGTGCTCAGCGGCCCACCGGGCTCCGACCCGAGATCGCCTTGTCCTGGGAGCGGTCGGCCCGCAACGGGGTCGAGCGCGACGGTGTCGACGTTGCCCGTGGGCCCGGTAGCGATCGTCCCAGTCGGCTCCTGCGGGCGGCCGAGCCGGTGATCCAGCGGTTGGCGCAGCGGCTCGAGGGGGAGCCGTTGGTGATCATCCTGGCCGACGCCGAAGCGCGGGTCGTCGTGCGCCGGGCCGGCCGGGAGGACGTTCGGGACTGGTGCGACAGGCTGCTCATCGTCCCCGGTTCCCGGCTGGCGGAGGAGGTCATCGGCACGAACGCGGTCGGGTGCGCGGTCGAGGAGCGGCGCCCGTTCGTGGTGGCCGGCGGCGAGCACTACCGGGAGAACCTGCGGCTGTTCAGTGCACGCGCGGTCCCGGTGCGGCACCCGGTGAGCGGCGTGATCAAGGGCGCCCTCGCCCTCGCGTGCCGGACCGAGGACGGCAGCGTGTTGATGCTGCCCCTGGTCGAGGAGGCCGCGGCGCGGATCGAGGCCCGCCTCGGCGACGACACCACACGGCAGGAGCGGCTGCTGCTGGACCGATTCCTGCAGACCACCCGCCGCTCCGCGGCAGCCGTGGTCTGCCTCAATCGCGACCTGCTCATCAGCAACACCCTCGCCGGGCCGCTCGTCAGCCCGGCCGACCAGCCGTTCCTGTGGGACTGGGCCTCGCGGGTGCTCGCTGCCCGCGACGAGTACTGCGGCGAGCTGCGGCTGGCCGGTGACGTCGTCGTGCAGGCGCGGTGCACGACCGTGCGGGAGGAGGAGGTCGTGGCCGGGATCCTGATCGAGATGCGGCCGCACTCGGCCACCCTGCGCTGCGCCGGTCGTACCGTGCGGCCGCACCGCCCGGCCGGGCCGAGCGACGACAGCCCGGTCCCCGGCCGCAGCGCCGCGGCCGAGCGGGTCCGGCGCGAGCTCGCGGCCGTGGCGCAGGCCCGGCGGCCGATCCTGATCTCCGGCGAACCGGGCACCGGCAAGGCCTTCCTGGCCCGCCACCTGCACGAGCGGGACGGGGCGACCGGCTCCGTCACGGTTCTCGAGACCGGGCAGTGCCGGGACGATCCACGGGCCTGGTTCGAACGCCTGCGGGCGGGCCTGGCCGTCCAGGGGACGCTGGTGCTGCGCCAGATCGACGAGCTGCCCGTCGAGCTGGCCTCGCGCGCGGTCGGCCTGGTCGAGCGCGTCGACGGGCGGATGGTGCGGGTGATCGCCACTGCTCGCCTGGCGGACAGCGACGACGGGATGACCCGGTTGCGGGACTGCTTCCCGGCGCGGCTGCAGCTGCCGCCGTTGCGTCAGCGGGCCGAGGACGTCGCCGACATCGCGCGGGTGCTCGTCCGCGATCTCGCGGACCGCTCGCCGCCCCCCCGGCTGGAACCGGCCACGCTGCAGAACTTCATGGGCCAGGTGTGGCCGGGCAACGTGCGGGAGCTGCGCGCGGTGCTCAGCAGCGCGCTGCTGCGTTCGGCCCGGCGGGACATCGCGATCGAGCACCTGCCACCGGAGTACCGCGCCGCGCCGATCAAGCACCGGTTGACGTCGCTGCAGCGGGTCGAGCGGGAGGCGCTGCTCAACGCGCTCGACGACAGCGGCGGCAACAAGCAGGCCGCGGCCGAGCTGCTCGGCATCGCTCGCTCCACGCTCTACCGCAAGATCAGGATTTTGGGCATCGACGGCCGTTGTCTGAGCGGCTGACACCAGAGGGAGCCACGTGCTGTACGAGCTGAGGGAGTACACGGTCGTTCCGGGCAGGCTGCAGGCCCTGATCGCCCGGTTCACCGACCACACGCTGGGGCTGTTCGAGAAGCACGGCTTCGACATCGCGTTCATCTCGCACACCGAGTTCGGCGAGAACAGCATCGGTGAGGTCGTGTACGCCGTGCGCTGGGAGTCCTACCAGCAGATGCAGGACGGCTGGGCGGGCTTCATGGGCGATCCCGAGTGGCAACGGGTCAAGGCCGACAGCGAGCGGGAGGGCCCGCTCAACAGCGCCGTGCGCCGCAGGCTGCTCAACACCGCGCCGTTCGACGGCCGGTAGGGGCGGGCGATGGGTGAGTTCGAGTTCCTGCGCTGGTCCGCCGACGGGCACGTGGGGACGGTCTGGCTGGACCGGCCTCCGGTGAACGCGGTGAACCAGCAGATGTACGCCGAGATCCGCGAGTTCTTCGCGCACCTCGACGTGCACCTGCCCGCCGCCAGGGTCCTCGTCCTGACCGGGCAGGGCCGGCACTTCTGCGGGGGCAACGACCTCGAGGAGTTCCAGACCATGGACCCCGGCAACGCCCCCGACCGGATGCGGCTGGTCCGGGAGGCGTTCTGGGCCATCTACGACGCACCGCTGCCGGTGATCGCCGCGGTGCACGGCGTCGCGGTCGGCACCGGGCTCGCGCTCGCCGCGTCCTGCGACCTGATCGTCGCCGCCGAGGGTGCGAAGCTCGGCACCCCCGAGATCAACGTCGGGGTGATGGGCGGCGCCAAGCACCTGTCCCGGCTGCTCCCGCAGCCGCTGGTGCGGCTGCTGCACTTCACCGGCGAGCCGCTGGCCGCCGAGGAGTTCGTGCGGTACGGAGGCGTGCTCACGGTGGTGCCGCGGGAGCGGCTGCTCGACGAGGCCTACGCGCTGGCCGCCCGGATGACCCGGCACAGCCCGATCGCGCTGCGCTACGCCAAGCAGAGCCTCAACGCCATCGAGTACGCCGACCTCAAGGGCGGCTACGAGTACGAGCAGGGCCTGACCGGGGAGCTGTCCGCCCACGCCGACGCGAAGGAGGCCGTCAACGCCTTCTTCGAGCGCCGCCCACCGCAGTACACGGGGTCGTGAGGGTGGCCGTCGAGGAGGTCGCGGCGTTCCGGGAGAGGGCCAGAGCCTGGCTGGCCGAGGCGGAGGTCCCCGGCACCCCGCTGGCCCTCGACGAGCGGTTCGCGGTGCACCGTCGCTGGCAGCGCACCCTCTACGACGCGGGCTTCATGGGCATCGCCTGGCCGCGGCGGTTCGGCGGGCAGGGGCTCACCGCACAGCACCAGTTCGCCTTCGTCGACGAGCTGGTCCGCGCGCACGCCCCGGCCCCGATCGGGCTGATCGGCCTCGACGTGGTCGGCCCCTCGATCCACGCCTTCGGCACCGACGTGCAGCGCGAGCGGTTCCTGCCACGGCTGCTCTCCGGCGCGGACATCTGGTGCCAGGGCTTCTCCGAGCCGGGCGCGGGCTCGGACCTGGCGTCGCTCAGCACCAGGGCCGAGCCCGATGGGGACGAGTTCGTGGTGACGGGTGCGAAGGTGTGGACCAGCTGGGCGCACGAGGCGGCCTGGTGCGCTCTGCTGTGCCGCACGAACCCGACCGCGCGCAAGCACGAGGGGATCTCCTACCTGCTGGTCGACATGGCCTCGCCCGGCATCACAGTGCGGCCGATCACCCAGATGACCGGCGACGCGGAGTTCAACGAGGTCTTCCTCGACCACGTCCGGGTGCCGCGGGCGAACGTGCTCGGCGAGGTCGACGGCGGCTGGCGGATCGCGCTCGACACGCTCGGCCGGGAGCGCGGCAGCTACACGATGCGCCGCCGGGTGGAGCTCGAGGCCGGGCTGGCCGACGCCGTCGCGCAGCTGCGGACCGCGCCGCCGGCGCGGCGCTCCCATCCCCGCGTGCTGGAGGAGATCGGGCGGGCGCACGTCGCATTGCGCGTGCTGGAGGCGCAGACCCGCCGCACGCTGACCCGGATGCTCGACGAGTCCGGCGCCGGCCCGCTCGACTCGGTGGACAAGCTCGTGCTCAACGACGCCGAGCAGGTGGTCTGCCGCGCGATCGCCGAGCTGCTGGGTCCGTTCCGGGTGGTGCCGCAGTCCCGCCCGCTCGGTCTCGACGCGGGCCGCTGGGTGCACGACCACTACTACTCACGGGCCGCCTCCATCTACGGCGGCACCTCGCAGATCCAGCGCAACATCGTCGCCGAGCGACTGCTGGGGCTGCCCCGTGGCTGAGCGGCAGGGCGGGGACGACCTGGTGTCGTCGGTCGCCGCGTTCCTGGACAGGGCGCTGCCTCCCGAGCGGCACCGCGCGATCCTGGCCGCGGGCGGTTGGGACGAGGGCCTGCACGCCGAGCTGGCCGCGCTGGGCTGGGCCGAGCTGACCGCCGACCCCGACGACGGCGGCCTGGGCGTGTCGCCGGCGGAGCTGGGAGGTCTGGCCGGCCTGGTCGGGGAACGGCTGGTACCGGGGCCACTGGTCGAGCAGCTCGTGCTGCCCGCGCTGCTGCCGGGGGCGCTGGCCGGCGCGCGGCTGCCCGCGCTCGCCGACCCGGCTGTCACCGTCGACTGGGCCGCCGACGTGGGTGGCCTGCAGCTGTGCGGGGGCACCCTGTCCGGCGTGGTCGAGCTGGTCCGGTTCGGGGCGCAGGCCGACGTGATCGTCCTGGCCGCCGACGCCGGGCCCGGCGAGCCTGCGGTCGTGGTGCTCCCCGCCGGGGATCCGGAGCTGCGGGTCGACGAGCGGGCCGGCGCCGACCCCTGCGCCCGGTACGCGCGGGTCGCCGTGGCCGAGCGGCCGGTGGCCGCCGGCGAGGTCATGGCCACCGGACCGGCCGCGTTCGAGCTGCTGGCCGGGGTCCGGGCCTGGCTCCGGATCCTCACCGCCTGCGAGCTGGCCGGGATCGCCCGCCGGGTGCTGGCCGACTCCGTGGCCTACGCCGGACAGCGCGAACAGTTCGGCCGTCCGGTCGGCAGCTTCCAGGCGCTCAAGCACATCCTGGCCACGATGGCGCAGCTCTCGCTGTCCTTGGACGCGCTGTGCGAGGCGGCGACGGCCGATGCCGCCGGGCAGGATGCGGCGGCGCTCGAGCTCACCGGTCTCACGGTCAAGGCGTGCGCCGCGCAGAGCGCGCGGCAGGTCTGCGAGGACGGGCTCCAGGTGCACGGCGGCATCGGATTCACCACCGAGTACGACCTGCACTGGTACCTGCGCCGGGCGCTGGCCCTGCGCAGCTGGTACGGCGACGAGCGTGAGCTCGCCGGCCTGATCGGCGCCCGGCGCCTGGGGGTCGAGACCGCATGATCACCCCGGCCCGGCTCATCCCGGAGCTCGTCGCGCACTTCACCGACCGCGGGCTGTGGCGGGACACGCTCACCGACTCCCACCTCGCCGCGCACGCCCGCGCCGACGGCGCGCGCCTGGCGGTCGTCGATCGCGATCGCAGCGTCAGCTACGCCGAGCTGGACGCGCTGGTGAACCGGACCGCGTCCGCGCTGCGGGCCAGGGGCATCGACCGCGGCGACGTCGTGGCCTGGCAGCTGCCGAACTGGGTCGAGGCGTTCGCCGTGCACCACGGCGCGATCCGGATCGGCGCGGTCAGCAACCCGATCATCCCGATCTACCGGCACCGCGAGATGGAGTTCATCCTGCGCCAGTCGGGAGCGAAGATCGTCATCGGGCCGGGCGTGTTCCGCGGGTTCGACCACGCGGCGATGCTGGTCCAGCTCCGCGACGAGCTGCCCGCGCTGCGCGACGTCGTCGTGGTCGGCGGGCAGGCACCGGCGGGCGCGCTCCCGTTCGCGGAGCTGCTCGCCGCCGGGAGCGACGGACCACCCGCCGCCGAGCGCGGCGCCAACGACGTGACGGTGCTGCTCTACACCTCCGGGACGACGGCGGACCCGAAGGGCGCACTGCACACGCACAACACCCTGGACTACGAGAACCGCAGCATCATCGAGCTGTTCGGCCTCGGCGGCCACGACGTGGTGTTCATGCCGTCACCGGTCGCACACATCACCGGGGTGCTCTACGCGCTGCAGTTGCCGTTCATGCTCGGCACGCACGTCGTGCTGCAGGACGTCTGGGAGCCAGGGCGGGCGCTGGAGCTGCTGGAGCGGCACCGGTGCAGCTTCACGGTCGCCGCGACCCCGTTCCTGCACGGCATCCTGCACCACCCGGATCGCCCCCGATTCGACCTCGGCTCCTTCACCACGTTCGCGTGCGGCGGGGCGGACGTGCCCCCCGAGCTGATCCGGCACGCCACCAGGGAACTGGGGTGCATGGCCGCGCGCGCCTACGGGTCGACCGAGTTCCCCACGCTGTCCGCCGGCAACGCCGCCGACCCGGTGGAGAAGCGCGCCACCACGGACGGCAGGCGGATCGGGGCGGCCGAGGCGAAGGTGCTCGGCCTCGACGGGCGCCCGGTCGCCCCCGGTGTCGCCGGCGAACTGTTCGTCCGCGGGCCGGAGCTGTTCGTCGGGTACCTCGACGCGGGGCTCGACGAGGAGGCCTTCGACGCGGAGGGCTGGTTCGCCACGGGTGACCTGGCCGTGCTCGATGCGGAGGGCTACGTGCAGATCACCGGCCGCCGCAAGGACATCATCATCCGGGGCGGGGAGAACATCTCGGCGAAGGAGGTCGAGGACCTGCTCTTCGAGCATCCTGCGGTGCGCGAGGTCGCGGTCGTCGGAATGCCCGACCCGGTGCTCGTGGAGCGGATCTGCGCATACGTCGTCCCCGTGGACGACGCCGCCGTCGAACTGGCCGACCTGGTGGCGTTCCTGCGCGGGCGGCGCATCGCCAACCAGAAGCTGCCCGAGCGGCTGGAGGTCGTCACCGAGATGCCCCGGACGGCCAGCGGCAAGATCCAGAAGTTCCGGCTGCGGGAGGACGTCCGGCGACGGCTCACCGAGGGCGTCGCGTCCTGACCGGGCGGCTGCTCAGCGCCGCCACACCACCGGTCGCGACACCAGGTCCTTGTGCTTCTTGTGCCAGTAGTCGTCGGCCTCGTCGAGGTGGTCGCGCATCAACTGCTCGGCGCGGTCGGCGTCGTGGGCGCGCAGGGCCTCGATGATGCGGGCGTGGGCCTGCGCCGCCGCGATGTAGCGGCGCGACGAGTAGGTGACGCCGCCCGCGACGCCGTCGGCGACGCTGCCGAGGCTCTCGACGAACACCTGCAGCACGACGCTGCGCGCGGCCCTGGACAGCGTGGCGTGGAAGATCCGGTTCTGCTCCTGGAAGACCTCGGGGTTCGGGTTGTCGAGGATCAGGCAGACCGTCCGGTCCATGGCGTCCAGGTCCGCGTCGGAGATCCGGCTCGCGGCCAGCCGGGCGATCGTGGGCTCGAGCGCGCGCCGCGCCTCCATCACGTCGTCGAGCGAGGCGTCCTCGAACTGCAGGATGAGGGTGAGGGCCTCGCCCAGGTCCTCGGGACGAGGACGGCGCACGACCGGCCCCCCGCCCGGTCCGGGGCGCAGCGTGATGACGTTGCGGGTCTCCAGCAGCCGCAGTGCCTCACGAATGGTGGAGCGGCCGACGTCGAAGCTCTCGATCATCTCCCGTTCGGTGGGCAGGACGCTGCCGGCCGAGAGCTTGGCGTTCACGATATGACTGGCCAGTTCGCGGGCGATGACCTCGGACATCTTCGGACTCCGGCGATTGCTGCCCTGCGCACCGGTCCTCATTCCGCCACACCTCTCGCTCCGGGGCGCCGCGGGCCGGGCCTCGGCAATAGTTGCACATCATGATGATAGCCAGCGGCTGCCGCCGGGACCCTCCAGCCTCGTGGGCGGCACCGATCGGAACGGCATCGACGCTGTTCAGGGCCGTGTCGGGCGCGCTGCTGCCGCCTTCGTCGGCGCGTCATCCGCGGCTGCCGGACCGTCCGGAGTGTTGCACTTTCGGACAGGTTCGCGCCTGGTCGCCCGGCTAGGTTCGTGCCAGCGTGATCCACCCGAACGTCCTGAACCAACTCCGCCGCGCAACGGCCGGTGGCGGAGTGATCGGCAATTCGAGGCCCCGCTCGGACGGGCCCTCATCGACCCGTGGAGGAGTGAGCACGTGAAGTTCGTCTTTTCATGCTCCCGGCACTTCCGGCTTCTGAGCGCGAGCGGGAGGCGTTGCGTCCGATCGTCCACAAGACCGAGAAGTGGCAGCAGATGCTCACCGAGGTGCGTGAGCTGGCCAAGATGGCCGACGACTACGGCTTCGAGGCGATCTGCTTCCCCGAGCACCACCTGCACGCCGAGGGCATGGAGCAGGGTGGGCCGCACTCCCTCTACTTGGACGTCCCGCACCACACCAAGAACATCAAGGTCGGCCCGGTCGGGTACGTGCTGCCCAGCCACAACCCGGTCAAGCTTGCCATCGAGACGGCGTGGCTGGACCAGATGACGAAGGGCCGCACGGTCGTCGGGTTCGCCCGCGGCTACCAGGAGCGCTGGTTCAACGCCATGACGCAGCTGCTCCCGGTCCAGACCGCCACCAGTGACGCGAGCGAGCGCGACAAGCTCAACCGCGAGCTGTTCGAGGAGGTCTACCGGATCCTCAAGCTCGCCTGGAAGGAGGAGTCGTTCTCTTACGAAGGCAAGTTCTACTCGTTCCCGTACCCGCCGGGCGGGACGAACTGGCCGGCGGCCGACTACATCCGGCGGTTCGGCGCCGACGGTGAGATCGGCGACGACGGCCTGCTGCACAAGATCTCCGTTGTGCCGAAGCCGTACCAGAAGCCGCACCCGAAGCTGTTCCAGGCGTTCTCGATGAGCGAGAACACGATCCGCTGGACGGCCCGCGAGGGCATCACCCCGATCATCCTGACCTCGATCCCCGAGGACTACCACAAGATGGTCGAGGCCTACCAGGACGAGGCGAAGCAGCACCTCGGCCTCGATCTGGCACTCGGCAAGAACACCGGGGTGCTGCGGTCGGTCCACTTCGGACGTAACAAGGACGAGGCGATGCGCCAGGCGCAGCGCGGCGTGTCGGGCATGGGCTGGGAGAACTTCTGGGGCCACCACGGCTTCTACGAGGTCTTCCGCAAGGCCGGCGAGACCGGCCCCGTCCCGCAGACGGTCGAGCGGATGGAGGAGTCGCACTACCTCTACGCCGGCGACGTCGGGCACGTGACCGAGAAGATGCACGAGCTGTGGGAGAACGGCAGCCCGGAGTACTTCGTCTGGTGGTCCGACCAGGGCTCCTGCCCTTCAACGAGGTCCGGCGCAACCTTCAGCTGTTCGGCGAGAAGATCATGCCGCAGTTCCCCGGCTGATCCCGACACGCTCGGAATGGGTGGGTGGTCCCGCGCGAACGGGACCACCCACCTCCCCGTGCCGACCGAACGGGTCGTCGACGACCCGTCCCCCATGACGAAGGGATCTCCCGATGGCGTTGGATCCACAGACCCAGGGCCTGCTCGAGGCGATGCAGGACCAGGGCATGAAGTCGTTCGAGCAGATGAGCGTGTCCGAGGCGCGCGACGCGGCCATGGCGTTCCGCGGCCTGCAGGCCGAGCCGGCCGCCGTCGCGGCCGTGCACGACCGGACCATCCCCGGCGCGGACGGTGAGCTGCCGATCCGCATCTTCGTCCCCGGCGGCGAGGGGCCACTGCCGGTTCTGACCTACTTCCACGGCGGCGGCTGGGTGATCGGCAACCTCGAGGTCGCCGACAAGCCGTGCCGTGCCCTGGCCGCCGCGTCCGGCGCCATCGTGGTGGCCACCCAGTACCGGATGGCCCCGGAGACGAAGTTCCCCGGCGCGGTGGACGACTGCTACGCCGCGCTGCAGTGGGTGGCCGCGAACGCGGCCGAGTTCGGCGGTGACCCGAGCCGGCTGGGTGTGATCGGGGACAGCGCGGGCGCCAACCTCGCGGCGGTCGTGGCACTCAAGGCGCGCGACGAGGGCGGCCCGCGGATCCGGGCGCAGGTGCTGACCTACCCGGTCACCGACGCGACCTCCGACCTGCCCTCGCGCCGGGAGAACGCCGAGGGCTACCTGCTCACCGCGGGGTCGATGGACTGGTTCTGGCGGCACTACCTGCGCGAGCCCGGTGACGGCAAGAACCCCTACGCCTCGCCGCTGCTGGCCGCCGACCACTCGGGGCTGCCCCCCGCCTTGGTCCTCACCATGGAGTTCGACCCCTTGCGCGACGAGGGCGAGGCCTACGCCGAGAAGCTGAAGGCGGCCGGCGTCCCGGTGACCCTGCAGCGGTACGACGGGCTGATCCACGGGACCTACTGGATGACCGCCGCGATCGAGCGCTCCGGCGAGCTGTACAGAGCGATCGCGGAGTTCGTCCGGTCCGAGCTCGCCGTGCAGTGATCGTCTCGGTCGACACCACGGCGCGGCCAACGGTGGCCGCGCCGTCCGACCCCGGGCAGTGACCGATTCATCCAGAGGGAGTGGGCATGGCGTTCTTCACCGTGGTGTGGAAGTACACCGACGACACCGAGCTGATCGACAAGGCGCGCGGCCCGCACGGGGCCTACCTGAGAGAGCTGATCGGAGCCGGGTCCCTGCGCATCGCCGGCCCGTTCGAGGACGGCACCGGCGGAATCCTCGTGTTCGAGGTCGCCGGCCAGGAGGAGCTGAAGCCCCTGCTCGACGAGGACCCCTACGTCGCGCAGGGCGTGGTCGTCGACACGCAGATCTACCCGTTCAAGCCGGTGCTCGGAGCGTTGGCGGGCTGATCGCCCGCCGAGAGAGGACTACCTATGTCCGCACGGCACGCCCCTGTCGAGTCGATCGACGTCGGCGACATCAGGGTGACCTACCTGCCCGACGGCGACGCGTCGCTCTCGGCCAGCGCCATCTTCCCCGCGGCCAACGACGCGCTCTGGGAGGCGCACCGCGAGCTGTTCGACGACGACGGCAAGTTGCTCATGTCCCTCGGCGGCTTCCTCGTCGAGAGCGGCGGCAAGAAAATCATCGTCGACCTCGGCTTCGGGGACATGACCGTCCCGTTCCCTCCGGTGGACGGGGAGTTCCGCGGCGGCAAGCTGCTCACCAGCCTGCGCCAGGCCGGCGTCGAACCCGGCGACGTGGACGTCGTGTTCTACACCCACATGCACCTCGACCACGTGGGGTGGACCGCACAGAACGGTGAGCTGACCTTCCCCAACGCCCGCCACGTCGTGGGCGACGGCGAGTTCGACTTCTGGCAGGGGGTGACCGACGAGGGGCTCGCGGCGGTCGGGCCGCATCCCGAGGCGGTTCAGGCTCCGCTGGTGAACCGCATCGAGTCGGTGGCCGACGGTGCGCTCATCGCCACCGGGGTGAACGTGCTCGCGAGCCCAGGGCACACGCCGGGCCACTGCTCGGCGGTGATCTCCTCGGGGCAGGAGCGGGCGATCATCCTGGGCGACGTCGTGCACTGCCCGCTGCAGCTCGCCGACGGCGACCTGCGGATCATCTTCGACGTGGACCCGGACGTGGCGGCCCGGACCCGCGACCGGATCGCCGCCGAGCTCGAAGGCGACCCCACCACGATCGGAGCAGACGGCCACTTCAGCGGCTCCGCGTTCGGCCGGATCGTGCCGGCCTCCGGTCGTCGCTGGGTGGACCTGGCCGAGACCTCCGCCCGGTAGCGATCCGCGCAGTTCCCCGACAGAAGGAGAGATCGTGGCGTTCGACGTCAAGAAGGTCGTGACCGACCGCACCAGCGACGGCACGTCGGTGTTCGTGGACGAGACGCGGGTCGAGCCGTCGTCGGTGATGGCGATGCCGGGCTCGGAGCTGTTCAACATCTGGGGCACCGAGGACGGCACGCCGTTCGTGGGCGCAGGCGACAATCCCGCGACCGTTCCGTTCCCGTTCTTCCCCGGGCCGGGCGGCACTCGGTTCGTCATCGTGCGGTTCGCTCCCGAGTCGACCCCGCCCGCCGACGCCGGCCCGGAGGAGGTCGTGGCGGAGGCCGAGGAGAAGCAGCCCGGCCTGGTCCACGTGTTCGAGCCCGACACACCTGGCATGCACACCACGGACAGCATCGACTACGGGATCTGCGTGGACGGCGAGATCTGGCTCGAGCTCGACGACGGCGCCGAGGTGCACGTCACCCCTGGCACCTGCGTCGTGCAGCAGGGCACCCGGCACGCCTGGCACAACCGCAGTGATCGGCACTGCACGATGGTCTACGTGCTGGTCGGAGCCGAGCGCAAGTCCGGCTGAGACCGCGAACGGCCCGGTCCGGGGAGACCCGGACCGGGCCGTTCGCGCGTCCGCGGTTACTCCTTGAGGTAGTCGAGCACCAACGGTGCGACGATGTCGAGCTGCTCCCACTGCGGGACGTGGCCGGCGCCCTTCACGATCTCGATGCGGGAGTCGGCGATGGCGGCGGCGAAGTCGTCGGCGTAGACCGGTGAGATCAGCTTGTCCTCCGCGCCCCAGATGATGAGGGTGGGCGCGGTGACCCGGTGCAGCCGCTTCTTCAGACCCTTGTCCGGGATGGGCCAGACGAACTTCCCGGTGGTGCCCAGCGCCCACACGGAGTCGGCCATCGCAATGGCCATCTCCATCGGGTCGGTGGGCAGCGTGAGGAACTCCTGCACGGGCTTGGCGGCGAGGTTGCTGAACAGCGTCGCGACGAGGTCGGCCTGGGAGAGCATCATGTACGGCGCGACCGGGATGTCCTCACGCCACAGCCCGATCGGGTCGATGAGCACCATCTTGCTGACCCGCTCCGGGCGCAGCGCGGCCAGCTCGCAGGCCATCATCCCGCCGAAGGAGCTGCCGACGACGGGCACCGATGCCAGGCCGAGCCCGTCGAGGATCTCGTCGTAGATCAGGGAGAGGTCCCACAGCGAGTCGACCTGGTAGATGGAGTCCCTGGCGGTGGCGCCGGTTCCGGGGTGGTCGGGGGCGTAGACGGTGTGGTGTTCGGCCAGCGCGTCGAGGAAGGCGTCCCATCGGGGTCCGCCGGCGGTGTGCAGGTAGACGACGGGGCTTCCGCTCCCTGCCACCTTCACCTTCGCCTCGAAGTCGCAATGCCGCAGCTGAAGGGTCTCGGTCGTCGGTGCAGCCATTACCGTGTCCTCCGGTCCCGGATCAGGCCTGGGCCTGCAGAGCGGGCGTCTTGTTGCACTTCTTGGGCCACCACGCGTTCTCCCAGCCCTCGGACTGCCAGATCTTCTGGAGGTGGGGCAGGACCTCCCGCCCGAACAGCTCGATGTTCTGCATCGCCATGTCGTGGGGCATCGACCCGAACTGCAGGACGGTCATTAGATGGCCCACGTTGAGCTCGCGAACCATCGCCTCGAGCTTCTCGCGGACGGTACTCGGACTGCCGACGACGGCGAAGCCCTTCTCGATCATGTCCCGGCCGCTGAGCGGTTTGAGGTCCACGGTGTAGTCCATGTACTCGAGCATTCCGGAGCTGAACAGGTTGACCATGCTCTTGTAGTCGGACTGCCCCGGTGTGGCGAGGTAGTGCAGCGGCAGGTGCAGGGCCTTGTGGTAGAAGTGCTCGAGGTGCTCGGCGAACTGCTCCTCGGCCTGCGCGTCGGTCTCCGCGACGCCCACCAACTGGAGCATGGCGGCCCGGTAGGGATTGGCGTCCTTGTCCTTCGCGGCGGCGCGGTCCCAGAACCGGTTCATCACATTCTGCGCCGACTTGCCACCGAAGTAGCTCAGGTAGGCGTACGGCAGATCCCGGTCGTGGCAGTAGTCCCAGGTCGACGAACTGGCGGCGCCGGGAATGAGCAGCGGCGGGTGCGGGGTCTGCACCGGCCGCGGCCACAGGTTGACCTTCGGCAGCTGGAAGTACTTGCCGTTCCAGGCGAAGAACTCCTGCGCCGTCCAGGCCTTGACCATCAAGTCGATGGCCTCGCGCCAGCGCTCGCGCTGCTCCATCGGGGGAATGCCGTAGCTGATGTTCGCGTCGCAGCCCAGACCCAGCGGCAGACCGGCGACGAGCCGGCCACCGCTGATGCAGTCGATCACCGCATACTCCTCGGCGATCCTGATCGGGGGCGCGGTCGACGAGACGGTGGCGCCGAGCTGGACCAGTGCGACGTCGTCGATGCCGGCGTCCTTCGTCATCTTCGCGAGCGTCGCCCCGAACAGGTTCGGGTTGCACATGAACCCGTAGACGTTCTGGTGGTGCTCGTTGGTGCCGAGACCATCGAACCCCATCCTGGCCGCGTGCATCAGCTCGTCGATGGACTGGTTGTAGTACTCACCGACCTTTTCCGCGTCGCCGAGCTCCCACCACGGCGCGTCCACCCACGCGGAGGTGTACCGCTTGTCGAAGTCGTCGGGCAGGTCCCGGTAGGGCATGAAATGGAATGACGTGACCTTCACGGTTGTCCTCTCGTGATCATCCGGGATCGGGGCGCGACGGAACGACCCGCGTGATATCGGCACCGGAGACCCACCCCCGCCGTGCGCTTGATCGCCCGGAGTCGGACGGCGCCTGCGGTGCGATGGGAGCCACGACGGAGTGTCCCCGAATCGGGGACGGCCGGATCGAAACTGGCTCAAGATCGGACAGTGGGCGTTCGACGAGCAGGAGCCGCCGCGGAATCACACGAACGGTCGCCGGATGGAGTAAGAAGTCACCGGGCCTCGTCGAGGCGCCCCACCACGAACCAGGCGACGAACACGCTGGACAGCTCGCGCAGCACGAACAGCAGGTAGGACCGGCGGTGCACCCACCAGAACCGGGAGATCCGCGGCCGGTACGGCGCGCCCCGCGCCGGGGTCGCAGGCCGCACCGACGGTTCGCCCGCACGCTGGGTCACCGCGCCCCCCGTGGCAGCAGGAAGGACCGCAGCGTCCGCGTCGCCGCGGTGAGCTTGTAGCGCTGGATGGCACCGGCCGGGTCCACACCCTTGGGACAGGCGCTGGTGCACTCCCCGACGTAGGTGCAGGCCCACACCCCCTCGGCGGTGGCGAGAACGTCCAGCCGCTGGTGTGCCCCTCGTCTCAGGAGTCGAGGTTGTAGCGCTGGGCGAGCGCGATGGCCGCCGGGCCCAGGAAGTCCGGCTCTATGGCGTACACCGGACACGCCGCGTAGCAGAGCATGAGTTGATGCACATGCTGTACTGCCTGTACTCGTCCAGCTCGGCCGGCGTCTGTAGGAACTCGGCGTCGGCGACCCCCGGCTCGTCCTCCCGCACCAGCCACGGCTTCACCCGTGGCAGCTTGCGCATGAAGTCGTCGATCCCCACGACGAGGTCGCGGACGACGGGGAAGTTCGCCAGTGGCTCGACCCGGACGGGTCCCGGCGCGTAGTCGGACAGGAACCGGGCGCAGGTCAGCGCGGGTCGCCGTTGACCGTCATGCCGCAGCTGCCGCAGATGCCCATCCGGCACGACCAGCGGAACGACAGCGTCCCGTCGAGCTGGTCCTTGATGTAGTTCAAACCGTCCAGGACCGCCCACTCCTCGCGCAGCGGCACCACGTACTCCTGCATCGACGGAGCGCTGTCGCGGCCCGGCCGGTAGCGGGTGACCTGCATCCTGATCGTGTCGGGCATGCCGCCTACCTCCCGTAGACCCGCTCGCCGGGTGGCCAGCGGGTGATCGTCACCGGTAGGTACCCGACGCGCGGCGAACCGGTCGGGTCGCGGGAGACCAGTGAGTGCGCCAGGAACCGGGCGTCGTCCCGCTTCGGGAAGTCCGTGCGCTGGTGCGCGCCCCGCGACTCCTCGCGCCGCGCGCGCAGGCCACCATGGTCTCGGCCACGTCCAGCATGAACCCCAGCTCGAGGGCCGCGACCAGCTCGGTGTTGAAGGTCCGGCTGCCGTCCTCGATCGTCGCCTTGTCGAACCGTTCCCGCAGCTCGCGGAGCTTGTCCGCGCCCGCGGCCAGTGAGTCGGCGTCCCGGTAGATGCCGGCGCTGCCCTCCATCGTGTGCTGCATGTCGGTGCGGACGTCGGCGATCCGCTCCCGGCCGTCCCGACGGGCCAGCAGGTCGCGCTCCAGGCGCCGCCGCTCGTCGTCGGCCTGCGCCCGCACCGCAGGACCGGGGCCCGCACCGTCCGCGGCGGCGAACTCGGCGGCCGCGAGCCCCGCCCGGCGGCCGAACACCAGCAGCTCCGGGAGGGAGTTGGAGCCCAGCCGGTTGGCACCGTTGATGCTCACGCAGGCCACCTCGCCGGCCGCGTACAGGCCCTGCAGCCCGGTGGCGCCGTCGATGTCGGTGTGGACGCCGCCCATCATGTAGTGCTGCACCGGCCGCACCGGGATCAGCTCGTGCACCAGGTCGATGCGCTCGTACTGCCGGCACAGCTCGCGCACGAACGGCAGCTTGTCGTCGATCACCTGTGCCCCGAGGTGGCGCAGGTCGAGATACACGACCGGGCCGCACGGGGTGTCGACCGTGCGACCCTTCTCCTGCTCGTGGACGAACGCCTGCGACACCCGGTCGCGGGGACCGAGTTCCATGCTGCGCATGACCGGCGTGGGTGACGGCGTGCCCAGGTCGTAGTCCTGCAGGTATCGGTAGCCGTCCTTGTTCAGCAGCCAGCCGCCCTCCGCACGGGCCGCCTCGGTGATCAGGATGCCGGTGAAAGGCAGGCCGGTCGGGTGGTACTGGATGAACTCCATGTCCTTGAGCGGGGCGCCCGCCCGGTAGGCCAGCGCCATCCCGTCACCGGTCTTGATGTTGCCGTTGGTGGTGAACGGGAACACCCGGCCGCACCCGCCCGTGCACAGGACGACGGCCCGGCCGGTGATGGCCTCGATCCGACCGGTGGCCAGCTCGATGCCGACCACGCCGTGCACGCGGTTCCCGTCGACCAGCAGCGTGGTCACGTACCACTCGTCGTAGCGGGTGATCTGCTCGTACCGGAGCGAGGTCTGGAACAGCGTGTGCAACAGGTGGAAACCGGTCTTGTCCGCGGCGAACCAGGTGCGCATCTTCTTCATGCCGCCGAACGCGCGGACCGCGACCTGAACGTCGGGCATGCGGCTCCAGGGGCAGCCCCAGTGCTCCAGCTGCCAGAGCTCGCCCGGCGCCTCCGCGACGAACGCCTCGACCGCGTCCTGGTCGCACAACCAGTCGCTGCCCGACACCGTGTCGTACGCGTGCTCGCTCAGCGAGTCGTCCGGTGCGACGACCGCCGCGCGCCACCTTCCGCCGAGACCGTGTGGCTGCGCATCGGGTAAACCTTCGACACGATCGCCACGCTCAGCCGGGGGTGGGCCACCGCGATCGCGACGGCCGCGCGCAGCCCGGCCCCGCCGCCGCCCACCACCACCACGTCGTGGTCCGCCATGTCAGGGGCCCGTCCCGGCTCATTCGGCGTGTTCGGCGGACAGCTCGTTCAACAGCACCTTGCCGTCGTGCCGGATGATCCTGGTGCGGCAGTTGCCGTCGTGGAACTGGTGCACGAGCTCGCGGCAGCCGCAGGCGTAGTGGACGTCGTCGCACACCATCCCCGAGCCGTCGGCCTCGTGGTAGCGGCTGCCCACCACGCGCCTTCCGCACGGCGCCCGCTCTTTCGTGAAGCTCGTACTCGTGCCGACCACGACCCTCCTCCCGCGGTGGTGCCGATCGGCTCCATACGCGGCGCGAGGGTCGTGGTGGAGTGGACCGGCCTTGAGTGATGCGTGCCCCTCATGGCACAACGTCCGGGCGCCCGCGTCAATCACGAGTCTGGAGCAACCCGACTCCGCCGCCGGGGAGTGCCGGGACCGACGACCCCGTCCGGCCGGGGTGACCCCGCGCGGCGTGCGTGGGTCACCCCGGCTCGGACAGCCTCAGGCCCGGTTCAGGATCGACGAGCCGATGTCCGCGATGTCGCGCTCGGCGGTGAACGGGTTGGACAGGAAGACGCTCATCATGTCGACGCCGGCCTCGAGCATCCCCTGGGTCTTCTCCCAGATCTCGTCGGGGGAGCCGTAGAGGCACCAGTAGTCGCACAGCTGCTTGGTGATCAGCGGCCGGTGCGAGTCGTCGAGCCCCTTCTGGTACTTCGACCAGGTGTCGAGGTAGTGCGGTTGCTCGGCGGCGTTCGGGTCGCCCAGGTAGGCGGTGGCTGCGGCTGCGCTGGCCTCGACGATCGAGGGGTCGAGCTCGGCGGCGTGCTCGCGCATGAAGCCGATGTTGGTCAGGCACGAGCTGATCGGGCCGGAGGCGAAGCCGTGGTCGACGCCGTCCTCCCAGGTCTCGCCGTCGCGCAGCTGGTAGAACCAGCTCACCGCGACGAGCTTGACCGAACCGGGCGGACGGCCCGCGTCCGCGACGGCCTTGTCCAGCTCGCGGCGCACGAGCCGGATCATCTCGGGGTCCGGCCCGAGGCAGTAGGCCACGTAGTCGGCGTAGCGGGCGGCCACCTTGATGCCGCGCGGGCCCCCCGCCGCCATCCACACCGGGATCCGGTCCTCGAGGTTGTACCAGGTACCGCCCTTGTCGAGGAACTCCAGCTCGCGTTCCTTGCCCCGCCACGTCTCGGTGACCCGCTCGCCGTTCAGCAGCCCCGTGGTGACCCGCAACGCGTCGTCGAGCTGGGCGATCGACGCGGGACTCTGACCCATCGAGCGCAGCGCGTTGTTCGCCGTGCCGATGCCCAGGAAGGTGCGCCCGGGGGCGAGCGCGTTGAGGGTGGCGTGGGAGTTCGCGGTGACGGCGGGGATCCGGGTGAGCGGGTTGGTGACCCAGGTGCCCAGGTTGATCGTCGAGGTCTCCCTGGCGGCGAGGGCGAGGTACTGGTACGGGTCGCTGAACAGCAGCGGACCCTCGCCGACGCCGAAGTGCGTGACTCCGGCGTCCTCGGCCTGCCTGACGATGCCGACCTGGTCGATCTTGGCGCACGCGCCGACGAAGAACTCCATCACTGCTCCTTTGCCATGCGGGACCGGGGGAAGAGCGGGCGGCTCACCAGGGGGCGGAGAGCAGCCATTCGTGCGGGGCGGTGGCGGCGGCACGCTCCCAGTCCGGCCCCGGGAGGTCGAGGAACGCGCCCTGGGCGTAGAGCAGCGGGTCGCCGGTGTGCACCCGCAAGCCGTCGACGCGGCCGAGGACGATCACGTGGTCGCCCCCGTCCCGGATCTCGTGCACGGCGCAGTCGAGGTGGGCGAGCGCGCCGTCGAGGTGCGGTCCGTACCGGCCGGGGGAGTGCGCGACCCCGGCGAACCGGTCCGCGGGCCGGGCGAAGCCGCGGGCCAGCGCGCCCTGGTCCGAGGCCAGGATGCTGACGCCGAAGCCGGGGGCGGCGCTCAGCGTGTGGTGCATCGACCGGTCCCGGTTGAGGCAGACGAGCACCAGCGGGGGGTCGAGTGAGAGCGAGCAGAACGCGCTCACCGTGCAGCCGACCGGACCGTCCGCGGTCGTCGTCGTGATCACGGTGACGCCGGTGGCGAACTGGCCCAGGGCGTAGCGGAACCGCTCGGGTTCCACCCGGCCGGTCCGCGGTCCCGCCGCCATCAGGAGACCGGACCGTCCGGGTCCCCGGCGAGGGCGAGCGCGCGGTCCACCAGCCGGAAGCAGTCGGACTTGTCGTAGGACAGGTAGTTCATGGCCAGGATGCGGACCGGGTCGCCGGCGTAGTAGCGCTCGTACTGCAGCGCCCGTTGGCCGAACGCGTCCCCGCACAGGTCCCAGGCCAGCTTGTAGAGCCGGATGCGGTCCACGGCGGGCATGTCGGCGCCGCGGTAGTAGCGCGCGATGTCCTCCGCGATGGGCGAGCCGAAGTCCTCGGCCGAGGGCATCATCAGCAGGCCACCGGCGCCGAGGGTCTGCAGCACCTCCACCAGCTTCGGGTACTGGGTGGACAGCAGCACCCGCAGCGTCTGCAGCGCGTTGAACCGCGGCCGGACGGTGCCGGCGTCGGTCGTCTCGTACTCGGCCTCCGACGCCACGATCAGGGCGTGCGCCTGCTCCACGGCCGCGATGCACTCGCCCAGCTTCTGCTGCACGTGCAGGAAGCCGTCGATCTTCACCGACTGGCTGAGCTTCATCGCGAGCCCGGTCACGAACTGCAGCTTGACCAGGCCGCGCACGCCGGTCTGGTGCGCGGTGTGCTGGCGCAGGTTCGTCTCGGAGTAGAGGGCGTTGGCCAGCGCGACGTCACCGTGCAGGAACACCCGGTCCCAGGGCACGAGCACGTCGTCGAACACGACCAGGCAGTCCGCCTCCTCGAAGTGTGCGGACAGCGGGTGGTCGAAGGGGTGCCGGGTGCCGTCGTCGAACGGGGCGCGGGAGATCAGCCGCAGGCCGGGGGTGTCGATCGGGATGGCGAAGCAGGCCGCGTGCTTCTCGTCGCCGGGGCGCAGGCCGGGCAGGCTGTAGATGATCAGCTCGTCGGCCATCGGGGCGAGCGTGGCGAGCATCCGCGCACCGCGGACCACCAGCCCGTCCGGGCCCTCGGATACCACGCCCATGTGCAGGAACTGCTCCTGCTGCTCCGACGCCGTCTTCGACCGGTCGGTCTGCGGGGTGATCAGTGCGTGGGTGAGGAACAGGTCGTTGTCGCGGACGTACTCGTAGTAGCGCTGCACGTTGTCGGCGTAGCGCTGCCCGAGCTTGGCGAACACGCCCGGCGACTCGGTGAACGCCATCAGCGTGGTGTTGAGGAAGTCGGGGGAGCGGCCGAGCAGCCCGAGCGTGGGCTCGGCCCAGGCCCGGTAGGCGGCGCGCCGCGCGGCCAGGTCGTCCTGGGTGCGGCAGGGCAAGAAGGCGCGGCCCACGGCTGCTCCGTCGGGGCCCTCCCCGGTGAGCACCGGGGCGAGTTCGGGGTCGTGCTGCAGGTCGTAGAGCCGGGCGATCTGCTCGATCGGGCGGCGCAGGGCGGGGTGCGTGGTGACGTCGTCGACGCGCTCGCCCCGCAGCCACACCTCACGGGGGTGCTTCTGCAGGTTCTCGACGTACTGCGCACCGGTGCGGACGGGCATCGACGGTCCCTTCTCGAGCCGTGCGAACTGGAATGCTAGCGTGCCTCGCACGGTAACCGCCCTTACATCGGGGGGCAAGAGGCTCCTTGACAGTCGATCACGGCACGTGTTGCATGCCAGCATGCTAGGAGGCCAACGATGGCCTCCCCTGTGGCGAAGGGTGTCCGAGATGCGGTTGGGAACCTTCCTGCTGCCGAGTGCAGCGGCGACTCCCGAGCAGTACCGGCAGGGCTACGCGGGCGCGAACCCGAACTTCTACCAGCGGACACTGTTCGAGAACGCCGCGGTGCTGCGGCAGATCGACGAGCTGGGCTTCGACTTCGCGGCGTTCTCCGAGCACCACTTCCATCTCGAGGGCCTCGAGATGTCAAACAACCCGATCATGCTCGGCGCCTGGGCCGCGGGGATCACGAAGAAGCTGCGCGTGGGGCAGATGGCGACGGTGCTGCCCTCGCGCAACCCGATCCTGGTGGCCGAGGACCTGGCCATGCTCGACCACTTCAGCGGCGGCCGGATGCTGGCGGGCTTCGCCCGCGGCTACCAGACCCGCCACGTGACCACGATCGGCCAGAAGAACGGTGCGGTGGCGACGTACGCGACCGACCCGGAGTACGCCGCGCACGACGCGATCAACCGGGAGCTGTTCGAGGAGGCCTACCAGGTCGTGCGCGGCCTCTGGGAGAACCGCGAGTTCTCCTTCGAGGGCAAGCACTGGCAGGTGCCGCCGCGTGGGATCACCTGGGACCACCCTGGCACCCGCGCCATGGCGCCGTCGATGCTGGGCGCGGGCAACGAGCTGGAGAAGATCGGCATTGCCCCGAACACCCTGCAGGACCCGGCCACGATCGAGCTGATGGTGCCGTTCACGCTCAGCCCCAACACCATCCGGTGGGCGGCGCGCGAGGGCGGCTGGCCGATCATCTTCAGCCCGATCGAACAGACCGTGAAGGCCTGCCTCGACGCCTATCACGAGGAGGCGAAGAAGCGGGACCCGGCGATCGGCTGGGGGCAGAACGTCGGGCACTTCCGCGAGATCGTCGTGGCGGACACCGACGACGAGGCCCTGGCGATCGGCAGGGACGCGCTCGGCTTCATCTGGCCCGAGTGGCACGACCACTTCGGGTTCAACGAGGCGCTCCGCTACCCGGGGGAGGAGGGCCCGATCAAGAACGACTACCAGACCATGGTGGACCGCGGGTACTCGATCACCGGCTCGGTCGACACCGTGGCGCGCAACCTCGAGAAGGCGATCGAGATGTTCGGCATCGAGCTGCTCGTGCTCTGGATGGGGCTGGGTCCCGCGCCGATCGACAAGCTGTTGCGCAGCAACGAGCTGCTGGTCGAGCGCGTGCTGCCGAAGATCGGGATCAAGCTCGACCGCTTCGAGCCGACCCTGCGTCCCGAGTTCGACACCCCGAAGTGGACCGACGTCAGCTGACCCGTCCGTCGAGTACACAGGAGCGTTCCATGGTCAAGACCTGGATCTTCGACATCTTCAACTACCCGTACTCGCCGGACCCCGCCGACTTCGACCCACAGAAGTGCCAGGAGCTCTACGACTGGCACTTCGAGTCCTGGATCAAGGCCGACGACCAGGGCTTCGACGGGATCTTCTTCAGCGAGCACCACTTCACCGCCTACAACGTCAGCCCGTCACCGAACCTGCTGGTGGCCACTATCGCCAGGCTGACCCGGAACATGCGGCTGGGGGTGATGGCCAACATCATCCCGTTCCACGACCCGCGCCGCCTCGCCGAGGAGGCCGCGATGCTCGACTACCTCACCGGCGGGCGGCTCGAGGTGGGCATGGGCCGCGGCGTCGACGAGCAGGAGTTTCTCCGGCAGGGCGTGCCGATGGAGGAGACCCGCCCCCGCTTCGAGGAGGGCATGGAGCTCATCCACACCGCGTGGCGGAACCCGACCTTCACCCATCACGGCAAGTTCTGGAACTACGAGGACGTCAGCATCTGGCCGCGTCCGCTGCAGCAGCCCAACCCGCCGGTGTGGATCACGGCGCTGAGCCCGGCGACCGTGGAGTGGGCGGGGCGCAAGGGGTACAAGATGGGCCACACGTTCCTGTCCACCCCCGACACCAAGGACATGTTCGACCGGTACCGCAGTTCCGCGGCCGAGGCCGGCAACTCGACGAGCCCGGACCAGCTCGCGGTCATGCGCAACATCTTCGTCGCCGACTCCGACGAGGAGGCCCGCGAGATCGCCGAACCCGCCCTGGACTACCTGTTCGCGCTGTTCAAGGAGCACGCGATCTTCGACGACCTGGACAACGTGCCGGCCGGCTACGAGTACTACTCGTCGTTCTTCCGGCCGTTCACCTCCGGGCCGATCAGCTGGGAGGGGCTCATCCACGCCGGGGTCGTCTGCGTCGGTTCGCCGGAGACGGTGCGCGACCAGCTCGTGGCGCAGGCCGAGCAGCTGCAATGCGGCAACATCATCATGTGGGGCTCGTTCGGGACATTGACCAGGGAGCAGACACTGCGCTCCTACGAGCTCTACAGTCGCGACGTCATCCCGGCCCTGAAAGGTCTCAACCTTGGCTGACGCCACGTCGATGCAGGTCGGGGTCGGGCTTCCGGCAGCGGTGCCCGGAGCCCGGCCCGACCAGGTCGTCGAGTGGGCCCGGCGGGCGGAGTCCGCCGGGTTCTCCTCGCTGGCCGCGCTGGACCGGGTCGTCTACGACAACTACGACCCGCTCATCATCCTGGCGGCCGCCGCATCGGTCACCGAACGGATCGGGCTGTGCACCTCCGTCCTGCTCGCCCCCGCCCGCGGCTCGGCGACGATCCTCGCGAAGCAGGCCGCCACGATCGACCGGCTGTCCGGCGGCCGGCTCACCCTCGGCCTCGGGGTAGGGGCGCGTGAGGACGACTACGCCGCGACGGGCGCGGACTTCACCGACCGGGGGCGCCGGCTCGACGTGATGCTCGCCGAGCTGGTCGGGACGTGGGCGGCGGCAAGCGGCCCCGCGGGGATCGGTCCCGCGTCGCCACGCGGACGCCCCGGTGTCGTCCTGGGTGGCCGCTCGCCGCAGGCGCTGGACCGTGCCGCCCGGTTCGGCGACGGCTGGGTCGCGGGCAGCGCGGGGTTCTACGCCACCGGCGCGGCGGTGGTCCGCGAGGGCTGGCGGCGGCACGGCCGGGACGGCTCCCCGCGGACGCAGGCCGTCGCCTACGTGGCGCTCGGCGCCGACGGTCCAGCGCGGGCCGAGCGCTACCTGCCGGAGTACTACGCCTTTCTCGGTGACGCCGCGACCGGACTGGGCTCGACTGCGCTCACCAGCGCCGCGGCGGTCCGGGAGGTGGTCGCCCGCCTGGCAGGGGAGGGGTGCGACGAGTTGCTGCTCTTCCCGTGCAGCTCCGATCCCGACCAGGTCGACCTGATCGCCGATGCTCTCGCCTGACGGCCGACCGGCGCCTGTCAGCCGTTGTGCTCGACGATCGACGGCTGCGGCCAGATGATCCCGATCGTGCCGATGATGTGGGCCTCGGTCTCGAGCCGCGCGGTGGCCCCGTCGGCGGCGCGGAGGGCCCGAACGATGCGCTCGTGGTCGGCGTGCCGCTGCTCGAGGGCCTCGGACAGCGGCGCCGTGCTCCCCATGGTGTTGATCAGGAAGTCACTGAGGTCCCACATCCGCTGGCTGGTGGCCGCCATGATCGGCGACCTGGCCATCTCGTGCACCACGGCGTGGAACCGGCGGTTGTGCAGCCGGTAACCGCGGCTGCGGGCACCTGCATCGTCCCCGTGGCGCAGCGCGCCGATCTGGTCCTCCACCTGCTCGAGCAGCGCGATCTGCGCGTCGGTGCGCCGGGCCGCCGCAATCTCGGTGATCGTGCCCTCCATGCCACCGAAGAGCCTGAAGAAGTCCTCGACCTCCTGGTGCGGGTAGTCGCGCACCTGGCAGCCGACCTGGGGAATGATCTCGACCAGGCCTTCGCCGGAGAGCCGACGCAGCGCCTCCATGACCGGCTGCTTGCTCACCCGGAACTCGGCCTTGAGGGCCTCGACCTGCAGCCGCTGGCCCGCGGCGAGGACGCCGTCGAGGAGTCGCTCCTTGATCTGCTCGTACACGAGCGAGCCGAGCCCTTGGGCGGTCGGCCGCCTGCCGGTGAAACCGGCGGGGGAGACCGACCACGCGCTTGGATCACTGCTCATGGCCACCCATCCAGCCTATCGAGGCCGCCCGAGGACGGCGCCCCGACATCGCGAGGGAGCGCCGTCCGGGCCCTTGCCCATGGCGCAGCACACCTCTAGAGTCGGTTGAAACGCTAGAATGCTAGCAGGGAGTCAATGATGACGCTGGCGCTGTGTACGACCTCCCACACCCCGCTGATGGGCAAGGCCGATCCGGCCCCGGATGTCACGGGGAGGGTGGAGGACGCGTTCGACCGGGCCCGCGCGTTCATCCGCGACTACGACCCCGAACTCGTGGTGATCTTCGGTCCGGACCACTACAACGGCTTCTTCTACGAGGTCATGCCCCCCTTCTGCATCGCCGCCGCCGCGGAGTCGGTCGGGGACTACGGACTGCCGAAGGGGCCGCTCCCGGTCGATGCCGACGCGGCGCGCCACATCGCGGCGGAGGTGCTCGCGGAGGGAGTCGACGTCGCGGTCTCCGAGCGCATGCAGGTCGACCACGGGTTCTCCCAGCCGCTCGCGCTGCTGTTCGGGGCGATCGACGTCGTCCCCGTCGTTCCCGTCTTCATCAACTGCGTGGCCGAGCCGCTCGGGCCGGTTGCCAGGGCCCGCCATCTCGGAGCGGCCGTCGGACGCGCTGCGGCCGGCCTCGACAGGCGCGTGCTGCTCGTCGGCTCCGGAGGCCTCTCGCACGACCCGCCGGTGCCCCAGCTGAGGGGTGCCCCGCCGGAGGTCGCCGAGCGGCTGATCGCCGGCCGCAACCCGACCGCGCAGGAGCGGGCGGTGCGCGAGGCCAGGGTCGTCGGCGCGATCGCCGACTTCGCCGCGGGCACCTCCGACCTGATGCCGCTGAACCCCCACTGGGACGCGGACATGATGGCGCTGCTCGCCTCCGGCGAGATCGAGCGCATCGACGATCGGCCGAACACGTGGTTCGTCGAGCACGCAGGCCACTCCTCGCACGAGGTGCGCACCTGGATCGCGGCCTACGCCGCGCTCGGCGCCGCCGGCCGGTACGCGGTCGAGACCTCCTTCTACGAGGCGATCCCGGAGTGGATCGCCGGATTCGGGCTCACCACCGCCCGCACCGTCACCTCCTGAGACCCCGACCCCGAGAGGCAACCATGGAGCTCGAGCCCCGCCGGACCGCGTTCATCGCGGTGCACTACCAGAACGACGTGATCACCCGGGACGGTGCCTTCGGCGCCTTCTTCGCCGAGCAGGCCGCGGCGGCCGGTGTCGTCCCGACCACCAGGACGCTGCAGGAGGCGGCACGCGGCGCGGGCTCCCTCGTGGTGTACACCCGTGTGGCGTTCCAGCCCGGTTACGGCGACCTGGTGGGCAACTTCCCGTTGCTCGCGATGGTCGGGCAGCAGGGCTGCCTGGTCGACGGGACGTCCGCGGCCGCCATCGTCGACGAGCTCACCCCGCAGGACGGCGACATCGTCGTGACGCACCAGCGCGTGAGCGGGTTCGTCGGCAGCGAGCTCGACGCGGTGCTGCGCGGCCGGGGCGTCGACACCGTCGTGATCACCGGCGTCGCCACGAACATGTCGATCGAGAGCACGGCGCGCAGTGCGGGCGACCTCGGCTACCGCACGATCGTCGTCGCCGACGCGTGCAGCGCCGCTGCCCCGGAGGTCCACCAGGCGTCGCTGGACAGCCTCGGCATGCTCGGCGAGGTCGTGAGCAGCTCGGACGTGCTCGAGGCGCTGAAGGTCCCGGCGGTGAGCGCATGAGCCGCCCCTCGGTGTGGTCCGCGCTCGCGGGTGTCGAGCTGAGCATCCGGTACGTGCAGGTCGGGGAGTGGCGGACCAGGGTCCTGGAGGCGGGCGAGGGTGAGCCGCTGGTGCTCATGCACGGCACCGGCGGGCACCTGGAGGCCTACGCGCACAACATCGGCCCGCTCTCGCGTCGGTTCCGGGTGATCGCCTACGAGTACCCCGGCCACGGGTACACCACCCACACCACCCGCGACCTGGAGCTGCCGGACTACGTCGCGCACCTCGACGGCCTGCTCGACGCGCTCGGCATCGGACGCGCGCACCTGTCGGGGGAGTCCCTGGGCGGTTGGCTCGCGCTGAAGTACGCCGCCGCGCACCCGGACCGCACCGGCCGGGTGCTGCTCAACACGCCCGGCGGCACGATGGCCACGCCCGAGGTGATGGAGCGGATCCGCAGCCTGTCCCAGGCGGCCGCGGACGATCCGAGCGAGGAGCGGATCCGCGCCCGGCTCGAGTGGCTGATGGCGGACGCCTCGTCGGTCACCGACGAGCTGGTCGGCATCCGCCGCGCGATCTACGCGCGGCCCGGATTCGCCGAGTCGATGCGGCACCTGCTCTGCCTGCAGGACCCGGAGATCCGCGCCCGCAACCTGGTCAGCGACGACGAGCTCGCCGCGGTGGCCGGGCCGGCGCTCGTGGTGTGGACCAGCGACGACCCGTCCGGGCCTGCCGCGGCAGGTATGGCGATGGCCGACAAGATGCCGAACGCCGGCTTCGAGGTGATCAAGGACGCCGGGCACTGGCCGCAGTGGGAGCAGCACGAGGTCTTCAACGCCCTCGCGCTCGAGTTCCTGACCGGGGAGCGGGGCTGATGGCGCTCTTCGCGGTGGTGTGGCGCTACACCGACGACGTCGCGCTGCTCGACGAGGTTCGCCCGCGGCACCGTGAGTACCTGGGGGGCATGGTGGAGCGGGGGGTGGTGCGCCAAGCCGGACCGTTCGGCGACGGCTCGGGCGGTCTGCTCGTCTACGACGTCGAGGACGAGCACGAGCTGGCGACGTGGATCGCCGAGGACCCCTTCACCGTGAGCGGGGTGATCGTCGAGAGCCGGTGGTGGCCCTGGACCCCGGTCGTCGGGCCCCTGGCCGAGCCCCGCGGGTGAGCGCCAGGCCCGTCAGGCGCTCGACCGGGACGCGACGACCGTGGTCCGCAGGAACGCCTCGATGTGCCCGTTGAACTCGGCAGGCCGCTCCAGCCAGATCAGGTGACCCGCCCGCGGGACGCGCGCCACGACCGCCCCCCGGATCGCCGCTGCCACGGCTTCGTTGTAGCGGGGCAGCGTGATCCGGTCCTCCTCGCCGTAGACCACCATGGTCGGGCACGTGATCTGGGGCAGGCGGTCGGCCGTCTCGTGCACGAGGTCGGCGCGGAAGTGCGCCGCCGTGCCGTCGAGCCGCGTCGACATGTGCCGGCGGAGCTCGGCCTCGACGGCGGTCTGGAGATCGGGCTCGTCGTCGATCACGCTCGGGGACGACATCCAGAAGGCGAACTGCCCGTAGACGTCCAGGGGTCCGTTCTCCAGCGCGTACAGGCGCGAGGTGAAGTGCCGCTGCATGTGCTTCTCGCGGCCGGTGGAGGACCAGGTTGCGGCCAGCACGGCGCTGCGCACGCGGTCCGGGCGCAGCAGCGCGATCTCCTGGGCGACCGCGGACCCGAGACTGAGACCCACGACGTGCGCGGGCGGCAGGTCGAGCGCGTCCATCACGCCGATGACGTCGGTTGCGAGGTCGGCCACGGTCGGGGGCAGGTGGCCGCCGACGGTACGGCCGCTGCCGCGCAGGTCAACGGTCACGCAGCGGTGACGGTCCCGGAAGTGGGCGACCTGGTGGGTGTCCCACATGGATCCGGCCAGGCCGGTCCCCGGGATCCACACGATCGGGTCACCCGAACCCGCCTCGTCGTAGTGCATCTCGACGTCTCCGATGCGGACACTGGGCATCCGGCGCTCCTCGGTCGTGTGCGTGGGCAGCAGGGGTCGGCTGCCCGTGCCTCCGGCTCGGGCCGGCCATGTACCGTCGCAGGTCCCCGTGAGCGGCGCGTTAACCAGGTCACAGTCGCCTTGCCAACGTTTGTATGCTCTGTTGCATGCAATGTCCCCCTCCGATCGGTGGGGGAGCGACGAGTCGGCAGTCACAGCGGTCCGCTGCTCGGGGTGCTCCTCACGGCGGGCTCGGGCGCACAGAGTCGCCGAGAACGAGGCCGACGCGGCGTGGCCGGGTGGGGTGTGGAGCGATGCCCTGGTGTGAAGCGCCCTGCAGGATGCAGCGGGGCCCGGTCTGATGCGGGTCATCCAGCTCAAGATCACCCCGCCGCCGGTCGGCGGGACGACGGTGCGGCGGCCGCGCATCGAGTCCTTGCTGAGCCGCCTCATCGAGCAGCACCGGGTCGTGTGTGTCCTCGCGTCGGCGGGCGCGGGCAAGACGACGGCCGTCCTGCAGGCGGCCCAGCAGCTGAGCCGGCCGCTCGCCTGGCTCGCCATCGACGCGACCGACGCCGTCACCGGGCGGCTGCTCACCTACCTCGAGGCCGCGATCGCCCGCCAGATTCCGGCGGTGGAGGGGCTGGCGAGTGCGGCCCTGGCCTCGCAACTGCCGCACGCGGAGGTGGCGGGCCTGCTCGCGGAGGCCGTCGGCGACGCCAACCTGCTGCTGGTGCTCGACGACGCGGAGCGGCTGGCCGAGGAGCCGGAGGCACTGGCCGTCGTGTCGTCGTTCGCCCGCTACCTGCCGGCGACCGCGCGGCTCGTCATGATCAGCCGCTCCGTCCTGCCGTTCGCCGCCGCCGCCGGCGCCCCCTTCCTGACCTACGTCGCGGCGGTCGGCGAGGAGGATCTCGCCTTCACCGTGCAGGAGGCGACCGACGCGCTCGTGCTCTCGGGTCGGCCCGACGTGGACCCGGCCGAGGCGATCGTGGAGACCGGCGGCTGGGTGACCGGAGTGCTGTTCGAGGCCTGGCGCTCGGCGGACCACGTCATCGGGGTCGGCGGCGAGGCCGATCCGCTGCACGGTTACCTGGCCACCCAGATCCTGGCGCAGCTCCCCGCGGCCGACCGCGAGTTCCTCATCTCGGCGGCCCTGCTCAAGGAGGTGACGCCGGCCGCCGCCGAGTGCCTCGGCCTCCCGGATGCGGCGGTCCGGCTGCACAGCCTGCGCTCCCGGCGGCTCCCGGTGGCCTGGGACCGCGCCGGTAAGGCGATGCGCTGCCACCCCCGGTTCCGCGAGTACCTCCTCGAGCTGCTGCACCGGCGCAACGACGCCGAGGTGCGGGAGTTGCACGCGGCCTACGCGAGGCTGCTGGTCGAGCTGCAGCACGACGAGGAGGCCGTCGAGGAGTTCTTCGCCGCCGGCCGGCTCGACGACGCGCTGGAGGTCGTCGAGCGGATCGTCATCGGGGTCATCGAGCGCACCGACTTCGCGCTGGCCGAGCGCTGGCTGAACCGGTTGGAGCCGGTGGGCCACGACAAGCCGGCCGGTCTGGTCGTCGCCGAGCTCATGCTGGCGCTGGCGCGCGAGGACTACGCACGTGGCGTGCGGCTGGCCGACGAGCTGGCGGCGGCGGGCAGGCGCGACGAGCTGGCCGCGACGTCGAGCCGGGCGGCGAGCCTCATCGCCTGGTGCTACCTGCACGCGGGCCGGGTCACCGACATTCACGCGGTGCTGGAGGTCGGCCGGTCGGGCGAGGAGCTCGACGCCATGAGGTACGCGATGCACACCGTGGACGACGTCCCGGCCGCTCCGGACACCCCGGAGGGGTGGCTGACCGGGGGGCCGTTCGACGCGCTCGTCATGCGCACCCACTACGACCGCGGGCGGCTGAGCCTCCTGGCCGACCCGCCGTCCTCCCCGTGGGCGGCGAAGGCGGCGGAGCCGTGGCGGGTGGGGGCGCTGCTCGCCACCGGCCACACCGAGCAGGGGTTCGAGCTGTACCAGCGACTGGAAGGCCTCCACGAACAGGGTGTGTGGCTCTCCGCGGTGATGGGGCCGAAGCTGATGGCCGAGCTCGGCGAGCACGACGCAGCCTGGCGGCTCCTGCGTAGCGGCCGCGAGCGCATCGTCGCCAGCGGGTCCGAGCTGTTCCGCATGCTCAGCCTTCTCACCGAGGCGGAACTGCTGCTGCAGCTCAGCCGGGACGCGCGTGCCGCTCGGCAGGTCCTCGAGGAGGTGGCGCGGCACCCGATCGGTCGGCAGTACGCGAACATCCGCGAACACGCGAACACGCTTCTCGGCGCGGCTCTGCTGCTGGAGGGCGAGGACGTGCGCGCCAGGGACGGCCTCGCCGCGGCGGTCAGCAGCATGCAGCGGGGTCAACGCATCCTGTGGCTGCCAGAGGCGGCCGTCCACCTGGCCGAGGCGCAGTGGCGGCTGGGGGAGGAGCAGGCGGCCGACGACGCAGCCAACCTCGCGTTGTGGGCCGCCGAGCAGCAGGGGTCGAACCACCTGCTGCTGCGGGCACTGTCGGAGTTCCCGGCCGTGCTGTCCCGACGGCTGGACATCGAGCGCGGTGCCGACTCGCCGTGGCACGACCTCGGTCGCGCGCTGATGGTGCAGGGTGTCGCCCTCGGCGACGTGCTCGCGGCGTCGGTGCACGTGACGGAGTTCGGGCGGACGGCTGTCCTGGTGAACGGCGAGGACGCGGCGCTGCGGTTGAAGAAGAGCTACGAGCTGCTCGCGTACCTCGCCAACAGCGGACGCGATGCCGTACCGCGCCAGGAGCTCCTCGAGGTGCTGTTCGAGGGCCGAGCCGACGACGCCGCCGGCTCCTACCTCCGGCAGGCCGTGTTGCGGCTGCGGCGGGCTGTGCCGGACGTGTTGCGCACCGACGCCGTCGCCGGCCGGGTCGCCCTCGGCGCCGGCGTCCGCGTGACCACCGAGTCCGAGCGGCTCTCGGCGCTGCTCCGGCAGGCCGCGAGCCTGCGTGGCCAGGACCGGCTGCGGACGCTGCTGCAGGCACTGGAGATCTCCGACCGGGGCGAGTACCTGCCGGGGGTGCTGTCGGCGTGGGCAGAGGAGCGCCGCCAGCAATTGACCTCCGTGGTGCAGGAGGCCCGCCACGACGCCGCCGAGATCGCCTTCGCCACCGGGCACTACCGGCAGGCGGCCCGGCTGGTCGGTGACGTGCTGCACGCCGATTCGTTCCGGGAGTCGGCGTGGCGCCTGGAGATGCGGATCGCCGACGCGCTGGGCAACCAGGACCGCGTGATCGCGGCCTATCGGGCGTGCGAGCGCGCCCTGACCGAGCTCGGCACCCAGCCCACCGCCACCACCGTGCAACTGCTGCAGGACCTGCGCCGCTGACGGTTCCGGGCGGCCCGCGACATGCGGTCCGACCTGCGCCGTCACTCGTGAACCGCCGGTTTCGCCGCGATTCACGCCGCCCGTCCACCATTCGCCGCTACAGCGACACCGCCGCGCAGCACGACCGTGCCGGCGCCGAGCGGGAGATCCAGGAGGACGCACGCGATGCCCTCATCGTGGTTGCTCATCGAGAACGGCACCGTCGTCGACGGCACGGGCGCGGCGGCGTCGGCCGGGACGTCCGTCCTGGTCGAGGACGGACGGATCGTCCGTGTCGGCCCGGACGCCACGGCCGATGCGGTGCCGCGCGGCGAGCCGCTCACCCGGATCGACGCCACCGGCAAGACCGTCATGCCCGGCCTCATCGACGCGCACTGCCACATGACCTACGGCGAGAGCCGCAGCGAGGAGGAGATCGACCTCTACACGAGCCCGGAGCTGCGCACGCTCAAGGCCGCGTTCCACGCGCAGAAGGTGCTGAGGGCGGGCGTCACCGGGATCTCGCAGCCAGGGGGCAGCTACTTCATCGGCGTCGGGCTGCGCGAGGCGATCAAGGACGGCTTCGTGCAGGGGCCGCGGATGACCTCGGCCGGCCGCTACATCAGCACCAGCAACAGCCTCACCGACTGGTACCCGGACTCGGTGGGCGTGCCCGAGGGGTCCATCGGCATCCTCGCCAACACCGTCGACGGGATGAAGGACGAGGTGCGGCGCCAGGTCAAGGCGGGCGTGGACCTCATCAAGCTCGCCGACAGCCCGTACGGCGACTACCAGGCGTTCACCGACGACGAGATGAAGATCGTCGCCGATCTCGCCCATCAACTCGGCAAGAAGGTCACGATCCACGCCCGCGGGTCCGCCGAGGTCGATGCCGCTGTCCGGGCCGGCATCGACTGGATCATGCACGGCAACGTGATGACCGACGAGACGATCGGCAGGCTCGCGGAGTCGGGCACCCCCCTCGTCCCGACGCTGCTCCTGCTGGCCAACGTCGCCGACTTCGGCGCGCAGGTCGGGGCGCCCGTCGACCTGCGGGACGGCATGAAGCGCATGCTCGAGAAGACCGGGGACAGCCTGCACCGCGCCCACGAGGCCGGAGTGAAGATGGTGCTCGGCACCGATACCGGCTTCTCCGTCGCCCCGTACGGCGAATGGCACGCGCGTGAGCTCGAACTGCTCATGAACTACGCGGGTCTGTCGTCGCTGGAGGCGATCCAGGCGGGCACCCAGCACGGCGCGCTCATGCTCGGCCTCGACGGAGAGGTCGGCGTGATCGCGCCGGGGATGATCGCAGACATCATCGTGGTCGACGGTGACCCGGTGGAGGACATCACAGTCCTGCAGGACAAGCGACGCATCGAGACCGTCGTCCAGGACGGCCGTGTCGTCGTCTTCGACGAGGCCGCGCTCGAGCGGCGGTGGCCGCACGACCGCGCCCAGATCTATTCGGTCACCGACCTCACCTACGACCTGGTTCACGGTCAGGCGGGGGAGGCCGGCAACGGGGAGCTCGCGGAGCTCGACCAGAGCGACGCGAGGGACCTCGTGGCGGATCTCCAGCACCGGGAGACCTCCGCACGGATGTGCTGACGGCCCGCACCGGCCGTCGGACCTGCAGTTGCACTTCCCTCCCATCCGTTCCCATCACCGCGGAGCCCAGATGACAACCAGCAAGGAAGTCCCCGAAGGGCAGTACGAGGACGGCGACGACGTCGGTCTGGTCGACGAGAAGCCGCTGTCCTGGTTCGACGTGTCCGCCATGGGCACGGGCGAGATGCTGTTCACGGCCGGTTGGGCCTGGATCGTCTTCATCGCCAGTGCCTACGGCATCAAGTGGACGATGATCGGGTTCGTCGCGGGCGCACTGGTCATCAACATCGCCTGGTGGCTGTACCGCGAGATGATCACAGCGGTGCCGGAGCCGGGGTCGATCCAGTCCTACGGCCGCGAGGCCGGCCTCTTCTCGCTCGGCACCTCGTACTTCATCCTCTATGCCCCGGTCTACGGCGCGTTCATGTGGCTGGAGCTGCTGATCGCCGAGGGCCTGCTGTCGCTGCTCTTCCCGGACGTACCGGTGGCGATCTGGCCGTACGTGGTGATCGTGCCGGTGGTCGCGCTCAACCTGCTCGGGCACCAGATCACCGGCAAGGTGCAGGCCGCGCTCGTCGTCATCACGCTGGTCGGCGACATCGTGCTCGCGGTCGGCGTCTGGTGGCTGTTCGCCGACAGCGGCTTCTGGGCCGCGAACTGGGAGTCGCCGAGCCCGGTCAACTGGTTGACGCTCTTCACGGTCGGCGGGCTCTGGCTCGGGATCATGGCCGGCATCCTCGAGGTGCAGCAGGTCCTCGTCGACGAGTGGCAGAACTTCAGGCAGTCCCGCGACGTCGGCCTGCTCTCCGCAGCGTGGCAGCTGTGGATCCGGCAGATCCCGCTGGCGTTCGGGATCCTGGCCAGCGCCCCGCTGGCGGCGCTGCTGCTGCTGCCGGTGCCCACGGTGGGTATCGTCCAGGAACGGCTCGGTCAGGCGACCACGCACCCGCTGTTCTACCTGGCGTTGATCACCATGCTGATCGCCACGTACACCACCCTCAGCGTGTTCTTCATGGCGATGGGCAAGATCGTCGCCCTGTACGCGCAGCAGGGCGCACTGCCGCGGGCGTTCGGGCGCTACTCGTCCCGCTCGGTGCCGTGGGTCGCCATCCTGGTCCTCGCCGTGTTCGCGCTGATCGGCGTCTACTGGCGCGACTTCACGTTCATCGTCCACATGCTGTCGATGTGGTCGGCGACGCTGTACTTCCTGATGGCGCTGTTCTTCATCCGGATGCGGGCCCGCAAGAACCTCGACCGGCCGCTCACCGTCCGCTACGGCGTGCCGCTGGCGGTGTTCCTGCTCATCTACACGGGGCTCATCGCACTCGGCATCACCGTGCTCGACTGGCACGCCGCGGCGGCCTGGTTCGGACTGGTCCTCGTCATCGCGCTCTACGACAAGTTCGTGGTGCCGCGCACCAAGCGCGGTGGCTTCTACCGGGCGCAGGTCCTGCGCCAGCGCACCGACGCCACGCGCCTGTAGCGCGGGCTCAGGAGCGGCCGGGGATCCCCTCACCCGGTGGCGACTCCCCGCCGCGCCCGCGGCCGGACCCGTTCCGGCCGCGGCGCGCGGCACCACCTGAACGACTGATCGGAAGGACGTCGCAGTGACCAAGGCGAGGCATGCGGAGATCGCCGGGGCCGGGCTGGGTGGTCTGGCCGTCGGGATCGCGCTCGCCCAGCGCGGCTGGCGGGTCCGGATCCACGAGCGCTCGGACGAGCTGCGCATGTTCGGCGCCGGGATCTGGCTGTGGGAGAACGGTCTGCGTTCCCTCGCCGCACTCGGAGTCGAGCAGACCGCCACCCGGCGGGCCAAGCGGATCGAGACCCTGGTCGCCCGTGACCCCGAGGGCAAGGCCCTGATGCACCGGACGTTCGGCGAGGCCGACCGGCTGCTGCTGCCACCGCGTGCGGACCTGTACGACGCGCTCATCGCCCGTGCGCGCGACCTCGACATCGAGATCATCCCGGGCTCGGTCATCGTCGGTGGCCACCCGAGGGGCGAGCTGGAGGACGAGGACGGCAAGGTCTGGAAGGCCGACCTGGTGGTCGCCGCGGACGGCGTCTTCTCCCGCGTCCGGGAGTCGATGCTGCTCACCCAGCGGGTGGACTACCTCGACGAGGGCTACACCCGGCTGCTCATCCCGCGCCGGCCGGAGGACCCGCAGACCGAGATCACCGAGTACTGGAACGGCTCGCGCCGGCTGCTGTACGACCCGTGTACGGACGAGGTCAACTATGTATGCCTGTGCTGCAACGTCGACGACGAGGTCGGCCGACGGGTGCCGGTGGACAAGGACAGCTGGCTGGAGTCGTTCCCGCACCTCGGCGGGATCATCGAGCGGATCGGCGAGGTCGGCCGGTGGGACCGCGCGATGCGGGTGACCTGCCGCGCCTGGTCCCGCGGGCGGGCGGTCGTCGTCGGCGACGCCGCGCACGCGCAGCCCCCGAACCTGGGGCAGGGCGCCAACCTGACGTTCCAGAACGCCCTGTCGCTGGCCGTCTACCTGGACCGGGACGACGACGTCGCGTCGGCGTTGTGCAGCTGGGAACGCGGGGAGCGGCCGCTCACCGACCACGTGCAACGCTGGACCGACCGCTACGGGCGGGTGGCGAGCGCGTGGCCGGAGCGCTTCGCCTCAAGGCGGAGCCAGGTCCTCGAGTTCGCGACACGGGTGCCGTGGGTGGACAAGCAGCTCAACAAGGCGGCCCGGCACATCCCCGTCGGTGCCGTGTGACACGTCAGGAACCATCCGTCTGGAACGAGGTTGACGCATGACGCAGGAAGCCAAGGCGTCGGGGGGCTACGACTACCTCCCGCGGCCGGAGACCGTCACGAAGGAGTACCTGCGCGAGATCCTCGAGCAGTACTACTTCCACAAGTGGAACACCAACAAGGACACCCTCGCGGCCGTCAAGAAGTGGCGTGACTGGCCGCTGGTCGTCCGCATGCCGGACGTGAAGGAGGACTTCACCGTCCTCATCGACGAGGGCACCGTCCTGAGCGTGGCGAACGGTCTCCCGGAGCGCCCCCGCATCCTCGCCACGATGCTCTCCGACACGATGCAGCGGATCTACTACGACGAGACGACGGCCGCCATCGAGTCCATCGCCGGCCGGATCAAGATCCGCGGCAACGAGGTCGAGCGCCGCCGGATGCTCGCAGCCATCTCCTACCTGACGTGGTAGAGCGGCCTCCGCCGACCCGACACCACCTGACCTGACCGGGCACGACGAGAGGCGTGGAATGACTGAGACCCTGCCGACGGCCCCGCCGACGGGCCCACCGGCCGAGCGGCGCGCGCCCCAGCGACGGCCGACCGGTTCCGCGGGCAAACTCGTGGGCCGGTCGGTGCCGCGCACCGAGGACCTGGCCCTGCTCACCGGCACCGCTCGCTTCATCGACGACATCCGGCTGCCCGGAATGCTCTACGCCAAGATCCTGCGCAGCACCACCGCACACGCACGCCTCAACGACGTGGATCTGACGGCGGCCCTGCAGCAGCCCGGCGTCCGCGGTGCGATCTGCGGCCGGGACCTCCTCGGCAAGATCAAGCCGTGGGGCGACATGATGCAGGACCTGCTGGTCGGCGACCACTTCCCGTTCGCCACCGACAAGATCCTCTACGAGGGCCAGGAGGTTGCGGCCGTCGTCGCGGACAGCAAGTACGCCGCCCTCGACGCACTCGAGCTGATCCGGGTGGACTGCGACGAACTGCCGGTGGTGGTCGACCCCGAGTACGCGGTGGACCCCAGCTCGCCGTTGATCCAGGAGGGCATCAGCTACGAGTTCGGCGAGGGCAACATCTTCGACCGCTACCGGGTGCGGGTCGGGGACGCGGAGGCCGCCGCGGCCGACGCCGACGTCGTGGTGCGCCAGCGGTTCGTCAGCAACCGGCAGGCCGGCGCGGCGCTGGACCCGCACGGATGCGTGGCCAGCTACGACTCCTTCACCGGTGTGCTCACCATCTACTCGTCCACGCAGTCGATCTTCATGGTCCGCGACATCCTCGCCGACACGCTGCAGATCCCGCGCAACCGCGTCCGCGTGATCATCCCGGAGGTCGGGGCCGGCTTCGGCTCGAAGGCGCAGATGTTCGCCCACGAGGTGATCGCGTCGGTGCTCTCGATGCAGCTCGGCAAGCCGGTGCACCTCGTCCTGGGACGCGGCGAGATCTTCCGCGCCGGCACCGCACGGACGGGGCAGGTCCGGTACGCGGAGATGTCCCTCAAGCGGGACGGTGAGATCACCGGCTACCGCGACTACATCGTGCACGACTGCGGCGCGCAGTCCCTGTGGGGCAACCAGGTCGTCCATATCGGCACGAACGTCGGGATGCTGCCCTACCCGATCCCGAACATCCACATCGACGCGGACATCGTGCACACCAACACCGCGCCTGCCGGCCCGCTGCGGGGCTTCGGGATCCCCGAGACGATCTGGGCCAAGGAGCAGCTCGTCGACATGGCTGCCGAGCAGCTCGGCATGGACGCGCTGGAGCTGCGCGCCCGCAACGTCGTGCGCCCGGAGACCTTCCCCTACCGCACGCCGATGGGTCAGGTCATCGACTCGACGTCGATCCACGAGTGCCTGCAGACCTGCGCGGACGCGATCGGCTGGAAGCAGAAGAAGGCGCAGCCCACGCCGCACGAGGGTGTCGGGCTGGCCGTGTCCATGAAGTACACGAGCTGCCGGCACCCGTCCTTCGACACGGACCTCTCGGCGGTCCGGCTGCGGCTCGAGACCGACGGCACCGTCACGATCTACTCCAGCGACGTCTCGCACGGCCAGGGCCACGCCACGTTCCTCGCCCAGATCGTCGGCGACGTGCTCGGCGTCGGTTTCGAGAAGGTCGCGCTCGCCCCGCCGGACTCGGCGACCGCCCCGTTCGGGCTAGGGACCTACGCCAGCAGGGCCGCGGCCGTCCTCGGAACGGCCTGCCGGCAGGCGGCCGAGCGGCTGCGCGAGAAGGTCGTCGCCATCGCCGCCCACGTGCTGGAGGCCAACCCGGACGACCTGGAGACCGGCAGCGACCGGGTGCACGTCCGCGGCCTGCCCGACACCGGGCTGTACCTGGAGAACCTGGCCGGCTACGCCGCCTACCGCACCCACCAGCTCCCGCCCGGCTTCGAGCCGACGCTCGAGGCGGTGGCCACCTACGACACGCCGACCGAGCGGGAGGCACCCGACGGGACGGGCAACTTCAGCGTCACCTACTCGGGTGCCGCGCACGCCGCGCACGTGCGCGTCGACCCGGACACCGGCCGGATCACCGTCGTCGACTACGCGATGGCGCACGACACCGGGACGGTGATCAACCCGCTGATCGTCGAGGGGCAGCACCAGGGCGGGTTCCTGATGGGGATCGGCATGGCGCTGGGCGAGGACTACGTCTACGACGACCAGGGCCACATGCTCAACGCGAGCTTCAAGGACTACCGGGCGCCCTACGCCACCGAGCTGCCCGAGCTGACCAAGATGTTCGAGATCCCGGCGCCGTCCGTCGCGATCCCTGGCGGGCAGAAGGGTGCCGGCGAGTCCGGTACCGGCCCGGTGCCCGCCGCGATCGGCAACGCCGTGTACGACGCCACCGGCGTCCGGTTCACCCAGCTGCCGATCACCCCGGACCGGATGCTGCTCGCCCTGCGGGAGAAGGAGCGGCAGGGACTGCGCAGCTTCCGCTACCCCGACGACATGCCCGAGTTCACCGGACCGCGCACGCCTGACGAGTGGCCCGCACCGACCGGCTCGGACGAAGGAGACCTGCTGCTGTGAAGCCGTTCAGCTTCCACTCCCCGCGGGGGCTGGGGGAGGCCGTCGACCTGCTCGAGCGGCACGGCCCCGGTGCCCAGGTGATCGCGGGTGGGCAGACGCTGCTGCTCGCGCTCAAGGAGCGGCTGGCCCGCCCGTCGGCGCTGGTCTCGCTGGCCGAGGTCGCGGACCTGCGCGGCTGGCGCCACACCGACTCCGGTGCCCTGGAGATCGGCGCCGCGACCACCTACGCCGCGCTCGCCGAGGCGGACTTCCGTGGGTGGCACGCCGAGATCGCCGCCGTCGCCGGCGACCTGGCCGACCGCCCGGTGCGCACGATGGGCACGATCGGCGGCGCGCTGTGCGCCGCCGACCCTCGGTTCGACATGGTGACGCTGGCGGTCGCGCTCGACGCGGAGCTGGACGTCGTCGGCGCCGGGGGCGGGCGGACGATCGCCGCCGCTGCGTTCTTCGACCCGGCGGGCGGCACGGTGCTGCGCGCCGGCGAGATCCTCACGACCGTCCGGTTCGGGCCGCAGACCGCGTTCTCCGGGGTCGCGTTCCAGAAGTTCCGCTATCGGGTGTTCGACGCGGCGCTGGTCTCGGCGGTGTGCGCGCTGCGGCTGGGCGCGGACGGCGCCGTGGCGGGCGCCCGCGTCACGGTCGGCGCGGTCCACCCCGCTCCGGTACTGGCGTCCGCCGCCGCGGAGCGGCTCACCGGAGGCACGCCGACGGCGGTGGACACGGTCGAGGTCGGCCTCGTGGCGGCCGACGAGGTGCTGCCCGCCGAGCAGGCCACCACGGTGCCGCGCCGGTACCAGCGCGAACTCATCGGAGTGCTCGTCGGACGCGCGATCGCGCTGGCCGACGAGCGGGCCCACACGACGACTGCCCACACAACGACGGCGGGGAGCTGACCGTGCAGATCATGACCCTCACGATCAACGGGACCGACGTCACCGCCGAGGTGGACGAGCGGACTCTGCTGCTGGAGTTCATCCGCGACGTCGCGGGCTTCACCGGCACCCACAACGGCTGCCTCGAGGCCCGCTGCGGGTGCTGCTCGGTGGAGGTCGACGGCGACATCGTGAAGTCCTGCAACGTCCTGGCCCTGCAGGTCGCCGGGCGCAGCGTCACCACGGTCGAGGGGCTGGCGCCGCAGCGGGTGGCGCCGCTGGAGCACATCACCACGCAGAGCCTCGCCGGGATGTACCGGCCGTTGGACGCACTCGGCGCGCAGGACGAGGACCTGCACCCGCTGCAGGCCGCGTTCCACAAGTGCCACGCGCTGCAGTGCGGGTTCTGCACCCCGGGGATGTTGATGGTGCTGAAGGACTACCTGGAGGACAACCCGGAGCCGAGCCGTGACGACGTGCGGAAGGCGATCGCCGGGAACATCTGCCGGTGCACCGGCTACCAGCACATCGTGGACGCTGCGATGGAGGCGGCGCAGGTCATGCACCCGGTGACGGCGCCCGCCTCCGATGGCTGAGGGGACCGCCACCGCCGCACACGACGCCGCCCACGACGCCGAGGACGACCCGGTGCTCGAGCTCGGCGCCGCGCTGGCCGCGCAGCACTACGTCGTCGACCGTCCGCTCGCCACGGTGCTGCACCTGGCCGGGCGCCTCGAGCTCCCCGTGCTGCTGGAGGGGGAGCCCGGGGTGGGGAAGACGGCGGTGGCCGAGGCGCTGGCTGCCGCGCAGGGCGCCCGGCTGGTGCGGCTGCAGTGCTACGAGGGGCTGGCGGCGCACCACGCGCTCTACGAGTGGGACTACGCGCGGCAGCTGCTCGAGATCCGGATCGGCGAGGCCGAGGGAGTGTCCGGGACGGGCCTGCGGTCGCGGATCTTCTCGCCCGAGTTCCTGCTCCGCAGGCCGCTCCTCGAGGCGATCTGGCCGTCCGACGACCGGCCGGTGCTGCTGCTCATCGACGAGGTGGACCGGGCCGACGAGGAGTTCGAGGCGCTGCTGCTCGAGGTGCTCTCCCAGTTCCAGGTGACCATCCCCGAGATCGGCACGATCCGCGCGGAGCGCAAGCCCACGATCGTGCTCACCGCGAACCGGACGCGGGCGCTGTCCGACGCGCTGCGCCGCCGCTGCCTCTACCACTGGATCCCGTTCCCCAGCCTCGAGCGCGAGATCGAGATCGTCCGCACCCGGCTGCCCGAGGTGTCCGACCGGCTGGTGCAGCGCGGCTGCCTACTCGTGCAGCGCCTGCGCAACGGCTACTACCGCAAGGCACCCGGAGTGTCGGAGACGATCGACTGGCTCCGCGCGCTGACGCTCTTCGGTGCCACCGACATCGACCGCGGGCGGATCGAGGACACCATCGGCTGCCTGCTCAAGGACAGCGAGGACATCGCGGCGTTCCTGGGCCGGGACAGCGAGCAGGTGTACCGCGAGTTCGGCCTGCTGCCGGACGGTTGGACGGCCTGAGGTGGCCGGCAACCGGCGCGAGCGCCCCGGCGCCCTCGCGCCGCACCCCCTCGTGGCCGCGGCGCGCGACCGGCGCCGGCAGCGGACCGGCGACCTCACCCACGACGTCCCGCTCTTCGGTGCCCTGTTGCGCGACCTGGGCGTCCCGGCACCGCTGTCCGCGGTGCTGCGGGCGGTCCGGGCCGCCGACACTGTCCCGCTGGAGCGCCGCGCGGACCTGCAGGTCGCGCTGCGCAGCTGCCTGGCGGCGTCGGTCGAGGAGGCCGCCGTCGTCGACGTGGTGTTCGGCGTGTTCTGGTCGGTGGAGCCGCCCGAGGTGCTCGGACTGGCCGACGAGTCCGGCGGCGGGGATGACGGGGCGTCCGGGACGGGCGATCCTGGCGGGCTGGACGCGGCCGGCATCGGGAACGGCGCCCGGCGCGTCGACGGGTCTGCCCGGCGGGCCAGCTGGAGCAGCAGCGGGACCGGTCGCCGGGTGTCGGCGGCGGTCCCCGAGCGGGACCGCCGCGTCGAGGAGCTCGCCCGCCGGTGCGCGCGCGCGCTCGGCACCACGCGCAGCAGGCGGCGCCGCCCCGACCAGCGCGGCGACCTCGTCGACCTGCGGGAGAGCCTGCGGCACAACCTGCGCTACGCCGGCGAGGTCGCCGACCTGCGTCGCGCCCGGCAGCGCCGCGAGCGGGCCAGGCTCGTGGTGCTGTGCGACCTGAGTACCTCGATGCAGCCCTACACGCCGTTCTTCCTGGCGTTCGTCCACGCCCTGACGAAGGCTGCCCGCTCGGTGGAATGCGCGATCTTCAACGTCGAGGTCGCGATGGTCACCGACGTGTTCCGGCGCATGCCGCTGCGGCCGGCGCTGGCCTGGCTGGAGCACCGCTCGGTCTCACTGGCGGGTGGCACCCGCATCGGGCACTCCCTGCACGGCTTCACGGGGGCGCTCGAGGCGCGCGGCGCGCTCGCGCCCACCACGACCGCGATCGTGCTCAGCGACGGGTGGGACGTCGGCGACGGCGACCTGCTGGCGCGCGAGGCGACCCGGCTGCGGCGGCAGGTGGGCCGACTCGTCTGGCTGGACCCGCACGCGGCGGCGCTCGACTACCGGCCGCAGGTCGCCGGACTGCGCACGGTGTGGCCGTTCATCGACGACTACCTCGACTTCTCCAGCGTGGAGTCGCTGGTCGGAGTGGTCGCGCACCTGGAGGACGCGCGGATCCGGCCCCGGTCGGTCTGCGGCACGAACCGGAACGACGAGAGGAACACGGGATGAGCGGGACGCAACGCGAGGAGATGCGGGTGCCGGGGCTGCCGGCGCCGCTGAGCCACTACACGGACGCCGTTCGGTTCGGAGACCTGCTGTTCATCTCCGGGGCCGCACCGCTGGACGAGGACGACCGGCTCGTCGGCGAGGGCGACGTGGTCGCGCAGGCGCACCAGGTGCACGCGAACATCGGGAAGGTGCTCGCGCACGCCGGGGCGAGCTTCGCCGATGTGCTGAAGGTGACCGTCTTCCTCATCGACGTGGACGACCGGGCGAAGGTCAACAGCGTGCGCCGGGAGTACTTCGGGTCGGCGTTCCCGGCCAGCACGCTGGTCGAGGTGAGCGCGCTGGCCGTGCCAGGGATGCTGGTGGAGATCGAGGCGGTGGTCGGGCTCCCCGGATGAGGCCCCCCGGTGGGCGCAGCGGTGCACGAGCACCGCTGCGCTCACCGGAACCGCAGGTGCTCCGCGACCTCGAGGGCAGCGGCCGGGTCGCGCAGCCGGTCCTTCCCGCCGATCAGCGCGGCACCGCGCAGCTCGGCGGGAAGATCCGCAGGCACTGCCATGACCAGCACGTGGAAGTGCGGCAGCCGCTCACCGAAGGTCACGGCGTAGACCTTCTCGCAGGATGTCGCCGCGCGAACGGCCGCCGTCACGCTGCGGAGTGCGCCGCCCAGCTCCTCGGCCTCGGCGCCGGTGAGCGCATCGACGGACTCGACGTGCCGCCGTGGGAACACCGCGAGCCAGCCCGGTACCTCGTAGCCGCGCAGCACCCCGGCCGCCCATCCGCCGACGTCGACCGCAGGGCTCGCGAGCTCGGCCGGGGGAGCGTCGCCGTCCGGGCACAGGCCACAGGCTTGCGAGCCGCCACCGCTCACCCGACGACCGCCACGGCCTCCACCTCGACCAGTAGCTCCGGCTGCACCAGCCCCGCCACCCGCACGATGGTGCTGGCCGGCCCCGCCTCGGGGAACAGCGCCTCGCGCAGGGCGCTCAGCTCGTCGAACCAGCCGAAGTCGGTGACGAAGACGGTCACCTTGACCAGGTCCTGCCAGCTCGCCCCGTGCGCCGCGAGCACCTTGCCGAGGTTGCCGAACGCCTGCCGGGCCTGGGCGGCTCCGTCCCCGACACCCACGATCGCGCCCTCGTCGTCCCACGCGACCTGACCCGAGATGTAGAGCATGTCGCCGGCCGCCGCGCGGACGGCGTTGGAGTAGTACGGGCGAAACGGCGGCGGTGTGCCGGGCACGTCCCGGATCGACTTGCGCGGGTTCATCCCAGTGATCGGGGCCCCTCCGTCGCCGTTCACGACCGGTCCCCGACCGGGATGTGCCGGGCGGCGCGGTTGAGCTGACGGTCCACCCACGGGATGCCCGTGACGAGCTGGAGGAACTTCGACCGGCTGTCGGCCAGGTTCTCCGGCCACATGCTGACCATCCACCCGTAGCCGTGGCTCCACCGCTGGACGTGGTCGGTGAGCGCGCGCTCGCGCGCCTCCCAGGTGCGCAGCGCCGAGGGCACGTCCTGCGCACCGCTCACCGCTGCGGCGAGCGAGACCGCGTTGGTGAAGGTCATGTTGGCGCCCTGCGCCAGGTTCGGAGCCTGCGCGTGCGCCGCGTCGCCGACCAGCACGACCTTGCCCTCCGACCATGCCCGGCACCGCACCGTCATGCCCCGGTCCCACCGGCCGTCCCCGCCGATCCGGTCGATCACCCCCGTGAAGGTCGGGAACGTCTCGCGCCACGACTCCTTGTCGACGGGGACGGAGCGGCCGCGCCGGTCGTCCATCAGGCAGGAGAACGCGACGTAGTGCTGCTCGGCCGACGACGGGCAGTAGAGGAGCCGGCGCGAGCCGTGCCACGCCTCGGTGATCACCGCCTCCTCGTCGCCGGGGAGCTTCGGGACGAGCAGGCGGATGTAGCCCTCGCGGAGGTAGGAGATCTTGTCGGTGAGCTGCAGGGCCTCCCGGATCCGCGAGTGTGCCCCGTCGGCAGCGACGACGAGGTCCGCGGGCAGCCGCGACCCGTCGGCCAGGACGAGGACGCCGTCCGGCTCGGCCCCGGCCACGGCCGAGTCGGTGACGATCTCGACCCCGGCGCCACGGGCGGCGTCGATCAGCGCCTGGTAGAGGTCGGCGCGCACGGGCAGCATCATCTTGTCCTCGTCGGTGAAGCTGCGGCGGAACAGCTCGCTCCCGTGCTGGTCGACGACGGCCCACTCCTTGATGCGCTGGGCGCCCGCGACGGCCTGGTCCTCGGCGCCGATCAGGCGCAGCGACCGCAGACCGTTCTCCCACAGCCAGATGCCCGCGCCGAACATCCGGAGCTCGGACGCCCGCTCGTGGACCCGCACCCGCCATCCGTGCCTCGCGAGCGCGGTGGCCACGGCCAGCCCGCCCAGACCCGCACCGGCCACCTCGGCAACCCTCGGCACGTCGGTCTCCTCCTGCTCGCCGGACCTGCGGCGCACGGGCCCGGCGCCACCGTGGACGGTTCCAGACCGGCGTGAGCCGTCCGTTAACGTGATCTCCGCGGCGGTTGCATGCAATGTAGTGTGCAATCTGAGGGGGTCGGATGCGAAGGACGCAGGACGCGGGCGGGGCGGCCGAGCAGGTCGCCGCCGCGTTGCGCGAGGAGATCCTGGGCGGACACCTCCCCGGCGGGGCTCCCGTGCGCGAGCAGGAGGTGGCCGCGCGGCTGGGTGTCAGCCGCACACCGGTGCGCGAGGCCGTCGGCCGGCTCGTCGCCGAGGGGTTGCTGATCAAGGACGGGAACCGCACCGCCCACGTGTTCCGGCCCTCGCTCGCCGAGCTGTTGGAGATCTACGAGATCCGGACGCCGCTCGAGTCGCTCGCCGCCCGCCTGGCCTGCACCGCCGCGGACGAGGCGTTCCTCGACCGGCTGGAGGCCGCGGGTCGGGCGCTGACCGAGGCGCTGCCCGGCGTGGACTGGTCGGCCAAGCACGAGGCCTTCCACCTGTGCCTGGTCGCGGGCAGCGGACGGCCGCGGCTGGAAGCGCTGGTGCGCACGCTGCGGGCGCAGTCCGAGCCCTACGTGCGCTTCGCGGTCGCCTTCGACGCCGACCTCGGCGACCAGGCCCGGCGCGATCACGAGAACATCGTCGCGCTGGCGCGCGCCCGCGCCGCCGACGACATGGAGGCGCTCGTCCGCAGCCACCTGGCGGCGACGAGCAACCGTGTCTCGGCCCTGCTGGAGAGCCACCAGGTGCCGTCACCGACCCCCCGCTCCGGCGGGGTCCCGTGATCGACGACGAACGAGGGAGCACAGGGTGGAGCTGCTGAGGCTGGGGCCGCTGGGACACGAGCGTCCGGCGGTGCGCGACGGCGAGGGCGAGGTTCACGACCTGAGCCCGCTCACCGACGACATCGACGGCGCGTTCCTCGCGGGCGACGGGATCGAGCGGGCGCGCGACGCGCTCCACGCGAACCGGCTGCCGCGCCTGGACGCCGCCGGCCTGCGGATCGGTGCACCCATCGCCCGGCCCGCCGCGGTGATCTGCATCGGCATGAACTACGCCGCACACGCCGCCGAGACCGGCGCGGCGCCGCCGACCGCACCGGTGATCTTCTTCAAGCACCCGAACACGGTGGTCGGCCCTGACGACGACGTGCTCATGCCCCGCGGCGCCGCGAAGCTCGACTGGGAGGTCGAGCTCGCCGTCGTGATCGGCCGGCGGGCCGCCTACCTCGACTCGCCCACCGACGCCGCCGCTCACATCGCCGGCTACGCCGTGGCCAACGACGTGTCCGAGCGCGCCTTCCAGATCGAGCACTCCGGCGGGCAGTGGTCCAAGGGGAAGAGCTGCGCGACCTTCAACCCGCTCGGGCCCTGGCTCGTGCCGGGCGCCGACGTCGGCGACGCCGGGTCGCTGGGGCTCCGGTCGTGGGTGAACGGCAGCCCGCGGCAGGCGTCCAGCACCGCCGACATGATCTTCGACGTGGCGCGCATCGTGTGGGAGCTGTCCCGGTACATGGTCCTCGAGCCCGGCGACCTGATCAACACCGGAACGCCGGAGGGGGTCGCGCTGTCCGGGACGTTCCCGTACCTGGCCGCGGGCGACGTCGTGGAACTCGAGATCGACCGGCTGGGCCGACAGCGCCAGGTCGTCAAGGAAGGCTAGCCGGGTAGGGGTCCCCGTTGCTCGCGTAGCGTCAATCGCATGTCGCGGGAGCTGGTCGTGCTCGGCACGGCCAGCCAGGCACCCACGCGGCGGCGCAACCAGAACGGCTATCTCCTGCGGTGGGACGATCAGGGGTTCCTGTTCGACCCCGGCGAGGGCACCCAGCGGCAGTTGCTGTTCGCCGGTGTGAGGTTCCCCCGCTAGCTCGGAGACCGACGATCATGGCCGTAGGCCGTGAAGGGAGTCTCCGATGGCAGCACCGAAGAAGTACCCCAACGAGCTGCGTGAGCGCGCGGTCCGGCTCTACTTCGAGTCCGACCCACGCCCGGTGATCTGCCGGCTGGCCGAGCAGCTGGGCGTTCACCACGAGGCGTTGCGGACCTGGATCCGCCAGGCCCAGGCCGACCGCGGCCAGTGCAGCGACCTACCGACCAGCGCGGAGGTCGAGGAGCTGCGCCGGCTCCGGAAGGAAAACACCGAGCTGCGCCGGGCCAATGAGATCTTGAAGGCGGCGAGTGCTTTTTTCGCCCAGGAGATGGACCCGACAAAGAGGCGATATTGAAAGCCGTCGGCCATCTCCGTGACCGGTTCGGGGTCGACCCGGTCCTGCGGGTACTCGACGTCGCACCCTCGACGTTCTACGGCTGGCTCACCCAACAACGGCACCCGTCGACGCGACGCCGAACCGACGAGCAGTTGCTCGCCGAGATCGTCGAGATCCACGACCGCTCCGGTGGCACCTACGGTTCTCCGCGGATCCACGCCACCCTGCACCGCCGCGGCGTGCACATCTCCCGCAAACGGGTCGAGCGGCTGATGCGCGAGCACGGCCTGCAAGGCGCGTTCCTGCGCAAGAAGTGGCGCACCGCCTCGACCAGGCAGAACCCAAACGCCGACCCGGCGCCGGACCTGGTCAACCGCGACTTCACCGCCCCCGCACCGAACCGGCTCTGGGTCGCTGACGCGACCCGCGTCCCGTGCGGACAGGGCGTGTTCTGGCTCGCCGCGGTCCGTGACGCGTTCTCCAACCGGATCGTCGGCTGGCGCTGCTCGGACCGCTGCGACACCGACCTCATCCTCGGTGCGCTCGAGTACGCGGCCTGGTCACGCGGTATCCGCAACGGCCAGGTGGTCCACCATTCCGACCGCGGCTCGAATTACACGTCGCTGCGATTCGGGCAGCGACTCGACGACCACGGCATTCTCGCGTCGATGGGTTCGGTTGGGGATTCCTACGATAATGCGCTGATGGAGAACTTCTTCTCCACCCTGAAAACCGAACTGGTCTACCGGAGGTCGTGGCGGACACGGGACGAGGCCGAGAACGCGCTGTTCGCCTACATCGACGGCTGGTACAACACCCAACGCATCCAAGCCCGGCTCGGGTGGCGCTCACCAGACGAGTACGGAGCGGCCTGGCATGCTCACACCGACGATCACCCAGCGGCTGCGGCCGCCGAACCCGACCCGGCCACCGCCAGGTAGCCGACACTCCGGGCTACCGGGGGAACCTCAAGACGCCTGGTGCAGCCTCGCCTGTCGAGACCGGACACATGGTGCGTTTTGTGGTGCGAACCAGCGACACCTAGGGCCGGTAGTGACGCCCCTGGGTCAGGACCTGCAAGCAAAGACGCAGGTGAGAGCTGTAGGGCACGCAACCAAGTTCCCTCATAATCCGTCAGGTCGTGGGTTCGAGCCCCACCCGCCCCACTTTCGCAGGTCAGAGGCTTGTGTGATCGACTCGACTCGTAACCGTTGGACGATCTCGGGAAGTCTGTTCAATGGTCGTCGGTGGTGATCACGTGGTGCACGCGCGGGCGATCGAGTTCCTCGACGAGATCCCCATGGCGGTCACCGGCAAGTGGCTTCGCCGCGAGCTGCGCACCCGCACCTGACCCGCACGAACGGCACTTTCGCCCGACGTGGCCGGGCGAAAGTGCCGTTCGGTCATACCTCACCGGCCGCCGGGGAGATCAGGCCTCGCAACCGTTCGCGCCGGGGCTCGACGGGTTCGGGTTGTCGCAGTTGTCGGTCCCGTCGCCACCGCTGGTGGTGTTGGTGCCGGCGTTGCCGTCGACGTTGTCGTTGCCCGCGTCGCCGCGCAGGACGTCGTCACCGGCGCCGCCCTGCAGGGCGTCGTTGCCTTCGCCGCCGCTGATGGCGTCGTTGCCGTCACCGCCGCGCAGGAGGTCGTTCCCGGCGCCGCCGCAGATCGTGTCGTCACCGCCGCCGCCGTCGACCACATCGTTGCCGCCCAGCGCGAAGATGACGTCGTTGCCGGCCGTGGGCCGCGCTCCGCCGGCCGAGTTGAACGAGGGCGTGATGAGGTTGTTGGCGTTGGTGCCGACGATCGCACCGGAGGGCGGCGCCCCGGCACACACGGCGAGCGGGTCACCGCAGGGGGCCGAGGAGAAGGTGGCCGCCCCGGTCAGCGTGATCGTGTAAGCGCCACCGGCGGCGACGACGGGTCCGGTCCAGCCGGCCAAGGGGCCGGCACCCGGGTTGGGAGCCGCGAAGTTGAAGTTCGGACCAACGAAGCTGGGCCTCCCGTCGGCGTCGACCGGGTCGCTGTCGAATCTCGAGAGCGCCAGGTAGTACACCCCCGGCGGGTAGCTGAGGGTACTTCCGTCGTCCAGGGTCGCCCCGCCGGACGGCAGGGTCGACGCCAGGCCGGTGCCCGGAAGGTCGTCGTTGGCCACCTTGCCCGCGGCCATGCCCGTGCCGTCGTCGGCGAACAGGAACAGCTGGGTGTCGAACCCCGCGCTGCCGACGGTCGTCGCCGAGAAGCTGTCCCCGGTGACACAGATCCGGTACAGGTCCTCCCGATCGTCCCCACCCGTCTGCCCGCTGATCGAGGTGAGCGGCCCGCTGCCTGCCGGTGTCTGCCCGGGCGGCAACGAGGGGGCGTCCCCGATCTCGGTGACAGGCGCCGCCAGCGCCTGTGGCGCCCCCAGCCCGAGCAACAGCACAGCCGTCGCCCCGACGACACCGACCCTCCGCAACCGACGCACGGTCCGCGCACCGACAACCTTCGACATCACAGATCCTCCTCGTAGGACTTCGCCCCGCCCCTGGGTACCGCCGCGCGAATTGTGCAGCGCTGACGCGCGCAGATCGCGACTTCCGGCGAAGACCCGACCCAGGTCGGGTATGAGGGGTGGTGCGTCGTGGCCCGACTAGCCGTGTCCGGTGAATCCTGGCGGAGCCAGGGGACGATCGCGCCTATGAGGATCTCGGAGCGGTAGTAGGCGGCGCGTTTGGCTTATCAGGTGGCCAGGTCGCGGAACTGTCTGAGCCGGTGGAAGCACCGTTCGACCCGATGCGGTCGGCGTAGATCTCGGTGTCGAACGCTGGTGGACGGCCGCGAGGTGCACCCTTCGCGCGGCGGCGTTCGATCTGGTCGATCCGCTCCGGGCTGGTGAACGCGATCCCTCGCTCGCGCAGGTTGGAAAGGGCTCAATACTAGTCGTGCGCGTCACCTTTCCGCGGCTGCACATTCTGGTGATCGCGCGCGAAGACCCGACCCAGGTCGGGTACCGAGAGCGGTGGTTTGCCACATAGGGTCGCCAACGTACGTTTCTTGGGTCACCGCCGTCCCGGCAGCCACCTGGGTCAGCGAGCGCATATGCCGATCGCGCCCCCGCACACCAGGAGATGCCATGCACCGCTTCCTCAACGCGACCGCCGCCACCGCCGCAGCGATGTCATTGAGCCTGCTGCTGGCCCCAGCCGCCATCGCCAGCACCGGAGGTGACAACAGCGATGCTGCCAAGCTCTGCCAGGGGGGCGGCTACGCCGACTACCAGCGTAGCGACGGCACCCGCTTCGCCAACGAGGGCGCCTGCGTCAGCTACGCAGCTCGCGGTGGGCAGCTGGTGAACCTTCCGGTAGTGACCCGTTCAGTGGTCGTCAGCTTCGCCACGACGAGTAATTCTGACTTCTGCGGTGTGGTGCTGACGCTGACCGGCTTCGACCCGTTGACGTCGTACCCGGTGGACACCGTCCTCGACCGGGGCCTCCCCACTCTGGAGTATTACCCCAGGACGGTGGTTACCGATGCTGACGGGGCGTTCAGCGGCGTCCTATTCACCTACATCGATGGGCCCGGCATCTACTTTAGCTCCACGGTGGACGGCGTCACCTCCTCGAAGGAGCTCATCAACTGCTGACCTCGTCGCCGTCAGCTCCGGCAGTGGACCGTGCCCGCCTCGGCGATTTCGCGGGCCAGCTCCAACCGCTCGGTGAGTGCCGCGGGTGGGATGGCGAGGGCCAGGGTTCCGGCATAGTCGGTGGTGCACTTGCGGGGACGGCGACGACCGGATCTTCGGCCAGGCCGGCAGCGACGCCGTCCGGGGCGAGGGCGGCGATGACGCCCTCGTCGGTGGCGACGACAACGACGCCCTCGACGGTGGCTCCGGCACCAACACGGTCGACGGCGGCCCCGGGCGCGACGCCGACCTGGGTCGGGTCCTTCACCGGTTCACTGGTTTTGGTCACGGTGGGGGAGTCGAGGGGCCGGCGAGTCCAGCGCTCGTGCCGGCGTCTGTGGTGACCTCGCCCGCCAGGCCCACCAGGCCCACCGGTACGCGCCGAGGCGCGCATGCTCGACGGGCACGCGCGGCGGGGTTGGGTGCGTTGCTCGCGCTCGGGACGATCGTCGCGGTTCCCGGTGTCGCCTCCGCGCAGCTGCCGGCCGGATGCACCCAGACCGGGCAGACCGTCACGTGCACCTACGCCTCCACCGGTGCTGCGCAGACGTTCACCGTCCCGACCGGGGTGAGTACGGTGCGCGTCGTGGCCGTCGGCGGCCGGGGCGGCGGCGCTGCGGAGACCGCCGTTTTCACCCAGGTCGGACCCGGTGGTGACGCCGGTGCAGCCGGCGGGGGCACCCCGGGCGAGTGCACGGGCGGTGGAGGGCAGCCAGGCATGCAGACCGCCGGCGGCGCCGGCGGCGGAGGCGGTTCCGACCCCGGCGCGCCCGGGGCCTTGGGCCAGGGGGGCGCCGGCGACACCGGGCTTCCCTCGGCGGGTGGCGGTGGTGGCGGACTGTGGGGCGGCGGCGGCGGAGCCGGCGGGGAGCCCGGCCTCGGTGACTGCGACCCTGCGATCTCGGCTGCGGGCGGCGGGGGTGGCGGTTCGTCGCTGGTCCCGCCCGGCGGCACCCGCCGGTCTCAGCGACGCCGTGCCGTCGGTCACGATCAGCTACACCGCCGCCGTCGCCGGCTGTGCCGGCGCGCCGCCACCCGGGTCGATCGTGGGCACGGCGGGCAACAACCTCCTCACCGGCACCTCCGGTGACGACCTCATCTACGGGCTCGGCGGCAACGACCTGATCAACGGCCGTGGTGGCGACGACCTGATCTGCGGCGGCCCCGGCAACGACGCCCTGTTCGGCGGCGACGGCAACGACCGCATCTCCGGTGAGGCCGGCAACGACGCGGTCATCGGCCAGGGCGGGGACGACGCGCTGTCCGGCGGTGACGGCGACGACGCCCTCGACGGCGGCGCCGGAACCAACACAGTCGACGGCGGTACCGGCCGCGATGCACCGGGCCCGGCTGCCCCTGACCGACCGGACGCCCCGCCCTCGCCTCCGCGTGGGCGGGGCTCGTCGTGACACGCACCGCGAGGACCGGGGGATCGCTGCGGTGGGCTACCGCGACAGGTAGCGCAGGACGGCGAGGACGCGGCGGTGTTGGTGGCCGGTCTGGGGCAGTTGCAGCGCGTCGTAGATCTTGGACACGTGTTCGACCACGGACTTCTCGGTGATGACGAGAGACTCGGCGATGGCGGCGTTGTTGAGGCCTTGGGCGAGCAGGGACAGGACCTCCCGTTGGCGGCGGGTGAGCCGGGGGACCCGGTCGTCGACCTGCTCGGCGCGGGCGAGGGCCGTGGCGGCGATCTCGGGGTCCAGCACGGTGGCGCCGCCTGCGACGCGCCGGATGTCCGCGGCGAAGCGCCCGGCGTCGGCGATGCGCTGTTTGAGCAGGTAGCCGACACCGGATGCGTCTCCGGCGAGCAGGTCGATCGCGTACTGGCGCGACAGGTGCTGGGACAGCACCAGGATGCCGGTGCGCGGCAGCCGCGAGCGCAGCCGTAGCGCGGCGCGCAGGCCGTCGTCGGTGCGTCCGGGGGGCATCCGGATGTCGGTGACCACGACGTCGGGGCGGTGGCGCAGCGCCGCGGCCTCCAGACGCTCGGCGTCGTCCTCGGCGGCGACGACGTCGAACCCGGCGCGACCGAGGAGCAGCACCAGGCCCTCGCGCAGCAGCGCCTCGTCCTCCCCGATGACTACGCGCACGGCAGCGTCGCCCGCAGCCGGGTACCGGGTGCGCCGTCGGCGACGGTCAGCGTTCCGCCGAGGACGTCGAGACGGTCGCGCAGACCCCGGAGCCCCGAACCCGAGCCACCTTCCGAGGTGCCACCCCGACCGTCGTCGACCACCTCGATCACCAGTGCGCTGCCATCCGTGCGCAGAGACACCGCGACGTTGCGGGCACCGGCGTGCTTGATGACATTGGTGAGCGCCTCGGCCACCACGAAGTACGCCGTGCTCTCGACCGGCGCCGGCAGCCGGGCAGGTACGCCGTCGACGTCGAGCTGGATCCGGACCGGCAGGTTGTGCGCCAGCTCCTGCACCGCTGCGGCCAGGCCCCGCTCGACCAGTGGTGCCGGCATCACGCCGTTGACGAGGCCGCGCAGCGCCGCGGCCGCCTCGTCGACGTCGGCGGCCATCCGGGCCACCACGGCCGGGCTCTCCGCACCGAGTGGTTCCTGGGCGAGCTGGTGGGCCTGCATCGACAGCCGCACGAGGGAGACCTGCAGCCCGTCGTGCAGGTCCCGGGCGATCCGGCGCCGCTCCCGGTCAGCGGCGCTGAGCAGCCGCGACGATGCCTCGCGCAACGCCCGCCGGCTCTCCGACACCTCGTCCGCCAGGCGCTGCCGGTCCAGGGCGATCGCCGCGACCCGGCCCACCGCGGCCACCGCCTCGGAGTCGTCGTTGAGTCGCGAGTCGTAGACGACCGCGCCGACCGGGCGGTCCCCGACCGCGATGCTGACCGCCGCGCGGTCCTCGTCGAGCGCGGGCAGCGCGACGACCGTGCCGGTGGTGTCCAGGTAGCCGGAGTGGTCCGGGGACCGGTGCAGCAGCGTCGCGGACGGGTCGCCCAGTGTCGTGGCCACGGCCTGTTCGAGCTCGTCACGGGAGCCGGACGACGACGTCACCGACGTGACGAACGCGCTGAGCTCACGGGTGGGGGCGAACCCGCCGCGCAGGACCACGGCGGCGAAGACGACCGGCACCCCGGCGAGGAGGCCCAGCTGGATCCACACGGCGTCGTCGCCGAGCCCGAGCTGACGCAGCAGTCTTCCCCCGAGCGGGATCGCGAGCACCGCGAGCACGCCGTAGGCCAGCACCGGCGCCAGCACCCGGCGCTGCCCGAGGCCGTACTCGCTCAGCCGGCGCACCAGCAGCCCGACGGTCACCAGGACGACCACGGCCCCGCACACCTGCTGCACGTACGCGCCCGCCGCGGCGAGGTCCGGGCGGGGGCTGACCAGGACGACGTCGAACGGTGGGGGCTCCGGGGTGAACGCCCAGATCGGGATCTGCAGGACCAGCGCCACGACATAGATCGCGAGCACCGCCGCCGTCGAGGCGCGACCGCGCAGCCGGCCACCTGGGAAGGTGTGCAGCAGGTGTACCACGACGGCCACCGGCACGGTGGCGGTGACGGTGCCGACGGCGATCAGCGCGGGCACGTCGGTGTTCGCCAGGCTGACGCACAGGAACGCCGCACCCCCGACGACCAGCAGTGGCCCCAGCCGGTTGGCGGGCCGTCGCCACCAGGCCAGCAGCCCCGCACCGGCGTAGAGCGCCGCGACGAGGGGGAACCCGTAGGCGAGCGCGACGCCGCCGAGCGGGCCCTCCCGGACGAGGGCCACGACGATCGCGACCCCGGCGACCCAGACCGCCGCGAGCTGCGCCAGAGCCACCTGCAGCGGCGGGATCACGCCGGTACGAGGTCGTGGCACGCCACAGCCTTGCACAACGGCCGCCGGGCGCGAGCTGCGCCACACACACCTGACCAGGACGTGTGAACTGCTCGGACCGTGCCGGCGGCGCATGATCAGGCCGGCTTCCATCCGGGCGCGCAGCGACAACCTGGTGACGTTCGCTCCGGTGCTCGCGAAGGCTCTCGTAGAGGCGGCGGTGTCGGGCGGGAAACCATCGACGCAGGTGACAGCTCTAGGGCATCACCACGAGTTGCCTCGTGATCCGTCAGGTCGTGGGTTCGAGCCCCACCCGCCCCACGCAGGGCACGAGCGCTGGCAGGATGTGCCGATGCCGACCCACGTCGCCCTGCTGCGCGGGATCAACGTCGGCAAGGGGAACCGGGTGGCCATGGCCGACCTCCGGGCCGCGGTCGAGTCGCTGGGCCACACCGACGTGAGGACCTACATCAACAGCGGCAACGTCGTGTTCACCAGCGACGAGCCCGACTCGGTCGTCCTGGCGGAGGCCCTCGAGGGCAGGATCGCCGAGGCGGTCGGCCTGACCCTGACGGTGCTCGTGCTCAGCAGGGCCGAGTTCGCCGTGGCCGTCGGGAACAACCCCTACCCCGACGAGCCCGACCCGAAGAAGGTGCACGCGGTCTTCCGGTCGTCCGACATGGGCGACGGTGATGTCGCCGCCCTGGCCGCCGCGCAGGAGCGGGCCGCGGCCAAGGGCAGCAGGGACACCGGGACCGTCCGCGGCCGGGTGCTCTACCTGCACCTGCCCGACGGCATGGGCCGCTCCGAGCTGGCCGCGCAGCTCGGCAAGCTCCCCAAGGGGACCGACGGCGGCGGCACCGCCCGCAACTGGGCCACCGTGCGCAAGCTGGAGGCCATGCTCGACGCGTGAGTACGGCGCGATCGCGGAGACCGTCCGACGGCACCGTGCGTCAGCGCTGCTCCCCGTCCGGGTGGGCCTGGAACGGGTGGGCGTGGAAGAGGTGGGTGCCCTCGGGCTCCTCGACGGACAGCGCATTGGCCCGCTCCTCCCGCTCCCGGTCGGTGCCGGTGAGCCGGCCGGTGTGCTGGCGCAGGTGCTCCTCCCAGGTCGGGAACTGCGCGACCAGGACGAACGTCGACGGGGCGGCTCCGTCGCGGTAGAGCGTGCAGCTCGACGCGCCCGTGCGCAGGCGGCCCAGCCGCACCAGCTCCATGGCCTCGAAGAACTCCGCCTCGTGCTCGGGCGGCACGACGTAGCGGACGGTGACCAGGACCGGGCCCTCCTGCGGGTCCGGCTGGTAGGCGAGCTCGGGGTCGGGCCAGTAGACCATCGAGCTGCGGTCCCAGTCGGCGACGTCGGGAAGCGGCCAGAACCGCACCGTCGCGGCCCCCGCCGCCATCAGGACGGCCGCCGCGACGAACGTCGGGACCAGCCCGAACCACTGCGCGACCACCCCCCACAGCAGCGAACCGGCGGCCTGTGACCCGGCGAAGGCGACGTTGAACATCGACAGGCCGCGGGCGCGCACCCATCCGGGCAGGAACACCTGCAGCGACCCGGTGATGCCCATCAGGACGACCAGCCACGCCATTCCGGCGGGCACCAGCAGCGCGGCCAGGAGAAACAGGTCGGTCACCAGGACGCAGGCCAGCAGCGACGCGGCGAACAGGCCCCCGGCCACGACGAGCAGCTGGTTGGGCGACAGCCGCCCCGCCACCAGGGGCAGGAGCGCCGCGCCGAGGATCGCGCCGACACCGAGGGAGCCCAGCAGCAGGCCGTATCCGGTGGAGGAGGTCCGGAGCAGTTCGTCGGCCACCACGGGGAGCAGCGCCCAGATCGCCGCACCGGGCAGCACGAACAGCACGACCCGCAGCAGCATCCGCCGCACCACGGGCGAGTTGCGCACGTAGCGCCCGCCGGCGCGCATCGCGCTGGCGAAGCGCTCGGGTGGCAGCGCGGCGTCGCGCGGGGGCCTGCGGGTCACCGTCAGGGCCAGGACGAAGGCGAGTGCGGCCACGGCGGTGACCGCGAAGACCAGGGTCGGGCCGACCTGGGCGAGCAGCGCGCCGGCCAGTGCGGGTCCGACCGCGCGGGCCCCGTTCACCGCGACCCCGCCCAGCGAGGCCACCGCGCGCACCTGCTCGCGCGGCACCAGCTCCTGCACCATCACCTGGTAGGCGGGCAGGGTCGCGGCCACGCAGGAGCCGAGCAGGAACGTGAAGGTCAGCAGCAGCGCGGGCGGCACGAGGTCCAGCGCGGTGAGGACGGTGAGGCCGGTGCCGACCGCGAGCTGGAAGAGCTGGACCGCGATCAGGAGCGTGCGCCGGTCGACGATGTCGGCCAGCGCGCCGGCCGGCAGGGCGAGCAGCAGCATCGGCAGCGTCGTGGCCACCTGGACGAGCGCGACCAGCGCGGCCGAGTCGGGGGCCCCGACCAGGATCCACTGCGCGCCCACGGTCTGCATCCAGACGCCGAGCATGCTGCCCAGCTGCGCGAACCAGAGCACCCGGAACGCGCGGATCCGCAGCGGTGCCCACACCGAGGGCCCGGCGGTGCGGTCGGCGCTCAGTGCGGGGCCGGTCACCGTCGACGACCGGCGTCGGCGGCGTGCGGGTGCGACGGGGGTCGCGGGCCGCGGACGGTCACGGCCTGAGCACGCATGGAGCGGACTCTACGGCGCTGCCCCTGCGGGGAGGAACACGCGCGACCGGTCCGGACGGGGCGGCGCGCCGCCGACGGTCGTCGGAGCTCAGGAGCCGACTACGAGCCTGCCCCGCGGCACCGGCGGTGCTCCATGAGGGTGGTGGTCGCGGCCGGGCGCGACACTCCGTCGGGCTCGCGCGCAGCAGCACGACCGTCTCGTTGCGAGCGAGATCGGCGGTGAAGATCTTCAGGTCGACATCGGTGCTGCAGGGCGTGAACGGGTGCCGAAGCGCAGGTGGTCAGCTCGCGAGCAGCTCCCGGAGGACACCGTCGATCCACCTCCGGTCGACGGCGTTGTCGCCGCTTCCCGCGAAGTGCCCCCACACCCCCGGGATCACCCGCACCTCCCCGTCGGCGATGAACTGCGACGCGTACTCCTCGTCCTCCGGCGGGAAGTACAGGTCCTTGAGACCGGGCATGGCGATGAGCTTCGCCGTGATCGACCGCAGCGCCGCGACGTGGTCGCCGTCGAAGCCCGGCGTCCGGCCGACGTCGCCGTGCTGCCAGGTCCACAGCATCGACAGCAGGTCGTTGACGTCGCGGCGGTCGAGGAAGTGCCCCTCCCAGTACTGCACGAGGAAGTCCTCGAGCGTCGGGAACGCCAGGTCGGCGCCGAGCCGGTGGGAGTGGCCCATGTCGGTGTAGACGCGGTCCCAGAAGAAGGCCTGGGAGAAGCCCCAGCCGGCGTAGACGCGGCCGGTGCGGCGCAGGTTGTCCTCGGGCTTCGTGTCGTAGAACCCGCCCCGGAAGCCGTCACCGCCGGTCAGGGCGGCCTTCACGCCCTCCAGGAAGACGATGTTGTGCTCGCTGGTCTTCGACGACCCGCAGAACGGCGCGGCCCGCAGCACCATCCCGGGGTGGCTGACCGCCCACTGGTAGGTCTGTCCCGCGCCCATCGACCACCCGGTGACGAGCTGCAGCGTCTGGATCCCGAAGTGCCCCGCCACGAGCCGGTGCTGGGCCTCCACCTGGTCGTAGAAGGTGACCTTCGGGAAGTTCGCGCGGTCGTGCGGGGGCGGGGTGTTGCTCGGCGAGCTCGAGAGCCCGTTGCCGAGCATGTTCGGGACGACGATGAAGTACTTCCGCGGGTCGAGGGCCATGTCCTCGCCGATGAGCCACTCGTTGTCCCAGTGGAAGCCCGAGTACCAGGTCGGGTAGACGATCGCGTTGCTCTTGTCCGCGTTCAGCTCGCCGTAGGTCTTGTAGGCCAGGGTGGCGCCGGCGAGCGTCTCGCCGTGCTGGAGCGGGAAGTCGCCGAGGGCGAAGGTCTCGTAGTCCTGCACGAACTCTGCGGCCATCCGACACGCTCCTGGAGTTTCGCCGGAAACATTTTCCGAAGCACCGTATCGAGGCGCCGGGTGCCGCGTCCAGGTCGCCGGACGCCGTCGGCGACGATCCTCGGGTGGACGAGCTCAGGGACAAGGTCGTCGTCGTGACGGGCGGCAGCAGGGGCATGGGACGCGAGATGGTGCTCGCGTTCGCCGAGCGGGGTGCGCGCGTGGTGGTGGCCAGCCGCAAGCTGGACAACTGCGTGGCGGTCGCCGACGACGTCCGCAGTCGGTTCGGCGTCGAGGCGCTGCCGGTGGCGTTCAACGTCAGCGACTGGGGGGAGTGCGACCGGCTCGTCGAGACGGTCTACGCCGAGTTCGGGCGCGTCGACGTGCTCGTCAACAACGCCGGGCTCTCGCCGCTGTACCCCGCCCTGGAGGAGGTCAGCGAGGCGCTGTTCGACAAGGTGGTGGCCGTCAACCTGCGCGGCCCGTTCCGGCTGACCGCGGTGATCGGGTCGCGGATGGCCCGCGACGGCGGCGGGTCGATCGTCAACATCGGCTCGATCGAGGCGATCCGGCCGTCGCCGCAGGCGCTGCCCTACGCGGCGGCGAAGGCGGGCCTGCACGTGCTGGGCGAGGGGTTCGCGCAGGCGTTCGGTCCGACCGTGCGGGTGAACACCGTGCAGGCCGGCCCGTTCCTGACCGACATCGCCGAGCACTGGCCCGAGGGCGTGCGGGAGTCGATGGAGGAGCAGGTGGCGCTGGGCCGGTGCGGCGACCCGCAGGAGATCGTGGGGGCGGTGCTGTTCTTCGCCACGTCGGCGTCGTCGTACGCCACGGGGGCCGTGCTGCGGGTGGACGGCGGGTGGCGCTGACTCCGGAGGGAGCGCTGGTCAGGACCCGGCCGGACCGACGCCCAGCAGGTGCGCCGCCACGGCCCGGACCGCCGCCGGGAAGCCGGGGCGGCGGGCGAGGTGCGGCGTCTGCGCCCCGTCGTTGACGATCATCAGCACGGCCAGGACCCGGACCCGGGCCGCCGCGGCGTCGAGGTCGGGGCGCACGGCGCGCAGCAGCTCGGTCCACTCGGTGGCGTAGTCGTGCTGGGCCTGCAGCGCGCGCTGCCGACCGGCCTCGGGGAGCTGGCGGAGGTCGCCGAGCACGGTGTCGACCAGGTCGGGGCGGCGCGTGGCCAGCCGCACCCAGCTGTCGAGGAGCCCGCGCAGCGCGCCGGCCTCGTCGTCCGCCGTGGCGAGCGCGGAGTCGAGCTCCATCCAGAGCCACTCGTTGCCGCGGTCGAGCGCCGCGAGCAGGAGGTCCTGCTTGCCGGGGAAGTGGTGGTAGACGCTGGGGCCCGCGATGCCGGCGGCCCTCCCGATGTCGTCGACGGTGACGGCGGCGAACCCGCGTTCGGAGAAGAGCGCGCTCGCCTCGCGCAGCACCCGCTCCCGGCGCGTCCGCGGCACCAGGCCGGCGCCGCGGGGCACCTCCCCGGCGCCCGACGCGTCGGTGACGGGCGCACCGACGACCCGCGCCACGACGTCGGCGAGCACGGCCTCGAACCGGGCGGGTTGCAGCTGGTGGAACGACACGCTCGACAGCGCGGCGAGCGCCGACCAGGACAGCAGGTCGGCCTGCTCGGCCGTCACGTCCGGGCGGTCGCGGGCGATCCGGGCGGTGAGCAGGCGGGCGACCCCGCGCAGGTCGGCGCGTACCTCCCGGCGCAGGTCGACCGGCAGCAGCCGCGCCTCCCGCTGCCACAGGACCCCGGCCTCCCGGTGGGCGAGCGTGACGGCGGCCAGCTCCCGCGCGAGCTCGTCGGGCGACCACTCGTCCGAGGCGGCGAGGCACTCCGCGGTGGGGGCCAGCGCGGCGCGCGCCGCCGCCACGAACAGGTCGGTCTTGCCGGGGAAGTGCCGGTACAGCGCCGACGGCGCGACGTTCACCGCGGCGGCGATGTCGCTCATGGACACCCCGGCGTACCCGACGCGGTGGAACAGCTCGACGGCCGCAGCGACGATCAGTGCCCGCCGGTTGCGCGGGCGGGTGCCGCGGGCGGGGGTGGGCTGGGACACGGCCGTCAACCTAGCCACTCCTCACGCGCCGAACCCGCCGCCGCACACCAGCGTCTGCGCGCTGACGCAGTCGGACTCGGGCAGGCGCAGCAGGTACACCGCGCCCGCCGCCTCCGCGCCGACGACCCGGTGGAGCAGTTGTTGCCCACGTTGACGGCCGGGATCCCGGTCTGCCCGACGCGGTACAGCGCGGCTGCACGTTCGTCGAATCCTCCTACACATAGCCGACATGAGCCTGCTGCACGGCGGAGTGCTCGACGCCGGCGTCGGAGAGCGCGGCCCGCACGGCCCGCTCGCCCGTCACGTCGAAGGGCTCGCTCCTGCTCCGCGTCGCGACGGGGATCATCCCCACCCCGACCACCCGCGCGCGCTGGTCATCTCCGGACACCTTCCTCGAGCCGCGTCCGCCGGCGGCGCCGCCGGCCCGGCCGACGGTAGAGGCTGCGCGATCCATTGACTAGTGACGATTCACATACTAGCTTTCGTCCGCATCACCCCACCGGCGAGGAGATGGCATGCACATCACCCAGGCACTCCACCGAGCGGTGCAGCAGGCGCCGGACCTGCCGGCCACGGTCTTCGGGGAGCGCACGCGCACCTGGGCGGAGTGCGCCGACCGCGTCGCCCGCCTCGCCGCGGCGCTGCGCGGACTGGGGGTGGCCTCCGGCGACCGGGTCGGGATCCTCGCCCTGAACTCCGACCGCTACCACGAGTACCTGCTCGCCGTGCCGTGGGCCGACGCCGTCCTCAACCCGGCCAACGTCCGGTGGAGCGCCGCGGAGATCGCCTACTCGCTGGCCGACTCCGGCACCCGCGTGCTGCTGGTCGACGACGCGTTCGCCCCGATGCTCCCCGCGCTGCGCGCCGCTCACCCGGACCTGGGCACCGTGATCCACTGCGGCGAGGCCCCGGCACCCGACGGCATGCTCTCCTACGAGGAGCTCGTGGCCGCGCACGAGCCCGTCGAGGACGCCTTCCGCGGCGGGGAGGCGCTGGCCGGCATCTTCTACACCGGTGGCACGACCGGCTCGCCCAAGGGCGTGATGCTCAGCCACGACAACATGATCATCTCGGCGCTGGGCACCACCGCGAGCGGCAACTTCATGACGCCCGGTGGGCGCACGCTGCACGCCGCGCCGATGTTCCACCTCGCCGATCTCGCGGCCTGGACCGCCCGCTGCCTGGTCGGCGGCACCCACGTCATCGTCCCGGCGTTCGAGCCGGCCGCGGTGGCCGCCGCCGTCGAGACCCACCGCGCCGACGACGCCCTGCTGGTGCCGCTGATGATCCAGGTGCTGGCCGACAGCCCGGTCGTCCGGGCCGCCGACCTGTCGAGCATGCGCCGGGTGCTCTACGGCGCCTCGCCCATCTCCGAGGCCGTGCTCGACCGCGCGGCGAAGATCCTGCCGACCGCGGAGTTCACGCAGGCCTACGGCATGACCGAGCTGTCCCCGGTGGCCACGCTGCTCGACCCGGCCGACCACGCCCACCCCACCCGGCGGCGCTCCGCGGGCCGGGCGGCGCCGCACTCCCTGGTCCGGATCGTCGACGTCGACGACGTCGAGGTGCCGCGCGGCACCGTCGGCGAGGTCGTGGTCCGCGGCGGGCACGTCATGCTCGGCTACTGGAACCGCCCCGAGGAGACGGCCGCGGCGCTGCGCGGCGGCTGGATGCACACCGGCGACGGTGCCTACATGGACGAGGACGGCTACGTCTTCGTCGTCGACCGGCTCAAGGACATGATCGTCTCGGGCGGGGAGAACGTGTACTCGGCGGAGGTCGAGAACGCCCTCGCCCGCCACCCCGCCGTCGCGAGCTGTGCCGTGATCGGGGTGCCCGACGACGAGTGGGGCGAGCGGGTGCACGCCGTGGTCGTCCTGCAGCCGGGAGCGGGGTCGAGCGCCGCGGAGCTCCGCGAGCACGCCAAGACCCTCATCGCCGGGTACAAGGCTCCGCGCACCGTCGAGTTCGTCGACGCCCTGCCGGTGTCGGGGGCCGGGAAGATCCTCAAGCGCGAGCTGCGGGCGCGGTACTGGGCCGACGCCGACCGGCAGGTGCACTGACGCTGCGCCGTGACGCACGCTGCCACCAGCGTGGCTGACGCGCCCGGTGGGTGCGGCGTCCCTGGCCGGGTAGCCGGACCCGCACGGAGGGCTTGCACGCTCCGGCCGGCGTGTGACCGGGAGGAGGAGGGGTACGCGGCCGGGATGGACCGCGACCGCACGCTCGACCTCGTCCGCACCGGCTACCCCTGGGGGGAGCGCGTGCGCGGCGGTGCCTCCGTCGTCCGCACGCGGCTGCTGGGCCGCCGCGCCGTCGTCGTGGCCGGCCCCGAGGGGGTCCGCCGGTTCTACGACCCGCGCCTGCGCCGGCGCGGCGCGTTCCCCCTGCCGATCAAGCTCGTCCTGTTCGGGCCGGGGACGGTGCACGGGCTCGACGACGCCGAGCACCACCTCCGCAAGTCGCTGTTCCTCGGGGTGATCACCCCGGAGACGGTGGCCGCGCTCGGGACGCGCGCCGAGCAGGTGTGGGAGTCGACGATCCGGGACTGGGCGGGCCGCGACCGCGTGGTGCTGTTCGACGAGGCCGTGCAGGTCCTCGCCCGCTCCGTGCTGCCGTGGGCCGGCGTGCCGGTGGAACCCGACGAGCTGCCGCTCCGGGCCCGGCAGCTCGCCACCGTGCTGCAGGGCTTCGCCGCTCCGGGCCCCGACTACGTCCGCGCGGTCGCGGCGCGGCTGCAGGTCGGGCGCTGGGCGAAGCGGCTGGTCCGCCGCACCCGCGCGGGCGAGATCGACCCGCCCGCGGGCACCGCCCTGCGCGCGGCGGCGGAGGCGCGCGACACCCGGGGCCGGCTGCTGCCGCTGCGGGTCGCGGCGACGTCGCTGCTCAACGTCGTGCGCCCGACCGTCGCGGTGGCCTGGTTCGTCGCGTTCGCGGGGGCGGCGCTGCACGAGCACCCGCAGTGGCGCGAGCGCATCGCGGGCGGGGACGAGGCCGCGGTCGAGGCGTTCGCCCACGAGGTGCGGCGGTTCTACCCGTTCGTGCCGGTGCTGGCGGCGCGGGCGCGGAGCACGCAGGACGTCCTGGGGCAGCGGGTGCGCCGCGGCGGCCTGGTCGTCCTCGACGTGCACGGCACCGACCACGACCCGGCGCACTGGACCGACCCGGGGACCTTCGACCCCGGGCGGTTCCTGCAGGGCCCGGTGGACCCCGACACCCTGGTGCCCCAGGGCGGCGGCGACGTCCGGACCGGGCACCGCTGCCCGGGCGAGGGCGTCACGCTCACCATGATCGCCGTGGCGGTTCGGGCGCTGGCGCACCACGCGGGCGCGCTGCCCCCGCAGGACCTCGGCTACGACGTATCGCGGATCCCGACCCACCCCCGCAGCGGGGTGGTCCTCACCCCGTCGGGGTCGTGAGCGCCCGCACCGCGGACGCCGTGGTCGTCGGGGGCGGCCACCACGGGCTCGTGGCCGCCAACGTCCTCGCCGACGCCGGCTGGGACGTCTGCCTGCTGGAGGCGTCCGACGACGTCGGGGGCGCGGTCCGCTCCACGGAGCTGCACCCGGGGTTCACCGCGGACCTCTACAGCGCCTTCCACCCGCTCGCGCACGCGTCGCCGGTGCTGCGGGCGATGGAGCTGGAGCGCCACGGGCTGCGCTGGGCGCACGCCCCCGCCGTGCTGGCCCACCTGCTGGGCCCCGACGACGGGCGGGTCGCGGTGCTGCACCGCGACCGCGAGCGCACCGCGGCCGGGCTCGACGAGCACGCCGCCGGCGACGGCGAGGCGTGGCTCGCGCTGTGCCGGCAGTGGGACGTCATCGGTGAGCCGGTGCTGCGGAGCCTGTTCGCCGCGTTCCCGCCGGTGCGCGGCCCGGTCGACCTGCTGCGCCGGATCGGCACCGCCGAGGCGCTGCGCCTGGTGCGGTTCCTGCTCCTGCCGACCACGCGGATGGGCGAGGAGCTGTTCCGCGGCGAGCCCGCGCGCCTGCTGCTGGCCGGGAACGCGATGCACGCCGACGTCCCGCCCACCGCACCCGGCAGCGGCGTGCTCGGCTGGCTGCTGGCGATGCTCGGCCAGCAGCACGGCTTCCCGGCCCCGGTGGGCGGGGCGGGCGCGCTCGCGGCGGCGCTCGCCGCCCGGGCGACGGCGGCCGGCGCCGACATCCGCACCGGGCAGCGCGTCGAGCGCATCGACGTGCGGGGCGGGCGGGCGGTCGCCGTGCGCACCGCCGCCGGCCTGACCGTGCACGCGCGCCGCGCCGTGGTGGCCGACGTGTCCGCGCCCAGCCTCTACGGCGACCTCCTGCCCGCCGACGCCGTGCCGTCCCGGCTGCGCGCCGACCTGGAACGCTTCGCCTGGGACACCCCGGTGCTCAAGCTGAACTGGGCGCTGGACCGGCCGATCCCGTGGCGGGCGGGCGCCGCGGCCGGTGCCGGCACCGTGCACCTCGGCGCGGACGCGAACGGCCTGGTGCGCTGGGACGCCGACCTGGAGACGGGCACGCTGCCGGCGTCGCCGTTCCTGCTGCTCGGCCAGATGACGACGACCGACCCGACGCGGTCTCCGGCCGGCACCGAGAGCGCGTGGGCCTACACCCACCTGCCCCGCGGCGTCGCCGGCGACGCGGCCGCCGACGAGCTCGCGGGCCGCGTCGACGCGGTGCTGGAGGCGCACGCCCCGGGGTTCTCCGCCGCCGTCGTGTCGCGGACGGTGCAGCGCCCCGGCGACCTGGAGGCGGCCGACGCGAACCTGGTGCACGGCGCGGTCAACGGCGGCACCGCGCAGCTGTTCCAGCAGCTCGTGTTCCGGCCCGTCCCGGGCTTCGCGCGGGCGACGACGCCGGTGCAGGGCCTGTACCTCGGCAGCGCGTCGGCGCACCCCGGCGGCGGCGTGCACGGGATCTGCGGCTGGGTCGCCGCCCGCAGCGCCCTGGCCGACCACGGGGCGCTCGGACCGGTGCGGCGGCGGGTGCGCGCGGCCGCGACCGGACTGGTCTACGGGGAGCGCCGCTCGGCGAGGTAGGCGAGCCGGCGCAGCGACTCGACGTTGCGCGGAGCCATCAGCGCATACCGCACGGGCCGGATCAGCAGCCGTCCCGGACCCGCGGTGATCTCCTCGCGCATCGTGATCTCGCACCCGCCGTCGGGCGCCTGCTCCAGCAGCAGGTGCACCTGGACCTCGCCCGTCGGCCAGCCGCGGCCGCGCAGCCGCAGCTCGCTGCCGGGGCGGCTGTCCAGCACGTGGGTGGTGTCGTCGATCAGGGCCGGCCACAGGCCGAGCGAGTGGAGCAGCCGTGCGCCGGGCGCGGGCCAGTCCGTGCTCACCGCCCGCATCCGGGCGGCCCCGACGACCCACAGCGGGTAGGACCAGCCGTCCGCCAGCACCGCCCACACCGCCCCGACCGTCGCCCGCGTCCGCCGCCGCACCTCCACCATGTGCCCGGGGTGACCGGTCCGCAGCGGTCCAGTCGCGATCGCGGTGCCGGTGGCAGGACGTGCGTCACGATCGCGTCACGGTGGTGTGGCCGCGCCGGCAGCGGACACCCTCCATGCGCCCCGCCCGACGGGCGGGGGACGGACCGCGGCACACGGAGGAGGACGACATGTCCGCAGACCCAGGGAACGGCGCGACCAGGACGGACGTGCGCACCGACGGCGGCGCCACGCGCGCCGGGAGCGAGGGACGGCACACCCACGACCCCTTCACCCCACCGACAGGTGGGGACGTGCGGCACGACCGCATCCGCTGGGGTGCGGTGTGGACCGGCGTGCTCACGACGGTGTCGCTCTACGTCGTGCTCCAGCTCCTGTTCGTCGCTCTCGGCTGGCTCGACCTCGGGGTCGACGGGGAGGGCAGCGGCACGACCCGCGCGGTGGTGAGCGGCGTGCTCGGCCTCGTCGCCTTCCTGCTGGGCGGCATGGCCGCCGGGGCGTCGGCGCTGTGGCACCGCGCCAACGACGGCATGATCAACGGGGTGGTCAGCTGGGCGGCCACGGTGGTCGCCCTGCTCGTGCTGGCGCTCATCGGCGGCGGGGCCCTCGTGGGCTCGCTGGCCGACGTGGCTGTGCAGAACGCCGACGCGGCCTCCGCCGCGATCGACCCGGCCGCCGCCGCGCAGGCGGGCCGCGAGAGCGCGGGCTGGGCGGCGCTGGGGCTGGGGCTCTCGGTGGTCGCCGCCGCGCTCGGCGGCTCGCTGGGAGCCAAGCTGTGGCCCGGGCGCGGCGACCGCGACGCCGACCGCCGCTGATTCCGGCGCAGGTTCGACCGGTACCCGGTCGCGCGGTTCGGAGCCGCGCGACCGGGTACCACGCCGTCGTGGACCTGCGATTCCTCCGAGACGTCATCGAACCCACCGACACCGTCGCCACGGTGTACCTGGATGCCTCGCACGACAGCGAGAACGCGGCGACGGAGTCGGCGCTGCGCTGGGACGCTCTGCGCTCCTCGCTCGTCGAGCAGGGCGCCGACGACGCCACGCTGGCCGCGCTCGACGCCGCGGTCGTGGACGCGGACCCGCCGGTGGGGCCGGCGGGCCGGGTCGTCGTCGCGCGCGGCGGCGAGGTGGTGTTCGACCGCTACCTGCGGGAGCCGCCCGCCCAGCAGCGGGCGACGTGGCGCCCGCTGCCCGACCTCCTGCCTGCGCTGCTGGACCAGCCCGAGCCCGTCGCCGCGGTGGTGGTGCGCGTCGACAAGCAGGGCGGCGAGATCCTGGTGTCGGCCACCGGCGACGGCGAGCCCGAGCAGGTCGCCGAGGTGAGCGGCCGCGACCACCCGCTGCACAAGGTGCGCGGGGGCGGGTGGTCGCACCTGCGGATGCAGCACGCGGTCGAGGAGACCTGGCGCCAGAACGTCCGCGAGACCGCCGCCCGCGTCGACGAGGAGGTGCGCCGCACCGCGGCGCGGGTGCTGGTGATCGCGGGCGAGGAGCAGTCGCGCGCGCAGCTGCGCCGCGAGCTCGCCGAGCGCAGCGCCGAGATCGCCGTCGACCTCGAGTACTCCGGCGGCCGCCGGGGACCCGACGCCGAGGAGCTGGAGGCCTCGATCGACCACGAGGTCCTGCGCGTCGTCGCGGCCGACAAGGAGGCCGTCCTCGACCGCTACCAGCAGGCGTCCGGGCGACCCGACGGGCTCGCGGCCGACGGGATCGAGCCGGTGCTGGCGGCCCTGCGCGCCGAGGCCGTCGACACGCTGCTGCTCGACGGCGGCGTCAGCCGCGACGTCGACGTCTGGATCTCGGAGGTGCCGACGCAGCTGGCCACCGACGAGTCCGTGCTGCGCGGCCTGGGGGCCGAGCCGGTCGGGCACGTGCCCGTCGACGCGGCGCTCGTGCGGGCGGCCGCGGGCTCCGGTGCCGCGCTCGTGCTCGTCGGCGGCGGCCGGGCCGGGACGACCGGGGCGTCGATGGGCGACGGGGTCGCCGCCCTCCTGCGCTACCCGCTGCCGCCCGACGCCTGACCACCCCGCGCGCTCACACCAGTGGCGTGAGCGCCCGCAGGGCCGCGGAGCCCCGGACGGCGGTGGCGAGGTCGGCGAGCGCGAGGCCGTGCGCGGCGCTGAGGTCGGCGGCGTCGCCGGTGAGGGTGGTGCGGTCGGTGTAGGCGCCGTGGTCGAGGTAGAGGCCGGGGGAGAGGACCTGCACGGCGAAGAAGCCCGCGAGGACGCCGCGCAGGTCGTCGACCGCGAGGAAGTGGTGCGGGCTCGCGCCCGTCAGCACGGTGGCCGCGACCTTCCCCTGCAGCGGCGCGGTGGTCTCGCCCCACTTGCCGCGCTCGGTGCGTTCGAGCAGGTCCTTGAGCAGCGCGCTGTAGGTGGCGCGGTAGACCGGGCTGCCGAACACGACGGCGTCGGCGGCTCCGAGCGCGGCGACCACCTCGGTGACGGGCCGCTCCGACAGCTCCACCAGCGACGTCGCCGCCCCCACCCCCGCCGCTCCTGCCAGCACCCCGGCGACGGCCGTGGCCGTGCGCCCTCCCGCTTCGGGCCCGCCGACGACCCCGACGACCTGCAACGCGCTCATGGGGCCGATCCTGCCACGGCCGACGGGACCCGTGGTCACCCGAGAGCGGCGCCGAACAGGGCGCCGAGCAGGTAGGTGACGGCGGCCGCGCCGGCGCCGATGGCGAGCTGGCGCAGGGCGCGGCGCAGCGGCGGGCCGCCGGAGAGCACACCGGCGGCGGCGCCCGTCAGCATGAGGGCCAGCCCGACCAGCACCGCGGCGACGACCACGGCCGGCAGGCCCTGCAGCCCGAACAGGAACGGCAGCACCGGGACCGCGGCGCCGCTCGCGAAGAACACGAAGCTCGACGCCGCCGCGCGCAGGCCCGTGCCGACCACCTCGTCCGACTCCGACGGCCCGCCGCCCGGCGCGACGAAACCGGCCGGGTCGGCGCTCGCCAGGACGCGCCGCGCGCGCTCGGCGGCCTCGTCGGCGGGCACGCCGCGGGCGCGGTAGACCAGGGCGAGCTCGTTGGCGTCGACGTCGAGGTGGCGCAGGACGGTGTCGGCGTCGCGGACGTCCGGGGCCGACGCGGCCAGCAGCTCGCGCTGGGAGCGGACCGACACGAACTCGCCCGCCCCCATCGACAGGGCGCCGGCGAGCAGCCCGGCGAGGCCGGTGAGCACGACCGCGCTGCTGGACACCCCGCCGCCGATCACGCCCAGGACCAGCGACAGGTTGCTGACCAGGCCGTCGTTCGCGCCGAACACCGCCGCCCGGAACGTGCCCGAGACCTGCGCACGGCCGCGGGCGGCCAGGCCGCGCACGACCTCCTCGTGGACGCGCTCGTCGGCAGCCATGGCGGGGGTGGCGTCGGCGTCGGCGGGGTAGGGCGAGCGGGTCTCGGCCCGCTGGACGAGGGCGAGCACGAACACCGACCCGAACCGCCGCGCGAGCGCCGCCAGGAGCCGCAGCTGCGTGGACCCCCGCCCCACCGGCCGCGCGTCGTCGCCGAGCAGGGCGGCCCAGTGGGCGCGGTGGCGCTCCTCGGCCACGGCCAGTGCGAGCAGGATCTCGCGCTCCTCGCCGGTCCGGCGGCCGGCGAGGTCGCGGTAGACCCGAGCCTCCTCCTGCTCGTCGGCCAGCATCCGGCGCCAGCGGCGCCGGTCGGCGTCCGACGGCTCCGCGGCACCCGGGGTCTGCTCCATGCGGCGATTGTCGTCCGGGCGCGGTCCGGGGTGCGCGGCGAGTGCGGCGTCGGGGTCGTGGGTGGGGCGCTGGTGGTGCGGTTCCGGCGATCACCGGGCCCCGGCGGCAGCATGATCGTCGGCTGGGCAGCTCTTGCGTCGCCTACCGGCGTGGAGCCTGCCGAGACGGCGATCATGAGGCCCGGCCCCGCGTGGGCGGCGTGCGACGCAGCGGCGGGACCGGGGGATGTGCCGCCGTCTCGCACATCGCGGCCGCAGGTGGCGCTCGGCCGTGTGTGTGCGGCGGCGTGATCGTGGCGGGCGGTGGGGGCGGGGCGGTCCTACGCTCCTCCGATGCCCCACTACGACCTGGTGGTCATCGGGACCGGTTCCGGCAACAGCGTCATCGACGAGTCGTTCGCCCACCTCGACGTGGCGATGGTCGAGCACGGGGAGTTCGGGGGGACCTGCGTCAACGTGGGGTGCATCCCGACCAAGATGTTCGCTCACACCGCCGACGTGGCCGACGCCGTGCGCCGCGCCGGCCGCTTCGACCTCGACGCCCGGCTCGACGGGGTGAGCTGGGCGGACGTGCAGGCGCGGGTGCTGGGGAAGGTCGACGACCTGGGCGCGAGCGGGCGACGGTTCCGTGAGGAGGACAGCCCGAACGTCACCGTCCACGCCGGGCACGCGCGCTTCACCGGGCCCCGGGCGCTGCGGGTCGAGCGGACCGACGGGTCGGGCCACGACGACCTCACCGCCGACCGGATCGTCGTCGCGGCCGGGGGACGGCCGGTGGTGCCCGAGCCGGTCGCGTCCTCAGGCGCGCCCTACGAGACCTCCGACACCGTGCTGCGCCTGCCCGAGGTGCCGCGCCGGCTCGCCGTGCTGGGCGGCAGCTACATCGCCGTGGAGTTCGCGCACGTGTTCGGCGCGCTGGGCGCGGAGGTCACGATCATCGACCAGGCCGAGCGCCTGCTCGGGCCGCAGGACGAGACCGTCGCCGAGCGGTTCACCGAGCACGCCCGCACCCGCTACGACGTGCGCACCGGCCGGGAGGTCTCCGGGGCGGCCGCCACCGACGGCGGGGGCGTGCGCCTCACCCTCGACGACGGCGCCGTGGTCGAGGCCGACGTGCTCCTCGTGGCCGTCGGGCGGGTGCCCAACAGCGACCGGCTCGACGTCGAGAAGGCCGGCATCGACCTCCACGACGACGGCCGCATTGTCGTCGACGCCGCCCAGCGCACCAGCGCCGAGGGGGTGTGGGCGCTCGGGGACATCAGCACCGGGATCGCGCTGAAGCACGTGGCCAACCGCGAGGCGCAGACGGTGGCGCACAACCTGCTCCATCCCGACGACCCGCGCGAGACCGACCACACCGCCGTCCCGTCGGCGATCTTCACCGACCCGCAGATCGCGAGCGTCGGTGCCACCGAGCAGCAGTGCCGCGCCGACGGCCTCGACCACGTCGTCAGCACCGTGCCCTACTCCGACACCGCCTACGGGTGGGCGCTGCGCGACGAGCAGGGCTTCTGCAAGGTGGTCGCCGAGCGCGGCACCGGCACGCTGCTCGGGGCGCACGTCATGGGGCCCTCGGCGTCGCTGCTGGTGCAGCCGCTCGTGCTGGCGATGGCCCTCGGCGTCGACGCCACCACCGTCGCCACCCGCCCGTACTGGATCCACCCGGCGCTGTCGGAGGTCGTCGAGAGCGCGCTGCTGGGCCTCGACATCTAGACACTCAGGACGGCGACGGCGGTCCGTCCTCCTCGCGCGTCCCGGGGGGCTCGGGGTCGGGACCCATGTCGTGCGCCACCGCCATGTCGTGCTGCATCCGCTCCGTCCAGGCGGCGTGCTCCTCGTCGCCGTCCCCGTCCTTCCGGTCGCTGCGGTCCATGACCGTCCTCTCGTCGGTGAAGGGAGAGGGTTCCCGGCGCCGCAGGTGCGAAACCGTCAGGCCCGGGCCGTCGGCCACGTCCCGGCGTCGACGAGCCCGGCCGTGACCTCCACCAGCAGGTCGGCCACCGCCCGCACCGCGTCGGGCACCCGGCCCGCCCGCTGCAGCCCGAGCACCACCGTCCGCTCGACGGGCGGGTCCAGCGGCGCGCCGCCCAGCCGCTCCGCGGCGATGTCGGCCGCGACGCCCGCCGCCGGCAGCACCGTCCACCCGTGACCCGCGACGACGAGCTGCTTCTGCAGGCTTAGCGAGTTGGTCTGCACGGCGACGACCGGCTCCCGCGGCACCGCCGAGCGGGCGCGGTCGATGAGGACCCGCAGCCCGTGGCCGGCGACGGGCAGCACCAGCGGGTGCGCGAGCACCTCCGCCCAGCCGACGGGGGAGCCGGGGTCGAGCCCCGCGCCCGGCGGCCCGACCGCCCACAGCTGCTCGTGCAGCAGGTGCGTGACGGCCATCGAGGGGGTGTCGCTGAGGTTGTAGAGCAGCGACAGGTCGACCGTGCCGTCGTCGAGCCACCCCTGCAGGTGCCCGGAGTAGCCGGTGAGCAGGCGCAGCTCGACACCGGGCAACCGCCGCGCGACCTGCGCGCTCAGTGGCTGCGCGAGCAGGTCGTTGGTGCTCTCCAGCAGGCCGACGCTCACGATCCCCGCCGCCTGCGCCGGGTCGGGACGCAGCTCCGCGCGGGCGCGGTCGAGCTCGTGCAGGGCGCGGCGGGCGTGCCCGATCAGCACCTCGGCCGCGGCCGTGGGCACCATGCCGCGGTGCGTGCGCTCGAACAGCGCGACGCCGAGCTCCTCCTCCAGCGACCGGATCTGGCGCGTCACGGCGGGCTGGACGACGTGCAGCAGCTGCGCCGCCCGCGTGACGCTGCCCACCTCGGCCACCGTGACGAGCGCCGTCAGCTGCCGCAGCTCCACGTCGTCGCCCCTCATGCCGCCGTGCGATCCGGACATCAGCGATCGCTGTTTCACAGCCTGCCCGATGCCGCGCGATGATGCTCCGATGAGCAGCCTGAACGCCGAGGAGCAGGAGATCGTCGCGGTCGTGCGGGAGTTCGTCGACCGCGAGGTCCGGCCCGTCGTCCGCGACATGGAGCACGCGAACACCTATCCCGAGAAGCTCATCGAGCAGATGAAGGAGCTGGGGATCTACGGGCTGGCGGTGCCCGAGCCGTGGGGCGAGGTGGCGGTGTCGATGCCCTGCTACGCGCTGGTCACCGCGGAGCTCGCGCGTGGCTGGATGAGCCTCGCGGGCGCGATGGGCGGGCACACGGTCGTCGCGAAGCTGCTCGTCGCCTTCGGCACGCCGGAGCAGCAGGAGCGCTACCTGCCGCGGATGGCCACCGGCGAGGTCCGGGCGACGATGGCGTTGACCGAGCCCGGCGGCGGCTCGGACCTGCAGGCCATGACCACGACCGCGCGCCCCGACGGCGACGGCTACCTCGTCGACGGCTCGAAGACCTGGATCAGCAACGCCCGGCGCTCCCAGCTCATCGCGCTGCTGTGCAAGACCGATCCGTCGGCCGAGCCCAAGCACCGCGGCGTGTCGATCCTGCTGGTCGAGCACGGGCCCGGTCTGACCGTGTCGAAGGACCTGCCCAAGCTCGGCTACAAGGGCGTGGAGTCCTGCGAGCTGCTGTTCGACGGCTACCGCGCGCCCGCCGAGGCGCTGCTCGGCGGCGTCGAGGGCAAGGGCTTCGCCCAGATGATGAAGGGCCTGGAGACCGGGCGGATCCAGGTGGCGGCCCGCGCGCTCGGCGTCGCACAGGCGGCGTTCGACGACGCCCTGCGCTACTCCCAGGAGCGCGAGACGTTCGGCAAGCCGATCTGGCAGCACCAGTCGGTGGGCAACCACCTGGCGAACATGGGTACGAAGATCACCGCGGCGCGGCAGCTGATCCTGCACGCCGCCGACCGCTTCGACGCGGGGCAGCGGGCCGACATGGAGGCCGGGATGGCCAAGCTGTTCGCCTCGGAGATGGCCATGGAGGTCGCCCTGGACGCGGTGCGCATCCACGGCGGCTACGGCTACTCCACCGAGTACGACGTGGAGCGCTACTTCCGCGACGCCCCGCTGATGATCGTCGGCGAGGGCACCAACGAGATCCAGCGCAACGTCATCGCCGCCCAGCTCGTCAAGCGGGGCGGTCTCGGCGCGCCCTGACCCGTGCTCAGTGCTCGTGCACGATCAGCCCGCGCACGTTGCGGCCCGCGATCAGGTCGTCGTAGCCCTCGTTGACCTGCTCGAGGCTGTAGCGCGTGGTGATCAGCTCGTCGAGCTTGAGGTCGCCGGAGCGGTAGAGCCCGAGCAGGCGCGGGATGTCGGCGGTGGGGTTGCAGTCGCCGAACAGGCTGCCCTTCACCGTCTTCTTCCACAGCGTCGCGACCTGGCCGGGGAGCTGGATCGTCCGGTCGCGGAAGCCGCCGCCCATCGAGGTGAGCACCAGCGTGCCGGCCTTGCCGATCACGGAGAACGCGCGGTCGACGACCTCGGAGTCGGTGCGCCCCACCGTGACGATCGACGTGTCGGCGCCCACGCCCCACGTGAGCTCCTGCACGAGCCGGTGGGCCTCCTCGGCGTCGCCGGTGGCGTGGGTCGCGCCCAGGGTCAGGGCGGTCTCCCGCTTGAACGCCACCGGGTCGACGGCGACGACGTAGCGCGCGCCCGCCGCCCGCGCCCCCTGCACGGCGTTGATCCCGATGCCGCCGACGCCGTAGACGACGACGGTCTGCCCGGGCCGCACGTCGGCGGCGTTGACCGCGGAGCCCCAGCCGGTCGGGACGCCGCAGCCGACGAGCGCGGCGACGTCGAGGGGCAGGTCGGGGAGGATCTTCACCGCCGAGTACTGGTGGATCACGCCGTACTGGCTGAACGTGCCGAGCATGCACATGGCGCCGTAGCGCCCCGACGGCCCGGACAGCGGCCAGTGCTCGCCGGGCAGGTGCCCGCGCATGGTGTTGGCGCCCCAGTCGCAGATGGCCTGCTGCCCGGTGGCGCACCAGTGGCACGAGCCGCAGCTGGGGATGAAGGAGCAGACGACGTGGTCGCCGGGCGCGACCCGCGTGACGCCGGGACCCACGTCCTCGACGACGCCCGCGCCCTCGTGCCCCAGCACCATCGGCAGCCACCCGGCGATCTCGCCCTGCATGACGTGCAGGTCGGAGTGGCACAGCCCGGCGTGGGTGAACCGGACGAGGACCTCGCCCTCGCGCGGGCCGTCGAGGTCGAGCTCCTCGATCTCGAGCGGGCGGCCGGCCTCGTGGACGACGGCGGCGGTGGTCTTCACGGTTCTCCTCGGGGGTGCGGGATGCAGGGGTCAGGCGCCGAGCACGGCGCGCGCGCCGACCGGCCCGTTGTCGGCGACGACCCCGCGGATCCTCTTGTCGTACTTGCCGACGCTGGTCTCGGGGACGAAGGCGTTCTCCAGGTCGATCGTGGAGATCCACTCGCCGCCGGACCTGAGGAGGTCCTCGGAGCGGTCCTCGAGCAGGACGTAGCCCCGGGGTCGATGCAGCCGACGTCGCCGGTCCTGCGCCGGCCGTCGATCCTCGAGTCCTGGGGTGCGCTCGTCGCGGTAGTACTCGCCGGCGGTGAACGGCGAGCGGACGAAGAAGGCGCCGATGCTCGTGACGCCCAGGTCCTCGATGATGTCGACGTAGTCGGCCGGCGTCGGGTGCGCGCCGGGCAGCACCACGAGCCAGATCTGGCGCTCGGCCATGTCGAGCTTGTCGTGCATGGCCAGGACCATGGCCGGCAGGACCATCGCGCGGTGGCTGTAGACGACGCCCTTCGGGTCGCCGGTGGTCGCGCTCGTGAAGCGCATGGCCGCCGCGGCCTTCTCGTCGAACTCCGCGAACGGCGCGTTTCCGTCGGCGGCGGCGAGCAGGTCCTCGCAGGAGTCGACGGGCTGCGCGATGCGGTGCATCGTGAACTCCTGCTGCGCCGGCGACAGGCGCAGGTTGATCGTGTGCAGCACCGGCTGGATCCCGGGCACGCCGAAGTACGTCTCGAGGTGGCGGTGGTTGTTCCGGGCCAGCGTGCCGACGCGGTCGCCCGGCCGCAGGCCGAGCGTGCGCAGGCCTCGTGACGATCTGCTTCTCGGCGAAGAGCCGCTCGGTCCGCGACAGCGACGAGTGCAGCAACAGCCGGCTGTCGAACATCAGACCCTGCATCGACCTTCCGCGGTGAGTAGTCCTCGATCGGCCGACTCTCGCTTGATCTGTGGAGTCTGGCAAGAGTGCGGTGAGCGGGACCCCGGGGGCGCCGGGCCTGGACCCGGGGGGAGCGGCCCAGCCCGCAGATCGCCCGGCTGATCCGCGAGCTGATCATGACCGGCGAGGCCACCGAGCACCTCGCCGCGCGGTTCGGCGTCAGCGCCACCCCGGTGCGCGAGGCGCTGATGTCGCTGCACGGCGAGGCGGGAACGCGTCACACCCCGGTTGACGGCTCCTGGGACAGGTGTCACAGTCAATCCTGACTGTTACACCCTGCCGCAGCGGTGCGGCGGAACGAGGAGACCTCATGCGGGACGCAGTGATCGTCGAGGCCGTGCGCACGCCGGTGGGCAAGCGCAACGGGGGCCTGTCCGGGGTGCACCCCGCCGACCTGTCCGCGCACGTGCTGCGCAGCCTGGCCGGGCGCACGGGCATCGACCCGTCGGTCGTCGACGACGTCATCTGGGGCTGCGTGTCCCAGATCGGCGAGCAGACCTTCGACATCGCCCGCACCGCGGTCCTCGCGGCCGGCTGGCCCGAGACCGTCACGGGCGTCACCGTCGACCGGCAGTGCGGGTCGAGCCAGCAGTCGGTGCACTTCGCCGCGGCCGGCCTCGTCGCGGGGCAGTACGACGTGGTCGTCGCCGGCGGCGTCGAGTCGATGAGCCGCGTGCCGATGGGCTCCTCGCTCGCCGGTGCCGACCCCTACGGCGCCGACTTCGCCGCCCGCTACGACGGCGTGCGCCCCAACCAGGGCGTCGGCGCCGAGATGATCGCCGAGCGCTGGGGCTTCTCCCGCACCCAGCTCGACGAGTACTCCGTGGCCAGCCACGAGAAGGCCGCGGCCGCGCAGGACGAGGGGCGCTTCGACGGCCAGATCGCCCCGGTCACGCTGCCCGACGGCACCGTCGTGAGCCGCGACGAGGGCATCCGCCGCGGCTCGTCGGTGGAGTCGCTCGGCGGGCTCAAGACCGTCTTCAAGCCCGAGGGCGGCGTGATCACCGCGGGCAACGCCTCGCAGATCTCCGACGGCTCCGCCGCGCTGCTGATGATGACCGGCGAGAAGGCCCGCGAGCTGGGCCTCACGCCGATCGCGCGCGTGCACACGGCCGTCCTCGCCGGGGCCGACCCGGTGATCATGCTGACCGCGCCCATCCCGGCCACGCAGAAGGCCCTGGCGAAGTCGGGCCTGAGCCTCGACGAGATCGGCGCGTTCGAGGTCAACGAGGCGTTCGCGCCGGTGCCGCTGGCCTGGCTGGCCGACCTCGGCGCCGACGCCAAGGGCCTCAACCCGAACGGCGGCGCGATCGCGCTGGGGCACCCGCTGGGCGGCTCGGGCGCGCGGTTGATGACCACGCTCGTGCACCACATGCGCGACCAGGGCGTCCGCTACGGCCTGCAGACCATGTGCGAGGGCGGCGGCCAGGCCAACGCCACCATCCTCGAGCTGCTCTGACCCGCCCGGGCACCGGAGGAGGAGGGGCGCCGCGATGAAGCGCACGCTCTACGAGTCGGACCACGAGGACTTCCGGGAGGCGTTCCGGCGCTTCCTGGAGGTCGAGGTCGTGCCCCACCACCTCGACTGGGAGCGCGAGGGCATCGTGCCGCGCTCGCTGTTCACCACGGCGGGCACGTCCGGGTTCCTCGGCATGGACGTGCCCGAGGAGTACGGCGGCGGCGGGGTGGCCGACTTCCGGTTCAACGCCGTCGTCGCCGAGGAGATCGCGCGCAGCGGGGCGGCCGCGGCCGGTCTCGGCCTCACGCTGCACAACGACATCTGCCTGCCCTACTTCCTGTCCTACTGCTCGCCCGAGCAGCGCGAGCGCTGGCTACCGGGCATCGTCTCGGGCGAGCTGATCACCGCGATCGCGATGACGGAGCCGGGCATCGGCTCCGACCTCGCGTCGATGACGACCACGGCCGTCCGCCAGGGCGACCACTACGTCGTCGACGGGGCGAAGACGTTCATCACCAACGGCATCAACGCCGACCTGGTGATCACCGCGGTGAAGACCGACCCCACCCAGAAGCACCGCGGCATGTCGCTGGTCGTCCTGGAGCGCGGCATGGAGGGCTTCGAGCGCGGGCGCAACCTCGACAAGCTCGGCCAGCACGCCCAGGACACCGCCGAGCTGTCGTTCACGGACGTGCAGGTGCCGGTCACCAACCTGCTCGGGTCGGAGGAGGGTCAGGGCTTCACCCAGCTCGTCACCAACCTGCCCCAGGAGCGGCTGTCCATCGCCATCTCGGCGGTGGCCGCCGCGCGCACCGCGCTGGAGCAGACGCTGGAGTACGTGAAGGAGCGGAAGGCGTTCGGGCAGCCGATCGGGTCGTTCCAGAACTCGCGGTTCGTGCTGGCCGAGATCGCCACCGAGGTCGACGTCGCCGAGCACTACGTCGACGACTGCGTGCGCGCGCTCAACGCCGGCGAGCTGACGGCCGTCGACGCGTCGAAGGCGAAGTGGTGGTGCACCGAGCTGCAGGGCCGGGCGGTCGACCGGTGCCTGCAGCTGCACGGCGGCTACGGGTACATGAACGAGTACCCGATCGCCCGCGCCTACGCCGACGCCCGCATCACCCGGATCTACGGCGGGACCACCGAGATCATGAAGGAGGTCATCGGCAAGTCGATGGGCCTGTGACCCGACGACCGACCGGAGACCCCCGATGACGACCCCCGCCGTGACCCGCCGCGCCCAGCGCACCGTGGACAGCCGCGCCCGGATCCTGGAGGCCGCCGTCGGCTGCCTGGTCGAGGAGGGGTTCAGTGCGGCGACGACGCTGCGGATCCAGGCGCGCGCGGGCGTGTCGCGGGGGCGGCTGCTGCACCACTTCCCGTCGCGGGAGGCGCTGCTCGTGGCCGCGGCGGGGCACATCGCGTCCGTGCGCGTGCGCGAGCACGCCGACGACGTCGAGCGGACGCTGCCCGAGGGGCTGACGGCCGGCGAGCGCGCGGCGTGGGTGGTCGAGCGCATGTGGGAGTCGTTCCGCGAGCCGTACTTCTGGGCGGCCGTGGAGATGTGGACGGCCGCGCGCACCAACGACGGCATCGCCGAGGCGCTGCTGCCGGGGGAGCGGCGCCTGGGCGGGGTGATCCGCGAGGGCGTCGACCGGATGTGGGGCCCCGAGCTCGCCGGCCACCCGCGCTACCCGCAGCTGCGCGAGCTGCTGCTCACCAGCATGCGCGGCGTCGCGATGGCCTATGCCTTCGACCGCCGCGACCCGGCGGGCGACCCGCACCTGGCGCAGTGGGCCGACACCGCGCGCGTGCTGCTCGAGGTCTGAGCGCGCCCGGGCGGGGCGGTCAGCGCGCCCCGACCAGGCGCAGCGCGAACTCCGCGTGCTGCCAGGCCACCTCGTCCTCGGTGGGCCCGGAGTCGGAGCGGAACCAGACCGCCACGCCCATGCCCAGGTCGAGCAGGGCGAACGCGGTGAGCTGCGGCGACTCGACGGTGAACACCCCGGCGGCGACGCCCGCGGCCACGACCTCCTCGAAGCGGCGCGCGTAGGCCGCGCGCAGCGCGAGCACCGTCGACCGGTGGGGCTCGACGAGGCTGCGCAGCTCCCGGTTGCCGACGAAGGCCTCGCGGCGGTGGCGGGCGTGGTAGCGGACGTGGGCGTCGACGGCGCGGCGCAGGCGCTCCACGGGGTCGGCGACGCCGGTGACCGCCCGGTCGTGCAGCGCGACCAGGTTCTGCATCGTCTCGACGACGAGCGCCGCGAACAGCTCCTGCTTCGAGCTGACGTGCTTGTAGAGGCTCGGGCCGCGGATGCCCACGGCCGCGCCGATGTCGGCCATCGTCGTGGCCTCGTATCCGCGGCGCACGAACAGGTCGAGCGCGGCGTCGCGGATGCCCGCCATGCGGTCCTCGCCCATCGGCCACCTCCTCCGGCCAACGGAGGGTAGCCCGGATGTGACGTTCCCAGCAGCGGGCTTGCCCGATGCCACCATCTCGTGTCCCATGGTGGCTAACACTCATTAGCCTGGAGGCGCGACAATGGCCGTCGATCTCGCTCCGGAGCCGGCTGTCGCCGAGCTCGTCACCCGCACCGCGCAGTTCGTCCGGGACGTCGTCGTCCCGGTGGAGGTCGCGAACGACGGCGTCGTGCCCTCGGAGTCCGTCCGCCGGGAGCTGCAGGCCGCGGCGAAGGCGGCGGGCGTGTTCGCCCCGCACGTCTCGCCCGAGTACGGCGGCCACGGCCTGGACATGTGCGCGCGGGCCGCGGTGTTCGAGGAGGCGGGCTACTCCCTGCTCGGGCCGGTCGCGCTGAACATCGCCGCCCCCGACGAGGGCAACATGCACATGCTGGAGGCCATCGCGACCGAGGACCAGAAGGCGCGCTATCTCGCGCCGCTGGCCGCGGGCGACGTCCGCTCCTGCTTCGCGATGACCGAGCCCGCGCCCGGCGCCGGCTCCGACCCCGACGCGCTCGCCACCCGCGCGGAGCGGGTGCCCGGCGGCTGGCGGATCGACGGCCGCAAGTGGTTCATCACCGGGGCCGACGGCGCCGCGTTCGCGATCTGCATGGCGCGCACCGCGGGCGAGCCCGGCGACCGCGGCGGCGCCACGATGTTCCTCGTCGACGCCGACAACCCCGGCATGAAGGTCGGGCGCCACGTCCCCACGCTCGACGAGAGCCTGTTCGGCGGGCACCTCGAGGTCGACTTCGACGGCTGCGTCGTCCCCGACGAGGCCGTCATCGGCGAGGTCGACCAGGGCTACCGCTACGCGCAGGTGCGCCTGGGCCCGGCCCGGATGACGCACTGCATGCGCTGGCTGGGCATCGCCCGCCGTTCGCAGGACATCGCCGTCGCCCACGCCGCGCAGCGCGAGCTGTTCGGCGCGCGGCTGGCCGACCTCGGCATGGCGCAGCAGATGATCGCCGACAACGAGATCGACGTGGCGGCCGCGCGCGGGCTGATCCTGCGCGCCTGCTGGGAGCTCGACCAGGGCCGGTCGGCGGGGCTGGAGGTGTCGATGGCGAAGACGTTCACCGCCGAGGCCGTGTGGCGGGTCGTCGACCGCTCGCTGCAGCTGTGCGGCTCGCTCGGCGTGTCCGGCGACCTGCTGCTGGGCCGGTTCCTGCGCGAGGTCCGCCCCTTCCGCATCTACGACGGCCCGTCCGAGACGCACCGCTGGTCCATCGCGCGCCGGGTCGTCGGCCGCCACACCGCGGCGGCGCGGGCGTGACCGCCCCCGTCGTGGAGGGCCTCGACCTCGACGTCCTCGACCGCTTCCTCGCCGACCGCGTCCCGGACTACGCGGGCGGGCTGCGCGCCGAGCTCGTCTCCGGGGGCCGGTCCAACCTCACCTACACGCTCACCGACGGCGTCTCGACGTGGATCCTGCGGCGGCCGCCGCTGGGTGTGCTGACGCCCTCGGCGCACGACATGGCCCGCGAGTTCCGCGTGGTCGAGGCGCTGCACGGGCACGGCGTGCCGGTGGCGCCGCCCGTCGCGCTGGCCGACGCCGACGTGCTCGGCGTGCCGTTCGCCGTGGTCGGGTTCGTCGACGGCGTCGTGATCCGCAGCGAGGAGGACCTCGACCCGCTGTCGGACGCCGACGTCCGCCGCTGCGCCGACGGGCTCGTCGACACCCTCGCCGCGCTGCACGCCGTCGACCCGGCGGCGGTCGGGCTGGCGGACTTCGGGCGCCCCGAGGGCTACCTCGGCCGCCAGGTCCGCCGCTGGTACGGGCAGTGGGAGCGCGTCCGCACCCGCGACCTGCCCGACGTCGAGGCCCTGCACGCCCGGCTGGAGGCGGCCTGCCCCGCGGAGAGCGGCGCGGCGATCGTGCACGGCGACTTCCGCATCGACAACACGATCCTCGACCCCGCCGACCCGGCCCGCGTGCGCGCCGTCGTCGACTGGGAGATGGCGACGCTGGGCGACCCGCTGGCCGACCTCGCCCTGCACGTCGTGTACGGCGACCGCGAGTTCGGGGCGGTGCTCGGCGGCTCCGCCGCGTCGACCAGCCCGCGGATTCCCGGTGCCGACGCCCTCGTGGAGCGCTACGCGCGCGCCTCCGGGCGCGAGATCACCGACCTCGGGTTCCATCTCGGGCTCGCGTACTTCAAGATCGCGGTGATCGCCGAGGGGATCCACGAGCGGCACCTGCGCGGCGACACCCGCGGCGACGGGTTCTCGACCGTCGGCGCCGCCACCGCCCCGCTCGCCGCGGCGGGCCTGACCACCCTCGGAGGTACCCGGTGAACCCCGTCCTCGACCTGTTCCGCCTCGACGGCCGCGTCGCCGTCGTCACCGGCGCGAGCTCCGGCCTCGGCGCCGGGTTCGCGCTCGCGCTCGCCCACGCCGGCGCCGACGTCGTGCTGGGCGCGCGTCGCACGGAGAAGCTCGCCGACACCGCGAAGGCCGTCGAGGCCATCGGGCGCCGCGCGCTGGCGGTGGCCACCGACGTCACCGACCCCGACGACTGCACCGCGCTCGCCGCGGCCGCCGTCGAGCAGCTCGGGCGGCTCGACGTGCTGGTCAACAACGCGGGCCTGGGCACGGCGACGCCCGCGCTGAAGGAGGCGCCCGAGGAGTTCCGCCGCGTCGTCGACGTCAACCTGGAGGGCGCCTACTGGATGGCGCAGGCCGCCGCGCGCGTGATGGAGCCGGGGTCGAGCATCGTCAACATCGCGAGCGCGCTGGGGTTCATGGCCTCCTACGCGCCGCAGGCGTCCTACGCCGCCACGAAGGCGGGGCTGATCGGGCTCACGCGCGACCTGTCGAGCCAGTGGGCGGGCCGGCGCGGCATCCGCGTCAACGCGCTCGCGCCGGGCTACTTCGCCAGCGAGATGACCGCGCAGATCCCGCCGGAGAAGCTGGAGGCGTTCGTCAAGGAGCGCAGCCCGCTCGGGCGCCTCGGGCTGCAGCACGAGCTCGACTCGGCCGTGGTGTTCCTGGCGAGCCCCGCGTCGTCCTACATCACCGGCAGCACCCTGGCCGTCGACGGGGGGATGACGGGGCACTGAGCCCCGCCCGCCCTCCCGCTGCCAGTCCTCAGCGCCGCTCGACGTCGCCCGCGCCGCTCACGTCCTGGGTGACCTGCGGGTCGCCGATGTACTCGACCGACCCGGCGCCGCCGACGGTGACGTCGAGGCGGTCGCTGACCCGGACCACGGCGTCGCCCGCGCCGTCGACGGTGAGCGTCGCGGTGGCGGTCTGCAGGTCCTGTGCGTCGTAGTCGCCGCTGCCCCCGATCGTCACGACCTGGGAGTCGGCGGTGCCACCCAGCGTCACGTCGCCCGCGCCGGTGATGTCGACGGTGAGCGCGCCGGTGCGCAGGGCGGCGGCGGTGGCGTCGCCCGCGCCGGAGACGGTGAGCGCGTCGAGGGCGTCGACCGTGAGGCGGTACACGATCGGCTGGTCCGTGCGGAAGTCCGCGCCGGGCACGACGCCCAGGCGCAGGACGCCGCCGGAGACCTCGCTGGTGAGCAGCGGGAGGACGTCGGGGGCGGCCTCGATCGTCAGCGACTCGGTGCCGGTCTGCTCGATCCGCAGGTCGCCGACCGACGACAGCTCGACCGCGGAGAAGCCGCTGACCTGCCGGGTCTCGCCGGCGCCCGAGGACGTGACGGTGGCGGTCGCGGCGGGCGGCGGGGCGTCGGCCGGGACGGGGGGCACCCCGTTCCCGCAGCCCGCGAGGACGACGGCCAGCGCGGCCAGGGCGAGGGGGGTGCTTCGGCGCATGGCACACGGTAGGACCGGCGCCCGCGCCGCCACACGGGGGTGAACCCCCGTCCCCCGGCCGATGAGTACGGGGGTCCCCCGTCGTCCTACCCCCATGTCCACCACCTCGGTCCCCGACCTGGCCCCCGCCGCCGACCGCGTCGCCGGGCTGCTCGACGGCGTCCGCGACGAGCAGCTCGAGGCCCCGACACCGTGCGCGGGCACGTCCGTCGGCGCGCTGCTGAGCCACCTGCAGATGCTGTGCGGAGCGTTCCGCACCGGCGCGGAGAAGGGCGCCGACCCGGGCCCGCCGCCGCCGGAGCCGCCGCCGCTCGACCCGCGGTGGCGCACCGCGCTGCCCGTGGAGCTCGACGCGCTGGTCCGGGCCTGGCGCGCGCCGGGGGCGCTGGAGGGGAGCACCTCGGTCGGCGGCGTCGCGATGCCGGCCGGCGACGTCGCCGTCGTCGCGCTGGACGAGCTCGTGCTGCACGGCTGGGACCTCGCCCGCGCCCTCGGGCGCCCCTACGAGGCCGACCCGGAGAGCGTGCGGGCGTGCCTGGGGTTCGTGTCGGCGGTGAGCGTGCCGGAGGGGGTCCCGGGGCTGTTCGGCCCGCCGGTGCCGGTGCCGGAAGACGCCCCGGAGCTCGACCGCCTCCTCGCGCTGAGCGGGCGCGACCCGGCGTGGACGCCCGTCGGCGCGTCGCGGTGAGCGACGTCGACGACCACCTCGCCGCGCTCGACCACCCGCTGCGCGACGCCGTCGCCCGGCTGCGGACCGCGGTCCTCGGGGCCGACCCCGGGATCACCGAGCACGTGAAGTGGAGGTCGCCGAGCTTCTGCCACGGCGGCGTCGACCGCGTGACGTTCCGGCTGCGCCCGCATCAGCTCGACCTGGTGCTGCACCGCGGGGCGAAGGTCCGTGCCGACGCGGCGTCGTTCGTGTTCGACGATCCCACCGGCCGGCTGCGCCGGCCCGGCCCGGACCGGGCGGTGCTCACGCTCGAGGGCGCCGAGATCGACGCCCGGACGCCGGAGGTGGTCGACCTCGTCAGGCGGTGGGTCCGGGCGTGACCGCGCCGGGGAGCAGGTCGAGCAGGCGCGCGAGGGCGGCGGAGGGGTCGCCCGGGCGCCAGACCGCGGCCACCTCGACGGGGTGCGCCGCCTCCCGGACCGGCCGGACGACGACCCCGCGGTGCCCCGGCGCCGCCACCGACGACGGCACGACGGCGAGCCCGACCCCGGCCGCGACCAGCCCGAGCACGGTCTGCACCAGCCACACCCCGCGCTGCGCGACGCGCGGCGCCACCCCGGCGTCGGCGAACAGCGCGGTGACGGCGGCGTGCAGGCCGGGCACGTCGTGCTGCTCGGGGAGCACGAACGGCTCGCCCGCTACGTCGGCCAGCGACACGGTCGCCGACTCCGCCGCGGGATGGCCGACGGGCAGGGCGAGCACGAGGTCCTCCGAGGAGATCCGGCGCTGGGCGAGGTCCGGCTCGCGCAGCGGGAGGTAGAGCACGGCGACGTCGAGGCGCCCGTCGTGGACCGCGCGCAGCAGCGCGTCGGGCGGACGCTCGGTGAGCACGAGCTCGACGCCGGGGTGCGCGGTGCCGTAGGCGCGCAGCAGCGGGGCGAGGGCACCGTGGATCGCCGACGGGACGAACCCGACGGCCAGCCGCCCGACGGCGCCCTCGGCGACGCGGCGCACCCTCCGCGCGGTCTCCTCGTAGTCGGTGAGCAGGCGGCGGGCCTCGGGGAGCAGGGCCGCGCCGGCGGCTGTGAGCCGGACTGCGCGGCGCGAGCGGTCGAACAGCACGGCGCCGAGGTCCTTCTCCAGCGCGGCGATCTGCTGGGAGAGCGGGGGCTGCGCCATGTGCAGGCGCTGCGCGGCGCGGGTGAAGCTGAGCTCCTCCGCGACCGCGACGAAGTAGCCGAGCCGGCGGTAGCGCATCCGCGCATCCTAGACGTCGGACGTCTACTAGGCGATGAATCAGATGTTGGACGTCTGCGTCGGCGGGTGGTCAGCTGGGGGCATGACCCCCTCCTCCCTGACCGGGCGCGGCACGCCGGTCCTCGACCCCGCCGCCGCGGTGGCGCGCATCCCGGACGGCGCCACCGTCATGGTCGGCGGGTTCGGCCTGGTCGGCGCGCCCCTGACGCTGATCGACGCCCTGCTCACCGCCACCGCCACCCGCGACCTCACGATCGTCAGCAACAACCTGGGCGAGCCCGGGCGCGGGCTGGGGAAGCTGCTCCTGGAGGGCCGGGTCCGCAAGGCCGTCGGCTCCTACTTCACGAGCAACCCCGACGTCGTCGCCGCCTACCAGGAGGGCCGCCTGGAGATCGACCTCGTGCCGCAGGGCACGCTCGCCGAGGCGATCCGGGCCGGGGGAGCGGGCATCGGCGGCTTCTACACGCGCACCGGCTGGGGCACCGACCTCGGCGAGGGCCGCGAGGAGCGCGTGATCCGCGGCGAGCCGCACCTCTACCAGGAGAGCCTGCGCGCCGACGTCGCGCTGGTCCGCGCCCGCGCCGCCGACGCGCTGGGCAACCTCGTCTACGCCAGGACCGCCCGCAACTTCAACCCCGACATGGCCACGGCCGCCGACCTCGTGATCGCCGAGGTCGACGAGGTCGTGCCGGTCGGCGCGCTCGACCCGGAGGAGATCGTGACCCCGCACCTGTTCGTCGACGCCCTGGTGCTGTCCGGGGGTGCGCGATGAACGCTCAGGAGATCATCGCCACCCGCGTCGTGCCGCACATCCCGCCCGGCGCGGTGGTGAACCTCGGCATCGGCATCCCGACGCTGGTCGCCGACCACCTGCCCGAACACGCGGCTCATCTGCAGACCGAGAACGGCCTGCTCGGCGTCGGCCCCACCCCGCTGCCCGGCGAGGCCGACCCCGATCTCGTCCACGCGGGCAAGAAGCCCGTCACCGCCCGGCCCGGCGCCTCGTTCTTCGCGAGCTCGGACTCGTTCGGGATGATCCGCGGCGGGCACGTGGAGGTCGCCGTGCTCGGCGCCCTGCAGATCGACGCCCGTGGCCGCATCGCCAACTGGTCGGTGCCCGGCAAGCCGGTGCTCGGCGTCGGTGGGGCGATGGATCTGCTGGTCGGCGCGGGGACGGTCGTCGTGGCCACCACGCACACGGCCAAGGACGGCAGCCCGAAGATCGTCGAGGAGTGCTCGTACCCGCTGACGGCGCAGCGCGCGGTCGATGTCGTCGTCACCGAGCTGGCGACGTTCCGCGTGGTGGACGGCGGGCTCGTGCTCGTCGACCTGGCCGAGGGCGTCACCCTCGACGAGGTGCGGGCGCAGACCGCGGCCCCGTTCCGCGTCGGGATCCCGGAGGCCGTCGATGCGTGAGGTCGTGATCTGCGAGCCGCTGCGGACGCCCGTCGGCGGGTTCGGGGGCGCCCTGCGCACCGTGCCCGCGCACGTCCTCGGGGCCACTGTCGTCCGGGCGCTGCTGGAGCGCACCGGGCTCGACCCCGCCGCCGTCGACGAGCTCGTCCTCGGGCAGAGCTACCCGACGATGGACGCCCCGGCGGTCGGGCGGGTCGTCGCGCTCGACGCGGGGCTGCCCGTCACCGTCACCGGGCAGCAGGTCGACCGCCGCTGCGGCTCGGGTCTGCAGGCCGTGCTCACCGCCGCGATGCAGGTGCAGACCGGCGTGAGCGACGTGGTGCTGGCGGGCGGCGTCGAGTCGATGTCGCGCGCCCCGCACTACTCGTCCGACATGCGCTGGGGCGCCGGAGCGGGGCCGGGGGTCCTGCTGCACGACGCGCTGGCCCGCGGCCGCGTCACCGCCGGCGGGGAGCACTTCCCGGTGCCCGGCGGGATGCTGGAGACCGCGGAGAACCTGCGCCGCGAGTACGGCATCGGGCGCGCCGAGCAGGACGCGTGGGCCGTGCGCTCGCACCGGCGGGCCGCGGCCGCGCAGGAGGCGGGCGTGTTCGCCGAGGAGATCGTGCCGGTCACGGTGCCGGGGCGGCGCGGCGACACCGTCGTCGAGCGGGACGAGCACATCCGGCCCGACTCGACCGTCGAGGTCCTGGCCAAGCTCAAGCCCGTGCTGCGCGCGGGCGACCCGGACGCGACGGTCACGGCGGGCAACGCATCGGGCCAGAACGACGGGGCCGCGATCGCCGTCGTCACCACGCCGGAGCGGGCGGCCGAGCTGGGCCTGCGCCCGCTCGTGCGGCTCGTCTCGTGGGCCGTGGCCGGGGTGCCGCCCGCGACGATGGGCATCGGCCCGGTGCCCGCCACGGCGCTGGCGCTGCAGCGCGCCGGGCTGGCGCTGGCCGACGTCGACCTGATCGAGCTGAACGAGGCCTTCGCGGCGCAGGTCCTGGCCGTGACGCGGGAGTGGGAGCTGACCGACGGCGACCTGGAGCGTGTGAACGTCCACGGCTCGGGCATCTCGCTGGGCCACCCCGTGGGCGCCACCGGGGCCCGCATCCTCACGACCCTGTCGCGGGAGATGGTGCGGCGCGGGGCGCGGTACGGGCTGGAGACCATGTGCATCGGCGGGGGCCAGGGGCTGGCGGCGGTGCTGGAGCGGGTCTGACGGAGGTTCAGGAAAGCCACGTTCCCGCCATCTGGTGGCGGGAACGTGGCTTTCCTGAACCCGGGGGCGGGGAGTCAGCGCGCCCGCGCCACCACCGGCTCGTCCGCGACGACGGCCGGGGCCGGGGCGCTCCGGGCGCGCGCCGGCACCACCAGCGCTAGTGCCGCACCCAGCACCGACACCGCCACGAGCACGTAGAAGATCGTGTTCAGCTCCAGCCCGGCCGCGATGAGCAGGCCGCCCACCACCGGGCCGCCGATGCCGCCCAGGCGCCCGAACCCGGCGCACCAGGCGACGCCCGCGCTGCGCACGTTCGTCCGGTAGTAGGTGGCGACGAAGCCGTAGATGAGGATCTGGGTGCCGCTGGTGCCCAGCCCGACGACGGCGACGAACGCGAGCAGCACGCCGAGCGGGAACCCGGCCGTCAGCAGGGCCATGGCGACGCCCCCGAGCAGGAACGACGCCGCGACGACCCGCTTGGGTCCGAAGCGGTCGGCGATCCGCGACGCCCCCAGGGCGCCCAGTACCGCGCCGCCGTTGAGGACGAGCAGGAACGCCAGCGAGCCGTTGGTGGAGAACCCGGCGCGGCCCATCAGCTCGGGGAGCCACGTGTTGAGGGCGTAGACCAGCAGCAGGCCGAGCGCACTGAGCAGGCCGAGCGCGATCGTCGGCAGCAGGTAGGGGGCCCGGAACAGCCCGGCGAACCCGGCCCGGCCGGAGGGCTGCGGCGCCGTGCCGGGCGCGGCCGGCTCCTCGACGCTGACGCCGGTGCGGGCGCCGACCGCCCTGGCCTCCTCCATCCGGCCCCGCGACGCCAGCCACGCGGGCGACTCCGGCATCTTCAGGTAGGCCAGCGGCAACAGCGTGACCAGCGGCAGCGCGCCGATGAGGAACATCCCGCGCCAGCCGATGGGGCCCAGCAGCAGGATCGCGAGCAGCGCGGCGAGCAGGCTGCCCAGCGGCACCCCGGAGTAGGCGATCGCGTTGAGCAGGTTCCTGCGGCCCGGCGGCGCGAACTCGGCGACGAGTGCCCCGGTGGTGGCCACGAGCGCCCCCACCCCGATGCCGGTGGCGAAGCGCAGCAGGCCGAAGGCGGTGGTGGTCGTCGCGAGCGCGGTGAGCGCCATGCCGACCGAGAACCAGGCGTAGGCGGTGAGCATGACCGTGCGGCGGCCGATCAGGTCGCCGACGCTGCCGGCGAGCAGCGCCCCGACCAGCACGCCGATCAGGGCGTAGCTGCCGAGCGCCCCGGCCAGCGCCGGGGTCACCTCGCCGATCTCGCCGGGGCTGCGCAGGAACAGCGGGACCAGCGTCCCGTAGACCACGAGGTCGTAGCCGTCGAAGACCAGCCCGGTCGTCGCGAGCGCGACGATCCAGGTCACGGAGCTGCGGCGGAGCACGTCGGGTGGAGCGTTCATGTCGTCTCCTGGGTGCCGCCGCAGGGCAGACCTATGGCGGGGAAGGGTGTGGGAGGGGGGCCCTCACGGGGCGGGAGCGTCCAGGGCGATGTCCGACGGGTGTGCCGCCAGCGGCGTGATCGTCATCGTCATGTACGGGAAGAGCGGGAGGCCCCAGAGGATCTCGTGGAGCTGGGCGTTGCTCTCCACCGCGAAGACGGAGAGGTTGGCGTACTCGCCCACGCAGCGCCAGATGTGGGGCCAGTGGCCGGAGCGCTGCCACTGCTGCGAGTAGGCCTTCTCGCGGGCGAGCAGGGCGGCGCGCTCCGCCGGGTCCATGTCCGGCGGGAGCGCGACGTCCATGCGGACGGCGAAGTGCTGGCTCATGCCACGGGGTCCAGCGCGAAGTCGTAGGTCACCTCGTTGCCGGTGCCGGACGCGGCGGGGGTCGGACGGAGCACGAGCTCGGGCTTCACGGCCTGCGCGACGTCGTCGGCCACGTACTCGCCGCCGTCGAAGTAGAGCTGGGTGGTCACGAGCTGCCGGCCCGGTGCCGACACCTTGAGGTGCAGGTGCGCGGGGCGCCACGGGTGCCAGCCGGCGGCCTCGACGAACGCGCCGGTCGAGCCGTCGGTCGGGATCTGGTACGGCGCGGGCTGGATGGTGCGGAAGGCGAAGCGGCCGTCGGCCGCGGTGCGGATCTGTCCGCGCAGGTTCCACTCCGGGATGCCGGGGGTGAACTGGGAGTAGAAGCCGTCGTCGTCGGCGTGCCACAGCTCGACCAGCGCGCCGTCGAGCGGGGCGCCGTCGAGGTCGGTGACCGTGCCCCGGAACAGGAACGGCGTGCCGGCCTCGTCCTCGCGCATCGGCAGGATGGCCTCGCTGACCGACGCCGGGGCGCCCGGCTTGTAGTACGGGCCCTCGATGGTGCCGATGGCGCCTTGGCGGTCGGCGTTCGCGACCTCCTCGACGACGTGCTCGACGAACACGTCCAGGAACAGCGGCCACTCGCCGTCCTCGCCCACGCGGATCAGCCACGCCTTGAGGGCGTCGTACTCGGCGTAGGTGACCTGGTGCCTGCGCACGACCTCGTGCAGTGCGGCGAGGGCGTCGGTGGAGATCGCGCCCACGCGGGCGTGGTCGACGGGGCCGGCTGCACGCTCCTTCTGCGTGAAGGCGGCGGTGGCGTTGCGGCCGGAGTCGGCGGCGGTGGCCCGCGCTTCCGTGGTGGTCATGGTGGTCTCCTGAGCGTCAGCGGTGCAGGGTTCAGACGTCGGTGCGGTAGTGCGCGAGCTTGTCCGGATCGATCTCGATACCGAGGCCGGGACCGGTCCGGACGGCCAGCTCGCCGCCGCTGATCTGCAGCGGCACGGTGAGCAGGTCGTCGCGCATGTCGAGGAAGTTGGAGAGCTCGCCCGCGCGCCGCGCGGTGAGCCGGTGCGCGGCGCCGAAGGCGACGGCGCAGGCGGTGCCGAGCTGGCCGTCGATCTGGTTGCCCAGGACGACCTCGGCGCCCATGCCCGCGCACTGGTGCAGGATCTGCTGCGAGGTGGTGAAGCCGGTTCGCGCCGTCTTGATGCTGATCATGGTGGCCGAGCCGCCGAGCAGCTCGCGGGTCACCTCGGCGGGCGTGGTGGCGCTCTCGTCGGCCACGGTCGGCACCCCGGTGCGCCCGACGAGCCAGCGGCGGCCGAGCACGTCGTCGGCAGGACAGAGCTCCTCGGCGAGGGTGAGGTCGAGGTCGGCCATGGCGTCCAGCGAGCGGGCCGCCTCCGAGGGGGTCCAGCCGCGGTTGCCATCGACGTAGAGCTCCACGTCGGGGCCGAGCGCGGCGCGCAGGGCCCGGCACGCGCCGACGTCGAGCGACACCGGCCGGCGTCCGACCTTCACCTTGAACGTGGTGATGCCGTAGGTGTCGCGGACGCGCTGCGCCTCGGCGACCATCACGTCGTCGGGGGCGAAGCCGACCATGTGCGACACGCGCATCCGGTCGGTGAACCCGCCGAGCAGCGCCGAGACTCCGACGTCGAGGGTGCGGCCGAGCACGTCCCACAGGGCCATGTCGATCGCGGCCTTCGCGGCCGGGTTGCCGACGGTGCGGTCCATCCGGGCGTGCACGGTCTCGCGCTCGAGCAGGGAGAGCCCGACGAGCTCCGGCGCGAGGATCTTCCCGATCACCGCGATGATCGACTCCTGCGTCTCGCCGTAGGTGTAGGGCCGCGGCGGGGCCTCCGCGACGCCGACCAGGCCGTCGTCGCTGTGGACGCGGACCAGCACGTGGTCGGCGGTGTGCACCTCGCCGCTGGCGAAGCGCAGGGGCTTGCGGTAGGGGATGGCGAACGGGATCGCCTCGATGCGAGCGATCTTCATCGGGTGCCTCCGGGTGCGGGGACGGGCGCGGGCGGCACGAAGCCGTTGGCCTCCAGCGCGCCGAGCAGGTGGGCGAGTGCGGGGGAGTGGTCGTCGGTGCGCCAGGCCAGGGCCAGGTCGATGTGCACGTCGTCGGCGACCGGGACGTAGCGGACGCCCTCGACGCGCAGTGCGTGCACCGACTCCGGCAGCAGCGCGACGCCGAGGCCGGCGGCCACGAGGGTGAGCATGATCGAGGTCTCGGCGACCTCGTGGGCGCGCGTCGGGAGGAACCCGGCGGCCAGGCAGGCCTGCGTGACGGCGGCGTCGACGACGGACCCGCGCGCGGAGTAGACGACGAAGTCCTCGTCGCGCAGCTCCGCGAGCGCCACCGGCTCGTCGCCGACGAGGTGGTGGCTCTGCGGGACCGCGAGCACCAGGCGCTCGCGGTCGATCGTGCGGGAGCGCAGGCCCGAGCGGCGCATCGGCGGCCTCAGCACGGCGAGGTCGATCCGGTCCTCGGCCAGCGCGAGCTCCTGGGCCGGGGTGAGCAGGTCGGGCACGTAGCGCAGGACCAGCCCGGGGGCCTCCCGCGCGGCGATCCGGGCGAGCTGGGGCAGGTGGCGGTGGGCGGCGAGCCCGGTGCAGCCGACGCGCAGCAGCCCGGTGCTGCCCTCGCCGATCACGCGGACGCGGTCCTGCGCGGCGTCGACGGACTCCAGGATGCGCACGGCGTCGTGCAGGAACGCCTCGCCCGCCGGTGTCAGGTCGACGCGGCGGGTGGTGCGGTCGAACAGTGTGGCGCCCACCTGCGACTCGAGCTGGCGGATCGCCTGCGAGAGCGGCGACTGCGCCATGTGCAGGCGCTCGGCGGCCTGCCCGAAGTGCCGGGTGCGCGCCACCTCGACGAAGTAGCGGAGCTGGCGGATCTCCATGCGTCCTCCTCCGTCGGCTGTGGGCCGTTCCGAAGGTAGGTCCGCCGACACGGATGCGCAAAGACGCAGTCAAGCCCGACTGAGACGTACAGCATCTGGAAAAGACCTGGGTCGCTGCTCGGGTTTCACCTGACGCGGTCCCTGCGGCGGGGCGTCAGAGTCGGGGGAACCGAACCCGCCCCACCGCCGACCCGCTGGAGCCCGCCTGTGACCACCACCGATGTGTCCCACGTCCGCGAGGTCCTCGCCGACGCCGTCGTCGACGACCGCGACGCGGGCACCTACCGCGCCAACCGCCGCATCTTCACCGACGAGGAGACCTTCGAGCTGGAGATGCGGCACATCTTCGAGGGCAACTGGATCTACCTCGCCCACGAGAGCCAGGTCGCGAACCCGGGCGACTACTTCACCACCCACATCGGCCGCCAGCCCGTCGTGATCACCCGCGGCAGGGACGGCGAGCTGCACTGCCTCATCAACGCCTGCGCGCACCGCGGCGCGATGCTGTGCCGCCGCAAGACCGACAACCGGCCCACGCTGACCTGCCCCTTCCACGGGTGGACGTTCCGCAACGACGGCCGGCTGCTCAAGGTCAAGGACCCCGAGGGTGCGGGCTATCCGGACACCTTCGACAAGGACGGCTCGCACGACCTCACGAAGGTCGCGCGCTTCGACTCCTACCGCGGGTTCCTGTTCGGCAGCCTCAACGCCGACGTCAGCTCGCTCGAGGAGCACCTCGGCGACGCGACGAAGGTGATCGACATGCTCGTCGACCAGTCGCCCGACGGGCTGGAGGTGCTGCGCGGCTCGTCGACCTACACCTTCGACGGCAACTGGAAGGTGCAGGCCGAGAACGGCGCCGACGGCTACCACGTCAGCGCGACGCACTGGAACTACGCCGCCACCACCTCCCGCCGCGGAACCGGGGAGTCCACGAACTCCACCAAGGCGCTCGACGCCGGCGGCTGGGGCAAGTCCGGCGGCGGCTACTGGTCCTACCCGAACGGCCACCTGTGCCTGTGGACCTGGGCCGCGAACCCGCAGGACCGCCCGCTGTGGGACCGCATGGACGAGCTCAAGGAGCAGTTCGGCGACGCCAAGGGCGAGTTCATGGTCAAGGGCAGCCGCAACCTGTGCCTCTACCCGAACGTCTACCTGATGGACCAGTTCTCCACGCAGATCCGGCACTTCCGGCCGATCGCGCCCGATCGGACCGAGGTCACGATCTACTGCATCGCCCCCAAGGGCGAGAGCGACGCGGCCCGCGCGCACCGCATCCGCCAGTACGAGGACTTCTTCAACGCCTCGGGCATGGCCACCCCCGACGACCTGGAGGAGTTCCGCTCCTGCCAGATCACGTTCCGGGCGACCGCGGCCCCGTGGAACGACATGAGCCGCGGCGCCGAGCACTGGCTGACCGGTCCCGACGAGGTCGCGCAGTCCCTCGACATGCACGGCGTCGTCTCCGCGGGCGTGCGCAACGAGGACGAGGGGCTCTACCCCGTCCAGCACGGCTACTGGCGGCAGACCCTGCTCGCCGCGATCGGCGAGGAGGACCAGGCATGACCACCACGGAGTCCCGCACCGGCACGCTCATCACCCAGAACGCCATCGAGCAGTTCCTCTACCGCGAGGCCCGCTACCTCGACGACCGCGAGTTCGAGAAGTGGCTCGAGTGCTACGCCGACGACGTCGTCTACTGGATGCCCTGCTGGACCGACGACGACCGCCTCGTCGAGGACCCGCAGCGCGACATCTCGCTGATCTTCTACGACAACAAGGGCGGGCTGGAGGACCGCGTCTTCCGCATCCGGACCGAGCGCTCCAGCGCCACGTCGCTTCCCGAGCCGCGGACCAGCCACAACATCAGCAACGTCGAGGTGATCGAGCGCCGCGGCGACCTGGTCGATGTCCGGTTCAACTGGCACACCATGTACTTCCGCTACAAGACCGTGGACCCCTACTACGGCACCTCGTTCTGCACGATCGACTTCTCCGGGGAGGCCCCGCTGATCCGCCGCAAGACCGTGGTGCTCAAGAACGACTACATCCACCACGTCGTCGACGTCTACCACTTCTGAGGGGGCTGCCATGTCGCACCAGGTCGCCCTCGCCTTCGAGGACGGGGTCACGCGCTTCATCACCTGCGGCGAGGACCAGACGGTCGCCGACGCGTCGTACCGGGCGCGCATCAACATCCCGATGGACTGCCGCGACGGGGTCTGCGGCACGTGCAAGGCGCTGTGCGAGTCCGGTGAGTTCGACGGCGGCTCCTACCTGCAGGACGCGCTCTCCCCCGACGAGGAGAGCGCCGGCTACGTCCTCACCTGCCAGATGAAGCCGCGCTCGGAGCTGGTGCTGCAGATCGCGAGCACCTCGGCCGTCGCGAAGACCGCCGCGGCGACGCACCGCGGCACGGTCACCGCGCTCGACCGGCTCTCGCCGAGCACCGTCGCGCTGACGGTCGAGATCACCGACCGGGCGGAGCTCGCGTTCCTGCCCGGGCAGTACGTCAACATCGCCGTGCCGGGCACCGACGAGTCGCGGTCCTACTCGTTCAGCAACGGGCCCGCCGACGAGGCGCTGACGTTCCTCGTCAAGATCACGCCGGGCGGTGTCATGTCGACGTGGCTCACCGAGCGCGCCGCCGTCGGCGACGAGATCGCCCTCACCGGCCCGCACGGAAGCTTCTTCCTGCGCGAGTCCGACGACCCGCTGCTCCTGCTCGCCGGCGGCACCGGGCTCGCCCCGATCCTGTCGATCCTGCGCACCCTCGACGCCGGCGGCAGCACCCGCCCGGTGCACCTGCTCTACGGCGCCACGACCGACGCCGACGTCGTCGAGCGGGAGACGATCGAGTTGCTCGCCGGCTCGATCCAGAACATGACCTGGGACCACTGCGTCGCCGACAAGGCCACGACGGCGCAGCACCAGGGCTACGTGACCTCGCTGATCGAGCCGGGGCACCTGCACGACGGCGCCACCGCCGTCTACCTCTGCGGGCCCCCGCCGATGGTCGACGCGGTGCGCGGGCACTTCTCCGACGAGGGCATCACCCCGGGCGGCTTCTACTACGAGAAGTTCGCGCTGGCGGCGTCCCGCGACGCCGACGTATCCGACGCCGTCGAGGAGCCCGAGGTGGAGGGCGAGGACCAGGAGGTCGAGGTCCCCGCCGAAGCCCGCACGCTGACCGAGCCGGCGGAGGAGGACCTGCTCGTCCTCACCGGCGAGGGCCGGGACCTGGCCGGGCAGACCGTGCTGCCCGCCGCGGAGCTCGCGGCGCTGGGCGTCACCGTCTCCCGGACCGCCGACGACGCCCGCGGCATCTGCGGCCAGTCGCTGTTCGGCGCGGTCTCCGGCGACGGTTCCGTCGCGCTCGATCCCGGGGGGGACCTGCTCGTCGCCGGCGGCCGGACCGTCGCCGGCCAGGACCTCTTCCCGGCGGCGGACACCGCGCCCCTCGTGGCGCCGGTACCCGATCGGCCGGCCAGCGCCGTCGGCACCGGCGGTTACCAGATCGGCGAGGAGCACCCGTCGGTCCACGAGTCCGACGCGATCTTCGACGCCCGCCGCGCGCTGGAGCTGGGCGCGCTGGAGCTCGTCGTCGGGCGCCTGACCTCGCAGCAGGTGCACGGCTACCGCCTCCTCGCCGAGGCCACCGTGCCCTACGTCGACGGCGACCGGTTCGTCGACGCCGCCGGCTACACCGAGACCAACGCGGCGTTCCACGACTACCTGTTCACCCTCACCGGCAACGAGCACCTGTCGCAGGCCTACCGGGCGCTCGGGGTGAAGGGGCACATGGAGCAGTCGCTGCGCACCGCGACCTGGTGCCACCCGAGCTGCACCCGGGACCACCTCGACATCGTCGACGCGATGGAGGCGGGCGACCGCGAGGAGGCGCGCCGGCTCGTCGGCGAGCACGCCGACCGGTCGAAGGAGACCACCCGCCGCGCGATGGCCGACAACACCGCCGCCCGGCGCCCGCGGTTCGTCACGCCGGGCCGCTTCGACGGCCGCGTCGTGGCCGTCACCGGGGCGGCGCAGGGCATCGGCCGCCGGGTCGCGGAGCGCGCGGCCGCAGAGGGTGCGCAGCTGGTGCTGGTCGACCGCTCCCCGCTCGTGCACGAGGTCGCCGGCGGCCTGTCCGCCGACGGCGCGAAGACGCTCGCCGTCGAGGCCGACCTGGAGAGCTGGGACGGCGCCGAGGCGGCGCTGCGCGAGGCCGCGGGCTGGCAGGGGCGCGTCGACGTGCTGGTCAACAATGTGGGCGGCGCGATCCACTTCAAGCCGTTCGTCGAGTTCACCGCCGAGGAGATCTCCGCGGAGATCACCCGCTCGCTGATGCCCACGCTCTGGTGCTGCCGGGCCGTCCTGCCCGGGATGGTCGGCCAGGGAAGCGGGGTGATCGTCAACGTCTCGTCGGCGGCCACCCGCGGCATCCACCGGATCCCGTACTCGGCCGCGAAGGGCGGTATCAACGCGATCACGGCGTCGCTGGCGCTGGAGTACGCCGACGCGGGGATCCGCGTGGTCGCGACGGCCCCCGGCGGCACGGAGGCGCCGCCGCGGCGGATCTCCCGGGGCACGCCGGAGGCCCGCACGGAGCAGGAGCGCGAGTGGTTCCAGGCGCACATCGACCAGACGCTCGGGTCGTCGCTGCTGGGGCGCTACGGCACGCTCGACGAGCAGGCCGCCGCGATCCTGTTCCTGGCCTCGGACGAGGCGTCGTACGTGACGGGCACGGTGCTGCCCGTCGCCGGTGGCGATCCCGGCTGACCGGCCTACGGTGAGCGGCGTGCAGCCGGCCGACGAGGACGTCCACCTGGTCGGCCGGTCCGCGCAGCTCGACCGGCTCGCCGCGCTGGCCGACCGGGCGCGGGCGGGCTCGCCGGTCGTCGCCGTGGTCGAGGGGCCGGCGGGGGTGGGGAAGTCGGCGCTGCTGCACCGGTTCCGGCGCGGGCGCCCGGGCGTCACGTGGGTGGCGGGGCTGTCCTGGGAGCGCGACCGCCCGGGCGAGCTGGCGCGGCGGCTGCTCGACGCGCCCGACGCCGGCACCGACCCGGTCGCGCTCGGCACCGCGCTCGTGCGCGCGTGGGGTGCGGCGCCGCACGTCGTGGTCGTCGACGACGCGCTGGACGCCGACCCGATGTCGCTGCAGGCGCTGGCGTCGGCGGCCGCCCGGCTCGACGACGCTCCGCTCCTGCTGCTGCTCGTGCGCTCGGGCGCCGCGGGGGCCGAGGCCGTCGACCTGCTCGACCGGCTGCCCGCCGTCCGGCTGCCGGTGCCGCCGCTGACCCCCGAGCAGACCCGCCTGCTCGCCGCCCGGGCCACCGGCGTCGACCTCCCGCTGCCCGTCGCCCGCCGCCTGTCCGACCACGTCGGTGGCATCCCGCGCCACCTGCTGGAGGTCCTGCGCGACGCCCCGCCGGTGCGGTGGTCGGACTGGCAGACCCGGCTCCCCGCGCCCACCACGGTGCAGCGCCGCGTGGAGGCCGCCCTGCTCGCGTGCTCCCCGCCCGCGCGGGCGCTGGTCCAGGCAGCGGCGGTGCTCGGGGCCGAACCGGTGCTCGCCGACGCCGTCGTGCTCGGGGAGGTCGACGAACCGATCGCCGCGCTCGACGAGGCCTGCGCCGCCGGGCTGCTCGCCCTGCAGGCCGGGCACGGGCTCGACGCGCTCGCGTTCCCCGGGCGCTTCGTCCGCGGGGCGGTGCACGCGACTCTCGCCCCCGCGCGGCGCCACGACCTGCACCTGCGCGCGGCCGAGGTGGTCACCGACGAGACCGACCGGCTGCGCCACCGCGTCGAGGCGGCGCCGCTGCCCGACCCGACGCTGGCCGACGAGCTCGTCGCGCTGGCCGAGCGCAAGGCGGCCGAGGGGGCGTGGGCCGTCGTCGCCGGGGCGCTCATCGACGCCGCGCGGATCAGCCCGAGCCGCGCCGACCGCGAGGACCGCCTACTCCGCGCCGTCGACGCGCTCGCCGGTGCCGGGCTGCTGGGGCAGGCGGTGGACGCGCTGGCGGAGGTCGAGGCGCTGCCGTCGGGCCCGCACCGCGACGCCGTGCTGGCCTACGTCGCCGTGCAGCGTGGGCGCCGGGCCGAGGCCGAGTCCTACCTCGACGCGGCGTGGGAGCGGCGGGGGACCGACCGCGCTGCCGCGGCTGTCGTGTGCCAGCGGCGGGTGCTGCACGCGCTCGCGGAGTGGGACGGCGACGGGCTCGTGCGGTGGGCGGGCCGGGCCGTCGAGCACGCGCAGCCGGACGCGCCCGCGGCCGTCGAGTCGCGGGCGATCGTGGGGCTGGGGCACGCGGCGCGCGGCGAGGTCGCCGAGGCGTTCACGGCGTACCGGGCGGCGATCGCGGAGAGCCCGAGCGGCCCGCAGCACCAGCGCGCGCGGATGGGTCTGGGCTGGCTGCACCTCGCCCAGGACGACCCCGACGCCGCGCGGCGCGAGCTGGAGTACGCGGTGCCGCCGGTGTCGGCCACGGCGTCCGCGGCCGGGCGCACCGGCTCGAACCGGATCTCGCTGTGGGCGCTGGCCTGGCTCGCGCGCACCCGGTTCGCGCTGGGCGACTGGTCCGGTGCGCTGGAGGCCGTCGACCGGGCGGAGCTGCTCGTCGTCGCCACCGGGCTGGAGCTGCTGCGCCCGCTCGTGCACGGCACCGGGGCGCAGGTGCGAGCACTGCGCGGCGAGCCGGACGCGGCCGAGCGGCACCTGCGCCTGGGCGGCGCTGCCGCGCTCGACTACACCGTGATGGCCGTGCCCGCCCTGCTCGCGCGCGCCCACGTCGCGGAGGCGGCGGCCGACTACGGCGCGGTGGTCCGCCACCTCACCCCGCTCGCCGTCCGCAGCCCGCGCGGCGGCATCGACGAGCCCGGCTTCTGGCCCTGGCACGACGTCTACGCGAACGCGCTGGTCCGCACCGACCGCCTCGCCGAGGCCGACGCCTTCCTCGCCCCGCTGGAGGCGGCCGCCGCCCGCCGTCGCCACCGCTCGACCGGCGCCCGCCTCGGTGTCGTCCGCGGCCGGCTGCTCGGGGCCCGCGGCGACGTGGCGGGCGCCGAGGCCGCGTTCGCCCGCGCCCGCGACCTCCTCGCCCCCCTGCCCCTGCCCTACGACCGCGCCCGCACCGACTTCGCCCACGGCCTGACCCTGCGCCGCGCCGGCCGCCGCCGCGACGCCGCCGAGCTCCTGACCACCGCCCGCCAGGAGTTCGCGGCGCTGGGCGCGCAGGTCCACGTCGACCGCTGCGACCGCGAGCTCAAGACCGCCCGCCCGTCGGCCGGCACCCCCGACGGCCTGACCGAGCAGGAGCGCACAGTCTCCGCCCTGGTCGCGACGGGGATGAGCAACAAGGAGGTGGCGGCGGAGATGGTGCTGTCGGTGAAGACGGTCCAGTTCCACCTCACCCGGGTCTACGCGAAGCTCGGGGTCCGGTCGCGGGCGGAGCTGGCGGCGCGGAGGGCGGGGGGCTGACGCCCGCCCCGCCGGGTCGGCGGTCCGGTGTCCGGGACCGACCGCACCGCCGTCGCGGTGGCCGCACCGCCGTCGCGGCAGGGGTGCGGCCTGCGGAACGGCGGTGCGGTGGCCCGGGGTGCTGCACGGTGGGGCGGCCGGCGCAGGCACGGGGCTGCCCCGGACCGCCCGGTCCGCACCGACGATCACCGAGCCGTGATCACCAGGAGTGCGCCGCCACGGTCCCCGCCACGACCGCACGGTCACACTCCCGGCGATCACCCCCGCTACGCGCCGGTCCCACGCTCGGCCCGCACCCCAACCGGCTCACGAGCACCGTGGCCGCCGCCCACGAGAACGCGCGAGACCCCGAACGCTCCGCAATGAGACACCACCACCCCACCCCGGTGCGGTACTCCTGACGCACACCGACGCAGGGGAGACACCGTGATCTTCATCGTGATCAGGATCGACGTCCGTCCGGACAAGCGGGAGGACTTCCTCGCCGGCATCACCCGCTACTCCGCCCAGGTCCGCGAGGAGCCGGGCAACCTCGTCTTCAGCTGCTTCGCGAGCGTCGAGCGGCCCGACGAGTACGCGGTCCTCGCCAACTACGTCGACCAGGCCGCCGGCGAGGCCCACGTCACCTCCGAGCACGCGCAGTGGTTCTTCGGCTGGCTGCCCTCGGTCGTGGCGTCGGTGCCGAGGATCGTCTACCAGGAGCTGCCGGGTGACCCGTGGTCGGAGATGGGCGAGGTGAAGCTCGAGAGCTAGTCGGCGGGGTTCGTCAGCACGCGCGCGGCGCCGTCGGTGATCGCGATCGTGTGCTCCGAGTGTGCGGTGCGGGAGCCGTCGGCGGAGCGGATGGTCCAGCCGTCGGCGTCGTAGGTGATCTCGTCGGTGCCGGCGGCGAACCAGGGCTCCAGGGCGAGGGTGAGGCCGGGCTGCAGTCGCAGTCCCCGCCCGGCCTTGCCCTTGTTCGGGACGTGCGGGTCCTCGTGCATCGTGCGGCCGAGCCCGTGGCCGCCGAACTCGGTGTTGACCGGGTAACCGGCGGCCTTCGCCACGGCGCCGATCGCCGCGGAGATGTCGCCGAGGCGGTTGCCCGGCACCGCGGCGGCGATCGCGGCGGCCAGCGCCCGTTCGGTGGCCGCGACCAGGTGCTGGTCCTCGGGCCGCGGCGTCCCCACGATGACGCTGCGGGCCGAGTCGGCCACCCAGCCGTCGACGGACACCGCGATGTCCATGCTCAGCAGGTCCCCGTCGCGCAGCACGTAGTCGTGCGGCAGCCCGTGCAGCACGGCGTCGTTGACCGACAGGCACACCACGTTGCGGAACGGCCCCCGCCCGAACGACGGCGCGTAGTCCCAGTAGCAGGACTGCGCCCCGCGCTCCTCGATCATCGTGCGCGCGCGCAGCTCCAGGTCGAGCAGGTTCACCCCCACCTCGGCCCGCCCGGCCAGGTCGGCGAGCAGCTCCGCGACGAACGCGCCCGTCACCCGCATCGCGTCGATCTCCCGGGGCGTCTTGAGCTCCAGCACCGATGTCCTCCACGCCTCGTCCCGTTGTCGGTATACAAATACCACCTACGGGCCGATCCGACGCAGTCGGCCACTCGCTCCCGCCCAGGGTCGGGGCGTAGAAGTAGCCGCTCCCGCCCGCCTTCTCCCCGCCCGACACCTCCCGCGCGTGCGACGGCGCCCGCTCCACCAGCCCGGACACGTGCGCGAGCTGGGTGGGGTTGTTGACCGGCGGGATGTGGAGGTCCTCGCTGCCGCGCACCTCGTCACGGGAGAGGCGGACGGCCGCGGCCTGCTCGGCGAGCGCCTCGACCAGCTCGCCGCGGATCGACTCGTCGACGATCACGCGGGTGGCGGCCGTGATGCCGGGCGGCAGGATGTCGGAGAACAGCTCGGCCATCAGCACGGCGCTGGCCGGGGTGGTGTCGCTGGGCTCGAGGACGATGGTGTTGCCCGCGGCCAGCGCGGGGGCGCACTTCCAGACCGCCATCATCATCGGGTAGTTCCACGGCGCCACCGACCCGACGACGCCCACGGGCTCGCGCCGGATCGTCGACTGGAACCCGCGCATGTACTCCGCGCTCGCCCTGCCCTCCAGCATCCGGGCGGCCCCCGCGACGAACCGGATCTGGTCGACCATCGGCGGGATCTCCTCCGACGCCGTCGGCCCGAGCGGCTTGCCGGTGTTGCGGGCCTCCGCCTCGATCAGCCGCGACGCCCCCTGCTCGACGGCGAACGCGGCGTCGACATCGGGCCCGGTCGAGAGCGGCGCGGTGGCGTAGACCTCGCCGGTGGCCGGGTTGACGACGTCGGTCCAGCCCCCTTCGGCGGGGGCCGGAACTCGCCGTCGATGTGGTTGAGGAGCCGGCTCTTGTCGGGCACCGGGTCAGTCTCGTGACGACCCGGTGCCGCGAGGAGGGCCGGTCGGCGTCAGTGGTTCCCGAAGACGACCGTGTAGTGCGCCCGGTCGATCGTCGGGTAGCCGTTGTAGGCCTGGCCGACGGCGAACGTGGTGGCGTTGGGGTCGAGCAGCCGGGCGTTGTGGCCGGGGGAGTTCTTCCACCAGTCCAGCGCGCCCTGCGGGGTCACGCCGTGGCCCGCGCCCCACGCCCAGTAGTTGATCTCGCCGAGGTAGCCCGTGTAGCCCGAGCAGAACTCGACGCGCTGGGCGACGCCCATGCCGCGGGTGTCGACGTGGTTGCCGGGGGAGAAGCCGCGGTTGAAGCTGTCGAGGCTCGCCCACATCGCGGGGCGGGCCAGGGTGCGCGAGTACGTCAGCGGGCGCAGGCCGTGCTGGGCGCGGTAGGCGTTGATGGCGTCGGCGAGCACGACCTCGTCGTCGCGGTGGTCGAGCGCGAGGCCGTCGACGTAGCTGCCGTAGCCCATGTAGTTGCAGTCCCGCGGGGCGGCCGAGGCCGGCGTGGCGAGACCGGCCATGAGGCCGGCGGCCAGGACGGTGCCGGCGGTCAGCTGGGCGATCCTCTTGATGCTGGTCGAGATCGACATCGTGTGCTCCTCGGGTGTGTCTGCCTGGGGTTACTGCCTTCGTCGGCCGTTCGTTGCCGTCACAGGGAGGACGCCGGGAAGTGCGGCCGGGTTACACCTGGGAGGTACGGGAAGGGAGCCTGATCCCGCCCGCGCCGCGCTGGATATCGTGGAGCGATGACGACCGAGACGATCGAGTTCCAGGCGGAGGCCCGTCAGCTGATGCAGCTGATGATCCACTCGATCTATTCGAACAAGGACGTCTTCCTCCGGGAGCTGGTCTCGAACGCCTCCGACGCGCTCGACAAGCTGCGCCTGGCCTCGTACCAGGACAAAGAACTCGAGGTCGACGTCACCGACCTGCACGTCACCGTGCGGACCGACCCGCAGGCGCGCACCCTCACCGTCGCCGACAACGGCATCGGCATGAGCCGCGACGACGTCGTGGGCCTGATCGGCACGATCGCCCGCTCCGGCAGCGCCGAGGTGCTCGCGCAGCTGCGGAAGGCGAAGGAGGCGGGCGGCTCCTCGGAGGAGGCGTCGGCGGAGCTGATCGGCCAGTTCGGCGTCGGCTTCTACTCCAGCTTCATGGTGGCCGACCGCGTCGAGATGGTGACGCGGCGGGCCGGCGAGGCCGCGGGCGTGCACTGGGAGTCGGCGGGGGAGGGCACGTACACGATCGCCGAGGCCCCGGACGCCGAGCAGGGCACCACGATCACGCTGCACCTCAAGCCCGTCGACGTCGAGGACGGCCTGCACGACTACGCCGACGACGCCGTCGTCCGCCGGCTGATCACCCGCTACTCCGACTTCATCACCTGGCCCATCCGCATGGCCGCCGGTGAGGGGGGCGACGAGGTCGTCAACTCCCGCAAGGCGCTGTGGTCGCGCCCGCAGAGCGACGTGAGCGAGGAGGAGTACACCGAGTTCTACCGGCACGTCAGCCACGACTGGCAGGACCCGCTGGAGACGATCCGGCTCTCCGCGGAGGGCACGTTCGAGTACCAGGCGCTGCTGTTCCTGCCCTCGCACGCGCCGATGGACCTCTTCATGCGCGACGCCCGCCGCGGCGTGCAGCTCTACGTCAAGCGCGTCTTCATCATGGACGACTGCGAGGCGCTCGTCCCGGAGTACCTGCGGTTCGTCAAGGGCGTCGTCGACGCGGCCGACCTCTCGCTCAACGTCTCCCGCGAGATCCTGCAGCAGGACCGCCAGATCCAGCTGATCCGCAAGCGCCTGGTCAAGAAGGTCCTCTCGACGGTGCGCACGATGCTCGACACCGCGCCGGAGAAGTACGCGACCTTCTGGTCCGAGCTCGGTCGCGCCGTCAAGGAAGGGCTGATCTCCGACCACGACAACCGGCAGGCGATCCTCGAGATCTGCTCCTTCCCGACCACGCACGACACCGAGAAGCCCACGACGCTGCGCGACTACGTCGCCCGGATGCCCGAGGGCCAGGACGCGGTCTACTACATGACCGGCGACTCGCGGGCCGCGCTCGAGGGCTCCCCGCACATGGAGGCCTTCCGCGCCAAGGGCTACGAGGTCCTCCTGCTGACCGACCCCGTCGACGAGGTGTGGGTCGAGGCGGTGCCGGAGTTCGACGGCACGCCGCTCGCCTCGATCGCGAAGGGCGACGTCGACCTCGGCGGCGACGAGATCGACGAGGAGACGAAGCAGGGCTTCGCGGGGCTGCTGACGTGGCTCGGGGAGGCGCTGGCCGAGGACGTCAAGGAGGTGCGGCTCTCGCACCGGCTCACGACGTCGGCGGCCTGCCTGGTCGGCGACCCGGGCGACCTCACCCCGACGCTGGAGAAGATGTACCGCGCGATGGGGCAGGAGCCGCCGAAGGTCAAGCGGATCCTGGAGCTCAACCCGCAGAGCCCGCTGGTCACCGGGCTGGCCCGGTCCCACGAGCAGCGCGGCGACGACGAGGAGCTGCGCGGCATCGCCCGCCTGCTGCACGGCACGGCGCTGCTGGCCGAGGGCGGAGAGCTGCCCGAGCCCGCCGCCTTCGCCGCCGCCCTGTCGGCGCAGCTGGAGAAGGCGCTGCAGGCGCAGGGCTGAACGACCCGGGTCCTAGCGGCCCCCGCGGGTCCCGCCGTCCTGCTCGGGCGGCGGGACCTGGTCGGCCCGCGTCATGACCGTCGGCGGGTCGACCTGCGCGCGGGCGCTGTCGATCGGCTCGGTCTGGCGGCGCGGCGCCGGGGGCCGGGGCGGGGCGGGCGGCACCTGGCGGGCACGGCGGCGCCGGGCGTCGAGCACCAGCGCGACCACGGCCACGGCCAGCACCACCAGCACGCCGATCACCAGGACCAGCACCGCCGCGGGGCCGATCACGACGCGGCCGGGGGTGTGGCCGGGACGCAGAGCACCGGGCGCGCCGAGATCTGCAGCAGCTTGTGCGACACCGAGCCCAGCAGCGCGCCGCGCAGCGGGCTCTCGTTCCAGGTGCCGACCACGATGACGAGCGCGTCGTGCTCCTCGGCGGCGGCGATCAGGGCCGGCGCGGGGCGGGAGTCGACGACCTCCACCAGCACCCGCACCCCGGCGGCCTCCGCGGCCGCGACGGCCGGTGCGGCGACCCGCTCGTCCATGTCGTCGAGGGCCTCCCGGGCCTCGCTCGCCTCCTCGCCGACCACGTTCGGCGGCGCGATGCCGTGCACCAGCACCAGCGGCACGTCGACGCTGCCGGCCAGCTCGATCGCGATGTCGAGGGCCCGCCTCGCCCCGGGGGACCGGTCGTAGCCCAGGACGATGCTCTTCCCACTCGCCACGTGTTCAGCCCTTCTCGAGGTCCGGCGCCACGCCGGGCCGTTCCTGCCAGAACCGTGCGTCGTGCAGGCGCCAGCCGATCATGAAGACGATACCGACCAGGAAGATCGCGACCCCGATCACCAGGGGCGGGCCGAAGCCGAACCAGGACGTGCCCGACGAGCTCGCCTCCGGGTCGTTGAGGTCGGTGACCGACAGGACGAGCAGGTAGATCAGCAGTGCCGAGCCCACGAGCGGCCCGATGCCGATGAGGATCAGGTCGGACGCGCTGCGCAGCAGCTGCTTGCGGTAGTAGACCGCGCACGCGATGCCGGTGAGCGAGTAGTAGAACGCGATGAGCAGCGACAGCGCGGTGAGCGAGTCGAACAGGGCGTTCTCGCTGATCAGGTAGATGAGGACGTACCAGCCGATGGCGATGGCCGCGACCGTCCACGTCGACACGTCCGGCGTGCGGAACCGGGGGTGGATGTGCGCGAGCCGCCGGGGCAGCGCCGCCCGCCGCGCCATCGACAGCCCCGTGCGCGAGGCCGGGATGATCGTGGTCTGGGTGGAGGCGAGCGCGGCGGTGGCCACCGAGAGCAGCAGCACCCAGTCCCAGCCGCCGAGGACCTGCTCGCCCAGCAGCGCGAAGATCAGCTCGGCCTGGTCCTGGTTCTCGGCGAGGAACCCGGTGCCCGCGAACGCCACCACGGCGTAGGCGACGGCGAGGTAGGTGGCCAGCAGCACGACGGTGGAGGCGATCGCGGCGCGGCCCGGCGTGGACGCGGAGTCGGTGGTCTCCTCGGTGAGGTTCACCGCCGACTCCCAGCCCCAGTAGGCGAACACGCCGAGCAGCAGGCCCGCCGTCAGCGCCGCACCGCCCTCGGCGAAGGGGTTGAGCCACGCGAACGAGGGCGTCTCGGCGTCGAAGGGGGTGTCGCCGGTGGACGCGCGCACGAGCGCCACCACCGCGAACACCAGCAGCGAGACCACCTGCACCAGGATCAGCACGTTCTGGAACCGCGCGGAGATCTCGGTGCCGAGCACGCACAGCGCCGTCATCGCCAGCACGACGACCACGACGATCGGGATGACGACGGCGTTGTCGCCCGCCAGGTCGTCGAGGTTGAGCGTGAGCAGCGAGAAGCGGACGGCCGTGTCGGCGAGCGAGCCGGTGACCAGCACGCCCGTCATCGCGATCGACCAGCCGCCGATCCAGCCGAGCGAGGGCCCCATCGCCCGGGTGACCCAGGAGAACGTCGTGCCGCAGTCCTGGTCGACCTTGTTGAGGTAGTAGAACGCCGACGCGATGAGCAGCATCGGCACGAACGACGCCAGCAGCACGCCGGGGGCGTACACCCCGACGAGCGCGACGACCGGCCCGATGATCGCCGCCAGCGAGTACGCCGGTGAGGTCGACGCCAGGCCGATCACCAAGGCGTCGACGAAGGAGATCGCGCCCGGTTCGAGCTGCGCCTCGCCGGCCGTCGGCGTGCCGGCCCCGTGTTCGCGCGCCTCGCTGGTCATGCGCAATTATCCGCAGGCCACGGCATTCAGCCACAAGGGTCGGACGGCTACGTTGTCGTATGCGGATCCTCCTGGTGGGTGCCGGCGGCGTCGGCGGGTCGACGCCTCCGACGAGGCGGCCGTCGCGGCGCTGATCGCCGAGCACGGCGTCACCGCGCTGCTCAACGCCACCGACCCCCGGCTCGTCATGCCGCTGTTCCGGGCGTGCCTGGCCGCCGGGGTCACCTACCTGGACATGGCGATGTCGATGTCGCTTCCGCACGCGACGGCGCCGTACACGCAGCCCGGGGTGAAGCTGGGCGACGAGCAGTTCGCGCTCGACGACGCGTTCCGCGAGGCGGGGGTCCTCGCGCTCGTGGGGATGGGCGTCGAGCCCGGCCTGTCCGACGTCTTCGCGCGCTTCGCCGCCGACCACCTGTTCTCCGTGATCGACGAGCTCGGCGTGCGCGACGGCTCGGACCTGCGCGTGGAGGGCCGCGGGTTCGCGCCGCCGTTCTCGATCCGGACGCTGATCGAGGAGTGCCTCAACCCGCCCGTCGTGTGGGAGCGCGAGCGCGGCTGGTTCACCACCGAGCCGTTCAGCGAGCCCGAGGTGTTCGACTTCCCCGAGGGCATCGGGCCGCTGGAGTGCGTGAACGTCGAGCACGAGGAGGTGCTCCTCATGCCGCGCTGGGTCGACGCGAAGCGCGTCACGTTCACGTACGGCCTGGGGGAGCAGGTCATCGCCGTGCTGCGCACGCTGCACGAGCTCGGCCTGTCGTCGACGGTGCCGGTGCGGGTGGGCGACGTGGCGGTCTCGCCGCGCGAGGTCGTGGCCGCGTGCCTGCCCGACCCGGCCGGCCTCGGCCACACGATGACCGGGCGGACCTGCGCGGGCCTGTGGGTCAGCGGGGTGGGCGTCGACGGCGAGCCGCGGGAGGTCTACCTGTACCACGTGGTCGACAACGCCTGGTCGATGCGCGAGTACGGGTGCCAGGCGGTGGTGTGGCAGACGGCGGTGAACCCCGTCGTCGCGCTGGAGCTGCTGGCCACGGGGGTGTGGTCGGGGCGGGGGGTGCCGGGGCCGGAGGCGTTCGACGCGGTCCCGTTCCTCGACCTCCTCACCGCCTACGGCTCGCCCTGGGGGATGCGCGAGGGCGGCTGACGCCGGAACCGGGGTGGTGCTGGCACCACCGCGATCCGCCCGGTGGCGTCCTGGGGCCGGCACCGCCGCCGCGGAGATCCTGGTCCCCGATCAGGACCCCCTACCGAGGAGACACCCGGTGACCACGCAGACCGCCGCCCCCGTCGTCGACACGATCCCCGCCCGCCGCACCCCGTGGCCCTACGCCGGGATCGCCTCCGGCCTCGCCGCCGGCGCCTCCACGTTCTTCCTCGCCCAGGCGCCCGAGACGTTCAGCGGCCCGCCGGAGCCCACGACCGGGTTCCTGCTCGAGAACCTGGCCGCGCCCGCCACCGTGCAGCTCGGCGGCACGCTGGCCCTGGTCGGGCTGGCGGCGTCGCTGGTGTTCCTGCTCGGCCTCACCCGCTTCCACGCCCGGCACTCCCGGCGCGAGGGGCTGGTCGAGGCGCTGCGCTGGACCTCGGTCGCGTTCCTCGCCGCCGGCGCGGTCGGCGTCCTGCTGCGCTACGTCGCCGCGAGCGGGGTGCCCGGCGGCACCGACTCCGCGTTCTACACGCCCGAGGCCGCCGTCACGCTCGGGGTGCTCGCCGACCAGGCCGGCTTCGGGGCGTTCCTGCCGGGGCTGGCCGTGATGGCGGTCGTCGGGATCCTCGCCGTCCGCGACCGCGTGCTGCCCCTGGGCGTCGGCATCGCCGCGCTGGTGCTCGCCGGCGCCTCGACGGCCGCCACCGTCGTGCTCGGCCTGCCCTACAGCGCCGGCCTGGTCTGGCCGCTGTTCGCGCTGGTCGTCGGCGTCGCCGGGCTGGCGTCGCGCCGGGCGGGGTGATCCGGGGCGGAGAGCCGGGCGGGGTCGAGTGGCGCTCGGCCCCGTCCGGTCGCACCCTGGGGACATGAACAACCTCTGGCGCGATTCGACCCGGCGTCTGGACGTGGTGCACCGCATCGGCGCCGTCGTGTTCGGCCTCGGTCTCTGGGTGTTCGGGGGCCTCGGTCTCGCGGACGGCCTCCCGCTGTTCTCCACCGCCGGCCAGTCCGTGCTGGGGCTCTCGTCGAACGGCCTGCTGTCGTGGGTGTCGCTCGTGGTCGGCGCGGTGCTCATCGCCGGGGGGATCCACGGCGGACGTACGGCGTCGACCGTCCTCACCGTGGTCGGCGCCGCGTTCCTGCTCTCCGGCGTCGTCAACGTGCTGGTGCTCGACGGGCCGCTCAACCTGCTGGCGTTCCGGATGTCGAACGTCGTGTTCAGCCTGGTCTCGGGGGGCCTGCTGCTGATCCTCGGCTCCTACGGCCGGTTCACCGGGCGGCTGCCCGAGGACAACCCCTACGCCGACGGCAGCCGGACCACCGACGCCGACGGCGTGCCCGAGCCGGTCCGGATCGAGGACCTCGCCACCTCCCGCGCGGCCGTCGAGATGGCCGAGGCCGAGCGCGCCGACGCCCGCCACGCGGCCGGCCCGGAGCAGCGCTCGGCGCTCGACGCGGTGCGCGGCTCCCGCCGCCCCGAGGACCGGCTGCGCGGCTGGCGCGAGGAGCACGCCGACTGAGCGGGCCGCGCCCTGCTCAGTGCGAGGGCGCCACGTCCAGCGCGGGGTTGGCGTCGAAGAAGCCGGTCGGCTTGAGCCAGAAGCTCACGGTGTCGGCGGGCATCACCGGCCAGTCCTCGACGCGCGGCACGTGGTGGATGCCGAAGACGTACCAGAGCACGACGTCGGCATCGGTTACCGGACGGCCGGCGGCCGTCCACACCGGCAGCCCCTCGTCGACCTCGGACTGGTTGACGAACTCCCCGCTCGGCCACCGCTCGTCGGGCGCGTACGGCGTGACCCACAGCGTGTGCGCGAGCACCCCGGCGCGGCGCAGCAGCGGGGCGGCCGGGTCGAGCATCGGCGGGATCGCGGCACCCGGCACCAGCTTGTAGGCCGTCGGGGCGCCGTGGGCGTTGCGCCGCCGCGGGTTGGTGACCTTCCAGGCGCGCTGGCTCGCCCAGTCGTGGTCGAGGCCGCCCTCGACGGTGACCGGCGTGGAGCGCTGCACGAGCGCCAGCCCGTCGGGGTTGTCCGGCCCGATGGGCGGCGCCTCGGTCTGCGACTGCACCACCGTGTTCGTCGGCCCGTCGACGTCCATGTCCAGGCGCGCGACGATGAAGTGCTGGTGGATCGGCGCGTAGGTGTCGCGGTCGACGACCACCCCGTACGGCGGCGCCTCGCCCGTGAACGGTGTCGTCACCATGATCCCGGTGGCGCGCACCTCGCACTCGATCGAGCCGTCCTCGTAGAGGCGCCAGTAGACGAGGTACTCGTAGTTGGCGACGGTGACGTGCGTCGACACCACCATGCGGCGCATGCGCCGGACCTGCGCGCCCGCCTGCCCGTCGACGTGCTTCCAGAGGATCCCGTTGTCCTCCTCGTGCAGGCAGATCGCGTGCGGGATCTCCACCGGCTCGCCCGCGGTGTCGTGCAGGACGGCGTCGAGGTAGCGGATCTCGCCGAGGCAGTCGCAGCCCAGCTCGAGCGAGGTCGTCATGAAGCCGAGGCCCCACTCGCCGATGTCGAAGGCGGTGCGGTCGGCGTGCTGCGGGGTGGGGTCGCGGTAGGGCACGACCATCTCGGCGAACGACAGGCGGTGCGCGATCGGCCGGAGCTCGTCGCCGTCCTGCCAGCCGACCTCGTGCAGCACCAGCCCCTCGCGGTGGGTGAACCCGATGCGCAGGCGCCAGTTCTGCCAGCTCAGCGCGTGGCCGTCGAGGGTGAAGGAGACGCCATCGCGCTGGGTGATCTCCAGCGGCTTCCGGTCGGTGCGGGGCGCGTAGCCGGGGACGTGCGCCGGGTCGTACTCGCCCTGGACCTCGGGGAACCCGGGCCGTGCGGTGTCCTGGACCTCCAGGAGCGCCATCGTGTTGAGGTCGACGACGAGCTTGAGACCGGCCACCGGGTGGGCGTAGGGGTTGGCGCCCGGCGCCGCGCGCAGCCACACGTCGCACCAGCCGATGCGGCGGCCGCGGTGGGCGTCGGGGATGCGGTGACCGCCGTAGGTCCAGACGTCGATCAGCGTCAGCGACGGGTCGGTGATGCCGCGCCCGGCCAGCGCCGCGACGACGTCGGGGTGCGCGCGCATGGCCTCGTCGCACTCGTGCCACTCGTCGACGGTGGCGTGGGGCTGCTGACCCGGCCGGGCCTCCCAGCTCGTGAGGGTGTCGGCGGTGAGGTCGAGCAGGGCGACGTGGGCGGTGCCCCCGACGGTGTCCCAGACGACGGCGCGGGCCTCGCGGGGTCCGGGCGCCGCCCCCTTCACGGGCTCGCGCAGCTCGATGCCCGCGATCCGCCACCCCGGGCGCTCGACGCCCTTCTCCCGGCGCAGCAGTGCGGTGACCTGGCGGAACTCGTTGGCGGTGAGGGGATCGAGGGGGTGCGTCACGGGGGCAGTCTGCCCTCCCGCGACGGCGGTGGCGCTCCTCTGCTCAGAGCTGGGCCGGGAGTGATCAGCGGCTCGCGCCCCGGGATCTAGGGTGCGGCACCATGCAGCCGCTCCCCGAAGGTGTCTACGAGTCGCTGCGCACCGCGGCCCTGGACGCCGAGCTCGCCCGGTCCGACGAGCTGACGCCGCACTTCGCGGCCATCGACCCCGCCGACGAGCCGCACGTGCTCGCCCGGCACGTGGGAGCGGTGGTGCAGCGGGCGCTCGCCGGGGAGCGGGACCCGGCGCGCCGGCTCGCTCTGGTCAACGACCTGCTCGGGCGGGTCGCGGCCGAGGACGAGCGCGTCGACGGCAGCGCCGAGCACCTCGTCACGATGAGCCGCCGGGCCGCGCCCGGGGTGCACCGGCTGGAGCGCCCGCTGACGCCGCTGTCGTCGGCCGCGCTGCTCACGAACGCGCGCGGCGAGCCGTCGCTGATTACGGAGCTGCGCGCCGAGCTGGCGTCGGCCGACCGCGTCGACCTGCTCTGCGCGTTCGTCCGGTGGGCCGGCATCCGCGTGCTGGAGGAGCAGCTCGACGACCTGCACCGTCGGGGTGTCCCGTTCCGCGTCATCACCACGACCTACGTCGGTGCCACCGAGCAGCGGGCCGTCGACGCGCTGGTGCGCCGCTTCGGCGGGCACGTCAAGGTCAGCTACGAGACCACGACCACGCGGCTGCACGCCAAGGCGTGGCTGTTCCGGCGGAACTCCGGTTTCGACACGGCCTTCGTCGGCAGCAGCAACCTGTCGCGGTCGGCGCTGGTGGACGGGCTGGAGTGGAACGTCCGGCTGTCGTCGATCGCCACGCCCGATCTCGTCCGCAAGTTCGCGGGCACGTTCGACAGCTACTGGGCCGACCCGTCGTTCGTCGACTACGACCCGGACCGCGACGCGGTCCGCCTCCGCGAGGCCCTGGGCCGCGACCGCATCGAGGTCTCGGCGGTGTCCGGGCTGGAGGTGCGCCCGCACCCGCACCAGTCGACGATCCTCGACGCGCTCGACGCCGAGCGGACCCTGCACGACCGGCACCGCAACCTCGTCGTGGCCGCGACCGGCACGGGCAAGACGGTGGCGGCGGCTCTCGACTACGCCCGGCTGCGTACCACCCTGCCCCGCGCGCGCCTCCTGTTCGTGGCGCACCGCAGGGAGATCCTGGAGCAGTCGCGGCGGATGTACCGCGAGGTGCTGGCCGACGGGACGTTCGGGGAGGTCCACGTCGGGGGCGAGCGGCCGGAGCGGTGGGAGCACGTGTTCGCGAGCGTGCAGTCGCTCGCGGCGTACGGGGTGGAGCGCCTGCCCGCCGACCACTTCGACGTCGTCGTGGTCGACGAGTTCCACCACGCCGAGGCGCCCACGTACCGCCGGCTGCTCGACCACCTCGCACCCCGGGAGCTGCTCGGCCTCACCGCGACGCCCGAGCGCACCGACGGCACGGACGTCCGCGAGCGGTTCGGCGGCCGCACCGCCTACGAGCTGCGGCTGTGGGACGCGCTGAGCGCCGACCTGCTCGTGCCGTTCCACTACTTCGGCGTCGCCGACGACGTGGACCTGCAGGGCATCGAGTGGAAGCGCGGCTCCTACGACGTCGCCTCGCTCGACGCGGTCTACACCGGCAACGACGCGCGGGCGGCGAAGGTCCTGCGCGAGACCGTCGACAAGGTCACCGACGTGCACCGGATGCGGGCGCTCGGGTTCTGCGTCTCGGTCGCCCACGCCCGCTACATGGCGGAGGTGTTCAACCGGAAGGGGATCGCCAGCCTGGCCGTCGACGGCTCCACGCGGGCGGCGGAGCGGGCGGAGGCGCTGCGGAAGCTGCGGAGCCTGGAGGCCAACTGCCTGTTCGCGGCCGACCTGTTCAACGAGGGCCTCGACCTCCCCGAGATCGACACCGTCCTGTTCCTGCGCCCCACGCAGAGCGCCACGGTGTTCCTGCAGCAGCTCGGGCGCGGGTTGCGACGGGCCCGCGGGAAGGCCGTGCTCACCGCGCTCGACTTCATCGGGCAGCACCGCAGGGAGTTCCGCTTCGACGTCCGCTACCGGGCGCTCACCGGCAGCACCCGCAAGGGGCTCGTCGAGGACGTCGAGCGCGGCTTCCCGTTCCTGCCGTCCGGGTCGCAGCTGGTGCTGGACCGGGTCGCCGAGAAGATCGTGCTCGACAACGTCGAGCAGCAGTTGCGGGTCACGCGCCGCGCACTCGTCGCGGACGTGCGCTCGCACGGCGACCTGTCGCTGCAGCGCTACCTGGAGGAGTCGGGTCGGGAGCTCGCCGACGTCTACCGGGCGGGTTCCTGGACCGGCCTCCGGCGCGAGGCGGGGCTGCCCGCGCCGCCCGCCGGCCCCGACGAGGACGCGCTGCTGCGCAAGGCCGTCGCGTTCGCCCACGTCGACGACCGGGAACGGGCCGAGGTCTACGCCGCGCTGGCCCGTCCCGACGGCCCCGCCTACGACGCGCTGACCGACCGGGAGCGGTGCCTGGCCCGGATGCTGTTCTTCCTCCTGTGGCCCGACCGCGGCGGCCACGCCTCCTACCAGGAGGGGCTCGAGCACCTGCGCCGCCACCCGGCGGTGTGCGCCGAGATCGGCGAGCTGGTGGCGCTGCGGTTCGACCGCGCCCGGCAGGTGCCGCGCCCACTGGGGGAGGGGTTGCTGCACGTCCCGCTGCTCAGCCACGCGCACTACCGGCGCGAGGAGGTGCTCGCCGCGCTCGGGTGGGCGTCGATGACGCGCAAGGCCCACGGGCACGCGCAGGGCGTGGCGTGGGCGCCGGAGACCGCGACCGACGCACTGCTGGTCAACCTGCGCAAGACCGAGCGCGACTTCTCGCCCACCACGATGTACCGGGACTTCGCGCTGAGCCCGGACCGGTTCCACTGGGAGTCGCCCAACGCGACGACGGTCGCCTCAGTACCCGGGCAGCGGTATCTCACCGGGGCGTCCCACGTCGCACTGTTCGTGCGGGAGTCGCCGACCGACGAGCTCGGCCCGGCGCCGTTCCTGTGCCTGGGGCTGTGCCGCTACGTCGAGCACACCGGGGAGCGGCCCATCGCGATCACGTGGGAGCTGGCGCGGCCGATGCCGGGCGAGGTCTTCCGGACGGCGTCGGTGGTGGCGTCGTAGCCCACCTTGACGCAACTCCCTGGTTGCCATACTGTCGCAATCGTTCAGTTGCTACTCAAGGAGGCAGACATGGGGTTCCCCGACCGCATCGAGCGGACCGTCGAGATCGCCCGCCCACCCGCCGACGTGTGGGCCGCGCTCACCACCGCCGACGGCCTCGCCGCGTGGTTCGGCGAGACGGTCACGATCGACCTGCGCCCGGGCGGCGCGGCCGAGATGTCGTGGAGCAGCGGCGACGTCGCGCGGATGCGGGTCGAGCGCGTCGAGGAGCCGTCGGTGTTCGCCTTCACCTGGCACATCAACGGCCTGCCCGAGGACGACCCGCGCCGCACCTACGTCGAGTTCACCCTGGAGGAGTTGACGCTGGAGGAGGCCGGGCCGGGCACGCGCCTGACGGTGGTCGAGTCCGGGTTCGGGCAGCTGCCCGACGACGCGCACGCGAAGGCGTTCGGCGGCAACACCGAGGGCTGGGCGAGCGAGCTGGGCGAGCTGGTCGCCCACCTCGATGCCGCCTGACCCCGCGCCGGGCGAGGACGTCGAGGCCGTCGCCGAGCAGGTGTTCGTCGCCCTCGCCGACCCGACCCGCCGCGCGGTGCTCGCGTCGCTCGCGTCCGGCGGCCCCGCCACGGCCACCGACCTGGCCGGCCGCCTGCCCATCACCCGGCAGGCGATCGCCAAGCACCTGGCCCTGCTCGCGGACGCGGGGCTCGTCACCGCCGAGCCGGGGGAGCGGCGCCGCGTGCGCTACCGGCTCCGCTCGGCACCGATGCAGGTGGCGCAGCAGTTCCTCGCCGCGCTGGCCCGCGACTGGGACGGCCCGCTCGACCGCCTCACCCACCACCTCGGAGGACCCCGTGACTGAGACCCTGCCCGCCCACCCGGTCGTCGACGCCGACGAGTGGGACGCCGCCCGCCGCGCGCTGCTCGTGCAGGAGAAGGAGCTCACCCGCGCCCGCGACGCCATGGCCGCGCGCCGGCGCCGGATGCCCTGGACGTCCGTCGAGCGGGAGTACGCGTTCGACGGCCCCGACGGCCGGGTGACCCTGCCCGACCTGTTCGACGGCCGCCGCCAGCTCATCGTGTACCGCGCCTTCCTGGAGGAGGGCGTGCACGGCTGGCCCGACCACGCCTGCCGCGGCTGCTCGCTGGTGGCCGACCAGGTCGCCCACGTCGCCCACCTGCACGCCCGCGACACGACCCTGGTCTTCGCCTCCCGCGCCCCGCAGCCCGACATCGCCCGGGTGAAGGAGCGGATGGGCTGGACGATGCCGTGGTTCACGATGCTCGACGGCTTCGACACCGACTTCGGCGTCGACCAGTGGCACGGCACCAACGCGTTCCTGCGCGACGGCGACCGCGTCTACCGCACGTACTTCGTCGACAACCGCGGCGACGAGGCGATGGGCGGGACGTGGAGCTACCTCGACATCACCGCCCTGGGCCGGCAGGAGTCGTGGGAGGACTCGCCCGAGGCCTACCCCCAGTCCCCGCCGTACGCGTGGTGGAACTGGCACGACACCTACTAGCCGACCAGGCCCGCCTCGTTGACCAGGGCCGCGGCGTGGCCTGCCTTCACCGCGGCGTCGCGGTTGACGGTGTCCATCGCCTCGCCCGGCGCGACGTCGCAGCCCATCGCGGCGTCGTTCATCACCCGGACCATGCCGACGAGGTGCGCGAGCCGCACCTCGTCGCGGTCGACGGGCAGCTGATCGCCGACGGCGAGGTGGATGATCCGGTCGACCCACAGCGCCTCGCCGTGCATCCCGGCGTCCTCCAGGACCGTGCGCAGCCGCTCGGCCAGCCGCCGCGGCGGCAGCTCCTGCCAGGTCGCCAGGGTGGCGGCGTCGGCGGGGAAGAGGCGGCCGCGGTCGCGGAAGTAGATCAGCTCCAGCGCGTGGGCGTGCCCGTAGGCGCAGTAGGTGCAGCCGTTGAGCAGGGAGTACGCGACGCACGCCAGGTGCGTGCGCACCGGCCCGAGCACCCGCAGGGTCACCAGGTAGCGGGGCATGTTCGCGGCGAACCACCGCAGCGCCCCGGCCGCCCCCCGCTCCCGCACGATGGCCGGGATCATGCGCGGGGAGCAGTCCCACATCCACCGGCACAGTCCCTGGAGCGCACCGGTCACGAGGTCGTTCGCTGACATCCGAGCTCCTCACGCCGTGTAACGACGTTATCACTCCACCGGGGCGGACGTCACGGTTCGGTGTCGAGGTCATCGGCGGGATCGTCAACAGCGGCATCGGCGACCAGATTCGGGCCTGGGAGTGGATGGACGACGGCATGCCGCCGAGCTGACCTCCCTGTGGGCGCTACCAGGACACGCCCACTAACGTCCGGTGCTCGGCGAGGACGGGGGACCGGGTGCAGCAGGCGTTTGCCGCGGGTGGCGTGGTGGTCGTCCGCGACGAGGAGTGGGTCGTCTCCGCCAGCGACCGGGTCGGTGACGGGTGGCGCGTCCGCTGCCTGGGCAGCTCCGAGCTGGTGCGCGGGATGTCGGCCACGTTCTACGGTGCTCTCGACGACATCGCGCCCCTCGATCCCGCTGACGCCCTGCTGGTGCGTGACGACTCCCCGCAGTTCCGGCGCAGCCGGCTGTGGGTGGAGGCGGTGCTGCGCAAGACTCCGGTGCCGCTGCACGAGCCAGGACTGACGGTGAGCCGCGACATGCTGCTCGACCCCCTGGACTTCCAGCGTCAGGCCGTCGCCGAGGCGCTCGATCCGGCTCGGTTGCGGCCGCGGCTGTTGATCGCCGACGCGGTGGGGCTGGGGAAGACCCTGGAGATCGGGATGATCCTGGCCGAGCTGGCCCGCCGGGGCCGCGCGGAGCGGGTGCTGGTGGTCACGCCGCGGCACGTGCTCGAGCAGATGCAGTACGAGCTGTGGACGCGGTTCGGGATCCCGCTGGTGCGGCTCGACTCCGAGGGGATCGCCCAGGTCCGCCGCAGGCTCCCGGCCAGTCGCAACCCGTTCACCTACTTCCCGAAGGTGATCGTCTCGATCGACACGCTCAAGTCGGCGCGCTACCGCTCGCACCTGGAGAAGCACCTGTGGGACGTCGTCGTGATCGACGAGTCGCACAACCTCACCAACCCCGGCACGCAGAACAACAAGCTGGCCCGGATCCTGGCGCAGAAGACCGAGGCGCTCATCCTGGCTTCGGCGACCCCGCACAACGGGAAGGCGGAGTCGTTCGCCGAGCTGATCGGCCTGCTCGACCCCACCGCGATCGTCGACCCCGAGCACTACGAGATGCGCGACATCGCCCACCTGTTCATCCGTCGGCACCGGCACTCCCCGGACGTCGACCGCGAGGTCGGCCACAAGTGGGCGAAGCGCCCCGAGCCGCAGGTCCTGCCCGTGTCCGCGAGCGCTGCCGAGGACGCGGTGGCCACCGAGCTGTCGCGGGTGTGGCTGCATCCCGAGGGTGAGTCGCCCGTGACCGGCGCCGGTCGCCGGTTGTTCCCCTGGACGCTCGCGAAGGCCTTCCTGTCCTCGCCCGAGGCGCTGGCGGAGACGGTGGCGAACCGGACGAAGACGCTCGCGTCGAGCGGTGAGCTCCACACCGCGGAGGGCACGGCACTGACCCGGCTGGCGGAGCTGGTCGAGGGTGCGCTCGGCGGCGGCTCCGCGAAGCTCGACGCGCTGGTGGAGCATCTCGGCTCGATCGGCGTCGGGCGCGGGAAGGAGACGCGGGTGGTGCTGTTCAGCGAGCGCGTCGCCACCCTGAAGTGGCTGCGCCGGGAGCTGCCTTCCCGGCTGAAGATGCCGGACGATGCCTTCGCGGTGCTGCACGGTGGCCTCGTCGACAAGGAACAGCACGCGGTCGTCGACGCCTTCCAGCGCTCGGCCACCCCGGTGCGCGTGCTGATCACCGGTGACGTCGCCAGCGAGGGCGTCAACCTGCACAAGCAGTGCAGCCGCCTCGTGCACGTCGACATCCCGTGGAGCCTGATCCGGATCGAGCAGCGCAACGGCCGCATCGACCGCTACGGACAGCTCGAGGAACCGCAGATCACCGCGCTCGCGCTGACGACGTCCGACGAACGGTTCTCCGGCGACGTCCGCGTGCTCGCCCGCCTGCTCGCCAAGGAGCACACCGCGCACACCGCGCTCGGCGATGCCGCGTCACTGATGCGGCTGCACGACGTGGGCGCCGAGGAGGAGGCCGTGCGCCGGGCACTGGCCGAGGGCCGCTCGATCGACGAGATCGCACCCGATCCCGCACCCGACGGCCCCACGGTGGACGGCGACGTCGCCGAGAGCTTCGACGCCTTCTTCGACGCTCTCGGTGAGGACGTGGTGGACGCGCCGGCGGAGGCGGCGCAGCTCGGGCTGTTCGACCGGCAGGTCGACTTCCTGCGCGAGGCCCTGTACGAGGCGTGCCCGGACCCGGCCGCGAGCGTCCGGGGCGGGGGAGTGGGGTGGACCGAGCACCCGGCGGAACAGCTGGTGGAGCTCGTGCCGCCGCCCGACCTGATGGCCCGGCTCAAGGTGCTGCCGCAGAGCTACCTCACCCAGCGCCAGGTCCGGGAGAAGCTGCTGCTGGCGGTCACCCCGGAGGCCGGCACCGAGTCGCTGCGCCGCGCGACGCAGGGCACGGCCGCCGGTGACCAGACCACGCAGTGGCCGCTCGCGCACTTCCTGTCCCCGCTGCATCCCGTGCTCGACTGGGCGGTCGACCGCGCGCTGAGCCGGCTCGGCCGCAACCAGGTGCCGGTGGCCACCGGCACCGTCGACGCCCCGACCGCGCTGGTGCTCGGCACGCTGACCAACGGCCGCGGGCAGGTGGTGCTGCGCGCGCTGGTCGGTATGGAGTTCTTCGCGCCGGCGGTGGCGCCGATGGTGCACCCGGACGCCGTCGACGTGCTGGCGCGCGCCGGGTTCCGCACGGGTGCGGTGAACGCGAACGCCCCGCTCGATCTCGAGGTCCACCAGCCGCTGGTGCCCGCCGCGGTCGCGCAGATGCGCCAGTACATGTCGTTGCTCGCCACCGAGCGCGCGTCGACGATGGGGGAGCCGTTGCAGGCCGCCGCGCAGCGGATCGACGCGTGGCGCCGCGCGTCGCAGGCCCGGGCCGACGGGATGAGCGCCCAGCGGGCCGCGGCGCTGCGCCGGCGGATCGACCGCCACGGTGACGCCTCGACCGAGCTCGTGGCGTCCCTGAGCGCCCGGGCCGAACCGATGGTGCGGGTCCTGCTCCTTCTCGTCCCGGAGGGATCGTGACGCGGTTCGACTCGATCGTGGTCGGCAACGACCTCGTCTCCGAGCACTGGCTGGCCGAGCAGTTCCCGGCCACGGTGCGCGCGTTGCGCGCGGACTGGAAGGACCGCGAGGAGCACACCAAGGCCACCCCGCGGTCCGGGCTGACCGGGCTGGGGGCGAAGTTCGGCTCGCTGCTGGTCCAGGCGCGGGAGCAGAGGTCGGAGACGCTGCTCAGGACGCTGCACGACGCCGTCCGGCAGGCGCTGCTGCTCGACGGTCCCGAGGTCGAGGTCGGGGAGCTCGCGGTGCCGGCGGTGGTCCGCGGTGAGGGGCTGCTGGTGCTCCAGGCCCGCGACGCGGCGACCGTCGAGGACGTGCTGGACGGCGACGGCGCCGGGCACCTGCTCGGCCCGGCCACGGTCGACGGCAAGCCGGAGACGGCCACGTCCCGGGTCGTCTCGGAGATCTTCGGTGCGGAGAACCCGCCTGCGCTGGTGCTGGTGACGGCCGGAGCGTGGGTGCTGCTGGCCGAGCGGGCGAGCTGGCCGGAGGGCCGGTGGCTCGCCGTCGACCTCGCCACCGCGCTGGAACGGCACGACACCCGGGCGTCGGGGGAGCTGGAGACGATCGCGGCGCTCGTGTCGGCCGACGCGCTGCTGCCCCGCGACGACGGTTCCGTCCTGCTGCCGACCCTGCTCGAGGAGTCGGTCAAGCACGCCGTCGGTGTCTCCAAGGACCTCCGCGGCGGGGTGCGGGAGTCGATCGAACTGCTGGCCACCGAGGTGCTGCGCCGCCGCGTCGAGCGGGGGCTGCCGTCCGACGTGGACGGGCTCGCGCCCGACCTCACCCGTCAGTCGCTGCGTTTCCTCTACCGCATCCTGTTCCTGCTCTACGCCGAGGCGCGCCCCGAGCTGGGCGTGCTGCCCGTCGGCACCAGCGAGTACGCCGAGGGCTACGGCCTCGACCGGCTCCGCGAGCTGGTACTCACCGACCTCACGAGCGACGCCGCCGAGCGCGGCACCCACCTCTACGACTCCCTGCGCATCCTGTTCCGGCTGGTCAACGACGGCTACCCGCCGGAGACGCTGGGCGCCGGCGGGGTGATCCGCCCTGCCGGCGGCCCGGTCGATGCGCGGTCAGCCGAGGCGGACGACGGTGCCGATGCGCCGCTGGCCGGGGCGGACGATGGTGGCGAGCTGCGCTTCGAGGCCCTGCGCGCCGACCTGTTCGCCGCCGACGCCACCGCACTGATCGACGAGGTGGGCCTCGGCAACCGCTGCCTGCAGCAGGTGCTGGCCCGGCTGCTGCTCTCCCCGGAGCGCCGCGGCCGCGACCGCGGCTTCGTCTCCTACGCCCAGCTCGGCATCAACCAGCTCGGCGCGGTGTACGAGGGCCTCATGTCCTACACCGGCTCGATCGCCACCCGCCACCTGGTCGAGGTCGCCCGCGACGGCGACCCGTCCAAGGGCAGCTGGGTGGTGCCGGAGGAGGACACCCGCGAGTTCGACCCGCGGTGGTTCGTGGAACGGATCGACCCGGAGACCGACGTGTCGGCTCGCGTCCGCTACGCCCCCGGTGACTTCGTCTACCGGCTCTCGGGCCGTGACCGCCAGCGCAGCGCCTCCTACTACACCCCCGAGGTCCTCACCCGCTGCGTCGTCACCCACTCGCTCGCCGAGTTGTTCACCGACGACACCCCGGCCGCCGACGTCCTCGACGTCCGCGTCTGTGAGCCCGCCCTGGGTTCCGGCGCTTTCCTCGTGGAGGCGGTCGACCAGCTCGCCGACCAGTACCTGACGCGGCGCCAGCGCGAGCTGGGGGATCGCATCGACCCCGAGGACGTGCCGGCCCAGAAGCAGCGGGTGAAGGCCTACATCGCGCTGCACAACTGCTACGGCGTCGACCTGAACTCCACCGCCGTGGAGCTGGCGGAGATCACCCTGTGGCTCGACGCCATGCACCCCGGCCTGCGCGCCCCCTGGTTCGGGCTGCACCTGCGCCGCGGCAACTCGCTGATCGGCGCCCGCCGCGAGACCTGGACCCCCGCCGACATCACCAAGGGCGGCTGGCTCACCACCGTGCCGACGCCGCGCCCGCTCGGCTCCGCGGTGTCGCCCTACGAGGTGCACCACTTCCTGCTCCCCGCCGCCGGGTGGGGAGCGGTGGCCGACACCAAGGAGGCGAAGGAGGGCCGCCCCGCGACTACCGACACGCTGAAGAAGTGGCGCCGCTCGAACAAGGCGGCGCTGAGCAAGACCGAGCTGGCCCGGCTGCAGGCGCTCGGGCAGCGGGTGGAGACCCTGTGGACGCTCGCGCTGCGCCGCCTGGAGGTGGCCGAGCGGGAGATCCGCCGCGACATCCCGATCTGGGGCGCTCCCGACCTGCCCTCGGGCACCGGTGCCGTGCAACGCGAGCAGATCGAGGCCAGCCTCACCGACCCTGCGAGCGCCTACCGCCGGCTGCGCCGGGTGATGGACGCGTGGGCGGCGCTGTGGTTCTGGCCGGTCACCACCTCCGTCGCCCTGCCGACGCGGGCGCAGTGGATCGAGGCCTGCGAGATGCTGCTCGGGGTGCGCAGCAAGGCCGAGGCCAAGCTCGGCCGGGGCCTGTTCGCCGACGCCGCCACCTGGCCGGAGCTCGACGACGCCGAGCAGTCCGAGATCAGCTTCACGAACATGCGCCCGGCCGACGAGGTGCTTGCCGCGCATCCGTGGCTCGACGTGTGCGCCACGATCGCGGAGCGGGAGGGGTTCTTCCACTGGGAGCTCGACTTCGCCCCCGTCTTCGCCGCGCGCGGGGGATTCGACCTGCAGCTCGGTAACCCGCCGTGGGTGCGGCCGGACTGGGACGACAACCTGGTCCTCGCCGAGGACGACGCCTGGTTCGGGCTGGCCGACAAGCCGGGCGTCACCGAGGTGCGGGAGCGGCGCGAGCAGGTGCTCGACGACGGGGACGGGCGGTACCTCGACGAGCGCGCATCGCTCGCGGGTACGAGCGCGCACCTGGGCTCCAACGTGGACCGGCCGCTGCTGCGCGGGACCCAACCCGACCTCTACCGCTGCTTCATGGACCGCACCTGGCGGAGCATGGGCGGCGGCGGGATCGTCGGGCTGATCCATCCGGAGTCGCACTTCACCGAGGCCCGGGCGGGTGGCGTGCGGCGGGAGACCTACACGCGGCTGCGGCGTCGCTGGCAGTTCCGCAACGTGTTGAAGCTGTTCGAGGACGTCGACAACGGCGGCGAGTTCTCGGTGTCGGTGTACGGCAGGCCCGGCGCGGTCCGGTTCCTCAGTGCCTCATCGCTGTACCGGCCTGACGTGGTCGACCGGTCGCTGCGGCACGACGGGTCAGGAGCCGAGCCGGGCCTGCGCGGCGAGGACGACAAGTGGGACTTCACCCCGCACCGCGCCCGCATCGTGGAGGTCGATGAGTCGGTGCTCGCCGACTGGGCCGCCCTGGTCGATGACCCGGGCACGTCGCCGCTGGAGGCGCGGCTGATGCGGCCGGTCAACCGATCGAGCCAGCAGGTGCTCGACAAGGTCGCTGCCGCACCTCGATTCGGGGCGGTGCGCTTCGAATGGACCTCGGGATGGCACGAGTCCGCGGACAAGTCGGCCGGCTTCTTCGTCGGGCGGTCGGCGGTGCCCGAGACACTGGACGACGTCATCCTCCAGGGGCCGCACCTCACCGTTGGCACACCGCTCGCCAAGCAGCCGAACGCCACGATGCGCAGCAACAAGGACTACACGGCCTGGGAGCTGGAGGAGCTGGCGGAGCGGGTCATCCCGCGCACCAACTACCAGCGCGGCAAGCCGACACCGGACTACGTCGCCGGCTACCCGCGGTGGGGTGGTGTCCCGGCGAACCGGTTCTTGCGCCTGGCCTGGCGCAACATGGTCGACTCCTCGACCGTCCGCAGCCTGCACGCTGCGCTCATCCCGCCCGGCCCGATGCACGTGCACGTCGTGCACACCCTGACCGCGCCGTCCCGAGACCTCGCGCTGGCGGCGGGCCTGTGGGCGTCGCTGCCGCTCGACTTCTTCGTCAAGGTCAGCGGCATGTCGAAGGTGCAGGCGGAGTCGGCCGCCCGCTTCCCCCACCCCCGCGACCACGTCCTGGTCCCCGACCTGATCCTCCGGGCCCTGCGTCTGAACTGCCTGACCGCCGACTACGCCCCGCTGTGGGAGGAGCTGTTCGACCCGGCCTGGCGACTGGACCGGTGGACCCGGGAACTGCCGGCCGTCGAGATGGGCGCCGTGGAGCCGCGCTGGACCATGCAGACCCCGCTGCGCCGCGACGCGGAACGCCGCCAGGCGCTCGTGGAGATCGACGCGCTGGCCGCGGTGATGCTGGGGATCACCGCGGAGGAGCTGTGCGCGATCTACCGCACCCAGTTCGGGGTGTTGCGCAAGTACGAGCGGGTGATGCAGCACGACCGCAACGGCCGCCAGGTGCCCAAGGACATCCTGAAGGTCGCGAATCAGCGTGGGGCCGACCTGGGCCGCTACGAGCTCCCGTTCACCCCGGTCGACCGGGAGGCGGAGATGACCGCCGCCCACGAGCACTTCACCGCCCGTCGGCGGATGCGCGAGGGCTTCGCCGCCGGTGACGCCGACTCCACTGCCCGCTCCCGGCATCGCAGCAGCGACGGCGAGGGGTCCACCTGATGGAGCCGCCGTCGGGCGACTGACCGAGAGCGACGGCGGCACCGCGTGTCGAGGGCGCCGACAACCGGCGCGCGTCCGTCGTCCGGCAGGCAGCGTGGCGGATGACCGCCGAACGAGCAGACCGACCGAGGTCCGGCACCGATGCTTCCCACCACCGACTGACCAGGAGTACGACGTGAGCAACTTCCTGCCGCCGACCACGGTCGCGAGGACCCTCACCGCCATCCAGCAGCGCCGCTACGTCCTGCCCGCCATCCAACGGGAGTTCGTGTGGGACGCGGAGCAGATCTGCCTGCTGTTCGACAGCCTGCTGCGCGGGTACCCGATCGGCTCGTTCCTGTTCTGGGCCGTCGACGGTGAACAGGCCCAGTCCTTCCGGTTCTACGAGTTCATCACCGACTACCACGAGTTGAACCACCCCTACGCGCCGATCGCGCACATCCCGGTGGGCAGCGCCGTCACCGCGGTGCTCGACGGGCAGCAGCGACTCACCGCGCTGAACATCGGGCTCTACGGCAGCCTGGCCGAACGGCTCCCGCGCAAGTGGGCGAACAACCCCGATGCGTACCCGGTGAAGCGCCTGCACCTCGACCTCCTGCACGGCGGCGACAACGAGACCCTCGACACCCGCTTCCGCTTCCGTTTCCTGACCACCGAGGAGGCCACACCGGCCGAGGGTGAGCCGACCGGCTGGTACCTCGTCTCGCAGATCCTGAAACTGGCCAACAGCGGGCCCGCGATGGTCGGTTGGCTCCGCCAGAACGGACTGATCGATCACGAACGCGCCTACGAGCGCCTGCACGCGCTCTACCACGCGGTGTGCGAGCGGGAGGCGATGAACGCATACCAGGAGGACGGGCAGGACCCGAACACCGTCCTGGACATCTTCGTACGCGTGAACAGCGGCGGCACCCAGCTGTCGTACTCCGACCTGCTGCTGTCGATGGCGACCAACCAGTGGGCCGAGCTCGACGCCCGGCAGGAGGTGCGCAACCTCGTCGACGATCTCAACGGGAGCGCCCGCGAGATGAGCTTCAGCCGCGACAACGTGCTCAAGACCGCACTCGTGCTGATCGACGTGCCCGACGTCCGGTTCAACGTCGCCAACTTCACCAGCGCCAACATGGCCGAGCTGGAGAAGCAGTGGAGCGGGGTGCGCAACGCGATGTTGCTGGCGGCCCGGCTGCTCGCGAACTTCGGGTTCACGGCCCGCACCCTCACCGCGAACAGCGTGATCATCCCGTTGGCCTACTACCTCTACCGGCGTGGTGCCACGGAGACCTACCTGACGGGTGGCTCCCACTCCGCCGACCGGGCCGCGATCCGGACCTGGGTGCTGCGCAGCCTGGTCAAGCGGGGGATCTGGGGTAGCGGGCTGGACGGGGTGCTCACCCGGCAGCGGGAGGCCATCCGCTCGGCCCCGGCGTCGGCGGGCTGGCCCACCGACGCCCTGGAGGCCGCAATGGCGCCGATCGGCAAGTCGTTGAGCTTCTCGCCGGCCGAGATCGGTGAGCTGACCCAGCTGCAGTACAACTCTCCCCGGACCTTCGCGGTCCTCGCCCTGCTCTACCCGGGCCTGGATCTGTCGGAACAGTTCCATGAGGACCACGTGTTCCCGCGGGCCCGGTTCTCGGCATCCCAGCTCCGACGCCATGGCGTGCCGGAGGAGAAGCGGGTGGACTACGGCGTGGCTGTCAACGGTCTGGCCAACCTCCAACTGCTGCGCGGACCGGTGAACATCGCGAAGAAGGACTCCTGGCCGTGGGAGTGGTTGGGCTCCGATGCGTTCCACTCCGCTGCAGCTCGTGAGCAGTACGTGGTGCAGAACGACCTCGACCTGCTGCCGGAGTCGTTCGACGGCTTCCTGGAGTTCTGTGTGGCCCGGCGTGATCGGCTGGAGCGACGGCTTCGTGTGCTGCTCGGGGTCCCCGAGTCGGATGAGGCAGAGTCGGATGGGCACGCAGGGACTCCGGCCGGGTAAGGGGCACCACCGCGCCGATCTCAGAACGGCGGGTCGTCGGGGAGTTCGGGGCGGGGCGCTGGTGGCGGGCGGGATGGCTCGACCCGGCGGCGGGGTTGCAGGATCGGGCCCTCGACGCGGCGGGTGGGCTGGTCGAACCCGGGCCCGAGGTCGACCGGGTGGGGCTCGGGTAGCCCGGGGAGCAGGAACCCGCCGCCGGTGCGGTACTCCCCGCCCAGCGGGCTGCGCCAGACGAACACGCCGGGCTCGGGCTGGTCGAGCCGCCAGCCGCCGCCGTGCTTGACGTCGTGGTCGTGTGCGCACGCCGGGCCGGTGTTGGCGGCGACGGTGGCGCCCCCGCGGGCGTGGTCGCGGGTGTGGTCGGACTGGCTGGCGTGGGCGCGGCGGCGGCAGCCGGGGAAGACGCAGGTGCGGTCGCGGATCTCGGTGTGGCGGCGCAACGCGGCGGTGGGGAAGCGGCGGGCGGGGTGGGCGTCGAGGTCGGCGAGGTGGTCGTCGCGGCGGGCGTGCCGGGCGGCGATGTCGGCGACGACCCCGGCCCACTCGCCGGCCCCGTCGCCCAGCAGCCGGTGGAGCAGCGAGGCCGGGACGTGGATCTCCACGATGCCGCCGGCCGGTCCGTCGCGGCGGACCGAGTGCCCGCCGACGGACCCGGGGCGGCGGCGGGTGACGCCCTCCGACAGCAGCCGGCCCGCGGTGTCGGTGACGGCGAAGCGCCACTGCGCCCGGCGCTGCTGCGCGACCCGGGCGCGGGTGGCGGCGGCGGTGAGCAGGCCGAGGCCGGGGATCTCGCCGGGGTGCTCGTCGCGCCCCAGAAGCGTGGACAGCGACACCCGGATCTCGATGCCGGCCGGTGCACCGGTGGGCCTGGCCGCGGCGGCTTCGCCGGGACGGGTCGTCGCCGATGCGGCAGTCGGCGACCCGGCAGGCGCCGGTCCGGTGGGGATGAGCCTCGTGCCCGGTTCCGGTGTCGTGATGCCGCTCGGGGCCGCCGGGACAACGGCGAAGTCCGCCAGGGACGGATCGGTGGACGGGGCGCCGTTGGCCGTCTGTGCTGCGGCGGTCCGTGCCACCGCGGCGGTGCCGGGGCCGTCGGGGCAGTACTGCGCGATCAGGGTGGCGATGAGCCGATCGGCGCCCATGCCGTGGAACCGGCCGTCGAGCATGCCGAGGTACAGGTCGCACCGGATCTGGCCGATCAGTCCGGGGTGTCCGGCCCGCTTGGCGGCGTCGGCGAGGTCCTGCAGCCGCCCGCAGGCGGCCTCGGCCTCGTCGGCCGGCAGCCCGTTGCCGCTCAGGGTGACGGTGCCGTCGGGGTCCATCACGGCGACGACGTTGCGTTCGCGCACGCCCTTGCGGTACCAGCGCTCGGCCGCGGCGGGATCGACGGCCAGGACCATGCGGCGCAACAGCACCGCGAGTTGCCCGGTGGTGAGCCTCGGTGCCCGGGGTACGGCGGTGCGGCAGATCGCGGCGACCTGCTCGGCTGCGAGGCCGGTGAGGTAGCGGTGGAAGACCAGGACGCGGGGGCGGTCGAGCGCACCGTCGAGCCAGGCGGCGAACAGCGCGGGCATGGCGTGCACGACGGCGTCGGCGAGGTCGTGCTCGAACTCGGCGGCGGTGCGGGTCCAGCGCAGGGCGGCGCGGGTCTCGTCCGGGGCGTAGCGGTCGGTCGCGCCGAGCCGGGAGACCTGGCCGGGCTGCGCGCCGCCCGCGCAGCGGCCCAGCTCGGCGAGCGTGGCCGCCATCCGGGCCTGGTCGTGGCACAACTGGCGGTGCTGGGCGGTGAGGACCTCGAGCATCCGGTCGTTCGGCACGGACGACAGCCCCACGGCGCCGAGAACGGCGGCCAGCTCCGGACCGGGCGGCACCGCCGCCAAGTCGTCGGGGAGGTCCACCACTGCCTGCATTGCTCGATCATACGTTCGACCACCGACGATTTCTGCTGTTCAGCGGCAAGAGGATCGGCGCTGCGACGAGCGGTCAGTGGCGTCAGCTCACCCAGGGCACGGCCTCGACGTCACCTTCCCAGCCTCCCGGTCGGAGGATCTTCTGCACGCTGCCGCGGTAGCCCAGGTCGTGCAGCACGAGCAGGACGAGGTAATGGTGCGCGAGCAGCCAGGCCTCGGTGACGAGCCCGTCGAAGCGCTCGTAGAGTGCGTGCCCGTCCGACGTCGGGTGCACGATCATGTTCCGCACCTTGTGCAGGATCCTGGGGCCGGAGCGCTCGCCGGCGGGCTGCTCGTGCGCGAAAGCAGCGAGGTTCGGACAGGCCGAGGAGTCCAGCGTGCCGTCGATCGACGCGGCGTCGAGCAGGCGAGCGAGTCGTTCGGAGGTGGGTTCGAGTTTCTCGTACGCCGACTTCGATATCGAGCCGCGCTTCACGAGAGTCGTCCAGGTGAGATGTTCCAGAGCCGCGACCGCCGTCATGATCCGCTGCTCGCAGAACCCGCCGGCGGCCGACAGCACCGCACCGGCCATCAGGAAACGGGCGGTGAAGCGCAGTTCGGGCTCGTCGACCCGGATCACCAGCAGATCCAGGAGTTCGGCCGGCTCCCACTCGTGCTGGTGGAACCACCATCGAGGAGCGCCCGGCGCACCCGGATCGCACCGCCGGGCGGCCCACTGTTCCCAGACCCGGGCACCGTTCCGGTCGAATCCGACCGGAAGGACCGGCGCGACCCAGCGTCCGAGCGCGAACGACATTCCGAGGTGCAGGGCGTCGAGGACGGGATCGACGTCGCGTGGTGTGAAGGTGAGCCCGTCACGCCTGCGGATCTCCATCACGTGGGTCACCGCGATCGAGCCCGCCGCCGTGATCTCCCGGTACACCTCCCGGTGGTCGACGCCACGGTCGAGGACCACCGCCCAGGCGCCCAGGTCGGCGGTCCACCGGCCCGAGTACTCGGCCGCCCCGTCGTCGATCCGGTGCGGGCTGCGGAACGCCGGCACGTTCAGCCAGTGCACCAGCATGTGATTTAGCGCGGCGTCCGCGGGACCGACGTCGGCGTGGTGGATCCGACCGTCGGCGCTCCCGCCGCGCCGCGCGGCCACCCGTACCGCCCGGACTCGTGCTCCAGGTGCAGCTCGACGTCACTGACGTCCGAGCCGGACGGATACTCCGGCTCGGAGGTCCAGCGCACATCGGGTCGCGGAGCGAGCGCAGCTGCACACGGCCGGGCGCGGGCCGGCCCGCCCACGTCACCTCACCGTCGTACAGCGGGATCCACGCCCCGGGAGTCCCGAAGCCATGGGGCGGCACCAGAGCCGATGCGGCGGTCACCCGGCGGCTTCGACGTAGGCGGCGAACACCTCATCGAGCAGCGCCTGGTCGACGACGGGGGCGAGCGTCCCTCGTCCGATCTCGGTCCCACCGGCCGCGCCCACAGCACTGATGCTGCCCGGGGCGTGCTTCTCGAACACCGACCGCCACCACTGCAGCGCCGGTCGGCCGTCGGCGCGCACGTACAGCGACACCAACCCGCCCTGGCCCGGCCGCAGACGGGGCAGGAGCACGGCGTCGCCGTTCTTGCCGAAGAAGGTCCGGATGTCCGCGAGCCGCGCGTCCGACAACCGCACCGCCCAGGCGGCGAACAGGTCGAGGACGGGGCGGTGCCGGGCCGGCGCGGTGGCGATCCGCTCCAGGAACAGTTCGTGCCCGTCGACCAGCTCCCCGCTCCGCGTGGCGGGAGCCGGCGTCCCGCCCGGCTCGATCGCCTCCCGCACGATCCGTTCCGGCTCCACCCGCTGCGGCACGACGAACCGCCCCCCGCCCAGCTCGTAGGACGCGACCGTGATCAGGTCGATCACCAGGCCGTGCGTGACGGCCTCCAGGTACCCGACCAGCCGGATCAGGTCCTGCGGCGCCCGGTCCAACACCAGCACGATCCGCATGGCGCCGTCCGCCAGTGCGGAGTCGAGGGTCGTGTGGAACGCGGTCGCGTCCGGGACCCCGGCCTGCGCCGCCTCCCGCACCACATCGTGCAAGCTGCGCCCGGCGAGCTGCACGGCGAGCACGACCGCGGACAGGAGCGCCACGACCGGGTGTCCCGAGGACTGGTGTGGGGCCGACCCACTACGGTGAGTCGCCTACCCGGGGGAGGGTCTGCCTGTGCTGCCGTCACTGGTCGCGGAGGACCTCCGCGCGTCGCTGACCAGCTTCCTCGGCACCACCTTCGCCCTGGGCGACGACGACGTGCGCGCCGAGCTGGAGCGCTTCGTCGCCGACCCGGAGAACGGCGTGTTCCGCGGCCCCTACGTCCGGCTGCGGCTGCCGTTCCGCCCCGCCGACGAGTCGTGGCGCGGGTATCTCGACTGGTCACCCGCCGGCTTCCGACCGCATCGCCACCAGGCGCAGGCGTGGATGCGGCTGGCGTCGCGCGACCGGCAACCGCTGCCGACACTCGTCACGACCGGCACCGGGTCGGGCAAGACCGAGAGCTTCCTCGTGCCGCTGCTCGACCACTGCCGCCGCAACCGCGGGCAGCGCGGGATCAAGGCGATCGTGCTCTACCCGATGAATGCGCTGGCCAACGACCAGGCACGGCGCATCGCGGGGATGGTGCACCGGGAGCTGTCGGGCGTCCGGGTCGGCCTCTACACCGGCGACTCCACCGGTGGCGAGCAGATGACCGACACCGCAGTGATCGGCGACCGGTACGCCATGCGGGCCGATCCCCCGGACATCCTGCTCACCAACTACAAGATGCTCGACATGCTGCTGCTGCGCAGCGAGGACGTGCCGCTGTTCGCCGGCGCGGAGGAGTCGCTGCGCTACCTCGTGCTCGACGAGTTCCACACCTACGACGGCGCGCAGGGCACCGATGTGGCGATGCTGCTGCGGCGGCTCGGCGCGGCGCTCGGGGTCACCACCGACGACCGGCCGCTCGGGGCGATCACCCCCGTGGCGACCTCGGCCACGCTCGGCGGGGGAGCCGACGGTGCGCCCGCACTGCGACGGTTCGCCGAGACGGTGTTCGGTCTCCCGTTCGACGAGGACGCTCTGGTGGGGGAGGACCGGCTCACCGTCGACGAATGGGTCGGGACGGACACGTACGGGCCGGTCCCGCTGCTCGACGAGGTCACCTCCGCCCTGCGGGAGTGTTCGTCGCACGCCGAGCAGCTCGCCGTGGGGCGCCGGCTGTTCCTCGGGGCACCCGCGGCGAACCCACAACGCGCGGGTGAGCTGCTGCGGGCCCACCCGCTCACCCGCACCCTGCTCGGGCTCACCGCCACGCCCCGTCCGCTCGGTGAGCTGGCGGCCGACCTCGAACCCAGCTGGGGAGCCACCTCCGGGCCGCGGGCGGAGGCGGGGCGGCACGCCGTGGCACTGTTCCTCGCCCTGCTCTCCCAGGCGCGCGACGGGGACCGGCCACTGCTCGGCGTCGACGTGCAGCTGTGGATCCGGGAGGTCAGCAGGCTGCTGCGGCGACTCGGCGGGGTGCCGCAGTTCCGCTGGCACGAGGGGGCCGAGCCGGAGGACGGGACCAGGCACCTGCCGTCGGTGTTCTGCCGGCACTGCGGCCGTTCGGGCTGGGGCGTCGTGGTCACCGCCGGCGGTGGCCACGACACGGGAGCCGTCGCGGTGTGGGGCAAGTCGGTGGTCGACCCCGGCTCCTCGCGGGCGTGGATCTACGCGCCGGGCGAGGCGGGGGAGGGCTCCACCGATGTGGTGTGGGTCGACCCGGACAGCGCGGACGTGGTGCCCACCCCGACCAGCCGGCACGGCAGCGAGGTGCCGGTTCTCGTCACCCCGGACGCCCAGGCGGCCCGCGACGGCCAGTGCCCGTCCTGCGGCCGCCCCGACGGCATCCGCTTCCTGGGCTCGCGCGTGGCGACCCTCGCATCGGCCACGCTGGGCCAGTTGTTCGGCAGCCCGGATATCGCCGCAGGCGAGAAGAAGACGCTGGTGTTCACCGACAGCGTGCAGGACGCGTCGCACCGGGCCGCATTCGTCGAGAGCCGGGCCTACGCGCTGAACCTGCGCGCACTGCTGCACCGGGCGATCGGGCACCGCGGCTGCTCGCTCGACACGCTCGGCGCAGCGGTCACCGCGGGGGCCCGTACTCCTGCCGAGCGCTACGCGGTACTGCCGCCGGACCTGCGCGAGCACGAGGTGTTCCGGGCGTTCTGGGCCGACGACGGGAAGCACGAGCGCTACATCACCGACTTCGTGGCCCGACGGATGGCCTTCTCCGCAACGCTCGAGTTCGGGCTGTCCTCGCGCACCGGACGCACGAGCGAGCTGACCGGCGCGGTCACCGCGCACGTGCACGTCGAGGACCTGGCCGCCGTCGTCGACGCGGCGCTGACCGCCGTGGCTCGCCACGATCTGCAGCCGACGCTCGACGGGGCCGGGCCGCAGCGGACCGTCGCTTGGGCCCGTGGTGTCCTCGAACGCGTCCGCGTCCAGGGCGGCATCGCGCACGAGTGGCTCACCCGGTTCGCGGAGACGGACGACCGGCACAGGATCTGGGGCGGTCGCCCGCGTCGCGAGGGCATGCCGGCGTTCCCGGCGCCACGACCGGGGCAGACCGGGCGGCCCGCGCCGCGCTTCCCCACCGCGGCCCGGCACACCGAGAACCTGGACCTCGTCGTCGGGTCGCGGAGCTGGTACTCGACCTGGACGGCTCGCGCACTCGGCGTCCCGGCGGCCGATGCCTCGCGCTACGTGCTCGCCCTCTTCGACGCGCTGGTCGCCGACGGTGCACTGGTCCGGCTGTCCGGGGCCCGCGATCCCGTCTGGCAGATCCCGGCCGGCCGGGTTCTGCTCGCCCGCACCTCCGGTGCACCACCGACGTTGCGCTGCACGGTGTGCGCGACCCGGTTCCCCGGCCCGGAGCTCGTGCTCGACGAGCTCGACGGCGGACCGTGCCAGCGCGACCGCTGCCCGGGGGTGTACGGCATCGAGCGGTCCGGTCACGACTACTACCGGGAGCTGTACCGCGGCGGTGAGGTCCGCCGCATCGTCGCCCGCGAGCACACCTCGTTGTTGCCTGCGGCGGAACGGGTCGCGCTCGAGGAGACCTTCAAGTCCGCGAAGGGGGCCGACGCCCCCAACGTGCTGACCTGTACGCCCACCCTGGAGCTCGGCATCGACATCGGCGACCTGTCGACGGTGGCGCTCACCTCGTTGCCGCGGTCGACGGCGTCCTACCTGCAGCGCGTCGGACGGGCGGGCCGCCTCACGGGCAACGCGCTGGTGGTGTCGCTGCTGCCGGCCCGCCCGCTGGAGCTGCAGCGGCTGACCGACCCGCTCACGATGATCGCCGGTGATGTGGTGCCGCCGGCCTGCTACCTCGACGCCACCGAGATCCTGCGCCGCCAGTACCTCGCGTCGTTGTTCGACAGGCACGCCCGCTCGCCGCATCCGGGCCGGACCCGGCTGGCCAAGGACGTGTTCGCCGGTGGTTTGACGTCCACGTCGTGGCTCGGGCGGATCGTCGCCGACGCGCGGGCGAACGCCGAGCCCTATGTTGAGAGCTTCCTGCGCGGTTTCGGTGATGCCGTCACGAAGGACACCGCCGCCGAGCTGGGTGTGTGGGCCGGTGTCGGCGCCGAGGGGGTCCCCGGGTTCGAACGTGACGTCGAAGCGGCCGTCACCGCGTGGGTGGCCGAGGGTGCCGAGCTCGACGACCGGCGCAAGGCGGTCGACGCCGAGATCGCGCGCATGCGGGCCCTGCCCTCGCTCGACGAGGCGGGTGAGCGCGATCTGCGCCGCCTGTTCGGTGAGCTCGGCGCCGTGCGGAGCACACGGGCCCAGCGCGATCGCACCTACTGGATCTCCGCGCTGGAGGCGGCCGGTCTGCTGCCCAACTACGCGCTGCTCGACGACACCACCCGTCTCGACGTCGGCTTGTGGTGGACCGACGAGGAGTCCGGGGCGCACGAGTCCAGCGACGAGCAGTACGTCCGCGGCAGCCGCACCGCGTTGTCCGAACTCGCACCCGGTGCCACGTTCTACGTGCGGGGGACGTCGGTCGAGATCGACGGGATCGACCTGGGCACCAGCCGCAACCCGGCCACCGTCGTGCGTCGCTTCTGCCCCGCCTGCGGCTGGTCCGGTCCCGGCGGATCGGCGTCCGGGTGCCCCCGGTGCGGAGCGCTCGGCGCGGCCGACGCGGGTCAGGTGCTGACCACCCTGCCCTTCCGTCGGGCGTCGGCGTACGCATCGCGTGAGCTGGCCATGCGCGACGACGACACGGAGGACCGACGGCGCACCCGCTTCACGGTCGTCACCACCGTGGATGCCGACCCCGACGACATCACCGCGGCCTGGGAGCTGGCCGACTACCCCTTCGGCGCGGAGGTCCTCCGCTCCGCGGACATCGGTTGGATCAACGTCGGCCCCTCCGATCGCGGTGGCCCGACCCGGACGATCGGCGGCCAGGAGGTCGCCGCGCCGCTGTTCGACGCCTGCACCCACTGCGGGGTGGTGCCCGCGGCCCAACGCGGGGTGCGCGACCGCTCGGACGCCCGGCACCGCGGCTGGTGCCGTCAGCGCCGCGAGCCGTCCAAGACGGGGTGGGCCTCCGTGGCGCTCACCCACCGGCTGCGCACGCAGGCCGTACGGCTGCTCGTCCCGCCGATCGTCGTGGCCGACCGCACGGTCCGCACCTCGTTGCGCGCCGCACTGCTGCTCGGTCTGCGTGAAGTCCTGGGCGGGGACCCCGACCACCTCGACGTCGTGGAAGCCGCCGACCCGGTACCCGGCAGCAGCGAGCGGTGGGTGATGGTGCTGCACGACCTGGTGCCCGGCGGCACCGGATACCTCGGCCGGTTCAGCGACCCCGACCGGGTGCGTGACCTGCTGGCCGCCGCGCTCCGGGTGCTGCAGGCCTGCCCGTGCCGCTCGGAAGCCGTCACCGCGTGCCACCGGTGCCTGCTGCCCCACGTCGCACCGCACCTGGCGCCGGAGGCGCGACGCGACGCGGCCGTGGACCTGCTGGAGAAGATCCTCGGTCAGTGGGAACCGCGGCCGATCGACACCATCCGCCGCATCGTCGTCGGCTCCCACGACACGCCCATCGAGAAGCGCTTCCGTGCGTTGCTGCTGCGCTGGGCCAGAACCCGCGGTGCGGCCGTCACCACCCAGGCCACCACCCACGGCGACCGGGCCACGGTGCAGTTCCCCCAGGCCCACGGCAGCGCCGTGTGGCAGCTCGCACCACAGGTCCGGCTCGGCGAGGTGCAGCCCGATTTCCTGCTGACCAGCGCCGACACCGAGGTACCGCGGATCGCCGTGTTCTGCGACAGCGTCCGCTGGCACAGCAGCCCGCAGACCAACCGCCTCGCCGACGACGCGACCAAGCGCGCAGGCCTGCGCGACCAGGACCTCCTCGTGTGGGCGGTCACGCACGACGACCTCGACGCGTTCGCGGCCGTCCTCGACGGGGCCCCGCCGGCCCCGCCGGCGTGGTGCGACGAGGCGCTCCGGGCCACCTACGGGCAGGCGGCCCGGAGCCGGGCCGCGCCGGGGAGCGTGGCGCCCGAGTCGCTGCTCGTCGACCCGATCTCGATGCTCACCGCGTTCGTGCTGCGGCCGGAACGCGCGGCGTGGGAGAGCCCGGCGCACGCCCTGGCACTGACCCTCGCCCGTGGGGGCCGGCGTCGGAAGGTGGACGACGTCGGGCGGCTCCTCCGGTCCGAGCTCACGGGTGAGCCCGCTCCCGGCCCGGGGGACCGGACCGTTGCCGTCCGGCGGAGCACGCGCGGCGCCGTCGTGGGGGTCGACCTGCGGTCGCTGGACGACGCCCGCGTCTGGCTCGGGATCGACGACCGGGACGAGCGCGTCGGCACTTCGGGTCAGGTGGAGGCCTGGAAGGACTGGCTCGCGCTGAGCGACGCACTGCAGTTCGTGGCCCCGGGCCGGTTCCACGCCCACACCGCGGGCACCACGCCGCAGGGGGGCTCTGGTCTCGCCGTCCTGCCGTTCTCCTGGCAGCAGGTCGTCGACGTCTCCGAGGAGGTGATCGCTGCGCTGGTTCGTACGTTGGCCGGCGTGGGAGTGCCGCTGCCCGAGGCGGGGTTCGAGGTCGACGACGGTGAGTACCAGATCGACCTGGCCTGGCCGGATGCCCGGATCGCCGTGGTCGCCGGACCGGACGGCACCCGCGACGCCTGGCTGGATGACCATGGCTGGACCATCGTCCCCCCCGATGCCGCGGCGGTACGCGCGGTCCTCACCTCGGCTGGAGGCCGCTGATGGGCGTCATCATGTCCAAGGAGTTCCACCGCGCCGTCGACGTCGACGGATCGCTCAAAACGCGGGCCTGGGACTTCCTCACCAAGCTCAGCCGTGACGCCGACCTCACCGGTCTCGATCTGAAGCTGCCGCGCAATGCCGCCGACCGTCGGGTACGGACTGCGAGGGTCGACCTCAACCACCGTGCAGTCGTCTTCGCTGTCGGGGACGAGCGCGAGCCGATGTGGCTGCTCGCCGCGATCACACCGCACGACGAGGCCTACGCGTACGCCGAGACCCTCACGCTGGAGGTGAACCCGGCCAACGGCGCGATGGAGGTGCTGCGGACGGAGGCGGTGCGGCGCACCGTCGAGGAGTTCCGGGCCCGACCGGTCGCCGAGGACCTTCCGCAGGTGCTCCCCTTCACCGCTGAGGAGCTCGCCGGTCTCGGCATCGACGCGGGTGTGGCCTCCGAGGCGATCCGGTTGACCAGTGAGGAGGACGTGCTCGATCTCGCTGCCGATCTGCCCGAGTGGCAGCAGCGGGCACTGCTCGAGCTGGCCACCGGCACCTCGATCGAGGAGGTGCGCAGCACCTACGAGCTGGACCAGGGGCCCGCGGGGGACGACCCGCTGGCCGCTGTCGACCGGCCCACCAGCAGGATGCAGTTCGTCTACCTCGACAGCGACGACGAACTGCGCCGCATGATGGAGGGTGACTTCGCCGCCTGGCGGACGTATCTCCATCCACAGCAGCGAGCGGTGGCGTACCGACCGTCGTACAACGGCCCGTTCCGGCTCGCCGGGGGCGCCGGTACGGGCAAGACCGTCGTGGCGCTGCATCGCGTGGCTCATCTCGCGCGCCGCGCGGGTGCTCGGGTGCTGCTCTGCACGTTCACCCGCAACCTGGCCGCGAATCTCGACGTGGACGTTCGCGGGCTCGTCACGACCGAACAGCTGGCCCGGGTGGACGTCCGCGGTGTCGATCAGGTGGTTCGCGCGATCGTGACGGCCGTCGACGGAGCGCCCGGCCAGCTGCTCGGCGACCGCGAGCAGGAGACCCTGTGGGAGGAGGCGATCCGAGCGGCAGGAGCCCCTGAGCTGACGCCGGGTTTCCTCGCGGGGGAGTTCCGATCGGTCGTGCTCGCGCTGCCTCGACGGAACAGAGCGGCGTACCTGGCCGTCAAGCGGCCCGGCCGAGGTGTCCGGCTGAACCGGGTGCAGCGCGCGGCGGTCTGGAACGCCGTCGAATCGTTCGAACGGGCCACATCGATGCAGGGTCGAACCACGTTCGAGCTGCTCGCGGCCCGGGCCGCCGACATCCTCGCCGATCCTGCGCTCCGTGTCCGTGCGCCTGCCTACGACCACGTCGTCGTCGACGAGGCGCAGGACCTGCACGCCGGCCACTGGCGGGTGCTGCGCGGACTGGTTCCCCCCGGCCCCGACGATCTGTTCCTCTGCGAGGACGGCCACCAGCGCATCTACGGTGAGCGCACCGTGCTGTCCCGGTTCGGCATCGAGACCCGTGGCCGGTCCCGCCGTCTGACGCTGAACTACCGCACATCCCGGCAGAACCTGGCGTTCGCGCTCGGGGTCATCGGTGATGCCCCGGTGCAGGACCTCGACGGCGAGCAGGAGAGCGTGGCCGGGTACCACTCCACGTTCACCGGGCCCGTCCCCGCTCTGCGAGGTTTCCGGTCTCCGACCGAGGAGATGGCGTCTCTGGTGGAGACGGTGCGTGAGTGGCTCGCCCGGCCGGTCGAACCAGCGGCCATCGCGGTGCTCTCCCGACGCGAACCCGAACAGGGACGGGCTCGGCAGGCGCTCCAGGAAGCCGGGATCCCGGTGGAGCTGCTCACTCGCGACGGCCCGGGCAACCCGGGCTCGGTGAAGATCGCGTCGATGCACCGCGCGAAGGGCACCGAGTTCTCCTGCGTCGCGATCATCGGAGCGGAGGCGGGCGTGGTGCCGCTGAGCTGGCTGGTCGACGAGCTCCCTGAGCCGGAGCGACCCGCCGCGCTGGGCAGGGAGCGCTCACTGTTCTACGTCGCGAGCAGCCGAGCCCGTGATGAACTGGTCGTCAGCTGGTCAGGGTCGCGCAGTCCGCTGCTGCCGGAGCCTCGCTCGACCTGATCGACCACTGCTCGGCATCGCAGACATCTCAACCCTGCGGGTCTCAGCGCGGTGGCCGGCCCATCGAGGTGCGCGCGGTACAGGTCCTGGGAGCTGACGAACGTTCGAGGCCCGGACCGGCGCCGGGAATCGAGCCCGACGACGATCCGATCGCGGTGGCGGCCGGGTCCGAGATCGCATCCCGGGGGTCGCACCTGGCGCTCGTCCCGGGGGTCCGGCCGGCCGATGCCGTGGCGGTGCTGCGCTGGCGGGGCACCCGCAACCGGCACGACGACGTGGCCGGTCTCTCGGCGGTGCTGGGCAGCTGGGAGGAGCGGTTCGGGGCGTTGCCGGTGCAGATCGACTTCAAGGCGCTCCGGCTGTCGATGGCTGCGCCGCCGCGCCCACCGAAGGAGTGCCGCTCGGTGGCCGCCGAGCACGTCGTGCGTTCTGCCCCCGATGTCGACGGTGAGGACCCGCGGGCACTCCGGGACTACGCCGCGACGCTCGCCGGTCGGGGCTGGTGGCGGTTCTGGTGGGACCGAGCGCTCGTCAGGCGTCGCGCAGCCAGTTCGCGGCGGTCTGGCGGGAGATGCCCAGGGCGCGGGCCATCGCCAGCACCTCCAGCCCCTCCCGCTTCCCGGTGGCCAGCAGCTCGCGCTGGCGGGTGCGCAGCTCCTCGATCCCCGCGGCGACCTCGGCCATCTCCGCCAGAAGCTCCTCCGCGCGGGGCGTGGCCCCGGCGCGGGAGCGGCCGGCGCCGGGGCGGGGGAAGGTGCGGACGGCGTCGGCGTCCCAGGTCCGCCCGTCGACCAGCGGGGCGGGCGCCTGGCCGCGGGAGACGTAGCCGTACCAGGTCGCGAGCTTGACGCCCCACGCGTCGGCGCACTCCTGCGCGGTCCAGGCCTCGCTCACCACAGCTCCACCTGCGCGAGGCCGGGGTGGGTCGGGTCCTCGGCGCGGACCTGCCCCAGGTCGCGGCGGGCGCCGTCGCGGTCGCCGTGGGCCAGGCCGACCTGCGCGCGCTCCAGCAGCGCCCGGTGCCGCACCGACGACGCCCGGCCGGGCACCCGCAGCGCGGCGTCCAGCGCCTCGCGCGCGTCGTCGGGGTAGCCCAGCTCGCCGAACGCGCGGCCGCGGAACACGAGCAGCAGGGCGGAGGCGTCGTCGAGGTTGGTGGTGGCGCCGGTCGTCTCGATCACCTCGGCGTGGCGGCCCGCTTCGCTGTAGAGCTCGGTGAGCGAAAGGGCAGCGGGGACGGTCGGCTCGGCCTGCTCGACCGTCCAGATCGCGGTGTCCAGGTCGCCAGCCGCCTGGTGCAGCTCGGCGACGGCGAGCAGGACGACGTCGGTGGTGATCCCGAGGTGGGCGACGGCGCCGCGGGCGATCTCGACCGGCCAGGTGCGGTCGGCGAGGTGGCGCACGGTGAACGGGTGCGTCCGCAGCGCCGAGGTGCCCTCGGAGACGACCCACGCCAGCAGCTCCCGGGCGCGCTGCGGGTCGCGCTCGTCGAGGCCGTCGAGGGCGGCGGCGAGCAGGCGCAGCACGGGATCGGCGCGGCCGTGGGTGCGCGCGACGTCGGCGTAGCGACCGGTGCGCAGGGCGTCGAGGAGGTCGCGCTCCCAGGGCGGGAGGACCGGGGCCGGGGGATCGGCGGGCCAGGGCGGGCTCGGCACCGGGGACGGCGCGGGCGGCGGCGGCGGGGACGGATCCGGCGGCGCGGGCCGGTTGGCGCGCGCCTCGCGCAGCGTCGTCGAGTGGACCAGCCCCATGCGCGCCAGCCCGACCGTGCTGCTGATCCGCCCACCCGGGTGCCGGGTGAGGCGCGCGTTGCGCGAGCCGACCGAGTAGCTGACGCCGCCGTTGCTCAGCGTCACGTGCACCCCGGGGAGGACCTTGATGCTCTTGTGCAGCCAGAAGCCCACGGTGCTCCTACAGCTCGTAGCCGGCGGGGACGGGCGGGCGGCGCCAGTCGACGCCCTGGGGCGGGGGCGGCGGCTCGTCGTCGATGTCGACGCCGAAGTCGCGGGCCAGCCCGGCGAGGCCGTCGTGGTAGCCCTGCCCGACCGCGCGCACCTTCCACCGCGCGTCGCGGCGGTAGAGCTCGACCGCGACGGCCGCGGTCTCGGCGGCCAGCCCGTCCATGACGAACGACGCCAGCTCCGCGCCGCCGTCGCCCGTCACGGCGACGCGGAACGGGGCGAGGTCGGCGAGCGTCCGCCCGGGAGCGGCGTCGAGGCCGACGGCGAAGGCGAGGGTCTGCACGGCGGGGTCGACGCCGTCGAGCTCGACGGCGACCCGGTCGGTCACCTGCGCCCCCGCCCGCTTCCCGGCGTGGACGACGCGGCGGTCGGCGGAGGCGGGCTGGTTGTAGAAGACGAAGTCGGCGTCGCCGCGGACCTTCCCGTCGACCAGGAGGAGCGCGGAGAGGTCGGCCTCGAGCTCGGGGCGGGGGGTCCAGGTGCAGGTGACGGTGACCGATCGGGTCGGCGGGAGCGCGGTGTTGGCGCCCTTCGTCAGCTGCACGGCGGTCAGGCTACGGGCCGGGCCGATCACGCCGGCACCAGTTCTCCCGAACGGCCACGGGGTCGGTGTCCGGCCCGGCATCCTCCCGCCATGACGACCTACGCCTACGACTCGTCCACCACCCACCTGCTCGCCGTCTGGGGTGCCGGAGTGGGGTCGGCGGCGCACTCCGTCGCCCGCCTCCATGCGCGGACCCCGGTCGCGGTGGGCCGGCGGCTCGCCCACGGGCTGACCCAGCTCTCCACCACGGCGTGGCTGAGCTATGAGGAGTCCGACATCGCCGGTCCGGTGCCGGTGTCGCCGGCGCTCCGCGCGATCGTCGACCCGAACGTGGTGCGGGCGGGGCGGCTGCGGGTCGATCCCGACTGGGTGGTCGAGGCGGGGCACGACGTGGGGCGCACGCTGCGCGAGGCGGGCAGCGCGGGAGTGCGCCGGGCCGTGGTCGCCGACGTGGAGGCCGAGTTCGACGCCATCGAGCGCGCCCTGCTCGGCGACCTTGCGGGACGCGCCGGGCAGGCGGTCATGATGAGCCGTCTCGACGCGTCGCCGGTGCAGATCGCCGCGGCCGACCGCCTGCTGCACGAGGTGCCCACCGGCGGCCAGCCGCTGACCACCGACGTCGAACCCACGGCGGCGTGCGTCGCCGCGGCGCACTGGCTGCGCGCGGCCGTCGACGTCACGCGGGATGCCATCGGTGGCGACGACGACGGCGACGTGCTGGCGACGGAGGAGGCCGCGCAACCGTGGGACGTGGTCGCTCCGCGGCTCGTCCTGGCCCGCATGGACGACGGACTGTCCCCGCTCGCGGCGGTGCTGAGCCTCGTCCTGTCGGCCAAGCGCGTCGCGCGCGGGTTCGTGCCCGCTCCGGACGAGTGCGACGTGCGCGGGCACGTCGTACTGGACCCGGGCCGGCCGTCGCGCCAGCTGCTCGACCAGCTGATGCTGGCGCTGCGGACCTGCGGGCAGCTGCACCTCGAGGTCTGCGGTCCGGGCGCGCCCGACCCGTTCGACGCCTTCGACGCGGCGGTGCGCGCGGAGGCGGGGCGGGCGTCCGACCGGCTCCTGGCTCCGGTGCGCTGAGCCCAGCGTCGGAACCGTGGGAATGGCCCGTCGGATCAGCGCGCCACGTAGTGGCTCAGCAGCGCCTGCACCTCGTAGACGTCGACGCCCTTGCCGAACTGCTTGGCGATGGGCACCGCGCTGCCCGAGAGCCAGATCTTGAGCTCCGCGTCGAGGTCGAACGTGCCGGCGGTCTCGACGCTGAAGTGCGTGATCGACCGGTACGGGACGGTGTGGTACTCGATCTTCTTGCCGGTGAGGCCCTGCTTGTCGACGAGGATCAGTCGCCGGTCGGTGAACAGGAACGCGTCGCGCACCAGGAGGTAGGCGGCGTGCACCTGCTCGCCCTGACCGAGCAGCCGTCCGTACTCGTGCGCCGCCGCAGCAGGGTCCATGCGCGACGCGTTGCCGATGATGCCGCCGAGGAAGCTCATCGCTGCTCCAGGTGTGATCGGGGGGAGATCCGTAACGCCCGATTCTTCCGGGCCGATGCCGGAGGGGTGGCGTCACCCCAACGGATGGCGCCATCAGCGGTCCGGACTCGTCCGGATACGGTGAGTCGCAACCGCAGCCAGGTGATCGGGGTCACCCGTTCGCCTGAGCAGCTTCGGCTGTGGCATCGGTGTGAACGGGGGGACGACTTGGCACGCCTGCATGTTCTCGGTGACTGGCACGGTCCCGGCGAGGAGAAGACGGCGCGGCGGCTGCGCGACGAACTGCCGGACACCTGGGACATCGTGGCCGGGCGCGATGTCCCGGACGGCATGGGCACCGTCGACCTTGACCTGGTCGTCGTCGGGCCGCGGGCGGTGTACGTCTGCGAGGAGAAGTCCTGGGGCCCGCACATCGTCGCGGGGGACGTCGCCTGGTTCGTCAACGGCGAACGCCGGCACAGCCCCAACAGCCAGGTGCAGCACGCGACCCGGGTGCTCGCCGGCAACATCAAGAAGCGCGTGACGGGGTGGCGCGAGGCGGAGAGCCGGTTCGCGCGGGGCCACCGGATCGTGCGCGGTCACGTCGTGCTCTCGCACGACCACCTGCGTCTGGACGGCGCCGAGGACCTGGGCGACGACGTCGTCCTGCGCCTCGCCGACGCGGCCCAGGCGCTGCAGCGGCTCGACGCGACGTGCCCGGAGTCGATGGCGCCGCTGCGCCGGAACCTGATGGACCACCTGCTCGGACTGCGGGCCCGGCCGGCCGGAGAGCCGCCGTCGCAGATCTTCCAGTACCGGGTCGAGGGCCGGCCGATGAGCCGGGGTGACGCGGTGGTCTACCGCACCCGCAACCCGGCGAACGAACTCGTCGACCTCATCTGCGTGCCGGTCGCCGCGGCGTCGGACCCCGTGCGGGCGCACCTGCTCGCCACCCGGGAGCACGACGCGCTGGCGGCTCTCGCCTCGGTCGACCGGGCGTGGCGGGTGCAGGGCTGGTTCGAGTGGAACGGGTACGTGGTCACGCCCGTGGTCGTGCCCACCGACGGCACCAGCCTGCGCAAGCTCGTGGCGTCGCGGCGCTCGCCGGTGGACGACCGCGGACGCGTCACGCCCGACATCGGTGTCGCCGTCGTCCACGACGCATTCCGTGCGCTCGCCGAGGTCCACCGGCTCGGCATCACCCACCGCGCGCTGCGACTGCTCAGCGTCGAGGTGACCGACGCCGACCGCGTGCGGTTCCGCGACTTCGGCCGCGCCCACCTGCCGTCGGCGGCGACCGTCGCACCCGACCTCGACGACGACCACCCCTCGGCCGCGTTCCGCGCTCCCGGCGCGACCCTGGAGATGTTCACCCCGGCCGACGACCTGTACAGCCTGGCCCTGTGCCTCGTGCAGTGGCTCCACGGCGACGTCACCGACCAGCCCGACCACCGGCAGGCGCTCGAGCGGGCCCGCGAGTACCCGACGGTCGGGTCCGTCCTCGTGCGGTGCCTGACGCGGGAGCCGGGTGCGGCGTACACCGCTGCGGAGGCGGCTGAGGCCACGGCACCGCGCAGGCCCGTGCCCGCGCCGCCGCCGCGACGCGAGGAGGTCATCGCGCCCGGCGCGCTCCTGGGTGGGCGCTACCGCCTGGTGCGCCAGCTCGGGGAGGGTGCCTGGGCCGTGACGTGGCTGGCCTACGACGAGAACCTCGACGAGCACCGCACGGTGAAGCACCTGCGTCCCGGCCGCGTCGCCCCGGAGCAGGTCAAGGCCGAGTACGACCACGCCAACATGCTGCGGAGCTTCTTCTGCGCCCGCATGCACGACCGGCTCGCCCTGCCCGAGCCCGGCGTGCTGGTGCAGGAGTACGTGCCGGGGGAGACCCTGCACGAGCTGACGACCGGGCGTCCCGAGCTCGACCGGGAGCAGGCCCGGCGCATCGCGGTCGACGTGCTGCGCGGGCTCGCGGACGCCCACGACCGCTCCATCTACCACCGCGACGTCAGCCCGAACAACATCATCGTCCGCGACGACGGGCACGCCGTGCTGATCGACTTCGGCCTCGCCTCACGGGCCGAGGCCGCGCAGTCGGCCGTCGGCTCGCCGCCCTTCACGGCCCCGGAGGTGTGGTCGCGGCGCCAGTGGTCGCCGTCGGCGGACATCTACAGCGCCGCCGCATCGGTGCTGCACGCGATGCTCGGCCGGCTCCCGTACGCCGGGCCCGGCATCGACGAGCGGCGGACGCTCGTGCCGCCGACGGCCGCTCAGGTCGAGCGCTACGGCCGGGCCCTGCTGGACTCCCTGTACCGCGCGGTCGAGGCGAATCCGGTGGCCCGGCCCGGCGACGCGCGGAGCTTCGCCGACGAGCTGCAGCGCGTCAGTGACATCGTGGTGGCGCCCGGGCGCCGCGTGGTCAACCCGACGGTCGCCGCCCTGCGGGGGCTGTACCGGCACAGCGGCATCGGCAACGCCGGCAACCGCGGTCTCGACGACGACTTCGCGCACGACACCTACGTGGCGACGCGACTCGACAGCGAGCTGCTTCCGGCGATCCTCGCGGGGAGGCTCGACGTCGTTGTCCTGTCGGGCAATCCCGGCGACGGCAAGACCTCGTTCCTCGTCAAGGTCGGGGCCGCGCTCGACAAGGCCGGCGCCGTCGTGGTGCACGCCGACGCGGCAGGCTGGCGTCGACGCCTGGACGGCCGGACGTACGCAGCGGTGTACGACGCCTCCGAGTCGCACGGGGAGCTGACCTCCGACGACCTGATGTGCCAGGCCCTCGACCCCGGCGAGGGCGATGACCCCGCGCTGCGGACGGTCCTGCTCGCCGCCAACGACGGACGCATCGCGCAGTTCTGCCTCGACCACGCCGACCGGTACCCGGAGATCACGGCGGCCCTCGACCGGCAGCGCCTCGGAGGCGAGGTGGAGACCGGCGCCCGGATCGTCCTCGTGGACCTCAAGCGCCGTGCGCTCGCCCTGCCCGACCTCAACGGCCCCGCGCTGGGCGCCAACGTGCTGTCCTCCCTCACCGTCCTGCACCGCTGGGAGGTGTGCGAGGGCTGCGAGGCGCGGAAGGTCTGCCCGATCCGGCGCAACGCCGAGCTGCTGCGCGCCGGGCAGGCGCGTCGGGCGGTCTCGGAGCTCCTGCTCACCAGCCACCTGCGCAGGCGTCGCCGGGCCACCGTGCGCGACGTCCGCTCGGCGTTCGGCTGGCTGGTCACCGGCGACCTCTCCTGCGACGACGTCCACGACGAGGTGGAGCAGGGCCTCGACCCCGGGATCGGGCGCCAGGCGTTCGATCTCGCCTTCGACGCGAGCAGCGGCGACTACCTGGTCCAGGAGTGGTCGGAGCTGGATCCCGCGCAGCTGCCGGCACCGGCGGTGGCGCGCGCCGCCCGCGACCGGCGTGACCTCGTGCCGGATCTCGCGAGCCTGGACACCGAGACGATGACCCACCTCAAGCGCGCGCTGTTCTTCGGTTCGTGGAGCGTGCCGACCGCGCGTCACGAGGTGCGCAGCTACCGGCACCTCGAGCTGTTCCTCGACACGCTGCAGGACCCGGACGCGGGGCTGTCGCGGATCCTGCTAGGCGTGTCGCGCGTACTCGCGTTCGTCGGGTACCGCGACGAAGGCCACCTCGCGCTGCGTGACAGGGTCTTCGACGATCCCGCCGTGCGGTCGATCGTCGTGGTGAAGGAGCTGCCCGCGACCGAGTTCCGGCTCGTCAGCGCGACCACCGCCGCGCCGTACGTCGAGTCCTTCCCCGATCGGCTCGAGCTGCACCACGCACCGTCGGGAGCGCGCTTGCGGATCACCCTCGACACCGCGGAGCTGCTGCTGCGCTCGGCCGACGGCGAGGTCATGGGGGACAGCGCCTCGGCCGCCCTCCGGCAGGAGATCCAGGGCTTCGGGGACCGCCTGCGCCTGCAACCCGCACGCACGGTCCGCATCGTCGACGGAGCGGGCTCCTGGGTCACGGCGACCGCGACCGACGCCGGCCACATCGTGGCGGGAGCGCACCGATGACGATCACGCTGCCCACCCCCCTGCGGACCTACCAGTACCGGCCGCTGACGGTGTTCTCCCTGCTCGACACCGACACCGACCGCGTGCTCCCGCAGCTGTTCGAGATGTGTGTGAAGGGGGGCCGGTCGAGTAGGTCACGCACCGACGCGCGCGACTACGAGGGCTACAAGCGAGCTCTCCTGGAGAGCGGCACGGTGACGGGTTTCGACGACGCGCGCTCCGAGGCGCTGCTCGACGGGTGGCTCCGTTCCTGCGTGGTCGACATGGGCGCGGTCGGCCGGGCGAAGACCGGTGAGCAGATGCTGGCCGTCGCACCCCTGACGCTGGCGGCGTACCGCGCGGGCCTGCCGAAGGAGCGAACGCGCCACCGGGGTATCGACGACGTCGTCTACCGGCTGCTGCTCGGGGCCATCGGCTCGGAGTCGTCGGCGAACGCCACCGCGGAGCTGCGCGCGCTCGTCACGCGCACCATCGGCCGGGGACTGGCCATCGGACCGGGCCCGACGTGGGAGCCGCGCCTGGAGGACGCCTCCCGGCTCGACATCGGGGCCCTGCTGGCGTTCCGGTTCGTCGAGGGCTTCGGCATGGGTGACGCCCGGGAGGTGGACGCGGTCGCACCGGACAGCCCGCTGCCGGGGGTGTCCGGCGACCTCGGCGCGATACTGCTCGCGCACCTGCGCACCTACGGCGAGCGGCTGCCCGTCCCTGCCCTGATGTCCAGCTTCGCGGCCCTCATGGCGCTGGGCCTGTTCACGTTCAGCCTGCGCGCCGACGCGGCGGCCAGGGAACTGCTCCGCAACGGCCGCCCGCCCGCCGATCTGGTGGACGGGCCGGCACCGGCGTCTCCTCTGGAGCTGTACTGCGACTTCACCGGAGACCTCGGCTCGGAGTCCGACCGCCTGTCGCGGCGCTGTGTCGAGCGCGACCTCGACCGCGTCCGGCTGGCCTTCCGCGACCGCATGACGCTGGTCGTGGTCGAGCAGGCGCTGCCGCGGATCCCCGGTGAGCAGGAGCGGCGCGAGGCGCTGTCGCGCCCGGGGCGCCTGGTGCAGCTGGCGATGCTGCGGGAGCACAGACGTGTCGAGTCCTACGCCGAGGGCCGGATCGATGACCTGATCGCCGACGCCGAGGGCTCCGGCGACGCTTCGGACACGGAGCTGGAGTTCCTCCGGCGGGTCCAGGCGTCCGACGAGCCCGAGCTCGACAAGCTGCTCGACGTCCTGGAGCACGTGAACCAGGCGAAGGCCGTCCGGAACGCCGTGGCGTGGTTCTGGTCGGTCGGCGGCCTCGAGAAGCCGTACGGGCTCCTGCGGGGAACGGTCCGTAGTCGGCGGTCGTGGCGCTACGCCCCGGGCGACGAACTGCTCACCGCCCTGCTGCTCGCCGTCTTCGTGCGGCCCGACGGGAAGACCAGCCGCGCGACGATGTCGCTGCGCGAGGTCCTCGACGCGCTCGCGCACCGCTTCGGGATCCTCATCGACCGGCCGCCCTCGTTCCTCGATGGTGCGGAGGCCCGCGAGGCCGCCACCGCCAACCGGGAGGCGTTCACCCAGCGGCTGCAGCTGCTCGGCTGCTTCGACAGCCTGTCCGACGACTTCTCCGTGCAGATCGTCCGCCACCCCCTCGGAGACGCCTGATGCCCGACACGCTTACCGCCGCCCTGCCCGACCTGGTCCTCGACGCCATCGCGAGCCGGGTGGGCGACGCGTTGCGCGACCACGGAGCGGGCCACTGCGTGCGGATCGACAGCATCCGCCGGGGCGACGCCGCCCGTCTCGCGCAGACGCTGCGCAACCTGCTTCCCGACGGGGTCGCGGACGTCCACGTCCTCGTCGAGCAACCCGGCGCCGACGACGGCGCGGTGTCGATCCCCGCCGAGCGGGCCGTCGAGCTGCGCAACCGCAAGGAGCGCCAGCTCGTCCTGATGGTGCCCGTGGGCAGCGGCTCGGCCGCCAGCTCGCTCGACAACAGCTTCGCCCGGATCGACGTCACGCACCTGCTGTCCGCGGCCGCCGACCAGCTCGTCCTGACCCTCGCCGACGCCGACGTGCAGGCCGGGGTGCGCCAGGTCGCGCGGGAGCTCGGGCGGACTCGACCGGTGGAGGCGTGGGCGCGGTACGTGGCCGCGGTCGTCGCCGACCCGACCTGGGAGGGCGTCGGCGCGTCGCTGTGGATGGTCGGGCTGGTGCCCGACCTCGGCGGCTCCGACCTGCTCACGCGCCTGTCCCGCAACGCCGCCTGCGCCCGGGCGGTCTCACGCCCGAGCCGCGCGGTCGCCTCCGTCGGCGACCGGCTGACGGTCGCGGAGCTGCAGGAGGGCGACATCCGCGACCGCATCGCGCGCTACCTCTCGCGCCCGGACGTCGACCTCTCCGACCCGCCCTCGTGGGCGGCTCCGCTGGCCGAGCCCCCGCACGACCTGACGTTCGACCGGTGGCCCCTCACCGACCGGGTGATCGCCGACATCGGCAGCGTGCGGATCGACCCGTTCCTGAAGGAGGACGGCACGCTGCGCACCGGGACGCGGCTGAACCAGGAGAACCCCGGTGATCTGCCGTTCGTCGAGACCGGGCCGCAGGCGCCGGGCACGGTCACGGTGGTGTGGCGCACCGACCCGCCGAAGACCGCAGCGGTCGATCGGTGGCTGCTGGAGGCGCTGCCCCCCGCGGACCTCCGCGACGGCGACGACGAGCCGGTGGCCCGCCAGACGGTCAAGGGCGACAAGCGCCGCGCGACCGTCCGGCTCGACCTGTCCGAGGAGGACCTCGTCGACGGCGCCCTCCTGGTGGTGCGGCTGACCCCGATCGGCGAGCACGGGCAGCCCGTGCTGCTGCGCGACCGCAGCGAGGCCGTCGACGAGAGCCAGCAGTTCGGCGTGCGGTGGGAGGAGGACCCGATCGGCGGTCCGACCCGCCGGGCGTCGACGCCGTCGCTCGCGCAGGCCCGCCTCGACGCCGCCCTGGAAGGCCAGGACGACCTGCGCGAGGACGCCCCCGGCTGGAGCGGCGGCGCGTTCTCGCTGCGGCTGGGCGGGCGCCGCACCGCGCTGCTCGCGCTCAGCCCGGCGCTGGTCAGCCTGCAGGACAAGCTGCTCCAGAGTCGCGGGCGGGCCGTCGCCTGGGAGGCCGACGGACGGCTCGGCGAGGTGCTGGAGCCGGACGCGCTGGAGCCCCTGCCCGGTCCGCTCCCGCCCGCCTTCGCCGAGCGCCGCCGACGCCTGTTCGAGCGCCTCGACGCCCGCCGGCCCCGGCACGCGGTGGAGACCCTGGTCTGGGACGACGAGCTGCGCCAGGAGGTGCTCGCCTACTGCCAGGCCTATCGGCGGGCGCTCGACTCGGCTCCGGACGAGGCCACCCGGGGAGCGCTGCTCACTCTCGACACGGTCCGGCTCAGCGTCGACACCGTCGGGCACGACCCCATCGCCGCGATGATCGCGCTGCCCCTGCAGCCGCTACGGCTGGCGTGGACCGCGGAGTACGACGCCACCCTGACGCGCTGGGCGGGGGAGCTGTCGACGCTCGGGCGTTCCCGCGCGAAGCGCCGGCAGTCGGTCGATCCGCGGCTCACCCGTCGGGTCACCCCGGCGAACCTGCCCTTCGCGATGTACGGCGTCGACGGCTCCCCGTTCGTCTACGTGCGGGAGGCCACGCTCGGTACCGGCGTCTACCTGCACCCGGCCGAGGCCGAACCGGGTGCGGCGGTGCAGGCGGTGTTCGAGGTGCTCGGGCTCGACCGCCGCGACGTCCCGCCGGACCTGCCTCCCTCGACCGTCGCCGAGCGCATCGCCGCGTACCGCGCGGCCAACCCCGGCCAGGACGCTCTCCGGATCCTCGCCTACAACGTCGGGTCGGGGGAGCTCCTGGCGCGGGCGCTCGACGAGTCGGTCCTGCGTGAGCCCGAGGGCGACGACGAGCCGGCCGCGGCACCCGCCCGCCTGGAGCTCACGGCCTACAGCCGCCGCCCCTCCTTCACCGATCCGGTCCCCGCGCTCACCGACCTGCAGCAGGCGGTGTCCGCCCAGCAGGTGCGGGGTGCCCGCTCGCACCTCACCCCGCCGCTCGGGCTGACCGTCCGCTCCCACGACCGCCTGGCCGCCGATCACGCCGCGGCGCACGTGGGAGTCGTCGCCGACCTGGCCCTCACCCAGGCCGAGGACGCGGCCGGGGTCGCCGCCGTGGCGGTCCCGGACGCGGCCGCGTCCTTCCGCAACCTGCTGACGCCGGCCCAGACCCAGCGCGTGGCGAGCGCGACACCCGTCTGGCGCACCGCGCCCGCGGTGCGCTCTCGCAACCGCGACGGTGCCGCCGACGCCGTCGACGCCCATCGGAGCTACCAAGCCGCTCTGGCCGTGGCACTCGGCTACCCGGGCGGTCCGCTGGCCCTGACGGCGCGGCTCGGCGCCGAGGAGCTCGCGACGCTGCGGGCGGCGCACGAGCGGGCCGACTGGGTGATCACTCTGGACCGCAACCTGGGGATCGACCTGTTCGCGTCCGCCGCGGGGGATGGGGCGCCCTACATCCTCGACTACGCGCCCGACTTTCTGGAGGGGTTGGGACCGCGCCTCACGGTCACGACGACGCACCGCGGGGACGTCCAGCGACTGCTCGCCGACGCGATGACGGGGCTCGACCTGTCGGCCGTCGACGGCTCGGTGCGCACCGTGCTCGACCACCTGCAGGTCGTCTCCGGTCGCCTCGCGCTGCGCCTGGTCGGGCGCTCCAGCCTGGCGACCGAGGCCGTCAGCCTCGCAGCGCTGATCGCCCACCTGCGTCGTCGGGGTGAGCTGGACGGTTGTCTCGTGGTACCGGTCGACGCCCACCAGGAGGTCTTCGGCGACACCCGCGGCGACGCCGGGGTGCGGCGCTGCGACGTGATACTGGTCCGCACCACCGCCCGCACGATGCGGATGGAGTGCGTCGAGGTGAAGTCGCGGCGCGCGGCCGCACTGCCGGCGGCGCTGGTCGACGACATCGTCGACCAGCTCGACTCGACCGTCACGATGCTGCACGACACGTTCTTCCGCGCCGACCCGCCGCGCATCGACGCGGAGCTCCAGCGCGCCCGGCTCGGCGGCATCCTGCGCCACCACGCCGACCGAGCCCTCGCCATGGGCCTGCTCGACGACCGCAGGCGCGGCGAGGTGGAGCGCATGATCGAGAAGGTCGAGGACGGCGCGCTCGTCCCGGAGATCGGGCGTCGCGGCTACGTCGTCAGCCTGGGCGGCAAGGCGGGGTTCCCTGCCGAGCACCGCGGCGTCCGGATCGACGTGCTGACCGCGGGCGACCTCGGCGACGCCGGGTTCGTCTCGCGGCGGGCTGCCGCAGCGCCCCAGCCGACGTGGGCACCGGAGGCCCCGCCCGCTCCGCTGGTCGAGGAGCCCAGGCCGCCGAGGCCCTCACCCCGCCCGCGTCCGTCCCCGCGGCCACGCCCGGCCGCGGCACCGGTCGAGCCGGCAGCCGCCGCGGACGACGGGCCGACCGTCGTCGAGCCGACCGTGGTCGAGCCGGTGCGACCGGTCCCGATCGTCGCATCCGCTTCGGTCGGCCCGCCCGCCGTCGCGGAGTCGACGGCGGAGCTCACCGCGGTTCAGACCCACCCGGCGGAGCCGGCGCCGCCCGCAGCCCCTGAGCTCGCGGCACCACGCGAGCTGCCGCAGGTCGTCGAGGTCTCGCTCGGTCAGGACGCGCACGCGGCCGATGTGCCGTGGCGCATCAGCACGTCGGGAAGCCCGCACCTGTTCGTCCTGGGGATCCCGGGCCAGGGCAAGTCGGTGACGACCCGTCGGATCCTCAACTCCTTCGCCGAACAGGGGCTGCCGGCTCTGGTCATCGACTTCCACGGCGACATGGCCGCCGCTCCCGCCGGCGGTGCCGCGGTGCTCGACGCCTCCGAGGGCCTGCCGATATCGCCGTTCGAGATCGACGAGCCCGGCCGCTACCGGGAGGCGGCCTGGGAGCTGGCGGAGGTGATCGGGTACGTCTGCGGCCTCGGGGAGATCCAGCGCAACACCGTCTACGAGGGCGTGCGCGGCATCTTCGAGCAGCACGGCTTCCCGCGCCCGTCCCGACCCGACGACTGGCCGACGATGGACGAGCTCGCCGCCGCCGTCAGCTCGGCCGAGGCGACGGGTCGCAGCCGCAACGTCGCCGCGCGGCTACGGCCCCTGAGCGACTTCGGGCTGTTCGTCGATCCGGCCACCGGCAGCGGCTTCGGCGACCTGCTCCGGCAGGGTGTCGTGCTCGACGTCCACGGGCTGATGGAGCAGGTCCAACGGGCGGCCGGCGCGTTCGTACTGCGCAAGGTCTACCGCGAGATGTTCCGGTGGGGGCAGACCTCGCAGCTGCGGCTCGCGGTGGTGCTCGACGAGGCCCACCGCCTCGCCCGTGACGTGACCCTTCCGAAGATCATGAAGGAGGGTCGCAAGTACGGCGTGGCCGTGGTGGTGGCGAGCCAGGGCGTCGACGACTTCCACAAGGACGTCCTGGGCAACGCCGGCACCAAGGTGGCGTTCCGCTGCAACTACCCCCAGAGCCGGACGGTGGCCGGATTCCTGCGCGGCAGGACCGGGCAGGACGTCGCAGAGGCCCTCGAACAGCTCTCGGTCGGCCAGGCCTACGTCTCGACGCCCGAGCACGCGGCCGCGCGGAAGGTGTTCATGGCGCGGGACTGAGCGGGGGCGGGTCGGGCAGCGCGGCATGGTGACGGAGAGGCTCTGCAGTGGGTATGAAGGATGTGAACGCAGCCGGTGAGCGGTTGGTCGACCGCCTCATCGAGTTCGGGATCAGTGGCGGCGGCCCGATGAAGGGCGCCGTCGAGGTGGCTGACGAGCACCTGATCGCGGCGGGCGGCGACCGCGAGGAGGCGGTCCGGCGCCTGATCGCGACGCACGTGCGGTTAGCGGCCGGGTCCGGGTTCGTCACCGGGCTCGGGGGGATCGCGACGCTGCCGGTGAGCGTTCCGGCCGCCATGGCGGGCCTCTACGTCGTCGCCACCCGCATGTCCGCCGGCATCGCGCACCTGCGGGGCTACGACGTCCGGACCGAGGAGGTGCACAGCGCCATCCTCATCTCCCTGCTCGGCAGCGCCGGTGCGGCGACGCTCAAGAAGGCGGGCGTCGAGATCGGCAAGAAGTCGACCGCGGCCGCGCTGAACAGGCTGCCCGGGAAGGTGCTGATCGAGCTCAACAAGAAGGTCGGGTACCGCCTCGTGACGAAGGCGGGGGAGAAGGGCGTCGTCAACCTGTCCAAGCTCGTCCCGCTGGTGGGCGGCCCGATCGGGGCGACGATCGACGGCCTGGGCTGCCGGACGATCGCGACCTACGCCATGTCGGTGTTCCCGGTGCTCGGCAGCAACGTCTTCGTGGTGCCCGGGACCGTCGTGTCGGAGGAGCCGAAGTCGTAGAGACGGGTTGACGTACAACCAATCAGTTGTATATTGGTGGTATGACCGAGGACGACGAGGACCGGGCCGACGCCCTGTTCCACGCCCTCGCCGACCGGACGAGGCGCGACATCATGCGCCGCGTGCTGGCCGGGGAGCACTCGGTCTCCGCGCTCGCGGCGCGCTACGACATGAGCTTCGCCGCGGTGCAGAAGCACGTCGCCGTGCTCGAGAAGGCGGGTCTGCTCACCAAGCGGCGCAACGGCCGCGAGCAGCTGGCCAGCGGTGACGTGGCGGCCGTGCGGTCGGTGGGCTCGATGCTCACCGAGCTGGAGCAGGTCTGGCGCGGCCGCATCGCCCGCATCGACGAACTGATCGCCACCGACAACGCCCAGGAGAGCTGACATGCCCGTCACCGACGTCTCGCACGACATGGACACCCTGACCCTGACGATCGTCGCGGAGTTCGCGGCACCGGTCGAGCGCGTCTGGCAGGTCTACGCCGACCCGCGGCAGCTCGAGCGGGTGTGGGGGCCGCCGACCTACCCGGCCACGTTCGTCGACCACGACCTGCGCCCCGGCGGTCGGGTCACCTACTTCATGACCAGCCCGGAGGGGGAGAAGTTCGCCGGGTACTGGAACATCGTCTCCGTCGACGAGCCGACCGGTTTCGCCTTCGAGGACGGGTTCGCCCACGAGGACTTCTCACCCAACACGGCCATGCCCGTGTCGCGCAACGAGTACCGCTTCGTGCCGGCCGACGGCGGCACCCGCGCCACCTACACCGCCACCTACGCCTCCGCCGAGGGGCTGCAGCAGGTGCTCGACATGGGCGTCGTCGAGGGCTCGACGTCCGCGATCAACCAGATCGACGAGCTCCTCGCGCGGTAGTGCGCCGCCGCGGCGGGTATGCGGACGCGTGGACCGACCCCGCCTCGTCGCCCTGCGCGCGCTGAACCTGGGCGACCTGCTCGTCGTCGTGCCGGCCCTGCGGGCGCTGCGCCGCGAGTTCAGCGGACACGAGATCGTCCTCGCCACGCACGGCTGGCTCGCGCCCGTCGTCGCGCTGACCGGCGCGGTCGACCGCCTGCACGCCGTTCGCGGGCTCACGTCCCTCGACGAGCCGCCGGGGCCGAACGTGGTGGTCAACCTCCACGGGGTGGCGGCCGAGAGCAACCCGGTCCTCGACGCGCTGCGGCCGCACCGGCGGATCGGGCACGCCGCGCCGGGCTGGGACGGTCCCGAGTGGCGGCCGGGCGGGCACGAGCGGGAGCGCTGGTGCGACCTCCTCGTCGCGCACGGCATCCCCGCCGACCCGGGCGACCTGCTGCTGGCCCCGCCGGACGGCCCGTCGCCCGCGCCGGGGGCGACCGTCCTGCACGTGGGGGCGGGCTACGGGGCCAAGGAGTGGCCGGTGGAGCGGTTCGCCGCCGTCGCGGCCGCACTGCGCCGGGCCGGGCACGAGGTCGTCGTCACCGGGTCGGGAGCCGAGCGCGACCGGGCCGCGGCGGTCGCGACCGGCGCCCGGCTGCCGTCCGGCGCGGTGCTGGCGGGACGCACGAGCCTCGCGGAGCTGGTCGCGCTGGTGGCCGGCGCGCGGCTGGTCGTCAGCGGCGACACCGGCGCCGCGCACCTCGCCTCGGCCTACCGGACGCCGTCGGTGGTGCTGTTCGGGCCGGCGCCGGTGGAGGAGTGGGGACCGCCCGCGGACGGCCCGCACCGCGCGCTGACGGCGGCGGACCGGCGCCGCGGCGACGCCTTCGCCGCCGACCCCGATCCGGCGCTGCTCGCCGTGACCGTGCCCGACGTGCTCGCCGCGGTGGACGAGGTGCTGGTGCCGGCGGCGCGGTGAGGTCGGCGCGGTGAGGGTCGGCGCGGTGACGGTCAGGTGTTCCTGCGCCCGCGCCATCCGCCCGGGGTCGTGCCGTGCTCGCGGCGGAAGACGCGCGCGAAGTACCCGGCAGCGGTGCTGCGGGCCGAGGTGGCCTGACCGTCACAGGGCCAGGCGGTCGGCCACGTACCGGCGGAAGGTGTCGGCCGCGGCGGCGGTGAGCGGACCGGGGGCGGCGGGGAGGTCGCGGGCGTCGATCGCGGCGACCGGCTGGACCTCGCGCGTGGTCGAGGCGAGGAAGGCCTCGTCGAGGGCGCCCAGCTCGTCGCGGCGCAGACGGCGCTCGGTGGCGCCGGAGACGGCGAGGACGTGACGACGGGTGATCGAGTCGAGGACGTGGTCGGTGAGCGGCGGGGTGTGCAGGCGGCCGCCCCGGACGTAGAAGAACGCCGACGTCGACCCCTCCAGGACGATCCCGTCGGGCGTCACGAGCAGCGCCTCGCCCGCTCCCGCCTCCCGCGCCAGCCGCGACGCGTGCATGTTGGCGGCGTAGGACAGCGACTTGACGGCATCGAGCACCCGGGACGGCGCGTACTCGACGGTGCCGAGCGTGATCGTCGGGGCGATCACGGGCGGTGGCGCGAGCACGACGACGCGCCGCCCGGCCCGGGTGACCAGCAGACGGACCGTCCCGTCGACGGCCCCGGCGCGCTCCAGGAGCGCCGCGACCTCGGCCTGCGCGGCGCCGAGGTCGAACTCCAGCCGCAGGTTCGCCGCCGACCGCTGCAGCCGCTCGACGTGCTCGTCCCACGCGAAGGGCCGCCCGCCGTACAGCCGGGCGACCTCGAACACCCCGTCGCCGCGCAGCAGTCCCTCGTCGGTGACCGGGACCGTCATGGCCCCCGCGGGGCCGATCACACCGTCGACCGAGGCCAGTTCGTCCACGGCCGGGACCCTACGTTCCCTGGGCGGGGCTCCCCTGGGCGAGGCGGGCGGCGAGGCCGTCGAGGATGAGCTCCAGGCCGTAGCCGAACTCGTCGCCGTAGGCGTAGCCGGTGCCGCGGACCTGCTCGGCGACCATCTCGGCGAGGTGCGGGTAGGTGTCGACGGCGAGGTCGAGCGTGTCGACGAACTGCTCGGTGCTCTCGCCCGGCTCGAACGGCAGGGTGATCTCGGTCAGCACGAAGCCGAAGACGTAGGCGTCGAGCACGGAGAACGCGTGCGACGCGAGCGCGACGGAGAAGCCGTTGCCGCGCAGGCAGCCGAGCACGGCGTCGTGGTGCCCGAGCAGCGCCGGACCGGGGTTGCGGCGCGACTCGATCAGCGTGAGCGCCCACGGGTGGGCCGCGAGGACCTCGCGCGCCGACGCGGCCCGGGCGGCCATGGCCGCGCGCCACGGCGCGTCCGGCGCGGGGAGCGCGATGCCGGTGAAGACCCGGTCGGCTAGGGCGTCGAGCAGGTCGTCCTTGCCCGACAGGTGGTGGTAGAGCGACATCGCCTCGACGCCGAGCTCGCGGCCGACGGTGCGCATGCTCACGCCGACGAGCCCGCCGCGGTCGGCGACGCGCACGGCGGCGTCGACGATGCGGCCGCGCGTCAGCGGTGGGCGCTTCACCACGGTCACCTCCCTTGTGTTCTTACGAATGTAAGGCTAGCGTCCGGCAGCAACTTACATGTGTAAAGGAGCGCCATGAGAGCCGCCGTAGTCGACAGGTACGGGCCGCCGAGCGTCGTGCGGATCGCCGAGGTGCCGACGCCGGTGCCGCGGGCCGGGGAGGTGCTGGTGCGGGTGGTGGCCGCGGCCGTCACCTCGGGCGACGCGCGCATCCGGGGCGCCCGGTTCCCGCGCGGCTTCGGCGTGCTGGCGCGGCCGGCGCTCGGCTGGTCCGGGCCGCGGCGGCCGGTGCTGGGCGGCACCTTCTCGGGCACCGTCGACGCCGTCGGGCCGGGCGTCGAAGGGCTCGTCGTCGGCGACGACGTCTGCGGGATGACGGGCGTGCGGATGGGCACGCACGCCGAGTTCGTGGCGGTGCCGGCGAAGCGCCTGGTGCGCAAGCCGGCGGAGGTGAGCCACGAGGACGCGGCGGGCGTGCTGTTCGGCGGGGCCACGGCGCTGCACTTCCTGCGCGGGCGGGTCAGGCGCGGCGCGTCCGTGCTCGTCGTCGGCGCGTCGGGGGCGATCGGCACCACCGCCGTGCAGCTCGCGGCGCAGGACGGCGCGACGGTCGTCGGCGTCACGAGCGCGGCGAACGCGGCGCTGGTGCGCGATCTCGGCGCCGCCCGGGTCGTCGACCACACCCGGACGGGCCTGGACGAGCTGACCGAGCGGTTCGACGTCGTGCTCGACACGGTCGGCCGGCTCTCGACCGCGGCCGGGCGCCGCCTGCTCACCGACGACGGGGTGCTGCTGCTCCCCGCCGCGACGCTGGGGCAGATGCTGCTGGCGCGGGGCCGGGTCCGGGCCGGGACCTCGCCGGAGGACCCCGCCGACTTCACCCTGCTGCTGGAGCGGGTGGCGAAGGGGGAGCTGACCGTCGTCCTGGACCGGGTGATGGGGCTCGACGACATCGTGGCGGCGTACGAGCGGGTGGACTCGGGGCGGAAGGTCGGCAACATCGTCGTCCGGCCCTGACGATCGGGACGAACAGGGTGACTCACGCCACGACTGCGGCGTGGGACACCCGCTGCCCGAGGGCGTGTACGAGGAGCTGCGGGCCGACGGGCTGGAGGCGGGCGCGCGGATGGTGGCGTCGTAGCGGCGACGATCGGAGCTGCGGTGCCGGCGCCGGCGTCGTGGACGTGCCGGGCCGACACCCGGCCTGGTGCGGCACGGATCCGGCATATCGGTACTTTCGGACGGTGTCGGCCTTCCGCTTCACCCATGTCCTGCGTGGCGTCGCCATCGGCTCCGTCGAGGTCGTGCCCGGCGTCAGCGGCGGCACCGTCGCCCTCGTCGTCGGGGTCTACGAGCGCCTGATCGCCGCCGCGTCGCACCTGGTGTCCGCGGCCCGGGCGACCGCCGACGTCCCGCGTGGTCTCGGGTGGTCCCGCGCCCGCGCGGAGGTGGGACGCGTGGAGTGGGGGCTGGTGCTGGCCGTGCTGTCGGGGATGGTCCTGGCGGTGCTGGTGGCCGCACGGTTCCTGCCGCCGCTGATCGAGAGGTTCCCGGTCGGCACCTCCGCCTTGTTCTTCGGGATGGTCGCCGCGTCGGTCGCCGTACCGCTGCTGGACCTGGGCGGCCTGCGCGGGGCGCGCGAGTGGGCGCTGGTCGTGGCGGGCGCGGTGGCGACGGCGCTGATCACGGGTCTGCCGGCGGGAGACCTCGACGACCCGCCGTTGTGGCTGGTCGCACCGGCGGCCGCGGTGGCGGTCTGCGCACTGGTGCTACCGGGTCTGTCGGGATCGTTCCTGCTGCTCGCGATGGGCCTCTACGAGCCGACCCTCCGGGCGGTCGACGACCGGGACCTCGCCTACGTCGGCACGTTCGTGCTCGGGGCCGTCCTCGGGCTCGCGTTCTTCGTCAAGGGGCTGGAGTGGCTGCTGGAGCGCCATCGCCGCACCGTGCTGGCGCTCATGGCCGGGATCCTCGTCGGCGCGTTGCGCGCACTGTGGCCGTGGCAGGACCCCGGCCGGGCGCTGCTCCCTCCCGACGCCGGCTGGCTCGCGATGCTCGGCCTCGCGGTGCTGGGAGCCGCGGCGGTGGCCGTGCTGGTGGTCGTGCAGCTGCGGACGCAGCCGCCGGTGCGAGCACGCCACCGAGCTCCGTGACGGTGGCGACGACCGGGTGTCGGCCCGTCGTCGTCCTAGTCGGGCACGCGCAGGAGGTAGTCGCCGGTGTCCTCGTCCCAGTCCATCGCGAGCAGGTCGCGGGCGCGGGCGGCCTTCGCGAACGACAGGAACGTGTTGAAGCCGTAGCGCTTCTCGCTGAACCCCGGCTCGCGCTTGCGGAGCTGGTCCTTGAGGCCGGAGAGCTGCGGCCGGAAGCGCGGGCCCTGCAGCCCGCGGACGACGTCGACGAGCAGCCGGAACGCGTCGTCGTCGGCGGAGGCGTCCTGCGGGAACGTCACCTCGGGGTCGCCCTGCGCCGAGCCCTTGCGCAGCTCGACGACCCCGGCGGCCTCCAGGTGCCGCATGAGCTCGCCGAAGCTGCGGAAGCCGTGGTCGGCCTCGTCGAAGGTCGGGTCCTTGCGCAGGATCGCGCGCTTGAGCCGGGAGGCGAGCACGACCCCGTCGGCGTGGCGCTGCAGCCCCGCGAGGGTGGTGGTGACGATCGGACCGACCTCGCGCTCCTCGACCGGCGCCGCCGGCTCGTCGACGACGGGCTCCTCGGCGACCACCACGGGCGCGGCGACGTCGGTGGCGGGCACGGCCTCCACCGGCACCGGCACCGGCGCGGCCGTGTGCCCGCGGCCCCGGCGCGCGGGCCGGCGCGGCGCCTGCGACGGCTCGACGCCGGGCAGGCGGTCGTAGAACAGGAACTCGTCGCACGAGGGCGGCAGCAGCGCCGACGTCGACGACTCCACGCCGATGCCGATCACGCGCTTGTCGAGCTCACGGAGCTTGTTGACCAGCGGCGTGAAGTCGGAGTCGCCGGTGCAGATCGCGAACGTCGTGACGAAGCTGCGCTCGAAGGCCATCTCGATCGCGTCGACGACCATCTTGATGTCGGCCGCGTTCTTGCGCGACGCTCCCAGCCGCTGCGGGATCTCGATCAGCTCGACCTGTGCACGCGTGAGCAGGCGGCGGTCCTCGTCGAAGGCCGACCAGTCGGCGTACGCCCGCCGCGCGACGACCCGCCCGCGCTCGGCCAGCGCGTCGGCGATGGGGCCGAAGTCGAACGGCGTGACGCCGAGGCCGTCGCGCGCGCCGATGGCCAGGTTCTCGTAGTCGAGGAACAGCGCGATGCGCTCGTCGTCGTTGATCATGCGTACTCCCGTGGTGCGCGGCGGAAGACCCGGGCCGGTTTGCCGACCGATCCACGGCTCAGTGTGCCGGTGTCGATCAGGTGCTCCTGCACCCGGCGTCGGAACGTGTCCTTGGGTAGGGGCCTGCCGATCACCGCCTCGTGCACGCGCTGCAGCTCCAGCAGGGTGAAGTCGGGGCCGACGAGGCCGCGGGGGTCGGGGAGCGCGGCGTACGCGTCGCGGGCCCAGGCGACGGCGGCGTCGACGATCGCGGTGTGGTCGAACGCCAGCGGCGGCAGGTCGTCGACCGGGGTCAGCGGGCCGTCGAGGCGCTCGGCGGGCACGAGGTCGACGTGGGCGACGGACAGGACGCGGCCGCGGTCGTCGCGCTCGGGGTCGTCGAACACGGCGAGCTGCCGCGGCTCCTCACCCGTGACGCCGGCCTTGTCGCGCAGCACGCGCAGGGCGGCGGCGCGCAGGGTCTCGTCGATGCGCAGGAACGTGCCCGGCAGCGCGCGGCCCTCGTGCAGCAGGACGCAGAGGCGGTCGTCGGCGACGGTGAGCAGGGCGACGTCGACGGCCACCGAGGGGTGCGGGTAGTCGGCCAGCGAGCGGCCGGAGGGGTCGCGCCAGGTCATGCTGGACAAGTTAGCGCACTCATGCTCTTATTGGTTATCGCAGTCTTGCGCTAATGAGGGAGTGGTCGGGATGGACGTGCACGTGGGCAACCCGGTGGTGCGGGGAGCGCTGACGGTGTTCCCCGTGTTCAACGGCGCCGCAGTCGCTGACACCGGCTACGCGCTGGGCGGCGTGGTCGTGGCCGAGCGGAGCGACGCCGCGGTGGGGGAGCTGCTCGTCACCAACACCGGCGAGCGGCCCGCGCTCGTGCTGGAGGGCGAGCTGCTGGCGGGGGGCCGGCAGGACCGGGTGGCGGCGCGGTCGGTGGTGGTCGAGCCGGGGGCGGCGGCGGTGCTGCCGGTGCGGTGCGTCGAGCAGGCCCGCTGGGCGGGGGCGGGGGTGCACGCACGGGACGGCCGGCGGGCGCCGCTCGCGGTGCGCACGGCGTCGGGGCAGCGGGAGGTGTGGGAGCGGGTGGCGCGCTACGGCCAGGGGGAGTCGCTGTTCGACACCGTCCGCCACCTCGACGCGGCCGCGTCCGCGCTGGTCGCGGGCCTGTCGCCGCTGCCGTTCCAGAGCGGGGTGCTGGTGGGGATCGCGGGGCGGCCGGTCCTGCTGGAGGTGTTCGACGCCCCGTCGACGCTCGCCGCCGTGTGGGACGGGCTGCTGCACGCCGCCGCGCTCGACGCCCTCGGTCGCCGCCCGGTGGCCACGCTCGGACGGCACGCGCGGCGGTTCGTCGGGGACCTGGGGCCGCGGGTGTCGGTGCTGCGGTGGCACGGTCGGGACGTGCACACGGTGGCGGTCAACGATCGGGCGGCGGCGTGAGCACGGTCGACCGCAGGGCGGGGGTGCTGCTCGGGGCGGCGTGCGGCGACGCGCTCGGCGTCCCGTACGAGCTGGGCAGCCGGGCGCTGGGGGAGCGCGCGGAGATGCTCGGCGGCGGCCTGGGCGGCTACGCGCCGGGGCAGTGGAGCGACGACACCGAGATGGCGTGCGTGATCGCGCGGGTGCCGGGCGACCTGCGCACGCCCGAGGCGCTCGACGACGTCGCCGCCGGGTTCCTGGACTGGTTCGCCGCCGGCCCGGCCGACGTCGGCACCCAGACCGCGGCGGTGCTCGGCGCGCTGCGCGGCACGCCGCGGGCCGGGGCCGCGGCGCGGATGCGGGAGCGGGCGGCGGCCGTGCACGCCGCGACCGGGCGCAGCGCGGGCAACGGCTCGTTGATGCGCACGGCGCCGGTGGCGCTGCGCGGCACCGGGGTGGTGGAGGCGGCGCGGGCCGTGTCGGCGCTGACCCACCACGACCCCGTCGCCGGCGACGCGTGCGCGCTGTGGTGCCTGGCGATCGACCACGCCGTGCGCGCCGGCGAGCTCGACGTCCGGGTGGGGCTCCCGCACGTCGACCCGGCGTGGGAAGGGTGGATCGCCGAGGCCGAGCGCAGCGACCCGTCGGCCTTCGCGTCCACCAACGGCTGGGTGGTGGCGGCGCTGCAGGGGGCGTGGTCGGCCGTGGTGGGTGCGACGGGCCTGGTCGACGGCCTGCAGGCCGCGGTGCGCGGGGGCGGCGACACCGACACGGTCGCGGCGATCGCCGGCGCGCTGCTGGGGGCGCGGTTCGGTGCATCGGCGGTGCTGGGGGAGTGGCGGCGGGTGGTGCACGGGTGGCCGGGGTGGACGGGAGAGGACCTGGTGGGGTGGGCCGGGAACGCGTGAGAGGAACACCACGGTGGTCCGGGCCCACCGGAACAACGCTGACGTTCCTCTCACGCGTCGGCGATCAGCACGGGTGCCAGACGAGGCCTCCCGGCTCGTAGCAGCGCGGGCCGGTGTAGCCGGGGTACGAGCCGCCGCCGCTGCTGCTCCCACCGTCGCCGCCACCGCCGCCGCCGCCGCTCGGCGGGGAGGGTCGAGGAGCCGGGGCGCGGTCGCGTTCCCGCTCCTCGGTGCGCCGCCGTCGCTCCTCGGCTTCGCGGGCCTCCGCGGCCTCGGCCTCGACCCGGGCCTGCTCCGCCTGCCGGGCCTCCTCGGCGACCCGCGCGGCCTCGATGCGCTCGGCCTCCTGCTTGCGGCTCGCGGTGGTCTGCAGGGTGGAGCGCTGAGTCCTCGCCGGGGCGCGGACGGCCTCCACGCGCTGCGTGAAGCGTTCGCGGTCGCGCTGGTCGAAGACGGCGAGCGCGGGCCGGGCGGCATCCGTGATCGAATGATCGAGCCGGTCCGCTGCGTCGATGAACGCGGTGACCTCGGCTGCGGCGACCGTGAAGTCGATCGACCGCGCATCCTCGGCCGGGTCGACGACGGCCGGTACCGCCTCCAGCGCCGCCACCTGCGCGGGGATGGTGCACTCCACGTCCGCCGAGTACAGCCCGACGCCCGCCGCCTCGGCCTGCGCCTGAGCCTCCTCGACCGGAGGCAGGAAGCGGACGTTGTCGTCGAAGACCACGACGGAGGCGAGCCCCGCGCGGGCGATCTCGGCGTTCACCAGTGCCCCCGCGGCGGTGAACACGCCGGCGAGCGTCCGGTCGTAGCGGTCGGTCCGCACCTCGTCGTACTCGAGCCGCACCGGCGTCCCGCTCGGCAGCAGCTCCTCCAGGAACGCCGTCGCCTCCGGGGCCAGGCACTCGACGGGCCGGTCCGGGTCGACGGACTCCGGGGTGTCGATGTTGAGCAGGCGCACCCGCTGCTCGCTGCCCCCGACGGTCACGTCGATCGTGTCGCCGTCGACGACCCGCGTCACGATCGCCTCGTCCGGCCCGTCCGAGGACGCGACGACGACCACCGCCGTCGTCACCCCGGCGACCGCGACCAGGCCGACCACGGCCTTGACCAGTGCTCCAGTGAGAACCATGAACCCCCCGAACCTCGTGAACCGGACATCGTCGTGGCTCCGGTGCCCGTTAGCCGCGGGCATGCGCTACAACTGATCGGGTGATCGCCTACGTCGTCGGCACCCTGGACACCAAGGCCGCGGAACTCGCGTACGCGGCCGACCTGCTGCGGGCGGCGGGGGTGGAGACGCGGCTCGTCGACGTCTCCACCGGCCCGTCGAGCGGGGGTGACGTGCCGGCCGCGGAGGTCGCCGCGGCCCACCCCGACGGCGCCGACGCGGTGTTCACCGGCGACCGCGGCACGGCCGTGAGCGCCATGTCGGTGGCGCTGGAGCACTGGATCCGCGCCCGTGACGACGTCGGCGGGGTCCTCGGGCTCGGCGGGTCCGGCGGCACCGCGGTGGTGGCGCCGGCGATGCGGGCGCTGCCCGTGGGCGTCCCCAAGATCATGGTGTCGACGGTGGCGTCCGGCGACGTCGCGCCCTACGTCGGGGCGTCGGACATCGCGATGCTGCACTCGGTCACCGACGTCGCCGGGCTCAACCGCATCTCCCGGCGCGTGCTCGCCAACGCCGCGCACGCGCTGGCCGGGATGCTCACCCACGCGGTGCCCGCCGCCGACGACCGCCCGGCCGTCGGGCTCACCATGTTCGGCGTGACGACGACGTGCGTCACCCACGTCCGCGAGCGCCTGGGCGACGACGTCGACGCGCTGGTCTTCCACGCCACCGGCACCGGCGGGCGCGCGATGGAGAAGCTCGTCGACGACGGCCTGATCGGCGGCGTCCTCGACCTCACCACCACAGAGATCGCCGACCTGCTCGTCGGCGGCGTCATGGCCGCGGGGGAGGACCGGCTCGACGCCGTCGCGCGTACCGGCGTGCCGTACGTGGGATCGTGCGGGGCGCTGGACATGGTCAACTTCGGGGCGGACGTGCCCGGACGCTTCGACGGGAGGCTGCTCTACGTGCACAACGCGCAGGTCACGCTCATGCGGACCACCGCGGCGGAGAACGTCGCCATCGGGGAGTTCCTGGCGCGCAAGCTCAACGCGATGACGGGGCCGGCCCTGTTCCTGCTGCCGACGGGCGGGGTCTCCGCGCTCGACGCGCCCGGCCGGCCCTTCCACGACCCCGAGGCCGACGAGGCGCTGTTCTCCGCGGTCGAGAAGGACGCCCGGTCGGGGATCGTGCGCCGGGTGCCGCACCACGTCAACGATCCGGAGTTCGCCGACGCCGTGCTCGACGCGTGGCGGGAGGTGTCGGAATGAGGTTCCGGCGCGCCGAGCTCGTCGAGCGCTTCACCGACATGGCCGCCCGCGGCGAGCCCATCGTCGGCGGCGGCGCGGGCACGGGCCTCTCGGCCAAGTGCGAGGAGGCCGGCGGGATCGACCTCATCGTCATCTACAACTCCGGCCGCTACCGCATGGCCGGCCGCGGCTCGCTGGCCGGGCTGCTCGCCTACGGCAACGCCAACGAGATCGTCGTCGAGATGGCCGCGGAGGTGCTGCCGGTCGTCGAGCGCACCCCGGTGCTCGCGGGCGTCAACGGCACCGATCCCTTCCTGCTCACCGACCGCTTCCTGCGCGAGCTCGCCGACCTCGGCTTCGCCGGCGTGCAGAACTTCCCGACCGTCGGCCTGATCGACGGCGTCTTCCGCGCGAACCTGGAGGAGACCGGGATGGGGTTCGGGCTGGAGGTCGACATGATCGCCGCCGCCCATGCCGCCGACCTGCTCACCACGCCCTACGTCTTCTCCGCCGACGACGCGCGCGTGATGGCGCGTGCCGGCGCCGACCTCGTCGTCTGCCACATGGGCCTGACCACCGGCGGCGCGATCGGGGCGGGCACCGCCAAGACCCTCGACGACTGCGTCGCGCTGATCGACGAGTGGTCGGCGGCCGCGCGGGAGGTGCGCGACGACGTCCTCGTGCTCTGCCACGGCGGGCCCATCTCCTCGCCCGACGACGCCGCGCACGTCCTGGAGCGCACCCGCTGGTGCCACGGCTTCTACGGGGCGTCGTCCATGGAGCGCCTGCCCACCGAGATCGCGCTGACCGAGCAGACCCGAGCCTTCAAGAACCGTCTCCGACCGAGAGGAACCACCTGATGCCCCGCGCCTACGCCAGTGCCGTGATCGCCGCCCCCGCCGACGAGGTCTGGGGGATCATCCGCGACTTCAACGGCCTCGCGTCCTGGATGCCGGCGATCGCCGCCAGCTCGCTGGACACCGACGGGAGCGCCGCGGAGGTCGGTGCGGTGCGCCGGCTGACCCTCGGCGACGGCGGCACGGTCGTCGAGCGCCTGCTCGCCCTCGACGACCACGTGCGCAGCCAGACCTACGAGATCCTCGAGAGCCCGTTCCCGGTGCGCCGCTACGTCGCGACGGTCCGGGTGGCGCCGGTGACCGACACGGGGCGCTCGTTCGTGGAGTGGTGGACCGACTTCGACGCCGACGCCGCCGACGAGCCCGAGTTGACGACGCTCTTCGCGGACGGGGTCTTCGGCGCCGGCATGGCCGCCATCCAGCAGCGCTACTCGGCCTGATCCTCGGCGGGGCGGACGGGGCGCCAGGGGAGGGCGTACCCGCCGCGCAGCACGCCGTCCCAGCCGACGAACGACTCCACGACCCCGTCCATGACGACCGGGTCGTGCTCGGTGCGGGTGCCCAGCGCGAGCGCGTAGAGCAGGTAGACGAAGACGCCGTGGGCCTGCTTCGCGCGCTCGCCCGAGTTGCCGCTCAGCTCGCCCAGCACCGCGGGCATCGCGCGCGACACCAGGATCGAGATGCCCTCCGGGCCCTGCGCCGACAGCTCGTGCGCGCCCTCGACCATCCGGGCCCGCGCCGCGGAGATCGCGTCGGTGACGGCGGGCTCCTGCTTGGGCAGGAACGTGCGGGAGGTGTCGACGGCGGTGAACATCGTGGAGACCAGCGTGCCCGCGTGCGACTCGTCGTACTCGGCCTGCGGGTCGGCGGTCTGCGGGTTCTGCGGCGAGAACAGCCAGTCGACCACCGCGTCGAGCAGGGTGATCTCCAGTGCGGGGACCTGGTCCGAGGTGAGCGCGTGCAACCCCCGGATCACGTCGTCCATCCAGCCGAGATCGAACCTGGGCTCGGTCATCGTCGTCCTCTCCCCGTCGTGGAGGTCGACAGTAGGCGGCGGCGGGGCGGGGGTCGAGGGTCACTAGGCTCGCCGCGTGTCGTCCCCGCCCGTCCCGTCGCCCGTCGGACTCGTCGTCGGGACCGAGGACTCCACGCCGCTCCAGTTCTGCGTGGCGCTGGCGCCGGGGGAGTACCTGCAGCTCGACGACGTGGTCGTCACGCAGCGGTCGGTGCCCGGGCACGGCGGCGTGACGACGTCCGGGGTCGTCACCGAGGTGCGGGCGCGGCACGAGGGCGCGTCCTTCGGCTCCGACGTCTTCCTCATCGCCGACGGCGTGCTGCCCGCGCAGGTGCAGGAGGTCGCGGAGATCACGACCACGCGCGTCGAGCCCGAGGTCTACGTGCCGCCGACGCCCGGCTCGCCCGTGCGCCGCGCCACCGGCCACGAGCGCGCGCAGGCCCTGTACTTCGACAAGATGGACCTCAAGGTGCCGGTCGGCCTCGGCCGTGACGGCGAGCCGATCTTCGTCAACCTGGAGTTCCTCGACGGCACCCGCGGCGGCCACGTCTCCATCAGCGGCATCTCCGGCGTCGCCACGAAGACGAGCTTCGCGCTGTTCCTGCTCTACTCGATCTTCCGCTCGGGCGTGCTCGGGCGGCGGGCGGTGAACGCGAAGGCGCTCGTGTTCAGCGTCAAGGGCGAGGACCTGCTGTTCCTCGACCACGCCAACGCCCGCCTCGACGACGAGCAGCGCGCCCGCTACGCCCGGCTGAACCTGCCGGCCTCGCCGTTCTCCTCGGCCGGCTTCTTCGCCCCGCCCACGCCCGACGACCCCACCGGCCGCCCGTACGTGAGCGGGCGCACGAGTGGCGTGGCGGCGTTCTGGTGGACGCTCGCCGAGTTCTGCTCCGGTGAGCTGCTGCCGTTCGTGTTCGCCGACGCGGAGGACGAGCGCAACCAGTACACGATGGTCATCCACCAGGTCGCGGCCCGGTTGAAGCGGACGGCCGTGCCCGTCGCGGACGGCGCCGTCGTCGTGGAGGGGCAGACGCTGCGCAGCTACGACGCGCTCGTCGAGTTCGTCGCCGACCGGCTCGCCGACGAGGACGCCCGCCGCGACTGGGCCGGCCCCGTCACCGGCATCGGCACCGTCAACGCGTTCCTGCGCCGCTTGCGCTCCTCGCTCAAGCCGCTGCGCTCGATCGTCCGCGGCGACCTCGCCGACGCGCCGGGGCGGCGGGTGAGCACGGAGAACCAGCAGGTCACGGTCGTCGACCTGCACAACCTCCCCGAGCGCGCCCAGCGCTTCGTCGTCGGCGTGGTGCTCGCCGCGGAGACCGCGCGGAAGGAGCAGGCCGGGGCGGCCGGGCTGCTGTTCACGATGATCGACGAGCTGAACAAGTACGCCCCGCGCGAGGGCTCCTCCCCGATCAAGGAGGTGCTGCTCGACATCGCCGAGCGCGGCCGCTCGCTCGGCATCATCCTCATCGGCGCGCAGCAGACGGCGTCGGAGGTGGAGCGGCGGATCGTCTCGAACTCCTCGATCAAGGTGGTCGGGCGGCTCGACCCCGCCGAGGCCGGGCGTCCCGAGTACGGCTTCCTCCCGCCCTCGCAGCGGGCGCGGGCGGTGCTGGCCAAGCCGGGCACGATGTTCGTCTCGCAGCCCGAGATCCCGGTGCCGCTGGCCGTGGAGTTCCCGTTCCCGGCGTGGGCGACGCGGCTCTCGGAGAGTGCGGGCGCGCCGGCGTCGACGAACGGGCACGGGGCGACGGCGCGCGACCCCTTCGCCCGGCTCCCGGCCGGGGCGGACGACGACGACGCGCCGTTCTAGGTCGTGGGTGGCAACGAGTGCCGGAGCACTCGTTGCCACCCACGGGTCTAGCCCGGCGGCATCCCCCCGTGCAGGGCGAACGTCGTTCCGAAGGGGTCGGCCGCGATGCCCATGCGGCCGAACGGGGTGTCGACGGCCTCCGACACCACCGTGCCGCCACCGGAGCCGACCGCGGCCATCGCGGCGTCGACGTCGGACACCATGAAGTAGGGCAGCCAGTGGCTCGGCGTGCCGTCGGGGGCGCCCATCATGCCGCCGATGCCGCCCGCGATCTCCCCGCCGACGGAGAAGGTGGCGTAGTCGTCGGGGGCGCCGGGGACGGCGCCGTAGGTCCAGCCGAACACCGACGCGTAGAACTCCTGGCCGGCGGCGGCGTCGGTGAGCCGGGCGTCCTCCCAGATCAGCGACCCGGGCTCGTTGTAGATCTCGGCCCCGATCATGCCGCCCGCCTGCCAGATGCCGAACGCGCCGCCCGCGGCGTCGAACGCGACGCCCATCCGCCCCGTACCGGGGACGTCGAACGGCGCGACGGCGACCGTGCCGCCGTGCTCGGCCACCAGCTTCGCGGTGACGTCGACGTCGTCGCTGGCCAGGTAGAGCGTGGACCCCGGCGGCTGGCCGGGCTGGACGGGGGCGATCGCGGCGGCGCTGCGGCCGCCGATCTGGGCGAGCGTGTAGTGACCGAACTCCTCCCCGGTGTCGACGAACTCCCACCCCAGCACCGCGCCGTAGAAGGCGGTGGCGGCGGGAAGGTCGGGGACGGCCAGGTCGACCCAGCACGGCGTTCCTGCGGGCCAGGGGGTGTCTCGGGTGGGCATGGCCGACAGAGTGGCACCGACCCCCGACAGAACACAGGGCCCGCCTACGATCGGCGCCCTATGCGCTTCCTGCACACCGCCGACTGGCACGTCGGCAAGACGCTCAAGGGTCACTCGCGGCTGGAGGAGCAGGAGCGGGTGCTGCGCGAGATCGTGGCGATCGCGCGGGAGCAGGAGGTCGACGCCGTGCTGGTCGCGGGCGACCTCTACGACACCGCCGCCCCCTCCGCCGACGCCCAGAAGCTCGTCATCCGCACGCTGATGGGGCTGGCGAAGGACGGCACGCAGGTCATCGCGATCGCGGGCAACCACGACCACGCCCGCGCGCTCGACGCCTACCGCCCGCTCGCGAGCGCCGCCGGGATCACGCTGGTCGGCGAGGTGCGGACGGCGGACAAGGGCGGGGTCGTCCGCTTCACCGCGCGCTCGACCGGCGAGGAGGTGACGGTCGCCGTGCTGCCGTTCCTCTCCCAGCGCTACGCCGTGCGCGCGGCCGACCTCGTCGCGCAGACCCCCGGCGAGAACACCAGCGCCTACGACCAGAACCTGCGCGACGTCCTGGGCACGCTCACCGCCGGCTTCCGCGACGACGGCGTCAACCTCGTCATGGCCCACCTGACCGTGCTGAACGGGACGTTCGGCGGCGGCGAGCGCGCCGCGCAGTCGATCTTCGAGTACGCGGTGCCGGCGAGCATCTTCCCGATCGAGGCGCACTACGTCGCCCTGGGCCACCTGCACCGCCGCCAGCGGATGGAGGCGCCGTGCCCCGTCCACTACTCCGGGGCGCCGCTGGCCGTCGACTTCGGCGAGCAGCAGAACCAGCCCGTCGTCTGCCTGGTCGAGGCCACCCCGTCGACGCCCGCGCGGATCACCGACATCCCGGTCACGTCGGGGCGCCGGTTGCGGACCGTGCGCGGCACCGTCGCGGAACTGTCGGTGCTGTCTGGCACGGTCGGCGACGACTGGTTGCGCGTGTGGGTCACCGAGCCCGCCCGCGCCGGGCTGCGGGAGGAGGTGACGGCGGTGCTGCCGAACGCGCTCGAGGTGCGCATCGACCCAGACTTCGCCGCCGTGCCGGAGGCGTCGCGGCCATCGGGGGGCGGGGCCGAGCGCAGCCCGTCGGAGCTGTTCACCGAGTACCTGGGCACGAAGGGCGTGGCCGACCCGCGCGTGGAGGCGCTGTTCCGCACCCTGCACGACAAGGTATCCGGGCACGACACGGTGTCCGGGCACGACACGGTGACCGGGCACGACACGGTGACCGGATGAGGCCCGTCCGCCTGGTGCTCGACGGCTTCGCGTCCTTCCGCGAGCGCACGGTCGTCGACTTCACCGGCGCCGAGTACTTCGCGCTCGTCGGGCCCACGGGCTCGGGCAAGTCCACGGTGATCGACGCGATCACGTTCGCGCTCTACGGGTCGGTGCCGCGGTGGGACAACCAGCGGACGGTGTCGCTGGCGCTCGCGCCGACGGCCGGGCGGGGCACCGTCACGCTCGTGTTCGACGTCGGCGGCGCGCGGTACGTCGCCGCCCGCGAGCTGCGGCGGGCGGCGTCGGGGGCGGTGTCGGTGCGCTCGGCGCGGCTGGAGCGGCTGCGCGACCCGTCGGCCGTGGGCGGCGTCGACGACGAGACCGAGCCGCTGGCCGACGGCGCCGGCGGCGTCACCGCGGCCGTGGAGGAGCTGCTCGGCCTGCCCTTCGGCGATTTCACGACCTGCGTCGTGCTGCCGCAGGGCGACTTCGCGGAGTTCCTGCACACCGAGCCGCGCAAGCGCCAGGAGAAGCTGGTCCGGATCCTCGGGCTCGGGCTCTACGACCAGATCGCGCGCGAGGCCAACAGCGAGGCCTCCGCCGCCCGGCAGCGCGCCGACGTGCTGGGCGAGCAGCTCGCGGGCTACGCCGACGCCACCGCCGAGGCCGAGGTCGATGCGCAGGAGCGGGTGGACGCGCTGGTGGCGCTGGCGGGGCGGGTCGACGCGCTCGTGCCGCAGGTGGAGGCGGCCGCCGCCGAGCAGGCCGCCGCCGAGGCCGACGCCACCCGGATCCGCGCCGAGGGCACCGTGCTCGCGGCGCTCGGCGCGCCCGACGACCTGGCGGGCCTCGACGCCCGGCGCGCCGGGGCCGCCGCCGCGCTCACCGCCGCCGGCACCGCCCACGCCGAGGCGGAGGAGGCCGACACCGCCGCCCGCGACGCGCTCGCCGCCGCCCCCGAGCGCGGCCCGCTGGAGCTGGTGCGCGCGCGGCACGCCGAGCTCGCGTCGCTCACCGCCGACCTCCCCGGCCTGCGCGACCGGCACGCCAAGTCCCTCGCCGCCTACGACACCGCCGCGCGCGATGCCGCCGACGCCCGCACGGCGCTCGACGCCGCCCGCGCGGCCCGCGACGCCGCCGCCAGCGCCGCGGCCACGGCGGCGGAGGCGGTCCGTCGGCTGGTCGGGGAGCGCGACGGCCTGCGCGCGCTCGCCGTCCCCGCGGGCCTCGACGCGCTGGGCCGCCGCCGCAGTGCCGCGGTCGCCGCGCTGGCCGCCGCCGACGCCGCGCTGGCCGCCGCCGAGGCCGCCGACACCCGTGCCCGCGACGCGCTCGACGCCGCCCCGGCCCGCGCCCCGCTGGAGCAGGCGCGGCGCGAGCACGCCGAGCGCAGGACCCTCCTGCGGGAGCAGGAGGCGGCGGCCGCGTCGCTCGCCGCGGCCGAGCAGGCCGCCGCCGAGGCGGCCGGACGCACGCGCGCGGCCCGGCACGCGCTCGAGCACGCCGAGGCCCGGCGGGCGGAGGTCCAGCGCGCCGACGTCGCCGCGACGCTGCGGCCCGCGCTGGCCGTGGGGGAGCCGTGCCCGGTGTGCGCGCAGGCGGTCGCCACGCTGCCGCCGCCCGGGGCGCCCACCGACCCGGGCGCGGAGCAGGCCGTCGCCGACGCGGCGACCGCGCACGACGCCGCCCGCGCGCAGGAGGCCGCGGCCGCCGCCGCGCTGGCCCGCGCCACCGCCGAGCACGAGCGGCTCGACGCCGCGCTGGCCCGGCTGCGCCCCGAGCCCGACGCCGCCACCGCCGAGCGGGAGCTCGCCCGGCTCGACGAGGCCGAGCGCGCGGTGCGCGAGGCCGACACCGCCGTCCGCGCGGCGCGGCGCGAGCGGGAGGCCGAGGCGCGGGAGGTCGACACCGTGCGGGCCGACGCGGCGGGGGCGGCGGCCGCGCTGCGCACCGCGCGCGACCCGCTCGTCCCGTTCGGGGCGCCCGCCGTCCCCGACGACGACGTGCTCGCCGGCTGGACCGCGCTCGTCGCGTGGGCGGCGGAGCAGGCCGAGGCCCGGGACGCCGCGCTGGCGTCGGCGCGGGCCGCGGTGGCCGCCGCCGACGGCGAGTCCGACGCGGCGGGGCGGGCGCTGCACGCGGCCGACCGCGCCGCCACCGAGCGGCGCGCCGAGGAGACGGCCGCCGCGCGCGCCGAGCAGGAGGCCCGCGGGGCCGTCGACGGGGTGCAGGTGCGGCTGGCCGAGCTGCGCACCGCGCTCGACGGCGCCCCGTCCGACGCCGACGCCGCCCGCGACCTGGCCCGCCGCAGCGTCCTGGAGGACGCCGCCCGCACCTCCGACGCCGCGCTGCGCACCGCCCGCGCCGCCCAGCGCGCGGCCGAGCGCGACGCCGCGCAGGTGGCCGACGAGGTCGCCGCGGCCTGGGCGGCGCTGCGCACGGCCCGCGACCCGCTCGTCCCGCTCGGGGCCCCGGCCGTCACCGGCGACGACCTCGGCGCCGCCTGGGCGGCGCTGGTCGGCTGGGCGTCCGACGCGGTCGCCGACCGGCGCACCCGCTGGACCGCGGCCGACGCCGCCGCCCGCGCCGCGCGGGAGGCCCGCGACGCAGCGGTCGGCGAGCTGGTGGACGACCTCGCCGCCCACGGCCTCGCCGCCCACCACCTCGCCCTCCCGCGCGCCGAACCGGCTCCCGCGGGGCCCCGGGGGGCCGCGGGAGCCGGGAACGCGCGCGGGAGCGAGTCCGACCCGGCGGCCGCGCGCAGCGTGGTGGCCGCGGCCGTCGAGCGGGCGCGGGGGGCGCACGCGCGCCTGGCCGAGCGCCGCGCCACCGCGGAGCGGATCGCGGCCGACCGCGACGCCGCCGAGGAGTCCCAGCAGGTCGCGAAGATGCTGGGCGGGCTGCTGCGCTCCGACGGCTTCCCGCGCTGGCTGGTGGCCTCCGCGCTCGACGCGCTGGTGGCCGACGCGTCCACGAGCCTCGCCGAGCTGTCGGGCGGGCAGTTCGCGCTCACCCACGACCACGGCGAGTTCCTGGTGATCGACCACGCCGACGCCGACGCGCGGCGGCCGGTCAAGACCCTGTCCGGTGGGGAGACGTTCCAGGCCAGCCTCGCGCTGGCCCTGGCCCTGTCGGCGCAGATGTCCGGGCTCGCCGCCCGCGGCGCCGCACGGCTGGAGTCGATCTTCCTGGACGAGGGGTTCGGCACGCTCGACGAGGCCAACCTCGAGGTCGTCGCCAGCACGCTGGAGAACCTGGCGGCCCGCGGCGACCGGATGGTCGGGGTCGTCACCCACGTCCCGGCCTTGGCCGAGCGGGTGCCGGTGCGGTTCCGGGTGGGGCGCGACCAGCGCACGTCGTCGGTCACGCGGGAGGACCTGTGAGGTGCGTGCCATGAAGTTCTCCGTCGATCCGTGGGACCCGTCCTACGGCACGAGCGTCGGCACCGACCTGGAGCCCTCGCGCGTCGAGGCCGTGGTCGGGCTGGAGCGGCCCGTCGAGGAGTGGGGGCCGCTCGACCCGACGCCCGGCGTGCTCCCGCCCTCGCGCGTGCTGTTCGTCGACGGCGTGCGGCGCACCGACGCGCAGGTCTGGGTCGACGAGAGCGACGGCACCGCCTCCCCGGCGCTGTGCGCCTCCTACGCCGCGGGCGTCGTGTGCTGCTGCACCGACGACGGCGCGCACCTGGTGCGGGCCGAGGTGCGGCGCGGCCTGGTCACCAGCTCGCCCGGCGGCGTCGACGTCACCACCCCGGCGGGCACCTACGCCTGCACCCGCGTCGAGCCCGGGCGGGCGGGGGAGGACCCGGGCAAGGCGCTGAGCGTCGCGGTGCAGACGCGGATGCAGGAGACGGAGCTGCTCGTCGCCGCGGGCGCCCGCGACGAGCACGGCGCCGAGGACGACCTGATCGTCGTCGACGGCGCGCTCGGGCGCCTGCACCTTCCCCGCGCGCTCGGTCTGGTCAAGACCCACGCCCGCACCTACCTCCCGCCCGCGCTCAACGCGGTCGTCGCGCAGCTGGGGCCGGCGCAGCGCACCCCGGTGTTCCGCCTCGAGCAGCCCGAGAGCGACCGCGCCCTGCACCGCCACACCTGGTACCTGCGCCTGCCCTGCCCGCCCGGCGCCCCGTGGGCCGGGGTGGTGCGGGTGGAGTGCGGTGGCGAGCTGCCCCCGGAGCTGGTGGTCGCGCTCGCCGACGTCAGCCAGGCGACGATCCCGCGCTTCGCGTCCTCGCCCTACAAGGACTCGCGCGCGCCGCAGAACCTCTACCCGATCGCCGGGCTGGAGCGCGCCCTGCGCCGCCGCCTCGGCGACCCCGCCCTGATGTACCGGGCGCTGCGACGGGCGGCGTTCGCGGCGGCCTGACCGGCCCGTCCCGGACGGGTGTTCCGGAAGCGCCACGCGGCGGGAGGCCGGCCTGCCACGCGGTGGCCCCGTGCGACCTGCTCACCTCCGCGCAGCTCGCCGCGGCCGGGCTCGGAGCCGGCCGGGCCGCGGACACGGGTCCGGCGCGGTCCTGCACCTGGAGCCGACAGCAGGCCAGCAATGCCGTTCCGGTGGTGCTCCTCGTGATGCCCGGTGCGGACCTCGACGGGCTTCGCTCCGCGCCGACGCCCGTCTCCGGCGGGTATGTCGAGGCCGAGGTCGGGGGCCTTGCCGCGCTGCGGACCTCGGGTCCCGGCTGCACCACCGCCGTCGATGTCGGCAGCGGGCTGCACTCGATGGTCGAGCCGGCCGGCTGCGCCGACCGCGGGACCATGATCGAGCTCGCGGTGGCGAACCTCCTGGCGTGACGCGGGGTGGCGACGCCGGTGGGGCGCAGCGCTCAGGAGTCGAGCCGGTGCCGCAGCCCGCTCGCCCGGGCCACCGGGCGCTCCACCGCCGCCCGCACGGCGTCGGCCGTGCCCACCACCCGCACGAACTCCTTGGCCCGGGTGACCGCGGTGTAGAGGAGCTCGCGCGTGAGCAGGGGCGACTCGGCGGGCGGCAGGACCACGGTGACGCGCGTGAACTGGCTGCCCTGCCCGCGGTGCACGGTCATCGCGTGCACGCCGGTGACCTCCGACAGCCGCGACGGCGCGAACAGCGTGGGCGGGCCGCCGCGGGCGAAGGCCACGCGCAGGCCGTCGGGGGTGTCGACGGCGACGCCGGTGTCGCCGTTGAACAGGCCGGCGTCGTAGTCGTTGGTGGTGACCAGCACCGCACGCCCGGGCCACCACGGCTCGCGGGCAGAGCCGCCGTGGGCGAGCCAGCGGTCGACGTCGAGGGTCCAGCGCGCCACGCCGTAGGGGCCGCGGCGGTGCGCGCACAGCACGCGGTGGGTGTCGAGCCCGGCGACCGCGGCGTCGACGTCACCGGCGCGGGCCGCGTCGGCGAGGGCCCGCCCGGCCGCGACGACGTCGGCCCGCGCCCCCTCGGCGGCCGCGGGGCCGTCGTCGTCGGTGAAGGCGAGCGCCGGGTCTCCGCGGCGCAGGACGGCCAGCGCGCGCTCGGCGTCGCCCGCCTGCACCGCGCGGGCGAGCTCGGCGATGGCGCCGTCGAAGCGCCAGACGTGGTCGAGGGTGACGACGCCGTGCACGACGCCGGTGGGGACGGCGAGCGCGGCGAGCGCGGAGTCGAGGGCGGGCTCGGGGCGGCCCGCGGCGCGCGCGAGGTCACCCAGCACCGCACCGGCCTCGACGGAGGCCAGCTGGTCGGGGTCGCCGACGAGCACGAGCCGGGCGTCGGGCCGCACGGCGTCGAGCAGCCGCGCCATCATCGTCAGCGAGACCATCGACGTCTCGTCGACGACGATCACGTCGTAGGGCAGCCGGTGCGTGCGGTCGTGCCGGAACACCCCGGAGCCGCCGCCGGGCCGCCAGCCCAGCAGCCGGTGCAGCGTGGACGCCTCGGCGACGCGCTCGCGGTGCGCGGGGGACAGGCGCTCGGCGACCGCCTCCTGCAGCCGGGCCGCGGCCTTGCCGGTGGGCGCGGCCAGCGCGATGCGCGGCGACGGGCCGGGCTGGTCGAGCAGCAGCGTGAGCAGGGCGGCGACGGTGGTGGTCTTGCCGGTGCCGGGGCCGCCGGCGAGCACGGTGACCCGGCGCAGCGACGCCACGGCGGCGGCCTGGCGCTGGCGCAGCGCGAGCGGGTCGGGGAACAGCACGTCGAGCCCGGCGCGCAGCGCGGCGAGGTCGTGCGCGGGCGGCGCGGCGGCGGCCCGCTCGCGCAGGGAGAGCCGGACCAGCTCCTCCTCGCGCCAGTAGCGCTCCAGGTAGAGCTGCCCGGCCACCATCCGCAGCGGCCGCCCGGGCGGGGCGCCGGCGCCGTCGGCCACGAGCGGCCCGGCCAGGCACGCGGCGTGCCAGGCGCCGGGCTCGGGCCAGGGCAGCGCCGAGACGTCGAGGAGCTCGTCGCCCTCGCCCAGGACGGTGCGGTCGGCCGCGGCGAGGTCGACGCACACCGACCCCAGCCGCACCGCCCGCACGGCCAGTGCGACGGCGAGCAGCACCGACTCGTCGCACTCCCCGCCGAGCCGCCCGACCCGCTCCGCGGTGTGCACGTCGGCGGCGTCGAGCACCCCCGCGGCGTTGAACTGCGCGAGCAGGCCCGAGGCCCCGAGCACGAGGCGGGCGTCGTGCGGGTCGGCCTCCGCGGGCACGGGAGCGGGGGCGACGGCGGCGGGCACGGACACGGCGGCGGGCACGGACACGGCGGCGGGAACCGTCACGGCGCACCCCTCTCCAGCAGCGCGGACAGCTCGGTGACCAGGGTGGGCGGCGGGGCCCAGCTGAACACCCCGCACGGCACGTCGTCGACGACCGGGGTGCCGGGCCCGCACATCCCGCGCACGAACAGGTACAGCACGCCGCCGAGGTGGCGGGCCGGGTCGTAGGCGGGCAGCCGCCAGCGCAGGTAGCGGTGCAGCGCCACGCCGTAGAGCAGGGCCTGCAGCGGGTAGTGGGCGCCGCGCATCGCCTCGGCCAGGCGCCCCGGCGTGTAGTGGGCGGCGACCAGCGGCTCGACGCCACCGGGCGGGCCGAGCCAGTTGGTCTTGTAGTCGACGATCGCGAACCCGCCCGAGGGCAGGCGCAGCACCGCGTCGATGCTGCCGGTGAGGTACCCGCGCAGCGGCGACGGCCCGAGCGCGGCGAGGTCGTCGGCGTAGGCGTGCAGCGGGTCCGCCGGCCCGAGGTGCGCGCGCAGGAGCGGCACCAGCGCGTCGAGCGTGAGCGGCGGGCCGGACGCGTCGTCGCCCCCGGCCAGCGGCAGCTCGAAGTCGAGCTCGGCGAGGCGGTCGCGCGGGGCGACGTCGGCCAGGCGCAGCCCTTCCGCGAGCGGCCCCAGCGGCGTGCGGACCGACGGCAGCAGCGCCGCGGCCAGCGTCGGGGCGTCGAGCCCGGCCACCGGGCGGAACGCCAGCTGCTCGGCCGCGTGCGCGGTGAGCTCGCCGGCGAGGTCGGGCGCGGTGAGGTCGGCCGACTCGAACACCGCGTGCACGAGCGTGCCGAACGCCGCCCCGAGCGGCAGCGCGCCCATCGGCGACGGCACCGCGAGCGCATCGGGCATCGCCGGGTCGGCGGGGGAGCCGGGGTCGGCCGGGTCGGGCGCCGGCTCGTCGTCGATGCGCGGCTCGTCGGGCTCGGTGAGCGCGGCCGGGGCGTGGTGCCCGGCCGTGGCCGTGAGCGCGGTGTAGGAGGTGCGGCGCCAGTCGGTGTCGAGCACCCGGTCGAACGACGCGACCGCCGGCGCGACGACCGCGGGCTCGCGCGGGGTGAACACCGGCTCGGCGGGCGGACCCACGGGCTCGACCGCCGTGGTCGACGAGGCCAGCCCGCGCAGCACGTCGAGCGCCGCGGGGTCGGCGGGCACCTTGTACGACTCGGCGAGCGCGCCGCCCGAGCCGCGCCCGAACAGCACCCGGTGCAGCGGCGAGGACCCGACGGTGGTGGCCGGCACCCACCACGTGACGACCTGGCTGCGCGCGCGGGTGAGCGCGACGTAGAGCAGCCGCAGGTCCTCCCCGGCCTCCTCGGCGCGGTGGCGGTCGCAGTGCTCGGCCCACGACTCGCCGGTGGGGCCGCCGACGTCGAGCACCCGCCCGCCGCGCGCGTCGTGCAGCAGCGGGAACGCCGGGTCGCCGACGTAGCGGTCCCACGCGAACGGCACGTGCACGACCGGGAACTCCAGGCCCTTGCTGCGGTGCACGGTGATGATCTGCACCGCGGCGGCGTCGGACTCCAGCCGCCTGCTGCGCTCGCTGCCCACGTCGGTGGCGGCGTCGGCGATGCGATGGCGCAGCCAGTCGACCAGCGCGGACGGCCCGAGGTGCTGCGTGGTGGCCGCATGGTGCAGGGACTGGGCGACGTGGCGAAGATCGGTGAGCGTGCGCTCGCCCTCGGCGGTGCGCAGGATCCGCTCGGGCAGCCCCGCGCCGTCGGACGAGGGACCGGTGACGGCCTCCAGCAGCGCCGCCACCCCGCGCCCGTGCAGCACCGCGGCCCAGTCGCGCAGGGTGCCGCCGAGGTGGTCGAGCAGGGCGTCGGCCCCCTCCGAGCACAGCTGCTCCGCCGTGACCCCGACGAAGCAGGTGAGCGCCGCCGCCCGCACCCGGAACGCCCGCGGCTGCTCGAGTGCCTCCAGCAGCGTGAGCCACTCCCGCGCCACCGGCGTGCCGAACACGCTGGCCGTGCCCGACGACACCGCAGGGACCCCGACGGCCGACAGCGCGGCCCGCACCACCGAGGCCTGCTCGTTGGTGCGCACCAGGACCGCGACGTCGCCCGGCTGCACCGGGCGCCCGTCGAGCTGCGCCGGGCTCGCGAGCAGCGCCGCGACCTCCGCCGCGCAGTCGCGCGCGACCCGCGCCCGCGCCGGTGGGGCGAGCGCGAGCTTGCGCCCGGACAGCGGCAGTCCGTCGCGCCCCAGCACCCGGATCCGCACCGGCGTGTCGACGGGCGCCCCGGACAGGCGCGGCACGGGGTGCGCGGCCTCGACGCGGTGCACGCGGATGCGCTCGTCGCCCAGCGCGGCGCCGTCGAACAGGACGTCGAGGGCGTCGAGCAGCGGGGCGTCGCTGCGCCAGTTGCGGGCCAGCGTGGCGTGCCGGTCGGCCGTGGTGGTGGCGTCGAGGTAGCTGACGACGTCGGCCCCGCGGAACGCGTAGATCGCCTGCTTGGGGTCGCCGATCAGGACCAGCGTCGTGTGCCCGTGGAACGCGGTGCGCAGGATGTGCCACTGCACCGGGTCGGTGTCCTGGAACTCGTCGACGAGCACGACCCGGTAGCGGCCGCGCAGCCGCCGCGCCGCGGTGCCGTCGGGGTCCTGCAGCGCCGAGGACAGGCGCGTGAGCATGTCGTCGTAGGTGTAGAGCCGCCGCTCGCGCTTGCGCCGCGCGACCTCGCCGCGCACCGCGCTCGCGAACCGGTGCCGCACCTGCGCGGGGGAGCCGTCGGGCGCGTGCGCCGGTTCGAGCCGGGCCTGCCCGTCGAGCACCGCGGCGCGGGCCAGCCTGCCCGCCTCGACCCGCCCGAACGCCGGCGTGCCCGCCCCGCGCGCGCCGTATTTGCGCACGTAGAAGTCGTCGACGACCTCGGAGATCAGGTCGTCGATCGACTCGACGAACTCCGCGCCGGGATCGGTGTCGCCCGCCACCCCGAGCCCGGCGAGCATCTGCTGGCAGAACTGGTGGGTGGTGGCGATCGTGGCGGCGTCGAAGCCGGCCAGCGCGCGGATGAGCCGCTCGCGCCGCGCGGAGATCTCGGCGTCGGGCGCGTCGGCCAGCAGGGCCAGGACGTCGTCGGACCCGGCGCGGGCGCCGACCGGGTCGGCCAGCCCGTCGGCCGCCGTGACCAGGCGCTCCCGCACCCGCTCGCGCAGCTCCGTGGTGGCCTCGCGGCCGAACGTGACCAGCATCAGCTCGGGCAGCGCGGCCCGGCCCTCGGCGACGTAGCGCGCGGCGAGCGCGGCGATGGTGAACGTCTTGCCGGTGCCCGCGCTGGCCTCCAGGACCGTGGTGCCGGTGGGCAGGGCGCCGCAGACGTCGAAGGCGGCAGGGGCCAGTACAGCACTCACGGGAAGTCCACCTGTTCCTGCGCGAGCAGCGGCAGCCACAGCCGCATCGCCAGCTCGCCGAACCGGGTGGGCTCGCCCCCGGGTGGCCCGGGCTCGGCGGCCAGCTCGGCCCCGGCCCCCCACACGCGGATGTGGGCGTCGTCGGCCCCCTCGCCGATGGCGCCGGTCCAGTCGCGCAGGGCGTCGGTGAGCGCGATGTCGGGCGACGCCCCGCCGAGGCGGCGGTTGGCGTAGCCCGCGCCCGTCTGCGTGGCCAGCGGCAGCGGCGCGCACAGCCCCTCGCGGCGCAGGGCGACGAGGTCGGCCAGCACCTCCCGCGCCCGCTCCGGCGCGACCGGCGCCAGCGTGGCCCGCGCGATCCCGTGCCGCGCGGCCCGCCCGAGGCTGACTGCGCGCCAGCTCTCCCCGGTGCCGGCCAGCAGCGCGAGCAGCCGCACCCAGGCCCGCACCCGCTGCCCGGCCTTGAGTCGCGAGTACTCGACCCGCAGCAGCGTGCCGTCGTGCAGGCCGTCGAGCGTGCCGACCACGCGGGTGCCGTCGGCGAGCTCCACGTCGACGTCGCGCGAGCCCGGCTCGCCCGTCGCGAGCCGCGCCGCCGCCTCGGCCAGCGGCTCCACCCCGTCGACGACGCGCGCGAGCAGCGCATCGCCCAGCGGGCCCGGCGGCAGGTCGCCGCGGCGCCACTCGGCGGCCCGGCAGTGCGCGAGGTCGAGCCCGGCGAGCCGGTCGGCCAGCATCCGCTTCCCGATCGCGTACTGGGCGAGGCCGTCGAGCTCCACGGGCAGCGCGTCGTCGGGGTCGTCGTCGCGGGTGAACAGCGACAGCCCGACCCGCTGCTTGAGGAACGCCCGCACCGGGTGCTCGCAGAACGCGACCAGGTCGTCGAGCGCGACCACCGGCTCGTCGCGCCCGGGCAGCGGCCCGGCCAGGAACGGCGCGGGCGGCGCCTTCGTGCCGACCGCGGCGCGGGCGCCGTCGAGCTCGGCGCGGTCGAAGCTGAACGGGCGGGCGACGCCGAGGGCGCCCGCGGCGAAGTTGCGCGCGTCGAAGGGCTGCAGGGGGTGGCGCACGACGACCCCCTCGGGCCACGGGCGCGCGCCGACGACGTCGAGCAGCTCCCCGAGCGGGACCGCCGGCGGGCGGCGCGCGCCGGTGCGCTCGTCGGCGCCGGAATGCACGACGACGAGGTGCTCGGTGGCCGCGCACACGGCGTCGAGCAGGAGCTGGCGGTCCTCGCTGCGGGCGTCGCGCTCGCCGGCCAGCGGGGCGCGGGCGAGCACGTCGTCGCCGTCGGGGACGCCGGCGCGCGGGAACACGCCGTCGTCGAGCCCGAGCAGGCACACCACGCGGTGCGGCACCGAGCGCATGGGCACGAGCGTGGCGACCGTGAGCGTGCCCGTGCGGAAGTTGGCCCGGCTCGGGCGCCCGCGCAGCCGCTCGTCGAGCAGCCCGCGGACGTCGGCGGGACCCAGCTCGGTGACCGCGCCGTGCGGGCCCGCCGTGCGCAGCGCCTCGGCCAGCTCGCCGCGCGCCTGCCCGGCCTGCCACTCGTCGGCCGTGGTGGTGGCGGTGAGCGCGTCGAGCCCGGCCGTGAGCGCGCCGACCCACTCCGCCAGCGGCTGCGGGCGCCGCAGCCGGCCCAGCACCGCGCTGAGCCGGTGCACGAACTCGGCGAGGCGCCCGACGCGCTCCACGTCGCCGGACTCCACGTCCAGGGGCAGCGCCGTGCCCAGCCAGTCGCCCGACATCGTGACGCCGAGCAGCAGCCGGTCGAGCCCGGCCGCCCAGGTGTTCTGGCCGAACCCGTCGAGGTGGAACGGGGCGCGGTGCGCGGCGTCGAGCCCCCACCGCACCCCCGACGCGACGACGAGCTCGCGGATCCGCACGACGTCGTCGTCGTCGAGCCGGAAGCGCATCCGGACCGGCTCGGAGGCCAGCAGATCGAGCAGCTGCGACGCCGTGAGCCGGGCCGAGGCCAGCTCCAGCAGCGCGCCGACCGTGTCGAGCAGCGGGTTGACCTGCCGCAGCGCGCGGTCGGCGAGCCGCACGCGCAGGTGCTGCCCGGGGTGCACGGCCGTGCCCAGCTCGCCCAGCCCGAAGGCCGCGGAGATCAGCGGGGCGAAGGTCTCGATGTCGGGGCACATGACGAGGACGTCGCGCGGCTCCAACGTGGGGTCGGCGGCGAGCAGGCCGACGACGACCTCGCGCAGCACCTCGACCTGCCGGTGGCCGCCGTGGCAGGCGTGGACCTGCACCGACCCGTCGGCCGGCCCGACGTCGGCGACGCGGTCGTCACGCAGTGCGCGCTGCAAGCGGCCGAGCTGCGTGTCGGGCGGCTCCGGCGCGGGGTGGTGGTGGTCGGCGAAGCCGGGCGCCGTGCCGGTGAGCCGGACCTGCAGCTCCCGGACGTCGCGCCCGAGCGAGGACAGCAGGGGATGGGCGACGGCCGCGGCCGTGGGGTCGGCCGCGCGCTCGGGCACCTCCGACGGCGCCCGCCGCGCGACGGCGGCCCACAGCGCGGGGGAGGGGTGGGGCAGCCAGAGGTGCACGTCGCGGTGCGCGGCCAGCGCGTCGAGCAGGAGCAGGTGCTCGGTGCTGAGCCGGGTGGGCCCGAACAGCGAGAGGCGCTCGGGGAGCTCGGCCAGCGAGGGGTCGGCCCGCAGCGCGGCGGCCGCGGTGCGCAGCCGCTCGGCCGGGCCGGGCGCGCCGATCCGCTCCCGCACGCGGCGCCACAGCTCCGACTGCCACGACAGGTCGCCCGGTGCATCGGCCCCGGCGCGCCACGCGTCGAGCATGCCGGGGCGGTGCGCGGCGTAGGTGGCGAACAGCTCGGCGATCCGGCGGGCCGTGGCCCAGCGCGGGTGCGCCCGCAGGTCGGGGCACCACGGCTCGCCCGCGGCGGCGTCGAGCACCTCCAGCAAGGGCCACACCACCCGTTCCGGGCGCCAGGGGTCGTCCGACGGGTCGACGCCCGACGCCGCGTGCACGGCCGCGCCGAGCACCCGCCCGGGCGACGGGAACGCGACGCCCGCGCACACCCCGCCGCCGGTGGCGGTGCCGAGCCGGTGGGAGAGGCGCTGGGCCAGCCAGCGCTCGATCCCCCTGGCCGGCACCGCGACGACCTCGGTGGCGAACGGATCGGGCAGCGGCGCGGCCAGGACGTCGGCCAGGGCCTCCGCGAGTGCGTCGGCGCGCTCGGCGCGGTGGACGTGCAACACGGTGGCCCCCCTCCGGTCGGTAGGGGCCACACGCTAGAGCGGCGGTCCGACAGTTCTCGACGCGGCTCCGGTGCGACCACCGAGCGTGACCGTTCGCCAGGATCGACACGATCGAGCGATCCCGCCGCCGGGCGGATAACGGCAGAGTGTCCCCAACGCGATCTGGTGGACGACGCACCACGACTTCGAGGAGGGCCGAGATGCACGCCGACATCCCCGGACGGACCGCGATCCCCGCCCAGCGCGGCCCCCGCTCCGTTCCGAGCCCCCGTGACATCCCCGCCCAGCGCGCTCCGCTGACGCCCGTCCGGCACACCCCGGTGCCGTTCGCGATCGTCGAGCCGACCACCGCGCAGGGCATCCGCGACGCTGCGCGCAGCGAGGTCCTGCACCGCCACGCGCGCCTGACGAAGGCCGGGCGCCCGGTGTTCTGCACGCCGAGCCAGGCCGAGATCGCCGGCGTCGTCACGCTGCGCCAGGGTCGCGGCACCGACGGCAAGGTCATCTACTCCACCCGCGAGGACGCCGAGAACGCCGCCCGCGAGCTCGAGGCGCTCGGCGCCCGCTCGCTGCGCTCCTACCTGTGCGGACGCTCGCGCAGCGGCCACTTCCACCTGGCCACCGACACGAGCCGCGCCCTCACCCCGGCCGAGGTCCACGCCCGCATCCCGCGCCAGCAGGGCTCGCTCTCCGCCTGAGGCCGCGCGACGGCCGAGGCGGCCTCCCACAACACGCACGCCCGCCCCACCCGCAGCCCGCGCCGCGCGCACCCCGCCCGTCGTAGGCCCGCTCTCGTGACAGTGGAGTGGCTTCACTGGCACCCAGTGGCAGTAAAGCCACTCCACTGTCATTGGGACGGGTGCCGAGCGCCGACGGCCCGCCCGCCCCCGCCGCCCCCGCTCTCGTGACAGTGGAGTGGCTCTACTGGCGCCCAGTGGCAGTAAAGCCACTCCACTGTCACGCGCGGGGGAGGCGGGAGGCCGGGCTGGGCGGGCGGCGCGTGTCCCGCGCAGGAGGGCGGGCGTGGGGGCGGGCTCGCCGCGGGGCGGCGGGAGGCGCGGGGCGGGCTCGCCGCGGGGGAGGCGCGGGTGGGCGGGGGCGGTGTGAGTGGCGGGTGGGGGCAGCGCTCCGGCCCCGGACACGGCAGGCTGGGCCCGACACCCGCCGCCCACCCGAGGAGAGCCCCGATGTCGACCCACCCCCGCGCCGGCACCCCCGCCACGCCCGAGGACCTCGTCGACGTCCCCGCCCTCCTCGCCGCCTACGCCGACCGCCGCCCCGACCCCGACGACCCCGCCCAGCGCGTGGCGTTCGGGACGTCCGGCCACCGGGGGTCGTCGCTGCTCACGACGTTCAACGACGACCACATCGCCGCCACCAGCCAGGCCATCTGCGAGTACCGCGCGGGCCAGGGCGTCGACGGGCCGCTGTTCATCGGGCGCGACACCCACGCGCTGTCGGAGCCCGCGTGGGTCACCGCGATCGAGGTGTTCGCGGCCAACGACGTCCACGTCCTCGCCGACGGCGACGACGCCTTCACCCCCACGCCGTCGGTCTCGCACGCGATCCTCACCCACAACCGCGGGAAGGTGAGCGGGCTGGCCGACGGCGTCGTCGTCACGCCCTCGCACAACCCGCCCGCCGACGGCGGCTTCAAGTACAACCCCCCGCACGGCGGCCCGGCCGACTCCGACGCCACCCGCTGGATCGCCGACCGCGCCAACGCGCTGCTCGCCGAGAAGCTCAGGGGCGTCCGGCGGTCGCCGCTGGACCGCGGCGCGATCGGGCGCTACGACTTCCTCGGCGCCTACGTCGAGGACCTCCCGCAGGTCCTCGACCTCGACGCGATCCGCTCCGCGGGCGTCCGCATCGGCGCCGACCCGCTGGGCGGCGCGAGCGTCGCCTACTGGGGCGCGATCGCCGAGCGCCACGGCCTGGACCTGACCGTCGTCAACCCCGACGTCGACCCGCGGTTCGGGTTCATGACGCTGGACCGGGACGGCAAGATCCGGATGGACTGCTCGTCGCCGTACGCGATGGCCTCGCTCGTGGCCCAGCGCGACCGGTTCCAGATCTCCACCGGCAACGACGCCGACGCCGACCGCCACGGCATCGTCACCGCCGACGGCCTCATGAACCCCAACCACTTCCTGGCCGTCGCCATCGGCTACCTCTACGCCAACCGCCCCGGCTGGCCCGCCGACGCCGGGATCGGGAAGACGGCCGTCAGCTCGTCGATGATCGACCGCGTGGCCGCCGACCTCGGGCGGACGCTCGTCGAGACCCCCGTCGGCTTCAAGTGGTTCGTGCCCGGCCTGATCGACGGCTCGTTCGGCTTCGGCGGCGAGGAGAGCGCGGGCGCCTCGTTCCTGCGCCGCGACGGCGGCACCTGGACCACCGACAAGGACGGGATCATCCTCGCCCTGCTGGCCTCGGAGATCCTCGCCGTCACCGGGCAGACGCCCAGCGAGCGCTACCGCGACCTCACCGACCGCTTCGGCGCCCCCGAGTACGCCCGCATCGACGTCGCCACCACGCCCGAGGCCAAGGCGGAGCTGGGGAAGCTGTCGGCGTCGGACGTCAGCGCGACCGAGCTCGCGGGCGAGCCCATCACCGCGCGGCTCACCGAGGCGCCCGGCAACGGGGCCCCGCTGGGCGGGCTCAAGGTCGTCACCGAGGGCGGCTGGTTCGCCGCGCGCCCGTCGGGCACCGAGGACGTCTACAAGATCTACGCCGAGAGCTTCCGCGGCGCGGAGCACCTGGCGGCGATCCAGGGCGAGGCCCAGGACGTGGTGGCCGCAGCACTAGGGTGAGCCCGTGGCGCAGGAGATGTTCGGGCCGTACCGGCTCGACGGGCTGCTGGGCCAGGGCGGGATGGGCCGGGTCTACCGCGCGTTCGACACCGACCAGGACCGTCCGGTCGCGCTGAAGGTCCTGCCCGCCGCGCTGTCGGCCGACCCCGGCTACCGGCAGCGCTTCCGGCGCGAGGCCAAGGTCGCCTCGCAGCTCACCGACCCGCACGTGGTCCCGATCCACCGCCACGGCGAGATCGACGGGCAGCTGTTCCTCGACATGCGCCTGGTCGACGGCGACGACCTGTCGAAGGTGCTGCGCCGCGACGGGCCGCTCGACCCGGAGTCGGCCGTCCGCGTCGTCGAGCAGGTGGCCAGCGCCCTCGACGCCGCGCACGAGGCCGGGCTGGTGCACCGCGACGTCAAGCCCGCCAACGTCTTCCTCACCCGCGGGCGCTCCGGCGGCGCCCGCTTCGCCTACCTCGGCGACTTCGGGATCGCCCGCGACGCCTCCTCGTCGACGCTCACCGCCACCGGCACGACGCTGGGCACGCTCGACTACATGGCCCCCGAGCGGTTCCTGGGCCGCGAGGTCGACGCCCGCGCCGACGTCTACGCCCTTGCCTGCCTGCTGCACGAGGCGCTGACGGCCCGCAAGCCCTTCCCCGGCGACGAGCTCCCGTCGCTCATGCACGCCCACCTCAACCTCGCGCCGCCGCGGCCCTCGGACCTGCGCCCGCTGCCGCACGGGCTCGACGCCGTCGTGGCGAGGGGAATGGCCAAGGACCCGTCGCAGCGGTTCGCGACCGCCGGGGCGCTGGCGCAGGCCGCGCGGGCGGCGCTGGCCGGAGCCGCGCACGCCGGCAGCGCCCCGCCGCCCGTCCGCCTGGACAAGCCCCCGCAGGGCGACGGCACCGAGCCGCTGCGCCTGGACGTGCCCGAGGGCGTCGGGCAGGTGGAGCGCTGGCTGGTCGCGCCCGGGCAGGCCCACGCGGCCGGCGCCCCCCTGCTCGTCGTCCGCCTGCGCGACGGCCGCAGCGCCCCGGTCGTCGACCCCCGTGCCGGGCTGCTCGTCGGCGCCGCCGTCGCGCCCGGCACGGTGGTCCGCACCGGTGATGTCCTGGGCACCGTGTTCCGCGTCGACGACGCGCCCGCCGGGCTCTCGCGCCCCCTGGCCCGCGCTCAGCCCGGCCCCCGCCGCCCCCCGTCGGCGGCCGCGATCATCGGGATCGGGGTCGGCGCGCTGCTGCACCTGCTCGTGCTGGCCTTCGTCGAGCTCGACGGGATCCTCGTGCTGACCTGGCTCTCGGGCATCGTCTTCGGCACGCTCGGCGTGTGGAACCGGCGCCCGGCCGCGTGGGGGCAGGGGCAGCGGATCGCGCTGGTGCTCGTCACGGTGCCCGTCGTGACGGCGTTGGTGTTCCTCGCGCTCGTCCTCGCCGCGCTGCCGACGGGCTACTCCAGCGACACCCCGGACAACCCCGCGGCCGGCATCGCGTTCACGGTCGTGGCCCTGGTGGTCTACGGGCTGTGGGCGGCGTCGCTGTGGTGGCGCCGGGCGGGCACCGGCTGAGCGGCCGCGCGCGAGCGGCACCGGGCCGACCTGCGGCTGCGCAGGTAGGGTCCCGACGGGGCACGGTTCAGGGATGGAGGCCGCGTGGCGCCGGAGATGTTCGGGCCCTACCGGCTCGACGGCCTGCTGGGCCAGGGCGGCATGGGCCGCGTGTTCCGCGCCTTCGACACCGACCTCGCCCGCCCCGTCGCGCTCAAGGTCCTCACCGCGGAGCTGTCGGCCGACCCGGAGTACCGGCAGCGGTTCCGCCGGGAGGCGATGGTCGCCGCGCAGCTGTCCGATCCGCACGTCGTCCCGATCCACAAGCACGGCGAGATCGGCGGGCAGCTGTTCCTCGACATGCGCTTCGTCGACGGCGAGGACCTCGCCGCCGTCCTGTCCGGCGGCGGCCCGCTCGACCCCGGCGACGCCGTCGCGGTGATCGAGCAGGTGGCGAGTGCGCTCGACGCCGCGCACGAGGCGGGGCTCGTGCACCGCGACGTCAAGCCCGCCAACGTGTTCCTCACCCGCGACCGCCCGGGCACCGCCCGCTTCGCCTACCTCGGCGACTTCGGCATCGCCCGTGCCACGTCGGGCGGCTCGCTCACCGCCAGCGGCATGACGGTCGGCACGCTCGACTACATGGCGCCCGAGCGCTTCCGGGGCCTCGACGTCGACGGCCGCGCCGACGTCTACGCCCTGGGCTGCCTGCTCCACGAGTCGCTCACCGGCCGCAAGCCCTACACCGGCGAGCCCGCCGCGCTGATGAACGCCCACGTGCACGCCGACCCGCCCCGGCCCTCGGAGCACGGCGCCCCCGCCGCGCTCGACGCCGTCGTGGCGCGGGCGATGGCCAAGGACCCGGCTGACCGGTTCGCCACGGCGGGGGAGCTCGCAGCGGCGGCCCGCGCGGCGCTGGAGCCGGCCGCCGGCCCCGATTCCGAGCCGGCCACGACCGACCGCCTGCGGGTGCCCGGCGGCCGCGCCCCGGTGGCCACGCCGTCACGATCCGCGCCCCCGGCGGCGGCCCCGGCCCCCGCACCTCCGGCCCCCGCACCTCCGGCCCCCGCACCTCCGGCCCCCGCACCCTCGGTCCCCGCACCCCGGACCCCGCCACCCCCGGCCGACGCGAGTGAGCAGCCGCTGCGCTGGGACGTGCCCGGCGGGTCGGCGCAGGTCGTCGAGTGGCTGGTGGCGCCGGGGGAGAGCTACGCCGCGGGCGCCGGCCTCGTCGCGCTGCGTTTGGCCGACGGCAGGCCGTGGCACCTCGCCGACGACGTCGCGGGCACCCTCGCCGCCGCCCACGTCCGGCCCGGCGCGACGGTCGGCTCGGGCGACGTCCTCGGCACGGCCCGCCGGGACGCCGCCCCCGGTGCCGGGCCCGCACCCGCGCGCACCGGGGTGGGCCTCGCGGCGGCGCTGGTGCTCGGCGCGGTCGCGCACCTGCTCGTACTGGAGAACGTCGAGATGGAGGCGGGGCTGCTGTTCTGGACGCTGAGCGGCACCCTGTTCGGCACGCTCGCCGCCGGCTCCCTGCGCCCCCGCACGTGGGGCTCGGGCCGCACCACGACGCTCGTCGTCGTCACCCTGCCCGTGGTGTTCGTGACGGTGCTGCTCGTGGCGCTCGGGCTGGGCCTTGCCGGATCGGGGATCGCGGTGGTGGTGGCCACGCTGGGCGTCTACGCCCTCTGGGCGCTCACGTTCTGGCGGCGCCGGACCCGACGGCCTACCTAGTACGTCCGATCAGCGCCCGCGCGCCCGCGCGTCGCACTCCACCCGGGGCTGCGCCCCGCTCGACACCGGCCGGTGCGCGCGCCTGCTCCGCTCCCGGGCCGGGCCGCCGGTGCGGGCCAGCGCCCGCAGGGCCAGCTCCCGGTGCCGCCCCTCCACGGGGTCGTGCGCCTCCAGGCGCTCCAGGAAGCGCATCAGCTCCTGCGCGGCGACGCGGCCGGGCCGGGCGGCGACCCAGGCGGCCAGCTCGGCGTCGGCCACCTCGGGCCGCACGCGGGCCATCCGCACGCACACGTACTCGACGTCCTCGTCGGCCAGCTCGCCGACCAGCGGCGCGTGCACCCCGTCGTCGACGAGCACCTCGTGCACCGCCCACAGCCCGATCGGCGTGAGCGCCACCCAGGTCGGGTCGGGGTCGTCGCGGCCCGCGAGCGCGGCCAGCTCCTCGTGGTCGTCGGTGTCGAGGCTCTCGGAGAGGTGCACGGCGCCGAGCAGCTCCAGGGCGTCGAGCAGCGCGGTGACGTCGCGGCGCCACAGCCGCTGCTCGACGTCGCCCGCGAGGTCGTCGACGACGCAGCCCATCCGCCGGTTGACGGTGTCGCGCACGGCCCGGTGGAAGCGCTCCAGCGGGATCGCGTCGCCGCCCGCGGCGTAGAGCTGCTGCAACAGGATCGGGAGGGCCTCGCCCAGGCTCATCCCGAACAGCGACGGCGCGCCGAACACGTTGCTGCCGCCGAAGCCCTCGCCGATCCGGCCGACGGCCTCGAACGCGCGGCGCCACATCTCGATCGGGCGGCTCAGCAGCGGGGCCGCGCTCTTCACCTGCACCAGCCGCCCGTTGACGACGCGGACGAACCGCGCCTCGCGCGCCCAGGTCATCAGCAGCGCGACCTCGGGCAGGTCGTCGCCGGCGCGGGCGCGGCCGCGGGAGAAGTGGTCGAGGTCGAGCGCCTCGGCGACGGCGCGGGCGTCGCCGAGCCCCAGGCGCCCCTCGCGGGTGACCGCGCGCCCGGCGCGGACCCAGCGGGTGAACGCGCGCAGCCGGGCCAGCGCGGGCGACGAGTCGGCCGCGGCCAGCAGCTGCGCCGCCCCGGGCAGCAGCACCGGCGGCAGCGGGGGCGGGGCGGCCTCGGCGGGCTCCTGCTGGCGGCTGGTGATCTCGGCCAGGGCGGCCCGGTCGATCTCCAGCTCCCCGCGCTCGACCTGCTCCAGGAACCGCAGGACGGCCAGCGGATCGCCGGTGCGCACGCCGTGGCGCAGCATCTGCACGGCCCAGAACGTGCCGAGGTCGCGGTTGCGCTCGTCGTCCAGGGCGTCGTGCAGGGCGGGCGTGGAACCGTCGACCTGGGCGTGCAGCTCGGCGGCGGGGGCCGAGCGCGGGTCGAGCCAGTCGTGCTCGTCGAGGAAGCCGATCAGGGCGTGCAGCGCGGCCGGGACGCCGTCGCGGTCCTCGTCGCGCAGCGCCACCGTGCGGGGGAACCAGACGGCCAGCGCGTCGGCGACGTGGGCGCGGGTCCAGTGCCCGAGCCGGCCGTCGACGCCGTGCTTGTGGTCCAGCGCGGCCGCCACGAGCGCGGGCTCCACCTCGACGCCCCGGCGCCGGGCCCAGGCGACGATGTGCAGCCGCAGCCGGTCGCGGGCAGCGGCGTAGACCTCCATGTCCTCCGGGCCGAATACGAGACGCACTCGGCCCACCCTGGCAGCCCCCCGCCGGGCCTCCGGAACGGGGGGTGGGGTGCTCACGCCCGGCGCGGCGTGCGTGCCCGGTGGACCACGGCGGGCGGCAGGTTCCACCAGACGACCGGTGTCGTGGACACCTCGGCGAAGCGTTCGCGCAGCCCCGCGAGCTGACGGCGGGCGGGCGGCGCCCAGCGCGTCGCGGAGTAGGCGAACTGGGTCAGGACACCGGCGGGCGACAGGGCGTCGGCGACGACGGGCAGCAGCGCGCCGTCGGCCCACGCGACCCACGGCAGCCCGCTGACGACGGCGTCGACGCGGGTGATCCCGCGCTCGGCGAGCAGAGCCGGCAGCGCGCGGGCGTCGGCCACGGCGACCTCCACGTCGGGGTGGCGCTCCGCGAGCAGCGCCGCCCACCGGGGGTTGAGCTCGACGGCCAGGTGCCGCGCGGGGCAGCACCCCCGCAGCGCGCGGGTGAACGCGCCGGTCCCGGGGCCGAGCTCCACGACCACGCCGCCCGGTGCGACCGGCGCGGTCATCGCCGCGGCCAGCGCGGGCGAGCTGGGGGCCACGGCGGCGGTGCGCAGCGGATCGCGGGCGAACTCGCGCAGGAACAGGGCGGTCTCGGTCAGGGGACCAGCGACGGGCACGTCCGCGGACGGTAGGGGCCTTCCGTGAACAGCCGGGGCGATCTAGCGTCTGCTGTGTCCACGATCACAGCAGGGGGAAGTCCGTGCACCCACACCGCCTCGAGCAGCTCGTCGCCTCGGTCCCGGCCGGCATCAGCGACGACCAGCGCTCCCGCCTCGACGCCCACGTCGAGACCGCCGACGGCTGCCGCGCCCGCATCGAGCGGGTGCGCGGCGACCTGCGCCGCGCCCTCGACGGCCGGGGCGGCGACGCCCTCGACCTGGCCTGCGAGCTCGACGGCCTCGAGCGCGTCCAGCAGCGCGTCGACGGCTGGCTCACCGCGCTCGTCGACGAGCTGAGCCGCGCCCGCCAGTCCGCGCACTACGACGACGGCGTCCCCGTCTGACCGGCGCGCTCCGACCCGGCGCGCGGCGCGCGCCCGTCCCGCGGGGCAGGATGGCCCCACCCGAGGACGAGGAGGACGCGCGTGCGCGCAGTGCAGGTGGTGCGGCTGGAGGGCCCGGCGGCGGTCGAGGTGCGGGACGTCCCCGAGCCCGACCGCGGGGCCGACCAGGTCCTGATCGACGTGCGGGCGGCGGGCGTCAACTTCCCCGACGTCCTGCAGAGCAAGGGCCTCTACCAGTACAAGCCCGACCTCCCGTTCACGCTCGGCTCCGAGATCGCCGGCGTGGTGCGCGAGGCGCCCGAGGGCGCCGCGGTGCGCTCGGGCGACCGGGTGGCCGCGTTCACCACCGTCGGCGCGTTCGCCGAGGTCGTGGCGGCGCCGGCCGGGTACGTGTTCCCGCTGCCCGACGAGGTGTCCTTCGCCGCGGGCGCCTGCCTTCCGATGAACTACCTCACCGCCCAGTTCGCGCTGCGCCGCCGCGGGCACCTGGAGGCCGGGCAGCGCGTGCTCGTGCAGGGCGCGGCGGGCGGGGTCGGCACGGCCTGCGTGCAGCTCGCCGCGGCGCTGGGCGCCGAGGTGGTCGCCGTCGTGTCCACCGAGGAGAAGGCCGAGGTCGCGCGCCGGGCCGGGGCGGCGCACGCCGTGCTGGTCGAGGGCTTCCGCGACGCGGTCAAGGAGCTCGGCGGCGTCGACCTCGTCGTCGACCCGGTGGGCGGCGACCGGTTCACCGACTCGCTGCGCTGCCTGCGCCCCGAGGGCCGGCTGCTGGTGATCGGCTTCACCGCGGGCGACATCCCGACGGTGAAGGTCAACCGCCTGCTGCTCAACAACATCGACGTCGTCGGCGTCGGGTGGGGTGCGTTCGCGATGCCCCGCGACGGGTTCGTCGCCGAGCAGTGGGACGACCTGCTGCCGCACCTGCGCTCCGGCGCGCTCGACCCGGTCGTCGGCGCCACCTACCCGCTGGCGGACGCGGCCGCGGCGCTCGCCGAGATCGACGAGCGCCGCGTCACGGGCAAGATCGTGCTGGAGCCCTGAGGCCCGGGCCCGGGACTAGTCCTTGACCTGCTTGACCGACAGGTGGAAGTCGTCACCGTAGGTCCTGGTGCCGTACTCCACGGCCTGCTCCACGGCCTCCTGCGAGCGCACGTCGCGCCGCATCAGGGGGTCGTGGCGCAGGTCCTTGGTCAGGGCGACGCACAGCGCGACCATCACGAGCGCGAACGGCGCGGCCATGATGATCGTGATGTTCTGGATGCCGGTGAGCGCCTCGCTGCCCGGACTGACCAGCAGCATGATGATCGCGATCGCGCCCATCACGACGCCCCAGAAGATCACCACCCAGCGCGAGGGCTCGATCGAGCCCCGCGAGGACAGCGTGCCCATGACCACCGACGCGGCGTCGGCGCCCGACACGAAGAAGATCGCGATGAGGACCATCGCCAGCACGCTGAGGATCGCGCCGCCGGGCATCGACCCGAGCAGGCCGAACAGCTGGCCCTCGGTCGACTGCGACGCGAGGCCGGTCGCGCCGGTCGGGTCGACCGTGCGCTGCTGGTCGATCGCCGCGCCGCCGAAGATCGCGAACCAGACCAGCGAGACGGCGCTCGGGATGAGGATGACGCCGGTGATGAACTGGCGGATGGATCGCCCGCGGCTGATGCGCGCGATGAACATGCCGACGAACGGCGTCCAGGAGATCCACCAGGCCCAGTAGAAGACCGTCCAGCCGGCCAGCCACTCGGCGGTGGCGTCGCCGCCGTTGGCCGCGGTGCGCGAGGCCATCTCCGAGAGGTTGCCGGCGTAGTCGCCGATCGCGGTGGGCAGCAGGTTGAGGATGAGGATGGTCGGCCCGCCGATGAACACGACGACGGCGAGCACACCCGCCAGCACCATGTTGATGTTCGACAGCCACTGGATGCCCTTGGCGACGCCGGTGACCGCCGAGCAGACGAAGGCGAGGGTCAGGATGCCGATGATGAGGACCAGCAGCAGCTTGCCCTCGACCGGGACGCCGTTGAGCTGCAGGCCCGCACCGATCTGCAGGGCGCCGAGCCCGAGCGACGCGGCCGATCCGAACAGGGTGGCGAAGATCGCGAGGATGTCGATGGCCTTGCCCAGGGGGCCGTCGGTGCGGCGCTCGCCGAGCAGCGGCGCGAACGCCGAGCTGATCAGCTGGCGGCGCCCGCGGCGGAAGGTCGAGTAGGCGATGGCCAGGCCGACGACGGCGTAGATGGCCCACGGGTGCAGCGTCCAGTGGAACAGCGTGGTGGCCATCGCGACGTCGAGCGCGGCCGGGTCGCCCACCGCGACGGTGCCCGGTGGCGGGGAGGTGAAGTGCGACAGCGGCTCGGAGACGCCGTAGAACATCAGGCCGATGCCCATGCCGGCGCTGAACATCATCGCGATCCACGAGACGGTCCGGAACTCCGGGCCCTCGTCGTCGCGGCCGAGGGGGATCTTGCCGAAGCGGCTGAACGCGAGGTAGAGCGCGAACACCACGAAGCCGCTCGCGGCGAGCACGAAGGCCCACCCGCCGGCGTTCATGATGCCGTCGAGGACCGAGGACGCGACCGCGCTCAGCGTCTCCGTGGAGGCCGCGCCCCACACGATGAAGGCGAGCATGAGCACGGCGGCGACGCCGAAGACCACGCGGTCGACGGGGTGGCGCTGGTCGGCGGCGGCGGTGGCCGGGATCTCGGGTACGGGCCCGTCGGAGACGGGTTCCTCGTTCCGCGGACTCTCCTGGATGGTCATGTCGGCGGCCCCTCCCAGGGCCTCCCCCCTCACGATCGGTCCTGCGCGCCGGCCGATGTCACCCGGCCGGTCGTGCCGACACCTTGCGTCGGCGCCGCGCCCCCGTCAACTCCGGGAACGCGATCGCCGTACGGTCGCAACACGGCGTGCACGCGCCTCATCCACCGGTGACGATCCGCTCCAGCAGCGGGGCGACGCGGTGCTCGACGAGGCGACGCATGACCAGCGACGTCGTCGTCCGCACGACGCCGTCGGTGGCCAGGAGCTGCCCGGCGATGCGGTAGAGGTCGTCGGCGTCGCGGGCGACGACCTGGCACAGCAGGTCGGCCTCGCCCGACATCCCCAGCACCTCGACGACCTCGGGCACCAGCGCCAGCGCCTGCGACACCTCCGCGAGGCGGCGCTGCACGAGCTGCACCGAGACGAACGCGGTGAGCGGGTAGCCCAGCGCGGCCGGGTCGATCCGTCGCTCGAAGGTGCCCAGCGCCCCGCGCGCCTCCAGCCCGGCCAGGCGCGCCTGCACGGTGTTGCGGGAGATGCCGAGGCGCTCGGCGAGCGCGAGCACCGGCGCGCGCGGGCTCTCGGCGAGGGCCTGCAGCAGTCGGGCGTCGGTCGCGTCCACGCCGGGCATCCTGCACGAAGAACGGCCTCTGCGCAGCAGTCTGCACGGAGGAAGCGGTCGCGGTTGTGCAGACGGCCCGACGGTGGTGCAGTGGGCGGGCGACCTGGGAGGTACGAACCGTGAACGACGACGTCCTGCGCACCATCGAGCAGCGGGTGCTGTGGCTGGCCACCGCGATCGTGCACCACGCCAACCGCGTGCGCCCCAACCCCGGCGGGCTCAAGGTGGGCGGGCACCAGGCGTCGAGCGCGTCGATGGTGACGATCATGACCGCGCTCTGGTTCGAGCACCTGCGCCGCGAGGACCGCGTCTCGGTGAAGCCGCACGCCTCGCCCGTCCTGCACGCGATCAACCACCTCCTGGGCGAGCTCGACGCGCGCTACCTCACGACGCTGCGCGAGTTCGGCGGCCTGCAGAGCTACCCGAGCCGCTCGAAGGACCCCGATCCCGTCGACTACTCCACGGGCTCGGTCGGCATCGGCGCCACCGCCCCGATCTGGGGCGCGCTCGCCCGCCGCTACGTCCAGGCGGACGGCGCTGATGCGCGTTCCGCTGACGCTCCACGCTGGGGCCGCCAGTACTCCCTGGTCGGCGACGCGGAGCTCGACGAGGGCGCCTGCTGGGAGGCCGTCCTCGACCCGATGGTCTCCGAGCTGGGGGAGGTCGTCTGGATCGTCGACCTCAACCGGCAGAGCCTCGACCGCGTCGTCCCCAACATCGGCGCCACGCGCCTGCAGGGCATGTTCGACGCCGCGGGCTGGCAGGTCCTCACCGTCAAGTACGGGGCCCTGCTGGAGGAGCTGTTCACCCGCCCCGGCGGCGACGCGCTGCGCACCCGCATCGACGAGATGCCCAACCCGGAGTACCAGCGGCTGCTGCGCTGCACCCCCGACCAGCTGCGCGAGCGGGTCCCCGACGGCGACGAGAAGCTCGCCGCGCTGATCGCGGACCTCGACGACGCCACGCTGCACGCGGCCATCCGCAACCTCGGCGGGCACGACCTCTCCGCGCTGCGCACCGCGTTCGCCACCATCGACGACACGCGCCCGACCGTCGTCTTCGCCTACACGGTCAAGGGGCACGGGCTCGCCAGCGAGGGGCACCCGCAGAACCACTCCTCGCTGCTCACCGCCGAGCAGTTCGCCGAGCTGGCCGCGGCCGTCGGCACCGACCCGGACGCCCCGTGGGAGCCGCTGCCCGCGGGCCCGGCCGCCGAGCTGTGCGCGGAGGTCGCGCAGCGGCTGCACCGCGAGCCGGTGGAGGTTGCAGCGGTGCCCGAGCTGCCCGCCGACATCGGGCGCACGCCATCGGGCACGGCCACCACGCAGGCCGCGCTGGGCCGCGCGCTGCTCGACCTCACCCGCGCCGCCCCCGCGGCGGCCAAGCGGGTCGTCACGCTGTGCCCGGACGTCTCGAGCTCCACCAACCTCGGCGGCTGGGTCAACAAGGTCGGCGTGTGGGCCGCGCGCGAGCAGGTCGACTGGTTCGCCGACGACCCCGAGACGATCCTGCACTGGCGCGAGCGCCCCGACGGCCAGCACCTGGAGCTGGGCATCGCCGAGACCAACCTGGTCGGGCTGCTCGGTGAGCTGGGCGCCACGTGGAGCCGGTGGGGCGAGCCGCTGCTGCCCATCGGGGTGCTCTACGACCCGTTCGTCGAGCGCGCGCTGGAGCCGTGGTCGTTCGGGATGTACGCGGGCGGGCAGTCGATCCTGGTCGGCACGCCGTCGGGAGTCGCGCTGGCCCCCGAGGGCGGCGCGCACCAGTCGATCACCACGCCGTCGGTCGGGCTGGAGCAGCCGGGCTGCACCAGCTACGAGCCGGCGTTCGCGATCGACGTGGAGTGGTCGCTGCTGGCGTCGCTGGCGCAGCTCGGGCGCCCCGGCGGGCGGTCGGCGTACCTGCGCCTGTCCACGCGCCCGGTCGACCAGTCGCTGGCCGCGGTCCCGGCCGACCCGGCGGCCCGCGAGCGCCGGCGCCGCCAGGTCGTCGCGGGCGCGTACCCGCTGCGCCGCGCGGCCGGGTCGCCCGCCGTCACGATCGCCGTGATGGGGGCCGTCGTGCCCGAGGCGCTGGCCGCGGCGGAGCGGCTGGAGGCGCAGGGGCACGCGTGCGACGTCGTCTGCGTGACGAGCGCCGGGCTGCTGTTCGACGCGGTGCAGGCGCGCGCGGGGCGGGGGGAGGCCGACACCTGGGTCCTCGACGCCGCCTTCCCGGCGCGCCGCGCGGCGCCGCTGGTCACCGTGCTCGACGGGCACCCGCACACGCTGGCGTTCCTGGCCGGGATCAACCGGGTCCCGGCCGCCCACCTGGGCGTGTCGCGGTTCGGGCAGTCCGGCGACCTGGAGTCGGTGTTCCGCCACCACGGCCTCGACGCCGACAGCATCGTCGGCGCCGCGCTCGACGTCGTGGAGTAGCCGGGAGTCAAGCTGCTCCATGCGGCCGAGTGAACCGTGGCGAACGGCGCTAACGCGCCGTGGCGGGCGCCCGAATCCCGGGGACAGGTCACCCACGCCTCGTCACCAGGAGCAGCGCCATGAAGCCGTCCCTCACCCGCACCGGACTCGTCGCCGCGTCCGTCGCGGTGTCCGCCGTAGCCCTCGCCCTCGTCCCCGCCACCGCGTCCGCCGCCCAGCCGGGCGGCGCGAGCACGGTCGTCGTCACCCCCGACGACCTGCAGGGCTGGGCGATCTCGCCCGCGCCGAACAGCACGACGACGGAGTTCCGGGCGGGGCCCTCGACCCTCGGGACGGGCGCCCTGCGGTTCGGGCCGATCGCCGTGACGCCCGCGGCGAGCAAGTTCATCATCGGCCGGGCGACGAGCCTGCCCACGGCCACCGCCGGGGTGGCGGTCGACTACTACATCGACCCGGCGGCGACGAACAAGGCGCCCGAGCAGTACTACCTCAACGTCTACGCCGACAGCGCCGCCGACGGCACCCCGCCGGCGAGCTTCTACGAGTGCCGCTACGACTACGTGGCCTCGGTGAGTGGCGACGGCTGGCACACCCTCACCGCCACCGCGGCGACGACGGCCACCGACGTGAGCGTTCGGGAGAACACGGCCTGCGGCGACTCGCTGGACGACCTCCCGGCGGGCAGCACGGTGTTCCTGGTGGCGCTCAACGCGGGCGACACGTCGTCGAACGACGCGGGCATCGCCGGCGGCTTCGACCGGGCCCGGCTCAGCACCGGCGCCACGACGACGACCTACGACTTCGAGCCGCTGACGCCGCCGGCGTGCGAGAGCGCGCCGCGCCCGGGCCGCACCGGCACGGCGCGCGCCGACGTGGTCCGCGGCACGGCGGCGGGCGACCGCGTCGACCTGCTCGCCGGTGACGACGTCGCCGACCTGCTCGGCGGCGACGACTGCGTGCTGGGCGGCGCCGGCCGCGACACGCTGCGCACCGGCGACGGGGCCGACCAGGTCTCCGGCGGCGCCGACGCCGACACGATCGACAGCGGCGCGGGCGACGACCTCGTCGACCCGGGCGCCGGGCGCGACGTCGTCTCCACCGGCTCCGGCGACGACGATGTGTCGGCCGCCGACGGCGAGGTCGACGTCGTCGACTGCGGTGCGGGCGTCGACACGGTGCGCGCCGACCGCACCGACGTCCTGCGCCACTGCGAGACGCGCCTCTGACTCCCCGGACGACCAGGGCGGTCCACCGGGGGCGGTGCGGGTGCGCCGCCCCCGGCGGGAGCGTCAGCCGGGGGAGCCGGGCGTGCCGGGGCCGAGGTCGCCCGGGTCGCCCTTGTCGCCCTTCTCGTCGTCGCGGTCGGCGAGGAACTTCTCCACCTCGGCCGCGAGCTCGTCGGCGCTGGGCAGCTCGCCGGACAGGCCCAGCCCGCCGCGGTCACCGCGTCCCGACGAGACCGTGTCGTACTGGCGCTCCAGGGCCTGCACGACCTGCGCGACCTCCTCCGAGCCCGCGACCTGCTCGGCGATCTCGGCCTCGGCGCGCTCGGCGGCCTGCGACAGCGACTCGGTGGGCAGGTAGAGCCCGGCGGCCAGGCCGACGTGGTCGAGCAACACGCGCGCGGCCTGCGGGTACTCCGAGCGGGCGAGGTAGTGCGGCACGTGGACCGCGAAGCCCATGGCGTCGTGCCCGGCCTCGCCGAGGCGGAACTCCATCAGCGCGATCGCGCTGCCGGGGACCTCGGCCGTGGCGAACCAGGCCTCGTGGCCCTCGGTCAGCTCCGGGCGCGTGCCGTGCACCGTGACCCCGATGGGGCGGGTGTGCGGCACGGCCATCGGGATGGCCGTGAGGTTGATGACCAGGCGGACGCCGAGGCGCTGCACGAGCTGCTCGACGGCCGCGGCGAAGCGCTCCCACTGCGTGTCCGGCTCCGGGCCCGACAGCAGCAGGTACTGCGTGTCGCCGGTGTCCGACAGCGCGACGATGTCCAGCTCGGGGCCGTGGTAGGCCGCCCAGCGGTCGGACTCGAAGCGCAGCGGGGGCCGCCGCGAGCGGTAGTCGACGAGCTGGTCGACGTCGAAGCGCACCACCGTCGTCGACTCGCTGCCGCTGGTCTCCAACGCCTCCAGGGCCAGCCGCGAGGCGTTCCCGGCGTCGACGAAGCCGTCGAGCGCCACGATCATCACGGGCTCCTCGAGCGCCGGAGCGTCGTCCACGATCTCGTACAGCTCGGCCGGTTCCTGCACCGCGCACCTCTTCCCATTCGACGGTCGTCCCGTCCGCACAACGTGAACCTGCCCGCACAGCATCCCGTTCCGCACCGGGATCGCGCACCATGGGTCTGTCATGGATGCCGCAGCCCTCTCCCCGACGACGCCGTCGACCACCTCCACCCGCCGGATCTGGGCGGTCTGGGCGGTGGCTCTCGCGGCCTACCTCGTCGGCGTCATGCACCGCACCTCGTTCGGTGTCGCCGGTCTGGAGGCGGCCGAGCGCTTCGGCGCCGCGCCCGCCGTGCTCTCCGGCTTCGTCGTGCTCCAGCTCCTGGTCTACGCCAGCCTGCAGATCCCCGTCGGCGTGCTGCTCGACCGGTACGGGGCGCAGCGGCTCGTCGTCGCCGGGGCGCTGACGATGGCCGCGGGTCAGGTGGTCCTGGCGCTCGCCACGTCGCTGCCGCTGGCCATCGCCGCGCGCCTGCTGGTGGGCACCGGTGACGCGCTGACGTTCATCAGCGTGCTCGCCGTCGTCAACGCCTGGTTCCCGGCGCGGCGCGTGCCGCTGATGACCCAGCTGACGGGCCTGCTCGGGCAGCTCGGGCAGGTGCTCTCGGCCCTGCCGCTCGCGGCGCTGCTCTACGGGCCGGGGTGGACGCCCGCGTTCCTGTCGGCCGCCGGGCTCGGGGTGTTCGTCGCGATCGCCGTGCTCGTCGTCGTCCGCAACCGGCCGCCGGGGGCCGCGCCGCCGCCCGCCGCGCCGTCGCCGCGGGAGATCGTCGACGGGCTGAAGAAGTCGTGGCGCGAGCCCGGCACGCGCCTGGGCCTGTGGACCCACATGGGCACGCAGTTCTCCGGCACGGTGTTCGCGCTGCTGTGGGGCGTGCCCTACCTCGTCGCGGGGCAGGGGTTCAGCTCCGGGCAGGCGAGTGCGCTGCTCACGCTGTTCGTCGGCGTCGGGATCCTCGCGGGGCCGCTGTTCGGGGAGTTCACCGCACGGCACCCGCTGCGGCGCTCGTGGCTGGTGCTCACCGTCATCGGGCTGACGGCGGCCGCCTGGACGGTGGTGCTGCTCGTCCCGCCGCCCGCACCGGGCTGGCTGCTCGTCGTCCTCGTGGTGGTGCTGGCGCTGGGCGGGCCCGGTTCGATGATCGGCTTCGACTACGCACGCACGTTCAACCCTGGCCACCGGCAGGGCACCGCGGTCGGCATCGTCAACATCGGCGGGTTCCTGGCGTCGCTGCTGGTGGCGCAGGCGGTCGGGGTGGTGCTGGGTCTGGCGGCCGGCGGCTACTCGCCCGAGGCGTTCCGGCTGGCCTGGACGGTGCAGTACGTCGTGTGGGCGTTCGCGACCGCGGGGATCCTCGTCGCCCGCCGCCGTGCGCGGCGCAAGCTCGCCGCGGACGGCGTCGTGGTGCCGCCGCTGCGCGAGGTGCTGGCCCGCCGTCGCCGATGATCGTCTTCCCGGGGCCCCGGGTCGTCACCCGATAGTGACAACGCTTATCGTTTGCGCTTCCACAGGCGGATGAGGGGAGTCCGGGTGCGCATCGCGTTCGTCGGCAAGGGCGGCAGCGGGAAGACGACGGCGGCGGCGGTGTTCAGCCGCCACCTCGCCGAGCGGGGGCACCCGGTGCTCGCGGTCGACGCCGACATCAACCAGCACCTGGGCCAGGCGCTCGGGCACGACGGGCCGCCGCCGCGCGCGCTCGGCTCCGACCTCACCTGGCTCAAGGACCACCTGCGCGGCACCAACCCGCGCATCGCCTCGGCTGCGACCATGATCAAGACGACGCCGCCCGGGCCCGGCTCGCGGCTGCTCGACCTCGACCCCGCCGGCGAGCTGCTCGCCCGGTACTCGATCGACGTCGGCGGCGTGCGGCACCTCGTCACCGGCGAGTTCGAGGAGGCCGACATCGGCGTCTCCTGCTACCACTCCAAGACCGGCGCGGTGGAGCTGTACCTCAACCACCTCCTCGACGGCCCCGGCGAGTACGTCGTCGTCGACATGACCGCTGGTGCCGACGCCTTCGCCTCCGGCCTGTTCACCCGCTTCGACCTGACGGTGCTGGTCAGCGAGCCGACCCGGCGCGGGGTCGGGGTGTTCCGGCAGTACGCCGACCACGCCGCCGGACACGGTGTCGCGCTCGGGGTGCTGGGCAACAAGGTCGCGGACGACGCGGACGTCGCGTACCTGCGTGAGCAGGTCGGCGACGCGCTGCTCGGGCGCTTCGGGCAGTCGGCGTGGGTGCGGGCCGCCGAGCGCGGCGCCGCCCGGCCCGTCGCGGAGCTGGAGCCGGAGAACCTCGCCGCGCTCGACGCCGTCGCGGCCGCGCTGGACGCCCGCGAGCGCGACTGGGCGGCCTACCACCGCGGCACCGTCGAGTTCCACCTGCGCAACGCCCGCGCGTGGGGCGACCGCGCCGTCGGCGTCGACCTCGCCGCCCAGATCGACCCGGACTTCGTGCCCGGGGCCCCCGTTCCGACCCGCTAGTTCCCTTAGGAGAGCCATGTCCCTCGACGTCCCCACTCCCGTCCTCGACGCCGCCGCGCGCGGCGAGATGGACGACGCGCAGTTCGTCGCCGTGGTGCGCGACTCGCTGCCCTACGCCTGGACGACGATCTCGTCGGCCGTCGACGACCAGGCCCCCGGCAAGCCGTTCGGCGAGCACGAGGTGCCGCCGCCGAGCGAGCGCGAGCGCGGCGAGCTGCTGCGCGCGCTGGCCAGCAACGCCATCCGCGGGGCGCTGGAGCGGCATTTCGGCGTGGTGCTGGCCTTCCAGAACTGCCACCGGGTGGCGGCCTTCGCGCCGGCGGACGTGGACTCGACGGTGTACCGGGAGTTCATCAGCCCGCGCGGCCAGGTGCTGAACCAGAGCCCGGAGCTGCGGGACTGCTGAGCGCCACCCCCCGCCCCCCACATTGCAGGAAAGCCACGTCCATGCAGCTCGGCTGCGTGAACGTGGCTTTCCTGCAACTCGGGAGGGCGGGCTCTACTCGGCCAGCAGCCGGTAGATCGTCTTGCGGGCCTCGGTCAGGGCCGCGGTCGCCGCGGTCACCTGCTCGGGCGACCCCGCCGCCATGACCTGCTGGGCGGCCGCGTGGAGCTGACCGAGCTGTTCCCACAGCTCACCGGCCTCGGTGTCGGCCTCGGCGTCGACCTGCTCCCAGACCGCGTCGAGCTCGGCGCGGTGCTCGGCGACCCAGGCCGTGCCGGCCTCGGTCAGCGAGACGACGCGCCGCCCGTCGGTCTTCTCGACCAGGGCCAGGCCCTCGTCCTCGAGCTGGGAGATGGTCGGGTAGACCGAGCCGGGGCTGGGACGCCACGCGCCACCGGACCGCTCGGCGATCTCCTGGATGATCTCGTAGCCGTGCCGCGGCTGCGCGGCGAGCAGGGCGAGGACGGCGGCGCGGATGTCGCCGCGCGAGGTGCGTCGCCCGCGGCGTCCGCGGGGGCCGCCGGGGAAGGGGCCGCCGCGCATGCCGCCGCGGGGGCCGCCCGGGCCGAAGCCCGGACCGAACCGTGGGCCGCCGGGGCGCCGCCCGAAGCGGGGGCCGTCGGGCCGCTCGCCGGAGAAGGGGTGGGCGCCGAAGCGGGGGTGGGGTGTGTCGAAAGGCGGGTTCATCGGGTGTCTCCTGGACGTGGCGAGCCTCCTGCTCCGATAGCATCGAGTAGCTCGTGTGCCATCACGATATATCGTGAAAGCTCACACGACACCGTGCTCTGCGTCACAGATCGTGCTACTCGTTCCAGCGGGGCGACGTGGTGCGCGGCGGGGTCAGCCGCGCGGGCACCCGCACCAGGTGCGGGGCCCCGGACGCGACGGCCGCAACCAGGGCCGGGGCCAGCGCGTCGACCGAGCCGACGTCGGTCGCGGCGAGCCCGAAGGAGGCGGCCAGCGCGGTGAAGTCGGGCGTCACGAGGTCGACGCCGCGCTCGGGGTGTCCGGCGCGCTGCTGGTCGTAGCGCAGCATCCCGTAACCGCCGTCGTCGACGACGAGCACGGTGACGGGCAGCCGCTCCTGCACCAGCGTCGCGAGCTCGCCCAGCGCCATCATCAGCCCGCCGTCGCCGCACACGGCCAGCACCGGCATCCCGGACACCGCGGCGCCCAGCGCGGCGGGCAGCCCGAAGCCCAGCGTGCCCCAGCCGACGGGGTAGGCGAGCCGGCGTGGCGCGCGCACCGCCGCGTAGCCGCCGACCCAGTAGCCCGCCACGGCCATGTCGCAGACCAGCACCGCGTCCCCGGCGCCCTCGACGGCCCCGTCGACGGCGTCCAGCAGCGTGAGCGCGTCGGCCGTGGCCGGGTCGGCGCGCAGCCGGTCGAGCACCGTCCCGCGCAGCCCGGGCGGCGCCCAGGCCGGCGTGGGCGGGAGCAGCGCGCGCAGCCCGTCGAGGACGGCGCCGAGCGGGCCGGTCGCGGTGGCGTCGGCACTCCACTCCGGCGGGTCGGCGGGCACCGCGGCGTCGACGACGACGAGGTGCGGCGGGCGCGGCATCGTCCAGTTGCGGGTGTTCATGCCGTCGAGGTCGCCGCCGACGGCGAGCAGCACGTCGGCCGACGCGAGCAGCGCGGCGGCCTCCGGCTCGTGCGGCGGCAGCCCGAGCGCGGACGGATGCCCGGTCGGCACGGCGCCGCGCCCCCGGAAGCTCGTGACGACCGGCGCGCCGAGGTGCCCGGCCAGCGCGGCGAGGGCGTCGGCGTCGTCGAGGACCTCACCGCCCGCCCACACGACGACCCGTCGACCGCTGAGGACGGCGGCGGCCTCACCGAGCCCGGTCGGGGCGTCGACGACGGGTGCGGCGGCCGGCGGCAGGGCAGCGGCGGGCTGCCCCAGCACGTCGGCCGGTACGTCGACGTACACCGGCCCGCGCGGGTGCCGCAGCGCCGTGGCCACCGCGTCCCGCACGACGTCGGCGACCTCGGCCGGCGTGCGCGGCGTGAACACCGCCTTCGCCAGCGGGGCGAACAGCCCGGCCTGGTCGCGCGACTCGTGCAGCACCCCGCGCACCCGACCTTCGCGGCGCAGGGCCTGCGGGATCTCCGAGGCCACCAGCAGCACGGGGGAGTGCGCCGCGGCGGCCTCGCCGAACGCGGCCACGGCGTTCGCCGCGCCCGGCCCGGTGGTGACGACGGCCGCGCCCAGGCGCCCGGTCGTGCGGGCCCAGCCGTCGGCGGCGTACACGGCGGCCTGCTCGTGGCGGACCACCACCGGCGCCGCGCCGGCGTTCCAGAACGCGAGGTTGTGCACGCCGGGGAGCCCGAACACGGGCCCGGCGCCGCCGCGCCGGGCGACGTCGAGGATCTGACCGGCCACCGAGGAGTCGTCCACGGGGCCAGGGTCTCAGCCCGCGGCGCCCGCCACGCAGTTCCGGGCGACGTAGTCGCGCACGCGCTGGTTGGCCGCGGCGTTCTCGGTGGTGTTGACCTGCGCGGTGAACTCCGGGTCGCGCGCCAGCGCCGCGCCGTCGCCGCCGTTGGCCACGAGCGCGTCGAGCTGCAGGTCGACGACCCGCACGTAGCGCTCGACGTCGCCGCGGATCTCCTCGGGCGCGGTGTTGAGCAGCTGGGCGGTGCCCGCGCGGACGGCGTCGGCGGTGTTGGTCAGCTGCTCGGCCGGCACGGCCTGCGAGGTCGTGGAGCTCAGCGGCGCGAGCGCGGTGTTGGTGGCCTGCACCGCGGCGCAGAACGGGCTGGCCGGGGCGGCGCGCTCGCGCATCGGGTCGGGACGGTCGCGGTCGGCCACCGACCCGCCGCAGCCGGCCACGGCGAGGAGCAGCAGGGCGGCGACGAAGACCTCGGTCGGCAGCAGTCGTGCGCGCTTCATGATGCGCGCAGCGTAGAGCGCGCGCCGTCAGGGGAACGTGTGGGTGTCCTGCAGCGTTGTGTCCGGTGTGCCCACTCTCGGACCACGCCGCGTCGCCGCGTTCCGCGCGCTCTGGAACGCCGTCTCCTCGAGCCGCCGCCCCGGCGCGCCCGGCCTCGGCGACCGCCTCCGCGCGCTGCCCCGCCTGGTCACCGCAGCCGCGTCCGGGCGGTTCCCCGAGGCGCGCGGGCGGCTCGTGCTGCTGCTGCTCGCGCTGGCCTACCTCGTCTCGCCGATCGACCTCGTGCCCGAGGCGTTCCTCGGGCTGCTCGGTCTGGGTGACGACGCCGTCGTCGCCCTGTGGATCGGCGGCACGTTCCTCGCGGAGACCGACCGCTTCCTCTCGTGGGAGCGCACGGCGCCTCCGGGGCGCAGCCGACCGACCGTGATCGACCAGCCACCGCCGAAGTGAGCTGATTGCGCCCATCCCACCGGCGCCGGGCGGTCCGTCCTGGTAGGAACCGGCCGTGGAGACGATGCGCGCGATCACCCAGCACACGTTCGGGGGTCCGGAGGTCCTCGTGCTCGGCACCGCCCCGGTGCCCGAGCCGCTGCCGACCGAGATCCGGGTGCGGGTGGCGGCGGCCGGGGTCAACCCGGTCGACTGGAAGACCCGCGCCGGGTCGGGTGCGGCCGCCGTCCTAGGGGCACCACCGTTCACCGTGGGCTGGGACGTCGCGGGCACCGTCGACGCCGTCGGCCCCGGCGTCACCCGCTTCGCTGTCGGCGACACCGTCTTCGGGATGCCCTGGTTCCCGCGCCAGGCCGCGGCGTACGCCGACTTCGTGACGGCGCCCTCGCGGCACTTCGCGCACCGCCCGGCCGGGCTGGGCGAGGTCGCCGCCGCCGCGCTGCCGCTGGCCGGGCTCACCGCGTGGCAGAGCCTCGTCGACATCGCCGCGGTCCAGCCGGGGCAGCGCGTGCTGGTGCACGCCGCCGCGGGCGGGGTCGGGCACCTCGCGGTGCAGATCGCGAAGTCGCGCGGCGCGTACGTGCTGGGCACGGCGTCGTCGGGCAAGCACGACCTGCTGCACGACCTCGGCATCGACGAGGCGATCGACTACCGGCGCGAGGCGTTCGAGAAGGTCGTCGAGCCCGTCGACGTCGTCTACGACCTCATCGGCGGCGACGTCTCCCTGCGCTCGCTCGACGTCCTGCACCCCGACGGCCTGATGATCTGCCTGCCCTCGGCGGCCGCGGCCGACGCGCTGGCCGCCGCCCGGGAGCGGGGCCTGCGCGCCACCGGGATGATGGTCGAGCCCGACGGTGACGGCCTCGACGACCTCGCCGCCCTGGTCGACGAGCGGCGCCTGCGCGTCATCGTGGCCGAGACGTTCCCGCTGGAGCGCGCCTCGCACGCCCACCGCGCGGGGGAGCTGGGCCGGACCAGCGGCAAGCTCGTCCTGACGACCTGACCGGAAAGCCCGCGAGTCGGGCTCTCGTTGCGGGTGAGTCGCGACCCCGACACGGTCGCAACCAGACCCCGACTCGCGGGGTTCTAGCGCCCCGCCCCGGCGCGCACCCGCTCGACGACCTGGCGCACGCGGTCGCGGATGCCGCGCAGCTCCGTGAGGTAGAACCAGTAGTCGGGGTGCACGCCGTCGAGGCGGTCGACGGCGTTCTGCAACCGCACCGACTGGGCGTCGAGGACGGGCCCGAACTCCGCCACCAGGCCCCGGTCGACCACGAGCCGCTGGGCGTCGCGCACGACGAAGCGGGTGTCGGCGGCCTGGCGGGCGGGGTCGGCGCGCACCTCGCGCAGCTCGGTGAGCCGGTCGGTGACGGCGTCGGCCCGCTCCTCGGCCCGGCCCAGCTCGGCGCGCGCGGCGGCGATGCGGTCGGCGGCGTCGTCCCAGTCGCCCGCGACCGCCAGGCGCTCGGCGTCGGCCACCGCGGCGTCGGCGGCCGACAGGGCGGCGCGGGCACGCGGCTCGGCGTCGTCGAGGTCGCGGGAGCACTTCTCGGAGAACTCCCGGCGCAGCGACGACAGCGCGGGCGGGATCCGCTCGGTGCGGGTCTGCGCGGCGGCGCGCCGGGTGGCCACGCTCGACAGCGCGGTGCGCACCTGCGCGGCCGTGCGCGGGGCGTCGGCGGCCAGCGCCAGCGCCTCGCGGGCCAGCTCCAGGGTGCGGGCGACGGCGTCGCGGCGCTCCCGCAGGCCGGGCGAGTCGAGGCGGGCGGCGGCGCGCTCGGCGTCGGCCAGGCGCTCCTCGGCCCGCCGTGAGCGAACGTGCTCGCCCCCCGACGAGCCGGCAGCCGGGGGTCCCGCGACGGCCGCACGCGCCTCGACCAACGCCACCCGCGCCTCGTGCACGGCCCGCGGCAGGCCCGTGACCAGGTGCGCCGCCTCGTCGAGCACCCGCGCGTGCGACGCCCGGAACCGCCGGATCGCCTCGCGCGCCCGCTCGATCTCGGCGGTCGCGCGCTCGTCGGCGGTCGCGGTGCCGCGCCCGGGCGGGGTGTCGGTGGTGGCGCCGAGGTAGGCCTCGGTGGCGTGGTCGCCCAGGTCGGCGACCTGCCGCCACGCGTCGACGAGCCGCCGCCCCGCCGCCCGGTCGGCCGACCCCAGCTCCTCGGCGGCGTCCACGGCCGTGGCCGCGGCGCGCTGCTCGTCGTCGAGGGCCAGGAAGGCCTGCGTGGCGGCGTTGCGGGCGGCGAGGGCGCGGTCGTCCGGTGCCGCATCGGGGGCGCCCCGGTCGGACCATCGGAACAACCGCGGCCTCCCTCACCTGCCCGTGCTCGGTACCCGGTTCACGCTACCCGTCGGTCCGGCGTCACTGCTCGAAGATCGGCGTGACCGTGGCCCGGGCGAGCGTGTGGCCGAACAGGTTGAACCCGAGGAACGCGGGGCTGGCGTCGGCCGGGACCTCGAGGCTCTCGACGTCGAGCGCGTGCACCACCGTGAAGTAGCGGTGCGGCCCGTGGCCCGCGGGCGGCGCGGCGCCGATGTAGCCGGCGAAACCGCCGTCGTTGCGCAGCTGCACGGCGCCCTCGGGCAGGTTCGCGCCGCCCTCGGCGCCCGCACCGGCGTCCAGCGAGGTCACCGACGCGGGCAGGTTGAACACCGCCCAGTGCCAGAACCCGCTCGCGGTGGGGGCGTCGGGGTCGTAGACGGTGACGGCGAAGCTCTTCGTCCCCTCGGGGAACCCCGACCAGCTCAGCTGGGGGGAGCGGTCCTCGCCGCCGGGCACGCCGAACGCGCCGCTGGTGTGCGGTGCGGGAAGCGTCTTCCCGTCCTCGACGTCGGTGCTGGTGACGGTGAACGCGGGGACCTCGGGCAGGAAGCCGTAGGGGTCGGGGGGCGTGGCCATCGGGTGCTCCTTCTCGTTCCGGAACGGACGGGGCCCAAGCTAGTTCCGTCCCCAACGGGCCGCAGCCCGGCCGGCGTTCCGTCCACCGGAACGTGACGGTTCCCTCCGGGCGCCGCGCCGGACACCCTCGACGTCATGAGCTCCGGACCAGTCCCCGCCGCGATCGTCGGGCCGGGCAACATCGGCACCGACCTGCTGGCCAAACTGCAGCGCAGCGACGTCCTCGACGTCCGGTACGTGGTGGGGGTCGTCGAGTCCGACGGCCTCGCCCGAGCGCGCGAGCAGGGCATCGACGCGAGCGCCGAGGGGGTCGACTGGCTGCTGCGCCAGGACCCGCTGCCGGCGATCGTCTTCGAGGCCACCTCCGCCGCGGCCCACGTCGCCAACGCCCCGCGCTACGCCGAGGCCGGCATCCAGGCCGTCGACCTCACGCCCGCGCACCTGGGCCCGATGGTCTGCCCGCCGGTGAACCTGCGCGACCACATCGCCGCCCCGAACGTCTCCATGATCACCTGCGGTGGCCAGGCGACGATCCCGATGGTGCACGCGGTCTCCCGCGTCACGCCCGTGCCCTACGCCGAGATCGTGGCCTCGGTGTCGTCGCGCTCGGCCGGCCCCGGCACCCGCGCCAACATCGACGAGTTCACGCACACGACCTCCGGCGCGGTCAGCGAGGTCGGCGGCGCCGAGCGCGGCAAGGCGATCATCATCCTCAACCCCGTCGAGCCGCCGATGATCATGCGCGACACCGTCTTCTGCATGATCGGCCCCGACGCCGACCACGCCGCGATCACCCGCTCGGTCCACGAGATGGTGGCCGAGGTGCAGGAGTACGTGCCCGGCTACACGCTGCGTGCTGAGCCGCAGTTCGACGACCCCCGCGCCACCTGGGGAGGCAACGGCCGCGTCGCGGTCTTCCTCGAGGTCAAGGGCAACGGCGACTACCTGCCGGAGTACGCCGGCAACCTCGACATCATGACGGCCGCCGCGGCCCGCGTCGGCGAGCTCATGGCCCGCGCGAAGCAGGGAGAGAACGCATGAGCCGCCCCGAACTCCGCCACGACGTCCGCCTCGTCGACACGACGCTGCGCGACGGCTCGCACGCCATGGCGCACCAGTTCACCGAGACGCAGGTCCGCGACACCGTCCGCGCGCTCGACCGCGCGGGCGTCGAGGTCATCGAGGTGACCCACGGCGACGGCCTCGGCGGCTCGAGCTTCAACTACGGCTTCTCCCGCACCGACGAGATGACGCTCATCGCGGCGGCCCGCGAGGAGGCGAAGCAGGCCAAGATCGCGGTGCTGCTGGTGCCCGGCATCGGCACCGTCGACGACCTCAAGCGCGCCCGCGACGCCGGCGCCGACATGGTGCGGGTGGCCACGCACTGCACCGAGGCCGATGTGTCGCCGCAGCACTTCCGGGCCGCGCGCGACCTCGGCATGGAGACCGCCGGGTTCCTCATGATGGCCCACCGCACACCGCCGGAGGACCTGGCGAAGCAGGCGCGGATCATGGTCGACTCCGGCTGCCAGGCCCCGTACTGCACCGACTCGGCGGGCGCGCTGCTCATGCACGAGGCGCGGGCGCGGTTCGAGGCGCTGCTCGCGGAGGTCGGCGACGAGGCCTGGGTCGGCTACCACGGCCACCAGAACCTCAGCTTCGGCATCGCCAACTCCGTCATCGCGCAGGAGGTCGGGGTCCGCTACATCGACGGCTCGCTGTGCGCGCTGGGCGCGGGCTCGGGCAACAGCCCGACCGAGGTCCTCGCCGCGGTGTTCGACCGGCTCGGCGTCTCCACCGGCGTCGACGTGATGGGTTTGCTCGACGCGGCCGAGGACGTCGTGCGCCCCTACCTCGACCGCTGGCCCAAGATGGACCGCAACGCGATCGTGCAGGGCTGGGCCGGGGTCTACTCCTCGTTCCTGCTGCACGCCGAGGCCGCGGCCGAGCGCTACAAGGTGCCCGCGCACGCGATCCTGCGCCGCTGCGGCGAGATCGGCCTGGTCGGCGGCCAGGAGGACATGATCATCGACGTGGCGCTGCAGCTGGCGGCAGAGGGCGAGCAGGGCTGATGGAGACCTTCGGGCACGTCATCGACGGCGAGGAGGGCCCCTCGCTCGACGGCGCCACGTTCGACTCGGTCGACCCGTGGACGCAGGAGCCGTGGGCGCGGGTCGCGCTGGGCGGGGCGCCGGAGGCCGACCTGGCCGTCACCGCCGCGCGGCGCGCGTTCGACGAGGGGCCGTGGCCGCGGATGGGCTTCGCCGAGCGCGGCGCGCTGATCCACCGCCTCGCCGACCTCGTCGGCGTGCACGCCGAGGAGCTGGCGATGGCCGACTCCCGCGACATGGGCAAGCCGATCGCCGACGCCCGCGGCAAGGACGTGCCGCGCACCGCGCAGAACTTCCGGTTCTTCGCCGACCACGCCCGGCTGGCGATGGCCGAGGCGCTGCCGATGGACACCGGCCACCACGCCTACACCCGCTACGAGCCGGCCGGCGTCGTCGCCGCGGTGGCGCCGTGGAACTTCCCGCTGATGCTGGAGTCCTGGAAGGTCGCGCCCGCGCTGGCCTGGGGCAACACCGTGGTCCTCAAGCCAGCAGAGGACACCCCGGCCTCGGCGACGATCCTCGCCCGGCTCGCGCTGGAGGCCGGGATCCCGCCGGGCGTGCTCAACGTCCTGCACGGCTACGGCCCCGACTCGGCGGGCTCCGCGCTCACCGAGGACCCCCGCGTCGACCGGATCACCTTCACCGGCGAGTCCGGCACCGGCCGGACCATCACCGGCGCCGCGGCGCGCAACCTCACCCCCGTCAGCCTGGAGCTGGGCGGCAAGGGCGCCAACCTGGTGTTCGCCGACGCCGACCTCGACAACGCGGTCGACTGGTCGATCAAGGCGATCTTCACCAACGCCGGGCAGGTCTGCCTCGCCGGCTCGCGGCTCTACGTGCAGCGCCCCGTCCTCGACGAGTTCCTGGCGCGGTTCGTCGCGGCCGCGGAGGCGCTGGTGATCGGCGACCCCCGCGACCCGGCCACGCAGATCGGCCCGCTGGCCTCGCGGACGCACTACGAGAAGGTGCGCGGCTACGTCGAGAACAGTGCGGGCAAGATCCTCACCGGGGGCCTGGGCGAGGGGTGGGTCGTGAAGCCGACGGTCGTCGTCGACGCGCCGGCCGACTCGGCGATCATGTGCGAGGAGGTGTTCGGGCCGGTCGTCACGGTGACGCCGTTCGACACCGAGGCCGAGGCCGTCGGCGCCGCCAACGACTCGCCCTACGGCCTCAACGCCATGGTGTTCACCGAGGACCTCTCGCGCGCGCACCGCGTCTCGGCGCAGCTGCGGGCGGGCACGATCTGGACGAACTGCTTCTTCGTCCGGGACCTGCGGGCGCCGTTCGGCGGGTTCGCCGACTCCGGCTGGGGCCGGGAGGGCGGCAACTTCAGCCGGGAGTTCTTCACGGAGCCGAAGGCCGTGGTGATGGCCATCCGCCAGTAGACCGTACGGCTCAGCACGGCTACGGCATGTGGCGGACCAACTCCGGCTGGTGACATGATCACCGGCATGGACGAGCGGCCCGTTCACCGCGACCCGCTCGCGCTGGACCGGGCCGTCTTCGTCGGCCGCGACCGCGAGCTGGCGGTGCTGGGCGGGCACCTCGCGCAGGCCTGCGCGGGGCGCTCGCAGGTCGTCGTCGTCGAGGGGGAGCCCGGCACCGGCAAGACCGCGCTGGTCCAGGCGTTCCTCGACGGGCTGGAACCGGGCGCCGCCGTGCTGCGGGCGAGCGGCGAGCAGGCCGAGGAGGCGGTCTCCTACGGCATCGTCGAGCAGTTGCTGCGGGCCGTCGAGAGGGTCGGCGGCGGTCCCGGCACCGAGGTCCGCCCCGCCGACGAGCCGCCCGTCGCCGGGGCGGCGCTGGTCGCTCTGCTCGACCGGCTGCGCGGGCACGGCGGGCCGGTCGTGATCGCCGTCGACGACGGTCACTGGGCGGACGTGCCGTCGCTGCAGGCGCTGGTGTTCGCGCTGCGCCGACTCGGGTCCGACCGGGTGCTGACCGTCGTCGCCGTCCGCCCGCACGACGGCGGCCGCACCGACCGGCTGCGCGCGCTCGCCACGGGCGACCGGGGGCGGGCGCTGCGCCTGGGCGGGCTGGGCGTCGACGAGCTGGTGGCGCTGGGACGGGCGCTCGGGTCGGGCGAGCTGCCGCCGCAGGCCGCCCGGCGCCTGCACGCGCACACCGGCGGCGTCCCGCTGCACGCGCGGGCGCTGTTCGAGGAGGTCGAGCCCGCCGCCCTCCGGTCGTCCGACGGGCCGCTGCCCTCGCCCGTCTCCTACTCCGTGCTGGTCCTGGGGCGCCTGTCCCAGTGCCCTCCCGGGGCGCGGGCGGTGGTGGCCGCCGCCGCCGTGCTCGGCGAGCACTGCCGGCTCGCCGACGCCGTCGAGCTCGCGGGGCAGGCCGGGGCGGAGGCCGTGGCGCCGGCGGTCACGGCGAAGCTGCTGACGACGTCCGCGGCCCCGGGCGGGCCCGAGCTGCGCTTCCCGCACGCGCTGGTCCGCGCGGCGGTCTACCACGACATGGACCTCGGGCTCCGGATGCGGCTGCACGCCCGGGCCGCGCAGGTCGTCGGCACGCCCGACGACGTGCTGCGCCACCGCGTGGCCGCAGCGGGCGGCAGCGACCCCGGGCTCGCGGAGGAGCTGCGCGACCTGGCCGCAGCGCAGGTCGAGCGGGGCGAGCGGTCCCGCGCCGCCGCCACCCTGGTGTCGGCGGCCGGCCTGTTCCCGGACGCGGCCGACCGCTCCCGCTGCCTGCTCGACGCGGTCGAGCTGCTCGTGCTGGCGGGGGAGCCGGCCCGGGCCGCGGAGCTGGTGCGGGCCGTGCCGGGCGGGGGATCGGCGCACGAGAGCTTCGTGCGCGCGCTGCTGGCGTTCACCGCCGGGCGGACGGCCGAGGCCGAGCAGCTCCTGCTCGCCGCCTGGGACGCCGCCGCCGACGCCGAGCCGGGCTTCCGCGCCGGGATCTGCGACGCGCTGTGCCACCTGTACTACCTGCAGCTCCGCGCCGCGGAGTCCGTCGAGTGGGGCAACCGGGCGCTGGCGGTCCACCCGGACCAGTCGGTCTCGCTCGTCACCAGCCTCGCCCTCGCCGGACGCTCGGCGGCCCCGGCCGCGCAGCTGTCGACGGCGGTCGCGCGCGGCGCCCGGCTGCTCTGGACCGAGGACCACGCGGGCGCGGTCGCGGAGCTGGCGGCGGCGGTCACGGCGCTGCGCGCGGGCGGGATGTTCGTGGCGAGCCTGCACGCCCAGGGCTACCTCGCGCTGGCCCGGCACCGCACGGGCGCCTTCGACGGGGCCGTCGCCGACGCGGAGGAGGCCGTCGCGCTCGCCGAGGACTCCGGCCAGGACTGGATGCTGGCCCGCCTGCACTCCTACGCCGCGATGCCGCACGCGGCGCGCGGCGACCGGGAGCGCGCCGACGCCCACGTGGCGGCGGCGGTCGCGGCGGCCGGGGCCACCGGTCTGCCGCTCGACCGCGTCGGCGCCACGGTGGCCGCCGCGAACGTCGCCGACGCCCGCGGGGCGCACGCCCGGGTCGTCGAGCTGCTGGGTCCGCTGGCCGCGCAGGCCTCGGGCCGTGCCGGGGAGCCCGGGGTGTCGAACTGGCCGTGCGTGCTCGCCGACGCGCTGGTGCACCTCGGGCGCCCCGAGGAGGCGGAGCGGGTGCTCGCGCCCTTCGAGCGCCGGGCCGAGGAGCTCGGCCGCCACGTCGCGCTGGCCGCGGCGTGCCGGGCCCGCGGACGGTTGCAGGCCGCCCGCGGTGACGTCGCGGGGGCCGAGCAGGCGCTGCGGCGGGCGGCGGAGCACGCACGCTCCGGCAGCGACGTCGACACCGCCCTCACCGACCTGGCCCGCGGTGAGCTGCTGCGCCGGTCCGGGCGCCGTCGCGCCGCGGCCGACGCCCTCGGGTCGGCGCGCGCGGTGCTCGCCCGGCTCGGCGCCGCCCCCGCGGTGCTGCGCTGCGACGAGGAGCTGGCCGCGTGCGGGCTCACCCCGGGCCGCGCCGCCGACCGGGCGCCCGGCGCGCTCACACCGCGGGAGCTGCGCGTGGCCCGCCTCGCGGCGTCCGGGATGAGCAACCCGCAGGTCGCGGCGGAGCTGATCGTCAGCCTCAACACCGTCGAGTTCCACCTGCGCAACGTCTACGCGAAGCTCGGGATCCGCTCCCGCGCCGGGCTCGCGGACCGCCTCGACGCCCCGCTCCGTGGGGCGCTCCGGGGGGCCGACGGCCGCTGAGCCGCCCCGCCCCACGGACCACCGTGGCGCGCGGGTGCGCCCCAGCCGCCAGGCTCGGCCCCCGGACGGGTCGTCCGGCGACCGAGGGGGCGGAGCGTGGCGATGCACCGGGGCTCGGCCGGGTCGCCGGACCCCGGCCACCCACCCGACGCCGGCGGTCGCCTGCGCCGCCGACGCGGCGGGCTCGCCATGGCCACCGGGCGCGAACCCGACACCGCCGCCGAGTTCGAGACGCTCGCGACCGCCGAGCTTGCCCGCCTGGTCCGCGCCGAGCGCGCGATGCTGCGGATCCGCTGGGGCGGCTTCGTGTTCGGCCTCGCCCAGGTCCTCACCTACTACCTGCCCTACCCGCCGGGGATGCTCGAGCTCGCGGTCGGGCTGCTGGCCCTGCTGGCCGTGGGCAACCTGGTGATCTGGCCGCTGATCCCGCGGATGACGACGGTGCGCCGCGCCCGCCGCGTCGGCGTCGCCGCTCTCGTCCTCAACGGGACGGTGTTCCTCGGGCTGGTCTTCGTCTTCACCTTCGACACCGAGACCGCGATCTGGGCGGTCCTCTACGTGCTGCCGATGGAGGCCGCTGTCCGGTTCCAGCTGCGCGGGGCGATGGTGGCCATCGGGCTCCTCACCGTTGCCTACACGCTGCGCGAGGTGTTCGGCACGCTCGTCTACGGCCACCCGTTCCTGGTCGTGTCGATCACCTTCCGGATGGGCATCGGCCTGATCATCGCCGCGGTCGCGGGCGTGATCGCGCAGAGCCTGACCCGCGACCGCGAGCAGCTCGCCGCGCTCAGCGCGATCACCCGCACGGTCGCGACGGCGGTGTCCCTGCAGGAGGTCCTCGACGGGGCGGCGCGGCGGCTCGCGGCGCTGTTCCGGGTGCGGTGGGTCGCCGTCGCGCTCGTCGACGACGCCGGGCCGCTCGTGGTCCGCGCCGACCACGACGCCGGCGGGCCGGCCGCGCCCGCGCCGGACGCCGGCCGGGCCGGGACGGAGCTGTCGACGACCGACGGCAGCCCCGTGGAGCGGGCGGTCGTGCTGCGCCGCGCGGTGGCCGTCGGCGACCTCGACGCCGTGACCCTGGCGCCCGCGGTCCGCGCGCAGCTCGAGCGCCGCGGGGTGCGCGCGTTCATGGCAGCCCCGCTCGTCGGCCGCGGCGGCCACGTCATCGGGGTGGTGCTGGCGGAGTCCGCCGGGCGCCGCCGGGTGTTCTCCCCGGCCGAGCTGGCGCTCGCCGAGACCGTCGGCGGGCAGCTCGCCGGGGCGATCGAGAGCGTCCGGCTGCACGAGCAGGCGCAGGAGGCCCGGGCCGCCGCCGACGCCGCGAACGCGGCCAAGAGCGCGTTCCTGGCCAACATGAGCCACGAGATCCGGACCCCGATGAACGCCGTCATCGGGATGACCGAGCTGCTGCTCACCACCGAGCTCGACGGGGAGCAGCGCGAGCTGGCCCGCGTCATCGAGCAGAGCGGCGACGGCCTGCTGACGATCATCGACGACATCCTCGACTTCTCCAAGATCGAGGCGGGCCGCCTGGAGCTGGAGGCGGTGCCGCTCGACGTCCGCGACTGCGTCGAAGGCGCGCTGGACCTGCTGGCCACCCGGGCGGCGGAGAAGGGCCTCGAGCTCGTCTGCGCGGTCGACCCGGACGTGCCCGCCGGCGTGCTCGGCGACCCGACGCGGCTGCGCCAGGTCCTGGTCAACCTCGTCGGGAACGCGGTGAAGTTCACCGCGCGCGGCGAGGTGGTGGTCGCGGTGCGCGCGGGCCCCGGGGAGCTGTCGGTGGAGGTCACCGACACCGGACCGGGGATCCCGGCCGACCGGCTCGACCGGCTGTTCCGCTCGTTCAGCCAGGTCGACGTGTCCACCACCCGCCGCCACGGCGGCACCGGCCTGGGGCTCGCGATCTCGCGGCGGCTCGCCGAGCTGATGGGCGGGCGGGTGTGGGTGCGCAGCGAGGTCGGCACCGGCACGACGTTCGGGTTCGCCGTGGCGGCGCCCCCGGCCGACGTGCCGGAGCGGGCGGCGCCGGTGGCCCTGGCCGGGCGGCGCGCCCTGGTCGTCGACGACAACGCGACGAACCGCCGCATCCTCGTGGCGCACTGCGCGTCGTGGGGGATGGCCGTCGACGACACCGGCTCGCCGCTCGACGCGCTGGAGCGGGTGGCGCGCGGCGAGGTCTACGACGTCGCCCTGCTCGACCACGTCATGCCGGAGATGGACGGCGCCGCCCTCGCCGCGAGGCTGCGGGAGCGCGGCGGCCCGCCGGCGGCCTGCCTGTCGTCACTGGGCGGCACCCGCGAGGGCACCGCGGTGCGGGCCTGGCTGACGAAGCCCGTCAAGCGGGCCCGGCTCGCCGAGGTGCTGTCGGAGCTGCTCGGGGCGCCGGTCGAGCCGGAGGACGCCCCGGTCCACGCCCCCGCACCCGCGCCGGGCCTGCGGCTGCTCCTCGCCGAGGACAACCCGGTCAACCGGATGCTCGCGCTGGCGATGCTCGCGAAGCTCGGGCACCGGGCCGACGTCGCGACCACCGGGCAGGAGGTGCTCGACGCCGTCTCCGCCCGCCCCTACGACGCCGTGCTGCTCGACGTCCAGATGCCGGTGCTCGACGGCCTGGAGGTCACCCGGCGGATCCGCGCGGGCGCGACGCGCGGGCCGTGGCTCGTCGCCGTCACCGCGAACGCGATGGACGGCGACCGCGAGATGTGCCTGGCCGCGGGCATGGACGACTACCTGGCCAAGCCGATCCGGCTCGGCGGGCTGGCCGCGGCGCTGCGGCGCGTACCGGTCCCTCCCGCGACCGGCGACGGGCCCGAGGTCGACCCCGGCGTGCTCGCCGAGCTGGCCCGCTCGTTCGGCCCGGACGGGGACGAGGTGGTCGCTGAGCTGGTGGCGACCGCGACCGCGCACCTGCCCGGGCTGGTGGCCCGCATGCGGTCCGCGCTCGACACCGGCGACGCCGCCGAGCTGCGGATGGCCGCGCACACCCTGCGCTCCAACGCCGCGACGCTCGGCGCGGCCCGTCTCGCCGCCGCCTGCCGGGAGCTGGAGGACGGCGGCCCGGACGGGGCCGCGGCGCTGGTCGAGGAGATCGGCACCCGGGTCCCCGCGGTGCTGGGCGAGCTGCCGGCCGCCGAGCCGGTCGTCTGAGGAGGCGGAACACGGGTGGACGCGGCGATGGAGGTGGATGCGGTGGGCGAGCGGTTCGTCGTCGAGATCCGGCCGACCCCGGACGGGCGCGTGGTCGGGACGGTCGGGCGGCCCGGCTCGGCGGACCGGGTGCCCTTCTCGGGCTGGATGGACCTGCTGCGGCTGCTGGAGCCCCGCGCGCCGGAGGCGGTGACCCGATGACCGAGCGGACGGAGGCGTTGCGCGGGCGGGTGCTCGTCGTCGACGACGACCCGGTGAACCGCCTCCTGCTGCGCCGCGCGCTGGAGCGGGAGGGCCTCGACGTGGAGCTCGCCGTCGACGGCGGGCAGGGCTGGGAGCTCGTCTCCGGCGGCGGGTTCGACCTGGTGCTGCTCGACATCGTCATGCCCGTCCTCGACGGGTACGCGGTGCTCGCGCGGATGCGGGCGCAGGAGGCGACGGCGGCGCTGCCGGTCGTCGTCATCTCCGGGTCCGACGACCGCGACGGCGTGGTGCGCTGCATCGAGCTCGGGGCCGACGACTTCCTGCCCAAGCCGTTCGACCCCGCCGTCCTGCGCGCCCGGCTCGGCGCGGGGCTGGCCCGCAAGCGCCTCGCGGACCTGGAGCGGGAGTACCGCGAGCAGGTCGGGCACGTCGTCGACGCGGCCGCGGCCGTGGAGCGCGGCGAGTTCCACCCCGGCCGGCTCGACGCCGTGGCCGCCCGCGACGACGCGCTGGGTCTGCTCGCCCGCGTGTTCGGACGGATGGCGCACGAGGTGGCGCAGCGCGAGCAGCGGCTGCGTGCGCAGGTCGGGGCGCTGCGCATCGAGATCGACGAGGCCCGGGCGGCGCGGACCGTCGCCGCCATCACCGAGACCGACTACTTCGCCGACCTGCAACGCCGAGCCGCGGACCTGCGCTCGGGGACGGGCCGGCAGGACAGGGGAGACCGATGACGTCCATCGTGTCCGTGCACTCCTTCCGGGGCGGCACCGGCAAGTCGAACACCACGGCGAACGTCGCGGCGGTGCTCGCCGGGCGCGGCCTGCGGGTGGGGGTCGTCGACCTCGACATCCTCTCGCCGGGCATCCACGTGCTGTTCGGCGTCGACCGCCCCGAGCGCCACCTCGACGGGTTCCTGTGGGGCCGCTACCCGCTGCGCGACGCCGCCCGCGAGGTGACACCGCCGGGCACCGCGGGCCGGATCTGGCTCGTCCCCTCCAGCGTCGACCCGCACGACATCGCCCGGATCATGGCCGAGGGCTACGACGTCGGGCTGCTCGGCGAGGGGGTCCGGTCGCTGGCCGCCGGGCTGGAGCTCGACGTGCTGCTCCTGGACACCCACCCCGGGCTGAACGAGGAGACGCTGCTGTCGATCGCGATGTCCGACGCGCTCGCGATCGTGCTGCGGCCCGACCACCAGGACTACGAGGGCACCCACGTCACGGTCAGCGTGGCGCGCAAGCTCGCGGTGCCGCGCACGGTGCTGGTGGTGAACAAGTGCCCCGAGGCGTTCGACCCGGCGGACGTCGCGCAGCGGGTGGCGGAGGCCTACGGCACGCCGGTCGCCGCGGTCGTGCCGCACTCCGAGGAGCTGATGGTCCTGTCCAGCGGCGGGATCTTCGTCCTGCACCACCCGGACCACCCCGTGGCCGCCCTCTACGGGCAGCTGGCCGACCAGCTCGTGGGCACCGGGGTCCGGACGTGAGCAGCACCCAGGTCCCGGAGTTCTTCGACCGCGACCGGATCGCGGCCGGGCTCGGCTCCACGCGGCGCCGGCGCCCGCTGCTGCTGCTGGCGGAGAGCTGGTCGGGCACCGAGCCGGGCAGCGAGGTGCTGGACTTCCTCGCCGGGACCGAGGTGTTCGGCGGGCTCGACCGCGCGGCGCTGCGGGAGCTGTTCGTCGCGCTCGACCCGGTGCACGTCAGCGCGGGGGAGGTGGTGCTCGACGCCGACCGGGCGCCGGACGCGCTGCACCTGCTCGCCTACGGCCGCCTCGCCGTCCGCTCGGAGACGGGGACGCGCGAGATCGGGCCGGGGCAGGTCGTCGGGGCCGCGGCGCTGCTCGGAGCCGATCCCGCGGACGCGACCCACGTGCACGCCGTGCGCGACTCGCTGGTGCTGCGGCTGGGTGTGGCGGGGTTCGAGCGGTTCGCCGCGGCGCACCCGGCGTCGCTGCTCGGGCTGTGCCGGGCGCTGGTGCGGACCGGGAGCGGCCCCGTCACGGGGGTGCCGGCGCCCACGGCCCCGGCCGTCACGGTCGCGCTGCTGCCGGCCGGGTCGGGACCCGTGCCCGATGAGCTCGCCGCCGCGCTGGTCGCGGCGCTGGGCAGGGCGCTGGAGGTGACGTCCGCGAGCGTGGACGCGGCACTGGGCGCCGGCGCGTCGGGCACCGAACCCGCCGACCCGCGCAACGGCCGGCTGCTGGCCTGGCTGCAGCGCGTCGAGGCGGCGCACCGGTTCGTCGTCTACCGCGCCGACGACGGCGACACCGAGTGGACCCGCCGTTGCCTGCGCCAGGCCGACCGCGTGGTGCTCGTCGCCCCCGCCGGGGACGACCCGGAGCCGGGTCCGGCCGAGCGGGCGCTCGCGCGGGTCCCCGGGGAGCAGCGGCGCGATCTCGTGCTGCTCCACCCCGCGGGCACGGCCGCCCCGTCGGGCACCGCGGCCTGGCTGGCCGGGCGCGGCATCACCCGCCACCACCACCTGCGGGCCGGCGACACAGGCCACGTGGAGCGGGTGGCCCGGTACCTGTCCGGCACGGCGCGCGGGCTGGTGCTGGCCGGCGGGGGCGTGCGCGGATTCGCCCACCTCGGGGTGATGCGGGCGCTGGACGAGGCGGGCATCCCGGTCGACGCCGTCGGGGGAGCCAGCATCGGGTCGCTCATGGCCGGCTTCTACGCCGACGGCCTCGACCACGACCAGCGGGTGCGCCAGGCCCGGGCGGCGATGGTGGAGAAGGGATCGATGGTCGGGTTCACGCCGCCGTTCGTGGCGGTGTCGTCGGGCCGCAAGGTGACGAGGCTGCTGCGCGAGGAGCCCTCGTTCGCCGGGATGATCGAGGACCTGTGGCTGCCCTACTTCGCCGTGTCGGCGTCGCTGAGCCAGGCCCGGGAGATCGTGCACGAGACCGGTCCGACCTGGCGGGCGATCCGGGCCAGCATCGCGATCCCCGGCGTCTACCCGCCGGTGCACGACGGGACCCAGCTCCTCGTCGACGGCGGGGTGATGAACAACCTGCCTGTCGACGTCATGGCGGGGGTGGTCGGCGACGGCCCGATCGTGGCGGTCAACCTGCAGCCCACCGGCAGCGGGCGGCGGACGCCGGCGGAGTTCGACCTCGCGGTGTCGGGCTGGCGGGTGCTGGCGTCCCGGCTCAACCCGTTCACCCCGCGCATGCGGGTGCCGCGGCTGGGTGACGTGCTGGTCCGCAGCATGTCGCTGTCCACCGCCCGGCTGCAGCGCGACCGCCTGGCGAGCCGGTCGATCGAGCTGCTGACCCCGCCGGTCGGCCGCTCGGGCCTGCTGGACTTCCGGGCGGGGCCGGCGCTGGTCGACCCCGCCTACCGGTACGCGGTCGAGGCGCTGGCGCAGAACCGGGCGGCCGTCGGCACCTGACCGGCGGTTCGCCCTGGCGAACGCACCCCTCGACGGGCGCCCCGGGCGTCCCTAGCGTGCGCGCCATGCCGATCCTCGAGGTGCACCTGGTCGAGGGGTGCCACACCGACACCCAGCACGCGGAGCTGCTCGCGGCCCTGTCACGCTGCTACGCCGAGGTGCTGGAGTCGCCGCTGTCGCGGGTGCGGGCGTTCCTCGTGCTGCACCCGCCCGCGCGGTGGGTGACGGCGGGGGAGCCGGGCGTCGAGGCACCGTACTTCACGGCGCTGGCCCTGCGCGGGCGGCCGGTGGAGCAGCGCCACCGCCTGCTCGGCGCGTGCACCGACGTGATCGTGGACGTGCTCGGCGTCGACCGGCAGCTCGTCCGCGGGCGGGTGGTGCAGGTCGATCCCGACGACTGGGGCATCGCCGGGGTGCCGGCCAGCGCGGCGCGGCGGACGGAGATCGAGGCGCGAGCGACCTCAGACGCCCGTCCCGCCCTGTGACAGTGGAGTGGCTTCACTGGCGCCCAGTGGCAGTAAAGCCACTCCACTGTCACGAGAGGGGGGTGTGCGGGGGGGGCTGCGGGGGGGGGCTAGAAGATGCCGCGCCTCGCGCCCATGTCCAGGCCCAGGGTCGAGCCGTGCAGGGCGTCGGCCTCGGGTGCCAGCAGGGTCGCCACCGCCCACGCCACCTCCGACGGCGTGACGAGCCGGCCCAGCGGCGACTCCGCGGCCCGCTCGGCCAGCACCTGCTCCACCGGCACCCCGCGCTTCTGCGCCGCCTGCTCGGACAACCCGCGCAGGCGGGGGGTGTCGGCCGGGCCGGGGGCGACCAGGTGCGCGGTGACCCCGCGCGGGCCGTAGGACACCGCGAGCTGGCGCACCAGGTTGGCCAGCGCCGCGTTCGTGACGCCCGCCGCGCACGCGTAGGGGGCGGGCTCGATGCCGTAGTGGCCGCCGAGGGCGACGATCCGCGAACCGCGCTCCAGCCGGTCGTCGACGGCCCGGACCAGGCGCAGCAGCCCGCCGCACTTGAGCGCGACGGCGTGCCCGAGGGCGTCGGGGACGATCGTCTCCAGCGGTCCGGCCGCCGGCAGCCCCGCGGCCTGCACGACCATCCGCACCGGCCCGTCCAGCGCCGCGACGGCCCCGGCGATGGTGGCCACGGCGTCGTCGGAGCCGATGTCGGCCGCGCACGGGCCACCCCGCGCCACCGCGACGACGTCGAGCCCCTCGCCGCGCAGCCGCTCGGCGATCGCGCCGCCCAGCGCCCCCGACGCCCCGACGACGACGGCGGTCCCGCCGGTCGGGCCGCTCACGCCGCCGCCTCCGCACCCAGGCCGAGCTCCGCGCGCGCCACGGCGAACGCCGCGGACGGGTCGGTCAGGTCCAGCTCCACCGCGATCATCCCGGCGCGCTGCGCCCCCGCGATGTTCCACGGCATGTCGTCGACGAACACGATGTCGCCCGGCGCCGTGCCCAGCTCCTCGGCCGCCAGGGCGTAGGCCCTCGGGTCGGGCTTGAGGATGCCGGTGACCGAGGCGTCCACCAGCACGTCCACCTGCTGCAGCACCGGGTGCGAGGCCATCGCCGTGTCGCCGTGGAAGGCGCGCAGGTCGTTGGTCAGCACGCCGATCCGGTGGCCCGCGGCCCGGGCGTCGGCGACGAGCGCGGCGGCGGGCGGCCGGATGACGTCGTCGCCGGCCAGGGCGTAGAGCGTGTGCATGAACTCCTGGATCGGCCAGTCCCGCCCCAGCGCCGCGCCGATCTCCTCGCTGCGCATCCGCCAGTACTCCCGCTCGCTGATCTCCTCGCGGATCATCGCGTCCCACTCCGGGTCGGGCTCGGTGCCCAGCGGGCCGCGCCGCGCGACCGCGGCCCGCACCCGCGGCTCGACCGCCCCGTACTCACCCAGCAGTTCGCTTCCGGAGCGGAAGACCGTGCCGCCCAGGTCCAGCAGCAGTGCGCGCCTCGGTGGCTGCGTCATCAGTGTTCGGGTTCCGTTCCGACGAGCGCGGCGGCGAGCACCACCGTGCACATGAGCGAGCAGGACGGGCACCAGCACACCACGTGCCGGTCGCGCGCCACCCAGTACTCCTGGACGAACGCGGCGTCACCGAGCGCGGCCCCGCAGCCCGGGCAGAACCTGATCACCGGGCCCTCACCACGTCGGCACCGGGTCGCCGAACAGCTCGAGGACCTCCTCCTTGATGGGGGAGTAGCGCACCGAGCTCTCGCGCGTCCACAGCTGCCGGAACGCCATCGCCGACCCGAACTTGTCCTTCTCCATCGGCAGGTCGATGACGTCGTGCGGCTCGCGGTAGGTGCACAGTGGGTCCTCGCCGCGCGCGACGGCGTCCATCTGCTCGGCGTAGAGCTTGCGCAGCAGGATCACACCGAGGTCGGAGCGGCCCAGGTGCTCCTTCGTGCGGTCGGAGATCCGGCCCTGCGTGATCCAGGCGACGATGTCCTGCCCGTCGACGTAGTCGCGCAGGTACTCGCCCTGCTCGTCGAACAGCGGCACCTCGTATGTCGGGATCGTCTCCTGCGCCGGGGCGCCGCCCTCGGGCCGGTAGGTCTGGTACCAGACGTGCCAGGTGTTCTCGTCGTCGATCGGCACCCGGATCTGGAACGTCGCGAGCCCCGCCGCGCCGACGCGCAGCATGTGCGGGAACACCAGCGGGTGCCCCACCTTCCAGTCCTCGTCCTCCTCGGTGTGCCCCTCCAGGACGCGGCGCTTGAGGATGCCGTGCTCGAAGACCTCGAACGCGACCTTCACGTGCTTCTTGCTGACGACGGGCAGCGGCGCGGCCTTCCCGCCGATCTCGCGCAGGAAGTTGCCGTAGCGCCCGTGCAGCCACTCGACGTGGTACGGGTCGACGGAGTTCTCCATGATCTGCACGAAGTTGCAGGGGAGCTCGGCGTGGCCGATGTCGCGCCAGGCGTCCTCCCACACGAACAGGTCGTAGCGGGGCAGCTCCGGCGCGGGCAGCGGGCCGAGGTAGGCGAACACCAGCCCGCCCAGCTCCTGCACGGGGTAGGCGGTGGCGCGGATGCGGTCCTTGAACGTCGAGTCGGCGGGCTCGCCGGGCTGCTCGAGGCAGCGGCCGTCCGCGTCGAAGCGCCAGCCGTGGTACCCGCAGCGCAGGCCCTCCTCCTCGGTGCAGCCCAGCCACAGGGCGGCGCGCCGGTGCGGGCACTGCTCGGCGAGCAGGCCCACGGTGCCGCTGCCGTCGCGGTAGAGGACGAGGTCCTCCCCGAGCAGGCGGCGCTTCACCGGGATGCGCGTCGCCATGTCGTGGGTGGCGACCGGCCACCAGTAGCGGCGCAGCAGCTCACCCATGGGGGTGCCCGGCCCGACCCGCGTCAGGCGCTCGTTCTTCTCGGCGCTCAGCATGGGGCGGACGGTAGGAAACGGCGCGACCTGCGGGAAGAGCGCTGTTCGCCGTCGCCGAACGGGCCCGTCAGGGCGGGGGTGTTCGGCAGGGGAGAACGGTCCGCTTGCCGGGGGCCTTTGCCCACTGACACGGTCCGACGAACGTCGCACCGGACCTAGGAGTTCGCATGGCCACTGTCGTCCCTGTGGAGCCGTACACCGGCGAGTGGTACCCGGGCTTCAAGCCCGAGCACCTCGAGTCGCCCTACATCATCGACGGGACCGGCCCCTTCACGAAGGAGGACGAGGACAAGTTCTGGTTCCTCGACTTCCACTGGTCCCGGGGGATGACCCCGCTCGCGGCCTTCGCCTGGGGTCAGGACGGGTACTGCTGGGGCACCCAGCACGCGGCCGAGGCCCTCCCGCTCCCCCCCGGCCGCGGCATCACCTCGCGCTTCGCCGGCACGCACCTCTACGGCTCGGCGATCCCCGAGTCCGACCCCCGCGAGATCGGCGCCCGCGCCAACCGCCTCGGGACCAACCTGCCGCGCTTCCTGCAGAACTACCGGTCGACGTGGGAGCAGGGCCGCGACGAGCTCGAGGCCACCTGGGACCACTTCCACAACCTGGACCTGACGGCGGTGCCGACGGGTGAGCTGCCGACCCTGCTCACCGCGGCGCGGCGCTACCACCAGCGCTCCATGGAGATCCACTTCAACGTGATGTACCCGCTGCTGGTGAACTTCCTCGGCTTCTACGGGGCCTGCGCCGAGATGGGCATCAACACCGCCGACATCGGCAAGTTCCTCCAGGGCGAGGACACCAAGATCATGGAGACCGACCGCGGGCTCGCCGAGCTCGCCCGGAAGGCCAAGGCGGCCGGTCTGCGCCAGGCGTTCGAGGAGAACTCCGGCACCGGCATCCGCACCGCGCTCTCCGCGCAGGGCGGCTCGGCGTCGCAGTGGCTCACCGACTTCGACGACTTCCTGCAGGTCTACGGCCACCGCCAGGAGGCCACCTGCGACGTCGGCGTCCCCAGCTGGATCGAGGACAACACGATCCCGCTCGACATGATCAAGAGCTTCGTCCTCAAGGACGAGGACCACGACTTCGAGGCCGCCGCCCGCAACGCGATGGCCGAGCGCGAGGGCGCGATCGAGACCGCGCGGTCGGGCCTGACGAGGGAGGAGCAGGCCGTGTTCGACGCCGGCCTGCAGTCCAACCTCGAGGCCAACTTCCCGTGGTGGCAGGACGACCACAACTACTACATCGACCTCAAGGTCATGATCCCGCTGCGCCGGGTCTGCCAGGAGCTGGCCGACCGCGTCGGGGCCGACCACAGGGACGACATGCTCTACCTGTTCTGGCCCGAGCTGCAGCAGGTGGCCGGCGGCTCCACCTACGACGGCGGGCTCAAGAGCCTGGTCAAGGACCGTCGCCAGTACTTCGACCACTGGGGCGCACTGCGCGGCGAGATGCCGAAGGTGCTCGGCACGGTCCCGGAGACCGTCGAGGACCCGGTGCTCATCGAGATCTTCGGCCTCAACCCGACCTCGATCCGCGCGGTGCAGAACCCGAACGCGGCCGAGGAGACGGTGCTGCCCGGCGTCGCCGCGGCGAAGGGCGTCGCCAGGGGCATCGCGCGCGTCCTGCAGAGCAGCGACGACATGCACCGCCTCGAGCCCGGCTCGATCCTGGTGTGCGAGTCGACCTCGCCCAGCTGGACCGCGGCCTTCGGCAAGATCGCCGGTGCGGCCTGCGACGGCGGTGGCATGCTCAGCCACGCCGCGATCGTCGGGCGGGAGTACGGCGTGCCGACCGTGACCGCGATCGGCATCGCGACCGTCGCCATCAAGGACGGCGACGAGATCGAGGTGGACGGCACCAACGGCCGGGTCACCATCCTCAAGCGCGCGGCGGATCTGGCGGGCGCATGACATCGGGGGTTCTGATGGTCGACACCGCATCGGTGGTCTGGGTCGACGAGGTCGACCCGGCGGAGGCGGTGGCACTGGCCGGCTCCAAGATGGGGCGGCTCACCGAGCTGCACCGCGCCGGGGTGGAGGTGCCGCAGGGGTTCGCCGTCACCGTCGGGGCCTACCGGCGCCACTGCGCCGAGTCGGGCCTCGACGGGCGGATCGAGGAGGTCGTCGAGTGGCTGGGCACCGACCCGTCCGACGCCGCCGTCGAGGACGCGTCGGCGCGGATCCGGACGCTGTTCGAGCAGACCCCGATGTCCGACGCCCTGGCCGCCGAGATCACCGAGGCCTACGAGGAGCTGTGCCTGCGCGCCGTCGACGTCAACGTCCCGACGGCGGTGCGCAGCTCGGCCACCGGTGAGGACGCCGCCGACGCGTCCTTCGCCGGGATCTTCGACACCTACCTCGGCGTCTCGGGTCCGCAGCGCGTGATCGACGCGGTGCGGCAGTGCTGGGGCTCGCTGTTCACCGGGCGGGCGCTGGCCTACCGGCTGCGCAAGGGCATCTCCCACCACGCGATGCCGATCGCGGTGGGCGTGATCGAGCTGATCCACGCCCGCGCGTCGGGCGTGGCGTTCTCGGTGCACCCGGTCACCGGCAAGCCCGACCGGATCGTCATCGAGACGAGCTGGGGGTGGGGCGAGGCGATCGTGCAGGGCCTGGTCAACCCCGACCACATCGAGGTCGGGAAGGCCGACGGGCGGCTGCTCAAGTACGACGTCGCGCACAAGACGGTGGTGTCGGCGTTCGACTTCGCCGACGGGCGCGTCACCGAGATCGAGATGCCGGCGAAGCTGGCCGACCGCAAGGTCCTCGACGACGAGCAGATCGCCGCGATCGCCGCGGCCGTCACGTCGATCGAGGAGCACTACGGCTACCCCGTCGACGTGGAGTGGGTCATCTCCCGGCACCGCCGCGCGGGCGACCCGGTGTGCATCGTGCAGTCACGGCCGGTCACCGTCACCGCTCCGGTGGCGGCGCCCGCCGCCTACGACCCGGTGGCGCTGGCGCAGAAGTTCGTGTTCAGCGGGAAGCCGATCCCGGGGCGGTAGCTCCCGGCCCTGCGCGAACGGCACTCTCACCCGATCCAGTTGAGCGAGAGTGCCGTTCGCGCGTTCAGGGAACGTGCCCCAACCGCCGGCTGATCACCGCCGCCGCCTCGACGACGCCGGTCCGGATGCGCCTCAGCGCCGGTGCTGCGGCGCGGTCGGTCGGGGCGGCCACCGACAGCGCCGCGATCACCGCCCCGTCGGCCCCGCGCACCGGCGCCCCCACCGACACGACGCCGACGCGGCTCTCCTCCCGGTTCTCGGCCCACCCGCGCTCGGCGACCTCGCGCAGCCGCGTGCGCAGCACCGCCTCGTCGACGATCGTGAACGGGGTGTGGCGCCGCGGCACCCAGTGCGCCAGGCGCAGGTCCAGCTCCTCGGGCTCCAGCGCGGCGAGCAGCGACTTGCCGGTGCTCGTCGTCGTCGCGGGGAGCCGGGTGCCGACGCGGGAGAAGATGCGGACGGTGTGCGGGCTCTCCAGGCGGTCGATGTAGACCGACTCCATGCCGTCGAGCACGGCGAGCTGCACGGTCTCGCCCGTGGTGTGGCGCAGCGTCGCCATGACGGGCATCGCGGCCTCGTGCAGGTCCAGGTGCGAGCCGACGCTGGCGCCGAGCTCGAACAGGGCGATGCCGAGCCGGTAGCCGCCCGGGGCGCGCTCGACGAACCGCTCGGCGGCCAGCGTGGCCAGCATCCGGTGCACCGTCGACGTGGCCAGGCCCAGGCGCCGCGACAGCTCCGAGACGCCGAGCTCGCGGTCGGTGCGGGAGAACTCCTTGAGCAGCCGCGCGGCGTTGCGCACCGATCCGAGCTCCCACGACGGCCTGCGGTTTCCCTCCATGCGGGAAGGATCCCTTGTCGGGCAGGGACGCGCTACCTACCGTCGGGCTCACCACCACGAGGGAGTGCGCATGCTGACCGCCGAGCAGAACGAGCAGCTGACCCAGGTCGAGGCCGGGACGCCGATGGGGGAGGTGCTGCGCCGCTACTGGTACCCGGTGGCGTTCACGCGCGAGCTCGAGGAGTTCCCCGTCAAGCGCGTCGAGCTGCTGGGGGAGTTCTTCGCGCTGTGGAAGAGCCCCTCGGGGCGCTACGGCATCGTCCCGGAGGCGTGCCCGCACCGGAAGGCGTCGCTGGCCTACGGCGTCGTCGAGGCCGACGGCATCCGCTGCCCGTACCACGGCTGGGTCTTCGACGCCGACGGCGCGTGCACCTCGCAGCCCGCCGAGCGCGACAACACCCAGTTCCAGGACCGGGTGAAGGCCCACGCCGGCAAGGTCGAGGAGATGGGCGGCCTGATCTGGGCCTACGTCGGCCCGCACTCCGCCGACGAGCCCGCGCCGCTGCTGCCGCGCTTCGACACCTTCGTCATGGACGGCTTCCGCGACATCGGCTGGGTCGACCTGCCCTGCAACTACGTGCAGATCATGGAGAACGCGGTCGACCCGCACCACGTCGAGTTCCTGCACGGGCGCTACTTCGAGTTCGTCGGGCGCCACGAGGGCTTCACCGCGCCGGCGTCGTTCGGCAAGGAGCACGTGAAGATCGGCTTCACCGCGTTCGAGTGGGGCATCATCAAGCGCCGCGTGCTCAAGGGCGCCACGGAGGAGGACGACGACTGGAAGGTCGGCCACCCGCTGGTGTTCCCCTACAACATGCGCGTGGGCGGCGGCGGCATCCACCAGATGCAGATCCGGGTGCCGGTCAACCGGACCACCACCCGCTTCATGCTCTACACGGTGCACAGCCCCGACGGCTACGAGCACGTCGACCAGCCGCAGGTGCCCGACTACGAGCTGCCGCTCTTCGACGACAAGGGCCGCCACGTCACCAACTACGTCGAGGGCCAGGACATGATGGCCTGGGTGACGCAGGGCCCGATCACCGACCGCACCACCGAGCACCTGGGCCGCAGCGACATCGGCGTGGCGATGCTGCGCAAGATGTTCCGCGAGCAGATGGACGTGGTCGCGCGCGGCGAGGACCCGCTGGGCACGATCCGCGAGGAGCACGAGCGGATCGACCTGCCGTGCGAGAAGGACAAGTTCCACGCGGGCGGCGGCGCGCAGTTCGCGCTCGACTTCTGCGACATGGGCTCCACCCGCTTCTCCCCGGTCCTCGACACCATCAAGAAGATCCACATCTCGGCGGCCGACTCGATCGCGGCGGAGAAGGCGGCGGCCCGGGACGCTGCGCAGGCCGGATGAGCACCCCGCTGGACCGGCGGTTCGTCGCCGACGCGGCGGCGCACCGCCGGGACGCGCCCCGCTTCTGCCCGGCCTGCGCGGCCGGGCTGGGGATCGCCACGGAGTTCTGGGAGGCCGACGAGCGGCGCTTCTACTGCTCCTGCACCGGCTGCGGATGGACCGGGGAGATCACGCCGACCGGCGACGTCGCCTCGGGCCACGAGCCGGACCACTGAGGGCGCTGGTCCGGTCGTCCCGGTAGCAGCCGGTCCAGCGCGTAGAGCCACGGCAGCGTGAGGAGCAGGCTGCCCAGCACGTCGCTCAGGTGGTGGGCGCCGCGGTAGAGCCGGGCCGCGGCGACCAGCACGATGATCACCACCGCCGTCGCGAGGACGAGCCAGCGCCACCACTCCCGGGTCGCGGCCAGCACGATCACGGCGATTCCGCCGTAGAGCGCGACGGCCGCGGCGGTGTGCCCGGACGGGAAGCTCGACGTCGGCGGGAGCTGGGCGTCCAGCGGCTGCACCTGCGGGCGGGTGCGGCCGGTGATCGAGGCGACGACCATGAACATCAGCGTCTCGCCCGCCACCGCCGCGACGAGCAGAACGGCCGGGCGCAGCCGACGCAGCACGGCCACGCCGAGCACCGCGGCCACGGCCGCCCCGGCGACCACCACCAGCGTGTTACCCATCTCCGCGGCGGGCACCGACAGGGCGTCGAGCAGCGGGACCCGCAGGGTGGCGACGGTCTGGACCAGGCCGACGTCGGCGTCCGCGACGGGCGTACCGGCGGCGACCACGGTCAGCAGGTGGCCGACGCCCAGCAACACCCCGACGATCAGCACCGCGACGACCAGCAGCCGCGCGACGACGGCCCACGGGTGCGCGGGCGGGTCATGGGCGGGGGCGGGGCGCAGGTCGGGCGCGGCCGCGGGATCGAGACCGGCTCCGGGTGCGGGCACGAGCGCGCCGCGGAAGGCGACGGCGGTGACCCCGAGCCACGCCGCCCCGAGCAGCCACGCGGCGACGACGTCGGTCAGGTAGTGCACGCCCAGCCCGATCCGGGTGAGCCCGACGGCCACGACCACCGCGACCGCGAGCGCGACGGCGGCCCGGCGCGCCCGGGGCGGCACGGCGGGCAGCAGCACGAGCAGCACGATCCCGACCCAGACGGTGGCGGTGAGCGTGTGGCCGCTCGGGAAGCTCGACCCCGGCGCCACCGCCACCGGCACGTCGACGACCGGGCGCAGCCGGCCCACCAGCCCCTTGACCGCCGGGGCGAGGACCGCGCCGCCCGCCCCCGCGACGACGACGTAGAGCGCGAGCGCCCGCTGCCGGCGCACGAGCAGGGCGGCGGCCAGCGTCGCGAGCACCAGCGCGGCGGTGAGCCCGGTGCCCAGCGTCGTCACCGCCGTCAGCCCGGCGACGGACCAGGGGCGCGGCGCGACGAGGTCGTTGGCGGCGCGGGCCACCGCGACGTCCAGCGCCACCAGTGGGCCGGACAGGAACCACAGCGCCGCGACCAGCCCGACCCCCGCCCCGACCAGCGCCAGCAGGCCCGTCGCACTGCCTGCGGCGAACCGCCCGGCGGCGCGGGCGTCGTCCTCGGTGACGGTCATCGGCGCACTATGGCGGGGCCGGTGGGCGGGCGCCCGGTGTACTGCCCCGAACGGCCCAGGGTTCGCGCACAGCCTGTGGGGCCGGCACACAGGTCCGGCACTGTGTGCGACCCCCGCGGCCTGTGTGCGAGCCGCCTACTCGCCGCGGGCGTGCGCGCGCAGGCGCTCGGCCCACGACAGCGTCGCCGCCGGCTCGCCGACGTCGGCGAAGCGCGCCCCGTCGCGCTCGACCACCGGGTAGGTGGCGAGGTGGTGCTGCGGGGCGGTCTCGCACTCGCCGGTGTCGAGGTCGAAGCGGTACCAGTGCCACGGGCAGACGACCACGCGCCCGTCGCGCAGCCAGCCCTGGTCGAGCGGGCCCTTGTTGTGCGGACACACGGCGTCGGTGACGCGGAGCCCGTCGCCGACGCGGAAGACCGCGAAGCCACGCCCGTCCTCGGAGCGGACGGTCCACGCGTCGCGGCCGTCCACCCCGTCGAGCGGGACCAGGCTCACCGCTGCCCGGACGCCCGCAGCGCCGTCAGCGACTCCCCGCCCACGAACCACAGGTCGGGCTCGCACTCGGTGACGACCACGCGCACGTTCCCCGTCGGCGCGCCGATCGACTCGTGCACGGCGGCCGTGACGGCCTCGCCGAGCGCGGCGAGCTGCTCGGGGGTGCGGCCCTTGGCGAGCGTGATCTGGACGAGCGGCACGGTGGCCCTCCTTCGTCGGTCGTGAGTGGCAACCGTGGCCCTGGCCACGGTCGCCACTCACGGGTCATGAGCAGCCGAGCTCGAGCGTCCCGAGCCGGTCGATCGAGGCGACCACCACGTCGCCGGGCGCCACCGGCACCGCCGCCGTCAGCCCGCCGGAGAGCACGACGTCGCCGGCCGAGAGGCCCTCGCCGTCGGCGGCCATCGTTCGCACCATCCACGCGACGGCCGCCGCCGGGTGCCCGAGCGACGCGGCGCCCGAGGCCGTGGACATGAGCTCCCCGTTCTTCTCCAGGACCACGCCGACCAGCCGCAGGTCGATCCCCGCGGCCGGCACCGGCGTGCCGACGACGAACCGTCCGGCGGAGGTGTTGTCGGCGACGACGTCGGCCATCGTGAACTCGTAGTCGCGGTAGCGGGAGTCGAGCACCTCGATGCCGACGGCCACCCCCGACGACGCGGCGATCACGTCGGCCGCGGTGACGTGCGGGCCCGCGAGGTCGCGCCCGAGGACGAACACGATCTCGGGCTCGCAGCGCGGCTGGATGAGCTCGGAGGTCGCCAGCGGCTCGCCGATGTCGAGCGCGTTGGCCCCGGCGAGGAAGCCGAACACCGGGCTCGACACGCCCACCTGGGCCTGCTTCGCGCGGCTGGTGACGCCGAGCTTCCAGCCCACGAGCGGCCCGGCGGCGTCGCGCAGCTCGCGCTGCACGGCGTAGGCGGTGGGGAGGTCGGGGACGCCCAGGGCGTCGATGGCCGTGCGGTCGGCGACGGCCTTCTGCAGCTGTACGGCGTACTCGGTCATGCGCCCACCCTCACCGTGATCGGGCCGAGCCGGTCGAACTCGGCGCGGAAGACGTCACCCGCGGCCATCGGGACCGCGGCGTGCAGCGCCCCGGTCATGATGAGGTGCCCGGGCTCCAGCGCGACGCCGTTCTCCCCGAGCACGTTGGCCAGCCAGGCGACGACGGCCACCGGGTCGCCCAGCGCGGCCGCGCCGGCGCCGGTGTCGATGAGCTCGCCGTTGCGGGTGAGCGTCATGCCGATCAGCCGGGAGTCGATCCCGTCGAGCGGGACGATCCGGCTCGACGTGGCCATCGCGCCGTTGGAGGCCAGGTCGGCGACGGTGTCGGCCAGCTTGATCCGCCAGTCGGCGATCCGGGAGTCGACGATCTCCATCGCGGCGACGGCGCCCGCGATGGCCGCGTGCGCCTGCGTGACCGTGACGCCGGGCCCCTGCAGCCGCGAGCCGAGCACGAACACGATCTCGGCCTCGATCTTCGGGGCGATGAAGCGGTCGAGCGGGATCGTGTCGCCGTCGCGGAAGACGGTGGAGGCGAGCACGGGGCCGTGGTCGGGGGAGTCGACGCCGACCATCTTCTGCATCGGCTTGCTCGTCAGCCCGACCTTGTGGCCGATGATGCGGTCGCCGTCGGCCAGCAGCAGCGCGATGAGCTCGCGCTGCACCGCGTAGCCGTCGGCCATCCCGAGCGTCGGGTCCTCGTCGGTGAAGGGCGCGATGGGTACGCGGGTGCGCCGGGCGTCGTAGAGCGCCCGGGCCTTCGCCGGTGCGTCGGTCACGGGCATGTAGTGCTCCCAGTAGTAGGTGTGCTGCAGGGCTGATCGTGTCGGGCCGCGGCGCCCGGGTCACGACCGACGTTCCGCTGGCCGGAACGCCTCACGCCTCCCGCCCCCGCTGCGCCAGCTCCGGGTTCCAGCCCAGGCGCCTGCCGACGGCCTCGCCCGCCTCCACCAGGTCGCGGGCGAACCGGCGGCGCGGGACGGTGTCGAAGCGGGCCGCCGGCGCCCCGATGCTGACGGCCGCGACGACGTCGCCGTGGATGTCGCGGATCGGCGCGGCGATGCTCGCGACGCCGATCTCGCGCTCGTCGACCGCCTCGGCCCAGCCGCGGGCGCGCACCGAGGCGAGCTCGGCGCGCAGCACCGCGGCGTCGACGACGGTGTGCGGGGTGAGCCGGGCCAGGGGACGGGCGAGGAAGGCCTCGCGCTCAGGCTCGGGCAGGTGCGCGAGCAGGACCTTGCCGCTGGAGGTGCAGTGCGCGGGGACCCTGCGCCCGGTCTCGGTGAACAGCCGCAGCGAGTGGGCGCTCTCCAGCCGGTCGACGTAGACGACCTCGTCGCCGTCGAGCACCCCGATCTGCGACGACTCGCCGGTCTGGTCGCGCAGGTGCGCGAGCACGGGACCGGCCGCGGCGTGCAGGTCCATGTGCACCTTGACGGCCTCGCCGAGCTCGAACACGACGATGCCGAGCCGGTAGCCGCCGGTGCGGGGGTCCTGCTCGACCAGGCCCTCGGCGACCAGCGTGGCGAGGAGGCGGTGGACGCCGGACTTTCCGAGGTCGAGCCGGCGCGCCAGCTCCGACACCCCGATCGACTCCTCGCGGGTGAGGAACGCCTTGAGCAGCCGGGCGGCGTTGCGGACGGTGGACAGCGTCGCGTCGGTCATGCGGGCGGGACCTTCGGCGTCCAGTCCCGGCGCCCGCCGACCGACTCCAGCAGCGCGCGGCGCACCGCGTCGGGATCGGGGGCGGCGACGTCCGCCGCCGCCGCGACGCCGGCGTTGTGCGGCGCGATCGCCTTCGCCAGCAGCGCCTGGGCGCGGGGGAGCCCGGCTGCGGCGGCGCCCACCAGCTCGTCGACGAGGTGCTCGCGGCCGCGAACCCGCGCCCGGATCGCCTCGAAGTCGCGCGCCGCGTTCGAGTGCCCGCTGGCCAGCCCCGAGCCCACGTGCCCGGCGTGGTGCGCGGTGAGCCCGGATCCCGGCTGCGCCACCACGTGGTAGACGACGGTCGTGAGCCCCAGCGCGTGCTTGACCTCGGCGTACGCCGGCTCCTCGCGCTCGTCGACCAGCCCGAGCGCGGGCGTGACGACCGGGTCGTAGAACCGCAGCGACCACTCGAGGCCGGGCAGTTCGCCGGGCAGCGCGACCTCCTGGCCGCGCAGCGGGCCCAGGCCCTCGCGGGTGGCGAGCAGGTGCAGGTTGCGCGCCCCGACGGCGGCGACGGTGAGCGGGGCGCCGCCGGCCAGCAGGGGCATCCGCCCGCGCACGGCGGGCGGGAACGTGTCGGCCTGCGCCAGGTAGGCGCGGTGCAGCGCGGTGACGTAGCCGGCCACGGCGGTGCGCATGTCGAGCGGATCGGTCATGCCCCGCCCCCGTCCTGATGTCCGAGCGTTCTGATATCCGGAACGCGCTGTCTTCCTTCCGGAACGCTAAGCGGGTTAGCGTCGCCTCGTCAAGCAGGCCGCCAACCCCGGGAGCCGCAGCCGTGGGGATCCTCCGCCTCGCCCACATCGACGTCCGCACGCCGGACCTCGATCTCGCGACCGCCTACTACACCGAGGTCATGGGCCTCCAGCAGGTCCAGCGCACGAACGACCCCGAGCTGGGCGACACCGTGTACTTCAAGTGCTGGGACGAGGAGGACCACCACTCGCTGCGCATGCGCTACAACCCGCGCACCGGGATGGACTCCTTCACCTTCCGCGTCGAGCACGAGGACGACCTGCACGTCTACGAGAAGAAGCTCGCCGACTACGGCGCCCAGGTCTCGCGCGTCAGCAAGGGCGAGGCGGTCGGGCAGGGCGAGTCGATCCGGTTCGAGGTGCCCTCGGGCCAGATCATGGAGCTGGTCTGGGACGTCGAGAAGACCGGCAACATCCTCGGCAAGTCCAACCCGTCGCCGGTGCCGCCGCCGGACCTGCCGGGCATCGCCCCGCCCCGGATGGACCACATGCTCGTCAACGCCGAGGAGGTGGGCGAGGCCGCGCGGTTCTTCCAGGACGTGCTGGGCCTGCGCCTCACCGAGCAGGTGCTCGACGGCAACGGCCACCAGCTCGGCGTCTGGCTCGCCGGCCGCACGAACTCCCCGCACGACATCGCGATCGTCAACGGCCCGAACGGCGCGCTGCACCACTGGGCGTACTGGCTCGACGACTGGGACCACATCCGCAAGGCCGCCGACACGCTCGCCTACAACGGTGTGCAGATCGACCAGGGTCCGACGCGCCACGGCGTCACGCGCGGCAACACCATCTACTTCTTCGACCCGCTGGGCATCCGCAACGAGGTGTTCACCGGCGGCTACTGGGTCGACCCCGACCAGGAGATCATCACCTGGACCGAGCAGGAGTTCGGCAAGGGGTTGTTCTACTACGAGAACATCGTCAGCCAGCGATTCCTGAGGATGCACACATGAGCGATCGGATCCTGCGCCTCCAGCACGTCGAGATCCGGGTCCCCGATCTCGAGCTGTGCACCGCCTACTACACCGAGGTCCTCGGCCTCATCGAGACCGCGCGCGACGTCAAGGACGGCGTCGACCGCGTGTTCCTCAAGTGCTGGGACGAGCACGAGCACCACTCGGTGGTCCTGCGCCAGGCACCGACCTACGGGCTCGACCACATGGCGTTCAAGGTGGCCGAGCAGGGCGACCTCGACTACTTCACCGACAAGCTGCAGGCCGTGAGCGTGCCGGTGAAGCGCTACGCCGCCCGCGAGCTGGGCCCGGGCTGGGGCGAGGCGATCCGCTTCGAGTCGCCCTCGGGGCACCTCGTGGAGCTCGTGCACGGCATGGAGCGCCTGGGCAACATGCTGCCGATGACGAACCCGCCGCCCAAGCCGCAGGACCTCGTCGGGATCGCGCCGCCGCGGCTGGACCACGTGTTCGTGATGGCCGAGGACGTCGAGGCGTTCTCCGCGTTCTTCACCGACGTGCTGGAGTTCCGGCTCACCGAGCAGATCGTGGCCAACGACGGCCACCAGCTCGCCGCGTTCCTCGAGCGCAGCCACACCCCGCACGACATCGCCGTCATCACCGGCCCGAACGGGGCGCTGCACCACTTCGCGTTCTGGATGGACGACTGGAACGGCATCCGCGACGCCGCCGACACGCTGGCGTACCACGGCGTGACGATCGACGTGGCCCCCACGCGCCACGGCGTCACCCGCGGCTACACCACCTACTTCTTCGACCCCGTGGGCAACCGCAACGAGCTGTTCACCGGCGGCTACTGGGTCGACCCCGACTTCGAGCCGATCACGTGGACGGAGGAGGAGATGGGGCGCGCCATCTTCTACTACCACCGCCAGGTCAACGAGCGCTTCTTCACGGTGCACTCGTGAGCGAGCTTGCGAGCTCACCATCAGACGCAGCAGCCCCGCGAATGCGGCCGACGAGTGCCAGCGAGGAGGACTCGTGAGCAGCCCCCACGACCCGCGCAAGCTCGACCGGTACGAGGCGCCGAACTACCTCGCGAAGTACCGGGAGCGCCAGGGCGCCGCTCCGGTCGCGAACGGCAGCAACGGCCGCGGCGGCAACAGCAGCGGCACCGCCAACAAGGCCGGGGCCGGCACCGCGACCGTCGACGACACCCCGCTCTACCTGCGCCGCTTCCGCGAGCGGGGCGCGAGCACGGCGCCTGCGTCGACCGTCGAGTTCGACGGGGCCACGTTCACACCCGCACTGGCCGAGGCCACCCGCGGCAAGGAGGTCGTGGCGCCGGTCGAGCGGCGGGCGAGCGAGAAGTTCGTCTGCGAGATCTCGATCATCCGCCACGGCATCACGCAGGGGTACTCCACCGACGCCGGCCTGACGCCGATGGGCGGCTGGCAGGCCCACCGCCGCGGCCACGAGCTGGCCCGGCGCTGGGACGCCGGTGACACGGTCCGCCTGGTCCACGCCGACACCAACCGCGCCCGCCAGACCGCCGTGCAGCTCTACAACGGCGCGCAGGACGGCATGGCGATGTGGGGCAAGGACATCACGCTCACCGAGCCGGTGCCGATCCCCGAGCTGCGCAACTTCGGGGTGTGGACCCCCGACGGCCTGCGCGACGTCACCTCGGCGTTCCGGCAGTACCAGTCGACGATGGAGAAGCTGGAGCGGATGGCCGTCGGTGACCGCCCGCGCTGGCTCGTCGAGATCGACCGCTTCTACCGCGTGCAGCTGGGCGGGGGGGACCCGATCCAGACCTGGCTGACGATCCCGCTCATGTACTTCGAGCCGCCCGCGCTGTGCGTGCGCCGGTTCTGGCGGGGCTTCCACCGGCTCATCGCGGAGAACCCCGGCGACCAGCGCATCCTCGCCGCCACGCACTCCGGCCCGATGCGCGCGTTCGCCACCTGGGCCCACGGCTACGACCCCGGCGAACCCCTCAACACCGAGGAGATCCGGGTCAAGCTGCGCGAGGGCGGCCAGACGGCCTTCGTCTCCTACCGCAACCGCGTCACCGAGGTGAACGTGCCGCCGCCGGACGAGTTCCCGGCCTGGGAATCATGACCCCGCGGGAGAGCTGATGACCATCACGGATCTCGATGAAGCGGTCCTGGATCCGGCGTCGCTGGCCCCGGACGTCCCGCTGCTGGTGCCCGATGCGTCAGCTCCCGAGCCCGAGCCGGACGGTGCCGGCGACGGCCCGCTCCGCTCGGTCTCCATCGCGATGGCGGTGCTCGGCTGCTTCGAGCGGGAGCCCGAGCTCGGGGCCACCCGCGTCGCGGCGGAGCTGGGCGTCGCGAAGAGCACGGCCTGCCGGATGCTGGCCGCGCTGGCGGCGTCGGGGATGCTGGAGCGCTCGCGCAGCGGCCGCTACCGGCTGGGCCTGCGGCTGTTCGAGATCGGCCAGCTCGCCGTCGACCGGCTGATGCTGCGCGAGCTGTCGCTGCCCGTGCTCGGCGAGCTGCGCGAGGTGCTGCGCGAGACCGCGCAGCTCGCGGTGCCCGTCGGTGCCGATGTGCTCTACGTCGACCGCCTGGAGGGCAACGGCGCCGGCACCATGTTCCACACCGAGCTCTACCGGCGCGGCCCGGGGCACTCCTCCAGCGCGGCGAAGGTCATCGCGGCCTACAACCCGTCGATGGCGCGGGCGATCCTGGACCGCGGTTTCGAGCGGCGCACGCCGTTCACGATCGTCGACCCGCAGCGCTACGCCCAGGTGCTGCGCCAGGTCCGCGTCGACGGCTTCGCGGCCTCCCGCGAGGAGCACACCATGGGGATGTCGTCGGTCGCCGCGCCGATCCTGCTGCGCCGCGGCGAGCGCACGGTGGCCGTCGCGGCGATCTCGGTGGTCGGCGGGACCTCCCGCGTGCTGGGCGCGCGGAAGGTCGCGGTCGTGCAGAGTGTCCGCAGGGCGGCGAAGTCGGTGTCGGCGGCGCTGGAGCGTTCCCAGGAGTAGAAGAGGTTCCCGATGACCCTGCAGGATTCCCGGCCGGTCGACTTCGAGCTCGCCTCGCGCTACCGCGCGGGGGCCGGGCCGGTGCTGCTCACCGGGGTGCAGGCGATCGCGCGGATGCTCGTGGAGCAGCACGCCGCCGACGCCGCGGCCGGGCTGCGCACGGCGTCGTTCGTGTCCGGGTACCAGGGCAGCCCGCTCGGCGGTCTCGACCAGACCCTCGCCAAGGCCTCCGAGCTGGAGGAGAACGCCGGGCTGCGGCTGGTGCCCGGCGTCAACGAGGAGCTGGCGGCCACCGCCGTCTGGGGGAGCCAGGTCGAGGTGCCCGGCCACGCCCGGACCGTCGACGGGGCCGTGGGCGTCTGGTACGGCAAGGCGCCCGGCGTCGACCGGGCGGGCGACCCGCTGCGCCACGGCAACATGTGCGGCGCGCACCCCCGGGGCGGTGTACTGGTCCTCGCCGGCGACGACCCGAGCTGCAAGTCCTCCACCATCCCCTGCATCAGCGAGCGCACCCTCGCGGGATACGGCCTGCCCGTGCTCTACCCCGGCACGGCCGAGGAGATCGTGCGGCTGGGCCGCTACGGCGTCGCGATGTCGCGGGCGTCGGGCATGTGGGTGGGCATGAAGATCACCGCCGACGTCGCCGACGGCCTGTTCACCGTCGACGGCTCGTGCGGCGACGTCGACATCACCGTTCCGGAGATCGAGTGGGAGGGACGGCCCTGGGAGTACCGGCAGATCCCGATGCTCGCCCCGCCCGCCTCGCTGGAGGCCGAGGCGCAGATGTACGGGCCGCGCTGGGCGATGCTGCGCGCGTTCCTGGCGGCGAACCCGATCAACGTCGTCGAGGTGGCCGGGGGTGGGCGGGACGACGGCGCTGCGACGATCGGCGTGGTCGCGGGCGGCAAGGCGTTCACCGACGTCCGGCAGGCGCTCGCCGACCTCGGCCTCGACGACGACGGCTGCCGCCGCGCGGGCATCTCGCTGCTGCGCCTGGGCATGGTCCACCCGATGGAGCGGGGCCTGCTGCGCGACTTCGCGCGCGGCCTCGACACCGTGCTCGTCGTGGAGGAGAAGAGCTCCTTCGTCGAGGCCGCGGTCCGCGACGTCCTCTACGGCCTGCCCGATGCGCCCGCCGTGCTCGGCTCGACCGACGCCGACGGCGCGCCGCTGGTGCCCGAGGCGGGGGAGCTGACGGCCGGTGCGCTGGTCGGGCCGCTGCGCCGGGTGCTGGCCGGGCGCGTCGAGCTCGAGCCCGAGCGGCGCGAGCCCCCGAAGCTGGAGCTGCTGCCCGTCGCGCGCACCCCGTACTTCTGCTCGGGCTGCCCGCACAACCGCTCCACGGTGGTGCCCGAGGGCGCCGTCGCGGGCGGCGGCATCGGCTGCCACGCGATGGTGGCGCTCACCCACCGGCCCTCCAGCGAGGTCACCTCGATCACGCAGATGGGCGGCGAGGGCGCGCAGTGGATCGGGCAGTCGCCGTTCACCGAGGCCGGGCACATGTACCAGAACATGGGCGACGGCACGTTCGCCCACTCCGGGCAGCTCGCGGTGCAGGCGTGCGTGGCGGCCGGGGTGTCGATCACCTACAAGCTGCTCTACAACCGCGCCGTCGCGATGACGGGCGGGCAGGACGCCGAGGGCGGGCTCGAGGTCCCGGCGATGGCCGCCAAGCTGCTCGCCGAGGGCGTCTCGAAGATCATCGTGTGCGCCGACGAGCCGGAGCGCTACCGCGACCTGGCTCCGCTGCCCGCGGGCGTCGACCTGTGGCACCGCGACCGCTTCGACGAGGCCCAGCGCGTACTCGCCGACGTCACCGGGGTGAGCGTGCTGGTCTACGACCAGCGCTGCGCCGCGGAGTCCCGGCGGCTGCGCAAGCGCGGCGCGCTGGCGGTCCGGCCCACGCGCGTCGTCATCAACGAGGCGGTCTGCGAGGGCTGCGGCGACTGCGGTGTGAAGAGCAACTGCCTGTCCGTGCAGCCCGTCGACACCGAGTTCGGGCGCAAGACCCGCATCGACCAGACCTCCTGCAACACCGACTACTCCTGCCTCGACGGCGACTGCCCCTCCTTCGTCACGGTCGAGCTGCCCGCCGGGAGCGCCGCCGCGCGTCCCGATCGCCGGGAGCCGCCGGCCGCGCCGGACGTCACCGTGCCCGACCACGGCGACGTGTTCCTCGCGGGCATCGGCGGCACCGGCATCGTCACGGTCAACCAGGTGCTGGCATCGGCCGCGGTGCGCGACGGGCGTGCCGTGCACGGCGTCGACCAGACGGGGCTGTCGCAGAAGGCCGGCCCGGTCACCTCCCACCTGCGCATCGCCGCCGACGCCGCCGCGCTCGGCCCGGCCAACCGCGTCGGCACCGGCACGGCCGCCTGCTACCTGGCCTTCGACGCCCTCGTCGGCGCCGACGCCCGCTACCTCGCCTACGCCTCGGCCGACCGCACGCTCGCCGTCGTCTCCACCAGCCCGGTACCCACGGGCGCGATGGTCCGTGACGCCTCGGTGGCAGCGCCCGACGTCGCCGCGCTGGTCGAGCGGATCGCCGGCACCACCCGTGCGGTCGTGCCGTTCGACGCGCAGGCCGCCGCCAACGCCCTGTTCGGCGACGCCATGCCGGCCAACCTGCTGGTCGTCGGCGCGGCCTACCAGTCCGGCGCGCTGCCGGTCACGGCCGCGGCGATCGAGTGGGCGATCGAGCTCAACGGCGTCGCGGTCGCGGTCAACACGGCCGCGTTCCGCTGGGGCCGGGCGGCGGTCGCCGACCCGGTGGCCTTCGCGGCCGCCACCGGCACCACCGCGGCCCCCGCGCCTCCCACCTGGGACGACCTGGGCGAGCTCGAGGGGGAGACCCGCCGCCTCACCGGCATCCGGGCCGCCCAGCTCGTCGCCTACCAGGGGGAGCGCACCGCGCGCGCCTACGTCCGCGAGGTGCAGGCGGCGTGGCGGGCGGAGCGGGCGCTGGGCGCCTCGGACACGGGCTTCAGCGAGGCCGTCTCCCGCGGGCTGCACAAGCTCACCGCCTACAAGGACGAGTACGAGGTGGCGCGGCTGCTCACCGACCCGGCCTTCGACGCGGTCCTCGCGGCCGAGGTCCCCGGGGCGTCGAAGCGGCGCTACCGGCTGCACCCGCCCGTCCTCAAGGCGCTGGGGCGGAACAAGAAGATCGCGTTCGGGCCGTGGATGCGCCCGGTGCTGAGCACCCTGGCCCGCGGGAAGGCGCTGCGCGGCACGCCGCTCGACCCCTTCGGCCGCACCGAGGTCCGGCGCCTGGAGCGCGCGCTGCGCGACGAGTACCGGGCCATGGTCCGCGGCCTCGCCGCCGGCCTCACCGCGGAGAACCACGCCACGGCCGTGGCCGCCGCGCAGGCCGCCGACCTGGTGCGGGGGTACGAGGACGTGAAGCTGGCCAACGTCGAGCGGTACCGCGCGAGGATCTCCGAACTCGGGCTGTGACCCACGCCCGCGGCGGGCCCCATCCGGGGTCCGCCGCCGGCGTCGTGCGCGCGGTCACGGGGGGCGGCCCTTGACGCGCGCACCGGCGGCGGTCCCGATCATCGTCCCCGTCCCGCCGGGCGCCCCCTCCCGCGACGGGCGGCACGGGCCGCTGCTCCGTTCGGCCCACAGTGGCGTCCCCCGTGCCGCCGCGGTCCCGGTCGGCGGCGAGGCACCGGCGGGGGACGGGTCGCGTCGCTGCGGTGAACGGACGGCTGCCGACGCGGCGTGTCGCGCCGGACACGCCGTTCCTGCCGTTCGGCGCCCGCCGCGGCCCGACGGCCTCAGCCGGCGACCGGACAGGTTCCGCGCCGGGCGGGTTCGGTTAGCGTCGCTCCCGGATCGATAACGGCCCGGTCACAGAACCGGACGACGGACCGCCCTCCCCAGCGGCCCGCCCGCCCCCCGACGGGAACGTCCCCGGGCCGTGTGATCCGGAAGGAAAAGGTTGTGTCACGGCACCGCTCCCCCCAGGGCCGGCGCACACGCCTCGCGCTCCCGCTGCCGACGTCCCCGGCGGCAGCGGGAGCCGGCGTGGCCCGGTCGGCGTCCCGCTCGTTCGCCGCACCGGCGTTCGCCTCGTCGGCGCTCTCGTCCGTCGGCTCCGCCACCCCGACCCGCCTGGTCGCGGTCGCCGTCGCGGGCAGCGCGCTCGCCGCGGCCGGCCAGCTCGCGCTGTCGCAGGCCCTGCCCGCCGCCGCGGAGGGCGCCAACGTCCTGCGCCTGGGCCTCGACGAGCTCCTGACGCCCGGTGTGCCGGTCGAGCAGGTCGTCGCCGCCCCACTCGTCGCCGAGCCGCTGGCCGCGGTCGCGCCGGTGGCGCCCGAGCCGCAGGTGGTCGGCGCGGCCGACCTGGTCAAGGCCGCCGAGGTGCAGCGCGTGGCCGCCGAGCAGGCCGCCCGCGCCGCCGAGGAGGCCCGCCTCGCGGAGGAGGCGCGCGTCGCCGCCGAGGCCGCCGCCGCGCAGTCCGCCGCCTCGTCGGTCGTCGCGTCGGCCGCGGGCGGGGTGCAGATGCTCGTCGGCCGGATCACCTCCGGCTTCGGTGCCCGCTGGGGCAGCTCCCACCAGGGCCTCGACATCGCCGCCCCGATCGGCACCCCGATCCACGTGCCGCTCGCCGGCACCGTGATCAGCTCCGGCCCGGCCGGCGGCTTCGGACAGTGGGTCCGCGTCGAGCACGCCGACGGCACGGTCACCGTCTACGGCCACATCAGCCGCTCGCACGTCCGCGTCGGGCAGAGCGTGGCCGCGGGCGACGTCATCGCCGACGTGGGCAACGAGGGCCAGTCCACCGGCCCGCACCTGCACTTCGAGGTCGTCGCGCCGGGCGGCAGCAAGGTCAACCCGCGCCCGTGGCTCGACGAGCGCGGGATCGGCCTCACCTGAGTCAGCCGGTGAACGCCTCCAGCGCCCGGATCTTGTTGGTGACGTCGAGCGCGGCGACCTTGTAGGCCTCCGACAGCGTCGGGTAGTTCAGGACGGTGTCGACGAGGTAGTCGACGGTGCCGCCGCAGCCCATGATCGCCTGGCCGATGTGCACCAGGTCGGTGGCGTTGGTGCCGAAGACGTGCACGCCCAGCAGCGTCCCGTCCTCGGTGGAGACGAGCAGCTTGAGCATCCCGTAGGAGTCGCCGACGATGGCGCCGCGGGCGAGCTCGCGGTAGCGCGACATCCCCACCTCGTAGGGCACCGACGACGACGTCAGCTCGGCCTCGGTCTTCCCGCAGTAGGAGATCTCGGGCACCGTGTAGATGCCGATGGGCTGCAGCTCCTGCAGCTCGCGGACCGGTTCGCCGAACGCGTGGCAGGCCGCGAGGCGGCCCTGGTCCATGCTCGTGGCGGCCAGCGCGGGGAAGCCGATGACGTCGCCGACGGCGAAGATGTGCGGCACCGACGTGCGGTACTGCGCGTCGACGCCGATCCGCCCCCGCTTGTCGGCCTCCAGCCCGGCGGCGGCGAGGTCGAGCTCGTCGGTGACGCCCTGGCGGCCCGCGGAGTACATCACCATGTCGGCGGCGATCCGCTTGCCGCTGGCCAGGCTCGTGACCGTGCCCTTCGCGGTGATCTCCACCTTCTCCACCTCCTCGCCGAAGCGGAAGGTGACGGCCTGGTCGCGCAGGTGGAACTTGAGCGACTCGACGACCTCGGGGTCGCAGAACTCCAGCATCTGCGGGCGCTTCTCGACGACGGTGACGCGGGTGCCGAGCGCGGCGAACATCGACGCGTACTCGATGCCGATGACGCCCGCCCCGACCACGACCAGCGAGCCGGGGACGCGCTTCATGTCCAGCACGCCGTCGGAGTCCATGACGTGGCCGTCGTCGAACTCCACCTCCGGGGGCCGCGCGGGGCGGGTGCCCGTGGCGATCACGATGTTCTCGGCGGTGACCGTGTTGTGGTCGCCGCGGGCCTCGCCCTGCACGGTCACGGTGTGCGCGTCGACGAACCGGGCCGTGCCGCCGAGCAGGTCGACGTGGTTGCGCAGCAGCTGGTTGCGGATCACCTCGACCTCGCGTCCGACGACGTGCGCGGTGCGCGCGAGCAGGTCGCAGATCGTGATCTCGGACTTCAGGCGGTAGCTCGCGCCGTACATGTCGCGCTGCGCGAACCCGGTCAGGTACAGCACGGCCTCGCGCAGCGTCTTGGACGGGATGGTGCCCGTGTTGACGCAGACACCACCCATCATGTGCCGCCGCTCGGCGACGCACACGCGCTTGCCCAGCTTGGCGGCGGCGATCGCGGCCTTCTGACCACCCGGGCCGGAGCCGATCACCATCAGGTCGTAGTCGTACACGGGGGTCTCCTCGGTCACGCGCCCAGCGTCACGGGCGGGGGCCCGGCGGGCAAGCGGGGGAGGTTAACAGTGCACGACGACAGTTCCGCGGAACCCGTCCACAGGCCGCCCCGGAACGGCCCCCGCAGGCCCGCGGGACCCGACCGTCCACAGGATGTCGATCATGCTCTGGCCCGGCGACCGGCCCCGCCGCACGCTGGCGCCATGACCTCCGTCGCGGACCCCGCACCCACCCTCCTGCGCCTGGGCAGGCCGGCCGACCTCGTCGCCGCCGTGCCCGTCGTCCTCGGCTTCCGACCCCGCGAGTCCCTGGTGCTGGTGGCCACGGGCGGCCCGTCGGGCCGGCGCGTCGGGTTGACGCTGCGGGTCGATCTCCCACCTCCGCCCCAGGTCCGCGACGTCGTCGCGCACGCCGCCGAGGCGCTGGGCTCCGACTCGCCCGTCGGCGCGGCGGTGATCGTCGTCGGCGCGCGGGCGCGGGAGCGCACCGACGTCGTCGACGCGGCGGTCGACGCGCTGCACGAGCGCGAGGTCGCGGTGCACACGGCCGTCTGGGCCGAGCACACCGGCGGCGGCGCCCGGTGGGGCTGCTACGGGGCGTGCGGGTGCACCGGGGTGCTGCCCGAGCCGGGCGGCACCGAGCTCGACGCGGCCGCGGTGCTGGCCGGGGCGGTGGTGCGGGCCGACCGGGAGGAGCTCGAGCAGCTCGTGGTGCCGGTCGACCCGGTCCGGATCCGGCGGCGGGAGCGGCTACTGGTCGCCGCCACCGACCCCGGCGACCCCGACGCCGGCGTCCACGACGGCACCGACGCCGAGCACCGCGCGGTGCTCGACGCCGCGCTCGCCGACGCCGCCGCCGGCCGCTGCGTGATCGACGATCGGCGCGCGCTGGCGCTCACGGCCGCACTGACCCGCCCGACCGTCCGCGATGCCGTGCTGGTGCGGTGCGCGGAGGCGTCCGGCCCGGGCGGGGGGCCGGGCCTGCCCGGCGCCGAGACGCTGTGGGCCGCCCTGTGCCGGGAGCTGCCCGATCCCGAGGCGGCCGAGCCCGCGGCGCTGCTGGCCGCCGTCGCGCTGCTGCGCGGCGACGGCGCCCTGGCCAACGTGGCGCTCGACCGCGCCGAGCGGAGCTGGCCCGGCCACCGGCTCACCCGGCTGCTGCGCTCGGTCGCGGCGGTGCCGCTGCGGCCCGCGCAGATCCGGGAGTGCCTGCTCGGCGGCGGGGCGGGGGAGCGGTGAGCGCCGCTGCGGGTTCCCGCCGCTCAGGCGGGGCGGTGCTCCTGGGCGAAGCGCCAGGCGTCGGCCACGATGGAGTGCACGCCGGTGTGCGCGCGCTGCCAGCCCGTGGCGGCGGTGATCGCGTCGCTGGAGGCCACGAGCACCGCCGGGTCGCCGGCGCGGCGCGGCGCGGTCACGGCGGGGATCGGGTGCCCGGTCACCTCGCGGCAGGCGTCGATCACCCCGCGCACCGAGAAGCCCGTGCCGCTGCCCAGGTTGTAGATCGCGTGCGTCCCCGGCGCGGCGTGGTCGAGCGCGAGCAGGTGGGCCGCGGCCAGGTCGTCGACGTGCACGTAGTCGCGGATGCAGGTGCCGTCGGGGGTGGGCCAGTCGTCGCCGAACACCTGCACCGACCCGCGCTGCCCGGACGCCACCTGCAGCACGATCGGGATGAGGTGGGTCTCGGTGCCGTGCCGCTCGCCGAACCGGCCGTGCGCGCCGCCCACGTTGAAGTACCGCAGGCTCACCGCGGCCAGCCCGTGGGCGCCGGCGTAGGAGGTGATGGCGTGGTCGATGGCCAGCTTGCTCGCGCCGTAGGGGTTGGTCGGGCGGGCCGGCGCGTCCTCGCGGATCGGCACCTGCTCCGGCTCGCCGTACGTGGCGGCCGTGGAGGAGAACACCAGGCGCGGCGTGCCGTGGGCCCGCACGGCCTCCAGCAGTCGCAGCGACGTCACGACGTTGCCCGACCAGTACCGCTCGGGGCTCACCACCGACTCGCCGACCAGGGAGCGCGCCGCGAAGTGCAGCACACCGTCGAAGCCCGCGGCGAGCACGTCGCCCGCGGCCTCGCCGACGTCGCCCTCCACGAACGCCACCCCGTCGGGTACGGCGTCGCGGTGCCCGGTCGAGAGGTCGTCGAGCACCGTCACGTCGTGGCCGTGCTCGACCAGGTGGGCGGAGCACACGCTGCCGATGTATCCGGCGCCACCGGTGACGAGCAGCTTCACGGGACTCCTCCTGGGACGGCTTCGGGGCGGCCACACCGTCCCACGCCGCCCCGGGCGCCCGTGCACCAGATCCCGGCGCCCGCGCAGCGGCTCCTAGCGGGCGCGCACCAGCACCGCGTGCGCGATGAGCGGCGCCACGGAGGATCCCTCGCCCTCCGACGTCACCGGCACGGCGTCGCCGAAGCGGGAGATGGAGTGCACCTCGACGTCGTGCCCGGGGACGATCCCCGAGCCCTTCAGCTCCGCCATCAGCGTGGCGTCCATCTGCACGTGCTCGGCGATCCGGCGCACCTCGACGGTGCCGCCGCCGCGCCGCGCGAACTCGTCGAGCCGCTGCAGCCCCACCTCGAGGGTGGGCGGGCCGCCGGGTGCCGACTGGTGCTGCGCCAGCTCGTCGAGGCCCGGGATCGGGTTGCCGTAGGGGGAGATCGTGGGGTTGTCCAGCAGGGCCACGAGCTTGCGCTCCACGGCGTCGCTCATCACGTGCTCCCAGCGGCACGCCTCGGCGTGCACCAGCTCCCACTCCAGGCCGATCACGTCGGTGAGCAGGCGCTCGGCCAGGCGGTGCTTGCGCATCACGGCCACGGCGCGGGAGCGGCCCGCGTCGGTGAGCTCCAGGTGGCGGTCACCCGCCACCACCACCAGCCCGTCGCGCTCCATGCGCGCCACGGTCTGGCTCACGGTCGGGCCGCTCTGGCCCAGCCTCTCGGCGATCCGCGCCCGCAGGGGCACGACGCCTTCCTCCTCCAGCTCGTAGATCGTGCGGAGGTACATCTCGGTGGTATCGATGAGCTCGTTCACGCACTCGGCCCCTTCGTCGTCCGCCATCCTATCCGGGCAACGCCCCCGAGGTCGTCCCGCATCCCGGACCGCCCGGCGGGCAGGATGTGCCCCGTGCCTGCAGCAACGAGCCCGCTGATCCGTCCCGCCGAGCTGTCCGCCCTCCTCGAGGGTGCCCCCGACGCCCCGCGACCGGTCGTGATCGACGTGCGCCGGCCGCCGGTGGCCGGTCCGGGCGGTCCGCCGGGGCGCGAGGAGTACGCGGCCTCGCACGTCCCGGGCTCGGTGTACCTCGACCTCGACACCGACCTCGCGTCCCCTCCGGGACCGGAGGGCCGCCACCCGCTGCCCGAGCCCGGGCGCCTGCAGGACGCGCTGCGCGCGGCCGGGGTGCGCGGCTCCTCGCACGTCGTGGTGCTCGACCACGGCGACGCCACGATGGCCGGGCGCGCGTGGTGGCTGCTGCGCTGGGCCGGGCTGCCCGCGGAGCGCGTGCAGGTGCTCGACGGAGGCTGGGCGGCGTGGACCGCCGCGGGCCTCCCCGTCACCGGGGAGCCGACGCCGCCGGTGGCGGGTGACGTCGTGGTCGAGCCCGGGTCGGTCCCCGTGCTCGACGCCGACGGTGCGGCGGGCGTCGTCGACGCGGGCGGCGCACTGGTCGACGCCCGGTCGGGCCCGCGGTTCCGCGGCGAGACCGAGCCGCTCGACCCGGTGGCGGGCCACGTGCCCGGCGCGGTCAACCTGCCCGCCGCCGAGCTGCTCGGGCCCGACGGCTTCTGGCCGGAGCCGGAGGTGCTCGCGGAGCGACTGCGCGCCCTGGGCGTGCGCGACGGCGACCCGGCCGCCGCCTACTGCGGTTCGGGCGTCACGGCGGCGGCGCTGGTGCTCGCGGCCGAGCACGCCGGGGTGCGGCGGGCAGACGACCCGCTCGCGCTCTACGTCGGCTCCTGGTCGAACTGGTGCGCGCTCGGGCGGCCCGTGGCGACGGGCGGCGCGTGAGGGTGCCGCACAACGCCCCCGATCGCCTACGGTCGCGGTCATGAGTCCCCGCACCTCGGTGGTCTGGACGCCGGAGTTCCTGAGCTACCAGCTCTCCGACGACCACCCGCTCAACCCCGTGCGCCTCGACCTCACGATGCGCCTGGCCGCCGGGCTCGGCGTGCTCGACGGCGTCGAGGTCCTGGCCCCGGAGCAGGCGAGCGACGAGGACCTCCTGCGGGTCCACGTGCCCTCCTACCTCACGGCGGTCCGCAGCGCGCCGCACGAGCCCTTCGGCGTCGGCCACGGGCTCGGCACCGAGGACAACCCGATCTTCCTCGACATGCACGAGGCCAGCGCCCTGATCGCGGGCGGTTCGCTGCTCGCGGCGCGGGAAATCGCCGAGGACCGCGCCGACCGCGCGGTCAACCTCGCGGGCGGGCTGCACCACGCGATGGCCGACCGCGCCGCCGGGTTCTGCGTCTACAACGACTGCTCGGTCGCGATCGCATGGCTGCTGGAGCAGGGCTACGAGCGCATCGCCTACGTCGACGTCGACGTCCACCACGGCGACGGCGTGCAGGCCGCGTTCTACGACGACCCGCGCGTCATGACGATCTCGATGCACCAGCACCCGCTGACGCTGTGGCCGGGCACGGGCTGGCCGGGGGAGTACGGCAAGGGCGACGGCGCGGGCTACGCGGTGAACGTGCCGCTGCCCCCCGGCACCGGCGACGCCGGCTGGCTGCGCGCCTTCCACGCCGTGGTGCCGTCGCTGCTGGAGTCGTTCCGGCCGCAGGTGCTGGTCACCGAGTGCGGCGCCGACACCCACTCCGACGACCCGCTGGCGAACCTGGAGCTCTCGATCGACGGGCAGCGGGCGATCTACCGCTCGCTGCGCGACCTGGCCGAGCGCACCGCGGGCGGCAAGTGGTTGGTGCTGGGGGGCGGCGGGTACTCGCTCTTCCGGGTGGTGCCCCGCTCCTGGACGCACCTGCTGGCGACGGTGCTGGACCGCGACGTCGACCCGGCGCGGCCGCTGCCGGCCGACTGGGTCGCGCACACCGCGGGCCTGACCCGGGAGGCCCTGCCCACGTCGATGACCGACGGGAAGGACCCCTCGTTCGCCCCGTGGGGTGATGTCGCGGAGCGGGTCGACACCGCGATCCTGGAGACCCGCCGCGCGGTCTTCCCGCTGCACGGCCTCGACCCCGACGACCCCCGCGACTGACTCCCCGCACCCCCGCGCCCACCGGACAGGACCCGCGATGACCCGCTCCCCGCACGCCGACCGCGACACGGCCGAGGACGGTGCGGCCGGAGGGAGCGCGGCCGGAGAGAGCGCGAGCGGCGCGGCCGGGGTGGGCGGAACCGGCGCGAACGGCGCGGCCGCCGCCGGGGCAGCGGGCACTGCCGGGCCGGCCGGCGCCGACGGACAGGCCGCCTCTCCGCCGACCGACCCGCCCGCCGCCAGCCCCGGCTACCCCCGCCACTGGGAGGCCGACGTCGTGGCCTCCGACGGCGGCATCGTGCACCTGCGCCCGATCCTGCCCTCGGACGGCGAGGCGCTGCTGCGCTTCCACGAGAGCCTGTCCGAGCGCACCCGCTACCTGCGGTTCTTCGGTCCCTACCCGCGCATCCCCCCGCGCGACCTGGAGCGCTTCACCGTCGTCGACCACCGCTCCCGCGTGGCGTTCATCTGCCTGCTCGGCGACGAGATCATCGCCGTCGGCCGCTACGAGGGGCTGCCGGGCGACGGCGGCCCGGGCGGCACCGAGGGCACGGCGGGGATCGACTCGGCCGAGGTGGCCTTCGTCGCCCGCGACACCCACCAGGGCCGCGGTCTCGGCTCGATCCTGCTCGAGCACCTCGCCGCCGCGGCGCGGGAGAACGGGCTGCGCCGGTTCGAGGCCGAGGTGCTCGTCGAGAACCACGCGATGGTGCGGGTGTTCCGGCAGGCGGGCTACCAGGTGAGCCGGGAGTTCGCCGACGGCGTGCTGCACCTGGAGTTCGACATCGACCCCACGGAGAAGTCGCTCGCGGTGCGCGACTCCCGCGAGCAGCGCGCCGAGGCCCGCAGCGTGCACAACGCGCTGCACCCGACGTCGGTCGCGGTGATCGGGGCGTCCACGGACCCGTCCAAGATCGGCCACGCGGTCTTCGCCAACCTGCTGCGCGGCAACTTCACCGGGCCCGTCTACCCGGTCAACTCCGAGGCGCGGTCCGTGCGCGGTGTGCGCGCCTACCCCTCGGTCACCGACATCCCCGACGACGTCGACCTCGCCGTGGTCGCCGTGCCCGCGGCGGGCGTCGACGAGGTCATGGACTCGTGCCTGGCCAAGGGCGTGAAGGCGCTCGTCGTCGTCAGCTCCGGGTTCGCCGACTCCGGCGCCGACGGGTCGGGGGCGCAGCGCCGCCTGGTGGAGGAGGCCCGCGCGCACGGCATGCGCGTGATCGGCCCCAACGCGCTGGGCGTCGCCAACACCGACCCCGAGGTCCGGCTCAACGCGACCCTGGCGCCGACGCTGCCCGGGCGCGGGCGGGTCGGGTTCTTCTCGCAGTCCGGTGCGCTGGGCATCGCGATCCTCGCGGCGGCGCGGGGGCGTGGTCTGGGGCTGTCGACGTTCGTCTCGGCGGGCAACCGCGCCGACCTCTCCGGCAACGACCTGCTGCAGTACTGGCAGACCGACCCGGCCACCGACGTCGTGCTGCTGTACCTGGAGACGTTCGGCAACCCGCGCAAGTTCGGCCGGCTCGCGCGGCGCCTGGCCCGCACCAAGCCGATCGTGGCGGTCAAGAGCGGGCGGCACTCCGCGCCGATCCCGGCGCACGCCGAGGTCTCCACCCCGATCGACGACGCCAGCGTCAAGGTGCTGTTCGAGCAGGCCGGCGTGATCCGCGTCGAGACGCTCTCGGAGCTGTTCGACACCGCACTGCTGCTGGCCTACCAGCCGCTGCCCGACGGGCCGCGGACCGCGGTCGTCGGCAACTCCACCGCGCTGGGCCTGCTGGTCACCGACGGCCTGCTCGACTCCGGGCTCGACCCGGCCGGCCCGGCCGTCGACGTCGGCACGGCGGCCTCGCCCGGCGAGTTCGCCGCGGCGGTGTCGGCGGCGGTGCACAGCGACGAGTGCGACGCGCTGGTCGCGGTGTTCGTCCCGCCGATCGCCATCCCCGGCGCCGAGTACGCCCGCGCGCTGCGCGAGGCGGTGGCGGGGTCGGGCAAGCCGGTGGTCGCGGTGTTCCTGGCCGTGGAGGGTGTGCCCGCCGAGCTGGCGCTGCCCGGTCCCGACGGCTCGCCCGGGCCGGGCTCGGTGCCCAGCTTCCCCAGCCCGGAGCGCGCGGTCGCGGCGCTGGCGCGCGTCTCGCGCTACGCCCGCTGGCGCTCGCGCCCGGTGGGGGAGTTCGTCACCCCCGCGGGCATCGACCTCGACCGGGCCCGCGCGCTGGTGGCCACGCTCCCCGAGGGCCGGCTCGACGACGAGTCCGCCGTGGCGCTGCTCGACTGCTTCGGCATCCCGCTGACCGCCTTCCGCCGCGTCCGGGGCGCCGACGCCGCGGCGGCCGCGGCCGACGAGCTGGGGTATCCGGTGGCGATCAAGGCCGTCGGCGACCGCTGGCGCCACCGCACCGACCTCGTCGGCGTGCGCCTGGACATCGGCACCGCCCCCGGCGTCCGCCGGGCGGTCGAGGACCTCGTCGCGCTCACCGGCGACGACGAGGTGTACGTCCAGCGGATGGCGCCGAAGGGCCTGTCGTGCGTGCTGGAGGTCGTCGAGGACCCGTCGTTCGGGTCGCTGCTGTCGTTCGGCCTGTCCGGGGTGGCCACCGAACTGCTCGGCGACCGCGCGTTCCGGGTGGTACCGGTCTCCGACCAGGACGCCGCCGCACTGGTCCGCGGCCCGCGCGCCGCGCCGCTGCTCGCCGGCTACCGCGGCAGCGAGCCCACCGACCTCGACGCGCTGGAGCAGATCGTCCTGCGCGTCGGCAAGATCGCGGAGGAGCTGCCGGAGGTGCGCTCGCTCGCGCTCGACCCGGTGCTGGCCTCGGCGCAGGGCGTGTTCGTCACCGGCGCCCGGGTCGTGCTCGGTCCCGCCCCCAGCCGCGACGACGGCGGCCCCCGCCGCCTGGGCTGAGCGGGGAGGGCCCGCTCAGGCCGGCGGCACCAGCACCGCGAGCAGGGCGTCCGCCATCTCCCGCCCCAGCTCCGCGGGGGTGCGGGGGCCGGTCGGGCGGTACCACTTGTACGTCCAGTTGACCGCGCCCAGGCACATGTTGACGAACACCTTCGGCGCCATCGCCAGCCGCACGTCGGGGTGCTCGTCGAGGTGGCGGCGCAGCGTCGAGACCGCGACGTCCTCGAACAGGCGCCGGCGCACGATCAGCTCCTCGGCGAGGTCGGGCCGCAGCTCGTCCTCCTCCTCGAAGCAGATCTTGAGCAGCTCCCGGTTCTCGCAGGTGTGCACGACGCGCGAGACGAGCAGGTCGTGCAGCCCGTCGAACGGGGTGGCCGCGGCCGCGACCGTCTCCTGCGCCATCCGCAGGCTCTCGTCGAGCACGTCGGAGTAGATCCGGACGAGGAGCTCCTCCTTGTTGCGGAAGTAGTGGTAGAGCGTCGGCTTCGACAGCCCGACGCCCGCGGCGATCTCGTTCATCGACGTGGCCCGGTACCCGCGCGTCCCGAAGATCTCGACGGACGCCGCGAGGACGCGGGCGCGCTGCGCGTCGGCGCGGGCGGAGGTGGGAGGCATCGCGGTGACCGTATCCCGGGTCGGGGCGGGACACGGACCCGTGTTGACAGGGATGGCGGCAGCCACTCTACTGGGTTCGACCGACCGGGCGGTCGAACGATGGAGGGGTACTGCATGAACTGGGAGCTCGACGCCGAGCACGACGCGTTCCGCGACACCTGCCGCACGTTCGTCGACCGGGAGGTGCGCCCACTGGTCGACGCCGCGGAGTCCGCGGGCACGTTCCCCGACGAGCTGTGGAAGCGACTCGGCGCGGCCGGGCTGCTCGGCCTCGTGACGCCCGAGGAGCACGGCGGCGGGGGCGGCGACAGCGTCACGGTCGCGCTGCTCGCCGAGGAGCTGGCCCGGGCGAGCGGCGGCATCGCGGTGACGGCGCTGGTCAGCGCGTACATGGCGGCCCCGCACGTGGTCCGCCACGGCACCGCGGCGCAGCAGGAGCGCTGGCTGGGTCCGTTGGCCTCGGGGGAGGCGGTCGCGTCGATCGCGGTCACCGAGCCCGGCACCGGGTCGGACGTCGCGGGCGTCACCAGCACCGCCCGCCGCACCGACGACGGGTGGGTGCTCAACGCCCGGAAGATGTACATCACGAACGCCGGGCTGGCCGACCTGCTGGTCGTCGCCGCCCGCACCGGCGACGCGGGCCGCGGCGGCGTCACCCTGTTCCTGGTCGAGGCCGACGCACCGGGGGTGTCGACGGGCACCCCGCTGGTCAAGATGGGCTGGCACTCCTCGGACACGCGCGAGGTGGTGCTCGACGACGTCGTCGTCGGCGCCGACGACGTGCTCGGCGAGGAGAACCGCGGCTTCTACCAGATCATGGAGGCCTTCCAGCTCGAGCGCATCGCGCTGGCCGGGATGGGCCTCGGGCACGCCGCGGAGTGCCTGGACCTGGCGCTGCAGTACACCCGCGAGCGCGAGGCCTTCGGGGCGCCGCTGACGCACCTGCAGACGATCCGGCACAAGCTCGCCACGATGGAGATCGAGCTGGAGTCGGCGCGGCTGGTCACCTACCAGGCCGCCGCGCGCCTCGACGCGGGCCACCCGGAGGCGGGGAGGTCGGTGGCGCGGGCCAAATACGTGGCCGCGATCGCGGCGAACCGCATCGTCGACGACGCCGTGCAGCTCTTCGGCGGCGCGGGCTTCGTGGAGGAGTCGCCGGTCGCGCGGCACTACCGCGACGCCCGGATCCTGCGCATCGGCGGCGGCACCGACGAGATCCAGCTGGAGATCCTGACGCGCGGCATGGCGTCGTGACCCGCACCGTCGACGGCGCGGCGCCGGCCGGGGAGGTGCACGCGGTGGCCCAGGGAGGACCGGACCCGGCCGGCGAGATCCGGGTCGACGAGGTCGTCGACGCCACCACCGTCGCGCTCGCCGGCGGCGACCCCGCCCGCTGGCCCGACAAGCTCCCGGTCCGCGACCGGATCGCGGTGCTCGTCGACCCGGGCTCGTTCGTCGAGGACGGGCTGCTCGCCACCGCCGCCCGCGACGGGGCGCTGCCGGCCGACGGCGTCATCACCGGCGTCGGGCGCGTCGAGGGCCGCCCGGTGGCGGTGATCGCGCACGATTTCACCGTCAAGGCCGGATCGTGGGGCGAGCTGACCTGCGAGAAGCAGATCCGCATCCTGGAGCGCGCCGACCGCGACCTGCTGCCGGTGGTCTACCTCGTCGACTCCGCCGGCGGGCGACTCACCGACCAGATGGGCTTCTTCCCCGGCCGCCGCGGCGCCAGCGCGATCTTCCAACTGCAGGTGAAGCTGTCCGGGCGGGTGCCGCAGCTGTGCTGCCTGCACGGCCCGAGCGCGGCCGGCGGGGCGTACATGCCCGCGTTCTGCGACTGGGTCGGCATGGTCGAGGGCAACGCCTCGATGTACCTGGCCAGCCCGCGGGTCGCCGAGAAGGTCACCGGCGAGCGCACGACGCTGGAGGAGATGGGCGGCGCGATGATGCACGCCGAGGTCTCCGGCTGCGGCGACGAGGTGTTCGACGAGGACTGGCAGGCCGTCGCCGCGGCCCGGCTGCTGCTGTCCTACCTCCCCGACGACTTCCGCTCCGCCCCGGCGCGCGCGGAGTCCCGCGGGCCCGAGCGCGACGACTGGGACGGCCTGGTCCCCGTCGACCCGAACACCGCCTACGACGTGCGCGACGTCGTCGACCGCCTCGTCGACGCCGGCACGTTCTTCGAGATCAAGGCGCGCTGGGCGCAGGAGATGGTCACCGGTCTCGCGCGCCTGGACGGGCGGGTGGTCGGGATCGTGGCCAACCAGCCGATGGTCCGCAGCGGTGCGATCTTCGTCGACTCCGCCGACAAGGCCGCCCGCTTCATGAGCCTGTGCGACGCGTTCAACATGCCGCTGGTGTTCCTGCAGGACGTGCCCGGCTTCATGGTCGGCGTCGAGGTCGAGCGCGCGGGCATCATCCGCCACGGCGCGAAGATGATCACTGCGATGGCGAGCGCCGAGGTCCCCAAGTACTCGGTGGTGCTGCGCAAGGCCTACGCCGCCGGCTTCTACGCGATGTGCGCGCCGGGCTTCGAGCCCCGCGCCACGCTCGCGCTGCCCACGGCGACGATCGGCCCGATGGGCGCGCAGGCCTCGGTCAACGCGGTGTACGCCAACAAGATCGCCGCGATCGGGGACGAGGACGAGCGCGCCGCGTTCGTCACCGCCCGCACCGCCGAGCAGCAGGCCGACATCAACCTGCTCCGCATGGCGTCCGAGCTGGTCGTCGACGCCGTCGTGGAGCCCGCGCGGCTGCGCGCGGAGCTCGTCGCGCGGATGGTCGACGCCGACCGCTGGACGCGCTCGACCGGCCGCCGCCACCACCCCATCAGCCCCGTGTGACCTGGAGGACGACGATGTCCGAGAACAGCGCAGACAGCCTCACGCACTTGCTGGACAGCCCGATCGTCCCGCTCCGCCCCGAGTGGACGGTGCCCGAGCGCGTCGAGCAGCTCGCCGCCGCCCGCGCGCTGGACGGGCCGGACGCCTACTGGGAGTGGGTGGCGCGCCAGCAGCGCTGGTCGACGCCGTGGACGAGCGTCCGCACCGGGGAGATCGACGCCTTCCGCTACTTCGAGGGCGGCCGGCTCAACGTGGCCGACAACTGCGTCGACCGCTGGGCCGAGGACCCCGCGACGGCCGACCGCGCCGCCGTGGTGTGGGAGGGCGAGCCCGGCGACACCCGCACCGTCACCTACGCCGAGCTGGCCGGCGAGGTCTCCCGGCTCGCGGCCGGGTTGCTGGGCCTGGGCGTGCGCAAGGGCGATGTCGTCGCGATCTACATGCCCAACCTCGTCGAGGCCTTCACCACGATCCACGCCTGCAACCGCATCGGCGCGATCTACACCGTGCTGTTCTCCGGGTTCGGCGAGGAGGCGGTCGCGTCGCGGCTGCAGGCGGCGCGCGCGACGGTCGTGGTCGTCGCCGACGCGATCTACCGGCGCACGAAGCCGGTGCCGCTGCTGGAGACGCTGCGCGCGGCCCGCACGCGGACGCCGTCGGTCCGGGCGACGGTCGTGGTCGACCGCACCGGGGAGGACGTGCCGCTGGGCGAGGGTGAGCACGCCTACGCCGACGTGCTGGAGTCGGGCGCGGCGGGCACCCCGGCCGTGCCGCTGGACCCGAACGAGCCCTCGTTCCTCATCTTCACCTCCGGCACCGAGTCGAAGCCCAAGGGCGTGGTGCACAGCGTCGGCGGCTTCCTGCTCGGGACCTGGGCCAACGCGCACTGGCAGGCCGGGTACGAGCCGGGCGACGTCTACTGGGTGGCGGCCGACGTCGGCTGGCTGACGTTCCCGATCCAGGCCGTCGTCGGCGGGCTGGCCTGCGGCATGACGATCGCCTGCTACGAGGGCGCACTGGACACGCCGACCACCTCCCGGTTCTACGAGGTCTGCGAGCGGCACGCGGTCACCAAGGTGCTGTGCGCGCCGACGCTGGTCCGGATGCTGCGCAAGTTCGGCGACGACCTCGCGGCCGCGCACCCGCTGCCCGGGCTCAAGCTCGTCACGGTCCAGGGCGAGCCCCTGGACGGCGACACGTTCGGCTGGGCCACCGCGACGCTCGGCGTGCCCGTCGTCAACGCCTACGGGCAGACCGAGACCGGCTCGACCTGGACCTATCCGGTGTACGGCGCCGAGGACCTCAAGGCGGGCTCGGTGGGCACTCCGGTGCCCGGGCACTCCTTCGAGATCCTCGACGACGACGGCGCGCCGGTCGCGCCGGGCGTCAAGGGCAACCTGGTGCTGACCAGCCCGTTCCCGACGCTCGCCCGCACGGTCTGGGACGACCACGACCGGTACCTGAGCACCTACTTCTCCCGGTTCCCCGGAAAGTACGCCACCAACGACGAGGCCGTCCTCGACCACGACGGGCACCTGTGGGTGCTCGGCCGCGCCGACGACGTCATCAACGTGGCCGCGCACCGCATCTCGACGATGGAGATCGAGGCGGTCGTGACGGCGCACCCCGACGTGGTGGAGGCCGCGGTCGTCGGCGTCCCGGACGACACGAAGGGCACCGTCCCGATCGCGTTCGTGACCCTGCGCGAGGGCGCGGGGGAGGGCGCGGCCGAGCAGATCCGGGCCCGGGTCGTGGGGGAGATGGGCGGCTACGCGCGGCTCGACCGGATCTTCGTGACCCCGGCGATGCCCAAGACGCGCACGGGGAAGACGATGCGCAGGCTGCTGCGCGACGTGGTGGTGCACGGCGGGGCCACCGGCGACACGTCGGCGATGGACGACCCGGCCGCGCTGGACGCGGTGGCGGCCGTCGTGGCCGCGCAGGGGGTGCGTGCGTGAGCGAGCCCGCGAGCTCACCATCAGACGCAGCAGCGCCGCGAACGCGGCCGACGAGCGCCGGCGAGGAGGACACATGAGCGGGATGTGGTTCGAGGACCTCACGGTCGGCACGGTGGTGGAGGCGGCCACGCGCCGCACGGTCACCGAGACCGACAACGTCCTGTTCACGACGATGACCATGAACCCACAGCCGCTGCACCTCGACGCCGAGTTCGCGGCCGGCACGGAGTTCGGGAAGCCCCTGGTGAACTCGATGTTCACCGTCGCGCTCGTCGTCGGGCTGGCGGTGCCGGAGCTGACGCTGGGCACCACGATCGCCAACCTCGGCTTCTCCGGCATCGAGTTCCCGAAGCCGGTGTTCGCGGGCGACACGATCCGCGTCGTCACCGAGGTGATGGAGGCGCGGAGGAGCTCGTCGCGGCCGGACGCGGGCATCGTGACGTTCCGCCACGACGCGTCCAACCAGCGAGGCGAGGTCGTCTGCCGGGCCACGCGGGCGGCGTTCATGCGGTGCAGGCCGGCGTGAGGTCGCTGCTGTTCGTCCCCGGCGGGCGCGCCGACATGATCGCCAAGGTGGGTCGCTCGCGGCCCGACGGCGTGGTCCTCGACCTGGAGGACGCCGTCGCGGCCGGGGACAAGGACACCGCGCGGGCCACCGTCGTCGCGGCGCTGGCGGTGCTCGACGTCGACGCCGTCGTGCTCGTGCGCGTCAACCCGCCCGGCAGCCCCTGGTTCGCCGACGACCTCGCCGCGGTGGCGGGAACGCGCGCCGACGGCGTGGTGCTGCCCAAGCTGGAGCATCCGGGGCAGGTGGAGCAGGTGCGCACGGGGCTCGGGCCGGACGCGGTCGTCGTCGGGGGACTGGAGACCGCGCTCGGCGTGGCCGACAGCCGCGCCCTGCTCGAGGGCAGCGGGCTCGCGGCGGCCTACTTCGGCGCCGAGGACTACGTCGCCGACCTGGGTGGGCGCCGCACCGCCGGCGGGCACGAGGTGCTCTACGCCCGCAGCCGCGTCGCCCTGGCCGGGCGCCTGTCGGGCGTGCCGGTCCTCGACCAGGTCGTGGTCGCGGTCCGCGACGACGACGCGTTCCGCCGCGAGGCCGCGCAGGCCCGCGACCTCGGCTACGCGGGCAAGCTCTGCATCCACCCGGCGCAGGTGGCGCTGGCGCACGAGGCGTTCACGCCGTCGGAGGCCGAGGTGGCGCACGCCCGCGCCGTCGTCGAGGCGTCCGCGCAGGGCGTCGGCCTCGTCGACGGGCAGATGGTCGACGACGTGCACGTGCGCATGGCCCGCGCCGTCCTGGACCGCGCCGGCCCCTGACCGCCCGCCGCAGAGCAGGGGTCAGGACCGGCGGAAGCCGATCTGCAGCGTCGGGGCGCTGACCTCGGAGAAGAAGTCGTTGCCCTTGTCGTCGACCACCACGAACGCCGGGAAGTCCTCGACCTCGATCTTCCAGACCGCCTCCATGCCCAGCTCGGCGTACTCCAGCACGTCGACCTTGCGGATGCAGTCCTGCGCCAGCCGTGCGGCGGGGCCGCCGATGGAGCCGAGGTAGAACCCGCCGTGGGCGGCGCAGGAGTCGGTGACCTGCCGGCTGCGGTTGCCCTTGGCCAGCATCACCAGCGAACCGCCCGCGGCCTGGAACTGGGCGACGTAGGAGTCCATGCGCCCCGCGGTGGTCGGCCCGAACGAGCCCGACGCGTAGCCCTCGGGGGTCTTGGCCGGCCCGGCGTAGTAGACGGGGTGGTCGCGCAGGTAGGCCGGCATCTCCTCGCCCGCGTCGAGCCGCTCGGCGATCTTGGCGTGGGCGATGTCGCGGGCGACGACGAGCGGGCCGGACAGCGACAGCCGCGTCTTCACCGGCAGCGCGGAGAGCTGCTCGCGGATCTCGCTCATCGGGCGGTTGAGGTCGACGCGCACCACGTCGGTGGAGAGCCCGTCGTCGGTGACCTCGGGCAGGAACCGCGCCGGGTCGCGCTCGAGCTGCTCCAGGAACACGCCGTCGGGCGTGATCTTGGCCTTGGCCTGGCGGTCGGCGGAGCAGGAGACGGCGATGCCGACGGGCAGCGAGGCGCCGTGGCGGGGGAGCCGGACCACGCGCACGTCGTGGCAGAAGTACTTGCCGCCGAACTGCGCGCCGATGCCGAACTGCGCGGTGAGCTCGAGGACCTGCTTCTCCAGGTCGTGGTCGCGGAAGGCGTGGCCGAGCTCGGAGCCCGCGGCCGGCAGGTTGTCGAGGTAGCGCGCCGAGGCGAGCTTCGCGACCTTGAGCGTGTACTCCGCCGACATGCCGCCGACGACGACCGCGAGGTGGTAGGGCGGGCAGGCCGCGGTGCCCAGCGAGCGCAGCTTCTCGTCGAGGAACGAGGCCAGCTTCTTCGGGTTCAGCAGCGCCTTCGTCTCCTGGTAGAGGAAGGTCTTGTTGGCGCTGCCGCCGCCCTTGGCCATCGTCAGGAACTCGTACTTGGGGGTCTGCCCGGGCACCGAGTACAGCTCGACCTGGGCGGGCAGGTTGGTGCCGGTGTTGCGCTCGTCCCAGAACGACGTGGGCGCCATCTGCGAGTAGCGCAGGTTGAGCTGGTCGTAGGCCTCGAAGATGCCGCGTGAGACGGCCTCCTCGTCGGTGCCGCCGGTGAGCACCGTCTCCGTGCGCTTGCCGATGACGATGGCGGTGCCGGTGTCCTGGCACATCGGCAGCACGCCGCCCGCCGACACGCACGCGTTGCGCAGCAGGTCGGTGGCCACGAAGCGGTCGTTGGGCGAGGCCTCCGGGTCGTCGATGATCGACCGGAGCTGCGCGAGGTGCGAGGCGCGCAGGTAGTGCTGGATGTCGTGGACCGACTCCCGCACGAGCGCGGTGATCGTGGAGGGGGCGATCTCGAGGAAGGTGCGCCCCGCGGCCTCCACCACCTCTCCGGCGGGGAGGTCCAGGCGCCGGTACTCGGTGGAGTCGGGGCCCAGCGGAAGGACGTCGGTGTGGCGGAACTCGGTCACGCGCCCACCTTACGTACGGGTCGGGAGGCCGGACCGGCCCCCGACCAGTCCGACCCCCCGGGGAACGCGCAGCGGGACCGTGAGGTCCCTCGACGCGGGGTCTCCGGGTGGAGACCCTCCCCGTTCGGAGAGGTTCCGTCAACCGCAAGCAACCGCTGACATGACCCGATAGCGTGTCCGGCATGGCTGGATCGATTCTCGGCACGTCCGTCCGTCGGGTCGAGGACCGCGACCTCATCACCGGCGCGAGCACCTACGTCGGCAACCACCCCGTCGACGGCGTGCTGCACCTCGCCTTCGTCCGATCGCCCCTGGCGCACGGCCGCGTCACGGGCATCGACACCGCGGCCGCGGCGGCCGCGCCGGGCGTCGTCGCCGTGTTCACCGCCGACGACCTCGAGCTGCCCGCGCACCACGGGCTGATGGTGCTCAACCCCGCGCTGCCGCGCCCGCCGCTGGCCACCGGCACCGTGCGGTTCGTCGGCGAGGCGGTCGCGGTGGTCGTGGCCGCGTCGCCCGCGGAGGCCGTCGACGCCGCGGAGCTGGTGGAGGTCGACTACGACCCGCTGCCCGCCGTCGTCGACCCCGAGGCCGCGCTGGCCCCGGACGCCGTGCCGCAGTACGCCGGGCAGGACACCAACCTCGCGGGCGGCGTGCGCAGCGACGGTGATGCGAGCGGCGGGGACGTCCTCGACGACGCCGAGGTCGTCGTCCGGGCGCGGATGGTCAACCAGCGGCTCGCCGTGCTGCCGATGGAGGGCAACGCGATCCTCGTGGAGCCCGGCGACGAGGGCCTGACGATCCGGGTCTCCACGCAGATGCCGCACGGGTTCCGCGCGCAGGCCGCGGGGCTGTTCGGGCTGGAGCCCGAGCAGGTGCGGGTGATCACCCCGCACGTCGGCGGCGGCTTCGGCGGCAAGGCCGGCGTGCTCGCCGAGCACACGGTGGCGATCGGCGCGGCCCGTGCGCTGGGCCGCCCGGTCCGCTGGGGCGAGACCCGCTCGGAGAACCTCGTCTCCATGCCGCACGGACGCGGCCAGATCGCCTACTACGAGCTGGGGCTCACCCGCGAGGGCCGGATCACCGGCCTGCGCGCGCGGGTGGTGGCCGACTCCGGCGCCTACGCCGGGTTCGGCGGGGCGCTCGCCCTGGGCCCGACCTACACGATGAGCCAGGGCGTCTACGCGATCCCGCGGCTGGGCTACGACGCCGCCGTCGCGCTGACGACGACCACGCCGATGGGCGCTTTCCGCGGCGCCGGGCGCCCCGAGGCCACCGCCCACCTCGAGCGGATCATGGACATGGCCGCCGACGAGCTGGGTCTGGACCCGGCCGAGCTGCGCCGCCGCAACTTCCTCGACCCCGCGGGCTTCCCGCACACCACGCTGCCCGGCGCCCGCTACGACGTCGGCGACTACGACCTGCCGCTGCGCGAGGCCCTGCGCCTGGCCGACGTCGACAAGCTGCGGGAGGAGCAGGCCGCGCGCCGCGAGAGCGGCGACCCGGTGCAGCTGGGCATCGGGATCTGCGTCTACGTCGAGATCACCGCGGGCGGCGGGGGCTCGGAGTTCGGCTCGGTCACCGTCCACGCCGACGGCAGCGCGACGATCTCGGCCGGCACGTCCGGCCACGGCCAGGGCCACCCGACGGCCTTCGCGATGCTCGCGAGCGACCGCCTCGGCATCCCGATGGACCGCTTCACCTTCGTCCAGTCCGACACCGCGCTCGTGCCGCGCGGCAGCGGCACCGGCGGGTCCCGGTCGCTGCAGCTGGGCGGCAACGCCGTGCTGGTCGCCGCCGACGACGTGCTGGAGCAGGCGAAGCGGCAGGCCGCTGCGCTGCTGGAGGCGGCCGAGGGCGACGTGGAGCTCACCCGGAACGACGAGACCGGCGACGGGGAGTTCGGCGTCGCCGGGGTCCCGTCGGTGACGGTCACCTGGGCGCAGGTCGCCGCGGCCGCGGCGGCCGACTCGGGGGAGCAGCTGCACGCGGGGCTCGACTTCCGCCAGGAGGGCGCCACCTTCCCGTTCGGCGCGCACGTGTCGGTCGTGGAGGTCGACACCGAGACCGGGAAGGTCACGCCGCGCCGGCACGTCGCCGTCGACGACTGCGGCCGGATCCTCAACCCGCTGCTCGTCACCGGGCAGCAGCACGGCGGTCTGGCGCAGGGCATCGCGCAGGCGCTGTACGAGGAGGTCCTCTTCGACGAGGAGGGCCAGCCGCTGACCGCCACGCTCGCCGACTACCGGATGCCGACCGCGGCCGACCTGTTCACGTTCGAGACGGCCAACACCGAGACCCCGACGCCGCTCAACCCGCTGGGGGCGAAGGGCATCGGGGAGTCCGCGACGGTCGGGGCGACGCCCGCCGTGCAGAACGCCGTGGTCGACGCGCTGCGCCCGTTCGGCGTGCGGCACGTCGACCTGCCCTGCACGCCCGAGCGGGTGTGGCGGGCGGTCCAGCAGGGCCGCGCCGGCACGCTGCCCGACCCGTGGCGTGAGCCGCCGGAGGTCTTCGCGACCCTGCCGGTGCGCGGCGCGGCCGCCGCGGCGCCCGAGGGCGGCGAGATCTGAGAGCGGGCGGGCGGTCGGACGCGTCGACGGCCATTGACGCTCGGCACGGGCCGGGCAAGGGTGTGACCCGATACACACGCCCCACCGCCACACGCCCCATCGCCGAGGAGTGCGCCACGTGAGCTCGTCCACCGACAGATCAGCCATCGACCAGGTGCTGCAGGCCGCCGTCGACGCCGGGGCCGTCCCGAGCGTCGCGGCCATCGCGGCCGACCGCAACGGCGTCATCTACGAGGGGGCGGCCGGGCCGCGCGCCGCCGGCTCGGACGACCCGCTGACCGTCGACACCCACTTCCGGATCATGTCGATGACGAAGATGGTGGCCACGACGGCCGCCCTGCAGCAGGTCGAGAAGGGTGCGCTGGACCTCGACGCGCCGATCGCCGACTACTGCCCCGAGTTCGCCGACGTCCAGGTCCTCGACGGCTGGGACGGCGACACGCCGCGGCTGCGTGCCCCGAAGAGCCAGGCCACCGTCAAGCAGCTCGTCACGCACACCTCGGGCCTGGGCTACTGGTTCTGGAGCGAGGACCTCGTGAGGTGGGAGGCCGCCACCAGCACGCCCAACGTGCTGTCGGGGGCCAACGTCATCTTCACCGCGCCGCTGCTCGCCGACCCGGGCACCTCCTACGTCTACGGCATCAACACCGACTGGCTGGGCAAGGTCGTCGAGGCCGCCGCCGGCACCACGCTCGACGTCGCGATCAAGGACGGCATCACCGGTCCGCTCGGGATGACCGAGACCGCGTTCCAGCTGAACGAGGGCTGGAAGGACTCGCTGACGCCGGTCCACATCAAGGGTGAGGACGGCTGGGTCGACTCCGGCATCGAGCTCAACCAGACCCCGGAGTACTTCGCAGGCGGCCACGGCCTCTACTCCACGCCGCGCGACTACATCAAGTTCCAGCAGGCACTGCTGGGCGGCGGCGAGTTCGGCGGCGTGCGGATCCTGCAGCAGGCCACCGTCGACCAGGCGTTCACCAACCAGATCGGCGACCTCGACTTCCCGCCGGCGATCCCGACGGCCGACCCGACCGCCACCCACGAGTTCAACGCCGGCCCCGGCTACAAGTGGGGCCTCGGGCTGCTGCTCAACACCCAGGACGTCCCGGGGATGCGCCGTGCCTACAGCGGGGCGTGGGCCGGGCTCGCCAACACCCACTTCTGGGTCGACCCCACGACCGGGGTCTGCGGGTCGATCTACTCCAACTTCCTGCCGTTCGTGCCGCCGGAGGCGCTGGAGCTGTACGCGAACTACGAGAAGGCGCTCTACGCCTCGCTGTAGACCCGTCCGGATCCGCCCCCGGGTGCGTCCCGGGGGCGGGCTGGGTGAGACTTCCCTCCGAACGGAACGGCCCCCACCGGGCCGACGACGGAGGAGACGCGATGAGGCTGGCCACGATCCGGACCGCCACGGGGAACCGTGCGGTGCGGGTGGACGACGCGGGAGCCGTGGAGACCGGCGACGCCGACGTCCGCGCGCTGCTGGAGCGCCCGGACTGGGCCGCGCACGCCGCGGCGGCGGCCGGGCCGTCCCACGAGGTGGCAGGGCTCGACTACGCGCCGCTCGTCCCGTCGCCGGAGAAGATCATCTGCGTCGGGCTGAACTACCGCGACCACGTGCTGGAGATGGGCAACGAGCTGCCCGAGTACCCCACGCTGTTCGGCAAGTACGCGCCGTCGCTGGTCGGGGCGCACGACGACATCGTGCTGCCCGCCGTCTCCGACAAGGTCGACTGGGAGGCCGAGCTGACCGTCGTCATCGGCAGCCCGGTGCGCCACGCCTCGCGCGAGCAGGCCGCGGACGCCATCGCCGGCTACACCGTCCTCAACGACGTCAGCGTGCGCGACTACCAGCGCCGCACCGGCCAGTTCCTGCAGGGCAAGACGTTCGAGCACTCCACGCCGATCGGCCCCTGGCTGGTCACGCCCGACGAGCTGCCCGGTGGCGGCCCGGAGAGCGGCTGGGCCATCTCCACCGTCCTCGACGGCGAGACGGTGCAGAGCTCCACGACCGCCGAGCTCGTGTTCGGCGCGGTCGACCTGGTCGTCTACCTGTCGGAGATCCTCACCCTCAACCCCGGCGACGTCATCGCGACGGGCACGCCCGGCGGCGTCGGCCACGCCCGCAAGCCCCCGCGCTACCTCAGCGACGGCGCCGTGCTCGTCACCTCGGTCGCCGGGCTCGGGGAGCTGCGCAACACCTGCCGCAAGGAGAAGCGGTGACTCGTTCCCTCGCGGAGACGCTGGCGTGGGCCGGTGACGGGGCGGCGCACCTGCGGGGGCTCATGTCCCGCATGGGCGACGACGCGTTCCGGGCCCCGTCGGGCCTGCCCGGCTGGAGCCGCGCGCACGTCCTGACGCACATCGCGCGCAACGCCGACGGCATGGTCAACCTGCTGACCTGGGCCCGCACCGGCGTGGAGACCCCCGCGTACGCCAGCGCCGAGGCCCGCGACGCCGCCATCGAGGAGGGGGCCACGCGCGCGCCTGCCGCGATCCGCGACGACGTCATCGCCTCGTCCGACCGGCTCGCGGTGGCCGTGCGCGAGATGACCGAGCAGGCGTGGACGGCGCACGTGCGGAACGTGCAGGGCGTCGAGATCCCGGCCGCCGACATCCCGTGGATCCGGGCGCGGGAGATGTGGATCCACGCCGTCGACCTCGACGTCGGCGCCTCGCTGTCGGACCTGCCGGTGCCGATGCTGGTGGAGGTCGTCACCGACGTCGTGCGCGTCGTCGGCGCGAAGCCCGACTGCCCGCCGCTGCGCCTGGCCACCACCGACGCCGACCGCAGCTGGGTGCTCGGCGACGGCAGCGGTCCCGAGGTGCACGGCCCGGCGGCCTCGCTGGCGGGCTGGGCGCTCGGGCGCTCGCGGGGCAGGGACCTGCGCACGTCGGAGGGGAAGAAGCCGCCGGTGCTGCCGCGCTGGCTCTGAGCGGCGCCGCACGCGGGGGGCGTGGGAGGCTGCGACCGTGCCCGCTCCCGCGCGTCCCGACTTCGCCGCGATCCGCGCCGAGTTCGACCTCCCCGACGGGTTCCCGCCCGAGGTGCTCGGCGAGGCGGCGCGCGCCGCGTCGCGCCCGCCGTCGCCGGGCCGGCTCGACGCCACCGACCTCGCGCTGGTGACGATCGACCCGCCCGGCGCCGAGGACCTCGACCAGGCCGTCGGCGTCGCCCGGGTCGGCGACGGCTTCCGCGTCCACTACGCGATCGCCGACCTGGGCGCCGTCGTGGAGCCCGGCGGCGCGCTCGACACCGAGGTCCGCCGCCGCGGCCAGACCTACTACCTGCCCGACGGCTCGGTGCCGCTGCACCCGCCGGTGCTGTCGGAGCCCATGACGTCGGGATCAGGGGCGTCGCTGCTGCCCGACGGCCCGCGCGCCGCGGTGCTGTGGACGATCGGGCTCGACGCCGCGGGCGAGGTCACCGACGTCGACGTGCGGCGCGCGGTCGTCCGCTCGTCGGCGCGGCTGGACTACGCGGGCGTGCAGGCCGACGTCGACGGCGGCGGGCCGCTGCACCCCGCGATCGGCGCGTTGCCCGAGCTCGGGCGCCTGCGCCGCGCGCTGGCCGTGGCCCGCGGCGCGCTCGAGCTGGAGCTGCCCGAGCAGGAGGTGCTGCCCGACGGCGCCGGCGGCTGGACGGTGCGGGTGCGCGCCCGCCTCGACGTCGAGTCCTGGAACGCCGAGATCTCGCTGCTCACGGGTATGGCGGCCGGCGCGCTGATGCTGCGGGGCGGGGTCGGGCTGCTGCGCACGCTGCCCGCGCCCGACGCCGGGGCGCTCGCCTCGTTCGCCCGCACCGCGGCCGGGCTGGGTTTCCGCACCGAGCCGACGGTGCACGCCGTCGCGGCCCTGCTCGCCGGGCTCCCGCCGGACGACGCGCCCGCGCTCGCGCTGCGCCGCGCGGCCACCACCCTGCTGCGTGGGGCCGGGTACACGGCGTTCGACGTCGCCGGGGGCGTCCCGGTGCCCCAGGACCCGGGCCACGGCGGGATCGGTGAGCCCTACGCGCACGTCACCGCGCCGCTGCGGCGCCTCGTCGACCGGTTCGGCACCGAGGTGTGCCTCGCGCTGCAGGCGGGGGAGGAGCTGCCCGGCCGGCTGCGCACGGCCCTGCCGGTGCTGCCCGAGCTGATGGCCGCGTCGGACTCCACGGCCGCCAAGGTCGACCGTGCGTGCGTCGACCGCACCGAGGCCGCGCTGCTGGCCGGGCGGATCGGCGAGGAGTTCCGCGTGATCGTGCTGCGCCCGTCGGAGGCCGACGGCGGCGCCGGCGAGGTGTTCCTGGCCGACCCGCCGGTGCTCGCGCGCTGCGACGGGCCGCTCGAGGCGGGCGTCACGACGACCGTCCGGCTCGTGGAGGCCGATCCCGCCACCGGGCGCATCGCCTTCTCCGCCACGGGTGCCTGAGCGGTCGCTGAGGGTAGCCTTCCCCGCGGCGCGCAGGGGGCGCGCCGCGAGCCCGGAGGTCTGCACGTGTTCCGCTACGGCATCGAGCACGAGGTGGCGCTGGTGCGCACCGACGGACGCTTCGCCGACTTCACCGACGTCGCCTTCGAGGAGCTGCAGGGCGTCGTCGACGCCCTGCCCGAGGACGCCGCCGACTACCCGGGCCTGCGCATCGGCGACCAGGGGATCAAGCGCAAGCGCTGGTACGTCGAGGGGTACGAGCGCTTCGACGACGGCGGCGGGCTGGTCCGCTGCGACCCCAAGGGCCTGGAGATCCGCACGCGGATCCACGACTCGGTGGAGGAGGCGGTCGCGGCGCTGCGCGAGGACCAGGACCTGCTCGACGGCGCGCTGGCCGCCGGTGACCTGCGCACCTGCGTCGTCGCGTTCAACCCGGTGCGCTCGGACTACGCGATCGAGCCCCCGCTCAACGCCTGGGAGGAGGCCCACCGGCAGGGCTCGCCGGAGGAGCGCACCGCGCACCTGCACATGCTCACCTACGGCCCGGACCTCAACCTCTCGGCCGCCGACCTCGCCGACCCCGTCGACGTCGCCCGCAAGCTCACCCACTACAGCCCCTGGCTGGTGCCGCTGTCGTTCTCCTCGCCGTTCCGCGACGGCGTCCCGTGGGGCGGGCTGTCGGCGCGCACGACCCTGCGCACCGGGGCGCGCCCGGCGGCGCTGGTGTTCCTCGCGACCGAGGAGGGGCACGTGCCCAGCGACCCGTCGCTGACGCAGGTGGCGCGGCTGCCCGCGGAGATCGGGCGCATCGAGTTCAAGGCGTTCGACGCCTGCCCCGACCCCGACCTCTACGGCGAGCTGCTCAGCCTGCTCACCGGCCTCGCGCTCGACGACACGCTGCCCGGGCGCTCGACGGTGCCCGACGCCGCCGCGCACCGGTACGTGGCCCAGGACGGCCTGGCCGAGGACGGCGTGCACCGGCGCACCGGCGACCTCATCGACGTGGCCGCCCGCGCGCTGGCCGGGCGCCCGGCCGACCTCGAACGGATCGAGGCCCTGCGCGGGCGCTGGGAGCGGCGCTGGTGCCCGGCGGTCGACCTGCTCGCGCGCTACGAGGCGGGCGAGGTGGTGGCGGGGCTGCGTCGCCCCTGACGCGGGACCGCGCTGGAGACGGGCCTCCTCTGACGCGGGCCGCCGCGCCGGGCCCGGGTCGGGTCGGGACGGCGGCGCGTGCCCCGGGACCGCCCGCGGTGAGGCAGGATCAGGGCCGTGACGCGCACCGGGACCTCGCTCGCACGGCTCGGGCTCACCGAGCCCTGGGCCGAGGCCACGCTCACCGAGCTCGGCTGGTGGGCGGGCGACCGGCCCGTCGAGGGCGCGGAGCCGGTGATGTGGTCGCTGGCGCGCAGCCCCGACCCGGACCTCGCCCTGCGCAGCGCCGAGCGCCTCGTCGCCGAGCTGCCCGACCGGCCCGCGTTCGACGCCGCGCTGCGCGCCGACTCCGGGTTCCGGGGGCGGCTGTTCGGCCTGCTCGGCAGCTCGACGGCGCTCGCCGACCACCTCGTCACCCACCCCGACCGCTGGCACCGCCTCGCCGGTGACTGCGCGCCCGACCCGGCGTCCTACCCGCGGGCGCTGCTCGCGGCCGTCGGCGCCGACCCCGACGCCCCGCCCGCCGGCAGCCCCGAGGGCGGGCGGGCCGCGCTCACCGGACCCGCCGGGATCGAGGCCCTGCGCACCGCCTACCGCGACGAGCTGCTCGTCCTCGCCGCCGCCGACCTGGCCGCGGTGGGGGAGCCGGAGCTGGCGGTGCTGGAGGTCGACGAGGTCGCGGCGCACCTGGCCGACCTGGCCGCCGCCGCGCTGCAGGCCGCGATCGCGGTGGCCGCCGCGGAGGCGTTCCCGCAGCGCGCCGACGCGGGCGACGGGCGCCTGGCCGTCATCGCGATGGGCAAGTGCGGCGGGCGCGAGCTGAACTACGTCAGCGACGTCGACGTCGTGTTCGTCGCCGAGCCCGCCGACCCGGCCGCCGCCAAGCTCGCCGCCCGGATGATGCGGGTGGCGGGGGAGGCGTGCTTCGAGGTCGACGCGAACCTGCGGCCGGAGGGCCGCCAGGGCGAGCTGGTCCGCACGCTCGACGGCCACGTGTCCTACTACCGGCGCTGGGCCAAGACGTGGGAGTTCCAGGCGCTGCTCAAGGCCCGCCCGATCGCGGGCGACCCGGAGCTGGGCGCGGCCTACCTCGAGGCCGTCGCGCCGATGGTGTGGAACGCCGCCGAGCGCGACGGGTTCGTCGCCGACGTGCAGGCCATGCGCCGGCGCGTCGAGGAGCACGTCAAACCCGAGATCGCCGAGCGCGAGCTGAAGCTGGGGCGCGGCGGGCTGCGCGACGTCGAGTTCGCCGTGCAGCTCCTGCAGCTCGTGCACGGGCGCACCGACGAGGCGCTGCGCTCGCCGACGACGCTGGAGGCCCTCGCCGCGCTGTCCGACGGCGGCTACGTCGCCCGCGACGACGGCGCCAACCTCGCGGCGTCCTACCGCTTCCTGCGGCTGCTCGAGCACCGCCTGCAGCTGCAGAAGCTGCGCCGCACCCACCTGCTGCCCGCCGCCGAGGACACCGCCGCGCTGCGCTGGCTGGCCCGCGCCGCGCGGCTGCGGCCCGACGGGCGCCACGACGTCGTCGGCGTGCTGCTGGCGGAGTGGACGCGCAACGCCCGCCGCGTGCGTCGGCTGCACGAGAAGCTGTTCTACCGGCCGCTGCTCAGCGCGGTCTCGCGGCTGCCCGCCGACACCGCGCGGCTGTCCGAGCCCGCCGCGGCCGCCCGCCTCGCGGCGCTGGGCTGGGCGTCGCCGGAGGGTGCGCTGGGGCACCTGCGGGCGCTCACGGCCGGCGTCTCGCGCGCCGCCGCGATCCAGCACACCCTGCTGCCGGTGCTGCTCGACGAGCTGTCGGCGAGCCCCGACCCCGACCGCGGCCTGCTCGCCTACCGCCGCGTCTCCGAGGCGCTGGCCGCGACGCCCTGGTACCTGCGCCTGCTGCGCGACGAGGGCCTCGTCGTCTCGCGCCTGATGCGGCTGCTGGGCACGTCCGCGCTGGTCCCGGACCTGCTCGTGCGCGCCCCGGAGGTGCTGCGGCTGCTCGCCGCACCCTCGGGCGGTCGCCCCGACGAGCTGACCCGCGACCCGGCCGAGTTCGCCGCGTCCCTGCGCACCACCGTCGCCCGCCAGAACGACCCGGACACCGCCGCGGCCACGGCCCGCTCGATGCGCCGCCACGAGATGCTGCGCGTCGCGTGCGCCGACCTGCTGGGCGAGCTCGACACCGAGCAGGTCTGCGCGGCGCTGTCGAGCGTGTGGGTCGCGGTGCTGGAGGCCACGCTGGCGTCGGTGCAGCGGGCACTGGGGCTCGCCGACCGCCCCGCCCGGATCGCCGTGATCGGCATGGGCCGCCTCGGCGGCGCCGAGCTGGGCTACAGCAGCGACGCCGACGTGCTGTTCGTCTGCGAGCCCGTCGACGGGGCGAGCGACCAGGAGGCCGTCAAGTACGCGACGACCGTCGCCGAGACCGTGCGGCGGCGCCTGGGCTCACCGAGCCCGGACCCCGCGCTCGTCGTCGACGCCGACCTGCGCCCCGAGGGCCGCTCCGGGCCGCTCGTGCGCACGCTCGAGTCCTACCGCAACTACTACGCGCGCTGGTCGGAGACGTGGGAGGCGCAGGCGCTGCTGCGGGCCCGGCCCGTGGCGGGCGACGCCGACCTCGGCCGCCGGTTCGTCGCACTCATCGACCCCATCCGCTACCCGGCCGACGGGCTGCCCGACGCCGCCGTCACCGAGATCCGCCGGATCAAGGCCCGCGTCGACGCCGAGCGGCTGCCCCGCGGCGCCGACCGCGGCCTGCACACCAAGCTCGGGCTGGGCGGGCTCGCCGACGTCGAGTGGACGGTGCAGCTGCTCCAGCTCCAGCACGCCGGCGACCTGCCCGAGCTGCGCACCACCTCCACCCTCGACGGCCTGCGCGAGGCGGGGGAGGCCGGGCTGCTCGCCGCGGAGGACGTGGCCGAGCTCGCGGCGGGCTGGACGACGGCCACCCGCGCCCGCAACGCCGTGATGCTGGTGCGCGGCAAGCCCGGCGACCAGCTGCCGCGGTCGGGCCGGGAGCTCGCCGCCGTGGCCGCCGCGCTCGGGTACCCGCCCGACGGGGACTCCGGGGTCTTCCTCGACGACTACCGCCGCGTCACCCGCCGCTCCCGCGCGGTCGTGGAGCGGGTGTTCTACGGCTGGTGAGCCCGGCCGCCCGGCCGTCTCCCGCCGGCCCCGGCCCCGCCGTCCCGCCGCCGCCCGCCCGCCCGCCACCCCCCACCCGTCGTTGCAGGAAAGCCACTTTCCTGCAACGACGTCGCAGGAAAGTGGCTTTCCTGCAACCGGGGCGTGGGGTTGAGTCACCCGCATGCCCTCCGTCGAGACGCTCGTGACGTTCGCGCTGGCCGGGATCGTGCTCGTCGTCGTCCCCGGGCCCAGCGTGCTGTTCATCGTCGGCCGCGCCCTGGCCCACGGCCGCCGCGCCGCCCTGACCAGCGTCGCCGGCAACACGACGGGCGCCGCGCTCGTCGTCGTGGTCGTGGCGCTGGGGTTCGGGGCGATCGCCGCGCAGTCGGTGGCGGTGTTCACCGTGCTCAAGCTCGTCGGCGCCGCCTACCTCGTGTACCTCGGCGTGCAGACCGTCCGCCACCGCGGCGACCTGGCCGCCGCGCTCGGCGCCGCCCCGGGCGTTCTCGACCGGCGGCTGTACTGGCAGGGCGTGGTCGTCGGCGCCACCAACCCCAAGGTGCTGATCTTCTTCGCCGCGGTGCTGCCGCAGTTCGTCGACACCGGCGCGGGCAGCGCGACCGGCCAGATGCTGGTGCTGGGCCTGCTGTTCGCGGTGCTCGCGGCGGTGCTCGACTCGGCGTGGGGGCTGGCGGCGGGTGCGGCCCGCGACTGGTTCGCCACCTCCCCGGCGCGGCTGCGCCGGGTCGGCGGCCTCGGCGGGCTCACCATGATCGCGATGGGCGCCGGACTGGCGGTCAGCGGCCGCCGCGACTGACCGCTGCCCCGCCGGGGCTAGTCGGCGGGGTGCGCCCGCAGCGCCTCGGCGAACCACTCGAACGCCGGGACGGTCGGCGGGAACGGGTCCCAGCCGTTGAGGACCCCGAGCAGCGCCCAGTAGCGCTCGACCCGCCGGTCGGCGAAGACCGTGATCGCGGTCGCCAGCTCCGTCCGGTCGACGCCGGGCGCGGCGATCCGCTCGACGACCTCCCGCGCCTGCTCCGACGCCGGGTCGACCCCGGCCGCCAGCGCCGCGCCCGCGTGCTCGGCGACCGCACCGGGGTCGGCGGCGGGCGGGCGCCCGGCGGCCGACCCGGCCACCGCCATCTCGCGCACCCGGGCGCGGAACGCGGGGTCCGACACGAGCTCGGCCAGCTCGACCCAGGCCTCCACCTGCTCGGTGGTCGGGTCGTCGGGCAGCTCGGCGGGCAGCGAGCGCATCGACGTGGCGATCCCGGCGCCGGGGGCGGCGGGGTCGGTGCCGGCGAACGCGGCGTCGATGAACTCGTCGATCATCTCCTGGCGGCTCGCGGCCGAGAGGCGGGCGAGATCGTTCATCAGTGCGGCCTTCCTGGGGGAGTGGGGCCCGCGGGCGAGCAGCGTGCACACGGCGCGCTGGGTCCGCAGGGTGCGGATGCGGTCGTCGATGGCGCGCACGTGGGACGCGGCCACCTCCTCGACGCTGCGCCGGCGCTCCAGCACCAGGCGCACGTCGTCGAGGCCCAGGCCCAGCTCGCGCAGGGTCCGGACCAGGTCGAGGCGGGCGGCGGCCGCGGCGTCGTAGCGCCGGTAGCCGCCGCGCGAGCGGTCGGTCTCGGGCAGCAGCCCCTCGTCGGACCAGAACCGGATGGTCCGCACCGGCACGCCGGTGCGGGCGGCGAGCTGCCCGATCGTCAGCATCATGGGCGCCATCCTGGAGTCTCCAGCCGCTGGAAGGTCAATGGACTACTGACAGACTGGCCCGGTGGGTGATCTCGGCGAGCTGCTCGGCACGATGGTCGACCAGCGCCCCGTCGTCCTCCTCGCGCTGGGCCTGGCCCTGGTCGCGGTGCTGTGGTCGACGTCGTGGCGCTGGACCCGGACGGTCGTGACGATCGCCCACGAGGGCGGTCACGCGATCGTCGCCGTCCTGGCCGGGCGCGGGCTGACCGGCATCCGGCTGCACGCCGACACCTCAGGGCTCACCGTGTCCACCGGCGCCGCGGCCGGCCCGGGCCTCGTGCTCACCTTCCTGGCCGGCTACCCGGCGCCGTCGCTGCTCGGGCTCGGCGGCGCGGCGCTCGTGGCCGCCGACCACGCCGACTGGGCGCTGTGGACCGCGCTGGTCCTGCTGGCGGCCACGCTGGTGCACGTCCGCAACCTCTTCGGTGTGGTCTCGGTGGTGGCCACCGGGGCGCTCGTCGCGGCCGTGTCCTTCTACGGATCTCCCCGGCTGCAGGACGGGTTCGCCGCCGCGCTGTGCTGGTTCCTGCTGCTCGGGGGCCTGCGGGCGGTGCGCGAGCTGCAGCGCGGGCGCCGCCGCGGCCGCCACGGCAGCTCCGACGCCGACATGCTCGCCCGGCTGACGGGCGTCGTGGGCGGAATGTGGGCCGCGCTGTTCTGGTTGATCGCGGGCGTGGCCGTGGTCACGGCCGCCTGGATCCTGCTGCTGCGAGGAGCGACATGACCGACTGGAACGCGAAGATCATCGAGGAGTTCCGGGCCAACGAGGGACGGGTCGGCGGCCCCTTCGAGGGCGCCGACATGATCCTGGTGCACCACATCGGGGCGAAGAGCGGCACCGAGCGCGTGACGCCGCTCGTGCACTTCCCGCAGGGCGAGGGCCGCACGGTCATCGTGGCCTCGAAGGCCGGCGCGCCGACCAACCCCGACTGGTACCACAACGTCAGGGCCAACCCGCGGTTCGCCGTGGAGGTGGGCGTCGAGACCTTCACCGTCGAGGCCTCCGAGCTCGTCGGCGACGAGCGCGACGAGCTCTGGGAGAAGATCAAGGCCGCCAGCCCCGGCTTCGCCGAGTACGAGCGCAAGACCGACCGCACGATCCCCCTCATCGCGCTCGCCCGCCTAGACTCCGCCGCGTGACGATCACCCTCGAACAGGCCCGGACCATCGTCGACGCCGCGCTCGCGCACGGCACCGAGGCGGGGTTCAAGCCGCTGACGGTGGCGGTGCTCGACCCGGGCGGTGCGCTCGTCGCGCTCGCCCGCCAGGACGGCTCCGGCTTCCTGCGCCCCGACCTGGCCACGGCCAAGGCGTACGGGGTGCTGGCGCTGGGCATGACCAACCGCGCCATCAGCGCCCGGGTGGCCGACGACTCCGACTTCTTCACCACGCTCGCGGCGCTGACCGGCGGCAGGATGGTCTCCGCGCCCGGCGGCGTGGTCGTGCACGACGAGGGCGGCACGCTGGTGGGCGCCGTCGGCGTCACCGGCGACGCCTCGCCGAACGACGAGGCGGCCGCGCTGGCCGGGATCGCGGCGGCCGGGCTCGTCGGGCGCACCGGGGCGGAGGACTGACCGGACCGGCCACCCCCGTCACGGCCTCGACGGCCGGCGCGGGCCTCGGGCTCGCGCTGGCCTCGGCGCTGTCCTTCGGCCTGTCCGGGCCGTTCGCCGGCGCGCTGACCGCCGCGGGGTGGTCGGCGTCGGGCGCGGTGCTGGTGCGCCTGGGCGGGGCGGCGGCGATCCTGCTGGTGCTGCTGGCCGTCACGCGTCCCGGGGTCCTCCGCGCCCTGCGCGCCGACGGGCCCGCCCTGCTGCTCTACGGCGTGCTCGCGATGGCGGGCGTGCAGCTCGCGTTCTTCAGTGCGCTGCAGTACCTGCCGGTCGCGATCGCGCTGCTGCTGGAGTACCTCGGGCCGATCCTGGTGATCGCCTGGGTGTGGGTGGTGCGCCGTTCCCCGCCCGGGCCGCGGACGGTGCTCGGGGCGGGCGTCGCGCTCGTCGGGCTCGCGCTGGTCGTGGAGGTCTGGTCGGGCTCCGCGCTGCGCGTCGAGGGCCTGGTGTGGGGGCTCGTCGCCGCCGTCTGCCAGGCCGCGTACTTCCTCATCGCCGACCGCGCGAGCAGCGCCACGCCGCCGCTCGTGCTCGCCGGCGTCGGTATGACCGTCGGTGCGGTGCTGATCGGGCTGCTCGGCCTGGTCGGGGTGCTGCCGGTCGTCGTCGACCCGTCGGTGACGGGCGTCGTCCTGGCCGGGGTCGACGTCGGGTGGCCGGTGGCCGCGGGGCTGCTCGTCGTCGTCTCGACGGTGATCGCCTACCTCACCGGTGTGGCCGCGCTGCGCCGGATCGGGGCCACCCGCGGCTCGCTCGTGGCGCTGCTGGAGGTCGTCGTGTCGGCCGTGGCGTCGTGGCTGCTGCTCGGGCAGCTCCTCACGCCGGTGCAGGCGCTGGGCGGGGCGCTGATCCTCGCCGGGGTGGCGCTGACGAACACCGCGCGCCCGGCGGCCCTGGCCGAACCGCTCTAGGAACGGCGGCGCCACCACCGCCGCCACGTGCGCCGGCGAGGGATCTGCGCCGGACGCTCGGGTTCGGGTGCCGTGGGCGGGGGCAGCAGCGCCGCCCGCGCCGACCGCCACTGCTCCACCGCCCGCTCGACGTCGACGAGCCGCACCGGGATCCGCGGCCCGCTCGGGTGGCGCAGGTGCTCGGCGATGCGGCGGTTGAGCTCGGCGACGGCGTCGCGGACGTCGGCCTCCCGGCGCAGCGTGGTGAGCGTCTGCGGCAGCCGGTCGATCTCCTTGCGCAGCTGCACCGGCGTCGGCAGCAGCATCTCCGGCGACACGCCCTCGCGGTCGAGCCAGCGCCGCACCCAGCCGAGCTCGTCCTCGTCGAGCTGGGGCAGCGGCTTGCCCTTGCCGGGGAGGTCGTCGAACGCGCCGCGCTCGGCGGCCTCCCGGATCGCGCGGTCGACCGCCGACTCGTAGGGCGGGGGCTCGTGCCACACGCCCTCCGACGGTAGTGCGCGGACCGGTGTCCCGCAGGACGTCCGGCTGGCAGGATCGCGACCCATGGGCGACTCCGCGTTCTGGCACCCGTTCGCCGCGATGGGGGCCGTCCGCGGCGCCGAGTTCGTGCTCACCCGCGGGGAGGACGTCTGGGTGTTCGACGACGCCGGCTCCCGCTACCTCGACGCGACGGCGAGCCTGTGGTGCGTCAACGTCGGGCACGGCCGCCGCGAGATCGCCGACGCCGTGCACGCCCAGATGACGGGGCTGGCGAGCTACCAGACCTTCGGGGACTTCACGAACGAGCCGGCCCGCGCGCTGACCGACCGGCTCGCCGCGCTGGCCCCGGTGCCGGGCGCGAAGGTGTTCCTGGGCAGCGGCGGCGGCGACGGCATCGACACCGCCGCGAAGCTGGCCCGCGAGTACTGGGCGCGCACCGGCTCGCCCGGGCGGACCGTGCTGATCAGCCGCGAGCACGGCTACCACGGCACGCACGGGTTCGGCACCGCGCTCGCGGGGATGCCGGCCAACCGGTTCGCCGGGCCGTTCGTGCCCGACGTCGTGCAGGTCCCGCACGACGACGCCGCGGCGCTCGACGCCGAGATCACCCGCCTGGGCGCCGACCGCGTCGCCGCGTTCGTCGTCGAGCCGGTGATCGGCGCGGGCGGGGTGCTGCCGCCGCCGGAGGGGTACGTGCAGGCGGTCGCACAGGTGTGCGCGCGGCACGGCGTGCTGCTCGTCGTCGACGCCGTCATCTGCGGCTTCGGGCGGCTGGGCTCCTGGTTCGGGATCGAGCGCTACGGCGTCGAGCCCGACCTCGTGGTGTTCGCGAAGGGCGTCACGAGCGGGTACGTGCCGCTGGGCGGGGTGGTCGTCCATGAGCGCGTCGCCGAGCCGTTCTGGGCCGACGGGGCCGCCCCGTTCCGCCACGGCGCCACCTACGGCGGGCACCCGACGGCGTGCGCCGCGGCGCTCGCCAACATCGACGTCCTCGAGCGCGAGGACCTGCTCGCCCGCGCCATCGTGCTGGAGGGGGAGCTGGCCGCGGCGCTCGGCACGTTCGGCGACCACCCGCTGGTCACACAGGTGCGCGCGGGCACCGGGGTGCTGGGCGCGCTGGAGCTCGACCCGTCCGTCGCCCCGGCCGCGGTGTCGCGCGCGGCCCGCGAGCGCGGCGTGCTGATCCGGCCGATGACCAGCGCGCTCGGCTTCTCCCCGCCGCTCACGGCCACCCCCGCGCACCTGGACGTGCTCGTCGACGGGGTGCGCGGAGCCCTCGATTCGATCTCCCGCTGATCGGACTGTTCCGGCAGAGCCCGCGTGCACTAGCGTTCTCGATCACCCCGCGCCGACTCGTCCCGAGGGAGCACCACGTGACCACCACCACAGAGAAGTACGTCGGGCAGAGCATCCTGCGTCGCGAGGACGCCGCGCTGATCACCGGGCAGGGCACCTTCGTCGACGGCATCGCCATGCCCGGCGCCCTGCACCTCACCGTCCTGCGCAGCCCGCTGGCGCACGCCCGCATCACCTCGGTCGACCTCTCCGCGGCGCTCGCGCTCCCCGGCGTCGTCGCGGCCTTCACCGGCGCCGACCTGGCGTCGGAGTTCGCGATCGGGCTGCCCTGCGGCTGGCCCGTCACCGAGGACATCAAGATCCCGGAGCACCCGCCGCTGGCGGTCGACGAGGTCAACCACGTCGGTGACGGCGTGGCCGTGGTGCTGGCCGTCGACGCGGCCACCGCGGAGGACGCGCTCGGGCTGATCGAGGTCGAGTACGAGGCGCTGCCCGCGGTGTTCGACGTCGAGGCGGCGCTGGAGCCGGGCGCCCCGCTCGTGCACGAGGGCCTGGGCACCAACCACTGCTACACCTGGCCGCTGGCCACCGGCGACGTCGACGCGGCGTTCGCCGAGGCCGACGTCGTGGTGGAGGGCCGCTACCTGCAGCAGCGCGTGCTGCCCTCGCCGATGGAGCCGCGCGCGGTGCTCGTCAGCCCCGACCCGGTCGGCGGCGGGTTCACCATCTACTCCTCCACGCAGGTGCCGCACTTCCTGCGCGACATCGGCGCCATGGTCGTCGGCATGCCCGACTCGAAGCTGCGCGTGATCGCGCCCGACGTGGGCGGCGGCTTCGGGGCCAAGCTCAACGTCTACGCCGAGGAGGCGCTGGCGCTCGCGCTCGCCCGCCGGATGAAGAAGCCGGTTCGCTGGACCGAGACCCGCTCGGACCACCACGTGGCCACCACCCACGGCCGCGGCCAGGTGCAGCGCATGGCCGTCGCCGCCACCCGCGAGGGGAAGATCCTCGGGATGAAGGTGGACCTGCTCGCCGACATGGGCGCCTACCTGCAGCTGCTCACCCCGGGCATCGCGGTGTTCGGCGCGTTCACCTACTGCGGGCTCTACGACTTCGGGTCCTACTCGTTCACCTGCCGCGGCGTGTTCACCAACCTCACCCCGACCGACGCCTACCGCGGCGCCGGGCGCTCGGAGGCCGCCTACGCCCACGAGCGGATCATGGACGACCTCGCGCGCGAGCTCGGGATGGACGCCGCAGAGGTGCGGCTGATCAACCTGCACCCGAAGTTCCTGGAGAACCGCACCGTCCCGTCGGGCGTCATGTACGACTCGGGCGACTACGAGCCCTGCATGCGCGAGGCGATGCGCCTGGTCGACTACGACGCCGTGCGCGCGGAGCAGAAGCAGCGCCGTGAGGCCGGCGACGCGGTGCAGATCGGCATCGGCATCGGCAACTTCACCGAGAGCGGTGGGCTGTCGCCGTCGAAGGTCGCCGCGGGCGTGCGCCTGCAGAGCGGCGGCTGGGAGGCCGCGACGGTGCGGATGCTGGTCAGCGGCAAGGTCGAGGTCGTCACGGGCACCTCGCCGCACGGCCAGGGTCACGAGACGGCGTGGTCGCAGATCGCGGCCGACGCGCTGGGCGTGCACCCCGACGACGTCGAGGTGCTGCACGGCGACACCGCCGTCGCCCCGTTCGGCCGCGACACCTACGGCTCGCGCAGCCTCCCCGTCGGCGGGGTCTCGGTGCACATGGCCGCGCACAAGGTCGTCGACAAGGCCCGGACGATCGCCGCGCACCTGCTCGAGGCCTCGGAGGACGACCTGTCGTTCGACAACGGCCGGTTCACCGTGGGCGGCACCGACGCGGGCATCACGATCCAGGAGGTGGCGATGGCCGCCTACCTAGCCGACAACCTGCCCGAGGGCATGGAGCCGCTGCTCACCGCGGAGAACGCGTTCGACCCGCCCAACTTCACCTGGCCGTTCGGCACCCACATCTGCGTGATGGAGGTCGACACCGAGACCGGGTTCTCGAAGATCCGCCGGTTCGTCGCCGTCGACGACTGCGGCCACGTCGTCAACCCCGAGATCGTCGCCGGGCAGCTGCACGGCGGCATCGCCCAGGGCATCGGCCAGGCGATGTTCGAGGAGGCCACGTTCGACGCCGACGGCAACCCGACCACGGCCACCCTCGCCGACTACCAGTTCGCGGCCGCCTCCGACCTGCCGCACATCGAGCTCGGCAGTACCGTCACCCCGTCGCCGACGAACCCGATGGGCGTCAAGGGCATCGGGGAGTCGGGGGCGATCGGGTCGTCCCCCGCGGTCGTGAACGCCGTGATCGACGCGGTGGCGCACCTGGGCGTGACGCACGTCGACATGCCGGCCACACCGCAGCGCGTGTGGCGGTCGATCCAGGAGGCCAGGGGATAGCGATGGTCGACATCAACTGCGACATGGGCGAGGCGTTCTCGATCTACCGCTGCGGCGACGACGAGGGCCTCATGCCGCTCATCACGCTGGCCAACGTGGCCTGCGGCTTCCACGCGTCGGACCCGTCGGTGATGGCGTCCACGGTGAAGCTCGCCAAGGCCAACGGCGTGAAGGTCGGAGCCCACCCGTCGCTGCCCGACCGCGAGGGCTTCGGCCGCCGCGAGATGAAGATGGACCGCTCCGAGCTCACCGCCGCCGTGCTCTACCAGGTGGCGGCGCTCGTCGGGTTCCTGCGGGCCGAGGGCATGGAGCTCCACCACGTCAAGGCCCACGGCTCGCTCTACGGCATGGCCGCGCGCGACGAGGAGGTCGCCGGCGCGATCGCCGACGCCGCCGACGTGTTCGGCGTCCCGCTGATGGGCATGGCCGGCACGGTCCACGAGCAGGTCTGGGGGGAGCGCGAGGCGGGGTTCATCTCCGAGTACTACGCCGACCTCGACTACCGGCCCGACGGCTCGCTGATCATCACGCGCAAGCACGACGCGTTCGACCCGGAGCGCTCGGCCGAGCGCGCGGTGCGGGCGGTCACCGACGGCGTCGCCACGGCCGTCGACGGCACGGAGATCCCGGTCCGCGCCGACTGCGTCTGCGTCCACTCCGACACCCCCAACGCCGTCGAGCTGGCCACCGCGGTCCGCTCCGCCCTGTCACCGCATCTGGCTGCCCCCCACCTCTCCTAGGAGTTCCCCGATGGCCCGACACGAGGTCGTGTCCCCGATCCCCGGCGTCTTCTACCGCCGTCCCGACCCGGACAGCCCGCTGTTCACCGACGCCGGCGCGACCGTCGGCGCCGACGACACGATCTGCCTGGTCGAGGTGATGAAGTCCTTCCACGAGGTCCAGGCCGGCGCGGCGGGCACCGTCGTCGAGTTCCTGGTCGAGAACGAGGACGAGGTCGACGCCGGGCAGGTCGTCGCGGTGATCGAGGCGGAGGGGACCGACTCCGCATGAGGCGGCTGCTCGTCGCCAACCGCGGGGAGATCGCGGTCCGGATCGTCCGCGCCGCTCGCGACCTCGGGATCGAGTCCGTGGCCGTGTACAGCGACGCCGACGCCGAGGCGCCGCACGTGCGCCTGGCCGACCACACGGTCCACATCGGCCCGTCGTCGGCGGCGAAGAGCTACCTCGTCGTCGACGCGCTGGTGGCGGCGGCGAAGGACGCCGGCGCCGACGCCGTGCACCCCGGCTACGGGTTCCTGTCCGAGCGCGCGTCGTTCGCCGCGGCCGTCGCCGACGCCGGGCTGACGTTCGTCGGTCCCGACGCCGCGACGATCGAGCGGATGGGCGACAAGGTGGCGGCGCGGGAGGTCGCGCGGGCCGCCGGTGTGCCGACGGTGCCCGGCACGCCCGGCGGCGTCGAGGACGTCGAGGACGCCGTACGCGCGGCGTCCGAGGTCGGCTACCCGGTGATGCTCAAGGCCGCGGCGGGCGGCGGCGGGCGCGGGATCCGCGTCGTCGACGACGAGGCGGCGCTGCGCAAGGGCTTCCCGCAGGCGTCGCGCGAGGCGGCCACCGCGTTCGGTGACGGCCGGATGTACCTGGAGCGGTTCGTCCGCCGGGCCCGGCACGTCGAGGTGCAGGTGCTGGGCGACGGCGAGTCGGCCGTGCACCTGTTCGAGCGCGAGTGCTCGCTGCAGCGGCGGCGGCAGAAGGTCGTCGAGGAGGCCACGGCGCCCGGCATCGACTCCGGGGTCCGGGCGGCGATGACCGAGTCGGCGGTCCGGCTGGCGTCGGAGTGCGGCTACCGCAGCGCCGGCACCGTCGAGTTCCTCGTCGACGACGAGAGCGGCGAGTACTTCTTCATCGAGATGAACACGCGCATCCAGGTCGAGCACCCGACGACCGAGCTGGTCACGGGCGTCGACCTGGTGGCCGAGCAGTTGCGGATCGCCGCGGGGGAGCCGCTGCGCCTGGCCCAGGACGACATCGCCGTGCGCGGGCACGCCCTGGAGTTCCGGATCTGCGCCGAGGACCCGGACAAGGGGTTCCTGCCCCAGCCCGGGAAGGTCGGCCGGGTGCACCTGCCGGCCGGGCCGTGGGTGCGCAGCGACACGTGGCTGGAGTCCGACTCGGCCGTGTCGCCGTACTACGACTCCCTGCTCGCCAAGGTGGTCGTGTGGGGCGCCGACCGCGAGGAGGCGATCCGCCGCTCGCGCCGGGCGCTGGCCGAGCTGGAGGTGGAGGGCGTGAAGACGACGACGCCGATGCACCGAGCACTGCTGGACGAGCCGTGGTTCGCCGCGGGGGAGTTCCACACCGGGACGTTGGAGGAGTGGTTATGACGGCGACGACCGAGACCGGGGCCCGCTACAGCTGGGGAGGCGACGAGTTCATCTTCGTCGAGCTCGCCGAGGAGATGAGCCTGCAGGCCAACTTCCGGGCCATGGCGATCACCGGCGCGCTGCGCGAGCAGCGGCCCGACGGGCTCGTCGACATCTGCCCGGCCAACGCGTCCTACCAGGTGCGCTACGACCCGGACGTGCTCGACCCGCACGCGCTGATGAAGCAGCTCAAGGACCTCGAGCAGCAGGTGGGCGACGCGTCCGACGTCGCGCTGCCGACGCGCGTCCTGGAGATCCCGGTGCTCTACCGCGACCCGTGGACCACCGAGACGCTCATGCGGTTCCGCGACCGCCACCAGGACCCCGACGCCACCGACATCGCCTACGCGGCACGCATCAACGGGTACGCCGACGAGGACGAGTTCATCGCCGCGCACTCCGGCTCGCCGTGGTTCACCTCGATGGTCGGGTTCGTCGCGGGGCTGCCGTTCAAGTACCAGATGGTGCCCCGGGACCGGCAGATCGTGGTGCCGAAGTACCTGCGCCCGCGCACCGACACCCCGAAGCAGACGGTCGGCTACGGCGGCTGCTTCTCCTGCATCTACTCCGTGCGCGGCGCCGGCGGCTATCAGATGTTCGGCATCACGCCGGCCCCGATCTACGACCCGACGCAGTCGATGCCCGACTTCACCGACTTCATGGTGTTCTTCCGCCCCGGCGACATCGTGAAGTTCCGGCCCGTCGACCGCGACGAGTACGACTCCCTGCTCGCCTCGGTCGAGGCGAAGGAGTTCCGGATCAAGCAGGCCCCGGTGGAGTTCGCCCTGGCCCCGTTCCTCGACGACCCCGACGGCTACAACGCGACGCTGCTGGAGGCCCTGCGATGAGCATCGAGGTGCGCAAGCCCGGACTCTCGACCACGGTGCAGGACGCCGGCCGCACCGGCTACTACGACCTGGGCATCCCGCCGTCGGGCGCGCTCGACCAGTACTCGCTGCGCGCGGCCAACCTGCTCGTCGGCAACGACGCGGGCGACGCCGTGCTCGAGGTCGTCTACATGGGACCGGAGCTGGTGTTCTCCGAGGCCGCCGTCGTCGCGGTGACCGGTGCGGTGATGGTGCCGAAGGTCAACGGGGAGGAGCGCCCGCAGTGGGAGTCGTTCGCGGTCGACGCCGGTGACGTCCTCTCGTTCGGTTACCTCGCCGGGGGCGCGCGGGCCTACGTCGCGGTGTCGGGTGGCGTCGACGTGCCGGTGGTGCTGGGCAGCCGCTCGACCTACGGGCTCGGTGCGCTCGGCGGCTTCTCCGGGCGTCCGCTGGCGGCGGGGGACGTGCTGCCGGTCGGCTCGGCCCCCGGCACCGGTGCCGGGTCCGTCGGCCGCTCGGTGCCCGAGGATCTGCGTCCGACGTGGAGCAAGGACGTCGAGGTGCGGGTGATGATGGGCCTCTACGACCACCGCCTGTCCAAGGACGGGCGCGCGACCTTCCTCGACACCACCTGGAAGCTCACGCCGGTCGCCGACCGCATCGGCTTCCGCTACTCCGGCGCGCAGCTCGAGACGGTCGACCGGGAGCCGCCGTTCGGGGCCGGCCAGGACCCCTCGAACATCGTCGACGCCCCGTACCCGATCGGCTCCATCCAGGTGCCGGGCAGTGTGGAGCCGATCGTGCTGCACCGGGACGCGGTGTCGGGCGGGGGCTACATGATGGTGGCGACGGTGCTGTCGGGCGACCTCGACCTGGTCGCCCAGTCGGCCCCCGGCACCCGCACCCGGTTCGTGGAGGTCGACCTCGACGGTGCACTGGCCCTGCGGGCGGAGCGGCGGGGTCGGGACGAGCGGCTGAGGGAGGCGTTGGGCGGGTAGCTTTCCCCCCTCGCGCCCGTTCCTGGGTTCAGGAAAGCCACGTTCAGGCCCTCTGGGGGCAGGAACGTGGCTTTCCTGGTTGCGGGGATCTGTCGGGCGGCTGCTCAGGGGAGTGCCGCAACCGATCAGAGCTCGGTCCGGGCCGGGCGGCGAGGACACGGGACGCGGCGGGACCGGGGCGGGCAGCGACGACACCGGTGAGCTGCCGCCGTACCGGGGCTCCGCCGCAGCACCTGTCACGGCCCGCGCGGCGCTGCAGCTCGCGATCGTCCGGCGAGGAGTGCCGGCGAGCACGCTGACCGATGGCGGCAGACCTGGCCGACGCCATCGCCCGAGTGGGGCTGAACCACGCCCCCGCCTGCTCGCTCCCGTCCGCCGCACAGGCCACCGGCGCAACGGGGCAGGAGCGCCCGCGGTGCCGCTCATCCCGGTCAGAAGGGCGGCGGGTCCTGCGGGTCGCCACGCGAGGTCCAGTCGAGATCGACGTGGCGGTAGGGGACCGGCGCCGGTCTGGCCTGTCGCGACGGGCGGGGTGGGAGGTCGGGCTCGGGGCGGTAGTCGAAGGGGTCGCTGGTGTAGCGGTGGCCCGTCGGGGTGGTCCAGGTGAGCCGACCGTCGGGGTGTTGGACCACGCTCCACCCCGGCGAGTGCTTCTCGTGGTGGTGCAGGGTGCAGCCGTCGGTGAGGTTGTGCGCGGCGGTGGGGCCGAGCGGGTACGGGACGGTGTGGTCGAGTTCGGAGTCGAGCGCGCGGCGTCGGCACAGGGGCGAGCGGCAGTGGACGTCGCGGGCCCGGACGAAGTCGGTGAGCGCGGCGGGCGGGCGGTAGGTGGTGCGGCCGTGGTCGAGCAGGGCCCCGGACAGCGGGTCGGTGACCAGGCGCTTCCACACCGCGTCGGCGGCGATCTGCCGGGCCAGGTCGGCGGGGATCGGGCCGTAGCCGACCAGGTCGCACGGCTGCTCGTCGGCGCCGATCAAGGCGGAGTGCGGCACCACGACCTGCACCAGCGGCTTGCCCGGGTCGACCGGCCGCGGCGGCGCAGCCTCGCCAGTGCCAGTGCCAGTGCCAGTGCCAGTGCCAGTGCCAGTGCCAGTGCCGGTGCCGGCGGTGTCGGCGTCGGCAGAGCCGGTGTCGGCAGAGCCGGGGTCGGCACAGTCGAGGTCAGTGGTCGCGGCGCGGCTCGTGACCCGGCCGGTGAGGAGGTCGGCGAGGAGGTCTGCGCGCCGCGCGTCCATGCCGCGCGGGTCCTCGGCGCCGAGACCGCGGGCGAGGCGGGTGAGCCACTGGTGGGCGGCGAGCGCGTCGGGCGCGGCGAGCAGCGCCCACAGCGAGGCCATGCCCTCGGTCTCCTCGCCGACGACCACGCGCCGGTCGAGGCGGGCCTTCGCGTGCCGGTCGTTCGCGCCGTCGGGGTCGACAGCGATCACGGCGCGGCGCAGGGCGGCGACCAGCTGCGCGCGACTCTGCCGCTCGGCGGCGGGCAGCACCCGGTCCTGCACGCGGGCGGCCTGCTCGTCGGGGAGGTGCTGGGTGGCGTCGCAGATCGCGCGGACCTTGGTCGCATCGATCCGCCCGGCCTCGTGGGCGTCGAGCGTGGCGGGCAGAGTCTCGGTGAGCCGGCGGGCCTGGGCCAGCCGCTGCCCCGCCGTGAGCCGCGAGACCGACAGTGCCAAGGCGATCTCGTCCGGCGCCCACCGGCTGACGGCGCCGGGTCCCTGCGCGGCCACGTCCCGGGGATCGGCCGGACGTCGGCGGGCGAACTCGGCGAGCAGCCGGGACTGGCGCGCGGCGGCCCAGGAGGCGACGCGGTCGAGGTCGGCCACGGCGTCGACGAGCTCCGCGTCGGCGAGCTCACCGGGGTCGGCGGACGCGAGGTCGAGCTCGAGCGCGAGCCACCCCGATGGTGCGGGGCGTCCGGCGGCGACGAGGGCATCGAACACTTCGTCGAGCGGGGGCCAGTCGGGAGCGTCCGCGAGCATCCGGGAGACCTCGTCGGTCTCCTCCGGCGGCACGGCATCGAACATGTGTTCGATTCTAGCGGGAGCCTTCTCGCTGGTCAACCGCGTGGGAAGCACCGTTCGCTGCTGTGAACGATGCTCCTGGGTCGGCGCGTGACCCACGGCGGACCCAGGCCTGTGGCGTCACACCGAGCCGGCGCGCGAGGCGGTCGGAGCGCCGAGTCGCGGACCGTGGCAGATGGCGGCGACCGACTTGCGCCGTGCGTGAGAGGCGAACCCGCCGGACCCCGTCCCGCCGGACCCCGACCCGCCGCCCCGGCCGAGCTGCGCACCTGATCGCCGCCTGCGCACGGCGGGACGTGTGCGGGCGGCTGCTGGGTGCGCAGTTCGCGTTGATCGGGATGGCGACGCACACGGCCGGCCGGGCCCGCAGACGGCCGATCATTGGTCCGAACGGCCCGTCCGAGTGCCACGTGTAACGCATCCGGCGCATCCTGCGAATCACTCCACGGCAACTCACTTCGCGCGTCGCTGGGGAGCGGACGCGCCACCCGCCACGACCCCGGGTCACTCTGTGACCCGGGGTCGTCGCACGTCCGGGTCCTCGCGCCCGCGCCCGTCGCGCGGTACAACGGAGGCGGGCACGTGATCACGTGCCGGTGCCACGACCGGGGAGTGCAGGACACATGGGCGTCATCGGGACCATCATCGGCTGGGTCGTCTTCGGCCTCATCGCCGGATTCATCGCGCGCGCCATCGTGCCCGGCAAGGACCACATCGGCATCGCGCGCACCATCGCGGTCGGCGTCGTCGGCTCCGTGCTGGGCGGCCTCATCTTCGGCCTGCTGACGGGCGGTTTCCGCGGCTTCCAGCCCGCCGGCTGGATCGGCTCGATCATCGGCGCCGTGATCGTCCTGCTGGTCTACAACCGCGTCACCGGCCGCAAGCAGAACCGCCTGTAGCCAGCGCGCGCTCCGTCATCGGGGCGTGACCCGAGCGCCCGGTCCGACCACCTCCGCCAGCAGCGCGCGGAGCGGGACCACCGGGCGCCCGAGCACGTCGGCCGGCGCGGACGCGGTGTCGGCGAAGCCGCACTCGCGGGACGCGCGGAACACCCCGAGCAGCATCTCCGCCGGGCCGGTCGGCGCGCCGCGGTCGACGAGGCCGGCCGCCCACTCGTCGTCGGCGACGTCCTCGCGACCTACGTGGCGCACGAGACGCCGGCGTTCCGGACGGTCGTGCCCGACCTCCCGGGGCTGACCGCCGCCGAGCGCGTCCTGCTGGTCGAGTGGCTCGACCGGGAGACCGGGCGACCCGACGGGCAGGTCTAGGAAGCAGTACCGCCGTGCGTGCCCGCACTGCGGTAGTCGGTGTAGGTGTAGGGGTTGTCCAGCACCTTCGTCTCCGGCACGTCGGGGTTCATGCCCTGCTGCCACGCCTCCTCGCCCATCGCCCCGCGCAGGTGCTCGACCGTCGCGTCCACCGTGCGCCGCACCGACGCCAGGTCGACGTCGACGAGCCGCCCGTCGCGCTTCACCACGCGGCCCCCGACGAGCACGGTGTGCACGTCGGCGCGCTGCGCCTGGAACGCGACGTGCCCGTGCGGGTTGAGCACCGGGAACGAGACGGGGGAGTGGTCGTTGCGCAGCAGCACGACGTCGGCCTTCTTGCCGACCTCGATGCTGCCCAGCTCGGACTCCCGGCCCAGCGCCGCCGCGCCGCCGCGGGTGGCCCACTCGACGACCTGGTCGGCGCGCAGGGAGGCGTGCGTGACGGTGTCGCCCTGCGCGTGCGCCTCCATGTGCTCGCGCGAGCGGTCGGCGCCCAGCGTGGTGCGCATGGCGGAGAACAGGTCGCCGCTCCACCAGACCGAGGTGTCCATCGACAGCGACACCGGGATCCCGTGCGAGCGCAGCGCCCACGTGGGCGGGTAGCCCTGGCCCGCGCTCTGCTCGCTCTCGGTGGACACCGAGACGGAGCCGCCGGTGGCCGCGATGCGGTGGTAGGAGTCGGCCGACAGCGTGGCCGCGTGGACGTAGACCGTCTCCGGCGTCATGAAGCCGTGGTCGTGCATGAGCTTGATGCCGTCGTCGTTGGTGGCGCCCCAGACGCCGGCATGCGTCGTGACCGGCACGCCCATCTCGCGCGCGACCTCGAAGGCGGGCTTCTCGGGGAACGCCGGGTCGCCGGTGACGTCGAACGCGAGCTGGAAGCCGAGGTTCTCCTTGCCGGTGACGCGGCGGGAGACGAAGTCGCGGAACTCGGGCGTGGCCGTCCAGTTCGCGGGGGCGTCCTGGATGTTGCCGTAGGCGAGGACGAACCGGCCCGGCACCGCCTCGAGCGCGTCGACGGCGGCGTCGGCGTGCGCGACGGTCTGCAGCCCGTGCGACCAGTCGACGGTCGTGGTGACGCCGGCGTCGAGCGCCTCCCAGGCGCCGAGCAGGTTGCCCGCGTGGACGTCCTCGGGGCGGAAGGCCTTGCCCCACTCCAGGTAGTACCAGACGAAGTACTGCGTGAGCGTCCAGTCGGCGCCGTAGCCGCGCATCGCGGTCTGCCACATGTGCCGGTGGGTGTCGATCATGCCCGGCATCACGACGCCGCCGGTCGCGTCGATCTCCTCGGTGCCCGCCGGCACCTCCAGACCGGGGCCGACGGCGGCGATCACGCCGTCGACGACCAGCACGTCGTGGCCGGGCAGCACGCTGCGCCCGGCGTCGACGGTCAGGACCGTGCCACCCCGCAGGACGACCGGACGCTCGCTCATCTGTGAACCCTCCGTTGCGTACACCCGTCCGCGTACAACCGTCCGCGTGACGGACACTCGCGGTCAGGGTGACTGTGGCGCAGGTCGGCCCGGCTGTCAATGCGGTCGGCTACCCTGCGCTGACGCGAGGGAGAGGGGATCGAGCGGTGCCACGCGAGGGAGCCGGTCCCGACTTCATCGAGGCGCTGGCGCGCGGCCTGGAGGTGATCGCGGCCTTCGGGCCCGAGCGCCCGGCGATGACGCTCGCCGAGGTCGCGGGCGCCACCGGCCTGGCGCGGCCCACCGCGCGCCGGATCCTGCTGACGCTCGAGGAGCTCGGCTACGTCCGCGCCGAGGGCCGCGGCTACTCGCTGACGCCGCGGGTGCTCGAGCTCGGCGTCGCCTACGTGCGCTCGCAGGGGCTGTGGGACGTCGCGCGCCCGCACATGGAGAAGCTCGGCGCGCGCACGAACGAGTCCGTCTCGATCGCCCAGCTCGACGGCTCCGACATCGTCTACGTCGCGCGCGTGTCCGTCCCCAAGATCGTCTCGCTCGCGGTGCAGATCGGGACGCGCTTTCCCGCTCTGCCGACGTCGCTGGGCAAGGTGCAGCTCGCCGCGCTCGACGCCGAGGAGCTCGAGGCGGTGCTCGCACAGCCCACCCGCTCCGGCCTCGTGGCGCGCTGGTGCCCCGACCGCGCCGAGCGCGACGCGGCCCTGCGCGAGGTGCGTGCCCGCGGCTGGGCTCTCACCGACGAGCAGCTCACGCTGGGCATCCGCTCGGTGGCCGCGCCCCTGCGCGACGGCTCCGGGAAGGTGATCGCCGGCCTCAACGTCAACTGCCACGCCGCCGAGACGCCGGTCGAGCGCCTGCTCGAGCACCACCTGCCGCTGCTGCTGCAGGCCGCGGGCGACATCAGCGCCGACTTCGCGCGCGTGCAGGACGTGCCGCACGTCGCCGTCTCCTGAGGTGCCCCCGGAGTCGCCCCGGCTTGACCGCTCGGGCGGTACGGCGGAGACTCGGCTTTGGCGGACGACTGTCCGCCAGTCGGACGAGGAGGGTGCATGCCGGGACCGCTGTCAGGGGTGCTGGTCGCCGACCTCTCCCGCGTCCTCGCCGGGCCGTACGCCACGATGCTGCTGGCGGACATGGGGGCCGAGGTCGTCAAGGTCGAGAGCCCCCAGGGCGACGAGACGCGCACCTGGACGCCGCCCGTGCGGGGTGAGACGTCCACCTACTACCTGGGCGTCAACCGCGGGAAGCGGTCGATCGCGCTGGACCTGCGCGACGACGCCGACGCCGCCGTCGCCCGCGAACTGGTGCGCCGCGCCGACGTCGTCGTCGAGAACTTCAAGCCCGGCGGCCTGGCCCGCTTCGGGCTCGACCACGACACCGTCCGCGCCGCCAACCCCCGCGCCGTCTACGCCTCGATCAGCGGCTTCGGCTCCGGTGCGGGCGCGCACGTCCCCGGCTACGACCTCATGGTGCAGGCGATCTCCGGCCTGATGAGCCTGACGGGCGACGCCGACGGGCCGCCCTACCGCGCCGGCATCTCCGTGTTCGACGTCATGGCCGGCAACCACGCCGTCATCGGCATCCTCGCCGCCCTGCGCCACCGCGACGCCACCGGCGAGGGCCAGCACGTCGAGGTCAACCTGCTGTCCTCCGCGCTGACCGGGCTGGTCAACCACAGCTCCGCCTACGTCGCGGGCGGCGTCGTGCCCACCCGCATGGGCAACGCGCACCCCAGCGTCTTCCCCTACGAGCCGCTGCCCACCGCCGACGACGACCTCATCGTCGCCGCGGCCAACGACGGGCAGTTCCGCAAGCTGTGCGACGTGCTCGGCATCCCCGGGGTGCCCGACGACCCGCGCTTCGCCCGCAACGCCGACCGCACCGCGCACCGCGAGGAGCTGCGCCCGATCCTCACCGATCGGCTCGCCACCCGCGGCGCCGTCGAGTGGTTCGAGGAGCTGACGAAGGTGGGCGTGCCGTGCGGGCCCATCGGCACCATCGACGGTGGGTTCGCGATGGCCGAGCGGTTCGGGCTCGACCCCGTCGTCGAGGTGGGGGAGGGCGAACGCGCGGTGCCCACGACCCGGCACCCGATCCGCTTCTCCGCGACGCCCGCGGCCTACCGGCTGCCCCCGCCCGAGCTCGACGAGCACGGCGCCGAGCTGCGCACGTGGCTGGAGGAGACCGGTGCCTGAGTACCCCACCGCGCTGGGCGCCTCGTCCCGCGAGACGATCACGCTGCTCGGCCACGACCTCGCCGAGGACGTCATGGGGAAGGTCGGGTTCGGCGAGCTCGCGTTCTGGCTCGCCACCCAGCGCCGCCCCAGCTCCGGCGAGACCCGCGTGTTCGAGGCCGTGCTCGCCGCGCTGGCCGACCACGGCTTCACCCCGACCGCGATCGTCACGCGCCTCACCTACCTGTCCGCGCCCGACTCCGTGCAGGGCGCGCTCGCGGCCGGCCTGCTCGGCGGCGGGTCGCGCTTCCTGGGCGTCACCGAGGACTGCGGCCGGTTCCTGCACGCGCACCTGCCCGACGAGCTCCCCGTCGACGACGCCGGCTGGGACGCGCTCGCCCTCGACGTCGTGCGCGCGCAGCGGGAGGCCAAGCGGTTCGTGCCGGGCCTGGGCCACCACGTGCACAAGGACGGCGACCCGCGCACCCCGCGGCTGTTCGCCGTCGCCACCGAGGAGGGCCTCTACGGCCCGCACCTCTCGCTGTTCGCCGCCATCGGCCGGGTCCACCCGCGGGTGCTGGGGAAGACGCTGCCGCTCAACGGCGCCGGCGTCTGCGGCGCCGCGCTGGCCGACCTCGGCCTGCCGCTGGAGCTGCTGCGCGGCTTCGCGCTGCTCGCCCGCACCGCCGGCCTGATCGGGCAGCTGGCGGAGGAGTTGCGCCACCCCGTCGGCAACGACATCTTCCTGTCCGTGGACCTGAACAACCGGTCGGTCGAGCCCGACCCGTACCCGACCGAGGGGATCTGAGATGGACGCCGTCACCGCCGACACCATCACCGACGCCGCCACCGCCCGCTGGGGCACCGCGCACGACCCGCGCACCGGCGAGGTCCTCACGGCGCTGGTCCGCCACCTGCACGACTTCGCCCGCGAGGTGCGCCTCACCGAGGCCGAGTGGATGGCGGCGATCCGCTGGCTGACCGCCACCGGGCAGATCAGCGACGAGAAGCGCGAGGAGTTCATCCTCGCCTCCGACGTGCTCGGCCTGTCGATGCTCGTCGTGCAGATGAACCACGAGCTGGACCCGGCGGCCACCCCGGCCACCGTGCTCGGCCCCTTCCACATCGACGGCTCGCCCGAGCTGGGCTTCGGCGAGGACATGAGCCAGGGCCTGCCCGGCGCGCCGCTCTACCTCACCGGGACCGTCCGCGGGCTCGACGGCACGCCCGTCGGCGGCGCGGTGCTCGACGTGTGGCAGGCCGACGAGGACGGCGCCTACGAGGCCCAGCTCCCCGTCGACGAGGCCCGGCTGCGCGCGAAGTACGCCACCCGCGCCGACGGCACCTACTGCGTGCGGACCATCGCGCCCAGGGGCTACGCGATCCCGATGGACGGCCCGGTCGGCGAGCTGATCTCCCGCACCGACATCAGCCACCACCGCCCCGCGCACGTGCACGTCCTGCTCGACGTCCCCGGCTTCCACCCGCTGATCACCCACCTGTTCCAGGAGGGTGCGCAGTACCTCGACAGCGACGTCGTGTTCGGCACCAAGCCCGAGCTCGTCGTCGCGTTCGAGCCGCGGGAGCCCGGCCCCACGCCCGACGGCGGCACGTCGGACGTGCCGTGGCTCGAGGCGCGCTACGACTTCGTCCTGCAGGCCGCGGGCTGATGCGGGCCGCGGAGATCCGCACGGCGGGCCACCCGCCCGAGGTGGGGGAGCGGGCCGAGCCCGCAGGCGTACTGGTCGACGTCCTCGCCGCCCCGATCACGCCGCTCGACGTCCTCTGCGCCTCGGGCACCTCCTACTTCGGTGCGCCCGCCACGCCCTACGTCCCGGGCGTGCAGGGCGTCGGCACCCTCGCCTCGCCGCTGGGCGACCTCACCGCGGGCACCCCCGTCTGGTTCGCCACGAGCGCGGGCATGGCGCCGGGCGACGGCAGCATGGCCCAGCGCGCCGCCGTCACCGCCGACGACGTCGTCGCGCTCCCACCGGGCGTCGACCCGGTGCTGGCCGGGGCGCTCGGCCTGTCCGCCGTCGCCGCGTGGATGTGCCTGACCTGGCGCGGCCGGCTCGCGCCGGGGGAGACCGTGCTCGTGCTCGGCGCGGGCGGGGCCGTCGGCGAGACGGCCGTGCAGCTCGCGCGCCTGGCCGGGGCCGGGCGGGTCGTCGCCTGCGCGCGGTCGGCGTCCGCGCTCGACCGGGCGCGCCGGCACGGGGCCGACGCCACCGTCCTGCTCGACGGGGACGACTGGACCGCCCGGATGACCGCGGCCACCGACGGCGGGCCCGACCTCGTCATCGACCCCCTGTCCGGCCCTCCCGCCGCCGCCGCGCTCGCCTCGCTGCGCACCGGCGGCCGGCTGGTGAACCTCGGCGGCGCGGCCGCCCCCGCCTGCAGCGTCGACTCGGCGACGCTGCGCAGCCGCTCGCTCGACGTCCTGGGCTACACCAACAACGCCCTGGACCCCGCCCGCCGCCGCGACGCCGTGCAGGCCGTCGCCCGCTTCGCCGCGGCCGGCGAGCTGACCGTGCTCCACGAGCGCGTCCCGCTCGACGACGCCGCCGACGCCTGGACCCGCCAGCGCGACGGTGCCGCCCGCGGCCGCGTCGTCCTCGTCCCCTGACCGCCCGGAGGCCCCTCATGTCCCTGCCGCTGCTGCCGACGTCGCTGGTGGGGTCCTACGCCCAGCCCGACTGGCTGATCGACCGCGCCAAGCTCGCCGGGCGCTTCCCGCCGCGGGTGCGTGCGAAGGAGCTGTGGCGCCCGGCGCCCGAGCACCTCGCGCAGGCCCAGGACGACGCCACGCTGCTCGCGATCCGCGCGCAGGAGGAGGCCGGGCTCGACATCCTCACCGACGGGGAGATCCGCCGGGAGTCCTACTCCAACCACTTCGCCACCGCGCTCGACGGCGTCGACGTCGACAACCCCGGCACGGCGCTGGACCGCAGCGGCCACCCCAACCCGGTCCCGCGCATCACCGGCCCGATCCGCCGGACGCGGCCCGTCGAGGTCGACGACGTGCGCTTCCTGCGCGCCCACACCGACCGCACGATCAAGATGACGGTGCCCGGGCCGTTCACGATGAGCCAGCAGGCGCAGAACGACCACTACCCCGACGCGGAGGCCGCCGCGATGGACTACGCGGCCGCCGTCAACGCCGAGATCCGCGACCTGCACGCCGCCGGCGCCGACGTCGTGCAGATCGACGAGCCGTACATGCAGGCCCGCCCGGACGCCGCCCGCGCCTACGGCCTCGCCGCGCTCAACGCCGCACTCGAGGGCGTCACCGGCACGACCGCGGTGCACATCTGCTTCGGCTACGCCGCGATCATCCACGAGCGGCCCGAGGGCTACTCGTTCCTGCCCGAGCTGGCCGGGTGCTCCGTCGACCAGGTGTCGATCGAGACCGCGCAGTCCGGGCTCGACCTGGGCGTGCTCGCCGACCTCTCGGGCAAGACGGTGCTGCTCGGGGTCGTCGACCTGTCCGACCCGGCCGTCGAGACGCCCGAGGTCGTGGCGGGCCGCGTGCGTCGCGCGTTCGCCCACACCGCGCCGGAGAACCTGGTCATCAGCACCGACTGCGGCATGAAGTACCTGCCGCGGGAGAGCGCCGAGGGCAAGATGCGGGCGATGGCCGGGGCGGCGGCGCTGCTGCGGGCGGAGCTGGCCTGAGGGGCCCGCTCAGGACCCGGGGCGGAGGCCCCGCCCCGCCGCGGCCTGCGACTGCTCGACGGCGAGGACGTCGACGAGGTCGTTCATCTCGTCGCCGGAGTGGCCCTTCACCCAGCGGAAGGACACGTCGCCGCGCCCGTTGACCAGCGTGATCAGCGGCTCCCACAGGTCGCGGCTGACCACGGGCTTCTTCGCGCTGGTGACCCAGCCGCGGTCGATCCAGCCCTTCCACCAGCGGTCGCGGAAGCAGTTGACGACGTAGGTCGAGTCGCTGACGACGACCAGCGGCCCCTCCAGCGCCCGCACGGCCTCCAGCGCGGCGCGGATCTCCATGCGCTGGTTGGTGGTCGGCGACTCGCCCCCGCTGTCCTGGCGCCCGTCGCGCGTGGCCCAGGCCCAGCCGCCGGGGCCGGGGTTGCCCGAGCAGGCGCCGTCGGTCCAGACCTCCAGGGCGCCGTCGGGGGCGGGCATGTCGGGGCGGGCGGGCTTGGCGGCGGCCTTGCGAGCAGGCGACTTCTTCGCCGGCGCCGCCGCGGGGGCGGCGCCGGGCGCCGCGGCGCAGGCCGTGTGCGCCCACACGTTCCCGGAGCGGGCGATCTCCTCGCCGGGCGAGATGGCGGAGGCGCAGACGCCGCAGGTGGTGGCGTACTTGGCGGTCATCGGCACCCGGCAACCGTAGTGCTCGCCCCTGTCGGTGCCGCGCCCTAGGCTGCCGTCCGTGCGGGACCGCGATGGCTGACGCCGACGACGTCCGCCGGCTCGCCCTCGCCCTCGACGGCGCCGTGGAGAACGAGTCCGACGGCTTCGACTTCCGCGTCGGCGGGCGCGGGTTCGTGTGGTCCTACCCCGAGCGCGAGCCCGGGCGCCGCCGCGTCCTGCGCACCGACGTCGCCGTGCTCTACGTCGGCGACGAGGCCGAGAAGCAGGCCCTGGTGCTCGGCGAGCCCGAGCTCTTCTTCACCGTCCCCGGCTACGACGGCCTGCCGCTGGTGATGGTGCGCCTGCCGCGCGTCACCGTCGACCGCCTCGCCGAGCTCGTCACCGACGCCTGGCGGATGCGCGTCGAGTAGCGGTCCCTCCTCCCACCCGGTGTCAGGATGGGGCGATGACCGCACCGACCCCGTCCTCGACGGACTCGACCTCCCCCGTCCGGATCGAGCGCGACGGCGACCTCGCGGTCGTCGTCCTCGACGCCCCTCCGCTGAACCTGTTCGACGAGGCGGTGTTCGCCGCGTGGGAGCAGGTCGTCGGCGAGCTCACCGCGCTCTGCGACCCGGCGCGCGAGGACCGCGCGCGGGCGGTGCTCGTCGAGGCGCGGGGCAAGGTCGTGTCCGGCGGCGTCGACGTCACGCTGTTCGCCGGCATCGCCGACGGCCCCGACCCGGCCGCGCGCGGGGCCGAGCTGTGGGAGCGGCTGCTGCCGGTCGCGCAGGGGCTCGAGGACCTGCCGGTGCCCACGGTGTTCGCCGCGCACGGCCTCACCCTCACGGCCGCGTTCGAGCTGGCCCTGGCGTGCGACCTGCTGCTGGCGGCCGAGAAGGCCACCTTCGGGCTGGTGGAGATCGTCGTCGGGCTGACGCCGTCGATGGGCGGGCCGCAACGCCTCGCCGAGCGCGCGGGCCCGGCGCGGGCCAAGGAGCTGATCTACACCGGCGGGCGCTTCCCGGCGGCGGAGCTGGCGCAGTGGGGTGTGGTCAACCGGGTGCTGCCCGACGAGGGCTTCGCCGACGCGGCGCGCCGGTTCGCCCGGCGCCTCGCCGCCGGTCCGACGGTGGCCCACGCGGCGACGAAGGAGCTGGTCACGACGGCGGTGCGCGAGGGCGTCCGCGCGGCCGACGACGCCGTGCCCGCCGTCTCGGGTGCGCTGTTCGACACCGACGACCTGCGGGGCGCGGTCGCGTCGTTCCTCAGCGAGGGGCCCGGCAAGGCGCAGTACCGGGGACGCTGATCCGACCGTACGGGTGCGCAGGCCTACGAGCCCGACGCGCATCACCCGTACGGACCTACTGCGGTGTGACCTGGGGCACCGAATTGCGGCGTTTGGGAATGCGTCGCCGCTGGTCGTCCCGGCAACTGAGGCCGGACTGATCATCGGTGAGGTCAGGCTGACTCCGGTGGCGGGAGCTTGTCCGGTTCCTCATCCTCATCCCATGACCTCGACCCAGAACATGCCCCAGGTGCAGGACTGCTCCGTGACCGCCTGCTCCTACAACGAGAGCAGCAGCTGCCACGCCGGCGCCATCACCATCGGCGGCGACCACGCCCACTGCGGCACCTTCGTCGAGATCTCGTTCCGCGGCGGTAGCGCCGACAACGGCCTCGTCGGTGCCTGCCACCGCTCGGAGTGCCGCTACAACGAGAAGCTCGAGTGCACCGCCGCGTCGGTGAGCGTCGGTGCCGGCGCCGACAACGCCGACTGCCTCACCTACGAGGCCAGGTAGGCCAGCTGCTCCACCCGGATGTCGCCGCTCCGGTCGACGCGCAGTGCGCCGTCGGCCACGGCCATCCCGGCCACCGGGTCGGCGTCGTCGACGAGGACGGCCACCCCCGACGCCGCCAGGGCGGGCAGCCGGGCCAGCACGGCCCTGCGTTGCGCGGCGGCGAGACCGTCGGTGAAGCGGTCGACCAGCAGGATCGCCACCCGGCCGGGCTCGACCGCGTCGAGCGCCACCAGCCGGTCGGCCAGCGGGTCGACCGGTCGGGCGCCGAGCCGGCGCACCCCCGCGTCGTGCCCGTCGGCACAGCGACCGGTGGCGTCGTCGAGCCGGTTCATCATCCGGCGCCGGGCCACGCTCGGGCCCAGCAGCACGGTCACCTCGCCCACGGGCAGTCGCAGCGACACGAGCCCCTCCTCCTCCGAACTGAGGACAGGCTAACCAGTGCGACGCGCGGACGGAAGACGTCTCGCGCGTCCCGTCCGCGGGAGGTTCTGCGGCAGGTGCCCCCTGCCCCACGTCCCATCCCCGCCAGCACCGGGCCGAGCTCCACGCCCGCGGCCGTGAGGGTGGTACTCCTGGCGCCGCCGCGACCCGGGTTCGCGGTGGTCGACGCGCTCCACCGCCCCGACCGCGACCAGCTCGGCCAGGCGCCCGGCCAGCACCGTGCGCGAGATCCCGAGGTGCGCGACGAGGTCGTCGACGCGGTGCACGCCGTCGCCGAGGTCGCGCACGACAGATCGCCGGGGTCGGCTACGACCGGATCGACCTACGACCGGATCGACGCCGCCGGGCTGCACCTGACCGTCGACGGCGACGACGGGCCGGGCGCGCGGGTGCTGGCCGTGGACACGGGACACGGTCGTGGTGTGCGGGCCAGGAGCCCGTGCGCGACCTCCTCGACGCGCCGCGGGACGGCGGGGCCTCGGTGCACGTCATCGGCGGGGCCGACGAGGCCGCCGGGCACGACGCGACAGGGCCATCGACCAGGGCACGCGCGTCGCGGCCGCGCTGCGATTCCCGGCTGTGCGACCCGCGACCGTGGAGCTGGCTGAGCTGCTCAGTCTCGAATCTCTACCCGCTATCATCGCGCCATGAGGCGAACATCCTTCGCGAACTGGCCCTGCTCCATCGCCCGCGCGATGGACCTGCTGGGGGACTGGTGGACCCCGCTGGTCCTGCGCGAGGCGTTCTACGGCATCCAGCGGTTCGACGACTTCCACAAGGGTCTGAACATCGCGCGCAACACCCTCGCCGACCGGCTCAAGACGCTGGTCGCCGAGGGCCTGATGGAGAAGCGGGCCTACCAGTCCGACCCGGTGCGCTACGACTACGTGCTCACCCGCAAGGGCCGGGAGTTCTTCCCGGTGCTGATGGCCCTGCAGAAGTGGGGCGACGAGTGGCTGTCGGAGGAGGCGGGCCCGCCCATCCTCCTGCGCCACGAGCGGTGCGGGCACGACGCCGTCGCCGAGGTGGTCTGCAGCAGCTGCCACGAGCCGATGACCTCGGCCGACACCACGCTGCACATCGGGCCGGGCTACCCCGAGCGGCTCACCCACCGCGAGGACGTCAAGCAGCGCTTCGGTCTCTGAGGTCGTCCGGGCACCGGCCGGGCGGGGGGTCCCCGTCCGGCCGGTGCTCTGCGTTGACAGGTCAGTTCAAATGAGCAACTCTATCGGCGAGCGGGCAGCCGAACCCAGGAGGCGACGTCATGGAGTGGACCGGTGCGACCTACGCGGACATCCCCACGGTCGAGGTGGACACGTGGGTCGCCGCGGCCCCCGAGGCGGTGTGGGCGACCGTCGCGGACCCGACGCTGATGCCGTCGATGAGCGAGGAGCTCCAGACGGTCGAGTGGCTCGACGGGCGCGCGCGGCCCGAGGTCGGCGCGAGGTTCCGCGGCTCCAGCAAGCACCCCGCGCTCGGCGAGTGGTCGACGGTCTCCGAGATCGTCGAGTGCGCCGAGCCGGAGGTGTTCGCCTGGGCGGTCGAGGACGTCGAGAACCCGACGGCGGTGTGGCGCTACACCCTCGAGCCCGAGGGCGACGGCACGCGGCTGCGGCAGTGGATGCAGATGGGCCCGGGCCGCTCGGGCCTCAGCCTCGCCATCGACGAGATGCCCGACAAGGAGCAGAAGATCGTCTTCGTGCGGATGCGCGAGTTCGAGAAGAACATGTCCGCCTCGCTCGCCGGTATCAAGGCCCGCGTCGAGGCCGCCTCCGCTCCTGCGGGCTCCACTCCTGCGGCCGGAGCCTGAGGTGCGCACCGCTACCACCGTCGAGGCGTCCCAGCGCGGTACCTGGCAGGAGACGCTCGACTTCGTGGTCGAGGCCGAGAAGCTCGGTCTCGACATCTGCTGGGTCGCCGAGGCCTGGGGTTCCGACGCCCCGTCGACGCTGGGCTTCCTCGCCGGCCGCACGCAGAGCATGCTGCTGGGCTCGGGGATCATGCAGGTCGGCGTCCGCACCGCGGTCGCCGTCGCGCAGGCGGCGGCCACGCTCAACGAGATGTCCGACGGCCGCTTCCTGCTCGGCCTCGGCCCGTCGGGCCCCCAGGTCATCGAGGGCCTGCACGGCGTGCCGTTCGCCCGGCCGATGACCCGCACCCGCGAGACGATCGAGGTCGTCCGGCAGGCGCTGCGCGGGGAGAAGGTGAGCTTCTCCGGGCGGACGATCGCGATCCCGCTGCCCGACGGCGAGGGCCGGCCGATGCGGCTGTCGAGCGCGCCGCAGCCCGACCTCCCGATCTTCCTGGCCACGATGTCGCCGAAGATGCTGGAGCTCACCGGGGAGCTGGCCGACGGCTGGCTCGGCACCAGCTTCGTCCCCGAGGGCTCCGACGCCTACTTCACCCACCTCGACGCCGGGCTCGCGAAGGCCGGCCGCACGCGCAAGGACCTCGACGTGTGCCAGGGCGCGGAGGTCGCGTTCGCCGCCGACGAGGAGGCGCTGACCGCGATGGTGGCCACCCGCAAGAAGGAGCTCGCCTTCAGCCTCGGCGGCATGGGCTCGGCCACCACCAACTACTACAACGACGCCTACAGCCGCCAGGGCTGGGCCGACGTCGCCGCGGCCGTGCGCGAGCGCTGGCAGGGCGGCGACCGCGACGGCGCCGCCGGGCTCGTCACCGACGAGATGGTGCTGGGCACCACGCTGATCGGCACCGAGGACATGGTCCGCACCCGGCTGGGGGTGTGGCGCGACGCGGGCGTCGACATCGTGCGGCTCTACCCGGCGGGGGAGACCCTCGACGAGCGCCTGACCACGCTCGGCCGGGCCCTGGATCTCGTCCGCGAGGTGGGCTGACCGACGGCCGAGTGGCCGGCTCCGAGAGCTGCCACACCGCGGAGGGCGTCGAGGACTGCGACCTGCTGGTGGCCATCGGCTGCAACCCGTGGACTGCGCACGGGTTCCCCAACGCCCGCACCGTGCTCGACACGCTGCGCAACGACCCCGACCGCCGCATGATCGTGATCGACCCGCGGCGCACCGAGACCGCCGACGCTGGAGGTGGTGGACCTGACCGGCTCCTGACCGCCCCCCTACGCGGCGGTCAGCGCGTCGGTCAGCAGCGCGACGAGCGCGGCGTGCTGCACGTCGGTCGACGAGCCGACCTCCTCCTCGGAGCCGTCGAGGGCCTGGGCGGCGAGCCCCGCCTTGCTGTCGATCAGCTCGGCGATCCGGGCGTCGATCGTCTGCGCGGCGATGATCCGCCACGCGGTGACCGGCTCGGCCTGGCCGATCCGGTGGCTGCGGTCGATGGCCTGGGTCTGCTCGGCGGCGGTCCAGGACAGCTCCGCGAGGACGATGTTGGACGCCACCTGTAGGTTGATGCCGACGCCGGCAGCGGTGAGCGAGCAGACCGCGACGGCGACGCCCGGGTCCTCGACGAACGCGTCGATGTTGCGCTGGCGCACGGTCGGGGTCTGGTCGCCCCGGATCGAGGAGTACCGGATGCCGCGCTCGGCGAACAGCTCCTCGGCGGCGTCCATCACGTCGACGTGCTTGGCGAAGAAGACGACCTTGCCCGCGCTGTGCGCGAGCTGCGCCGCGTAGTCGGCGGCGAGCCCGGCTTTCGCCTGGCCGATCCGGCGCATCATGCCGAACACGTTGTCGCCCGACCCCGCCTCGGCGGCGTCCTTCTGCTCCCAGCGGGCCACCCGGCGGACGAGCTCGTGGTCGATGCCCTCGACCACGGGCCCGGAGCGCCGGTTGGCGATGGCGTCGGAGTAGCGGGCCACCATGCGGCGGGCGAGGTCGCGCTCGGCCGCGCGGATCGAGCGGCCGGCGGCGCCGTCGAGCTCGACGGGGAGGTCGGCCACGCGGCGCGCCGGGATGTCGGCGGCCACGTCGACCTTGCGGCGCCGGACGATGCCGAGGTCGACCACCGACGTGCGGGCGGCGGTGTAGAAGCCCGGGTCGGCCGGGTTCAGGCCGGTGGCGGCGAGGGAGTCCATCAGCTCGGCGCGGGGCTTGGTGGCGTCGATCCAGCCGAGGAACTGCCAGATCGCGAGGAAGTCCTCGATGCCGTTGATCAGCGGCGTGCCGGTGAGCGCCATGAGCAGCGGGCGCGCGGTGAACGACCGGATCCGCTCGGACAGGTCCAGCACGTGCTTGGACCGCTGCGAGGTCTTGTTCTTGATGAAGTGCGCCTCGTCGACGACCATCCCGCGGAAGCCGAATTCGCCGAGCCAGCCGACGTGGCGGTCGAGCACCTCGTAGTTGACGACGACGATGTCGGCGAACCCGTCGACGGCGTCGCCGTTGCCGTGGATCGCGGTGGCCCGGCGGTGCGGCGTCCACAGCCCGGCCTCGCGCACCCAGTTGGTCTTGACCACGTTGGGCACGACGACGAGCAGCGGGTAGGCGTTCGCGGCCTCGGCGGCGAGCAGCGCCTGGGCCGTCTTGCCCAGCCCGGGCTCGTCGGCGAGCAGGAACGTGCGGTGCCCCTGCGCGGCCGCGGAGACCAGCCGGGCCTGGTGGGGCATGAGCTCGCGGCCACCGGGGACGGTGCGGCGCGTCGGCTCGGGCAGCGTCATGGAGGTCGACGCCGAGGGCGCGGCGCGCTCGAAGGAGCGCAGCAGCGGCCCCAGCAGCTCCCAGCCGGCCAGCGGCGTCGCGCGCGGGGCGCTGGGCCGGGCGGCGGCGAAGTCGGGGGCGAGGAAGGGGTTGGCGAGCTGGCGCGAGACGACCGACTGCGGCACCACCCGCGGCTTGGCGGGGGCGGCGGGGGCCTCCTCCACCGGCGGGGCCTCGGCGGTGCCGGTCTCGAAGGCCGGCTCGATGCCCGCGGTCCGCAGCACGTCGCGCCGCAGCGACCGGGCCTCGTCGGAGACCACGGCGTCCTCGGCGAGCAGGGCCAGCAGCCCGGGGTCGCGGACGGCGGCCATCGCGAGGCTCGTCGCGATCGCGTCGAGGCGCTTGAGCTGCTCGGCCCGCTGCGCGGCCGTGCCGCTCCCGTCGGACTGCACGCGGGAGCGCTCGTCGCGCAGCAGCAGCGCGACCGCCTGGAACTTGGTGCGCGTCGCGGCCGTCGTGCGGCCCCCGCGCAGCGCGGCCTCGATCTCGCGCACGGCGCGCGCGAGCGCCGACATGACGTCGTCGCCGCCGTCGCGGGGCCGTCGTCGGTCGCGCGGGGCGCTGCGGCGAACCCCGTTCCGGGGCTGGCCTCGTCGAGCCACGAACTCGTCCTCCTCGGTGCCGGCGGGGCCCGGTCGGGCCGCCACCGCGCGCAGTGCCGCCGCGGGGGTGCCGCCGGAGGAGCGGGATCGGCTCCTGCGCGACGGGACCCGGCCACGGATCGTCGGAGACCACCGCCGCGGAGGGCCCGGCGCCGCCTGTGTGGAGAGGAAGGGCGGGCCACCGGCCGCGACACCCACCGGGGTGGGCCGGCCGCGCCGGGAGGAACAGGGCCCGGCGGGGTGGTTCTCGTGACCATCCTACCCGGCCGAGTGCCCGTCGCGGGCCCGCGCCGCGCCGCGCCCGTGACGGACGGCACTCAGGCCGGGTCGGGGAACATCCGCGTGGCCGTCCCCGCGTCGCCGCCGGGCACCCGGTCGACGCCGACCATGCGGTCGACGACCATGTTCTGGAAGCGGTGCAGCGGCTCCTCGAAGCGGTAGCACATGCGGCCGCCGCGGTAGGCGGGGTTCGCGATGCCCTCCTGGACGCGCTCCACGATCTCCAGGTCCTGCCGGTTCACCAGGTCCCAGAACTCCGTGAGCCGGTCGAGCCCCTCCTGCGCGCCGGGCGCCTCCAGCGCGGCGGGGTGGGTGAGCAGGACCGCGGTCTCCACGGTGCGGTCCGCCGCGACGGGGCGGTTGAGCAGCACGAACGCGTGGTTGGGCAGGACCACCAGCGCGCAGCTGGGGAACAGCCAGACGAAGCGGCCGCTGTCGGCGTCGTCGGGGCCCAGGGTGTCGAGCGCGACCAGGCCGTCCCAGCCGCCGGCGTCGGTGTTGCGCGACACCGGCGTCGTGCACATCCCCGTGTACATGCCGGGCCCCTGCCAGCGGTAGTGGTCGGAGAACTTCGAGACCCTGCTCAGCTCCGGGTGCACCCAGGGCAGGTGGTAGTACTCCATGAAGTTCTCGGCGATCAGCTTGTGGTTGGCGGCGACGTCGTAGGTGCGGCGGCGCTGCGGGATCCAGCGGTGCAGCCCGTGGTCGGCGAAGCGCTGCGGCAGGTCGCCCAGGTGCTCGGCCAGCGGCGCGGGGTCCGGCACGAGGTTCACGAAGAGCAGGAAGCCCCAGGTGTCGACGGCGACGGGGAGCAGGCCGTGGTCGGCGCGGTCGAACGCGGTGGCGCCGGAGGTGTCGAAGACCGGCTGCTGCCCGTCAGGGACGTCGGAGCCCTCGAACAGCGGCGTGCCCAGGCACGAGCCGTCGGAGTCGTAGGTCCAGCTGTGGTACGGGCACCGGATGCGCCCGCGCCTGCCGAGCTCGCGCGCGCCGGCGTCGAGCAGGCGGGCGGCGCGGTGGCGGCAGACGTTGTGGAAGGCGCGCAGCCCGCCGCTGCGGTCGCGCGTCACGATCACCGAGCGGCCCGCGACGTCGACGACGACGCACGCCCCCGGCCGGTCGACGTCGGCGGTGAACCCGACCGGCACCCACCCGGCGGCGAACACCCGCTCCCGCTCGAGGGCGAAGAACTCGGGGGAGGTGTAGGCGTCGGGCAGCAGCGTCGACGCCCGGTCCACCGGCAGCCGCGTGTGGCGGTAGGTGGACTCCTCGGTGAACAGCGCCGCGGGGACCGGGCGGGCGGGGAGGTCGTGGTAGGTCGTCCGGGTCGTCTCGGCGGTCATCGGGGATCGGTCCTCCGGGCTCAGGTGTGGAAGCTGCGCGGGAACGCCGGGTCGGTCAGCGCCGGGCGGTCGATCGCGAACGCCCCGATCGGCAGGTCCGGGGTGCGGTCCAGGGCCAGGTCGGTGAGCAGCCGCCCGATCAGCGCGGCGAACTTGTAGGCGTGCCCGGCCCCGATCGCGACGACGACCTGCGGGGCCCCGGGCAGCGTGTCGAGCACGAAGTCCTGGTCCGGGGGCACCGTGTAGAGGCACGTCCTCGAGTACAGCTCGGGACCGCGGAAGCGCGGGACGTGGCGGGCGAGGAACTCGTCGTAGCGCGCGCGGCGGACGGGGTCGGGCTCGAACGAGCGGTCGTCGGCGGTGGTCTCGTCGCCGCCCATGTGCTGCCCGAGCTTCGTGGCGACCTCGCCGTACACGGGGAAGCCGTAGAAGTTGTGGCGGCCGTGCCACATGAACACCGGGAACCGCGATGGCGAGAACTCCGCGAGGTGCGGCGTCGCGTAGTAGGTGACCTGCTCGCGCAGCACGGTCAGCGGCAGCCGCACGCCGGTCGCGGCGAGGACCTGGTTGGTCCAGGCGTCGGCGGTGACGACGACCCGGTCGGCGCGCAGCACCCCCGCGTCGGTGACGACCGCGACGCCGCCGCCGTCGGGCCGGACCTCGCGCACCGGCGTGTGCGTGCGGACCTCCGCTCCGTGCGCGCGGGCCAGCGCGATGTGCACCGCGTTCGCGCGCCCGGCGTCGACGATGCCGGAGTCCTCCTGGTAGAGGGCCTGCTCGCCGCCGTCGACGCGGAACTGGGGCCAGCGCGCGACCAGCTCGTCGGCGTCGAGCAGCTCGTAGCCGACGCCGAAGCGGTCGAACAGCGCGGTGTAGCCCTCGATGTTGCGGGTACCGGTGGCGGTGCCGCGCCGGGCGACCCGGTCCTCGACCACCAGCCCGCCGGTGCGGGTGAGCAGCCGCTGCCCGGACTCCTCCTCGACCTCCGCCCACGCCGCGTAGGCCGGCGCGGCCAGCGCCGCGTACTGCTCCTGGTGCTGGGCGAGCCGGATGATCCGCGAGTGGTCCTGGGAGGCGCCGCGGTGGTGGCCGAGCTCGAACTGCTCGATCCCCAGGACGCCCGACCCCTGCTGGCCGGACCCCTGCACACCGGACCCCTGCTCGGCGGCGAGGCGGTGCAGCGCCGCCGACCCCAGGCCGCCGAGGCCGACGACGATGGTGCGGTAGGCCATGGGGCCAGTGTCGGCACCCGCGACGGTCCGCGTCCATCGAAGAATCCCGTCCCTGACCGTGTACGTTCCTCGGATGATCGACCGGCGTCTCCGCGTGCTGCAGGCGATCGCCCGCCACGGCACGGTCACCGCGGCGGCGCAGGTCTGCCGGATGACGCCGTCCTCGGCGTCGCACCAGGTGCAGCAGCTCGCCCGGGAGCTCGGTGTCGTCCTGCTCGAACCCGACGGGCGGCGCGTGCGGCTCACCCCGGCCGCCCGGATCGTGCTGGCGCACGGGGAGGTCCTGACGGCCCAGTGGGAGCGGGCGCGGGCCGAGCTGGGCGCGCACCGGCCGGACGGTGTCACCGGGGCGCTGCGGTTCTGCGCGTTCTCCACCGCGGCCGCCGCGGTCGTGCCCGCGGCGCTCGCGCTGCTGCGGGACTCGCACCCGACCCTGCGGCTGCACCTGCGCGAGGCCGAGCCCGCCCGCGCGTTCGACCTGCTCGCCGCGGGCGACACCGACATCGTCGTGGTCGTCGCGACGGCGGCCATCCCGCCGGTCACCGACCCGGCGTTCGACCAGCGCATCCTCTACGACGAGCCGCTCGACGTGCTCGTCGGCCCGGACCACCCGCTCGTCGGGCGCGCCGACGTCGCCCTGGCCGACCTCGCCGCCGACCCCTGGATCTGCGGCGGCCCCGGCACCGCCTACCACCAGCTCGTGACGCTGGCCTGCTCCGGCGCCGGCTTCGCCCCCGACGTCGCCCACCACGCCGACGAGTGGGACACCGGCGCCGCGCTGGTGGCCCTCGGTTTCGGCGTGGCGCTGGTGCCGCGCCTGGCCGACCTCCCCGCCCGCCACGACACCCGCCGCCTGCGCATCGCGGCCCCGCCGGTGCGCCGCGTCGTCGCCGCGGTGCGGGCGGGGGCGCAGGACCAGCCGGTGCTCAGCGCGGGGCTGGCGGCGCTGCGCAGCGCGGGCGACGCGCTGGCGCCGCGGCTGGGGGTGGCCTGACCCGGCCCGTGCCGGGTGCCGGGGGAGCCGGCGTCAGCCGCGCAGACGGTGGAACTGCAGCACCATCTGCATCTCCAGCGCGCCGCGGGGCTCGCGCCAGCAGCGCCCGCCCAGCACCTGGTCGATCCGGTCGAGGCGCTGGTAGACGGTGTTGATGTGGACCCCGAGCTCGCGGGCGGTGTCGGGCGGGCTCTGGCCCGCGGCGAAGTAGCGGTCGAGCGTCGGGACCAGCACGGTGCCGTGCCGCTGGTCGTAGGCCAGCAGCGGGCCCAGCGTGCGGTCGAGCAGGCGCTGCACCTGCGCGGGGGTGGTGTCCTCCAGGACCCTCCCGACGACCCCCAGCTCGGCGAGGTCGGAGCCCTCGCCCTCACGGCCGAGCGCGAGGAGCAGGCGGTGGCAGCGGGCGGCGCCGCGGTGCAGGGACCGCAGCCCGTCGACGCTGTCGGCGGCGCCCGCGGCACCGGCCGTGGCCGGGCTGCCGGTGGCGCCGCGCACGTGGTCGACCGCGGCGCGGGCGAGCGCACCCGCGTCCGGGTCGGGGACCAGTGCCACCACCTGCCCGGCGTGCTCGCCGACCACGCCCCCGCGGGCCGTCGCGAACTCGACGGCGTACGCGAGCAGGCGGCGGCGGGGCAGCGCCGCGGCGGTGAGCACGACGACCGAGTGCGGCCGGTCCAGGTCCAGCACGCCCAGGCGGCGCGCCCGGCGCCGGAACGCGGCGGGATCGGCGGCGCGGTCCGCGAGGAGGTCCTCCACCAGCTCGGCGTGCAGCTCCTGCGCGACGATCGAGCTCTGGCGCTCCATGAGCAGCAGCAGTGCCGCGGTCTGGGCCGAGCGCTCCAGGGCGCGCACGTCGGCGTCCGGGATCGGGGTGCTGCGGGCGAGCAGCAGCCGGCCGAACGAGTCCTTGCCCGCGCGCACCGGGACCACGCGGATCTGCGCCCCGGCCGGCCGGGTGCCCCCGACCGGTCCGGGGAACCGCGGCGCCCCGGGGGCCGCGCCGTGGGCGAGCACGCCCCCGGCGGGGTCGAGCAGGACGACGGTGCCCTCGAGCAGCTCCGCCAGCGTGTCGACCAGGTGCGGCAGGTCGACGCGGGTGAGCGCCATGGGCATCAGCTGCTCGTGGACCCGCGCGGCCCGCTCCAGGACCTCGCGCTGGGCGTGCAGCCGGGCGTTCGCCTCGCGCAGCTCGGCCGACGCCTCCTGCGCCCGCTCGTAGAGCCGCGCGTTCTCGATGACGACGGACGCGTGCGCGGCGAGCGAGGACAGCAGCGCGATCTCGCTCTGCCCGAAGGCGCGCTCGTGCCGCTCGGCGGCGAACAGGGCGCCGAACACCCGGGTGCCGATCGTGATCGGCACACCTGCGATGGCGACGAGCCCCTCCAGCTCCACGGCGGACGCGACGGGCCGCTCGCGCCGCAGGCGGGGGTCGGTGCAGTAGTTCGAGGTGGCGATCGGCTGCCCGGTCTCGATCACGTAGCCGCCGACGCCCGACCCGGGCCGCTGCCGGATCGACCGGATCGCCGCCGTGCGGGTACCGGCGGTGACCCGCATGAGCGCGTCGCCGCTGGCCGGCTCGACCAGCGCGAGGTAGCTGCATGCGCAGCCCAGCAGCCGCCGGACGCGGTCGACGATCGCGCTGAGGACGTCGTCGGTGCCGCGCAGCGAGGTGAGGTCGCGCGCGGTCTCGTAGAGCCCCTGCATCTCCTGCTCGCGGCGGGCGCGGCGGTCCAGCAGCGCCCGGATGCGCTGCGCGTCCTGCAGCGCGGTGCGCAGGAGCGGGGAGGCCCCGGCGCTCCCGTCCCCGGAGGCCTCGTCCCCGGTGTCCTCGTCCCCGGTGCCCCCTTCCCCGGAGGTGGCATCCCGCACCGCCTCGGCGAGCGTGCTCTCCGGCACGTCGTCGGCGAGCAGGTGCAGGATCCGCGACAGCGCGCCGCCGGCCCCGTCGATCCGGCCCGGCGTGTCGGTGGACAGCGACATCGGTGCCCCCCTCCTGTGCACGACCGGCGGCGCTCGCGGCGAACGGTGGTTAGCCGACTGTAGGTTCGTGCCCGAGAAGGGGTCAAGACGCAGGAGATGCCCGGCGAGCGGTCGCTAGCCGCCGGGGGCCGGCAGGAGCTCCTCGACCGGCACCTGGTCGAGCACCCGGCGCAGCTGCAGCGCCACGTGCATCGTCAGCGCGCCGTCGGGCTCACGCCGGCGGCGGTGGCCGAGCACGCTGTCGATGCGCTCCAGCCGCTGGTAGACGGTGTTCGGGTGCACCTGCAGCAGGCGCGCCGCCGCCCGCGGGTTCTGGCCGGTGGCGAACCACCCCTCGAGCGTGGGCAGCAGCAGCGTGCGGTGCTCCTCGTCGTAGCGCTCCAGGGGCGCGACGGACTCGGCGAGCAGCATCCGCAGCTGCTTGGGGGAGGTGCCGTCGAGGACGAGCCCGAGCACGCCGAGGTCCTCGGTCCCGGCGCCCTCCCCGGCGCGGCCCAGCGCCAGCAGCAGCCGCAGGCAGCGCTGCGCCTCGCGGTGGCGGTCGCGGACCTCGCGCGCCGATCTCGCGACGCCGGCCACCCCCGCGGTCACCGGGACCCCGGTGGACCGGCCGAGCTCGCCCGGGAGCTGCCGGGCGAGCTCGGCCGGGTCGGTGTCGGGAAGCAGCAGCACGACGCGGGCCGCGTGCTCCGTGGCGAGGCCGCCGTGCCGGGCGGCGAGCTCGGCCGCGGCGTGCAGCAGCGCACGCCGGCCCACCCCGTCGGCCGCGACCACGGCGACGGTGTGCGGCGTGCGCAGGTCGATGCCGCCCGACCGCCGGACGCGCCGCTCGAACGCGCGCCAGTCGGGCTCGCGGTCGGCCAGCAGGTCGTCGACCAGCTCGCCGCGCACCTGCTGCTCGGCCATCGACACCTGGCGGTCCATGAGCAGCAGCAGCGCGGCGGTCTGGGCCGCCCGCTCCAGCGTGCGCACGTCGGGCCCGGCGAGCCGGGGTGCCGGGGGCTCACCGGTGACGAGCACGAGGTGCCCGAACGACTCGGTACCCGCCCGCACGGGGACCGTCCACGTGCCGGGCCGGGCCTCGTGCGCGCCGACGGCCCCGGGCCCGGGTGCGGGCAGGTCGCCCGGCAGCGGGCCCCCGCCCGCGGAGGCGAGCACCCGCCCGTCGACGCCCACGGCCGCGACCACGGCCCCGAGCATCCCGGCGACGGTCTCGACCAGCTCGCCGACGTCGGCGCGCCGCAGGGCCAGCGGCATCAGCTGCTCGTGCGCGGCCCCGGCGCGCTCCAGCGCCCGCCCCTGGTGGGCGAGCACCTCGTTGGCGTCGCGCAGCCGCTGCGCCGTCGTCTCGGCGTGCTCGAACAGCCGCGAGTTCTCGATCACGACCGACGCGTGGTCGGCCAGCGAGGACAGCAGCGCCACCTCCGACCGGTCGAACGCGCGCTCGTAGCGGTTGGCGACGAACAGCGCCCCCATCACCTGGTCGCCGATGCGCAGCGGGACGCCGACCATGCTCACGATGCCGTCCTCGACGACCGCGTCGGTGACGGCGCGGTCGCGCTGCAGCCGGGGGTCGTTGACGTAGTCCGCGGTCGCGAACGGCTCGCCCGTCGCGATGATCCGGCCGCCGACCCCGCTGCCCAGCGGCTGGCGCACCGACTCGATCGCCCGGGTCACCGTGCCGAGCGTGGTGCGCATGTAGACGTCGCCCGCACCGGGGTCGCGCAGCGCCAGGTAGGTGGCGTCGGTGCCCAGCAGCTGGCGGGCCCGGCGGACGATCGCCTCGAGCACCTCGTCGACGTCGCGCAGCGATGCCAGGTCGCGGGCGGTCTCGAACAGCGCGTGGGTCTCCTTCTCGCGCCGCTTGCGGTGGTCGAGCAGCTCACGCACGCGGCCGGCCCGGCCCACGGCCACGAGCAGCTCGTCGCGCTCGGCCGTGGGCGGCCCGCTCTCGACGGCCTCGGCCAGCCGGTCGAACGCCTCGCCGGGGGCCTCGGTCGCGAGCAGGTGGAGCAGCCGGGCGACGACCTCCTCGGCCGCCCCGTCGCTCCCGCCGCGCTCCGCCATGCCCCCGGTCCCGCCCCCGCCCGCCTGTCCACTCGTCCGCCTGGTCGGCGTGTCCGCCCCGTGCCCGTCCGTCACGCTAGAGGACGGAGGCCCGTTCCGGACACGGTCACGCGACCGCGGTGGGACCGCTGCACCGGTCCCGCCGCGGTCGCCGTCCCGCTCACCCGGTCAGGGCGCCGTCGCCGAACTTCGCCGCGACCCGCTCCTGGCTGACCTTCGGCGTCCAGCGGTCCTCCTCCTCGCCCCAGACGTCGCGCAGCTTCGGGATCACCTGGGTGCCGAAGAGCTGGTTGTTCTGCGCGGCCACCTCCTCGGGCAGGTCGCCCACGTGCATGCACGTGATGAGCTGGCCGATCCGGAGGTCGGTGGCGAGCTCGCGGACGCGCTGCTCCACCCGCTCCGGGGTGCCGGCGATGATGTAGCCCAGCTCGTCGTACTCCCAGAACGACAGCTCGCCGCGGGTCGCCTTGAGCCGCTCCTCGGCCGACTGCGTCCTCGCCCGGGTCAGGTTCGCCCGCACCGACGCCGGGGTGTTGTAGCCCGGCGGCGTCGCGAACTCGATGCCCGTGGGGTTCTGCCGGTAGAAGTACTTCACCGCGTCGCCGTAGAGCCGCTCGGCCTCGGCGTCGGAGTCGGCCGTGCAGATGATCTGTGTGAACGCCATCCGGTTGGGGTTCATGTTCGCGCCCTGGTCGGCGGTGTACTCCCAGAACCCGTTGACGATCGGCGCCGCGCTCTGCTTGCCCGAGAACGACAGGTAGCCGTAGCAGTAGTCCAGCGCGTTGACGACGTCCCAGGTCTCGGGGCTGCCGCTGCCCGGGATCCACACGGGGATCTCGTCCTGCACCGGCCGCGGCCACGGGTTGACGTAGCGCAGCTTGGTGTACTGCCCGTTGAACGCGAACGGCTCCTCGGCCTTCCACGCCCGCGTGATGAGGTCGCGGGCCTCGTGGAAGCGGTCGCGCAGCTCGATCGGCGGCACCCCGTAGGCGAACGCGGTGTCCATCGGCGTGCCGAACACGATGCCCGCGATGATCCGCCCGCCCGACAGGCAGTCGAGCATCGCGATCTCCTCGGCCACCCGGACCGGCGGGTTGTAGAGCGCCAGGGAGTTGCCGCACAGCGCGATCGCGGCGTTCTCCGTGGTGGCGGCCAGGATCGAGGCGATGAGGTTGGGCGAGGGCGTCATCGCGAGCGAGGTCTGGTGGTGCTCGTTGAGCAGCAGCGAGTCCCAGCCGAGGCCGTCCGCCTGCTGCATCAGGCGGATGTAGGTGTGGTAGTCCTCGCCCACCTGCGTGGGGTCGGCGACCGAGGCGGGCGGCGTGACCCAGGAGCTGTGCACGGTGTCGCCGTAGTCGGCCGGGAGCTTGGTGTAGTACTGCTGGGCGAACCAGTGGAACTTCACGGGAGTCCTTCCGTGGGCTGCGGGTGCCGGTCAGGCGACGGTGCCGACCAGGTGGGTGGCGGTCGTGCCGCCGAGGTTCGCCACGTCGGCGCCGAGCTCCTTGCCCTCGGGCGTGGCCAGGGCGGCGCCCATCGCGTCGGCGTCGGCGAAGTACAGCTCGGCCATGATGTGGAAGCGGGGCGCGGAGCCGTCCGGGCCGGGCAGGAAGCGGGTCACCTCCACCTTCTCGATGCCGGGCACCGCCTGCGCGAGCGGGACGTGGGTGCCGAGGTAGTGGGCGTCGAACGCCTCGACGTCGGCGGGGGTGTCGTACAGGACGGTCAGCTTGATCATCGGTCTCTCCTCGGAGGGCGGGGCGGGTGTCGGAGGGTCAGCGGGCGCCGGCGGTCATCGCCCCGCCGTCGACGCGGTAGACCTCGCCGTTGACGAAGGCCGACTCGTCCGAGGCGAGGAACAGCACCATGTTGGCGATGTCGGTGGGCTCGCCGACCCGCGGCGAGGCGACGCCGGCCAGCGCCGCGGCCGGCAGGTCGGGCACGGCGTCGAGCAGCTGCTGGGTGCGGATCACGCCGGGGGCGATCGCGTTGCAGCGCACGCCCTGCTTGCCGTGCTGCGCCGCGACGAACCGGGTGAACCCGATGACGGCGGCCTTGGTCGTGCCGTAGGCGGTCAGCGCCGAGCTGCCGCGCATGCCGCCGACCGAGGCCATGTTGACGATCGATCCGCCGCCGCCCTCGACCATGTGCGGCAGCGCGTTCTTGCAGATCAGGAAGATGCTGCGGACGTTGGTCGCGAACGCGCGGTCCCACATCTCGACCGTCGTGTCGATCACCGAGCCGTCGGTGGACCAGGCGTCCGGCCCGACCAGGGCCGCGTTGTTGTGGACGACGTCGATCCGCCCGTGCTGCGCGACCACGCCCGCGACCAGCGCCTCGATCGAGGCCTGGTCGGTGGCGTCGAAGTGCACGGCGGTGGCCGCGTCCCCGATCGACTCGGCGGTCCGCTTCGCCCCGTCGAGGTTGATGTCGGCGATCACGACCTGCGCACCCTCGCGCGCCAGGGTCTCCGCCGTGGCGGCGCCGATGCCGGCCGCACCGCCGGTGACCAGCGCGATCTTGCCCGCTACCCGTCCCATCGTGGTCTCCTCGTCAGCTGTTCAGGAAGGTGGTCACGGCGGACACGAACGCGTCCTCCTGCTCGACCATGGGGTAGTGGCCCGCCGCCTCGATCGGGGCGAGCGAGGCCTGCGGGATGAGCCGCACGAACTCCTCGGCGTAGGACAGCGGCAGCAGCCCGTCCGACGTCCCGTGGACGACGAGCGTCGGGGCGTCGATCAGCGGCAGGCGCCGCCGCAGGCCGCGGTCGGCGATGGGCCACATGAACTTGGTGGCCGAGCCGAGGTTCTGCGCGGCGAACAGGATCGCGGCGTGCGGGTCGCCCTCGACGGGCACGAAGTTCGTCGGCTCCGCCTTCGGCGGGGTGCCGTGCCACTTCGCCGCCTTCACCTGGTCGGCCGCGCCGAACGGGTCGAGGGTGGGCTCGTCGTCGAGCCACAGCCCGTAGGCGTTGACCAGCACCAGCCGGTTCACCAGCTGCGGGGCGATCGCGGCCAGCTCGGCGGCGAACATCCCGCCCAGCGAGTGGCCGACGACGTCGATGCGGTCGATGCCCCACGACTCGACGAGCTCGCGGTAGAACAGGGCGACGTCGAGGACGTCGGTGAACGACTCGAACCCGGTCGAGCTGCCGTACCCGGGCTGCTCGGGGGCGAGCACGCGGCGGTCGGCGGCCAGGCGCTGCAGGAACCCGGCCCCGCCGGGGTGGCGCTCGTAGCCGTGCAGGTACAGCAGCGGGTCGCCGCTGCCCTGCTCCCACACCTGCACGTCGAACCGGCCGACGTGCGGGATCTCCAAGGTGGTCATGATCGTCCTCTCTGGGTGTGTCGGTCAGAAGTCCGGGCCGAGGCCGCCGATGGGCGGCATCCCGGAGTGGGCCCACAGCCCGCCGTCGGCGACGACGTGGGTGCCGGTGACGAAGGCCGCCTCGTCGGAGGCGAGGAACAGCACGACGTTCGCGATCTCCTCCGCGCGGCCGTAGCGGCCCATCGGGATCGCGTCGCGGATGTCCTCCCAGATCGCCGGCGCGGCGTCGTGCAGCCGGTCGATGGGCGGTGTCCCGATGGGGCCGGGGCACACCGCGTTGCAGCGGATCCCCTTGCGGGCGTACTCGATGCCGGTGACGCGGGACAGGTTGACGACCCCGGCCTTGAGGACGTTGTAGGCGCCCAGCCCGTAGTCGCCCGCCAGGCCCGACACCGAGGCGGTGTTGACGATCGAGCCGCGCCCGGCCGCCAGCATCGGCACCAGCGCGAGCTTGATCGCGTACCAGTAGGAGACGAGCCCGACGTCGAGCGAGCGCCGGAAGCCGTCGAGGGTGAGGTCGCCGACCCGGCCGGCCTCGTAGGCGACGTGGTTGTTGTGCAGCACGTCGAGCGTGCCGTGGGTGTCGACCGCGAAACCGATCACCCGCTCGATCGCGGCCGGGTCGGCGGCGTCGGCGTGCAGGAAGTCGGCGACGCCGCCGCCGTCGCGCAGCTCGCCGGCCACGGCGGCGCCCGCCGCCTCGTCGATGTCGGCGAGCACCACGCGGGCGCCCTCGCGGACGAACGCGCGGGCCGTGGCGGCGCCGATGCCCGAGCCGCCTCCGGTGATCACGGCGACCTTGCCGTCCAGGCGCATGGCTGTCCTCTCGCAGGTGGGGATCGGGTGCGGATCAGGTGCTGCCGGAGTGCTCCGGCGGACCGGCGGTGCGTCACGCCCGGTCGGAGGGCTCGCCCTCCCCGTCCAGTGTGGGGAGGGGCGCCCGCCGCGACAACGGACGGCCGCCCACCCCTGCGCGCCGCATCGTGTGCAGCGCTCCACACCTAGCCGGTGACGCCCACGCCGCGGAACGTCGGCGCGTACGCGGGCTGGTAGCCCTCCGGGAACACGGCCCGGTCGGTCCACGCGCTGGGCGGGACGTGCGCGTGCAGCGGGAACGACTTGAGGATGCGCTTCTCCTCCTCGACCATCCGGTGCATCGCGGGCAGGCGCGCCTCCCGCGTCGAGCCGGCGAGCGCCTCCAGCCACGCCTCCTGGAACTGCGGCGTCGAGGTGTTCCACGGGTTGGCGTACTGGCCGGGCAGGCTGGCCTGGTACACCGTGGTGGGGTCCTGGAACGGCGCGCCCATGCCGGGGAACGCGTCGCCCTCCTGCCGCCCGTAGAAGGTGACGGCGGTGGTGGGCGACTCCACGACGCGGGTCTTCGCGCGCAGGCCCGCCTCGGCGAGCATGGGCACGAGCGCCTCGGCCACGGCGCGGTGGTCGTCGAGCCCGGGCACGATCATCTCGAACTCGAGGCCGTCGGGGTGCCCCGCCTCGGCCAGCAGCCGCCGGGCCAGCGCGGGGTCGTAGCCGTTCTCGCCCTCGGGCGTGACGGCCGGGTCGAACGCCCAGTAGTCGGGCGGCATGTACTGCGCCACGGGCTGCCCGATGCCGAAGAAGACGCCGTCGACGATCGCCTGCCGGTCCACCGCGTGCTGCATCGCCTGCCGCACGCGGATGTCGTCGAACGGCGGACGGCCGGTGTTCATGTACATCGACATGATCGACAGGCTCTTGGACGGGGCGGTGTTGAGCCCGGCCGCGGCGGCCTGGTCGGCCTGCGACGGGTCGAGGTAGGTCAGCTCCGCCTGCCCGGTCTGGAGCATGTTCATCCGCGTCGGCGCGGAGGTCTGCACGTAGATCTCGTAGTGCGCGGCCTTCGCGGCGTCCGGGTCCCAGTAGCCCGGGTTGCGGTCGTAGCGCGTGATCTGCCCGGGGATGTACTCGGCCAGCGTCGCCATCCCGGAGCCGACCGGGTTCTGGTCGAGGTCGGGGTTGGCGAACGCGGCCGGGCTGATCATCGAGCCGAGCGTGCCGCTGAACAGTGCGGGCAGGTTGCCGCCCGGTCCGCTCAGGTTCACGCGCGCGGTGAACTCGTCGACCACCTCGACGCCGGACACGCGGGCGAGCGCGCCCTTCTGCGTGCTGCCCTCCATCGTCATGGCCCGCTCGATGTTGGCCCGCACCGCCTCCGCGTCGAACGGCGTGCCGTCGGTGAAGCTGACGTCGTCGCGCAGGCTGAGCACGATCGCGGTGTCGTCGTCGACGAACTCCCACGAGGTGGCCAGCTGAGGGACGAGCTCACCCGACTCGTCCTCCATGATCAGCTGGTCGTAGACGAGGCGGAAGAAGATCATGTCCCACGGGTTGGCGGACTTGTGGGGGTCGAACGTCGACGGGTTCTGCACGAACACGTAGCGGAACGTGCCCTCGGGGTCGATCTCGCCCGTGCCCGCCGAGCGCGCCGTCCCGCCGCAGGCGGACAGGACCAGCGCGAGCACGGCGAACAGGACGATCGACCATCGGGGGCGCCATCGCAGCGTCGTTGCTGAGCTCACTTGCGATCTCCTGACAGGGGGAGGGGAGACGGGGTCAGCGGCTGATCGCCACGCCCCGGAACGTCGCCGCGTAGGCGGGGCGGTAGCCGTCCGGGAACAGGACGGCGTCGGTCCACACGCTGGGCGGCTGGGCGGCGAAGATGCCGAACTGCCGCAGCAGCCCCTTCTCCGCCTCGATCATGCGGTGCACGGCGGGCAGCCGGGCCTCGCGGGTGTCGCCGCGCAGGGAGTCGTCCCAGGCCTGCGTGAACTCCGGCGACGTGGTGTTCCACGGGTTGGTGAACTGCCCCGTCAGGTTCGACTCGTACTGGTTGGACGGGTCGGTGAACGGGGCCTGGGCCCCGATGTAGGCGTCGCCCTCCTGGCGGCCGAAGAACGTGGCCGGCGTGGTGGCGGGCTCGACCACCTGGGTGCGGGCCCGGATGCCGACCTCGGCCAGCATCGGGAGCACCGCCTCGGCCACCGTGCGGTGGTCGTCGAGGGCGGGGATGAGCATGTCGAAGTCGAGCCCGTCCGGGTAGCCGGCCTCGGCGAGCAGGGCGCGGGCCCGGGCGGGGTCGTAGCCGTGCTCGGGGGAGTCCGCCGCCACCGCCGGGTCGTAGGCCCAGTGGCCGGGCGGGATCAGCTGCGCGACCGGCTCGCCGATGCCGAAGAAGACCCCGTCGACGATCGCCTGGCGGTCGACGGCGTGCTCCATCGCCTGCCGCACGCGGATGTCGTCGAACGGCGGGGACCCCGTGTTCATCGTCATCCGGAAGATCGTCGTGCTCACCGAGGGCTCCACGTTGAGCCCGGCCGCCACCGCCTGGTCCTGCGTGGACGGGTCCAGGTAGGTCATGTCGACCTGCCCGCTGAGCAGCATGTTGAGCCGCGTCGGCGACGAGGTCTGCACGAGGACGTCGACGCCGGCCACGCGCACCGCGTCCGGGTCCCAGTAGCCCTCGGCGCGGCTGTAGCGCGAGACCTGGCCCGGGATGTGCTCGACGAGGGTGAACATGCCGGAGCCGACGGGGTTCTGGTCGAGGTCGGGGTTGTCGAAGGCCGCCGGGCTGATCATGGAGCCGTGGCGCTCGGTGAACAGCGCGGGCAGGTTGCCGCCGGGCGCGTTCAGCGTGATGCGCACGCTGGTCGGATCCGGCGCCTCGACGCTCTCGATCGCCCGGAGCGCGCCGGCGAGCGTGCCGCCCTCCAGGGTGCGGGCGCGGTCGAGGTTGGCCACGACCGCCGCGGAGTCGAACGGTGTGCCGTCGTGGAAGACGACGTCGTCGCGCAGGGTCAGTGCCAGGACGCGGCCCTCGTCGAGGAACTCGTAGCCCGTGGCGAGCATCGGGACGATGTCCCCGTCGGCGTCCTCCTGCAGGAGCTGGTCGTAGACCAGCCGGAGGTTGACCATGTCCCAGGCGTTGCCGGAGCGGTGCGGGTCGAAGGTGGATGTCGACTGCACGAACGCGTAGCGCAGGACGGCCTCGGGATCGGGCTCGCCACCGGCGGCGCGCCCGGCACCCGCACCGCCGCAGGCGGTGAGGGCGAGCGCGAGGACGGCGACGAGGCCGGTGAGCAGGCGGCGGGGCGCGGACACCGGCTCAGCCCGTGAACTGTCCACCGGCCGGGAGCAGCAGCTGCCCGGTCGTGAACGAGGACTCGTCGGAGGCGAGGAACAGGCAGGTCGCCGCGATCTCCTCGGGGCGGCCCAGCCGGTTCATCGGCGTGATGGACATGGCGAGGTCGTAGGCGGTGGTGTTGTCCTCGATCCCGGCGATCATCGGGGTGGCGGTGTAGCCCGGCCCGACGGCGTTGACGCGGATGCCGGTGGCGGCCAGCTCCAGCGCGAGGACCTTGGTGAGCATGTGCACGCCGGCCTTGGACACGCAGTAGGGCGCCGCCCCGGCCAGCGGGATCTTCGCCGCGCTGGACGCGATCGTGACGATCGAGCCGCCGGTGCCCTGCTCGAGCATCTGCCGAGCCAGTGCCCGGCAGGTGAGCATCACGCCGGTGATGTTGATGTCGAGCACGCGGGTGAACGCCTCCGTGGCCAGGTTGACCAGGTGCGTGGAGCGCTCGCCCGCGGCGCGGGTCTGCACGTTGCTGGGGCCCGCGGCGGTCGCGATCCCCGCGGACGCGACGCCGACGTCGACCTTCCCGAACTCGGCGACGGCCGCGGCGACGAGCGCGTCGCACTGCTCCTCGCTGGTGGTGTCGGTGCGGACGTAGAGGGCGCGCCGGCCCGCCTTCTCGACCAGGCGGACCGTGTCGTCGGCGGGGGCGAGGTCGCCGACGACGACGTCGGCGCCCTCCTCGGCGAACCGGGCCGCGGTGGCCTGGCCGATGCCGCTGGCGCCGCCGGTGATCACGGCGACCTTGCCCTCGAGCGCTGCGCTCATGGGGGTCCTTCCCTTCGGTGGATGGCCTGCTGTGGGTGCTGCTCGGGGGTGGGTCAGAACGTGAGGACGAGCCGGCCGCGGACGCCGCCGGCCTCCAGGCGCTCGTGGGCCGACGCCGCCTCGGCGGCGGGGACCGTGCCGGCCAGGCGCAGCGTCAGCCGCCCCCGGACGACGAGGTCGGCGAGCCGGGCGATGCCCGCGCCGTCGTGCAGGTGGTCGCGCACCCGGACCGGGTGCACGCGGATGCCGCGCTCGGCCGGCCCGTCCCAGAAGCGGACGGTGGCCAGGGCGCCGCCGTCGCGCACGATGCCCAGCGCTCCCGCGTCGAGGACGGCGGCGTCGAGCAGCCCGTCGACGCCGCCGGGCACCGCGGCCCGGAACGCCGCGACCTCCTCGCGCGGGTCGCGCGACGAGCGCACCACGACGTCGGCGCCCAGGGAGGCGACCAGCTCCTCGTCGGCGGCGCTCGCGTCGGCGACCACGGTGAGCCCGGCCGCCCGGCCGAGCTCGATCGCGTAGCCGCCGACCGCGCCCGCCGCCCCGGTCACCCCGAGCACGGCACCGGGCGGCAGCGCCAGGTGCGCGAGCGCCGAGACGACGGTGAGGCCGTTCATCGGCAGGGTCGACGCCTCGGCGTCGCCGATGCCGTCGGGGATCGCGGCCGCCGCGTCGGCGGGGACCACGACCTGCTCCGCGTAGGCCCCGCCGTGGCGACGTCGCGGCATGACGATCGCCATGACGCGGTCGCCGACGCTCCAGGGGGCGGTACCCGCGACGGAGGTGTCCCCGACGGCGTCCACGGTGCCCGCGAGCTCCATCCCGGGGATCCACGGCGGGTCCAGGCCCTCCTCGGGCGCCGGGCCGAGCTGGCGGTAGACGGTGTCGGTCGGGTTCACCGCGGCCGCGCGCACGCGGATGCGGATCTCCCCGGGGCCGGGCTCGGGCACGGGCAGCTCGACCAGCCGCAGCGCCGCGGGGCCGCCGGGCTCGCGCACGCCTACCGCACGCATGGTGGGGCCGTTCACCGGTCACGCACCACGACGACCTTGACCGAGCCGTCCACCGCGTGCTGCGTCGCGAACGCCTCCTCGACGCGCGACAGGGGCACGCGGTGCGACACCAGCGGTGCGACCTGCACGGCGCCCGTCGCCAGCAGCCGCAGCGCCTCCGCGGCGTCGTCGGCGGTGTAGGCGAAGCTGCCCAGCAGGCGCAGCTCCTTCTGCACCACGGTGTTGAGGTCCACGGCGGGCGTCGAGCTGGTGAGCCCGGCGAGCGCGACGGTGCCGGCGGCCCGGGTCACCGCGGTGGCCAGCTCCAGCATCGGCAGGGCGCCCGAGCACTCGACGAACGCGGCGACGTTCCCGCTGCCCGCCTGGTACGGCGACGTCGAGGTGCCCCAGCGGTCGAGCACGTGCGCGCGGACGTCCTCGGTGCGCGGGTCGAGGACCGGGGCGCCGGTGAGTGCCGCGGCCGCGAGCCGCGGCGCCGACACGTCGATCCCCAGCACCTCGGTGCAGCCCAGGGCGAGCAGGACGCGCAGCACGCACTGCCCGATCGACCCGAGCCCGGAGACGACGACGGGCTGCGCCGGGTCGACGGCGGCGTGCCGCACGACCCGCACCGCCACCGAGAGCGGTTCGAGGAACGCGCCCTCCTCGAAGCTCAGCGCGTCGGGCAGCCGGTGCAGCTTGGCGTCGTCGGCGCGCGGGACGAGCACCTGGTCGGCCAGCCCGCCGCGGGCGCTGCTGCCCGGGGCCGCGCACAGGTTGGTGCGCCCGGCGCGGCACTGCGCGCAGGTGCCGCACGGGCCCATCGGGATCACGGCCACGCGGTCCCCGACCGTCCACGACGCCACGGCGTCGCCGACGCGGCTCACGGTGCCGGAGAACTCGTGGCCCATGGCGGCGCCCTCGGTGATCCAGGCGCCCTCCGCGAACGCGTGGACGTCGGAGCCGCAGATGCCGCAGGCCTCGACGTCGAGCACCACGGCGTCGGGACCGGGTTCGGGGTCGGGCTCGTCGACGAGGGCGACCGAGCCGATGCCCTGCCAGCGCGTGGTCCTCATGCCGGCACCCCCGCGCGGCCGCGGCCCAGCGTCCGGACCGACGCGCCCGCCAGGCCGGGGCCCGACGTGTGCAGGTGGCACGACACCGAGCCGGAGCCCAGCGCCCGCGTCGGCACCGGCACCTCGGTGCGGCAGACGTCCATGACGTAGGGGCAGCGGGTGTGGAACCGGCAGCCCGGCGGCACGCGCGACGGGTCGGGCGGGTCGCCGGCCAGCACGATCCGCTCGCGTTCGCGCTGCGCGCGCGGCGAGGGCACCGGCACGGCCGAGAGCAGCGCCTCGGTGTAGGGGTGCGCCGGGGAGTCGAAGACGCGGGCGGCGTCGCCGTGCTCGACGATCTGCCCCAGGTACATCACCGCGACCCGGTCGGAGATGTGGCGGACGACCGACAGGTCGTGGGCGATGAACAGGTAGGTGAGCCCGATGGCCGCCGACAGCTCCTCCAGCAGCCCGATCACCTGGTTCTGGGTGGAGACGTCCAGCGCGCTGACGGCCTCGTCGAGCACCAGGATCCTCGGGTCGGCGGCGATGGCCCGGGCGATGGTCAGGCGCTGGCGCTGCCCGCCGGAGAACTCGTGCGGGTAGCGCATCATGTACTCGGGCGGCAGCCCGACCCGGTGCAGCAGCTCGGCCACCCGCTCGGCCTTCTCCCGGCGCGACAGGTCGAGGTGCACGTCCAGCGGCTCGCCCACCGACTCCCGGATCAGCATCGACGGGTCCAGCGACGAGTACGGGTCCTGGAAGACCATCTGGATGTCGCGCCGGGCCGCGCGCAGCTGCCGCGGCGGCAGGCCGAGCAGCTCGCGCCCGTCCAGGCGCACCGACCCGGAGGTGGGCTCGACGAGCCGCATCAGCCCGCGCGCGGTCGTCGACTTCCCGCAGCCGCTCTCCCCGACGAGCCCGACCGTCTCTCCCGCGTGCAGCTGGAAGCTGACGCCGTCGACGGCCCGCACGGGCGGGGGAGCGGGCCGGAACAGCCTCCGGCGGGAGGGGAACCCGACGACGAGGTCCTCGACGTCGAGCAGCGGAACGGTCGGCGACGCGGTCACGCGGTACCTCGCAGGGTCAGCTCGCGGTGCCGCAGGCACCGCACGGGGCGGTCGGGGTCGGGGCGTTCGAGGACCGGTGAGCCGCCGGTGCGGCACTCCGCCTGCGCGTACCGGCAGCGCGGGTGGAACCGGCAGCCCTCGGGCATGCCGCCGACGCGGGGCGGCGAGCCGGGGATGCTCTCCAGCGCCGCCGCCGGCTGGTCCATCCGCGGCATCGCGGCCAGCAGCCCCTCCATGTAGGGATGGCGGGGGTGCTCGAACAGGTCGTCGACCGGGGCGCCCTCCACGATCTGCCCGGCGTACATGACGAGCACGCGGTCGCAGACGTCGGCGACGACGCCCAGGTCGTGGGTGATGACGATGACCGACATGCCGTGCTCGCGCTGGATCTCCCGCAGCAGCTCGAGGATCTGGGCCTGCACGGTGACGTCGAGCGCGGTCGTCGGCTCGTCGGCGATGATCACGTCGGGGTTGCAGGCGAGCGCGATCGCGATCATCACGCGCTGCCGCATCCCGCCCGAGAACTCGAAGGGGTACTGGCGGGCCCGCCGGCCCGGGTCGGGCACCCCGACCCGCTCGAGCAGCGCGACCGCGCGGGCCCAGGACGCCTTCCGCGACAGGCCCTCGTGCCGGCGCAGCACCTCGGCGATCTGGTCGCCGACCGTGAACGCCGGGTTCAGGCTCGTCATCGGCTCCTGGAAGATCATCGCGATGTTCGGCCCGCGGACGTCGGACATCTGCTTCGGGGTGAGCCCGGTGAGGTCGTGGTCGAGCACCCGGAGCGTGGTGGCGCGGACGCGGGTCTGCCGCGGCGGCATCAGGCCGGCGATCGACAGGCAGGTCACACTCTTGCCCGAGCCGGACTCGCCGACGATGCCGAGCGTCTCGCCGCGGGCGACGGCGAAGCTCACGCCGTCGACGACGGTGGCCCAGCCGTGCTCGGTGAGCACCTCGACGACGAGGTCCTCGACCTCCAGGGTGACCGGGGGGATGAGCGTCGACGTCATGGGAGCCTCCTGGGCCGTCACGACTCGGTCCGTTCCTCGCGGCCCAGCGCGTCGCGCAGGCCGTCGCCGAGGGTCACGAAGGTGAACACGGTCAGCGCGATGAGCACCCCGGGGAAGATCCCCAGCCACGGCGAGCGGCCGTAGTAGAGGAAGCCCTCGCGGATCATGGAGCCCCAGCTCGCGTCGGGCGGCTGGACGCCGAGCCCGAGGAAGCTCAGGCCGGCCTCAGAGAGCATCGCGTAGCCCGCCGTGACGGCGATCGCGACGGTCAGCGGGGACAGCGTGTTGGGCAGGATGTGCCGGACGATGATCATTAAGGTCGGCGTGCCGATGCTGCGCGAGGCCTCGACGTAGGTCTCCTCCTTGAGCCCGATCACGACCCCGCGCACCAGGCGCAGGAACCGCGGGGCCATCAGCAGGCCGACGGCGAGCATCGCGTTGCGCAGGCTCGGGCCGAGCACCGCGACCAGCGCGATCGCGAGCAGCAGCGGCGGGAAGCTCATCGCGGCGTCGTTGAGGCGCATGACGAACCCGTCGAACCGGCCGCCGACGTAGCCGGTGAGGAAGCCCAGCGGCACGCCGATGGCCATGGCCACGGCCAGCGCCAGGCAGATCGCCAGCAGCGAGACGCGGGTGCCGACGATCAGGCGCGAGAGGATGTCGCGGCCGAGCTGGTCGGTGCCCAGCAGGTGCCCCGGCGAGAACGGGTCGAGCAGCACCCCGCGCAGGTTCTGCGCGTTCGGGTCGGCGGGGGTGATGAAGGGGCCGAACAGGGCGACGAGCGCGAGGAGCGCGAGCACGCCCAGCGCGGTCATGGCCGCGCGGTTGCGGCCGACGCGGCGGCGGAAGTCCGCCCAGACGCCGCCGCCGTGGGCGACCATCTCCGGGGTCGGGCCGGAGGTCGTGAGGGGGGTCCGGGGATCGGTCATCGGGGCCGCACCTTCGGGTTCAGGTAGCCGTACGCGAGGTCGACGAGCAGGTTGGAGACCACCGCCACCAGCACGGCGACGAGCACGATCCCCTGGATCACCGGGACGTCCCGGGTGGTCACGGCGTTGATCGCCACCTGGCCGAGGCCCGGGACGCCGAACACCTGCTCGACGAGCACGGCGCCGCCGAGCAGGGCGGTGATCTGCAGGCCGAGCACGGTCACCAGCGGCACGCTCGCGTTCTTCAGCACGTGCTTGCCGATGACCATCCGGCTGCGCAGGCCCTTGGCGCGGGCCGTGCGCACGTAGTCCTGCTGCAGCACCCCGATGATCGAGCCGCGCAGCTGGCGGGTGCTCTCGGCGGCGCCGGCGATGCCCAGTGTCAGCGCCGGCAGCAGGATGTGCGCCAGCCACAGCCCCGGGTCCTCCGAGATCGGCACGTACCCGGTGGCGGGCAGCCAGCCCAGCGCCAGGCTGAACACGAGCACGAACACCAGGCCGAGCCAGAACGACGGGAGCGCGATCCCCAGCGACGAGCCGGCGGTCGCCACCCGGTCGATCCACGTCCCGCGGCGCAGGGCCGAGAGGATGGCGACGGGCACCGCGATCGCCAGCGAGATCAGCAGCGCCGTCGACGCCAGCGCGATCGTGACGGGCAGCCCGTCGGCGATGGAGGTGGCCACCGGGCGGCTGGTGAACAGCGACGTGCCCAGGTCACCGGACAGGGCGCCGGTGACCCAGTCCCAGTACTGCACGATCGTGGGCCGGTCCAGGCCGAGGCGCTCGCGCACCGCGGCCACCTGCTCGACCGTGGCGTCCGGGCCGGCGATCGTCACCGCCGGGTCGCCCGGGATGAGCAGCACGAGCCCGAACACGACGAACGTGACCAGGACCAGTACCGGGACCGTGGTCAGCACGCGGAGGGCGAAGAACTTCAGCACCGTGGGTCAACCTCCTCGTCGGCGTCGACGGGTGTTTTTCGACAGGCGACCGCAGACCGCGCGTGGCAGTCTGGGAATCGGTCGGGAATGGTGGTCGCCGGCATTTCTCGGCGGGGGGCGCGGTGGCGCCGGACACGGACGCTAAGCCGAGAGTGGTGCACGTCGCAATGGCCCGGATGCGAATTCCCGGCGAGACTGCCCCGGTGTGTGGAGACGTCCACACCGGCGTTCCGTGAAGTGTGCGCCGTCCCGTTGTCGGGGCTCGACGGACCGGCTGACGATTGCTGCGTCGACGGTGTGGACGACGCCCGACACCGGGAGTCCACCGGTTCCGAGGATGGTGCAGCGATGAAGTTCCACTGGTTCGCGGAGGTCACCTACGACGGCCTGCCGGACGCGTTCCCGGCTCCGGGCCAGGGCGCCTGGGTGGACAGCCCGATCGGGCTGGCCGACCCGCGCCGCGTGGGGGAGAACTACCGCATGTTCGTGCGGCTGATGCAGCAGGCCGATCGCGACGGCTTCGACGGGCTCGCCGTGAACGAGCACCACCAGACGCCGTTCGCGATGACGCCGTCACCGAACCTGCTGGCCGCGAGCGTGGCCGGCTCCACCGAGCACGCCGCGATCCTGGTGATCGGCGACTCGCTCGCCCTCTACAACCCGCCGACGCGCGTGGCAGAGGAGCTCGCCTACCTCGACTGCCTGTCCGACGGCCGGGTCATCGCGGGCTTCGTCTTCGGCACGCCGATGGACTCCGCCTTCGCCTACGCCCGGCCCCCGATCGAGCTGCGGGAGCGCTTCCACGAGGCGCGCGAACTGGTGCTGCGGGCGTGGCGGGAACCGGAGCCGTTCGCGTTCAACGGCAAGTACAACCAGCTCCGCTACGTCAACGTGTGGCCGCGCCCGGTGCAGGAGCGGCCGCCGATCTGGGTCCCCGGATCGGGCAGCGTGGAGACCTGGGAACTGGTCACCCGCGAGAACTACTGCTATGGCCACCTCTCTTTCTCCGGATTGAAGGCCGCGAAACCGTTGGTGGACCGCTACTGGGACTACGTCGCTGCGAACGACGGCGACATGAATCCGCACCGGATGGCGTTCACGCAGCTGATCTGCGTCGCCGATTCCGACACCGAGGCGGAACGGCGCTACTCCGACGCGGTGAAGTACTTCCAGCGCGTCAAGGACCCGTCGATGCGGTTCGCGACGCCACCGGGCTACACCTCGCCCGCGTCGATGCGCGGGATGCTGGGCCGCACGGCGACGCCCGAGGCGCTGGAGGACAAGCGCCGGGCCGTGTCGGGCGAGATGAGCTTCTGGGAGTACGACGAGAAGGGCTACATCATCGCCGGCACGCCCGACCGGGTCGCGCAGCGCGTGCGGGAGCTCGCCACCGAGCTGCGCGTCGGCCAGCTGATCGCCTCGCTGCACATGGGCGACCTGCCCGAGGAGACGGCCGCGGAGAACACGCACCTGTTCGGCTCGAAGGTCATGCCGCAGCTGCGCGACCTGTGGGCCGACGAGCCCGACCACTGGACGCCGGCGGCGAGCCAGCGCCGTCCCGTGACCCCGACGACCGTGGGCGCCTCGGCGCTCGTGGGAGGCAGCTGAGAATGGCCACCGCAACCGTCAACGGCACCGCGCTGCACCACGACGTCCGGGGCGAGGGCCCGCCGCTGCTTCTCGTGTCCGGGCTCGGGGCGAGCTCCTCGGCGTGGGCCGCCGTGGTGCCCCGGCTCGTCGCCGACCACACGGTGATCACCGTGGACAACCGCGGCACCGGCCGCAGCGCGGTGCCGTCCGGCCCGTACGCGATCGACGACCTCGCCGACGACACGGCCGCCCTGCTCGAGCACCTCGGCCTCGGCCCGGTCGCGGCCGTCGGGTGGTCGCTGGGCGGATCGGTCCTGCAGTCGATGCTGATCCGCCACGGGCACCACCTGCGCCGTGCGGTCCTGCTCAACGCGTTCCCGTCGTACACGCCCGTGCAGGACGCCTGGCTCGACTGCGGCCTCGCGCTGCGCCGGGCCGGGGTCGACCCGGTGGCGATCGCGCTGACCGGCATGCCCTGGGGCTTCACCGGCCGGATGCTCGCCGACCACGACGCCGCCGCGGCGCAGGCCGAGCTCCTGCGGCAGGATCCGCACCCGACCACCCTGGCCGGGTTCGAGGCCCAGGCCGCGGGCCTGCGGGTGTACGACTCGCGCCCCGGGCTCCCGGGCGCCACCACGCCGACGCTGGTGCTCGCCGGCGCCGAGGACGTGCTCACCCCGGTGGCGCAGTCGGTCGAGATGGCCGCGCTGCTCCCGAACGCCGTGCTGCAGGTGCTGCCGCGCGGCGGGCACGGGATGGTCGTCGAGTACCCCGACGACACGCTCGCCGCGATCACGGCGTTCCTCGACCGGCCCGAGCAGGCCGACGCGGTCGGCCCGTTCGCCGCGGTGGCGGGAGCGGGGTCGTGAACCGCCCGCTGCACGTCGTCGGCATCGGCGGCACCGTGCGCACCGGCTCGTCGAGCGAGCAGGCCCTGCGGATCGCGCTGGCCCGCGCCGAGGCGGCGGGGGCCACCACGCGCCTGTTCGCCGGCGCCGAGCTGGCCCGGCTGCCGATGTACGCCCCGGAGGCGGGCGACGGCGGGCCGGTGGCCGCGGACCTGGTGGAGCACCTGCGCCGGGCCGACGGCGTCATCGTCGCCTCGCCGGGCTACCACGGCTCCATCTCCGGCCTGGTGAAGAACGCACTGGACTACACCGAGGACATGCGCGGGGACGGCCTGCCCTACCTGGCCGACCGGTCCGTCGGGCTGATCGTCACCGCCTACGGCTGGCAGGCCGCGGTCACCACGCTGACCGCGCTGCGGGCGATCGTGCACGCGCTGCGCGGGTGGGTCACGCCCTACGGGGCGGCGGTGAACTCGCTGCAGACGCGCTTCGTCGACGGGGCGTGCGCCGAGCAGCAGGTGCTCGACCAGCTCCACACCGTCGCCGACGAGGTCGTCCGCTTCGCCGACCTGGTCACCGAGCGGCGCCGCGGCGTGCTGTCGGGCGCGCAGCCGGGGGAGGGGTCGTGAGCGGCGGGCCCGACGCCGCCGCGGCCGCGCTCGCCGCGGCGCGCCCGGTCGTGCTGGTCGACGACCTGGCGCCCGACGCGCCCGTGACCGGTGCGCTCGTCGTGCCCGGCGCGGACGTCGACGCCACCACGATGGCGCTGCTCGTCCGGGAGACCAGCGGCGTCGTCGTCGTCGCGGTCACCGCCGAGCGGCTCGACCTGCTGCGCATCCCGGCGCAGGCGGGCGGGCGCCCCGACCCCGGGCGCCCGGCGTTCGCGGTGTCGGTGGACCTGCGCGCCGGCGTCACCACCGGCATCTCGGCGCACGACCGCGCCGCCACGGTCCGCGCGCTCGCCGACCCGGCGACCCGTGCGCAGGACCTCACCCTGCCCGGGCACGTGCTGCCCGTGCGGGTCCGCGACGGCGGCGTGCTGTCGCGCCCGCGCGTCGAGGAGGCCGCGGTGGACCTGTGCCGGGCCGCGGGCCTGTCCCCGGTCGCCGCGCTGGCCACCGTCGTCGACGAGCACGGCGAGCCGAGGGGCCCGGACGCGCTGGAGCGGTTCGCCGACCATCACGGCCTGGTGCTCGTGTGCGTGTCGGAGGTCCTCGCGCGGCGCCGCGCGGAGCTCGCTCACGTCCTGCACGACCTCGGCATGGGCCGGGCGGTCCTCGTCACCGACGCGCTGGCCGGCTGAGCGGTGCCCGCACCCGTCCCCGTTCCCGCGTCGGTGAACGCCGCCGACCCGGCCCCGCCCGCCGTCCGCGGCACGGGCCTGTTCCTCGCGCTGGTCTGCAGCACGCAGTTCGTGCTGCTGGTCGGCGGCACCGTCGTCACCGTCTCGCTCCCGGCGATCGGGGCCGAGCTCGCGCTCACCCCGGGCCAGGCGCAGGGGGTGCTGACGGCCTTCATGCTGACGTTCGGCTGCCTGCTGCTCCTGGGCGGCCGCGCCGCGGACGTGCTGGGCCGCAGGCGGCTGTTCCTCGTGGGGCTCGCCGTGTTCGCGGTGGGCTCCCTGCTCTGCGCGGTGGCCACCTCGGCGGGCCTGCTCATCGCGGCGCGGGTGCTCGCCGGCACCGGCGCCGCGATGGCCTCGCCCGCGGCGATGTCGCTGCTCACCACCGTGTTCGTGACGCCCCGCGAGCGCAGCCGCGCCCTGGGGATGTGGGCCGCGGTCGGCGCGATCGGAGCGACGCTGGGCAACGTCATCGGCGGCCTGCTGACCTCGGTCGGCGGCTGGCGGTGGATCTTCCTCGTCAACGTGCCGGTGTGCGTCCTGGCCTTCGTCGCCGCGTTCTCCCTGGTGCCCGCCGTCCCGCGGGTGCGGGGGCAGCGCCTGGCCCTGCCCGACGGCCTGCTGGCGACGGGCGCGGTGGCCGCGCTGATCCTCGGGCTCACCCAGGTCCAGTCCGGGGCCGTGCCGCTCGGCGCCGCGCTGGTGGCGGTGGCCGTCGTGCTCGGCGGGCTGTTCGCCCTGCTGCAGGCGCGCGCGGACGACCCGCTGCTGCCCCTGTCGCTGTTCCGCACCCGCACCGCGACCGCGTTCCTGTTCGTCCTCATCACCGCGGGGACCTCGATCGGCTCGTACTTCACGAGCTCGCTCTACATGCAGGACACGCTGGGCTGGTCGGCGCTGCAGGCCGGGCTCGCCTTCGTGCCGTGGGCCGCGCTCATCGCCGTGGTCGCGCAGATCGTGTCCCGGAACCTGCACCGGGTCGGGCCGCGGCTGCTCGTGCCGCTCGCGCTGACCTCGGTCGCGGCCGGCGGGACGCTGCTTGCGCTGTCGCTGCGGCCCGGGGCGACGTACCTGACGGGCCTGCTGCCGGCGTTCCTGCTGCTCGGGCTGGGCACCGGCGCGGCGGGCGTCGCGTGCACCGTCACGGCGATGTCGGGCATCCCCCGGCGGCGCCACGGCGTCGGCGCGGGGGCGCTCAACAGCACCCAGGCCGTGGGCAGTGCGCTGGCGATCGCCCTGGTCGCGCTGCTGGCGCAGCTCGGCACCGCGTTCGGGCCGGCCGGGGACGCCGTCGCGGCGACGCTGGCGGGCCAGCGGTTCGCGCTGCTGGTCGCGTCCGCCGTGGCCCTGCTGGGCGCGGTGCTCGCCGCCGTCGTCCTGCCCCGCAGGGTCCCGGCCCCGGCCGGGCCCGAGGCCGACGTGGCGCTGTCGCCGCCCGCGGCCACCCCGCTCACCTGACCCGTCCGCACCCAGGAGGACCACCGTGGCACCGGAGCCGCTCTCCGCGCTCGACGCGCTGCACAGCACGCCCTCGCGGCGCTACCTCGCGCCCGACCCGATCCCCGACGACGTGCTGTGGGCCGTCCTCGACGCCGCGGTCCGCGGCCCGTCGGGCGGCAACCAGCAGGGCTGGGGCTGGGTCGTGGTGACGGATCGGGGCGTCAAGCGGACCGTCGCGGGCTGGTACCGGGAGAACTGGGAGCGCGTCTACGGCAGCCGGCGCGAGCAGATCCTCGGCGCGGGGCCCGGCGCGGGCGGCCTCACACCCGCCGGGTTCCGGGGCGCCGAGCACCTGGCCCACCACCTCGAGGACGCGCCGGTGTGGGTCTTCCCGGTGCTGCGCGACGCCGCCGGCTCGACCAACCCGCGGCTGGGCTCGTCGATCTACGGAGCCGTGCAGCACCTGTGCCTGGCCGCCCGCGCGCACGGCATCGGCACCTCGCTCACGACGCTGTACGGCGGCCACGACGACGAGCTGCGGGAGCTGCTCGGTCTGCCCGCCGACGCGCTGACGATGGCGCTCGTGCCGATGGGCTACCCGGCCCGGGGGCGGTGGGCCCAGCCCGTGCGGCTGCCGGTCGAGCAGGTCGTCCACCTCGACCGGTGGGGCGCCACCCGGGCCCGCGTCACGGGTGCGCCGTGAGCAGCTCCGCGGCGTCGGTGAAAGGCAGGCCGTGGGCCTCGGCGACCGGCTCGTTCGTCAGCTTCCCGTCGAGCGTGCTCAGCCCCAGCCGCAGGGCGGGGTCGGCCCCCGCCGCCCCGACGACGCCGTGGTGCGCGACCTTCACCAGGTAGGGCAGCGTGGCGGAGGTCAGGGCCAGGGTCGAGGTGCGGGCGACCGCGCCGGGGATGTTGGCCACGCAGTAGTGCGTGACGCCCTCCTCGACGTAGGTGGGGTCGGAGTGCGTCGTGGGGCGGCTGGTCTCGAAGCAGCCGCCCTGGTCGATGGCGATGTCGACGACCACGCTGCCGGGCCGCATCGCCGCGATCATCTCCCGGCTGACCAGCGTGGGCGCCTTCGCGCCGGGCACCAGCACCGCCCCGATGACGACGTCGGCCTCGGCGACGTAGGCCGCGGTGCGGGCGCGGTTGGGCGTGATGAGGTCGAGCCGGCCGCCGAAGATGTCGGACAGGTAGGCGAGCCGGTTCGGGTTGGTGTCGAGCACCCGGACCATCGCCCGCATCCCCAGCGCGATCTTCGCCGCCTCGGTGCCCGACACACCGCCGCCGATGATGAGGACCTTCCCCGCGGGGGTGCCCGGCACGCCGCCGAGCAGGATCCCCGACCCGCCGCTGGGGCTCTCCAGGTGGTGCGCCGCGGCCTGCACGGCCATCCGGCCGGCGACCTCGCTCATCGGGGTCAGCAGCGGCAGCTTCCCGTCGCCGGTCTGCACCGTCTCGTAGGCGATGGAGCCGATGCGACGCTCGAGCAGGAACTCGGTGAGTCCGCGGTCGGCGGCGAGGTGCAGGTAGGTGAACAGCTGCTGGCCCTCGCGGAAGCGGTGGTACTCCGCGGGCACCGGCTCCTTCACCTTGACGACGAGGTCGGCCGCGGCGAACACCGCGTCGGCGTCGGCCAGGAGCTCGGCGCCCGCCGCGGTGTACTCGTCGTCGGTGAACCGGGATCCCGCGCCCGCCCCCGCCTGCACCACGACCCGGTGGCCGGCGTGCACCAGCTCCACGACGCCGTCGGGGGTCATCGCGACCCGGTTCTCGTTGTCCTTGATCTCGCTCGGTACTCCGACGACGAGCGTGCTCATGCGGTCTCCTCGGTGGCAGGGGGCTCGTGCGGTCCGGTGCTGATCCTGGCCCTCCGCGGCCCGGATCGTCAGCCCGGGCGGTTAGCCTCGGGACGTCCTCCCGCGGCCGAGCGGGCGGCGCACCGAGAAGGGGTCGAGCATGACGACGACGAGCCTCCCGGTCCTCGACATGGCCCTGCTCGACCGGGGCGGGGCGGGCGCGGCGGAGTTCCGCGCCGCCCTGCGCACGGCCACGCACGAGGTCGGGTTCTTCTACCTGGTCGGCCACGGGATCGGCGACGACGTCACGGCGCGCGCGTTCGCCGAGGCCGAGCGGTTCTTCGCGCTGCCCGACGAGGACAAGCGCCGCGTCGAGATGCTGCGCAGCCCGCAGTTCCGGGGCTACACCCGCACCGGCGGCGAGCTCACGCAGGGCCGGGTCGACTGGCGCGAGCAGATCGACATCGGCGCCGAGCGCGCCGCCTGCGACGACCCCTCGGCGCCCGAGTACATGCGCCTGGAGGGGCCCAACCTGTGGCCCGAGGCGCAGCCGGGCCTGCGCGAGGTGTTCACCGACTGGGAGCGGCGCTGCACCGCGGTCGCGCGCCGGCTCGTGCAGAGCTGGGCCGTCGCGCTGGGCGGGGAGCCGGAGCTGTTCGACAGCGCCTTCGGCGACCGCCCGTCGACGCTGATCAAGCTGGTGCGCTACCCCGGGCGCGAGGACCGCGGTCAGGGAGTCGGCGCGCACAAGGACCCCGGCGTGATGACGCTGCTGCTGGTCGAGCCGGGCAAGGGCGGCCTGCAGATCGGCACGGCCGACGGCTGGATCGAGGCGCCCGCGCTGCCGGGGGCGTTCGTCGTCAACATCGGGGAGCTGCTGGAGTTCGCCACCGACGGCTACCTGCGGGCCACCGTGCACCGCGTCGTGTCGCCGCCGCCGGGGGAGACCCGCCTGTCCATCCCGTTCTTCTTCAACCCCGCGCTCGACTCGTCCGTGCCGCGGGTCGCGCTGCCGCCCGAGCTCGCGGCGCAGGCCGCCGGGGTCACCCGCGACCCCGACAACGTCATCTCCGGCACGTTCGGGGAGAACCTGCTCAAGGCGCGCCTGCGGGCGCACCCCGACGTCGCGGCCGCGCACCACGCCGACCTGCTGGCGGCGCGCGCCGGCTCGTGAGGCGCGCCCGCCGCGGCGCGCCGCGTCAGGCCAGGCAGGTGAGCGCCCGCCCGCCGTTGTAGGCGACCATGTCGCCCAGCGCCGCCATGACGTCGACGGGCGCGCCGCGCTCCAGCCCGCCGAGCTCGGCGTAGGCGCGGTGCAGGTTGCCGACGATCCGCTCCGCGTCGGGCCAGTCGGCGAAGGCGCCCAGGTCCGTGTCGCGGGCGGCCTGCAGCGGCGTGACCCCGGCGGCCCGGCCGCGCGCGGCGAGGTCCAGGACGAAGCGCAGGTAGTCCAGGGTGGCGTCGAGCGGGGCGCGGTCGTGGAACACCGGGCCGTGGCCGGGCACGGTGGTCGTCGCGCCCAGCGGCGCGACCACCTCCTCCAGCACCTCGACCGCCCCGGCCACCGAGCCCATGAGCAGGAACGGCGTCCCGCCGTGGAAGACGAGGTCGCCGCAGAACAGGGTCGACCGCTCGGGGAACCACACCAGCGAGTCGTTGGTGGTGTGCGCGGCGGTGCCGACGTGGCGCACCTCGGCGCGCAGGTCGCCGACGTGCAGGGAGACGCCCTCGGTGAAGGTGAGGAACGGCGGGTCCAGGGGCAGCGAACCCCAGTCCGGGTTCTCCCAGAACGGCAGCTCGCGGGGCGGGCCGAACGCGATCATCTCCTCGCGGGCGCGCTCGTGGGCGACGATCGTCGCGGTGCCGAACAGCGCGTTGCCGAAGGTGTGGTCGCCGTGGTGGTGGGTGTTCACCAGCGTCCGGACCGGCGCGGTGGTGACCGAGGTGATGGCGTCGACGAAGGCGCGGGTGCGGCGCTCGGTCGAGCAGGAGTCGACCGCGACCACCCCCTGCGGGCCCACGGCGAAGCCGGTGTTGTTGATCCACCACGTCCCGTCCGGCTGGACGTAGGCGAAGATCCCGTCCGACACCTCCTCGAGCCGGGGCGGTCCGGGGACGGTGATGTCGTGGCTGTGCGCGCTCACGCGAGCTCCTCCCGGAGCGGGCGCACGGCGGCCCCCGCGACGACCGGGGCGTCGACGGCGCCCAGGCCCTCGACCTCCAGGTGGACGCGGTCGCCCGGCCGCAGCCAGGGGTAGGCCTCGGCGCCGTGCACGCGGGAGAGCTCGAGGATGCAGCCGGTGCCGACGGTCCCGCTGCCGATCAGGTCGCCGGGCACGACCCGGGTGCCGCGCGAGGCGTAGGCGACCATCTCCCCGAAGCTCCAGTGCAGCGCGTCGAGCCGGCCGGCGCTGCAGGGCCGCCCGTTGACCGACGCCGTCATCGCGGCGGCCACGGGCAGCTCGTCGGGGGTGAGCATCCACGGCCCGCAGCTCGTCGCCGAGTCCTTGCCCTTCGCCGGGCCGAGGTTGAGCTTCATCTCCTCGGCCTGCAGGTCCCGGGCGCTCCAGTCGCACAGCACCAGGTAGCCCGCGATGTGGTCCACCGCCTCCTCGGGGGTCAGGTCGGAGCCCTCCCGCCCGATGACGGCCGCCACCTCCAGCTCGTAGTCGAAGGCCGCGCTGCCGGGCGAGATCGCGACCGGCTCGTGCGGGCCGAGCAGCGCCGCGGGGTTGGTGAAGTAGAAGACCGGCTGCCGGTACCACAGCGGGTCCACCGTCAGGCCGATCGCGGCGCTCGCGGTGACGACGTGCTCCTCGAACGCCATGAAGTCCCGGACCGAGGGCGGACGGGGCACCGGCGGCAGCAGCGTCACCGACGCCGGGTCGACGGACGGGCCCGCGAGCGCGGCGTCGGCGGCGGCGCGCAGCCGCGCGCCGTCGTCACCCAGCAGGTCGACCAGCCCCGTGCCGGCCGGCACCGGGTGCAGGCGGTCCTCCCGCCAGACCGCCGCGCGGACGGTCCCGTCCTCCTCGGCGTAGCTGCTCCAGCGCATCGCGCCCCCCTTCGTCGTCGGCCGCCCCGGCCTGCCCCCCAGCCTGCCCCGGGCGGCGCCGCCGATCATGGCCCGGATCGGTTCCGGTCGGGCAGGTCGACCGCGGCGGCCGCGCGCGCCGCGGCCCGGAACACCGCGACGGCCTCGCGCCCGTCGCCCCGGCGGCTCGCGACCGACACCGAGGCGCCCGGTCCCTCCATCGGCACGTACCGCACGGCGGGGTGCGGGAAGAACCGGCGCGCGGGCTCGCCGTGCAGGCCCAGCCGGCCGCTGGTGGCCACGGCGGTCGGGACGCCGGACGGCGAGCGGACGTCGACGCTGTCGCGGCGACCGCGCCGGTCGCCCCACTCCGACAGCCCGGGCGCGTCGCCGACCGGGCAGATCCAGCGCCGCCCGTCGACGTCGGCCGCGGTGAGCCGCTCGGCCGCGGCGAGGTCGGACGCCACCGGCACCACGGCGTAGCGGTCCATGTGCAGCACGCGGTCGAGCACCAGGTCGTCGGCCCCGCCGACGTCGTGGGTGAGCGCGAGGTCGACCTCGCCGCTGCGCACGGCGTCGTACTGGCCCTCCCAGTCGAGCTCGACCGTGGTCACGACCAGCTCCGGGAGCCGCTCCGCGACCAGCTCGCGCACGCGCGGCCACAGGTCGGCGAGCCCGAAGCCGAGCACCCCGATCCGCAGGACGCCCGGGTCGTCGTGGCGGCCGCCGGCCTGCTCCAGCAACGCGTCGAGCCGGGCCAGGACCTGCCGGGCGCGGGGGAGGAAGCGCTCGCCGGCCGGGGTGAGCGCGACCCGGCGGCTGGTGCGGGCGAACAGCGGTTCGCCGACCTCGCGCTCCAGGGCCTGGATGCGGCGGCCGAAGGGCTGGGCGGCGATGTAGTGCACCTGCGCCGCGCGTCCGAAGTGGAGCGTGTCGGCGAGCGTCACCGCGTACCGGAGCGAACGGACGTCCATGTCCCACCACCTCGCGCGCGCCTGCCGGGCCCGGGCGATGCTACGTCGCCCGGGCCCCCGCGATCGCAACCTCTTCGGCACATGCACCCCGCCGTCGGCGTCGCCACGCTGGCGCCATGACACGCACCCTCATCCGGGGCGGCCACGTCCTGACGATGGACCCCGCCCTCGGCGACCTCCCCACCGGCGACGTCCTCGTCGAGGACGGGGTGATCGCCGCCGTGGCCCCGTCGCTGCCCGTCACCGACGCGGAGGTGATCGACGCGACCGGCCACCTCGTGCTGCCCGGCCTCGTCGACACCCACCGCCACACCTGGCAGTCGCTCGTCCGCGGCATCTGCGGCGACTGGACGCTGGGCGACTACTACTTCGGCATCCGGCTCGCGATCTCCCCGGCCTACACCGCCGACGACGTGCGCCTGGGCAACCGGCTCGGCGCCCTCGACGCGCTCAACGCCGGGGTGACGACGCTGCTCGACTTCTCCCACTGCAACAACACCCCCGACCACGGCGACGGCGCCGTCCTGGGCCTGCGCGACGCCGGGATCCGCGCGGCCTTCTGCTACGGGTTCTTCGAGAGCTCGCCCGAGGCCAGCCGGTTCGGCGAGCACGCCGCGCGGCTCGCGGACTTCCACCGCATCGCCGACACCCACTTCGCCTCCGACGGCCTGCTGACCCTGGGCGTCTCGCTCTCGGAGTTGTACGGGCTGCCGTGGGACCGCACGGTCGCGGAGCTGGCCGCGGCCCGCGAGCGCCGCGCGCTGGTCGTCAACCACACCGGGTGCGTGTGGGGCAGCGTGCTGACCGGCGGCATCGGCGAGCTCGACGCCCACGGCCTGCTCGGGCCCGACATCGTCCACGTGCACTGCAACACCCTCGACGACGCCGAGTGGGAGGCGGTCGCCCGCAGCGGCGGCAAGGTCTCGATCTCGGTGGAGACCGAGCTCAACATGGGCATGGGGCGGCCGGTGTTCGCGCGCTGCCACCGGCACGGCATCGCCCCGACCCTGTCCGCCGACGTCATCTCGCTCAACTCCGGCGACCTCTGGCACGAGATGCGGTTCGGGCTCGGGCTCACGCGCTGGGAGGCCACCGAGGCGACGAACCTCGCGGGCGCGATGCCCGAGGCGGTCACCACCACCGCGAAGGAGGCGCTGGCCTGGACGACGGTGAACGGCGCCGACGCCCTCGGGCTGGGCAACCGGATCGGCTCCCTGACGCCGGGCAAGCGCGCCGACCTGCAGCTCGTCGGCGGGGGAGCGGTCGAGCAGCACCCCCGGATCGACCCCTACGCCACGCTGGTCTTCCAGACCACCGCCGCCGACGTCCGGACCGTGCTGGTCGACGGCCGGGTCGTCAAGCGCGACGGCGTGCTCACCGGCGTCGACCTGCCCCGGCTCACCGCCGAGGCCGACACCGCCGCGGACGCGATCCTCGGCCGGGTCCGGGACGCCGGGCGCGCCCTCCCGGGCACCCCGCCCGGCGCCTTCGAGGCGCTGGAGCCGGTGGCCCGCGGCTTCCGGGACGAGGCGGCGGGGGTGGGGCGGTAGGCGCGAGACCCGGCGGCGCCGGGGCTCACGGCGGCGGTGCGCACCCGGCGTCGGTCTCGCCGGCGGGCCGCCGCACCGCCACCGCGGTCCCGGCGCCGAACCGCGCCGACAGCGCGTGCCCGGCCCGCAGCGGCACCGCGGCGGTGAGCCCGCCGGTGATGACCAGCTCGCCCGCGCGCAGACCCCGCCCGCGCGCGGCGAGCTCACCGGCCAGCCAGGCCACGCCGAGCAGGGGGTGCCCGCCGGCGGCGGCGGACGTCGCGGTGGCGAGGACGGCGCCGTCGTCCCCGACGAGCTCCACGGGGATCGCGTGGCACTCCGCGGGATCGACGTCGAGCACGGGGCCGACCACGACGCCGGACGCCGACGAGCCGTCGGCGGTGTTCTGCGCGGCGGTGAAGCGGTAGTCGAGCCAGATCGAGTCGACGACCTCCAGGCAGGCCCGCACCTCCGCGACGGCCGCGGCGACGTCGGCGACCCCGAGGTCGGTGCCCGCCAGGTCGTGGGCGAGGACGATCCCGATCTCCGGCTCGACGCGCGGGTGCAGGTGGCCGGCGGCCTCGGCGCCGTCCGGCGTCGTCCCGTCCCGGAGCATGTCGTCCAGCAGCGCGCCGTGGTTCGGGGCGTCCACGCCCATCTGCTCCCGCATCACCGCCGAGGTGTAGCCCAGCTTCCACCCGACGGGGCGGCGGCCCTCGCCGAGCCGCAGCGCCGTCAGCCGGTCCTGGACGGCGTAGGCCTCGTCGAGGGACAGGCCCGTCGCCTCCCGCGTCCCGTCGAGCAGCGTGCGCTCGCTGCGGGCGCGGTGCAGGAGGACGGCGAGGGCGGCGAGTGTCGGTTCCACGGAGGGAGTCTCGGTCACGGAGCCGCCGCGGGCGAGCCCCACGATCGTCCATGTGTGGCGCGCGACCGTTTCGGGTTACCGGGCGGACACGGCGCAACCGCGCGCCCCCACCGGACGACCCCCCACCGAGACGACCCCCACCGAGACGACGAGGTCCGCATGTTCCTGCACGTGCAACGCATGATCAACGAGATCGTCCCCGACGAGCCCGACCCCGCCGCGGCGAACGCGCTGCAGGAGGGTCTGGGCGGCCAGTTCGGCGAGATGCGCACGATGATGCAGTACCTGTTCCAGGCCTTCAACTTCCGCGGGGCGACGGGCAAGCCGTACCGCGACCTGCTCTACGGGGTGGGCACCGAGGAGATCGGCCACGTCGAGCTGATCGCCACCACCATCGCGCGGCTCACCGACGGCGCCCCCGGCTACGGCGGCGACCCGACCGAGCCGCTCGACGTCCCCGGCGCCGACGGCGCCACCCCTTTGGCGATGGCGCTCGGCGCGGGCAACATCCACCACTACCTGGTGGGGGCGCAGGGCGCCCTGCCCGTCGACGCGGCCGGCAACCCGTGGTCGGGCTCCTACGTCTACAACAGCGGCAACCTCGTGCTCGACCTGCTCTACAACCTGATGCTCGAGTCGACCGGGCGCCTGCAGAAGTGCCGGCTCTACGAGATGACCGACAACAAGACCGCCCGCGCCACGATCTCCTACCTGATCGTCCGCGACCAGGCCCACGAGAACGCCTACGCGAAGGCGCTGGAGTCGCTCGGGATCGACTGGGGGAAGACCCTGCCGATCCCGAAGACCAACGCCGAGCGGTTCCCGGAGGTCAAGAAGCTGCTCGACCAGGGCCTGCACCTCAAGCAGTTCACCTTCAGCGCCGACGACCTGTCCGAGGCCGGGAAGATCTACCGCGGTGAGGCGCCGGCCAGCATCGGCGGCGGGCGGCTGACGACGGAGGTCATGCCCGAGGGCTTCCCGATGGACATCGCGGCCGAGCGGCCCGAGGAGTTCGGGCCCGGCCTCGACCCCGACCTGCTCGCGCTCGTGCAGGCCACCGCCGAGCTGGAGCTGGCCGACGCCGAGGAGCCGGTGAAGCCGAAGAAGGCCGCGGCGAAGAAGGCCGCGGCGAAGAAGGCCGCGGCGAAGAAGGCCCCGGCGAAGAAGAAGCCGAAGGCCAGGGCCGAGAAGTGATCGCCGCGGCCGGGTAGCGGCTACTGGCGGAGCTTGAAGCCCACCTTCAGGTAGACCTGGAAGTGGGCCACCTCGCCGTTCTCGATGTGGCCGCGGGTCTGGGTGACCTCGAACCAGTCGAGCTCGTCGAGCGTCGACGCGGCGCGGGCGATGCCGTTCCGGATCGCCTCGCTGACGTCGTTCGACGAGGTGCCGACGATCTCGATGACGCGGTAGGTGTTGTCCGACACGATCTGCTCCGATCGATCTCCGGGGACGCGGGGTTCCGCGGCGTCCAGTCGACCACGTCGGCGCGCGCGGCGCGGGTTCTGGCGCGGGTCCGGTGCGACGGTCAGGACGCGGTGGTCGCGGCGATCGCCCGCCCGGCCTGGCGCCCGGAGAAGAGGCAGCCGCCGAGGAAGGTGCCCTCCAGCGAGCGGTAGCCGTGCACGCCGCCGCCGCCGAACCCGGCGACCTCCCCGGCCGCGTACAGGCCGGGGACCGGCGTGCCGTCGGCCGACAGGACCCGCCCGGACAGGTCGGTCTGCAGCCCGCCGAGGGTCTTGCGGGTGAGGATGTTCAGGCGCACCGCGATCAGCGGCCCGGCCTTCGGGTCGAGGATCTTGTGCGGCGCGGCGGTGCGGGCCAGGCGCTCGGTGAGCGAGCGCCGCGAGTTGTGGATCGCCATGACCTGCAGGTCCTTGGTGAACGGGTTGTCCATCTCGCGGTCGCGGGCCACGATCTGGCGCTCGAGGTCGGCGAGGTCGAGCAGCGGCTCGTCGGTGAGCGCGTTCATCCCGGTGACGAGCTCGGGCAGGGTGTCGGCCACCACGAAGTCGGCGCCGTGGCGCTTGAACGCCTCCACCGGCGCGGCCGCCCCCGGCCGCACCCGGCTCAGCGTGAGCCTGACGTCCCTGCCGGTCAGGTCGGGGTTCTGCTCCGACCCCGACAGCGCGAACTCCTTCTCGATGATCTTCTGGTCGAGCACGAACCAGGAGTGGTCGTAGCCGGTGGCGGTGATCGCGGCGAGCGTGCCGAGGGTGTCGAACCCGGGGAAGTTCGGGGCGCCGAACCGGCGGCCGCGGGCGTCGAACCACAGCGACGACGGCCCGGGCAGGATCCGGATGCCGTGCCGGGCCCAGACCGGGTCCCAGTTGGCGATGCCCTCGGTGTAGTGCCACATGCGGTCGCGGTTGACGACCCGCCCGCCGGCCTCCTCGGTGATCGCGAGCATGCGCCCGTCGACGTGCTCGGGCACCCCGGAGATCATCCGCTCCGGCGGCGTCCCCAGCCGGGCGGGCCAGTTCGCGCGCACCAGGTCGTGGTCGGCGCCGATCCCGCCGGAGGTGACGAGCACGACCGGGGCCCGCAGCTCGAACGCGGAGACCTCGGTGCGCGAGCTGCGCTCCCCGCGCGCCACCGACGTCGGCTCCAGCACCGCCCCGCCGACGCCGTCGACCGCGCCGCCGGTGGTGAGCAGCGCGTCGACGCGGTGGCGGAACCGGAACCCGACGCGCCCGGCCGCCGCGGCCTCGCGGACGCGGCGCTCGAACGGCGCCATCACGCCGGGCCCGGTGCCCCACGTGGTGTGGAAGCGGGGCACGGAGTTGCCGTGGCCGTCGGCGAGGTGCCCGCCCCGCTCCGCCCAGCCGACCAGCGGGATCCAGCGCATCCCCTGCGCGTGCAGCCAGGACCGCTTCTCCCCGGCGGCGAACTCGACGTACGCGCTCGCCCACCGGCGGCCCCAGTGGTCCTCGCCCGCCGGGTCGTCGACGCCGCGGTCGAAGGTCGCGGTGCCGAGCCAGTCCTGCATCGCCAGCTCGGCGGAGTCCCTGATCCCCAGCCGCCGCTGCTCCGGGGAGTCGACGAGGAACAGCCCGCCCAGCGACCAGAACGCCTGCCCACCCAGGTTCTGCTCGCCCTCCTGGTCCAGCAGCAGCACCCGCCGGCCCGCGTCGGCCAGCTCGGCGGCCGCCACCAGCCCGGCCAGCCCGGCCCCCACCACGATCACGTCCGCGTCCACGCCCACGACCTCCCGCCTCCGGTACGCCGCGAGCCTGGCACCGATCCGGCGCCGACGACAACGTGAGCTGGCAGGCCCGCACCAGCCTGCGTCGAACTATGATGATGATATGGCGGAGAATCGGGTGGCGGGCGGCGCGGTGCCGATCGTCGGCATGCACCACGTCGGGGTCCAGGTGGCCGACCTGGAGCGGTCGCTGGCGTTCTACCGTGACCTCCTCGGCTTCGAGGAGGTCCTGCGCACCACCCGCGACGACCCCTCCGTCGGCGCGATCACGGGCCACCCCGGCGCCGTCGTGGACGTGGCGCACCTGCGGCCCCCGTCGTCCGCGGTGCTGCTCGAGCTGACGGAGTACCGCGGTGTCGAGCGGCGGGCGGTCGACACCGCCACCGCCAACCCCGGCACCGCGCACACCTGCTACGTGGTGCAGGACCTCGACGCGGTGCACGCCGCGCTGGTGGCGCGGGGGGTCCGGACGGTGTCGCCGCACGTGGTCGCCCCGCCCGCCGGGCCGATGCGGGGCGGGCGGGTCGTGTACGTGCAGGACCCGGACGGGGTGCGGGGCGAGCTGGTCCAGCTCCCGCCCGCCGTGATGCCGGACCCCGGCCGGTGATCACGCGCTTCGGCCTCGCGCCGCGCCGCGAGGGCTGGACGGTCGAGCGGTTCCAGGAGCACTGGAGGCAGCGCCACGGCCCGATCATCGGCGGTCTTCCCGGCCTGGTGCGGTACTGGCAGAACCACGCCCTCGCCGCGCCGCTGCCGTGGCCCGGCTTCGATGCCTGCTCGCAGCTGGACGCGCCCGACGCGGCGACCTTCGACGCGGTCTTCGCCCACCCGACCTACCTGGCCGGCGGGCGCGCCGACGAGCGGCGGTTCGTCGACCGCTCCGTCGGCGGGCACCTGATGACCGAGCGCGTGGTGGCCGAGGGCCGCACGGACCCGGTCGGCGTGCGGTTGCTGGCGTTCCTGCGGGCCGCGCCCCGGTGCGGGCCCGACGACCTGGCGGCCGTGCTGACCGCTCCCGGCCGGGGTGGCGACGCGGTCGGCCGCGAGGCGTTCGCCCGGGTCCCGGACGCCTCCGGCGACGCGTTCGACGCCGTGGAGTCGCTCTGGTTCGACGACGCCGGCGCGGCCGTGGCGCACCTGCGCTCGGCGGCCGCGGAGCGCGACCGCCGGACGCTGGCCGGGGTGGTCCGCGGCACCGAGCACCTGCTCGCCGCGGTGCACGTCGTCCTCTGACGGGCGGAGGTCAGCGGCGGGTGTCAGCCGGCGGAGCCCCGCGACGCCGCGTAGGCCTGCCAGCTCGGCAGCGGCTCGGGCAGGTCGGCCGGGGCGGGCTCGGTGCCGGGCCACCGCTTGCGCAGCGTGGTCTGCAGGACGGTGGACAGCTCGCTCAGCGGCGCGGCGTAGAGCTGCTGGGCGCGGCGCTCGTGGAACTTCCACCGGCCGTCCTCGCGGCGGTAGGAGTCGAGGTAGCGCAGCGCCACGACGAACGGGGTGTCACCGATGGCCAGCTCGGCGTGCGCGGACACGACGCCGGTGGCGGTGTCGGGCCCGGTGAACTCGACCGTGTGGCTGTGCGGGTAGTGGTAGGTCATCCCGTAGCGGTCGAGCTGGCCCCGGTAGTAGTCGAGCACGGCGTCGCGCCCCGAGACCGGCCCGGCCGTGCTGTCGAACACCGCGTCGGCCGTGTAGATCGCCCCGATGCCCTCGACGTCGCGGTCGTCGATGAGCCGGCCGTACACGGCCACGAGCTCGTGGAGCTCGGCTCGGTCCTCCAGCAGCGCGATCCGCCGCGCCAGGTCGCCGTCGGTGGGGGGCATCGGGACTCCGTTCCTCGCAGGGGCGCCACAAGAGACGGTGGCGCTCGTCATTCATGTATATAATAATCCTTGAAGGCGGGAAGCGGACGGGCACCGCACCAGGGATCCGGGGAGTGGACGTGGACGACGCGCTGATCATCGATGCGGTCCGGTCGCCGATGGGCCGGGGCCGGGCGGGCGGTGCGCTCTCCTCGGTGCACGCGGTCGAGCTGCTGGCGCAGACCGTGTCGGCGCTGCTGGAGCGCACCGGTGTCGACCCCGGTGCGGTCGACGACGTCATCACCGGCTGCGTGAGCCAGGCGGGGGAGCAGGCGGGCGGCGTCGGACGGATGGCGTGGCTGGCCGCGGGTCTGCCCGAGCACGTGCCGGCGGTGACCGTCGAGCGCAAGTGCGGGTCGAGCCAGCAGGCCGTGCACTTCGGCGCCCAGGGGATCATGTCCGGCGCCTACGACCTGGTCGTCGTGTGCGGGGTCGAGTCGATGAGCCGCGTCCCGATGGGCTCGGCCCGTCTGGGTGCCGACCCCCACGGCCCCGGCGTCCGGCGGCGCTACGAGCCCGGCCTGGTGTCGCAGGGCGTCTCCGCCGAGCTGGTGGCCGCCCGCTGGAAGCTCACGCGCGAGCAGCAGGACGAGTACGCCGCGCGCTCGCACGCGCTCGCGGCCGAGGTCGCCGACACCGGTCGGTCCGCCGGGGAGCTCGTGCCGATCACCACGCCCGACGGCGCGGTCGTCGACGCGGACGAGACGATCCGCCGCGGCACCAGCGCCGAGCGGCTCGGCGGGCTCTCGCCCGCGTTCGCCGACGACGACGCGGCCCGGCGGTTCCCGCAGATCTCCTGGTCGGTCACCGCGGGCAACTCCTCGCAGATCACCGACGGCGCGGCGGCGCTCCTGCTGGCCTCGCCCGCCGCCGCGGAGCGGCTGGGCCTGCGCCCGCGCGCCCGGTTCGCCGGGTTCTCGGTGGTGGGCGACGACCCGCTGCTCATGCTCACCGCGCCCATCCCGGCCACCCGCAGGGTGCTCGCGCGCAGCGGGCTGCGGCTCGACGAGATCGACCACTACGAGGTCAACGAGGCGTTCGCCTCCGTCCCGCTCGCCTGGCAGGCCGAGCTCGACGCCGACCCCGCCCGGCTCAACCCGCGCGGCGGGGCGATCGCCCTCGGGCACCCGCTGGGGGCGTCCGGGGCCCGCCTGATGACGACGATGCTCGCCTCGCTGGAGAGCACGGGCGGGCGCTACGGGCTGCAGACCATGTGCGAGGCGGGCGGCATGGCCAACGCGACGATCGTCGAGCGGCTCTGACCCCTTCTCCGACACCCGACGGCCGGCCGCACGCGGAACGCCGTCGTTCCGCATCACGGGAGGAACCACGTGGACATCGCAGGAATCTCGGCCGTCGTCACCGGCGGCGCGTCCGGGCTGGGCCTGGCGACGGCGCACCGGCTGGCGAAGGGCGGTGCGCACGTCGTCCTGCTCGACCTGCCCGGGTCGCGGGGCGCCGAGGCGGCCGCCGAGCTCGGGGGCGCGGCGTCGTTCGTCGCCGGGGACGTCACCACCGAGGACGGCGTGGTCCCGGCGCTCGACGCCGCGCAGGAGCGGGGCCCGCTGCGGGCCGTCGTGCACTGCGCGGGCCGCGGGCACGCGATGCGCGTGCTGCGCAAGGACGGCAGCCCCGGCTCGCTGGAGGACTACGCCGCGATCGTGCAGCTCAACCTCATCGGGTCGTTCAACGTCCTGCGGCTGGCGGCCTCGCGGATCGCGACCACCGAGCCGGTCGACGGCGAGCGCGGGGCCGTCGTCCTCACCGCGTCGGTGGCGGCGTGGGAGGGCCAGATCGGCCAGATCCCCTACGCCTCGTCGAAGGCCGGCGTCGTGGGCATGACCCTCGTGGCCGCCCGGGACCTCGCCACCCACCTCATCCGCGTGGCCACCATCGCGCCCGGCATCTTCGACACGCCGCTGCTGGGCCGGCTGCCCCAGGAGGTGCGCGACTCGCTCGGCGAGATGGTGCCGCACCCCAGGCGGCTCGGCGTGCCCGACGAGTTCGGCGCGCTGGCCGTGCACGTCCTCGAGAACCCCATGATCAACGGCGAGACCATCCGGCTCGACGGGGCCATCCGGATGGCCCCGCGATGACCAGCACGGCCGACCGGCGGACGGGCGTCGGGCACGGGCTGCGCGTCGAGCACCGGGACGGCGTCGCCGTGCTGACGATCGACCGCCCCGCGCGGCGCAACGCGATCGACCTCCCGACCGCGCAGGCGATCAGCGACGCCCTCGACGAGCTCGACGCCGACCCCGCGCTGCGGGTCGCGGTGCTGTGCGGCACCGGGAGCGTGTTCTCCGCCGGGATGGACCTCAAGGCGTTCGCCGAGACCGGGGAGCGGCCGGTGGTCGAGGGCCGCGGGGGCTTCGGGATCGTCGCCCGGCCGCCGATGAAGCCGGTGATCGCGGCCGTCGAGGGGGCCGCGCTGGGTGGCGGGTTCGAGATCGTGCTCGCCTGCGACCTCGTGGTCGCCGCGGCGGGCGCCACGTTCGGCCTGCCCGAGGTGCGCCGCGGGCTCACGGCGTCGGGCGGCGGCCTGATCCGGCTGCCCCGGCGGCTACCGCGCAACCTCGCGATGGAGGCCGCGCTCACCGGGACGGCGCTGACCGCGGCCCGGTGCGCCGAGCTCGGCCTGGTCAACCGCGTGGTTCCCGACGGCACGGCCCGCGAGGCCGCGCTGGAGCTGGCCGCGGAGATCGCGCGGAACGCGCCGCTGGCGGTGCGGGTCTCCAAGGAGGTCGTCCTGCGCAGCGCGCAGTGGTCCGAGGACGAGGCGTTCGCCCGGCAGGAGCCGCTGGTGGACCCGGTGCGCCGCTCCGCGGACGCCCGCGAGGGCGCGCGGGCGTTCGCCGAGAAGCGCACCCCGCGCTGGGAGGGCCGCTGACCCGGCGGCGCCCGTGACCGACGTCCCGGGACCGAGGGGCCCCGGGCGAGCCGAGAGGACGTGGTGGAGTGCAGGTCGACGAGGTCGTGACACCGGGCGGTCGACGGGTGGCGGCGTGGCTGCCCGAGGGGTCCGGGCTGCCGGGCCTGGAGCGGCGCTCGGCGAAGTTCGTGGAGGGCCTCGCGCGGGTCGGGGACGTGCTCGACGCCGACGGGGCCCTGCCCCGGGCCACGAAGCTGCTGTTCGCCGCCGCGGTCTGCGCGGTGAAGCGGGACGTCGAGCTCGTCGGGCACCACGTCGCCGCGGCCGCCGCCGCCGGGCTGCCGCGCGAACACGCCGAGGGCGCGGTCGTCGGGCTGCTGATCTCCCGCGGGGTCGAGCCGCACCGGCTGCTGGCCGAGGCGGTCGAGCGGACCTACGGCCCGCCCGGGGGGGAGCCGGGCGCGCCCGGCGACGCGGACGTGCCGGGGGCCTACGCCTACTTCGAGAGCTACTTCGGCTTCGTCCCGGACTACGTCGAGCTGCTGGGCGAGCGGGCGGGCCCGGCGTTGGAGGGCTACTTCCTCATGCGGCAGGCGGCGCTCGCCGAGACGCCGCTGCCCCCGCGCGACATGGAGCTGCTGCTCTGCGCGGTCAACGCGGGGGAGTACCAGGCGCGGTTCGTGACCATCCACGCCCGGGGCGCCCGCACCGCGGGCGCCACCGAGGAGCAGCTGGTGGAGGCCGCGCTCACCGCGATGCCGTTCGCCGGCGTCGCGTCCTGGCTGCCCGCGGCCCAGGGGATCCTGGAGTCCCGCGAACCGGCTTGACACCCGCTCCGCCGCCCGCCCCCCGAGGGCGGGCGGCGGAGCTGGTTCAGCGCCGGAGCGCGGTGAGCACGACCGGCATGCTCGAGTAGTTGTCGTGGGTGCTCGAGGGGTTCCGGACGGGCGGGCGGTCCGGGTCCAGCTCCACGCCGGTCCGCAGCAGCGCGCGCAGGATCCGCAGCATGGTGCCCTCGGTCGGCTGCTCGCCGTCGCGCTTCGCGAGCCCGGTCACCAGCGGGCGCCCGACGCACACGTGGGGACCGCTGCCGAAGGTCAGCCCCCACGGGCGGATCCCCGGCGGCGTCGTGCGGTGCGGGTCGAACTCGTCGGCGTCGGCCCCGAACAGCCCGGGATCGCGGTTGGCCGGGGTGAACAGCAGTGCCACGCGCTCGCCCTCGGCGATGTGGCGCCCGGAGGCGAGGGTGACCGCGCTCGTGGCGTAGCGCAGCAGCGTCGGGGCCGGCTGGTGCAGCCGCAGCGACTCGTCGACGACCCGGCGGAGGAAGGCGGGGTCACTCGCCCCGATCCGGTCCCCGGGGTGGTCACGCATCCAGTCCAGCAGGTGCAGCAGCGCGTGCGGCAGCGTGTGCGTCGTCGTCTGGGTGGCGGCGACGAGGAACAGCGTCGCCTCGCGCAGCGGCAGCTCGTCGTCCCAGTCGTCGTCCCAGTGCAGGTGCAGCAGCGTCAGCAGGTCGACCGGCAGGTCCGCGCGGTCGACGCGCCCGGCCCGGAACCCCACGACGAGGTCCTTGCGCCGCTGCTCCGACGGCCCGAAGAACTCCTCGACGAACTCCGCGCGCAGGCGCAGGCCCTCGGCGAGCACCTCGTCGTGGTCCTCGGTCGACCACTCGACGGTGGCCGCGGCGCCGAGGCGGTCGACGAAGAAGCGGAAGCGCTCGGTCCGGGCGGGCGTGTCGACGCCGTCGATCCCGGTGGTAGCGGCGGAGATGCGGTGCAGCATGGTGCGCACCAGCGGGACCAGGTCGACGCGCACGCGGCCGTCGCCGTCGTCCAGCGCGCGGCACTCGTCGATCACCTGCTCGATCACCGGGCCCAGCGCCTCGTGGTCGTAGGACATCAGGGCGGCCCGGTCGAACAGCGGGTTCTCGAGACGGCGCCGCTCCCGGTGCTCGGGGCCGTCGAGCAGGAGCAGCGATCCCCCGAACAGCGGACGGCTCTCGGTGTGCGAGCCCTGGCGGAAGTCCTTCGACCGCAGGATCTCGTCGATCTCCCGGTAGTCCGCGACCTTGGTCATCGTCGCGATGTGCGGGGGTTCCGTCCACTCCCTCATCGGTTCTCCTCGGTCTGGGGCGGTAACATGAGTACTATATCCATGGATCGACCGATTCACGAGGTCGTCCGCGGAGAGGAGGGCGCGGTGCGCGTCGAGGTGGACCGGATGGCCTGTGCCGGGCACGGGCAGTGCAGCGCGACCGCCCCCGCCGTCTACGAGCTCGACGACGACGGCTTCTGCCTGCCCGTCGCGGCCGTGCCGCCGGGCGCCGAGGACGACGCGGAGGCGGGTGCGGCGGCGTGCCCGGAGCAGGCCATCGAGGTGGCCCCGTGAGCGGACCGGTCGCGCCGCGGCCCGCCCGCCCGACGACCGACCAGGAGGAGTGCCCGTGGCCCGCATCCGGATGCTGAGCGCCGAGGAGTTCCCCGCGGGCCTGCGGGCGCTCGTCGGAGCCGACACGAAGACACCACTCGAGCTGGGCAACATCCGCTTCTACGCCCACCGCCCCGAGCTGGCCGAGGCCTACGTGCGCTTCATGGCCGAGCTGCGGCGCCCGGGGCTGCTGCCGCGGCGCCTCGTGGAGCTGGTGCGGCTGCGGGTCGCGTTCCACAACCAGTGCCGCAGCTGCATGGCGGTGCGCTACGCCGACGGCGCGGCCGACGGGGTGGACGAGGGGCTGGTCTGCCAGCTCGCCCGCCCGGACGAGTCGCCCGACCTCACCCCCGCCGAGCGCTCGGCGCTGCGCTTCGCCGACCGGCTGGCCACCGACCACCTCTCCATCGACGACGCGACCGTCGCCGACCTGCGCGAGCACTTCGGCGAGGCCGAGGTCGTGGAACTGGGCATGAACGTCGCGGCCTTCGTCGGCTACGGCCGGCTGTCGATGGCGCTGGACATGGTCGACGAGCTGCCCGACCGCTACCGGGCGCCCAGCGGCGCGCTGGTCACCCCGTGGAACGACGGAGGCGCCGACGACGCCGTGCTGCTCGGCGGCGCGGGGGAGCAGGGCTGAGCACCTGCTGCCTCACCGTCCGTCGGGCCCGATGCCCTCGGCGACCAGCAGACCCAGGGTGAGGGCCCGGCTGAGCGAGAAACCGCTGTTGTAGCCGGTGCCCGAGGAGTGGAATGCCGCGACCGCCCCTGCCGCGTACAGGCCGGGGACGGGGACACCCGCGTCGTCGAGCACGCGCCCGTCCGGGTCGACGGTGACACCGCTCAGCCCGATGCCGGTGCTCACCATCCGCAACCGCATCCCGTGGAACGGCGGTGTGTCGACCTCGCCGAGGTTGGGGTTGCCCGGCTGCTCCGGATCGCCCTGGAACTTCTGCCACGTGAGGTTCGTCCCGCGGCCGAAGTCCGGGTCCGCGCCCTCGGCGACGTGCGCGTTGAACCTCTCCGCGGTCCGGGTCAGTGCGTCGCCGTCCATGCCCAGGCGCTCGCCGAGCTCGGTGAGCGTCGGTGCCGAGGTGACCAGGCCGTCGGGGTACTCGCCGCCCGGCGGGGTGGTGCCGAGGCCGTACGCGGCGTGGTGGCGGGAGTCCCAGATCATCCAGCACGGCATCGCCGTGCTGCCCGGGACGAGTGCGGCCTTCACGACCTCCCAGTAGACCGCGTCGTCGGCGAAGCGCCGTCCCGCACCGTTCACGATGAAGGTGTGCGGCAGGGAGTGCTCCCGCGCCACGGCGAAGCCGGGGTAGCCCTCGGTCGGGTAGCCGAGCTGGATCGGCACCCGGTTCGCCGGGACCGCGGTCACCGTCCCGCCCGCCTGGCGGGCGAGTCGGATCCCGTCGCCGGTGAGTGTCGTCGGGGCGACGCTGCCCCGGTCCCCGGGCTGCAGGCCCAGGTGCTCGGCGGCGAGCTCGTCGTCCCAGTCGTAGCCGCTCGTGGCGAGCACGACCGCTCCGTCGAACCGGTGGACCAGCCCGTCGGGGGTGCAGGCCTCGACGCCGACGACGCGCCCGCCCTCCACGACCAGCTCGACGGCCTCGTGCTCGGGCAGGACCCGCGTCCCGCGGTCCAGCGCGGCCCGGTAGAACCCCGCCACGACGCCCGTCCCGAACGACAGCAGGTCGCCGCGCGGCACCGCGGTACCGGACGCGCCCGCGCCGAACGCGGACGCGCGCAGCCCGGCGGCGAGCAGCTCGTCGTAGGTGGTGCCTACCGGGAAGTGCGGGGAGACCCGCAGTTCCCGACGGTGCTCCCCGAGTCGCCGGGCGTCGTAGACCGCCGTGAGGTACCGCCCGGCGAGCTTGGCACCCGGCGCGTCCTGGTAGTAGTCGGGGTAGCCGGGGATGATCGACCACCGGACGGCGCCGACGGCCTCGAAGTACCGCACGGCCCGAGGTGCCTCGGTGAGCCAGCGGTGCATCGCGGTCTCGTCGAGCAGTTGCGGGTGGGAGCGGGCGAGGTGGCGCACGTAGCGCTCGCCGTCGGCGAGGCTGTCGTCGATGCCCGCACGGTCCTCGAGGTGGTTGGCCGCGACCCAGACCTGGCCGCCCGAGTACGACGCCGCCCCGCCCACCTGTGCGCTCTTCTCGAGCACGGTGACGGGATGGCCCAGCTCGCGGGCGGCGACCGCGGTCGCCAGCCCGCCGAGCCCGGCACCCACCACGACCACCGGTCGGGGTGCTGCTGTCACCGTTGCTGCAGTCCTTCCGTTCGTGCGCGCGTCGTCAGACCGACGCCAGGTTCGGCAGCCACAGCGTGATGATCGGGAAGGCGAACAGGATCGCCGTCGTGACCATGTCCATGGCGACGAACGGGGCCACGCCCCGGAAGGCGTCCTCCGCCCGGACCCCCGGGGACGAGCCCGCCACGACGTAGCAGTTGATCCCCACCGGCGGGGTGACCAGCCCGATCTCGATCAGCTTCACCACGAGGATGCCGAACCAGATCCCGTCGAAGCCGAGCTCGGTGACGACGGGGTAGGTCAGCGGCACCGTGATGAGCAGGATCGACATGCCGTCGAGGATCATCCCGAGCGGGATGAGCGCGAGCAGGATGATCACGACGACGAGGTGGGGACTCACCGGTAGCTCGGTGACCCACTGGGCGAAGTCCCGGGCGTAGCCGCCCGCCACCATGAAGAAGGTGAAGACGCCGCCGCCGATCAGCAGCATGAAGATCATGGTGCTGACGGCGGTGGTCTCCTCGAAGGCCTGCTTGAGCAGCGGCCAGAGGCGGACCTCGCGGCGCCGCACCGAGGTCCACACCAGCATGAGCAGGGCGGCGAAGGCGGCGATCGCGCCGGACTCGGTGGCCGTGAACAGCCCGCTGTAGATGCCGACCACGACGATGAGGAAGAGCGTGGCGACCTTGGCGAAGGCCGCCAGGCCCTGGCGCGTCGACACCTCGACGTCCACCGCGGTCCCACCGCCGGTGCCGGTGCCGCCCCCGGTGTCGGCAGCGGCACCGTGGTCCTCCGGCAGCACGACGAACTGGGGCCCGATCTCCTTGCGCGCCCGGACGAAGACCACCACGGAGTACATGACCGCGGTGAAGACGCCGGGGATGACGCCGGCGAGCAGCAGCTTCTCGATCGACTCGCCGGTGAGCGTGCCGTAGATGACCAGGATGAGGCTGGGCGGGATGAGGATGCCCAGCGTCCCGCTGGCCCCGACGATGCCGGCGGCGAACGAGGTGCGGTAGCCGTGCTGGCGCATCTCGGCGATCGAGATCCGGCCGATGGTGGCCACCGTGGCCGCGCTGGACCCGGTGACGGCGGCGAAGCCCGCACAGGCCGCGACCGTGGCGATGCCCAGCCCGCCCGGCAGCCGCCGGAAGGTCCGGGCGGCGACGGCGTAGACGTCCTGGGCGATGCCCGCCGAGACGACGAACATCCCCATGATCACGAACATGGGGACCAGGACGAGACTGAACGCCGCGGTGGTGGCGAAGGGTTGGTTCGCCAGGGTGTTCGTGGCGTAGCCCGAGCTCTTGAGCAGGATCAGGCCGATGGCGCCCGAGGCCAGCAGCGAGAACGCGACGGGCACCTCGGCCGCGATCAGCAGGATCAGGAGCGCGACCACCAGGCCGAGCAGGAGCTCAGGAGACATCGACCGGCTCCCTGCCCGACAGCGTGCCCGGTCCGGCCGGTGGCGCGTCCGCGGTGCGGCGGCGCCACGCGTCGAGCGCGGTGAACAGGCACTGCACCGCGAGCAGGGCGAGCCCGAGCGGCAGCACGAGCCGCGCGGGCCAGACCGGCACCGAGGTGATGCCGAACCGGGACTCCCCGGAGGCGAAGGCCTCCAGGCCCCGCTCCCAGCACGCCCACGCCGTCCAGAACAGGAACCCCGCGGCCACCACCATGCCGCTCACGCGGATCACGGCGGCGGGGGTCGGGGCGAACCGCGAGGTGGCGAGGTCGGTGCTGACGTGCGCACCGGCCTTCTGCGCGTAGGCGGCGCCGAGGGCGACGATGAACACGAGGAGCACCTCGCTCAGCTCGATCGTGCCCAGCAGCGAGCGCCCGACGACCTCGCGCACGGCGACCTCGGCCACCAGCATCACCAGCAGGACGAGCGTGAGCGCTCCCGAGACCCAGGAGGACCAGCGGGACAGGAGGTCGACCGCAGCGCGGAGACCCGCGCCGCGGTCGGTCGGAGCTACCTGCTCGCGCATCGCTCGATGCCAGACCGGTAGTCGGCGTACTCGCCCGTCTCGGCCTCCTGGTAGAGGCTGCGGAACTGCTCGTAGAGCGCGGCGGGGTCGGCGACACCCGCGGCGGCGGCCTTGTCCATCCACGCCCGCATCGGCGCGTCGCCGATCGCGTCGCGCCAGATCTGGGTCTGCTCCGCGCTGAAGATGGTGGCGGACCCGCCGGCCTCCAGGATCGTGGTGCAGGCCTCGTCCTCGGTGCGCTCCGCGGCGATCAGGAGCTGCTCGGGGAACTCGGCGTTGAGCTCCTCGACGATCGCCTGCAGCTCGGGGCTCAGCGACTCCCAGGAGTCCATCGACATCGTCCACGTCGAGTTGGCGTAGTGCCCCAGGCCCGGGTCGTGGATCTGCCCGCCGACCTCGTGCAGGCTCAGAGGGGTGATCACGTCGAGGATCAGCCCGCCGTAGGCCTCGATCGTGCCGGTGCGCATGGCCTCGTAGGTCTCGGGCACCGGGATCGCGGCGGGGTTGCCCCCGACGGCCTCGAGGGCGCGGACGAAGAAGCCGCTGGCGCGGACGGTCCTGCCGCGGTACCAGTCGACCGTGGTGACGGGCTCCTTGGCGCCGGTGAGCGCCGGTGGGATGCCGATGAAGGACAGAACCTTGATGCCCTGCTTCTCCTCCCACTCCCCGCGGAAGGCCTCGTCGCTCTGGTACAGCGAGTTGAGGGCGCGGATCTGCGCCCCGATGTTGTCGCCGAGGAACGGCACCTCGACCATCGAGGTGATCGGGAAGTCGCTCGGGGTGTACGCGTAGGTCATGTTGCCGAGCTCGACCCGGCCGTCGCGGACGCCGTCGCGGACCTCCTCGGCCCCCAGCAGCGACGCGTCCCAGAACGGGTCGACGGTGACCCGGCCCCCGGTGCGCTCCTCCAGCTGCTCCATCCACCAGGTGATGGCCTGGCCCTGGGCGGTGGTCGGGCTGAGGAAGCTGGCCATCTGCAGCTCGAGCTCCTCGACGCCCCCGGCCTCCTGGCCGCCGCCGGCCGCGCCACCGCCGGCCGCGCCACCGCAGGCGGCGGCGCCGAGCGCGACGGCGGCGAGCGCCGCCGCGGCGCGGATCCTGGGGGCCCGTCGGCCGGCGCGGTCGGTCCGGGCGGACCGCTCATCCATCGTGCGCATCGTCATCGACGCTCACCTCTCCGTGGGGATGATGTATATAGTTATCACGTTAGCAGGGTCACTTTCGCACGGACAAGGTCTCGTGCAGGCCGATGAGTGCTGCGTCGTCAGGGCCCTAACCACGTAGTGTCACGGTGAGGTCGCGCTCCGGTCGCGGAGTCGTTGACCAGCAAAATCCAGGCTGATAGTAATCAGTGACGGCGAGGAGGCGCGGATGAGTGACGTCGAGGTCGAGCAGCGCGGCGAGGTCGCGTGGATCCGCCTGAACCGGCCGGACCGGATGAACGCCTACGACCGGGCGATGGGGGCGGAGCTCACCCGCGCGGTGCGCGACGCCTCGGCGTCCGGGGTCGTCGTCATCACCGGGACGGGCCGGGCCTTCTGCGCGGGCGGCTACCTGGCCGAGCTCGCCGACCCGGACCCCGAGGAGCTGCGCGGCATGTTCTTCGCGTCGCTGGAGCTCTTCGACGCCATCCGCCTCTCGCCCCGCCCCGTGATCGCCGCCGTCAACGGCGCCGCGGCCGGCGGCGGCAACGAGCTGGTCGTCGCCTGCGACCTCGCGATCGCCGCCCGCAGCGCGAAGCTGGGGCAGACCGGCCCGCGCGTCGGCAGCGCCCCCGTGCTCGGCGGCACCAACCTGCTGGCCGTGTCGGTGGGCGAGAAGCGCGCCAAGGAGATCTCGATGATGTGCCGCCGCTACACCGCTGAGCAGGCGCTCGACCTGGGCTGGGTCAACGCCGTGGTCGACGACGACGAGCTCGAGGCCGAGGTCACGCGCTGGGCCGACGAGCTTCTGGCGCTGAGCCCCCGGTACCTGGAGATCTCCAAGACCTCGTCGAACATGTGGTGGAACGCCTGCCGCGACAACTTCGTCTCCGGCCTCGGGATGCTCGTGCAGGCCATCGGGTCGCCGGACATGCGCGAGGGCGCCGCGGCCTTCATGGAGAAGCGGCCCCCGCGGTTCCCGGGGCGGGCGCCGGAATGAGGTACTACCGCGACCTGACCCCCACCTTCGCCGACCGCTCCGCGTGGACGCTGCCCGCCGTGCTCCGGCACCGGGGCGTCACGCACGCCGACCGCGTCTTCCTCGACGTCCCCGGGCAGGACGTGCGCCTGACCCACGCCGAGGTGCTCGACGTTGCCGAGCGCATCGGGGGCGCCCTGCTCGACGGCGGCTGCGCGCCCGGCGACCGGGTGCTGCTGATGGCGGCCAACTCGGCCGAGTACATCACCGGCTGGTTCGGGGCGGCGGTCGCCGGGCTGGTCGAGGTGCCGATCAACACCGCCTACCGCGGGGCGTTCCTCGAGCACCAGGTGCGGACCGTCGACCCGCGGGCGGCGGTGCTGGACCCGGAGTTCGCCGCGCACCTGCTCGACGTCCCGGGCGCGGAGGCGATCCGGACGTTCTACGTGACCGGGCGCGGCACCGACTCCGCCGCGGCGCTGGCGCTGCTGCGGGCGGCGGGCCGCACGGCCGAGCCCTTCGACGTCCTCACCTCGGCCCCGCGGCCGGCGGTGCTGCCCGAGGTCGGGGCTCGGGACCTCGCGGCCATCCTGTTCACCTCGGGCACGACGGGCCTGTCCAAGGGCGTGATGATGCCGCACGCCCACATGCACTTCTTCGCCGACGAGTGCGTGTCGCTCACCCGGCTCACCGACGACGACGTCTACATGTCGGTCGGGCCGCTGTTCCACGGCAACGCCCAGTTCCTCGCGGCCTACCCGGCGCTGATCGTGGGCGCCCGTTTCGTGCTCCAGCGCCGCTTCAGCGCGAGCCGGTGGGTCGAGCAGCTGCGCGCGTGCGGGGCGACGGTCACCAACTTCGTCGGCGTGATGATGGACTGGGTCCACAAGCAGCCGCGCCGCCCCGACGACGCCGACAACGCGCTGCGCTGCCTCTACGCGGTCCCGCTCGCCACCTCGGTCGCCGACGACTTCGCCGAGCGGTTCGGCATCGAGGCCTTCGTCGAGAACTTCGGGCTGACCGAGATCGCCATGCCGATCCTGACGCCCTACGGCGAGCCGCGCCCGCCCGGTGCGGCCGGGCTGCTCGTCGACGAGTACTTCGAGGTGCGCCTCGTCGATCCCGAGACCGACGAGGAGGTGCCCGTCGGCGAGGTCGGCGAGCTCGTCGTGCGGGCGGCGCTGCCGTGGACGATGTGCTCGGGCTACTACGGGATGCCCGAGCGCACCGCGGAGGCGCAGCGCAACCTGTGGTTCCACACCGGCGACGGCCTGCGCCGCGACGCCGAGGGCTGGTACTACTTCGTCGACCGGCTCAAGGACGCCCTGCGCCGGCGCGGGGAGAACATCAGCTCCTACGAGGTCGAGCAGCCGATCCTCGCCCACCCCGGGGTCGCCGAGTGCGCCGTGGTCGGGGTCCCGGCCGATGCGGAGGCGGGCGAGGACGAGCTGCTGCTCGTCGTGGTGCCCGAGCCCGGTGCCGGGCTCACCGCCGAGGAGCTCTGGCGGTGGTGCGAGGAGCGGCTGCCCGCCTTCGCGGTGCCGCGCTACGTGCGGTTCGCCGACGAGCTGCCGCTGACGCCGTCGGGGAAGGTCCGCAAGGCGCCGCTGCGCGAGACCGGGGTCGATGCCGGCACCGCCGACCGCGAGCGGGCGCGCAGGTCCTGAGGGGTCCACCGATCGAGGAGTCGTCATGCGGGTGTGGTGCGGGGACGTCGCTGCGGCGGCGGACGTGGTCGTCGTGGGATCGGGGGCCATCGGCCTCACGGCGGCGCTGGCCGCCGCCGACGGCGGGGCCCGGGTCGCGGTGCTGGAGAAGGCGCCCTACCTCGGGGGCACGGCGGCGGTGTCCGGCGGGATGCTGTGGGTGCCGCTGAACCGGCGGATGGCGGAGCTGGGCATCGCGGACGACCGGGACGCCGCGCTGCGCTACCTCGCCGCCGTCACCGCGGGGCGCACGGACCCCGACGTCCTGGCGGCACTGGTCGACCGCGGCCCGGAGATGCTCGAGTTCCTCGAGCGGCGCACCGGCCTGCGGATGGTGCCGATGGCCGCGTTCCCCGACTATCACCCGGAGTGGGACGGCGCGCACCCCGGCGGCCGCTCGCTCGACCCGGAGCTCTACGACGCCACGCAGCTCGGCGAGCTCGCCGCGAGCCTGCGCCCCGACGCGCGCCTGCCGTTCACCATGCGCGAGTACGAGGAGTGGCGGATCTTCACCCGCTTCCCCGAGGAGGAGCTGCGGGCGCGGGCGGAGCGGGGCCTGGTCGCCCGGGGCCGCGCGCTGGTCGCCCCGCTGGTCAAGGCCTGCGCCGACGCCGCCGTGACGCTCGTGACCGGGTGCGCGGCCGAGCGGCTGCTAGTGTCCGACGGCGCCGTCGTCGGCGTCACCGCGGCCGGGGGCGTGCGGTTCGAGGGGGCCGAGGTGGTGCTGGCCTGCGGCGGGTTCGAGTGGGCCCCGGACATGGTCGCCGACTTCCTGTCCGGACCGGTGCACGGCAGCTGCAGCCCCCCGCACAACACCGGCGACGGCATCCGGATGGCGGCCAAGGCCGGCGCCGGCCTGGGGTCGATGCGCGAGGCGTGGTGGGGCCCGATGGTCCTGGTGCCCGGCGACAAGACCGACGGCGCGCAGACCGCGACGTTGCTGCGGTTCGAGCGCACCGGCCCGCACACCGTCATCGTCAACCGGGCCGGGCGCCGGTTCGTCAACGAGGCGCACAACTACAACGACATGACCAAGGCCTTCCACCTGTTCGACCCCCGCGCCTACGACTACGCCAACCTGCCGGCGTGGCTGGTGTTCGACCAGCGCCACCTGAGCGAGTACGGCTTCCTCAGCCACCGGACGGGGCGGGAGACGCCGTCGTGGATCCGGTCGGCCCCGACGCTCGCCGGGCTCGCCGACGCGATCGGTGTCGACGCACCCGGGCTCGCGGCGACCCTGGAGCGGTTCAACGCCGGGGCCCGCGCGGGCCTCGACCCGGAGTTCCACCGCGGGGAGAGCGCCTACGACCGGTACTGGGGCGACCAGCACGCGCCGCACCCCGCGCTCGGGCCGGTCGAGACGCCGCCCTTCTACGCCGTCCAGGTCGTGTCGGGCGTCATCGGGACCAAGGGCGGCGTGGTGACCGACGGCGACGGGCGCGCGCTCGACAGCTTCGGCGACCCGGTGCCCGGGCTCTACGCCGCCGGCAACACCACGGCCCACCCGATGGGCCCCGGCTACCCGGGCGCCGGCGCGACGCTGGGACCCGGTTCCACGATGGCCTACGCCGCGGGGCTCGCCGCCGCCGCGCGCCTGCGCGCCCCCGCCTGAGCGGTGTCCATCCGAGCTGCACCTCCCCCCGAGGTCCGCACGCCATGACCGAGGCGGAGATCGAGGAGCTGCTCGACGGGTACGGGGCGACCGCCGCCGTGGTCGCCCGCTCGCGCGTGGACGGCGTCGAGGTGCACTCGGCCGCGTCCGCGGCCGGCTCACCGTCGAGCTCGCGCGCCGCGGGGTGCAGGTCGTCGCCGCGGGGGACTGCGTGGCGCCGGCGCACGATCACCGAGGCCGTCCGCGAGGGGCAGCGGGCCGGTCGCGAGCTGTAGGGATCAGCCGTCGTGGGGGGCGCGATGGGGGGTGCGGTGGGCGGGCTCGCGGTCGCGGCCCGGGTCGAGGGCGAGGTCGCCGTGGTCGCGCCTGCCCTGCACGAACGCGTCGACGGGCAGGCCGAGCGCGGGCGGCAGGACCTGCGGGGTGCAGCTCCAGTCGTGGACGACCGTGCGCCGCGCGATCCGCCACCGGCCGTCGCGGCGCTCGAAGCGGTCGACGTAGCGGCCGGCGAAGAGGTCGAGGGACTCGCCGCCGCCCCCGTCGCCGCCGCCCCCGTCGCCGCCGTCGACGGCCTTCCAGAGGTAGGCGAAGACGTAGGTCTCGACGTGGGCGGAGTCGCCGTCGAGCTCGATCAGCTCGTTCGCGACGGCGTGCGTGGTCCGGAGCGTGGCCCCGGTCAGCCGGGCGACGATGAACTCGCCGAACTCCTCGCCGGGTCCCGTCCAGTAGCCGTGGTCGTCCCAGGACCCCTCGTGGTAGGCGGAGCGGACCAGGTCCGCGTCGCCGCGGTCGACGCCGCGGCAGTACCGCATCAGGACGTCGTGGATCTCGGCGCGGTCCACCAGGCGGCGCGGTCCGGCGTCGTCGACGGTCACGGGAACCTCCTCCTGCGAGGGTTGACACCTCCCTCTGCGCTGATAACCATATATATGGATAGGCGGCAACGGGGCCGCCGGCGAGGAGTCGACGTGGACCGCATCGCACTGCCGGCCGGGGACGGCCGCGCCCCCCTGTGGGAGCTCGTCCCGGAGCTGGGCCCGGCGACCGACGGGTTCAGCCGGGCGGTGCAGGAGTGCGCCGTGCTCCCGGTCCGCGTGGCCGAGGCGGCACGGATGCGCATCGCGGAGCTCAACGGCTGCGTCGTCTGCCGGGAGACCCGCGTGGACGACATGGCGGCGCACGGGATGGACGAGGACTTCTACGCCGGCGTCGGCGACCCGGCGCAGCGGCACCGGTACTCCGCGCGGGAGGTGCTCGCGATCGAGTTCGCCGAGCGGTTCGTCGCGGGTGCCGACGCCTTCGACGACGCCTTCTGGGCGCGGGTGCGGGCCGGGCTCACGCCGGAGGAGGTCGTCGCGCTGACGGTCTCGGCGGCGAAGTGGCTCGCGCTGGGCCGGATCAACGCCGTGCTCGACCTCTCGACGTCCTGCCCGGTGCGCCTCGCGCCGCCGACGCCCGTCGCCCCCTGAGCGGCACCGATCCACCCCGCACCGACCCGAGGAGCACGGAATGGCACAGCAGGACCCGAGCGGCACACCCCTGGTCACGCTCGAGGGGCGGGTCGTCGTCGTCACCGGGGCGGGGCAGGGCCTCGGGGAGAGCGCCGCGCACGTGCTGTCCGGGCTCGGTGCGTCGGTCGTGGTGCTCGACGTCGACGCCGCGGCGGCGAAGCGCGTCGCCACCGAGGTCGCCGATGCGGGCGGGCGCGCGCTGGCCGTCGAGGCCGACGTCGCCGAGGAGGGGTCGGTCGCGGCCGCGGCCGCGCAGACCGTGGAGCACTTCGGCACGGTCGACGGCCTGGTCAACAACGCCGGCGTGATCAGCTGGGCGCGCCTGGAGGACCTCGACGTCGCCGAGTGGGACCGGGTCATGGCGGTCAACGCCCGCGGGCTGTTCCTGTGCACCAAGCACTTCGGGGCCCCGATGCTCGCCCAGCGCAGCGGCAGCATCGTCACGATCTCGTCGGTGGCCGGCACCGTGCCCGAGGCACGCGCCGGCTCCTACTCGCCGAGCAAGGCCGCGGCGATCATGTTCGCCCGGCAGATGGCGGTGGAGTGGGGGCCCCGCGGCATCCGCAGCAACGCGGTGAGCCCCGGCATCATGCGCACCCCGATGGCCGAGCGGTTCAACTCCGACCCCGACGCGCTGCGGCGCAGGCTCGAGATGGTCGCCAGCCGGCGCATCGGCGACCCCGCCGAGGTGGCCGGCGTGATCGCCTTCCTGCTCAGCGACGCCGCGGGCTTCGTGAACGGCCAGAACCTCGAGGCCGACGGCGGCATGATGCAGATGATGATCGACATCCTGCCCCGTCCGGGGGTGCCGCGCGTCGCCGAGTGACCGGGCGCCCGGGTGCCGTCGCGACGAGGTCCCCGGCGGGCGAAGCAGGTGCCCGTGACGCTTGACACATACCTCTCGGACCCGAGATTCTAGGTTCATCGTTATCAAGCATTCCACCCCTCGGAAGGGGGAGCGATGAAGCCGGCGCCTTTCGAGTACTGGGCCCCGACCTCGGTCGACGAGGCCGTGAAGATCCTCTCGGGACTCGACGACCCGGGTGACGCCAAGGTCATGGCGGGCGGTCAGAGCCTGATGCCCCTGCTCAACCTGAGGCTGAGCCAGCCGTTGCACGTCGTGGACCTCAACGCGGTCGGCGGCATCTCCGACGTCTCGCGCGAGGGCTCCACGCTCACCATCGGCGCCCTGTGCCGCCAGCGGACGGCGGAGCGGTCGGCCGAGGTGGCCGCCGCGGTGCCGCTCGTCGTCGAGGCGCTGGGCCTGGTCGGGCACCCCGCCATCCGCAACCGCGGGACGATCGGCGGGAGCATCGCGCACGCCGACCCGGCGGCCGAGATGCCCGCCGTGGCGCTGTGCCTCGACGCCGAGATGGTGGCCCAGGGCCCGGGGGGCGAGCGCACCGTCGCCGCCTCCGACTTCTTCGACGGCTTCCTGTCCACCGCCCTGGCGGAGGACGAGGTGCTCACCGCGGTCCGGTTCCCCGTCGACGGGCCCGGCTGCGGAGCGGCGTTCGTCGAGGTCGCGCGGCGGCACGGCGACTTCGCGATGGCCGGCGTCGCCGTCCACGTGCGCCTCGAGGGCGACGTGATCGCCGAGGCGCGGATCGCGGTCTCCGGCGTCGGGCTGACGCCCGTGCGGGCCACCGAGGCCGAGGCCGGGCTGCGCGGGGCGGCACCGGGCGACGACGCCTTCGCCGCGGCCGCGGCGGCCACGTCCGCGGCGCTCCACCCGGCGACGGACGTCCACGCGTCCGGCGCCTACCGCAAGCACGTCGCCGGCGTGCTCGTCCGGCGGGCCCTCGGGACCGCCACCGACCGAGCGAGGGGGAACCGGTGAGCCACCGGGAGATCACGGTCACCGTCAACGGGGCGGTCCGCACGGCCACGGTCGAGCCGCGGCGCACGCTGGCCGACTTCCTGCGCCAGGACCTCGGCCTGACGGCCACGCACCTCGGGTGCGAGCACGGCGTCTGCGGGGCGTGCACCGTCCTGCTCGACGGCGACACCGTCCGCTCGTGCCTGGCGCTGGCCGTGCACGCCGACGGCCACGAGGTCACCACGGTGGAGGGCATCGCCGAGCCGGGGGAGATGCACCCCGTCCAGTCGGCGCTGTGGGAGAGCGGCGCCTTCCAGTGCGGCTTCTGCACCCCCGGGTTCGTGATGACGATCTACGGCCTGGAGCAGGACGCGCGGGCCGGTCGGCCCTGCCCCCGCTCGCGGACCGAGATCCGCGAGGAGCTCTCGGGCAACATCTGCCGCTGCTCGGGCTACCAGGCGATCGTCGACGGGGCCGAGGCCGCGCTGACCGCCGCCACCGCCGGCGCCACCGGCACGGCCGCCACCACGGAGGACGCACGATGAGCTCGAGTGTCATGGGCGGGTTCGTCGGAGCCCGGATCAAGCGCCGCGAGGACGTCCGCATCCTCACCGGGACCGGGCGCTACATCGACGACGTGCAGGAGCGCGGCACCCTCACCTGCCACTTCGTCCGCAGCACCGTCGCGCACGCGAACCTCGTCGGGCTCGACGTCGCCGCGGCCCGCGAGGTCGAGGGCGTCGTCGCGGTCATCACCGGCGAGGAGATGGCGGCCCTGACCAACCCGATCAACCTCGGCGCCCCGATCCCGAACCTGCTCAGTCCCTCCTACACCGCCCTGGCCACCGGGAAGGTCCGCTACGTCGGGGAGCCGGTGGCGCTCGTGGTCGCGAGCGACCGGTACGTCGCCGAGGACGCCGCCGGGCTCATCGAGGTCGAGTACGAGACGCTGCCGCCGGTCGTGACGTCCGAGCAGGCGCTGGCCGAGGGCGCGCCGCAGCTGTTCGACGACGTGCCGGGCAACGTCATCCACACCGGCGAGATCGCGCACGGCGACATCGATGCGGCGTTCGCCGAGGCCGACCACGTGCTCACCGACCGCATCGACCAGCACCGGTGGGGCTGCGCCCCGATGGAGGGCCGCGGCGGCGTGGCCACCTTCGACCGGTCCACCGGGATGCTGACCTACGAGGCGTCCACGCAGACCACGCACCTGCTGCGGCTGCTGCTGTCGGGCTTCATCAACCAGCCGATCAACCTCATGCGGGTCGTCACCAGCGACATCGGCGGCAGCTTCGGCCTGAAGTTCTCGATCTACCGCGAGGACGTCGCCCTGTGCGCGGCGGCCAAGCACCTGGGCGCCTCGCTCAAGTGGGTCGAGGACCGCAACGAGAACCTCACCGCGGCGGGCGCGGCGCGCGACGAGTCGGTCACCATCGAGGCCGCCGTCAAGGCCGACGGCACCCTGCTCGGCTTCCGCGTCGGCATGGTCATGAACAACGGGGCCTACCCGATCATGCCGCCGGCCCCGGTCGTCACCAACATCGCCGGCTACATGCTCCCCGGCCCCTACCGGCTGCCGGCCTACCGCTTCTCCTCGACGGTGGCGTGCACCAACAAGGCCTCCTACATCTCGCTGCGCGGGCCGTGGGCGGTCGAGACGCTGATCCGCGAGCGGATGATGGACATGATCGCCCGGGAGGTCGGGATCTCGGCGGTCGAGGTGCGCACGCGTAACCTCGTCCCGGTCACCGAGCAGCCGGTCACCAGCGGCGCGGGCTTCGTCATGGAGGGCGTCACCGCCTCCGAGACGTTCGACCGGCTCGTCGAGATGATCGACCTCGACGAGATCCGGGCCGAGCAGGAGCAGGCGCGGTCCGAGGGCAGGCTGCTCGGCTTCGGCATGGGTACCTTCTACGAGCCCGCCCCCGGCACCCCGGAGTTCTGGGGCCTGATCGGCTTCCCGTTCAGCCACGAGCCGGTGCGCCTGCGGATCGAGCCCGACGGCAAGGTCACGGCCTTCACCACCCAGATCCCGCACGGCCAGGGCCACGAGACGACGCTGGCCCAGGTCATCGCCGACGAGATGGGCGTGGCCTACGACGACGTCCGGATCGTCTTCGGCGACACCGACGCCACGGTGTTCACCATGATCGGCACCGGCGGCAGCAAGGCCGGGATGATGGCCACCGGCGGGGCGATGGTCGCGGCGCGCGAGGTCCGGCGCCGGGTCCTCGACATCGCCGCCCACATGCTCGAGGCGAACCCGGACGACCTGCAGATCCAGGACTCCACGATCTCGGTCAAGGGCGCGCCCGCGTCGAAGGTCGCGCTCGCGGAGCTGGCGATGGGCTGCTACATGGCGCCCGGGATGATGCCGCAGGGCGTCGACCTCGACCTCGAGGCGACCGTCAAGTACGACGGCGAGAACGGCGGCTGGGGGCAGGGCAGCCACGCCTGCTGGATCGAGGTCGACCAGGAGACCGGGCGGATCGCGGTCACCCGCTACCTCGTCGTCGAGGACTGCGGGCGGATCATCAACCCCTCGGTCGTCGACGGCCAGGTGATCGGCGGCGTCGCGATGGGCCTGGGCGGGATGCTGCTGGAGCACTCCGCCTACGGCGACGACGGGCAGTACCTCGCCGGGACGTTCATGGACTACCTCATGCCGTCGGCGCCGGAGGTGCCCGAGATCGAGATCGTGCACCTGGAGTACGAGACCACGACGATGGTCGGGTCCCGGGGTGTCGGCGAGGGCGGCACCGTGCTCGCCCCGGCCGCGCTGCTCAACGCCGTCGACGACGCCTTCGCCCAGGTCGGCGGGAAGCGGATCACCGCGACCCCGCTGACGCCGACGAAGGTCCTCGGCGCGCTCGGGGTCATCGAGGGCTGAGGCCCGCCCGCACGGCACCCGTCCAGCACCCGCCCGTCCAGCACCCGTCCGGCCCCGCGCCGGGCGGGTGCTGCGCGTCCTGCGCCCGCCGACCGCCGGCCGGCGCCACGAGAACGGAGCACGCAGAGATGCGCACCGACCCGCTGATGATCGAGGTCCGCTGCAACGAGTCGACGATGCGGGGGGCCAACCCGCACCTGCCGTACTCGTCGGAGGAGATCGTGCGGGAGGCCGTGCGCAGCCACGACGCCGGCGCGGCGATCATCCACTGGCACGGCCGCGACGCCGTGACGGGCGCACCGGACAACTCCGTGGAGCTCTACTGCGAGGCCGAGGAGGGCATCCGGGGCGCCACCGACCTGATCACCAAGCCGACGCTGGGCTACATCAGCCAGAGCGGGGTGGAGGACCGGGTCAAGCACGTGCGCGCGCTGGCCGACGACCCGCGGCTGCGCTTCGACGCCGTGCCGGTCGACTTCGGCTCGATGAACATCGACACCTGGGACGAGGCGGGGAAGCAGTTCGTCCCCGGTGACGGCGTCTACGTCAACAGCCGCCGCGACATCGCCTCGGTGCTGGGCGTGTTCGGCGACCTGTCGTCGTTCGTCACCACGGTGTGCTGGGACGTGGGCCAGATCCGCACCGCGCTGCGCTACCGCGAGATGGGCCTCGCCCCCTCGACCACGCTGTGGGAGTTCGTCTTCACCGGGGCCAGCAGGCCGTCGAGCGCGGGCACCAACGTGCACGCGCTCAACGCCATGATCGCCGAGATCCCGCCGGGCGAGCCGTGGCAGCTGATGTGCTACGGCGGTGACGTCCTGCCGCTCGCGGCGCTGGCGATCGTCCTCGGCGGCCACGTCTCCATCGGCCTGGGCGACCACGACTACGCCCGCTTCGGCACGCCGCACAACGGCGAGCTCGTGGCGAAGGTGGCCCAGCTGGCCGAGACGCTCGGGCGCCCGGTCGCCGGGCCGGCCCGCGCCCGGGAGCTGCTGGGCATGGCGCCGCTGCCGCCCGCCTGAGCGGTGCTACCGGGGGCGCGCCAGCAGGACCGGGTAGCTGTCGTGGCGCACCTGGGCGCTGGCGGCCAGGACCGGCGGGCGGTCCGGGTCGGGCCGCACGCCCAGGGCGAGCAGCGCGCGCAGCACCTGCACGTGGACGCCGGGCGCGGCCGTGCTCCCGGTGACGACGGCGCGGCCCAGGCACAGGTGCGGTCCGCTGCCGAACGCCAGGCCCCACGGCCGGACCCGGTCGGGCAGCGGGCGGCCCGGCCGGAACGCCTCGGCGTCCGCCCCGAACACCGCGGGGTCGCGGTTGGCCGCGACGAGGTCGACGGCCACGTGCTCGCCCTCCCGGATCAGCCGGCCGTCGCGCAGCGTCACGTCGGTCAGTGCGCGGCGCACCAGCGCGACCGTCGGGGGGCGCAGCCGAAGGGTCTCGAACACGGCGTCGCGGAGAGCGTCGTCGGTCGGGTCGCCGTCGGTCGGGTCGCCGGTGGCCCCGCCCAGCGCGTGGGCGGTGTGCACCAGCAGCGCGGCGTTGTTCAGCGTCGAGGCCGCCAGGAACAGCACCACCTCCCGCACCGCGGCGTCGTCGTCCCACTCGCCGCCGTGTGCGGCGAGCAGGGAGAGCAGGTCGGTGGGCGCGTCGCCGCGCTCGACCAGCCCGGCGCGGTGCCGGGCGGCCGGGGTGTGGAAGCGGTCGACCAGCGCGTCGCGGGCGGCCTCGCCCTCGGCGATCACGGTGGCGTGGTCGCGGGTGGACCACTCGACGGTGACGGCCTCCAGCAGCGGGCCGAGGTGGTGCAGGAGCTCGGCGGTCGCGTCGGGGTCGGTGACGTCGTCGAACCCGATGAGCGCGGCGGCGAACTGCAGGAACACCGCGCGCCCGAACGGGACCAGGTCCGCGGCCCAGCGGTCGCCCTCGGGGCGGACGGCGTCGGCGAGGCACCGGTCGAGCGTCCGGGCGACCACGTCGTGGTAGCCGGCCAGCGCGCCGCGCGCGACGAGCGGGCTGAGCAGCCGGCGCCGGTGCAGGTGCCCGGGCCCGTCGAGGACGAGGACCGTGCCCCCGATCAGCGGAGCGCTCTCGTGCTTGGACTCCTGGGCGAACCGGCGCGACCCCAGGATCTCGTCGGCCTCGGCGAAGCCCTCGACGCGGGCGAGCTCCTGGTCGTCCATCCGGCTCCGATCGACGGTCTTGACACTGCATACTATGTTACTGGTTAGGCCCACGACGAGGAGGCGGTCGGCGTGACGAGCGCGAGCAAGGGTGCGCTGGCCGCGCTGGAGGCGCACGCGACCGGTGCGGCGCCGTGCGACCCCTACCCCGTCTACGCCCGCCTGCGCGCCGAGACCCCGGTCGCTCGGAGCGAGGTGCTGCAGGCGTGGCTGGTGTCGCGGTCGGCCGACGTCGGGCGATGCTTCAAGGACGCCGCCACCTTCGGCCCGCTCGCCTCGGGCACGGGCAGCAGCGCCATCTACGGCCGGACGATCCTGCACATGAGCGGTGACGAGCACCGCCGCAAGGCGGCGATCGTCGCGCGGCGCCTCCGCAACCGCCGTGTCCTGCGCGGCGGCCTGGGGGAGCGGGTGCGCGACCTGGTCGCCGGGCTCGTCGCCGACCTGCCCCGGGCCCCGGACGTGGCCGACCTGCGCGCCGGGCTGACCACCCCGCTGCCGCTCACCGTGATCGCCGAGCTCATGGCGATGCACGAGGCCGCGCGGTTCCCGCAGTGGTACCACGACCTCGCCGCGGCCAGCGTCTCCAACGTCGGCCGCGACGCCTGCGTGCACGCCCGCGGGGTGCGGGCCAAGGAGGAGATCGACGCGTTCCTCACGCCCGCGATCGCGCAGAAGCGCGCGCAGCCGACCGACGACCTGCTCTCCGACCTGTGCACCGTGGAGTACGAGGGCGAACGGCTCTCCGACGCCGAGGTGCGCAGCAACTCGGCGTTCTTCCTCTCCGCGGGCATCGAGACCACCGACCGGGCGATGGTGAACCTGCTCGGTGCGCTGGCCTCGGATCCGGACCAGTGGGAGCGGCTGCGGGCCGACCGCTCGCTCGTGCCGTCCGCGGTGGCCGAGATCCTGCGCCACCGCGCGCCGGTGCAGGGCTCCGTGCGCCAGGCGCTCGTCGACGTGGAGCTGGGCGGGCAGCCGGTCCGGGCGGGCGACAAGCTGATCCTGCTGCTCGGGTCGGCCAACCACGACGAGGCGGTCTTCGCCGAGCCCGAGCGGTTCGACGTCGCCCGGTTCGCCGACGGCCCCGACCCGCAGTTCACCCCGGCCGCGTCGCTGCGCGCCTTCGGCGGCGGCGCCCACACCTGCACGGGCTCGCTGCTGGCCAAGCTCGAGATCGAGCAGGTGCTCACCCACCTGCTCGACACCGTCCGCGAGCTCCGCCACGCCGGGGAGCCGGCCCCCGACACCGGCTTCATGCTGCGGTCGGCCCCGGAGCTGCGGCTCCTCCTGACCTGAACGGCGCCCGGGCACCCGAGACGCACGACGACGAACGACGACGAACGGGAGCGGCATGCGACGGTTGGCCGGCAAGCGGACCCTGATCACCGGGGCCGGATCGGGACTCGGGCGCGCCTCGGCGCTGCGCTTCGGGCAGGAGGGTGCCGCCGTGCTCTGCGTGGACCGCGACGCCGCGAGCGCGGAGGCCGCGGCCGCCGCGGTCCGCGAGGCGGGCGGCGCCGCGGTCGCGTGCGCGGCGGACGTCGCCTCGGAGCCCGACACCGAGCGCATGGTCGCCGAGGCCGTCGAGGCGTTCGGCGGTCTCGACGTGCTGTTCGCCAACGCGGGCATCGCGGGGGTCGGCACCGGGGCCGACTGCACCCTGGCCGACTGGGAGCGCGTCCTCTCCGTGAACCTGACCGGGGTCTTCCTCAGCTCCAAGCACGCCCTGCGCCGGATGATCGCCCAGGGCACCGGGGGCTCGATCGTCCACCAGGCCAGCGTCGGGGGGCTGGTCGGCGTCGCCGGCATCGCCCCGTACGCCGCGGCGAAGGCCGGCGTCATCGGGCTCACCCGCCAGCTCGCCGCGGAGTACGGGCCCGCCCGGATCCGCGTCAACGCGCTGTGCCCGGGCACCGTCCCGACGCCGCTGGTCCGCGAGACCTACCGCGACCGCGGCGGCTTCGGCACCGGCACGGGGGAGACCCCGGACGAGACGCTGGAGCTCCAGCGCCTGCGCCGCTTCCCGCTGGGCCGCCTCGGCGAGGAGGACGACATCGCCCACGCCGCGCTGTTCCTGGCCTCCGACGAGTCGTCGTGGGTGACCGGGCAGGCGTGGGCGGTCGACGGCGGCATGACCGCGGTCTGAGCGGGGGCGACGATGGAGCACAGCGCGAAAGAGGGCCCGGACCTGCAGACGGTCGTGCACGCCGAGGAGCGCGGGAGCGTGGTGGCGATCGACTCGGCCTACCACGTCGACGCGCGCAACACCGGGCGCGACGTCGTCGTCAGCGCCTCCTACTCCGGCGTGCTGCCGGCCCGGTTCGTCGCCGAGCACCGGCCCCGCGCGGCCATCGGGCTGGACTGCGGCATCGGGCCCGACGGGGCCGGGATCGCGGGGCTGTGGTTCTACGAGGCGCTCGGCATCCCCGCCGCCACGGCCGACGTCGCCGGTGTCCTGCTCGGTGACGGCGTCGACGTCCACCGCCACGGCGTGGTCAGCCGGGTCAACGCGCCCGCGCAGCAGTGCGGGGTAGAGCCCGGCACGAGCGTCCGCGAGGCCGCGCTGCTGCTGCTGCGCGGCGAGCCGCGCCCGCAGGCGCCGGGGGAGATCACGCACCGGACGGTCGTGGAGACCGCACCCGACGGCAGGCAGGTCGTGTGCGCCGACTCGATCGCGTTCGGCACGGCGGCCGACACCGGGCGCACGGTCCTCGTCACGGCGGGCCACACCGGCCGCAGCGCCGTGCCCTACCTGCGCGACGTCCGGCCGTGGGGGTTCATCTGCTCCGACGGCGGTCGCGGCCGCGACGACTCGGGGATGGCGGGGCTGCTCGTCGTCGAGGCCGACGGCCTGGCCGGCGCCACGGTCGACGCCCGCACCGCCCGGATGGGCGACGGCCTGTCCAGCTACCACGACGGCGTCATCAGCGCGGCGAACGCCCCGGCGCGCGCCCGCGGCGTGGAGATCGGCATGGCCGCGGCGACCGCCGCGCACCTGCTCCTCGTCGGCGGCTGAGCGGCGGCGCCGGTCCGGCCCGCCGACGGCCATCGCGAGCGGGCAGGGGTGAGCGGGGGACGGCGCGCCCTGGATGGAAAGGCGTTCGCAAGGTGTGCGCCGCGTATCCGGGACGTCATGGCGGGGATCCTGGTGGGGAGCGCGGTGGGTCGCAGCCGGTGTCCCGGGCGAGCACCGCGACCAGGGAGGCCGATGACATGAACGGGAACCCGACCACGGTGCACCGGCGCGCGGGCCCGCGGGGCCGCTCCCGCGCGGACGGTGTGGTGCCGGCGGCGACGCTGATCGCTTCGGTGCTGCTTGCCGTGTTCCTCGCGTGGATCCACCCGGCGTTGCTCGTCCTGGTGGCGGTCGTCTGCGGGATCGGGTGGCTGCGCCGTAGCGACGCCGACCCCGTCCACTGGGGGCCCGTTCCCCGGAGCGCCGCTGCGGCCGGGCCGGTCGCGCCGCCCCCGGCCGGCCCTCGTGCGGAGGCGACCGGGGACACGGCGGAGGAGCCGCACACCCGGACCCCCTCCGCGCCGTCGCCGACCCCGGGCCGGGTCGTCACAACCGGCCGGAGCGGGCAGCGCCCGCCGTCCGGCCCGGTCCGCCGGTCCGCCGGCACCGCGCGCCACGACGGTGCCACCGCCCGGCGTCGCGCGGCGCGCCGGTCGCCGAGTGCGGCGTCGCGCTAGCCCCCCGGTTCCTCGCCCCGCCACCGTTCCGGCTGCCGCTCGGACCCCGCTCACCCGCGCCCGGGCACCCGGAAGGCGCCGGCGGCGTGATCGGCGCGGAAGTGCCCGTGGTCGCCCCGCACCCGCTCGGCCGCCTCCACGGCGAACCGCAGGACGTCGTCGACGAACAGGCCCGGCGGGTCGATCGCCTCGACGATCCGCGGCTCGACGTCGCCGGCGATGTCGCCGCTCTCGTCGGAGAGCGCGTGGACGTGGGCGAGGGCCCGGCCGCAGATGTGGGCGTAGGCCTTCCACTGCGGGTAGGACAGGTCGTCCAGGTCGATGTCGTCGCGGAACGGCGCCCGCTCCCGGGACATGTAGCTGCGTCCCTCGAAGTCGATCCCGCCGTAGAACACGTCGCCGTTGACCAGCTGCACGCTCTGCGCGTGCGCGATGCGCCCGCCGCGCCCGTCGACCTGGTGCTCCGACGGCGGCACGAGCCCGGCGAGGGCGGACCGGCGGGCCTGCTTGAACTCGAGGACGAGATCGTCGCTCCCGTCGCCGCGCTGCCCCTCGATCAGCACGTAGTAGCGGGCGAGGCCGAGCGAGGCCGTTCCCTGGCCCTTGCGCACCGCGACGTCCTTGACGCGCATCGCGCCGGCCCGGGGCGGCACGGCGATGTCCTGCTCGGCGACGAGCCGGTGGACGAGCTCCTGGAACTCCTGCCGGCGGCTGGTGATCGGGACGAGCTCGTCGTCGGCGCGGAAGCCGCGACCGTACTCGTCGTGGTAGTCGTCCTCCAGCCACTCCCGCCGGCCCTCGTCCGCCTGGTCGAACAGGTCGCGGATCAGCTCCGGCGCGTTGTCGCGGCGCAGCTGGTGGTCCGACTCCGTGGCGTGGCGGGCGAACTCGGAGATGGCCCCGACGTACCCCCGCACGAAGCGCCGCGCGATCTTCCGGCGGCGTGTGCTCCCGTGGCCGCCCTCCACCTCGGCGGCCAGGAGGAACCCGACCGCGCCGCGCTTGAGGTCGAAGGTGAACGGGGCGTAGTAGGCCTCGTCGAAGTCGTTCACGCCGAAGATCGGGACGTTGTCGGCGTTGGGCATCACCCCGAAGTTCTCCGGGTGCACGTCGCCGAGCGCGAGGACGGTCGGCATCGTCGCGTCCTCGCCGGCCAGGTCGCGGTAGAACAGCAGGCACGTGCCGCGGAAGAACGAGTACAGCGACCCGGCGAGCTCGTCGAACTTGACCTCGGTGTCCTCGCACCGCCGGGTGATGCGGGTGTGGTGGTCCTCGCGGAGGGTCTCCCGCACGTGCAGCCGCCGGTCGTTGCCGGTCAGCAGCCGCGGCAGCAGCACCAGCCCGCCGCGGGCCCGTTCCTGCGCCATGGCGCGGAACGCCTCGAACCGCGACGCCGCCGGCTCTGCTGCCGGATCGCGGGACCCGGCGTCGCCGTCCAGCGCCTCGAGCAGCTCCTGGCGGTTCATGCCGGACCGGCCGGGGAGCCGCCGCCGCTGCGCGAGGTCGTAGAGCTCCCGCCGCGTGGCCTGGTCGAGTCGTCGTCTCTCCATCCAGGAGTCTCTCCGCCCCCGGCGTGCGGCATACGCCCGCCACCTTGCGACCTCCTGACGATCGGTCCGGCACCGACATCGATCGCACCGCCGGACCCTCTCCGCCGCTCCCACCCGGCTCCGCAGAGGTGCCGTGTGCTGAGGAACCCGACGTCGCTCCGTGCCGCCGGCAGGGGTGCGGTCAGCGCACGCCGAGCGCGCCCAGCAGGCCGAGCACCACGCGGTGCGCCGGGGCGGGGACGCCGTGGCGCTCGGCCAGCCCGTGCACCGCTCCCGCCATCACCGCGAGCTCGGTGCGGCGCCCGGCCAGCACGTCGGAGCACAGCGACGTGAAGTGCTCGCCCGTGCCCTCGAAGACGCCGGTCGCGTGGGCCCACGCCCGCTCCCGGTCGAGCGCGACGCCCTCCGCCGCGGCCACGGCGACGGTCTCGTCGAACATCTCCCCGACCAGCGCGCGGCCCTCGGCGCTCGCCCACACGGCCCCCACCGTGGCCCGCAGCACGGCGCTGACCGGGCTCATCACCGCGAGCGCGAGCTTCGACCACACCTGCTCGCCCACGTGGGCGTGCTGCACGGCGGGCAGCCCGGCGGCCGTCAGCGCGGCGGCGACCTCCGCTCCGCGCGACCCGCCGGCGGCAACGCCCATCTCCCCGAAGTGGTTCTGCGCGCCGCCCGCGGCCGTGACCGGGGTGATCGTGATGCGGCCGGGCTCCTGGCGGGTCGCGCCGACGGTGGTCGTGCCGACCAGCGCCCGGTCCGCGCCCACCGCCTCCGCGAGCAGCGCATCGAGGCCCAGGCCGTTCTGCAGGCTCACCGCGACCCCGTCCGGGGCCAGGGCGGGCGCGGCGGCGCGCACCGCGTCGGCGGCGTCGAAGGCCTTGGTGAGGACGACGAGCACCGCGAGCGAGGCGGTCTCCAGGTCGGCGGCGCGCGCCGCCACCGGGACCGCGACGCGCCACGGCTCGCCGTCCTGCGGGTGCACGAGCAGGCCCTCGCGCGCGACCGCGTCGACGTGCGGCCCGCCCCGCCCGACCAGCACGACGTCCTGCCCGGACCGGGCGAGGAAGGCCGCGAACGCCGACCCCATCCCGCCCGCGCCGAGCACCCCGATCCGCCGCTGCACGACCACCTCCAGGACCGCCGGGGGCGAGCGTATCTAGGCCTCTAGCGCCGTTTCCACCGTCACGTTAGCCTCGGTCGGGGCGGTGACGCCGGCGCGCGATCGGCGGCCGTCAGGAGGAGCCCGATGAGCGTCACGGAGATCAGGAACGCGCCCGCCCGCGTGGTCGACGAGAGCGATCCGCGGTTCCGGATCGCGGCCGCGCGTCGGATCCTGCACCGCGAGGGCCTCGACAGCCAGGTCGGCGGGCACGTCAGCCTGCGGGTGCCGGGGGAGGAGGCGTTCCTCGTCACGCCGTTCCAGTACTTCGACGAGACCCTGCCCGAGCACGTCAGCAAGGTCGGGTTCGACATGGCCGTCCTCGAGCAGGGCACGCTGCCCGCGTCCGTCGGGATCACCTTCCACGCCTCCCTCTACCGCGCCCGCCCCGACGTGCAGTGCGTGATCCACACCCACGCCCGCAACATGTCGGTGCTGAGCACGACCGACGTCCCGTTCGACGTGTACTACGACTACGCCGCGCTGCTGCTCGACGAGGTCGTGCCGTGGGTGGACGACCCGGACCTCGTGCCCTCCGAGGAGGGCGAGCTGATGGTCGAGGTGCTCGGCGACCGCAAGGCGCTGCTCATGGGCCACCACGGGTCCCTGCACGTGGGCGACTCCCTGGAGCACGTCACCACGGAGGCGCTGATCATGGAGCTGTGCGCGGGCTACCAGCTCGCCGCGATGGCCGTGGGCGGCAGGCCCCTGGACCGCACCCGGGCCGAGAGCTACCGGGCGGCCTACCTCAAGTACGGGTTCCGCGAGCAGATGTGGACGGCGAACTACCGCCGGCTGCTGCGCAGCGACCCGGACCTGTTCGCCGTCCTGCGCGCGGGCTGACGGGCCGGTGCGCAGGGGAGCGGCACGGGCGCGCACGATCGAGGACCTGCGCCGCGCGGCGCGGCGCCGGCTGCCGCGCATGGTCTTCGACTTCGTCGACGGCGGCGCCGAGGACGAGTTCACGCTCGCCGAGAACCGGCGGGCCTTCTCCGACCTGGCCTTCCGGGCCCGCGTTCTGGTCGACGTCGCCGAGCGACCGCAGGCCACCACGCTGCTCGGGCGCCCGCTCGCCCTGCCCGTGGTCCTCGGCCCGGCCGGGCTCGTGCGGATGGCCGGGCGGGCCGGGGAGGCCGCGGCCGCGGTGGCCGCGCAGCGCTGCGGCACCGTGTCGGTCGTCAGCTCCGGGTCGAGCGTGTCGCTGGCCGACGTGGCCTCGGCGGTGGGCGAGCCGAGTGGTTCCAGCTCTACCCGTGGGGCGACCGGCGCACCGTGCGGGCGCTCATGGGCAAGGCGCGCGACGCCGGCTACGAGGCGATGGTCGTGACGGTCGACGTGCCCGTGGTGGGCTCGCGCGAGCGCGACCTGCGCAACGGGCTGGCCGTGCCGCCCCGGGTCAACCCCCGGACCGGCGCCGACGTGCTGAGCCGCCCGCGGTGGCTCGCCGAGCTGCTCACCGGGCCGGGGGTGACGTTCGCGAACTTCACCGACCTGGTGCCGCGCACCGGCACCAGCGGGCTGGCCGCGATGACCGCCGGGCTGCTCAACCCCGGCCACACCTGGGCCGACCTGGAGTGGATGGTCGCGGAGTGGGGCGGTCCGGTGATGCTCAAGGGCGTCATGACCGGCGAGGACGCCCGCCGCGCGGCGGACCTCGGCTGCGCCGCCGTGGCGGTGTCCAACCACGGCGGGCGCCAGGCCGACGGCCTGCCCGGTGCGCTCGACGTGCTGGAGGAGGTCGTCGACGAGGTCGGTCGGGACGTCGAGGTCGTGCTCGACGGCGGCGTGCGCCGCGGCACCGACGTCGTGAAGGCGCTGGCGCTGGGGGCGCGGGCGTGCCTGGTCGGGCGCCCGTGGGTGTTCGGGCTCGCGGCCGGGGGCGTCGAGGGCTCGGTCCGGGCCGTGGAGATCCTGCGCGAGGAGATCGACCGGACGCTCGCGCTGATCGGCCGTCCGGGCGTGGGGTCGCTCGACAGGTCGGCCCTGTCGGCCCGCTCGACGAGGGGCTGGCGGCCCCTCGCGGAGCCCGCCGGGTGCGCCTGCGGCAGCACCGATCCGCATCGGCGTAGTTAGAGCATTGACGACGTACCCGGCGGCCTCTAGATTCGGCGCCGGGTCGGCTGCGTCACACCCGCGATGGTGCGGGTCGCCGGTGGGGGTCCGCGCCCGTGCACGTCCCAGATCGGTCGATCGAACACAGTTCGGGTCCAACGGAGGAACCGCATGACGACCAGGCGCCTGCTCCTCGCCACCGCCCTCTCCACGGCACTGCTGCTGTCCGGGTGCGGCAGCATCGCCGACGACGGGGGCGGCGCCGCCGCGGGCGAGGCACCGCCCGGGGTGACCGACACGGCCATCACGATCGGCGCGACGCTGCCGCTCACCGGCACGGCCGCCGTCGCGGGACAGGGGCTGGAGGCGGGCCTGCGCATCGCCGCCGACGAGATCAACGCGGCGGGCGGGATCAACGGCCGCCAGGTCGAGCTCGTGCTCCTCGACGACGCCTTCGCCCCCGACCGCGTGGTCACCAACGTCCGGCGCCTGGTGTCCCAGGAGGGCGTGTACGCCCTGGTCGCACCGGCCGGGTCGCAGGGCCTGCCGGGCACGTGGTCCTTCATCGCCGAGAACGGCACGCCGGTGTGGGGCCCGGTGTCCCCGGGCGACCCCGAGCTCGACGAGGTCTACCTGCTCAGCGCCACGCGCAAGAGCCAGATCCAGGTCGCGATCGACTACTACGCGGCCCAGGGGTTCACCGACATCGGCGTGATCCGCCAGAACAACGACCTCGGCGTGTCGATGACGGCGGCGCTGACCGACCAGATGCCCGAGCACCCGGAGATGCGGATCGTCGCCGAGCAGGAGACTCAGACCGGCTCGACCGACGTCAGCTCCGCGGTCAACAACATCATCGCCGCGAACCCGCAGGCCGTCCTGCTGGCCACGGACAACACCCAGGTCGGTCTGATCCTGCAGGGCCTGCGCAACCGCGGCGTCACGGTGCCGGTGTTCGCCGACCAGGGCGGGGCCGGCACGGGCGGACCCAGCGCGATCGGGCCGGCCGGCGCGGCGGCGGAGGGTCTGATCGGCGGCATGCAGGTCGACACGGTGTCGACCGACAACCCCGACGTCGAGCACTGGCGCGGGCTGGCCCAGCAGTACTCGGGCGAGCAGGGCACCAGCGGGTTCTCGCTGCAGACCTACAGCTCGCTGCGCGCGTTCGCGGAGCTCGTGCAGCGCATGGGCGACGACATGGGCTACGCCAACTTCCAGGCCGTCGCCGAGGGCCTGCGCGAGGACCCGATCTCCCTCGGCGCGATCCCCGACATCGAGTGCGGGCCGCTGCCCGGCGGCCACACCTGCGTGAACCAGGCCGGCCTCGCGATCGTGCGCGGCGGGCAGTGGCAGATCCTGCAGGCGTTCCAGGCGCCCAGCTGACGGGCGAGCCGACCCACGACGACCGAGAACGGACCGGAGCGGAGAGCCCGATGGTGCAGACAGCGCTGAGCGGCCTGGAGGCGGGCAGCTGGTTCGCCCTCCTCGGGCTGGCCATCGTCGTCGTGATGAAGGCGGCCGACGTGCCGAACTTCGCGATGGCGGAGATCGGGCTGGTGGCCACCTACGTCGGCACGGTGGTGAACGCCGGCGCCGCGAACTTCTGGGTGGCGGTGGTCGTGACCCTGCTCGGCGGGGCGGTCCTGGCCGTGGCGATCGACCTGCTGCTCATGCGCAGGCTCGCCAAGCACGGGCACTTCCCGCTCCTGCTCATGACGATCGGGCTCTCCCTGGCGCTCAACGCGCTGATCGGGCTGATCTGGGGCCACGACCCCCGCAGCTTCACGGCGCCGTGGTCGGGCAGCTACTTCACGGTCGCGGGCTTCGAGATCAGCTGGGCCCAGGTCGTCACGATCGCGGTCGGCGCCGCGGGCGCCATCGGGATCACCTGGTTCTTCCGCACCTCCACCGGCGCGCAGATGCGGGCGGTGGCCGAGAACCGCGCCACGGCGCGCCTGGTGGGGGTCAACGCCGGGCGGCTGTCGGCGATCGCCTGGGGCGTGGGCGGGCTGATCGCGGCGATGGCGGTGATGCTGCAGGCGCAGTCGACGCTGGTGTCCACGCACTCCGCCGCGTCGCTGATCATCTACGGCTTCGTCGCCGCGACGATGGGCGGCTTCGTCTCGCTGATCGGCACGTTCGCGGGCGGCCTGGCGCTGGGGGTCATCCAGCAGACCGTCGGTGCCTACGTGTCCGGCACCGCGCAGTTCGCGGTGGCCCTGCTGGCCGTGGTGATCGTGCTGCTCGTCCGGCCGGACGGGTTCACGAGAGGCGTGAGGCTGCGCGATGTCTGAGTCCGGAGGAGCAGTGGTGACCACGGTCGACGATCCCGCGCAGACGGGCGCCCCGGTGCCGCGCACGCGCGGGGGGGCGGCCCCGGCCCGGGGTCGCGGAGCGCTGAAGGCGGTGGCGGCCGTCGTCGCCGTCGCCGTCCTGTTCGCCGCCCCGTTCGGGGTGAACACCTACATGCTGTTCGTGCTGAACCTGACGCTCGTCTACGTGATCAGCACGCTCGGGTTCAACCTGCTCGTCGGCTGGTCCGGGCAGATCGGGCTGGCCCACGCGGCGCTGTTCGCGATCGGGGCCTACGGCAGCGCCATCGCCGTCGAGGGGGGCGTGCCCTTCCTCGTGACGATCCCGCTGGTCGCGCTGGCCGCGGCCACGCTCGCCGTCGTCATCGGCTTCCCCGCGATCCGCCTCACCGGCTTCTTCCTGGCCATCGCCACGCTCGCGCTGGGCATGGCGATCATCGAGGTGCTCACCGTGGCCGCCCCGATCACCGGCGGCGGCGGCGGGATGGACGTGGTGGTGTGGAAGATCCCGGGAATCACCGGGAGCGCCTCCACCTACTTCGTCACGCTGGTCGTGGCGGTGCTCGCCTACTTCCTGGTGCGCCGGGCCCTGGTCGGGCGCTTCGGGCGGACGCTGCAGACGGTGCGCCACCTCGGCACGCTCTCGGGCTCGCTGGGCGTGTCGGTGCTGCGCTACCGGCTCACCGCGTTCGCCCTGTCGGGCTTCCTCGCCGCGATCGCCGGTGCGCTCTACGCGCAGCTGCAGACGTTCATCTTCCCGGCCATGTTCGGGATGAACCTGCTGGTGCCGATGCTGGTGATGGTGTTCGTCGGCGGGGCCGGGTCGCTGTGGGGGCCGGTGGTGGGCGCGGCGTTCGCCGTGGTGCTCATCGAGTTCTTCCAGGACCTCGGCGACCTGCAGGCCATCGCCTACGGGATCGTGCTCATGCTCGCGATCGCGGTGCTGCCCGGCGGGCTGGTGTCGCTGGGCCGGACCGCGCGGGAGTCCCGGTGGGTCGGTCGCCTGACCTCTCGGGGCCGGGCGGCGACGGGGGAGGAGACGGGCCGTGCCGGCTGACCGCGCGCTCATCGAGCTGACCGACGTCCGCAAGGCGTTCGGCGGCAACCTGGTCCTCGACGGCGTCAGCTTCGCCGCGCGCCCGGGCTTCACCGGGCTGATCGGCCCCAACGGCGCCGGCAAGACCACCTGCCTCAACGTCATCTCCGGCTACCTGCAGCCCGGCGCGGGCACGGTCCGCATCGGCGACCAGGAGGTCGTGGGGCTCGCCCCGCACGCCGTCGCGCGGATGGGGGTGTCGCGCACGTTCCAGACGCCGCGGCTCATCCCCGACCTCTCCGTGGTCGACAACGTGCTCGTCGGCGGCACCCGGCACCACCGCGCCGGCCACGTCGCCGAGCTGCTCGGCCTGCGCACCGCCCGCGAGGACGAGGCGCGCGTGCGCGAGCGGGCCGCGGCCCTGCTCGACGCGTTCGGGCTCGCCGACGTCGGCGGGCGGCAGGCCGGCCGGTTCCCGATCGGGACCCAGAAGATCATCGAGGTGGTCCGGGCGCTGCTCAACGAGCCGGCCGTGCTGCTGCTCGACGAGCCCGCGGCCGGGCTGGGCGCCGAGGACGTCGACCGGCTGGTCGAGGGCCTGCGCGCCTGGACGGGCGAGACGGGCACGGCGATCGTGATCATCGAGCACGACCTCGAGCTCATCAGCCGGCTGTGCCCCGTGGCCGCCGTGCTGCACTTCGGACGGATCATCCAGTTCGGCGCACCGGAGGAGGTCCTGCGGGACCCGGTCGTCGTCGAGGCGTACCTGGGAGCTGGCTTTGCTGCTGGACGTTGAGCGGGTGCGCACCGGCTACGGGCGGCTGGAGGTCCTCCACGACATCAGCCTGCACGTCGAGCAGGGCGAGATCGTGACGGTGCTCGGGCCCAACGGCACCGGGAAGACGACGCTGATGCGATTGCTCTCGGGCGTGCTGCCGGTGTGGGCGGGGCAGGTGTCCTTCGACGGCGCCGACCTCGGCCGGACGACGCCGGAGAAGCGCGCGGCGCTGGGGCTGTGCCAGCTCCCGGAGGGCCGGGGGATCTTCCAGACCCTCACCGTCGGGGAGAACCTCGACCTCGGCGCGGTGAGCAGCAGGCGGTCCGGGGCGGACCTGCGGGCCGACCGCGACCGCGTCCTGGGCGTCTTCCCGGAGCTGGCCGGGCGGCTGGCCGCGTCGGCGTCGTCGCTGTCGGGCGGGCAGCAGCAGATGCTGGCGCTGGCCCGCGCGCTGATGGGGCGTCCCCGGCTGCTGCTGATCGACGAGCTGTCGTTCGGCCTCGCCCCGCGGATCGTCGGCGACCTGTTCACGGTGGTGCGCGACCTGCGCGAGGACGGGGTCACGTTCCTCATCGTGGAGCAGCAGGCGTCGGCCCTGCGGGTGTCGGACCGCACCTACATCCTGCGCAACGGCCGCAACGAGCTCGACCGCCCGTCCGCCGAGCTGCTCGACTCCGACGAGCTCGTCGCGTCCTACCTCCGGTGAGCCCGTCGTGAGCGGGGAGGAGCCGCACCTCGTGCCGCTGCCCGAGCAGCTGCGCCGCCTCGGCGCGTCCGAGGAGGTGCTGGCGCTCGTGACCGCGGAGCACGGCACCTGGCGGGAGCTGCACGATCGCCTGATCGGGCTCATCGCCGCGCTGCTCGACCTCGCCTGCCGCGACCGCCCCGTCGCCGACGTCATCGACGACCTGATCGGCTCGGCGGCCGTGCCGCTCGACCGGCTCGTCGGGTCCGGCGTCGACGCGGGGGAGGTGGCCGCGCTGCTGCGCGCCCACGGCTCGGTCGGCACGGCGACGACCGACCCCGCCACGGGCGACGTCGAGTTCCGCCACGCCTGCGGCACGGGCCAGCGCTACTGGCGCGACGTCCCCGACGCGGCCACCGTCGTCGAGGGCGAGGTGCCGGGCGTGCCCGGCGGCCGCCCGCGCTACTGCGCCCGGTGCGTCCGGGCCATCGCGGCGCACGGCGGCGGCGCGTGGACGGTGTCCCCACCCGCCGACACCGTGGAGCCCTGCGTGTGGCGGGTGCGCGGATAGCTCACCGGCGGGCCCGCCAGCGCGCGGCGCGCACCAGGGGCAGCGTGCGGCGCGGGATGCGCTGGGTGAGCGCGATCTGCGAGCGCGTCCGCACGACCCCGTCCACCGCGATGAGCGTCTGGACCAGGCCCTCCAGCTCGGCGGTGTCGCGCGCGACCAGCTGGCAGAGCAGGTCGCCGTCGCCGGTGACGGTGTGCGCCTCCACGACCTCGGGCACCTCGGCCAGCCGCGCGACGACCGAGTCGAGCCGGCCCTGGGCCAGGTCCAGGTGCACGAAGGCGTGGATGGCGTAGCCGAACGCGCGCGGCGCCACCTGCGGCGCGAGACTCGCGATCGCCCCGGACTCCTGCAGCCGCAGGAACCGGCTCGCGACCGTGCCGCGGGCGATCCCGAGGTTCCGGGCGTACTCGCGCAGCCCGGCCCGCGGCCGCTCCAGCAGCAGCACCAGCAGGGCCCGGTCGAGCTCGTCGAGGATCATGGTCCGGGTGCCTCCTGGAAGCGTCGTCGTGATGGTGACGACTATGCTACTGGCCCATCTCCGCAGGACAGGGCCTGGACGGTGGACCGGCTGCTTCCTAGCGTCGTCACCCCATGGCCAACGGTGCTCGGAGGTACCCCTTGCCCACCGACGTGCTCCCGCTGCGGTCCTATGCCCTCACCGACCGCTACACCGCCGAGTCCGGGCTCGTGCACCTCACCGGGCTGCAGGCGCTCGTGCGGGTGCTGCTCGACCAGCACCGGCACGACCGGGCCCGCGGGCTCGACACCCGCACCTTCGTGTCCGGCTACGAGGGGTCGCCGCTGGCCGGGCTCGACCTCGAGCTGGGCCGGCACCGCCGGCTGCTCGACGAGCACGGCGTCGTGTTCACCCCGGGCCTCAACGAGGAGGCCGCGGCGACGGCCGTGCAGGGCACCCAGCTGGCCGCCGTGACGGGCGGTCTGCGCCACGACGGCGTGGTCGGCGTCTGGTACGGCAAGGCGCCCGGCCTGGACCGGGCCTCGGACGCGATCCGGCACGCGAACCTCATGGGCACCCACCGCACCGGCGGCGTGCTCGCGCTGGTCGGGGACGACCCGGGCGCCAAGTCGTCGAGCGTGCCGTGCGCCTCGGAGTTCGCGCTCGCCGACCTGGCGGTGCCGGTGCTGTACCCGGCCGACCCGCAGGAGGTGGTCCGCCTCGGGCTGCACGGGATCGCGCTGTCGCGGGCCAGCGGCCTGTGGGCCGGGCTGAAGGTCGTCACCGCCGTCGCCGACGGGTCGGCGACCGTCCGCGCCGGGCTCGACGGCTTCGACCCCGTGCTCCCCGAGCTGGAGGTCGACGGGCGGCCCTACCGGCACGCCGTCACCGGTCACCTGCTGCAGCCGGCGCTCGGGCCCCTGGAGCGCGACCTGCACCGGGCCCGCCTGGAGCTGGCCCGCCGCTACGCCGCGGCCAACGGGCTCGACCGGATCACCGTCCGCACCGGCGACGACCGGATCGGCCTGGTCGCCGCGGGCAAGACCTACCTCGACCTGCGCCAGGCGCTCGACGCCCTCGGCCTCGACGACGACGAGCTGCGCCGCCGCGGCGTGCGGCTGCTGAAGCTCGGGATGGTGCACCCCGTCGAGCCCGGGATCGTCCGGGAGTTCGCCGCGGGCCTGCGCGAGGTCGTCGTGGTGGAGGAGAAGCGCTCGTTCGTCGAGGCCGCGGTCAAGGACCTGCTCTACGGGCGTCCCGGCGCCCCCGCGGTGCTCGGCAAGACCGGCCGCGGCGGCGCGCCGCTGTTCCCCCCGCACGGCGAGCTCGACCCCGACCTGGTCGCGACCGGGCTGGCCGGGCTGCTGGCCGACCTCCCGGGCGTCGCCGCGTGGCGCGAGCGCCGCCGCCCGGCGCGCGGTCGGGTGCAGCGGGGCCGGATCGACCTGCCGCTGCTCGGGCGGACGCCCTATTTCTGCTCCGGCTGCCCGCACAACTCCTCGACCAAGCCCGGGGACGCCTCGCTCGTCGGTGCGGGCATCGGCTGCCACGCGATGGTGCTGCTGATGGACCCCCGCCAGGTCGGCGACGTCACCGGCCTCACGCAGATGGGCGGCGAGGGGACGCAGTGGATCGGCATGGCGCCGTTCGTCGAGGCCCGGCACTTCGTGCAGAACATCGGCGACGGCACGTTCCACCACTCGGGCTCGCTCGCCGTGCGCGCCGCGGTGGCCGCAGGCGTCGACATCACGTTCAAGCTGCTGCACAACGCGACCGTCGCCATGACCGGCGGGCAGGACGCCGTCGGCGCGCTGACCGTGCCCGCGCTGACCCGCCTGCTCGCGGCGGAGGGCGTGGCCCGCACGATCGTCACCGCCGAGGACCCGGGCCGCCACCGCCGCGCGGAGCTCGCCCCGGACGTCGAGGTGTGGCCGCGCGAGCGGCTCGCCGAGGCCCAGCGGGTGCTCGCGGACGTGCCCGGCGTGACCGTGCTGATCCACGACCAGGAGTGCGCCGCGGAGAAGCGGCGCAAGCGCAAGCGCGGCACGCTGCCGACGCCGGTGCAGCGGGTCATGATCGACGAGCGGGTGTGCGAGGGCTGCGGCGACTGCGGCCGGGCGTCGAACTGCCTGTCGGTGCAGCCGGTGGACACGGAGTTCGGACGCAAGACGCAGATCCACCAGTCGTCGTGCAACCTCGACTTCTCCTGCCTGGCGGGCGACTGCCCGTCCTTCCTCACCGTCGTGCCCGGCGGGGCCCGGGCGCGCGTCGCCGTCCCCGCGCTGGACGACGCCGTCCTGCCGCCGCCCCCGCCGGGGACCGGCACCGCGGACTTCGCGCTGCGGATGGTCGGCGTCGGCGGCACCGGCGTCGTCACGGTGGCGCAGGTGCTGGCCACCGCGGCGCTGCTCGCGGGCCGCCGGGTGCGCGGGCTCGACCAGACCGGCCTGGCGCAGAAGGGCGGGGCCGTCGTCTCCGACCTGAAGATCACGGCCGGGCCGCGCGAGGCGGCCGGGCGGCTCGCCGCCCGCGAGGCGGACCTGTACCTGTGCGCGGACCTGCTCGCCGGCGCCGACGCCGGGAACCTCGCGGTGGCCGACCCCGCCCGCACGGTCGCGGTCGTCTCCACCGGCCGCGTGCCGACCGGGGCCATGGTCGTCGACCCGGACACCGCCTTCCCCGACGTCGACGACGTGACCGGCCGGATCACCGCCGGCGCCCGCGCCACTGTGCTGCTCGACGCCCGGGACCTGGCCGAGCGGCTGTTCGGCGGCGACCAGTACGCGAACCTGCTGCTCGTCGGGGCCGCGTTCCAGGCCGGGGCGCTGCCGCTGCCGGCCGACGCGGTGGAGCGGGCGATCGCGCTCAACGGGGTCGCCGTCGAGGCCAACGTGCAGGCCTTCCGCCGCGGCCGCCAGGCCGTCGCCGATCCGGACGCGCTCGCCGTCGCCCTGGCCCCGCCGCCGGCCCCGCCCGCCCCCGTCGCACCGGCCGCGGCGCCCGGCCCGGCCGCGCGGGTGCGCGCCGACCCGGGGTCGGAGCTGGCCCGCCTGGTCGGCGTCCGTGTCCCCGAGCTGGTCGCCTACCAGGACGCCCGGTACGCCGCGCGCTACGCCGACGACGTCGAGCGCGTCCGGGCGGCCGAGGACGCCGCCGTGCCCGGGTCGACGGCGCTGGCCGAGGCCGTGGCCCGGAACCTGCACGCGCTGATGGCCTACAAGGACGAGTACGAGGTGGCGCGGCTGTCGCTGGACCCCGCGCTGGCCGCCGAGGTCGAGGCCCGCTTCGGTGTCGGCGCCCGGGCCACCCGCCGGCTGCACCCGCCCGCGCTCCGGGCGCTCGGCCTGCGGCGCAAGATCGGGCTCGGACCGGCGGAGACGCCGGTGTTCCGGGTGCTGCGGGCGATGCGCCGGCTGCGGGGCACCCCGCTCGACCTCTTCGGGCTCGCGCACGTGCGCCGGGTCGAGCGCGGCCTCGTGGTCGAGTACCGGGCCGTGCTCGAGAGGCTGCTCGACGGCCTCACCCCGGCGACGCACGCGCACGCCGTCGAGGTCGCGGGGCTGCCCGACCTCGTCCGCGGCTACGAACACGTGAAGCTGGAGTCGGTGGCGCGCTACCGGGAGCGGCTCGCGCGGGCACTGGCGCCGTGAGCGGTGCCGCCCTGCCGTGGCCGGGCTACGGGACCTGCGCGGGCACCGGGACGATCCGCCGGCAGCGCCAGAACCCGGCGGCCCCCGCCACGACCAGCGCGGCGCAGGCCAGCCAGGCCGGGCCGTAGCCGCCCGTTCGATCGACCAGGAGCCCGAACAGCGGCGGACCGGCCAGGGCGCCGAGGTAGTAGCCGGCCATCGTCACGCCGGCCGCCCGGCCGACGGCGCCGGGGGCCGCGGCGATCACGGCCGCGTGCATGAGGCTGATCGCCGCGAGCTGCGCGACGGTGGCGACGAGCAGGCCGGCGACCATGAGCGGCGGCCCCGCCGGGATCCCGGCGACGAGCAGCAGCTGGCCGCCCGCGACGAGCAGGCACAGCACGACGATCGCGGGCAGCCGGCCCCCGGCGGCCGCCCGGTCCGAGCGGCGGGCGAGCACCACCATCCCGACGATCGCGGCGAGGGACCCCGTGGAGGTGAGCGCGCCGGCTGCCGCGAGCGGCACCCCGCCGGCCTCGTGCAGGAAGGGCACCATCCACGAGAACAGCGCCTGCGAGCCCGCGATCAGCGCGAACGCCGCGAGCGGGAACCACCCGAACCGCCGGGGGAGCGGGGCCGGGCCCGCCCGGCCCACCACCGCGGGTGCGAGTCCGGGGAGCACGGCGAGGGCGAGCGCGGCGACGAGCAGCAGCAGCGGCGCGTACCCGCCGAGCACCGCCCGCCAGCCGACGAGCTCCGCCGACCCGGCCGCGACCACCGCGGAGACCGCGACGAGCAGCGGCACCCCCGCCGTGCGGACGGCGAGCGCGACGCCGTGCCGGTGCGGCGGCAGCGCGGCGGCGATGGCGATGCTCGTGCCGGCGTTGGTGAGCGCGTAGCCCGCGCCCGCGACGACCGCGGCGCCGAGCAGCACGGCGTAGTGCGGCAGCAGCGCCGCCGTGACCAGCGCCAGCGCGACGACGAGCTGGTCGGCGACGACCGCGCGCCGCGGGCCGACGCGCTCGGCGATCCGGCCCCCGACGATCGAGCCGAGCCCGGTCGCGCCGAAGAACGCGCCGACGAGCAGCCCGACCTGCCACCGGTCCAGGTCGAGGTCGGCCTGCAGCGGCACGGCGAGGAACCCGAGGACGAACCCGGGGGAGGCGCCGAACCCGACCGCGAGGGCGCTGACCCCGACGACGGTGGCGGGGCGGGGGACCCGGGCGGGACCGGCTGGGGTGCTCACGGGGGTCGCGGTCCGGCTACGACGCCGTCCACGCCCCGTCCACGGGCAGGACCGTGCCGGTGACGTAGGACGCGGCGTCGGAGACGAGGAACCCCACCGCCGCGGCGATCTCCACGGGCTCGCCGGGCCGACGGGCCGGCACCCGGTTCATCAGCCACGCGGTCTGCTCGGGGTCGCCGAGCCGGTCGGCGGTCATCGGCGTGCGGATGACGCCGGGGGCGATCGCGTTCACCCGGATCCCGTGGGGGGCCAGCTCGACCGCGGCCGCCCGCACCAGGCCCGCGACCCCGGCCTTGGCCGCGACGTAGTGCGGCTGCCCGGCGACGGCCTGGGTGTTGGTCACCGAGCTCATCGTCACGACCGACCCCGGGGTGCCGGCGGCGATCCAGCGCCGCGCGCACGCCTGGACGCCCAGGAACGTGCCGACGACGTGCACGCGCAGCATCCGCTCGAACTCGTCGGCGTCGAGGTCGACGAGCGCGCCGCGGCTGCGGTGACCGCCGCAGTTGACCAGGGCGTGGACGGGGCCGGTGGCGTCGAGCACCGCCGCCCACGCGGCGGGGTCCGCGACGTCGAGCGCGTGGTCCCCTGGCCCGGGCCGCAGGTCCGCGACCTCGACGGCCCAGCCCTGCTCGGCGAGCAGGGTCGCGCACGCGGCCCCGATCCCCGACGCGCCCCCGGTGACGAGGACGGTGCGGGTCATCGGGGCCCGCCCGCCGTGGGGTGCCCGTCGAACAGCGTGCCGGTCACGGTGCCTCCTCGCATCGTCGTCGAGCCCCCGCAGCGTAACCGCCGCAGATCCCGGTGGGCTCCTTGACAGGGCTGACGAACGAGCAACAATCTAGGTATATCCTAACTATGAATGCGGGGTCGATGGTGACCGATGTCGTCGTGGTCGGTGCGGGGATCGGGGGGATGTCCGCCGCGATCGCCGCCGCCGCGCGGGGGCTGGACGTCGTGCTGCTCGAGAAGGGCGCGCGGGTCGGTGGCGCGGCGGCCTACTCGGGCGGTCAGGTGTGGGTGGGGGGCAACCACGTCGCCGAGCGGGAGGGCCTGTCGGACTCCGTCGCCGACACCCTGGCCTACGTCGCCGCGGCGGCCTCGCGGGACGAGGCGTCCCTCGACCACCACCTCGCGGCCCAGTGGATCGAGGGGGCCCGCACCGCGGCGCGCTGGTTCGAGGACGCCGGGGTGATCTCCTGGCAGGTCATCCCCGACTACCCGGACTACTACTTCCCCGACCTGCCCGGGTCGCGACCGGCGGGCCGCTACCTGACCGGGGCGCCGTTCGACGGCGGGGCGCTCGGGCCGGAGCGGGACCGGCTGCTGGTCAGCCCGCACTTCCCGGTCGGGATCACCTACGCCGAGATGTTCGCCTGGGGCGGGCTGTCCAGCAAGACGGAGTGGGACTGGGACCTGGTCGCCCGCCGTCGGGACGCGGACGTCCTCACGTTCGGCACCGGGATCGCCGCGGCGTTCTTCCGCGGCGTGCTCGACCACGGCGTCGACGTCCGGACCGGGCACGAGGTCGTCGGGCTGGTCGTGGCCGACGGCGCGGTGACCGGGGTCCGTGTCCGGGGGCCCGAGGGCGAGGAGGTCGTCACCGGCCGGGTCGTCCTCGCCACCGGCGCGCACGACTGGTCCGAGGAGCTCACGGCGAAGTTCACCGGAATCCCGCCGGAGGACGGCGGCAGCGTCGCCCCGGGCACGCTGTCCGGCGACGCCATCGCGCTCGTCGAGCAGGTGGGCGGGTCGCCGGACTCGCTGCCCGCGTGGGCGGCCCCGGTGCTGCCGGGGTACCGGCTGGACGTCCCGGCGTTCGAGGGGGACACGGGCTTCCGCGCCTGCTACGAGCACTGCCTCCCGCACACCTTCCTCGTCAACTCCCTCGGTGAGCGGTTCTGCGACGACTCCTTCCACAGCCGCATCGTCGCCGCCGCCCTGTCCGACGGCGACAGCGGCGGCAACCTCCCCTTCTTCATGATCTGGGACTCCCGGCACCACCGCCGGTACGGCCTCGGTGCGACGCCGCCCGGCGGCGAGTACCCGGCCGGACTGGTCGAGCGCGGCGCGACGCTCGCCGACCTGGCACGGGAGCTGGGTCTGCCGCCGGAGACGCTGGAGGCGACCGCCGCACGGTTCAACCGGCACGCGCCCGAGGGCGTGGACCCCGATTTCGGGCGGGGTACCAACCTGTCCGTGCGCAAGTTCCGCGGGGACGGGCGGCACGCGCCGAACCCCAACGTCGGCCCGGTCTCCGATCCGCCGTTCTTCGGGATGCGGATGCGTCTGCTCAACACCGGGATCGCCGCCGCGGGCGTGCGCACCGGCGACCACGGCCGGGTCCTCGACGGTGCCGGCGCGCCCGTTCCCGGGCTCTACGCGGCCGGGGAGTGCTCGGCACGCGCGGCGGCGGGGGTCGGTTACAACAGCGGCTACTCGCTCAGCAGGGCGATGGCGTACGGGTTCCTCGCCGCCCAGGCCATCGCGGACACCCCGGCCGATCGCGCCCCGCAGGGGGTTGACACCGTGACGGGCGACACGAAAGTCTAGGGTCATCGTTATCAGCATCAGCGTGCTGATGCTGTTCTCGTACACCGCACCGGATCCCACCACAACCACGAAAGTTGGTGCACCACCATGGCCGTGCTCGATCTCAAAAAGGGCTGGGACAGCTACGACGAGGCCGCGCGCAAGACGGACAACCCGCGGCACAAGGCGATCCTGGAGACGATGAAGGAGCACCTCAAGTGGGAGGTGCTCGGCTACCCGGACAAGGTGCTCGAGACGGTGGCCGAGGGCGGGGTCTACAAGTTCTGGGGCCTCGGGGCCTACATGGAGCTGCCGGACTTCGACGCCATCCGCGGCTTCTACCAGGGCATGGTCGACGACGGCACGAACGTGCTGCAGCTCGACATCGACCACCTCGCGGTGGCCGACTGGGGCATCGCGGCGCACGGGACGTGGCACCAGGCCTTCCCCGGCGACAAGGTGCCGGTGGTGCCGGTCGACGACCCGAGCGCCTCCTACCTGGTCAGCAGCCGGCTCGCCTGGTTCTTCCCGTTCTCCGACGGGCCGGAGCCCAAGCTGATCAGCGAGCTCGTCTACTTCGACCCGGCCCCGACCGCGGTCCGCAAGCTCGACCCGTCGGAGAAGCTCTACGACGAGCTCTCCGAGTCGGTCTTCAGCTGAGACGCGGAGGACGCACATGAAGCTCGGACTCGCCCTCCCGACCATGCAGAACGGCTGGGTCATCTCGCACACCTCGCCGAAGTTCTCCCCGGACTGGTCGCTGATCAAGCACGCGGCGCTCACCGCGGAGGCGTACGACTTCGACTTCCTGCTCTCCACCGTGCAGCTGGTGGGGTTCGCGGGGCCGACCAAGCACTTCCACGAGACGGCCGACTCCTTCGCGATCATGGCCGGGCTGGCCGCGGTCACCGAGCGGCTGATGCTGTACGGGTCCATCGCGACCCTCACCACCCCGCCGCCGCTGGCGGCCAAGCAGGCGCAGACGATCTCCGACATCTCCGGTGGCCGGTTCGGGCTCAACATCGTGTCCGGGCTGGAGAAGGGGATGTACTCCCAGATGGGCATCTGGCCCGGGGACCACCACTTCAGCACGCGCTACGACCACGCGACGGAGTACGCGACGATCGTGCGCGAGCTATGGGAGACCGGGCGGTCGGACTTCACGGGCCAGTACTTCCAGATGGACGGCTGTCACCTGGGCCCCACCCCGAAGCACCCGATCGAGATCGTCTGCGCGGGCCAGTCGGACCGCGGCACGCAGTTCTGCGCCGAGTTCGGGGACTACCAGCTCGCCATCGGCAAGCTGGACCCGGACGAGATGCGGCAGTGGAACGACCGGCTGCAGAAGGCCACCGCCGCCGCGGGTCGGCGGTGCGGCATGCACGCGCTCTACACGATCGTCCTGCGCGACACCGACGCCGAGGCGGAGGAGGCGATCGAGGACTGGCGCAGCAACCAGGACTACGAGACCGTCGCGGGGTTGGCGGGCCGCGAGTACGGCGACGGTGACGACGCGGCCACCAAGAACATCTACTACAACTCCGACACCTTCATGCTCAGCTTCCCGACGATCGCCGGGAGCGCCGAGACGGTGGCGGAGAAGCTGCGCGCGCTCGGGGCCGTCGAGGGGGTGTCCGGGATCCTGATGACCTTCCAGGACTACCGGACCGACGTCGAGCGCTTCGGCAAGGAGGTCGTCCCGCTCCTGCGATCCTGACGTCCACCGGTCCACCCCTCGGGCGAGGGGTGGACCGGCTCCCACCACCTGGAGTTGTGCCGTGCGCTTCCCGCACCTGGCGGCCGGGCTGTCCCACGGACGGCTGCGGCTCAAGAACAGGATCGTCTTCCCGGGGCACCAGACGCTCATGTCGTCCGGTGGCGTGGTCGGCGACCAGATGTACCGCTACTACCTCGAGCGCGCCAAGGGCGGCACCGGTGCCGTCGTCGTCGAGGGGGCGGCGATCCACCCGACCGCGCCGAAGTTCCCGAACTACCTGCTCGCCTACGACGAGACCATCGTCCCATCGCTGGACCGGCTGGCCGACGGCCTGCACGAGCACGGCTGCGCCGTGTGGGTCCAGCTCGCGCACAGCGGGTCGCGCATGCCCTCGCTCGACTCGTTCCGTCCCCTGTGGGCGCCGTCCGACGTCCGCAGCGCGATCTCCCCGGAGGTCCCGCACGCGATGACCGAGGCCGAGATCCAGGAGCTGCTCGCGGGCTACGAGCAGGCCGCCCGGATGGTGGGTCTCTCCCGTGCGGACGGGGTGGAGTTCCACTCCGCCCACGAGTACCTGCCCGTCCAGTTCCTCTCGCCGGTCAACAACCGTCGCACGGACCGCTGGGGCGGCTCGCTGGAGAACCGGATGCGCTTCCTCCTGGAGGGCCTGCGGCGCACCCGGGCGGGCCTGGGCGAGGACCGGGTCCTGGGCGTGCGGCTCAACGGCACCGACCTGCGCGAGGACGGGCTCGGCTCCGACGACTACGTGGAGATCGCGCGGCGGATCGAGGAGACCGGGCTGGTCGACTACCTCAGCGTCAGCGCCGGCACCTCGGCCCACAACCACATGATCGTCCCGCCGATGGACGTCGAGCACGGCGTGTTCGTGCCCTTCGCCGCGGCGATCCGCAAGGCCGTCGACATCCCGGTGATCGCGGTCGGGCGGATCAAGGACCCGGCCCACGCCGAGCGGATCCTGGCCGGCGGCGAGGCCGACGCCGTCGCCGTCACCCGGGCCCAGATCGCCGACCCGGAGTGGGTCCACAAGATCCAGGAGGCGCCCGGGACGGTGCGCCCCTGCATCGGCTGCAACCAGGGCTGCTTCGGCAACCTCTACCTGGCGCGGCACCTGACGTGCTCGGTGAACCCGGCGGTCGGCCGGGAGGCCGAGCTCGGTCTCGGCACGCTCCCGGCCGCGGAGGGCCGCATGCGGGTCGCCGTGGTGGGTGGCGGCCCGGCCGGGATGGAGGCCGCCATCACCGCGGCGGAGCGCGGTCACGAGGTGGTCCTGGTCGAGGCGACCGGGTCGCTCGGCGGCGAGGTCCCGCTGGCCTCGTCGACCGGGGCGCGGCGTGAGCTGGCCGAGATCGTGGAGTTCCAGGCAGGCGAGCTCGAGCGGCTGGGTGTCGAGGTGCGGCTCGGGGTGCGCGCCACCGCGGAGTCCCTCGACGGGTACGACGCCGTGGTCGTCGCGACCGGCTCGACGGCCCGGGAACCCTCCGTACCGGTCGAGGGGACCCGCGTCCTGACCCCGCACGAGGCCCTGGCCGCCCGCGACGAGGACTGGACCGGCCGGCGGGTCGTCGTCGTCGACGAGGTCGGGCACTTCCCGGCCTACCTGCCGGCGGAGGTGCTCGCCGACGCCGGCGCCGAGGTCGTCGTCGCGACGGGGAAGCTGTCGGCGGGGTCGGGCCTGGACTCGGCGACGCTGATGACCATGCACACCCGGCTGGCCCGCAAGGGTGTCGAGTTCCTGGTGCACGCCGCGGCCACCGGTGTGGGCCCGCAGGTCGTGCACTTCCGGGACACGCTGTCGGGCGTCGAGTTCGACCGTCCGGCCGATGTCGTCGTCACCGCCTCCGGCAACCGCGTGCGGGACGACCTCACACCGGTCCTGCGCAACACGACGGTCCTGGCGGCGGGCGACGCCGTCGCTCCCCGCACCATCACCGAAGCCGTGCGCGAGGGCCGCCTCGTCGGTCGCGCGCTCTGAGGAGGAGAACCGTGACCGTGACCGACCCCGCCGACGGCGCAGCCGTCGTCCGCGCCTACCTCGACGCCGTCTCGGTCCTCGACGTCGCGGCGATCGTGGCGACCTTCCACCCGGAGATCGTCCTGCACATCCCGTACGCACCCGACGGCATCCCGCGGATCGTCGAGGGCAGGACGGCGGCCGCGGAGTGGTTCGCGGGTCTTCCCGACCTGGTGGCCCCGATGAGGTTCGCCGACCACGAGATCCAGGCGCTGCAGCAGCCCGGTGAGTTCGTCGCCGAGTACACCAGCGACTCGACGGTCCTGCCCACCGGACTGCCCTACCGCAACCGCTACATCAGCCGGTTCACCGTCCGCGACGGACTGGTGGTCCGGCTGGCGGAGTACTTCGACCCCGTCGAGCTCATCCGGGCGCTGGGCGGCAGCGTCGCGATGCCGGGCTGACCCCGACGCCCCGGCCGGAGGGCCGGGGCGCCGCCGTTCAGTCCACCTCGGCGCACAGCGTCGTGGCGATGCCGAGCTTGAGCACCTCCGATGCGCCCTCGTAGAGGCGCATCGGCCGGGCCTGGCGGTAGTAGCGCTCGATCGGGCTGTTCGCGACCAGGCCCCAGCGGCCCATCACCTGCACGCAGCGGTCCACGACCCGGCTCGCGGCCTCGGTGGCCGCGACCTTGGCCATCGAGGAGCGGTTCAGCGCCCCGCGCGCGTCCTCGCGGGCGGCGGAGGCGGCCTGGTAGGTCAGCAGCCGGGCCATCTCGACGTCGTTCCAGGAGTCGGCGAGCAGCTGGGCGACGGGGCCGTGCTTGAGCAGCGGGCGGCCGAACTGCTCGCGGGTGCGGGCGTGGCGGGCGGCTTCCTCCAGAGCGCCGGTGGCCAGCCCGACCGCGGCGCCGGCGACGGACACCCGGAACACCGCGAGGGTGCTCAGCACGAGCGACATCGCCTTGCCGGGCACACCCAGGCGCGCCTCCGGCGGCAGCACGACGCCGTCGAAGCCCACGTCGCCGAGCACGTGCGGCGCGATCAGCTCCGGGCTGGGCCGGGTGCTGACGCCCGGAGCGTCGGACGGGACGAGCACCAGCGAGAGCGCGGGGCCGCCGTCGAGCTCCTCCTTGACGAGGGTGACGAAGAAGTCGGCCGCCCCGGCGTTGGAGATGAACGACTTCTCCCCGTGGACGACCAGCTCGCCGTTCTTCTCGGTGACGGTGGTCGACACGTTCTTGAGATCGGAGCCCGCGTTCTCCTCGGTGAGCGCCAGCCCGGCCAGGGTCTCCAGGGACGCGACCCGCGGCAGCCAGTGGCGGCGCTGCTCCTCGGTGCCGCCGACGGTGATGGCGTAGCTGCCGATGCCCTGCAGGGCGAACATGGAGTCCAGGTGCGAGGAACCCTTCATGAGGACCTCGCGGACCAGGCAGACGGCCAGGGGGTCGACCTGCGCGCCGCGGCCGCCGAACTCGGAGGGCACCATCAGGGCGGCCAGGCCACTGGCCCGCAGGGCCTCCCGCATCCCCGGGTGGATCTCGCTCATCGCGTCGGCCTCGGCCGCGATGTCCGCGACGGAGGCGGTGAGAGCCGCGGCCTCGTCCTGGAGCGCGCGCTCGGCAGTGCCCAGGCCGAACCACTTCTCGGTGAAGTCCATGAGTACTATGATACTGAATTGCGCTCCGCGAGTCGAGGCCGCGGGGCGCCCGTGGCGGGGTCGCCGGGATGACAGGCATCCCTGAGTACGATGATGACGATATCGGCACCGCCAGGGGAGTGAGCATGACCGCCGCACGCAGGGACGTCGCGCCGCGTACCGGTCCGTCGGGGATGCCTCCCAAGCGGGCGACGGTGATCGCGCAGCGCATCGTCAAGGAGATCAAGGACCGCAACCTGCAGGCGGGCGCCCACCTGCCGCCCGAGCGGGACATGCTCGAGACCTACAACGTCGGGCGCAACACGCTGCGCGAGGCGCTGCGGGTGCTCGAGCTGCAGGGCGTGCTGACCATCCGCCCGGGACCGGGCGGCGGGCCGGTGGTGACCTCGCCGGACTCGCGGCACCTCGCCAGCACCCTCGCGCTGCTGATGCAGTTCGCCGACACCCCGTTCCGGGCGGTGATCGAGACCCGCCAGCTGCTGGAGCCGATCACCGCGCGGCTCTGCGCGGAGCGGGGGGACGCGGGGCTGCTGGCCGACCTGCGCGGGTCGGTGAACGCGATGGGGGCGAGCCTCGACGACCGCGAGGCGTTCCTCGACGAGAACCGGCGGTTCCACGACCTCGTCGCCTGGGGATCGGACAACGCCCTGTTCGGCTACTGCATCAACTCGCTGCACTGGATCACCGACGGCACCGTGCTGGGCGTCGACTACCCGCGCCGGTTCCGCAAGCTCGTGTGGCAGGCGCACGACGAGGTGTGCACGGGCATCGAGTCCGGCGAGGGCGCCCGCGCCGAGGCGGCCATGCGCAAGCACATGGACGACACGCTCGTCTACTTCGAGCGGCACTACCAGCGGCAGATGGACGAGGTCCTGAGCTGGGAGATGTACGCGACCTGAGCCCGTGCGGCGCCAGGAGAGCGGAGGCCGTCCCGGAACGCCGGGGCGGCCTCCCCGCCTTTTCGGACCGTCGCGTCTGGTGATCACGGCCACTTCCGTCTAGGATCGCATCAGCTGTTAATGATATCCCTAGATTAGGTCGCCGCGACGTGCGGCCGAGCCGCTGTCGACGACGTCAGGACCATCCGATGAGCAAGACGCTGCTGGAGCGGGAGCAGGACCACCCGCAGGAGATCGTGGTGGAGCGCGACGGCCGTCGGGTCGTCACGATGGACTCCGCCCGCTACGTCGACGCCCGCAACACCGATCGCGACGTCGTCGTGCCCGCGTCCTACATCGGGGTGCTGCCCGCGCGGATGGTCGCGATCCACCGGCCGCGCGGCGTCATCGGCCACGACGCCTGCGTCGGCAAGGACGGCGCCGGCATCGCGGGCCTGTGGTACCTGGAGGCGCTCGGCATCCCCGCCGCGACCGCCGACGGCATGACCGCCGACATGGGGAACGGCGAGGACCTCTACCGCTCCGGCGTCGTGAAGCACGTCAACTACGTGGCCGAGACCTGTGGGGTGAAGGCCGGCATGACCGTCGCCGAGGCGGCGGACGTGCTGCTGGACAACGAGCCCACCGACACCACGGTCGGCAACAAGGTGCGCCGCGAGGTCGTGGAGACCCACGGGAGCGGGCGTCGCGTCGTCGTCACCGACTCGATCGTCTGGGCCTACCCCGAGGACGAGGACACGTCGGTGCTGGTCACCGCCGGGCACACCGGCCGCAGCGGCGCGAAGTTCCTGCTCGAGGCGCGGCCGTGGGGCTTCATCTGCCACGACGGCGGGATGAGCAAGAACCGGTCGGGCATCGCCGGTCTGGTCACCGCCGACGAGGCGGGGCTCGCGGGCGCCTGCATCGACGGCACCACCGCGCCGATCGGCGACGCCTTCCTCGGCTACGAGATGGGCCTGATCAGCGCGCACAACGAGGCCGCGGCGCGGCGCGGCGTCGCGGTGGGGATGACCGTCAAGGAGGCCGCGCACCTGCTCCTGGTGGGTGGCGGATGACCGCCGTCGACGCAGCGGGTGCGCCCGCCCTGACCGCGCCGTTCTGGGCGGCGGCGGCCCGGCACGAGCTGGTCCGCCCCGTCTGCCGCGGGTGCGGGCGCAACTTCTTCACCCCGCAGGTCGCCTGCCCGGCGTGCCTGTCGGAGGACTGGGCCTACGAGCCGAGCACGGGACGCGGCCGCGTCTACAGCGCCACGGTCGTGCACAGGCCGCCCGGCCCGGGGTTCGCGGTGCCGTTCGGTCTCGGCATCGTCGACCTCGACGAGGGCTGGAGCATGCTCGCGACGCTGGTCGGCGAGCCCCTGCCCGCGATCGGCGCCGCCGTGGAGATCACCTGGGAGGAGCGCGGCGGCCGCACGCTGCCCGCGTTCCGGGAGGTCCGGTCGTGAGGCTCTCGGACGTCGCGGTCGTGGGTGTCGGGCTGACGCCGCAGGTGAAGCGCTCGGACCGGAACTCGCTGCAGGTGGCCCTGGACGCGGCGAAGCTCGCGCTGGCCGACGCCGGGCTGCGGCACACCGACGTCGACGGCATCGCCGCCCGCTGGCCCGGCCCCGGCGGCACCGAGCTCGCCCCCGGCTCCGCCGACTGGTCCACCCTGCTCGGCGTGCCGGTCGGGTGGATCGGCGACTCCTACCCGCAGGGCGTCCCCGCGCTGGTCGACGCCGCGGGGGCGATCCTCACCGGGCAGGCCACCACGGTCCTGATCACCGGCGGGCAGGCCGGGGTGCTCGGCGGCGGCACCGTCGCCTCCTACACCCGGCCGGGCAACGAGTTCGTGGAGCCGTTCGGTGCGTTCACGGCCACCCACTTCGCGCTGGTCGCCCAGCGGCACCTGGCCCGCTTCCCGCACGCGCGCCGCGGCGCCGCGGAGATCGCGGCGACGATCCGCACCACCGGCTCGGCCAACCCCGAGGCCGTGATGCACGGCCGCGGCCCGTACACCGCCGACGACGTGCTCACCGCGCCTCCCGTGGTCGACCCGTTCACGCTGCTGGACCTGTGCCTGGCCTCGGAGGGGGGAGCGGCGATCGTGGTGACCACGCTGGAGCGGGCGCGCGACCTGCCGCACCCCCCGGTCGTGCTCCTGGGCGCGGGCATGGAGTGGGCCCGCCAGCAGTACGTCGACCCGGCCCGCTACGACGAGGTCTGGTCGCTGGGCTCCGACGCCGGCGCCAAGGCGTTCGGCCAGGCCGGGCTCGGCCCGTCGGACGTCGACGTCGCCCAGCTCTACGACGTCAACTCCCTCGAGGTCGCCCGCCAGTTCGAGGCGCTGGGCTTCTGCGCCACCGGAGAGGGCACCGACTTCGCGCTCGCCACGGGGATCGGGCCCGACGGGAAGCTGCCCACCTGCACCGACGGCGGGCTGCTGAGCTTCAGCCACATCGGCTGGGGCGCCCCCACGCTGAAGATCGTCGAGGCCGTCCGCCAGCTGCGCGGCACCGCAGGCCCCCGGCAGGTCGCCGGGGCCGAGGTCGCCCTCGCCGCCGGAGCCGGCTCCGGCGCCCAGTACTACAACGCGGCGCTCCTCGGACGCGCCCGCTGACCAGCACCACCACCACCGGAGGGAGATCGGCAGTGACGACGATCGACACGACGACCACCGACACGACGACCACGTCCGGGGCGCCGCGCGGCGCCTCGGACCGGTTCGACCTGAAGCGCAACGGGGTCATCGACTCCGACGTGCACCCCAACTTCGTCAACGGCATCCGCGACCTGATGCCGTACATGACCGAGACGTGGCGGACCCGCCTGGGGATCAGCGGCGCCGACTGGGCGAAGGGGATGGCGGCGGCGCAGTTCACGCTGCCGCTGGACTACCTCTACATCAACCCGGCGGGTGCCTACCGCGAGGACGCGGCCCGACCGGGCATGCCACCGGCGACCGACCCCGAGTTCGTCGCGCAGCAGCTGCTGGACCCGCACCGGATCTACCGCTCCGTGCTGCTGTCGGGCCAGTGCCTGGGCATCGGGGCCATGCCCGACGGCATGGTCGCGGCCACGATCGCCTCGGCCTACAACGAGTGGATGTGCGAGCGCTGGCTGCAGGTCGACGAGCGCTTCCGTGGCGCGATCGTCGTCGCCCCGCAGGACCCGGAGGCCGCCGTCGCCGAGATCGACCGGATGGCGGGCCGCGACGGCGTCGTCGCGGTGTTCATGCCGCTGGGCCAGATCCTCATGGGGGAGAAGCACTACTGGCCGATCTACGAGGCCTGCGCGCGCCACGAGCTGCCGATCGTGACCCACCCCAGCGGCACCGAGAACGTGTTCGCGAAGGCGCCGCAGATGGCCGGCACGCCGACGTTCTACCTGGAGTGGCACACCGCGCTCGGGCAGATCCACCAGTCCAACACGCTGAGCATGATCTGCCACGGGGTGTTCGAGAAGTTCCCGAACCTCACCCACGTGATCGCCGAGGGCGGCTTCATGTGGGCGCTGGAGGTGATGTGGAAGCTCGACCGCGACTGGAAGGGCCTGCGCAACGAGGTGCCGTGGCTGACCAAGCCGCCGTCGGAGTACCTGCTCGGCAACATCCGCTTCACCACGCAGCCCTTCATCGAGCCGCACGACCCGCGCCACCTCGCGCCGCTGATGGAGATGCTGCACGCCGACCGCGTGCTGATGTACAGCTCGGACTACCCGCACTGGGACTTCGACAACCCGGACCGGGCGCTGCAGGGCCTCTCGCCCGAGCTGCGCCGCGCCATCCAGGTCGACACGCCCCGCGCCGTCTACGGAGACCGTCTTGACTGACACCGCCACCGCGCGCGCCACCATGCCCAAGGGGACCCCGCACGTCGTCGCCACCGTCGGCGAGCTGCCCCCGGGCAGCCGCAAGATCGTGGAGATCGACGGCCGGTCCATCGGCGTGCTCAACGTCGACGGCCGCCTGCACGCGCTGATGAACAACTGCCCGCACCACGGCGCCCCGCTCTGCGAGGGCGTCGTCAAGGGGACGATGGAGGACTCGGCGCCGCACGAGTACTCCTACGGCCGGCACGACGAGTACCTGGTGTGCCCGTGGCACGGGTACGAGTTCCGGCTCGACACCGGGCGTCCGCTGCTGGACATGGGGCGCCTGCGGGTCCGTGTCTACGACGTCCGCGCCGAGGGTGACCACATCGTCCTCTACGTCTGACCCGCCCGGCCCCGCACGCACCTGCTGCACGGAAGCAGTACCCGAGAGGACGACATGGACATCGGTGTCGCCGTACTGGCGCACGCCCGGAACACGCCGCGGGCGATCGCGGCGTTCGACGGCGACCGCTCGCTGACCTACGCCGAGCTCGACGAGCGCACCAACCGGCTCGCGAACACGCTGCAGGGCCGGTTCGGGGTGCGCCCGGGCGACCGGGTCGCGGTGCTGCTGCGCAACCGGCTCGAGGTCGCCGAGGCGATCGCCGGCTGCGCGAAGGCGGGGGCGGTCTACTGCGGGCTCAACTTCCGGATGAGCCCCGAGGAGTACCGGTCGATCTTCGGCAACGCCGGCGCCCGCGTACTGGTCACCGAGGCGCCCTTCCGTGAGCTGGCCGCCGAGCTGGCCGTGGAGTTCGACCTCGCCGTCCTCGACGTCGACGACCCGTCCGACGCCGGCTACGGGTCACTGCTCGCCGCCTCGTCCGCGCCGCCGCCCACGGTGCACGCCCGCCGCCCCGAGGACGAGTTCTGCATCGTCTACACCAGCGGCACGACCGGGGCGCCCAAGGGCATCCTGTTCGACGCCCGGGCCGTCGCGACGCACGCCATGGTCGCGGGGCTGGAGTACGGGATGTCGGCGTCCTCGCGCTGGCTCACCGCTATCCCGCACAACTCCAGCGTGCAGATCACCCTGGCGCCGACCTTCTTCCTCGGGGGCGCGGTGGGGTTCCTCGACGCACGCGGCTTCGATCCCGGCCAGTTCGCCGCCGAGGCGACCAGGCGCGGCGCGACGCACAGCTACCTCGTGCCGACGATGCTCTACCGCCTGCTGGAGGCCGGGATCCCTGCGGCCGAGCTGGCCACGCTCACCTCGATCGGCTACGGCGCCGCGCCGATCGCGCACGACCGCGTCACGGAGCTCGTGCAGCGCTACGGGCCGGTGTTCAGCCAGCTCTACGGGATGGCCGAGGTCGCCTCGATCGCGACCATGCTGCGCCAGGACGACCACCGGCTGATCGCGGCGGGGCGCACGGGGCTCACCGCGTCCGCCGGGCGCCCCTCGTTCCTCACCGACGTCCGGGTGGTCGACGACGAGGGCCGTGACTGCGCCCCCGGCGAGCGCGGCGAGGTCCTGTTCCACACCCCGTACACGATGCTGGGGTACCACAAGAACCCCGAGAAGACCGCGGAGACGCTGGTCGACGGGTGGGTGCACTCGGGCGACATCGGGCAGTTCGACGACGAGGGCTACCTCTACATCGTCGACCGCAAGAAGGACCTCATCATCCGGGGCGGCTACAACATCACGCCCTCGGAGATCGAGAACGTGCTCTACTCGCACCCCGCGGTGCTGGAGGCCGCGGTGGTCGGGCTGCCCGACCGGGAGTGGGGCGAGTCGGTGCTGGCCGCCGTCGCGCTGCGAGGTGGGGCGTCGGTCGACGAGGCCGGGCTGCAGGAGCACTGCCGCGCGGCCGGGTTGCCGACGATCAAGGTCCCGGAGCGGGTGATCACGCTCGACTCGCTGCCCAAGAACGCCGTCGGCAAGATCGCGAAGCGGGTCGTCGTCGAGATCGCCACCGCGTCGGCGGCCCCGTGACCGGGCCGGCCGCCCCGAACGCGGCCCGCGCCGCGGCGGAGCAGGAGCTCCCGGTCGTGGTGGTGGCCCGCGAGTCCGTGGCCGAGGACGTCGTCGCGCTGACGCTGCGGCGCCCCGACGGTGCCGACCTGCCCGCCTGGACCCCGGGAGCGCACGTCGACCTGGTGCTCGACGAGCACCTCGAACGCCAGTACTCCCTGTGCGGCGACCCGGAGCAGCGCGACACGTGGCGGGTCGCGGTGCTGCGCGAGCCCGACGGCCGCGGCGGGTCGGCGCGGGTGCACGACGGGCTCGCGGTGGGGGACACGCTCGTCGTGCGCGGGCCGCGCAACCACTTCGGGCTCGGCCCGGCCCCGCGCTACGTCTTCGTCGCCGGGGGCATCGGGATCACCCCGATCCTGCCGATGATCGCCGCCGCGCAGGCGCTGGGCGCCGAGTGGACCCTGCTCTACGGGGGCCGCCGCAGCGCGTCGATGGCCTTCCGTGAGCAGCTCGCCGAGCACGGTGACCGGGTGCGGCTGTGGCCGCAGGACAGCCTGGGGCTGCTCCCGCTCGACGACGTGCTGGGCACCCCGCAGGACGGGACGCTCATCTACTGCTGCGGCCCGGAGCCGCTGCTGCGGGCGGTCGAGGAGCGGTGTGCGGGATGGCCGCACGGCGCGCTGCACGTCGAGCGGTTCGCGCCCAAGGAGGTCGGCGAGCCGGTCCGGGCGGCGGGGTTCCGGGTCGTGTGCAGCCGGGCGGGGATCGAGGTCGTGGTGCCGCCCGAGCGCTCGATCCTCGAGGTGCTGGAGGACGCGGGAGCCCCCGTCCCGTCGTCGTGCCGGGAGGGCACCTGCGGCACGTGCGAGGCCGACGTGCTCGCCGGGCGCCCCGACCACCGCGACTCATTGCTGACCGACGACGAGCAGGACAGCGGCGAGATCATGCTGATCTGCGTCTCCCGCTCGCTCGACGACGAGCTCGTGCTCGACATCTGAGCCGGTACTCACCCATCCGAGAGGAACGACATGGACTTCGACCTGGAGGGCCGGGTCGCGATCGTGACCGGCGCCAGCCGGGGCCTCGGCCGCGCCGCCGCCGAGGCGCTCGTCGCCGAGGGCGTCCGGGTGCTCGCCGTGGCCCGTTCTACGGGCGAACTGGAGAAGCTGCAGGCGACCGCCCCGGACCGGATCGCGATCGCGACCGTCGACATGCGCTCCGCCGAGGAGGTGGCGGCGCTGGCCGACCTCGCCGTGGAGCGGTTCGGGCGGCTCGACGTCGTGGTCAACAACGCCGGCATCGCCCCGGCCGGGCGGTTCGTCGACCAGCCCCAGGAGCAGTGGGACGAGGTGTTCGACGTCAACGTCCGGGCGCCCGCGGTGCTCTCGCGCGCCGCGGGGGGGCACTTCCTGGCCCAGCGCTCGGGCAAGATCATCAACATCGCGAGCACGTCGGGGATCAACGGCAAGCCGGTGCTGGTGTCCTACTCCGCGTCCAAGGGCGCGGTCCTGCAGTTCACCAAGGCGCTCGCGGCGGAGTGGGGCCGGTTCGGCGTCCAGGTCACCGCGATCGCGCCCGGCGCGTTCGAGACCGACGCCCAGTCCGCGGTCCTCGACGACACGGAGACCCTGACCCGACGGCTGCGCAAGATCCCGGCGGGCCGGATGGGCCGGACCGAGGAGTTCGGGCCGCTGGTCTGCTACCTGGCGAGCCCGCTGTCGGACTTCATGACCGGCTCGGTGGTCGTCTTCGACGGCGGAGAGGTGAACAAGCTGTGATCATCGACGGGCACACCCACGTCTACCCGGACCGGGTGGCGCAGAAGGCCATCGCGGGCTCCCCGGCGGATCTGAAGAGGTTCGGCGACGGCACGGTCGGCAGCCTCACCGAGGTGATGGCCGCGTCCGGGGTGGACCGCTCGGTCTGCCTGGGCGTGGCGAACACCCCGGACCGGGTGGACAACGCCAACCGGTTCGCCGGCTCCCTGGACCCCTCGCGGTTCGTCGGCTTCGGGTCGGTGCACCCGGGCCTGTCGCCGGAGGAGAACGTGGCGAGCCTGCGCGCCCACGGGCTCAGGGGCGCCAAGGTGCACCCGATGTTCCAGGACCTGCGCCTGGACGACCCGCGGCTGCTCGCCACCCTCGACGCGATGTCCGGGGAGTTCGCGGTGATCATCCACGTCGGTGCGGCGGGCACCGACCCCGGCGAGCGGTGCAGCCCCGCGATGCTCGCCGAGATCGTGCGGCAGTTCCCCCGGCTCGACGTCGTGGCGTGCCACTTCGGCGGGTACAAGCGCTTCGAGGAGGCGGTCGAGACCGTCGTCGGGCTGCCGGTGCACCTCGACACGTCGTGGCCGCCCTCGCTGGCCATGCTCGCCCCGGAGCGGGTCCGGGCCGCGATCGAGAAGCACGGGGCGGAACGGATCGTGTTCGCCTCGGACTGGCCGATGGCCGACCCCGCCGCCGAGATCGAGGTGATCCGGGCGCTGGGCCTGTCCGACGACGACACCGACGCCGTCCTCGGCGGCAACCTCGCCCGGCTGCTGGACATCACCTGACCCGGGGCCCGGTCAGGGGGTGCGCCGCTCCACCCACACCCACTCGATCTCGGGCCGTCCGTCGATCACGGCGGCGTGCACCCGGCGCTCGGCCAGCAGCCACCCGCCCCTGGTACGGACCACGACGTCGACGTAGCGCAGGTGTGCCCGCCACTGCCGCCCGTCCCACTCCTCGTGCATGGCCGTGACGTAGGTGAGGGCGTCGACGGCCCCGATGGGACCGGCGTCGGCGCCGGCGTCGCGCGGGCGCAGCCGGCTCTGGCCGAGCTGGTGGTGGGTGCGGCGGAACTGCGCCTGGCCGGCGGCGATGCGGTCGCGCACGGCGTCGCGGCCGGCCACGCGCCCGCCGCGACCGGGGCCGTAGTCGGTGACGCAGTCCGCGGTGAAGAGCAGGGCGACGGCGTCGATGTCGTAGGCGTCGACGAGCTCGCAGTAGTCGGCCAGGAGGTCGGCGACCGCGAGCCGGTCCTCGACGGGGAGTGCGTGCGTCACGGGTGGACCTCCGGGGCGTGGTGGGTGCGGAGTGCGGGCAGGACCTGCTCGCCGAAGGCCCGCACGCGACGCAGCTGGGCGTCGAGGTCGGGGTCGGGGAACAGGAACCGCAGGACGAGGTGGACGTCCGCCCAGGCGGCGAGGTCGTCGAGCAGCGTGAGCAGGGTGGCGGTGACCTGGTCGGGGTCGCCCGAGGCCTGGATGTGGCGGTCGATGCCGCCGGCGGTCAGGCCGTCCCCTCCTGTGGAACCGGCGCCCTCGGGGTCCGGGACGAGTCCGGCGTAGACCTCGCGCCCCGCCTGCATGCGCTCGTAGACGCGCTGCTGCCCGGCGAACGCCCGGCGTGCGGCGGTGCCGCCGCCGTCGTCGGTGTCCAGGACGCAGGTGACGTTCACGGCGCGGGTGAAGCCGGGGTCGGCCGGGTCGCGCACCTGCGCGAGCTGCTCGGACGCGGCGGTGACGATGTGGCGCTCGCCCTTGCCGACGAGGTGGCCGTCGGCGAGCAGGCCGGCGCGGCGCACGGCCCTGGGGGCGTAGCCGCCGATCCAGATCGGGAGATGGCCGGTGGGGGTGGGGGTGATGCGGACGCCGGCGAGGCCGAGGCCGGGGGAGTCGAACGGCTCGCCGGTCCAGGCGTCGCGCAGGGCCGCGAGGAGCGCGTCGAGGCGGGCGCCGCGGGTGGCGGGGTCGACACCGAAGGCGCGGTACTCGTGCTCGGCGTAGCCGATGCCCAGGCCGAGCAGGAGCCGCCCGCCGCTCAGACGGTCGACGACGGCGGCGTCCTCGGCGAGGCGCACGGGGTGGTGCAGCGGGGCGAGCAGCACGCCGGTGCCGAGCGCGATCCGTGAGGTCACCGACGACAGCGCGGCGGCCAGCACGAGTGGGGAGGGGAGGTAACCGTCGGGCAGGCCGTGGTGCTCGGTGACCCAGAAGGAGTCGAACCCGGCCTCCTCCGCGGCGACGGCGAGCGGGGCGGCGTCGGCGTAGTCGGCGCCCCCGGCCTTCTGCCCCGTGTAGAGGCCGACGCCGAAGCGGCGGACGCGCGGGGTCCTCGGTGGGGCGGTCATGCGAACACCCCCGCGGTCCGGGCGCGCCACTCGCCGAGGTCGAGGTAGTCGCGGAACTCGGTGATCAGCCCGGTGCCCGGGTCGACCTCGACCACCGCGTTGCAGGCGACGGCGTGCTCGACGCCGTCGACGCGGAACCGGTCGACGCGCTCGAGCCAGGCCCGCCCCGGGGCGTAGGCGGAGGTCACGACCTCCCAGTGCACGGCCTCGGACCGCACCAGGACCGGGCGCAGGAGGTCGGCGACGCCCTGCGGGCCGACCACCGGTTGGTGCGGCACGTTGCGGTAGCGGGCGCCGGGGGCGAAGCAGGCCCCGGCCGCGTCGGCGTCGCGGTCGTGCACGGCGGCGAGGAAGCGCTCGACCGCCCGCTCGGCGGAGGCGGTGGGCTCGTCGGGCATCTCGGCTCCCGTCCTGGAGGCTGCTGCGCCTTGTGACGTTATACGTCTAACGACTAATCTCCACACACGCTGCTGCGGGGGGAGTGACGGTGTCGGACGGGTACGACCTGGTGATCGTCGGGCTCGGTGGGGCCGGCGCGGCCACCGCGATCGCGGCGCACGACGCCGGGGCGCGGGTCGTGGTGCTGGAGAAGCAGCCGGAGCACGCCCACACGCCGAGCACCCGGATGTCGGGCGGCCTGGTCATGCTGGCCGACGACGCGCCCGCGGCCGCCCGCTACCTCGACGCGTGCTCCGGGGGCATGATCCCGCCGCCGGTCAACGCCGCGTGGTCCGAGCGGGCCGTCGACCTCGCCGCGTGGCTGGCCGACACCGCGGGCGTCGCGCTCTCGCCGATCGGCACGGCCGAGCACCCCGGGCTGCCGGGCGCGTCGACGATCTCGGTGGGGCAGCCGGGCGCGGCGGCGCGGCGGCTCGACCCGGGGGCCGGCTCGGGCGACACGCTGTTCGCCGCGCTCCTCGCGGCCGTGCACCGCCGCGGCGTGGAGGTCCGCTGGTCGTCACCGGCCACCCGGCTCCTCGTGGAGGACGGTCGGGTGGCCGGGGTGCGCACCGCGGCCGGCGACGTCACCGGCCGCCACGGCGTCGTGCTGTGCTCGGGGGGCTACGAGTTCGACGAGCGGGCCAAGCAGGACCACCTGCGCGCCTACCCGGTGCACTTCTACGGCAACCCGGGCAACACCGGCGACGGGCTGCGGATGGCCCAGGCCGTCGGCGCCGACCTCTGGCACATGAACCAGATGGTGGGGCGGGCGATCGGGCACTTCCCGCTCGACGGCGGGTGGCTGGACTTCATCATCGACATCGACCCGCCCGGCTACCTGATCACCGACCGGCACGGCCGGCGCTACGCCGACGAGACGATGCAGGCGAAGCTGCTCCACGGCTACTACTACGAGATGCTGCACTACGACTACGAGAGCGGCAGCTACCCCCGCATCCCCAGCTACTGGGTGTTCGACGAGCGCCGCCTGGCGAAGGGCCCGCTGACCCTGACCCACATCGGCGCGTGCCGGGTCGGCCTCTACGACTGGAGCCCCGACAACGCGGCCGAGATCGAGCGGGGCTGGATCGGCACCGGCGCCACCCCGGCCGAGGCGGGCGCCGCGGTCGGCATGCCCGAGCCGGCGTCGCTGGACCGCGCGGTCGCCGACTACGACGCCGCGTGCGCCGCGGGGAGCGACCCGCTCGGCCGCGCCCCGGAGACCCTCGTGCCGCTCGCTCCGCCGTACTACTGCGTGCCGCTGTACCCCGGGGGCTCGAACACCTCCGGCGGTCCGCGCCGCGACGCCGGCGCGCGCGTCCTGGACCCCTACGGCGAGGTGATCCCGGGCCTGTTGGCGGCAGGCGAACTCGGCCAGCCCATCGGCATGCTCTACCCGGCCGACGGCGCCAACCTGTCCGAGGCGTTCTGCTTCGGGCGGATCGCGGCGGAGACCGCACTCGGGAGCCCCTGAGTGCGGGTGCGGGGCGCCCGTCAGGCTCCCGGGTCGGGCAGCACGTCGCGCCAGGAGTGCTGCGGCTCGTAGCCGAGCATCCGGCGGGCCTTGTCGATGCAGTAGAACGTCTCGTCGCGCCCCATCGGGCGGCGCACCTCCACCCCGCCGTAGAACCGGTCGATGATCTCGCTCGTGGTGGCGGCGACCGACATGTCGGCGCCTCCGACGTTGAAGACCTCGTAACCGAGCCCGTCGGTCTCCAGGCAGCGCAGCGTCAGCTGCCCCAGGTCGCGGGTGTCGATGTAGGCGAAGAGGTTGCGCCTGCGCAGGCCCGCGTCGGAGAGGAAGGCCGGGAAGAGCTCGGCGTACTCGTGGGGCTCGATGACGTTGTTGATGCGCAGGCCGTAGACGTCGGCGCCGGTACGGGCGTGGAACGACCGGGCGGTCACCTCGCCCGCGACCTTCGACATCGCGTAGGAGTCCTCGGGGACGACCGGGTGCTCCTCGTCGACGGGGACGTAGAGGGGCTTGCGCTCGCCGCGCCCGAAGCAGACGCCGTAGGTCGTCTCCGAGGAGGCGAACACGATCTTGCGGATGCCGAGGGCGGTGGCGGCCTCCAGCACGTTGTAGTGCGCGAGGACGTTCGTCGCGTAGGTGGCCCGGTCGGAGGTGAGCAGCGGGCGGGGGACCGCGGCGAAGTGGACGACCGCGTCGTAGGCCGACCCGCCGTACGGCTCGGGGCGGGGGTCGTCGAGGTCGTCCTGGGTCGGGACGCCGGCCAGCGCCGAGTAGACGTCGCCGGCGTCGGTGAGGTCCACCCGCAGGTCGGTGACGTCGCCGTGGCCGAGCGGGGTGAGGTCGGCGTTGGTGACCTGGTGGCCGCGGGAGGCGAGGTAGGGCGCGACGTGGTGCCCGGCCTTGCCGCTGCCGCCGGTGAAGAAGATCCTCATGGGGCCGAGTCAAGCACCCGCGGCGGGGCGGGGCACGTCCGGCCGGCGGGGGTCGGTCGCGGGCACACTCGCCTCCTCATCGCGTCAGGCTCCCGGTACACGGCCGGGCGGACGGCGGCCCCCTCCTCCGTCCCACGAGGCGTCGTGCTTCTTGTGTCCTGCTGCCGGCCCCGGGTGCCGGCGGGTCGGCGGCGATGGCAACCTGGTGGAGGTCTCCGGCGGCAGGCTGCGGAGGTCTCATCTGCGCGAGTACGCGACCCGGCCGCACCGGGTCTTCCCGATCACGGCGAGCACCTTCCCGGCGCCACCGGGCTGAGCGGCGTGGTGCAGGGCGTCCTGGAACTGCTGCAGCGGATCGGTGGCCGGGACGGGCGCGCGCAGTGAGCCGTCGGCGACCAGCGGGGCCGGCCGGGCGTACGCGGCGACGATCTCCAGGGTGGCCCCGGAGGCGAGCTCGGTGACCACGTCGCCCGCGATGGGATCGAGCAGCAGCGAGATCCGCTCGCCGCCGAGCACCCGCTCCAGCTGCGCACGCAGGTCCGGCCCGCTGACGACGACGGCGTCGGCGCCCGACTCGAGCAGCTCCGCCGCGACCTCGGGCCGGCGCCTTGCGCTGAGGGTGCGGTGGCCGGCCGCCGCGGCCAGCGCGATGACGTAGCGGGCCACGGCCGAGTTGCCGCCGCTCTGCGCGACCCAGGCGCCCGGGGAGAGGTCGACGAAGTTCCGGAGCAGGAGGTCGGCCGTGATCGGGTGGATGCCCAGCATCGCCGGCTGGAGGACGTCGGCCGCCGAATCGACCCCGATGGCGCCGCCGTCGTCGACCAAGAGCTGGTCCTGCCAGGTGCCGTGGACCACGGTGGGAACGGTCACCCGCTCGCCGATGCGTTCGGGATCGACACCGTGACCCACGCCGTCGACACGACCGACGCCCTCGGTGCCGGGAACGGCGGGCAGGGCCGGGCGGTGCCCGCCGTTCCCGGATGAGGGGCAGGTCCGACCCGTTTCGTCAGCTCCGGTACTCCCGCTGGCGCCATCACCTGCCTCGCTCCGCCACGGCTCAGCCCGAGTTCAGGAGCTCCGCCAGGCCGGTGGCGAAGGTGGTGAGGGCGTGGTCGCCGTCCTCGAGCATGCCGGTGAGCAGCACGAAGCTGTGTGGCATGCCGGCGTACTCGTGGGTGTCGACTGCGACCCCCGCAGCGGCGAGGGCCGCAGCGTAGCGACGTGCGTCGTCCGCGACCGGGTCGATCTGAGCGCTGATGATGATTGCGGGCGGGGCGTCCGCGAGGTTCTCCTCGAACAACGGAGAGGCTCGCGCTGATCGCCGGTCGTCGGTGTCAGGGATGTACTGGTCGTAGGACCAGGCGAGTGCTTCGCGGGTGAGGATGGGGCCGGCGTGGTAGCGATCCACCGATCCGCTGCTCATGGTGGCGTCGAGCGCGGGACACACTAGTCCCTGGGCCTTGAGTGGTGGGCCCCCGCTCCGGGTGGCCAATGCCGTCGCGGCTGCCAGCATGCCTCCTGACGAGTCACCGGCGACCGCGAGCGCGGTGACATCGATCGAGAGCTCACCGGCGTGCTCGCTGACCCAACGAAGGGCATCGAGTGCGTCGTCGTGCGCGGCTGGGAACCGGTTCTCCGGTGCCAGGCGGTAGGCGACAGCCACCACACCCAGCCCGCCCCGCACGCACAGAGCCCGACAGAGCCGGTCGTGGCTGTCGAGACTGCCCCGCACGAACCCACCCCCGTGCAGGTAGAGCACTGCCGGGCCCACGGTCTGGCCGGGGGGACGATAGCGCCGGGCGTCGACCGACCCGCGGCGGACCGGGATGGTCAGGTCCGTCACCGCACATCCGTCATCGGGTGGGCCGGCCAGAGCGGCGAGCCGCTCGCCAGCCTCCCGGTACGCGGTGATCGGAACTTCCCAGGGGGCCGCCGGGGGTCTCGTGGCCAGTGTCGCGACCAGGTGTCGAACCTGGGGATGCAGCGGACTCATGAGTGCGGACCCCTACCGGCGCAGGGCCTCTGTCCGGCCGGGGGCGGTCACGGCTCGACCCGGAAGACTCTGAACTCCACCGTGGGACCGGGCCGGACGCGTCCCTGCCCGACGAACACGCTCTGGTTCACCCAGGCGTACCTCGGATCTCCGCACTCCAGGCGCGGCGTCGTCACGAAGTAGTTGTCTCCGTAGTCGGTGCCGGTGGTACCTCCGCTGATCGCGGTCAGGGCGGCCTCGTTCAGCTCGAACAGTCCGAGGTAGCTCAGGTAGATGACCGCGCCGTCGTCGGTGCAGAACTGCCCGCGCACATCGAGCCGGGCGAAGCCGTCGTTCCCCACCAGCATCCAGTCGCCACCGCCATCACCCGCTGTTCCGCTGAGCCTCTCGCCCTCGACCTTGCCGCCGGTCACGGAGAGGACCTGCCGGAGACCGTAGGGGCCCGGCCCGACGACCTGGGGCGGGCTGAGCTGGGCGCTGTAGGTGAGTTCCGGTACGAGCTTCATCGAACGACCTCCTGAGTTCCGTCGGCCTGGATTCCCGCCGCAGCCATGACCTGGCCGATCCCCTTGGCGATCTCGTCGCGACCGAAGGCGCGTACGACCTCCTCGGGGTCGAAGTACTCACGGAACAGGACGATCTTGCCGTTCCGGATGCGCATGTGGGTGCAGTAGTTGTTCGCATAGGTGTTGCCGTTCAGGGAGAGGTGCGCCTCTCCGCGCAGCTCCAGGATGAACAGCTCCGGATCGCTCGTCTCGTGCATGACCGACGACACGATGCGCAGATCCGGCGCGGCGGTGAAGAACCAGTCGACGAAGTGTCCGATCAGATGCCGACCCGGGACGGACCGGGGAAGGGGATCGCTCGCGAACGGCATCTCCCACACCCCGTCGTCTGCGAAGGTGTTCTTCCAGGATTCGAGTTCCGCTCCACGTGGTGGACCATCGTCGAGCGCAGCCCAGAACTGCTCCACCACCTTGCGATTGGCGCTGTGCGTGCTCATGTCGTCGCCTCCGTTTGTTGTGTCCGGGACGCTTCCCGCGTCCGGTGCGGTGATAGTGCACGAGGCGTCGGTCATAGTCAACAGCCTGTCGATTCGAGCGTGGGGTGCGCGGTGCAGGTTCGGGCATCGTGCCGGGCTGAGCCCCGGAGCGGTCGCTCCACAGACGCTGAGCAGCGTCTTCAAGGAGTAGACAGTGCGTCGATAAAAACAAACTTGCCGTTGACGACAGACGGCATGCTGTCTAGTCTCATCGCCGCAGGACGCAGTGCTCCGCTTGTCACTGCGGCACCGAGACGAGGAGGAATGTTCATGACATCCACATCGGACGTCGCGCAGATCCAGCCGGCCGACACCCGCAACGGCGAGAGTTACGTTTCACGCCGCGACCAGATCGGTTTCACGATGACCGGCGACTTCATGACCGGTGTCGATTTCTGGATCCACGCGACCGGCGAGACCACCAACGGCCAGCTGATCGTGATCGAGACCGACTGGAAGCGCGGCACCGAGCCCGTGTGGCACACCCACCACCGTGAGGAGGAGGGCTTCTTCGTCATGGATGGCGAGATCAGGATCCACACCGAGGAAGGCTCGTACAGCGCTGGAAAGGGCCAGTTCGTCTGGGGGCGCAAGAATGAGCGCCACACCTACGAGGTGGTGGGCGAGCAGGCCCGCATCCTGGTGGTGTTCGTGCCCGGGCCGGACGTCGACCGCTTCGAGCCCGACGGCGGCATCGACAAGTACTTCTACTCCGCACGCGACCGAGAGCTGCAGACCCCGGAACAGCTCCGGGCCGAGGCCGAGAACCTCCTGGTCAACTACGGGGTGGAGATCTTCCCGGAGCTCGCCCATCCCCGCGATGCCAAGGCCTGAACGAGCCCGCGACGAGGGACGGAGGAGCAGCGGTGAGCATCGATCTGGCACTCGACACGGTGCCGCACTGGATCGCCGGAGCCGTGGTGGCGCCGGCGGACGGTCTGCGTCACGAGATCCGTGACCCGGCGACCGGACGCATGGTGGGCGCCGTCGAGTTGGGCGGCGCGGACGTCGTGGGCAGGGCCGTGCTCAGCGCTCGATCCGCGGCGGGGGCCTGGGCTGCCACTCCGGCCCCCGCACGGACGGCGGTACTGCACCGGTTCCGGGCGCTCCTGCTCGAGCACCGCGACGAGCTCGCGTCGCTGATCACCCGCGAGCAGGGCAAGACGCTCGCGGACGCCCAGGGTGAGCTGGCCCGGTCGGTCGAAGCCGTCGACGTCGCCCTCTCCGTCATCCAGCAGCTGAAGGGCGAGTACGCCGACCAGGTGGCCAACGGTGTCGACACGTACTCGTTCCGGCAGCCGCTGGGCGTGTGCGTCGGCATCACCCCGTTCAACTTCCCGGCGATGGTGCCGGTGTCGATGTTCAGCGCCGCGCTCGCCTGTGGCAATGCGTTCGTCCTCAAGCCCAGCGAGCAGGCCCCCACCGTGGCCGTGCGGCTGGCCCGCTTGCTGCAGGATGCCGGCCTGCCCGACGGGGTGTTCAACGTCGTCCACGGCGGCAAGGACGCGGTTGACGCGTTGCTGGACCATCCGGACGTCGCGGCGGTCTCGTTCGTCGGCTCGACCGCGGTTGCACGGGAGGTGTACCGGCGAGGTGCCGCGGCCGGCAAGAAGGTCCAAGCTCTCGGCGGCGCCAAGAACCACATGGTCGTGTTGCCCGACGCCGACCTCGACGCCGCAGCGGACGCCCTGGTCTCGGCCGCCTACGGCGCGGCCGGACAACGTTGCATGGCGATCACCGTCGCGGTCGCCGTCGGTGAGGCGGCGGACACGCTCACCGCCAGGACCGCCCAGCGGATCGCGTCCCTGAAGGTCGGGCCCGGTACGGGGCCCGACTCCGACATGGGTCCGCTGATCTCCGGCGCAGCCCTCGACCGAGTCCGTGGGGCGCTCCAGCGTGCGGCCGAGCAAGGAGGGCAACTGGTCGTGGACGGTCGCGATCTCCCTGCCCCGGGCCCTGGTTACTTCATCGGCCCCAGCTTGGTCGACCACGTGGACGTCGCCAGTGAGCTGTACAGGGAAGAGGTGTTCGGGCCGGTGCTCAGCGTCGTGCGCGCCGACGACCTGGATCACGCCCTCGACATCGTCAACGCCAACTCCTACGGCAACGGCTCATCGATCTTCACCACCAGCGGGCCCGCCGCGCGGCGGTTCACCCGCGGTGTGCGTACCGGCAGCGTCGGCGTCAACGTGCCCATCCCACTGCCGACCGCCTGGTTCGGATTCGGAGGGTGGGGTGACTCGCGGTTCGGGGACGACGGCCTGAACTACGACGCCTACCGGTTCTTCACGCGAGCGAAGGTGGTCACGCAGCGGTGGACCGAGCCGGCGGCCGGTCTCGTCCCGCACTTCGTGGCCTCGGGCACGTCGTAGCGGACCGGAACAGGACGTCCACCATGCAGTCCAGCACAGATGTCGGCAACGCGAGTGCCGGCCGGCCGGCCGACGCCGACAGGCCCACGGGCAGCCCGGAACTCGACCACGTCGGCGTGCTCGTACGTGACCTTCCGGCGGCTGCGGCGGCCTGGGCCGACAGGTTCGACGTCGGCGTCGTCCGGCGGTTCGAGGCGCCGGACCTCGACCTCAGCGCGGTGTTCCTCGGCATCTCCGGGGCCGCGATCGAGCTGTACACGCTCCATGACGAGGCCGCTCTCGACCGCGTCCTCGGTGCACGCCCCGCGGCGCTCGACCACGTGGCTCTCCGACTGCGGGGACCCGGTGGTCCAGAGCTGTCGGGTTGTCTGATCCGAGGCCCCGGTCGTCCCGAACCCATCGCGGCGCCCATCCACCTCGGCGGAGCAACGCACGTGTGGACCGAACCACCCGGGATCGACGTGCTCCTGCAACTGATCACGCCCTCGGCAGAGGCATCCCGCAATCAACCACTCAAGGAGGAGTAGACGATGGGACGCATGGACGGAAAGGTCGCACTGGTCACCGGGGCGGCACGAGGTCAAGGTCGAGAAATCGCCGTGCGCCTTGCGGAAGAAGGCGCTGACATCGTGGCGATCGACTGCCCGGAGAAGGGTCCGATTCCTTACCCGCTGGGTTCTCCTGAGGACCTCCAGCAGACCGTCGAGGAAGTCGAGGCACTGGATCGGCAGATCCTTGCGCACGAGGGAGATGTCCGCCGGCAGAAGTCCTTGGACGATCTGGTGGCCGAGGGGATGAAGCGCTTCGGTCGGATCGATGTCGCGGTGGCGAACGCCGGCGTGTGGACGGTTCATCCCTTCGCCGAGATCCCCGAGGAAGACTTCCGGGACGTCCTGGATGTCAATGTCCTCGGTGTCTGGCGAACGCTGAAGGCGGTCACGCCACACATGCAGGAAGCCGGCGGAGGCTCGGTGGTCGTCACCGCTTCCGGCAACGGAGTCGAGGGTGCCCCCGGCTACGTCCATTACGTCGCATCGAAGCATGCGGTGCTCGGGCTGGCGAAGAGCGCCGCCCTGGCCTTCGGCCAGTACAACATCCGCGTCAATTCCCTGCTGCCCGGACCCACCGACACCAAGGCGTTGGACTGGCAAGGCGGGTACGACCTCTGCGCGGGTCGCGGACCCGGTCAGGGAACGAAGGAAGACCTCCAGGGTGCGAAGTACTGGACCGTGCTGGAGAACGTGGGGCTCTTGCCGCCGCGCGCGATGGCCGAGGCGGTGTTGTGGCTCGCCTCGGACGAATCCCGATGGACTTCCGGGCTGGAACTCCATGTCGATGGCGGACATTCGATAATGCCGGGCCTGAACCTCGCGAAGATGGTCGCTGATCAAGGATAGCGATCCGAAGCCGCTACGCCGCACGTCGACGATCTGCGTGTTCAGGTGAATCGATGATCCGAGGAGGAGCAGTGAAGAAATCCGTCAACCGGCTCTACCGGCTGCGCAGTCGGCCCCGCGGCCAGATCCGCGACCGGGATCTCGAGTGGCTCGAAGAACCGGTCGGGGGCCTCGACGAAGGGCAGGCGCTCATTCGCACTCACTACCTGTCCCTGGATCCCACCAGTCGCGTCTGGATGAGCTCCACCCGAGGCTACATGCCTCCGGTCGAACTGAACGCCGTGATGCGCGGCGTCGGAGTCGGGCAGGTCGTCGAATCACGACGCGACGATCTGCCGACGGGCTCGTTCGTGCAGGGGTTCACCGGATGGCAGGACTACTGCGTGGCCGATGACACGACGCTCGAGGCGCCGTTCACGGTGCTTCCCGATCCGCTGCCCGCACCTCTGCACACGTTCCTCGGCGTGCTCGGGCACACCGGGATCACGGCTTACCTCGGCGTCGAGATCGGTGACCCCGAGCCGGGGGAGACGTTCGTCGTCTCCGCCGCGGCAGGCGCTGTCGGGTCCATCGCCGGTCAGCTGGCCAAGCAGCGCGGTGCCCGGGTGGTGGGTATAGCGGGCGGCGCGGAGAAGTGCCGGTACGTGGTCGACACGCTCGGATTCGACGCCTGCGTCGATCGACACGCCGATGACTGGCGTGAACAGCTCGACAAGGCCACTCCCCTCGGGATCGACGTCGACTTCGAGAACGTCGGCGGCAAGATCATGGACCACATCCTGGGCCGGCTGAACGTGGGCGCGCGTATTCCCCTGTGTGGGATGATCGCCGACTACAACAATGATGACGAGAAAGAGGGGTTGCTCAACCTCGACCAGCTGCTCATGCAGCGGGTGCAGCTCACAGGCTTCATCGTTTCCGATCATGTCGATCGATTCGGTGAGGTCATCGGCAGGATCGCCGGTGCGCTCGAAGAAGGCACGCTGCGATACGAGGAGACGGTGATAGCGGGTCTTGAGAATGCCCGCGAGGCGCTCAACACGGTCTTTTCCGGCGAGAGCCGAGGGAAGCTCGTCATCAAGGTCGGCGCCTCGGAGTAACTGCAGTGGTTGCGCGGTCTCACGCGTATCGGGCCCGGCTGAGGACGCACGGAGGTAGCGAATAGGGAAGTGGGCTACCCTGCAATGGTGGCTACTCCCTCCTCATCCGGTCCGGTCAGGGCGGACGTTCGCGTCGGGAGGCGGCGGCCCACGAAGGGTGATCGGCGCGAGCAGGCGATCCTCGAGGGTGCGTACGAGCTGCTGCGTGACACGCCGCTCCGCACCGTGTCCATCGACGACCTGGCCAAACGGGCCGGTCTGTCTCGGTCGTCGTTCTACTTCTACTTCCAGTCCAAGTGGCAGGTCCTGTTCGCGATGCTCGGGCCCGTCGCAGAAGATGTGTTCACCGCCTCACGGCTCATCTTCGAGCGTCCCGTGGAAATGACCCCGCAGGAGGCGATGGAGCGATCCGCGGCGGAGGTCGTGGCCGTATGGGACCGGCACGGTCACATTCTGAGGGAGGTCGGGGACGCGGTAGGGGCCGAGCCCGAGCTGCGGGCGCAGTGGGACTCGATCCTGGGTCAGTTCATCGAGGCCGCTGCCGCCGCCATCGAGCGCGACCGCGCGACCGGGGTGGCCGTCAGCGGCCCACCCGCACGAGCGCTGGCAGCAGCGCTGATGTGGATGGGCGAACGGAACCTGGGGCTGATGAGCCTGCGCAGCGAGAACGCGATCCACCCCGAGGACATCGCCGAGACGATGGCCACGGTGTGGCTGCGCTCCGTCTTCGGCGTCGGGACCCGAGCCCAGTCGAAGACTGGAACTGCTGTGTGATGTGGCGATCCTGATCAGCTCCAGCGACGAGGCTCATCGCAGCGTTCGGGGCGCACTTGGGGCGCACGAGCACGAAGAACGGCGGTTGACGCTGGTAACCGTCGAGAGACGTTCCACCAGGTCAACCGCCGTTTTCGGCCTGACGCAGAGGTCAGGAAAACGCCCGAATCAGACGTCGTAGTACAGCGCGAACTCGTACGGGTGCGGGCGCAGGCGCAGCGGCGTGATCTCGGTGTCCCGCTTGTAGTTGATCCACGTCTCGATCAGGTCGGGGGTGAAGACGCCACCCTCGAGCAGGTAGTCGTGGTCGACCTCGAGCCGGTCGAGCACCGCGTCGAGGCTCGTGGGGACCTGGGCGATGTCCTTGGCCTCCTCGGGCGGGAGCTCGTAGAGGTCCTTGTCGACGGGCGCGGCCGGCTCGATCTTGTTCTTGATGCCGTCCATGCCGGCCATCATCATCGCCGAGAACGCCAGGTAGGGGTTGCCCGACGAGTCGGGGCAGCGGAACTCCAGGCGCTTGGCCTTGGGGTTGTTGCCCGTCAGCGGGATGCGGATGCAGGCGGAGCGGTTGCGCGCGGAGTAGACGAGGTTGACCGGGGCCTCGAAGCCGGGCACCAGGCGGTGGAACGAGTTCACCGTCGGGTTGGTGAAGGCCAGCAGGCTCGGCGCGTGGTGCAGCAGGCCGCCGATGTAGTAGCGGGCCATGTCGGACAGGCCGCCGTAGCCGGACTCGTCGTGGAACAGCGGCTGGCCGTCCTTCCACAGCGACTGGTGGGCGTGCATGCCCGAGCCGTTGTCACCGAAGATCGGCTTCGGCATGAAGGTGACGGTCTTGCCCGCGTGCCAGGCCGTGTTCTTGATGATGTACTTGAACAGCATCACGTCGTCGGCCGAGTGCAGCAGCGTGTTGAACTTGTAGTTGATCTCCGCCTGGCCCGCGGTGCCCACCTCGTGGTGGCCGCGCTCGAGCACGAAGCCCGCGTTGATCAGGTTGGTGGCCATGTCGTCGCGCAGGTCGGCGTAGTGGTCGACCGGCGGGACGGGGAAGTAGCCGCCCTTGAAGGGGACCTTGTAGCCCAGGTTGCCGCCGACCTCGTCGCGGCCGGTGTTCCACCAGCCCTCGACCGAGTCGATGTGGTGGTACTGCTGGTGCGGGTCGGATCCGAACTTGACGGAGTCGAAGATGTAGAACTCCGCCTCGGCGCCGAAGAAGCAGGTGTCGGCGACGCCCGACGCGGCGAGGTACTCCTCGGCCTTGCGCGCCACGTTCCGCGGGTCGCGGCTGTAGGGCTCGCCCGTGATCGGGTCGTGCACGAAGAAGTTCATGTTGAGCGTCTTGTGCTTGCGGAACGGGTCGAGGCGGGCCGTCGCCGGGTCCGGGAACAGCGCCATGTCGGACTCGTTGATGGCCTGGAAACCGCGGACGGAGGATCCGTCGAAGGCGATCCCGCCGTCGATGAAGTCCTGGTCGAAGGCGGTGGCGGGCACGGTGAGGTGCTGCATCACGCCGGGAAGGTCGCAGAAGCGGATGTCGACGTACTCGACCTTCTCGTCACTGATGAACTTCAGGACCTCTTCGGAGTTGCTGAACACCCTCGTTGACTCCTTCGAACGGTTCTCGGGTTGCGGCGGACGCTAGGGCGACGGTGTTGCCCGGCGGTCACTCGGCGGTTTCACAGAGGTTAACGGGAACGACGGTCGGCAGGGTCACATCGGGACCGCCTACCCTGGTGACATGCCCCGATGGATCGACACGTGGATGCCCGGCTCCGGGCCGGAGGCCCCCGGCGGCGGCTACCCGGGGGAGCGGCTGGGGCTGCCGGCGCAGGGCGTCAGCGCGGTCGCGGGCTTCGGCCGCAGGCTCGCCGCGCTCACCGTCGACTGGCTGCTGGGCTACGGCATCGCCGCGCTGTTCCTCGGCGCCGACGTCGGCACGTCGCCGTTCGCGGTGCTCGGGGTGTGGTTCCTGCTGACGGCCGTGCCGGTCGCGGTGTTCGGCTCCAGCGCCGGCATGACGGCGCTGGGGATCCGGGTCGCGTCGGTGGGGTCCGAGCCCGTCGTCGGGGTGCCGCGGGCGGTGCTGCGGACGGCGCTGATCGCCCTGCTCGTGCCCCCGCTGGTCCGTGACTCCGACGGCCGGGGATGGCACGACCGGGCGGCGCGCACCGTCGTGGTCCGCACGCGCCCTTGACCCTCCCCGTGCAGGAGGTCCGAGGGTCGTTCCCATGACGCCCACGACCCTCGCCCCGAACCTGTCCACGGTCCCCGCCCGCGCGCTGCTCGCCGTCGACGGGTGGGGAGCGCCGGAGGACGCGCCGTTCGCGGCGGCCGTCCGCGCGCTGTTCGCCGTGCGGGCCGCCCTCGGCGCGCGCGACGACGTGGCGCTGGAAGGCACCTACGCCCAGGACGGTGACGCTCTGCGCTTCGACCTCGGCGCCCCTCACGGCTGGCACTGGAGCCTCGCCGTGCCCGCACCCGACGGCCGCACCGCCGACGCCGTGACCACCGCGGCCGCCCGGTTCGGGGCCCCCGTCGTGCTGCGCGCGCAGCCGGAGCAGCGGGTGGCGCAGCTCGTGCACCGCGGCCCCTACGACGACGAGCAGCCCTCGCTCGACGCGCTCTACGCGTTCGTCGCGGAGCAGGGTCTGCGCCCGGCCGGGCCGCACACCGAGGTCTACCTGACCGACCCGGGCACGACGGCCCCCGCCGAGCTGCGCACGGTCCTGCGGGTGCCGGTGTGGACGGGCTGATGCCGATCGGCGCGTTCGCGCGCCTCGCCCGGCTGACGGTCAAGGCCGTGCGGCACTACGACGCCGAGGCGCTGCTCGTGCCCGTGCACGTCGACCCGGGGTCGGGCTACCGCTACTACCGCGCCGACCAGGTCCGCACGGCCACGACGATCGCGCTGCTGCGCGGCCTGGACGTGCCGCTGGCCGTGGTTCGGGAGGTGCTCGACGCGCCCGACGGCGACGCGGTGGCGACCGTCCTGTCCCGCGAGCGCGCCCGGCTGCGCCACGAGCTGGCCCGGCGCGAGGAGGTCCTGCGCAGCCTCGACGGGCTGCTGCGGCGCCCCGAGCGCGTGCGCTACGACGTCACCGTCGCCGACCGGGCGCCGCAGGGGATCGCCGGCGTCACCGGGCCGGTGCGGGCGGCCGCGCTCGACGACGACACCGGCGCGCTGTGCCGCCGCGCGCTCGCCGCGACGACCGCGCGGGGGCCGCTGGTGGCGGTGTTCCCGCTCGACCTCGTCGACGAGTTCCCGGTGACCGCGGGCCTCCCGTCGGAGGCGCCCGACGTGGTGCTGCCGGGCGGGCCGTGGGCGACGACGTTGCACGTCGGGCCGTACCCGGAGCTGCCCCTGGCCTACTCCGCGCTGCTGGAGCACGTGCGCGAGCGGGGGCACGAGGCCGTCGGGCCGGTGAGCGAGACGTACCTGACCGACCCGTCGACGGCCGCTCCCGAGGAGCTCGTCACGCGGATCGCGGTGTTCCTGAGGGAGTGATCAGCGGCGCTTGACGGTGCGCTGCACGCTGCGCATCTTCGCGCCGGCGGGCATCGGGCCCTTGGGCAGCGCGGCGGCGCGGGAACCGAGCGCGGCGAGGCGGGCCTCGATCGTCTCCATCTCCTTGACGGTGATGTTGCGCGGCAGCTTCATGAGGTGGCGCTGCAGGCCCTTGAGCGGAACCTGCCCCTCCTCGTTGCCGACGACGACGTCGTAGATCGGGGTCTGGCCGGCGACGCGCGCGGTGCGCTTCTTCTCCTGCGCCAGCAGTCCCTTGACGCGGTGTGGGGCGCCCTCGGCGACGAGGATGACGCCCGGGCGGCCGATGACGCGGTGCACGGCGTCGAGGTGGGTGGTGCCGGCGATGCCCTGGGTGACGCGCCACTGGCCGCGCAGGTTGTCGAGCGCCCAGCCCGCGGCGCCCGGCTGCCCGTCGGCCTTGGTGTAGACGTTGCGCTGCACGCGGCGCCCGAAGATGCTCACGGCCGCGAGCAGGCCCAGCGCGATGCCGATGGGCAGCAGGATCAGCCAGATGCCGAAGATCGCCCCGATGCCGACGGCCAGCGCGACGGCGAGCAGGAAGGCGCCGAGCATCCACGGGATGAGCGCCTTGTCCTCCTTGCGCTGCATCTGGAACGCCTGCCAGATCTGCTGGCGACGCGCCTTCGAGGCGGCCCGCTTCTCCAGCCGAGCTGCCTTCTTCGCTGCCTTGTCGGGCTTCCCACCGGCCATGTCGTCCAGGATACGGGTCGGCCACACTGGCGTGATGGGCGCGCTGGAGACGATCATCCGCTACTACGACGGCTGCTCCACCGGCGACGTCGACGCCATGCTCGGCACGCTCGACCCCGACGTCGTCCACTGGTTCCTCGCGCCCAACACCGGGTCGGCGCCGGTGCGCGGCGGGGAGCACCTCGCGCGGTACTGGCGCAAGGTCGCGGGGATGATCGGGGCGCGGTGGGTGGTCGACCACGCGCTGCTCGGGTCGACGCCGGACGGGCGGGACGAGGCCGTCATCGAGTGGACGATGTTCTGGCACCCGACGCCCGGGGCCGACCGGGTGGCCACCCGCGGCGCGGAGTGGTTCGTGTTCGCCGCCGGCGGGCGCATCGCCGAGATCCGCTCCTACTACCAGCAGCGGCTGGAGACGACGGAGCTCGACGGCTTCCCCTACGCCGGGCGCGGGTACTCCACGGCGGGCGCGGAGCGGAGCCGGCTGCACCCCTGACGGCCCGTCCGGGGGCTCGCACACAGGTTCCGGGGCTCGCACATGGGGCCGGACCTGTGTGCCGGCCCCGCGCCCTGTGTGCGAGCGGCGGGGAATGTGGTCCGGGGGAGCCCGGTTGCCCCGGGGAGAGCATCCGGCGAGGGGAGACGCATGCGGACGGCACACCTGGCGGTGGAGGTGTCGGGCTTCGGCCGGCACCCGGAGGCGTGGCGGGTGGCGGGGGTGCCGCGGGAGGCGCTGCTCACCCCGGCGCACCACATCGGGACCGCGCAGCTCGCCGCGCAGGCCGGGGCCGACTTCCTCGCCCTGCCCGACTCCTTCGGTCCCGACTCGCTCCTCGACGCCGTCGCGATCGCCGCGCGCGTGGCGCCCGTCGTCCCCGGCATCGGGCTGGTTCCGACGGCCACCACGACGCACACCGAGCCGTTCCACCTCTCCAAGGCCATCGCCACGCTCGACCTCGTCTCCTCGGGGCGCGCCGGCTGGGAGCCCGCCGTGTCGCGCACGCCGGAGGAGGCCGCGCAGTTCGGCCGCAAGCCCGCCGCGCCCGTCGCCGACCTGTGGCGCGAGGCCGCCGAGGCGATCGAGGTCGTCGTCGCGCTGTGGGACTCCTGGGAGGACGACGCCGTGATCCGCGACGTCCCCACCGGCCGCTACGTCGACCGCGACAAGCTGCACTACGTCGACCACGTCGGCGAGTTCTTCTCCGTCAAGGGCCCGTCGATCACGCCGCGCAGCCCGCAGGCGCACCCGCTGGTCGTGGTGCGCGAGGAGCCCGACTCGCTCGCCGTCGCCGCGCGGTGGGCCGACGTCGTGCGGATCGCCGCGCCCGACCTCGGAGCCGCGCACGCCACCCGCGAGCGCATCCGGACCGCCGTCGCCGACGCCGGGCGCGATCCCGACGACGTCGCCGTGCTGCTCGACGTCGAGGTCCTGCTCGACGCCGACGAGACCGCCGCCCGCCGCGCCTACGACGACCTGGGCGAGCACCCCGCGCAGACGCTGCGCGTGGTCGGCGGGCCCGACGAGTTCGTCGCCGTGCTGGCCGAGCGCGCCGTCGACGGCGTCACGGCCGTCCCGCTGGCACTGCCCGGCGGTCTGCGGGTGCTGGCCGACGAGGTGGCGCCCCGGCTGCTCGCCGCGGGTCTGCGCGTCCCGGCCGACCCGACCGCCACGCTGCGCGGCCGCTTCGGCCTGTCCCGTCCCGCCAACCGCTTCTCGGGGGTCTGACATGGCGAAGAAGCAGATCCACCTCGCCGCCCACTTCCCGGGCGTCAACAACACGACGGTGTGGAGCGACCCTCAGGCGGGCAGCCAGACCGACTTCGCATCCTTCGTCGCGTTCGCGCAGAACGCCGAGCGCGGCCTGTTCGACTTCCTGTTCCTCGCCGAGGGCCTGCGCCTGCGCGAGCACCAGGGCAAGGTCCACGACCTCGACGTCGTCGGGCGCCCCGACACGTTCACGGTGCTGGGCGCGATCGCCGCCGTCACCACGCACCTCGGGCTCGGCGGCACGATCAACACGACGTTCAACGAGCCGTGGGAGCTGGCCAAGCAGTTCGCCTCGCTCGACCACCTCTCCGGCGGGCGCGCCGCCTGGAACCTCGTGACGAGCTCGGACGCGTTCACCGGCGAGAACTTCCGCCGCGGTGGCTTCCTGAAGCCCGAGCAGCGCTACGACCGCGCGCAGCAGATGCTCGACGCCGCCCGCGAGCTGTGGCTCTCCGACGGCGCGCCGATCGACCACCACAGCGACCAGTTCGACATGGTCAGCCGCTTCCCGATCCCGCCGACGCCGCAGGGGCACCCGGTGCTGATCCAGTCCGGCGACTCCGACGCCGGCCGCGAGTTCGGTGCCAGGACCGCCGACGCGATCTTCTCCCGGCACGGGTCGCTGGAGTCGGGCCAGGCCTTCTTCGCCGACCTCAAGGGCCGGATGGGCAGGTACGGCCGCCGCCCGGAGGACGTCACGATCCTGCCGGCCACGACGTTCGCGCTCGGGGACACCGAGGCCGAGGCGCAGGAGAACGGCCACCGGATCCGCGAGGCGCAGGTCAGCCCGCAAACGGCGATCGCGTTCCTGGAGCAGGTGTGGGGGCGCGACCTCTCGGCGTACGACCCCGACGGCCCGCTGCCCGATGTCGACCCCGACCCGGCCGCGGAGATCACCCGCGGCCGCGTGCGGCACGAGAAGGATCCGGTCGCCGTCGCGAACCGGTGGCGGGAGCTGGCCGAGGCCAAGGGTGGGCTGTCGATCCGCGAGCTGATCATCGAGACCACGGCCCGGCAGTCGTTCGTGGGCACGCCCAAGCAGGTGGCGCAGCAGATGGACGCCTACGTCCAGGCCGACGCCTCCGACGGCTTCATCCTCGTCCCGCACCTGACGCCCGGCGGGCTCGACGAGTTCGTCGAGAAGGTGGTGCCGGAGCTGCAGGACCTGGGCAGCTACCGCACCGAGTACACCGGGCCGACCCTGCGCGACCACCTGGGCCTGCAGAACCCCTCGTGAGTGGCAACCGTGGCCCTGGCCATGGTTGCCACTCACGGGGTCAGAGCCAGCCCCGGTCCCGCGCCACCCGCGCCGCCTCGATCCGGTTGCGCACCCCGAGCTTGGTGATGGCGGTGGACAGGTAGTTGCGGACGGTGCCCTCGGCCAGGAACAGCGTGGCGGCGATCTCGCTGTTCGGCAGGCCGTCGGCGGCCAGGCGCAGGACGTCGCGCTCCCGGTCGGTCATCGGGTCGGCCGTGTCCCACGCCGCCACGGCCAGCGCCGGGTCGATCACGCGCTCACCGGCGTGCACGCGCCGGATCGTGTCGACGAGCCGGTCGACCGGGGCGTCCTTGAGGACGTAGCCGGTGACGCCGGCGTCCATCGCGCGGCGCAGGTAGCCCGAGCGCGCGAACGTCGTGACGATCACCAGTCGCGTCCGCCCGCCCTGCAGAGCCGCCGCGACCTCCAGCCCGGTGGCCCCGGGCATCTCCACGTCGGTGACCAGCACGTCCGGGTCGTGCTCGCGCACCGCGGCCAGCGCCGCCGGCCCGTCGACGGCGGTGGCGACGACCTCCAGGTCGTCCTCCAGCGACAGCAGCCGGGCGAACGCCCCGAGCACCATCGCCTGGTCCTCGGCCAGCACGAGCCGGATCACGCGGCCACCCGCTCCGGCAGCGCGACGACGAGCGCGGTGCCCCCCTGGGCGACGCGGCGCACGGTGCCGCCGAGCGCGGTGATCCGCTCGCGCATCCCGGACAGGCCGTTGCCGTCGGCGCCGCCCCCGCCCGACCCGTCGTCGGCGACCTCCAGGCGCACCTCGCCGCCGGCCCGCGCCAGCGTCACGATGCAGCGGCCGGCGCCGGCGTGGCGGACCACGTTCGTCACGGCCTCCCGCAGCGCCAGGGCCAGCGCCGACTCCGCCGACGGAGTCAGCACGAGGTCGTCGTCGCGCACCGCCTCCAGCTCGACGCCCGCGGCGGCCAGCGCGTCACGGGCGACGACGAGCTCGTCGTCGAGCGAGACCTGCCGCCAGCCCGACACCGTGGCCCGCACCTCGGTGAGCGCGTCGCGGGCCATCGTCTCCACCACGGCCATCTCCGCCGCGGCGTCGCCCGCCGGGAGCCGCTGCGCGAGCTGGGAGCGCACGACGATGCCGGTGAGGGTCTGGCCGAGCAGGTCGTGCAGGTCGCGGGAGATGCGCTCGCGCTCCGAGAGCGTCGCGAGGTGCTCGATCCGGGCGTTCTCGACGCGCATGCCGGCGGCCTCGCGGTCGCGGTCGGCCTCGTCCATCGTGGCCAGCCCGACGATCCAGATCGACACCAGCGGCGGCGCGATGCTGAGGAACACGTACGGCGGCGGGGCCGTCGACACCAGCGCCGACGCCCCGGTGAGCGCCGTCAGCCCGCCCAGCCACAGGGTGGCCGAGCGGCGGGCGAGCAGCGCACCCGCGCTGCCTGCGGCGTAGACGAAGAACACCGTGCCGCCGGCGTTGACCGGCACGACGAGCACCCCGAGCAGGGCGATCAGCGCGGGGGACCAGTGCCCGGGCAGTGGGTGGGCGGTCGTGCGGACGAGGAGCGCCACGAACAGCACGATCGAGCCGATCGCGACGGTCCACGCCGCCACGCCCGCGGCCGGGTCGAACGCCGGCTGCAGGAACAGGTACCCGAGGAAGACCAGGTACCACAGCGACGACCAGTCGCGCTTCACACGCGCAGGTTACGGTAGGCGAGCCCGGCGACCACGGCCCCGACGACGGTCGCGGCGAGCATCGCGAGCACGTGCCCGGCCGCGGGCGCCCCGGTGAGCTGGGCCTGCGCGAGCTGCGCGAGGTGGTAGGTCGGCAGGAACGGTGCGACCGCCTGCAGGAACCCCGGCAGCAGCTCCAGCGGCACCCACAGCCCCGACGCCAGCACCATCGGGAACAGCACCGCGTTGAGGATCGCCGCCGCCGCGTTCGACGACGCCACGAAGCCCACCGCGAGCCCGAACAGCGCGAACGGCAGCGACCCGACGACGAGCACGACGACGAGCCGCGCCCACGTCGCGAGGTCCAGCACCGGCCCGGCCACCAGCAGCGATGCCGCCCCCATCGCCAGGACCACGCCCAGCGCGTAGGGCAGCGCGGCGAGCACGCGGGCGGCGAGCGTGACGCCCAGCGGCGTCGCGGACACCATCTTGACGCGCAGCCAGCCGCGCGTGCGGTCCTCCGCCACCCCGATCCCGGGGTTGAGCAGCATCACCGAGACGACGCCGAACGCGCCGTACCCGGCGATCGACGTGGCCGCGAAGGGCAGTCCGTCCGAGGTCTGCTGCCCGCCGAACACCGAGGTGAACAGCGCGTAGAACCCGACGGGCATGAGCACGGAGAACACGAGCGCCGTCGGCTCGCGCAGGATCGCGCGCAGCCCCTCGCCGATCTCGGAGCGCAGGACGGGGAGCACGGCGAGGGCGGAGGCGCTCACGCCGGCACCTCTTCGCCGGTCAGGGCCACCAGCGCCTGCTCCAGCCCGGCGCCCTCGACGCGCAGCTCGGACAGGCCGCGGTCGCGGGCCAGCCACTCCCGCAGCAGGTCCTCCGGTTCGGTGGTGCCGACCTGCACGCGGTCGCCGTCGCGGCGCAGCGTTCCGACGCCGGGCAGCGCGCGCAGCGCGACGTCGTCGAGCGCGGTGCGGGCGCTGACCGTCCGGTCCGGCAGGCGCGACGCCAGCTCGGCGGGCGTGCCGGTGGCGACGACCCGCCCGCGGTGCAGCACCACCACCCGGTCGGCGAACGCCGCGGCCTCCTCGACGACGTGCGTGGTCAACAGCATCGCCACCCCGGCGTCGCGGCGCCCGGCGAGCACCCGCCAGAACGCGCGGCGGGCGGTGACGTCGAGGCCGACGGTCGGCTCGTCGAGCAGCAGCAGCGCCGGGTCGCCGACGAGCGCCATCGCGAGCCCGACCCGCTGGCGCTGCCCGCCCGACAGCTTCGGCGCGCGGCGCGGGGCCAGGTCGGCGACGCCGATCTCGGCGAGCACCGGACCGGCCGCCGACGCCGGACGCCCGGCCCGGACGGCGGCGCCGCGCACGAGCTCGCCCACGGTCTCGGTGGCCGGGAAGCCCGTGCTCTGCTGCACGACGCCGAGGTGGCGGCGCACGGCCGCGCGGCGCGGGTCGCCGCCGCACACCGCGACGTGCCCGGCCTGGCGGGCCAGCAGCCCGGTCGCGAGCCCGATGAGCGTCGTCTTCCCCGCCCCGTTCGGGCCGAGGAGCGCGAGGCACTCCCCGGCGCGGACGCGCAGGTCGACGCCGTCCAGCGCGACGTGCGCGCCGTACCGGTGGTGCGCTCCGGCGATCTCCAGTGCGTCGGTCATGCCCGTACTGTCCCGCGCCCGGTCCCGGGCGCGGCAGTGCCCGTGGTCAGGCGCGGGACCTGACGGATGTCACGGGGTCGGTGCCGCGGGATCAGAGGTGGACGTCGGCCCGCGACCGCGCCAGCGCGCGCAGCTCGTCGAGCTGGCGCTCGCGGTCGTGGTCGGCGGGGGTGGTCAGGGTGGGTGCCGGGCGGGCCGTGGAGAGCCACACGGCCAGGCCGACCAGGACGAGGACGAGGAGTGCGGTGGTCATGGCAGTAAGTGTGTGCTCGACCAGATCGCGCCAACAGTGGCAGAGATGACGACTGCCGGTAAGATCCTGCCATGCTCCGGTCCGTTGCGGCGCTCGTGCTGCCCGCCACCTCCCCGTTCGAGTTCGCCACCCTGTGCGAGGTGTTCGGCGTCGACCGCACGACCGAGGGCGTCCCCCCGATCGACCTGCGGGTCTGCGGCCCGGTGGCGGGGGAGCCGCTGCGCACCACCGTCGGCGCCTCGCTCGTGCCCGACCACGGCCTGGAGGGCCTGCGCGATGCCGACCTGGTGGCCGTCGCCGCCACCCGCGACCGCGAGTTCGCCCCGGAGGTCCTCGACGCCCTGCGCGCCGCCGCGGCCGACGGCGCCACCCTGCTGTCGGTGTGCTCGGGCAGCTTCGTGCTCGGCGCGGCCGGCCTGCTCGACGGCCGCCGCTGCACCACGCACTGGATGAACGTCGACGAGCTCCGGGAGCGCCACCCGCTCGCGATCGTCGACCCGGACGTCCTCTACGTCGACGACGGCGACATCATCACCAGCGCCGGCACGGCGGCGGGCATCGACGCCTGCCTGCACCTGGTGCGCCGCGAGCTGGGCAGCGCCGCGGTCAACACGATCGCACGGCGCATGGTCGTCCCGCCCCAGCGCGACGGCGGGCAGCGCCAGTACGTCGAGCAGCCGATCCCGGTGTGCTCGGCCGACGGGCTCGCGCCGGTGCTCGACTGGGCCGTCGAGCACCTCGACGAGGAGCACACGGTGTCGGGCCTGGCCCGCCGCGCCCGGATGTCGGACCGCAGCTTCGCCCGCCGCTTCGTCGCCGAGACCGGCACCACTCCGCACCGCTGGCTCACCCTGCAGCGGGTCCTGCTCGCGCAGCGCCTGCTCGAGGACACCGCGCTGGGCGTCGACGACGTGGCGGCGCGCAGCGGGTTCGGCACCGGGGCGCTGCTGCGCCACCACTTCCGCAAGGTCGTCGGGGTGTCGCCGGTCGACTACCGCCGCACGTTCCGCGGCGTCCCCGCCTGAAGCCGGCCGCCTACGTCGCGAGCAGCAGGCTCACCCGCCGGCCGCCGCCCACCTGCGCGACGAGCCGGTCGACCGGCAGCGGCTGCTCGCGACTCACGGTCGCCACCGCCACCGCGGGCAGCGCGACGAAGGGGTACTGCTGGTCGAGCGCGCCGACCCGGGCGCAGACGCGGTCGCACAGCGCGAGCACGTCGCTCTCCGTCCACGACGGCAGCACCACCAGGAAGTCCTCCGCGCCGAGGCGCACCACCCGGTCCGACGGCGTGATCAGCTCCTGCACGCAGCCGTTGACCGCCTGCAGGGCCGCGACCTCGGCGCGCAGCCCGTACTTCGCGCGCAGCGCCGAGACGCCCGGCACCCGCACCAGCACCAGCCCGACGGGCAGCCCCGCGCCCAGCCCCGCGGTCCACCGGGCCAGGAACTTCTCGGTGTGCAGGCCGGTCCGCGCGTCGCGCTCGGCGACGTCGTCGAGGTGGGCCACGGCGCTGTCGAGCCGGGCCTGCAGCTCGCCGCGCTCCCGGCCGGCGGCGTCGACGCGCTCGGCAAGGAACCGCAGCGGCACGTTCCAGCGGTCCTGCTGGCGCGGCTCGGGCACGGCGAGCACCGCCTCCAGCACCTCGTCGATCGCCTCGGTGGTCTCGGCGGGCAGCCGCAGCTGCGCGCGCAGCCGCAGCGCCTCGCGGTAGGCGTCGGCGCGGACGAAGGACCAGTGGCCGCGGAAGCGCCGGCCCTCCTCCAGGGTGCGGGCGTGCGGGTCGACGCTCTCCTGGTCGACGGCCACCAGCGTCGCCCCGCCGCTGGGGCTGAGCACCGTGACGCTCCACTCGCGCGCCAGCTCGTCGCCCTCGTCGAGCAGGACCTGCCGCACGCCGGCGGGCAGCTGCGGGGGCACGTCCCCGACCAGCCCGACGAGCGTGACCGAGCTGCGGGCGGCGATGTCGGTGTAGACCGACACCTCGCGCTCGAAGTAGGACAGCCGCTGGAACAGCGCGATGACGAGCAGCGGTGCCCCGGGCTCGGCGGCCAGGGCGAAGCGCTCGATCGCGTGCGAGAGCTCCACGAGCACGCGCTTGCCGAAGGTCGTGCCGTCCCGGGGCGCCATGTCGGCGGACAGTAGCGGCACCGTCACGGCTCCTCGTTCGGCCGAACGTGCGCCCGCGGGGACTAGGGTCGGGGCATGGAGCCAGTGCTGGCCGACACGGACGACGCCGGGGTGCGCACGCTCACCTTCCACCGTCCCGAGCGGCGCAACGGGTGGGGCGAGGACCTGGAGGAGGCCTACTACGGCCACCTCACCGCGGCCGCGGCGGATCCGCAGGTACGGGCCGTGGTCGTCACCGGCGCGGGCACGACGTTCTGCCCGGGTGCCGACATGGGCCGCCTCGACGGGCTCTCCGCCCCGGGGGCGAGGCTGCCGCACAGGTCGGTGTCCGTGCCGCGCGAGTTCCCCAAGCCGCTGATCGCGGCGATCAACGGGGCGTGCGCGGGCGTCGGGCTGGTGCAGGCCCTCTTCTGCCACGTCCGCTTCGCCGCCGACACGGCGAGGTTCGCCACCTCGTTCGCCCGCCGCGGGCTCATCGCCGAGTACGGCGTCGCGTGGACGCTCACGCGGCTGGTCGGCACGGAGAACGCGCACGACCTGCTGCTGTCGGGCCGCACGTTCGAGGCGGCGGAGGCCCTGCGGCTCGGCCTCGTCAGCCGGGTCGTGCCGCGCGAGGAGGTGCTCGGCGCCGCGCAGGCCTACGCCCGCGACCTCGCGCTGCACACCGCCCCGCGCGCCGTCGCGGTCATCGCGGCCCAGCTGCGCGACGCCGCCGACACCACCTACGACGAGGCACTCGCCCGCGCCTACACCGAGGTCGACCGCTTCATCGGCGGCCCCGACCTGCGCGAGGGGATAGCGTCGTTCCGGGAGAAGCGGGCACCGCGCTTCCTGCCGCTGGAGGACTCGTGAACTTCCGCGTCGCCGTCATCGGGGCCGGGCCGTCGGGGCTCTACGCCGCGGCCGCGCTGCTGTCGTCGGGGGAGCCGGTGAGCGTCGAGGTGCTCGACCGGCTGCCCGCGCCCTACGGCCTCGTCCGCTACGGCGTGGCGCCCGACCACGTGAAGATGAAATCGGTCATCCGGGTGCTGCAGAAGCCGTTCGACCCGGCCGACGTCGAGTTCCTGGGCGGGGTCCGGATCGGCGGCGACGGCATCCCGCTCGACGAGCTCCGCACCCACTTCCACGCGGTCGTGCACGCCACCGGGTCCTCGGTCGACCGCGCGCTCGGCGTGCCGGGGGAGGAGCTCGCGGGCTCGCTCGGGTCGGGCGCGTTCGTCTCCTGGTACTGCGGCCACCCGGACTTCACCGAGCTCTCGCCGCCCCTGGACCACCCGGGCGTCGCCGTCGTCGGGGCGGGCAACGTCGCGCTCGACGTGGCCCGCGTGCTGGCCAAGACCGCCGACGAGATGGCCGCCACCGACGTCCCGGGCCCGGTGCTCGACGCGCTGCGCTCCAGTGCCGTCCGCGACGTCCACGTGCTGATCCGCCGCGGGCCGCAGCACGTCCGGTTCACCCCGGCGGAGCTGCGCCAGATCGGCGACCTCGCATACGCGCAGGTCGTCGTGCACGACGACGGGCTGCTGGCCGCTGGCGTCGAGGAGCCCGCCACGATCGGGCAGGGGGACCGGCGGCAGCGGCAGAACCTCGCGATGCTCGGCGAGTGGGCCGACCGCCCCGACGACGGCTCCCCGCGCCGCATCCACCTGCGCTTCCTGCGCTCCCCGGTGCGCCTGCTGGGGGAGGGGCGCGTCTCCGGGATCGTCGTGGAGCGCACCGCGGTCGACGCCTCCGGGCGCCTGGTCGGCACCGGGGAGGAGGAGGTCCTCGACGTCGGGCTCGTCGTCCGCGCCATCGGATACGCGGGCGAGCCGATCCCCGGCCTGCCCTTCGACGAGGCCACCGGCACCGTGCCCAACGAGGGCGGGCGCGTCGTGCGTGACGGCGTCCCGGTCCCCGGGGCGTACGTGACGGGATGGATCAAGCGTGGGCCCACGGGCGTCATCGGGACGAACAAGGGCGACGCGCAGGAGACGGTGGCGGCCGTCCTGGAGGACCTGCCGTCGCTGCCCGCCCCCGCGCACCCGGAGCCCGACGCCCTGCGCGAGGCGCTGGCCGCCCACGGCATCCGTCCGGTCGACTGGACGGCCTGGCTGCGCCTCGACGCCGAGGAGGTCCGCCGCGGCGGGCTGCGCGGCGCGGAGCGGGTGAAGGTCGCGGAGCTCGCGGAGATGCTCGACGCGGCCCACGGGGCCGACGCGCGGTAGGTGCGCGCCGGCCCGGTCCGATTACTTGCTGTTGCTCTGGTGGACGGCGCCGTGGCCGCCCTTGCCGTTGTCGTGGCCGCCGCCGTGACCGTTCCCGTTGTCGTGACCGCCGCCGTGGTGACCGTCGCCGCCGCCGTGACCGCCGCCGTGACCGTTACCGCCGCCGGGCAGCGGGGGCTCGGGGACCACGACGATCGGCCCCTTCTCCTCGAAGTCGTAGGTGGTGCCGGGGGTGGTGAGCAGGTCGACGGCGCTGGTCAGGCCGGGGTTGCCCGAACCCTGGTTGACGCCGAACGCCGTGACGACGCCGTCGGGCAGCGCGTCGGCGATCTCGGCCAGCGTCAGCACCCCGCCGTTGGAGCACTGGTTCTGCCCGTCGCCGAACACACCGGGGATCACGCGGGTGGAGCACCAGCCCTGCGAGCCCGCCGCGTAGCGGTTCCACTGGCCGGCCGTCAGGCTCGCGCCGGCGTCGGTGTTGTACACCGGCTCGTAGGTCAGCGTGGAGAAGCCGCCGTCGGCGTCGCCGTTGAAGTCGATGACGAGCTGCAGCGACGGGAACTGGACCTCGTTGGCCGTCGACTCCGACGAGCGGAAGGCGGAGTAGGCCGCGACGTCGACCCAGTCGGCCAGCGGGCTGGTGGCCGCGCGGAAGAGCGTGGCCTTGGCGGCCGAGGACGGGGTGTCCAGCCGCAGCGAGCCGGTGCCGCCACCGGCCGGGGCGCCGAAGTCCTCGTTCACCTCGACGTCGCCGTCGGGACGGGTGTCGGTCTCGGCGAACGGGGCGAAGTCCTCGTTGACCTCGGTGTTCCCGGACGGCTGGAGCAGGTCGAGCCCGGGGATCGCCGGCAGCGGCGCCGCGTTGGCCACGCCCAGCCCGGTGACGGTGACGACGCCTGCGGTGGCGGCCCCGGTCAGGGCGAGCGCGAGCCGGCGACCCCGGCCCGTGCGGCGGATCGGATGCGAGTGCGTCCCCATGGTGCGGTGGTTCCTCCGTCGTCGGCGCGCCCGTCGCGCCGTACCGAGGTGAACGAGGTCCTCGCGGGCCGGGTGCGGAGCGTGCCGACGCGGGGCGCTTTCCGGACAGGCCCACCCGTCCGGTGTCCCTCCCGCGGCGGCTCCGGCGGGGTTAGCCTCGGGGCGTGCGCTCTCTGCTGCTCTCCCGCCGCGACCTCGACTTCCTGCTCCACGAGTGGCTCGACGTCGGTGCCCTGACGGCGCGCGAGCGGTTCGCCGAGCACTCCCGCGAGACGTTCGACGCCGTGCTGGACCTGTCCGAGCAGGTCGCCACCGAGCAGTTCGCCCCGCACAACCGCACCGCCGACCTGCACGAGCCCGAGTTCGACGGCGAGCGCGTGCACATGATCCCCGAGGTGGGGAAGGCCCTGGAGGCGTTCGCAGCCACCGGGATCACGGCGGCCGGGATGGACGAGTCGGTCGGCGGGATGCAGCTCCCGCAGACCGTCGCGCAGGCCTGCTTCCTGTGGTTCCAGGCGGCCAACGTCGGCACGTCGGCGTACCCGTTCCTCACGATCGCCAACGCCAACCTGCTGCTCGCGCACGGCACGCCGGAGCAGGTCGAGACGTGGGTCGGCCCGATGGTGGAGGGCCGGTACTTCGGCACGATGTGCCTGTCGGAGCCGCAGGCCGGCTCGTCGCTGGCCGACATCACGACCCGCGCCGAGCCCCGCGACGACGGCACCTACCGGCTGTCGGGCAACAAGATGTGGATCTCCGGCGGCGACCACGACCTGTCCGAGAACATCGTGCACCTGGTCCTGGCCAAGGTCCCGGGCGGTCCGGCGGGCGTCAAGGGGATCTCGCTGTTCATCGTGCCCAAGTTCCTCCCCGGGGAGGACGGCGCCGACGGTCAGCGCAACGACGTCTCGCTCGCCGGCGTCAACCACAAGATGGGCTTCCGCGGCACCGTCAACACGCTGCTCAACTTCGGCGAGGGCCGGCACACCCCCGGCGGCGAGGCCGGCGCGGTCGGCTACCTGGTGGGGGAGGAGGGCCGCGGGCTGGCCCTGATGTTCCACATGATGAACGAGGCGCGCGTCGGCGTCGGGGGCAACGCGGCCGCGCTGGGCTACACCGGCTACCTGCACGCGCTCGACTACGCCCGCACCCGCACGCAGGGCCGCCCGCCGACGGCCAAGAGCGGGCCGCCCGTGCCGATCATCGAGCACCCGGACGTCGCGCGGATGCTGCTCGCGCAGAAGTCCTACGCCGAGGGTGCGGTCGCGCTGATCCTGTACTGCGCGCGCCTGCTCGACGACGAGCGCACCGGCGCCACCGAGGACGACCGGGCCCGCGCGCACCTGCTGCTCGACACGCTCACCCCGATCGCCAAGAGCTGGCCCTCACAGTGGTGCCTCGCGGCCAACGACCTCGCGATCCAGGTGCACGGCGGCTACGGCTACACCCGCGAGTACGCCGTGGAGCAGTTCTGGCGCGACAACCGCCTCAACATGATCCACGAGGGCACGCACGGCATCCAGGGCCTCGACCTGCTCGGCCGCAAGGTCGTCCTGCACGACGGCGCGGGTCTGCGGCTGCTGCTGGAGACGGTCACCCGCACCGTCGACGCGGCCCGCGCCGCCGGCCTCGACGACCACGCCGACGCCCTCGCCGCCGCCGTCGCGCGCACCGGTGAGGTCACCGCCGCGCTGTGGGCCGCGGGCGACCCGGCCGTCAGCCTGGCCAACTCCTCGATCTACCTGGAGGCGGTCGGGCACGTCGTCGTCGCCTGGATGTGGCTGGAGCAGCTCGTGGCCGCCGCCGGGCGGGAGGGCGACTTCTACGACGGCAAGCGCGCCGCGGCCGGCTACTTCTTCCGCCACGAGCTGCCGCGCACCGGCCCGCAGTTCGCGCTGCTGGAGAGCCTCGACCGCACCACGCTCGACGTGCGGCCGGAGTGGTTCTGACCAGGATGTCTCACCGGTGAGACGCTCGGTGGTGCGGTGTCGGCGTGGACGACTCCTGCGGTGGCGCCACGTCCCCGCCGTCGACCCCGCGCTGTTCCGGGACCACCGCAGCGCTGACGCCCGCCTGCCGGACGAGTCAGCAGGGCTCGACGGAGATGACCGCGGGCAGCGTGCCCATGAGCTCGGCGAACGCGACCTCCTCGCTGCGGGTGAGCGAGACGGTGCAGGTGACGGAGCTGTACGGGACGCCGTCGCGGACGTCGGCGTTGAAGTCGCGGACCGGGTAGCCGCCGGCGCGCAGCGCGTCGCCGACACGCAGGACGCCCTCGATTCCGCCGGTCGTGACGATCTCGTGGCGGCGCGGGGTGCGGGGGGTCCAGGTGGTGCGGGGGGAGTCGTCGAGAACGGTCACGGGAAGCTCCAGGGTCCGGAGGAACGGGGACCCGAGCCAGGCCTCGGTGAGGGGGAGGAGCGGCGCGCCGGCGGCCTGGCTCAGCCGACGCGCGGCGGTACGGCCGCGTCGAGGGCGAGAGGTGCGATGCGCATGGGGAGGACGATAGCGCGTCCGTGTGGTGGCGGCCACCCGCCCTCACCCTACGGTGGGGATCATGATCGCCCGGGCGGCCGCCGCCGTCGTCGTGACGGTCGCGCTGCTCGGCCACGCCGTCGTGCTGGCGGTCCGGCCGGCGCACACGCTGCTCATCGACCTGCAGGTCTACCGCGCGGGCGGGCGGCACCTCGTCGACGGCCTCCCGCTCCACGGCGGCGGGTGCTGCTCGACCTGCCGTTCGTCCACCCGCCGTTCGCGGCACTGGTGTTCGCGCCGCTGGCGTGGCTGCCGTTCCCGGTGCTCGCCCCGGCGTGGACGCTGCTGGGCGTCGGGCTGCTCGCCGTCGTCCGTGCACCGGTGCGGGGCCGCTGCTCGTCGCCCTGGTGGCGCTGGCGACGTGGCTGGAGGCCGCGGCCACGCGCTCGGTGCGTTCGTCGCGGGCGCGGGCGCGGTCGGGTTCGTCGCGGCGCCCGCCGAAGGCCCGGACACGTGGAAGGCCCCGCCGGGATCCGGCGGGGCCTTCCGTGCGTGCGGGTGGAGGCGGGGTCAGTCGTCGGTGTCCAGCGGACGTCCCTCGGAGCTGCCCGCGAGTTCGCGACGCTGACCGGTGCGGGCGGCGCGCTGGTCGTCGCCGTCGTGACCGCCGTGGCGGGCCTCCTCGGCCGCGGCCTCCTCGGCCTTGGCCTTCTCCAGCGCGAGGGTCTCCTCGCGCGGGTCGGGCGTGAGCAGCGAGCCGGGGACCGGCGCACCGCCCAGGCCGAGCTGGTTCATCCGCTTGGGCACCGGGGCGCCCTGGTACGCGAGCGGGATCGGGTGCCCGTGGGCGTCGATACCGGCGAGGGGCTGGTGCACCTCGATGAACTCACCGTGCGGCAGGCGCTTGATGATGCCCGTCTCGATGCCGTGCTCGAGGACCGCGCGGTCGCCCTTCTGCAGGCCGATGCAGATGCGGTAGGTCACCCAGTAGGCGACCGGCGGCAGCACCAGCAGGCCGATGCGTCCCATCCACGTCGTGGCGTTGAGCGACACGTCGAAGAAGAACGCGAACCAGTCGTTGGCCGAGCTGATCAGCAGGACCATGTAGAACATGATCGCCATCGCGCCGAGCGCGGTGCGGACCGGCACGTCGCGGGGGCGCTGCAGCAGGTTGTGCAGGGCCGTGTCCTTGGTGAAGCGCGCCTCGAGCCAGGGGTACGCGCCGGCGATCACGAAGATCAGCGGCAGGAACGCGGCCGTCGGCCAGAACACCGCCGGGATCGTGTAGTCGCCCAGGTAGATCTCCCACGCGGGCCAGAGCCGGGCCATGCCGTCGGACCAGCCCATGTAGAAGTCGGGCTGGGAGCCCGCCGAGATCTGCGACGGGTTGTACGGCCCGAGGTTCCAGATCGGGTTGATCTGGAGCAGGCCGCCCATCAGGCCGTTGACACCGACGAACACCGCGAAGAACGCGCCGCCCTTGGCCGCGAAGGCCGGGAGGATGCGGACGCCGACCACGTTGTGCTCGGTGCGGCCGGGGCCGGGGAACTGGGTGTGCTTCTGGTACCAGACCAGGCCGACGTGCAGGCCGATCAGCGCCAGGAGGATGCCCGGGAACAGCAGCACGTGGATGATGTAGAGGCGCGGGATGATCTCGGTGCCGGGGAACTCGCCGCCGAAGAGCGCCCACTGGATCCAGGTGCCGGCCACGGGGACCGAGAGCGTGATGCCCGACGCGATGCGGAGGCCGGTGCCCGAGAGCAGGTCGTCGGGGAGCGAGTAGCCGGTGAAGCCCTCGAACGTGCCGACGAGGGTCAGCACGATGCCGATGACCCAGTTGGCCTCACGCGGCTTGCGGAACGCACCGGTGAAGTAGGTGCGGAACATGTGCGCGACCATCGCGGCCATGAACAGCAGCGCCGCCCAGTGGTGCACCTGGCGGACGAACAGGCCGCCGCGCACCTCGAACGAGATGTCGAGCGTCGACTCGTACGCGCGGGTCATGTGGACCCCGCGCAGGTTGTCGAAGACCCCGTCGTAGGTGACCTCGGCCATCGAGGGGTCGTAGAACAGCGCCAGGTACGTGCCCGAGAGCAGCAGCACGATGAAGCTGTAGAGGGCGACTTCGCCGAGCATGAACGACCAGTGCGTCGGGAAGACCTTGTTGAACTGCTTCCGCATGCCCGCGGCGGGGTGGTAGCGCTGGTCGGCCCCGTCCAGGGCACCGGCGACGAGCGCGTTGCCACCGCCCCCGGACGTCGTCGGCGTGGTGATCGAACTCATGATCTCCGCTCCCAGAAGGCGGGCCCGACTGCCTCGCGGAAGTCGGCGGTGGCGACGAGGTAACCCTCGTCATTCACTGTAATCGGAAGTTGGGGAAGTGACCTGGTGGCCGGACCGAAGACCGGCTTGGCGTACTCCGTGGCCAGGAACTGGCTCTGGTGGCACGGGCACAGGATCCGCTGGCTCTGCGTCTCGTACAGCGACGTCGGGCAGCCCAGGTGCGTGCAGAGCTTGGAGTAGGCGTAGAAGTCGCCGTAGTGGAAGTCCTCCTGGCCGCTGCGCTGGGTCACCTCGGTGCCCGGGCGCAGGCGGATCAGCATGACCGGGTTGTCGGAGCGGCGCAGCGCGTGCAGCAGCGCCTCCTCGTCACCCCGCTCGGACTCGCGGAACGGGAACACCGTCTCCATCGAGCCGGGCTCCTGGTCCTCCGGGCGGACCAGCGAGATCTCGTCCGGGATGCCGGTGTCGCGGCGCAGGTAGACCGTCTCGCCGTCGACGGGGCGCCAGCCGGTGGTCCACAGGGCCGCGAGGTCGCCGCCCTCCCACGGGTCGCGAACCAGCGGCGCGATGGCCGCGATGCCCAGCCCGAGGCCGAACACACCGGCCGCGCCGCCCGCCGCGCGGGTGATCAGCTTGCGGCGCGCGATGCCGGTGTCCTGGCCCGCCTTCTGCAGCTGCGCGATGACGGTGCGGCGGTCGACCTCGTCGGAGATGCCGTCGTGGCGCTGCTGCACCGACACCTCGTCGGGGAAGAACTTCTTGACGTAGGAGATGACGCCGATGCCCAGCGCGAGCACGGCCAGGCCGAACGTGCCGCCGATGACGGGCGTGTACAGCGCGTAGACGCCGTAGCCCGGGTCCGACGGCGGGACGTACTCGTAGGGCCAGAAGAGGAAGGCGACGAGGAACGCCAGCCCGGACAGCGCCGAGATGACGAACCAGAGCGCGACGGCGCGCTCGGCCCGCTTCTCCGCGCGGGTGCCCGGGATCGGGAACTTCCGCGCGTTGTGGACGATCTCGACGTCGTCGAGGTTGGCCGCGAGAGTGGCGAGCTGGTCCGGCGTCATCTCGTCGAGCTCGGCCGGGGTGGGACGGCGCGCGGGACCGGAGGAGTGGTCCCGTTCGGAGAGGGTCATGACTTGGCTCCCAGCCACAGAGCGAATCCGATCAGCCCGGCGAGGCCGACGATGAAGGCGATGAGGCCCTCGGAGACCGGGCCGATACCGCCGAGACCGGCACCGCCGGGGTTGGCGACGTCACCGGACACGGACTTGATGTAGGCGATGATGTCGGCCTTCTCCTCCGGCGTGAGCTGCCGGTCGGAGAACTTCGGCATGTTCTGCGGGCCCGAGAGCATCGCGGTGTAGATGACGGTCTCGGTCGCCGGGTCCAGCGTCGGCGCGTACTTGCCCGAGGACAGCGCGCCGCCGCGGCCGGTGAAGTTGTGGCAGGACGCGCAGTTGAGGCGGAACAGCTCGCCACCGCGGGCCGGGTTCTCGCCGCGCAGCTCCTCGCCGGTGGCCTGCGGACGGGCCGGGCCGCCGCCGTTGGCCTGGATGAAGGCGCCGAGCGCGTCGAGGTTGGCCTGGCCCTCCTCGGTGTCCGGGTCGAAGGCCGGGCGCGGGGGCTTGCGCTGCGCCTGGGCCTCCTGGCGGGCCAGCGGCATGCGGCCGGTGGACACCTGGAAGTAGGCCGCGGCGTCGCCGACGCCGATGAGGCTCGGGCCACGGTCGTTGACGCCCTGCAGGTTGGCGCCGTGGCAGGTGATGCACGCGTTCTCGTTGTAGAGCTGCTCACCCTTCGCGACCAGGGCCGCGTCGGCCTCCTGGGCCACGGCGACCTGCGCCTGCGGGGTGGCGACGGTGTACAGCGCTCCGGCGGACAGCAGGCCGATGCCCAGCGCCATCGCGCCCGCGAGGCGGCGCCGGAACCGGCTGCGCGCCCCGCGCGTGTTCGGTGTGGTGGTCATCGATGCGCCCTCGGGTAGTTCCGGCATGCCTGTTTCTGACATCTCAGCGGATGAAGTAGATGACGGCGAAGAGGCCGACCCAGACCACGTCGACGAAGTGCCAGTAGTACGACACGACGATGGCCGCGGTGGCCTGCTGCGGCGTGAACTTGCTCAGCCTCGTGCGGATGAGCAGGTACACGAACGCGACCAGCCCGCCGATGACGTGCAGGGCGTGGAAGCCCGTCGCCATGTAGAAGACCGTGCCGTACGCGCTCGAGGCCAGGGTGGTGCCGTGCTCGGTGACGAGCACGCTGTACTCGTACGCCTGACCGAGCACGAAGAACGTGCCCATGCCCAGCGTGAGCAGGTACCAGCGGCGCAGGCCGAAGACGTCACCCCGCTCCGCCGCGAACACCCCGAACTGGCACGTGAACGAGGACGCCACGAGGACGATCGTCACGGCCAACGCGTAGGGCACGTTGAGCTCGGTGGGGGCCGGGGGCCATTCGCCCTCGTTCTGGGCGCGCGCGGTGAAGTAGATCGCGAAGAGTCCGGCGAAGAACATCAGCTCGCTGGACAGCCAGACGATCGTGCCGACGCTGACCAGGTTGGGCCGGTTCAGCGAGTGGATCCGCGCGCTGATGTTGGGAGCCGCTGTCGTCACGAAGGCATTATGACCCCAGACCAACTTCTACAGCCTGTCGGGGACCCAACGGGTTCCTCATCGCAACGTCACGTCGCGGTCTAGAGTTCCGCGCGTGAACAGCCCCGTCGCCCCGGAACCCCTGACCGTGCTGGTGCTCAGCCACCGGCCCGAGGTCCGCGAGGCCATCGTCAACGCCATCGGTCGGCGGCCGGCGCCCGATCTCGGACGCGTCACGTTCCTGGAGGCGAGCGGCATCGCCGAGGTGCTGGCCGCCGCCGACGCCGGATCCGTCGACCTCGCCGTGCTCGACGGCGAGGCCCAGCCGACCGGCGGCATGGGCGTCTCGCGCCAGCTGAAGAACGAGATCACGAACTGCCCGCCGATCATCGTCACGGTGCGGCGGCGCGACGACCGGTGGCTCGCCACCTGGTCCCAGGCCGACGCGGTGCTCGTGCACCCGCTCGACCCGATCACCGCCGCCGAGACCGTCGCCGACGTGCTGCGCCGCTCGATCGCCGGTGAGCTGCCCGTCGCGCACCGTGGCTGAGCAGGGCGCCGGGTCGCGCACCTGGCCCGCGCTGCTGGGCAGCCTGATCCGTGGCGAGGACCTCGACTCCGGCGACACCGCCTGGGTGATGGACCGCGTCCTGTCCGCGGAGGCCACGCCCGCCCAGCTCGCCGGGTTCCTCGTCGCGCTGCGGGCCAAGGGCGAGACGGCCGTCGAGGTCGCCGGGCTGGCCGAGACGATGCTCCGCCACGCCAACCGGTTCTCCGTGCCCGGGCGCGCCGTCGACGTCGTGGGCACCGGGGGCGACCAGGCCCAGACCGTCAACATCTCCTCGATGTCGGCCGTCGTCGTCGCGGCCACCGGGGCACCGGTCGTCAAGCACGGCGGGCGTGCGGCGTCCTCGGCCAGCGGCACCGCCGACGTGCTGGAGGCGCTCGGCGTCGCCATCGACCTGCCCGCGGCCGGGGTGGCGGCCTGCGTCGCCGAGGTCGGGATCGGGTTCTGCTTCGCGCCGGTGTTCCACCCCGCGATGCGCCACGCCGCCGGCACCCGGCGCGAGCTGGGCGTGCCCACCGCGATGAACGTGCTCGGGCCGCTCACCAACCCCGCGCAGCCCGCGGCGGCGCTGATCGGCTGCGCGTTCCCCGCCCTGCTGCCCGTGATCGCCGACGTCCTCGCCGGGCGCGGCACGTCCGCGCTCGTGGTGCGCGGTGACGACGGCCTCGACGAGATCACCACCGCCGGCACGACCACGGTGCACGTGGTGTCGGCGTCGCAGGTGCGGGTGGAGACCCTCGACCCCACCGCCCTCGACGTGCCCCCGGCCACCCGCGAGGACCTGCGCGGTGGCGACGCCGGCGTCAACGCGGGGGTGTTCCGGGCCCTGCTGGCCGGGGAGCACGGTCCGGTGCGCGACGCGGTGCTGCTCAACTCCGCGGCGGCGCTGGTGGCCTTCGACGGCCCCGGCCCCTCCCTGGTCGACGACCTGCGCCGCGCGCTGCCGCGGGCGGCGGAGGCGATCGACTCGGGGGCGGCGGAGGGCCTGCTGGCCCGCTGGGCCGAGGTGTCGACGAGCCTGCGCTGACGCCCGGCCCCGCCCGCCGCACCGGCGCCCACCCCCCACCCCAGCGACAGTGGAGTGGCTTTACTGCCACTGGGCGCCAGTAGAGCCACTCCACTGCCACGAGATCGGGGGCGGGGGCGGGGCGTCAGGTGGGGCGGGGGCGGTCGTTCCAGTAGCCCTGCGCGCTCACCCGGCCCGCAGCCACGCCGACCTCCACCAGCAGCGCCCGGACCCGGGCGACGCGGGTGCTCTCCGCCGCGACCCACGCGTAGAAGCCCGGGCCGTGCGCTGCCGCCGCCGCCCCGTGCTCCTGCACCCAGACCCCGGCCGCCGCGAGCAGTCCGCCGCGGGGGAGCCGGGTCACGGTGACGCCGGGCGGAGCGGCCACGGCGTCGGCGGGGTCGTCCACCTCGACGAGCGCCGTGCCGCCGACGCCGGGAGCGAGCGCGGCGAGGATGCGGCGCAGGGCGGGCAGCGCGGCCTCGTCGGCGACGAGCAGCACCGCGTCGGCGTCGCCGGGCTGCCACTGGACGCCGTGGCCCGGCCGGCCCCGGCGCACGTCCGGCCCGGACACCAGCAGGCGCTCGCCGACCCGCGCCGCGGCCGCCCACCGGCTCGCCGGGCCCGGGCTGGCGTGCACGAACACGTCGACGTCGACCTCGTGGTCCGTCGTCCGCACCGCGCTAGGCGTGTAGCTGCGCAGGACGGGGCGGCCGGCGTCGGGCAGCTCGCGCCACGTCGCGCGCCACTCCCGCTCGGGCACCGGCTCGGCGCGCGGGGCGAAGGCCTTCGGGTAGCCGCTCTGCGGCACGAGGAGCTTGATCCGCTGGTCCGGGCCGTGCGCGACGAAGTGCGCCAGCTGGGGGCCGTGCAGCGTGAGCCGCACGAACCCCGGCGAGACCCGGCCGACCGCGGCCACCCGGGTCTCGAACAGGGCGTTGGGCGACGCGTCGAACGCTCCCGTCACGCGGCCGCCCCGGAGAGGATCCGCTCGAGGTCGTCGAGCACCGTGAGGCCGCCGAGCGGGCCGACGCCGGTGATCCAGAAAGACTGGTCGACGACGTGCAGGTCCGGGAAGGACTCGGCGCGCACCGCCGAGACGGCGGGCGGGATGACCGACTCGTCGCCCGCGGTGGTGCCGGTGACCAGCACGAGGTCGGCCCGGGCGTCCAGGACGAACTCCGGGGAGAGGTCGACCGAGATCGAGTCCTCCCAGTCCCGCGGCGGGGTCGTGAAGCCGGCGCACTCGAGCGTGCTGCCGGCGAACGAGGTGGGCCCGTAGAGGGTGAGCTGGCCGTCGCGCGGGCGGATGAGCTGCGCGGTGCGGCCGGCGGTGCCGTACGCGGTGGCGACCTCGTCACAGCGCTGCTCGTAGCGGTCGAGCAGGCCCTGCGCCTCGGCGTCGGCGCCCAGCGCCTGCCCGACGAACCGGACGTTGTCCTGCCACGGGTCGGCCTGGCTGGCCATGAACACGGTCGGGGCGATCGCGGACAGCCCGTCGTAGAGCGCGCTGTGCCGCGACTCCGTGCCCAGGATCAGGTCGGGGGCCAGCGCGGCGACCGCCTCCAGCGACGGCTCGGCGACCGTGCCGACCGGCGTGACCGACCGCGCCTGGTCGCCGAGGTAGGCCGGGACCGAGGCCGTCGGGTTGAGCACGGCCGCCCCGACGGGGACGCGGCCCAGCGCGACGGTCGTGTCGAGCTGCACGGGCTCCAGCACGACGATCCGCTGCGGATCGGCCGGCACCTGCGTCTCGCCGTGGGCGTGCGCGACGGTGCGCGGCGCGGCGGCCTGATCCGGGGTACCGGTGCTCCCGCCGCAGGCCGACAGCACGAGCGCCGCGGCGACCGCGGCGACGGCCGCGAGCGGGCGACGGGTATGGGGGGTGGGCATGGCGGGAGCCGTCCTCTCGTCGTGATCAGAGGTGAGGCTAGCCTGACCACAAGGTGGGACGGCCCCTGCGTGGGACGGCCCCTGCGTGGGACGGACCCTGCGTGGGACGGACCCTGCGTGGGACGGCCCCTGCGTGGGACGGACCCTGCGTGGGACGGCCCCTGCGTGGGACGGACCCTGCGTGGGACGGACCCTGCGTGGGACGGACCCTGCGTGGGACGGACCCTGCGTGGGACGGACCCTGCGTGGGACGGCCCCTGCGTGGGACGGCTCGGCTCAGCCCAGGCCGGCGGAGAAGGTGTCCTCGGTGTCGGCGCGGGAGTAGGAGCGGAACGCGATGTGGGTGTCGGTGCGCGTGACGCCGTCGATCTTGCTCAGCCGCCCGGCGATGACGTCGGCGAGCTCGTCGTGCTGCGCCACCTTGACGATCGCGATCAGGTCGACGTCACCCGCGCAGGAGTAGACCTCGCTGATGCCCTCGAGGTCGGCGATGGCCTGCGCCGTCTCCGGGATGCGGTCGGCGGCGGTGTGCACCATGACGATCGCGGTGATCACGGCGGGCTCCCTGTACGTCGGCGGGCCGGGGCGGGCGCGGCCCGGCGTGCCGACCGTAGCCCGTGGCGCGGTGTCAGTCGCCCGGCACCTCCAGCGGACGGGCGCGCTCGGCCCACGCCGTCCAGGAAGGGGCACCGCGGGCCGGTTCGGCCCACTCGGGCGCGCTGTGGACCAGGCGGGTGCCGCCGGTGGCCAGCCAGCGGTGCAGCAGCCGGACCTCCTCGTGCGGCGCCCCCCGCAGCGGCCCCGGGCCAGTGAGGATCGTCTGCGCGCCCAGGCGCAGCGCGTCGATCACCGGCATCGGGGCCACGCCGCGCGGCGCCACCCCGGCCGCGGCCAGCCGCCCGTGGCGCAGCACTGCCACCTCCCAGCCGCCGCGCCCGTCGGGCCGGGCGCCGACCAGCTCGTCGACCTGCGCCAGCGCCGCGAGCCGCTGCGTGCGCGCGAGCGCGAGGATCAGCGCGGCCAGCCGGTCGCGCCGCACCGCCGCGTCCTCGAAGCGCTCGCGCTCGGCCAGCGCGTCGACGGCGTCGGCGAGGCGGCGCAGCGGGGTGTCGTCGCGGCCGTCGACGAGGTCGGCCAGCGCGTCGACGGCCGGGGTGTACTCCGCCGCGGTCTGCAGCCCGGCGCAGGGCGCGGCGCAGCGGCCCATGTCGTGCAGCGCGCACGGCGTGCCGGTGGGGCGCAGGGGGATGCGCGGCGTGCAGGAGCGCAGCGGCACGGCGTCGAGCAGCGTCTCCGCCGCCGTGCCCGCCGCCCGCCGGGACGGGAACGGCCCCAGCGCGCCCTCCCGCGGCGTCGTGACGACCGACAGCCGCGGGAACGGCTCGACGGTGGCGGCCACCCACCAGCCGCGCTGCGGGTTGCGCGAGCGCCGGTTGTAGCGGGGCCGGTGCGCGGCGATCAGTCGCAGCTCGCGCACCGACGCCTCCAGGGAGTGCGCGCAGACGACGGTGTCGACGCGCTCGGCCAGCGCGACCATGTCGCGCACGCGCCGCCGGCGCTCCCCGGCGGTGAAGTAGCTGCGGACGCGGCGGGCCAGGTCGCCGCTCGTGCCGACGTAGAGCACCTCGTCGCGCGGGCCCCGGAACAGGTACACCCCCGGCGCCGACGGGACGCCCCGCGCCAGCGTGCGCTTGCGCCGCTGCCCGGTGGTGGGCCGGTGCGGCGCGGAGTCCTTGGCGAGCGCGAGCAGCTCCTCCAGGCTCTGCACGCCGAGGTTGCCGATGCGCTCCAGCAGGTGGTGCAGCACCTCGACCGTGGCCGCGGCGTCGGCCGGGGCGCGGTGGTCGGGCGTGGTGGCGGTGCCGAACAGCGCGGCCAGCGCCCCCAGCCGGACGCTCGGGGCCTCCTCGCGGGGCAGCACCGCCCGGGCCAGGCGCGCGGTGCACAGCACCGGCGGGCGGGGCCAGGCGTGTCCGTGGCGCTCGCACGCGGCGCGCAGGAAGCCGGTGTCGAACGGGGCGTTGTGCGCCACCAGCACGGACCCGCGCAGGAACTCCAGCAGAGCGGGCAGCACGGCCGGCACCGGGGGAGCGGCGCGCACCATAGCCGTGGTGATCCCGGTGAGCGCGACGATCCCCGGCGGGATGCCGACGCCCGGGTCGACGAGCGTCGACAGCTCGCCGATCCGCTCCCCGCCGCGCACCTTCACCGCGCCGATCTCGGTGATGGAGTCCTTCTTCGCGGAGCCGCCGGTGGTCTCCAGGTCGAGCACGACGAACGTGACCTCGCGCAGGGGCGTGCCCAGCTCGTCGAACGACAGCTGCACCTCGAGGGGCGGTTTCTGCACCTCGGGTGGCGGGCGGGTCTCGCGCGAGGCCGGGGGAGCGGTCACGGGCCGCACGCTAGCGAGGCCCCCCGACAGAACCGGTCGAACATCGGTTCGCACCGCCGGAGCCGTCGGGCGAACGGCACTGTCGCCCAGGCCCGTCGGGCGGGAGTGCCGTTCGCCCGACGTGGGCCGGGCCACGATGCGGTGCCCGCCCGAGCGCGGCGCCGGTGTGCGGGCCGGAACGCGGATAACCTGGACCGATGTCCGCGACACCGGCCCCCGAGGGGGGTGACCCCGTCGACTGGTCGCGCCTGCCCGACGCGGTGCGCGCCCGGCTCGCGGACGTCGCGGCCACGGCGGTCGGCGGGATGCCGGCCACCGAGGTGCCGGTCCCGCTGCGCCGCCTCGCCCGGTTCACCCCGGCCAAGCGCGCGAAGCTCGGCGGCCCGGCGCTGCTGGCGGAGCTGCGCGCCTCCACCGTGTTCCGCACGGCCGTCGTCGCCTGGTGGGACGAGCACCGGTCCGGCGAGCTGGTGCCCGCCGCCGACGACCCGCTGACGGCCGCGGCCGCCGCGGTGCTGGCCGGCGACGAGGCGGCGGCGCAGGCGGTGGCCGCCGCGGCCCACCGCGGTGACGTCGTGGAGCTGCGCGCCGAGCGCGACGCCGCGCTGTCGCGGGTCGACAAGCTGTCGGTCGAGCTCGAGCGCCTGCGCGGGGAGCTCGGTGAGGCCCGCGAGCAGGCCCGCTCGGCGGGCGACCAGCGCGACGCGGAGTACCAGCAGCTGCGCCGACGCGTGTCCGAGCAGGGCGCGAAGCTGCGCACGCTGCTGGACGGGCGCGCGGAGGCCGACCGGGTCGTCGAGGAGCTGCGGGCGTCGTCGGCGGCCGAGCTGGCGCATGCTCGGGCCGAGGTGGAGCGCGAGCGCGGCCGGGCCGAGCAGGAGCGGCGGCGGGCCGACCGGGCGGCCGCGGAGGTCGCGGCGGCCCGGCAGGCGGCCCGCGAGGCCCGGCAGGCCGACGAGGTGCGCCTGGGCCTGCTCGTCGACACCCTCGCCGGCGCGGTCACCGGGCTGCGCCGCGAGCTGGCGCTGGGCGGCGGCGGGCCGCGGCCGGGCGACCTCGTCACCGGCGCGGGCGCGGCGGCCGGCGGCGGCGCCGTCGACGGGCTCGCCGCGCTGGACGCCCTGCTCGCGGTGCCGACCGTGCACCTGGTCGTCGACGGCTACAACGTCAGCAAGACCGGTTACCCCGAGCTCACCCTGGCCGACCAGCGCACGCGCCTGGTCGGGCAGCTCGCGGCGCTGGCCGCGCGCACCGGGGTGGAGGTCACCGTCGTGTTCGACGGGGCGGGCGTCGTCGCGGCGCCGATCCGCGGCTCGCGCGGGGTGCGCGTGCTGTTCAGCGACCCCGGCGTGATCGCCGACGACGTCATCCGCTCGCTGGTCGCCGCCGAGCCGCACGGGCGGCCGGTGCTGGTGGCCACCTCCGACGCCGAGGTCGTGCGGTCGGTGCAGCGGCGCGGGGCCTACACCGTGCCCTCCACGGCCATCCTCACGCGGCTCGTGCGCGGCTGACCGCCGGAAACTGTCAGGGGTCGCTCCTAGCGTCCCTCCCCGACGGCACCGAGCCGACCGGAGGGAGCGACATGATCGTCGACTGTGAGAGCTGCGAGGTCCGCGGGAACGCCTGCGGCGACTGCGTGATCGGCGTGCTGCTCGGGGTGCCGACGGTCCCGGCCCGGCGGCCCGAGGGCCGGTCCGGCGACGTCGCGGCGGCGCAGGACGGACCGTCCGGCGCGTCCACGGTGCAGCTCGACGCACCGGAGCAGCGCGCACTCGCCGTGCTCGCAGATCAAGGCCTGGTGCCGAGGTTGCGGCTGGTGGCCGCCCCGCGTCGCCCGGCGTCCGGTGCTCGCGACGATGGGGGAGCGGCCCGTGACACGGGGTGACATCACGGCGTTACCGAACCGTCTCCGCAGGTGGACGCCTCCGTTCGGGGGCGTGCCGGGCGCGACGCGCCGGTCGCGCCCCGTGGTGGACGCCCCCTGGTCGCCTCCGTAATCTCCCCGAGGCCGTGCGGTCCGTCAGCCATTCGAACGCGAAGGGCGACGTACGGTCACCATCGTTACTCCGTTCGGCGAGCGTCGTTGCTCCGGTAGAGCAGAACGTCGGTCACGATGGTGGGAACGAAGGAGACGCGTCCGCGTGCTGTCACCCGGCAGGACCCGCCCCGGCGCACCGGCCCTCGTGGCGGTGCTCCTGGCCGGCGCTCTGGCCCTGGTGCTGGGGGTCGCGCCCGCCTCGGCGCAGCCCGCCCCGCCCGACAACGCCACCGACGCCGCCGCCGCGCTCGAGCAGGTGCAGCGCGAGGCCGAGGTGCTCACCGAGGAGTGGCACGCCGCCACCGATGCGCTCACCGCCCGGCAGGAGGAGCTCGCGCGGATGACCGCGGCCGTCGAGCCGGCCCGCCAGGCCGCCGACGCCGCCCGCGCCGCCGAGGAGGAGTACCGCCGGCAGGTCGACGCGCTGGCGCTGACGACCTTCGAGAGCGGCAACCTCGACCAGTTCAACGCGCTGCTGGCCAGCGGCTCGCCCGAGGACTTCCTCGACCAGATGTCGGTGCTGGAGATGCTGGCGTCCGACCAGCGGATCGCGCTGGCGGAGCTGATCGCCGTCGTCGAGGACACCGAGGCGGCGCAGGCCGAGGCCGACGCCGCCACCGCCCGCGCGCAGTCGGCCGCCGACGCGGCCGCGGAAGCCGAGCAGGAGGTCGCCGCCCGCAAGCGCGACGCCGAGGTGCGCATCGAGGAGGCCGAGGCCCTGCTGGAGCGGCTCAGCCCGCAGCAGCGCTCCGACCGCCTCGGCCCGGGCGTCGACGGCCCCAGCGGCCCGATCAGCGGCAGCGGCGCGGGCGTCGTCGCCCTGCGCGCCGCCATCACGCAGCTGGGCAAGCCCTACCAGTGGGGCGCCGAGGGCCCGGGCAGCTTCGACTGCTCCGGCCTCACCTCGTGGGCGTTCTCCGAGGCGGGCGTCACGTTGCCGCGGTCGTCGTCGGCGCAGGCCGGGGTGGGCCGCTCGGTCGGCTGGGACGACATGCAGCCCGGCGACCTGGTCTTCTACTACAGCCCCGTCAGCCACGTCGGCATCTACGCCGGCGACGGCAAGATGATCAACGCCCCGCAGACCGGCGACGTCGTCAAGTACGCCACCGTGTCCAGCAGCGCGTTCAGCGGCGCCCGCCGCATCTAGACCTCGTCCGCTCCCCGGGCTCGGGCGGCGGCCGAGGTCACCGGCCGCCGCCCGGGCTCACCGCCCGTCCTAGGGTCGCGCGTGTGCCCACCCTCCTGGTGACGAACGACTTCCCGCCGCGCACCGGGGGCATCCAGACCTACCTGCACGAGCTGGCCCGGCGGCTGCCTCCGGGGGAGCTGGTCGTGTACGCCCCGGCCTGGCCGGGCGCCGCGGAGTTCGACGCCGCCTACGGCCACCCGGTGCACCGCCATCCGACGTCGCTGATGCTCCCCGGCCCGGCCGTCGCGCGCCGGGCCGTCGACCTGGTCCGGCGGCACGGGGCGCGCACGGTCTGGTTCGGCGCCGCTGCCCCGCTGGCCCTGCTCGGGCCGTGGCTGCGCCGCCGGGCCGGCGTGGCCCGGGTCGTGGCGAGCACGCACGGGCACGAGGTGGGGTGGTCGATGCTGCCCGGCGCGCGGCAGGCGCTGCGGCGGATCGGCGAGGACGCCGACGCGGTCACGACCATCTCCCGCCACACCCGCGGGCGGATCGCCGCGGCGTTCGGGCCGCGGGCCGTGCTGGAGCACCTGCCATCGGGCATCGACACCGCCCGGTTCCGCCCCGACCCGGCCGCCCGCGCCGCCCTGCGCGCCCGCTACGTCCTCGGGGAGGCCCCGGTGGCGGTCTGCGTGTCGCGGCTGGTGGCGCGCAAGGGCCAGGACGTCCTGGTGGCCGCCTGGCCCGTGGTCCGCGCACGGGTCCCGGACGCGCGGCTGCTGCTGGTCGGCGACGGTCCCGACGCCGGGCGCCTGCGCCGCCTCGCCGCCGGGACGCCAGGCGTCGTCCTGACCGGGGCGGTGCCCGAGAACGAGCTCGCCGCGCACCAGGCCGTCGGCGATGTCTTCGCCCTGCCCTGCCGCACCCGCGGCGGCGGGCTCGACATCGAAGGTCTGGGCATCGTCGCGCTGGAGGCGGCGGCGTGCGGGCTGCCGGTGGTCGTCGGCCGGTCGGGGGGCGCGCCGGAGACCGTGCACGACGGCGTCACCGGGCACGTCGTCGACGGCCGGGACGTGCGCGCGGTGGCCGCGGCGGTCGGGGGCCTGCTCGCCGACCCGGCCCGGGCGGCGGCCATGGGCGCGGCGGGACGGGAGCGGATGGTGGCCGACTGGACCTGGGACGCCCGCGTGGCCCGGCTCCGGGGGCTGCTGACCGGCCCCTGAGCGCGCTTCCCGAGATGCGGGAAGGCCACCTTCATGACGAACAGCGCCATGAAGGTGGCCTTGCTGCAAGAACGGGGCGGGGGCGAGGGCGGCGGGGCGGGGCCCCCATATCAGCTGTAGATCGCCGCGATGTCGTCCGCGAACGTCTTCGCCACCACCTGCCGCTTGACCTTCATCGTCGGGGTCATCTCCCCGCCCGCCTCGGTGAAGTCGACCGGCAGGATCCGGAACCTGCGGATCTGCTCGGCCCGCGACACCGCCTTGTTGGCCTCGTCGACCGCAGCGTCGACCTCGGCCAGCAGGTCGGCGTCGTCGACGAGGTCGGCAGCGCTGTCGCCGGCCGGCTTGCCGTGGCGCTCGCGCCAGCCGGGCAGGGCCTCGCTGTCGATCGTGACCAGCGCGCCGATGAACGGTTGCGCGTCGCCGACGACCATGCACTGGCTGATCAGCGGGTGGGCGCGCAGGCGGTCCTCGAGCACGGCGGGGGCGACGTTCTTGCCGCCCGCCGTCACGATGATCTCCTTCTTGCGGCCGGTGATCGTGAGGAAGCCGGCGTCGTCGAGCTCGCCGATGTCGCCGCTGCGGAACCAGCCGTCCTCGATGGCCTCGGACGTGGCGGTCTCGTTCTTCCAGTAGCCGCGGAAGACGATCGGACCCTTGAGCAGGATCTCGCCGTCCTCGGCGATCCGCACCGCGTGCCCGGGCACCGGACGCCCGACGCTGCCGACCCGCTGGGCCGCGAGCGTGTTGAGGGTGATGCCGGCCGAGGTCTCGGTGAGGCCGTAGCCCTCGAGGACCGGCAGGCCGACGCCGCGGAAGAAGTGGCCCAGGCGCGCGCCCAGCGGGGCGGAACCGGAGACGGCGGCCACGACCGCGCCGCCGACGGCCATCCGCAGCTTGCCGTACACGAGCCGGTCGAACAGGGCGTGCTTGGCGCGCAGCGCGATGCCGGGGCCGCCGGTGTCCAGCGCCTTCGACCAGGCGATCGCGGTGTCGGCGGCGGCGTCGAAGATCTTGCCCTTGCCGTCGTTGTGGGCCCGCTGGCGAGCGCCGTTGTAGACCTTCTCGAACACGCGCGGCACCGCGAGCAGGAACGTCGGCCGGAACGCGGCCAGGTCGGGCAGCAGCTGCGCGACGTCCGGGGTGTGCCCGACGATCGTGCGGGTGCACATCGCGCCGAGCTGGATGGCCTTGCCGAACACGTGCGCGAGCGGCAGGAACAGCAGCACCGACCCGCCCGCCGTGAACAGCTCGGGGAAGACCTGCGTGACGGCGCGGACCTCGGTGAGCAGGTTGCGGTGCGTCAGCTCGCAGCCCTTGGGCCGCCCGGTGGTGCCCGAGGTGTAGATCAGGGTGGCCAGGTCGTCGCCGCCGACGGCGGCGCGCCGGGCCTGCACCTGGTCCGAGGTGAGGTCGACGCCCGCGGACGTCAGCGACTCGACGGCGCCCGCGTCGATCTGCCACACCGTCACCGACGGCGCGGCGACGCCGGCGACCAGGTCCTTGTGCTTGGGCGACTCCACGACGATGCCGACGGCGCCGGAGTCCTCGAGGATCCAGCTGACCTGCTCGGCCGACGACGTCTCGTAGATCGGCACGGTGACGCCGCCGACGGCGAGGATCGCGTAGTCGAGCAGCGTCCACTCGTAGCGGGTGCGCGACAGGAGCGCGACCCGGTCGCCCGCGGCGACCCCGGACGCGATCAGCCCCCGCGCGACGGCGGTGACCTGCTCGGCGAACTCGGCGGCGGTGACGTCGGTCCACGCGTCGCCGGTGCCCCGGCGGCGGTAGACGACGTCGGCGCCGTGGGCGGACGCGTTGTCGTAGACCGCGTCGACGAGGTTCTCCTCGTCACCCACGGTGATGGTGGCGGGAACGCTGTACTCGCGCACTGGACCAGTCCTCCTCGGCTGCGGCTGGGCGCAACCTACCGTGCCGTAACCCGTGTGGGGGAGGGTCGGAGCCTGTCCGGTTCGCCCGGTCCGGCAGTCTGGCGCCGTGCCCTCGGTCGACGTGGTGGACGAGACGTTCCTGGCGGTGCCCCCGGAGGTGGTCGCGGCGGAGTTCGCGGTGCCCGCCCGGTGGGTCCGGTGGTGGCCCGACCTGCGGCTCGCCGTCGACACCGACCGCGGCGTGCAGGGCTTCCGCTGGACGGTGACGGGCGCGCTCGTCGGCAGCATGGAGGTCTGGCTGGAGCCGGTGCTCGACGGCACGGTGCTGCACTACTTCCTGCGTGCCGACCCGCCCGGTCCGGACGGCCGCCCGGCCCCGGCCCCACCCCGCCGCGGGGCCGCGGAGGCCCGGCGCCGCCAGCGCGCGGCCAAGGCCGTGGCCTTCGCCTGCAAGGACCGGCTGGAGGCGGGCAGGGCACCCGGGGAGCCCCCGACCTAGGATCGGATCATGCGCGTGCACGTGGTCTCCGACGTCCACGGCAACGCCGAGGCGCTCGCCCGAGCGGGCGACGGTGCCGACGCCCTGTTCGTGCTGGGCGACCTGGTCGACTTCGTCGACTACCAGAACCCGCACCGGGGCATCCTCGGTCGCGTGCTCGGCCCCGAGGTGAGCAGCCGCTTCGGCGAGATCCGCACCAACGGCGCCCCCGGCGAGCTGATGGAGTTCGCGCGCCGGGCCTGGGAGCGGGTGCCCGACCCGCCCGCCGTCGTCGCCGACGCCGTGCGCGAGCAGTACGCCGAGCTGTTCGGCGCGATGACGGCCCCGACCTGGGCGATCCCCGGCAACGTCGACCAGCCCGACCTGTGGCCCGAGTTCGCCCGCGACGGCGTCGTCGACGCCGACGGGCGGGTCGTCGAGGTGGGCGGGCTGCGCATCGGGTTCGTCGGCGGCGCGCCCCTGCCGCCCGGCGTCGAGCCGCGCCGGGGCGGGCCGTGGAAGCCGAACATGCTGCGGTTCGCCGAGTTCGAGGCCCGCGCGGCCGCGCTCGGCACCGTCGACGTCCTGTGCAGCCACGTGCCGCCCGCCGTCCCCGACCTGGCCTACGACGTGGTCTCGCGCCGCGCGGAGTCGTCCTCGCCCGGGCTGCTCGACGTCGTCGTGCGCGACCGCCCCCGCGTCTCGCTGTACGGCCACGTGCACCAGCCCCTGGCGGCGCGGGCGCGGGTCGGGCGCACCGAGTGCGTCAACGTGGGGCACTTCCGGCGGACCGGCACGCCCTATGTCCTGCGCTGGTGACGCCCGGGTCCCGCGCTGGTGACGCCCCCCTCCCGCGCTGGTGACGCGCAGCGGGAAACCGGCCGGTAACCTGCCCGCATGGCCAACGCGACCACATCGTCGATCGACATCGCCGCTCCCGTGGAGCGGGTGATGGCGGTCATCGCCGACTTCGAGGCGTACCCCGAGTGGGCGGAGCAGGTCAAGAGCGTCGAGGTCCTGGAGCCCGGCTCCGGCGGCCGCCCGGCCCGCGTGAGGTTCACGATGGACGCCGGCCCGATCAAGGACTCCTACACCCTCGACTACGACTGGGCGCCCGACGACCGCTCCGTGAGCTGGACGCTGGTCAAGGGACAGATGCAGAAGGCGCAGGACGGCTCGTATGCGCTGACCGAGTCGACGGGCTCCACCACGGTCACGTACTCGCTCGCCGTCGACCTCAACATCCCGATGATCGGCATGCTCCGCCGCAAGGCCGAGAAAGTGATCATCGACACCGCGCTCAAGGGTCTGAAGCGGCGGGTCGAGAGCGCGGGCTGAGGGCCGGATACCCTCCGCCCCGTGCGCGTCGTCCTGTTCACCGGCAAGGGTGGCGTCGGCAAGACCACCCTCGCCGCGGCCACGGCGACGCACCTCGCGCGCACCGGACGCCCCGCGCTCGTCGTCTCCACCGACCCCGCGCACTCGCTCGGTGACGCCCTGGAGACCGACCTCGGTGGCGACCCCGTCGAGCTCGAACCGGGGCTGCACGCTGCGCACATCGACACCCACGCCCTGCTCGACCGCTCGTGGGGGCAGCTGCAGGGCCACCTGCGCACGATCCTCGCCGGGGCGGGCGTCGACGAGCTCGTCGCCGACGAGCTGACGGTGCTGCCCGGCGTCGAGGACCTCCTCGCGCTCGGCGAGGTGCGCCGCTACGCCGAGGGCGGGCCGTGGGAGGTCGTCGTCGTCGACTGCGGCCCGACCGCGGAGACGCTCCGGCTGCTCGGGCTCCCGGAGGCACTGTCGGGCTACGTCGAGCGGCTGTTCCCCGCGCACCGCCGGGCCGTCCGCGGGATGCTCGCGGGCATGGCGGCGGGGGGCAGGGAGTCGACGACGGCGTGGGAGTCGACGATCGACGCCCTCGACGCGCTCGCCGACGACCTCGGCGGGCTGCGCGAGCTGCTCGGCGACCACACCCGCACCTCGATCCGGCTGGTGCTCACCCCGGAACGGGTCGTCGCCGCGGAGACGCGCCGCACGCTCACCGCGCTCGCGCTGCACGGCCTGCGCGTCGACGACTGCGTCGTCAACCGGATCGTGCCCGGCCCGCCGGCGTCGCTGCGCGGCCCGGCCGCGCGGTGGCTGCGCGAGCGGTACACCGAGCAGCAGGCCGTGCTGGTCGACCTGGCCGGGCTCGGGGTGCCGCTGCGCACCGCCGACCACACCGCGGCCGAGCCCACCGGCACCGACGCGCTGCGCGAGATCGCCCGCGGCCTCTACGGCGACGACGACCCCGCCGCCCCGGGCGCGCAGGCGCCGCCGCTGCTGCAGGTGCGGCGCACCGCGGGCACCGGCACGTCGAAGGACTCGGAGTTCGAGCTGGTCCTGGCCCTGCCCGGAGCCGCCGACGGTGCGCTCGACCTCGCCCGCGTCGGCGACGACCTCGCCGTGAGCGCGGGCGGCACGCGGCGGATGGTCGCGCTGCCGTCGGTGCTGCGCCGCTGCGAGGTGGTCGGCGCCCGGCTCGTCGGCGACGACCTGTGCGTGGTGTTCCGCCCCGACCCGGCGCTGTGGGTCCGGTGACGGCCCCCGGGTGCGGCCCGCACGCGGGCCTGGGCGCCGAGCTGCGCGCGGTCGCCGTCCTCGTGCTGGACCGGCTGGGTCCGGCGCTCGACGGGCTGGGCCGCGAGGGGACGGGCCGCGACGGGTCGGGCCGCGACGGGTCGGGCCGGGAGGGGTCGGGCCGCGACGCCGGTGCGTCGGGGGAGGCGCTCCCGGAGGGCTCCTCGCCCTGCTCCGTGTGCCCGGTCTGCGCCGTCGTCGCGCTGCTGCGCGGGGAGCGCCCGGAGCTGGCGGTCCGCCTCGCCGATCACGCCGCCGGCCTGCTGGACGTCCTGCGGACCGCGCTGCACGAGGGTGCGGGGGCGCCCGCACCGACCGGGCCCCCGACCGCACCTCCGACCGCGCCGCCGTCCTCCGCGGCCGAGCCGCCCGCCCGCCGTGTGCAGCGCATCCCCGTGGTCCGCGAGCCCGCCCGCGCCGGCGGCGGACGGTGCTGAAGCGCACGGCGCTGACGGTCGGGGTCGACGTCGGCGGCACCAGCGTGCGAGCCGGGGTCGTCGACGCCGAGGGCGCCGTCCTGGACACCGCCCGCGCCCCCACCCCGCGCGGCGAGGCGGCGCTGGAGGCCACGGTCGCGCGGGTCATCGGCGAGCTCGCCGGGCGGCACCGGGTGTCCGCGGCCGGCCTCGCGCTGGCCGGCTTCATCACCCCCGACCTGCGCGGGGTCCGCTTCGCCCCGCACCTGTCCTGGCGCGACGCCCCGGTCGCCGACCGGATCGCCGCGCGCACCGGGCTGCCGGTCGTCGTCGAGCACGACGCCAACGCCGCCGCGCTCGCCGAGCGCCACTTCGGCGCCGCCGCCGGGGCGTCGACGGTGGTGTTCGTGGCGCTGGGCACCGGGATCGGCGCGGCCCTGCTCGTCGACGGCGTGCTGTTCCGCGGCGCGCACGGCGTGGCGCCCGAGCTGGGACACCTGAGGGTCGTGCCCGGCGGGCGCCCCTGCGCGTGCGGCAAGTCGGGCTGCTGGGAGCGCTACTGCAGCGGCACCGCGCTGGCCACGACGGCCGTCGAGATGATCGCCCGCGACCCCGGGCTCTCGCCCGCGCTGCGCCGGCTCGTCGTCGACGACCCCGGGCGCGTCACCGGGCGCCGGGTGGCCGCGGCGGCGAAGGAGGGCGACCCGCTGGCCTGCGCGGCCGTCGCCGACCTCGCACGGTGGCTGGGGGAGGGGCTCGCGCTCGTCGCCGACGTGTTCGACCCGGAGCTCGTCGTCATCGGGGGCGGGGTGTCGGCGTCGGCGCCGCTGTTCCTCGACGACGCCCGCGAGCACTACGCCTCGCGGCTCACCGGGGCCGGGCGCAGGCCGCTGGCCCGGATCCGCACCGCGCAGCTCGGCGAGGACGCCGCCGTGGTGGGCGCGGCGCGGCTGGCGCGCGAGGCCGGCTGAACGCCGGGCTCCGGTTCCGGGCAGAGGGGCTTCAGGGCAGAGGGTTCCAGGGCACAGGGCTTCAGGGCAGGGGCTCCAGCAGCGTGCGCGACCCGGTCAGCGCCAGCGTCACCGCGTCGGCCCCGGGCGGCGGCTCGTACCCCGGCCCCGGCGTCGTCACCGTCTCGGTGACCGGCACGGGGTGGCGGCACCGCGCGCAGGCGCCAATGGAGTCGACGGCGCCGCCGCACCCGGCGTGGACGGAGAGACGGCGCGGCCCGGCGGGGGAGTAGTGCTCGTCACCCCACACGGCCATCGCACGCAGCACCGGCCAGAGCTCGACGCCCTTGGGCGTGAGCGCGTACTCCGTGCGCCGCCCCGGCCCCGGTACGCGCTCCAGCACGCCCTCCTCGACCAGGCGGTCGAGGCGCTCGGTGAGCACGGCGCGCGGGATGCCGAGGTGGCGGGCGAAGTCGCTGAAGCGCCGCACGCCGAAGAACGCGTCGCGGACGACGAGCAGCGACCAGCGCTCGCCGACGACCTCCAGCGTCCGCGCGATCGAGCACCGCTGGCCCTGGTAGTCGCGTGGCAGCACCATGTGCCCATCATCGCACATCGGTTCGGTGATTGAACCGATCGTGCTACGGTCCGGGCCACCACGAACCCGGGGGAGACGCGCATGGACCGCACGGTCAGCACCACGACCGGCACTCCGCCCGGGCCTCCCGCCGGCCTGCACCCCGGCGGCACGCTCGCCATCACCGCGGGCGGCACCCTGCTCTCGATGACGGCGTTCACCGCGCCGTTCTCGATCATCCCGACGGTCGCGCGCGACCTCGGGGCCGGACCGGTCGCCACGTCGTGGGTGCTCAGCTCCATGAGCCTCGGGCTCGCGGTCGCGCTCCTCACCTCCGGCGCGATCGGCGACGAGGTCGGGCGGCGGCGGGTGTTCGTCGCCGGGGCCGCGCTGCTCGCCGTCGGCTCGGCCGCCTGCGCGCTGGCCCCCGACGCCTGGACGTTCGTCGTCGGCCGGGTCCTGGAGGGCATCGGCTCGGCCGCGGTGATCGCCTGCGGCCTCGCCCTGATCAGCCACACGTTCCCCGGTCCCGAGCGGGCCCGCGCCACCGGCATCTGGGGCGCGAGCATGGGCGCGGGCCCCGCGCTCGGCCCGCCGCTCGGTGCGGTGCTGGCCGCCGTGGCCGACTGGCGCCTCGCGTTCGTCGTCGTCGCGGTGCTGTCGGTGCTGCTGGCCGTCGCCGGGCAGCGCCTGCTCACCGAGTCGCGCTCCGGGCGCGGCCGCCGGGCCGACGTCACCGGTGCGCTGCTGCTGGCCGTCGGCACCGGTGCCCTGCTCGCCGGGCTCACCGAGGGCCGCCGCGGCTGGACCAGCCCGCTCGCACTCGGCCTCGTCGTGGGTGCGGTGGTCGTCCTCGCGGTGTTCGTCGTGCACCAGCGGCGGGTGCGCGAGCCGATGCTGGAGCTGGGCATGTTCCGCAGGCCCGCACTGGTCTCGGCCACCTTCGCCGCGTTCGTCACCGGCGCCGCGATCATCGCGCTCATGTCGTTCGTGGCCGTCGTGCTGGAGAGCGGCCTGGGCTACACCTCCGTTCAGGCCTCGGTCATCGGCATCGCGTGGTCGGGGTTCAGCGTCGCGTTCGCGCTGCTCGCCCGCCGCATCCCGCTGCGGGTCTCCGGTGCCGTCCGCCTCGCCGCCGGCCTGCTGACGATCGCGCTCGGCCTGCTCCCGCTCGCCCTGCTGACCACCGGCGCACCCCTGGCCCAGCTCCTCGTGGGGCTCGTGGTCGCGGGCGTCGGCAGCGGGATCGTCAACGCCACGCTGGCCCGTGAGGCCGTCGCCGGCGTCCCGGCCACCAGCGCGGGCGCGGGCAGCGGCATCAACAACTCCAGCCGCTACATCGGCGCGGCCTTCGGCGTCACGGTCGTCACCGCGCTGGCCGTGCACCCCGACGGCACCGCCGCGGGTCTCGTGGCCGGGTGGAACACCGCCGTGCTGGTCGGGATCGCGCTGAGCGTGCTGGGCGCGGTCGTCGTGCTGCTGCTGCAGCGGGCCGAGACCCGCTACCTGGCCGCCGTCGCCGCGTAGGAGCGCCTAGAGGATCGCGCCGTCGTCGTCGCGGCCCGGCCCGGGGGGCGAGGGCCACAGGCGCAGCACCAGCCAGCCGAGGCCGGCCGCGAGGGTGAGCAGCCCGAGCGGCAGGCCGTAGGCGTCGGGCACCCCGACCCAGCCGGGCGCGGTGACCAGGACGACCCCGAGCACCAGCAGCACCAGGCCGACGGCGGCGGGCGGCCCGATGCGGGGGATCGGCGGGGGCTCCGGCGGCACGAAGTGCTCGTCCTCGGGGGCCGTGCGCGGCCCCGGACGGACGACGATCGGCGGCGGCTCGGGAGCGGACGGCACGTCCGTGGGCGGCGGGTCCGACGCCTCGAAGGGGTCGCGCACGGCGGCCGTCGGCTCCTCGTCGGGCCACTCGGGGACCGCGCCCTCGCGCCGCCAGCCCGCGACGATGGCGTCGAAGTCGTCGACCCCGCCGTCGGGGTGCGGACGCTCGTCCGGTTCGCCGCCCACGTGATCTCCTCGCCACCGCGCGGACCGCCGTGCGACGGCCCACCTCCATCCTGACACGCGCGCACCGGTGCGGGAACCGATGTGGGCCACCGCCCGTTGTCGCCGCGCCCCGCCCGTCCGTAGGCTGACGGCCGTCGCGGTGAAGGGGGCACGCCCAGGTGCTGTACTGGTGGTCCAAGTTCGTGTTCCTCGGTCCGCTCCTGCGGCTGTTCTGCCGCCCCACCATCGAGGGGCTCGAGCACATCCCGTCCCGCGGCGGGGCCATCCTGGCGAGCAACCACCTCGCGGTCGTCGACTCGTTCGTCCTGCCGCTGGTGGTGCCGCGGCGGATCACGTTCCCGGCGAAGTCGGAGTACTTCACCAAGCCCGGGCTGGTCGGGCGCCTGCAGAAGGCGTTCTTCACCGGCGTCGGCCAGATCCCGATCGACCGCTCCGGCGGGTCGGCCGCCCGCGACGCGATGGACACCGCGGTGCGGGTGCTGCGCGAGGGCCGGCTGCTGGGCATCTACCCGGAGGGCACGCGCTCGCCCGACGGGCGCCTCTACAAGGGCAAGACCGGCGTCGCGCGCATGACGCTGGAGGCGGGCGTGCCCGTCGTCCCGGTGGCCATGATCGGCACCGACAAGGTCAACCCGATCGGGTCGCGCATGTGGCGCCCGCGCAAGGTGCACATCCGGGTGGGCGAGCCGCTCGACTTCAGCCGCTACGCCGGCATGGAGGGCGACCGGTTCATCGAGCGCTCGATGACCGACGAGATCATGTACTCGCTCATGGAGCTGTCCGGGCAGACCTACGTCGACATGTACGCGGCCTCGGTGAAGGAGCGCGCGGCGAAGGCGCTGGCCGAGAAGGCGGAACCGGCCGCGGAGGCGCCCCGCCCCGCCCCGCCGACGCTGCCCGACACCCGCGCCTCCTGACGGGGGGACCGGCCGCTTCAGGCCTGCCCGGAGGCGTCGTCGAGCTCCTCGTGGCGGCCCTTGCCCAGGAGCTTGGCCTGGTACATCGCCCGGTCGGCGTCGTGCAGGGCCTGCTCGAGCTCGGTGCCGGCCTCGGCGAACGCGATGCCGATGCTCACCGTGACCACGTGCGAGGTCCCGTCGACGACGAACGGCTCGGCCAGCGCGGCCACGACCCGCCGCGCCACCGAGCGGGCCTGCCGGCGCACCTCGACGTGGGCGTGGACCGGGTCGACGGCCCGCAGCGCCGGGTCGAGCACGGCCACGAACTCGTCGCCGCCGACGCGCGCGACGGTGTCCTGCGGCCGCAGGACGGTCGTGAGCCGGGCGGCGGTGGCCTGCAGCACGGCGTCGCCGACGGCGTGGCCCGCGGTGTCGTTGACGACCTTGAACCCGTCGAGGTCGCAGAACAGCACCGGCACCTCGCTGCCGGTGCGCGAGGCCCGGTGCAGCGCGGTCTCCAGCCGGTCGGAGAGCAGCCGGCGGTTGGGCAGGCCGGTCAGCGGGTCGTGCAGGGCCGCCGACGCGAGGCGCTCCTCGAGCTCGACGTTCTCGGTGATGTCGCGGGCCACGCCGAGCAGCGCGGTGACCTCGCCGGCGTCGTCGCGGTCGAACGGCGTGACGCGCCGGGACACCCAGCGGTAGCGGCCCCGCCCGTCGCGGATGCGCAGGCGCAGCTTGAGCACGGCGCCGTCGGCGAGGGCGCGCGCCGACTCGTCGGCGGCCACGAGCCGGGCGACGTCCTCGGGGTGCACCCGCTCCTGGCACGGCTCGCCGCCGAGCGCGACGAGGTCGGTGGGGGAGTCCTCCGGGGACCCGGTGCTCGAGGGCGAGAGCCACAGCGTCTCGCGGTTGCGCGGGTCGAACAGGAACAGCGTGTCCGGGCTGACGGCGAGGACGGCCTCCCGGAACGCCAGGCTCTCCCGCAGCCGGGCCTGCACGGCGCGCTCGGCGGTGACGTCAGTGAACGCGACGACGGCGCCGAGCAGTGAACCGTCGTGGTCGTGGATCGGGCGGGCCATCGCGACGACGTCGGAGGCCGGTCCGGACGCGGGCTCGATCCGCATCGACTCGTCGGTGAGCACCTCCCCGGCCAGCGCCCGCTGCATCGGCGTGCGCCCGGGGGGCAGGGCCACCCCGTCCTGGGTGACGCGGATGCCCGTGGCGAGCAGGTGCCCGTCGGGGTCGTCGACGGTCCGGTCGACGCCCGTGGCGCGCCGGTGCACGCGGTTGCGGACCAGCACGTTGCCCTCGGCGTCGCAGGCGAGCACCCCGGCGTTGACGGCCTCGAGGACGGCCAGGTCGAAGCGGCGCAGCCGGGCGAGCTGCACGAGCGCGGCCTCCCGCTGGGCCACCGAGAGCGCCAGCGCCAGCACGACGACCGCGCACGAACCGAGGTAGAGCTGCTCCAGCGTGCCGGTGACGGCGGGCCCGTGGAGGCGCCCGGCGGCGGCGAAGGGCCCCCCGCCCAGCGCGCTGAGCACCCCCACGACCACCCCGACGACCACGAGCTGCGCCGACGCGGCGCGCACGCCAAGGCGCAGCCCGGTGCCGGCGAGCGCGGCGACGACGAGGAAGCCGAGCGGCATCGCCTGCCCGGGGAGGAAGACCAGCGCGGTGCCGGCGACGACGAGCGTCCACAGCGCCGCGACCTCCCACCGGCGCGGGGGCGCGGGACGGTCGGGCAGGCGCATCACCGCCGGCACGAGCACGACGACCGCCGCGCCGTGCGCCGCCGCGGCCGCCGTCCCCGCGGACCAGGGGTCACCGGCGGACAGCAGCGCGACCCCGGCGCCGACCCCGGCGCCGGCGACCAGCGCCCCGGCCCCCGCGGCGCCGAGCAGCCGCCCCAGCTGCGGCAGCGTGCGCAGCTCCGGGCGTCCGTCGGCCGCCAGCAGGCGCGCGGCGAGCGCGGCCTCGGCGACGTTCGCGACGGTGAAGGCCAGGGCGAGCGCGACGGGCCGGCCGCCGAGGAGGTTGGCGGCGAGGCCCCCGGCGCCGACCGCGAGCAGCACGGCCCCGCGGCGCCTTCCGCTGGTGCACGCCGCGGCCGCGACGGCGACGCCGGCGGCGGGCCACCACGCCGCCACACCGGAGCCCTCCGGGCGCAGCACGACGGCGCTCAGGCCCAGCAGCAGCACCGCGACGCCCACGACGACGGGGGAGCGGGTCCACGCAGCGGCCGGCCAGGCGGCACGGGGCGGCGACGGTCCGGTCATGGGTCCCCCGAGGTCCCTACGGCACCGCCCGGCCGAGGCCTTCCAGGAACGTGCAGGCACGGTGCTCCTCCACTGTCATCGGAGCCTGCCCCATTCCGTTAGCGGTGCGCCGTCCGGGGTGCCCGGGACCCGGCCGCCCGGGTGCCGCGCCGGACCCGGCGGCTAACCTCGTGACGTGCGCTTCTTCTACGACTGCGAGTTCATCGAGGACGGCACCACGATCGACCTGGTGTCCATCGGGGTGGTCGGGGAGGACGGACGCGAGTTCTACGCGGTCTCCACCGAGTTCGACCCGTCCCGCGCCGGCGCGTGGGTGCGGGCCAACGTGCTGCCCAAGCTCCCCTCGCCCGCCGACCCGGCCTGGCGCTCCCGCTCGCGCCTGCGCGCCGACCTGCTCGACTTCGTCACCGAGCCCGGCGGCGACGTGGAGATGTGGGCGTGGATCGCGGCCTACGACCACGTGGCGCTGTGCCAGCTGTGGGGAGCGATGCCGGCCCTGCCGAGGGCGCTGCCGCGGTTCACCCGCGAGCTGCGCCAGCGCTGGGAGGACGCGGGCCGCCCGGCCCTGCCCCCGCCCACCTCCGACGCGCACGACGCCCTGGCCGACGCGCGGCTGAACCTGCGGCGGTGGGAGGCGATCGAGTCGGCGGTGGCCGCACGGTCCTGAACGGGACCGGTCACGGGGACGGCGCCGGGCGGGCCGTCAGGTGAAGATGCTGACGCCGCCGGGGCCGACGAGCAGCCCGACGACGATCAGCACGATGCCCCACACGAGCTGCTTGCGGATGATCGCCAGGACGCCGGCGACGACGAGGACGACTGCCAGGATCCAGAGGATGGTTGCCATGAGGTCAGGTATCCGGATCGTCCTGAGTGGAATCGGGCCGTTCGGGTGACGTACCGGGCACCGGCCCGCGGCCGGCACCTTCTAGGCTGATGTCGTGAACTGGACCGTCGACGCCCCGGTCGAAGTGCTTCCCGAGCTGCCCCCGCTGCCCGCCGACCTGCGCAGCAGGCTCGACGACGCCCTCTCCCGCCCCGCCGCGCAGCAGCCCGACTGGCCCGACGCGGCCGAGGTGGCGCACGTCCGCACGGTGCTGGAGAGCGTGCCGCCGGTGACGCTGCCGCCCGAGGTCGACCGCCTGCAGTCCCGGCTGGCCGACGTCGCGAACGGCAAGGCGTTCCTGCTGCAGGGCGGTGACTGCGCCGAGACGTTCGTCGACAACACCGAGCCGCACATCCGGGCCACCATCCGCACGCTGCTGCAGATGGCGATCGTGCTCACCTACGGCGCCTCGACGCCGGTGGTCAAGGTCGGCCGCATCGCCGGGCAGTACGCGAAGCCGCGCAGCTCGCCCGTCGACGCCCTGGGCCTGCCCTCCTACCGCGGCGACATCGTGCACTCGATCGTCGCCGACCCGGAGGCGCGCCGCGCCGACCCCTCCCGCATGGTCCGCGCCTACGCCAACGCGAGCGCCGCCATGAACCTGGTGCGCGCGCTCACCGCCACCGGCATGGCCGACCTCACCACCGTGCACGACTGGAACAAGGACTTCGTCCGCACGTCCGCGGCGGGCGAGCGGTACGAGGCCGTGGCCGCCGAGATCGAGCGGGCCGTCAAGTTCATGGACGCCTGCGGGGTCGACGACCACAACCTGCACAGTGTCGAGTTCTACGCCTCCCACGAGGCGCTGCTGCTCGACTACGAGCGCGCGATGCTGCGGATGGACACCACCCGCGAGGAGGCCCGGCTCTACGACCTGTCGGCGCACTTCCTGTGGATCGGCGAACGCACCCGTCAGCTCGACGGCGCCCACATCGCCGTCGCGGAGCTGCTCTCGAACCCGATCGGCCTCAAGATCGGCCCGACGACCACGCCCGAGCTGGCCGTGGAGTACGTCGAGCGGCTCGACCCGAAGGGCGCCCCCGGCCGGCTCACGCTGATCAGCCGGATGGGCAACGGCAAGGTCCGCGACGTGCTGCCCGCGATCGTCGAGAAGGTCGAGGCGTCCGGTCACAAGGTCATCTGGCAGTGCGACCCGATGCACGGCAACACCGTCGAGTCCACCTCGGGCTACAAGACGCGCCACTTCGACCGCATCGTCGACGAGGTGCAGGGCTTCTTCGAGGTCCACCGCGGCCTGGGCACGCACCCGGGCGGCATCCACGTCGAGGTCACCGGCGAGGACGTCACGGAGTGCCTGGGCGGCGCCCAGGAGATCTCCGACGCCGACCTCGGCGGCCGCTACGAGACCGCGTGCGACCCGCGGCTCAACACCCAGCAGTCCCTGGAGCTCGCGTTCCTCGTGGCGGAGATGCTGCGCGGCTGATCCCCGGCAGCGGTGATCCCCGGGGGGTCTAGAGGGTGTCCAGGACGACCTGGGTGCCCTCCTCGACCACCGACCCCGCCGAGGGGCTCTGGCCGATCACGGTCGGGTCCTCGTTGAGCGCGAACGGCAGCGCCGACTGCACCACGGTGCTCAGGCCCAGCTCGTCGAGCAGGGCCTGGGCGGCCGACGCCGTCTGCCCGACGACCATCGGCACCGACACCCGCGCGGGCGCCGGAGGCGGCTCGACCCCGCGGCTGACGACGAGCGTCACCGCCCCGCCGATGTCGACGGCCTGCCCGGCCGGGGGCTCGGTGCGGATCACCGCGCCCTCGGGCACGGAGTCGCTGTACTCGGCGTCGGAGCTGCCGCGGGTGGGCGTCAGCCCGGCGTCGCGGACGAGCTGCTCGGCGGTGGCGACGTCGGAGCCGGCCTCGACGGGCGGCACGGTGGGGCGTCCGGTGGACACCGTCAGCGTGACGATCTCCCCGCGCAGCAGCTCCGCGCCCACCGGCGGGTCGACGGCGAGCACGGCACCGGCGGGCGCGGCGTTGTCGAAGGTGGTCGTGGCCGGCCCGGTGACGAGGCCGTAGTCGTCGAGCAGCTCCGCGGCGGCGGTCTGCTGCACCCCGACCAGCGCGGGCACCTGCGTCCAGCGCCCGGTGCCCATCCACCACGCCACCGCACCCACCACGAGCGCGAGGACGAGGACCACCGCGATGCCGATGCCGAAGGCGCGGCGGCTGCGGCGGCGGGCGCGGCGGTGGTCGTAGGGGGCGCCGTCCGCGCCGCCGTGGAGGGTGCCGCCGCGGGGGGGCCCGGACAGGTCGGTGCTGGTGGCGGTGCGCGGCGGACCCGCGGGCAGGGCCTGCGTGCCACGCGGCCCGGGCAGCACGACCGGGCCGGGGTGCGTCACGGGCTCGGTGGCGTGGCCCGCCGGCCGCGGCGGCGCCGGCACGGGCACCCGCGGCACCTCCAGGCGGTGGGCGACGCGGCGCAGCTCGTCGAGCAGAGCCCCGGCGTCGGCGGGGCGGGCGGCGGGGTCGCGGTCGGTGGCGCGCAGCACGAGGGCGTCGAGCTCGGGCGGGACGTCACCGGCGATCAGCGACGGCGGCGGCACCCGGTCGTTGACGTGCCGGAACGCCACCGAGATCGCCGTGTCGCCGGTGTAGGGCGGGGTGCCGGTGAGGAGCTCGTAGAGCAGGATCCCGGCGGCGTAGACGTCGCTGCGGGCGTCGGCCGAGCCCGTGGCGACCTGCTCGGGGGACAGGTACGCGACCGTGCCCATGATCGTGCCGACGTGGCTCGCCCCGGCCTGCGCCGCCGCGACGACGAGCCCGAAGTCGGCGACCTTGACCTCGCCGGTGTGGCTGATCAGCACGTTCTCCGGCTTGACGTCGCGGTGCACCAGCCCGAGGCGGTGCGCCTCGGCGAGCCCGGCGAGCACGCGGTCGAGCACGGCCACCGCGCCGGGCACGCCGAGCTGCCCGCGCATCCGCAGGACCTCGCGCAGCGTGGCGCCCTCCACGAGCTCCATGACGAGGAACAGCACGGGCTCGGGGCCGTGGCCGCCGGAGTCGTCGACGTGGCGGCCCTGGTCGTAGACGTCGACGACGGCCGGGTGGTCGATCCGCGCCGCCGAGCGCGCCTCGCGCTCGAAGCGGGTGCGGAAGGCGGGGTCGGCGGCGAGCCGGGGCTCCATCACCTTGATCGCGACGGGTCGGTCGAGGCGGGTGTCGGTGCCCCGGTAGACCGTGGACATGCCCCCGCGGGCGATCACCGGACCGAGCCGGTAGCGCGCGTCGAGCAGCGCGGCGGGCGGGGCGTTCACGACCCTGACGGTACCGCCCGGGCATCGGCGGCCCGGAGCAGGAGCGGGGAGGGTGCCCCATGTGGCATCGTGTCGCCTCGTGAGTGAGGTGTCCGTTCTGGCCGACGACGTGGAGACGCTGCCCGTCGCCGAGGTCGCAACCCTTCTGAACCAGCCCGTGTCCCGGGTCCACCAACTCGTGCGCGACGGGCAGATCCTGTCCCTGCGCCGCGACGGGGAGGTGGTGGTCCCCGCCGCGTTCCTCGCGACCGACGGGGAGCGCACCGACGTCGTCAAGGGACTCCCGGGCACCATCACCGTGCTGCGCGACGGCGGCTACAGCGACGAGGACATCCTGCGCTGGCTGTTCACCGTCGACGACTCGCTGCCCGGCTCCCCGATGTCGTTCCTCACCGAGGGGCGCCACCGGGAGATCAAGCGCCGCGCGCAGGCCATGGCGTTCTAGTGGGGCGTTCTAGTGGGGCGTGCTAGCGGGGTGTCCTGACGGGTCTCCGCGCCGCCAGCGCGCGGGCCAGGCCCGGGAGGGCGACGGCGAGCCGCCTGCGGTTCGGCACGGCCACCCGGCGGTGCAGCACGGCGTAGCCCGCTTCCTCGATCTCGTCGAGGATGCCCTGGTAGAGGGCGAACGCGCAGCCGACGCAGGCGCGGGAGACCGGCTCCAGCATGGCGATGCCCGGGGCCGCGCGGCGGTAGGTGGCGCGCGTGCGGGCCACCAGGTGCGCGAGCGCGCGCCGCACGCGCGGGTCGGCGCGGCGGTGCGCCCGGCACCAGGCGAGCAGGTCGCGGTCGACGCCGAACGCGGCGAGCTCGTCGGCGGGCAGGTACACGCGCCCGCGGTCGAGGTCCTCGCCGACGTCGCGCAGGAAGTTGGTGAGCTGGAACGCCACCCCGAGCGCCGTGGCGGGCGGCGTCGCCTCCTCCAGGGGCACCGTCGTGCCGAGCACCGGCAGCATCTGCAGCCCGATCACGGCGGCCGAGCCGTGGACGTAGACCGCGAGGTCGGCGTCGGTGGCGTAGGACGTGACGTGGGTGTCCATCCGCATCGACGTCATGAAGTCGGTGAAGTGCGCGCGGTCGATGCCGTAGCGGCGGGCCGTGTCGCCCAGCGCCGCGAGGACCGCGACGTCGGTGGGCGCGCCGGACAGGGCGTCGTGCAGGCCCGCGGTGAGGGCGTCGAGCTCCGCGGCCTTCTCGGCGACGGGCCGGTCGTCACCGAGGTCGTCGACGATCTCGTCGGCGTAGCGCGCGAAGCCGTAGAGGGCGTGCACGGCCGGGCGCCGGTCGGGCGGCAGCAGCCGGGTGGCGAGGAAGTACGTGCGGCCGTGGGCGGCGTTGAGCTGCCGGCAGGTGGCGTAGGCCGCGCGCAGGGCCGGGTCGGTGATGCCCGCGGCGTCGAGCTCGGCGCTACCGGACAACCGGGTCGGCTCCCACCGGGCGCCGGGCGAGCCCCAACGGGTCGGGCCGCAGCAGCGACACCGCGGCCAGCGCCGAGAGCACCGCGCCGATGCCCAGGACCGCCAGGTCGTAGAGCGCGGCCTCGCCGTCGGGGTAGTAGACGATCATCAGCCACAGCGAGAAGAAGACGAGCACCTGCAGCGCGCGCGGCGTCCAGTCGACCATCGCCAGCAGCGCCATGCCCCAGCTGACGTACCAGGGCAGCGTGGTGGGGGAGAGCAGCGCGACGGCCAGCAGCACGATGCCGGCGCGGCGCAGCGCGTCGGGGCCGCCGTCGCGCGCGGCCCACCACTGGCGCACGGCGATGACCAGCAGGATCAGGGCGCCGATCGCCCGGCCCACGTTGACGAACGGCTGCATCGACACGGGCCCGAAGATGCTGACGATCGAGTGCACGAGCTGGCCCGCGCCGGTGGGCAGCGACATCCAGTTGACGATCATCGACGGGGCGCTCAGCGCCGGCAGCCAGCCCAGCCCGACACCGGCCGCGACGGTGCACAGCGCGAACACCGGCACGAAGATCGCGATGCCGTAGGCGGTGGCGCGCAGCGTGCGCACGAGCACCGACCCGGCCATCGTGCCCGCCCAGACCAGTACCAGGAACGGCAGCGCGACGCCCGCGCTGGCCTTGACCGCCATCGCCAGGGTGGCGAGCACGATGCCCCACGCGTGCTGCCCGCGCAGCGCCGACAGCGCGGCCGTGGCCAGCAGGCCCATGACGAGCAGGTCGTTGTGGCCGCCGCCGACCATGTGGATCACCATGACGGGGTTGGCGACGACGATCCACAGCGCGAGCGCGGGCCGCCCGCCCATCCGCCGCGACAGCTCGGGCAGCGCCCGGACCAGCAGCACCAGCCCCACGACGAGCGCGAGGCGCATGAGCACGACGCCGAGGATGATCTGGTCGCCCGCGAGCCACGCGACGGACTTGGCGTAGAGGATGAACAGCGGGCCGTAGGGCGCCGGGGTGTCCTGCCAGAAGTAGTGGACGTTGTCGGTGAAGATCCCCGGCAGCGCCTCGGGCCCGACGGCGTACGGGTCGAACCCGTGCAGCGGCAGCGCGCCCTGGGCGAGGTAGCTGAAGACGTCGCGGGTGAACAGCGGTGGCGCCACCAGCATCGGCAGCAGCCACGCCGTGGCCGTGGTGAGCACCGCGCGGCCGCCGACGCGGCGCGCCAGCACCTCGCGGCCCAGCCGGACCCAGGCCCAGGCCAGCAGGCCGACGCCGAGGTAGATCAGGGAGTTGGCGATCTCGCGGCCGTGGCCGTAGCGCCAGAAGCCGAGCGGCGAGTTCGTCAGCAGGGGGTCGTCGACGAGGACGCCGCCCGCGCCGAAGCCGCCGAGCACCATGAGCAGCGACGCGACCACCCCGAGCACCAGCGGACCGCGGGGCGGCGACCCCAGGCGGGCACGCCGGGCGGACGCCCGCGACGTGCTGCCGGCGGGCGCCGTGACGGCCCGATCGGGGGACTCCGACCGGTCGACGGGGGAGGAGGGCTGCGCGGTCATGGCGCGGACCATGCTGCCATGACCGCCCTCAGCCGCCTGTCGGGACCCTGCGACCCCGCCCGGTCGCCGGGACGGGCCCGGTGATGCGCGCGGCGGCCAGCCGGCCCGAGAGCAGGACCGGCGGGATGCCGACCCCCGGGGTCGTGCCGCAGCCCGCCAGCACCACGTTCTCGTAGCCGCGGACGAGGTTGCGCGGCCGGAACGGGCCGGTCTGCGCGAACGTGTGCGCGGCGGAGAACGGGGTGCCCGCGGCCATCCCCTGGGCGGCCCAGTCGGCCGGTGTGACCAGGTGCGACACTTCGATGTCGCCCTCGATGCCGTCGAGCCCGGGGTGGTTCCGGGCCTCCAGGACGCCGAGGAGCTCGTCGCGGTAGGCCGGTCCGACGCGCTCCCAGTCGATCGGCCCCCCACGACCCTTCCGCCCAGCCAGGTTCGGGCACGGGGCCAGCACGAACAGCAGGTCGCGCCCGTCGGGGGCGAGCGACGGGTCGGTCGCCGTCGGGCGCGTGATGAGCAGTGACGGATCAGTCATCAACCGGCCGTCGTCGATGATCTCGCGGAACGTCTCGCGCCACTTCTCCCCGAAGGAGATGGTGTGGTGCGCCGCCCCGCCCTCGTCCCGCCCACCCCGGGCGGTGCGCAGCCCGGCGTGCAGGACGACGGCGCTGGGGGAGTAGCGCAGCGGCACGACGCGCCGGGGCGCGCGGCCGAGCAGGTCGTGCACGACGGGCAGGTCCGGCGTGAGGACGAACGAGTCGGCGGCGGTGCGCTCCGATGCGCTGAGCGGGTCGTCGGTGGCGCGGTGGCGGACGGCGGTGACGCGCCCCGCGCCGCGCTCCAGGCCGGTGACGGTGCGCCCGTAGAGGATCTCCGCCCCGGCGGCGACGGCGGCGTCGGCCAGGGCCTGCCCGACCGCGCGCATGCCGCCCTTCGGGAAGTAGACGCCCGCGATGGTGTCCATGTAGGCGATCACGCCGTAGGCGCCCAGCGCGGTCTGCGGCGGCACGCCGGCGTAGAGGGCCTGGAACGAGAAGATGCGCTGGAGCCGCTCGTCGGGCAGGAAGCCCTCGACGCGCGGGCCCAGGCGCCCGAAGCCGCCGAGCGCGGCCAGGCGCACGAGGTCCGGGCCGAGCAGGTCGAGCGGCGAGTCGAAGTTGGCGCCGATGAACGTGTCGATCTCGGCCCGGTAGAGCTTGCCCAGCCACTCGCGCATGCGGACGTAGCCCGCCGCCGCGTCGGGGCCGCAGACGGCGCGGACCTCGGTCTCCATCGCCCCGGCGTCGGTGTGGACGTCGATGGTGGAGCCGTCGGCGAAGTGGGTGCGGTAGGCCGGGTCGAGCTCGACGAGGTCGAGCCGCTCCGACACCTTCTCCCCGACGGCGCCGAGCGCCTCGTCGAGCAGGTCGGGCATGGTCAGGACGGTGGGGCCGGTGTCGACCCGGTAGGTGCCGTCGGCCGTCTGCAGGTCGAGGCGCCCGGCCCGGCCGCCGGGGTGCTCGCCCCGCTCGACGATCGTGACGCGGCGCCCCGCGCCGAGCAGGTGCAGCGCCGTGGTGAGGCCGGCGAAGCCCGCCCCGACGACGATGACGTGATCGGTGGGGCCGGTGACGGTGCGCAGCCTCATCGCCGCCTCCGGGTTGCCGCGACGGCGAGGTCGGACAGCCGCGAGGCCGCCGGCTCGTCGATGTCGGCGGTGCTCAGCGCGTCGAGGGCGGAGCCGGTCATCGCCGCGATGCGCTGCTCGACGGCCTGCTCGGCGCCGAGGTCGACGAGCAGGCCGCGCACGCGGTCGACGCCGTCGGCGTCGAGGTCGGGGTCGCCGAGCGCGGACTCGATCGCGGCCGCCGACGCCCGGGAGCCCTGCTCGGCGGCACGCTCCAGCGCCAGCGCGAGCAGCAGCGTCCGCTTGCCCTCGCGCAGGTCGTCGCCCGCTGGCTTGCCGGTGACGGCCGGGTCGCCGAAGACGCCGAGCAGGTCGTCGCGCAGCTGGAAGGCGATGCCGATGTCGGCGCCGAAGCGGCGGTAGCAGGAGATCAGCTCGGGGGAGGCGTCGGCGATGGCGGCGCCCAGGTGCAGCGGCCGCTCGACGGTGTAGGCGGCGGTCTTGTAGCGGTCGACCTGCAGCGCGGCGCGCGGGCTCGTGTCGCCGGTGGACTGGTGCAGCACGTCGAGGTACTGCCCGCCGAGCACCTCGGTGCGCATGGCCTCCCACGGCGCGGCGGCGCGGCGGATCGCCTCGACCGGCAGCGCGGAGGAGCGGAACAGGTCGTCGGCCCAGACGAGGGCGAGGTCACCGAGCAGGATCGCGGCGGCGGCGCCGAAGCGCGCCGGGCGGCCCTGCCAGCCGGCCTCGGCGTGGCGCCGGGCGAAGTCGACGTGCACGGTGGGGCGGCCGCGGCGGGTGGCCGAGGCGTCCATCAGGTCGTCGTGCACGAGCGCGCAGGCCTGGATCAGCTCGAGCGCGCTGATCGCCTCCAGCACGCCGGCGGCGTGCGGGTCGTCCGGGCTGCCGCCCGCGCCGCGCCACCCCCACCAGGCGAACGTCGGGCGCAGGCGCTTGCCCCCGCTCAGGACGAAGTCGGTGAGCGCGGCGGTGGCCGTGCCGAACGCGGGGTCGATGGCGGCCGTGTCGACGCCCCGGCGCTCCAGGTAGGACGCCAGCACCTCCTCCACGGCGTCGGACAGCTCGTCGTCGGCGGCCCGGAGGCGCTCCGGGGCGGTGCGGGTCACGAGGACGCCGGGCGGAGTGACGGTCGGGGAGGCACCTGACGAGGGTAGCGGCGGCGCCGCACGTCGGCGCGGTGGCCGAGGGGCCCCGTAGGCTCACCCCGCACGGACCACATCCGAGGAGACCATCCGATGAAGATCACGGACCGGATCGGCGGCGACCAGCCGGTGTTCTCGGTGGAGTTCATGCCGCCCAAGGACGACGCGGGCGAGGCGGAGCTGTGGAGGGCCATCCGCCGGCTCGAGCCGCTCGACCCGGCGTTCGCCTCGGTCACCTACGGCGCGGGAGGGTCGAGCCGCGACCGCACCGTCCGCACCACCGGTCGGATCGCGTCGGACACCACGCTCGTCGCCATGGCGCACCTGACGGCCGTCTCGCACTCGGTGGCGGAGCTGCGCCACGTCATCGGCGAGTACGCCGCCGCCGGCATCCGCAACGTCCTCGCGGTGCGCGGCGACCCCCCCGGCGACCCGCTGGGCGAGTGGGTCGCCCACCCCGAGGGCCTGATGTACGCCGACGAGCTCGTCTCGCTGGTGCGCAGCCTGGGCGACTTCTGCGTCGGCGTGGCCGCCTTCCCCTACGGCCACCCGCGCTCGCCCGACGAGGACTCCGACCTGCAGCGGCTCGTCGCCAAGGTCCGGGCGGGGGCCGACTTCGCGATCACCCAGCTGTTCCTGGAGCCCGACGGCTTCCTGCGGCTGCGCGACCGGCTGGCCGCCGCGGGCTGCGAGGTCCCGCTGCTGCCGGGGATCATGCCGCTGACGACGATGCGCACGCTGCACCGCGGGCCGGAGCTCTCCGGCGCGCCGCTGCCCCCCGGCCTCGCCGAGGGCCTGGAGCGCTACGCCGACGACCCGAAGGCGTTCCGCGAGGCGGGCATGGACCTCACCACCGAGCTGTGCGCGCGGCTGCTGGCCGAGGGCGTCGGCGGGCTGCACTTCTACACGTTCAACCGCTCCACGGCCACGACCGAGCTCGTGCAGCGGCTGGGCCTGGGGGCGCGGCGCCGGGCCGTCGTGGCCTGAGCCGCCCCGGCTCGCTCAGCCCTGGCGCACGGGTGGGTTGCGCGTGCGGTGCGCGGCCAGCACGACGGCGGCCGCGGCCAGCGCCACCACGAGGAACAGCCCGAGGCTCCAGTTGAACGGCGAAGGCGCGCCGGGGTCGTCGAAGGCCACGACTGCCTCGATGTCGCCGACCTCGCCCGCCTCGAAGACCCAGCTGACCTCGCCGGAGTCGGCGTCGCCGTTGGCGTCGAGCACCTGGCCGGGGAAGGCGATCTTGAGCTGGAAGTCGGCGCGGTCGACGTCGACGGTGGTGAGGTCGACCGAGCCGTTGACGACCACCCGGTTGCCCGCCCGGCGCAGCTCCAGGCGGACCTTCTCCCCGGGCGGCCCCGCGGCCGTGATCAGCTCGCTCACCTGCGCGAACGAGAGGTCGGAGAACCGCACCAGCGAGCCGGTGTAGCCCTCCTGGCGGTACGAGCCGACGTCGACCTGCGCCTCGAGGTCGTCGGGGAGCGTGAGCACCGGCCCCGGGTCCTCGGGGCCGGTCTCGGGCGTGGCGAGGACGATCTGGCCGCGCACCGTGTCGTCGGGCTGCACGGCCAGGGCGGCCTGCACGCGCGCGCACCCGGACAGGGCCAGCAGCGCGAGGACCAGGACGAGCAGCAGCGCGGGCCGGCGGCGCGGGGACGGCATCGCGCCATCGTGCCATCCGGGTGCGGGCGTCACCTCGGGGGCGCGGGCGGCAGCGGCAGGTCGCGGCCCAGGACGGCGAACGGGCGGGCGTCGCCGGTGAAGCGGTGGTGGCGCAGGACGTCGGCGAAGCCCAGGCGGCGGTAGAGCAGCCAGGCCCGGTTGGTGGGGCCGTCGCCGTTCTCGGGCGTCGAGAGCAGGACCCGCCGGGCGGTCGCGCCGCCGAGCAGCGTGCGGAGCAGCCCCTCGCCGAGCCCGCCGCCCTGGGTGTCGGGGTGCACGTGGAGCTCGGTGAGCTCGAAGTAGTCCTCGAGCCAGAACCGCTCCCGCGGGCGGGGGCGCAGGCCGCGGGAGACCTCCTCGAACCACCACTGGCCGGGCGCGCCGGTGTAGCCGTAGGCGACGCCGAGCAGCCGGCCCGCGTCGTCGACGCAGCCCACGGCGCGCCAGCCCGGACGGCGGACGTGGTCGAGCCACAGCGTTCGGCGGTGCCGTGCGGTGCTCGGCGGGTAGCCCATCGCGGCGACATACACGGCCAGCGCGTCGTCGACGCGCGCGGCGAGGTCGGACGGGCCCCACTCCACGATGTGCCGGGCCGGTGCGGTGGTCACCGCGCCATCACACCACGTCGGCGGCGTCCCGTCCTGCCGCGCGTGCGGCGACTTGACGCGCGGGCGGCGGGAGGTTGTACTGGAGGGGGTCGAACATGTGTTCGATCATCGGTGGGCCCGGCGGCGGGGTGGGGGAAGCACCCGGCCGCCGGGCCGACCGGAGCGGCCGGAGCCCAGACCGGCCGTGCACGGTGCCGGTCGGAACAGGCCGGTCGGGAGGAGTGCAGCGTGAGTGCCTTCAGCCGGGTGTTCCGTTCGCGGGAGCCCACACCCGTCCAGGTGCGCTGGTTGGACGGGGAACCCGTCGAGTTCCAGCGCAGGCCGTCGCGGCGGGGGCCGCGCTACCTGATCGTCGACGTCCGGGAGCGGTGGATCGAGCAGTCGCCGTGGCCGTTCCCCTCACCCATGCCCGTCGGGGGCGACCGGTTGCGGTGCTGGCGGGTCGAGGCCCGCTCGGCCGACGAGCCCGACGTCCCCGGCCGCGAGTTCGTGCTGCGGATGCGCGCGGGCCCCGGTGTGTGGGACCTCGTCCGGGTCCCGGAATGACCACCGGTCGGCGCGGGTTGTCCGAACAGGTGTTCGTGCAGGAACAGGGAGGTGTCCGATGACGATCACGACGGACCGACCGGTGCCCGCCCCGCGCCCGGCCCCGGTCTCCCGCGCGGCACTGGCCCTGCTGCGGCAGGCCGCCGACGGGCTCGCCGAGGCCCACCGCGAGTCCGACCCCCTCCGGCGCTACCCGGCCGCCTACCTGGCCGCGCTGCGCGCCGGGGCCGCGGTCCTGGCCGTCCGGGCCGCCCCGCAGCCCCGCCGCGGCGCGCCCCGCGCCGTGTGGGACATCCTCGCCACCGTGGCGCCCGAGCTGGGGGAGTGGGCGGCGTTCTTCGCCTCCTGCTCCGCCACCCGGGCCGCGGCCGAGGCGGGCATCGCCCGCCTGGTCGACCAGCGCTCGGCCGACGACCTGCTGCGGCAGGCCGAGCAGTTCGTGGGGATGGTGACGGAGACGGTGCGGTTGCGCTGACCTGTCCGGCCGGTCGCGGCGGTCAAGGGCTCGTGGTGAGTGCGCAGGCCGGGTGCTGCTGGCGATCGGGAACCATGATCGTCGGGAGTGTGACGTCGCGGCCGTCGTAGCGACCCTGCCGGCGCGGTCCTGGCGATCGAGGTCGAGGCGGGGCCGTCAGCGGGTGGGGGGTGGGGCCGTCGCCGTCCGCGGCCGCCGCTCACTCCGCAGCACCCGTCCCAGCAGGGTGGTGAAGACCGCCGACACCTCGCGGGCACCGGGGGTGTCCCAGCTCTGGATCGGCACGCAGGCGCCCTGGGCCTGCTGCACGGCCGACCGGTCGGGCAGGACGCCGCTGAACACCAGGGGTCCGAACAGCTCCCGCAGCTCGGCCACCCGGAACTCGTGCTCGGCGTTGCGGGGGCGTACGCGGTTGATGAGGACGCCGAGCGGCTGGAGGTCGGGGTTGCCGCGCTGGCGCTCGGTCTGCACGGCGTCGAAGGCCCGCTGGACGCCGGACACGGCGAACATCGTGGGGTCGGTCACCAGCACCGCGCGGTGGGCGGCGGCCAGGGCACTGCGGGTGAGCTGGCCCAACGACGGCGGGCAGTCGATCACGACGAGCCGGTAGGGGCCCAGGTCGTGCTCCTCCGCGTCGCCGGCGTCCTCGTCGTCGGCGTCGAGGAGCCGGCCCAGGGCGCGGGTGAGGCGGCTGAGCTGCTTCGCGCCGGGGTCGGGGTGGTTGTGGCGCTCGGTCTGCTCGGCGCCGACCATCACGTCGAGGCCCTCGCCCCAGCCGCTGGGGGCGATGGCGCGGCGGAGGACGGAGCGGCGCGGGTCGTCGAGGACGTCGGCGACGGTGGCGGTCGTGTCGCCCACGTCCAGGGCGATGGTGGCGTTGGCCTGGGGGTCGAGGTCGACCAGCAGGGTGCGGACACCGTGCTGCTGGGCCGCCCCGGCCAGCCCGAGGGCGACCGTGGTCTTGCCCACCCCACCCTTGAGGCTCAACGTGGCGACGACCTGCACGGCGATCAACCTACCCGTCCGGGGTGCCCACTACGCTGCTGCCGTGAGGCTGTCGTCGTGAACGCACCTGCCGGGAGCAACGCGGGACCCGACCCGACGGGCACGGTGCCGCCCGGCCCCGTGCACCGAACGCTGGAGGCCGAGGTCGCACGGGCGGCCGGGCGGGCCCGGTCGCGCGGTGACGAACCGCGCGTCCTCGACGTCGGCGGGGGAAGCGGGGCGTGGGCGGTGGCGCTGGCCCGGCTGGGCTGCGTCGTCACCGTCGTCGACAACAGCCCCAACGCGCTCGCCGCGCTGCACCGCCGCGCCCGCGACGCCGGCGTCCACGGTCGCGTCACGCCCGTCCAGTGCGACGTCGACGCCCTCGCCGACGTCGCGCCGGCCGGTGGCGCCGACCTGGTGCTCGGCCACGGCCTGCTCGAGGTCGTCGACGACGCGCCGCACGCCCTGCGGGCCCTCACCGACGCCACGGCCCCCGGCGGCGCGGTCTCGGTCCTCGTGGCCGGGCGGCACGCCGCGGTGCTGGGCCGCACGCTCGCCGGACGCCTCGCCGAGGCGCGGGCCCTGCTCACCGACCCGCACGGCCGTTCCGGGCCCGACGACCCGCTGCGCCGGCGCCTCGACGCCACCGAGCTCCGCGCGCTGCTCGACGACGCGGGGCTGCTGCCCGAGCTGGTCCAGGGCGACGGCGTCCTCGAGGGCTGGGTCCCCGGCTCCGTGCGCGACAGCGGCCCGGCGGCCACGCGAGCCGTCGCCGAGCTCGAGGTGCTGGCCGCGGCGCGCCCGGCCCTGCTGGAGCTGGCGGCCCGGCTGCACGTCCTGGCACGGCGGCCGCTGCCGCCCGGGTGATCCCGCGCACCCCGAGCGGGGGCGGCGGACCGTCAACAGGTCGACGGCCGGTGGTGCCGGCGGTCGCTCCGCCCAGGTCGGCGGGGGCGCCGTGGGCTGCGGCAGGTGGTCGAACGGTCGCGCACCGTGGTCGCCGCCCACCGGACGGGGTCACCCGGACGTGCCGCCGGTGAACCGGAACCACCCGCTCGACGAGTGCGGGTGGTCGACCGGCCCGCGGCCTCGTATCCTCTGTTCCAGGAGGCCCAGCCCGGGCGTTCGTCGCGTCGTTCCGGCACCATGGAAGATGACCGACAACAGCACAAGCAGTGCCGGAGGCGATGTAATGCCCCTCTCCGAGCACGAGCAGCGGCTGCTCGAGCAGATCGAGCGCGCTCTCTACGCCGAGGACCCCAAGTTCGCTTCGACCGTGCGCGGCGGTCGGTTGCGCAAACCGACCCGTCGCCGGCGCATGCAGGGCGTCGCCCTGTTCCTGCTCGGCCTCGTCATGCTCGTCGTCGGCGTCGTGATCCAGTCCCTGTCCGGCGGCGGCGGCGGCATGATCGCCCTCATCGTGCTCAGCGTGCTCGGGTTCGTCGTGATGCTCGGCGGATCGGTGCTCGCGGTCACCTCGTCGGGGAAGGCGCCCGCGGGCTCCGGCACCCCCGCCGAGGCCGAGAAGGAGAAGAACGGCTTCACCGGCCGGATGGAGGAGCGCTTCCGCCGCCGGTTCGAGCAGGAGTAGCCGCTCCCTCCCGCACATCCGTCGCAGCGCCCGGACCGATCACCGGTCCGGGCGCTGCGATGCCTCCGGGGAGAGGGGGCGAGGCTCAGACCGATGTGGGCACCGGCGCCTCGGGCGCCGACCGCGCCGGCCGGACCAGCACCGACGGCGGCAGCAGGCGCCCGCGCAGCGACACCGGGCTGCCCGCGGCGATCCCGTCGCGCACGACCCGGACCGGGCCGGCGAGCTCGCCCGGCTCGGGGTGCCGGTCGCCGAACCAGCTCGCCTCGACGGCCCCGACGACCGTCCGCACCGCGTCCTGGGCGGCGGCGTCGAGCCGGTGCTCGCGCACCAGCCGGCGGGCCGCCGCGCGGATGGTGTCGGTGGGCGGCACGGGGACCCGCCGGTCGACCGAGGTCGCCACGATCTCGTCCCAGGCCGCCCCCGCGGCCCCGGTGCCGCCTGCGGCCGCGGCCGCGAGCCGCGACCGCCCGCGCAGCGCCCGCAGCGCGGCGGGCACCAGCGCGACGAGCACGAGGCCCAGCACGACGAACAGCGGCCACAGCGGGAGGCCGGGGTCGCCGACGACGGGCGCGGGTGCGGCCGCGTCGAGCGGCTGCTCGCCCGGGGCCGCGGTGGGCGCGGTGGTCGGCGCCGCCTCGGCCGGTGCGGCCGGGGCGGCCCCGGCTCCGGCGCCCCCACCCGCGGCCTCGGCGCGCGCGGCCTCGACGTAGGGAGGGGTGATCGTGCGGCCGTCGGTGAGGGGCGTCGGGTCGAACGTGGTCCAGCCGATGCCGGGGAACCACGCCTCGACCCAGGCATGCGCGTCGGCGGTGCTCACGGCCCGGTAGTCGCTGATCGGCGAGCCCGCGGTGAAGCCGACGGCCACCCGCGCCGGCACGCCGACGCTGCGCAGCATGACCGCCATCGCCGAGGCGAACTGCTCGCAGTAGCCCACGCGGCCGACGGTGAGGAACTCGACGAGCGCGTCGTCGCCCGCGGGCGGGGCCGTGGCCAGGTCGTAGGTGAACTCGGTGCCGGGCCCGGTGAAGTACTCCTGCAGCGCCATCGCGCGGTCGAAGTCGGTGGCCGCACCGGCGGTGACCTGCTGCGCGATCTCGGTGACCCGCGGGTCGACGCCGAGGATGGTGGCGTAGATGGCGGCCGGTCGCTCGCCCTGCGCCGCGCGCAGCAGGTCGGTCGTGGGCGCGGGCAGGAACGCCCTCTCGGTCCACGTCTCCTGCTGCTGGGGGCGGGCGGTGTAGGCGATGCCGCTGGGCTCGTCGTAGACGAACAGGTCGGGTGCGAGGCCGCCGATGCCCAGCGGGGCGCCGTAGACGGGGAGCCAGTAGTCGCGGAAGCCGACGTTGCCGATCGACACGTCGACGACGTCGCCGGGCACGCCGGGCTGCGTGAACGGCCCCTCCGGCGCCACGCCCGGCCCGGGCCGCGTGGCCTGCCAGCCGATCCCGGACTGGTAGTCGCTCAGCGTCAGGGCGCGCAGGTACTGCGGCCGCGCCAGGCCGCGGACCTCGAACAGGGGAGTGGGCTCGCTCTGGTCGAGCTGGCCGCGCAGCGCCGTGAACGGGCTCAGGCCGATCGCACCGCGGCCGGTGCCGTCCTCGCCGCCGTCGAACCGGCCGGCCGTACCGACGAACGCGGTGGCCGTGCCGAGCAGGAGGGCGACGACCGCCGCCCCCGCGACGAGCACCGCGCCGCCGGGGATCTGGCGCCGGTCGCCGTCGGGCGCGAGCAGCAGGACGCCGAACCCGGCCGCGGCGACGGCGAGGGTCCACCACGGCAGCAGGTCGTCGGCCAGGGCCGCCGGTACGGCGAACGCGGCCAGCAGCGGCACCCCGGCCGCGGCCGGCGCCCCCGCCCCGACGACGGCCAGGTGCACCGCCACCGCGAGCAGCCCGAGCGCGGCCGTGACCAGGAACAGGATCTCCGGGGTGGCGGCGACGGGCGCGGTGCCGACGTCGATCTGCGCGCCGGCGCCCGCGAGCAGCGCGCCCATGTCGCCGAGTGCTGTGGGCCCGGGCAGCACGCGCGCCACGCCGTCGTCGCTGAACAGGGCGGTGAGCAGGCCGAGCACGGCCGCCACCTGCACCAGGGCGACGGCGACGGCGGGCACCCGCGGCACCAGCGCCCCGACGACGCCGACGGCTGCGACGAGCGCGACGGCGCAACCCGCGTACCCGAGCCAGGACCAGCCCTGCACGACCGACGAGACCGGGGCGGCGGCGAGCAGCACCGCCACCGCGCACAGCAGGGGGGCGAGCGGCCGCACGACCGGCCCGGGGACGGGCGGCGCGGGCGGGGGAGGCGGCGCGGAGCGCAGCGGGCGGGGGGCGGTGAGGGTCATGTGGTGCTCCCGATGCTCTGCGCGACCAGGTCGTCCCACGCGCGGTCCGGCCCTACACCGGCGCGGGCGACGGCCACCCGCCAGCCGGCGGCGCGCAGGGCGGCGGCGGTGGCGGCGGCGTCGGGGCCGCGGCCCGCGGGGTCCCAGCTCGCGACGTCGAGCAGCAGGGCGTGCCCGCCCGCGGGCTGCCGCGCCACCAGTGCCTCCAGCTGCCCCGACTCCATCCCGCCCAGCACGGCGAGGACGTCGCCGGACAGCTCGGGCCCGGCGAGCTCGGTGCGCGCGGCGGGCCGCAGTGCGGCGAGGGCGTCGAGCAGGGGGTCGACGTCGCCGGACGCGGCGCCCAGCGCGGCACCGTCCTCGGTGACCATCGTGATGACCTCGCCCCGGCCGCCGAGGTGGGTGCAGATGCTCGCGGCGAGGCTGATCGCGACCTCCAGGCTGGAGTCGGGGCCGTGCCCGCGGTGGGCGGCGTCGCGGCGATCGAGCAGCACGGTGGTGCCGGTGCGCCAGGGACGCTCCTCGAGCCGCACCATCAGCTCGTCGTGGCGGGCGGTGCTGCGCCAGTGGACGCGGCGCAGCTCGTCGCCCTGGCGGTACTGGCGGACGAGGACGTCGGAGCGGCCCTGGCCCTGGTGGGCGAGCGCCGCGCCCGGGGTGCCCTCGCCCGAGCCCAGCGCCAGCGGCATCCCGCGCAGCCCGACGACCCGGGGGAGGGACACCAGCCGCGAGGCCGGCGCGAGCTCGCGCTCGAACTCCGCGAGGCCGAGCGGGTCGGTGGCGCTGCCGGTGAGCGGGCCGATGCGGTGCACCCCGCGCTGCGCCGGGACCAGCGGGTAGGACAGCTGTGCGCCGGCGCGGGGGGAGAGGTGGTGCACGGTGAAGCGGGGCGGCGCCTCGGGCTGCGGGCCTGCGGCGTCCGGCACGGCGTCGACCAGGCGCAGGGCCCCGACCAGCGGCCCGCCGCGCAGCGCGATCGACACCTCGACCTCACCGCCCGCGGGCACCCGTTCCGGCGAGGCGTCGCGGGTGCCGCGCACCGAGCGGCGCGTGCGCGCCGAGACGAGCAGCGCGAGCAGGGGGAGCAGCGCGACGAACGCGCCGACGCGGAGCAGGTCGCGCTCGTCGAGCACGAACGCCGAGACGGCGGTGGCGGCGCCGGCGGCGAGCAGGCAGCGACCGCGGGTCGTCAGCCCGGAGGAGCGCATCGGCGGATCCGTCAGCCGCCGGACCGCGACGGCACCGGGTGGCGGCCGAGCAGCCCGCGGACGAGGTCGACGGCCGAGCGCCGCGACGCCTGGGCGTCCGGGGTGAGCAGCAGGCGGTGCGCCAGCACCGGCACCGCGACGGCCTGCACGTCGTCGGGCACGACGAACCCGCGCCCGGCCAGCGCGGCCTGGGCCTTGGCCGCGCGCACCAGCTGCAGGGTGGCGCGCGGGGAGGCGCCGAGGCGGACCTCGGGCAGGCGCCGGGTGATCCCGACCAGGTCGACGCAGTACTGCCGCACCTCCGGCCCGAGGCGCACGTGCCGCACGGCCTCGATCACGGCGTGCAGACGGCGGGCGTCGGTGACCGGGCCCAGGGAGTCGAGGGGGTCGACCGTGGCGTGCTCGTCGACCATCGCGAGCTCGGCCGACGGGTCGGGGTAGCCGACGGAGACGCGCGCGGTGAAGCGGTCGCGCTGGGCCTCGGGCAGCGGGTAGGTGCCGTCCATCTCGATCGGGTTCTGCGTGGCGAGCACCATGAACGGGCTGGCCAGGGCATAGGTGGCACCGTCGACGGTGACCTGGTTCTCGGCCATGCACTCCAGCAGCGCCGACTGCGTCTTGGGCGACGCGCGGTTGATCTCGTCGGCGATGACGATGTTGGCGAACACGGGGCCGGGCCGGAACTCGAACTCGGTGGTCTGCCGGTTGTAGATCGACATGCCGGTGATGTCGCCGGGCAGCAGGTCGGGGGTGAACTGCACGCGGCTCACCGAGCAGTCGATCGAGCGGGCCAGCGCCTTGGCGAGCGAGGTCTTGCCGACGCCCGGCACGTCCTCGACGAGCAGGTGCCCCTCGGCGAGCAGCGTCACGAGCGCGACGCGCACGACGTCGGGCTTGCCCACGATGACCCGTTGGATGTTGGCCGCCACCCGCGCACTCAGTTCGGCCACCTCGGCCAGGCCGAGCGCGGGGCCCGCGTCCCTCCCGGACCGGCGGCTCGTCGTCGTCCCCCGACCTCCTCCTCGCCGTCGGCTCCGCCCCGGCGGGGGTGGGTCCTGGCCCCAGTCTGTCAAACCGCCCGCGAACTCGGACCCGGACGGGTGACGTCGAGCCTCCCCACTCCGCCCCACCGGTGGACCCACCCGGTCCCCGGACCGCTCCGCTGCGCCCTACCGGCCTGTTCTCCCGGTGCGGAACCGGCGATTTGGTGACGCATCGTGATCGAACAACGCTCTGTGGGCTACGGGCGCCGTCGCGCGGCCGTGTGGTCCCCCACGAGGCCCCACCTCGTCCTACCGCCTCTGACCAGCGGATTTGGCGTCCGAGCAGCGCGACGACACGGTCATCCGGAGTTGACGGTGGAGGGAAGTGGGGTAGTGTGGAGATCGCTGGGGCGCGCTGGGTGGCCCTGGCCCGGCCGCGGTGGAGGTGGCGCCGATGTTCCTCGGCACCTACACCCCGAAGCTGGACGACAAGGGGCGGCTCACGCTGCCCGCGAAGTTCCGGGACGAGCTGCGAGGCGGTCTGATGATCACGAAAGGGCAGGACCACTGCCTCTACGTGTTCACCAGGGAAGCCTTCGCCGAGATGGCCACCAAGGTCTCCTCGGCGCCGCTCACCAGCGAGTCGGCCCGGGCGTTCCAACGCAACCTCTTCTCCGGCACCGACGACCAGAACCCCGACTCGCAGGGCCGCATCGCCATCAACGCGGAGCTGCGGCGCTACGCGGGGCTCAGCAAGGACTGCGTGGTGATCGGCGCGTTCACGCGTGCCGAGATCTGGGACGCGCAGGCCTGGCAGCAGTACCAGGAACAGCACGAGGACGAGTACGCGAAAGCGCAGGAGGAGGTCCTTCCCGGGCTCATCTGAGCCCGGTCGGGAACACGTTCGGTGTCCCCACCCGGGCGCCGCGTTCCTTCCCCGACGCATCCGGCCCTGGCGCACCTTCCCCGGTGCCAGGTCCGGCGGCGACGTGGAGGTGGGCGCGGCGTCCGGGTGGGGACACCGCCGACCCTACCCAGGCTGGGGAGCACGGGTGGGGTTCGCGGACACCGGCGGCGGGGCACGACCGATCGGCGGCGGCAGGCGTGGGAGGTGAACGGTGCAGGATCACGAGGACGGGCCGGCTGGGGCCAGGCACGTCCCGGTGCTCCTGGACCGCGTCGCCGAGCTGCTCGCCCCTGCGCTGAGCCGGCCCGGCCCACCTCCGGTGCTGGTCGACGCCACGCTGGGCCTCGGCGGCCATGCGGCGGCGTTGCTGGCGGCGCACCCGCGCCTCGTCCTCGTCGGGCTCGACCGCGACCCCGACGCCCTGGCGATGGCCGGGCGCCGGCTGGTCGCGTTCGCCGACCGCACGCACCTCGTGCACGCGGTCTACGACCGGATCGCCGACGTGCTCGCCGACCTCGGGCTGGGCCCCGTCGACGGCGTGCTGTTCGACCTCGGCGTCTCCTCCCTGCAGCTCGACGCGGACGAGCGCGGGTTCTCCTACTCCCGTGACGCCGACCTCGACATGCGGATGGACCCCAGCACCGGTCCGACCGCCGCCGACGTCCTCAACACCTACCCGGTGCCGCAGCTCGCCCGCGTGCTGCGCGAGTACGGCGAGGAGCGGTTCGCGCTGCGCATCGCCCAGGCCGTGGGCAGGCGGCGGGCCACCGCCCCGCTCACGCGCAGCGCCGAGCTGGTCGAGCTGCTGTACTCGGCGGTGCCCGCCGCGTCGCGGCGCACCGGGGGACACCCGGCGAAACGCACGTTCCAGGCGCTGCGGATCGAGGTGAACGCCGAGCTGGAGGCCCTGCGCGGCGCGCTGCCCGCCGCGCTCGACTCGCTCGCCGTCGGCGGGCGCCTCGTCGTCCTGTCCTACCACTCGCTGGAGGACCGGATGGTCAAGCGGGAGCTGGCGGCGCGATCGGGATCGCGCACGCCGGTGGACCTCCCCGTCGAACTGCCCGGGCACGGGCCCGAGCTGCGGCTGCTCGTGCGCGGTTCGGAACAGGCGGGCGAGGACGAGATCGCCGACAACCCGCGGGCCGCGTCGGTGCGCCTGCGGGCGGTGGAACGGATCGGGGGAACAGCAGCATGAGCACGAGGGTGGGGACAGCATGAGTGCACCGGTGACGGAGCGATCGCGGGTGCGCACCGCGCCGAGGCCGGCGCGCGCACCCCAACCCGCCTTCATCCCCGCGCAGCGGGGTGCCCCCGCGGCGCAGCGGGCCTACGCGAAGCGCGACGAGCGGCTGCGCCGACTCGTCGGCGGTGGCCGTCCCGCGCGCAGCGGGCCGTCGACGCGCCGGGCGCAGTTCGTGCTGTTCGTGATGGTGCTGCTGGGCGTCGGTCTGGTCATGACGCTCTGGCTCTCCACGGCCGCGGCCGCCGACTCCTACCGGCTGCAGGCCGCGCGCGACGAGGCCGGATCGCTCTCGGAGCAGGTGGAGCGCCTGCGGCGCGAGGTCGCGGTGGCGGCGTCGGCCCCCGAGGTCGCCCGCCGCGCCACGGAGATGGGCATGGTGCCGGTGCAGGACCCGGCCCGGCTCGTGGTGGGGGAGGACGGGAGCGTCACGGTCGTCGGCGAGCCCTCGGCCGCCCGCGCGCCCGCCCCGCCCGCGCCGCCGGCCCCGGCCGTCGTCGCGCCGGCTCCGGTGGACCCGAACGCGCCGGTGGACCCGAACGCGCCGGTGGACCCGAACGCGCCGGTCGATCCCGCCGCCGCCGTCGACCCGAACGCCGCCGTCGACCCGAACGCCGCCGTCGACCCGAACGCGACCGCTGACCCGGCCGCCGCCGACCCGAACGCGGCCGACCCGAACGCGGCCGACCCGAACGCGGGTGCCGTCGTCGACCCCGAACTCGCCGCCGGGGTCGCTCCGGCCGCGGCCGAGCCCGCGGTGCCGCCGGCCGCCGGTCCCGCGGCCGCCGCCGAGCCGGCGGCCGACCCCGCCGCCACTCCCGTCGACCCCGCCGCGGCCACGGGCTGATGCCCACCGCCCCGCCCCGGACCCGGCCGGGCGGAGCGGCCCGCACGTCGCCCGTCGGCCGCAAGGCACCGCCGCGCCGTCCGTCGCCCCGCACCCGCGACCACAACGCCCGGTTCAAGATCGGCCGCATCGTGCTGGTCGTCGCGCTCGGCCTCGCCACGCTCAAGCTCGTCACCGTGCAGACGGTGCAGGCCTCCGAGCTCAAGGCGGCGGCCGAGCGGCAGCGCACCGTCGAGCTCGAGGTGCCGGCCGCGCGCGGTTCGATCCTCGACCGCGCCGGCACGCCGCTGGCGTTCAGCGTCGAGGCCCGGGCCCTGGTCGCGAACCCGCGCATCATCGCCCGCACCCTGGGCGACGCCACCGCCGCGACGATCCAGGAGATGGCCACGGCCGTCGCCGCGTCGACGGGGCAGGACCGCCAGGAGCTCGTCGACAAGCTCGGCACCGACCGCGGCTACGTCGTACTCGCCGAGTACGTCGACCCCGACGTGGCCCGCGACCTGCGCGAGCGGTTCCCGCTGATCGCCGAGGAGTACCGCGAGAAGCGCGAGTACCCGGGCGGTTCGCTGGCGTCGAGCATCGTCGGGTTCTCCCGCTGGGACGCGGGCGAGGAGCGGATCACCGGTCGTGAGGGGCTGGAGAACTCGCAGGACAACCTGCTGGCCGGCTCGCCCGGGCTGCGGGTCGTCGGACAGGCGGAGGAGAGCGCCGCGGAGATCCCGGGCAGCACGCAGTTCGAGCGCCCGGTCGTCCCGGGGTCGGACCTGCAGCTCACGATCGACTCCGACCTGCAGTTCACCGTGCAGCGCGCGCTGGCCGACGAGGTGGAGCGCACCGGCGCGGGGGAGTCGTCCTCCGCCGTCGTCCTCGACGTCGCCAGCGGTCAGGTGCTCGCGCTGGCCAACGGCGGCGACGCCGACCGCTCCACCGGCAGCGGGGGCGGCAACCCGGCCGTGACCAGTCCGTTCGAGCCCGGGTCGGTCAACAAGGTCGTGACGATGGCCGCAGCGCTGGAGTACGGCCTCGCCACCCCCGACGAGGTGCTCGCCGTCCCGGGCAGCATCCAGGTGGCCGACCGCACGATCAGCGACGCCTGGGTGCACGGCGTCGAGAACTACACGCTCACCGGGGTGCTCGCGAAGTCGTCGAACGTCGGCACGATCATGACCGCGCAGCGGGTCGGCGAGGACCGCTTCGCCGCGATGCTGGCGGCGTTCGGCATCGGCTCGCGCACCGAGGTCGGGCTGCCCGGCGAGAGCGCCGGGTCGGTGCCGGCGCGCGAGGCGTGGTCGGGCTCGACGTTCGGCAACCTGCCCATCGGTCAGGGCCTGTCGATGACGGTGCTGCAGATGGCCGGCATGTACCAGGCGATCGCCAACGACGGCGTGCGGATCCCGCCGCGGATCGTCTCCGGCACCGTCGGGCCCGACGGCCTGCGCACCCCGACGCCCGCGGCGGAGGAGGTGCGGGTGGTCTCCCCGGAGACCGCGGCGCAGGTGCGGACCATGCTCACGGCCGTCACGCAGGACGCCCGCGGGCAGCGCGGCACCGGCCCGCAGGCCGCCGTGCCGGGCTACCAGGTGGCGGGCAAGACCGGCACCGCGCAGCAGGTCGACCCGGACTGCGCCTGCTACTCGCGCTCGTCGTACTGGATCACCTTCGCCGGCATGATCCCGGCGCAGGACCCCCGGTACGTCATCGCGATCATGCTCGACGCCCCGGCCGGCGGCTCCAGCGCCGCCCCGCTGTTCCACGACATCGCCAGCTACCTCGCCCAGCGCGAGGGACTGCCGGTGAGCGCGGACCCGGCTCCCGTCCAGACCCTCGTGGCCCCCTGACCCTGTTCCCGCGCGCGTTTCCGGCTCCCGCGCCGCCACGTGCGCACTTCGCCGAACGGTGCGCAGCCCCCACACCCTCGCCCGCGCGGGAGGCGGGGACTGTTCGGGTGGCGGGGAGGTGTGCGGCAACCCCCAGTGGGACGAAACGGCCATCGGCGGTCGGCGGGGCGGGGGCGGTGACCGGGCCGGACGTGCGGCACGCCCCGTCCCCGTCCCCGACCCCGCCCGACCGGCCCTCGCCGGTCGACCGGGCGGGGGTCGTGGTCGATCACCGGTCGGCCGGCGGACCCGGTGGCCGGGACGGCCGGCACGCCCGCGACCACCGGTGGGGCTGCTGCGGTGGGCGGCCCCGGCCCGCGCCGACGCGCCCCGGTGCGCGGGCGGGCGCGATCACGCCCGCCGGTAGCCTCCCCGACGTGTCGTACCCGAGCGCGTCCCCCGAGGCGCCGACCCGACCACGGGCTCTGCCGCCGGTGGACCTGCGCGCGGTCGCGGCGCGGATCGGGGTGGCGCCGCCCGCCCCCGGCGTCGCCGTCACCGGCGCGACGCTGCGGGCCTCCGACGTCCGCCCGGGCGACCTGTTCGCCGCCCTGCCCGGCTCCCGCGCCCACGGCGCCGACTTCGCCGGGGCGGCGCTGACCGCCGGTGCCGTCGCCGTCCTCACCGACCCCGAGGGTGCGGCGCGGCCCGCGCTGGCCGGCGTGCCGGTGCTCGTCCACCCCCGCCCCCGCGACGTCCTGGGCTCCGCGTCCTCGCTGGTCTACGGCGACCCGACGGCGGTGCTGTCGGTCCTGGGCGTCACCGGCACCAGCGGCAAGACCACGGTGACGCACCTCGTCGAGACCGGGCTGGCCGCCGCCGGCCGCCCGACGGGCCTGATCGGCACGATCGGCACCCGGATCGGCGCGCAGCGCCTGCCCAGCGGGTTCACCACGCCCGAGGCGCCCGACCTGCAGGCGCTGTTCGCGCAGATGGTGCAGGCCGGCGTCACCGACGTGGCGATGGAGGTGTCGAGCCACGCCCTCGCGCTCGGGCGGGTCGGCGGCACGCGGTTCACCGTCGGCGCCTTCACCAACCTCTCGCAGGACCACCTCGACTTCCACCGCGACATGGAGGAGTACTTCGAGGCCAAGGCCACGCTGTTCGACAACTGGGCGCAGCACGCGGTCGTGTGCGTCGACGACGGCTGGGGGCGCCGGCTCGCGGCCCGCACGCCGGGCGTGGTCACGGTCAGCAGCGCCGGGGCACCCGCCGACTGGCGCGCGGTCGACGCCGTGACCGGCCAGGACGGCTCGCAGACCTTCACCGTCCTCACCCCGCACGGCCGGCCCGTGCCCGCGCGGCTGCTGCTGCCCGGGGCGTTCAACGTGGCGAACGCGCTGGTCGCGCTGGCCTGCCTGGACGCGGCCGGGGTGCCGGTCGAGGTCGCGGCGGCCGGGCTGGCCGAGGTGGCGGTGCCGGGCCGGATGCAGCGGGTCGACGCCGGGCAGCCGTTCCTCGCCGTCGTCGACTACGCCCACAAGCCCGCCGCCGTCGCCGCCCTGCTCGACGCCCTGCGCGACGAGGTGCAGGGCCGGCTCATCACGGTCCTGGGCTGCGGGGGCGACCGCGACCGCGGCAAGCGCCCGCTGATGGGGTCGGCCGCCGCGGCCCGCTCCGCACTGCTCGTCGTCACCGACGACAACCCGCGCACCGAGGACCCGGCCGAGATCCGCGCCGCGATGCTGGCCGGGGCGCTCGCCGAGTCCGGCCGCGGGGAGGTCGTCGAGATCGGCGACCGGCGCGCCGCCATCGCCGCCGCGGTGGCCGCCGCGCGGCCCGGTGACGCCGTGGTCGTCGCGGGCAAGGGGCACGAGGTCGGCCAGGAGATCCACGGCGTCAAGCACCCCTTCGACGACGCCGCCGAGCTCGCCTCCGCGCTGTCCGCGGCCGGGGTGCGCTGATGCTGCCGATCACGCTGACCGAGGTCGCGGCCGTCACCGGCGGGCGCCTGCACCGGGCAGGAGGCGACGAGGTCGTCACCGCGGTGGAGTTCGACACCCGCACGCTGGCCGCGGGCGGGCTGTTCGTGGCCCTGCCGGGCGAGCGCGTCGACGGGCACGACTACGCGGGCGCGGCGCTGGCCGCGGGCGCGGTGGGCGTGCTCGCCGGGCGCGAGGTCGACGCCCCCGCGGTGATCGCCCCGCCGGTGCCCGACCGCGCGACCGACGGCTACCTGGCCGCCACCGACCCCGACGGCCACGGCGCCGCCGTCCTCGCCGCGCTGGCCCGCCTCGCCGGTGCCTCCGTGGCGGCGCTGCCGGGCTGCACGGTCGTCGGCGTCACCGGCAGCTCGGGCAAGACCTCGACCAAGGACCTCCTCGCCGCCGTGCTGGCGCCGCTGGGGGAGACCGTCGCGCCGCCCGGGTCGTTCAACAACGAGCTCGGCCTGCCCTGGACCGCCCTGCGTGCGGGCGCGGGCACCCGGCACCTGGTGCTGGAGTTCTCCGCCCGCGGCGCCGGGCACATCGCCGCGCTGGCCGCGGCCGTGCCGCCGCGGATCGGCGTCGTGCTCAACGTGGGCAGCGCGCACCTGGGCGAGTTCGGCTCGCCCGCGGCGATCGCGCAGGCCAAGGGCGAGCTGGTCGAGGCCCTGCCCGCCGACGGGGTGGCCGTGCTCAACGCCGACGACCCCGCCGTCGCCGCGATGGGCATCCGCACCGCCGCGCGCGTCGTGCTCACCGGGCGCCACCCCAACGCGCACGTGCGGGCCGAGGACGTCCACGTCGACGCCGGGCGGGCGCGGTTCACCCTCGTCGCCCCGGGCGGCTCGGCGCCGGTCGCGCTGCGCCTGGTCGGCGAGCACCACGTCGCCAACGCGCTGTCGGCCGCGGCCGTCGCGCTGGAGCTGGGCGGCACCCCCGAGGGCGTCGCGCACGCGCTGACCCTGGCCGAGCCGGCGTCGCGCTGGCGGATGGAGCTCACCGAGCGCCCCGACGGCGTCACCGTCGTCAACGACGCCTACAACGCCAACCCGGAGTCGATGCGCGCCGCGCTCTCGGCGCTGGCCTCGATCGGCGCGGGCCGCCGGACGTGGGCGGTGCTCGGGCGGATCGGCGAGCTCGGCGAGGGGTCCGACGAGGCGCACGCGCAGGTCGCGGCCGTGGCGCGCGAGCTGGGCGTCGACGAGATCGTGGCCGTGGGCGCGCCGGAGTACGGGGCCGCCCGCGAGGTGCCCGACGTCGACACCGCTCTGGCCCTGCTGCACGCCGAGCTCCGCCCGGGCGACGCCGTGCTCGTCAAGGCGTCCCGGGCGGCGGGCCTGGAACGCCTCGCGGCCGCGCTGGTCGACCCGTCGCGGCTGGAGGGAGCACGGTGAGAGGCGTCTTCATCGCCGCGGGTGTGGCGCTCGCGGTGTCCATCCTGCTCACGCCCTACCTGATCCGCTTCTTCGCGCGGCAGGGGTTCGGGCAGGAGATCCGGGCCGAGGGGCCCTCGAGTCACCAGGCCAAGCGCGGCACGCCGACGATGGGCGGCGTCGCGATCCTCATCGCGATCTGGCTGGGCTACCTGCTCTCGCACCTGTTCACCAGCGAGCCGATCACGCTCTCGGCGCTGCTCGTGCTGTTCCTGACCACCGCGCTGGGCGCCGTCGGCTTCCTCGACGACTTCCTCAAGCTGCGCCGCAAGCGCAACCTCGGGCTGAACAAGACCTCCAAGCTCGTCGGCCAGTTCGTCACGGCCGTCGTGTTCGGGGTGCTGGCCGTCCGCTTCGCCAACAGCGACGGCCTGACGCCGGCGTCGACGAGCCTGTCGTTCGTGCGCGACATCACCGTGCTCAGCTTCGGCGCGATCGGCTTCGTGCTGTTCGGCTACCTCGTGATCGCGGCGTGGTCGAACGCGGTGAACCTCACCGACGGCCTCGACGGCCTCGCCGCCGGCACCTCGGCGATGGTGCTCGCCACCTACGTGATCATCGCGTTCTGGCAGTTCCGCAACGCGTGCGCGATCGACGCGGCCGCCGGCTGCTACCAGGTGCGCGACCCCCTCGACGTCGGCCTCGTCGCCGCCGCCGCGATGGGCGCCTGCATCGGGTTCCTCTGGTGGAACGCCGCCCCCGCCCGCATCTTCATGGGCGACACGGGTTCGCTGGCGCTGGGCGGGCTGATCGCCGGGCTGTCGATGGTGACGCGCACGGAGCTGCTGCTCGTCGTCATCGGCGGCGTGTTCGTGGTCGAGGCGCTGTCGGTGGCCCTGCAGATCGTCGTGTTCCGCACGACGCGGCGGCGGCTGTTCCGGATGGCCCCGTTCCACCACCACTTCGAGCTCGCGGGCTGGGCCGAGACCACGGTCATCATCCGGTTCTGGCTGCTCGCGGCGATGTGCGCGGCGCTGGGGCTGGGGCTGTTCTACAGCGAGTGGCTGACGGCGAGCGCGGGGGCCTGATGCGGGCCGGGCGGGTGGACCTGGGAGACCTGCGCGGCGCGCCCGTCGTCGTCGCGGGGGCCGGGATCTCCGGGCTGGCCGCCGCCCGCGCGCTGCTGGAGCTGGGCGCGCGCGTCACCGTCACCGACGCCGTGCCCGAGCGGCTCACCGACCTGCCCGACGGCGCCGTCGCGGGGGCGGAGGACGCGCTGCCCGAGGGCACCGCGCTCGTCGTCACCGGTCCCGGGCGGCGTCCCGACCACCCGGTCACGGGCCTGGGCGTGCCCGTCGTGGGGGAGACCGAGCTGGCCTGGTGGCTCGGCGCGGCCCGCCCCGAGCCGCCCGCCTGGCTGGTGGTCACCGGCACCAACGGCAAGACGACGACCACCGGGATGCTGGAGGCGGTGCTGCGCGCGGCCGGGCTCGACGCCGTGGCCTGCGGGAACATCGGCTACCCGGCCGTCGACGCCGTCCGCGCGGGGCACCGGGTGCTCGCCGTGGAGCTGTCGAGCTTCCAGTTGCACTGGTCGCCCTCGATCGTCCCGGCGGCCGGCTGCGTGCTCAACGTCGCCGAGGACCACCTCGACTGGCACGGCTCGATGGACGCCTACGCCGCCGCGAAGGCGCGGGCGCTGCTCGGCGCCGTCGCGGTCGCCGGGGTCGACGACGCCCGCGCCGCCGGCCTGCTGGCCGCCGCGCCCGCGCCGGTGCGGGTCGGCGTGACGCTGTCCGAGCCGGCGCCCGGACAGCTCGGCGTCGTCGACGGGACGCTGGTGGACCGGTCCTTCGGCGACGGCGTGGCCCTGCTCCCGGCCTCGGACGTCGAGCCCGGCGGCCCGCCCGGTGTCACCGACGCCCTGGCCGCCGCCGCGCTGGCCCGCGCCCACGGCGTCGGCCCCGAGGCGGTGCGGGCCGGGCTCGCCGGGTTCCGCCCCGGGCGCCACCGCGCCGAGCGCGTCGGGGTCGTCGACGGCGTCACCTACGTCGACGACTCCAAGGCCACCAACCCGCACGCCGCCGCGGCCTCGCTGGCCGCCGTCACCGCCGGGCGGGTCGTCTGGATCGCCGGTGGGCTGCTGAAGGGGGCGTCGGTCGACGACCTCGTCGCCCGCCACGCGAGCCGCCTGCGCGGCGCCGTGGTGATCGGGGCCGACCGCTCGGAGATCGTCGCGGCGCTCGCGCGACACGCGCCCGAGGTCCCCGTGAGCGAGGTCGTCGCGGGCGACGATGGGCCCATGCCGTCCGCCGTGCGCCGCGCCGCCGCTCTCGCCGAGCCCGGGGACGTCGTCCTGCTGGCGCCCGCGGCCGCGTCGATGGACCAGTTCCGCGACTACGCCGCCCGCGGTCAGGCGTTCGCCGACGCCGTCGCGGCGCTGGCCGACCCGGCCCGGTCCGGCGGGGTCCGCGCGTGAGCACGCGCACCCCCCGCACGCCGGCCGCGCGGCCGGGAGCGGTGCGCCAGGCCGTCGGCCGCGCCGGCACCGCGCTGGGCCAGTGGCTCGCCCGCCCGCTCACCTCGCTGCACCTCGTGCTCGGCGTCTTCGGCCTGCTCACGCTGTTCGGGCTGGTCATGGTGCTGTCGGCGTCGTCGGTGGAGTCGCTCGTCAGCGACGGCTCGTCCTACGACGTGTTCTACCGCCAGCTGCTGTTCTGCGTCCCCGGCGTCGCGCTGTTCTGGCTGGGCCTGCGGATCTCCCCGCGCCGGCTGCGCGCGCTGGCGCCCGCGTCGCTCGTGATCGGCGTCGTCGCGCTCGTCGCGGTGCTGGTGTTCGGCACCGAGCGCAGCGGCTCGAAGGCGTGGATCGCGATCGGCAGCTCGTTCACGATCCAGCCGTCCGAGGCCGTCAAGGTCGCGCTGACGCTGTGGGGCGCACACGTGCTCGTCGCCCGGCGCGCCGTCATGCACCGCTGGAAGTACGCGCTCTCGCCGGTCGTGCCGGTGGCGCTGCTGCTGTGCCTGCTGCTCGTCCTGCAGCCCGACCTGGGCATGACGATCACGCTCGGCGTCGTGCTCGTCGCCCTGCTGTTCTTCGCCGGTGCCCCGCTGCGCCTGATGGGGGTGCTGCTCGCCGGGGCCGCGGGCGGTGCGCTCGTGCTCGGCATCGCCGCGCCCTACCGGCTCGCCCGGATCACCTCGTTCCTCGACAGCAGCGACACCCAGGCCGCGGGCTTCCAGGCCCGCCAGGCGCTGTACTCGCTGGCCGACGGCGGGCTGTTCGGTGTCGGGCTGGGCCAGGGCCGCGCCAAGTGGAGCTACCTGCCCAACGCCCACAACGACTTCATCTTCGCGATCATCGGCGAGGAGCTGGGCTTCGTCGGGGCGTTCTCGGTGCTCGCGCTGTTCGCCACACTGGCCTACACCGGGTTCCGGATCGCCTCGCGCACCACCGACCCGTGGCTGCGCATCGTCGTCGCCACGTCGACGACCTGGCTGGTCGCGCAGGCCGCCATCAACATCGGTTACGTCGTGGGGCTGCTGCCGGTGACCGGGCTGCAGCTCCCGCTGATCTCGTCCGGAGGCACCTCGCTCGTGGTCACCATGTTCGTGTTCGGCGTCCTCGCCAACGCCGCCCGCCACGAGCCGGAGGCGGTCGCCGTCCTCCGCCGCCCGGGCCAGGGCCGCGTCGCCCGGATGCTGCTGCTGTCCCCGCCGGAGCCCTACCGGGCACCGGTCACCCGCGCGTCGGCCAGGGTCCGATGAGTCCGCTGTCGGTCGTCGTGGCGGGTGGGGGGAGCGCCGGGCACATCGAGCCCGCACTGGCCCTGGCCGACGCCGTGCGCCGGCTCGCCCCCGACGCCCGGGTCACCGCGCTGGGCACGGAGCGCGGCCTGGACACCACGCTCGTCCCGGCCCGCGGCTACCCGCTGGAGCTGATCCCGCCGGTACCGCTGCCGCGCAGGCCGAGTGCCGACCTGTTCCGGCTGCCCGGCCGCGTCCGGGCTGCGGTGAAGCGGGTGCGGCAGGTGCTGGCCGAGGTCGACGCCGACGTCGTGGTCGGCTTCGGCGGCTACGTCGCCCTGCCCGCCTACCTCGGCGCCCGCGGCCGCGTGCCGATCGTCGTGCACGAGGCCAACGCCCGCGCCGGGCTGGCCAACAAGGTCGGCGCCCGGTTCGCGGCGCGGGTCGTCGCGGCCGTCCCGGGGTCGGGGCTGCCCGGTGCGCAGGTGCTCGGGATCCCGCTGCGCCGCGCCGTCACCCAGCTCGACCGCGCGGGCCTGCGGGCCGAGGCCCGGCGGAAGTACGGGCTGCCCGCCGACGGCCCCGTGCTGCTCGTCTTCGGCGGCTCGCAGGGCGCGCGGACGCTCAACACCGCCGTCGCCGCGGCCCTGCCCGGCCTGCTCGACGCCCGGGTGTCGGTCCTGCACGCCCACGGCCGCGGCGGCACCGCGGCCCCGGCGGCCCCGGGGTACGTCCCGCTGCCCTACATCGACGACATGCACCTCGCCTACGCCGCCGCCGACGCCGTCCTCGGGCGCGCCGGGGCGATGACGGTGGCCGAGGTGTCGGCCGTCGGCCTCCCGGCGGTCTACGTACCGCTCCCGCACGGCAACGGGGAGCAGGCGCTCAACGCGGGCCCGGTCGTCGCGGCCGGGGGAGGCGTCCTCGTCGCCGACGACGAGCTCACCGGCGACCGCGTCCTGACCGAGCTGCTCCCGCTGCTCACCGACCCCGCCCGGCTGGCCGCGATGGGGGCGGCGGCGCGCGCCTCGGGCCACGCCGACGCCGACGAGCGGCTCGCCCGGGTCGTCCTGGAGGTGGCGCGAGCATGACTCCCACCGAGCCCGTGGTCCTGCGCGAGCGGGTCCACCTCATCGGCATCGGCGGCGCCGGGATGAGCGGCATCGCCCGTATCCTGCTGGCACGCGGCGCCGTGGTCTCCGGGTCCGACGCCAAGGACTCGCGCATCGTGCTGGCCCTGCGGGCGCTGGGCGCGCGCGTCGAGGTCGGGCACGACCCGGCGCACCTCCCGCAGGCCCCGGCCACCGTCGTGGTGTCCTCGGCCATCTGGGAGACCAACCCCGAGCTCGCCGCGGCCCGCGAGCGCGGCCTGGAGGTCGCGCACCGCGCCCAGGCCCTCGCCGCGCTGACCACCGGGCGCCTGCTCGCGTGCGTCACCGGCACGGCCGGCAAGACCTCCACCACCTCGATGCTCACGGTCGCGCTGCAGCACGCCGGGCTCGACCCGTCGTTCGCGATCGGCGGCGACCTGGCGTCGTCGGGGTCGGGTGCGCACGAGGGCACCGGCGACGTGTTCGTGGCCGAGGCCGACGAGAGCGACGCCTCGTTCCTGGCGTTCGGCCCGACCGTCGCGGTCGTCACCAACGTCGAGGCCGACCACCTCGACCACTACGGCACCCCGCAGGCCTACGTCGACGCGTTCGGCGAGTTCCTGGCTCGCATCACCCCCGGCGGCACTCTCGTGGCCTGCGCCGACGACCCCGGAGCGGCCGACCTGGCCCGGCTCGCGGAGTCGCGCGGGATCCGGGTCCGCCGCTACGGCCACGGCGCCGTCGACGCCGAGCTGGTCGAGTTCCGGCCCGACGGCGCGGGCGCCCGGATCGTGCTGCGCCTGGCCGGCACCGAGCACCGGCTGCGCCTGGGCGTGCCCGGCGAGCACATGGCGCTCAACGCGCTGGGCGCGCTGCTCGCGGGCGTCGAGCTGGGGGCACCGGCGGACGTCCTGCTCGAGGGCCTCGCCGCCTTCGACGGCGTGCGCCGCCGCTTCGAGTTCAAGGGCCGCGCCGACGGCGTCGCCGTGTACGACGACTACGCCCACCACCCGAGCAAGGTCGCGGCTCAGCTGCGGGCGGCCCGGGACGTCGTGGCCGGCACCGGGCGGGTCGTCGTCGCCTTCCAGCCGCACCTGTACTCCCGCACCCGCGAGTTCGCCGCCGAGTTCGGCCGCGCGCTGGCCCTGGCCGACGAGGTCGTCGTGCTCGACGTGTTCGGCGCCCGCGAGGACCCCGAGCCCGGCGTCACCGGGGCGCTCGTCGCCGACGCCGTACCGCTGCCGGCCGGGCACGTGCACTTCGTGCCGGGCTGGTCGGACGTGCCGGGCGTCGTCGCGGGGATCGCCCGCCCCGGCGACCTGGTGATCACGATGGGCGCGGGCGACGTCACCGTCCTCGGGCCGGAGGTCCTGCTCGAGCTCGAGCGCCGTCCGTGAGCCCGGGCCGCACCCCGTCCGAGGGCCCGGCGCGGCGGCGGGAGACCGTCGGCGAGGCCGTGGCGCGGCGCGGCGCGGCGGGCGGGGGAGAGAGACCGACCGGCCGGACGCGGGCCCCGTCGTCCGGTTCCGGGGCGGACGCCGAGCCGGGGAGGCGGGAGCAGCGGGCCCGGAGCACCGGACGCCCGGGTCGTCCCCCCGCCGACGGCACCCGCCCACGGGCCGCGGCCACCCGGGCCCGCCCTCCGGCCGACGGCCCGCGCCCGCCGCGCCCCGAGCCGTCGCCGGTGCACCGCAGGCGCCGCCGCGTCGCGCTGCTCGTCGCCGTGCTCCTGCTGCTCGCGGGGCTGGCCGTCGGCGTCCGCCTGCTCGTCTACGACCTGGGCCTGCTCGACGTCGAGTCGATCGAGGTCACCGGCGCGCTCGACGTGCCGCAGGACGAGGTGCTCGCCGCCGCCGCGGTGCTGCCGGGGCAGCCGCTCGCGGGCGTCGACACGGCGGGGATCGCCGAGCGCGTCGCGCAGCTGCCCGGGATCGGGTCGGTCGAGGTCGGCCGGAGCTGGCCGCACACCGTCAGCATCGCGATCACCGAGCGCACCGCCGTCGCCGTGGCGCAGACGCCGCAGGGCCCCCGCCCCGTCGACGCCGCCGGGGTCGTCTACCCCGCACCGGTGCCGCCCGGGCTGCCGCAGCTGACGTTCGGCGCCGTCGGCCCGGACGATCCCTCCACCCGCGCCGCGCTCGACGTCCTCGCCGCGCTGCCCGAGGACGTCCGCGCGCAGGTCCTCACCGTCGACGTCTCCGTCGGCGGGGGCGTGCCGCAGGTCACCCTCGGCCTCACCGACGACCGCCGGGTGCGGTGGGGACCGGCCGAGGAGTCGGCCCGCAAGGCCGGCGTCCTGGTCCCGCTGCTCACTCAGCCGGGCCGCGTGTACGACGTGGCCAGCCCGGCGCTACCCACCGTGCGCTCCTGACCACGGGGAGATAGACCCGGTCGGGGGGTTGCTGCCGTGCGGCGCGCCTGCTGGACCGGGCGGGGGTACGCGACCTAGCGTTCGACCCGTCGGATCAGGAACCTCCCCCGGCCCCACTTGTAGGAAGGGACCGCGCATGACGCCCCCGCACAACTACCTGGCCGTGATCAAGGTCGTCGGCATCGGTGGCGGCGGGGTCAACGCCGTCAACCGCATGATCGAGGTCGGCCTCAAGGGCGTCGAGTTCATCGCGGTGAACACCGACGCGCAGGCCCTGCTCATGTCCGACGCCGACGTCAAGCTCGACATCGGCCGGGAGCTGACCCGCGGACTCGGCGCGGGCGCCAACCCCGAGGTGGGCCGCAAGGCGGCCGAGGACCACCGCGAGGAGATCGAGGAGGTCCTCAAGGGGGCCGACATGGTCTTCGTGACCGCGGGGGAGGGCGGCGGCACCGGCACCGGTGGCGCGCCCGTCGTCGCCTCGATCGCGCGCAAGCTCGGCGCGCTGACGATCGGCGTCGTCACCCGGCCCTTCACCTTCGAGGGCCGCCGCCGCGCGGGCCAGGCGGAGGAGGGGATCCAGTCGATGCGCAACGAGTGCGACACGCTCATCGTGATCCCCAACGACCGCCTGCTGCAGCTCGGCGACGTGGGCGTCTCGCTGATGGACGCGTTCCGCTCCGCCGACGAGGTGCTCCTCTCCGGTGTCCAGGGCATCACGAACCTGATCACGACCCCCGGCCTGATCAACCTCGACTTCGCCGACGTCAAGTCGGTCATGTCCGGCGCCGGCAGTGCGCTGATGGGCATCGGGTCCTCCCGCGGGGAGGGCCGCGCCGTCGCCGCGGCCGGCAAGGCGATCAACTCACCGCTGCTGGAGGCCTCGATGGACGGGGCCCAGGGCGTCCTGCTCTCCATCGCGGGCGGCTCCGACCTCGGCCTGTTCGAGATCAACGAGGCCGCCTCGCTGGTGCAGGAGGCCGCGCACCCCGAGGCCAACATCATCTTCGGCACGGTGATCGACGACTCGCTGGGCGACGAGGTCCGCGTCACGGTCATCGCCGCCGGGTTCGAGGCGGGCGGCCCGACGCACAAGAAGCTCGACCCGGCCGCGTACGGCACGGGCAGCCGCAGCACGAACGTCATCGCGTCGGGGGTCAGCGGGACCACGGCGCCGCCCGCGTCCGGGTCCTCCGCGCAGTCCGGCAACGGCAGCACCCCGCCGTCGCCGGTCGCGCCGCCGAGCAACTCCGCGCCGCACGGCTCCCCGAACGGCAACGGCTCCCCGAACGGCAACGGGTTCGCGAATGCGCACCAGTCCGGCACCCTGCCGCCCGCCCCGGCGCCGTCCGGGTTCCCGGAACCGCGGCGCCCGGAGTCGGCCCGCCCGGTCACCGAGCCCGCGCCCGAGCCGCCGGTCTACACGCCGCCGCCCGCCCCGCAGCACACCCCGCCGCCGGCCCCGCCCGTCGCGGAGCAGCGGCCGGTGTCGTCGTTCGGGCCGCCGCCCCACGACGACCTCGACGACGACGTGGACGTGCCGCCCTTCATGAAGCGCTGACGGTGCCCGGAACGGCACCCCTGGCACACACCCCCGCGGGCTCGCACACAGGTTCGGACCTGTGTGCGAGCCCCGCGACCTGTGTGCGGGCCGGAGGATTGCGGCCCGGAGGATCCGCGTGAGCCCCCGCGTGCGGCGGGTCGTCACGACCCGCGCCGGCGGCCGGTCGACCGGACGGTTCGCCCGCTTCAACCTCTCCACCGGCGTCGCCGACGACCCGGCCGCCGTCGCGGCCAACCGGGCGCGGGTCTCCCGCGAGCTCGGGGTGCCGGTCGTCTACCTGGAGCAGGTGCACGGCACGCGGGTCGAGACCGTCGACGCCGTGCCGGCCACCGGCGCGCCCGACGTCCCCGGCACCGACGCCGTCGTCACCGCGCTGCCGGGCGTCGGGATCGCCGTGCTGGCCGCCGACTGCGTCCCGGTGCTGCTCGCCGACCCCCGCGCCGGGGTCGTCGGCGCCGCCCACGCCGGGCGCGTCGGCGCCGCCGCGGGGGTGCTGCCCGCCGTCGTCGAGGCGATGGTGGCGCTGGGCGCCCGCACCGGCGACGTCGAGGTGCTGCTCGGGCCCGCCGTCTGCGGCGGCTGCTACGAGGTGCCCGGGCAGATGGCCGCCGAGGTCGACGCCGCGCTGCCGGGCAGCGCCGTCCGCACCCGCAGGGGCACCCCCGGCCTGGACCTGCGCGCCGGGCTCTACCACCAGCTCACCGCGCTCGGCGTCGCCCGCATCGGCGGCGACCCGCGCTGCACGATGGAGACCCGCGACCTCTTCAGCCACCGCCGCGACGCCCCCACCGGGCGCCAGGCGGCCATCACGTGGCTGGACGGCTCCCGGTGAGCGCGCCCGACGACCGGCGCGCCGACCTCGCCGCCCGCCTCGCCGCCGTCCGCGCGCGGATCGACGCCGCGTGCGCCGCGGCCGGCCGGGCGCCCGACGAGGTGACCCTGCTCGCCGTCACGAAGACCGTGCCGGCGTCGGACGTGACGGTCCTGATGGACCTCGGGCTCACCGCCTTCGGCGAGAACCGGGTGCAGGAGGCGGGGGCGAAGGTCGAGGAGGTCGCCGCCACGCACCCGGGTGCGCGCTGGCACCTCGTCGGTGGGTTGCAGCGGAACAAGGCGCGTGCGGCGGTCCGCTGGGCCGACCGCGTGGAGTCGCTGGACTCGGTGCGCCTGGCCGACGCGCTCGACGGGGCCGTCCGGCGCGCGCAGGACGCCGGTGACCGTTCTGCCGCTCTGCCGGTACTGCTCCAGTTCAGCGTCGACGGCGACCCGGACCGCGGGGGAGTGGCCCTCGACGGGCTCCTGCCGCTCGCCGAACACGTCGCCGGGTGCGCCGGGCTGCGGTTGGACGGTCTGATGGCCGTCGCTCCGCTCGGGATGGACACGGAGCGTGCTTTTTCTGGGACCGCGGCCGCCGCGGATCGGCTGAGATCCGCGTTTCCGCAGGCCAGGACCCTGTCGGCCGGCATGAGCGGAGACCTCGAGGTCGCCATCGGTCACGGTTCGGACGTGGTGCGTGTCGGAACGGCCCTTGTGGGGGAACGGCGGATAACCTCGCCGTGATCGCCGCCGTTGCGACCAACGGTCGGTGTGTCGGGGGCAGTGGCAACGAGGGGAGCGCCGATGAGCGCGATGTACCGGCTCAAGGCCTACTTCGGGATGGTTCCCGCGGAGGAACTGGCCGACTACGCCGACGAGCCGACGGAGCGCTACGCCGCCCCCCGGCGGGGTCGTGAGTACGGCGACGAGCGCTGGGACGACCGCTTCTCCTACGAGGAGGACGAGCCGCCGGCGCGCCCGGAACCGGTCCGCGCCGAGCGCGAGTGGGACCGCCGCCCCGTGCGCGCGGCGGCCCCCGAGCGCGAGCCCGTGCGGGGCGTCTCAGGGCTCGGAGCGGGGGCCGTGCGCGGTGCCCTGGCCGTCGACCCCGACTCGGTCCCGCGGGAGCCCGTGCGACTGTCCGTGCCGCCGTCCCCGCAGGTCGTGCCCGAGCAGCGGGACCGCGGGGCGGCCGTGCTGTCACGCATCACCACGCTGCAGCCGCGCAGCTACAAGGAGGCGCGGACGATCGGCGAGCACTACCGCGACGGCCAGCCGGTGATCATCAACCTGACCGAGCTGGACGCCGCCGACGCCAAGCGGCTCGTCGACTTCGCGGCCGGTCTGGCGTTCGCCCTGCGCGGCTCGATCGACAAGGTCACGAACCGGGTGTTCCTGCTCACCCCCGCTGACGTCGAGGTCTCCGCCGACGACGCCCGGAAGCTCGCAGAACGCGGCATCTTCCGCCAGGATTGAGCCGTGCCCCTCGCGATCCAGTTCGTCCTCTACTACGTGCTGTTCTTCTTCTGGCTGCTGCTCATCGGCCGCATCGTGGCCGAGCTCGTGCGCAGTTTCGCGCGCCAGTGGGTGCCCGCCGGGCCCAGTGCCGTGGCGCTGGAGCTGATCTTCACGGCGACCGATCCCCCCGTGAAGTTGTTGCGGAGAGTGATTCCCGTCGTCCGGATCGGCGGCGTGGGACTGGACCTGTCGATTATGGTTCTCCTGCTGGCCGTGTTCATACTGATGAGCGTTGCCCAGCCGTAGCCGGAGTGAGCCCCAGTCACCCGGTTTCGCCGCCGAGGACTGCATGAGGTGATCCGATGCCGCTGACACCCGCCGACGTTCACAACGTCGCGTTCAGCAAACCCCCTATCGGGAAGAGGGGGTACAACGAGGACGAGGTCGACGCGTTCCTCGACCTCGTCGAGGCCGAGTTGGCTCGACTGATCGAGGAGAACGAGGACCTGCGCGAACAGGTCTCGGAGCTCGAACAACGACTCGGGAACGCGCAAGCCGACCTGGAGGAGGCGCGGTCGCGCCCGCCTGCCGCGATGGCTGCGCCGGTGTCCCCACCGACGCAGCAGATCCAGCGCCAGGTGGAGCCGCCGCCGATGCGTCCGCCCATGGAGCCCCAGCGCTCCATGTCGGCGCCGCCTCCGCAGATGGCCGAGCCGCCGCACGACACGGGTGGTGACCACCACGTGCAGGTCGCGAAGGTGCTCTCCATGGCCCAGGAGATGGCAGAGCGGCTCACCGCCGAGGCCAAGTCCGAGGCCGACTCCATGCTCAGCGACGCCCGGACCAAGTCCGAGCAGCTGCTCTCGGAGGCCCGCACCAAGTCCGACGGCCTCGTCAACGACGCCCGTGCGCGGGCCGAGACGATGCTGAACGACGCCCGGACCAGGGCGGAGACCCTCGAGCGCCAGTCGCGCGACAAGGCCGCGACCCTGGTGGGCGACGCCGAGCGCAAGCAGAACGAGATCATCGGCAGCATCACCCGCGAGAAGACGGTGCTCGAGAAGAAGATCGACGAGCTCCGCACCTTCGAGCGCGAGTACCGCACCCGCCTCAAGACCTACCTGGAGTCCCAGCTCAGGGACCTGGAGGGTCGTGGCTCCGCTGCGCCGACCGACGGTCGGAACACGCGGGACGGTGGCTACGCGGCCACCGGGTACGGTCAGCGCGCCGACGCGGGTAGCTGACCCAGACGCACCCGTACACCTACACGGCGGCGCGGCGGATCGACCGCGCCGCCGCATCCGGAGTGAAGAGTGCTGCTGCTGGTTCTGATCCTCGTCCTGATCGCGTTCGGCCTGCTGCTGGTCGGGTTCCTGTCCAGCAGCGTGATGTGGGCCTGGGTGTCGGTCGCCGTGAGCGTGGCGGCCGCCCTGGTCCTGCTCTACGACACGCTGCAGCGCAGGTCGGCCGTGCGGGCCGGGGACGAGCCGGCCACCGGCGCGGGCTCCGCGGACCACGAGGACGTCTCGACGTCCTCCGGTCCGGCGCGCCCGCTCGCGGGCACCGCACCCCGGGGTGACATCGAGCCCGTCACCGAGGTGATCCCGGTGATCCGGCCGTCCACGGGCTCCCTCGACGCGCCCACCCGGGCCGTCGATCCCCGCTTCGATCCCGAGGCGGACGCCCAGCAGACGGTCCTGATCCCCGCCGTCCAGCCGTCCGGCTCTCCGGACGGACCGTCCGGCGCTACCTCGGTGATCACACCATCGAGCGATTCTTCGTCACCCAGTGTCACCACGGGCGCCGCTGATCGTTCGTCCTCCGACTCCGCTCCCGATGCTGCGGCGGCCGACGGGGACACCGTCTCAGGCTCCGCCTCCGACGGCTCCTCCGCTCGCGACGGCTCCTCCGCTCGCGACGGCTCCTCCGCTCGCGACGGCGACGAGCCCGCCGAGCGCGTGTCGCTCGGCAAGAAGTCGTCGGACTCCTCTTCTCCGTCCTCCTCCTCCTCGGAGGAGACGGTGGCGACCGCCGCCCCGGCGGTCGGGGCCGACGCCCCGGGCGCGGGCGTCGCGCCCGGCACCACCGGTCCCGCGGCCGCCGCCACGGGCACCGATCCCGACTCGCTGTTCTCCAGCCCGTCGGAGGAGCGCGCCGCACGCGAGTCCGGCCGTCCCGCCGACGGGGGCTTCGGAGCCGGCGCCACGTCGTCGGGGGCCGGGCGTCCGGTCCAGCAGAGCGCGCCGTCGAAGCCCGTCGGGTCGTCGACGGCGGGCAGCAGCAGCGCGGCGGGCAACGGCGGTCCGGCGGGCAACGGCAGTTCGGCTGCCGAGGCCACCGCCGTCTTCGGCGCCGGTGCCGCGGGCGCGCCTTCCTCCACCTCCGCCGGCTCCACCCCGGGCGGGGCCGCCGCTGCCGAGTCCACGGCTGCCGGTTCGTCGGCCGTCGGAACGAACGGCGCCGACGACGCCTCGCCGCCCGCCGCCGACGGCGACCTCCCCGAGGAGCAGCCCGACGCCGCCGTCGCGGCGCTCGTCGCGGGCCTCGAGGACGAGGTCATCGTCATCGACGAGCAGCCGCGCTACCACGTCGCGGGCTGCCGCAGCCTGGTCGCGGCGGCGCTGATCCCGCTGCCGGCGCGCGAGGCCGTCGAGCTCGGCTTCACCCCCTGCGGCTGGTGCTCCCCGGGGCGCACCCTGGCCGGGCGGCACCCGGCCACGGCCCGCTAGTACCCGCCCGGGGAATACCGGGTGGCGCTCCGGCGCTACCCTGGACCTCACAGGCACCGATCCGGCCATCACCGGGGAGCCTCCGGAAGAAACGCGCGGCCCCGGCCGAGCGGAGTAGAACCGGACGGGACGGCCCGTCACAGCCGACCACGAGTGGTCGCGCCCCGTGCGCGGCAAGCGGGGTGGTACCGCGGCGTCCGCGTCGTCCCCGTGCAGGCAGCAGTCCGCGCCGCACGGCGACACAGGCGACACCCGTCACGCGACCACACGTCAGGGAGCACCACCCATGTCCGGGTACCCCACCGTCCCCGCCCACCCGTCGTTCCCCGAGATGGAGCGCGAGGTCCTCGACTTCTGGTCGAAGGACGGCACGTTCGTCGCGTCCGTCCAGGGCCGCGACGCCGGGGAGAACGGGGCCAACGAGTTCGTCTTCTACGACGGCCCGCCCTTCGCCAACGGCCTGCCGCACTACGGCCATTTGCTCACCGGCTACGTCAAGGACGTCGTCCCGCGCTACCGGACGATGCGCGGCAAGCACGTGGAGCGCCGCTTCGGCTGGGACACCCACGGCCTGCCCGCCGAGGTCGAGGCCGAGAAGCAGCTCGGGATCAAGGACAAGACCGAGATCGACGAGATGGGCGTCGCCGCGTTCAACGAGGCGTGCCGCGAGTCCGTCCTGCGCTACACCGACGAGTGGCAGGACTACGTCACCCGCCAGGCCCGCTGGGTCGACTTCGACAACGATTACAAGACGCTCGACCTGGACTACATGGAGAGCGTCATGTGGGCCTTCAAGACCCTGTGGGACAAGGGTCTGGTCTACTCCGGCTTCCGCGTCCTCTGGTACTGCTGGCACGACGGCACCCCGCTCTCGGCCACCGAGACCAAGATGGACGACGTCTACCGCGACCGGCAGGACCCCGCCGTCACGGTCGGCCTGCGCCTCACCGCGCCCGAGTCCGACCTGGACGGGGCGCTCGCGCTGATCTGGACGACGACCCCGTGGACGCTGCCGTCCAACCTGGCGATGGCGGTCAACCCCGAGGTCGACTACGTGCTGCTGGCTGCCGACGGTGAGCGCTGGGTGATGGCCGCGGCCCGCGTCGGCGCCTACGCCCGCGAGCTGGGCGAGGCCCCCGAGGTCCTGCGCACCTTCCGCGGCACCGAGCTCCTGGGGCTGTCGTACACGCCGCCGTTCGACTTCTTCGCCGGTCACGAGAACGCGCACCGCATCCTGGCCGCCGACTACGTCACCGTCGAGGACGGAACGGGCATCGTGCACATCGCCCCGGCCTTCGGTGAGGAGGACAAGGTCGTCACGGACGCGGCGGGGATCGAGACGGTCGTGCCCGTCGACACCGCCGGGAAGTTCGACTCGCGCGTGCCGCCGTACGAGGGCATGCAGGTCTTCGACGCCAACCCGCACATCATCACCGACCTGCGCGACGGCGCCCCGCACGTCCACGGGGTGCTGCTGCGCCGCGAGACCTACGACCATCCGTACCCGCACTGCTGGCGCTGCGGCAACCCGCTGATCCAGCGGGCCGTCGACTCCTGGTTCGTGCAGGTCACGGCGTTCCGCGACCGGATGGTCGAGCTGAACCAGCAGATCACCTGGGTGCCCGAGCACGTCAAGGACGGGCAGTTCGGCAAGTGGCTGGAGGGGGCGCGCGACTGGTCGATCTCCCGCAACCGCTACTGGGGATCGCCGATCCCGGTGTGGGAGTCCGACGACCCGGCCCACCCGCGCACCGACGTCTACGGCTCGCTCGACGAGATCGAGCGCGACTTCGGCGTCCGCCCGACCGACCTGCACCGCCCCTACGTCGACGAGCTGACGCGTCCCAACCCGGACGACCCCACGGGCCGCTCGACCATGCGCCGCGTCCCCGAGGTGCTCGACTGCTGGTTCGAGTCGGGCTCCATGCCCTTCGCGCAGGTGCACTACCCCTTCGAGAACCGCGACTGGTTCGAGCACCACTACCCGGGCGACTTCATCGTCGAGTACAACGGCCAGACCCGCGGCTGGTTCTACACGCTGCACGTGCTGGCCACGGCGCTGTTCGACCGGCCGTCGTTCCGGTCGTGCGTGGCGCACGGGATCGTGCTGGGCGACGACGGCCTGAAGATGTCGAAGTCGCTGAAGAACTACCCCGACGTCAACGAGGTGTTCGACCGCGACGGCTCCGACGCTATGCGCTGGTTCCTCATGGCCTCGCCGATCCTGCGCGGCGGCAACCTCGTCGTCACCGAGCAGGGCATCCGCGAGGGCGTCCGGCAGGCGATCCTGCCGCTGTGGAACACGTGGTACTTCCTCTCGCTCTACGCGGGTGAGCACGTCGGCACCACGCGGACCGACTCGACGCACGTCCTGGACCGGTACGTGCTGGCCAAGACGGCGGCGCTCGTCGACCGGGTCACCGCCGCGCTGGACGTCTACGACATCGCCGGCGCGTGCGAGCACGTCCGCGACCACGCCGAGGTGCTGACGAACTGGTACGTGCGCCGCTCGCGCGAGCGGTTCTGGGACGGCGACGCCGACGCGCTCGACACGCTGCACACCGTGCTCGAGGTGACCGCGCGCTTCGCGGCGCCGCTGCTGCCGCTCACGACCGAGCGGATCTGGCAGGGGCTGACCGGCGGGCGTTCGGTGCACCTCGCCGACTGGCCGGCGTCGGGCGACCTGCCGCACGATGACGCCCTGGTCACGGCCATGGACCGCGTCCGCCAGGTGGCGTCCTCGGCGCTGTCGCTGCGCAAGGCCCGCGGGCTGCGCGTGCGGCTGCCGCTGGCGACGCTCACGGTGGCCGCGCCCGACGCGCCGTCGATGGAGCCGTTCTCCGACATCCTGCGCGACGAGGTCAACGTCAAGGACGTCGTGCTCACCACCGACGTCGCCGCGCACGGCCGCTTCGAGATCGCGGTCAACGCCCGCGCCTGCGGGCCGCGTCTGGGCGGCGACACGCAGAAGGTCATCCGCGCGGTGAAGGCGGGGGAGTGGGAGCAGTCGGCAGACGGCACGGTCACCGCGGGCGGCATCGCCCTGCTGCCCGGCGAGTTCACCGAGAAGCTCGTGGCGGCCGACGCGGGGGAGACCGCGGCGCTGCCCGGGTCCACCGGGCTCGTCGTGCTCGACACCGCCGTCACCCCGGAGCTGGCGGCCGAGGGCACCGCGCGCGACGTCGTGCGGGTGGTCCAGCAGGCCCGCCGCGACGCCGGACTCGACGTGTCCGACCGGATCGACCTGGTCCTGGACGCGCCGGAGCCGGTCCTCGACGCGGTGCGCGCCCACCAGGCGTTCGTGGTGGGCGAGGTGCTGGCCACCTCGGCCGGGTACGGCGAGGTGGCGGAGCCGACGCTGACGGGGGCGGTCACGGCCCCCGATGGCGGGTCGGTGCAGCTGAAGGTGCAGCTGACGCGCGCCTGACCCCTCCGCCCGGGCCCCGGGAGGGGCCGGGCGACCCCCGCGAGTCGGGGTGTGGCTGCGACCGAGTCGGGCTGCACCTGCGACGGACGGATCCCAGCGAGTTTGCCTACCCCGCTCGGCGAGTTCGCGGTCTCGGTGGACGGGGGGCGGCAGGTTCCGGGTGGCGGCAACGGAGGCGGGATGAAGGTGGCGGTCCGGGTACGGCCCGGGGCGCGCGCGGACTCCGTCGGCGGGTCTTGGGAAGGACCGCGCGGGCGGGCGCTGCTGGTGTCGGTGCGGGCCCGGGCCGTCGACGGGGCCGCGAATGCCGCCGTCGTCGCGGCCCTGGCCTCGGCGTGGGGAGTGCGGCGCGGCGACGTCGAGATCGTGAGCGGGCTCCGGGGGCGGGACAAGGTCGTGGAGGTCGCGGGCGACGACGTGGTCGTGCGGGCGGCGGTGGAGAGGCTGCTCGGTCCGTCTTGACCCCGCCGCTCACGAACGGGGATGGCCAACTCGCCGGGCGTGGAGGGCACACTCGCCGGGGCTCGGGCGGCGAACTCGCCGGGGTGGTTGGCGGACTCGCGCGCACTCAGTGCCCGACTCGCTCGCAGCCAGAGCCCGACTCGGTCGCAGTCACACCCCGACTCGCGGGGTTTCGTGTTGGGTGTGTGTCGTGGATGTGGGTGCGGGCGGGGAGACGGCTGCGGAGCGGTGGGCGGGGCGGCAGGAGGGTCGGGGGATCCCGCCCGAGATCCTGGCGCGGGCGCCCGCGTCACCCTGGCTGCACGACCCCTCCTACTTCGTGGCGCCCGAGGTGCCGCTCGACACCCCGTCCCGCAGCGTCGCGCTCGACCTGCTGGACGCCGGCGGCACCGTCCTCGACGTCGGGGCGGGCGGTGGGGCCGCCAGCCTGGCGCTGGCCGGGGCCGTCACGCACCTCACCGCGGTCGACCAGCAGGTCGACATGCTGGAGGTCCTCGCCGCCGGGGCCGCGGCGCGCGGCATCCCGGTCCGCACGGTCCGCGGCCGCTGGCCGGACGCCGCCGCCGACGCCGGTAGGGCCGACGTCGTGCTGAGCCACCACGTGCTGCACAACGTCGTCGACCTGCCGCCCTTCCTGCGCGCCCTCACCGCGGCCGCGGGCCGCGGAGTGGTCGTCGAGATGCTGGCCGAGCACCCGATGGCCTGGCTCGATCCGCTCTGGGTGCGGTTCCACGACCTGCACCGCCCGCCGCCCGCGACCACCGACGACGCCGTCGCCGTGCTGCGCGAGCTCGGCGTCGACCCGCGGGTGCTGCGCTGGGAGCGGGCCTCGCCGCCGAAGCAGGACCCGGCCTGGGTGACCGCGCGGCTGTGCCTGCCCGCCGGTCGCGAGCCCGAGGTCGTCGACGCGCTGGCGGCCCTGCCCCACCGCCGCCCCCGTCTCGCCGCGACCCTCGTCTGGCGGCCCTGAGGTCGACCGCGGGCTCCATGATCACCGTCTGGGCGCGTTCTCCTGCGGAAACCGGCCCGGAACGTGCCGAGACGGTGATCATGCCCCGATCCCCCCGCGGTCAGGCGCGCACCGAGAGCCCGACTCGCTCGCCACCAGAGCCCGACTCGCGCGCGATGACGCCCCGACTCGTGCGCAACGGGAGCCCGACTCGCGGGGGTCGTTAGAGTCGCCTCCAGCGGAGGTGACATGCCCGATCTGGAGATCCTTCTCGGCATCGCGGCCGCTGTGGTGCTCATCGGCGTGCTCGCCGTGCGGGTCTCGGTCCGCGTGGGCCTGCCGTCGCTGCTGCTCTACCTCGGCATCGGGGTGCTGCTGGGCGAGGCCGTGCTCGGCATCGAGTTCTCCGACGCCCTGCTGACGGAGTCGATCGGCCTCGCCGCGCTCGTGCTGATCCTCATCGAGGGCGGTCTGACCACGCGCTGGGACGCCGTGCGGCCCTCGCTCGGCGTCGGCGTCGCCCTGTCGACGGTGGCGGTGATCGTCAGCATCGGCGTCGTCGGGGTGTCGCTGCACGTCCTGCTCGACCTGGATTGGCGCACGGCGTTCCTCTGGGGCGCGGTGCTGTCCTCGACCGACGCGGCGGCGGTGTTCAGCGTGCTGCGCGGCGTCGGGGTCTCGCGACGCCTGGCCGGGGCGCTGGAGCTCGAGTCCGGCATGAACGACGCCCCGGTCGTGCTCGCCGTCCTGCTGCTCGCCACCGGCGACCCGATCACCTGGCTGACGCCCGTCCTCGTCGTCTACGAGCTCGGCGCCGGTGCCGCGATCGGGGTGCTGCTCGGGCTCGGCGGGGCGTGGGCGCTGCGCCGGGCCGCCCTGCCGAGCACCGGCCTCTACCCGCTCGCCGCGATCGCGGTCTGCGTGCTCGCCTACTCCGCCGGCCAGTTCGCGCACGCCTCCGGCCTGCTCGCCACCTACGTCTGCGCGCTCGTGCTCGGCAACGCCGAGCTGCCCCACCGCGGCGGCGTCCAGTCGTTCGCCGAGGGCACCGGGTGGCTCGCCCAGATCGGGCTGTTCGTGCTGCTCGGGCTCTACGCCACGCCGGGGCGGCTGGTCGACGCACTCGGGCCGGCGCTGGTCGCGGGCCTGGTCCTGCTGCTGGCCGCGCGCCCGCTGTCGGTGATCGCGGCGGCCGCGCCGTTCCGGGTGCCCTGGCGCGAGCAGGCCTTCCTGTCGTGGTCGGGGCTGCGTGGCGCGGTGCCGATCGTGCTCGCCCTAATCGCGCTGACGGAGGGCGCGCCCGGCGCGGAGCGCCTCGTCGACGTCGTGTTCGTGCTGGTCGTCGCGCTGACGCTGCTGCAGGGCACCACGCTGCCGGTCGTCGCGCGGATGCTCGGGGTGGCGCAGGCGGTCGGCACACAGCAGATCGAGGTCGACGCCGCGCCCCTGGACGAGCTCGGCGCCGACCTGATCCAGGTGCGCGTGCCCGTCGGCTCGCACCTGCGCGGGGTCTACGTGCGCGAGCTGCGGCTGCCGGGCGGGGCCACCGTCAGCCTCGTCGTCCGCGACGACCACGCCTTCACCCCCGACGGCGAGACGCGGCTGCGCGAGCGCGACCAGCTGCTCGTCGTCGCCGCCTCGGGCGTCCGGCCCGCGGTCGAGGAGCGCATCCGCGCCGTCGACGCCTCCGGGCGGCTGGCCCGCTGGCGCGACGGGAAGGCGCAGTAGGGGAGACTGGAGCCGTGAGTGTCCCCTCCACCGTCCCCCGCGTCCGGCTGCTCGCCCTCATCGCGGTCCTGATCCTGGCCGCCGACATCGCCACCAAGGTCGTCGGCGTGGCGCTGCTGGAGGGCCGGGAGCCGGTCGAGCTGCTCGGCGGGCTGATCAACCTGCAGCTCGTGCGCAACCCGGGCGCGGCGTTCTCGCTGGCCACGGGTTACACGTGGGTGCTGTCGCTCGTCGCGCTCGGCGTGGTCGTCGTGATCATCCGGGTGTCGCGCAAGCTGCAGTCCACGGGCTGGGCGGTCGCGCTCGGGCTCATCCTGGGCGGCGCGCTGGGCAACCTCACCGACCGGATCTTCCGCGCCCCCGGGCCGCTGCAGGGCCACGTCGTCGACCTCGTGTCGCCGTTCGCGCCCGACGGCCGCGTCTTCCCGGTGTTCAACCTGGCCGACTCGTCGATCGTCTGCGGTGGCGCGCTGCTGGTGATCCTGGCGCTGCTGGGCCGGGAGCTCGACGGGACGCGGACGCCGTCCAAGAAGGATGCCCAGAAGGAGTCGCAGAAGGAGTCGCAGGAGGGCAGCGCCGGTGAGTGACCTCCGCAGCCTCCCCGTCCCCGACGGCCTGGACGGGATGCGCGTCGACGCCGGCCTCGCGCGCCTGCTCGGGCTCTCCCGCACGGTCGTCGCGTCGCTGGCCGAGGACGGGCGGGTCGAGGTCGACGGCCGGGCCGCCGGCAAGTCCGACCGGCTCGTCGCCGGGGCCTGGCTGGAGGTCAGCCTCCCCGAGCCCGAGGCGCCGTCGACGATCGCCGCGCCCGCCGAGGTCGTGAACGGCCTCACCGTGCTGCACGCCGACGACGACATCGTCGTGGTGGACAAGCCGGTGGGCGTCGCCGCGCATCCCAGCCCCGGCTGGACCGGCCCCACGGTCGTCGGCGGGCTCGCCGCGCTGGGCTACCGCGTCTCGACCTCCGGCGCCGAGGAGCGTCAGGGCATCGTGCACCGGCTCGACGTCGGCACCACCGGGGTCATGGTCGTCGCCACCTCCGAGCACGCGTACACGGTGCTCAAGCGGGCGTTCAAGGAGCGCACGGTCAGCAAGCGCTACCACGCCGTCGCGCAGGGCCACCCGGATCCGAGCAGCGGCACGATCGACGCCCCGATCGACCGCCACCCCAAGCACGACTACCGGTTCGCCGTGGTCGCCGGGGGCAAGCCCAGCGTCACGCACTACGACACGATCGAGGCGTTCCGCGCCGCGTCGCTGCTCGACGTGCGGCTGGAGACGGGGCGGACGCACCAGATCCGCGTGCACCTCTCGGCGCTGCGCCACCCGTGCGTCGGCGACCTCGCCTACGGCGCCGACCCCTCGCTCGCCAAGCGCCTCAAGCTCGAGCGGCAGTGGCTGCACGCGCACGAGCTCGGCTTCGAGCACCCCGGCGACGGGCGGTGGGTGTCCTATGTGAGCCCCTACCCGGCCGACCTCGCGCGCGCCCTGGACCTGCTGCGCGAGTGAGGCGCCAGGTCGTCGTCCTCGCGGTCTGCGCGGTGGTCGTGCTGCTCACGGCCTGGTACGCGGGCTCGCGGTTCGCGCCGGTCGAGCCCGGGCCGGCGCCGGGCAGCGTGCGGCTGGGGCCCGACGCCGGTGAGGCCGTCGACGCCTACCTCGCGAGCCTGCCCGCCGAGCTTCCCGCGCCGGGGGAGCAGGCCTACGCGCTGGTGCAGTTCGGGCGCGGCCTGACCGGGCCCGACGCACTGGCCGCCGTCGACGGGACGCAGGCGGTCACCGCGGTGCTCCGCGTGCCGCTCGACCGGGTGCAGACGGCGCTGCGGTTCGAGCCGCTGGGCGGGACCGTCGACCTGGCCCGGGAGCGGGCGCGCGCCGACGCGGAGGCCGCGGCCGGGCGGCTCACCGGGAGGCCCGCCGCCGTCGCCGCCACGGAGGCCGCGGCGCTGGCCGACCCGGCCTGCCCGTGCGTCGCCGCGCTGCTCGTGCGCGGGGACCGGGCGACGCTGGAGGCCCTCGGCGGGCGCGACGGCGTCCGCGCGGTGCAGGCCGCCCCGTCCGACGCCCGGCCGGTCGAGCTGGCGCTCGCGCCCCTGCTGCCCGAGCAGACCGACGCGGCCGACCCGCTGCCCGACGACGGCGAGGTCCCCTAGCTGCGGGCCTTCACCGTGCGTTCCAGCAGGTCGAGCAGGGTGCGGGCGCTCGCGGTCCAGCTGTAGTGCGCGGCCCGGGCGCGGGCGGCGGCCGAGCGGCGCGCGTGCTCGTCGGGGTCGTCGAGGGCGCGGACCGCTGCCACGAAGCCGTCGACGTCGTCCGGGTCGACGTAGGCGCCCGCGTCGGCGCCGACCTCCCGGAACACCGGGATGTCGCTCACCACCACCGGCGTGCCGACGCCCATCGCCTCGACGAGCGGGATGCCGAAGCCCTCGTCGCGCGAGGCCGACACGAGCGCCGTGGCCCCGCGCAGCGCCGCGGCGTACTCCTCGTCCGACGCGCCGTCGTGGAACACCAGCCGCGCCGCCGGCGCCAGGGCCTGCAGCCGCGCGCGCTCGGCGGTGGTGACCCGGCTCATCAGGTGCAGCTCGTGGTCGGGCAGCGCCGCGGCCGCCCGGACCAGCACGTCGACGTTCTTGTAGGGCATGAACGAGCCCATGTAGACGAGCCGGCGCCCGGGGGAGGAGGGGGCGTCCGGGAGCGGGTCGGCGGCGTTCGGCACCACCGTGACCGGGCGCCGCGTGAGCCGGTGCGCCGCGATGAGCCCGGCCGTGGTGTCCGAGACCGTGACGACGGCGTCGGCCCTGTCCAGCAGCACGCGCTGCGGCCACCAGGCCAGGTGGTAGAGCCGCCAGAGCACCCGGATGGGTGCGGGCAGGTCGCGCGGGGGAGTGGTGTGGCGGTAGTAGATGAGGTCGTGCAGCGTCAGCACCAGGCCGTAGCGGCGGCCCCAGGTGCCCATCGTCTGCATCGGGCTGAACACGACGTCCGGGGCGAGCCGGTTGACCTGCCGGGCCACCAGCGGCTCGCGCACGCTCGTCGGTGCGCTCACCCGGAACGAGGGCAGGTCGGGGAGCATCCCCAGCTGCCGGGGGTCGGAGACGATCATCGTGACGGGGTGCAGCTCCGCGAGCTCGGCCACCAGCGACGCGGTGTAGCGGCTGATGCCGTCGTGCCGGTCGGTGCGCACGTAGCGGCAGTCGACGGCGATCCTCACGCCAGGAACTCCGTGATCAGCGCGGCCACCGCGGCGGGCTCCTCGTAGTGGACGAGGTGCCCGGTGCCGTCGATCATCTCCAGGCGCGCGTCCGGGAACACCGCGGCCAGGCGCTCCTGCTCGGCGGGGGTCGTGATGTCGTCGAGCACCGTGCCGATGAGCAGCACGGGCACCGTGATCCGGGCGGCCGACTCGTCGACGCCGTGCGACACCGACGCCCCGAACGCCTCCATCAGCACGCGCCGGTCGGCGAACCCGCCGAAGTACCGGTCGTGCTCGGCGTGGATCCAGCGGCGCAGGGCGCGGTCGGGCGTCTTCACCATGGCGACGCTCGCGACGCGCGTGAACAGTCGGCTGCGCAGCAGCGCGGTGCCGGCGCGCTCGGGCAGCGCGGCGCACAGCCGGTGCACCAGGACGGTGGCCCGGGTCATCACCTGGCGCGGCCCGGCGAGCGCCGACCCGGCGACCGGGGTGACGAGGACGAGCGCGCGCACGGCCAGCCCGTCGGCGACGGCGGCGGCGGCGACGATCGAGCCGAAGGAGTGCCCGAGCAGCGCCGCACCGGGTGCGACCGCACAGATGAACGCACTGGTCCATTCAGCGTATCCACGCAGGTCATGTCGTCCGGACGAGAGCGGAGGCGCCTCGCCGAAACCGGGGAGATCGGGCACCACGAGGTGGAGTCCGGACAGGTGCGAGACGATCGGTTCGAGGCCGTGGTGGTCGCCGCGGAGACCGTGCAGCAGGACCACCGCGGGGGCGGTGACGTCGCCGTACGTCCGGTACGGGACCATTCCCGTCGGGAGGTCGACCTCGTGACGACGGCCCGGCAGACGCTCCGAGCGCGAAGCGGAGGGGAGGCTGGCCACCGCGCGGAGTGTAGGTGGCCTCCTGGTTCCGCAGGCAGCCGGCCGCGAATGCTACGGCCGGATCACGGTCAGGCGTCGGCGGGGCCACGAGTCGGAGAACACTGCCGCGGCTCGTGGTTTCGGGGTGATCCCCGAGGCCACTCGGTAGTGATCCTGATGCCTGTCTCAGCTCCGGGATGCCACGGTGGGATCATGACGACGATCGGTAGGTCCGCGGCCACGGCCGCACCGGCGGGGGGCCGCTGCGCCCTCGGCGCGCCGGTCGTCGCCCGGGTGCCGCGTGTCCGGGGCCGGGGTGCGTCGTGACCCCCACCCTGCTGGCGTCCTCGCCCGCCATCGCCCTCGCGGTCGTCGCGGCCGGCTGCTTCGCCGTCGCCGCCACCCTGCAGCACGACGCCGTCGACGGCGTCTCCACCGACGGCAGGCGCCTCGGGGTCTCGGCGTTCCGCACGCTGGTCGGCCGGCCGGGGTGGCTGCTCGGGCTCGCCGCGGCGGGCGCCGGGTCGGGCCTGCACGCCGTCGCGCTCGTCCTGAGCCCGCTGTCGGTCGTGCAGCCCATCGGGGTGCTCGCCGTGCCGATCGCGGTGCTGCTCACCGCCCGGCGCACGCGCGAGCGGCCGGGGCGCGGGGTGCTGCTCGGGGTGGCGCTGAGCGTCGCGGGCGTCGCGGCGTTCGTGTCGATCGCGGCGAACTCGACGAGCTCCACCCGGGTGCCCGACTTCGCCACGCTCATCGCGGGCGGGATCAGCCTCGCGCTGGTGCTCGTGCTCGTCCTGGTCGCGACGTTCACCCGCGGCTGGCGGCGCTGCGTCGCCTACGTCACGGCGGGCGCCGTCGCGTTCGGGCTGGTGTCCGCGCTGGTGCGGGCCCTGTCGCTGCAGATCACCACCGGGCTCGTCGCCTGGACCGACCCGCGCCTGCTCGGCACCGCCGCCGGTATCGGGCTCGCCCTGCTCGTGGGCGGCTGGCTCATCCAGCAGGGGTTCGCGTCCGGGCCGCCGGAGGTGGTCATCGCCTGCCTCACCGTCGTCGACCCCATCGTCGCGGTGCTGCTGGGCATCGTCCTGCTCGGCGAGGGGCCCGCGACGTCGGGCACCGCCGCCGTGGTCCTGCTCGCCTGCGCCGCCGCGGCCGCGGCCGGGGTCGTCTCCCTGGCCCGCTACCACCCCGACGCCCGCCGCGCGCGGGCCCAGGCCCGCGCCGCCGCGGCCGCCTCGTCCGACACCACTCGATCGTCCGACACCGCTCGCTCCCACGACCCCGCCGCGCCGCGGCCCGCCCCCCGCCCCTGAAGACGCGTCGCCCCCGACCGCACCCGAGAGGATCCCTCCCCGTGAAGCCGCTGCGCATCCTGATCGGCGCCGACACCTACGCCCCCGACGTCAACGGCCTGTCGCGCTTCTCCTCGCGCCTGGCCGCCGGGCTCGTCGAGCGGGGCCACGAGGTGCACGTCGTCGCCCCGTCGCACGACGGCCCGGGCGCGGTCCGCGAGGAGGACGGCGTGATCGTCCACACGGTCAAGTCGCACCGCTGGTTCAGCCACCCCACGTTCCGCGTGGCCTGGCCCTGGACCACGCGCCCGCGCACCGCGCGGCTGTTCGCCGAGATCGCCCCGGACGTCCTGCACGTGCAGGGCCACTTCCCGGTCGGTCGCGGCCTGGTGCACGCCGCCCGCGCCGCCGGCACCCCGATCGTCGCGACCAACCACTTCATGCCCGAGAACCTCGTCGGCCACGCCCGCGTGCCGAAGGTCCTGCAGAAGCCGGTCACGAAGATCGGCTGGTGGGACATGCACCTGATCTACCGGCACGCCGACGTCGTCACCGCGCCGACGCCGCGCGCGGTCGAGCTGATGGAGAAGGCCACCGGCATCACGGGCTCGCTGGCGGTCTCCTGCGGCATCGACGCCGCGAAGTACCGCGGCGGCGAGCCCGACCCGTCCGCGCCGACCACCGTGCTGTTCGTCGGCCGGATGGACCAGGAGAAGCGCGTCGACGAGCTGCTGCGCGCCTTCGCCGCGCTGCCCGCGGGCACCCGCGCCGAGCTGGAGGTCATCGGCGAGGGCGTGATGCGCGAGGAGTGGACGGGCCTGGCCGCCGAGCTCGGCATCGGCACCCGCACGCGCTTCCGCGGCTTCGTCTCCGAGGAGGAGCTCGTCGCCGCCTACCGCCGCGCCTCGGTGTTCTGCATGCCCGGCATCGCCGAGCTGCAGAGCCTGGTCACGCTCGAGGCGATGGCCGCGGGCACCCCGGTGATCGCGGCGAACGCGATGGCGCTGCCGCACCTGGTCCGCCCGGGCCGCAACGGCTGGCTCTACACCCCCGGCGACGTCCCGGAGCTCACCACGCGCCTCGCCGCGCTGGTCGGCGACGCGGACATGCGCCGGCGGATGGGGGCGGCCAGCCGCGAGATGGTGGCCGCGCACGAGCTGAGCGGCACGCTGAGCACGTTCGAGGGCATCTACGAGCGGTTGTCGGGCCGTCGCGAGGCCGGCGCGGTGCGCGCCGCCTGACGTCCGCGCCGGGCCGCCCGCGGTCCGCCCGGGACCGGCCCGGCGGGCCGACACGCCGCCCGCCGGGAGTGAGCAGCGCGTTCGGCGCTCACCCCCGAGGGTGGGCCGGAACTGTCGGTGGGCGGGGTTAACCTGAGCCGGTCCCCGGGCCGCCGCGAGCGGGCTGCACGGGGTCGCGTCCAGTGCACGAGCGCGGTCCCGCGGGCCGCGCCAGGAGGGAGCTCCCCACTCCGATGTCCGGTTCCGGCGACAGCTTCGTCCACCTCCACACCCACACCGAGTTCTCGATGCTCGACGGGGCCGCGCGGTTGGACGACCTGTTCTCCGAAGCCGCGCGGATGGAGATGCCCGCGCTGGCGATGACCGACCACGGCAACGTGTTCGGCGCCTACGAGTTCTGGCGCAAGGCCAGGGCCGCGGGCGTCAAGCCGATCATCGGCATGGAGGGCTACCTCGCGCCGGGCAGCCGGCACGAGCGCAAGCGCGCGGTGCTGGCCCGGGGCGCGTCGGGCGCGGACGACACCGACAACCCCGGCGAGATGTACACCCACATGACGCTGCTGGCCGAGAACAACGAGGGGATGCACAACCTCTTCCGGCTCTCCTCGCTGGCCTCGCTCGAGGGCTACTACTACAAGCCCCGTATGGACCGCGAGCTGCTGGAGACCTACGGCAAGGGGATCATCGCCACCACCGGCTGCCCCTCCGGCGAGGTCCAGCGGCTGCTGCAGCAGGACAAGTACGACGCCGCCGTCCAGGCCGCGAGCGACTACCGCGACATCTTCGGCAAGGACAACTTCTTCTGCGAGCTGATGGACCACGGCATCGAGATCGAGCGCCGCGTCCGCGACGACCTGCACCGGCTCAAGAAGCAGCTCGAGCTGCCGGGGCTGGCCACGAACGACCTGCACTACACCTACGCCGAGGACGCCAAGCCGCACGAGGTGCTGCTGTGCGTGCAGACCGGCAAGACCCTCGCCGACCCCAACCGGTTCAAGTTCGACGCCCAGGACTTCTACCTCAAGAGCCCGGCCGAGATGCGGGCCCAGTGGGACGACGCGTTCCCCGAGGCGTGCGACAACACCCTCGCGATCGCCGAGCGGGTCGACGTCAACTTCACCGAGGGGCAGGACCTCATGCCCCGGGCGCCCGTGCCCGAGGGCGAGTCGGAGGAGAGCTGGCTGGTCAAAGAGGTCGAGCGGGGGATGCACAACCGCTTCCCGAACGGCATCACCGACCAGTACCGCAAGCAGGTCGACTACGAGGTCGGCGTCATCATCCAGATGGGCTTCCCCGGCTACTTCCTCGTCACGGCCGACCTGATCCAGCACGCGAAGAAGGTCGGCATCCGCTGCGGCCCCGGCCGTGGTTCCGCCGCCGGCTCGCTCGTCGCCTACGCCCTGGGCATCACCGACCTCGACCCGATCCACCACAAGCTGCTCTTCGAGCGGTTCCTCAACCCCGAGCGCATCTCGATGCCCGACATCGACATGGACTTCGACGAGCGCCGCCGGGGCGAGATGATCCGCTACACCACCGAGAAGTACGGCGAGGACCGGATCGCGCAGATCATCACCTACTCCACGATCAAGGCGAAGGCCGCGATCAAGGACTCGGCGCGCGTGCTGTTCGGGCAGCCCGGCTACGCCGTCGCCGACCGGATCACCAAGGCGATGCCGCCCGCGATCATGGGCAAGGACATCCCGCTCTCGGGCGTGTTCGACCCCACGCACAAGCGCTACTCCGAGGCCACCGAGGTCCGGGCGCTCTACGACGTCGACCCGCAGGTCAAGGAGATCATCGACACCGCGCGGGGCCTGGAGGGCCTCAAGCGGCAGTGGGGCGTGCACGCCGCGGGCGTGATCATGTCGAGCAAGCCGCTGATCGACGTCATCCCGATCCAGCGCCGCGAGGCCGACGGCGCGATCATCACGCAGTTCGACATGGGCGCCTGCGAGACGCTCGGGCTGCTCAAGATGGACTTCCTGGGCCTGCGCAACCTCACGATCATCGACGACGCGCTGGAGAACATCGAGCTCAACGGCAAGCCGAAGCTCGTCATCGAGGACATCGGGCTCGACGACCCGAAGACCTACGAGCTGCTGTCCAAGGGCGAGACGCTCGGGGTGTTCCAGCTCGACGGCGGCCCGATGCGCGACCTGCTGCGCCGCATGGCCCCCACCGAGTTCGACGACATCTCCGCGGTCGGCGCGCTCTACCGCCCCGGTCCGATGGGCGCCAACGCGCACAACGACTACGCCGACCGCAAGAACGGGCGGCAGCCGGTCACGCCGATCCACCCCGAGCTGGAGGAGCCGCTCAAGGAGGTGCTCGGCGAGACCTACGGCCTCATCGTGTACCAGGAGCAGGTCATGGCCATCGCGCAGGTCCTGGCCGGCTACACGCTGGGCAAGGCCGACCTGCTGCGCCGCGCGATGGGCAAGAAGAAGAAGGAGATCCTCGACAAGGAGTACGCCGGCTTCGCGCAGGGCATGAAGGACAACGGCTACTCCGCGGCCGCGGTCAAGACGCTCTGGGACATCCTGCTCCCGTTCTCCGACTACGCGTTCAACCGCGCGCACTCCGCCGCGTACGGCGTCGTCTCGTACTGGACGGCGTACCTCAAGGCCAACTACCCGGCCGAGTACATGTCCGGCGTGCTCACCTCGGTGCGCGACGACAAGGACAAGGCCGCGGTCTACCTGGCCGAGTGCCGCCGCATGGGCATCACGGTGCTCGCGCCCGACGTCAACGAGTCGGTGCGCAACTTCGCGCCCGTCGGCACCGACATCCGGTTCGGCCTGGGCGGCATCCGCAACGTCGGCGTCAACGTCGTCGACGCGATCGTCAAGGCGCGCAAGGAGAAGGGCGACTTCAGCGACTTCTCCGACTTCCTGCGCAAGGTCGACGCCGTCGTCTGCAACAAGAAGGTCATCGAGTCGCTGATCAAGGCGGGCGCGTTCGACTCGCTCGGCCACACCCGCAAGGGCCTGCTGCTCGTGCACGCCGACGCGATCGACGCGGTGATGAGCACGAAGAAGGCCGCGTCGATGGGCCAGTTCGACCTGTTCGGGTCGATGGACGGCTCCGGGCCCTCCGAGCTCGACTCGGTGTTCGACGTCAAGGTCTCCGACGACGAGTGGGACACCAAGCACAAGCTCGCCGTCGAGCGCGAGATGCTCGGGCTGTACGTGTCCGGGCACCCGCTGCACGGCGTCGAGTCGGTGCTCACGGCGAAGACCGACACCCCGATCTCGGCGATCGTCGAGGGCACGGTGCCCGACGGGCACCAGGTCACCGTCGGCGGCATCCTCGCCGGGGTCAACCGGCGGGTGAACAAGAACGGCGAGCCGTGGGCGTCGGCGCAGCTGGAGGACCTCGCGGGCGGGATCGAGGTGCTGTTCTTCCCGCGCTGCTACCAGGTGGTCGGCGTCGACGTCGCGGAGGACGCGATCGTGCTGCTCAAGTGCCGGGTCAACCGGCGCGACGACCGCGTTTCCCTCATCGTCAACGACCTCGCGGTGCCCGACCTCACGGTCGCGGGCGGCGGCCCGGCCGCCCCGGTGAAGGTCAGCATGCGCACCGAGCTCGTCACCCCGCAGCGGGTGTCGCGGCTCAAGGAGGTGCTCTCGCACCACCCGGGCAGCTCCGAGGTGCACCTCGCGCTGGTCGGCGGGAGCGGCACGAAGGTCTGGAAGCTCGACGACGGGCTGAAGGTCACCCAGTCCTCGGCGCTGATGGGCGACCTCAAGGCCCTGCTCGGGCCGGGCTGCCTGGGCTGATCCGGCGCCGGGCTCAGTCCGGCGCTGCGGAGACTGGCCCGCCGGAAGCCCCGTCGTGTCCCGCCGCCCGGCCGGCCGCATCGGCGGCCTGGTCCTCGCCGACGGCGGCGCCCGCCCGCTCATGATCGCCAGGAGTGGTGCACAGGGGTCATCCGTGACCGTCTCGCACCACTCCTGACGATCATGGCGCGGGCGACGGCCGGGAGCGCGCCCTCAGGGTCGTCGGCGGGGCCGTGGTGGTGCGGTCCCCGCCACCGAGGGTCGTCCGAGCGGCGCCTGGCCGAGGGTTCAGGGCCGGCCGGTCAGCTGCTGCCAGTACCGCTGGGCCGGGTCCTCCCACCGCGCGTGCAGGCGGGTGAACAGGTCGGCGGCGCGGGCGCCGGCCCAGTGGTCGGGCAGGAGCTCGGCGGGCAGGCGGGGGTCCAGGAACGGGAAGCGCCGCCAGGCGTGGACCAGGTGGATCTGGTGGGCGAGGACCTCGGCGGGGCCGGTGGGGGCCGCGTCGGCGAAGGCGTCGAGGAACTCCTCGTAGGCCTCCTCGACCTCCGCCAGGTCCCACGCCTGCGCGACGACCTCGCCCTCGGCGCCGATCGCGCCGAACGGGCCGACGAAGGAACTGCTGACGGCGGTGAGCTCCAGGTCGGCGACGACGTCGGCGACCTCGCTCTGCTTCGCCGGATCGGGGGAGACCCAGACGCCGGGCGCGGGCGAGCCGAGACCGGCCCAGGCCAGGCGGGTGCGCAGGCGGTGGCGCAGCTGCCGGCGCGCCTCCGGGACGCTGACCAGCAGCACCAGCCACCGCCCGTCCCACGGCCGGTCGGCCTGGCCGAAGCCGTAGATCCGCTCGGCGCCGTCGGTGAGCAGCCGCCGGCCGGACGGGGTGAGCGACCAGCGGACGCGGCGCCCGGCGCGGTCGGACTCCAGCAGCCCCTCGGCGGCGGTGCGGGCCAGCGCCTGGCGCGCCGACTTGGGCTCGACCCCGAGCGCGCCCAGGACGTCGAGCAGGACCTGGGTCCAGACCGGCTCGCCGCGGGGGAGCACGAATTCGCCGAGGACGGTGAGCAGCAGGGAGCGGGCGCTCGTCGCGCCCAGCTCGCGGCGCCGCGACAGCGCCGGGTGCTCGGGAAGGTGCTCGGCGGCGGACATGACCGGCCCACTCTAGTGTGTCGAGCCGTGGAGATCACGGAGCTGGTGAGCACGGACCGTCAGCACGTGTGGCACCCCTACGCCCCGATGCCCGCGACGACGACGCCGCTGCCCGTCGCGTCGGCGGCCGGGGTGCGCCTGACGCTCGCCGACGGCCGTGAGCTGGTCGACGGGATGTCGTCGTGGTGGGCGGCGATCCACGGCTACGCCCACCCCGTCCTCGACGCCGCGGTGCGCGACCAGCTGGGCTCGATGAGCCACGTGATGTTCGGCGGGCTCACGCACTCGCCCGCGGTGGAGCTCGCGCGGCTGCTCGTCGACGTCACCCCGGCCGGGCTGGAGCACGTGTTCCTGGCCGACTCCGGGTCGGTGTCGGTCGAGGTCGCGATCAAGATGTGCCTGCAGTACCAGCGCTCGCGCGGGCGCCCGGGCAAGCACCGCCTGATGACCTGGCGCGGCGGCTACCACGGCGACACGTTCGGCGCGATGAGCGTCTGCGACCCCGACGGCGGCATGCACTCCCTCTGGAGCGACGTCCTGCCGCAGCAGGTGTTCGCGTCCGCGCCGCCCCGGGAGTTCGAGACGGCCTACGTGGCGGAGCTCGCCGACCTCGTGGAGCGGCACGCCGACGAGCTCGCCGCCGTCATCGTCGAGCCGGTCGTGCAGGGCGCGGGCGGGATGCGCTTCCACGACCCGCGCTACCTGCACGTCCTGCGCGAGCTGTGTCTCACCCACGACGTCCTCCTGGTCTTCGACGAGATCGCCACCGGCTTCGGGCGCACCGGCGAGATGTTCGCCGCCGACCACGCCGGGATCGCGCCGGACGTCCTGTGCGTCGGCAAGGCCCTGACCGGCGGCTACCTGACGATGGCGGCGGCGCTGTGCACGTCGGCGGTCGCCCGCGGCATCTCCGACGGTGCCGCGGGCGTGCTCATGCACGGGCCGACCTTCATGGGCAACCCGCTGGCCGCCGCCGTCGCCGGGGCGTCGGTGCGGCTGCTGGGCGAGCGCGACTGGCGCGGCGAGGTCGCCGGGATCGCGACCGCCCTGACCGACGGGCTGGCGCCGGCCCGCGCAGTGCCCGGCGTCGTCGACGTCCGCGTGCTGGGCGCCATCGGGGTCGTGCAGCTCGACCACGAGGTCGACATGGCCGCCGCGTCCGCCGCCGCCGTCGACGCCGGGGTGTGGCTGCGCCCGTTCCGCGACCTCGTCTACACGATGCCGCCCTACGTCTGCACGCCCGACGACCTCGCCGCGATCACCGCGGCGGTCTGCGCGGCGGCCGCCGCGGGCTGAGCGACCCGCGGAAGTGATCATGAGCACTCATGATCATCCGGCTGGAGTCGCCCGGCCGGGTGACGGCGGCGGCACCGGCGGCCCGGTGCCGCGCTGAGCAGGTCGTTCCCACCTGGGCGGACGCACCGATCAGACCGGCGTGACGGGCGGGTGAACGTCCGCGGAGGCGGACAGAGGGCGCGGAACGGACACGGCCGGGACGTCGTTGGCGGGACCGCGGTGCACCGAGGCGCCCGACCCGACCCGACCACCCGGAGTGCCCATGACCGCGTCGTCCGTCCGCGCTTCCCAGCACGCCACGCCCGCCCCGCCGCCCACCGGCCGCGCAGCGGCCCTGCGCGCCGACGTCGGCGCCTCGCTCGTCGTATTCCTCGTCGCCGTGCCGCTGTCGTTGGGCATCGCCCTGGCCTCCGGTGCGCCGATCATGGCCGGGATCATCGCCGCGGTCGTCGGGGGCGTCGTCGCCGGTCTTCTGGGCGGGTCGCCGTTGCAGGTCAGCGGGCCCGCGGCGGGGCTGACCGTCGTCGTCGCCGAGCTCGTCACCCGCTTCGGCTGGCAGACCACCTGCCTGATCACGGCCGGCGCCGGCCTGCTGCAGATCCTGTTCGGGCTGCTGCGCGTCGCGCGGTTCAGCCAGGCCGTCCCGCCCGCCGTCGTGCACGGGATGCTCGCCGGGATCGGGCTGACGATCGCCCTCGGCCAGCTCCACGTCGTCCTGGGCGGCGCGCCGCCCGCGAGCGCCGTCGACGCCGTGCTGGGACTGCCGGCCCGCCTGCTGGAGGCGGACCCGGCCGCGGCGGCCGTCGGCGGCGTGACGCTCACGATGCTGCTGGCGTGGCCGCTCGTGCCGAGACCGGTGCGGGCGGTGCCGGGGCCGCTGGTGGCGGTCGTCGCGGCCACCGCGGTGGCGGTGGTCTGGCCCGCGGTGCCGCGCGTCGACCTGCCGGGCGGGCTGCTGGAGTCGATCGCGCCGCCGGGCGTGCTGCCGTCGGGACAGTGGGCCGCGATCGCCGGCGGCGTCCTCACCGTCGCGCTGGTCGCGAGCGTCGAGAGCCTGCTGTCGGCGGTGGCGGTCGACCGCATGCCCCGCCCGGACGGCGCACCCGGCCCGCGGACCCGCCCCGACCGCGAGCTCATCGGCCAGGGCGCCGCGAACGGCGTGTCCGGGCTGCTCGGCGGCCTACCGGTGACCGGGGTGATCGTGCGCAGCTCCGCCAACGTCCGCGCCGGCGCCCGCACCCGCGCGGCCACCGTGCTGCACGGCGTCTGGATCGCGGTGTTCGCCGTCGCGCTGGTCGGGGTCGTCGAGCTCGTGCCGCTGGCCGCGCTGGCCGGACTGCTGATCATGGTGGGGCTGCAGCTGGTCAAGCCGGCCGACGTGCGGCAGGCGCGCCGCCACGGCGACCTCGCCGTCCACCTCGCGACGACCGCGGGCGTGCTGGTGCTCAACCTGCTCGAGGGCGTCGCCGTCGGGCTGGCGGTGGCCGGGTTCCTCATGCTGCGGCGCGCGCTCTCGGCCGTCGTCCGGCACGAGCCGCCCGCCGCGGGGGAGCCGCACCGGGTCGTCGTCGAGGGGACGCTGAGCTTCCTGGGGGTGCCGCGGCTGGCCCGCGTGCTGGGCGCGGTGCCCGACGGGGCGCCGGTGCAGGTCGACCTCGCCGTCGACTACCTCGACCACGCCGCCTCCGACCACCTCGACGCCTGGACCGCCCGGCACCGCGCGAGCGGCGCCCCGACCGTCGTCACCGGGCCGCCGGGACGCGCCGGTGGCGGCCCACGTCCGTCCTGACCCCCGGCAGGGAGTCCGGCGGGTCCGGCGCGGCGGACACTAGGGTCCGGGGGGTGCCGACCCACCCCCTCGCCTGGCTCGCCGCCCACGCCGACGCCCGCCGCGCCGCGGGGCTGCGCCGCGAGCTGGTGCCCCGGGCCGCGGGCGCGCCGGGCATCGACCTCGCCGGCAACGACTACCTCGGGCTGTCCACCGACCCGCGCGTGGTCGAGGGCGGTATCGACGCCCTGCGCACCTGGGGCGCCGGCTCGACGGGGTCCCGGCTGGTCACGGGCACGACCGCGCTGCACGCGGATCTGGAGGACGAGCTCGCCGCGTTCTGCGGCGCCGAGGCCGCGCTGGTGTTCTCCTCGGGCTACGCGGCCAACCTCGGCGCCCTCACCGCGCTGTCCGGACCCGGCGCGCTGATCGTCTCCGACGTCGCCAACCACGCCTCGCTCGTCGACGCGTGCCGGCTGTCGCGGGCGCGGATCGTGGTCGCGGACGGGCCCGACGCCGTCGACGCCGCGCTGGCGGCGCGCACCGAGGAGCGGGCGCTCGTCGTCACCGACAGCGTGAACAGCGTCGACGGCGGGCTGGCTCCGCTGCGGGCGTTGCACGCCGTGAGTCGGGCGCGGGGCGCGCTGCTCGTCGTCGACGAGGCCCACGGGCTCGGCGTGTGCGGGCCGGGCGGGCGCGGGCTGCTCGCCGGAGAGGGGCTCGCCGGGGCCGACGACGTCGTGGCGACGGTGACGCTGTCGAAGGCGCTGGGCAGCCAGGGCGGGGCGGTCGTCGGGCCCGCGCCGGTGGTCGCCCACCTGGTCGACTCCGCGCGGTCGTTCATCTTCGACACCGGGCTCGCCCCGGCCTGTGTGGGCTCGGCGCTCGCCGCGCTGCGCGTGCTGCGCGCGTCGCCGGAGCTGCCGGGCGAGGTGCTGCGGGTCGCCGCGGGGCTGGCCGCGGCGGCGGGCGTGCCGGTGCCGGCGTCGTCGGTGGTGTCGGTGGTGCTGGGCGAGCCGGAGCGGGCGTTCGCCGCGGCGCGGCGCTGCGCCGAGCTGGGCGTGCGGGTGGGCTGCTTCCGTCCGCCGTCGGTGCCGGTCGGCACGAGCCGCCTGCGCCTGACGGCCCGGGCGACGGTCACCGACGCCGAGCTGGAGCGGGTGCGGGAGGTGCTGGCGCAGGTGCTGGCGCCGGCGGTGGCCCGGTGAGCGGTCTCCCGAGGGGTCGGGTCCTCGTCGTCACCGGCACCGGCACGGGCGTCGGCAAGACGGTCGTCACGGCGGCGGTGGCGGCGCTCGCGCCGGGCCGGGTCGCGGTGCTCAAGCCCGCGCAGACCGGGGTCGGACCCGACGAGCCGGGCGACCTCGCCGAGGTCACCCGGCTGGTCCCCGGCGTCACGGGCCGGGAGCTGGCCCGCTACCCCGACCCGCTCGCCCCGGCCACCGCCGCCCGCCGCGCCGGGCGCCCGCCGGTCACGCCCGCGCAGGCGGCCGCCGCCGCGCGGGAGCTCGCGGCCGAACACGACCTGGTGCTCGTCGAGGGGGCGGGTGGGCTGCTCGTGCGCTTCGACGAGGACGGGACGCTCGCCGACGTCGCCGCGGAGCTCGGCGCACCGGTGCTCGTCGTCACCGCGCCGGGGCTCGGCACGCTCAACCACACCGAGCTCACGACGGCCGCACTGCGCGCCCGGGGGCTCGCGTGCGCCGGGATCGTCGTCGGGGCGTGGCCGCGCGTACCCGATCTGGCGACCCGGTGCAACCTCGCCGACCTGCCCGCCGTGACCGGGTTCCCGCTGGTGGGAGCGGTTCCGGAGGGGTCGGGGACGCTGGACCCGGGCGCGTTCGCAGCCGTCGCTCGTCACAGTCTTTCGTGCGAACTCGGCGGCGGATGGCAGACTCCCGAGGCGTGACGACCACCGAAGCCGCCGCCATCCTCGCCACTGCCCGCTCCCAGGTGCTGGAGGACGGAGTCGGTCTCGACGAGGCGCAGGTCCTCGAGGTCCTGCGCCTGCCGGACGAGGCCCTCGACGACCTGCTGCAGCTCGCGCACGACGTGCGGATGCGGTGGTGCGGCCCGGAGGTCGAGGTCGAGGGGATCATCTCGCTCAAGACCGGCGGGTGCCCCGAGGACTGCCACTTCTGCTCGCAGTCGGGCCTGTTCGCCTCACCGGTCCGCTCGGCGTGGCTGGACGTGCCGATGCTGGTGGAGGCGGCCAAGCAGACCGCGAAGACCGGGGCCACGGAGTTCTGCATCGTCGCCGCCGTGCGCGGGCCGGACGCGCGGCTGATGACGCAGGTCGCGGCGGGCATCGCGGCGATCAAGGACGAGATCGACATCAACATCGCGTGCTCGTTGGGGATGCTGACCCCCGAGCAGGTCGACGAGCTCGCCGCGATGGGCGTGCACCGCTACAACCACAACCTGGAGACCGCGCGCTCGCACTTCCCGAACGTGGTCACCACGCACACGTGGGAGGAGCGGTGGGAGACGCTGCGCCTGGTCCGCGAGGCCGGAATGGAGGTCTGCTGCGGCGGGATCCTGGGCATGGGGGAGACCCTGGAGCAGCGGGCCGAGTTCGCCGCGCAGCTCGCGTCGCTCACCCCGGACGAGGTGCCGCTGAACTTCCTCAACCCGCGCCCGGGCACGCCGTTCGGCGACCAGGAGCCGATGGAGGGTGCCGACGCGCTGCGGGCCGTCGCCGCGTTCCGGCTCGCGCTGCCGCGCACGGTGCTGCGCTTCGCGGGCGGCCGGGAGATCACCCTGGGCGACCTGGGTGCGCGCAAGGGCCTGCTGGGCGGGATCAACGCCGTCATCGTCGGCAACTACCTCACCACGCTCGGGCGGCCGGCCGAGTCCGACATCGACCTGCTCGGTGAGCTGCAGATGCCGATCAAGGCCCTGAACGACACGCTGTGAGCGATCCGGCCTTCTGCGACCGCTGCGGGCAGCCCGCGGCGGGCGAGCACGCGCGGTGCGCGGCGGGCCGCGACCTGGAGCCGCCGCGCTACTGCGCCGACTGCGCGCGGCGGATGGTCGTCCAGGTCACGCCGACGGGCTGGACGGCCCGCTGCAGCCGCCACGGGGAGCGCACCAGCCCGTACTGACATGCTGTGCGCATGGCGAACTGGGGGAGCCTGCTGCGGCAGGCGGCCAAGATCGGGCTGGACCTGCTGTCGAAGTCGTCGCCGTCCTCGTCGGGGGGCGCGGCACCGGCTCCTCCGGTCGCCCCGTCGCGCGGCGGGGCCCGGAGCGCGCCGACCGGCGAGGCCGCCCGCGCCGTCGTCTACGCCCCGGACCTCGACGGCTCCGCCGACCCGGGGGAGATCGTCTGGGCGTGGGTGCCGTTCGAGGAGAACGACGGCCGGGGCAAGGACCGTCCGCTGCTCGTGGTCGGGCGCCACGGCGGTGACCTCGTCGGGCTGATGCTGTCGAGCCGGCACGACCGCGCGGACGACCGCGACTGGGTGTCGATCGGGTCGGGCGCGTGGGACCGCGAGGGGCGCGAGTCGTTCGTCCGCCTCGACCGGGTCCTGGAGGTCGGCGAGCACGACATCCGCCGCGAGGGCGCCGTGCTCGACCGCGGCCGCTTCGACCGCGTCGCCGGTGAGCTGCGCGGGCGGTTCGGCTGGAGCTGACACCCCGACACGGTCGCCACGGGAGCCCGACTCGCGGGCTTCCCGTCACCCGGGGGCCGGCGCCCGTCAGTTGGCGCTGTGCTCCACCGCGTACGTGGTGATCGGCGCGGGGACGGCTCGGAGGTGGGTGAGCAGGCCGGTCTCGCGGGCCAGCAGCAGCCGCACCGCCCGCAGGCGCTCGGTGGGGGAGACCTGCTCCAGCAGGCGCTGGCGGTCGGACAGCGGCAGCAGGCAGTCGGCGGCCAGGACGCCCGGCAGCTCGGCGGCCGGGATCTCGGCGTCGGGCTCGACCCAGTCGTCGTTCTTCCACGCCGTGGCGCAGTAGCGGCGGTGGGCGTCGCGGGCGGCGGAGGTGAGCATCGACGTGAGGTCGTCGCCGCCCTCGAACTCGCCGTCGGGCAGGAACTCGACGGACCCCATCAGGTAGGGCTTGGACTCCGTGTCGAGCTCGAGCAGGCGGAAGCGCCGCGCACCGCGCGTGACGATGTCGAAGCGCCCGTCGGGCAGCCGGCGGACGTCGCGCAGGGAGGCGGTGCAGCCGACGGGGTGCAGGCCGTGGACGCCGTCGTCGTCGGGCGTCCACCCCTCCCGCACCGCGACGACGCCGAACTCCTTGTCGGGCACCGCGCCCGTGACCAGGTCGATCGTCAGCTGGCGGTAGCGCGGTTCGAAGATGTGCAACGGCAGCATCGCCCCCGGCATGAGCACGGTTCCCAGGGGGAACACGGGGACGGTCTCGGCCACGCGTCTACGTTACGGCGCCGCGCCCGTGCTCGCCCGGCGGCTTGAGCACGGCGAACGCGTCGGTCACGCGCAGTGCGCGGTCGGTGAACCGGAACACAGCGGCCGGGCGGCCACCCGACGGTCCGGGGGGAGCGACGGAGCCGGTCGGCTCGAGCAGCGCGCGGCGCGTGAGGACCCGCTGCAGGTTGGTGGCGGAGACGGAGTGGCCGAGGGCGGCGACGTAGAGGTCGCGCAGCGCGGAGATCGTGAACTCGCGCGGGGCCAGGGCGAAGCCGAGGTTGGTGTAGGAGAGCTTGGCGCGCAGGCGGTCGCGGGCGGCGATGACGATCGTGTCGTGGTCGAAGGCGGCGCCGTCGATCGCGGGGCCCTCGCCCGGGGCGATCGGCAGCCACGCGGTGTCGTCGGGGATCGCCGGGTCGGCGTCGGAGGGGACGAGGCCGAGGAACGCGGTCGCGATCAGCCGCACCCCAGGCACGCGGCACGGGTCGCTGAACACCCCGAGCTGCTCGACGTGCGCGACCTCCCGCACGTCGACCTTCTCCGCGAGCTGGCGCAGCACCGAGCGCTCGACGTCCTCGTCGTCGCCGAGCCGGCCGCCCGGGAGCGCCCACCGGCCCAGGTCGGGCTCCTGCGCGCGCTGCCAGGCGAGCACCTGCGGCTGGCCGTCGGAGATCCGCAGGACGGCGGCGAGCACCTCGTGTCCCGTCGCGCGCGCCCCCATGCCGCGGATCGTAGGCCGCCGGGTCACCGGGGGCCGTGTGAACGGGAGGTGACCGCCGGGTGAGGCCCAGGTCACGTGGTCGGTACGTCGTGGGGAGGTGCCTGCTACGCTCGGCGGCAGTTTACGACTACTAGTCGAAAACACGAGGAGGGGTCATGACGACGACCGAAGCCCCGCGGGTCGAGGCCGGATGGGGCGACGAGGTCCGCGCGCTGGCGGCCGCACAGGACGCGGTGGTGCTGGCGCACAACTACCAGCTGCCCGAGATCCAGGACGTCGCGCACTTCACCGGCGACTCGCTGGCCCTGTCCCGGATCGCCGCGGAGAGCCCGGCGTCGACGATCGTGTTCTGCGGCGTCCACTTCATGGCCGAGACCGCGAAGATCCTCAGCCCGGAGAAGACGGTGCTGATCCCGGACGCCGGGGCGGGGTGCTCGCTCGCCGACTCCATCACCGCCGACCAGCTGCGGGAGTGGAAGGCCGAGCACCCGGACGCGGTGGTCGTCAGCTACGTCAACACGACGGCGGCGGTGAAGGCGGAGACCGACGTGTGCTGCACGTCGTCGAACGCGGTGGAGGTCGTGCAGTCGGTGCCGGCCGACCGCGAGGTGCTGTTCCTGCCCGACCAGTTCCTCGGCGCGCACGTCCGGCGCATCACCGGTCGGCGGAACATGCACGTGTGGGCGGGGGAGTGCCACGTCCACGCCGGCATCAGCGGGCCCGCGCTCACGGCCCAGAGCCAGGCGCACCCCGACGCCGACCTCTACGTGCACCCCGAGTGCGGCTGCGCCACCTCGGCGCTCTACCTCGCCGGCGCCGGGGCGGTGCCGGCCGAGCACGTCAAGATCCTCTCGACGGGCGGCATGCTCGACGCCGCGCGGGAGGCGGAGCCCGGCCGCACGGTGCTGGTCGCGACCGAGGTCGGCATGCTGCACCAGCTGCGAAGGGCGGCACCGGAGGTCGACTTCCGGGCGGTCAACGACCGCGCCTCCTGCCACTACATGAAGATGATCACGCCGGGGAAGCTGCTCCGCGCGCTGCGCGAGGGGCGCGACGAGGTGCACGTCGACCCGGAGCTCGCCGAGCGCGGCCGGGCCGCGGTGCAGCGCATGATCGCGATCGGGCAGCCCGGGGGTGGGGAATGACCCCCCGTGAGCGGCGATCCTCGCCAGGGCCACGTTTCGCACTCACGAGCACCGGAGGTGCCCGATGACCGGCTGGGAGGCGGAGGCCGACCTCGTCGTCGTCGGGTCGGGTGTCGCGGGGCTCACCGCCGCGCTCGACGCCGCCGCGGCGGGCCTGCGGGTCGTCGTCGTCACCAAGGACGCGGTCGACGCCGGGTCGACGCGCTGGGCGCAGGGCGGCGTCGCCGTCGTCGTCGGTGACGTGCCCGGCGACAGCGTCGAGGCCCACGTGGCCGACACCGTGGGGGCCGGCGGCGGGCTGTGCGACCCGGCGGCGGTCGCGTCGATCATCGCCGACGGCCCCGCGGCCGTCGCGCGGCTGCGGGAGCGGGGCGCGGTGTTCGACCGTGCAGATCAGGACGCGGGCCCCGACGGGCGGCTGGCGCGCACCCGGGAGGGCGGGCACTCCGCGTTCCGCGTGGTGCACGCCGGCGGCGACGCCACGGGCGCCGAGGTCGAGCGGGCACTGGTCTCCGCGGCGGGCGGGCTGCCGCTGCTCACCGGGCACGTGGCCGTCGACGCCCTGCGCACGCCCGACGGGCGGGTCACCGGACTGGCCCTGCTCGACGACGACGGGCGCCCCGGCGTCCTGCGCTCCCCGGCCGTGCTCCTCGCGACCGGAGGCTACGGCCAGCTCTACTCCTCGACGACCAACCCGGAGACGGCCACCGGCGACGGCGTCGCGCTCGCGCTGCGCGCCGGGGCCTCGGCGGCCGACCTGGAGTTCGTGCAGTTCCACCCGACCGTCCTCTACACGGGGCCGGCCGTCGGGCGGCGCCCGCTGGTCACCGAGGCCGTGCGCGGCGAGGGCGCGGTGCTGCTCGACCGCGCCGGGCGCCGGTTCATGACCGGCGTGCACCCGCTGGCCGACCTCGCGCCCCGCGACGTCGTGGCCGCGGCCATCACCCGGCGCCTGACCGAGACCGGCACCGCGTGCGTCTACCTCGACGCCCGCGCGCTCGACGGCTTCGCCGCCCGCTTCCCGACGGTGTACGCGGCGTGCCGCGCGGCGGGGATCGACCCGGTGCGCGAGCCCATCCCGGTCACCCCGGCCGCGCACTACGCGTGCGGCGGGATCGTCACCGACGGGCACGGCCGCACCGCGGTGCCCGGCCTGTGGGCGGCGGGGGAGGTGGCGCGGACCGGGTTGCACGGAGCGAACCGGCTGGCGTCGAACAGCCTGCTCGAAGGTCTCGTGATGGGGGCGCGGGCGGCGGCGTCCGTGGTTCAGGAAAGCCACGTTCCTGCCACCACGTTGCGGGAAAGTGGCTTTCCTGCAACGGCCGCGGCCCCCGCCGTCCCCCTAGCCGACCGCACCACCGTGCAGCGCGCCATGACCTCCGCCGCCGGCGTCGGCCGCGACGGCGCCGGCCTCGCCGCCGCCTCGGACGCCGTGGAGGCCGCCACCGCGCTCGCCGTCCCGATCGACCGGGCCGGCGTCGAGGACGCCGCGCTCACCCTGCTCGCCCAGGCCGTCCTGGCCGCCGCGGGCACCCGCACCGAGAGCCGGGGCTGCCACGTGCGCACCGACTTCCCCGCCCGCGACGACGTGTGGCAGCGCGCGAGCCTCGAGGTCGTGCTCGACGAGGCCGGGCGACCGGTCGTGCGCGCCGGGAAGAAGGTGGCGGCATGAGCAGCACCACCACCGCGGGTCCCGACCTCGACGACCTGCGCCGCGTCGTCGCCACCGCCCTGGAGGAGGACCTGCGCTACGGCCCCGACGCCACCACCGAGGCGACGGTCCCGGCCGGCGCGATCGCCGTCGGCGCGTTCGCCGCGCGACGCCCGGGCGTGCTCGCCGGGGTCCCGGCCGTGCTCGCGGTGCTCGACGCCGTCGTCGGCGACCACGAGGTGCTCTCCACGGCCGCCGACGGCGACCGGGTCGGCCCCGGGGACGCCGCGCTCACCGTGCGCGCCCCCGTCCGCACCTTCCTCACCGCCGAGCGCACCGCGCTCAACCTGCTGTGCCACCTCTCCGGCGTGGCGACGGCCACCGCGGCCTGGGTCGACGCCGTCGCCGGCACCGGCGCGCGCATCCGCGACACCCGCAAGACCCTGCCCGGGCTGCGGCTGCTGGAGAAGTACGCCGTGCGCTGCGGCGGGGGCGTCAACCACCGCCTCGGGCTCGGCGACGCCGTGCTGATCAAGGACAACCACGTGGCCGCGGCCGGGTCGGTCGGGGCGGCGCTGCGGGCGGCGCGGGAGCGGGCGCCGCAGCTGCCCTGCGAGGTGGAGGTCGACTCGCTCGACCAGCTCGACGAGGTGCTCGCCCTGGGTGCGGAGCTCGTGCTGCTCGACAACTTCACCGTCGAGCAGACCGCGGAGGCCGTCCGGCGGCGGGGGAGCCTGCCCACCGGGCTGGAGTCCTCGGGCGGGCTGGCGCTGGAGAACGCCGCCGCGTACGCGCGCACCGGCGTCGACTTCCTCGCCGTCGGTGCCCTCACCCACTCCGTCACGGCGCTCGACCTGGGGCTGGACCTGCTTCCCGCCTGACCGGAGGTGCGGGGCGTGAGGCGTGGGCGACGCCACGTCCCGCGGATGGGGTTGATCCGGGCCCGGCGGGGAACAATGACGGTGGGTACACGTCGACGACGACTTCCACCACACCCTCCGTTGTACTTCCCCGGTCTGCGCCGGGACGGCCGGGCTGGAGTTGCCATGACCATGATCTGCGAACGCTGCTACGCCCCCATCGGGGAGGGCGAGTCCCTCGTGCGCCTGGCGCACATCGACCAGGCCCACCAGGACGGCAGCGTCGACTGGGTGTACGCCTACGTGCACCTCACCGCCTGCGTCACGCCGCGTCCGGCCGCGCACGAGCGCCCCGACACCGGTGAGTGGGACGCGGCCCGCGGGATCCGCGGCCTGCGCCGCTGAGACCGGCACCACCCGGGGCGCCGCCGGACGACGCCGTCGGACCCGCGCCGTAGGCTGGCGGCATGCTCCGCCGGACCGACCTGCGCGCCCACCCGCTGCCCTCCACCACCGCGCTGCGGGGGCTGCTGCCCCGCACCGAGACCGACGTCGACGCCGTGCTGCACCAGGTGCGGCCCATCGTCGACGCGGTCCGCGAACGCGGGGTCGACGCCGCGCTGGAGTTCGCCGAGCGCTTCGACAAGGTCCGGCCCTCCGCGGTCCGGGTCCCCGCGGCCACGCTGCGCGGCGCCCTGTCCGCCCTCGACGACGGCGTGCGTGCCGCGCTGGAGACCTCGATCGAGCGGGCCCGCAAGGTCCACGCCGACCAGCGCCGCACCGACATCGTCACCACGGTGGTCCCCGGCGGCACCGTCACCGAGCGGTTCGTGCCGGTCCGCCGCGTCGGGCTCTACGTCCCCGGCGGCCGCGCGGTCTACCCGTCCAGCGTCGTGATGAACGTCGTGCCCGCGCAGGAGGCGGGCGTCGAGTCGCTCGTCGTCGCCTCCCCGCCGCAGGCCGAGCACGGCGGGCTCCCGCACCCCACGATCCTCGCGGCGTGCGCGCTGCTCGGCGTCGACGAGGTCTGGGCGGCCGGCGGGGCGCAGGGCATCGCGCTGCTCGCCCACGGCGGCACCGACACCGACGGCACCGAGCTCGAGGTCGTCGACGTCGTCACCGGCCCGGGCAACGTCTACGTCACCGCGGCCAAGCGCCTGCTGCGCGGGCTCATCGGGATCGACGCGGAGGCGGGGACCACCGAGATCGCGGTGCTCGCCGACGAGTCGGCCGACCCCGTGCACGTCGCCGCGGACCTCATCTCGCAGGCCGAGCACGATCCTGCGGCCGCGTCGGTGCTGGTCACCACGTCCGACGCGCTGGCCGACGCCGTCGACGCCGAGCTGGCCCGGCAGGTGCCCGAGACCAAGCACAGCGAGCGGATCCGCACGGCGCTCACGGGCCCGCAGTCGGGCACCGTGCTGGTGTCCGACCTCGACGACGGGGTCGCCGTGGTCGACGCCTACGCCGCCGAGCACCTGGAGATCCAGACCGTCGACGCGCGGGCGGTGGCGCGGCGCGTCCGCAACGCCGGGGCGGTCTTCGTCGGACCGTGGTCGCCGGTCAGCCTGGGCGACTACTGCGCCGGCTCCAACCACGTGCTGCCCACCGGCGGGTGCGCGCGGCACTCGGCCGGGCTGTCGGTGCAGACGTTCCTGCGCGGCGTGCACGTCGTCGACTACTCGGAGGAGGCGCTGCGCGACGTCGCCGATGCCGTCGTCGTGCTGTCGGGGGCCGAGGACCTGCCGGCGCACGGGCAGGCCGTGACGGCGAGGTTCCGGTCGTGAACGTCACCCTCGACCAGCTCCCGCTGCGCGACGACCTGCGCGGCAAGACGCCCTACGGCGCCCCCCAGCTCGACGTCGCGGTGCGGCTCAACACCAACGAGAACCCGTACCCGCCGCCGCCCGAGCTCGTCGCCGACGTCACCGCGGCCGCGCACGAGGCCGCCGCCGACCTGCACCGCTACCCCGACCGCGACGCGCTCGCGCTGCGCACCGACCTCGCCGCGTACCTGTCCGGCGCCACCGGCGTGGAGCTGACCAGCGCGAACGTGTGGGCGGCCAACGGGTCCAACGAGGTGCTGCAGCAGATCATGCAGTGCTTCGGCGGGCCCGGGCGCACGGCCGTGGGCTTCGAGCCGAGCTACTCGATGCACCCGATCATCGCCGCGGGCACCCGCACCGAGTGGCTGCCGGCGCCCCGGCGTCCCGACTTCTCCGTCGACGTCGCCGCCGCGGCCGCCGTCCTCAAGGAGCGCGCGCCCGACCTGGTGTTCCTGACCAGCCCGAACAACCCCACGGGCCAGTCGCTCGACCCGTCGGAGCTGGCGGTGCTGGTCGACGCCGCGCCGGGCATCGTGGTCGTCGACGAGGCGTACGCGGAGTTCTCCGACCGGCCCAGCGCCGTCGGCCTGCTCGCCACGCACGGCCACAAGCTCATCGTCAGCCGCACGATGAGCAAGGCGTTCGCCTTCGCCGGGGGCCGGCTGGGCTACCTCGCCGCGGCGCCCGCCGTCGTCGACGCGCTGCAGCTCGTCCGGCTGCCCTACCACCTCTCGGCGCTCACCCAGGCCGCCGCGCGGGCGTCGCTGCGCCACGCCGAGGCGACGCTCGGCTCGGTGGCGCTGCTGCGCGGGGAGCGCGACCGCGTCGTCGACGAGCTCACGAGCGCCGGCTACGACGTCGTGCCCAGCGACGCCAACTTCGTGCTGTTCGGCTGCTTCACCGACGCCCCCCGCGCCTGGCGGGCGTTCCTGGACCGCGGTGTCCTGATCCGTGACGTCGGCATCCCGCACCGGCTGCGCGTCACGATCGGCACGCCCGAGGAGAACGACGCGTTCCTGCAGGTCGCGGTGGACGTCGTCACAGAGGAGCTGTCGTGAGTCGGATGGGCCGTGTCGAGCGGATCACCAAGGAGTCCACCGTCCTGGTCGAGATCGACCTCGACGGCACGGGCCGCACCGAGATCGGCACCGGCGTGCCGTTCTTCGACCACATGCTCGACGCCTTCGGCAAGCACGGCGCGTTCGACCTCACGGTGCGCGCCACCGGCGACGTCGACCTCGACGCGCACCACACCGTCGAGGACACCGCGATCGTGCTGGGGCAGGCGATCCGCCAGGCGCTGGGCGACAAGTCCGGCATCCGCCGCTTCGGCGACGCGTGGATCCCGATGGACGAGGCGCTGGCCCAGGCCGTCGTCGACGTCTCGGGCCGGCCCTACACCGTGCACACCGGTGAGCCCGAGGTCATGCAGGGCTTCGTCGTCGGCGGGCACTACCCGACGGTGCTCAACCGGCACGTGTTCGAGTCGCTGGCCTTCCACGGCCACCTCGCCCTGCACGTCCGCGTGCTCGACGGCCGCGACCCCCACCACATCACCGAGGCCGAGTTCAAGGCCGTGGCCCGGGCCCTGCGGGCGGCGGTCGAGCCGGACGCGCGGATCACCGGGATCGCGTCGACGAAGGGCACGCTCTAGCGGCCACAGGGCGCGGAGCGGCCGACGGCTACCCTGGGACCCATGGCGCGGATCGTCGTACTGGACTACGGATCGGGGAACCTCCGCAGCGCGGAGCGCGCGCTGCGGCGGGTCGGGGCGGACGTCACCGTCACCGCCGACGCCGACGCCGCGCTGGAGGCCGACGGGCTCGTCGTGCCCGGGGTCGGGGCGTTCGCGGCGTGCATGAGCGGGCTGCAGGCGATCGGCGGGCCGCGGATCATCGAGCGCCGCCTCGCCGGTGGGCGGCCGGTGCTCGGGATCTGCGTCGGCATGCAGGTGCTGTTCGACCTGGGTGTCGAGTGGGACGAGCGCACCGAGGGGTGCGGGCAGTGGCCGGGCACGGTCGAGCGCCTCAAGGCCGACGTCCTGCCGCACATGGGCTGGAACACCGTGCAGGCCCCGGTCGGGTCGGCGCTGTTCCACGGCCTCGACGCCGACACCCGCTTCTACTTCGTCCACTCCTTCGGCGTGCGCCGCTGGGAGATGACCGGGTCCGAGGTGCTGCGCCCGCCGCTGGTCACCTGGGCCCACCACGGCGAGGACTTCGTGGCGGCCGTCGAGAACGGCGCGCTCGCCGCCACGCAGTTCCACCCGGAGAAGTCCGGCGACGCCGGGGCGGCCGTGCTGCAGAACTGGCTGCGCGACGTCGTCGGCTGATCAGCGGCCGGTGAACGCCCGCTCGCGCAGGTCGTAGCGCAGCTCGCGGCGCCCGTCGCGGATCCCGTCGACGACGAGCCCCACCAGTTCGTCGACGGTGGCGCCCGCCGCCATCGACGGGGCGGTGCCCTCGACCGCGCGGTCGGCGAGGCCGGTCTCGATGTGCGGGGGCCGGATGTCGAAGACGGTGACACCGGCGCGGCGCTGCTCCTGGCGCAGCGCGGTGAGTCACGCCGACAGCCCGGCCTTGCTCGCGGTGTAGGCGGCCATGCCGGCGGTGGGGTGGTCGGCGAGGATCGCGCTGAGCACCGCGACCGTGCCGTCGCCCTCCAGTCGCGGCACCGCCGCACGGACCATCGCCATCGGCGCCATCGTGTTGACCGTCAGCAGCTGCTCGGTGACGAGGTCGCCCGCCTGCTCCGCCGGCCCGAAGGCGGCGATCCCGAACGCGACGACGAGCACGTCGAGGCCCCCGAGCAGCTCGGCCGCCTCGTCGACGACGGCGGCGCAGCGGTCGAGGTCGAGGGCGTCGAAGACCAGCGTGGGGGCGTCCAGGCCGACGGCGTCGAGCCGGCCCGCGTCGCGCCCGGCCAGCACCAGCCGTGCGCCGCGGGCGTCGAGCGCCCGCGCGATCGCCGCCCCCAGCACGCCGCTCGCCCCGGCCACGAGCACACGGGCCCCGTCGAGTTCCATACTCCTCACGCTAGGACCGAAACCTTCCGGGCGCGCGGCGACTCCTCCCCGGTGGAGCGACGAGGGAGTGGTGGGCATGGAGCAGTTCGGGCCGTACCGGCTGGAGGAGCTGGTCGGGCGCGGTGGGATGGGTGAGGTGTACCGCGCGTACGACACGCGCCGCGACCGCATCGTCGCCCTCAAGCGCCTCCCCGCGCACCTCGCCGCCGACCCGGACTTCCGCGCGCGCTTCCGCAAGGAGGCCGCGATCGCGTCCCGGCTGACCGAGCCGCACATCGTCCCGATCCACGACTTCGGCGAGATCGACGGCCGGCTGTTCCTCGACATGCGCCTGGTCTCCGGCCGCGACCTGTCGGCCGTGCTCGCCGAGGAGGGCCCGCTGGCTCCCGGGCGGGCGGTCGCGCTGGTCGCCCAGGTGGCGAGCGCCCTGGACGCCGCGCACGCCAGCGGGCTGCTGCACCGGGACGTGAAGCCGGCGAACGTGCTGGTCACGGGCGACTTCGCGTACCTCGCCGACTTCGGCGTGGCCCGCGCGGTCGACGGCTCCCGCGACTCCGCGCTCACCGCCACCGGCGCCACCGTCGGCACGCTGGGCTACATGGCGCCCGAGCGCTTCCTCGGCGACCGCGTCGACCACCGCTCCGACGTCTACGCCCTGGCCTGCGTGCTGGTCGAGCTGCTGACGGGGCGCGGGCCGTTCGCGGGCGTGAGCGGCCCGGCGCTGATGCACGCGCACCTGTCCACCGAGCCGCCCGCGCCGAGCCGCACGGTGCCCGGCGTCCCGCCCGCCCTGGACGCGGTGATCGCGCGGGGCATGGCGAAGAACCCCGAGCACCGCTACGGCAGCGCGGGGGAGCTCGCCGCGGCCGCGACGGCGGCGGTCACCGGCGCGGCGTCCACCAGCGCGCCGTCCACCAGCGCGCCGTCCACCGCGACGCCGGGCACGCAGGTGCACCCGGGCGGCCCGACGGCGGTCCCGGCCTGGCCCGGGCAGCCCCAGTCCGCAGCGCCGACCGGGTGGGGAGGCCCGTACTCCGCGCCCCAGCACACCCCGCCCCCCGGCCGGACCCGCGTCGGTCCGCCCGCGGGCACCGGGTACGGCCCACCGGCGCCGACGTACGCGGCCTCGGCCCACCAGCAGCCGGGCGGCACGCAGCAGGGCTACGGACCGCCCCCGGGGTACGGCGGGCAGCAGGGGTACGGAGGGCAGGCGGGCTACGGCGGGTCCCCGGGTACGCCCCCCGCACGCCGCAACCGCCTGCCCCTGGTCCTCGGCGCCGCCGCACTGGTCGTCGCGCTCGTCGTCGCCGGGATCGTGTTCTGGCCGCGCGGCAGCACCCCGACCGGCACCGACCCCGTGGCCTCGGGCAGCTCGGACACGGGCGGCGTCACCGGCGGCGACCCCGCCGTCACCCCGGCGAGCCCGTCGAGCCCGCTGCTCGCGCGGCTCGAGCCGGAGGGCTTCTACGCCGAGACCTGCACCGGCATCCCGATCACCGACGGCGCCACCGAGCAGATCCGCTGCACCTCCAACGACACCACGGCCGTGCCGATCCTGGTGTTCCAGCAGTTCGGCGACGTCCCGACCTACGCCGGGTCGCTCGCCACCGTCGACACCAACACCACCGGCGAGGACGAGGACTGCGCCATCGGCGGCGACACCTCCGTCGAGTACGCGGGCTACGACCTCGTCTGCGGCACGACGACGTTCGAGGACGGCACCACCGGCTACGTCGTCGCCTGGGGCACGCGGACGTCGATGGTGCAGGGGTTCGCGGCGGGCCCGGACCCGGCCGCGGTCTACACGTGGTGGCTGTCGAACACCCCCTTCTGACCGGGTCGGTAGGCTCCGCACCGTGACTTTCGTGTTGCTGCCCGCGGTCGACGTCGCCGACGGTCAGGCCGTGCGCCTGGTCCAGGGCGAGGCCGGCTCCGAGACCGGTTACGGCGAGCCCCGGGAGGCCGCCCTGCAGTGGCAGCAGGACGGTGCGGAGTGGATCCACCTCGTCGACCTCGACGCCGCCTTCGGGCGCGGCTCCAACGCCGACCTGCTGGCGTCGGTCGTCGGGGAGCTGGACGTGCAGGTGGAGCTCTCGGGCGGGATCCGCGACGACGAGTCGCTGGAGCGCGCGCTGTCCACCGGGTGCGCGCGCGTCAACCTGGGCACCGCGGCGCTGGAGCACCCCGAGTGGTGCGCGGCGGCCCTCGCGAAGCACGGGGAGCGGATCGCGGTCGGGCTCGACGTGCGCGTCACCGATCAGGGCCACCGCCTCGCGGCCCGCGGCTGGACCACCGACGGCGGCGACCTGTGGGAGACCCTCGCCCGCCTCGACCGCGACGGTTGCGCGCGCTACGTCGTCACCGACGTCAGCAAGGACGGGATGCTCAAGGGCCCCAACACCGAGCTGATGCGCGACGTCGCGGCGGCCACGCCCGCGCCGGTGATCGTCTCGGGCGGCATCTCGGAGATCTCCGACCTGGAGGCGCTGGCCCGGGTGGCGGCCGAGGGCGTCAACCTGGAGGGCTCGATCGTCGGGAAGGCGCTGTACGCGGGCCGCTTCACGCTGCCCGAGGCGCTGGCCGCGATGCGCGCGGTCGCCGACCGCGGAGCCAGTACCCAGCAGGCGGGCTGAACCGACTTAGCTCTGGACACCCATACGCAACACCGACCGGTGCGCATGGGTGCTCAAAGCAAAGGGCGCGGCTCAGTAGGGTTGTGCCCGTGAGCGTGGCCGTGCGTGTGATCCCCTGCCTGGACGTCGACGCCGGGCGGGTCGTCAAGGGCGTCAACTTCGCCGACCTGCGCGACGCGGGCGACCCCGTCGAGATGGCCCGCGTCTACGACGCCGAGGGCGCCGACGAGCTGACGTTCCTCGACGTCACGGCCTCGTCGGGCGAGCGCGCCACGATGCTCGACGTCGTCCGCCGCACGGCCGAGCAGGTGTTCATCCCGCTCACGGTCGGCGGCGGCATCCGCGCCACCGACGACATCGACGTGCTGCTGCGCAACGGCGCCGACAAGGTCTCGATCAACACCGCGGCGATCGCCCGCCCGGAGCTGCTGCACGAGGCGAGCCGGCGGTTCGGGTCGCAGTGCATCGTCCTCTCGGTCGACGCCCGCACCGTGCCCGCCGGCGAGGCGCCGACGCCCTCGGGCTGGGAGGTCACCACCCACGGCGGGCGGCGCGGCACCGGCATCGACGCCGTGGAGTGGGCGGCGCGCGGCCAGGAGCTGGGCGTCGGGGAGATCCTGCTCAACTCCATGGACGCCGACGGCACCCGCGCCGGGTTCGACCTGCGCATGATCGAGGCCGTCCGCGCCCGCGTCGACGTCCCGGTGATCGCCAGCGGGGGAGCGGGCGAGGTGGGGCACTTCGTCCCGGCCGTACGCGCCGGCGCCGACGCCGTGCTCGCGGCCACCGTCTTCCACTTCGGCCACTTCCGCATCGGCGACGTCAAGCAGGCGCTCAAGGAGGCGCAGGTGGAGGTGCGATGACGCGCGTCCTGCACTCCGCGCTCGACCCGGCGATCGCCGCCCGCCTCAAGCGCGACGCCGACGGCCTGGTCTGCGCCGTCGCCCAGCAGCACGGCACCGGCGAGGTGCTGATGGTCGCCTGGATGGACGACGAGGCGCTGCACCGCACCCTCACCACCCGCCGCGCCACGTACTGGTCGCGCTCGCGCGGGGAGTACTGGGTGAAGGGCGAGACGTCGGGCCACGCGCAGGCCGTGCACGAGGTGCGGCTGGACTGCGACGGCGACGCCATCGTCGTGGTCGTCGACCAGACCGGGCCGGCGTGCCACACCGGCACCCGCACCTGCTTCGACGACGACGTGCTGCTCGCGCCGTCCTACGAGTCCGGGTTCGTCGACCCCCGCGGGCGCGGTCAGGACGGGTCGAGCGGCCCGGTCAGGTAGCGCTGGACCGTCGGCGCCACCGCGGCGACGACGGTGGCCCGGTCGGCCGAGGCCAGCGGCTCCAGCTTCACGACGTAGCGCACCAGCCCCATGCCGATCAGCTGCGAGCCGACCAGCGACGCCCGCAGCTCGGGCCGGTCGGGCGCGACCACGCCCACGATCCGGGCCAGGATCACGCGCGTCACGAACTCGCGCAACATCCGCGCGGCGGCCTCGTGCGAGGCGACCGACCGGATGACCGAGGCCAGCGGGGCGCCGCCGGTGGCGTCCCAGATCGACAGGAAGCGGTGCACGAGCCGCTCGCCGAGCTGCTCGCGCTCGCCGGCCAGCACCTCCGGCATGACGACGGCGGGGTCGAACGGGATGTCCAGCGAGGCCGTGAACAGTGCCTCCTTGCCGCCGAACCAGTGGTTCACCATCGCCGCGTCGACGCCGGCGCGCTCGGCGATGTGCCGCACGGTCGCGCCCTCGTAGCCGCGCTCGGCGAACGCGGCGCGGGCGGCGTCGAGCAGGGCCGAGCGGGTGTCGTCGCCGCCGCTGCGGCGCCCGCGGCGACGGACGCGGGGCGGATCGTGAGGGGCGGCCACGCGCCCAGTCTGCCTCCTCGCCCGCCCGCGGCGACCCCGCCTGCGAGGATGGGGGCATGACCGCGATCTCCGCCGCCCGCTCGCTGGGCGCGGTCACCCCCAGCCGCGAGGAGTTCCGCGAGCTGGCGGCCGGGCACCGGGTCATCCCGGTCTCGCGCCGCCTGCTCGCCGACGACGAGACCCCCGTCGGGGTCTTCCGCAAGCTGGCCGGTGACCGCCCCGGCACGTTCCTGTTCGAGTCCGCGGAGAACGGTCGCTCCTGGTCGCGGTGGTCGTTCGTCGGCGCCCGGTCAGCGGCGGCGCTCACCGTCGTCGACGGGCGGCTGACCTGGACCGGGGACGTCCCCGCCGGTCTCCCCGTCGACGGCGACCCGCTCGCCGCGCTGCGCACCGTCGTCGAGGAGCTGCACAGCGAGCCGCTGCCGGGGCTGCCCCCGCTCACCGGCGGGATGGTCGGCTACCTGGGCTACGACGTGGTCCGGCGCCTGGAGCGGCTGCCGTCGCTGGCCGTCGACGACCTGCAGATCCCGGAGCTGGTGATGCTGCTGGCCACCGACCTGGCCGCCGTCGACCACCACGAGGGCACGATCACGCTGATCGCCAACGCGATCAACTGGGACGCCAGCGACGAGCGCGTCGACGAGGCCTACGACGACGCCGTGGCGCGGCTCGACCGGATGACCGCCGACCTCGCGGCGCCCTCCCCGTCGACGGTGGCGGTCTACGGGCCCGGCGAGCCCAAGTTCACCCGCCGCCGCACGCCCGTCCAGCACCACGCGGCCGTCGAGGTCGCGAAGGAGCAGATCCGGGCGGGCGAGGCGTTCCAGGTGGTGGTGTCGCAGCGGTTCGAGACGGCGTGCGACGCCGACCCGCTCGACGTCTACCGCGTCCTGCGCGCCACCAACCCCAGCCCGTACATGTACCTGCTCGACCTCCAGGCCGCCGACGGCAGCCGCTTCCACATCGTCGGGTCCTCGCCCGAGGCGCTGGTCACCGTCGTCGACGGGGTGGCGACCACGCACCCCATCGCCGGCACGCGCTGGCGCGGCGCCACCGAGGAGGAGGACATCCAGCTCGAGAAGGACCTGCGCACCGACGAGAAGGAGCGCGCCGAGCACGTCATGCTCGTCGACCTCGGGCGCAACGACCTCGGCCGCGTCTGCGAGCCGGGCACCGTCAAGGTCCACTCGTTCTTCTCCGTGGAGCGCTACAGCCACGTGATGCACCTGGTGTCCACGGTGACGGGACGCCTGCGCGCCGGCCGCAACGCCTTCGACGCCGTCACGGCCTGCTTCCCGGCCGGCACGCTGTCCGGGGCGCCCAAGCCGCGCGCGATGGCGATCATCGAGGAGTTGGAGCCGACCCGGCGCGGCCTCTACGGCGGGATCGTCGGCTACCTCGACTTCGCCGGCAACGCCGACACCGCCATCGCCATCCGCACCGCCCTGATCCGCGACGGCGTGGCGTACGTGCAGGCCGGCGGGGGCATCGTCGCCGACTCCGACCCGGTCGCCGAGGACGCCGAGTGCCTGAACAAGGCGCGCGCGGTGCTGTCCGCGGTGGCCACGGCGGCGACGCTGCGGCCCGCGCACGGCCGCCCCTCGTCGTGACGGGCGGGCACACGACGGGCGGGCGCCTGCTCGGGCCGGTCTGCGCCGGGCTCGGGGCCGCGGCCGCCGCGCTCTGGGGCGGCTCGCAGGCGGTCTGGTATCGCGTCACGGCCGCCGTGGCCGGGGGCGGGCAGCAGGTCGTCGAGGTCACCGGGGCGCAGGCCCGGCCCGCGCTCGGCGGGGTGGCGCTGTTCGCGCTGGCCGCCGTGGCGGGCGTCGTCGCCACCGGGGGAGTGCTGCGCCGCGTCGTCGGCGGGCTGCTGGTGCTCGCGGGCGGGGCGGTCGCGGTCACGGCGGTGCTGTCGCTGCTGGTCACGCCGTTCGCCACGGACGGGTCGGTCCCCGCGGTGGCGGGCGTCGACGTCGAGGCCCTGCGCTACGCCCCCACCACCACGACGCCCGCGCCGCTGCTCGCCGTGCTCGGCGGGGTGCTCCTGCTGGCCGCGGGGGTGGTCGTGCTGCTGCGCGAGCGGCGGTTGCCCCGTCTGGGTGCCCGCTACGCCGCACCCGGCGCACGCCCCGCACCGACCGACCCGGACCGCGCCGCCTGGCAGGACCTCGACGCCGGTCGGGACCCGACCGTGGGGCCTGGTTAGCATGACCGGCGCGTGAACATCCGGCCCGACGGGCTGTGGAAGGGGGCGTAACCGCATGGACCACGGCACCGAGGGCGTCCGCACCGGCAGTGTGCTCGACTCCATCGTGGACGGCGTCCGCGCCGACATGGCGGTGCGCGAGAGCGCCGTCGACTTCGCCGAGATCAAGCGCCGCGCAGCCGCCGCGCCGCCCGCCCGCGACGTCATGGCCGCGCTGCGCGCGCCGGGCATCGGGGTGATCGCGGAGGTGAAGCGGCGCAGCCCGTCGAAGGGCGACCTGGCCACGATCACCGACCCGGCCGAGCTCGCGGCGTCCTACGCCGAGGGCGGCGCGCGGGTGATCAGCGTGCTCACCGAGGAGCGCCGCTTCGGCGGCTCGCTCGCCGACCTCGCGGCCGTGCGCTCCCAGGTCGACGTGCCGGTGCTGCGCAAGGACTTCGTCGTCAGCCCGTACCAGGTGCACGAGGCGCGCGCCTACGGCGCCGACCTGGTGCTGCTGATCGTCGCGGCGCTGGAGCAGAACGCGCTCGACTCGCTGCTCGACCGCGTCGAGTCGCTCGGGATGACCGCACTCGTCGAGGTCCACACCGAGGAGGAGGCCGACCGCGCGCTGGAGGCCGGCGCCAAGGTCATCGGCGTCAACGCGCGCGACCTGCACACCCTCAGCGTCGACCGCACGGTCTTCGGCCGGATCGCCCCCGGCCTGCCCAACGACGTCATGCGGATCGCCGAGTCCGGCGTCCGCGGCCCGGGCGACCTGCTCACCTACGCCGGGTGGGGCGCCGACGCCGTCCTGGTCGGCGAGGGCCTGGTCACGAGCGGCGACCCGCAGGCCGCGGTCCGCGGCCTGGTGGCGGCCGGATTCCATCCCTCGTGCTCGCGCGTGGTCCGTTGACCTAGGCTCGCGGGGTGAGCACCTCCGTACAGGCCTCCGACGGCATCTCGACGCCGTCGGGACACGAACCCGACGCGCGCGGGCACTTCGGCCGCTACGGCGGGCGCTTCGTCCCGGAGGCGCTGGTGGCCGCGCTCGACGAGCTCGCCACCGCCTACGAGAAGGCCCGCGGCGACCGCGAGTTCCTCGACGAGCTCGACCGCCTCCACCGCGACTACTCCGGCCGGCCCTCGCCGCTGACCGACGCCACGCGGCTCTCGGAGCACGCGGGCGGCGCCCGGATCCTGCTCAAGCGCGAGGACCTCAACCACACCGGTTCGCACAAGATCAACAATGTGCTGGGCCAGGCGCTGCTGACGAAGCGGATGGGCAAGAAGCGGGTCATCGCCGAGACCGGGGCGGGCCAGCACGGCGTCGCCACGGCCACCGCGTGCGCGCTGCTGGGCCTGGAGTGCGTCGTCTACATGGGCGAGGTCGACACCGAGCGCCAGGCGCTCAACGTCGCCCGGATGCGGCTGCTCGGCGCCACGGTGGTCCCGGTGAAGACGGGCTCGCGCACGCTCAAGGACGCCATCAACGAGGCCCTGCGCGACTGGGTGACCAACGTCGACGAGACGCACTACCTGCTCGGCACGGTCGCCGGGCCGCACCCGTTCCCGATGATGGTGCGCGACTTCCACCGCGTGATCGGCCTGGAGGCGCGCGAGCAGGTGCTGGAGCGCACCGGGCGGCTGCCGGACGCGATCGCCGCCTGCGTCGGCGGCGGCTCGAACGCCATCGGGATCTTCCACGCCTTCCTCGACGACGCCGACGTGCGGCTGGTCGGCTTCGAGCCCGGCGGCGACGGCGTGGAGACCGGCCGCCACGGCGCCACGCTCACGGAGGGCTCGCCCGGCGCGTTGCACGGCGCGATGAGCTACCTGCTGCAGGACGAGGACGGGCAGACGTCCGAGTCGTACTCGATCTCCGCGGGGCTCGACTACCCCGGCGTCGGCCCCGAGCACGCGCTGCTCAAGGACATCGGCCGCGCCACCTACGAGCCCGTCACCGACGCCGAGGCCATGGAGGCGTTCGCGCTGCTGTGCCGCACGGAGGGGATCATCCCGGCGATCGAGTCGGCGCACGCGATCGCCGGCGCGCTGCGCCTGGGCCGCGAGCTCGGGCCCGACGCCGTCGTGCTGGTCAACCTCTCCGGGCGTGGCGACAAGGACGTCGACACGGCCGCGAAGTGGTACGGGATGATCGCCGAGGGCGAGGCGGCCGCCGAGGCGAGCGGCACGGCGATCGCGGAGGGTGCGGTGGCGCCCTCCGTCGACACGCTCGCCGCGCAGCCCTCGCCCGCCGGGTCCGACACGGGCGCGGTGCAGTCGTGAGCGGCGCCGGGGACGTCTTCGCCGCCTGCCGCGAGCAGGGGCGCGGTGCCCTGGTGGGCTACCTGCCCGCCGGCTACCCGACCGTCGATGCGTCGGTCGACCTGCTGAACGCGATGGTCGAGGGCGGGTGCGACCTGCTGGAGGTCGGCGTCCCGTACTCCGACCCCGTGATGGACGGGCCCACGATCCAGGCCGCGGCCGAGACCGCGCTGCGCGCCGGCTTCCGGCTGCGCGACGTGCTCACCGTCGTCGAACGCGTCGCCGCCGCGGGCGGGCGCGCGGTCGTCATGACCTACTTCAACCCGGTCCTGCGCTACGGCGTCGACGCGTTCGCGCGCGACCTCGCGTCCGCGGGCGGGCTCGGCCTCATCACCCCCGACCTCATCCCCGACGAGGCCGACGAGTGGCTCGCCGCCTCCGACGCCCACGACCTCGACCGGGTCTTCCTGGTCGCGCCGTCGTCCACGGAGGAGCGGATCGCGTCCACCACCGCTGCGTCCCGCGGGTTCCTCTACGCCACCTCGGTCATGGGCGTCACCGGTGCCCGCGACGCGGTCGGCGGTGCGGCGTCGGAGATCGTCGCCCGCTGCCGCCCGCACACCGCCCTGCCGATCGGCGTCGGGCTGGGCGTGCGTTCGGGGGCGCAGGCGGCCGAGGTCGCCGGGTTCGCCGACGGCGTGATCGTCGGGTCGGCGTTCGTCACGGCGGCGGAGTCCGGCGGCTCCGACGGGGTGCGCGCGCTGGCCGCGGAGCTCGCGGCCGGCGTCGCGAGCGCCCCCGCGCGGGTCTGAGCGGCGACCGCCCGCACGGGCGGCGCGGGGGCGGGCGCTAGCGTGGAGCCGTGAGTCCCCTCGTCACCACCGTGCTGGCCGCCATCCCGAGCCCCGACCGCGGGGTGTGGATGCTCGGCCCGATCCCGATCCGGGCGTACGCGCTGTGCATCATCGCCGGCATCATCGTGGCGGTCATGTGGAGCGAGCGGCGGTTCGTCGCGCGCGGGGGCGAGGCCGGCGTCGTCACCGACGTGGCCGTGTTCGCGGTGCCGTTCGGGCTGATCGGCGGCCGGCTCTACCACGTCGCCACCGACTGGCACCTCTACTTCGGGCCGGGCCGCAACCCGATCGAGGCGCTCTACATCTGGCAGGGCGGCCTGGGGATCTGGGGCGCGGTGGCGTTCGGCGCGGTCGGCGCCTGGATCGGCTGCCGCCGCCGGGGTGTCCCGCTCCCGTTCTTCGCCGACGTCGTCGCGCCCGGGATCGTGGTGGCGCAGGCGATCGGGCGGCTGGGCAACTGGTTCAACCAGGAGCTCTACGGCGCCCCGACCACGCTGCCGTGGGGCCTGGAGATCTACCAGCGCGTCGACCCGGCCACCGGGGCCCCCGACGACCTGGGCGGCATCGCACTCGACATGACGCCGATCGGCACCTACCACCCGACGTTCCTCTACGAGCTGCTGTGGAACCTGGGCGTCGCCGCGCTCGTCGTGTGGGCCGACCGCCGCTTCCGGCTGGGCCACGGCCGGGCGTTCGCGCTCTACGTCGGCGCGTACTGCGTCGGCCGGTTCTGGATCGAGCTCATGCGCACCGACCCGGCCACCGAGGTGTTCGGCGGGATCCGGATCAACAACGTGGTGTCGGTCGTGGTGCTGCTGGGCGCGGTCGCCTACTTCGTGCTGGCGCCCAAGGGCCGCGAGGACCCGCCCGCGGCGGCGGCGCCGGACGGGCCGGGGGAGAAGGAGCTCGAACCCGCGGAACCGGACGACTCGGCGTCCGGGCGCACGTCCTGACCATGGCGTTCGGGGGCTTCGGCGAGGACGCCGTCGAGTTCTACGACGGCCTGCTCGCCGACAACTCCAAGGCCTACTGGACCGACCGCCGGGCCGTCTACGAGCGCGACGTCCGCGCCCCGATGCAGGAGCTCCTCGCCGCGTGCGAGCCCGAGTTCGGTGCGGGCAAGATCTTCCGGCCCTACCGCGACGTGCGGTTCTCCGCCGACAAGACGCCGTACAAGACGCACTGCGGGGCCACCGCGGGCGGGTTCTACGTGCAGGTCGGCAGCGAGGGCCTGATGGCCGCGGGCGGGTACTACCGGATGGCGCCGGACCAGGTGGCGCGCTTCCGCACGGCCGTCGACGACGAGCGCCGCGGTTCCGACCTGCAGGCCCGGCTCGCGGCGCTGGCCGACCACGGCGTCGCCACGGCGGGGGAGCAGCTCAAGACGCGCCCGCGGGGCGTCGACCCCGACCACCCGCGCCTGGACCTGCTGCGCCACAAGTCGCTCTACGCCTGGCGGGAGTGGCCGCCCGACGACGTGCTGCACGGCCCGGAAGCGCTCGAGCGCGTGGTCGGGACGTGGCGCGCGGCGACGCCGCTGCTCGAGTGGCTGACCGACCACGTGGGTCCCAGCGACCAGCCGCGCCGGTAGCGCCGAACGTTCATCCCACCGCCCTTCCTGATCGTTCCAGAGAGCGGTCTAGAATCAGGTCCTGTGACCCGTCGCACCAAAATCGTCTGCACCATCGGACCCGCCACCGCGACCCCGGACCGCATCCGGGAGCTCGTCCAGGCGGGGATGGACGTCGCCCGGCTGAACTTCAGCCACGGCAACCGCGACGACCACAAGCGCGTCTACGAGATGGTCCGCGAGGCCGCCGACGCCGAGGGCCGGGCCGTCGGCATCCTCGCCGACCTGCAGGGGCCCAAGATCCGCCTCGGCCGCTTCGCCGCGGGGCCCACGGAGTGGCGCACCGGCGAGGAGGTGCGGATCACCGTCGAGGACGTCGCGGGCACCCACGACCGCGTCTCGACCACCTACAAGGGCCTTGCCGCCGACGCCCGCCCCGACGACCGCCTGCTCGTCGATGACGGCAAGGTCGGCCTGCGGGTCACCGCCGTCGACGGCCTCGACGTCGTCTGCCGCGTCACCGAGGGCGGCCCGGTCAGCGACAACAAGGGCATCTCGCTGCCCGGCATGAACGTCTCCGTGCCCGCGATGAGCGAGAAGGACATCGCCGACCTGGAGTTCGCCCTCGACCTCCGCGTCGACGTCGTCGCCCTGTCGTTCGTGCGCAGCCCGGCCGACATCGACCTCGTCCACAAGATCATGGACGCGAAGGGCGCCCGGCTGCCGGTCGTCGCGAAGCTGGAGAAGCCCGAGGCCGTCGACAACCTCGAGGCCATCGTCCTGGCCTTCGACGCCGTGATGGTCGCCCGCGGCGACCTCGGCGTCGAGCTGCCGCTGGAGCACGTGCCGCTGGTGCAGAAGCGCGCGATCCAGATCGCGCGGGAGAACGCGAAGCCGGTGATCGTGGCGACCCAGATGCTGGAGTCGATGATCACCAACTCGCGCCCGACCCGCGCCGAGGCGTCCGACGTCGCCAACGCGGTGCTCGACGGCGCCGACGCGGTGATGCTGTCCGGCGAGACCGGCGTCGGCCGCTACCCGATCAAGACAGTCCGCACGATGGCGCAGATCATCGAGGCCGTCGAGGACGGGCCGGTGAACGTCCCGCCGCTCAACCACGTGCCCCGCACCAAGCGCGGCGTGCTGTCCTACGCGGCCCGCGACATCGGCGAGCGGCTCTCCGCCCGCGCGATCGTCGCGTTCACGCAGTCCGGCGACACCGTCCGCCGGCTCTCGCGGCTGCACACCCGGCTCCCGCTGCTCGCGTTCACCCCGACGCCCGAGGTGCGCAGCCAGCTCGCGATGAGCTGGGGCGTGGAGACGTTCCTCGTCGACTTCGTCGAGTCGACCGACGCCATGGTGCGCCAGGTCGACCACGCGATGCTGTCCATCGAGCGCTTCCAGCCCGGCGACCTCGTCGTCATCGTCGCCGGGTCGCCGCCCGGCACCGCCGGCTCCACCAACCTCATCCGGGTGCACCGCCTGGGTGAGGAGGACATGGGCTAGCCGACCGAGGGCTCATCCCGCCAGCGGTGACCCCGTCTCCAGCAGCGACTTCATATCGCTGAGCACCCAGGCGTGCCCGCCGCCGCCCGAGCCGCCCACCGTGCCGGTGACGACGGCGGCGAGCTGCGGCGCGCCCTCGAGCTCGTGGGTGAGGGTCAGCGCGCAGAACCCGCCGAGGTCGACGATCTCGTGCGTGATCCGCGAGGGCGGCTCGGCCGCGGTGCCCGGGTCCATGAGCATGCGGAACGTCGTCACCAGGCGGTTCGGCGGGTCGGCCTCGATGACCTCGCCCTCGACGACGACGTCCGGGCACGGGAAGCCCTGCGCGGACGCCGCGGCCTTGAACTCGTCGTTGGCACGCACCTCGTAGGCGCCGCCCGGGCGCAGGTCGTAGTGCGCGTAGCCGGTGTAGCCGTAGCGGTTGGTCCACTCCGGCTTCGTGATGGCGTCCCAGATCGCCTGGGGGGTGGCCTTGATGTAGACGCGGTGGACCTGGGTGGTGGTCAGGGTCGAGGTCATGACGGGTTCTCCAGTTCGTTCTTGAGGTCGAGGAGCGCGGTGACCCGGCGCTCGGTGAACTTGTCGATCCAGCGGTCGTGGACCACCCGGATCGGCACGGGGTTGAGGAAGTGCCGCTTCTCGCGCCCGGACTTCACGCTGACGACGAGCCCGGCCTCCTCCAGCACCTTGAGGTGCTTCATGACGCCGAACCGCGTCATCTCCAGCTCCGACTCGAGCTCGGTCAGCGTGCGGCCGTCGCGGGCGAAGAGGCGGTCGAGCAGGTGGCGGCGCGTCGGGTCGGCGAGGGCCTTGAAGACCCGGTCGTCGTCGTCCATGCCGTCGGCCACGCGAGAAAGATAGGTGACTAAAAGGTCACATGTCAACGGTCGGCCCGCGACCTGAGAGGATGCCGGGCGTGAGCACCTCCACCGAGCCCGAGCTCGCCGCCGACGGGATGCCGCGCGGCCAGGCCGTCCTCGACGCGCTCGTCGACCTGCTGGACCTCGAGCAGCTGGAGGTCAACCTGTTCCGCGGGGTCAGCCCCCCGCAGAGCCCGACCCGCGTGTTCGGGGGGCAGGTCGCCGCGCAGGCGCTGGTCGCGGCCGGGCGCACGGTGCCCGACGACCGCGAGGTGCACTCGCTGCACGCCTACTTCATCCGGCCCGGCGACCCTCGCGTGCCGATCGTCTACGAGGCCGAGCGGGTCCGCGACGGCCGTTCGTTCACGACCCGCCGGGTCCTCGCGATCCAGCACGGCGAGGCCATCTTCTCCCTGTCGGCGTCGTTCCAGCTGCCGCAGGACGGGCTGGAGCACAGCACCCCCGCCCCGGTCGACGTGCCGGGCCCGCTGACGCTGCCCGACCTCGGCCAGCGCGTCGCCGAGGGCCGAGGCGCCGGTTGGATGAGCCAGATCCCGCGGCCGCTGGACATGCGGTTCGTCGACGAGCCGGTGTGGTCCGACGACCGCGTCGACGCGTCGGAGGAGCCGAACCGGGTGTGGATGCGCGCCGACGGCCGCCTGCCCGACGACCGCCTCCTGCACGTCTGCCTGCTCACCTACGCGAGCGACCTCACGTTGCTGGGCTCGGTCCTCGCCCGCCACGACCGCTCCGAGCAGCCGGTGCAGATGGCGAGCCTGGACCACGCGATGTGGTTCCACCGGCCCTTCCGCGCCGACGACTGGCTGCTCTACACCACCTTCTCGCCCGCCGCGTCCGGGTCGCGGGGGCTGGCGACGGGCCGGTTCACGACCGAGGACGGCACGCTGATCGCCACCACGGTGCAGGAGGGGCTGGTGCGGGTGCCACGGGGCTGACGCCCGTGGTCGGTGCTGAGGGCGCGTGGATGCGGTGGCCGGCGCCGTCCTGCGGAGTTCCCGCGCGCTGAACCTGCTCCCGCGGGCTCCCGGGGGCGCGCGGGAGCTGGGAACGCGCGCGGCAGACGGGAACGCGCGCGGGAAGGGCACCGCTGCCTCCGCCGGCCTGCGATGGAGTCAGCCTGGGGGATTGCGCTTGCGCACCTGTCCCGCGCGGCGACGACCGGAGTTGAACCGCTGAATGCAGTGGTTTGTGCCGTCTCGGCGTTCCTGCGCGCTGAACCTGCTCCCGCGGGCTCCCGGGGGCGCGCGGGAGCGGGGAACGCGCGCGGCAGACGGGAACGCGCGCGGGAAGGTCGGGTCGATGCACGTTCGGCTCGTCGTGTCCGGAACGGCCCGTCGATCCAGGAGACCGCGCTACCGTTCTGGCGTGCGGCGGGTGGTGTCGGTGCTGGTCGGGGTGCTGCTGTGCGCGTCGCTGGCCGGTTGCGTGCGGGAGACGGCGGGGGCTGCGACCTCGCCCGAAGCGCCGGCCACCGAGGTACGACTCCCTCCGCGGCCGCGCGACATCGACATCCGCAACGTCGACCCCTGCTCGTTGCTCACTGAATTTCAACGCGCAGAGTTAGGTCTCGACGGGGAGCCGAACTACGACGTCGCCCGCTCGCCGCTGTTCGAGGGGCCAGAACCCGCCTGCACGACCAGCGGTTACTCACCGCGGGCTGTCGCCGTGGGAGTGGCACTTCCTCACGACGGGCTAGGAGCCGACGCCTTCGCTGCGTATCGGGTGCGATCGACGGTCACGATCATCGAGGTCCAGGGCTTTCCGGCCGTTCAGGCGGTGCAGCCGGAATCGGTGACGTCCTGCACGGTCGTGGTCGACCTCGCGCCGGGGCAGGCGATGAACGTCCAGTATCGCGACGGTGGCGGGCGACCGCCTGTACCTCCAAGCGATCTGTGCCCGGGCGCTGTCGACGTCGCTGACGCAGCCATGCGAACACTTCTCGAGCTCGCGTAACTCATTCGCGATCGCACATCGCTTCGCCGATCGCCCTTCTGCACACCGTCCGCGATCTAGCCTGCGCTCCACCTGCTTGGGCTCGGCGTTCTGGAGGTCGCGATGCCTGATTACCCGCCTGCAACTCTGCGGGTCAGCCCGCGTGCTCTGCCAGCGATGCGCGCCGCATACAACGACGCACTTGACGACCTGAGGGTCCAGCTGCGCAAGCTGGACGACGTCGGCCACTTGGCTGGTCCATGGCTCGGCGATCCGGTGAGCTACGAGACCTTCGACTTCTACAACCGCCGCGTGATGCAGGCCCCCGATGGGCCGTACCACGCACTGCTGGCGTACGAGGCAGAGCTCGTGCGGGTGCGTGACCAGCTGGGGGCGATGGAGGCCGGCTACCGCCGCACCGAGGGCGAGAACGTCGAGCTGTGGGGCCGTCGATTGTGATGATCGGCAGCGCGCGGTCGCGCTACGGTTCGGCTGTGCGGCGGGTGGTGTCGGTGCTGGTCGGGGTGCTGCTGTGCGCGTCGCTGGCCGGGTGTGTGCGGGAGACCGCGGGGGCTGCGACGTCGCCCGAGGCTCCGGCCACCGAGGTGCCGCTGCCTCCGCGGCCCAGGGACATCGACATCCGCGGCGTCGACCCCTGCTCGCTGCTGACGTCGACCCAGCGTGCGGAGCTCGGGCTGGACGCCGAGCCGGCGTACGACGTGCAGGTGTCACCGCTCTTCGAGGGGCCGGAACCGGCCTGCACGGTCGGCGGCTCCGGTCTCCGTGAGGTAGCGGTCGGGGTCGCCCTGCCCTATGACGGCTTGGGTGTGGATGCGTTCGCGGCCTCGCGCGTGCGTGCCGACGTGACCGTGATCGAGGTCCGGGGCATGCCGGCGGTGCTGGCAGAGCCACCCGAGCAGTTGAGGTTGTGCTCGGTGGTGATCGACCTGGGTCCGGGTCAGGCGATGAACGTGCAGTACCGCGACGGCGGCGGACGGCCGACAGTTCCGCAAGACGACTTGTGCACGGGTGCGATCGCGGTAGCCGGGTCGGCTATGGACACCCTGCTGTCGAACAACTGAGTTCGTTCGCAGGTGCACACTCCTGCTCAGATCTCCGCCGGTGTGACGGCTGATCCACCAACTCTGCGCCGACCCGAGGCATTCGAGGGAGGCCGCGATGACCGACTACCCGCCCGCAACCCTGCGGGTCGGTCCTGGGGCGCTCTCCCGCATGAGAGCGGCGTACGAGGACTCGCTGGTCGAGCTGCGCGTGCAGCTGCGGAGGCTGGGTGAAGTGGGGTACCTCGCCGGTCCGTGGCTCGGTGACCCGGTGAGCCGGCAGACATTCGAGTTCTACAACCGCCGCGTGATGGATGCCCCCGACGGGCCGTACCAGGCGCTGCTGGCCTACGAGGCCGAGCTCGTGCGGGTCCGCGACCAGCTCGCCGCGATGGAGGCCGACTACCGTCGCACCGAGGACGAGAACACCGCGCTGGTGGGGCGGCTGTGACCGGCCCCGTCGTCTGGCAGGGCCTCGACCACGCCGCCCTCCACGAGGCCGTCGTCAACGGGGGGCTGGGGCCGGCGGTGTCGATGGACGCCGAGCAGCAGTGGCGCCGCATGGGCAAGCTCATCACCGAGATCGAGGGGCGGCTCACCGCGGCGATGAGGGAGAGCGAGTCGGAGTGGTCGGGGGACGCGGCCGAGGCCGCCCGCACCGGGATCAGCCCGCTGGGGCGGTGGGCGATCGACGCGGCGCAGGACGCCGCCACGACGGCCGAGGCCGTCACCGCCCACGCCTACGGGGCGGCGACGCTGCGCAGCCAGCTGCGCGACAACCCGCCGGTGCCGGCGGAGACGATCACGGAGGCGCTCGAGCGCAACGCCACCTACGGCCCGCAGGGGGCGACGCCGGCGGACCTCGCCGTCGTGCAGGCCGAGCAGGCGCGCCGTGACGGGGCGGCGGCGAAGGCCGCGGAGGACGCCCGCGTCTACGAGAACATCGGGTTCGAGTCCCGCCGCACGCTCGACTTCTGGACCGTGCCGCCGACGGTGACCGTCGAGCCGGCGTCGGCAGCCGTGCCGGGTGTGGCACCGGGCGGGGCAGGGGAAGGACCCGCCGGCAGTGGCTGGGCCGCGCCGGCCGCCCTGTCACCGGCAGGTGCGGTCGAGCTCCCGAGCAGCACGGGACCGAGCGGCGCCGGACCGAACGGCACGGGGCCGGGCGGTGCGGGACCGGGCGCCGTTCCGAGCGCAGCAGCGGGAGGCGCCGGCCCGCCCGGTTCCGCGGTGCCCGGGGGAGTGGTCCCCCTCCCGGGCGGCGGCACAGGCCCGGCCGGAAGGGGCCCGGGCCTCGAGCCCGCCGCCCGCGCCACGGGACCGACACCGAGCGGATCGCCCGGCAGCCCGACGAACCGGGCAGCGCCGTCGACACCCGGTCCGTACAGCCCCGGCAGCACCACCCCCATCGGCCGCACCGCCCCATCGCCCGGCGCCCGCGGCACCGGACCCGGCCCCTGGACCCGCGCCGCGGCCGACCCGCGCACCTCGTCGGGCCCGCGGCCGGTCGTCCCGGGCACGCCTCCGCGGTCGCCTTCGCCGGGCTGGCGCAGCGTCGTCCTCCCGACCGAACCGACATCCCGTGCGCCCGCCGAGACTGCGGCGCGGCCGGGTGCGGGTACGAGCGGCACCGCTGGTCAGACGCCCGGAGCCCGATCGTCGACATCCCATGGCATGTACCCGCCCATGGCGGGCACCGGGGGCGCCGGGCAGGGCACCGAGCGCCGCCGGCCCTCCTACCTCGTCGACGACTCCGGCGCCTTCACCGACCGGCGGTGGGTCCAGCCGGCCGTCATCACCCCCGACGACCTGATCCCCGACGAGCACGGGCGGCTGCCAGGGCAAGATGGGAGGCATGAGTGATCGGAGCTGGGGCTTCCGCACGCGCGCCGTGCACGCCGGGCACGTCCCCGACAGCACGACCGGGGCCAGGGCGGTGCCGATCTACCAGTCCACGAGCTTCGTGTTCGAGAACACCGCGGAGGCCGCGAGCCTGTTCGCGCTGCAGAAGTACGGGCTGATCTACAGCCGCATCGCCAACCCCACCGTCGCGGTGCTCGAGGAGCGGATGGCGAGCCTGGAGGGCGGGATCGGGGCGGTCGCGACGGCGTCGGGCCAGTCGGCGGAGTTCCTCGCGTTCGCCGCGCTCGCCGGCGCCGGCGACCACATCGTCGCCGCGGCCGGGCTCTACGGCGGCACGATCACCCAGCTCGACGTGACGCTGCGCCGCTTCGGCGTCGACACCACGTTCGTCGCGGGCGGCGACCCGGCGTCGTTCGCCGCGGCGATCCGGCCGGAGACCAAGCTGGTGTTCGCCGAGGTCGTGTCCAACCCGGGCGGGGAGGTCGCCGACCTCGCGGGGCTCGCCGACGTCGCGCACGCGGCGGGGCTGCCGCTCGTCGTCGACGCGACCATGGCCACGCCCTACCTCTGCCGCCCGATCGAGCACGGCGCCGACATCGTGATCCACAGCGCCACCAAGTTCATCGGCGGCCACGGCACCACGCTGGGCGGGGTGATCGTCGAGTCCGGCCGGTTCGACTGGGGCAACGGCAATTTCCCGATGATGACCGAGCCGATCCCGTCCTACGGCGGTCTCAACTGGTGGGGCAACTTCCAGGAGTTCGGGTTCCTCACCAAGCTCCGCGCCGAGCAGCTGCGCGACGTCGGCGCCACGCTCGCCCCGCACAGCGCGTTCCTGCTGCTGCAGGGCGTGGAGACGCTGCCGCAGCGCATGGAGGCGCACGTGGCGAACGCCCGTGCGGTGGCCGAGTGGCTGCACGCCGACCCGCGGGTGTCCTACGTCAAGTGGGCGGGTCTGCCCGACCACCCGCACCACGACCGGGCCGCCCGCTACCTGCCGCTCGGACCGGGCGCGGTGTTCTCCTTCGGCGTGGCGGGTGGGCGCGAGGCGGGGCAGCGGTTCATCGAGTCGGTGCAGCTGTGCAGCCACCTCGCCAACATCGGCGACTCCCGCACGCTCGTCATCCACCCCGGCTCCACCACCCACCAGCAGCTCACCGACGACCAGCTCCGCGACGCCGGGGTCCCCCCGGACCTGGTGCGGATCAGCGTCGGGCTGGAGGACGTCGACGACATCCTGTGGGACCTCGACCAGGCGCTCGCCGCGGCGTCGAAGGGGGCGTCGGCATGAGCTGGGAGAACCCGAGCGCCACGCGCCGCCAGCAGCTCCTGCGGGAGACGCGCTCCGTCGCGGTGGTGGGGGCGTCGCCCAACCCGGCGCGCGCCAGCAACTTCGTGGCCACCTACCTGCTCACGAGCTCCGACTACGACGTCCACTTCGTCAACCCGCACGCCGAGGAGATCCTCGGCCGGCCGGTGCACAAGCGCCTGGCCGACCTGCCCGTCGTGCCCGACCTCGTCGACGTGTTCCGCCGCCCGGCCGACCTTCCCGGGGTCCTCGACGAGGTGCTCGCGCTGGGGGAGGGCGTCCGCACGTTCTGGCTGCAGTTCGGCCTGTTCGACGAGGAGCTGGCACGGCGGGCGGAGGCCGGCGGCCTGGAGGTCGTCATGGACCGCTGCCTCAAGATCGAGCACGCGCGCTTCCACGGCGGCCTGCACATCGCCGGGTTCGACACCGGCGTGATCAGCTCGCGACGCCGCCCGCCGCGCTGAGCAGGCGCAGGACCAGGAAGAACGGCAGGGCGACGAGCAGGACGACCCAGAACGCCCGCCTGCGCCTGCGCAGCACCAGCCACACGCCGACGGCGGCCAGGACCGCGGCGAGCAGGAGCGCCCCGACCACGCGGCCCAGGGCCTCCGGCGACGGCGCGGGCCCGGAGACGACCAGCACCACCACGAGGTTCGCCAGTGCCCACACCGCGGTGGCGGCGAGCGCGCGCAGGTAGCCCGTGCGGCCGCGGTCGCCGACGGGGGGCGGCGGGTGGTCGACGTGCGCCGGGTAGGGCGGGGCGCCGGGCATCGGCGCGTGCGGCATGAGGTTCGGCGGCGCCGGCACGTAGCCGGGAGCGCCCATCCACGACGGCGGCGCGTCCCGGTCGGTCCCGTCGTCGGGTCGCGGCTGGTTCACCGCGGGGACGCTACCGGCGCGGCGCCCCGTACGTCAGGCGGCGCAGCAGCGTCTCGGCCGGCCCGCGGACCCCCGCGCGCTCCGACACCACGGCGACCGCCAGCACGACCAGCCACGTCAGGACGGCGATCACCAGCGCCTGCGCGACGCTCGCCCGCTCGCCGAGCGCGAGCGTCCAGGCGGGCATCACCACGACGAACGCCACCGACTGCGCGAGGTAGCACGACAGCGACCGCCGCCCGCACGCGACGAGCGCGCCGGACACCGGACCCGGGGCCCGCAGCGCGAGCAGGCCGAACAGCGCCGCGTACCCGGCGCCGCCCGCGAACCCGCCGACGGTGTGCAGCCCCGCGCCGAGCACCAGCGCCCCGACCCCCTGCGGCACGAGCTCCGCCGCGGCGAGCGCGAACGGCAGGCCCAGCACGACCGCGGTCACAAGCCCGCCGACGGCCACCCGCACCAGCAGCGCGCGGTGGGCGGCCGGCTCGTCGAGCAGTCGTCGCCGCGCCGCCCACGCCCCGAGCGCGACCATCCCGAACACCGCGACCGCCTGCAGCACGAACCCGCTGGAGAGCCACTCGACGGCCCGCAGCACGAGCGCGAACGCCGGGTCGGGCTGGGCGACCGAGCGGAGTGCCAGCGCCTCCTCGGGCAGCGGCAGCCCGCTGAGCAGCGAGATCAGCGCCGACACCACCAGGCCGACGACCGCGGTCACGACCAGCGTCCGGTCCGATCCCGCGACCAGCACCCCGGCCAGGACGACGGCGACCAGCCCGTACGCGCCGACGATGTCGCCGGAGAACAGCAGCACGCCGTGCAGGAACCCGATGCCGACGAGGACCAGCCCGCGCCGCCGCACCAGCGCCGTGACGACGCCCGCCGCCAGCCCCACCTGCGCCCGCCGCCACGCGAGCTGGGTGATGCCGTAGCCGAAGAGCAGGGCGAACAGCGGGTACGCCCGGCCGTCGACGAGCAGCATCTGGACGAGCGCGACACCGCGGTCGAGGGCGTCGAGGCCACCGGGGTAGGACCGCACGCCCACGCCGGGCCCGTAGAGCCAGGTGTGGACGTTGGCCAGCGCGATGAGCAGCAGCATGCCGCCGCGGGCGAGGTCGGGCGCGAGGGCGCGCGCCGTGGGCGGGGTGGCGCCGGGGTCCGCCGCGGTCGTCATGCCCGACACCCTCTCAGGTGCGGGACACGGCCCGGTTCCGGTAGGTCAGCCGCCGCAGCAGGACCTCCGCCGGACCCCGGTGCCCCGCCCGTGCGGTCGCCGCGGCCACAACCAGGACCACCAGCCAGACCCCGGCGCCCAGCAGTGCGGTCTGCCACAGGTGCGCCTTCCCGCCGAGACCGAGCGTCCAGGCGGGCAGCAGCGCGGCGAACGCGACCGACTGCGCGAGGTAGCACGACAGCGACCGCTGGCCGCAGGACCGCAGCGCGCGCACGAACCGACCGCCGCCGGAACCGGCGCGCACGGCCAGCAGCCCGAACGCCGCGGCGTACCCGACCCCGCCCGCGTAGCCGCCGAGGGTGTGCAGCGTGCCGGCGACGGCCACGGCGGCCAGGGGCGGAGACGTCCACAGCTGCGCGGCCATCAAAGCCAGCGGCAGCCCGCCGACCACGGCCAGCGCGACGCCGACGACCGCGGTGCGCCGCAGCAACGGCCGGTGGCGGGCCGGGTCGTCGAGGAAGCCCCGGCGCGCCGCCCACGCGCCGAGCGCCACCGCGCCGAACACGCCGAAGGCCTGAAGCAGCAGTCCGATCGTCAGCCACTCGGTCGCCCGCGAGACGAGCGCGGCCCCGGGATCGGCGACCGACATCGAGAACAGGAACGCCTGCGGGTCGCCCGGCAGGGTGAACCCGGAACCGGCGTAGAACAGGCCGGTCAGCACGGTCCCGACGACGGCGACGCGGAGCAGCGCGCGCTCGGAGCCCCGCACGAGCAGCCCGGCGAGCAGGACCCCGAGGAGCCCGTAGGCGCCGACGATGTCGCCCGACCACAGCAGCACCCCGTGGACCAGCCCGATCACGAGCATCCAGGCGCCGCGCCGGCGCACCAGCGACACGGTCGCGTCCGGCGCTTCCCCGCCCGCGGCGCGGCGCCGGGCGAGCTGGCCGGTGCCGTAGCCCAGGAGCAGCCCGAACATCGGGTACGCCCGGCCGTCGACCAGCACCATCTGCACGAGGGCGACCACCTGGTCGGCGCCGGGCAGATCACGCGGGTAGCCGCGCGGGCCCAGGGGGTGGCCGTAGGTCCACAGGTGCACGTTCGCCAGGGCGATCAGCAGCAGCATCGCGCCGCGGGCGAGGTCGGGCGCGAGCGCCCGCGCGCTCGTGGGCGTTGCGTCCACTTCGGTCATGGGCGTCACGCTAGGGCTGTTCGTCACGGTCGTCGTCGATCGATCGGACCATCTCCGCACGTGTGTCGCTGCGCACTCCGGGGCCCCGGTGTGCCGCCCGTCGCGGCACCCGGGGGCGTCGAGGGCTAGATTCCCTGCCGTGTCTGCGCCTACCGCCCCCGTCAACGTCGTCGTCACCGGAGCCGCCGGACAGATCGGCTACGCGCTGCTCTTCCGCATCGCGTCCGGCCAGCTGCTCGGACCGGACACCCCGGTCCGGCTGCGGCTCCTGGAGATCCCGCAGGCGGTGAAGGCCGCCGAGGGCGTCGCGCTCGAGCTCCAGGACTGCGCCTTCCCGCTGCTGTCGGGGATCGACATCACCGACGACGCCACCGCCGCCTTCGACGGCGCCAACGTCGCCCTGCTCGTCGGCGCGCGCCCCCGCACCAAGGGCATGGAGCGCGGTGACCTCCTCGAGGCCAACGGCGGCATCTTCGCCCCGCAGGGCCGCGCGATCAACGCCGGTGCCGCCGACGACATCCGCGTCCTGGTGGTCGGCAACCCGGCCAACACCAACGCCCTCATCGCCTCGGCCGCCGCGCCCGACGTGCCGGCCGAGCGCTTCACGGCGATGACGCGCCTCGACCACAACCGCGCGCTCGCGCAGCTCTCGTCGAAGCTCGACGTCCCGCTGACCGACATCAAGAAGCTCACGATCTGGGGCAACCACTCGGCCACCCAGTACCCCGACCTCTACCACGCCGAGGTCGGCGGCAAGATCGCCGCGGAGCAGGTCGAGGAGTCCTGGCTGCGCGACGAGTTCATCCCGCGCGTCGCCAAGCGCGGCGCCGAGATCATCGAGGTGCGCGGCGCGTCGTCCGCCGCGTCGGCCGCCAACGCCGCCATCGACCACGTGTACGACTGGGTCAACGGCACCCCCGAGGGCGACTGGACCTCCGCCGCCATCCCGTCCGACGGCTCCTACGGCGTCGCGGAGGGCATCATCTCCTCGTTCCCGGTCACCTCGGTGAACGGCGAGTGGAAGATCGTCCAGGGCCTGGAGATCAACGACTTCTCCCGCCAGCGGATCGACGCGAGCGTCGCCGAGCTCGTGGAGGAGCGCGAGGCCGTGAAGGGTCTCGGCCTGCTCTGACACCCAGCGTCCCGACGGCCCCGCTCCGGACCGGAGCGGGGCCGTCGTTCGTCCGGCGGGCGCGTCAGCCCACCTGCACGACCGCGAACGACTCGGGCCGCAGCGTCAACGCCCCGTCCTGGCCCTCGACCGGCTCCGAGGCCAGCAGGATCCGGCCGACGGAGGCGTTGAGGGAGAGCGTGACGGGGTCGGGGCCGAGGTTGCAGGCCACGCGCAGGCGCCCGCGGTGCAGGACGACGGTGCGGGCGGTCTCGTCGATGTCGACCTCCACCTCGTCGAGCCACGGGTCCGACAGCTCGGCGTGCTCGCGGCGCAGCGCGATGAGCTGGCGGTGCACCTGCAGCAGGGTGGCGTGCGGCTCCTGGAGCTGCTCGTCCCAGTCGAGCTCGGAGTCGGTGAACGTCGACTCCGCGTTGGGGTCGGGCACCTCCACATCGCCCCAGCCGTGCTCGGCGAACTCCGCCGTGCGGCCCTTGCGGACGGCCTCGCGCAGCGCGGGGTCGGGGAAGTGGGAGAAGAACTGCCACGGCGTCCGCGCGCCCCACTCCTCGCCCATGAACAGCATCGGCGTGAACGGCGAGCCGAACAGCAGCGCCGCGCCGCAGGCCAGGAGGCCGGGGGAGAGGGTCTGGGTGAGGCGGTCGCCGGTGGCGCGGTTGCCGATCTGGTCGTGGTTCTGCAGGTAGGCGAGGAAGCGGTGGCCCGGGACGCGGCGGGTGTCGACGGGCGCGCCGTGCAGCCGCTGGCGGAAGCTCGACCACGTGCCCTCGTGCAGGAACGCGCGGGTGAACACGTGCGCGAGCCCGGTGAGGCCCGCGGTGGCGAAGTCGGCGTAGTAGCCCTGGCCCTCGCCGGTGAGCGTGGAGTGCAGCGAGTGGTGGATGTCGTCGCACCACTGCGCGTGCAGGCCGTAGCCGCCGCCCTCACGGGCCGTGACGAGCCGGGCGTCGTTGAGGTCGGACTCCGCGATGAGCGACAGCGGCCGGCCCACGTGCGTCGCCAGCGCCTCCACCTCGATCGCGAGCTGCTCCAGCACGTGCGTGGCGCGCTCGTCGTGCAGCGCGTGGACGGCGTCGAGGCGCAGGCCGTCGACGTGGAAGTCGCGCAGCCACATCAGCGCGTTCTCGATCACGTAGCGCCGGACCGGCTCGGAGTGGGCCTTGTCGAGGTTGACCGACGGGCCCCAGATGTTGCTGCCGGAGAAGTACGGCGCGAACCGGTCGAGGTAGGCGCCCGAGGGCCCGAGGTGGTTGTAGACGACGTCGAGCACGACGCCCATCCCGCGCAGGTGGCAGGCGTCGACGAAGCGCTTGAACGCGTCGGGGCCGCCGTAGTTCTCGGTGACGGCGTACCAGCCGACGCCGTCGTAGCCCCAGTTGCGCGGGCCGTCGACGGCGTTGACGGGCAGCACCTCCACCATGTCGACGCCGAGCGCCGCGAGGTGGTCGAGCTTGCCGATTGCGGAGTCGAACGTGCCCTCGCCGGTGAACGTGCCGATGTGCAGCTCGTAGAGGACGGCCCCGGGCAGCGCGCGGCCGGTCCACATGCGGTCCTGCCAGCGGTGCGCGCCCTCGTCGTAGAGCCGCGAGGCGCCGTGCACGCCGGTCGGCTGCCACCGCGAGCGCGGGTCGGGCAGCGGTGTCTCGTCGTCGTCGAGCAGGAAGGCGTAGGCCGTGCCGGGTCCGGCGCCCTCGACGTCGGCCCGCCACCAGCCGGCGCCGTCACGGGTCATGGAGTGGGTGGTGCCGTCGACGAGCACCCGTACCTGGTTGCGGTGCGGGGCCCACACCTCGAAATCCGTCACGCGCGAATCCTGCCGGTTCGGCGGCCCGGCCGCTGGGCGCGGCGGGTGTGGGTCTGCTGACAGGATGCCGGCCGGAGGCGCCGCCGGAACCGGTCGTCCGGACGGTTACCGGACATACCCCTCCCGGACGAGCGTCCGCCTGGCCGAGCGCCCGTCGTCACCCGGGAGTCGACCGCGCGACGCCCGGCGTTCACCCATACGATGCCGACCCAGGCATCGCACCGGGGAGGGCGCATGGCGGGACACCGACGTGGTCGGGACGACCCGGCCTGGCGCGCCCTCGCGCCGCACCTCCCCCTGGCGCTCGCGGTCACCGCGTTCGTGCTCGGGCTGCTCAGCATCGGGCTGCCCAACATCGCCCCGGGCGTCGACGTCATGTCCGCGCCCGGTTCGCCGGTGCGGCTGTTCTTCGGCGTCTCCGAGGAGATGAACCTCCCGACGTTCTTCAGCGTCCTGACGTTCCTCGCCCCGGCCGCGCTCCTCGCGCTGGCCGGCGTGCTGGCCGGGGGCCGGATGCGCACGCCGTTCCTCGTGGTGGCGCTGGTGCTCGCCCTGCTCGGGTTCGACGACTTCGCCGCGCTGCACGAGCACCTCAGGGCGCTGGGCGACCTCATGGCCCAGGACGACCTCGGGCCGTTCGAGTACGCCTGGGTGCTGCCGGGCGCCGTCATCGGGGCCGGGGTGGTGTGGGCGTTCTGGCGCCTGGCCACGCGGCTGCGCGGCGCGGCCCGGCGCGACCTGCTGCTCGGCATCGCGGTCTTCTTCGTCGCATCGCTGGGCTTCGAGACCGTCAACGGGTTCCTCGACCGCCCCGGCCTCGACGGCGCGCCGCTGCAGATCGGCACGCACGTCGAGGAGATCACCGAGGACCTCGGCATGATCATCGTGCTGCGGGGCGCGCTCGGCCTGCTGCAGGTCCGGCGCGCCCGCGGCAGCGTCGCCCTGCGGGTGGCCGACCGCTCGCTCGTCGAGGGCGGGCCGGACGAGGACGAGGAGCAGGCCGCACCGGCCGCTCCCGCCACCGTCGACGCGGCCGAGACCGACCGGATCCCGGTGGTCTCGGCCCGCTCCTGAGCTACTCCGGGCGCACCAGCAGCGCCACCGGATAGCGGGCCAGCAGCGTGCCCAGCGCGAGCGCCGATCCGTCGACGGCGGTGCCGCTGACGACGTCGACCCAGTCGGTGGCCGCGTCGGGCAGCGGGAGGACGGTGTCACCCCAGCCGCCGCGCGCGGCGAGCCCGACCGGCAGCCGCGTCGCCACGGCCACCAGCGACGACGAGCGCGAGAACGCGACCGCGTGCCCGGCCGCGGGGCCCTGGGCGGGCACCGCGCGGTAGCCGTCGAACAGCCCGGGGCGGCGACGGCGCAGGCGCAGCGCGCTGATCGTCACGAGCAGCTTCGCGGCCCCGTCGGCGTCGACGTCGGGGAGCCAGCCGCCGTCGAGCCGGGCCAGCAGGTCGCGGCGCTCGGCCCAGTCGACCGGGCGGCGGTTGTCGGGGTCGACGAGCGAGTACTCGAACAGCTCCGTGCCCTGGTAGACGTCCGGCACGCCGGGCGCGGCGATCTGCAGCAGCTTCTGCCCCAGGGAGTTGGCGCGGCCCGGTCCGGAGATCCGCGCGACGAACTGCTCGATCTCGGCGACGATCGCCGCGTCGGCCATCACGGCCGCGGGCCACGCGGTCACGGCCTCGTCGACCTCGGCCGCGGCCTCGACGTGGCTGGTGACGAGCTTGGCCTCCTTCGACGCCTTGCCCAGGTAGCCGGCCATCCGCTCGACCGAGATGGGCCAGGCGCCGACCAGGTTCTGCCAGGCCAGCAGGTCCAGGGAGCGGTCGGGCAGCGGGTGCGCCGCGGACCAGCGGTGGAACTTCTCGGCCCACTCGCCGGGGATCTCGGCGAGCACGGCCAGCCGCGCGCGGACGTCCTCGGAGCGCTTGGCGTCGTGCGTCGAGAGGGTGGTCATCGTGGCGGGCCAGGACGCCTCGCGGACGGCGAGCGCGGTGTGGAACTCGCCGGGGGAGACCCCGAAGCGGGCCGGGTCGCCGCCGACCTCGTTGAGCGCGACGAACCGGTTCCAGCGGTAGAAGGCGGTGTCCTCGACGCCCTTGGCCATGACCATGCCCGAGGTCTGCTGCACACGGGTGGCGAGCTCGGCGCCCGGCTCGGCGAGCATCGTGGCGCGGATCGCGTCCAGGACGTCGGCGAGGTCGGGGCGGTGCGTGCGGGCGACGGAGACGGCGGTGTCGAGGGTGTCGCGGCCCTCGGGCAGGTAGGAGCGGTAGACCGGGAAGCCGCACAGCAGTTCGGCGACGGCGTCTTCGACGCTCGTGAGCGGAAAACGTGGCTCCGGCCCTGTTCGCCACGCACGGGCGGCGGTCGCCGCGATCCGGCGCACCTCGGCGGCCAGGATCGTGCCGGCCACCTCCCGGCGGGCGTCGTGCTCGGCCGCGTGCAGGCTCTGCTTGCCGCCGGTGTGCTCGGCGGCGAGCTGGGTGAGCAGGCCGGCGCCGTCGGGGTCGACGAACACGCCCTGCACCTCGCGCAGCGCCTCGTAGCCGGAGGTGCCGTCGACCGGCCAGGAGGGTGGCAGGTCCTCGCCGACGCCGAGGATCTTCTCCACCAGCAACCAGCGTTCGGGGCCGATGGCCGCGCGCAGCATCCGCATGTAGGCGCCGGGGTCGGCCAGGCCGTCGGGGTGGTCGACGCGGATGCCGTCGACGTCGCCCGCGTCGACCCAGCGCAGCACCTCGCGGTGGGTCTTCTCGAAGATCTCCGGGACCTCGACGCGCACGGCGGCGAGGGTGGAGACGTCGAAGAAGCGGCGGTAGGTGAGCTCGGCGGCGCCGCGCTTCCAGTGCACGAGGCGGTAGTGCTGGCGCTCGTGCACCTCCTGCGGGGTGCCCTCGCCGGTGCCGGGGGCGATCGGGAAGGCGTGCTCGTAGTAGCGCAGCTCGCCGTCGACGACGGTGAGGTCGTCGACCGAGTCGTCGCCCAGGATCGGGAGCAGGACGGGCCCGGCGTCCCAGTCGATGTCGAACGTGTCGGCGTGCTCGGACTCCCGGCCCAGCCGCAGCACGTCCCACCACCACGGGTTGGCCTTCGCGACCTCGACGCCGACATGGTTGGGCACGATGTCGAGGACGAACCCGAGCCCGGCCGCGCGCACCGCGTCGACGAGCCGGCGCCGGCCCTCCTCGCCGCCGCGCTCGGCCGAGACGCGCGTCGGGTCGACGACGTCGTAGCCGTGGTTGGAGCCCGCGCCCGACTCGAGCAGCGGGGAGGCGTAGAGGGCGCCGACGCCGAGGGCGTCGAGGTAGGGGACCAGGCCGACGGCGTCGTCGAAGGTGGTGTCCTTCGAGAACTGCAGCCGGTAGGTGGACGACGGGGCCACGGTTCTCCGAGCATCTGGCACGCGCGAGAACCTATCCGACGACCCCGTTCCCGGCCGGGCGAGCGGGCCCTACGCGCGGTCCGCGTGAGCCCTGCCACGGCTCGGTCCCGGGCCTGAACCGGTCGGCCGCGGCCCCGGGGCCGGGGGAGCCGCTGCGTGCGGCCCAGGTGCTCGCCGCGCTCGCCGCCCGCCTGCCCGCGGAGTCGGTGGTGGTGGAGACGCCGCCGCGCCGTCCCGACCTGCACCGGCTGCTCCCGGCCCGGCGCCCGCCGGGGCCCCTCAGCCGCGATGGGCGGGCTGCTCGCCGACGGCCGCTACGCGGTGATGGACCGCCTCGCCGAGCAGCACGGCGCGGCCGGGCCCCGTGGCCCGCCTTCGAGGAGGTGAGCATCGCGGGGCTGGCCGACTCGCTGGGCTGCCGGGCCCGGCGGGTCGGGGACCACGACGACCTGCTCGCGGTCCTCGACGCCGAGGTGCCCGGCCTCGCCGCCCGGCGCACCCCCTCGTCCTGGACGTGGCGGTGGCGCCGGATGCCGGGTTGGCGCCCTAGTGCTCCGCCGGAGCGGGACCGGTCACGGCCCCTCGGTGCGCTGGAAGACCACGAGCGAGCGGGCCGTGACGGTGAACGTGTCGCCCGCGCCGACCGTGTCGGGCTCGGCCGCCGCCATGCCCGGCGCGGTGGCCAACGTGGTGACGATCCCGCTGGTCGTGTCGACGACGACGGCCCAGCGGGACCCGTAGGCGGAGCCGGGCAGCACGACGTCGATGTCCTCGTAGTGGGCGTTGAGGGCGATCACGAACGAGTCGTCGACGACCCGCTCGCCGCGCGCGTCGACGTCGAAGATGCCCTCGCCGTTGAGGAACACCGTGACGCACTTGCCGAACCCGGAGTCCCAGTCCTGCTCGGTCATCTCCTCGCCGCTGGGGGTGAACCAGGCGATGTCGGGCAGCGCCGCCCCCGCGCCGGCCCGCTGCCGCGGCCCGATCGGGCGCCCGGCGAAGAAGCGGCGGCGCCGGAACACCGGGTGGGCGTGGCGCAGCGCCACCATGCCGGCGGTGAAGCCGATCAGCGGTGCGTTCTTGCCCGCCAGCGACCAGTCGACCCAGGCGATCTCGCTGTCCTGGCAGTAGACGTTGTTGTTGCCGTTCTGCGTGCGGCCGAGCTCGTCGCCGTGCAGCAGCATCGGCACGCCCTGGCTGATGAGCATCGTGGCGATGATGTTGCGCTGCTGGCGGGCGCGGAGCTCGAGGACGGCCTCGTCGTCGGTGGGGCCCTCGACGCCGCAGTTCCAGGAGCGGTTGTGGCTCTCGCCGTCGTTGTTGTCCTCGCCGTTGGCCTCGTTGTGCTTCTCGTTGTAGGACACGAGGTCGTTGAGCGTGAAGCCGTCGTGCGCCGTGACGAAGTTGATCGAGGCGAACGGGCGGCGGCCGTCGTTCTGGTAGAGGTCGGAGCTGCCGGTGAGGCGCTGGGCGAACTCGCCGAGGGTGCCGGGCTCGCCGCGCCAGAAGTCGCGGACGGTGTCGCGGTACTTGCCGTTCCACTCCGTCCACAGCGGCGGGAAGTTGCCGACCTGGTAGCCGCCGGGGCCGACGTCCCACGGCTCGGCGATGAGCTTGGCCTGGCTGATCACCGGGTCCTGCTGCACGAGGTCGAAGAAGACCGACAGCCGGTCGACGTCGTAGAACTCGCGGGCGAGGGTGGACGCGAGGTCGAAGCGGAAGCCGTCGACGTGCATCTCGGTGACCCAGTACCGCAGCGAGTCCATGATCAGCTGGAGCGTGTGCGGATTGCGGACGTTGAGCGAGTTGCCGGTGCCCGTGTAGTCCATGTAGTAGCGCTGGTCGTCCTCGACGACGCGGTAGTACGCGTGGTTGTCGATGCCGCGCATGGACAGCGTCGGGCCCATGTCGTTGCCCTCGGCGGTGTGGTTGTAGACCACGTCGAGGATGACCTCGATGCCCGCGTCGTGCAGGTCGCGGACCATCGCCTTGAACTCCTGCACCTGGTTGCCGGGGCGGCTGTTGCCCATGGCGTAGGCGTGGTGCGGGGCGAGGAAGGCGACGGTGTTGTAGCCCCAGTAGTTGGAGAGGCCCTTCTCCTGCAGGTGGTGGTCGTTGAGGAACTCGTGCACCGGCATGAGCTCGACGGCCGTGACGCCCAGGTTCTTCAGGTGCTCGATCATCGCCGGGTGCGCGAGGCCGGTGTAGGTGCCGCGCAGGGGCTCGGGGATGTCGGGGTGGGCGATCGTGAGGCCGCGGACGTGCGCCTCGTAGATGACCGACTCGTTGTAGGGGATCTTCGGCGGGCGGTCGGAGCCCCAGTCGAAGAACGGGTTGACGACCACGGACTTGGGCACGAACGGCGCCGAGTCGGCGTCGTTGCGGGCGTCGGGGTCGGAGAAGGGGTAGCCGAACACGGCCTCGTCCCACTCCACCGGACCGTCGAGGGCCTTCGCGTAGGGGTCGATGAGCAGCTTGTGCGGGTTGCACCGCAGGCCCTGGGACGGGTCGTGCGGGCCGTGGACGCGGAAGCCGTAGCGCTGCCCGGGCTCGACCGTGGGCAGGTAGCCGTGCCAGACGAAGCCGTCGACCTCGACGAGCGGGACGCGCTTCTCGTCGCCGTCCTCGTCGAACAGGCACAGCTCGACCTTCTCCGCGACCTCCGAGAAGAGGGCGAAGTTGGTGCCTGCGCCGTCGTAGGTGGCACCCAGGGGGTAGGCGTGACCCGGCCACGGCCGCATGCTGTTCTCGCAATCGCTCGGTTCGGACAACGGCGAGAGGCTACCGGGGCGCCCCGACGGTCCGCGTCACGCGAGCCGCGCGGGGAACCCCCCGGTCGCGATCGGGCTCCACCGCGCGGGCGTGATCCGGATGAGCGCCTTGCCCTGATCGGTCATCGCCCGCCGGTACTCGTCCCAGTCGGGGTGCTCGCCCGAGATCGAGCGGAAGTACTCGACGAGCGGCTCCACGGCGTCGGGCAGCTCGAGGAGCTCGGCGTCCCCGTCCACCTGCACCCACGCCCCGTCGAAGTCCTCCGACAGCACCACCACCGACGCCTTCCCGTGCCGGGCGACGTTGCGCGACTTGGCGCGTTCCGGGTAGGTCGCGATCACGATTCGGCCCTCCGCGTCGACGCCCGAGGTGACGGGGGAGCCCTGCCAGCCGCCGTCCGAGCGCGGTGTCAGCAGGATCACGTGGTGGCGGGGCCGCAGGAACTCCAACAGCTCCTCGCGGTCGACGGTCCTGTTCGTCGCGACGGTCCTGGCCATGCCCGGGACCCTAACGGCGGCGCGGCTAGGGTGTCGGGTCTATGACCACCGTGTTCACGAAGATCATCGACGGCGACCTGCCCGGCCGGTTCGTCTGGGCCGACGACCTCGCCGTCGGCTTCCTCTCGATCAACCCGCTCGCCCCGGGGCACGTGCTCGTCGTGCCGCGGGCCGAGGTCGACCACTGGGTCGACGCCGACCCCGCACTGCTCGCGCACCTGACGTCGGTGGCGCAGGCGATCGGCGAGGCCGTGCGGGCCGTGTACGCCCCGCCGCGCGTCGGGCTGCTCGTCGCCGGGTTCGAGGTGCCCCACCTGCACCTGCACGTGTTCCCCGCGGCCGACATGGCCGCCTTCGACTTCGCGAACGCCGCCTCCTCGGTCGATGCCGCCGAGCAGGACGGGCACCGCGACGCGCTGCGCGCCGCTCTGCGCGACGCGGGCCACGGCGCGCACGTGCCCGCCGACGATCCCGCCGCCTGACGGTGCAGCTCGTCCTGGTCCGGCACGCCCTACCCGAGCGAGTCGACGGCGCCGCGGGCGCCGGCACGGCCGACCCGCCGCTCACCGCCCACGGCGAGGCGCAGGCCCGCCGCGTCGTCGACGCGGTGGCCGGCGACGCCGTGGAGGCGCTCTACGTCAGCCCGATGGCCCGCGCCCGCGCCACGGCCGCGCCGCTGGCCGCCGCGCTGGGGGCAGAGCCGGTGGTCGTCGACGACCTGCGCGAGTACGACGCCGACTCCCCGCACTACGTGCCGATCCACGAGATGCCGGTCGCCGACCCCGCGGGCTGGGCGCGGATCGTGGCCGGGCTGCTGCCCGAGGGCGTCGACGTCCCGGAGTTCACCGGGCGCGTCACGGGCGCGCTGGAGCGGATCGTCACCGACCACCCGGGCCGGGCGACCGTCGTGGTCGTCGCGCACGCGGGCGTCGTCAACTGCTACCTGGCGCACCTGCTCGGCATCGACCGGCCGCTCGCCTTCCCGCTCGACTACACGGGCATCAGCCGGGTGGTGGCCACCCGCGACGGGCGCAGGCTGGTGCGGACGGTCAACGAGATCGCGCACGTCGCCGACCTCCTGACCCCGACGGCGGGCACCACCTGACCGGTCCGGCATGACGGCGAGCGCACACGTGCCTACTCTCGGTCGGATTGGGGGGACCGGATGGCGGACAGGGCGCTCGGGCAGGTCTTCGCGGTGCGCGAGTACCGCACGGTGTGGATCGCGGACCTGCTCTCGGTGGCCGGCGACCAGCTCGCGCGGGTCGCGCTCGCCGTGCTGGTCTACGGCCGCACCGGCTCGGCGGCGTGGGCGGCGGCGACCTACGCGCTGACGTTCCTGCCGGCGATCGTCGGCGGCGTCCTGCTCTCCGGGCTCGCCGACCGCTTCCCACGCCGCGAGGTCCTCGTCGTCACCGACGTGGCGCGGGCCGGGCTGGTGGCGGTGATGGCGCTCCCGCAGGTCCCGCTGGCGGTGCTGTGCGCGCTGCTGGTCGTCGTGGTGCTCCTGGGGGCCCCGCACACCGCGGCGCGCGGTGCGCTGCTGCCCGAACTGCTGCCCGGCGACCTCTACGAGCGCGGCCTCGCGGTCTCCCAGATCACCGGCCAGACCGCGCAGGTCGTGGGGTTCGCGGCCGGGGGGCTGCTGGTGGCGGCCGTCAGCCCGTCGGCGGCGCTGCTGCTGGACGCGGTCACGTTCCTGGTGGCCGGGCTCCTGTTCCGCCTCGGGCTGGCCCGGCGGCCCCGCGCCGACGCCGCGCCGCGCTCGCCCGGGCGCGACCTGCTGGCCGGCGTCGTCGACGTCGCCACCGACCGGCGGCGCCGCGCCCTGGTCCTGCTCGTGTGGATGGTCGGGCTCTACGTCGTGCCCGAGGCGCTGGCCGCGCCGTACGCCGACCAGATCGGCGCCGGTCCGGCCGTCGTCGGGCTGCTGATGGCGGCCGACCCGCTGGGCAGCGTCCTCGGTGCCTGGCTGTTCGTGCGGTTCGTGCCGCCGCGGTGGCGCGAGCGCCTGATCGGCGTGCTCGCCGTCGCCGCGGGCGTGCCGCTGCTGTTCACGGCGCTGGTCCCGCCCGTCCCGGTCGCGCTGCTGCTCTGGGGCGTCTCCGGGATGGCGTCGACGGCGTACGTCATGCAGGCCCAGGCGTCGTTCGTCCGGGCCACCCCGGCCGCGATCCGCGGACGTGCGATCGGCGTCGCCGCGTCCGGCATCGTCGCGGGCCAGGGTGTGGCGGTGCTGGCCGGCGGCGTGCTCGCCGACCTCTCGACCCCGTCCACGGCCATCGCCCTGTGCGCGGCCGCGGGTGTGGTGGTGGCGCTCGGCGGGGCGCTGGCGTGGCGGTCCGCCTCGGCGGACGACCATGCCACGCGACCCCTGCCGGTCACGACCTGACGGATCGGATCCCGTCCCTGTTCACGACGTTCCTCCCGCTCAGTTCCAGTCCTTGCTCACGGCTCGCTCCTCTCGTCGACGCGGGTGGTGGTCGTGCGGGTCAGTTCCAGTCCTTGCTCACGTGGTTCTCCTTCCTCTGGTGGCGGTGGTGGTGGGTGGGGCTAGTTCCAGTCCTTGCTCACGTGGCGCTCCTTCCTCTGGTGGTGGCGGTGGCGCGGGCGGTCAGTTCCAGTCCTTGCTCACGGGCGTCTCCTTCCTCTCCGTGGTGCTCTCGTGCCGACGCGCTCAGTTCCAGTCCTTGCTCATTCCGCACCTCTCTCCCCGAGTGACCGAATAGTCCGTTTCGCGGGAATCGCGCGCCATTCCCGCAGTCCACGCGCGGCGGTCGTTCGCGGGCAGGCTCGCGCCCGGCGATCGGCGCCGGCGATCGCGCGCCTCCCCTCCCCGTGTGCGACGATCGTTCCGCCGGTGCCGGCGCACGGGATCAGCGTCGCCGACGGGGTGCCGTGTGCGGACCCGCTGGCCCTCAAGGACTGCAGTCGAGCGGCGTTCTTAGACCGTTCGGCCCAGTAACCATCCTCTGCGGCTACGGCGAACGGAACGGTTCGGAACCAGCTCGTGACCGGGGATGACGCCGTGCCGCGTCTCGGCTAGCGTCGGAGGGGCACGCACTGGTGATCAAGGAGACCGATGAGTCCTGGCCGCAGCACGGCGGGCGCCGGGCCGGGCTCGGGCCCACCGGGATTCGTCGCGGGCTGGGCCATCTGGAACCTGCCCGCGCGATTGATGGCCGCCGTCCTCACGGTCGAGGTCACCGCCGTCGCCCTCGTGCTCGTCCTGGCGATCGGTGAGCCGGGGCCGGACTCCCGCACGCTCCGCGACGTCGTCCTGCTCGTGGTGTTCGGCCTCCTGCACACCGAGATCGCGCACGGCGTCGAACGGGTGCGCCGCCGCGTCAACGGCGAGGTCCACGTCAACCTCAGCTCGGTGTGGTTCTTCGCCGCCACCGTGCTGCTGCCACCGGTCTGGGCGGCGCTGGTCGCGGTCGTGGTGCACCTGCACCTGTGGATGCGGTCGGCTCGGCCCCGCAACCCGCTGTTCAAGCACGTCTTCAGCTCGGCGACGGTGGTGCTGTCCTGCACGGCCGCGTCCGGGGTGATGTCGGCGGTCGCCGCCGACGGCACCGGCGACCGCGGCGACGTCTACGTCCTCGCGCTCGGCGTCCTGGTGTTCCTCACCGTCAACACCGCGCTGGTGGCCGGCGTCATCGCCGTCAACTCCCCGCAGACCGACGTCGCGTCGATCGTGGGGGAGTGGGACGAGAACCTGCTCGAGATCGCCACGCTCTGCCTCGGCGCCCTCGCCGCCGCCGCGATCGCGATCAACCCGTGGCTCGTGGCGTTCGTGTTCCCGCCGCTGCTCGTGCTGCACCGGGCCGTGCTCGTGCGGCAGCTCGAGGTCGCGGCCAACACCGACGGCAAGACCGGCCTGCTCAACGCCGCCGCCTGGCACACCCGGGCCGAGCGCGAGCTGCGCCGGGCCGAGCGCCGCTCCGGGCCGCGCGCCGTGCTGGTGATCGACCTCGACCACTTCAAGGCCGTCAACGACACCCACGGCCACCTCGCGGGCGACCGGGTGCTGGCCGCCGTGGCCGACGCGCTCAACGCCGAGGTCCGCGACCGCGACCTCGTCGGGCGCTTCGGCGGCGAGGAGTTCGTCGTGCTGCTCGGCGCGCTGGGCGAGCCGGGCACGGGTGGGGGGGAGCTGCAGGCCGTGGCCGAGCGCATCCGCAGCCGCATCGCCGGGCTGCGCGTCGAGATGCCCACCGCCGACGGCCCGCTCACCGTGGCCGGCCTGAGCGCCTCGGTCGGCTGCGCCCTCTACCCCGACGACGGCCGTGAGCTGCGCGACCTGCTCCAGGTGGCCGACACCGCGCTGTACGCCGCGAAGCGCGCCGGGCGCAACGTCGTGCGGATGGGCATCCAGCCGCCCGCCCCGCAGCCGCTCCTGGCCGAGGACTCCGCGCCCGGCCGACGTTACGGACAGTGAGTAGCGAGCCCGCGGGTTCCACCCCGTCGTGCGACCACGTCCACCCTGACACGTCGGCCGCCGCTCACTAGCCTTCGGTGCGTGGACGAGCCGTCACCCGCTCCGGGATCCCGCACCCTGTGGGGTCTGGGCCCGGCACCGGTCGGCCTCGCGCTGGTCGTCGAGCTCGCCGCGGTGGCGGCCGCCGTCGCCGGTCTGTTCTCGCTCCCGGCCTCCGGCGGGCCGCTCCTGCTGGCGCTGGGGCTCACGGCCCTGAGCGTCGTGCACACCGAGCTCGCCACGGGCATCGAGCGGATCCGGCGCCGGGCGTCGGAGAACTCCTACTTCGACCTCAGCTCCGTCTGGACGTTCGCCGCCGCGCTCCTGCTGCCCCCGGGCCTCGCCGCGGTCGTCATCGTGCTGGTCTACGTGCACCTGTGGCACCGGGTGTGGTCCCCGGCGGGGATCCCGCTCTACCGCCACGTCTACACGACCGCCACGGTCCTGCTGGCCGCCCGCGCGGCGCACGAGGTCGTGGCGCTGGCCGGCGGGCTGCCGGCCGACCCGACCCAGCCCGGCGTCGTCCTCGCGGTCGGGCTGGCCGTCGGCTCCTACGTGCTGGTCAACACGCTGCTGGTCGGCGCGGTGATCGCGCTGAGCGGGCCGCGCCCGGTGCTGCGCGACCTGCTCGGGCGCTGGGACGACAACGCGCTGGAGGTCGCCACCCTCTGCATGGGCGCGCTGGCCGCCGTGGCGCTGGCCTCGACGCCGGCGCTGGTCGCGCTGGTCCTCCCGCCGATCCTCGTGCTGCACCGCGCCGTGCTCGTCCGCCAGCTCGAGCAGGAGGCCAGCACCGACGCCAAGACCGGCCTGCTCAACGCCGCGGCGTGGCAGGCGGAGGCGCTGCGGGTCGTCGACCGGGCGCGCCGCACCGGCTCGGGCGCGGGCGTCCTCATGCTCGACCTCGACCACTTCAAGACCGTCAACGACACCCACGGCCACCTGGCGGGCGACGACGTGCTCGCCGCGGTCGCCGCGGAGCTGCGTGCCGAGGTCCGCGTCCACGACGTCGTCGGGCGCTTCGGGGGCGAGGAGTTCGTCGTCCTGCTGCCCGATCTGCCGACCGGCGGCACGGGCCGCACCGAGCTGTGGCGGGTGGCCGAGCGGCTGCGCGACCGGGTGTCGCGGCTCGACGTGGGCGTGGCCACATCGGGCGGTCTGCGGACCGTCACGGGACTCTCGGTCTCGATCGGCGGCGCCACCGTCCCGACCGACGGCACCACCCTCGACCAGGTGCTCACCGCCGCCGACGCCTCGCTCTACGAGGCCAAGGCGGGCGGTCGCAACCTCGTCCGGATCGCCGCCGACGGCCACGTCCCCTCGCCCCGGCGCCCCACGGCGTGAGGGCGGGGCCGGCGCTCCGTCCGTAGACTGGCCCGGTGACCGTGCTCCGATCGATCAGTGGTCCCGCCGACCTCCGACGTCTCGGGCCGGACCGGCTCCCCGAGCTCGCCGCCGAGATCCGCCGCTTCCTCGTGGAGTGCGTCTCGCGCACCGGCGGGCACCTCGGGCCCAACCTCGGCGTCGTCGAGCTCACGATCGCGCTGCACCGCGTGTTCGACTCCCCGACCGACGCCGTCATCTGGGACACCGGCCACCAGGCCTACGTGCACAAGCTCCTCACCGGGCGCCACGACGGCTGGGACCGCCTGAAGAAGACCGGCGGGCTGTCGGGCTACCCGAGCCGCGCCGAGAGCGAGCACGACGTCGTGGAGTCCAGCCACGCGTCGTCGTCGCTGTCGTGGGCCGACGGCATCGCCCGCGCCTACGCCCTCACCGGGCAGCAGCGCCACGTCGTCGCCGTGATCGGCGACGGCGCGCTCACCGGCGGCATGGCCTGGGAGGCGCTCAACAACATCGCGACGGGCGACCGCAACGTCGTCATCGTCGTCAACGACAACGGCCGCTCCTACTCCCCGACGATCGGCGGCCTGGCCGACCGGCTCGCCTCCCTGCGCCTGCAGCCCGCCTACGAGCGCGTGCTCGACGCGGGCAAGGCGGCGCTCGCGCGCACCCCGGTAGTCGGCGGCACCCTCTACGCCGGCCTGCACGCGGTCAAGGCGGGCCTCAAGGACGCGCTGAGCCCGCAGGAGCTGTTCTCCGACCTCGGCATCAAGTACTTCGGGCCGGTCGACGGGCACGACGTCGAGGCGATGGAGTCTGCGCTGCAGCGCGCCAAGCGGTTCGGCGGGCCGGTGATCGTGCACGCGGTCACCCGCAAGGGCCACGGCTACCTCCCTGCCGAGAACGACGAGCTCGAGCAGATGCACAGCCCGGCGGCGTTCGACCCGGAGACGGGGCTGCCCACCGGGGCGCCGTCGGTCGGCTGGACCAGCGTGTTCGCCGAGGAGCTCGTGGAGATCGGCCGCCGCCGCAGCGACGTCGTCGCGATCACCGCGGCCATGCTCGGCCCCACCGGGCTCGCGCCCTTCGCCGCGGCGTACCCGGAGCGCTGGATCGACGTCGGCATCGCCGAGCAGCACGCCCTGACCTGCGCCGCCGGCCTCGCGACGGGCGGCATGCACCCCGTCGTCGCCCTCTACTCGACGTTCCTCAACCGCGGCTTCGACCAGCTGCTGATGGACGTGGCGCTGCACCGCCAGCCGGTCACGCTGGTGCTCGACCGCGCCGGCGTCACCGGAAGCGACGGCCCGTCGCACAACGGCATGTGGGACCTCTCGCTGCTCGGCGTCGTCCCGGGGATCCGGGTCGCCGCCCCGCGCGACGCCGTCACGCTGCGCGAGGAGCTGGGCGAGGCGCTCGCCGTCGACGACGGCCCCACCGCACTGCGCTTCCCCAAGGGCTCGGTCATCGAGTCGGTGCCCGCGGTCCGCCGCGTCGACGGCGTCGACGTGCTGCACGCCTCCGACGACGCCGCCGTGCTGCTGGTCTGCGCGGGAGCGTTCGGCCGGCTCGGCGTGGAGGCGGCGCAGCGGCTGGCGGCGCAGGGCGTCGCGGCCACCGTCGTCGACCCGCGGTGGGTGCTCCCGGTGCCCGGCGCCGTCGTCGACCTGGCCCGGGAGCACCGGCTCGTGGTCACCGTCAGCGACAGCGGGCGCCATGGCGGGTTCGGCTCGGTCGTCTCCGCCGCGCTGCGCGACGCCGAGTGCGACGTGCCGCTGCGCGACGTCGCCCTGCCCCAGGAGTTCCTCGACCACGGCAGCCGTGACGACGTGCTCGCCGCCACCGGGCTCACCGCGCAGGACGTCGCGCGCCGGGTCACCGAGTGGGCGTCGGCGCTGCCGTCGTTCACGGTGCCGGACCCGTCGGACGTGGCCGCCTCCGACGTCGGGGTGGAGTCCTGATGCGCGTGCTGGTCGTCGAGGACGAGCACCCCCTGGCCGACGCGATCGCCCGCGGTCTGCGGCGCGAGGGCATGGCCGTCGACGTCGCCTACGACGGCGACACCGGGCACGAGAAGTCCGCGGTCACCCGCTACGACGTGGTGGTGCTCGACCGCGACCTGCCCGGCATGTCCGGCGACGCCCTGTGCGGCGAGATCGTCGGCTCCGGCGCCACCACGCGGGTGCTCATGCTCACCGCGAGCGGCACGCTGGCCGACAAGGTCGACGGCCTGTCCCGCGGCGCCGACGACTACCTCGCCAAGCCCTTCGACTTCCCCGAGCTCGTCGCCCGCCTGCGCGCGCTCGGCCGCCGCGCCACCCCGGCCGCGCCGCCGCTGCTCACCGCGGGCGACGTCGCGCTCGACCCGGCCCGCCGCACGGTGCTGCGCGCCGACCGGCCCGTGGAGCTCACGCGCAAGGAGTTCGGCGTGCTGGAGGTCCTCATCTCCGCCGGCGGCGGCGTCGTCAGCAGCGAGGAGCTGCTGGAGCGGGTGTGGGACGAGAACGCCGACCCGTTCACCACCACCGTGCGGGTCACGGTCATGACGCTGCGCAAGAAGCTCGGCGAGCCCGGCGTGATCGAGACGGTGGTCGGCGCGGGGTACCGCGTGCCCGCCGCGGGGTGACCGGTCTCCGGCCCCGGCTGACGCTGCTGGCGACGGCGCTGGTGGCGCTGGTCAGCGCGCTGCTGCTGTGGCTGGGCTGGCTGCTCGTCGGCGGGGTCACGCAGGCCGTGCCCACACTGCCGCCGGGCAGCACCGTGCGCGTCGACGGCGTCACGGTGCCCGCCGAGGGCCTCGGCGACGCCGTGGGGCGGGCCGCGCAGGACGAGGTGCTGCGCGCGGGCCTCGTCGCGTTCCCGCTGGTGGTGGTGGCCGCGGCGCTGGTGTCGTGGGTGCTGGTCGGACGCGTGCTCGGCCCGTTGCACCAGGTCACGGCCACCGCGCGGCGGCTCACCGTCGAGACCCTGGACACCCGGCTCGGGCTCGCCGGCGCCCGCGGGGAGGTCGCCGAGCTCGCCGCAGGGTTCGACGCCATGCTCGACCGCCTGCAGGCCGCCTTCGACGCCCAGCGGCGCTTCGTCGCCAACGCGAGCCACGAGCTCCGCACGCCGCTGGCCGTGCTGCGCACCGAGGTCGACGTGACCCTGTCGGACCCCACCGCCGACGAGGCCGAGCTGCGCCGCATGGGCGCGGTCGTGCGCGACGCCACCCGCCGCGCCGACGACCTCGTCGCCGGGCTCCTGCTGCTGGCCCGCACCGAGGGCGCCGCGCTGGCCGACGCCCGCCCGGCCGACCTCGCCGCCACCGTGGTGCCCGCGCTGGCGGCCGTGCGGGCCGAGGCGGGGCACCGGGGGCTGCGGGTGCAGGTGCGCACCGCGCCCGCGCCCGTCGTCGGCGACCCGGTGCTGCTGGAGCGCGTCGCGGGCAACCTGCTGGAGAACGCGGTGCGCCACAACGTGCCCGGCGGCTGGATCGAGGTCGTCAGCGGCGTCCGCGACGGCTGCGCGGAGCTGTGCGTGGCGTCGTCGGGGCGGGAGGTCGACCGGATCGACGAGCTGTTCGAGCCGTTCCGCCGCGGGCCGGTGGAGCGCACCGCCACGACTCCCGGCTCGGGCCTGGGGTTGTCGATCGTGCGGGCGGTGGTGACGGCCCACGGCGGCACGGTGGCGGCCGCCCCGGTGCCGGGCGGGGGGCTGACGGTGACGGCGCGGCTGCCGGTGCGCCCCTGACTCCTGCTGCCGGCGCCCCGGCGTCAGGCGCTGCGGACCGTCAGGGCCTGCTCCAGCGCCGGGGTGAGCAGGGCGATCTGCCACTCCCGCGCGCCGCCCTTGCGCAGGAAGCCGGCCACGTCGCCGTCCTCGGGCGGGGTCCAGCACAGGCGGCGCAGGAGGTCGGGCTGGAGCAGGTTCTCCACCGGCACCGTGCGCTCCGCCCCGACCTCGGCCACGGCCGCGCGGGCGGCGGTGAGGCGGGCGGCGGCGTCGGGGTCGCGGTCGGCCCAGCGCGCGACCGGGGGAGGGCCCTCGGTGGGCGCGGTGGGACGGGGGAGGTCGGCGGGGTCGAGGCGCTCGGCCGCGGCCAGCGCCGACCACCAGTACGCCGTCATCCGCCGCTGCGAGCGCCCGCGGAACACCGCCATGGCGCTCAGGGCGCCCGCGGAGTCCGGGGCGGTGACGGCGGCGTCGACGATCGCCGCGTCGGGCAGGACCCGCCCGGGGGCGATGTCGCGCTCGGCGGCGAGCCGGTCGCGCGCCTCCCACAGCGCGCGGACGGCCGCGAGCTGGCGGGGCTTGCGCAGCTTGTGGATGCCGGAGGTGCGCCGCCACGGCTCGGCGCGCGGCGCGGGCGGCCCGGCGGTGCGGACGGCCTCGAACTCCTGGTGGGCCCAGTCGAGCTTGCCCTGCTCGTCGAGCATCCCGGTGAGGACGTCGCGCAGCTCCACCAGCACCTCGACGTCGAGGGCGGCGTAGACGAGCCAGTCCTGCGGGAGGGGCCGGCGCGACCAGTCGGCGGCGCCGTGCCCCTTCTCCAGCGCGAGCCCGAGCAGGTTCTCGACCATCGGCCCGAGCCCGACGCGGGGGAGCCCGGCCAGCCGGCCGGCGAGCTCGGTGTCGAACAGCCTGCTCGGGGCCAGGCCCGTCTCGGCGAGGCACGCGAGGTCCTGGGACGCCGCGTGCAGCACCCACTCCGGGCCGGTGAGGGCCGGAGCGAGGTCGGACAGGTCACTGCCCAGGGGGATCGGGTCGACCAGCGCCGTACCCGCGCCCGCCCGGCGCAGCTGCACCAGGTAGGCGCGCTGGGAGTACCTGAACCCGGAGGCCCGTTCGGCGTCGACGGCGATCGGGCCGCTGCCGGCGGCGAACGCCTCGGCGGTGGCCCGCAGCGCGTCCCGGTCGGCGACGACAGGGGGGAGCCCGTCGACCGGGGCGAGCAGGGGGACGGGTGCCGGGACGTCCGCCTCGTCAGTCGTGCCCAGCCCGTCCTGCACCGGCGAGCCGTCTGGGTCCTCTGGGTTCAGCGGATGACCCCGGCCCGCATCGCCAGCGCGACCATCTGCGCGCGGTCACCCGTGCCGAGCTTGCGCCCGATGCGCGAGAGGTGGCTCTTGACCGTGAGCGCGGACAGGCTCAGCGCCTCGCCGATCTCCTTGTTGGACTGCCCGTCGGCGACGAGCTGCAGCACCTCGACCTCGCGCGCCGAGAGCTCGCGCGGAGTGTTGTCGGTGCCGGGAACGCGGGTGCCGGTGGCGAGCAGCGGCGCGACCGTCGGGTCGGCGTAGACGCCGCCGTCGAGCACGCGCTTCACGCCGTCGGTGACGATCGCCGCCGACGCCGACTTGAGCAGGTACGCCTGCGCCCCGGCCTGGAACGCCGACCGCACCGCGTACGGGTCGTCCGAGGACGCCAGCACGACGAGCCGGTTCCAGCCCAGCGAGCGCAGCTCGGTGACCAGGTCCAGCCCGCTGCCGTCCGGCAGTCCGAGATCGAGGATCGCGAGGTCGCACGGCCCGTTGGCGTGCGCCCGGGCCCGGGCCTCGGCCACCGAAGCGGCCTCGTACACCGTGCCTGCCCCCATCGAGCGCAGCCGTGCTGCGATCGCCTCGCGCAGGAGCGGGTGGTCGTCGACCACCAGCACCGAGAAGAGCTCTTCCCGCGGGTGCGGGACCATTGCCGGCGACAGCACAGCACCGGTGGTGCTGCGAACTGGCGCGCCTTGGCCTACTACGGCCACGTCACTACCTCCCTGGAGTCGGTCGTTGCCCCCGACCGGCACCAGACCTCGGCCGGCGAAGAGACCGCCCGAGGAGGTGTCGTGGAGGAAGCGTAGCCCCCCAAGCGGTCTAACGTCGTGTATCGGATCGAACTTAGCGGGGTGAAAGTTACAGCCTTGTCGCCTGTCGTCCACCCGATCGGGTGACCCTGTCGATCACTCCCGGCGGTGTCGTCGCAGGTGAGCACCTGCTTCAGACCGTTCGGTGAACGAGCGAGACTGCGCCGACCGGTGGCAGCCCTGCGGCCGACGCGACGAACGCGCAGAACGCGGCGGCGTGCCGGGACAGGTCGGTGCCGATCGGCGTCCACGACGCGCGCAGTTCCACGTCGTCGTCGCGGCGGGGCCCGGCGATGTCGCCGAAGCGCACCGAGGAGGTCTGCGTGACCGTCCCGCCCAGCGCCACGTGCTCGGCGCCGTGGTCCTCGAGGGCCTCGGTGAGCCACGACCATCCGACGACCGGCAGCATCTCGTCGCCGAGCTGCTCGGGCTCCAGGCGCGCCTGCACGAAGCAGACGAGCCGGAAGGTGCCCTCCCAGGCGTCCTGCCCGGCGGGGTCGTGCAGCAGGATCAGCCGGCCCGAGGTGTCGGACTCGTCGACGCCGTCGTCGGCGGCCGCGCGGCCCAGCGTGGAGTCGGCGACCTCGACCGACAGCGCCCACGTCCACGGCGCCAGCCGCGGCGGCGCGTCGAGCGCGGAGACGATGAGCTCGGGGCGCGGTCTGAAAGTGCCCAGCGAGGCGACCGCTCGGCGGAACTCGGGCGGCGGAGAAGCGGTCGCGTCAGGCACGAGAGGGAACTCTAAGTGGCCCGACACACCCGGCAGGACAGGCGCGCCGGGCCCGCCCGTCCGTGTGTCGGGACCACCCCGTCGCGCGTCCCGGGCAGGTGGGAGGCACAGCCGGGGCGCGTGGGAGGATGAACCGGTCATGGTCGTGAACCCGTCTCCGTCCGCCGCAGGCACCGTCGCCGCGGACACCCGCCGTCGCGAGCTCGCCGCCGCCCCGTTCCTGGTCGCCGCGCGCGGCGGCCGTCCCGCGCACCTGCCCGTGTGGTTCATGCGCCAGGCCGGACGGTCGCTGCCCGAGTACCGCGCGCTGCGCCGCGACAGCGGGATGCTGCAGGCCTGCCTCACCCCCGACCTCACGTGCGAGATCACGCTGCAGCCGGTGCGCCGCCACGGGGTCGACGCGGCGATCCTGTTCAGCGACATCGTCGTGCCGCTGCACGTCGCGGGCGTCGACGTCGACATCGTGGCCGGCACCGGCCCGGTCGTGGCGAGCCCCGTGCGCACCGCCGAGGACGTCGAGCGGCTCCCGGTGCTCGACGCCGAGCAGATCGCGCCGGTCACCGACGCGATCGCGCTGCTGCTGCCCGAGCTGGGGGAGACCCCCCTCATCGGGTTCGCCGGCGCCCCGTTCACGCTCGCGTCCTACCTCATCGAGGGCGGCCCGAGCCGCAACCACGAGCGCACCAAGGCCCTGATGCGCAGCGCCCCCGCCGTCTGGCACGCGCTGCTGGGGCGCCTGGCCGACATGACGACGACGTTCCTGCGCGCGCAGGTCGCCGCGGGCGTCGACGCGGTGCAGCTGTTCGACTCCTGGGCGGGCGCGCTGTCCGAGCGCGACTACCGCGAGTACGTCCAGCCGCACTCCGCGCGCGTCCTCGCCGGTCTGGCCGACGCGGGCGTGCCCCGCATCCACTTCGGCGTCGGCACCGGGGAGCTGCTCGGGGCGATGGCGGAGGCCGGGGCCGACGTCGTGGGCGTCGACTGGCGCATCCCGCTCGACGACGCCGCCCGCCGTGCCGGCGGCACCCACCCGGTGCAGGGCAACCTCGACCCGGCGGTGCTGTTCGCCGACGCCGCCTCCATCGCGTCGGAGGTCGGGCGGATCGCCGACGAGGGCCGCCGGACGCCCGGGCACGTGTTTAACCTCGGTCACGGCGTGCTGCCCGACACCGATCCCGACGTGCTCACGCGCCTGGTGGACCTGGTGCACCGCCAGCCGGTGTGACCGGTCCCGTGCGGGTCGCCGTCGTCGGCGGGGGGATCTCCGGCCTCGCCGCCGCCCACCGCCTGCGGGCGCTGCTCGGCCCGGCCGCGCGGATCACCGTGCTGGAGCGGCGCGACCGCGTGGGCGGCGTGCTGCACACCGTCGACCTGGCGGGGAGGCCGTTCGACGTCGGCGCGGAGGCGTTCCTGGCCCGCCGCCCCGAGGTGCCCGCGCTGCTCGCCGAGCTGGGGCTGCCGCCCGCCGTCCACCCGACGGCCGCGTCGGCCACCGTCCGCGCGGGCGGGCGCACCGCCCCGCTGCCCGGCGGCACGCTGCTGGGCGTGCCCACCAGCGCCGCGCGCCTCGACGCGCTGCTGTCCGGGCGCGGCCTCGCCGGGGTCGCCGCGGAGCCCGGTCGGCCGCTGGACTGGGAGCCCGGGTCCGACGCCGCGCTGGGCGGGCTGCTGCGCGAGCGCTTCGGCGACGAGATCGCCGACCGGCTCGCCGACCCGCTGCTCGGCGGGGTCTACGCCGGGCGCGTCGACTCCCTCGGGCTGCGCGCCACGATCCCCGCGCTGGCCGCCGCGCTCGACGCCGGCGCCCCCTCGCTGACGGCCGCCGCCGACCGGGCCTCCACCCCCACCGGCAGCGCCTCCACCGCCGGTGCGCCGGGCGGCCCCGTCTTCGGTGCGGTCCCCGGTGGCTACCGCACGCTGCTCGACGCCCTCGCCGCGGCCGCGCGGGCCGACGTCCGGCTCGGCGTCACGGTCCGGGAGCTCGTGGCGCACGGGGGCGGCTGGCGGCTCGCGCTCGGCCCGACCACGGACCCGGAGGTCCTCGACGTCGACGCCGTCGTGCTCGCCGTGCCCGCCCCGGCCGCGGCGAAGCTGCTCGCCGGCGTCGCGCCCGCGGCGGCGCGGGCGTCGGGGCAGATCGAGCTGGCGTCGTCGGTGGTGGTCGCGCTGGCCTTCCGCGAGGCCGACGCGGCCGCGCTCCCGCCGACGTCGGGCACGCTGGTCGCCGCCGACGAGCCGCTGCACGTCAAGGGCGTCACGCACTCGGGCACCAAGTGGGCGCACCTCGCGGGCGACGGCCTGGTGCGGCTGCGGGCGTCGTTGGGGCGGTTCGGCGAGGCCCCGACCCTGCAGGTCGACGACGACGAGCTCGTCGCCCGCGTCCGCGCCGACCTCGCCGTGCTCACCGGTATCACGGCCGCGCCCGTCGCCGCGCACGTCCAGCGCTGGGGCGGCGGGCTGCCGCAGTACGGCGTCGGCCACCTCGACCGGATCACCGCGATCGAGGGCGGCCTGCCGGCCGGGCTCGCGGTCGCCGGGGCGGCGCTGCACGGCGTCGGGGTGCCGGCGTGCGTGGCGACGGCCCGGGCGGCGGCCGGGCGGATCGCGGCGGCGCTCAGCCCGTCCTGACGAGCGGTGCGGGCCGCGGACGGGACCGCAGCGACGCCCACGCCACCCGCGCCACCCGGTCGGGCCGCATCAGTGACGGCGGGGGCGCCAGCAGCCCCGTCACCTCGACGAAGGCCTTCGCCAGCACCGGGTCCACGGCCGCGGCGGCCTGCACCCGCCCGATGTAGGCGCCGATCGCCCGGCCCGCGCGCGTCCGCGGGCCGTCGACACGGGGGTCCTGCAGGTCCGCACCGACCGTCAGGTCCCACACCGGCCGCACGACCCGCGCCACGGCCCGGGCGTGCGCGCGGGGATCCGGCACCCCCACCAGCCCCCGCAGCGCCAGCGCCTGCAGCGCCGCCACCGTCATGCCCTGTCCGTAGACCGGGTTGAACGAGCACACGGCGTCGCCCAGGACGAGCAGGCCGGTCGGGAGGTCGTCGAGCAGGTCGTAGCGGCGCCAGGTGTTGGCCGGGAACCGGGTGATCCGCAGCGGCCCGACGGGCTCGGCGCCCGCCAGCGCGTCGGCGACGTCCGGAAAGGGCAGGGTCCCGGCGAAGCGGTGGTAGCCCGCGGGATCGGCGGGCGGGCGGTCGTCGAAGCCGCCGATGAGCACGACCAGGTGCTCCCCGCCCTCGACCGGGAACACCGCTCCGCCCCGGGGCGCGCCCGGCGCCGCCGAGCAGAGCACGGCCTGCTGGTCGCCCAGCGCGCCGGCGCGCAGCCGGAACCGGCCGGTCGTGTAGCCGACGTCGACGATTACCCGGTCCTCGCGCGGCGCGGTGCCGCCCCGCGCAGCCAGCCAGGCCGGGGTGCGGGAGCCGCGGCCGGTGGCGTCGACGACGAGGTCGGCGTCGAGGTGCTCGGTCTCCGCGGTGTCGCGGTGGCGCACCTGCACGCCCGTGACGCGGGTGCGGTCGCCGGTGAGCCCGACGACGTCGCGGCACTCGCGCACGTCGGCCGGCCCGCGCACCTCCTCGCGGAGGTGCGACTCCAGCAGCGCGCGGCTGAGCATCAGCGTCCGCGTCGTGCCGGGCACCGGCAGGAACCGGTGACCGTTCAGCAGGAACCGCATCCGCCCCGACGTCCCGGTGACCGCGCCCCGGGCGACCAGCGCGTCGGTCAGGCCGGGGAACAGCTCCTCCAGCACCTCGCGGCCGCGGGGGAGCAGGACGTGCGGGTGGCGGCCCTGGGGCACCCCGCGGCGGTCGGCGGCGCCGGCGGGCAGGGCGTCCCGCTCGACGACGGTGACGCGGTCGAAGGACTCGGACAGGACGCGGGCGGCGAGCAGGCCTGCCATGCTCGCCCCCAGGACGACGGCGTGGGTCATGGCGGGCACGGTGGCCCCGCCGGGTGCTCACTCTCCAGGCCGTTCCCTGTCCACTTCCTGCCCGCGGCCGCCGTGCAGGGCGGTCGCCACCCGGGCGATCGCGGCGCCGAGGTGGCGCCGGTAGGTCGAGAACGGCAGGCCGAGCACCTCGGCGGCGCGCTCCTGGGTGGGCGCGGGGCGCAGGTAGGTGCGGTCGAGCACGCGGTGCAGCCGGTCGTCGCGCGGGTCGGTGCGCAGGCCCTCGACGGCCCCGAGCAGCCGGGCGCGCAGGGCGTCCGGCCCGCCGTCCGCAGCGAGGGGGTGGCGGGCGAGCAGGTCGGGCCGGTGCAGGTCGCGCAGGGCGGTGCGGATGTCGGCCGGCGTCACGGGAGCGGTCCGGGGCGCGGTGAGACCCGACCAGATCGACCGGGCCGGCGGGCGCCGCCAGTCGCGGCAGAACACGGCGCAGGAGCGGTCGCCGACCGGGACGTCGAGCTCGTGGGCGTAGCCGATGTGCCGGAAGAACGGCCCGAGCCCGTCGGGGTCGGTCGTGACGCAGAAGTCGGCGTCGAGGCCCGGCCGCGTCAGCACGTGCCGCAGGTGCCCGACGGCGGCGGCGTCGAAGGCGGGGGACGGGCCCTCGCCGGCGTCGCGGTCGGCGAGGAACCGCATCATCATCACGTCCCCCGCGGTGCTCCCCGCCCAGGTGACGGCGGCCGCGGCGACCGGGTCGGCGGCGACGGCGGCGGGCGCCGCCTCGTGCAGCGCCAGCCAGACCGCGACCCCGCGCACGGCGTCCCCGTCCCGGCACACCGTGAACGCCGCGGGCTGCTCGTCGAGCCAGCGCCGCAGCGGCACCGCCCCCTCCGCGCCCGCGTGCCGCACGAGCAGCGCCTCGACGCCCGCGCGGTCGCCGGGCCGGTAGGGCTCGCCGGGGACGGCGCCGAAGGCGTCCCAGTCGAAGAAGGCGCGGGCGACGGGGTCGTGGCGGAAGCTGAAGAGGAGGTCGAGGATCGCGCGACCGCGCGGGCCCTCGCGCCCGGACCGGGCGGCGGCCAGCACGCTGCGGCGCAGCGCGGCCAGCAGCGCCGCCGTCGTGTCCGGGTCGCGCCAGCGAAGGTCGGCGACCAGCACCTCCCGCACCACGTCGTGCGGGTGGACCCCGCCCGGCCCCGACTCGACGTAGGGCTGGGCGCGCAGCCAGTCGAACAGGGCACCCGCGTCGTCGACGCCGAGGACCTCGCGCAGCAGCGCCTCCGTCGTCACGCGCGCCCAGGCTGCGACCTGCAGCGCACGGCGGTGCTCCCGGCCCGGGGCGACGTCGACGAGGCGCCCCACCAGCTCGCCGACGACGTCGGGGGCGGTGAGCCGCTCGGGCACCGCGTCGGCGCCGATCTCGCGGGCCAGCGCCAGGGCCAGCGGGTAGCCCGAGCAGAACGCGAGCACCCGCGGCGACGACGAGCCCAGCAGCTGCGCCGACTCCGCGGGCGGGAGCGGGGCCAGCGGCAGCACCCGCACCAGCTCGCGCCAGCCCGGGTCGGCGGTCCAGCCCGGCGCGGGCGGGTGGCGCCCGGCGAGCACCACGACGACGTCGGGCGGCAGGCCGGGCAGCAGGTCGTCGCGGATCCAGGCGTCGAGCGGGGCCAGCAGCTCGTAGGTGTCGACGAGCAGCACGCCGCGCCGCGCGGTCGTCCGCAGCGGCGCGACGGCGGCCCGCACGGCGTCGCGGTCGGGGGCGACGGCCCGCCCGTCGAGCCGGACGACCTCCGCCCCCTCGGCCGACCCCGCGAACATCCGCAGCAGCGCGCTCTTCCCGATCCCGCCCGGGCCGTGGACGTGGAGCACGGTGAACGGCGGCTCGCCCTGGGCCGTCACGGCCTGCCGGAACAGCTCCCGCTCGGCGGTCCGGCCGACGAACGCGCGGCCCCGCGCCGTGCGCAGCCGTGCGCCGAGGGTGGACCGCGACCGCATCCTCCGAACGGTAGCCGTGGATGGCACCATGGAGCCATGTCCCGTCTCGACTACGCCCAGCTCAACAGCGCCGTCCGCTACACCATGTGGTCGGTGTTCCGCGTCGAACCCGGACGCCTCGGGGACGACCGCACGCAGGCCGTCGCGGAGGTCGGGGAGTTCCTCGACGCGCTGGAGGGCAAGGGCGTCGTCGTGCGCGGCGTCTACGACATCGCGGGCATGCGCGCCGACGCCGACTACATGGTCTGGTGGCACGCCGACAACGTCGAGGCCCTGCAGGGCGCCTACGCCGACCTGCGCCGCAGCACCGCGCTCGGCCGGGCCAGCGTCCCGGTCTGGAGCCAGGTGGCGCTGCACCGCCCCGCGGAGTTCAACAAGAGCCACGTGCCGGCGTTCGTCGCGGGGGAGGAGCCGAAGGGCTACGTCTGCGTGTACCCCTTCGTCCGCTCGCTCGACTGGTACCTGCTGCCCGACGAGGAGCGGCGGACGATGCTCGCCGACCACGGCAAGGCCGCCCGCGGCTACGCCGACGTGCGCGCCAACACCGTCCCCGCCTTCGCGCTGGGCGACTACGAGTGGATCCTCGCGTTCGAGTGCGACGCGCTCGACCGGATCGTCGACCTCATGCGCGACCTGCGCGCCACCGAGGCCCGCCGCCACGTGCGCGAGGAGGTGCCGTTCTTCACCGGCCCCCGCGTGCAGGTCGGCGACCTCGTCGCCCGGCTGCCGTAGCGGAGCTGCTCACCCGCGGACCCCCGCCTCGCCTGCGCGCCGGGGCTCCCCGTGCGCCGTCGAGCTGATCAGCCGATCGGCTTCTCCTCGAGCTTCAGTGAGATCGAGTTGATGCAGTAGCGCAGGTCGGTGGGGGTGCCGTAGCCCTCGCCCTCGAAGACGTGCCCGAGGTGGCTCTTGCAGGTGGCGCAGACGACCTCGACGCGCTTCATGCCCATCGAGTAGTCGGTGCGCTCGATGACGGCGCTGCCGGCGAGCGGGGTGTAGAAGGACGGCCAGCCGCAGTGCGACTCGAACTTGGTGTCGCTGCGGAACAGCTCCGCGCCGCACGCGCGGCAGGAGTAGACGCCCTCGGTCTTCGTGTCGGTGTACTCGCCGACGAACGGGCGCTCGGTGCCGGCCCGGCGCAGGACCTGGTACTCGGCGGGGGTGAGCTGCGCGCGCCACTCCTCGTCGGACTTGACGACGGTGGCGTCGGGCTCGGTGACGGGATCCATGCGTTCCAGGCTACGTCCGGAACCCGACAGCGCGCCGCGCAAGCGGCCCAGGAGATCGGTCAGAGCCACGTCGTCACCACGAACACCAGGGCCTCCCACACGAGGAACGCGGCCACGGCGAGCAGCAGCACCACGACGAGCACGGCACCCCACCGGCGGCCGCCCTCGGCGCGGTTGGCGGAGTCGGCGAAGTGGCTGACACCGTCGAGGTAGCCCTCGACGGTGAAGGCCGGGCGCTGGCGCTGCATCCGGTCGAGGTGCTCGGCGAAGGCCTGGGCCTCGGGGTCGGCGGGATCGAGCCCGAGCAGCTCGTCGTCGAAGGGGGAGGAGCTCGGACGATCCGGCACGGCGTCAGGGTAGCGGAGTAGCGTGCCCGCCGTGGCGTCCAAGGCACCGGTCGAGCTGCTGTCCGTCGGAGGCCGGGAGGTGCGCCTGACCAGCCCGGACAAGGTGTACTTCCCCGAGCCGGGGATCACCAAGCGGGAGGTCGTGCACTACTACCTGGCCGTGGTCGAGCCGCTGCTGCGCGTGCTGCACGAGCGGCCCACCAACCTCAAGCGGTTCCCCGACGGCGTCGAGGGCGAGCCGTTCTACGGCAAGCGGCTGCCCAAGGGCGCGCCCGACTACGCCGAGACCGCGCGGGTGACGTTCCCCAGCGGCCGCACCGCCGAGTCGCTGTGCCCCACCGAGCCCGCCGTGCTGCTGTGGGCGGCCAACATGGGCACGTTCGACTTCCACCCGTGGCCGGTCCGCCGCGCCGACACCGACCGCCCCGACGAGCTGCGCATCGACCTCGACCCGCAGCCCGGCACCGGCTTCGCGGAGGCTCGCGAGGTGGCCGCCGTGCTGCGCGAGGTGCTCGACGAGGCCGGCCTCGTCGGCTGGCCCAAGACCTCCGGCGGGCGCGGCGTCCACGTCTTCGCCCGGATCCGCCCGGAATGGGACTTCGTCGACGTCCGCCACGCCGTCATCGCCATCGCCCGCCGGGTCGCCGACCGGCTGCCGGAGCGCGCCACCGTCGCGTGGTGGAAGGAGGAGCGCGGCGAGCGGGTGTTCCTCGACTACAACCAGGCCGCGCGCGACCGCACCGTCGCCTCGGCGTGGTCGGTGCGCGGGCGGCCCCGGGCGACGGTGTCGATGCCGCTGACCTGGGAGCAGCTGCCCGACGTCGAGCCCGAGGACTTCGACGTCCGCACCGTGCCGGGCCTCTACGCCCAGCACGGCGACCCGCACGAGGGCATGGACGCCGCGGTGGGCGGGATCGAGACCGCGCTGGAGTGGTACGCCGCCGACGACCGCGAGCGCGGGCCTGCCGAGCTGCCCTATCCGCCCGAGTACCCGAAGATGCCGGGCGAACCGATGAGGGTGCAACCCAGCCGGGCGAAGGCCCGGTCGGAGGACTCGGCCGATCGGTGACCTGCGGTGAGCCCCCCACCCCACATGCGCACCATCTCACCCGCGAGTGCCCGTGTCGGCTCCGCTGAGTGAAACAGAAGGGCTGTTCGTCCACTCGGATGGACGTATTCGCGATTCCTCCGCAACACACGGTCGTTGAACCCTGTGACGACAGGCCGCAGGGGCCGGGTCGGATGGGGGGTGCACGATGTCGAGTACTCCGATGACGGAGTTCGGTGGCGGTCGAGGATCGGCCGTCGGTGAGCGCGGATCCGAGACCTCGGGCGCCCACCACGGCTACGGCGACGACCCGAACGCCCGGGACCCGTACGCCCGGGACCCTTACGCCCCGGACCTGTACGCCCCGGACCTGTACAACCGGGACCGGTACGCCCAGGACCCGCACGCCCTGGACCCGTACGCCGGGTACGCGGACCCGGACCGCGACCTGCTCCTGCACGGCGACCTGCCCGTGCCGGACGCGGCGCTGCGCCGGCAGGCGGCCGAGGCCAACGCCCGCGCCGCCGAGGCCACCGCGGCGGCCGCCGCCGCCGACGCGAAGGCCGCGATCGCGCTGGCCGCCCGCGCCGCCGCCGCGGCCGACGCGGCCGCGCAGGCCGCCGTGCGCGCCGACGCCGTGGTCCGCGCCGCCGCGATGGCCGAGGTCACCCGCGTGGCCGACGCCGCCGCGCCGGCCGCGATCCCCGGCGAGCCGGACGCGCCGACCGGGCTGCTGCCCCTCGGCGTCCCGCACGGGGTGCCGCCGGTGCCGTTCGCGAACACGATGACCGACACCGACGTGATGCCGCAGGCGGTCGTCCCGTTCCCGCGGTCGGTGGCCCGGCACGACGCCGACGCCGACTCCGGCGCGTTCGCCGTGCCCGGGACGGCGCCGGAGGGTCGGGCGGCCCGCCGCCGGGCCGCCGCGGCCGAGACGACCGTGTTCGCGACGTCCGACGGGGCAGCCGACGGGGAGACCGTCATCGCCCGCCTCGACGACACCGGCCCGGACGGCGCCCGCGTCGACGGCGCCCGCGTCGACGGCGCCCGCGTCGACACCGCCGCCGCGTCCGCCGATCCGCAGACCGAGCTCGTCGACGCCCTCCCGGAGGAGCCCGCCGAACCGGCCGTCTCCACGGGGAGCCGGCGCCGCCGGGCCCGGGCCGCCGCGGCCTACGAGGCCGAGGACACCGGGGAGCGCAACGCGGTCACCGCGACCGGCGGCCGTGCCGCCGCCCGCAAGGCCAAGGGCGCCCGCAAGGGGCTGTTCCGCCGCCGCGGGCCGCTGCTCGCGGCCGGTGCCGCCGTCGGCGTCCTCGCCGTGGCGGGCGTCGTGCTCGTCGGCAACGGCGGCAGCGGCGACAGTGGCGGCGGGGCCCCGGCCCCGGCCGCCGTGGTCGAGTCTCAGGTGCCCGTGCTGCCCTTCGCCGCCGCTCCGGCGGAGACCGAGGAGCAGGCGCCGGACCAGGGCGACCCGCGGTCGGACCGCGCCGAGCGGTTCCTGAGCGGTCTGCGCGCCGCCGGCGTGCCGACGAGCCGGAGCGGGGCCGAGGAGACCGAGGCCGCCGAGCTGGTGTGCCGCGAGCTCGCCGACGGCGTCGACGAGGCCCGGATCGCCCGGGCGCTGCCGGCGACACTGCCGTCGGTCACCCGCGCGGAGGCCGCCGACCTCGTCGAGGTCGCGCGGGAGAGCTACTGCACCACGAGCTGACCGCGGTCAGGGCGGGCAGAGCGTGCCCGCCGCGGGGAGGGTCCCGTCCACGAGGAGCCCATCCACCGCCGCACGGACGCAGGGGGTGCGCGGGTAGGCGCCCGTGCCCGCCCCCTGCCAGCTGAGGAACGCCCCGGTCGGGAGCTGTTCGGCCACGCGCCGCGCGCTCTCACCCGGGTTGCGGGGGTCGCCCGCGGTGCCGACGACGAGCACCGGGGGCAGGGTGTCGACGGCCGGGGGCACGGCCGTCGACCCTCCCGCCGGCCACGGCGCGCAGGCGAGCAGGCCCAGCGCGAGGGTCCCGCCGAGCAGCGGGTGCTCCGCGCGGACGGCCGTCGCGAGCTCGCCGACCTCGGGAGGGGACAGCCGCGCCGGGTCGTCGTTGCAGGCCGTCGCGAGCATGGCGTCGAAGCCGCCGACCGGACCGGCGACGGGGTCGAGCAGGTCGAGCAGGGCCGTCGGGTCCCCGGCCCCCGCGGAGGCGAGCGCGGAGGCGAGCGCGGGCCAGTCGTCGGGCTCGGCCAGGACCGTCAGCACGGTGAGCAGGGTGGCGCCCGCGGTGAGGCGGCGGCCGTCGGCGGCGGCGAGGGGGCGGTCGCGCAGGGCGTCGGCCAGGGCCGTGACGGCGGCGCGGGGGTCGGCGCCGAGCGGGCAGGCCCCGCCCGCCGTGCAGGCCAGCGCGAACGCGTCGAACGCGGCCTCCGCCGACGCGGCCCGGGCCGTGGTGCGCTCGGGCTCGGTGAGCCCGGGCTCGGGCGGGCCGTCGAGCACCAGCCGGCCGACGCCGCCGGGGGTGGTCCGCGCCCAGACGTCGAGCGCCCCGGCCCCGTCGCCCGTGCCGACCGCCGAGAGCTGCGCGACGCCGAGCCGCCGCCGCAGCTGCTCGACGTCGGCGGCCGTGGCGGCGCTGCGGAACCCGCCGAGCTCGGAGGGCAGTGCGATGTTGCAGTCCTGCACGACGGAACGGGCGCGCTCCAGGAGGGCGCCGAGGTCGCGCTCGGACGTGGCGGCCGGGTCGGCGTCGACGAGGGCGGCGCGGGCGGCGGGGTCGGCGCAGTCGATGCGGTCGAGGCCGGCGCCGCGTCGGTCGAGCCCGATCACGGTGAACGTCCCGAGCACGGCGGGGGAGGCGCGCGAGGCGATCGCGAGCGCGTGCGCGGCCGACGCCCCGGTGACGCTGTCGCCCAGTGCGAGCAGCGGCGGGCCGTCGAGCGGGGCGTCCGCGGGCCCGACCCGCAGGACGCCGAGCAGCACGGATCCCTGCTCGGGCCGCCGGGGGTCGGCGGGCACGGGCAGCTCGCCGCACTCGACGCGCAGGGCGCGGTCGGCCGGGGCGGGCCCGCCGAACGTCGCGAACGCCGACGCGGTGCAGTCGACGAACGGCAGCGAGGTGTCCTGGGGCTGCAGCGGCGGCACCGCGGGCAGGGCGCGCCCGGGGGCGACGTCGGCGGGCACGGCAGGCGCGTCCATGCCGCGCACCGCCACCGGCGGCCGCGACGACGGGCCCACGGTGCACCCGGCCAGCAGCGCCGAGAGGCACAGCAGCCCTGCGACGACGCCCCGTGACCCGATCATGACCGGGAGAGCGTGCCGCAGGGCCGGTGTGGCAGCGGTGAAGGTGGGGCAGCGGTGACGATCGAACCGGTGGTGCTCAGGCCACCCGCGGGCCGGACGAGGCCTGGTCGAGCTCGAGCCGGACGGCCACCGGCAGCGCGGCGATGCCGAGCGAGGTGCGCGCCGCGCCGAGGACCTGGCCGTGCAGGCGCTCCAGGACGTCGCGCGCGTCGGCGTCGTCGGTGAGCCACACCCACACGCGCACGGCGGGGGCGTCCTCGGTGCCGACCATGCGGGCCTTCGCCCGTCCGACGCCGGGCAGCGCTGCGGCCTGGGCGGCGAGCGCGTCGGCCGCGGCGGCGGCGTCGACCGTGATCGCCGTGGCCGGGCCGCGATCGATGACGAGGTCGGGCTTGCGCTCGGGGCGCACCGAGCCCGCGGCCCACGAGAGGCCCAGGACCAGCAGCAGGACGCCCGCGACGATCGCGATGATCCGGGCGGCCAGCGGCTGGGCGCGGATCAGGTCGACGATCGCGGGGTCGAGCAGCGGGCGCCCGGCGCGGTCGGCGCCGAAGACGCCGTAACCGAGCAGGGCCACGAGCACTCCCCCGGCGAGCAGGACCAGGCCCAGGAGCACGAGCAGCGAGCGGTCACCACCCGCGGAGCGGGCGACGGCCGAGCGCGAGCGCTTCTTCAGCGCACCCGAGGGCGGCGGGGGCGGGACGTCGGCCGCGCCGTTCGCGGACTTGTCCATCGAGACGGTCATCGGGGGCCCTTCCTCTGCTGCACGGTGACGGCGACGCGCGGGCGGCGGGCCAGCGGCAGCTCGTCGAGCAGCGTGTCGACGGTGCAGGCGACGCTGCTGCGGAGCTCGGGCGCGGCGTCGTTCCAGGCCTGCGCGCCGACGGAGACCTTGCGGCCGGTGGCGGTGACCGAGGCGGCGGCCACGCCGTCGGCGGCGCGGACGCGGCGGCCGACGAGCCGCGCGAGGACGCGTGGGGAGGTCGTGACGGTGACCTCCGGGGCGGGCGAGGTGAGGGCGATGTCGTGGCGGCGGGCCAGCAGGCCCAGCAGCACGAGCAGCAGGCCCACGACGGCGACGCCGATCGCGATGCCGGGCACGGGCACGTCCGCCCAGGTCAGCGCCTCGAGCGACACGCGCCAGTCGGGCCACGGCACGAGCAGGCCGGAGGTGGCGGGGGTGCGCACCCACGCGGCGACGACCTCGATGACGAGCAGGACGCCGGCGGCGGCCAGCGCGAGGGCGAGCAGCGGGGCGAGGACCCTGAGCAGGACACGCATGGTCAACTCCTACTGGACCCGCGAGCCGGAGCCCGCGGTGCCGTCGTCGGGGCCGCGCAGGCCCGAGACGGTGACGGCGAGGTTGCGGATGTGCCGCCCGGTGATGCGGGACAGCTCCTCTCCCACCCGGGCGCGCACCGCGTCGACGGTGCGGCGGACGGGGGCGGGGTACTGCAGCGTGAGCTCGAGCGCGACGTCGACGGCGCCGTCGGGCCCGTCGCTGATCTTCGCGCTGGACCCGGCCTGCCCGACGCCGACGCCCGCGAGGCGGCGCTCGTGACGCAGCGTGCCCGGGGTGCCGTCGGCGGCGTGCTCGACGATCTTGCGCAGCACCGTCGGGTGGATGTCGAGCCGGCCGCGCTCCTCGGGCGAGGAGGTCGGGTTCACCGGTCCCGACCCCGCCCGAGCACGGCGTTGAGGTCGAGCTCGCCGTCGAGCACGCGGCCGACGACGAGCCCGATGGCGCCGAGGACGAGAGCGACGAGGAACGCGCCGAACCCGCCGATCGCGCCGGTGGCGCCGAGGATGAGGCCGGCCAGCAGGCCGGTGTGGGTGGCGTTCATCAGATCTCCTGAGTGCCGTGTCATTCGACGCGGCGGTTGCTGCGGTGCCACCGCAGAGTGCGGATGAGGGCCACCGCCACCCGGGTGGGCAGCGGCAGCGGGGTGACGATCTCGACCGGCCGGTCGTACCGGGAGTCGTCGACGGGCGGGGGCACGGCCGCCCGGCCGGCCCGGAGACGAGCCAGGCCGGCCACGAAGAACTCCGGGTCACCGCCCCTGTCGGGGTGGTGGTCGCGGACGAAGGCGCGGTACTCCGCGCGCTGCTCGGGGGTCGGTCGACCCGCGGGGTCGTCGTCCGCGGTGGTCACGGTCAGCCGCCTGCCGGCGGGCCGACCGCGATCGCCGGGACGGCGACGTCGGACACCGTGATGTCGACGGCGGCGCCGCCGCAGAGCGCCGAGACCTGGCGGCGCAGGTCACGCACGACGTCCGGGATGCGGGCCGTCAGGTGCACGACCACGCCGAGCTCGACCGGCTCGCCGTCCGGCCCGATCCGCACGCCGACGAGGCGGCGGCCCGGGAGGTACGTCGCGACCGAGCCGAACAGTCCGCCGTCGAGCCGGTCGACCGCGGGGTGCGCGGTGACCGTGGCCGCGACGAGCTCGGCGAGCGCGTCGTTGTCGAGGGGGCGAGCCATGGTGGAGGGCTCCGTCACTCGACCCGCGAGGGCTGCGCGGTGACGACGTCGTCGGTGCCGTCGTCCTCCGACGGCAGGTGGATGTCGTTGACCGCGATGTTGACCTCGATGACCTCGAGGCCCGTCATGCGCTCCACGGCGGTGATCACGTTGCGGCGCACGGCGCGCGCGAGCTCGGTGATGGACGCGCCGTACTCGACGACGAGGTCGAGGTCCACGGCGGCCTGCTTCTCGCCGACCTCGACCTGCACGCCCGCGATGTTCGAGGCGCCGGTGCCACCCCCGGGGATGCGCTCGCGGATCGCGCCGAACGCGCGGGACACGCCGCCGCCCATCGAGTGCACGCCGGAGATCTCCCGGGCCGCGATGCCCGCGATCTTCTGGACGACGGACGCCGCGATGGTGGTCTTGCCCTGGGTGGTGTCGTCGGCCAGGCGGGCCGGGATGCCACCGGGGGTCACGGTGGTGCTGGTGGCGCTGGGGGTGGGGGTGCTCATCTGTGCGCTCCTCGGGAGGTCGTTGGCGTCTGTGCCGTACGGACGTAGGACGCGAGTACCCGCCACAACCTCCCGGTAGTTCACCCGATCAGAGTAGCGCTCGCCCGAATCGCCCCACTATCGGCGGTAGCGCAGCAGCAGGGCGCCCTCATCGTGCAGGGCGGAGGCCAGCGTCATCGACTGCGCCGCCGAGCCTCCCGGACCCACGGCGATGCGCCCGGCGGCGCCCCCGGCGAGCAGCGGCGAGACCGTCAGGCACAGCTCGTCGACGGCGCCCGCGGCGATCAGCGCGCCGTGCAGCGACGGCCCGCCCTCGCACAGCACCCGGCGCAGCCCGCGGCGGCGGAGCTCGGCGAGCAGCGCGGCGGGGCCGAGGTCGTCGAGCACCGCGACGTCGGCGCCGGCCGCGGTGAGCCGGTCGCGACGCTCCTGTGGGGCGCCGGCTGTCGTCAGGACGATCGTCGGGGTGCGGGTGTCGGTGAACAGGCCGAGGCCGGGGTCGAGGTCGGCCGAGCCGGTGACGACGGCGATCGGGGGAGGGGTGTCCGTGCCGCGGACGGGGCGGCGGGCGCCGCGGTACCCCTCGGCGCGCGCGGTGCCCGCCCCGACCAGCACCACCTGCGCGAGCTCGCGCAGCAGGCCGAACACCCGCTTGTCACCGGGCGTGCCGAGGCCCTCGGAGAGGCCGTCGACCGAGACCGCCCCGTCGGCGCTGGACACGAAGTTGACGCGGACGAACGGGGCGGCGTCCGGTTCGTCGTGCTCGGAGTGGCCGTGCTCGGGGTGGGCGTAGAGGTCGGCGAGCGCGGGGTCGTCGACGGGCTCGGCGGGGAGCGGCCAGATGCGGTGCACCGGCCCATCCCAGCACGCGGGCCGCCGATCGGCGGGCCGGCGACCCCTGGGGCGCGGTCACCTGACTGGTGCCGGTGCGGGGTAGGTCTGAAGGCGAGGCTCACCTATGGTGAGCGCAGGCCACGTTCGCCGCCCGTTCGCGCCCCGAGGAGTACGCCCTTGAGCACGGCCACCCCCGTGCCGGTCACGGCCGCCGCGCGGCCCCCGGCCCCGCGGCGCTCGCTGCGGGCGCGCCGCCTCACCGGCCTGGTGCTGCTGCTCGCCGCGCTCGTCGCCTGCTGCCTGCTCAGCGTGTCCGTCGGGGCGAAGCCGATCCCGCTGATGACGGTCTGGGACGCGCTGATCCGGCCCGACACCACCCTCGAGGACCACATCGTCGTGCGCTCCCTGCGCATCCCGCGCACCGTCCTCGGGCTGATCGTCGGCGCCGCGCTGGGGCTCGCCGGGGCGCTGATCCAGGGCCACACCCGCAACCCGCTCGCCGACCCCGGCATCCTCGGCGTCAACGCCGGTGCCGCGTTCCTCGTCGTCGTCGGGATCTACGTCTTCGGCGTCACCAACGCGCTGGGCTACGTCTGGTTCGCCTTCGCCGGTGCCGCGGTCGCGAGCGTCGCGGTGTTCATGCTCGGGGCCGTGGGCCGGGGCGGTGCCACCCCCGTCACGCTCGCGCTCGCCGGGGCGGCGGTCAGCGCCCTGCTCAGCGCGCTGACCTCGGCGATCATCCTCATCGACGTGGCCACGCTCGACGCCTACCGCTACTGGGCCGTCGGTTCGCTGGCCGGCCGCGACGGCGAGGTCCTCACCAACGTCGTCTGGTTCCTCGCGGCGGGGGCGCTCATCGCGCTCGCGTCGGCGCCCGCGCTCAACGCCCTGTCGCTGGGCGACGACGTCGCGCGCTCGCTGGGCCACTCGGTGAAGCGCACGCGCGTGCTCGGCATCGTCGCGATCACGCTGCTCGCCGGCGGCGCCACCGCCGCCTGCGGCCCGATCTCGTTCGTCGGGCTCGTGGTGCCGCACGTCGTCCGCACGTTCACCGGGCCCGACTACCGCTGGCTGCTGCCGGCGTCGGCACTGTCGGGGTCGGTGCTGCTCCTGCTGGGCGACGTCGTGGGCCGCGTGGTCGTGCGTCCCGGCGAGCTGCAGGTCGGCATCGTGCTGGCGCTGGTGGGCGCGCCCTTCTTCATCCACCTGGTGCGGCGGCGGAAGATGGTGAGCCTGTGATGGCCGTGCTGACGAAGCAGGGCGGACCGGTCGCCGCCAAGGTCCCCGGACGCCCGGCGCTGCGCCGCGGCCGCTTCTCCGTGGTCTGGCGCCCGCGCACCGTGCTCGTGCTGGCCCTGGCCGCGCTGGTGCTGTTCGCGGGCCTCGTCGTCAACATCGGGCGGGGCGACTTCCCGATCAGCATCCCCGACGTCGTCGCCGTCCTGTTCGGCGGCGGCGACCGCGGCCAGCGCTTCATCGTGCTCGACCTGCGCCTGCCCCAGTCGCTCACCGGCGCGCTGGTCGGCGCCGCGCTGGGCGTGTCCGGCGCGATCACTCAGGCGGTCGCCCGCAACCCGCTGGCCAGCCCCGACATCATCGGCATCACGATGGGCGCCAGTGCCACCGCGGTGTTCGTCATCGTCCTCGGCGGCGGGTTCGGCGTCGTGGGGTCCACGCTCGTCGCGGTCGGGCTGCCCGTCGCGGCGCTGATCGGCGGGCTCGTCACGGCCGCCCTCATCTACGGGCTGGCCTGGCGCCGCGGCATCCAGGGCTACCGCCTGGTGCTCGTGGGTATCGGCATCAACGCGATGCTGCTCGCCGTCGTCGAGTGGATGCTGGTCGTCGCCGAGATCTACGAGGCCGCCCGCGCCACGGTCTGGCTCACCGGCAGCCTCAACGCCCGCGGCTGGGAGCACGTCGTCCCCGTCGCGCTGGCGCTGGTGGTGCTCGTCCCCGCGGCGCTGGTCCTGGCCCACGCGCTGGGCGCCCTGCAGTTCGGCGACGACACCGCCCGAGGCCTGGGCATGCGCGTCGACCGCTCCCGCTCGGCGCTGCTCGTCGTCGCCGTCGGGCTGGCGGCCATCGCCACGGCGTCGGCGGGGCCGATCGCCTTCGTCGCCCTCGTCGCGCCGCAGATCGCGCAGCGCCTGGTCGGTGCGGCCCGGCCGCCCATCGCGGCGTCGCTGCTGGTGGGGGCGGCGCTGACGGTGCTGTCGGACGTCATCGCCCGCACCATGCTCCCCGTCGCCCTCCCGGTCGGGATCGTCACGGCCGTCCTGGGTGCCCCGTACCTGCTCTTCCTGCTCGCCCGACACGGCCGGGAGGCCCGCGCATGACCCAGGTGCTCAACGAGGTCGGGACCGCCGTCCGGCTGCGGGCCGACGACGTCCGGCTCGGCTACGGCGACCGCGTCGTCGTCGACGGGCTCGACCTCGACATCGTCGCCGGCACGATCACCGCGGTGATCGGGCCCAACGGCTGCGGGAAGTCGACGCTGCTGCGCGCGCTCGGGCGCCTGCTCTCACCCAGCGGCGGGCAGGTCCTGCTCGACGGGCGGCGCATCGACAAGATGCCCACGCGCGAGGTCGCGACCATCCTCGGGGTGCTGCCGCAGGCCCCCAGCGCGCCCGAGGGGCTCACGGTGGCCGACCTCGTCGCGCGCGGGCGCCACCCGCACCAGGCCTGGTACCGGCAGTGGTCCTCCGACGACGAGGACGCCGTGCACCAGGCCCTGGACTGGACCGGGATGCTCGACCTCGCCGAGCGCCCCGTCGACGAGCTGTCCGGCGGGCAGCGCCAGCGCGCCTGGATCTCCATGGCGCTGGCCCAGGGCACCGACCTGCTGCTGCTCGACGAACCCACGACGTTCCTCGACCTCGCCCACCAGGTCGACGTCCTCGAGCTCGTGCGCCGGCTGCACCGCGAGGTCGGGCGCACCGTCGTCATGGTCCTGCACGACCTCAACCTGGCCGCCCGCTACGCCGACCGCCTCGTCGCGATGCGCGACGGGCGGATCGTCGCCGCGGGCACCCCGCACGAGGTCATCACCGAGGAGCGCCTGCTCGAGGTGTTCGGCCTCGACGCCCGCGTGATCCAGGACCCGGTGGCCGGGACGCCGCTCGTGGTGCCCGTCGGGGCCCGACCGGTCGGCTGACGCCGGCGGCCGCCGGTCGCCGACCGAGACCGCCCTCGTCGCCGTCGCCGGCGGGCTGTGCCACGATGGCGCCGCCGTCGCGACCTGCGGCGACGGTCCCGGCAGGCGAGGAGGGGGAGCCCAGGATGGTCGACGTCGAGGGCGGTGCGCCCCTCACGCACGAGGGCCCGTGGACCGAGGAGGCCTACCAGGCCCTGCCCCGCGACCGCCGGATCGAGCTCGTCGACGGCAGCCTGCTGGTGGCGCCGTCCACCGGGGAGCGGCACGCGGCGGCCGTCGCGGCCGTCCGGGCGGCGGTCGAGGCGGCGCTGCCCGAGGGGCTGGAGGTCAGCGGGCCCGTCGCCCTGCGGCTGTGCCCGGGGCGGATCCTGGTGCCCGACCTGGTGGTGTCGGCGCGGGGCGCCTCGTCGTCGCCCGACCCCGGAGCCTCGGATCCCGGCTTCAGGGACGGGTCGGTGGCGCTGGTCGTGATCGACGTCGTGGGGTCGGGCAACGGGGTGGCCGACCGCTGGTTCAAGCCCCAGCTCTACGCGGGCAGCGGCATCCCCTACGCCCTGCTCGTCGACCACGACGACCCCTTCGCGGTGGCCACCATGCTCATCGGCGGGCGGTACCACGAGTACGCCCGCGCGGAGTCCGGTGGGGTCCTGCGGTTGGAGGAGCCGTTCGGGCTGGAGTTCGAGCTCGGTGTGCTGGCGGCGGCCGCAGCCGACGCCCCCGACGCCGACGCCGACGCCGACGCCGACACCGACACCGACACCGACACCGACACCGACACCGACACCGACACCGACACCCCCGGCGAGTTCGCCGATCTGCCCGGCGAGTCCGCCGATGGCGACCACGGGTCCGCCGACGGCGACGGCCCCGACCACGACGACGAGCAGCGGCTCGGCGCCTGACCGCCGTCGGCCCCCGGGGCAGCAGGGATCTAGGGTGGGGATCATGGCCCGCAGCGCGCGTTCGACGTTCCGGGTCCCCGCCGACCCCGACCTGGCGGCCATCGACCCGCGCGGTCGGCCCGTCGGCCCGCAGGACAAGTCCGCGGCCGCCGAGCAGATGGCCGACCTCGCCACCGTGCTCGACGAGCGCCAGGAGGCCCTCTACGCCGAGGCCGTCGGCGGCGGCACCCGCGCGGTGCTGCTCGTGCTGCAGGGCATGGACACCTCCGGCAAGGGCGGCGTCATCCGCCACGTCGCCGGGCTCGTCAACCCGCAGGGCCTGACGATCTCCTCGTTCAAGAAGCCCACCACGGAGGAGCGCGCCCAGCACTTCCTGTGGCGCGTCCGGCCGAAGGTGCCCGCGCCGGGCCAGATCGGGGTGTTCGACCGGTCGCACTACGAGGACGTCCTCATCGCCCGCGTCGACTCGCTGGTGCCCGAGGAGGTGTGGCGCGGCCGCTACACCGAGATCACGGCGTTCGAGTCCGAGCTGGCCGAGCAGGGGGTCACCGTCGTGAAGTGCATGCTGCACATCTCGCCCGTGGAGCAGGCCGAGCGGCTGCTCGCCCGGCTCGACGACCCGGCGAAGGTGTGGAAGTACAACACCGGCGACCTCGACTCCCGCGCGAGGTGGCCCGCCTACCAGCAGGCCTACACCGACGCGCTGCGCGAGACCGACTCGGACGCGGCGCCCTGGTACGTCGTGCCCTCGGACCGCAAGTGGTACCGCAACTGGGCCATCGCCTCGATCCTCGCCGAGACGCTCGCCGAGCTCGATCCGCGCTTCCCGCCGGCCACCGTCGACGTCGACGCCGAGCGCGCCCGCATCCGCGCGAGCGTGATCGCGTGAGGCGCCCCGCACTCGTCGCGGCCGCCGCCCTCGCGGCGCTGACCGTGCTCGCCGGCTGCGGCGGCGACCCCGCACCGGCCCCGCCGCCCGCGACCTCGGCGGCCCCCGCGCCCAGCGCGGCGCCGGCCCGGACGCCGGAGGAGGTCGTGTGCGCCGACTACACCGACACCCGGTCGGTCGTCCGCCAGACCGCCGAGGCGATCGAGGAGATGCCGGTGCTGCCCGCCGGCGTCGCGGTCCTGCTGCTCGGCGCCCGCCAGGTGGCCACGACCTCGGGCGTCACGGATCCCGAGATCCGGGCCGCGCAGGCCGAGCTGGCCGCGGCCATCGACGACCTCGACGCCCAGGGCCGCGCCCTCCTCGGCCCCGACGGCAACGCCGCGCAGGACGCCGTGCGCATCGACGCCGCCCGCATCCTGGCGGCGGTCACGGAGATCGAGCGGGTGTGCGGGGCGACGGCCTGACGGCGACCCGCCCGTGATCGCCGGGACCGCGCCGTCAGGGTCGTCGGGGGGACCGTGAGGGCGCACTCCTGACGCTCACGACCCGGTGATCGCCAGGAGTGTGACGTGGTGGTCGTGCGGAGGGCCGTGGTGGCGCACTCTCGACGATCACGTGCTCCCGGGCGCCGCCGTCCCGCGCGCGTTCCCCTCTACCGCGCACGTTCCCGGTTCCCGCGAGCCTCCGGGGGAGCACGGAGAGCACGCGGGAGCACGGTCAGTGCGCGGGAAGGGCGGCCGCCGGCGCCGTCGGCCCGCCCGCAGCAGGACCGCGACTCGCGCGCAACCAGACCCCGGCTCGCGGGGAGGGGCTAGGAGATCAGCGACCGCCCGATGATCTCCTTCATGATCTCGTTCGTCCCCCCGTAGATCGACTGGACCCGCGAGTCCACGAAGGCCCTCGCGATCGGGTACTCCAGCATGTAGCCGTAGCCGCCGTGCAGCTGGACGCAGCGGTCCACCACGCGCTTGAGGACGTCCGACGCCCACCACTTGGCCTTCGCCGCGTCCGCGATCGACAGCTCGCCCTCGACGTGCTGGCGGATGCAGCGGTCGACGAACACCTGGGTGACCGTGACCTCGGTGTCCATCTCCGCCAGCTCGAAGCGGGTGTTCTGGAACGCCGACACCGGCTTGCCGAACGCCTTTCGCTCCTTGACGTAGTCGAGCGTCAGCTCCAGGGCCCGCGCCGCGCCGGCCACCGAGCCGACGGCGATCGACAGCCGCTCCTGGGCGAGGTTCTGCATGAGGTAGATGAAGCCCTGGCCCTCCTCGCCGAGGACGTTGGCCGCGGGCACGCGCACGTCGGTGAACGACAGCTCGGCGGTGTCCTGGGCCTTCATGCCGACCTTGGCGAGGTTGCGGCCGCGCTCGAACCCGGCCATCCCGCGCTCGACGACGAGCAGGCTGAAGCCGCGGGCGCCGGCCTCCGGGTCGGTCTTCGCGACGACGATCACCAGGTCGGACAGGATGCCGTTGGTGATGAAGGTCTTGGAGCCGTTGAGGAGCCAGTCGCCGTCGTCGGTCCTGCGCGCCGTGGTCTGGATGCCCTGCAGGTCGCTACCGGTGCCGGGCTCGGTCATCGCGATCGCGGTGATGGTCTCGCCGGAGCAGAAGCCGGGCAGCCAGCGCTTCTTCTGCTCGGGCGTGGCCAGGCGCAGCAGGTAGGGCGCGATGACGTCGTTCTGCAGCGGGAAGCCCAGGCCCGAGGTGCCGGCGCGGGAGATCTCCTCGGTGATGACGCAGTTGTAGCGGAAGTCGTCGACCCCGCCGCCGCCGAACTCCTCGGGCACGTCGGTGCCCAGCAGGCCGGCCGCGCCTGCGGACTTCCAGACCGCGCGGTCGACGTGGCCGTCGGCCTCCCACTGGTCGTGGTGGGGGAGGACCTCCTTGGCGAGGAAGGCCCGGACGGTGTCGCGGAACGCGTCGTGGTCGGCGTCGAAGATGTCGCGCTGCATGCTCCGCAGTCTCACATACCGGTCGGTAACCGGGAACGGCTCGACCGTGCCGAGGTCGGCCCCCACGGGCCGCGGCTAGCCTCGGGGGGTGACGCTGGCCGACCGCATCCCCGCCGTGGCGCTGGACGTCGCGCAGAACGTCGTCGACAAGGCGGTCCTCGGGGGGGTCGCCGACCTGCGACGGATGCCGCGCGACGCCGTCACCGGCTCCCCGGCCGCCACGCTGCACCGCTACCGCCCGATCGCCGGCGTCCCCGTCCTCGACGCCCCGCCGGTCCTGCTCGTGCCCCCGCTCGGTGCCCCCGACTTCGCCTACGACCTGCGCCGCGGCTGCTCGCTGGTGCAGCACCTGCTGGCCACCGGGCGCACCGTGTACCTCGTCGACTACGGCCCGATCCGGTTCGCCGACCGCGCGCTGGGCATGGAGCACTGGGTCGACGACGTGGTGCCCCGCGCCGTGCGCGACACCGCCCGCGACACCGGCGCCGAGGGCGTCGACCTGCTGGGCTGGTCGCTCGGCGGCATCTTCTGCATGCTCGCGACGGCCGCCGACCTGACGCTGCCGATCCACACGCTCACGGTGATCGGCAGCCCCGTCGACATCGCGGCGGTGCCGCTCGTGGCGCCCCTGCGCCCGCTCGCGGCCGTCACCGGCGGGCTCGGGCTCTCGGCGGTCTACCAGGCGATCGGCAGCTTCCCGGCGCCGCTGGTGAGCTGGGCGTTCCAGCTGACGGCGGTCGACCGGCTGATCACCAAGCCGCTGACGGTGCTCTCGCGCCTCGACGACCGCGACTGCCTGGCCCAGATCGAGGCCGTCGACTTCATGATGACCCACATGCGCGGCTACCCCGGCCGCGTGTTCGGGCAGATCTACCACCTGCTGCTGCGCAGCAACGACCTCGCCGACGGCACGCTGGACCTCGCCGGGCGCACCATCGCGCTCAAGGAGATCGACGTCCCGGTGCTGGTCGTCGGCGGCGAGAACGACGTCATCGCCCCGCTCCCCGCCGTCGAGCGCGTGGTCGACCTGCTGACGGGCTCGCCCGAGGTGCGGTTCGAGTCGGCCCCGGGCGGGCACCTCGGCGTGCTCACCGGCCGCCGCGCCCGCGCCACCACCTGGGTCCACGTCGACGACTTCCTGACCGCCCACACCTGATCCGGGTACAACGGGGGCATGCGCCATCTCGACATCGCGACCGCCAAGCCGTACTCCGTCATCGGCCTGGGCACCTGGCAGTTCGGGTCCCGCGAGTGGGGCTACGGCACCGACTACGCCGAGGGGGAGGCCGGGCGGATCGTGAAGCGCGCCCGCGAGCTCGGGATCACCGTGTTCGACACCGCCGAGGTCTACGGGTTCGGGCGCAGCGAGCGGATCCTCGGCGAGGCCCTGCGCGACTCCGGCGGCACCGACGACGTCGTGGTGGCCTCGAAGGTCTTCCCGGTGATGCCGACGGCCGCGATCGTGCAGCAGCGCGGCGTGGCGAGTGCGCAGCGCCTGGGCGTCCGCCAGATCGACCTCTACCAGGTGCACCAGCCCAACCCGGTCGTCGGCGACTCCACGACCATGCGCGGCATGCGGGCGCTGCGCGACGTCGGCGTGATCGACGAGGTCGGCGTCTCGAACTACCCGCTCTCGCGCTGGCAGCGGGCCGAGGGCGCGCTGGGCGGGGCGCGGGTGCTGTCCAACCAGGTGCAGTTCAGCCTGGTCTCGCGCGGGCCGATGGCCGAGATGCTGCCCTGGGCCCAGCGCACCGGGCACGTCGTCATGGCCTGGAGCCCGCTGGCGCAGGGTCTGCTCTCGGGGCGCTACAACGCCGACCACCGGCCCAGCGGCGGGGTGCGGGCGACCAACTCGATGTTCCTGCCCGAGAACATGCGGGCCGCGTCGCCGCTGCTCGACCTGCTGCGCGACGTCGCCTCGGTCCACGACGCCACGCCCGCGCAGATCGCGCTGGCCTGGCTGGTGCACTTCCCGAACGTCGTGGCGATCCCGGGGGCGTCGAGCGTCGCCCAGGTGGAGCGCAACGCCGCCGCCGCCGACATCGTCCTGAGCGGCTCGGAGCACGGGGCCCTCACCGCGGCGGCCGAGGCGTTCCACCCGACCACCGGGCTCTCGGCGCTGCCGGGTCTGGTGCGCGCCCGGCGCTGAGCGGTTCACCCCTGTGGGCGGATGTGACGAAGCAGCCCTCGTCAACAGGGTGGGCAGCCCGCCGCGCGAGTACTAGCGTCCCCCGACATGAGCGCCGGGCTGCAGCTGTCCACCCCGCCGACCGTCCCCCGCGCCGAGCACGACGCCGCCGTCGTCGAGCTGGTGCGCCGGTACCGGGCCGTGCCGGCGGGGGAGCGGGTGCGGCTGGGCAAGAAGACGTCGAACCTGTTCCGGTTCGGCGCCGGGGCCGCCGACGACCGCCGGCTCGACACGTCGGCGTTCACCGGGGTGATCGAGGTCGACACGGCCGCCCGCACCGCGCAGGTGCAGGGCATGACCACCTACGAGCACCTCGTCGACGTCACGCTGGCGCACGGGCTGATGCCGCTGGTCGTGCCGCAGCTCAAGACGATCACCCTCGGCGGGGCGGTCACCGGGCTCGGCATCGAGTCGACGTCGTTCCGCCACGGACTGCCGCACGAGTCGGTGCGCGAGATGGACGTGCTGCTGCCCAGCGGTGAGCTGGTCACCGCGCGGCCCGAGGGCGAGCACGCCGACCTGTTTCACGGCTTCGCCAACTCCTACGCCACGCTGGGCTACGCGCTGCGCCTGGAGATCGACCTGCAGCCGGTGGCGCCCTACGTCCGCCTGGAGCACCGGCGCGTGGCCACCGGGAAGCTCGCCGAGGAGATCCGCGAGGCGTGCGCCGGCGCGGCGGACGGATCGGGGCCCGACTTCGTCGACGGCGTCGTGTTCACCCGCGACGAGCAGTACCTCAGCCTGGGGTTCTTCACCGACGACCCCGGCCCGGCCGTCAGCGACTACACGGGCCAGCAGGTGTTCTACAAGTCGGTCCGCGAGCGCACCGAGGACCACCTGACGGTCCACGACTACCTGTGGCGCTGGGACACCGACTGGTTCTGGTGCTCGGCGGCGCTGGGCGCGCAGCACCCGCTGGTGCGCCGGGTGTGGCCGGGCCGCTACCGGCGCTCGGACGTCTACCGCCGGATCGTCGCCCTCGACCGCCGCACGCGGTTCTCCAGCCGCATCCGCAGCCTGCTGCGGCAGCCGCAGGAGGAGCCGGTGATCCAGGACGTGGAGATCCCGGTCGACCGGCTGCCGGAGTTTCTCGACGCGTTCCAGCGCGACGTCGGCATCGAGCCCGTGTGGCTCTGCCCGCTGCGGCTGCGCGGGGCGACGACCTGGCCGCTCTACCCCATGGAGGCCGGTGAACTCTACGTGAACGTGGGTTTCTGGTCGACTGTCCCGGAGGTTCCGGGGGACCCCGAGGGGCACAACAAGCGCGTGGAGCAGCTGGTCGCCGGACTGGGTGGGCACAAGTCGCTGTACTCCACGGTGCACTACGACGAGCCCGAGTTCTGGGAGCACTACAACGGGCGGGCCTACCGGGAGCTGAAGGGCCGCTACGACCCGGACGGCAGGCTGCCCGATCTCTACAGCAAGGTCACGGGGAGGGCATGATGCAGGTCGCAGAGATCATCTCGAGTGTCATCGGGCCGGACGTACCGGTGCGCATCATCGGGTACGACGGCAGCAAGGCGGGCCCGGACAGCGCCGAGGCCGCCATCCGGATCGCCTCCCCGAGAGCCATGGCCAGACTCGTCACCGCCCCGGGCACGCTCGGCCTGGCGCGGGGGTACGTCACCGGCGAGATCGAGGTCGAGGGCGAGCTGTACGGCGTCCTCGCCGCGATGCCCGACGTGATCCTGCACGACATCCCGCGCGCCCAGCGGCTCAGGCTGGCCCGCCAGCTCGTGCCGGTGTGGGCGCGCCACCGCCAGCCGCCGCCGGAGTTCGAGTACCGCCCGCCTGGCCGCCTGCACTCCAAGGCGCGCGACAGCAGGGCGATCTCGCACCACTACGACGTCTCCAACACCTTCTACGAGTGGGTGCTCGGGCCGTCGATGGCCTACACCTGCGCGGTGTACCCGAGCGCCACGGCCACCCTCGAGGAGGCGCAGGCCGAGAAGTTCGAGCTCGTCGCGCAGAAGCTCGGGCTGCAGCCGGGGCAGCGCCTGCTCGACGTCGGCTGCGGCTGGGGCGGCATGGTCATGCACGCCGCCGCCGAGCACGGCGTCAAGGCGCTCGGGGTGACGCTCTCGGCCAACCAGGCCGCGTGGGCGCAGGCCGAGATCACCCGCCGCGGCCTCGACGGGCTCGCCGAGGTGCGCCACGTCGACTACCGCGACGCACCGGAGTCGGAGTTCGACGCCGTCAGCTCGATCGGGCTCACCGAGCACATCGGACGCGCCCAGCTGCCCGCCTACTTCGCCTCGCTGCACGCGCGGCTGCGGCCCGGCGGCCGGCTGCTCAACCACTGCATCACCGAGTCGCGCACGCCCGCCCGGCGGCTCGACCCGTTCATCGGCCGCTACATCTTCCCCGACGGCGAGCTGCACACCGTCGGGCACGTGATCGGCACGATGAACGACGCCGGGTTCGAGATCCGCCACGAGGAGAACTTCCGCGAGCACTACGCGCGGACGCTCGCGGCGTGGGGCGCCAACCTCGAGGAGCACTGGGACGAGGCCGTGGCGGAGGTCGGGCTGGGCAGGGCGAAGGTCTGGCGGCTCTACATGGCCGCGTGCCGACTGGGGTTCGAGCGCGACAACATCCAGCTCCACCAGGTGCTGGGGGAGCGGGTCCACGGCGACGGCCGTTCCGGGTTCCCGCTGCGGGGGTGGTGACCGCAGGACTGGTAGACCTTCCCCGTGCCTGACCGCCTCTCGCCGCTGGACGCCTCGTTCCTGTTCGCCGAGCACGAGAACGCGGGGATGCACGTCGGGGGCGTCATGACGTTCGAGCCGAGCGAGGGGTTCGACGTCGACGCCCTCGTCGCGCTCATCGGGCACCGCCTCGGGCTGGTGCCGCGCTACCGCCAGAAGGTGCGCGAGGTGCCGGCCCGGCTCGGGTTGCCCGTGTGGGTCGACGACCCGGACTTCGACCTGGAGTACCACGTCCGGCGCTCCGCGCTCGCCGCGCCGGGCACCGAGGAGGTCCTGCACGAGCTGGTCGGCCGGCTGCTCTCGCGCCGGCTCGACCGCTCGCGCCCACTGTGGGAGATCTACCTGGTCGAGGGCCTGGCCGACGGGCGGCTGGCGGTCGTCACCAAGACCCACCACGCGATGGTCGACGGGCTGGCGTCGGTCGACATCGGCTCCGTCCTGCTCGACCTCACGCCCGAGCCGCGCGAGACGCCCGACGACGACTGGGCGCCCGCGCGGGAGCCGTGGGGCCTGGAGCTGGCCGCGTCGGCGGTGCTGGACACGCTGCGCCGCCCCCAGCTCGCCCTCGACGCCACCGGCCGCATCCTCGGCGACATCGGGTACGCGGCGTCGGCGATCGGGCGCACCGCGCAGGCCGCCCTGGACACCGGGCGCAGCGCGGCGGGCACCCGTCCGGTGCACCCGCTCACCGCCGTCACCGGCTCGCAGCGCCGCTACGGCACCGCGCGCACCCCGCTCGCCGACCACCGCGCGGTCCGCAAGGCCCACGGCGGCACCGTCAACGACGTCGTGCTGGCCGTCGTTGCGGGCGGCCTGCGGCGCTGGATGATCACCCGCGGCGAGCCGCTGACGCACGACACGACCGTCCGCGCGCTGGTGCCGGTGTCGGTGCGGGCGCGGTCCGGGGGCCCGGGGTCGGCGGCGGGCAACAGCATCTCCGCGTACTTCGTCGACCTGCCGGTGGCCGAGGAGGACCCGGTCGCCCGGCTCACCGCGGTGCGCGGGGCGATGGAGGCCCACAAGCGCGGCGGCCGAGCGGTGGGCGCGGCCCGGCTGATCGGGCTGGTCGGGCTCGCGCCGCCGGTCGTGCACAGCATCGCCGCCCGTCTCACCAGCCAGTACTCGAGCCGGCTCTACAACGTGCTGATCACCAACGTGCCCGGCCCGCCCCGTCCGCTGTACGCGCTGGGTGCCCGGATGCGTGACATGTTCCCCGTGGTTCCGCTGGCCGGCGGGCAGGCCGTGGCGATCGGCGTCACGTCCTACGACGGCGGGATGCACTACGGGCTCACCGCCGACCGCGACGCGATGCCCGACGTCGCCGTCCTGGCCGACGCGCTGCGTGACTCGCTCGCCGAGCTGGTGGTCACGACCGCCTGAGCCGTCGCGCGTTCTGCCGTTCGGAGCAGTCGGTGCGGCACACTGCGCGCATGGACCTCGACGTTCGCGCGCTGGACGCCGCCGACCTCGACGTCGCCGACGAGATCGTCCGCGACGCCTTCGGCACGTTCCTGGGCACGGACCCCTTCGGCGACACCGAGCTGCTGCGGACCCGCTTCCGCGCCGGCCACACCACGGTCCTGGGCGCCTACTCCGGCAGCGACGTCGTGGGCTCCACGGTCGTGACGCGCTGGGGCGACGTCGGCTGGCTCGGGCCGCTGTCGGTCACCCCGAAGCTGTGGGACGCCGGGGTCGGATCGCGGCTGCTGACCGCCACGCTCGACGTCTTCGCCGGCTGGGGCGTCGGACACCAGGGCCTGTTCACGTTCGCGCACAGCCCGCGCCACCACGGGCTCTACCAGAAGTTCGGCTTCTGGCCGCGCTTCCTCACCGCGATCATGTCCCGGCCGGTGGCGCCGTTCGAGTCGCCGTCGGGGTTGCTGGGCTCGGCCTGGACCGACCGCGCCGCGCTGCGGGCCGCCTGCGCCGCCGTCACCGCCGCGGTGCATCCCGGCCTCGACGTGGGCGGGGAGGTCGACGCCGTGCTCGACCAGTCGCTGGGCGACGTCGTGCTGGTGGGGGAGCCCGATGCGCCGTCGGGGTTCGCCGTCGGCCACACCGGGGCGGGCACCGAGGCCGGTACCGGCGTCGCGTTCGTGAAGTTCGCGGCCGTCGCACCCGGCCCGCACGCCCGCGGCACGTTCGAGCGGCTGCTGCTGGCGTGCGGGGGCTGGGCGGCGGCGGCCGGGGCGCAGCGGCTGGTCGTCGGCGTCAGCACCGCCCGCCACGACGCCTACCGGCACCTGCTCGGCGCCGGGTTCCGCACCGACACCCCCGGCGTGACGATGCACCGCCCGAACACCCCGGGCTACGACCACCCCGACGTGCTGGTGCTCGACGACTGGCGCTGAACCCACGACGTGCCTGTGAGTGGCGATCGTGGCCCCGGCCACGATCGCCACTCACGACCGGTCCCCGGCGGCTACCGGTCCCCGGTGGCTACCGGTCCCCGGTGGCTACCGGTCCCCGGCGGCCACCGGGCCTCGCGGCTACCGGTGCTCGCGGCCACCGGTGCTCGGTGGCTGACGGTGCTCGCGCACCCAGTCGAGAAGGCCGGGCACCGCGGCGCGGACCATGTCCAGCACGCGCTCGAAGCCCTCCTCGTCGCCCCAGTAGGGGTCGGGGACCTCGGCGTCGGCGGGGGCGGCGGGGTCGAACGAGCGCAGCAGCCGCACGCGGGAGGGGTCGGCGACCATCGCGCGCAGCGCGTGGAAGTGGGAGCGGTCCAGCGCCACGACGAGGTCGGCGGCGAGCTGCTCCTCGTCGATCAGGCGGGCGCTGTGGGCGTCGGGGTAGCCGTGCGCGCGCAGCAGCGCCACCGACCGCTCGTCGGCCGGGGAGCCGATGTGCCAGCCCCCGGTGCCGGCGCTGCTGACCGTCACGCCGTCGCCGAGACCGGCCCGCTCCAGCTCCCGGGCGACGACCTTCTCGGCGATGGGCGAGCGGCAGATGTTGCCGGTACACACGAAAACCAGTGACAGCACCACTGGATAGTATGCGGGTGCGCCGTATAGCAGCAGGTCAGGCCTCGTGGATGACGATGCGCGCGGGCTTCGGCGCAGGCTGATCGAGCGCCGTGGCCGGGTCCCCGTCGACGCGCAGGACGCCGTCGGCGAAGTGCGCGTCGATCGAGGTCTGAGAGATCCCGGCCGCGCGGAGTCGGTCGTTCACGGTGGGGACGTGCTCGGGCTCGGTCACTGACACCGGGCATCCACGTCGCCCGCAACAGACACCGAGAGCACCCACGGCTCTTGCCACGGAGGGCAGACCGGGACTTGCTCGGGGTACGGGTAGGACGGGTCGAGCTGGTGCTGCCGCACCTCCCAGTCGACCTGTTCCTGCAGCGCGGACCTGCGCTCCAGTGCTTCGGTGTGCTCAACGACGACGCGCCACTGTTCCTCCTGGCGCTGCTCCACCCACTCATTCCCCCAGGCCAGAACCAGCCACAGCCCTCCCAGTAGTAGGCCCGCGACGATGAGGGGATGCGTCATGGCGGAGATCGTCCTGCAGGCGGTGCGTATCAGCAGGGGGATGCCGAGTGCCTTGAGCGTGCTCATCCGCGGAACGCCTCCACGTCGAGGTCCCCGCGCTCGTGCGCGGGCGTGGCCGGCGCGGGCTGTGCGGCGGCGAGTGTCCAGGGCGCGGACACGGCGTAGGCGGGGACGACGGGCCAGCTCGCCACCTCGTCGTCGTAGAACCAGGTGATGTCGCGGGCTCCTGAGATGAGGACCCACCGCTGCCCCGCCGGCCTCGTCTGCGCCGTCTTCACGGCACGGCGCGCGTCGCGGTCGAACAGGTGCGCGTGCTGGTCCGTGGGGTCGGCGTCGACGCGGACGGTGCCGGGCGGGTCGGCGGCGGGGTCGCCGAGGTCGCGGACGGGCGCCGCGTAGAACCCACTCACTGGGCCACCTCGACCCCGTCGACCTCGACAGCGGACGCTGCGAGCAGCTCGACGCCTACGACCTCACCGTCCTCGTCCAGGTCCACGGTGATGCCTGCGCGGGTGTCCTCCAAGGTGCGGGCTACCGGCTTGTCCTGATAGCGCACGTAGACGTCGCTCATCGGTCCTCCCCGTAGGCGGCGGCGAGCCGGTCGAGAGCGGCGGTCAGATCGCGCGGGTCGTTCTTGTCGGCCGCGACCCACAGCCGGGCCACTTCGCGGGCGAGGTCGTCGCGCACCGCCATGTCCGCGGCCGCCCGGTCGAGCGCGGCCTGGTCGTCGCTGACGGGCACGGGTAGGCACACGCACCGGTCGACGAACACGAGCCCAGTAGCGTCGTACTGGCAGCCGCATCCAGCGGTGGTGTCGGTCATCGTTCCTCCAGGCTGCGCAGCTTCACGACGGCGGGGGTGCCGGTGGCGTACAGCCGCACCACCACCTCGTCGTAGGGCACCGCATCCCCGACACCGGGGGCGGCGAGGACGGTGACGGTTTGGCGCCACGGCCGGTGCCAGTAGGTGCGGCCGATGACGGGGGCGTGGTAGTCGGGGGCGTAGGGGTCGAACGCTACGGCGCCTTGCTCGCGCGCCGGTCGAGCGTCGCCTTCGGGACGCCTGTCGCCTCTTCGACCTTCGACCACGAGACGTTCGGCCTCCGTCGCACCTCGGCCACGAGCCGCCCCGTCCAGACCTGTGCCTGGTCGAACACCAGCTCGGATTCCTTGATCCCTTGGTACAGCTCGTCGAGGGACACCTTCGACAGGTCGCGGGCGAGGAGTTCCTGCAGATTCATCAACGCTTCGCTCTCCTCGCGGCTGGTCACAGCGGGTCAGGTTAGTGCTCGGTCTTCCCACATGTAGGAAGGTATCGTAGGCTCCCACTTCTGGGAAGCGCGAAACCGACCACGAGGAGACCCCGATGGGACTGTTCAGCAGCAAGAGCGACCGCGACGTACCGCGGCGCGCGCTCGACCCGCAGCCCGACGTCAAGGTGAAGCACACCGCCGGGTGCGAACTCGACGGCCGCACCGACCAGCACACCCACCCGCAGGCCGAGTGGCGGGCGCACATCGACAAGCAGGACCCGTGGGGTGGTCGGTGATGGGCTTCCGCCTACGCAAGACCATCCCCCTCGGCCCGCTCCGGCTGCACCTCAACCAGGCGGGCCGGATCACCTGGGGCCTCAAGATCGGGCCGTGGACCTGGTCGGCGACGACCCGCCGCCACACCCTCAACACCCCAGGACCGGGATCCGTGAGCTGGCCGGGACGACGAGGTGAGCGGTGAGCGTGGCCATCTGCTGCGTTGACGGATGCCTGCGGCCACTGAGGGCGCACGGGTACTGCGGCGGGCACTGGAGACGGTGGCGCAAGCACGGAGACCCAGGTCCGGCAACCTTCCGGGCCAAGGCCCCCGGCCGCACCTGCTCCGTGAACGACTGCGGCCGACCCCACAGTGGACGCGGCCTGTGCGGCGCCCACCTCCAGCGGGTGCTGGCCGGCAAAGCTGTCGGCGACGCGACAGTTCAGGCCACACGAGGGCACCGAAGTGGAGTGCCCAGCTACAGCACCACGCACCGCTGGCTCAGGCAGGCGCGGGGACGTCCGAGCACGCACACCTGTGTGGAGTGCGGGGGCTGCGCCGAGGAGTGGGCGTACGACCATGCCGACCCCAACGAACTGACCTCCTCCAAGGGGCCATACAGCCCGCAGTACGGGCACTACCAGCCGATGTGCAGGCGGTGCCACCGCCTGTTCGACGCGTCGCATGCGAAGAAGGGCGAGGCATGAGGCCTCAGCGGTTCCTACTGTTTGGGCTTCTCCTGATCGTGGCTGGCGCTGCGGCCGTGCTGTCGTTCGCGGCCCTCCGCGATCTCGCGCTGCTGTGCGGTTTCGCCCCTTCGCTGGCGTGGCTCCTGCCGGTCGTCGTTGACGCTGGCGCAGCCGCCGGGTCACTGGTGTGGCTGGGCCAGTGGTCGCCACCCGACGCCGATCGGTACGCCCGCGCGCTCGCCCTGCTGCTGCTAGGCGGCTCGGTTGCGGGTAACGCGCTCGGTCACGGCCTGGAGGCGTATGGAGTCCAGCCCCACTGGCTCGTCGTAGTTGCGGTGTCGGCGATCGCCCCGACGGTGCTGGGTGCCCTCGTCCACTTGATGGTGCTCGTCGGCCGGCCGGAGGCAGCACCGGCGGAACCTCCAACCGAGCTGCCAGTTGCTCCAGCCCTTGGAGATGAGCAGGAGCCGAATCTCCAAGGGCTGGAGGGCGAGCCGGAGACGGTGGAGGAGCGGGCCGCCCGACTGATCGCAGAGGGGGCTGGGCGCAAGCGGCTTGTTGACGAGCTGGAGATCAGCGAGTGGAAGGCCCGCCAGCTTCTCGCCACCACCAACGGAGCGACAGCGTGACGATCGACATGCGCAAGAGGCCCGACCCCGACGAGCCGGGCACCGAACTCGCGCTGCACGACGCGCTCGACGGGGAGGTCGTGTCGCTGCCTGCGCGGCCCGAGCCTGAGCTGGCGCTGCGACCGTCGCCAGCGGTGGCGATGCCGTGGGAGGCCGAGCCACCGGAGCGGCGGCCGATCATCGCGCCGTGGCTGCGTCAGGCCGAGCAGCGCCGGGCCGCCGCCTGGTGGGTGGCGCGCCGGGCGGGCTACCACCTGGCGTGGCACGCCGTGCGCCTGCACCTCTACGTCGCGCTCACGCTGTGGTGGGCGCCGCGGGGGCTGGTGCGCGTGCTCGGGCAGGTGCGCGACTTCGTCGACGACGGGGACGCCCGCCCGCTGCGCAAAGCCGCGAAGACCCGGGGCGATGACGCGCTGTACTTGCGGTACCGCTCGGAGCAGAAGTTCGTGCGCGCCGCGCACCAGCGCCACGTCATCGCGCTCGGCGTGCTCGTCGCGGCGGCCAGCGCCGCGGTGTGGTGGTGGTTCGCCTGGCTGTGGCCGGTCGCCGTCGTGGTGGTCGCGCTGCTGGGCTGGCGCGGGCAGTCGCCCGACAGGCCCATCTTCACCCCGGCCGTCGTGCCGGGCCGCTTCCGCAAGCTGTCCCCGGGCGTGGTGGTCCGGGCGTTCGAGGCGGCGAAGCTGTGCACCGAGGCCGACCCGCTCACCTTCGCCACCCCGATCCACCGCGACGCCAACGGCTGGCGGGCGGTGCTCGACCTGCCCTACGGCAAGACCGCCGACGAGGCGATCCGCCGCCGCGACGAGATCGCCTCGGGCATCGACGTCGACGAGCGGCAGGTCTTCCTCTCCCGCGTCCGCGGGTCGGCCGGGTCGATCCGCCGCGTCGACATGTGGGTCTGCGAGGTCGACCCGCTGTCGATCGCAGCCGGGCCGTCCGAGCTGCTGACCAGGCCCAACGTGAACTTCTGGCACCCGTGGCCGTTCGGGAAGAACGAGCGCGGCGAGACCGTGTGGCTGTGCGTGCTGTGGGCGGCCATGCTCATCGGCGCCATCCCGCGGCGGGGCAAGACGTTCGTGCTGCGCCTGGTCGCGCTGGCCGCCGCGCTCGACCCGCACGTGCGCATCATCGTGTTCGACCTCAAGGGCGGGCCGGACTGGACACCGTTCGAGCACGTCGCCGAACGGATCTTCTACGGGGACCGCGCCGACCCGGACACGGGTGTGCACCCGCTCGCGGCGCTGCGCGACACCATCGACGACCTGCTCGCCGAGGTCGACCGCCGCAACCGCCTGCTCCGCACCCTGCCCAAGGCGGTGTGCCCCGAGGGGAAGCTCACCGAGGAGCTCTCCCGCACCAAGCACCTCGGCCTGCAGCTCATCGTGCTGGTCATCGACGAGGTGCAACGGGCGTTCCTGAGCAAGGAGTACGGGCCCGACATGGAGGACAAGCTCACCGACCTGGCGAAGGTCGGCCCGTCGGCCGGCATCATCACCCTCGCCGCGACGCAGAAGCCCGACGCGAAGTCGACGCCCACCGGGTTCCGCGACCAGTTCGGTATCCGCTTCGCCCTGTACGTAACGACGCGCGACGCCTCCGAGGCGGTGCTCGGTGCAGGCGCAGGCGGCGAGGGGATGCACGCGCACAAGCTGCCGCCCGACGCGCTCGGCGCGGGGATCCTGCGCGGCACCGGCGACGCGAAGGTCAACGGCGGGACCGTGCGCACCGGCTACGCCGACGCCGTCGCGGCCGAGGCCATCTGCCTGCGCGGCCGCGCGCTGCGCGAGAAGGCCGGCACGCTCGAGGGGATGGCGCTCGGGCACACGGTGTCGGCGACGCCGGTGAGCTACTCGGTCACCGAGGATCTGGCGGTCGTGTTCGGCTCCGACGAGAAGGCGCACAGCGACGTCCTCTGCTCGCGCCTGGCGGACCGCTGGCCCGACCGGTACGCCGGCTGGACACCGATCCAGCTGGCCGCCGCGCTCAAGCCGAGCGACGTCCGGCCGCGCCAGGTCTGGGCGGTGAGCCTCGAGGACGAGGTGCCGCGCAACAGGCAGGGCATCCTCCGCAGCGACCTTCTCGGGGCCCTCGATGGCTGAGCTCCTAGACCCTAAGCCGCAGGTCAACGCGGGGGTTCGGCCCCTAGGGCTAGTCCTAGGATCTAGGCGCCGGGCCTGCGCGGCGGCGTCTCCTCCTAGCGCGGGAGGCCGGTGATGGACTCGCTCATGCTGGTCGGTCTGGTCCTCGCCGCGCTCTACCTCGGGTCGTGCTGGCTGTTCCCGTTCCGCGCCTGCTGGGCGTGCTCGGGCCGCACGAAGACGGGCGACGGGCGCGGCAACTTCCGGATGCGGCGGGCGTGCTGGCTGTGCGGTGGCCAGCCCTACCGGAGGTTCGGCGCGCGCCTGCTCGGGCGCGGCCGCTGACCGTCGTGGCATCATCGCCGGGCCGTGCTTCCCCCGCGGCGGACCGCAAACCCCAACAGAGCTGCCGGTTGCTCCAGAACTTGGAGATTAGGCCTGTCGTCCGAGCGAGGGAGCACGCCCATGAACGTCGGTCGCCCGGGTTGCCCGGTCGCGGTGATCCGGTGGAAGCAGCGCCGGGCCTGGGTGCGGGTCTACCCGTGCGTCTTGCATCACGGCGAGGTGCCGGGTGCGGAGCCGATGACCGACCGGCACCGGGAGCTGCTCGCCGCCCGCCGCGCCGACTGGGAGTCCGGCCTGGCCGGGCGCGGGTACGTGGGCCCGCCGACGAGCTCGAGCCGCGACGGGGTGTGAACGACGAAGAAGCTCCCCCGCCCCTGCCGTGAGGCAAGGACGGGGGTGCGGCGTTGTGAAGTGGAAGGGCGCGTCATCAGAGTTGATGAGATGCCGTCGCCACCTGTAACCGTGCGACGGCCCAGCTCGGATGAGCAGGCATGCCGAAGTCGAACGAGCTCACCCACCGCATCACCTACGCACTGAACAACCCGTACAGCACCCGCTCCATCGGCGGACGCGCACGACAGAAGCGCTGGGGCAAGCTCCTCGACACGTTCCCCGACCTTGACCGGATGCGGGTCCTCGACCTCGGCGGCACCGTCGAGTTCTGGCAGAGCGCGCCAGCACAGCCCAAGGACCTCACCGTGGTGAACCTCGAGCCCGCTCGTGACGGGCAGGTCCACGGCGACGCCTGCGCCCCGCCCGCCGAGATCCGCGCCGGCAGCTACGACATCGTGATCTCCAACAGCCTGATCGAGCACGTCGGCGGGCACCTGCGCCGGCAGGCCCTTGCGGAGGTCATCGCCGACCGGGCGCCGCGGCACTGGGTGCAGACTCCGTACCGGTACTTCCCGGTGGAGCCGCACTGGATGTTCCCCGGCATGCAGTTCCTGCCGTTCCGGGCGCGGCTGGCGATCACCCAGCATTGGCCGCTCGGCCACTACTGGACCGACGACCCCGCCCTGGCCATGGAGCGCACCCACGAGGTGGAGCTGGTGTCGGCGACGGAGATGCGCTCCTACTTCCCCGACTCGGACATCTGGTTCGAGCGGATGGCCGGCCTCCCGAAGTCGCTGGTAGCGATCCGGGCCTGACCGCAGGTCAGCCGGGTTCGGGCCATTCGACGGACGGACCGGGGATGACTCGGACACCGCCAGTGGTGGCGATGACGCGGCCGGACCAGGCGAGGTCGGCAAGATATGTCTCCGCCGCCGTGCGGTCGGTGAACCATGTGGTGCCCTGCTCGTGCCCGGTCGCCGCCACGTACGCGGCGGCCTCCTCGATCGTCTCCGGACGCTTCCCTGCTGGAATCAACGAATCCTGAATCAGTGTGCCCGGTTCCAGGTACACGTGGTTGTTCCGCACGGTCACCCCCACCGGGATACCGTCCAAGGCGAAAATGTGGTTGGTCGTCGCCCCGAAGAACACGTTGCGTTCACACACGAGATCCGTTGGCAACGCGTACCGGTAGAACAGCAGGTGGCAGCCGCGACCGGCCGGATCGGGACGGTACTGCCAACCCCACCCGTTGCCCGCACCGAAGCAGAAGTTGTCGGTGAACGAGCAGTCGACGAACCCAACACCGTCACCCGCGACCTCGGAACCGCCGAGCTCGAACGACTGCGAGTTGTTGAAGATGATATTCCGGCGCGCATGCAACCGGCGGTAGCCCTGATTGGTCGGAACCTGCACGCCAGGGGAGCCCTGGTAGGTGACGGCTACGTCGTAGCAGTGCCAAATGCGGTTGCCTTCGATCAGCCAATCCTCGCACCCGATCCACGCCTGGATACCGTTCCCGGCGCGGGTCGGCACGGTGTAGACGTAGTCGCCCCACGTGTAGGAACCGCCGAGGTCGTGGATGTCGCAGTTCAGGATTTGGATGTTGCTCGGTGACCAGTAGGCGGATGCGACGACCCCAGCGTCGGCACCGCAAATGTCGAGGTCGCGAATCGTCCAGTGGTCTCGGGCGAGGTGGAAAACGTCGGCGTTGACCGCGATCTCCACGGTGCGACCCGTCGACGGGTTCCCCACGTGGTAGACGTGCAGAAACTCGCTCACATCGGTTCGGGCGTAGTCGCCGGAGTAGAAGTCCCACGGCTGAGCCAAGGCGGCGGAAGAGTCCTTCTTGGCGCCGTACACGGTCCCGTCGACCCGCAGGTGCCCGACCTCGGTTGCGCCGAGCATCGTGGCGCCGGTGTGCCCGGCCGCGCCGGCGGCAAGGTTGATTCGCCACACGTTGCCGCCAACGTTAGTCCACCCACCGACAGCGGCGATCTTGTAGCAGGAGATCCGTGGTTTCGCCCCGGCCCCGTACGCGCCGAATGTGACGGGGTTGGCGTTCGGGTACGGATGCCAACCCTCCTGCGCCGGCTGGCCATAGAAGGTGTCCCCTCGCCGGAACAGCACGAAGTCCCCCCCGACGATCTGCTGGGCGGCGAGGGCGTCGTTGAGCCGCGCGATCGTGGCCCACGGCGCAGCCTCGGATGTGCCCGTGTTCCCGTCGCTGCCCGTGCTGGCGAGGTAGTAGCTGGTCACACCACTCGCTGCGCGATCATCGAAGTTCCGGGGCCGGACTGATAGTTCCCCGCTCCGGTCATGTAGGCGGCTAGCTCAAGGGTGTAGTTGCCCGGGCTGAGCCCGGTCAGCACCCACGCCATCGGAACCGACAGCCGGATGCCGTTGTCGACCAGCTTGATCGGGTAGGTGATGGGGTTGCCTGCCCCGTTCACGACCAGGTTCCAAATCATGGTCGCAGTGTTGGCGAAGTAGGACGCTAGGTCGACGAGCACGTCGACGCGGAACACGTCCGCCGTCGAGGTTGAGGCGATAGTGATGGCGAGGCCGCCAACAACGGTCCAGTTCGTTGTGGTGAAGTTTGTTTCCGATCCCGTGTCCTGGACCGGCGCCCACGGACCGTTGCCGCCGCCGACACCGGCGAGGAGACCGTCGACCTCGTCCTGGGTGTAGGCGGGGGGGGACAGCTCGCCGGGCGCGACCGGCGAGCTGTCGAGGTTGTAGGCGCTGACCGGGGTGCCGTCAACCGAGAGGGCCGTCTTGGCGTCGAGCGCGGTCTGCAGCCCGGTCGTTTTCGCGATGGTGAAGCTGCCGTTGGGAACGACGGGCGCATCGGAGAAGGTCTTGATCCCGGCGATCGTCTCCGCGCCGGACTTCGACACCTTCCCTGATAGCGCCGAGGTGACCGATGCGGCGAAGGATGCGTCGTCGTTGACCGCGGCGGCCAGTTCGTTGAGGGTGTCGAGCGCGCCGGGGGCGCCGTCGAGCAGCGCGTCGATCGCCGCGGTGATGGCCACGGCCAGCTCGGAGTCGCGGGTGATCCCGGCGGGGATGCGGGCGTCGGCGATCGTCCCGGTCAACGCTGCGGCGGGGACGGTCGGGTTGTCGGCAGTGCCCCCCAGCAGTCGGGCGACACCCTTGGTGTCAGTGGTGGCGTCGACAACCTCCCCCCCGCCGCCTCCGGCGCCGCTGGGTCGGATCGGGTACCGGATGACTCCCATGGTCAGCCCCTCCCAACCGACACGACAGCCGACGCGGCCGAGATCAGCCGAACCACCGTGTCACCCGCAGTCGGCACATCCACCCCCACCGCTGTCCCCGGCTGCACCGACCAGCAGTCCGTGCCCTTCACTGTCGCCGCCCCCGACGGCCCGAACCGGAAGTACACCGGCGCAGTCCCCTCGAGCACCTGCACCTCGACACGGGCCAGGTCGTACTGCGACGGGAGATCCCCGCCGAACGTCACCGTCGACTCGGTGTTCGCGGCGAGCTCGATCTCGTGGATTCCGATGTGCCCGGTCGGCACGTCATGCGCTGCCATGGCGCTGCCCTTCAGTTGCGGTCGAAGACGAGGAACGAGGTTTGGGTGGGCGCCGGGAGCCGAGCGTGATGGCGCGGCCGACGTAGCGGGCCACCACCACCGAGGCGGCGACCCAGGCTGCGGCGGCGGCCCACGCCCACCCCGGCATCAGCTGCTCACCGCACGAACCCGAACAGGCAGAACGCCCACACCCGCGCGGTCACCGCAGTCGCATAGCGCCACGGGATGAGCGCCACAGCGAGGGCCGATGTCACGCGTGAACCTGCACGGGCGGGGCAGCGGCGGTGACCCGGTCCCGCACGACCACGGCGGCGATCGCACCGAGGGCGACGACGAGGCTGGCCTGCTGCGCGGAGTCGAGCTGCAGCCCCAGCGCCGCACCGACCGACACCACCGCGGAGATGGCGCCGACGATGGCCGGGAGAAGGTTGTCCGACTTCACCACGAACGCGGTGATCGCGCCGGCCACAGCAAGAGCGGCAGCGTTGACGACGGTCTGCGTCTCGGGGTTGGCGGCGAAGACGAACGCGGCGAGGCAGGCGACGACGGGGGCGATGAGGCCGATGTAGAGGGCGGCCGGTTCGCGACTGGCGGGGTTCACGGTGACTCCTGGTGGTTGGTCGGGGTGGTCGTCGGGGAGCCGGTGCCGGCCCACATCAGGCGGCGGTGCGCTTGGACAGCAGGTCGAGGACGCGAGCAGCGATCCGGTCCACGTCGGCGTCGGCGAGCGCGAACGTCCCACCGGACGGGGCGGCGACCGTCCCGCTGCCGAGGCGGGCGGTGAGCGCTTCGACCGCGGCGCGGGCGTCGGCGGCTTCGGCCCACGCGTTGAGCGACGACCCGTACTCGTCGTCGGTGGCGGGCCGGCAGTTCTTGGACCGGGCCGGCAGGACCAGGCCGGGCTTCATCTTGCGGATGCCTTCGAGCACTTCGCGCTGCTCGGCGTCGGTCAAGGCCATGAGAAACCCCTCCTGCGGGCGGGCGACGGTGGTGGCGGTGGTGATGCCCCAGGGCGCGGTCGAGTCGAACGCGCCGGGGTCCCGGGTGAACGACACGTGCCCGTGGGAGGTGTGCGGGTTCGTGCCGGTGTAGACGCGCCACCCGGTGAAGTCGGGGGTGGTGATGCGCCGGTTGAAGATGAGGTAGCCGCCGCCGTTGAGGCGGACGTCGCCGCGCTGCCCGAGCTGGCGCAGGTGTTCCATGAGCCAGGCCATGTCGACGCCGTCGACGTCGATGTCACGGGCGCGGACGATGCCCATGTTCGGCGGCGGCGGCTTCTTCACAAACGGGTTGTGATCGCTCGTGCGCGCAGCGTGAGCAGTGTCCCCCACGGTGCCATCGGATGCCTTGTCACGGCGCGGCCAGCGGGCGTTGATCTCGGCGACCAGCGTCAGGGAGCAGGCGCAGTTGCGCCACGGGTCACTCATCGGCCGGCCTGCCGGTGTCGGCGGGCGGGTCTGCGTCCTCGCCGGCGTAGCGCCACGGGTCGGAGTGGTCCTCCTGCCCGGCGGTCATCGACGGCGGGTCAGGCTGCGGCGTCGGTCGCGGGTTCGCGTAGTCGACGTGGCCGGCGTACTCGACCCGGCCGGCGGTGACGACGGGGATGTCGACGCGGGTCGCGGACGGGTCGTAGTCGGCCACGGTGATCGGGGTCGGCGCCGTCTCGTCGTAAAGCCACCGGTCGGGGCTGGACGGGTCGGGGTTCTCGCGCCAGTCGCCCATGCCGGTCTCCTGTCTGCAGGTTGGGACGGGAGGGTGTGACGTGCTGCCACACTCAGGGCATGACGGACTTGATCCGCCCAGGTGGGGCACCGCACCGCTGCGACCATCCGGACCTGAATCTCCGGATTCGGCACGGGGCTCGGTGGCGCTGCGAGTGCGGTCGCCGGTGGCAGCTGCACGTGAATCAGTTGAGCCGGACCTCGTGGAGCGGGCAGTGGAAGCGCTACGGCTGGCGCTGGCCGCTCTGAGACGGGGCGGCCCCGTGTCCCGGGGAGCTGGACACGGGGCCGCGTGCGACCTCGTCAGGCCGCGGGCGGGGGCGTGTTGTCGTCGTCCTGGACGGGCTCGGCCGGGGCCGGCTCGGCGGGGGTCTCGGGGTCGGCGGGCGCCTCGGGCTCGGGCAGCGGCTCCACGTCCGGGGCCTCGGGCTCGGTGCGGAACATCTCCGCGACGTCGTCGAACGCGTCCTTCACCAGGGACGCGGCCTCGAGGTCACCGGCCTCGTCGGCGGCGGCCGCACCCTTGAGGTCGGCGACCTCCGCCCGGAGGGCGGCCTCGGAGGCGATCAGGTCGGACACGGGGGTGGCGAGAGCGGTGAGGCCCTCGGCGATCTTGGCGAGCAGTTCGCGGTCGGCGGCCATGTTCTTCTCCATTCGGGTCAGGCGGGTGGGGATCTGCAGCACGGCCATACGCACAGCCAGGAGGTCGCGCTGCAGATCCGAGAGGGCCGTCAACGGCCAGGTGAAGCGGTCATGCCAGGCCATGCGGACCTCCGGTCAGGGGACGGGCGGGTAACGGCGATGGCGGCGCGCGTAGGCCGCGACAGTTGCGGGCCGACCTGCGGCTTCGCGGCGGCGGGCTTCGGCAGTGATGTCGTCGAGCCGCTTCTCGTCGGGGCTGGCGCGTCGCTGCGACGGCACCACCGGCCGGGTCTTCGCGGACCTCGACGAAACCAGGAAGGGGCGCATGTGCGTGATGAGCCGTGCCACCCGGACTTCTTCCACGAGTGCGTCGAACCGCTCGGACACCGAGGACACCAGGTAGGGCTGCATGTGCGCGATGAGCCGCGCCACCCGCACTTCTTCCATCATCGCGTCGAGCCGTTCGGACATCGACAAGCCGCATACCGCGGTGAGCAGAAGTCGAGCCTGCGCTTCACTCGTGTCCGGCCCGTTCATGCCGGCACCGCGTAGGCGACGACGTTCGACTCGTAGCTGCGGGCGGCCGCGTCGAACCGGCCACCGCAGGTGACCAGGCGCAGTTCGGGGCCGTCGGTGTCGCCATAGACAGATGCCGACGGGAACCGGGACTTGTCATAAGTCTCCACCACGGTCACCTCCCATCGCAGAGTCACGCCGTCGGAGCGGTCGGTCTCGATCAGGTCGCCCGGCCCGAGCCCGGCGAGGCGAGCGAACACCCCGGGCACCGAAGCACCGCCGTCCCGGCCGGAGACGTGGCCGTAGATGACGGCCGGCCCGACGTCGCCGGGTTCGACCCCGGGCTCGAACCACGACGCCTGCCTGGGCTGGTCCACCGGCGGCACCTCCGCGGTCCCGTCCGGGTTGAAACCGGTCGCGACGAGGGAGCTCTCCGCGGCGATGGACGGGACGCGTACCGCGATCGGGGTGAGAGTGGGCACGGCCGGGGTCGAGGTGCGCGGCGGGTAGGTGACCGTCACCGTGGGTGGCGCTGTCGGCGGCACCGGCGCACCGCACCCGACCAGCGCAGCCAGGAGAACGGCCGCGGCGAGCGCGCGGATCATCGCGTGTCGGCCTGGTCGAGCAGCTCGGTGACCAGCCGGGCCGGGAGGCTGCCCTGGTTGACTCGGTAGCCGTTGCTCATGTGGAACTGGAGCTCCCCGATCAGGAGGTCCCGGACGGCGCCGGAGTAGAGCCGGCGGGCCACGGCCATCGCGTCCCGGATCCGGGCGGCCTCGGTGAGCTCCCGGCGCTGCGGGGGCAGCGGCACCGGTTCGGGCTGGGCGTCGGCGAGGTAGGTGGCCTGGAAGTCACGGGCCTCCGCCGCCCGCACCGGCCCCATCAGCTGCTGCTCACCCACCGGTCGCGACCCCCCCGACGGGGGCCCGGCCCACCTGGTCGAAGTCGTCGTCGTCGGGGGTCGGCGCGGGAGCGGAGGTGGTCGGCGGCGCCGTCGTCTCCGTTGTTGCCGGCGGGGTGGTCGGCGGCGTGGTGACGTCGACGGGCGGCTCACAGTCGGTGTCGACCAAACCGAGGTCGAGGAACGCCTGCCGGTGCGTGTTCGGGCCGTACGACACCCCGAGCGTGACGAACCCCTGCCCGTCGAACGAGTCCTCCGGCAGCCGCACCGTGTGCGTCACCGTCTCCCCGGCGGGGACGACGATGAGACCCTGCGCCCCGATGGGGCCGCCCGCGAACGGGCCGGTGGAGAACGTGAACCCGTACTCGCCCACGTCGGCGTTGACGAGGTTGAACGTCACCGTCCCGCACGCCTTCTGCGGGGTGATCGCGACGACCTGCGGGTCCGGGGCCGGGTCCTGGGCCAGCGCGTACGGCGCGGACAGGGTCAGTGCTGCCAGGACGAGCCCGGGCAGGACGTAGCGCTTCACAAGTTCTCCTCGGCAGAGCGAAGTAGGGGTCTGTCCAGCCAAGCCCACGCGAAGTTCGCGCAGCTGCAGCGCAGCGCGTTGCAGACGCGCCAGCCGGCGATGTCACCGGTGTGGATCGAACGGGGATGTGCGCAGGTGCACTGCCGTTCCCGCCACCGGCGCAGGATGCGGAGCGGCATCAGCACGTCCTGGCCGGCAGGACGGGGGTGGCGGCGCGGTCAGCTTCGCCGTCGGCGAGGAGCTGCAGGTACTTCTCCAGGTCGGCGGAACGTTGAGCCCCGGTCCGTTCCGGGTCGGTCAGCGACTCCAGCAACGTCTTGAGCCCGCCCCGGTCGCGCGCCGCTGCGGCGACCGTGACCACGAGAGCACGGTTCGTCTCCTCGAAGGCCTGCCGGTAGCACTCCGACAGCAGCCGCTGCTCCTGCACGTAGGTGACCAGGTAGAAGATGAGGAACGCGACGACGATGACCAGGAGGCCGAGGACGGACAGCGTCAGCTTCCGGATGAAGTCCATGGCCAGCGGCCCGGAGACGTCGGCGGGTTCGCTACCCAGGGTGTCGATCCCCCGCGGGCCGCGCATGCCTGTGGACCCGGCTTCGCCCCGGGCGCCGGTGTCCCCCTTCGGCCCCTGCTCGCCGGTCGGACCGGTCATGTTCCGTCCTCCGGGATAGTCGGGGCCGGCTGTTCGTCGAGGACGCAGCCGAGCCCGGTGCGGCCGTCGCCGTAGGTGACCTGCTGCTGTGTGGATCCGGGGGGGCACGGGGCCCCGTCGCGTCCGGGCGTGCCCGGTGCACCATCGGCGCCGTCTTCGCCGTCCTGCCCGTCGACGCCGTCGACGCCTGCAGGGCCTGTCTTGCCCGGCTCGCCCGGCTCGCCCGGTACGCCCGGTACGCCCGGCTCACCCGGGGTACCTGGGGAGCCAGCGGGACCGCGCGGGCCCACCACAGACGCACCAGGGGCGCCCGCCGGACCAGCCGGGCCGGGGGGACCGGCGATCGGGGACGACTGCACCTGCGCGGCACGGTCACAGGCGCCGGCAGCGGCCAGCGCAGCGGCGGTGTCGTCACCGGCCGCGCACAACGCGGCGACCGGGTCGGCGAGCTCGGTGGCCTGGTCGGCAGTGGCGTTGCGCTGCTGCTCCAAGATCCCGTTGTCGACCGTGAGCCCGGTGTTCGCCGCCTGCGTGTCCGCGGTGGTCCGCCCGATACCGAGACCGAGCACGACGGCGGCAACAGCGGCCGCGACGATCGCCAGCGGCACCCAGCGGGGGATACCCGCGTCGGCGCGACGCTTACCCGGCATCGGGTCCACCCCCACGGGGGGCAGGTGCGGGAGAAGCCGGACGGGGGAAGTCATCGTCGTCGTCGTCCTCCAGGATCCGGGGACGTGGGGGGATGGCGAGGCCACGCTCGGCGAGTTCCTCACGGAGCAGCCAGGTGTAGGCGAGGAGCGCCTCGTAGCGGTCGCGGTAGTGGCGCAGCTGCTGCTTGCGTAGCCGCTGGTCCTCCGCCATCCGGCGCGATCGGTTCGCCGTGTAGGTCGACAGCGCCGCGATGAGCGCGGCCAACCCGACGAACACCGCACTCACGAACTCCGGGGAGATCGCACTCACCCCCGTCGGTCATCGTGCACAGTGACTCATCGCTCGAGAGCACGCCGACGGTCCTTCACCAGGAACCGGACAGCCCCGATCGTGAAGAGGACGAGCGCGACGAGCAGCACCGGCATCCGCCAGTTCCCCGGGCCGCCGAGGGTGTCGAGCTGGCCGGCGACCACGACCAGCGCGATCAGCGCGGTCGACCCGAACCGCAGACGCTGGTCGGCGTCCCGGGAGCGGAACATCGCGTAGATGCAAGCCGCCATCAGCATGATCGCCACGGCGGCGCAGGCGATACGCAGCAGGTCAGGTACGGGCATGGCAGGGCCCTTCGATCAGGCCTTACCGGCGGGAGCATGCGCTGGCGACTCGCTGCGCACCGGCCGCCGGCCGATGCGCAGGTCGGCCGGGTCCTTGAACCGCTTGCTCACCCGCTGCACCGCGTCGTCGTAGCCGTCGCCCGCGTCCTCGATGACCAGCCACACCTTGCCGCAACGGCGGCAGTTGAGGTGCGGCTGCAGGTCGCCGGGCCCGGCGACCTGCGCGGTCCGGCCTTCGATAGAGATGACGCTTTCAGTGGCCAGCATGTGACCGAGCTGTTCGCAGTCTTCTTCGTGCACGGCCCTGCGCATCTCATCGGTGATGATCACCATCAGCTCCTCAGGTCCAGACGGCGACGTTGACGCCGAGGTAGGGCGGTCGGTTGTCGAACGCTTCGCCAGAGCCGGTGTTGTTGATCGTCACGGTGTGGGTGTGCGCGCCGCCGGAGGTGATGTCGAAGGTGAAGAAGTGGCCGTGGTCGCCGCGCGTCGCGCCACCGGACTGCCAGTCCGAAAGGCCGAAGTCGGCGCCGGCCGCTGCGTTGTACCGGGTGCCGGGGAAGTGGCCGCTGTGCCCGCCGTTGTTGTCGAGCTGGCCGTTGGTCGAGTCGTGGTTGTGCGTGCCGGCCGACGCCGCCGTGCCGGTGTGCCCGTGCGCCGGCAGATTCGCCACGGTCAGCGTGCGGGTCGCCGAACCGCCAGTGCCGCCGAGGGTGACGGTGCCGCCCGCACCGACGAGGGCCCGGTCGCGGGCGTCGGGCAGCGTGAACGTGGTCGACCCGTCACCCACACCGAACCCCGCCGCGGCCGTGTCCTGCACCCACTGCCACAACCGCGCATACGTGGTCCGCGACACCACCTGCCCCTGCAGCAGCAACGTCCCCACCGGCGGGACCGAAGCCAGCGTCGGGAGCATCGTGCCCGTCGGTAGAGCAGCGACCCGCGCGAGCATCGTCGACTTGAAGTCCTCCAGGTCGGCGGACAAACGGGCGATGACCTGTCCAGGTTCCTCGAACGCGCGATCCTCAGACACCGGGCCTCCTACACGAACTCGAGGTCAACAGATTCCGGTTCGTTCTTCACGACCTCCACGAACCGGGACCGCAACCGGTAGGGCCCGCCCACCCCCAGCAGGGTGTCGAGCTCGTAGCTGACGGTGTCCCCGACGTCGTAGCGGTCCAGGTCGGTGTCAGGGGTGACGCGGATCTTCCGTCCGGGAGCGCGCAGCGGCTGGTCCTTCGCATCGCGCAGCGCCGCGACGTGATCGTCGAGAGTGCCCTGCTCGGACACGTCCGACCACGATCCCCAGGTGGCGGTGCGCCCGTACACCGCGCGCAAATCCACGTTGGGCTGCTCCGACCACAGCGCCGCCTGCCCACCCGACGCCGACCCCACCCCGAACGCGTCGGAGGCGAAATCGTCCGGGGACAGGCTGAACACCCCGTCGAGGCCGTCGACGGCGCGACCACCGAACACGACCGCGTCCTCGCCGCTGCTGCGGTCCACACCCTTCGCCGGGTACGTCAGCTGCAGCCGCCGGGTGACCGGGTCGATCTCGGCGTCGAACCCGTCGCGGCGCGCCCCGAGTTCCTCCAGGCGCCGCGACACCTGATGGATCTCGTTTCGCTCGTAGGTCTGATCCCGCAGCCGCCCCGACACCCCGACCGCGGTGGTGTCGATGCCGAAGTGGCCGAAGTTGCTGGCCTGCCACTGGTCGATCAGCCACGCCGCGATCGTGAACTGGTCGACCTGGTCGAACCGCTTGTCGGCCAGCACGATCATCCACCGCAGATAGGCCATGAGCCCGCCCGCTTCGACGGTGAGTTCCCCGCCGCGCTTCGCCCCGCCCAGCAGCGGCCCAGCGCACACCGTCTTCCCGTTGCGCAGCACGTGCAGCTCGGCGGGGTTGCGGTCCGGTGCGCGCAGCAGCTGCTTCACCGGCTCGGTCAGCGACGCGATGCTGCACGTGACGCTGGACGACTGCCCCTTCGACAGCACCGTTCCCCACCGGACCCGCGACCACGGGATGCGGTCGGCGATGAAGAACGACGGCGGCCCGGCCGGTTGCGGCACCCGGCGGACGGCGAGGACCTCGTAGAGCGGGACGAGCCGCACGATCGGGCGCAACGTCCGGACCGCGGAGTCCAGCGTGGTCGTGAGCGCGGGCGTGCCGACCGCCTCACCGGACGGAACACCGGTCAGGAAGATCGCGACGGCGCCCACCGTGAGCATCGGCGCCCCGACCGCCTCACCGGAGGCGACACCGACGGCGAACAGGCTCATCGACACCCGCGGAACACCGACCGCCTCCGCCGACGGGACACCCACCGTGGACAACCCGACCGGCCCGGCGGTGACCGCGGGGGCCGGGACGACCTCCCCCGACACAACACCGGCAGTCGACACCGCCGCCGCACCCAACGTCAGGGTGGGCGTGCCGACGGTTTCCGCGGTGGGCACCCCTGCCGGGGCGACCGTCAGCGACAGCGTCGGCGCGCCGACTGCCTCACCGGAGGCGACACCGGTGGCGGTGACCGACGCCGGCCCGGGTGCCACCGTGGGGGTGCCTACCGCTTCCGCGGTCGGCACGGCGGCGGCCACGACGACGCCGCCGATGGTGATCGTGGGCGCGCCGACCGCCTCACCGGAGGCGACACCGGTGGCTGTGACACCCACGGACGCGGTGACCTGCGGTGTGCCGACGGCCTCGGTCGACGCGACCCCGGCAGGAGCCGCGGCGACAGCGCCCGCGGTCAGGGTGGGCGTGCCGACGGCCTCGGCCGACGCGACACCGGGCGGGGTGACCGTCAGGGCCAGCTCGGCGACGATCTCCACACCGACGTAGTGCCAGTCGCACACGGTCGTGCCGGCGGCGTCGATCGTGTACGTCGTCTCGGCGGCGACCGCGCCCATCGGTTTGTGACCCGAACCGCCCGCGACCTGCGCGGAGATGAACACCGGGTCGAACGCGGACTCGCCGCTGGTCGGGGTGGCCGACGAAGACTCGTCCTGCGCTGCGGCGTAGAACCCGAGCGAGGCCGCGCGAGTAGCAACAAGCCCGGGAACTGCGACCGTGTTCGTGCTGACGTTCCCGGACGTCACATCACCGACCGGGCCGGCCGGGTCGGCGCCCTGCACCACGTAGACCTTCAGCGACTTGTTGTCGCTGTTCGACGTCGTGAACGTGACCGTCCGGGCCGCCGACGTCGGGGCCGCCGCCACGAACAGCGCGGACCCGACCGCGCCGCCGGTGACGCGCTCGGCGACCTTCGTCCACGTCAGCGCGGTCCCGCTGTTGCTCACCGTCAGCGTCGGCGCCGGGGCCGGGCCGGCGTCGATGACCACCGCCGCGACCAGCACCGACCCGGCCGGGGCGGTGAACGACGCCGTCGTGACAGACGCCGCCGCCGAAGCCGCCTCGACCCGGGCCGGGCTACTGGAGTGGACGGTGGGCATCGGCTACGGGCCAGCGGTGATCTGCAGAGCGGTGACGACCTCGATGGTGCGCAGCCCGTTGCGGCGCAGCTGGTTGGCGCTGACGCTCGTCGTCCCGGCCGGGACCGGGACCACGTCGGGTGTCGAGTCGGGTGCGCCGTCGGGGCCGAGCCCGATGTACACGCGCCGGTACTGGCAGTCCGCGTCCCGGAACGCGACCGCGCCGGTGAGGGCGCGGGTCGCCTCGTTGAAGTTCACCGTGAGCCGGATGACCTTGCCCACGTAGTCGCGGAACTCCACGACGAACGGGTTCGGCGGAACGTAGGGCTCCTCGATCTCAGGTGTGGTCATCGGCTGCGGATCCCTCCGAGGTTGGCGCACACGCAGCAGTCTCCCGACGCGGTGCGGTGGATGTTGCCGGCGGTGATGGGCACGAACACCGAGAAGCAGGTGCGGCAGCGCCACGGGATGAACAAGGCGAGGAAGTCGAGCAGGGCGCGCATCACAAGCGGTAGATCTTGTTACTGCCGTTGTCGAAGATCAGATTCACGTCGCCTGTGTTCGGAGTGACTGGCAGCCCGGTCGCCGTGTCGATGTAGACGATGAGCTGCGATGTGGCCGCCGAACCCGTGTCCTTGTAGATCACGATCGCTTCGGCCTGATCACCCGTCGCGCCGACGAACGTCGGGTCCGCGGCGTCGGCGACGCCCGCGACCGTGGTCTTCCCGGTGAACGCCGCCGTGGTCGCAACCCGCGCGGCGACCGGGATGTCGGACAGGAACGCGTGCGTCGACAGCGACGGCGTGTAGTCGGCGAGGTCGACCAGCACCGCCCTGATGGCGTCGGTCTGCCACGCGATCTCGCCGCGCAGGTGCGCGTTCCTGCCGGAATCGAACAGGCTATTCACCATAACTAACGCTCCTCTTTACTATAGGATGGCGAGGTGGAGAAACCATGCGAGCGGTGCGGGAAGCTACTGATCACGACAGCGAAGCGGCTCGCGGCGGGCCGCGGCCGTTTCTGCTCGCAGTCCTGCGCGAAGACCGCTCAGTGGGCAGCCACGCCCCGCACAACACCGCGGTACCGGTACATCCGGGCAGTCGGTCATCCGCTGGCCAACGCCAACGGCACGGCGCTGGAGCACCGCCTTGCGCTGTACGGCCGGATCGGCCCCGGCCCTCACCGTTGCCACTGGTGTTCGATTCCCGTGGACTGGGCGCCCGGCAGGCGCACCGCACCTGGAGCGTTGGTGGTCGACCACCTCGATGGGGACGGCCGGAACAACCAGCCCACGAACCTGCTGCCGTCCTGCCACCGGTGCAACGCGGCTCGTGGACGGAAGGACCTCGTCGGCGATGACGAGCCATACGTTCTGATGACGGGGAGCCGAGGGCGCCACCGGGCCGTGCAGCGGGTCTGTCCGTGCGGCAAGGAGTTCCTCGCGCTGGCTGCCGACAAGCGACTGAACGGGGGCCGGTTCTGCTCCCGCTCCTGCGCTCGTCGGAAGCACCCCGTCAGGACGTAGGGGGCGGAGACCAGTCGAACCCGGCACCCTCGCCCTCGTGCTCCTTGGGCTGGTACTCCGCCTGCCGACCGGCCATCCGGAACCCGGCCTTGCGCCGGGCCTCCCGCTCGGCCAACGACTTCTTCGCCGTCGTCGGGCCGTGGCCGTCACCGGCGTGCTGGGCCTGGAAACCGGCCAGCTGCGGCAGCACGTGCGACACGGGGTCGACGAACCTGCGCACGTCGCCGCACTCGCAGTACATCTCCAGGAGCACGGTCGGGTTGTCGTCGGGTGTGTGGACCGCCGGGTCATACGGCGGGGGCAGGGCATCGCTCACGGCGACCTCTCTCTGTTGGGATGGTGCTCCGGCGCAGGGGGGCCTATCCGGCCCACGTATCGCGGTACTCCAGGGCACACGTCACCGCGGCCCCGGCAGGTGTGGTCCGCAGGTACAGCGCGTTCACACCGCCCACGGCGTCGGGGGCCGGGGAGAGGAAGAACGGCTCGCGGGGCGGAACCCACGCCCCTAGCTTCGACTGGCCGCCGATCGTGATCGTGGAACGCGGCTGCGCGGTCACCTCGGCCGGCATGTCCGCGACCAGCTGCGCACCAGCGGGGAGGACACCGGCCATCTCGAAGGAGCAGTTGCCGGTGATGTTGACCAGCTCCAGGCCGGTCACGTCGACGTCCGGTGCGCCCGTCACCCGGATCACCGGGAAGGCCTGCGCGTTCCCCGCGTTGATCGCCGACACGGCCGTGACGACCGTGCCCGTGCTCGGCGACGCCGGTACCAGAACCTCCCGGGCGCGGGCCGAGTAGATCCGCGGGTCCGCCGCGCGCAACAGGAACGCCTGCTTCGTGAGGATCATCTGCTCGGCGGTCATCTCCCGGATCAGGGACCCCGGGCGGCACCGGATGGTCCGTAGCGGCATCCCCGGCAGCCGGAAGTACAGGTCGAAGTCCTCCGAGCGGCGCGGCCGCAACGCCATCAGCAGCCGCTGCGCCGCCTGCTCCAACTCCACCGGCGGGCCGTCCCAGTTGACCCGCCCCAGGATCGTGCGGGCGTTCTGCCGGTCCACCCCGCGCTGGTCGCCGTCGAACCGCGGGAACGGCGTGTCGGACGACTCGACGTCCCACCCGCCGAGCCCCTCGAGCGACTCGATGCGGTAGTCGGTTCCGGCGCCGATCATCAGACCGTTCGCGCCGCGGCCGCCGAGGAGCAGCTGGTGGTTCGCCGGCCCGATCCATCCGCTGCCGCTGAACGTCATCACCGGCGAGGCGTTGAGACTGGAGAACCGGCCGAACACCGTCAGCGCCCCGCGCCCGCCGAAGGTCATCAGCGGCGGCGCGGACAGCGACGTCATCTTCAGCGGCCCGAGGGTGCCGCCCCGGAACGACAGCAGCACCCCGATCCAGTCGCGCGGGGTGGAGAGCCGGCCGCCGAGCTGGTAGGACCCGACGGTGTTCGTGATGGCGGCGTGCACCGTGAGGCGGTGCCGTTCCCCGTCGAGGTCGCTGCTCGGACTGGTCGTGTCGCTCAGCTTCGCCAGGCCGCCGGTGAAGCTGCCCTGCGTGGTCGACGCGTTCTGGTTGACGATCGCGCCGATCAGCAGCTCGTCGGCCTGCGCGATCGTCCCGGTCGCACCGGTGGACACGGTGCTGGGCTCCCCACCGAGGATCGCGACCCGGTCCAGCGCCGCCGCCTGCGCTAGACCGCGGGTCTCCAGTACCCGCACCTGCAGCGACTCGTGTACCGCCTGCACGGTCACCGACGAGATCGGTGTGGCGTTGGGCTTCTCCCACACCGCGATCGCGATGTCGTCGCGCAGGCTCTGCGAGCCGAGCGCGACCCGGAACCCGGAGAACCCTGCCGGGTCCGACGGGAACGGGTTCTTGTGCCCGCGGGGGATACGGGCGGTGGCGATGACGGTGAGGTGGCTGCCCTGCTGCGTCGCCCGGTCCAGGGTGACCCGGCAGGACGACGAGTCCGATGCGGTGGTGTTGCCCGCGTGCTGGGCGATCACCGGGGGCATCAGGCCACCTGCAGCTCAGCGGTGTTCGCGTCGATCTGCACCGGGGACAGCCCGGCCTTCGGGTTGAACGTGTCGTCGAGCTTGTTCCAGTAGTCCGGTACGCCACCGGTGGAGGCCTGGAACAGCACGTACCAGCCGCACGCGCCCCAGTCCCCGGTCGGGTTGGGCCAGGTCACGTCGGTGCCGTTGCGCTTCACGGTCCGCCCGCCCGCCGTGACCGCCGCCGGGAAGTTCGTGGCGTTGTTCGTCTTCAGCACCCGGGCGTACCCGGCGCCGACGGGCTCGCTCACCCCGGACCCGTCCTCGTTCGGCTCGGTCCGGGACAGCCCCCAGTACCAGTTCGTGGGCGTGCCGGACCCGAAGTCCTGGTCGAGCTTGGTTCGCTTCCGAGCATCGCTCAGCCCCATCGTGGCTCCTCCTTCTGAGCGCTCACCCGAGCGCGAGCTTGATCCCGAGCGCCGCGTCGCGGCTCCCGCTCGTCGTGCCCTGGCCGCCGGGGAACGTCTGGTTCACCACGACCGGCGGGCGACCGCGAGATTCCGCGCGCATCTGCGCCAGCTCCCGCACCACCACACCGAGGTCGATCCGCGGGCCGCCGCCGGTCATCACCGGGCGGGGCGCCAGCATCGCGGCCTGCAGCTGCGTCGCCATCGGGTTGCTGCCGATCGGTGTCGCGACCGGCAGCGGCCCGAGACGCGCCTCGAAGTTCCCGCGGCGACTGCTGATCGCCGCGACGAGCCGCTCGAACACCTCGGTCTGGCGGGGCGACAGCATCCGCTCCGCGCGGCCGGACAGGTTCAGCGCGGCGGTGCCGGACGGGATCATCCCACCGCGGTCGGCGAGCGAGGTGCGCGGGGGGCGCGACAGATCCGACGGCAGAACTCCGCCGCGGGCCCGAGCGACGAACGAGACGTGCGGATGGTCCATGTGGTTTGCGGTCGGCGATCCGCGGTCTTCCATGCCTCGCCAGCCGCCACCAGAGTTGATCCTCTGACGCCAGATGACGTACTTGGTTGCGAGACGCCCGAAGTTGCTCAGGAAGTGATCGCTGACCCGGTTGCCGAGCCCGACGTTGGACATCGTCATGAAGTCGAGCGCGAGTCCCACCGGGTGATCCGACGCGTTCGCACGCGCACCCACACCGCCGATGCCGCCGGGCATCGGGCCGAACAGCCGGAGGATTTCATGCCCGGCTGCCGCGACGTGCGGCTTCACGCCGCCGAAGTTGGACCCACCCGGCGTCAAGGCGGGACCCGCCGCCGCTGCTGCCGCCGCTTCCTCGTACCGCTTGATCGCGGCCGCGACCACGGGCGCCATACGGCGGGCCGCTTCCTCGGCGGTGCCGCGATGGTCCTGCGACACCCTGGTGCTGTACGGGGGCGGCGGGCGGACGATCCCGCCGAACGCGAAACGCTGCACCGGGCCCGTGTAGCGGGTCGGGATGATGCCGCCGGACGCGAACCGATAGGCCGGGTCAGGGATGCCTTCCCCGGCGGCGAGCGCCGCCGGATCGGTGCGCGAGGTGACGAATCGACGCACCCCTGCGGTCCCGCCCTCTCGGGCTGCCCTGTTCGCCTGCGCGACATAGGCCGGGCCGACAGCGCGGGTCCACTCGGGGCGCATGACGGCCTCGCCGCCGGACAGTTCGAGCCGGCCACCGGTGGGGGAGGCGAACGAGTGGACGTCCCGGCCTGGGGTGTAGCCGGGGAGCACCGCGCCGGTCGCGGCGCGGATCACCTTCCCGGGGCCGGCCCACACGCCGCCGGTCGCCATGCGGCCTGCGGAGCCCTTGAATGACCCGTCCGGGTTGAACATGGGCCCGAGCTGGCCGTTCGCGGTGACGTTGAACGACCCGGACGGAAGGTTCCGGATCTGGTCGGCCATCCGGTTGAGCTCGGTGCGGAGGGTGCCCGATGCGGTCGCGGCCATGTCCCGCAGCGCCTTCTCCTGCAGGCGGGCCTTCTCCTCGGCCGACGCCGACGCACCACCGAGGGTGTCGAAGTTCCCGGCCAGGGTCCGCATCGCGTCGGCGGTCCGCCCGGTGGCGGTGTCGGCGAGCCGGCCCAGCTCGTCCTTCTGCTGCCGGGCCAGGATTTCCGCGCGCGAGGACGCACCCGCGGAGATGTCGATCGCAGCGGCCGCGGCGAGCAGCGAGTCCCGCACCGGTCCGGTGTTGGCGTCGGCCAGGCGGAGCAGCTCCTCCTTCTGCGCGCGCGCTGCGAGCTCGTCGACGTTCGCCGCCTCCGACGCGATCCCGTCGGCGCGGGCCTTCTCACCGGCGGCCGTAGCCGTGGCGAGCAGCTGACCCTCGAGCGCGAAGTTCGCTTCCCGCGCCTCCAGGCTGCCGGCGCCGTGGTCCCGGGTCGCCTCCGCGGCCCGGATCTGCGCGCGCTCCAGGTTGAGCAGCGCGCCCTCGTAGCCGCGGCCTGCGTTCGTCGCGGCCATCGCCTGGTCGGACTGCTGGATCATGGCCGCGGTGTGCAGGTCTGTCGCGTTCCGGGCGGCGATCTGCTCGATCTGCACCCGACGGGTCGCATCGGCCAGCGCGGACGCCGCAGCCTGTACCCGTGGCGAGCTGGCAGGGAAGCGGTCGAGCGCCGCTTGGTATTCGCCCTGCGCGATCGTGACGTCCTGCTGCGCCCGCTGCAGCGCGGTCATCTCCGACCGCTGCCGCGACATCGCCTCGGTCGTCGACTCGACCGAGGCCATGCCGAAGACGTTGCTGTTCACCCAGCCGTTGATGCTGGTCGCCCAGTCGTCGAACCCGGACCGGCCGGCCTGCGATGCGCCCTGCTGCTCGAGCAGCGCGGCTCGCATGTTGTCCGCGGCGACGCCACCGGCGGCCATCGCGGTGACCGCACTGTCCGTTGACGTGGACATCGAGGACAGCGCGAGGCCCAGCCCGACCGCGGCGACGCCGACGATCGGGAGAGCGCGACCCACCGCGGCCACCGCGGTGCCGAGGGCCAGCGTCGAGGTGCCGGCGGCGAGGGCCACCGGGGCGAGGCCTGTCATTCGGCCGGCGAACGCGGCAGCCGACGCTGCAGCGACCTGCGTCGACACACCGAGGGCGGCGACCGAGGGCGCCACCAATCCGAGGCCCTTGAACGCGATGACCGCGGCCAGGACGGCCGGGGCGACCGGGCCCAGGACGTCGATCAGCCCGCCGGTCAGGGAGATGACCGGCGTCAGTGCGGTGACCGCGAGCTCCGCACCACCAGCGAGCGCGCCGAGTGTTCCGCCCGCGAGCTCTCCCAGCTCCGAGATGAGCGGGGACACCGCCGACGCGGTCTGCGACACCAGGGAAGCGAACCGCTCTAGCCCGTCGGTGCGGGCGAACGCGCCGGTGGTCTCGAGTGTGGCTCCAGCGAGTTCCTTCACTCCGGGCAGGAGCGTGTTGATGGCGTCGCGGGACTCCGCGAACGTGTCGACCAGCGCCCGACGACCCGACTGCGACGACATCAGAATGTCGATCTCGGCGGTGAGTCGCTCGACCGTCCCGAGGAAGCTGAACCCAGCCTCGTCCGCGGCCGAGAACAGCGATCCGAGGGCGCTGCCGGTGTTGATCGCGATGCGCCCGAGGGACTCGACGGCGTCGATGCCGCCGCGAATCCACTCCGCAAGCTCTCCCGACTTCCGAGCCTCGGCGATGAACTCGCGGAACTGCTCCGTCGCGCGGGTGGCGCCAGTGGCGAGCTCCGGCATCACGGCGGCGCCGACGACCGCGATGTCGGTCAGCGCGGCGGCGACGTTCGTGCCGGCCGGCGCCAGCTCGCGCATCGTCGTGCGCGTCAGCCCCAAGATGGTGTTGACGTCGGTGATCGTGCGGCCCTGCTGGATCCAGTCGACGAACCCCTTCGCGCCGAGGTTGAGCTCCTCGGCGATGCCGGACAGCCCCGTCTTCATCACCGGCAGGTAGGTGCCGGCGACTGTCTTGATCTCCTCGCCGACCCCGCGGAACAGCTGCTGCTGCACCTCGAGGCGCATGTCGGAGAAGGCGGGCCCTAGCCCGCGGATCGTGGCGACGGCCTCGCGCGCGTTCGGCGACAGCGCCGCGACCGCCTCGTTCACCTTCTTGACCTGCGCGGCCGTACCTGTCGGGCCGAGCGCGTCTGCGACGTGCGACAAGCCTAGGGCGAACGTCGCCATCGCGGCGCCGCCGGCCGCGCCAGCCGCCGGGACCAGGCCGAGCACGCCGGTCAGATCGAGGACAGCGCTACCGACCGCGGCGATCTGGCCCGCCGCGGCGAACGCGCCGGGGATGGCCAGCGGGACGGCGGCGATCTTGCCGAGCGTCTCGAGGGCGTCCCACGTGCCTTCGATGGCGTCGGTCAGGCCTTCGAGGGCGGATGCGGCGACGCTGGTCTCGACGTGCAGGTTCGCGATGTGCTGGCGCCCGGCGACCTGCGCGAGGTGGTTCTCGAGGTCGCGGATCTGCCGGCGGGCGGTCTCGGTTTCGGCCCGTACCTCGACGGTCTGCTCGGACGCCTGCAGCTCGGCCAGCTGCACGCGCAGCGCCGCGAGCTCCATCATCGCCTGGCGGGTGTCGGCACTAACCTCGAACTTGCCGCCGGACAGGGTGCTCAGCTCGGTCTGGATCCGCGACAGCTGCGACAGGACCGAAGTCTCTTCGAGCCGGATCCTGATCTGGTGCTCAGGCTCCGAAAGGCGGCGCACCGACGCGAGTAGCGCCGTCATCTGCGCGAGCGCGCCAGCGGTGTCGGCGGTGACCCGGACGTTCGGGCGTTCGGTGGCCAGCCCGCGCGCGGCGACCACCAACGCGCGGATGCGGTTGAGCGCGACGTCGTCGTGGTCGACGCGGACCTCGATCTTGACCGGCGACATCATCTTCAACGCCATGAGGCGTGTGTCGATGCTCTCGACGCGCGTCTCGGCCTGCCCGGTCGTGACGTTCAGCGTGACATTCTTGTCACCGAGCGTGGCGAACTTCGCGGCGATCGTCGTGAGGTCGGCCTTGGCGGTGCCGGTCTGGATGTCGAGCTTGGCTCGGGTGTCGCGGACCTTCCGCATCTCCACGACCAGCGCGGTGACCTCGCCGCGAGCCTCGGCGGCGCCGACGACCTCGACCGTGGCCCGCACGTTGCGCAGCGCGTCGAGCCGGGTCTTGAGCTGGTTGGCCTTGAGCGTGGCCGGGGTGATGTTGAGGTCGACCTTGGGCTCGACCTTGAGCCGGTCGAGGTCCTTGAGCTTGGTCTCCAGGCGCTCCGCCGCAGCGGCGATCGCACGGAACTCCTGCTCCGCCGTCGCGTTCGCGGTGACGTCAAAGTTCATGGATCGGGACACGGCGAATCACCCCCGTCTCCCGTGAGTACTTCCGTGCAGGTGGACGAGGTGCGGGGGGGTACTGCAGGTCAGGCGGGGGCAGGCTCCTCCGCGGGCGCGGGCGCCGCGGCGGTCTTGCGGGTGCGGGTCTTCGCCGGCTTCGCGTCACTGGCGTCGGCCGCTCGAGTGGCGCTCAGGATCGACATGAGGTCGAACTCGTCGAGGTCGAGCTTGGCCGCATCCTCGGTGCTCATCCCGATGCGCGTGCGCGCGATCACCAGTGCCGCGATCCACGCGTCGCCGTCGAGATCGTCGAGGCGGGCCCGCTCGGCGGCGTTGGGCGACAGGCCGGCGGTGAGACGCTTCTGCAGCCGGGCCTCCGTCGCCGTCAGCCGGGCGTCGTCGAACTCGTACACCTCGCCCGCATAAGGGATCTTCCACTTCATAGGTCGCTCCTCAGCGCATGATCTGGCGGGCGGTCCGATCCATGGCGGCCTCGACGGCGGCACGGAACCGCGGCTCGCCGTCGTTGATCGCCTGGTCGAACCAGGGGTCAGGCATCTGGTTGAACCACGACCTGGGGTTGCTGGGGTCGTGGCCGAAGGCCCGGTGGCGCCAGCGGCGCCGGTGTGACCCGTCGGAGTACAGCGCCACCCGGTGGCCTTGTGACGGGTTCGCCGGGAGCACCACCGCGCCGTCGACGGTGAACCGCACCCCCGCCGGGGTGGCGAGCGCCTGGGTCTTCGTCGCTGCGGCGAGCCGGGCACGGAACCCGGTGGTCTGCCGGGCGCCGCCCTTCGGGATCTGTGCGGGGAAGTTCGCGCGCGCCACTCGGGCCCGCACCTGCGACAGCACCGGGGGGGCGGCCATCTGGATGCCCTGCCCCAGTTCGCGGCGCAGGCCGCCGTCGGCGGCCGCGCGGAGCCTGTCCGCGAGCCGGCCGAACTGGCGGTAGTTGGACACCCGAACGCGGATCTTCACATGGCACCCCCCGCTACCTGCCGTCGCAACGTCACCGACGTACCGGGCGGCGCCTCCCGCATCAGTTGCTCCCTACGGGTTTCCACGACACCGCAGCCCCTGCAGGTGTGCGTCGCGGCCACGTACGCCCGCGGGTGTCCGCCGTGCTTCTCGTCCCAGTCGTGCGGGTGGGTCCCGCAGCTCGGGCACTTCTCGTTCTCGCGGAGCTGCCACAGGATCGCGGCGTCCCGACTGACCTTCGACCACGCCAGGAACTCCTCCCAGGCGATGCCCCTCGGCCCGCAGTACGCCATCTCTGCGGCGAACTGGGCATCCCCTAAGAGTCTTTTCCCAGCTCGGCCGCCGGGGCGCGGTCGTTGAGCGCGAGCGCGGTGTCGAACAGTTCCCGCACCTCACCGAACGGCAGCAGCGTCATCAGCTGCGCCCAATCCTCCCAGCTCAGCGACTCCTCGCCGTCGAGCGGCACCTCTGACCGGGACAGCAGCGCCGGCCGGAACGTGGCCTCGTTCCAGATGGCGCCATCTTCGCGCTGCTGGTCGGTCGGCGGGTGCTCGGCCATGAGCTGCTCGAACTCGTCGGCCGGCAGCGCCCGGAGCTTGAGCTCCTCCGGGTCGCCGTCGGCGTCGGTCGAGGCCAGCAGCACCGTCGCCGACGGGAGCTGCCGCGCGAGCAGCCGCTCCCGCCGGGTCACGTCGCGGCGGGGATGACGAGGTCGTACGTCGGGATGCGGGTCATCGAGCAGTCGACCCGCAGCATCGTTGCGGCGTCCATCGACCGCACCTTCTCGCAGGACAGCACCTGGATCGGGTAGAGGTCCATCTTGGAGGTCGGGGTGTCGCCCTCGTCCATGAACGCCAGGAAGCCGAGCGTGTCGCGGGGCAGGACGTCGCGGACGTCGTCACCGCCGCGGTCGGCGTAGATGTTGAGCGAGGAGTCCTCCGCCGACACCCGGCCGGCGATCTTCCCGACGAACCGGGTGAGGTCCGGCGTCTCGATCGTCTCCGAGGTGGTGGTGAAACCCGACCAGCTCTCGATCTCGGTCGTGAGGTCGGTGCCGGCGTCGATCTCGATGCGGGTCGGCGCGTCCGGGTAGGCGGCCACGACGGGGATGAACACGACCTCGAGGCCGTTCAGAGCGGAGAACCGCTCGGCGGCGTTCAGGGGGGTGGCAGCCATGTCAGCTCTCCGATCCAGCGGCGCGGGTCTGCGCCGGCTTCTTCGTCACGGGCTTCCACCCGCGCGTCTCCCAGTGCGCGACCGCGCGCGGCGACACCCGGTGGGTGCCGTCGATGTCCTTGTGCTCGAGCTCCACCCACTCCTCGGGGACGGCGCGAACACGGGGGGTCTGCTGAGCCACGGGGCTCCTCCTAGACATGCGAACGAGCCCCGCGGCAGGTGCCGGGAGCGAGGGGGGAACTGAGGGGGTCAGGCGAGGTGGGTGATCTCGACCGGGAACATCACGTCGACGATCAGCTGACCCTGTTCGTTGACCGTCGCCGAGTACGTGTAGCCGGCGCATCGCGCCGCCAGCACCAGCCCGCCCAGGGTCCGATCAGCCCGAAGGGCGTCACGGGCGCTGGTGAGGATGGCGAAGGTGTCTCGGCGCTGCGCCGCGACGTCTGCCGAGCCCGACCATGACCGGGCCACGCACGGAACCTGCGCGATGGCCTCGCGCTCCACGCGGAGCCCGGCCGTGGTGAACGTGCCCTGCGTCTGCTCGACGAGCGGGGTCCACCCGACCAGCAGCGCCGCGCCGCGGACATCCACCGTCGGGGGACCATCGACGACCTGCACCTGCGGCGGCAACCCGGCCCGCCACAGCACGACCAGTGCGTCGATGACGTCCGGGAGGACGCAGCCGCCGCTCACGGGCAGTTAGGGGCGCGCGCCCCCAGGAGCTCGGCGGCGCGGTTGGGTAGGGCGTAACCCATCCCCATCACTGCCGGCACATCGGAAGATCCGTACGCCGGCGCCGAGGTGAAGCCGTTGGCGCGCTGGGTCGACCACAGGTGCTGGCAGATGATCAGCGTCGCCTCTTGGTAGGCCGAGGGCACCTCGTTGACACCGGCCACGTACGTGACCACCGCGGTGCCCGCCAGGCCGTACAGCAGGCCCGTCACGGGGTTGAGCGCCAGCGAGGTGACGTCCGAGGCGGTTCCGCCGACCGAGACCGAGACCAACTCCGTCACCGGAGTGCGCAGCAGCGCCGGATGCCCCGAGGTGACGACGTGGGTCTCGACGATCGTGCGGCGCACCAGCACCTCGCCGACGTGACGCTCGACGACCTCTGTGGCCGCCTCGGCGAACCGCATCAACTCGGCGTCGTCGGTGTTGTCCCCGTCGCGCGCGTTGATGAACTGCCGGGCCTCCTGCAACGACACCAGCGAGTAACCGCCCGGCACAGCGCGCTACTTCTGCGAGGTGGAGGCGGTGCGGGCCTTGTTGCGCGGGGCCGGGGCCTGCTTCTCCGCCGGGACCGGCTCGGCGTCGTCCGAGTCGTCCGTGGCGTACGGCGGGCGCGGCACCGGCTGCGGCTCCACCTGGGCGGCCGGGCCGACCCTCTTCGCGCGGTCGCCGTAGAGCGCCTCCGCCTCGTCCTCGGACAGCTTGAGGGTGGCGGTGTGCCCGCGGTGGGGCACCTCGTACAGGTCCAGCTTGGCCATGGAGAGCCTCCGAGCGGTGGGTGGCACATCGACGATGTGCTGCGGGTTCGACGGCACACACGCGGTGTGCGCGGCATTGCAGATCGGGCAGACGAGCACTAGCGCCTCCAGACATGCCGAACCCCCGCAATGGGGAGCTGTGCGGGGGTTCGGACAAGCAGGGGACGTGGGTTAGAGCAGCGGCCAACGATCACGCTTGCGCGTGTTGCACGGAGTGCAGACCGGCCGAAGGTTCGCCAGCATGTGTGGCCCCTGCTTCGCAAGGGGCTTCACGTGATCGATCGCGTCATACGGCGCCGAGCACATCCAGCACCGGGCGCCCCAGTACGCGACCTTCGCCTCGAGCTGAGCCGAGGTGAAGGGGTACACCGAGCAACCGCGCTTGATGGCTGCGTGGCGACGGCGCCAGACTTCGCGCTTCCGCTCCGGATCGATGGCGTAGCGACGAGCCTGCGACTCCAGGCGGATCTGACGCCGACGCTCCGGGTTGTCCTCAGCCCACTCGCGAGCTCGTCGTTTCACGACATTGCGATCCGCGTGGTACGCCGCCGTTGCCCGCGCGATGTAGGCGGAGCGGTTCGCAAGGTAGTGCTCGTGGCGGACGGGTTTGCGACGGTCTCTGTGCTTCGCGTAAGACCGATTGTCGGATGCTCGCTTGCAAGGGCGGCAGTAGCGGAACAAGCCATCGGCGGTCTGCTTGCTCGGGCCGAACTGGTCAATCGGCTTCGGCTCTTGGCAGCGCGAGCAGGTCTTACACTGGGTCACAGTCGGGCTCCTGATTACAGCAGGGTCAGGTCGATTTCCACGAAGGCGCTCGGCTGGAGCACTCCGAAGGCTGCACGCATCTCTGCCAGGATGGCCACGAGGTTTCTCACGAAGAAGTCCGCGTGACTGTCCGTAGTCGTGATGGTGCTCTGCTGGCGGTCCCACAGCACTGCCTTGGTGAAATCGCCGACGTAGGCGGTGCCCGCGGCGACGGCCTCGGACTCGACGACCGGCAGGCCCCACAGCGTGGTGGCGCCGCCCGCGGCGGCCGGGCCGCCGAACATGAACGCACCGGTGGCGCCGTCCTCACGGATGAGGTCGATCGTCTCCAGGTCCGCCGGGTTGATGACGTAGGCGTTGGGGACCGAGCGGCCGGTGGTCCGGACCTTGGTCTTCGCCATGCGGGTCGTGGTGAGCAGGTCGGTGGTGTAGGCCTGCGCCTGGACACCGGAGACGTTGCCCAGGCCCTCGAAGTTCTCGCCGGTGCCGTCACCGGCGATCATCTGGTCTTCGAGTTCCTCCTCGAGGCCGTACTCGAGGAACCCGTCGATCAGGGTGACCATCTGCGCGGCGTCGGCCAGGGCCCGCTTGGTGACGGGGATCCAGTGCGCGATCGTGCGGACCGGGGTCGTCACCCGTGCCACGGCCAGGCCGGACTCGGGCTTGTACCCGCCGCCGGCCGCGTTGACCAGCGGGCCGGTGGTGGCGCTCTGCGTCGGCGCCGCCGAGGTCGTGGCCTCCGCGACGGGCGCGGCGTTGTTGGTGATCGAGGTGACGCGCACGTACTCGATCGAGTCCGACGTGGTCGTGCCGGACGTGACCAGGTCGCGCAGGGTCAGCGGCCGCTGGAACGGCTCCGTGCCGACCTGCAGGCCGAGGTCGTCGCCACGGACGAACGCGCCGCCGGAGGTGTCCGAGGCGCCGGTGACCAGCGCCTTCTCGCCCCGCTTGGGGGCGACGAGCCGCTCGAACCCGACCGGGTTGGCCTGCACGCGGTGCTGCTTGGTGAACTGGCCACCGGGGACCGAGTCCAGCATGGCCTTGTACTCGGGCGAGCCGACGTAGTGCTGGCCGATGGACTTGCGCCCGCCGGGGACGATCAGGCCGGCGGGGGTACGGCGCTCGCCCGACTTCTCGTTGAGGCCGATGCCGTCGCCGAGGTCGACGATGGCGGCCTTGATCGCGGCGTCGCCCTTGGCCTTGGCCGCGCGGTTCTTGGCGTCGGAGGCCTTGCCGAGCAGCTCGGTGAGCTGGGTGCGCTCGTCGTCGGTGTACTCGCGGTCCGCGGCGTCGACGGTGGCGGCGATGGCGCGGGCGGCCTTGAGATGCGTCTGCATCTCCTCGACCGGGTCGATGGTGGTGCTACTCATGGTGATCTCCTCAGATCGTGTACGAATCGGCCTCGAGCTCGAGCAGCTCCAGGTCGGTGCGCAGACGCTCGGAGGCGGTTCCGGGCCGGGCGGGCTCGGCACCCTTCGACTCCGCGGCGGCCTCGGGGGCGACCTGGGTGTCGGGGGTGTCGGCGGGCTGGGCTGGCGTGGCCTTCTCGGCGTTGCTCAGGTCGTTCTTGCTGGTGTCCGGCTCGACGGCGTCGAGCAGGGCCTGCGCAGCCGCGACGAGCTTGCGGATGCGCGCGATGATGGGCTTCGGGGTGAAGCCGGGAGGGGCTGCCTTGACCTCGACGACGGCGTACTCGGCGTCGAGCTGGTCGAGGGTCTTCGCCAGGCGGTCCAGCGCCTTCGCCTGCAGGTCGTCGTCGCCACCGGTGGGGTGGCCGACGTTGACGGTCACCGCGGGCTGGTCCGACTTCACGTCGAGGGTGGCGGTGTTCTGGTTGCAGCCGATCGGAGTGGGGCCGACCTCGTAGACCTTGAGGCGGTGCAGCTCCTTGCGGGCGCCGCTCAGGGCCTTCTCGCCGGGGGGGCGGGCGTCGGTCTCGTCGTACGCGAAGCTGTACTGACGCACTCGGCGGCCCTTGAGGAGCTTGTAGATCCGCCGGGGGCCGGGCTCGTCCATGTCGATGCGAGCCTTGACCCAGAGGCCGACGCCGGGGCGCTCCTCTGCTTCTTCCACGACGCCGATGTGGGCGTTCGGGTCGTTGCTCTGGTGCGACCACAGGAACGGCAGCGGGTCGCCCGACGCCTTCCACTCAGCGAGGGTGTCGGCGAAAGCGCCAGGGATGATCTGGTCGCCGACACTGTCGACGTCGTACGTGGCGACGATGGCCTCGACTACGCCCTCTTCCAGGCCGTCTTCCGGCCCTGCGGCCTTGACTGTGACCGAGCAAGTCTTGGTCTGCATCCGCTGTATCCCTTCGTGTGGCTGGCATGCGAAAGGCCCCCGTCGAATCGACGAGGGCCTTCGCGCGTCTAGCCACCAGGGGCGACTAGTTAGGTATGGGGACTGGCCTTGGGCTGGAACGGCCACCGGCCAGCCTTACCGCTGTTGCACGGAGGGCAGGCCGGTCTGAGGTTGGCCAGCATGTTCGGGCCACCGGCCACGATCGGCTTGACGTGGTCGACCGTGCCGGCAGGTGCACCACACATCCAGCATCGGTTGCCGTAGTAGGCGAGTCGCTGCGCGAGCTGAGCCGCAGTGAACGGCACCTGCTGGACCTTGCGGAACCGGGCGCGCCGGACGGTCGTGGACGCAGCGCTGACCAGTCGGTAGTACTCGGGCTTCTTAGCCTTCGCCCTGGCGATGATGTCCAGGCAGCGACGCGGGTCGCGGCGGTAGTAGTCCGCCATGTAGGCGGCATGCCTACCGCGGTTCTCCTGGTAGTAGCGCCGCTTGTTCGCTCGAACCATCTGCGCGTTGCGCTTCGTGTACTGGCGGACGCGCTTGCGGGCTGGTTCGGGATCAGCGGCGTACTGCGCCTTGCGCTTCGCGCTGATCGCTTCGCGGTTGGCCTGGCCGTGACGGCGGGCGTTCGCGGCGTTGCATGCCTTGCACCAGGGGTTCAGGCCGTCTCGACGGTTCTTGTCGCGCCCGAACCGGTCGAGCGGCATGGTCTCGGCGCACTTGGGGCAAGTCTTGTTCACTTCTCATCGCTCACGTCAGCCAGTGCTTGGTCGAGACGACGCAGCTCAGTGCGGAGGAGTTGCACCTGCGCGCGCAGGCCTCGACCAAGGCCGGATGATGCGCCCGAGGGGAAGTCTTCGACGAGGTCAGAAACTGTCACGTTGAGGACCGTCGCCATCTCTACCAGCTCGGCTACGCCGAACGCGCGCTGACCCTTCTCTGCGCTCGATACGGCCTGTCGCGACCAGTTGCCAGGGAGTAGTTGGCCAAGCTGCGCCTGCGTCAGACCTGCGGAATCACGCAACGCTCGGATTCGAGCGCCGACCTTCTTCTCGATATGCATAACCTAGTATGACATGTAACGCTACAGCGTGACAAAGCCGCGCGGCGTGGGTCAGCCCTCGACGGCTCGCAACGCGCGTGCGCTGCCGGCTTCGATCGGGGGCGGTGCGGAATCGGTCGGCGAGGCCTGCCCGCCCGCGGTGACGTTCAGCGGGGTGACGAGCTCGTCGCCGCCGTCGACCTGGGGCAGGTTCACCCGGGCGCGAGCCTCGTTGCGGGTCATCCACGGCGACCCGACCGCGGTCTGTAGCTGCGCAGCCTGCTCCTCGAAGCTGCCGCGCAGCTTCTCCGACAGGTTGAACTCGATGTAGAGATCGTCGGAGTCGGGGAAGTCGGGCATCAGCTGCAGCGCCAGCTCCTGCTGGATCATCTGCAGATACGGCCCGAGGCAGTCCTGATACAGCATCTTGTGCTGCTCGACGATGTTGGAGTAGGTGGCGTGGTCGAGGATCCCGACCAGCGGCAGCGGCACGTGGTAGGCCGCGGTCACTTCCTCGCGGGTCAGCTTCCGCGACTCGATGTACTGCGCGTCGCGCGGTGAGGTAGCGGCCGGGACATAGGTCATGCCGTCCTCGAGGATCGGCGTCCCACCCGGCCGGGACCCGTCGCCGGAGTACTGGGCCTGCCACTGCGAGCGGAACCGTTCCTTGGCTGGTGAGGTCCACGACGGCGCGTCGGCGGGACGCTGCAGGTACCCGGAGATGCGGGCGCCGTTGCGCCACAACTGCTCGCGGTACAGCGTCGCCTGGTGCTCCTCGGACAGGAGGTTGCGCAGCGTCTCCATCGGCGACATCCCCCAGCGGGCGTCGACGGGGGAGTAGCCGCGGAAGTGGATGATGTCCTCGGGCTTGAACGACTGCTTGCCCAGCAGGTAGCCGGTCGGGACAAACGGGTTGGTGCCCGTCGGCGTGACCCGCGCCGGGTCCAGGCGCAGCAGCGCCATCGGCTGCTCGGGCAGCTTCACCTTGAGCAGGATCGCGTTGTCGTAGATCGCGAGGTCGGACACGAGCGCCTCGGTGAACCGGTACGGGGTGGTGTACGGGTTCGGCTGGGCCAGCAGCTGCGCGAGCGGGTGGTCGGTGACGCGCTCGCGGTCGAGATCCGACACCCGCCGGTAGGTGTGCAGGCCGAGCTGGGCGACATTGCGGGCCAGGAACGACACGACCGTGCGGATGTGCGGCTGGGTCTTCCACAGATCCTGGTACGCCACCGTCGCGGTGTCGGTCAGCCGCAGCGACGTCGACACCGCACCAGTGGGCTTGTAGGCGTCGTTGACGCGGCCACCCGAGATCGCGAACGCCATCAGATGACCACCTGAACGTATTCGACCTGGGCCCGATCGAGCACCACGTCACCGTCGACGACGACCGCCTGCGCGCCGGGCTCGAGGAGTTCCGCGGACTTGAGAACCAGCTGCCGGCCGCGGCGGGCCCACAGCAGGCCGGTGAACGCCCGACCCGAGGACAGCGACACCAGAACCTGGCGGCGCACCATCAGCCGGCGGGCCCACAGCGTGTCGATGGCGTGCCACACCACGCCGGCCGCGACGACCAGCACGCCGAGCGAGAGGACGACGAGCTCCATGTACGTCCTCCTCACACGACCATCAGGTCGCCATCGTCTTCTTCGTAAGCGGACTGCTTCGGGGAGCCGAACTGGGCGAACCCGTGCCAGGCCAGCGTCGCCGCGACCAGGGGGCTGATGTCGACCTCGGAGTTGCGGCGGTGCCACGCCCACGCGTCACCGAGCGGACGCTTCTTCGCCCCAGTGAGGGCGGCGTTGAGCGGAGACTGGTTGAGGTGGCGCAGCGACCCGGCCTCGACGACCGACTCGTACAGCGACCCGCACGCCTGCGCGAGCTCGCGGCCGGTCACCAGCACCGGCTCGATCCCGGCGTTCTGCATGCCGTTGATGAACGAACCGGCGGTCGACGCGGGGTCGACCAGCCACGCCGCGGCCTGGTGACGCTGCTGCAGCTCAACCATCCGGGACAGCACCCAACCGGTGCCCGGGCGCGACTCGACGATCTCGACGTGACCGACCCCGTCGGCGCGCCGGCCGGCCACCGCGATCGCGGCGGCGGTGCGCTCCGGGGTCGCGTCGATCGCGAACACCTTCGGGCCGACGATGCGCGAGGCCTCGTCGGCGAGCGCCGACCACTTCTTGCCGTCGATGACCATCTGCGTGGCTGGGTCGAACCACACGCCGAGACGCTCGCGGGCGAACCCCTCGTCGTCCATCGCGTCCCGCTCGGACTCGACGAACTCCTCGGTTATGCGCCGGCCCAGCGCCGGGTTGGCCTGCGCCCACGCCTCACGGTCGTCCAGCGACGCATCCGAGGGGGCGGACCACTCGAAGAACGCCAGCCGCTTCGACGTGCCCGCCACACCGCGCTCACGGACCCGCCGCAGCTGGTCCGACGACGACATGCCCGCCGAGCTCGTGTACCAGATCTGCGGGTTCGGGCGGGCCGACAGCGTCGGCAGCAGCGCCGCCATGCCCTCCGACGCCAGGTTGTAGGCCTCGTCGAGGATCACCGTGTCACCGGAGAAGCCACGACCCGACCCGGTCGAGCGGGCCACGAACCGCAGCCGCGCACCCGACTTGAGCTCGATGCCCTCCTCGCCGTGCGAGGTCCGGACCCGCGCCACGCGCTTCTCCAGCGACGGCGAGTTCTGCACGTGCATCAGCACGCGGCGGAACGCCTCCTGCGCGGTCTTGAACTCGTGCGCGCTGTGCAGGATCAGCTGCTCGCCGAACAGGAACAGCCCGGCCAGCTCGCGCGCCTCAAGCAGTGCGCCCTTGCCGTTCTGCCGGGGCACCAGCGCCGCCACCTCGAACGCGGCCCACCGGCCGTCTGCGCGCTCGCCCAGGGCCTCGGTGAGCACGTACTGCTGCCACGGGTCGAGGTGCAGCCCGAACGAGGCGCAGAAGTCGACGGCCTCCTCGCCGGCCGAGGACACGTAGGAGGGGAGGCTGCTAACCCGTGGACGCTGCGCGCCGACGAGCGGCCCTGCGTGCGTTGAGGTCGTCAACGGAGTCTCCCTCCGCCTTCGGCGGCGCCATCTCGCGCAGCTCCGACATGCAGGACATGAGCTGCCCGACGAGCGCGGACTGGAACCGGTAGGTCTCCGGGCCGACATCGATCGACTCCGCCAGCGCACGAGCTGCCAGCGCGGTCGCTGAGTGCTGCATGCGCTCGGGCAGGTCGGCGAGGTCACGCAGCACGGCGTCGAGCACGGTGGTGGGGACGGCAGGAGCGGGAGGATTGACGCGGCGAGCCATCAGTGGCCTTCCCCTTTCCATCGCTGCAGGTACAGGACCGCGTTGATGAGGCGATCCACGTCGTCCGCGAGCAAGCCGATTCCGGTGTTACAGCCCTGGCACAGCAATCCACGCAGCGCGCCTGTCGAGTGGCAGTGGTCGATGGCAAGCCGCTTGGGCGCGCCCGACTTCCCCCGGGCGATCTCCGGCTGCTCACAGATGGCACAGCGACCGCCTTGCGCGATCAGCATTGCCTCGTACTCGCGCTCAGTTACCGCAGGAGGCGGTGGCGACGCTTCCGGACGACACGCATCCGAGCAATAGACGGGTCGGCGGCCCCTGCGGTAGTAGGACGGCCGCTGCGGCATTGGACCCTTGCAGCGCCTGCACGCCTCGGGGCTTGGGATCACGCTCGGGCTCGCCTGTCGACATTCTGTGCACCGGACGCGCCAGCGACCCCGCGTTCCTGGCGGCCGCGGCGGCAGCTCTACCCCGCAGCAATCGCACGCAATTGGCCGAGGCTTAGGCGGCTGCCCTTTTCGACTTCGACATTCGGCAGAACAGTATTTCGGATTGCGCCCTCTCGCTGAGGGTGCTTTGTGGATAGTGGCGCCACACGGACATTGAAGTACCGGAGAGGTTTTCAACGCCCCTCCAAGAATCTTTGCTAAAAACCTTGCATTTGTGGTCAAAACCCGTCAAAAACGGTCATTTCGGCCCGAAACGGGACTCATTTGCCACTTTCAATGCCCCAAACGGCCCAGCCGTGGGGAGGGAAGGCCCGGAGGGGTCGGGGTGACCGTGCCGGCGGCGGCGGCGACGGCGACGCCCCTACCCCCCTGGCGGGGCTGCGGAGAGGCCATCCGGGCCTGATCGGAGCGGCTCCTGTCAAGGGGCGGAGCCGACCTCGTCACCACTGCTGGGAGGTGCGGAAGTCGCGGGCCGGGCGTTGGCCGGCGGCGAGCTTGGCGCGCAGGGTGTTGGATCGGCCTGCATTGCACCTGTTGTGCGCCAGGTGCAGCACGGCGCCGTCGCGGACGAGCTCGGGGCCGCCGAGCATGAGCGGCACCTCGTGGTCGGCGGTCGGCCCCCAGGGGTGGGTGCCGGGCAGGTCGCGGTCGACGGGGCGACGGCAGAGCCAGCAGTCGCGCTCGTGGGTGGAGGCGAGGAAGCGGGCGCGGTCGACGCGCCATGCTCGGCCGCCGACTCGGGCTCGGGCGGGCGAGCCGACCTTCACTGGACCGGCGACCTGAGCGGGGGCAGCGACCGCAGTGGGACGGAGGCGTGGCCGGTGACGAACTCATGCGCGATGTAGTGGCTGGCCTGAGTGTCATCGCGGGGAGCGGTCACCGGAGTCGCGCTCCTCCCGTTACTGCTCGGCTGTCGCCACCTCGCGCACCAACTGCTCGAGCTCGTCGGTGCCGTAGAGAGTCAGGCTGAACGCCTCGTCGCAGCTCATGCCGGCCGAGGGCGAGCGGTCGCCGCTGGGGTAGCACTCGTCCTCCCAGTGGGTGTACGCGAGGTTGGCCCGGTCAGCGAGGGATGCAACGCCGCGGTAGCGGTCGCCGCCTTCGCGGGCGTCGGCGGCGAGTTCGGCGGTGAGCTCGGCTCGGCGTTCGCTGGTGTCGCACACGCTCTGCTGGCAGATGAACGCGTTCTCTTCCATCAAGCGGGGGAGCCACTTCTCGGCGACGGTGCCGTTGTTGCCGGCACAGGCGGCGAGCGCGAGGAGCAGGGCTGCGAGAGCGAGGGGGCGGCGCATACCCGGATCATCGTCGGGTTGGTGCGGGGTGTTGCGACCCGTCATCTGATCGTGGCCAACCCGCCGGTCAGCCGTGGCGGATCTCGTGGCGGCAGTCGAGGAGGTCGTCGACGTCGAGCCGCATCAGCTCGTACTGGTGCGCAGTCGTCGTGCTGGCCGCCATCTTGCGGCGCAGGTCGGCGAGCGCCTTGTCGATCTGGGGGACGGTGGCGGCGAGCCACGAGCCGGTGCGGCCGACGTGGTAGTGGCCGCGGGTGCGCTGCGGTGCCGTCATGCGCGCCTCCCCGAAGGGGTTCCGGTGAGGTGTGATCGCAGAGGTGGGAGGCGGAGCCTCGACCGACAGCTAGTGCGATCTTGACAGAAGATACGTTCGCCGCTGGTCAAGCGCAAGCTGCCTTCTCCTCGGCGCGTCGGCGCCGTTCCTCGCGTTCGTCGACGGACTGCTGCGCCTGGGCGAGGGACCACAGCCGGTGCCGGCGGGTGCCGTAGCGGTGCCAGCCCTCCTCGCTGGCCCAGCGTCGGACGGTGCCGGGCGCGACGGAGTAGTGGAAGGCGATCGCCTCGGTGTCGAGCAGGCACAGGCGTGGCTTGTTCACGACGCCTCCTTGAGCATCGAGCCCAGGCGAAGCCACTCGGACCGCGGCCACACCCGCTTGCACACCCGGCACGAGATCGAATCTCCGCGCACTGGAGCGAACAGCGTCGCCTTGCACACCCGCGTGGTGGGGCCTTCGTCGATGACGTTGGGGCAGACCCCGACGCGGCGGCGGGGGTCGGTGACGCCGCGGATCTGGGAGGCGAGGCGGTGGAGCTCGCCGGCTGGTTCGGCGACCCAGTCCTGCCGGGTCAGCCAGTCAAGCTGCGCGTCGAGCCAGCGGATCAGGTCGGCGACGCTACCGCCGGGCGGGGGCAGGTCGCGCATCCCGGCGATGCCAGCAGCGATGCCGGCGAGGGTGGCGGGGACGGATAGGACGCCGTGGTCGGACTCCTGGTGTGGGCGGCCATCGGCGCCGTACCAGACGTCGCGCTTCTCGACGTACTCGCCGCGGGCCGGGCCCAGCTGGCCGGGTTGGAGGTTGTGGTCGGCGGTGGGGTCGAAGACGTAGACGGCGGCGTCGCGGGCGAGGGCGTAGGGGAGGGTGCGGCGGTCGCGCATGGCGACGACGTTGAGGGCGGCGGCGGGCTTGGACCCGAACCCGGGTGCGCCTCGGCCGCCGTGTTCGCCGCCTGACATGGGGGTGGCGTCCAGGGCCGCGTAGAGGTTGGCGACGTCCTGGAGCGTCGAGCGCAACCTATTCAGGCAGCCGGAGCAGGTCCGATACCCCTGGTCGGCGGGGGCCCACTGCTTCCCCTCGGCGGGCGGGGAATGCAGGTGACAGGCCCAGGACGGGTAGTCGATGGCAGTGAATGACATGGGTGTCAGTCCTTCCGGCTACGCTGTGTGAGCCGTACCGGTTGCGCTCCCCGACAGAGGCTCGCGGGTGCTGGCACATGTGGCGTCCCTCCGGCGATGGGGGACGCCACAGCCATGTCAGGAGCTCGGCTCGCGCGCGCAGGAGCCGCAGCTGGCGTCCGAGCATCGGCGGGTCACAGTGGCCACTCGATCGGCGGGAGCTGCGCCCGCATCTCCCGGCAGCGTTTCGCGGTGTGCGGCGTCCATGACCTGCAATGGCCGCCGCCAGCCGTAGAGCAGCCGCGGACGAGGTTGTCCTCCACGCAGCGGCCGTGTGAGAAGCCGACGCGGGTACCGCAGCACTCGCACGGCTCGTAAGGCTCGGCCTCGTCGGGGCAGTCGCAGTGCATGGTGAAGCCGTGCGCCGCGAACAGCGCTTCAAGCTCGGCCTTGGTGGTCACGTCTCCTCCTCCGTGGCCAGGCATGAGCCGTCGCACAGCTCGGCCTGCCCGGTGTAGATGCAGGCCAGGGAGTGCCGCGCGGTCACGGCTGCCTCACGGTGTGCATCCGTGTCGTCTCCTCGGGGAGCCACTGCGGGCCCTCGGCGACGAGTTGGCGGGTGCGGGCGTACGCGGCCCGCCAGGTGACGGCGGCGCCGTGGACGAGGTCGAACGCGAACGGGACGCTGTAGCGCCACAGGCCGACGTGGTCGCGCCACACGCGGGCCTTCACTGCTTCCGCCCGGTGACGGCGAGGAAGTGGTGTTCGACGGCGGTCTTCGCGTCCTCGACCTGGTCGGGGGTGAGCGCGGGCAACCGGGTCCGGAAGTCGGCGCGGATGGCTTCCCGCATGCCGACGAGGTGGCCGTGGGCGACGTGTTCGCGGGCGATGACGACGGCGGTGTCTGCGTCGGGGCCGGCGAACGGGACCCCGGCTTCGGCGAGCTCGGCGAGGTAGATCCGTTCGGCGTTGGTCAGCGGCAGCGTGGGCGCGGCGGGGGCTGCGGCAACGGTGATCGCGGTCGCCGGTGGCGGGCCGGTGGTGGCGGCGGCGCCGATGCCGGCGATGAGGGCAGCCCCGATGACGGCGGTGACGAGGTGGGCGGGTCGGCGGCGTCGGAGGGTGCGGGCGCGGTGCCGGCCCCGGGCGGGTTGTGGGCGGTAGCTGCCGGTCATCGGGTCTCCTCGGTGGCGGTCGAGTGGGTGGCGGTGGCGAGCCAGTAGCGGCGGCGCGCGGACGGCTGCGGATCCCACCCCTCGTCGGCCCGGACCGACGCTCGCCGGGTCCACCCCGCGTGCATCGGGTCGGCGTCGTCGTGCGGGATGAGGAAGGTGGCGAACACGTCGTCGATCAGCGCGAGCGCGGCGTCGACCTGCTCTCGGTCTGAAGCGTCAGCCATGGAAGTCCCTGTTCGTTCGGACCGCTGCGATCAGCGCGGCCAGCTCAACGGAAGTGCTTGGGTTGCCGCAGAGTCCCGCCATCACGTAGGCCGCAGCGGCCTTCTCGACTGCGCCTCGGCGGTCGTACTCGGCGAGAAGTCGCTGGTCCTGGTTGATCTCGACGGTGACGTGCTCGTTGTCCCAGGCGAGCTGGATACCGCTGTACTCGTGGCGGAGGGCGGAGTGCATCCGGTCCAGCTCGTCACGCAGGGCGCGCACCTCGGCGGCGAAGGTCCGCTCGTCTTCAGTGGCGTAGCGCAGTTCGGCTCGGTGCAGCGCGGCGTCGACCTGCTCTCCGGTGGGTCGGCCCGTGTCTGTGTCGCTCATCGGGTGTTCCTCTCGGTCGGGGTGGAGCTGGCGAACCCGGCACGCCGCAGCTCCGGCGCGTCCGGGTCGGTCGCGGACGCGGGCGGGGGCGGGGTCCAGTTCGCCCAGTCCGTCGTCGACGGATGCGGGATGCCGCCGAGCGTCCGGTAGGAGTGGGCCTGGTCGAGCTCGGCGCGCACCGACGCCAGCTCGTCGGCGAGGCGGGCGCAGCCGGGACACGAGGCGGTCACGTCCGGGCCCCCTGTCGGGCCGTAGGCGGCCGATCAGCGGCCCGGGGGTGGACGGTGCGCCTTGCGTCGGCAGCGGGGCTCACAGAGGCGCTGAGCGGGTCGAGGCGGAACCGGAGGCCGACGTCGAGCCACATCCCCGCCGCCGTGGGTGGCGGCTCGATCCGCGGCGCGCGCTTCTCCATCCACGTCGGGGTGTCGTCCGGGACGAGGTCGAGCCCGACCCAGTCCTGCCTGCCCCGGGCGAGCGCGTCGCAGCACGCCTTGAGCAGGGGCCACAGGTTGTCGGCGTCGCGGCGGCGGCGATCCCCGGGCGCCCAGGTGAGCGTCACGGTCACGTGCTCGACGGGCCGGTCGAGGCGATGCAGGCCAGCCGCCTGGGCGAGGCGCAGCACGTCGGCCCGGACCTGCTTCGTATCGGCGGAGCGGCGACGCCAGTGGGCCCGGCTGTTCCCGACCAGCGCGGCCGGCGGGCGCTTGTAGGGCAGGTCGAGGCGGACCAGCGCGCCCTCGGCAACGATCGGGCCGGTCATGCCGCAGTCCCCGATCGGCACCCGTACGGCGAGCAGCCGTCGGGGTCGCCGTCCTCGACGAGGTCGAACAGGTCGCCCTGCACCTCGGCCTGGGCTTCGGCCTTGTCGCCGCGAGTCCACCGGTCGATCGGTGCGATGGACAGCGGGATCCGGGAGCGGTGCAGGAACGCCTCACCGCGGAGGTGTTCACCTCGCGCGCCGCCCTTGCGGATGGCCGCGTCGAACGCGACGGCGTCGGCCCACTCGGCGGGGTGCTCGTCGCGAAGTTCTCGCCACGCCCGGTTGCCGTGGTACGGGCAGCCGATGCAGGCGCTCTTGGCGGTGTCGCCCCACCCGGCCTGCTCGAGGTAGCGGCCGCAGTCGCGGCGGGACATGCCGAGATCGAGCAGCGGGTGCCGGGCGGTGAGGTACTGGACGCGGGACGGGCTGACGCGGCCGACCTCGTCGGTGGAGAACCCGATCCACTGCTCCGCCCGACGACCCTTCGGGACCCGGCGGAACTTCGGGGCGGCCGCGCCCAGCAGCTCGCGGACCTTCCGGTTGATCGGGGCGAGCTTGTACTCGCTGGTGCACTGGCGGCGGCCCATGCCGTCGGAGCCGTCGGGGTTGCGCACGAAGTACGGCACGGACGCGAACCGGTGCTCGGGGTCGATGGCGTCGGCGCGGAGGTTGCCCTGCGACACGCGGTGCAACGGGATGCCGAGCTCGTCGAACAGGACGGCGAGGCGATCCACCTGCGCGTAGACGCTGGCCGGCTCCCACCCGGTGTCGGCGAAGATGACGTGGTCGACGAGCGGGAGCGTGCCGTCGCGCATGAGCAGGGCGATCGCCGTCGACTGCACGCCGGCGCCGCAGGAGAAGATCCGGAGGTCGCTCACGTCGCCGGCCATTCCTGCTCGGGCTCGGAGCCGTGCGGGCCGCTGTGCCCGTCGAGGTGGCGGCACAGGATTGCGTCGTCGAGCGGGTGGACCTCGGCGCAGAACACGGCGAGCGGCAGCCGCTCGCGGGCCGGAGCTGCCCAGGTGTCGAGCGCGGCGCAGAGACCGTCGAGCAGCCGCTGCGGTTCGGTGGTGGTCATGCGACGCCTCTCTCAGCGAGCATCTGGAAGTAGTCCCCGGTGGGCTCCCACGGCAGGTGCGCGCCGTGACGGAGCACCTGCGGCCAGGCGCGCTCGTCGCGCGAACCTCGCCAGTGCTTGACCTCGACCATCGAGGGGTGTTCCTCGGTGGCGCAGTCGCGGTGCGGTGCGATGCCGAACCCGAACTCGGGCCAGCGCAGGAACAGCGACGAGCCGATAGGCCGGACGCGGCGGGCGCCGCCGCCGTCGTTGGAGTGGCCGGCGTGCGCCTCGGCGATGAGCGTGAACTGGTGCCGGACGCGGAGCAGGTCGAGCGTGTCGGTGAGCTCCTTCGCGGCCTGCTCGTCCTTCACGTCGAGCTTGGACATCTTGTAGAGCGGGCCGGCGACGACGAGGTCGGGCGCGGACAGCGAGACGTTCTGCTCGATGCGGGCGAGTTCGCGCGGCTCGGTGAGCGCGACGCCCTCGGGCCGGGACACGATGCGCACGGCCCGGTGCCAGTCCACCGGGCCCATGTCGTGCTTGCGTCGCAGCGCGTCGACCTGGGCGGCGATCCGCCGGTAGCGGCGCTTCATCTGCCGCTTCGAGTTCTCGCAGTCGAACACGAGCGTGCGGTACTCGCGCTCGGGCAGCGGGTCGCCGGTGAACGGGTGCAGGCCGGCCGCGACGCAGAGGGCGAACTGCGCCAGGAGGAACGACTTCCCGGTGCCCTCGAAGCCGGTGAGGATGAGCCGGTCGGTGCGCTCGAGCAGGCCGGGCACCAGCCAGTCGTAGGGGTCGTCCTCTTCGTCGAGGAGCGAACCGAGCGACATCGGCGGCTCGGCGGCGACCGGGCGGAACGCGACCTCCGCCGCACCGATCGCCTCCCGGGCCTCGTTGGCTGCGCCGGCGAGCACCTCGTCGTCGTCGTTCTCGGCGGCGTAGGCGACCTTCCCCTGGAACCGCTCCATCGCCAGGGCGAGCTCGCGGGCGGTGTGCAGGGCGGAGATGCGCTCGACGTAGTACCCGGCCGACTCCCCGGGCACGAGGTGGGTCGCGAGGTCGGCGACGAGCTTGCCCATGGTCTGGGCTCGTGCGTCGCCTCCCGCGGCGTTGACGACCTCGCGCATGACGATCGGCGGGTCGGTGGGCATGCCTCGCTGGGCGAGGCCGGTGATGGCCATGGCGATGGCGGCGTGCTGCCAGTGGCTGAACGCTCCAGGAGCGAGCGCGAGGAGCTCGTCGGTGCGCCCGTGGAGGGCGATGGCCAGGAGCTGGCGCTCGGCGGTGTGGTCGCGCAGATTCTCGATCACGATGCCTCCCTCAGCGGGAGCGGCGCCCGACGCGGGCAACGGTGGTCGGTGCCGACGGGCTTGATCTGCCACCAGCACTCGGCGAGCTGCTCGCCACCGCGGCGGACCTTGAGGGAGTGCATGCCGGGCTTCTGGATTGGAGAGAGCTCGGCGGTGACCTCGACGCGCATGGGCTGTCCGCAGCGAGAGCAGGGGACGACGCAGGCGCCGATGACGGGCTGGGGATCGCGGTGGTTGCTCATCGCTCGATCAACACCCCGGTCTTGGGGTCGCGCAGCTGGCCGTGCTCGTCGTACGGATACGGCGAGGAGGGCCGGCCACCTGCGACGGCGCGGAGGGGGCGGCCAGCCATGGCGGCGAGTTCGCGGTCGATGGTCGCGTAGCCCTTGGATCCCGCGGCTCGCGCCGCATCCACGACCCGCGAGGCGTCGTTGCTGGCCAGCAGTTCCTTCGCGAGCTTGCCGACCTGGTTGCGCATGCCCTGCGTCGGCGTGACGCCGTTGGTGTTCATCGCCTCGATCCAGGCGGCGACGACGACTCGCGGCGTGACATCTGTGGGTCCGACAGGATCGGCGGCCGGCTGCGTCGGCCCGACCGCGGCAGCGGTCGGAGTTCCCTGTTCCCTGTTCCCTGTTCCCTTCCTTTCCCGATGCACGTCCTCACTGAGTCCTCCGTGAGTTCGCACGGATGCAGCCTTTTGCCTGTTCAGGGGCACAATCTGCCCCTCCGTCGGCGCCGGGAGCTTCGAGGCGGTCTTGCGGTTGATCCGCTGGTGTTCGGACCATCCGTTGACGGCCAGGTATGAGCGGTCACTGACGATGTAGTGAGTTATCAGTGAGGCCTCAGTGAGTCCTCGAATGTCCTCGTCGACGTCGGCGGTGGTGCGGTCCGACAGGGGCCAGAGCGCCGCCCGGATGAGGCGGGCGTCGTACTTGCACCGGCCCTCGTCGTCGGCGTACATCCACAGCCCGATGAACGTCAGCCGCTCCTCGAGGCGCAGGGCCTCGATCGTCAGGGACGTGAAGAACTCAGGCTTGATGGTGCGGATACGCATCAGTCGCCGACCTTCTGGGCTGGCCGGTGCTGTGCGTGGGGAGCGGGCACGGTTCGCCTCCTCTCGTTGCGGGGTTACTGCTGGTGGCGGGGCGATTCATGCCGTACTCTTGGTGACATGCATGATGCCACATGGAGGAGGCCACATCAACGCCCCCCGAACTCGGAACATGCTGTTGGCCGACGCCCGTGGCCTACGCTCTGTCCCATGGAGTCGACGCCAGAAGCGCAGCTCAGGGCTGCCACCGGCCGGCGCAAGCGCCTCGTGAAGCAGGCCGAGGCTGCTCGCCTGGCGGAGCGCGCGGCGATCCTCGCGGCGCTCGAAGACGGAATGCGACAGGTCGACGTTGTCGGCATCACCGGCTACACGCGCGAGCATGTCCGGCGCCTCGCCGATGCGGAGCGCGAGGAACGCGGCTCGGTCGATCACGACTGACGTCCTCTCGGGGATCTCCTGCCGCTGGGGAGCGGGCAGGGGGATGGCCACCAGCGGCCCGCGGTTCGGCAACACGCGGGCCGCTGGTGTGTTCTCAGGGCTGCGACTGCGGCGACTGCCAGCCGAACAGCGTCTTGAACGCCTCGACGACCCGCGCGTTCGCCGACTGGATCGCGTCCTCGCCGTCCTCGTGGCGGTCGCTCTCCCAGACGATCTCCTTGTCGACGATCACCTGACCGAGCCAGCCGTCCTTCGTCTGCACGGCCTGGGTGACGACCAGCCCTGACGGGGGCTTGGGCGCCTTCGCGCCGGTGTCCGGGGTGATGGTGAAGCCGTAGTTCGAGCCGGTCAGAGAGCCGTAGGTCGTGGTGCTCATGGAGGTACCTCTCGTTGGGGGCGGTTCGGGATGCGGGATCAGAACGGGATCTCGGAGTCGTCGGTCGCTGCACCTGTCGGCGCGGAGCTCCACGGGTCGACCTCGTCGCCAGCTGCTCGGGGCGTAGCAGCAGCGCCGTCGCGCGACACCTTCGCGACCTTCGCCGTGGCGCGAGACAGGCTCGGCCCGATGGCGAAGATGTTCATCTCCACCGAGGTGCCTTTACCGCTGCCGTCCTTGCGGTCGTACTCACGGAGTGAAAGCTCGCCAGAGACGATCACCTCGTCGCCCTTGGACAGGCTCTCGGCGCAGTTCTCTGCGAGCTGCTCCCAGGCGGAGGCACGGACGAACATGGAGCCGACGTCTTCCCACTCGCCGCTGCCCTGGTTCTTGCGGCGCTTGTTGAAGACCAGGGGCACCGAGCAGACCGCTTTGCCAGCCGAAGTGAATCTGAGTTCAGGCGCGTCCCACAGACGAGCGACCTCGCCTTGGACCTTGGGGAGTGACATCAGGCTGCCTTTCGTACGTGCTTGCGTGCGAGGCGGTGGGGTTGCCGGTCGCGGATGCGAGCGCACTCGATGCACTTGCGGGTGTTGGGCCTGCTCGGCGGGCGGTAGGTGTTCTCCGGCGTGTAGGGGTGCCCGTAGGGACACTCCTTCTTGAGCGCGTTGAAGGTGGAGATCCCCATGCCGCGTCGGTTGTTCTCGGCGGTCGTGACCGGCTCCAGGTGGCTCGGGTTGACGCACATCCGGTTCCTGCACAGGTGGTCGATGACCAGGCCGGCCGGAATTGGGCCGCGGTGGATCTCCCAGCTGTACCGATGAGCGATCCAGCGAAGGCTGCGCGACGGCCGGAAGCTGCCGTAACCGTTCTTCCCGGGCTCGAGACGCCACAACCAGCAGGGCCCGCGGTGCCGGAACGTGCTGGGTGTCGGACCGTCCTTGTCGATCAACCTCTCGAACCGTTCAGACATCGAGAGCGGCACGGAGCCGCCGTACGGATCGCCGTGGCGCATCAGGGCCTGGTAGTGCCGATTGCACAGCCCCTTTGCTGATCGCGGAGCGGTGCACCCGCCGAGAGAGCAGGGCGGTGCAGTTGCCGAGTTTCGTTTCCGCCGCACGCCTACTGCCCTCCCTCGAGCTCCGTGACCTCGTCAGAGCGGTCGCCGACGAGCTCGGCGTCGAGTACTGCGTCGACCGGCAGGTGTGACACGTCCTGCACGGCCAGCTCGCCGGGCACCCGCGGGGTGTCCATGCCGGCAGGCTCGGCCGCGACGTCGCGCACCGCGCGCAGCTGCTCGCGCATGTACTCGGCGGAGGTCGGCACCCACTTCGCGAGCTGGCGCACCGCGGACTTGAGCCACATCGCCGGCTCGCTCGTGGTCCAGGGGCTGTACTGGGAGTCGGCGCCCTGCGAGGTGGCCTTGATCCGCTGGATGGCGGCGCGGTTGAGGACGACAACCTTCGAGGTGGCGCCGTCCTTCATCCGCGCGAAGGCGTAGACGAGGCGCAGGTTGCCGCGGTCGTCGGCGTCCCAGTCGATCTCGTGGGTGGGGATCTCGTCCTGCCCCGGGCGGAACCGGAACGTGTCGTGCTCGTAGACGCACTCGGCGACGACGGAGGAGATGGCGCCGGCCCGGTACATGAGCTCAATGAGGCCCTGGTAGCCGACGATCCCGAGGATCTCCAGCTGACCCTTCACCTTGCGCGGGGTCAGGTAGAACTGCTCGGTGCCGGGCTCGAGGCCCAGGCGCGCGGCGTCGAGGAGCGCGGCGAGGAACACGCCGGGGTTGTTGCCGGCGGCGATCTCCAGCTCGAACCGGCCCCCCTGCTTGCGGCCCTTCTTGAGCGCGCCCTGCGCGAGGCGGATCCACTGCTCGGGCTTGATGTGGGAAGGGAGCACGGCCTGGAAGTCGCTGCCGTACTGCTTGACCATGGCGGCGGGTCCGGTGTCGCGCTTGGCTACGGCGTTGGTGATCGTTTCAGCACTCATCATGCGCTCCTAGAGAGTCGGTATCGACGGCCCGCTTCGCGCTGACAGCTCCTGCAGGTCCGGCGGCCGTTGTGAACGGAGGTGTTCTCCGGGCTGTACGCATGCCCCTGCGGGCAGCACGTCTTCGCGGAGTTGAGCTGGCCGACGCGTCCGCGTCGGATGTTCTCGACGGCCGTGACCGCTTCGAGGTGGCGCGGGTTCACGCAGCGCCGGTGGGAACAGGTCGGTCCGCCGGGACAGGCGTGGTCCTCGCTGTGACAGGTGTGGTCAGGAACGAGATCGCTCGACAACTCGCCGTGCTCGATTCCGTACGCAACCCGGTGAGCCTTCTGAACGCTCCTGCTGGACCAATGGAAGACGCCGTAGCCGTCCTTGTTGACGTAGCCACGCCAAGGCCAGCAGGCATCGGTCCCTGCGCTGGAGTCGACGTACGACTGGAAACGCTGAACAGGTGTTAGTCGGCGAATCGCCCCGGATCGCAGGGCGGCGCTGTAGTGGATCCAGCACATGCCGCGCCGACGACGTCCGGGTCGGCAGGCAGGGCCACACGCCTCGGTCATGCAGCTTCTCCGATGCTGGTGACGGCCTTGCAGGGCCGCAGGAAGGGCGGGTTGGTGCCACGGCCGGGGACGCGCATGGCGATCCGCTCGCCCCCCGAGGTGGCGTAGCGGGCGGTGCCCATGGCGTCGAGGAGCCGGCTGGTGCGCAGCTGCTTGTCGGCCTTGGCGGCGTCGAAGGTGGCGCAGGCGCGGCGCCAGGCCTGGACGGTCTCGGCGTCGACCTCGCGCTCGTCGCCGTCGATGTCGGGGTGCAGCTCGCGCACGACCTGGAAGGTGGCGTAGCTGTCGTCGATGGCCGGCCGGTTCCCGGCGGCGACGTCGGCGAGGAACACCGCGGCGGCGCCCCGCATGACCGCGGCCTCCTCCGCGGCGTACTCGACGACGTAGGAGCGGAACTCGAGGAACGGCAGCAGCACCGCGACGTGGCAGTGGTCGAGGCCGAGGGTGTCGAGCTGCCAGATGACCTGCGCCCGGTAGTAGACGGGGATCTCGTCGGTGCCGGCCTCGCCCCAGCCCTCGGTGACGGCGGAGGTCTTGCACTCGAGGAGCTCGAAGTTGCCATCGGGGTCGATCACCAGCCGGTCAGGGGTGGCGGCCTGAGTGGGGCGCGCGTGGTGCAGCCACGTCCCGGTCGTCTCGACCCGGTAGTCGGGGTGCTGGTCGGCGAACCAGGCGGCGATCGCGGGCTCGAGGTAGTGGCCGCGGCGGGTGGCGTCGTTGCCGTCGTCGCTGACCATCCCGGTCATGCGGTGGTAGAGACTGAACCTTGACTCCCAGGGGCTCAACCCCAGGACGGCGGCGATCTTCGAGGCCGACATGACGCGCAGCCACTCGGGGTCGCCGACCTCGATGCGTGGGACGAGGATCCCGGTCGGTGTGGTCACTGGATCACCTGGTTCTGGTCGGGGGAGCGGGGGAGCTGGTCGAGGTCGTGCTGCTCGAGGGCCTTGAGGACGTCACCGATGCGGACGAAGCGGGTGCCGGCGGCGAGCTGGCGGTAGAGCTCGCGCCGCAGTTCGACGAGCGGGGAGTCGGCGTTCATCCCGCACGTCCGGCGACGACGACGCGGCCGTCGCGGTCGAACCCGATGAGCCGGTCCCGGAACGCGATCGCCACCAGGTGCGCCTTGTCCCGTGCACCGACCCGTTCCCGGGCCCGCTTCACGTAGGTGGAGATGGACGACTCGGTGTGGTGGAGCTCGGTCGCGACCTGGCCGAGGGGGATGCCGGCGGCGATGCGGGCGACGATGAGGAGCTCGCGGTCGTCGGCCGGGGCGGGCTGGCAGGTGCAGCGGGCGCGGGCCGGGTGGCGGGAGCCGGTGGCGTGGCGGATCACGACGCGACCTGCCCGGCATGCCAGGTGGACGGCTCGGGGGTGAACCCGGCGGGCCGCCACCGCGGACCGTCCACCTGCACCACCGGCGCGGGCGCGGGCGCGGCTCGTCGGGGGCCGCGGCGGATGGTGCGACCGCCCGACCTCGCACCGGGCTGCCGGTCCCTGCGGGTGGCGTCGCGGTCGGCGTTGCACGCCCGGCACCTGCGGCCCCCGTTGCCGGTGTGGAGGATGTTGTCGCCGACCATGGGGTGGAGGCTTTTGCCGCAGATGTCGCGGCGTTGCCGGATCGGCGGGCCGGCCTTCTCCCGGCACTCGGTCGAGCAGAACTTCTGCCGGCTGTACTGGGTGGTGGTCTGGTCGGCGCCGCGGTGGAACAGGGCGTCGCAGTCGGGGTTCTGGCAGGGCTTGGGGGGCAGTTCGATGCGCTTCCCGCCGCGGGGCATCAGCGCTCACCTCCGGTGGTGTGCTGGTCGAGCCATGTGTCGAGGTCGTCGTGGCGCAGGAGCCAGTCGGTGAGCTCGTCGCGCAGGGTGGCGACCTGGTCGCGGTCGAGGACGACGGTGTCCTCCGGTTCGCCGGCCTCGACCATCGCGAGGCCTTGCTCGGCGCGTAGCGACACCCGCAGGAACGGCCAGACGCCGTCGTTCTCGCAGTCCGGGTCGAGCTCGCCGTCGACGTCGCGACCGTCCCGGGTGATGAACCCGGGGATGTAGGCGAGATCGAGAGTGCCGCCGCGGGGGTCGTCGACGGTGGGGAGGACGTGGGATTGGCGGTAGATGAGCGGGGCGGGGTAGTCGTCGCCGTCGTCGCCGAACAGGCCGAAGCTGCAGTAGATGCTCACGACGCAGCCGCCGTCACGCCGTCGAGGTCCAGCAGAGCCGGGGTGTCGAGCTCGGTGTCGAGACGGCGCAGGTTGTCGACTGCGGTCCGCCAGTAGCTGGGCTTCAGCTCGACGCCGATACCGCGCCGGCCCAGCTTCCGGGCGACGAACACCTCGGAGCCGATCCCGGCGAACGGGGTCAGGACCGTCTCGCCGGGGTTGGACCACAGCCGGATGCAGCGCTCGATGAAGTCCAGCTGCAGCGGGCAGATGTGCCGCTCGTCGGCGTGCTCCCGCCCGGCGCGGACGTTGAGGGTGCGGGTCTCCTTGATGTCGAGCCACACCGGCGCCAGCTGCTCCCCGCCGACGTCGCCCCCGTCGGTGCGGTCGAACCAGATCGGGGAGGCCCACTCGATCCAGTCGTCGTTGGTGACCTCACCGCGGGTGGCGTGGTGCGGAATCGGGACGGCGTTGTCGCCGGGCTTCACGAACTTCAGCAGGTAGTCGGCCAGGGCGGGGCGGGTGCCGGCGCTGTCCCGGTTCTTCGTCTGGAACGCCAGCGCGTGCGCCTTCGTCCGGATCGACTGGGCCTGCGGGTCCTTCCACACCGTGACCTCGCCGTGGAACAGCCACCCGGCGCGCTGGAAGGCGCGGATGACGTCGCCGCGGAAGTCGGTGAGGCCGCTGTACCCGTCGACGGCCTTCTTCGTGGCGACCTGCTGCACGTGCACGCAGGCGACCCGGCCGGGCTTCGTGACGCGCAGCTGCTCGGCGATGACGTAGCCGTAGTGGTCGAGGAACTCTCCGCGGGACGCGGAGTTGCCAAGATCCCGGGCGCTGGGCGAGTACGTGTACAGGGAGTCGAACGGCGGGGAGCACACCGACAGGTCGACCGAGTCGGTGTCGAGCTCGGCGAGGCGGATGCAGGAGTCGCCCAGCAGCAGCGACCACATGTCGCCGTGGGCTTCGTCCTCGAGGTACAGGTCGGTGCTCATGCGGCCCTCCGGTGGTGGGTGTTGGCGGCCATCGCGGCGACGAGCTCGCCGGTCATGGCGGCGGCGTCGCGCTCCTTGCGGGCGACATTCGCGGCGATCTGCGACTCCAGCTCCGACAGCACGATGTGGGCGCGGACGACGCGGGTCTGGCCGTAGCGGTAGCAGCGGCGGATCGCCTGGTAGTACTGCTCGTACGAGTCCGACAGCCCGACGAACGCCATGCGTGCGCAGTGCTGCCAGTTCAGTCCCTGCGACGCGATCGCCGGCTTCGTGACCAGGACGTTGATGTGGCCGTCGGCGAACCCGAGGAGCGCCTCGGCCTTCTCCTCCGGGGACATGGACCCGCCGACGTTGACCGCCCCCGGGATGGCGCGGGTCAGGACGTCGGCCTCGTCGTTGAGGCCGCACCACAGCAGCCACGGCTCATCGGGTTCGGCGGCGACGAGGTCGACTGCGCGGCCGCATCGGGCGTCGAGGGTGTCGCGCCGCACCTTCGCCCGACCACCGACACCACCGAGGTCGGTGGGGAACAGCTGGCCTTCGGCCTCGATCGCGACGGGCAGCAGCTCGGGCACGATCTCCAGGCCGGGCAGGTCGTAGCCGGTGTCGGGGTAGCCGAGGTCCGACGGGCGGCGCAGCGCCACGGCCCAGGACGCCATCCACGCGAACATGGGGCCGCGGGCGTGGCCCTTGAGCCGCCATCCCTGGTCGTCGTGGACGAAGTAGGCGGCGAGCATGTTGGCGCGGGTGGCGTGGCCGAGGAACTCGGCCTGGCTGCACAGCTCCTCGGGCTCGTTCGGGGCGGGTGTGGCGGTGCAGGCGAGGCGGCGGGGGACACCGGCGAAGTGGTCGGTGAGCAGGCGGCGGGTCTTGCCGTCGCTGTTCTTGAGGATCGACGCCTCGTCGAGGACGACGGCGTCGATGCTGGCCGGGTCGAACTTGGAGACCTGCTCGTAGTTGGTGATCCACACGCCGGGTGGGAGGGCGCCGCCGTCGCGGGTGTAGCGGGCGTCGACGCCGAGCTTCGCCGCTTCGCGGGCGGTTTGGTGGCAGACGGCGAGGGGGGCGACGATGAGGCTGGTGTCGCCGGAGTGGCGTGCCCATTCGATCTGCTGGACGGTCTTGCCGAGCCCGGTGTCCTCCCAGAGTGCGGCGCGCCCGGTGCGGACGGCCCAGGCGGTGAGCTCGGCCTGCCAGTCGTGCAGCATCGGGTGCATCTGGCCGGCTTCGACGTCGGGGCCGGCGTGCTCGACGCGGCGGGCCTTGGCGGCGAGGAACTCGGCGTAGCCGGGGGCGGTCATCGCCGTGCCCCGATCTTGAGGCCGCGGCGCACGTCCTCGATGCGCATGACCATCGCCCCGCCACGTTCGGCGGCGTCGACGAGCCGGGCGAAGGCGTCGATGCGGTTGCGCAGCTGGTTGCGTTCGTCGCGGAACCGGGCGAGCTGCTCGAAGTCGCTGACGGGGGCGGTCATGCGGCACCGCCGAGGATGTCGTGCTGGTAGCCGAGGGCGACGGCGTGTGCGCGGTCGCGGGCGCCGAGCTTGGTGAACAGGCGTCGGGCGTGGGTTTTCACGGTGTCCTCCGACAGGCCCAGTTCGGACCCGATCGATGCGTTGGTGCGGCCTCGGGCCATGGCTGCGAGGACCTGCACCTCACGCCCCGACAGCGCCCCACCGTCCGGTAGCGGCGCGGGTGTGGTCGCCGACCCGGGGAGGTGCAGGTGCGGTGCGAGCTCGTCGAGGACGGCGAGGAGCAGGTCGGGGCAGCGGGCGGCGCCGAGGAGCCGGGACAGCTGCCGGACCAGGGCGAGGTCGATGACGGGCGGGGCGGTGTGGGGGCGGCGACGTTCGTAGGCGAGGTGGGGGTGGGCCACGGTGAGGAGGGCGGGGAGGGTGGCCTCGTTGCGGGTACGGGCGAGCACCTCGTGCAAGCGGCTGACGAGTTCGATGTGCTGCCACACCTCGGTGGGGACGCGGTCGAGGGTGGTGACGGCGGTGCCGCCGTTGGCCGCGGTGATGGAGGTGGCTGCGCGGGTCATGTGGTCACCTGGGTTACGGGTCGCGGCGGTCACGGGCACGGGTTGATGCAGTCGCAGGACCAGCGGCTGCGGTGCGCGGGAACCACGCAGCGGGGGTTGCGCTCGTTGAGGTAGCGCCAGACGGCCAGCCACACGCTCACGACGCCACCCGCCCAACCTGCTCGGCCGCGGCTGCGTGGATCCGCAGCCCGGCAGCGCACGCCCGCAGCGCCTCGACCACGGCGCGGTCCTGCGCCTTGTCGGACCAGTTCATGACGTCGAGCGGGTCCCGCACCCCCAGATGCGCCATCAGCGCGGCGAGGACGGGGTGGGGCCCGGTGGTGGCGTAGGCGTGGGCCTTCGGGTCGTAGACGTCCTCGCCGACGATGGCGCGGTCGATGTCGAGGTGGTCGCGGTACCCGACGGCGACACCGATGGCGCCGAGGGCGTCGCAGCCGCGGCCTTCGGTCCATCGGGTGGCGAACAGCTGACATTCCCAGTACTCGCCGGTCGCGAGGCCGTTCGTGTGGATGAGGTGGGCGGCGCGGTCGAGGGCGTCGGCGATCCCGCTGGGGTTGAGCTGGGCGGGGGTGAGGGGGTGGGTGGGGAGGGCGAGGTCGGTCACGACGCACGCTCCTTCGGCTTGAGCGCAGCGGTGAGCCGTTCGAGGGCCTCGTCGCGGTCGAGGGCGTGGTACGCCGGGAGGCTGTTCGTGACGAGCAGGTGACGCGCGGCGGCCTCGACTGCGAGTAGCCGAGGCAGGTTCTCGCGCAGCTCGGCGATGGTGGCGGCCTGGTGCTCGTTCGCGCTGCGCGCGAACGCCAGCTCGTTGCGCAGCGCGCGCACCTCGGCGGCCAAGGTCGGCATGGACGGGCCGACCGCGATGTCGGCGGAGGCCAGCGCGTCCGCGACCTCCTCGCGGGTCGGACGGTTGGCGCGACTCACGCCCCACCACCGAGGAGCTGGTCGAGCAGGCCGTGCGACTTCCCGGCGCGCTGGGGGCGGCGGCGCAGGTCGACACCGGCGATCGCGGACACGTGGACGGACCCGGCGCGGTCGGCGCGATGCCTGCCCGACGGCCGGTCCTCGGAGATCCAGCCGCCGCGCGGGCGGGCGGGGATGGCGGCGCGGCCTCGGGCGATGGCGTCGGTGACCGCGGCGGGCTGACCGGTGATCGTGGGGAGTTCCCCGGTCGGGCTGTGGTCGTGGACGATGAGGCTGGTCATGGAGGGTGTGTTCCTCTGTGATCGGGGCGGGTCGGCGCGTGGCGGCGTCGGCTCGCCTACTACGTGGGTGGGTCAGGACGCGGCGCGGAGGTCGTCGTGCTGGGTCGAGCTGTCGACGGCGACGGGCATCGGCGCGAGGAGGTCGACGACCCGGGCTCGCTGCGAGTTGGTCAGCGGCGGCATCGCAGCCAGGAGCGCCTCGACGTGGGCCTCGTATGCGGCGGCACGTTCGGCGTCGCGTTCGGCGGCCCGCTCGGCGGCGGTGGTCATGCGGACACCGCGGTGGGCGCCTGCTCGAGGACCTCGACGGAGAACAGCTGACCGAACTCGACCTGCGGGAAGGCGCTGAGCAGGGCGGCGATGAAGTCGACGCCGAGCGCTGCGTCGCCCTTGAGGGTGCGGGACACCGTGGTCGGGTGGACGCCCATGGCCTGGGCGAGGGCGGCGTTGGAGGACAGGCCGGCGGCGGCCCGGACGAGCGCGAGGTTGTCGGCTCGGATCTGGATGGTCGGCTTCACGGGCGCTCTCTCTGCGTAGAAGCAGCTACTGCGTTGACGCAGGAAAGCTAGCGCAGGAGGCTGCGTGAACGCAACTCCTTCGTGTACGAAACCGGCGTGTCCGGCGTGTCGCTTTTCGCCAGGTGCTGCGCCCACGCATCACCCGTTGGAGCCACTACCTGCGGATAGTTAAGATCACGTGCGGCTGACATGCTGCGTGTACGCAGATACGCTGCGCCTCGTGCCGGAGAGCAGCTGGGCCTCGTGGTTGTCCGATCACCTTCGGCAGCGGAACTGGCGACAGGTCGATCTCATACGCGCGTCGAACGACACGGTGACCAGCCCGAAGATCTCGAAGTGGCTCCGGAGGGGCGAGGTGCCGGAGCCCGCCGCAGTGCGCGCCGTCTGTGTCGCACTGCAGGTGCCCGTCGTCGACGGCATGCTCGCTGCCGGCTACCTCACGCCGGCCGATCTCGACATCGAGGTCCTTGAGCGCCCCGCCGCCGGCGCGCACACGTTGGGCAACCGCGAGCTGCTCGCCGAGCTCGCACGTAGACTTGAGCGCAACAGTACCGGCGCGGCTGGCGTGATCGATCCGCCGAACGAAGTTCGGCACCTGCCGCCGCCGCTGCCTGCGGCAACGCAGGGTGAGCAGTGGGCTGCGCGGCGTAAGCCAAGTAAGTGATGCTAAGCGAATGCGGTAACGATTCAGTGATCAAAGTTTAAACTCTAGACGTGGCTCCCCGCTGTGCACTTCACGAAGATGCCGTCTGTCTCCTGGCCGCACTGAAGAGTGCGCTCGACAAGAACGGGGAGGTCACCCTCCGACAAACGGACCTCGGACCAGGACTGATGGGAGCCACCGTCTTCGGTGAATCCCTCGTCGCGATCGCCCCGGACCTGACCCCGAACGAGTGGCGATCCACTCTCGCCCACGAACTGGTCCACCTGGCCCGCGGCCCCGTCTCCACCGAGCGGGCCGCGGTCGAAGAACACCAGGTACAGAAGGAGACCGCCCGAATGCTTGTCCCTGCCGGGCCTGCTCTCGCCCAGCTCGACCGACAGTGGACCGAACAGGAGATCCAAGACCTGGCCGCCCGGTTCGCAGTCGACCGCGACACCGTCGAGACCGCGCTGCGGGCGCCGATCTTCATGCCGCTACCCCGGCCCCGCAGCAACTAGATGTCGCCCCGCCGATCCTCCACGCGCACCGAGGCAGGGTCGAAGTACACCCCGCCTGCTCCTCGCCCGGGGCGCTGCCGGAGCAGCGTCACCTCGACCAGGTTGTCGATGACGCGGCGCTGCTGGTCGATCCCCGCGGCGAGGAACGTCCGGCGAGGATCCGCCGCATCCGCGATGCCGGCCAGTGGCGAGCCCGTCCAGTGGCGAGCGAGCTGAGCCTCGAGCGCGGCGATCTCACTCTGCACCGGGCCGTTGGACAGCCGGAACTGGCTGGCCGTCATGCCCGAGTCTGGGTCGCCGAACTCGGCCGCGATCTTGTCCGCGTGAGCGCGGAGGTTCGCGAGCCTGATCCGCAACGGGCGCACGTCGACACTCGGTGTCAGCAGGTTCACCGCGTTGCGCGCCAGACGACGTCCGACGACGTCGAGCACGAGCTCGTCGACCGGCTTGGCGACTCGGCTCATGTGGTTCGCCGCGCACGCGTACCTCGGCTGCCCATCGGCGCGCTGCCCTCCGGAACGCACCAGTTCCCCGCACTCGCAGCGGTACAGGAACGACCCGACGAGCTTGAGGCTGGTCCCACGATGGGTGAGCCGTGTCCGGTCCGACAGGAGCGCGACGAGCGCCTCCCAGGTGTCGCGCTCGACGATCGCAGGCCACCGGGCCGGGCCGACGATGCGGCCGCGGTTCCCGACGAGGCCGGCGTTGCGCGGACGGAGCAGGACGTGGCGCAGGTTCGACCCGTCCCAGCGGGCGCCCGTCGAGGTGGTCAGGCCGGCGTCGTTCCAGCGTCGGACGATCGACCGCACCGAGTGCCCGGCGAGGATGTCGCGGGTAGCGGCCTCGATCTCCGCGGCCTCACCCGGCAGCAGCGCCAGCCCGTCGGGCTCGAACCCGAACGGTCGGCGCCCGCCGTGCCAGCGACCGTCGGCCTGGGCCTGCTGCCGCTGACGGCGCAGCCGCTCACCCTTCTGCTCCGACTCATGGCGGGCGACCGCACCGACGATGCGCGCCGTCATCCGCCCCGACGCCGTCGACAGGTCGAGCTCGCCCGCCCGCACCGTGTGGGTGGGCGCATGCTGGGTGAGGTCGATGTAGCGCTCGAGCTCGATGGGGGAGCGGTGCAGTCGGTCGGCGTGCCAGGCGACGACGGCGTCGATGCGGCCGGCGTCGATGTCGGCGAGCATCCGCTCGTAGCCGGGCCGTGCCCGCCGCGAGTAGGCGGAGGCGTCGTTGTCGACGTACACCTCGGCGACACTCCAGCCGCGGGAGGCGACGAGCGCACGGCAGTCCTGCTCCTGCCGGTCAACGCCGAGGCCGGCGCCGATCCGGTCCTGGCTGATGCGGCAGTACACGGCCGCGCGACGCGTCATGGCTAGTGAGGCTAGTCCCGGTTTCGGTACAGACGAAAACCACGTGCACCCCTCCACCGTAGGGTGCGGGGCATGGATCTTCCCCAGGCGCTGCGTCACCACGGCGACGTCGACGCCGAGCCGGGGCTGCTGGACTTCGCCGTCAACGTGCAGGGCTCGGGCCCGCCGCGGTGGCTGCGCGACCGCATCGTCGGAGTGCTCGACGACCTCGGCCGCTACCCGAGCGCGGCCCACGACCGCGCCGCGCGGGAGGCCGTCGCGGCCCGGCACGGCCGCCGCCCCGAGGAGGTGCTGGTACTCGCGGGCAGCGCCGAGGGGTTCGCGCTGCTCCCGGCCCTGCGCCCGCGCCTGGCCGCCGTCGTGCACCCCGGGTTCACCGAGCCCGAGGCCGCTCTGCGCGACGCCGGCGTGCCCGTCGAGCAGGTCCTCACCGACGCCGCCGACGGCCACCGCCTGCACCCCGCCGCCGTGCCCGCCGCCGCCGACCTCGTCGTCGTCGGCAACCCGACCAACCCCACCGGCGTCCTGCACCCCGCCGACGACCTGCGCGCGCTCGCCGCACCCGGCCGGGTCGTGCTGGTCGACGAGGCCTTCGCCGACGCCGTGCCCGGCGAGCCGGAGACGCTGGCGGGGGAGCAGGGGGCGCTGGTGTTCCGCAGCCTCACCAAGACCTGGGCGCTCGCGGGGCTGCGCGCGGGCTACGCGCTCGGGCACCCCGACCTGCTGGCCCGCCTCGCCCGCTCGCGCCCGCCGTGGCCGGTCTCGACCCCGGCGCTGGAGGCCGTGATCGCGTGCTGCGAGCCGGCGGCCGTCGCGCAGGCACGGGAGGCCGCCGTCGAGCTGGCCCGGCTGCGGGCGGAGCAGGCCGCCGCGCTGGCCGCCGTCCCGGGGGTGGCGGTCCTGCCCGGCCGCGCGCCCTACCTGCTGCTCCGGCTGCCCGACGGCCGCGGGGATCGGGTGCGGGCCGACCTGCGGGAGGCGGGCATCGCGGTGCGCCGCGGCGACACGTTCCCGGGCCTGGGACCCGACCACGTCCGGGTGGCGGTGCGGCCGGCGGAGGCGGTGGGGCGGCTGGTGGACGCGTTGGGGGCGGCCCTGGCCGAGCCCGCGGCCAGGAAAGCCACGTTGCTGCCCTCCGAGGACCTGAACGTGGCTTTCCTGAACCAGGGAGCGCGGGCATGACCACCACCCTCCGCGACCTCATCACCGCCCTCGAGACGGCCTACCCGCCCCGCCTCGCCGCCGACTGGGACGCCGTCGGCCTCGTCTGCGGCGACCCCGACGAGCCGGTCGACACCGTGCTCGTGGCCGTCGACCCCGTGCCCGAGACCGTCGACGAGGCCGCCGAGATCGGCGCGCAGCTCCTCGTCACCCACCATCCCCTGCTGCTCAAGGGGGTGCACGGGGTCGGCGCCGACACCCCCAAGGGCCGGTTGGTGCACCGGCTCGTGCGCGGGGGCACCGCGCTGTTCACCGCGCACACCAACGCCGACTCCGCCGCCCCCGGGGTCTCCGACGCCCTGGCCGCCGCGCTCGGCGTGACCGTCGAGGGGCCGCTGGTCGGCGCTCCGTTCCCGCCGCTCGACAAGATCGTCACGTTCATCCCGGTGGGCCCGGCGATCACCGCGGTGCACGAGGCCCTCTCGGCCGCGGGCGCGGGCAACATCGGCGCCTACAGCCACTGCTCCTTCGCCTCCGCCGGCACCGGCCAGTTCAAGCCGCTCGACGGCGCGCACCCGGCGATCGGCACGGTCGGGCGCCTGGAGCGGGTCGCGGAGACGCGCCTGGAGATGGTGCTGCCGCGGGAGAAGCGCCGGGCCGTCGTCGCCGCGCTGCGCGCCTCGCACCCCTACGAGGAGCCCGCGTTCGACCTGCTGGAGCTGGCCGAGCTGCCCTCGGCGCTCGGGCTGGGCCGGGTCGGCGCGCTGGCGGAACCCGAGTCGCTGCGCGCGTTCACCGCCCGCGTCGCCGCCGCGCTGCCGTCGACGGCCTGGGGGGTGCGGGCCGCGGGTGACCCCGACCGGACCGTCGAGCGCGTCGCCGTCTGCGGCGGTGCGGGCGACTCGGCTCTGGGGGCGGCGATCGCGGCCGGCGTCGACGTCTACGTCACCGCCGACCTGCGCCACCACCCGGCGTCGGAGCACGGGCTGCTGCCCGGCTCGCCCGCGCTCGTCGACGTCGCCCACTGGGCGTCGGAGTGGCCGTGGTGCGCGCAGGCGGCCGACGTGGTCCGCGCGGCCACGGGCGGTAACGTCGACGTCCGCGTCTCGCGGCGGCGCACGGATCCGTGGACCGTCGCGGTAGCAGGAGGAGAGACATGAGAGCCGAACCGGCCGTACAGCGGCGGTTGCTCGACCTCGCGGGGGTCGACACCGAGCTCACGCGCCTGAACCACCGCCGCACCTCGCTGCCCGAGCACGCGCAGCTGACGGCGGCCGAGGCCGCGGTGCGCGCGGCCAAGGACGCCGTCGTGGAGGCGGAGACGAACGCGGGCGACCTCGACCGCGACATCCGCCGCATCGAGCGCGACGTCGAGGGCGTCCGCACGCGGACCGCGCGCGACAACCAGCTCCTCGCCGGCACCGGCATCGGCGCGAAGCAGGCCACCGAGCTGCAGCACGAGCTGGAGACCCTGGCCCGCAGGCAGTCGGTGCTGGAGGACGAGCAGCTCGAGATCATGGAGCAGCGCGAGGCGCTGGAGGGCCACCTCGGCCACGCGCGCGCCACGCTGGAGGCGGCCGAGAAGGAGATCGCGGCCATCCTGGAGCGCCGCGACGAGGCCCTGCTCGACATCGGCACCGCCGAGGCCGGCCGCCGCCGTGCCCGCGAGGAGGTCGTCGCCACGCTGCCCGAGGAGCTGCTCGCCGCCTACGAGCGCCGCCGCGCCCAGCAGGGCACCGGCGCCGCGCTGCTGCTGGCCCGCCGCTGCCAGGCGTGCCGGCTCGACCTCGACCGCACCGCGATCTCCGCGCTCAAGGCCGCCCCGCCGGACGAGATCGTGCACTGCGAGGAGTGCGGCGTGATCCTCGTCCGCACGCCGGAGTCGGGGCTGTGACCGCGCCGGCGTCCACGTCCTGGACCGGCCAGACCGGCGAGCCGACACGCCTGCTGCTGCTGCGCCACGGCCAGACCGAGCTGTCGGTCGGGCGCCGCTACTCCGGCCACGGCGACCCCGAGCTCACCGCGCTCGGCCACGCCCAGGCCGCGGGCGCGGCGGTGCGGCTGGGTCGGTTCGGCTCGGAGATCACCGCCATCGTCAGCTCGCCGCTGCGCCGCGCGCGCCAGACCGCGGCCACGGTCGCGGAGGCCACGAACGCGCCGCTGGAGGTCCGCGAGGGGCTCATCGAGACCGACTTCGGCTCCTGGGAGGGGCTGACGTTCGGCGAGGCCAAGGAGCGCGACCCCGAGCTGCACGCGCTGTGGCTGGGCAGCCAGGACGTCGCCCCGCCCGGCGGGGAGAGCTTCGCGCAGGTGTCGGAGCGGATCGCGGCCGAGCGCGACGCGATCCTGGCCGCCCACGGGGGCGGCACGGTCGTCGTCGTCAGCCACGTGACGCCGATCAAGATGCTGCTGCGCGACGCCCTGGGCGCCGGCCCGGAGATCCTCTACCGGATGCACCTCGACCTCGCGAGCCTGTCCGAGGTGGCCTACTACCCCGACGGTGGCACCAGCGTGCGGCTGGTCAACGACACGAGCCACCACCCGGCAGGCTGATCACGGGGTGGTTCCGCGCACGCTCGGGGGACGCGACGCCCCGTTCGGCCTATCGTCTGCCTGTCGACGGAACGAGAGGGGTACGGGCGATGGCCATCGAGGATCTGCTGGCGCGCTACGAGGCGGGCGGCGGTCGTCTCGCCGCGAGCAACGCCGAGGGGCTCCCGGTACCGCCCGCGCTCCACACTGCGCTGCTGACGTGCATGGACTCCCGCATCGACGTGTTCGCGCTGTTCGGCATGAAGCTGGGTGAGGTGCACGTCCTGCGCAACGCGGGCGGCGTCGTCACCGACGACGTCATCCGCTCGCTGACGATCAGCCAGCGCAAGCTGCAGACCCGCGACGTCCTGCTCGTCCAGCACGCCGGCTGCGGCCTCACGACGTTCACCGAGGACGACTTCACCGAGGAGCTCGCCGAGGAGACCGGGATGCGCCCGCCGTGGCGCACGCACGCGTTCCGCGACCCGGTGGTCAGCGTCCGCCGCGACATGGCGCTGCTGCGCCGCGACCCGTTCCTGATGCCCGGCACGAAGATCCGCGGGTTCGTGCTCGACCTGGAGGACTTCCACCTGCTGGAGGTCCACGAGGACGGCGGGAGCCGGGCCGACGCCGTCGCCTGAGCAGCACTCCCTGCTCCGCGAAGCATGATCGACGGGGCGCTCGCCCTCGTCCTGCTCGTCGTGGTGCTGGCGTTCGCGCTGGCCTCACCGCGGGGCCTGCCCGAGGCGGTGGTCGCCGTCCCGGCCGCCGGTCTCGCGCTGCTGCTCGGCCTGGTGTCGCCGGGCGCGGCGGGGGAGGAGGTCGTCGAGCTCGGCCCGACCGTCGCCTTCCTGGCCGCGATCCTGCTGCTCGGCCACCTCGCCGGGGTCGAGGGAGTGTTCGCCTGGCTCGGCGCGCGGATGGCCGCCGCCGGGCGGGGGAGCGCGCCCCGGCTGCTCGGGCTGACGTTCGCCGCCGCCTCGGTGACGACGGCGGTGCTGAGCCTGGACGCCACCGTCGTCCTGCTGACGCCCGTCGTGCTCGCGACGTCGCGGCTGCTCGCGGTCCGCGCCCGCCCGCACGTCTACGCGTGCACGCACCTCGCCAACTCGGCGTCGCTGGTGCTGCCGGTGTCGAACCTGACGAACCTGCTGGCGTTCGCGGCGTCCGGGCTGACGTTCCTGTCCTTCGCCACGCTCATGGCGGCGCCCTGGCTGGTCGTGATCGCCGTGGAGTACGCGGCGCTGCGGTGGTGGTTCCGCGCCGACCTGGCCGCGACGGCGCCCGCCGCGGCGCCCGCGCCCGACCTCGCCGCGCCCGACCTCGCCGCGCCCGACCTCGCCGCGCCCGACCTCGCCGCGCCCGACCTCGCCGCGCCCCGGTTCGCGCTCGCCGTGCTGGCCGCGACGCTGGCCGGGTTCGGGCTGTCGTCGCTGTCGGGGATCGAGCCGGTGTGGGTCGCCGCGGCCGGGGCGCTCGTGCTCGGGGCGCGCGTCCTGCTCGCCCGCCGGGCCCGGCCGCCGGCGCTGCTGCGCGCGGCCGACCCGCTGTTCTGCCTGTTCGTGCTCGCGCTCGGCGTCGTCGTCGAGGCGGTCACGGCCAACGGGCTCGGCGCGGCGCTGGCCGCCGTCGTCCCGTCCTCGTCGTCGGGGTCGTCGCTCCCGGGGCTGCTGGGCCTGGCCGCGCTGGCCGCGGTGCTGGCCAACGTCGTCAACAACATCCCGGCGACGCTCGTGCTGCTCTCCGTGCTGGGCGACGCCCCGGCGCCCGGCCTGGTGCTGGCCGTGCTGATCGGGGTCAACATCGGCCCGAACCTCACCTACGTCGGCTCGCTGGCCACCCTGCTGTGGCGGCGCGTGCTCGCGGGTACGGAGGCCGCGCCGGCGGTGCGGGAGTTCACCGGCCTGGGCCTGCTGACGGTGCCGATGGGGCTGGTGGCGGCCGTCGTGGCGCTGTGGGCGGGGCTGCAGCTCGTCTGACCACCGCTCAGGTCACGAGCAGCGCGATCCCGACGCCGAGCCCGAGCAGGACGACCGCCCACCGCAGCACGTTCTCCGGCAGCCGCTGCGCCACGCGGGCGCCGAGGAAGCCGCCGATCAGCGTGGTGGGGGCGAGCAGCGCCACCGCCAGCCAGTCGACGGGCGCGCCGAACGCGAAGACCGCGACCGTCACCGTGGCGACCACCAGCGACAGCAGGCCCTTGAGCGCGTTGACGCGGCGCAGGTGGTCGCCGACGCACAGCGAGAGCGTCGCGATGAGGATGACGCCCAGCGCGCCGCCGAAGTAGCCGCCGTAGATGGCGGCGAGGAAGACCGCGGTGAGCAGGCCGGCGTTGCGGTCGGGCGCGCCGGCGTCGGGCGTGCCGATGCGGCGCTTGATCCACGGGCCCAGCGCCATCACCGCGCTGGCCAGCAGCACCAGCACCGGCACGACCGCGTCGAACACCGAGGCGGGCAGCACGAGCAGCAGCACGCACCCGATGCCCGCCCCGACCGCCGCGACGGCGGAGGTCAGCGCGATCCGCCTGCCCTGCCCGCGCAGGTCCTTGCGGGCGCCCGCGACGATCCCGAGGTAGCCCGGCCACTGCGCCACCGAGTTGGTGACGTTCGCGGCCAGCGGCGGGAACCCGACGGCCAGCAGCGCGGGGAACACCAGCAGCGACCCGCCGCCCGCGACGGCGTTGACCGCGCCCGCCAGCAGCCCGGCCACGAGCAGGAAGGCCACTGCACCCGGCGACGACACGTCGATCACCGCGTGACCGTATTCCGCGGCGCGACGACCCGCTCAGCGGATACCGTCGGGGCGTGCCGAGCACCCTCATCTTCGACGCCGACGACACGCTCTGGGAGAACAACGTCCTGTTCGAGCGCGTGGTGGAGGACTTCTTCGCCTGGCTCGCCCACCCCGACGAGGCCCACGCCCGCCGGGTGCGCGAGGAGATCGAGACCGTCAACATCAGGCTGCACGGCTACGGCAGCGCGGTGTTCCTGCGGTCGCTGCACGAGTGCGTCACGCACGTGCGCGGGCGCCAGGTCTCCGAGGTCGAGCGCCTCGAGATCGGCGCGCTGGCCGCCGCACTGCTGCAGCAGCGGGAGCTGGAGCTGCTGCCCGGCGTCGCCGATGTCCTGACCGAGCTGGGCACCCGCCACGACCTGCGGCTGATGACCAAGGGCGACCCCACCGAGCAGCTGGCGAAGGTCGAGCTCTCCGGGCTCGCGCACCACTTCACCAGCGCGCACGTCGTGGCGCGCAAGGACGTGGCGACCTACTCCTCGCTCGTCGCGGAGCTGGCGCTGGAACCGTCGGCGACGTGGATGATCGGCAACTCCCCGCGCTCGGACATCCTCCCCGCCCGCGCCGCGGGGCTGAACGCGGTGTTCGTGCCGCACCCGCACACGTGGGCGCACGAGGAGGCCGAGGTCGACGACCCGGCCGTGCTCACCGTCGCCTCGCTGCGCGACCTGACGACGCACTTCTGATGGCCGACGCCGCTGCCGACGACCCTGCCCACGGCACCGATGCCGACGACGGGCCCGGCGACCCGGTCTGCTGGCTGCACCGGCTGTGCCCGGAGTGCGGGGCGATGCCGTCCGAGGGTGACGACGGGGAGCGCTGCTGGCGCTGCGGCACCCCGTACGGGCCGGGTGCGTGACCCGGTCAGCCGATCGACCACTCCGAGGCCGTGTCGGCGACGGCGTCCGTGACGACGACAGGTGACCGCGCAGGTCGGGCGTCGAACATCCGAACACGCGCCGTGAGCGGACCCGCTCGCTTCGTCCCCGCCACTGCGTCCCTACACTGGGCGCGCGGACGAGCTGGCCGGGCGGCCGCGTCGGCGATCCTCCGGGATCGTCGCCGAGGAAAGTCCGGACTCCGCAGGGCAGGGTGGTTGTCAACGGCAACCCGGGGCGACCCGCGGGACAGTGCCACAGAGAACAGACCGCCTCCGGGGCGACCCGGCGGTAAGGGTGAAACGGTGGTGTAAGAGACCACCAGCACCCCGGGTGACCGGGGTGGCTCGGTAAACCCCACCCGGAGCAAGACCAAGAGGGCCCCGCTCCGGCGGGACCTGCGCAGGCGTTCGAGGGCGGCCCGTCCGAGTCTGCGGGTAGGTCGCACGAGCCCGTCGGTGACGGCGGGCCTAGATGGATGGTCGCCGCCCGCCGCCCCGCGAGGGGTGGAGGGCACAGGATCCGGCTTACAGGCCAGCTCGTCCCACTTCACCGATCTGACCTGCGGAGACGCAGTTCAAGATCGCTCGCATGGCATACACATGGCACGAGAATTGAAGATCTTGGTCGAACATGGTCCATCTCGCTGGACTTTCATCCACTGTGGACGATTCGACGCATGATCCATCGCCCGCGGGCTGTGGTCACGTCCCGCCGGGTGGTGTAACTCGGTCCGTGGGGTCTCTGCGGTTCAGATCATGCCGTCATCAGTTCCGGGGTGGCCAGCCCCTCTTGGGTTGTGGGGGCGGTGAGTAGGGCCATGGTGGCCTCGGAGAGGTAGCGGCGGTCGGTGGCCTGCCACTCGTCGTGGGCCTCGACCAGGACCGCGCCGGCCAGCCGGAGCAGGGCTTCGGGGTTGGGGAACACCCCGACCACGTCCGTGCGGCGTTTGACCTCCTTGTTCAGGCGCTCGAGCGGGTTGGTCGACCAGATCTTCTTCCAGTGCGCGGCCGGGAACGAGGTGAACGCGAGGAGGTCCTCGGTGGCGTCACGCAGCATCGTCTCGACCTTGACCGATTGCCGGCCGAGCATCCCGGCGATCACTCCGAGCTGCTCGCGGACATGGCCGGCGTCGGGTTGAGCGAAGATCGTGCGGATCGCCGCGGCCACCATCTCCGCGGAGCCCTTGGGGACCGTCCCCAGGACGTTGCGCAGGAAATGCACCCGACACCTTTGCCACGCTGCGCCGATCAGGACCGCGGAGATGGCCTGCTTGAGCCCGGTGTGGGCATCAGAGATGACCAGCTGCACCCCGCCCAGGCCGCGGGCCTTGAGCGAGCGCAGGAACGCGGTCCAGAACGCGCCGTCCTCGCTGTCGCCGACGGCGAACCCGAGGACCTCACGCCAGCCATCGGCCCGGACGCCGGTGGCGATGACGACCGCCTGGGACACCACCCGGTGGTTGACCCGGGCCTTGCAGTAGGTGGCGTCGAGGAAGACGTAGGGGAACTGCTGCTCGGCCAGGCTGCGGTCGCGGAACGTGCCGACCTCGACGTCGAGATCGGCGCAGATCCTGCTGACCTCGGACTTGGAGATTCCGGTGTCGGCGCCGAGCGCCTTGACCAGGTCATCGACCTTGCGAGTGGACACGCCGTGCAGGTAGGCCTCCATCACCACCGCGAACAACGCCTGATCGACCCGGCGGCGCCGCTCAAGCAGCGACGGGAAGAACGAGCCGGTGCGCAGCTTCGGGATCTTCAGCTCCAGATCCCCAGCCGTCGTCGACAACATGCGGGTGCGGTGCCCGTTGCGCTGGTTGCTGCGTTCCGCGGAACGCTCGTGGCGGCCGGCGCCGATCGCGTCGGTGAGCTCGGCCTCGATCAACGCCTGATAAACCGTCTCCGCAGCCTGGCGGACACGATCACCGACATCGGCGGCCTTGAGTGCATCGAGGACTTCGAGCAGGGCAGACTGGTCCAGGGCCATCGCGTGGCACCTCTCTACGAGATCCTTGGTCGGTTCACGCAGAGACTCACGCGGTGGCCCCTCCAACATGCTCAGGCACGCCGAACGGGCCGGGAGTTACACCACCAGCGGGGACGTGACCCGGGCCGTCGCGATGTGGGAAGCATCGGTACGGGCTCACCCGAGGGTCGGGCCACCGTGGCTGCGGTGTGGTCGAGCGGTGGTCCGTGGCGTGGCCGCCGGTCGGGAAGTGGTCCGCTGGGGCGTGTGCGGCGGGCGGAGGACGGCGTCGATGGCGGCGCGGGTGCGGTCCTCGGAGTCGGGCCACCGCTCGAGGTGGGGGCGCAGGGCGTCCACGACGACCTGGGAAGTGGCACGGTGCGGTGCGAGGCGGGGTCATGGGCGGGCGGAAGAAGGGTTCCCAGCGGGGGAGCAGGATGAGCTGGCGCGACACTCGCAGCCGCTACCAAGGGAGCTCCGAGTCGAGCAGGCGAAGCCACTGCGGGAAGCCGGTCCGGTGGCGATCCCGGCACAGCGGGTTGGAGTCCGCGCGCCCACGACGCCCGTGTTCCGCCCAACGAAGCAGTAACTCCTGCAGCGACAAGGGCAGAGCAGCGAGTCGGAAGAGACTCTTCTTGACGTGGCCTGAGCGTGGTCGATGCGGAACGGGGGCGTTCCTCGGGCTCCTTCGACCTGACCGGAGTCAGCGCGAGCGTGCATGCGGAACGACGAACTACTCGCGGATGAGGTCGAGCCCTTCGTGCTGCTCGTAGTCGGCGAAGTCCTTGATGTTGAACGTGGCCAGCGGCAGCCCGCGTATGAGGCAGCAGGCGGCGATCCACGTGTCGTTGGCAGGCCTCGGTCGCCCGCGCAGCTGAGCGAAGGCCTGGAGCTCGCCCCAGCGGGTGGCGACACGGTGGTCGTAGGGCAGGACCACGAGCCCGGCCAGGAAGGTCTGCATCGTGGCCAGGCTGCGCGGGCCCCAGCGCCGGACGAGCGTCCACTTCGTCAGCTCGCCGAGGGTGACGAAGGTGATGGCCGGGATCTGCCCGGCAAGCCGGAGGGACAGGCCCTCCGGGGCTCGACGACGCAGGAGAGCGGAGGCGACGTCGGTGTCGAGGACGACGAGGCTCACGCGCTGTCGGTGCGCCGGGAGGCGTAGAGATCGGCGAGGAACTCGCCGAACTCCTCGTCGGACTCGAACGGATCGACGTCGGCCGCCAGGTCGGTCACGGACGTGAGGGGCCGGACCCCCTGGCGTCGGACGAGCTCCTCGGTGGAGATGAAGTCGTCGGCCGGCCATCCGTCGGGCTGCTGCGGGGTTGTGGTCATGGGCTGCCTCCGTCTCTGCCGCGTATCGTGTCATGCGCTGAGCAGGTGGGGGCGTCTTCCATCGTCGGCGCGCACCTCGACCGGTTGCGGACCGAACCTCTGGCCAAGATCACATGGCACGTCTTGGCGCATGATCTTGAAGAACAGCGCGAGACGTCGGCAGGCGTCGAGAAGCTCTTTCCAGGTCTGGCCGATCCGAGCTGCGGAGACGCACTTCGCGATCGCTCTCATGGCACATGCACGGCAGGAGAACGGAGATCGTGGCCGGGCTCCGTCGGGGCGAGCGTGTGCTCGGCGGTGCCCCACAGGAGACTTGAGCGGCCGGCGGACCGTGGTGACTTCCCGCCGGTGGCCGGGTGAGTGGTGTCCGATCCGCGAGGGAGCTCCCCAGTCGCCTCGCACGTCGGTCACCCGGTGCCCGGGTCCTCGTCACCGGCCCGCCGGCCGCTGGGACCAGTTCTAGTCGAGCGGACCGCGTGCCGACCAGACGGTGCGGGACATCGTCAGTCGTTCGTCAGGCGGGCACGCACCCGATGACCGGGGCTCGCGTGGCGGGAGCGGACGAGGGCCTCGGCGTCGTCAGCCGATCGCAAGGCCGGCAGCGTGTCCTCGAGGCCGGGCCGGGGGTATCCGCAGCCGTCAGCGGTCGTCCGCAGGGGGCCCCCATCGTGAACCGGCAGCCGTCCCGACGGTCATCGACCCTCCGTGCCGCCACGCCGTGCTGGCAGCGGTCCTCGTGCTGCTCGCGACAGGGTGCGGGGCAGGGCAGGAGGCGGCGACGAGCACGCAGCTCACCCACGCCGGCGGGGCCGTCGGGCAGGTCGGCCCGATCTCCGTGCTGGACGTGGAGTTCCGCTTCGTCCCGTCCATCGCGGGTGACGAGGACGACGCGCCTGCTGGCGTTGACGGGACTGCGCGCACCGATCCGGTCGGGGCTCATCCGGTCGTCCTCGGCTTCGCGCGAGCGGGTGACGTGGTCCTCGACGTCCCGGTCGACACCCCCGACGTGCCGCGCGATCCCGCCGCCGACAGCCGGTGAACCGCGCGGTCGTGACAGCGTGGACGTGGCAGTCCCGGCCGTGGTCGAGCTGACGATCTGCTTGCGGAAGGGCTCCGCGCGGCCCGGGCTCGCCGCGACGGGTGCCCGGTGCGCCACTATCGAGCCGGAGGAGAGGAGCGACTGATGCCAGTGGGTCTGGATCCGCACGGCTGTGCCGACCGGGTCGCCGGTCTGCTCGACCAGGAGTTCGCCGCACTGCTCCCGCGCGCGGTCGTCCGGCACGAGGTCGGGGTGGCCGAGCGGGAGCTGAGCGGTCAGGTTCCCGACGGTGCGCTCGAGGAGCTGATGCACCGGTTGGCCGCGCAACGGTTGTGGCAGCGCCACGACGGCGCGTCGTCGTGAGCCCCGGGCACGGGCGCCTCGACGGTCCGCCGTCGAGGGCGGGCGCGTCGTGGAGGATGGGCACGATGGACGCGAGGCTGCTGCTGGTCGAGGACGACGAGCGCATCCGGCAGGCGCTCGGCCTCGCCCTCGCCGACGAGGGCTGCGAGGTCGTGGAGGCGGCCTCGGGCGAGGAGGCGCTGCGCCTGATCGGCACGACGGACGTCGACGTGGTGCTGCTCGACCTCATGCTGCCCGGGGTCGACGGGCTCGAGGTGTGCCGGCTGCTGCGGTCGCGCGGTGACCTCCCGATCATCATCGTCTCCGCTCGGACCGACACCACCGACGTGATCGCCGGCCTCGAGGCCGGCGCCGACGACTACGTCACCAAGCCGCTGGTGGCCAGCGAGCTGGCCGCGCGGATCCGCTCGCTGCTGCGCCGGCGCCAGCCCGGGCCGGAAGGGCCCCGTGTGCTGCGCATCGGCGATGTGGAGGTCTCCCCGGAGGAGGAGACGGTCCGGCGGTGCGGCGAGGAGGTGCACCTGACCCGCACCGAGTTCGGGCTCCTGCTCGAGCTCGCCGAGGCCGGCGGCCGGGTCGTGACGCGGGAGGAGCTGCTGCGGAGGGTGTGGGGCTACGACTACTTCGGCGACACCCGCCTGCTCGACGTCCACATCCGGCGACTGCGGCGCAAGATCGAGCACGACCCCGATTCCCCGACGTGCGTGCTGACCGTCCGCGGTAGCGGGTACAAGTCCGGCCCGCCCGGGTGAACCGTCTGCCGGTGCACCTGTCCCTGCGCTGGCGCGTGGCCCTGGCGTTCGGCCTCGGGGCCCTGCTGTTCACGGGAGTGTTCGCCACCGTCACCTGGAACCTCGCGTCGGAGTACATGCTGCGCCAGCGCGAGACCAGCGCGACCCTGCAGGCCGAGCTCAACGTCCGTCTGGTGGACGCCTCGCTGCGGTCCGGGTCGGAGGGCCTCGGCGACCTGCTGACGGGGTTGAGCACCGACTCGGAGTCGACGGTGCTGCTGCGGCGCCCGGAGGGGTGGATCACCAGCGGACGGCAGGTGGATCCCGCGCAGCTGCCGTCCGACCTGCGCGAGCTCGCGCGGCAGGGGACGCCTGCCCGGCAGCGCCTGGTGGTGGACCGGGTCCCGGTGCTCGCCGTCACCCATCCCGTCAGCTCGGCGGGCACCGCCTACGTCGAGCTGTTCCCGCTCTCGCAGCTCGACCGCGTGTTCCGCTTCATCAGCACGGTGCTGGCCGCGGGCGTCGCCCTGAGCGCGCTGCTCGGGGTCGCACTGGGGGCGTGGGCCAGCAGGCGGGCCCTGCGACCGCTGACCGAGCTGACCGCCGCCGCGTCGCGCGTCGCCGGTGGCGACGTCACTGCCCGCCTGCCCGAGCAGGGCGACCCCGATCTCGCGCCGCTCGCCGTCACGTTCAACCGGACCGCCGAGGCGCTGGAGAACCGGGTGCGCCGCGACGCCCGCTTCGCCGCCGACGTCAGCCACGAGCTGCGCTCCCCGCTGACCACGATGGCGAACGCGGCGGAGGTGCTCGTGCGTCGCCGTGCCGAGATCTCCGGCGTCGCGGGTCGGGCGCTGGACCTGCTGCTCGGGGAGACCGGACGGTTCCAGCGCATGGTCGTGGACCTGCTGGAGATCTCCGGTGACCGTGACGACGGCCCCAGCGAGTCCGTCGACCTCGTCGACCTCGTCGGCCACGTCGTCGGGGTCCGCTCGCCCACGCGGCGGCCGGTCGTCGAGGCTGCCGATCCCGCGCCGATCGTGCAGGGGGACCGGCGCCGGCTCGACCGGGTGGTGGCCAACCTGTTGGACAACGCCGACCGCTACGGCGGTGGCCCGGTGCGCGTGGCGGTGCTGCGCCGCGGCGGCCGCGCCCGCGTCGAGGTGGACGACGCCGGGCCGGGGGTGGCCGAGCAGTACCGCGAGGTGGTGTTCGAGCGGTTCGCGCGTGGTGCCGAGTCCGGGCGCCGGGGCGGCGACGGGGGCAGCGGCCTGGGGCTGGCGCTGGTGGCCCAGCACGTCCGGTACCACGACGGTGCGGTGTGGGTCGAGGACCGGCCGGGTGGGGGAGCGCGCTTCGTCGTCGAGCTGCCGGAGGCGCCGGGATGACCCGCTACCGGCTCGTCCTGGCTGCTGTGGTCATGGCCGCGGTCGGATCCGGGTGCGGGGTGGGCGTGGACGACGCCCCCCGGCCGCTGGAACCGTTCTCCACCGTCCCGCCGCAACCGGCGCCGACGGTGGTCGAGCGGCCGGACGACCCCTCCGCTCCGTGCCCGCCGCCCTCCACGACGCCGATGCCGGTCCCGGACGTGCCACCGTCGACCGGACCACCGTCGACCGCACCACCGTCGACCGCACCACCGTCGACGAGCCCTGCCGACGCGGGGTGCGCGCCAACCTGACGACGAGCTGACGATCCGCCACGCAGCGGGCGTCCGTCGAGCCCGGTGCCTACATTCGGACGGTGCATTCCGATGACCAGCTCGACCGCCTCCTCCTGGCGACCGCCTACTCCGGGGACGGCCAGACGATCGGGCCGGTCGCCGCGGTCTACGTCGACGACGTCGACCGTCCGGCGTGGGTCTCGATCGTCGTCGAAGCGGACGGGACCGAACGGCTCGCGCCGCTCGCCCGTTCCTGGCTGTACCCGGGGCACCGGCTGGTGCTCGCGGTGATCCGGCGGGCCGTGGAGGGCGCACCCGTCGCCCCCTCCGGTCACCTCGCAGCCGAGGAGGAGGACGTGCTGTTCCGCTACTACGCCCACGTCATCACCCCGGCCAGCAGCAGGGCCCTGCCCGCCTCCGTCGTCGACGCGAGGCTCACCCGTGCGACCGACCCGGCGGCCGTCCGCCTCCGCCGGGTCGCGGTGGTCGCGGGCCGACCGGTGGCCGTGGATTCCGGCACGACCGCTTGACCTGATCGTACGGAAGGGAGCGCGACCCGTGGACAGACTCGCCCGACGCCTCGGTCTGCGGACCGATCCCCACATCTTCTTCTGGTCCGCCGGCCTGATGGTCGTGTTCCTCGTCCTGCTGCTGTCGTTCCAGCAGCCGATCGGTGACGCGTTCGGCGCGGGCCGGGAGTGGATCACGACGAACCTCGGGTGGTTCTTCATCCTGGGTGTCACCAGCTGGCTGGTCTTCCTCATCTGGGTCGCGACGAGCAGGTACGGCAACCTGCGGCTCGGGAAGGACGGTGACCGCCCGGCGTACTCGAACCTGTCGTGGTTCGCGATGCTGTTCGCCGGTGGGATCGGCACCGTGCTGATGTTCTGGGGTGTCGCCGAGCCGATCTCGCACTTCGCCTCGCCGCCGTTCGCCGGTGTGGAGCCCTACAGCGTGGAGGCCTCGCAGGACGCGATGGGCATCTCGCTCTACCACCTGGGCCTGCACACCTGGGCGATCTTCACCCTGCCCGGCCTGGCGTTCGGCTACTTCATCTACCGCTACGACCTGCCGATGCGCGTCTCGTCGGTCTTCTACCCGTTCCTCAAGGAGAAGATCCACGGCCCGATCGGCAAGACCATCGACGTCTTCGCCGTCCTCGGGACCCTGTTCGGGGTGGCGGTCTCCCTGGGTCTGGGGACCTCGCAGATCAACGCCGGGCTGACCGCGCTGACCGGCGTGCCCGACGCGGTGTGGCCGAAGGTCCTGATCATCACGACGCTGACCGCCGTGGCGACCGCGTCGATCGTGGCGGGGCTCGACAAGGGCGTCCGCCGGCTGTCCAACCTCAACATCCTGATGGCCGTCGGCCTGATGCTGTTCGTCCTGATCGCCGGCGACACGGTCTTCCTGCTGCGCCAGCTCATCGAGAGCATCGGGATCTACGCGGGCGACATCGTCCCGCTGTCGTTCTGGAACGACTCGATGGCCCAGTTCACCGACGAGGGCGGCTGGGGCTGGCAGGCCGGCTGGACGGTCTTCTACTGGGCGTGGACGGTGACCTGGGCCCCGTTCATGGGTGTGTTCCTCGCCCGGATCTCGCGCGGGCGCACCATCCGCCAGTTCGTCGGCGGCGTCCTGGTGGCCCCGGCGGCGTTCACCCTCGTCTGGTTCGTCGTCTTCGGCTGGTCGGCGATGGAGATCGACGGCATCGGCGGGAGCGGTGGCCCCATCTCCGCGGCCGTGGCCGACAGCGTCCCGCTGGCGATGTTCGCGTTCTTCGACCAGTTCCCGGCCGCCACCCTCGTCTCGGGCATCGCCGTCGTGGTCGTGGCGCTGTTCTTCGCGACGTCCTCGGACTCCGCGTCGCTGGTGGTCGACATGCTCTGCTCGGGCGACGGTGAGGCCGGCCCGGTCCGGCAGCGGGTGTTCTGGGGCCTCTCGGAGGGCCTGCTCGCGGCCTCGCTGATCGTGCTGGGCGGGGAGGCCGGGCTGGCCGCCCTCCAGGAGGTCATCACGGTGATCGGGCTGCCGATCTTCCTGCTCGTCTTCGCGATGATGTTCGCGCTGATCGTCGGGCTGCGGCGGGAGCGGGTCCCGAAGCCCGTGGAGGCCCCGGCCCGGCACCAGACGGCCGAACCGCGGCCGGCGCAGGAGTCGCCGCCGAGGGCGGGCAGCCAGACCTGACCGCCGCGCGGCGGTCGGCCCCGGGACCACTGCGGATCCCGGGGCCGACCTGCGTCGCGACGTCGCGGCGGCGTCACCGGCGGTCGGCGTCGCGCTCCCCGTGTCCGGGCCACAGCTTCGCGCCGAGCGCGCCACCGAGCCCGCTCGCGACGACGGACAGGCCGAGGGCCAGTGCCGCCCAGCCCGCGCTCTGGCGGGCCGTCTGCGCCGCGTCGGCGAGGTCGACGCCCGGCGCCGGGTTCTGCAGGTTCACGAACTGCGTCGCCACGTCGGCCAGCGACCCGAGGAGTGCTCCGCCGCCGATGAGGGCCAGCACGAGCAGGGTCACCACCGTGGCGGCCCACGCGACGACGGCGTTGATCATGCCGTCGTTCGCGCGCCGCCACAGCGCGGAGGCCCCGGCGGCCATGCCGCCCAGGAGGAACGCGACGAGGCCGAGGACCCCGCTCACCACCCCCCGTGCCGTGCCGCTGTCCGCGCCGTCGAAGCCGAGGTCGAGCCAGCCCAGGGCGAAGAACAACAGCTGCAGGACGACGTAGAGCGACACCGTCGTCAGTGCGCCGGTCCAGACCGCACCCCAGCGGATGCGGTCGTGCCGCACGTCGCCGACGGGCGCAGCCGTGGCCGGGTGCGTGACGGGCGAGTTCGTGAGGGTCGGATCGGTGTGGTGGTCGGTGCCGGCGCGGGCGTGCGAGCCGTCGTGTGCGGCTGCGCCCCTCGCGCCGACCCGGGTGGCGCCCGGTCCCGGATCTGTGGACATGTCGTCCTCCTTGTCGATGTGCTTCGGTTCGTGCCCACCTGGCGGCAGGTCGTGTGGGGGTGTCCGCCCTGTCGGCGCTCGAACGTCCCGTGACCGATCCGTGACTGTCGCGCGGCTCACGGCGCCGGACCGCCGTCGACGACAGGGGTCGGAGGGCCGCAGCAGTGCGGGTTTCGGACCGTCCGGGGCGGGAAGCCCCGATGGGCCTGAATCGCTCGGGCGAGGGCGCGCCCGGTTGGGGGATCGATGTTCTACCGCGAGGTCTTCGAGCGGGTCTTCACGCTGCAGCTCGTGATCGCAGCCGGGGTGTTCGTCGTGGTGTGCGGCGTGCTGCTCGTCGCGCTGGTGCGCAACCGCGCCCGCAAGCGGGACCACCTGCCGTTCGCGGCCTCGGAGAACAACCCTCTCGAGATCGGGACGGCGATCGTCCTCAGCGGGGTCGCGGCGTTCCTGGTGTGGGTCAGCATCCAGTCCAACCAGGAGCTCGGCGGCGGTGCCGGCGTGGCGGTCGCGGAGGACCGGCCGGCGGCGGCGCAGATCGACGTCGAGGCCTTCCGGTGGTGCTGGGAGTTCGGCTACCGCGACACCCCCGTGGAGGTCACGGGCAGCTGCGACCGGGGGGACCGTCCCGTCCTCGTCGTGCCGGCGGGCGAGCCGGTCGAGTTCGCCCTGCGTTCCCGCGATGTCGTGCACTCGTTCTGGGTGGTGGACCTCGGCCTCAAGCGGGACGCCTACCCCGACCACGTCAACGCGCTCACGATGGTGTTCCCGGAGGGCCGCTGGCCCGGCCGGTGCTCGGAGTTCTGCGGCACCCACCACGTGGACATGGAGTTCGTGGTGCAGGCCGTGCCGCCCGATCAGTACCAGCAGTGGCTGGTCTCCGGCGGTACCGGCCCGGCGGTGTGACCGGCCGGTCGGCGGGTCGGGTGGTTGCCGGGGTTTGGTCGCGCTCCCGCCGGGAAAGCGCTGGCGCGCCCCCCACGAGAGCCGAGGCACCGCGGGCGCGGGGGAGGAACACATGACGGAGTCCGAGGGCCCTGTGGCGGACGGGGAACCCCGCGCCTCCCGAGGAGGGATCGTCGGTTGGCTGACCACGACCGACCACAAGCGCATCGGGCTGCTGACCCTGGGCACGGCGACCGTGCTGCTGCTGGTGATCGGCGCCCTCGCTCTGACGATCCGCACGCAGCTCGCCCAGCCCGAGCTCGAGGTGCTGGACAACGACACCTACAACCAGTTCTTCACCATGCACGGGTCGGGGATGATCTACCTGGTCATGACCCCGTACGCGATCGGGCTGGGCCTGTACCTGGTCCCGCTGCAGATCGGCACCACCAACGTCGCGGCCCCCCGCGCCACGCTCGTGGCCTACTACCTGTACCTGGCCGGCGCCGTCACGATGCTGTCGGGCTTCGCCACCTCGTCGGGCGCGGCCGACCACGGCTGGTACTCCTACCCGCCGCTGGCGGGAACGCGCTACACACCCGGCCCGGGCGTGGACCTGTGGATCCTCGGCGTCACCCTCGCCGGGACCGGCCTGCTGATCATGTCGGCGACCGTGCTCTGGACCACCCTCCTCAAGCGCGGGCCCGGCATGACCATGCTGCGCATGCCGGTCTTCACGTGGTCGACCGTGGCCACCAACCTGATGGCGGTCGGCGCCTTCCCTGCCCTGCTGGTGTCGATGGGGATCCTCGCTCTGGGCCGGATGAACCCCGACCTGTTCACCGAGAACGCGTGGAACATCGGCTACCAGCACGTCTTCTGGTTCTTCGGCCACCCGGTGGTGTACGTGATGTTCTTCCCGTTCGTGGGCGCGGTCGCCGAGGTCCTGGCCACCTTCTCCGGCCGGCGGTTCTTCGGCTACCGGATCACCGTCGTCTCCCTGCTGACGTTCGCCGCGCTCTCGATGAGCGTCTGGGGGCACCACATGTTCACCACCGGGCAGGCGGAGAACGACTACTACTCGCTGACGTCGATCCTGCTGCTGGTCCCGGCGGGGCTGGAGTACTTCGGGCTGCTGGGCACGGTCAGCGGGGGCCGCCTGCGCTTCGACACGCCCATGCTGTTCGCGCTGGCCTTCATCCCGCAGTTCCTCGTGGGTGGGCTGACCGGGATCATGACGGGCACGCCCTCGGTCGACTACGACATCCACGACACCTACTTCATCGTGGCCCACTGGCACTACACGCTGGCCGCCGGGAGCCTGTTCGGCTTCTTCGCGGGCTTCTACTTCTGGTTCCCCAAGGCGACGGGGATCCTGCTGCGCGAGGGCCTCGGGAAGACCCACTTCTGGCTCTGGGTGGTCGGGACGAACCTGACGTTCTTCCCGATGTTCCTCCTCGGGCTGCACGGCATGCCCCGCAGGATCCCGAGCTACCTGCCCGAGGACGGGTTCGGCTTCCTCAACCTGCTGGCCACGATCGGAGCCGGCCTGCTCGCGGTGGGCACGCTGGTGTTCGTCGTCGACCTGGTCGTGTCGGTCCGTGCCCGGCGCCCCGCTCCGCCGGACCCGTGGCAGGGCCACACGCTGGAGTGGGCGACGTCGTCGCCGCCGCCCCCGCTCAACTTCACCGAGCGCTTTCCGGTGCCGCCCGTCCGTAGCTACGCCCCGCTGCTCGACCTGCGGCACGAGCGGGAGCGGGCGGCCGGGAGCGTGGGCGGATGAGCGCGGTGCCGACGCGGCCCCTGCACCTCGTGGTGGGCGGCTGGGTCACGGCCAACGGGGTGCTCGCCGGGGTGCTGGTGGGCTACACACCGGAGCCGATCTCCATCGTCCTCTACGCCGCCGCCCTGGTGATCCTCGGCTCCTTCGGGCTGGCGGTGCTGCTGGCCGCCCGGCGGGGCGCCGGCGGCCAGCAGCTGCGCACGGCCCGGCACGGACGGGAGGCGGCTCTCGTCGCGCTGGGGGTGACCCTCGGCGGGCTGGGCCTGGTCTACGGCTGGCCGCTGGCGTTGATCGGCCTGCAGCCGCTGCTCCTCGCGGCGTGGCTGCTGCGCGGTGAGCGGATCCGGAGCGGGGTGCGCCCGTGGCCCGCCGTGCCGGACGGGACCGAGCCGCACCGCGCCGCAACGCCCGGGTACACGGGGACGGCCCTGGGCACCTCGGTGCCGGTACCCGCCGGGCACGCGGCCCACGGGCCGCCGCCCCGGCCTCCTGACACCCCCGCCCCGGGCGCGGGCCCGGTCCGCCGCGCCGGGCTCGCCGTGATCGCGGCGCGCGTCGTGCGTGAGCTGGTCCGCCGGCGCGGCCGGTGAGCGGGCACCCCGGACACCTGGCACACCTGGCGCACATGGCCGGGATGGGCCTGCTGGTCTCCGTCGTGGCACCGCTGCTCGCGGTCGCACTGCGCCCGGCCGGGGTCCTCGACCGCGTCGCCCCGCCCGCGGTGCTCGCGCTCCCCGGGTTCGCCGTGCTGCACGCCGCCGTCACCGTCGGCACCCACGGGCTGCCGCCGCTGTCGGCCGCGAGCACCGCCGCACACCTGCTGATGCTGGCGGGCGCCGTGCTGTTCTGGTGGCCGGTCTTCGGTGGCCGCCGCCTGTCCGAGCCCCGGCAGGTGCTCTACCTGTTCACCGCGGCACCGGTGCTGGACCTCGCCGGCGTCTGGGTCGTCGCCCGCGGCGACGGCGCGGGAGGCCTGGCGATGATCGTGGGCATGCTGCCGCTCGCGCTCGTGGCGATGGGTGTCACCTGGCGGTGGATCGTCCGCGAGGAGGAGCAGGCCGCCGCACTGTGAGGGCCGCGCCGGCCCGGAAGACGATCGTCAGGTCCGGTGCGATTAGGGCTCCGACGAACGGGAAGCCCGCACCGGTGGTGACGAGGAGGCGGGTGCGCGAGCTGCTCGCGCGGGGCGAGGACCATCGGGACATCGGCCGCCGTACGGGGGTGCCGGCCGGCCAGGCGTACCTGGTCGGTACGGGCCGGCCGACCGACGGGGGGCATTCCTCCGACGGCACGGCGCCGCGCCCGGGTGAGCAAGCGGCCCCGCAGCACCTGGTGTCGCCGCCGCACGAGAACCCGACGAGCAAGCAGGTGGTGCACGAGTGGATCGCCGCCCGCGTGGCCGCCGACGGACAGCAGCGGCGCGCCGGCGCCGCCCGCGAGGAGAGGGAGTAGCCGATGGGCGTGGGGGACTGGATCCGGTCGTGGCCGGTGTACCGGCAGCTCGCCGACGGGGACCCGCTGGGCCGGGGGGACGCGGTGAAGAGCCGGGCGAGCTCGGCGCTGCAGCCGCGCACCGTGACGGCCGACCGGGTGGTCAAGTCGGTGTGCCCGTTCTGCGCCGTGGGCTGCGGGCAGAACGTCTCGGTGCAGGACGGCGAGGTCACCCAGATCGAGGGCGACCCGGACTCCCCGGTCAGCCGCGGACGGCTGTGCCCGCGCGGCTCCTCGAGCCTGCAGCTCACCACCAGCCCGCGGCGGGAGAGCACGGTGCGCTACCGCCGCCCCGGCGGCACGGAGTGGGAGAACCTCGACCTCACCACCGCGATGGACATGATCGCCGACCGCGTGATCGACAGCAGGCGACGCGGCTGGCAGTGGGAGCACGAGGGCAAGCGGGTCCGGCGGACCATGGGCTTCGCGAGCCTGGGCGGTGCCACGCTGGACAACGAGGAGAACTACCTCATCAAGAAGCTGTTCACGGCGCTGGGCGCCGTGCAGATCGAGAACCAGGCCCGTATTTGACACTCCTCCACCGTCCCCGGTCTGGGGACCAGCTTCGGTCGCGGTGGCGCGACCACCTTCCAGCAGGACCTGCAGAACGCCGACTGCATCCTCATCGAGGGCTCCAACATGGCCGAGTGCCACCCGGTCGGCTTCCAGTGGGTGATGGAGGCGAAGGCGCGGGGGGCCAAGCTCATCCACGTCGACCCGCGCTTCACGCGCACCAGCGCCGTGGCCGACCTGCACGTGCCGCTGCGCGCCGGCACCGACATCGCGTTCCTCGGCGGCATCGTCAACCACGTCCTGCAGAACGACCGGTACTTCCACGACTACGTCGTGGCCTACACGAACGCCGCGACGATCGTGGGCGAGGACTTCCGTGACACCGAGGACCTCGACGGCCTGTTCTCGGGCTTCGACCCGGAGAGCCGGTCCTACGACGTCGCGTCCTGGCAGTACGAGGGCGGGACCGTCCAGGCCGCGTCCGGGCAGCGCGAGCAGGCCGCATCGCAGCGCCTCTCCGAGGACGACGACGCGGAGGGCGCCGCGCACGGGGAGTCGCACGGTTCGGGCGGGGCGGGCATCACCGGTGACTTCCGCGCCGACGAGACGCTGCAGCACCCGCGGTGCGTCTTCCAGATCCTCAAGCGCCACTTCAGCCGCTACACCCCCGAGGTCGTCGAGCAGACCTGCGGCGTGCCGCAGGAGACGTTCCTGGAGGTGTGCCGGTTGCTGGAGGACAACAGCGGGCCCGACCGCACCAGTGCGTTCGCCTACTCCGTGGGCTGGACCCACCACACGGTCGGCGTGCAGTACATCCGGACCGCATCGATCCTGCAGACGCTGCTGGGCAACATCGGCCGGCCGGGTGGGGGGATCCTCGCCCTGCGCGGGCACGCCAGCATCCAGGGCAGCACGGACATCCCGACGCTGTTCAACCTGCTGCCCGGCTACATCCCGATGCCGCACGCGTCCTCGGCGGCCGACCTCGCGGGGTTCGTCGAGAGCGAGAAGGCGGAGAAGGGGTTCTGGTCGGAGCTGAGCGCCTACCTGGTGAGCCTGCTGAAGGCCTACTGGGGCCCGGCGGCCGGGCCGGAGAACGACTTCTGCTTCGGCTACCTGCCGCGGCTGACCGGCAGCCACAGCACGTTCGAGACGGTGATGGCCCAGCTCGCCGGGGAGTGCACCGGGTACTTCCTGCTCGGTGAGAACCCGGCCGTGGGGTCGGCTAACGCCAAGATGCAGCGGCTGGGGATGGCCAACCTCGAGTGGCTCGTGGTGCGCGACCTCAACATGATCGAGTCGGCCACGTTCTGGAAGGACGGGCCCGAGATCGAGACGGGCGAGCTGCGGACCGAGGACATCGGCACCGAGGTGTTCTTCCTGCCCGCCGCTGCGCACACCGAGAAGGACGGCAGCTTCACCAACACCCAGCGGATGCTGCAGTGGCACCACCAGGCCGTCGAGCCGGAGGCCGACGTCCGCAGCGACCTCTGGTTCACCTACCACCTGGGGCGGATCATCCGGGAGAAGCTCGCGGGCAGCACCGAGGAGATGGACCGGCCGGTCGTCGATCTCACCTGGGATCTGCCGACGAAGGGCCCGCTCGACGAGCCGGAGGCCGAGGCCGTCCTCTCGGAGATCAGCGGCTGGGACGCCGACGGCACCCCGCTGTCGACCTACCAGCAGCTCGCCGACGACGGCAGCACGGTCAGCGGCTGCTGGATCTACTGCGGCTCCTACGCCGACGGCGTCAACCAGACGGCGCGGCGCAAGCCGGGCGCCGAGCAGAGCTGGGTGGCCCCGGAGTGGGGCTGGGCGTGGCCGCTCAACCGTCGCATCCTCTACAACCGGGCCTCGGCCGCACCGGACGGGACCCCGTGGAGCGAGCGCAAGGCCTACATCTGGTGGGGCGGTGAGCAGGGGAAGTGGGTCGGCCACGACGTGCCGGACTTCTCGCCCACGACCGCGCCCGACCACGTCCCGCCCGACGACGCACAGGGCGTGGCCGCGCTGTCGGGGACCGACGCGTTCATCATGCAGGCCGACGGCAAGGCGTGGCTCTACGCCCCGGCGGGCCTCACCGACGGTCCGCTCCCGGCCCACTACGAGCCGCAGGAGTCGCCGGTGGCGAACCCGCTGTACGGGCAGCAGCGCAACCCGGCGCGCCAGATCCGGTCCGTGGTGCACCCTGAGGACCGCTTCCAGCCCAGCGGCGACGAGCCGGGGGCGGACACGTACCCCTTCGTGCTCACGACCTACCGCATCGCCGAGCACCACACGGCGGGCGGGATGAGCCGCTGGTCACCCTACCTGGCCGAACTCGCGCCCGACCCGTTCTGCGAGGTCTCCCCGGAGCTGGCCGCCGAGCGCGGTCTGCGCCACGGCGACTGGGCCACGGTGATCTCGGCCCGCAACGCCATCGAGGCACGCGTCATGGTGACCGACCGGATCACGCCGCTGCGGGTGCAGGGCGCCGTCGTGCACCAGGTCGGGCTGCCCTACCACTGGGGCGGCAACGGGCTGGTCACGGGCGACGCGGCCAACGAGCTGACCAGCCTGGTGATGGACCCGAACGTCCACATCATGGAGACCAAGGCGCTGTCCTGCGACATCCGCCCGGGCCGCCGGCCGCGCGGGCCCGCCCGCGTCGAGCTCGTCGCCGAGTGGCGGCGCCGCGCGGGCATCACCGAGGAGACGGGGTTGGACGCATGACCACGGACCGCACCGACGTGCCCACCGCGCCGGCGGGCGACGCCGACCCGGCCGCGCTCGGCGGGTACGGCGAGCACCCGCCCCGGATGGGGTTCTTCACCGACACCTCGGTCTGCATCGGCTGCAAGGCGTGCGAGGTCGCGTGCAAGACGTGGAACGCGATCCCCGAGGACGGGCTCGCCTTCACCGGCATGTCGATGGACAACACCGTCGGCCTCGGTGCCGACACCTGGCGCCACGTCGCGTTCATCGAACAGCGCCGGCCGCTGGGGGCGCAGGACCCCGGTCTGCACCACGACGGTGGCCTGCACGGCGACACGGACGTGCTCGCGATGGCCGCGCGCGGCTCGGCCACACCTCCGGCGGAGTCGCCCGCCACTCCCACGGACCCCGGCCACCCGGACGAGTTCCGGTGGCTGATGTCCTCGGACGTGTGCAAGCACTGCACGCACGCCGCCTGTCTCGACGTCTGCCCGACGGGGTCACTGTTCCGCACCGAGTTCGGCACGGTCGTCGTGCAGGAGGACATCTGCAACGGCTGCGGTTACTGCATCCCCGCCTGTCCCTACGGCGTCATCGACCAGCGGAAGGAGGACGGGCGCGCCTGGAAGTGCACCCTGTGCTACGACCGCCTCGGGGTCGGCCAGGAGCCCGCGTGCGCCAAGGCGTGCCCGACGAACTCGATCCAGTTCGGGCCCCTCGACGAGCTGCGCGAGCGCGCCGACGCCCGGGTGCGGCAGCTGCACGACGTCGGTGTCGGCGACGCCCGGCTCTACGGCCACGACCCGGACGACGGCGTCGGCGGCGACGGTGCCTTCTTCCTGCTGCTCGACGAGCCGGAGGTCTACGGCCTGCCGCCGGACCCGGTCGTCACCACCCGCGACCTGCCGGCGATGTGGCGCCACGTCGGCGGGGCCGCGCTGGCGCTGGTCGGTGGCGCCGTAGCGGCGTTCCTGGGAGGGCGGGTCCGGTGAGCGGCTCGGACGTCACGCGTGACGGCGTGCGGGGTGCCCGTCCCGACCGCGAGGCGACCACCGGCGCCGTGGACGGTCAGGGGCGGCGCGGGCGGGACAGGCGCGAGCGCGAGCAGCCCATGGTGCCGCGCGCGGAGTTCCAGTCCTACTACGGCAAGCCGGTGCTCAACCCGCCGGTCTGGGAGTCGCCCGACGTCCCCGGCTACCTGTTCCTCGGCGGGCTCGCGGGCGCGTCCTCGGTGCTGGCCGCCGGGGCCCAGCTGACCGGCCGGCCGGAGCTGGCGCGTACGGGCAAGGTCGCGGCCGTCGGCGGCGGCCTGCTCTCGCTCGTGGCGCTCGTCCACGACCTCGGGCAGCCCAAGCGGTTCCTGCACATGCTGCGGGTGTTCAAGGTGACCTCGCCGATGAGCGTCGGGTCGTGGCTGCTCGCGGGCTACGTGCCCCTGGCCGGGGTCGCGGCCGCCTCGGAGCTCACCGGACGGCTGCCCCGCGTCGGCTCGGCGGCGACCGCCGGGGCCGCCGCCCTCGGCCCGGCGGTCGCCTCCTACACCGCGGCCCTGATCAGCGACACGGCGGTGCCCGCCTGGCACGACGGGCACCGGGAGATGCCCTACGTCTTCGTCGGGTCCGCCGCGACGGCGGCGGGAGGTGTGGGCCTGCTCGGCGCGCCCCTGCGGGAGCAGGGGCCGGCGCGCGTCCTGGCGCTGCTCGGTGTCGCGGCTGAGCTCGGGGTCTTCGAGCGGATGAGGCGGCGCATCGGCATGGTCGCCGAGCCCTACCGCTCCGGAAGGGGCGGCCGCTACGTCCGCGCCGGCGAGGCGCTGTCCGTGGCCGGAGCCGCCGGCGCGGTGCTGGGCCGGCGCAGCCGCCTGGCATCCGCGGTGTCCGGCGCCGCGCTCGTCGCCGCCTCGGCGGCCACCCGGTGGGGGATCTTCCACGGCGGCATGGAGTCCGCGCGGGACCCGCGCTACACGGTCGTGCCCCAGCGCGAGCGTGCCCGCGCCCGGGAGGCGGCCGCCGGTGCCTGACATCGGCCGCGACCGTGCGCGGTTCCCGGTCCCGCCGACCGGACGGCGGGTCACCGTGGGGGGTGCGCGGCCGCGACCGGCCGATCGTCGCGAGGAGCAGGCCGTGACCGCACGTCGACCGCCGGAGACCGCCGAGCCGGCGACGCGACCGGCGAGAAGAAGGCGAAGCAGAGCCGGGACCGGACGCCGGTCGGCTCGTTCCGGCCGGCGCCTACATCGCGTTCGCCGGACTGGGCGACATCGTCGGGACCGTGGTGTTCGTGGCCACGTCCTCACCGGTACCCGTCCCTGCGCGACGGGGAGGGCCGGCGGTCGTGACGGCCGCCGACGCACGGGATGACCGGTGGACGGTGACCCGTCGCGGCTCAGCGTGCATCCCGCCCCGGCATCCGGGTACGCCGGGGCCATGAGCATCACCATGGCCGGGGGGCCACTGGCGACCGACGCCCCCGAGGCGGTCAACTACCGCATGGAGGGGCCGGAGCACCGGCTGTTCCTCGGGCCGTTCCCGCGCCGCGTGCGCGGGGTCCTCAACGGGCGCACGGTCCTCGACACGCAGGACGGCGCCCTGCTGCACGAGACCGGCCGGTTGCCGCAGCTCTACGTGCCGCAGATCGACGTGGCGGGGCACCTGCTCGAGGCGGGTGAGACCGTCGAGCACTGCCCGTTCAAGGGCGAGGCGCGCTTCTCCACCCTGGTAGTGGACGGCGCCCGCGCCCGTGATGCCGTCTGGTCCTTCCCGCAGCCCGCGCCCGGGGCGGGATGGCTGCGCGGCTACCACGGAGTCGCCTTCGACGCCCTCGACGCGTGGTACGACGAGGCCGAGCAGGTGCGCGGTCATCTGCGCGACCCCTACCACCGGGTGGACACGCGGCCGACGGACCGCCGCGTGCGGGTCAGCGTCGGCCGCACGGTGCTCGCCGAGACCGCGCACGCCGTCCTGCTCTCCGAGACCGGTCTGCCCAACCGGCTCTACGTGCCGCCCGGCGACGTCCACGCCGACGCCCTGACCCCGAGCACGACCACGAGCCACTGCCCCTACAAAGGTGACGCGGACTACGCCGGGGCATCGGGGACCGAGGATGTGGCCTGGCGCTACCGGGAGCCGTTCCCCGACGCCGTCGCGGTGGCCGGACACTGGTGCTTCGACGAGACCAGGGTCCGCGTCGAGTCCGACACCCGCTCCTCCCCGGCCGAGCGCGGGCACTCGCGGTCCGTACGACCGAGGTGGCTCTGACCGCGTACGGCCCCGCCCGACGAGAAGGCGGGCCCCGCCGGCGGCCGCTACATGACGGTGCGGGTGTGCAGCGCGCAGAGCTCGGGGCGTCGTCCGCCGGAAGACCGGGGGCTGCGAAGGCGACGGGCCGGGCCTCGACGAGGGCCGTCGTCGTGCAGAGGTCGCGGGGGAGATGTCGGCGCAGCCCCCTTCCCCTGCCGTCGGGTGCGACGACCCACGACGCATGGTCGCGGGATCAGCGGGCACCCGGCGGGCGACCGGGACGGCGAGGAACAGGGAGCAGGGCATGAAGGCAGTCGTGTGGCACGGGATCGGCGACATCCGCGTGGACGAGGTCCCCGATCCGAAGGTGCAGGACCCCGGCGACGCGGTCATCCGGACCACGACCGCGGCGATCTGCGGGACCGACCTGCACTTCGTGCGCGGCACGATGACCGGGATGGCCGAGGGCACCATCCTGGGCCACGAGGTCGTCGGAGTGGTCGAGGAGACCGGGCCCGGCGTCCGGAACCTGACACCGGGCACCCGCGTGGTCGTGGGTTCGACGCTCTCGTGCGGCTACTGCTCGTACTGCCGGTCGGGCACCTACTCGCAGTGCGACAACGCCAACCCGGGCGGCCCGACGGCGGGCACGGCCTTCTTCGGCGGACCGGCCCCGACGGGCAGCTTCGACGGCTTCCAGGCCGAGTTCGCCCGGGTGCCCTTCGCCCACACCATCGCCGTGCCGCTGCCGGACTCGGTCACCGACGACCAGGCGATCATGATCTCCGACATCTTCCCGACCGCGTGGTTCGGCGGGCGGCTCGCCGAGATCGGTAAGGGCGACACGGTCGCGGTGTTCGGCCTCGGGCCGGTCGGCCAGTTCGCCGTGCTGTCGGCGTTCCTGCAGGGTGCGGGCCGGGTGCTCGCCGTCGACGCGATCCCCGGCCGGCTCGCCGCGGCGCGCCGGCTGGGCGCGGAGGTGATCGACTACAACGCCGAGGACCCGGTGGCGGTGCTCCAGGAGCTGACGGGGGCATCGGACCGGACCGCGTGATCGACGCGGTCGGCGTGGAGTCGGAGCGTCCGAAGTCGTTTCCGGCCGCCGAGCAGGCGCAGGAGCAGTCGGAGCAGCTCGACGCCGCGCGGGACCAGGCCGCACCCGAGACGAACCAGCAGGGCGACCTGTGGAAGCCCGGTGACGCGCCGACCCAGGCCGCGCAGTGGGCGGTGCAGGCCGTGGCGAAGGCGGGGACGATCGGCGTGATCGGCGTCTACCCGCCGCAGCTGCGGAGCTACCCCTTCGGTGAGGCGTTCAACAAGAACCTCACCATCCGCACGGGCAACTGCCCGCACCGCCGCTACGTCCCCGAGCTGATCCGGCTCACCGCGACCGGTGCCGTCGATCCGGCGCGGGTGCTCACACAGGTGGAGACGGTGCCCGAGGCGATCGAGGCCTACGAGGCGTTCGACCGGCGCGAGGAGGGCTGGCTCAAGACTGCCCTGGTCACCGACGCCGTGGTCGCGACCCCGCCGCGCTGACCCCGCCGGGTGCCGGCACCGGCCGGGATCGATCCGGCCGGGCCGGCGCCCGTTCACCCGCGGGAGCCCAGCTCCCAGAACGAGGGCCCGACCGGCTCCACGAAGTCGCCCGTCGCCACGAGGTACCCCTCGTCGTCGATGTCGATCGGGAGCTGCGGGAGCGACCGTGCGGCCGGGCCGAAGACGGGCCTGGCCCCCTCGTCCATGGCGAACGCCGACTGGTGGCACGGGCACAGGGCCCGGTTGTTCTGCGTGTCGTAGAGCGACGCGGGGCAGCCGAGGTGCGTGCAGAGCTTCGAGTACGCGTAGTGGTCGCCGTAGTGGAAGTCCTCCTGGCCCGCACGCGGGACCACCGCGGTGCCGGGGCGGAAACGGATGAGCATGACGGGGGAGTCGGTCGAGCGCTCCGCGGCGAGCAGCAGCTCCGGGTTCCCCCGGTCGGACTCGCGGAACGGCACCACCGTCAGCATCGATCCGGGCGCCATGTCCTCCGGACGCACCCGCACTATCTCGCCGAGCACCCCGGTGATCAACCGCAGATAGACCGTCTCCCCGCTGAGCGGCGCCCAGCCGGTGGTCCACAGGGCCGCCCGGTCGCCGCCCTTCCACGGGTCGCGCACCAGGCCCCCCGCGGCCACCACGAGACCGCTGATCCCGAGCAGACCGGCCGCGCCGATCACCGCCCGCCGCAGCAGGGGTTCCCGGCCGAACCCCGTGTCGTCGCCGGCCTCGGCGAACCGGGCGGCCGCCGTGGCGCGGTCGACCGGCTCCGACGGCCCGCCGTCCAGCTCCTGCACCGCCACCTCGTCGGGGTAGGAGTGCTTCACGTGCACGATCAGTGCGATCCCCAGCGCGAGCACCGCGACCCCCGCCGTGATCCCGATGACCGGCGTGTAGAGGGCGTAGAGGGTGTACCCCTCCCGCCCGGGGAGGACGTAGTCGCTGGGCCAGGCCACGAAGCAGACCAGGAACGCCAGTGCGGAGAGGATCGACAGCGCGAGCCACGCCGCGGTGGCCCGTCGCCCGCGCGCCCGCGTCCGGGCGGACGTGGGTGTCCGCGCCACCACTCGGACCCCGTCGAGGCGGCCGCCGAGCTCGGTGAGCTGCTCGCGCGTCATCCGCCGCAGGGTCCGGCGGTCCGGCCGGCCGCCGTCCGGGGCGCTCACGAGCGCGCCCCGATCCAGGCGGTGACGAGGACGAGCGCGGCGAGGCCCACCAGGAACGCGGTCAGCCCCTCCGCGGTCGGGCCGACCTCGCCGAGGCCGAAACCGCCGACGTTGTTGCGCTCCCCGCGCACGGCCAGGACGTAGGCGATGATGTCGCGCTTCTCCTCGGGTGCGAGCTGGCGGTCGGAGAACCGCGGCATGGCCTGGGGGCCGCTCAGCATCGCGGTGTACACCTGGACCGGGGACGCCTCCTCCAGCGTGGGGGCGTACTTGCCGTCGAGCAGGGCCCCGCCGCGGCCGGTGAAGTTGTGGCAGGAGCTGCAGTTGAGCCGGAACAGCTGCCCGCCGCGTGACGCGTCGTCGCCCACCAGCGCGCCGCCCCGGGCCTCGGGGACCCGGGGGCCGCCCCCCGCCGCCTGCACGTACGCGCCGAGGGCCCGCAGGTTCTCCTGCCCCTCGGCGGTGCCGGGGTCGAACTGGGGCAACGGGGGCTTGCGGCGCGCCTGCGCCTGCTGGCGCGCCAGCGGCATGCGGCCGGAGGAGACCTGGAAGTAGACCGCCGCGTCGCCCACCCCGATCAGGCTGAGCGCCCGGCTCTCGACGCCCTGCAGGTTCTGCCCGTGGCAGGTGATGCACGAGGTCGCGTAGAGCTGCCGGCCCTGCTCGAGCAGTGCGGGATCGGACCGGGCGTCGGCCGTCTGCGGACGGGGGGCGAGCAGGCCGTAGAGCGCTCCGGCGACCAGGAGTCCCACCAGTAGCGCGGCCGCGTCGCGGACGCGCCGGTGCCGGGACCGGCCGGACGGGCGCTGCCGCATGCTCGACTCCTCCTGTAGCGCTCCCACCCCGTGCCCGCCCTGTCCCGGCCCAAACCCCCGCGCGGCGTTTGGGACGCGGGCAGCAGGGCAACCGGGTCGTCACGAGCAGGTACCGGCGGGTGGTTCGGCCCGGGACGTGAGGAGTGCACTCGTGACACCGCCGAGCGCAGCAGGACGGCATCGCCGCCGGACGGCCGCGCGGTGAGCCTGCGGTGGCGCCTGGCACGCGCAGCGACCGCCCGCGCCGCGACGGCCGCCGACGACCGGCTGCACCTGGCCGGGATCGCCCGCGAGCAGTCCTCGCACGTGTTCCCCAAGCACCACTCGTTCTTCTGGGGAGAGCTGGCGCTCTACTCGTTCCTGGTGCTGGTCCTGTCGGGCACGGTGCTGGCCCTGCACTTCGTCCCGGCGACCACCGAGGTGGTGTACGACGGGTCCTACGTGCCACTGGAGGGGCAGCACGTCTCCCGGGCCTACGACTCGGCGCTGGGCCTGTCCTTCGAGGTGCAGGGCGGCCTGTTCGTGCGGCAGGTCCACCACTGGGCCGCACTGCTGTTCGTGGCCTCGATCGTGCTGCACATGTGCCGCAACTTCTTCACCGGCGCGTTCCGCAAGCCCCGCGAGCTGACCTGGCTCGGTGGCGTCGTGCTGCTGGGTCTGGCGATCGTCGAGGGCTACAGCGGCTACTCCCTCGTCGACGACCTGCTGTCCGGGATGGGAGTGCGGATCATGTCCGGGATCCTGCTGTCGGTCCCGGTGGTCGGCACGTGGCTGCACTGGGCGGTGTTCGGGTCGGAGTTCGCCGGGGAGGAGTGGCTCTCCCGCTTCTTCATCGCCCATGTGTTCCTGATCCCGGGCCTGCTGATGGCACTGATCGCGGTGCACCTGGGGCTGGTGTGGTATCAGAAGCACACCCAGTTCCCCGGGCCGGGCGCGCGGGAGGACAACGTCGTGGGGGACCGCGCGGCACCCGGGTTCGGCACCCGGACCGTGGCCAACGGGCTGTGCGTCGTCGGCGTGCTCGCGATCATGGCCGGGGTCCTGCAGATCAACCCGGTGTTCCTCTGGGGGCCCTTCACCCCGGCCGCGGCCTCGACCGGCGCCCAGCCGGACTGGTACGCGCTGTTCCTCATCGGCGCCCTGCGGCTGTTCCCGCGCTGGGAGATCGCACTCGGGCCCTACACCGTCCCGGCGCCGTTCTGGCCGGCACTCGTCCTGCCGCTGGTGCTGTTCGCGTTGCTGGCCGCCTACCCGTTCCTGGAGCGCTGGAGGACCGGAGACCGGCGCTCCCACCAGCTCCTGCAGCGGCCTCGCGACGCCCCCGGCCGCACCGGTCTCGGCGTCATGGCGCTGACCTTCTACCTGGTCCTCACCGTCGCCGGTGGCGACGACATCCTCGCGATCACGTTCGACCTGTCGATCAACGGACTGCGCTGGGCCGAGCGCATCGCGCTCCTGGTGCTGCCGCCGGTCGCCTACCTGATCACCAGCCGGATCTGCCGGGGCCTGCAGCGCCGTGACCGCGACGCCCTCGCGCGGGGCCTGCGGACCGGGCTGCTGGAGGAACGACCGGAGGGGGTGTTCGTGGAGCTGCGCCAGCCGCCCGGGGGCGTCGACCACGAGGGCCGGCCGGTGCCGGTCGCCTACGACGGCGCCCGCGTCGCCCCCGAGATCGCGACGCTGCCCGAGGACGAGGCCCCGCGATGAGCCGCCCGCGCGGTACGTGGCTCGTGGTCGCGGTCGGCGTGCTCGCGCTCCTCGCCGGGTGCGGGGCGGGCGGGGCGCCGGAGTACCTCGTCGCCCAGGGCGACGGCGCCGACGGACGCGTCGGGGACGTGGTGCTCCGCGACGCGCAGCTGCGCCACGTCGGCCCGGTCGCCGGTCCCGTCGTGCATCCGGTCGGCGGGACCGCCGTCGTGCAGGTCACCATCGTCAACACCGGCGGCACCGCCGACCTGCTGGTCGCCGTGAGCAGCCCGGTCGCCGCGGCGGGCGTGGTCGTCGGCGAGGCCGTGCTGCCCCCCGAGCACGTGCTCACCGCCGGCTACACGGGACCGGTCGCCGAGGTGGCGCTGCCCGGCACGACCGAGATCGCAGTGGGGTTGACCGGATTGCTGAGCCCGGTCCGGGCCGGGCTGACCTACCCGGTCGAGTTCCGCTTCCTGCGGGCGGGGACTCTGCGCCTCGACCTCCCGGTGGGCCCGCCCGAGGAACCGCGTGCGGGGTGCGACCTGCCGCCGGACGGCCGGGAGCCGATGGTCCTGACGGCCCCCCTCGGGGCGCCGGTGCCGCCCGCCCCGTCCCCAGGGCCGGCGTGCCCCGAGCCGCCGGGGTGATCGACTCTCAGCGGGCGAGCGGCTCGACCACGGCGTCGTACAGGTACGCCTCCGTGTCGGCCCGCGCGTACAGCCCGGTCTGGCTGTAGGGCACGCCGTCGGACGGCGTCACGCGGTGCAGCTGCCCGACCCTGCCGGTGACGCGCACGGCGCGCCCCTCCTCGACGGTCACGGGTGCCCGGCTCAGCACCGTCAGCGTGCGGCCGCCGACGGAGCCGTCGGACACGGCGAGCGTCGCCGGGCCGAGGACCTCCGCCACCGCGCCCACCACGGTGACGGAACGGCCGAGGAGCTCGCCCTCGTAGAAGGCCCGCTCCTGCGTCACCTCAGACACGGTGACGCCCGCGCCCGGCCCCGCCGCGTCCGGCCGGTCCGCGCCCGGACCGGTGCACGCCGCGAGCCCCACGGCGGCGAGCGCCAGCCCGACCGCACGTCGCACCGGTGTCCTCCGGTGCCTGCGTCCCCCTGTCACCCCGAGCCCCCGTCCACCTCACGCCCTGCCATCCGCCCCGTCCCTCCACCCGCTCCGGGCACCCGCCGTGCGCGGGTGCTGTTCCGCACGCTCACCGGCCGCCGCGCCGCACGTGCACCACGACGCCGCGGGTGTCCGCCGGACCCGCGCCGGCGGGCGCCCGCACGAGGCCGTCCGGCCCGGGCGGCAGCGGCGGCGGAGGTTCGCGCACCAGCGCGGGCAGCCGCTCGATCGCGCGGCGGTAGAAGCGCAGCTGGCGCCGGCGACCGAACAGCCGCCAGCCCAGGCGCAGCCAGGGGTTGGGGATCGGGGCCCGGCGTGAGTGCGCCCGGATCCGGAAGGCGACCCGGCCCGTGTCCAGCTCCTTGACCACCTCGTAGCGGAGCTCCCCCTGCTCGAGGTGCCCGCGCAGGGTCCGGTACGACCACCCGACGGCCCGCTCGGGGCCGCGCGGGCCCTCGCGCGTCTCGTCGAGCACCTCGTTCACCCGTACGCCGAGCAGGAACCGCAGGAAGAGGAAGCTGCCCTGCAGCAGCATGTCGCGACCCAGCAGAGGGACGTCGGGCCGGAACGCCGCGCGCAGCAGCGACGGGTCGGAGAAGTCGTAGGCCTCGATGAGCCGCACGGCCGTCTCCGCCGCTCCGCCGGGCTGGAACGCCCCCGGCGCCTCGACGCCGACCGGCGTGCAGCGCTGGTCCTCGTGCCACCCGCGGCGGTGGTGCGGAGGGGCCTGGGCCGGGTCGAAGTTGAGCGGCAGGTCGGCCAGTAGGTCGAGCTCGCGGGCGGTGTCGAGCCCCCGGGGCCGCAGCGAGACGCGGCGTCGCCGGGCGGGCGGGTTCGCGCTCACCGCGTGCGGCTCGGTACGCGTCCGGCCCGGACCCTCATCCCGGAGCCGCCCCGTCCTGCCCCTGGGCGGGTGCACGGTCCGCCGCCGACCGCAGGTCGGCGCGCAGCCCGTCGACGGCCCCCTGGGGCGCGATGGGCAGCGCCCGGCGGAGCTCCTCGATGCCGACGCCGGCCAGCGCGGCCGCGCCGCCGCCGAACAGCGCAGTCGCCAGCAACGCGGCGGCCGTCCGGGGGAGGTAGCGCTCCAGCGCACGGGTCACGACGGCGGCCGAGGTGCCGGCGGCCAGCGCTCCCAGCACGACCGAGCCGCCGAGCATCGCGGCGCCGGTGCCGGCGCGCCGGGCGGTGCCGGCCAGCTCGTCCTGCGCGCTGCGCAGCTCCTGGCGCACCAGGGTGCGCACGTCGTCGGTGAGGGCGCGCAGCAGTTCGCCGGTGCTCGCCCCGCTCTCCTGCGCCGTGCCGGGGCCCGTCGACGCGGGCGGCCTGGAGGTGGTCATGGCGTGCCTTCCTCTCGGGGGGTTCCCGACGCCCGGGGCGACGGGAGGAGTGCTCCCTCCCGGGTCCCCGGGCTGCGTCGTCCTGAACATCCCGCGGCCGCCGCCGACGGTCGTCCGACGACCCGGCGCACCCGTTTCAGCCGCGGGTGGCCGGGCAACCGCTGCAACGTGCAGGCACTCACCGTGATCCCGGGAACCGCCGGCTCCGTCGAGCTCACCGACGCCCCCGAGCCGCCCGACGGCGACGGCGCGGTGCTCGTGGAGGGCCTCGCGGTCGGCGTGTGCGGTACCGACCGGGAGATCGTCGCCGGCGAGTACGGGGAGGCCCCGCCGGCCGCGCAGCGGCTGGTGATCGGGCACGAGTCGCTGGGCCGCGTCCTCGAGGCCCCGGACGGTGCCGGCCTGGAGCCGGGCGACCTCGCGGTCGGGATCGTGCGCCGGCCCGACCCCGTCCCGTGCGCGAACTGCGCCGCCGGTGAGTGGGACATGTGCCGCAACGGCCGGTTCACCGAGCGCGGCATCAAGGGCCGCCACGGGTACGCGAGCGAGCGCTACCGGCTCGAGCCGGAGTTCGCGGTGCGCCTGGACCCGGGGCTGGACCGGGTGGGGGTCCTCATGGAGCCGACCTCCGTGGTGGCGAAGGCGTGGGAGCACCTGGAGCGCATCGGGCACCGGGCGGCGTGGGCGCCGCGGAAGGTGCTGGTCACCGGGGCCGGCCCGATCGGGCTGCTCGCAGCCCTGCTGGGGGTGCAGCGCGGGTGGGACGTGCGGGTGCTCGACCGGGTCCGGACCGGGGTCAAACCGCAGCTGGTGGCCGACCTCGGGGCGACCTACCACACCGATCTGTCCGACGTGGACAGTGACTCGGACGTGATCATCGAGTGCACCGGGGCGGCACCCCTGGTCGCCGATGTGATGGCCCGCAACGCCCACAACGCCGTCGTGTGCCTGACCGGCGTCTCCTCGCGCGGGCGGCCGCTGGAGGTGGACGTCGGCGGGCTCAACCGCGACATCGTCCTGCAGAACGACGTGGTGTTCGGCTCGGTCAACGCCAACCGTCGCCACTACGAGCAGGCGGCGGTGGCGCTGTCCCGGGCCGACCGGGGCTGGCTGGAGCGGCTGGTCACCCGGCGGGTGCCGATCGGCGACTTCGCCGACGCCCTCGACCGGCGCGACGGCGACGTCAAGGTCGTCCTCGACATCGCCCGCTGACGCGAGGGCACCTGGGAGGGGAGCGGCATGGTCCTGGTGCTGACCTTCGGGGTCGTGCTGCTGGTGACGGTGGCGCTGTCCGGGCTGGCCGCCCGGTCGGTGCTGTCGACCGCGCTGGTGTTCCTGGTGGCCGGGGCGCTCGTCGGGCCCGGCGGGCTGGACCTCATCGACGTCTCGCCCACCGACCCGTCGGTGGGCGCGCTCGCCGACCTCGCGCTGTTCACGGTGCTGTTCGTCGACGGCGGCCGCCTGCCGCTGGGCCGGTTGCGGCGGGGCTGGCAGCTGTCCGGGCGGGCCCTGGGGCTCGGCATGCCGCTGACGCTGGTGCTGATCGCCGTCGCCGGGCGGTACGTGGTCGGCCTGGACTGGACGACGGCCCTGCTGCTGGGCGCGATCCTGTCGCCGACCGATCCGGTGTTCGCCTCCACCATCGTGAGCCGCACCGAGGTCCCGGGCCGGTTGCGCACGCTGCTCAACGTCGAGTCGGGGCTGAACGACGGGCTGGCGCTGCCGTTCGTGCGGGGCGGTGGCGGTGCTGGCGCTGGCGGTGGTGCGCCCGGCGTCGGTGCTCGTCGCGCTGTGGCGCGCGGGGCTCGCACCCCGCGAGCGCTACGCCGCGGCCTGGTTCGGTCCGAAGGGCTTCGCCTCGGTGGTGTACGCGCTGCTGGCGGTGCAGGCCGGGATCCCGGCGGCGCAGACGGTGTTCGAGCTGGCGGCGCTGACGATCGCCCTGTCGATCGTCGTGCACAGCATGTCCGACGTCCCGGTGTCCCGGGCGTTCGACGTCGAGGAGATCGCCGGGCTGCCCGGCGATCGCGACGACGGTCGGCGGGAGCCGGACCCGTCCTGAGAGGCCACCCGGGCCGGACACTCACCCGGATGTGCCGGCCCACGCCCACCCCGCTCCCGCCCCGAGGGCGATTCCGGCCACCGCCGCGGCCACCGCCACCCCCGCCGCCCACGGCCGCGGGGAGAAGGCTCCCGGGCCGGACCGCGACACGGGCTCCCCGGCGGCGAACGCCGGCCCGATCCAGCGCAGGTAGTAGTAGAGGCTCGCGAGCGTGTTGACCAGGACGGCCACGGCGAGCCAGGCGAGCCCGCCGGACCACGCCGCCGCGGCGACGGCGAGCTTGCCGACGAACACCGCGGTCGGCGGGGTGCCGACCAGTCCGAGCAGCCCGACCAGCAGCGACCCGCCCAGCCACGGGTGCGCCGCGGCGAGGCCGCGGTAGCCCTCGAGGCGCCTGCGGGCCGGGAACGCGGCCACGACGGCGAACGCCGCGAGGTTGGCGGCGGCGTACCCGACGAGGTGGAGCAGCAGGGCCGGCAGCGCGAGGTCGGTGCGGCCGGCCACCGCGACCGGCACCAGCAGGTACCCGGCCTGGCTGACCGTCGACCACCCGAGCAGGCGCTGCGGGTCGGTCTGCCGGTAGGCGGCGAGGTTGCCCAGGGTCATGCTCGCCACCGCGAGCGCGGCGACCGGCGACGACCAGCCCACCGCCCCGGGCAGGGCGTCGACCAGGCGGAAGGCGGCGACCAGGGCGCCGATCTTGGGCACGGTCGTCAGGAAGGCCGCCGCCGTCGGGCCGGTGCCCTGCGCCGCGTCGGGCACCCAGAAGTGCACCGGCACGGCGCCGGCCTCGAACAGCAGCCCGGTGAGCACGGCCACACCACCGACGGCGATCAGCACGTCCGCCGCGCCGCCCGCTCCGGCGCCCAGCCCGCCGTAGCCCGTGGTGCCGGTGACCCCGGACAGGACGGTGACGCCCAGCAGCATCACGATCCCCGCCAGTGCGCCGAGCAGGTAGGTCTTCAACGCCGCCTCGGCCGCCCGCGGCGTGCGGGCGAGCCCGACCACGGCGTACAGCGGGATCCCGGTCAGCAGGAACGCGACGACCAGGACGAGCAGGTCGCTCGCTCCGGCCAGCAGCGCCGCGCCGGTCGCGCTGAGCAGCAGCAGTGCGTAGGTCTCGCTCTCCCGGCGGTCGCCGGCCAGCTCGTCGGAACCCAGCAGGATCACCAGGGCCGTGGCGGCGGCGACGGCGATGCGGGCCACCCCGGTGGCGGTGTCGACGGTCGCGCTCGCGTCGAACGCGGTCCCCGGGGCCCCGCCCAGCGCGACGGCGGCCGTGCCGGCGGCGGCCAGCAGGGCGCCGAGGGCGATCAGGCGCGCGACCCACTGCCGGGTCCGGGGCAGGAACGACCCGGTGAGCAGCGTGACCAGCGCCCCGGCGAGCAGGCACACCTCCGGCAGCAGCGCCAGCGTCCCGTGGCCCGTGCCGCCGCCACCCCCGTCGCCGCCCATGCCGGTCAGCGGCCGACCATCTCGACGACCGCGCCCGCCGCCGGCTCGATCACGTCCAGCAGCGGGCGGGGGAGCACCCCGAGCAGCAGGGCCAGCGCCAGCAGCGGTGCCACGGACCAGGTCTCGGCCGGACGCAGGTCCACGAACCCGGGTGAACGCGGTCCGGGCGCGCCGGTGAACACCCGCTGCAGCGCCCGCAGGAACACCGCCGCGGTGATGAGGATGCCCGGCAGGGCGAGCGCGGTGACGGGCGTGGTGGCCACGCCGCCGGCGAACACCTGGAACTCGCCCACGAACCCGACGAAGCCGGGCAGCCCGAGCGAGGCGAACGCGCCGACGGCGAACAGGGTGGCCAGCCGCGGGGCGGGCCCGGCGAGGCCGCCGTAGTCGCCCATCGCGTAGCTGCCGGTCCGGTCGTGCAGCACCCCGGCCAGGAGGAACAGCGCCCCGGTGATCAGGCCGTGGCCGACCATCTGGGTCACCGCGCCCGTCACCGCGACCGTGCGGGTCGCGGCGTCGCCGCCGGCCAGCCCGGCCGCGGCCACCCCCACCACGACGTAGCCCATGTGGTTGACCGAGGTGTAGGCGATCATCCGCTTGACGTCGGTCTGGGCCAGCGCGACCAGCGCTCCGTAGAGCACCGAGACGATCCCGACGGCCAGCACCACCCCGGCCCACGCCCTCCACGCGCCGGGCAGCATCGGCATCGCGATCCGGACGAACCCGTAGGTGCCCATCTTCAGCAGCACCGCGGCCAGCACGGCGGAGCCGATGGCCGGGGCGTCGGTGTGGGCCGGCGGGAGCCAGGTGTGGAACGGCACCGTGGGGGTCTTGACGGCGAGCCCGACGAGCACGGCGGCGAGCACCAGGCCCCCGGCCACCGGCTGGTCGAGCAGCGGGGGGGCGGCGGCGAGCTCGACCATGTCGAAGGTGTGCGGCTCCGCGGCGACGAACAGGCCGATGAAGCCCAGCAGCAGGGCCAGCGAGCCGAGGAAGGTGTAGAGGAAGAACATCAGCGCCGACCGGGTCCGGTCGCCGTGCCCCCATCCGACGATCACGAAGTACATGCCCACGATGGACAGGTCGAAGAACACGAAGAACAGGATCAGGTCGGCCGCGGAGAACAGGCCCAGGCACGTGCTCTGGAGGAACAGGAAGAGGGCAGCCTGCGAGCGCGGCCGGTCGCGCCCGCGCAGGGCGTGGACCGCGCACGCGAGGAACACCACCGCGGTCAGGGCGACGAGCGGCAGCGACAGCCCGTCGACGCCGACGTGGTAGCTGCTGCCCACGCCCGGTATCCACGGCACCTGCTGCTCGTGGGCCAGCCCGCCCGGCGGCGGTGTGCGGTAACCGACCCACAGCACGCCGACCAGCACCAGGTCGACGGCGGCGACGGCGACCCAGCCCCACCGGGCCACCGGGTCGGGCAACCACCGGACCGCGGCGAGCACGGCCGCGGCGGCCAGCGGTAGGAACACGACGACGCTGAGCACGCTCACCCCACGATCACCAGCAGCGCGACCGCGGCGACGAGCACCGCGGCGGCCTGCAGGAAGTACTGGTGGACCTGGCCGGTCTGGGACCGGCGGGCCGCCGAGCCCAACCGGTGGACACCTGCGGACGCGGCATGCACGGCCGCGGCCACGCCGTCACGGTCGGCGCGTGCGGTGGCGCGACCGACGGCCAGGCCCCCGCGGGCCGCGGCGCCGACCGCACGGTCGAGCCCGCGTTCGCCGATGCGGGCGGCGGTGCGCCCGGCCGCGAGCGTCGCGCGACCCGCGCCCGCGACCGCGCGGTCGTGCACGCGGTCGTCGAACCGGGCCAGCGCCGCGGCGACCGCCAGCACCGGCCGCACGACGGCGGCCCCGACCGCCGTCTCCAGGCCCAGCCAGCCCGCGGCCCAGGCCGGCGACCACCCGGCGACCGCCCGGGGGCGCAGCGTCACCGCGGCCAGCACGACGAGCGCGAGCAGCGCCGATCCGGCCAGCTCGGCCGCTCCCGGAGCGGGCGCGCCCCCGGAGCCGAGAGCCGCGCCGAGCGGTCCGGCCACCGGCGGCAGCGCGAGCACCCCGAGCACCGCAGCCCCGGCGGCCAGCACCACCAGCGGGGTCTGCTCCACGGCCGGGACCCGGCGGGTGCCGCGCTCCTCGGTGTCGTAGCCGGCCTCGACCCCGGCCGGGGCCGGGCGCACGACCAGGACGAGCACCTTCCCGGCGTAGGCGGCCGACAGCGCCGCCGCGGCCACCCCGACGACGTACAGCGCGGGGGAGCGGTGCAGCGCGGCCGACAGCACCGCCTCCTTGGTGGCCCACAAGGACAGCGGGGCGACCCCGGCCAGGGCCAGCGCTCCGGCCGCCGCGCACGCCCCGACCAGCGGCCAGCGCCGCGCGGCGCCGCGCAGGGACTGCAGCCGCCGGGTGCCCAGCGCGGCCAGCCACGCCCCGGCGACCAGGAACAGCAGCGCCTTCGTCGCGGCGTGCGCGACGAGGTGGGCGGCCCCGCCACCGACCGCGGACAGCCCCGCGGCCAGCACCACGAACCCGAGCTGCGCCGACGTGGACGCGGCCAGCAGCTGCTTGAGATCGCGCTGTGCGAGCGCGACCGCGCCGAGCAGCAGCGCGGTCACCGCGCCGACCCACGCCGCGGTGGTCGCGGCCCACCCGGCGGCGGCGAGCAGCGGGCTGGTGCGCAGCAGCAGGTAGCCGCCCATCGCGACCATCGACGCCGAGTGCAGCAGGGCGCTGACCGGGCTGGGCCCCTGCATGGCCCGCGACAGCCAGAACGCGAACGGCAGCTGCGCCGCCTTGCCCAGTGCGGCGACCAGCACCCCGGCCGCGGCGACGTGCAGCCAGCCGCCCTCTGCGTCCGCGAGCGCGTCCAGGGCCAGGCCGCCCCCGCCGGCCAGCGCGGCCGCGGCCGCGGCGTAGAGGCCGAGGTCGGCCGCGCGGGTGGTGAGGAACGCGGTGGCGCCCGCGGCGGGACGCGCCGGGTCGCGCCAGGCGAAACCGATCAGCGCATAGGACGCCGCCCCCATCACCTCCCAGCCCACCAGCAGCGCGGGCAGGGTGGTGGCGGTCGCGGTGAGCCCCACCGCGGAGGCGAACAGCAGCATCAGACCGTGGAAGCGGGCCGGAGCGGCCGGGACGGCGTCGCCGCGGTAGCCGGCGGAGAACACGAGCACGAGCAGCGCCACCAGTGCCACGGTCGGCAGCACCAGCGCCGACAGCGCGTCCACGCCGAGCGCGAACGGGGCCCCGGCCAGGAACGGGACCGAGACCGCCGGACGGGCGACGGCCACCGCGGCGCCCAGCCCCACCCCCGCGGCGGCGGTGCCCAGCGACACCGGCACCGCGACCCGGTCCGCCCGGTGCCCGGCCAGGGCCAGGGCCGCGCCGGCCGCGGCGGGCAGCGCGACCAGCAGCCACAGCGCGGCCGGGCCGGCGACCGTGCTCACCGCGACAGGTCCGTCGCGGAGTCGGTCATGTCCGAGCCCCGCTCGCGGTGCACGAGGGTGGCGACCGCGAACCCCATGGCCATCTCCACGGTCATCGCGGCGACCACGACCAGCAGCAGCACCTGCCCCGACGGCTGCGGCGAGAGGAACCACCACAGGGCCCCGGCGGCCAGGATCACCGCGTTCAGCATCAGCTCCAGGCCCATCATGACCATGACGACCACCTGCTGCGACAGCGCGCCGTAGAGGCCCACCGCGAACAGCGCGGCGGCCACGACGAGCACGGCCTGCAGGGTCACCGGCCCACTCCGCCCGGTTGCGGGTCGTCGGGGGGCCGGCGGTCCAGGTCGTCGCCGAAGCGGTCGTAGCGCCCGCGCGGTGCGGCCAGCGCGATGCCGGCGACGACGGTCGCCAGCATCACCGCGCTGACCACCATCATCACCAGCATGTGCGAACCCATCAGCGCGTGACCGAGCGCGGCCGTGGGTTCGGCGGCGGGCACGCCCCGGCGCACCGGCCACGGCACGAGCAGCGCGCCCCCGCCCAGCAGCAGGAACACCGCCCCGGAGGCGATCACCGCCGTCCGGTTGCCGTGAACCATGCTCATCGGCATCAGCGCCGGGTTCATGCCCATGAACATGACCATGAAGACGGCCATCACCGCCATCTCCATGACCATCATCAGCACCACCACCACCCCGACGTACTCGAGCCCGAGCAGCGACACCGCCAGCCCCACCGCGACGAACGACACCGCCAGTGCGTACGTCGCCCGGGCCATCGAGTCGACGAGGAACACCAGCACCCCCGACGAGACGGCGAGCACGGCCAGCACCCAGAAGGACACGGCGGTCACGGCGCTCATCGGTTCACCACGACCACCGCCACGACCAGCAGCTGCAGCAGCGCCGCCGGCAGCAGGACCAGCCATCCGGCCTCGACGAACCGGTCCGGGCGCAGAACCGGCACGTGCCGGCGCAGCCACACCAGCACCGCCAGCAGCAGCAGCGCCTTGACCGGCACCCAGACCGCGCCCGGCAGCAGCGGGCCGGCACCGCCGCCGAGGAACAGCGGCACCGCGAACACCGCGCCCGCGGCCAGCAGCGCGTAGCGCCCCGCGAGCAGCAGCCACCGGTCGATCCCCGAGGCCTCGGCGAGCACGCCTCCCGCGATGTCGGCCCCCACCGCGGGCGACAGGGGCCCCCAGACGGAGAACCCGACCACCCCGACGCAGTACACGGCGAACGCCACCGGCATCCCCACCACGAACCACAGCCCGTGCTGCGCGGCGGCGACCTCGCCCACCCGCAGGCTGCCCGCGGCCAGCGCAGGCGCGGTCAGTGCGAACATCAGCGGCAGCTCGTAGGCCAGCGCCTGGGCCAGGAAGCGGTACCCACCGACCAGCGGGTGCACCGCGTTCGGTCCCCACCCGGCCAGCCAGACGAACGCCCACACCGCCACGTCCACCGCGGTGAACCAGACGACCCCCACGGACAGGTCGGCGAGCACCCACCGGCCGAGCGGCACCACGGCCGCCACGAGCAGCGCGGCGACCAGCAGCCCGCCGGCGCCGATGCGCCACAGCGGCAGGTCGGCGGCGACGGTGACCCGCCGGCGCTGCCGCAGCAGCCGGGCCGTCTCGGTGAGCGGGACGAGCAGCCCGGCCGCGGCGCCGGGGCCGGGCCGGCGGGCGGCGAACGCGCCGTCGAGACCGGCCGCCGCCAGGGCGAGGGCACCGAGCAGGATCGCGCCCGCCGGCGCCCACAGCGGGCCGACCGCCACCACCGGATCAGGCATGCGCACGCTCCCGGTGCACTGCCGCGGCCGTGTCCGGGGCGAGGCCGGCCACGACCAGGCGGGCGGCTCCCAGCTCCAGCCCGCGCACCAGCACCGGCAGAGCCGCCAGCACGGCACCCGGGTCGGGCGGGACGGCGGTACCCCTGGCGGGGTCGAGCATCACCAGCAGGCGGTCGCGGACGTCGCCGCCCGCGGCAGGGGGCAGGCCGTGCGTCCGCAGCGCACCCTCGTCGAGGGGACCGAGCCCGCTCAGCTGGCGGCGCAGCACCCGGGAGCGCCGCACGCGCGCCCGTACGGCACCCAGCGCGGCCCCGGCCCCGGCGGCGTCGTCCAGCAGCAGGTCGCGGGCGTGCCGGGCGTCGTCGGCGGCAGCGTCCCAACCGGCCAGGGCGAGCAACCGGGCGGCCCCGTCACAGCGGGCTGCCACGGTGCGCGAAGCTGCGGTGCCCGCGCGCGGCGGGCGCGGCAGCGGACCCGCGTCGAGCACCTCCGTGCGGGCCCCGGCCACCACGTCGCCGTGCAGGGCGCAGTGCAGCACGAGCCCGGCGGGCCAGTGCGGCAGCACCGGGCCGAGCGGAACCTGCAGCACGTCCATCTCCAGACCGTCGCGGTCGTCCGCCCCGCCGGCCAGCGGAATTCCGGCCGGTGCCATCTCGTCGTCCGGCTCGTCGTCGGGCCGGGCGGTCCGGTCCGGCCGGTCGCGTGCGTCGGCGCGCTGGCGCCGGTCGTCCTGCAGCCGGGCGGCGACCTCGTCCAGCGCCCCAGTGGCGTCGGTACCGGTCACCGCGGTGCGGGCGCGCGGTCCCGGCAGCTGGTCCCAGACCCGGTCGACGGCGGCGGCCAGCCGCGGGCCGGGCACGCCGCAGACCACCAGCACGTCGGCGTCGGCCGGCGACAGCGCCGTCCGCCAACCCCGGGCCGTCACTGCGCGCTCGACCGCCACCCGGCTCGTCCACCAACCCGGCACCTCGACCACGAGCACGTGGGCCCGCCGCACCGCCCACGCCGCCAGCCACTCGTTCACACCCACCGCAGCGCCCCCTCCCGCCACGCCCACACGACCCCGACCATCAGCACGCCCAGGAACGCGAACATCTCCACCACCGCCGACACCCCGACGTCGGCGGCCACGACCGCCCACGGGTACATGAACAGCATCTCCACGTCGAAGGCCAGGAACAGCACGGTCGCCGGGTACCAGCGGACGTGGAAGCGGGAGAGCGCGTGCTGGTCCGGTGTCCAGCCGGAGTGGAACGGCAGCACCGGCAGCGGATCGCGGGCCAGCGCGACGAGCCGGTGCAGCAGGTGCGCGCCCGCCACGGCGGCCAGGCCCACCACGAGCATCGACAGCAGTCCCCACCACGCGCTCATCGGGCGCTCCCCACCGCGCCCGGTGCTGCCGCCCTCACCGGCTCGCGGGTGCCGCTCGGGCGGCGTCGGGCGGCCGGTTCTGCAGGGCCGGTGAACCGCCGAGGACCACGACCCCGGCGGCGACGAGCGCCGCGCCCGCCCCCGTGCCGAGCAGTGCGGCGCCGCCGCGGGCGGTCTCGCCGAAGACGAGCAGCCCCCACAGGACGGCCACGAGCGGGTTGGTCAGGGTGATGCCGGGTTCCACGGCGACCAGCCGGCCGGCCGCCAGCGCGTTCTGCAGCAGCCAGAAGGAGGCCAGACCGGTGACGACCGACGCCCACGTCTGCCACGCCCCGGCGGCGGCGAGGGGGCCGCCGGTGCCCAGTGCGTGTGCCGCTGTGGAGAAGAACACGCCCGTCAGCCCGTAGCCCGCCCCGCCGGCGGTGGCCAGCAGGGCGGCGCGCAGATCCCCCCGGGCGCGCCACCCGGCGACGGCCAGTGTGACCACCGCGAGCAGCACGACCCCGACGGCCGCCACCCAGACCGGCCCGGGCACCGACAGCCGCTCGCCGCCCGAGGGGGCGAGGAAGTACAGGAACGCGGCCAGCCCGGCGGTCATCATCGCCACGGCCATCCAGTCGCGCGGGGCGGGGCGCCTGCCGAGGAACACCGCCGCGCCGATCACGGCCAGCGGCAGCTCGACCACGAGCACCGGCTGCACGACGGCGAGCCCGCCCTGTGCGAGCGCCCCGATGTGCAGGGCGAGCCCGACGAGGCTGACCAGTACGCCCACCAGCCACCGCGGCTGCCGGGCGAGCCGGCCGACGAGACGCACCGAGGCACGGGGGTCGCTCTCCTCGTGCTGGGCCGAGCTGCGCTCGAGCAGGTCGCCGACCGCGTTGCACAGCCCGGCCGCACCTGCGAGGGCGATCGCCACCGCGCTCATCACTCCCTCCTCATCCGGCCGGTCGTCCGTGCCGGCCCCGCCCCCGATCTACCCGGAGTGCAGGCGTCGACACGCTCGCGGAGCGACCGGGCGCTCAGCGCGCGCGGTCGGCGGGCTCCGTCTCGGTGAGCTCCCCGCTGCGGACCGCCGCGCGGAAGCGCAGTACCTCCTTCTTCGCCACCGGTGCGAGCAGGTAGAGCCCGACGATGTTGAACAGGGCGAGCAGGAACAGGACCGCGTCGGCGAAGTTCAGGACGCTGCTCAGCGTCAGGACGGACCCGACCACCACGAACAGGCAGAACAGGGAGAAGTAGACCCGCTCGCTCGTCGCGCTGCGGCCGAACAGGTAGGTCCACGCCTTCAGCCCGTAGTAGCCCCAGGTGATGATCGTCGAGATCGCGAACAGGGCGACGGCGAGGGCGAGCACGTAGGGGAACCAGGGCAGCACCGTCTCGAAGGCGTTCGAGGTGACGAGGACGCCGTCGGGGGTCTCCTCGCCCCCGCTGGCGAAGGCGGTGGCCCGGGCGTCGCGCCAGAACGGCGTCCCGGCGATCACGATCGTCAGCGCGGTCATGGTGCAGATCACGACGGTGTCGATGAACGGCTCCAGGAGCGCGACATGACCCTCGCTCGCCGGGTAGCGCGTCTTGACCGCGGAGTGCGCGATCGGTGCGGAGCCGATGCCGGCCTCGTTGGAGAAGGCCGCGCGCTGGAAGCCGACCAGGAGCGCCCCGACCGCGCCGCCGACCACGCCCTCGGGGGCGAACGCACCGGTGACGATCTCGGCGAGGGCCGCCGGGACCTGCCCGATGTTCACGACGATCACCACCAGGCACGCGGCCACGTAGACGATCGCCATGCTCGGCACCAGCCTGCTGGTCACGCGGCCGACGGCCGGGATGCCGCCGATGACCACGGAGCCGACGAGCGCGGCGAGCGCGATCCCGAAGATCAGTGCCGCCCCGGGACCGCCGAGCCACCCCGTGCTCCCGCCGGTGACCTCGCGGAGCTGGGCGAAGGTCTGGTTCGCCTGGAACATGTTGCCGCCCGCGATCCCGAAGAAGAGGATCATGGCCGCGGCGCCGGCGGCGAGCACCCGGCCCAGGCCGCGACCCACCGGGCCCGGCAGCCGCTCCGCCACGCCCTTGCGCAGGTAGTGCATCGGCCCGCCGGACACCGAGCCGTCGGCGTGCACCTCGCGGTAGCGCACGCCGAGCGTGCACTCGACGAGCTTGGTGCACATCCCCAGCAGACCGGCGAGGATCATCCAGAACGTCGCGCCGGCGCCGCCGATGGTGACCGCGACCCCGACCCCGGCGATGTTGCCGAGCCCGACCGTCCCCGACAACGCCGAGGTCAGCGCCTGGAAGTGGGTGATCTGCCCCGGGTCGTCGTCGCGCGAGTACTTCCCGCGCACCAGCCGCAGGGCGAGCCGGGTGCTGCGGAACTGGATGAAGCCGAAGTAGACGGTGAAGACGGTCCCGGCCAGCACCAGCCACGCGACGATCCACGGGAACGAGACGTCCCCGACGGTGATCTCGGCGAACACGAACGCGGACAGGCCGTCGGACACCGGCGCGAAGACGGAGTTGATGCCGTCCTCGATGCTGCGGAGGAGCCCGCCCTCCGGATCCGGCGCGGGCTGTGCGGAGAGACTCGTGGTCATGGGCGACAACCGTGGCAGCACGGGTCCGGTTCGGCGATCCCTGACGACGGATCGTCAGTTCCCCGCAAGGCTCCGACGTGTCGGTCCCTGCTGCGGGGGGTAGGCCCGGACGTGGTCGCGTCGACGCGACCACCCCGACGCGGAGGTGAGCACGTGCAGGAACAGGACCGGATCGCGGAGCCGTGGGGCAGGCGGACGCCCTACGGGTCGGGCTCCGAGTGGCCGTCGCGCGTGGACCTGCACCTCGCCGACGGGGTGCGGCCGGAGGACGTGGAGCGGTGGGTGCAGACGGCGTCGCTGCTGCACTCCAACGGCGACGCGATGGACATCGCCGTCGCCGACGGGCGCATCGCGGGCGTGCGTGGACGGGCGGAGGACCGCGTCAACCGCGGCCGGCTCGGCCCCAAGGACCTGTTCGGGTGGCAGGCCAACGCCTCCCCGGACCGGCTCACGCGACCACTGGTCCGGGAGGGCGGCGAGCTCGTCGAGACCGACTGGGACACCGCGATGGGCCGCATCGTGGAGCGCGCCGGGTCGCTGCTGCAGGAGCGGGGCCCGAGCTCGGTCGGCTTCTACACGACCGGTCAGCTGTTCGCCGAGGAGTACTACACCCTCGCCGCGATCGGGCACGGCGCCATCGGCACCAACCACATGGACGGCAACACCCGGCTCTGCACCGCGACGGCCGCCGCCGCGCTCAAGGAGACCTTCGCCAGCGACGGGCAGCCCGGCTCCTACACCGACGTGGACCACGCCGACGTGATCGCCCTGTTCGGGCACAACGTCGCCGAGACCCAGACGGTGCTGTGGAGCAGGATGCTGGACCGGCTGGCCGGGCCGAACCCGCCGCGGATCGTCTGCGTCGACCCGCGCAGCACGCCGGTGGCGCGGGCGGCGCAGGAGCACGGCATCCACCTGGCTCCGCTGCCCGGCACCAACCTGGCGCTGATGAACGGGCTGCTGCACGAGATCATCGCCCGGGACCACGTCGACCACGACTACGTCCGGACGCACACCGTCGGGTACGACGAGCTGGCGGAGCGGGTGGCGGAGTACCCGCCGGAGCGCGTGGGGCCGATCTGCGGGCTGGACCCGGCGCAGATCCGCGAGGCCGCCCGCATGCTCGGGGAGGCCGAGCGGCTCCTGTCGACGGTGCTGCAGGGCTTCTACCAGAGCAACCAGGCCACCGCGGCCGCCGTGCAGGTCAACAACCTGAACCTGGTGCGGGGCATGATCGGACGGCCCGGGTGCGGGATCCTGCAGATGAACGGGCAGCCCAGCGCGCAGAACACCCGCGAGTGCGGCGCGGACGGCGACCTCACGGGCTTCCGCAACTGGTCCAACGACGCCCACGTCGCCGAACTCGCCCGGCACTGGAACCTCGACCCGTTCCAGATCCCGCACATGACCCCTCCCACGCACGCGATGAAGATCTTCCGCCACTGCGAGGAGGGATCCATCCGGTTCCTGTGGGTCACGGCCACCAATCCTGCGGTGTCGCTGCCCGAGCTCGCGCGGATCCGGGAGGTCCTGGCGCAGGACCGGCTGTTCCTGGTGGTGCAGGACATCTTCCTGTCCGAGACCGCGCAGTTCGCCGACGTCGTGCTGCCCGCGGCCACCTGGGGGGAGAAGACCGGCGTCTTCACCAACGTCGACCGCACGGTGCACCTGTCGGAGAAGGCCGTGGACCCGCCGGGGGAGGCCCGTCCCGACCTCGACATCCTGCTCGACTTCGCGCGCCGCATGGACTTCCGCGACCAGGACGGGAACCCGTTCCCGCAGTGGCACGACGCGGAGTCGGCCTTCGAGGCATGGAAGGCGGCCACGGAGGGCAGGCCGTGCGACTACACGGGCCTGAGCTACGAGCTGCTGCGCGGCGGCTCCGGCATCCAGTGGCCGTGCAACGCCGAGAACCCCGGCGGCACCGAGCGCCTCTACACCGACGGCCGGTTCTTCGCGCATCCCGAGTACTGCGAGAGCTACGGCCGGGACATGGTGACCGGGGCGCCGCTGAGCCCGACGGAGTACCGGGCGCTCAACCCGGAGGGCCGCGCGGTCCTCAAGGCGGCCCAGTACGTGCCCCCGCACGAGCGCCCGTCCGCCGAGCACCCGTTCGCGCTGATCACCGGCCGGACGCTGTACCACTTCCACACCCGCACCAAGACCGGGCGCGCCCCGCAGCTGCAGGCGGCCGCGCCGGAGGTCTGGGTCGAGTGCTCCGCCGCGGACGCCACCCGGCTGGGGCTGCAGGAGGGCGACCTGGCCGCAGTGAGCACCCCGCGGGGCGGCATCCGGGCCCGCGTGCGGATCAGCGGGATCCGCGACGGGGTGCTGTTCGTGCCCTTCCACTACGGCTACTGGGACGCCGGTGCGTCGGGGCCCGCCGGTGCGGGCGCGGGCCGGGCGGCCAACGAGCTGACCGCCACCGACTGGGACCCGGCGTCCAAGCAGCCCCTGTTCAAGTCCGCGGCCGCCCGGATCGAGCGGGTCGAGGACTCCGAGGACGTGGCGGCGAGCGCCCCCACCACCACGGGGTCGGCCCCGCAGCGTGCCGGGGTGCCGCCGACCACCGGCGGACCCGACGCCGCGGCACGGTCCGTGGTCCCCGCCACGAGCGCAGGAGAGCCCCGATGAGCAAGATCCCACTGGTGCTGCGCGAGCTGCACCGTTCCGAGACGAGCCTGGCCAGGGCGCTGCTCGCCGCCGCCGACCGGCACCGGGCCGAGCACGAGGTCTTCCACGTCGCGCGGGACATCGCCGGGTGGTCCCGTGACCACGTCCGGCAGCTGGCCGAGGCGGGCCGCAGCCACGGCCTGCGCCTGGCCGCCGAGCCTCGGACGGCCCCGCTGCCGCCGGTCGCGGCGCTGAGCAGGCGGCTGTCGACCTCGTTGGGGCGCAGGCCCGAGCCGGGCCTGCTGCTGCTCGCCGACCTGCGGCGGCTGCACCTGAAGGCGGCGGGGCTCTCCGTGGACTGGGAACTGCTCGCCCAGGTGGCCCAGGGCACGAAGCAGCGACCCCTGCTGGAGCTGGCGCAGCGCTGCCACCCGGAGACGCTGCGTCAGCTGCGGTGGGCCAACGCCCAGATCAAGAGCCACGCCCCACAGGTGCTCGCCTCATGAGCGGGGACGGGGACGGGGAGCTGCCCGTGCGGGTCGTGCTGCGTCCGGTCGGAACGCCGCTGCCGCTGGGCTTCCTCGCGCTCGCCGTGGCCACGACGGCGTTCGCGGCGGTGCAGCTGGGGTGGGTACCGGTCGACCAGAGCCGGATCGCCGCGCTGGCCGCCCTGCTGTTCACGGTCCCGCTGCAGCTCGTCGCGTGCGTGTTCGGCTTCCTCGCGCGCGACCCGGTCGCCGGGACCGGGATGGGCGTGCTGGCCGGGACCTGGGCGACCGTCGGGGTGAGCACGCTGACCGCACCGCCGGGCACGTCCAGCCCGGGGCTGGGCGTGGTCCTGCTCGTGGCCGCGGCGTGCCTGCTCGTGCCGGCCGCGGGTGCGCGGGGCAAGCTCGTCGCGGCCGCGGTCATGGTGGTGTCGGCCGTGCGGTTCGCGGTCACCGGCGTCGCCGAGACCACCGGCTCGGGCGCGTGGCTGGCCACGGCGGGGTGGGTGGGGATCGCGCTCGCACTGCTCGCCCTCTACGCGGCCGTCGGGTTCGAGATCGAGGACGTCCGGCGGCGCACCGTGCTGCCGCTGGCGCGCACCGGGGCCGGCGCGGTCGCCGTCGGCGGCGCGCCGCAGGAGGAGGTGTCCGCGGTCGCGCACGAGGCCGGCGTGCGCAAGCAGCTGTGAGCGGCGCGCGGACCGGGGCCGGCGACCGCCGGGTGGACCCCGATCACGACGACCTCGGCGGCCTCGCGCGCGCCGAGGCGCTGTCCCGGCGGCTCGACATCCCCATGGGCGTACTCGGGATCGTGTTCCTCCTGGTCGTGCTCGGCCAGGTGCTGGCGACCGACCCCGCGACGGTGACCGGGTTCGCCGTCGCCGGGTGGGTCCTGTGGTCGGTGTTCGTCGCGGAGTTCGTCCTGCGGGCGGTCGTCGCGCGCGACCGCGGCCGGTTCTGGGCCCGCAACTGGTGGCAGCTGGTGTTCCTGGTCGTGCCGTTCCTGCGGTTCGCCCGCGCGCTGGCGCTGCTGCGGTTCGCCCGCGTCGGGAGCGTGCTGTCGGCGGCCGTGCGCGGCTCCCGCTCGGCGGGGCGGCTGCTGTCCGGGCGGATCGGCTGGTTGCTCGCCGTCACCGCCGTCGTCGTGCTCGCCTCCAGCCAGCTGCTCTACGTCCTGGGCGCCTACGCCGGTTACGGGGAGGCCCTGCACGACGCCGCGCTGGCCACGATCGCCGCGGAGCCGCTGACCGCTCCCGGCACCCCGGCCCGCATCCTGGAGGTGCTGCTCGCGGTGTACTCGGTGGCGGTGTTCGCCACGCTCGCGGGTGCGCTGGGCGCGTTCTTCCTCACGCCGGCGGCGGACACCGGGCGCTAGTGCCAGCGCCAGGGCGCGGGCCCGCCCCGCCCCGTGTGACCCGACGGGTTCGCGACCTCCTGGGCGACCAGCACCGTGATGACGACGGCCAGGACCGCCAGGCCGAACACCGCGATCGACCCGCTCAGCGCGGCCAGCGCCAGCACGATCGTGGGCAGCACCCAGAGCGGGACAGGCTCCATCGTCTCGGGCCGCGCGACCGCCCGCCGCCGCGGATCCCCACGCGTGGACCCCGCACCGGGCCGGGACCGGCCACCGCGGGCCGGGCCGTCGTGCTCGTCCATGCCCACCACCTCCACCGTGGTCCTACCCCCGGTGCGCCCGTCGGCCACCCGTTCACGCATGATCGTCAGGTGGTCGTCAGGTGGTCGCGCGCCGCCTCCGCCGCCCGCCGCGGTGGAGCACGGCGTTGAGCTCCCCGCCCAGCAGCAGCGCGACGCTGAGCAGGTAAGCCCACGTCATGACGATCGCGCCGCCGCCGAACGCGCCCAGGACGGGGTTCACCCCCGCAGCCAGGGTCAGGTACAGATGGAATGCCGCGCTCGCCGCGATCCACAGTGCCGTCGTGAGCAGCGCGCCCGGGATCGACTCCCGCCATGGGGCCTCCCGGCGCGGGGCCAGGTGAAACAGCGTGGTCGCCCACAGCACCAGCCCGACCAGGAGCAGCGGGATCCGCAGCGCCCCCCACGCGGCGGCGAACGCCCCGCCGAGCCCGACGAGGTCGGCGATCTGCCGGCCGGTCCCGAGGAGCGGCCCGACGACCACCACGCTGACGGCGAGCACGACCGCGAGCACGGTCGCGAGGCCCAGAGCCAGGCCCAGCAGCCTGCGGCGTACCCAGCTGCGCGTCTCCCGCACCCCGTAGGCCAGGTTGAGCGCCTCGACCACGACGGCGAACGCACCGGAGAGGGTGACGAGCGCGCCCAGGGCCGCCACCGTGAGCAGCCCGCCCCCGCCCCGGTCGAACAGGTCGCGGACCGAGGCCACCACGCCGGCCGCCTGGTCGGTGAACACGGCGTCGAGGGCGTCGACCACCTGCCGCTGCGCGGCCGCGGCGAGGTCGGCGCCGACGATCAGGTCGAGGACACCCAACAGGCCCGTCCCGAGGAGGAGCGCGGGGAAGATCCCCAGCACGCCGAAGAACGCCGTCTCCCCGGCCAGCCCGAGCACGCGGTCGTCGCGGGCTTCCGCCGCGACCGCACGCACCACCCTGCCCGCGCGCACCAGCGGCCGGCGCAGGAGCGGGGGGACCCGGGGCACCGTCAGCCGACCGGGGGCCCGAGCTGCCCGGTCCGGTAGCCCGGGGCCGCCTGCTCGGGCAAGCCGACGACCGGCACCCCGTCGTGCAGCGGTGCCATTGTGGCGAACCAGGTGCGGGCGGGCACCGTGCCGCCGAACAGCGTGCCCTCGTCGCACAGCCGGGGCGGTGCGCCGTCGCAGACGGGGCGGGGCGGGCTGCCGTCGGCCCAGGTGATCACGGCCCCGGCGAGCTGGGGGGTGGCGCCGACGAACGCGGCGGACAGGTTCTGCTGGGTGGTGCCCGTCTTCCCGATCATCGGGCGTTCCCAGCCCGCGGCCTGCGCCGCGGTGGTGGCCGTGCCGCCGGTGTGGTCCTCGGACAGGGCGAAGGCGAGGCTGGCTGCCAGGTCCTCGTCGACCGCCTGCTCGCAGGGCGCCTCGGCCAGGGGCACCGGCGTCCCGGTGCTGTCGAGGACGGCGTCCACCGGGCTCGGGGGACACCAGATCCCGCCGCTGACGATCGTGGTCGCGACGTTCGCCAGCTCCAGCGGGCTGGTCGGGACAGGTCCGAGGGTGAACGAGGCGCGCTGCTCCGCGCGCACCGCCTCGCCGACGGTGCGTCCCTGGGTACCGGGCTCCCGCAAGCTCTCCCGCAGCCCGAGCCGGCGGGCGACGTCGACGACGGGATCGACGGACCCGAGCTGGTCGAGCAGCTGGACGAAGGTCGTGTTGGGGGACTGCGCCAGCGCCTCCTGCAGGTCGACCTCGTCGGGCGTTCCGGCGTCGCCGGAGACCTCGTAGGGCTCTCCGTCGTCGAGGAAGACCTGGGAGGTGTAGGTCTCCGGGGCCGGGAGCTCGGTCTCGACCCCGAGCCCCTGCTCCAGCGCCGCGGCGGCGGTGAAGATCTTGTAGGTCGAGCCGGCACCGTAGGGCACGGCCGCCGACGGCAGCGGGTAGGAGCTCTGCCCGGCCGAGGCGTCCGGGCCGAGCGCGCGGTTGGCGGCCAGTGCCAGCACGCGGTGCCGCTCGCGGCCGGGCTGCACCACCGCCACCGCGTTCGCGATGCCCCGGGTGCCGTCGACGGGCACCTGGTCGGCCGCCGCCCGCCGGGCCGCGTCGGTGACCCGCAGGTCCAGCGTCGACCGGATCGTGTAGCCGCCGGTGCGCAACTCCTCGGCGCCCAGCCCCACGTCGCCGAGGTAGGCCAGCAGGTAGCGGCAGAAGAACCCGGTGCCGGGCCGCGCGTTGACGCAGCCGTCCTCGGCCACGCGCAGCGGCTCGACCAGGCCCAGGCCGCTCTCCGAGGCCGTCGCGGCCTGCGCGGCGGTGACGGAGCCGACCTCGACCATCGCGTCGAGCACGAGGTCCCGGCGGGCGAGCGCCGCCTCCGGGTTCTCCGCCGGGTCGTAGGTCTCGGGCGCGCGCACGAGTGCGGCGAGCAGGGCGGCCTGCGCCAGGTCCAGCTCGGTGGGGACGGTGTCGAAGTAGGTGCGGGCGGCCGCGGTGACGCCGTAGGCACCGTTGCCGAAGTACACGGTGTCCAGGTAGCGGGCCAGGATCTCGTCCTTCGTCAGCCGCTCCTCGAGCCTCAGGGCGACCTGCACGTCGACCAGCTTGCGGGCGAGCGTGGGCGCGTCCGCGGCGTCGCGCTCCGCCGCGGAGCCGGCGGTCAGCAGCCGGTGGTTCTTGACGTACTGCATGGTGATCGTCGACGCCCCCTGGCCGGAGAGCGGGTTGCCGCTGGCCCGGAGGTTCGTGGCGAGGGCCCGCCCGAGGCTGCGCACGTCGACCCCGCCGTGCTCGCGGAACCGCCGGTCCTCGATCGCGACCACCGCGTCCTCGAGCACCCGGGCGACCCCGTCGGGTCCGGTCGGGACGCGGTACTGCTCGTAGAGCCGGGCGATCGGGGCGCCACCGGCGTCGGTGACGAGCGTGCCGAGCGGAACGGCGTCCGGGTCGGGCAGGGTGATCGCGCCGGCCCCGGGCAGCGTCCTGGGCGTCACCCGCGCCAGCCCCGCGACGGGCGCGGCCAGCAGCCCGCCGAGCAGGGCGCCCGTCGCGAGGACCACGAGGGTCAGCCGGAGCAGGGCGCCGCCCACCGCCCCCGACCCCGTCGACGGCAGCCGCACGGGCCGGTGCCTCGCCTGCGTTCCGCGCTGCCGCACCTGCGTCACGCCCTCCTCCGTCCCGCCGGTCGTCACACCGGCCGTCGCGCCCGGTTACCCGCACGGGCCGCGCAATCCCCCCGCCGTCCGCCACCGTCAGGAACTCGTCAGGCGGTGGCCCGTTCGACGAGCCGGCACCGCACCTGCCGCGGGACCGCCGCGTCCGACGTCGCGGGACTCACCGCAGCGCGAGCCGCTCGGTGCCCCAGCCCGCCGCGGACCAGAGCGCGAGGCCGAGTCCGGCCACCGCCGAGCTGAGCGTGCCCATCAGCAGATCGAGCACGGTGTCGCCGTAGCCGACGACCGGCGGGCCCGCGCCGTGGTAGACGATCCACTCGTAGAACTCCCACCACACGGCCAGGGTGGTGCCCACCGCCGTGGTGACGACGACGATCGCCGCGCGGCGCGTCCCCGGTTCGTGCAGCCCGGCCACCAGCCCGGCCCGGGCGAGCAGCAGGTACACGGCCGCGGCCGTCGCACCGGGGGTGGTGGCGTGCACCGGGATGTCGATCCATCCGACGGCGACGTACAGACCGAGCACGTTCGCCCACCCGGCGACGACCCAGGTCACGGCGACGGCCGCGTCGACCGGGCGGGGGAGGGCGGTCAGCCGGGGGACGAGCACCACGGCGACCACCACCGCGAACACGGCGACGTCGGCCGCGGTGCCCGCCACCGCCGACCACGCCACGCCCGCCGCCGCGACGACGCGCACGAGGTCGGCCACCAGGTCGCCGACCCGCAGCACCGTCCGCGTCCCGCGTGGCGCGACACGACCGGCGGGCCCGCGCGCAGTCCGGGGCGCTCGATCGTCCATGCCCCCGGGTGCCCGCTCCGCGGCCGGTCCCACCGACGATGAGCTGACGATCGGCCGGCGGTCAGCGGCCGTGCACCGCATCGGCCGTGGCGACGCGCACCGCCCGGACGGCGGTGCGGGTGAGGCGGAACCGGGCGCGTTCCGGCGACCACTGCAACCGCCGCTGACCGGGCGGCGAGATGCACTCGTCGAGGGCGACCGCCGCGGCCCGCACGGCGTCGAGCCGTGGCGTCCCAGCGCGGCGGGCACCCAGGCGCGGGTGCTGCGCCGGCCCGTCGTGAAGTCCTCGTGGCGCAGCGTGGGCTGGGTGTCGAGGCCGCCGACGAGCCGGCCGAGGGCCCGGGCCCGGGCCCGGGCGAGCAGCCCGACCAGCGCCCCGCCGACGTCGTGCGATCGCGTCCAGCCGGACCGACGCGGTTGGCCCAGCGGCGGCGTCGCGCTGCTCCAGCCCTGTCACGGCCATCAGCAGCGCTGCCACCGCACCCGGCTGGAAGGCACCGAGCGAGGCTCCGCCCGTCCGGCTCAGGGCGAGGCGCACCGCCTGCGGGACGCCGTCGGTGTCCGGTCCGTCGTCCGCGCGGCGGGGAGCGAGGTGGACCGGGGTCATGCAGGCGCGCCAGCGCTCCGCAGGTCCGCGCACGCCGGGGCCTGCTCGAAGGCGTTGCGCAGCTCGGGATCGGCGGTCAGGGCGCCGACGGCCTGCACCTGGTTGCCCAGGGCGCCGAGGACGTTGCCGCCGACCGCGACCGCCTGCCCGACCGCGACCGGGTTCGTCGCGTCCGCCGCGTCGACCTGCCGGAGGGCCTCGGACACGTCCGCGCGCAGGTCGACGACCTGCTCCCGGACGTCCTGCGCGAGCTGCTCGCCGCCGTCCACCGGTGGCGGACCGGCCGAGGCGATCTCCTGCTCGGCCGCCTCCGCCCGGGATGCGGCCTCGCCCAGGTAGTCGCGGTAGGCGTTCTGCGCGGCAGCCGGGTCGGTGACGTCGACCGGCGGTGGTGTGCGCAGCGTCCCGACCACCGGGAGGAGTGCGGTGCAGACCCGGTCGGTCCAGGCGACGGCCCCGGCGTCGGCGGTGCCGTCGGCGGTCGTCCCGCCCGTCGCCGGGGCGGTCGGGGCCGGCGGGGCCGGCGGCGGATCCGCAACCGGATCCTCGCCGCCCGCGCACCCCGTCAACCCGAGCCCGGCGGCCGCGACGAGGGCGACGAGCGGCCCCGTCCGGTTGCGGGGGCTCCGGTGCAGGAAGGCGTTCATGGTGGTCCTCTCCTTCTGGCGGACCTCGACCGGCCCACCGTCGCGTCGCGTCGGGCCGTCCCGGCCCGATTCCGATGCCCCGGGTTTCCCGGGCAGGGCGAGCGGCTACCTGACGTGCGGCTTGCGATACCGCGGGCCTGCCTGTCCACCCGGACGGGGGCGGCACCGTTACCGTCGAGGGCCATGGGTGACTACGACGACCCCGAGCTCACCGGCGAGGAGCGACGGCGGCCCGACTGGCTCGTGGTGGGCGCCGTCGTGCTGGCCCTCGTGGCGGGACTGGCGGTGGGGTTCCTCCTGGGCGGCGGGACGAGCCGGGAGAGTTCGGTGGCCTCGGTCGAGACCTCCACCGAGCCTGCCCCGCCCCCCGCGCCGGCCGCGCCGCCGGCGGACGCTCCTGCGCCGCAGCCGTGCCTGGAGGCCGGGTCCGCGGCCTCCCGGATCCTCCAGGAGCTGGACGCCGCGGTCGTGGCGATCAGCGCACTGGACCCCGGCGCCCTACGGGAGATCCTCGACCGGCTCCAGCCCGCGCAGGCAGAGCTCGAGCGGGCCGTGGCCGCCTGCGGGAGCGTCGTCGGGCCTGCCCGCTGACGCGGGGCCGGGCGGAGCCGGCCCGCCGGCGCCGGTGCGCCCGGGCACCCAGGAACGCCCCGGCGCCGAGGACGGCGAGGACGGCGAGGACGGCCCACGCGGGTACGGCCTGGGGGCGCGCCGGGGCGGGCCGCTGCGCCGCCGCCCCCGTACGGGACCGGTGCGCCGTGCCCGGGACCGACGACGTGCCCGGGACCGACGACGTGCCGGGGGCCGGGGCGGGGGAAGGGGCCGGAGACGTGGCCACGCCGATACCGGACCCGGCATCGCCCGCCCCGGGGGCCGCGAGCCGCCTGCCGGGCCAGCCGCTCGACCGGCCGAACAGGGAGATCAGGGCCGGGACCAGCAGCGACCGGACCACGAACACGTCGATCAGCACACCGAGCGCGAGGGCGAAGGCCATCTGATGGAACGTGACGACCGGGATCAGCGCGATGAGCCCGAAGCTGACGGCGAGGGTGACGCCGGCCGCGTTGATCGCCCGGGTGGACCGCGGCACCGCCACGGCGAGCGCCTCGCGCAGCGGACGCCTGCGCGCCTCCTCCCACACGTAGCCGACGGAGAAGATGTTGTAGTCCGACCCGAGCGAGATGAGCAGCACGGCCGCGGCGAAGGGCACGTAGAAGATCAGCCCGTCGGTCCCGAGCGGGCCCTGGAACATCCAGGTGGTCAGGCCCAGCGCGGCGCCGACCGCGAGCACGCTCGTGGCCAGCAGGTACAAAGGCGCGACCAGCGCCCGCAGGAAGACCACCAGCAGCAGCAGGTCCACCAGCAGGACCGCGACGGCGACCCGTCCGAGGTCGTCGGCCGCCGCCTCCACCAGGGGGAGGCCGACGGCGGTGTCGCCGGCGTAACCCACCTCCGTGCCGCCCAGCCCGACCGCCTCCAGCAGCGCGGGCATCCGGTCCCGCAGCTCGGCGAGCCGGTTGATCGCGACCGCCCCGAGCGGGTCGGAGTCGAGGACCACCAGCAGGCGGGCCGCCCCGCCGTCCGGGGAGAGGAAGACCCCCTGCTCGCCCTCCAGCGGCAGGTCACCCGGCCCGAGCACGCTGGACACGCCCGGCTGCCGCGCCACCGCGTCCGAGAGGTCCGCCAGCGCGGCGGGTTCCCCGGTGATGCCCGGTCCCGTCAGGATGATCTGGGTGGGCCCCAGGATCCCGGGCGAGAAGCCCTCCCTGGCCGCCTCGGTGGCGACCCGGACCGGGTTCTCCCCGGGGAGAGCCGCGATCGGGGCCACCCCGGCGCGCAGGTCCGAGAGCGGCAGGGTGGCGGCGACGAGCAGCGCCACCAGCCCGCCGGTCACCAGCGCGGCGTTCCGGCGGCGCCCGACGAGACGCAGGTAGCGGCCGGGGACGACCGGCAGGGACCGCGCTCCCCGCGTCCGGCGGGCCGTGGCGCCCGAGCCCGGCCTGGAGGGCCAGAACGCCGCGGGGCCGAGTATGGAGAGCAGGGCGGGCACCATCGTGACCGACACGGCCAGCCCGACGAGCACGGTGATGGCGAGCCCCGGGCCGAACGCCCGGAACAGCGGCGACTCGGCCACCAGCAGCGCGCTCACCCCCGCCGCCACCGTGACCCCCGCGACGGCGACGATCGGCAGGTACAGGGTCATCCCGGCCCGCACCGCCCCGCGGCCCCGGCGCCCCTTCTCGTACTCGGTCGCCACACCGGACAGGAGGAAGATCGTGTAGTCGGTGGTGATCCCGAGCAGCAGCGCCACCACCAGCGGCTGCAGCTGGTTGGGCACGGCCAGGTCGGTCAGCTCGCCGAACAGCCCGATCAGCCGGTCGGTGAGCAGATAGGCCACCCCGGCTGTGGCCAGTGTGACCACGGGTGCCAGCACGGACCCGAAGTTCAGCCCGACGATGAACGCGATCGCCGCCAGCGTCGCGAGCTCCACCAGGGGGAGCGACTCCGCGATGATCTCGTTCTGGGCGGCCTGGGCGAGGAACGTGCCGGTGGAGCCGACCAGCCCGCCCTCCGGCGTCTCCAGGCCCGCCGCGTAGGCCCGGGTGATCGCGCCCTGCTCGGCGATGCCGACGGTCGGATCCAGGAACAGGTAGGACACGATCGTCGTGCCCTCCTCCGCGGCGCCCGGGAACAGCAGCCGAGTGTTGATCACCGGGTAGGCCAGCAGCAGGTCCTCGCCCGCGGAACCCTGGGCGACCTCCACCGCGGCCAGCACCGTGTCGGCCACCAGGTAGGGGTCGAGACCCTCCGGGTCCCGCTGGACGACGGCCGTGGGGCTCAGCAGCGGCAGCCCGAACCGCTCGGCCGCCCGGACCTGCGCGGTGACGGCCTCGCTCGTGCCGCCGAGCAGGCCGGCCAGGCTGCCGCCGACGACGGTGAGGCCGGGCAGGAACTGGATCGCGAGGGCGGTGAGCACGGCCAGTGCGGCCAGCACCCACCAGCGGGCGGCCACGGCCGCGGCGGCGTGGTGCTCGACGGCGGAGCGGCGTAGCCGCTGCGCCCTGCGCTCAGCCATCGCCGGCGCCGGGCCAGGTGGGCCCGGGGGTCACCCCGAGCCTGCGCAGCTCCGCCCGCGCGAGCTCGCCGTGGCGGCCCTGCTCCAGGTCGGCGAAGGGCTGGTGGCTGACGCGGCGCAGCTGCGCGAACGGCACCCGGCGCACCGCGGCGCGCGCGAGGTGCTCGACGACGAGCGGATCGGCCGGACGCGCCAGCATCCGGCGCAGCGCGCGCAGCTCCCGGCGCCGGGCGAGCCGCAGCGGCAGGTACAGCAGGGCCACGGGCAGCAGCCCGATCAGGGCGATCGACGTGCCCAGGGCGACCGCGACCGCCTGCATCGCGTCGCGGGCGGCGACGGCCTCGGCCCGGACACCGCCGGCGGCCCGGGCGACGTCGTCGGCGAGACCGCGGGCCCCCTCGCCGACCAGCGGCAGGTCGGCGACCAGCCCGATCGCGCGCCCGGTGCTCTCCAGGGCCGACGCCGCGTCGAGCAGCCCGCGGTGCAGCTCGGCCAGCTGCCACAGGGTCTGCGCGACGACCAGGCCGAGCGCACCGAACCCGAGCGCCAGCACGACCGCCGCGACGTCGATCCGCCGCACGGTGCGCGCGCTCGGCGCCAGCGCGAACTCGGAGATCACGGGACGAGTGCGTGCGGAGCCCGCCCGGCTCCCCCGTAGGGCTGCATCCGACGCGCACCTCCGACGGCTGACCGAGGGGACGCCGCGACGGTACCCGGGGCGCCGCGAACCCGCCGTGCACGAGACCGAGCGCGCCGCTCGCCGGGCGGGGTCGCACATCCGGCCGTGCCGGACCGGCGGGGGCGCGCTACCGCGGCCCGGCGACCGCCGGGGTGTCGTCGGGCACCCGGTCGGCCAGGGTCCGAGCCGGTGCGGCGCTGCGCGGAGGTCATCCCTCGAGGAGGGTCACCAGCCCGAGCAGTACCGAGTAGAGCGACAGCCCGGTGAGGAACCATCCGAAGCTGGACCGACCGCCGGACGGGAGCTCCTCCTTGAACACGTTGAGCAGGACCGAGCCGCCGAGCAGCGCGGTGAGCAGCGCGACGACGACGGTGCTGCTCGGGGCGAACACCGCGGAGAGCGCCCAGCCGGCCAGCAGGGCCGCGGCGAGGGCGCCGCGGCCGCGTGCAGCGAACCGCCGGGGGTAGCGCTCCTCGAGGCCGCGGTCGGTGAGGACGAAGTGCAGCCCCATGGCCACGGTGAACAGCAGCGCGAACGCGATGCCGGTCCGCAGCCGCAGGGGCATCGTGTAGGTGATCAGGCCGTTGTAGACGAGGAACGAGGCGAGGTGCAGCCGGTACACCCCCACGGGTGGGTCGTCGTCCTCTCGTGCGGGCCTGCGGGTGGCGAGGCGCTCCAGCCCGAAGAACACCGTGAAGCCCACCAGCGCCACGAGGAAGATCGCCAGCTCGAGCAGCGGGGTGGGCTGCACGACGTCGGACAGCGCCTCCCCGACCGCCTCGTTGCCCGAGGCGATCTCGGGCAGCAGGTGCAGGAAGACGTAGGCGACCGCGAGCCCGCCGGAGAAGGAGCCGGTCGCCCTCTCGGGGACGCCGGGCAGTCTCCGGATGCGCGGAGCAGCCAGGTGCAGCACCGCGAGCGCCCCGGTGATGACCAGCGCCCCCAGCACCGACGGCACGGTCGACATCGAGGACCCCATACCGGTGCAGTACCCGACGGCACCTGGACGAGTCCGGGGCGCCGGCGTCGATCCGGCGATGCGGCGGTCGCGTGGCGACCGAACGCGGGTGGTTGGTCAGCGGGTGGGGCCGCCGTCCTCGCCGGAAGGGGCGTCGGTGCGCTGGTACACGTCGGGGATGCCGTCGGCGTCGGCGTCGACCTGCTCCTCGGCACAGATGCGGCGGTAGTGGCGGTTGCGGATGCGCAGCACGACGGTGGCCAGGAGGGCCGAGAGCAGGGAGCCGAGCAGGACGCCGATCTTGACGTGGTCGTCGGCCTCGGAGCCGGCGCCGAAGGCGAGCTCGCCGATCAGCAGCGAGACGGTGAAGCCGATCCCGGCCAGCAGGGACAGGCCCAGCACGTCCCACCAGCTCAGGCCCTCGGCCAGGCGGGCGCGGGTGAAGCGCTGCACGAGCCAGGTGGCGCCCATGACGCCGATCGGCTTGCCGATGATGAGGCCGGCGAGGATGCCGAGGGTGACGGTGTCGGTGAGCGTCGCCCCGAGCCCGCCGCCGTCGACGACGGAGACGCCCGCGGCGAAGAAGGCGAACACGGGCACGGCGAAGCCGCTGGAGATGGGCCGGAAGCGGTGCTCGAAGTGCTCGGCGAGGCCGGGGCCGGGGCCGGTGGCGCGGCGTACGACGGGAACGGCGAAGCCGAGCAGGACCCCGGCGACGGTGGCGTGCACGCCCGACTCGTGCATCAGGGCCCAGGTCGCGACGGCGAGGGGGAGCAGCACCCACCAGGAGCGGACGCGGCGCTGGACGAGCACGGCGAACAGCGCCAGCGGGACCAGGGACAGCGCGAGTGCCGGCAGGTGCAGTTCGGAGGTGTAGAAGATCGCGATGATCGTGATGGCGAGCAGGTCGTCGACCACGGCGAGGGTGAGCAGGAAGACCCGCAGCGCCGTGGGCAGGTGGGTGCTGATCACGGCGAGGACGGCGAGGGCGAAGGCGATGTCGGTGGCGGTGGGGATGGCCCAGCCGCGCAGCGCGTCGCCGCCCGTGCCGAGGTTGACGGCCACGTAGATCAGAGCCGGTGCGGCCATGCCGCCCACGGCGGCGGCGACGGGCAGGGCGGCGCGTCGGGGATCGCGCAGGTCGCCGGCGACGAACTCGCGCTTGAGCTCGAGCCCGGCCACGAAGAAGAAGATCGCGAGCAGGCCGTCGGCGGCCCAGGTGGCCAGGGACAGGTCCAGGTGCAGCGCGGCGGGGCCGACCGTGAACTCGCTCAGGGCGGTGTAGGCGCCGCGCCAGGGGGAGTTCGCCCAGACCAGGGCGACGACCGCGGCTCCGACGAGCAGTAGCCCGCCGACGGTCTCGGTGCGCAGGATGTCGGCGATGCGGCTGGCCTCGGGCCAGCTGCCGCGGCCGAACAGGCGGGTCCTCGTGGGCTGCGCGGGTGGGGGCACGATCTTCCTCCGGGGTCGACGGGACGACGCCGACCAGACTTCCCGGCACACCGCGGACGATCCTACGGGCGCGGCGGCGGTCGTGGCGCTCGAACCGGTGTGCGTCACATGCCGCGTCGGGTCGATCGTCAGGAACTCGACAGGTGCAGTCGGGCGGGAACGTCACAGGATCGACGACGTCGATCGGACAGGTGGACGGGGAGAGGCAGTCGTCATGGTGAACGGTGAGCGCCGCCTGCTCGCTCAGATCGAGAGGCACCTCGCGGTCGACGACCCGGTGCTCGCCGAGTCCTTCCACCTCTGGGACGAGCGGTGCGGTGGCAGCGGCGGTAGCGGCGGCAGGGGCGCGGGATCCACCGACTGGCTCCTCGTCCTCACGGCGATGGCGGTGGCGGCGCTCGTGCTGCTGACCCTGGTCGCCTGAGAGAGTGTTGTGAAACCCGGGCGGTCAGTCCTTGAGGTCTTCTGCTAACCGGCGGGCGGCCTCGATCTCGACCGAGCTGGTCGGTGGGGTGAGTTCCTCACCAGCCAGCCGGGCGGCCATCAACCGGATCATCGCGAACTGGATCATCGCCTCGGCGTGGGCGGTCTTGCGTTCGTAGTCGCGTGCCAAGCGTCTGCACCTCGTCAACCAGCCGAAGGTTCTCTCCACCACCCACCGGCGGGGTAGCACCTGGAACCCTTTCACGTCCGCGTTCCGCGGAACGGCCACGATCTCCAGGTTCTCCTGCTCATGCGCCCAGCGCACGAGCCCGGCGTCGACGGAGTTGACGTAGCCACCATCGACCCACACCAGCCCGACCTGCGGGAACCGGTCCCGGATGCCGGTCAGGACCAGTTTCGCGCCGGCCCGGTCCTGCACCGACGCGGAGTGCACGATCCCGACCAGCATCAGCCCGAGGGTGTCCACGAGCAGGTGTCGCTTGCGCCCGCGAACCCGTTTGCCGGCGTCGTAGCCGATCGCCTCGCCACCCTCGCTGCTGCGGGCCGACTGAGAGTCCAGCACCGCGGCCGAAGGCTGCGGGTCACGGCCGTCAGCGGTTCGGACCCGCTCGCGCAGCACGTCGTGGATGCGCGCCCATGTCCCGTCCCGGGTCCAGGCGGCGAACCACTGGTAGGCCGTGCTCCACGGGGCCAGGTCGTGCGGGACCAGCCGCCAGGCGTACCCACTGACCAGCACGTAGCTGATCGTGTCGATGATCAACCGCCGCGAGTGCACCTGTGGGCGACCGCCCAGGCTCGGGTTCGTCCGCGGCAGCAGCGTTTCGATCACCGCCCACTGTGAGTCGGTCACCGACGAGTCGTAGGACGGATTGCAGATACATGGGCACACCCGACCGGATGATCACCGACCCAGTGCGGCTACCACCGAAGCCACGCCGAGTGATCATCGGGTTTCACAACACTCTCTGAGGGCGCGGGCGGTGGGACGGACCGACCGGTCCGTGTCCGGCCGCCGCACGCGGGTAGCCCGACCGCATGACGCTCCAGGAGGACGACATGGGTGCCCGAGAGACCGGAAGCCGACCCCGCGTGGTGGTCGTGGGAGGCGGGTTCGCCGGACTGCAGGCGGCGCGCACGGCGCAGCGCAGGCTCGGCGGGGCCGCCGAGATCGTGCTGGTCAACCCGACCGACTACTTCCTGTACCTGCCGCTGCTGCCCGAGGTCGCGGCGGGTGTGCTGGAGCCGCGCCGGATCTCGGTGTCGCTGGCGGCTGCGCTGCCCGGGGTGCGTCTCGTCCTCGGGGAGGTGGACGAGGTCGACCTGGACCGTCGCCGGATCGGCTGGTCGGACCCGGAGGGTGGGCGGGGCGAGCTGGGCTACGACCGGCTCGTCCTCGCCGCGGGCAGCGTGAACAAGCTGCTCCCGATCCCCGGCGTCGCCGAGCACGCCCACGGCTTCCGCGGTCTGCCCGAGGCGCTGTACCTGCGGGACCACGTGACCCGGCAGTTGGAGATGGCCGCGAGCAGCGACGACCCGCAGGAGCGCGACGCGCGCTGCACCTTCGTGGTCGTCGGGGCCGGCTACACCGGTACGGAGGTCGCGGCGCAGGGGCCGCTGCTGACCGACGCCCTCGTCCGCCAGCACGTCGGGCTGCGCGGTCAGCGCGTGCGGTGGCTGTTGCTGGACCTGGCCGAGCGGGTGCTCCCGGAACTCGACGTGCGGCTGTCCCGCACCGCGGACCGCGTGCTGCGCGAGCGCGGCGTCGAGGTGCGCACGGGCCAGTCGGTGGAGGAGGCGCACGCCGGCGGGGTTCGGCTGACCACCGGGGAGGAGATCACGAGCCGCACGCTGGTCTGGTGCGTCGGGGTCCGGCCCGACCCGCTCGTCGCCGAGCTCGGTCTGCCCACGGAGCGGGGGCGCCTCGTCGTCGACGAGCAGCTCGCGGTACCGGGCCACCCCGAGGTGCTGGCGTGCGGCGACGCGGCCGCGGTCCCCGACCTGACACGCCCCGGCGAGATCACCACGATGACGGCCCAGCACGCCGAGCGCCAGGGCCGGCTCGCCGGTCGCAACGTCGCCGCCTCGCTCGGGCACGGCCGCCCCGGTCGCTACCGCCATCACGACCTGGGCTTCGTCGTCGAGCTGGGCGGACGGGCGGCCGCGGCCAACCCGTTCCACGTGCCGCTGTCGGGGCTGCCGGCCAAGGTCGTCACCCGTGGTTACCACCTGTTGTCGATGCCGGGGAACCGCGTCCGCACGGCCGTCGACTGGCTGCTCGACGCCGCGCTGACCCGGCAGACCGTCCAGCTCGGCCTCGTCCGCTCGCCCGCGGTGCCCCTGGAGAGCCGGTCACCGGAGGTCGCCCGCACCATCGATCCCACCTTGCGATGACCTGACGAAGCCCCTGCGGCCCGTCCCGGACGGGTACCGTCGGCGACCGTTCAGGTGCGGGCGCCCGCGGTGTCGCGGAGCGCCCCCGGTGTCGCCCGGATCCCCCCACGCCGCGGGGACGGGCTCGACCAGGACGACGACGATGAGGACGGGTATGACCACGAGTGCGTTCGAGGATCTGGAGTCCGAGGTCCGGAGCTACTGCCGCAGTTGGCCGGTGGTGTTCGACACCGCCCGCGGGTCGCGGCTGACCGATGTGGACGGCCGGGTCTACCTCGACTTCTTCGCCGGCGCGGGTGCGTTGAACTACGGGCACAACCCGCCGGCGTTGAAGGGGCCGCTGTTGGAGTACCTCTCCCGTGACGGCATCACGCACGGCCTGGACATGTACACCACGGCCAAGGGTGAGTTCCTGCGGACGTTCGAGGACAAGATCCTGCGCCCGCGGGGGTTGGACTACAAGGTGCAGTTCCCCGGGCCGACGGGTGCGAACACGGTGGAGTCGGCGCTCAAGCTGGCTCGCAAGATCAGCGGCCGCGAGGCGATGATCAATTTCACGAACGCGTTCCACGGGATGACGTTGGGTGCGTTGTCGGTCACCGGTAACTCGATGAAGCGCGGCGGTGCGGGGATCCCGCTGGTGCACGCGACCCCGATGCCCTATGACAACTACTTCGACGGCACGCAGCCTGATTTCCTGTGGATGGAGAAGCTGCTGCAGGATTCCGGGTCGGGGCTCAACGAGCCGGCTGCGGTGATCGTGGAGACGGTGCAGGGTGAGGGTGGGATCAACCCGGCGCGGGTCGAGTGGTTGCAGGGGTTGGCTGCGTTGTGCAAGCGCAACGGGATCCTGCTGATCGTGGACGACGTGCAGATGGGGGTGGGGCGTACGGGGCCGTTCTTCTCCTTCGAGATCGCGGGGATCGAGCCCGACATCGTGTGCATCTCCAAGTCGATCAGCGGGTACGGGTTGCCCATGGCGCTGACGCTGATCAAGCCCGAGCACGATGTGTGGGGTCCGGGTGAGCACAACGGGACGTTCCGCGGCAACAACCCTGCGTTCGTGACGGCGACGGCGGCGATCCACGAGTTCTGGAGCGATGACGCTCTGGAGCGTTCGACGCTGGCCAAGGGGGAGCGGGTGGAGGAGGTGTTCACCGAGATCGCGTCGCGGTCGCAGGCCGTGGAGCTCACGCCCAAGGGGCGCGGTCTGGCGCGGGGTCTGCAGTTCTCCCAGCCCGAGCTGGCGGCGAAGGCGTGTGCTGCGGCGTTCGAGCGGGGTCTGCTGATGGAGACCTCGGGTCCGTCGGACGAGGTGATGAAGATCCTGCCGGCCCTGACGATCACCGATGACGAGCTCGAGGAGGGCCTGGCGATCGTCGGGGAGTCCGTCGCCGCCGTCACCGAAGGAGTGTCGGCCTGAGTTGGAGACACGAGAGGGCGATCGGATCCTGGCGAGGACGGGCGACCGCTACCCCACCCGGGTGGCGGACCGCCCGGTCATCATCGACCGGGCGGAGCCCGCGGTGTGGAGCACGGACCCGGGGATGCTCACCGCGGACGAGCTCGCGGCGCACGAGCGCGACGGCTTCGTCACGGTGCCGCAGCTCCTGACCCCCGACGAGGTGGGGGAGTACGCGGCCGAGCTGGACCGCCTCGCCACCGACCCGGCGGTGCGGGCCGACGAGCGCACGATCGTCGAGAAGACCTCGCAGCAGGTGCGGTCGGTGTTCGAGGTGCACGCGCTGAGCGAACCGGTCGCGGCGCTGATCGCCGACGAGCGCGTGGCCGGGCGGGCCCGCCAGATCCTCGGCTCCGGGCCTGTCAAGATCTCTGTGTAAGTCGATCTAGAAATTGTCAGGACAGGTAGGGGCTGAGGCGTTCGGGGTAGGTCAGGGCGAGGGCGCCGAGGGCCTGTTTCCAGCCCTGGACGACGGCTCCTTCGACGAGTCGGCCAGACGCTCGGCGGGCGTGGGCGGGCAGCCCCTTCTCCTTCTCCCGTGCCCGGGCTCGCTTGTCCTCGATATCGCGGATGGCGAGCCAGAGCAGCTTGATCGCGGCGTCGTCGTTCGGGAAGTGACCACGGTTCTTGATGATCTTCCGGAGCTGGTAGTTCAGCGACTCGATCGCATTCGTCGTGTAGATGATCCGCCGCAACTCCGGTGGGAACGCCAGGAACGGGATGAACCGCTCCCACGCGTTCGTCCAGGTCATCACCGCCGCCGGGTAGCGGCGCCCGAGGTCGGAGGCGGCGAACGCGTCGAGCTCCACGCGGGCGACCTCGTCGGTCGGGGCGGTGTAGATCGGCTTGAGCGCCGCGGCCACCTTCTTGCGGTCGGAGTAGGACACGAACCGCATCGCCGCCCGCAGCAGGTGCACCGTGCAGGTCTGCACGATCGACTGCGGCCAGGTCGCCTCGATCGCCTCCGGGAACCCGGACAGCCCGTCACAGCACACGATGATCACGTCCCGGACGCCGCGGTTGCGCAGCTCGGCGCACACTCCGGCCCAGAACTTCGCACCCTCGGCGGCCTGGACCCAGATGCCCAGGACGTGCTTGACGCCGTCGAGGTCGACGCCGACGGCGATGTGCGCGGCCCGGTTGCGGACCTGGTGCCCGTCCCGAACCTTGATCATGAGGGCGTCGAGGTAGACGATCGGGTAGATCTCCTCCAGCGGGCGGGACTGCCAGAGCTTGACCTCCTCGAGCACCGAGTCGGTGACCTTGGAGATCGTGTCGTGGGACAGCTCGGTGCCCAGCGTGCGGGCCAGGTGGTGGCTGATGTCGCGCACCGTCATCCCGCCCGCGTAGAGCGAGACGATCATCTCGTCGAGGCCGCCGGTGCGCCGTGACCCCTTCGGGACCAGCCGTGGCTCGAAGGTTCCGGCCCGGTCCCGCGGCACGTCGAGCGCCACGTCGCCGACCTCGGTCGCGAGGGTCTTCGGGGTGGACCCGTTGCGGGAGTTCGGGGTCCCGCGCCCGGCCGGGTCGCCACGCTCGTAGCCCAGGTGAGCGGTCTGCTCGGCGGCCAGGCCACGCTCGAGGACCGCTTTGATCATCTCGGGGAGGAAGCCCCCGTCACCGGTCAGCGCGAGCTCACCGGCATCCACCTTGGACATCAGCCCGTCGAGCAGACCGGCATCGACCATCCGGTTCACGGCGTCACGGGCCGTCTCGGGCTCGGCACCGACCGAGGGGGCGGCTCCGAGCGGATGCACATCCTGATCATCGATCACGGACATCTGTGTACTCCTCAACTCAAGAGGATCTTGTTACACAGACCATCTGACAGGCTCTCGGCTCCGAGGTCTACGTGCACCAGAGCCGGATCAACTACAAGCCCGGGTTCGGCGGTGCCGGCTTCTACTGGCACTCCGACTTCGAGACCTGGCACGCCGAGGACGGGATGCCCTCGCCGCGCGCGGTGAGCATCTCGATCGCGCTCACCGAGAACTACGCGCACAACGGCTGCCTGATGATCATGCCGGGCTCGCACAAGGAGTTCGTGGCGTGCGTGGGGGAGACCCCGGCCGACCACTACAAGGAGTCGCTGCGCGAGCAGGAGATCGGCACCCCCGACCCGGAGAGCCTCACCGCGCTCGCCGACCGTCACGGCATCGCGATGCTCACCGGCGCCGCGGGCTCGGCCACGCTGTTCGACTCCAACTGCATGCACGGCTCGGGCAGCAACATCACGCCCTACCCGCGCTCGAACATCTTCGTGGTGTTCAACAGCGTGGACAACGGGCTCGAGGAGCCCTTCTCCGCGCCGGGCCCGCGGCCGGCGCACGTCGCCGCGCGGCAGATCGTGCCGGTGCGCTGAGGCCGGCGGAGGACCTGCGAGAGCCGACGAAAGAGACTATCCTCCACCCCAGGTGAGCCGGGAAGTCTGGTCGGCAGCAGCTGTCCGCCGCCCGAAGGGTTCCCGATGACGGTCCCGGCCCCGCCGCCTCCCGATCGAGACGGCCCCCGCGCCCTCACGCCGCGCGAGCGCGCTCTGCTGGCCCGCATCGAGACCGATCTCACCGAGGCCGACCCGGCGCTGGCCCACGACCTGGCCACCCGCCGGCCCCCGGTGATCGGCCTGCGCCCGCCCGTGACGAAGGTACAGGCCGGCCTCCTCGCCCTGATCATGGTGGTCCTGTCGGGTGCCACCCAGCTCCCCGAGAACCTCTGGTGGCCGGTGCTGCCGGTGCTCACCCTGCTCCTCGTCGTGCCCTGGCTCGTGCACTGCGTGCGGCGTCCGGCCACCGACTGACCGGCGTCCGCGGGCCGCGCCGCGGCGGTCAGCTGTCGCGGGAGGGCAGGTCCGGAGCGGTGCTGAGCACGCTGAGCGTCCCGTCGGTCTCCAGCACGACCGCCTCGACCTCGTCGAGGGAGCCGCGACCCGAGCCGCGGGCGGCCTGGAGCACCTCGCTGCGCGTGACCCGTGCCCGCCGCATCGGGCCGTCGAGGAAACCCCGCCGGTACAGCAGCACCGGGTCGGACTTCACGACCCGCTCGATGACCGACCACCGCCGCGACGCCCGGCTCACGACGTACTGCAGCAGCACGAGCAGGGCCAGGCCCAGGACTCCCTCGGCCAGGCTCACGTCCGCGCTCAGCAGCACCGTCGCCAGCGTCGAGCCGAGCGCGACCGTCACGACGAGGTCGAACGCGTTGAGCTTGGACAGCGTCCGCGCCCCGGAGATCCGCAGCACCGCGACGAGGGCGACGTAGGCGAGCGGACCCACCGTGGCGATGCGCCCGAGATCGGACCAGGAGTCGAACCACATTCCTGCGGACTACCCGGCTCCGGAGGTCCGAGACCCGCTGCGACCTGACGAGCGCCCGGACCACCCGCACCGGGTGCCGAAGCCGGGCGTGCCGGCGATGGTTCCCGCGCTGTGGTGCGGGTACCGCGCCGGATGTGCTCGAGACGTCGAACCCCACCCCGGCCGGCTGACGCGTGATGGACCCCCTCCTCGTCTCGTTCGCCGTGACCGTGCTCGTCCTCGGCATGGTGTCGCGGTTGCTCAAGCGCCATGCGCTGTCCCCGGTCCTGCTCGCGCTCGGCGTGGGCGTCCTGGTCGGCCCGGCCGTGCTCGGGTGGATCGATCCCGCGGCGGCGGTCGGGAGAACCCGGCTGCTGGAGGAGCTCACGCGCATCGGGCTGGCCCTGGGCGTGGCCGACATCGCCCTCCAGGTCACCCGGGCGGACCTGCGTCGGAATGCGCGGCGTCTCGTCCTGCTCCTGACCGCGGTCATGGTGGGCATGTGGCTGCTCACGGCGGGCGGCGCCTGGCTGCTGCTGGGGGTCCCGGTCGGGGCCGCGCTGCTGCTCGGCGCCGCGCTGACCCCGACGGACCCGGTGGTGGCCTCCGCGCTGGCCGGCGGGGCGCTCCCGAAGCGGATGCTGCCGCGGCGGCTGCGCCGCACCCTGCAGACCGAGTCCGGGGCCAATGACGGGCTCGCGCTGCCGTTCGTGCTGCTCGCGGGGCTGCTGGCGACGGAGACGGCCGGCAGTGCGGTCGCGCACTGGGCCGTGGAGGCCGGGCGGGAGGTGGGACTGGCCGTGGTGATCGGGCCGCTGCTGGGCTGGGCCGTCGCCCGGCTGGCCCGCGCCGCCGCGGCGGACGAGCTCATCGGCAGCAGCTACGTCCCGCTGCTCGGCGTGGCCACCGCGCTGGCCGCCCTCGGCCTGGTGCACCTTCTGGGTGGTAGTGGCGTGCTGGGTGCGTTCCTCGCCGCGCTGGCGCTGTCGCTGACCCTGCCCGACGTACTGCGCGGACCCGTCGGCGAGATGCTGTCGGCGGCGAGCCGGCTGGGAGTGGTCGCGGTGTTCGGGGTGTTCGGCACCGTCCTGCCCTGGGCCGGATGGCTCGCGCTCGGCGTCCCCGGACTGCTCTTCGCCGCCTGGGCGCTGCTGGTGCGCCGCCCGCCGGTCGCGGGCGCCGTGCTCCTCGCCTCCGGCACGGGCCCGCACTCGCGCCTGTTCCTGTCCTGGTTCGGCCCGCTGGGCGTCGCCGGCATCTACTACCTCGCCTACGCGGAGCGCTACGGGCTACCGGGGTACGAACGGCTCTTCGCGGCGGGGTCGCTCGCGATCTGCGCATCCGTGCTGGTGCACACCCTCACCTCCACGCCGGCCGTGCGGTGGTACGCCCGCCGCTCGGGGACCGAGCGTGCGGAGGGCGAGTCGGCAGAGGTGGAGGGACCGTTGCCGTGACGCCGGGCCCCACCGACGACCCGCCGAGTTGCAGGGACCCGACTCCGGGGATCCCGTCGGGCCCGACCGGTGTCGGCCCGGCCCGACGGGGTAGCCACCGCCCGACGGAGCAACCGTGCACAGGGAGACGAGCGCATGGCCGAGACGGTGGGGGACTACGTTCTGCGTCGACTGCGGGAGTGGGGCGTCGAGCAGGTGTTCGCCTATCCGGGCGACGGGATCAACGGGATCGTGGCGGCGTTCGGCGAGGCCGACGACCGGCCGCGGTTCATCCAGTCCCGGCACGAGGAGATGTCGGCCTTCGAGGCCGTCGGGTACGCCAAGTTCTCCGGTCGCGTCGGGGTGTGCATGGCGACCTCCGGGCCGGGGGCGATCCACCTGCTCAACGGCCTGTACGACGCGAAGCTGGACCACGTGCCGGTGGTAGCGATCGTCGGGCAGACGGAGCGTTCGGCGATGGGCGGGGCCTACCAGCAGGAGGTGGACCTGCAGTCGCTGTTCAAGGACGTGGCGAGCGAGTTCCTGGTCGAGGTCAACGTCCCCGAACAGCTGCCGAACGCGATCGACCGGGCCTTCCGCACCGCGATGACGCGCCGCGCGCCGACCGCGATCATCATCCCGAGCGATCTGCAGACCGAGTCCTACAGCCCGCCGGGGCACGCCTTCAAGGAGGTGCCGTCGAGCCCGCCGGGCCTGGCTGCGCCGACGATGGTGCCTCCGGAGAGCGAGATCGCCCGGGCCGCGGCGGTGCTCAACGCCGGGCGGAAGGTGGCGATCCTGGTCGGGCAGGGCGCCCGCGCCGCCGCGATGGAGGTCGAGCAGGTGGCCGACGTGCTCGGCGCCGGGGTGGCCAAGGCGCTGCTGGGGAAGGACGTGCTGTCCGACGAGCTGCCGTTCGTCACCGGTTCGATCGGACTGCTGGGCACCCGGCCCAGCTACGAGATGATGCGCGACTGCGACACCCTGCTCATGGTCGGCACGAACTTCCCCTACACCCAGTTCCTGCCCGGTCTCGACCAGGCCAGGGCGGTGCAGATCGACCTGGACGGCACGCTGATCGGGATGCGGTACCCCGTCGAGGTCCCGCTCGTCGGCGACGCGCGCTCCACCTTGCAGGCCCTGCTGCCGCGGCTGTCCGGGCCGACCGACCGGGCGTGGCGGGAGACGATCGAGGGGAACGTCTCGGGCTGGTGGGACACCATGCAGCGGGAGGCGATGGTCGATGCCGACCCGATCAACCCGATGCGCATCGTCTGGGAGCTCTCCGAGAGGATCCCGCTCAACGCCATCGTCACCTCCGACTCGGGGTCGGCGGCCAACTGGTACGCCCGGCACCTGCGCATCCGCGGCGACATCCGCGGGTCGCTGTCGGGGACCCTCGCCACGATGGGGCCGGCGGTGCCCTACGCGATCGGGGCCAAGTTCGCCCACCCGGACCGGCCTGCCATCGCCATCACCGGCGACGGGGCGATGCAGATGAACGGCATGGCCGAGCTGCTGACCATCGCCCGCTACGCCGACCGCTGGTCGGACCGGCGGCTGGTCGTGTGCGTCCTGCACAACAACGACCTGAACCAGGTCACCTGGGAGCTGCGGGCGATGGGTGGAGCGCCCAAGTTCGAGGAGTCCCAGGTCCTGCCGGACGTGTCCTACGCCGATTTCGCCCGCGGGCTGGGTCTGGAGGCGATCACCGTGCGGACGCCGGACGAGCTGGGGCCGGCCTGGGACCGGGTACTGGCGGCGGATCGGCCCGCCGTTCTGGACGTCCACTGTGACCCGGAGGTGCCGCCGATCCCGCCGCACGCCACCTTCGACCAGGCCAGGTCCGCCGCGCGGGCCGTGCTCACAGGCGATCCGGAGGCCTTCCACCTCGTGACCCAGGGGATCAAGACCAAGATCCAGGAGGCGCTGCCCGGCCGGAAGGGCTGAGCCGGGCCCGCCGGGACCGTCCCGGCACGAGGCGACGACGAGAGGACAGGCATTCGCGCGCCGGTCCTGTACGCCGCCGTCGGACGGCACGGGGCGCCGGCCGCCGGCAGGTCACCGTGGCGAGCCGCACGGCCCCGGGCGATCACGGTGACGGCGGGGATGAGCCCGGCCCCACCGGGTATCCGTCGGGCATGAGCGGAGCCGAGGACAGCGAGGGCGCGGGCCACGCCGGGGACACCGCCGAGGACCGGGCGGCACGGCAGCGCCGTGCCGGATCACCCCTGCACCCGGCCGACGCGCCGGATGCGCTCCGGCCCGACCTTCCGCAGCCCGCACCGCCCGGGAGTTCGCGCGCCCACCGCGACCCGGAGGACGAATCGGATCCGGTCGAGGGTCCCCCGGACTGAGCCGGGGAGCCACCGGCAGCTGCGGATCCGCGACGAGAGGAGTGCTCATGCCCCTGCTGGACCCCGACCTCTGGACCGGCAAGGTGTTCACCGGTGAGTGGGTGGACACCGGCTCGACCAGCGAGGCCGTCGAGCCGGCCACCGGGAAGGTGCTCGGCACGGTCGGGAGGGCCGGAGCCGAGCAGCTCGCCGCCTCGGCCGAGGCCGCGGCGATGGCCGGGGAGCGCTGGGCAGCCACCCCCTACCAGGAGCGGGCGGCGGTGCTCAGGCGGGCTGCCGACCTTCTCGAGGAGCACCGCGACGAGATCGGCCGGTGGGTGCAGCGCGAGGCGGGCAAGGTCGCCGCGGCGACGCAGCTGGAGCTCGCGCTGTCGGTCGAGGAGCTCCGAGAGGCTGCGGCCCTGCCCTCGCAACCGTGGGGCCACCTGCTGCCCACCACACGACCGGGCCGCACCAGCATCGCGCGCCGGGTGCCCGTCGGCGTCGTCGCCGTCATCGCGCCGTGGAACTTCCCGCTCAACCTCGCCATGCGCTCCGTCGCCCCGGCCCTGGCGACCGGCAACGCCGTGGTCCTCAAGCCGGCCAGCGAGACGGCGGTGTGCTGCGGGGTGACGATCGCCCGGCTGCTGACCGAGGCCGGGCTACCGCCGGGGGTGCTGCACGTGCTGCCCGGGCCGGGAGGTGAGCTCGGCACCGCGGTGGCCGACGACCCGCACATCGGCATGATCTCCTTCACGGGGTCGACGCCGGTCGGCCAGGAGCTGAACGAGGCCGCCGGTCGCCGCACCAAGCGGATGGTCGCCGAGCTGGGCGGCAACAACGCCTTCGTCGTGCTGGACGATGTGGACGTCGAGAAGGCGGCCGCTGCGGCGGCCTACGGCGCGTTCACCCACCAGGGCCAGGTCTGCATGGCCACGGGGCGGGTGCTGGTGGCCGCGGCGGTCGCCGCGGAGTTCACCGACCGGTTGGCCGCGATCGCGCAGGGGATGTCCGTCGGCGACCCGCTCGACGACGTCGACCTCGGGCCGGTCATCAACCGGTCCCAGGCCGAGCACATCGACGACGTGGTGCGGCGCACCGTCGAGGCGGGAGCCGAGGTCCGCGCCGGAGGCGGGCGCGACGGCCTGTTCATCCGGCCGACGGTGCTCGCCGGTGTCACGCCGGACATGCCGGCCTACGCGGAGGAGATCTTCGGGCCGGTCGCCCCGGTCACCACGTTCGACTCCGACGACGAGGCGGTGCGGTTGGCCAACGGCACCCCCTACGGTCTCGTCGCCGGGGTGCACTCCGGGTCCGTCCGCCGGGCGCGGGCGGTCGGTGACCGGCTGCGCGCCGGGATGGTCCACGTCAACGACCAGACGGTGAACGACGAGGTCGTGGCCCCCTTCGGCGGGGTCGGCGATTCCGGGGCCGGACGTTTCGGCTCGTTCACCAACCTCGACGCGTTCACCACCTGGCAGTGGGTGACCGTTCACGAGGAGCAGGTCGTGCCGCCCTCGGCCTCCGCGTGAGGGGCGTCAGGGCGGTCGTGGAGCAGGTTGGCCCGGCCCGGCACGGGTACGTCCGGTACGTCCCGAACCCCACCACGAGGAGGCCACCGTGGCCGACCAGAGGACCGACACCGACGTCGTCGACGAGCTGACGACCGACCACCGCGAGGCGCTCACGCTCCTCGACCGCATCGGGGCCAGCAGTGACCCCGGCGAGCGGCGCGACCTCGCCGACACCGTGATCGCCGAGGTCGTCCGGCACGCGGTCGCCGAGGAGATGTTCGTCTACCCGGCGATGCGCGACCACCTGCCCGACGGGGAGCAGGCCGTCAAGCACGACATCGAGGAGCACAAGGAGCTCGAGGAGGTCATGAAGCAGCTCGAGGCGGTGGACGCCGGGGAACCGCGGTTCGACTCCCTGCTGAAGAACATGACCGACCTGCTGCGCCACCACGCCACCGACGAGGAGACCGAGCAGTTCCCGCAACTGCGCGAGCGCATCCCGCGCGACGAGCTGGTCACGATGCGGGAGAAGGTGGATGCGGCGAAGAAGGTGGCGCCCACGCGCCCGCACCCGTCGGCGCCGAACAGCGAGCTGTTCCACAAGCTCGCCGGTCCCGGCGTCGGGCTGGTCGACCGGCTGCGCGACCGGCTGACGAACCGCACCACCGGCTGATCCGAGCATCGGGTGCCACGCGCGGCGTGGCACCCGGTGCGGATCGCCCGCGAAGGCACTACCGCGCGGGTACCGCCAGGAGTACGGTCCGCGTCAGGAGCGCCGGGAAGCCTGGTCGGCATGTCGATCACTGCTGACCACCGGAGGCCGTCGTGCCCGTTCCCCGCTCCGTTCCCGCGATCCGCACCGAGCACCTCGGCAAGCGCTACGGGTCCACCACCGCCGTCGAGTCCCTGGACCTGACCGTCGAGCCGGGCGAGGTCTTCGGCCTGCTCGGTCCGAACGGGGCCGGGAAGTCCACCACGATCCGGATGCTCCTGGGCCTGGCCCGGCCGACCACGGGCCGGGCGTGGATCTTCGACGCTCCCGCGTCCGACGTGGCGGCCGCCCACGCCCTGCTGGCCCACGTCCCGGCCGACGTGGCGCTGTGGCCGACCCTGACCGGGGGAGAGGTCCTGCACCTGCTGGGCGAGATCGGGCCGGGCGTCGACCGGGCCCGGCGCGACGAGCTGGTGGAACGGTTCGCGCTGGACCCGGGGAAGCCGGCGCGGACCTACTCCAGCGGCAACCGGCAGAAGGTGGCGCTGGTCGCGGCGTTCGCCACGCGGGCGCCGCTGCTGGTGCTCGACGAGCCGACGGCGGGGCTGGACCCGCTGATGGAGCAGCAGTTCCAGCAGGTCGTGCGCGAGGCCCGCGACGAGGGGCGGACGGTGCTGCTGTGCTCGCACCAGCTCGCCGAGGTCGAGGCGGTGTGCGACCGGGTCGGGATCCTGCGCGGGGGACGCCTGGTGGACGTGGCCGGGGTGGGCGGGTTGCGGGGGCTGCACCGCAGCCGCGTCGAGGCGGTCGTGGTCGGTCCGGTGCCGGACCTGACGGGGGTCGCGGGGGTGTCGGACGTCGAGGTCGACGGGGCCCGGTTGCGGTTCGCGCTCGACGGACCACCCGGCCCGGCGCTGCGTGCCCTGGCCGCGGCCGAGGTGACGGCTCTGCGGGTGCACGAGCCGAGCCTGGAGGAGATCTTCCTCGGCTACTACGGGCGGACCTCGTCGTGAGCACGACGGTGGAACGTCCCAGGACGCCGACGCCGGTGCGTCCCGGTGGTGCCCGCCGGGCCGTGACCGGGCTCGCGCTGCGGCAGGTGCGCCGGGGCGCGGTGGCCGTGACCGTCGTCGCGGCCGGCATGTCGGCGCTGGTCGTCGCGACCTACGACGACGTCGTCGGCTCGGCCCCCGGCGGGGCGGCCGCGTTGGCGGCGCTGGCGGGCAACCCGGCGGTCCGCACGCTGTTCGGCGACCCGGTGGCGCTGGACAACCCCGGCGGCTTCGCGGTCTGGCGCACCGGGACCGTGCTCGCGGTCCTGGTCGGGGTGTGGGCCGCGCTCGCGACCACCCGCGTGCTGCGCGGCGAGGAGGACACCGGCCGGCTGGACCTGCTGCTCGGCGGGGTCCTGCCGGTCGCGGCGGTGGTGCGCCTGCACCTGGCGGTCCTGCTGGGGGCGGTCGGTGTCGTCGGGGTCGCCACGGCCGCGGCGCTCGTGCTGGCCGGGGCGGAGCCCACCGGGTCGGTGCTGCACGGGGCCGGAATGGCGGCGGTGGGGGTCGCCGCCATCGGTCTGGCCGGGGTCGCATCGCAGGTGGCGCCGGCACGGGCGGCGGCGAGCGGCCTGGCGGTGGCGGTGCTGCTGGGTGGGCTGCTGGTCCGGATGGTCGGCGACGGGGTGCAGGCGCTGGGGTGGACCCGGTGGCTGTCGCCGTTCGGGCTGGTGGCGCTGGTCGAGCCGTTCCACACCGACCGGGTGCCGCCGCTGCTGGTCCTGGTCGCGGCAGGGCTCGCGGTCGTCGCGGTGGTGCCCTCGCTCGCCGGGCGGCGGGACGTGCGGGCGGGGCTGCTCCCGGCCCGGCCGCCGCGCCGCGCGCGCACGGCGCTGCTCTCCTCTCCCGCGCGGTTCGCCGTGCGCCAGGTGCTCGCCCCGCTGGCCGGGTGGGCGGCCGGGATCGGCGCGTTCTTCCTGCTGATCGGGTCGGTGTCGCGCTCGATGACCGACTTCCTCGACGCCAACCCGGTGTTCGCCGACCTCGCCGGGCAGGCGGGGTTCGCGGAGCTGGGTTCGGTGCAGGGCTACGCCGCGACCCTGTTCGCCCTGCTCGCCGTGCCGGCCGGCGCGTTCGCCGCGGTCCGCACCGGCGCGCTGGGCTCCGCGGAGACGGGCAGGCGGCTGGACCTGCTGCTGGCCGGGCCGGTCACCCGCACGCGGCTGCTCGCCGGGCACGTCGCCGTCACGGCGGCCGCGGCGGTGGTGCTCACCGTCGTGGCCGGGGTCGCGCTGTGGGTCGGGGCGGCGGCGGTCGGCAGCCCGCTGGGGTTCGGCGAGTCCCTCGCCGGCGCGCTCAACACCCTCCCGGTCACCGCGCTGGGCCTGGGCGCGGCCGTCGCGGCGCTGGGTCTCGCACCGGGCGCGGTGGTGCCGATCGGGCTGCTGCCCGGGGCGGGCGGCTTCCTGCTCACCGTCGTGGCCGACAGTGTCGGCGCGCCGCCGTGGGTGGTCGGGGTCTCCCCGTTCGCCCACCTGGCCGCGGTCCCGGCGGTGGGTCCGGACCTCGGGGGAGCCGCCGTCATGACGGTCGTGGCGGCTGCGCTGGTCGTCGCCGGCGCGGTCGGCTACGGGCGCCGGGACGTGCGGTGAGGATCCTGCTGCTGACCGCGGGCAGCCGCGGTGACGTCGACCCGTTCCTCGCGCTCGCCGACCGCGCCTCCGCGGCCGGGCACGAGGTCGTGCTGGGGGTGACCCGGGAGTTCGTCGACGCCGCCCGGGCCGTCGCGGCGGACAAGGCGGACGGCGGACCACCGCGGTTCGAGGTGGCCGCCCTCGACGGCGACTTCGCCGCGCTGGTCGAGGCGCAGGGGGTGTCACCGTGGGCCGCCGCGCGGGCCTTCCGCTCGACCGTCGCGCCGATGATGGCTGCGATGCTGCGCTCGGCGGTGCGCGTCGCCCTCGACAGCCGGCCCGACGTGATCGTGCACCACCCGAAGGTTCTCAGCGCCGAGGTCGCCGCCGCGCGGCTGGACCGGCCGCGGGTCCTGGTCGAGATCGTCCCGACGCTGACGCCCACCCGGGAGTTCCCCGCCGCCGGGATCACCACGACCGGGCTGGGGCCGCTCAACCCGCTCACCTACCGCCTCGCCGCCGCGGCCGGGTCGGTGTTCGGCGGGGTCCTGCGCGACCTGCGCACCGAGGCCGGGCTGCCGTCCCGCGGCCCGCTCCCCGGCCCCGCCCGCACGCTGGTGCCGGTCAGCCCGGCGCTGCTGCCCCGCCCCGCCGACTGGCCCGCCGGCACGGTGGTGACCGGCCAGTGGACGAGGCCCGAGCGGCCGGCCGCCGCCGATCCGGAGCTCGCGGACTTCCTCCACGCCGGGCGCGTGCTCTGCGCCGGGTTCGGGTCGATGGCCGACGGTGACCCGCAGCGCCGGGCCCGGGCCGTCGTCGACGCCGCCCGCGAGCACGACCTGCGCGTCCTGCTCGTCACCGGGTGGGGAGGCCTGCAACTCCCGGGAGACCTCGCCGGCGAGGACGTCCTGGTGCGGTCCGCGGTCGCCCACGGGCCCGTCCTCCCGCTCTGCGCGGCCGCGGTGCACCACGGCGGGGCCGGCACCACGCACGCCGTGGTGCGCGCCGGGCTGCCGTCGGTGGTGGTCCCCTTCCTCGCCGACCAGCCGTTCTGGGCCCGGCTGCTGCACCGGCGCGGGCTGGCCGCGCCACCGGTCCCGGCCCGGCGCCTCGATCGTCCCCGGTTCGGGGCGGCGCTCGGCGCCCTCCCGGAGGCCGCCACGGTGCGCGCCGTGGCCGGCCGCATGGCCGACGACGACGGCTGCGGCACGGCGCTCGACGTCGTCGAGCGGATCTGAGGTCCGGGAAGATCGTCGTGCTCACCCTCGGCACGCGCGGCGACGTGCAGCCGTTCGTGGCACTGTGTCCGGGGTGTGCGGGCGAAGCTGGCCCTCGCCCGGGCGATGCCGGCGTCGTTCGGCCGCGTGCTGGAGGACTGCGCGTCGATCGCGCACGGCCCCGGCAGCGACGCCGACGTCGTCGTGCACAGCGGCCGGGCCATCGGCGCCCCGCACGTGGCCGAACTGCTCGGCGTGCCCTGCGTGCTCGCGCTGACCGTGCCGCCGTACGTGCCGACCCGGGAGTTCCCCTGGCCCGGTGCGCCGCCGCCGCCCGGGTTCCCGGCTGGGCGAACCGGGCCGGTCACGTCGGGATGCGCGGGCCGGCGGTGGTGTTCGCCCGTCGTGGACGACTGGCGCGGACGCGACCTCGGGCTACCCGGGCGCCGCGGGCGCCACGACCCGCTGGGCCGCCCCGAGGGAGGACCGGTCGCCGTGCTCAACGCGGTGACCCGCCTCCTGGTCTACTCCCGGGGATCGCGCTCGGGTTCACCGGCAGCAACGATTCCGTCCAGGCGGTGAGCACGTTCGTGCTGCAGGTCGTCGGGTCCGACGACGGGGGGACGCTGGTGCACGAGGCCCTCGACGAGGTCCGCCACGGCGTCGACCACCCGGAACTGCAGGCCGGGGTCGCTGCTGACGGCTCCTCAGGTCAGCGCGGGCTCGACGGCACGGAGGTCCGGAGGAGCGCGCTGCAGCCAGGTCGGCGGCGGGGCTCTGTACCGGGACGAGATCATCCACGCCGAGCTGCGCCGGCCGGAGGGCGGAGCGGTGGTGTTCGGATCCGCCGGGCAGGGGTGGAGGTCGTGGAGCCGCCGCACGAGACGCGGTTCGGTTCGGGTGTCGTCACGAGGGCCTGCTCGCTGCGCGATGTCGAGGGCGATGTCCGGAGGTTCGCCACCTACCGTGGTGCTCCCTGGCTCAGCCGGTGCGTCGTCGGGCGTCGGCCTCGATGCCGCGGATGTCACGGCTGAGGCGCTCGAGGCCCTTGACCTGGGAGCGGAGGGCCTCGGCACGGCTCTCGGCCAGTGCCCGGTAGGTCGCCAGCCGGGCGGCGAGGGCGGTGACCTCGGCGGGATCGGTGGTGGCGGCGGCGGAGTCCAGCGTCTCGAGCAGTTCCTTGATCTGGTCGAGCGAGAGGTCGAGCGGGCGCAGCGCCTTGACGAACTCCAGTCGGGCGACGTCGGCCTCGGTGTAGAAGCGGAACCCGCCCGGAGAGCGGTCCGAGGGCAGGACCAGCCCGATCTCGTCCCAGTGCCGGATCGTGCGCAGTGACAGGCCGACCCGATCGGACACCTCACCGATCCGCATCAGGAACGTGGTCCGTTCCGAACTCCCGCTGCCACCGTCCGGACCCTACCCGAGGGGGAGGGGGCAACCCGGGACGATCATCCGGTCAGTGGGCGCCGCTCAGCCGTCCCGCCATCCGGTCGTGCCGCGCCCGGCTGCCGTCGTTCATCCCCACGACCGTCAGTGTCGTGCCGCGTGCTGCGTACTTCGTCCGGATAGCGTCGAGCGCGGCCACGGTGGACGCGTCCCACACGTGCGCAGCGGACAGGTCGATGACGACCTCGTCGGGGTCGGACCCGTAGTCGAACTGGTAGACGAGGTCGTTGCTGGAGGCGAAGAACAGCTGGCCGCTGACCCGGTACAGCTTGGTGCCGCCGTCGGGATCGACGACCGAGGTCACCTCCACGACGTGGGCGACCCGTCGGGCGAACAGCACCATCGCGACGAGCACCCCGACCGCCACGCCGTAGGCGAGGTTGTGGGTGGCGACGGTGACCGCGACGGTCGAGACCATCACCGCGGTCTCGGACAACGGCATCATCCTCAGTGTCGCGGGCCGGATGCTGTGCCAGTCGAACGTGCCGACCGCGACCATGATCATGACCCCGACCAGTGCGGCCATGGGGATCACCGCGACGACCTCGCCCAGAGCGACGACCAGGACGAGCAGGAACACCCCGGCGAGGAAGGTGGAGACCCGGGTGCGGGCGCCGCCGTCCTTCACGTTGATCATGGTCTGGCCGATCATGGCGCAGCCACCCATGCCGCCGAAGAAGCCGGTGACGATGTTGGCCACCCCCTGCCCCCAGGACTCCCGGGTCTTGTCGGAGCGGGTGTCGGTGATGTCGTCCACGAGCTTCGCGGTCATCAGCGACTCGATCAGCCCGACCAGTGCGATGGTCAGGGCGTAGGGCGCGATGAGCTGCAGCGTGGCCAGGTCGAGCGGTACGTCCGGCAGGCCGAGTACGGGCAGGCTGTCGGGCAGCGCACCCTGGTCGCCGACGGTCGGGACCACCACGCCGGCGACCACGGTGAACCCGGTGAGCAGTGCGATCGCCACGAGCGGACCGGGTACGGCCCGGGTGAGCCGGGGCAGCCCGACCAGCACCACGAGGCCGACCGCGAGCAGCGCGTACACCGTCCAGGGCACGTCCACGAGGTAGGGCAGCTGGGAGGTGAAGATCAGGATCGCCAGGGCGTTGACGAAGCCGACCATCACGCTGCGGGGCAGGAACCGCATCAGCCGCGCCACTCCCGCCACGCCGAGCAGGACCTGGAACACGCCCCCCAGCAGGACCGCGGCGATCAGGTGATCGACGCCGTGCTCCCGGGCCAGGGGGGCGACGACGAGCGCGATGGCGCCGGTGGCCGCGGAGATCATCGCCGGGCGGCCACCGACGAAGGCGATCGTGACGGCCATGGTGAACGACGCGAACAGGCCGACCCGCGGGTCGACGCCCGCGATGATCGAGAACGCGATGGCCTCGGGGATCAGGGCGAGGGCGACGACGAGGCCCGACACGGCTTCCACGCGCAGGACGGACAGGTGCAGCCAGGGTGGCCGCGAGAGAGTCGTTCGGCCAGGTAGGGCAGGGAGCACTGTGGTCACTTTCCGCGTCGGGGAGCGCGAGCCACACTCGTCGGGGCTCTAGCGCGAGTCGCACTCTACCTTCACATCAGGTGAGATTTCTCGGTGTCCCTGCTCACGCAGGTCTGCCGGCGTCGGGAGCCCGTGACCCACCACTAGGCCTGCTGATCAGCCTGTTCTCGTGCGTCACGCGCGTCGGCGTCCGGCGACTCACGACGTGTCCTACTTCTGGGTAACCTACCGTCGTGTCACATGCTCGCAGGGACCCCGCGACTGCCGGTTCGGCAGCATCAGCCTACTCTCACGTGAGAGTAGAGATGGTTGCTGCAACGGCGCGGCACGAGACGCCCGTGCGCGAGTCCGGGCCTGAGGGGACGACGTGACCTACCGCGAACCTCCGACCGCGCCGACGGTGGCCCTGGGCCCGATCGTGCCGGGCGAGGCGGTGACCGAGCCGGCACCGCCTGGGCGCGGCCGTTTCGGCCCGACCCTCGATCGTGCGTTCGACCCGCGGTCGAACAGTGTGAACGCGCTGCGGCTGGTCCTGGCGGGTCTGGTGCTGTTCTCGCACACGCTGAAGCTGCACGGCGGCTCCGATCCGCTCGGGCGCCTCACCGGCGGCGACGTGGACATCGGCACGATGGCCGTCGACGGCTTCTTCGCCCTCTCCGGCTTCCTGATCGTCGGCAGCTACCTCAACTCGCCGTCGACCGGGCGGTACCTGTGGCGGCGCTGCCTGCGCATCCTGCCGGGGTTCTGGGTCTGCCTGCTGGTCACGGTGTTCGTCGTGCTGCCCATCGCCCAGCTGCTGACGTTGGGCACCCTCGAGGGATTCCCGCTCACCGGTGAGGCGTCCGCGCTGTCCTACCTGGTCGACAACAGTGCGCTGTTCATCCGCCAGTTCGAGGTGGACGGGCTGCTGGGCGGGGAACCGGTGAACGGCTCCCTCTACACGCTGTTCTACGAGTTCCTCTGCTACCTCGGCGTCGCGGCCCTGGGTGCCGTGGGGCTGCTGCGCCGCCGGACCTGGCCGCTGCTCGTGGTGGCGGGCCTGGTCTGGCTGTTCGTGGTCGGGCAGCTCGTCACCGGCGCAGGCATCTACGAGGCCAGCGACACGCTGAGCATCGCGGTGCGCTTCGGGGCGATGTTCCTGGCCGGAGCGGTCGTGCACCGACTCGCGCACCACATCCCGGTGGGCTGGGCCGGCGGCGCGGTCGCCTCGGCGCTGCTGGTCTCGGCGGTCGTGCTCGCGGTCCAGGCCGGCGGGGATCCGCAGAGCACCCTGGTCTACGTCGTCGTGGCGCCGCTCGCGGTGGCCTACCTCGTCCTGCTGCTCGGTGCGCGTCCCGAGCTGCGCCGGATCGGGGCCCGCCGTGACCTGTCCTACGGCCTCTACGTCTACGCGTGGCCGGTCCAGATCCTGCTGATCGTCGCCGGTGCGTCACTGTGGCCGGTGGCCCTGTTCGGGGTGGGGTCGCTGGTGATCGCCCTCGGCATGGCCTGGGCCAGCTGGACCTGGGTCGAGGCACCTGCGCTGCGGCTCAAGTCGTGGTCACCGCGCCGGACGTGAACGGCGGCGAGCGGTGAGGATTCCCGCGGTCGCCCGCCGAGCCGGCTGGAACCTGGCCGACCAGATGGTGTCGAGCCTGACCAACGCGGTCCTGTCGTTCATGGTCGCCAACGCCGTCGACGCCGAGTCCTTCGGCGGCTTCGCCGTGGCGTTCACGGTCTTCGCGCTGGTGATCGGGGCGGCCCGGGCGCTGGCGACCTCACCGCTGACCATCCGGTTCTCCGACTCCGATCCCGGCGAGCAGCACCGGGTCGCGGCCTCCGCCAGCGGGATGTCCCTCACCCTGGGGTTCGCCGTCGGCGTGGGCTGTGTCGCGGTCGGTCTGGTGGTGGGCGGTCCAGCACGCGAGGCACTCGTCGCGATGGGCATGATCCTGCCGGCGGTGGTGGTGCAGGACTCCTACCGCTTCGTGTTCTTCTCCCGGCAGACGCCGGTGAAGGCTGCGGCCAACGACGCGTTCTGGGCCGTGCTCCAGCTCGGTGCCGTCGGCGCCATGCTGCATCTCGGGGTGTCGTCGGTCGCGCCCCTGGTGTTCGCCTGGGGACTGTCGGGCGCCGCGGCGGTCCTGCTCGCCGTCCGCCAGTCGGCGACGGTCCCCTCCCCTCGCCGCACCCTGGCCTGGTTCCGCGAGCAGAGCGATCTCACGCGCTACCTCCTGGCGACCTGGGCCACCCAGCACGGAGCGGCCCAGGGCGCGATGCTCGTCATCGCCGCCATCGGCACGGTGGTGGCCAACGGGGCGCTGCGCGGGGCGCAGATCCTGCTCGGCCCCACCTCGATCGTCTCCTCGGCGGCGTTGACCTTCGCCATCCCGGAGTTCTCCCGCCGGCGGGGCCGGCTCTCCCGGCGGCAGTGGCTGCTCTCGGCGGCCGGGGTGTCCGCCGCGGTCTCCTTCCTGGGGCTGTGCTGGGGCTCGATCTTCCTGCTCATGCCCGACGCGGTCGGTGAGTACCTGCTGAACGCGACCTGGCCGGCCACCCGCGATCTCCTGGTCCCCGCGGTGATCACACAGGTCCTGAGCTGCGCCATGATCGGTCCGGTGGTCGTGCTCTATGCGATCGACCGCGCCCAGTCCACCCTCACCATGGAGATCGCACTGGGAGCGGCGACGTTCTCCGGCGGGGTCGGCGGGGTGGTCCTCGGCGGGGGACCCGGCGCGCAGTGGGGCTTCGCGATCGCCCACGCCGCGATCCTCCCGTTCTGGTACCTGCGGCTCTGGCGCGAGCTGCACCGGCAGGAACAACCGCCCGCCGGCGCAGGACCACGGAGTGACGCCGGGCAGCACGAGGGGTTCCCGCGTCATCCGTGAACGTCCGAGGAGGACCCGCTGCCCATGCACGATGCCGACGTCCAGGACCCGCCGCCGCGGACCGGTGCGCGACACGACGCCCGGATCGTCACCGTTGGCGCGGTCGCCTACGGCGGGCTCCGCGAAGGACGTTGACGCAGGGCCTGGTCGGAGTACGGTCATGACCGGTGTGCCGGGAAGTCTGGTCGGCGTCTCTGTCGGTCCGTCCCGGATGGAGCGCGCCATGGTCTCGAATCCTCTGCCTCCGTCGGCCCGTGTCAGCGGGGCGAGTGGCCCCGCCGGGTTCGACCCTGGTGACCCGCCCGGGTCTCCCGAGATCGTCGAGCTCGCCGCCGTCGTCGCGGGGCAGCTCGATCTGGTGGGCGGCAAAGCAGCGGGCTTGTCTGCCCTGATCGAGGCGGGTGAACGCGTGCCCGCCGGTTTCTGCATCACCACGGTCGCCCACGACGCAGCCGCGGCGGCCGGTGGTCGGCTCGGCGAAGCATCGGCTCTGAAGATCGTCGAGGCGTACCGGAGGCTGGGGGGCGGGCCGGTCGCCGTCCGGTCGAGCGCGACGGCGGAGGACCTGCCGTCGGCCAGCTTCGCCGGGCAGCACGACACGGTGCTCGATGTCGTCGGCGAGCAGGCTCTGCTCGGTGCGGTGCAGGTGTGCTGGGCGTCGCTGTCGGGTCCGCGTGCGCGCGCGTACCGCGAGGCGGCCGGTGTCGACGACGCGGCGGTGCGGATGGCCGTGGTGGTGCAGCGCATGGTCGACCCGCTGGCCGCCGGGGTCTTGTTCACGGCCAACCCGATCACCGGTTGCCGAGCCGAGATGGTCGTCGACGCCGTCGCCGGTCTCGGCGATGTGGTGGTGGACGGCAGCGTGGCGGCCGATCACTACGTCCTCGCCGGGTCGGCACCGCCCGACTCGGGATGCCTGAGCACCGCTCGGCTCGACGAGCTGCGTGAGGCCGGTGCCCGGCTGCAGGAGCGCGCCGGTGCACCCCAGGACGTCGAGTGGGCCTTCGACCACGACGGACGGCTGTGGTTGTTGCAGTCGCGGCCGATCACGACGCTGTTCCCGCAGCCGACCTCGCCCCGTCCGGGTGCGCGGGTGTTCTTCGAGGTCGGCCACATGCAGGGCATGCTGCGTCCGTTCACCCCGATGGGGATGTCGGCGATGCGGGTCGCCACCGCGCTGTCGCTCACGGGCGTCGGGATCCCGGCCGACCCGTTCGTGGGCCATCCCGGCCTGGTCGACATCGGCGGACGGATGTTCCTGGACATCACCGCCCTCGTGCGCAACAGGTCGATGCGCGAGAAGCTCCCCGCCTCGATGGCGATCTACGGCCCTCGGGTGTCGGCCGCGGTCGAGCGGGTGCTCGACGATCCGCGGTTCGCGCCGGTGCCCGGGCGTCCCTACCGGCTGCGCACGGTCGTGCCGGTGGCGATCCGACTGGTACCGGGAATGCTCGTCGGGCTGGTGGGCGCGATCCTCGACCCGGCGCACGCACGCAGGCGTGCTCTGCGGGCGACGGCGATGGTGCGACTCGGTGCCCGGCCGTCGGTGCAGCCGGGCACCGCCGAGGAACGGATCCGGTTCGCGATGGACGTGCAGGGCACGTTCATGCGGGTCGGGATGCGGGAGATGCTGCCGCCGATCTACGCGGGCCTCCTCGCCCGGCAGGTCACGATCGCCCTTCTCGCCGGGGTGGCGTCCGAGAGCGAGATCGACGAGACGCTGCGCGGGATGCCGCACAACATCACCACGGAGATGGACCTCGCCCTGTGGGCACTCGCGGCCGCCGCGGCACCCCATCGCGACCTGCTCCTGCACACCGCCCCGGCCGAGCTCTCCGCGCGGTACCGTGCCGGCTCGTTGCCCGACATCGGGCTCGACGAGTTCCTGCGCGGGTACGGCCATCGAGGGGCAGCCGAGGTGGACGTCGGCCTGCCGAGGTGGGCAGAGGACCCGAGTCCGGTGTTCGCGGCGATCGCCGGCTACCTGCGGGTGACGGATCCGGAGCAGGCACCGGATCGGCGTTTCGCCCGCGCCGCCGCCGACGCGGAGGCGAAGATCGATGAACTCGTCGCGCGCGCGCGTCGCGGCCGACCGGTGCGGGCCCGGCTCGCGGGGTTCCTGATGCGTCGCGGTCGCGCTGTCGCCGGTCTGCGCGAGCTGCCGAAGTTCGCGTGGCTCTACGCCTTCGAGGAGATGCGCCGGCAGCTGCTGTCCACGGGTGCGGAACTGCAGGAGCGAGGGGTGCTGGAGCGGGCCGACGACATCATGTTCCTCGACTTCCGGGAGGCGCTCGCGGCTGCCGCCGGGGCCGATCAGCGCCGGTTGGTCGAGCCACGACGTGCGGTCCACGTCCACGAGGCCGCGCGACGGTCGGTTCCCGGGGTCGTGCTGTCGGACGGGACGATCCCGGAGGCGCTGATGCCGTCGACACCGCCCGTGGACGGGGCGCTGATCGGCATGGCAGCCGCGCCGGGGACGGCGACCGGCCGTGCGCGGGTGGTCCTCGATCCTGCGGACGCCCGCATCGAGCCCGGGGAGATCCTGGTCGCGCCCACCACCGACCCCGGGTGGACGCCGCTGTTCCTGACCGCGGGCGGCCTGGTCACCGAGACCGGCTCTCCGATGGCTCACGGACCGACCGTCGCGCGCGAGTACGGCATCCCGGCGGTGATCTGCGTCCGCGACGCCACTCAGCTGATCAGCACCGGGCAGCTCGTCACCATCGACGGTGCTGCCGGCACCGTGACCGTCGCCGACGACGTCGAGCGTCCGAGCAGCAGTACCGCCGGCGTCGGGTAGGGGCTCCGGAGGTCGTGACCCCGCCGCCGTCGATCTGGGTCGACCGTCGCGTCGGACCGGTCCACGGGAAGATGCGAGGTCCGGGAGAGGTCGACGAGGTCCGAGTGCGCGTGACCGACAACGGGCGGTGGAAGCCCGTCGCCCCGCGCGATCCCGCAGGTGCGCGTACTCGTTCTCGGCCGATCCTCGCGTCCTCCCGGTCCGGGTCCCGGTGGGTCCAACGTCCGCCGTGGCGATGTGGCCGCGCCGCCCCGACAGCACCGCGGCGGTCCGCCGATTCGCCTGGACCAGGCGCGGCTCGGTCTGCTCGTCGAGCCGGAAGGTGGGCACGGACAGGGCCATCGTTCCGACGGGGCGACCCGTCGCACCGAAGACGGGACGAGCGACGGAGCTGAGGCCCTGCTCCCGCTCGTCGCGCGCAACGGCCACACCTGCCCGGCGAACGCTGTCGAGGTGCTCCGCGAGGGTGCGTGCCTCGGTGAGTCCGACCGTCATCGACCGCGTCGTCGGCCGCCCGTGTCGCTGTCGACGTCGGGCCGGATCAGCCTCGGGCGGAGGGTGCGGGCTCGTCGTCCTCGCCCTCGATCTCGTCGCCGTCGGGGTGAGGGCCAGCAGATTCGCGACGCCGCGGGCCCCCGCGAGGGGCGGCGACCGCAGTGCCGACGTGGTCGGGGCGTGCGGAGCCCTACGCTGCCGATGTGGTGGCGAGGAGCCGGAAGGCGCGGGCAGGAGCGCGGCGCCGCAAGCGGATGGCTGCGGTGAGCCACGACCTGACCGAGGAGCAGTGGAGCGCACTGCAGGTGGCGTGGGGCGGATGTGCCTACTGCGGTGCCGCCGACGGTGTGCCGCAGCGCGACTGCGTCCTGCCCATCTCACGCGGGGGGCGCTACACCGTCGACAACGTCGTACCGGCCTGCCGCTCGTGCAACAGCAGCAAGTGCAACGAAGAGGTGACCGGGTGGCTGCGCCGCAAGCGGCTCGACGAGCAGGCGTTCCTGGGGCGCTACATCGAGATCCGGTCGGCCATGGTCGTGCGCACGGCGGGCCTACGCTGACCGGATGCCTGTGCTGGGCACCAAGCTGCACCTGCCCGTGCCGCGCCGCCGACTCGTGCCGCGCGGCCGCCTCGTCGACCGGTTGCGCGCCGACGAGGGGACGGGTCTGCGGCTGGTGCTCGTCGCGGCACCGGCCGGGTTCGGGAAGACCACGCTCCTGGCCCAGTGGCTGTCGGCGGGCGAGCCGTCGCCGCGCCGGGTGGCATGGCTGGCCCTCGACCCGGGTGACGCCGACCTCCAGCGCTTCCTGACGCACCTGGTGGCCGCGATCCGGACGGTCGAACCCGAGGCCGGTGCCGAGGCGCTCGCGCTGCTGGAGGCGGGCGGGTCCGACGAGGTGCTGGTCAGCCTCCTCAACGACCTCGACCTCCTCGCCGGGCCCGTGGTGGTCGCGCTCGACGACTACCACGTGATCGGTGCGGCAGCCGTCCACGAGGCGGTGGCCTTCCTCCTCGACAACCTCCCTCCGCAGGTCGTGCTGGCGATCGCCACCCGGGCCGATCCGCCGCTGCCCCTCGCCCGGCTGCGCGCACGGGGCCAGCTGGCGGAGGTGCGGGCCGCGGACCTCCGGTTCACCTCCGGCGAGGTGGAGGCGTTCCTCGGCGACGTGATGGGGCTGCGCCTGGACCCCGCACTCGTGACGGCGCTCGCGGCCCGCACCGAGGGGTGGGCCGTCGGGCTGCAGTTGGCCGCGCTGTCGGCCCGGTCGCGGGCCGGCGCGGACGGGTCCGGGGACGTCACCGGTTTCGTCGAGGCCTTCTCCGGCAGCCACCGGTTCGTCCTCGACTACCTCGTGGAGGAGGTACTCGACCGCCGGTCGGACGAGGTGCGCGCGTTCCTGCTGGACACCTCGATCCTCGACCAGCTCAGCGGTCCGCTCTGCGACGCCCTCACCGGGCGGTCGGACGGCCAGCGGGTGCTGGAGACCCTCGAGCGCGACGACCTCTTCGTCGTCCCGCTCGACGACGAGCGCCGGTGGTACCGCTACCACCACCTCTTCGCCGACGCTCTGCGTGCCCGGGCGGCCGCCCGGCCGGGCGACCGCGTCCCGGGGTTGCACGCCGCGGCCGGGCGCTGGCTCGCCGCGAACGGGCTGCTCGCGGACGCGGTGCGGCACGCCGTCGCGGGCGGCGATCACGAGCAGGCCGCCGATCTCGTCGAGCTCGCCGAGGCCGACCTGCGCCGGCGCCGCCAGGACCACGTTCTGCGCGCCTGGCTCGCGGCGCTGCCCGAAGAGGTCGTCCGCCGCCGGCCGCTGCTCGCGACGTACGCGGCGTGGAGCCGGCTCTCCGAGGGCGACGTCGACGGTGTGGAGCCGTGGCTCGACGACGCCGAGGCGGCCCTCGACGCGGCCCCGTCCACGATCCCGGAGGTCGGCGCGTCGACCGAGGCGGTACGGGACCGGGCGGCGGAGATCCGCTCGCTGCCCGCGATGATCGCGGTGTACCGGGCGTCGGTCGCGCAGGCCCGGGGCGACACGGACGGCACCGTCGCCCATGCCCGTCGGGCGCTCGCGCTGGCCGGGCCGCAGGACCACTTCCCGCGTGGTGCCGCGGCCGGCTTCGTCGGCCTGGCGGCGTGGGCGTCGGGCGACCTCGCGGTCGCGGTGCCGACGTTCACCGAGGCGGTCTCCGCCCTGCGCACGGCCGGGATGGTCGCCGACGAGCTGGGGGCGACCGTCGTGCTGGCGGGCATGTGGCTGGCGCGCGGTCGTCCGGTCGAGGCGCGCCGGCTCTACGAACGCGCGCTGGCCGTCGCCGGGTCCCGCCCGGGGCCGGTGCTCTCCACCACCGGGGACCTGCACGTCGGCCTCGCCGAGGTCCTGTGCGAGCAGGGCGAGCTCGACGCGGCCGAGGAGCACCTCGAGGCGGCCGGCGAACTCGGTGACCGGGCATCGCTGCGGGAGAACCGCCACCGCCGGCACACCGCCACGGCCGCACTGCTGCGGGCGAGGGGGGACCTGGACGGGGCGGTCCTGGCGCTCGACCGGGCCGAGGCGCTGTTCCTGCCCGGGTACTTCCCGGACGTGCGGCCGATCGCGGCGACCAGGGCCCGGGTGCGTATCGCCCAGGGCAGGTCGATCGATGCGCGGACGTGGGCGGACGAACGCGGTGTCGCGCCGACCGACCCGCCGACCTACCTGGCCGAGCACGATCAGCTCACCCTCGCCCGGCTGCTCGTCGCCGAGGGTGACCCGCGACGGGCGCTCGACCTCCTCGACCGCGTGGTGGACTCCGCGCAGGCGGCCGACCGCGAGGGCAGTCTGGTCGAGGCGGAGCTGGTGCGGGCGCTCGCCCATCGCGCCGGCGGTGACCCGGACGCGGCAGCCGCCGACCTCACCACCGCCCTCACGCGCGGCGTGCCGGCCGGGTACCGCCGGCTCTTCCTCGACGAGGGACCGCCGATGGCCGAGCTGCTCGACCACATCGCCCGCGCCGGCGGCAACGACGCGCGGACGCACGCCGTGCACATCGTGGCCGCCGCCCGGCGGCCGTCCACCCCGGCTCGGCCCACGCCCGAGGAGGGCCTGAGCGAGCGCGAGCAGGAGGTTCTGCGCCTGCTGGCGACCGAGCTCAGCGGTCCGGAGATCGCGCGGCACCTGTTCGTCTCGGTGAACACGCTGCGCACGCACACCCGGCACATCTTCACCAAGCTGGACGTGAACACCCGCCGCACCGCGGTGCGCCGTGCGGCGGACCTCGGCCTGCTCTGAGAGCGGATCACCACGTCCGTCACATCGGATGGTGACGCGGCCTCACCCGGTCTCCTCCTACCGTCACGGACGTCGCCGAGCACCCCGCGCGGCCCACGACGGGAGCACCGCCATGACCGTGACCACCTCGTCCCTCACCCGAGCGGCCGGCGTCGCCGCGATGGCCGCCGGTGCGATCTTCATCGGCGTCCAGATCAACCACCCGCACCTCGACGTCGCCTCCATCACCACGACCGAGGTCGTCTTCCGCGGCTTTCTGAAGGTCGCCATGGCGGCGCTGGCATTGACCGGAATCACCGGCATGTACCTCAGCGAGATCCGTCGCAACGGGGTCCTCGGACTCGTCGGCTACCTGGTGCTGGCCCTCGGATACCTCCTGATCCTGTGTACCTCCTTCGCCGCCGCGTTCGTCCTGCCCGGCGTCGCCGGGACCGATCCCGGCTTCGTCGGCGACGTGATCGCGGTGTCCCGGGGCGGCGCGGCCACCGGTGACGTCGGGGCGCTGGCCCTGGTGTGGAAGGTCCAGGACCTGAGCTACCTGGCGGGCGGTCTCGTCCTCGGCGTCGCCCTGTACCGGGCGCGGGTGCTCGCCCGCTGGGCGACCGCACTGCTCGCGTTCGGGGGAGTCGTCAGCATCGTGCTGTCGCTGCTGCCCGACGCCTTCTACCGGCTGCTCGCGTTCCCGAACGGCATCGCCATGATCGGGCTCGGCTACTCGCTGTGGCGGCTGCGGCGGTCCGTCGGCGACACGACGCCCGTGGCGCGTCCCCAGCAGACCTCGCTCTGATGCCCACCCGGCTCCCGACGTGGGGCGTGCCCGCCGCCCTGGTGGCGCTCGGCGTCGTCCCGGTGGTCGCCGGGTCGCTCCGCCTGGCCGAGCTGTCCGGCGGGGCGGCGGTGCTGCCGCCCGACGGCCGATACACCGCGACTCCCCTGCCCGTCGTCGTGCACATCGTCTGCGCCACGGTGTTCGCGCTGCTCGGGGCCCTCCAGTTCGCGCCCGGGGTACGGGCGCGACGACCCGCCTGGCACCGCCGGGCAGGGCGCGTCCTGGTGGTCGCCGGGCTCGGGGTGGCGCTCTCGGCGCTGTGGTTGAACCAGTTCTTCCCGAACCCCGACGCCGATCGGCAGGTGCTGTACCCGCTCCGGGTCGTGTTCGGGGTGGCGATGGTGGCCGGCCTCGTCCTCGGGCTGCTCGCGGCCCGGCGCCGGGACTTCGGCCGGCACCGGGTGTGGATGGTGCGCAGCTACGCGATCGGCCTCGTCGCCGGCACGCAGGTCCTCACCCTGGGGTTCGGCGGGGCGGTCCTCGGCCGCGCACCGGTGACGACCGCCCTGCTGATGGCCAGCGCGTGGGTGGTCAACCTGGTCGTGGCCGAGTGGGCGCTGCGGTGGCCCGCCGCGCGGACAGGTCCCCGGCCTGCAGGAGCGCTCGCGTGACCACCGCTCCCACGACCTACGCGATACGCGTCGCCGGGCACCTCGACGACCACTGGTCGGCGTGGCTCGGCCGCCTGCACATGACCCGCGACGACGACGGCACGACGACCGTCACCGTGCCGGTCGCCGACCAGGCCGAGCTCCACGGGGTGCTCGCCGGGCTGCGCGACATCGGCGCCGTCCTCCTGGAGGTCCGCGCCGTCGAGCCCCGACCCCGTCCCCGGGGCCGGTGACCGAGCGGGTGCGTCAGACGCGCTCGAGCGGGGTGTGCGGAGCGGGCGGGAGCGTGAGACCCGCCGGGTGAACGGCACTCTCGCCCAGCCCCATCGGGCGAGGGGCCCGTTCGCGCACCGGCCCGACTGCTACACGTAACGCGCGATGGACGGTCGTCGTCGAAGCGTTGTACGGTGGGCCCCTCAGCTCTCGACGAGGAGGCCCTGGCATGACCGCCGTCCACGACGACCCCACCGCCGAGGAGCAGGAGCAGCTCGACGCGCTGTACGCCGCGTTCGACGCCGCCCACATGAAGCCCCTGTGGACCCAGATCGGCGGGCTGATGCCCGTCACCCCGCGGCCGGACTCGGTGCCGTTCCTGTGGCGCTGGTCGACGCTGCTGCCGCTGGCGGAGAAGGCGGGGGAGCTGGTGCCGGTCGGGCGCGGCGGGGAGCGGCGGGCGATCGCCCTGGCCAACCCCGGTCTGCCCGGCACCGCCTACGCCACCCCGACGCTGTGGGCGGCCATCCAGTACCTGGGCCCGCGTGAGGAGGCGCCCGCGCACCGGCACACCCAGACCGCGTTCCGGTTCGTCGTCGAGGGCGAGGGTGTGTGGACCAACGTCGAGGGCGACCCGGTCGCGATGCGCCGCGGTGACCTGCTGCTCACCCCGGGCATGCACTTCCACGAACACCACAACACCACCGACCACCCGATGGCCTGGATCGACGGCCTCGACATCCCGCTGGTCCGCACGATCGACGCCGGCTTCTTCGAGTTCGGCCCCGACGTGCTGTCCACGACCGAGACCCCTGCGGTGTCGCGCAACGAGCGGCTGTGGGCGCACCCGGGGCTCACGCCCGTCGGCGCTTCGGCCGCGACGGCCTCACCGCTGATGGCCTACCGCTGGGAGCACACCGACGCCGCCCTGACCGCGCAGCTGGAGCTCGAGGACGAGGGGCACCCCGGCGTCGTCGAGCCCGGGCACGCCGTCGTCCGCTTCACCAACCCGGCGACGGCGGGGGACTGCCTGTCGACGATGCGCTGCGAGATGCACCGGCTTCGCGCGGGCACCTCGACGGCGCTGACCCGCACCGCCGGGTCGTCGGTCTGGCAGGTGTTCGAGGGCTCCGGCGTGGTCACGGTCGGCGACGAGCGCTACGAGGTCGGCCGGGGCGACCTGTTCTGCGTGCCGTCCTGGGCCGGGCTCGCGTTCGACGCCGGCCCCGAGGGGCTCGACGCCTTCGCCTTCTCCGACGCCCCCGTCTTCGAGGCCCTCGGTCTCGCCCGCACCTCCCGAGAGGACCGCTCGTGAAGCTCGCGACCATCCGGACCACCACCGGGACCGCCGCGGTCCGGATCGACGACGACGCCGCGGTCGAGCTCGGCGCGACCGACCTCGGCGCGTTCCTGGCCCGCCCGGACTGGAAGGACGCCGCGGCGGCCGCGGACGGGCCCCGTCACGACCTGGCCGGGCTCGACTACGCCACGCTGGTGCCGCGTCCGGAGAAGGTGTTCTGCGTCGGGCTGAACTACCGCACCCACATCCTGGAGATGGGCCGCGAGCTGCCGCGGTACCCGGCGCTGTTCGCCAAGTTCGCCCGCGCGCTGGTCGGTGCCCACGACCCGGTGGAGATGCCCGTGGGGTCGGAGCAGGTCGACTGGGAGGCCGAGCTCGGTGTCGTGATCGGCGCGGAGGTCCGCCACGCCACCCCGGAGCAGGCGGCCGCCGCGATCGCCGGGTACACGGTCGTCAACGACGTCACCGCGCGCGACTTCCAGTACCGGTCGATCGAGTGGCTGCAGGGCAAGACCTTCGAGCGCAGCACCCCGGTCGGGCCGTGGCTCGTCGTCGACGAGGGGACGCCGGGGGAGATCACCTGCGAGGTCGACGGCGACGTCGTGCAGAAGGCGGACAGCTCGGACCTGGTGTTCTCGCCCGCCGACCTGGTCGCCTACATCTCGCAGATCATCACCCTGGTCCCGGGCGACCTCATCGCCACCGGCACGCCGGGCGGGGTCGGCCACGCGCGCACGCCCCCGCGCTACCTGGCCGAGGGCTCGGAGCTGGTCACCCGGATCGAGGGCGTCGGCGAGCAGCGCAACACCCTCGTGACGGGCGCCTGAGGCATGCGCATCGCCGTCGCGGGAGGCGGCCCTGGTGGGCTGTTCTTCGCCACCCTGATGAAGCGCGCCGACCCGTCCGCCAACGTCACCGTCTTCGAGCGCAACAAGGCCGACGACACCTTCGGCTTCGGCGTCGTGTTCTCCGACCGCACCCTGGCCGGCATCCACGACGCCGACCCGGTCCTGCGGCAGGCGCTCACCGAGCACGGCCGGCACTGGGACGACATCGAGGTGCGGCTCAAGGGCGAGCGCATCCGCTGCGGCGGCAACGGCATGGCGTCCGTCGTGCGCACGACCCTGCTCGCGCTCATGCAGGCCCGCGCCCGCGACGTCGGCGCCGAGCTGCGGTTCTCCGCCGAGGTCACCCTCGACGACCTCGCCGGCTACGACCTCGTCGTGGCCGCCGACGGCAGCAGCTCGACCATTCGCGAGCAGCTCGACGCCGACCTGGGCGTCGAGGTGGAGACGGCGACGGCGAAGTTCGTCTGGTTCGGCACCGACTACCTGTTCGACGGCCTGACGTTCGTGCACGAGCGCAGCCCGGACGGCGTCTTCGCCGTGCACGGCTACCCGATCTCCGACCGGGTGTCGACCTTCATCGTGGAGACCGACGAGGCCTCCTGGCGCCGCGCCGGGCTCGACGAGTTCGACGTCACGCAGCCGCCGGGCGTCAGCGACCTGGTCACGAAGGACTACCTGGAGAAGCTGTTCGCCGACCAGATCGACGGGAGGCGGCTGCTCACCAACAACTCCCGCTGGGGCAACTTCCGCACCCGCCGCACGCAGCGCTGGCACAGCCTGGCGCCGCGCCCGGTCGCGCTGCTGGGCGACGCCGTGCACACCGCGCACTTCTCCGTCGGGTCGGGCACGAAGATGGCGATGGAGGACGCGGTCGCGCTGTCGGCGGCGCTGGCCGCGCACCCGGACGACGTCGCCGCCGCACTGGCGGCGTACGAGGAGGCGGCCCAGCCGTCGGTGCGCAGGATCCAGGACTCGGCGCGCCCGAGCCTGGCCTGGTGGGAGCACTTCGGGCGCTACCACGACGCCTTCGAGCCGTGGCAGTTCGCCTACCACTTCCTCTCCCGCAGCATCTCCGACGCGCGGCTGGCCCGGCGCGCCCCCGACTTCGTTGCGGCGAGCCACCGCGGCTGGGTCGACGCCCACGGCGCCGAGCCGCTGGACACGCCGTTCGAGCGCGGGGGGTGGTCGACGCCGGAGCGGCTGGTGCGCGTGTCGTCCACCGCGGTGGCGGGTGGGCTCCCGTTCGCCGACGAGCCGCAGCCCCGTGCCTGGGCCGCCTGCGTCGAGGCCCCCGCCCGCGAGGACGGGCTGCCGGAGGTCGTCGACCGCCTGCGCCGCCTCGCCGCCCTGGGGGAGCGGGCACCGGTGCTCGTCGCGGTGCACGGCGGTACGGCGCTGACCCGCACCCTGGTCTGCGAGCAGGCCCGGATGCAGGAGCGGCTGCCCGCGCTGCTGGTGGACATCGACGGCGGCGACGACCTGCGCGACCGCGCGGTCACCACGGTCCTGTCCGGCCGGGCCGACCTCGTCGGGGTCCCGACGTGACGGGCCTCGACGCGCTGTTCGCCCCCAAGGGCATCGCCGTCGTCGGCGCCTCCCGCGACCCCGGCAAGCTCGGGGCGACGATGGCGCGGTCGCTCGCCGGGTTCGGCGGGCACCTCGCCCTGGTCAACCCGCGCGACGACACCATGCACCCGAGCGTCGCCGCCGCCGCGGACGACGGGCCGGTCGACCTGGCGATCGTCTGCGTCCCCGCCGCCGCGAGCGCGGCCGTCGTGGCCGAGGCGGCGGCCGCGGGCGCCGGGGCGGCGGTGGTCTGCGGAGGCGGGTTCGCCGAGGCCGGCGGGCCGGGCGCCGGCTACCAGGCCGACCTCGCCGCCGTCGTCGCCGGTACCCGAATCCGCCTGCTCGGCCCCAACACCAGCGGCTTCCTCGCCCCGCACGCCGGCGTCACGGCCAGCTTCGTGCCCGGCGTGGCGCAGGTGCGGCCGGGACGGGTCGCGGTCGTCGCGGCCAGTGGCGGCGTCAACCACGTCCTGGCGTTCCTGCTCACCGAGGCCGGGCACGGGCTCAGCCTGGCCGTGGGCCTGGGCAACGCCGTCGACGTCTCCGCGCCCGACGTGCTCGACCACCTCGCGGGCGACCCGGGGACCACCGCGGTCGCGCTGCACCTCGAGTCCGTCGCCGACGGCCCCCGGCTGGTCGCGGCCGTCCGCAGGCTCTCGGCGCAGCGGCCGGTCGTGGCGCTGGTCGTGGGGCGCCACGACATCGGGGCGTTCGCCGCCTCGCACACCGGCGCCCTCGCCACGTCCTGGCGCGCCACCCGCGCGGCGCTGGCGCAGGCCGGGGCGGTCGTCGTCGACGACGAGCGCGAGCTGGTCGACGCGGTCGGCGCCCTGTCGGTGACGCGCGCGCGACCCGCGCGCTCGGCCGGCGTCGGGGTCGTGACCGCCCAGGCCGGACCGGGCCTGCTGCTGCTCGACGACCTGCGCGGCCGCCGGATCGACGTGCCGGAGCTCGTCCCCGCCACCCGTGACGCGCTGGCGGCCCTGCTGCCCCCGCTCACGTTCCAGGCCAACCCGGTCGACACCGGCCGCCCCGGCCCGGAGCTGGGCCGGATCCTGCGCGCCGTCGCCGCGGACCCCGGGGTCGACGTCCTCGCCGCGTACGCCCTCCACGAGCCGGACGCGGTGGACCTCGTCGCGGCCGCCGCGGAGGGCCGGGTCGCCGACGTGCCGGTGGTGCTCGGCGTCGGCGGCGCCGGCGACGAGGTGGTGCGGCAGCGGCGCGCCCTGCTCGCCGCCGGGATCGCGGTCGCCGCCGACCCCCGCGGCGTGGCCGCGGCCACCGGGGCGCTGGTCGCCGACGCCCGCGCCCGGTCCCGCGCCGCCGCCCCGACGGCGCCCGCCGAGGTGCCGTACGGGATCCACGGCCCGCACGACGAGGACCGGGCCAAGGGTCTGCTCGACCTGCTGGGCGTCACGACCCCCGCGCGCCGGGCGTGCGGTTCGCGCGCCGAGGCCCACGCGGCGCTCGCCGAGCTCGGCGGGCCGGTGGCCGTGAAGGTCCTCGACGCGGCCGTCCTGCACAAGACCGAGACCGGCGGCGTGCACCTCGGCGTCCGGACCGCGGCGGAGCTCGACACCGCCCTCGACGCGCTGCCGGCCGGGCGCTGCCTCGTCGAGTCCATGGCGCCCGCCGGCGTCGACCTGGTTCTCGGCGCCCGCCGCGACCCCGTCTTCGGGCCGATCGTGCTGCTCGGCATCGGTGGCACCACCGCCGAGGCGCTCGCCGACGTCGCGATCCGGCTCGCCCCGCTCACCCCGGCGGAGGCGGCGGACATGCCCGACGACCTGGCCGGACGCGCCCTGCTCGACGGCTGGCGAGGCGGCCCGGTGCTCGACGCGCCCGCGCTCGGCCGGGTCGTCGCCGCACTGGGCGAGCTGCTCGTGGCCAACCCCGGCCTCGCCGAGATCGAGATCAACCCCCTGCGCGTCACCGCGGCCGGTCCGGTCGCCCTCGACGCCGTCGTCATCCCCCGGGAGACCAGCGATGCCCAGCCCCGTCCGTGACCACACCGTGCCCTGGCCGTCCGACGTCGTCGAGGACTACGTCGCCCGGGGCTTCTGGCTCGGCGTCCCGCTCGGCAGCGCGCTGCGGCAGGTCGCGGACGGGCACCCGGAGGCCCCGGCGCTGGTCGACGTGGCCGCCGGCGTGCGGCTGGCCCACGGGGAGCTCGCCGACCGCGCCGACGCCGCCGCGGCCCGCCTGCTCGACCTCGGGATGGCGCCGGGGGAGCGGATCGTGGTGCAGCTGGGCAACGGGTGGGAGTTCGTCGTCCTCACGCTGGCGTGCCTGCGCGCCGGGATCGTGCCGGTCATGGCGCTGCCCGCGCACCGTCGCACCGAGCTCGCCCACCTCGCCCGGCACGCCGAGGCCACCGCGATCGCCGTGCCCGACCGGTTGCGGGACTTCGACCACCAGGCGTTCGCCCACGAGCTCGCCGACGACGTCCGCGAGGCCACCGGCGGTCCGTGGCACGTGCTCGTCGCGGGTGACGACGTCGCGCCCGGCAGCGTCGACCTGCGCGCGCTGTGCGGCCCCGGCGACCCGGCCGCCGATCGGGCCCGGCTCGACGCCCTGGCCCCGGGTAGCCGCGACGTCGCCGTCTTCCTGCTGTCGGGCGGTACGACCGGGCTGCCGAAGCTCATCGCCCGCACCCACGACGACTACGCCTACAACGCGCGCCGCAGCGCCGAGATGGCCGGCGTCGACGCGGGGACGGTGTACCTGGTCAGTCTCCCCGCCGGGCACAACTTCCCGCTGGCCTGCCCCGGCATCCTCGGGACGCTGCTGGCCGGGGGCGTGGTCGTGACGCTGCCCTCGCCCGAACCCGTCCGCGCCTTCGCCGCGATCCGGGACGAGGGCGTCACGCACACGGCGGTCGTCCCCGCGGTCGCAGGCCGCTGGCTCGACCACGCCGCCGAGCACGGTGCGCCCGCGCCGCTGCGCGTGCTCCAGGTCGGCGGCGCCCGGCTCGCCGACGAGCTGGCGCGCAGGGTCGCGCCGGTGCTCGGGTGCCGGCTGCAGCAGGTGTTCGGGATGGCCGAGGGGTTGCTCAACTACACCCGGCTCGACGACCCCGACGACGTCGTCTGCACCACCCAGGGGCGCCCGATGAGCCCGGCCGACGAGGTCCGGCTCGTCGACGAGCTCGACCGGGACGTCCCCGAGGGCGAGCCCGGCTCCCTGCTCACCCGCGGCCCCTACACCCCGCGCGGCTACTACCGGGCGGCCGAGCAGAACGCGCGCGCCTTCACCGACGACGGCTGGTACCGCTCCGGCGACATCTGCCGACGCACGCCCGAGGGCAACCTGGTCGTCGAGGGCCGCGACAAGGACATGATCAACCGGGGCGGGGAGAAGATCTCGGCCGAGGAGGTCGAGAACCTCGTCCACCAGCTGCCCGCGGTGGCGCAGGTGGCCGCGGTGGCCATGCCCGACCCACAGCTGGGGGAGCGGGTCTGCCTGTACGTGGTGCCCCGGCCGGGCGCGACCGTGACGCTGGAGGAGATCCGCGACGCGATGGACGCCGTCGGCGTGGCCCGCTTCAAGCTGCCCGAGCACCTCGTCCTGGTCGACGAGCTGGCCGCCACGAAGGTCGGGAAGATCGACAAGAAGGCCCTGCGCGCCGACATCGCCGAGCGGCTCAGCGGCACGCCCGCCTGACGCGGCCGGGCGCGTGACCCCCACCTGGCTGTGGTCGGGCCCTACGCCCTCCGGCGCCGCCGACGACGGCCCGCGACCTCGGGATCGTCCTCGGTGGCGGCCAGGGCGTGGCGGAACCGCTGCTGGCCGCCCTGCGTGCTGGTGTCGTAGGCGGCGCCGATCTCGGTCCAGGTGCCGCCCTCTCGGCCGCGGGATCGCGGCGCCGGCCGTCGATCCCGTGCGCGAGGTCGAGAGTGCGCCGCAGTGGTCGCCCCAGGGACCGTGGTGGTGCGGCTTCGGTGATCGCCCGCTACAGCCGGCGGAACGACCGGGCCAGCCAGGCGCCGGCCCCGAGGCAGCAGGCCACGCCGGGCAGCAGCGCCCCGACGGCGGCGAGCATCACGCCGAGGGTGAGCACGGACGTCGCCAGCACGAGCTGCACGAGCAGGCCGGGGGTCACCGGGCCCATCCTCCTCCACGACGCCCCGCGCACCACCACCCGCTCACGTGCGTGCACGCTTACAAGTATGTGGGGGAGAGGAGGACCCGAGGAGCGAGGAGACACGATGATCGAGATCGACGAGGCCGCCCCTGGATGCGATGCCGGGCGAGGGACCCGGGGGGACGGCCTGGAGGTCCTCCACCTCGGCGACGGCGGCCGCGCGCTGGTCGCCGACGAGGGGCAGGCCTGGGACACGGTCGTGCTGGTGCGCTACCCGAGCCGGCAGGCGTTCGTGGACGTGGTCCGCGACCCGGAGTACCGGGCGGGGGCGCACCTGCGGGCCGAGGCGCTGGTCGAGAGCGTCCTGCAGCCGACCGTTCCGGCCGGCTGACCCGGCGGGGTCACGCCTGCGGCAGCCCGAGCACGGCCCGGGCCGCGCCGACGAGCTCCGCGGTGAGGACGGGGTAGCGCCGCAGGTGGGGGATCCGCACGCAGTCGTCGACGAGCGTCTTCGCCGTGCGCACCAGGGTCGCCGCGAGGGCGTCGGGAAGGTCGGGCCGGGCGACCGACAGCCACCGCTGCCACTCCAGGACGTGGTCGGCCTGGATCCGGTCGATGCGCTCCCGGGCGGCGTCGGGGAGGTAGAGCCGCTCGGTGAGCCCGACGGCGAGCAGGTCGGTGGCCTCGCGGGCGACGCGGACGTAGCCCTCGATGAGCAGGCCGAGCACCGCCTCGTCGGGGCAGGGTGTGCGCATGGCGCGGTCGGCCTCCAGCGCCAGCCACTCGTGGAACCGGCTGACGGCCGCGACGAGGATGTCGGCCTTGGTGTCGAAGTAGCGGTACAGAGCGGGGCCGACGATGCCGAGCCCGGCGCCGATGTCGTCGATGCTGACGCCGGCGAAGCCCTTGGCGCGGAACTCCCGCGCCGCCACGTGGAGCAGCTGCTCGCGACGCGCGTTCGGCTCCCGGTCGGCCTCGTGCACCGGCCCGACCGGCGCGGCGGCCACGGGGGCGGCGATCACCCGCTTGCCCGCCTCGGCGAGCTCCTGGGTGAGGCGCGCGTGGGGGAGCGCGCTGTCGTAGAAGCCGGGCCCGGAGATGATGCTGACGGTGACCCAGCCGCGGATGTCGGCGGTCTCGCGGTCGAGGTCGCCCCGGGTGGCGCGCACGACGAGCTCCTCGAGCTGCTCGGCGATCCACCGCGTCCGGCGCCGGACCAGGCGGAAGTCGTCGACGGCCAGGTGGCGGGCCTCGCGCTGCCAGAGCAGGGACAGCCGGCGGCTGTCGAGCGCGGCCCCGGTGAGCGCGACGAGGCGGGCGTCGACGTCGTCCTGCCCGGGCGGCCGCTCGCCCAGCTCGGTGATGACGTCGATGACGTGCTGCTGGTCCTCCCGCACGACGTGCGCGAGGAGGGCCTGCTTGTTGTCGTAGTGGCGGTAGAGCGCGCGGGCGGTGATGCCGCTGGCCTCGGCGATGTCGTCCATGCGGACGGCGTGGAAGCCGCGGACGCTGAACAGCTCGCCGGCGTTGCGGGCGATCTCGGCCCGCCGGTGCCGGGGGCGGGTGCGGGGTGGGGGCAGTGACCCTGCCGGGGCAGCGTCCATGCCGTGGTCTCCTCTCGCCCTGCGGCGGCATCCTAGCGAGAGGGACCACGGCGGGAGCTCACGCGGCGGGCGCGCCCGTGCGCCCCACGCGGGCCGCGGCGACCACCGCGGTCGACCGGCCCTGCACGAACTCCTCCAGCGTGGTGGCGTTGCAGGTCATGTACAGCGTGCCGAGGTCGTCGTCGCCGAACGCGCAGGAGATCGCCTGCGCCCCCGTCACGGGCACCTTGTCGGTGAGCTCGCCGCCCTCCACGACGCGGTAGAAGCCCGCGTCGTCGCCGGTGGTGAGCGCGTTGCCGAACCACACGCCGCCCTCGTCGTCCAGCGCGATCCCGTCCGGCATGAACCCGTCCGCGAGCTGGGCCCAGGCGCGCGGGCGCGTCAGCGAGCCGTCGGCGGCGACGTCGAACGCGGTGATCCGGTGCAGGAACGTCTCGGCGAGGAGCAGGACCCCGTCGGGCGTGAGCGCCATGCCGTTCGGGAACAGCACGTCGCCCTCGACGCGGTGCACCTTCCCCTCCGGGTCGATGTGCGCGAGCGCTGTGGGCCTCGGGTCCTCGGTGCCGACGGCGAACCCGAAGTTGCCGGCGTAGGCGTGCCCGGCGGCGGTGACGAGCAGGTCGTTGCCGGGTCCGCCGGCGATGTCGCCGAAGTCGGCGTAGGGGGACAGGGCGCCGTCGGCGGCGATCCGCTGCACGGTGGCGTCGGCCTGCGACACCACGAGCGTCGACCCGTCGGGCAGGAACCCGAGTCCCGACGGCGCCCCCGGGACCTCGGCGACGGTCGTGGCGCGGCCGTCGGCGTCGAAGACCAGTACCTTCCCGCTGAAGAAGTCGCTGGCCCACAGCCTGCCGTCGCGCCAGCGCAGGGACTCGAGGAACCGGTGGCCGGAGGCGAACTCGGTCAGGGTGTGCTGCTTCATCGCGTCACTTCCGTGGGGGTTCGGCCGGCTCGCGCGAGATCGCGGAGCCGGAACTTCTGGACCTTGCCGCTGGGGTTGCGGGGCAGCTCGTCGAGCAGGATCAGGCGCTCGGGGAGCTTCTGGCGGGCCGTCCGCCGCTCCGTGAGCCAGGCGACGATCGCGGGCAGCGTCACGCTCTCCCCGGCGGCCGGGACGACGACCGCGCAGACCCGCTCGCCCAGGACCGGGTCGGGTGTGGAGACGACGGCGACGTCCGCGACCGCGGGGTGCTCGAAGAGCTGGTCCTCGATCTCCCGGGCGCTGATGTTCTCGCCGCCGCGGATGATGATGTCCTTCTTCCGGCCGACGATCTGCACGTAGCCGTCGGCGTCGATGCGGGCGAGGTCGCCGGTGCGGAACCAGCCGTCAACGGTGAAGGCGTCGGCGTCGAGCGCGGCGTCGAGGTAGCCCAGGAACAGCTCCGGCCCGCGCACCTCCAGCTCGCCGTCGGCCGAGAGCCGCACCTCCGCCGCGCCGATGGTGCGACCGTCGGTCTGCGCCCGCTTCTCCACGGGGTCGGTCGCGTTGCTGCTGGTCGCGGTGGGGTGCTCGGTGGAGCCGTAGCCCCGGCTGACCGTGCACCCCAGCGCGGTGGTCGCCGACCGGACCAGCTCCGGCGGCACGTCGGCGCCGCCGCAGGCGAACACGCGCAGCGAGCTCACGTCGTGCTGCGGCAGCGACGGGTGGTGGACGAGCCCGTGCAGGAACGGCGTCGCCGCCACCACGAAGCTGCAGCGGTGCTCCTCGATCAGGTCGAGCGCGCGCCCGGGCTCCCAGACGTCGAGCAGGACGACCGTGGTGCCGAGCATGAACGGCAGCTGCATGCCGTAGAGGACGCCGATGATGTGACCGACCGGCGAGGGCATGAACACGACGTCGGCCGCGGTGAGACCGAAGAACTCGATCATGCTGCGGTTCTCGTGCTCGAGGGTCCGGTGGCTGTGCAGCACGCCCTTGGGCGCCGACGTGGTGCCGGAGGTGTAGAGCAGCAGCGCGATGTCGGCGGCGGTGCGCGGGGCACGGCCCTCGTCGGCACGGCCCTCGTCGGCACGGCCCTCGTCGGCACGGCCCTCGTCGCGGCCCTCGGCGAGCAGGTCCTCGAAGCGCAGCCGGCCGTCGTCGGGCCCCGCGCCCACGACCACGACGGTGTGCAGCGCCGGGACCTCCGCCCGGATCCCGTCGACCATGCCGGGGTAGTCGAACCCCCGGAACAGGTGCGGCACCACCACGACCGTGGACGCCGCCTGGCGCAGGATGAACGCCGTCTCGCGGTGCCGGTAGATCGGGATGATCGGGTTGCTGACGGCGCCGAGCCGGATGGCGGCGAGGTGCACGACGATCGCCTCGGTCCAGTTCGGGAGCAGCCACGACACCACCTCGCCGGGCCGGACGCCGCGACCCCGCAGGGCCGAGGCGAAGCGGTCCACGGCGTCGTCGAGCTCGCGGTAGGTCCAGTGCCTGCCGCGGTCGACGACCGCGACCGCGTCCGGTGTGCGCCCGGCCACCGCGGCCAGGTGGGCGTCGACGAGGTCGTCGGTCCAGTGGCCCGCCTCCGTGCTGCGGCGGGCGCGCCCGCCGTCGGGCACCGTCGCCTTCACGCCGCCCTCCCGCCGTCCAGGAGGGCGGCGCCGACCCGCTGCCGGAGCTCGACCTCGTCGCCGTACCAGCCGCGCAGCGCCAGGGCGCGCCGGTAGAACCAGCTCACGTCGCTCTCGGTGGTGAACCCCATGCCGCCGTGCAGCTGGATCGCGTCCTCGCAGACCCCGACGGCGGCCTCGGCGGCGTGCGCCTTGGCGGTAGAGGCGAGCAGGTCCAGAGCCGCGGGCGGCGCCCCGTCGGCGTCGGCGACGGCGGACAGGCACAGGTTGTGCAGCCCCGTCGACCGCGCATGCATGTCGGCGGCGATGTGCTGGACCGCCTGGAAGCTCCCGATGGGCCGGCCGAACTGCTCGCGCTGCCCGATGTGCTCGACGGTGCGGTCGAGGGCGCCCCGGGCGAGCCCGCTGAGCTCGCAGGCGAGCAGCAGCCGGGCCCAGGAGCGCAGGCCGGCGACGCGCCCGTCGCCCGTCAGGACCTCGTCGGGGACGACCTCCTCCAGCGTGACGCGGGCGAACGCGGTGGCGGGGTCGGCGCTGTCGAGGGCCTCGATGCGCACCCCCGGCGCGGCCGCGCCGACCAGGCAGACCGCCTCCCCGGCGACCACCACCAGCCGGTCGGCCTGCGCGGCGAACCGGACGGCGTCGACGGTGCCGGTGAGCCGGTCCCCGGTCAGGACGGCCGTCCCGAGGGCGCCGGCACCGGGGTCGACCAGCGCGGCCGGAACGCCCTTCCCGTCCGCGTCGACGCCCTCCACCAGCGCCGGGAGCAGGCTGTTCTCCAGCTGCGGGCCGATCACCAGGTGCCGTCCGTACTGCTCGAAGACCGGGCCGAGGTCCGACAGGGTCGCGCCGAGGCCGCCCCGGTCCTCCGGCACGGCGAGCGCGTACCAGCCCAGGTCGGCCGACTCGGCCGCGAGCTCGGCGTCCCAGCCGCCCCGGTCGAGCAGCACGCGGCGGCGGTCGCCGTCGTAGGCGCGGGTGAGGTAGTCGTCCACCGCGGTGGCGTACTCGTGCTGCTCAGCCACGGGGGAGCTCCAGGAGTCGTTGGGCGACGATGGTCCGCTGGACCTGCGCGGACCCGCCGTAGATGGAGGCGGCGCGGGAGTAGAGGTGCTCGTGCGCCCAGTGCCCCGACCGCAGGCCCGACGGGCTCGCGCCGGGCACCGCACGCAGGGCGCCGAGCAGGCCGGCGATCTCGGCGAAGACGGTCTGCTCCACGTCGTTGAGGACGAGCTTGTCGACCGAGTCGGCCGGCGTCGGCCCGGTCCCGGCGACGAGCCGGGCCGCGGTCTGCCGCGTCTGGGCGTCCAGGACGCGCATCGCGATGTGCGCGCGCCCGACCGCGTCCCGCGCCCGGTCGCTCACCGAGCCGTGCGCGCGGAGCGCGGCGACCGCGTCGTCGAGGGCGACCTCCAGCTCGACGCGGCGACGGAGGTTGGCGCCCGAGCGCTCGCTGCCGAGCGTGTGCGTGGCGATGGCCCAGCCGTCGTCCAGGCCGCCCAGCAGGTTGCCGCGCGGCACGCGCACCTCGTCGAGGAAGACCTCGCAGAACTCCTCGTCGCCGGTCATCTGCCGGATGGGTCGGGTCGTGATGCCGGGGCTCGCCATGTCGGCGAGCAGGTAGCTGATTCCGGCCTGCTTGCGGACCGCGGGATCGGTGCGGACCAGCAGCGCGCACCACTGGGCCTTGTGCGCCCAGCTCGTCCAGATCTTCTGGCCGGAGACCACGAAGTCGTCGCCGTCGACGACGGCCCGGGTGCGCAGCGAGGCCAGGTCGGAACCGGCCTCGGGCTCGGAGAAGCCCTGGCACCAGATGTCCTCGCCCGACAGCAGCCGGGGCAGCAGCTCGCGGCGCTGCTGCTCGGTGCCGTAGCGGTCGATCGACGGGCCGACGACCTCCAGGCCGATGAGGCCGACGGGCTGCGGCGCCCTGGCCCGGACGAGCTCCTCGTCGAACACGAGCTGGTGGGCGTGGGTGAGCCCCTGGCCGCCCGCCTCCCGCGACCAGGCGAGGCCGGCCCAGCCGCCGTCGAACAGCGTCCGCTGCCAGCGCCGCAGCACGGCGAACCGGCCGTCGGGGTCCTCGGGGATCTCGGGGATCCCTGTGCCGGCGAGCCAGGACCGGACGCGGTCGCGGAACGCCTCGAGCGGTTCCCCCGTCACCGGGTTGTCGGTCACCGCGCTCACCGCCCCGTGTAGACGGGGGAGCGGCGGTCGAGGAAGGCGTTGACCGCCTCCTTCGAGTCCTCGTAGCCCGACAGCTCGCGGGTGAGGCCCTGCTCGAACTCGTAACCGGCCTTGAGGTCGGAGTACTCGATGCCGTTGAGGCTCCGCTTGGCCAGGCGCAGCGTGACCGGGCTGTGCCGGGCGATCGACCGCGCCAGCTCCTGCGCCGCGTCGAGCAGCTGCTCCGGCGGGACGATCTCGACGATGCCGCCGTAGGGCAGGAGCTGCTCGGCGGGGTAGAGGTCGCCGGTGTAGTGCATCAGCCGGACCATCCCCTGGGGCACCAGCCGGGACAGGTGCTTCGCGCCGCCCAGCACCCCGACGTTGACCTCGGGGGTGGCGAACCGGGCGCCCTCCGCGGCGACGACGAGGTCGCACGAGGCCGCGATCGCGAGGCCGGATCCCACGGCGACGCCGTGGACCGCCGCGATGACCGGGTAGGGCGAGTCGTAGATCGCCCAGAACGCCTCCCGGGCCAGCAGCAGCCGCTCCGGCGCGTTGTCGGGGTCGAGCGTCTGGAACTCGGCGAGGTCGTTGCCCGCGCAGAAGTGCTTGCCCCGCCCCGCGAGCACGACGACCCGGGCGGTGGTGAGGCGGTCGGGCAGGGTGCGGAAGAACGTGCGGATCTCGCTGTAGAGCTGGTGATCGGTGGCGTTGACCGGGGGCCGGTCCAGCCACGCGGTGGCGATCGGGCCGTCCTCGTGCCACTCGATGAGCTGCAGGTCGTCCATGCGCGGTTCTCCTCGGGTCAGCGGTGGTAGGCGGCGGCGAACGCCTCGAGCTCGCGGGGGATGTCGCGCCCGGCGGGCTGGAAGTGGACGTGTCCGCACCCGGCCTTCTCCAGCTCGGCGAGCCGGTCCCGCCACTGGTCGCGGGTGAGCGCGACGCCGGAGCCGGCCATCACCTCGCGGGTGACGAAGGGCCGGTCGATGTCGTTGAGGCCGACGACGTGACGGTCGTGCAGCGCGATGTGCCGGACGTCCGCGGGGACGTGGTCGTAGGCCGCCGCCCAGACGTGCCCGCCCTCGCCGAGCAGCTCGTCGATCACGCCGTGCTCGACGGCCCAGTGCAGGAACAGGGCGGCGGCGTGGCCGGCGGCGTCGACCGCGCGCTCGGACCCGGGGTCCTCCCCGTCGTCGAGCACGGTGCCGATGACCATCATCGTCTGCGGGCCGAAGTCCGGTTCGGGGACGGTGATCCGGAACAGGTCCGCCCCGAGGTCCTTCGCGACGCGGGTGCCCTTCGGACCCTCCCCGGCGACGGCCCAGGGCACCGAGACCGGCAGGGCCGGGCCGAACCGCTCGTCGGGGTGGATGAGCTGCATGACCGCGCCCTCCCACTCGACCTGCTCGCCGCGCAGCAGGGCCTGCACGACCCGCGTGTAGTGCTCGACCTGCGCCCACGGCACGGGCGGGCGGCCCATCGCGAGGCGACCGGTGAAGCCGCTGCCGACGCCGATGAGGACGCGGTCGGGCCCGGCGGTGTGGACGAGGGTGGTGATCGCCGACGCCGTGACCATCGGGTGGCGCAGACTCGGGATCAGCACGCCCGGGCCGAGCACGATCCGCTCGGTCAGCTCCGCGGCCCGGTCGAGCACCATCCAGACGTCCGGGTAGAGCGCGGGCGAGTCGTAGCAGAGGGCCCTCTCGTAGCCGAGCTCCTCCGCGATGCGGATGTGCTCTGGGGTCTCCAGGGACGTGGCGAACGAGCATCCCAGCTTCATCGTCGGGCCTCCCGGTCGTGGTGGACACGCGCTCCGGCGGAGGGTGTCGGGGACAGAAAGTAGGTCCGGCGACGTGAGCTTGTCAACGAACACTAACGCAAGAAATACGATGACTACTGGTTATCGTGGGTGCAGAGCGCTAATGTCCATGAGGACTCACCCGCAGGTCCAGGAGGGCGCCATGCTGCTGCACTGCCTCACGCTCAGGTTCACCGACGCCGCGACCGACGCCGACGTCGAGGCGTTCCGGGACGCGCTCGCGGCGCTGCCCGACCAGGTCCCGTTCCCGATCCGCACGCGGCAGGGGCGCGACCTGGGGGAGCGGCCGACGAACGCGGACTACGCGGTCGTCACCGAGTTCGCGGACGCCGACGACTTCCGGGAGTACCTGCGGCACCCTGCGCACCTGGCGGTGCCGCGCGACCACGTCGCGTCGGTGCACAGCGTGCAGTTCGTGGTCGGGGACGGACCGACCGACGCGTGAGTCGGGTCCGGTGGCTGCGGCGTCCCGCCGGCCGTGATCGGGTGGGAGCATGACCGCCCCCGGGTACGACGCCACCTTCCTCGACGTGCCGGTGCCGCTGCCCGCGGCGGACCGGGTGGTGCGCGAGCTGACCTACGTCCACTTCACGGTGCTGCTCGACCCGGCCCGGCGGCTGGCGGTGGCGACCGGCGTCAACATCGACGGCGCCGCCCTGCGCGACCTCGACCGCAGCGACGGCTGGCGGCTGGACCTGCGCGTCGACGCGGGGGAGCAGGCCGGCGCGGACGTCTACGCCGACAACGACCTCGACCGCGGGCACCTCGTGCGCCGCAGCGACCCCGTGTGGGGTGCGGAGGCGGAGCAGGCCGAGTGCGACACGTTCGTCTACCCGAACGCGGCGCCGCAGGCAGGGCTGTTCAACCAGTCCCGCGAGCTGTGGCTCGGTCTCGAGGACCACGTGCTCGCCTACGCCGACACCTACGACGCGCGGGTGAGCGTGTTCACCGCGCCGGTCCTGGCCGCGGAGGACCCGCCCTACCGCGGCGTGGGGATCCCGCGCCTGTTCTGGAAGGTGGCCGCCTGGGTCGCGCGTCCTGCACCCGACGCGGAGCCGGTGCTCGCGACGACCGGGTACGTGCTCGACCAGACCCCGCAGCTCGACGACATCGACCTGGAGACCGAGCGCGCGCGGCTGGCCGGGGAGCCGCCGCCGCTGGGCCCGTTCCGCATCTTCCAGGTGCCGGTCGCCGACATCGCCGCCCTCACCGGGCTGGACCTCGGCCCACTCGCCGCGGCCGACCGCCTACCGGCCGCCGCGTCGGTCGGCACCCGCGAGCGGTGGGTGGAGCTGGGCGCCCTGTCCGAGATCCGGATGTGAAGGGGCGGCCGGCCCGTACTCGACGTCGCGCCAGCCGACGGGCTCGCCGAGCGCGGCGGTGCCGTCGTCAACGTGGCGTCGGCGCTGTCGTGGATCGGGCTCGGCGCGAGCTACAGCGTGTCGAAGGCGGCGCTGTGGAGCGCCACCGACTCGATGCGCCTCGACCTCGCCCCTCGCGGCGTGCAGGTGGTCGGGGTCCACATGGGCTACGCCGACACCGACATGGCGGCCGGCGTCGACGCCCCCAAGACCTCGCCCGCCGACGTCGTCCGGCAGGTGCTGGACGGGGTGGAGTCGGGGGCGTCGGAGGTGCTGGCCGACGACACCGCCCGCGGGGTGCGGGCGGGCCTGCACCTGCCCGTCGACGAGCGGTACGCGCCCTTCCTGGCGCCGTCTGACCGACCCACCGCACCGCCGTCGTGTGGGCCGCACCGCTGACGCAACGGCGGTGCGGCCCCGGCGACGGCGGTGCGGTCGGACGCCGTGGGGTGCGGGCGCGCGGGAGGGCCGGCGCGGCCGTCCCGCGCGCGTTCCCTGCTCCCGCGAGGCCCCGGGGGCGCGCGGGAGCCGGTTCAGCGCGCGGGAACGACCTCGGCCCGCCACACGAGCCCGAACTTGCTCGCCAGCACCACGTCGTCCCGGCGGTGCGCGATCGCCCGCCCGACGAGCTCCTCGTTGCCGTAGGCGTCGGCGGTGTCGACCATCCGGACGCCGGCGTCGAGCGCCGCCCCGGGCGAGTACGACGTCCGGGCCGACGCCGCGTACGTCCGCCGGGCCTGCGACGCGAGCCTGCGGCGGCTGCGCTCCGACCGCATCGACCTCTACTACCTGCACCAGCGCAGCGACACGGTCCCGATCGAGGAGACGGTCACGGCGCTGGCCGGCCTGGTCGACGCGCGACGGACCTCGGGATCGCGGTCGTCGCCCACTCGCCGACCGGCCACGGGGCCCTGCACGACCCGGCCGCGGACGGACAGGCGGTCCTGAGCGACACGGCCGCGGCCCACGGCGTCACCGCGGGGCAGGTCGCGCTGGCCTGGGTCCACGCCCGCGGCCGCGTGCACGGCCTCGACGTCGTGCCGCTGCCGGGCACGAGCCGCGTCGCGCACGCGCGGGCGAACGTCGCGGCGGCCTCGCTCGTCCTCACGCCCGGGGAGCTGGCCCGGCTCGACGCCGCGTGGCCGGTGGACGCCCCGCCCGCGTAGCCACCCGCCTCCGAATGGCGCGTTCGGTCCGCGCGCCGGCGGGTACGACGTCCGCGCGGGCCGGTGGGGCGCGCGAGGAGGGAGGCATGATGCGAGCGATGGTCTACCGGGGCCCGCACAAGGTCCGGGTCGAGGACAAGCCGGTGCCGACGGTCGAGCACCCGAACGACGCGATCGTCAAGGTCGAGCTCGCCGCGATCTGCGGCTCCGACCTGCACCTCTACCACGGGATGATGCCCGACACCCGGATCGGCCACACGTTCGGCCACGAGTTCGTCGGCCGGGTGGAGGAGGTCGGGTCGTCCGTGCGGAACCTGCAGCGCGGCGACCGGGTGATGGTGCCGTTCAACATCTACTGCGGGACGTGCTGGTTCTGCGCGCGCGGCCTGTTCTCCAACTGCCACAACGTCAACCCCAACGCGACGGCCGTCGGCGGGATCTACGGCTACTCGCACACCTGCGGCGGCTACGACGGCGGTCAGGCGCAGTACGTGCGGGTGCCCTTCGCCGACGTCGGCCCGAGCGTCATCCCCGACTGGATGGACGACGAGGACGCGCTGCTGTGCACGGACGCGCTGGCCACGGGCTACTTCGGGGCGCAGCTCGGAGGCATCGTCGAGGGTGACGTCGTCGTGGTGTTCGGGGCCGGGCCGGTCGGGCTGTACGCGGCGCGGTCGGCGTGGCTGATGGGTGCGGGGCGCGTGATCGTCATCGACCACCTGGAGTACCGGCTGGAGAAGGCGCGCAGCTTCGCCCACGCCGAGACCTACAACTTCACCGAGCACGACGACGTGGTCGTGCTGCTCAAGCGGCTCACCGGGCACCTGGGCGCCGACGTCGCGATCGACGCGGTGGGCGCCGAGGCCGACGGCAACCTGCTCCAGCACGTCACGTCGGCGACCCTCAAGCTGCAGGGCGGCTCGCCCGTCGCGCTCAACTGGGCCATCGACGGCGTCCGCAAGGGCGCCACGATCTCGGTGGTCGGGGCGTACGGGCCGCTGTTCAGCGCCGTGAAGTTCGGCGACGCCATGAACAAGGGGCTGACGCTGCGGATGAACCAGGCGCCGGTGAAGCGGCAGTGGCCGCGGCTGTTCGAGCACATCCGCGCCGGCTACCTCAAGCCCAACGACATCGTGACCCACCGGATCCCGCTGGAGCACATCGCCGAGGGCTACCACATGTTCGCCAACAAGCTCGACGGCTGCATCAAGCCGGTCGTGCTCCCGCACGCGTCCTGAGGAGAGGGTCATGACCTACACGTCCGAGCGGCCCCCCGTGGCCGAGACGAGCGACGACCTGCGCGCCCGCATCCCCGGTTGGGGTGCCGACCTCGACCCGGCCGACCGCCCGTCGGTGCCCAAGCTGCAGTGGCAGGAGGACCGCAGCGGGGCCCACTGGGACTTCCCGGACCGACAGCCCGAGGATCGCCCGCGCGAGCGGTCCATCGAGCACGCGTTCCTCACGCCGGTGTTCGGGACGTCCTGCCCGACGAGCGGGGTGTCCGGGGCGATCCGCCGCCTCGCCTACGCCCGCTACAGCGAGGGCCGACTCGCGCACTGGCTGCTGCTGGTGCTCGGCGACCGCGTCGACGCCTGGGGCAGCCACGCCCGGTCGTTCCTGTCGCTGCGCCCCGACAACCCGGTCACCGAGACCGGGGTGCTCAGCGAGTTCCGCCGGCACGGCGTGTCCTCGCGGTTCGGGCGGGGGCGCACCGACCTGCCCCACCAGCTGGTCGTCACGCCGGTCGTCGTCGCGGGGCCGTGGGTGCTCGGCGCCGCCGCCCTCGTCCGGCTCGCGCGGCGGCGGGCGCGCCGTCGTCAGCCCGCGGAGCTGCCGGCCACCGTCCTGAGGCGGTCGCTCCGGGCGCTGCGGGCGAGCACCTCGCGGTAGAGGCGCAGGTACCGGTCGGCCATGCGCGCGGGGGTGAACCGCCGGACGGCCTCGCTGCGGCAGTGCCCGCGGTCGAGGAGCTCCGCGCGGCCGACGGCGTCGGCCAGGGCGTCCTCGTCGCCGGGGTCGACGAGGACCCCGGTCCGGCCGTCCTCGACGAGCTCGGGCAGGCAGCCGCGCCGGAACCCGACGACCGGGACGCCCATCGCGAGGGACTCGACCACGGCGGTACCGCCGGGCTCCTCCCAGTCGATCGGGAACAGGGCGGCCGCGGCGCCGCCGAGCACCTCGTCGCGCTCGCGCCCGCCGACGGTCCCGACCCAGCGCACCCGGCGGCCGTCGACGAGCGGGGCGACCTCCTCGCGGAAGTACCGGACGTCGGCGTTGTCGACCGGACCGGCGGCGGCGAGCGCCCCGGGGGTGTGGAACGGGCCGACGGGCCCGGCGAGGACGAGGTCGCGCCCGAGCCGGTGCGCGACCCGCGCGGCGACGTCCTGGCCCTTGTAGCGGGTGATCCGCCCGAGCACCACGAGGTGGCCGCGGTAGGGCACCTCCGGGGCCCGGCCGGCGAGCGGGGTGGCCAGGTGGACGTGCCCGACGCTCATCGCCCGCAGCGGCCGCGGTGCGGTCGTCAGCTGGTGGAAGGAGACGCCGTTGACCCACACCCGTCCGCCCCCGTCGACGTTGCCGTACAGGTCGGGGTGCTTGTGCAGGTCCCAGTGCAGCGTGTGCAGCACCGGTGGGGCGTCGGCGCCCAGCGCGGCGAGCACGGTGAGGCCGAAGGCCTCCTGGTGGTCGTGGACGAGGTCGATGTCGCCCCGGCGCACCCGGCAGGCCACGTGGTGCAGGTGCGCGGCGGCGATGCCCATCGACTGGTTGTAGGGGCGGGCGAGCTCGGCGAAGCGGCCCGCCGGGAACACCGCGACCCGCTCGTCGACCTCCACCTCCGAGTCTCCGACGGACGCGAGCACCACGCGCACCCCGCGGGCGCGCAGCGGCGGGATGAGCGTCGCCAGGACGTTCTCGATGCCGCCGTACCCGGGCGGGGGCACCGCGAGCCAGGGACCGGCGTTGACGAGCACGGTGAGGGCCATGGCCGTTGTTGCCCGTTTCGAGCACCCCGAAACGGGCTAGTCGGGCGCATGAACCGCAGGTCAGAGCCTCGATCGCCCGGTTGCCGCGTCGGGTTCGTCGGAACGGGGGGCGTCGCCGTGCGCCATGCCACCGTCCTCGCCGGGTTCGACGACGCGGTGCTCGTGTCGGCCACCGACGCCGATCCCGCGCGGGCGGTCGCGTTCGCCACGACGTTCGGCACGGACGCCGCCCCCGACGTCGACGCGCTGCTGGCCCACGGGCTCGACGCGGTCTACGTGTGCGTGCCCCCGTTCGCGCACGGGCCGATCGAGGAGCGGCTGGCCGACGCCGGCGTCGCGGTGTTCGTGGAGAAGCCGCCCGCCGTCGACGAGCCCACCGCCGAGCGGCTCGCCGCGGGCTTCACCGCCGCCGGGACGACGACCCGGGTGGGGCTGCACTGGCGGGTCGGCGAGCCGGCGCTGCGGGCGCGCGCCCTGCTGGAGGGGCGGACCGTGCGGGTGGTGAGCGGCCGGTGGCTCGACACGCTGCCGCCGGTGCCGTGGTGGGGCGACCCCGCGCGGTCCGGCGGGCAGGTCGTCGAGCAGGCCGTGCACGTGCTCGACCTGGCCCGGTTCCTCGTCGGGGAGGTGGCCGAGGTGCAGGCGTTCGCCGGAGGTCCCGTCGAGGGCGGCGGCGTCGACGTCGCGACGGCGGCGGTGCTGCGCTTCGCCGGGGGTGCGGTCGGCACCCTGGCGACGACGTGCGCGCTCGACCGCAAGGACTCCGCCGCCCTGCAGATCGTCACCGACGACCTCGTCCTCGACGTCGGCGAGCGCCGCTTGGAGGTGCGCGAGAACGGTGCCACCACGCACCGCCCGTTCGACCCGGCGACCGCCCACCGGGCCGCCGACCGCGCCTTCCTCGACGCCGTCGCCGGGCACCCGCCCGCCGACGACCTGCCCGACCACGCCGAGGCGCTGCGCAGCCACCGCCTCGCCTGCGCGGTGAGCCGCTCCGCGCGGTCCGGCCGTCCCGAGCGGGTCCACCCGTGAGCGCGTCCACCGACCGGGTGCTCGTCGTCGACCGTCCCGGGCACGCGGAGATCCGGCACCTGCCCCGGCCCGACGCGCCGGTCGTCGTCCAGACGCTGGCCAGCGGCGTGTCCGCGGGCACCGAGCTGAGCTTCTACACCGGCACGAACCCCGCCCTGCACGCCCGCTTCGACGCCGACCTCGGGCTGTTCCGCCGCGACGAACCCGCCACCGGCTACCCGGTGACGCGGCTGGGCTACATGGAGGTCGCCCGCATCACGGCGCTCGGGACCCCGGTGCCCGGCCTGGAGGTCGGCGCGACGGTCGCCATGACCTACGGCCACCGCAGCGGCTGGGCGGCCGACCCGGAGCGCGAGCGAATCGTCGCGCTCCCGCCCGACCTCGACCCCCTGCTCGGGATCTACGTCGCGCACATGGGCCCTATCTGCGCCAACGGCCTCCTGCACGCCGCCGCCGACCGGGTCGGCACGCAGGTCGCCTCCCTGGGCGACGGCGTGCGCGGGCTGCGCGTGGCCGTCGTCGGAGCGGGGGTGGTCGGGCTGCTGTGCGCGCTGTTCGCCCGCCACCACGGTGCCGCCGAGGTCGTGGTCGTCGACCCCACCCCGGGGCGCCGCGCCGCCGCGGCCGCCCTGGGCGCCGACGTCCTCGACCCCGACGCCGGCGACCCGGCCCTGGAGCTCAAGCGCCGCTGGCGCCACGGCCCGGGTGACCGTGGCGCCGACGTCGTCCTGCAGTGCCGCGGCCGCTCCGCCGCCCTCGCGACGGCGCTGCGGCTGTGCCGGCCGCAGGCCACCGTCGTCGACCTGGCGTTCTACGGCGACGACGCCGCCGCGGTGCGCCTGGGCGAGGAGTTCCACCACAACGGCCTGGGCATCCGGTGCGCCCAGATCGGCCGGGTGCCCCGCGGCACGGCCCCGGGGTGGGACCGCGACCGGCTGTCCGCGGAGACCGTCGACCTGCTGCGGGCGCACGGGGCGGCCGTCCGCGAGCACCTCGTCACCGACGTGCTGCCGCTCGACGCCGCCCCCGCCCTCTACGACGACCTGCAGCGCCGCGCCCGGCCGGTGCTGCAGGCCGTGCTCTCACCCTGCTGACCCCGGCACTCTGCTGACCCCGGCACCCTGCTGACCCCCTCACCGCGCCGACCGCACCCCGACGTGGTCCACGTGCAGCGCCGGCACCACCGCCGAGTACAGCGCGGTCGCGCACCCGGGGCAGGTGTACTGGCGGAACACCACCGGGTCGTCGACGTAGTCGGTCGGGTCGGCCAGCATCTGCGGACCGGCGTCGGTGGTCGGGCCCTCGTGCAGCGCGAGGTCGAGACTCCCGGGCTCGCCCAGGTGCTCGCCGCAGTGCCGGCAGCCCACCACGGTGCGGCCGTCCTCGGTGACCTCGACGAGGTTGTCGTCGAGCCGCCGCCCCGCGGTGGTGTCGATCTTCGAGCCGCTCGACGGGGAGGAGGACCGCTCCCGCCGGACCGTGCGCAGCCGCTCCCGCTCGTCGGCCGTCGCCCCCGCGTCGACGGCGCCGTCGCGGACGACCACGCCGTAGACCGCCCGGGCCGCCGCGGCGGTGATCTTCTCCTCACGAAGGTCGCGGACGACGGCGTCGGGCTCGCGGTGCAACGGGTCGCCGTAGCCGCCCCCGCCCTGCCACGTCATCGCGAGCACCTCGCCCGGCGCGAGGTAGCTCGACGCGTAGTTCTGGCCGATCTCCAACGTGTCGCTGACCTCGTCGAGCGAGGACGGCATCGTCCCGGCGGCGAGCAGCTCGGCGACCCGGCTCTGCCGCGCGACGACGTCGAGCCCGCTGTTGCCGGGGTGCCCGCCGGACAGGCCGGCGTTCTGGGCCACCGCCTTGCCCGCCGACGCGAGCACGAGGCCCATCGGCAGCGAGGTGCCGTGCGGGGTGATCGCCACCGACGCCCCGACCCCGCCGCGGTGGCGCCCCGGGCCGCCGGAGTCGGGCTCCTCGCGGCGCCACAGCGTGAGGACCGGATAGAGGAACTCGGTCATCTCGACGTCGGGGATGCGGCCCATCGGGATGCAGAACAGGCCGCCGGTGTCGATGCCGTCGGCGTGCGGGCGCGCGCCGTAGCCGCCGGCCATCGGCTCCATGATGATGTTGAGGAACGGCACCGGCTGCTCGCCGCGCTGGTCGAGGCCCGCGATGACGGCGGTGTCCCACGTGCCGCAGCACGTCGCCTGGACGTTGCGGCCCAGCTCCAGCGAGCGGTCGAGCATCTGCGCGAGGCACTCGGCCACGAGGCTGCCCGTCAGCCAGGCCGGGCCGATCGGGCCGCGTCCGACGGCGGCGGGGAACGTCGCGTTGTTGAGCGTGCCCTCCTCGGTGACGAGGTCGAAGCAGCGCATCAGCCCGCCCGCCGACCACGGGATGTCACCGGCCAGGATCGGCAGCAGCGCGAGCATCACCCCGCCGCGCATCCCGGCGTAGGTGCAGTTGACGACGCCGGACTGCGGGTCGGTGCCCGTGAAGTCGAACGTCAGGTGGTCGCCGGTCTTCGTCGTCGTCAGCGTGATCCTGTGCAGCCCGCGGTCGCCCTCGTGGGACTGGTCCTGGTAGCCCGTGGCGCTCCACGACCCGTCGGGCAGCGAGGCGAGCTTGTCGCGCAGCCGGTGCTCGGCGTCGCCCATCATCCGCTTCATCACGGCCTTGACCGTGTCGGCGCCGTACTGCGCGATGAGCGCGAGGATCCGCTCCCGGCCGACGTTGTTGGCGCCGACCTTGGCCCGCAGGTCCAGACCCACGAGCATCGGGACGCGCGAGCGGCGCACCCAGACGTCGGCGACGTCGCGCTGGAGCTGGAAGTCGCGCACGACCTTGACCGGCGGCGTGGGCAGCGACTCGGAGAACACGTCCTGCGCCGCGGGGGAGAAGGAGCCCAGCCCGACGCCGCCGAGGTCGGGCTCGTGGCAGATCGCGCTGGTCCAGGCGAACAGCTTCCCCTCGTGAAAGACCGGCTGGTAGACCATCGTGTCGTTCTGGTGCAGCCCGCCGCCGACCCACGGGTCGTTGGTGAGGAACATGTCGCCCTCGGCAATGCCGGGGTTGGCGGCGCGGTGGCGCAGCGTCCAGTAGATCGCCAGGTCGACGGCGCCGACGAGCATCGTGTTGTAGAGCCCGACCTGCACCTCCTGGCCGACCTCGTCGCTGATGGCGAAGTCGAAGTCGTTGGCGTCGGTGACGATCGGCGAGCCGGACATGCGCTTGAGCGCCTCGCCCATCTCGTCGGTGACCGACCACAGGCGGTGCCGGACGACCTCGTAGGTGAGCGGGTCGAGGCCGTCGATCTGCTCCTGCGTGACGGTGTGGGTCGCGAGCGTCGACGGCAGCGAGCGCTGCAGCTCGTCGGGGTCGACGGGACGGCTGGAGAAGACCTCCGAGCCGGGGATGGGCATGGTCACGACGGGCTCCCGACGGTGGAGGTGGGCCGGACGGCGGAGGTGGGCCGGAGGGTGAGGTTGCCGAGGCGGTCGACGGTGCCGGTGGTGCCGCCGGGCACGACCACGGTCGTCGTCGGCACCTCGACGATCGCCGGTCCGGTGAGGACGTGGCCCGCGCGCAGCCTGCGGTAGTCGTAGATCGTGGTGTCGACGTAGCCGGTGGCGGCGTCGAGGCACACCGGGCGGCTGCCGGCGACCGCGTCGGACGGGTCGGGGGAGTCGGCGACGCCCGTCTCGGGCAGCTCGGGCGAGAACGGCAGCCGGCCCACGCCCCGCACGCGGAACGTGATGGCCTGGATGCCGGCCTCGCGGAATCCGGCCTCGGCACCGTAGAGGGCGGCGTAGCGCTCCTCGAACGCCGCCGCCGCGGCCTCGACCGCGGCCGTGTCGAGCGACCCGCCCGGCACCGGCGCGGTGACCTCGGCGAGCTGCATCGTGTAGCGCATGTCGATCTCGCGGTGCAGCTCCACCGCGGAGAACGACACGCCCTGGCGGTCGAGGCCGTCGCGGACGCGCTGCTCGAGCTCGGCGAAGTTGCGCTCGGCCCGCTGCGGGTCGAACGGCACGACGGTGGGGTCCGACAGCTCGGCCGCGAGGACGATGTCCGACGCCGCGAGCCCGAACGCCGAGAACGCCGATGCCACCGGGCCCAGCGGCACGACGACCTCCTCGACGCCCACCTCGGCGGCGTAGCGCGCGCAGTGCGCGGGCCCGGCGCCGCCGAACGCGTAGAGGACGAACCCGCGCGGGTCGTGCCCGGCCTCCACGACGGACTTGCGCAGCAGGTCGCCGGTCTGCGCGTTCTGGATCGCGTGGATCGCGGCGGCGGCCTCCTCGACCGAGAGGCCCAGCGGCTTCGCGATCTGCGTGTCGATCGCCTGGCGGGCCAGCTCCAGCGACAGCGGCTTGCGCCCGCCGAGCAGGCCGCGCTCGGTGAGGATGCCCAGCACGAGGTTGGCGTCGGTGTTGGTCGGCTCGGTGCCGCCCTGGCCGTAGCAGGCGGGCCCGGGCACGGCCTGCGCGCTGCGCGGCCCGATCCGCAGGTTGCCGCCGGCGTCGAGCCAGGCGATCGCCCCGCCGCCCGAGCCGATGGCGTCGACGCGCAGGGTGGGCACGTTGACCGGGTGGTGGTTGATGATCGTCGTGGTGTCGCGGACGGGCTCGCCGTCGACGACCAGGCCGGCGAGGAACGTCGTCCCGCCGACGTCGGTCGAGATGATGTTGCGGTGGCCGAGCTGGCGGCCCAGCTGCACCGACCCGACGACGCCGCCGGTGAGCACCGAGCCGACGGTCGAGATCGCCGCGGCCGGGGCCTGCGCGGCCGCGACGGCGCCGCCGTTGCTCTGCATCACCAGCAGCGGACCGGCGAGGCCCCGCGCGCGCAGGGCGTCCTCGAGCGTCGTGAGGTAGTCGCGCAGGCCGGGCCCGATCTGCGTGCTCATGATCGTCGTCGCGTTGCGGGAGAACTCGCGGATGCGCGGGCTGACCTCGCTCGACAGCGCGACGAAGACGTCCGGGTCCTGCTCGGCGACCAGCTCGCGCAGGCGCTGCTCGTGGGCGGGGTTGCGGAAGGACCAGAGCAGGGAGATCGCGATCGCGCGGACGCCGTCGTCGAGCAGGGCGCGGATCGCGGCGCGGGCGCCGTCCTCGTCGAGGGCGACGATCACGGTGCCGTCGCGGTCGATGCGCTCGGTGACCTCCAGCGCGTGCCGCTTGGGCAGCAGGTGGTGGCCCTTGTCCTGCTCCAGCACGTGCTGCAGCTCGTGGGGGGAGCGGCCGAGGTAGCGGCCCTCGACGTTCATGATGAAGATCGAGTCGCGGTGCCCCTTGGTGGTCAGGAACCCGACCGGCGGCACGTTGCCCATCACCAGCGCGTTGAGCGAGGAGGTGGTGCCGTGCGCGATGTGGTGGGTGTCGGCCAGCATCTCGGGCAGCGTCCGGCCGATCTGCTCGGCGAGCAGCCCGAGGACGTCGAGCACACCCCGGGAGTAGTCGGGCGGGGTGGAGGGCGACTTCGCGGCGACCACCGTGCCGGAGTCGTCGTCCAGCACGGCGTCGGTGAACGTGCCGCCCACGTCCACGCCGATGACATAGGTCATGACTCACGCTCCTTCGCGGAGACGGCCGCAGTGAGCTGCGGTCCTGACGGTTGCGTAGACTATTCAACGTCTGCGAAAGTAGTCAAGGACGTCATCGATCCGAGGAGGAACGCATGCAGCCACGCCGGGTAGCGGTGCTCGGGGGTGGGCCCGGCGGGCTCTACGCCGCCCGCCTGCTCAAGCTGGCGCAGCCCGCCTGCGAGGTCGTCGTGCACGAGCAGGGCGACCGCGAGACCACGTTCGGCTTCGGCGTCGGGCTGGCGGCGGGCACGCAGCGCAAGCTCGAGGCCGCCGACGCCGACACTCTGCGCGACATCCAGGCCGCGGGCCGCCGCCACGACATGACGATGGAGGTCGGCGGCGCGGTCGCCCGCGTGCGCAACGACAACCTCATCGGCATCGCCCGCACCGAGCTCCTCGACGTGCTCCAGCGCCACGCCGAGAAGGCCGGCGTGCAGCTCGAGTACGGCTCCCGGCGCACCGCCGACGACCTGGACGCCGACGTGGTCGTCGCCGCCGACGGCGTCGGCAGCGCCACCCGCGAGGCCGGGGACTTCGGGACGGACGTCGAGACCGGGCGCGGGCTCTACCTCTGGTGCGGCGCGGCCTTCGCGCTCGACGACGCCGTCTTCGCGCCCGTCGACACCGAGCACGGCACGTTCGTCACCCACGCCTATCCCTACTCGCCCGACCGCAGCACGTTCCTGGTCGAGACCGACGAGGCGACGTGGCGGGCGGCCGGGTTCGAGGTCCCGGACCTGGATGCGGACGGCACCGACGCCCGTTCCCTCGACCACCTCGCCGCCGTCTTCGCCGGGCACCTGCGCGGCCACGCGCTGATCGGCAACCGCACCCGCTGGACGCGGTTCCGCACCGTCCGCTGCGACCGCTGGTCCGACGGGCGCATCGTGCTGCTCGGCGACGCCGCCCACACCGCGCACTTCTCCATCGGCTCGGGCACCAAGCTCGCGATGGAGGACGCGATCGCGCTGGTCACGGCCCTGGGGGAGGAGGACGGCGCGGCCGCCGCGTTCGTCCGGTACGAGGCCGAGCGCCGTCCGGCCGTCGAGCGGCTCCAAGAGCTGGCCCGGCGCAGCCGCCTGTGGTGGGAGTCGTTCCCCTCGCGCACCCACCTGCCGGTGGAGCGGCTGATGGTGTCCTACATGACCCGGGCGGGGAACGTGCCGCTCGACCGGTTCGCCGAGACCAGCCCCGACGTGGTCGGCGCCGCGCTCGCGCAGTACGCGGGCGCCGCGCCGGTGGTGCCCGACGACGTGACGGGCTGGGTGCTCGACCACGCGGCCGACCCGCCCGCAGTCGGTGCGGCGGAGACCGTCGTCGACGCCGTCGTGGAGGACCCGTGGGGCCGCGAGGCCGACGCCGTCGTGGCCGGGAGCACCGGGTCCGGGGCGGTGCGGGTCGTCGGCCCGCCGGACCGGCCCGCGCTGCTCACCCGGCTCGACCTGGCCGAGCGGCTGCGCCTGGAAGCGGGTGCCGTCGTGACGGTCGAGGGCCCGCCGGAGCTGCGCGACGACCTCGCCGCCGGGCTGGTCAGCGGCCGCGCCGACCGCGTGGCGCTGGTGGCGTCGTGAGCGTCCCGTACCCGCCGGAGTTCGTCCGCCGCTACCGCGAGGCCGGGCTGTGGGGCGACCGGACGCTGGCCGAGGAGTTCCACGCCGTGGCCCGCGCGCACGCCGACCGGCCCGCCGTGGTCGCCGCCGAGGGTCGCCTCACCTTCGACGAGCTCGACGCCGCGTCCGACCGCCTCGCCGCCGGGCTCGCCGCGCGGGGCCTGGCGCCGGGCGACCCGGTGCTGTTCCAGGTCGCCAACCGGCTCGCGACCGTCGTCGCCTGGTACGGCGTGCTCAAGGCCGGGCTGGTGCCGGTCTGCACGCTGGCCGCGCACCGCGGCCACGAGATCGGCGACATCAGCAGGCGGGTCGGGGCGGTCGCGCACCTCGTGGAGGCCGGGACGCGGGGGTTCGACCTCGTCGCGTTCGCCCGCGAGCAGGCGGCCGGGCACCCGACCCTGCGCCACGTCCTCGTGCTCGACGAGCTGGACGCGCTGGGTGCGGGGCTCGACCGGGCGGCCGCGCGCGCGGTCGTCGAGGACGTCCAGCGCGGCATCGACCCCGACGACGTCGCGGTGTTCCAGCTCTCCGGCGGCACGACCGGGGTGCCCAAGGTGATCCCGCGCCGCCACGCCGAGTACTGGTACAACGCCGCCGAGTACGCCCGCTCCTGGAGCTGGACGCCCGGCACCCGCGTCGCGCACCTCATCCCGGTGATCCACAACGCCGGCATCGTCTGCGCGGTGCACGCCCCGCACTCGGCCGGGGCCGCCCTGGTGCTCGGCACCGCCGACCTCGACGCCTCGCTGCCGCTGCTCGCCCAGGCCGGCGCCACGCACGTCCTGCTCGGGCACGGCCACTTCGGCGCGCCCGACCACCCCGGCTTCGACGCCGTCGCGCGCACCCTGACCCAGGTCGTGCTGTCCGGGAGCAAGGTCCCGCCCGCGCTGTTCGACGCGATCGAGCGCCGCGGACTCTGGTCGGGCCAGCTGTTCGGGATGGGCGAGGGCCTGTTCCTCACCACCCGGCCCGGTGCCTCCCGCGAGGCGCGCGCGACGACCGTCGGCACCCCGCTCTCGCCGCACGACGAGATCCGCGTGCTGGAGCCGGGCGCCGAGGACGAGGTCGCCGACGGCGAGGTCGGCGAGCTGTGCTGCCGCGGGCCGTACACGCTGCGCGGCTACCTCGACGCGCCCGAGCACAACGCCCGCGCGTTCACCTCCGACGGCTTCTACCGCACCGGCGACCTCGCCGCGGTCCGCACGGTCGACGGCGAGCGCTGCGTGTCGATCGAGGGCCGGATCAAGGACCTCATCAACCGCGGCGGCGAGAAGATCAGCGCCGAGGAGGTCGAGCTGCTCCTGCTGCGCCACCCCCGCGTGCGCGGCGCGGCCGTCGTCGCGGTGCCGGACCCGCGGCTGGGGGAGCGCAGCTGCGCGTTCCTCGTCGTCGACGGGGAGCCGCTCGGGCTGCCGGAGGTGCAGCAGCACTTCGCCGGCCTGCAGGTCGCGAAGTTCAAGTGGCCCGAGCGCGTGGAGCTGCTCGCCGAGATCCCGCGCACGCTCGTCGGCAAGGTCGACAAGAAGCGCCTGACCGAAGGACTGACATGACCCCGCTGCACCCGACCCCGCTGCACCCGACCCCGCTGCACTCGACCCCGCTGCACCGGATCGGGCTGGTCGTCCCCAGCTCGAACGTCACCGTCGAGACCGAGGTGCCGGCGCTGCTCGCCCGGCACGCCGGCGCGCGGTTCTCCTTCCACTCCAGCCGGATGCGCATGCACACGGTCAGCCCGGAGGAGCTGCGCGCCATGAACGACCAGCGGGGGCGGTGCGTCGACGAGCTGGCCGACGCCGGCGTCGACGCCCTGCTCTACGCCTGCCTCGTGGCGCTCATGGCGCAGGGGCCGGGGGAGCACCGGCGCGCGAAGGAGGCCGTCGCCACCCAGCTCGCCGCGGCCGGGCAGGCGCCGGCGGTCCTGTCCAGCGCGGGCGCGCTCGTGTCCGGTCTGCACGCGCTGGGCGCGCAGCGGATCGGGCTCGTCACGCCCTACCTGCTCCCGCTGGCGAAGCAGGTCGTGGAGTACCTGGAGTCGGAGGGGTTCACGGTGCAGTCCTTCGCCGCGCTCGAGGTCGGCGACAACGCCGAGGTCGGCTGCATCCCCGGCGACCGCGTCCTCGACGCCGCCCGCGGGCTCGACCTCACCGGCGCCGACGCGCTCGTCATCTCCGCCTGCGTGCAGATGCCGTCGCTGGACCTCGTGGCCCCGGCCGAGGCGGAGTTCGGCCTCCCGGTCCTCTCGGCGGCCACGGCCGGGGCGCACGCCCTGCTGCGCGCGCTGGAGCTGCCCGCCGTGCTGCCCGGGGCCGGCGCGCTGCTCGCCGCGGGCGGGTGACGTGCCGCGCCGCACTACGCTCACGCCCATGAGCGGCCCGGCGGAGCGCAGGAACGGCCGCGGCGGCTCCCGCCGCGAGCTCGTCGAGAACGAGATGTACGACCACGCCGTACGGCTGTTCGCCGAGCGCGGGTTCGCCGGCACGAGCCTGCAGGACATCGCCGACGCCATGGGCGTCACGCGTCCGGCGCTCTACTACTACGTCAAGAGCAAGGACGAGCTGCTGGCGAAGCTGGCGGCCGACGTGGCGGGAGGGTCGGCGGCGGAGATGGCCGAGATCGCCGCCCGCACCGACCTGGACGCGCTGGGCAAGCTGCACGCCATCGCGCGGCTCACGGTCGTGCGCCTGGCCCGTCAGCCCGACCGGTTCCGGCTGCTCATCCGCTCCGAGGCCGAGCTGCCCCCCGAGCTCGCCGCGTCCTACGACGCCAGCAGGCGCGCGGTGCTCAAGGCCGTCGCCGACGTCGTCGAGCAGGGGGTGGTCGCCGGTCTGCTCCGTCCGGTCGACGCCCGCGTGGGCGCGCTGGCCGTGATCGGCATGTGCAACTGGGTGGCGTGGTGGTTCCGGCCCGGACGCGACGACGTCGACGCCGTGGCCGACCAGATCGCCGACATGGCGCTCGCCGCGCTGCAGCGCGCCGACCACCGGACGCCGGAGGGGGAGGGTCCCGCCGCCGCGATCGCGATGCTGCGCCAGGACCTGGACCACCTCGAACGCATCCTGGACGTGTGATTCGTCGCTCGCGTAGAACTGTTGACGCTTCCGTAGAAGCAAGCGTAGCGTTGCGGTCATGACGGAGCTCGACCACCGCGTCCAGGGCGTCGACCACACGGCGTTCCCCACCTTCGACCCCGCCGGCACGGTCCGCTTCTACCGCGACGTGCTCGGCTTCCCCGTCGTGCACTCGATCTGCGCGGCGGGCTGGGGCCCGGAGGACCACCCCGACTTCATCCACTTCTTCTTCGACATCGGCAACGACGACCGCATCGCGTTCTTCTACTACTTCGGCCTCGCCCCGGTGCACGAGCACGCGCGAGGCGACGTCTACGCGGGCTTCGGCCCGGACGTGCCGGAGTTCTTCGTGCGGTCGCGCCACCTCGCGATCCACGTCGCCGACGAGGACGACCTGCTGGAGTACCGGCGTCGCCTCGACGACAGCGACTGGCCCGTCGAGATGCAGATCAAGCACGAGACCATCGAGTCGATCTACACCCACGACCCCAACGGCTACATGGTCGAGTTCACGCGCGCGATGCGGCCGGTCACGCCGCAGGAGGACCTCGACGCGAACCTCACCATCGACGCGCTGCTCGACGTCGTCGACGAGGGAGAGCCGACGTTCGGCAAGCTGCTGGCGCGCAAGGCGGAGCTGATCGTCGAGCGGGCGGCGGCGTGGGAGCTCGCCCGGACGCCGCGATGACCGTCCTCTACGTCCTCCACGTCCCCGAGAACACGCCGCTGGCGAAGGTCGCCGCGCAGGACCCGGCCGTCACCGTCGACCGGATCGGGCCCTACTTCGCGATCGCCGCCGACGGTCCGATCGTCATCGACCGCCGGGCCACCGGCTGCCGGCACGCCGTCTGGTACAGCTCGGTCGCCGGGGTGGAGCGGGGCAGCCGGATCACCCAGCACGACAAGGACGCGCTGCGGGTGGAGCCGGCATGACCACGACCGAACGGCTGGGCGCGGGGCGATACCTCGACGCCGGTGCCCGGCCGGACGCCACGCGCACATCGCTGCACGAGCTGACCACCGCCGACGGCGCGACGGTCCGCGGCGTGCTGGCGACGGTGCCGGGCGCCACCACGGTGGTGTGCCTGATGCACCCGCGCCAGGACCTCACCCACCACCCGCTGGTGCCGGTGCTGCTGCAGGCCGGCGTCGCGGTGTGGACGCAGCACACGCGGTCGGTCAACAACGACCTGGTGCTGGTCCACGAGCAGGCGCTGCTCGACGTCGCCGCGGGGCTGGTGCTGCTGCGCGAGCGGTTCGCGTCGGTCGTCACACTGGGGCACTCCGGGGGCGGCCCGCTCTACGCGTTCTACCTGGAGCAGGCCGGTCTCCCGCCCGCCGACCGGATCGCGACGACGCCGGGCGGGCGCCCCACCGGGCTCGCCGACGCCGTGCTGCCCGGCGTCGACGGGGTGGTGTTCCTGGCCCCGCACCCCGGCCAGGGCCGGCTGCTGCTGGGCTGCATCGACCCGTCGGTGGCCGACGAGGCCGACCCGCTCTCGGTCGTGCCCGGCCTCGACCCGTACGACCCGGCCAACGGGTTCGCCGAGCCGCCGCGCAGCTCGTCCTACGACGCGGCCTTCCTCGACCGCTACCGGGCCGCGCAGCGCGCCCGGGTCGCCCGGATCGACGCCGTCGCGCGGCTGCACCTGGCGCGCGCGGCCGAGGCCCGGGCCACGGCGAAGCGCACCGGCTCGGCGGCCGACCGGCGCCGCGCCCTGGCCCCGCGGATCATGGTGGTGCCGCGCACCGACGCCGACCCGCGCACCGTGGACCTGTCGATCGACCCCAGCGAGCGGCCCTACGGCTCGCTGTTCGGCCGCCGCCCCGACCTGATCAACTACGGGCAGGTGGGGTTCGGGCGGGTCACCACGCCCGAGGCCTGGCTCTCGACGTGGTCGGGGCTGAGCTCGCACGCCGACTTCGTCCGCTGCGCGCCCGGCGTCACCGCCCCGACGCTGTTCCTGGAGCTGACCGGCGACCAGGCCGCGTTCCCGGCCGACTCCCGGCGGATGGTCGACGCCCTGGGAGCCGCCGACCTCACCCACCGCACCGTCCGCGGCCTGCACTTCGGCGCCGCGATCGCCGAGGGCGAGCCGACGGGCAACGCGCTGGCCGGGCAGGAGATCGCCGCCTGGCTGGGCGAGCGGTTCGCGACGGTGCCGCCGGGCTGACCCGCGCTCACCCGGCGTCGACGACCACCCCGTACCGCACGGCCAGCTCCGCGAGCCCGTCGTCGTAGCCCTGGCCGACGGCGCGCACCCGCCACACGTCCTGGCGCCGGTAGACCTCGGCCAGCAGCATCGTGCGCTCGGTGGTGCCGGCGTCGAGCGTGGCGGTGGCGGCCGTCGCAGTGTCGCCGTCGACGCTGACGGTGACCGCGCCCAGGTCGCCGAACGTCGCATCGCCGTCCAGCGCGGCCGCCACGACGATCCGGTCGTGCTGGGCGGAGACGAGGTCGAGGTCGATGCGGACGCTGCGCTCGCTGTCGCCGTCGGTGTTCACGGCGACGGTGCCGTGCTCGCTGACCGGCGCGTTGTAGAAGACGAAGTCCTCGTCGGCGATGACGCACTCGTCGGCGTCGACGAGGAACGCGACGACGTCGACGTCCGTGCCGCCGGCCAGGGCGTCGGCGCGCCAGGCCACGTTGACGGTCCAGACGCTCTCCGCGGGCAGGTCGAGCACCGCGCCGCGGGGCAGGACCGGCACGCCGGCGCCGGGCGCGGCGCTGCGGTGGCGGCCGACGTAGTCACCGGGGTCGGGCACGGTGCACGGCGCGGGCAGGGCGATGCCGAGCGCGACCTCGCCGCGGTGCAGGGGCAGCTCGGCCTCGCGGATGCGCGGCAGGCGCCGGTCGGTCTCGCCACCCGCCATGAGGACGACGTCGGTGACGCCCGCGGTGAGGTTGACCGCCGCCGCGCCACCCGCGCCGGTGATCTCCGCGCGCACCGCCGCGGCCTGGGCGTGCGTGCCGCCCAGGACCAGCACGCGCCGGCCGTGCAGCGGTCCGCGCACGACCTGCCGGGCGGTCCCGGTGCGCCGCGGGGCGCGCGGCTCCACGGGCGTGCCGGGCCGCACGTCGTCGAGCAGGCGGAGCAGGGTCGCCTCGTCCACGACCGGGACGCCCTCGGCCCGCGCCCGGGCGGCCTTGCGCGTGGTCGAGGCGGGTGCGTTGGTGACCAGGACGCTGGTCAGCCGGCTGACGGAGTTCTGCACGTCCAGGCCCGCCGCGGTGAGCCGGGCGGCCAGCCGCGGCCGCGGCACGTCGGTGGCCCCGGTGACGGCGACCTTCATGCCCTGCACGAGCGGCTGCTCCGCGGCCAGGCGCCCGGGGTAGGCCCACGGGCACGGCGGGGAGGCGGCGTGCGGCGGGTAGCGGGTGGCGGTGGTGCGGTCGTCGCAGCCGATCAGGGGCAGGGGCAGCCCGAGGTTCGCCGCGAGCAGCAGGCTGTGGGTGAGCACCCGCGACAGGACATGGGCGTCGTCGTCGGCGGTGTGCGCACCGACCTGCGGGACGCCCCAGTAGGCCGCGAGGGTGGCCAGCTTGTGGTTGGGGACGTCGATCCCGAGGCGGCGGCTCAGCGCGAGGGTGCACAGGCGCCGGTCCACGGGCAGCTTGATGCCGGCCCGGTCGGACTCCGCGGCGAGGAACCCGTGGTCGAACGCGGCGTTGTGCGCGACCAGGATCCGGCCGTCGAGCACCTCCAGCAGGCGCGGTGCGATCTCCTCGAAGCGCGGCGACCCGGCCAGCCGCTCGCGGGTGAGCCCGTGCACGTGCACCGGCCCGGGATCGCAGCCGGGGTCGACGAGCGAGCTGAAGCGCGGGCCGTCGGGCCGGCCCGCGGCGTCGAGGCCGACGGCGGCGACGGAGAGCACCCGGCTGCGGTCGGGGTAGAAGCCGGTGGTCTCGACGTCGACGACGGCGAAGGTGTGGCCGGCGTCGAGCAGGTCGTCGATCTGGGCGGTGGTCACGGCGGACGTCCTCCGGGCACGGGCGAGCGGCGAAGGGGGAGCGTCGCCGTCCGATCTCTCGCGCGGCGGAGGTGATCCGTTACGTGCGGTGACCGGTGGAGTCACGTCGCACACCGGGTGGTGACCTCGCACAGGGTCGGCGGTGTGCGAGGTGCGTGCTGGGTGTGCGAGGTCGGCACCGACCGCTGGGACGGATCAGGGGCTGCGGGTCGGAGGGTCGCCGTGATGGTCGCAGCGGTCCGTGAGCGGTGGCGCGGCTCGCAGCGCTACATCGCCGAGCAGGTCCCCGGCGCCCAGCTCCACGTCTTCCCGGTCGACGAGGCCGACTCGCACTTCCCGTTCCTGGAGAACCCGGCGCGGTTCGACGAGGTCGTCTCGGCATTCCTCGACGCGTGAGCGGGTAGTCCCGCTGCATGGATCATGCGAAGCGCCGGACGACGGACTACGACGAGTCGGACCTGCGCGTCGGCGAGCCCGAGGACTGGGCCGCCGGCGCCACCGGCGTCGCGGTCTCGATGAAGCGGTCGCTGGAGCGCATGGGTCCCTCGCGCACGGCCCGCACGCTGCTGAAGCTCAACCAGGCCGAGGGCTTCGACTGCATGAGCTGCGCGTGGCCCGACCCCGACCCGGGGCACCGGTCGGTCGCCGAGTTCTGCGAGAACGGCGCGAAGGCCGTGGCCGAGGAGGCCACCACCGACCGGGCGACGCCGGACTTCTTCGCCCGCCACAGCATCGCCGAGCTCGACGCGCGCTCGGAGTACTGGCTCGGGCAGCAGGGCCGGATCACCCACCCGATGGTCAAGCGACCCGGCGACACGCACTACCGCGCGATCGACTGGGACGACGCCCTCGCCCTGGTCGGCGACGAGCTGCGCGCCCTGGGCAGCCCCGACGAGGCCACGTTCTACACCTCCGGCCGGGCGTCGAACGAGGTCGCGTTCGCCTACCAGCTCTTCGCGCGCGCCTACGGTACGAACAACCTGCCGGACTGCTCGAACATGTGCCACGAGTCGACGTCGATCGCGCTGCAGGAGTCGATCGGGATCGGCAAGGCCAGCGTCGTGATGAGTGACCTGGAGAACGCCGAGCTGATCGTCATCGCCGGGCAGAACCCGGGCACGAACCACCCGCGGATGCTCACCCACCTCGAGATGGCCAAGGACCGCGGCGCCAAGATCCTGACGATCAACCCGCTGCGCGAGGCCGGGCTCACCCGCTTCAAGAACCCGCAGCGGCCCAAGGGCGTCGTCGGTCCGGGCACGGCGCTGTCGGACCTGCACCTGCCGATCCGCGTCAACGGCGACCTCGCGCTGTTCCAGGCGATGGGCGCGCTGCTCGTCGAGTGGGACGCGCTGGACCACGACTTCATCGAGCGCCACACCACCGGCTTCGACGCGTGGAAGGCCCACGTGGCCGACATCGACTGGTCCGACGTCGTCGCGTCGACGGGCCTGACGCGCGAGCAGATCACCGAGGCCGCGCAGATGCTGCGCGACTCCGGCTCCACCGTGTTCTGCTGGGCGATGGGCATCACCCAGCACCGCAACGGCGTCGCGACGATCAAGGAGATCACCAACCTGGCGCTGGCCCAGGGCGGCATCGGACGGCCCGGTGCCGGGCTGTTCCCCGTCCGCGGGCACTCCAACGTGCAGGGCGACCGCACGATGGGCATCTGGGAGCGGGTGCCCGACTCGTTCCTCGACGCGATCCAGGAGGAGTTCGGCTTCGACCCGCCGCGCGAGCACGGGCTCGACACCGTGGACTCGGTGCGGGCGATGCGCGACGGGAAGGTCCGCGTGTTCGTCGGGCTGGGCGGCAACTTCGCCCAGGCGACGCCCGACACCGACGTCACCGCGGCCGCGCTGCGCTCCACGAGCCTCACCGTCCAGATCTCCACCAAGATCAACCGCAGCCATCTGGTGTGCGGGGAGACCGCGCTGATCCTGCCCACCCTCGGCCGAACCGAGAAGGACGTGCAGGCCGGCGGGCCGCAGTGGATCTCGGTCGAGGACTCGACGTGCTCGGTGCACTCCTCGCGCGGCCCGCTGCCGCCGGCGAGCCCGCACCTGCGCTCGGAGGTCGCGATCATCACCGGCATCGCGGAGGCGACGATCGGCGACCGCCACGGCATCGACTGGGCCGCCATGCGCCGCGACTACAGCCGCATCCGCGAGCACATCGCGCGGGTCGTGCCGGGCTGCGAGAGCTACGAGGTCAACGCCCGGCGTCCCGGCGGGTTCGTCCTGCCGCACCCCCCGCGCGACACCCGGACGTTCCCGACCGAGTCCGGGTCGGCGGAGTTCGCCGTGTCGCCGGTGGAGGTGCTGCACGTCCCCGACGGGCACCTGCTGCTGCAGACGCTGCGCAGCCACGACCAGTTCAACACCACGATCTACGGGCTGTCCGACCGCTACCGCGGCATCGAGGACGGGCGGCGCGTCGTGTTCCTGCACCGCGAGGACATCGCCGCCCTCGGCTTCGACGACGGCGACCACGTCGACCTCACCACCCGCTGGGACGACGACGACGTCGAGCGCTGCGCCCGCGACTTCCGGATCGTCGCCTACGACACCCCGCGCGGCACGGCGGCGGCCTACTACCCGGAGACCAACCCGCTCGTGCCGCTCGACCACACCGCCGAGGGCAGCCACCAGCCCGCGTCCAAGTCGGTGATCATCTCGCTCGCCCGCTCGGCGGGCCCCGCCGGCGGCACCGGCCGGCAGGAGGGCGTGTCCGACGACGCGGGGGAGAAGGACCACCCGCAGCCGAAGCACCTGTCCTGACGTCACGGACCCGCCGGCGGGGTCCCGCCAACGCCTCCCCGGCGTCGGTCGGGCCCAGGGCGGTGACGGCCGCCGCGTCGATCACGGAGAGCTCGACCGGCACGCCGTCAGGGGCCCGCAGGTCGAGGTGGTGGCCCGACCCGGAGTCGGGGACGAGCGAGCAGGGCAGCCCGAACTCCGTCAGGCGGCGGTGCCGGTCGTGCAGGGCGCCGACGAGCCGAACACCCCGATCCAGAAGCTGTGCGCCGGCCGGCTCGGCGCGCTGCTCGGGCGGCCCGGGCAGGCGCGGGCGCACCCGCAGGCCGCGCTGCGGGCCGCCGCCCGGCCCGCTGTCGCCGCGGGAGTTCGGAGATCGCCACGCTCGTGGCCGAGGGGCTCGGCAACCGCGCCATCGCGCAGCGCCTGACGCTCCCGGAGCGGACCGTCGAGAACCGCGTCAGCCAGATCATGCGCAAGCTCGACCGCCCGTTGCGGGTCGCGGTCGCGGCGTGGGTGCGCGAGCGGTGAGCGGGCGCAGCGTTACCCGGCGTAGTTCTCCGGGCATACGGACCCCATGAACGGCATCGACGTCCTGACCGACGGGTTCTCGCGCCTGCGCGAGAGCGCGCACGCCGCCGTGGCGGACCTGACCCCCGACCAGCTCGCGTGGCGCGCCGACCCCGAGGCCAACACCGTCGCCTGGCTGCTCTGGCACCTGGCCCGCGTGCAGGACGACCACGTGGCGGGCCTCGCCGGGAGCCCGCAGGTGTGGACGCGCGACGGGTGGTCGGAGCGGTTCGCGCTCCCGTTCGACGACGCCGAGATCGGCTACGGCCAGGATACGGACGCCGTCGCCGCGGTGCGCCCCGGCTCGGTCGACCTGCTCACCGGTTACCTCGACGCCGTCCTCGACCGCACCGGTGAGTACCTGCGCACGCTGGGCGAGACCGACCTCGACCACGTCGTCGACGCCGACTGGGACCCGCCCGTCACGGTCGGGGTGCGGCTGGTGAGCGTGCTCGACGACGACCTGCAGCACGTGGGCCAGGCCGCACTGCTTCGCGGTATCGCGCGACGGATGGCAGGCTGACGTGGTGCCCACTCCCGAACAGGTCGTGCTCGTCGACGACGCGGGGCGCCCGGTGGGCGTCGCCGAGAAGGCCACCGTGCACGGCCGCCAGACCCCCCGCCACCTGGCGTTCTCCTGCTACGGCTTCGACGCGGCCGGCCGCGTGCTGGTCACGCGCCGCGCCCGCGGCAAGCGCGCGTTCCCCCTGGTCTGGACCGGAACCTGCTGCGGTCACCCGGCGCCGGGGGAGGACATGGCCGACGCCGTGCACCGCCGCCTGGAGCACGAGCTCGGCCTCCGCGCCCACGACCTGGGACTGGTGCTGCCCGACTTCTCCTACCGCGCGTCGGACGTCAACGGGGTGGAGGAGCACGAGTTCTGCCCCGTGTTCGTCTGCTCGCTCGACGGCGACCCCGAGCCCCGGCCCGACGAGGTCGAGACCTGGGAGTGGTGGGGCTGGGAGCGGTTCCTCGACGCCGCCGCGGGCGGGGAGCTCTCGCCGTGGGCGACGCTGCAGGCTCCGCTGCTGGCGGAGACGGTCGACCCGCGGACGCGGCGGACGGGCTGACCGCAAGCCGGGCGGCCTTCCTGAGATCGTCCCCGGCGAGCGGCGCAAATCGGCTGGGCCGGCCGGATCACCCGTTCGAGCCGCTGGTGAGCGGTGATCGCCGGGAGTGCGACGTGGCGGCCCCAGCCGCGAGTGTGGCGCGACGGTCCTGAGCTGATCCCCGCCGGCCGCCGGCCGCCGGCCGCGGCGGTCATCGGGCGGCGGCGATCAGGGGCCGTCCCGCGCGAGTTCCCGTCTGCCGCGCGCGTTTCCGGCTCCCGCGCGGCACACGCCACGTTCCCGGCGATCTCAGGCCGTCGGACCCACCCGACCACCGGCTCCCGACCCCATTCCCCCACAAACAGCGCGCCGATCCTCCACGCATGGTGATTCCGAGCCGTCAACGCCCTTTTCGGGGTCGTTCGGAGCGGGCGACGGGTGATGCCCGTTCGGGGGGTCGATCACGGTGGGTAGTTCCAGGATCCGATGTTCGGACGATCGGGTGATGTGATCTTGCTCAGAGTGACGGTAACGCGGTGACCTGGGGGGAACTCCGGAGGTGCGGACGCCCGAAAAAGAGCAATATCCTCACGTCGAGTATTTGTGGTCATCCGATAGTGGTAGTTGATAGGGGTGCTGCGGGTGAATCCGGATAGCGTTCTCCATGTCAGCGAGGCTCCCCCTCACAGGCTGGCATTCGGATCACCAGAAGGAGAAGTACTGTGCTGAAGAAGGCTGGCATCCTGGTCGCCGCAACCGCCGCGGGTCTGCTCGCGGTGAGCCCGCTCGCCTTCGCCGGCGACAAGGGCGGCTGGGACGGACACGGGGACAACGACGGTGACCGCCAGGTCAACCGCGTCGACAACGACCGCGACAGCGCCCAGACCGGCCTCGTCAACGTGGGCGACGTCAACGCCCTCAACGACGTCAACGTCTGCCCGGCCATCCCCGTCGCCGCGGGCATCGGCAACATCCTCGGCATCCTGGGCACCGGCGCAGCCGACGCCGACGCCGACGGTGCCGCCGCGTGCGTGAACGACGACAGCGTGAACCAGGCGAACTTCGACGACTGATCGTCGCGCCGGGGACAGCTGTCCCCGTAGTTCGACCGGGGAGCCCGTGCCGGGCCGCGATTCCGCGGCCCGGCTCGGGTGTTTTCGCGTTCGGCACGGTCCGCGCCGGACGTGACGGATGACCGTCACACCTCCCCCGAACCGGGCGCCGTGGTTAGGCTCGACCCATGAGTGCGCCTCCGGGACCGGTCTCGCCCGCGGTCATGCGTGACGTGCTCGGGCACTTCGTGTCCGGGATCGTCGTGATCACCGCCGCAGGACCGGACGGTCCGCTGGGCTTCACGTGCCAGTCCTTCTCGTCGCTGTCGCTGGAGCCGCCGCTGGTGAGCTTCGCGCCGTCGCGCACGTCGACGACGTGGCCGCGCATCCGCGAGGTCGGCGCGTTCTGCATCAACGTCCTCGCCGCCGACCACCAGGAGATCTCGGCCGGGTTCGCGCGGTCGGGCACCGACAAGTTCGCGGGCGTCGCCTGGCGGCCGGGCCCGTCGGGGGCTCCGCTGCTCGAGGGCGTCAGCGCCTGGGTCGACTGCACCCTGTGGGGCGAGCACGACGGCGGCGACCACACCATCGCGATCGGGCACGTCCAGGACCTGGGCGCCGACGCCGCCCGTCTGCCGCTGCTGTTCTACCGCGGGCGCTACGGCGTCACGGCCGACCCGGGCGACCTCGGCTGAGGCTCGTCGCCGCTGGCCGGACCCCGATCGTCGCACGGTGGAGTGAACTCCAGTTCGGCTCGGCGCGGCGTGTGTCGCCGGTGCCGCCGGGGGAGTAGACATGTCGTCGACCGGCGCCGCCCGTGCTCAGGGGAGCCCGACGGGCGGCGTCGGTCAGATTCCTCTCAGCTCCACGACCGCGCCGAGCGGGCCGCCCAGTAGGCGGCGGGTTCCTCGGCCGGCACGTCCAGCACGTCACCCGGGACGGCCACGGCGGCCGCGTTGCTCGCCACCTGCGCCGCGTCGACGGCCCCCGAGAGCACCAGCCCGGCCCACGGCTGCGCGAGCGCCGCGGCGAGGGCCAGCCGGTCCAGCGGGATCCCGGCCCGCTCCGCCAGCGCGACGGCCCGCGGGTCGGCGTCGGGCGTGGGCGCGAGCCGGCCGTTGGCCACCGGCTCCTTGACGATCACCAGCGCGCCGGCCGCGTGCGCCTCGGCGAGCGCCGGCCCGGCCGAGGGCTCCAGGACGTTCCACGTCGACTGGACCGAGGTGAACAGCGGCTCCCCGTCGACGACGACCTCCAGCGCGCGGCGCACCGCGTCGGCCTGGGCGGGTCCGGAGGTCGAGATCCCGACGCGCACCCCCTGCTCGCGCAGCCCGGCCAGCGCACGGTGCAGCGGCGCGTCGTCGAGCACTCCGGTCTCGAGCGTGGCCGAGTGGACGTGGTAGATCGCGGGGACGCCGAGCGTCGCCCGGGTCTGGGCCCACTGCTCGGAGAACGCCGCGAGCGAGTGGTCCTTGACCTCGTGCACGTCGGCGTCGAGGCGCCACCCGCCGACGTAGCGGTAGCCCCACTTCGACCCCACGCGCACCGGACGGTCGGGGTGCGCGGCGCGCCAGGAGGCCACGAACTCCTCCGCGCGGCCGTAGGACCGGGCGACGTCGACGTAGCGGACGCCCGCCGCCCACGCCGCGTCGAGCACGGCGTGGGTGCGGGCGCGCAGGGCGTTGACATCGCGGTGGCCGCCGAGGTCGGACGCGCGCCCGGACGTGATGTACGCCGGACGCGCGACCGCCGCGAGGCCGATACCCAGGCGGTCGGTGCCCAGGCGGTCGGCGTCGCGGCGGTCGGTGTCGATCGGCGTGCTCAGCTGGCGTAGGCCCGCAGGCGGTCGGCGCGCTCGCCGATGCGCAGCTTGGCCATGACCTCGCGCTCGATCTGGCGGACGCGCTCGCGGGAGAGCCCGAAGCGGCGGCCGATCTGGTCGAGCGTGCGCGGCTGGCCGTCGTCGAGGCCGTAGCGCATGCGGATGACGTGCTGCTCGCGGTCCTCCAGTGTGGAGAGCACGCGCCGCAGGTCGTCGTGCAGCAGGTGCGAGATCACCGTGGTCTCGGCGTCGGTGGCCTCGCCGTCCTCGATGAAGTCGCCCAGCGGCGCCTCCTCGTCGGACCCCACCGGCATGTCCAGGCTCACCGGGTCGCGCGCGTGGTCGAGCAGGTCGGCGATCTTGCCCTCGGGGATGCCGGACTCCTCGGCCAGCTCCTCGTGGGTGGCGTCGCGGCCCAGCTTCTGGTGCAGGTCGCGCTTGATGCGCGCCAGCTTGTTGACCTGCTCGACGAGGTGCACGGGCAGCCGGATCGTGCGGGCCTGGTCGGCCATGCCGCGCGTGATCGCCTGCCGGATCCACCAGGTGGCGTAGGTCGAGAACTTGAAGCCCTTGGCGTAGTCGAACTTCTCGACCGCGCGGATCAGGCCGAGGTTGCCCTCCTGGATGAGGTCGAGCAGCGGCATCCCGCGGCCGGTGTAGCGCTTGGCCAGCGAGACGACCAGCCGCAGGTTGGCCTCGAGCAGGTGGTTGCGGGCGCGCTCACCGTCGCGCACGATCGCGCGCAGGTCGGCGGCGTACTGCTTCTCCAGCGGCTCCTCGGCGGTGTCGAGCACGTGCTTGGCGAACACGCCGGCCTCGATGCGCTTGGCCAGGTCGACCTCCTGCGCCGCGGTGAGCAGCGCGGTCTTGCCGATGCCGTTGAGGTAGACGCGGACCAGGTCGGCCGCCGGGCTCTGCGCGTCGAGGTCCTCGGCGGACATCTCGGGGCGCTCCCCGGGCGCGGCCGAGGCGAACACCGATGCCACCGGCTCGGCGGAGTCGTCGACGGTGCGGGAGCCGGTACGCTGGCTCGGGACGGTGCGGCCGGCGGTGGCCGGGCGGGCCTTGGTGGGCGCTGTCATGGTGTCTTCCTCCCCTGCGCGGCCCGGGCGAAACGGATCTGTGGTCCGTCGTCGCCGGGCTCTCACGCAGTTGAACGCGCCCGTGCCGGGAATCGTTCCCGACTCCGGGCGCGCTCTCGTGCACCCTCAGCGCATCCTCAGCGATGCGGCCCCGGTCACGGAGCCGGGATGCGGGGCGTGTCGCCGGGATCGGCCACCGCGCCCGCGCGCTCGCGGCGCGTCACCCCGGGAGCCGACAGGGCGTAGACGGCCTCCATGAGCGGGGGCCAGTCGTCGCGCAGCGCGTCGCGCCCCATGAACAGCCCCAGGTGCCCACCGGTCGCGGTCCGGCGGGTGACCTGCGGGGCAGGCGTGCCCACCGCGTCGGCCGCGGCGAACAGCTGCGCGGGCGGCGTGATGTGGTCGGTCGACCCGGCCAGCAGGAACAGCGGACAGGTGATGTTCGCGAGGTCGGCGCGGCGCCCGTCGACGACGAGGTCGCCCGAGATGAGCTCGTTGCCGTGGAACAGGTGCTCGACGAGCCACAGGTAGAACGCGCCCGGGATGTCCTGGGTGTGCTTGAACCAGTCCTCGAACACGCGGTAGCGCTCGACGTGCGCGGCGTCGTCGATGTTCTCCAGGAGCTGGAGCTGGCGCGACACCTCCGACTGCGGCTGGATCGCGACGAAGTTGGCGAGCACGGCGGCGCCGGGCATGTTGCCCCCGCCCATGCGCACCAGCGCGCGGTAGGGTGCGAGGCCCAGCGCGCCGGTCATCGCGCGGGTCGAGGAGGCGATCACCGACTCGCCGGCGTGGAAGTCGATGGGCGCGCCCGCCAAGGTCAGGGTGTGGACGCGCTCGGGGTGCAGCGCCGCGTAGATCGCGGCGAGCCACCCGCCCTGGCAGTCGCCGACGAGGTTGGCGCGCCCGCCCATGCGCCGGATCGACCGGTCGATGAGGTCGAGGTAGTCGGTGATGCCGACGTCGCGGGTGGCCGTGGTGGCGGGGCGCCACTCCAGCGCGTAGAGCTTCGTCAGCCCGGCGGCGGCGAGCACGGCGAGCTGGCTCTGGCGCGGGGAGAAGTCGATGACGTGGCTCGAGTGCCCGGCCTGCGGCGGCAGCACCAGCGTCGGCACGACGTCGTCGTGGGCGTCGGCGGGTGCGGTGAAGTCGCGCAGGTGCGCGAACGGCGTCGACAGCGTGATCGTGTTCTCGCGGTGCCAGCGGGGCTCGCGGCGGTCGGCCATCGTGCTCCACCACAGCGCGCCGCGGGCGAGGTTCGCCAGCGGGGTCCGGGGGCGGGTCACGGCGTCGAGCCACAGGTTGCCCGCCGAGCGCGTGAGCTCGACGGTCGTGCGGGCCGCCGCGTTGGCGTTGTAGGCCGCGAGGTGGCGCAGGGCGCCACCGATTCCGGTGGAGGTGGGTGCGGTCATCACGGGCTCCCGGGTGCGGGACGGCAGCGTCGCCGTCGTTACCCGACGGTAGGTGGCGCTAGGCATGTGACGCAACAGCTGGCTTACCCGGAGGTAGCGTTCGGGATGTCAAGCACCTACGTGACCACGCTCGCACGTGACCTGTGACCAGCAGTTATGTCTACCCGTGGGTAAGCCGTCACCCTGGGGTAGTCCCCGTGTGCCACGAGCACCGACATCGACGACGAAGGAGTTGCCGTGACCCAGACGAGCGACCCGACCAGCACGCTCCAGCGGACCGCATCGGGGGTGGTGAACGGCGTGCGCGACCTCCTCGACCCCGGTGCGCTGGCCGCCCGGGTCGATCCCGTGGCGTTCGGCGGGGCGCTCGGCGACGTCGCGAAGGGGCTGCTGGCGCACCCGCTACCGGTGGCGCGCCGCACCGCGGGTCTCGCCGCCGGCTCGGGCCGGGCCGCGCTGGCCGCGCTCGCGCGCAGCGTCGGCGGCCACGGCGCCGGGCCCGCGCCGCTGCCCGACAAGGACCGCCGCTACGCCGACCCGGCATGGGAGGGCAACGCGTACTACTACCTGCTCCGCCAGCAGCACGCGCTGTTCGCCGAGTACCTGGAGGCGGTGGCGAAGGGCGTCGAGCTGAAGCCCGTCTCCCGGCGGAAGATCGACTTCCTGGTGCAGCAGGCCGTCGAGGCGACCTCGCCGGTCAACTGGCCGTGGTCGAACCCGACGATGGTGAAGAAGGCGTTCGAGACCGGCGGGCAGAGCCTGTTCCGCGGGAGCCGCAACCTGCTGCGCGACGTCGTCGGCGGCGGCGGGATGCCGCGCCAGACGACGCCCGGCGAGTTCGAGGTCGGCAAGGACCTGGCCGCGACGCCCGGGGTCGTGGTGCACCGCAACCGGCTGATGGAGCTGATCCAGTACAAGCCGCAGACCGAGCAGGTGCACGAGATCCCGCTGCTGCTCTCGCCGCCGTGGATCAACAAGTACTACATCATGGATCTCGCGCCGCAGAAGAGCCTCGTCGAGTGGGCGGTGCAGCACGGGCACACCGTCTTCGTCATCTCCTACCGCAACCCCGACGAGAGCATGCGCGACGTCGTGATGGCCGACTACATGCAGGAGGGCCCGCTCGCCGCCCTCGACGTGGTGCAGGACATCACCGGCTCCGACAAGGTCAACGTCGCGGCGCTGTGCCTGGGCGGCACGCTCGCCGCGGCCACCGCCGCGTGGCTCGCCGCGCGGGGCGACCAGCGGATCAACACGATCACGCTGATGAACACGCTGCTCGACTTCAGCGAGCCCGGCCGCCTCGGCGTCTTCACCGACGAGACCACGGTGAACCGGCTCGAGAACACGATGCGTCGCACCGGTTACCTGCCCGCGAGCAGCATGAAGACGACCTTCGACCTGCTGCGCGCCACCGACCTCGTGTGGAACTACGTGATCAACGACTGGCTGCTCGGCGAGGAGCCCGCGGCCTTCGACATGCTCGCGTGGAACGCCGACTCGACCCGCATGCCGGCCGCGATGCAGACCGAGTACCTGCGCAACCTCTACCTCGACAACCAGCTCGTCGAGGGCAAGATGGAGCTCGCGGGGGAGCGGCTGGACCTGGGCGCCGTCACGCAGGACGCGTACGTCGTCAGCGCGGAGGCCGACCACATCGCGCCGTGGCGCTCGGTCTACAAGGGCCTGCGCCACCTGGGCGGCACCGTGCGGTTCGTGCTCTCGAACTCGGGCCACATCGCGGGTGTCGTCAACCCGCCGTCGCCGAAGTCGAAGCACTGGTTCGGCGAGGGTGCCGACCTCCCCGAGAGCGCCGACGACTGGCGCGACGACGCCGGCGAGCACCGTGCGAGCTGGTGGGAGGACTGGTCCCCGTGGATCGGCGAGCGCGCCGGCGAGATGACCGCCCCGCCGCGCCTGGGCAGCGACGCCCACCCCGTCCTGCAGGCCGCGCCGGGGAGCTACGTCTTGGGAACCTGAGCCGCGAGCCGTCATGATGCGGGCATGAGTGCGGCAGAGCAGCCCGAACCGTCCGGGTCGTGGTCGATCAACGCGCTGGGCCACTTCATCCGCGCGCAGCGGCAGCTGGCGAAGCTGTCGCTGCGGGAGATGGCCGCCATGACCAGCGTGTCGAACGCCTACCTGAGCCAGGTCGAGCGGGGGCTGCACCAGCCCTCGCTCAAGGTGCTGCACTCCATCGCCGACGCCCTGCAGCTCTCGACGGAGCAGCTGCTGATCCAGGCCGGGTGGCGGGACGCGGGTCCGACGCCGGATCCGGAGACGACCGAGGACGTGATCGCGCGCGACCCTCGTCTCACGCCGGCGCAGCGGGCGGCGCTGCTGTCGGTGTACCGGAGCTTCGTGGACGACGACGCCTGATCGGCTCGTCGGCCGCCGTCCGCCCTGCCGCCGGTGATCAGCGGTTTCGGGAGGGTGCGGGGCCGCGCGGACGTCATGATCGCCAGGAGTGGTGCGAGGGGTCATTCCTGACCGCCTGGCACCACTCTCGGTGATCTTGACTTGAAATCAGGCTGCGGCGAGGTGGGCGAGGATCTTGCGGCGGGGTGTTCGGTGCGGGTCGATCCACTTCGGTGGCACGAACTCCGGTAGTCCGTCGCGGATGCGGACGGCCCAGTCGGTGTGGTGGATCTGGCGGTGGTGGGCTCTGCACAGCATCACCAGGTTGTTCAGGGCTGTGGGTCCGCCGTGTTCCCAGTGGTGGATGTGGTGGATCTCGGACCAGGAGGGTGGGCGGTCGCAGCCGGGGTGGGCGCAGCCGCGGTCGCGTGCGGTGACGGCGCGTCGGAGGCCGTCGGGGATGGTGCGGGTGGCGCGGCCGATGTCGAGGGGTTGTCCGGCGCCGTTCATCACGACCGGGATGACGCTGGCGTCGCAGGCCAGGGTGCGCAGCGCGGCCGGGGTGAGCGTGCCGCCGAACTCGAGCATGGCCGATCGGGCGCGGTGCTCGAGGTCCTCGAGCCGGACGAGGACGGTCAACACCGGGCGGCGGCCGCCGGTGTCGGGCAGGTCGTCGCCGTGGTCGAGGACGTGCCCGCAGATGTCGGCGAGTGCTTCGGCCTGTCGTTGTGGCGCCGGTCGGTCGTCGTCGGTGGTGAGCGGGGCGGCTTTGGCGTCGATGACCGCGGCGATGGCGTCGTAGAGGGCGGGGTCCTGGAACCGGCCCTTGATCGACCCTCCGGCTGCGTGGCGGGTGAGACGGAGTTCATTGACCGGGGCAGGCACCCGGTCGTCGGGTTCGGCCCCGTCCTGGTCGAGCAGGGCGACCAGCGCGGTGCCCAGCGTCTGGAGCTCGGACGGGTTGAGGCGGGTGGCGTCGGCGGCGAGCTGGGCTTCGACCCCGGCCCACTGCTCGGGTGAAAGTCGCTCGGCAGCGTCGGTGGCGAGCACCCGCCCGATGACCTCGACGTGCCGCAGCGCGATGTCGCCCGCACCGAACGCGGCCGCAGCAGAGGGCAGCCGAGCAGGCAGCGGTGTCCCGTCGAGAGTGGTCCGGGCGTGGACGTCAGAAGCAACGGCGGCACGTCGCCGGGCCTCGACGTAGTCCCACGACAACAGGTCCGAAAGGGCACGGGCCGCAGACCGGTAGCCGCGGGTCAGAAAGGCGCCTTGAGCGTCCAATGCAGCGATGGCAGAAGTGGAGATCGCATCCACGCGGCGGACAACGCTCTCGCACAGCCTCACCAGCGCGAGGAGCTCGGCCTCGGACCCGGTGGCAGTGACGGAAGCCAGCTCGTCGAGCGCAGAGTCGAAAACCCGTCCCATGCTCTGATCGTACTAGAACACACGTTCGAATAATAGGCTTTGAGCTGGCATAACGGGACCACAAGCTAGTCCCAGCAATCAGAACGGGAACCGTTCTGTGCCCGGGTCCGGAGGCCATCGGGACCACGACGGCAACCGACCCGGTACACGTTCTTCAACGCAACGGAACCACGGCTCAGGCCGCACGCAGGGCAAACTCGCCGGGCGCGGAAGGCACACTCGCCGGGGAGGGGAGTCAGGCGTCGATGAGGACGGTGAACGGTCCGTCGTTCACCGACTCCACCGCCATGTCCGCCCCGAACACCCCGGTCTCCACCACCGCCCCCCGCTCCCGCAACGCCTCGATGACGGCGTCGACCAGCGGCTCGGCAACGGCAGGAGGAGCCGCCGACGACCACGACGGCCGCCGCCCCTTGCGCGTGTCGCCGTAGAGCGTGAACTGGCTGACGACCAGCAGCGGCGCCCCGAGCTCCGCGCACGACCGCTCCCCGGACAGGATCCGCAGCTCGTGCAGCTTGCGCGCCATCACCGGAACGGCGGCGGCCGTGTCGTCGCGGTGCACCCCGAGCAGGACGAGCAGCCCGGGTCCGGTGATCGAGCCGACCACCGCACCGTCGACCGTCACCGAGGCCCGCGACACCCGCGCCGCCACCGCCCTCACGCCGCCACCGCCCTCACGCCGCCACCGCCCTCACGACGGCACCAGCAGCCCGTGCCGGACCAGCTCGCGGACCGCGGGCAGGGTGGCCGCGACGAGCTCGCCCACCGGCCGGTCGTGGGCGAAGGCCAGCAGCTCCAGCAGCTCGTCGAGCGGCAGCGTGCCCCGGCACCCGGCCAGCAGGGCGGCCGCTGGGGCGTCGACCTCGTGGCGCCAGCGCGGGCCGTCGAGCCGGGCGACGGCCGAACCGGCGTCGGTCCAGCCCTCCTCGCCCGGCTCCGACCAGCTCTCCAGGACCACGCCGGGCGCCACGGCGAGGCGGGCGCCGAGCAGGACGTCGTCGGCGGCGTGGGCGCGCAGCCAGTCGATGCGGTCGAGCCAGCCGGCGACCTCGGGGCCCAGCGGGTCGGACACCTCGGTGAGCAGGTCCTCGACCACGACCTCGGGCGCACCGTCGGTGCGGCGCAGCACCAGGTACCCGAAACCGACGGCCTCGACGTCGGCGGACTCCATCCAGTCCAGCCACGCGCCGGCCTGCGCGCGGGCGGCGGGCGAGGTGAGATCGAGCCCGGCGTCGCGCTGCCAGGTGCCCACGTGCAGCGCCGGGTCGGCCACCTCCCGCTGCACGATCCACGCGTCGACGCCCGGCGGGAGCCACGAGCGGACGCGGTCGGGCCAGTCCTCGCCGCGCACGTGCAGCCACGACCCCAGCAGCTGCGCCACCCCGCCCGGCTCCAGGTGCGCGGGCAGGTCGGCCACCAGCGCGGCGAGCGCCTCGTCGCCGGCGCGGCCGGAGTCGCGGTAGACGTAGTCGACGCGGGCGGGCCCGGGCACGAACGGCGGGTTGGAGACGATCCGGTCGAACCGGCGCCCGGCGACGGGTTCGAGCCACGGCCCGTCCAGCAGCTCGACGTCGAGCCCGTTGAGCGCGAACGTGGCCCGGGCCAGCGCGAGCGCGCGCGGCGCGACGTCGGTGGCGGTGACGGCGCGGGCGTGCCGGGTGGCGTGCAGCGCCTGCACGCCGCAGCCGGTGCCGAGGTCGAGCAGGGTCCCGACCGGCCGGCGGTCGGTGGCCGAGGCCAGCGTCAGCGACGCCCCGCCGACGCCGGTGACGTGGTCGCGCTCCTGGCCCCGACGACTGATCTGGGGTGCGTCGAGGTCCGACAGGACCCACCACTCGGCCGGGTCCTCCGGGTCGTCGACGCCGTAGGGCCGCAGGTCGAGCGCGGCCGCCCACCCGCCGTCGACGGCCCGCAGCAGGCCGGCCGCGGCGGCGTCTGCGGGGGAGAGCGGTGCGAGTGCGGCGGCCACCGCGGCATCCGGCTCGACGGCCCCGAGCAGCAGCAGCCGCACCAGCACGCCCAGCTCGCCCGCGTCGCGCGCGGCCCGGTGCGCGGGCTCGACCTCGCCCCGGCCCAGCGCCGCGTGCGCCCCCGCGCCGAGCAGCTCGCGCACGGCGTCGGTGGTGTAGCGGTGGCGGGTGAGAGCGGTCCGGAGGGCATCGGTGACGGCGGCATCCACCCCGTGATCCAAGCAGGGACGCACGCACGCGCCCTCAGTGCACCGCGCCGCGCAGCAGGCTGTCGCGCGAGTGCGCGGCGACGCCGTCGAACCGCTCGGCCGACACCTCCAGCGTCGGGAACCGCTCCATCGGCAGGTCCGACGGGACGGTGAACTCGCCGTCGTAGCCGCCGCCGTCGCGGGCCAGCGCGCCGAGCGAGAACATCCGGACTCCGGAGCCGTCGGTCAGCCAGACCTCGAGGTAGTCGTCCTCCGGCGCGGCCACGACCCCCTCCACGTGGACGACGACCGCGCGCACGCCCTCGCGGTCCACCAGCGACGCCGAGCCGGTGGCCCCCGTCCCGTCGACGGCGGCGAGCACGGCCAGCGGACGCCCGGCGGGCGGCTCGTCGCCGACCAGGCGCCCCGCCGCGAACCCGACGAGCAGCGCGACCAGGGCGGCCGCGACGGGAGGAGCCCACCGCCGCGGCCGCGGTCCGTGGCCGAGCTCGCCGGTGATCGCGGTCCAGATGCGGTCGGGCGGCGGCTCGTCGTCGGCGGCCGCCCCGCCGGACGTGGCGAGGTCGACCGTGCGCCGCAGCTCCTCGACGTGCGCGCGGCACAGCGCACAGCCTGCCAGGTGGCGCTCCACCTGCGCATCCACGCTGTGCGAAGGGAGGGCGGCCAGCGCGAGCCGGTCGGGGTGGGGATGCCGCACGTCGGCCTCCCGCCGTCGTCGTGCCCGTCCGGCGGTGCCGGGCGGGTCGTGACCGTGCCGAGCGGTCGTGGCGGGTTCGTTGCTCCGGGGCCCAGCGGTTCGGCCCGGACGGGCGACGTCGCGAGTCCGCGCCCGGTGCGTCCCGGTTCGCGACTAGTCTCGGGGGCGTGCCGCTGCAGCTGAGCCAGGACGCCGACTCCGACGCGCTGCTCGACCGCGACCCCCTCGCCCTCCTGATCGGGATGCTGCTCGACCAGCAGATCCCGATGGAGCACGCGTTCTGGGCGCCCGCCGAGCTCGCCCGCCGGCTGGGCCGCGACCGGCTCGACGCCCGCGAGATCGCCGAGCACGACCCGGACGCCCTCGTCGCCCTGTTCGCGACGCCGCGGGCGCTGCACCGCTACCCGAAGTCGATGGCCGGGCGGGTGCAGGCGCTGTGCGCGGCGCTCGTCGAGACCTACGACGCGGACGTCACGCTCGTGTGGAGCGGCGCCGAGGACGGCAGGGAGCTGGTGGCCCGGCTCGTCGCCCTCCCCGGCTTCGGCACGCAGAAGGCGCAGATCTTCACGGCGCTGCTGGGCAAGCAGCGCGGCGTCACCCCGCCGGGCTGGCGGGAGGCCGCCGGCTCCTACGGCGACGAGGGCGCGCACCGCTCGGTGGCCGACGTCCGCGACCCCGAGTCGCTGCTGAAGGTGCGGGAGTTCAAGCAGGCCGCGAAGGCCGCCGCGAAGGCCGCGAAGTAGGGGCCGGGACGTGCACCAGGTCCCCGAGAAGCTCCGCGACGTGCGGGTCGTCGACCCCGACCAGGTCTGCGACGCCACCGCCGTGCTCGCCGACACCGAGCAGGTGCAGCACGCCGCGGCGGTGCTCGACGCGCTCGGCGACGTCAACCGCCTGTCGATCCTGCTCGCCCTGCACCACGCCGGCGACCTGTGCGTGTCCGACCTCGCGTTCGCCGTGGGGATGAGCGACAGCGCCGTCTCGCACGCCCTGCGGCTGCTGCGCGCGCACGGGATGGTGCTGGCGAGCCGCGAGGGCCGGCTCGTGCGCTACCGCGTCACCGGCGCGCTCACCGAGCGGCTGCTCGACGTGGTCTCCGACGGGGTCGTCGGGGAGGTCGCGCTGCACGCCCACGGCCATCCCGTCGACGGCTGAGATCGGAAACAAGAACGTCAAACATTGAAGACCTGTTCATGCTTGCAGGGGTGCCCGCCCGGGTCCTAGGGTCGACCGACCGTCGCCGTCACGATCCGGGAGTCCCGCCATGCACATCGCCGAGGGGTACCTCCCGCCGCTGCACGCGGCCGCCTGGACGGTGGCGGCGGCGCCGTTCGTCGTCCACGGGGCCCGGGCGGTGGTCCGCCGGGTCCGCGAGGACCCGGACACGAAGCTGCTGCTCGGGGCGGCCGGCGCGTTCGCGTTCGTGCTCTCGGCGCTGAAGATCCCGTCGGTCACGGGGTCGAGCTCGCACCCCACCGGCACCGGCCTGGGGGCGATCCTGTTCCGGCCCCCGGTGATGGCGCTGCTGGGCACGATCGTGCTGCTGTTCCAGGCCCTGCTCATCGCGCACGGCGGCATCACGACGCTGGGCGCGAACGCGTTCTCGATGGCGATCGTCGGGCCGTGGGTCGCCTACGGGGTGTTCGTGCTGGTCGGCAAGCTCGGCGGCGGGCTGTCGGTCGGGGTGTTCCTCGCGGCGTCGCTGGCGGACCTGGCCACGTACTCGACCACCTCGGTGCAGCTCGCGCTGGCCTACCCCGACGCCACCTCCGGCGTGCTCGGCTCGATCGTCAAGTTCGGCACGATCTTCTCGATCACCCAGATCCCGCTCGCGGTCTGCGAGGGGCTGCTGACGGTGCTGATCGTGCGGCTGCTGGTGAAGGTCAGTCCCGCGGAGCTGCTCCGCCTGGGTGTCCTGCGCCGTCCCGCCACCACCCCCGCCCCCCAGGAGGTCTGACGTGTCGCGCTCCGCACTGGTCAACTGGCTGCTCGTGCTCGCGGTGGTGGTGATCGCCGTGGTCCCGCTGGTGTTCATCGGCAGCGACACGGAGTTCGGGGGAGCCGACGGGGTGGCCGTCGAGCAGATCGAGGCCGACAACCCCGGTTACGAGCCGTGGTTCACGCCGCTGTTCGAGCCGGAGGCGGAGACGGCCTCGACGCTGTTCGCGCTGCAGGCGGCTCTCGGCGCGGGGTTCCTGGGCTACCTGTTCGGCGTCCTGAACACCCGGCGCCGCCTGGCCCGCGCGGCCGTCGTGACCGACGCTCAGCGCGACGACCCGGCCTGATGCACGGGCTCGACGCCCTGGCCCAGACGACGCCGTGGCGGCGGCGGCACCCGGGGGAGAAGGCGCTGCTGGCCCTCGGGCTGGTCGGCGCGGCGGTCGCGCTGCCGCCGTGGCCGGGCGCGCCCGTCGTCGGCGCGGTGGCGCTGGCGCTGCTGCTCGGCCCGCTGCGCCTGCGGCCCGGGCAGGTGCTGCGCGCGGTGCGGGCGCCGCTGGTGTTCGTCGTCGTCGGGTCGGTGCCGCTGCTCGTCGCCGTCGGGGGCGTCCCGCTGGTCCGGTGGGCCCCGGAGGGCCTCGGCCCCGCGGTCGCCCTGGCCGGGCGGGCCACCGCCGCGCTGCTCTGCCTCATCCTGTTCGCCGCCAGCACCCCGCTGGCCGACGCGCTGCCGCGGCTGGAGCGCCTCGGCGTGCCCGCCGCCGTCACCGAGGTGGCGGCACTGGTCTACCGGCTGCTGTTCCTCCTGCTGGAGACGGCCGGCACCGTCCGCGAGGCGCAGGCCGGGCGGCTGGGCTTCCGGACCTGGCGCACCACCTACCGGTGCGTCGCCGGGCAGGCCGCCGCGGTCTTCGTCGGCGCGTTCGACCGCGCCCGGCGCCTGGAGCAGGGGCTCGCGCTGCGCGGCTACACCGGGTCGCTGCGGGTGCAGGTCGACGAGCGGCCGCTGTCGGTGCCGTTCGTCGTCGCCTCGGCGGCGCTGGTCGGAGCCGTCGTCACCGTGACGCTGGTGCTGGCGTGACGCCCGTGCTGGAGGCCCGGGGCCTGTGCTTCTCCTACGAGACGGGCCGCCCGGTCCTCGACGGTGCCGACCTCGCCCTGCACGCCGGGCGCCGGGTCGCGGTCCTCGGACCCAACGGCGGCGGCAAGACCACCCTGTTCCGCCTGCTCGCGGGCGCGCTCGCCCCCGGCGCGGGGGAGGTGCTGCTCGACGGCGAGCCGGTCCGTCGCACCCGCCGCGGGCTCACCGCCCTGCGCACCCAGGTGCAGCTGGTCCTGCAGGACCCCGACGACCAGCTGTTCTCCGCCAGCGTCGGGCAGGACGTGTCGTTCGGGCCGGTCAACATGGGCCTGCCCGCCGACGACGTGCGCGCCCGCGTCGACGCCGCCCTGGCCGCGCTGGGCATCACCGGCCTGGCCGAGCGCCCCACCCACATGCTGTCGTTCGGGCAGAAGAAGCGCGTGGCCATCGCGGGCGCGGTCGCGATGGCACCCCGCCTGCTGGTCCTCGACGAACCCACCGCGGGCCTCGACCCGGCCGGCGTCGAGGAGCTCCTCGACACCCTCGCCGGACTGCACGCCACCGGCACCACGCCCGTCCTGTCCACCCACGACGTCGACCTCGCCCACCGCTTCGCCGACGAGGTCGCCGTCGTCGTCGACGGCCGGGTCGTCACCGGCGAGACCTCCGCGGTCCTCGGCGACACCGCGCTGCTGCGCGCCGCCCGCCTCGGCCCGGCCTGGGCGCCCGCCGTGCACCGCCTGCTCGCCGCGGCGGGGTCCGACGCCCGCCCGCGCACCGCTGCCGAGCTGCACGAACTCCTCGCCGCCGTGGTGCAGACCACGTCCGCAGGGGCCGGGTCGACGGGCGCTCCGCAGGGGTGAGTGGCACCATGGATCACGGCGGTCGAGTGGCCCGGTTCCCGTGGTCACCGCTGATCGTGAGCACCGCCGGCGAGGGCGCCAGAAGCGCGCAAGAAGGAGTCACCGTGGCCGACCCGCAGCATGCGGCGAACCCGGTCCTGATCACCGACGCGGCGATGTCCTACGAGGAGGAGCTCGCCGCGCGCAAGCACCGGTACAAGATCATGATGGGGATGCGCATCCCGCTCATGGTCCTCGCGGGTGTCTTCTACACGATCCCCTGGCTCGCGGTCGCCCTGCTCGTCATCTCGATCCCGCTGCCCTGGATGGCGGTGCTGATCGCGAACGACCGGCTGCCGAAGAAGCGCGAGGAGGTCAGCCGCTTCCGGGCCGACCGCCCGCAGATCGAGGCCCCCGCGCCCCGCGCCGTCGAGCACCGGGTCATCGACCAGGAGGACTGACGAGGGCCGGGAGGGCACACCGCGTGCGTCCGCACCCGGTGTGCCGCCTCAGGCGGCCTGCCCGAAACGCGTCCACAGGGACGGCAGTCCGGTGATGGGCGCGACCAGGTCGTGCACCCCCTGGTCGAACAGGACGCCCGCGACGCCGTCGGCGGCCAGCGCGGGGGCGAGTCCGGTGAGGTCGGCGGGCGTGATGGTCATGGCGGCGGTGGCGCCCGCGGCCCCGGCGCCGTCGCGTGCTCCGGCGAACGCGGCCACGTGGTGCCGACCGGTGAAGGCGAGCAGGAAGCGCTGGTCGCCGACGACGCCCACGAGCGGCCGCGGATCCTCGGCCGTGCCGGTCGGTAGCAGCCACCAGTGCTCGAGGCCGTAGACCGCCTCCCAGAGCCGGACGAGGTCCTGCCCGGACGGGTCGTTGCGCACGGACGTCGCGATCTCGTCGACAAGAGCGGAAGTCATACCGCGACCATAATGCTTCCGATCGGAAGTTCTCTAGACCTCGCCGGCCTCGGCCCGCGCGCGGCGGGACGGCGTGAACACGCACAGGTCGAGCAGGCCGGGCGGATCCTCGACGCCGGGTCCGCCCGCCTGCACCCACTCGACGACCTCGTCCACGGTCTCCGGGTGCAGCACGTTGGCCAGCCAGACCGGCCGGGCTCCGGCGGCCCGGCCGGCGGGTGACGGTCCGACGACCACGACGTTGGACCGCTCGCAGGCATCGAGGCAGTCGGTGACCCGCACCCGCCCGGCGGCGCCCATCCCGTCGACCAGCGCCGCGACCTGGCCCGTGTGATCGACGCCCGGATGCTTGCGCGCGGTGCCGCAGCAGCACCCACGGCAGACCGTGACGGTGCACCCGGCGGAGGACGAGGACGCAGGACGGCGGCGGGGCATGCGTCCACTAGAACATTCACACCTGCGCAGATACCACTCGAACGGCGCAACCGCCGTCAACGTCACGGCAACACTGCGCTCGCAGACTGGTGCATCTTCCGGACCCGGGAGCAGCTGGAGGGGTCCCCATGGTCACCGACGTACTCGACGTGGCATTCGTCGTCCCGAGCAGTGGACCGTCCGGGATCTACGGCCCGTCGTGCTGGGCCAGTGGCCGGCTGGCGGTGTCGGAGATCAACGACGGGGGCGGCATCCTCGGCCGCGAGGTCCGCCTGCGCCCGGTCGACGGGGGCAGGCGGCCGCAGGAGGTGGCCGACGAGGTCGGGTCCCTCGTGTCCACCGGCGCCGTCGGCGCCGTGGCGGGTTGGCACACCTCGGCCGTCCGGCAGGCGGTGGTGCCGCGCCTGGAGGGCCGGGTCGCCTACGTCTACACCGCGTTGTACGAGGGCGGAGAGCGCACGCCGGGAGTGTTCCTGACGGGGGAGACGCCGGCCGGGCAGCTGCTTCCCGCGCTCGGGTGGATGGCCCGCGAGCTCGGCATCCGCAGCTGGTGCATCGTCGGCAACGACTACATCTGGCCCCGGGCCTCGGCCCGCGTGGCCCGGGCGTTCGCCGAGTCGGTGGGCGTGGAGATCCGCGACGAGGTCTACGTGGGCCTGGGCACCGAGGAGTTCGGTCCGACCCTGCGCCGCGTGGAGCGATCCCACGCGCAGGGGGTGCTGATGCTCCTCCTGGGATCCGACGCCGTGCAGTTCAACCGCGCCTTCACCGAGATGCGGCTGCACGACCACTGCGTGCGGCTGAGCCCGCTGATGGACGAGAACATGCTCCTGGCGACAGGGGCGGCCAACACCCACGAGCTGTACTCGGCGGCGGGTTTCTTCGAGGCGCTCGGCACCTCCCACGGGCTGGACTTCGAACGCCGCTACCTCGAGAGGCTGGGGCCCACCGCTCCGGCGATCACCTCGCCGGGCGAGTCGTGCTTCGAGGGGATGACGCTGCTGTCGCACCTGGCGGCGGCGGCGCGGAGCACCGACGTCGCCTCGATCAACGCGGCCGCGGAGTCGGTGACCTACGAGGGTCCGCGGGGTGCGGTGCGGGTGCGGGACCGGCACCTGCTGCAGCGCATCTACCTGGCGCGGGCGGACGGCCTGGAGTTCGACGTGCTCGCCGAGATCGACGGCGGCGCCTGAGCCGGGCGGATCGTCCGGCGGGCCGTCGGTGCGTTCCTCAGTCGTCCGGGGTGAGGAGGTCGAGCAGCTCGAGCAGGGTCGGTGCGTGGGCGCCGATCGCGCCGAGCAGCTCGGTCTCGACGTCACGCACCGCGGGGGACAGGCGGGTGTGCACGGCACGGCCGTCGTCGGACAGGAACACCAGGACGCGCCGGCGGTCGCGCGTGTCGGCGAGTCGGTAGACCCGGGCGGTGTCGACGAGCCGGTCGACGAGCTTGGTGAGCGTCGGCCCCGGTACGCCGACGGCAGCGGCGATGCCGGTCATCGTGAGGCCGGCGCCGCCGGAGAGCAGGTCGAGCACACGCCACTGGTCGACCGTCAGGCCGTCGGCGGCCACCACGGCCTCGACACGGCGCGCCACCTGGTACTCGGCTCGCCCGAGAAGCCGGTCGAGCGGGGCGCGCCGCGCCGAGTCCTGCCCCGTCGACGTCACGTCGCCTCCTGGTGTCGCATCCCGACCCGGACGGCCGGAACGCTGTCATCGTAAAGCAATGGACACGTGAGTGGTACTTCCAGGCGACACTATTGCCGCAGCATGCTTCCATGGCACCGGGACGGGAAGCGGCGTGACGACGCCGGACCAGGGCCTGCGCTACGAGCTGGCCGCCGTGATCGGCGCTGCCGACGCACTCGCCGGCGTCGCCGCGGTGCTCGGGGTCGAGGCCGTGCCGCTCGACGCGGCGGACCTCGTGCTGGTGCCGGTCACCGCGGAGCCGGCCGGTGAGGTCACGCCCGCCGCGCTGTGCACGCCCGGGATGGACGTCATCCCCGGAGGCATGCCCTACGCCGCACAGCGCCGGGAGGGCTGGTCGACCGGTCGGGAGTCGGGGTTCGCGGTCCTCACGCCGGGTCTGGTCGCGGTTGTGGAGGCGGCGTCGACGCGCGGTCCACTGGCCTGCTCCACCGCCCCCGTGTCGGTCGCCCTGCGCGAGCTCGGGGTCGTGTCTGCCGGTCGACGCGACGACTTCGTCGTCGCCGGGCTCGGCCGGCACCGGCGCAAGGCCGGCTGGTTGCTGCCCCGCCCGCCGTCGCCCCTGAGCCACGTCACGGACCTGCCCGATGGGGCCGAGCACGACGAGGAGACGCAGATGACCGCTACGGACGACCCGGCCGCACGCCCTGGGGTGGGGGCGTGACCCCCGCGCACGACCGGGTCCTGCTCACCGAGCGCGAGCGCAGGGATTTCGACCGTCTGGCACGGGATCCGGCGGTCCCGGCCGCAGGGCCCTCGCCCGCGACGCTGCTCGCGGTCGGCCTGATCGGCGTGGTGGCCGGGGCGCTGGCCGTCAGCCCGGTCGTCATGGTCGCCGGGATCGCCCTCGCCCTGACCGTGCTCGGCCGCGCCGTGCGCTCCCACCCGCGGGGCGAGGGCCCCGGCGGTCGGCAGCAGGCGGGTTGACATAAACTTCCGAACGACATAGTTTGAGATGACAGTAATGCTGATCGAGAGGGGCCCGTGATGCCGACCTACCGGTACGCCTGCGCCGAGTGCGGGGCCTTCGACGCGATCCGCCCGATGCGCGAGTCCGGTTCGGGCGCCTCCTGCCCGATCTGCGCCGGACCCTCCCGTCGGGTGTTCGGGGCCCCCGCACTGCGAGCGCTCCCCGCCGGTCTGCGTAGCGCGCTCGACGCCCAGCACCGCAGTGCCGACGCCCCTCGGGTCGCCACATCGGTACCGGGCCGGGCCGGCCGCACGCAGCGCCGCGCGACCGATCCCAGGCAGCTGCGCCTGCCCCGCCCGTAGCGCCCGCACCGTCGTCCGTCCCCGCCCGAGTGGTACTTCCAGGAGGTTCGCCGTGCCCGACGTCGTCTTCAGCGTGGACCAGGCCAAGTCGATGCGTGACCAGGTCGTCCCCGGTCACAACCGCTGGCACCCCGACATCCCGCCCGCCGCCACGGTGAAGCCGGGCTCGTCGATCCGCATCGAGTGCCGGGAGTGGACCGACTCGCAGATCGGCAACAACGACTCGGCGAACGACGTCCGCGACGTGGAGCTCGACGGCTGCCACATGCTGTCCGGCCCGATCGCCATCGAGGGGGCCGAGCCGGGCGACCTGCTCGTCGTCGACATCCTCGACCTCGGTCCGGTACCGCAGGAGATCGGCGACGCGCCCGGGCAGGGGTGGGGCTACACCGGCATCTTCGCGACGGGCAACGGCGGCGGTTTCCTCACCGAGGAGTACCCCGACGCCTACAAGGCGATCTGGGACTTCAGCGGCCAGAAGGCCACCTCGCGCCACATCCCCGGCGTCAGCTACACCGGTATCACCCACCCCGGGCTGTTCGGCACCGCGCCCTCACCGGAACTGCTGGTGAAGTGGAACGAGCGCGAGCGCGCGCTGATCGCCACCGACCCGGGGCGCGTTCCTCCGCTGGCGCTGCCTCCGCTGGAGGCGCTGGTGCTCGGCGGCACCGCCACCGGCGACACGCTGGCCGGGATCGCCCGGGACGGGGCCCGCACCGTGCCGCCGCGGGAGAACGGCGGCAACCACGACATCAAGAACTTCACCCGCGGCTCCCGCGTGTTCTACCCCGTGCACCACCCGGGGGCGTTGTTCTCCGGTGGCGACCTCCACTTCAGCCAGGGCGACGGCGAGATCACGTTCTGCGGGGCCATCGAGATGGGCGGGTTCATCGACTTCCACGTCGACCTGATCAAGGGGGGCATGGAGACCTACGGCGTCACCACCAACCCGATCCTGATGCCGGGCAACGTGGAGCCGCGCTACAGCGAGTTCGTCACGTTCATCGGCATCTCGGTCGACCACACGACGAACACCAACCACTACAACGACGCCACGCTCGCGTACAAGAACGCCTGCCTCAACGCGGTCGAGTACCTCAAGAAGTTCGGGTACTCCGGTCCGCAGGCGTACCTGCTGCTGGGGTCGGCCCCGATCGAGGGACGGGTCAGCGGTGTCGTCGACATCCCGAACGCCTGCTGCTCGCTCTACCTGCCCACCGCGATCTTCGACTTCGACATCACGCCGTCGGCGGCCGGTCCGGTCACGGCCGACCGCGGGTCCTGCGCGGTCTCGTCGTGAGACGGGTCGGGGCCGGGCACCCCGGCGGCAGCGTCGGGGTGGCGGTGCTGAGTCACACCGTGCCGGCGCCGCGCTCCCGCGGCGACGTGCGGCTCAACTACCTGCGGATCGCCGACCTCGTCGTCGGCATGAAGCACGGCGAGCCCGGCCTCGACCTGATCGTCTTCCCCGAGTACGGCACCCACGGCTTCGGGGGAGGCGGGTCCGATGCGCTGACGATGCCCGGCGAGGACGTCGACGTGTTCGCCAGGGCCTGTCGCACCGCCGGGGTGTGGGGCGTGTTCTCGGTCAGCGGGGGCCGCTGCCGCCCCGATCCCGACAACACCATCGTCCTCATCGACGACCGTGGCGGGGTGGTGCAGCGGCACAGCCGGGCCGCCGGCCGCCGCGGCGGCGACCCGCCCGAGGTCGTGGCGGGTCCCGGCGGGCTGCGCACGGGGCTGAGCATCGTCCGTGACGACCCGGCCGTCGGTCAGGGCTGCCAGTTCCGCGGCGCCGAGCTGCTGATCCGGTACCAGGCCGAGCCGGACGTGCCGGCGTCCGCCCAGGTGCAGGCCGCGCGGGCCGCGGCCTGGATGGGCACCTGCTACGTCGTGGCCCCGAACGCGGCCGGGCGCGCCGGCCGGCGCCGCTGGTCGGGCCACTCCGCGATCGTCGGCTTCGACGGCGTGACGCTGGGCGAGTGCGGCGACGAGGAGCACGAGTTCCAGTACGCCGAGCTGTCGATCGGCGCGCTGCGCCGGGCCCGGTCCGGGCGTGCGCTGCTGGAGCGCACGTTGCGGACGCGTGCCCTCGCGCGCGCCTCCTGAACCCATCCGTCCGAGAACGACCAGCCGCGAGGAGCCAGCACACGATGTCAGACGACCACGGACACGGACACGGCCACGACGATCCCCACGACACGACACTCGCCCGGATCGAGGCGCTGAGCAAGGAGAACGTCCACCACGCGGGCGACCACGAGGGCCCGTTCTCGCTGCACGTACTGGGCCTGGGGGCGACCGGCGCGGCCGTCGTCGCCGAGATCCTGAAGGACGCACCCGAGGGCTTCACGGCGCTGGCGGTCAACATCGGCGACGGGCCGCTCGCGGCCGTCCGCGCCGCGGCGGGGGAGACGCCCGGGATCGTCACGGTGGACCTGCCGATCCCGAGCAGGTCCGGTCTGTCGGCGTCGCTGAACCGGTACCGCGAGTTCCTCAAGATGGAGTACCCGCGCTACTACTGGAACCCGAACTACGAGCCGTGGCTGCCCGGCGACCTGGCGCTGCCCGGCCCGGACGAGTTCGTGCCGCGGGCGATCGCCAAGGCGATCTACAACTGCGAGTACTACCAGAACCAGGAGATCACGACGGCGATGGAGGCGTTCGCCGCGGGCGTCCTCGCCAGCGACAAGACGCCCGTCGTGGTGATCCCGTTCTCCCTCGGCGACAGCATCGGCAGCGGGCTGGTCGTCGACATCGCCCGCCACCTGTCGTCGATCAAGCTGGGGCGCCGCCCGTGGGTGGTCGGCGTCGGCATCACCCCGACCACGCCGTCCGCCGAGTTCTTCCCGGTGATCAACGAACTCGACTGCATGATCGACACTCCGAAGAACCAGGGCGTGATGGCGGTCTGGGGCGACCTCTACAAGAACCCGTTCACCGGCGGCTTCTTCTCCGTTCCCGAGGCGCCCGGTGCGGACGTGGTCCCCGGGGTCGCGAAGTTCCTGGCCGCCGGCGGTGGCCAGGACCTCTACGAGTCGCTCAAGGCGCTCAACTGGCTCGCGGTCCCCGGCGACCAGTGGCACCCGGCCATCCGGGGCGAGCAGAGCGACAAGTGGCTCAACGTCCTGGCCGTCTCGACGCTGGAGGACGCCGGCTCGCTGGGTGGTCTGGGCCTGGTCGAGGGCTTCTCCACCGAGTACGCCGAGGCCCGCGTGTTCGGCTCGGGCCCGGCGGCCACCGCCGCCGCGAAGGCCGTGGCCGGGGCGATCGGCGAGGTCGCCACCACCCGGGTGGAGCCCGTCGTCAAGACCGCGGAGGGGGCCGACTTCGTCAGCGTCGTCCTGCCCCGCGCCACCAAGCTCGACCTGGAGGCGTTCGTCCCGTCCCGCGATCTCTACGACCCGCTGGAGTGGGAGGACAAGCTGCTCCTGCACTCGTGGATCCTCGATCTCGGGGTGATGCTCTGCGAGCCCTCCATCCGGTTCGACGGCATGGGCGGCGAGTGCATCTGGGGCTGCGCCTGCTGGGTCGTCGTCCCGCACGCGGCCATCCGAGGGGAGGCGATCGCGTCCCCGATCTCCGACGCGGAGGTCGCGGCGATCGCCACCTCCGGTGCCGGTGTGGCGGCGTCCGGATGAGGGGAGGAGGGGGCTGATGGCCACCGACTGGGCCGACGTCGTCAAGCGGTACGCCGACGGTGCCGAGCTCCCGTCGATGCCGGGGGCCCGCACGCTCAAGGTCACCGGCGCCGACGACGGCTACGTCTACGTCTCGCACCGGCTCTGGCAGGACAAGATCACCCGTGCCTACCTCGAGAAGGCGATGACGCTCCTCGACGAGGGGAAGATGACCCGCAACTACGGCGACGTCATCGACCACTACCGCACCTACATCGCCGACGAACGGCCGACGACGGCCGCGACCATCCTCAAGGACCTCGGCTACCTCGACTGACCCGTCCGCACTCCCGGGGACGTACCGCGCTGACGCACGCCCGAAAACAGGAGGAATGGCAATGGGATTGTCCATGTACCACAGTGCGACCGGTGCGCAGTCGCCGCACTGCATCCACGCGATCGGCATCGGCAAGATGGGCGCCTACATGGTCGAGGCGCTGCTGCGCACCGGTGAGATCGAGGACATGCTGGAGGACCCGCGCGCCCGGTTCACCGGCCTCTCGATCGACATCGGTGACCAGGACCAGCACGAGCTGAAGGAGTACGTGAGCGGCTTCGACCAGCGCCTCGCGGAGCGCGGCATCCCGACCGAGCGGGCCCAGGTCCGCACCGTGTCCCTGGACGTGCCGGAGAAGAAGGACCTCATGACCAGCCTCAACCGCTGGCGCGAGTACCTGAAGATGGAGTACCCCCGGTACTACTGGAACCCGAACTACGAGCCGTGGCTGCCGAGTGACACCGAGATGCCGAAGGCCGGGGACTCCGTCCCGCGCGCCATAGCGAAGGCGATCTACGGGCACTACTACTACGGCGAGGACAAGTCGCTGGAGAAGGAGCTCGACGACTTCGTCGCGAGCATCAACCAGACGAAGCTGCCGTCGCTCGTCCTCGTGTTCTTCTCGCTGTCCGGCGGCACCGGTTCGGGCATGGTCGTCGACCTCGCGCGGCACCTGTCCAACGTCAAGCTCGGCCGCCGCATCCCGGTGGTCGGAGTGGCGGCGATGCCGTTCTCCGGCGACGAGGCGCACGTCGGCGGCGACGCCGCGCTGTACCCGACGATGAACGAGATCGACTGCATGCTCGACGACGCCAAGAACCAGGGCGTCATGGCGGTGTGGGGCGACCTCTACAAGAACCCCTTCACCGGTGGCTTCTTCGCCCTCCCGCAGGAGCACTCCTGGCAGCGCCTGGGCTCCTACACCAAGACCGGCAAGCCGGCGATCCGCGACGCGCTCCGCAAGGGGGTCACGCGCAAGTTCGTGAACGACTCCTTCATGCGCTTCGTCGTGCAGGACTACGGCCGACTGCTGTTCAAGATGCTGCGCCCGATGGGCTTCACCGGCGCCCCGCACGAGCGCAACATCTCCGGTGACCGCACCTGGACGCTCTTCGACGTCGCCAAGTACACCCACCCGGGCGTCGAGGTGCTGCCGGGCGAGCCGCGCAGCAAGTGGCGCGCGGTCGTCAACAAGTGGATCGGCTACATCCCGCAGTGGTCGGGCCTCAAGGAGGGCTTCAAGACCGACTACATCGAGGCCCACACCGTGGCTCCGCGCGAGCTGTGGAACGAGGGCCTGGAGACCAAGCTCAAGGAGACCCTGCAGACCTTCGTCCTCGACGGCGACGACGGAACGGTCAACACCTCGGTCGGAGAGTTCTTCGACGAGCTCACGGCATACTCGAACATCATCATCCCGGGTGTCGCGAAGACGGACTTCACGGCCTTCTACGAGGCCCGCGACGCCTACGACGCGATCGAGTCGTGGGACGAGAAGCTGATGATGCACTCCTGGCTGCTCGACCTCGGCGTGATCCTGTCCGAGCAGTCCATCCGCTTCGACGGCATGGCGGGCGAGTGCATCTGGGGCTGCGCCTGCTGGGTGGTCATCCCGCACGAGGCGATCCGCGGCGACGCCCCGATCTCGAAGGACGTCACCATCGTGCAGGCCGAGCACATCGCGATGATGGTCAAGACGGTCGTCCCGACCCCCTGACCGGTACCGGGCCGGCCGGCGCACCACGCCGGCCGGCCCTGCCCCTCCGCCACCCCCGAGGAGTCAGCCGTGCCCGCCATCGGAGACAGGGTCCCCGACACCACCGTCATGATCACCACCCCCGACGGCCCCGGCCCCGCCAGCTCGGCGGAGCTGCTGGGCGCCGGCACCGTCGTGCTCGTCGGGGTCCCCGGCGCGTTCACCCCCGTCTGCAGTGACTTCCACCTCCCCGGATTCGTCCTCGCGGCCGACCAGCTCAAGGAGAAGGGCGTCGACAGGATCGCGTTCGTCTCGGTGAACGACGCCTTCGTCATGGGTGCCTGGGGCAGGGCCGAGGACGTGGGCCGGGAGTTCCTCATGATCGCCGATCCCGACGCGGCCTTCGCGAGGGCCATGGGCATGGACACCGACGCCGGCGCGTTCGGGCTCGGCACCCGCTCGCAGCGCTACGCCGCGATCATCGAGGACGGCGTGATCACCTCGTTCGACGTCGAGGCGGAGTTCGTCGACCACCGGGTCAGCACCGCCGAGGCCGTGCTGGCGAGGCTGTGATGTCGTGACCGGGGACGTCGTGACCGGGGACGTCGTGACCGGGGACGTCGTGACCGGGGACGTCGTGACCGGGGACGCCGTGACCGGGGACGCCGTGACCGGGACGGACTGCGCGCAGGAGTTCGACGAGTGGCTCGGCCGGGTCGGTGCGCTCTTCGAGGCCGTGCGGTTCACCTGCACCCACCGCCTCGCCGATCCGGCGCTGGCCGAGCAGGTGAGCGTGCAGGTCGTCGCCGGGATGGTGGCCCGACCCGCGGTGTTCCGGTACTTCGGGCTGCCGTTCTCCGGCCGGATCGCGAAGCTGGCCGAGGGGCTGATCGCCACGGCCGACGCCGGTGGGCTGGCCGTCGTGTGCGGCTGGCGCGAGCTGCGCGGCCGGATCGCGAACCTGCCCCACGAGCACCGTGAGCCGCTCGTGGTGACCTGCCTGCGCGGCGGCGACGCCGAGGAGCTCGCGGCGGTGCTGGCGTGCGACGTGGCCGTGGCCGAGGGCCGCCACGAGGCGATGCTCGCGTACGTGGAGGAGCTGGTCCGACCCGGCACCGCGCCGGTTCGCGTGGAGAGGGGCTGACGGTGCCACTGGACTGGACGCTGGTCATGGACCGCTACGACGGCGGGACGAGGATCCCGACGGTCGCGGGCGGGAAGACGTTGGAGATCACCGGGGTCGACGACACCGGCGTGCACATCCGGCACGCGCTGTGGCGGGACACGCTCGCCCGCGAGCACCTGTCGAAGGCGGCCGAGCTCATCGAGTCGGACCGGATGAGCCGGCACGCCGGGCTGTTCGTCGAGGAGTACCGGGCGCTGGTGGCCGACGTGCGGGCGACGTCGGTCGCGCACGTGCTCAAGGACCTGGGCTACCTGGAATGAGCCTCGACTGGCCCTCGGTGCTGGACCGCTACCGCGGCGGCCGGAGCGTGCGCCCGCTCGTCGGGAGCTCGACGCTGCGGGTGGAGGTCGCCGACGACGCACTGGTCGTCACCCAGCGGCTCTGGCGGGCCGAGGTGACCCGCTCCGAGCTGCAGGTGGCGCTGGATCTACTGGGGGACCGCGGGGCCCGGGTCGGCGCCGTCCGGTTCTCCGAGGAGCTGCGCCGCCACTACTCCGGCGGTCCGCAGGTGCAGCCGACCTGCTCGCGCACCCCCAACCTCAGTGCGGTGGTCCTCGTCGACCTGGGCCACCTCACGGTGTGACGGGCCGGGCGCCCGGGTGCCGCACCGCCTCCGCGCCGGCGGCGCACCCGGCGGCCAGCGCCTCCTCCGGGCCCGCGCCCGCCAGCCGGGCCGCGAGCAGCCCGGCGTCGAAGGCGTCGCCGGCGCCGGTCGGGTCGACCGGGGTGACGGCCTCGGCCACGACCGACCAGGAGCCCGTCCGGTCGACCCAGCGCGCCCCGTGCTCCCCGTCGGTGACGGCCACGGCACCGACGACGTCGAGCAGCGCCTCCGCCGACCCGCCCAGCGCGGCGAGCTCGTCGGCGTTGGGGAGCAGGAGGTCGACACCGCGGACCCAGCCCCGGAACTCCGGCGTCAGCGCGGGGGCGGCCTGCGGGTCGACCGACGTCGTCCAGCCCGCGGCGCGCGCGGCGGCCAGCGCGGCGAGCCCGGCGGGGCGCGACGGCGGGTCGAGCAGCACGTAGCCGGACAGGTGCAGGTGCCCGCGGCCGGTGAGCGCCGGCAGGTCGGCGGGGGAGAGGCGGGCGGCGGCGCCGCGGTCGGACAGCATCGTGCGGTCGCCGTCGAGCAGGACGACGACCGTGCAGGTCGGCGCCTGCGGGTCGACCGCCGCGGCCACGTGCACCCCGGACGCCGCCAGCTCGGCCACCGCGGCCCGGCCGGGTCCGTCGTCGCCGACGCGGGCCACGAGCGTCACCGCCGCGCCGCGGTGGGCGAGCCAGGCCGCGGTGTTCGCGCCCGCCCCGCCCGCCGTCGTCCGGATGCGGGCGGGGACGTCGGCGCCGGGGACGGGGGGCGTCGACGGCGTCACGAGCACGTCGACGCCCAGGTCGCCCACGACCACGACCGGCGTCCCCGTCATCCTCCGGCCAGCGCCACGGCCACCCGCGCGGCCAGCCCGGCGTTCGCGCGCACCAGGGCGAGGTTCGTGCGCAGGCTCGCCCCCTCGCTGCCGGCGTGGAAGTGCTCGAGCAGGGCCGGGGTGACGTCCTTGCCGGTGATCCCGCGCTCGGCCAGCAGCGCGAGCCCCTCGCCGAGCAGGCGGTCGTGCAGTGCGGCGTCGAGCTCGTCGTCGACGGGGATGGGCTGGGCCAGCACCGCGCCGACGCCGGGCGACAGCTCGCGGTGGGCGCGCCAGACGGCGGCCGCCTCGGCGGGGGAGTCGACGCGCCACGGCACGGCATGCCCGGAGTCGCGCCGGTAGAAGCCGGGGAAGGCGTCGGTGCCGTAGCCCAGCACCGGCACGGACTCGGTCTCCAGCACCTCGAGGGTGGCGGCGACGTCGAGGATCGACTTCACCCCGGAGCACACGACGAGCACGCCGGTGCGGGCGAGCGCGGCGAGGTCGGCGGAGACGTCCCAGGTGTCGCGCGCGCCGCGGTGCACCCCGCCCAGCCCGCCGGTGGCGAACACGGGCACGCCCGCGGCCGCGGCGAGCGCGGCGGTGGCGGCCACCGTAGTGGCGCCGTCGCGGCCCAGGCCCACCGCGACGCCGAGGTCGCGGACCGACAGCTTGTCGAGGTCGCCGCCGCAGACGCGGTCGAGCTCGGCGGCGGAGAGGCCGACGCGGGGCACGCCGTCGAGCACGGCGACCGTGGCCGGCACCGCGCCGTGGGCGCGCACCTCCGCCTCCAGCTCGTCGGCGGCGGCGCGGTTCTGCGGCGCGGGCAGGCCGTGCGCGAGGATCGTGCTCTCCAGCGCGACGACGGCGCCGCCGGACGCGAGCGCGTCGGCCACGTCACGGGACAGGGCGGGGAAGGAGACGGAACGGGACACGTGGGGCATCATGGACGACATGGCGACCCAGGTTCTGCCCGACGTCGAGACGCGGCCCGAGGGCACCGACAGCACGGGCACCGACGAGCCCAAGATGTTCCACTACGTCAAGAAGAACCGGATCGCCGAGAGCGCGGTGCTGGGCAACATGGTGCAGGCGCTGTGCGGGGAGACGTTCCCGGTCACGCGCTCGCCCAAGCCCGGCTCCCCGGTCTGCCCGGACTGCAAGAAGATCTTCGACGGGCTCCGGCCCGGCGGCGACGACTGAGCCCCGGGTGCCCACGCGAGCCGCCGTGCGCGGGTGGTTGTACGACCGTGCGATCACGGGCCTCACAGCCGGCTGGTACCGCGCCGTGTTCGACCGGCTCCCCGACGGCGCCCGCATGCTCGACGTCGGCATCGGCACCGGCACCGCGCTCGCCCGCGGCGCCGAGACCGTCCGGCGCAAGGACCTGCACGTCACGGGCCTCGACATCGACCGCGACTACCTGCGCCGCTGCGTCGAGGAGATGGCCCGCGCCGGTCTCGCCGCGCACGTCACGCCGATCCTGCAGTCGGTCTACGACCACCGCGATGGCCCCTACGACGCCGCCTACTTCAGCGCCAGCCTGATGCTGCTGCCCGACCCGGTCGCCGCCCTGCGCCACGTCTCCGGCCTGCTCGCGCCCGAGGGCCAGCTGTTCTTCACCCAGACCTTCCACCACCGGCGCTCGCCGCTGCGGGAGAAGGTCAAGCCGCTGATGCGCCACGTCACGACGATCGACTTCGGCACGGTCACCTACGAGGACGACTTCCGCCGGGTGCTCGCCGCCGCCGACCTCCAGGTCCTGGAGCTCGTCACCCTGGGCACCACCCGGTCCTCGTCCTACCGCCTCGCCGTGGCGGTGCCCGACGGGGGCAGGCGCGCGGCCGCCTAGGGCCGCGCTACTCCGCCAGGAACCCGTCGATCACCGGCGCCAGCTCCTCCGCCTCGGTGAGCAGGGCCAGGTGCCCGCCCGAGTAGACGTGCAGGCGGGAGTTCGGGATGCCCTTGTGCATGATCCGCGCGTTGACGACCGGGATGATCGGGTCGTCGTCACCGGCGACGATCAGCGTGGGCTGCCGGATCAGCGGCAGGCCCGGCAGGCTGCTCCAGCCCGCGCCGGCGAGGAGCTGGTAGTAGTAGCCGCGCTTGGGGCCCTTGCGGGTGTAGGTGTGCAGCACCTCCGACGCCCGTTCGGGGTGCGTGCGCATCGTGCCGCCGTAGATCTCCCCGGCGATGGTGCGCGCGTACTCGGGGTCGTGGTGGCGCCGCGGTGTGAGCATCTTGGCCAGCACGTTCGGCCGGGCGGGCACCATCAGCGAGCCGGTGCCGGTGGCGGCCAGTACGAGGCGGCGGCACTGCCTGCGCTGCACCGCCGCGAACTGCTGGGCGAGCCCGCCGCCCCAGGAGAATCCCATGACGTCGACCTCGCCGTAGCCCAGGCGGCGCACGAGCGTCCCGATCAGCGGCGCGAACGTCGACATGTGGTACGGCAGCCGCGGCATCGGCGAGCCGCCGATGCCGGGCACGTCGAACCGGACGACCTCCAGCTCGGGCGGCAGCTCGTCGACGAAGGGCTGCAGCAGCTCCAGGCTGGCGCCGATGCCGTTCATCAGCAGCAGCGGCGTCCGCGAGCGCGTCCCGGTTGACCGACGCACCGACACCCGCAGGCAGCGGCCCCGGACGTCGACCTCGAACAGCTCGTCACCCGTCACCGCGGTCACGTCGCGCGCACGTAGTCGCCGGGGGCGGGGACGAGGGCGTGCAGCCCGCGCCCGCCCAGCTCCGCCGGGGCGTCGACCTCGTCGCCGCAGCGCTGACCGAGCCACTCGGCGTGGTCGGGCCACCACGACCCCTTGACGGTCTCGGCCACCGCCAGCCACGCGTCGGCGTTGATCGGCGTGGGTGTCCGCGACGCCGGGGGCGCGACGCGGAAGCCGGCCTTGGGGTTGCCGGGCGGGTTGACCAGCGAGGCGATGTGCCCGCTCGTCGACAGCACGAACCGGCTCTCGCCGCCCAGGAGCTGCGTGGTGCGGAAGCAGGACTGCCAGGCGCAGAGGTGGTCGGCGATGCCCGCGATGACGTACATGTCGCGGTCGACCTTCGACAGGTCCACCGGCGTGCCCAGCATCGTCGTGGAGTTGGGGACCACGAGCGCGTTGGCGACGGCGATGTCGATGAAGTCACGGTGCAGCCCGGCCGTCATGCGGGTGGTGTCGGCGTTCCAGAACAGGATGTCGAACGCTTTCGGCGGGCGGCCCTTGAGGTAGTTGTTCACCCAGTAGGACCAGATGAGGTCGTTGGGCCGCAGCCAGGCGAACACCTCGGCCAGCGTGCGGCCGTCGAGGTAGCCCTTCTTCTGCGACGCCTCCACGGCCTGGCGCGCGGTGTCCGGGTCGAGCAGTGCGCCCGTGGTGCCGGCCTTGGCCTGGTCGAGGACCGTGACGGCGAAGGTCACCGACGCCACGCGCTCCTGGCCGCCCGTGGCGGCGAGGTGGCCCAGCAGCATCGAGGTGATGATCCCGCCCGAGCAGAACGCCATGAGCGCCGTGCTGGACCGGCGGCTGATCGTCTCGCAGGCCGCCATGGCGTCGAGGATCGCGGAACCGTAGGTGTCGAGGTCCCAGGCCGCGTGCTCCTCGGTCGGGTTGCGCCACGACATGAGGAACACCTGCTGGCCGGACTTCAGCAGGTTCTCGACGATGCTGCGGCCCGGCGCGAGGTCGGCCACGTAGTACTTGTTGATCGTCGGCGGGATGATCAGCAGCGGGGTCTCGCGGACCGTGGGGGTCTGCGGCAGGTACTGGATCAGCTCGAAGACCGGGGTGCGCAGCACGACCGCGCCCGGGGTGCAGGCGACGTCCTCGCCGACGGTGAACGCGTCGGGCTCGACCATCGACGGCACCCGCGGCTTCGTCGCGAGGTCGCCGACGAGCCGCCGGACGCCGCTGACGATGCTCGCGCCGCCGGTCTTGCGCGCCTCCTGCCACAGCGCGGGGTTGAGCAGGCTGTTGCTCGGCGCCAGGGCGTCGACGACGTTGCTCACGGCGAACTGGATGCGCTCGTGGTCGGCCCAGTCGAGGCCGGCGTCCTCGACGAGGTCGGCCGCGGTGCCGCCGGCGGCGATGTGGGCCTGCACGAGCCGGTGCAGCAGCGGGTTCTCCGTCCACGCCGGGTCGGCGTAGCGCTTGTCCTTGGGGCCCGGCTCGAGCTCGGAGGCGCCGACGCCGATCTTCGCGAGCTCGGCGGCGAGGCCGGCTCCGCGGCGGGTGAGCGTGACCGGCTTCGTGGCCAGCGCGGCGGCCATCCGCAGACCGGCCCCGCCGGGCAGGATCCGGCGCAGCGGGCCCAGCGCGCCGTCGGACAGCAGCATGTCCAGACCGGTGGCGACGTCGGGATCGGCGGACTGCTCGGCCGTCATCGTGGCTCCCTGGTGCTCTCGGAGGCGGTCGTCCTCGCAGCATGGGCGGCGGGGGCGGTCGCGGGCAAGTCGGGGGCGGGCACCCCCGGAGGTGCGGACGGGTGGGCCACCACGGGCGTGCCGGGCTGGGTGCGCATCGCCCGCAGCCGGTCGGAGCGGCGGGGCCGGGGCTCGGGGTGCGAGGGCCGGACCTGCTCGACGGCGTTGTTGAGGTGCGCGCCGAGCACGATCGAGAGGCCCAGCAGGAACCCGAACAGCAGGAACGCGATCGGGGTGGCCAGCGCGCCGTAGGTGTAGCCGGTGCTCGTCAGCACGGCGATGTAGACGCGCAGGCCGGTGGCGCTGGCGATGAACACCACCATCGCGAGCAGCGCGCCGGGCAGCAGGCGCCGCCAGGGCAGCGTGTGCGGCAGCGCGAGGCGGTACATCGCCGTGAGCACGAGCACGGTGATGAGGGCGGCGCCGGGGTAGTAGAAGGCGCCGATGAGCGACGTCGCCGCGCCCCGCCACGACTCCGGCAGGACCTGGGGGAGCAGGTCGGGACCCAGCGCGATGACCGGCAGCGTGAAGATCGCGACGACGAGCGCGAGCAGGTAGACCAGCAGCGAGAAGATCCGCTGCCACACGGGGTGGCGCACGAGCTTCTGCCCGTGCGCCTCGGTGATCGAGTCGACGAGCGAGGCGATGGCCGACGACCCCGCCCACAGCGCGATGACGAACCCGACCGACACGACGTCGGCGCGGCCGTCGGTGAGGATGCTCGACGCGGTCGGCGCGATGATCTCGTCGACGACGTCGGGGGTGAACACCTGCCGGGCGAAGGTGACGATCGACTCCTCCACCACCCGCACGGTGCCGTTGCCGAACCAGTCGCCGACGTAGCCCAGCGACCCGAGCAGCGCGAGGAACAGCGGGGGCAGCGAGAGCGCCTGCCAGAACGCCGCCTGCGCGGAGTGGGAGAAGATGTCCTGGTCCCAGGCGCCGCCGAGCGTCCGGCCGACCACCCGTCGCCACGGCGGTGCGGGGTCGGTGCTGGTCGGCGCGTCGCTCATGGTCCGCCCAGGATGGACCACGGGGTGCCCCGGTGCCGGGCGCGACGGGTCTCGGCGAGTCGGGCGAGACCACCCCGTAACCTGGTCGGCGGTCCCCCCGGAAGCCCCGCAGTCTTGGAGTCGTGTGTCCCAGGCCCCCCAGCTGGCTGCGTCGGCCCGCCCGATGCGCGCCTGGCAGCGCAAGGCGCTGAGCCGCTACCTCGCCACCGGTCCCCAGGACTTCCTCGCCGTCGCCACGCCGGGCGCGGGGAAGACGGCGTTCGCGCTGCGCGTCGCGTCGGAGCTGCTGGCCGACCGGACGATCTCGAACATCACGGTCGTCGCGCCCACCGAGCACCTCAAGTACCAGTGGAGCCAGGCCGCGGCGGCCGTCGGCATCGCGCTGGACCCGGAGTTCCGCAACTCCGCGGGCGGCACGTCGTCGGACTACACGGGGATCGCCGTCACCTACGCCGGCGTCGCGGCCCACCCGCTGCTGCACCGGGCCCGCACGGAGAACCGGCGCACGCTCGTCGTCCTCGACGAGGTCCACCACGCGGGCGACGCCCGGTCGTGGGGCGACGCCGTCAAGGAGGCGTTCGACCCCGCCGCGCGGCGCCTGACGCTCACCGGGACCCCGTTCCGCTCCGACGACAACCCGATCCCGTTCGTCGACTACCTCCCCGACGCCGACGGGGCCCTGCGCAGCCGCTCGGACCACTCCTACGGCTACGCGGAGGCCCTCGCCGACGGCGTGGTCCGGCCGGTGGTGTTCCTGGCCTACTCGGGCGTCTCCAGCTGGCGCACGAGCGCGGGCGAGGAGATCACCGCCCGCCTGGGCGAGCCGCTGACGGCCGAGCAGACCGCGCGGGCCTGGCGCACCGCGCTCGACCCGGGCGGCGAGTGGATCCCCGCCGTCCTCGCCGCGGCCGACAAGCGGCTCACCGGGCACCGCCTGGGCGGCATGCCCGACGCCGGCGGCCTCGTCATCGCCTCCGACCAGACCACCGCGCGGGCCTACGCCGCGATCCTCACCGACGTCACCGGGACGCCGCCGGTGCTCGTGCTGTCCGACGAGGCCGGGTCGTCCGAGCGCATCGCGCGGTTCAGCACGTCGACCGACCGGTGGATGGTGGCGGTCCGGATGGTGTCCGAGGGCGTCGACGTCCCGCGGCTCGCCGTCGGGGTCTACGCCACGAGCGCGTCGACGCCGCTGTTCTTCGCGCAGGCGATCGGGCGCTTCGTGCGGTCGCGGCGGCCGGGGGAGACGGCGTCGGTGTTCGTCCCCAGCGTGCCGGTCCTGCTGGGCCTGGCGAGCGAGCTGGAGGCCCAGCGCGACCACGTCCTGGGCACGCCGCACCGCGCCGAGGAGCAGTGGAACGACGAGGAGCTGGCGGCGGCGAACCGGCAGGAGGACGAGCCGGGGGAGGACGAGCCGTCGTTCACCGCGCTGGGCGCCAACGCCGAGCTCGACCAGCTCATCTACGAGGGCACCTCGTTCTCCGCCGACGAGGAGGACTACCTGGGCCTGCCCGGCCTGCTCGAGCCCGACCAGGTGCGCACGCTGCTCGACCAGCGGCAGACGGAGTGGCTGAGCCGTTCGGGTCGTGCGGCGCGCACCGCGCCCGCCGTCGTCCCGCCGCCGTCGGCCGAGCCCGCCGAGCGTCCCCAGCAGTCGGTGCGGGAGCGGATCGCGGCGCTGCGCAAGGAGCTCAACACCCTCGTCGCGCTGCACCACCACCGCACGAACAAGCCGCACGGGAAGATCCACAGTGAGTTGCGGACGCTGTGCGGCGGCCCGCCCACGGCGATGGCCAACATGGAGCAGCTGGAGGAGCGCATCGCGACGCTCCGCAGCTGGCGCTGACCCGCCCCCCTAGCCACCCCCCCGGCGAGTTTGCCGCCCGCGCCCGGCGAGTTTGCCGCCCGCTCCCCGCGAGTTGGCCGCCGGCGCCCGGCGAGTTCGCCGCCGGGGCCCGGCGAGTTGGCGCCGGCGCCCAGCGAGTCTGCGGCTGCCGCCCCGCGAGTCGCGCGTCGCGGCCGGGGCCCGGGCCACCACCGCCTGCACCCCCGTGGGACGGCCCGGCGCCGGAAGTGTGTCGTGGCAGCCCACACGGCGGCCCTCCAGTGACGGTCTCGGCGGTCAAGGACAGAGGGCGGCCGGTGATCGTCAGGAGTGCGACGTAGCAGCCCCCTCGACGACCCTCCAGTGACGGCCTTATCGATCAAGGGCAGAGGGCGGGCCGGTGATCGCCGGGAGTGCGACGTGAGCGCCCCTGCCGCGACCCTGGCGTGACGGTTCCGGCGATCAGAGGAGCGGACGAAGGGCGATCGCGGTCCGCCCAGCCACCCGGCTCGATCGCGACGTGCCGTCGGGGGCGATCCGCGTGCACGTCCCCGATCGGTGGGCCGGCACGTCCACCGAGCGCGAGCGGCAAACTCGCGGGGCGTCGACGCGAACTCGCCGGTCGTGAGCGGCGAACTCGCCAGGCGGGAGCGGCGAACTCGCTGAGCGCCGGTCGCAAACTCGCGGGGCGGGAGCGGCGAACTCGCCGGGGGAGGGAGGGGTGCAGACGGCCGGAGGGGCGGGGACCGTGTGGTCCCCGCCCCTCCGGGTGTCGTGTGTGGGTGGTGTGCCGGCGTCCGGGCCGGCGCCGATCAGCTGCCGGTCTCGACGCTCGCTTCGAGCTCGCGGAGCTTGTCGGCGTGCGCCCGGCCGTGGTGCCCGCAAAAGAGCAGTTCTCCGCCGGACGGCAGGATGGCACGGACCTTCGCAGCCGCTCCGCATCGGTCGCAGCGGTCGGCAAGGGTCAACTCGGGCCGGGTCAGGGTTCCTGGCTGCATGGCGGTCTCCCTCCGTCTCGGCTCCGGAGGCCCGGAGCCGCGTTCCTGGACGACCGCTTGCGCGGTGTGTCCACTCTCCCAGACGTTGCACACCCCCGCACGTGTTCCCGGGGCGAGTCGCGACGGTCATCACGTTTGACCGTGAGTGACCGGTGCGGTGACGCCCAGGTGGCCTGTGCGGGACCTTCGTTGACTACGAGTGAATGATGCGTGCCGGGAAGTGACACCGCAAGGTGGCGCGGCTGAAGACTTGTGGCGCGCTTGTTACGTTCTGGATTCATGGTCACCGCCATCCACCAGCGGGTTCCCGCGCCCGTGCTGTTCGTCGCGGGCGGCCTGTCGATGTACGTCGGAGCAGCCCTGGCCGTGGGCCTGTTCGACGTCCTGCCGCCCACCGTGGTGGCCCTGCTGCGCCTGCTGGGGGCCGCCGTGGTGCTGCTCGCCTGGCGCCGCCCCGGGCGGGCGGCGTGGCGCGGATCACGTCTGGCGCGGGCCTGCGCCTTCGGTCTGGCGACCGCGCTGATGAACCTCGCGTTCTACGAGGCGATCGCCCGGCTGCCGCTCGGCACGGCCGTGGCGGTCGAGTTCGTCGGGCCCGTGGCGGTCGCGGCGGTGGCCTCGCGGCGCCCGCGGGACGTGGCGGCCGTCGCCCTGGCCGCACTCGGCGTGGCGCTCATCGCGGATGTGCGCTGGTCAGGCAGCCCGTCGGGGGTGCTGTGGGCGCTCGCGGCGGCGGGCATGTGGGCGGCGTACATCCTGCTCGGCAAGCGCGTCGCGACCGCGGGCAACGGGCTCGACGACATGGCCGTCGGCTTCACCGTCGCCGCCGTCCTGCTCTCCCCGCTGCTGCTGGTCGGCGGCCCGGCGGCGCTGGGCGCGCTCGCCGACCCGGCCGTGCTGCTGCTGGCCGTCGGGGTGGGCGTGCTGTCCAGCGTCGTCCCCTACGTCCTGGACCAGCTCGTGCTGCGCCGGGTCGGCCAGGCCCGGTTCGCGGTGCTCCTCGCGCTGCTCCCGGCCACGGCCACCGTCGTCGGGCTCGTCGCGCTCGCGCAGGTGCCGACCCTGCTCGAAGGGGTGGGCATCGCGGCCGTCATCGGCGCCGTCGCGCTGCGCTCGCGCGACGGCGACGTGGTTCTGGATGCGGACCTCCGGTAACCCGTTCACGGACCGTAGTCCACTCTGATGTGACTCTCCGTCACCGATTTCGACCCGTTCGCGCCGCCCCTGCGTCCCAGCATCCGGACGCGCCGGGCACGTGTCCGGCTCAGCCCGGCGGGGGAGTGCGGAGCCGGGCCGCGAGCGCCGGGAAGTGGCCGGGCCGCTCGCCGAACTCGAAGACCTCCGCGGCCGGACCGACGATGAGCCGGTCGGGGTCGGTGCCGACCTCGAGGTCCTTGCCGGGGTAGTCGAACAGCCGCAGCACGTTGCGCATGGCCTCGAGCCGTGCGCGCTTCTTGTCGTTGCTCTTGATCACCGTCCAGGGTGCGTCGGCGGTGTCGGTGTAGAAGAACATCGCCTCCTTCGCCTCGGTGTAGGCGGCCCACTTGTCCAGCGACGCGAGGTCCATGGGGCTGAGCTTCCACTGCCGGACGGGGTCGACCTGGCGGATCGTGAAGCGGGTGCGCTGCTCGTTCTGCGACACCGAGAACCACAGCTTGACCAGGTGGATCCCGCTGCGGACGAACATCCGCTCCAGCTCCGGGGCCTCGCGCATGAACTCCATGTACTCGCGGGCCTCGGCGAACCCCATCACCCGTTCGACGCCCGCGCGGTTGTACCAGCTGCGGTCGAACAGGACGATCTCCCCGGCGGCGGGCAGGTGGGCCACGTAACGCTGGAAGTACCACTGGGTGGACTCGCGCTCGGTCGGCTTCTCCAGCGCGACGACCCGGGCGCCGCGCGGGTTGAGGTGCTCCATGAACCGCTTGATCGTGCCGCCCTTGCCCGCCGCGTCGCGCCCCTCGAACAGGATGACGACCCGCTGCCCGGTCTCCTTGATCCAGTTCTGGAGCTTGAGCAGCTCGATCTGCAGCAGCCGCTTGCCGCGGTCGTAGTCGGCGCGCGAGAGCCGCTCGTCGTACGGGTAGCCCTCCCGCCACGTGTCGACATGGGCGCCGTCGGGGCCGACGAGCACGGGGTCGTCGTCGTCGGAGTCGTCGACGCGCAGGGCCGAGTGGTCGGCGAGGAGGTCGGGGAGGTCCACGCGCGCACGATCGCCGGTCGGGATGGCCGGACGGTGAACGCCGCGTGGACGCCCGCGGTCGTCACACCCGCGCCGCCCCCCCCGCCGCTGTTAGTCCGAACGGAGCAACGCTGAGTGGTCGTCACAACAAACTCGGGCCGATGTCACCAGAACGTGACCGAAACGCGATGACTTGAACGATCCAGTGTGCTTGGCACCACTCCAGGTGGGGGCATACGTTGCCGGTCACAACATTCCCCTCCTCCGACGACGTGGAAGGTCCCACAGCATGCGCACCAGGAGAACCGCTCAGCTCGCACTCGGGCTGGGAGTAGCACTCACGCTGGCCGCGTGCGGTCAGAACGCCGCCGCGCCGACCGCCGCACCGGGCGCCGAGGTGGCGGAGGACGCGCCGCGCGTCGGCGTGATCCTCCCGGAGACCGAGAGCTCCGCCCGCTGGGAGGGCTTCGACCGCCCCCTGCTCACCGCCGCGATGGCCGAGGCCGGCCTCGACGCCGACATCCAGAACGCGCAGGGCGACGAGCAGACCTTCGCGACCCTGGCCGACGGCTTCATCGCCAGCGGCGTCGACGTCCTCGTCATCGCCGCCATCACCAGCGAGTCGGGTGCCGCCGTGGCCGCGAAGGCCAAGGCCCAGGGCATCCCGACGATCGACTACGACCGCCTGAGCCTCGGCGGCTCCAGCGACTACTACGTGTCCTTCGACAACGAGGGCGTCGGCGCGCTGCAGGGCGAGGGCCTGGCCCAGGCGCTGAGCGGGGCCCAGGGCGCCCAGATCATCGAGATCCGCGGTGCGCCCACCGACAACAACGCGACGCTGTTCTACAACGGCGCGCAGACCGTGCTCAAGCCGCTCTACGACTCGGGCGCGCTGAGCCTGGTCGCGAGCCAGCCGATCGAGGACTGGGACAACCAGATCGGCGGCACCACCTTCGAGCAGCTGCTCACCAGCAACGGCGGCCAGGTCGGCGGCGTGCTCGCCGCCAACGACGGCCTCGCCGGCGCGATCATCACCGTGCTGCAGAAGTACGGCCTGAACGGCTCCGTGCCCGTCACCGGCCAGGACGCCACCCCGGACGGCCTGCAGGCCATCCTGCGCGGCGACCAGTACATGACGGTCTACAAGCCGATCCAGGAGGAGGCCCAGGCCACCGCGGAGCTCGCCGCCGCCCTGGCCGAGGACGACACCGCGGCCGCCGACGCCATCGCGACCGGCACCGTCGACGACCCGGAGGGCAACCGCCAGGTCAAGTCGGTCCTGCTCACCCCGCAGCTGATCACCCGCGACAACGTCAAGACCGTGATCGACGACGGCGCGGTCCCCGCGTCCGAGGTCTGCGTCGCCGACCTGGCCGCGGCCTGCACCGAGCTCGGCATCAGCTGACCCACTACCCCTCGTGCGCGGGAACCGTGGCCCCGGCCACGGTTCCCGCGCACAGGCACGGAGGTGCCGCATGAGCGACCCGATCCTGCAGTTGCGCGGGGTGAACAAGAGCTTCGGCGCCGTGCAGGTGCTGCACGACGTCGACTTCACGGTGCGGGCCGGTGAGGTCACCGCGCTCGTCGGTGACAACGGCGCGGGCAAGTCCACGCTGGTCAAGTGCGTGGCGGGCATCCACCCGACCGACAGCGGCGAGGTGCTGTTCGACGGGCAGCCGGTGACGGTCGCGGCCCCGGCCGACGCCGCCAAGCTCGGCATCGAGGTCGTCTACCAGGACCTGGCGCTGGCCGACAACCTCGACATCGTGCAGAACATGTTCCTCGGCCGCGAGCGCGGGAAGCCCTGGCTGCTCGACGAGGCCGACATGGAGCAGGCGGCGCGCGACACCCTCGCATCGCTGTCGGTGCGCACGGTCACCTCCGTCCGCATGCCCGTCGCGGCGCTGTCGGGCGGGCAGCGGCAGACCGTCGCCATCGCCAAGGCCGTCCTCTGGGACTCCAAGGTCGTGCTCCTCGACGAGCCGACCGCGGCGCTGGGCGTCGCCCAGACCCGCCAGGTGCTCGACCTGGTCCGCCGCCTCGCCGAGCAGGGTCTCGGCGTCGTGCTGATCAGCCACAACATGGCCGACGTGTTCGAGGTCTCCGACCGGATCGCGTGCCTCTACCTCGGACGGATGGTGGCCCAGGTGCCGACGAAGGACGTCAGCCACGGCCAGGTCGTGGAACTCATCACGGCCGGCCGCTCCGGCGACCTGGGCCTGCAGCGTCCCGAGGCGGTGACGGTCTGATGACGGCCCCCGAGAAGCCCGACCTCGAGAAGAAGTCGGCGGCCGAGCGCGCCGCGCCGGCGTCGAGCCGCGCGGCCGACTTCGGCATCGACACCACCGCCCGCACCACGGGCCAGGCCGTCGCGGGCTACCTGCGCGGCCTGCGCACCGGCGAGCTCGGCGCGCTGCCCGCGCTGCTGGGCCTGCTGGTGCTGCTCGTCCTGTTCAGCGCGCTGGACTCCACCGGCACGTTCCCCAGCCTGCTCAACCTGGCCAACCTGCTCCAGCAGGGCGCCGGGCGCACGATCATCGCGATGGGCCTGGTCTTCGTCCTGCTCACCGGGGAGATCGACCTGGCGGCCGGTACGGCGTCGGGCCTCGCGGCCGCGGTCATGGCGCTGCACCTGGTGAGCGGTGGCAACCTGCTGGGTGGCATGGGCACCACGGTGTTCGTGCTGTTCCTGCTGGTCGTGGTGCTGGCCATCGTGCTGGCGCTGCTGCTGCGGATCTGGGCGGGCGCCGCGCTCAGCGCCGTGGCCCTGCTGCTCCTGGTGATCGGCTTCCCGCCGAACCCGTGGCTGCAGATGCTGCTCGCGGTGTGCGTCGGCGTGGTCATCGGCTGCATCACCGGGTTCCTGGTGGCGCGGATCGGCATGCCGTCGTTCGTCGTCACGCTGGCCCTGTTCATCGCCTGGCAGGGCATCATCCTGGCGCTCATCGGCGACGGCGGCACGCTCGGCCTGCGCGACCCGGTGATCAACGCGGTCGCCAACGGCAACCTGTCGACGCTGGGCAGCTGGGTGCTGTTCGTCGTCGCCGCGGGCGGCTACGCGGCCGTCCTGCTCAACCGGCAGGTCTCGCGGCGCAAGCTCGGCCTCGTCGCGCAGCCCACCGGGCTGGTGCTGATCAAGGTCGGGGCCGTGGTCGTGCTGGGCGCGATCGCCACGTTCCTGCTCACGCAGAACCGCTCGCCGGGCGACACCCTCATCGAGGGCGTGCCCTACGTGGTGCCGATCGTGCTGGCGCTGCTGGTCATCGGCACCTACGTGCTCGACCGCACCCGATTCGGCCGCCACGTCTACGCGGTCGGCGGCAACCGGGAGGCCGCACGGCGCGCCGGCATCGACGTCGTGCGCATCCGGGCGTCGGTGTTCGTCATCGCGTCGGTGTTCGCGGCGATCGGCGCGATCGTCTACTCGTCGAAGGTCGGGTCGGTCAGCCCAGGCGCGGGTGGCGGCAACACGCTGCTGTTCGCGGTCGGCGCGGCCGTCATCGGCGGCACGTCGCTGTTCGGCGGGCGCGGGCGCATCAGCAACGCGGTGATCGGCGGTGCGGTCCTCGCGACCGTCGAGAACGGCCTGGGCCTGCTCCGGCAGCCCGCGGCCGTGGTGTTCGTGGTGACCGGGCTGGTGCTGCTGCTGGCGGCGTCGGTCGACGTCCTCTCGCGGCGGCGGTCTGCGGTCGCCGGCAGGTGAGCACCGCCGACGGGCCCGGGGACCGGCGGTGAACCGGGCCTGGGTGGGGGAGCACGGCAGCGGCTCGTCGGGGGCCCGCCCCGACGAGGCGCGCCGGCACAACCGGGCCGCGCTCCTGCGCCGCCTGCACGTCGACGGACCCTGCACGCGGGCCGTGCTGGCCGCGGAGCTGGGGCTCAACCGCAGCACGATCAAGGCGGTGGTGGACGGCCTGGCGGAGTCCGGCGTCGTCACCGAGGCCGTCCCGGCGCGCCGCACGGGCGCCGGGCGGCCCTCGCTCATGGTGCTGCCGCAGCCCGAGTCGGCGGTGGTGCTCGCGGTCGACGTGCGGGTGGAGCAGGTCGCGATGTCGATGGTCGGGCTCGGCGGCCAGGTGATCGGGCGGCACAGCTGGAACCTGCGCCGCTCCACCCGCACCCCGGGTGAGGTGATCACCCACGTCGCCGAGTCGGCGCAGCTCCTCGCCGAGGAGCTCGCCGTGACCCCGTCGGGCGCGGGCATCTCGGTGCCCGGCGTCGTCCGCCGCGACGACGGCTGGGTGCACGAGGCGCCCAACCTCGAGTGGCGCGACATCGCGCTCGGGGCCCGGCTCGCGTCGGTGCTCCGGCTGCCCGTGCAGGTGGCCAACGACGCCGAGATGGGCGCGCTGGCCGAGCACGTGCGGGGCGTCGCGCGGGAGGTCGCCGACCTCGTCTACATCTCGGCGGACAAGGGCGTCGGCGGCGGCGTCATCTCCTCGGGACGGCCGCTGCGCGGCACCCGCGGCTACGTCGGCGAGCTCGGCCACCTGGTCGTGCGGCCCGGTGGGCGGCCCTGCTACTGCGGGTCGCGCGGCTGCTGGGAGACCGAGGTGGGGGAGGCGGCGCTGTGCCGCGCGCTCGGGATGCCCGAGGACACCCCGCGCGGCGTCGTCGTCGCGGAGCTGCGGTCGCTGGAGACGGCGCCGGTGCCCGGCCCGCTCGACGAGTTCGCCGAGTGGCTGGCCACCGGGCTCGTGACCGTCGTCAACATGATGGCGCCCGAGCTGGTGGTGCTCGGCGACCTGTTCACGGCGCTGCCGCCCGCCGTCGTCGGGCACGTCCGCACGCTGGTGCACGAGCGCAGCCTGGTCAGCCGGGCCGTGGGCGGGACGCGGATCGAGACCAGCCCGCTGGGCCGCGACGCGAAGCTCGTCGGGGCGGCGGAGCTGGCGTTCGAACCCGTGCTGGGAGCGGTCTAACCGCGGGTGACGTTCAGCTCCACGTCGCGCCCGTCGATCCCGTCCACCCGCACGAGCAGGCCGCCGACCGGGGCGCTCTCGCCCGGCGCCAGCGTCGCGGAGTCGCCGCGGGCCGACACCGTGACCGCGGCCGGCGTGATGGCCGAGATCCGCAGATCGCGCTCCAGCGAGCCGATCTCGACCTCCACGGTCTGCTCACCGGACAGCGAGATCGAACAGACGCCGCCCGAGCAGCTGCTGGAGCGGGACGTGCCCGTGCAGGCGCCGAGGGCGAGCAGGGCGGACAGGACGACGAGGACGACGCGGGCGCGCACGGGGCTCTCCGGAGGGGATCGGGTCGGGTGTGACGCGGCCCAGTCTCGGGCACGGGGCCGGGAGGGGTCCCGGCGCGTGGCGGGGTCCGGGCGCGCCGCGTAGAGTCCGGCCAGACCCGCGGGAGCCCACGATCCGAGGCTGAGAGGGCGGCAGGACACGGCCGTCGACCGTTCGAACCTGACCCGGTTAGCACCGGCGTAGGGAGGACCGTCATGGCCCGTGCTCTCACTGTCCTGCTCGCGACGCTCTCGCTCGTCCTGGCCGCCTGCTCCGGCTCGCCGCCCGGGGAGGCGCCGATCCGCGTGGCGCTGGACTGGACGCCCAACACCAACCACACCGGCCTCTACGTCGCGCAGGCGGAGGGCTGGTTCGCCGAGGCCGGGCTCGACGTCGAGATCCTGCCCTACAACTCCACCTCGCCCGACACGCTCGTGTCGGCGGGCGCCGCGGAGTTCGGCATCTCCTTCCAGGACTCCTTCACCTACTCCAAGGCCGCGGGCGCCGACATCACCTCGGTGATGGCCGTGCTCCAGCACTGGGGCAGCGAGATCGCGGTGCGCGCCGACCGCACCGACATCACCAGCCCCGCCGACCTCGACGGATCCGTCTACGGCGGCTTCGGCGGCCCGGGCGAGACGCCGAAGATGCAGGCCGTGATCCGCGGCGCGGGCGGGACGGGCGACTTCGAGACCGTCGTGCTGGGGACGTCGGCCTACGAGGCCCTGTACGCCGGCGACGTCGACTTCACCGAGCCGTTCGTCGCCTGGGAGGGCATCGAGGCGGAACTGCGCGGCGAGCCGCTCAAGACCTTCGCCTACACCGACTACGGCTTCCCCGACGCCTACAGCGTGCTGCTCATCGGCAACTCGCCCTGGCTCGCGGAGCACCCCGACGAGGCCCGCGCGTTCGTGCAGGCCGCCCAGCGCGGCTACCGGCTCGGCGCCGACGACCCCGCGCGCGCCGCGCAGCTGCTCATGGACGCCAACCCCGGTGTCTTCGCCGAGCCCGAGCTCGTGACGCGCAGCCAGGACGTGCTGGCGGCGGAGTACCTGCGCGACGAGTCGGGCGCGGTGGGGCCGCAGACGCTGGAGCGCTGGAGCGGCTACTCCGGGTTCGTCGTCGACTCCGGGTCGCTGACGGGGCCGGACGGGGGGCCGGTGACCGAGCGCCCGGACTTCGCGACGTGGTTCACCAACGAGTACCTGGCGCCGTGACGACCCGACTCGTGACGACCCGACTCGCTCGCCACGAGACCCCGGCTCGCGGGGGTCGGGGGATGGTGTGGCCCGCGCTGCTGCTCGTCGCGCTCGGGCTCGCGGCCTGGCAGATCGGCGTCGACGCCTCGGGCGTGCGGCCGCAGGTGCTGCCCTCGCCGCTGCGGGTGGTGGAGCAGGGCTGGGCCCACCGCGGGCCGATCTGGGAGAACACGGTGCCGACGCTGCAGGCCACGGCCGTGGGGTTCACGGTGTCGCTCGCGCTGGCCTGGGCGCTCGCCGTCGCCGTCGACTTCTCCCCGTGGCTGCGCCGCGCGCTGACCCCGCTGCTGGTGGCGTCCCAGACGCTGCCGATCATCGCGATCGCGCCGCTGCTGATCATCTGGCTGGGGTTCGGGCTGGCTCCCAAGGTCGTCGTCATCGCGCTGGTGACGTTCTTCCCGATGGCGGTGGGGCTGATCGAGGGGTTCGCGTCGACGCCGCGGCAGGCCACCAGCCTGCTGCGCAGCATGGGCGCCTCGCGCTGGGCGCAGTTCCGCCACGTCCGGCTGCCCGGCGCCATGCCCTCGTTCTTCACGGCCCTGCGCATCGGCATCACCTACGCCGTGACCGGGGCGATCTTCGCCGAGTACGTCGGCGCGACGGCCGGGCTCGGGATCTTCATGAGCGTGCAGAAGAACTCGTTCCGCACCGACCTGGTGCTCGCCGCCGTCGTCGTGACGGCGCTGCTGTCGGTGGCGCTGTTCGCGCTGACGTTCCTCGTGCAGCGGCTGGTGGCCCCGTGGAGCCGCGACGGCGGGAGCCGGGATGTCTGAGTCGAAGCTGATCGTCGACCACGTCCACCTGGCGTTCGGCGACCTGCCCGTCCTCGACGGCGTCGCGTTCGACGTGGCGCCGGGGGAGTTCGTGTCGCTGGTCGGGCCCAGCGGCTGCGGCAAGTCGACGCTGTTCGACGTGATCGCGGGCCTGCGCCGGCCCGACGCCGGGCGGGTCGTCGTCGACGGGGAGGACGCGACCGGCCGCGTCGACCCCTTCGCCTACATGCCCCAGCAGGATCTGCTGTTCCCGTGGCGCACGGTGCTCGACAACACCGCGCTCGGGCTGGAGGTCGCCGGCGTGCCGCGTCGCGAGGCCCGGCGGCGGGCGGGGGAGCTGTTCGGCCCGTTCGGCCTCGCCGGGTTCGAGCGGGCCCGGCCCGCGGAGCTGTCGGGCGGGATGCGCCAGCGCGCCGCGCTGCTGCGGACCGTCGTGCAGGACCGGGCGGTGCTGCTGCTCGACGAGCCCTTCGGCGCGCTCGACTCGCTCACCCGCGCCGACCTGCAGGCCTGGCTCGACGACGTGCGCGCCGGCTTCGGCTGGACCGTCCTGCTCGTCACCCACGACATCCGCGAGGCCGTGCGGCTCTCCGACCGGGTCGTGGTGCTCGGGCCGCGGCCCACGCGGGTGCGCCGCGAGGTCACCGTCGACCTGCCGCGCCCGCGGGCGACGGAGGCGGTGCTGTCGCCCGCTTTCGCGGCGGTCGAGGCGGAGGTGCTGGCGGCGCTGCGCGGGGCCTGAGCCGGCGTACCCGGTCGAGGCTCTCCCGGTCGACGGCGTCAGGCAGTCAGGCGCAGGCCCTGCGGCGAGCCGAGGTCGGCGAGGTCGGCGCGCAGCGCGCGGGTGTCGGGGTGGTCGGGGCCGAGCAGGTCGGTGCAGTCGGCCAGCGCCCGCTCCAGCGCCGCGGCGGCCTCCCGCTCGCGCCCGAGCGCGGCGAGGCAGCCGGCCAGGGCCGCGCGGACGGTGATCGTGTGCAGGTGGCGGGCGCCGTGGGCGAACTCGGTGTCGCGCAGGGCCGACTCCAGGACGGTGACGGCCGCGGCGGGCTGCCCGGCGGCGGCCTGGGCCAGCGCGAGGCCGGTGCGGGCGGCGATCGTGGCGAGGTCGGCGGGACCGAGGTCGCGGCGGCGGGCGTCGGCCACGCGGGAGGCCAGGTCGACGGCCTCGGCGTGGCGGCCATCGAGGCGGTAGGCGGTGGCCAGGGCGTCGCGGGCGTCGAGCGTGCGGGCGTCGTCGGGGCCCAGGACGCGCACGCGGGCGTCGACGACGGAGAGCAGGAGCTCGACCCCCTCGCCGGGCCGCTCGGCGGCCGCGGTGGCGACGGCGAGGTTGCCCTCCGCGACGAGCGTGTCGGGGTGGTCGTCGCCGAGCAGGGCCCGGCAGGCGACGACGGTGGACGTCAGCAGGCGTACCGCCTCGTCGGGCTGCCCGTCGGCGAGCCGGGCCGCGGCCTCCGCGTTGCGCTCCGCGAGCGCCTCGACGCGCTCCGCGCGCGTGCCGTGCCGGGGCGCGTCGGAGCGCCGGTCGTCCTTGCGGTTCCACCACGCCATGTCGCGAACGGTACGGTTCCTGCGGCCGTTCGTGGCACATCCTGTGATCTGTTCGGTGCAACCGGGACGCTTCTTCACCGGCTGTGAGGGTCGGATCACGACGGGGTGATCTCCTACGATGGCGGCGTGCGACTGACGCGCAGCGCCCGCAAGCACGGGCTCACCGCCGACGAGGTCCGCCGCGTCCTCGACGCCCCGCTGCGCTCGGTGCGCCAGCCCTCCCCGCACGGCGAGGTCGTGCTCCACATCGGGGTCACCGACCGGCGCGACCTGGTCGAGGTGGTCGTGGCGCCGGGCGACCCGCCGGTCGTGCTGCACGCCATGCGCCTGCGCCCCGGCAACTACGGGCACCTGACCGGCGGACCCGCGGCGTTACACCCCACGGCGAACCCGACCGGAAGGGATGACGTGCGGGAACGCGGCTAACCGATCCGTCCCGCGCAGCGATACCCCGGGCATGACCGTGATCACCTCGTCGACGGCCCCCGGCCGCGTCGTCGCCCCCGGCCCGCACCTCATGGCCGTCCCCGCCGTCGACCGCGTCGTCGGCGTGCTGTTCGCCCTGACCGTCACCCTGTTCCTCATCGGCCTCGTCGTCCTCGGGCTCTGAGCACTTCGGGCGGCGCCCGCCCCGCGTAGCCTGCGCGGGTGACGAGCGCTCCCGGCCACACCGTCCTCGCCGACGCCGACGGCACCGCGTACGCCTCGCTGCGGGCCCGTCCCGTCGAGCGGTCCGAGCGCCACGCGATGGGCCGGGCCCTGCGCAAGCGGGTGCCGCGCTCGTCGCTCGCCGACTGGGCGGCGCTGCCCGGCCGCCCCGATCCCGTCGCGCAGATCGCGGAGTCCCACGTCGGGCGCGTCGAGTCGCTCGTGCCGATCCGCGTCGGCCGGATGACCGCCTCCCCGTACGGCTTCCTGCGCGGCACCGCCGTCGTCATGGCGACGGACGTGGCCTCGCTGCCGCGCACCGGCATCACCCCCGTCGTCTGCGGGGACGCCCACCTGGGCAACTTCGGCTTCTACGCCTCGCCCGAGCGCGACCTCGTCATCGACCTCAACGACTTCGACGAGGCCCACCCCGGCGCGTGGGAGTGGGACCTGCGCCGGCTCGTCGCGAGCACGTGGGTGGCCGGGCGGCACGGGAAGGCGTCGGAGGAGCAGTGCGACGAGGCCGTCCGCACCTGCGTGTCGGCCTACCGCGACGAGGTGCGGTACCTGTCGGAGAAGCCGCTGCTCTCGCGCTCCTACGAGCGCCTCGACGTCGACCGGCTCGCCGAGGAGAGCCCGCGCGCGCTGCGGACCGAGGTGGTCCGGGCCGCGCGGCGGGCGCGGCGGCGCACCGGTGACCGCGCGCTGCCCCGGTTCACCGAGGAGTTCAACGGGACGCGGCGCCTGGTCGAGGAGCCGCCGCTGATCACGCGGCTGCCCGGCAGCGAGGCCGACCTCGTCGCGGAGGCGCTGGACGACTACCTGCAGACCCTCGCCCCGCACTGGCGGCGCGTGCTGGGCGGCTACACGCTGCTCGACGTCGGGCACAAGGTGGTCGGCGTCGGGAGCGTAGGGCTGCGCGCCTACGTGGCGCTGCTGGAGGGCTCTGCGCCCGACGACGTCGTGTTCCTGCAGCTCAAGCAGGCGCGGCGCTCGGTCCTGGCCCGGCACGTGCACGGCGACTCCGCACTGCACGCCCACCAGGGCCAGCGCGTCGTGGAGTACCAGCAGGCGCTGCAGACCGTGAGCGACCCGCTGCTGGGCTGGGCCGGCGTCGGCGACCTCCAGTTCTACGTGCGCCAGTTCCGCGACATGAAGGGCTCGATCGACCTCGAGGGCATCCGGCCGGCCGCGCTCGTCGACTACGCCGGGGTGGTCGGGCACCTGCTCGCCAAGGGCCACGCGCGCACCAGCGGGGCGTCGATGATCGCGGGCTACGTCGGACGCGGCGACAACCTCGACCGCGCGCTGAGCACGTTCGCCCGCCGCTACGCCGACCAGACCGAGGCCGACCACGCCGCGCTCGTCGCCGCCGTCCGGCGCGGGCAGGTGGCCTGCGAGCCGGGGTACTGACGTGCGGATCGCGTCGCTGCTGCCCGCCGCCACCGAGATCGCCGCGGCCGTGGGCCTCGTCGACGACCTGGTGGCGGTCACGTTCGAGTGCGACCACCCGGCCGGGATCCGCGACCGCGTGCCCGTCGTCGTCGACACCCCGCTGGCCGCCGGGCTCACCCCCGGCGAGATCGACGCGGCGGTGCGCGAGCGGATGGCGGCGGGGCTGCCGATGTACGAGGTCGACGCGGCCGCGCTGGGCCGGCTCGCGCCCGACCTGATCCTCACCCAGGACCTGTGCCGGGTCTGCGCGCTGCCCGCGGGCTCGGTCGCCGACGCGCTGGCCCTGCTCGGCTCCGACGCCGAGGTCCTGTCGATCGACCCGCACTCCGTCGACGACGTGCTGGCCTCGATCAGCGAGGTCGGGCACCGCGGTGGCGCGTCCGCACGGGCGGACGCGCTGGTGGGGGAGCTGCGGGAGCGGCTGGCGGCCGTCGCGGACGCGGTGGCGGGGCGGGCGCGCCCCCGCGTGCTGGTGCTGGAGTGGACCGACCCCCCGTTCCTGGCCGGGCATTGGGTGCCCGAACTCGTGCGCCGGGCCGGGGGCGAGCCGGTCGGCGGTGCCGACGCCGGGCGCAGCACCACCGCGACCTGGGAGTCGCTCGCCGCGCACGCCCCCGACCTCGTGGTGGTCGCGCCGTGCGGCTACGGCCTCGAGGACGCCGTCGCGCAGGCCGGGCAGGTCCGCGACCTGCTCCCCGCGGTGCCGGTGGTGGCGATCGACTCCGCCGCCTACGTCGTCCGCGCCGGCCCCCGGCTCGTCGACGGGATCGAGGCGCTGGCCTGGGCGCTGCACCCCGACGCGGTTCCGGAGCCGCCGGTGGGGCGGGTGGTGGGGGTGCGGGGCTGATCGGCCCGCGCCCGTGCCGGCGCCGTTGCGGCGGCGACGCGGCCGGCTTCGCGGGCGGCGGGTGCCCGCCGTCACCCCCGCGTCAAGATCGCGTCAACTCCGGGCTCCGGCCCGTCAAGCACCCGTAGCGGCGGCCCCGCGGTTCCCCGGGCCGGCGCAGGCTCGGCCCGTCCACCGGAACGGCCGGTGGGGTGGAGGGGTGGGAGCGATGGCGGACGTCGCGTACGTGCTGCTGGTCGTCGGCGGGTTCCTGGTGCTCGCGACGGCCCTGCGCGGGCTGGAGCGGCTGTGAGTGCCACGAACGCCGTCGGGGCCGTGCTGGCGCTGGCGCTGCTCGCGTACCTGTTCGTGGCGATGGTCCGCCCGGAGCGGTTCTGATGACGACGACGGTGGCCGGGCTCCTGCAGGTCGGTGCGCTGCTGGTGCTGCTCGCGGTCGTGCACGTCCCGTTCGGCGACTACATGGCCCGGGTCTACGGCAGCGGGGTCCACGGCAGCGGGCGGCACTGGCGGGTGGAGCGGGCGTTCTACCGCGTGGTCCGGGTCGACCCGGACTCCGAGCAGCGCTGGCCGGTCTACGCCGCCGCGCTGCTCGCCTTCTCGTTCGTCTCGGTCCTGTTCCTCTACCTGCTGCAGCGCCTGCAGGGTCTGCTCCCGCTGAGCCTGGGGCGCGGCGCGGTGGAGCCGGGGATCGCGTTCAACACCGCGGTGTCGTTCGTGACCAACACGAACTGGCAGTCCTACGTGCCCGAGACCGCCATGGGCCACCTCGTGCAGATGGCCGGGCTGACGGTGCAGAACGTCGTGTCGGCGGCGGTCGGGATGGCCGTGGCGGTCGCGCTGGTGCGCGGGTTCGCCCGCAGCGGCGGTGACGGGCGCATCGGCAACCTGTGGGTCGACCTGACCCGCGGCGTGGTGCGGATCCTGATGCCGGTGTCGGTGGTCGCGGCGCTGGTGCTGCTCGCGATGGGCGTGACGATGTCGCTGCGCGCGGGCGTCGACGTCACCGGTGTCGACGGCGCGACGAGCACCATCGCGCTGGCTCCCGCGGCGAGCCAGGAGGCCGTGAAGCTGCTGGGCACCAACGGCGGCGGTGTCTTCAACGCCAACTCCGCGCACCCCTTCGAGAACCCCGACGGCCTGACGAACCTCGTCGAGGTCCTCCTGCTGCTCGTGATCCCGGTGTGCCTGACGCGCACGTTCGGGACGATGGTCGGCGACGTCCGCCAGGGCCGGCTGCTCGTCACCGTGATGGCCGGGCTGTGGGGGCTGCTGCTCGCGGTGGCCTGGGTGGCCGAGAGGTTCCCCAACGGGCCGGCGCACCTGCTGGCCGGCGGGGCGATGGAGGGCAAGGAGACCCGCTTCGGCATCCCGGGGTCGGTGCTGTTCGCGATCTCCACCACCGGCACGTCGACGGGCGCGGTCAACAGCCTGCACGACGGGTTCACCGGCCTCGGCGGCGGGATGACGCTGCTCAACATCCTGTTCGGGGAGGTCGCGCCGGGAGGGGTCGGCGCCGGGCTCTACGGAATCCTCGTGCTCGCCGTGATCGCGGTGTTCCTGGCCGGGCTGATGGTCGGGCGCACGCCGGAGTACCTGGGCAAGAAGCTCGGGCGCGTGCAGATCACGGCCGCGGCCGTCGCGATCCTGGCGATGCCGACGGTGGTGCTGCTCGGCACCGGCGCGGCGCTCGCCCAGCCCGCGGAGATCGACGCGGTGCTGGCCAACTCGGGCCCGCACGGGCTGTCGGAGGTGCTCTACGCCTACGCCAGCGCGGGCAACAACAACGGCAGCGCGTTCGCCGGGCTGACCGCCACCAGCGGCTGGTTCCAGGCCTCGCTCGGGATCGCCATGCTCGTCGGCCGGTTCGTGCCGATCCTCGCGGCGCTCGCCCTGGCCGGGTCGCTGGCCACACAGCGCCGCTCCGAGCCGGGTGCAGGCAGCCTGCCCACCTCCGGCCCCCTGTTCGGCGTCCTCCTGGGCGGCACCGTCGTCCTCGTCGCCGCCCTCACCTTCTTCCCGGCCCTCGCGCTGGGACCGTTCGCGGAGGCACTGCTGTGACCGCTGGACTCGTGACACCCGGACCCCCCGTGCAGGACCGGCGGGAGCAGGCGCCGGTCGCGGCGGGTGCGTTCTCCCCGTCGCAGCTCGCGGCCGCCCTGCCCGGGGCGCTGCGCAGGCTCGACCCGCGCGCGCAGCTGCGCAACCCCGTCATGTTCGTCGTCTGGGTCGGGTCGGTGCTGGTCACCGTCCTGACGGTGCTCGACCCGAGCGTCTTCTCCGTCCTCATCGCGGTGTGGCTGTGGTTCACCGTGCTGTTCGCGAACCTGGCCGAGGCCGTGGCGGAGGGCCGTGGCAAGGCGCAGGCCGAGGCGCTGCGGCGCACGAAGACCGGGTCGGTCGCGCGGCGGCTGCGGGCCGACGGCACCGAGGAGCGGGTGCCCGGCACACAGCTCACGATCGGCGACCGGGTCGTCGTCGAGGCGGGGGAGCTCGTGCCCGGTGACGGCGATGTCGTCGAGGGCATCGCCACCGTCGACGAGTCGGCGATCACCGGGGAGTCCGCGCCGGTCGTGCGCGAGTCCGGGGGCGACCGCTCGTCGGTCACCGCCGGCACGACCGTGCTCTCGGACCGGATCGTCGTGGAGGTCACGACGCGGCCGGGGGAGTCGTTCGTCGACCGGATGATCGCGCTGGTCGAGGGCGCGCAGCGGCAGAGGACGCCCAACGAGATCGCGCTGACGATCCTGCTGTCCGCGTTGACGATCGTGTTCCTGCTGGCCGTCGTCGCGCTGCAGCCGATGTCGGCGTACTCGGGGCGGGAGCAGTCGCTCGTCGTGCTGACCGCGCTGCTGGTGTGCCTGATCCCGACGACGATCGGCGCGCTGCTCTCCGCCATCGGGATCGCCGGGATGGACCGGCTCGTGCAGCGCAACGTGCTGGCGACGTCCGGGCGGGCTGTGGAGGCCGCGGGCGACGTCGACACGCTGCTGCTCGACAAGACCGGCACGATCACCTTCGGCAGCCGCCGGGCGACCGAGCTCGTGCCCGTCGACGGGACGCCGCCCGCGGAGCTCGCCGCCGCGGCCCGGCTCTCCAGCCTGGCCGACACGACACCCGAGGGCCGCTCGATCGTCGCGCTGTGCGCGGCCGAGCACGGTCTGCCCGCCGAGGCGACGGCGCAGGAGGCCGTGCTGCGGTTCGTCCCGTTCACCGCGCAGACCCGGATGTCGGGCGTCGACGCCGGTGGCCGGGAGATCCGCAAGGGCGCGGCGTCGGCGGTGCTGGCGCGGGTCGACGCTCCGTCGGCGCAGGCGCGGGAGGTCGTCGACCGGATCGCAGGCGAGGGCGCGACGCCGCTGGTCGTCACGGACGGCGGCCGGGTGCTGGGCGTCGTGCGGCTCTCCGACGTCGTCAAGCCCGGCATGCGCGCGCGGTTCGAGGCGATGCGCGCGATGGGCATCCGCACGGTGATGGTCACCGGCGACAACGCGCTCACCGCGGCGGCCATCGCGCGGGAGGCGGGCGTCGACGACGTGCTGTCCGAGGCCACGCCCGAGGACAAGATGGCGCTGATCCGGAAGGAGCAGGAGGGCGGGCGGCTGGTCGCGATGACCGGCGACGGCACGAACGACGCGCCCGCGCTCGCGCAGGCCGACGTCGGCGTCGCCATGAACACGGGAACGGCCGCGGCCAAGGAGGCCGGCAACATGGTCGACCTCGACTCGGACCCGACGAAGCTCATCGAGATCGTCGAGATCGGCAAGCAGCTGCTCATCACCCGCGGCGCGCTCACGACGTTCTCGGTGGCCAACGACCTCGCCAAGTACTTCGCGATCCTGCCGGCCATGTTCGCGGCGCTGTACCCGCAGCTCGACCGGCTCGACGTCATGGCGCTGGCCACACCGCAGTCGGCGATCCTGTCGGCGGTGATCTTCAACGCGCTGGTCATCGTCGCGCTGATCCCGCTGGCGCTGACCGGCGTGCGCTACCGCCCCACCGGTGCGGTGGACCTGTTGCGCCGCAACCTGTTGATCTACGGGCTGGGCGGCGTCGTCACGCCGTTCGCCGGGATCTTCCTCATCGACCTGCTCGTCCGCCTCGTCCCGGGGATCTGATGCTCACCACCATCGCCCGCCAGTCCGCGGCCGCCGTCCGCGTGCTGCTCGTCCTGACCCTGCTGCTCGGGCTCGTCTACCCGCTGGGGATCTGGCTGGTCTCGCGCCTGCCGGGGCTGTCGGGGCCCGCGGAGGGCTCGATCCTGCGCTCCGCGGACGGCACGGCCGTCGGGTCGTCGCTGATCGGGATCGACCCGGTCGCCGCCGACCCGGCCGCCGACCCCTTCTTCCACACCCGGCCCTCGGCCACGGCGCAGGACGGCCTGGGCCTGGACCCGGGCGACCCGTCGACGTCGGCGGGCGCCAACCTCGGCGGCTTCGACGACGGGCTGGTGGCAACGGTCGCGGCGCGGCGGGAGGCGGTCGCGGCGCGCGAGGGCGTCGACGTCGCCGCGGTGCCGGTGGACGCGGTGTCCAGCTCGGCCTCGGGGATCGACCCGGGCATCAGCCCCGCCTACGCCGCCCTGCAGGTGGCGCGGGTGGCGCGGGTGACGGGGCTGTCCGAGGACGAGGTGCGCGCCCTGGTCGCCGAACACACGCACGGCCGGGCGCTGGGGTTCCTCGGGGAGCCCGCGGTGAATGTGACGGAGCTGAACCTGGCGGTGGCGGGGGCGCGGCGGGGCTGACCGGGAGGGTCAGGAAAGCCACGTTCCCGCCCTCTGAGGGCAGGAACGTGGCTTTCCTGCAACGGGGCGGGAGCCTGCACCGGACCGGAAGCAGGAGAGGAGGATGGTCCACGTGGGTGAGCGCGGCGAGCTGCGGATCTACCTCGGCGCGGCACCGGGGGTCGGCAAGACCTTCGCGATGCTCGGCGAGGCCCACCGGCGCCTCCAGCGCGGCACCGACGTCGTCATCGGGCTCGTCGAGACCCACGGCCGCGCCCGCACCGCGGAGCTGGTGGAGGGCATCGAGGTCGTGCCGCGCCGCCGGATGGTGCACCGCGGCACCGTCCTGGAGGAGATGGACGTCGACGCCGTGCTGGCCCGCCGGCCCGAGGTCGCCGTCGTCGACGAGCTGGCCCACACCAACGCCCCCGGCTCCCGCCACGCGCGGCGCTGCCAGGACGTCGCCGCGCTGCTCGACGCCGGCATCGACGTCCTCACGACGGTCAACGTGCAGCACCTGGAGTCGCTCCGCGACGTCGTCGAGCGCATCACCGGGGTCCGCCAGCGCGAGACCGTGCCCGACGAGGTGGTGCGCCGGGCCGAGCAGATCGAGCTCGTCGACATCACCCCGGAGGCGCTGCGCCGCCGCATGGCGCACGGCAACGTGTACGCGGCGGAGAAGGTCGACGCGGCCCTGTCGAACTACTTCCGGCCCGGCAACCTCATCGCCCTGCGTGAGCTGGCGCTGCTGTGGGTGGCCGACCAGGTCGAGGTCGCGCTGCAGCGCCACCGCACCGACCGCGGCGTCACCGACACCTGGGAGACGCGCGAGCGCGTCGTCGTCGCCCTCACCGGCGGCCCGGAGAGCGAGACGGTGCTGCGCCGGGCCGCGCGGATCGCCCAGCGCGCCGGGTCGGCCGAGCTGGTCTGCGTGCACGTGCTGCGCGGCGACGGCCTCGCAGGTGCCCCGGTCGGCGCCCTGGCGCGGCTGCGCACCCTGGCCGACGACGTGGGCGCCTCCTTCCACAGCGTCGTCGGCGGCTCCGGCGACGGCGGGGTGCCGGCGTCGCTGCTCGAGTTCGCCCGGGGCGTCAACGCCACCCAGCTCGTCCTCGGCACGTCGCGGCGATCGCGCCTGGCCCGCGCGTTCGACGAGGGGATCGGCACGCGGGTCGTGCAGGAGTCCGGCCCGATCGACGTCCACATGGTCACCCATCCCGAGGCGGGCGGGCGCGGGTTCCGGACGCCGGGGCCGCGCCTGCGGGTGCCCGGCCGGCGCGGGGGCGTCGGCTTCGGGCTGGCGCTCGTACTGCCCGCGCTGGCCACGGTGCTCGGGCTGCTGCTGCTCGACCTCGTCGACCTCTCCACCGACGTCGTCCTGTTCTTCCTGGCGACGGTCGTGGTCGCGCTGGTCGGCGGGCTGGGCCCGGCGGTGCTCGCCGCGGTCGCCGGCGGGCTGATGCTCAACTTCTTCCTCACCCCGCCCACCGGCAGCCTGACCATCGCGCAGCCGGAGAACGCGGTGACGATCGTGGCGATGGTGGTGGTCGCCGTCCTCGTCGCGCTGGTCGTCGACCGGGCCGCGCGGCGCACCGAGCAGGCCGAGCGGCTGCGCACCGAGGCGGCGCTGCTGGCGTCGTTCTCGCGCACCGTGCTCACCCGCACCGACCCGCTGCCGCGCCTGCTGGAGAAGGTGTCCGACGCGTTCGGGCTGACGTCGGTGGCGGTGCTGGAGCACGCGGGGGGGCAGGCGGCGGGGGAGTGGCGACGGGTCGCGGGCGTCGGGCCGCCCGCGGGGGACGGGCACCCCGGCTCGTGGGACGTCGACGTCGCCGTGGAGACCGGACTGCACCTGGTCGGGCACGGGCGGGCGCTGCCCGCGGCCGACCGGCGGCTGCTGGAGACCGTCGGCGGGCAGGCGCTGCTCGCCCTGCGCAGCCAGCGCGACGCCGCCGACGCCGCGGCCGCCCGCCGCCGCGCCGAGGCCACCGAGATGCGCGGCGCGCTGCTCTCGGCCGTCGGTCACGACCTGCGCACGCCCCTGACCTCGATCAAGGCCGCCGCCGGGAGCCTGCGCGACGAGCGCCTGCTGCTCTCGGCCGTCGACCGGGCCGAGCTGGCCGCCACCGTCGAGGAGTCGGCCGACCGGCTCACCGCGCTCGTCGACAACCTGCTCGACTCCTCCCGCCTCGCCGCCGGCGCGGTCGCCCCGCTGCTGGCGCCCGTCGGGTACGACGAGGTCGTGGTGCGCGCGCTGGACGGGCTGGAGGGGGCGTCGCGGGTGGAGGTGGAGGTCGACGAGGCGCTGCCCGACGTCACCGCCGACGCCGGCCTGCTGGAGCGGGTCGTGGCCAACCTCGTCGACAACGCGCTGCGCCACGCCCGCGGCGCCCCGGTGGCCGTGCGCGCCAGCACCCACGCCGACCGCGTCGAGCTGCGGATCGTGGACCTCGGGCCGGGCACCGCGCGCGAGGACCTGTTCGTCGCCTTCCAGGGCCGTGGCGACCGCCGCTCCGCCGGGGTCGGCCTCGGGCTCAGCGTCGCGCGCGGGTTCACCGAGGCGATGGGCGGCGCGCTCACCGCGGAGGACACCCCCGGCGGCGGGCTCACGCTGGTCGTCGCGCTGCCGGCGGCGCGACGACCCACGCGTGCGGCGCTCGCGTGACCCGCGTCCTGGTCGTCGACGACGACCCGCAGATCCTGCGCGCGCTGCGCATCAACCTCACCGCGCACGGCTACGACGTCACCACCGCCTCCGACGGCGCCGGGGCCCTGCGTGCGGCCACCGACGGGCCGCCCGACGTCGTCGTGCTCGACCTGGGCCTGCCCGACCTCGACGGCACCGAGGTCATCGCCGGGCTGCGCGGCTGGACACCGGTGCCGATCATCGTGCTCTCGGCGCGCGACGGGTCGACCGACAAGGTGCAGGCGCTGGACGCCGGCGCCGACGACTACGTCACCAAGCCGTTCGGGATGGCCGAGCTGCTCGCGCGGCTGCGGGCGTCGGTGCGGCGGGCGGCGGCGGCGACCGTCGACGGCGAGCCGGTCGTCGACGCCGGGGGGTTCCGCGTCGACCTCGCGGCGAAGAAGGTCGTCCGCGACGGTGCCGAGGTGCACCTGACGCCGACCGAGTGGGGGATCCTCGAGCTGCTGGTGCGCCACCGCGGCAAGCTCGTCGGGCAGCGCGACCTGCTGCGCGCCGTATGGGGTCCGGGGTACGGGAAGGAGACCAACTACCTGCGGGTCTACCTCGCGCAGCTGCGCCGCAAGCTGGAGGCCGACCCGTCGCGGCCCGAGCACTTCATCACAGAAGCGGGCATGGGCTACCGGTTCGAGGTCTGATCGGGGGGTGCCCGCAGTGAAGGAGTCCCTCGCCCTGGTCGCGCGCGAGCTCGCCCCGGTCCTGGGCGTCGGGCGCCGAAGCGCGCGCCGGCACCCGGTGTGGACCGAGCCCGACCCGGTCGACGGCCGCGGGGTCGGCGTCGTCGTCGTGCCCGGGTTCGGCGGGGCGGACGCCTCGATGGCGGTGCTGCGCGGCTGGCTCGCCTCGCGCGGCTACCGGCCCGCCGGCGCCGGCCTGGGCATCAACGTGGGCTGCAGCGCCGACCTCGTCGACCGACTGGAGCAGCGCGTCGCCGAGCACGCCGCCGCGACCGGCGGACCGGTGGTGCTGCTCGGGCACAGCCGCGGTGGCTGGATCGGGCGCCTGGTCGCCGTGCGCCGCCCCGACCTGGTGCGCGGCCTGGTCATGATGGGCACGCCGGTGCTCGACCCGCTCGACACCCGCGGCGCCGTCACGGTCGCGTGCCGCGCGCTGATGGCGCTGTCGGACCTCGGGCTGCGCGGGCTCCTGGAGCGCGACTGCGTCGACGGCACCTGCCGCGCCGCCACCGAGGCCGGGCTCACCGCGCCGCTGGAGATGCCCGTGGTGGCCCTCTACTCTCGCAGCGACGGGCTCGTCGGGTGGCGCTCCTGCCTCGCCCCGGACGCCGAGCACGTCGAGGTGACGTGCAGCCACACGGCGATGGTCCACGATCCGGCGCTGTTCACCGCACTGGCACCGCGACTGGCCGCATGGGTACCCCGTCCGGAGTAACCCGGGGTACGGTTCTCCCACGACGTGCACGTGGCCCCATCGGGGCCGGCGGCACGCAACACGAGGGAGTCACCGCGTGAGCTGGACCGGAAGCCCGACCACCAACGACGAGGGCGGCCGCTTCGCCGCCGCGCAGGCCGCCAACGAGACCAGCAACGACCTGCAGAACCGGCGTGCCGCGCGCGTGGTCGCGGGCCGTGCGATCGACGTCGACGACTGCGCCGAGATGCTGGCGATGCTCGGTCTCGACGCGAACGACCGGGTGGCCGTGGACTAGCTCCACCGCTCCGGGAGACCCGGTCGGCCCCGCGGTACGCGGGGGTGGCCGGGTCTTCGTCTGCCCGGAGCCCCGTGACCGCGTGCGCGTTAGAGTCACGCCGTCACACGTCCGGGCCCGACGGAGAGGCGGACATGCTCGCTGTGCCCCGCCTCTGGCGGCTGCGGCGGCCCGTGCGCACGGGTGCCGGGCCGGAGGCCGTCGGCGCGCTCACGGCGGGCCGGCGCATCGCGGCCGAGCTGCGCGGCGGGCTCGACGGACCTGGTGCGGTCGTCGCGGCGCGCGAGCTGCGGCGCCTGCTCGACGTCGCCTCGGTCGGCCTCGGCGGACTCGAGGGCGAGGTGGTGTGGGGCGGGCGACCGTCCGACCCCCGCGCCGCGGTGGCCGTGGTCGAGGGCGTGCTGCGCACCGACTCCCGGCACCGCCGCGCCGACCTCGTCGCCGTGCCGGTGCACGCGCGCGACGAGCTGACGGGCGTGCTCGTCGTGCAGGGCCGGCTGTCCACCACGCAGGTGCGCGAGGCCGCGGCGTGGGTGGGGGAGTCGCTGGAGCGGGCGCGGCTGGAGGCCTCGGCCGGCATCGCGGAGGCCGCGGAGCTGAGAGCGCTGCGTGCGGAGATCTCGCCGCACTTCGTCTACAACTCGCTCACCGTGATCGCCTCGTTCGTGCGCACCGACCCCGAGCGGGCGCGCGAGCTGATGCTCGACTTCGCCGCCTACACCCGCCACAGCCTGGCCCGCAGCGGCGACTACACGACGGTCGCGGGGGAGTTCGCCGCCATCGAGGCCTACCTCGCGCTGGCCCGCGCGGTGCTGGGGGAGCGGCTGCGCGTTCAGGTTCGCATCGCCCCGGAGATCCTGCCGGTGGCGCTGCCCTACCTGGCGCTGCAGCCGCTGGTGGAGAACGCGGTGCGGCACGGGGTGGAGCTGGGGCCGGGCGGGCTGGTGCAGGTCACCGGGGAGGCACAGGGGGGCGAGTGCGTGATCAGCGTCGAGGACGACGGGCCGGGCATGGACCCCTCCTACGCCGCCGCCGTGCTGGCCGGGCGGGGCAACCCGGGCAGCCTCGGGCTGGTCAACGTCGACCGCAGGCTCCGCCGCGTCTTCGGGCCGGGCTACGGGCTCGTGGTCGAGACCGCCGACGGCGCCGGGACGAAGGTGGTGCTGCGCGTGCCGCGGTTCCAGCCGGGCGTGGCGGCGTCGTGAGGGTCCTCGCCGTCGACGACGTCGCCCCCGCCCTGGAGGAGCTGCGCCGGCTGCTGCTGGAGTCGCCCGGGGTCGAGGAGGTCGCGACGGCGCCGGGGCCGGTCGAGGCGCTGCGCCGGATCCAGGCCGACCGCTTCGACGTGGTGTTCCTCGACGTCTCGATGCCCGCGATGGACGGCATGGAGCTGGCGTCGCTGCTGGCCCGGATGACCGACCCGCCGGCGATCGTGTTCGTCACGGCGTTCGAGGAGCACGCGGCGTCGGCGTACGGGATCGGGGCGGTCGACTACCTGCTCAAGCCGGTCGGGCCCGAGCGCCTCGCCGCCGCGCTCGACCGCGTCCGGCGCTTCACCGCCGCGGCGGCGCCCGACCCGGAGGCGGTCGGGGCGGTCGACGCGCTGGCCGCGGTGCCCGTCGAGCTGGGTGGCCGCACCCGGTTCGTCCGGCGCGACGACGTGCGGTTCGTCGAGGCGCAGGGCGACTACGTCCGGCTGCACACGACGACCGGTGGGCACCTGGTGCGCATCCCGATCTCCCGGCTGGAGGAGCACTGGGCCCCGGCGGGCTTCGTGCGGGTGCACCGCAGCTACCTGCTCGCCGTGCCCGCGGTGCGCGAGCTGCGCAGCGACGTCAGCGGCGGCCTGCTCGCCCACACCGACGCGGGCGACGTCCCGGTGAGCCGCCGCCACGCCCGGCAGCTGCGCGAGCTGCTGCTCGAGGCGGCCACCCGCGGCGACTTCGACCCCCGCGGCAGCAGACGGTGACCAAGCAGCGCCGCGTCGCCGTCAGCAGCCCGCAGACCCGCCTGGTGATCGCGCGCCGCCGCTCGGGGGCCCGCGTCGACCCGCCGCACCTCGCGGGGCCCGACATGGAGCGCGCGCGCCGGGTGCACCGCGAGCAGCTGCGCCGGGCCATGGCCGCGGTCGCCGGGCTCGCCGGACTGATCATCGGGCTGCCGCTGGTGCTGGCCGCGTTCCCGGAGCTGGACGCCGTGCGGCTGTTCGGCGTGCCGGTGTCGTGGCTGGCGGTCGCGGTGCTGCCCTACGCCGTGCTGGTCCTGCTCGCGGGGTGGCAGCTGCGCCGCGCCGAGGACGCCGAGGACGGGTGAGCCGCCGGTGATCGCCGCGGGCATCGTCCTGGTCGTCCTCGCCACGCTGCTCATCGGCGCGCGCGGCGTGGCCGCGATGCGCAGCACGTCGGACTTCCTGGTCGCCTCGCGGCGGATCTCGCCCGCGCTCAACGCCGCCGCGGTGTCGGGGGAGTACCTGTCGGCGGCGTCGTTCCTGGGCGTCGCCGGGCTCGTGGTCAAGGACGGGATCGGGGCGCTGTGGTACCCGGTCGGCTTCACCGCGGGCTACCTCGCGATGCTCGCGCTGGTGGCTGCCCCGATGCGGCGCACCGGTGCGCTGACCGTCCCCGACTTCGCCGAGGCCCGCCTGGGCTCGGCCGGGCTGCGGCGGCTGTCGGCCGTGGTCGTGCTGGTGATCGCCACGCTGTACCTGGTGCCGCAGTTCAAGGCGGCCGGGCAGGTGCTCGCCGTCGTGGCGGGCACGCCGTACTGGGTCGGGGTGGTCGTCGCGGGGGCGGCGGTGAGCATCACGCTCGCGCTCGGCGGGATGCGGGCGGCCACCTACGTGCAGGCGTTCCAGTTCGGGCTGAAGATGGTGCTGTTCGTCGTCCCGGCGGTCTGGCTGGTGCTCAGCGTGAGCGCCGAGACCCGCAGCGCGGCGCTGTCGCCGGTGGAGTTCACGACGTTCGCCGCCACCACGCCCGTCGAGTTCCACCTCGGCACGGAGCTGTCGGTCACCGAGCCGACGACGGTCGCGATCGACGGCCGCACGCCCGAGCTGCTGGGCCCGGGCCGCTACGAGGTCGAGGGCGGCAGCGTCTGGGTCTTCGCCGCGGGATCGGACGTCCCCGACGTCGACGGGGCGGTGCCGCCGGGCGGTTCGGGCTGGTCGCGGCCGCTGCTCGACCCGGGCGGCGCCGGCTACCCGGTGCTCGCGACGCTGTCGGTCCTCGTCGCCACCGTCCTCGGGACGATGGGGCTGCCGCACATCCTGGTGCGCTTCCACACCAGCCCCGACGGGCGCGGCGCGCGGCGCACCGCGGCGATCACCGTGGCGCTGCTCAGCGCGTTCTACCTGTTCCCGGCGGTCTACGGCGTGCTCGGCGCGGTGCTGCTGCCCGAGCTGTACCTCTCCGGCGGCACCGACACCGTCGTCGTCGCCCTGCCGGCCCGCGTCGACGGCGGGCTCGCGGGCACCCTGTTCACCGCCCTGCTGACGGCGGGCGCGTTCGCCGCGTTCCTCGCCACGTCGCTGGGGCTGCTGCTCGCGCTGTCCGGCGCGGTCTCGCACGACCTGCTGCCCGGCACGACCCTGCGGCGGCTGCGGCTGACCTCGCTCGCCGCGGCCGCGCTCGTCGTCGCGCTGGCGCTGCCCGCGGTGCACCTCGACGTCGGGGTGCTCGTGACGTCGGCCTTCGCCGTGGCCGCCTCGACGTTCTGCCCGCTGCTGGTGCTGGGCATCTGGTGGGCCGGGCTCACCGCGCGTGGCGCCGCCGTCGGCATGGTGGTGGGGCTGGTGGCGTCGGCGGGCGTGATCGGCGTCGACCTCACGCTGGGCTCGCCCGACGGCATCGCCTCGATCCTGCTCGGCCAGCCCGCGCTGTGGTCGGTGCCGCTGGCCTTCACGACGATGGTGCTGGTGTCGCTGCGCGGGCACCCGCCGGCGTGGGCCGCGGCCGCGATGCTGCGGCTGCACCTCGACGAGACGCGGCCCCGGCCCTGGGACCGTGATCGGCGATCTGACCGAGCGTGACCGCTGGACGGCGACGTGAACCGTTCGTCGACCGTTCGTCGCCCGAGCGGGTGTTGTGTCGTGCGCCACTTCCGGGCTAGGGCGGGAACCGCTTTCCTGGGCGCCCATGTGTGCGGGCGAGTGCGAGGAGGCACCGTGAGTACCACCGATCCGGATCCGGTTCCGGCAACGGGGACCCGGGACTGGCAGGCCATCGAGGCCGAGCCGGACTTCCAGGAGCTCCGCCGCCGGCTGCGCGGTTTCGTCTTCCCGGTCACCGGCCTGTTCCTGGGCTGGTACGTGCTGTACGTGCTGCTGGCGACGTACGCGTCGGGCTTCATGTCCATCAAGGTGCTGGGCAACATCAACCTCGGCCTGCTGCTCGGGCTGCTGCAGTTCGTGTCGACGTTCGCGATCACCGCCTGGTACGTGAAGTTCGCCGACCGCCGGCTCGACCCGCTGTCGAGCTCCATCCGCGAGGGCATCCAGGGGGCCGACAAGTGAGCACCACCGTTCTGGCCCAGGGCGTCGAGGGCAGCAACCCGGTCCTCAACATCACGATCTTCGGGCTGTTCGTCGTCATCACGCTCGGGATCGTCGTCTACGTGAGCCGCCGGGCCACATCGAGCGCCTCGGACTTCTACACCGCGGGCGGCGGCTTCTCCGGCCCGCAGAACGGCGTCGCCATCTCCGGCGACTACCTCTCGGCCGCGTCGTTCCTGGGCATCGCCGGCGCCATCGCGCTGAACGGCTACGACGGCTTCCTCTACTCCATCGGCTTCCTGGTGGCCTGGCTCGTCGCGCTGCTGCTGGTCGCCGAGCTCCTGCGCAACACCGGCAAGTACACGATGGGCGACGTCCTGGCGTTCCGGATGCGGCAGCGGCCCGTCCGCGCCGCCGCGGCCACGTCGACGCTCGCGGTGTCGTTCTTCTACCTGCTCGCGCAGATGGCGGGTGCCGGTGGCCTCGTCGCGCTGCTGCTCAACGTGACCGACAAGTTCATGCAGGGCGTCGTCATCGCGATCGTCGGCGCGGTCATGATCGCCTACGTCCTCATCGGCGGCATGCGCGGCACGACCTGGGTGCAGATCATCAAGGCGGTGCTGCTCATCGCGGGCGCCGGCATCATGACGATCTGGGTCCTCGCGCTCTACGGCTTCAACTTCTCCGCCGTGCTGGCCGACGCGGTCCGCGCCGGCGGCGAGACCGGTGAGGCGCTGCTCAACCCGGGCAAGCAGTACGGCAAGACCGCGATCACCCAGATCGACTTCCTGTCCCTGGGCCTCGCGCTCGTGCTCGGCACCGCCGGCCTGCCGCACATCCTCATGCGCTTCTACACCGTGCCCACGGCCAAGGAGGCCCGCCGTTCGGTGGTCTGGGCGATCTGGCTGATCGGCCTGTTCTACGTCTTCACCCTCGTCCTGGGCTACGGCGCGGGCGCGCTGGTCGGCCCCGAGGAGATCCGCGCGGCCCCGGGTGGCGCGAACTCCGCGGCGCCGCTGCTGGCCTACGAGCTCGGCGGCACGGTGCTCCTGGGCGTCATCGCCGCGGTCGCGTTCGCCACGATCCTCGCGGTCGTCGCGGGTCTGACGATCACCGCCTCGGCGTCGTTCGCCCACGACATCTACGCCAACGTGATCAAGAAGGGCGAGCTGACCGACCCGAACGAGGAGGTGAAGATCGCCCGCATCACGGCGGTCGTCATCGGCATCGTCGCGATCCTGGGCGGCATCCTCGCCAACGGCCAGAACATCGCGTTCCTCGTGGCGCTGGCCTTCGCGGTCGCCGCCTCGGCGAACCTGCCGACGATCCTCTACTCGCTGTTCTGGAAGCGCTTCAACACCCAGGGCGCGCTGTGGAGCATCTACGGCGGCCTCGGCGTCACCGTGCTGCTGATCGTCTTCTCGCCGGTCGTCTCGGGCAAGCCCGTCGACCCCGCGACGGGGCGCAGCGCGTCGATGCTGCAGGGCGTGGACTTCAGCTGGTTCCCGCTCGACAACCCGGGCATCGTCTCGATCCCGCTGTCGTTCCTGCTCGGCTACCTCGGCACCGTGCTGAGCAAGGAGACCCCGAACGCCGACAAGGTCTCCGAGATGTCCGTCCGCTCCCTCACCGGGGTGGGCGTCGAGAAGTCGGTCGTGCACTAGCGCCACTCCGCCTCGCACGAACGGCCCTTCCGCCCAGCTCGACCGGGCGGGAGGGCCGTTCGCTCGTCACGGCAGGGGGATCACGGCAGCGCCCCGGTCACGACCGCCACCAGCACGGCGCTCCCGAACAGCACGACCGACGCGCCGGCGACGAGGACCGCCGTGCGCGCCGGGGCGCCCGGGTCGGCGAGCACCCGCCGCGAGCGCCGGGCGCCGAGCACGGCCACCAGCAGCGCGAGCACCAGCCCGAGGACGCCGAGCGCGAGCGCGCCCGACCCGGGGGCGCCGAGGTGGCGCAGCACCAGCAGGACCCCGCTCGCCAGCACCGCCAGCGCGGTGCGCTCCCAGGCCAGGGCGGTGCGCTCGGCCTGCAGCGCCGGGGGACCGGTCACCCCGCGCCGCCGACGGCGAGCACCACCGCCACCGCGAGCCCGAGCGCGGCCAGCGCGCAGCCCAGCAGCAGCGGCATGCGGGTGGGCGGCAGGTCGTCGCCCCGCTCCATCGCGGCCTGCACGCGGTGCCAGCGCAGCACCGCCCCGCCGGCGACGGCGACGCCCAGCGCGGCCAGCACCACGCCGACGACGTGCCGCGCGCCCGCCACCCCGAACTCCGGCACCAGCGCGACCACGGCGATCCCGCCCGCCACGAGCGCGAGCGACGTGCGCAGCCAGGCCAGGAAGGTGCGTTCGTTGGCCAGGGTGAACCGGGCGTCCGGTGCGCTCACGCGGGCTCGCGGGTGGCCCGCCGCAGCCGCTTGCGCTCGTACATCGCCTGATCGGCGGCCTGCCAGGCGCCGGGAAGCCCGGCGACCACGCTGTAGGGCGCGTGCCCGAACGACCCCGACACCCCGGCGGCCTCCAGCGCGCTCTCCATCCGCTCGACCAGCTCCACGGTCTGCGTGACGGTGGCCCCGACGGCGAGCATCCCGAACTCGTCGCCGCCCAGGCGCGCCAGGACGTCGCCGCCGCGGACGCAGCGGGCGAGCGCCGCGGCGGCCCGGCGGATGTAGTCGTCGCCCGCGTCGTGACCCCGGGTGTCGTTGACGGTCTTGAGGTGGTCGAGGTCCATGACGACGACGCACGCCGGGTCGCCGAAGCGGCGGTGGCGCAGCTCCTCGGTGGACAGGAACCGGTCCCAGCCGCGGCGGTTGAGCAGGCCGGTGAGGGCGTCGGTGTCGGCCTCGCGCCGGGCGAGCTCCAGCTCGCGCGCGGTGGCCGTGGCCAGCTCGTCGGCCTCCAGCACGGCCGAGAGCATGCTGGAGAGCAGGTCGAGCAGCGGGCGGATCTCGTGCAGCGACTCGGGCTTGCTCTCGGGGTCGTAGCCGCAGACCGTGCCGAACAGGGCGCCGTCCGGCCGGACGATCGGTGTGCCCACGTAGGCGCCGACGACGACGTCCGGCGCGACGATCCCGGCCGCCCGTGCGTACTCCGGCACGCGCGAGACGTCCGGCGCGATGCGTGGGGTCTCGCCGGTGACCATCGTCCGGCAGAACGACGTGGCGTACGGGAACTCGGTACCCTGCGGCATCCCGTAGGCGGGCGCGTCGAGGGCGAGCATGATCTGGCGGCCGTCGACGACCCGGCTGACGGCCCACATGCCCATCGGCACGGCGCGGGAGAGGTACTCGACGACGGTGGCGCACGCGGCGTCGAACGTGCGGGCGGGGCGCAGCTGCGCCGCGACGAACGGGGTGTCCGGATCCATGGTCCCCTCCGGTCGGTGCGTCCGCACAGCATAGGCGCGGCCCGTTGACCTGTTCGGGGGAAGGGCGGGGCGTGTCCGGGTGCAGCAACGCCTCAGGGCCCGGCCTGGATGGGCCGGGCCCCGAGATGTCCCGAACTGACGCGCTGCTCCCACCACGAAGCAACGAGTACGAGGTTAGCCTACCCTCAATATCGCGGCAAGTACTTCTCCTTCCGGGTTCCGGCCGATATTGTTAGGCAACCCTAAGGAGGTGGCGGTGATCGGATCCCGCTCCCGGTCCGGGCCCGGCCCGGCCGAGCTGTCCCGCACCGCGCTCGGACACGCCCCGCTGCTCGCCGTGCGGACGAGCGGCGCCGAGGAGCTCGTCGCCGTCCGCGGCGTCGACGTCGACGGGTCGGTGGTGCTGCTCGTCGCCGCCGACGGCCCGCTGGTGCACGACCTGTGCCGGCCCGGAACGCCCGAGCACGGGCCGTGCTCCGTCGACGCCGCCCTGCTCAGCCCCGTGCCCGCCGCCGACCGCGTCCTGCACGCGCTCGCGGCGCGGGGCCTGCTGGAGCTCGCCGAGGACGTCGAGGCGGCGTTGGAGGTCGTGCTCCGCGCCCACCCCGCCCGGCCCGACGTCGTGCTGCGCCCCGACGCGTCGGCGCTGCTGCGGTTCCACCCCGCCGCGCTCGACCTCGACGGGCGGTCCGTCGACCCGGCCGCCTCCGCCGCGGCGGAGTCCGACCCGCTCGCCGCCGACTCCGACGAGGTCGTCACCCACCTGCTCCACGACCACCCCGACGACGTGGCCCGCCTCGCGTTCCTGCTGGACCCGGCGCTGCTGGAGCACGTGCGCGCCCTCGCGCCGGTGCGGGTCGACCGCTACGGGCTGACGCTGCGCGTCGACTCGCCCGCGGGCACGACGCTCACCCGACTCGACTTCCCCGCGGCCCTGCGCGGTCCGGCGGAGCTCCCCGCAGCGATGCGGGAGCTCGCGTGCCGGGCCGCGCAGGTGACGGGGTGCCCGCGGCGTGACGCTGCCCTCCCCGACGCGCCGTAGCGCTACCGGGCCGGCTCCAGCACGGGCCAGTCGGCCGTGTCGCGCCGCAGTTGCCGGTCGTGCGTGGCGACGACGACCGCCGCCCGCGTGGCGCCCAGCGCCTCGGTCAGCTCGTCGATCAGCGCGGGGGACAGGTGGTTGGTCGGTTCGTCGAGCAGCAGGACGTGCGGGCGGGCGGCGAGCACGACCGCGAGGTCGAGGCGCCGCTGCTGCCCCACCGACAGCTCCGCGACCGGCTGCTCGGCGTCGCGGGCGGACAGCAGGCCCAGCGAGGCGAGCGAGGGCCCCTCGCCGCGGGTGGCGGCGCGGTGCACGTCGGCGGCCCGGCGCCGCGACGGGGGCGGCGACTCCTGCGCGAGCAGGCCGACCCGCCCGCCGTGGCGCACCCGCCCCGACGCCGGGGCGAGCGTCCCGGCGAGCACGGCGAGCAGGCTCGACTTGCCCGTGCCGTTGGCGCCGGTCACCACCAGCCGGTCGCCCGACCCGAGGAGCACGGTGCACGTCCCGGCGAGCCGGCCCGGCAGCGTCACGTCCTCGGCCTTGAGCACCCAGCCCTCCCGCGCCGGCAGGTCGGGCGCGGCGAACCGCAGCGGCGGCTCGGGCACCGCGACCCGGTGCGCCGCGAGGTCGTCGGCCCGCCGGTGCACCGCGCGGACCAGGGCCGGGGCCCGAGTCGCCCGGGTGTGCCTGCCGGTGCCCTTGTCGGGCCGCCACCCGGTCGACAGCCGGTCCTGCGCGGCGGTGAGGTCGCGTGCGAGGCGCTCGCCGTGGCGGACCTGGTCGCGGTGCTCGGCCTCCCAGCGCTCCCGCTCGGCGGTGCGCCCGGCGCGGAACCCGGCCCAGCCGCCGCCGTGGGTGCGGGGCCGGCCGTCGCGGCCGGGGTCGAGGTCGAGCACCGCGGTGGCGACGTCGGCGAGCAGGGCGCGGTCGTGGCTGACCAGCACCAGCCCGCCGGGGTGGGTCCGCAGCCGCGCGGTGAGGTGGTCGAGCCCGGTGGCGTCGAGGTGGTTGGTGGGCTCGTCGAGCAGCAGCAGGTCGTGGCCCGCACCGAGCAGGCAGGCCAGCCGGACGCGGTGGCGCTGCCCGACCGACAGCGTCGCGAGCGGGCGCTCCCGGTCGGTGGCGGCACCGAGCGCGGCCAGGGAGACCTCGACGCGGCGGTCGGCGTCCCAGGCGTCGTGGGCCTCGGCGGCCGTCAGCGCGTCGGCGTAGCGCTGCTCGGCGTCGGGGAGGCCGTCGGCGAGGGCGGTGGTGGCCTCGTCGAGCTCCTGCAGGGCGCGGCGGACCGCGGCCATCCCGACGTCGACGAGGTCGCCGACCGTCCGCCCGGCGGCGGGGATCTCCTGCGCGGCCGCGCCGAGGGTGCCGACGCGGCGCACGGTGCCGCGGTCGGGCACCAGGGCGCCGGTCAGCACCTCGAGCAGGGTGGTCTTGCCGCGGCCGTTCTCCCCGACGACGGCGAGCCGGTCGCCGGGGGAGACGGCCAGGTCGACGCCGGTCAGGACAGGTCGCCCGCCGCGGGCGAGGTGGACGTCGGACGCGCCGAGGTGGGCGCGGGCGCGCGCGGGCAGGGTGGTGCTGGGTAGGCCGGTGCTGGGCACGGGGTTCCTCCGGGGACGGGCCCGTCGGTCGGGGCCCGGGTGTGCGGTCGGGTGCGGACGCGCTCGGCCGGGCCCGGACCCGGGGAACCGGGTGGGGCCGCCGAGGGGCCGCCCCTCAGAGGAAGAAGAGCTGCTGCACGGGAACCACGATAGGGCCGCCCGCAACGGGTTTCAGCCGGGGACGCGGGCGCGCGCTCCCGGCCCGAACCCGGGGGCCACTACGAGGGCGCCGCGCTCGCGGCGGCACGACGCCACGGCGACGTGGCAGGGCCGCGGCACCGACGCGGGCAGCAGCAGCCCGCCGTCGAGCTGGTAGCGCATGTTCGTGATCTTCCAGGTGGTGGCGGCCGGGTCGCCGGGGGACAGCGGCGGCTGGTCACGGCGGACCACGACCATCGCCTCGGTGACGCCGTCGGGCCAGGTGAGCACGAGGGTGCCGGGGGCGGAGACGGCCAGATCGGTGACCGCGGGGATCCCGCCGGGGTCGGTCACGTCGGGCGACGGAGCGGGCGCGGGCCGCTGCGGCTGCTCCTGCTGCGCCTCGTCGGGGACCACCTCCTCGGACACCGCCTGCGCCGACACCTCGCTGCCGACCCGCGCGACGACGGCGTAGACGGGGACGTCGGAATCGGCGGCCGGTGCGCCGTCGATGAGGCCCGTGGTCCGGGTACGGCCGACGACGTGCCACCGGCCGTCGGGGCACAGGCGGCTGACCTTGTACTCGACGTCCCGGTCGTCGCCCGGCGTCCAGGTGACGGTGACCGAGGTGTCGTCGGTGCCGCGCTCGGCGCGGACGTCGACGGGGGCGGGGACGGCAGGCGGTGCGGGGACGACGGGCTCGGAGGCGACGGGCTCGGGCTCGACGGGCTCGGGCTCGACGGGCTCGGGCTCGACGGGCTCGGGCTCGACGGGCTCGGGCTCGACGGGCTCGGGGGCGACGGGCTTGGGAGCCGCGGCGGCCGGGGCGGGCGCCACCGGCACGGGGTCGGGCGCGGCGTGCCGGGGCCCGGGGACGGCGGCGGGCGGCTGCTCCGGTTCCGCCTGCGCGGGTTCTGGCTTCGCGGGTGCCTGCTGCGCGGATGCCTGCTGCGCGGGTTCGGGCGGGGCCCCCGGCACCGGCACCGGGAGCGGCCGCGTGGGCCGCAGCGCGCGCCGCGTCGGGGCCACGGGCTCGGGCGGCACCTCCGGCGCTGCCGGGCGGCGGGGGCCGGGGGAGGGCCGCGGGCGCGACGGCGGGGCGGTGGCCGCCGCCGCGAGCGCCGCGACGAACGCCGCGCAGCTGTCGAACCGCCGGGCCGGGTCCTTCGCGGCGGCGCGGGCGAGCACGTCGTCGACGGCGGGGGGCAGGTCGGGGCGCAGCAGGCTCGGGCGCGGCGGGTCGGCGGCGAGGTGGGCGTAGATGACGGCGGCGGTGTCGTCGCGCGGGTAGGGCACCTGCCCGGTGAGCCCGCGGTGGACCAGGCACGCGAGCCCGTACTGGTCGGAGCGGCCGTCGATCCACTTGCCCTGGATCTGCTCGGGCGAGGAGTACTGGAGGGTCCCGAGGTAGCGGCCGGCCGCGGTGATGTCGCTGCCCGGGTCGGTGCGCCCGCGCGCGATGCCGAAGTCGCACAGGTACACCTGCCCCGACCGCGAGCGCCCCGGCCGCGAGATGAGGACGTTGCCGGGCTTCACGTCGCGGTGCACCAGGCCGGCCTCGTGCACGGCGTCCAGCGCGTCGGCCACCGGCCCGAGCAGCGCGCACAGCCGGGTGACGTCGAGCGGGCCCTCGCGCTGCAGCACGGCGCCGAGGTCGTCGCCCTCGATGAAGCGCATCGACAGGAACAGCACGCCGTTGGCGTGGCCGGCGTCGTAGATCGGGACGACGGCCGGGTGCTCGAGGCTGGCGGCGATGGTGGCCTCGCGCTCGAACCGCCTGCGGTACTCGAGGTCGGCGGCGAGCGCGGGGGACAGAACCTTGAGCGCGACCGTGCGCCGGAGGTTGAGGTGCGTGGCGCGGTAGACCACGCCCATCCCGCCCTCACCGACGAGCGCGTCGATGCGGTGGCCGGCCAGCACGTGCCCGACCCATCCCGCCGCTGCGCCCTGCTGCTGCGGCACCGGGGCCCCGCCCTCCCCTCGCTCTCGTGCGCGCCGTCCGGGGGCGGGCGCGGACCTGCACGGCCACCGAGGGCCGGTCCCCGCCGAGCCTACGGCCACCGGGCCGGGTGCGGCCGAGGCGCCCGCGCGCGAACGGCACTCTCGCCCGACCCGGTCGAGCGGGAGTGCCGCTCGCCTACGCTCGGGCCCCATGACGATCCTGGGCGCGCTCACCACCGACCCGGTGCGGGCCGCGCTGCCCGAGGGCGTGGAGGTCGCGCGGGGCTGGCTGCGCCGGCCGCACACGCTGCCCGCGGCGCTGCGCGGCGTCGACCGGATGTACCTCGCGCCGACCCCCGACACCGTCGACGAGGTGCTGGCCGCGGCGCGCGACGCGGGCGTGCGGCACGTCGTCGACCTGTCCGGGGAGCCGGAGAGCTGGTGGGGGAGCGTGACGCGGGCCGTCGAGGCGTCCGGGATCGCGTGGACGCACCTGTGGCCGGGCGACTTCTTCGAGAACGCGCTCACCTGGGCCCCGCAGGTCCGGCCGACGCGGACGGTGCGCGAGCCGTGGCCGCACGCCGCGAGCGCGCCGGTCGCCATGGACGACATCGCCTCGGTGGCCGCGACGGCGCTGCTCGACGACCGGGGCGCACGTGCACCGGGCCCACGCCCTCACCGGCCCGGAGACGCTCCGCCGGACCGCGCTCGTTGAGCACATCGCCGCGGCTCTGGGGGAGCCGGTCGATTTCGTCGAGGTGCCCCGCGACGAGGCCGTCGCGGTGCTGGAGCCGGTGATGGGCGCGGACGCGGGCTGGTACGTCGACGCCGTGCTCGGCGGCTTCGCGGAGCACCCGCGGGAGGCGACACCGGTCGTCGAGGAGCTCGCCGGGCGGCCCGGCACGACGTTCGCGGCCTGGGCCGTCGCGCACGTGGACGCGTTCCGCTGACACGACGACGGCCCCCGAGCCGGAGCTCGGGGGCCGTGGTCGGGAACGTGCCTAGTCCAGGTAGTCGCGCAGCACCTGGGACCGCGACGGGTGGCGCAGCTTCGACATCGTCTTCGACTCGATCTGCCGGATCCGCTCACGGGTGACCCCGTAGACCTGGCCGATCTCGTCGAGCGTGCGGGGCTGGCCGTCGGTGAGGCCGAACCGCAGCCGCACCACGCCCGCCTCGCGCTCGGACAGCGTGGCCAGCACCGACTGGAGCTGGTCCTGCAGCAGCGTGAAGCTCACCGCGTCGACGGCGACGACCGCCTCGGAGTCCTCGATGAAGTCGCCGAGCTGGGAGTCGCCCTCGTCGCCGATGGTCTGGTCGAGCGAGATGGGCTCCCGGGCGTACTGCTGGATCTCCAGCACCTTCTCCGGGGTGATGTCCATCTCCTTGGCGAGCTCCTCCGGGGTGGGCTCACGGCCCAGGTCCTGGAGCAGCTCGCGCTGGATGCGACCCAGCTTGTTGATGACCTCGACCATGTGCACCGGGATGCGGATGGTGCGCGCCTGGTCGGCCATCGCGCGGGTGATGGCCTGCCGGATCCACCACGTGGCGTAGGTCGAGAACTTGTAGCCCTTGGTGTAGTCGAACTTCTCGACCGCGCGGATCAGACCGAGGTTGCCCTCCTGGATCAGGTCCAGGAACGCCATGCCGCGGCCGGTGTAGCGCTTGGCCAGGGAGACCACGAGGCGGAGGTTGGCCTCCAGCAGGTGGTTCTTGGCGCGCTCGCCGTCGCGGACGATCCAGCGGAGGTCGCGGCGCAGCTGCGGGGAGACCTTCTCGCCGGCGTCGATCGCGCGGCGCAGCCGCTCGGCGGCGTAGAGGCCGGCCTCGATGCGCTTGGCGAGCTCGACCTCCTCCTCCGCGTTGAGCAGCGCGACCTTGCCGATCTGCTTGAGGTACGCGCGGACCGAGTCGGCCGAGGCGGTGAGCTCGGCGTCCTTGCGGGCCTGGCGGAGAGCCTCGGACTCCTCCTCGTCCCAGACGAAGTCCGACGACTTCGTAGGGGTGGAGGAGCGCTCGCGGGGGCCGCGGCGGTTGACGCCGGTGTTGGCCGGCTCGTCCTCGTCGTCCTCGTCGTCCTCGTCCTCGTCGGTGGCCTTGCCGGGCACCTGGACGCTCTTGGCGGGCGCATCGGGAACGAGCTCGGCGTCGTCGAGGTCGACCTCGACCTCCTCCAGATCGGCGCCCTCGGGGGCTCCGTCCAGCTCGACGCCGTCGACGTCCGCGCCGTCGAGGTCGGCGGGCTCGTCGCCCGCCTTCTTCGCGGGGGCGGCCTTGGTGCCGGTGCGGGGGGCACGCGGCTTCGGTGCGGTCTTCGCCCGAGGTGCCCGACGTGCCGGGGCGGGAGCGGCGGCCTGGTCGGCCGTCGGCTCGGTACGGGTTGCGGAATCTGCGGCTGCCACCTAGGCCCTCTCACTACGGTGCGCTCTGTGGTGAGCCGGAGAAAAGCATGCACCGGCTGCCTGACGAGAATCTTGTGTGGTCACGAACCCCGTCGCGTCGCCCCCCGGAGGTACCGGAGGCGGGCGTCCCGCGATGGGGTGCGGACCCATTGTAACTGCGTGCGCCCGCAGTGCTCGCGCCTCGCATCCCGTAGGCGTGTCCGGACCCTCCGGATGTGATCGGATGACGTCGTGAGCACCCCCTCCGACAGCCCTGCCCCGACGGTCGACCAGGAGGCGTTGCGCCTGGTCGCGGTGCGGATCGCCACCGAGGCGGCCGAGCACCTGCGCGGCCTCCCGAGGCCGTGGGAATCCGGTGGCGCGGCCGGTTCGGTCGCCACCAAGAGCACCCCGACCGACGTCGTGACGGCTTCGGACACCGCGGTCGAGACGCTGGTGCGCGAACGCCTCGCCGCACTGCGTCCGGCCGACGCCGTGGTGGGGGAGGAGCACGGCGGCAGCGCGGGCGTCGACCCCGAGCGCGTGGTGTGGGTCGTCGACCCGATCGACGGCACGGTCAACTTCCTCTACGGCCTGCCCTGGTACGCGATCTCGGTGGCCGCCACCCGCGCCGGGCAGACGCTCGCGGGCGCGGTCGTGGAGCCCGACTCCGGCCGGGTCTGGAGCGCCGCGCTCGGCCTGGGCGCCACCTGCGACGGGCGGCCGCTCGCGGCGTCGGGCGCCACCGACCCCGCGCTGTCGCTGCTGGGCACCGGCTTCGCCTACGACGGGACGCGGCGGGCCCGGCAGGCGGGGATGGTCGCGGCGCTGCTGCCCCGCGTGCGCGACGTCCGGCGCACCGGCTCGGCGGCTCTCGACCTGTGCGCGGTCGCGGCCGGCTGGACCGACGGCTACCTGGAGCACGGCTGCAGCTGGTGGGACTGGGCCGCGGCGGCGCTCGTCGCCCGGGAGGCGGGCGCGGTCGTGCGCACGCCCGGCGTCGCGGGGCTCGCACCGCCCGACGACGGCCTCGGCGCCGACGCCCTGCTCGCCGCCGCACCGGGCGTCGCGGACGCGCTGGCGGAGCTGGCCCGGGAGGCCGGAGCCGCCTCGGTGTGACCGGTCAGCAGGGCGTCGTGCTGCGCGCCTCGGCGAGCGCCGCCGGGTCCGGCGGGGCGGGCGCGCCGGCCTCGCCGTCGTCGGCGGGGGAGGGGGCGCCGAGCGTCTCCAGCACGTCGCGGACGGGGCGGGGCGGGTTGACGTCGCCGAAGCCCGTGCCCACCGCGACGTCGACGGTCTCGTCGGCGCGCTCGTCGCGGATGAGCTCCGCGCACGGCAGCACCAGCGCGAGCGTGCCCGCGGCGGCCTCACCGGCGGGGCCGAACCGGACCTGCCCGACGCAGTCCATGTCGCCGTCGGGGTAGAAGGGGTCGTTGTCGGGCGGGCCCGCCGTGCCGAAGCCCAGGTCGTCGAGCTGCGCGGCCACGAGGTTGGCCTGGCCGCGCTGGCCGCCGGCGTTGAGCACGCGCACCGGGATGGCGGCGGGCGGCGCGGGCGCGACGGCGTCGAGCGCCCCGGCCTCCAGCGTCACGCCGGGCGATGCCCCGGCCACCGGGGTCGGGCAGGACTGCGGGCCGCTCGGACCGGACGCGCCGACCAGCACGACGGTCCAGGTGACGACCGCGATCACGGCGAGCACGGACACCACCGCGACGATCGGCGTGCGCCGCCTGCGGCGGTAGGGGACCGCGGTCACCGGGCACCCCGCCCGAGGCCGTGGGCCAGCACGTGCTCGCCGAGCGCGACGAGCGGGTCGACCGCGTCGTCGAGGCCCTCGGCCATCGACGCCGGCACCATCCCGGCGTGCACGCGGGCCAGGATCCCGGCCAGCACCACGGCGAGCTTGAAGGCGCCGAAGGCGACGTACCAGGGCAGCTGCTCCAGGTCGAGGCCCGAGCCGCGGGCGTAGGCGGCGGCGATCTCGGTGCGAGTGGGGAAGCCGGGCAGGCGCGTCGGGCTCGACAGGTGCTGCGCGGCCCGCCACACCGGTTCGTCGTCGGCCTCGTGCCAGTAGACGAGCAGCAGGCCCAGGTCGGCGAGGGGGTCGCCGAGGGTCGAGAGCTCCCAGTCGAGCACCGCGCGGATGCGGCCGGGGTCGTCGGTGTCGAAGAGGCAGTTGTCGATGCGGTAGTCGCCGTGGACGATCGTGTGCCGCTGCGCCTCGGGGACCCGCTCGGCCAGCGCCGCGCCCAGCCCCGTGAGCGCGGTGGCGGTGCCCTCCTCGACCGCCCCGCCCGACTCGCGCGCCGCGTCCCACTGCTTGCCCCAGCGGCGGACCTGACGGGCCATGAACCCCTCGGGACGGCCGAAGTCGCCGAGCCCGACCTCGTGGGGGTCGACGGCGTGCAGCGCGACCAGCACGTCGACCAGCGCGGCTCCGGCGCGGGCGCGGTCGGCCCCGGTGTCGGCCCAGCCCGCCGGCAGCTCGCCCAGCGGCACCACGCCGTCGACGAGCTCCATGACGAAGCACGGCGCGTCGACGGGCGGGCCCTCCTCGGACCACGCCAGCACGGCCGGCACGGGCACCGCGGTGCCGGCCAGGCCGGCGATGACCCGCCGCTCGCGCCCCATGTCGTGCGCGGTGGCCGCGACCTGCCCGACCGGCGGGCGGCGCAGCACGACCGCGCCCGCCGCGCTGTCGACGCGGTAGGTGAGGTTGGAGCGGCCGCCGCCGATCGGTGACAGCGCGCACTCCGCCCACCGGGGATCGCCCAGACGCTCGGCCAGCCACGGCCCGACGGTGCCGGGATCGGCGCCGGGGACGATGCCGTACGGGGTGCCGTCGGGGGTGGATCCGGGGGGCGTCGACGCGGTCACGAACCGGAACCCTAGCCCGCGGCGCGCCGCCGGGCCGGGCCCGTCACGGGCACCCTCGCAGGGGCTTGACGGGTGGGTTAGGGTTCGCGCCCCGGGACAGGCGCGGGGAGCCTCCGGCGAGTGAGACCGGGGTCACTCCGGGCCCGGGCACAAACCCTGCTGCTGTGACGTTGTCCAGCGGCACGACGACGAAGAACTGCTGTTCACAGAGGGTGGGACGATGGCAACCGACTACGACGCTCCACGGCGCAACGAGACCGACGACATGGCGGAGGACTCGCTCGACGAGCTGAAGGCCCGTCGCAACGAGGCTCAGTCGTCCGTGGTCGACGTGGACGAGACCGACACGGCCGAGAGCTTCGAGCTCCCGGGCGCCGACCTGTCCGGCGAGGAGCTCACCGTCAAGGTGATCCCGAAGCAGGCCGACGAGTTCACCTGCTCCAGCTGCTTCCTGGTGCACCACCGCAGCCGCCTGGCCGAGAGCAGCCCCCAGTTCGTCTGCCGCGACTGCGCGGCCTGACGCACCGTCCACTTCGACGCCCCGGACCCGCGAGGTTCCGGGGCGTCTTCGTGTGCGCAGCCGGACCGAGTGGCCCGGAGCCGGCGACCCGTGGCCCAGGAGTCAGCGGCCCAGGGCCCGGACCAGCCCCTCGGCGTCGCGCACGCTGACCACCCAGTACGGCGTCGGGTCTTCCGGGTCGGTGACCTCCACCCGCACCACCGGACGCACCCACGCGCGGTGCAGCAGGTGGGCGGTCGGGTCGAGGTCGGGACCGAGCGCCACCTGCTTCTCGTCGCGGTCGCGCAGCACGTCGACGCGGCCCACGTGCCGCAGCGCCAGCGCGGCGCCGCCGGCCCGCAGCTCGCCGTCGCGGACCTGCACGCGCACCCGCCCCAGCCAGACCAGCACGGCGACCGCCAGCGGGATCAGCGCGGCGTAGCCGATCCACGCCCGGATGCCCGGGTAGCCCATGTGGATCTCGGCGCCCAGGAGCACCGCGACGCCGATCGCCGGGAGGTACCACCACCACGGCACGGACAACCGCTCGTCGAATCCGGAGGTGCCGGACGTCGCAGGGTCCGTGGCCGGTGCGTGCTCGTTCACGATTCCTCAGGGTAGCGTCGGCCGTCGTGTCCGGCCCCGTCGATGCTCCCCAGCAGGCGCCGTCCACCGCACCGCCCGCCGCGCCGTCCCCGCGCGCGCAGGTCGGGACGCCGGTCGACGAGCGCGCCGCCGCCGTGGCTGCCGCGCGTCCGCTCGACGTCGAGGTCGTGCGGCTGGACCCGTCGCTGCCGCTGCCCGCCTACGCGCGGCCCGGCGACGCGGGCGTCGATCTGGCCTGCACCACCGACGTCGTGCTGGCCCCCGGGCGTCGCGAGCTCGTCGGCACGGGGGTCGCGGTCGCGCTGCCCGAGGGGTACGCCGGGTTCGTGCACCCCCGGTCCGGGCTGGCCGCGCGGACCGGGCTGTCGATCGTCAACGCCCCCGGCACGGTCGATGCCGGCTACCGCGGCGAGATCCGCGTCTGCCTGGTCAACCTCGGGCAGGACGAGGTGCGCCTGGTGCGCGGCGACCGGATCGCGCAGCTGGTCGTGCAGCGGGTGGAGCAGGTGCGGTTCGTGGAGGTCGACGCGCTGCCGGAGTCCGAGCGCGGCCCGGGCGGGCACGGGTCGACCGGCGGGCACGCGGTCCTCGGGGGTGCGCGGTGACGGCCGACGCCCGCGTCGGGCGCCGCTCCACGGCCACCGGCACGTTCGGCACGGCGGCCATCCGCCGCCGCCTCGCCGCCTCGCGCGACTTCGGCCCGTTCGACGCCGAGGACCTCGACCCCGCCGTCGTCGACCCCGGGCTGCTCGACTTCGGGTCCATCCGCGTGCCGGTGCCGCCGGAGGGCTCGGTCACCGTCGAGCCGACGGCCGACGGACGGCTGCAGGCCGTGCACATCGCGCTGCCCGGCGGGCGGCTGTCGGTGAGTGCGCTCGCGGCGCCGAAGTCGTCGGGCCTGTGGGCCGAGCTGGTGGCCGAGATCGACAGCTCGCTGCGCGAGGGCGGGGCCCGCGTGCGGTCCTTCCAGGGCGACTGGGGCCGCGAGCTGCACGCGCAGACCGGCGCCGCCCTGTCGGTGTTCGTGGGCGTCGACGGGGCGCGGTGGATGCTCTACGGCGTCGCCACCGGGCCCGAGCGGCACGCCGGCGACCTCGACGCGGCGCTGCGGCAGATGCTCAAGGGCACCGTCGTCGACCGTGGCCGCTCGCCGTTCCCGGTGCGCACGGTGCTGCCGCTGACGGTTCCCGAGGAGCTGGCCGACGTCGACGTCGTCGACGGCTCGGCGCTCGGGGTGCCCGGGCCGCCGCCCCGCCGCCACGACGAGCTCCCGCACCACGACGACGCGCCGGGCTACGACGACCCGCTCGCCGAGGGTGCGGGCTCCGGTCCGGTGCGGGCTCCGCAGTGCCGGCCCGCCGTTCCCCCCGCCCACCTCCCGCCCGCCCACCTGCCTCCGGTGGGTCCTGGACGGCCCGGTCCGCCGCCCGGTGGGGATCGTCCCGGTGGGGATCGTCCCGGTGCTGCTCCGGTCCCGGTCCGCGCACCCGCGCCGGTGGTGCCGCGGCGCATCGACGCCCCGACGGTCGTGCGGCCCGCCGTGGCCCGCCCGGCCGCGGCGCGGTCGGTGCCGCCGGTCGCGCCGCCCGCCCACCCGGCGCCGCCCGTGCGGCCCGCCGCCGCGGCGTGGTCCGGGGCGTCCGACCCCCTCGGCCCCGACCCCCTCGGCTCCGACCCCTTCCGCTCCGATCCCCTCGGCGCCGGCCCGTCGTCGGGCGGGTCGTGGGCGGAGGAGACGCGGTACACCGAGGCGTGGTCGCCGCAGCCCCGGCAGCCCGAGCCCTCGCCCTACGACTCGCCGCCGTACGATTCCCCCTCGTACGGGTCGACGCCGGCCCGCAGCACGGCCGACCCGACGCAGGCCCTGCCCGCCGCCCGGCGCGACGGGCCGCGCGACCGCCCGTCGGAGACGCCCGTCCCGCTCTGGGCCGCTCCGGCCGGGCAGCCCGACGACGCCCTCGGACCCGACCCGACCACGGCGCTGGGCCTCGGCTCGTCGGGCGACCGCTCCGCCGACCGGTACCCCGTCGCCGACAGCGCCGAGACCGAGTGGTGGCCGGCCCTCGACCGGTCCGCCCCTGACCGGTCCGGCTCCGACCACCGCACCGCGGACCGGTACGACGGCCGACCCGACGACCGCGGCTCCGACGTCGCGCCAACCGAGATCCGGCCCCTGCGCCACGAGCCCCTGCGCCACGACCCGGAGCCGTCGGGCGCCCGTCCGTCGAGCGAACCCTGGTCGGCCGCCGACCCGTGGGCCGCCGCCACCCCGCTGCACGACGACCTCTCCGCGCCCCCCGCCGGCTACAGCGGCGCCCGCGACCCGGGCTTCGACGACTCCGGCCTCCTCGGCGGCCACGTCGGCGCCCCGGGCCACGACGACCCCCTGCGGCCTGATCCCCTGAGTCCCGACCCCCTCCGCCCGGACCCGTTCCGTTCCGACCCCGTCCGGCCCGACCCCCAACGGCACGACGCCCTGCGCCCCGAGCCCCCCGCCCGGTCGGCCGACGACCCCGCCGCCACGCAGTGGTGGCCCGCGCTCCCGCCCGAGACGCCCGCGGCCGACCCCGGTGCCGGTCCGTACCTCGCGGATCCGTACGAGGACCTCTCGCGCCACGGCCGCCCCCGCGAGGACCGGAACGGGGACCGCTACGGGTACGGCGACCGTCGGGCTGCGCCCGAGGTGCCCCGCACCGGCCGACGCCGTCGCGCCGAGGACACCGGCACCGGCCCGGCCGTCGAGGCCACCCTCGACCTCGCCGCACTCGTCCGCGAGCGCCCCGGCCGCCGCCGCTCCCGCTACGAGCCCGAGGCCCCGCCCGGCGAGCCGACCCCGGCGCGCTGGGAGTCCGGCGGGCACAGCACCCGCCGGTCCGACGACCTGCGCCCGTCGGGCCGCCGCCGCGCCCCCGAGGACGGCGTCACCGACCCCCTGCCGAGGGTCACCGGCAGCGCGGCCGACGAGGGCGGGGCGGCCCGTCCGCGCCGCCGCCGCAGCGTCGACGTGCCACCGGACCCCGACTGGGCGCCGCCGTCGGCGCGCGGCGGCCGGACCATCGGGAGCGACGACCCGGGCCCGGGCCGCCACTCCCGCCCCCGCTGACCCGTGCCCCGCTGGCGCGGGCCGGCTCCGGGCTACCGGCCCTGCGCCCGCCGCCACCCCGACACCGCGGCCCGCCCCAGGACGGCGGGGTCGGCGCCGAACGCGTCGAGCGTCGAGGTCTCCAGCACCGCGCGGGGGAGCAGGCCCGCCCAGCGCCGGGCCTCCGCCAGCGGGTGCACGGCGTCGCCGGTGAGCCCGACCAGCCCGGCGGGCACGTCCAGCCCCTCCAGGTCCGCGGGCGAGGGCCCGGGCTCGGCCGCCGCGGCGTCGCGGGCGTCGGCCAGCCCGTCGCCGTGCGCGGCCCACGCCCGGGCGAGCTCGTCGGCCAGCCAGGCCGGGGCGCCGGACCGCGCCGCGCCCGCCGCCGCGGCGAGCCCGCCGCCGCGCACCTGCGCCGCGGTCAGCCGGGCGGCGAGCGCGGCCGGGGCGTCCGCCGGGTCGCCGCCCCACGCGGGCAGCGCCAGCAGCAGCCCGGCCACCCGACCCTCCGCGAGACCGGTGCGCGCCGCCCACCGCACCGCCACGTGCGCCCCCAGCGACACGCCGCCGACCAGCAGCGGGCCGTCGGTGCGGTCGAGCGCGGCGTCCAGCGCGGCCCGGTACCCGGCGACGACGTCGCGGCCCCGCCGCGGTGCGGGCGCGACCAGCGCGATCCCGGCGTCGCGCAGCGGACCGGCGAACGCCGAGCGCACGAACACGTCGTCCGAACCGGACCCGGGCAGCACGACCGCCGTGGCGGGCCGCCGTTCGGCGCTCGGCGCGGCACGCGCGGCTCGGATCACGGGATCGGCCCCGTCCGGTGGCATCGACGCAGGTTTCCGGGGAGTTACATTGGTGACCGTAGCGGGCCCGACGGCGGGCCCGGATGTGATGGGGGAGAGATGGGCACCACCGACGGTGGCGCGTTCAAGCGGATGCTCAAGCGTCTCACCAGCGACGTCGACACCCTGGACGCCGACGACCTCTCCTCCGACGCCGAGAAGTCCGGTGCCCAGCGGGCCTCGGACTGCGCCTGCGGCGAGGAGGTCGAGGTGCTCGGTAGGCTCCGCAGCGTGGAGTTCTGCCCGCAGGACGCGAACGCGTCCCTGGAGGCGGAGCTGTTCGACGGGAGCGAAGGGGTCACCTTGATCTGGCTGGGCAGGCGGCGCATCCCGGGCATCGAGCCCGGACGCACCATGCGCGTGCGGGGGCGGCTCGCCGTCCGCGACGGGCGCAAGGTGCTCTACAACCCGTACTACGAGATCTGCCAGGCCCAGTGACGGCTGGTCCCGACGGGGAGCGGCCCGCGCGCGAGACGCCGACGCTGCTCGACCAGATGGGCGGTGTGTCCGGCGTCATCGCCTCCACCATCCCGGTGGGCGTGTTCGTCGTCGCCAACGTCCTGTCCGACCTCCAGCCCGCGATCATCGCCGCGCTCGTGGCCGGCGTCGCCGTGGCGGTGTACCGGATCGTGCGCAAGCAGCCGCTGCAGCCCGCGATCTCGGGGCTGTTCGGCGTCGGCCTGGCGGCGTTCATCGCCTCCCGCACCGGCGAGGCCCGAGGCTTCTACCTACCCGGCCTGATCACCAGCGCGTTCTTCGGGCTGGCGTTCCTGGTGTCGGTGCTGGTGCGCTGGCCGCTGGCCGGCGTGGTGTGGCACGGCGTCAACGGCGACGGGCACGGCTGGCGGCGCAACCCCGCCCTGCTCCGCGCCTACACCTGGGCCACGCTGCTCTGGACGCTCGTGTTCGCCTCGCGCGTCGTGCTGCAGGGCCTGCTCTACGACGCCAACGAGGAGACCTGGCTCGGCGTCGCCCGCCTGGCCATGGGCTACCCGCTCACCGGCCTGGCGCTGCTGTTCACGATCTGGGCCGTCCGCCGCGCCCACCGCACGACGGGCACCCCCGCGACCTGATCGGTCGGCAGCCGGGCGGTCAGCGCTCCGGTGGTCAGCGCTCCAGCGCGGCGCGGATGTCCTCCTCGACGGCCGTGGTGGCCACGAAGAGCAGCTCGTCGCCCGGCTCGAGGGCGTCGTCGCCCTGGGGCACGATCACGCGGCCGCCGCGCAGGATCACGACGAGCGCGGAGTCGGTCGGCAGCTTCACCGAGCGCACGGGGCGCCCGGCCAGCGGCGTGTCCTCGGGCAGCGTGACCTCCACGAGGTTGGCCTGGCCCTGGCGGAACGTCAGCAGGCGCACCAGGTCGCCGACGGCCACGGCCTCCTCGACGAGCGCGGCGAGCAGGCGCGGCGTGGACACCGCGACGTCGACGCCCCAGTTGTCGCCGAAGAGCCACTCGTTGCGCGGGTCGTTGACGCGGGCGACGACGCGGCGCACCGCGAACTCGGTCTTGGCCAGCAGCGACACGACGAGGTTGACCTTGTCGTCGCCGGTGGCGGCGATGACGACGTCGCAGCTCTCGATGTCGGCGTCCTCGAGCGTGGAGAGCTCGCACGCGTCGGCGTGGACCCACTCGGCGGCCTCGACCGTCTCCGGCGCGATGTTCGCGAGCTCGCGCTCGATGAGCATCACCTGGTGGCGGTTGTCGAGGAGCTCGAGGGCGATGGAGCGGCCGACGGCCCCGGCCCCGGCGATGGCGACGCGCATGGTCAGGACTCCTGGGGTGCGGCGGCCGCGGCGGCCGTGACGTCGCTGACGGTGCCCGAGACGGCGGCGACGTAGACCGTGTCCTCGGCCTGCACCACGGTGTCGGGCCGGGGCAGCACGCCCGTGCCGAAGCGGACGATGAACGCCACCCGCGACCCCGTGACGCGCTCGAGCTCGGACACCGGGTGCCCGACCCAGTCCTCGTGCACCGGCAGCGGCAGGATCGCCACCGTGCCCGACGGCTCCCGCCACGCCGACGCGACGCCGTCGGGCAGGATCATCCGCAGCAGCCGGTCGGTGCTCCACGGCACGGTGGCGACGGTGGGGATGCCCAGGCGCTCGTAGACCGCGGCGCGCTTCTCGTCGTAGATGCGGGCGACGACCCGCTCGACGCCGAAGTTCTCGCGCGCGACCCGCGCGGCGATGATGTTGGAGTTGTCGCCGCTGGAGACCGCGGCGAACGCCTGCGCCTTCTCCACACCGGCCTCCACGAGCACCTCGCGGTGGAAGCCCTCGCCGACGACCTGGCGCCCGTGGAACTCGGGCCCGAGCCTGCGGAAGGCCTGCGGGTTCCGGTCGACGACCGCCACCTCGTGGCCGAGCCGCTCCAGCCCGGCGACGAGCGACGAGCCGACCCGGCCGCACCCCATGATCACGACGTACACGAGGGGGAACGTTAGCGCGCCCGGTGCTCGGACGTCGGGTCGCAGGCATAGGCTGCGCGCGTGTCCACGCTCGCCACCGCGGTGAAGCGCATCCTGGTGGGACGGCCGCAGCGCAGCGATCGACTCAGCCACACGCTGCTGCCCAAGCGCATCGCGCTCCCCGTCTTCGCCTCCGACGCGATGTCGTCGGTCGCCTACGCGCCCGAGGAGATCTTCCTGACGCTGTCGATCGCCGGCGTCGCGTCCTACGCGTTCTCGCCGTGGATCGGGCTGGCGGTCGTCGTCGTGCTGCTCACGGTGGTCACGAGCTACCGGCAGAACGTCAAGGCCTACCCGTCGGGCGGCGGCGACTACGAGGTCGCGACGGTCAACCTGGGCAAGCGCGCCGGGCTCACCGTGGCGAGCGCGCTGCTCGTCGACTACACGCTCACCGTCGCCGTCTCGATCTCCGCGGCCGCGGCCAACGTCGGGGCGCTCGTGCCCTACGTCGCCGAGCACAAGGTGCAGTTCGCGGTGGCGGCGATCATCGTGCTCACCGCCGTCAACCTGCGGGGGATCCGCGAGTCGGGCGTGGCGTTCGCGATCCCGACCTACGCGTTCATGCTCGGCATCGCCACGACGATCGTCTGGGGCCTGACGCGGATCCTGCTGCTCGGCGAGACCGTGCAGGCGCCCAGCGCGAGCCTCGACCTGGTGGCCGAGGGCGACGCGCTCACCGGCCTCGCGCTGGCGCTGCTCGTGCTCCGCTCGTTCACCCAGGGCTGCGCGGCGCTCACCGGCGTCGAGGCGATCAGCAACGGCGTGCCGGCGTTCCGCAAGCCCAAGTCGCGCAACGCCGCCACCACGCTGCTGCTGCTGGGCGGCATCTCGGTCACCATGTTCATGGGCCTGATCTGGCTGGCGCAGCTCACCGGCGCGAAGATCGCCGAGAACCCGGCGGTGCAGTTCCCCGGCGCCCCGGCCGGCTACGTCCAGCAGACGCTGGTGGCGCAGCTGGCCGACGCCGTGTTCGACGACTTCCGCTTCGGCTTCTTCTTCGTCGTCGTCGTCACCGCGCTGATCCTGGTGCTCGCCGCCAACACCGCCTACAACGGCTTCCCGGTGCTCGGCTCGATCCTCAGCCAGGACCGCTACCTGCCCCGCCAGCTGCACACCCGCGGCGACCGCCTCGCCTTCTCCAACGGCATCCTCGTGCTGGCCGGGGTGGCGATCCTGCTGGTCGTCGGCTTCCAGGCCGAGGTCACGCGGCTGATCGCGCTCTACACCGTCGGCGTGTTCACCTCGTTCACGCTCAGCCAGTTCGGCATGCTGCGGCACTGGAACCGCCACCTCGCCACCGAGACCGACCCCGCCGAGCGAAGCCGGATGCGCCGCGCGCGCGTCGTCAACGGGTTCGGTGCGGGGATGACCGGCGTCGTGCTGGTCATCGTGCTGATCACCAAGTTCACCCGCGGCGCGTGGATCGCGATCGCCGCGATGGCCGTGTTCTACGTCCTCATGCTCGCGATCCAGAAGCACTACGACCGGGTGTCGGCCGAGCTGGTGGCGGGCGACGTCGACGGGGTGCTGCCCTCGCGCAACCACGCCATCGTGCTGGTCTCCACGCTGCACAAGCCGACCCTGCGGGCCGTCGCCTACGCCCGGGCCACGCGGCCCGACGTGCTGGAGGCCGTCACCGTCAACGTCGACGAGGCCGACACGAAGCGGCTCATGCGCGACTGGGACAAGCGCAAGATCCCGGTGCCGCTCAAGGTGATCGAGTCGCCGTACCGCGAGATCACGAAGCCGGTGCTCGACTACGTCAAGCGCATCCGCGGCGACAACCCACGCGACGTCGTCACCGTGTTCATCCCCGAGTACGTCGTCGGGCACTGGTGGGAGCAGATCCTGCACAACCAGAGCGCGCTGCGGCTCAAGGGCCGGCTGCTGTTCCAGCCCGGGGTGATGGTGACGAGCGTGCCGTGGCAGCTCGCGTCCTCCGAGCGGGTCGCCACGCCGCGCCCGGAGACCCCACCCGGCTCGGCCCGCCGCGGGTACGAGACGCCCGCGCGCGACCGCGCCCCCGACCTCCCTGTGAAGGCACGCCGATGACGCTCGACTGGACCGACCGGATCCTCGACCTCGAGATCGGCCCCGTCGCGCACGGCGGGCACTGCGTCGCGCGGTCGGAGGGGCGGGTCGTGTTCGTGCGGCACGCGCTGCCCGGCGAGCGCGTGCGCGCGGTCGTCAACGAGGACGGCGGCGGCTCGTTCTGCCGCGCCGATGCCGTCGAGGTGCTCGACGCCTCCCCGCAGCGCGTCCCGGCGCCGTGCGACTGGGCCCGCGCGGGCGGGTGCGGGGGCTGCGACCTGCAGCACGCCGACCCCGCCGCCCAGCGCGCGCTCAAGGCCACCGTGCTCGCCGAGCAGCTGCAGCGCCTCGCCGGGATCGTGCGCCCGACCGAGGTGGAGGAGCTCCCCGGAGGGCCGCTGGGCTGGCGGCACCGCGTGCGCCTGGCCGTCGACGAGGCCGGGCGCGCCGGGCTGCGCGCGCACCGCAGCCACGACGTCCTCCCCATCGCCGACTGCCCGCTCGCCCCGGCCGGCAGCCTGCCGCCCGTGCTGGAGCACGCGTTCGAGCCCGGGGGAGAGGTGGAGATCGCCTCCGACGCCGACGGGCTGCTGCACGTCGACGCCCCCGGCCCGCACGCGGGCGGCTTCCCCGAGGACGGGCCTGTCGTCCAGCGGGCCGCGGGCCGGGAGTGGCGGCTCTCGCCCGGGGTGTTCTGGCAGGTGCACCCGGCGCTGCCCGACACGCTCGCCGCGGTCGTGGGCGAGTGGGCGCAGGTCCCGGCGGGCGGCGTGGCGTGGGACCTGTTCGGCGGCGTCGGCCTGTTCGCCGCGGTGCTCGCGGAGCAGGTGGGGCCCGCGGGCGGGGTCACCGTCGTCGAGTCGTCGCGGCAGGCCGTGGCCGACGGGCGGGCCGCGCTGGCCGACCTCCCGCAGATCGGGTGGCGCGTCGGGCGCGTCGAGAAGCTGGTGACCACGCTCGACGGGCAGCCCGACGTCATCGTCGCCGACCCGCCGCGCAAGGGGCTGGGCCGCGAGCTCGTCGAGTCGCTGGTGGCGCGCGGGCCCGCGCGGATCGTGCACGTGGCCTGCGACCCGGCGTCGCTGGCGCGCGACGTGGCCCTGTTCGAGGGGCGCGGCTACGCGCTCACCGAGCTGCGGGCCTTCGACGCGTTCCCGATGACGCACCACTTCGAGTGCGTCGCGCTGTTCGTGCGCTCCTGAGCGCCGGACCCCTGCCCTGACGCCGGACCCCCGCCCGGGCGACGGGCGCGGGCCGCTGCGGCTCCGCCGCTCGTGAGCGGCAACCGCGGCTCTGGCCACGGTTGCCGCTCACGGGTGTGTCAGGAATGGCAGTGCGGGCTGCTGGCGGGCAGGTCGAGCGAGGGGTTGCCGTCGAAGAACCCGCTCGGCTTGAGCATGAAACCCGCCGTGCTCACCGGCATCACCGGCCAGTCCTCCGGACGCACCACGTGGTGGGCGCCGAAGGTGTACCAGACGACGACGTCGGTGGCCTCGAGCGGACGGTCGCCCGCCGCGTACGCCGGCAGTCCCTGGCCGCCGGGGTGCTGGTTGGGGTAGTCGCCCGCGGCGTAGCGCTGCGTGTCGTCGCTCGCCGTGACCCACAGCTGGTGCCCGGTGAACCCCGCGCGCGGCGCGAACACCGCGTCGGGGGAGTACATCGGCGGCACCGTGGCGCCCGGCATGAGGGCGTAGGCCGTGGGCGCCCCCAGCGCCGACGTCCGCTCCGCGCTCTGGATCTTCCAGTACCGCGCCCGCGACGCGTCGACGTCGCGCTGGGCCACCGCCTCCGACGCCAGCACCGTCTTCTCGACGTGCCACGCGTTGCCGTGCGGGTTGGCCGGGCCCGCCGGGCTGGGCGCGGAGTCGACCTCCACGACCGTGTTCGCGACGCCGTCGACGGTCATGTCCAGGCGCACGCAGAAGAAGTGCTGGTGGTTGGGCCCGTACAGCCCGGGCGCGACGAGCGTGCCGTGCTCGGGCACCTCGCCGGGGGCGATCGCCGCCGTCGAGATGACGCCCGTCAGCTTGACCTCGTACTCGATCGTGCCGTCGGTGTAGAGGTACCAGAAGTAGCCGTACTCGTAGTTGCCGACGGTGACGATCGTCGACACCACCAGCCGCCGCCGGCGCCGCACCTGCACGGCACCGGTGCGGAAGTCGGTGTGCTTCCAGGCGATCCCGGCGTCCTCCTCGTGCATGCACACCGCGTTCGGGATGACGACGGGCGCGCCGTCGTTGTCGTGCACGACGCCGTCGAAGTAGTGGATGTGGCCGACGCAGTCGCAGCCCAGCGTCAGCGAGTTGGCCAGCCACCCGACGCCGTACTCGCCCTGGTCGAACACGTTCTTGAAGCGGTGCGTGGGCGCCGGGTCGCCGTACGGGACGTACATCTCCGCGAGCGACGCGCGGTGCACGATCGGCCGCCCGTCGTAGGCGACCTGGTGCAGCACCAGACCCTCGCGCGGGGTGAACCCGATCCGCAGCGTCCACTTCTGCCACGCGACCGCGTGCCCGTCGACCGTGAACGACGGACCCTCGGGCTGGGTGATCTCGATCGGCTTGACGTCGGTGCGCGGGCCGTCGAACGCGGGCACGTTGCCCGGCTGCGACATCCACGGCTCCTCGTAGTTCCCGGCCTGCGTCGGGAACGGGACGATCCCGTGGTCGGTGACGTCGATGACCGCGCCGGCGTCCAGGTCGACCAGCACGATCAGCCCCTCGACGGGCCGGGCGTACCCGTGCTCCCCGGGCGCGGACCGCAGCCACGTCAGCGGCCGGGCGATCCGGCGCTGCGACGGGTCGTCCTCCGGCCCGGTCCAGCTCGACGCCCACGGGTCGACCATCGCGAGCGAGAAGTCCTCGACGCCGCGCCGGCGCATGGCCTCCTGCCAGCGGCTGTCGGCCATGACGATGGACTCGCAGGACTCGAACTCCTCGGCCATGATCGGCGGCTGCACGCCGGGCACGTGCGTCCACGCGACGACCGCGCGTTCGGTGAGCGAGACCACGGTCTCGTAGGTGTTGCGGGTGCCGCGCTCGTAGAGCACGAGGTGCGCCTCGCGCGGGACCTCCTCGCCCGACCAGCCGAGCACCACCGACTTCGGCGGCTCGTGCAGCGCCACGAAGACGAACCGCATGGCGGGGGTGAAGCGCTCGGAGTCGCGCAGGACCGCGGTGGCCGCGGTGATCTCGTCGGCGGTCAGCGGCTCCAGCGGATGGCCGGTGATCACTGCGGTCATGTCGTCACCTCGAACTGCCCGAGACGGGCGTAGACAAGCGGGCGCCGGGACCGCAGCACGAGCGCCACGGCCATCCCGACGAGGAACACGGCGAGCACCACCCAGGGAAGCACCCGGATGTAGGGCGCGTCACCCGCTCCGGACAGATCGGACCTGTTGACGACGAGCAGCACGCACGCGCCGGCCATCGCCAGACCGCCGAGGATCGGGACCACCAGCGTCGTCCACCAGTGGAACCCGTCGCGCCACGATCGCCGTCACGGGCATCGCCGCCGGCACCGGGCTGCGCGTCGCGGACACCCGCGCGAGCGCCGCGGGCAGCACCCCCTCGCGGGCGAGGGAGAAGGCGTAGCGGGCGCCGGTGTCGTAGAAGGCCTGCGCGCAGGCGAAGGAGCCGGTGACGATCTCGAACCCGACCCACGACCAGAACGCCGCGAACAGCGCGATCCGGGCCGCGCCGCCGCCGAACACCCCGACCGCGGCCGGGTTGTCGAAGATCTCCACCGGGTTCAGCGGCCGCAGCGAGAAGCCCTCCGCGCCCCCGACGGCGAGCACCCCCACCGCGAGCACGCCGAGCGCCTTCGCTGTCAGCCCGATGTGGAACAGCGCGAGCACGGTCATCAGCCGATCAGCAGGCCGGCCCCCACGCCGACCACGCGCCCGAGCCCCGGGCGACGAACGTGTAGAGGCCGCCCGCGGACGTCACGCGCCTGCTCATCGCGATGCAGCCGACGGAGAAGATCGTCAGCGCGGCGGTGGCGACCGCGAATGCGGCGGGGGGGCGTACCCACCGCCCGGGGTGGCGACCGGGACGTCGAACAGCACGGCCGTCAGCGGCGCGGCGCCGGTGACGATGCAGAACAGCACGGAGGTCAGCCCGAGCGCGCCGCCGGCGAGCTGCCCGGGTTCGCGGGTGGTGGTGGGTGGGTCGGCCGTGGCGGTCATGGGCACTCCCTGCGGGGCTGGGACGAGGGGATCGCTGCAGCGTGCGACCCCCACGTGGCGCCCGTGTCGCCCGCCCGTGTCGAGCGCGAGGCCCCGAACGGGAACGCCGGGCCCGCCCGGGCGTGGAGCGCCGCGCGTGACCGGGCACCATGTGACCGGTGACGAGTACTGCCCCCGCACCGCAGAAGACCCGCCAGCCCGGGACCCGCCCGCACACCGTCGAGCAGCGGATCGCCGACGAGCTCGGCGTCCGGCCGAACCAGGTCGCCGCGGCCGTCGAGCTGCTCGACGGCGGCGCCACGGTGCCGTTCATCGCCCGCTACCGCAAGGAGGCCACCGGCACCCTCGACGACGCGCAGCTGCGCACGCTCGAGGAGCGCCTGCGCTACCTGCGCGAGCTGGAGGAGCGGCGCGCCGCGGTGCTGGAGGAGATCGCGAAGCAGGGCAGGCTCGAGCCCCCGCTGGAGGAGCAGATCCGGGCCGCGGAGTCGAAGGCGCGCCTGGAGGACATCTACCTGCCGTTCAAGCCCAAGCGCCGCACGAAGGCGATGGCGGCGCGGGAGAACGGCCTGGAGCCCCTGGCCGACGCCCTGCTCGCCGACCCCTCGCTCGACCCGCAGGCCACCGCGGCCGGCTACGTCACCGAGGCCGTGGCCGACGCCGCCGCGGCGCTGGAGGGGGCGCGCTCGATCCTCGTCGAGCGGTTCTCCGAGGACGCCGACCTCATCGGCGGCCTGCGCGAGCGGATGTGGACCCGCGGTCGGCTCGTCACGAAGGTGCGCGAGGGCAAGGAGACCGAGGGCGCGAAGTTCGCCGACTACTTCGACTTCTCCGAGCCGTTCACCAAGCTCCCCAGCCACCGCATCCTGGCCGCGTTCCGGGGGGAGAACGAGGAGGTCCTCGACATCGCCCTGGAGCCCGACCGCGAGCCTGTCGAGCCTGGCGTGCGCACCGACTACGAGGCGACGGTCGCGGCGGCGTTCGGCGTCACCGACGAGGGCCGCCCGGCCGACAAGTGGCTCGGCGACGTCGTCCGCTTCGCCTGGCGCACCCGCATCCTGCTGCACCTGGGCATCGACATCCGGGTCCGGCTGCGCACCGTCGCGGAGGAGGGCGCCATCGGCGTCTTCGCCACCAACCTGCGCGACCTGCTCCTCGCCGCCCCCGCCGGCAGCCGCGCCACGATGGGTCTGGACCCGGGGCTGCGCACCGGCGTGAAGGTCGCCGTCGTCGACGCCACCGGCAAGGTCGTCGCCACCGACACCGTCTACCCGCACGAGCCCCGCAAGGACTGGAAGGGCGCCCTGGCGACGCTGACGAGGCTGGCCGCCGCGCACGACGTCGAGCTCGTCGCGATCGGCAACGGCACGGCGTCGCGCGAGACCGACCAGCTCGCCCGCGAGCTCGCCGCCACCAACCCCGCACTGAAGCTGACGCCGGTCACGGTCAGCGAGGCCGGGGCGTCGGTGTACTCGGCGTCGGCGTTCGCGTCGGCGGAGCTGCCCGACCTCGACGTCTCCATCCGCGGCGCCGTCTCGATCGCGCGCCGGCTGCAGGACCCGCTGGCCGAGCTCGTGAAGATCGACCCGAAGTCGATCGGCGTGGGGCAGTACCAGCACGACCTCGCCGAGTCGGCGCTCTCGCGCTCGCTCGACGCGGTCGTCGAGGACTGTGTGAACGCGGTCGGCGTCGACGTCAACACCGCGTCGGTGCCGCTGCTGCGCCGCGTCTCGGGCATCACCGAGGGCCTGGCGACGCAGATCGTCACCCACCGGGACGCGCACGGCCCGTTCCGCACCCGCACCGCGCTGGCCGACGTCCCGCGGCTGGGCCCGAAGGCGTTCGAGCAGTGCGCGGGCTTCCTGCGCATCCGCGGCGGCGACGACCCGCTCGACGTCTCCGGCGTCCACCCCGAGGCCTACCCGGTGGTGCACCGCATCCTGGGCGCGGCGAAGGTCGAGATCGGGTCGCTGATCGGCAACGCGCCGAAGCTGAAGTCGCTCAAGCCGCAGCAGTTCGTCGACGACAAGTTCGGCCTGCCGACCGTCACCGACATCCTCGCCGAGCTGGAGAAGCCCGGCCGCGACCCGCGCCCGGCCTTCCGCACGGCGACCTTCGCCGAGGGCGTGCACAAGATCTCCGACCTGCGCCCCGGGATGCTGCTGGAGGGTCAGGTCACGAACGTGGCCGCGTTCGGCGCGTTCGTCGACGTGGGCGTGCACCAGGACGGGCTCGTGCACGTGTCGGCGATGTCGAAGGACTTCGTGTCCGACCCGAGCGACGTCGTCAAGACCGGCGACGTCGTGCGCGTCAAGGTCATGGAGGTCGACGAGGCCCGCAAGCGGATCTCGCTGACCCTGCGCCTGGACGACGAGGTGGGCGCCGACGGTGTGCCCAAGGGCCGCCGCGGCGGCGGACGTCCCGAGGGTGCCGGTGGCGGCCGGGGTGCCGGGGGCGACCGCGGCGGACCCGGTGGCCGAGACCAGCGCGGCGGCCGTCCCGGTGGCGGCGCCAAGGGCGGTGCCGGGGGCAAGGCCGGGGCCGGAGCCAGGGGCGGTGCCGGCGGCGGCGGTGCCCAGGGCGGCGGCAAGGGCGGCGGGGGCAAGAGCGGTGCCCCGCGCGGCGGGTCGAGCAGCTCCGGCGGCTCGGGCGGCGGCGGCCTCGGCAACAGCGCGATGGCCGATGCCCTGCGCCGCGCCGGGCTGGCGAAGGACAAGTAGCCGCAGGCCACTCCCACCCGGCTCGCACACAGGCCGCGGGGGTCGCACACAGGGCCGGACCTGTGTGCGAGCCCCCGGAGGTGTGTGCGAGCGGGGCGGGTCAGCCCGTCAGCACCGCCACCGCCCGCTCCACGTCGTCCAGGCCCGGGAGGACGTGGTGGGCGCCCGCGGCCGTGAGCTCCTCGACGGTCGCCGGCCCCGTCGCCACCCCGACGGCGACGACGCCCGCCCCGAGCGCGGCCGCCACGTCGTGCACGGTGTCGCCGACGACGAGCACGTCCGCGTCGGCGAAGGGGCCGTAGGCGGCCTCGGCGCGCTCGCGGCTGCGGCGCACGAGCTCGGTGCGGACCGAGTGGTCGTCGCCGTAGCCGCCGACCGCCGTGTCGAGGTGCGGGTGCAGCCCGAACGCCGTCACCTTCGCGACGCCGACCGCCGCGATGTTGCCGGTGACCAGCGTCTGCACGACCCCGGGCCGCCCGGCCAGCGCGGCCAGCACCGCGGCGGCACCGGGCAGCAGCGTGCCGTGCGCGGGGAGCTGATCGGCGCGGGACGCGAACTCGGCGGTGTAGCGGGCGAAGAACGGCTCCAGGTGCGGGCCGGCGTCGTCGATGCCGTGCCGGGCGAACAGCTCGGGGGTGATCGACAGGTCGGTGCGCCCCGCCGCGACGAGCGCGCCGCGCCACGGCACCCCGGTGACGGCGGTGAAGGCCGCGGCGAACGCGTCGACGCCCAACCCACCCGCGACGAGCAGGGTCTTGTCGACGTCCCACTGGATCAGCCTCATGGGCCGATCCTGCGTCATGCCTCTGGTTCCGACGTCAGGCGGCCGACTCGTAGGCCCTGCCGAGAAGGCGGTCCGAGAGCCGCGCCAGCGCGGCGCCGTCGACGCCGTGCGCGGCCAGCCAGCCCGCGGCGCCGCACTCGTGCGCCTCGACCTCGTCGAGCACCGCCTCCAGCGCCGCGCGGTGCACGCCCATCAGGGCCCGGTTACGCGGCTCGGGGATCCCGGCGGCGCGCAGCGTGGCCCACAGGCGGGGGAGGTTGGCCTCGGTGCGCAGGTAGTCGGCGACGACGTCGTCCCGGCGCACGCCGACCGCGCGCAGCAGCACCGCGACGACGACGCCGGTGCGGTCCTTGCCCGCGGTGCAGTGCACGAGGACGGGGCCGGGGGAGTCGGCGACGAGCGCGGCGATGTGCGCGATCCGGTCGGCCGCGTCGCGGACGAGGATCGCGTAGGCCTCGGCCAGGTCGTGGCCGGTGGGCCGCTCGGCGGCCAGCGCGGGTGCGAGGTCGGCGCCCATCGGGACGGAGTGCACGGTGGTGCCGGGGAGGTCGAGCCGGTGCGGGGCGGGGTGCTCGCCGGGCACGCGCAGGTCGATGACGTCGGCGGGCGGCCACACCGCGACCTCGGCCGACGCGGCGGTGTCCGACAGCGGCAGCTCGCTGCGGTAGAGGACACCGCGGCGGACGATCCGGCCGTCGTCGGTGCGCAGTCCGCGGAGGTCCCGGAGGTTGGCGGGGGCGTGGTTCGTCACGCCGTCCAGGCTGCCGTCCGCAGGTGAACGGCGGGCGACGTCGTGACCGAGAGCCCGTGTGATCTCCGCGTCAGGTGACCCGCCGTCGCCGTGAGCGGCGTCACCTGGGAGTATGTGAGGCCGATGGTGCGTTGAGACCATCAGAGACCGCAACGGCCAGGCAGAACTCGTGCAGAGGGCCCGCGGGCTCGCCCGCGGGTACGCCGACGTGTGCCCGCTGACTGCGACGGAAGATTCCACTTGTCTGAGTTCGACCTCGACCTGCCCGCCTTCTCCGACCTGCCGCTGCGCGACGAGCTGCTCGCCGTCGTCCACGAGTTGGGCTACACCCACCCGAGCCCCATCCAGGCCCAGGCGATCACGCCCCTGGTCGAGGGCCGCGACCTGCTGGGCCAGGCGGCCACCGGCACCGGCAAGACGGCGGCGTTCGCGCTGCCGATGCTGGAGCGCATGGCCGACCAGCGCCCCTCCCGCGAGCGCGGAGCCGCCCCGTTCGGCCTGATCCTGGCCCCCACCCGCGAGCTCGCGCTGCAGGTGTCCGAGGCCGTCCAGCGCTACGGCGCCGGGCTGCAGGCCCGCGTGCTCACCGTCTACGGCGGCGCGCCGGTCGGCCCGCAGCTCAAGGCGCTGCACCAGGGCGTCGACGTCGTCGTCGCCACCCCGGGCCGCGCGATCGACCTGATGAACCGCGGCGCGCTCAAGCTGCACGACCTCGAGGTCGTCGTCCTGGACGAGGCCGACGAGATGCTCGACATGGGCTTCGTCGAGGACATCGAGACGCTGCTCGACTCCACCCCGGACACCCGGCAGGCGGTGCTGTTCAGCGCCACCATGCCGCGGCGCATCGAGACCCTGGCGCAGAAGTACCTGCGCGAGCCGGTCACGGTGCGGATCCGCCGCGAGGAGGTCGCGGAGGGCGAGGCCCCCAAGGTCCGCCAGACCGCCTACCTCGTGCCGCGCACCCACACCACCGCCGCGCTGGGCCGCGTCCTGGAGGCCGAGCGCCCCAAGGCCGCGATCGTCTTCTGCCGCACCCGGCTCGACGTCGACGCGGTCACCGAGACGCTCACGGGCCGCGGCCTGCGCGCCGAGGCGCTGCACGGCGGCATGGACCAGGAGCACCGCACCCGCGTGGTCGAGCGGCTGCGCAGCGGGCGCACCGAGCTGCTCGTCGCCACCGACGTCGCGGCCCGCGGCCTCGACATCGACCTGCTCACCCACGTCGTCAACCACGACGTACCGCAGAGCTCCGAGGCCTACGTGCACCGCATCGGCCGCGTCGGCCGGGCCGGGCGCGAGGGCGTCGCGATCACGCTGGCGCCGCCGTCGAAGGTCTACGCGCTGCGCAACGTGGAGCGGCTCACCGGCCAGACCATCGAGATGGCCGCCGTCCCCACCGCGGCCGACCTGCGCGCCGCCCGCCTCGAGCGCACCCGTGAGGCGCTGCGCGAGGCGCTGGCCGACATGCCGGCCGACGACGACGGCGTGGCCGCCGTGGTCGCCGGGCTCGCCGAGGAGTTCGACGCCGCCGACGTGGCCACCGCCGCGATCCGGCTGATGACCGCCGCCGCGGGCACGCCCGACGACGGCGAGGACATCCCGGTGGTCAGCGCGCCGCGCTCGGGCTCGCGCGACTCGCGGGGTCCGCGCGACGCCCGCGACTCCCGGGGCCGCGGCGGCGCCGCCGGCACCCGGGCGCCGAAGGCCGGCACCACGCGGCTGTTCGTCAACGCCGGCCGCGCCAGCGGTGTGCGCCCGCAGGACATCGTGGGCGCACTGGCCAACGAGTCGAACCTGACGGGTCGCGACATCGGCGCCATCCAGATCCACGAGCGGCACGCGCTGGTCGAGATCCCGGAGCACGCCGCCGACGACGTGCTGCGCAGCCTGCGCGGCACGACGACGCTCAAGGGCCGCCGCGCCAACGTGCGCCGCGACCGCGGCTTCGCCTCCGCCGGCAGCCGGGACTGATCTACTAGGCCGAACGGCCCAACGTCGTCCTGCTAGCGTTCGTCCATGCGCTGGCGGACGGCGGTGGCCGTGCTGGCCGCGCTCACGGCCGGGTCCACCGGGGCCGGGTGCTCGGCCACCGTGCCCGGCACCGGCTCACCCGCCCGCGACGCCGCGCTCGCCGCCCTGCCCTTCGACGAAGCCGAACGCGTCCTCGCGGGGCAGATGGCGGTCCTGCGGTCGTGGGACGTCTGCGCGATGCACGACGTCGCCGCGGCCGAGCGCGCCTCCGGGGCCGTGGCGTTCGCGCTGCGCCCGGTCCGCGGCCACGACGGCTGCGAGGTCGCGCTGGAGTCCGCCGCCGACGGCGCGCTGTCCTACGTGACGATCGAGGTCGCGGAACTCGTGCGGGGCCCGGGCGCCCCCCGCGAGATCGGCGGCCGCTCCTTCCCGCCCGTCGCGCCGGCCGAGGAGGCGCACGGGCGTCCCGAGTGCGGGTACGCCCGCGAGGTCGCGCTGGGCTGGGGCGTCGTCGTGCGCGGCGAGGTCGCCGACGACCCGGCGGCCTCCTGCGCGCTGGCCGGCGACTACCTCGCCGACGTCCTGCCCCGCATCGACGCCCCGCCGCTGCGCGCCGCCGCGGGCACCGACCCCGCGTTCGCGCTGGGGGAGCAGGACCCGTGCGCGGCGCTCGCCGCCGTCGACCCAGCGCCCGCCGGCGTCACCGTCGGCGGGCCCCGGACCTGCTCCGCGCCCGGCGTCGCGGTGGCGTTCGGGCTGGCCCAGGTCGAGGTCGACGTCGAGGGCGTCGCGGGGATGTTGCCCGACGGCCGGGTCGAGGTCGTCGACGACGCCCCGTCCGGCTGCACGGTGACCCGCCAGGTCAGCGACGCGACGCTGCTCGTACCGTCGCTGCCCTACCTGTTCCGCGAGACCCTCGCCGTGACCGCGCCCGGCTGCGACGCCGCCCGCACCGGCGTCGACCGGGCGGCCGCGACCCTGCCCGGCCCGCTCCCCGCCGCCGCCGGGGCGCTCGCGCTGGGCTCGCTGGAGGACCTGCCCACCGCCGACGACGTCGGCGCGCCGTTCGACCCCTGCGCGACGATCGGCTGGTCCGCGTTCCCCGCCGAGGTGCGCCCGCCCGGCGTCGACCCACGCCCGTTCCCCTCACCGGTGGAGGCCGGCACGCTCTACCGCGTGGGCTGCGACTACGCCTCGGACGCGCTGCTGTCGGTCGTGAGCTGGGGCCCGGCGGCGGGCGCCTACAGCGTCGACCCCGCCGCGCGTCCCGGCGTCGCCACCCGGTTCGGCGACCGCCCCGGCCTGGAGCACCGCGCCCCGCCGGCGCCCGGCCAGGCGGCCCTGTGCCTGTCGACGATGCAGCTGGGCAACGGGCTGGCCGGCGTCGTCACCCTCGCCCGCGGGACGCAGGCCGACCTCTGCGCGGTCAACCGCGCCGTGCTGGAGGCGCTGGCGCCCCGGGTGCCCTAGGAGGGTCCTGACCAACGCCGCGTTGGTCAGGGCGCTCCTGGCTCCCGCTTGTCCCCGTCCGCGACCCGGGGTAGGCAGTGCCGCATGGCCGATGACGTCCAGGGGTCCCCGCTCGTCGACGCGGCGGTGCGGCGCGCCATGTGGCGCCTGCTGCCCTTCCTCGGGCTCTGCTACCTGCTCAACTACGTCGACCGCGTGAACGTCGGCTTCGCCGCGCTGCGGATGAACCCCGACCTCGGGCTGTCGGCCGCCGCGTACGGGCTGGGGGCGGGGCTGTTCTTCGTCGGCTACTTCTTCTTCGAGGTGCCGAGCAACGTGGTCCTGCACCGGGTCGGCGCACGGCTGTGGATCGCGCGGATCATGGTGACCTGGGGGATCGTCGCGTCGTCGACGGCGTTCGTGACGAACGAGCTCGGCTTCTACGCCGTGCGGTTCCTGCTCGGCGTGGCCGAGGCCGGGTTCTTCCCCGGGATCATCCTGTACCTGACCTACTGGTTCCCGCGGGCGCGGCGGGCGCGGGTGGTGGCGCTGTTCTTCCTGGCGGTGCCGCTGTCGACGGTGCTGGGCGCGCCGCTGTCCACGTGGCTCATCGAGAACGGCGACGGCGTGCTCGGCTTCGAGCAGGGCTGGCGGTTCATGTTCTTCGCCGAGGGCGTGCCGGCCGTCCTCGTCGGGCTGCTGGTGCTCGTGCTCCTGCCCGACCGCCCGACGAAGGCGCGCTGGCTCGAGCCCGACGCGGCCCGCGCGCTGGAGGCGCGGATCACCGCCGAGGACGCCGCGCAGGTGCCCGGGACCACCGGGATGCGCGACGCGCTGCGGGACGGACGGGTCGTCGCGCTGTCGGTCGTCTACTTCGGGGTGGTGTTCGGGCTCTACGTGCTGGCGTTCTTCCTGCCGCAGGTGGTGTCGGACCTGCAGGAGCAGTTCGGCGTCGAGTTCTCGCTCGTGCAGATCGGGCTGATCACCGCGGTGCCCTACGCGGTCGCGTCGGTCGTGATGGTGCTCAACGCCCGGCACTCCGACGCCACCCGCGAGCGGACCCTGCACGTCGCCGTGCCGGCGCTGGTGGGGGCGGCGGGCGTCGCGGTCGCGCTGTTCCTGGACTCGCCCTACCTGGTGATCGCCGCGATGTGCGTGTGCGCGTCGGGCGTCTTCGCCGCGATCCCGGTGATCTGGCAGATCCCGCCGACGTTCCTCACCGGCGTCGGCGCGGCGGCGGGGATCGCGCTCATCAACTCCTTCGGCAACCTCTCCGGGTTCGTCGGGCCGTACCTGACCGGGTGGCTGCAGGGCGTCACCGGTGACTTCCGCGCCGGCATGTTCGTCGTCGCCGGGTTCATGGTGCTGGCCGCCGTGGTCGTCCTGGTCGTGGGACGCCGGGTGGGCACCCGCGATGATGGGGCCCCCACCACGGCAGGAGTCCGTTCATGAGCGACATCAAGCCCCGGTCCCGCGAGGTCACCGACGGCCTGGAGCGCACCGCCGCGCGCGGCATGCTCCGCGCCGTCGGCATGCGCGACGAGGACTTCGGCAAGCCCCAGATCGGCATCGCGTCGAGCTGGAACGAGATCACCCCGTGCAACCTCTCGCTGCAGCGCCTGGGCCTCGCGGCCAAGGAGGGCGTGCACCGGGCGGGCGGGTTCCCGATGGAGTTCGGCACGATCTCGGTGTCGGACGGCATCTCGATGGGTCACGTCGGTATGCACTGGTCGCTGGTCAGCCGCGAGGTGATCGCCGACTCCGTCGAGACCGTCGTGCAGGCCGAGCGCCTCGACGGCACCGTGCTGCTCGCGGGCTGCGACAAGAGCCTGCCCGGGATGCTGATGGCCGCGGCGCGCCTCGACCTCGCCGCCGTCTTCCTCTACGCCGGGTCGATCATGCCCGGGTACGTGGGGGAGCGGGAGGTGACGATCGCCGACGCGTTCGAGGCGGTCGGCGCGTGTCAGCGGGGCCTGATCACGCGCGAGGAGGTCGACGCCATCGAGCGCGCGATCTGCCCCGGCGAGGGCGCCTGCGGCGGCATGTACACGGCCAACACGATGGCGAGCGCGGCCGAGGCGCTCGGGATGGCGCTGCCCGGCTCGGCCAGCCCGCCCGCGGTCGACCGCCGACGCGACGGCATCGCCCGCGCGTCCGGCGAGGCCGTGATCGGGATGATCGAGAAGGGCATCACGGCCCGGCAGATCCTCACGCGCGAGGCGTTCGAGAACGCGATCGCCGTCGTCATGGCGTTCGGCGGGTCCACCAACGCGGTGCTGCACCTGCTCGCGATCGCGTGGGAGGCGGGCGTGCCGCTGGAGCTCGCCGACTTCACCCGCGTCGGCGACCGCGTGCCGCACCTCGCCGACGTCAAGCCGTTCGGGGCGCACGTGATGTCCACCGTCGACCGCGTGGGCGGCGTGCCCGTCGTCATGAAGGCGCTGCTCGACGCCGGGCTGCTGCACGGCGACGTGCTCACCTGCACCGGCTCCACCGTCGCGGAGAACCTCGCCGCGATCGACCCGCCGGACCTCGACGGCGAGATCCTGCGCGCCCTGTCGAACCCCATCCACCCCACCGGCGGCATCACGATCCTGCACGGCTCGCTCGCGCCCGAGGGGGCCGTCGTCAAGAGCGCCGGGTTCGACTCCTCGCGCTTCGAGGGCACCGCCCGCGTCTTCGACGGCGAGCAGGGCGCGATGGACGCCGTGCCGGACCTGCAGCCCGGCGACGTCGTCGTCATCCGGTACGAGGGGCCCCGCGGCGGGCCGGGGATGCGCGAGATGCTCGCGGTGACCGGGGCGATCAAGGGCGCCGGGCTGGGCAAGGACGTCCTGCTGCTCACCGACGGCCGCTTCTCCGGGGCGACGACCGGGCTGTGCGTGGGGCACGTCGCGCCCGAGGCCGTCGACGGCGGGCCGATCGCGTTCGTCCGGGACGGCGACCGGATCGTGCTGGACATGGCGTCGCGGACGCTGGACCTGGTCGTCGACGAGGCGGAGCTCGCGCGCCGGCGGGAGGCGTGGTCGGCGCCCGCCCCCACCCCCGAGCTGCGGCGCGGGGTGCTGGGGAAGTACGCGAAGCTCGTGGGGTCGGCGGCGCAGGGGGCGGTCTGCGGGTAGTCGGCGCGCGCCGACTACGCGGCCAGGTGGGCGAGGGCCGTGCGGCGGGGTCTCTGCGCGGGGTCGATCCAGCGGGGTGGGACGAACTCGGGTAGCCCGTCGCGGATCCTCACCTGCCAGTCGGTGTGGTGGATCTGGCGGTGGTGGGCTTTGCACAGCATCACCAGGTTGTTCAGGGCAGTTGCGCCGCCGTGTTCCCAGTGGTGGATGTGGTGGATCTCGGACCAGGAGGGTGGGCGGTCGCAGCCGGGGTGGGCGCAGCCGCGGTCCCGAGCGGTGACGGCGCGGCGGAGGCCGTCGGGGATGGTGCGGGTGGCGCGGCCGATGTCGAGGGGCTGTCCGGCGCCGTTCATCACGACCGGGATGACGCCGGCGTCGCAGGCCAGGGTGCGCAGCGCGGCCGGGGTGAGCGTGCCGCCGAACTCGAGCATGGCCGATCGGGCGCGGTGCTCGAGGTCCTCGAGCCGGACGAGGACGGTGAGCACGGGTCGGCGGCCGCCGGTGTCGGGGAGGTCGCCGTGGTCCAGGACGTAACCGCACACGTCGGCGAGCGCTTCGGCCTGCCGTTGAGCAGCAGGTCGATCGTCGTCAGCCGTCAGGGGCGCGGACTTTGCGTCGATGGCCGCGGCGATGGCGTCGTAGAGGGCGGGGTCCTCGAACCGGCCCTTGATCGACCCGCCACTGGCATGACGGGTCAAGCGCAGTTCATTCACCGGGGCCGGAGTGGAGTCGGGTTCGGCGCCGTCCTGGTCGAGCAGCGCGACCAGTGCGGTGCCCAGCGTCTGGAGTTCGGAGGGGTTGAGGCGGGTGGCGTCGGCGGGGAGCTGGGTCTCCACTGAGGCCCACTGCTCGGGGGCCAGGCGGGATGCGGCGTCGGTCGCGAGGACGCGTCCGATGACCTCGACGTGGCGCAGCGCGATGTCGCCGTCGGCGAACGCAGCGGCGGTGGCAGGCAGCCGGGCGGGGAGCGGCGTCCCGTCGAGCGTGGTGCGGGCGTGCACGTCACCGGCGACGGTCGTGCGGCGCCGGGCGTCGAGGTGATCGACGTGCAGCAGATCGGCCAGTGCCCGCGCGGTGGACCGGTAGCCGCGCGTCAGGAAGGCGCCCTGGTCGTCGAGAGTGGCGATGGCGGCGGTGGAGAGGGCCTCGACCCGCCGGGCGAGGTTCTCGCACAGCGTGAGCACGGACAGCAGCTCGGTCTCGGAGGCGGTGGCGAGCTCGTCCGACGCGGCAGCGAGGTGCTGCTGCGCGAGACGGATCGAGTTCGATGGCATGAGCACAGGGTACTCGAACACATGTTCGATTAGTAGCCTGTCGTCGCAGGTCAACAGCCGTTCGGCGCTTGTCCTGAGGGGATCACGGGCTGGTCCGTGCGTGCCTTGCAGAACCGCTCTGTGCTCAGGCTCGGAGGCAGGCCGACCACGACGGCAACCGACCCGGTCACCGCTCGTCTGCCCCACGGGACCACCGCTGAGCGACGATCGCACCCGGACGGGACCGGAACCGACCGCACGCCGAGGCCCACCATCACGAACCACGCGAACCCTGCCTAGGCTGGCCGACATGAAGGAAGACCGTGGGGCCCGGGAGATCGCGAAGGCCGCCGAGGCGATCGGCGACCTGCTCTACCGCGCGGTGGAGGCCACGCTGGAGGAGTCCTCGCCCGACCCCGGTCGCCAGGCCACGGCACAGTTCGTCGAGCTGGACGCCCGCGCGGTGCCCGACGGCGACGGCGGCCCGGCGCAGCTGATGGCCACGCTCACGCTCGTGCGGCTGCTCAGCCTGGTCCGCGAGGCCGTGGCCGACCGCCCGGACCGCGTCGAGGAGGCCCTCGGGTGGATCACCGAGCGGATGGGCAAGCGGTACTCGGCGCGGGCGCGGTACGTCACCGGGGTGCTGCAGAGCGAGGCGGACACGGCCGACGTGCCGGCGAAGCGCCAGGTGCTGATGTCGGAGTTCCTGCCGTCGCTGGTGTGGCTGCTGACGGGCGCGGTGGCCGTGTTCGGTGACGGCGACCTCGACTGGCTGCGCGGCCTCGAGGCCGGCACCCCGACGACGGCCAGCTTCCTCACGGGGAGCTGACCGCCGCCGTCGTCCGGGCGGTGCTCAGGCGACCCGGTTCAGCGGGGTGATGACGAGGTCGCCGTCGAGCAGCTCGGGGATCTTCGGCAGCGCGGACTGCAGGTGCGGGGTGCCGAGGTGGGCGTCGAGGGCGGCCTGGTTCGTCCAGTGCTCGACGAAGATGAACACCGCGGGGTCCTGCGCGCCCCGGTGCAGCGCGTAGGTGACGTTGTCGGCCTCGGCGCGCGTGGGCGCGATGAGGGCCTCGAGCACCTCCTGCAGCTCCTGCTCCTTGCCGGGCTTGGCGCGCATGGTGGCGACGACGGTGAGCAGGTCGCGGTTCTCGTCGGTGGGCAGGGTCACGGGGGCTCCTCGGGGTGGTTCGGCGGTGAACGGAGATCACCGTAGACCGCGAACCGGTAGCGTCCGCCCGGCGAAGGTGTGTGCGGGGCCACACGGGACGAGGAGCGGCACATGGTGAGCGAGACCGGGTTCGACAGCCACGGCACGCGGTGCTCCGCGTGGTACCTGGAGGCCGGGACCGGCGCGCTCACCGGCCCGCGCGGCCGCCCGTGCGTGGTGATGGCGCACGGCTTCGGGGCGACGAAGGACGCGGGGCTGCTGCCCTTCGCCGAGCGGTTCGCCGCGGCCGGCGCCGACGTGCTCGTCTTCGACTACCGCGGCTACGGCACCTCGGGCGGCAGCCCGCGCCAGAACGTCTTCCACGTCGCGCACCGGCAGGACTACCACGCCGCGCTGGCCCACGCCCGCGGCCTGCCCGGCGTCGACCCCGACCGGATCGTGCTCTGGGGCAGCTCCTACTCCGGCGGGCACGTGGTGCCGGTGGCGGCGCGCGACGGGCAGGTCGCCGCGGTGGTCTCCCAGGGCGCGGCCATGGACGGCCTCGCGGCGCTGCTGGAGATCGGGCGGTACGCCGGGATCGGTCAGCTGCTGCGGCTCACCGGCCACGGCCTGCGCGACCTCGTCGGCTCGGCACTGGGCCGCGGCCCGCACCTCATCCCGGTCGTCGGCCCGCCCGGCTCGCTCGCGGCGATCACGGCCGAGGGCGCCGAGGACGGCTACCGCTCGATCATGGGCCCGACGTTCCGCAACGAGATGCTGGCCCGCGGGGCCCTGTTCATCCCGCTCAACCGGCCCGTCGCCGCCGCCGCGAAGCTGCGGGCTCCGATCTTCCTGGTGGTGGCCGCCGACGACAACATCGCGCCGCCCGCCGCGGTACGGGCAGTGGCCGCGAAGGCCGGGGCCGGGTCGGAGATCCTGGAGCTGCCCTCGGGTCACTTCGACATCTATTCGGGCGAGTTCTTCGAGAGATCATCCGCTGCACAGGTCGCATTCCTGCAGCGGGTGCTGCGGGTCGAAGCGCCGGCGGTCTGACGGAGCGCGTCGACAGCGCTCACTCGCCTGATGATGTCGGAGGATGGATCTCACCCCGTTGATCGCCGGTTCCGCCGCGATCTCCGTGCGCAGCGGCGCAGCCCGTTGACGATCCGCAACTACGAGCTCTCGATCACGCAGTTCTGCGACTGGCTGCGGGCCTCGACGGGCCGGGCGGACCTGGCCGACGTGACGCGCGAGAACCTCAAGGGCTGGGTGCTCGACGCGTCCGGGAGGTGGGAGGCGTCGACCACGAACACGAAGATCGCCGGCGTGCGCAGCTTCGGTCGGTGGCTGGTCGAGGAGGAGTACCTGACCACGAACCCGGCGTCGAACCTCCCGGTCCCCGCCGTGGTGGAGGTCCCGCCGGAGGTCCTGAGCGACGAGCAGCTCACGACGCTGCTCGCGTCGTGCAACGGCAGGAGCTTCCTCGAGCGGCGCGACCACGCACTGATCCGGGTGCTGCTCGACACCGGCGTGCGGGTGTCCGAGCTGTGCCAGATGACCGTGAGCGGCACCGATCTCGACGCGGAGATGACCACGGTGCTCGGCAAGGGCGGGCGTCCCCGCGCCGTCTACTTCTCTGCGCGCACGATCTCGGCCCTGGACCGCTACCTGCGGGCGCGGGGCGGCAACCCGCACAGCTCGTCGGACCACCTCTGGTTGTCGCAGCGTGGTCGCCTCACCCCCGACGGCGTGCGGACGCGCCTCGAACTCCTCGGTGAGGCGGCCGGGATCCCGGGACTGCACCCGCACCGGTTCCGCCACACCTGGGCGCACGACCACATGCTCCACGACATGAGCACGACCGATCTGAAGCGCCTCGCCGGCTGGCGGTCGGATGCGATGGTGAGCCGGTACGGGGCGTCGGGCGCCGACGTCCGGGCCGCAGCGGCCGCACGCAGGGCGGCTCGCGGGGATCGGGTCTGACCGTCCGTCAGATGGTCGGATCCGTGGCCTCGGCGTGGCTGTCGCGTGGTCGGATGCGCTCGACCGGATCCACCGGCTCGCCGAGGCCAGCCTGGGTTCGTGTGGCGGCTCGGCACCGGCGCCGACCACGGCCTGGTCGTCGTCACCGATGACGGGGGCCGGCGTTCCTCAACCTCTTGATCTGGAGCGACTACGCGGCGCTGCACGAGTTCGTCTACCGCAGCGGGCACGGTGGGCTCGTGCGGAACCGCTCCCGGTGGTTCACCACGACCCGGCAGCCCTCGACGGCTCTGTGGTGGATCCCGGCCGGGACGCGTCCCACCGCGGGTGACGCCGCGCGCCGGCTGCAGCACCTCCGGACCCACGGCCCGTCGCCGCGGGCGTTCTCGCTGCGACGCCGCTTCACGGCCGGCGGTGATCCCGAGGGCCCGGTGCGGCCCGGCCCACGGGGCGCTGCGGGGCCACGGCAGCGGTGGTCACGTCACCCGTCCACGGTAGGTGGACGGCGAACCTAGTGCGCGTGCACGACCGCACGGTCGCGGGTGGTAGTCGAGCTCGTAGGTCTCCAGGTGTCGCCGCGTCAGCTGTCCAGCTCGCCGCGCACCCCAGGTGCTGGTGCCCCGCCGTGGCGTCGACCGCGTCTTCCGGCCACGACGGCGCGCGCAACGGCTCGACGCGGCGCGGCCGGTTGCGGTCTGATCTTGCGGCGCACCCTCGGAAGAGCGGACGCCCCTGATCGTGGGGGCTGCGGCAGAGCGGTTCGACAGGTCCTGATCGAGCTTGGGGCCGCTCGCGAGAGAGGACGTGTGTGACGCACGAGTGGGGTCCACCCGCTGACATCCCGTCCATCGTGGCGGCCGCGGCCGGCCAGGCTCCGGTGGCGATGCTGGTGGTCGACGGCAGCGGCGTGCGCTGGCACAACGCGGCGGCCGCCCGGCTCGTCGAGCCGCAGGGGGGCACTGGCAGGACCCCGAAGGCCCCGCCGCAGTGGTGGCAGCCGTCCTCTGCGGCGCGGTGCGCCTGCGCTGGCCGGCTCCGGACGGGTCGGTGCGCTGGTGGCGGGCGGGCAGCAGGGAGCTGCACGGCGGCCGGATGATCGAACTGTCCGACGAGACCGACTACGACGGCGGTCCGGTCGCGGCCGTCCCCGGCACCGCCACCTGGGACTGGGACGTCGTGACCGATCGGATGCGGCTGTCCCCGGCGCTGCTGGACATGCTGATCCACCGGCTCGATCGCTGGGTGCTCGGCCGCGCCGTCCGCGCCCTGGCGACGCCGCGCGCGCGGGCCCTCGGCCTGCGGCTGGAGGCGAACATCTCGGGTCGGTCGTTGGAGGATCCCGATTTCGGACCGTGGGTCCTCGCCGAGCTGCGCCGCCACGGCGTCGAGCCGGCCCGGCTGGGCGTCGAGGTCACCGAGACCGCGGCGGTGACCGACCTGGCCGCGGCCCGCAGCCTGGCCGCGGTGCTCATCGATTCCGGGGTCGGGTTCGCGCTCGACGACTTCGGCGCCGGGTTCGGCTCGTTCGCCTACCTCAAGCACCTGCGGTTCACCTCGGTGAAGATCGCCGGTGACTTCGTCGCGCATGTCGACCACGACCACGTCGACCGGGCGCTCGTCAGCGCCGTCGTCGTCGTGGCGCGGCGGTTGGGACTGGTGACCGTGGCCGAGCAGGTCGACCGGCCCGAGCTGGTCGACGACCTGCGCGAGCTGGGCGTCGATCACGGGCAGGGCTACCACCTGGGCAGGCCCGTCCCGCTCGACAGGCTGATCGGCATGGGAGCAGCACCCGGTCGCACCGGGTAGCGCCGCTGACCCGGGGCCACGAGGACGTCGGCGGCGCACCGTCGCCGGCGTCGCCGGGAGCGGCCTATGCTGCCGGCATCCCTGGAGGGCACCCCCGTCCCGTCGACCGCGATGAGCGGTCGCGTGCGGGCCTGTTGGGCAGTCCGCGACCTCGGTGGGTCGCTGTCGACCGACCCAGGGAGCCTCGAATTCCCGACGTGCAGCACCAGGACCGCGCCGGTTCGGCGGACGACGCGCGGGAGGTCGTGCTCGTCGGGCTGGTGGCGACCCCGCCGGACCATCCTGCCGAGGTCCTCGAGCGGTTGGCCGGAGAGTCGTCGAAGTTGCTCTCCGCGCGTGCGGACCGATCGGTGCGCTGGGAGGTGCGGACGGGGTGGGGTGCGGTCGCGCCGCGTCGCGACGGTGGGGTCGAGGCGTTGCTGGAGGACGTCGCGCAGCGCCGGGAGGGCGAGGGGTGGGACGTCGCGGTCTGCCTGACCGATCTGCCGCTCTCCGTCGAGCGGGTGCCCCTCGTCGCGCACGCGTCGGCTCGGCGCCGGGTCGGTGTGGTCTCACTGCCCGCGCTGGGCGTGGGTCAGTTGCGGGCGGCGCGCGCGGCCGTCCCGGGACTGGTGGAGGGACTGGCCGGCGGCTGGTCGGAGACGCCGGGGGCGTCGCGGGACGAACGGCTGGGACGGATGGTCGAGGCCGTCGCGCCGATCCATCGCGTCGTCGACCGGACCGACGACGGTGAAGTCGGGTTCGTGGCCTCCCGGGTCGGTGGCAGGTTGCTGGTCGGGGCGTTCGGGACAGCTGCGTTCGCGCTGACGACCAGCACCATCTGGGACATCGGCGACGCGCTGGACGGGCTGCGACTGACGGTGATCATGCTGCTGTCGCTGGCCGCGCTGATCACGTGGCTCGTCGTCGCGCACGACCTGTGGGAGAAGCCGTCCGCGGACACCCCACGGGAACTGGCTCGGATGTTCAACGCGGGCACCCTGGTCACGCTGGGCCTGGCGACCGCCGCGTGCTACCTGGTGCTGTTCATCGGGACGGCGGCGGCGGCAGCGCTGCTGATCGACCCGTCGGTGCTCGGACACCCTGCACCGCCCGGTCACCGTCGGCGACTACACCACCCTCGCCTGGATCATCAGCTCGATGGCGACCATCGGTGGCGCGATCGGGTCCGGGCTCGAGGACGAGGAGCACGTGCGTGCCGCGGCGTACGGCTACCACCCCACCCCGGGCGGCTGGCGGGACGAGGCCGACGACGCGGACGGCCGCTGACCGCGCCGGAGCTCAGTCCGTCCGGCGGAGGGTGGCCGAGGGGAGCTCGCCGTAGCGCGTCCGGTACGTCCGGGCGAAGCGTCCGATGTGGACGAAACCCCACCGCCGCGCGACGGCGCTGACCGTGGTCTCGGTCGGATCCGACGATCGCAGCTGGTCGTGGGCGCGGGCGAGCCGGGCGCGGCGCACGTGCTCGGTGGGAGTGGTGTCGAGGTGACGCCGGTAGAGCTCCTGGAGCGTGCGCACGCTCACCGCGGCGATGCGGGCCATGTCGGTGAGGGTCAGGTCGCGGGTGGGATCGGCCTCCACGGCGTCGACGACGCGGCGCAGGGCCGCCGGCCCGAAGGAGGGCGCCGGCGCGTCGAGGGCGTCGCGGTAGGGGTGGTCGACGGCTCGGAGCAGGCCGTGGAGCACTGCCTCCCGCAAGGGCGCGGCCACCATCTCGCTGCTGGCCACACCGCCGGGTCCGGCCTCTGCGACGAGCAGCCGCACGAGTCGGGCCCAGCCCGCTCCGGCACCGCTCCTGAGGTCGATCATCGGGCCGAGTGCCAGCGGCTGCGTGACCGGCCGCCCCAGGATGACCTCCAGCGCACCCTCGAGGGCGCCGGGAGCGACCTTGACCGCGAGGCAGGAGTAGTCGTCACCGGTCGTCATCGCGACATCCCCGGTCGCCTGGAAGACCACGCCCCGGCTCGGGTCGACCTGCACGACCTGCCCGCGGTGGCGGGCGAGCAGCGTGCCACCGGTGGCGATGTTGATGTAGACGGAGCCGACCTCCTCGATGCCGATCTTCATGCCCGAGGTGTAGTGGGCGTCGCCCACGGTGAGCGGGCTGTGCGCGTGTCCGACGAAGCGGAACTCGTAGGGCGCCGCGGCGGTGCAGAGGTCGAGCGTGGTGGGGAAGTAGCTCTGTGCGATCGCCGCGCGGGCGCCGTCGAGGTCGAACTCGTGGAAGGAGAAGGGGATCGGAGCCGGCACGGTTTCCCCTCGCGGTTGCCACTCGACGTCGGAACTCGACACTCGAGACTACTCCGGTGGCCGGCCGCTTCGGGCCCCGCCGGCGGGCACGCCGACGGGACCCGGGAGCCGGACGCCGCACCGGGAGGGGGCGGTGCGCCGGGCTCGGCGCACCGCGGGGCTCGACGGTGCGCTGCGGTGATCACACCGCAACCGGCCTCGTCGCGTCGAGCCGCGGCGCGCACGGTTCGGACCGGAATACGCGCTGACGGTGGTCACACCACTACGCGGAGAGCGGCGAGGGCGGCATCGACGTCGTGATGGAGGTCGAAGAGCTCGGTCAGGTCGACCTGGGCGACGGCGGACCGGACGGCGTCGGCACACACCAGGCTCAGACCGACGTCGAGTTCACCCGCGGCGACCGCCACCCGTACGAGCATCGCCATGCCCGCAGGTGTGATCGCGTCGAGCGGACGGAGGTCGGCGACGATTCCCCACGGGCGCCGGGCCAGCGCAGCATCGACCGCCGATCCCAGCTCCGCGACGGCGAAGCTGCCGAGCGTGCCTGCAGCGGCGCGGACCCGCACGATCCCCGGGCGGATGTCGTCGGTGCGCACCGGCACCGGCGCAGGGGACGGGGTGGAACACATCGGACCAGTCCACCGGCCGGAGCGGTCCACGTCGATCCGTTCTGCGTGCAGCTGAGGACGATTCGCGCCGATCCGGCTTGCCCGACGGCGTCGGTCGGTGCACCGTGGTGCGTCGGGAGGCCGTTGCGGATCCCCCGTCCGTCGGGTCGCCTGCTCTCGGCACCTGTCGAACCCTGTTCGAGAAGGTGTGGCCGACGATGATCCGACCGAGCGAGCATGCCGCCCCCGATCCGGGATCGGGGGCGACCCCGCAGCGTCCCGGCGTGGTGGATCCACTGCCCGCGCCGTTCGCCGCGCTGCTGGCGGCCCGGGAGGACGGGACGACGCTGTGGAGCGTCTGGGGCTTCGACTCCTACTTCCGGGACGCGGATCAGCGGCTGCTCGAGCTGCTCGGCTGGACCGAGGCCGAGTTGTCGAGTGCCTCGTACTGGGACTTCGTCCATGCCGACGACCAGCACCCGCTCGTAGAGGCCCTCGAGCGGATGATGACCACGGCGGGCACGCTGGAGGGCTACGAGATGAGGGTGCTGGGCCGCGACGGTGGGTGGCGTCGGATGCGGTGGGATATGGTCGCCGACCGCGAGACCGAGCTGGTGTTCAGCGTCGGCGCGCGGATCGAGACCGGGGAGTCCGTCGACGGGGTGGCTCGGCCGCTGGTGGGCACCTGGGCCTGGCAGGGCCGAGCGGGCACGTTCACCTGGTCCGACGAGCTGTACGACATGTTCGGCCTCCCGATCGGGACAGCGCTCACCGATGCGCTGATCAGGTCGCGCATCCACCCGCAGGACCATCCGCTCGTGGAGCAGGTGTGGCGGGCCCGGCTGGCCGACGGCGACGCACACGGTGTGCGCTTCCGGACGGTCCTGCCGGACGGGACGACGCGCCACGTGGAGTGCACGGGGCGGGCGACGGCCGGACGCGACGACCACGCGTTCACGATCCGCGGCATCACCGTCGATGTCACGGCCGCGCTCGCGGACTCCGGGACCGAGGTCGGAGGCTGATCCCGCTGGCTCCTCGTCACCATGTCGTCCTGACCGGCCACCCGACCAGTCCGAGCAGTCGCTCCACGGGCGGCGCGGGCGAGCCGACGAGCAGGATCGTCATGCCGCCCTCGTCGGCCAACTGCCGCACCTCGAGCAGCACGTTCAGCCCCGCCACCCCCAGGAACTCCAGCTCGGACAGGTCGAGGGCCACCAGCGCCGGGCGCGCCTCGATCTCCCGGCACAGGTCGAGGTGCAGGCGCGGCGCGCTGAACGCGTCGATCCCGCCGCGGAGCCGTACCACGCGGACGCGCGACCCGTTCCGGTCGCCCGCACCGAGGAGCACGAGCCGTGGGTCGATCCTGCTGGATGCCGTCATCGGGTCAGCGTCACGGGATCGGTCCACGACGGGCTTCGACTCCGCAGCGTCAACCGGGACGCCGCCGCTCGGCCTCCGAGGGCGACCGGCCGGTCCCGGGACGGTCCCGGCCGGGAGGTCCGCGGCCCCCGGCGGTGGCCCGGCTCGCGGCGGTTGGGCCTGCCGGGCCGATGCGGGACGAGGTGTCGAGCGGCTACAACACCTCTACCACCCGAGCGAACGAGAGGCAGATGCCGTGACGTCCGCTGACGACCCGTCGACATTCGAACAGTCCGCCACCATCGGCGGGCTGCCGGTGCGCACCCACGATCACGTCTGTGTCCTGTACCGGGGTGCGGCCCAGCGGGACGAGCTGATGGCGGAGTTCCTCGCCGACGGCGTCCGTGCGGGCAACCGGTGCTACTGCCTGATCACGGCCGACGACCACCGGCGGATCGCGGCTGCGGTGTCCGCACGCAACGAGCGGGCCGCGGCGGGCCCGGCATCCGGTGTCCCGGGTCGGGTCGACTTCGTCGACCCCGGAGGGAGCTACGTACGGGGCGGGGGGTTCGTGTCCGACCGGATGCTGCGATTCTGGGACGAGTGGGGAGCCGCGACCTATGACCGCGACGGCGTGGCCCATGCGCTGATCGGCGCGGACATGAGCTGGGCCAAACCGCTCGTCGACGCCCCGGGGTTCGTGATGGACCTGGCGCGCTACGAGACCCGGTTCACCGTCTGGGCCCGCCGCCGCCCCCAGGTGACGGCGTGCCTGTACGACCTGGACAGGTTCGACGGCGAAGTGATCGTCCCCGTCGTCCGCGCGCACCCGAAGGTGTGGATGAACGGTGTCGTCCTGACCAACCCGTACTACCTGCAGAGCGAGTACTTCTCGGCGGCCGAGACCCACGAGCTGTCGGGCCGTGCTGCGGCCCCCGTATGACGACCCTCCCCGGTGACGACCGCGGCCAGCAGCCGTTCTGGGCGCACGCCGAGATCGACGGGACCGCGCTCGACGTCGTCACCGCGCTCGTCCTCGCCCTGGCCACGCGCTGGGTGTCCGACGACCTGGCCGATCGGTTCGGCCACAGCGTCGCGACGGCCGCCGCCACCGTCGTGATGGGGGGCGACGGCACGTTCGACCTCTGGGAGGAGCCGGGACGGTTGGTGTGCCACGTCGCCCGCCGTGGAGCTCCTGACGCGATCGGCCTCCAGCCGGATCCGCGGCGGCTGCGACTGGTCACCCGGGCCGTGGGACCGGGCAGGCCCGAACCCGGGTCCGGCATCGTGGTCGAACGCAGCCCGGGCCGGGTCACGCTGATCCTGCCCGTGCCGTTCGAGTGACCCCGGCGTCCCCCCGCGCCGAGCCGACCGGGCCTGACCGTCAGGCCCAGGCGGGACCGCGCAGTGTCTGCTCGGGGGAGCGGCCGAAACGCGCGCCGTAGGCCGCCACGAACTGCTGCGGCCGGAATCCCCACGATCTCGCGACCGCGGTCACCGTGGTCTCTCCGGGCCGGTAGAACTGCAGGTCGCGGTGCGCCCGCCCGAGCCGGACCCGGCCGACGTCGTGCCCGGGGCGCACCTCCCGATGCCGCAGCCAACACCCTTCGAGGGCCCGGATGCTCAGCCCGGCGTCCGCGGCGAGGCCGGCCGGCGTCAGCGGGCGCTCCGGATGGGCCTCGATGTACTCGACGCATCGCCGCACGGCCCGGGGCCCCCAGGTGGGTACGCGTTCGTCGAGCGCGTCACGGTGCGGGTGGTCGGCCGCGAGCAGCAGCCGGACCAGCAGGGTCTCCTGCAGCGGTTCGGCGCTCATCGGGTCGGCCAGCACCGCGGCCGTGTCGGCGGTGGTGCCGGCAACCAGCCGCACCGTGTCCGCCCACGTCCGGCCGGCCGCGGTGCCGACGGTCATCGAGGTCAGCAGCCGGAGGGGACGGGGCACGGTCCGGCCGAGCAGCGCCTCCAGCATGTCCTCCAGCGCGGCCGATCCGACGTCGAACAGCAGCATGTCGAAGCGGTCGCCGGTGACCACCGTGGTCTCCGGCCACGGGGAGAAGACGGCCGCATCGCCCGGACCCAGGCCCAGCTCCTCGCCGCGGTGGTCGGCATGCAGCGGCCCGCGCACCGGCACCCCGATCTGGTAGCTCGGACGATCGGGCAGCCGGAGGTGGATCCCGTCGGTGCCGTGGGTCTCCTCGACCACGAGCGGGCCGCAGGTGACCCGGTGGACGTGGAACGCGAACGGCGCCGTCGGGACGTGATCGAGGTGCACGGCCGGCGGGAGCTGGGCGTCCACCCGGCCGACGTCGGTCACGTGGAGGTCGGCGAACGAGGAAGTCGTCATCAGTACACCTGCCGGAAGAGGTCGGTGACGCGGTCCCAGAGTTCCGGGGCGGGGTGGACGAGCTCGGGTCCGACGGTGCGCAGCGCCCGGGCGAAGGCGATGCCCAGGCCGCCGAAGACCTCCGGCAGCATCTCCTCGGTCTCCTCGGAGAAGGTCACGTCGGCCGGTGGTCGGCGCACGACCCCGGCCAGCACGGTGCGGATGTCGGCCGCCTCGTCCAGCTTGTCGAACTCGCGCATCCGCTCCTGGAGCCCCTTCGTGATCGGCAGGTCCATCGGAGCGATGACGTCCCGACCGTTCGCCCTGGCGGAGTTCCGGCCCGCGATGGCGATGTCGTCGACCATCTCGTCGACGAACTCGCGGAACCGCTTCACGTCGTTCCTGTCCACCTTCAGCTGCGCCACCGAGCGGAAGAACCGCTCGAACACCGGAACGTTCGACGGGCCGGCCATGTCTGCATCTCCTCGCTATCGCACGTGCGCCAGGTGCTCGTGCACCAGGCGGATCGCCATCGCTCCTTCGCCGACCGCGGACGCCACCCGCTTGGTCGACCCGCTGCGCACGTCGCCGGCCGCGAAGACGCCCGGGATGCTCGTCTCCAGCAGCGCGGGCGTCCGTCGCGCTCCCCGACCGCCGTCGCCGTTCTCGGCGGCCCGGCCGGTGCGCACGTAGGCGCCGGAGTCGAGTGCGACGGCGCCGGCCAGCCAGCCGGTGCACGGATCCGCACCGATGAACACCATCAGCTCACGCGCGGGCAGCGTGGACCGGGAACCGTCCTGCGAGTCCTGCACGACGACGGCCTCCAGCTGTCCGCCCTCACCGACCAGCTCGCGCACCTCGGTGTGCAGGTGCACCTCGATCCGCGGATCGTGCAGGATCCGGTCGGCCAGATAGCGCGACATGAACTCGTCGAGGCTCTGCTCGCGCACCACCAGCCGGACCGTGCGGGCGTGGTCGGCGAGGAAGAGGGCGGCCTGGCCGGCCGAGTTGCCGCCGCCCACCACCACGACCGGGTCGTTCACGCACAGCTGCGCCTCGATCTGGGTGGCCGCGTAGTAGACGCTCGTCTGCTCGAACTCCTCCAGCCGGGGCACGGGCAGCCGCCGGTAGTGGGCCCCGGTCGCGATGACCAGGGTGCGCGTGACCAGCGTGTCGCCGCCGCGCAGGCGAACCACGTGCTGCACGCCCGAGGTGTCCAGCGCGATCGCCTCGGCCGGCGCGCAGGTCGTGGCCCCGAACTTGACGGCCTGCACCACGGCCCGCTCGGCCAGCTCGGTGCCCGAGATGCCGGCCGGGAAGCCGAGGTAGTTCTCGATCCGCGAGGTGGTGGCCGCCTGGCCGCCGGTGGCCACGGCGTCGACGACCTGGGTGAGCAGGCCCTCGGACGCTCCGTAGACGGCGGCGGCCAGGCCGGCCGGACCGGCGCCGATCACCACCACGTCGTGCAGCCGGGACGGGGACTTGGCGGGGCGCTGCCCGATCAGCGCGGCCAGCGCGGCCGGGTCGGGGTTGCGCAGCACCTTGCCCCGCCAGACCACCACCGGGGTCTCGGCGGGGGTGATGCCGACGGCCCGCAGCAGCGATTCGGCGTCCGCGTCGGACTCCAGGTCCACGAACCGGTGCGGCAGCCGGTTGCGCGCCGCGAACTCGCGCAGCGTGCGGGTGCTGGCCGAGAACCGGGACCCGACGATGCGGAAGCCGTGCCCCTCGCCGATGGCCAGGGTGCGCCGGATCAGGTAGGCGCGCAGGATCTCGTCCCCGAACGCGGGTTCCCGCAGCAGGCATGCGCGCAGCCGGTCCAGGGGCACCTCGAGCACCTCGCCGGGGTCCGCCGTGATCGCCGTGAAGAACGCGACCTGCCCGGTGAGCAGGCCCAGTTCGCCGAGGAACCGGCCGGGCCCGTGCATCCGCACGATCTGCTGCTCCGGCGTGCCGAACGCCTTGACGATCGCGACCCGGCCGGAGAGCACGACGACGAACGCCTCGTCGGGGCGGCCCTCGACGATGAGCAGCTCACCGCGCGAGGTCGGCCGCCGCGATCCGTAGGCGCTGAGCATCCGGATCTGGTCAGCGGTCAGCCGGGGGTAGGCACCGGACAGGTCGGGTGTCTCGTTGGACGGGGCCGTGGCCAGCAGGTCCTCGACATCGGCTGTGACGGTCCCGGAGTCCTGCGTCATGCGAACGCCTCGTCCACGTAGCACCAGCGCCAGCTCTCGCCGGGCTCCAGCGAGCGGACGATCGGATGGCCGATCACGCCGGCGTGCGCGCGGGCGTGCCGCATGGGGGAGGAGTCACAGCACCCGACGTGCCCGCAGCTCAGGCACAGCCGCAGGTGCACCCACGGGGTGCCCATGCGCAGGCACTCCTCGCAACCGCGGGTGTGCGGGGTGACGTCCCGGATCCATCCCACGTGCGGATCGGTGAGGACCGAGCGCGGGGCGGTCACCGGCGGTCTCCCGCAACCAGCGCCGCCCCGATGGCGACCAGCCAGGAGTCCTTGGCCAGCGCGATGCCGTCCTGGGTGGGGAAGGGCGTGCCGGGCCTGCGCATCCCGGGGGTCCGCGCGTACAGGCCGAGCAGCCCGGCTCCGAACCCGAGCAGCCCGAGGCCGGCGATGCGGGCCGGGACGACCGGTACGAGCAGCGCCGCCCCGATCAGCATCTCGGCCGCGGCCAGCGCCTTGGTGAAGGTGACCGGCTGGACGGCGTCCAGGAACGGGTAGGTACCGGCGGCGAATCCGTGCATCTGCTTCGCCGTGTCGTCGTCGGGATCCCGCTTGCGCAGGCCCGAGTCCAGGATGTAGGTGCCGGCGGTCAGTCGCAGCGGCAGCTGCCAGGTGAGGTCGCGCCCGTTCATGACGGCTCCTTCTTCTCGGGCGGATTCGGTTCGGGGGCATCCGGTTCGGCGAGGGCGTCGTCCAGCCAGCGCCGCAACACCGCCACCGGGGCGGCCCCCGCCTGCCGGGCGGCGATCTCTCCGCCGCGCAGCACCAGCAGCGTGGGCACCGCCTGGACCTGGAACCGCCGGCCGAGCTCGGGAGCCCGGTCGATGTCGACCTTCACGAGCTTGATCACGCCGGCCCGTTCGGTGGCCAGCTGTTCCAGCACGGGGCTGACCATGCGGCACGGGCCGCACCAGGTCGCCCAGAGATCCACCAGCACCGGGATCGACGGCCGCTCGGCGACCGCGGCGAAGTCGTCGTCGCCCGCCTCGGTGATCCACGGCAGCGGGTTCCGGCAGTTGCCGCACCGGGGGAACCCGTCGGCCACCGACGGCACCCGGTTGCGCGTGCCGCAGTGCGGGCAGGTGACGACGGTGCGGCCCACGGCCACGTCGGCGGTCATGCCGGCGCCCCGGCCGGGATCTCGTGGGAGACGACCAGGTCGCCGCCCTCGTCGAGGTCGAGGTGGATCGTCGCGCCGTCGGGCACCGCGTCGCGCAGCAGCGCCCGCGCGATCCTGGTCTCCACCTCGCGGGCGATGTACCGGCGCAGCGGCCGGGCCCCGTACACCGGGTCGTACCCCGCCCGGGCGATGTGGGCCAGCGCCATCGGGCTCACCTCCAGGCTCAGGTCGCGGGCGGCCAGCCGGCGGCGCAGGTCACCGACGAGCAGTTCCGCGATGCGCTCGATCTGGACCGGGGTGAGCGGGGTGAACAGCACCGTGTCGTCGATCCGGTTCAGGAACTCGGGGCGGAAATGGCCCCGCAGCTCGCCCAGTACCAGGTCACGCGCGTCCGGCTTGAGCTGCCCGTCGGGGGTCACGCCGTCGAGGAGGTACTGCGATCCGATGTTCGACGTCATGATGATCACGGTGTTGCGGAAGTCGACCGTGCGGCCCTGGGCGTCGGTGAGGCGGCCGTCGTCCAGCACCTGCAGCAGCGTGTTGAACACGTCGGCGTGCGCCTTCTCGATCTCGTCGAACAGCACCACCGCGTAGGGCCTGCGGCGCACGGCCTCGGTGAGCTGACCGCCCTCGTCGTAGCCGATGTAGCCGGGCGGGGCCCCGACCAGCCGGGAGACGGTGTGCCGCTCCTGGTACTCGCTCATGTCCAGCCGGACGATGTTGTCCTCCGAGTCGAACAGGGCCTGGGCGAGCGTGCGGGCCAGCTCCGTCTTGCCCACCCCGGTCGGGCCGAGGAACAGGAACGAGCCGGTCGGCCGGCGCGGGTCCTTCACCCCCGACCGGGCCCTGATCAGGGCGTCCGCCACCGCCTGGACCGCCTCGTCCTGCCCGACGACCCGCTCGTGCAGCACCTCGTCGAGGCGCAGCAGCTTCTCCCGCTCGCCCTCGGTGAGCCGGACCACCGGGATGCCCGTCCACACCGACACGATCTCGGCGATCTCCTCGGGGGTGACGACCTCGCGCAGCAGCCGGTGCTCGCCCTGCTTGTTCGACAGCCGGGCCTCCTCGGACTGCAGGCGCCGCTCCAGCTCGCCGAGCCGGCCGTAGCGCAGTTCGGCGGCGCGGTTCAGGTCGTAGGCGCGCTCGGCCTCCTCGACCTCGTGACGAACCCGCTCCAGGTCGGCCCGCAGCTCCTGGACCCGCCGGATGGCCTGCCGCTCGGCCTCCCACTGGGCCCGCATCGCGTCGGCCTGCGCCCGCAGGTCGACCAGCTCGGCGCGCAGCTGGTCGAGCCGGGCCCGGCTCGCCGGGTCGTCCTCCTGGGCCAGACCCGCGTCCTCGATCTCCAGCCGGAGCACCTTGCGGGTGACCTCGTCCAGCTCGGCGGGCATCGAGTCGATCTCGGTGCGGAGCCGGGCACAGGCCTCGTCGACGAGGTCGATGGCCTTGTCGGGCAGGAACCGTTCGGTCAGGTAGCGGTGCGAGAGCGTGGCCGCGGCGATCAGGGCGGCGTCCTGGATCCGCACGCCGTGGAACACCTCGAACCGCTCGCGCAGCCCGCGCAGGATCGACACGGTGTCCTCGACGCTGGGCTCGTCGACGTGCACGGGCTGGAAGCGACGCGCCAGCGCGGCGTCCGCCTCGACCCGCTTGCGGTACTCGTCCAGCGTCGTTGCGCCGATCATGTGCAGCTCGCCCCGGGCGAGCATCGGCTTGAGCATGTTGCCGGCGTCCATGCTGCCCTCGGCGGCGCCCGCGCCGATCACCGTGTGCAGCTCGTCGAGGAACAGCAGGACCCGCCCCTCGGCCGCCTTCACCTCGGCCAGGACCGCCTGCAGGCGCTCCTCGAACTCACCGCGGTACTTCGCCCCGGCCACCAGCAGGCCCATGTCGAGGGAGAAGACGGTGCGGTCCCGCAGCCCCTCAGGGACGTCGCCGTGGGCGATCCGCTGCGCCAGGCCCTCGACGATCGCGGTCTTCCCGACGCCGGGGTCGCCGATGAGCACCGGGTTGTTCTTGGACTTGCGGGACAGGATCTGGACCACCCGGCGGATCTCGGCGTCGCGGCCGATCACCGGGTCCGGCTGCCCGGAGCGGACGGCGGCGACGAGGTCCTGCCCGTACTTGGCCAGCGCCTCGTAGGTGCCCTCCGGCGTGGCCGACCGGACGCGCTGGTTGCCGCGCACCTCGGCGAGCCGGCCGAGGAACGCGTCGCGGGTGATGCCGTGCCGGGCCAGCACCCGACCGGCCGGGCTGCGCTCGGCCTCGGCGACCATCGCCACGAGCAGGTGCTCGACGGAGACGTACTCGTCGGAGAGCCGCCGGGCCTCCTTCTCCGCCTCGTCGAGGAGCGTGGCCAACCGCGCCGAGACCACGACCTGGCCCTGCGGGGCGCCGGCGCGGGTCGAGCGCGGGACGCGCTGCAGTTCGGCCTCGACGTCGGCGGTGAGCCGTTCCGCGTCGACCTCCATGGCCTCGATCAGTCGCGGCACCAGCCCGTCGGGCTGCTGGAGCAGCGCGAGCAGCAGGTGCAGCGAGTCGACCTCGACATGGCCGGCCCGGGTCGCGGCGTCCTGTGCCGCGGAAAGGGCCTGCTGGGATTTCTGGGTCAGGCGGTTGGGGTCCATCAGGAGATCCACCCTCGGGTCGATTCGTGCGCGGCACGCTGCGTGCGCAGCGCCATTTCGAGCCGGCTGATCCGGTCGAGCAGCTCGACGATCAGGCCCAACGCGGCGTAGTTGACCGGCAGCTCGGCGCGCAGCCGCTCGATCCGGTGGACCGCGGCGAGCTCGCCGACGGGGAACGACAGCCGACCGTCGGCGTCGGGGGTCGCGCGCAGCAGGCCGAGGGCGAACAGCCGGTGCAGGTGCTCCGGGTGCAGGCCGCTCCGGCGCGCGAACTCGGCCTGGCTCAACGGCCGGCCGGGCCGGGCCAGGAGAGGATGGACCGTCACGACGTCGCCGCCTTCCGTCGTCGGGGGCTGTCGGGTTCCGAGCGGGGGATTTCCCGCCTCGGGTCGAAGGCCGACACGTCGGCCAGCTCGGAGAACAGCTCCCGCTCGCGCGGGGTGAGCCGGGGCGGGACCAGCACGCTGATCTCGGCGAGGAGGTCACCGCGGGCACCGCGCCGGCGGGGCATGCCCTCGCCGCGCAGGCGCAGCTGCCGCCCGGTGGAGGAGCCCGGCGGCACGGTCACCGTGACCTCGCCGCCCGGGGTGGTCACCGGCACCGTCGCCCCCAGCGCCGCCTCCCACGGGCTCAGCGGCAGCGGTACGACGATGTCCCGGCCGACCAGCCGGTAGCGCTCGTGCGGGAGGATCCGGACGACCAGGTAGAGGTCGCCCGCCGGGCCGCCGCCCAGGCCGCGGCCGCCCTCGCCGCCCAGCCGGATGCGCTGCCCGTCGACGACCCCCGGGGGGATCGTCACGGTGTAGGTGCGCGGGCCGGAGGTGCCCGACAGCTGCACCTCCCGACGGCCGCCGCGGTAGGCCTCCTCGACGGTCAGCGGGAGCTCGGCCTCCTGGTCGGCGCCGCCGACCGGCCGGCCGGCCCGGCCCCGGCCGAACAGCCCGCCCAGCAGGTCCTCGATGTCGACCCCGGCCCCGCCGAAGTCGGTAAAACCGGAGTCCCCGAAGTCGGTGAAACCGGCGTCCCCGAAGCCGGAGCCGCCCTCCCGGGATCCGCGGGCCCCACCGCGGCTCCCGGACCGGGACACCTGCTCCTCCCAGTCCTCCGGCACCCGCCGGAAGTCGTCGCCGAAGCGGTCGTAGCGGCGGCGCGTCGACGGGTCCGACAGCACGTGGTAGGCCTCGTTGACCTCCTTGAACCGGTCCTCGGCCGCCGGGTCCCGGTTCACGTCCGGGTGGTTGGCCCTGGCCAGCCGCCGGTACGCGGCCTGGATCTCCTCCGCGCCGGCATCGCGCCCGACGCCGAGCACGTCGTAGTAGTCGCGCGCCACGGCTAACGCCCCGACCCGTCGGCCACGGTGACGGCCGCGGGTCGCAGCTGCCGCTCGGGGTCGCCGTAGCCCGGTCGCAGCACGGCGGCGACCGCTCCGGCGGGCTGCCTGGCCTCCTCCGGGCTGACGACCGCGACGACCTCGTGGCGGAGCGGGTCGAACGGGACGCCGACGTCGTCCTGCCGCGGGTAGCCGAGCGCGGCGAGCACGGCCAGCGCCTGTTCGCGCACGGCCCGGACCCCCGCCACGATGGAGTGGGGGTCGGCGTCGGCGTGGGCCAGCGCCATGTCGATCGTGTCCAGCACGGGCAGGAACGCCGCAGCCACCCGCGCCCGCTCGGCGGCCCGGGCCTGGGCCAGGTCCCGGGCCTGCCGCTTGCGGACGTTGTCGAGATCGGCCACGGCCCGGCGCCACCGGTCCTCGAAATCGATCCCCGCCGATGCGGTCGCGGTCGCGGTCGCGTCGTCGGCGTCGACACCGGCGCCGGGCGCGGTGTCGTGGTCGTCCGATGGTGGGACGCTCATCGGTGTCCTCTCGGGTCAGCTCCGGTTCGCGGCAGGTCCGGTTCGTGGTCAGGTCCGGTCGAACTCGGCGTCGATCACGTCCTCGTCCGCGGTGTCCCCGGTCCCGCCGTCGTCCTGGGCGCCGCTGCGGCCGTTGCTCCGGCTGGTCTGCAGCCCGCTGAGCACGCTCTGCAGCTCGGTGGCCAGCTCGCGGACCCGGTCGATCGGGGCCTGCTCCCCGACGGCCTGCTGCGCATCGGCGATCGTGAGCTCCGCGCGGGACCGCTCGTGCGCCGGGACGGAGTCGCCGAGCTGGTCCAGCAGGCGCTGGGCCTGGTGCGCCAGCGAGTCGAGCTCGTTGCGGGCGTCGACCTCCTGGCGCAGCTGCTGGTCGGCGGACCGGTTCTGCTCGGCCTCGGCGACCATCTGCTCGACGTCGGAGGCGTCCAGGTTGGAGCTCTCCGAGATCGTGATCCGTTGCTCCTTGCCGGTGTCCTGGTCGCGTGCGGTGACGTTGAGGATGCCGTTGGCGTCGATGTCGAACGTCACGTCGACCTGGGGCTCGCCCCGCGGTGCCTGCCGGATGTCGGCGAGCTGGAACCGGCCGAGCACCCGGTTGTCGGCGGCGCGTTCGCGCTCGCCCTGCAGTACCACCACGTCCACCGCGGGCTGGTTGTCCGCCGCGGTGGAGAAGGTCTCGCTGCGGCGCACCGGCACCGTCGTGTTGCGGTCGACGATCCGGGTCATCACGCCGCCCTGGGTCTCCACACCCAGCGACAGCGGGGTCACGTCGAGCAGCAGCACGTCGGAGACGTCGCCCTTCAGCACCCCGGCCTGGATGCCGGCACCGACGGCCACCACCTCGTCGGGGTTGACCGTCATGTTGGGGTCACGGCCGCCGGTCAGCCGCCGGACCAGGTTCTGCACCGCCGGTACCCGGGTGGAGCCGCCGACCAGGATGACCTCGTCGATGTCGTCCGGGCTCACCTTGGCGTCGCTCATCGCCTGTTGCAGCGGGCCCATGGTCCGCTCGAGCAGGTCGCCGATGAGCTCCTCGAAGGTCGAGCGCATGATCGAGGTCGTGAGGTGCTTCGGCCCGGTCGCGTCCGCGGTCACGAACGGCAGGCTCACCTGTGTCTGGGTGACCGTGCTGAGCTCGACCTTGGCCTTCTCCGCGGCCTCGAACAGCCGCTGCAGGGCCTGCGGATCGGCCCGCAGGTCGATGCCGTTCTCCTTCTGGAACCCCTCGGCGAGGTGGTCCACGATCCGCCGGTCGAAGTCGTCGCCGCCCAGGCGGGTGTCGCCCGCGGTGGCCCGGACCTCGACCACGCCGTCGCCGACGTCGAGCAGGCTGACGTCGAACGTGCCACCACCGAGGTCGAAGACGAGCACGGTCTCGTGCTTCTGCTTGTCCAGCCCGTAGGCCAGCGCCGCCGCCGTCGGCTCGTTGATGATCCGCAGCACCTCGAGCCCGGCGATCCGGCCCGCGTCCCTGGTCGCCGTGCGCTGGGCGTCGTTGAAGTACGCCGGGACGGTGATGACGACCTCGGTCACCTTCTCCCCGAGGTTGCGGCCGGCGTCGTCCGCCAGCTTGCGCAGGATCATCGCGCTGATCTCCTCGGGCGCGTACAGCTTGCCCCGTACCTCGATCCGCGCGTTGCCGTTCTCGTCCGGCACGACGTCGTAGGGGACCTGACCGGCCTCCTGCTCGACCTCGGAGAACTTGCGGCCGATGAACCGCTTGACCGAGGAGATGGTGCCCTTCGGATTGAGGATGGCCTGGCGACGGGCGAGCTGGCCGACCAGCCGCTCGCCGTTCTCGGTGAATGCGACCACCGACGGGGTGGTGCGGGTCCCCTCGGCGTTGGGGATGACGTCGGCCTGACCGCCCTCCCAGGCGGCGATGACCGAGTTGGTGGTGCCCAGGTCGATGCCGGCGGCTCTGGCCACGGGTCACACCTCCCGGTCGAGCAGTCGGGCCGCGTCCACTGCGAACTCGTCGTCGACGACGAGGTCGTAGTGCTGGGCCTGCATGATCGTCACCGAGGAGAAGTCACGCCGACCGCGCTGCAGGGCGTAGGTGACCAGGCCCATCACCGCGCCGAGCACGGCGCCGAAGATCAGGCCGTACAGCGTGAGCAGCAGGGCTCCGATCAACGGGTCGAGCCAGGCGAACAGGCCGAAGATCCAGCCGATCAGGGCACCGGGCAGCGCACCGGACAGTGCTCCCTGCCAGGCGGCGGAGACGAAGGTCAGCCGACCGGTGATCTGCTCGACCGACCGCATGTCGCGGCCGACGATCGCGGCCCGCTCCACGGGGAATCCCTGGGAGGTGAGCCGCTCGACGGCCCGCTCGGCGTCGAAGTAGTCGTCGAACGTCGCGATTCTCCGGCGTGCGGGGTGCTTGGCGTGCTTGGCCGAGTCGATCGGCGACTGGTGCGTCCCGTTGTCGGTGGCCGCACGGCCGGTCGGCGGGCGGTCGGCGATGGGGATGGACTGCTCGGACATGGTGTGATCTCCGATCCGTAGGGGCCGGCCGCGACGGTCTCCCCGTCGGTCCCGGCCGCGCCTGGCGACTACTGGGAGGACGAGGCGAGTGCGACACGCCGGGGCTTGCTGGCCTCGCTGACCGGGATGCGCAGGGTGAGCACCCCGTCGGCGAGATCCGCGGCGAGACCGTTGGAATCGAGGTTGTCGCCGAGGAACAGCTGCCGGCTGAACTCGCCGTAGGTCCGCTCGTCGGCGATCACCTCGTCCCCTTCCTCGCGTTGCGGCATGCGCCGGGCCCGGATGGTGACCACGTTGTTCTCGACGGTGACGTCCACGTCGTCGCGGTTCACCCCGGGCAGATCCAGGTGCACGGCGAACTCGTCGCCACGGCGCAGGGCCTCCATGGGCATCGTGCGGGTGGCCTGGGAGAGGGTTCGTTCGGTGAGTCGATCGAGCTCGCGGAACGGGTCGAAACGCATGAGCGCCACGGGGACTCCAAACGGGTTGCAGGGGTGCTGATGCCCGGGCCCGGCTCGGTGCCGGTCGGTGGGGCCTGACGGTGGCAAAGGCGCACCGGCTCCGATTCGGTCCCGGAGAGGCAATCTCGGTGCGGCACCTAGGCCCGGCAGGTCGACCGGTGCCTGTCGGGGCATCACGACCGCGCGCGTCGCGATCGGCCCGGCGGGGTGAACCGGGGGCCGCGGGTTCGCCCCGGCCGGTCCTAGCCGCACGCCGCGGTCACCGCCAGGCTGGTCGCGGCCCGACGGACGAGTCGCGGCCCGGCGGACGAGCAGTCGGCGAGCGGGGGGACCGACGATGACGGATCACCGTTCCCGGACGGCGGGGTGATCATGAGGCCGGTCGAGCACGGCTCGTGGACCCCGGCCCCCGGTCGACGCACGCGACCACGTTGATGGCGCCCGTTCCTGCGAATTGTCGCGGCGCCGAAGACGCCTTCGATCGGCCCGAGCCGAGTAGCCTCCCGCACACGTTCCCCGGACGCCCGGAGCCGCGTCAGCCGCTCGGTCGGGGAGCCACGATGGACGATCGACAGCATCTGGTCGGGCTTCGCGCCGAGATGTCGAGCGTCTGCGGCATGTTCGCGCTGGCGATGGTCATGTTCGACCGGACCGAGACGCGGGACATCCTGCGGCTGGCGGTCAGCTCGGTCGGCGCGCTGGGTCCGTACTACGCGCAGGGCTCGTACCTGGTGGACGAGACCGGGATGCACAGCTCGGACGGTGACGACAGCCTCATCGCCCCGTTGATGGCGCTCGGCGGGGCGGACGGCACCGTCGAGGTGTCCGGAGCCGCGTGGTCCTGGGCCTTCCCGATGCGGGCGCTCAGCGGGAACACCGGCTACCTGGTCGTCTCGGCCGATCAGGAGCCCTCGATCGACCAGCGCTTCCTGCTGACGACCCTCGCCCAGCTGACGGGGGCGGCCCTGGTCAGCGCGGACCTGCACCGCCGGGAGCGGACCAGCACCGCGGAGCTGGGTGACCTCAACGCACGGCTCGAGTCGACCAACGAGCAGCTCCAGGGCGCCGTGACGGACCTGCAGCAGCGTCAGCGGATCCATGAGGTCCTCAGCCGGGTGGCGGCCTACGGAGGGGGGACGGCCGGGATCGCCGACGCGGTGCACGACCTCACCGGGCTGGCCGTCGTGGTCGAGGACCGCTTCGGCAACCTGCTCGCCTGGGCCGGGCCGGGTCGCCCGCGCACCTACCCGCGGCCGCAACCCCGGATCCGGGCCGAGCTGCTGAGCAGGGTCCGGCGCACCGGGCGGGCCATGCGGCACCGCAATCGGATCGTGGCGGTCGCCCAGCCGCGCGACGAGGTGCTGGGTGTGCTCAGCGTGGTCGATCCGGGCCAGCAGGCAGCGGAGCGGGACGTCTTCGCGCTGGAGCACGGTGCGGTCGTGCTGGCCATGGAACTGGCCCATCAGCACGCGTTGGCCGAGGCCGAGCTGCGGCTGCGCCGCGACCTCGTCGACGACCTGCTCAGCGGTGTCGACAACGAGAGCGCCTGGGCGCGTGCCGCGGCCATCGGGCACGACCTGCACCATCCGCACCTGGTGGTGGTCGCGCGGTGGGTCGGCCCGCTGCGCGACGAGGACGTCGTCACCGCCCTGGGGCGGGCCGCGTCGCGGGTGCTGGGGTCGGCCCTGCTCACCACCCGCCGCCGGGGTGCGGCGGTGCTGGTGGTGCCGCAGCCGGACGAGGTCGGCGGCCGCGCGCCGTGGACGGAGCTGCACCGCGCCGTGGCGTCGCTGGTGCGGTCGGGGAACGGGTCGATCGGCGTGGGCCGTCCGTGCGAGGAACCGGCCGAGCTCCCGCGGTCCTACTCCGAGGCCGTGCGCGCACTCGAGGTCAGGATGGCGGCCGTGGGGGCCGGGGGTGCGACCACCTTCGACGAGCTGGGGATCTACCGGCTGCTCGCGGCGGGCGCGGGCGACGGGGAGGTGCGCGCGTTCGTCCGGGAGTGGCTCGGCCCGCTCATCGACCACGACGCGGCGAACCGCTCCGATTTCGTCGCCACGCTGTGGCAGTACTACGAGTGCGGCGGCAACTACGACGCCACCGCGCGCGCACTCACCATCCACCGCAGCACCCTGCGCTACCGGCTGGGCCGCATCCGCGACCTGACAGGGCACGACCTGGGCGCGGTCGAGAGCCGGTTGAACCTGCACGTGGCGTCCCGTGCCTGGCGGGTCCTGGGCGGCTCGGGCGCGGGCCGGGACGACGTGCACCCACCGGAATGACTGCGGGCCACCGGTCCGGCCCGTCTCGGCAGGGTCCGCGCAACGGTCATCGACGGCGTGGTGCGTCGATGCGGACCAAGGGCGTGTCGACCAGGTGCTCGGCCAGGAACCAGGCCTGCAGCTCGCCGGTCCGGATGATCTCGGACACGAGCAGGTCGTTCGTGCCGTCGTCGCCCTGCTGAGCGACCCGCGCGGCGGCGTCGTGCGTGTCGACCAGGATCTCCTCGTGGGCCTCCAGGAGCCGCGACAGCATGGCCGGGACCTCCTCGACACCGTCGGGGGAGCGGGGGATGCGAGTGATCTCGGCGACGTGCCGCGGGTCGCCCACCGCGACACCGCCCAGGCTCTGCACCCGTTCCGCGAGCGAGTCGATCATCTCCAGCTGCTCGCCGGCGTGCTTGTCGAGCAGCAGGTGGAGCGCGTAGAAGGTCGGGCCGTGCATCAGCCAGTGGTGCTTCTTGTACTGCGCGTAGAGGATCTGCGAATCGGCGAGGACCTGGTTGAGCCGCTGGCACGAGTACATGCGCGCCTGCGCCGACAGGCCTATCGGGAACTGCCGCACGGTGCCGAAGGCCTGCACCTCGTGGCCGTGCTGGTGCAGCCAGGGCTGGGAGTGAGTCGGTCGGTCGGAGGTCGTGCTCATGGGCGCTCCCGGGTCGGCGGTCTGCTCAGGGTGGTCCGGTCCCGCTGGTGCGCTCGTCGGTCCGGCAGGTCGAGATCGGCGGTGCGGCACCGGCCCGCGAGGTGCAGGTCGGCGTTCCCCCGCCGGGTCTCGCCGACGGACTCGCACCGGTCGCCCGGCGACCGTCGTGGCGGCGTGCCCGACCGGGCGGTCGCGATCGACGCGTCACGGTCGGCCGCCGGCGCCGTGATCGGCGACGGCGGCCACCCGGTGCGCACCGGGGCGTCCGGCCACCCGCACGCCGCCCCGCCCCTCCCGGTCATGGCAGCTTCGACGCCACCACGTCGAGCTGCGTGATGTCGGGCGCCTTCGCGAACAGCTCGTCGGCCCTCGCCGCGAGCGCCTGCCCGACCTTGCCCTGCAGGTGAGCCGTGCGTCCGGCGTCGTCGGGGAAGAAGTCGACGATGGCGAACGTCGTGGGTCCGAGTCTCACGGCGAACCAGGCCACGGTGGCCGGCTCCTCCTCGACCAGCGAGCGGCCCGCCACGAGGAACTCCTCGACCTCGGCCTCCTTGCCCGGCAGCGCCTCCAGCGTCACCAGCAGTCCCATCGTGATCGACATGTCGCTCTCCTCGGAGTTCGTCGGGTCCCTGTCCTCGATCTGTGCGGAGATCAGCATCCGGGGCGCGGCCGGGCGAGGTATCCGCCCGCCAGGCCGGATCTGACAGGTGTCGGCCGGCCTGCCGGGCCGGGTCGCCGCTGCCGGCCGCCTCGTCGTCGATGCGCAGGTGCGGCCTCCGCGGCTCGGCCTGCCGTGGGCACCTGCCGACACACCTTCCGGCCCGGCAGGCGGACGTGCGCGGGGTGGGTGACCCACCAACCTGGGCCGGCACATGCACGAACCCACGACAGAGAGGACGACACCATGACCATCAAGTCCGAATCGGTGTCCCTGGAGGACGCACGCCGGATCGTCGCCGCGGGAGAGGCCAAGGCCGACGAGATCGGTCAGCCCAGCAACATCGCGGTCGTCGACGTCGGCGGCAACCTCGTCGCGCACGTCCGGATGGACGGAGCGTGGATCGGGAGCGTCGACATCTCGATCAACAAGGCCTTCACGTCCCGGGCCTTCGACACCAGCACCGGCGACCTGGCCGCCGACGCCGGCCCCGGCGGGCAGTTCTTCGGGATCAACGCCTCCAACGGCGGACGCGTCATGATCTTCGCGGGCGGTGTCCCGCTGCGGATCGGCGACCGGGTCGTCGGCGCTGTCGGCGTCAGCGGTGGTAGCGGCGAGCAGGACCGGCTCGTGGCTGAGGCGGCGGCCGCGGCCCTCTGAAGGCCGGGGTGTCCCACCACCTCCGTCGGTGGGACACCCAGCCGCGCCCACCCCGCACCCGCCGTCGGCCGGATCACGCTGCACCCTGCTCGGCTCGCGGGGCCCGGGTCCGGCGCAGCGCCCGGCGTTCGCCCGCGTCGAGCCCTCCCCAGACCCCGTCGTCCGAGGCGTGGAGCTGGGCCGAGTGCAGGCACTCCGAGCGGACCGGACAGCGCCGGCAGACCGACTTGGCCCGGGTCTCCTGACGCTCGGTGAGCCTTCCGGCGCCGGTGGGGAAGAAGGTCTCCGGGTCGACGTCTCGGCACGCCGCGCGATCCAGCCAGTTGGTCATGGAGGCGATGCTCCTTCCTCGGTCCGTCCGGGTCCTCGGCCTGACAGCGCCAACACGGAGGCCGCCGTCGGTCCGGCAGATCGGTCGTGGTGCCGGTGTGGCCAGGGCCGAACTCCTCGCGCTCGTGCAGCGTCTGGACGCGGTGGTGGATGCGATGGTCGCCGACGTCGAGCGGAAGCGCTCGTGATCACGAAGGTCGTCCACGGGTGGCGCGTCGGCGGGCTGATCGCGTACCTGATGGGTCCCGGCTGGTCCGGCAGGGCACGTGCCGACGTTTCTGGCCGTTCCAGGACTATCCGAAGCTGCGGGACACCGCTCGGCGGATCGAGCAGCGCCTCGGCCTGACCGCCACCGCAGCCGCGGACGGGACCGCGGCGCCCGCGGTGGCCAGAGGCGAGCGGGAGAAGGCCCAGCGCGAGGGCAGGGAGCCGGCACGGGTCGAGCTGGCGCGTGCAGTGCGGGAGGCCGCAGTCGGGTCGGGTGGGCCGGCGGAGTTCGTCGAGCTCCTGACCCGTGCCGGCTACCTGGTCGAGGTGCGTCGCGCACCCTCCGGTGGACTGCTCGGGTACAAGGTCGCCCGCGCCGGTGACGTGACCGCGACGGGGGAGCCGGTCTTCTACAGCGGCAGCAAGCTGGCGCCGGATCTGTCGCTGCCCCGGTTGCTGCGGGCATGGGAGGTGGCCGGGCGTGCCCGTGATGTGGCTGATCCGTGGTCGGCGGCGCCACGGCGGGTCGACGCGGCCAGGCGCGCGGTCCGTGCCGCCCGTCGCGGGCAGGGCGTCGAGGACCCGGACGGTCTGATCCACGCCGCGCACAGTGTGACGACGGCGATGCGGGGGACGTCGGGGGAGTGGACCGCTGCTGTCGACCACTACGACCGGGCGGCCCGACTGCCCCGCGGTACCGCCTTGCGGGAGGGGGCGCGGGCGGCGGGGCTGCGGAGGGTCGCCCGCCAGCTCATGCGGCAGCGCCGGATCCTCGGGATCCCTGACGAAGCAGGGGCGGCCGGTGTCGCGCTGGCACTGGCGCTGTCATCGCTGCTGCGGGAGATCGCCGCGTGGCAGCGCGACCGCGGGAGGGCGCACCAGGCCGACGCCGCCCTCTCGGCGGCCGACGCGCTGACCCCGTTGTCGGGGGGCCAGGGCACCCTCGTGATCGACGGGTTGCTGCTCCCGGTGTCGGCCGCACCCGGACAGCGACCGCGCACCCAGCCGTCCCGCGAGCACGGTGTGCCGGCTCGGGCGACGACTGGGGCGCGGATCGAACGGCTCGGAGGCCGTTGACGGCGGACCGTCACCGTTCCGGCGCGGCTCCACCGGCTGCCCGCCTCGACGGCGCCGGGGCTTGTGCCACCCGTAGGCGCCGGACCCGTGCGGAGCGCAGCGAGAGCCGGAGGTAGTAGGCGGCCCTCGCGTTCTCGGCCCGCTTGGCCCGCTCGGTCGGGGTCAACCGGCACTCGGGATCGACCTCGCGCTCGAACCGCGCATGGAGCGCGGCCCGGGCGGGCGCCGTCGCGGCGCTGCGATCGGCGGTGCGGGCCCATCGGATGTTGGCGGCCGCTCGGGCCTGCATGGATCGTTCGGACGGTGTGCTCTCGGGACGTGGCATGCCCGGGACCGTGCCGAGCACGCTGTGCGGAAGCGTGGTCGCGCCGTGGCTGCTTCGCGGTCGTCCGTGGTCGGAGCGTGGTTCGCAACGGTAGGATCGGCCCGTTCGAACACAGCGGGCCGATGATCGGGAACTCGCCGGTTAAGCTGCCGCTCACCGGCTGCGGCCGAGCAGCGTTGTCGCAGTTCAGCACATCGATGACCGTTCGATTACGACATCTACTCCGGCGAGATGTTCGAGCGGTCGGCCTCGGCGCAGGTGGCGTTCCTGCAGCGTGTGCTGCGTGTCGAAGCGCCGGCGGTCTGACGGAGCGCCGCGTCAGCGCCCATCCGCCTGGTGACGCCGGAGGGTGGATCGGCGACGCCCACACGAACCGCTGATGTGATCGCCGTCGAAGACGCCCGACATGAGGTTCCGTGAACTGCGTCGTGCGGGCCGCCGCTGCACCGGTGCACCGGCCGGCGCTCGTCCACCCGCCGACCCCGTACCGGGCGGTGCGGACGCACGCCGTGTCGTCGCCACGCAGGGCCGATCGTCCCGGCGATGACCGTCCACCCGTCGAGCGGGAGCTCGGCACGTATCGGCGCAGAGGCTCCGGAGCGGGCGCGTGAGCTGCTCGTCCTGCGTGCGCTGGCCGAGGACGTGACGGAGCCGGTGCTGGCGCTGCGGGCGCGGATGGTGCTGCTGTGCCTGCTGGGTGCGCCGTCGTCGGAGGTGGCCCTGGAGCTGGGCTGCAGCCGGCAGACCGTGGCGACGTGGCGGGCGCGCTTCCGCGCCGACGGGGTCGGCGGACTGCGCGACGCCCCGCGTCAGGGGCGGCCGGTCACGCTGAACCCGGCCGTGGTCGTGGTGCGCACGCTGCAGCCACCGGGTGACGGGCGCAGCCGGTGGTCGACCCGCCGGCTCGCGGCGGATCTGGGCATCAGCAACGTCTCGGTCGGCGCGGTGTGGCGGCAGTGGGGCATCCGCCCGGAGCCGGCGGGTCGGGTGGCGCTGCTGACCGAGCCCGTCCTCGATGCCGTGATCGTCGACGTGCTCGGGTTGTTCGTCAGCCGGTCGACCGTGCTGTTCGCCGTCGCGGTGGGGGAGCCGCGACGGCGTGCGGGCGCGGCCGTGGGGTTGGGCCGGGTCGCCGGCGACCTGCTCCCCGGGATCGCGGGCCGTGGGCCCTCCGGCGACGAGCTGCCGCCGGCGGAGTTCCTCGACCGGCTGGAGGTTCAGCTGCGCGCGCGGGCGTCGGAGCCGCGGTTGCTGGTGCAGGGGGACGCGACCGCGTGCCGGTGGGCGCACGAGCGGGCCGTGGCCACCGTGCACGTCATCCCACCGCACCTGGCGTGGGACCGGGTCGTGCGGGTCGGGTGCCTGATCACCGGGGCCGACGAGCAGGGTGCGGCCTCGGTCGGCGCACTGCGCACCGCGATCACCGGCCACGCGGCGGGTGGTGCGTTCGGCTGGGTCCGCGGGGCCGGTGTGGCTCCGGACCCGGTCTCGAGGGCCACCGGACCGTGAGCGGTCCCTGCGTGCACGACCGGTGGTCCAAGGACTTCGTTCACGGTCCGTGGCCGTACCGGCGGCGTGACGGACCTCGTTGACCCGAACGGCGGCACTGCTGTGCCGCGACCTGCACCCCAGCGCGGGTCGTCATGGACACACATCGCACCGAGGAGATCGCAGTGTTCGAAGGTTTCAGCAAGGCGTTCGTGCGCGAGGCCATCAACCGCAGCTCGGAGAACGCCCTCGACCGGCGCCGCTTCCTGCGCGCGGCCGGCCTGACCGGTCTCGGCGTGGCGGGTGTCGCCGGTGGCGGCCTCGCGCTGTCCGGCACGGCGTTCGCGTCCGACGGCGGCGACGACGGTGCGGTCACCGACGCCGCGGTCCTCAACTTCGCCCTCAACCTCGAGTACCTCGAGGCCGAGTTCTACCTCCGCGGCGCCTTCGGCGAGGGCCTGAAGGACTCCCAGATCGACGGTGTCGGCAAGCTCGGCGGCGTCACCGGCGGCCGCAAGGTCGAGTTCGAGTCGAAGCTCGCCCGGCAGTACGCCGAGGAGATCGCCAACGACGAGCGGGCCCACGTCGACTTCCTGCGTGCCGCGCTCGGCGACGCCAAGGTCGCCCGCCCGGAGATCGACATCGAGGCCGCGTTCTCCGCCGCCGCGACCGCCGCGGGCCTGATCGAGCCGGGCGAGACGTTCGACGTCTACGCCAACGAGGACAACTTCCTGCTCGGCGCCTTCGTGTTCGAGGACGTGGGCGTCACCGCCTACAAGGGCGCCGCCGCCCTGATCAGCAACAAGACCTTCCTCGAGGCCGCCGCGGGCATCCTCGCGGTCGAGGCCTACCACGCCGGCCTCGTGCGCACCGTGCTGCTGTCCAAGGGCCTGGAGGACGCCGCGAACGCCATCTCCGACGCCCGCGACAGCCTCGACGGACCGGACGACCTCGACCAGGGCATCACCGACGACGACGGCGACGGCAACATCGTGCCGACCGACGCCAACGGCATCGCGTTCTCGCGCGACGTCTTCCAGGTCCACAACATCGTCTACCTCACCCCGGAGGCGGCCGGCTCCGGCGGCTTCTTCCCGAACGGCACCAACGGCACCTTCACCACCAGCGGCGACCAGACCTGATCCCCACCCGCAGCGCGTCCGGCCGGTGACTGCGCACGTCGCGGACGTGCGCAGTCACCGGCTCCGGGCCCGTCGTGGAGCACGGGCACACCGGTGCTGCGGGCAGCGCCGTCCGGACGTCCGCCGCGCACTCGCGTGGAAGTATCCGGACCATGCGGACGCCCATGATCGATTACCTCCACCTGCTGCTCGGGTCGGTCGCTGAGGACGCGGGCGAGGTCGCCTCGTACATCCCCGAGCTCGAGCTCGCCGACCCGGACCGGCTCGGGATCGCGGTCGCGACGCTCGACGGCGAGATGTACGCGGCGGGCGACGCCGACGTCGAGTTCACCATCCAGTCGATCTCGAAGCCGTTCACGTACGCCCTCGCGATCGCCGACCAGGGTCTCGACGCCGTGCTCGAGCGCATCGACGTCGAGCCGTCCGGCGACGCGTTCAACGAGATCTCCCTGGACCGTGGGACCGGTCGGCCGCGGAACCCGATGATCAACGCGGGCGCGATCGCCGCCCACGCGCTCGTGCGGGGCGACGACGCCGAGGCGCGCGCCGAGCGCATCCTCGACCTCTACAGCCGCCTCGCGGGCCGCCGGCTCTCGATCGCCGAGGACGTCTTCGAGTCCGAGCTCTCCACCGCCGACCGCAACATGGCGCTCGCGTACATGCTGCGCACGGTCGGCAAGCTCCGCGGCGACCCCGCCGACGTCGTCCGCGGCTACACCCGGCAGTGCTCGGTCTCGGTGACGGTGCGCGACCTCGCCCGGATGTCGGCGGTGCTCGCCGCGGGAGGGCGGACGCCCGAGGGGGACCAGGTGTTCGACCCGGCCGTGAACCGTCAGGTGCTCAGCGTCATGGCGACGTGCGGCATGTACAACTCCGCGGGCGACTGGCTGACCTCGGTCGGCATCCCCGCCAAGAGTGGCGTCGCCGGTGGTCTCGTCGGCGTGCTGCCCGGCCAGGTCGGCATCGCGGTGTTCTCGCCCCGGCTCGACCCGCACGGCAACAGCACGCGCGGCGTGCGCCTGTTCGAGCGCATGAACCACGACCTGGGACTGCACCTCATGGCGCCGGCGGAGTCCGCGCGCTCGGTGTCGCGCCGGCTGGAGCGCGACGGCGCCGCGGTGCACGAGATCGCCGGGGATCTGCACTTCACGGAGGCCGAGCGGGTGCTGCGCGGCTTCGCGCTGGAGCCCGTGGGCGACGCGCCCGTCGTCGTCGACCTCGACCGCGTGCACCGTGCCAACGACATCGCCCGGCGCATGCTGCTCGAGGGCATCCGCCGGCTCCACGAGGACGGCCACGACGTGCGGATCGTCGACCCGTGGGGGGTCCTCGGCAGCGCGGAGACCGGCTCGGGGGAGCTGGTGCGCGGCGAGCAGGCGCACGGCGGCTACGTCCCGGCGTCGTTCCCCGACGTCGCGAGCGCCGCGCGCGCCTGAGCTGGTCGCGGACATGGGCGGCCGCTCCGTCAGCCGGCGCCCATCCGCGTGCGCAGCGTGGCGAGCGTCGCGCTGAGCAGCCGGGACACGTGCATCTGGGAGACCCCGACCTGCGCCCCGATCTGGGTCTGGGACAGCCCGCCGAAGAAGCGCAGGACCAGGATGGTGCGTTCGCGCTCGGGAAGGTCGGCGAGAGCGCGGCGGAGCTGGTCGCGGTACTCCACGGTGGTGAGCTCGACGTCGGCGATGCCGGCGATGTCGCCGACGGTGCCGGTGCTGTCGGGGCCGAGCAGGGAGTCCAGCGAGTCGGGGTGCTGGGCGTGGCGGACGCCGAGGGCCTCGATGACCTCCTCGACGCTCGTGTCGAGGTGGGCCGCGATCTCGCTGGGGCGCGGGGCGCGGTTGAGCCCGGCGGACAGGACGGCGACGGCGTCGCGGATGGGGACCTGCAGGTCCTTGAGGCGGCGGGGGACGCGCATGGTCCAGGTGCGGTCGCGGAAGTGGCGCTTGATCTCGCCGGTGATGGTCGGGACGGCGAAGCCGAGGAAGTCGACGCCGTGGTCGGGGCTGTAGCGCTCGAGGGCGCCGAGCAGCCCGATCGTGCCGACCTGCTCGAGGTCGGCGACCGGTTCGCCGCGGTCGCGGTAGCGGCGGGCGATGTGCTGGACCACGGGCCGGTAGGCGGCGGCGAGCTCGTCGCGCAGGCCGGCGCGGCCGGGGTCGTCCGTCGTCATCGCGGCGAGCTCGACGAGCTTGGGCGCCAGGTGGGCGTACTCGTCGTTCCTGGTCGTGCGGGGCGCGGTCACGTCGGCACCTTCTTCTCCGGCCGCCCGGTTCCGGTCGGCCAGGCACAGGCTGCCACCCGGGGGTGATCAACGGTCGAGCGGACCACCGGCGGTCCTACGATGCCGCCATGCACGCCCAGCCCGACGGCGCGGCACCGCCGCCGTCCGACCTCGACGGGGCGGCGGCCTCGTTCGCCCGGGTCCGGCCGCGCCTGTTCGGGATCGCCCACCGGATGCTGGGCGGGGTCGCCGACGCCGAGGACGTCGTGCCGGACGTGTGGGTGAAGTGGCAGGTCCACGACCGCGACGCGGTCCGTGACGAGACCGCCTTCCTCGTGACGATGGCGACCCGGCCGGCCATCAACGCCACGCGGACCGCCCGGGTGCGGCGCGAGACCTACGCGGGCGGTCGACGGGGGTCGGGCCCGGGGGCGGGTCGTCGACCGGATGGCCGTGCCGCGTGCCGGGCTCTACCGCGGGCGCGTCCCAGGGGCCGGCCGCGTGGTGGCGGTCGAGGTCGGTGCCGACGGGACGGTCTCGGTGCCCTCGGCAGCGGCCGTCGGCGGGACGATCTCCGTGCAGTTCGTCTGCGGGTCCTCCCGGGACCGGCCGTCACACCATCGACAGGAAGGTCGTGGCCATGGCCGCCCCCATGACGAGGTGCGCGGCGGGCTCGGCCCGGGCCCGTGAGCTCGTGAGCGGGCTGCACCACCGCACCGTGCGCACGGCGAAGTAGCCGGTCAGGGCCAGGCACAGCACGGCGACCGGGAGGCCGTCGTGCTCGCGCGGGAGCAGCGGCATGAGCACCATCGCCGCGGCGGCCGCGCAGCTGTGCAGCGTCTCGCCCGCGCTGCTCTCGCCCCGGCCGCGACCGGCCAGGGCGAACAGGCAGGAGGCGGCGGCGAGCACGGCCGAGAGGCCGTGCCGCCCCACGGCCATGGCGCCCATGGCCGCGGCCATGGCGCCGTGCCCCAGCGCGGTGGAGCGGTGCGCCGGGGCACGGCGGGCGCGGGTCAGGAAGACCACGGCGGCGGCGAGGCACGCCGTGCCGAGGACGGTCTCCCACAGGCCCGCGCCCGCGTGGTGCACGGCTCAGACGTCCTCGGGCCGGCGGTCCTTGCCCGGACCGTGGACGTCGCCCTCGGTGTGGCAGTGCCCGCCCGACGACGCCGGGACGTTCAGCGCCGGGTTGCGGTCGAAGAACCCGGAGGGCTTGAGCACGAAGCCGGTGTAGTCGACGGGCATGATCGGCCAGTCCTCCGGGCGCGGGAAGTGCGTGAGCCCGAAGGTGTGCCACACGACGATGTCCTCGCCGTCGACGGGCCGGTCGGCCTGCACCCACGCCGGGAGGCCGGCGCCGCCCGGGTTCTGGTTGACGAAGTCCCCGGCCGGGTAGCGCTCGTCCTTGTCGTACCCGGTGACCCACAGCGCCTTCGTGGCGAACGTGGCGCGGGAGTGGATGCTCGACGCCTCGTCGGCCAGCAGGGTCGGCTGACCCAGCGGGTGCAGGGCGTAGCCGACGGGCTGGCCCAGCGCGTTCGTCTTCTCGGTGTTGACGATGTGCCAGACGCGCCCGGTGGCGGCGTTGGCGTCGCGCTGGGCGTCGGACTCCCGGGTCAGCCGCGTGACCTTGCGGCGGAACGCGTTGCCGTAGGGGTTGTCCTCGCCCATCGGGACGCGGGCTGCCTCGACCTCCTCCACGGCGTTGGCGGTGCCGTCGACGGTCATGTCGAGGCGGGCGGAGAACAGGTGCTGGTGGAACGGGGCGCCGAGGCCGGGCGCGATCTCGGTCGCGTACTCGCCGGGGGTGCCGGAGGTGAACACGATGCCGGTGGCCTTGCACTCCAGCTCGATGGTGCCGTCGAGGTAGAGGTACCAGTAGAAGCCGTAGTCGTAGTTGCCGATCGGCGTGAAGAAGCTGATCACCAGGCGGCGCTGGCGGCGGGTCTCGCGGGCGCCGGTGAACATGTCCGAGTGCTTCCAGAGGACGCCGTAGTCCTCCTCGTGCATGCAGATCGCGTTCTGGATGGTGCGCGGGTTGCCGAGGTCGTCGGCGATGACCGCGTCGGTGTAGAGGATGTCGCCGAGGCAGTCGCAGCCCAGCTGCAGGGAGTCGGCGTAGCGGGCGAACATGTACTCGCCGCAGTCGAAGTAGTTCTGCCAGAAGCGCACCGGCGACGGGTCGGCGTAGGGGACCACCATCTCGGCGACCGACGCGCGGTAGCAGATGGGCCGGCCGTCGAAGCTGATCTGGTGCAGGGTCAGGCCCTCGCGCTCGTTGAACCCGATGCGCAGGTCCCAGTTGCCCCAGCGCACGCGGCCGTCCTCGACGGTGAACGAGCGGCCCTCGGGCTGGGTGATCTCGATGGGCTTGAGGTCCAGCGGCGCGCCCTGGAGCTGCGGGTCGTCGAAGTTGCCGCTGGTGGCGGGCACCTCGTGCACGGCCTCGTCGACGACGCGGTCGACCCGGCGGCCGGTGAGGTCGACGTAGGCGACCATCCCGTCGATCGGGTGCGCCCACGGGTGGTCCTTCTCGTGGTCCTGCCGGAACCCGAACGCCCGCACGACCCGGCGGCCCGGGATCTCCGGGTAGTCGGTGAACGCGCCCGCCGACAGCGGGACCGCCCGCACGGTGGTGGGGTCGATGCCGCGGCGCTCGAGGGCCGCGATCCACTCCGGCGAGCTGTTGAGGACGTCCTCGATGAACTCGAACTCGGTGTCGATGATGGGCGGCTGCCCCTCGCGGACCGGGTCGATCTGGCGCTGCGAGACCACCGAGCGGGATTCGGTGGAGACCACGACGTCCCAGGAGGTTCCGGTGGCGATGTCGAGCAGCACGACGCGGAAGCGCCGGTCGGTCCCGCCGCCGGCGAGCACCTCGTCCTTGGCGGGCTCCTCCGGCGCGAAGAAGGTGTAGCGGACGTTCTCGCCGAGCAGGCCGGAGTCGAGCAGCACCTCGCGGACGGTGCCGACCTCGGCCTCGCTCGTCATCGCGAGCGCGTGCGTGCGGTTCTCGAGTGTGGTCACGGGTGGATCTCCTTTCGGGCCGCGTCGGCGGCGAGGGAGGGGGTGGACGAACCGGAGGCTCATGCGCGCTCCTGCGGTGTCCGTGGTCACTGCGGACACGGTCGCCGCCCCGCGCCCGCCCGTCAAAGGCCGTTCTCATTCGACGCGGGCGGCGGTCCGCCGCGTTCTCGTTCGACGGGCGATCGCGGTCGGGGCCTCTCAGACCGGCGGCGCTGCGGTCAGGTCGAGCGGCCCGGGATGGTGTCGACCTCCTTGCGGGCGGCCTCGATGACCTCCACCTGCGCCGGGGTCAGCTCCTCGCGGCCGTGCAGGTTCTCGATGAGGAACCAGTAGGGGTCGTCGATCGGCTCGACGCCGGCGAGCCGCGCGATCGTGATCGCTCCGCAGATGGCGAGGTAGTGGATGCTGTAGCCGCCCTCCTGCACCATCACCAGCCGGCCACCGCTGGTCTCGGCCGCGACGGCCTTGATCATCTCGGTGAGCTTCCCGAAGCCGGCGGCCGAGACCATGGTGTGCGACATCGGGTCCAGGATGCTGGGGTCGAACCCGCTGCCGACGATCACCAGGTCCGGCCGGAAGGCCCGCAGGGCGGGGACGACGACGTCCTCCATCGCGCGGAGGTACCCGGCGTCGCCGGTGCCCGGGGGCAGGGGCACGTTCAGGTTCGTGCCGAGGCCCGCGCCGCCTCCGCGCTCGGTGGTGAAGCCCTGGTCCTGGGGGAAGTAGCGGTCCTGGTGCAGCGAGACCGTGAGGACGGACGGGTCCTCCCAGAAGATCGACTGCGTGCCGTTGCCGTGGTGGACGTCCCAGTCGACGATCGCGATGCGCTCGACGCCGAGCGCCTCCTTCGCGTGCTTCGCGGCGATCGCGACGTTGTTGAACACGCAGAAGCCCATGCCGGTCTCGGCGACCGCGTGGTGCCCGCAGGGGTGGACGAGCGCGTAGCCGTTGTCGACCCGGCCCTGCACCACCGCGTCGACCATCGCGATGGCGCCGCCCGCGGCCAGCGCCGCGATCTCGTAGCCGCCGCGACCGAACGGGGAGATGCCGTCACCGGCGTCCCCGCCCTTGGGCAGGGCGCTCTCGGCGACGATCCGGTCGTGGTGCTCCGCGGTGTGCACGCGCAGGATCTCCTCCGCGGTGGCGTACCGGGGCCGGATCACCTCCAGCTCGTCGATCAGCCCGCTGACCTCGACGAGCTCGTTGATCCGGCGCTTGTTGTCGGAGTGGGCGATGTGGAACGCGACCGGCTGCAGTCCGGCGGCCGGGTCGGCGGGGGTGAGGGAGCCGCTGCCGGTGTCGTTCCATCCGTACAGGGCGTGCCAGAGGTATCCGGTCGTCATCGTGTCTCCTCGGGGTGCGCGGGCCCGCGGCGGCGGGCAGCAGCGACGCTAGGGACGCCCGGCAGCGCCCACCATCGGTCGGTTGACGGATGCCGCGGCCGGTCGCGGCGCCCCGTGACGCGCTGGACACGCGGAACAGCTGCGCCGGCACCCCGTCCGTGGATAGCCTCCTGCTGCAGCACCGCGCACCGGCCACGGCCCGACGGGAGGACCCCGTGAGCAGCTTCGCCGACTCCCTCGGCGCGATCGCCTCCCACGACCCGGCCGCGCGGCTCCGGGGCGCGGTGGAGCTCCTGTGCCGGGAGACGGGCCTGGACGTCGCGCAGGTCAACGCCATCGACCCCGGATCGGGCGCGCACGTCGAGCTCACGAACGTGGGGCACGAGCAGTCCGTCGCCGACTACTACCGGTCGCACCGCTTCACCGCGCGCTGCATGGGTTTCCGCACCCAGCGGCGGGTCCCCGACGAGCTGCTGTGCTGGGACGACATCCCCGGGTTCCCCGACAGCCACACCGCGCGCGCGGTGCTGCGCCCGTCCGGGTTCAACAACGGGATGTCGGCCCTGGTCACGAGCGGGGCCGGGGTCGTCGTCGGCGTCTGCAACGTCAACTCGGTGGCCGACCGGATCGCCCCGGGCACCAAGGAGGTCTTCGCGCGCCTGCGCCCGACCCTCGCTGCCCTCGTCCAGGACGCCGTCCGCCACCGGAACCTCGGGCTGTCGCCCCGCGAGACCGAGATCGTGCGCCTGCTCGCCACCGGGATGTCCAACCGCGAGATCGGCGAGGCCCTCTTCGTCTCGGCGCGCACGGTCTCGACCCACGTCGAGCACGTGCTCGCGAAACTCGGCGTGTCGAGCCGGGTGCAGGCGGCCGCGCTCGCGGTCCGCTCGGGGCTCGTCGAGCCCTGAACCGCTGCCCGGCCGCCCGCCCGGCGCCTCACCACCGGTACGGCAGGAACTTCCCGTCGAACGTGACGACCACCCGGTCGCCGTCGGGGTCGGGGCGGCGGCCCACCGTGAGGTGGAAGTTGATGGCGCTCATGATCCCGTCGCCGAACTCCTCGTGGATCAGCGCCTTGATCGCGGAGCCGTAGACGTCGAGCGCCTCGTGGAAGCGGTAGACGGTGGGGTCCGACGCGGTCTCGGGGTCGGGGGTCCGGGTGGGCTGGAGCTGCAGCGCCTCGACGACCTCGTCGTCGAGCCCGAGGAGCGCGCCCACGGCCCGCGCCTCCTCGGGCGGCACCGGGTGCTTGCCGAGCAGCGCGGCGACCGTCCAGACCGGGGCCCGCCCGATCGCCCGCGCCACCTCCGCCCACGACAGGCCGCGGCGGATGCGGAGGCGGTCGACGGTGCGGCCGGCCTCGGCCTTGTCGACGAACCGGACGGGCTCAGGCGGAGTAGTAGTCATTGCCCCTCGAGAACTCGAGGAAGCGGCAGTCCTGCTCGCCGACGGCCCAGGCGTCGTGCCCGGGCGGCAGCAGCATGACGTCGCCCGCGGAGAACTCCTCGGTCGCGCCGTCGGCCATCCGCACGCCCAGGGTCCCGGCGACGACGTAGGCGACGTGGGGCAGCTCGCACAGGTCGGTGCCGGCGTGGTCCTTGAGGTCGCTGGACCAGCGCGCCCCGACGGCGAAGGTCACCTCGGTGACGCTGACGCCGTCGAGCTCGGCGGTCCTCTTCGAGATCAGGCCGTGCGCGTCGCTCTCGACGGCGGCGAGGGTCGCCTTCTGCATCACGGGGTTGTACGTGCCCATGTTCGCTCCAAGGTGGAAGGATCCGGTCCGGCCATCCCATCCCACCGCGCCGGTGGGAGCCAGGGCGATCCGCGCGGCGGGTCCGGCGTTCCGCGCAGACGGGAGCCCTCCGGTAACACGTTCTCAACCCGCAGGACACGCGCGTCGGCGAGCCTGCACGGACCGAGCCCCCTGCTGCCGAGCCGGAGACCGTGATGCCGCCCGCCGACCTCGCCGTGCAGATCCTCGCGCGGGTGCCCCTGCCCGTCTGGGTCCTCGACGTCGACGGAGTGGTGGCGTTCGCGAACGACGCCGCCGCCTCGGTGCTGGGCTACCGCGACCCCGGCGTCCTGCGCGGCCTGCAGGGTCACGAGACCGTGCACCACCACCGTCCCGACGGCTCGGACTACCCCGTCGAGCAGTGCCCGCTGCTGCGGCCGGCGTCGACGGGGGAGGCGGCCGCCGCCGACGACGAGTGGTTCATCCGCCGCGACGGCTCCCTGCTGCCGATCACCTGGTCGGCCGCGCCGATCGAACTGCCCAACGGCCGGGGGACCGTGCTGTCCTTCCAGGACCGGACCGCGCGGCTACCGCGGCCCGTCGACGGAGTCGGGCGCGACGGGCTCCTCGCGGCGGCCACCGACCACGTCGCGCGCCACGCCGCCGACCCAGCGCTGACGCCGCAGCGGCTCGCCCGCGAGCACCACGTCTCCCTGCGCCTGCTGCAGTCCGCGTTCGCGGCGAGCGGCACCTCACCCGCGCGCTGCATCCGGGAGCAGCGCCTCCTGCTCGCGCGGCGGCTCCTGCTGGAGGGGGCGCCGGTGGGCGTGGCGGCGACGCGCAGCGGCTTCACCGACGTCGGCACGTTCACGCGCGCGTTCCGGCGCTGGTCGGGCGGCACGCCGTCGGCGGTCGCGGGTGGCGCCGCGGACGCCGGGCTCCCGCCGGCGGTCGACCGGCCGTAACCGGGCGGACGGGCCGGTGCCCCCGGTTCGGGCCGGTGCCGCGGTCAGGTTCCGCCGACGCGGCGGATGCCGTGGGGCGACGTGGCGTCGAGCGCGGCGACGAGGTCCTCGCGGGCGCGGGCGACCCGCGAGCGGATCGTGCCGACCGGGCAACCGCACACCTCCGCGGCCTCGGCGTAGCTCAGGTCGAGCAGCTGGGTGAGCACGAACGCCTCGCGGCGGTCGTGGTCGAGGGCGTCGACGAGCTCGCGCAGCAGCACGGCCTCGTCCACAGCCGAGCGCGCCAGGCCCGGGCGGGACGCCACGGTGGCGGCGAGCGCCTCCCAGTCGTCGACGCCGCTGGTGCGGGGCCTGCGCACCGCGGTGCGGACCGCGTCGGCGCAGGTGTGGCGGGCCACCGACAGCAGCCAGGTGCGCGCGCTCGACCGGCCGCCGAAACCGGGCAGCGACCGCAGCGCGCGGAGGTAGGTCTCCTGGGCGAGGTCGTCGGCGTCGCGGGGCCCGGCGAGGTGGGTGACGAAGCGGTGCACGTCGCGCTGCGTGGCCCGGACGAACGCGGCCAGGGCCTCGCGGTCACCCCGTCCGGCGGCCAGCGCCCACGCGGTGGTGCGGGCGTCGTCGGGACGTTCGACCATGCGTCGAACGGTAGCCCGTGCGGGCCGGCGGGAACCCCGGGGCACCGGTGGGCGACCCTGTGGGCATGGAGCGCGGCGACGCCATGGCGTGCGGGGACTGCCGGGACGCGATCTCGGCGCGGCTGGACGGCGAGGACCTCCCGGGCGAGTCCGAGCAGGTCGACGCCCACGTCGCGGGGTGCGCGGAGTGCCGGGCGTTCGCCGAGCGGGCCGCGCGGGTCACGCGCCTGACCCGCACGCGGGCGGTCGAACAGGTGCCCGACCTCGCCGCGGCGGTGCTCGCCGCGGCGCCCCCAGTGCGGGCGCGGCGCGCCGACGCGGTGCGGCTCGCGCTGGGCGGCGTCGGCATCGGGCAGTTCGCCCTGGCGGTCAGCGGGGTCGTCGCCGGCGCCGGTCACCACGGCGCCATCGAGCTGGCGGGCGCGAGCGCCGCGCACTTCTCCCACGAGAGCTCGGCGTGGAACGTGGCGCTGGCCGTCGGTTTCCTGTGGGCCGCGGCGGGCGGCGCGCGGGCGGCCGGGCTGGTGCCCGTCGTCGGCGCCTTCGTCGGCGTGCTCGGCGCGCTCTCGCTCGTCGACCTGCTCGGCGGCCGCGTCGACCCGGCGCGCCTGCTCACCCACGGCCTGGTCCTGGCCGGGTTCGTCCTGCTGGTCGTCCTGCGCCGGCTCAGCGGTGACGGCGGCGGTGGCGCCGGGCGGGACACGGCCGGGTCGGACCGGACGGGACCCGCGCAGCCCTGGACGTCCCGCTGGACCGGGCCGTCCCCGGAGACGGGCGGCGGCCCCGCCCCGACCGCCCGCCGCCGCGCCGCCTGACGTTCTCGCCGGTCGGCGGGAACCGGGAGCGCACCGGCGGCGACCCCTCCGGCGATGAACACCGTCGCGCAGGACCTCCGGCCGGGCCTCCGGGACGCCGTCCCGTGGTTCGGCACCCTCGCCCGCCTCGTGCTCGGCATCGTGTGGATCGTCGCGGGCTCCGCGAAGATCACCGACCTCGAGGCGTCGGTCCGGGCGGTCCGGGCCTACCGACTGCTGCCCGAGGCGCTCGCCCAGGTCGTCGGGGCCGGGCTGCCGCCCGCGGAGCTCCTGCTGGGGGTGCTGCTGGTCGTCGGCCTCGGGGTGCGGGCGTCCGCGGTCGTGTCGGCGCTGCTGATGGCCGCGTTCGTCGTCGGCATCGCCTCGGCGTGGGCGCGCGGGCTGCGCATCGACTGCGGCTGCTTCGGCGACGGCGGCGAGCTCGCGGCGGGGGAGGACCCGGCCTACGGGTGGGACCTGCTGCGCGACGCCGCGCTGCTGGCGCTGTCGGTGGCGCTGGCCCGGTGGCCGCGCGGGCGGTTCGGGATCGACGGCGCGCTCGATGCGCGCCGGGAGCGCAGGGACCAGGAGGAGCAGTGACGGCGAGCAGGACGAAGCAGGTCGTGACCCGCGGAGGGCCGGGCGTCGGGACGGTGCTCGGGGTCGTCCTGGTGGTGTTGTTCGCCGGGGCCGTGGGCGTCGGGGTCTACCAGTCGCAGCGCAGCGCGGGCGAGGTGCGGGTTCCGCCGGGGGCCACCGCGTCCGGCGTCGTCGTCGGGGCGGACGCCGCTCCGGTCACGCTCGACGTGTACCTCGACTTCCAGTGCCCCGCGTGCCGGACGTACGAGGAGCGGTCCGGCGCGACGATCGACCGGCTGGTCGCCGGCGGCGCGGCCCGCGTCGTCTACCACCCGGTCGCCTATCTGAACCGGTTCTCCAGCACGCAGTACTCCAGCCGCTCGGCGGCCGCGTCCGGCTGCGCGGCCGAGGCCGGGGTATTCCCGCTGTTCCTGCGGCTGCTGCTCGCCGGCCAGCCGGCCGAGGGCGGCGACGGCCTGCCCGACGAGGCGCTCGTGGCGCTCGGGGAGCAGGCCGGCGCCGGGCCGGGGTTCGCGGCGTGCGTGGCCGAGGACCGGTACGCGGGCTGGGCGGCGGGCCTCACCGACGAGGCGTCGCGGGCGGGCATCACCTCCACCCCGACCGTCCTGGCCGACGGGCGGGAGATCGACCGGACCGACGCGGCGCTGCGGGCGGCGGTCGGGGGCTGACGGGTCCTCAGGCCGTCCCGGTGAGCCGGGCGTAGACGACGATGTTGTCCTCGTAGTCGCCCGTGCCGCCGTCGAACTCGCCGCCGCAGGTGATGAGGCGGAGCTCCGCCCCATCGACGTGCGCGGCAAGCACCGCGGGCCCGACCTCGCCCGGCGCACCTTCACCGTGTCCTGCCTCGTGGCCGCCGCCGCGATGCGGAGTCGCATGGTTACCCCTCCGTCGATGCAGCGGAGAGTGTTACAGCGGTGACTGCACGGAGTCGGCAGGCGGTCGGTCCTGCACGACGAGGGCCAGGACGGCGATGTCGTCGTGGGCGTGCTCGCGGCCGACGAGCTCGGCCATCACCGCCGCCGTCACCTTCTCGGCGGCGTCGGCCCGCACCGCCCGGCGGAGCAGTTCGAGGCCGGTGTCGATGTCGGAGTCCCGGCGCTCGACGAGGCCGTCGGTGTAGAAGCAGACGGCCGCGCCCGCGTGCAGGTCGACCTCGACGACGTGCCGGGGGAGCGTCGCGTCCACGCCCAGCGGCAGGTCGGGTCGCAGGTCGAGGACCTCGGAAGCCCGGCCCGGGCGCGCAATCACGGGGGGCGGATGGCCCGCGGTGGACACCCGCAGCCGCTGGCGGCACGGGTCGAGGACCGCGCACAGCGCCGTGGCCAGCGTCGACGGCTCGAAGAACCGCACGTGCTGGTCGACCCGGGCCAGCAGCTCGGCCGGGTCCTCGACGTCGAGCGCGTGCGCGCGGAACACCGTGCGCAGCCGACCCATCGTGACCGCGGCGGGCAGGCCGCGTCCCGCGACGTCGCCCATGACGATGCACACCCGCCCCGAGGGCAGCTCGAACACGTCGTACCAGTCGCCGCCGACCTGGCCCTCGCCCGGCACGTAGCGCGCGTCGAATCCCAGGCCCGGGACGGGCGGGAGCGCGGCCGGCAGCAGGCTGCGCTGCAGCGCGGCCGCGGCCGTTCGCTCGGCCTGCGAGCTCCGCGCCCGGGTCGCCAGCGCCACGCGGTCGGCGACGAGCTGGAGCAGGCCCGCGTCCTCCTCGGTGAACCGCCGTGGCGTCAGCGTGCCGACGTGCAGCACGCCCAGGACGTCACCCTCGACGAGCAACGGCACCCCCAGCAGCGACCGGATGCCGCGACGCACGAGCAGCGGGTTGTGCACGGTCGCCGGGGTGACATCGTCGAGGATCACGGGCTGCTTCTCAGCGGCGATCCGGCCCGCGAACCCCGCGCCGAGCGGGATGCGCACCCCCTGCTGCACCTCCTCGTCGATGCCCTGGGCCGCGGTCGCGATGAGGTGCCCGCCGGAGGGGTCGAGCAGCAGCACCGCGACCGTGTCGACGTCGAGGACCGCACCGAGGCGCGTGACCAGCGCCCGCAGCAGGTCCTCGACGCTGAGGTGGCCGAGGTCGCCGTCGAGCAGCGCTTCGATCCGGCGCATCCGCTCGAGGTCCTCGCGGGGCGCGGACGACATGGCGGGCAGCCTAGCCACGGTCGGGGGATCGGCCGGGTCTCCGGCGCGCGGGCGGTCGCGCCCACGACTATCTTCTTCCGTCGAGTGGACGCCGAGCTCGAGGAGCAAGCACCGTGCCGCCGATGAAGGATGTCGACGGGGACGTCGACACGCTGTCGACCTCACGCAGCGCCCGCTTCCAGTCCCGGTACCTGCGCGAGCGCGCGCGGGACGCGGTGGCGCGGGCCGAGGTGCTGCGGTCGGAGACCAGACGACTGTTCGCGCGGTCCTGGTTCGGCTCCCACCCGGCCGGACGGACCTGACGGCTCGCCGGCTGGCAGCCGGGCAGCCGGGCCGCCGGTCAGACGGCGCAGGAGCCGTCCGTGCAGGTCGCGCCGTCGGCCGACCTGGCCGGGGTGAGCACCTGCAGCGGGTGCGACTCGGCCCAGGCCGTCTGCAGCACCTGCAGGAGCTGGTCGGCGGGCTGGGCACCGGAGACGCCGTAGGTCGCATCGACGACGAAGAACGGCACGCCGTTGATGCCGTAGGCGCGGGCCTGCTGCTCGTCGGCGCGCACGGCGTCGAGGTAGCGGTCCGAGCCGAGCACCTCGCGGGCCTCGGCCTCGTCGAGCCCGGCCTCGGCGGCGAGCCGGGCCAGGGTGTCGTGGTCGCCGATGTCCTCGCGCTCGCTGACGTACGCGCTGACCAGTCGCTCCTTGACCGCGTCCTGGATCCCGCGGTCGTGGGCGAGGTGGATGAGGCGGTGGGCGTCGACGGTGTTGCCGCCCCGGGCGTCCTCCAGGTGGAACTCCCAGCCCTCCTCCGCCGCGGTCGCGGTCATGCCGCCGATCATCTCGCGGGCCTTCTCGACGGACGTGCCGTACTTCCCGGCGAGGTGCTCGACCAGCGTCCCCTCGCGCTGCTGCGGGGCCGTGGGGTCGAGCTCGAAGCTGCGCCACCGCACGGTCACCTCGTCGCGGTGCGGGAAGCGCGCGAGGGCGCTCTCGAACCGGCGCTTGCCGATCGCGCACCAGGGACAGACGACGTCGGACCAGATCTCCACCTGCATGCCGCCCTCAACCGCCGGGTGGCGTGGAGTGTTCCTGGGGGGTCGGTGAGCTGGCCCCGCCCGACCCGGTCCGCCCGACCCGCCCGGTCCGCCCGACCCGCTCGACCGTCGGTCGCGGGGGTCTTGCCGGTGATCGTCGGGAGTGTGACGCCAGGGTCGTCCGGAGGGCCGTGGTGGTGCGGTCCCGGTGATCATCGCCGGCCCGTCACCGGCGCCCGCCACGACACCACCCCGACGATCACCCGAACAGGGTCCTACCGTTCGGCGCGGCCTCACAGGCCCGTGACACTGTGAACATCGGGCTGGCCCTACCGTGTGCCCATGCACGAGGAACTGGGTGCGGGTGTGCTCCCTCCGCCCGACCCCGCAGGCGGTATCGGCGTCATCGTCCCGTTCGACTTCGCCCTCGACCGGGAGCTCTGGCGATGGGTGCCGGAGCCCGTCGAGCTGCACCTCACGCGCACCCCGTTCGTGCCGTCGCCGGTCACCGCGGAGATGGCGCGGGCGATCAGCGACCCCGAGCCCGTCCGCTGCGCCACGCGCGACCTCCTCGTGCCCGGCCCCGGCATCGTCGCCTACGCCTGCACGTCGGGCAGCTTCGTCGACGGCGTCGCGGGGGAGCGGGCGCTGCTCGACGTCATGCGCGACGCCGGAGCCCCCCACGCGCTGACGACGGCGGGCGCGCTGGTGTCGGCGCTCGGGGCGGTCGGGGCCACGCGGGTCGCGATCGTCACCCCCTACGTCGACAGCCTCACCGAGCTCCTCGGCGCGTTCCTCGCAGCCCACGGCATCTCCTCGACGTCGGCGGTCGGGCTCGGGCTGCTCGGCCAGATCTGGCGCGTGTCCTACGAGGAGGTCGTCCGCGCGGTCCGCGCCGCCGACCGCCCCGACGCCGAGGCGATCTTCATCTCCTGCACCAACCTCGCCACCTACGACGTCATCGCCCCGCTCGAGCGCGAGCTCGGCAAGCCCGTGCTCACCGCCAACCAGGTGACGATGTGGGCCGCGCTGCAGGCCATGGGCGTCTCCGCGAGCGGGCCGGGGCAGCGACTCATCTCCCGCGACGCCGCGCGCGTGCCGCACCTGCGCGCCGTCCCCGACCCGTCGCCGCTGCTGCGCCGCTCCGGCGGTTCGGCCTCCCTGCACCGCGTCCGCGTCCGGCTGCCCGACGAGTCGGGTGCGCTGGCCCGCCTCGCCGACGCCGTCGCCTCGGCCGGGGGCAACATCCTCGGGCTGTCGGTGCACGGGCAGGACTCGAGGTCGGTCGTCGACGAGCTGATCGTCGGCGGCGCGTCCGACCCCGAACTGCTGGCCGGGTCGGTGCGGGCGGCCGTCGGGCGGGCGGCGGGGTCGGTGCTGGTCACCGAGGCCGACCCGCACGATCTCGTCGACGGCCAGACCCGCGCGCTCGACCTCGCCGCGCAGGCCGTGCAGAACGGCGACCCCGCGGCGGCGCTGGCCGCGCTGTTGCACGCCGACTCCGTCGAGACCGTCGACGAGGAGCCGGTCACCGAGCCGCACGTGCTCACCGTCCCGGCCCCGGCGGCGCAGGGCTGGCTGGTGGCACGGCGGTCGTGGGCTCCGTTCACCGTCACCGAGACCGCGCGAGCGGAGGCGTTCGTCCGGGCCCTGCTCGCGCTGACGCCGGTGCCGCCGGCGCTCGACGCGCCGTGAGCCTGCCTCCCGACTGGTCGCAGTGGCGCGACCGCGTCGACCTCGACGGCTACGACGAGCGCTGGGCCCGCATCGAGGCAGAGGGCGGCAACCCGCACGGCGAGGCCGACTTCGTCCGCTCCCACAATCCGCGCTCGGTGCTCGACGGCGGCTGCGGCACCGGGCGCGTCGGCATCGAGCTCGCGCGCCACGGGATCGGTGTGCTGGGCGTCGACCCCGACCCGGACATGATCGCGGCCGCCCGCGCCAAGGCGCCGGAGCTGGAGTGGCTGCGCCTCGACCTCGCCGACCTCGACCGCCCCGAGCGCTTCGACCTCGCCGTCCTCGCCGGCAACGTCGTCCCCTACGCGGAGCGCCGCGCCGAGGTCGTGGCCGCGTGCGCGCGGCACCTCGTCCCCGGCGGGCGGCTCGTCGCGGGGTTCCAGCTGCAGGAGGGCTGGCCGACGCTGGCCGAGTACGACGCCTGGTGCGTCGCGGCCGGGCTCACCCGCGAGGGCCGCTACGCCTCCTGGGACCGCCTGCCCTACGCCGGCGGCGACTACGTCGTGACCGTCGACGTCCTCAGGGCCGGCGGATCCGGATCGGGCCCTTCGCGGTGGACGGGTCCACCACCCGGCCAGCCTGGGTGATCACGACCTCGCCCGCATCGACGAGCCGGCGCGCGGCGCGGCGGGCAGGCTCCATCAGCTCGCGCCACCCGTCGGCGTCGACGCGCCGGGCGGCCTCGGACGGGCAGATCGTGCCCGTCCGCGTCGCCAGCAGGTCGGTGATCGCGGCCTCCAGGCGGCGGTCGACGTCGGAGACGCCGCGGCGGCGGCACGCCGCGGAGCAGTAGCGCACGGAGTCCCAGTCGCGCTCCCACTTCTTGCGCCAGGTGATCCGCCGCCCGCAGGCGGCGCACACCTTGTCCTCCGGGGTGCTACGCACGGGCGCTCACCGCGGCGTCGAGGGCGGCGCGCATGGCGTCGACCGGTCCGGGCCGCCCGGTCATCAGCGCGACCTGCGCGACGGCCTGGTGCAGCAGCATCTCCAGCCCGCTGACGACCCGCGCCCCCGCGGCCTCCGCCGCCGCGGCGAAGGCGGTGGGCCAGGGCGCGTAGACGACGTCGAGCACGGTGCCCGCCGCGCCGGTGACGCCGTCGGCCGCGCCCTTCGGCAGCGTGCTGACGACGACGTCGGGCGCGTCGAGGTCGAACCCTTCGCGGATCCGCGGGGCGACGCCGAGCCGGTCGGCGGCGGCGCGCAGGTCGGCGGTGCGGGAGGCGTCGCGCACGCGCACCTCCACGTCGTCGACGCCCAGCTCGCGCAGCGCCGCCAGCGCCGCCTGCGCGGTACCGCCCGCGCCCAGCACGACGGCCCGCCCGCGCACCGGCCCGAGCGCGGCGACGATCCCGGCGACGTCGGTGTTGTCCGCGAACCACCCGCCGTCGCGGCGCACCAGCGTGTTGGCCGCGCCGGTCGACGCAGCGAGCTCCGACACCGTCGAGGCGACGTCGAGCGCGACCCGCTTGAGCGGCATCGTCAGCGACATCCCGGCCCACTCGGGCCCGAGCCCCGCCACGAAGCCGGCCAGCTCCGGCTCGGTGCACTCGTGGCGGCCGTAGCGCCAGCCGTCGAGACCGAGCGCCGCGTAGGCCGCGGTGTGCAGGACGGGTGAGAGCGAGTGGGCGACCGGGGAGCCGAGGACGGCAGCGCGCATCGCCCCAGGCTAGTGCCGTCCTAGCCGCGGAACCGCTCGACGTGCACCGTGCCCCCGTCGAACCCCCCGGCGGCGGCCTCGATCTGCGCCACCGCCACCGGCGCCATCGAGCAGCCCATCCCGTACTTCGCGCGCACGCGGGCGTCGGCGATGCCCATGGCCTCGCGGACGCGGTCGACGAAGTCGGCGACCGGGTAGTCGTGGCCCGCCTCCAGGTACTCGCGCACGATCAGCGAGGGGGAGTAGTAGGTCTGGTGCGACCCGTCGGGCCACCGCACCTCGAACAGCATCTCCGGCACGCCGGCCACGCTAGATCGGCGACGTTTCCGGCGTGTGTCAGGCTCGCCGCATGGGGACGGTGCTGGTGCTCGGCGGACGTAGCGAGATCGGGGTCGAGGTGGTGCGGCGGCTCGCCCCGGGCGCGACGGTGGTGCTCGCCGCCCGCCGGGCCGACGACCTCGACGCCGAGGAGGAGACGGTCCGTGAGGCGGGCGCGGTGGCCGTCGACCGGGTGGAGTTCGACGCCGACGACCTCGCCGCCCAGCGCCCCGTCCTCGACGCCGTCCTCGCACGGCACGGCCGGCTCGACACCGTCGTCGTCGCGTTCGGGGTGCTGGGGGAGCAGGCGCGGGCCGAGCGCGACGCCGAGCACGCGCTGGCCGTCGTGCACACCGACTACGTCGCCCACGTCGCCGTCCTCACGCACCTCGCGTCGCTGCTGCGCGAGCAGGGGTCGGGCGACCTCGTGGTGTTCTCCTCGGTCGCGGGCGCGCGGGTGCGCCGCGCCAACTACGTCTACGGCTCGGCGAAGGCGGGGCTCGACGGCTTCGCCTCCGGCCTGGCCGACGCCCTGCACGGCTCCGGCGTGCGCCTGCTGCTGGTGCGTCCGGGGTTCGTGGTCGGGCGGATGACCGAGGGCATGACGCCGGCCCCGTTCTCCTCGACGCCCGCGCAGGTCGCCGACGCCACCGTCCGCGCCCTGGCGTCGGGGCGCGGCGAGGTGTGGGTGCCCGCGGTGCTGCGGCCGGTGTTCGCGGTGCTGCGCCACGCCCCGCGCGCGGTGTGGCGGCGCCTGCCGCGCTAGAGGGCGGAGGCCCAGACGGCGTAGAGCGGGTCGCCCGGCGTGCCCGGTGGTGTGCGCAGCGCGCCCGTGACCTGCCCGAACCCCTCCGACAGCGCGAAGAAGGCGTGGACGATCTGCAGGTGGGTCTCGTCGTCCGACGCCAGCCAGCCGCGGATCGCCTTCGTGGGGAAGCAGCGGTTGGAGAAGGTCACGACGAACCGCCCGCCCGGGCGCAGCACCCGTGCGACCTCGCGGAACACCGCGACCGGTTCGACGAGGTAGTCGACGGAGACGCAGCACGTGGCGTCGTCGAAGGAGCCGTCGGCGAAGGGCAGGACCGGGTCGGTGTTGAGGTCGTGGACGACGTGCGCGGCGAGCAGCGGGTTCGCCGACAGCTCCGCCTCGTTCATGCCGAGGCCGACGAGGCGCCGCGGCGGCGCGGTGAAATGCGAGATCCACGACGAGCACAGGTCGAGGACCTCGCCGTCGAGCCCGAGCTCCGCGTACAGCGCGCCGACCGCCGCGATCGCCCGGTCGTCGATGTGGGTCACGAGGCGCGGCGGACCGTAGAAGTCGGTGTCGGGGGAGGGGTCGGCGCGGTCGAAGAAGCCCGGCGGGAACACGGCGTCGGTCACGGATCGACGGTAGGCGGGTGGTGAGTGGGGCGCGCGACGGGCGGTCGGCGCGCGGTCAGGTGCGCGTCAGCCGGGGGTTCAGGTCGTCGGCGGTCGGGGTCGCGCCGCCCTCGATCCGCCGGGCGAGGGCGTCGGCGTGGGCGGTGAGGCCGGGCAGGTCCAGGCGCGCGGGGGCGTCGCCGACCCAGCGGCGGACGTGGTCGGCGCCGCGGTCGAGCAGGGCGACGGCCCCCCGGGCGTTGCCGCGCTGGGCGTGCGTGAGGCCGACGGCGACCTGCGCGAGACCCCGCCACAACCCCCGCTCCGCCTCGGGCGCGGCCTTCCACGCCCCCTCCAGCACTTCGTGCGCGCCGAACGGCAGGCCGGCGTCGAGCAGGCGCTGGGCCTCGGCGACGGCCTCGTCCGCGGTGAGGACCAGGTCCTCGGGCACCCGCTCCACCCCGTCCGCCCCGTGCGGCAGCGGCCGCCCGGCGGCGTCCCGGGGGCGGGCGTTGCGCGCCCGCCCCGCCTCGTCCCGGTCGCGTGCGGTCATCGGACCAGGGTGTCAGCAACGCGGCGCGACCACCGGACGGGCGCACCACGGGCGAAGGGTGGCGGTGGGCGTCGAGGGGTCGTGCAGAGGCTCACGACCGCGGTGCCCCCGGTGCGATTCGAACGCACACTGGGTGGGTTTTGAATCCACTGTCTCTGCCGGTTGGACTACGGGGGCGGCGAAGGTCACGATAGCGGGTGGCCCGATCGCCCCGGATCACAGCAGGCGGCCTCTGTCGGGCCGATACCCTGGACGCTTCCGGTTCCACCCCCGTCCGGTGTGAGGAGATGCCCGGTGACCCAGTCGGTTTCCGAGGAGAGCAGCCCCGTGGAGGCCACCGCACCGGTGGTCGGCCTGCGCGTGCTGGTGGTCGAGGACGAGGCGCTGATCCGCCTGGACCTCACCGAGATGCTGCGCGAGGAGGGCTACGTCGTCGCGGGCGAGGCCGGTGACGGCGAGCAGGCGGTGAAGCTCGCGCGCGAGCTCTCGCCCGACGTCGTGATCATGGACGTCAAGATGCCGAAGGTCGACGGCATCGCCGCGGCCGGGGAGATCGTGGGGGAGCGCATCGCGCCCGTCGTCATGCTGACGGCGTTCAGCCAGCGCGAGCTCATCGAGCAGGCGCGCGACGCCGGCGCGATGGCGTACCTGGTCAAGCCGTTCGCCCGCCACGAGCTCGTGCCGGCGATCGAGCTTGCCGTGTCGCGGTTCTCGGAGAAGAAGGCCCTGGAGGACGAGGTCGCGACGCTGACCGACCGCCTCGAGACCCGCAAGCTCGTCGACCGGGCCAAGGGCCTGCTGATGAGCCGCCAGTCGATGTCGGAGCCCGACGCCTTCCGCTGGATCCAGCGCACGGCGATGGACCGCCGCACGACGATGAAGGCCGTCGCGGAGGCCGTGGTCGAGGGGTTGAACCCGCCGCGGGCCTGATCTTCCCTCACGCACGGCTACGCACCTGATCACGGTGCGCGATGTCCGAGTTGCGGTCCGGTAAAGGACGGCGGGGGGGTGGTGACGGGCCGTCCGCGGTCCGTCTAACGTCCCCGTCGCTTCCCACAAGGCGGGAGCGCCGTGGCGGTCGGGCGCCGCGAGATCGAAGTCGTGCAGTACGGAAGGACATCACCATGAGTCGGAGGCGCGCAGTCGTCACCGCCGCGATCCTCGCCGGGGGCCTCGTGCTCTCGGCCTGCGGTACGAACCGGGAAGAGGGTGGCGGCGCCGCCGGAGGTGCCTGCGACACGAGCAAGGGCACGCTGGTGGTCGGCATGGTCGCTCCGCTGTCCGGCCCCCTGTCGGCCCTGGGTCTCGGGATGCAGAACTCGGCCGACCTCGCGGTCGACCAGGCCAACCAGAACTGCACCGTGCCGGGCTACGCCCTGCGCCTGCAGGCCGAGGACGACCAGTCCCAGCCGGCCATCGCAGCCAACGCGGCCACGCGGCTCGCGTCGGACCCCAACGTCGTCGGCGTCGTCGGCACGCTGAACTCCTCGACCGCGCAGACCGTGCAGCCGATCCTGCTCGAGCGCGGCATCGTCCAGATCTCCCCGGCGAACACCAACCCCACCCTGACCCAGGGCGAGGCCTACGAGACCGCGCCGGCGCGGGCGTTCTCCAACTACTTCCGCGTCGCCACCACCGACGCCGTGCAGGGCCCGTTCGGTGCCCAGTACCTGGTCAACACCGCCGGCAAGAAGCGCATCGCCGTGATCGACGACGGCAAGACCTACGGGGCCGGCCTCGCCGCCGCCTTCGCCGCCGAGGCCACCCGCCTGGGCGCCGAGATCGTCTTCACCGGCAAGGTCGGCGAGAACGACACCGACTTCTCCGGCGTCGTCACCCAGGTCCGTGCCGCCACCCCGGACGCGGTCTACTACGGCGGCGAGTACCCCGCCGCGGGCCCGCTGTCGGCGCAGATCGCCCAGGGCGGCCTGGACATCCCGGTCATGGGCGGCGACGCCCTGATCAACGCCGAGTACGTCCCGCTGGGCGGTCGCGTCGGCGACCTGGGCACCAGCGTCGGCGCCCCGGCGGAGGACCTGGACAGCGCGCAGCAGTTCATCACCGACTACGAGGCGGCGAACTACGTCGAGGGGTTCGAGACCTACGGCGCGCTGACCTACGACTCCACGAACATCATCATCAACTCGCTGGTCACGGCGCTGAACGGCGGCGACTGGTCCGAGGACACCCGCGCCGCGGTCGTCGAGGCCGTGCAGGCCACCGACTACCAGGGCGCGGCGGGTCCGGTCACCTTCGACGAGTTCGGTGACACGACCAACAAGCTGCTGACGGTCTACACGGTCGAGGGCGACGCCTTCGTGCCGCTGGAGACGGGCACCTACGAGGGCTGACCTCCGGGTCAGTCGGTGAGCGACCCCGACCAGGGGCCGCACTGTTCGAGCCGAGCGGTGGGGGCGGGCCACGAGCCCGCCCCCACCGCGGCGCGTAGGAGGGACCCCTCTTGCTGTCCACGTTCCTGTCCCAGGTCGTCAACGGCCTGATCCTGGGGTCGTTGATCGGGCTCATCGCCCTGGGCTACACGATGGTCTACGGGATCATCCAGCTCATCAACTTCGCCCACGGCGAGGTCTTCATGGTCGGCTCCTACGGCGGCCTGGCCATGTTCACCTACCTGCTCCCCACCGCCATCCAGAACCAGTGGTGGTTCGCGCTGCCGCTGCTGCTCGTCGCGGGCGCCGGCATCGCCGTGATCGTCGCGGTGCTCATGGAGCGCTTCGCCTACCGGCCGCTGCGCAACGCCCCCCGGCTCGCCCCGCTGATCACCGCGCTCGGCGTGTCCGTCGCGCTGCAGGAGGCGGTCCGGGTCTTCTACCCGAACGCCACCGCGGCCGTGCCGTTCCCCAAGGTGTTCGTCGAGGGCACGCTCGCGATCCCGGTCGGTGACGGCATCGTCCCGATCCGCTACACCGGCGTGCTCATCATCGTGGTGTCGCTGGTGCTGGCCTTCGCGCTCAACACGTTCGTCAACGGCTCCCGCATGGGCCGCGCGATGCGCGCCACCTCCCAGGACCGCGACGTCGCGCGCCTCATGGGCATCAACCCCGACCGCGTCATCGTCCTGACCTTCGTCCTCGGCGCGGCCCTGGCCGGCGTCGCGGGCATCCTGTACGGCGCGGACCTCGGCCTGATCAACATCAACATCGGCCTGCAGAACGGACTGTTCGCGTTCACCGCGGCCGTGCTCGGCGGGATCGGCAACATCAAGGGCGCCGTCGCGGGCGGCCTGGTGATCGGCCTGGTCAAGACCCTCGGCGGGCAGTACCTGCCCGGGGGCAGCCCCTACGACTACGTCTGGATCTTCGTGGTGCTGATCGCGGTGCTGGTCTTCCGTCCGCAGGGCTTCTTCGGCGAGACGGAGCGGGTGCGCGCATGAGCCTCCTCGAGAAGGAGCGGGCGGCCCCGACCCCCGCACCGTCCGGTCGCCTGGCCGCGCTCGCCGCCTACGCCACGCCGCTGCGCGTGGCAGGCGCCCTGCTGACGATCGTCGGCGCCTACCTGCCCTGGGCCACCTTCGTGCTCAACGAGGGCCCCTACCCCGAGCAGGCGACGCTCGAGTTCTTCACGGTGCCCTTCGGGGTCACCGGGTTCCGGCTGCACCTGGTGTTGTTCGGGATCGCCGCGCTCGTCGTGGCGCTCGCGGCCGTCCCCGCGAAGGGCCGCATCCTGCGGGCCGTCGGGATCGGCGTCATCGCGGTCAGCGTCGTCAACGGCCTGTTCATCGTGGCCGAGGGCGGCGGTTTCGGAGCGATCACCGTGGCCGACGGGGTCGCCTTCGGCGCGATCGTCGCGCTGGTCGGCGGCGTGCTGCTCGTCGTCGGGGCGGTGGCCGGGGGCGTCGAGCCCCAGCCGGTGTGGGACCGCCGGCTCAACACGTGGGTCGAGCGGGCCCTGCTGATCGTGGTCTTCGTGCTCCTGCTGCTGCTCGTCGCGGCGGTGCTCACCAGCGGCGGGCAGGGCGGCGGCGCGGTCTACGCCGGTCCGATCTTCCTGTCCTTCCTCGGCGCGGTCGGCGGCCTGATGGCCGCCCTCTCGGCGGCGGGCGTGCTGGGCTGGGTCACGGCGATGACGGAGCGGCACCGCATCTACAGCGTGCTGCTGCTCCTGGTCACGGCGCTGCTGCTGCCGCTGACGTCGGCGGGCACTGAGTACTGGATGACGGTCGCGGCCACCATCGGCGTGTACGCCGCCACCGCGATCGGGCTCAACATCGTCGTCGGGCTCGCGGGCCTGCTCGACCTCGGCTACGTCGCGTTCCTGGGCATCGGCGCGTTCGTCGCGGCGAACCTGTCCGGCGCGGCGGCGTCGTCGATCGGCATCACGCTCCCGTTCCCGCTGGTCATGATCATCTCCGCGATCGTCGCGGGCATCTTCGGCGCCATCGTCGGCTCGCCGACGCTGCGCGTGCGCGGTGACTACCTGGCCATCGTGACGCTGGCGTTCGGCGAGATCTTCGTCCGCAGCGCGCAGAACAACATCGGCGGGCTCACGGGCGGCTCGAACGCGATCCCCGGCATTCCGCCGGTGTCGCTGTTCGGCACCGACTTCAACGACGGCGTGGAGATCGGCGGGCTCGAGCTGCCGCCGGGCTTCCTCTACTACGTGCTGATCGTCCTGATCATCTCCGTGGTCATGGTGATCTTCGCGAACCTCAAGTTCTCCCGGCTGGGCCGGGCGTGGATCGCGATCCGCGAGGACGAGGACGCCGCCCGGGCCATGGGCATCCGCACCGGCCCGATCAAGATCCTCGCGTTCCTCATCGGCGCGATGCTGGCCGGGCTGGCCGGGGCGTTCTACGCCCACAAGCTCGGCACGGTCTCCTACGAGAGCTTCCGGTTCCTGGAGTCGGTCACGCTGCTCGCGGCCGTCATCCTCGGCGGCATGGGTACCATCCCGGGCGCCGTGCTCGGGGCGTCGGTGCTGTTCGTGCTGCCGGAGAAGCTGCGCGAGTTCTCCGAGTACCGGCTCCTGTTGTTCGGCATCGCGCTCGTGCTCATCATGCGGTTCCGACCGCAGGGCATCCTGCCCGACGCGCACCGCCGCGCCGAGCTGGCGCCGGACACGGACCCGTCGATCGTGGCGGCCGAGCACCAGGGCGCGGAGCACGGGGCCGCCGGTCCCACCGGCGGGAAGGGGGCGTCGTCGTGACCGACCCGATCCTGGCGGCCACCGGCGTCACCATGAAGTTCGGCGGGCTCACCGCGCTCGACGACGTGTCCTTCGGGCTGTCGGAGGGCGAGGTCATCGGGCTCATCGGGCCGAACGGCGCCGGCAAGACGACGCTGTTCAACTGCCTGACCGGCCTGTACTCGCCGACGGCGGGGCAGGTCGCGCTGCGCGGCAAGCAGCTGCCCGAGGACCCGGCGAAGGTCACCGAGCTCGGCGTGGCCCGCACGTTCCAGAACATCCGCCTGTTCCCGTCGATGACGGCCACGGAGAACGTCCTGGTCGGGCGGCACTCGCGGATGAAGCAGAGCCCGCTCTCGTCCCTGCTGCACGGGCCGGGCTTCCGGCGCAGCGAGGCCGAGGCGGCAGCGCGCGCCGCGGAGCTGCTGGAGTTCGTCAACCTCAGCCGGTTCTCCGACGAGCTCGCCCGCAACCTGCCCTACGGCGATCAGCGGCGGCTCGAGATCGCCCGCGCGCTGGCCACCGACCCGTCCGTCCTCCTGCTCGACGAGCCCACCGCGGGCATGAACGCGCAGGAGACTGAGGTGACCCGCCGGCTCATCTTCGCGATCCGCGACCTGGGCATCTCGGTGGTCGTCATCGAGCACGACACCAAGTTCATCTTCACGCTGTGCGACCGGGTGCTGGTGCTGGTGCAGGGCGAGCTGCTCGTCGAGGGCACGCCGGACGAGGTGCGGGGCGACCCGCGCGTCGTCGAGGCCTACCTCGGGGCGCCGCCGGAGGAAGTCGACGCGCAGATCCACGCGGGGGAGCAGCAGCCGTGAGCTTTCTGGAGGTCACCGACCTGACGGTCGCCTACGGCGCGATCCAGGCCGTCCGCGGCGTGTCGTTCTCGGTGGAGCAGGGGCAGATCGTCAGCCTCATCGGCAGCAACGGGGCGGGCAAGACCACGACGCTCCGGACGATCTCGGGCCTGCTGCGCCCGGTCACGGGATCGGTCACGCTCGACGGCAAGCCGATCCACGCCCTGCCCGCGCACGAGATCCTCGGGCTCGGGGTGGCGCACAGCCCCGAGGGCAGGCGGCTGTTCGCGCGGATGACGGTGGAGGAGAACCTCCGCCTCGGCGCCTACACCCGATCCGACGAGCCGGGCATCCTGTCCGACCTCGACCGCATCTACGACCTGTTCCCGGTGCTCGGCGAGCGCCGCCGGAACAAGGCCGGCCTGTTCTCCGGCGGCGAGCAGCAGATGCTCGCCATCGGGCGGGCGCTGATGTCGCGGCCGAAGCTGCTGATGCTCGACGAGCCGTCGATGGGTCTCTCGCCGATCATGACGCAGAAGATCTTCTCGACGGTCCGCGAGCTGCGCGCCGAGGGCACCACGGTGCTGCTCGTCGAGCAGAACGCGCTGGCGGCGCTCGCGCTGTCGGACCACGCGTACGTCATCGACCTGGGACGCACCACGCTCTCGGGCACCGGGCCGGAGCTGCTCGCCGACCCGCGCGTCCAGGAGGCCTACCTGGGCGAGGGCGTCGCGAACTGAGGGCCACCTCAGGGCAGGTCGCGCAGGTTGACCTGGTCGTGCCGCGCCGCCAGCTCGTCGATCTCCTCGACGGTCGGCGGCCGGTCCCGGGTCGCCAGCGCGGCCATCTCGGCGAAGTACTCCTCCCGCGGCTGCCCGGCCGGGGAGAACAGGATGAGGAAGCGCGCCCCGTCGTCGCCCTCGGGGTGGAAGGCGTGGACGCCGCGCCGCGGCACCCGGACCAGGTCCCCGGGTGCCGCGGACGTCCACCGGTCCCCGGTGCGGACGGCGAGCCGGCCCGACAGCACGTAGAACGACTCGCTGAACCCCTCGTGGTAGTGCGGCACCGGGCCGGGCGAGCCGGCGGGGAGTCGGGCCTCGAACAGGCCGTACTCCTCGTCGGTGACCGACCCGGGGGCCAGCAGCACGGTCGTCATCCCCGCGCTCACGATCCGTGGGACGTCCGCGGCGAGCCGCACCACGCCGTCGGGGTGGTCGCCGGCGTGGGGCAGGTAGGTCATGGCTGCGACGCTAGCGCGGCGGCACCGTCCGCGGTCAGGGCTTCGAGTCGCGGTGCAGGCAGGTCAGCTTCGCCGTGCAGACGCGGCGGCCGTCGTCGTCGGTGATGACGATCTCGCTGGTCGAGGTGGACCGGCCGACGTGGATCGGGCGGGCCACCCCGGTGACGAACCCGGTGGTCGCCGAGCGGTGGTGGGTGCAGGCGAGCTCGAGCCCGACGGGGAACCGATCGGGCAGCGCGTGCAGCGCCGAGAGGGTCGATCCCAGCGTCTCGGCGAGCACCGCGCTCGCGCCGCCGTGCAACAGGCCGAAGGGCTGCTTGTTGCCCGCCACCGGCATCCGGCCGACGACCTCCTCGAGCGCCAGGCTCACGAGCTCGATGCCCATGCGCTCGGCGAGCTGCTCGGTCGTCTGCATGGGCGGGAGGTCCTCGGGATCGATCGGCACGCAGGAGACCCTAGGTCAGCCGGTGACCGCGACGCGCACCATGCCCGCGCCGAGCAGCGGTCCGTAGCGCGCCGCCGCGGCGGTGAGGGCGTCGCGGTCGGGCGCGTCGGCGAAGGGCCGGACGGTCAGCATGGCCTCCCCGTCCGCGACGGCGTGCTCCCACACCCCGGTACCACCCCGTCGACGACGAGCACCGGCGAGATCCACCCCGCCGTGCGCGACACCTCGGCGGTGCGGTCGGCGGGGACCGCGCGGGCGCGGTGGCTCAGCGGCGCGATCACCCACGGGTCGAATCCGGGCAGCAGCAGTGGGGCGTCGGCGGGGTCGGTGCCGCCGTCGGGCACCGCCGCCAGCTCGCCGAGGTCCTCGGCGCGGACGAGGAACCCCGGCTCCCCGTCGACGACGACCTCGGCCAGCGCGTCCGCGGCCGCCCGGACCGTCCGCCTCGCCGGCGCGGGCTGCTCGCCCCACCAGCGTGCGACGTCGGCCGCGGTGGCCGGGCCGTTCGCGGCCAGGAAGCGCAGCAGCACCGTCCGCTCGGCCGCGGCGGCCGGGGGAGGGTCGAGCGGGCGCCCGAGCCAGGCGGCGGGGAGACGAAGGTGACGGCGCCGTCGGCCGCGGGTCCCGAGCACAGCAGCCCCCGCGCCGCGGCCGGCTTGAGCAGCGCGCCCCAGCCCGTCGACAGCGGGCCGGCGATCGCGGGGTCGCCCAGGTGCGCGACGACGGCGTCGACGAGCCCGGCCCGGGTCAGCGGCACGTCGCCGAGGACCTCGCCGATCGCGTCGGTGACCGCGTGCAGCTGCGCGGCGGTGACGCCGTGCTCGCGCTCCCACGACGGCGGGAAGCGGCGCCGGGCGTCGCGGGCGGTCAGGGCGCCGACCCAGAGGTCGAGCTCGTCGGCCGGGAGCAGGTGCAGCGTGCCGCGGGCGGCCCAGGTGCGGACGAGCCGGCGCGCGGCCAGGTCGGCGTCGGGCGCGGTGCCGCAGCGGACGCCGCTGATCAGCGCGGCGCACGAGGCCACCTGCGCGTGGACGCCGCCGAGCGCCCGCGCCACCTCGACCGGCGTCGGGCCGGGGGAGAGCAGCAGCTGGCGCCGGGTCCGCCACCGGCGCACCTGCCGCCAGGTGAGCTTCACGGCCGGGTGCACACGAAGATCGCCGTGCCGGGGAACAGCGCGCCGCGCAGCGGGCTCCACTGCCCCCACACGCGGTCTCGGCCCTCGGGCCACTCGGGCTCCACGACGTCGCGCAGCACCAGCCCGGCGGCGACGACGTCGCGTACGCGGTCGCCGATCGTGCGGTGGTGCTCGACGTAGGTGGCCGCGCCGCTGTCGTCGACCTCGACGTAGGGCGTGCGGTCGAAGTACGACTGGACGACGGTGAGGCCGTCGGGGCCGGGGTCGTCGGAGAACATCCAGCGCATCGGGTGGTTGACCGCGAACACCCACCGCCCGCCCGGGCGCAGGACGCGGGCGACCTCGCGCATCACCCGCTCCGGCTCCGCGACGAAGGGGACGCCCCCGAACGCGGAGCAGGCGGCGTCGAAGGAGGCGTCGGCGAACGGCAGCCGCTCCGCGCCCGCCTGCACCAGCGGCACCGCCACGCCGGTGGACGCGCCGAGGGCCGCTGCGTGGCGCAGCATCGACGCGGACAGGTCCAGGGCGACGGCCCGCGCCCCCTGCGCGGCGAGCCAGCGCGCGCACGGCGCCGACCCGGAGCCGATCTCCAGCACGTCCTTCCCGGCGACGTCGCCGAGCAGCCCGGCGTCGGCCTCGCGCAGGCCCTCGGGACACCACACGAAGTCGACGTCGCCGATGTCGGAGGCGTGCTCGGCCAGGTAGTCGTCGGCGTCGGCGTCCCACCAGGCGCGGCTCGCGCGCTGCGACTCCGCCCCGTCGACGGCCCGTCGCGCGACCCCCGTGGTCCCCAGAAGCTCCTCGGCGCTCACCGAACCATCGTCGCAGCTCGTGGCGCGCGACCCGCGTTGTGCCGTGGTTCACCCCCCGCGTAGCATGGTGGGAGCACTGTGGTCAACGCCGCGGCGTCCGCGCCGGTGGTCCCTCCACGGGCTCCTCGCACCACCAGATCAAGGGTGACAGCACCACGTCACGAGCCGTACACCACCAGCCCAGCACCACGCCGACATCCATCACCGGAGCACCCCACTACATGTCCACCGACACCACCGCCGCGCCGACCTCCACGACCCCTCAGGTCGCCATCAACGACATCGGGTCGGAGGAGGACTTCCTCGCAGCCATCGACAAGACGATCAAGTACTTCAACGATGGCGACATCGTCGAGGGCACGATCGTCAAGGTCGATCGTGACGAGGTCCTGCTCGACATCGGCTACAAGACCGAAGGGGTCATCCCTTCCCGCGAACTGTCCATCAAGCACGATGTGGACCCCGCCGAGGTCGTGTCTGTCGGTGAGTTCGTCGAGGCCCTGGTCCTCCAGAAGGAGGACAAGGAAGGCCGCCTGATCCTGTCCAAGAAGCGCGCGCAGTACGAGCGCGCCTGGGGCACGATCGAGGCCCTCAAGGAGGCCGACGAGCCGGTCGAGGGCACCGTCATCGAGGTCGTCAAGGGTGGTCTCATCCTGGACATCGGCCTCCGCGGCTTCCTCCCGGCCTCGCTGGTCGAGATGCGCCGCGTGCGCGACCTGCAGCCCTACGTCGGCCGCAAGATCGAAGCGAAGATCATCGAGCTGGACAAGAACCGCAACAACGTGGTCCTGTCCCGGCGCGCGTGGCTCGAGCAGACCCAGTCCGAGGTCCGCAGCGAGTTCCTCAACCAGCTGGCCCGCGGCCAGGTGCGCAAGGGCGTCGTGTCCTCGGTGGTCAACTTCGGTGCGTTCGTCGACCTCGGTGGTGTCGACGGTCTGGTGCACGTCTCCGAGCTGTCCTGGAAGCACATCGACCACCCCTCCGAGGTGGTGGAGGTCGGCCAGGAGGTCACCGTCGAGGTCCTCGACGTCGACCTCGACCGCGAGCGCGTCTCGCTGTCGCTCAAGGCCACGCAGGAAGACCCGTGGCGCCTGTACGCCCGCACCCACGCGATCGGCCAGATCGTGCCGGGCAAGGTCACCAAGCTCGTCCCGTTCGGTGCGTTCGTGCGCGTCGAGGAGGGCATCGAGGGCCTGGTCCACATCTCCGAGCTGGCCGAGCGCCACGTGGAGATCCCGGAGCAGGTCGTCCAGGTCGGCGACGACGCCATGGTCAAGGTCATCGACATCGACCTCGACCGGCGCCGCATCTCGCTCTCGCTCAAGCAGGCCAACGAGGGCATGACGGCCGAGACCGAGTTCGACCCCACGCGCTACGGCATGGCGGCGGAGTACGACGACCAGGGGAACTACATCTACCCCGAGGGCTTCGACGTCGAGTCCGGCGACTGGCAGGAGGGCTTCGAGGCCCAGCGCGAGGCGTGGGAGAAGGAGTACGCGGAGGCCCACGTCCGCTACGAGCAGCACATCGCCCAGATCAAGAAGTCGGCCGAGGCCGAGGCCGAGGCGGCAGCCGACGGCGGTGGCACCAGCTACTCGTCCGACACGGCCGACGCCGAGGCCGGCACGGGCGGCGGCGGCGGCGGCGCGCCGGCGCAGTCCGGCGGCTCGCTGGCCAGCGACGAGCAGCTCGCGGCCCTGCGCGAGAAGCTGTCGGGCGGCGCCTGATCGGCCAGCAGCACACCGGGACGGCCCCGGCGACCACACGGTCGCCGGGGCCGTCCCCGTTCGTCGCCCTCCGTCCGGTCACGGTTGCGCTGCGTTCCCCGGACGCGCCGCTCCGGACGCCACCCGATCGACCCGGACCGCACTACCCTTGAACCCGTGGGTGGGGGAACACGGGCGGGTGCGGTACGGCTCCTGGTGGTGCTGATGGGGCTGGCGGCGGCGGCGGGATGCGCCAGGGTCGACGTCGAGACGACGGCGGTGCCCACGTTCGCCGCGGCCACCGGCACGGCCTCGGGCGAGCCGGGGGAGGCCGACCGCAACGGAGCCCTGCCCACCGAGTGTGGCGAGCTCCTGGCCGCCGCCGACCTCGGGGCCCTGCTGGGCCTCCCGCTCGACAGCGTCACCGTCCGCACGACGATCGGCGTCCCCGAGCCGTCGGTCGGGCGCACCGAGCGCGTGGCCTGCCGCTACTCCGGCACCGGGTCGGCCCGCGGCACCCTGCTCGACATCAACACCGCCCGCTACACCGACGCCGCCGCGGCGGCCGCGCAGTGGGAGAAGAACACCGGCGTGGAGGACGGCGACCGCCGCGATCTCGCCATCGGCGCCGCGCCCGCCGTGCTGTTCGACCGGTCGCGCGAGTCGGTCCTCATGGTCACGTTCGACGACGACACGCTCACCTTCGTCCTGCCCGAGGGCCCGCGGCCGGGCGACCGCCCCCGCGGTGACGTCCTCGTCGACCTCGCGCTGCGCGTGCTGCCGGTCGTCGGCCCGCCGCGCCCCGCCGAGCCGGTGGTCCCGTCGCCGACCCCGACCGAGGGCCCCGCGGTCGCCGCCGGATAGCGCCATCCCCTAGCGTGCGGCGCATGCTGCGCGTGGGGCTGACCGGCGGGATCGGATCGGGCAAGTCGACGGTCGCGCGGCGGCTCGTCGCCCGAGGTGCGGTCCTCGTCGACTCCGACGTGCTGGCCCGCGAGGTCGTCGCCGCCGGCACCGACGGCCTGGCCGAGATCGTCGCGGCCTTCGGCGAGGACGTCCTCGGCCCGGACGGTGGGCTCGACCGGCCGGCGCTGGCGTCCGTCGTGTTCGGTGACGCCGACGCCCGCGCCCGGCTCAACGCGATCGTGCACCCGCGTGTGCGGGCCGCGTCCGACGCGCTGATCGCCGCGGCCCCGGCCGACGCCGTGGTCGTGCAGGACGTCCCACTGCTCGTCGAGGGCGGGATGGCGCCGCACTTCCCGCTGGTCGTCGTCGTGCACACCGAGGCGGAGGAGCGCGTGCGGCGGCTCGTGGAGCAGCGGGGGATGCCCGAGGCCGACGCGCGCTCGCGGATCGCCGCCCAGGTCGACGACGACGCCCGGCGCGCCGCCGCCGACGTGTGGCTCGACAACTCCGGCGCCCCGGACGCGCTCGTGGCCGTGGTCGACGCCCTGTGGGACGAGCGGCTGGTGCCGTTCGAGTCGAACCTGCGCCGCGGCGAGGCCGTCCGCACGACGGAGGCGGTTCTCGTCGACCCCGACCCGGACTGGCCGGCGCACGCCGCGCGCCTCGCGGCGCGGGTCTCGGCTGCCGCGGGCGGGCGTGAGGTCGCGCACACCGGCTCGACCGCCGTGCCCGGCCTGCCGGCCGACGACGTGATCGACCTGCAGCTCGCCGTCCGGTCCCTCGACGAGGTGGCGGGCTTCCGCGCCGCGCTCGAGGCCGTCGGCTTCCCGTGGCGGCCCGAGATCGACCACGACGACCCCGAACCGCCCGGCCCAGTCCGGCCCAAGCTCTGCCACGGCACCGCCGATCCCGGCCGCCGCGCGCACCTGCACATCCGTGAGATCGGCTCACCCGGTTGGCGGTACGCGCTGCTGTTCCGTGACTGGCTCTGCGTCGATCGTGGGGCCCGCGAGGAGTACCTCGCGGTCAAGCGGCGGGCCGTCGCGGAGTCGGGCGGCGACCCGCTGCGCTACGGCGACCTCAAGGAACCCTGGTTCGACGGGGCCGCCGACCGCGCGGAGGCCTGGGCCGTATCGTCGGGGTGGGTTCCCTCGTTGGCCTGAGTGGAGATGACCCGCCGGTAACGGAGCGCGACCGCTCCACGATGGAGTGACAGAGGGCCGGACAGGACGAACGGGACGGGGAGTCGATGTGAGCGCGCAGGTCGAGCACCGCGCGGACGGGACCGACGGCGAGCAGGGTCTCCAGGAGGAGCCGCACGCCCAGGGCCCGCGCGTGGACGAGCCCGCCGCCGACGACTCCGGCAGCACCCGCGAGGCCGGCAGCGCCCCTGAGGCCGGCGCCCCTGAGGCCGACGCCCCTGAGGCCGACGGCGAGCCCGCGAGCGGGCCCGTCGAGGCCCCCACCACCGTCGCCGAGGCGCCCACGACCTCCGTCGGGTCCGGCGAGGCCGCCACCGCCTACGCCCCGACCGCCTACGCCGCCCCTGTCTCCGGCGGGTCCCCGGTCGCCGATCCGTATGCGCCGACCGCGTACGCCCCGGGGCCGGTGAACGCGGCGCCGTCCACCCCTGCGCCGTCCACCCCCGGGCCGTCAACCCCTGCGCCCTACCAGCCCTACGCCCCGGCGTCCGGCGGGTCGGCGCCGGTCGTGGTGCAGGACGCCCCCGCGCCGTCCCCGGCCTCGCTGCGCATCGACTTCGGCGCGCACATGGAGGCCAACTACCAGCGCCTCGTCGCCCAGCTCTACGCGATCACGCTCGACGCGGGCGAGGCGCACGACGTCGTCCAGGACGCGTACTCGCGGGCCTGGCGCAAGTGGTCCGAGATCCGCGTCGGCCCCGACCCCACCGGGTGGATCCGCCGCGTCGCCGTCCGCTCCACGCAGCGGGGCTGGCGCCGGGTCCTGGAGCGCGTCGGGCTCACCCGCACGCAGCCCGTCGGCGACGGCGACGCCCGCACCGCGGCCCTGCTCGGCGCCCTCGGGCGCCTGAACATCGCCGAGCGCCGCGCGGTCGTGCTGTTCCACATGGTCGGCATGTCCCGGCGCGACATCGCGTCCCTCGAGCAGGTCCCCGCGGAGACCGTCCGCGACCGCCTCCGGCGCGCCCACCAGGTGGTGTCCGAAGGCATGGCCGACGAGCTGCCGAGCGTGCTCGGCGTCGCCCCGGCCTACGACGACCCCTACACGCCCCACGCGGGTGCGGAGAGGCAGTACTGATGGACGCCCTGACCCGGGTCACCGACGAGTTCCGCCGGCTCGACGACGAGCTGTCGGCGGCCGTCACGCTGCCGCTGGTCGACGACGTCATCCGGCACGCCGGTTCGACCAACCGGGCCAGCACCGCCGCCGCCGTCGCCGTCATCGCGGTGGGCGCGCTCGGCGGCGTCACCGCCGTCACGCAGATCGGGAGCGCGCCGGCCACGGCCCAGGTCGCCCCGGCCGCGTCCGCGAGCGGCGAGGCCGTCCCGGTCCTGCCGGAGTCGACCACCGCCACCACTACCGTCGTGCCGCCGCCGTCCTCGGAGGAGACAGCCTCCGAGGAGGAGACCGAGCGGTCGTCGGCGACCACCCGCCGCCAGACGCGCGAGCGCACTGCCGCTCCGGCCCCGGCCACGACGGTCGCTCCGCCGCCTCCCGTCGTGGTGGCACCGCCGCCGCCCGTGGTGACCACCACGCGTCCGCCGGTGACCACGACGCAGCCGAACAACGAGGGGACGCCGGACCCGAGGCCGACGACGACGCCGCCGACGGAGGAGCCGGAGGAGACCACCACCAGCTCGATGCCGCCGGTGACCACGACGACCGACTCCGAGCCCACCACCGAGTCCGGCACCGTCTCTCCCGGCAGCCAGGCCGGCTCCCGCGCCGGGGTCAGCTGACCCCGGCCCACCCCGGGCGGGGCCGCTCCCGCCAGGTCAGCGCGACACCGAGGCTCCCGAGCCACGCGTCGAGGTCGTGCCCGTGCGCGGCCAGGCCGTCGACCGCGCGGTGCGTCCGGTGCATCGCCGTCTCCGCCGCCCCCGGGTCGAGCACCCCGCAGGCCACCGCGCCGACGAACTCGTCGACGTCGATCACGGTCGAGTCGAGCCCGTTGCGGACCACGATGTCGAGGTAGTGGTCGGTGAGCAGCCACCGGTCGCCGTCGCGCACGACGTCGCACACGTCGAGGTAGAAGTCCTGGTCGCGCTCGTGGCCGGGGTTCCACCACCAGTCGGTCACGGCCAGCCCGAGGTCGGGCAGCAGCCACGTCTGCATCCAGTGCGCCGTGGGGCGGGCCACCATCGCGCGGCTCATGTACAGCCCGAACGGCGTCTCGCGGTACTCGTCCACCTCCCGCACGTGGCCCTTGGTGTCGACGTTGAGCCGGGCGGGGACGTCGAAGGTCGCGGTCTTCGGCGGATGCACGGGCCCGATGCTGTCAGAAGCGGGCCGCCGTCGGCGGAAACTGTCGGTGGGGGCTCGTACCCTGGGGGACGTGGCATTCGCAACCGAGGTCCCCGGCAGCGCTCGTGAGTCCGGCGCTCGTGATTCCGGGCAGCACGAAGGCGATCTGCCGCTCGCGCACTCCGAGCACCGCCCGGTGGGCGACATCCCGCGCACGGGCGGCAGGTTCGAGGTCGTCAGCCCCTACGACCCGGCGGGCGACCAGCCCGCGGCCATCGCGGAGCTGGAGAAGCGCATCCGCGGCGGCGAGCAGGACGTCGTGCTGCTGGGAGCCACCGGCACGGGCAAGTCGGCCACCACGGCCTGGCTGATCGAGAAGCTTCAGCGGCCCACGCTGGTGATGGCGCCCAACAAGACGCTCGCGGCGCAGCTGGCCAACGAGTTGCGCGACATGCTGCCGAACAACGCGGTCGAGTACTTCGTCTCGTACTACGACTACTACCAGCCCGAGGCCTACATCGCGCAGACCGACACCTACATCGAGAAGGACTCCTCGATCAACGAGGACGTCGAGCGCCTGCGCCACTCGGCCACGCACAACCTGCTGTCGCGGCGCGACGTCGTGGTGGTGGCGTCGGTGTCCTGCATCTACGGCCTCGGCACGCCGCAGTCCTACCTCGACCGGTCGGTGCAGATCGCGGTCGGCGACACGATCGACCGCGACACGCTGCTCCGCGCACTGGTCGACGTGCAGTACACCCGCAACGACCTGGCGTTCAACCGCGGCACGTTCCGGGTGCGCGGCGACACCGTCGAGATCATCCCGGCGTACGAGGAGCTGGCGCTGCGGATCGAGTTCTTCGGCGACGAGGTCGAGTCGCTGTACTACCTGCACCCGCTCACCGGTGACGTCGTCCGCCAGGTCGACGAGCTGCGCATCTTCCCGGCCACGCACTACGTCGCGGGGCCGGAGCGGATGGAGCAGGCCGTCCGCGGCATCGAGAAGGAGCTCGAGGAGCGGCTCGCGCAGCTGGAGGGCCAGGGCAAGCTGCTGGAGGCGCAGCGGCTGCGCATGCGCACGCAGTACGACCTGGAGATGATCCGCCAGGTCGGCTTCTGCTCGGGCATCGAGAACTACTCGCGCCACATCGACGGCCGCGGCCCCGGCACGGCGCCGGCCACGCTGATCGACTACTTCCCCGACGACTTCCTGCTCGTCATCGACGAGTCGCACGTCACCGTGCCGCAGATCGGCGGCATGTACGAGGGCGACATGTCCCGCAAGCGCAACCTCGTCGAGTTCGGGTTCCGGCTGCCCTCGGCGGTCGACAACCGGCCGCTGACGTGGGAGGAGTTCGCCGACCGCATCGGGCAGACGGTCTACCTCTCGGCCACCCCGGGCAACTACGAGCTCTCCCGCACCGGCGGCGAGTTCGTGGAGCAGGTCATCCGGCCCACCGGCCTGGTCGACCCCCAGGTCGTGGTCAAGCCGACCAAGGGCCAGATCGACGACCTGGTGCACGAGATCCGCGAGCGCTCCGAGCGCGACGAGCGGGTGCTGGTCACCACGCTCACGAAGAAGATGGCGGAGGACCTCACCGACTACCTGCTGGAGCTGGGCATCCGGGTGCGCTACCTGCACTCGGAGGTCGACACGCTGCGCCGCGTCGAGCTCCTGCGCCAGCTCCGCCTCGGCGAGTACGACGTGCTGGTCGGCATCAACCTGCTGCGCGAGGGCCTCGACCTGCCCGAGGTGTCGCTGGTGGCGATCCTCGACGCCGACAAGGAGGGCTTCCTCCGGTCGGGCACATCGCTGATCCAGACGATCGGTCGCGCCGCGCGCAACGTGTCGGGCGAGGTGCACATGTACGCCGACAAGATCACCGACTCGATGCGGCACGCGATCGACGAGACCGACCGCCGCCGTGCGAAGCAGATCGCCTACAACACCGAGAAGGGCGTCGACCCGCAGCCGCTGCGCAAGAAGATCGCCGACATCCTCGACCAGGTCTACAAGGAGGCCGAGGACACCGAGGCGGTCCCGATCGGCGGCTCGGGGCGCAACCAGTCGCGCGGCAAGCGGGCGGCGGGGGAGCCGGGGCGGGCGAGCAGCGGGGTCGTGTCGGGCCGCGACACGAAGTCGATGCCGCGGGCCGAGCTGGCCGACCTCGTCCAGTCGCTCACCGACCAGATGCTCGCCGCGGCCCGCGACCTGCAGTTCGAGCTGGCCGGGCGGCTGCGCGACGAGATCGCCGACCTGAAGAAGGAGCTGCGCGGGATGGACGCGGCAGGCATCAGGTAGCGCCGGCGGTGGCCGCGCGGATCGCGGCGACGGCCGTGGCGGCCCGCCGGCGCAGCTCGACGACGTCGCAGTGCTGCGGGGAGGTCCGTTCGAACGCCTCCTGGAGCCGTTCGAGGTGGACGACCAGCCTGCTCGCGAGGCCCGTGTCGTCCGCGGCACCGGCCAGCTGCTGCGCGAGAGCGCACATCCGGTGCAGCACCGTCGGGTGTCCCGTGGCGTGCAGCCGGATCGCGTCGAACACCCGGTCCACCACCTCGGCCTTCCCGGCCCGCGGGGCGATCACCCGCAGCCGGTCGTCCGGGCCGTAGCGGTAGGGCGAGGGGACGTCCCGGCCGGCCAGGCGGGTGAGGCCGGCCGCGAGGTCGTCGAGCGCGTTCAGCGCGGTGTAGGGGTCGTTGGTGCTCGGCGAGAGCGCCCGCACCGCCATCTCCTCGAGCACCAGCACGGCGTAGTCGACGTCCTGGTCGGGCGTGCGGGCCCGCCCGATCGTCACACCGGAGAGCACGGCGGGGCCGAGCCGGTCGTCGACACGGTCCGGTGGCCACAGCAGCGCGACGACCTGGCCGTCCACCACGTGCGCACCGGGCCGGACGTGCAGCGCGACGACGACGTCGTGGCGCGCGGCGAGGTCGAGCAGCCGGTCCTCGGCCACACCCTGCACGTAGCCGACCCCGTCCGCGCGCACCTCGATGCCCTCGGACCACAGACCGTCCGGCACGTCGTGCTCCCCGGCCCCGTCCGGCACCTCCGCCGGGGCGCGGCCCCACCGCTCCGGGTACAGGCGGTCCACCGTCTCGACGAGCTCCGTCCGCACCCGTCGCGACAGGGTCCCCACCTGCACGGAATCGGCGATGTGGTTGATGAACCACACCAGCACCCCGATCGACAGCACCGCGAGCAGCACGGCCACGTTGACGGCGAGGTGCGGCACGAACACCTCGTCGGCGCCACCGGGCTCGCGGATCGACCGCAGGGTCAACAGGGAGTACACGAAGGTCGCGGCGTACACACCGAGGACGAACTGGTTGCCGCGGTCGGTCATGAAGTTGCGGACCAGCCGCGGGCCGTACGTCGACGACGCCGTGGCCAGCACCGCGATCGTGATCGAGAACGACGTGGCGGCCACGCCCAGCACCGACCCGGCGATCGCCCCCAGCACGTCGCGGCTCCCCGCCTCGCCGATCCGGGTGGCGAGCACCGCGAACGGTCCCAGGTCGAGTTCGTCGACCCGTTCGTCGAGGACGATGAGCGCCTCGGCCAGCACCGCGGCCAGCAGGCACAGCAGCCCCGGAAGAAACCAGAAGCTGTCCCGCACCGTGATCCACCGGGCCCTCACCGGGGCCGCTGCCGCTCGTCGTCCATGGACGGTGACGCTAGGCCGCTCCCGGGCCGCGCGCCCGCCGGCCGGGCCGGACGGCGGCCGGGCGCGGTCGACCACGCCGGGCCGGTTACCGTGCAACCGTCCAGCAGGAGAGGGGAAACCGGCGTGATCAGCCCGTCGACGGCCCACCCCGTGGTGCCCGCGGTGCGGGTGCCCGCGTGGCTGCGCTCGCCGCGCCGGGTCCTGCCGTTCACGGTCCCGCTCCTGGCGCTCGTGCTGGCCGGGCTGGTCGTGCACACCGGTGGGCGTCACATCGATCTCGAGGTCTACCGCTTCGGCGTGCAGGCCTGGTTGTCGGGCGGCGACATGTACGGCCCACTGCCCGAGACGTCCGGGCAGATCGCGCTCCCGTTCATCTACCCGCCGTTCGCGGCGCTGCTGATGACACCGCTGGCGGTGGTGCCGTGGGCCGTCGCCTGGCCGGTGCTGCTCGCGCTGTCGGTGCTCGCGCTGGGCGCCACGCTCTACGTCTTCGCCCGGCGGCTGTGGCCCTCGGGCGGGCGCGGCGGGGCGCTGTCCACGGCCTCGATCGCGCTGCCGCTCGCGCTGGCCGTCACGCCCGGGCACGCGATCGACTTCGAGACACCGGTCGAGGGCTTCGCGTACGCGCTCGACCCGGTGCTGCAGACCGTCGAGTTCGGGCAGGTCAACCTGCTGCTCATGGCTCTGGTCGCGCTCGACTGCCTGGTCGACCACCCGCGCTGGCCGCGCGGGATGCTCATCGGCATCGCGGCCGCCGTCAAGCTGACGCCGGCCGCGTTCGTGCTGTTCTTCCTGCTGCGCCGCGACTACCGGGCCGCGGGCGTGGCCGTGCTGTCCGGTGTGGTCGCCACTGCCGCCGCGTTCGCCGTGGCGCCGCGCGAGTCGCTCGCGTTCTGGCTCGGCAACCCCACCGGCGGCGTCAGCGGCTCGCCGTTCTTCACCAACCAGACCGTGCAGGCCGTGCTGGTGCGCGCCGGGGTCGAGGGCACCGCGCGCACGGTCGCCTGGCTGGCGCTCTCGGCCGCGCTGCTCGCCCTCGTCGTACCGGTGGTCCGCCGCGCGCCCGCGCCGCTCGCGCTCGTCGCCGTCGCCGGGGTGGCGCTGCTCGCGTCGCCGACGTCCTGGTCGCACCACTGGGTGTGGGTCGCGCCCGCGCTGCTCGTCGCGGCCGCGTCGGCGTGGCGCGCCCGCTCGTTCGGCTGGGGGCTGGTCACGGTGCTCGCCGCCACGGTCTTCGTCGTCGCGCCGCACCGGATCGGGCTGCCGCGGGCCGGGGAGGCCGAGCTCGGCTGGTCGACGTGGCAGCAGGTCGTCGGCAGCACCTACGTGTGGTTCACCGCGATCCTGCTCGTGGTGATGTTCCTGCGGTGGCGGCGGGCGTGACCCACGAGGAGCGGCGCCTGCGAGCTCGTCGGCGCCTCCCGAAGCGCCTGCGGCCCTGACGGGCGTGCTCCTGGGAACGCTGCTCCGGGCGCTCGCCGTGCCCACCCTGGCCACGGCCGCCGCCGGCGTGCTGCTGCGCCTGCTCCGGCCGCCCCTGCACTACCGGTGGTTCCGGGTGGGCCCGGGGGAGCGACGCCGGCACGGCCGGGCCGGGGGGGCGGGCTGCCGGCACACCCGCCTCTCGGAGGCGTCGCACCTGCTGGGCGGGGCCGCGGCGCTGCTGGTGCTCGGTGTCGACGCGCGCGGCGTCGCGCTGGCCGTGACCGGGGACGAGGGTCAGCCGGCCCGCGACGCGATCGCGGCCGCCTCGGCCACGAGTGCGTCGAGCACCGTCCGCACGGCCGGGCGGGCGGCGGCGCTGGGCCGCAGCACCGCCTCCACCAGCCGCGCGGCCCGGACCCCGGCCAGCGGGCGGCGGACCAGGCGCCGCCCGCCGCGGTCGTCGGTGGAGTAGCGCGGCAGCAGCGCGATCCCGCGCCCGGCCGCGACGAGCTCCTCGGTGACGGAGAAGTCGTTGATCCGCTGCACGACGCGCGGCGCGGTGCCGGTGCGCACCGCGAGCGAGCGCAGGACGTCATCGACGGGCCAGCCCACCTCCACGCTGATCCACGACTCACCGGCCAGCTCGTCGAGCCGCAGCCTGCGCCGCCGGGCGAGCCGGTGCCCGGGCGGCAGCACGACGTCGAGCGGCTCGCGCAGCAGCGGCACGACCTGCCGGCCGGGCGCGGGGCCCGGCCCGTGCTCGTCGCGGTGGGTCACGACGACGTCGAAGTCGGCGGTGAGGGCGACGACGGCGGCCGGGCTCATGTCGACGTCGCGGCACGCCACCTCCACGCCCGGTGTCGCATCCAGCCGCGCGAGCACCCCGGCCAGCATCATCCGCGCGCCCGACGGGAACAGCGCCACGCGCACCAGCCCGCGCGGCGACGTCAGCAGCCCCTCGACGGCCGCCTCGGCGCGGGCCAGCGCGGCCAGCACCTCCTCGGCCTCCGCGGCGAGCACGCGTCCGGCGTCGGTGAGGCGCAGGCCGCGTCCGGCCGGCTCGGTGAGCGCGGTGCCGACCTCCTCGGCCAGGGCTTTGAGCTGCTGCGATATCGCCGACGGCGTGAACGACAGCGCGGCGGCGACGGCCGTGACCGACCCGCGGTCGGCGAGCTCGCGCAGCACCCGCAGCCGCTGGACATCCATGCAGCCACGCTAAACCATCCCTGCAGAATGATTCGCTGGTCTGGAACCACGGTGGCCCGCAGGGTGGAGGGGTGCCGCTGCGCCACCGCCTGCTCGCCGTCCTCGTCGCCGCCCTGTGGGGCGGGAACTTCCTCGCGATACACGTCGGCCTGGAGCACTTCCCCCCGCTGTTCCTGGCGGCGCTGCGGTTCGCACTGATCGCGGTGCCGACGGTGCTGCTCGTCCCGCGCCCGCAGGTACCGCTGCGCTGGCTGCTGGGCTACGGGCTGGGGTTCGGGACCGTGCAGTTCATCGGGCTGTTCGTCGCGATGGACATCGGGATGCCGCCGGGGCTGGCGTCGCTGGTGCTGCAGGCGTCGGCCCCGTTCACGGTGCTGCTGGGGGCGCTCCTGCTGCGGGAGCGGCTCGGCGCGCGCCAGTGCGTCGGGATCGGACTCGCGGTCCTCGGGCTCGCGGCGATCGTGGTGGCTCGGGCGCAGACCGCCGCCGTGCTGCCGGTGCTGCTCACGCTGCTCGGAGCGCTGGGCTGGGCGTTCGGCAACCTGGCCAACCGCCTCGCGCAGGCGCCGAACCCGCTGCACCTGACGCTGTGGATGTCGGTGGTCCCGCCGGTGCCGCTGCTCGCGATGTCGTGGCTGACGGAGGGCCCGCAGGCCGGGTTCGCCGCCCTGGTGGCCGCGGCCGGCCCGTCCGGGGTTCCCGGGCTGCTGGCGCTGGCCTACCTCGTCGTGCCGGCGACCGTGCTCGGCTCCGGGATCTGGACCTGGCTGATGGGCAGGCACCCGGCCGGCGTCGTCGCGCCGTACTCGCTGCTGGTGCCCGTCGTCGGGATGGGGCTGGCCGCGCTGGTGCTGGGGGAGCGGCCCACCCCGGTCGAACTGGTGGCCGGCACCGTGATCGTCGGGGGTGTCCTGCTGGGCACACCCGGGTTCACGGCGCCGGCCACCTCACCGGCCCCGCCTCAGGGCGTTGCGGTCGGGACCGGTGGTACGGCGCGGTCGACGCGGCGGTGGAACCGCATCCCCGCGAGGCCCCCGAGGACGGCGCCGACCAGGCCGACCACGAGGGCGGCGGCCAGCGCGCCGACGGCGGCCGGGGTGAATGCGGAGGGGTCGACGACGCCGCCGACGAGGGCGGCGACCGGGGCGAGGTCGACGGGCGTGCCGGACACCGCGATGAGCACCGTCACCGCGACGGCGACGAGCACGGCCCAGATCCACACCGCGACGCCCTGCCGGGCCCCGTCGAAGCGGGCCATGCGGCCGGCGACGTACCCGCCGCAGAAGTAGGCGAGGAACAGCACGACCGCCACGGCGATCGCGGCCACGATCCCCTCCGGCGGCCCGCCGGGGCCCGTCGTCAGGCCGTAGCCCTGGGTGACGCCCGCGACGATGCCGCTGAGCAGGACCGCGGTGCCCAGTGCGGTGAGCCAGCCGAAGAACGCCGACCCCCACTTGATGCCGCCGAACTGCCGGCGCTGCTCGGTGCGGGCGGCGCGGCGCTGCTGGCGCGCGGTCAGGGCGCTACCCCCGGCGGCGCCCGCGGTCCCGGTGGCCACCGTCGGGGCGTCGGAGTAGCCGGAGGAGTAGGTGCCGGGCGGGCGCTGGTCGACCCCGTGCTGGTCGACCCCGTGCTGGTCGACCCCGTGCTGGTCGGACGCGCGGTGATCGGTCCCGTGGTGGTCGGGGGCGCGGTGGTCGGGCGCGGCGCGCTGATCGGGGGTCCGGCCCTGGTCGGCCGCTCCCGCTCCGCGGTCGGTGCTGGACGTCATCTGGGGCTCCCTCGTCACGCCCGTCGATCACGGGCCGTGCGGGGGTGTACCCACAACCGGTGACCCACCACACACCGGACGGGCCACCGACGTCAGCTCGTGATGTCCTTGCGTCCGAACCGGTACACGGCGGCCGCCCCGAGCACGAGCGCCCAGGTCAGCGACGAGAACACGCCGCGGGTCATGGCGTCCCAGTCGATGTCGGTGGCGAGCAGGTCCGACCACGCCGTCGAGAAGCGGGTGGGCAGGAAGTCGCGCAGGTCGCCCAGCGCCGTGATCTGGTTGAGGATCTGGCTGACGATCGACGCCATCACCGCCCCGCCGACGGCCCCGAGCGGCGCGTCCGTGGACACCGACAGCAGCAGCGCGAGCGCCGCCACCCAGCTCAGCTGCACGGCCACGTAGAGCGCGCCGAGCAGGACCCGCCCGGCGCCCATGGCGAACGTGAGCGACTCCCCGGTCGGGCTGACCAGATTGCCGGCACCGTAGGCCAGGCCGCCCACCAGCAGCGCCACCAGCGGCAGGGTGAGGATCGCGGCGACCGAGAGCCCGGCCGCGACGACCGCCTTCTGCCGCAGCAGCCGCGCCCGCGGGATCGGCGCGGCGAGCAGGTAGCGCAGGCTCGACCAGGACGCCTCCGCCGCCACCGTGTCGCCGAAGAACAGCGCGACCACCACGACGAGCAGGAACCCGGCCGAGGCGAACAGCGCGAACACGGCGAAGTTGGTGCCGCTGCCCTGGGCGAGGTCGACGAGGTTGAGCGATCCGGTGGGCGGGCCGTCGGGCGCGAGCGAGAAGGCGATCCAGAGGATCACCGGCAGCGCCGCGACCAGCGCGAACGTCACCTGCGTGCGGCGCCGCCGGAGCTGGCGCACCAGCTCGACGCGCAGCGGGAGCGTCGAGCCGGGCCGGTACGCCGCGGGGGGCGGCCCGGCGGCGAGGGCGCCGACGGTGCCCTTGCGGGTGCTGGGTCCGGGCGTGCTCGGTCCGGGGCTGGTCACGAGGGGCCGTCCTCTCCGACGAGCTGCAGGAACGCGTCCTCCAGGCGCCGCCGCGGCCCGGCCGACGCGACGTCGACCCCGGCCGTGACGAGCGCCCGCACCGCCGACGCGCGCGGGGTGCCGTTGAGCTCGGCGTGCACCTGCTCCCCGTCGACCTCCACCGCGTGGACGCCGGCGAGCGCGCCCAGGACGTCGGCCGCCCGGGCCGGTGCGTCGACGGCGAACGTCGCGGCGCCGCCCCCGGCGATGATGTCCTCGACGGAGCCGTCGGCGACGACCTGACCGTGGTGCATGACGACCACGTGGTCGCAGGTCTGCTCGACCTCGGCCAGCAGGTGGCTCGACACCAGCACGGTGCGCCCGCCCGCGGCGTAGCGGCGCAGGACCTCGCGCATGGCGTGGATCTGGGGCGGGTCGAGCCCGTTGGTCGGCTCGTCGAGCACGAGTAGCTCGGGCAGTCCGAGCATGGCCTGGGCGATGGCCAGGCGCTGGCGCATGCCCTGGCTGTAGGCACCGACGCGGCGCTGCACGCTGGCGCCGAGCCCGGCGATCTCCAGCGCCTCCTCCAGGTGGGCCTCGGCGGTGGGGCGGCCGGTGGCGGCCCAGTAGAGGCGCAGGTTGTCGGCGCCGGACAGGTGCGGCAGGAAGCCCGGCCCCTCGACGAACGCCCCGATCCGGGCGAGCACGGGGGCACCGGGTCCGACGGGCTCGCCGAACGCGGTGATCGCGCCCGCGGTGGGGCGGATCAGGCCCATCAGCATGCGCAGGACGGTGGTCTTGCCGGCGCCGTTGGGGCCGAGCAGACCCAGGACCTGCCCGCGCTCGACGCGGAACGACACGCCCCGCACGGCGCTGAACCCGCCGCGGTAGGTCTTGGCGAGGTCGCGGATCTCCAGCGGCGGGGCGTCCGGGGCGGGGTCGACGGCGGCCGCGCCCCGGCGGCGCAGCAGCGCGGCCGCGCCCCGGGCCAGCAGCGCGACGCCCAGCACGACGCCGATCCCGATGGCCGGGCCCAGCGGCACGGTGTTCGCGGTGACGGCCTCGCCGGGCACGACGGGCACGGTCAGGACGGCGCCGGCGTCGACGGTCCAGGCGGCCGGGTCGGTGCCGCCCGCGTAGGCCTGGTCGGTGGTGCCGACCGTGACGACGACGCGGTTGCCCGCCTCCACCGGCGCGACGACGCCGGGCAGCGTGACCGGGACGGTGACCGGCGAGCCGTCGGTGGGCACCGCGACCCGCACCGGCGCCACGGCCCCGCCGAGCAGCGTGCGCGTGCCGTCCGGGGTGACCTCGGAGGCCGAGACGAACAGGATCGCCTCGTCGGGGCCGGGCTGGCCGGGGACGCGGGCGACGGTGAGGTCGATCCGGGGCGCGCCGGTGAGCAGCAGCGGGTCGGCCAGCGCGGCCGAGGCGAACTGCGCGGACTGGCCGGGCAGCGCCGCGGTGAGCGCGGAGATCCGGCCGCCGAGGCTGCCCAGCGCCCCGCCGAGCCCGGGCAGCGCGGTGATCGCGGCGGGGCTGCCGCCCGCCGGGGTGACGACGACGCGGGTGCCGCCGGTCAGCGCGAGGTCCTGCGTCGACACGGCGGCGGCCCCGGCGAGGCCGGGGTAGCCCGCCGCGACGACGGTGCGGCCGGTGGCTGTGCTGCTGCCGGCGCGCAGGCCGCTCTCGACGCCGTAGGAGAACGTCGTGCCCGGGTCGTCGCCGGTGCCGAGGAGGTGGTGGTCGAACCACTCGCCGACCGCCTCCCGGACGTCGTCGCCGGGGGCGGCGCCGTCGTGGCCGCCCGCGTACCAGCGCACCTGCACCGGAGTGCCGTTCGCGGCGATCTCGCGGGCGTTGGCGTCGGCCTGGTCGAGGCCGAACAGGGTGTCCTGCTCGCCCTGCACCAGCAGCGTCGGCGCGGTGATCCGGCCGGTCACCGTTCGGGGGGAGGAGCGCTCGAGCAGGGCCGCGGTCGCCGGCGACAGGCGCCCGGTCGTCGCGGCGTCGGTGTAGGCGGCGCAGACCTCGGGGGTGAAGCGGCCGCAGGTGGGGGAGGCGCCGGGCGCGGGTGCCACGGGTGCGGACGCCGCGGGTGCGGACGCCGTGGGTGCGGCCGTCGTCGGGCCGTCGTCGGTGCCGGGCTCGCCGGCCGCCGGACCTCCGGTTCCCAGCCCGGCGGAGAAGAAGACCCCGGCCCAGCCGCGCTTGAAGACCCCGTCGCCGGCGAAGGCGCCCCGCGACGGGGTGTCCGCGGGCAGCGCGCCGGCCGCGGCGGCGTTGGGGAACAGCGCCTGGCCCAGGTCGTTCCAGGTGATCACCGGGGCGAGGGCGTCGACGCGCGGGTCGTACCCGGCGAGCAGCAGCGACAGCGCCCCGCCGTAGGACGCGCCGGTGACGCCGGCGCGCGGGTCGCCCGGACCGTCCTGCACGACCTCGGGCATCGCGGCGAGCCGGTCGAGCAGCGCGCTCGCGTCGGCGACCTCGGCGTCCGGGGCGTTGAGCCCGATCTGCCCGGTGCTCGCGCCGAACCCGCGGGCCGACCAGGCGAGGACGACGAAGCCGCGGTCGGCGAGCGCGCGGGCGTCGTCGTCGACCGAGGCCTTGCTCCCGCCGAAGCCGTGGGCCACCAGCACCGCCGGCGCCGGCGTCGTGGCGGGGAGGTAGAGCGTGGTGTCCAGCGTGGCCCCGGGGACGTCGACGCGCGCCTCGGTGACGCTCCCGGGGCCCGAGCCCGGGGTGGGGGAGGCGAGTGCCGTGGCGGGGACGAGCAGGAGGAGAGCGAGCGCGAGCAGCAGCGCGCGCGGGAGGCGGGGCACTCCTGCGACGCTAGGCGACCGGCCGTGACCCGCCCTCAGCCGCCTCTCAGTCCCCGGGATGCGCGACGAGCTCCTCGACGTGCTCGACCGTCGGCGGGCCGTCGAAGAAGGGGCCGACGATGGCGCGCCACTGCGGGAACAGCTCCGACTCGCGGAAGCCGACGGTGTGCGCCTCGACGGTGTCCCACTCGATGAGCAGCACGAACCGGGTGGGCGTCTCGATGCTGCGGGTGAGGCGGGCGCCGCGGAACCCGGGGGTCTGCGCGGCGAGCGCGAGGCCCTCGCGCACGGCGTCGGCGAACTGCTCCTGCTTGTCGGGGAGCACGGCGAAGTCGGCGATCTCGGTGATCATGACGTCATCCTCGCATCACCGCCGGCGCGCCCGCGCCCGCCGCTTGCCCTCGTGCATGGCGGCCACGCGGGCGACCGGGATGGTGTGGCCCTGCTCGACGAGGTCGGCGGGCAGCGCCTGCGGGGCGGGCAGCGCGGCGGCCCACGGGTCGGTGTCGCCGAGCAGACCGGGGGCGGTGCGGATCGTGAAGTCGGTGGGGTGGACGCCGGCGAGGTCGTCCCAGGCCACCGGGAACGACACGGGCGCCCCGGGACGCACGCGCGGGCTGTAGGCCGCGACGATCGTGGCCCCGCCCGCGCGGGTGGAGTCGACGAAGACCTTCCCCTCCCGGTCGTCCTTGATGTACGCGGTGGTCGCGACGGCGGGGTCGAGGGCGGCGGCCCGGGCGGCGAGCGCGCGGGTGGCCGCGGCGGCGTCGTCGACCGCGGAGGGCTCCAGCGGCACGACGACGTGCACGCCCTTCGCCCCGCTCGTCTTGAGCGCGCCCGCGAGCCCGGAGTCGGCCAGCGCCTGCCGCACGAGCGCGGCGGCCGCCACGACGTGCGCGAAGTCGTCGTCGACCGGGGGGTCGAGGTCGATCACGAGCTGCGTCGCGACGGTGTCGCCGGCCCGCATGAGCGTCGGGTGGTACTCGACGGCGCGCTGGTTGGCGAACCACAGCAGCGTGCGGCGGTCGTCGCACAGGGCGTAGTGGACCTCGCGCTGCGAGGCGTGCGCCCACGCCGCCGTGGTGGCGATCCAGTCGGGGGCGTACTTCGGGACGTTCTTCTGCATGAACGGCTCCTGCCCCGGCCGCACGCGCACCACCGACAGCGCGCGCCCGGCGAGACCGGGCAGGATCCGGGAGGACACGGCGTCGAGGTAGTCGACGAGGTCGCGCTTGGTGGCGCCGGAGCCGTCGAACAGGGGGCCGTCGAGGCTGCTGAGCTCGACGCCCTCGCGGCTCTCCTTCGGCGCCTTCTCCTTCGCCACCGGTCAGCGCTCCAGGTGGTGCAGGGTCACGGCGCCGAGGGTCCCGTCGTCGACCTCGGCCGTCATCCAGGTGTGCGTCGGCTGCCGGCGCCGGTCGGTGGGGGAGCCGGGGTTGAGCAGCCGCAGCCCGGACGCCGTGGTGGAGTCCCAGGGGATGTGGCTGTGCCCGAAGACGAGCACGTCGGCGTCGGGGTAGGCGGTGGAGCAGCGCTTCTCCCGGCCCTTCGACGAGCCGGTCTCGTGCACGACGGCGAAGCGGACGCCCCCGAGCTCGGCGCGGGCGACCTCGGGCAGCCGCGCGCGCAGGGCGTCACCGTCGTTGTTGCCGAACACGCCGATCAGCCGCCGCGCGCGGGCCCCCAGCGCGTCGAGGGCGGCGACGGAGATCCAGTCGCCGGCGTGGATCACCGCGTCCGCGGCGTCGACGGCGTCCCACACCGGCGCGGGCAGGTCGCGCGCCCGCGCCGGGAGGTGGGTGTCGCTCAGGATCAGGAGCTGCAGGGGACCGGTCCGATCAGGAGAGGCCGAGCAGGTCGACCACGAAGATCAGCGTCTCGCCGCCCTTGATGGCGCCACCGGCGCCGCGGTCGCCGTAGCCCATGTGCGGCGGGATGACCAGCCGGCGGCGTCCGCCGACCTTCATGCCGACGACGCCCTGGTCCCAGCCCGCGATGACGCGGCCGGCGCCCAGGGGGAAGCGGAACGTGGAGCCGCGGTTCCAGGAGGCGTCGAACTCCTCGCCGCTGCTGTGCGCGACGCCGACGTAGTGCACCTCGACGTTCTGTCCGGCGCGGGCCTCGGCGCCGTCGCCGACGACGAGGTCGGTGACGAGCAGGTCGGCGGGGGCCGGGCCGTCGTGCGGGTCGACCTCGGGCTTCTGCTGGGCCACGGTGGTCCTCTCGTTGGTGGGGTGCGCGGACGACAGCCTGCCAGACCGGCTGACGGGGTGCCGGGAGCGATCCCGGGACCACCGCGGGAACCCGCGGTGGTCCGGCACTAGCGGGCGACGACACAGGTTTGCGACCATCAGGGCGCGGTTGCGGGGAACCGCGCGACGACGGCAGTGCGGCCGGTGCGAGGGGGAACGCATGACCTCCGTGTTCGTGTTCATCTCCGGAGCGACGCTCCTGGTGTTCAGCGCCGAGAAGCTGATCGGCTACCTCGTGGGGGCCGCGAGCGGCCTGCGGGTCTCGCTGTTCCTGCTCGCGATCGTCTTCACGGGCATCGAGTTCGACGACATCTTCCTCGGGGTCGCGCTGAACCTCGAGGACCTCAGCGGCGTCGCGCTGGGCACGGTCTTCGGCACGGCGATCTCGCTGACCGGGGTCGTGCTCGCGATCGCCGCGATCCTCACCCCGGTGCGGCTGCAGATCCCGCGCGACTACATCGCACTCCTGGCCGCGGCACCGCTGGTGATGATCGTCTTCACGCTGACGGCCCCGCTCACCTTCGTCGACGGCGTCGTGCTCGTCGGCCTGTTCGTGCTGTTCATCGCCTACGTCGCGGTCCGGGAGTCCCAGCGCAAGATCCCGGTCTTCCGCAACGCCGAGATCTACGCGGGGACGGCCGGCGCCGACGTCGGGAGGGAGGAGCAGGCGGAGGAGCCGCCGGGCAACTCCTTCGCCGACGAGATGCCGTTCGCCGAGGCGCGCCGGCTGCCCGGTTGGGCCGGACTGGCGCTGGCGCTGCTCGCCCTCACCGGTCTCATCATCGGCGCGGCGACCACGGGCATCGGGGTCGAGGGGATCCTGGAGGCCTACGGGATCGAGGGCACGCTCTTCGGTGCCACGATCGTCACCGCCGTCCTGACCCTCGAGGACGTCTTCCTGACGGTGGAGCCCATCCGCAGGGGTGCGCCCGAGGTCGGGATCGGGAACGTGATCGGGAGCGTCGTCTTCTCGGTCACGGGGAAGCTCGGCGTCATCATCCTCGCGGGCGGCGCGATCGTCGTCGGCCCGGACGTGCTCACGTGGCACCTGACCGCGCTCATCGCGGTGACCGGCCTGGCGGCCGCCTTCCTCTACACCGGGCGGTTGCAGCGGTGGCACGGCTACGTGCTGCTCGCCCTGTACGTCGCCTACTGGATCCTGAGCTTCGTCGTGTTCGGGGGAGCCCCGATCGAGATGGACTAGCCCAACCCGCCCCGGCTCACGCGCGGTGCGGGCGCGGGACGAGCACCTCCTCCTCCCGTCGCGCTCCCGCGTTGGCCGCCTCCACCGCGTCGGCCACGAGGGCGTGATCGGGGGAGAGGTGGCACACCGGATCGGTGCGGGCGGCATCGCCGGTGAGCTGGAACGCCTGGCAGCGGCACCCGCCGAAGTCGATCTCGCGGCGGTCGCAGGTCCGGCAGGGGTCCTGCATCCATCCGGTGCCCCGGAACGCGGTGAACACCGGGGCGTCGTCCCAGATCCGCTGCAGGGACTCCTCCCGCACGCTGGCCCGCGGAAGCGGCAGGGTCTGCGCCGCCGGGCAGGGCAGCGCGTCGCCGTTGGGGGCCACGGTCAGCTGGCGTGCGGCCCACCCGCCCATGCAGGGCTTGGGGTACTCGCTGTAGTAGTCGGCCAGCACGTGCAGGACCTCCATCCGGCCTGCCAGGCGCTCGCGTGCGTCGCGGACGACGTCCTCGGCGGCGGCGAGCTGGGCGCGGCTGGGCAGCAGCGCGACCCGGTTGCGCCACGCCCAGCCGTAGTACTGGGTGTTGGCCAGTTCGACGCGGTCGGCGTCGAGCTCCTCGACCAGGGCGATGATCTCGGCGAGGCGGTCGATGTTCTGCCGGTGCACCACCACGTTGACCGTCAGCGGCCAGCCGAGCTCCTTCACCACCGCGGCCGCCCGGAGCTTCCGCTCGAACGACGGGATGCCGGCGATGCGGTCGGAGGTGGCGGGCTCGTCGGCCTGCACGCTGACCTGCACGTGGTCGAGCCCGGCTTCCCTCAGCTCCTCCGCGCGGCCGCGCGAGAGCCCGATCGCACTGGTCACGAGGTTCGTGTACATGCCCAGGTCCGCGGCCGTGCGCACCAGCTCGACGAGGTCGCGTCGCAGCAGCGGCTCGCCGCCGGAGAGGTGGCATTGCAGCACCCCCATCGCCGCGGCCTCGGTGAACACGCGCTGCCACTCGGCGGTGTCCAGCTCGTCGTCGTAGGCGGCGAGCTCGAGCGGGTTCGAGCAATAGGCGCAGGCCAGCGGGCAGCGGTAGGTGAGCTCGGCCAGCAGTCCGAAGGGTCTATCCATCACTGATCTCCACACATCGCTTCCTGACGAGCCGAGCGAGGAAGGCCGTGACCTCGTCGTCGACCACCCGCTCGTAACGCACCCGCAGCGCCGCGGCGACGTCGGACACGGTCCGCCGCCCGTCGCACAGGCCGAGGATGTCGGCGCCGGTCGGGTTGAGCACGATCACCGACTCCGGGCCCAGCAGCACGTGCCGCTCGCGGGTCGGGTCGAACCGCATCCGGACGTGGCGCGCCAGCGCCGGGCGGCCCGACGGCGGGACGTCACCCGGCACGAGACCGGTCCCCGTACGCCTGGTCGATCGCGTCCATCATCAACCACAGGACGTCGCACTTGAACGACAGCGCGGCCACCGCCGCGTCGCGGTCCTGCGGGGTCCGGCAGTACCGCAGCACCACCTCGAGGGCGTGCTCGGAGTCGCGGGGCGCCTGTTCCAGGCGGTTGCGGAAGTAGGCCAGGCCGTCCGGGGCGATCCAGGTGTAGCGCTGCTCGAACGCCCGGAGGCGCTCGGCCATCAGGTCCGGCGCGAACAGCTCGGTCAGCGACGACGCGACCGCCTCCACCCAGGGTCGCGTCCGGGCGAAGGTGACGTAGGCGTCCACCGCGAACCGCACGCCCGGCACGAGGTGGCGGTGGTCGGCGATCTCCTCGCGCCGCAGGCCGCAGGCCTCGCCCAGGCGCAGCCACGCCTCGATGCCGCCCTCGCCGTCCGCGGCGCCGTCGTGGTCGATGATGCGGCGGATCCAGCGCCGGCGCACGGCCGGGTCCGGGCAGTTGGCGAGGATCGCGGCGTCCTTGCGCGGGATCATCTCCTGGTAGTAGTAGCGGTTGGCGACCCACCCGCGGATCTGGTCGGGAGCGAGAAGGCCCTCGTTCATCCGCAGGTGGAACGGGTGGGTGCTGTGGTAGCTCTGCGAGTGGGCCCGCAGCCGCTCGACGAGGGCGTCGACCTCCGGGGGCGCCCCCGCCGTCATCGTGTCCGTGTCCGTCATCGTGTCCGTCATCGTGCGGGGACCTCCACCTCGAGACCGTCGTGGGCCACTTCCATGCCGCACCGCTCGACCTCCCGCCGTTCCGGCGAGTCCTCGAGCAGCATCGGGTTGGTGTTGTTGATGTGGACGTAGATCCGGCGGGCGATCGGCAGCCCGGCCAGCTGCTCGAGGCTGCCCCCGGGCCCGCCGACGGCGAGGTGCCCCATGCCGTGGGCCGTCTTCGCGGCCAGGCCCAGGCGGATCATCTCGTCGTCGTGCCAGCAGGTGCCGTCGACGAGCAGGCAGTCGACGCCCTCGAGCTCGGCGAGCACGGCCGGGGTGAGCTCCTGCACGCCCGGCAGGTAGACCGCCGCGGCCCCGCTGGCCTCGTCGGTGAACCGGTAGCCCACGACCCGCCCCTCGCCGGTGCCCGTTCCCCCGCCGAACCGGTCGTGCTTGCCGGTGGGGGCGTCGAAGGCCCGGTAGGAGACGCCGCCCAGCGACACCTCCTTGCCCGGGACGACGGGGGTCCACCCGACGGGGCAGTAGCGCTCCAGGGTGGTCAGCACGCCGGTGCCCGCGGTCAGCGTCGCGTGTGTCGCCGCGGTGGCGTGCAGCTCGATCCCGCGTCCCTCCCGCAGCAGGAGCAGTCCCAGCGTGTGGTCGAGCTCGGCGTCGGTGAGCAGCACCGCCTCCAGCGGCGTGGCCCGGCCGGCGCCGGGGTGCAGGCGCGGGAACGCCTCGACCTGCGCCCGGACGTCGGGGGAGGCGTTGACCAGGAACCACCGCTCGCCGTCCGGGCTCACCGCGATCGAGGACTGCGTGCGCGTCCGGGCCGGTCGGGTGCCCTCGCGGACCGCCCGGCACGTCGGGCAGCTGCAGTTCCACTGCGGGTAGCCCCCTCCGGCCGCCGACCCCAGCACCCGCACCCGCATGTCGTGCCCCCCGTCCTCGACGTCGGGGAGGGGCGCCGGAACCGAGTCCCGGCGCCCCTCCACGTCCGTCGTCCGCCGTCCGTCGGCCTCAGGCCTCCGAACGGGCGATGTACATCGTCACCTCGGGCGCACACCCGACCTCGTCGAAGTCGGGCGCCTCCCACTCAGCGAGACGCTCCATGTGCCGTCACCTCCCTCCTGGGTGTCGTGCGTCGTGCGGACCTAGTCCTCGGGCAGGGCGAAGGCGAACAGCGAGTCGCCCGAGGCGGCCCCGAGCAGCCCGGGGGTGAAGCCCTCGACCCACCCACCGAACCCGGTCGGGACCACGACGTACTGGCGGCCGTCGACGGTGTACGTGCTGGGGCTGCTGTGGTGGCCGCTGCCGCACTGGAACTGCCACAGCTTCTCCCCGGTCGCCGCGTCCAGGGCGATGAACTCGCCCGTCGCGAGGCCCACGAACACCAGTCCGCCCGCCGTGGCCAGCGTCGAGGCGGTCATCGGGTACTCGTAGCGCCAGCGCCACTTCTCCTCGCCGGTCAGCGGGTCGACGGCGCTCACGAACCCGTAGAAGTCGTCGAGGTCCACGGCGACTCCCGCGCCCCAGTACGGAATGCTCTCCTTGAACTCGCGGCGCCGTCGGGTGGCCGTGGCACCGACCTCCTGCACCGGGATGTAGACCAGCCCCGTCTGGGGGCTGTAGGACATGTGCGTCCATTCCTTGGCGCCGGCCGGACCGGGCCAGAAGTGCACCGGCACGCCCTCCTCGTCCGGGTAGATCTTCGCCGTGACCTCGCCGTCCGGGGTGATCTCGCCCCAGGTGATCCGGTCGCAGAACGGGAACACCCGCACCAGCTCGCCGTTGGTCCGGTCCAGGACGAAGAAGTACCCGTTCTTGTCCGCGTGCGCCAGCAGCTTGCGGCCGTCGGGGGCGTCGAACAGGAGGTTCTCCATAGTGGAGTCGTAGTCCCACAGGTCGTGCGGGGTGAACTGGTAGTGCCAGCGGATCTCACCGGTGTTCACGTCCACCGCGACGACGCTGTCGGTGTAGAGGTTGTCGCCCGGGCGGACGGCGCCGTCGAAGTCGGGCGCCGGGTTGCCCGTACCCGGGAAGAGCAGCTCCAGCTCCGGGTCGTAGGTGGGGGTGACCCAGCAGTTCCCCCCGCCGCGCTGCCACGCGTCGCCGTCGGCCGGCCAGGTCTCGGAGCCGGGCTCACCCGGCTTCGGGATCATGTAGCGGCGCCAGCGGCGCTCCCCGGTGTCGGCGTCGAAGGCGTCGAGGCACCCGCGGGTCCCGAACTCGCCGCCCGAGCTCCCGACGATGACCATGTCCTTCACGAGCAGCGGCGCGACGGTGCGGCTCTCCCCGGCCCGCACGTCACCGGCGGTCGTGTCCCAGACCATCTCCCCGGTGGTCGCGTCGAGTGCGATGACGTGGGCGTTGAGGGTGGCCATGTAGACCTTGCCGTGCCCCACGGCCACGCCGCGGTTGACGTTGCCGCAGCACAGCGAGACGTCGTAGGGCGAGGCGTGCTTGTACCGCCAGAGCTCCGCACCGGTCTTGGCGTCCAGGGCCCAGCAGCGGCCGTCGGGGCCCGAGACGTACATGACCCCCTCGACGACGAGCGGGGAGGCCTCGAACGAGTAGGTCGACGCGCCCGCCTGCATGCCCGTCGAGCCGGCCTGGAACACCCACGCGGGGGACAGTCGCCGGACGTTGTCCTTGCTGATCTGGTCGAGCTCGCTGTAGCGCTGCCCGTCGAAGGTGCCGTAGTAGGTGAGCCAGTTGTCCGGCTCCGTGCGGGCTCGCAGGATGCGGTCGTGGTCCACGTTGCCGGTGGCCGGCGCACTTCCCTTGACGGCACTGAGCTGCATCTGCGGAATCGCGGCGCCCGCGTCGACGTAGTCGGTCATGGTCTTCTCCTCATCTCACGGGCGCGGTTGCGGCGGGCGGTCGAGCTTGGCGTGGTCGGGGACTTCGCCACCGATGACGATGGCCCCGGTCAGGCCGCGGCCCTCGTCGTTGCCGGTGGTGGACCCGTAGTAGTAGGTGCCCGGCCCGTCCAGGTTGAGCGAGGCCGTGCCCTTCGAGTGGTTCACCAACCAGATGATCTTGGGGTCGCCGTTGTGCGGCAGCACCGCGCAGTGGGTGTTCTTGTCGTCGTTGATGAGCGTGAGCTCGAGGTTCCCGCCGTGGGGCAGGATGAGGGTCCCGGGCTCGAAGCAGAGCTCGTCCTCGGGGATCCGGATGGTGGCGGTCATGGTGCCGTCGGGTTGCTCCTCCGCGTGCCCGACGCCCCCGGACCCGAGCAACCGGCCCAGGCCGGTGCTGTTCTGCCGGTGCAGGCCGTCGGCCAGCTTCTCCGAGGGATCGCCTGTCGTCGTCATCTGCCGTACCTCCTCGTCACGAATGTCCGTCCTGTCCACGGCAGCATCGCCACCTGTGACCTCCCCATCTCGTCGGTCGTCCACGGTTCGCGCGCCGTGGGAGGCCGGGGATCGTCGGCAGAGCAGGAGTGCGGGACGGACTCCGGTCGGGGGGTCTTGTGCTCTCGACGACCCCGGACCCGCTCGGGCACTCCCACGTGCGCCTCCATGCCGTGCGCAGCCGAGAGCCGCGCAGCCGGGCACAGGGCGCCGCCACGGGGTCACTCGGCCGTCTGCCGATGATGTCGACCACTGGGGCGGCAGGACACGGTCCGGGACGGTGTCGAGCGGCCGCCGGAAGTGTGTGCTGAGCCACATTCGACCCTACGGAGCGGGTCCGAGATCGGCAAGGGGGAGCACCGGGCGATCCGGATCTCGGTCCGGGCGGCCGTGCGCGGCGTGAACCCGGCCCGGCGAGACGGTGCCCGGGAGCCGGTCGCGGTCCTATAGTGCGAACAGGCCGACGTCGACGTCGACGGCGGTCGGACCGTCCACGCAGGGGGGCTCGTGCGGAGGTTCGGATCACCGGAGGCGCTCGCCCGGCTGAGCGCCCGCTGCGCCCATGCCGACAGCATCGAGCTGAAGACGCTGCTCGTGTCCCCGGCCGTACCGGCCGCCGAAGCGCTGACCGGACGGTGTGCGCCGACGTGGAGCGTGCGGCAGATGTACCTGCTGGACACCCCGACGCTGGACCTGCTGCAGGCCGGGGTGGAGATCCGCCTGCGGCGCCGGGCGCGGGGCCGCTTCGACCTGTCGGTGTCCGCCTGCCGCAACGGCCCCGCCCGCCGGCGGTCGTTCCCGCGCGGGGTGCGCGTCGAGTTCGACATCGCCCCCGGGGCGCTGTGGCAGGACGTCGAGGTCCGGCGGGAGGTCGATCCGGCCGCGGCGGTCGACGTGATCGCCGGCGCGGTCGAGTCCCGGGAGCTGCTCACCGCGGCACAGGCCTCGTGGGCGCGCTGCGGCGGGCACGGGCCCGTGGACGACGCCCAGCTGCGCCGGCTGAGGGTGCACGGGCCGCTGGTGGTCCACCGGGTCAAGGTCGGGGCCGACGACCTGGGCCTGCACCGTGCGGACCTGGAGCACTTCCGCTACCCGAGCGGTCGGGAGCTCCTGGAGCTGTCCACCCGCTGCTGGCCCCGGGAGGTGCTGGCCACCGCCACGGCGTTCGAGCAGCTGCTCGACGAGCGGGACGTCACGGTCGCGCCGGGGCACCGCACGAAGGCGTCGGTGTGGCGGGACGAGATCTTCTGCGGACGGACCGCGGTCACCAGAACTTGATGCCGGCGGCCTTGAGCCGGCGCCGGTGCTGCCGCACCGCGGTCTCGATCGCCTCGGCGGTGATGAGGTCCCCCCAGACCTTGGCGGCCGTCTCGCCCTGCTCGAGCAGCGCGTCGGCCTCCTCCCGGCCGATCGCGGCGCTCTGGACGACGCGCGACCCGAACCCGATGTGCCAGCGCTCGTCGCGCAGCACCAGCTCCATCCCCCTGCGTACGCCCGGCAGCCCGACCGACAGGCCCTCGAGCGCGTCCAGCATCGCGTGCTGCCCCGCCAGCAGGACCACGCCCTCGATCACCATGTGGTACATGCCGACCGCGGCGGTCAGGCCCGCGTGGTCCTCGGCGAGCCGCCGGGCGGTGGCCGGCAGGCGGTGCTCGAACAGGTCGACGAGCTCGTCGCCGACGTGGGCGTGCAGCGCGTCCCGCCGCTGGGCGGGCAGGGCCCCGGGAACGCCGGCGACCTCGGCGCAGACACGGTCGAAGAAGCGGGCATGGCGCGCCTCGTCCCGGGCCTGGGCCTGGAAGACCGCCGCCATCGAGTCGTCGGACGCCGCCGCCTCGTAGGCGCCGAGCTGCCCGGACACCGACGTCTCGGCGATGACGAACCCGGCGATCAGCCCGAGCACCTGCGCGTTCTCCGCCTCCGTCAGCTGCGGCCAGGCCTCGCGGTCGGCGGAGAAGTCGATGGCCGTCTCGTCCCACTGCAGCGACTCGGCCAGCTGCGCGAAGTGGGCGTACCCGGTGATCATGACCCTGCGTCCTCAGTCCTCCGGGAACTCTCCCGGCTCCATCTCGCGGAAGTCCGCCTTGGTGGCACCGCAGATGGGGCACATCCAGTCGTCGGGGATGTCCTCGAACCGCGTTCCCGGCTCGATGCCGCTGTCCGGGTCACCCTCGTCGGGGTCGTAGACGAACCCGCAGGGCTCGCAGATCCACCTGGTGGGCGAGGCCCGCCGCACGTCCTGGTCCACGCCCATCACCCCCGACGTTACCTGCGTCACCCCGACGAGGGAACCAGGTCGGGCGGCGACCCGCTACCGGGGCTCCGGGTCGCGGTCGGGTCGGCGACGGCCGTCCAGCAGCCGTTCGAGCAGGCGGAGCTCGGCGGGCCAGGCCGCGACGAGCTGGTCACGCGGGATCGACCGCGCGGCGTAGCGCAGCAGCAGCACCACCGCGACGACGTCGTCGAGCGGCCCGATCACCGGTAGGAACTCCGGCAGCAGGTCGATCGGGGACACCACCCAGACGATCGCCACCAGCAGGGCCACCTTCGCGCGCCGCGGGACCGCGGGGGAGTTGCGCAGGCGCCGGGCGGTCGTGACGCAGGCGGGCAGGAACTCCGCGATGTCGCGGAGCAGGCCCGGCGGCAGCCTGCTGGCCAGCAGCACCATGACGACGCACAGCAGGCCCCAGACCGCGGCGGCCAGCCCCAGCCCGGTCAGCCACGCGGCCCAGTCGACATCCACGGCGACATGGTGCGCCCAACCCGGGCGGCGGGACAACAGGGTGCCGCCGGACGCCGCGGCCGGGGCTCGCTAGGCGGGGTCGCCGAGGAGCACGCGCTGCGCTGCTCCCTGCGGCGGCAGCCCGAGAGCAGTGCGGAGGAACTGCACCTGCAGGAGCAGCAGGTTCTCCGCGACGACCTCCTGGGGTGTCATGTGCGTGACCCCGGACAGCGGCAGGACGCTGTGCGGGCGCCCCGCCGCGAGCAGCGCCGACGACAACCGGAGCGTGTGCGCGGCCACCACGTTGTCGTCGGCGAGGCCGTGCACGAGCAGCAGCGGCCGCGCCAGCGACGGGGCGTCGGCGATGAGCGAGGAGTGCGCGTAGGCGTCCGGGTCCTGGGCCGGGTGCCCGAGGTAGCGCTCGGTGTAGTGGGTGTCGTAGAGGCCCCAGTCGGTGACGGGGGCGCCGGCGACCGCGGCGTGGAAGACGTCGGGGCGGCGCAGTACGGCCAGCGCGGCGAGGTAGCCGCCGAAGGACCAGCCGCGGATCCCGACGCGGGTGAGGTCGAGGTCGGGCAGCGAGGCGGCGACGGCGTGCAGGGCGTCGACCTGGTCCTCCAGCACCGGCGAGGCGAGGTCGCCGTGCACGGCCTTCTCGAACTCCGGCCCGCGACCCGGGGTGCCCCGCCCGTCGACGACGACGACGGCGAAGCCCTGGTCGGCGAACCACTGGCTGGTCAGGTGGGCCGCGCGCAGCGCCGTGACGCGCTGGGCGTGCGGGCCGCCGTAGGGGTCCATCAGCACCGGCAGCTTCGTGCCGGGCGTGTGCCAGGAGGGGAGCAGCACGGCGGTGCGCAGCCCGCGCTCGCCGACCTCGAACAGCGCGACGACGGGCTCCAGGCCCGGCGCCTCGGCGAGCGAGGTGATCGTCCGCTCCACCTCCCCGCGGCGCACGACGGTGCGGGCGCCGTCGGACTGCAGGTCGCCGCTGGTGACGACGGTCGTGGCGCCGGCGCGCCGCCCCGCGTGCACGCCCGGGGTGGTCGCGACCTCCACGAGCCCGTCGCGGTCCCACGTCCACAGCCCCACCGACACCGGGTCGGTGCTCGCGCGGAACAGCACCACGTCCTCGTCGACGTCGACGACCTCGCGCACCTGCACCGCGGACGGCGTCACAGCCTGCCCGTCGACGACGAGCCGGTGCGCGCCGTCGCGGGCCTCCACGGTGACCAGCGCGCCGGACGCGGTGTGCGCGGGCACGCCCGGGACGACGTCGACCCAGGCCGGGTCGGTCTGCTCGTGGACCGTGGCGGCCTCGCCCGTGCGGGGGTCGACGCGCAGCGTGCGCAGGGCGGTCTGGTCGCGCGGCGCGGTGGTGACCAGCAGGCCGTGCACGCCCCACGTGACCCGGACGAGGTACTCGTCGTCACCGTGGGAGACCGGGACGCGGGTGCCGTCGAGCCCGATCACCTCCAGCCCGACCAGCGCGTTCGGCGTGCCCGCCGCCGGGTAGGCGACGACCGCGGGGGTGCGCCCGGGGTTCTCCGGGTCGGCGATGTGCCAGCGCTGCACCGGGGAGGTGTCGACGCGCGCGACGGCGAGCCGGTCGCCGTCGGGGGACCACCAGAACCCGCGCATCCGGCCCATCTCCTCGGCCGCGACGAAGTCGGCGAGGCCGTGGGTGACGTCGGGGCCCTCGGGCCGGGCGAGGGTGGTCGTGGCCCCGGAGGCGAGGTCGTGGACGTGCAGCGCCCCCGCGCTGACGTAGGCGACGCGGCGGCCGAGGGGGTCGGGGTGCGGGTCGATCACGCCGCCGGGGGAGGGCAGGTGCCGCGGCGGCGCGCCCCCGGCGAGGTCGGCGACGTGCAGCTGCCCCGCGAGGCTGAACGCGGCCGTGGTGACCGCGCGGTCGGTGGAGTACCCGACGATGCCGCCGGCCTGCTCACGGCTGCGCTCGCGCCGCGCCCGCTCCTCGGCCGGCAGGTCGCCGTCCTCGCCGAGCAGCCGGGCGTCGGCGACGAGGTGCTCGCGCCCGCTCGCGACGTCGAGGACCCACAGGCAGGTGACCGGATCGGTGCCGCCGCGGCTGCGCAGGAACACGACGCGCGTGCCGTCGGGGGAGACGGTCAGGCCGCGGGGCGCGCCGAGGGTGAAGCGACGGGTGCGGGCCTGGCGGCGCGGGAAGGAGTCGAGCACGGCGACAGTCTGGCCGGGCGTCCGCGATCAGTCGACGCAGGGCACCGTGGCCGCGGTGATCGGGCGTTCGACGGTGGTGGCCGGGGCGGTTGGCTCCGCGTCCGCGGTCGGCGAGGGCACCGGTGTCGCCGTCGGGGCCGGTGTCGCCGTCGGGGTCGGCGACGGCACCGGGTTCGGCGGCCACGGCGGCACCGCCGTGCCCCGGACGGTCGTGGGCGCCGCACCGTCGGTGGATGTCGCGTCGTCCCTGGGCGCCGCGTCGTCGGCCGTCAGCGGCGCGGCAAGCCGCTCGCGCACGGCGTCGAGCTCGAACACGTCGGTCGTGAAGGCGCGGACGGCGTCGGGGTCGACCTCCACCGCCACCCCGTCGACGGGGGTGCGCAGGTCCGGGCGCCCGGTCGGGATCGTGCGGAACGCGATGTCGCTGCCCGAGGCGCGGCGCAGCTGGGCGACGAGCCGGTCGAGGTCCCAGCCGCGGTCGAGCACCACGTAGCGGGTGACGGCACCGACGAGCCGCTCCACGCGCACCGGGTCGGCGAGCGCCCCGGACGTGAGCGACGCGCGGGCGAGACCGGCCAGGAAGGCCTGCTGGCGCGTGACGCGGTCGAGGTCGCCGTCGGGGAGGTCGCGGCGCTGGCGGACGAAGGCGAGCGCGTCGCCGCCGCTGACGACCTGCGGCCCCGCCGGCAGGTCGACGCCCGAGCGCTCCTCGCGGACCGGGTTGTTGAGGCAGACCGGGACGCCGCCGATCGCCTCGGTGATCTCCACGAACCCGGCGAGGTTGATCTCGGCGAAGTGGTCGACGGTGACGCCGGTGAACGCCTCGACGGTCTCGACGAGCGTGCGTCGCCCGGCCTCCCGCGTGGCGCGCTCCAGCGCCGCGCCGCTGAGCCCGCGCGCCGTCAGCTCGTCCTCGGCGGCCGACATCCCGCGCCGGTACGCCGCGTTGATCTTGTGCTCGCCGAGGTCGCCCGCGATCTCGACGAACGAGTCGCGCGGGATCGACACCGCCGACGCGCGCGCGTCCGGACCGGCCGGGACGTGCAGCAAGATGATCGTGTCGGTGTTGAACTGGCCCTCGTCGACCCCGGCGCGGAGCTCGGCGAGGACCTCGGGCGGCAGCGGGTTGCCCGCGGCGTCGGTGCGGGTGTCGATGCCGACGAGCAGCGCGGTGAACTCCTCGTCCAGCCCGACGGGCTCGCTGTCGCCGAGCGCCTCGCTCGTGACGAGGGTGTCCGAGACCTGCCGCACGACCGACCAGCCGTAGCCGGTGGTGGCGAGCACCGCGGCGGAGAGCAGGACCACGCCTGCCCGCAGCACGTATCCGAGGTGGCGCCGGCTCATGCCTTCCCTGTACCCCGCCCGACACCCGGCACCCGCACCGGGCGGACGGCCGGGAGCCACGACCGGCCCCACCGGCGTTCACCCACTGTAGCCAGCTGTGGGTGAACGCCGCGCGGTCGAGTGTGACGATCGTGCGAACGGGCGGCCGGTCAGCTGCCGCCGGGGTTGAGCGTGACCTCCATCGGTGCGTACGAGGTCCCCTCGACGTCGACGCCCTCGGCCCGCAGCAGGTCCAGCGCCTGCTCGACGTAGGTGTTGGTGTAGGCGTCGGCGTCCGGGTCGGCGGTGATGACCGTCTGCCCGTCGGCGTTCACGGCGGTGCGCGCGACACCGACGGTGCGTGTCCAGGCGGCCTCGTCGATCGTGCCCGCGCCGGCGGGGGCCGGCCAGATCAGCTTGTTGACCTCGTTGATCTGCCACAGCTGGTGGCTCGCACCGAGGGTCGACCCGGCGGCCACGACGATGTCGCGGCACGACTCGACGTTGTCGCGGCAGTACGCCCAGCCCTGCAGCGACGCGGCGATGAACTTCGTCGTCGTGTCCTGGTAGGCGGGGTCGGACAGGCGCTCGGTGTTGGCCCAGATCGCGTCCTGCAGCATCGCGGTGCCCTGGTCCTCCCAGTTGATCACCGAGAAGTCCGAGGGCTGGTACAGCGCACCGGTGGCGGGGTTCGTCGCCTCCAGCACCTGCGCGTACTCGTTGTAGGACATGGCCTGGGCGGCGTCGATCTCGCCGGAGAGCAGGGCCTGCATGTCGAACTGCTGCTGCACCAGCGTCACGTCGGCGGCGGGGGCGATGCCGGCCGCGGTCATGCCCGCGAACAGCTCGAACTCGTTGCCGAAGCCCCAGTTGCCGACGCGCTTGCCGCGCAGGTCGGCGGGTGCCGCGATGCCGGCGTTCGCGAACGACACCTGGTACGTGCCCGAGCGCTGGAACACCTGGGCGACGTCGGTGATCCCGGCCCCCTGTTCCCGCGACGCGAGCGCCTTGGGCACCCACGCGATGGCGTAGTCGGCCTGGCCCTGCGCCAGCACCGTCTGCGGGACGATGTCGACCCCGCCCTCCAGGATCTCCACGTCGAGGCCCTGGGCCTCGTAGAAGCCCTGGTCGACCGCGGCGAGGTAGCCCGCGAACTGGCCCTGCGTGAACCACTGCAGCTGCAGCTTCACGGGGGTGAGCCCGCCCTCGGCCGGGGCCGCGGGCTCCGCGACCGTCGAGCACGCGGCCAGCGCGACCGCGCTCACGGCGACGGCCAGGGCCGTTCTCAATCGGGACATGTGACTCCTTCTGGAACCGGGGGAGGGGACTTACCGGGGGCTTCGGGTGGCGAGCCGCTCGAGGAGCAGCCCGGCGAGGTGGAACAGCAGACCCAGCACGATCGAGGCGACGACGAACGCCCACGCCCGCGCGTACGCGGTGTTCGCCGCGGCCGAGGAGATGCGGCTGCCGAGGCCGTTCTGCGGGCCACCGAAGTACTCGGCGACGATCGAGGCGATCACCGCGGCCGGGGCGGCCAGGCGCAGCCCGGTGACGATGTAGGGCACCGCGCCGGGCAGCCGCACGAACCGCGACGCCTGCCAGGGCGTGGCGGCCAGCGCCGTCATCAGGTCGGCGTGCACCGGCTGCACCTGGCGCAGCCCGCGCGCGGTCGACACGAACACCGGCACCACCACGACGACGGTCACCACCAGCCGGCGCGGCACCTCCGTCGTCGAGCCGAACATCGTCGTGAACACCGGCGCGAGCGCGACGATCGGCACCGCACTGGCGGCCAGCACCACGGGCGTCGCGAGCTCCTGCACCAGCCGTGACCGCGCCGCGAGCAGCGCCAGCGCCACCCCGAGGACGAACCCGGTGACGAGCCCGGCCAGCGCGTTGCCGCCCGTCACCGACGCCGTGGGGAGGATGACGCCGAACTGCGCGGCGACCTGCGCCGCGATGGCGGTGGGCGCGGGCAGCAGGAACGACGGCACGGCCAGCGCGACGACCAGCACCTGCCACACGACGAGCACGCCGGCCCCGAACAGCAGGGGCGGCGCCCACCGGCCAGCCGCACTCACTCGTGCCCCTTGCGCAGGGCCTCGCGCACGTCGGTGATCGCGGTGAAGAACGCCGCCGACTCGCGGACGTCCTCGACGTCGTCAGGCGCCAGCTCGGTGCTCGCGCCCGGGCGCCGTCCCGCGACCACCGCGGTGATCCGCCCGGGCCGCGGCGACATGACGACGACCCGGTCCGAGAGCACCACCGCCTCGGGGATCGAGTGCGTCACGAACAGCACGGCCGCGCCGGTCTCGCCCGCGATCCGCAGCAGCTCGGCCTGCATCCGCTCGCGCGTCATCTCGTCGAGGGCGCCGAACGGCTCGTCCATGAGCAGCAGCGAGGGCCGCGGCGCGAGCGCGCGGGCGATGGCCACGCGCTGCTGCATCCCGCCCGACAGCTCGCCCGGGCGCGACCGCGCGAAGTCGGCCAGGCCCACCATCTCCAGCAGCTCCGCCGCCCGCGCCCGCCGCTCCGCCTTCGCGACGCCGTGCACCTGCAGCGGCAGCTCGACGTTCTCCGCGACCGTGCGCCACTCCAGCAGCCCCGCCTGCTGGAAGGCGATGCCGTAGTCCTGGTCGAGGCGGGCCTGCGCGGCGGGCTTGCCGCCGACCCGCACGCTGCCCGCCGTCGGCTGCTCCAGGTCGGCCACGACCCGCAGCAGCGTCGACTTCCCGCACCCCGACGGCCCGATCAGCGACACGAACTCGCCCGCGCCGATCGTCAGGTCGACGCCCTCCAGCGCCTGCACCGGCCCGAACACCTTGTCGACGCCGGCGAGGTCGACGGCGGGCAGGTCCTCGGGGGGCAGGTCCGCCTCCGGCCGGGGGCCCGGGGCGCTCACGCGACGTTCCCGCGGTAGCGGCGCAGCACGACGTCGAGCAGGCCGACGGCACCGGCCGCGACCAGCCCGAGCACGGCCGCGCCCAGGATCGCGGTGTACATCCGCGACGGGTCGCCGGTGGCCGACTGCGCGTACTCGATGATCAGCCGTCCGACGCCGCCGCGGGTACCGGTGGAGATCTCGGCGACGATCGCGCCGACGACGGCCGCGGCCGCCGCGAGGCGCACCGCCGGCACGAGGTGCGGCACCGCGGCGGGCAGCCGCAGCCGCAGCAGGGTCGTCCACCAGCCGCAGGCCAGCGAGCGGAACAGCTCGAGGTCGGCGCGCCGGGGCGAGGTCAGCCCCCGCAGCGCGCCCACGGCGATCGGGAAGAACGCGAGGTAGGACGAGATCACCATGACCGACGCCCACGGCTGCCAGGGCTGCCCGAACACCGCGATCTTCCCGCCCCACCCGGCCACGAGCGGCGCGATGGCGATGAGCGGCACGGTCTGCGACAGCACGACCCACGGCAGCAGCGCGCGCTCCAGCAGCCCGAACCGGGCCATCCCCAGCGCCAGCAGCGCGCCCAGGACCCCGCCGATGAGCAGCCCGCCCAGCGCGAGCCCGAGCGTGAACAGCGCCCCGGAGGCGACCGCCTCGCCGACCGTCCGCTGCGCCGCGGCTCCCGCGACCTCCGGCTCGCCCAGCCGCGCCAGCACGGTCCACACGTGCGGCATCGCCGCGTCGTCGGTGCGGGGGAGGACCCGCGTGCCCCCGATGCTCACGCCCGCGTCGGGCAGCACCGCCTTGGCCAGCTCCCACAGCCCGACGAGCAGTGCGAACGCGACGACCGCGCTCACCGCCGTCCGCACCCGTCCCGCACTCACAGTGGCCACAACCGCACAGCGTCCTTCCCGATCACGTGAAAGGGAAGACTGCGCAGCGCGGATGACGACGGTGTTGCCGAGCTGTTGCCGTTCGCGGCACCGCCGCGCAGGTCACACTGGTGCCGTGGACCGCGACCCCCGCGAGCTCGACGGTGCCTGGACGCGCCACCAGCGCCACGCGTTCACGGTGCCCGCGCCCGACCTCGCCCCGTTCCTCGCCGCGCACTGGGCCGTCGAGTGGGACTACGCGACGCCCTACCGGCAGAAGATCGTCCCGTACCCGCAGGTGCAGGTCACGGTGCGGCCCGGGCGGGAACCGGAGGTGCACGGGGTGTCGAGCCGGCACGTCGTGCGGGTGCTGGAGGGGCGCGACCGGGTCGTCGGCGCGGCGTTCCGCCCGGGGGTGTTCCGGGCCGTGCTGGGCGGGTCGGTCTCGACGATCACCGACCGGGTGCTGCCCGCGTCGGCGGTCGCCGCGCTCGCCGGCGGCCCGGACGAGCCGGTGGACGCGGAGTCGGTGCAGCGGTGGCTGCGCGGCGCGCTGCCCGCGGCCGGTCCGGGGCCGGCCGCGGCGGACGCGGAGGCCGCCGTGGCGCTCGTCGCGGCCGACCGGGACCTCACCCGCGTCGACCGGCTCGCCGCCGCCACCGGGGTCGGCGTGCGCACGCTGCAGCGGCTGTTCGCCGAGCACGTCGGCGTCGGGCCGAAGTGGGTGATCCGCCGCTACCGGCTGCACGAGGTGACCGAGCGGCTCGCGGCGGGCGACCCCGTCGACTGGGCCGGGCTGGCCGCCGACCTCGGGTTCGCCGACCAGGCCCACCTCTCGCGCGACTTCGCCGCGCTGTTCGGGGAGCCGCCGACGACCTGGGCCCGGCGCTACCCGGGCCGGTGAGGATCAGCTCCCGGCGACGCTCAGCTCTCGTCCACCCAGCCCCGGGCCTTCCAGTCCGGGATCGACGGGCGCTCCTTGCCCAGCGTCGTGTCGTCGCCGTGGCCGGGGTAGACCCAGGTGTCGTCGGGCAGCACGTCGAAGACGCGGGCCTCGAGGTCGGCCACGAGCGACCAGAAGTCGGGCTCGGACCAGGTGCGCCCGGGGCCGCCGGGGAACAGCGAGTCGGCGCTGAACAGGTGCGGGTGGTCGCTGCCGCGGTAGAGCAGCGCGATCGAGCCCTGCGTGTGGCCGCGGAGGTGGATGACCTCCAGCTCGATCCGCCCGAACCGGACGACATCGCCGTGCTCGACGAGCTCGTCCATCGGGATCGGCAGCTCGGGGGCGTCGATCGGGTGGGCGATCAGGTGCGGCTGGAACATGCCCGCGACCGCCCCGAGCGCCTGCCAGTGGTCGGCGTGGCGGTGCGAGGTCACCAGCGTGCGCAGCTCGGGCCGCGCGGCGCCGGAACCGATCAGGTCGGCGAGCCGTTCGGCGTCGTTGGCCGCGTCGAGCAGCAGCGCCTCGCCGGTGGCCCGGCAGACCAGCAGGAAGGCGTTGTTGTCCATCGGGCCCACGGACAGCTTCGTGATCGTCAGCGCGTCGAGCTCGCGCCGCGCCGCGGGGCCGCCGGGATCGGTGTGACCGGAGTAGTTGTCGAGGACGTCCACGTGCGACAGCCTAGAGCGTCACGATCGGGTTGCGGCCTGCTCCGGTCGTCACGGGACGCGTTGACAAGCCCCGTTCAGCACTACACCATCCGTCCGGTTCGCTCCCCATCTGTAGAACGTCCCACCACCGGTCACTCACCGAGGAGTCCCGACATGGAGCACCCCGCCCTCTCCCGACGCCGCCTCCTGGGTCTGTTCGGTGCCGCCGCGACCCTCCCCGTTCTCTCGGCCTGCGGGAGCAGCGTCGGCGGCGGCGGTTCGGCGCCCGCCGCGGGCGGGGGCGGGGGCACGATCAAGGTCGGCCTCGTCGTGCCGCAGTCCGGGGTCTACGCCGCCCTCGGCGAGGACATGACGCGCGGCTGGAACCTCTGGCTCGACGCCAACGGCTCGAGGTTCGGCGAGTACACCGTCGAGACGATCGCGGTCGACGAGGGCGAGACGCCCCAGACCGGCGTGCCCGCGGTGCAGCGGGTGATCCAGCAGGACAACGTGGACGTGGTGGTCGGCCTGGTCAACTCGGCGACGGCGCTGGGCGTCAAGGACCTGCTGACGGAGTCGAAGAAGCTGCTCATCGTCACGAACGCGGGTGCGGGCGCGCTGACCGGTCCCGAGCGCACCCCCTACATCTGGCGCACCTCGTTCACCAACGCCCAGATCGCCGCGGCGATGGGAACGCACCTCGCCGAGACCGGCTTCGCCGAGGGCGTCTTCCTCATCGCGCCCGACTACGCGGCGGGCACCGAGGTCATCGAGGGCTTCAAGGCCGCCTACACCGCGGGCGGCGGCACGATCGCCGGCGAAGCCAAGCCTCCCTTCGGCTCCACGTCGGACTACCAGCCGTTCCTCTCCACGATCCAGGGCTCCGGCGCCCGTGCCACCTTCTGCTTCTTCTCCGGCGCCGAGGCGATCACCTTCGTGCAGCAGTACGCGCAGTTCGGCCTGGCCGGCTCGATCCCGCTCTACGGCTCGGGCTTCCTCACCGAGGGCAACGTGCTCGCGCAGCAGGGGCAGGCCGCGCTCGGCGTCCAGACGACGCTGCACTACACCGACCAGCTCGACAACCCGGCCAACACCGCGTTCGTCGAGTCCTACACGGCGGCCAACGGCGAGGCGCCCAGCACGTTCTCCGTGCAGACCTGGGACGCGGCCAACGTGCTCAACCGGGCGCTCGCCACGGCCACCGCGCTCGACGGCGACTCGCTGGCCACCGCGCTCGGCGGCATCGGCGCCGTCGACGACAGCCCGCGCGGCACGTGGGAGTTCGACGGCCAGAGCCCGCGGCAGAACATCTACCTGCGCAGCGTGCAGGACGCGAACGGCACGCTGGTCAACGCGGTCGTCGAGGACCTCGGCCAGCAGAGCCAGCCGGGCTGACGGCGTGCTCGTCAGCATCCTCAACGGGTTCGCCATCGGGTTCCTGCTGTTCATCCTCGCGGTCGGCCTGTCGCTCGTCTTCGGGATGATGGACGTCCTGAACCTGGCCCACGGCGCGCTGTTCCTGGGCGGTGCCTACGTCGGGGCGACGCTCGCCGGCAGCTGGGGCGGGTTCCTCGGCGCGCTGGCGATCGCCGCGGTCGGCGGGCTGGTCGGCGGGGTGCTGCTGTCGCTGATGACCGAGCCGCTGCGCAGGCGCAGCCACCTCGACCAGGCCCTGCTCACGCTCGGCGTGGCCCTGATCGCGGCGGAGCTGCTGATCATCGTGTTCGGTGACGACCCGCTGTCCGCCGCGGCCCCGCCCGGGCTCGACGGCTCGGTCTCGGTGCTCGGCGCGGTCTACCCGACCTACCGGCTGCTCATCATCGTCATCGGGGCGGTGCTCGCGCTGGCCGTCTACATCGTCGTCGACCGGACGCGGGTGGGCGCGCTGGTGCGCGCCACCGTCGCCGACCGGGAGATGGTGGCGACGCTCGGCATCGACAACCGGCTCGTCAAGGGGGCGGTGTTCGCGGTCGGCTCCGTGCTGGCGACGGTCGCTGGCGTGCTCGGCGGCCCGATCTACGGCGCCCGCCCCGGTCTCGACGCGACGGTGCTGATCCTGGCGCTCGTCGTCGTCGTCATCGGGGGGCTGGGGTCGGTGCGCGGTGCGCTGGTCGGCGCGCTGGTGATCGGGCAGATCGACACCGTCGGCCGGGTGCTGCTGCCGGACTTCGCGTCGTTCGTGCTGTTCGGGGCGCTGGCGCTGGTGCTCGTGCTGCGGCCGCAGGGGTTGTTCGGGACGCCGGCGGTGGCGCGGTGACCGCCGTGGAGTCGTCGGTCGAGCCCGTCGAGGCGGTGCGCCGCCGCGGGTACGGCCGCTGGGTGTCGGTCGTGGTGCTCGTGGTGCTCGCCGCCGCGCCGCTGTTCCTGGCCCCGTTCGCCACCACGACGCTGAGCCGGGTCCTGGTGTTCGCGCTGTTCGCCGTGAGCCTGGACCTGCTCGTCGGCGTCACCGGGCTGCCCTCGCTCGGGCACGCCGCCTACTTCGGCTCGGGCGCCTACGCCGCGGGCTGGGTGTCGATCAACGTCACGGCCGAGGCACCGGTGCCGCTGCTGGCCGGGCTCGCCGTCGGCGCGCTCGCGGCCGCGCTCACCGGCTGGATCACCGCCCGGTCGGCCGGGGTCTTCTTCCTCATGCTGACGCTCGCGATCGGGGAGATCGTCGGGCAGGTCGCCAACACCTGGGAGTCGGTGACGGGTGGCGCGAACGGCCTCACCGGCATCCCCGCGGTGCGCGTGGGGGGCGCGTCGCTGGTCAACGCCGGCTACTCCCACTGGTACGTGCTGGTGGTGTTCGCGCTCGGGTTCGCGCTGGTGTGGACGGTCGCGCGCTCGCCCTTCGGGGACGCGCTGCGCGGCATCCGCGACAACGAGCCCCGGATGCGGGCGCTGGGCTACTCCACCTCCCTCTACAAGTACGCGGTGTTCGTGCTGGCGGGCGGCGTCGCGGGGATGGCGGGGTCGCTGCTCGTCGCGCAGCAGCGGCTGGTGTCCACCGCCGACGCCGGGTTCCTCATCTCGTCGCTGATGCTGCTCGCCGTCGTCATCGGCGGGGCGGGGTCGCTGTGGGGGGCGGTGCTCGGGGCGGCGCTGGTCGTCGTCGTCCGCGACGCGCTGGGCCCGACGTTCGACGGCCACGGCCCGCTCGTGCTGGGGATCGTGTTCGTCGCCGTCGTCTACCTGCTGCCGCGGGGCGCGGCCGGGCTGCTGCGCAGGAGGTCGGGATGAGTGCGCTGACGTGCACGGGCGTCGGTCGGGCGTTCGGTGCGCTCAAGGCCGTCGACGAGGTCGACCTCGTCGTCGAGCCGGGCGCCCGGCACGCCCTGATCGGGCCCAACGGCGCGGGGAAGTCGACGTTCTTCAAGCTGGTCACCGGCACGATCAGGGCCGACGCCGGGCGGATCGAGCTGGCCGGCCGCGACGTCACCCGGCTCTCGGAGGTCAAGCGCAGCAGGCTCGGGATGAGCCAGACGCTGCAGCACTCCAGCCTGTTCTCCTCGATGACGGCGGTGGAGACGCTGACGCTGGCGATCCGGCGCCACACCGCGGGCGGCACGATCCCGCCGTGGCCGCGCCGCGACCCGGGGCTGCGCGAGCGTGCCGAGGAGCTGCTCGCCGACGTCGGGCTGGCCGGGCGCGGCGACACCGCCGTCCCGTCGCTGTCGCACGGCGAGCGCAAGCAGCTGGAGGTGGCGCTGGCGCTGGCCTGCCGCCCGTCGCTGCTCCTGCTCGACGAGCCCGCCGCCGGGATGTCGCCCGCCGAGCGCTCGCGGCTGGTCGAGCTGCTGTCCGGGCTGCCGCCGGAGATCACGGTGCTGTTCGTCGAGCACGACCTGGACCTCGTCTTCGCCCTGGCCGACGCCGTCACCGTGCTGCACCTGGGCCGGGTGCTGCTCTCGGGCACGCCCGCCGACGTGCGCGCGAGCGACGCCGTCCGCGAGGCCTACCTCGGCGCCGGGCGCCGCGAGGAGCTGTTCCTGCGATGAGCGAGCTCGCGAGCGAATCATGGGCGCAGCGCTCCGGGCTCATGCCGACCGAGCGCAGCGAGGGAGTGCGATGAGCCTGCTGGTGGTGCGCGACCTCGTCTCGGGCTATGACCGGAGCACGGTGCTGAGCGGGGTCGACCTCGACCTCGCCGCCGGCTCGACGCTCGCGCTGCTGGGGCGCAACGGTGCCGGCAAGTCGACGCTGGTGATGACGCTGGCCGGCCTGGTGCCGGTGACGTCCGGCTCGGTCGTGCTCGACGGCGTCGAGCTCGCCGGGCGCCGCGCCGACGTCATCGCGAAGGCCGGGGTGGCGCTGGTGCCGCAGGGCCGCCGGGTGTGGTCGACGCTGACGGTGGGGGAGCACCTGTCCCTGGCGTCGCGGGCGCGGCGCGGGCACCGGCACAGCGCGACCTGGACCGTCGACGGCATCCTCGACCTCCTGCCCCGCCTGCGCGAGCGCCGCAAGCAGCTCGCGGGCCAGCTCTCCGGCGGGGAGCAGCAGATGCTCGCCGTCGCGCGCGCCCTGCTCACCAACCCCCGGCTCGTGCTGCTCGACGAGCCCTCCGACGGCCTCGCCCCCGCGATCGTCGAGCAGATCGCCGGGGTGGTGACGACGATGCGGGCCGAGGGCGTGGCGGTCCTGCTGGTGGAGCAGGACCTGCACCTGGCCTTCGGTGTGGCGGACGAGGTGGCGGTGATGGCGCGGGGGGAGATCGTGCACCGGGTGCCGACGGGGGAGTTCCGGCGCGACCCCGACACGGCCCAGCGGCTGCTCGGGGTGGCCTGACTCTCGGCGCTCGCGCACACGGCCGGCCGCACACGGCCGGCCGCACACGGCCGGCCGCACACGGCCGGCCGCGCGGGGGCGGCCGCGCCGGGGTGGGCGCTCCCGCGCGCGTTCCCGGTTGCCGCATGCGTTCCCGGCTCGTGCGCGGCCCCGGGGCCGCGCGGGAGCCTGTTTCGCGCGCGGGAGGCGCCAGCGGTGCGATCCGTCACGCGCGGGGTTGCGGTGGTCGCCGGGAGTGTGACGCGGTGGTCGGGCGGAGGGCGCCGGCGGTGCGGTCTCGGCGATCAAGGGCTGATGGTCGCGGTGACCACCGCCTGCCGCACGCCACGGTCGTCGCGGGAGCTGTGGGTGGGACGGGTGGCGATCACGGGCAGATGGCTCGGCGCGCGCACCTGTCGGTCTCCCGCGCACGTCCGGTGGCGCGCGGGAGACCGGAGGGTGCGCAGTCGGCGCGGACGTGCGCGCCGCCGTCGGCCCTTCCGAGCTGCGGGTCGCGCCGGCCGCACAGCACGGCCGGCCCTCGCTCCCGCGCGCGTTCCCGGTTGCCGCGCGCGTTCCCCGCTCCTGCGAGGCCCCGGCGGCGCGCGGGACCCTGTCCGGCGCGCGGGACCCGGCTCGGCGCGCGGGAACGGCGGCGGCGTCGGCCCGCGGAACGGCCGGGCCGCGGGCGGCGCGACCCGTCACGGAGCAGTGCGTGATCGCCGGAAGCGTGACGCTGTGGTCCTGCGGACGGCGGCGATCCGGGGAGGGGCGGACCTCAGCCCGTGACCAGCACCGTCCGGATCGGCACGGCATCACGCAGCAGCCGGGTGACCGGCGTGTTGTCGATCTCCACCGACAGCTGCTCCCGCAGGTCCGGCTCCACCGCCCCGACCACCGTCACCCGCCGCTCCAGCATCGGGCTGGACCCGCCACGGACCGACACCCGCACCGTCACCTCGCCCGGCTCCACGCGCCAGCGGTGCAGGAACGTCCGCACCGACATCACCGTGCACGAGGACAGCGAGGCGGCCAGCAGGCCGAAGGGTGTGGCGCCGGTCGGCTCGGCGTCGTCGTCGGGGACGGCGCAGCTCAACGAGTACCCGTTGACCTCGACGTCGGTGTCGCGGCCCGCGCCGTCGGCGAGACGGGCGGTGGACCACACGTTCGGTTCTCCCACCGGCCGACCCTAGCCCGTCGACCCCGGACAGCCGCCTCGGTGATCCGGGGCTCCGTCACGGTGGCGCAACGATCGGCGCCGGGGAACCGGCCACCCGGTACGTTCCCGGCACTCGCATGATCACAGGGAGAACGAGGATGACGCTGCACCGGCTGCGGGTGCTGCCGCGTGACGTCGCCGCCGACGCGCTGGGCCTGCTCCTCGACGCACCCGTCCCCCCGGTCCTCGCCGAGCTGGCGCTGGAGCACGAGGGGCAGCGGCTCGTGCTGGGCGTCCTCGGCGCCTCGCACGCCGTCACGGCCACCGCGGGGGCCGACCGGCTCACCGAGCAGGTCTCCTGCGACGCCGTGGCCGCGGGCGGGCGGCCCCTGCCGCGCAGCGCCCGTTCGGGGGGCTACCGCATGACCTCGCAGAGCGCGACCGTCCCCACGGCCGACCTGGCCGCCACCGCGGCGGACCTGCGCGCCCGCGCGGCCGACGACGAGTCGTGGATCTGCGGCGCGTTCCCCGGCGACGGGGCCGCGCTCACCGCGCTGACCGGCGCACCGGTGCCCACCGGCGGCTGGGCCTGGCGCACCTGGCACCTCTACCCCGGACCCGAGGAGGGCGTGATCGTGACGACGCGGAGCAGGTGGACGCCGTGAGGCGGCACGCGGGACGGTGGGCGGCCGCGGCGGTGTCGCTCGCCCTGCTGACCGGCTGCGGCGCCGGCTCGGACGTCCGCGGCTTCCTCGACGACACCTTCGACGAGCAGAGCGAGTCCGGCGACACCAGCACCTACCTGGCCGCCGCACCGGTCGCCGCGGCGGCCTCGCAGATCGCCGGGGCCGTGCCGCCCGCGGCGCAGGCGAGCGACGCGGGCAGCGAGTACCTGCGCTTCGACGACGACATCGTCGTGGTCAGCCCGGCGAGCGGTGGCAGCACCGTCCGCGTCGAGGACCTCGACGGCGCCTACCGCGACGGCTCCTACGCCTACCTCGGCCAGGGCTTCACCCCCGGTTCCCCGGCCGCCACCGATGACGACGACGACGACGTGAAGTGAGGATGATCTTCGCCATGGAGTTCGGATCCGTGGACGCCACCCTGCTCGGTCAGGGCGTGCTCGCCACCCTGCTGTACTTCGTCGTCGGGTTCGCCGTGCTGGCGCTGGGCTTCGTCGCGCTCGACGTGCTGACGCCGGGCAACCTACGCCGCCAGGTCTACACCGACCGCAACCCCAACGCCGCGGTCCTGCTCGCGGCCAACCACCTGGCGCTGGCGCTGATCGTCGTCACGGCCATCCTGACCAGCGACGACTCGCTGGGTCAGGGCCTCGTCGACTCGCTGGTCTACGGCCTGCTCGGCGTGGTCCTGCAGGGTGTGGCGCTGCGGCTGCTCGACGCGTTCGTGCCGGGCCACCTGCGCGCGCTGGTCACCGAGACCCGCATGAGCGGCGCGGCCTGGGCCGTCGGGTCGAGCCTGCTCGCGATCGGGGCGGTGAACGCGGCGGCCCTCTCGTGACAGAGGTGCCGGGGCCGTGACGGCAGGATCGGGGTCGTGACCGCCCCACCCGTCCTCGACGTCCCCGCCGACGCCCCGCCGCTGGGGTCGCGCCGGGCGCGCCCGCTCCTGCTCGCCGCGGTCGCGGTGTGCGCGGCGTGCGGGCTGGTCTACGAGCTGGTGCTGCTCACCCTGGCCGTGACGCTCGCCGGGGGCGGCATCGCGGTCACCTCGCTCATCGTCGCCGGGTTCGTCGCGGCGCTCGGCGTCGGCGCGCTGGCGGCCAAGCCGCTGCTGCCGCACGCGGCGCCGGCGTTCGTCGCGATCGAGATCGTGCTCGGGGTGGTCGGCGGGCTCTCGGCCACCGCGCTCTACGTCGCCTTCTCCTTCCACGGCACGAGCAGCGCCGTGCTCGTGCTGGCCACCGCCGTGATCGGGGTGCTCGTCGGCGCCGAGGTGCCGCTGCTCATGACGCTGCTCGCGGGCGACGGCCGCTCCGCCGGGCGGCTCGTCGCCGACCTCAACGCCGCCGACTACGCGGGCGCGCTCGTCGGCGGACTGGCCTGGCCGTTCGTGCTGCTGCCGCTGGTCGGGCAGATCCGCGGGTCGGCCGTGACGGGGATGGTCAACCTGGTGGCCGCCGCCGTCGTCGCGGCGTTCGTGCTGCGCGGACAGCTGCGCGTGCGGGCGCGGGCGGTCGCCACGGCGGCGCTGCTCGTGGCGGCCACCGGGCTCGCCGTGCTGCTCGTGCAGGCCCAGGACATCGTCGAGACCTCGCGCCAGCGGCTCTACGCCGACCCCGTCGTCGTCGACCTGACGTCGGCCTACCAGCAGATCGTGGTCACCGAGCGGGGCGACGACGTGCGCCTCTACCTCGACGGCGACCTCCAGTTCTCCAGCGTCGACGAGCACCGCTACACCGAGGCCCTCGTCCACCCCGTGCTGTCGCGCGACCCGGCCCGGGTGCTCGTGCTCGGCGGCGGCGACGGCCTCGCGGCCCGCGAGCTGCTGCGCCACCCGTCGGTCACCGAGGTGGTGCAGGTCGAGCTGGACCCCGCCGTGCTCGACCTGGCCCGCACCCGCCTGGGCGAGCTCAACGACCACGCGCTGGACGACCCGCGCGTGCGGCTCGTCGTCGACGACGGGTTCCGCTGGCTGCGCGAGGCGGCGCCGGGCACCTTCGACGCGGTGGTCGTCGACCTCCCCGACCCCGACACCCCCGTGCTCGGGCGGCTGTACTCCACGGAGTTCTACGGCCTCGTCGCCCGCGCGCTGACCCCGGACGGGCAGCTCGTGGTGCAGTCGGGCAGCCCCTACTCGACGCCGCAGGCCTACTGGCGCACGGTGTCGACCGTCGCGTCGGCCGGGCTCGGCGTCACCCCGTACCACGTGCACGTGCCCAGCTTCGGCGACTGGGGCTTCACGCTCGCGGCACCCGGCGGCCCGCCGGGGCTCACGCTGTCGCCGCGGGCCCCGGAGCTGCGGTTCCTCGACGAGGCCGGGCTCGCGGCCGCCGCGGTGTTCCCGCGCGACCGGCCGCCCCTCGACCTGGAGCCGTCCACGCTGGACCGGCCGCTGATCGTCGACGACACCCGCGCGGGTTACGTGCGCTGAGCGCCCGCCTGGACCGCCTGGACCGCCCGGACCGCCCGGACCGCCCGGACCGCGCGCCGCTGCCGGGTTCGACGTCGCCCGCGCCTGAACCCGCCCGCCACCGCCGCGGCGGTGGCCGGCGCGCAGGAGTCGTCCGGCGTCCGGTTCCCCGCGGAGCTCGCGGCGCTGTACGCGCTCGCCGGCGGGCAGGGGCCGTCGCCGGAGGACCCGCAGGTGCTCCCGCACCACCTCCTGCCCGTCGCGGAGACCCGGTCCGCCGCGCCTACCGGCTCGCGGGGTGGTGGCCGCGTGGGACGGTCGGGCAGGTCGTCGTGGCCGGTCGCGACGAGGACGAGCGCCGCGTCCTCGCGCCCGGCCCGGCCGCGTACCTGCGCGCCCTCGCGGCCGCCGACCTGGAGTCCGACGAGGTCGGCGACGACGTCGTGCGGTGGGACACCCCGGCCTGCGCTGACGGGGCCGTCCGGCGCAGCGGGAGGACCGGTCGCCGTCGCGGACGGCTGCACCGCCGGCCCCCGGCGGGCCGGTCCGCCGGCGTCCTGATCGGACGCGGATCCCGGCTGACCTGCAGTTCCGGCGAGCGGCGCCGACCGGACGAGGGCCCGCCGACCGTGATCGAACGTCTGTGCGATCCTCGTGGTCGGCGCGTGGTTGTCGGTGCCCCTGCCTAGCATGGAGGGACCGGCGCGAGCACCGCCGGTTCGTCCCCTTCCGGACACAGGAGGCCCTTCCGTGGCGGATCGTCTGATCGTGCGCGGCGCCCGCGAGCACAACCTGCGCGGCGTCGACCTCGACCTGCCGCGCGACAGCATGGTCGTCTTCACCGGGCTCTCCGGCTCGGGCAAGTCGAGCCTCGCGTTCGACACGATCTTCGCGGAGGGGCAGCGCCGGTACGTCGAGTCGCTCTCGGCCTACGCGCGGCAGTTCCTCGGGCAGATGGACAAGCCCGACGTCGACTTCATCGAGGGGCTCTCGCCCGCGGTGTCGATCGACCAGAAGTCCACCAACCGCAACCCGCGCTCCACGGTCGGCACGATCACCGAGGTCTACGACTACCTGCGCCTGCTCTACGCGCGCGCCGGCATCCCGCACTGCCCGGTCTGCGGGCACGTGATCGAGAAGCAGACGCCGCAGCAGATCGTCGACCAGGTGCTGGCGATGGAGGAGGGCGCGCGGTTCCAGGTGCTCGCGCCCGTCGTGCGCACCCGCAAGGGCGAGTTCGTCGACCTGTTCGACCAGCTGCAGACGCAGGGCTACTCCCGCGTTCTGGTCGACGGCACGGTGCACCAGCTCACGAACCCGCCGAAGCTGAAGAAGCAGGAGAAGCACGACATCTCCGTCGTGGTCGACCGGCTCTCGGTCAAGGGGTCGGCGAAGCAGCGGCTCACCGACTCGGTGGAGACGGCGCTGCGGCTGGCCGACGGCCTGATCGTGCTCGAGTTCGTCGACCTCCCCGAGGACGACCTGCACCGCGAGGTTCGCTTCTCCGAGCGCATGGCCTGCCCCAACGGGCACCCGCTCGCGCTCGACGAGCTGGAGCCGCGCACGTTCTCCTTCAACTCGCCCTACGGCGCGTGCCCGGAGTGCAGCGGCATCGGCATCAAGAAGGAGGTCGACCCGGAGCTCGTCGTGCCCGACCCGGACGCCTCCCTGGCCGCCGGGGCGATCGCGCCCTGGTCCACCGGGCAGTCCGCCGAGTACTTCGGGCGGCTGCTCGAGGGCCTGGCGAGTGCGATCGGGTTCCGGATGGACACGCCGTGGCGCAAGCTCACGGCCGCCGAGCAGAAGGCCGTGCTGCACGGCAGCGACGACCAGGTGCACGTCCGCTACCGCAACCGCTACGGCCGCGAGCGCTCGTACTACGCCAGCTACGAGGGCGTCATCCCGTTCCTGGAGCGCCGGCTCGACCAGACGGAGTCCGACTCGCAGCGCGAGCGCTACGAGGGCTACATGCGCGACGTGCCGTGCCCGGTCTGCAAGGGCGCACGGCTGCGTCCCGAGGTACTCGCCGTCACGCTCACCCACCGCGACCAGGGCGAGCGCTCGATCGCCGAGATCTCCGCGATGTCGGTGGCCGAGTGCTCGGAGTTCCTCGGCGGGATGGTGCTCGACCGCCGGCAGACGGTGATCGCCGGCTCCATCCTCAAGGAGGTGCAGGCGCGCCTGGGCTTCCTGCTCGACGTCGGCCTGCACTACCTCTCGCTCTCCCGTGCGGCCGGCTCGCTGTCGGGCGGCGAGGCGCAGCGCATCCGGCTGGCCACGCAGATCGGCTCCGGCCTGGTCGGCGTGCTCTACGTCCTCGACGAGCCGTCGATCGGGCTGCACCAGCGCGACAACCGCAGGCTCATCCAGACGCTGGTGCGCCTGCGCGACCTGGGCAACACGCTGATCGTCGTCGAGCATGACGAGGACACCATCCGGGCGTCCGACTGGGCCGTCGACATCGGCCCCGGCGCGGGCGAGCACGGCGGGCACATCGTCTACAGCGGCCCCGTCGACGGGCTCGAGTCCCACGACACCTCGCTCACCGGCGCCTACCTGTCCGGGCGCCGGTCGATCCCGGTCCCCGCGGAGCGCCGCAAGCCCGACCCGCAGCGCAAACTCACGATCGTCGGGGCGCGCGAGCACAACCTGCGCGGCATCGACGTCGACATCCCGCTCGGCTGCCTCGTCTCGATCACCGGCGTGTCCGGCTCGGGCAAGTCGACGCTGGTCAACGACATCCTCGCCACGGTGCTGGCCAACAAGCTCAACGGCGCCCGCCAGGTGCCCGGCCGGCACACCCGCATCACCGGGCTCGACGAGCTCGACAAGCTGGTGCGCGTCGACCAGAGCCCGATCGGGCGCACACCGCGCTCCAACCCGGCCACCTACACCGGCGTGTGGGACCAGGTGCGCAAGCTGTTCGCCTCCACCACCGAGGCCAAGGTGCGCGGCTACCAGCCGGGGCGGTTCTCGTTCAACGTCAAGGGCGGGCGCTGCGAGGCGTGCTCCGGCGACGGCACGATCAAGATCGAGATGAACTTCCTGCCCGACGTCTACGTGCCCTGCGAGGTCTGCAAGGGCGCGCGCTACAACCGCGAGACGCTCGAGGTGCACTACAAGGGCAAGACCGTCGCCGACGTGCTCGACATGCCGATCGAGGAGGGCGCCGAGTTCTTCGCGCCGATCAACTCGATCAGCCGCTACCTGCGCACGCTCGTCGACGTCGGGCTGGGCTACGTCCGGCTCGGCCAGCCCGCGCCCACGCTGTCGGGCGGCGAGGCCCAGCGCGTGAAGCTGGCCTCGGAGCTGCAGAAGCGCTCCAACGGGCGCACGGTCTACATCCTCGACGAGCCCACCACCGGCCTGCACTTCGAGGACATCCGCAAGCTGCTGCTCGTCATCAACGGGCTGGTCGAGAAGGGCAACTCGGTGCTGGTCATCGAGCACAACCTCGACGTCATCAAGACCAGCGACTGGGTCATCGACATGGGCCCGGAGGGCGGCTCGGGCGGCGGCACGGTCGTCGCCGAGGGCACGCCGGAGCAGATCGCGGCGCACCCCACGAGCTACACCGGGCAGTTCCTGCAGGGTCTCGTCACGCCGCTGGCGGCGCGCCCGGCCCCGGCCCGGCGCCGCAAGGCCGGGTCGACGGTCCGCGCGGCCGGCTGAGCCCGGCCGCCGGCCCGGTCGGGGTCCGCCCCGGCGCTCCGGTTGGGTCCCGCCCCGGCGGGTAGCCGTCCGGCATCCCGGCGGGAGGTCCGCCGGGAGCCGACGCGGGGAGGACCACGATGACCCAGGGAACAGGCGGCCAGGACCGGGGCGGCACCGTCCCGCCGGGCACGAACACCGAGCGGGTGGCGCCCAACCCGGCGGGCATCCCGCAGCCCGACCCGCCGGAGGGCGGCGCCGCGGCCGACCCGGACAGCCCCGACCCGGCCGACCTCGCGCCGGGCTTCGGCGGCGACTCCGAGAGCAAGCCGGAAGGCACCGTCGAGGGCGATCTGGGCGACGGTTCGTAATCGTCCCCCTACTGGCGGTCACCCGTCCCGCCGCCTGCCGCCGATAGGTGCGGCAGGTTGGACCAATCGGGTGCGGCAGACGTCTGATGCTGCCGCGACCCGTGGATCACCGTCCGAAACGCTGTTACGACTGAATGGGCGGCGGGCAGCGGCCCGCCGCCCGGACGGTCGGCGGGGGTCGGATGATGGTGGAAGCGAGTACGTGCGTGGCGTTCCCGGCGACGGAGCCGCCGTTCCCGGAGGCGCTCGCCGTGGCCGAGCGGATCGAGGCAGGGGTGTTCCGGGCGACGTACGGCGAGTCGGCGGAGGACCTCGGCTGCTACTACGCCGAGCACCTCTTGCAGACCCAGATCGTGCTCGTCCGTGACGGCGGCTGGGCCGGGATGATGCGCCTCGGGCTGCCCGGGCCGCGCACGTCGCTGAGCCTGGAGGACGCCGAGGCGCAGCCGTTCGGGGCAGACGTCGGGGCCGACCTCGCGGGGGAGGAGCCGGTGGTGCTGCTCGACGTGCTCACCGCCGCCGTCCGCTCGCGGTTCCGCAACCGACGCATCTTCGAGCGCATGCTCGACGCCGCCGCCCGGGTGGCGCGGGAGCACGGCTGCACCCACCTCGTCGCGATGGTCGACCGGCGCGTGCTGGTCTACCTGCGCCGGCGCCGCCTGCACTACACGCTGCACACCGGCCTGCACGACTACCACGGGTCCCCGGCCACCGGCTTCGTCTCGGTCGAGACAGGTGAGCTGCGACGCTGGCTCGGGCAGGCGGCCTGAGCCGGCCGCACGGCTAGCGGCGGGGCCGGGCCGACCCCACCACCAGCGGGTGTACGAGCACCGGCATCCCGCGCCAGGTCTCCTCGTGCACCCGGTCGACGTCGAGCGCGCCGGCGATCGCGGTGAGCAGGTCCCGGTCGCAGCGGCAGCCGGACGCGAAGCGGGCCCAGGCCCCGGCGAGGAGGTGCTGGCGCCGGACCGTGCGCTCGTCGGCGGCCAGCACGTGCTCGCAGAACAGCAGTCGTCCTCCCGGCGCCAGCACCCGGGAGATCTCGCGCAGCGCCGCGAGCGGGTCGGGCACCGTGCACAGCACCATCGTCGACACGACGGTGTCGACCGATCCGTCTGCCGCGGGGAGCGCGTCGGCTCCTGCCTCGACGACCGTGGCGCGCCGCCCGGACCGGCTCACCGCGTGGCGCAGCCTCGCGGCCATCCCGGGGTCGGGCTCGGTGAGCACGAGGTCGTCGACGTCGTGGGGGTAGTGGCGCAGGTTCAGCCCGGTGCCCGCGCCGATCTCCAGCACGCGGCCGCGGGCCGCGCCGACCAGGGCGGTGCGGCGCCGGCGCATGCCGCGCACCTCGCCGAGCAGCAGCACCGGCCCGTAGAGCGCCGCGTCCAGGCGGGCGCCGAGGCCGGGGCGCGTGGTGAGCGGGGCGGTGGGCACGGCGGGAACCTCCCGGGCGGTCATCGGGTGACCAAGCGGTAGAAGCGGAAGAAGACGTCCTCGATCGGCAGCACGTCCACGCCGGCGAACCCGGCCTCGCCGGCGTAGTCGCGCAGCGTGTCCGGCCGCATGACGGTGCCCGTCCCGGCCGAGTGCGGGTGCGGGTGCGCCATGCCGTCGGGCAGGCAGCACATCAGGCTGTAGCCCAACATCACCTGCTCGACCTCGTCGCCGGGTGCGGTGAACGCGTCGGCCACCCGCTCGTCCATCACGAGGACGACACCGTTCGCTCCGGCGAGGCGGCGCATGGCGGCGAGGACCCCGACCGGGTCGGGCAGGTCGTGGATGCACTCGAACGCCGCGACCGGTCGAACGTGCCGGTGACGGACGTGGCGTCGGCGACGCGGCCCCCACGGGCCAGCACGGCGGCGACGTCCGGCACGGACGGGAGGTACTCGCGGGCGTCCTCCCCGAACTGCTCGGCGGTGGGGGACGGGAGGGTCGTGGTCATGGTGCGAACGGTAGGGGTGGGCGCTGTCGGCAGGGTGTCCGTGCGCTGTCAGCGGGCATGATGTCCGGTGTGGACGCGACAGCGGTCGGGGTGCTCGGTCCGCTCCTCGTGCTGGCCGCGGACGCCGTGCCGGTCCCGGTCCCCAGCGGGCGGCAGCGGCGCCTGCTCACCGCGCTCGCCCTGCACGCCGGGGCCGACGTCGGCGTCGACGTCCTCGCCGACCTCGTCTGGGGCGACGACCAGCCGGCCGACCCGGACGGGGCGCTGCAGACGAACGTCGCCCGGCTGCGCCGTCTCCTGCCGCCCGGCGTCCGCGTCACCACCGGTCCGCGCTGCTACCGGCTCGACGCACCGGTGGACGCCGTCGTGTTCGCCGGGCTCCTGGAGCGGCCCACCGTCTCCCTGGCGGACCTCGACGCCGCACTGGCCCTGTGGCGCGGCCGCCCCTACGCCGAGCTCGACGACCCGGGACCGGCGGCCGCCCGGCTGGTCGCCCTGCACAGCGCGGCCGCCGCGCGTCGGGCGGACGCGCTGCTCGCCGCCGGGCGCTCCGACGACGCCGTGGCGGCCGCGGCCGCGCTGCTGGCGGTGGAGCCACTGCACGAGGGCGCGGCCGCGACGCTGATGCGCGCGCAGGCCGCAGGCGGTCGACCCGCCGAGGCCCTGCGCGTCTACGCCCGCTTCCGCGCGGAGCTGGCCGAGCAGCTCGGCGCCGATCCGTCCCCGGAGCTGGCCCGGCTGCACGAACGCCTCCTCCGTGACGGGGAGCGCCCGCGCCCCGCGCTGCCGGTCAGCGCCTTCCTCGGCCGGGACGCCGACGTCACGCGGGCGGCGGCGATGCTCACCGAACACCGGCTGGTGACGCTCTGCGGGCCGGGTGGTGTGGGCAAGACGCGGCTGGCGCGGCACGTCGCCGCGTCGCTGGCCGACCGGTTCGACGACGGTGCGCTCCTCGTCGACCTGGTGCCGGCCACGCCGGACACCGTGGCCGGCACCGTGGCGGCCGCGCTGCGGCTGGCCGCGGGCGACGGGCTCCGAGCGCGGATCGTCGAGGTGCTGGCCACCCGGCGCCAGCTGCTGGTCCTCGACAACTGCGAGCACGTCGCCGACCCGGTCGCCGCGCTCGTGGAGGCCGTCGTCGCCGGCGCACCGGGGGTCGTCGTGCTCGCGACCAGCAGGGAGGCGCTGCGGGCCGACGGGGAGCACGTGCTGCCGCTCGCGCCGTTGGCGCCCGCGCCGGCCGCGGCGCTGCTGGTCGACCGCATCGGCGCCGCCGATCCGGTCGCCGTGCCCGATCCGGAGCAGGTCGCCGTCGTCTGCGCCCGCCTCGACGGCCTGCCGCTCGCGCTCGAGCTGGCCGCCGCACGGGTGGGGGCCGTCGGCCTGCCCGGCCTGCTCGCCGCCCTGGACGACCCCCTCGACGCGCTGGGGCGCGGCCGCCGTACCGCCCCGCTGCGGCACCGGTCGCTGCGCGACGTCGTCGAGTGGTCCTACGGCCTGCTCGACGACGACGAGCGCACGCTGTTCGTCCGGCTCGGGGTGTTCGCCGGAGCCGTCGAGGCGGGTGCGGTCGCCGCCGTGTGCGGCGACGCGCGGGTCCTCCCGGACCTCGTCGACCGGTCGCTGGTGCGGCGCCGCGACGGCGACCCGGTGACGTTCGGGATGCTGGAGACGCTGCGCGCCTTCTGCCGCTCCCTCCTCGCCACCGACCCCGGGTTCGCGGCCCTGCAGGCCCGGCACGCGGCGTGGGTCGTGGCGCTCGCGGTCGACACGCTGGCCGCGCGGTCGCGGCCCGACGAGGCCGCCGCCGTGCGCCGGTTCGACGCCCACCTCGCCGACATCGGTCGTGCCCACGCGTGGTTGTGCACGGCGGGTCCCACCGAGGACCTGCTGCGCCTCGCCCACGTGTGCGCGGAGCTCGGGTACCAGCGCGCCCGCGCCGACCTCGCCGCACTGGCGGAGGACGCGCTGGCCGTCGCCGGGACCGCGCACCCCCTGGTGCCCCGCGTGCTGGCGCTGACCGCCATGCCGCTGTGGCAGCGCGGTGACCTGCGCGGGGCCCGCGAGCGGTGCGTCCGCGCGCTCGGGATCGCCGATCGCCTGGGCGACGCGCTGCTCGGGGGCGAGGCGCACGACGGCCTGGCGAACGTCGCCCTGGCCGAGGGCGACCTCGTCGGGGCCGCGGTGCACGCCGGCCGCAGCGCCGACCTCGCCGCCGCCGCGGACGACGACGTGACCCGGGTGATGGCGCTGTGCGACCTCGCCATCACCGCCGCCTACGCGGGCGACGACGCGACCGCGGGCCGGCACGAGGAGGCGTGCACGGCGCTGGCCTCGCGGATGGGCTCGCCGCTCGCGCTCGGGTGGGCGGCGTACGCGGCGGGGGAGCGGCGGGCCGAGTCGGGACAGGACGGCGCGGCCGAGCACCTCGAACGGGCCGTGGCCCTGGCCGAGGAGGTGGACGCCGCGTTCCTCGCCGGGGTCGCCCGGCACACGCTGCTCACGACGGCGGCCCGCGCGGGTGCCCGGTCCCCGGCCTCGTTCGCCCCGCTGCTCGACGCCTGGATCGGGATGGGCGCGTGGACGCAGCTCTGGGTCGCGATGCGCGCGCTGGCCGAGGTGCTGTCGCGCCACGGCCGTCACCGCGACGCCACCGTGCTGCTCGGCGCGCTGCGCGCGAGCCCCCGCGCCGGCCGCGAGTACGGTGCGGACGCGGGGCGGGTCCTGGCCGTCGAGGACGCCGCCCGGACCGCACTGGGCGAGGGGTACGCCCCGGCCCTGGCCGAGGGTGCCGCGCTCGGCGACGCCGGCGCCGTCACGCTGGCGCGGCGCCTGGTGCGGTGAGGGCCCGGCGCCGGGGGCTGCTACGCTGGGGAATGCGACCACCCTGTCGCGCGTTCCCATCTGCGTCAGGGCGATCAAGTGGAGCCCCGCTCCCACCCGCCCACCCCAGGGTGTTCGGGTCCGGTCGCCGGCCGACGTGCCGCCCAGCGGCGGCACCCGTCTGTCGGTGATCGTTTGTCGGGTCTTCGCTCCGTCGCTCCCACGACGTCGATACGAGGAGACCCCATCAGCACAGAGACGCGCATCAACGACCGAATCCGCGTTCCCGAGGTCCGGTTGGTCGGGCCGAACGGGGAACAGGTCGGCATCGTGCGTATCGAGGACGCCCTGCGGCTGGCGCAGGAGGCCGAGCTCGACCTCGTCGAGGTCGCCGCCCAGGCCCGCCCGCCCGTCTGCAAGCTCATGGACTACGGCAAGTTCAAGTACGAGTCCGCGCAGAAGGCCCGGGAGTCCCGCCGCAACCAACAGCTCACCACGATCAAGGAGCAGAAGCTCCGACCGAAGATCGACAAGCACGACTACGAGACGAAGCGCGGCCACGTCCGTCGCTTCCTCGAAGGCGGCAACAAGGTCAAGGTCACGATCATGTTCCGTGGGCGCGAGCAGTCCCGGCCCGAGCTCGGGTTCCGGCTGCTGCAGCGCCTCGCGGAGGACGTGGCCGATCTCGGTGTGGTCGAGGCGTCGCCCAAGCAGGACGGGCGCAACATGACGATGGTGATCGGTCCGACCAAGAAGCCGGCCCCGCGCGCCCGCCCGGCGTCCGTCGAGCAGGAGCAGGCAGCCGATCAGGCCGTCGAGCACGAGCAGGCACCCGACCAGGTGTCCGCCGAGCAGGCGCCCGCCGCCGACACGGACCAGGCCTGACGGCCTGTCCCGTCCCAGCACTGGAGTAGGAACTGCCATGCCCAAGAAGGCCCGGAACCACAGCAAGACCCCGAAGAACAAGCGCCACAGCGGCATCGCGAAGCGGGTCAAGGTGACCGGCGGCGGCAAGCTCATGCGGCAGCAGGCCGGCCTGCGCCACCGCCTCGAGGTGAAGTCGAGCAAGGAGACGCGCGACCTGTCCGGCACGGTCGAGGTCGCCAAGGCCGACACCAAGCGCGTCAACACCATGCTCGGCCGCTGACCTCCCCCTTCCACCCCCCACGTTAGGAACTCTCATGGCACGCGTGAAGCGCGCGGTGAACGCCCAGAAGAAGCGGCGCACCACCCTCGAGCTCGCGAGCGGCTACCGCGGGCAGCGCTCGCGGCTGTACCGCAAGGCGAAGGAGCAGATGCTCCACTCGCTGAACTACGCCTACCGCGACCGTCGCGCGAAGAAGGGCGAGTTCCGCAAGCTGTGGATCACCCGCATCAACGCCGCGGCCCGCGCCAACGGCATGACCTACAACCGCTTCATCCAGGGCCTGTCGGTCGCGGGTGTCGAGGTCGACCGCAAGATCCTGTCGGAGATCGCGATCAGCGACCCGGCCGCGTTCGCCGCGCTGGTCGAGGTCGCCCGGGCCAACGTCCCGGCGCAGGCCTCGCAGAAGGAGTCGGCGGCCTGACCAGGCCGCAGGGTACACCGCCCGGCACACCGGTCGCAGCGCCTGCGGAGATCGCATCGACGCAGCGTTCACCCCGCGTCGTCGCAGCGCGCAAGCTGCTGCGACGCGCGGGGCGCGATCGGGCCGGGCGGTTCCTCGTGGAGGGGGCCCAGGCCGTCCGCGAGGCGCTGGACGCGGGCGCGGTGCACGAGCTGTTCGTCACCGACGCCGCGGCCGCCCGCCACCCCGAGCTCCTCGCGCGGACCGCGCGCGTCACCGTCGTCGACGACCGCGCCGCCGACTCGCTGTCCGACACCGTCACCCCGCAGGGGCTCGTCGCCGTCTGCGACCTGCTCGACGTGCCCGTCGCCGAGGCGCTGCGGGGCACCCCGCGGCTCGTCGCCGTGTGCGCCGGGATCGCCGACCCGGGCAACGCCGGCACCGTCATCCGCGTCGCCGACGCGGCCGGCGCCGACGCCGTGCTGCTCGCGGGCGACACGGTCGACCCGCACAACGGCAAGGCCGTGCGCGCGTCCACCGGCAGCGTGTTCCACCTGCCGCTGGCCCGTGACCGCGACGCCGCCGCCGTCCTCGACGCCTGCCGCGACGCCGGGCTCGTGCTGCTCGTCGCCGACGGCCACGGCGAGCTGGACCTGCACGACCCCGCCGCGGACGCCGTGCTCGGCGGACCCGTCGCCTGGGTCTTCGGCGGCGAGGCGCACGGCGTGCCGGCCGAACTCGCCGAGCGGGCCGACCACCGCGTGCGCGTGCCGATCCACGGCCGGGCGGAGAGCCTCAACCTCGCCACGGCCGCCGCGATCTGCCTGTACGCGAGCGTGGCCGCGCGGACCCGCCGGGGTTGACCGCGCTGCTGCCGGGTAGCCGCCGGGCGGTGGGCCGACCGGCGGCCCGGCCGTGCGGACCAGGAGGCAGCCCGATGCGACCCGAGCCCACCGTCGTGGGGATCAACCGCACGCAGGACGGCGCCGTCGCCGTGGCGCGCGGCGCCGACACCCTGTACACCCTGCAGAAGGAGCGCCTGAGCCGGCGCAAGCACCACTGGGGCCGCCTCGGCGACCTCCCGACGCTCTACCGCCCCGCGATGCCGGCGCTGCGCGAGCCCGTCGACCTGGTGGTGGAGTGCTTCTCCTCCGACGACGAGGTCAAGCACATCGACGCCTACCACGACGAGGTCCGCGACACCCTGGCGTTCCGGGACGAGCCGCGGATCGTGACGATCTCCCACCACCTCTCGCACCTCTACAGCGCGTTCCCGCCCTCCCCGTTCGACGCCGCCGCCGCGATGGTGATCGACGGGCAGGGCAGCCCCGTGCGCGACTTCACCGAGGTCTGCGGCTACGGGGAGGAGACGCCGCCGGACCTGCTCGAGGTGTCGTCGTTCTACCGCTGGGAGCGCGGCGGGCAGCCCGAGTGCCTCGCCAAGCAGCTGTGGGACGGCGACTGGGACCACCCGACGGGCCTGGGCTGCTTCTACTACCTGCTGACGCGCGTGATGTTCACCGGCGAGGGCAGCGAGGGCAAGGTCATGGGGCTGGCCCCGTTCGGCCGAGCCGACGCGTTCGACCTGCCCGAGCTCGTCGTCGACGGGCACGAGGTGTCGATCCCGCGCGAGTGGCTCGACGTGTTCGGCCAGCAGGCGCGCTTCTCCCACTTCCTCCAGGGCCCGGGCTCCTTCCAGGACGCGGCCGACCTCGCCGCCGTCGGCCAGCGCGCCTTCGAGACCGCGCTCCTGCGGGTCACGGCCTGGCTGCGCGACCGGACCGGGACGCCCGACCTGGTCTTCGCCGGCGGCACCGCCCTGAACTGCTCGGCCAACGGCCGGATCCTGCGCGAGAGCGGCTTCCGCGACGTGTTCATCCCGCCCAGCGCCCACGACGGCGGCACGGCGGCGGGCTGCGCGCTCTACGGGCTCATCGAGTGCCTGGGGGAGCCGGCGGGGTTCCGGTGGTCCGACGACTTCCTGGGCCCCGAGCCCGAGCAGGCGCAGCTCGACGGGGCCGTGCGCGCCGCGGAGTCCGACCCGGCGCTGCAGGTGGAGCGCCCCGCCGACGACGCCGCGCTCGCGGGACGGGTGGCCGACCTGCTCGCCGCCGGGCACGTCGTCGCCGTGCACCAGGGGCGCAGCGAGTCCGGGCCCCGCGCGCTGGGCCACCGCAGCATCCTCGGCGACGCCCGCCACCCCGCGATGCGCGACTTCATCAACTTCCGCGTGAAGGGCCGCGAGTGGTTCCGGCCGCTGGCCCCGCTCGTGCTCGCCGAGCGCGCCGCGGAGGTGTTCGACGTCGACCGGCCCGTGCGGTTCATGCAGTTCGCCATCGACGTGCGGCCCGAGCAGCGCGCGGCCCTGCCCGCGATCACCCACGTCGACGGGACCGCCCGGATCCAGAGCGTGGAGCCCGGGCACACGCCGTTCCTGCACGCGCTGCTCCGCGCGTTCGACGCCCGCACGGGCTGCCCGGTGCTGCTCAACACCTCGCTCAACGGCAAGGGCGACCCCCTCACCGAGCACCCCGCCGACTCGCTGGCCGTGCTGACCGGCACGCACATGCACGCCCTGGTGCTGGGCGGGCACCTGGTCGTCAAGCGCGACGCCGCGCCGGTACCGCCGGACTGGAAGCCCTAGCCGGGGCCGAGAGCCGGCTCACCACGGTGTGCGTCACCTGCTCCACCGCGGGGCAGGTGCCGCCGGCGAGGAGCCGGGGCCAGTCGGTCGTCGACGCGGTGAAGACGGTGCCCCCGCCCCCGCCCCCGCCGTGCAGGCCCATCGTGGCCGCGGCGTTCCCGTTGCCCCAGCCGCCGGGGGCGATGTCGCCGACGCCGAGGATGATGAAGTCGGCGGGCGTCCCGTCGTCGCCGGTGGGGCGGGCGGGCAGCCCGCGCGCGGTGCGGGAGCGGTCGAAGTGGGCGCCGTCGGCCTCGTAGCCGACGAGGTACTCGCCGGGGCGGTCGCCGAGGACGTCGCCGTCGGCCAGGCCCGTGCCCTCCCAGACCCAGTGGTCGGCGTGCTGGACCCGGTACCCGACGGGGACGGGGTGGTCGTCGCGGTCGCGCTCGCCGCCGTTGCGGAAGCTCACGCCGGTGAGGTGGTTCTCCGGGCGGTCCGGGCCCGCCGGGTCCCACCAGTTCGCGACACGGCGGAACGCGTGGTCGTCGTCGAACTCCACGCGCCACCAGCACGTGTTGCCGCCGAAGAACGCGACGTTGCCGCCGTCGGCCACGAACTCCTCGGTGCGGTCGCGCATGGCGTCGGTCCAGTACTCGTCGTGCCCGGCCGAGAGCAGGAGCGTGCAGCGGTCGAGCAGGGCGGGGTCGCGGTGCAGGTCGAGGTCGGTGCAGAGGTCGACGGCGACGCCGTGCTGCTCGAGCCAGGCGAGGAACGGCGCGTCCCAGTGCCGGAAGGTCTGGCGTGGGCTGGGGTCGAACGGGTCGTGGTTGAACGCGTCCCACGGTGTCCCGCCGGTGCCGCCGCCTGGCCGGCGCACCGAGACCGTCGGCGGTACGTCGGCCGGGCGCGGTTCGGGCAGGCTGTAGAGGCTCCACGCCCGTCCGGGGTCGGGCACCCCGAGGTTGTAGGCGTGGTAGGTCAGCAGCGGCAGCTTGTAGAGGACCCGCGGCCGCCGCTCGGCCGGGGCGCGTACCACGAACAGCACGCGCGCGGTCCGCGCGTCGGGGTCGGGCGGGATGTCCGGCGGCGCCTGCGGGACGGCCCGCCGCCCGTCGCCCTCCACCAGCACCGCGACGTGGACGCCCGCGGCGCGGTCGGCCGGCACGTCCAGCGCGTGGGCCGGCCAGTCCCAGTCCTCGCACGGCAGCAGCCGGGGCGCCGACCGGCCGGGGAGCCAGTCGGTGGCCTGCACGAGCTCGGTGCGGACGCCGCAGCGGTAGACCAGCACCCGGAACGCGGGGGCGTCGGTCGACACGCGCAGCACGATCCGCCCCCCGGCGGTGACGGTCGGGTCGTCCGGGTATCCGAGGATCACGGCCGCCGGGTTCCCGGCCGGGGGCGGGGCAACCACCCGCGCCGTCGGGGCGCGTCCGGGCGGCCGCCGGACGTCCACCTAGAATCCCCCTCGCCCTGCACCGCGGTCGAGAGGTTCCCTGGTTCCCATGTCCGATGCGCTCGATCCCGACGTCCTCGCCGCAGCCGTGCAGGCGGCCCGCGGGGCGTTCGACGGCGCCGCGGACCTGGCGGAGCTCGCCGCGGTCCGCCCCGCGCACCTCGGCGACCGGGCGCCGCTCCTGCTGGCCCGCCGCGAGCTGGGCTCGCTGCCCGGCCCCGACCGCGCCGACGCCGGCAAGCGCGTCAACGCCGCCCGCCAGGAGGCGCAGGAGGCGTTCGACGCCCGCCGCGCCGTGCTCGCCGCGGAGCGCGACGCGCGCGTGCTGGCCGAGGAGGCCGTCGACGTCACGCTGCCCTGGGACCGCACGCCACGCGGCGCCCGGCACCCGCTCACGCAGATCTCCGAGCAGATCGCCGACGTGTTCGTCGCGATGGGGTGGGAGGTGGCCGAGGGGCCCGAGGTCGAGTCGTCCTGGCTCAACTTCGACGCGCTGAACTTCGGCAAGGACCACCCGGCGCGGACGATGCAGGACACGTTCTACCTCGCCGACGACGCGGGCGGCGCCGGCGCGGTCCTGCGCACCCATACGTCACCGGTGCAGATCCGGTCGCTGCTCGACCGCGACCTGCCCGTCTACGTCGTCTGCCCCGGCCGCACGTTCCGCACCGACGCCCTCGACGCCACCCACACCCCGGTGTTCCACCAGGTCGAGGGCATCGCGATCGACAAGGGCCTCACCATGGCCCACCTCAAGGGCACGCTCGACGCGTTCGCGCGGGCGATGTTCGGCACGACGTCGAAGATCCGGCTGCGCCCGTCGTACTTCCCGTTCACCGAGCCCTCCGCCGAACCCGACGTGTGGTTCCCGGAGAAGAAGGGCGGCGCGGGCTGGGTCGAGTGGGGCGGCTGCGGAATGGTGCACCCCAACGTCCTGCGCGCCTGCGGCGTCGACCCCGAGGTGTACTCGGGCTTCGCGTTCGGCATGGGGCTGGAGCGCACGCTCATGTTCCGCAACGGCATCCCCGACATGCGCGACATGGTCGAGGGCGACGTCCGCTTCTCCCGCGCCTTCGGAATCTAGGAGTACTGGTGCGAGTCCCGCAGTCCTGGCTGTCCGAGCTCGTCGGCGACCTGCCGCCGGTCGACGAGACCGCCGAGGCGTTCGTGCGCGTCGGCTTCGAGGTGGAGGAGGTCCACCGCGCCCCGGAGCTGACCGGTCCACTCGTCGTCGGCCGCGTCCTGGAGATCGAGGAGCTCACCGGCCTCAAGAAGCCGATCCGCTGGTGCCGGGTCCAGGTCGGCCCGGAGCAGACCAACGGCATCATCTGCGGCGCGCGGAACTTCGCGGAGGGCGACCTCGTCGTCGTCGCGCTGCCCGGCGCGGTCCTGCCCGGCGGCTTCGCGATCTCCGCGCGGAAGACCTACGGCCACGTCTCCGACGGCATGATCGCCTCGGTCCGCGAGCTCGGGATCGGCGCCGACCACGCCGGCATCCTCGTGCTGCCGCCCGGCGCGGGGGAGCCCGGCGACGACGCCCGCGAGCTCCTCGGCGTCGACGACCCGGTGATCGAGCTCGACGTCAACCCCGACAGCGGCTACTGCTTCTCCCTGCGCGGTCTGGGCCGGGAGATGGCGTGCGCGCTCGACGCCGACTTCTCCGACCCGGCGGCGCGCGTCATCGTCCCCGCCGCCGAGGGGGAGGCCTGGCCGGTCGTCGTCGAGGAGCCGGAGCGCTGCCCGCGGTTCGTCGCGCGGCGCGTCGACGGCGTCGACCCCCGCCTGCCCGCGCCCTGGTGGATGCAGCGGCGGTTGCTCGCCGCCGGGATGCGGCCGATCTCGCTCGTCGTCGACGTCACGAACTACGTGATGCTGGAGCTGGGCCAGCCGCTGCACGCGTTCGACGCCGGGCGGCTGTCCGGCCCGATCGTGGTGCGCCGGGCGAAGCCGGGCGAGCAGCTGGTCACGCTCGACGACGCCACCCGCACCCTCGACGAGGACGACCTGCTGGTCACCGACGACTCCGGCCCGGTCGCGCTGGCCGGCGTGATGGGCGGGGCGTCCACCGAGATCGCCGGGCCGGGTCCGGACGGCACGATCGACGTGCTGCTCGAGGGCGCGCACTGGGAGCCCACCGGCATCGCCCGCACGGCGCGGCGGCACAAGCTGCCCAGCGAGGCGTCCAAGCGCTTCGAGCGCGTCGTCGACCCGCAGCTGCCGCCCGCGGCCGTCGAGCGGGCGGCGCAGCTGCTCGTCGAGCACGGCGGCGGCACGATCGCCGGCGGCCGCACCGACGTCGGCACCGTGCCCGCCCGCTCCGCGGTCACCATGCCGCTCGACCTGCCCGACCGTGTGGCCGGTCACGCCTACCCGCGCGGCGCCACGGTCCGGCGGCTCGGCCAGGTCGGCTGCGCCGTCGAGCTCGTCACGGGCGACGACGGCCGCGCGCAGGTGCTCGCGACCCCGCCGTCGTGGCGCCCCGACCTCGTGCAGGCCGCCGACCTCGTCGAGGAGGTGCTGCGGCTGGAGGGGCTCGACGTGATCCCGTCCGTGCTGCCCGCCGCCCCTCCCGGCCGCGGCCTCACCCCGGCGCAGGCCCGGCGCCGCGCGGTGTCGCGCGCGCTGGCCGAGGCCGGGTACGTCGAGGTGCTGCCGTTCCCGTTCGTCGGGCCCGCCGCGTGGGACGCGCTGGGGCTCGACGCCGACGACGTCCGCCGCCGCACCGTCCGCGTGCTCAACCCCCTCGACGCCGAGCGCGCCGAGCTCACGTCGACGCTGCTCCCGGGCCTTCTCGACATGCTGGTGCGCAACCGCTCCCGCGGTGCGGCCGACCTCGCGCTCTACCACGTCGGGCAGGTCGTGCTGCCGCACCACCAGCCCGTCGCGATGCCGGACCCGCCCGTCGACCGCCGTCCCACCGACGCCGAGTACGCGCAGATCCGCGCCGCGCTGCCCGCGCAGCCGCTGCACGTGGCCGCGGTGCTGGCCGGCGACCGGGAGGCGCGCGGCTGGTGGGGCCCCGGCCGCGCCGCCGGGTGGGCCGACGCGATCGCCGCCGCCACGCTCGTGGGGCAGGCCGCGGGGGTCGAGCTGCGGGTCAGCGCCGCCGCGCTCGCGCCGTGGCACCCCGGCCGGTGCGCCGCGCTGCGCGTGGGCGACTGGATCGTCGGGCACGCGGGCGAGCTGCACCCGAAGGTCGTCGAGGCGCTCGGGCTGCCGCCGCGCACCTGCGCGATGGAGCTCGACCTCGACGCCCTGCCGCTGCGCGAGCGCCGCACGGCGCCGCAGGTGTCGCCGTACCCACCGGTCGGGGTCGATGTGGCTCTGGTCGCCGACGTCGCCGTCCCGGTCGCGGCGCTCACCGACGCGCTGGTCGACGGCGGCGGTGAGCTGCTGGAGACGGTCCGCCTGTTCGACGTGTACGCCGGTGAGCAGGTCGGCGCGGGCAAGCGGTCGCTGGCGTTCACCCTGCGGTTCCGCGCGCCCGACCGGACGCTGACGAGCGAGGAGGCCAACGCGGCCCGCGACGCCGCAGTGGCGATGGCCACCGAGCGGCACGCGGCGGTGCTGCGGGCGTGATGCGGCTCCGCCGCCCGTGAGCGGCGATCGTGGCCAGAGCCACGATCGCCGCTCACGAGGTAGAAACGGGGCATGCACTCCGTCGTGAAGACCCCCTCCGGTGAGCTGCGCGGCCGCACGGCCGACGGCGTCACCGCGTTCCTCGGCGTCCCCTACGCGGCGGCACCGTTCGGGCCGCTCCGGTTCCGCGAGCCGGCGCCCGTCACGCCGTGGGAGGGGGTCCGCGACGCGCTCGAGCACGGGCCGACCGCGCCCGCGCCCGGCTACCCGCTGCCCTTCTCCGCCCTGCTGCCCGTCGTGCGGGTGCCGGGGGAGGAGATCCTCAACGTCAACGTGTGGACGCCGGACCCGTCGGCGTCCGGGCTGCCGGTGATGGTGTGGATCCACGGCGGCGCGTTCGTCAACGGCTCCAACTCCATCCCCTCCTACGACGGGTCGGCGTTCGCCCGCGACGGCGTCGTGCTCGTGTCGGTCAACTACCGCCTCGGCGCCGAGGGCTTCCTGCACCTGCCCGACGCCCCGCCCAACCGCGGCCTGCTCGACCAGGTCGCGGCGCTGCGCTGGGTGCGCGACAACATCGCGGCGTTCGGCGGCGACCCCGACGCCGTCACGGTGTTCGGCGAGTCCGCGGGCGGGATGAGCGTCGGCGCGCTGCTGGCCATGCCGTCGGCGGCCGGGCTGTTCCGCCGCGCGATCCTGCAGAGCGGCGCCGCGCACCACGCGCTGAGCCCGTCGACGGCGTCGAAGGTTGCCGGGTACATGGCCGAGGAGGTCGGCGTCGCGCCCACCGCCGACGGGTTCGCCGGGGTGGAGCCCGCCCGGCTGGTCGAGGCGCAGCAGGCGCTCAGCGCGCAGTCGGCCACCACACCCGATCCCGCTCGCTGGGGGGAGATCACGCTCAACTCGATGGTCTTCGAGCCCGTCGTCGACGGGGAGGTGCTGCCGGTGCTGCCGATCGAGGCGGTCGCGGCGGGGGCGAGTGCCGACGTCGCGGTCCTCGTCGGCAGCAACCGCGACGAGCACCGCTTCTTCCTGGTGCCGACCGGCGCGGCCGACCGTGTGACCGCTGCCGCGATGGCGGCGGTCGCCGGGGCGTACCGGCTGCCGGCCGGCGCCGTCGAGGCCTACCGCGCCGAGCGGCCCGGCACACCCGACGGCCTCGTCCTCGCCGACCTCATGAGCGACTGGTTCTTCCGGATCCCCGCCGTGCGGCTCGCCGAGGCGCACGGGCGCGCGCACGTCTACGAGTTCGACTGGACCACACCGGTCCTCGACGGGCGGCTGGGCTCGTGCCACGCGCTGGAGATCGGGTTCGTGTTCGACACCCTCGCCGCGGGCTCCGACCTCTCCGGCGGCGCGCCGCCGCAGGCCCTGGCCGACGCCATGCACGCGGCGTGGGTGGCCTTCGCCCGCTCCGGCGACCCGGGCTGGCCGCCCTACGCCGAGGGCCGGGCGGTCCGGCGGTTCGGAGACGTGGTCGAGACGCTGACCGACCCGCGGGGCGAGCTGCGGGAGCTGTGGGCGGGGATCCGGTAGCGCGGTCCGGTCAGGCAGGTAGGGCCGCGAGCGCGGTGGCCGCGGCGGTGCGCCAGGCGTCGTCGCCGGGGGCGCCGTCGAGGACCGCGATCGTCACGACGAAGCGGGCGCCGGCGAGCTGCAGCGTGACGCCCGGTGCGGTGTCGACGAGCGCGGCCGCCTCGCCGGCGCCGTCGAGGGTGCGGCGGCCCTGCGGCGGGGCGGACCGTACGAACTCGGCGGGCGTGCCGGTCCGGGGCTCGTAGACGTTGACCGACGCCAGCGGCTCCGGCGGCTCGGCGGTGGAGGTGGCGACGCAGCTCGTGGGGCGGGAACCGTCGGCGCGCGTCACCACGACCTGGCGCGGTGGGAGCACCGGCTCGCCGAGGAGCGCACTGAACGCCAGGGCGTCGACGAGGCACTCGTCGGGGAGGACGTCGGCGGCGAGGGCCGGGCGCGGGGGCTCGTCCGCGGTCTCGGGCGCGGTGCTGCCGAGCGGGTCCGGCGTCGCCGTCACGACCACCGGCGCGGCCGGCCGCCCGGCCCCCGGGACGACGGCGGCGCAGCCGGTGAGCGCGAGCGCCGCCGCGACCAGCACCGACACCGTCGGCCACCGTCCGCGAACTGCCCGGCTCCCCACGGACGGGACGGTAGCCGCGCACCCCCGCCTCCCGTGGCCGTTCGGCACAACCCGTCAGCCGCCCAGGTGCTTGAGGGCCTCCTTGCGCGACAGCGGCGACAGCGCCGGGTGCGCGTCGACGAACGCCCGCACCCAGTCCGGGTCGACCCGCCCGTGCCGGCGCAGCGCCCAGCCGATGCCCTTGCGCAGGAAGAAGTCGGGGTCGTCGAGGGTGGCCTCGATCGTGTCGGTGAGCAGCGCGAGGTCGGTGCCGGGCCCGGATCCGAGCTGCGCGATCACCGCTGTGCGCCGGAGCCAGCGGTCGTCGTCGCGCGCCCAGGCCCGCAGCACCGGCGTCAGGGCGTCGGGATCGGCCCGCAGCAGCGGCCCGATGCGGCGGGCGGCGATCTCGTCCGTGAAGTCCCACCACGCCCCGCTGACGATCCAGTGCCGGTAGAGCGGCACCCACGACGCGTCCTGCGGCGGCGCGCACCTCCGGTGCCCGGTGAGGGTGAGCGCGACGTAGCGCTCCTCCCGGTACTCCGCCCCGTCCCACAGCGCCCGCACCGCCTCGCCGAACTCCTCGGCCGACGGCACCTCCCGCGTGGCGACCAGCTCCCGCACCAACCGCTCCCGGGCCGGCTTCGGCACCCCCCGGAACGGCATCGCCGACTTCATGTACCGCTGCATCGGCCCCGCCGCCTCCGGATCGGCCAGGGCGGCCAGGCCGGAGCGGACGGCGGAGGCGAGATCGGTCACAGGAGGACGGTACGACCGGGCACCGACAGAACCGCCCACGCCGGCGTCGTGGGTCGGAAGATCACCGAGATAGCGCCACCAGGGTCGTCGGAGGCGCTGACGGTGCGGTCCCGGTGATCACCGCGACATGACGGCCGCCGTCCGCACACCGCGGTCGTGTCGCCCAGCATCCAGCTGCGGCCGGTGAGAATCACGGGGCTGAGCACGAAATGCGCACCTGTTGGCCTCCCGCGCACGGCCGCACGTGCGCAACCCGCCACGAGGTGCGCAGTTCGAGGCCCCGCGCCGATCTGCGGCCCGCCCGGCCGCCGAGACCGCGCCACCAGGGTCGCGGCGAGGGCGCCGAGGGCACGGTCCCGGCGATCACCGTCCATGAACAAGTCGGTTGCATCAGGTTGCACGACCGTGCATAGTCATGCACATGGTGCGGATCGCGGTGGCCGGGGCCAGCGGGTACGCCGGAGGAGAGGTCCTCCGGCTGCTGCTGGCCCATCCCGACGTCGAGATCGGGGCCCTGACGGCCGGGGGGAGCGCGGGGACGACGCTGGGCGAGCACCAGCCGCACCTGCTGCCACTGGCCGACCGGGTCCTCCTCGACACGACACCGGAGACCCTCGCGGGTCACGACGTCGTCTTCCTGGCGCTGCCCCACGGGCACTCCGCGGCGCTGGCGGCGCGGCTCGGTGACGAGACCGTCGTCGTCGACTGCGGCGCCGACCACCGCCTCACCGACCCGGCCGCCTGGGAGCGCTGGTACGGCGGCGAGCACGCCGGGAGCTGGCCCTACGGCCTGCCCGAGCTGCCCGGCGCCCGCGACGCGCTGCGCGGCACCCGCCGCGTCGCCGTCCCCGGCTGCTACCCGACGGCGATCAGCCTCGCCCTGTTCCCGGCGCTGGCCGCGGGACTCGCCGAGCCGTCGGTCGTCGTCACGGCCGTCACCGGCACGTCCGGGGCGGGCAGGTCGCTCAAGCCGCACCTGCTCGGCGCCGAGGTCATGGGCTCGCTGTCGGCCTACGGGGTCGGCGGCGGGCACCGCCACACGCCCGAGATCGTGCAGAACCTGTCGGGGGTCGCCGGTAGGACTGTCGACGTGAGCTTCACGCCGGTCCTCGCCCCGCTGCCCCGCGGCATCCTCGCGTCCTGCTCGGCGCGCACGTCGGCGAGCGTCGACGAGGTCCGCGAGGTCTACGCCAAGGCCTACGCCGACGAGCCGTTCGTGCACCTGCTGCCCGAGGGGGTCTGGCCCACCACGGCCGCCACACTCGGCGCCAACACGGTGCACCTGCAGGCCACCGTCGACCCCGACGCCGGCCGGCTGATCGTCGTCGCCGCGATCGACAACCTCACGAAGGGCACCGCCGGCGCCGCCGTGCAGTGCATGAACCTGGCGCTCGGCCTGCCCGAGACGGCCGGCCTCCCGCTGACGGGGGTGGCGCCGTGAGCGTCACATCGGCGCAGGGCTTCCGGGCGTCCGGCGTCGCGGCCGGCATCAAGTCCAGCGGCAACCCCGACCTCGCCCTCGTCGTCAACGACGGCCCCCACACGGCCGCCGCGGGCGTCTTCACCCGCAACAAGGTCAAGGCCGCGCCCGTCCTCTGGTCCGAGCAGGTCCTCACGTCCGGCGCGCTGCGCGCGGTCGTCCTCAACTCCGGCGGCGCCAACGCCTGCACGGGCCCCGAGGGCTTCCAGGTCGCGCACGCCACGGCCGAGCGGGCGGCCGAGCTGCTGGGGTGCGGCGCGGTCGAGGTGGCGATCTGCTCCACCGGGCTGATCGGTGCGCAGCTGCCGCGCGACACCGTCCTGGCCGGGGTCGAGAAGGCCCACGGCGCGCTCACGACGGGCGAGGACGCGGGCACCGCCGCCGCCACCGCGATCATGACCACCGACACCGTCGCCAAGCAGGCCGACGCGGCGTCGGAGGCGGGCTGGCGGGTCGGCGGCATGACCAAGGGTGCCGGCATGATCGCCCCGTCGATGGCCACGATGCTCTCGGTCCTCACCACCGACGCCCTGCTCGACGCCCCGGAGCTCGACGCCGCCCTGCGCGCCGCGGTCCGCGTGAGCTTCGACCGGCTCGACGTCGACGGCTCGATGTCCACCAACGACACCGTGCTGCTGCTGTCCTCCGGCGCGTCCGGGGTGCGGCCCGACCCGGCGGAGTTCACCGCCGCCGTCACCGACGTGTGCCGCGACCTGGCCCGGCAGATGCAGGCCGACGCCGAGGGCGTCACGAAGCGGATCACGGTGCGGGTCACCGGCGCCGCGAGCGAGGACGAGGCCGTCGTCGTCGCCCGGACGGTCGCGCGCGACAGCCTGGTGAAGACCGCCCTGTTCGGTTCCGACGCCAACTGGGGCCGGATCGCCGCGGCCGTCGGCTACTCCGACGCCGCCGTCGACCCCGACCGCCTCGACATCACCGTCAACGGGGTCCCGCTGTGCGTCGGCGGGGTCGCCGCGGGCGGACGGACCTCGGTCGACCTGTCCGGCACCGACATCCTCGTCGCCGTCGCGCTCGGCCTGGGCGAGGGGGCGGGCGAGATCCTCACGACCGACCTCTCGCACGCCTACGTGGAGGAGAACAGTGCGTACCCCTCTTGAGCAGCGGCTCGCCCGCGCGGGGGAGAAGGCCGGCATCCTCGCCGAGGCCCTGCCCTGGCTGCAGCGCTTCCACGGGCGCGTCGTCGTCGTGAAGTACGGCGGCAACGCCATGATCGACGAGGAGCTCAAGCAGGCGTTCGCCCGCGACATGGTGTTCCTGCGCCTGGCCGGGATCCTGCCGGTGGTCGTGCACGGCGGCGGCCCGCAGATCAGCGCGATGCTGACGCGCCTGGGCCTGCCCGGCGAGTTCCGCGGCGGGCTGCGCGTCACCACGCCCGAGACGATCGACGTGGTGCGGATGGTGCTGGTCGGCCAGGTCGGGCGCGAGCTCGTCGGGCTGATCAACCAGCACGGGCCCTACGCCGTCGGCCTGTCCGGGGAGGACGCCGGCCTGTTCACCGCCGAGAAGCGCACGGCGCTGGTGGGCGGTGAGGCCGTCGACATCGGGCTGGTCGGCGACGTCGTCGAGGTCAGCCCCGACGCGGTGCTCGACATCGTCCGCGCCGGGCGGATCCCGGTCGTCGCGGGCATCGCGCCCGACGTCGACGGGCAGGTCTACAACATCAACGCCGACAGCGCGGCCGCCGCGCTCGCCTCGGCGCTGGGCGCGGCGAAGCTCGTCGTCCTCACCGACGTCGTCGGCCTCTACGCCGACTACCCCGACCCCGACTCGGTGATCAGCGAGCTCACCGCGGGCGAGCTGGAGCCGATGCTCCCGGGGCTGGAGGCGGGGATGGCGCCGAAGATGGAGGCCTGCCTGCGCGCGGTGCGCGGCGGCGTCCCCCAGGCCCACGTGATCGACGGCCGGGTGCCGCACTCGGTCCTGCTGGAAGTGTTCACCCACGAGGGAGTCGGAACGATGGTGATCCCGTGACCACCCACGCCGAGCGCTGGCAGCACGCGCTCATGGACAACTACGGCACGCCGCCGCTCATCCTGGTGCGCGGATCCGGCGCCGAGGTGTGGGACGCCGACGGCCGCCGCTACCTCGACCTGCTCGGCGGCATCGCCGTCAACGCGCTCGGGCACGCGCACCCCGCCGTCGTCGAGGCCGTCACCACGCAGCTCTCGACGCTGGGGCACACCAGCAACCTCTACATCACCGAGCCACCGCTGGCCCTGGCCGAGAAGCTGCTGGAGCTGCTCGACGCCCCCGACGCGCGTGTGCTCTTCTGCAACTCCGGTGCCGAGGCCAACGAGGCCGCGTTCAAGATCGCGCGGCGCACCGGGCGGCCCGGCGTCGTAGCCTGCGAGGGCGCGTTTCACGGGCGGACGATGGGCGCGCTCGCGCTCACCGGCCAGCCCCCCAAGCGCGCGCCGTTCGAGCCGCTCGTGCCCGGCGTCACGCACATCCCGTTCGGTGACGTCGCCGCGCTCGACGCCGCCGTCACGTCCGACACGGCCGCGGTGTTCCTCGAGCCGATCATGGGCGAGGCCGGCGTCGTCGTGCCGCCCGAGGGTTACCTGCGCGCGGCCCGCGAGATCACCGCCGCGCGCGGCGCACTGCTCGTCCTCGACGAGGTGCAGACCGGCATCGGCCGCACCGGCGCATGGTTCGCCCACCAGGCGGCGGGGTTCGTTCCCGACGTCGTCACGCTGGCCAAGGGCCTCGGCGGCGGCCTGCCGATCGGTGCCTGCATCGGCATCGGCGCGGCGGCCTCGCTGCTGGAGCCGGGCCAGCACGGCACCACCTTCGGCGGCAACCCCGTGTGCTGCGCCGCGGCGCTGGCCGTGCTCGCCACGATCGCCTCCGACGGGCTGCTCGAGCAGGTCAGCCTCGTCGGCAAGACGATCGCGGCGGGCGTCGAGGACCTCGCGCACCCGCTGGTGAGCGGCGTCAGCGGGGCCGGCCTGCACATCGGGATCGGCCTCACCCAGCCCGTGTCGGCCGCCGTCGCCTCCGCCGCGCGCGACGCCGGGTTCCTCGTCAACAACGCCGTGCCCGACCGCGTCCGGCTCGCGCCGCCGCTGGTGCTCACCGAGGCCCAGGCGGGGGAGTTCCTCACGGCGCTGCCCGGGATCCTGGACCGGGCAGGCGAGGGCGGGCCGACGTGACCCGCCACCTCCTGCGCGACGACGACCTCACCCCCGCCGAGCAGCGGGAGGTCCTCGACCTCGCCGACGTGATGAAGGCCGACCGCTACGGCCACCGGCCGCTGGAGGGCCCGCGCCCGATCGCGGTGGTGTTCGACAAGGCCTCCACGCGCACGCGCATCTCGTTCGAGGTCGGCATCGCGCAGCTCGGCGGCACCGCGCTGATCGTCGACGGCAGGGCCAGCCAGCTCGGGCGCGGGGAAACCATCGCCGACACCGCGCGCGTGCTGTCGCGCTACGTCGACGCGATCGTGTGGCGCACCGGCGACCAGTCGCGGATCGAGGAGATGGCGTCGGCGGCCACCGTGCCCGTCGTCAACGCCCTCACCGACCAGTTCCACCCCTGCCAGGTCCTCGCCGACCTGCAGACGGTCCGCGAGCGCTTCGGCCGCCTCGCCGGGCTCACCCTGACCTACCTCGGCGACGGCGCCAACAACATGGCGCACTCGCTGCTGCTGGGCGGGACGACGGCGGGCATGACGGTGCGGATCTGCGCACCCGAGGGCTTCGACCCCGACGCCGAGGTCCTGCGCGACGCCAAGCACCGCGCCGGCGACACCGGCGGCTCGGTGGAGCTCGTCGCCGATCCGGCGGCCGCCGCCGAGGGGGCACAGGTGCTGGTCACCGACACCTGGGTCTCCATGGGCCAGGAGGACGACGGGCTCGACCGGGCGGCGCCGTTCCGGCCGCTGCAGATCGACGACGGGCTGCTGGCCAAGGCCGACGCGAGCGCGATCGTGCTGCACTGCCTGCCCGCCCACCGCGGCGACGAGATCACCGACGAGGTGATCGACGGGCCGCGGAGCGCGGTGTGGGACGAGGCGGAGAACCGGCTGCACGCGCAGAAGGCGCTGCTCACCTGGTTGCTGGTCCGGCGATGACCGCGGTGCAGGGCGGCCGGTCCCGCGCGTCGCGCCAGGCCCGGATCGTGGAGCTGATCGCCCAGCGCCGGGTCCACAGCCAGAGCGACCTGCTGGCCATGCTCGAGGCCGACGGCATCGGCACCACGCAGGCCACGCTCTCGCGCGACCTCGACGAGCTGGGTGCGGTCAAGCTCCGCGGGGCCGACGGCGGCACGCCCGTCTACGTCATCCCCGACGACGGCAGCCCGGTGCGCGGGATCGAGGGCGGCACCGCCCGCCTGGCGCGGTTGCTGGGGGACCTGCTCGTGTCCGCGGACGCGAGTGGGAACCTGGCGGTCCTGCGCACGCCGCCCGGTGGTGCGTCGTTCCTGGCCAGCGCGCTGGACCGCGCCGCACTGCACGACGTCGTCGGCACCATCGCCGGCGACGACACCCTGCTGGTGGTGGCCCGCGAGCCGCTCACCGGCGCAGAGCTCGTCGCGATCCTGCGCGGGCTCTGACCCGAACCGAACCCCGAACTCCGACCTAGGAGCTGTCACCCGTGAGCAAGGTCCTGACCTCCCTCCCGAAGGGCGAGCGCATCGGCATCGCCTTCTCCGGAGGGCTCGACACCTCCGTGGCGGTCGCCTGGATGCGCGAGAGCGGCGGGATCCCGTGCACCTACACCGCCGACCTCGGCCAGTACGACGAGCGCGACATGTCCGGGGTTCCCGGCCGCGCCAAGCAGTACGGCGCCGAGATCGCCCGGGTCGTCGACATCCGGCCGCAGCTGGTCGAGGAGGGCCTGGCCGCGCTCGCGTGCGGCGCCTTCCACATCCGCTCCGGGGGCCGCACCTACTTCAACACCACCCCGTTGGGCCGCGCCGTCACCGGCACGCTGCTGGTGCGCGCGATGCAGGCCGACGACGTGAACATCTGGGGCGACGGCTCCACGTTCAAGGGCAACGACATCGAGCGGTTCTACCGCTACGGCCTGCTCGCCAACCCCGAGCTGCGCATCTACAAGCCCTGGCTCGACGCCGACTTCGTCCACGAGCTCGGCGGGCGCGACGAGATGAGTCGCTGGCTCACCGCGCACGGCCTGCCCTACCGCGACTCGGCCGAGAAGGCGTACTCCACCGACGCCAACATCTGGGGCGCCACGCACGAGGCCAAGACCCTCGAGCACCTCGACGTCTCCCTGGAGACCATCGAGCCGATCATGGGCGCGAAGTTCTGGGACGCGTCGGTGGCCATCGAGGCCGAGGACGTCGCCGTCACGTTCGAGGGCGGGAAGCCCGTCGCGATCAACGGCACGCGGTTCGCCGACCCGGTCGACCTCGTGCTGGCGGCCAACGAGATCGGCGGCCGCCACGGCCTGGGCATGTCCGACCAGATCGAGAACCGGATCATCGAGGCCAAGTCCCGCGGCATCTACGAGGCGCCCGGCATGGCGCTGCTGTTCGCCGCCTACGAGCGGCTGATCAACGCCATCCACAACGAGGACACGGTGGCGGCCTACCACTCCGAGGGGCGCAAGCTCGGCCGCCTGCTCTACGAGGGGCGCTGGCTCGACCCGCAGGCGCTGATGATCCGCGAGTCGATCCAGCGCTGGATCGCCTCCCTCGTCACCGGCACGGTCACGCTGCGCCTGCGCCGCGGCGACGACTACACGGTCCTCGACACCCAGGGCAGCGGCTTCTCCTACCACCCCGACCGGCTGTCGATGGAGCGCGTCGAGAACGCCGCCTTCGGCCCGACCGACCGCATCGGCCAGCTCACCATGCGCAACCTGGACATCGCCGACTCCCGCGCGAAGCTCGAGGCCTACGCCGGGCAGCCGCACGACCAGGGCACGGTGCTCGTCGAGCACGGCACGCTCTTCGGGGAGCTGCCCTCGGGCGGCTTCGACCGGATCGCGGCGGCCACCGAGGACGGCACGGGCGAGCTCGACGCGGGCAAGTCCCTCGACGACGCAGCACTGGAAGCGGGTACCGACTGATGGCGGGCTCCGCGCTCTGGGGCGGGCGGTTCGCCTCGGGCCCGGCCGACGCGCTGGCGGCGCTGTCGAAGTCCACGCACTTCGACTGGCGCCTCGCCCCCTACGACGTCCGCGGGTCGATGGCGCACGCCCGCGTGCTGGCCTCGGCCGGCCTGCTCACCGACGCCGAGCTCACCGGCATGCTCGACGCGCTGGCGAAGCTCGGCGCCGACGTGGAGTCGGGCGCGTTCGGCCCGGCCCCCGACGACGAGGACGTGCACTCCGCCCTGGAGCGCGGGCTCATCGAGCGCGCGGGCCCGGAGCTGGGCGGCAAGCTGCGCGCCGGCCGCTCGCGCAACGACCAGGTGGCCACGCTGTTCCGGATGTGGCTGCGCGACGCGGCCGCCCGGGTCGGCGCGGGTGTGCTCGACGTCGTCGACGCGCTCGTCGCGCAGGCGTCGGCGCACCCGGACGCGCCCATGCCCGGCCGCACGCACCTGCAGCACGCGCAGCCGGTGCTGCTCGGCCACCACCTGGCCGCGCACGCCCACGCGCTGCTGCGCGACGTCGACCGCCTCCGCGACTGGGACGCCCGTGCCGCCGTCTCGCCCTACGGGTCGGGCGCGCTGGCGGGCTCATCGCTCGGGCTCGACCCGGAGGCGGTGGCCGCGGAGCTGGGCTTCGCCTCCAGCAGCGCCAACTCCATCGACGGCACCGCGTCGCGCGACTTCGCGGCCGAGGCGGCGTTCGTGCTGGCCATGGTCGCGGTCGACCTCTCGCGCCTCGCGGAGGAGGTGATCATCTGGGCCACGGCGGAGTTCTCCTACGTCACCCTCGACGACGCCTACTCCACCGGTAGCTCGATCATGCCGCAGAAGAAGAACCCCGACGTCGCGGAGCTGGCGCGGGGCAAGGCGGGTCGGCTGATCGGCAACCTCACCGGGCTGCTGGCCACGCTGAAGGGCATGCCGCTGGCCTACAACCGCGACCTGCAGGAGGACAAGGAGCCGCTGTTCGACTCCGTCGAGCAGCTGGAGCTCCTGCTGCCCGCCGTCGCCGGCATGGTCGCCACGCTCACGTTCCACACCGACCGGCTCGCCGAGCTGGCCCCGGCCGGGTTCACCCTCGCCACCGACGTCGCCGAGTGGCTGGTGCGCCAGGGCGTGCCGTTCCGCGTGGCGCACGAGGCGGCGGGCGGCTGCGTCCGGGCCGCCGAGAGCCGCTCGGTCGGCCTGGCCGACCTCACCGACGCCGAGCTCGCCGCCGTGCACCCCGCGCTCACGCCCGGGGTGCGCGAGGTGCTCACGGTGGCGGGCTCGATAGCCTCGCGCAACGCCCGCGGGGGGACCGCGGGGGAGCGCGTCGCCGAGCAGCTCGACGACCTGCGCGCCGCCGCGGCCACCGCCCGCAGCACTGTCTCGCCCTGATCTCGGCAACGACCGGAGGACCCTCATGAGCACGGATCTGGCCCGCCCCGACCTGGCCGGCGCCCAGGCCGACTACGACGCCCTCGTCGCGCAGGGCATGAAGCTCGACCTCACGCGCGGCAAGCCCTCGGCCGCCCAGCTCGACCTCTCGTCGGCGATCCTCGGTCTGCCCGGGGAGCGCTACAAGGCCGACGACGGCACCGACACCCGCAACTACCAGGGCCTGCAGGGGCTCAGGGAGCTGCGCGAGATCTTCGCGCCGTCGCTGCAGGTGCCGGTCGACCAGCTGATCGCGTTCGGCAACTCGAGCCTCGAGCTCATGCACGACACGCTGGTGCACGCGCTGCTCTCGCCGCTGCCCGGCGCCGAGCGCCGCTGGGTCGACGAGGAGCGGGTCGTCTTCCTCGCGCCCGTCCCCGGTTACGACCGGCACTTCGCGGTCTGCGACCGCCTCGGCATAGAACTGCTCGCCGTCCCGATGACGCCCGAGGGCCCGGACATGGACGTCGTCGAGCGGCTCGTGGCCGAGGACCCGTCGATCAAGGGCATCTGGTGCGTGCCGAAGTACGCCAACCCCGACGGCGTCGTCTACTCCGACGAGACGACGCGCCGCCTCGCGTCGATGCCGGCGGCCGCCCCGGACTTCCGGATCATGTGGGACAACGCCTACGCGGTGCACCACCTCACCGAGGACGCGATCGAGGTCGCCGACGTGCTGGCCCTGGCCGACGCGGCGGGCCACGCCGACCGGCCCTTCGTCTTCGGCTCGACGTCGAAGATCACACTCGCGGGCGCCGGCGTCGCGTTCCTGGGGGCGTCGCCCGCCAACGTCAAGTGGTGGCTCGCGCTCACCGGCAAGCGCACCATCGGCCCGGACAAGGTCAACCACCTGCGCCACGCCCTGTTCTTCGGCGACGCCGCGGGTGTCGCCGCGCACATGGCGCGCCACCGGGAGCTGATCGCCCCGAAGTTCGCCGTGCTGGAGCAGATCCTCACCGAGAACTTCGCCGACACTCCCGGTGTGTCCTGGTCCTCGCCGAAGGGCGGCTACTTCGTCACGCTGACGGTGCCCGCGGGCACGGCCACCGAGATCGTGCGCCTGGCCCGCGAGGCCGGGATCTCGCTCACACCGGCCGGCGCCACGCACCCCGGTGGCGAGGACCCGCAGGACGCGATCATCCGGCTGGCGCCGACCTTCCCGCCGCTCGACGAGGTGGAGAAGGCGATGGCCGGCGTCGCGGTGTGCGTGAAGCTGGCGCTGGCGAAGCAGGCGTGAGCGCGCTCCTCGACCGCGAGGAGCTGAGCACCGACGTCCTCCCCGCGGCCGTGCGGCTGCTGGGGTGCACCGTGGAGGCGGACACCCCGGACGGCACGGTCGCGGTGCGGCTCGTCGAGGTCGAGGCGTACCGCGGGGCCGACGACCCGGCGTCGCACAGCTACCGGGGGCGGACTCCGCGCAACAGCGTGATGTTCGGGCCGGCCGGGCACCTGTACGTCTACTTCGTCTACGGCATGCACTTCTGCGCCAACGTCAGCTGCCTCGACGAGGGGGAGGCGGGCGCGGTGCTGATGCGCGCGGGGGAGGTGGTGTCCGACCTCACGGTCGCTCGGACCCGCCGCCCCACCGCGCGGCGCGACACCGACCTCGCCCGCGGGCCCGCCCGTCTCGCGTCGCTGCTGGGGCTCGACCGCGAGCACAACGGCGTCGACGTGACGAGCGCGGCGTCGCCGGTGCGCGTCCTGTCCGGACCACCGGTGCCGGCGTCGCGGATCCGCACGGGCCCGCGGGTCGGGGTGGCCGGGGCGCGGGAGCTGCCGTGGCGGTTCTGGGTCGACGGCGCCCC
>NZ_JADQDF010000001.1:5772500-6661555 GCF_019263585.2 Pseudonocardia oceani
GTGTTGGGTAGGGGAGCGTCGTGCATCCAGTGAAGCGGCGGGGTGACCCAGTCGTGGAGGGTGTGCGAGTGAGAATGCAGGCATGAGTAGCGAATGCAGAGTGAGAACCTCTGCCGCCGAATGACCAAGGGTTCCTGGGCCAGGTTAATCCGCCCAGGGTGAGCCGGGACCTAAGGCGAGGCCGACAGGCGTAGTCGATGGACAACGGGTTGATATTCCCGTGCCCGTGATAGTGCGTCCGTGCTGAGGCCGGTGATGCTAACCATCCGAACCCGCTTACCGACCTTCGGGTTGGTTTGTTGGGGGAGCGTGGGACCCGATCCGGTAGTAGGCAAGCGATGGGGTGACGCAGGAGGGTAGCTCCGCCAGTGAATGGTAGTACTGGTGCAAGCCTGTAGCCCGACATCCAGGTAAATCCGGGTGTCATATAAGGGTGAGAGGTGACGCGTAGCCGATTGAGGCGAAGTAGAGTGATCCCATGCTGCCGAGAAAAGCCTCTAGCGAGTGCTGTTGCGGCCCGTACCCCAAACCGACACAGGTGGTCAGGTAGAGAATACTAAGGCGATCGAGTGAACTGTGGTTAAGGAACTCGGCAAAATACCTCCGTAACTTCGGGAGAAGGAGGACCGGCTGCTGTGAAGCTCCTTGCGGGCTAGCGGTGTCCGGTCGCAGAGACCAGGCCCAAGCGACTGTTTACTAAAAACACAGGTCCGTGCGAAGTCGCAAGACGATGTATACGGACTGACGCCTGCCCGGTGCTGGAACGTTAAGAGGACCTGTTAGTCCTTCGGGGCGAAGCGGAGAATTTAAGCGCCAGTAAACGGCGGTGGTAACTATAACCATCCTAAGGTAGCGAAATTCCTTGTCGGGTAAGTTCCGACCTGCACGAATGGCGTAACGACTTGGGCGCTGTCTCGACCACAGACTCGGCGAAATTGCACTACGAGTAAAGATGCTCGTTACGCGCGGCAGGACGGAAAGACCCCGGGACCTTTACTACAGCTTGGTATTGGTGCTCGGTTCGGCTTGTGTAGGATAGGTGGGAGACTGTGAAGCGGCCACGCCAGTGGTTGTGGAGTCGTTGTTGAAATACCACTCTGGTCGAATTGGGTGTCTCAACCTCGGGCCATGATCTGGTTCAGGGACAGTGCCTGGTGGGTAGTTTAACTGGGGCGGTTGCCTCCCAAAATGTAACGGAGGCGCCCAAAGGTTCCCTCAGCCTGGTTGGCAATCAGGTGTTGAGTGTAAGTGCACAAGGGAGCTTGACTGTGAGACCGACAGGTCGAGCAGGGACGAAAGTCGGGACTAGTGATCCGGCACCACCTGGTGGAAGGGGTGTCGCTCAACGGATAAAAGGTACCCCGGGGATAACAGGCTGATCTTGCCCAAGAGTCCATATCGACGGCATGGTTTGGCACCTCGATGTCGGCTCGTCGCATCCTGGGGCTGGAGTAGGTCCCAAGGGTTGGGCTGTTCGCCCATTAAAGCGGTACGCGAGCTGGGTTTAGAACGTCGTGAGACAGTTCGGTCCCTATCCGCCGCGCGCGCAGGAGACTTGAGGAAGGCTGTCCCTAGTACGAGAGGACCGGGACGGACGGACCTCTGGTGTGCCAGTTGTCCCGCCAGGGGCACGGCTGGTTGGCTATGTTCGGAAGGGATAACCGCTGAAGGCATCTAAGCGGGAAGCCTGTTCCAAGATGAGGTCTCCCACCACCTTGCGTGGTTAAGGCCCCCAGCAGACCACTGGGTTGATAGGCCAGAGATGGAAGCCCGGCAACGGGTGGAGTTGACTGGTACTAATAGGCCGAGGGCTTGTTCATGACGAGTTGTTTGCATCCACTGTGCGACCCTGAACACACAACTACGGTGTGGTCGGGTTGCGAAGGGTTCTGCGATGGTTCGTCGTCGTGTTTCGCATCCATTAATTGCATACGCTTGATCAGCACGACACTTGGAAGATAGTGTTGTCGGTGGTTATGGCGGAGGGGGAACGCCCGGTCCCATCCCGAACCCGGAAGCTAAGCCCTCCAGCGCCGATGGTACTGCACCTGTCAGGGTGTGGGAGAGTAGGTCGCCGCCGACATCAAACCTGAATTTGTGGGCCCCCGCCGTCAGGCGGGGGCCCACTTTTTTGTATCCTCTGTCGGTGAGTATCGCGGATGGTTCCGGCGATGACCGCCCGCGACGGGATGATCGCGGCGGCTCCCCGGCACGACAAGATCGATCGGGTGGAGAACGACGCGGAAACCCGTCGCGAGGTGGATCCGGTTCCGGCCGTGATTCCCGTGGCGATTCCCGTCGCAGTGGTGGTGCCGGTGGTTCCGGCGGCGTGGGAAGCGGGTGGTCCGACTCGCGCTCGCGCGGTGACGGCGACCGACCTCGGAACGGTGGTGCGCGTCCTGCGCAGGATGGCGACCGCCGTCCTGCTCGCGCGTACGGCGGGGACCGCGGGTCGAGCGCGGCCGGCCCGCGGCGTGACGACCGGCCCCAGGGCGGCGGGTACGGCGCCGGTGGTCGTTCCGGTGGCGGCTACCCCCGCAAGGACGACGACCGCGGCTCGCGCGGCGACCGTCCCTCCCACGGAGGGGCGCGGCGTGACGACGACCGCGGTGGGCGCGGCGCATCGTCGCGCGACGACCGCGGACCGCGCGACGACCGCGGCTACCGCGGTGGTGGCGGTAGCGGTGGGGGTCCGGACGCCCGCGGCGGCTCCGGCCGGCGCTTCGACGGTCCGGCCCGGACGGACGACCGTCGCGGAGGGTCCGACGATCGCCGGGGTGGTTACAGCAAGGACCGCGCGAGTGGCTCGGACCGTCCGGCGCGCAGCGGTGGCTTCGCACCCCGCTCGGACCGCCCCGACGACCGGCGTCCCGCACGCGACGACCGCTCGGGTGGGCGCAGCGGCGGTTACCAGGGTCGCGACGATCGGGGACGCTCCGGCTCGTCCGACCGTCGCGGCGGGTCCGACCGCCCGTCGGGCTCCGGTGGGTACCGGGGCTCGTCCGACCGCGGAGGGTCCGGCGGCTACCAGGGCTCGTCGGACCGGCCGCGCTCGTCCGGCTACCAGGGGTCCTCGGACCGGCGCGACTCCGGCTACCGGGGCACCGGTGACCAGGGATCGGGAAGCAGGGGAGCCGGGTACCAGGGTTCCGGCAACAAGGGACCGCGCGACGACGCGGGCCCGGTGTCGGGCAACCGCGAGGAGCGTCGCGCCGGTTACCAGGGGAACCGGGACGACCGGCGCTCTGGGTACCAGGGTTCCCGGGACGACAGCTCCCGAGGCGGCCGTGACGACCGGGGCCCCCGCGGCGACCGGGGTGGCTCCCAGGGCTCGGGCAGCCGCTTTGGCGGCTACCAGGGCGGGCGCGACGACCGCGGTCCGCGCCGCGACGACGACCGCACCGGGTCCCGCCCGGTAGGGGACCGTCGGGACGACCGTCCGGCGCGCACCTCGTCGGACCGCCCGGCGTCCGCCCCGCCCTCCTCGGACCGTCCTGCTGCGGATCGGTCGTCCACGGCCGGGCCCTCCACGTCCGGGCCCTCCACGTCCGGGCCCTCCACGTCCGGGTCCGCCTCGGACCGGCCGCCGTACGACCGCTCGGACCGTCCGCGGTCGGAGCGGCCTGTGTCCGACCGATCTGGCTCCGACCGCCCCGCCTCCGACCGGCCCCGTACCGACCGGATCGGGTCGGACCGGCCCGCCTCCGACCGCCCCTACCGGGAGCGCCGCGACGACGGACCACGGCGCGACAGCGCGGATCGTCGGCCGGCGCGGCCCGGGGACCGCCCGGACCGCGGCTCGTCCGCGGGCCGCCCCTACGCGGAGCGGACCGGGCGCAGCGACCGCGCCTCGGGCGACCGCCGCCCGGACCGCCCTTCGGGTGACCGCCGCTCCGACGACCGCCGCCCCGCCTCGGGCGGGTACCGCGAGCGGGCCGGCGTGCCGGAGTCGGCGCGGGCGTCGTTCGTCGCCGAGCCGGCGCTGAGCGACGAGTTCACGGTGGCCGCACTCGACCCGGAGGTCCGCCGCGACCTGCGCGGGCTGCAGAAGGACACCGCCGACAGCGTCGCGCGGCACCTGGTCGCGGCGGGGACCCTCGTCGAGGAGGACCCGCAGCTCGCCCTGGAGCACGCGCGGTACGCGCGGCGGCGTGCGTCGCGGATCGCGGTGGTCCGCGAGGCCGCCGGCATCACGGCGTACCACGCGGGGGAGTGGGCCGAGGCGCTCGCGGAGCTCCGCGCGGCGCGGCGGATGGGCGGCGGGCCGGTGCACCTGCCGGTGATGGCCGACATCGAGCGCGCCCTCGGACGTCCCGAGCGGGCGATCGACATCGCGCGCGGGCCGGAGGCGTCCGAGCTGGGCACGGCGGAGCGGATCGAGCTGGCCATCGTGGCGGCCGGTGCGCGCCGCGACCTCGGTGAGCTCGACGCCGCCGTGGTCGGACTGCAGGGCCCCGAGCTCGAGCCGACGCGGCGCGAGCCGTGGAGCCCGCGGCTGTTCTACGCCTACGCCGACAACCTGCTGGCCGCCGGGCGCGAGTCCGACGCGCTGCAGTGGTTCGTGCACGCGGCCGAGGCCGACACCGAGGGCGAGACCGACGCCATGGGTCGCATCGCCGAGCTCACCGGCGAGGACCCGGACGACGCCGACGACTTCGCCTTCGGGGTCGACGACGGGGACGCCGCAGTGGAGGCCTCCGCGCAGGTCGCCGACGACCCGGCGGACGACGAGCCCGACATCGATCAGGTCGAGGAGGCTGCCGACCAGGCCGCACCCGGGACGGTCGCGGTGGACGGGTCCGTCGACGACGAGCCGGCCGAGGACGGGGAGCCCGTCGCGGTGGCCGAGGAGGTCGCGGTCGAGACGCCCGTCGACGACGTGGCGGTGGACGACGTGCGCGTGGAGGACGTGGCCGACCTCCCCGACGAGGAGCCGGCCGAGGACGCCGTGTCCGAGGAGCCCGTGTCCGAGGAGCCCGTGTCCGAGGAGGCACCGGCCGAGGCAGTCGCGATCGACGAGCCGGCCGAGCAGGAGCCGGCCGAGACGGAGTCGGCCGAGACGGAGTCGGCCGTCGAGGAGGATCAGGCCGGGACGGACGGCGGCACCTCCCGATGACCACCCCGCTGGACCGGCACGACGTCCTGCTGGCCGACCTCGACGGCACCCTCTACCGCGGTGCGGTGGCGGTGCCCGGGGCGGTGGAGGCCGTGCTGGCGGCGCAGGCGCGGGGGGTGGCGACGATGTACGTCACCAACAACGCCTCCCGCCGCCCCGTCGATGTGGCCGCGCACCTGGCGGAGCTGGGGTTCCCGGCGACCGAGCGGGAGGTCGTGGCCAGCTCGCAGGCCGCCGCGACGATGCTCGCCGCGCAGCTCCCGGCGGGCGCGGCGGTGCTGGTCGTGGGCACCGAGGCGCTGGCCGAGGAGGTGACGGGGGTCGGCCTCACCGTCACCGCCGACGCCGCGGAGGCCGCGGCCGTCGTGCAGGGCCACAACCCGGAGACGGGGTGGCGGGTGCTGGCCGAGGCCACGGTCGCGCTGCGGGCGGGGGCGGTGTGGGTGGCGTGCAACGTCGACCCGACCCTGCCCACCGAGCGCGGTCCGCTGCCCGGCAACGGGTCGATGGTGGCCGCTCTGCGGACGGCCTCGGGGCGGGAGCCGCAGGTGGCGGGCAAGCCCGCGCCCGCGCTGCTGCACGAGGCGGCGAGCCGGTCGGGCGCGCGCGAGCCGCTGATGATCGGTGACCGGCTCGACACCGACGTCGAGGGCGGCCGCGCCGCCGGCATGACGACGCTGCTCGTGCTCACCGGCGTCTCCGACGCCACCGAGCTGCTGGGTGCCCCGCCCGCGCTGCGCCCGGACCTCGTCGGTGCCGACATGGCCGCGCTGGCGCTGCCCGTCGACGAGCTGGCGCCCGGGCCGCGCCCGGGGTGGGACGTGCGGGCGTCCGACGGGGGACTGGAGCTCTCCGGTGACGGCGACGCGCTCGACGCGCTGCGCGCCCTGTGCGCGGCGCACTGGGCCGCGGGCGGCGGACCGGCGCGGGTCTCACCGTCCGGAGAGGGGGCGGTGCGGGTCCTCGGCGAGCTGGGGCTCGTCCCGGCTACCGTGGCGGGAGCCGACACCCCCGACCCGGCCGGAGCCCGACCATGACCGTCCCGATCCCGGGACCCCCCCGCCCGGCCGACCCGCGCGGGCCCGACCCGCGCACGGCCGTCGCCGCGGCGATGGCCGGCCTGGACGGTCTGGCCGAGCGCCCGCTCGCGGAGCACGTCGACGCCTACGAGCGCGTGCACGCCGCGCTGGGCGACGCGCTGGCCACGGGCTCGGCGTGACGCGGGTGGTGACCCGGGCCCGGCTGGACGCGGAGCTGGTGCGGCGGGGCCTCGCCCGGTCGCGGCAGCAGGCGGCCGAGCTGATCGAGCAGGGGCTCGTCGCCGTGCACGGGGTGGTGGCCGGCAAGCCCGCCACCGTCGTCGACCGCGACACCCCGGTCGTCGTCCGCGAGACCGGCGAGCGCGAGTGGGCCTCCCGCGGCGCGCACAAGCTGATCGGCGCCCTGGACGCCCTCGACGTCGACGTGGCCGGCGCCCGCTGCCTCGACGCGGGTGCCTCCACCGGCGGCTTCACCGACGTGCTGCTCGACCGCGGCGCGGCGGAGGTCGTGGCCGTCGACGTCGGCTACGGGCAGCTCGTGTGGCGGCTGCGCAGCGACGCGCGCGTGCACGTGCACGACCGCACCAACGTCCGGGCGCTCACCCCCGACGACATCGGCGGGACCGTGGCGGTGACCGTCGCCGACCTCTCCTTCATCTCCCTGCGCACGGTGCTGCCCGCGCTCGCGGCCTGCACCGACGGGGTGCTGCTGCCGATGGTGAAGCCGCAGTTCGAGGTGGGCCGTGCGTTGCTGGGGTCCGGCGGGGTCGTGCGCGACCCGGCGCTGCGGCGCTCCGCGCTCGTCGACGTGGCGGCGGCCGCACGGGCGCTCGGGCTGGTCGTGCGCGGGGCGCAGGCGAGCCCGCTGCCCGGTCCGTCGGGCAACGTCGAGTACTTCCTGCTGCTGGCCCGCACCGGCGAGGACGCCGGCGACGACGTGCTCGCGCACGCGGTCGAGCAGGGGCCGGCGTGACGCCCCGGGAGGTCCTGCTCGTCCTGCACACCGGGCGGGAGACGAACCGGCGCACGGCCGCGGCGGTCGCGTCCCGGCTCGCCGTCGACGGCGTCCGGACGCGCGTGATCGGCGACGAGTGGGCCGAGGTCGGCGACGGCGACCTGCCCGCGTCGCTCGCGCCGCGGATCGTCGAGGGGCTGCCGGGGTGCGCGGAGGGCGCGGAGGTCGTCCTCGTCCTCGGGGGCGACGGCACGCTGCTGCGCGCCGCGGAGATGGCCCGGCCGGTGGGGGTGCCGCTGCTCGGCGTCAACCTGGGGCGGGTGGGCTTCCTGGCCGAGGCCGAGCAGGACTCGCTCGGCGACGCCCTCGACGCGATCGTCGCCGGCGACTATCGGGTCGAGGAGCGGATGACGCTCGACGCGCTCGTCCGCCGCAACGGCGACGTCCTGGCCCGCACCTGGGCGCTCAACGAGGCCGCTGTCGCCAAGAGCACGCGCGAGCGGATCCTCGAGGTGGTGCTGGAGGTCGACGGCCGGCCGGTGTCGGCCTTCGGCTGCGACGGCGTGCTCTGCGCGACCCCCACCGGCTCCACCGCCTACGCGTTCTCCGCGGGCGGGCCGCTGGTGTGGCCGCAGGTGGAGGCGCTGCTGCTGGTGCCCAACAACGCGCACGCGCTGTTCGCCCGGCCGATGGTGATCTCCCCGGACTCGACGGTGGCCGTGGAGATCGACGCCGACGGGCCGCCCGCGCTGCTCGACTGCGACGGCCGCCGGACCGTCGAGCTGCCGCCCGGCGCGCGCGTGGAGCTCTCCCGCGGCGAGCACGGGGTGCGGATGGTGCGCCTGGACGGGCAGCCGTTCGCCGACCGGCTCGTCCGCAAGTTCGACCTGCCCGTCCGCGGGTGGCGCGGGGCCCCGAAGCCCTAGCCGTCCCACCCGCGGCGGCCCTCCTCGTCGGGGACTGTCGGGGGGCGCCCGTACCCTCCGACCCATGCTGGCCGAGATGCGGATCCAGGGGCTCGGCGTGATCGACGACGCCACCCTCGAGCTCGATCCCGGGCTCACCGTGCTCACGGGCGAGACCGGCGCGGGCAAGACGATGGTGGTCACCGGGCTGTCGCTGCTCGGGGGCGGTCGCGCCGACGTGTCGCGGGTGCAGGAGGGCGCGAAGCGGGCCGTCGTCGAGGGCCGGTTCGCGGCGGGGGAGGCCGCGCTGGCCGTCGCCGACGAGGTGGGGGCCGACGCCGACGAGGACGGCACGCTCATCGCGGTCCGCACGGTGGGTGCCGACGGGCGGTCGCGGGCGCACCTGGGCGGGCGCTCGGTGCCGGTCGGGGTGCTCGCGCGCCTGGCCGAGGCCACGCTGGCGGTGCACGGCCAGAACGACCAGCTGCGGCTGCTGCGCCCCGCCGAGCAGCGGGCCCTGCTCGACCGGTTCGCAGGCGACGCGGTCGCGGGCCCGCTCGCGCGCTACCGCTCGGTGCGGGCGGAGTGGCAGAAGGTCGCCGTCGAGCTCGTGGAGCGGCGCGACGGGGCCCGGCGGATGGCGCAGGAGGCCGACCTGCTGCGCCACGGCCTCACCGAGATCGGCTCGGTCGACCCGCAGCCGGGGGAGGACTCCGAGCTCCAGGCGCAGGCGCGCCGCCTCGCCGCGGCCGACGAGCTGCGCGAGGTGGCCGTGCTCGCGCAGGTCGCGCTCGTCGGGGCGGAGGAGGGCGATCCCGACGCGCCCGCGGCGCTCGCGCTGATCGGCGACGCCCGCCACCGGCTCGCCGGCTCCGGCGACGACGAGCTCGCCGCGCTCGACGCCCGCCTGGGGGAGGTGCTGGCCCTGCTCGGTGACGTCGGGGCCGAGCTCACCGACTACCTGGGCCGGCTCGACGCCGACCCCGAGCGGCTGGCGGCGGTGCTGTCGCGCCAGGCCGAGCTCAAGGCGCTCACCCGCAAGTACGCCGCCGATGTCGACGGGGTCCTGGCCTGGGCCGAGGAGGCCCGCGGGCGCCTCGACGGGCTCGACACCTCCGAGGAGACGCTCGGCCTGCTCGCCGAGCGCCGCGACGCGCTCGCCGAGGAGCTGGCCGGGCACGCAGAGGAGGTCACGGCCGCGCGGGTCGAGGCGGCGGAGCGCCTGGCCGCCGGCACCACCGCCGAGCTGGGCGGGCTCGCCATGGCCGACGCCCGGCTGCTGGTCGACGTGCGCCCGCGCCCGGCCGGGCCCGACGCCCCCGACGCGCTCACGGTCGGCGGGCTGCGGCTGACCGCCGGCACCACCGGCGTCGACGACGTGGAGCTGCGGCTCGTGGCGCACGGCGGGGCCACGCCGCAGCCGCTGCACAAGGGCGCGTCCGGCGGCGAGCTGTCGCGGGTGATGCTCGCGCTGGAGGTGGCGCTGGCCGGGGCCGACCCGGTGCCGACGATGGTGTTCGACGAGGTCGACGCCGGCGTCGGCGGCCGTGCCGCGGTGGAGATCGGGCGGCGCCTGGCCCGGCTCGCCGCGCGCCACCAGGTGATCGTGGTGACGCACCTGCCGCAGGTGGCCGCCTACGCCGACCGGCACCTCGTCGTCGACAAGTCGGTGCCCACCGGTGCGGGCTCCGACCGGGCGCGCAGCCGCGTGCGCACCCTGGCCGAGGGCGACCGGATCGTCGAGCTGGCCCGGATGCTCGCCGGGCTCGACGACACCGACACCGGTCGCGCCCACGCCGAGGAGCTGCTCGGCGCGGCCCGCGCGCACCGCGAGGCCGACCGCGCGCCGACGGCGAAGCGCGGCGCCGCGCGCAAGGGGGCCGTCACACGGACACGGTGACGCTGGGGTGACGGTCCGGCGTGCCTTCCTGGCCCTCGGTCCACCCGGTGTCACAGTGCGTGCATGAAGTTGTCCGGCCTGCTGCACCGCACTCGCCCCGAGCTGCCCGGGATCTCCGGGATCGCCCGCGTCGACCGCCGCACCGACGCCCTCCTGCGCCGGGTGAAGGCGGGGGAGATCGCGGTGCTCGACCAGATCGACCTCGACCGGGCCACCGCCGACGCGCTGGTGGCCGCCGACGTCGCCGCCGTCGTCAACGCCTCGCCGTCGATCTCGGGGCGCTTCCCCAACCTCGGGCCCGAGGTGCTGGTCGCCGCCGGGATCCCGCTGGTGGACTCCGTCGGCGACGCGGTGCTGCACGCCGTGCGCGACGGCAGCAAGCTGCGCCTGCTCGACGGCGTGCTCTACCTGGGTGAGATGCAGGTCGGCGAGGGCGTCGAGCAGGACGCCGACTCGGTGGCCGACGCGCTGGTCGAGGCCCGGTCCGGGCTGACCCACCAGCTCGAGGCGTTCGCCGCCAACACCATCGAGTTCATGCGCCGCGAGCGCGCGCTGCTGCTCGACGGCGCCGGGGTGCCCGAGGTCGACGTCGAGCTGGCCGGGCGGCAGGTGCTCGTCGTCGCCGCCGGGTACGACCACGTCGCCGACCTCGCGAAGCTGCGCAACTACATCCGCGAGTACCGGCCCGTGCTCGTCGGCGTCGGGGCGGGCGCCGACGCGCTGCTCGCCGCCGGGCACTCGCCCGCGCTCATCGTCGGCAACCCCGGCGAGGTGTCGAACGAGGCGCTCACCAGCGGCGCCGACGTCGTCGTCCCCGCCTTCTCCGACGGCCAGGCCCCCGGCCTGCACCGCGTGCAGGACCTCGGCACCGGCGCCGTCACGTTCCCCAGCTCGGGCAACCCCGAGGACCTCGCACTGCTGCTGGCCGCGCACCACGGGGCGTCGATGGTGGTCACCGTCGGGCTGTCGGCGAGCATGGCGGAGTTCCTCGACCGCGGTCGTTCGGGCAGCAACGCCTCCACGTTCCTCACCCGCCTGCAGCTCGGCGGGATCCTGGTCGACGGGCGGGTGATCGCGGCGCTCTACCGCAGCCGCGTCTCGCTCGGCGCGATCGTGCTGATGATCGCCGCGGCGGTGGTGGCCGTCGTGGCCGCGCTCCTGGTCTCCGACGCGGGGGACGCGGTGCTCGACGCGATCGTCCAGGCCTGGAACGGCCTCGTCGGCACCGTCCGGGGCTGGTTCGGATGATCTCCCTGCGCTACCACGTGGTCTCGATCGCCGCGGTGTTCCTCGCGCTGGCCCTGGGTGTCGTCCTGGGGGCGAGCGGGGTCTCCGACCGCCTGCTGTCGGCCGTCTCCGCCCAGCGCGACGATCTCGGCACCCGGGTGCAGACGCTCACGACCGAGCGGGACGACCTCGCCGCCGCCGCCCGCGCCTCCGACGAGTTCGCCCGCCGCGTCGGCCCCGCCGCCGTCCGCGGCCTGCTCGACGGGCAGGCCGTCGCGCTCGTCACCGCGGGTGCCGACCCGGCGTCGCGCGACGGGCTCGTCGCGCTGCTCGGGCAGTCCGGTGCGACCGTGAGCGGGGAGGTCGCGCTCACCGACGCCGTCGGCGACCCGGCCCGCGCCGACCAGCTCCGCGAGCTGACCGCGGGCCTGCTCCCGACCGGGGCCCAGCTCCCCGCCGCGTCCGACACCGGCAGCCTGCTCGGCGGCCTGCTCGGCGGCGCGCTGCTGGAGGGCGGCGACCCGGCCGCGGTCCTCACCGGCCTCACCACGGCGGGCTTCGTGGCCGCAGGCGACGTCCCGGCGCCCGCCTCGCTCGTCGTCGTGCTCACCGGCGGGGCCCTGACCGGCATCGACGCCGCCGACGCGGCCGCCGTCGTCGCCCGCCTGGCCGCGGAGCTCGACCGGCGCGGCGCAGGTGCTGTGCTGGCCGGCACCACGGGCTCGGCCGAGGCCACCGGCGCCGTCGGAGTGGCCCGCGCGGACTCCACCGTGACCGCCGCGCTCTCCACCGTCGACGACGTGCAGTCGGGCACCGGGCAGGTGTCGACGGTGCTGGCCCTGCGCGAGCAGATGGACGGGCGCGCCGGGCGCTACGGGTCGGCCGCGACGGCCGCGGACGGGGCCGCTCCGGTCGCCTGAGGACGGTCGCGACGGGGGAGCGGGGGACGGGGTGCGCCGCGTTCGGGTGAGCCGGGCGCCCCGCCGATCGGTCGCGGGGGAACCGCTGTAACCTGAAAACCCGTGCAGCCTCGTGCGACGCGTCATCTGTTCGTCACCGGTGGGGTCGCGTCCTCGCTGGGCAAGGGTCTGACGGCTTCGAGCCTCGGCCAGCTCCTCACCGCCCGCGGGTTGCGGGTGATCATGCAGAAGCTCGACCCGTACCTCAACGTGGACCCGGGCACGATGAACCCGTTCCAGCACGGCGAGGTGTTCGTCACCGAGGACGGGGCGGAGACCGACCTCGACGTCGGCCACTACGAGCGGTTCCTCGACCGGAACCTGCACGGGCGGGCCAACGTGACCACGGGCCAGGTCTACTCCACGGTGATCGCCAAGGAGCGCCGCGGCGAGTACCTGGGCGACACCGTGCAGGTCATCCCGCACATCACGAACGAGATCAAGGACCGCATCCTCGCGATGGCCCAGCCCGATTCGTTGGGGCCCGACGAGGACGGGCTCGCGCCCGACGTCGTCATCACCGAGGTGGGCGGCACGGTCGGCGACATCGAGTCGCTGCCCTTCCTGGAGGCCGTCCGCCAGGTCCGCCACGAGGTCGGCCGCGACAACTGCTTCTTCCTGCACGTCTCGCTGGTGCCCTACCTCGCGCCGTCGGGAGAGCTCAAGACGAAGCCGACGCAGCACTCGGTGGCGTCGCTGCGCAACATCGGCATCCAGCCCGACGCGCTGGTGCTGCGCGCCGACCGCGAGATCCCCGAGGGCATGAAGCGCAAGATCTCGCTGATGTGCGACGTCGAGCTCGACGGCGTCGCGGCCTGCGCGGACGCCCCGTCGATCTACGACATCCCCAAGGTGCTGCACGGCGAGGGCCTCGACGCCTACGTGGTGCGGCGGCTGTCGCTGCCCTTCCGCGACGTCGACTGGACGGTGTGGGGCGACCTGCTCGACCGCGTCCACCACCCCGACGAGACCGCGCGGATCGCGCTCGTCGGCAAGTACGTCGACCTGCCCGACGCCTACCTCTCGGTCACCGAGGCGCTGCGCGCGGGCGGGTTCGCGCACAAGGCGCGCGTGGAGATCGTCTGGGTGCAGTCCGACGAGTGCCGCACCCCGGCCGGGGCCGCCGCCGCGCTCGAGGGCATGGACGGCGTGCTGATCCCGGGCGGGTTCGGCGTCCGCGGGATCGAGGGCAAGCTGGGCGCGCTCACCCACGCCCGCACGCGCGGCCTCCCGGCGCTGGGCCTGTGCCTGGGCCTGCAGTGCATGGTGATCGAGGCCGCGCGCAGCCTCGCCGGGCTGGCCGACGCCAACTCCACCGAGTTCGACGAGCGCACCCCGCACCCGGTGATCTCCACGATGGCCGACCAGCGCGACGTCGTCGCCGGCGACCGCGACATGGGCGGCACCATGCGGCTGGGGTCCTACCCGGCGACGCTCGGCGCGGGCACCGTCGTCGCCGCGGCCTACGGCGACCGCGAGGTCACCGAGCGCCACCGGCACCGCTACGAGGTCAACAACTCCTACCGGTCCCGGCTCGAGGAGGTCGGCCTGGTGTTCGGCGGCACCTCGCCCGACGGGAAGCTCGTGGAGTTCGTCGAGCTCTCGGCGTCGACGCACCCGTTCTACGTCGGCACGCAGGCCCACCCCGAGCTCAAGAGCCGCCCCACCCGGCCGCACCCGCTGTTCGCCGCGTTCGTCAAGGCGGCGCTGCGCTACCGCGGGGAGGGCCTGCTGCCCTTCGACGAGCCGGCGCGCGAGTCGGTCTCGGTGAACGGGGCGGGCGCGTGAGTCGTCACGACTTCCCGGTCGAGAGCACCGAGGACGTCTACGCGGGGCGCGTCATGGCGCTGCGCTCGGACCGCGTCGTCATGCCCGGCGGGCGGGTGGCCACACGCGAGATCCTGGAGCACCCGGGTGCCGTGGCGGTCGCGGCGCTCGACGCCGACGACCGGCTGATGATGATCCACCAGTACCGGCACGCGGTCGGGCGCCGGCTGTGGGAGCTGCCGGCGGGCCTGCTCGACGTGCAGGGCGAGGACCCGCTGCTCACCGCGCAGCGCGAGCTGGCCGAGGAGTCCGGGCTCGCGGCCGCGGAGTGGTCGGTGCTCATCGACGTCGTGCCCTCGCCCGGCTTCTCCGACGAGTCGGTGCGCGTCTACCTGGCCCGCGGCGTCACCGAGGTCGGCCGTCCCGACCTGGGCGACGACGAGGAGTCCGACCTGACGACACGCTGGGTGTCGATGCCGGTGGCGGTGCGGATGGTGCTCGCGGGCACGATCGTCAACGCCGTCACGGTGGCGGCGGTCCTCGCGGCGCACGTTCTGGCCGCGGCACCGACGGCCGCGCGTCCCGCGGACGCCCCGTGGACCGACCGGCCGACGCGGTTCGCCGCCCGGAAGGCCTGACGGGAGGGCATCAGGTGCGCAGCGGCCGGCCGTGAGGGTCGGTCGGGTGCCCGGCGAGCAGCACGATGCCGTCGATCCAGGCCCACAGGATCCCGATGCCGAACACCGACAGCAGCAGCTGGGCCACGCCGATGCCGTGGTGGCCGCTGTAGAAGCGGCCGACGCCGAACGGCAGGACCAGCTGCAGGACGCCGGCGACGACCTTGTTGCGGTCGGAGAACGGCAGGCCGGTGCGGTGGTCGACGCCGTAGGGGGCGTCGGATGGGCGGTCTACCGGGTAGGGCGAGGGATAGGACGCCGGGGCCACGGCGGCGGGGGGCCGGGGCAGGTCGGCGAACAGGGCGTCGAGCTCGTCGTCGGTGCGGGCGGAGTACGCGGCGGCGGCGCGCTCGGCGTACTCGTCGGGATCGAGCCTGCCCGCGGCGAGGTGCTCGCCGAGCTCGGTGACCGCCCACTCGCGCTCGGCGTGACCGACGCGGATGCGCCGGGGTTCGGGCGTGCTCACACCCGCGACGGTACCGGCCCGGACGCTCTAGGCTCGGCGATCGTGACCGGTATGCGATTCGGACTGTTCGTTCCCCAGGGCTGGCGACACGACCTCGTCGGCATCGACCCGAAGGACCAGTGGTCCACGATGAAGGGGCTCGTGCAGCACGCCGACGCGGGCCCGTGGGAGTCGGTGTGGGTCTACGACCACTTCCACACCGTGCCCACCCCCACCGACCAGGCCACGCACGAGGCGTGGTCGCTGATGTCGGCGTTCGGCGCCGTCACCGAGCGGGTCCGGCTGGGCCAGATGTGCACGAGCATGGGCTACCGCAACCCCGCCTACCTGGCGAAGGTCGCGGCCACCGCCGACATCATCTCCGGCGGCCGCATCGAGATGGGCATCGGCGCGGGCTGGTACGAGCACGAGTGGCGCGCCTACGGCTACGGCTTCCCGTCGGGCCCCGAGCGGCTGCAGATGCTCGACGAGGGCGTGCAGATCATGAAGCAGGCCTGGGAGACCGGGTCGGCCACGCTCGACGGCAGGCACTACCAGGTCGACGGCGCCATCGTGGAGCCCCGGCCGCTGCAGGAGGGCGGCATCCCGATCTGGATCGCGGGCGGCGGCGAGAAGGTGACGCTCAAGATCGCCGCGAAGTACGCGCGGTACACCAACTTCGACGGCACGCTCGAGGGCTTCACGCGCAAGTCCGACCTGCTCAAGGGCCACTGCGAGACCGTCGGCACCGACTTCGACGCCATCGTCCGCTCGGCCAACTACAACGTGGCCATCGGCAAGGACCAGGCCGAGGTCGAGCAGCGGATGCAGGACGCCAAGGCGCGGATGCTGCCCCACGTCGGCGAGGAGAAGGCCGAGGGCTCCCTCGGCGCGGTGCGCGGGCTACCCGCGTGCGGCACGCCCGACCAGATCATCGAGAACCTGACGGCACTCAAGGAGGCCGGCATGACCTACGCGATCCTCAACTTCGCCGAGGCCGCCTACGACCGGTCGGGGATCGAGCTGTTCGAGCGCGAGGTCATCCCGGCGCTGGCCTGACACCACTGCCGACGGCTCGACGCGCACCCGGCTCCCGGCGGGTGCCGCGCGCTTCCGCGCGGGCCATCCCGCCTCGTGACACGCAGGCCGCGCGGACCGGGACGGACGGCGGGTAGCGGCATGATGGCGCGGTGGGCGTGGCGGTCGGTGCGGCGGTGGAGGCGTTCCTGCACCACCTGACGGTGGAGCGGGGGAGCGCGGCCAACACCGTGGCGTCCTACACGGCCGACCTGCGGCGCTACACCGCGCACCTCGCCGGCCTCGGGACCGAGGACCTCGCCGCCGTGCGCGAGGCCGACGTCAGCGCGTTCGTGGTGGCCCTGCGCAGCGGCCCGAGCCCGCTGGCGGCGTCGTCGGCGGGGCGGGCGCTGGCCGCCGTGCGGGGGCTGCACAGGTTCGCCGCGCGCGACGGGCTGGTGCCCGAGGACGTCGCCCGCGCCGTCACCCCGCCCGCGCTGCCCTCGACGCTGCCGCGCGCGCTGGGCGTCGACGAGGTCGACCAGCTGCTCGCGGGCTGCATCGGCGACGGCCCGGTCGCGCTGCGCGACCGCGCCCTGCTGGAGCTCCTGTACTCCACCGGCGCCCGGATCTCCGAGGCCGTCGGCGTCGACCGCGACGACCTCGACGTCGAGGGGCGCACGGTCCTGCTGCGGGGCAAGGGCGGCAAGCAGCGGATCGTGCCGGTCGGGCGGCCCGCGCTGGCCGCCGTCGACGCCTACCGGGTGCGGGCGCGCCCGGCGCTGGCCGAGAAGGGCCGCGGCACGTCCGCGCTGTTCCTCAACGCCCGGGGGGCCCGGCTGTCGCGGCAGAGCGCCTGGCACGCGCTGCGCGGCGCCGCCGAGGTGGCGGGGCTGACGGCCGACGTCTCCCCGCACACCCTGCGGCACTGCTTCGCCACGCACCTGCTCGCCGGGGGCGCCGACGTCCGCACCGTGCAGGAGCTGCTGGGCCACGCGTCGGTGACGACGACGCAGATCTACACCCACGTCACCGTCGACGCCCTGCGCGAGGTCTACGCGACCAGCCACCCCCGCGCACTGGCGTGAGCGCCGGCCGCCTACGAGGTGGCGTCGCCGGGCAGCGGGATGCGGGCCAGGTGGTAGTCGCGCAGCACCCGGACCGTGGGGCGGGCGGCGAACAGGACCGACCCGACGAGGAAGAACCACGTGCCCGGGGTCTGCTGGGACGGGAAGAAGAACAGCACACTGCCGACCACGAACGCCAGGGCGGCGGCGAACTCGACGACCGTGTAGATCCGCTGGTAGCGGCCGTAGACCTCGCGGTGCTGGGAGCTGGCGGTCGCCGAGCGGGGGTCGAAAACGGCGGTGCGGGTCATCGTGCTCCTCTCGGCCCCGGGCGGACACGCGGCCGTCGTCGGGCGGTCCTGGCCGCGGCGGCGTCGGCGCGCCGCTGACCGCCACCCGGGTACCCGCCACGACCGGTCACATCCCCCGGGGCAGCCGGGGTGACCTGCGCGACACCCACCCGGCGCCGGACGGGCAGCGCCCGGCAACGTCGGTCGCCCGTCGGCTCTGTACAGCCGAAAGACGGCGGTGACACGGCGGGGCGCGTTGCCGGTCGTCGTCGGCGCCTCCTAGTCTGCGCGGAACGGCCCCCACGGGCCGCCCCGTCACAGAGCGGAGCCCGCATGGACACGCCGCGGCCCTTCGTCCCCGGCCCGGAGCCGCACTACGAGGACGAGCCGGATCCGCAGCAGGAGCCGCTCGACCCGGGGGAGGTACCTCGCGTGAACGCACCCGAACCGGCCCCGCTGACCCAGCACGGCCCGGCGCGGATCATCGCCGTGGCCAACCAGAAGGGCGGCGTCGGCAAGACGACGTCGACGATCAACCTGGGCGCCGCGCTCGCCGAGTACGGACGCAAGGTGCTGCTCGTCGACTTCGACCCCCAGGGCGCGCTGTCGATCGGCCTCGGCGTGCAGGCCCACGAGCTCGACACGACCGTCTACAACCTGCTGATGGAGCGCGGCGTCGAGGTCGAGGACGTCATCAAGCAGACCGGCGTCGAGGGGCTGGACCTGCTGCCCAGCAACATCGACCTGTCGGCGGCCGAGGTGCAGCTCGTCACCGAGGTCGGGCGCGAACAGGCGCTGGGCCGGGCCATCAAGCCGGTGCTCGACCGCTACGACGTCGTCCTCATCGACTGCCAGCCCTCTCTCGGACTGCTCACGATCAACGCCCTGGCCTGCGCCGACGAGATCCTCATCCCGCTGGCGTGCGAGTTCTTCTCGCTGCGCGGCGTCGCGCTGCTCATGGACACCATCGAGAAGGTGCAGGACCGCCTCAACCCCGAGCTGAAGATCCTCGGGATACTGGCCACGATGTTCGACCCGCGCACGCTGCACACCCGCGAGGTGCGCCAGCGGGTGGTGGAGGCGTTCGGCGGGCTCGTGTTCGAGGCGGTGATCAACCGCACCGTCCGGTTCCCGGAGACCACGGTCGCCGGGGAGCCCATCACGACGTGGGCGCCGCACTCCAACGGCGCCGAGGCGTACCGGATGCTGGCGCGCGAGGTCATCGCCCGGTGAGCGAGCGTGCGAGCTCGCCCATCGGACGCAGCGACCGGCGTCGCTCGCCCCGTCGAGCGGAGCGAGGTCGGGGCGAATGACCCTGGTCAGCGACGATGCGGCGCCGTCGGGTCCGCAGCGGTTCACCGTCCGCCTGCACAACTTCGAGGGCCCGTTCGACCTGCTGCTGCAGCTGATCGGCAAGCACGAGCTCGACATCACCGAGATGGCGCTGCACCGCGTCACCGACGACTTCATCGCCCACCTGAAGTTCCTGGGCGACGACGCCGACCTCGACGAGACCACCGAGTTCCTCGTCATCGCGGCCACGCTGCTCGACCTCAAGGCGGCGCGGCTGCTGCCCGACGCCGAGGTCGAGGACGCCGAGGACCTGGCGCTGCTGGAGGCGCGCGACCTGCTGTTCGCGCGGCTGCTGCAGTACCGGGCGTACAAGGCGGTGGCCTCGCTGTTCGTCGAGCTGGAGCAGGGCGCGGCGCGGCGGTTCCCGCGGTCGGTGGCGCTCGAGGAGCGGTTCGCGGTGCTGCTGCCCGAGGTGCTGCTCGGCGTCGACGCGGCGACGTTCGCCGACCTCGCCGCCAGCGTGTTCCGGCCCAAGCCGCCGCCGGAGGGGCCGGGGCTGGGCCACCTGCACCTGCACGAGGTGTCGGTGTCCGAGCACGCCGAGCTGCTGCGCGCGCGGCTGGCCGAGCTGGGCGTCGCCACGTTCGCGGTGCTCACGGCCGACTGCGTGGCGCCGATCGAGGTCGTCGCCCGGTTCCTGGCCGTGCTCGACCTGTTCCGCGGGGCCTGCGTCGAGCTGGACCAGCCCGAGCCGTTCGGGGAGCTGACGGTGCGGTGGACGCCGTGACGGACCCGGACGCCGCCCAGGAGGCCGGGTCGGGGGAGGCCGGGGAGCTCGTCCTCGTCGACGACGACGAGCTCGACTCGGCGCTGGAGGCGCTGCTGCTCGTCGTCGACGCCCCGACGGAGGCCGAGTCGCTGGCCCTGGCGCTGGGGCTGCCGGTCGTGCGAGTGACCGAGGCGCTGGTGCGCCTGGCCCGTGGCTACGCCGACGCGCGGCGCGGCATCGACCTGCGCCACGTCGGTGGCGGTTGGCGCTTCTACACCCGCGACGCCTACGCCCCCTACGTCGAGCGGCTGCTGCTCGACGGGCAGCGCGCGAAGCTCACCCGCGCCGCGCTGGAGACCCTCGCGGTGATCGCCTACCGGCAGCCGGTGACCCGGGCGCGCGTCTCGGCGGTGCGCGGCGTGAACTGCGACGGGGTGCTGCGTACCCTGGTGAGTCGCGGGCTGGTGCAGGAGGCCGGCATCGACGGCGCGACGCAGGGCACCCTGTTCCGCACCACCGAGCTGTTCCTGGAGCGGCTGGGGCTGTCCTCGGTGGAGGATCTGCCCCCGCTCGCCCCGCTGCTGCCCGATGTGGACTCGATCGACGACATGTGAAGTAGGACCGTGAACCCCAGCGAAGACCGTGACGGCGTACGACTGCAGAAGGTGCTGGCCCAGGCCGGTGTGGCGTCGCGGCGCGCGTCGGAGGAGATGATCGCGCAGGGCCGCGTCAGCGTCGACGGCAAGACCGTCCGCGAGATGGGCAGGCGGATCGACCCGGCCACCGCGGTCGTGCACGTCGACGGCTCGCGGATCGTGCTCAACGAGGACATGGTGTACCTCGCGCTGAACAAGCCGCGCGGGCTGCTCTCCTCGATGTCGGACGACCTCGGCCGGCCCAGCGTCGGCGACCTGATCGTCGAGCGCGGCATCATGGCCGAGCACTTCACCGGCGAACCGCGCAACCGCCTGTTCCACGTCGGCCGGCTCGACGCCGAGACCGAGGGCCTGCTGCTGCTCATGAACGACGGCGACCTCGGCCACCGCCTGATGCACCCCTCCTACGAGGTCGAGAAGACCTACGTCGCCGAGGTGATGGGGCAGGTCCCGCGCGACCTGGGCAAGCGGCTGCGCTCGGGCGTCGACCTGGAGGACGGGCCGGTCGTGGTCGACTCGTTCAAGCTCGTCGACTCCACCCCGGGCCGGTCCATGGTGGAGCTGAAGATCCACGAGGGGCGCAAGCACGTGGTGCGGCGCCTGCTCGAGGAGGTCGGGTTCCCGGTGCAGCGCCTGGTGCGCACGTCCGTCGGCCCGGTTCAGCTGGGCGACCAGCGGCCCGGGCGGTTCCGCGCGCTCACCCGCCGCGAGGTCGGCGACCTCTACAGCGAGGTCGGTCTGTAGCCCGCCCGGGGCCGCCGCGCGGCTCCGGGGCATGATGGACAGCTGGTCCGGATCACCGAGAACGGGCCCGTCAGCGAAGGGGGCCGCGGGGCCCGGGAGGTCGGGGAACGTGGTGGGCAGGCTGCACGGGGTCGTCGCGATGGACGGGCCCTCGGGCACCGGCAAGTCCACCGTCTCGCGCCGGCTGGCCCGCGAGTGCTCGGTTCCCTACCTCGACACCGGCGCCATGTACCGCGCCGCCACCCTCGCGGTGCTGCGCGCGGGGCTCGACGCCGACAGTCCGGCATCCGAGGTCGTCGCCGCCGCGGCGGGCGCGGAGATCGAGTCGGGCACCGACCCGTCGGCGCCCAGGATCCTGCTCTCCGGTGAGGACGTCGAGGCCGAGATCCGGGGCGCGGCGGTCACCGGGCTGGTCAGCGCGGTGTCGGCGCACCCGGAGGTGCGCGAGCTCGTCGTCGCGCGGCAGCGCGAGCTGATCGCCGACGCCGTCGAGGCCGACGGCGGGATGGTCGTCGAAGGGCGTGACATCGGCACCGTCGTGGCGCCGGACGCGGCGCTCAAGGTCTACCTCACCGCCTCCGACGAGATCCGGGCGGCGCGGCGCGGCGCGCAGGACCGCAAGGCCGGGCGCGGGGCCGACGCGGCCACGGTGCTCGCCTCGGTGCGCCGCCGCGACCACCTCGACACCACCCGCACCACCTCGCCCCTGACCGCCGCCGCCGACGCCGTCGTCCTGGACACCGACCACCTGAGCGTGGACGCCGTGCTCGACGAGCTGCGCAGGCTGGTGGGGGAGCGGGGCCTGGTGCGGTGACCGGCGCGCAGGTCCCGGGCACGCAGCTCCCGCCGGGGGCGTGGCCCTGGCTGCACGACCTGGCCCGGTGGGTCGGCACCTGGTTGTTCACGCCGTTCTACCGGGTGCACGTGCAGCACGGTGAGCGGTTGCCGGCCACCGGCCCGGTGGTGCTCGTCGCCAACCACAGCGCGTTCGTCGACGGGCCGCTGCTGTTCGGACTGGTCGGGCGCCGCGCGGTGTTCCTGGTCAAGCAGGAGATGTTCGACGGCCCACTGGGCCGGGCACTGCCGCGGATCGGGCAGGTGGGCGTGCGCCGCGGGGCGCCCGACCGCCGCCCGCTCACGGCCGCGCTGGCGGTGCTGCGCGAGGGCGGGCTCGTCGGGGTGTTCCCCGAGGGCACGCGCGGCGACGGCGACATGGCCGCCGCGCAGCACGGCGCGGCCTGGCTCGCGCGGACCGCGGGCGCGGTCGTCGTCCCGGTCGTGTGCCGGGGCACCCGGCGCCGCCCGGGCGAGCGGCGCCGCCACCGGCCGCGCGTGGACGTGCTGTTCGGTCCACCGCTGGACCTCCCCGCAGGTGGTGGGCGAGCAGGACTCGCCGCCGCCACCGAGACCGTCCGGGCCGAGCTGGCCGGGATGGTCCGAGAACTCGATGCGTTACGGAGCAGGACATGAGCGAGTACGACGACGACACCATCTCGGAGATGGGCCGGTTGGGCCTGGACCCGTCCGAGTTCACCGACGCCGATCTGGCCGACGGTGCCGACGGCGAGTCCGAGGGGTTGGTCCCGGCACCGGTGCTGGCCGTGGTCGGGCGCCCCAACGTCGGCAAGTCGACGCTGGTCAACCGCCTGCTGGGCCGTCGCGAGGCCGTCGTGCAGGACATCCCGGGCGTCACGCGCGACCGGATCGCCTACGACGCGCTGTGGAACGGCCGCCGCTTCACCCTCGTCGACACCGGCGGCTGGGAGCCCGATGCCAAGGGGCTGCAGGCCTCGGTGGCGGCGCAGGCGGAGATGGCGATGCAGACGGCCGACGCCGTGCTGCTCGTCGTCGACGCCTCGGTGGGGGCGACCACCACCGACGAGGCCGTCGCGCGGGTGCTGCGCCGCGGCGACGTGCCGGTGATGCTGTGCGCCACGAAGGTCGACGACGACCGGCTCACCTCCGACATCGCGGCCCTGTGGCGCCTCGGCCTGGGCGAGCCCTACCCGGTGTCGGGCCTGCACGGTCGCGGCTCGGGCGACCTGCTCGACGCCATCCTGGAGATCCTCCCGGAGAGCCCGCGCGACCTCGGGCTGGGCACCGCGGGCGGGCCGCGCCGCGTGGCGCTGGTGGGCAAGCCGAACGTCGGCAAGTCGAGCCTGCTCAACCGCGTCTCGGGGGAGGTGCGCTCGGTGGTGCACGACGTCGCCGGCACCACCGTCGACCCCGTCGACTCCCTGGTGGAGCTCGACGGCGAGGTGTGGCGGTTCGTCGACACCGCGGGCCTGCGCAAGCGCGTCAACACCGCGAGCGGCATGGAGTACTACGCCAGCCTGCGCACGAAGGCCGCGATCGAGGCGGCGGAGGTGGCCGTCGTCCTCATCGACGCGGGCGAGCCGATCGCCGAGCAGGACCAGCGCGTGATCACGATGGTCGAGGAGGCCGGGCGCGCACTGGTGCTGGTGTTCAACAAGTGGGACCTCGTCGACGAGGACCGCCGCCTCGCCATGAAGCGCGAGCTCGAGCGCGACCTGGTGCGCGTGCGCTGGGCCGAGCGCGTCAACATCTCGGCGCTGACGGGCCGGTCGGTCGTCAAGGTCGCACCCGCGCTGCGCACCGCGCTGGCGTCGTGGGACCGGCGGGTGCCGACCGGACGGCTCAACGGCTGGCTGTCCGAGGTCGTCAACGCCACTCCGCCGCCGGTCCGCTCCGGCAAGCAGCCCAAGATCCTGTTCGCCACGCAGGCCGCCACCCGCCCGCCGACGTTCGTGCTGTTCACCAGCGGGTTCCTCGAGGCGGGCTACCGGCGGTTCCTGGAGCGGCGGCTGCGCGAGGAGTTCGGGTTCACCGGCTCGCCGATCCGGATGTCGATCCGGGTGCGCGAGAAGCGTCCGCGCAAGTAGTGGGTCCCCGGCCACCGCTTCCCGGGCCCAGCAGGGCGAGCGAGGGCGGCGGTCGGGGGTGGGGTAGGCTGATCGAGCCTCTTCGGGGGCGGCCGGGACGTGGCGCAGCTTGGTAGCGCACTTGACTGGGGGTCAAGGGGTCGCAGGTTCAAATCCTGTCGTCCCGACGGTCGAAACGGGCGGTTCTCCTTCGTGGCGAACCGCCCGTTTCGTTGTTCCACCTGCTGTTTCGTGCGCGGTCTTCGGTGCTCGTCCGGCGGCGGTCCGCATCTTCATGATCTACATCGCCTCGGGCTGGGGACCGCTCGGGGACCGCGGCGTGCGGAGGTAGGCGGTGAGCGCCTCTCCGGCGTCGGTGATGGTGCGGCGGTCAGGATGCAGGTAGCACTGCGTCGTCGTCAGCGATCCGTGTCCGGCGATGACGCGCAGGACGTGCACGGGCACTCCTGCGTCGGCCATCCACGTGAGCCCGGTGTGGCGCAGGGCGTGGCGCCGGAGGTGCTCCAGGCCGAGCGAGCTCACGACCTCGTCCCAGTGTGTGGCGTCGCGGAGGACGGCGGTGGTGATGCGCCCGCCCCGTGGTCCGGTGAAGAGACGGGCGTCGGGCCGTCCGTCTGCGGTGGCGATCCGGCGCGCGACGAGCTCGCGGACGTCGGCGATCAGCGGCACGACCCGCGCGCGTTTGCCCTTGGTGCCCTTGTCGACGAGCCCGCCGGGTGAGGGTGTGGTCTGGCGTCGGACGGTCCACACCCAGGTCCGGGTGTCGATGTCGCCGACGCGGCACCCGGAGACCTCTCCGATTCGCGCGGCGGTGCAGGCGGCGAAGACGGTGACGTCGCCCCAACCGCCGTGCTGGTCGGCCGATCTCGCCACGAGTGCGTCGGCCAGCCGGATCAGCGTGTCCCAGTCGGGCAACGCGAGTGAGCGGGGATCGTCGAGTTCGTCCTCGGCTGCACGGAACTGGTGCTGCCACCCGGTGATGCGGGCCGGGTTCCGATCAACGATGCCGTCCCGCACCGCCTGCTCCATGACGCGGACGAGGACGGCGAGGCTGTTCTTGATCGTGGAGCGGCTGCACTCGTCGGCGATCCAGCCGCCCGCGGCGCGGTCGACAGCACCGTTGGTGATCATCCGGGGTGTGAGATGACCGAGTGACGGGACGACACGTCGTCGCCAGCCCGACAGGTAGGGGTCCAGCGTCTTGGCCTCCAGACCGCGCAGCGCAAGCGGCATGACGGCCTCGCCGTACTCGGCGAGCGTCACGGTGGCCGTTCCCGGGTGGACGCCGCCCAGTGCCAGGCGTCGCATCTGATCGACCCATGCGGTGGCCAGCTCCTCGGCGGCGAAGGCCTCGGACTTCGACCGCCTCCTGCCCGACGCGGGATCGGTCCACCGGACCCGGGCGCGGAACCGGAGCGGACGGTCGGGTCGTTCCTCGATCGCGCCGTGCAGCAGAACACCGAGAGGGACGCCGGGGACGGTCACGCGGCGGTGCCCGGATCGCTGCGCTGCTGCTCCAGCCAGGCCTCGACATCCGTCCTCGCGTAGATGGTGTGTCGCGCCGAGACCCGGACGAACGGGGGCCCCTCCGGTGGCGTGGCGGTGCGCCACCGACGCACCGACGAGGGATCGACACCGAGGAGGTCCGCGAGCTCTTCGGTCGTGAACCACGTGTCGTGCGAATTCATGATCGACTCCAGCGGGTGCGATGATCGCGCACTGCGCGGCGATCTAGCTCGATGGTCCGGAACCCGACGTCCGACCTCGTGGTCGGAGGCGGTCGGACCGTGGCTGTCGCGTGGTCGAGCATGGGCCGGCCGGGCGCGTCGACCACGGAACGACCGATGGGGACAACTGATCCGTGGCGCACCGATCGACGGGACAGGAGCGTGGTCGATCTGTTGCCACCCGTGGTCAGGCGGTCAGCTTTCAGGTGATGTCGACGCCGTGGGCGCGGGCGAGTCCGGCGAGGCCGTCGGCCCAGCCCTGGCCGACGGCGCGGAGCTTCCAGACCGGTCGCGTGTCGTGGGTGTGGCGGTAGAGCTCGGCGAGGACCATGGCGCGGATCTGGGGGTCGGCCGGGGTGGGGATGGTCCAGGCGGTGGTGGGGCCGGTGATGGTCAGTGCGGCGTCGTGGAGGGCTCCGCAGGTCAGGCCGGTGTCGACGTCCATGTTGATGGAGACGGCGATGCGGTGGACGTCGTGGGGGAGTGCGGCCAGGCGCACCGAGGCGCGTTCGACGGTGTGCGTCCTCGCTGCTGTCTTGCCGAGGAGCCGGGCTGCGCCGCCGGCGGTGACGGGATGGTTGTAGAAGGCGAAGTCGGTGTCGCTGCGGACGCGCCCGTCGGTGGCGAGCAGGAGCAGGGTGAGGTCGGCGTCGGCTCCGGCGAAGCGGAAGTCGAGGGTCAGGTCGGTCTCGGCGTCGTCGGGGAGCACGAGGTTCTGGCCGGGGGTGAGGGGTTGTGCCTGCGTCGGGGCCGGTGGTGGTGGCGGGGGTTGGGCGGTCCAGTCGGCGAAGGGGACGATGGCGTAGGGGTCGGCCTGCTCGGGTGCGGGCTCGGGGTGGTGGTCGTCGAGGCCGTCGTCGATCGCGGTGTCGACCAGTGCCTGCAGGCCCGGGTTCGCCGCGGTGTCGATGGCGGTGATGCGGGCGGTGGTGGTCCTCGCGGTGCAGGTGACGTCCTCGCCGAGGTCGAGGAACCGCAGGGCGTCCTCGGGTGTGCGCAGGGTGGCGGCGGCGAGGGCGTGGCGGGTCCAGCGGCCTTGGGCGACGACGCCGAGTCGTCCGGTGTCGGGGATGCGGCTCAGGACGGCCAGGTCGACGGCGTCGACGGCGGGTGCGGTGGCGAGGGCTTCGGTGCCGGTGGCGAGGACGTTGGAGCCCATGACGGTGAGCCACCACAGGGTGCGGTCGCGCTTGGTGAGGGTCTTGAGGCGAGCACGGCCTGCCACCAGGTGGCGGCCTGGCGGCTCAGGTCGTGGTGCAGGCGGGTGAGACGGGTCTGCTCGGTGGCGAGGTAGGCCGTGGCGTCCTGGGCTGCGGCTGCGCGTGCGGCAGCTCGGGCCGATCGGGAGAATCGGCCGATGCCGCGCAGGTGGAACGCCTCGGCCTCGGCGGTGGCCCATGCCGGGGTGAGTGCGGGGGGGTGGCGGGATGTCGGGTGCGTGCGCGGTGGGAACTGCTGGAGGTGCACGCTGGTGGTGGACCGGCGGCGCAGCTCGCGGAGCTCGGCGATGCGGGCGTGGCGCTCGGCTCGGCCTGGGCGCGTTCGGCGGCGCGTCGGGCGCGGTCGAGCTGCGCCGGTGAGGGACCGGTGGATCGGGTGCGGGGGGTGCGGGGGGGGGGGGGGGGGGGGGGGGGGGGGGGGCTGCGGCGGCTGGTGGTCGTGCGACGGCCGCTGCTCAGCGAGGTCGAGGCGAACAACGGGCCGAGTCCGCTGGAGACCCGGTTGCCACCGGACCCGACGCTGACGCGCGCGATCCGCGGCCCGGCCGAGGCCCGGACTCCGCGGGCCGACACGCGGATGCCCAGTCCTGGCACGCCGACCCGGAACCCGAAACCCATCGTCGCGCCCCCATCCACCCCAGCTGCAGCCGACGCGCGCGGAGTCGGGTCGCGGTGCCGGAGCGGTCTCGCCCGGACATCGGGCCGGCGGGCTGGCCTGTTACTCGTCGGCCGTATCGGTCGGGGTGCGCAGGTGACCACAGTTCAGCGAGATATGCCGATGGCAGCCTTCTGGCTCGGAAGGGCGGGAACGGGGGCGTTCCCGATGGGGCAGGCGGGCGGTGCGTGGTCGTCGCGGACGACTCGGCGTCTGGCGTGACCACGCATCGATCCGGCCGCGATGGTCGCCTGTCGCCCTGGATGGATCGGCCTGGCTGCGGGACGCCGGCGAGCTCGTGCAGGTGAGGTGCGGTACTACCGGGTGGTGGTTCGGTTCTCGGAGTCGGAGCGCTGCAAGCTCGACGATGTGGGGCGCGTGGCCGGTGGCGCGCTGGTGGCCCTCCTCGTGCGCGACGTCACCGGGGCGGACCGAGCGTGACGGCGGCGGGTCAGGTCACCTCGAGCCCACGATGCGCATCGCGAAGTCGGTGTACTCATCTGCGACCTGGTCGGCCGTGCGGGGTCCGTCGTCCCGGAACCAGCGGGCGACGCTGACGCACATCTCCCGGATCGCGAACGAGGCCAGAGCGGGAGAGTCGACCGAGAACCGTCCCGCGGTCACTCCCTCCTCGATGATCGCGCGCAGCGCGTGGTCGTGTCGGCGGCGGAGTTCCTGCATCTCCGAGCGGTGCGGTTCGTCCAGGCTGGAGGTGTCGCGGTTGACCACGATCGCCTCGCGGCGGTGCGACGCGTGGCGCAGCGCGTAGGCGCGGACTGCCGCACGCAGCTTGTCCCCGGGGTCGGTCAGGCCGTCCGTCGCCGCCGCGAAGTCGTCGAGCACGCCCGTGACGGTGCCCCGGACGATGGTGAGCAGGAGGCCCTGCTTGCCACGCATGTGGTTGTACAGGCTGGGGGTGCGGACCTCGAGCGACTCGGCGATCTGGCTCAGCGCGGTGCCGTGGTAGCCGAGCTCGGCGAACAGGGTCAGAGCGGAGTCGAGGACGGCCGCGCTCGTGACCGTGGTGCGTTCACCGGTCCTGGTCATCGGCGTCCATCTCCGTGTGACCGACGATCCGCAGTGCGAAGTCGGTGTACTCGTCGGCGACCTGCTCGGCGGTGCGGGACCCGTCCTCGCGGAACCAGCGCGCGATGCTGACGCACATCTCCAGGATCGCGAACGACGCGAGGGCGGGGGAGTCGACGCGGAACACGCCGGCGGCGATGCCGTCACCGATCACGGCCCGGACGGCCCGCTCGTGGTCGCGGCGGCGCTCCCGCATCCGGGTCAGCGCGGGTTCCGGGAGGTTCGTGGTGTCGCGGTTGACGACCAGTGCCTCTCGGCGGTGCGTCGCGTGGCGCAGCGCGTAGATCCGGACCGCGCGGCGCAGGCGCTGGACGGGATCGGTGACGCCGGCCACCGAACCCTCGAAGTCGGCGAGCACCTCGTCGAGCGTGCGCTCGACGATCTTCTCGAGCAGCTCCTGCTTGGAGCGCATGTGGTTGTACAGGCTCGAGGTGCGTATCCCCAGGTCGGCGGCGATCTGGCTGACGGCGGTTCCGTGGTAGCCACGGGCGGCGAACACGGTGAGTGCGGCGTCCAGGACGGCGTCGGACGTGACCCCGGCCCGGACGTCGGGAGGACTTGGATCGGCACGCACCGGGGACATGCCGGCGACTCTACCCTTGCCATACGAATGAGCGTTAGCTAGCTTCCCAGCTACGAACGAGCGTTAGCTCGTAGCCCCCCTGCGCACCGAGAGGCAACTCGATGACGAGCCGAATCAGCCCTGCGATCGACTGGTCGGCGGTGCAGCGCTCCGAGGAGTTCCGGGCGCTGGTCGCCCGGCGCGGACGGTTCGTCCGCGTCGCCGCCGCGGCGATCCTCACCTGGTTCGCCGTGTTCCTCGCGGTGGTCGGGGCCGCCCCGGCCTTCGCCGGCACGGTGGTCGTGGCCGGGATGACGGTGGGTTTCCTGCTCGGCCTGAGCCAGTTCGTCCTGGCCTGGTTCCTCACCTGGCGCTACCTGCGCCTGTCGACGACGGTCTTCTCCGGTCTCGAGGACCGGGTCCTGGCGCTCGCGGCGGTGCGGGCGTGAACACGACGCGGCTCCTCGCCTTCGCCCTGATCGTGGGCGTCACGGTGCTGGTCACCGTCTGGGCGTCGCGGCGCACCAGCTCGGCCACCGACTTCTTCGCGGCCGGCCGGGGCATCTCCGGGCCGCAGAACGGCCTGGCCATCGCGGGTGACCTGATGTCCGCGGCCACGTTCCTCGGCTTCACCGGGCTGATGTACCTGTCCGGGTTCGACGGGTGGATCATGCCGTCGGTCACGCTGGTGGCGTTCGTGCTCATCCTGCTGCTGTTCGCGGAGCGGATGCGCAACGCCGGCCGGTACACCGTCGCCGACGTCCTGTCGTTCCGCCTGCGCGAGCGTCCCGTCCGCGCAGCGACCGCCGCATCGACGGTCCTGGTCGCCGTCATCTACCTGGTGGCGCAGCTGGTCGGCGCCGGTGTGCTGATCCGCGCGCTGACCGGGCTGGACTTCGTGCCCGCGGTCGTCCTGACCGGCGTCGCGATGCTCGGCTACGTCGTGTTCGGCGGGATGCTCGCCACGACCTGGGTGCAGATCATCAAGGCCGTCCTCCTGTTGTCCGCGGGCCTTGCGCTGACCGTCGGGGTGCTGGTGCAGACCGGGTTCAGCCTCGAGGTGCTGTTCACGACCGCGGCGGCGAACAGCCCGGCCGGGGACGCCTACCTGATGCCCGGCGGCTCGGGGCGCTCGTTCCTCGACACCGTCTCCGTCGCGCTCGCCTTCGCGATCGGCACGGCCGCGCTGCCGCACATCCTCATCCGCTTCTTCACCGTCCCCGACGCCAAGCGGGCCCGCTCCTCTGCGGGCTGGGCCACTGCCCTGATCGGCTCGTTCTTCGTCATGACGGCGGTCATCGGCTTCGGGGCCCGCGCGGTCCTCCCGCCGGAGGCCGCCGAGGGTGTGGGCAAGAGCGGCAACCTGGCCGCCCCGCTGCTGGCGGAGTTCCTCGGCGGCGGGGCCGGCACGGTCGGCGGCGACCTGTTCACCGCGTTCGTCTCGGCGGTCGCGTTCGCCACGATCCTGGCCGTGGTCGCCGGGCTGGTCCTCTCGGCGTCCGGTGCGGTCGCCCACGACCTGTGGACCAACGTGGTCCGCCGCGGCCGCGAGGCCGGGGACGAGACCGCCATCGCCCGGTACGCCGCCGCCGGGATCGGCGGGGTCGCGATCGTCATCACGCTGGTCGCCGGGCCGAACTTCAACGTCGCCTTCCTCGTGGGTCTCGCCCTCTCGGTCGCAGCCGGCGCCAACTTCCCGGCCCTGCTGCTCGCCCTGACCTGGCGCCGCTTCACCACGACCGGGGCGATCGCGGGCATCACCGCGGGACTGGTCACCTCGATCGCGCTGATCGTGCTCGGGCCGTCGGTCTGGCCCGGCGGCGCCGCCGCCGCGCCCTACCCGATCGAGTACCCGACCCTCGTGGCCATCCCGGTGGGCTTCCTCGCCTGCTGGTTCGGGTCGGTGCTGTCGAGCGAGCGCGGCGCCACGCGCTCCTTCGACGAGCTGCAGGTCCGCTCCCAGACCGGCCTGGGCTCCGAGCAGGCCACGGTCTCCACCCACTGACCGGAGAGGGGTCGCTGTGCTGCACACGGAACTGATCAGGACGGTGTCGGAGACGCTCGACGCGCACGCCCGCCTGCGTCCGGACACCACTGCCTTCGTCGACGACGAGCGGTCGATCACCTACGGCGCGCTCGCGGCCTCGACCGCCCGTCTCGCCGGCCACCTGCAGGGGCTGGGCGTCGACCGCGGTGACCGCGTCCTGCTGCACCTGGACAACCGGGTGGAGGTGGCCGAGTCCTACCTCGCGATCCCGCGGGCCGGGGCGATCGCGGTGTGCGCCAACCCGGGAGCGGCACCGGCCGAGGTCGCGCACATCCTCGACGACAGCGGCGCCCGTGTCGTGATCACCGACGACGCGCACCTCGACGTGGTGCGGGCGCTCGCCGCCGAGCGCAGCGGCCCGCTCGCCGTGATCGTCGTCGGCGCCGGGGCGAGCGCCGGCGAGGTCCGGTACGCGGACCTCCTGGCCGCGCCGGCCGACGAGGCGCCGCGCGACTGCCTCGAGCTCGACGACGTGGCCTGGATGCTCTACACCTCCGGCACCACGGGCCGCCCCAAGGGCGTGCACCTCACCCAGCGCGGCTGCTTCTGGGTGGTGGCCGCGTGCTGGGCCCCGATCGCCGGGCTCGGCCCCGGCGACGTCGTGCTCTCCGCGCTGCCGCTGTTCCACTCCTACGCGCTCGTGCTGTGCGTGCTCGGCGTGGCGGCGGTAGGGGCGAGCGAGCGCATCCTGCCGCGGTTCTCCGTGCAGGAGGTCCAGGACCGGCTGCGCCACGGCGGGCCGGAGGGTCAGGTGACGGTCCTCCCCGGAGTCCCGACGATGTTCCACTACCTGCTGGACCGCGGCGGCCCGGACGGTCTCGACGCCCCCGCCCTGCGGATGTGCATCTCGGCGGGCGCGATCCTGCCCGCCGCGGTCAACGAGGGCTTCGAAAAGGCGTTCGACGTGCCGCTGCTCGACGGCTACGGCATCACCGAGACCTCGACGATGGTCACGATGAACTGGCCCACCGGGACCCGGGTGATGGGCTCGTGCGGACTGCCGCTGCCCGGCCTCAGCGTGCGCCTGGTCGATCCGGCGAGCGGCCGGGACGTCCTGCCGGGCGAGGAGGGCGAGCTCTGGGTCCAGGGCCCGAACGTCACGCCCGGCTACCACAACCTGGCCGAGGCGAGCGCCGCCGTGCTCGTCGACGGCTGGTACCGCACCGGCGACCTCGCCCGCCGCGACGAGAACGGCTACCTGCGGATCAGCGGCCGCACCAAGGAGCTGATCATCCGCGGCGGGGAGAACATCTACCCGGCCGAGGTGGAGGACGCGCTGCTCGCCTCCGACGAGATCCGGGACGCCGCCGTCGTGGGTGCGCCGCACGACCACCTCGGTGAGGTGGCGGTGGCGTTCGTGGTGCCGCGCGAACCGGGCTCGCTGGACCACGAGTCGGTGCTGGCGACCGCCCGAGAGCGACTGTCGATCTTCAAGATGCCCGAGAAGCTCATCGAGGTGGAGCAGATCCCGCGCACCGGCTCCGGGAAGATCCTCCGCTTTCAACTGCAGCAGCAACTCGGGAAGGAACGGACATGGAGCTGAGCAGCACGTTCACCGTCTCCCAGCCGGTTGACCGCGCCTGGCAGGTCATCACCGATCTCGAGCGCGTGGCGCCCTGCCTGCCCGGAGCCGCACTGCTCGGCATCGACGGCGACGACTACCGCGGGGCCGTGAAGATCAAGGTCGGACCGGTCACCGCGCAGTACGAGGGTATCGCCCGGTTCGCCGAGCGCGACGACGCCGCCCACCATGCGGTGCTGCGGGCGGAGGGCCGCGACGTCCGCGGCCAGGGCAACGCCGCCGCCACGATCGACCTGAAGCTGACCGAGCAGGGCAGTGGCACGCAGGTCACCATCGACACCGACCTGGAGCTGGCCGGGAGGGTGGCCCAGTTCGGTCGAGGCGTGATCGCCGACGTCAGCGGCAAGCTGATCGGGCAGTTCGCCACCCGGTTGGAGGAGGAGATGGCGGCCTCCGGGGCGCCCGCCGCCGCACCGTCGGCCGCTCCGACCCCGCCCCGCAGCATCGACGACGTCGAGCCGCTCGACCTGATGTCCGTCGGCAGTGGCACCGCGCTCAAGCAGGCACTGCCCGTCGCCACCGCGCTGGTGGGGCTGCTGATCGGCGTGCTGCTCGGCCGCCGTCGCGGGGCGGTCCGCCCGACGCAGCTCGTCCTGAACCTCGTCCTGCCCAGCAACCCCGAGGAGGGGACCCGATGACCGATATCCTGCGGGAGACCGCGCTCTACATCGACGGGCGGTGGGTGCCCGGCGGTGGCAGCGACCTCGAGGTGCTGAACCCCGCGACCGAGGAGGTCACCGGCGTCGTCACACAGGCCTCCACGGACGATGTCGAGACCGCCGTCGCCGCAGCCCGCGTGGCGTTCCCCGCCTGGGCGGCCACACCCGTCGCCGAGCGCGCCGCGGTACTGCGCCGGGTCCGCGACGTCATCACCGTCCGCGCCGACGTCTTCGCCGACACGGTCACCCGCGAGCTGGGTGCACCGCCGAAGGTCGCCCGCGGCCTGCACGTCGACACGCCCGTCGCCGTCATCGACGCCACGATCGACGCCCTGGAGAACTTCGCGTTCACCAGCGAGATCGGCAACTCGCTGATCCGCCGCGAGCCCGTGGGGGTCGTCGCGGCGATCACGCCCTGGAACCTGCCGCTGCACCAGGTGGTCGTGAAGGTCGTCCCGGCGCTGGCCGCCGGCGCCACCGTGGTGCTCAAGCCGGCCGGGCTCACCCCGCTGGCCGCGTTCGAGCTCGCCCGCGCGTTCGACGACGCGGGCCTGCCCGCCGGTGTGTTCAACCTGGTCCCGGGCAGCGGGCGGGTGGTCGGTGACCTCCTCACCCGCCACCCGGACGTCAACCAGGTGTCGTTCACCGGGTCCACGCCAGTCGGGCGACGCATCGCCGGGGTCGCGGCGGAGACCCTGAAGCGGGTCACCCTGGAGCTGGGCGGCAAGTCGGCGAGCGTGGTGCTGGCCGACGCCGACGACGAGCTGCTGGCCAAGGCCGTCAAGATCACCGTGGCGAACTGCTTCCTCAACAGCGGCCAGACCTGCACCGCGCTGTCGCGCCTCGTCGTGCCGGCCGACCGGCTCGAGCAGGTGGAGAAGCTGGCCGCCGCAGCCGCGGCGAAGTACGTGCCCGGCACCCGCCTGGGGCCGCTGGTCTCCGCCGAGCAGCGCAAGGAGGTCGAGTCCTACCTCGACCCGGCGTCCGGCGGCGCGTCCGCCGTCACCGTGTTCGGCGGTGCCGACCTGCCCGAGCGGGGCTACTACGTCTCACCGGCGGTGATCTCCCGCGTCGACCCCGACTCCCGTCTCGCCCAGGAGGAGGTGTTCGGCCCGGTCCTCGCGATCCTCGCCGCCACCTCCGACGACGACGCCGTCGCGATCGCGAACAACAGCATCTACGGCCTCGGCGGTGCCGTCTGGGGAGCTGACGGCGACGCGGCACTGGCCGTCGCAGCCCGACTGCAGACCGGCCAGGTCGACGTCAACGGTGCAGCGTTCAACCCCAGTGCCCCGTTCGGTGGGTTCAAGCAGTCCGGGACGGGACGCGAGATCGGTGAGTACGGCATCGCCGACGTCTGCGAGATCAAGGCGGTTCAGCGATGACGACCACCCAGGCAGCCCCCGCGGACGTCGAGGAGTACCCGCACGCGGTGCGCGCCGCCGTCCTGCGGGCCGTCGGCGAGCCGATGACCGTCGAGACGATCCGATTGCGGGCGGTCGGTCCTGACGACGTGCGCGTCCGGATCGAGCAGACCGGCGTGTGCCACTCGGACCTCTCGCTCGCTCGGGGCGTGCTCGCGCAGCCGCTGCCCGCGGTGCTGGGCCACGAGGCGTGCGGCAGCGTCGTCGAGAAGGGGGAGCGGGTCACCGACCTGGAGCTCGGGCAGCGGGTGATCCTGCTGTGGATCACCTCCTGCGGGCACTGCTTCCACTGCACCCACGACGAGCCGCACCTGTGCGCCACCGGATCGTCGCGCGCGGGCGAGCCCTACGCGCTCACCCACGACGACGAACCGGTCTATCCCGGACTCACGGTCGGTTCCTTCGCCGAGCAGACCGTGGTGCCGCGCGGCGCCGTCGTCGCCGTGCCCGACGACATCGACACCGCCGACGCAGCCCTGCTGGGTTGCGCGGTGACCACCGGGGTCGGCGCGGTCGTCAGCACCGCGCAGGTCTCCTACGACTCGTCCGTGGTGGTCATCGGCCTCGGCGGGGTCGGGCTGTCGGTCGTGCAGGGCGCCCGGCTCGTCGGTGCGTCGACGATCATCGCGGTGGACCGCACCGTCGAGAAGGCGGATCTGGCGCTCGCCGCCGGGGCCACCCACTTCCTCCCGGCCGACGACGGCACGAGGAGGGTCGTCCGCGGCCTCACCGACGGCCGCGGCGCCGACTTCGTCTTCGACTGCGTCGGGTCCTCGCGCGCGATTCGCGACATGTGGTCCATGACCCGCCGCGGCGGGTCGGCCACAGTGGTCGGCATCGGCGGCGGGGACGACATGGTGTCGTTCAGCGCGCTGGAGCTGTTCCACTTCGCCCGGACGCTGCGCGGCTGCGTGGCCGGCTCGCTCGACGCGGCCGCCGACATGCCGCGCTTCTTCGACTGGGTCCGGGCCGGGGACCTCGACCTCCGGCAGCTGGTCACCGGGGCGGGCACACTCACCGACGTGGACGCCGCGCTCGACGAGCTCGCCGCAGGCCGCGGCATCCGCACCGTCCTGCGCCCGGGGGGTGTCCGATGAGGATCGGGTCGATCGAGGTCCTGCCCGTGCTCGACGGCACGGGCCGCGAACCGGCCGCGGAGGTGCTGACCCGTCCGGGCGTGTCCGACGCGTGGTCCTGCCACGCCGAGCACCTCGACGCCGACGGCGTGCTGACCCTGGACCTGGGTGCCTTCCTCGTCCGCACCGGTGACCGCACGGTTCTCGTCGACGCCGGGGTGGGCACCATCGACAACGGGAAGTACGCGGGCGGCGGCCTGCTCGACTCGCTGCGCGGCCACGGGCTGGGCCCCGACGACGTCACCGACGTCGTGTTCACCCACCTGCACTTCGACCACGTCGGGTGGGCCACGACGAAGGGGCGGGTCGTGTTCCCGAACGCGACCTACCGGGTCCACGCCGACGACTGGGCGCACTTCGTGTCGTCGCCGACGGCCGATCCCGGCGCGGTCCGCAAGCTGTCCCCGCTGGAGCCGCGGCTGGAGGTCTTCGACGGCGAGGTCACGCTCGCCCCGGGCCTGACCGCGCGCCCCGCGCCCGGCCACACGCCCGGCTCCACCGTCTACGTGGTGTCGAGCGGCGACGAGCGCGCACTGCTGCTCGGCGACGTCGTCCACTCCGTGGTCGAGCTGGGCGAGCGCGACTGGGAGGCCGTCTTCGACGTCGACCCCGTCGCGGCGTGCGCGGTGCGCAACGCGCTCGCCGACGAGGTCGCCGACTCCACCGACCTCGTCGTCGGCGCCCACTTCCCGGGCCTGCGCTTCGGCCGCGTGGTCACCGCCTTCGGCAACCGCACCTTCCGAGCCATCTGAGAGGCAGGAACATGGATCTGCAACTGTCGGGCACGAACGTCCTGGTCACCGGGGCGGGTCAGGGTCTGGGCCGCGCTCTGGGCATGGGCTTCGCCGCTGAGGGCGCGAACGTCGCCTTCCACTACAACTCCTCGGGCGAGGGCGCCGAGAAGGCGGCCGCCGAGGCCGCCGAGCTCGGTGTCCGCGCGATCGCCGTGGGCGGTGACCTGCGCGACGCCGGGGCCGTGGCGCGGATCGTCGAGCGGACGGAGAGCGACCTCGGCCCGATCGACGTACTGGTGAACAACGCCGCCGTCGCGGTCAAGCAGCGCTTCCTCGAGTCGACGCCGCAGGACTGGCAGGCGCAGATCGACGTCACGGTGACGGGGACGCTCCAGATCACCCACGCCGTGGCGACGCTGATGGCCGGGCGGAAGAGCGGCGCGATCGTGAACATGATGGGCGACTCCGGACGGGTCGGGGAGTCGGGGCTGCTCGTCACCGCCACCGCCCGTTCGACCACGGTCGGGCTGACGCGCTCGCTGGCAAAGGAGCTGGCCCGGTTCGGCATCCGCGCGAACGCGGTCTCGCTGGCGCTGGTGCGGTCCGACAACTTCGACAGCCACGCGGGCACCGGGGGGGCGGGGGACGGGGAAGCCGAGCAGATGAAGAAGATCCTGGCCCAGTACCCGCTGCGCCGGGTCGGGCACCCGGACGACATCACCCCGATGGTGCTGCTGCTGGCGTCGCCGCTGTCGTCGTGGACCACCGGCCAGGTCGTGTCGGTCAACGGCGGGTACGCGATGCCATGAGCAGCCTGGGAAGCAGTCCTCGCCGCAAGGAGGACCGGCGGCTGGTCACCGGCCACGGTCGCTTCGTGTCCGACCTCGAGCTCCCGCGCATGCGGCACGTCGCGTTCCTGCGCAGCCCCTACGGCCATGCCCGGATCACCGGCGTCGACGCCGGCGCGGCCCGCGCGGCCGGGTACCGCGTGTTCACCGGCACCGACTTCGCCCACGTGGCGCTGCGCGCGCAGTCGGCGCTGCCGTCCTACGTCGAGACCGACCAGCCGGTGATCGCCCACGAGAAGGTCTGCTTCGCGGGCGAGACGGTCGCCGCGGTGGTGGCGCGCAGCCGCTACCACGCCGAGGACGGGCTCGAGCTGATCGAGGTCGACTACGAGCCGTTGCCGCCCACGGTCTGCGCGTGGGACGAGCCGCGCGAACCCGTTCACCCGGAGGCCCCGGACAACGTCCTGCTCCAGCGCACCTTCGACGCCGGGTCCGTGGAGGACGCCTTCGCCGCCGCCGCCGTCGTCGTCGAGCGGGAGCTCGTCACCAACCGGCACTCCGGCAACCCGATGGAGTGCCGTGCGGGCGTGGCGCTGTGGAACGCGTCGGACCGCAAGCTCACCTTCTGGAACGGCACCCAGGTGCCGCACATCGTCCGCAACATGATCGCCGAGCTGATGGACCTGCCCGAGGGGAACGTCCGCGTGATCGCGCCGGACGTCGGCGGCGGCTTCGGTGTGAAGGCCGTGCTGTATCCCGAGGACGTGGCGCTGTGCCTGATGGCGCGGGCGGTGCCGGGCGTGCCGCTCAAGTGGGTGGAGGACCGCGCCGAGCACCTGCTCGCCGCCACGCACGCCCGAGACCACCGCTACGTGATGAAGGCCGGTTTCGCCACCGACGGGGAGCTGCTCGCCGTCGAGGCCGACGTGACCTGCAACGTCGGCGCCTACTCGGTGTACCCGTGGACGGCGGGGATCGAGCCGCTGATGGCGGGCGGGCTGCTGTCGGGCCCGTACAAGCTCACGAACTACCGCGCCACGGTGCGCGGGGTCGCGACCAACACCGCGCCGTCCGGGCCGTACCGCGGGGTCGCCCGCCCGTCCAGCGTCTTCGCCATGGAGGCGGTGCTCGACGACGGCGCCCGGGAGCTCGGGCTGTCGGGGGTCGACATCCGCCGGAGGAACCTCATCCGGCCCGAGGACATCCCGTACCGGATGCCCTCGCGCCTGGTCGACGACTCCGGCCACTACGACGAGTGCCTCACCAAGGCCCTCGACGCCCTGGGCTACGACGGCTTCCGCGCCGAGCAGGAGCGTCGCCGCGGTACCGACGAGCCGCAGATCGGCATCGGCTTCGCCTGCTACAACGAGCTCACCGGACTCGGCCGGGCCGCGAGCGCCGGCCCCCGGATGCCGTTCCGCACCGGGCACGACGCGTGCACCGTGCGGATGAACCCCGACGGGCGGGTCACGGTGTTCTCCGGCGTCACGTCGCAGGGCCAGGGGCTGGAGACGACGATGGCGCAGATCGTGGCGGACGGCGTCGGCGTCTCCTACGACGACGTCGAGGTCCGCATCGGCGACACCGACGAGTCGCTGTGGGGCTTCGGGGCGTTCTCCTCCCGCCAGGCCGTGATCGGCGGTGGTGCCGCGCACCGGACCGCCGAGGCGGTCAAGGAGAAGGTGCTGCTGCTGGCCGCGGGCCTGCTGGAGGCGGATCCGGCCGACCTGCGCATCGAGGACGGGCAGATCTCGGTGGTCGGTGAGCAGAAGGCGCGGATGTCGGTGGCCGAGGTGGCGCGGGTGGCCTACCTCGAGTCCAACCGGCTGCCCGAGGGGATCGAACCCGGGCTCGAGGCCACGAAGTTCTACGACCCGATCCGCGGCGCGTTCGCCGCAGGCGCGCAGGTCGCCGCGATCGAGGTGGACCGGACAACCGGTGAGCTCACGATCCTGAGGTACGTGTGCGTCGAGGACGCGGGGCGCGCGATGCACCCGCAGATCGTCGACGGGCAGATCCTCGGCTCGATCGCCCAGGGCATCGGCGGGGCGCTCTACGAGCACCTGGTCTACGACGACGACGGCAACCTGTCCACGGGCACGCTGCTCGACTACCTGATGCCGACCAGCGCCGAGGTGCCCGACATGGTCATCGGGCACGTCGCGCACCCGGCTGACAACCCGCTCGGCGTCCGCGGTGTGGGGGAGGGCGGCACCCTCGGCCCCAACGCCGTGCTGGCCGGAGCCGTCGCCGATGCCCTCGGCGTGCGGATCGACACCCTCCCGATCACTCCCGCGAGCGTCTGGACGGTGCTGCAGTGATCATCACGTCGTCACACGGCCGCACCGCGGTGATCGCGCTGGACCGGCCCGGGAGGCGCAACGCGCTGACCACGGCGCTGTGCCGCGCCGTCCGCGACGCCGTCGGGAAGGCCGTCGCGGACGGGGCGCGGGCGGTCGTCCTCACCGGTGCGGGCACGAGCTTCTGCTCGGGAGCCGATCTCGACGAGGTCTACACGGCCGACTTCCGCGACGCGCTCTACGCGATGCTGCACACCGTCACCGACGCACCGGTCCCGGTCGTCGCGGCGGTGAACGGGCCGGCGATCGGGGCGGGCACCCAGCTCGCCATCGCCGCCGACCTGCGCGTCGCCGCGCCGGGCGCCGTATTCGGCGTGCCGACGGCGAGGATCGGGCTGGCGGTCGACCCGTGGACGATCCGGCGGCTCGCACTGCTGGCCGGCAACGGTACGTCGCGGGCGCTCCTGCTGGCGTGCGACCAGCTCGACGCGGCCGCCGCCCGTGCCTGCGGACTCGTCGAGCGCCTCGGCGAGGTGGAGGACGCGATCGCGTGGGCGCAGGGGATGGCCGCGCTCGCTCCGCTGACCGTCGCCTACTCCAAGCAGGTGCTCAACGGGGTGTTCGAGCCCGTGCTCGACGAGGCGCAGCTGGACGCCGCGTTCGAGGGCTGCTGGTCCAGTGCCGATTTCGCGGAGGGCCGCCTGGCCCGCACCGAGAAGCGCCCGCCCGTGTTCGAGGGGAGATGACACGATGAAGTGCGCACCGTTCGACTACGTCCGCGCCGGCAGCGTGGAGGAGGTCGTGAAGGTCCTGGCCGACTCCGACGGTGACGGCAAGATCCTCGCCGGCGGGCAGAGCCTGGTCCCCGTCCTGGCCCTGCGGATGGCCCGGCCGTCGGTGCTCGTCGACGTCAACCGCATCCCGGGCCTCGGCGCGATCCGCCCGGTGGCCGGCGCGGTCGAGGTCGGTGCGCTGGCCCGGCACAGCGCGCTCGTCGCGCAGGCGCACCACCCGCTGCTGGCGGAGGCCGCGAGCTGGATCGGTCACACCGCGATCCGCTCCCGCGGTACGGCGGGCGGCAGCATCGCCCACGCCGACCCCTCGGCCGAGCTGCCCGTCGTCGCGGTCGGCACCGGGGCCACCGTCAGCGTGGCCGGCCCGCGAGGTGTCCGCACGTCCACGGCCGAGGAGCTGTTCGTCAGCGCCCTGGTCACCTCGCTCGGCGAGGACGAGATGATCACGAGCATTCGGTTTCCGCGGCCCGAGCGCTGGGGCTTCGCCGAGTTCGCGCGGCGCCACGGCGACTTCGCGCTGGTCATGGCGCTGGTCGCCGAGGTCGAGGGCGCCGTCCGCGTCACGATCGGAGGCGTCGGCGCCGTGCCCACCCGGGCTGCGGAGGCCGAGCAGGTGCTCGCTGCCGGCGGCACCGCCCGAGAGGCGGCGGCCGCCGCCTCCACCGGGATCGAGCCCACCGCCGACCTGCACGGCTCCGTGCCGTTCCGCCGCGCGATGGCCGCCGAGATGGTCCGGCGTGCGTGCGCCCGGGCCGGCATCGACTAGATCACCATCTCTCAGGGAGAGACCATGGACGTCACCTTCAGCGTCAACGGCGAGCGCGTCAGCCTCGACGTCGAACCCCGGCGCACCCTTGCCGACACCCTGCGCGAGGACTGCGGCCTCACCGGCACCCACCTCGGGTGCGAGCACGGCGTCTGCGGCGCCTGCACCGTGCTCGTCGACGGGCAGCCCGTGCGCGCCTGCCTCATGTTCGGGGTGCAGGCCGACGGCTCGTCGGTCACCACCGTCGAGGGGCTCGAGGGCGAGGACGGCGAGCTGCACCCGCTGCAGGAGGCGTTCGTCGAGCACCACGGCCTGCAGTGCGGCTTCTGCACGCCGGGGATGCTCATGAGTGCCCTGCACCTGCTCGACACCGACCCCGGTGCCGGCCGGGAGACCATCCGCGAGGAGATGTCGGGCAACATCTGCCGCTGCACCGGCTACCAGGGGATCGTCGACGCCGTGGAGGCCGCGGGTGCGGCGCTGCGCGGGGACGCGGACGGGTCGGTGTCGTCGTAGTCGGGCGGCCGGGTCAGCCGGTCGTGAGGTGGTGGCGCACGACCGCGACCACCGACGGCGGCGTGCTCTCGGTGCGGACGGTCGTGTCGCACACCGCCCCCCGGTCGGCGCGGCTGAGGAGCACCGACTCCGCGACGAGGACGGTGCCGGCCCCCCGCGGCAGTGCCACGACGTCGACGACGTGGCGGTGCACGGCGGCCCCGGCCAGCAGTCCCTGCGCAGCGGTCTCGGCGAGCACGAGGAGGTAGCCCGACCTCAGCCCGCCGTCGTCGTCGAGCATCACGCTGGTGACCGTCATCCGGGCCGGTGCCCGGTCCGCCTCGATCACGGCGCTACACCGCCGCCGGCTGGAGGATGTGGGCGTCGAGCCCCAGCTCGGCGACCGCGATCTCGCGCATGCGGAACTTCTGCACCTTGCCGCTCGCCGTCGCCGGGAAACGGTCCGTGAACCGCCACAGCGAGGGGATCTTCGAGCGGCTGATCCGCCCCACGCACCACGCAGCGAGGTCTTCGCCATGTGCCTGCGCCCCGTCCGTGAGCCGGACCCAGGCCATCACCTGCTCGCCGAGGCGCTCGTGCGGCACCCCGACGACGTGCGCGTCGGCCACGGCGGGATGGGTGCGGAGCAGCTCCTCGACCTCGCGCGGATGGATGTTCTCGCCCCCGCGGATGATCACGTCCTTGAGCCGGCCGACGATGCTCACGCTGCCGTCGTCGCCCATGACGGCGAGGTCACCGGTGCGCATCCAGCCGGCGGGATCGATGGCGTCCCGGGTAGCCGTCGGGTCGTCCCAGTAACCCGGCATGACGCTGTAGCCGCGGGTGCACTGCTCGCCGGGCGTCCCGGTGGGCACGACCCGCCCCGACACCGGATCGATGATCTTGACCTCGACGTGCGGGGTCGGCCGCCCGACGGTCGTGTCCCGCCGCGCCGCGGGGTCGTCGGGCAGGGTCTGGGTGGAGATGGGGGAGGTCTCGGTCATGCCGCAGACCGTGGACAGGTCGGGCACGTGCAGCTCGTTCCGGATCCGGGCCAGCAGGTCGGGGGCGCACGGCGCCCCGCCGATCAGGCCGGTGCGCAGGCTGTCGAGCCGGATGTCGCCGCGCCGCGGGTGCTCCAGCATCGCGAGGTACATCGTGGGCACGCCGTAGACCGCAGTACACCCCTCCTGCTGGATCGCCTCCAGCGTGCGCCCGGCGTCGAAGGTGCCGCCGGGCAGGACGAGTGCGGCGCCGTGGGTGCTGGTGCCCAGCGTGCCCAGCACCATCCCGAAGCAGTGGAACAGCGGAACCGGGACGCACACGCGATCGGTGGGGCCGAAACCGACGCCCGCGCCGACCAGGTGGCCGTTGTTGAGCAGGTTGTGGTGGGTGAGCGTCGCGCCCTTGGGGCGGCCGGTCGTGCCCGAGGTGTACTGGATCGCGACCGGGTCGTCGATGTCGACCTCCTGCTCGGCCGCGTCCACGGCGGCGGGGGAGCCGTCGAGGAGGTCGGCCCACCCACCCTCGAACGCGATCGCCTCGCGCAGGTCCGGGCAGTCGGCACGGAGCCGTGCGACCGTCGCGCCGCAGTCGGTGTCGCGGAACTGCGCGGCGTGCAGCAGCAGCGACGTGCCGGAGTGGGCGAGCGCGTAGCCGAGCTCGCCAGCCTCGTAGGTCGGGTTCAGCGCCACGAGGATCGCGCCGGCCCGGGCTGCGGCGAACTGCAGGACGACCCACTCGTACCGGTTGGCAGCCCAGACGCCGACCCGGTCACCCCGCCGGACTCCCCGGGCCAGCAGCGCGCCGGCGACCCGGCCGGTCTGCTCCCACAGCTCGTCGTAGGTCAGCCGCACGCACTGCGTGCGGTCGACGACCGCGGTGTGCCGGCCGAACCGCTCCGCGGTGCGCCGCAGGTTCTGGCCGATGGTCTCGCCGAGCAGCGGCCGGTCGACGCTCCCGCAGGCGTAAGACGGCGCGGTCACTTCACACCGCCGCGGCGCTTCGGGTCCCAGGCCTGCTCGAGGTTGCGGATGATCGCCGGGGAGTACATGCACCGCGCCTGCAGGATGGCGAGGTTCGCCATGTAGTGGCGGAAGGTCTCGAGGGGCTCGACGCCGATGCGCATCTCCGTGCGGTTGGCGTTGACACCGACCGGACCGGTGGCGGTCAGGGCGTCGACGGCGTTCGCGATCGCGGCCTGCATCCCGTCCTCGTCGACCACCAGGTCGTCGACGATCATGCGGCCCTCGGGGGAGTCGACGTAGATGTCGCGGTTGAAGAAGATGCCCTGTCGGGCGACGCGCTCGCCGACGAACCGGGGCAGGCGCATGTTGCCGCAGCCGGGGAGGAATCCCTCCCGGCGGGCAGGGAGGTTGACGTAGGCGCCGGACCGGGCGACCACCCGGTCCATGACGAGCAGGAACTGGCAGCCGCCGCCGATGGCGAAGGTGTCGACGGCGGCGATCCACGGCTTCTCGTGCCGCTCCTCGACGGCCGAGACCGCACCCGAGCCCAGCGAGTGCCCGCGGTACCACTTGGTGATCAGCCCGAGCTCGCGCTCGATGAAGAACTCGATGAGCGACACCTCGCCGTGGTAGAGCCGGGTGAGGTTGACGCCGGTGTCGAAGACCCGCCGGCCCGCGTACTTGGGGTGCTCGGAGACGGCGCCGCGCAGCACGCCGACCTCGATCCGGTCGTCGAGCAGGACCAGGTCGGTGGCGGTCTCCATGGCGGCCGTGGACTCGTCGTCCTCGGCGTTGAGGTACTTCTGGTGCTGGATCGTCAGGTGCCCGACGTTCGCGCGGCGCTCCAGCAGGCAGCTGCCCAGGTCGACGCGGTCGGTCCGGCGGAACTCCTCCAGCAGGCCCAGCGCCTCGCGGCGCGGCTGCGCCATGGCGTGCAGCAGGTGGTACCCGGTCCGGGCGTTGTCGAGCACCCGGGAGATCAGGATGCCCTGGTCGTACTCCCAGCCGTCCTTGTGCTTCTGCGGGTGGCGCCGCTCCTGCGCGATGCGCTCGCGCGACGGGACGAGACCTGGGACGAGGTCGGCGGCCGCGTAGGCCAGCTCGGCGACCCGCAGCATGCGCGTGCCGCCGTCGGTGAGGGCGTCGTACACCGCCTCGACGTGCCGGTCGAGGAAGCGCTCGCGGACGCCCCGGCCGCCGTCGAGGACCGCCTCGGCCCGCTCCTGCTGCTCCGCGGTGCGCTCGGCCTTCGGAGGCAGGGCAGCGAGCTGCTCGTCGAGGAGGGCGAAGTGCTCCGACGCCAGGGCCGCGTCCTTCTCGAAGTCGCCGGTGAGCTCGGTCGGGAGTGCCGGTGCGTGCGCCATGTCAGTCGTCCGTCTTCGTGAGGAGGGGCAGGGGCTTCGAGGGGCGGGGCGTCGGGGGCAGAGGCGTCAGGGGGAGTGACAGGGTGGTGGCGAGGCGGCCGCGCAGCACCTCCGCGCGGGCGACGGCCTCGGCGGCGGACCGCAGCTTGATGTCCTCGTAGCCGCGGATGTCATCGGGCAGCCGGGCCAGGTCCAGCACCGCGGCCCGGTTCTGCAGCCGCAGCTCGTCCATCGCGCCCAGGACGAGGTCGGTGTACCAGCCGACGAGCCGGCGTTCCTCGACGCGCACGCGGTCGCGCCCGAACGGGTCGAACCGGGTGCCGCGCAGCCTCCGCATGCGGGTCAGGGCGGTGAAGGCGGGATCCATCCAGCGTGCGCGGACCGAGATCTTGTTCCGCATCCCGAGCGCCCGCAGCACCGGCGGGTGGAGGTTGTACCGGACGACCGGCGAGCCGGCGAACATCCCGGACGCCCGGTGCTCGCGGCTGGAGCGCAGGTGCAGCCGCGCCACCTCGTACTCGTCCTTGTAGGCCATGAGCTTGAACAGGTTGCGGACCACCTCGCGCGTGATCGACAGGGCGGCCGGGTCCCCGAGGCGGGCCCGCTCCCGGGCGGCGACGTCGAGGACGACGTCGAGGTAGCGGGCCGCGTAGTCGGCGTCCTGGTAGGAGATCAGCTCGCCGACCCGCACGGCCAGCAGCCGCCGGTCCTCCTCGGGCAGGTCCGCGACGCGGGCCATGGCCGTGTCGTACGCCGCGCGCTGCGCGGCCGGCAGGAGCCCGCGGGCGTGTGCGCGCTCGGCCTCGGCGTCGCGGGGCGGCGGGGAGAGCAGCGCCCGGATCCGGGCGGGGTCGGCCACGGCGAGGCGGCCGTGGCGGAAGGCCTGGCGGTTCTGCTCCGCGGCCGTCCCGTTGAGCGCGATAGCCTCCTCGATCGCCGCCGACGACAGCGGCAGCATCCCGGCCTGGTAGGCGGCGCCGAGCGCCACCGTGTTGGTGGCCATGTAGTCGCCGAAGACCGTCTCGGCGACGGCCCGGGCGTCCACGCACACGGCCTCGGCGCTGAACCGGGTGACGGCGTCGACCATGGGGTCGACCGGCGCGGCGAGGCGGCTGTTCCGGATCATCTCACCGCTGGGCAGCAGGCCGGTGTTGACGAGCGCGCGGGTCCGGTCGGGGGAGCAGCGGTCGAGGTTCGCAGGGTCGGTCGCGGCCATCGCGTCGACCGCCAGGTAGAGGTCGGCTCGGGCCGCGCCCACCTTGTTGGCGTCGACGCCGGTGCCGCGCGGGCTCAGGACCAGGCTGCTCAGGACCGCGCCCCACTTCTGGGCCGCGCCGGTCTGGTCGTAGCTCAGCGCCTCGGCGCCGTCGATCAGCGCGGCCCAGGCGAGCACCGAGTTGAGCGTCAGCACCCCCGTGCCGCCGACCCCGGGCACGAAGACGTGGAACGGCCGGTCCAGGGCCGGGCGCCGCGGCTCGGGGATCTCCGCCGCGTCCACCGGGACGTACTCCGGCCTGATCAGGCCCTCCGAAGCGGTGACCGTGAGGAAGGAGGGGCAGTCGCCCTTGAGGCACGAGTGGTCCTGGTTGCAGGAGGACTGGTGCACCGTCGTCTTGGGCCCGAACTCGGTGTCGTCCTTGTGCAGCGACATGCAGTTGGTGATCTCGCCGCAGTCGCCGCAGTCCTCGCACACGCCCTGGTCGACCACCACGAACGTCGACGCCTCCGGCGCCGTGCCGCGCTTGCGCTTGCGGCGCCGTTCGTTGGCGCACTCGCCGTCGTAGAGGAAGACCGTGACGCCGGCGGTCCGCTGCAGGTCGCGCAGGACCGTGCCGATCTCGTCCGCGCCGTGCACCGTCGCGATCGCGGGGAGCTCCGCCCGGCGGTAGACGGCGGGGTCGTCGGCGACGATCGCGATCTTCGTGACGCCCTCCAGAGCGAGCAGGCCCGCCAGCGTCGGCACGTCCGCCTGCCCGATCGGCTCCTGCGCGCCGGTGTTCGCGACCGCGCCGTTGTAGAGGATGCGGTAGGTCATCGTCACGCCCGCGGCGACCGAGAACCGGATGCCCAGGTAGCTGGAGTGGAACAGGCTGCCGTCGCCCTGGTTCTGGATGACGTGCTCCAGGTCGGTGAAGGGGCTCAGCCCGATCCAGGCGACGCCCTCGCCGCCCAGCGGGAACGTCGCATCGATCCGCCGCTCGGGCTGCTCGATGATCGAGGCGAAGATGTGGCAGCCCGGGGCGCCCCAGGCGACCTGGCCGTCGGGCACCACGGTCGACACGTTGTGCGGGCAGCCCGAGCAGTAGTTCGGCGACCGCTTGAGCATCGCGGTGTAGTCGCGCCCGCGGACCTGCTCGAGCTCGTCGGTGCGGCGGGTGACGGTGATCCGCTCCGGTATCCGGGCGCGCAGGATCGGCGCCAGGCCGGCGGCGACCGCGTCGGCGTCGAGGCTGCCGTACTCCGGGAAGCGGACGCGGCCCGCGGCGTCGCGCTTGCCGTGCACCCGCGGGTGGGCCGCGAGGTTGCACACCGCGGACCGGACCGCGTCCTCGAGGATCGGGCGCTTCTCCTCGATGACGACCACCTCGTCGAGGTCGCCGACCGCCTCGCTGACGAAGTCGGCGTCCAGCGGGTAGAGCGCACCGATCTTGATCAGCCGGATCCCGGCGCGGCGCAGGTCGTCGTCGTCGACACCCAGGTCGCGCAGCGCCTGGACGGTGTCGGCGTAGCTCTTGCCGGCGGTGAGCAGTCCGATGCGGTCGTCCCGTCCTCGGACCCGCACCTTGTCCAGCGCGTTCGCCCGGGCGTAGGCGACGGCCGCGGGGTGCCGCTCGGTGAAGACGTGCCGTTCGGTCTCGACGACCTTGCCGGGGAAGAACGCGTGGTCCTGCCACTTGCGGAACGGCCGGCCGTCGATCTCGAACTCGGGGACGACGATCCGGGGCTCGCCCCGGACGAGGTCGAGGGTCTGGCCGCCGTCGCAGAGCTGGGCGACGAGCTTCATCGCCACCCAGCACCCCGAGAACCGCGACATCGCGACCGCGTGCTGCGCGTAGGTGAGGAACTCCGCCACCGACGACGGGTAGAGCACAGGGATCCCGGCGTGGGCGAAAGCGTACTCCTGCTCGAACGGCAGGGACGAGCTCTTCGCCTCGTGGTCCTCCCCGCTGAGCACGACGACCGCGCCGTGCGTGGTCGTGCCGCCGAAGTTGCCGTGGCGCAGCGAGTCGCCGGCCCGATCCAGCCCGGGGCCCTTGCCGTACCAGAACCCGGTCACCCCGTCGTAGCGGCTGTGCGGGTACCGCTCGAGCAGCTGCGTCCCCATCAGCGCCGACGCGGCGAGCTCCTCGTTCTGCCCCATCCGGTGGACAACGTCGTGTTCGGTGAGCAGGCCGCGGTTCTGCTGCAGCGCCAGGTCGTAGCCGCCGAGCGGGGACCCCGGGTAGCCGGTGATGAACGTGCCGGTGCGGAGCCCGGCGCGCCGGTCCCGCCGGACCTGGTCCAGCGGTGCCCGCACCAGCGCCTGGACCCCGGTCAGGAAGACGCGGCCGTCCTCCAGCTGGTAGCGGTCCTCCAGCGCCACCCGCGGCGGCCGCCCCACATCGATCGACATGCGTCGCTCCCGGTCCTCGTCGTGCTGAGGACGTCAGCGTGGCGCGTGTTGGCCGTGATGTCGGTAACACACGATACGGACGGTCAGGGCCGGTAGCCGCCGGCGACGGCGCGCAGCGCGTCCAGATCCGGAACGACGATCTCCCGCCCGTGCCTGCGCACCACGCCCTCCTCGAGCAGCCGCGCGAGCTCTCGGCTCATCGTCACGCGCGTGACACCGATCATCAGGGACAGCTCGTCGAGCGAGTACTGGACGCGCAGCCGGAGGCTGCCGTCCGGCTGCAGCACGCCGTAGGCCTCGACGAGGTGGTCGAGCACGAGTGCGACGCGCCCCCGGGCCGGGAGCCCGTCGGCGGCGATGTGCATGGCGAACAGGCGCGCCTTGCGGGAGATGCGGCGCGTCATCTCGACGAGGATCGCCGGCTGTGCCCGGGCGGCCTCGATCACCGCCTGCCTGCTGATCACCGACATCTCGCTGTCGGTGACGGCGACGCAGGAGGCGTACCGGGGGAGTCCGTCGAAGCAGGTCGACTCGCCGAGCCCGGCACCGGGCTCGGCGTAGGACAGGACCCGCTCGGACCCGTCGGCCCGCGTCAGGTAGATGCGCAACCGGCCACTGACGACCTGGTAGAAGAAGTCCGACACCGACCCCTGGCGGTAGACGAACTCCCCGGCGCGATAGCGGCGCACCTCGCCCAGCGCCGCGATCCGGTCCGCGATCGTCGGGTCCTCGGTGAGCAGGAACGGCGATGTGGTCGACACCTCCCGCCCGCGCCTTGCGGCCGCATCTCCTCGATCACTCACGGTGGTCACGGGAGCCCCCTGCGCTGTGTTCCGGCCAGTGATACTAGCGATCGTTAGTCGGTTCTGGCCGGTCTGCCCAGCGGTGCGAACCTGCCGCGGCTCAGGAGCTGAGTCCGATGCTGCGGACGAGGTGCTGGGACGATGACGAGGTGCTGGCAAGAAGGGGCGCCGGGAGACTGCTGGTGCGATGAGCCGATCACCCGCTCCCGCTCGCTACCGGCCGGCTACGAGGAACGACCCGGAGTAGCTGCGGGCGAAGGCGGATGCCGGTGGATGCGGAACCGATGTCCGGTCTCCTTCGGACGAGGCAGGTCGGGTGCGTCGTTCGTCGTTGCGCACGGTGAGGGTGAGGGAGTGGACGCCGGGCTTGTCCGGGGCGCGGAACCACGCGGCGTACTCGCCTTCGGACTCCGCCTCGAAGGTTCCCGCGCGGAAGCGGACGGCGCGAGTGCCTCCTGGGCCGCTCAACCGGGCGCCGACCCTGATCCCGGTGAGCAGCCGGTCTGCGGAGGGGTGCCGTCGCTCCCGGTACCCACCGAGTGGTGTGCAGCTGCCGGGGACCACCGGGGGACCAGCAGCCGTGCGCGAGCTGGTTCCTCCCTCACGGACCGCCGAGCTACCCGTGGGTCTGTACGTGTGTGACGTGCATGGGCGCCGTACCCACCGTCCTGGGGGTCAAGGGGTCGCAGGTTCAAATCCTGTCGTCCCGACGGTCGAAACGGGCGGTTCCTCTTCGTGGGGAACCGCCCGTTTCGTGTTCCTGACCTGGTGAAACGCAGTTGCGAGGTGAGGGTCGGCTGGGACGTTATCGACCATGAGACGCGGACGAGTCGATCTCGGAGCGTTCTGACAGCGGACGTTGACAGCAACGGCCTTCAGCCGGACAGCTGTTCGTCGAGGTGGTCGAGCGCTGCGCGCTGGGTCTCGAGGTTGACGTGGCCGTACACGTTCATGGTCATCTCGATCGCGCTGTGTCCGACGATCTCCATGACCACCCGCGGATGGACGCCGAGCGACAGCAGCAGGGAGACGCAGGTGTGACGCAGGCCGTGCAGCGGGACGCGACGGATTCCGTGCGCGTCGCAGAGCTGTCCGAACATCCGGGTGAGGTTGCGCGGCTCCAGTGGTGTGCCGTGGCGGGTGCCGAACACGTAGCCGTCCGGCGGCCACGGCCGTCCCGGCCCGGCGCCGTGCTGGAGCTGCAGACGCTGGTGGTGGGCGGCGAGAGCGTCGAGGCACCGGGGTGGGAGGGGGACGGTGCGGTTGCTGCGGCGGGTCTTGGGAGCGAACTCGCGCAGCTAACCGACCCCGAGCAGCGCGGCCAGCAGATCGCGGTGGCGCTCCACGAACTTGGTGTCGACGCCCGGCGCGGTGATCTCTCGCAGGTGGCGTCCGGAGCCGCGGGCCTGGTCCAGCCAGCGGTAGGCCGCGAGCAGGGGTGCCCATTCGTGCGCGGTGCGCAGGGAGCGCAGGGGATGGTCGGTCACCCACCGCCGGACGAAGCCGCGGCCGAGCCCGGCCAGACCGTCGTCGTAGCCCTGACCGACAGCCCTGACCCTCCACGTCGCGTCCCGGCGGTAGAAGTCGAAGAGGACCACGGCACGTTCGGTGGGCATCGGGGCCGGGACGGCGGGAAGGTCAACCCGGATTTCCTCGAACAGGTCGGCGTGGTCGAGGCCCTGCTCGCTGCCGTGGCGGACCAAGCCGTCCGGACTGGTTGGCTGGCTGTTGAAGATCACGTCGTGGTCGGCGAGGACGCGACGGTCCGATCGCAGGAGCAGGGCGAGGGCCATCGGAATCGACCCCCACGAACGAACTCGTACAGCGATAGCGCCGGATCCCACCACCCACTGAGCCTGACTCAGATCTGTGTGGTGTTGTGCGACGATGTAGGGCGTGCTGGACGACCTGTGGTGGCGCGATGAGGATGCGGAGTACATCCGCCGCCGCAGTGATCGTTACCTGGGTGCGACGAACATCGAACCGGAATGGACGTTGGAGGCGGCCGCGGATCCGCGCGGGATCGTGCACGACCCCGATCCGAAGAGCAGGACGGGCGCGGTCCGCATCATCGGCTTCTCGTCGAGCGCGGGTTTCGTGATCACGGTCATCGCGACGGGCGGGACGCATGCCGGAGTGACGGCGTGGAAGAGCAGTGGCGCGGACCTACGGGACTACGAGGGGCAGGGATGACGGTGGGCGATCGCGACGAGACACCGAGGCGGCCGGCTCGGCACGATGACGCTGACGTCGCTGCCGAGGTGCGTGCCGTCCGGGAGGAGTACGCGGACGAGGAGGCAGAGACGGCCGAGGTGGAAGCGGCGGAGAACGCGGCGGCGCTGGAGGTGGCGCTGTCGCTGCGCATCGACCGGGGGCTCGACGGGGCCCTGAAGCGGCGGGCGACCCAGGAACAGATCTCCCCGTCGGCGCTGGTCCGTCGTCTGCTGCGGGATGCGCTGCGTGGTGGGAACGAGCCCGTCCTCACGGCGCGGCAGGTCGAGGAGATCGCCCGACGGGTGATGCGCGAGTCGGCCTGAGTTCTGTCGGACGAGCCTGCCCGGGCACGTGGCGCCACGGTCGCGCTTGGGACCAATCTGGGACCACACGCACCGACCATCCACTCGCGGACCTGCATGTCGGGGTCACCGATGCCCGTCCTGTACCGCGTCTGACGTGCAGAAAACGTGCACAGTGGTGTTCTGGGGGTCAAGGGGTCGCAGGTTCACATCCTGTCGTCCCGACGGTCGAACTTGACCGAGGACGGTCCAGTTGCGGCAGGCTCCGCCGTTCGCCCGGTCAGGGCGCCTGTCGCAGTTCGACTATCGGCAGTGGCGTGTCCTGCAGGGTGATCGGGAGCCGAGCGCGCGCTCCAGCGCCGGCCGCATCGTGTCCCAGGCCCGGCGGTGGCGCGCTGCGTAGGCGTGCAGGGCGGCGTCCGCCTCGGCGGTCCCGAGCACCCGCGCGACGGCGGGCCTCGGCCCCCGCCACCCGGTCGACAGCCGTACGCGCGGCTCGGCGGACACGTTGCGGAACCACTGCGCGCGCCGGCCGAACCCGGACGCGACGACGTACACGCCGGGGGCGGGTCGCCCGATGACCTCCAGGACCACCCGGCGCCGGGCACCCGTGCGCCGCCCACGGTGCTCGAGCATCAGCAACCGGGTGCCGAGCAGGAAGCCCAACCGGGCGCGGTAGAGGTGGATCGGCAGCCTCATCAGCGTGCGGCTGCGCAGGAGGTGGCCGACCGTGCGGCCCAGGAGGGTGGCGGTGCTCATGATCGTCGTGTCCATCCTGTCGTCGGGTCAGGCCCGCCGGGCGTCGGCGCGGTAGCGGGAGGCGGCGAACAGCCCGAGCGCGGCGGTCCAGGCGAGGAGGACCCCGACGCCCGTCCAGCCGATCCCGGGCCCGCCGATGACCGCCCGGCCTGCGGCGTTGAGCCAGTACGAGGGCAGTGCCCGGGCGACGGCCTGCACCCACTCGGGCAGGATCTCGATCGGGAACCAGACGCCGCCCAGCAGCGACAGCGCGAGCAGCACGAACGTGCTCACGGCCTGGACGGACTCGCTGCTGCCGGTGAACCCGAGTGCGATCCCGAGCACCACGAACGGCAGCAGCGCTGTCCAGGTCACGCCGGCCAGCGCGAACCACCGCCACAGCGGGAGCGCTACCCCCAGCAGCGCCCCGGCGGTGTAGACCAGGACCAGCCCCGGCAGGGTGACCAGCCAGGCCGCCAGCCCCTTGACCAGCACGTACCGGCTCGGGGGCAGCGGGGTCAGCCGGAGCTGGCGGTTCCACCCGATCCGGCGTTCGAGCGCGATGGCTGCGGTGGAGAACAGCGCGCCGCCCAGCGAGCCGTAGGCCGCCATGCCCTGCATGGTGTAGGCGGTGGACGACACGCCGCCGAAGCGGGCGGCGCCGAAGAGGTTGGCGAACACCAGGAACAGGACCAGCGGCAGGACCACGGTGAAGACCAGCAGCTGCGGCACGCGCAGCACCCGCAGGATCTCCAGGCGCAGGTAGGTGGGGTTCATCGCGCCGGCTCCCCGGTCAGGGTGAGGAAGGCGTCGGTCAGGTCGGCGCCGGTGACCTCGACGTCGCGGGCGGCGGGTTCGCTCGCGAGCAGGGCCCGCAGGGCCCGGTCGGAGTCGTTGCAGCGCAGGACCACCGCGTCACCGTGCGTCTGCGCGGTCCGCACTCCGGGCAGGCCCGCCAGCCGGTCGAGGTCCGCGCCCGGCACGACGGCCCGAAGGGTGCGCCCCGTCGCGCGCCGGTGAGCTCGGTGACCGGCCCGTCGGCCGCGACCCGGCCCTGGGCCAGCAGCACGATCCGGTCGGCGTAGGCGCCCGCCTCCTCGAGGTAGTGTGTGGTGAACACGACGGTCCGCCCGGCCCGCCCCTGGCCGCGGATCGCGTCCCAGAACGCCGACCGCGAGGCGACGTCCAGGCCGGCGGTCGGCTCGTCGAGCACGAGCAGGTCGGAATCGGCCACCAGCGCGACGGCGAAGCGCACCCGCTGGACCTGCCCGCCGGAGAGCCGGTTGGTGCGCCTGCGCCGCAGATCGGCGATCCCCGCGACGTCGAGCGCGGTGTCGACGGCGAGCGGGCGGTCGTGCAGCGCGGCGACGAGCTCGACCAGCTCGCCGACCGTCACGTGCGGCAGCAGTTCCCCGGACTGCAGCAGGGCGCCGACCCGGCCGTCCCGCACCGCCTCCGCGGGTGACCGGCAGAGTACCCGCGCCGTGCCGGTGTCCGGAGTGCTCAGGCCGAGGACGAGGTCGAGGGTGGTGGACTTGCCCGCGCCGTTGGGTCCGAGCAGCGCGACGACCTCGCCCTGGCCGATCCGCAGGTCGAGGTCGGCCACGGCCGGCACCCGGCCGTAGGACCGGCTGACCCCGCGCAGGTCGACGGCCGGGGTCCCCGGCGGCTCCGGGCGGGTGTCGGTGAGGAAAGGCATGGGGCCACGCTGCCCCGCCGCGGACGGCGGAACATCCGCCAGCACGCCGAGGTTTCAGCGGGCCCGGCGCGTGGCGACCGCGGCGAGCTCGGTGCGCGACGAGAGCCCCAGCTTGCCGAACACGTGCCCGACGTGGGTCTGCACGGTGCGCCGCGACAGGAACAGGCGGTCCCCGATCTGCGGGTTGGACAGGCCCGGGGTGAACTCCTCGAGGGCGCGGTTCGCCTGGCCAACGTCGCGGCGTCCCTCTCGGTGGGCGGAGACGGCGCCCGGGGCGGCATGCCCACCGCTGACGAGTTGACGACGGAGGCCTCCATCCACGCCCTCTGATCTTCCACGACTGTCGGTATTGGAATCGTTTCTGACGTTCCATTGGACAGGAGCGAACGTTCGTGAGCGGACGCCCCCACGCGGCACGGCTCCAGGTTCCGCACCGGGGGCGCTGGAACTGCACTGTCTGTGGCGTGGGCGGCCGCTCGAGGCCAAGGTGCGCCTCGGAGCAGAGGTCGTCCTGCTTCATGAGGGCGAACTCGGTCTTCAGATGAGTTGACGGTCACACTAGAAAGGTTAATATGGTGTTGCCGAATGGGCCAACCCCTGGTGGTGGGCCAGTGCTTACGCAAGGCTGCTCGAAGGCGCAGAACCGCGGTTCCGCGCATCCCAAGTCCGTTGTGCCGTCCGACGTCGGCACGCAGGGCAGGTAGAAACGACTCTCTCGGAAGGTGGACGGGCCGATGGGCTACCTCGACAACCTGATCATCAACACCGACAACTACAAGCACTGCCACTACCCCCTGTACCCCCCGGGCACCGAGTACGTCTCGAGCTACATCGAGTCCCGTGGCGGCGACTGGCCGGTGACTCAGTTCGTCGGGTTGCAGGCGTACCTGCGCGAGTACCTGATGCGCCCGATCACGCTCGAGGACATCGACGAGGCCGAGTTCGTCACGCGCGAGCAGGGCATGCACTTCAACCGCGACAACTGGCTCGGCATCCTCAACGACCACGGCGGCTACCTGCCCGTCGAGATCGAGGCCGTGCCTGAGGGCATCGTCCTACCGGCGCGCAACGTCCTCGTCCAGCTGATCAACACCGACCCGAAGTACTTCTGGGCGACCAGCTTCTTCGAGACCGCCCTGCTGCGTGCCGTCTGGTACCCGACGACGATCGGCACGGTGAGCTGGCTGTCGAAGATGGTCATCAAGGAGGCGCTGGCCCGCACCTCCGACAACCCCCACCTGATCCGCAACATCCTGCACGACTACGGGGCGCGCGGAGTGAGCTCCCAGCAGTCCGCCGCGCTCGGCGGTCTGGCGCACCTGGTCAACTTCGACCAGTCCGACACGGTGCCCGGCATCCTGGCCGCCAAGCACTTCTACAACGCCGGCAAGGTCTCCAACTCGGGCCCGAACTCCGAGCACGCCGGCTTCTGCGCCTGGGGACGCGAGAACGAGGCCGATGCGCTCCGCAACATGCTCGACATCTACGCCGCGGATGGTGTCGCGCTCCTCCTCAGCGACACCTACGACCACGAGAACTGTGTCAAGAAGATCATCGGCGTCGAACTCAAGGACCAGATCCGCAACTTCCCGGGTCTGGTCGGGATCCGGCCGGACTCCGGCGACATCGTCGAGGTCACCGCGGACACCACCGAGTGGCTGATGGAGGCCTTCGGCTACGAGGTCAACTCGAAGGGCTTCAAGATCCTGCCGCCCTACATCCGGGTCGTGCAGGGCGACGGCGTCAACTTCCACAGCCTGCCGCAGGTGTACATGGAGCTCGAGCGCCGTGGTCTCGCCGCCGACAACGCGGTCTTCGGCATGGGCGGCGGCCTGCTGCAGCACTGGAACCGCGACACGATGAACTTCGGGCAGAAGGCGTCGGCGGTGTGCGTCGACGGTGAGTGGCGTGACATCTCCAAGCAGCCGACCGGCGCCTCGTTCAAGACCTCGAAGGCGGGCCGACTCGCGCTCAAGTACGAGAACGGCACGTACGTCACCGTGCCGAAGGGATCGATCCCGGAGTCGGAGAACGTGCTCAAGCCGGTGTTCCGCAACGGCAAGCTGCTCAAGAAGTGGGACTTCACCGAGCTCATCGCCAACGGCGAGCGTGAGGTTCCGGAGTCCTACTACATCACCCACGTCGGACAGATGCGCACTGTGGTCAACGAGGCCGCCGTGATCGCGTCGGCCTGACGCACCTGTGGTGCCGTCGCGGCCGGGTCCCCTCCCCGGCCGCGACGGCACCGCTCTCCGACCCCCTGGAGCCCGCTCGATGACCCGGACGCACCTGCACGTCTTCGACATGGACGGCACCCTCCTGCGCGGAGCCGGCTCGGTCGAGCTCGCTCGTCACCTCGGGACCTACGAGCCGGCCGACCGGGTCGAGCGGGCTTGGCTGCGCGGCGAGATCACCGACGTGCAGTTCTGGGAGCAGATGCTGCCGCTCTGGGCGGACGTCAGCGACGCCGAGATCGACGCGGCGTTCGCCGCGTCGGCCTGGATGGACGGCGTCCGCGAGGTCTTCGCCGACATCCGGTCCCGCGGCGAGCACATCGCCGTCATCTCGCAGTCGCCGCACTTCTTCGTCCGGAGGCTGGAGACCTGGGGCGCTCATCGCACGTTCGGATCCGACGTGGTTCCGGGCACCCCGACCCGCAAAGAGCGGCTCCTCACGCTGCAGCACAAGGTCGACATCACCCTGGCGCTGCTCGACGAGCTCGGGATCACCGATCAGGAGTGCGTGGCGTACGGCGACTCGACCTCGGACACCCTGCTCTTCGCGCGTCTGCCCTACTCCGTGGGGGTCAACTGCACCGCCCGCCTGCGGGAGAGCGCAACGGTGTGCTTCGAGGGCGACGACATCCGTGGCGCCTACGCGCTGGGCCGGCAACTGCTCGACGGCGCACGGGCCGGCCGCGGGTGCCCGGCATGACGACCGACATCGCGCCCGTACGGCCGGGTCCGACGAGCATGCGGTTCAGCTACGACAAGCGCCTCATGCCGTTCGCGGGCCGCGCCAACCCCGCTCTGGCCTCGGCGATCGCCGACCAGCTCGGCGTCGAGCTCGGCCCGGTGATCCTCAAGACCTTCTCCAACGACGAGACGTACTGCCGCTACACCGACTCCATCCGAGGTGCGGACGTGTTCATCGTCCAACCGATGTGTGGCAACCCCGCCACCGGCCTCAACGCCAACGACGCCCTGCTCGAGCTGCTCGTCATGATCGACGCCGCGGTCGGAGCCAGCGCGCACCGCGTGATCGCGGTGACACCCTGGTACGGCTACTCCCGCCAGGACAAGAAGTCCGCACCGCGCGAACCCATCTCCGCCAGGCTCGTGGCCCGCATGCTCGAGTCCGCAGGCGTGGACCGAGACCTGACCATGGACCTGCACGCCGGTCAGCTGCAGGGCTTCTTCTCCCGCCCGGTGGACCACATGACCGCGCTGATGATGCTCGCCGACCACTTCCGCGGGATCGAGGCGGATCCCGGGGAACTCGTCGTCGTCGCACCGGATGCGGGCCGGGTCAAGCTCAACAAGCAGTTCGCCACCCGCATGGGCGCGGGGCTCGCGATCCTGGACAAGGAACGCCCCCGCCAGCAGGTCGCCGAGATCGGGCACGTGATCGGCGACGTGCGTGATCGCACCGCGATCATCGTCGACGACATCATCGACACCGCGGGAACTCTGAGGGCGGCCGGCGAAGCCGTCGTCAAGGCCGGTGCCCGACGCGTGTTCGCCGCCGCGACGCACCCGGTGCTCAGCGGTCGCGCGCACGAGAACCTGGCGGTCGCACCGTTCGAGCGCCTCGTCGTCACCGACACGATCCCACTGCGCCCCGGCGTCCCGAACAACGTCGACGTCGTCTCCTGCGCGCCGCTACTGGCTGACTCCATCCGCCGCATCTTCACCGACGACTCCGTCAGCGAGGTCTTCGGCGGCAACAACCACCTGTTCTGACCACCCGAGCTGTTCCGACGAAGGGAACGTCCGCATGTCCGGCTCCCGCCACGATCCGACCGGGCCGGCGGAGGTCCGCATCGGCTGCAAGGACCGCGGGTTCGACATGGTGGCGGTGTCCGACCACGTCCAGCCGTGGCGCCACCACGGCGGACACGCTCCCAAGCGCTCGCACGGCTCGGTGCCGCCGGCGCAGCGACGACGTCCGTCTACCTCTGGCCGGCCCCCGCAGACCCTCTGACACCCACACCGGAGAACCCATGCCCGTGATGACGGACCCGCTGGACCTGCTGGACACCGCCTCCCTGCTCACCGAGGAGGAGCGGGACATCCAGCGGACCGTCCGTGACTTCCTCGACGACCGGACCCGTCCGCACATCGCCGAGTGGTACGACTCCGCGACCTTCCCCCGCGATCTGGTGCCCGAACTCGGCAAGCTCGGACTGCTCGGCATGCACCTCGACGGCTACGGCTGCGCTGGCACGAACGCCGTGAGCTACGGCCTGGCCTGTCTGGAACTCGAGGGGATCGACTCCGGCCTGCGCAGTTTCGTCTCCGTTCAGGGCTCGCTGTCGATGTACTCGATCTGGCGGTGGGGCTCGGAGGAGCAGAAGTCGGAGTGGCTTCCACGACTGGCCGCAGGCGAGGCCATCGGTTGTTTCGGGCTGACCGAGCCCGACTTCGGCTCCAACCCCGCCGGCATGCGCACCCGGGCGGTCCGCGACGGCGACGACTGGGTGATCAACGGCTCCAAGACGTGGATCACGAACGGTGGCCTCGCCGACATCGCGACGGTGTGGGCGCAGACCGACGACGGCATCCGCGGCTTCCTCGTCCCCCGCGCTACCCGCGGGTTCACGACGACCGACATCAAGCAGAAGCTGTCCCTGCGCGCGTCGGTGACCTCGTCGCTGCACCTGGAGGACGTCCGCCTCCCGGCGTCCGCACGACTGCCCGAGGCCCGTGGGCTGCGTGGGCCACTGGCGTGCTTGAACGAAGCACGGTTCGGGATCCTCTTCGGGGCGGTCGGGGCTGCCCGGGACAGCCTCCGCACAGCGCTGCAGTACGCGGACTCGCGCATCCAGTTCGACCGGCCGATCAGTGCCTTCCAGCTGACGCAGAAGAAGCTGGCCGACATGGCGGTCGCGCTCAACTCCGCCATGCTGGTGGCCCTGCACCTCGGTCGCTTGAAGGACCGGCACGAGCTCCGTGTAGAGCAGGTCAGCGTGGGCAAGCTGAACAACGTGCGCGAAGCGATCGCCATCGCACGGGAGTGCCGCACCATCCTCGGCGGCAGCGGCATCTCCGGGGAGTACTCGCCGCTGCGCCACGCCAACAACCTCGAGTCGGTCCGCACCTACGAGGGCACCGACGAAGTGCACACGCTGGTCATCGGCCAAGCCCTCACAGGCCAGGCGGCATACCGGTGACGGCAGCTCGCGAGTGCGTCGCCCGGCTCGTGGACGTCGCGCGATGCCTACGACCGTCCTGGGGCCAGCTCGCATGGGCCGTCCAGCACTCGTCACGGACGTGGGTCTCAGGACCAAGAGCTCGACACGATCGAGCGTTGCACGGAGCAGAACAGAGGAGCTGATGATGACGATCACGAGTCTGTGCGTGTTCTGCGGCTCGAACACCGGCCGGGGACCGCGGTACGTCGACGGCGCCCGACGGCTCGGACGACACCTCGCAGAGGAGGGCATCACCGTCGTCTACGGCGGTGCGAGCGTCGGCACGATGGGAACCCTCGCGGACGCCGCCCTCGAAGCCGGCGGCGCGGTGATCGGTGTGATCCCTCGCCAGCAGACCGGCCAGGAGATCGCCCACCAGGGCCTGACCGAGCTGTACGTCGTGGAGTCGATGCACGAACGCAAGGCGAAGATGGTCGAACTCGCAGGGGGTTTCATCGCGCTGCCCGGCGGCCTCGGAACACTGGAGGAGTTCGCCGAGGTCCTCACGTGGTCCCAACTCGGCATCCACTCCCTACCCACCGGCCTGCTCGACACCGACGGGTACTACGGGCACTTCCTCGCCTTCCTCGACCACGCTGTGGCTGAAGGGTTCCTCCGACAAGGCGACCGGGATCTCGTGCTCGCCGGACAGGATCCCGCGGAGCTCGTCGATGCGCTGCGGACCTGGGCGCCTGCAGGGGATCAGCACTGGCAGCCGGTCGAATGATCCTCGATGACCTGGGTCTATCAGGCGGACGCTGCAGATCGTGAAGGAGCGCCACCGCGTTCGGCACCGATCGGGTCGTTGCAGAGGACCACTTCGTGCTCGCCGGGTTCGCGACCGAGGTGGGCGTCGCGCACCACGTCGACAACGGCGTTCGCATCCTCTATCCGACAATTGGACGGGCGTGGACGCCTCGAAGGACACGTGGTGGTAACGGACTGCAGGGCCGCACTGTCGACCGCTCCCTCCATCTGAACGGTGGGTACGGCGATGGCAGACCACGGACCTCTTGCGGGGACCGTCGGGGCAACGGTTGCGTCGTCGTAGGCCTTCAACCACAGAACTGTCCGCGTGGTCGGACTGTGGTTGTTCCATGGTCACGGGTTCGACGGGACGGATGGCCGCCGCCACGCATGATCGGCGGCTGCCGACTCCCACGCCGCTTGAGCGGCCGCCTCGGCCGCCTCGGTCGCCCGTCGACGTGTCCGACCCGCGGCGATTCGCCGCGTCAGGCGACATCCAGGGCAGCTCGCCCGGTCGCCGTCAGGGAGGCCGTGCCGGTCGCCGTGGTCGCGTCGATGAGGGCGGCGTCGGTCAGGCGGGCGGCGAGGAACTGGTCGGCGCAGCAGAGGCCGTCGACGAGCAGGGTGGGTCCGGCGAGTGCGCACCTGCCCGCGGCGACGGCGCGCAGGGCGGCGCGGTCCCGGTGGTGCAGCGTGGTCGCTGTCGACATGGCGGGCCTCCCTCTCGCGCTCTGCGGTATTACAAGGAGGAGTGCGGGGGAGGGGCGGGAGTTGCGCGTCGAGGGGTGTCGACTGAGTGACTGACTGCATGATTGCGGCCATGAAGGCGAGCGGACGCAGCCGGACGTGTACGTACACTGACCTGCGCAAACAGACTTTCGGGGCCGACGTCACGAGGCCGTCCGGTGTGCCTGGGAGTCAAAGGGCCGCAGGTTCAAATCCTGTCGTCCCGACGGTCTGAACGGGCGGTTCCTCTTCACTGAGGAGCCGCCCGTTCTGCGTCTGACCTGCGACAACGTCCTTGGGCTTTCGCAGGGTCGTCGGACCACCCTCCGGCTGATTGATCATCGGGTGAGGCCCGATCCCGCGGTGAGTGACTTCGTCGAGCACGGCGTGCAGATGTTCTCGATGCGCATGCCTGAGGCGGACAGCAGAAGACGACGCCCCGCCCGGGCCGGAGGACCTGACGGCACGACGGCCGCGGCCGACAGCTCGTCGGCCGGCGCGCCGGAGGCGATCACGACTCCCAGCACGTAGCCGACGTCGTACCGGTTCCGCCGTCGGGCACCGCGCAGATGCCCGGGTCGCCGGTCCGTCGACCCGGCTGTCGGCAGGGCCCGCGCTGCCGGACACCCGCCGGTCCGCCCGCCGCAGGGTCATTGGACCGGATCCGGGGGGACCGACGGCACTGGAGCGGCAACCGGCCTGCCGGACACGCTGGTCCGGTCCCTGCGAGCAGGCGTCACCTGCTCGCCCCTCCCCGCAGTGAGCAGGAGCCCGGACGTGTCCGACGCCGATTCGCGATCCGCCTGGCGTCGGCGTCGATCCGCGCGCCGAGCGGCGGCGGTGGCCGGATGCGCGCTCGCACTGTCGACCGCGTCGCTGGCGGGGTGCGGCGCGCCGCCGTCGCAGGAGGTGGCGCTGCCGTCGTTCGCGGCATCGGCCGCGCCGCAGCCGGCAGCCGGGGCACGGCACGAGGGGGTTCCGCCGTGTGAGGTGCTGCTGCCGGTGGGGGAGGTGGAGGCCGTCCTCGGCCTGCCGCTGGGCGAGATCGTCATCCGCGAGGTGCACGACGTCGCGGCCCCGTCCGTCGGCCGGCTGCAGCGGACGTCGTGCACCTACGCCGGCACCGGGGCGGTCCGCGGGGAGGTGCTCGAGCTGACCGCGGGGCGCTACACCGACGCCGCCGCGGCGCGCGCCCAGCGGGAACGCAACGCCGTGGCCCGCAGCCTCGGGGCCGAGCGGCCCGTCGGGCTGGGCGCCGCCCGGGGCATCGAGCTCACCTCCGACGGCGGCCCGGAGCTGCTGCTCGACTACGGGCCTCAGGTGCTGGAGCTGAGGCTGCCTCCGGCCGGCGCGGCGCGCCCCGCCGCCGCGGACGTCCTCACCGATCTCGCCCTGCGGGCACTCGCGCGGTTGCCGGGGTCGGGGGATCCGGTGCCGCCCCGCGCTCCGGCCCCGACGGCCGGGCGGGCCCCTGGCGCCGACCCGGCAGACGTCGGGGTGATCGGGGCGCGGGCCCACGGCTCCGCAGGCTAGTGCGTGTCTCCAGAACGTGTGCTCTCCTCGCGGCGCGTCGGAGGCGTCAGCAGCAGCACGGCGGCCGGCGCCGCGATCCCGACCAGCATCGCCCTGGAGTTGATCACGATCACGGCCAGTGAGGTGGTCGCCGCCGAGCCCATGGGTAGGCCTAGGAGCAGGACGAAGGCGGGGATGATCAGGAAGCCGCCGCCGACGCCGAACAGGCCGGTGAGGAAGCCGACGGTGAGTCCTGCGGCGATGGACCTGGGTAGGCAGCCGCGCCAGTTCACGCCGCCCTCGGGGAGGGCGCAGTCCCCGCCGACGGTGTCGGTCGTGGTGAGCATGCGGACGCCGCGGCGATCATCAGCAGGGCGAGCCCGGCGAGGGCCAGGCGGGGGTCGAGGAGGCGGTTGACCGCGGCCCCGGCGGAGGCCGCACCGGCCCCGTCAGGCCGAAGATGCCGGCGATGCGCCAGCGGATCTGCCCGGCGCCCGCTCGTGGGACCAGCGCGGCGGCGGAGGAGACCGCGACGACGACCAGCGACATCGGGATCGCCGCGGCGACGGGCACCTCCAGGTCTGCAGGGTGTGCGGGTCGACTGTCCGCCCGGCTCGTTCGTGGTGGAGACGTGGTGGCTCGACGCCATCTCAGGAGCGGGCGGACCCAGGCTGCTCGGTGTGTTCGGGCTGCTCGGTGTGCAGGCCGGCGTCGGTGGCGTGGGTGTAGCTGTCGTCGACCAGGACCAGGTCGCGGCCGGGGCGGTCGAGGATGGATGCGGCGATCGAGGCGCGGTAGCCGGAGCCGCAGTAGACCCACGTCTCGCCGTCGGGGACTTCGTCGGCGCGGTCGGTGAGTTCGTGGATCGGGATGTGGATCGAACCGGTTACCCCACCGGCGGCGCGTTCGTCGTCGCGGCGGGCGTCGAGCACGGTGAAGGCGCCCGGCCGCTCGGCCAGGGCGGCGGCGAGTCCGGGGAAGTCGCTGGTCGGGTAGGAGCGCAGTGGCTGTCGGTCGGCGAGCTCGTCGATCGTGCCGTGCGCGATCCCGGCGAGCCGGTCGATACCGATCCGGACGAGTTCGCGGCGGGCCTGGGTGATCTGCTCGGCCGACTCACCGATCAGGGTCAGCGGGGCACCCCAGGGGTAGAGCCAGCCCAGGTAGGTCACGAAGTTGGTGGACAGCTCGAAGCCCAGGGAGCCGGCCACGTGCCCGGCGGCGAACGCGGTGCGCTCGCGCAGGTCGACCACCCACTCCCCGGCCTGGATCCGCCCGCGCAGCTCGGCCGGGTCGACCGGCTCGGGCAGCGACAGGTCCACCGGTCCGGCGCCGGCCCGGTTGAGCGGGCCCATGTGGGCGTAGTAGGCGGGGAACGCGCCGAGCCCGGCGATCAGGGTCTCGACGTAGTCCTGCTCCGCCAGGGTCAGCGCGGGGTTGGTCCCGGCCTGGGCGCCCACGGTGGAGGCGTCGCCGCTGGTCGGGGTGGCCGAGCAGAAGCTGCCGAACCCGTGTGTGGGGTAGACCGGGGTGTCTGCGGGCAGTTCGGCGGCCAGTCGGCGCACCGAGTGGTACTGGGCGTGGGTGAGCTGCTCGGTGTCCTCGGGGCGCACCAGGTCGGTGCGACCGGTGGCGCCGTAGAGCATGGAGCCGCCGGTGAACACGGCTCGGACCTGCCCGTCGGCGTCCTGCAGGACGTAGCTGACGTGGTGGTGGGTGTGGCCGGGGGTGTGCAGCACCCGCAGCCGCATCCGGCCCGCCTCGAGCACGTCGCCGTCGGTGACCGGCTGGTACGGGAACCGCAGCTCGTCGCCCGTTGCGAGCACGTAGGTCGCGCCGGTCGTGCGGGCCAGCTCCAGTCCGCCGGAGACGTAGTCGTTGTGCACGTGGGTCTCGACCACGTGCGACGGCCGCAGCCCGCGCTCGGCGAGCAGCGAGGTGATCCGGTCGATGTCGCGCTGGGGATCCACCACGACCGCGGTCTCGCTGTCGTGGACGAGGTAGCTGCGGTCGCCCAGGCTCGTGGTCTCGATCGTCTCGACCCGGAACCGTGCCGGGCGTTCGTTCAGGGTGTCGGATGTTGCGGTCATCGGATTCTCCCTTCCCTACCCCGCAGGGTATCCAGCGCGGATACAGATCTGACAGTGGCCGTGGTCGGCTGACCTCCGCTCATCCGACGGTCGGGCTCCTCGGTGATCGGGCGGGATCGTCGGCCACCGTCGCGACGAGCCGTTCGTGGCGATGCGGCCGGTGGCCGTCCGGACGACGACGTTGCACGGCAGCAGGACCTTGACCCGTCGATCGATGTGCAGCGCGCCCTGGGGTTGCTCCTGGTCAGGCCAGCGACAGGAACAGGCGCTCGAGCTCGGCCTCGTTCACCCGCTGCGAGCCGTTCTCGTCCTCGGCGATGCACTGGCGCAGCCCGGTCGAGATGATCTTGAAGCCGGCCTTGTCGAGCGCCTTCGAGGCCGCAGCGAGCTGGGTGACCACATCTGCACAGTCCCGGCCCTCCTCGATCATGCGGATGATCCCGCCGAGCTGGCCCTGCACCCGCTTGAGCCGAGCCAGCACGTCGGTCAGCTCGGCTGCGTCCACATCCACGGTAGGCCTCCTTCGACGGGCCGCCCGATGCGTACCCAGGGGGGTACGACGCCACGGTAGCGCGCCCTATTCCGACAACCCACCCTGCGCTCGAACGTGTCCCGGTGGCGTTACCGGGTGGTGTGCGACCGGCCGGAGTGGCTCGGCGAGCGGCACGCCGAAGAGCAGGGCCGGTCTGGTCGAGGCCACCCGCTCGCTCCGGGTCGCACGTCGTGGTGCGGTCGAGGCCCGCACAGGCGATCGACCAGCTTCGGGCGCAGATCGTCCCGGCCCCGCCGAGCTTCGCGAGCAGCTGCGCGGACTCACCACGGGCGCGCTCGTGACGACCTGCGCCCGACTGCGTCCGGCCGCTCGGGGCGCCGAGCTCGCGGGACTTGCCAGTCACGGGAGAGGTGGCCGGACCAGCCCCGCCCCGCGACGTCGAGGCGAGCGACGTGCGCCGGCGGTGCCGGGTCGGATCACGGATCCTGCTCAGCGCCCAGGAACCGGAGCGGGTCGCCGTTGGCGCGTCCGCCTGTCTCCAGCCACAGGCGGACGTGGTCGGGATGGCGGCGTTCCAGCTCGTCGAGGATCTCGGCACGCAGGTCCGCGACCCGGTGACGGAGCGGGCCCAGCGGGAGATCCGCGATCGCGAACCAGGCGCGTTGCCACGCCTGGCGCAACTCGGTGGTGGTCGCGTCCCCGACCATCGCGCAGAAGGCCGGGTCCACCGCGTCCGGGGCAGCGGCGGGCCTCTCCCGGGCCGTCGTCCGGTCCGGCCACTCCGCCCCGTCCCTGCACCGCAGCCACCAGCCGACGGCGAGGACCGGCGCGAGGCCTGTCCCGGCGGCCGGCCCGAAGAGCGTCACCGATCCGGTCAGGGCCAGCAGGAAGCCCGTGGTGACCGCCCCCGTGCGCCAGCCGGTGCGACGCCGGCGGGCACGGGGGAGTGGGGTCGCCCGGGCGGCGTCGGACAGGATCGGTGCGGTCATCCCGGCTGCCACACCGACGCCCACGCACGCCGGCAGTGCCGAGGGGGTGGCGACCGCACCGATCAGGGACACGACGAAGCCCAGGGCGAGTGCGGCGGTGGTCAGGGTGCGGGTGAGCATCTCCGGGCTCCCCTCCTCGCCGGCTGGGTCGGGGTGGGTACCCGGTGCGGCCGGCGCGGTGCTCCGGGAACCACCGTTCGAGCCTGCGCCCTCCCGCGGCCCGGGCGCACCGGCCGTCCGGTCCATGCCGGCGGGCCGGTGGGCCCGGGTCGGGAGGCCCTCCTCCCCGGCGTGGCCTGCGTCGTGCGGGCGTCGCCCCCCTACTCCCGCGACGGGCGGCGAGGTGTCGTCACCCGTGGAGGGCGAGCGTCAGTCCAGGACGCGCCGCGTCCCTGCAACCTCCGAACCCGATGCCCTCTGACGTGCTGGTCCGGCTCGCTCGAGGGTGACGCGGCGGAGCCCGGGCCGGCGAGCGCGTTCGCCTGTGCCGGGTGAGCCCGGCCCGCCGGCCCGCTCGGAGGATGTCCGAACCGACGGGGACCAGGGAGGCGTGATCGGCAGCCGAGCGACGAGGGGTGCGACCGCCCGGGCGAGCCGGCACCTCCGCACCGGACGTCGTGCACGGATCGGCGGGATGCGGTGCGGGCAGGCAGGCCGTGGCGGGGTCACCGTGACGGCCGGGCCGGCCGGGCCGGGACTGCGGCGCACCACCGCGGCCGTCGTCCGGGTCGTGCTCAGCGTGGGCATGCTGCTCGTCGTCTACTACCAGGCGCCCCTCGACCGGCGCATCGACGCGCAGGTGCTGGTCTGGCTCGGCCTCGGCCTGGTCGGTCTCGGAGGCGCGTTGACGTGGCAGGTGCGTTCGATCCTGATGTCCGACGCGCCCCGGCTGCGGGCGGCCGAGACGGCCGCGGTCGGGCTGCCGACCCTGCTGCTGCTCCACGCCTCCGCCTACGGCGTGCTGTCCCTGCAGGACCCGCTGAGCTTCACCCAGCCGCTGGGCCGCACCGACGCCCTGTACTTCGCCATGACCGTGTTCACGACGGTGGGCTTCGGCGACATCGCCCCGGCCTCGCAGCTCGCGAGAGTGCTGACGATGACGCAGATGGTGGTCGGGCTGATCGCGGTCGGTGTCGTGGCGAGACTGCTGCTCGGCGTGGTCCGCGTGGCCGTGGACCGGAGGGCGACCGACGGGTCGCCGTCCCGGACCCCCGGGCGGTCCGGCGGTGAGGGCCCGGGCGACGAGGGCGGCTGACCCGCCGCGGGGCCGCACGGGTCCGGGGCGGGACCGTGCGGCTCAGTCGGCCGTGGTCTCCACGACGTCCTCGACCGGGCGGCGGGGGGTGGCGGGCAGCGGTGGACCGGACGGTGCCCAGCCGATGCGCAGGACGAGCTGCGGGACCAGGGTGCCGCCGAGGATCTCGTCGCGCACGGCGATCCGCGTTCCCGGCACCTCCAGCGGCTGGCTGAGCGGGCAGCCGGCCAGCCCCAGGCGGGTGGCGTGGAGCAGCACCGCGCTCATGGCCTCGCCGGCGCGCAGCCACGAGAGGGCGTCGTCGGAGGTGGTGCCGAGTACGAGCAGCAGTGCGCCGTCGGTGCCGTCGGCGGGTTGGTCGAGCTGTCCGGGGGCGAAGCGGCGGGCGGTGCCGTCGCCGGTGCCGACGGGGTCGGCGAGCAGGTTCCCGGCGGGGACGCCGTCGGTGCCGGTGCCGGCGCCGCTCCACAGGGCGGTCTCGGTGCGGTAGCCCTCGGTCGCCTCCTGGGTGCGTCCGGCTTCCTCGATGGCCCGGACCAGCCGTCGCCGGGCGGCCGGGTCCGTCACCGGACGGAGCAGGGCACCGTGATCGGCCGCGCGGGCGACCAGCTCGGTCACGAACGCGTCGGGGACCTCCCAGTCCGTGTAGCGCCTGCGGTCCGTCCGGCGATGGACGATCGCATCGGCCAGGTCGGCGTCGGCCAGGTCGGCGTCGGCCAGGTCGGTGTCGGCCGGTGGTCCGGCGCCGAGCTCGACGGCGGCGAAGTGGTCCGGCTCGGTGGGGTTGGGCAGGCGGTGCACGCGCGTGGTCAGGCCCAGCGCGCCCAGGGCGACGGTGAGGTGGTGCAGTGCCGCACCGCAGCTCAGGCCGATGTCGCGACCCTCGGTGTCGGTGACGGGCAACCAGCGCCGCAGATCGGGATGGAGGTGGATGGTCCGGCGACCCACCCGCCAGCGCCACGGCTGGCTGTTGTGCACCGAGGGGGCGCGGGTGGCCAGCTCCAGGGCGCTGCGGACGGTCCGCGGATCGATCGGCTCCTCGGGGTCCTCGACGCGGTACGGCGGGGCGGTCGAGGCGAAGCGGTCCGGGGTGTCGGCCGGCGCGCGCCGTGCGGCGGACCTGGTCGGGCGGGTGTTCACGTTATCTCCTCGGTCGGATCGGTGGCGTTCCCGACGCTCGTCGTCAGGCCCCGGCGCGTGCCGGTTCGCGGTCCACCGCGGGGTGCACCACGGTGACCGGGCAGTGCGCGTACAGCACGCGGTGCAGGCTCACCGAGCCGAGCACCGCGCTGGTCAGGGCCCCGCGCCCGCGGCTGCCGACGACCAGCAGGTCCGCGGTGCGGGAGGCGTGGACCAGGGCTTCACCCGCACTGCCGCCGACCGCGTGCACCGCCACCGGTGGCGGTGCGGCGCCGTCGACCCGCGCGTCCCGGCGCACGGCATCGTGCAGCGCGAAACGGAGCGCGGCACGGCCGGCCGGGGAGTCGTCGACCCCCACCACGACGAGTTCCTTGCCTCCGGTCATCACGGTCACCTCCGGTGCGGTGGGCTCGCGGGCTGCGCGCCAACTCCACGGCCATGCTGCGGCCGGGCCGCGCCCTCCGGCATGCGCCGGAGGTCCTGGGTGCGCCGGGCGAAGGTCACGGACCCGGTCGTGTCCGCCCCCGGCACCGGATCCGGACCGGTACAGGCCGAACGACTCTGCGTCCGGGTGCCGGATGCCCGATGCAGGCACGACCCGGCCGGCGCCACCGTCGGAGTGACGACGGGGAGGAACCGACATGGACGTGCAGCGTGCGGACCGGCCGGTGGTGGCCGGAGTGGACGGGTCGGAGGCGGCGCGGCGCGCCGTCGAGTGGGCGGCGGCGGAGGCGTCCCGGCGCGGTGCGCCGCTGCGGCTGGTGACGGCGTTCGCGTGGGCATCGGACCACGTGGTCGGGCACCCGGGTCTGGGCGAGCGCTACCGGGAGGAGATGGAGGCGGTGGCCCGGCGCGACCTCGCTGCGGCCGAGGCACTGGCCGCGGCGGCGCACGTGCCGGTGAGCACGGAGCTGCGTGTCGGGTTCCCGATCGGGACGCTGGCCGACGAGGCACGGCACGCTCAGCTGCTCGTCCTCGGTTCGCGGGGCCGTGGCGGGGTCGCGGGACTGCTGCTGGGCTCGGTGTCGGCGGCGCTCGCGACGCACGCCGAGTGCCCGGTCGTGGTGGTGCGGGAGGAGGCTCCGGGCGCGGCGGGAGGCCCGGTGGTGGTGGGCATCGACGGTTCGCCGGAGAGCGAGGCCGCCACCGCGTTCGCGTTCGAGGCCGCCGCGGCGCGCGGCGTCCCGCTGGTGGCGGTCCACAGCTGGACCGACCTCGTGTTCGATCCCGTTGCTGCGCCCCTGCTGGACTGGGACGCCATCGCGGAGAGCGAGCGGGCGGTCCTGGCGGAACGGTTGGCGGGGTGGCGGGAGAAGTTCCCCGAGGTGGTGGTGGAGCGCGAGGTGGTGCGGGACCTGCCGGCGCACGCGCTGGTGGAGCGGTCCGCCGCGGCGCAGCTCCTGGTGGTGGGGTCGCGCGGCCGCGGTGGCGCGGCGAGCCTGCTGCTGGGATCGGTGAGCCACGGCGTGCTGCACCGCGGGCGGTGCCCGGTCGCCGTCGTCCGCTGAGCGACCGGGCACGCGCGCATCGCTCACCCCGTCGGCGCGGTGGCCCCGGTCCCCGGCTCCTCGGGGCCGGTCGGCGCCACTGCGCCCGCGGCGGGCACGGACCGCGAGGCCCTGGCCCGTGACACGTCGCGCCGGTGGCCCCGGACCGTCCCTGCGATGCGTCGGTCGAGGCGGTCGAGCAGCAGGTCCACCGCCTCGCGCGGCGTCGTCGCGTCCACGTGCGCGTAGAGCGGCCTGCCGGCGAGGTCCACGAGACCCCGGGCGCTGACCGGACGCTCGCGGGCCGGATCGGCGTGCCGCACGACGCGGACATGGACGTGCAGCGCGGCTCGGCGCGTATGCGCGAGCACGGCACCGATCTTGTGCCGCACGTAGTCGGCGAGGTCGGGAGCGATGCGGCCGCGCAACTCCACGACCGGATCGGGGTGGCGCTCGCCGGCGCCGGCGGGGTGAGGGGCGGGGTCTCGAGGGGTATCGGAAGCGTTCACACGTCCACCCTCGTCCGCGGGCCTCCGGTACGGCAGGGCCCACCGGCCCGGCGACCGGCGCCGGAGGTCCCCGGTCGGGACCGACGCGTCCTGCGCGACGGGCCGCGGGGTCAGGGACCGGGAGGCGACCGCGTCCCGAATGACCTCCGCGGGAACCTGGGGCCGAGACGCCGGTGACGCCAGGGACATCCGTCTCCGAACAGCCGGCTGATCACGCCCTCGCCGACCATCACGTCGACGCGGCCCACGACGGCCTGTGGGCAGGGCAGGGGCCGGGTTACGGTCAGGAGCCGTGCCTCGGCGCGCACCGGTGTCCAGGCGGTGGCACATGGCGCGGTCGCCGGGGCGCACGTCCCCACGCGGGCGGGACCCCCGGCCCTGGCCGCGACGGCGGACGGGGGCCAGGCTTGTCAGCACGTCGACAGGGAGGAGTGCACGATGGAGGTACGACGGCAGCGGTGGCGGGACCTGACACCGTGGCGACGCACGGAGATCTCCGCAGCCGCCGCGGTGCAGCTGGCACTGCTCGTGGCCGCGCTGCGGGACCTGCTGCGCCGCCCCGCAGCCGAGCTCACGGCGCCCAAGGCGGTGTGGGTCGCCGCCTGCTTCGTCAACTTCGTCGGCCCGCTCGCCTACTTCGCCGCCGGTCGCCGACGCCCCGGACGCTCCTGAGCCCGGAGGGTCGTGGGTACCGGCGAACGTCGCGTGCCGATCGACGCGGTGCTGCCGATCGACGCGGTGCGCGGACCGCGTCGACCGCGGTCCGCGCACCCGGACGGGCGTCTCACCCGGCGTCGTCCACCCGTCCGATCCGGACCCCGCTGCTGTCGGTGACGCGTCCGTCCGGTGACACGGTGCCGATCCGGACCCCGCTGTGGTCGAACACGGCTCCCGTCGGGTCGGCCGTGCCGATGCGGACACCGGAGTGGTCGTAGACGTTCATGGTGCGCTCCTCTGCTGGTCGGTTGCCACGCCCATCCTCGGCGTGGCTCCGCCGGCGTGGGATGGGCCCAAGGGCAGGGGTCCCCGGGCCGGACGGCACAACCGGGCCCGACAGGTCCGGTGGAAGCGCCGCATCCGGTCTGGTCCGGTCGTTCGGCCGGGCCCGCACCCTCGGCGGCCGTGACCAGGTCGACCGGTGTGGAGCCGGACTTCGCGCCGCAAGGTCGTGGCGGTGCCGGTCGGTGCCGGTCCGGTCCCGCCTCAGCCGGCGGGGACCGGGGTCCGGTCACCGATCCGGACCTCGGCCAGGCCGGGGGTCTGCTCGGGCCGGTGGGTGACGATCAGCGCGGTGCGACCCTCGCTGACCGTGAGCAGCTCGGCGGCCAGGGCGTCCGCGGTGGCCGGGTCGAGGTGGGCGGTGGGCTCGTCGAGGACCAGGACGTTGCGCTCGGCGAGCAGCGCGCGGGTGACGCCGATGCGCTGGCGCTCGCCACCGGACACCGCGCCCCCGTGCTCGCCGACCGCCGTGTCCAGGCCGTCGGGCAGACCGGCCAGCCAGTCGCCGAGCCGTGCGTGTCCCAGTGCCGCGACGAGCTGCTCGTCGGAGGCTCCCGGAGCGGCGAGGGTGAGGTTGGCGCGCAGGGTGCTGTCGAACAGGTGCGTGCGGGCGCCGCACCAGGCGATGCCGCTGCGGACCTCGGTCCCGGTCAGCTCGCGCACGTCGCGCCCGTCGGCGCGCAGCGCTCCGGCGCTCGGGTCGAGCGTGCGCAGGAGGGCGGCGACGACGGTGGACTTCCCGGAGCCGGAGGGCCCGGTCAGGGCCAGTCGGGTCCCGGCGCACAGGCCCAGGTCGACACCGCGGACGGCGTCGGTGGCGGCGCCGGGCCAGCGCACGGCGAGCCCGTCGGCCGTGAACCCCGACGGCGGCGGGACCGCTGCGCGGGGCCCACCGGTCGGGGCGGGCTGGGCGACGGTCGCCGGCTGCGCCTCGAGCTCGGCGAGCCGCCGGGCGGCGGGCAGCGCGGTGAGCAGCCGGACCGCAGCGTCGGGGAGGCCGGCCACGACGTCGGCCAGCGCGAGCGGGGTCAGGGCCAGGACCGCGAGCGCGGGGCCGGGCAGGGTCCCGGCCCGGACGGCGGCGACGCCGACCGCCGTGGCCGCCACCGAGGTGGCGCCCGTCGCGAGCACGGCGATCCCGGCGCCGACCCCGCGGGCGGTGGCCGCACGGCGCAGCAGGGCCGCGAGGCGGGCGTCGGCGGCGGCGAGCCGGTCGCGGAACCGGGCGGCCGCGCCGAACGCGATCAGGTCCGGGGCGGCCTCGACGAGCTCGACGGTCCGGGCGAGGACCTCGCCGCGGGCGGCGGCGGCCCGCCGCTCCGTGCGGTGCGCGGCCCAGGCGGTCACCGCGGGTGCGACGACCCCGGCGACGAGCACCCCGGCAGCGACGACGAGCCCCGCGGCGGGAAGCAGCAACCCGATCCCGACGGCGGCCCCCAGCCCCACCGCGGCGGCGGCCGCGGCCGGCACGAGCACCCGTACCAGCAGGTCCTGCTGGGCGTCGACGTCGGAGACCAGGCGGGACAACAGCTCCCCGCGGCGCAGGCGCGCGGTGGCCGCCGGTCCCAGCCGCACCAGCGCCTCCCAGATCCGCACGCGCAGCGCACCGGCGGCGCGCAGCGCGGCGTCGTGGGACACCAGCCGTTCGGCGTAGCGGAGCACGCCCTTGGCGAGGCCGAAGGCGCGGACGGCGACGATCGCGACCATCAGCGCCAGCACCGGCGGGTGCAGTGCCGCGGAGGAGATGAGCCAGGCCGAGGTGGCCGTCAGCGCCACCCCGCTGCCGAGTGCGAGTGCTCCGAGCAGCGCGGCGAGCACCAGCCGGCGGCGCTGGCCGCGCGCCGCCGACAGCGACCAGCGCAGGGCGCCGGCCGCCGAGGCGGGAACGGGGCCCGACCGCGGCGCCGGGGGGATGGACGGCGCCGCGGTCGGGGTCCGAGAGGGGAGCGACGCGGGCACGGCGCCGGCCCGGTCGAGGTGGCCGGTCCGATCGGGCCCCTCGACCGTGACGACGCGGTCGCACGCGGCCAGCAGCTCGGCGCGGTGGCTGACCAGCACGACGGTGCGCCCCGCCGCGATGCCCGGCAGCGCCGCGACGATCGCGGCCTCGGTGCCGGCGTCGACGCCCTCGGTGGGTTCGTCCAGGAGCAGCAGCGGGCGGTCGGCGAGCACGGCGCGGGCGAGCGCGACGCGGCGCTGCTGCCCGGTGGACAGGCCCACGCCGTCCTCACCGACACTTCGGTCGAGCGGCACGTCGAGCGCGGCGGCGTCCGCGGCGGCGGCCACCCGCTCGGCGGTGGCGTCGGGGGCACCGAGGCGGATGTTGTCGGCCACGGTGCCGCGCACGAGCACCGGACGCTGGGGCACCCAGGCGACGCGGCGCGACCAGGCGTCGCGGTCGACGTCGGCGAGGTCGACACCACCGACGGTGACGCGACCGTCGTCGGGACGGCGCAGCCCGAGCAGCAGGTCGACCAGGGTGGACTTGCCGGATCCGCTCGGACCCCGCACGCCGAGCACGGCGCCGGGTCCCACGACGAGGTCGAACCCGTCGAGGACGCGACCGCCCCGGCCGTCCACGGTGACCGCGTCGAGGCGCATGGGGACCCGCGACGGGTCCGGTGCCGGGATCCGCCGACCGGTGCCGGTGACGGGCACCTCCAGCACGGCGAAGACCTCCGCGGCGGCGGCGAGACCCTCGGCGGAGTCGTGGAAGCGGGCGCCGACGGCGCGCAGCGGCAGGTAGACCTCCGGCACGAGGACCAGTACGACGAGCGCGGTGACGAGGTCGAGCCGGCCGTCGACGAGCCGCAGCCCGACCGACACCGCGACGAGTGCGACCGAGAGCGTGGCGAGCAGCTCGAGCACGAGGGCGGACAGGAAGGCGACCCGCAGGGTGCGCATCGTGGCCTGGCGGTAGGAGTCGGCGAGCGCGTGCAGGCGCCCGGACTGGCGGCGGGCCCGGTCGAACGCCACGAGCACGTCCATCCCGGCGACGAGGTCGAGGAAGTGATGGCCGAGCACGGCGAGGGTGCGCCACTGCCGACGGGTGGAGCGCTCGGTGTGCAGCCCGACCAGGATCATGAAGATCGGGATGAGCGGGACCGTCAGCCCCACGATCAGCCCCGACAGCGGGTCGGCGAACAGGATGCGCCCGGCGACGGCGGCCGGCACGGTGGCTGCGACGAGCAGGGTCGGCAGGTAGCGGCTGAAGTAGCCCTCCAGCCCGTCCAGCCCGCGGGTGGCCAGGGTGGCCAGCTCGCCGGTGGGCGGCAGGTCGCGGTGCCGCGGTCCGAGAGCCAGCACGTGCGCCACGAGCCGGGACCGCAGCTGCCGCACGACGTCGGTGGAGGCGCGGTGCGCGGCGACCTCGCCCGCCCAGGCGAGGGCCGCGCGGGCGGTGACGGTGACGAGCAGGCCCAGCAGCAGCGGGACCAGCACCTCGAGCCCGGCACCGCCGAGGAAGGCGGCGTCGACGGCGCGGGCGAGCAGCTCGGCCGCGACGAGCACCAGGCCCGCGGTCGCCACGGCGAGCGCGGCGGCCAGCACGACGTAGCGACGCGCCGCCGAGGCGTGCCGCAGCAGCCGCGGGTCCAGTGGCCTCATCGGACCGGCTCGTCCTTCCGGGTGCGGCGGACGGGCAGCCCGGCCGCGACCGGGATGTCGGCCGCGCCGATGCGGCGGCGGAACACCCAGAACGTCCAGGCCTGGTAGGCCAGGACGACGGGGGTGACGACGACCGCAACCCAGGTCATGATCCGCAGGGTGTAGGGCGTCGACGCCGCGTTCGTGGTGTTCAGGCTGAAGGCCGGGTCGGCGGTCGAGGGCAGCACGTCGGGGTAGAGCGAGCCGAACAGCGTCACCGTCACCGCGATGATCGCGGTTGCGGTGAGCAGGAAGGCCCAGCCCTCCCGCGCGCGCTGGTTGGCCACGACCGCCGCGATCAGGGCCGCCGCCGCGACGAGCACCGGTACGACCGTCCAGAACGGTCCGTGCGCGAGGAAGGTCCAGACCAGGAACGCGCCTCCGAGCACGACCGCGGCCAGTCCGGCGCGGTGCGCCAGGCCCCGGGCCCGCGAGCGGACGTCGTCGTGCGTCTTGAGAGCGAGGAAGACCGCGCCGTGCAGCGCGAAGAGCGACAGCGTCGCGAGCCCGCCGAGCAGCGCGTAGGGGTTGAGCAGCGTCAGCAGCGACCCGGTGTACTCGTGGTCGGCGTCCAGGGGGACACCGGCCACGATGTTGGCGAACGCGACGCCCCACGCCACGGCGGGCACGGTCGAACCGACGACGATCGCCCGGTCCCAGTTGCGGCGCCACCGGTCGCTGTCGACCTTGCCGCGGAACTCGAACGCGACCCCGCGCACGATGAGCGCGACGAGGACGAGCAGCAGGGCGAGGAAGAACCCGGAGAACAGGCTCGCGTACCACTCGGGGAACGCGGCGAACGTCGCGCCGCCGGCGACGAGCAGCCAGACCTCGTTGCCGTCCCAGACCGGGCCGATCGTGTTGATCGCCACCCGGCGGTCGGTCTCGGTGCGCCCGACGAACGGCAGCAGCATCCCCACGCCGAAGTCGAAGCCCTCCAGGACGAAGTACCCCGTCCACAGCACGGCGATGAGCAGGAACCAGATGTCGGTGAGTTCCACGGCGGGTCCTTCAGTAGGCCACGGCCAGCGGCCGCGGCTCGTCGGTGTCGGCGGGGGACTCCGGGGCGACGGGCGGTGGTCCCGCCTCGGCGTAGCGGACCATCAGGTAGCCGTCGACGACCGCGAGCGCGCCGTAGAGCAGCGTGAGGACGATCAGGGAGGTGAGCGCCATCGGCGTGCTGACCGAGGGGGAGACGCCGTCGGCGGTGCGCAGCATCCCGTACACCGCCCAGGGCTGCCGCCCCATCTCGGTGAAGATCCAGCCGACGCTGTTGGCCGCGAACGGCAGCACCAGCCCGGCCACCCCGGCGACGTAGAACCAGCGTGGGACCGGGCGACGGGCGCTGCGCCGGGTCAGCCACAGGCCGACGACGGACAGCAGCCCGGCGAGCATCCCGAAGCCGATCATGAGCCGGAAGGTCCAGTACGTCACGGGGATGTCGGGCGTGTAGTCGCCGGGCCCGTAGGTCTGCTCGGCGGCTGCCTGGAGCTGGTTGATGCCCTCGACCTCGCCGTCGAACGACCCGGTGGCCATGAACGACAGGATGCGCGGCACCCGCACGCTGAACAGCTCCTGCGAGCCGTCCGGCGTGCCGATGGTGAACAGCGAGAACGACGCGGGTGCGACGGTGTCGTAGAGCGCCTCCGCCGCCGCCATCTTCATCGGCTGCTGCTCGGTCATCAGGCGGGCCTGCAGGTCGCCGGTGACGACGACGCCCAGGCTCGCGATCAGCACGGTGACCAGCCCGAGGCGCATCGAGGGCCGGAACACCTCGGTGTGCCGGCCGCGGGCGAGGTGCCACGCGCTGATCGCGACGACGAACATCCCGCCGGTGACGAAGCACGCCGTGATCGTGTGCAGGAAGGCGCCCACGGCGGTGGAGTTGGTGAGCACGGCACCGAAGTCGACCAGTTCGGCGCGGCCGCGCTCGTCGTTGACGACCGAGCCGACCGGGTGCTGCATCCAGGAGTTCGCGGCGAGGATGAAGTAGGCCGACAGGACGGTGCCGATCGAGGCGAGCCAGATGCAGGCCAGGTGCAGCCGCTTCGGCAGCCGGTCCCAACCGAAGATCCACAGCCCGAGGAACGTGGACTCCAGGAAGAAGGCGAGCAGGCCCTCGATGGCCAGCGGGGCGCCGAAGACGTCGCCGACGTAACGGCTGTAGTCGCTCCAGCTCATGCCGAACTGGAACTCCTGGACGATGCCGGTCACGACGCCCATGGCGAAGTTGATCAGCAGCAGCTTGCCCCAGAACTTCGTCATGCGCAGATAGCGCTCGTCGTCGGTGCGGTACCAGGCGGTCTGCATGCCGGCGACGAGCAGGGACAACCCGATCGTCAGCGGGACGAACAGGAAGTGGTACACGGTGGTGATCGCGAACTGCCACCGTGCGAGGTCGAGGGTCATCGCTCCTCCGTGCGCGTTCGGTGCCGGTGATCCGGCTCGAGATGACCTTCACCCGCAGCGACCGTCGATCATCAGGGCCGAACGGCCCCTCGGTGGCGGCCGCGGGTCCTCAGCGACCGCCGGTGCTCAGCGCGTCAGCGCAGCAGGACCTCAGCGAGCGTCCGGCGCGGGGTCCGCTCGACCCGGCCCGGGTCCGGCCCCGGGTGCCCGACCCGGATCACCAGCTGGGGGTGGTCCGGCGAGTGCAGCACGGTCGCGGCCAGACGGGCCCGCGCGGCGGGCACCTCCTGCGCCTGGCTGAGCGGTGTGGTGGCGAGACCCTGTGCGGTCGCGGCGAGGAGGACCGCGCTGGCCGCCTCCCCCGCGAGCAGGTGGTCGAGGACCCCGTCGCCGATGGTGGTGAGGACGAGCAGGACCGACCCGTCGGACGAGTGCGGCGGGGCGCCGCCGAGGGTCCCCCGCGGGAAAACCCGCAGGTCCGGCCCGGCGGGGGCCGAGGTGCGGGCGGCGTCCGGGACGCCGTCGCGCGCCGCGGCCCAGCGGTGGGTCCAGACCATCAGCTCGGACGCGTAGCCGGGTGCGAACCGCTGCCTCGCCCCGGCATCGTCCAGCACCTCGTGCAGGAGGCGCAGGGCGCCGGGGTCGGTCACGGGATGCAGCGTGGCGGCGCAGCCCGTCGCGGCCGCGACGAGTCGGCCGATCGCCCCGGGGGACACCGGTGCGGTACCGAACGGCCTGCGGTCGGTCCGGCGCTCCTCGACGAACCGGTCGAGCTCGGCGAGTCCCCTCTCGGGCGGCCCGTGGACGACCCGCACGGTCGCCAGGTGCCCGCGCTCCGCCGGTGACGGCAGCCGGCGGACGTGAGCGGAGAGGTGCGCGGCGGCGAGGGCGACGCGGAGGTGGTGCAGCACCGCGCCGCAGCTCAGGACCAGGTCGCGGCCGTCGGGATCCGCGCCCGGCAGCTGCCGGGTGCGGTCGGCGTGCAACTCGATCTCGCCGTCCCGCAGCCGCCATCGCCACGGCTGCGTGTTGTGCACCGACGGTGCCCGCAGTGCCCGTTCGACCGCACGCGCCAGTACCCCGACCGGGATGTCGTCCTCCGCCATGCCTGCACCGTCCGCCGGCCGCGACCGCAGCGACAGGGGCGACCGGTACCGGGGCGGGCGACAGCCGACGGGGCGAGGTCCGGGTACTTGGTCCCGAGGACCGCGGTCCGCAGCCCCTGTGCCGTCCCGCCCCACGCGGTGACGCTGGTCGGACGGACGTCGACCGACCGACGGAGGAGCATCGAGATGGACGCCAGCAGGGACGGGACGATCGTGGTCGGGGTGAACGCCTCGGACTCCGCCCGTGAGGCTGCCGAGTGGGCTGCGGACCTCGCCTCCACGCAGGGCGCGCCGCTGCACCTGGTGCACGTGGTCCCGGGCTCCTACCGGGACGCGCCGATCGCCGCGTTGCCCGCGTGGCTGGCGGAGCTGCGCGCCACCGCCCGGCGACTGGGCGTGCGCGACTGCGTCGCCGAGGTGCGACCCGGCGAGCCCGTCGGCGTCCTCACCGGTTGCGCCGACGGTGCCGCGATGCTCGTGCTCGGCAGCTACGGGGACGGCGCGTGGTCCGGCATGCTCGCGGGCTCGGTGGCGCTCGCGCTCCTGGAGCGCGTCCGGTGCCCGGTCGCTGTGGTGCGGGGAGCGGCGCCGCGCGTGCCGCCGCCCCGCGGCGGGCCCGTCGTGGTGGGCGTCGACGGATCCCCGGCGGGTCGTGCGGCCCTCGACGTCGCAGCCGGGCTGGCCGAGGCGATGGGTGCACGCCTGGTGGCCGTGCGGGTCTGGTCGGACGTCGTCGCCTCCGGCGACGGGTCGGCCCACCGCCGGACCGAGGACTGGCCCGTGCTGGAGGCCGAGGCCCGTGATCTGCTCGAGGCCGAGCTCGCCCGGGTCACCGCCACGCACCCGGGGATCGAGGTGCAGCGCGACGTCGACGAGGACTCGCCGCTGCGTGCGCTGCTCGACCGGGCGGACACGGCCCGGACGATCGTCGTGGGGCACCGGCGGTCGCCCGCGTCCGCTCCCGGTGCCGCGGGGATGCTGATGGGGTCCACCAGCCGGGGCCTCGTCGAGTTCGCGGAGTGCCCGGTCGTCGTGGTGGGACCTGCGATGGCGGCCGTTCCGCCCGCCGATCTGCTGTCGGGGACCTGATCGTGTCGGGGACCTGATCGCTCCTCACCCCAGGTGCACCCGGTCGAGCTGCCCGATGGCGTCGCGCACCCGCTGCCGCACGGCGGGATGCATCGGCAACCCGCCGACGTCGGCGACGTCCCACCACCGCGCCTCGCTCGCCTCGCACCCGTCGGGCCGGGGAGCGCCGGGGAGCTCCCGGTCACCGGTGTCGACGCGGCGGACCAGGAGAAGTCGGCCTGCCGCGTCGCGGACCACCGCGTACACGAGTGGCACCACGACGGTGGCCGGTGGCGCGCCGGCATCCCGGTAGTGCTCTGTGCGGGTCGGTACCGTCACGGACACGCAGCCTCCCGGCGGTAGGCCTCCACCGCGGTGGGGAGGGTGGGGAAGATCCGGTCCTCCCCGATGCGCTCCCGCAGCCCGAGACGCCCGAGGTCCTCCAGCAGCTCGTGCTTGGTGCGGGCCAGCGCGACGGTGACGCCGCGGCTGCGCAGCTCGTCGTACAGCCCGGACAGCGCGTCCGCCGCCGTGATGTCGATCTCGACGACCGCCTCGAGGTTCAGCAGGAGCCACCGGGCCCGCGGATCCGCGTCCACCGCGGCCACGGCCCGGGTGCGGAAGTCCTCGGCGTTGGCGAAGCACAGTGGCGCGTCGTAGCGGTAGACCACCAGCCCCGGCACCGTCGTGGCGCCGGGATGGTCGTCGACGTCGTGCATGCCGGCCAGGCCGGGCACGAACCCCAGGACCCCGTCGTGCGGCCGGGACACCCGCCGAAGCAGGTCGAGGATCGACAGTCCCACCGCGGCGAGCACACCCGCGAGCACTCCCACGGCCAGCACCGCGGCGGTGGTCGCCACCGCGATGAGCAGCTCCGAGCGACGGAACCGGGCGAACCGGGCGAACTCCTGCCGGTCGACGAGGCGGAGCGCCGCGTGGACGACGAGCGCGCCCAGTGCGGCGGTGGGGAAGGCGGCGAGCACGGGTCCGCCGACGCCCAGCACCGTGAGCGCCACCAGCACCGTGACGACCGAGGCCAGCTGGCTGCGCCCGCCCACCGCAGCACTGATCGCGGTCCGGCTGCCGCTGCTGCTGACCGGGAAGCTCTGCAGGAACCCCGCGGCGATGTTCGACGCGCCGAGCGCGAGCAGCTCCTGGTCGGCGTCGATCCGCTGCCCGTCGCGGGCGAAGGCGCGGCCGGTCAGCACGTTGTCGGAGTACGCGACCAGGGCGACGCCGAGCGCGGGCAGCAGCAGGGCGGCGAGGTCCGCCGCGCCCACCGCCGGGAGGGCGAACGACGGGAGTCCCGCTGGCACCGCACCGACCACCGACACCCCGTGGGCCGGCAGGTCGAGCACGACGCTCGCCGCCGTGGCGAGCAGCACGGCGAGCAGGGGACCCGGCAGCCGCGGGAGGAACGCGCCGACGACCACGAGGACGGCCAGCACCGCCACCGACAGGGCGAGCGTGGGGAGGTGGACCCGCTCCAGCCCCCGGACGAGGCCCAGGACGTCGTCGAGGAAGGTGCCGCCGTCGTAGTGGATGCCGGTCAGCCGGCCGAGCTGTCCGGCGATCATGATCAGGGCGATCCCGCAGAGGTAGCCGACGAGCACCGGGCGGGACAGGAGGTCGGCCAGGAACCCCAGCCGCGCCACCCGCCCGGCGAGGCACAGCACGCCGACCAGCACCGCCAGCGCGGAGGCGAGCACCGCGTGACGTCCCGGGTCGCCCGCCGCGAGCGGCGCGATCGCGATCGCCGTCATCACCGCGGTCGTCGACTCCGGACCCACGGACAGCAGCCGGGAGGACCCGAGCACCGCGTACGCCGCCAGCGCCGCCACCGCCGCCCACAGCCCGGCGACCGCCGGCAGCCCGGCGACCGCCGCGTAGGCGAGCACCTGCGGCACCAGGTAGGCGGCGACCGTGACCCCGGCCAGCAGGTCGGCCGAGATCGCAGGCGCGTCGCGCCGGTGCAGGGCCGCGAGGCCCGGCCGGATCCCGGAGCCGAGCAGAGGGCCGACGTGCATCGCCCACCTCAACCGGTCGCAGGAGCCTCGTCGTACCGGATCGTCGTGGGGGTCGGGGCCGGACGGCCACGGCCGAGTGGGTGCGGCCGGAGGGGCCGGAAGTCCCGCGCGGGAGGAGCCGGTCGCCCCGGACGGCGACGCGGCCGCCGGGAACGGGCCGGAGGGCCCTCCGGCCCAGGGCGTCGGCCCGTGTCGGGGGGTCGGGCGGCGTCGGCACCATCGCGGCACACCCGACGAGGAGAAGATCATGAACGCAGGACAGGGCAGGACCGTGGTCGTGGGCGTCGACGGTTCGGAGAGCGCGCTCCAGGCGGTGGGTTGGGCGGCGGACGAGGTGTCCCGGCGCCACGGCCGGCTGCGCCTGGTGTACGCCTTCGGCTGGACGACCGAGGTCGTCGCCGGGCACCCCGGGCTCGGGGAGCGCCGGCGCGACATCATGATCCAGCACGCCCGGCGCGACCTGGCGGAGGCGGCGGCACTCGTCGCGCTGCGCGCCCCCGACGTGCCCGTCGAGCAGGACCTCCTCGTGGGTTACCCGATCGCGGTGCTCGTGGCGGAGTCGCACCGGGCGGACCTGGTCGTGCTCGGAGACCGGGGGCTCAGCCGCGTCGGCGGTCTGCTGCTGGGGTCGGTGGCGACGGCGCTGGCGTCCCACGGCGCGTGCCCGGTGGCGGTCGTCCGAGGTGCGGGGCAGCCGGCGCCGGCCGCGGCCCCGGTGGTCGTCGGGATCGACGGGTCGCCGGTGAGCGAGCTGGCGCTGGCCTTCGCCTACGAGGAGGCGTCGCTCCGCGGTGCCCCGCTCACGGCGGTGCACACCTGGGTCGACGTGGTCGCGGACATCCCCACCGCGTGGCTCCCGGACTGGGAGGCCGAGGAGGAGGTCGTGCTGGCCGAGCGGCTCGCGGGGTGGGGCGAGAAGTACCCCGACGTGCAGGTGCGACGCGTCGTCACCCGCGACCGGCCGGCACACGCGCTGCTGCACGAGGCGGCGGGCGCGCAGCTGGTGGTCGTCGGGTCGCGCGGGCGCGGGGGGTTCGCGGGACTGGTGCTCGGCTCCGTCAGCCACGCGGTGCTGCACCGCAGCCCGTGCCCGGTCGTCGTCGTGCGGGCCGGGGAGCAGCGGTGACGGCCGTGGACGCGCCCCAGGCGGTGCGGGACCTGGCGAGCCTGGGAGCGGGCGACCTGCGCGAGGTCGGGGGCAAGGCGGCGAACCTCGGAGAGCTCATCGGGGCGGGCTTCCCGGTACCGCCCGGTTTCGTCGTCCCCGCCGCGGAGCACCTGGCGGCCCTGGCGCACGCCGGGATCCGCGAGGACGTGGCCCGGCTGCACGACCAGGCCCGCGGCGCGGCCACCGACGACCCGTCCGCGCTGGAGCAGCTCTGCGCGCGGACGGCCGCCCTGGCCCGCTCCGCACCGGTCCCACCCGCGCTGGAGGCCGCGCTGCGCGCGGCGTACGCGCGGCTGCCCGACCTCGACGAGCGCGGCGCGGACGTGGCGGTGCGGTCCTCGGCGGTGGGGGAGGACGGTGCGGACGACTCGTTCGCGGGCATGAACGCCACCTACACCAACGTGCGCGGCGCCGACGCCCTCGTGGCTCGCGTGCTCGACTGCTGGGCGTCGGCCTACTCCCCGCGGGTGGTGGCCTACCGCGCCGGACGCGGCCTCACCGCGGAACCCGCGGTCGCGGTCGTCGTCCAGGTGATGGTGCCCGCCCAGCGGGCGGGGGTGGCGTTCACGGCCGACCCCGTGACCGGACGCGACGACGTGATCGTCGTGGAGGCGGCGTTCGGGCAGGGGGAGGTGGTGGTGAGCGGGGCCGTGGAGCCCGACACCTACCGGTTCGCCGCCGACGGCGTCCGACTGACGTCCCTGCACGTGGGGCACCAGACGCACGAGGTCGTCCGGGGCCGGGACGGTGCCGACATGACCGTGGAGCTCGACGCGGAGCGGGCGCTCGCGCGGGTGCTGTCCGACGAGGAGGCCGCCGCGGTCGCCCGGCTGGCGCTGCGGGTGCAGGACCACTTCGGGGTGCCGCAGGACGTCGAGTGGGCTATGGTGGCGCGGCAGCTGTGGCTGCTGCAGTCCCGTCCTATCACCACCCTCGCCACGACCGGGGCGGCGCCGCTGGTGCGCGGCCTCCCCGCGTCGCCGGGCCGTGCTTCCGGCCGCGTGCGGGTCCTCACCGGGCCGGAGCAGGGGAAGTCCCTCCTCGCGGGCGAGGTGCTCGTCGCGCCCATGACGAACCCGGACTGGCTGCCCACCATCCGGCGTGCGGCGGCCCTGGTCACCGACAGCGGCGGAGCGACGTGCCACGCGGCGATCGCGGCCAGGGAGCTGGGCGTGCCCTGCGTGGTGGGGGCGCGGGGGGCGACGGCCCGGCTCACCGACGGCGCGACGGTCACGGTCGACGGCGGCACCGGTGAGGTGCTGCCCGGAGCCGACCGGCGGACGCCGGCGACGACGTCACCGCGGGTGGCCACCCCGGGACCGGCGGGACCGGCCGGACCGGCGGGACCGCTCGGCACGCGGATCTACGTCAACCTGGCGACGCCGGACCAGGCCGAGCGGGTGGCCGCGGGGCCGGTCGACGGCGTCGGGCTGCTGCGCGCGGAGTTCATGCTCACCGAGGCACTGGAGGGCTGGCACCCGCGCGAGCTGATCGCGCGGGGTGAGCAGGAGCGGTTCGTGTCGGCCATGGCGGCCTCGCTGCTGCGGGTGACCGAGGCGTTCACCCCGCGCCCGGTGGTATACCGGGCCACCGACCTGCGCAGCAACGAGTTCCGCGGGCTGCGCGGTGGCGAGGCGCACGAGCCCGTCGAGCACAACCCGATGATCGGCTACCGCGGCGCCTACCGCTACCTGCGCGAACCCGACCTGTTCGACCTGGAGCTGCGGGTGCTCGACCGGGTCCGGGAGCGCACACCGAACCTGCACCTGATGCTGCCCTTCGTCCGCACCCGTTGGGAGCTGGAGGCGTGCTTGGAGCTGGTCGACGCGAGCCCGCTGGGTGCCCGTCGCGGCATGCACCGCTGGGTGATGGCCGAGGTGCCGTCGGTGCGGCACTGGCTGCCGGCCTACGTGGGCCTGGGGGTCGACGGGGTGTCGATCGGCAGCAACGACCTGACGCAGCTGGTGCTCGGCGTCGACCGGGACTCGGAGCTGTGCGCGGAGCTCTACGACGAGTCCGATCCCGCGGTGCTCGCGGCGATCACCGAGATCGTCGAGACCGCGGCCCTGCTCGGGATCACCTCGTCGCTGTGCGGGCAGGCGCCCTCGAACCGCCCGGGGTACGTCGACCACCTGGTGGACGCCGGGATCACCTCGGTCTCGGTCGACCCGGGAGCCGTGGACGCGGTGCGGGCGGCCGTCGGGTCGGCCGAGCGGCGGATCCTGCTCGACGCGGCGCGCCGCAGGGACCTCCGGGCGGTGCGCTGATGGACGTCCTCGTCGCTCTGCCCGCGGGCGTCGACCCGGCCGCCGAGGAGGCGTGGCTCGCCGTGCTGTCGCTGCACGGCGACTACGACGACGACGAGTGGGCGGACCTCTGCGAGGACGAGTGGGCGGCCCTCTGCGAGGGGGGGCGCCGCGCGATGGGGGTCGGACGGCCTGCCTGCGGGTGCCGCCCGACCCGTGCCCGGGCACCCGTCGCTGTCCGATCCTTGCGGTGTGGATGACGAGCTGAGGAACACGAGGGACGACCGGTCGCCCGCACCGGTCGTCGTCGGTGTCGACGACACGACGCACGCGCGCGAGGCGGTCGGATGGGGTGCGGTCGAGGCGGCGCGGCTCGGCGCGCCGCTGCGCCTGGTGGCGGCGAGCGGCCTGGTCGGTGAGCACCTGCCGGGCCGGACCGGGCGGGACCGCCGGCTGCACGAGGTGCTCGCCGCGGCCCGCGCGGCCGCGGTGGAAGCAGGTGCGGCCGCGGTCACGACGGCCGTGCGGAGCGGTTACCCCGCGGAGGTGCTCGCCGACGAGTCGCGCACGGCGCGGCTCGTCGTGGTCGGTGACCGCGGTGCGAGCAGGTTCGAGGGCGCGTTGGCCGGGTCGGTGGCGGTCTCCCTGCTGGGCCGGGCGGAGTGCCCGGTCGTCGTCGTGCGCGGCCGGCCGCTGGGTACCACCCGCGCGCCCGCGGGGCTGCCGGTGGTGGTCGGTCTGGACGGCACGCCGGCCGCCGACGCGGCCCTGGAGGTCGCGCTGGAGCTCGCCGCGGCCCGCGGCGCGGACCTGGTCGTGCTGCACTGCGCGGAGCAGCCCGTCGGCGGGCCCGCCGTCGACCGGCTCGTCGCTGCGCGCGCGGCAGGGCGCGGTGTGCTGGTCCGCGTGGTGAGCGGGGCCGGGCACCCGGACGACCTCCTCCTCGCCGAGGCCCGCCGCGCCCAGCTGGTCGTCGTGGGCTCGCGCGGTCGTGGCGACCTGGCCGGTCTGCTCCTCGGGTCGGTGAGCGCCGCGCTGGTCCACGGCGCCGACTGCCCGGTCGTGGTCGTCGGCCCGCGCGCCCGTCGGCCGGTCCCGGCCGGGTGACGAGCTCGGGACGACGGGCAGGGCCCGGTGCTCCGCGCGCAGCGGAGCACCGGGCCCGTTCGCCGTCAGGTCGCGATCTCGATCCTGGTCGGCTCGGACCTCTCGGCCGGGACCGCCACCGGCACCCGGATCTCGAGGATCCCGTCCCGGTAGGTGGCCGAGATGTCGCTCTCCTGCACTCCGTCGGGCAGCGGCAGGGTGCGGGTGAGGCTGCCGTAGCGCATCTCGTGGCGGACGTAGCCCTTGTCCTCGCTCGACTCGTCGATCCGGCGCTCGGCCTTGATGCGCAGCACACCGTCGGCGACGGTCAGCTGCACGTCCTGAGCGGGGTCGACACCGGGCAGCTCGGCGCGGATCACCTCGGTCTCGCCGTCGCGGAACTCGTCCACCCGGATCAGGTCCTCACCGGGCCAGTCCCAGCCGAGTCCGAACGGCCGCCGCATCGGCAGGGACCGCAGCCACTCGTCGAACATCCCGTCCATCGCCGTGAACCGGCGGGAGAGCTCGGCGCCGCGGTCGCGGCGCGTCATGACACCCATGGAACAACCTCCTGGTGGTCGCGTCGTACGGACACCTCGAGTGTTCGCTGCTGCACACGGGCGCACCCGGGTCGAAGGACCCGCGTGGCGCCGTCTTCGGTCTCCTGTGTGGTTGGCGTCCGGGGACGGGTCCGGCCGCGAGGACTGCCCGATCCGCGCGTTGCCGCGCGCTCGCCTGAGGCGGCCGGCCGGTCCCGTCAGCCGGCTGGCGGTGGGGCGTCGGGAGGGACGGCGGTGGACAGCGATGCGAGCGCCTCCCGCAGTCTGCGGGAGGCGTCGCGCGCGACGTCGGCCAGGTCGGACGACCGAGGGCCGCCGTCCCCGGCCATCGCCAGGAGTTCGGTGGGGTCCACGGCCTGCACGATCGTCCGGCCGTCGGCGCGGCGCACCGTGACGTTGCAGGGCAGCAGCAGCCCGATGGCGGGGTCGGCCGAGAGGGCCTGGTGGGCGAGAGCGGGGTTGCAGGCCCCGAGGATGGTGTAGTCCTCGACGTCCGCATCGAGCTTCGCCTTCAACGTGGCCCTGACGTCGATGGTGGTGAGCACCCCGAACCCCTGTGCGGCGAGGGCCGCGGTGACGGCCTCGACCGCAGCGTCCTGGGGCAGGTCGAGGGTGATGCTGGGGGCAGGCACGGCGGCATCCTCCGGTGCGGAGCCGGACCGGCGAGGTCCGGCGGCGGCGTGGCGGCGGTGGGGGTGCGTGTCGTTGGCGACGTCGAGGGCGTGGAGCAGGTGCTCCCACCGCCGGTCGTCGGGGGAGTCGGTCGCCGCGACGGGTTCCCCCTCGCTGCGGGATCCGGTGTCCTCCATCGGTGCCCTCCTGGTCGTGGGACCCCAGGATGGCGCCGGCGCGGGCCCGGTCGATCGGGCCCGAGGTCCTGCCGGGCCGTCCGGAGGTCCCGTTCGTGCTGCCGGTCGGCGACCGGCCCCGCGCGACCGGGCCCGGAGTCCCGCAGAGGGGGGACCTCGGACCGTGGCGGCCGCTGCACGGCCGGACGGAGAGTGGTCCCGCCGCACCGGGAGAGTCCGGTCGGGTCGGACGAGGAGGACTCATGGACGACACCACCGGGACGGTCGTGGTCGGGGTGGACGGATCTCCCGGCTCGCGGGCCGCGCTCGTGCACGCGCTCGAGGAGGCGGACCGCCGCGCGGCGCGGCTGCGCGTGATCGTGGCGGCCCAGGTGCCCGAGTACTGGGCCATGGCCTACGGGATGGTGGCGCCACCACCCCTCGCGGAGATCGTCGACGCGGCGCGGGACGTCGGCCAGCACCAGGTGGACGCGGTCCTCGCCGACCGGCCCGACCTCGCGTCGCGGGTGGAGGTGTCGGTGGAGGCGCTCGCCGGGATGCCGGCGCACGTCCTGCTCGACGCCGCGGAGGGCGCGGACCTGCTGGTGATCGGTCACCGCGGCCGCGGCGCGGTCCGCAGCGCCCTCCTCGGTTCGGTCGGGCTGCAGTGCGTGCTGCACGCGGCCTGCCCGGTGACGATCGTGCGGGCAGCTGCGAGCACCGAGCGCTCGGACCGGGCGGAGGAGGCGGCGGTGCCCGCGTGAGCGGACCCTGCGGCCCCTACCCGCCCGACCCTGCCGCTGGACCCGTGCTCGACCCCCGCGACGCCGGCGAGCAGTTGCACCGCGCCGCGGAGCTGCTCCGCCGAACCGCTGCCGGGCGGGCCCGCGGCCCGTGGCGGTGGGCGGACCCGGATCCGGAGGCCGGTGCGGCCGAGCTGCTCGACCGGCCGACGAGCCTGAAGGACCTGCCGTTCCCGCCTCGACCGACCGTCCACCCCGGCCTGCGCGAGCCGGGGGCGGACGTCTGGGTCGGCGGCCCCTCGGGCGATCCCACTGCCGACCGCGTCCGTGACCCGGCGGTCCCTGGGCCCCGGGGTCCGGGGTCCGGCGCCGCGATCGACCCGGTGCTGGCCGGCCCGCTGGCCGATCTCCTCGATGCACTGGGACGGCAGGTGGCCGAGGTCGTCGATGCCGGCGGGTCGCTGCGGGACGAGCCGTTCCGGTCCGCGCTGCGGTTGGCCGGCGCCGTCGTCGGCGGCCGGGGCGAGCCGGGCCGGTGACGGACGTCCGGGCCCGGCGACGGGGCGGCCGGGACGGCCCGCCGTGGGACAGCTGCACATCCCGGGCCGGTGCCCCACCGGGCCGCACCCGGTCGAGCGCCTACGACGACCCCGCCGTCGCCGCGGCCGTCGCCCGGCTCGGCGCGGAGTCCGCCGGCCGGGTCCGGATGCGGCGGATCCTGCGCACCGTCGTGCCGGCCCGCCATGACCTCGCCAGGTCCCCCGGCCCGGCGTTGCCCGAACTCGTGGAGCGCCTCGCACGCGAACGGGTGCGCGCTGCGACCGGCTGAGCGGGGGGATCGGACCGACCGCCCCGGCGATCGCCTCGATGTGCGTCTTCCCGGCTCTTGTGGTACAAGCCGTGGGCGGTGTTCACTGACGCGGGCACAGGCGGTGCGCGGCTCCTTCCTCACGGCGTCGCGGTACTCGCCGTCGGCCATGGGGGAGGGGCATGACGTCCGGGAGTTCCGACGAGTCCGTCGATTCCGTTGCGGGGGGGCGCAGGCCGCTCGAGGATCCGGTCGCAGTGCCGCACCTGGAGTTGGATCAGTTGTTGGAGCAGTTGGTCGATCGGGCTCGGGAGGCGATGGCCACTCAGGGGCGGTTGCGGGGGTTGCTGCGGGCCAATCAGGTGGTCACGCAGGATCTGGAGCTGTCGGTGGTGCTGCGTCGGATCGCGGAGGCGGCGCGTGAGCTGGTCGGGGCGCGGTACGCCGCGTTGGGGGTGATCGCGGCGGGGGGTGGGTTGGCGGAGTTCGTGCACGTGGGGATGGCCCCGGACGACGCCGAGCGCATCGGGCACCTGCCCGTCGGGAAGGGGCTGCTCGGCGCGTTGATCGACGATCCGCACGCCATCCGGCTGGAGCGGATCGGGGAGGACTCCCGGTCGGCGGGGTTCCCGGACGGGCACCCGCCGATGGGCTCGTTCCTGGGCGTCCCGATCCGGATCCGGGACGAGGTGTTCGGCAACCTCTACCTCGCTGAGAGCACCCGGGGGAGCTTCAGCAACGATGACGAGCAGCTCATCAGGGCGCTGGCGGCGACCGCGGGGATGGCGATCGAGAACGCGCGGTTGTTCGAGGCGGCGCGGGCCCGCCAGGAGTGGCTGCGCGCCACGGCGGCGGTGACGCAGCGGTTGCTGGGCTCGGACACCGACGTCGTCCGGCCGCTGCAGCTGATCGCGCGCAGCAGCCGTGACCTGGCGGACGCCGACCTCGTGACGGTCGCTCTCCCGGACGGCGACGGGCTGCGGGTGGACGTCGCCGTCGGCGAGGCGGCCGCGACGCTGCTGGGTGCCCGGGTGGGGCTGGACCGCTCCCTGGCCGGTCGGGTGTTCACCACCGGGAAGCCGCTGCGGGTCGCTACGCCCTATGAGTTGCCCGGGCTGGATGCGTCCACCGTGCACGGGCTCGATGTCGGTCCGGTCGTGGTGGTGCCGCTGCGGGGGCCGCGCCGCGTGCACGGGGTGCTGACGCTGGCGCGGAGATCGGGCCGGGTCGGGTTCACCGCGGAGGACATGGACATGGCGGCGGGTTTCGCCGGTCAGGCTTCATTGGCCGTCGAGCTGGCCGAGGCTCGTGCGGAGCAGCAGGAGGCGGCGGTCCTCGACGACCGCGACCGCATCGGGGCCGACCTGCACGACCACGTGATCCAGCGGCTGTTCGCAGCGGGCCTGTCGCTGCAGGGCATCGCCGCCGCGATCGGACCCGGCGAAGCCCGCGACCGGACGACCGCCGTGATCGGTGACATCGACGCGACGATCAGCCAGATCCGCACCTCCGTCTTCCAGCTGCAGGGCTCTGCTCCGGCCACGCCCTGACGGCCGGTCCACCGGTACCCGTCAGGAGCGGGGCACGAGCAGCACGGGGCACGGGGCGTGCCGGACGGCGCTGTGCGAGACGAGACCCAGCTGCGCGCTGCTGCGACGCCTGCCCACGACGAGCAAGTCGGCGTCGAGTCCCTCCCCGAGCAGCTCGTGGGCCCAGCGACGGGTCAGCGACGTGGTCACCCTCAACCGGGGCGCGTGGTCGGCGACCCGTGCCCGCGCGGCGTCGAGGGTCGCCCGGCCGCGGTCGACGGCGGTGTCGACGCCGATGCTGCGTTCGCCGAACGAGAGCGGCACGGCGTGCGCGATGACGAGCTCGGCCCCGAGCTCCGAGGCCACGTCCGCGGCCTCGTCGACGACGGGGAGCTCGGCGGGGAGCTCGCGGACCGCCGCGACCACCCGCAGAGGACCGGCGCGGTGCGCGTCCGGCCGGGTCACCAGCACGACCGTCTCACCGGGACGCGGTGCCGGTGCCCCGGCCGCTTCCTCGTCGGCGACCACCACCGAGCGGCCCGCCCGTCTCCGGCCCAGGGCCACCCGCTCGATCAGGCGTGCGTCCCCGCACAGGACGGGGTCGGTGTCCGCTGCCATGTCGCTCCCCTCCGGATCGGCTGCGTCGAGGCGGCCCGCCCGTGTTCCGCTGCGCAACCGATGCTGCCCGCGGAGCGGGGCGGCGGGGCAGGGCCGAAGGTCCCCCGTACGGCCCACCGGTCCGCCGCCCGCAGGCCCTGCTCGTCGGGGCCTACGGCGCTGCCGCAAGACGGCCCGGGCCGGTCATCCTCGGACCCGTCAGGACGGGACGGACCAGGACGGACAGGAGGAAGGTCATGGGATCGCGGGACGCGGACGACGCCGCGGGGGTCGCCGCCCCGAGGTGGTCGTGATGGCGCAGCGGCAGCAGCCCGCCGACCGGCGCCCGGCTCGGCGGCCCACCGACGTCGCCGAGGACGTCGTGGTGTGGGTACCGACCTCGGTCGGATCGTTCATGCTCGTCGTGGCGGTGGTCGTCGGTTTCGCGGCCCACGGGGACGCGGTCGAGCGCGGCCGCGGGGAGCGGGCGACCCGCACGTCGGCCGAGGCGGTCCTGGTCATGGACGCCCCCACGATCAGCGGGGGGAACAGGTCGGCCCTGGGCGTGGTGCGGGACGATGCCCGCTGGGTCGCCCCGGACGGGACACCCCGCAGCGGACGCGTGCAGGTGTGCTGACGGCCGGCGCTGTGCTGCTCGCCCTCTGCTGGGCCGGCGTCCGGTTCTCGACCGGTCGGCTCAACGCGCGCTGCTGGGAGCGGGAGTGGGCGCGGGTGGAGCCGGAGTGGAGCCGGAACCGGCGATGACGCACGCTCCGACCGCTACGGCGCGCGGGGCCGCTTCACGAGCGTCAGGGGCGGTGGACCCGGGCCCCGGGTACGGACGGTCCGATCGCACGGTCCTCCGGGCACTGTTGCCGCCCGCTCGTCCACGGGCAGGGTCGGGTCATGCGCGCGTGGCAGATCCGACGACCCGGACCGATCGAGGGCGGACCGCTGCGGTTCGTCGACGCCGCCGAGCCGCGGCCGGGGCCCGGCGAGGTCCGGGTGCGGGTCCTGGCCTGCGGGGTGTGCCGCACCGACCTGCACCTCGCCGAGGGCGACCTGGCACCGCACCGTCCCGGCATGGTGCCGGGCCACGAGGTCGTCGGCGTCGTCGACGAACACGGGCCGGGCGCCGGGCGGTTCGCGCCCGGCGACCGTATCGGGATCCCCTGGCTGCGCGGCACCTGCGGCCGGTGCCGCTGGTGCCGGTCCGGTCGCGAGAACCTCTGCCCCGCAGCGGCGTTCACGGGTTGGGACGCCGACGGCGGATTCGCCGAGTACGCCGTGGTGCCCGAGTCGCACGCCTACCGGCTGCCCCCGGGGCTCGGCGACGCCGAGGTGGCGCCGCTGCTGTGCGCCGGCATCGTCGGGTACCGGGCGCTGCGGCGCGCCGAGCTGCCACCCGGCGGCAGGCTGGGCATCTACGGCTTCGGGGCGTCCGCGCACGTCGTCGCGCAGGTCGCCGTGGCACAGGGGGCGACGGTGCACGTCCTGACCCGGTCCGAACCCGCCCGGGAGCTCGCGCTCGAGCTGGGTGCCGCATCGGCCGGCCCGGCCGACGGCGCCCCGCCCGAGCCGCTCGACTCCGCCGTGCTGTTCGCGCCGGCCGGCGAGCTCGTCCCGGTCGCGCTGCGTGCTCTGGACCAGGGCGGCACGCTCGCCGTCGCCGGCATCCACCTGTCCGACGTGCCGCGGCTGGTCTACGCCGACGAGCTGTTCCGGGAGAAACAGCTGCGCAGCGTCACGGCCAACACCCGTGCCGACGGTGAGGAGTTCCTGCACCTGGCCGGGGCGCTGGGTGTCCGGCCGGTCGTGACGGTGCGGCCGCTCGCCGAGGCGGACCGTGCGCTGGCCGACCTCGCCGCGGACCGGGTCACCGGTGCCGCCGTCCTCGTGCCCTGACGATGAGGGGGCCGGGGGAGCTGGAGCGGCCCGCGGGGCACGGGGCGGACCTCGGGGTCCACGTCATCGTCCACCGGCGGTGGGCGCGGTGGGCGATCGTGTCGGCGCTGCTGCTCGTCGTCATCGTCTACGGCGTCCTGCCGCTGTTGGGCGACGTCCCCGCCGTCGTGGAGACCGCACGGTCGATGAGCCCCTGGTGGTTCCTTCCCGGGCTCGTGCTCGAAGCGGCGTCGATCGTGGCCTTCGGGTGCTACACCCGTTCGCTGCTCACCCCCGGAGCGCGGCCCGGTCTGTGGCGGCTGACCCGCATCGACCTCACGACGTGGGGCGCCCAGCACGTGCTCCCGGGCGGGCCCGCCGGGGTCGCGGCCCTGCGCTTCCGGCTGCTGCGGGCCGAGGGGGTCCCGGAACCGGACGCGGCCCTGCTGTCGAGCGTGCAGGGTGTGGCGTCCGCGCTCGTGCTGCACGGGATGCTGTGGGTGGCGCTGGCCGTCGCCGTCGTGGTGCCGGGCGAACCGCACCCGGCCGCGCTCGGGGCCCTGGCGGGGACGCTCGCGCTCGTCGACCTCGTCGTCGTCCTCGCGGTGGCGGCCCGCCGCGGGGGGTGGGCGGCCCGCCGGCTGCGGTGGCTCGCCGAGCGCCTGCCGGGGGTGGACGCCGACCGGGTGGACCGTGACCTGCGCGGCATGGTGCGGCAGCTGCACCGGATCGTGCGGGACCCGCGCCAGGTCGCGGAGTCGGTCGGGTGGGCGGCGTCGAACTGGCTCCTCGACGCCCTGGCGCTGATGGTCTTCGTGGTGCTGCTCGCGGGTCCGGTCGACCCGCTCGGGGTGTTCGTGGCCTTCGGTCTGGCGAGTGCACTGGCGGTGCTGCCCATCACCCCCGGCGGGGTCGGGATCGTCGAGGGGGTCCTCGTGCCGGCGCTCGTCGTGGTCGGGGTGCCGGCCCCGGAGGCGCTCGTCGCGGTGCTGGGGTGGCGCATCGTCGGCTACTGGCTGCCGATCCCGGCGGCCGCACTGGCCTGGGTCTCCCTGCGGGTGGGCCGGCACCGGTGAGTCGTGGACCACCTCCTCGGCGCCCGAACCGCCCGGACGTGCTCAGGCCAGGAGCACCGTGGGCAGCGGACGGCGTGGCGTGAAGGGGAGCGGGTCGGCGTGGGTGGCCGGCCATCCCACGCGCAGGACGAGCTGCGGCTGCTCGGGCACGCGCAGCACGCTGCTGCCCAGGGCCTGCCGCACGGCGGGGACCTCCGTCGCCTGGCTGAGCGGCGTCGTCGCGAGACCGGCGAGGGTCGCCGCCAGCAGCACGGCGCTCGTGGCCTCGCCGGCGCGGAGCCGGTCGAGGACGGTGTCGCCGGTCGTGGCCACGACGAGGTACTCCGCGGCGTCGTCGGGCCGGCCGTGCCCGGTCTGCTGCGCTCCCTGCCGCAGCCGCCCGTCCGGGAAGGCGCGCAGCATCGGGGCTCCGTCCGTGTGGGTGCGGACCTGGGCGATCGCGGCGGCGGGCACGCCGTCGTGCGCGCCTGGGAGGCGGTGGGTCCACAGGCGGAGTTCGGCCGGGTAGCCGGGGGCCGAGCGCTGCAGCTGCCCGGCCTGCCGGAAGACCTCTGCGAGCCGGGCGCGGGCCTCGGGGCCGGTGACCGGGAGCAGGACCGCCCCCGCCCGGGCGGCGTGCGCGGCGAGATCGGCCAGGATCTCCTCGGGGACCGGGCGGTGGCTCATCTGCCTGCGCTCGGTGCGGCGCTGCGCGATCGCCGGGAACAGCTCGGCGCCGGTGGCCGGTCCGCGGCCCACCGAGACGGTCGCGAGGTGCGTGGAGTCCTCGGGGTCGGGGAGGCGCTCGACGACGGCGGCCGCGCCGGCCCCGGCGAGGGCGACGGTCAGGTGGTGCAGGACCGCCCCGCAGCTCAGGAGCAGGTCGCGGCGGTCGGGGTCGGTCACCGGCAGGTGCCGGTCGGGGTCGGCGTGCAGCTCGACCGAGTCCGCCCCGACCCGCCACCGCCAGGGCTGGGTGTTGTGCACCGACGGGGCCCGCAGGGCCTGCTCGACGGCGGCCGCCAGGAACGGTGGCACGGCGGCGTCCTCCTCGGTCCGGGCCGCCCGGTGGCGGCGCGCCTCCAGCGTGGGCCGCCGGACCGGCCGGCCGCCAGGTCCGTTCGGCCCTGGCTGCCAGGGCCTTCGGGGCCGGTCGCACCACTGCCGATCCCCGACGGGTGCGAAAGACCGGTCCGCTGGGGCCGGATGGTCCTCCCGTGCAGGCGGCGTTGCCGACATCCTCGGCGATGTGCGGCGGGCACCGGGCCCGTCGCCGACCGCGTCACAGGAGGTCCCGCCATGGGCAGCCCGGTCGTGCACTTCGAGATCGGCGGCGTCGACGCCGCACGCTCCCGCTCGTTCTACGAGAGCATGTTCGGCTGGTCGGTGCGCACCGACGACGACGGCTACGGGATGGTCAGCACCGGATCCGGGGAGGGCATCGCCGGGGGGATCACGGCGGCGCCGCCCGGGGTGCCGCCCTGGGTGACCTTCTACGTCCGTGTGGAGGACGTCGAGGAGTCGCTCGTCCGGGCGGAGGAGCTGGGCGGCCGCCGCATCATGGGGCCGACGGCCGTCGGGGGTGCCGGGCGGATGGGGATGTTCACCGACCCGGACGGCAATGCGATCGGCCTGTTCGCCGAGGTCTGAGGCGAGCTGCGGCCCGCCGCGGCCGACGGCCGGGGCGGGTAGCCGGTCGACCGTGACCCCGGCCGAAGGACCCGCCCGGGTCGGTCGCATCGCCCCTGCCGCGCCGACCGCTGCCGCCCCGAGGATGGGAGCCACACACCGCCACCGTCCAGGGAGTTCCCGTGGCCATGAAGCGACCGCCCGCCCGGGCGTCGGCACTCCACCGGCCGCTCGGCCACGGGGTGGCGGCGCGGTCCCTGCCCGGCGCGGCCGGGGGGCGCTCCCCGCACCTCGACGTCCTGCGGACCCTGCTCGTCGCCTGGGTGATCGGCGGGCACGCGCTGCTCGGCTACTCCGCGGTCGGCGGGTGGGCCTACGACGAGGTCAACGAGGTCACCTTCAGCCCCGCGTCGGAGCTGGTGCTGGTGGCGCTGCTCGGTCCGTCGGGCCTGTTCGTGATCGGGGTGTTCTTCTTCGTCGCGGGCCTGGTCACCGAGCGGTCCCTGGCCCGCCGTGGCCCGCGCCGCTACCTGCGCGACCGCGGGCTGCGTCTGGGGCTGCCGTGGCTGGTGTCCGCGCTGCTGGTGTGGCCGGCGTCGGTGTGGCTGGCCTACGCCGCGGCCGGTCGCGACGTCACCTTCTGGGACGTGCTCCGCGGCCGTGACCCGTTGCTGGACTCCGGGTCGTTGTGGTTCGCGCTGGTCCTGCTCCTCTACTCGGTCGGGCTGGTGCTCTTGCGCCTCGTCGTCCGCCGTGCCCCGCACCCGCCCCTGACACCGTTCGGGCTCGCGCACGTCGCCGGGGCCGCCGCGGCCGTCGCCGTGGCGTCGTTCGCCGTGCGCCTCGCCTTCCCCGCGCGCAGCGGCCAGGTGCTGGACCTGCACCTGTGGCAGTGGCCGCAGTGCCTCGGGATGTTCGCGCTCGGGGTGGTCGTGGCCCGGCACGGCTGGGCCGAGCACGTCCCGGACGGGGTGCGCCGCGCCTGCGGTGCGGCGACCGCGGTGACCCTGGTGCTGCTGCCCGTACTGGCGCTGGCCGCCGGCGTGCGCGACCTCGCCCGCGACGTCACACCGTTCCTCGGGGGGTGGCACCCGGAGGCACTGGCGACCGCGACCGTCGAGGGGATCCTCGTCGTGGCCGGGTCGGTGTGGCTCGTCGGTGCCGCCGAGCACCGCTTCGCCGGCACCGGGAGGCGGACCCGGCGGTGGGTCGCGGCCGCGTTCACGGCCTTCGTGGTGCAGGGGCCGGTGCTGATGGTGCTGGCCACCGCGGCCCGGCCGGTCCCGGCGCCCGCGGAGGTGAAGGGACCGCTGCTGGCGGCCGCCGCGATCGTCGCCTGCTTCTGGATCGGCGGTCACCTGCGGATCGCCCCGCGCCGGGCGCCCGCCGCGCGGGGCGGGACCCCGCTCGGGCAACCGGGTGCGCGATGACCGACGAGCTCCACCACGTCGACTTCGGCGGCGCCGCGGAGCTCGGCACCCTCGTCCTCGTGCACGGTCTGGGCGGCTCGCACCTCAACTGGGACCTCCTGGCGCCCGCCCTCGTCGGGCACGCCCGCGTGCTGGCCGTCGACCTGCCGGGATTCGGGCTGAGCGCCCCGTCGCGACGCCCCGCCACGCTCCGGCGCAACGTCGAGGCGCTCACCCGGTTCGTCCGGCGGGTGGCGGACCCGCCCGTGGTGCTCGTCGGCAACTCGATGGGCGGGCTGGTCTCCGCGCTCGTCACCGCCCGGTCACCGGAGCTCGTCCGGGCACTGGTACTCGTCGCCCCGGCGCTGCCCGCACCCGCCCGGGTACTGGGCTCGCCGCGGGCGGGCGCCGTGCTGGCGCTGCACGCACTGCCCGGCGTCGGGGAACGGCTGCGCCGCCGGCGTCGCGAGCGGATCGGGGCGGCGGCCACCCTGCGGGAGACGCTGGTGCTCGGCGGTGTGGACCCGGATCGGCTTCCCGCGGACCTCGTCGAGCGTGCGGTCGGGCTGGTCGCGCGCCAGTCCGACGTGGCCGGGATGGACCGGGCGTTCCTGTCCGCCTCGCGGTCGCTGGCATGGGCGCTGGTGCACGCACGCCCCTACCGCGCTGCGCTGGCCGCGGTCCGGGTGCCGGTGCTGCTCGTGCACGGCGACCGCGACCGGCTCGTCCCCGTCGAGGCGTCCCGCGACCTCGCCCGCCGCCACCCGCGGTGGCGCTACGTCGAGCTGGCCGGCGCGGGCCACCTGCCCCAGCTCTCGGTCCCCGACGAGCTGGCCGGGCACCTGCTCACGTGGCTGGCCGCGCTGCCGCCGGCATCGTGCAGCCGCATGTGAGGCGCGGCCGCCCCTCTCGACCCCGACTCAGCCACCGGAGGGGCGGCGCGCGTCCCACACCGCACCGAGCACGAGGCCCACCGCGGCCCCGACGGCGATCCCGGGAGCGATGCCCGGTCCCCCGGCGAGGAGGATGCCCAGCGACACCCCGAGGCCCGCCCCCAGCGCGACGCCCACGCCCGTCCCGGGCGGGCGGACACCCGTCCGGGGTGTGCGGGGCGGGTGCGCGGCGATCCGGCGCTGCTTGCGCTGCCTGCCTTGCAGGAACCCGAGACCGACGGCCAGCACGACGTTCACCGACCAGTAGGGCCACGCCAGGGCCGGGATCAAGCCGACAACCCAGATCAGGGCCAGGGCCAGCGCCACGTCCACCCGTCGGCGTGCGAGGAGCATCACGGCGAGCGCCGCCTGGAACGCGATGACCGCCACGACGACGGCCGGGGCCACGTCCACGAGCCGCTCGAGCACCCATCGGTAGGGCGGCAGCCAGGCCTCGTCGCGACACCACTGCAGGAACGGGCGCGCCTGCGGGAGCGTTCCCACCGCATTGCCGACGGCAGCCGCGGCGAAGCCCGCGCCGACGAGCACGACCGCGAGCCGGTCACCCGTTCCCGACGGGCGCCGACCGGCCGGACCGACACTCATCCCGTTCTCCTCGCTGTCACTCGGCACGGTCAAGGGGCCAGGCCGACGCGCACGGCGCAGGCGGTCCACGTGCTCCCGTCCGCGGCGCCGGCCGTGGTGAGCAGCACGGTGCCGGGAACGAGCGTGGTCGGTGGCGTAGGCCGCGGGGGAGGGCCGTCGGTCCCGTCCGCGGCACCGTCCGGCCCGTCTGCGAGGGGCCTCCCGGCCGCCTGCCGGGACGCAGCAGCGACGGTGGAGACATGGAGAACGAGCACCACGACCGGCCGGTGGTGGTCGGGGTAGACGGGTCGGCTCATGCGCTGCGCGCCGTGCGGTGGGCCGGGGCCGAGGCCGCGCGCGCCGGCGGACGGGACTGAGGCTGGCCGCCGCGAGCGGTCTGGTGGGTGACCACCTTCCCGGGCGGGCCGGCCGCCGACACGCCGTGGAGGAGGTGCTGCACGAGGCACGGGCCGCTCTGCAGGCGGGTGTGGTCGCCGTGGAGGTGGTCGTTCCGGGGGAGCCCGGGCCGGCGCTCGTCGCGCAGTCGCACGATGCCGCGGTGGTCGTGATCGGCGACCGAGCAGCGGGGCGTCTGGAGGCCGCGCTGGCCGGCTCGGTCGCCGCGCCGCTGGTCCGCGCGGCGACGTGCCCGGTGGTGATCGTACGGGGATCGGTGACGGACGGGCTGCCGGTCGTCGTCGGGGTCGACGCCACGCCTGCCTCCGGCGTGGCCGCGGCGTTCGCGTTGCGGGCCGCGGCCGCTCGCGGGGTCCCGCTCGTCGCCGTGCACGCCGAGGCCGAGGGTGCGCCCGTCGGGGCGCGGTTGCAGGTCCTGGGCCGCAGCCACCCGCAGGTGCCCGTGCGGGTCGTCGTCACCGCGGATGACCCCGGTGAGCGCCTGCTGGCCGAGTCCCACTGGGCCCAGCTCGTCGTCGTGGGGTCGCGGGGGTTCGGTGAACTCGGTGGGCTCGTCCACGGCTCGGTGAGCGCGGTGCTCGTGCACGGCGCGGCCTGCCCCGTCGCGGTCGTCGGACCGGGCGTGACGTCCGGTGGGTGGAGCGACGTCGCGGTCGCCGGGGACCGCACCCGAGCACCGGTCACTCCCGGATCGCGGGCGGACGGCACATCGCCCGTGTGAGCGGCGGGCTGCGCCGCGGCGGGGGCGCCGCTCGCGCGCCCGGTTCACCTCGGCGGGCCGTCGACCACCCGCCGGTGCACCTCGACGGTGAGGCGATGGACCTCGCGGGTCAGCTCGGTGTTGCGGCGCAGCTCGAGGGTCTCCGCCTCGAAGTCGTGGTCGGCCTTGGCCTTGGCGAACGCGGCCTGCCGGTTCTGGCCGATCATGACGAACGTCGACAGGAAGATGGCCTCCAGCGAGACGACGAGCGTCAGCGTCGGCCACGGGTTGGATTCGGCCACCAGCATCCACACCGCGAACGCGGCGGCGTGCAGCCAGACGAAGCGCATCGATCCGGCGAAGCGGGTGATGGCGTCGGCCATGCGCAGCTGCAGGTCAGCGGTGCGGTGCTCGCGCATCCGCGTGACGACGGGGTGCTCCGGTGGCGCGCCGCCGTGCTTCCGCGGCGCGCTCAGACGCGGGTGGCTCATGCCGGTGTCCCGGCCGTGCGGGCGGCGCCGGCCCAGGCGATCGCCGCGGCCTCGTCGTCGAAGCGGAAGTGCCGCACCCGGGGGTGCAGCAGGGTGCCGGCGAGGGGTGGCGCGAGGGCGGGGAGCGGACCGTCGGCGACGACGGCGACGCGCTCGATGCGGCGGTGGTGGCGCAGGACGAACCCGGCGTGCCGGCGCAGCGCCTGCAGGCTGTCCCACCCGGGGAAGACCGGCGCGACGATCACCAGGCCCGTGAGGTCGGCGTGCGTGCTGAGCCAGCGGTCGATCTCGCGGCTGAGCTCCTCCACGTCCTGTGCGCGCAGCGGCCGGTCGAGGTGCACGACGGCGACCCCGTCCGCGGATCGCACGTCGACCGCGAACCCGCTGACCGGTAGCCCACCCAACCAGGCCACCGCCTCGTCGCGCTCGCTGGCGCGGTAGGCGCGCAGGGGGTAGGGCAGCAGAGCGCCGGCGATGTGGCAGGCCGTCCGGAGGCGCTCGTCCTCGGTGACGACGGCGCAACCGGCCATCAGCCGGACCGCCCGCAGGCCGAGGCGCACGTCCTCGCCGATGGCGTCCGGCGCGACCCCGGCGAACCCCTCGTCGAGGACGCACAGCACGCGCAGTCGGCCCCGCGAACCCGCTGTGCCGTCGACGAGCGGGGCGACGACGGTCTCGTAGTCCTCCCGCGAGACCGTCCCGGTGGCACGCAGCCCGACGATCCCGGCGGGCAGGTCCGGCACGTCCTCGATCATGTGGTCCTCCTGTCGGGGCGATCGGGCTCGAGAGTGCGCGCCGGCAGGGCGAGCCGGCCAGGTCCCAACGGCACGTCGGATCAGGACGGAGGGCCCTGCGCGCGTGGGGTCCGCCCGGCCCGCGCCCGCGAACGGGCGTCAGCGGCCCGGCCGGCTCCGCGGGGAGCCGCGCCGGGTCCTGCGGGCCAGCTCGTCGACGGTCGAGCCGAGGGCCGTGGACAGGCTCGTCGCGGCGCGCCGGGCGTCCGCCTGGACCTGCGGATCACGCAGGCGGTCTCCCAGCGCTGTCGCGGCTGCGTCCGCGCGGTCGAGGGGCGAGCCCGATCCGACCTTCCGCACGTCGGGCGGGGGCGGACGCAGCCCGCCGACGAGCGTCCGCAGCTCGACGCCGGCGGTGCGCCAGTCGGCCCCGACCTGGCGATCCGGCGACTCGATGTCGAGGTCCGCCGCCGTGAGCCGGGGCGGAACGACGGGGCCCGCCTCCCCCGAACCAGGGCCGCCGCCGGGCAGCAGCACCCACGCGGCGAGGTAGGCGAGCAAGGCCGTGCCGCCGCTGACCACGAGGAGCAGCAGCGCGACGAGCCGCACCACCGTGGGGTCGACGCCGAGGTGCTGGGCGATGCCCGCGCACACCCCGCCCACGATCCGGTCGTGGCGGCTGCGTCGCACCCGCCCGTCGTTCGTCCCGGCCACCGGGCGGTCGTCCCCGTTCGTCATGGAACCAGCGTGCGCGCTGCCCCATGGAAGCATCGAGAGCCGAAGGTCACGGGAGCCGGGGACGATCGGTCCGGGCTCCCGCTGGCACGCTCCCGACGTCGTCCCGCCGCCGGACGGGACGTCGGCAGGGCAGCGGTGACGTCAGCGGGCCGGCGGAGCGACACCGGTGCGGGCGTCGCCCGCCCTGCCGGTCGCCCACGGCTCCTCGACGCGGCCGTCCGGGCCGGGCCGGACGCCGTCCGGCCCGGCGATGACGTAGACGATCATGGCGAGGAGGCCGAAGCTGAGCAGGCCGGTCACCAGGAGGATGACGAACCAGGTCTTGTCCTCGAGCCGCGAGGTGTTGAGCACCGCGCCCAGCCAGGCGACGAACTGGGCGATGGCGGCGCCGGTCAGCACCAGGACGGCGATCACGGCCAGGGCGACCAGCACCCAGCCGAAGGTCCCGGGACGGACGCCGACCACGTCGGGCCCCCTCATGACGAACACGTCGTTCGCGACGGCGAGACCGCCCGCGACGAGGAGGAGCACCGTCGCGGCGACGGCCGCGACGACGCTGGCGAGGAACAACCGGACGATCGTGTGCTTGGGCACTGCCCACCTCCGTGGTCGGGTACCTGCACCCTCCGCCCGTCGGCGACGTCGCGTCAGGGCCGGAGGTCCCCCCGTCGGCCCTGATGCCGGCACGCGGATCCCGTGCGCGGGACCTGTGGCCCCCCGGCCGGGGTCCTCGGCCTCCGGTCGCGCGGCGGACGCAGCAGCACGATCGACGGATGATCGTGATGCCTGCGGGGCGGGACCCCGTGACCGGCCCCGACGGCGACCCCGTGGTGGTCGCGGCGCTGCAGCTCGCCTGCCGTGCGCCGTCGGTGCACAACAGCCAGCCCTGGAGGTGGCGGGTCGGGCAGCGCACCCTCGAACTGCACGCCGACCCGTCGCGCCGGTTGCCGGCGACGGACCCCGACGGTCGGGACCTGGTGATCAGCTGCGGTGCGGCGCTGCACCACCTGACCGTGGCACTGGCCGGGCTCGGCGAGGTGGCGCGCGTGCACAGGCTGCCCGATCCCTCGCGAGCGGGCCACCTGGCCACCGTCGAGCGGATGTCGCAGCAGCCGCCGCCGGCGGACGCCGCGCTCGTCGAGGCGATCGGCCTGCGGCGGACGGACCGCCGACGCTTCCGGCCCTGGCCGGTGCCCGCGCAGCTCCTCGGCGAGCTGGCCGGGACCGCCGCGCTCGCCGGGGTCCGGATGGACGTCGTGACCGATCCCGCGGTGCGGTGGGCGCTCGTGCGGGCCATCCGGACGGCGGCGGAGGTGCAGTCGTCCGATCCGGCCTACGGCGCCGAGCTGGCCGCGTGGAGCGGCCGTCCGGACGGGGCGGCCGACGGCGTTCCGGCCGCATCCGTCCCGGCACCGGGGCGCGTCCCGGGTCAGCCGCCACTGCGGGCCTTCGCCGCCGACGGCCTCGACCAGCCGGCGGGCGACGAGCCGGAGGAGTCTGCGCTGCTGCTGCTGTCCACGCCGACCGACACGCCGCTGCAGTGGCTCCGCGTCGGAGAGGTGACCAGCGCGCTGCTCCTCACCGCGGCTCGCGAGGGGCTCGGCAGCAGCCCGTTGACCCAGCCCCTCGAGGTGGCGGACACCCGTGAGCTCCTGCGCTCGCGGATCGTCCCCGCGGGGCACCCGCAGGTCCTGCTCCGCATCGGTTGGCCCTCGCCGGGCGAGGTCCCCCCGACTCCTCGTCGCGACCTCGCCGACGTGGTGGACCCGCTCGGTCCGCAGCGGGGACGGGACGACCAGCAGGAACGGTGAGGGCCGCTGCGGTCTGTAGTGCGGGGTCGGCCCGGCCGGTCCGTGCCGGAGTGCGGGGGGTCGGCGAGGCCGGCGGTGGCGATCGTGCGAGCCACCCGGTGGATGCGGCGGGTCCGGGCCGGCTCCGTCCCGAGCCCGGCCCGGGTGCCGAATGACGCGCGCGTTCCGTCCTTCATCCTCCATCCCCGGGACGGTCGCGCCGAGCGGGTGGCCCGGGTGGAGGAGGAGGTCCCGACGTGCGAGCCGATCGGCCCGGCACGGCGGTCGTCGGCCACGACCGGTTCGGAGGCAGGCGGGGTAGGAGGTCCCGTGGAACGGAGAATTGTGACCCTGGTGGCGGGGGCGACGGACGCGCACGCTCGAGGCGAGTCGTCGATGCCGCGCACTCGTCGGAGGAGGACACCATGACCGCATCCACCCCGGATCGGAGGCGGGAGGCCGGGCCCGGCCACCGTCGTGGAGGCAGGGGCGCCGCTCCCCGCGTGCACGAGGGGCGGTGGGCGTGATGATGGGCTGGATGGCCGGTGGGATGGTGTTCTGGTGGTTCGCGGCCGCGGCCGTCGTGGTGTTGCTGGTCGTGGGTGCGTCGGTCGCGGTCGCCGGTCGGAGGGACGACGAGGTCGGGTCGGCGCACGACGTGCTCGCCGAGCGGTTCGCGCGGGGGGAGATCGACGAGGAGGAGTACCGGCGCCGCACCGCCGTGCTGCGCGACGACCCGGAATGACGCGAGCGAACCGTGCGAGCGCGTGACGTCATGACGGCGCCGGTGCTGTCGGCGCGGGCCCACTGGCCCGTCGCCCGTGCGGCGGCACTGATGCTGCGGAGCGGCTTCACCGCGCTGCCGGTCGTGGACGAGCAGGATCGTCTCCTCGGTCTCGTGACGGAGGGGGACGTGCTGGCCGACCGCCTCCTCACCGGCGGTCGGATGCGGCACTCCGTGTCCGAGGTCATGACCGTCGACGTGCTGACGGCACCTCCGCAGCTCGACCTCGCGGCGCTCACACGCAGGCTCGTCGCCGGTGGTCGCCGTGTCGTCCCGGTCGTGGAGCACGGTCGTCTCGTGGGCATCGTGACCCGTCACGACCTGCTGGGAACCGCGCCGGACGGCTCCTGACGAATTCACACGACCGGGCGGACGGCGGGCTCCTGCCCGGCCACCTCGACCACCACCTCGGTCACGGCCCCGCCGTCCGGCCCTGGGTGAGCGACGTCGACGCGCGCTCCGGGAAGGGCCGGCACGACGCCGGCGAGCACGTCCTCGACGCACTCGGCTTCACCCTCCACGGCGACCACGAGCCCTCCCGGTGCGGTGTGCAGCGCGGCGGTGAGCCCGTTCGCCTCGGCGATCCCCGCCAGGGTGAGGGCGAGCGGTAGTGCCCGGTCCGGCTGACCGCAGTGCAGGACGACGGTGAACCGCCTGATCACCGCCTCTGGTGCGCCGCTCATCCGGGCGCGCCCTCGGGGCGCGCGGCGTGCGGCTCGATGCGCGCGTCCGGGCCGGGGAGGACCAGCGACTCGTGGTCGTCCTCGACCCACCGGACGCGGAAGGGTGGGGTCCCGTCCTCGTGCTCCACGGCCGTCACGATCCCCCGCCGCCGGTGGGCGCCCGGCGTCCTGTTCTCGATGACCGGCCGGTCCCCGACCTTCGCCAGCACCGCTGCACCTCGTCCCGTCGTCGATCCTGCTCTCGGCACCGCCGGGGCCGGAGGCCCCAGTCGGTGTTCGCCCGCCCGCTCAACCGGGCAGCGGTACGTCGTCCACGAGCACGTCCGTCGCCGGAACGCCCCGCAGGGAGTGCCAGGCCCGGTTGCGCACCTCGCTCTCCGTGAACTGCTCCGCCCAGGTCTCGACGACGGCGCGCAGGACCTCGGCCGCGCCCCGGGCGCGCCTGGCCGTGCCGGAGGGGCGGTGGGTGGAGCCGACGCCCACCCGGGCTGCGGTGAAGTCCTCGATCCCCAGGGCCGGGCAGGCCGCCCGCACCTGCTCGGAGAGCGCCTCCGAGGGACCTGCGGACCGGACTGCCGACCGCAGCCGCTCGCACAGGTCGGCGAGCCAGGCCGGGTCGCCGGCTGCAGCGAGGGCGAGGGAGTGCAGCTCCTCGATCCCGGCCCAGGCCCCGGCCGCCTCCATCGACGAGCGGAAGGCGGCCGCCGGGACGACGAACCCGGTCGCGGTCCCGTCCGCGGCTCGCACGAGCCGGACCGCGTCACCGGCGATGTGCTCACCGGCGCGGTGGTCACCGGCGCGGTGCTCACCGGCGCGGTGGTCACCGGTGCGGGGACCGACGCCGGGAGCCTCGTCCCGCATCCGGCCGCTCGGCCACCGCCAGCCGCGGATGTCGGGGGCGTCCTCGCCGTACTGCTCCGCGAACCTGCGGCAGCGCAGCCGTTCGTCGAGCATGTGCTGGCGCAGCCCGGCGTGCCGGACGGAGAGTGCAGGTACGCGGTCGATCACGTCGGCCACGAGGTGGAAGCGGTCGAGGTCGTTCCGCATCAGCATGTCGAAGGGCGTCGTCGTGGTGCCCTCCTCCTTGTAGCCGCGCACGTGGATGCGTTCGTGGTTGTGGCGGCGGTAGGTCAGCCGGTGGATCAGCCACGGATAGCCGTGGAAGGCGAACACGACCGGGGTGGCCGGGGGGAACAGCTCGTCGTAGTCCCGGTCCGGCAGACCGTGCGGGTGCTGCAGTGGATCCTGCAGGCGCATCAGGTCCAGCACGTTGACCACCCGCACCCGCAGGTGCGGCAGGTGGCGCCGGAGGAGGGTGACCGCGGCGAGGGTCTCCACCGTGGGGACGTCGCCGCAGCAGGCGAGGACGACGTCGGGCTCGACGCCGGCGTCGTTGGACGCCCACTCCCACACCCCGATCCCGCGGGCGCAGTGCGCGGACGCCGCGTCCGGGTCGAGCCACTGGGGTGCCGGCGCCTTGCCGGCGACGACGACGTTCACCAGGTCGCGGCTGCGCAGGCAGGACTCCATCGTGACCGCCAGGGTGTTCGCGTCCGGCGGCAGGTAGACGCGCACGATCGCGGCCTTCTTGTTGACCACGTGGTCGATGAACCCGGGATCCTGGTGCGAGAAGCCGTTGTGGTCCTGCTGCCACACGTGGCTGGTGAGAAGGTAGTTCAGCGACGCGACGGGCCGTCGCCACGGGATCTCCCGGCTGACCTTGAGCCACTTCGCGTGCTGGTTGAGCATCGAGTCGACGATGTGCACGAACGCCTCGTAGCAGGTGAACACCCCGTGCCGGCCGGTCAGCAGGTAGCCCTCCAGCCAGCCCTGGCACAGGTGCTCGGAGAGCACCTCGAGCACCCGCCCGTTCGGGGCGAGATGGTCGTCACCGGGCCGGATCTCGCCGGCGAACTGCCGGTCGGTCACGGTGAACACGTCCTGCAGCCGGTTGGAGGCCACCTCGTCCGGCCCGATCAGCCGGAAGTTCTCGGGATTGCGGACGATCACCTCGCGCAGCCAGGAACCGAGCCGTCCCGTCGCGCTCGCGTCCACCGCCCCCGGCGGGGACACCGGGAGCAGGTGGTCGGCGACGTCGGGCAGGCGCAGCGTGCGCAACCGCTCCCCGCCGTTGGCGCGGGAGGACGCGCTCATCCGCAGCCCGGTGGGCGGGAGGGTGGCGTCGAGCTCGGGCCGGGGCCGCCCGTCCTCGTCGAAGAGGTCCTCGGGCCGGTAGGACCGCAGCCACCCCTCCAGCTGGGCGAGGTGCGCGGGGTTCTCGCGCACTGCGGCCAGCGGCACCTGGTGGGCCCGCCACGTGCCCTCGACCGGGACGCCGTCGACCTCGTGCGGGCCCGTCCAGCCCTTGGGACTCCGCAGGACCAGCACGGGCCAACGCGGCCGCTCGGTCAGCGTGCCGAGTGCGGCCCGGGCGCGCAGGTCCGCGATCCGGTCGCACACGAGGTCCATCGCCTGCGCCATCCGGTGGTGCGCGACGAGCGGGTCGGCCTGCGCCGCGTCGTCGGTGACGTCGACGACGACCGGCTCGTGCCCGTAGCCGGTCAGCAGCGCGCGGAGCTCGGCGTCGGGGATCCGGGACAGCACGGTCGGGTTGGCGATCTTGTAGCCGTTCAGGTGCAGGATCGGCAGCACGGTGCCGTCGGTGACCGGGTCGAGGAACTTGTTGCCGTGCCAGGACGCGGCCAGCGGCCCGGTCTCGGCCTCGCCGTCCCCGATCACGCACGCCACGACCAGCTCCGGGTCGTCCAGGGCGGCGCCGTAGGCGTGCGCGAGGGAGTACCCGAGCTCGCCGCCCTCGTGGATGGACCCCGGCGTCTCGGGGGCGGCGTGGCTCGGTACGCCCCCGGGTGCGGAGAACTGGGCGAACAGCCTGCGCATGCCCTCGGCGTCGCGGGAGACCGCCGGGAACCGCTCCGAGTAGGTGCCCTCCAGCCACGCGGTCGCCACCACGGCCGGGCCGCCGTGACCGGGACCGGTCACGAACAGCGCCTCGAGCCCGCGCCGGGCGATCACCCGGTTCAGGTGGGCCCAGACGAACGTCAGGCCCGGGGTGGTGCCCCAGTGCCCGAGCAGCCGGGGCTTGATGTGCGCGGGCTCGAGCGCCGTGGTGAGCAGCGGGTCGTCGCGCAGGTAGATCTGCCCGACCGCGAGGTAGTTGGCCGCGTTCCACCAGCGGTGCACCGCGGCCAGCTCCGCGTCGTCGATCCGGACGTCCTGCGCATCGCGCGCACCTGCCGTGAGCGTCATGCCACCAGGGTTCCGAGCAGGGCGGGCCGGGCAGGAGGGCCGAACGTCCCGGTTCCGGCGGCCGTCGGTCAGTGGGATCGGCCGCTGCGGTCAGCTCCTGTGCCGTCGATGGGTCCGGACCCGTGCGCGCAGGCTCCAGAGGGGCTCGATCATGGCGAGCTCCTCGGGGAAGGCCGTCCTGTCCGCGGGTGCCGCGCAGGGCCGCACCCGACGTGCATCGTCTGGTCCGACCGACCGGCGGTGCCCGTCCACGTCGTGCGAGACGCGCAGGACGGCCGCCGGCGATGTACCCGTCAGCGCGCGGCCGGTGCCTACGTCGCGACTGCGGCCTGACCGCCCTGCTCACGGGTGTTCTCGCCGACGTCCGCGGCAGTGGCGGCGAGCAGGTGCTGGGCCAGGTCGGCCAGCGCGCGGGCCACGGCCAGCTCGTCACCGATCTCGGGGACGTCCCGGTCGGCCGGGCTGAGCCGGGCGTGTCCCGTGCCGACCCACCGGTCGCCGTCGCGGGTGTGCAGCCGCGCGGTCGCGCGGGTGTGCCCGTCGTGCTCGTCGATGACGATGCCGACGTTCCAGTGCTTGGCCTCGATCATGTCGTGATCCCCGTCCGGTCCGTCGTGGGCGTGGGTGCGGGTCGGGTGCCGTGGGGCGGGCGGCCCGGGTGGCCACCGATGCCGCCGTCGTCGGTGCGGTAGGAGAGCGCGGAGACGACGTCGACGATTCCGTCGAGGCGGTGGACGAGCCGCTCGGCGATCTCGGCCGTGCTGCGCTGGTCCACGGTCCCGGAGAGCGTGACGATGCCGTCGGTCACCGAGACGTCGACCTGGCTGGCGTCGATCCAGAGCACGTGCAGGAACACGTCGTCCAGCACGTCCTGGCGGATCTCGTCGTCGCTGCGCACGAACCTGCGGACCAGGTCGCCCCGGCTGACCATCCCGACGAGCGCGCCGTGCTCGTCGATCACCGGCAGGTGCTTCACCTCGTGCTCGATCATCCGACCGGCCGCCTCGGCCAGCGTCGCCCGCGGGGAGACGGTGACCGGATCCTCGGTCATGACGTGGCCGACGGTGCCCCCGGCGCTGCGGCGGATCTCCTGCCTGGTGCGGCGCCGCTGCCACCAGTGCGCACGCCGGGGGATCGGCTCGGCCTGCTTGGACAGCAGGTCGCGCTCGGAGACGATGCCGACGACGCGGTCGTCGGGGTCGAGCACGGGCAGGGCGCTGATGCCGTGCTCGGCGAGGACCCTGGCGAGTTCCTTGAGCGGCATGGCGGGCCTGGCGGTCAGCGGGCGGCACGTCATGACGTCCGCCACGGTCGAGTTCCTCATCGTCCCATCGTGGATCGGTGCAGCGGACCGGGACAGGGGCGTCGGTCCGGTCCCGACCGGGCCGGTGGTCCCGCGGCACCCGGAGAGGGGACCTCCGGCCCGTTCCCTCCGTCCGATGGCCCCTGACCACGGCGCAACCGATCGGTGATGCTGGGAGCAGCCGGGAGGGAACCGGTGCACGAGGAAGCGGAGCCCCGCCGTGACGGACGGCGTGGGAGCCCCACCTCGTGACGGGGGCCGCGAGCGTGCTGGGGAGCAGCGCTCGCGGCCCTTCCGTCGCCGGCGACCTCCGCCCATGGGCTACTCACCCGTCCATGGGGCGCTCAGCGCTCGACCGCCCGCGACGGCCGGCGGCGGACACCTGGTTCGCCGGACCGCTGAACGCGACCATGACCCCCACGACGTAGCCGAAGTCGTACCAGTTCCCGTTGTTGGGCACCGCGTAGATGTTCACCTCGTCGGTGAACAGGGAGACGACGAACGTGACCGGCGTGATGAGCCCGTGCCACAGGCCCAGCCAGAAGCCGGGCAGCTCGGCGGTCGGAACGGCGGCGGCCGGGTACGGGCCCGCCGCGCACGCCGCCAGGGAGAGCGCAGCGGCGATGCCCAGCGCGACGAGCACGGGCAGCCGGCGGGACGTGCGTGGGGTCTTCACGGTGAGCCGTTCCTCCTCGTCGGGTCGAACCGGAGCCGCGGCGGATCAGGGTCGCAGCTCCGGCTGCCCCTGCCGGTCGACGGGGCGTCCGGCGGCGGGGGCCGGCGCGGGCCTGCCGTGCAGCGGCTTGTCGGTCACCGAGACACCGCCGAACACGGCCGTGGCGTCGACGGTGAGCACGGGCGCGCCGAACAGGGCGAGGGCGTCGACCCGCGCGTGCTGGTCGATGTGCGCCCCACGCAGGTCGAGCGTGGCGCCGCCGAACACCGCGGAGACCTCCGCGTGGTCGAAGTGCTCGGAGGTGCTCCGGACCGTCGACCCACCGAGGATCGCCGGCGCGGCGCTCTCGTCCGACGGCGCCCGCCTGCGCGCCAGCCCCGAGAGCACCAGCAGCCCGACGACGATCAGCAGCGCCGGCCACACCACCTCCTGCACCGCCCAGTCCTGTGCGCCGGCGAGCAGCGCGACCCCGATGGCGGTGACCACGACCGGGCCGGTCGCCAGGGCCCGCTGGGCGAGCGCAGCGGCCAGTCCGAGTCCGATCACCGCGAGCGGCCACCACTGCGCGGTCACCGCGGCCGCGTCGAGCACACCGGTCGCCCCGAGCAACCCGACGCCACCCAGCCCGACCAGCACGAGCCCCATCCACATCCGTACCGGTTGCACGACTCCTCCTCCGCAGGTGCGGCGTCGCGGCCGCGCCCCTCCGCCGGGGGTCGGGGTCCTCGCTCGCCCCCCTCCCGGAGCCGGCCCGTACGGGGCGGCTCCGGTCATGGTCGTCGCGCCCGGAGGATCGGGCGAGAGCCGAACGGCCCGCGCCGCGCGGCCGACCGGATCACCACACGCTCCGGTCGGGCCGGCTGTCCTGCTGCAACGTCCCCACCGGCCGTGAGCCCCTCGACTGCCGCACCCGTCCGCGGCAGGGCGTTGGTCCCACCGGTTCGTGACCTTCGCACCGGGTCCCCGGCGCCGGGTGCCGTGGATCCTCGTCGGTGAGACGGTTCCGCCCGAACCCGGAGGTGCCCGTGGCCGACAAAGATCGGATGCTGCCCGGGATGCACCGCGACGACCTGTTCGCGGATCCGGTGGCGGTGGCGCGCTGCGCTCGGCGTGGTCTGGGGCCTGTGGCATACGCCCGTCCTGCTGGTTCACGAGTACCCGCTGCACGCCCCGGCGGTGCGGGTGCTGCTGCTGATGGTCGGGACGTGCGCTGGGTCGGGCGACCTCCTGGGCTGGCCGAGGCTGCGGTCGGGCAGCGTGTGGCCGGCCACCGCTGCCTGGGTGGACTAGATGTGTCGCGTCATGACCGCCGCCCTGGTCGTCGTCGCCGTGGTGCCCCGCAGCCCCCGGGAGCCGTCATGACCTCGAATGTCGCCTCGGACGGGACGGGCGTCGCGGCGCCGGCGGTAACGCTCCCGATCCGCCCGGCCGCGCCGGACGGGCGGCCGCGACCGCAACATGGACGTGGGACCCGTCCGGACGGCGGCAGTACCCGGGGGAGGACGCCATGAGCACGACGACTCGGGATCCGTGGGGGGCTGCGAGCGGGTTCGCGGCGCTGGCCGTGGGCGCGGCCGCGATGGTCTTCGAGGAAGGGGGCCCGCCGCCCGGCACGTCGGACGCTCAGGTGGCGGCGTTCTTCGGTGCGCACGCTGCCGCGCTCCTGGCGCAGAGCCTGCTGTTCCTCGTCGGTGCCGCGTTCCTGCTGTGGTTCCTCGGCGCCCTGCGGGCCCGCCTGGCCGTGGTGGAGGGCGGACCCGGACGGTACGCGGAGATCGTGTTCGGGGCCGGTACCGCCTACGTCGCGCTGACCGTGGTCGCCCAGGCAGGGCAGGTGGCGCTGGCCCGGGTGGCCGCGTCGGCAGCGGCCCCGCAGCTCGTTGCGGCGGTGGCGGACCTGGTCGGTGCGCTGTTCGTCGTCGTCGCGGTGCCAGCCGCGGTGACGCTGGGTGCGTTCGCAGTGCTGGCGCTGCGCTCCACCGGGCTACCGTCGTGGCTGGGCGTGCTCGCCGGCGCCGCCGCGATCGCCCAGGTCGGTCTGCTGGCCGGCGTCGTCGTCACCGACGGCGTGTTCGCACCGACAGGGGCGTACTCCCTCGTCCCCTACCCGTTGTACGTGCTGTGGCTGGCCGCGACCGCCGGACTCCTGGCCGCCGTCCGGCCTCGTGCGGCCGCTGCAGTGGATGATGAGTAGCGGGCTGGTGCAGCAGGCCGACGACGCCGGGATGCTGCTGGTCGGGCACCGCCGGCGCGACGGCCCGGCGAGCTCGGGACGGTTCGCGCAGGTACCGGGCGAAGAACGTCGCGATCCGGCGGCGGGCTTTCGCGGGCCGACAGCAGCCGTAGCCCGATGGTCAGGTCCGCGGGGTCGTGGTCGTTGAGGAACCCGTGCCCGGCCTCGGGGTAGACGGTGACCTCGTGCTCGACACCCAGGCGGGTCAGCGCCGCGTCCAGGCGCGGGGCGGCGCGGGCGCCCATCGGGGAGCGGTCGCGCCCGCCGTAGCTGGCGACCACCGGGCAGCTGCCGCGCAGCGCGCTGGCGGCGTCGGCCGGGCAGACCCCGTAGTTCGTGCTGGCCGCGGCGAACCCGTGCTCCGGTGCCAGCGCCAGAGCGGACCCGCCACCCATGCAGTAGCCGATCACGCCGATCCGGCCGGTGCAGTCCGGCCGAGCGGCGAGCGCGGCGCGCACCGCGTCGACGTCGTCGAAGGTCGGCCCGCGGCCGGCCCCGAGGTCGCGGATCATCGTCCGCAGGCAGGACCAGCGCGTCCCGCGGTGGAACAGGTCCGGCGCAACGGCGAGGTAGCGTCGTGCGGGACCACCACGCCCGGCCACGGCCCGGTTCCCGCGGGTACGGACAGGTGGCACGGGATCCGCCCGTCCGCCACCGGGACCACTCGGGGTCGCGGCACCGGAGACGGTCACCGGACGGGCCTCGACCGGTGTGCGCCGACGGCGCCCGCGAGCAGGGTCACGACACCGATCATGATCACGATCGCCGGCAGCACCATCGACCAGCGCAGGACCAGCAGGTCGAGCTCCTGCAGCAGCAGGGCGATCCCGGCGAGGAGGAACCCGACCGCGGCGCCCAGGACGGGTGCCGGGTGCTCAGGCGCGCTCACGGGTCACCTCCACGTCTCCGGCGCCGACGCCGATCTCGACCGCGACGGGCGCGGACGTGGTGTCCGGTGCGGTCCAGTCGAGGTCGACGCCCTGCTCGACCGGCACCCCGTCGGCGACGATGGTGCCCATCACCACCGTGGTGTGCACCCGCACCGCGGGTTCGGCGGGCAGCCGCAGCACGACCCGGCCCGCACCGACGGCCACGTCGAGCCGGCCGGCGGGGGGCAGCCCGGCGTCGGTGAGGTCCACGGTCACCGTGCCCGCGGAGACCCGGGTCGGTGCGGCGAAGCCGGCTGTGCCGACCGTGCGGTCGCCGACCGGGCCGGCGAACCGCTCCACCCCGGTCCCCACGGCGATCGCGACGACGAGGAGCACGACCCCGATCACGACGACGTCGGCGCGACCGGAGCCCCCGGCCAGGCTCAGCAGCAGCACGAGGCCGACGAGCACCAGGCCGGCGGCCGGCAGGAGGTGCCACGGCACGGCGACTCCCTGGCCGGCGAGCAGCGATCCGGCGCCGTCCGCCACGAGCAGCAGACCGACGACGATCCGGTTCCAGTGGGGCCCCGGCCTGCGGGCGGGAGCCAGGGCCACGACCGGCGGTGGAGCGGACGGCGGTGACGCGGTCGGCGGTGACGCGGTCGGCGGGATGGAGGTCGGGGTCGTGAACATCCCGGTCACCGCCGGCCCGAGATCAGCACGAGGGCGCCCGCGGCGACCACGACCAGCGGCCAGAACAAGCCCGCGCCGAAGCCGGGCAGCCACTGGCGCAGCAGCAGCAGCCCGCCGAGGCCGACGAGCGCGGCGCCGACCGCGACGGCCACGGTGTGCCGGTCGGCGCGGGTCGCCGGCCGCTCCGGTTCGTCCTCGGTAGCCTCGGGGATGACGATCCACGCCACGACGTAGGCCAGGACGCCGAATCCGCCGGAGAGGGTGAGGGCCACCACGGCGATCCGGATGAGCACGGGATCGACGTCGAGGTAGTGCGCAATGCCGCCGCACACGCCGCCGACCATGCGGTCGCGGCGCGAGCGGTGCAGCTGCCGGCCGACCGGCGCGATCGGGGCGGGTGGGGGTGGTGATCCGTCGAGCGGACTGGTCACAGCTCCTCCTCGGAGAGGGTCAGGGGGTTCCGGTCATGTGCAGGGGCGGGACCCGGGTCGCCTGCGGCGGGTCCTGCCGGACGGCCGCGGGTGGGGGCAGGGCGGGGCCGGTGCACCCCAGCCGCGAGAAGCGTGCCTCGTCCATGTCGACGACGGCCACCGTGGCGTCGGCGGCCCGGGCGACGGCCTCCGACGTCGAACCCGGCTCGGGCCCGGCGTGCCCGTGGGCTCCGCGGTGCCCGACGACGAGCAGCTCGCAGTCGCGCGCGAGGTCGGTCAGGACCTCGACCGGGTCGCCGGAGCGCACCAGGGTGCGCACCGGCAGCCCGGGAGCGACGGCACCCGCGACGGCCCGGGCGTCGGCGACGATGCTCTCGGCGAGCACCGGCCCGGCACGCGCGCGCGTCGACCACGGAGACGATCGTGAGCGGGACGCCGAGCTCGCGCGCCCGCCCGGCCGCCCACGCGACCGCGAGCATCGACGCGGCGGAGCCGTCCGTCCCGGCGAGGACGGCCCGGAGCTGGTCGTGCATGAGGTGTGCTCCCTCCGGGCGCCTGGACGCCACACGTCGCGGGGGCCCCGTCGCTCCCGCCCGGCCATCGTGGGCGGGGGTGCCGGGCGGGCGGCAGGGCCGTCGGACCGGCACGGGGCGGGCCGGTGTGCCCCCGCGCCGGTGGCCGTGTGCCGGTCAGCTCCTCGCGCGCACGGCCGCGCGGACCGTCAGCGCGACGGCGACCAGCACGACCGCGGTGGCGCTCACCAGACGGTTCACGTCCAGCGCCGGGACCCACCGGACATCCCCGTCGCGCAGCACGACGACCCCGGAAGGTCGTCCGGTCCAGCCGAGCCCGCCGCCCGAACCCTCCCCGGTGTGCCGACCCGAGGCCGTCTCGCCGCCGTTCCCGGTGTCCCGCCCCGAGCCGCCGCCCGCTCCGCCGCCGACCTGGGACACCGGGATGACGGTCACCCCGTCCGCCGTCACCGGGTCGCCGAACACCCGGTTCACCCGTAGTGCGCCCTCGACCCGCTCGACCAGTGCTGCTGCGTCCATGATCCGCTCCTCCGTCGGTCCGGCGCGCACGTCGCGCCGGGGCCGAGCGTCGGTGTGACCGAGCCGCGCCGGAAGGGGCCGGAGGGCCCGGGCGCTCCCTGCCGGGAGACCTCCCGGGACGGGCGCGCCCGGTCGCGTCCTGGATGAACGGCATGCTCCCGCTGACGAGGTAGCGGATGCAGGGACCACCGTCGCGGCGACGAGCAGCGTCGCGACGGCGACGCTCGTCGTGCAGGTGCTGGGGAGACGGAGGTGCCGGTCGCTGGTGCAGCCCTGCAGGGCCGGTCGCGGGCCGCTCGGCCCCCTCGCACGGGCCGTCCGCCACTGGGACGGGGCGCCGCCGCGCTCCATGCTCGGTCGCGATGGCGGCGTGCCGGAACTGCGGGAGGTCCTGATGCGTGCACGTGATGTGATGAGCAGGCCGGTGGCGAGCGTCCGGCCGCACGCGTCGGCGCGGGCGACCGCGACGATGCTGGTCCGGAGCGGGTTCACCGAGGTGCCGGTGGTCGACGCCGAGGGACTCCTGCACGGAGTCGTGTCGGAGGCCGACCTGGTCCGGGCCCTCGCCCTCGCCCCGGACGCCCGCGACGGCGCCGGGCCGCTCGTGCGGGACGTCATGACGCCGTTCCCCGCGATCGTCGGGCCGGACGCCGACGTCGTCGAGGTGGAGCAGCTGACGCGCGGCACCGGTCGCCGGTCCGTGCCGGTCGTCGAGCACGGCAGGCTCGTCGGCGTCGTGACGCGGCGCGACCTGCTTCGCGCGGCGGCGACCAGCCATCGGAACGGCCCGACGGCGACGGTCCCGCATCCGGTCGGCGGAAGCTGACCGACGGGCGCTGCCACACGGCGTGCGGGCAGACGACGAACAGGGAGCACGATGGACGTGATGCGGGTGCGGCGGCCGGTGGTGGCCGGGACGGACGGGTCGGACGGCGCCCAGCGGGCGGTGGCGTGGGCGGCGGCGGAGGCGCTCCGCCGGGGCTCGGCCCTGCGGCTGGTGACGGCGCTCCGGCTGCCGGGGGAGGGGGCCGCGGATCGTCCCTCCGCGGGGCGCCCCGGCCGGGCCGATCTGCTCGCGGCGGCCCGGGGGCGCCTGGCCGCGGCCGTGGCCGCAGCGCGCGGGGGAGCACCCGGCCTGGAGGTGACCGGCGACCCTGTCGTGGGCGACCCCGTCGAGGTGCTCGTCGAGTCGGCGTCCGACGCGCAGCTGCTGGTCGTGGGGGAGCGCGGGAGCGGCGGGTTCACCGGGCTGCAGCTCGGCTCCGTCGCCGCGGCGACGGCGGCACTAGCGACGTGCCCGGTGGTGGTGGTGCGTGGGGCCGAACCGGAGCCTTCGGCGGGCCGGCCGGTCGTACTGGGTGTCGACGGCACGCCCGCGAGCGATGCGGCCACGGCGTTCGCGCACGAAGCGGCCGCCGTCCGCAGTACCGCGCTGGTCGTGGTGCACACCTGGTCGGACCCGGCGCTCGAGTTCGGGCTCGCGTCCGGGGCCGACGCGAGGGTGGTCGAGCAGGAGGAGCGCCGGCTGCTCGCCGAGCGGCTCGCCGGGTGGGGTGAGAAGTACCCCGACGTCCCTGTGCAGTGCATCGTTACCCGCGCTCATCCCGTCCCGGAACTGGTGACGCGGTCGCACGGCGCACAGCTGCTGGTCGTCGGTTCCCGGTGCCGCGCGACCCCGGAGGGCGTGCCGCTGAGCTCGGTGAGCCAGGCGGTGCTGCACCGCAGCGGCTGCCCCGTCGCCGTCGTGCCGTCCGGCGTCGGACCGGACCGGTGGGCGTGACCGGCCCGCCCCACCCGTGCCCCGACGCCGCCGACGGCGGGGGCACGAGCGCCACGGCCGACGCCTGGACGCTCGTCATCGACGGGTGGGACCCGGCCGACGAGGGGCGCCGGGAGGCGCTCTGCACGCTGGGCAACGGCCGGTTCGCGACCCGCGGCGCGGCGCCGGAGTCGGCTGCCGACGGGGTGCACTACCCGGGGACGTACGCGGCGGGCTGCTACGACCGGTTGCGGGACGAGGTCGCGGGACGGACGGTCGAGAACGAGAGCCTGGTGAACCTGCCGAACTGGCTCGACCTGCGGTTCGCGGTGGACGACGAGGACTGGATCGACCTGTCGGCGACCCGGGTGCTGGAGCACCGGCTCTCCCTGGACCTGCGTCGCGGGGTGCTCAGCCGCAGGATGCGGTTCGTCGACGGGGCGGGCCGGACGACCTCGGTGCGGCAGCGCCGGTTCGTGCACATGGCGCAGCCCCATCTCGCCGGCCTGCACACCGTCGTGACCGCGGAGGACTGGGCCGGTCGGTTCCGGGTCGCCTCGGGCATCGACGGCACCGTGACCAACGCCGGCGTGCGGCGTTACGACGGCCTGTCGGGGCGCCACCTGGAGGTCGTCGACACCGGGGAGCCCGACGCGCGGACGGTGCTCCTCGTCGCGCGCACCGTGCAGTCCGGTCTGCGCTTCGCCGAGGCCGCCCGGACGCACGTGCAGCGGGACGGGGAGGTCCTCGACCCGCCGCGCCTCCTCGTGAGCACCCCGGGTCGGATCGCGCACGAGCTCGAGCTTGAGCTCCGCCCGGGCGAGCCGGTGTCCGTCGAGAAGGTCGTCGCGCTGGTGACGTCGCGCGACCCCGCGATCTCGGAGCCAGCCGCGACGGCGGCTGAGCTCCTCGCCGAGGCGCCCGGGTTCGACGAGCTGCTGGTGGGCCACGAGCTGGCGTGGCACCAGCTGTGGCGCCGCTTCGCGATCGAGCTGGCCGACGGCCACGCTCCCACGACCCTGGACACCCTGCGCGTCCTGCGGCTGAGCGTGTTCCACGTGCTGCAGTCGGTCTCCCCGCACAACGTCGACCTCGACGCCGGCATCCCCGCCCGGGGCCTGCACGGCGAGGCCTACCGGGGGCACGTGTTCTGGGACGAGATCTTCGTCTTCCCGCTGCTGACCCTGCGGCTGCCGGGACTGGCCCGCTCGCTGCTGCGCTACCGGATCCGGCGGCTCGACGCGGCGCGCCGGGCGGCCCGGGCGGCCGGGCACACCGGGGCGATGTACCCCTGGCAGTCCGGCAGCGACGGCCGCGAGGAGACCCAGCAGATGCACCTCAACCCCCGATCGGGGCGCTGGCTGCCCGACACCAGCCACCTGCAGCGCCACGTCGGGCTCGCGGTCGCCTACGACATCTGGCAGTACCACCAGGCGACCGGCGACCTGGAGTTCCTGGCCGAGCACGGTGCCGAGGCGCTGCTGGAGATCGCCCGCTTCTTCGCGGGCCTGGCGACCCACGACCCGGCGCGCGACCGGTTCCGCATCCGCGGCGTGATGGGCCCCGACGAGTACAGCACGCGCTACCCCGGCGCCGCCGAGCCCGGGCTCGACGACAACGCCTACACCAACGTGATGGCCGTGTGGGTGCTGCTGCGGGCCCAGGAGGTGCTCGAGGTCCTCCCGGCGACGCGGCGCACCGAGCTCGTCGAGTCCCTCGGCCTGGGACCCGCCGAGCTGCTGCACTGGCGCGACGTCAGCCGCCGCATGTACGTGCCGATCGCCCCGGACGGGATCATCAGCCAGTTCGAGGGTTACCGCGATCTGCCCGAGCTGGACTGGGCGGACTACCGCCGGCGCTACGGCGACATCCAGCGTCTCGACCGCATCCTCGAGGCCGAGGGCCGCTCGGTGGACGACGTCCAGGCCTCGAAGCAGGCCGACGTGCTCATGCTGTTCTACCTCCTGTCGGCCGACGAGCTGCGCGAGCTGCTCGGCCGGCTCGGCTACGCGCTGCCACCCGAGGCGATCCCCCGCACGATCGAGTACTACATCGCACGCACCGCGAACGGGTCGACGCTGAGTGCGCTCGTCCATGCCTGGGTGCTCGCGCGGGGGCGCCGCGAGCAGGCGCTGGACCTCTTCGAGCAGGCCCTGCACAGCGACATCGCCGACATCCAGGGCGGCACGACCGCGGAGGGCGTGCACCTGGGGGCCATGGCCGGGTCGGTCGACCTGCTGCAGCGCTGCTTCGCCGGCCTGGAGACCCGGCAGGACACCCTCTGGTTCAACCCCCACTGGCCCAGGCGGTTCGGGCGGCTGGAGTTCGCCGTCGAGTACCGGGGGCAGCCGCTCACCGTCCAGGTGACGGGGCGTGAGGTGCGGGTGGCGGCCGGACCGGGGCCGGGTGCAGCGGTCCGGGTCGGCTGCGGCGAGCAGGTGCGCGAGCTGCATCCCGGGGAGACCGCGGTGTTCCTCGCCGCGGGCGGGGCCGGGGCGAGCGGGACCGGGGACTTCCGGCCCGCGGCAGGGGGACCTGCGCCGCTGTCGCAGCGTCGCGCGCCGGGGCAGCGTGGACCCCGGAGGTGACCTCATGACCACAGGGACGACACCGCGTGGGACGACATCGCGTGCACCGGCGGGGGACTGGCTGGTGGTGCCCGTTCCGCCGTTGGAGCGGGGCTGGCGCTGGGGGCGGATCGTCGAGCAGCTCGACGGGCCCGGACCCGCCCGGTTCCGGGTGCGCTGGGTGGGCAACGACCGTGACTCGGTGGTGGTTCCGCCGGCCGGGTACCGCATCGAGAGCTCGGGCCGGTGGCCGACGCCGCCGTCGAGCGCGATCGGCCTCTGGCCCCATCCCGAGGAGCACCGGGACGACCGTCCCGACGCACCGGAGCGGACGCCGTGAGCGGCCTGGTGGTGGTCGGGGTGGACGGCTCGCCCGGCGCCGTCGCGGCGCTGGAGTTCGCCCTGCGCGACGCGGCCCGTCGCGGAGCGCGGCTGCGGGTCGTGACCGCGGTGGCGCCCCCGGAGGTCTGGCCCACGGCCTACGGGCCGATCCCGGTACCCGCCTCTCCCCGGCTGCTCGACGAGATCGCGGCGGCCGCGCGGGAGTGGGTCGACGAGGCGGCGACGCGGCTGGGGCTCGGCGTCCCCGAGGACGTGGCCGTGGAGGTCGTCGCGGCCTCCGGGTCGCCGGTGTACCTCCTGCTCGACGCCGCCGGTACCGCGGACCACCTGGTGGTGGGCCATCGGGGGCGGGGAGCCGTCGCGAGCGCACTGCTCGGCTCGGTCGGGTTGGGGTGCGTGCTGCACGCGCGTTGCCCGGTGACGGTGGTGCGCCCCGTCCCGGTGCCCGGACCGGAGCTCGACCCGGTCACCGCGATGGCGGTGCCGGCTCCCGCAGGTGGAGGATGAGGAGGACCTGATGCGACGCAGCACCGTGGCCGACGTGATGACGACCGATGTCCGGTGGGTGCCCCCGGAGGCCACGTTCGTCGAGGTGGCGGACGTGCTCGCCCGGGCGGCCGTCCGGGCGGTGCCCGTGCTGGACACCGACCGGAGGCTGCTCGGGGTGGTGTCCGAGGCCGACCTGCTCGTCACGCTGGAGCGTGCCGGGACCGAGGCGCCCCGGCAGTGGTGGCGCCCCCGCCACGTGCGCCGGGGCCCGTCCACGGCGAAGGCCGGGGCGGCGACCGCGGCGGCGCTGATGACCGCCCGGGTGAGGACGGCCGCACCCGGCGACTCCGTTGCCGCGGCCGCCCGCACGATGCGCGAGCACCGCGTGTCGTGGCTGCCCGTCGTGGAGGACGGACGGGTCGTGGGCGTCCTGGGCCGGTCCGATCTGCTCGCCGTGTTCCACCGGGACGACCCCGCGATCCGGGCGGAGGTGGTGGACGAGGTGCTCGGCCGCACGCTGCTGGTGGACCCGGCGCGGGTCACGGTGAGCGTCGCCGACGGGGTCGTGACGCTGACCGGAGAGCTGGACACCCGGGCCGAGACAGAGCTCGCGTCGCACCTCGTCGAGGGCGTCGAGGGAGTGGTGTCGGTCGTGGACCTGCTGCGTTACCGGGTGGACGAGCGGCTCGCCGACGCCACCGTGCTGCCCCGCTTCTGAGGTCCCGCGCGGCGGGGGACCGAAGGCCCGTCCGGTCAGGGCGTTCGCCGCTGACGTCGCCCACCGCGCCGAAGCAGGCTGCTGAGGAGGGTTGTCATCGAGATCGAGGAGAGGTCAGTCATGAGCACTCAGCAGGCCAGGACCGTGGTCGTGGGCATCGACGGGTCGGACAGCGCGCTGCAGACGGCGCGGTGGGCGGCCGACGAGGCGGCCCGGCGCCGCTCGCGGATCCGGCTGGTGCACGCGTTCGGCTGGACCACCGAGCTCGTCGTCGGCCACCCCGGCCTCGGTGAGCAGCGTCGCGACGTCCTGCTCGACCACGCCCGCCGCCACCTGGCCGCCGCCGCGGCGGCCGCCGCCGAACGCGCGCCGGGCGTCACCGTCGAGCAGGAGCTCGTCGTCGGCCACCCGATCGCGGTCCTGGTGGCGGAGTCCCGCCACGCGGAGCTGCTGGTCATCGGTGACCGCGGGCTCGGGCGGATCGGCGGGCTGCTGCTGGGTTCGGTCGCGGAGGCGCTGGCGGCGCACGGGGAGTGCCCGGTTCTCGTGGTGCGTGGTGCGCAGCGGGAGCTGCCGGCGCCGGCACCGGTGGTCGTCGGGATCGACGGGTCGCCGGTGAGCGAGCGGGCGCTCGCGTTCGCCTACGACGAGGCGGCGCTGCGCGGCGCCCCGCTCGTGGCGGTGCACACCTGGCTCGACCTCATGGCCGACCCGGCGGTCGGGCTGCTGATGGACTGGGACGCCATCGAGGCCGAGGAGCAGGCCGTGCTGGGCGAGCGCCTCGCGGGCTGGGCCCAGAAGTACCCGGACGTCCCGGTCCGGCGCGTCGTCACGCGTGACGCGCCGGCGCACACGCTGCTGTCCGAGGCGGCGCAGGCCCAGCTCGTGGTCGTGGGCACGCGCGGTCGGGGCGGTCTCCGCGGCCTGCTGCTCGGGTCGGTCAGCCACGCGGTCCTGCACCGCAGCCCCTGCCCGGTCGCCGTCGTCCGCCCCGAGGAGATCGAGGAGCGGCGATGACCGGCGTGCCGCCTCGTCCCCGGCCCCCGTCATCGCGCCAGGAGTGGTCGCGATGACCGGGCGGCAGCAGTCCGCGCAGCGGAGCGGTGACCGGGGCCGCCGGCGGTTCACCGACGTCGTCGAGGACGTCGCGGCGTGGGTGCTCACCTCGATGGGTGCCTTCCTGCTGCTGGCGGCGGTCCTGGCGGGCTCCGCCGCGTACGGGAGCACCGTCGAGCGGGGATTGGTCGAGCGCGCCGCGCGCACGCCGGTCCAGGCGGTCCTCCTCGAGGACACACCGGTGGTCAGCGGGGCCAGGGGGACCGCTCCGAGCCTCGTCCACGCCCGGGCGAGCTGGGCCGACCCCGACGGGACGCCGCGCAGCGGGCTGGTCGAGGCGGCGCCGGCCCTGCGGGCGGGCAGCACGGTGACCATCTGGCTCGACCACGACGGGCGTGTCGTCCCCCGGCCCGTGGGGGAGGACGAGGCCGTGATCGCCGGCGGCATCGCGGCGACGGGCGTGGTGCTCCTCGGCGGCCTGGTGCTCGGAGGGTGCTGGGCCGGTGTGCGGATCGCGACCGGGCGGGTCAACTCGGCGCTGTGGGAGCAGGAGTGGGAGCAGGTCGAGCCGGAGTGGAGCGGGCGCCGCCGCTGAGCCGGCGGGCAGCCCCGGTCCTCGTCGACGACGCCCGGGGTGGTCGGGATCGTGACCGAGCCGACCAGCCCCACGGCCTTGTGCGCGCTCGACCGGCCCCTCGGCCTCCAAGGGCGCACGTCCCTGCCAGCCGGCTCGACCGGCCGCACAAGCGGACCAGGCCACGGACGGCACAGAAGCACGGCCACCGGGTTCCGCGCCGACGGCTGGCGGAGGCCCTCGGGATCGCCGTCGGCGTGACTGGGCGGAGATCCGTCGGCTGCATCGGGCCGAGGGGATGCCCTCGAGGCGATCGCGCGGGGGCTGGGGTGTTCGACGAACACGGTGAGGAGCGCCTGGCCGGCGAGGAGCCGCCGCAGTACCGGCGTGTGCCGCGGGGCCCGGTGGTCGGTGCGGTGGAGCCGCGGACCCGCACCACGACCAGGTTGCCGGGTACTCGTGATGGTCTGCGGCCACTCCCGGTACTCCCGGCCCCCCGTCTGCGGACCCAGCCCAGCACGCGCACGGCGCCGGAGGTGCGGCTCCGGTGACCATCGAGGATCTCGGTCGTCGTGGTCTTCCCGGCCCCGTTGGGGTCCCAGCAGCGCGAACACCCCGCCGTGCTCGACGGTGAAGGACAGCCCGTCCACCGCGTGCACCGACCCGCAAGCCTCGACCGGGCAGGACCTTCGCGGGAGAGGTCGGGGCCTTCCGCCCGGGCGCGGGTACGGGGCGCGGACCCAGCATGGAGTGCGGGACGGCGTCCGCCGGACCCGCCCCGGATCCCTGCAGGAGGAACGATGACCGCCCGTCTCGACAGTGCCGCGCCCACCGACGCGGTCACGGAGGTGATGTCCGTGGCACCCGCGGAGGTCGCCACCGGCGACTCGCTGCGTGTGGTCGCCGAGGAGCTGACCGCCGGCGAGATCGGTGCCGTGGTGGTCCGCGCCCGTGGCACGGTCGTCGGACTGGTCTCCGAACGCGATCTCGTCGCCGTCGTCGCCTCCGGCGGCGACGTCGAGTCGGTTCAGGCCGCCGACGTCATGAGCACCGAGCTGATCACGGTGGGTGCCGGGACCAGCATCGCCGCCACCGGTGAGGCGATGCTGGAGGCCGGGGTGCGGCACGTACTCGTGGAGCGGGACACCGGCATCGTCGGCGTGGTGTCGATCCGCGACGTGCTCGCCGTGCTGCTCGCCGGTGCCCGGTGACGGGCGCGGTGGGCGCGTGTCCGCCCGAGTCGCGGCCCCCGTCGTGACCGCCCCTCCGGCGGACCACCGACTCCACGCGGAGCTCGACCTCAAGGAGGGGAAGGCGGCCACCACGGTGCAGGTGGTCTTCGCCCTCGTCGCCGGCGCCATGGTGGGTCTGGCATTCGTGATCGACCTCCCGACCGGCGGTTGGGGTGTCTGGACGACCGCCGCGGTGACGGCCATCGCGTGCCTGCTCTACACGGCCGTGCACGAACTCACCCACAGCGCGGTCCTGTGGGCGGTCTCGGGCGTCCGTCCGAGCGTCGCCCTGCGGTTGCCCTACCTCGTCACCGGGAACCGGGCCTACCTCGACAGGAGGGCGTTCGTCGTCGTCGCGCTCGCGCCGGCCGTGCTCTGGGGCGCCGTGCTGATCGTCCTGCTGCTCACCGTGGCGCCGCAGTTCCTCCTCACCCTCTACGTGGTCACGGCACTGAACTTCGCGAGCTCGGCAGGGGACTACTACCAGGCCTGCGTCGTCGCGAGGCTCCCCCGATCGGCCCTGATCCAGGACGACGGGACGACGACGAGGGTCTACCTCCCGGCCGTCTGAGAGCGCTGCCGGGTGCGGGCGCTACCGGCGGGCGGAGGGTGCCGACCGCAGGCGCTCGCGGGCCAGCCGCTCCACCAGCTCGGGCAGCGCGCCCTCGGGGACCCCGGCGAGGTCGCGGCGGGCGCGCTGCACGGTCCGGCGCAGCGTGCGGGGGCGGACCCGGCCGTCGAACTCGACGGTCAGGCGCCGCACCGCACCGGTGACCGGGCCGGCGCTGTGGGGGAGCTGCGGGGTGTGGCGGTCCTGCATGCGCACCACCCTGCCCGTCCCGGACGGCGGGCGGCAGGGCCGAAGGTCACGCGCTGACCGGACCCGGGGCTGCGGTGCGCCTGTCGCGTGCGGAGCCTCCCGGTGACCTTCGGGAGGGGGGTCGGGCCGTTGGTCCCTGTCGACGCCGGGTGGGCGCCACCGACGATCGGACCACGACGGCGGCCCCACCGGGCTCGCCCACCGACCACGACCCGGAGACACCGATGTCCACACGGCTGAGCCCCGCGCCGGTCGCCGCCACCCCCGCCCGGGCACCCGAACCACCCGGGGCCCGGAGGGTGCTGGTCCTGTCCACCGTCGCGTTCACGCTGATGTTCGCGGCCTGGCTCATGTTCGGGGTGCTGGGCATCCCGATCCAGCAGGAGTTCGGGCTGACCGACGTGCAGCTGTCCTGGCTGTCCGCGGTGGCGATCCTCAACGGGTCGCTCTGGCGGCTGCCGGCGGGCATCGTCGCCGACCGCCTCGGCGGGCGGGTGGTGTTCACCGCGATGCTCGTGGCGACGGCCGTGTTCGCGCTCCTCGTCTCGATGGCCGGGAGCTACGGGATGCTGCTCCTGCTCGCGTTCCTGGTCGGCTTCGCCGGCAACGGCTTCTCCGCCGGGATCGCCTGGAACTCCGCCTGGTACCCCCGGGAGCGGCAGGGTTTCGCGCTCGGCGTCTTCGGTGCGGGCAACGTCGGGGCCTCGGTCACGAAGTTCATCGGGCCCGCGCTGATCGCGGCGACGGCCGGCAGCACGTACTTCGGCGTCGTCGAGGGCGGCTGGCGCCTGGTGCCGGTCCTCTACGCGGTGCTGCTGCTCGTGGTGGCGGTGCTGCTGTGGACGCTGACCCCGCGCCAGGACCGCACGCCGGGCCGCGGCCGGACGCTGCGCCAGGAACTGGTGCCGCTGCGCCAGGCGCGGGTGTGGCGGTTCAGCCTCTACTACGTCGCGGTGTTCGGCGCCTACGTCGCACTGGCGGCCTGGCTGCCGAAGTACTACACCGCCAACTTCGGCCTCTCGCTGGGTGTGGCGGCGCTGCTGACCGCGCTGTTCATCTTCCCCGCGAGCCTGCTGCGCCCGCTCGGCGGCTGGTTCTCCGACCGGTTCGGCGCCCGCCGCGTCATGTACTGGACCTTCGGGATCATGCTGGCGGCCACGTTCCTGCTCAGCATGCCCAACGGCCACATCGTCGTGCAGCCGGGCGACCGCGAGGTCCTGCCCTACGAGCTGGGCGTCGTGCCCTTCACGGCGCTGGTGTTCCTGCTCGGCTGCGCCATGGGCATCGGCAAGGCCGCGGTGTACAAGCACATCCCCGAGTACTTCCCGGACGAGGTCGGCTCCGTCGGCGGCCTGGTGGGCATGCTCGGCGGCCTCGGCGGCTTCTTCCTCCCGCCGCTGTTCGCCTACGCCACCGGCTGGACGGGCCTGCCCTCGGCCACCTTCTTCGTCCTGTTCCTGCTCACGGCCGTGTGCGCCGTCTGGATGCACCGCACCGTCGTCCGGATGCTGCAGACGCACTCGCCGGAGCTGGCCGACCACTTCGAGACCCCGCGAGCCCAGGAGGTATCTGCGCGATGAGCACCGACCCCATGACGAGGACCCGGACCGGCGGCGAGTGGCTGCAGGCGTGGGACCCCGAGGACGAGCGGACCTGGGACCGGGCGCTGGCCTGGCGGACCCTGTCGGTCACGACCTTCACCCTGACCCTGGCGTTCGCGTCCTGGTTCATCGCCAGCGCGATCGCCCCCAAACTGACCAACCTCGGGTTCGACCTGAGCACCAACCAGCTCTACTGGCTGGTCGCGGTGCCCGGGCTGTCGGCCGGGATCCTGCGGCTGGTCTGGATGGTGCTGCCACCGGTCCTGGGCACCCGCAAGCTCGTCACGCTGACGACGCTGCTCCTGCTGGTGCCCCTGGTCGGCTGGGCGATCGCGGTGCAGGACCCGAGCACCTCCTACACCTGGCTGCTGGCGCTCGCGTTCATGTCCGGCATCGGGGGCGGCGCGTTCTCCGGGTTCATGCCGAGCACCTCCTACTTCTTCCCGCGACGCATGCAGGGCACCGCGCTGGGCCTGCAGGCCGGGATCGGCAACTTCGGCGTGTCGCTGGTGCAGTTCGTGACCCCGTGGGTCATCGGGTTCTCGATGGTCGGCTTCCTCGGCGCCGCGCAGACCGAGACCTTCCCCGGCCGGGCGCCCGCGGACGTCTGGTACCAGAACGCGGCATGGGTCTACGTGCCGTTCGTCCTGATCGGTGCGTTCCTGGCCTGGACGATGCTGAAGAGCGTCCCGGTGACGACCACCGTCCGGCAGCAGTTCGACATCTTCCGCAACCAGGACACCTGGTGGATGACGCTGCTCTACATCATGACCTTCGGTACGTTCGCCGGTCTGTCCGGCCAGTTCGGCCTGCTGATCAAGAACCTGTACGGCGGCGGGAACGCCGAGATCGCGACGCGGCTCGCGGACGGCACGACGCAGGTCCTCGTGGCCGGCTACGGCATTCCCGACCCGGTCGCCTACGCCTTCCTCGGTCCGCTCGTCGGCGCGGCCGCGCGCGTGCTGTTCAGCCCGCTCACCGACCGGTTCGGCGGCGCGCCGTGGACACTGGTCAGCGGTATCGGCATCCTGGCCTCGGTGATCTTCACCAGCACCACGCTGTCGCCGGACGTCACGGTCGGGGCGGCCGGGCTGCAGAGCCAGTTCACCGGGTTCGTGCTGGGGATGCTGGCGATCTTCCTGTTCACCGGGATCGGCAACGCCTCGACGTTCAAGCAGATGCCGATGATCTTCGAGCGCCGCCAGGCCGGTGGCGTGATCGGGTGGACCGCCGCGATCGCCGCGTTCGGGCCGTTCTTCTTCGGGGTCGGCCTGACGCTCATGGAGCCCGAGACCTTCTACTACATCGGCGCCGCGTTCGCGGTGCTCTGCATCGCGGTCACCTGGGTCCGCTACGCGCGGCCGGGGGCGCCCAGGCCGTCCTGAGCCCCGCCGCCCGATCCCGCACCCCCGCCCCGGATCCCCGGAGCGGGGGTGCGCCCGTGCCGCCCCGGTGACCGGTCCGGGACCGGTGCCGCACCGCACGGGACTTCCGGCCCTGCTGCCGTCCGGCCCCGGCGTCCATGCTGGTGGCATGCGTCATGACATCGGTGCCGAGGTGCCGGGAGAGGCCGGGTTCCGGGCTCTCGACCGCCTCGCGTGCCTGCACCTGCTGCGCGGGCGCGTGGTCGGTCGCGTCGTCTTCACCGACGGCGCGCTGCCGGCGGCCCAGCCCGTCAACTACGTCCTCGACGGCGAGGAGGTGCTGTTCCGCACCGCCAGCACCGGCAAGGTGGCCGCCGCGACGCGGGGCGCCGTCGTCGCGTTCCAGGTCGACGACATCGATCCGGTGGCACGGACCGGCTGGAGCGTCCTCGGCGTCGGCGAGGCCTACGAGGTGGTCGATCCGCAGCGGCTCGCCGAGCTGTCGGGACTGGGCCTGGACACCTGGGTGCCGCTGGCATCGGACCACGTCGTGTGCATCCCACTGCAGGTCCTCACGGGCCGGGAGCTGCTCCGCGTCCCGGCGGCTCCGGCCCCACCGATGAGCGAGGCGCAGGGGTGAGGCGACACCCCCGCGAGCGGGCAGGCCGCAGCTCCGCCTCGTCGATCCGCCGGCCGGCGAGGTAGTAGAGCGTCGCCGCGGGCCCGACCGGCGTGTCCCAGCCGGGGCTCACGACGACCTCTCCGCCGGTGCGCACGGCGATCAGCGTGGCGCCGAAGCGCCTGCCGAACTGCGTCTGGCACTCGCCGAACGTGCGGTCCGCGAGCTCGGGGGGAACCCGGACCGAGTAGGTGTTGCCCTGCCCGCCGCTGCTCATCAGGTCGGCGTAGACCTCGGTGATGCCGGGGTCGAGGGCCTCGTCGGTCACCAGGTTCGGCATGTGCCACTGCACGCACTGGATCGCCGGGTCGATGTAGCGCAGCTGCTCGCGGCGCGTCAGGTCGCGCAGCGCGACGACGAGGTGGGCGCCGGGACCCGCGTGGTCGGCCGCGAGGGCGATGGCCAGGCTCTCGTTGTCGTCGTGGCCGTCGACGATCACGGTCGCGGCACGGGCCACGCTCGCGCGCGTCATCACGTCCGGGCCGGTCAGGTCCCCCCGCACGAACTGGACGTGCGCCCGCTCGGGCACCGGGTGCTCGGTCACGTCGTCGGCCGCGCACAGCACGAGCGGCCGGTCCCGCTCCACGCACAGCTCGTCGATCATGCGCTCGGTGCGCCCGGCCAGGTACCCGAGGATGACCGTGTGACCTGCGGCGTCGATCTGCGCGAGTCCCTTCATCCGCCTCCCCCTCAGGATTTGGAGGTGCGATCCCAGCCGGGTGAACAGGATCGTCAGTGTGACGATGCCCCCGACGATGACGTAACCGCCCATGACGTACCCGAGCGGGGTCGTCGGGTAGTGGTCGCCGTACCCCACGGTCGCGGCGGTGACGAGGAACCACCACCAGTACACCTCGGGCCGGGCGATCGGGTTGTCGGCCGGCTCGGCCCACCACATCCCGACCCAGCTGGTCGCGAACACCACCCCGACGACGAGGAGCGGGAGCCGCCACCCGCGCAGCCGCGTGCTCGCCACGGCCAGCAGGCGATAGAGGAAGATCGGCATGTCGGTACCTCGGAGGACACCTCGGTGCGGGCGGCACGAGCTCGGGCGGAGGGGTGACGGTGGCGTCAGCCCGCGGGCGGGGCGCCGCGCCCCGGCTGCTTCACCACGGTGAGCAGCACGGCGGAGTCCACCACCGCCTCCAGCCGGTGCGACCGGGGCGGGACGACGAGCAGGTCGCCGTGGCGCCCCTCCCACTCGGTGTCGCCGGCGACCAGCCGCACCCGGCCGTGCAGCACCTGCACGGTGGCCTCGCCCGGGTTCTCGTGCTCGGCCAGCTCCTGCCCCGCGCACAGGGCGATGACCGTCTGGCGCAGGAGGTGGTCGTGCCCGCCGACGGCCGTGCGGGCGGCGCGGCCGGCCGGGGCCCGGCCCGCCGCCTCGAGCTGCTCGCGGGCCGGGGCGTCGAGGGAGAGCTTCTGCACGATGACTCCGGTCAGCGTCGGGGGCCGGGGGTGGTGTCGCGCTCCCACCCGCGCCGGGGGGCGCGGGACGCGGTGCCGCCGGTGCGGGACCGGTAGACGACGTAGGGGCGGAAAAGGTAGCCGACCGGCGCGGTGAAGGCGTGCACCAGCCGGGTGAACGGCCAGATCGCGAACAGGGCCAGCCCGATGAGGGTGTGCAGCTGGAAGGCGAGCCCGGAGTGGGCCATGGCCTCGATGTCGGGCTGCAGGACGAACAGCGAGCGGAACCAGGGCGACACGGTGAGCCGGTAGTTGTGCTCCTCCCCGCCCGCCGCGCCGAGCAGGGTCGTGGCCAGCCCGGCGACGATGGCCGCGACCAGCACCGCGTACATCAGCTTGTCGTTCTTCGTGGTCGCCGAGAAGACCGGCCCGGTGGTGCGCCTACGGTAGACCAGGATGCCGACGCCGACCAGCGTGCAGAACCCGGCGATCGCCCCGAGGAAGAGCGCCTGGACGTGGTAGGCCTCCTGCGAGAGGCCCGCCGCGTCGGTCCAGCTCTTCGGGACCACCAGCCCGATGACGTGTCCGATGATCACCACGAGCAGGCCGAAGTGGAACAGCGGGCTGCCGATCCGCAGCAGCCGGGACTCGTGCAGCTCCGAACTGCGGGTGGTCCAGCCGAACTTGTCGTAGCGGTAGCGCCACACGGTGCCGCCGACGAGGACCGCGATCACCACGTAGGGCAGCACGCCCCACAGCAGGACGTCCAGGGTGGTCATCGGGTCGCTCCGATCTCGGCGTCCGGGGTCCGGTCGTGCGGGGTGCGGGCGGTCGGGAAGGGCAGCAGCTCGAGGCCGACCTGCTCGCGGGGCGGGCCGTTGCGGGCAAGGGCCTTGGCCGCGGCGACGTCGGCGGGGGAGGGCCCGGGCAGCAGCGCGCACACCGCCTCGACGGCCGCGGCGTAGGGCGTGCCCGCGTCGACCAGCGCCAGGCGCAGCAGCTCGATCCCGGCGCGGTGCTCCTGCAGCAGCGCGAGACCGTCGGCCAGGTCGGCGGTGGCCGCGTACTCGAGCACGGCGGGCAGGAAGTCGGGCAGCTCGGGGCTGTCCCACTCCACCCCGGCCGCCCGGTAGCGGGCCTTGAGCGCGGCGAGCGCGCTCCCGCGGCGGCGGGTCTCCCCGTCGGTCCACCAGGTCAGGTAGAGGCAGCAGCGGCGCCGCGTGTCGAACACGCTCACGTAGTGCCGGCCGAGCTCGCCGGGTGCGGCCTGCTGCGCGTGGTCGAGGAACGCCGTAAGCCGACTGCGGGGCTCGCCCGGCGGCAGCCCGTCGACGGTGCGCCGGACCAGCGGCAGCGTCGCGAGGACGCTGTCGTCGGGGTACTGCAGGCACACCGACGCCGCCTGCAGCACGGCGGCGTGGACCCGCGCGCCGCTCACGATCGCCCCCCCGACTCCCCGACCCCACCCAAACGAACGGCACGTTCGTCCGACGGGTCCGTACGAACGTCCCGTTCGTTCGGGGTGGTGAGGGTTCGCGGGGGCGGGAACATCCCGGGTGGGCGTCCCTTGCCGTCCCAGTTGAGCAGGTTGACCCGAGCCCCGCGCTCGCCGGGGTCGGCGAGGGAGTCGCTGGTCTGGCGGTCGCGAAGGGCGTGGAAGGTCTCGACCGACACCGGCGTGGCCCGGCCGGACGCCTCGCCGAAGGGCCCGCTCCCGGCGGCCATCCCCGGCCCGCCGTCGACGTCGAGGCTGCAGCCGATCTCCTCGAGGTGGTGCGCCTGGGCCTCGTAGGCGGTGGGGATGACGTAGCGCTCCTCGTACTTGGCGATCGCCAGCAACCGGTACATCTCCAGGACCTGCGCCCCGGTCATGCCCACCGCCGCGGCGGCGGACTCGTCGCGGGGCCGGTCCAGGGTGACGTCGCGCATGTAGGAGCGCATGGCCGCGAGCTTCTGCAGCACCCCGCGCACCGGCTCGGGATCGCCCGCGGTGAACAGCTCGGCGAGGTACTCGACGGGGATGCGCAGGGCGTCGATCGCGCCGAACAGGTTGCCGGCGTCCTCGCCGTCGTGCCCGGTCTCCGCGAGCCGGTCGACCACCGGGGACAGCGGCGGGATGTACCAGACCATGGGCATCGTCCGGAACTCCGGATGCAGCGGCAGCGCCACCCGGTACTCCTTGGCCAGCTTGTACACCGGGGAGCGCCGCGCCGCCTCCAGCCAGTCCTCGGCGATGCCCTCGCGGCGCGCGGCCGCGATCACCTCCGGGTCGTGCGGGTCGAGCAGCAGGTCGAGCTGCGCGGAGTAGAGGTCCTTCTCGTCCTCCACCGACGCCGCCTCGGTGACCCGGTCGGCGTCGTAGAGGAACAGCCCGATGTAGCGCAGCCGCCCCACACAGGTCTCGCTGCACACGGTGGGCAGCCCGACCTCCACCCGGGGGTAGCAGAACGTGCACTTCTCGGCCTTGCCGGTGCGGTGGTTGAAGTACACCTTCTTGTAGGGGCAGCCGGTGACGCACATCCGCCAGCCGCGGCACTGGTCCTGGTCGACCAGCACGATGCCGTCCTCGGCGCGCTTGTACATCGCCCCCGACGGGCAGGACGCCACACACGACGGGTTGAGGCAGTGCTCGCAGATCCGCGGCAGGTAGAACATGAAGGCCCGCTCGAAGTCGAACCTGACCTTGTCCTCGGACTCGCGGCGCAGCGACTCCCGGTTGAGGCGCTCGACGATGGGGTCGTGCGGCCCGTGCTCGGGGGCGCCACCGAGGTCGTCGTCCCAGTTGGCGCTCCACTCCACCGCCATGGGCCGGCCCGACAGCAGCGACGTGGGCTGCGCGACCGGGAAGTCGTCCCCCAGCGGGGCGTCGGTGAGCGTCTCGTAGTCGTAGGTCCACGGCTCGTAGTAGTCGCGGATGTTCGGCAGCACCGGATTGGCGAAGATCGTCAGCAGCTTGCTCCAGCGGCCACCCGCCTTGAGCGCCAGGCGGCCGCGCCGGTTGCGCACCCAGCCGCCCTTCCACTGCTCCTGGTCCTGGTAGCGCCGCGGGTAGCCCTGCCCCGGGCGGGTCTCGACGTTGTTGAACCACACGTACTCGACGCCGCTGCGGTTGGTCCACGCCTGCTTGCAGGTGACCGAGCAGGTGTGGCACCCGATGCACTTGTCGAGGTTCATCACCATGCCCATCTGGGCCATGACACGCATCAGTACTCCACTCGCTGGCTGGCGCGCCGCCGGACGACGGTCACCTCGTCACGCTGGTTCCCGGTCGGGCCGAGGTAGTTGAAGGCGAAGGACAACTGGGCGTAGCCCCCGACCAGGTGGGTCGGCTTGACCAGGATCCGGGTCGCCGAGTTGTGGATCCCGCCGCGGCGGCCGGTCGCCTCGGACTTCGGCACGTTCACCACCCGTTCCTGGGCGTGGTAGACGAACACCGCCCCGGGCCGCATCCGGTGGGTGACGATCGCCCGGATGACGAGCACGCCGTTGCGGTTGACCAGCTCGACCCAGTCGTTGTCGCGCACGCCGATCGCGGCCGCGTCCTCCTGGCTCATCCAGACCACCGGCCCGCCGCGCGAGAGCGACAGCATGAGCAGGTTGTCCTGGTACTCCGAGTGGATCGACCACTTCGAGTGCGGGGTCAGGTACCGGACCGCCACCGACCTTCCGTCCGCACCCAGCTCGCCCGGCTCGGGCTCGCCGAAGAGGCGGTGCATGTTCAGCGGGGCCCGGTAGACCGGGAGTGTCTCGCCGAACTCGTGCATCCAGTCGTGGTCGAGCAGGAAGTGCATGCGACCGGTCAGGGTGTGCCAGGGCTTCGCCCGCTCGACGTTGACGGTGAACGGGGCGTAGCGGCGGCCGCCGGTCTCGCTGCCCGACCACTCCGGGCTCGTGATCACCGGCACCGGCCGCGCCTGGGTGTCGGCGAAGGAGATCCGCTTCTCCTCGCTGCCCTCGGCCAGGTCGGCGAGATGGGTGCCCGTGCGGCGCTCCAGCTCGCGGAAGCCCTGGACGGCGAGCCGGCCGTTGGTCGTCGCGGACAGCGCGAGGATCGCCTCGGCCATCTTCGCGTCGGTGTCCAGCGCCGGGCGCCCGTCGCCGGCGCCGGCGCCGCCGAGCATCACCCCGTTCTTCGCCGCCAGGTGCGCGACCTCCTCGTCGGGCCGGTAGGTCACCGCCTTGGTCGTCACGCCGAGCCGGTCGACCAGGGGGCCCAGGCTCGCCATCTTGTCGGCGATCGCGGTGTAGTCCCGCTCGACGACCACGAAGTTCGGCATGGTCCGGCCCGGCACGGGCTCGCACTCGCCCGCGCGCCAGTCGAGCACGCGCCCACCCGGCTGGGCGGTCTCGCCCGGCGTGTCGTGCTGCAGCGGCACGGCCACGAGGTCGTGGCGCACGCCGAGGTGGGTCCGGGCGAGCTCGCTGAAGCGGCGGCCGATCGCGTGGAAGGCGTCGAAGTCGGTGCGCGTCTCGAACGGCGGGTCGATCGCCGGGGTGAAGGCGTGCACGAAGGGGTGCATGTCGGTGGTGTTGAGGTCGTGCTTCTCGTACCAGGTGGCGGCGGGCAGCACGACGTCGGCGAGCAGGGTCGAGCTCGTCATGCGGAAGTCCAGCGCCAGCAGCATGTCGAGCTTGCCCTCGGGGGGCTCCTCGTCGCGCCAGGCGACGTCGCGCGGCCTGGCGTCCTGCGGCGTCTGCTCGGCCATCAGGTTGTTGTGGGTGCCCAGCAGGTGCTTGAGGAAGTACTCGTCGCCCTTGGCCGAGGAGCCGAGCAGGTTCGCCCGCCACAGCGTCAGGCAGCGAGGCCAGTTCTCCGGGGCGTCCGGGTCGTCGATGGCGAACTTCAGCTCCCCGTCGCGCAGCTTCCCGGCCACGTGGGCGGCGACGTCGCCACCCGCTGCCAGCGCCTCGTCGGCGACGTCGAGCGGGTTGCGGTCGAACTGGGGGTAGGAGGGCATCCAGCCCAGCCGCGCCGACAGCGCGATCGTGTCGATCGTGTGCATGCCCGCGAGCTTCCCCTCCGCGAGCGGCGAGGCCAGCGCGTCGGCGCGGTAGCCGTCGTAGCGCCACTGGTCGGTGTGGGTGTACCAGTACGCCGTGCCGATCATCTGGCGCGGCGGGCGCTGCCAGTCGGTCGCCATCGCCATCGTCGCCCACCCGGTGGCCGGGCGGCACTTCTCCTGTCCGACGTAGTGCGCCCAGCCGCCGCCGTTGCGGCCCATCGAGCCGGTGAGCAGCAGCAGCGACAGGATCGCCCGGTAGGTGGCGTCGCCGTGGAACCACTGGCAGATCCCGGCGCCCATGATGATCATGGTCTTGCCGCCGGACTCCTCGGAGTTGCGCGCCATCTCGCGCGCCACGCGGGTGACCTGCTCGGCCGGGACCGAGGTGATCGACTCCTGCCAGGCCGGCGTGTACGGCTGCGTCGCGTCGTCGTACCCGGTCGGCCAGACGCCGGGCAGGCCGTCGCGGTGCACGCCGTACTGGGCGAGCATCAGGTCGAACACGGTGGTGACGAGCTTCCCCGCGACCCGGCGGACCGGGACGCCTCGGCGCAGCACGCCCCCGGTGCCGTCGACGGCGTCGAACCGGGGGAGCAGCACCTCGGCGGCGTCGTCACCGAGCAGGCTCAGCTGCGGGGCGACGTCGCCCAGCTCGAGGTTCCAGCGCCCCTCGCCGGACTCGGTGTGCCGGAAGCCCAGCGACCCGTTCGGCACGACCGGCTCGCCGGTGCGCCCGTCGACGAGCACGGTCTTCCACTCCGCGCCCTCGCCCGCGTCGCCGAGGTCGGCGGCGGTGAGGAACTTGCCCGGGACGTGGGCGCCGTCGCGTTCGTCCAGGGTCACCAGGAACGGCAGGTCGGTGTAGCGCTGCACGTAGTCGACGAAGAACGGCACCCGCCGGTCGACGAAGAACTCCTTCAGCATCACGTGGCCCATGGCCATCGCCATGGCACCGTCGGTGCCCGGCTGCGCGGGCAGCCACGTGTCGGCGAACTTCGTGTTGTCGGCGTAGTCGGGGGAGACCACCACGACCTTCTGGCCCTTGTAGCGGGCCTCGGCCATCCAGTGCGCGTCGGGCGTGCGGGTGACCGGCACGTTCGAGCCCCACATGAGCAGGTAGGACGCGTTCCACCAGTCCCCGGACTCCGGGACGTCGGTCTGGTCGCCGAAGACCTGCGGGGAGGCGACCGGCAGGTCGGCGTACCAGTCGTAGAACGAGGTCATGGCGCCGCCGACCAGCTCGATGAACCGCGAGCCCGCCGCGTGGCTGACCATCGACATCGCCGGGATCGGGGAGAAGCCCGCGATCCGGTCGGGGCCGTGGACCTTGGCCGTGTGCACGTGCGCGGCGGCGACCATCTCGACGGCCTCGTCCCACGACACCCGCACGTGCCCGCCCTTGCCCCTGGCCCGCTGGTAGCTGCGCCGCTTCTCGGGGTCGGACACCACGTCGGCCCAGGCGAGCACCGGGTCGCCCAGCCGGGCCTTCGCCGCGCGGTAGTGCTCCACCAGCACACCGCGGGCGTAGGGGTAGCGGATCCGGGTCGGCGAGTAGGTGTACCAGGAGAACGCCGCACCGCGCGGGCAGCCGCGCGGCTCGTACTCCGGGGAGTCCGGGCCGACCGAGGGGTAGTCGGTCTGCTGGGTCTCCCAGGTGATGATCCCGTCCTTGACGTAGACCTTCCACGAGCACGACCCCGTGCAGTTCACCCCGTGCGTGGAGCGGACCACCTTGTCGTGGCTCCAGCGGTCCCGGTAGAAGGCGTCGCCGTCGCGCCCGCCCTCCCGGTACACGGCCCGCAGGTCCGGCGAGGTCTGCCGCCGGGTGAAGAACCGTCCCGTCCGCAGCAGCGCGTCGGCGGCCGGTCCGTCCGTCCCGTGCTGCCCCTGCCCGGCGTCGATCGCCATCGGCGTCCTTCCGTCGTGGGTGCTGCGGTCATCGTCGGTTGCTCCGCACGGCCCAATGCTGAGGCGAAAGGTCCCTCGAGGGGGGCCGGAGGTCCCGTGTCCGACGAGATCGACCGGTCGGGGCGGGCCGTCAGATCCGCAGGGCGCGTGTGGCCGGGTCGCCGGGGGACGCGGGTTCGACGCGGATGCGCGCGTCCACGGCGACGCAGCCCCGGGCGGCTACGACCAGCGGGTTGAGGTCGAGCTCGGCGACCTCGGGCAGCAGCTCGGCCAGCTGCCCGACCCGCAGGACGGCGTCGCGGACCGCCTCCCCGTCGATCGCCTGCCGCGCGTCGGGGGAGAACAGGGCGGCGCCCGCCCGGAACTCCCCGAGCATCTCCCCGACGTCGGCGGGGGTGAGCGGGACGAGCCGGTGGGCGCGGTCGGCGACCAGATCGGTGAGCCCGCCCCCGAGCCCGACGGTGACGAGCGGGCCGAACGCCGGGTCGGCGGTCACGCCGACGAGCAGCTCGGGGCCGGGTGCGGCCATGGGCTGCACGAGCAGGCCGCGCAGCCGCCCGCCGAACCGCGCGACGAGCTCGCAGGCCGCTCCCTCGACCGCCTCGGAGCTGTCCAGCCCGAGGCGCACCCCGCCCGCCGCCGCCTTGTGCAGCACCCCGTCGGCGACGGCCTTGAGCGCGACGGGCACACCCGCCTGCACGAACGCGCGGACCGCCGCGTCGGGACCGTCGACGACCGCGCTCCGCAGCACCGGGATGCCGAACGCCTCGAGCACGTCCTCCACGCCGTCGGGTGGCAGCCAGCCGCCCGCCGGGTGCTCCCGCAGGTACCGGGAGACCACGCCGGCGGCGCGGGCCAGGTCGGGTCCGGTGCCCGGAGGGGCCCACGGGGCACCGGCCGGGCGGGCCAGCCACTCCGCGCGCGTCACGGCGTGGGCGAGTGCGGTGGCCGCCGCGGCCGGGTCGGCGAAGCACGGCACCCGCTGCCCGGCGGCACCACCCACCGCCGCGACGTTCTCCGGCTGGGTGGGCCGGACGGCCAGCAGCGGGGTGGCCGTCCGGCGGGGTCCGGCGGCCAGTGCGGCGATCCCGTCACCGGGGTCCCCCAGTGCCGTGGGCACCGTGACCGCGACGACGGCGTCGATCCCGGGGTCGGCGAGCAGGACGCGCACGGCGTCGGCGAACACCGCCGGGGCGACGACGGCGGTCGTGTCCACGGGGTTGCCCACGGCGGCGCCGGACGGGAGCGCCCGGGCCAGCGCGTGCCGGGTCGCCGCGGCCAGCGGGGGCACCGGGAGGCTGCGCGCCACGTAGGCGTCGGCCGTGAGCACCCCCGCCCCTCCGGCGTTGCTGATGACCGCGACCCGCCGCCCAGCGGGCAGGGGCTGCCACAGCAGCAGGGCCAGCAGCTCGGGGACCTCGGACAACCGGTCGAGCGCACTCACCCCGGCCTGGCGGAAGAGCGCGTCGCGCACGACGCGGGGGGTGGCCGTCGCGGCGGTGTGCGAGGCGGCGGCCCGGCGGCCCGCCTCGGAGCTGCCCGACCGAACGGTGAGCACCGGGATCCGGGCGGCGAGGCGCCGGGCGAACCGGGAGAACCGTCGCGGGTTGCCGAACGACTCGAGGTAGAGCACCGCGGCGCGGGTGACGAGGTCGTCGCGCCACCACAGCAGCATGTCGTTGCCGCTCACGTCGTACTTGTCCCCCGTGGACACGGCGGTGGAGGTGCCGGTTCCGAGCCGGCGCAGCGCGTCCTGCACGGCGATGGTGACCCCGCCGGACTGCGACACCAGGCCCACCTCGCCCGCGGCCGCGGTGCCGGGTGCGGCGAAGCCCGCGTCGAGCCGCACGGCCGGGTCGCTGTTGGACAGGCCCAGGCAGTTGGGGCCGACCAGCCGCATGTCGTACTGCCGCACGACCTCCACCAGGTCGTGCGCCGGTCCGGGGTCGCCCGACAGGCCCGAGGAGATCACCAGCAGGGCGCGGACGCCGCGTTCCCCGCACTCCCGCGCCACGGCGGGCACCGTCGCCGCGGGCACGCACACGACCGCGAGGTCGCAGGGCAGGGGCAGGTCGGCCACCGACCGGTGGCACGGCACCCCCTCCACCTCGGCGGCGTGCGGGTTGACCGCGGCCACCGTGCCGGTGAAGCCGCCCGCGAGGATGCTGCGCAGCACGGCGTTGCCGACCGACCCGCCGCGCCGGCTCGCTCCGACGACGACCACGGACCGCGGTCGCAGCATCGGCTGCAGGCTCGCCACGTCGGCCCGCTGCTGACGCTCGGCCAGGGCATCGAGGTACCGGGCGTCGGGGTCGAGGTCCACCTCGACGGCGAGCTCGTCCCGGTCGAGGACGGTCCGGACGGGCAGGCCGAGGTCGGCGAAGACCCGCCGCATGCGGGTGTTCTCGGGCAGGACCCGGGCGGTGAACCGGCGAAGGCCCCGGTGCCGGGCCAGCGAGGCCAGGTGTTCCAGCAGCAGCGTCCCGACCCCGTGCGCCTGCTCGGGGTGCCCGACCGCGAGCGCCACCTCGGCTGCGGCGGGGTCGTCGCCGACCGTGTACTCGGCCACGCCGACGAGGCCCGCCCCGCGGAACGCGCCGATCCATGCCGATCCGGGCCGCTCGACGACGGGCGGGACCGATGTGGTGCCCGCGCTGAAGAACCTCAGGTAGCGGTCCTGGACCGGAAGCTGCCGGTGCAGCTGCGCGACCGCGTCGGCGTCGGCGTCGGTGAGCTCCCGCAGCCTCACCGCGGTCCCGTCGGCGAGCAGGGCGCGCACGGCGCCCGTGACCTCCCGTCGGTCCCTGCGCACGTCCTCGACCTCCGACATCGGCCCCACCTCCGCCACCAGCCTCGGCCGAGCGGTGGGGACGGGGTAGGAGTCGAACGACCCGGCGGGGCGGGGCCGTCGGCCCCGCCCCGCTCAGGTCGCGGTGTGCCGCGCCTCGGCGCGGGCGCGTACGAGCTCGACGGTCTCGATCACGACGGCGGGCACGACGGCGACCGCGACCGCGAGGCCCCACTCCAGCGGCCCGAGCGGCTCGGTGCCGAGCAGGTCGGACAGGCCGGGCAGGTGCACGCCCGCGACGGTCGCGGCCAGGCTGGTCGCCACGGCCGCGAACAGGAACGGGTTGCCCGCGGGCGACATCCGCCAGAACGGCGTCCGGTCCGAGCGGGTGGTGAGGGCGACCCCGAGCTGGGTCAGCGCGAGCGTGGCGAACAGCAGTGTCTGCCACGGCCCGCCGCGGGCGGCCGACCACAGGGCGAGTCCGAGGCAGCCGGCGGTGATGAGCAGGGCGACGCCGACCACGTCGGCCACCCCGCGGCCGGTCAGCAGGCCCTCCCGCGGCGACCGCGGCGGCCGGGTGAGCACGTCGGGTTCGGCCACCTCGGAGCCGATGGCCACACCGGGAAGCCCGTGGGTCACCAGGTTGACCCACAGGATCTGCCCGGGCAGCAGCGGGAGCGCGAACCCCAGGAACGGGCCGACGAGCATCACCAGCACTTCGGCCAGCCCGCCCGAGACCCCGTAGCGGACGAAGCGGCGCACGTTGTCGAACACGCGCCGCCCCTCGGCGACGGCGGCGACCAGGGTGCCCAGGGCGTCGTCGGTGAGGACGAGGTCGGCGGCCTCCTTGGCCACCTCGGTGCCGCGCCGACCCATCGCGACCCCGACGTCGGCGGCACGCAGCGCCGGGGCGTCGTTGACGCCGTCGCCGGTCATCGCGACGAGGTGCCCGGCTCTCTGCCACGCGGAGACGATGTCGAGCTTGCCGGCGGGGTCGGTGCGGGCGTAGACGGCGCGCAGGCCGCGGGCCGGGTCGTCCGGCGGGTCGTCGGCGGCGACGATCCCGACCTGCTCCGCGACCGCGGCCGCGGTGCCCGGGTGGTCGCCGGTGATCATCACCGGGTGGATGCCCGCCGCCCGTGCGGCGAGCACGGCCGGGCGGGCGTCCGGGCGCACGGGATCGGCCGTGGCGAGCAGGCCGAGGGTGCCCAGCGCGCCGGGCCGCCCCACGGCGACGGCGAGCACCCGGTGCCCGCGAGCCGCCCACGCCGCCACGACGTCCTGCGCGGCGCGATCACGGGGTACGACGACCTCGGGCGCGCCCTTGACGATCCGCAGGTCGCCGTGGTCGGTGCGCATGGACCGGTGGACGGCGTCGAAGGGCCGGACCCCGGTGCGCGGCACGGCGGCGCGCAGTGCGGCGACGTCGACCCCGGCGGCGACGGCCGCGCCGACCAGCGCACCCTCGGTACCGCCGCCCCCGGGTGCCGCGTCGCTGGCGAGGACGGCCGCCTCCAGCAGGGCCCGTGAGCCGCGCCCGCCGTCGACGAGCCCCCGGCCGGGCACGGCGGAGCCGTCGAGGTCGCGCTCGCCGTCCTCGGACGTCCACAGGGCCACGCACGCGGGGTGCCCGGTGGTGAGGGTGCCGGTCTTGTCCACCGCCAGCACCGTCACCGACCCGAGCGCCTCGACGGCGGGCAGCGAACGGACGATCGCGCCGTGCTCGGCCATCCGCCGGGTCGCCGCGGCCAGGGCGAGGGCGACGACGGCGGGCAGCGACTCCGGGATCGCGGCCACCGCCAGCGAGATCCCGGCCACGAGCATCAGCTCCCAGGCCTCGCCGCGCAGCAGCCCGAGCACCACGACGAGCGCGCAGGCCGCGACGGCGAGGACGGACAGCCGGCGCCCGAGCGTCGCCAGTCGGCGCTGCAACGGGGTGTCCGGCGCGGTCCGCTCGCGCAGCAGCCCGGCGATGCGCCCGAGCTCGGTGCCGGAGCCGGTGGCCACGACGACCGCCGTCCCGGTGCCGTGCACGACGAGGGTGCCGCCGTGCAGCATCGTGGTGCGGTCCGCGGGCCCGGCCGCGGCGGCGCACACGGCGTCCGGCGACCGGTCCACCGGCTGCGACTCGCCGGTGAGCAGTGCCTCGTCGACCTGCAGCGCGTGCGCGGTGAGCACGCGCGCGTCGGCGCCGACGACGTCGCCCTCGGCGATCCGGAGCACGTCGCCCGGGACGAGGTCGGTGGCGGCCACCCTCTCCGGCGTCCCGCCTCGCAGGACTGTGGCGTGCGGCGTGGCCAGGGCGCGCAACGCCGCGACCGCCCCGACCGCCCGACGTTCCTGCAGGACGCCGACCGTCGTGTTCACCGTGATGACGAGCAGGATCACGGCGCAGTCGGCCAGGTCGCCCACGGCCGCGGTCAGCCCGGCGGCGGCCAGCAGGACGAGGATCATCGTCTCGCGCAGCTGCGCCAGCACGGACCCGGCCAGCGAGCGCGGAGGCTCGTGGGGCAGGTCGTTGGGCCCGGCCACGGCGAGGCGCGCGTCCGCCTCGGCCGCGGTGAGCCCCCGCCCGGGGTCGGTGCGCAGCCGCGCCGCGACATCGTTCGCGGCGAGCGACCACGGCGCCGCGATGCCGGGGAGCCGCGCGTCGAGCAGGGCCGCGGCGTGCCGGGCGGCTGCGCGAGCCATCAACCCGTTCCCGTGCTGCTCGCGGCGCCGTCCCTCGACACCGTCTGCCGGTCGGGCCCGGTCCGGTGGACGACCGTCACCGGGCAGTCGGCGTGCTGGAGGAGCGTGCGGCTCGTGGACCCGAGCACCGCGGCCGCCGCCGCGCCGCGGCCCCGGGTGCCCACGACCACCATCCGCGCGCCGACGGAGAGGTGCAGCAGCTCGGCCGCCGCCCCGCCGTCGCCGGTCCGGAACTCCACGGGCACGTCCGGATACCGCTGCCGCCACGGGTCCAGGGCGTGGTCCGGCGCGGCCGCGGTGCCGCCGCCCCCGACGGCGCCGTGCGCGTGCAGCACGACCAGCGGGCACCCGTGGCGCGACGCGTCGGCGAATGCCGCCTCCAGCACCGGGGCGTCCCGCTCGGCCTGCTGCACGCCCACCACCACGGGACGGTCGCCGGTGCGCGCCGATCCCGGCGCGGTGCGCACGACGGTGACCGGGCAGTGCGCCGCCACCGCGATGGCCGGGGCCAGCGAGGGCACGACGGCGTCGCCGGGGTGCCCGGAGAGCCGGCCCACGACCAGCAGGTCGGCGCCGCGCGAGGCCTCGGCCAGCGCGGTCGCGACGTCCTGCTCACTGCGTGCGGTGACCGCGCGCACCCGGGGCTCGTGCCGCCGGGCGACGGTGAAGGCGCGCCCGAGGATCGCCTCGGCGCGGTCCTGCGCCGATCGGCCGGTGGCGTAGGGCGTCGCGTGCACGATCCGCAGCGCCGCCCCGCGGACGCGCGCCTCCGTGGCGGCCCATGCCACTGCCTGCAGCCCGGTGGGCGTCCCGTCGGCGCCCACGACCACCTCACGCACGGTCGCCTCGCCGACCTCCTCGCTCCGCTCGGTCCGCGTCCCGTCCATCGTCGCCTCCTGCTCCTCCCGCTGTCCGGGAAGTCCGCCTTCATCTCTCGGTCCCACCCTGCTGCGGCCACCGGAGACCGGGGTAGAGCCGTCGTGCCCGGCGCCGCGTGCCGGAGGTCCCGGTCCTGCGCGGCCCGCTCCTGCGCGCCGTCCGGCCACGGGGTGGTTCAGCGGCGCCGGGTGAGGCGCTTGTGGGCGAGGTCGGCCAGGAGCACGGCGGGGACGGCCAGCGCCGCGAGCGCCCAGCCCAACGGGCCCGGCGGGGCGTGACCGAGCAGGCCTGCCACCGGCGGGACCGCGAGGAACAGACCCAGCAGCACCAGTTCGACAGTGACGGCCGCCAGCAGCAGGGGGTTGCCCCGCCACGACCACCCGCCCACGGGACGGTGCTCGCTGCGGCACGCGAACGCGTTGGCGAGCTGCCCGAGCACGACCGCGGTGAACGCGGTGCCGGACGCGACCGCGAGCAGCCCCGCGGGGGCCTCCTGCCCCCACCGCCAGCCGCCGGCCAGCAGCACCGTGACGAACGCGCCCAGCTGCACCGCGGCCTCGGTCGGGCCCAGCACCCCGAACGCGCGCCCGAGCACGCGTCGGTCGATCAGCCGCCCGGTGCGGGCCGGACCCTGCAGCGCCCGGGGGCTGGGGGGCTCGGCACCGAGCGCGAGCGCGGGCAGCAGGTCGGTGCCGATGTCGATGGCCAGGATCTGCAGCACCCCCAGCGCCAGCGGCACCTGGCCGCCGGTGAGCCCCCACAGCAGGAACGGTGCGAGCTCGGCGACGTTGTCGGTGAGGTGGTAGGTGAGGAAGCGGCGGATGTTCGCGAAGGTGGCCCTCCCGTACTCCACCGCGGTGACGATCGTGGCGAAGTGGTCGTCGAGCAGGACGAGGTCGGCGGCCTCGCGGGCGACGTCGGTGCCGCTCGCGCCCATCGCGATGCCGATGTCGGCCTCGCGCAGCGCCGGCCCGTCGTTCACGCCGTCGCCGGTCATCGCGACGACGTGCCCGCGGGCGCGCAGGGCGCGGGCGATGCGCAGCTTGTCCTCGGGCGTGGCACGGGCCACGACGGCGCCGTCGACGTCGACGAGCGCCCCCAGCGCCGCGTCGTCGGCGGGCAGGTCTGCGGCGACGAGCACCGGGCTGCCGGGCAGGGCGATGCCGACCTGCTCGCCGATCGCCCGCGCCGTCGTCGGGTGGTCGCCGGTGATCATCGTGAGGTGCATCCGGGCTCCGCGGGCAGCGGTGACGGCCGCGGCGACGCCGTCGCGGGGTGGGTCCTGCAGGCCGACCAGGCCGAGCAGCCGCAGGTCCGCCTCCGCATCCGCGGGCCCCGGCCCGGCGGCGGGCCCGGTCGCGACGGCGAGGACCCGCAACCCCCGCTGCGCCATCCTCTCGACCTCGGCCGCGGGCTCCCCGCCCGCGCCGGCCAGCGGCAGGACCGCGTCCGGGGCCCCGACGACCAGCGCGGCCGGCCCTGCGGGACCGTCGACCACCGCGAGGGTGCGGCGACGCTGCGGGTCGAACGGGACGCGCAGGCGTTCCGGGTGGCCGGCGGCCTCGTCGTCGGGGTCGCGCCCGCAGCGCAGCGCCAGCACGTGCAGCGCCACCTCCATCGGGTCCCCGATGGGGGTCCGGACGCCGTCGCGCAGCACGGCCCGGCCCTCGGCGCAGCGCGCAGCGGAGACGGCCAGCTCGGCGACCGCGGCCTCCGCACCCGGTTCGGCGTCGACCGCACCGTCGGGGTCGTAGCCGGTGCCGTGGACGCTCGCGGCGCCGGCCGGGGTCCAGACCCGCACGACCGACATCTGACCGGCGGTGAGCGTGCCGGTCTTGTCGGTGCAGATCACCGTCGTCGAGCCGAGCGTCTCCACCGACTCCAGGCGCCGGACCAGTGCGTTGCGGCCCGCCATGACGTGGGCGGCCCGGGCCAGCGACAGCGTGACCGTCGGCAGCAGCCCTTCCGGGACCAGGGCCACGGTGACGCCGACGGCGAGCAGGAACCCGGCGGTCAGGCCCATCCCGAGCCACCACGACAGGGCGAGGAACAGCGCACCGACGGCGACGGCGATCACCGCGATGACCCGCACGACCTGGTCGAGCCGCACGGCGAGCGGGCCCGGCGGCCGGTGGGCCCGCCGGGTCATGGCGGCGATGCCGGCGAGCCGGGTGTGCGCGCCGGTCGCGGTGACGACGGCCCGCGCCTCGCCCTGCGCGACGAAGGTGCCGGCCCAGGCCGTCGCGCCGGCCTCGGGGTGCACCGGCACGCTCTCCCCGGTCAGGGTGGCCTCGTCCACCGCGAGGGCGGCGACGTGCTCGAGCCGCAGGTCGGCGCAGACACGGTCGCCCGCGGTCAGCAGCACGACGTCGTCGCGGACCAGCTCGGCCGCCGGCACCTCGCGCCGCTCCCCGTCGCGCAGCACCGTCACCCGCAGCGGCAGCAGCTCCCGCAGCCGCTGCCCGGCCCGGTCGGCCCGGTACTCCTGCACGAACGCGAACGCCCCGTTCACGACGACGACCACGGCGATCGCGATGCCCAGCTGGGGCATCCCGCCGACCACGGCCAGCCCGGCGGCCACCCAGAGCATGAGCGCGAAGAAGTGGGTGAGCTGACGGACGAACTGCCGCAGCGGCGACGGTGGTCGCGGCGCGGGCAGCGTGTTCGGTCCGTCCGCGGCGAGCCGGGCGCGCGCCTGTTCGGCGGTCAGCCCGCCGGCGGGCCGGGCGGTGGGGGAGGAGGTGGCAGGCATCTTCGGGATCCGGGTCGGGGAGACATCGTGTGCGGCCCCGCACGGGGCCGCACGTTCACACCCGCAGGTCGGACCGGCCGAGCCGGCGCCGGGGCAGCAGCGTCCGTCCGGTCGGCCCCTCCGGGGGCACGACGACGACCGGGCACGGGGCGTGGCGGGCCAGGGTGAGGGCGGGGGAGGGCCGCAGCCGCCCCAGAGCGGCACCCCGGGCCGGGCGGCCGACGACCAGCAGGCGGGCCCGGGTGGCGAGGGCCGCGAGCAGCGGGGTGCACCCGTCGTCCACGACGCGCGTGGTGACGTGCACGTCCGGGTGGGCGAGCACCGCGAGCGCGAGCTGGTCGGCGAGCTCGTGGCGGACCGTGGCGTCGGCGGCGTCCCACCGGGCGATGCGGTCCCCGGTGAGCAGGCCGAGGTCGACCAGCGGGTCGTGCCAGGTGCGCACCGCGATCAGGTCGGCCCCCTGGTCCTGCGCCTGGGCGAACGCGAACGCCACCACCTCGGACTGCGTGGCCGGACCGACCCCCAGCAGCACCGGCCCGGCCGGGTCCCCATCGTCGGTGGGAGGGACGACGAGCAGCGGGCAGTGCGCGGACACGACCAGGTCGTCGACGTGCTCCGACGCGGCCGCGACGACCAGCAGCGCGGCCTCGGCCGCGGCCATCCGCAGCGCCCGGCCGGGCTGCTCGTCACTGAGCTGCGTGGTCACCTCGACGCCGGGTGCGGCGCGCCGGGCGGTGGCGAGGGCGCGGACCAGGGCCGTACGGCGCCCGTCCGGATCGCCTCCGGCGGGGACGAGGACCTGCAGCGACGCGCGGCGGTGGGCGGCCTCGCGGGCTGCCCGGCGCACCGCGGGCTCGGCGGCGTCCGGGGTGGCGTCGAGCGCCACGACGACGGGCGCGCTCACGGCCGTGCCGCGACCGGCTCGCGGTCGTGCGCGGGGCGGACGACGGTGACCGGGCACGGTGCGTGCAGGACGCAGTGCAGGCCGACCGAGCCGAGCACGGCGCTGCGGACGGCGCCGTGGCCGCGGCTCCCGACGACGAGCAGGTCGGCGGTGTGCGCGGCGTGCACGAGCACCTCGCCTGCGCTGCCGGCGACGGCGAGCACCGTGACGGGCGGGGGTCCGGCCACCGCCCGCTCGGCCACCGCCGGCTCGGCCAGTGCCTCGTCCACGATCTCCTGGGTCCGCGTCCGCACGGCGCCGTGCACCTGCGCCGGGGTCTGCTCGACCCGGCCCGCGATGACCGCCCCCTCGGGACCCCACACATTCGGGTCCGGCATGCGGAACGCGGCGACGACGTCGACGCGGGCCCCGCGCCGGGCGGCGTCCTGCAGCGCGAACCGCAGCGCCGCCCGGCCGCCCGCCGAGTCGTCCACGCCCACGACGACCAGTGCACTGCGCCCTTCCATGGGAGCTCCTCCGTCCTGGGGCCGCGGGTGCGGCCCGACACAGGTCGATGGTGCGGTCGCGCCCCTGTGCGGCGGCACCCGCCGGAGGTCCCGGCGAGCTCGCCGAAGGTCACGCGGGCAGGGCTGCGACGGCGACGGGCGCGCCTCCGGGGGACCATGGCGACGACCGGGCGACGACCGGGCGACGACCGGCGACGACGAGGTGAGGAGACGACGGCGTGACGGACGACGACAGGACCGGTATCGGGCCGCTGGTGGTCGGGGTGGACGGATCAGCCTCGGCGGGCGGAGCCGCGGCGTGGGCGGCGGAGCTGGCGGCGGCCCAGCAGGCCCCCGTGCACCTGGTCCACGCGCTCCCGGACGCGGCGGCCGCGGCGCAGCGGTCGGACTGGCTCGACGAGCTCGCCGGCGCCGCGCGGAGCGCGGGGGCCGCACCGGTGAGCGCCGAGACCGTCCGGGGCGCTCCCGCCCAGGTGCTGGTCGACCGGTCCGACAGCGCGCGGATGCTCGTGGTCGGCAGCTACGGCCCCGGTGCCAGGTCCGGGATGCTCGCCGGCGACCTGGCGCTCGAGCTGGTCGGCCGAGCGGGCTGCCCGGTCGCCGTCGTCCGCGGGCCCGCTCCGACGGAGCAGCCCCGCCGCGCCGGACCCGTCGTGGCGGGTGTGGACGGGTCGGCGTCCGGCCGGGCGGCCCTGCTGCTGGGGGCGGAGCTCGCGGTGGCCCTCGGAACCGGGCTGGTGGCGCTGCACGCGCGTCCGGGCGGGTCCACGGCGGAGGCCGCCGCCCTGCTCGACGCGGAGCGCGCCGCCGTCTTCGCCGCCCGTCCCGGGCTCGACGTCGAGTGGGAGGTGGCCGACGACACGCCGCTGCGTCCGCTCCTCGACCGCGCCGGCACCGCGCGCCTGCTGGTGGTCGGCCAGCGCGGGACCGCGCCGCCGCTCACGATGCAGCAGCTGGGTTCCACGAGCCGCGCCCTCGTGGAGTTCGCCCCCTGCCCGGTCGTCGTCGCCCGTACCTGAGGACTACCCCGGGAGGTCGTCCCCGTCGTCGAGCAGCAGGTCCGCCACCGGACGGCGCGGGGTGGCCGCCACCGGCCAGCCGCGGCCGACCCGCAGGACCGCCTGCGGTGGCAGCGGTGCGCCGACGAGGCGGCGCAGCTCGTCGCGGGCCCAGTCCACCTCGATGAGCTGGGAGAGGAACGACACCGCGAGGCCCTCGGCCGTCGCGGTGAGCAGCACGCGCTGCAGCGCCTCGCCTGCTCGCACGTCGGCGTGCGGGCCGCTGAGGTGCGAGGTGAGGACGGCGATCAGCGGGTCGCTCTCGAACTCCTTGCCCGGCACCCGCTCCGGCGCGGCGCCGTCGGTGAAGTCGCGCAGCACCCAGCGGTCGTGCGGTGCCGGTTGCGGTCCACCGGCGGCGACGGGCACCCCGTCGGGCCGTCCGGGCGACGTGCCGGTCCAGCGCCGCAGCTCGTCCCCGAACGCGGGGTCGGCGACCTGCTGCCGGTGGGCGCGGACGGCCAGGCGCTGCAGGATCGCCCGCTCGTCGGGTGCCGTCACCAGGTGCAGCCACGCGCCCTCGTCGGACGCGGCGCGACGCAGCGCGTGCCGCTCCGGTGGGGTCACGGGGACGTCGGTGAAGGGGTGCCGGTTGGTGTGCCGGCGCGGGACGGCCTCGAGCAGCCGGCGCTGCTCGGGAGTCGCGAGGATGCTGCCGCCGCGGCGGATCTCGGCGATCAGGGTGGGGTGCCGCCGGTCGGGCAGGACGGTGACCAGCGGGCGCACGCCGAGGTCGATCAGCGCGAGTCGGAGGGTGAACAGGGCGGCGCCGCACGCCATGCGCAGCTCGCGGTCGGCCGGGTCGACCACCGGGAGGCGGCGCTGCGGGTCGGTGTGCAGCTCGATGAGGTCGGGCCGCACGCGGAACGCCCACGGCTGGGCGTTGTGCAGCGACGGGGCCCGTCCCGCGGTCGCGAGCACCAGCTCGGTCTGCTCGGCGGTCAGATCGAGTCCGGCGGTCGTCCGGGTCGCCTTCGTCATGGTGTCCCTCCTGGGAGTGCGGGCGCCGGAACCGGTGCCGGTCAGCGCAGATCCTGGACGCACCGCACGCTCTGTGGCAGGGCCGTACGTCCCGTCGGGAGTCGTCATCCGCCACCTCGTCGCCCTGGGAACCCGCAGACGGTCGGCGTAGGGTGCCGGGCGCCGCCCGCCGCGGAGGCGCAGGACACGGCGGATCGAGTCGCGAGGAGTCTGCATGGCCCAGGACCGTCCGGAGCCGGTCGCGCCCCCGGTGCTCGCCGGCCTGCGGCTGGACGAGCTGCTGCGCGAGGTGCAGGACCGGCTGACCGAGGTGGTGCACACACGCGACCGGATGCGCGGGCTGCTGGGCGCCGTCCTGGCCGTGGCCGAGGGGCTGGAGCTCGACGCCACGCTGCGGCGCATCGTCCGTTCGGCCGCCGACCTCGTCGACGCCCGGTACGCCGCGCTGGGCGTGCTCGACGCCGAGGGCCGGATCGCGCGGTTCCTGCACGTCGGGCTGGACGAGGAGCTCGCGGCCCGCATGGGGCCGCTGCCGACCGGCCACGGCCTGCTCGGCCAGCTGATCACCGATCCGCGCCCGCTGCGGCTGGCCGACCTCGGCGCCCACACCTCCTCGGTCGGGTTCCCGGAGCACCACCCCCCGATGCGGACATTCCTGGGCGTGCCGGTGCGGGTGCGCGACTCCGTGTTCGGCAACCTCTACCTCACCGAGAAGGCCGGGGGCGGGGAGTTCACCGCCGACGACGAGGCGATCGTGCAGGCCCTGGCCGCGGCGGCGGGTATCGCCGTGCAGAACGCCGACCTGTTCGAGCAGTCCCAGCTGCGGCTGCGCTGGCTGGAGGCGTCGGGCGAGATCCGCAGCGAGCTGCTGTCGGGGGCGTCGGAGGACGACGCGTTGGCGCTCATCGCGCAGCGGACCCTGGAGCTCACCGGCTCGGTCACCACCCTCATCGCGCTGCGCGGCGGCCCGGACGGCGACCTGGTCGTGCGCGGGCGCAGCGGGCGCGGCGCCGGGCCCCGGCTGGGCCGAACGCTCCCGGGGGGGACGGAAGCGCTCCGCGAGGTGTTCGAGGGGGGCGCGCCGGTCGTGCTGAGTGGCCCCGCAGGTCTGGTGGACGAGCAGGCGGGCGAGGACCTCGGATCCGCCGTCGCGGTGCCGCTGCGCAGCGACGGCGTGGTGAACGGGATCCTGGTGGCGTTCCGCGGCCGGGGGGAGGCCGCGTTCCGGCCGGCGGAGGTGCCGCTGCTGTCCTCGTTCGCCGAGCAGACGACGCTCGCGCTCGAACTGGGCGAGCGCAACCGGGCCCGGCGCCAGCTCGACGTGTTCGCCGACCGCGACCGGATCGCCCGAGACCTGCACGACCACGTGATCCAGCGGCTGTTCGCCACGGGGATGCAGCTGCAGGGCACGCTGCGCCGGGCCGTGGACCCGGCGGTCCGGGAGCGGCTGGAGCAGGCGGTCGACGCCCTGGACACCACGGTGCGCGAGATCCGCACGTCGATCTTCGACCTGCACACCGCGGGGGAGACCGACGGCGGGCTGCGCCGGCGGCTGCTCGACACGGCCGCGGACGCCGCACGGGGGTCGGGCCTGTCCCCGGCCGTGCGCATCGACGGGGCGGTCGACACGCTGGTGCCGCCGGCGGTGGCGGTGCACGCGGTGGCGGTGGTGCGCGAGGCGGTGAGCAACGTGGTGCGCCACGCGGGGGCCCAGTCGCTGGCCGTCGAGGTCCGCGCCGATGCGGGGGAGCTGGTGGTCGAGGTCCTCGACGACGGCGTCGGCATCGGGCCGGGTGCGGCGCGCAGCGGACTGGTCAACCTCGAGCAGCGGGCACGCGAGTGCGGCGGTGGGTGCACCGTCGGACCCGGCCCGGCGCGGGGCACGCGGCTGACCTGGACCGTGCCCCTGCCCTGATCGGGCGCCGCCCTGATCGTTCGCCGCTCTGATCCGGGTCGTCGGTGTCAGGACCGGCCGCGCTGCTCCCGCCGGTGCTCGGTGGCGTACACCGCGGCCTCGGTGCGGCGGGCGAAGCCGAGCTTGTGCAGCAGGGAGGAGACGTAGTTCTTGACCGTCTTCTCGGCGAGGAAGAGCTCGGCGCCGATCTGGCGGTTGGTCATGCCGTCGGCGATGAGTTCGAGGATGCGCTGCTCCTGCGGGCTCAGTGAGGCGTAGCGGGGGTCCTCGGGCTCTTCGCCCTTGCGCAGCCGCTCGAGCACCAGCCCGGTGGCGCGGGGGTCGAGCAGCGACCCGCCCGCGGCGACGGTGCGGACCGCGCCGACGAGGTCGATGCCGGCGACCTGCTTGAGCAGGTACCCCGCCGCCCCGGCCATGATCGCGCCGAACAGCGCCTCGTCGTCGGAGTAGGAGGTGAGCATGAGGCAGGCGGGTGGCGGGTCGACGGCGGCGCGGACGTCGCGGCAGACCGAGATGCCCTCCCCGTCGGGCAGGCGCACGTCGAGGATGGCGACGTCGGGGCGCAGCGCGGGGATCCGGGCCATCGCCTGCGCGGCGGTGCCGGCCTCCCCGACGACGGTGATGTCGTCCTCACCTTCGAGGAGCCCGGCGATGCCGCGGCGGACGATCTCGTGGTCGTCGAGCAGGAACACGGTGATGGTCACCGGCAGACGGTAACGCCGCCACCCCGGTCGGCGCAGCGCCGTGCGGCCCGTACCGCCGGGACCTTCGGCCCGTCAGCGCTCCTGCCAGGCCGCGCTCGCCCGGTCCAGGGCGGCGGCCGGCCCGGACGAGGTCGGCACCACCACCGCGTCGGGCCAGGGGTCGGCCGCCGCGGCCATCGCGGCGGCGACCTCGGGAGTGGCGTCGGACGGACCACCGGTCCGCTCGAGGATGCGCCGGCGGGCCAGCACCTGCTCCGCGCTGCACCGCAGGGCGATCAGCGGTGTGACGGCGCGCCGGGCCACGGCGTCGGCCCGGTCGCGGTGGCGCGCCGCGGTCCACGAGGCGTCGAGCACCACGGACTCGCCGCGCGCGAGCAGGGCCTCCGCCCGGCGCAGCAGCTCGGCGTAGACCCGGTCCGTGTGCTCGGCGCGGTAGAGACCGTCGCCGAACGCCGCCGCCGCCGGGCTCTCCGGGTCCACGCCGGCGAGCTCTTTGCGTACGCGGTCGCTGGAGAGCACGACTGCGCCGAACCGGTCGGCGAGCCCGTGCGCCAGCGTGGTCTTCCCGGTGCCCGGCAGCCCGCCCACCAGCACGAGCCGCACCTCGCCCGCCTCGAGCCGGTGCAGCGCCAGCGCGGCGTGCGCGGCCGCGTCGGCCGCGGCGGCGGGGCCGCCCTGGTCGTGGCGGAGGCAGGCGACCTTGGCCCGCACGACGGCCCGGTAGGCGACGTAGTGGTGGCGCAGCGCCGTGGGGGCCGGGTCGCCGGAGAACTCGGCGTAGTCGTCCAGGAAGGTCGCGGCGAGGTCCGGGCGGCCGAGGTGCTCGAGGTCCATGGCGAGGAACGCGGCGTCGTCGAGCCCGTCGACGTGCCGCAGCCGGTCGTCGAACTCCAGGCAGTCCAGCACGCGCGGCCCGTCGTCGAGGCAGAACACGTCCTCGGCGATCAGGTCGCCGTGCCCGTCGACGATGCGGTGCTGCGCGACCCGGTCGGCGAGCAGCGGCCCGCGGCCGGCGAGGAAGCGGTGCACCCGTTCCCCGATGTCGTCGACGACCTCCGGGGCGAGCACGCGGCCGCGGTAGGGGACCAGCTCCGCCAGGTTCGCCGTCCACCGGGCGGTCAGCGCCGCGGCGCCGCCGTCGGCGTCGATCGCTGCACTGCGCTCGGCGCGGGCGTGGAACGCGGCGAGCAGCCGGGCCACGGCCCGGAGGTCGCCTCCGACGTCGGCGCCGGAGCGCACCCGTTCGGCCAGCCGGCGCTCGTCGGGCATCCGGCGCATCACCAGCACGGGCTCGCCGCCGTCCGCCGTCTGCTCGCCGAGGCTCGGCCCGGTGAGCCGGGCGATGCCCAGGTACACGTCGGGGGCGACGCGTCGGTTGAGGTCGAGCTCGCGCTGCAGTGCGTCGGACCGGCGGCTGGCGGTGCTGAAGTCCAGGAACGCCGTGCGCACGGGCTTCTTCGCCTTGTAGGCGCGGTCACCGACGAGCACGACGACCCCGACGTGCGTCTCGCGGACCGCGGCAGGCGGAGTCACCGGGCGCCCGCGGGGCCGGGCGCGTCGGCGAGGGAGACCACCAGGTCGGTCGCGGTGAGGATCCCGACCAGCCGCTCGTGCTCCATCACGAGTACGGCGTCGGTGCCCGCCGCGACCATCGTCCGCGCCGCGGTGGACCGGTGGGCGGTCGACGGCAGGGCCGGCACCGGACGCGCGAGCGTGCCGACCTGCGCCGGCCCGCCCACGGCGACGGCGTGCACGAGGTCGGTCTCACCGATCATCCCGAGACAGCGGTTCCCGTCGACGACGGGGAGGTGGCGCAGCTGCTCGACGGCCATCAGGCGCAGCGCCGTGTGCAGCGGCGCGTCGGGCGTGATCGCGACGACGCGGGCGGTCATCAGGGTCGCGATGCGGGGGTCGTCGTCGAGGGTCTCGGGCGGTGCGACGCGTCCGTCGTGCAGTCGGGTGGTCATGGTGCGCCTCCGGTGTGCGGTGCCTGTGTCGGTGTCAGCGTGTCGCGCGCGTCGCGTCGCGTGGCAGGGACGAACGGCCCCGGCGCGGTGGCCGCCCGGCCCCTCCCGCGCCGCCCGCCCGGGGCCGACGCTCGGGGTGCCGGGAGGAGGCGCGATGGACGCGCAGGGTGGACATGGGGTAGGGACGATCGTCGACGGGCCGGTCGTGGTCGGCGTCGACGACACACCGCACGCGCTGCAGGCGGTGCGCTGGGCGGGGGCCGAGGCGGCCCGGCGCGGGGCGCCGCTGCGGCTGGTGGCGGTGACCGGTCTGCCGGGGGAGCACCTGCCGTGGTCGTCGTGCGCGGTCCCGAGCGGGACCGTACGCAGGGCGCGGGGCGCCCGGTCGTCGTCGGGTTCGACGCGTCACCGGCCGCGGCGGCTGCTCTCGACCTCGCGCTCGACGCCGCCGCGTCGCGCGGGGTCGGGCTGGTCGTCGTGCACACGACCCCGGAACCGGTCGTCGGACCGGACGCGGATCTCCTCGTGGCCCCGGCTGCCGCGCGTGCCGTGCTCGACGAGGTCGAGCAGCGGGTGGTCGCCGGGCAGGTGGCGGCGCGGGCCGCCGGGCGCGGCGTACCGGTCCGCACCGTGGCCGGTACCGGCCGGGCGGCCGAGGTGCTGCTCGCCGAGGCCGCTCGCGCGCAGCTGGTGGTGGTCGGGTCGCGCGGGCGTGGCGAGCTCGCCGGACTGGTGCTCGGCTCGGTGAGCACGCTCCTCGTGCACCACGCCGGCTGCCCGGTGGCGGTCGTCGGGCCTCTCGCGGCCGCTCGTGCGGGCCGGCATCCTGCCGCGAGGAGGGTGCAGGTGGCCGCCCCGGGGGCGGGGACGTGACCGTGACCGAGGGGCGGCCTGAGCGTCCACGTGCGGGGTGTCGAGTGCGCCGACGTCGACGCGGGCGATCGCACCCTCGTGCGGCCGTCCTGACCGGGACCTCGGGTCCGCGGGCGGGAGTCGGAGGTCCCGCGGGAGGGGGAGCTCCGGCCGTGCCGCACCGACGGTCCGGCGGCGCAGGATCGGATCGACGCACAGGTCAACCGCAGGTCAACCGCAGGAGGACGACATGAAGGCACTCGTGGTGGTCGAATCGGTGTTCGGAAACACCCGCAGGATCGCCGAGGCCGTGGCCGAGGGGCTGGCACCGCGTGCCGACGCCCGCGTCCTCGACGTCCAGGACGCGGCCCGCACGCCCGACCTGCTCGAAGGGGTCGACCTGCTCGTCGTCGCCGGGCCGACGCACGCCTTCGGCATGAGCCGTCCGGCCACCCGTGCCTCGGCGGCCGAGCAGGCGGGCCAGGGCGCCGTCGCCGCGGAGTTCGGCCTGCGCGAGTGGCTCGCCACGCTGGCGCCGGCGGCGCCCGGCCTGCACGCCGCCGCGTTCGACACGCGGGTCGACCGGCCGAGGCTGCCGGGGTCGGCTGCGGCGGGCGCGGCCCGGCGGCTGCGGCGTCTCGGGTTCGACGTCGTCGCACGGCCGGAGACGTTCTGGGTGAGCGGGACGCCGGGGCCGCTGCTGCCGGCGGAGGTGGAGCGGGCCCGGGTCTGGGGCCACAACCTGCTTCCACGGATCACCCTGCGCACGGCGGAGCGGACCCGGTGACCCAGCTCGCGTCCGCCGGTCACGGTGACCGGACCCGCAGCGGTGCCCACGGCCGCACGGGGTTCAGGCGGCGCTGGGTGACCCGTGTGACCGCGGGTGAGGTCCTCGGGTTCACCGCGCCCGCCGTCGTCGGGGCCGCGCTCGTGACGGCCCCGGCCGCCGTCGAGGTGTCCGCGCTCGTCGCCGCGGGACTGGTGGAGGGTGCCCTGCTGGGCGCGGCGCAGGCGTCGGTCCTGCGCCGGTCGCTGCCGGTGTTGCGCACGGGGTGGTTCGTCATGGCCACGGCGCTCGCGGCCGCCACGGCCTACGCCGTCGCGATGGTGCCCGTCGTGCTCGGCGACGACGTGGCGTCGCTCCCGGTACCGGTGCAGGTGGCCGGCGGCGCGGTGCTGGCCGCGGCGCTGCTCTCGACCATCGGCACGGCGCAGTGGCTCGTCCTGCGGCGGGCCGTGCCGGGTTCGGTGTTCTGGATCCCGGCCACCGCTGCGGCCTGGGCGGTCGGGCTCGGTGCGTTCCTCGCCGTCTCGACACCCCTGTGGCAGCCGGGACGGTCCTACGCGCTCACCGTCGCGATCGGCGTGCTCGCCGCGCTGGTGATGGCGGTGACGGTCGCCGTCCTGACCCTGCCGGCAGCACTCCGGCTCGCCGCGGCCGGGACGGAGGAGCACGGGTGACGGGACACGGGACGGGCCACCGCGTCGTACGGGTGCCGCGGGAGCGGCTGCTCGTCCTCGACATGCTCAGCCTGGCCGCCGGGCAGCGGACCGTGCACGGGCTCGTGGAGGTGGACGTCACGACCGCGCGCCGGCGGTGCGCCCGGGCGGCGGACCCGCCGACGATGACGGCGTTCCTCCTCGCCTCGCTCGGCCGGGCGGTCGCCCGGCACCCCGAGCTGAACGCGCGCCGTGCCGGGCGGCGGCTGGTGCTGTTCGACGACGTCGACGTCGCGGTCAGCGTGGAGCGCGAGCTCAGTTCGGGGCCGATGCCGCTGCCGCACGTCGTCCGGCGGGCCTCCGAGAGGTCCGCCGCCGACATCGGCGCCGAGCTCACCGAGGTGCGCAGTGCCCCGGCCAGCGGGCCCGGGGACCTGGTCGGCCGTCCGTGGGTCGCGCGGACCCCCGCGGTCCTGCGCCGGATGGGGGCGAGGGCCGCCGGCCGCGTGCCGGCGGCCGTCGCGCGCTTCGGGCCCCCGATCGGACTCAGTTCGTTGGGGATGTTCGGGGCGGGCTGGGGCATCCCCCTGTCCCCGATGACGGTGATGGTCACCGTGGGCGGCAGCAGCCGGCGCCTGGTGCCGGTCGACGGACGTGCGGAGGAGCGGGAGGTGCTGCCGGTGACCCTCAGCTTCGACCACACGGTCGTCGACGGGGCTCCCGCCGCCCGGTTCGCCGCGACCTTCCGCAGCCTGATCGAGGACGCCGCCGTGCTCGTCGAGCACGACGGGGAACACCCCGGAGCGAGGAGCAGGGCATGACCACCTCTCGGCAGCGCCACGGGACGGGCGGCGCGGTGTCGTCGACGCACGGGGACCCGCACCGCCGGAGGAGGACCCGGGGTGCGTTCGTCGCCGCCGTCGGGCTCGCCGCACTCGCCGGCCTGGTCACCGCACTGATCGTCCCGCTGGGGCCCACGACCACCCTCCAGGGGCTCGCCGTGATGCTCACGGGGCTGCTGCTCGGGCTCGTCGGCGGTCGGGCGCGGGGATCGGGGTGGGTGGTCGTACCCCTGTTCGTCGCCCACGTCGCGGCCGTGGAGGTCGGCCGCTGGGCCGTCTCGCTGCCCACGGTCGACGGGGTCCGGGTCGACTCGGTCTACGGCGTGCTGGCGTTCCTCGCAGGTCGCGGCGTGCACGGGCTGCTGCTGGTGCCGCCCATGGTGCTGGGCGCCCTCGTCGGGGCGGACCTCGCGCGGCGACGGGCCGGTGCGGCGCCGCGACGGCGGCTGCGGACCGCCGTCGCCGGTGCGCTGGTCGTGGTGCTGGCCGTCCTCGTCGCCTGGCCCGCGTCCACGCCTCCGGTGCTCGGTGCCGACGGGGAGCCGGTCCCCGGGAGCGTCGCCGCGCTGGAGACGGTGGCGCTCGGCGGCGACGACCACGCGCTGATGGTCCGTGCGGCCGATCCGGACGCCCCCGTGCTGCTGTACCTGTCCGGCGGCCCCGGCCAGTCCGACCTCGCGCTCTCGCGTGTCCTGTCGGAGCCCTGGGTCGACGACGTCGTGTTCGCCACCTACGACCAGCGTGGCAACGGCACCTCCTACGCGGCGCTGGTCCCGACCGACGAGGTCACGCTGGACCGGGTCGTCGCCGACACCGTCGAGCTCGCCGAGCAGCTGCGGGACCGCTTCGGCGAGGAGAAGATCTTCCTCATGGGCGAGTCCTGGGGGACGATCCTCGGAGTGCTCGCCGTGCAGCAGCGCCCTGACCTGTTCCACGCGTGGATCGGCAGCAGCGGTCAGATGGTCGACGTGCGGGAGACCGACCGGCGCATCTACCGCGATCTGCAGGCGCACGCGGCACGCACCGGCGACACCGCGCTCGCCGACACCCTCCGCTCCATCGGCGAGCCCCCCTACCGGGACGTGCCGTGGGGGAACGCCGCGGTGATGGGCGCCTACGGGTACCTCTACGACCCCTACACGCCGTCCGAGGGCTACCTCGCCCGGGGAGAGGCGTCGGGCCTGGACCGGTACGGCATGCTGGGCTCGGAGTACGACCTGCTCGACAAGGCAAACGTCCTGCGCGGCCTGATCGACACCTTCAGCGTCGTCTACCCGCAGATCCAGGACCTCGACCTGCGCCGCGACGTCCCACGGCTGGAGGTGCCCGTGTACGTGCTCGACGGGGCGGCGGAGCTGGACGGCCGGCGCGACCTCGCGCTGGAGTGGTTCGCCCGTCTCGAGGCCCCGGGCAAGCAGCTGGTCACCTACGAGGGCGCGGCGCACGCCGTCGCGTACGAGCAGGCCGACGCCGTCGGGCAGCTGCTGGTGCAGGACGTCCTGCCCCTGGCCGGGCCGCGGTGAGGGAGGCGACGCCGCCGGGCCCCTGGAGGCTCGCGGTGGACGTGTGGCGGGCGGGACGGTCAGGACCGGCCGGCCTGGCGCGGCGGCAGCGGGAGCGCCTCGACGCCCTCGTGGACCACGCCCGGCGCCGCTCCCGCCTCTACGGGGAGCTCTACGCGCCGCTCGGGGCGGGGTCGCCACCGCTGGACGAGCTACCGGTGGTGACCAAGGCGCAGCTGATGGCCCGGTTCGACGACTGGGTGACCGACCCGCGGGTCACGCGCCGCGGGGCGGAGGAGTTCGCGGCCGACCCGGCCCACGTCGGGCGCGAGTACCTGGGCCGCTACCTCGTCCTGACCACCTCGGGCACCACCGGGACGCCCGCACTGCTCCTGCAGGACCGGCCCGCGCTCGACGTCCTCGAAGCGCTGACCGTGGTGCGCGTCGCCCCGCGGATGATGGACCCCCGCACCCTCGCCGCGGTCGTCCGCGGTGGCGGGCGCGCCGCCGCGGTGTGGGCGACGGGCCGTCCCTACGGCGGCGTGTCCCTGCTGCAGCGGCAGATCCACCGGCGGCCGTCCCGGGCGCGGCGCCTGCGCGTGTTCTCGGCCCTCGCTCCGGTCGACGAGCTGGTGGCCGAGCTCAACGCCTTCCGGCCCGCGATGCTCAGTGGCTACGCGACCGTGCTGGCGATCCTGGCCCGCGAGCAGCACGAGGGCCGCCTCGCGATCCGGCCGGCGCTGATCAACAACGGAGGCGAGGCTCTCACCCCGGAGGCGCGTCAGCTGGTCGAGTCGGCGTTCGGGGCCCGGGTCTCCAACGGGTACGGCGCGTCGGAGATGATCATGATCGCCTACGACTGCGGGCACGGGAGCATGCACCTGCACGCGGACTGGGCGGTCCTCGAACCCGTCGACGCCGACCGGCGTCCCGTCGCGCCGGGGGAGCCGTCGGCCACGGTGCTCCTCACCGTCCTGGCGAACCGGGTGCAGCCGGTCATCCGCTACGACCTCGGCGACTCGGTCGTCCTGCGGCCCGACCCCTGCCCGTGCGGCAGCGGGTTGCCCGCGATCGACGTCGTCGGGCGGACCAACGACGTGCTGCACCTCGCGGCCGTCGGCGGGCGTGACGTCGCTCTGGCGCCGCTGCCGCTGGTCACGCTCGTGGAGGCCGTGCCGGGGGTCCGGTCGGTGCAGCTCGTGCAGACCTCCCCGGAGTCGATCGAGGTGCGCCTCGACGTCCTGCCCGGTGCCGACCGGGCGCGGGTCGAGCACCGCGTGCACCAACGGCTCCACGAGCACCTCGTCCGGCACGGGCTGGCCGGGGTGCGCACCACCGACGGCGCGACCGGCCCTGAGCGCGACCCCCGCAGCGCCAAGCTCCGGCAGGTCCTGGTCGCGCCGGGGTGATCAGGCGCCGGGGTATCAGGCGCCGGGGTGATCAGGCGGAGCCCGTCCGGCGGACGAGGTTCGCGACGTCCCGCTCGATCCCGCGCACGAGGACCTCGACGTCGGTGACGCGGGAGTCGACGTTCGCACTGACCGACAGGGTGCCCGCGTAGGACAGGGCGGCGATGCCGATCGGCACGTCGGCGGTGAGCGGGGCCACCGGGACGGCCCGCAGCAGCGGGGCACCGGCCAGCCACAGCGGTCGGGACGGGCCGGGCACGTCGGTGACGAAGAGGTTGATGTGCCTGCGTGCGGCGCGGCGCATCCAGCGGACCGTGAGCCGGGCCAGCGGGCCGGGCAGGCGCAGGACGTCGAAGACGTCGCCGCCGCCGGTGCGCAGCCGGGCCTTCATCCGGGCGGTGGCGGTCGAGATCAGGGCGAGTCGGCGCAGCGGATCGGGCTCGCCGACGGGGAGCCCGACCAGCAGCATTCCCGCCTGCTGCCCGGGCAGCTCCCCCACCGGGAACGACGCGCGCAGGACCAGGCCGGTGACGTCGTCGCCGCGGGACTGCAGCAGATCGCGCAGGCCGGCGGTGACGGCGGCGAGGAGCAGGTCGTTGACCGTGGCGCCGTGGGCGTGGGCTGCGGCGCGCAGGTCGTCGAGATCGAACTCGGCCGCAGCGAGGCGCCGGCCCGGGCCGACCCGGCGGGGCAGCGAGGTCGGCGGCGCGGTGGACCGCAGGTCGTCGGCGGCGTCGCGGGTCTGCCGCGCCGCACGGCGGAGGGCCCCGGGCAGGTGCGGGAGGCCCCGGGCGGCTACGGCGAGGGCGGCGCCCAGTGTCCGCAGGTGATCGGCGACCAGGGCCCGGTGTGCGGGCGGGGGAGACGGCGGGGCGGCAGCAGGGTCCGGCGGGGCCGTGTCAGGAGCGGGGTCGAGCAGCGCCGCGGCGATGGCCACGCCGGCGAGCCCGTCGGCGAGGGCGTGGTGCACGACGAGAACCAGACCGAACCGCGATCCGGGCAGGCCCTCGACGATCTCCGCCCGCCACAGCGGCCGCGTCCGGTCGAGGGGGCGGACCACCCGGTCCGCGCACCACCGGACGAGGTCGTCGCCCTCGGGCAGCCTGCCGCAGGTGATGTGGCAGGAGGGGTCGGGGTCGGCGTCGGGCACCCACACGGGTGGGCCCTCGCCGTGCCGGGTCCAGAGGACCCGCCGGGTCAGCGCGGGGACGCGCCGGGCGCGCCGGGCGAGCTCGCGGCGAATCCGGCCCGTGTCCAGCCCCCCGTCGGGATCGAGGAACGGCCGGGCGTCGAACTCCCCGACGAGGGCGATCTGCGACGGCATGCCCGGACTCTCGGCCCACAGGTTCGCCATGTCGGCGCGCCGGAGCCGGTCGATGCGGCCGCCCCGCCACGCTGCGGCACGGCGGTTCACCGCCACACCGTCGGACGGAGCCACCCGGCTTCCGGGGTTCCGGTCCGCCTGCTCGCCGCGCCCAGCACCACGGCGCTCACGACGACGAGGACCGCTCCCGCGAGCAGGTCCGGGGTGAGGGCGAAGGCCTGCCCGGCGAGCGGGAGCGCCGCGGAGCCCACCCACAGCACGGTGAACAGGGTGATCACCTTGACCAGCACCACCGCGGCGATCGCCGGCGCCACGGGGTGTCGTCGGAGCAGCGCCACCCCGGTGGCCACGACCGCGGGCAGCGCGACGACCAGGTCCAGCACGTAGGGCGCGAACGCGATCCCGCCGGGCCCGGTGTTGCGCGGCGCTCCGGTCCCCGCCAGCAGCGGCAGCAGGTCGGCGACCCACAGCGCGGTGAAGGCGGCGCCGACCGCGACGAGGAACCAGCCGACGGCGCGGGTGCGGCGCAGGCCGGTGAAAGCGGGGGCCACACGCCCGACATCGATCCGGACGAGGCCGTCGAGCAGCGCCGCGGTCGCGATCGTCACCACTGCGCAGTAGAGCAGGAACGCCCGGTTCTGCGGCCACCCGACGAGGTAGATCGCGTAGCTGTAGGCGAGGTAGGCCAGCAACCCGAGCAGGAGCAGGTGCGCGCGCAGGGAGCCGGAGCTGCTGCGGTGCGCCGCGGTGAGCAGCAGTGGCAGGAGGGCGAGGGTCAGCACGTCCTGCGCTCTCGATCCCACCGCCAGCTGCGCCGAGGCTCCGGTGTAGGCGTCGACGGCCAGCAGGCCGTAGGCGCAGGCCGGGACGAGGAGCGCCGCCAGTGCCCAGCCCGCGAGCACCGGCCGGCGCGCCCGCGGGGCCGGGGCCCGCTGCGCGAGGGTCGTCGACGGATCGATCACGACGTGCACCTCACCGGTCGCGCCGGGTCTGCAGAGCACGGACCAGCGCGGGCATGACGAGCGTGGCGACGGGGACGAGCACCCACACCCGCCCGCGGGTGACGTCGTAGTCGGCCAGCAGCGCCTCCCACGGCATGTGCTGGACGTAGTGGCCGAACCCGAACTCGAACCCGAGGGTGAGCAGCGCCCAGGCACCGCCGACGGCGAAGGCCGTCGCCCGGTCGGGGAGGGGCGCGCGGCGGTGCAGGAGCCAGACGTAGCCGCCGAGCAGCGCGATCAGCGAGGCGGTGGCGATCTGCCGGGCCGCGGTCTCCCCGACGACGGGCTGGTACCCCACCGCCCGGGCGGTGCCGTTGGCGAAGGCCAGCGCCAGCATGCCGAGCCAGGCCGGGCCCCACACGCGCCACGCGCGCCCGCGGCCGATCTCGCGCACCTGGCGGTGCCGCACCGAGTACGCCATCGTCCACTCCTCCTGTTCGTCCCTGTTCTTCTGTTCGTCACTGCGCGGTGGGGACCAGCGGCCGGTGCCGGGCCCCCCAGAGCGCGAGCGCCAGCACGGCGAGACCGGCGCCGATCATCACCGGCTGCAGCACGAAGTAGCGCTGCATGACCGCCAGCTGGACGGCGATCCACCCGACCTGCGCCGCGCCGGCCACGACGGATGCGGCAGCCGCCCACGGCGAGCGGCGCAGCTCCAGCGCCGCCGCCGTGCCCATCGGCGCCGCGACGACGGCCAGCAGGAACACCCCGGGCAGCACCCAGGAGGTGAACGGGGTGCCCGCGAGCCAGTCCTGCGTCATACCGATGGCGTTGTCCGCCACCAGGTCCCACATCAGGCCGACGCCCCCGTACAACGCGGCCACGGCGACGAGCAGCTCCATCACGATCGTCGGCCACTGCCGACGCGCCCCAGCGGCACGCGTCACGGTCCCGGTCATTCCCGACCACCTCCCACCGCGTCCATCGTCGTGCGCGCGACAGTGTGGCGTGCAGGGTCGGAGGTCCCCTCTCGGACGCGCGGACGACCCGGAGGAGCACGCCACGTCGGGACCTCCGCCCGCCCATCGGTCGACGAAGGGCCGTGTCGCGGCCACGCCTGCGCCGCCAGGCTCGACGGACCGACCCGCACGGGCGACCGTCCCGATCATGGTCGGAGGAGGAGGTCACGTCATGGCCGCTACCGGCCCGTCGTACCCGGTCCGCGTGGACGCGGCGGCGCAGCCGTCCGCCTCGCGCGGGCTGTGGCTGGTCAAGTGGGTGCTGCTGGTACCGCACTACGTGGTGCTCGCGTTCCTGTGGATCGCGTTCGTCGTGGTCGGCCTGATCGCGTTCGTCGCGATCCTGGCCACCGGGCGCTATCCACGGCCGCTGTTCGAGTTCGCCGTCGGTGTGCTCCGCTGGACGTGGCGCGTGCACTACTACGGCTACGGAGCCCTGGCAACCGACCGGTACCCGCCGTTCACCCTGGCCGAGGTCCCGGACTATCCCGCGCACCTGGACGTGCCCTACCCCGAGCGGCTCTCGCGCGGGTTGGTGCTGGTCAAGTGGTGGCTCCTGGCCCTCCCGCACTACCTGGTCGTGGCGATCTTCGTCGGCGGCGGGATCTGGCTCGGCACCACCGGACCGGACCGCGACGGCGTGTGGGACACGAGCTGGGGCGCGGGCGGGCTCGTCGGGCTGCTGGTGCTGATCGCCGGTGTCGTCCTGCTGTTCACCGGGCGCTACCCGCAGGGCCTCTACGACGCGGTGCTCGGCATGGACCGCTGGGCGCTGCGCGTCGCGGCCTACGCGGCGCTGCTGACCGATGAGTACCCGCCGTTCCGGCTCGACGTCGGGGGCGTGGACCCCGGCTCGGCCCCTCCTGCGTCCGGCGGCCCGGCTGCCGCCCCGTCGCCCCCCACCCCGTCGCCCGCCACCCCGTCGGTCGCCCTGCACCCGGCCGCCACGGGGGCCGTGCCGCCGCCTCGGCCGGCGCCGTGGTCGGGAGGCCGGGTCGTCTCGCTGGTGGTCGGTTCCGTGCTGCTCTTCGGCGCGGCCGGTTCGCTGGTCAGCGCCGGCAGCCTGCTGTGGCTCGACCAGACGCGCCGCGACGGCGACTACCTGATGACGCCGGCCGCCGGGATCGGCACGAACGGCCACGCGGTGGTCAGCGAGTCGTTCCGGCTGGAGGGCGAGGGCCTCGACTGGGCCGTCGACGAGGTCGTCGGCGACGCCCGCTTCGAGGTCGCGCCGGTCCCGGCGGACGAGGAGTTGTTCGTCGGTGTCGCCCGCAGCGCCGACGTCGACGCGTACCTGCGGGGCGTGGGTCACGCGGAGCTGCGCGACCTGCAGGTCGCCTACGACAGCGGGTGGCGCGACCGGTTCGTGACGACCGAGCGCACCGGCGGTGCTCCGCTGCAGCCGCCGGCCGAGGCCGGCATCTGGAGCGCCTCCACCAGCGGCGCCGGGGTCCAGGAGCTGACGTGGCGGCCGGCTGACGGCGACTGGACGGTCGTCGTGATGCGGGCGGACGGCACGGCCGGGGTGGCCGCGGACGTGCGGGCGGGCGTCACCGCACCCGGCCTGGGTTGGCTGGTCGCCGCACTCTTCACGACGGGCGTCGTGCTGCTGGCGCTGGGCGGCCTCCTCGTCGGACTGGCGGTGCCGCAGTTGGAGGACCGGCAGCCCGTGACGCCCCGCCCGGGCACGCGACCGGAGGACGTCGGGGCCGAGCCCCACGCCGTCCGCTGAGCGGTACGGGAGGTCCGGGGCGGTTCCCCAGGGGAACCGCCCGGACCGCTGTCGTCACGGTGGCGCGGGTCCGTCCACGGGCACCAGGCGCACCAGCGGGAGCACCCGGTCGGTGCGCTGCCGGTAGCGGGAGTAGTCCGGTGCCTGCCGCAGCACCTGCGTCCAGAACCCTTCCGCCTCGTCGGGCGCGAGCTGCACCGCCCGCACCCGCAGCGTCCGCCCGTCCACCTCCGCCCGGGCCTCGCCCGCCGCACGGAGGTTGAGGTACCAGGCCGGATGGGTGGGCAGCCCGCTGTTGGCCGCCACGACGACCAGGTCCGCACCGTCCGGGAAGTACTGAAGGACGACCGTTCGGGGCCGCCCCGACCTGCGGCCGCGGACGGTGAGCACGAGGGCCCGCCGCCGCCACAGCCGGACGATCCGCCCCCTCGTCCGCCGCAGGAGCCACGCGCCGACGCGCACCGAGCGCCTGTCGATCGCGTGCTCCACGCGGGTGCGCAGACCGATCCGTTCGTTCATCCCGCCTCCTCCGATCCGTGTCCGTCGTGCACCGGGACTGGCCGTGCGTGCCGTCCTGCCCGAGGATGCCCGGATGACCCCGGAGGACTACCTGGCCGCTGTGACGAGGTGCGGCGCCCGGACGTGGCCGCGCTCGACGCGCTGATCCGCGAGACTGCGCCGGACCTGGAGTGCGTGACGACGCGCGGGATGCTGGGGTACGGCCCCTTCCGGTACCGGTACGCGTCAGGCCGCACGGGGGAGGCGACCGTGCTCGCGGTCGCGGCGCAGAAGCGGTACATCTCGCTGTACGTGCTCTGCGTCAGCGACGGCCGGTACCTCGCCGAGCGCTACGTCGACAGACTGCCCGGTGCGTCGATCGGCCGGTCGTGCATCCGTTTCACGCGGCTCGCCGACGTCGATACGGCGGTGCTGCGAGACCTGGTCGCCGAGGCGGCGGGACGAGGCCCCGAGGACGCCGCCGGATCCGGGTGATCCCGTCAGCGGGCCGGCATCGTCCGGGCGACCATGTCGAGCAGGTCGAGCGTGCGCTGCGCGTAACCCCACTCGTTGTCGTACCAGCCGAAGACCTTGGCCGTGCTCCCCACCGTGCGGGTCAGCCCGAGGTCGATCACGCAGGACGACGCCTCGCCGATCACGTCGTGGGACACGATCGGCTCGTCGGTGCAGCGCAGGATCCCCTTGAGCACGCCGTCGGCCGCGGTGAGGAACGCCCGGTTGACCTGTCCGACGGTCACCTCACGAGCGAGCCGGACCGTCAGGTCGACGATCGAGGCGTCGACGACCGGAACCCGCAGGGCGACCGCGTCGAGCCGGCCCGCCAGCTCGGGGATCACCTCACCCACGGCCCGTGCGGCGCCGGTGCCGGTCGGGATGATGTTGACGGCGGCGGAGCGGGCGCGGCGCAGGTCGGCGTGCTGCCCGTCGAGCAGGTTCTGGTCGCCGGTGTAGCTGTGCACGGTGGTCAGCAGCCCCTCCTCGATGCCGAAGCTGCCGTGCAGCACCTGCGCCATCGGGGCGGCGCAGTTCGTCGTGCACGAGGCGTTCGACACGAGATGGTGGGCGGTGGCGTCGTAGACGTCCTGGTTGACGCCCATCACGATGGTCGTGTCGAGGTCGTGCCCCGGTGCGGTGACGATCACCTTGCGCGCCCCGGCCGCCAGGTGCGCGGTCACGTCGGCACGGCCGCGGAACCGCCCGGTGGCCTCCACGACGACGTCGACGCCGAGCGCGTCCCAGTCCAGCCGGGTGGGATCGGACTCCTGCGTTGTCCGGATCGCGTGGTCGTCCACGGCGATGAAGTCGTCCGAGAGTTCGAGGCGGTGCGGCCACGTACCGTAGGTGGAGTCGTGGCGCAGCAGATGCGCCGTCGTCGCCGCCGGAGCGACGTCGTTGACGGCGACGATCTCGAACGCCGGATCGTGCCGGTCGACCGAGGCGCGCAGCACGTCCCGGCCGATGCGGCCCATCCCGTTGATGCCCACCCGGACTCGCATCGGTCCCACCTCGCTGATCGGGGATCACCTGGTGCGCACGATCCTGCGCCGGGCCGTCCGGTGCGGACCACGGTCGGACGGGCGCGCGTCGACAGGTCGCTCGACGACCGCGAGCAGGTCCTTCGACCTCTGACGAGGTGCGGAGGCCGCTGCGAGAGTGTGCGCGGTAACAGCCCTGCACACCGAGGTGGAACCTGATGACAACGTCACGCAGCAACACGGCCGTCGCGCACCGGACCGTGCTGGACCGGCTCGTCCGGTCCGGGATCGCCGAGGACCGCGCGGTGGAGCACATCCGGGGAGGCTGGGTCCTCGTCGACGGGAAGAAGGTCACGGACCCGGCGGAGCCGGCCGACGTGCCGGCGAAGGTCGAGCTCCGGGCGATCCCTCGCCGTTCCGACGACGGTGAACGCGCAGCATGACAGCACCCTCTGTCTGAGGATGTGCCGCTCGCGGGCGGCGGGTACGGGCCGGAACCGGTCGGCCGGCCGGCCGGCCGGTGAGCGAGCAGTGGATGACCGTCGTCGTCCAGGACCACGACGCAACGACCGTGGTGACGCTGGTGGGCGCCGTCGACGCGCTGACCGCGCCGCGGCTGCGCGAGGCGCTGCGCCACGCGGTCGACGCGCTGGACGGTCGCGTGCTGGTCGTCGACCTCACGGCGGTGCAGTTCCTCGGTCCACCGGGGCTGCGCGCCCTGGCCGACAGCGCCCGCGAGGCGTCGACCACCACGGGCTGCGGCCACTGCGCACCATCGTGGACCACAACCGTGCGGTCATCCGGCCGATCGAGATCGTCGGGCTCGACGGGGCCCTGGTCCTCCACCAGGACAGGGAAGCAGCTCTGCGCGGCTATGGATGACCGACCACGAGACGACCCGGGAATCGGGCTCCGAGGATCGAGGTGATCAGGCTCCATGGCCCCGCCCTTCGACCGGGAGGAGCAGGCCGCCGGCCGCCGCGGTCCCGAAACCAGCGGCTTCGGCGCGCGCGGTGAAGCCGCGCTGGACCTGGAGCTGCGTGCGGACATCGTGTCGGCGTCGGTCCGGAGACCTACGACCATCCGGGTGCCGTACGCGTCCGAGCGCGGACCGTGCCCGGTAGACCCGGCTTCCGCCACCTCGAACTCGTCGTCTCCGACGACGGCCGATGGCGTGGACCAGAGGCCGGATGCAGCCCGGACACGGCCTGCATCATCCGATGAGCCGACCCCCGCCGTGCACCCGCCCGCCGCTCAGCGGGCCGGGACGATGTCGCGCGGCGGGCCGGCCGGCGTTGTCGCGGTCAGGCGGTGAGCCCACCGGGACACCTCGGCGGGGGCGGCCACGACCCGCTCGACCCCGAGCTGCTTGGCGTTGGTCATGCCGCCTCCCTCCGACGCGATGACGAGAACCCCTGCCGGCAGGGGCTCCCGCGAACCGCACCGGAGGATCCGGGCCCCGGCCGCCACGTCAATCGGGTGAACGGTCCAACGGGCCGGGTGGGAGTGACGCGTCGCCGGCGGAGCGGTCGGCGAGGACACGCTGCCGTCCGCCGAGCGACACGAGCACCGGCGCAACACCGCCGCCGCCACGGCCGAGAATCCCGTCGGCCGCACAGCGGGGCCTGCCGGTGGTGCTCCCGGCCGAGGGGCCGGGGGCGCGCCGGTCCCGCTCGGCGTATTGCGTGGCGGTGCGACCACCGCCCAACCTGTGGTGTGCTCCCACCCGGCCCCGCGGTCCTGACCAAGCCGGTGCACCGGCTCTGTCTCGGCCGGACAACGGGACCGCGTTCTCCTATCTCGCCGGCCCATCGGCCGAGAACGTGACGCGGGGCACTGTGACGACGGCAACCCCGCACCCGGATCCCGTGTCCGGGCCCGTCGGAGCAGGTCGACATCGACGCACCACGTTCAAGGAGGAACCGGTATGGCCGACGTTCTGGCCGAGGGCTACAACGTCTTCGACACGTCCAAGTCCCCCAGCGGGACGGTGAAGTACCTGTCCTCGCCCGCCGACGTCATCAGCCTCATCCAGTCCGGCAAGCTGCAGGAGCACATCCTGCTGGTCCGCGGCGGGACCACGACGTTCCTCGCCCCGGCGCTGAGCATGGGCGCCATCGGTGTGATCACGATGTCGGGTGCGCCGGAGTCGCACCTGGGGATCCTGTCCCGCGAGTTCCAGACGCCGTGCGTGATGACCGCGCACCTGACGAGCAGCGACTCCCGCTACGTCGTCGGCGCCACGGACGAGGCGCACTTCGTGGAGATCGCGCAGGGGCTCGACGGCAAGCGGGTGCGGCTCGACTGCACCGACGACGAGGTCGGCCGCATCGTGGCCGACGACTGACCCGCGCCGAGCACCCCGACCCCCGCCGAACGGACAGGAGCACACAGCAGTGACGACGACCGAGGGCAAGCGCGCCACCTACAAGCAGCGGTACGAGGCCGGTGACGACGGCCTCCGCTTCCAGGAGCTCACCTACACCGGCAACTTCGTCGGCATGGAGCCCGTCACCGACGGGATCAAGGGCGACAAGATGATGAAGGCCCGCGCGAAGAGCGGGGTGCTGGAGAAGGTCTCGAAGGACGACGTCCTCAAGGACCAGTTCTCGATCGACGAGCTGAACGACCTCAACAACTACCTGGCGTGGAACATCTGGGACGTGCTCGTCATGCGTGCCACCGAGGGCGTCAGCGGCATGATCCCGCGACAGGAGTACGAGATCCTGGCCTTCATGCACGAGTTCTACCGCTGGCCGGAGATCCTGCGCATGACCACCGCCGAGGTCGGTGGCGCGCAGGGCGTCATGGACATCGGCGCCAGCGCCCGCCGGGAGATCGGTACGAAGATCAACTCCGTGCACGACTGGGCCATCGGCGCCGTCGGGTTCGGCATGGGGCGCTGCGGCCTGCTCGCGCTCGAGACGATCGGCCCGGACGACTACATCCCCGAGTCGAACGAGATCCTCAAGTTCATGCAGCGCGTGCTGTGGGGCAAGCGGCAGGACGGCTACCTGCTCAACTCGCAGGACCGCTACCGCTGCCAGATCCACGAGCAGGACTTCCTCGACCAGCTGGTCGCGCAGGTGGAGCCGCTGGAGAACGGCAGCCCGAAGCACGCGGCCTTCACGCAGTTCAACGCGGCCGCGGAGCTCCTGTCGTTCCTCGACCACTACGACTGCCGGCTGGGCCTGGGCGACACCGGGCCCTACGAGCTGCCCGACGGCACCATCCTCATCCTGCGCGACCTCTTCGTGAACGAGGAGGTGTTCCACTGGAGCGACGTCTGCGAGGACGCCAAGCTCCCGCACTGCTACACCCTCGCGCTGGTGATCGACCCGGAGAAGATGGGGCTCAACGAGATCCGGGTGAACGACATCTCCACCACCTTCACGAGGCCGAAGAACTACATCGAGGCCATCGTGGGCGGCGCGGTGTTCGCGCGCGAGAAGTGGAACACGCCCATGGGCGAGGTCTACCCGATCAAGATCGACGACCTCGGCGAGCACCTGGGTCGCGTGCAGACCGCCACGCTGAAGCTCTACACGAAGACCTCGAAGATGTGCCGCCGCGACCTGATCTGGAACGGGCAGTACGTCTACTACGTCGACATGATCCTGCCGCACCTGCGCAAGGCCGCGACGTACGAGAAGGCCTGCGTCGACTACGACCTGTGGGAGATCGACCAGCGCGTCTCCAACTACTACTACGACATCACCAAGCGTGGGTTCGCGCAGGAGACCGTGCCCAGCAAGATCTTCTCCGGGGCGGGGTACCTGCCGTTCTCCGACGATGCCGACCTGCGGAACTCGAAGGGGCGCTGGCTCTAGCGGCCCCCGCGCCACCCGTTCCTGAGTCGACCCCTCCGGGCGGCGCGGCCACGCCGCGCCGCCCGGCCCATCGTGGAGGACCCATGACCGCCCCGGTTCCGGACAAGACCGGCTACGACGTGCTCAACGTCGTGGCGCTGAAGAAGATGGCGTCCGCGCCGGCGATCGCCACCGACACCGGTGTCGACGCCGACGCAGTGACGGCCGTGCTCGCCGACCTGTCGGACCGGGGCCTCGTCGTCGTCGCCGGGGACGCCGCGCTGCCCACCGACGAGGCGGAACCGGCGCTCGCCGCGGCCGCCGCGAAGTACTACGCCGACCTGCGCAGCGACCCCGCCCTCGGGGACCTGGTGGACCGGTTCGAGACCGTCAACTCCCGGTTTCTGACCACGATGACGTCGTGGCAGCAGGTCGACGTCGGGGGGCGCAAGGTCGCCAACGACCACGCCGACTCCGAGTACGACGACAAGGTGATTTCCCGGCTCGACAAGCTCGTGCAGCGCCTCGGACCGCTCCTCGATGCTCTCGCCGCGCACGACGCCCGGTTCGCCGCGTACCCGCGCCGCTTCGCCGCGTCGATGGAGGCGATCGACGCCGGGCAGCACGACTTCGTGTCGTCCCCGACGAAGGACTCCGTGCACAACATCTGGTTCGAGTTCCACGAGGACCTGCTGCGCACCCTGGGACGGGAGCGGAAGGAGTGAGCGGCACCGTGGCGACGTCCGGTTCCACCTCGACCTTCACCGACGCCGATCCCGCCGACGTCGACCGGCTCGGTGGCAAGGGCGCGGGCCTCGCCCGGATGACCCAGCAGGGGCTCCGGGTGCCGCCCGGCTACGTCATCGGCACCGACGCCTGCCGCAGCTACCTGGCAGAAGGGTCGGTCCCGGCCGGCCTGGCCGACGAGGTGCTCGTCCGGCTCGGCGAGCTCGAGGCGGCCACCGGCAAGGCGTTCGGGGGCGGGCCGGTACCGCTGCTGCTGTCGGTGCGCTCGGGCGCACCGGTCTCGATGCCCGGGATGATGGACACGGTCCTCAACCTCGGTCTGGACCGGGCGGCGGCGGTGGCCCTGGCCGGGGCCACGGGCGACGCCCGGTTCGTCGCCGACCTGGTGGCCCGCTTCCACGCGATGTACGCCGAGACAGTGCTCGGCGCCCTCGACCCCGGCGCCGGAGTCGCCGGGCTGGTCGAGGCCGTCGACCCGGCCGGGGACGCGGGGGCGGCCTACGACCGGATCTGGTCCGCGTGCGAGCGCGAGCTCGCCGACGACACGGGCGACTCCGTCCCCGACGACCCCCGCGCCCAGTTGATGGGGGCGATCGAGGCCGTCTTCCGCTCGTGGAACACCCGGCGGGCCCGCACCTACCGCGACCACCACGGCATCCCGCACGACCTCGGCACCGCGGTCGTGGTGCAGGCGATGGTGTTCGGCAACCTGTCGGCCGACTCCGGGTCCGGCGTGGTGTTCACCCGCAACCCGGTGACGGGGGAGCCGGGCCTGTTCGGCGAGTACCTCGCGCACAGCCAGGGCGAGGACGTCGTCGCCGGGACCCGCACGCCCGACCCGGTCACCGAGGCGCTGGCTCCGGCCGTGCTCGAGGAGCTGCGTGGCACCTGCCTGGACCTCGAACGCACGCACGGCGACGTCCTCGACGTCGAGTTCACCGTCGAGCGCTCGGTGCTCTACTTCCTGCAGGTCCGCAGCGCCAAGCGCACCGCGGAGGCCGCGGTGCGGATCGCGGCCGATCTCGCGTCCGAGGGCCTGCCCCTCGCGCAGGCGCTGGGGCACGTCACGCCGGCGCAGATCCGCCAGGTGCAGCGCCCGGGCTTCGACGACGCCGAGGTCGAGCGCGCGCGGGAGGGGGAGCGGTTGCTCACCACCGGCATCGGGGCCTGCCCCGGGCAGGTCAGCGGCGAGCTCGTCCTCGACTCGGACCGGGCGAAGCAGGCGGCGGACGCCGGGCGGCGGGTGGTCCTCGCGCGACCGGTCACCAGCCCGGCCGACCTGCACGGGATGATCGCGGCGCAGGGCATCGTGACCGCCACCGGCGGCTCGACCAGCCACGCCGCGGTGGTCGCCCGCGCGCTGGGCACCACCTGCGTGGTCGGGGCGTCGGAGATGCGGGTGGACGAGTCCGCCCGCACGGTCACCGTGGGTGGACGCACGCTGCGCGAGGGCGACGAGGTCTCCCTCGACGGGGCCTCGGGCGAGCTGTTCGCCGGTGGCTTCACGACCTCGACCCCGGTCGCGGCGACGGCCGCGCTAGGTGCGCTGCTGGGCCTGGCGGCCGGGGCGAGCGGCTGCGAGGTCCTGAGCCGCGTGACCCTGCCGGCGGACGTCGCCGCGGCGGTGCAGGCGGGGGCGTCCGGCCTCGTCACCGCCGTCGACGACGTGCTCGCGGCCACCGGCCACCTCGACGGCCTGGTGCAGAGCCTGCTCGGGGACGGCGCGACCGGCGGTGTCGACCGCATCGCCGACCTCGTCGCGCAGGAGTTCACCCCTCTCCTGCGTGCGGCGGGCGACGGCGAGGTGGGTGTGCGGGCGATCGACCTGGTCGCCGACGAGGCCCGCGAGCTGCTGCAGCAGACCGCCGTGACGACCCGGCACCCGGAGCTGTCCGTGCCGCTGGGCCGCCCGGCGCTGATCGAGGCGCAGCTGGCCGGGCTGGCCCGCGCGGTGGAGGACTCCGGCGGACGGGCGGCGGTGCACCTGGCGGTGCGCCACGTGTCCGATCCCGCCGAGGCCCGGGCGCTGCGCGTCCTCGGTCAGGGCACGGGGATCGGCGTGGGCGCCTACCTGACCAGCCCGCGCGGGGCGCTCGCCGCTGGCGCCGTGGCCGAGGCCGGTGACGTCCTGTGGCTCGAGGTGCGGGCGGTGCAGGCGGCGGTGTTCGGGCTGCCCGCGCGCCAGCTGCTCACGGCCGAACCGCTCGACGGGTACCTGGCGCAGGGGATGCTGTCGTGCGACCCGCGCACCACGATCGACCCGTCGGTGGAGGTGCTGCTCGCGGGCGTCGCGGGTGCGGCCTCGTCGGTGCCGCGGTGCCGGGTCGGGCTGCGCCTGTCCGGCGAGGTCTCCCAGGAGGCCGCCGCGCAGCTGCACGCGATGGGGTTCCGCCGTTTCGCGGTCGACGCCGCGGAGACCCGCCCGCTCGTCCTCGCGCTGGGCCGGGCGGCCCTCGGGGTGTGATCGACGGACGCCCCGGCTCTCTGCCGGGGCGTCCGGTGGCTTTCAGGGACGATCAGGCTTTCAGGGACGGTCAGAACGGTCGGACCAGCAGGCCCGCGCGCAGGCGCTGCAGGACGCCTTCGTCGATGCCGCGCGAGCGCGACCAGGCCTCCGCGCCGCCGTGCAGGCGGTCGAGGCCGTCGAGGAAGCCGCGGATCGTGTGCACCTGGGCCTGGTAGACCTCGGCGGGCACCGCCGCCATGTGGTCGCGGTAGCGCGCCCAGCCGCGGAACCGCTCGATCACGCGCGGCATGTTCTGCTCCGTGCGCAGGTAGTCGGCGACGATCTCCTCGTCGTCGACGCCGAGCAGCCGCAGCAGGATCGCGGTGACGAGACCGGTGCGGTCCTTCCCCGCGGCGCAGTGCACGAGGACCGGGCGCCCGGCCAGCGCGCTGACGACCCGGACCACGGTGGCCAGCGGCGAGGTCGGCGACGCGAGGTGCTCCAGGGAGAAGTGCAGGCCCTGCTCGGCCGGGGGCAGGTCGGACACGGGCAGGTCGCGCAGCGGGGCGTTGAGGTAGCTGACGGGTGCCGCCGCCAGCGGGCCCCGGCCCTCCGTCACGGCCTCGGGGCCGATCCGCAGGTCGACGACCAGCTCCAGGGCCAGCTCGTCGACGAGGTAGGCCACATCGGCGGGGCTCAGCGCCTGCAGGGTGTCGCTGCGGAACAGGACGCCCGGCCGGACCACCGCGCCGGTGGGGGTGCGCAGGCCGCCGAGGTCGCGGAAGTTGAACGCGCCCTCGACGGTGTGGTGCGGTTCAGCCACGGCGGCACACCCGGCGCACGGCGTCGAGCAGCTCCCCGGACGCCGACGGTCCGCCGGCCACCGGCGGGGGATGCAGCGGCAGGGCCGGCAGCGCCGGGCGAGCGGCCGGCGCGGGTGCGCCGGTGCGCCGGGCCCGGCGCACCGCGGCCGCGACGCGGACCTGCTCGGCCGCGGTGCCGTCGTCGCCGGACACCGGGGCGGGTGCCGTGACCGGGGCGGGCACGGCGCACGCCCCCTGCGGCGGCCGGGCCGCGGCGTCACCCAGCAGGTGCGCGGCGATCTCCTGCGGCCACAGGGCGACGAACTCGGCGCCCGCCGCCGTCAGCTCCTCCACCGAGTGCATGCCCCAGGCGACGCCGACGACGCGGATGCCCGCGGCCAGCGCGTCGCGGACGTCCCCCGCGGTGTCGGTGACCAGCACCGTGCTGGACGGGTCGGGGGCGGGCCGCCGCCCGCCCTCGTCGTAGTCGGCCGCGCAGCGGCGGCCGAAGCCGCTCCCCGAGTCGGCCAGGAACGCCCCGATGGCGGCCCGCTTGTCCGGCGCCACGTCGCCGCCGAAGACGTGGGCGAAGCAGAACGCGAGGTCGTTGCCCACCAGCACGCGGCGCAGCACCTGCATCGCGTTGGACGACATCACCGCGAGCGTGCAGTCGCCCGCCAGCCGCCGCACGACGTCGGTCACCCCCGGCACCAGCGGTGGCGTGTACTCCTCGCGCAGCAGTGTGAGGAACGCGTCCTTGGCCCGCGCGGCGTGCGCGTCGTCGCGGCACAGCGCGCGGATCGACTCGAAGACGTTGCCGCGGAAGAGGTCGAAGTACTGCTCCGGCCGGTCGACGCCCAGCTCGAACCGCCTGCTGATCTGCTCGAAGATCTCCCACGAGGCGATGCGGGTCTGGACCAGGGTGCCGTCCAGGTCGAAGATCACCGCGCGGACCGGCGGGAGCGGGGGGCTCACCGCGTCACCCGGTGCCGTGGACCCGGTGGTAGGCCGCGCCCAGCTCACCGAGCCCGATGAAGTCCATGCACTCGCCGTAGCCGGTGAGGTCGCCGCACGTCCAGCGGTGCAGCGCGTTGTGCCCGACGGTGCCCGGCCACGCCTGCCACGGGAAGGTGGTGAGCGCGGTGCCCTCGAGCTCCCACGTCCGGTCCGAGGAGTCGGTCAGCGAGAGCTGGATCGCCTCGGGGTAGAAGCCGGTGCGCGAGGTGGTGCCACCGCCGGCCTTGAGCCCGTGCAGCTCGCCGTGGTCGAGCACGTACCCGTGGGTCATCGTCAGCGTCGACGGCGCGTCCGGTCCGGCGTCGGTCGTGAAGTCGAACAGCGCGTGCACGGCGAAGTCCTCCGAGAAGTGCGCGTGCAGCCAGCTCAGCCGCGAGGTCTGGCGCTCGGCCCGGACGCCCCAGCTGTGGTCCATGGTGGAGACGCAGTCGATCGGCGTGGTGGTACCGCGCAGGCTGATCTCGCCCTCGACCCGCCCCGTGAGGTCGAAGTGGCCGGCGTAGGCGTGGCCCCACGTGAGGTCCATGTCCTTGTCGGCGGCCATCGGGTCCTGCTGCGGGTCGTTGATGTCGTAGGGCACCGACAGGCCGGTGAAGCGGAAGTGCAGTTCCAGCCCCGCGGCGGGGTCGGAGTAGTCGACGTCCCAGACGCGGTTGGGCTCGCTGCAGACCACCGCGAGCCCGTTCGCCAGCCGGTAGTCGAGCAGGTTCGACGGCCGGGGCACCGCCAGGTGCTCCCAGGAGTCCCAGTAGTCGGCCGCCCACGGCATCGTCACGCGGCGGCTGTTCACCGACACCGTCGACCCGACGACGCCGAGCGGCTCGCGGAACAGGCCGTACACCCCGATGTTCATCGGCGTGGCGGTGTCCTGACCCGCGTACAGACCGAAGTAGTTGGTCTCGGCCCACAGGGGGTCGTCGCTGGTCGGGGGGTGGAACTGCGCGTCCTCGGGACGGATCACCGGTGAACCCTCCTCACGTCGGGGGCGGGCGCGCCCGGTGCGCCCGCCGTCCGGACCAGACTGGCCGGTCGGGTGGGGCCGATCCAGTGCGGCCGGGGACAACGGGTCCGCGCGACCTTGTCCCGCCGGGATAGGGCCAGGCGCCGATCGCCCGACCTACTGTCCGGCCACCGGCGACGCGGTCCCCCCGACGCCGCCACCGACGGAGGTGACCGCGCCATGCAGCTGGCCACGGTGCTGGGGCAGGTCGTCTCGACGGTGAAGCAGCCGGGACTCGACCGCTTCACCCTCCTCCTGCTGGCCGACGTCACCGGCGCCGACCCGGAGCGGACCACCGGCGCCGACTACGTCGCCGTCGACCTCGTCGGGGCCGGCGTGGGCGAGGTCGTCCTCGTCGCCTCGGGCGGCGCGGCGCGGGTCGCCGCCGGCGCCGACGCCCCGACCGACCGGGCCGTGGTGGCGATCGCCGACACGGTGGTCCGGGCCGGGACCGTCACCTACCGCAACACCTGAGCAACCGACACACATGGAGGACGTCATGGCGACACCGACCGGTGGCACCGGAGCTCCCGCGATGCGCGGGGCGCTCGGCCTGATCGAGACGAAGGGCCTGGTGGGCGCGATCGAGGCGGCCGACGCGATGGTGAAGGCGGCCAACGTCCAGATCGTCGGGCACCGCGAGATCGGCGGCGGCCTCGTCACGGTGATGGTGCGCGGCGACGTCGGCGCGGTGAAGGCCGCGACCGACGCGGGCGCCGTCGCCGCCGCCAAGGCGGGCGAGGTCGTCTCCGTGCACGTGATCCCGCGCCCGCACGACGAGACCGAGGGCATCCTCGCGATCCTGACCCGCCCGAAGGCGTGACGACCGGTCCCCGTCCCGTCCGACCGAGTCGCTGAGGTGTGGAGATGACCGCATCCCTGGATGCCGACCTGGCCGGCCTGGCCGACGTCCGGGCCAAGGCCCGCGCGGCCCGCCGGGCGTTCGACGAGCTGGAGGGCGCCGACCAGGCGACCCTCGACCGCATCGTGCGCGCGATGGCGGTGGCCGGTACGAAGGCCGCCGAGGAGCTCGCCCGCCTCGCCGTCGACGAGACCGGGTACGGCGTCTACGAGCACAAGGTCCACAAGAACCGCTTCAACACCGGCTTCGTCGCGAAGTGGATGCTCGAGCGCCGCGCCGTCGGTGTGCTGTGGGTCGACGAGCAGGCCCGCGTGACGGCCGTCGGCACGCCGATGGGGGTGATCGCGGGGATCATCCCGGTCACCAACCCGACGTCGACCACGCTGTTCAAGAGCCTCGCGGCGGTGAAGTCGGGCAACGCGATCGTGCACGCCCCGCACCCGCGCGCCGCGCGGTGCACGCTGCGGACCGCGGAGGTCATGGCCGAGGCCGCGGTCGCCGCGGGCGCCCCCGAGGGGCTGGTCTCGTGCATCGAGAACCCGACGCTGCCCGCGACGCAGGAGCTCATGCGCCGGCCGGAGATCGCGCTGGTGATGGCCACCGGCGGGCCGGGCATGGTGCGGGCCGCCTACTCCAGCGGCAAACCGACCATCGCCGTCGGTGCGGGCAACGTCCCGGCCTACGTCGGGGTCAGCGTCCCGGACGCGGCCGAGGCCGCCGAGATGATCATCACCTCCAAGTCGTTCGACAACGGCACGGCCTGCGTCGCCGAGCAGTCGGTCGTCGTCGCCGACGCGGTGGCCCCGGCGTTCCTGGCCGCCTTCGAGGAGCGCGGGGCGTACTGGCTCAACGCGGCCCAGCAGGAGCGCCTGGTGCGGGTCCTGTTCGACGAGCGCGGGGCGCTGCGGCCCGCGTCGGTCGGCCAGACCGCCGTCCGGCTGGCCGAGCTCGCCGGGTTCGCGGTGCCCACGACCACCCGGGTCCTGGCCGCGGAGCTCGACTCGGTCGGTGTCGACACCCCGCTGTCGCGCGAGATCCTCGGGCCGGTGCTCTCGGTCTACCGGGTCCGGGACGCCGTCGCGGGCTGGACGCGGTGCCGGGAGATCCTCGCGCTCGACGGCGAGGGCCACACCTGCGCGGTCCACGCCGCCGACCCCGAGGAGATCGCCCCGTTCGGGGCGCTGCCCGCCGGCCGCATCGTGATCAACACTCCGGCGCTGTTCGGCGGCATGGGTTACTCGACCGACGTCGACCCGTCCTTCCAGCTCGGCACCGGCACGTGGAGCGGCTCGATCTGCTCGGACAACGTCACACCGCTGCACCTGATCAACATCAAGCGGATCGCCCACGAGGTGCGCCCCTGGCGGACCGTGTACGACCCGGTCGAGCTGTGAGCGACGGGGGAGACCCGCGGCGCCTGCTGGAGAGCGCCGCCGGGCTCGTCGGCGCGGCCCCGGACGGGCCGCCGGCCGGACCGCTGCGGGTGGGCGTCGATCTGGGCACGGCCAGCTGCGTGCTGGTGGTGCTCGACGGCGACGGCCGGCCCGTGTGGGTCGACAGCCACCCCTCGGGTGCGCTGCGCGACGGCGTGGTCGTCGACTTCGCGCGGGCCACCGCCACCGTGCGGCTGCTGCGGACCCGCGCCGAGGAGGCGCTCGGCGTCACGCTGGCGTCGGCGGCCACGGCGTACCCGCCGTGCATCCCCGTGAAGGACGCCCGGGCCTGCACCTACGTCTGCGAGTCGGCGGGGTTCACCGACGTCGTGCTGGTCGACGAGGTCACCGCGGCACAGCGGACGCTCGAGGTCGTCGACGGCGTGGTCGTCGACGTCGGCGGCGGCTCGACCGGGGTCGGCGTGTTCCGCGGCGGCCGGCTCGACGCCCTCGACGACCGTGCGGGCGGCGGGCACCACCTCGACCTCGTGCTGGCCGGAGCACTGGGCCTGTCCGTCGAGGACGCCGAGGTGCACAAGCGCGAGCACCAGCGGGACTCCCTCCCCGTCCTCGTCCCCGGGCTGCAGCGGATCGCCGAGTCCGTGCGCGCCATGACCCGCGACGCCGAGGAGCTGCCGCTGCACCTCGCCGGCGGCGCACTGATGATCACCGGCGCGGGAGACGTGCTGGCCGAGTACCTGGAGCGCACCGTCGTGACCTATCCCCACGCCCTGCTCATCACCCCGATCGGCATCGCGAGGTCGGCGGCGTGAGCGCGCCCCGGGCCACCCCGACACTGCGCACCTACGCCTTCGTCGACCGCATGCAGCCGCAGTGCGCGGCGCACATCGCCGCCACCAGCCCCGGCGACGTCCCGCTCGCCGGGATGGCGGAGCTCTACATCGAGATGGCCCCCGGCAACGAGGTGTTCCGCGCGGCCGACATCGCGCTCAAGGCCGCCGGCGTGCGGCCGGCGCTGCAGATCATCGAGCGCGAGTTCGGCCTGCTGGAGATCCACTCCGAGCAGCAGGCCGAGGTGCTGGCCTCCGGCCAGGCCGTGCTCGACGAGATGGGGCTGACCGAGGCCGACCGCCTCAAGCCGGTGATCGCGTCGACGCAGTTCATCACGAACGTGCACGCCTACCAGGCGCAGCTGCTCAACAAGTGGCGCAAGGGCTCGATGATGATGCCGGGCCAGAGCCTGTTCGTCATGGAGGTGGCCCCGGCCGCCTACATCGCCGTCGCCGCCAACGAGGCCGAGAAGGCCGCGAACATCACCGTGATCGAGCTCCGCGCCGTCGGCCGGTTCGGGCGGATGTTCCTCTCCGGCACCGAGAGCGAGGTGCAGACCGCCCGCGACGCCGCCGTCGCCGCGCTGGAGGGGATGCACGGGCGCGAGGCGGCGAGATGACGGTCGTGGGGGCCGCCGACGTCGACGCGGCCGCGGCACGCGGCGTCCTGCAGGTCGGCGCCCGCGACATCGTCACCCCGCTGGCGCGGGAGCGGGCCCGTGAGGCGGGGGTCGAGATCGTGGTCGCCACCCCGGGCGCCGCCGCCGCGGTGGCGGGGGACCGCGCCACGCCGTACCCGTCGTCCCCGGTACCGGCGTCCCCTGTCGCCCGGCCCGCCCCCGCGGCCGCGCGGGTCCGCGTGGAGGCGGCCCCGCCCCCGGTGCGCCCACCGTCGGGCGCGCTGTTCCGGCGCGGTGCGCCGCTGCCGCCCGCGGTCCGCCCGGGCGGGGCCGGCCCCGCCCGGGGAACGACCGGACGGGTCGTCGTGGTCGGGGCGGGCAACGTCGGGACGATCACCGGGATGCGCCTGGCCGAGGCCGACGTGTTCGCCGAGGTGGTCCTGGTCGACATCGACGAGGGCCGGGCCGCGGGCGTCGCGCTGGACCTCACCCACACCGCCGCGCTGTGCGGGTTCGCCACCCGCGTACGCGGCGCGGGCACGGTCGAGGCGGCCGGGCCGGCCGACTACGTCGTCATCACCGCCGGGAAGGCCCGGCAGCCGGGGATGAGCCGCTCGGACCTGACCAGCACGAACGCGGCGATCGTGGGTGACGTCGCCGCGCGTGTAGCGGTCACCTCGCCGCACGCGGTGGTCGTCGTGGTCACCAACCCGCTCGACGAGATGACCCAGCACGCCTGGCGGGCGTCGGGCTTCCCCCCGGAGCGCGTGCTGGGGATGGCCGGCGTCCTGGACACCGCCCGCTTCCAGGCCCTGGCGGCGCTCGACGGCAGCGTCCGCGCCGACCGGGTCGAGGCGTGGGCGCTGGGCAGCCACGGCGAGGAGATGGTCATCCCGCTGTCCCGGGCCAGCGCCGACGGCCGCCCGCTGGGCCCCGGTGTCGACGCCGTCGTCGACCGCGCCCGCGGATCGGGGGCGGAGGTCGTGGGGCTGTTGAGGTCGGGCAGCGCGTTCCTGGCGCCCGGCACGTCGGCGGCGCGGATGGTGCTGGCGATGGCGGCCGACAGCGGCGAGGTGATGCCCGCCGCGGTGCTGGCCGACGGCACCTACGGCATCCGCGACGTCTACGTCGGACTGCCCGCGCGGCTGGGCCGCGGCGGCGTCCGGGAGATCGTCGAGCTGGACCTGCTCCCCGACGAGCTCTCGGCGCTGCACGAGGCCGCCGAGCGGATCCGCGAGCGCGTCGGCCGGCCGGCCGGGGACGCGGCGTGAGAGCGGCAGCGCGGTGAGGGCCGTCGTCTTCGCCGGCGACGGGCGGGTCAGCGTCGAGTCGGTGACCGACGCGGCGGTGGCCGACCCCACCGACGCCGTCGTCCGGGTCCGGCGGGCCGCGGTCTGCGGCACCGACCTGCACACCGTCACCCACGCGGAGCACGTGCCGCGGGGCACGGTGCTCGGGCACGAGTTCGCGGGTGAGGTCGTCGAGGTCGGGCCGGCGGTGGTGGGCCACCGGGTCGGTGACCGCGTGGCGGGTGCCGACTTCACCGCCTGCGGCACCTGCTGGTGGTGCCGGCGGGGCGACCACTGGGAGTGCGCGCAACGGCGGTTCTTCGGCACCGGTGCCGCGTTCGGCCCGGCCCTGGCCGGCGCCCAGGCGGAGCTGGTGCGCGTCCCGTTCGCCGACACGGTCCTGCGTCCGGTGCCCGCCGACGTCGACCTGGACGCCGCGGTGTTCCTCGGCGATACCCTCGCCACCGGCTACGCCGCCGTGCGGCGCTGCGGCCTGCGCCCCGGCGACACCGTCGCCGTGCTGGGCGGCGGCCCGGTCGGCCAGCTCACGAGCCTGGCTGCGCAGGCCTGCGGCGCCGGGGTCGTGGTGGTCGTCGAACCGGTCGACGGCCGACGGGCGCTCGCCGCGCGCGAGGGCGCGCTGGGCACCGACCCCGACGGGGCACGCGCGCTGGTCGAGCAGGTGACCGACGGCCGCGGCGCCGACGCGGTGATCGACGCGATCGGCGGCCCGCGCGGGCTCGACGCCGCGTTCGGGCTGGTCCGGCGGCGCGGCACCGTCGTCTCGGTGGGGGTGCACGCCGACCCGACCTGGGCGCTGCCGGTCGCGCGAGCGTTCGCCGACGAGCTGACGCTGCGGTTCGCCATCGGCGACGTCATGCGCGACGGCGACGCACTGCTTGCCCTCGTGCGCTCCGGCGCCGTCGACCCGACCGTCGTCGCCTCCGAGACGGTCGCGCTCGACGACGCCCCGGATGCGTACCGGCGGATGGCCGAGCGACGTACGCTCAAGTCGCTGATCGCGCTCTGAGCCCGGCGGAGGTGGGGTAGATGACTGCGACCGAGCACCGGCCCGTGCTGGATCTGAGCGCCGAGCGCGAGAGCATCGCGTCCCTGCTGCAGACCCTGCCCTCCGACGTCGCCGAGGCCGCCGGGCAGCTCGCCGGCCGGGCGTCGCTGCTCACCGGCACGCCCGTCACCGTCGCGGCGTGGACGGGCGAGCGGTGGACCGCGCTGGCCGGGTCCGGCACCGGGGTCGCCGGCCTGCCCCAGACCGGTCCGACGGCCGGCAGCTGCCGCGACCGCCTGGGCGTGCTCGCCGTCGACGACGGGTCGGTCGCGATCTGCTGGGACCCGGCCGTCCGGTGGGACCCGGAGTGGAAGAGCCTGCTGCGGCAGGCCTGCGCGTGGCTGTCGCTGCTGCTGGGCCGGCAGACGACCGCGGCCGAGATCGAGGCGGCCGGCGCCGAGGCCGGGGTCGTCCGCGACGTCGTGCGCCAGCTCCTGTCGGTGCGCGACGTCGACCGGCTGCTGCTCTCGATCGCCGAGCGCACGCTGGGGCTGCTCGACGCCGACATCTGCGGCGTGATGCTGCGCGAGGGCGACGTCGTGCGGATGCGGTCGTGCGTGGGCAACCGCGTCGCGGAGACCGCGCGGCTGCAGATGCGCCGGGGCCAGGGCGTGGCCGGCCTCGTGTTCCTCACCGGCGAGCCGGCCAAGGTCGACTCCTACCTCGACGACGAGACCATCAGCGACGACTTCATGTCCCTGGCCGAGCGCGAGGAGACCCGCTCCGCGCTGGCCGTCCCGCTGCGCCTGCAGGGCGAGTTCATCGGCGTCCTCGAGGTGTGGCGGCGCCGCCGGTCGATCTTCACCGAGCACGACACCCGCCGGATGGTCACGCTCGCCGACTTCGCCACCATCGCGATCGACAACGCCCGCCTGCACGACGAGCAGGCCGCGTCCACCGCCGAGACCGAGCGCGCCCGCGACGCCCTGCAGCACCAGGTGGCCGTGCTCGACCACTCGTCGCGCCTGCAGCAGACCCTGCTGTCCACCGTCATCGAGGGCGGAGGGCTGCCCGCGATCGCCCGCACCGTCGCCACCGAGTTCGACTGCGAGGTCGGCGTCTACGGGCCGGACGGCACGATGATCGCCTCGCACACGGGCTACCAGGTCGTGGGCTCGCTGCCCGAGCGGCTCGCGTCGTCGGCGGGCCGGACGGGCGAGCGCGAGCAGTGGATCCGGCCCGTTTTCGCCGACGGCGACCAGGTCGGCCGCGTCCTGCTCGTCCAGGGACGGCGGTCGGCCGAGATGATGGAGGCGGTCGCCGGGCAGGTGGCCATGGCCTGCTCCCTGGCGCTGCTGCGCCAGCGGGCGGCGAGCCGGGCCCGGTCCGAGGCGATCGAGCAGGTCCTCTGGGACCTCCTGCAGGGGCCGGTCGAGCACCGCGTCGCCGCCCGCACCCGGGCGCAGCAGCTCGGCGTCACCCTCACCGGGGCGCTGCGCGTGGTGCACGGCCAGATCGACAACGTCGAGGACCTCGCCGCGCAGGAGGGCTGGGACACCTCGCAGACCGACCGGGTCCGGCGCGACGTCCTGCGCACCGTCCGCGCCCTCGACGACGGCCGCGGCCTGGCGCTGGCGAGCCTGCGCGGCGACCTGCTCGTCGCGGTCGCCGCCGACATCGACCGCACGGCGGTCAAGGACCTCGTCACGGCGTTCTCGTCGGCGGTGCACCGCCACCAGCCCGGCCTGCGGCTCACGTGGGGCGTGAGCCGGGAGCACCACGACGCCATCGAGCTGCCCAGCGCGCTGAACGAGGCCCGCACCGCGCTGTCGGCGGCGCGCCGCCTGGGCGGGCAGAACGTTTTCCTCTACGAGGAGCTCGGCATCGTGCGGCTGCTGCTGGGCACCGGTGACGATCCCGACCTGCAGACCTTCATCGACGAGGTCACCGGGCCGCTGGTCGCCTACGACCGCGACAACGACGGCGCGCTCATCCGCACGCTGCGGGTCTTCTTCGAGTCCGACTGCTCGCAGCGCGTGGCGGCGGAGCGGCTGTTCATCCACCACAAGACGCTGCGCTACCGGCTCGAGCGGATCCGCCAGCTCACCGGCCTGGACCTGAGCCGCCACGAGGACCGCATGCGGGCCGACTTCGCGCTGCGGCTGCTGCAGGTCAACCGGGCCGCCACAGACGAGACCGGCTGAGGCCTCACCGGGGGAGGTCTCAGGAGGTCGGGGTGATCGCCTGGCCGAGCACGTCCTCGGTCTCGCCGTGCGGGCGGGCGATGATGTGGCTGGCGTACAGCTCGCCGACGCGCAGCGCGGCCGCCTTCCCGGCGTCCACCGCGGCGTTGACGGCGCCGACGTCGCCCCGCACGACGATCGAGACCTGCCCGTTGCGCAGGGTCCGGTAGCCCTCGATCTCCACGTTGGCCGCCTTCACCATCGCGTCGGCCGCCTCGATGGCCCCGACCAGGCCCTTGGTCTCGATGAAGCCCACAGCACCGGCCACGGTGATCCCCTCCGCCAGGGGCGCCCGGTGCGCCCGCGCTCTCCCCGACGCTAGCCGTCGGGACCGCACGGGGGGCTGTCCTCGCGGGACAACGGGCGCCGCCCCCGTTGTCCCGGGCGTCACGGCGTCCGCAGTCCGGCGGTGACCATGTGGACGAGCAGCTCGTAGGTCTCCTCCAGGTCCTCACGGCGCTGGAACGCGCCCTCGATCTCCAGCACCGCGAACCCGTGCACGGCGGCGCGCAGGCAGCGGGCCGCGTGGATCGGGTCGAGGTCGTAGGCGCGCAGGGACGCCACCAGGACGTCGACCAGCCTCTCGCCGGCCTGCGCCCCGATCGGCGAGGGCGCCTGGTCGGCCGCCGCGTAGCGCTGCGGGTGCTCCCGCACGTACCCGCGCCACGCCGTCATCAGGGCGCGAACCGCTTCGTCGCCGGAGCGGCCCTGCACGACGCCGCCGATGCGCTCGGTCAGCTCATCGACAAGCCGGACCGACAGCAGCGAGCGCAGCTCGGCCAGGTTGCGGACGTGCTTGTAGAGCGACGGCGTGGCGACGCCCGCGCGGGCGGCCACCGCCGCCAGCGTGAGCGCGGCGGCGCCCTCGTCGTCGACCAGGTCCAGGGCGATCTGCACGACCGCGTCCGCGGACAGCGTCGCCCTAGCCACGGGCGTCGGCCCCGAGGAACGACAGGACGGCCGCCACCACCTCGGCCGGGAACTGCACGTGCGGGTAGTGGCCCGCCCCGTCGATCACCTCGACGCAGCCCAGTCCCGGTGTCATGGCCGCCACGACGCCCTCGCCCTCGGCGCGCGCGTCGGTCCAGTCGGGGTCCAGCGAGCCCTCGATGATCAGGGTGGGGCAACGCACGTCGCCGAGCAGAGCGCCCGCGTCGGTGGGCGCGGAGGTGCCCATCGCGGCGAGCACCTTCATGCGGCCGGGCCGGCGCAGGTCGTCCTCGACGGCGGCGAGGTGCTCGGCGACACCGGCGGGCCGAGTGCCGGGGTAGGCGTGGTCGAGGTAGCGCATCCACAGCCCGACGCTGCGGAACAGCCCCGCGCCGACGAGCAGGGACATGCCGGTGCGGTAGCGGGCGTCGGTGACGAGGCCCCGCACATCGATCTTCTGCGCGCGCGTGAACGGGCTGATGCCGACGATGGCGGTGACCAGGTCGGGCTCCTGCGCCGCGGCGATGGTGACGGCGCCGCCGGCGAAGGAGTGGCCGACGAGGACGGCCGGGCCCCCGAGGTGCCGCACGACGGCGAGCAGGTCGGCCGCCGAGTCGGTGCGGGTGTAGGACGCCCAGCCGGTGCTCGACGCGCCGTGCCCGCGCTGATCGACCGACGCGACGCGGTAGCCGGCACCCGCGAGCGCGGCCGCCATCTCGCCGAAGGCGGCCCGGTTGTCGCCCATGCCGTGGGCCAGGACGACCAGCGGCCCCTCGCCGACAACGTCGTAGGCGAGCCGGCCGCCGTCGCGCTCCAGGAACTCCGTCATGTCCATCCACTCCTCAGCTAACGTCTATAGCTAGAAAGCTAATGACATTAGCCTCAGGAGTCAAGGCGTTCCCGGGAGGTCAGTCGTCGTCGACCGCCGGCTGGTGGCCCTGCGCGGCGGGAACGTCGACCTGCGGGCCTCCCGGCACCTCGGCCATCGGCTCGACGCCGGCGGCCAGGTCGTCGGGCGGGGCCGACGGCGGCGAGGCGTGCTGGTCGTCGGCGGCGGCGCGGCGGTCGTCGTCGGTGCGGTCCTGGGGGTTCGTGTCGTCGGTGGTCACGGTGCCGGCGTACCCACCGGCCCGGGCGGCCACCCGCGTCAGACCGGATCGAGGCGCACCGCCACGACGGCCCGGCGCCCGGCGCGGGAGGCGACACCGTGTCCCGCCCGCTCGACGCCCCCGAGCCGGACCGAGAGCGGCGCGCCCTCGCCCGTGAAGTTGCGCCACCACTTCTTCCGGTCCGGGAGCTCGACCCGGATCGTCACGTCGTCGCCCTCGCGCCGGTAGGCGACCGGGATCGTGAAGGTGCGGCCCGACCGGCGACCGGTGTAGGTGACCACCGTCATCGACCCCGCCAGCAGCCGGCCCCAGCGGGGCGAGAGGACGAGCGGCCGGACGACCGCGTTCACCGCGACCGCCATGTTCTGCAACGCGTTCATGCCGTTCCTCCCGTGGGTTGTGCCTCCGGTCTACCGCACCGGCGACGTCGCGGTGGGCTCGCCGGGGGGCGGCGTCGCTGTGCGCGGGGTGGACGGTGCAGGACGTCGCCGCCCACATGACGTGGGTGACGCGCCTGCACGACGGTCTGGGATCCGCTCGTCGACGTCCTGGTGCACGGCCAGGACATCGCGCGGCCGCTGGGCCGGGAGCTGGTGATGCCGCTGCGCCCCGTCCTCGGTGCGCTGACCCACGTCTGGTCGACCTCGGGCTACGGGACGCCGAAGCGCTTCGCCGGGTTGCGGTTCCGGGCCACCGACGCGGCCCGAACGGGGGAGAACGATGAGCGAGGCGGGGGAGACCGGCGCGGGGAAGACCGGGCCGGAGGAGCTCACGCAGGCGTGGCGCGACGCCGTGCCGTGGGACCACCCGATGTCGCGGGGCGACAAGGTCCTGGTGTTCGCGACGCTCGGCGTCCTGGTGCTGATGCTGGCGACGCTGTCGGTGCGGCCGTTCCTGCTGGCCTCGCACCCGGTGGCGCTGAGCGCGGTCACCGGCAGCCTGTCCGCGATCGGCGCCGGGGCGGCGTTCGCGCGGATCGGCGAGGGCGAGCTGTGGCCGGTGGTCGTGGCGGGCGTGTTCGGGATGGTCAAGTTCGACTGGCTGTTCTGGCTGGCCGGACGCCGGTGGGGAGCGAAGGTCATCGAGCTGTGGGCGCCCGGCGACGTCGCGAAGCGGTTCGTCGCGCGGGTCCGGTCGTGGCCCGCGTGGGCGATGCCGCTGGTCGTCATGGCGGCGGCGCTGCCCGGCGTCCCCGCTCCGGCGGTGTTCGCGCTGGCCGGGCTCGGGGGCACGGGCGTCGTCCGGTTCCTGCTGTTCGACGCGCTCGGCGCCGCGGTGATCGTGGGCCTCGTCGCGGGCCTGGGGTTCTGGGTGGGGCAGTACGCGGTCGACGTGGTGCTGCTGATCGACGAGTACGCGCTGTGGATCACCCTGGCGCTGGTCGTGCTCGTGTCGTTGCGGGCCGGGTACCGCGGCTACCGGGAGGACCGCGCGAAGAAGGCGCGGGAGGCGGGCGGGAAAGCGCCCTCGACGCCGTGACCCGGGTCGGGGCCACGGCCGTCGAGGTCGTCCGACCGGCCGGGCTCAGTCGTCGAGCAGCCAGGGCATGAACGGCACCAGCGGCGTCACGTCGGCATAGAGCTTCTCGGTGTGCATCCTGTCCCCGTCGAACAGGAACACGCCCATCGAGCGGACCTCGACGACCTGGCCCGTCTGCTGCCCGTCGAACCCGTCGGGGAACACGGTCAGCACCTCGACGGCCGTCGCGTCGTCGGCGTGGTAGAACGCCTCGCCGATGTGGGTGTTCGGGCCCATCGAGTCGAAGAAGGTCTGCAGGAACTTGCGCACGTCGTCGCTGCCCCGGACGGTCTTGCCGGCGCTGACGAGGTCGTAGGCGGGCTCGCCGCCGAAGGTCGCGAGAACGGCGTCGACGTCCTTGGCGCTCTCGCCGTCGAGGTGGGCGGCGAGCACCTGCTCACGGGCGGCGATGATCTCGGGGGTCAGCATGGTGGGTGCTTCCCTTCCAGGGTCTGCCAACGGTCGACAATCGACGGTCGCGCGTCGTGATCGTAGGTCCTGGGGCCGGTCCGGTCAGGCGATCGGGCCGAAGAGATCCGCGGCGGTGAGCTCGTCGTCGTCGAGGACGCCCAGGGCGTCCAGGACGTCGAGCAGCCGGCGCTCCTCGTAGCGGAAGTGGGTCTGCACGACCGCCTCGATCCCGTCGAGGTGGCGCAGCTTCACCTCGGTGGACGCCTCCTGCTCGACGGCCCGCTGCAGCTCGCCGATCAGGTGCTCGATCATGTGGTGGTCCTGCACCAGCTGGGCCACGACCGGTGCGAGGTCGGGACGCCGGTCGACCAGCAGGGGGAACAGGGCCCCGTCCTCGCTGCGATGGTGGCCGGTGAGCGCCGTGCAGAACCCCCAGCAGTACAGCAGCGGGGTCGCGGCGAGCGGGTCGACGGTGTGCTCGTCCTCGATCGACTCCCGGGCGAGGTCCAGGGCCTCGACCAGCCGCCGGTGCACCCGGCGCATCTCCTCGCTCCACGCCCGCAGCCGCCCACCCACGCGATCCCCCGCCGTCGGGACGAGCATCCCGGACGTGCGACCCCGTACGGTCGGCAGGTCGCCGGACCAGCGTCGTGAAGGAGTTCCCGTGCGTCTCGAGACCCTGCTTCCCCTGGGCAAGGTGGACCCCGGTCTGCGTGCCCCCGAGGTCCCGCTCGACATCCACTCCGTCGCGGCCGGGGCCGCGCTGCTGGAGGAGGTCGGGTACGGCGGGCTGGTCGTCGAGGAGACGAAGGACGACCCGTTCACGCTGCTCGCGCTGGCGGCCACCACGACCGAGCGGCTGCGCCTGGGCACGGCCGTGACCATCGCCTTCCCGCGCAGCCCGACCGTCATGGCGATGCAGGCCTGGACGCTGCAGAAGCTCTCGCGCGGCCGGTTCACCCTCGGGATGGGCACGCAGGTCCGGGGCCACATCCAGCGCCGCTACGGCGTGCCGTGGTCTCCGCCCGGGCCGTGGATGCGGGAGTACGTGCAGGCCGTGCGCGCGGTGTGGGACTGCTGGCAGAACGGCACCCCGCTCGACGTCCGCGGCGAGCACTACACGCTCGACCTCATGGTCCCGCTGTTCGACGCCGGGCCGATCGAGCACCCCGACATCCCGGTCCACCTCGCCGCGATCAACCCGAACATGTGCGCGGTCGCGGGGGAGGTGGCCGACGGCGTCCGGCCGCACCCGGTCTGCACGCCGTCCTACATCGCGGAGGTCATGCTGCCCGCCGTGCGGCGCGGCGCCGCCCGGTCCGGGCGCCCGCTCGACGACTTCCGGGTGTGCATGAAGCCGCTGGTCGCCTCGGCGCGGACGCAGGAGGAGCTGGTGCCGAAGGTGCGCGACGCACGGGCGCGGATCGCGTTCTACGCCTCGACCCCGGGCTACCGCGCCGCGTTCGCGCACCTCGGCCTCGGCGACCTCGCCGACGAGGCGAAGCACCTCTCCAAGGCCCAGCGGTGGGAGGAGCTGCCCGTCCTCATCGACGACGACGTCCTCGACCTGTTCGCCGTCATCGGCACCTACGACGAGATCGGCGCCCGGCTGCTCGACCGCTTCCGGTCGGTGGTCACCGACGTCGAGTTCTCGATCCAGGTCCGCGACGACCGCGACCGCGCGACGCTGACCGATCTCGCCCGCCTCGTGCAGTCCGACGACGACGCCCCGGCACGCGCGGCGATCACCGGCCGGCAGGGGGCCGGCGACGCCGTGTGGAGGTCGGGGCGGTGAGGGTCAGTGCGCGGCGGCCTTGCGCTTCGGCAGCAGGTGCATCACCGCGACGACGATCGCGCCCACGACCAGGCCCAGGATCGCGGAGAAGACCGTGTTGGTGAGCCAGCCGAGGAACCCGCCGAGCGCGCCGGTGGCGTCGTGCACGAGCACCTCGACGTGGTGCACGAAGTCGTAGATCGGGTGAAAGCCCAGCTCGTCGATGCCGACGAGCAGGATGTGCCCGCCGACCCAGAGCATCGCCGCGATCCCCACGGTGGACAGCACCGAGAGCACGATCGGCATCGCCCGGACCAGGCCGCGGCCCAGCCCCGCCACGGCCGGGGAGTCGCGCTGCGCCAGCACCAGGCCGGCGTCGTCCATCTTCACGATGAGCGCGACCACGCCGTAGACGAGCACCGTGATGGCGATGGCCACGACCAGCAGGATGACCGCCCGCGAGAGCAGGCCCTCGGACGCGACCTCGTTGAGCGCGATGACCATGATCTCCGCGGACAGGATGAAGTCGGTCCGCACGGCGCCCGAGACGACCTTCTTCTCGTGGGCGGCGGGTTCGGCGACGGCCGCCTCCTGGGTCTCCTCCGGCGAGGGGTGGTGCCCCGCGACCAGCTCCCAGATCTTCTCCGCGCCCTCGTAGCAGAGGTAGGTGCCGCCCAGCATGAGGATCGGGGTGAGGGCCCACGGCGCGAACTGGCTCAGCAGCAGCGCGGCCGGAAGGATGAACAGCAGCTTGTTGCGCAGCGAGCCCTTGGCGATCCGCCCGATGATCGACAGCTCGCGCTTGGGCTCCAGCCCCTGCACGTAGCGCGGGGTGACCGCCGCGTCGTCGACGACGACCCCCGCCGCCTTGACCCCCGCCCGCCCGGCGGCGCCCGCGATGTCGTCGAGCGACGCCGCCGTGAGGCGGACGAGCGCGGCGACGTCGTCGAGGAGCGCGAAGAGCCCGCTCATCGGGTCGGGTTCCGGGTCGAGGAGGTCTGCGTCGAGGCCGTGTGTCGCACGCGGGGGAGAGTACCCGGGCCACGGGGCCCCGCACCTCCACCGCGTCGGCCGCCACCGGCGACGCGGCTCCCCGTGCCCATCCCGGTCGCGCTCCACGACCGACGCGACGACGGCCACGACGCTGCGGGCCTGCGCTTCAGCCCCGGTGACGAGCGCGGCGTCGACGAGCTCGCCGGATCGGCGCACACCTCCAGACGGACGATCGAGCGCGCGTCGTAGCGGCCCGCGTCGAGCCTGCCGGACCGGGCGACACGTGACATCATCGGCCATCAGCTCGGTGACACATCGTGATCGACCGATTCGATGTCGCGTTCCGCCGGGTCGCCGACACCAGGGGAGGCACGACGGTGCCCACGGAAGCGCGGTTGCCGCGCGGCGCGCGCAGGCTGCGGGCCGCGGCGGCCTGGTTCACCACGCCGCTGCTGCCCGACGACTACCTGACGCTGATCAGCCCGCTGTGGTCGGCGCGGGAGCTGCGCGGGCGGATCGTCGAGGTGGTGCCGGAGGCGGGCGACGCGGCCACGCTCGTGATCGAGCCCGGCTGGGGGTGGCCGTTCGACTCGGCGCCGGGGCAGTACATCGGCATCGCGGTGGAGGTCGACGGGCGCTTCCACTGGCGCTCCTACTCCCTGACCTCGCCGCCGACACGCCGTCAGCGGCACGTGGCGGTGACGGTCAAGGCGATGCCGGAGGGGTTCCTCTCCCAGCACCTGGTGTCCGGCGTCGCCCCCGGCACGGTCGTGCGGCTGGCCGCGCCGCGCGGGGAGTTCGTGCTGCCCGACCCGCCCCCGCCGCGGATCCTCTTCCTCACCGCGGGCAGCGGCCTCACCCCCGTGATGGCGATGCTGCGCACCCTCGCGCGCCGCCGCACGCTGCCCGACGTCGTGCTGGTGCACTCCGCGCCCGACGCGGGGGAGGTGCTCTTCGGCGGGGAGATCGACCGGCTGAGTGCCGAGCACCCCGGGCTGCGGGTGCACGAGCAGCACACCCGCCGCGACGGGCGCCTCGACCTCGCCGCGCTCGACACCGTCTGCGCCGACTGGCGCGAGCGCGAGGCCTGGGTCTGCGGGCCCAACGCGATGCTCGACGAGGCGGAGCGCGTCTGGGGCGACGCCGGCCTCGCCCGGCGCCTGCACGTCGAGCGCTTCTCCGCCGACCTCACCGGCGGGGAGGCCGAGGGTGGCACCGTCACGTTCGGCGCGTCCGGGCGCGAGGTGGAGGTCGACGGCGCCACGACCCTGCTGGAGGCGGGGGAGTCCGCGGGCGTCGCACTGCCCTTCGGCTGCCGCACGGGCATCTGCCACAGCTGCACCGTGCCGCTGCGCTCCGGCGCGGTGCGCGACCTGCGCGACGGCACCGAGCACCGCATCGGGCGCGGTGCCCCCGCCGAGAAGGTCCAGACGTGCGTCACGGCCGCGGCCGGTGACTGCGTGCTGGACGCCTGACCGTCCTCGACATCCGCGAGAGAGGTACCGCCATGGCCATCGCCGACGTCCGCGAGTTCGCCCACCTCACCGAGGCCGACGTGGAGGCGGTCGGCCGTGAGCTCGACGCCGTCTGCGCCGACGTCGAGGACTCGCTCGGGCAGGCCGACGCCGACTACATCCGCCGGGTCATCACCGTGCAGCGGCGCCTGAACGTGGCCGCGCGGGTGGTGCTGCTCGGGTCGCGCGTGCCACCGCTGTGGGCGGCCGGGACCGCGATGCTCGCCGTGGCCAAGATCCTCGAGAACATGGAGGTCGGCCACAACGTCATGCACGGCCAGTGGGACTGGATGAACGACCCGGAGATCCACTCGTCGACGTGGGAGTGGGACACCGTCTGCCCGGCGTCCCAGTGGCGGCACTCGCACAACTACCTGCACCACACGTACACGAACGTCATCGGGCGCGGCAAGGACGTCGGCTACGAGATCCTGCGCGTCCGCTCCGACCAGCCCTGGCACCCCTACCACCTGACGCAGCCGGTGGTCAACGTGCTGCTGATGCTGCTGTTCGAGTACGGGGTGTCGCTGCACGACCTCGACATCGACGGCCTGGTCAAGGCGCACATCGAGGACCCGGCGGAGTTCCGCAGCAAGATCGCCGAGATCGGCCGCAAGCAGGCCCGCCAGATCAGCAAGGACTACGTGCTGTTCCCGGCACTGACGGGGCCCGCCTTCCTGTCGACCGCGGCCGCGAACGCCGTGGCCAACGTGGTCCGCAACGTCTGGTCCTACGCGATCATCTTCTGCGGGCACTTCCCCGACGGCGCCGAGGTCTTCGCCGAGGAGGAGCTCGACGGCGAGACCCGCGGCGAGTGGTACCTGCGCCAGCTCCTGGGCTCGGCGAACTTCCGCGGTGGTCGTCTCATGCACGTGATGTCGGGCAGCCTCGGCTACCAGATCGAGCACCACCTGTTCCCGGACCTGCCGTCCAACCGGTACCCCGAGATCGCGGTGCGGGTGCGCGCCCTGTGCGAGAAGTACGACCTGCCCTACACGACCGGCCCGTTCCCCCGGCAGTTCTGGCAGGCCACCCGCTCGATCTGGCGGCTGTCGCTGCCCCAGCGCGGACTGGCCGCCCGCGAGCGCCGCCGGCAGGCGCGGGGCCTGCGCCGCCGGGAGGGAGGCAGGATGCGGGGGTGACGGTCCTCCTGGAACGCGGCTCCGACCTGACCGTCGACGTGGTCCGCCGCGTCGCCCGCGACGGCGAGGCGGTCGAGCTCACGGCGGCGGCGGTCGAGGCCGTCGGGCGGCGGCGCCGGGAGTTCCTGGACTTCGTCGACGCCCACGGCGAGCGCCATCTCTACGGCATCACGACCCGCCACCACACCGGGGCCACGCACCTGCTCACGCCGCAGGAGCGCGCGGAGTACGGCAGCCACTTCGTCACGGTCCCCTCCACGACCGGCCCCGGCCTGCCCGGCCGCGTGCTGCGGGCGGTGCTGCTGGCCCGGCTCGCCGACGTCCTCAACGGCACCGCCGCGGTGCGCCCGGAGACCGCTCTCGCGCTGGTCGGGATGCTCGACGGCCCGCTGCCGCACGTGCCCGAGCGCGGCCACGGCGAGCCCGGCGACATCATCGCGCTGGGCCACCTGCTGCGGCCGCGGTTCACCGGGCACGTCGAGATCGGCGAGGGGATGGCGCTGATCAACGGCTCGCCCGTGGCGGCCGGGGTGCTGGCCGACGCCGTCGTCTCGGGCCGCGGGCACCTCGCCGTCGCGGAGGAGGTGGTGGCGCTGGCCGCCGTCGCCGCCGGCTCGCCCGACGCCCACTACGACGTGCGGCTCGCGGCGCTCTGGGGTGACGAGCACCAGACCGCGGCGCTGGCCCGGCTGCGCGACCTGCTGGCGGGTGGCGGCCGGACGGTGCTGCCGTACCAGGCGCCGGTGTCGTTCCGCAGCGCGCCGCGGATGCTCGGGTGGCTGCGCCGCTGCCAGGCCCAGGCCGAGGAGTGCGCCGCGATCGCGCTGTCGGCGTCGTCGAACAACCCGGTGTTCGTCGGTCCGGACGTGAGCCCGCCCCTGGGCGACGTGCTGTCCAACGGCGGCTACCACAACCCGCTCGCCGCTCCCGTCCTCGACGCCCTGACCCGCGCGTGGGCCGACCTCGGTCAGCTCGTCACCGCCCAGGTCGGGCGGCTGGTGCTGCTGCCCGACGGCATCGCGGCCACGGAGTCGGAGCCGCGCGTCAGCATGTTCGACATGACCTCCTCGGGCTGGGCGGAGGAGGGGCGGGCGGCGGCGCAGGCGTCGCTGATCGGGCTGGGACCGGTCGGGCGCACCGACACGACGACGTCGGAGGTGCTGGCCTGGCGCCGGGCGCGCGACGCCGGTGCGGCGCTGGTGGCGAACCTGGCCGCGCTGGCCGTGGTCGCCGCCCACACCGTCGCCCGCCGCGGCGCCGCGGTGCCGCCCGGGCTGGCGGAGCTGTCCGGGGCGGTGCTGACGGCCTTCCCCCTCGACACGCACCCCGCCGACTTCGGCCCGGCCCTGGTGCGGGTCCAGGAGCACCTGCTGCGCTGAGGGGCTCGCACACACCGCCGGGTGCTCGCACACAGGTCCGGCCCTGTGTGCGGGCCCCGCGGCCTGTGTGCCAGCCCGCCCGTTGCGTCGGAATGGGGTCCGGACGCGACCCGTTGACCAGGTGTGTCGAGTTCGCCCGCGACGGCCGACGCCGTCACCCCTCCCGAGACCCCCACCACCAGCACCGCCGCCGACCGCCTGCTGCGCATCGGCACCGTCTACGCCGAGCCCGAGGCGCGCGACTCCGAGCGCGGGCAGCAGATCCTGTCCCGCTTCCCGGGCGCCGAGGTGATCGAGGTCCCCTCGCACTGGCAGATCCCCGAGCTGCACGGCAACGAGGGCAACGTCGAGCGCTGGGTGCGCGTCAAGTCCGGGACGCTCGTGCTCGGCGTCAAGAAGTCGCTGTCGGCCCGGCCCAACGGGCGGTCGTCGGACTTCATCGCGCCGTCGACGTCCAACGGCTGCGCCATGGCGTGCGCCTACTGCTACGTCCCGCGCCGCAAGGGCTACGCCAACCCGATCACGGTCTTCACCAACATCGACAAGATCACCCGCTACCTGCGCGGGCACGTGCGCCGGCAGGGCGTGAAGCCCGAACCCGACCAGGTCGACCCGCACGCCTGGGTCTACGACATCGGCGAGAACAGCGACTGCTCGGTCGATGCGCTGGTGAGCGACAACGTGGCCGACCTCGTCGCCACCTTCCGCGAGCTGCCGACGGCCAAGGCCAGCTTCGCGACGAAGTTCGTCAACCGCGAGCTGCTCGACCTCGACCCGCAGGGCCGCACCCGCGTGCGCTTCTCGCTGATGCCCGAGAACGACGCCAAGCTCCTCGACATCCGCACGAGCCCGGTTCCCGAGCGGATCGCCGCGATCGACGACTTCGTCGCCGCCGGCTACGAGGTGCACCTCAACTTCTCGCCCATCGTGCTGCGCGAGGGCTGGGAGCGCGACTGGGCCGAGCTGCTGACCCGCCTCGACGACGAGGTCGGCGCCGCGGCCAAGGAGCAGGCCGCCGCGGAGATCATCATGCTCACCCACAACCGCGACCTGCACGAGGTCAACCTCGGCTGGCACCCCAAGGCCGAGGACCTGCTGTGGCGGCCCGACATCCAGCAGCCCAAGCGCTCGCAGTCGGGGATGTGGAACGTGCGCTACCGCAACGCGCCCAAGCGCGAGGCCGTGGCTCGGGTGCAGGACCTGATCGCCGCGCACGCCCCGTGGATCCGGGTGCGGTACGCCTTCTGACGGCGCGCCCCGCGTTCCGCGGGACGCTCACCGGCCGTGACCGCGCACGATCGAGACCGGCCCGCCGACTCTGGACGGTCGTACAGTGGCGTCATGTCGAGCAGCCCCCGGTCGGAGTTCGTCCTCGACGAGCAGCTCTGCTTCGCGCTGTACACGGCGTCCCGGGCGATGACCGGCGCCTACCGCGACGGGCTCGCGCGCCTGGGGCTCACCTACACCCAGTACCTCGTGCTCCTGCTGCTGTGGGAGCACGGCTCGCTGCCCATGGGGCACCTCTGCGAGCGGCTGCACCTCGACAGCGCCACCCTGTCCCCGCTGCTCAAGCGGCTGGCGGGGGAGGGGCTGATCACGCGGGAGCGGTCGCGCGTCGACGAGCGGGTCGTCGACATCACCTGCACCGCCGAGGGCCACGCGCTGCGCGATCGCGCGCACGAGGTCCAGTGCGACGTCGAGGACGCCGCCGGGCTCACGGCCGAGGAGCTCGCGACGATGCGCGCCGACCTGCACCGCATGGCCGAGCGCCTGCGCGAGCACCCGGCAGTCCACCGGTCGTGAGAGGAGCCGGGGAGCTGCTGTAACTCCGGCCCGGTGGCGGGCGTCCTCCTGGGTGCACGGGCCATCCGGCCCCGCCACCGCAGCCCAGGAGGATCCGATGTCCGAGTGCTACGCCCCCGAGCCCCTGATCGAGACCGGCAACGACGGCGCCATCCACCCCGGCTCCGGCGACGGGACCTCCGGGTCGTACGAGAGCCACGAGGTCTCCGAGACCTACGAGCCCTCCGAGACCTACGAGGGCCACCAGAGCTACGAGTACGTCGACCTCGACGGTGACGGCGACGAGGAGACGACGCTGGTCGACTCCAACGGCGACGGCGAGATCGACACCGTGCTCTCCGACGTCGACGGCGACTACCACGACGACATGGCCCTGTTCGAGAACGTCCCCGGCGACGCCCCGTTCGTGCCGGACGTCGTCGCGCTGGCCCTCGACGCCGACGGCCTGGCCGACGTCGTCCTCGACGACACCGACCTCGACGGGCTCTTCGACGCCATCACGCCCGGCAACGACGAGCCGCTCGCCTACGCCAACCCGTACGAGATCCCCGCCGGCGTGCCGGGCGCGTGACCGCCGGGGTGCAGCAGGATGCCTCATGGAGCCGGTGGGCAGCGGGATCCCGTCGCGAGGGCGGCGGGATCCCGACCGCAAGGCCCGCATCCTCGAGGCCGCGGGCGCGCTCATCGTGCGCTCGGGCTACCACCGGGTCGCGATGGCCGACATCGGCGCCGTCGGGATCGTCGGCTCCGGGATCTACCGGCACTTCGACAGCAAGGCCGCGATCCTCGCCGCGCTGCTGCAGGAGGTCCTGGACGAGCTGGAGCGCTCGGTGCGCTCGTCCGCAACCACGTCGAGATCGCCGTGACCGACCGGCGGGTCCTGCAGGTCTACCACCGCGAGGCCCACAACCTGCCCGAGTAGCCGCTGCGCCGGCTGCGGCGGGCGTCCGGTAGCGCTCGTCCGGAGGCGCACAACGCGCCCGCCCGGCCGGGTCCTCAAGTACCGGCTCCGCGAGCGGCACCGCGACCTCGACGCCGGCTGAGCGGCTCCTTCACAGAGGCCGCACCGTCACCGCCACCGCCCGGTGGTCGCCGAACACCAGTCGCCACGCCCGGGCGTCGCCGCCGCGCAGGTCGCCGAGGGCGAGCACGTGGTCGAGCTGCACGCGCGGGTCGTGGGCCGGGAAGGTCGGCGTGCGCACGAGCCGGGTGCCACCGCTGACGAGTTCGGGCACCGGCCCCACCAGGTTGAGGTCGCCCGCCACGACGACCGGCCCCGGCAGCCCGCGCACCCAGTCGCGGATCCGCGCGAGCTGGCGCCCCGCGGTGACCGGGGCGAACGACAGGTGCGTGCCGACGACCGTGAGCCCGTCGAGCTCCGCGGCGACGGCGGCGCGGGGCTCGTCGGGCACCCAGACCAGGCGCGGGGACTCCCGGCCCGTCGGCACCGGCAGCCGGCCGCGCCCGGTGCCCAGATCGAGCACGTGCCAGCGTCGTACCGGGTGCCGGGAGAACAGCGCGACGCCGTAGTGCGGGCCCGCCGGGCCGTCGCCGGGGCCGTGCAGGGCGAGCGGCTCGGCGGCCCGCCAGGTGTGCTGCGGCCCGGGCGTGCCCGTCACCGTCGGCGCCCAGCGCCAGTCGACCGCGCCCAGCGCCCGCGCCACGACGGCGGGCTGGTCGACCCCGTGCGAGCGGGGCTGGTCGCGGTCGACCTCCTGCACGGCGACGACGTCGGCCCCGACCCCGTCGAGCGCCGCCTCCAGCGTGGCGGCGTCGAGGGATCGTCCCGTGGCGTCGCGCCCCGAGGCGAGGTTCAGCGTCGCGACCCGCACCTACTTCGGGGGCATCCGGATCGCGCCGTCGAGGCGGACGGTCTCGCCGTTCATGTAGTCGTTGGTGAGGATCTCGACGGCCATCGACGCGTACTCCTCGGCCGACCCGAGCCGGTTGGGGTACACGACGCTCTGCCCGAGCTGGGCCTTGAACGCCTCGGCCTGCTCGCCGGTGCCGTAGATCGGGGTGTCGATCAGGCCGGGGGCGATGGTGTTGACGCGGATGCCGTGGCGGGCGAGGTCGCGGGCCATCGGTAGCGTCATGCCGACGACGCCGCCCTTCGACGCCGAGTACGGCGTCTGCCCGATCTGGCCGTCGAACGCGGCGGCCGAGGCGGTGTGCAGGATCGCGCCGCGCGAGGTGCCGTCGGCCAGCGGCTCGGTGGCGGCCATCGCCGACGCGGCGAGGCGCGAGCAGTTGTAGGTGCCGACCAGGTTGACGCGCAGCACGAACTCGAACTGCTCCAGCGGGATGGGCGACAGGTCCCGCCCGATGATCCGCCCGGCACGGCCCAGGCCGGCGCTGTTGACGAGCACGCGCAGCGGCCCCAGCTCCGACGCGGCCTCGACGGCGGCGCGCACCTGCTCCTCGTCGGCGACGTCGGCCTTCGCGAACACCCCGCCGATCTCGGCCGCGACGGCGCTGCCCAGCTCCTCCTGCACGTCCAGGACGACGACGTGCGCTCCGCGCTCCGCGAGCAGGCGCGCCGTGGCCGCGCCCAGCCCGGACGCACCCCCGGTGACGACGGCCGACGCTCCGCTGATCTCCATGTACCCGTGCTCCTCACGATCGACTGGTCCGGCGGAGTCTCGCAGACCGGCGTTAGCGTGGCCCGGTGACGCAGACCCCCTCCGCCCCCGGCGTGCGCGCCGCCTGGGCCGCCGGCCGCGCGGCCCGCAACGGCTGGATCACCGTGCCGGACCCGCACCTGGTCGAGGTCGTGGCGTCGCGCGGCGTCCTCGACGCGGTGACGCTCGACCTGCAGCACGGCCTGTTCGACCGCGCCTCCACCGCCGCCGCGGTGCGGGCCGCCACCCTGCACGGGACGGCGGTGCTGGTCCGGCTGACCGCGGTCGACGCCGCCGAGGCCGGGTTCGTGCTCGACCTCGGGGTGCAGGGCGTCATCGCGCCGATGGTCGACGACGTCGCCACGGCGCGGGCGCTGGTCGACGCGTGCCGGCTACCCCCGCTCGGGCGCCGCTCCTACGGCCCGATCCGCACGGCCTTCGGCGGTGCCGACCCCGTCGCCGCCGCGGAGCAGGCGCTCGTGTTCGCGATGGTCGAGACCGCGGGCGCGCTGGAGAGGGCCGGCGAGATCGCCGCCGTCGAGGGGCTGGACGGGCTGTTCGTGGGTCCCGGCGACCTCGGCGTCGCCCTCGGGCTGGGGGCGGCGCAGAACCGCGAGGAGCCCGAGGTCCTCGACGCGTTCGCCCGCGTCCTCGCCGCGTGTCAGGCCGCGGGCGCCCGGGCCGGGGTGCACGCCACCAGCGCTTCCTACGCGAGGGCCCGGGCCGACGACGGGTTCGGGCTGGTGACGGTGTGGTCCGACCTGCCGGCGCTGGCGGCGTCGGTGGACGCTTCGGCGTGGCCGCGCCCGTGAGCGCAAACCAGTGCCAGAGCACTCGTCGCCACTCACGGGTGCCGGAGGCGCCCGCCCGGTGACGGTCGTGAGTGGCGATCGTGGCCCTGGCGACGTTCGCCACTCACGGGCGCCGAAGGCGCATGCACGGAGCTCTGCTCGAACCGTGACCGCTGGGGCGCCGACGACGTCCTGGGCACCCTGAACTCCCTCGACGAGGCCAAGCGCCGCGAGGGCGCCGCGGTCGTGCGGCGAGGGACGAGCTCCTCCCTCGTCCAGTCCGTCGACGGCAACGGCCCGCAGGAGGACTGGCGCCGCCGGACCACTACGGTGCACACGGTGCTCGACACCGGCGTCGACGGCTTCGCGATCACCGTCGAGCAGGTCGCCGCGGGCGTCGCCGTCCGCACGCACCTACGAGCACGCCGGGTCGTGCATCGCCGACCGGGTGGCGGCGCGGTTCGCCGGGCGCTGACGAGCGGCGCGGCTCAGTGCGGCGAGGTGCGGCTCGGATCAGCGGTCGACAGAGCGCCGACCGCGACGTACAGCGCGGTCGTCAGCGGCAGCACCCCGAGCGCGGCGAGGCCGATGAGGACCAGCGGGCCGACGGCGGCGGTGAGCAGGGGCGGTGGGGGATTCGGACGGCGTCGCGTCGCCACTACGGGGGGCGTAGGGCGCAGCGACCCGGGTACGCCACCGCCATGAGCTTCCAGGTGACCGAAGTGCAGAAGGCCCTCAAGGGCGCGGACTACCCGATGGACGGGGCGGCCATGGCCGACCTCGCCGAGTCCAACGGGGCCGACAAGGAGCTGGTGGACGCGCTGCGACCGATGCGGGAGGTGGACGGACCGAACGGGGTGATGAAGGAGCTGAAGGGGCAGCTCGGGGGCGACGCGTGACGTCCTCGGCGCGCGGGTTCGCTCGCGGCCTGGCCGCGGGGGCCGTCGGCACGACGGTCCTCAACGCGGTGACCCAGCTCGACATGGCCGTGCGCGCACGGCCGGCGAGCGAGGCGCCCCAGGAGGTCGCGGCGGCGCTGACCGACCGGCTCGGCGTGCGTCTGCCCGGCGGCCGGCGGGCCCGCGGCCGTCGCCTGGCCGGGCTCGGCCCGCTCGGCGGGACCGCGGTCGGGGTGATCGTCGGCGGGCTCGGCGGGGTGCTGCGCTCCGCCGGCCTGTGGCTGCCCGCCCCGGTCGGCGGCGCCCTGCTCGGCGCGGCCGCGATGCTCGCCACCGACGGGCCGATCGCCGCGCTCGGCGTCGACGACCCGCACCGGTGGAGCGCCGCGACGTGGGCGACCGACGCCGTGCCGCACCTGGCCTACGGCCTCGCGACGCACGCGGCGCTGGTCGCGGCGATCCCCGAGCGGGAGGCCGCGACGCGCCGCCCGCCGCCCGCGGTGCTGCTGCGCGCGGCGGCGCTCGGGGCGGCCACCGGATCGCGCAGCTCGGCGGGGATGACGGGGCTCGCGCTCGCATCGTCCGGGCGCCGGGGCGCGGTGGCGGGGGCGCTGGCCGGGACGGAGCTGCTGCTGGACAAGAGCCCGGTGGTCCCGCCCCGCACCGGCGCACCCGGGCTCGCGCCGCGCGTCGCGCTCGGGGCGGCGTCGGCGGCCACGCTCGCGCACCGGGAGGGGGTCGACCCCGTCCTGCCCGGCGCGATCGGGCTGACGGCCGCGCTGGCGTCGTCGGTGCTCGGGCAGTGGGGGCGCTCGGTCGCCGCCCGCCGGCTCGGGTCCGACCTCCCCGGCGCGATCGCCGAGGACGTCCTCACCGCGGCGCTCGCCTGGGCCGGGGCGCGCCGCGCGCCCGAGCGGCCCGTGCCCGAGAGGTTCGCGCCCGCGGTCGACGCGTCGGCGGGGGCGCTCACGTAGCCGCTCGCCCCCAGGGGTCTACCCCTTGAGCGGGTCGTGGCCCCAGTTCATCAGCGAGTACCGCCACTTCGTGTCCGTGACGTCGCCCTTCGGGCGCTGCGCGAGGTGGCGGTGCACGTACCCGACGACCTTGCGCATCCGCGCGAGGTCGTCGTCGGTGAGGTCGCCCGCCTTCGTGCCCTGCAGCTCCACGATGTGGCGGCCCATCTCGTGGCCGACGGCCTCGCCACCGTCCTTGTGGTCGCCGACCGCCTTCGAGTCGTCGGTCCCGAGCCACTCGCGCAGCTCCTTGCCCGACATGTTCACGGCGTCGGAGAAGTCGGCGCGGATCTGCTTCGCCTCGTCGTCGTCCATGCCGGGCGGGTACCCCGTCCGGCCGCGCGGATGCTGCGTTCGGACGGCCGGTACCACCGGTCGGCCCCCCAGACGGAGCAGGTGACGATCAGCAGCGCGGCACCGAGGGCCAGCGCCGGTTGGAACCCGTGGAACGGGAACAGCCCGCCCGTCGGGGCCAGGACCAGCGCCAGCGGCACCGAGACCGCGAGCAGCGCCCGGCGCAGCCGCGGCAGCGCCGGCGTCGCGACCAGCGGGACCAGGACCCAGAGCAGGTACCACGGCTGCCCGGCCGGACCGAGCAGCACGACGGCCGCCAGCGAGGCCCCCAGCCCGGCGACCGGGTCGAGCCGCCCGCGGTGCACGGCGAGCAGCGTCGCCCCCACCACGGCGACGCCCGCGACGAGACCCACCGCCCGCACGAGCGCGACGGCCGTGGCGGTGTGGTCACCGAGCCCGGCGAGCACGCCCAGCGCGCCGGCCGCGTAGCCGATGTCGGTGGTGGGGGAGAAGGGGCTGTCGATCGAGCCCGGCACGCCGAGCGCGCCCAGCCAGCCCGGGCCGACGCCGGTGACGGCGGTGCACGCGGCCAGGCCGGCCACCGCGACGGCGGCCGGCACCGCCGCCTGCGCCGCGACGGCCCGCCACCCGCCGCCGCGGGCCCGGGCCACGCCCAGCACCCCGAGCGCGACGAGCGCGGGCAGCTTCACCGCCGACGCCGCGACGACCAGCACCGCGCCGCCCAGCAGCCGCGGGTCGAGCAGCCGCTCGCCCGCCCGCAGGCCCAGCTCCAGGCCGGCCAGCACCAGGCCGAGCATGAGGGCGTCGTTGTGCACGCCGCCGACCAGGTGGAACAGCACCAGGGGGTGCGCGGCGCCGCACCACAGCGCGTACCGGGGGTCGACGCCGCAGCGCCGCGCCAGCGCGGGCAGGACGGCGACGACCAGCGCGAGCCCGGCGAGCGCGAGCGCGCGGTGGACGAGGACGCCGAGCGCGACGTCGTCCCCGGCCACGTGCACGACGCCGCGGGCCAGCGCCAGGAACAGCGGACCGTAGGGCGACGGCGTGTCGCGCCACATCGCCGGGATGCTGCGCACCAGCGGGTCGTCCATGCCCAGCGCCTGCGCGGGCCCGAGCGCGTACGGGTCGAGCCCCTGCGCGAGGACCGCACCCTGCGCGAGGTAGCTGTAGACGTCGCGCGAGAACACGGGCGGGGCCACCGCGAGCGGCAGCGCCCAGAGCAGCGCGGTCCGGCCGAGCTCGGCCCGTCCGGGCGCGAGGGGGCCGCCCGCGCGTACGCGGCGCGACACCTGCAGCCACGCCAGCACCAGCAGCGCGGCCCCCGCCCACGCGAGGGCGAGCGACAGCGTCGCGGTGCGGGCGGGCAGCCCGAGCAGGCGCAGCCCGGCCAGCGGGTGCGGCACCGGCAGCGCGCCGGCACCCAGGGCGCCCAGCGCCACGAGCAGTGCGCCGGTCGTCCCGAGCAGGCGGGCACGCACCATCCCGTCGGCGGCCGGCCCCGTCACGGGCCACGTCACGAGGCCTGTCACGGGCGCCGCGCCGCGCGTCGAGCCGTCATCGGTCCTCCGGTCCACCCGCCGCGGCCCGGTCGGCCGCCTGCCGGAGGTGCCACGCAGGCGCCGTGTCGAAACCGCCGGGGACGAGGCGTGCACCACCCGGCGGCGCGGGGGCGGGTTCAGGCCGCCGGCCGCTGCCCGGTCCGGCGCACCGCGGCGCGCCGGCGGTCGGTCGACCGGGCCAGGCGCACGGCGTCGCGCAGTCGGCGCCGCACCGCGACAGGGTCGTAGGGCGTCGCACAGCGGCACGGCGCCTGCGGAAGGATCGCGTCGCCGCAGCGCTCGCACAGCCAGTCGTGCATCGGGTACCTCCTGGTCGTCCCGGTCCGTCGCGGGGGAGTGCCCCGGATCACAGGGGTCAATCACGCGGATCGCCGCGGATCTGCACGGATCTGCACGGATCTGCACCGGGTGTCGACCGGGGCCCCGGGGGTACCCCCCCTCCTGCGCCGTCGGGAGGATCCCGGCGCCGGGAGCAGAAGGAGCAGGCGTGTCGATCAGGGAGGGAGCGGTGCGGGCGCCCGGCTGCCGCGACGACGCGTGGAACGCCCGGGAGCGCGCGGAGGGGCCGCTGCAGCGGGCCGACCGCAACTTCGCCGAGCTGCTCCAGGAGCTGCGCGTCGTCCTCACCGGGGTGCAGATCCTGTTCGGCTTCCTGCTGACGCTGTCGTTCAGCGCCCGCTTCGACGCCCTCGACGGCGTGCAGCACGCGGTGTTCGTCGTGACGCTGTCGGCGGCCGCGCTGTCCTCGACGCTGCTGGTCGCCCCCGTCGCGGCCCACCGCCTGCTGTTCCAGCGCGGGCGCAAGCGCGAGCTCGTCCGGTGCGGCCACCGGATGGCGCTGGCCGGGCTCACCGCGCTGGCCGTGACGCTGTCGGCGGGGCTGTTCCTCGTGCTCGACCTCGCGGTCGGCCGGGCCACCGCCGCGGCGATGACGGGCGGGCTGCTGCTGGTCACCGCCGTGCTGTGGGTCGGCGTGCCGCTGCGGATGCGCGGCACGCCGACCCCCCGCTGACCCTCCGTCAGGTCGCGGGTGCGGCGTCGCGCACCGCGACGTCGATCTCCCCGTCGCGCACGCCGACGTGCACGTGCGAGCCCGGCGTCAGCGTCCCGGCCAGCAGCAGCGCGGAGAGCCGGTTGTCGACCTCGCGCTGGATGGTGCGGCGCAGCGGACGCGCGCCGAACTCGGGCTGGTAGCCGATCTCGGCGAGGCGGCGCACGGCGTCGGCCCCGAACTCCACGGTGACGTCCTGGCCCGCGAGGCGGCGCCGGGTGTCCTCCAGCAGCAGGTCGGTGATCGACTCCAGCTGCTCGGCGTCGAGGCGGCGGAAGACGATGATCTCGTCGATCCGGTTGAGGAACTCCGGCCGGAACACCTCGCGCAGCCGCGGCATGATCGTGTCCTGCAGCGCCCGGCCCTCCTGCGAGGCGGGGTCGCCGCCACGCGGGGTGCCGAAGCCCAGCGTCATGCCGCGATTGGTGATCAGCTCCGAGCCGACGTTGCTCGTCATGACGATCACGGTGTTGCGGAAGTCGACGGTGCGGCCCTGGCCGTCGGTGAGCCGGCCGTCGTCGAGGACCTGCAGCAGCACGTTGAAGACGTCCGGGTGCGCCTTCTCGATCTCGTCGAGCAGCAGCACCGAGTACGGGCGTCGCCGTACGGCCTCGGTGAGCTGCCCGGACTCGCCGTAGCCGACGTAGCCGGGAGGGGAGCCCACCATCCGCGCGACGGTGTGCCGCTCGCCGTACTCGCTCATGTCGAGGCGCACCATCCGGTCCTCCTCGCCGAACAGCGCGGCGGCCAGCGCCCGCGCCAGCTCGGTCTTGCCGACGCCGGTCGGGCCGAGGAACAGGAAGCTGCCGACGGGGCGGTCCTCGTCGCCCAGCCCCGCACGGGACCGGCGGATCGCCTCGGCGACCGCGCGGACGGCGTCGTCCTGCCCGACCACGCGCGCGTGCAGCTCGTCCTCCAGCTTGAGCAGGCGGTCGCGCTCGGCCTCGGTGAGCTGCGCGACGGGGATGCCGGTGGAGCGGGACACGACATCGGCGATGTCGTCGACGCCGACCTCGGGGACCTCACCGGCGCCCAGCGCGCTCGCCCCGAGCGGGCCGCCGCCCAGCTGCGCCCGCACCTCGGCGATCTGGTCGCGCAGCTCGCTCGCCCGCTCGTACTGCTCGTCGGCGACGGCCTGGTCCTTGTCGCGCTCGAGCTGCTCGAGGCGCTGCTCCAGGCCGCGGCGGTCGGTCGAGGGGGTGCGCGTGCGCAGCCGCACCCGCGCGCCCGCCTGGTCCATGAGGTCGATGGCCTTGTCGGGCAGGAACCGGTCGGTGACGTAGCGGTCGGCCAGCTCGACGGCCGCGCGCAGCGCCTCCTCGGTGTAGCGCACCTGGTGGTGGGCCTCGTAGCGGTCGCGCAGCCCGTGCAGGATCTCGATCGCGTCCTCGCAGCTCGGCTCGGGCACCAGCACCGGCTGGAAGCGACGGGCCAGCGCGGCGTCGGTCTCGATGTGGCGGCGGTACTCGTCGAGCGTCGTCGCGCCGATGACGTGCAGCTCGCCGCGGGCCAGCGCGGGCTTGAGCATGTTGCCCGCGTCCATCGCACCGCCGCTCTCGCCGCCGCCCCCGCCCGCGCCGACCATGGTGTGCAGCTCGTCGATGAAGACGATGAGCTCGTCGCCGTGGGCGCGGATCTCGTCGATGACGGTCCGCAGCCGCTCCTCGAAGTCGCCGCGGTAGCGGGTGCCGGCGACGACGCCGGAGAGCTGCAGCTCGACGACCCGGCGCCCGGCGAGGGTGTCGGGCACGTCGCCGTCGACGATGCGCTGGGCGATGCCCTCGACCACCGCGGTCTTGCCGACGCCGGCCTCGCCGATCAGCACCGGGTTGTTCTTGGTGCGCCGCGACAGGACCTCGATGGTCTGCTCGATCTCGTCGGCCCGCCCGACCACCGGGTCGAGCTTGCCGCCGCGCGCGGCGGCGGTGAGGTCCTGGCCGAACTGGTCGAGCGTCGGGGTGGACGAGGGCCGGTCGGGCGTCGCCGCCGCGGGTCCGGGCTGCGGCACGGGGCCCTCGGGGCGGCGCCCGCCCGCAGCGGGGCGCGCCTGCGCGAGCAGCTGCCCGGCCGCGGACTCCTGGTTCGCCGCGATGGCCAGCAGGATGTGGTCGGGCCCGATGTAGCTCGACCCGAGCGAGCGCGACACCTGGTGGCCGTCGAGCAGCGCGCGCTTCGCCGCCGGGGTCAGGCTGGGTGCGCGGCCGGTCGGTTCGCCGCGGCGCAGCCCCTGGTCGAGGGACTCGGCGAGGCCCGCGGGGTCGATGCCCGAGCGCTCCAGCCACTGCCGCGTCGAGGGCAGGCGGGCGGCGGCGAGCAGCAGGTGCAGGGCGTCGAGGTCGGTGTCGCCGCGGTCCATCGCCGCCTGTGCGGCGGCGCTGAGCAGCTCGCGCGCACCGGCGCTGAGCAGCCGGGTGAGGTCGACGCGGCGCACGCCGCCCCGCGGGCCGCCCGCGCCCAGGAAGCGGGCGAACAGGTCGTCGGCCGGGTCGCCGTCCTCGGGCCCGAGGAAGCCGGTCATGGGAGCACCTCTCGTCGTCGGCAGGGATCCCGGTCGGCGTTCCCGGTGTGGCCCGGCGGAAACGCTCGCTCAGCGCCGCACGTCGTGCGCGCCCAGCCGGTCGGCCAGCCCCGCCCCGGCGTCCTCGCCCACCGGCGACAGCGCGGTCAGCGTCGGGTGCCCGGCCGCGAGCAGCGCGGTGTCGGTGCCGGGGTCGGGCGTGCCGTCGCCCTCGACCTCCTGGAGCTGCCAGTGGTCGCTCGCGGCGGAGTCGACGCGGGTCTGCACGGCGCCGAACGGGGCCAGCGCGGCGTGCCGCAGCGGCCCGCACTCCGACGGCGGGCGGTCGGGGGCGTTGAGCGAGAGCACCGTGCCCTCGGGCAGGTCGGCCAGCAGCGCCAGCACCTCGGGCAGCAGGGAGGTGGCGCTGTCCCAGTGCCGGCCGCCGCTGCCGTCGGGGTGCAGGGCGACGTCGAGCGACACCGCCAGCGCCTTCACGCCGTGCACGCCCGCCGTCAGCGCGGCGCCCACCGTGCCCGAGTGCAGGACGACCCGGCCGGTGTTGGCGCCGTGGTTGATGCCGGAGAGCACGAGGTCGGGCACCGGGTCGAGCCAGCCGACGACCGCGGCCAGCACGATGTGCGCGGGCTGCGCCGACACGGCGTAGGCGGGGACGCCGTCGAGGCCGTCGACGGTGACCTCGCGGACCGGCGTCCGGCCCTCCTCCCGCTCGGCGGTGATCGCCGCGCTCGCGCCGCTGGACTGTTCGGCGGGCGCGGCGATGACGACGTCGAGGCCCGCGTCCACCGCCGCGCGGGCCAGCGCGGCGATGCCGGGGGCGTCGATGCCGTCGTCGTTGGTGACCAGCACGCGCGTCACGAGCGCTCCGTCCCGTCGTCGTTGCGCCGCACGATCTCGATCCGGTCGGCGAGGGCCTGCACCGCCTCGGAGCTGCCGGTGCCCAGCCCCTGGCGCACCACGTTCAGCGCGCCGCACGCCGCGCCGGTGCGCAGCGCCTCGACGGGGGAGCGGCCCTGCACGAGCGCGGCCATCATGCCCGCGGTCATGGAGTCGCCCGCCCCCTTCGGCTCGGCGGTGCGCAGCGGAGGCAGGTGGATCGCCAGCACCTCGCCGTCGACGAGGGCGAAGGCGGGCTCGGCCGCCCGCGAGACGACGACGATCCCGGCGCCCTGCTCGTGCAGCTCGCGCATGGCGGTGACGAGGTCGACGGGGTCCTCGGACTCGGCCCGCCCGTCCTCGACGAGCTCCTCGTGGCTGACCTTCACCAGGTCCGGCCCGCCCCCGAGCGCCGCGGTGAGGCGCTCGCCCGACAGGTCGACGGCCACACGGCACCCGTTGGACTGCAGGTCGGCTGTGAGGCGGCCGTAGAGCTCGGCGGGGACGACGCGGTCCTCGTGCGGGCCCGACAGCAGCGCCGCGCCGTGCTCGAGGCCCAGGGAGAGGGCGAGCTCGTAGAGGGCGTCGTGCTCGTGGCGGTCGAGCGCGCCGCCGGGGGAGTGGGCCACGACGGTGCGGTCGCCGTCGCGGCGGTCGTGGACGTAGCCGCCGTTGCGGCTGCTCAGCTTCACGGTCCGCAGCTCGACGCCCTCCTGCGGGATCAGGTGCAAGAGCACCGATCCCGTCTCGCCGCCGAGCCCGGCGCAGAGGACGACCCGCACGCCGAGCGAGGCGAGCATGCGGGCCTGCCAGACGCCCTGCCCCCCCGCGTGGACGTGGATGTCGGGTTCCCCGGCGCGGTCCTCGATGGTGACCGTGAGCAGGGGCGAGGGCGCGAGCACGACGACGGTGGCGGACACGGAGCAGGAACTACCCGAACCGGTCGTCGGTCATTCGCCGGGCATGGGATCACGTCCCCGGGGTACGCGGCGCCGGTGACCCCATCTCCCGAGGACCTCCGCGCCGCCGCGGCGGACGCGGTGTCGAGCCGGTGCCGCGACGAAGGCCGCACCGTCGCCGTCGCCGAGTCGCTGACCGGCGGCATGGTCAGTCAGGCGCTCGCCGTCGCGCAGGGCTCCGCGCAGTGGTTCCGCGGCGGGCTCGTCGCCTACAGCTCCGACGTCAAGCACGAGGTGCTCGGCGTGCCCGAGGGGCCGGTCGTCAGCGCCGCGGCGGCCGTCGCGATGGCCCGGGGCGTCCGCTCGCTGCTGCGCGCGGACGTGGCCGTCGCCGCCACGGGGGCGGGCGGGCCCGACCCCCAGGACGGCCGCGAGCCCGGCACGGTGTTCCTCGCCGCCGTCGACGGGGGCGGGGTGGTGGTGCAGGAGCACCGCTTCCCCGGAGAGCCGGCGGAGGTGTGCGCCGCCACGGCCCAGGCGGCGCTGAGCCTGCTGCAGGACCGTGTCTGCACCCCCCAGCCCGCCGACGTGACGACCGGCCCCTAGCCCCCGCGAGTTCGCCCCTCTCGCCCGGCGAGTTCGCCGCCGCCGCCCCGCGAGTTGTCCGGGCAGGTCCGGCCCGTCCGCACCCGCCCGGACAACTCGCCGAGCATCGACGGCAGACTCGCCGGGTGTATTGGCAGACTCGCCGGGGGTGTCGGCGGACTCGCCGCGGGTGTGGGTGCTCGTGCTCGGGGTACTGGCGGGGGATGACTTCACTGCTCTCCGCCCCCACCACCGCCCCACCCGCCGATCCGCTCGTCGTGCTCGACCCCCGGACCGGGGAGGTCGTGAGCACGATCAGGGTGACGACGGAGGCGGAGTGCGCGGAGGCCGTCGAGCGGGCCCGCGCCACCGCCCGGGGCTGGGCGCGCACCCCGGCCGCCGAGCGGGGGGCGGCGCTGCGGGCCGCCGCCGACGCCGTGCGGGCCGTCGCCGACGAGCTGGCCGAGCTCACGACCCGCGAGACCGGCAAGCCCGTGGACGACGCCCGCGGCGGCGTCGACGCCGGTATCGGGACCCTGGAGCAGTACGCCGAGCTCGGCCCGGTGCACGGCGGCCGGACCCTGAACGGCGGCTGGTCCGCGCTGGACGTGATGGTGCCGCAGCCGCGCGGGGTGGCCGTCGTCCTCACGCCGTGGAACGACCCGGTGGCCGTCGCCGCCGGGCTGCTCGGCGCCGCGCTGGTCACCGGCAACACCGTCGTGCACAAGCCGAGCGAGCGCTGCCCGGCCACCGGGCGCCGCTTCGCCGAGCTCCTCGCCGCGCAGCTCCCCGACGGCGTCCTGCAGATCCTCGACGGCGACGCCACCACCGGGGCCGCGCTGGCCGCCGCGCCCGTCGACGTCGTCGCGCACGTCGGCAGCACCGCGACCGGCCGGCTGATCGCGCTGGCCTGCGCGCGCAGCGGGGCCAAGGCGCTGCTGGAGAACGGAGGGAACGACCCGCTCGTCGTGGACGAGGGCGTCGACCCGGGATGGGCCGCCGAGCAGGCCGCGCTCGGCGCGTTCGCCAACGCCGGGCAGATCTGCGTGTCCGTCGAGCGGATCTACGTCCACGCCGCCGTCGCCGAGCCCTTCCTCGCCGCACTCACGGACCGGGCGCGCGAGTGGGGCGAGCGGATCGGGCCGCTGGTCGACCGGCGCCACCGCGACCACGTCGACGGCCACGTACGGGCCGCGCTCGCCGCCGGCGCGCAGGTGCTCACCGGCGGGACGGTGCCCGAGGGGCCCGGCGCCTTCTACCCGCCGACGGTCCTCGCCGGGTGCGGGCCGCGGATGGCGGTGCTGCGGGAGGAGACGTTCGGGCCGGTCGCGCCGGTGCGGGTGGTGCCCGACTTCGCGACCGCCCTGGCCGAGGCGTCCGACGACGCCTACGGCCTCGCCGCCACCGTGCTCACCCGCGACATGGGGCACGCGCAGGAGGCCTGGCGGGAGCTGCCGGTGGGCGCGGTGAAGGTGAACGACGTGTTCGGCGGCGCGCCCGGCGGGGCCTCGCACCCGCGCGGTGCCAGCGGTCAGGGCTTCGGCTACGGCCCCGAGCTGCTCGACGAGATGACCGCGACGAAGCTCGTGCACCTGGGCCAGGCTCCCGACCCCGGCCGGGGCGCGTGATGGCCGAGCGCCGCCGCCGCACCCGCGCGGACTACGAGAAGGGCCTGCCCGGCTACCACGACCCCACCGCCGGCGTCGGCGGTTCGACGCCCGCGCTCAGCGCCCTGACCCTGCGCGCCGTGCTGGCCGCGTTCGGCCTCGTCGTCTCGGCGGTCGGCGCGGTGCTCGCGCTGCGCGCCGGGCTGCCGCTGTTCGCGATCCTGCTCGGCGTCGTCGCGCTCGTCGCACTGGTGGACCTGGCGTGGGTGCTCTACCGCAAGTACCGCGGGGAGCCCGGATGAGTGACCTCGACGAGCTGCGCGAGGCCGCCGCGAGCTGCACCGCGTGCGAGCTGTACGAGCCCGCCACGCAGACCGTGTTCGGCGCCGGACCGCCGTCGGCGTGGCTGATGCTCGTCGGCGAGCAGCCCGGCGACCGGGAGGACCTCGACGGCGCGCCGTTCGTCGGCCCGGCCGGGCGCCTGCTCGACACGGCGCTGCAGCGCGCGGGCATCGACCGCACCGAGGTGTACGTGACCAACGCCGTCAAGCACTTCCGGTTCGAGGCCTCGGGCAACCGGCGGCTGCACAAGACGCCCGGCGTCACGCACGTCCGGGCCTGCCGGCCCTGGCTCGACGGGGAGCTGGCCGCGGTCGGGCCCGCCGTCGTCGCCACGCTGGGAGCAACCGCCGGCAAGGCGCTGCTCGGCTCGGCGTTCCGGATCACCGCCGAGCGCGGGAGGCCGCGCCCGTGGGAGGACCGGACGCTGGTGCCGACCACGCACCCGTCGGCGATCCTGCGCACCCCGCCCGAGCAGCGCGACGAGGCGCTGGACGCGCTCGTCGCCGATCTCCGCGTGGTCGCGGAGCTGCGTCCCTGAGCTGCGTCCCTGACCGGTTGCGCCGCCCGCGATCGGGTACCGCTGCGTCGAGACCCCGACCGAACGACCAGCGGAGGACACCCCACGCATGCGAGCAGTCACCTGGCACGGCAAGCGCGACGTCCGCGTCGACACCGTCCCCGATCCGCGCGTCGAGGACGCCACCGACGTCATCGTGCGGATCACCTCGACCGGCCTGTGCGGCTCGGACCTGCACCTCTACGAGGTCCTCGGGCCGTTCCTCGACGTCGGCGACATCCTCGGGCACGAGCCGATGGGGATCGTCGAGGAGGTCGGGCCGGGCGTCACCGAGCTGCGGGCCGGCGACCGCGTCGTCGTGCCGTTCAACGTCTCCTGCGGCACCTGCTTCCTGTGCTCGCAGGGCCTGCACTCCCAGTGCGAGACCACCCAGGTCCGCGAACAGGGCAGCGGCGCCGCCCTGTTCGGCTACACGAAGCTCTACGGCCAGGTGCCCGGCGGGCAGGCCGAGTACCTGCGGGTCCCGTTCGGCAACACCCTGCCGATCAAGGTCCCCGAGGGCCCGTCCGACGACCGGTTCGTCTACCTCTCCGACGTGCTGCCGACCGCGTGGCAGGCCGTCGCCTACGCCGACGTGCCCGCGGGCGGCAGCCTGGCCGTGCTCGGGCTCGGACCGGTCGGGGACATGTGCACCCGGATCGCGCGGTACCGCGGCGTCGAGAACGTCATTGGGATCGACCTGGTGCCCGAGCGGCTGGAGCGCGCGCGGGCCCGCGGCACCACCACGGTCGACCTGCGCGCCCACGGCAACGAGCTCGGCGACGTGATCCGCGGCCTGACCAACGGGCGCGGCGCCGACTCGGTGATCGACGCCGTCGGCATGGAGGCGCACGGCTCGCCCGCCGGGAAGATCGCGCAGCAGCTCGTCGGCCTGCTCCCGGACGCCGTGGCGGCGCCGGTGATGAAGACCGCCGGGCTCGACCGCCTCGGCGCGCTCTACTCCGCGGTCGACATCGTGCGCCGCGGCGGCACCATCTCGCTGTCGGGCGTCTACGGCGGCACGGCCGACCCGATGGACATGCTGCGGCTGTTCGACAAGCAGATCCAGATGCGGATGGGCCAGGCCAACGTGCACCGCTGGGTGCCCGACATCCTGCCGCTGCTCACCGACGACGACCCGCTGGGCGTCGACGGCTTCGCCACCCACCGCCTGCCGCTGGAGCAGGCGCCGCAGGCCTACGCGACGTTCCAGAAGAAGGAGGACGGGATGGTCAAGACGCTGCTCAGGCCGGGGGCGGCGTGATCGCCCTGTTCTCCAGCCGGCTGGGCTGCCTGGGCTCGCTGCTGGTGTCGCTGGTCCTGACCGCGGTGCTGCTGGTGGTGCTGTTGCTCCTGTAGCCCTCACCCCGCCCGGTCCTCCGGGCGGGGTGAGGGCCGGGCGCCTCAGGACTCCGCTGACCCCGGCTCCGCCATCAGCCGGTGCATCTGGGCCTTCGCCGCGTCCGGCAGCACCGCGTTCGCCACCCCCGACGCCTTCGTCGACACCGACCCCGCGATCACCTTCGCGTCGCCGTTCAGCATGGCCTGGAAGCCCTGCTCGGCGACCTGCGCCGGGTCGTCCTTGCTCGAGGCGCCCACGCGGGTGTCATCCATGTCGGCGCGGTGGAAGAAGTCGGTCTCCGTCGGCCCGGGCGTGAGCGAGGTGATCGTGACCCCGCTGTCCTTCAGCTCGTTCTGCAGCGCCTCGGTGAACGACTGCAGGAACGACTTCGAGGCGTTGTAGACGGCCTGGAACGAGCCCGGCATCGTCGACGCGATCGACGACGTCACGAGCACGCGGCCCGCGCCGCGCCCCACCATGTCGCGCAGCACCAGCTTGGCCAGGTGCACTGTGGAGGAGATGTTGAGGTCGATGATCTCCTGCTCGTCGTCGAGGTCGGTCTCGACGAACGCGCCGCCCCGGCCGACCCCGGCGTTGAGCGCGGCGGCGGCGAGCGGGCGGCCGGTGGCGGTCACGGCCTCGAACAGCGTCTCCACGCTCTCGGGCCGGCGCAGGTCCGCCCGGACGGGCGTCACGGTGCCGCCGGACGCCTGGCCGAGGACCTCGGCGGCGCGGTCCAGGCGCTCGTCCTCGGCGGCGACGACGAGGTCGTAGCCGTGACCCACGAAGAGCTTGGCCAGCTCGTAGCCGATGCCGCTCGAGGCGCCGGTGACGAGGGCGAGGGGACGGTCCTTCTCGGGTGCGGTCATCCCCGCGACGTACCCGCGGCCGTCGTCGCCATGCCCAGGAGGTCCCGCGCCTCCTCGAGGACCTCGGCGACCGGGATCTGGTCCAGGAACGACGGACGGTGGTCGCAGCCGTCGCCGGGGCGGTGCGGGTGGCCCGCCGGGGTGCAGTCGACGCCGCACTCGGGGCAGTGCACGGTCCAGCTCAGCAGCGGGCGCGAGGTGGCGCGGCGCGGGGCGGCGGCGTTGATCGCATTGCCGCACCAGTAGAGGCCGACGGTCGGTGTCCCGACGGCGTGCGCGAGGTGCAGCGGCCCGCTGTCGTCGGCGATCACCAGCGCACAGCGCGCGAGCACCCCCGCGAGCGTGCCGAGGTCGGTGCGGCCGGTGAGGTCGGGCAGGGGACGGCGGGCGGCGGCGCGCACGGCGGCGGCGACGGGCTGCTCGCCCGCGGCCCCGACGAGGACCGGCCGCGCGCCGTCGTCGGTGAGCCGGTCGGCGACCGCGGCGAACCGCTCGGGGGGCCAGCGGCGCCGGGGGTCGGTCGCACCGGGGTGCAGCGCGATCCACGGCCCCGCGCCGGGGAGCAGCTCCGCGGCGCGCGCGTGCTCGTCGTCGAGGACGGCCAGGCGCGGCGTCGCGGACGGGCCGTCGGCGCCGACCAGCGCCGTGACCTCCAGGAACCGCTCCACCTCGGGCTGGTAGTAGCGGTAGGGCACCCAGCGGTCGAGCTCCGGGGCGCCCTCGGCGCGCAGCCCCACCGCGCAGGCCGCGCCGAACGCCCGCACCAGCGGGTTGGAGGTGGCGCCGCCGCCGTGCAGCTGCAGGGCGAGGTCGAACCGGCGCTCCCGCAGCCCGGCGAGGAACCCGTCGAGCTCCGACGCCGGCGGCGCGCCCGGAGGCTGCCCGGCCAGGCCCGCGACCTCGGGCAGCACCGCCACCTCGTCGACGGGGCCGGGCCGGCCGGTGAGGAACGCCGCGTGCCAGCGCGCACCGACGAGCACGATGTGCGCGTCCGGGTAGGTGCGGCGCAGGGCGTCGAGCGCGGGGGTGGCCATGAGGTGGTCGCCGAGGGCGTTGGCGCGCAGGACGGCGATCCGGGTGACGCCGTGCAGCGGGTCGGGAGCGGGCACGTCGGGCGCGTACCCGGGGCCCGCCCGGGTAACCGCCGCAGGTGCCCATCGACGACCGACCCGTCCAGCTCGTCCTGCGCGCGCTCCACCTGGGCGACCTGCTCGTGGCCGTCCCGGCGCTGCGCGGCCTGCGCCGTGCGCGCCCGGACCACCGGCTGGTGCTCGCCGCGCCCGCCGAGCTGGCCCCGCTCGTCGCGCTGACCGGCGCCGTCGACGACCTGCTGCCGACCCCGGCCCCCGACGCGCTGCGCTGGGACGGCCCGCCGCCGGACGTCGCCGTCAACCTGCACGGCTCCGGCCCGGAGAGCCACCGCGCGCTCGACGCCACCGGTCCGCGGGTGCGCATCGGCTACGCCGCGTCCGGCTGGCCGGGCCCGGAGTGGGACGGCCCGCGCGAGGACCCTCTCGGTCTCACCGACCTCGCCAGCGGCGATCTGGCCGCCGCCGAGCTCGACTCGGGTCACCTCGGCGACGACGAGCTCGGCCTGCGTGCGCTGGTCACCGACCCGGCGCGCCCCGAGCGGCACGAGCGCGAGCGCTGGTGCGGGATGCTGGCGGCGTTCGACGTCCCCGCCGACCCCGACGACCTGCTGCTCGCGCCCCCGCCCGCCGTCACCGCCGGCACCCCGCCCACGGTCGTGCACCCCGGCGCCGCCTACGGCTCCAAGCGCTGGCCCGCGGAGCGGTTCGCGGAGGTGGCCGCGGTGCTGCACGGCGCGGGGCACCGGGTGGTGCTCACCGGCTCGGCGGAGGAGCGGGAGCCGGCGACGCGGGTCGCGGCGCTCGCCGGCCTGCCGGACACCGCGGTCCTCGCCGGGCGCACCGACCTCGCCCAGCTGGCGTCGCTGGTGGCGGGCGCGGCGCTGGTGGTCAGCGGCGACACCGGCATCGCCCACCTCGCCTCGGCGTTCCGGACGCCGTCGGTGGTGCTGTTCGGACCGGTCCCGCCGGAGCGGTGGGGTCCACCCGCCACCGGCCCGCACGTGGTGCTGACCGACGCCGACCGGCGCCGGGGCGAGCCGTTCGCCGACGACCCCGACCCGGCGCTGCTGGCCGTCGAGGTGCCAGACGTGCTGGCGGCGGTGGGGTCGGTGGTGGGGGCGCGGGCCGGCCGCTGACGGCGCGCGGCCCTACGCCCCGGCCGACCGCACCGACCGGGAGGGGGCGCTGTCGGGCTGGCCCCACCCCCGGGCCGTGCGCCGCACCGCGCCCGCACCCCCGGCCGCGACGAAGGCCGACGCGGCCGTCACCCCGCGCTCCACGGCCCGCCGCAGGGACGCGCCGGTGCCCAGGGCCGCGGCGAGCTCACCGGCGAAGCGGTCGCCCGCGCCGCAGGGGTCGCCGTCGACAGCCGGGGGAGCCGGGACGACGGCGCCGCCGCTGCCGCCCTGCAGGGCGGCGCCGCGCGACCCGAGCGTCACCACGACCGCCCCCACCCGCCAGCGCTCGCGCAGCGCGTCGGCCAGGCGCAGCACGGCCTCGTCGTCGTCGGGGGCGGGGGCGGGGACGCCGAGGACCGCGCACGCCTCGGACAGGTTCGGCGTGACGACCGACGTGCCGGGCACCGGATCGCCCCCACGGGGGTGGGGGTCCCAGACGACCGGTCGGCGGGTGGCGCGCAGGGCGGCCCGCACGCGCGGGTCGGCCGCGACCCCGCGCCCGTAGTCGGAGACCAGGACCGAGCCCCCGCTGGGGGAGGGCCGCAGCGCCCCGCGCAGGGCCGGGCCCAGCGCCCGCCCGAACCCCGGCGCCGCGCGCCCGGCGCCGCGGTCGGCGCGCAGCAGCACCCGGCCGTCGGCGCGCAGGCGCGTCTTCACCGCGGTGCCGCCGGTCCCGGGCCCCGCGACGAGCTCGACGCACCCGGCCAGCAGCCCGCGCAGCCGCCGGGCCGCGTCGTCCTCGTCGAGCGCGGCGACGAGCCGCACGGGCACCGACGCCGCCAGCAGCACCGCGGCCAGCCCCGCGCCGCCGGGCCGGTCGCGCTCCGCGTCGACGTCCAGGACCGGCGCGGGCGCGTCCGGGCACAGCCGCTCGGCCCGCCCGTCGACGTCCTCGTCGAGCAGCAGGTCCCCGACCACGACGACGCCGGTCACGAGCGCACCACCTCCCGCGCCTCGACGCGCCGGTCGGGCACGGTCGTCGGCGACTCCAGGTGCACCGCGCCCGAGGGCAGGATCCCGGCGCCGCCGAACCCGGCGAGGACCCGCAGCTGCGCCAGGACGTCCTCACCGCAGTGCACCGGGGGCAGCTCGGTCCAGAAGTCGAACCCGCCGACGGCGTCGAGCGCGCGGCGGTCGTAGAGCACGCACCCGCCGACCCAGGCGATCTTGTAGGCGACCCACCGCTCCCCGGGGCCGACGTGCAGGTCCGCGAGGTGGGTGGGGTTGGCCGCGTTGTGCAGCGTCCAGCGCCGCCACTCCGGGCCGTCGGGGCTGATCCGCTCCGGCTCGGGCCGCCCGTCCCACCGCTCGAACGGGGCCAGCTCGTGCGGGCGGTGGTCGGCCAGGTGCGACAGCCCCTGCACCGCGGCGCCGACGAGCCCGCAGCGCAGCTCGCCGATGGCCTCGCGCAGGCGGGCGACGGTGCCGGGCTCCAGCCACACGTCGTCGTCGAGGAACAGCACGTACCGCGCCGGCGACGCCTCCACCAGCGACGCGCGGTGCTCGGCCAGCCCGCGCCGCGGGAGGTGGCGCCGCGTGCGGACCCGGCGGCCCTGGCGGCGCAGCGCGCGCAGCATCGCCCGGGCCGGGGCCGTCTCGAAGGACGGGGCGCCCGAGGACTGGTCGCTCACCAGCACGTCGAACGGGTGGTCCTGACCGGCGAGCCCGGCGAGGGTCGTGGCCAGCTCGACGGGGCGGTCGCAGGTCGGCACGAGCACCTCGAGATCGGGCGCGAGGTCGGGCGCGGGGTCGAGAGAGTCGGTCGTGTCCACATCGGTGAGATCGCCGCTGGGGAGCGGTCTAAACGCTCCGCAGCCAACTGCTACTCCCCGTGTCGACTCCTGACCCTCGGTGGAGAGGTCAGTCGAAGAACCGCGCCGACCGCGTCGCCGGCACCTCGTGGTCGGCCGCGACGGGCGTGAGGTCGGCGAACACCGTGGCGCCGTCGTTGCCGACGTGCAGCGGTGACCAGCGCCGCGGCGACCCGGCCCGCGCGCAGATCCCCTTGACCGTCTGCGTGTCGAGCATCCGCACGTGCGTCGGGTCGGCCACGGCGTTGACGTGGCGCCACCAGGGCGTGAGCACGTGCAGCACGCCTCCGGGGCGCAGCACGCGGTGGCACTCGTCGACCAGCGCCAGGAAGTCGAGCAGGTGCTCCAGGACGTGGACGGCGAAGATGCGGTCGGCGCAGCCGTCGCGGAAGGGCAGCGCGCGGGAGAGGTCGGCCTGCACGGCCACCGCACCGGTGCGGCGCAGATCGACGCCCAGGTTGGTCGGGTACTGCGGCTGGTCGCCGCAGCCGAGGTCGAGCACCACGGGCTCGCGCCCGCCGACCCGCACCCGGTCCCACACGGCGTGCACCCCGGCGAGCCTCCCGATCACCTCGCGCACCCGGGCCAGGTCGGCGCCGTCGTCGACGTCGCCGGTGAGGTGGACGACGCCGCCGTCGGCCTCGCCCTTCACCTCGATGCCCCGCAGGCGGTCGTCGTGGGTGAAGAGGTCCCCCACCGCCGCGGTGAGGTCCTCGTCGCAGAGCGCGCTGCGGCGCGCCGACATCGGCGCGGCCCCGATCCGCACGGCGGTCTCCCTTCGTCGGTCCCGAACCCGGCCCGTACCCGGCGATCGGGAGGAGAAACCGCTACTGAACGTAGTAGTGGTGACGGTGAGTAGTAGTAGCGGTGATCGTGTTTAGGTACGGGTGCTCCGGTGACCTCTCCACGGTGAGCATCAGCGCAGACCGCCCGGCCGTCCCGGCCGCCGTGCTGTTCGACCGGGACGGCACGCTCGTCGTGGACGTCCCCTACAACGGCGACCCCTCCCGGGTCCGCCCCGTGCCCTCCGCCGCTCCCGCCGTCGCCCTCCTGCGTGCCGCGGGGATACCCGTCGGCGTCGTCACCAACCAGTCCGGCATCGCCCGCGGGATCCTCACCGCCGCGCAGGCCGACGCCGTCAACCGGCGGGTCGACGACCTGCTCGGCCCGTTCGACGTGTGGGAGGTCTGCCCGCACGGCCCGGACGACGGCTGCGGGTGCCGCAAGCCCGCCCCCGGCATGGTCCTGTCGGCCGCGTCCCGCCTCGGCGTCGCGCCGGAGCGGGTGGCCGTGATCGGTGACATCGGCGCGGACGTGGGCGCCGCGGAGGCGGCCGGCGCCGTCGGCGTGCTGGTGCCGACGCCCGTGACGCGCCCCGAGGAGGTCCGCGCCGCCCGCCTGGTGCGCGCCGACCTCGTCGAGGCCGTCCGCACGCTGCTGGGCGAGGCCCCCGGTGTCCCCGATTCCCCTGGGGCCGCCGCGTGAGGCGGGTCCTGGTGGTCCGCCTCGACGGCGCGGGTGACGTCCTGCTCGCCGGGCCCGCGGTGCGCGCGATCGCCCGCGACGCGCAGGTGACGATGCTGTGCGGCCCGGCGGGCGCCCCTGCCGCGCGGCTGCTCCCCGGCGTCGGTGACGTGCTGGAGTTCGCCGCGCCCTGGGTGCTGGCCGACCCGCCGCCGGTGACGACCGCCGGCACGGCCGCGCTGATCGGCGCGCTCGCCGCGCGCCGCTTCGACGCCGCCGTCGTCCTCACCTCGTTCCACCAGTCGCCGCTGCCGATCGCGCTCGTGCTGCGCCTGGCCGGGGTGCCGTTCGTCGGTGGGGCGTCGGTCGACCACGCGGGCGCCCTGCTCGACGTCCGGCTGCGCCCGGGCGAGGACCTCGACGAGGACCTCCCCGAGTCCGAGCGCGCGCTGGCGATCGCGGCGGCGTCCGGGTTCCCCGCCGATCCCGCCGACGACGGGCGCCTCGCCCTCCGCACCACCTCGCCGCCCGCCGTCCTGCGCCTGGCCGCCGGCTGGACGGGCCCGCCCTACGTCGTCGTTCACCCCGGTGCCGCCGTCGGCGCCCGCCGCTGGCCCGCCGGGCACCACGCGGAGGCCGTCCGCCTGCTCGCCGCCGCCGGGTGGCGGGTCGTCGTGACCGGAGGGCCGGGGGAGTGCGACCTCACCGCGCAGGTCGCCGGCGACGACGCCCTCGACCTCGGTGGCCGCACCGACCTCGCCGGGCTCGCGGGCGTGCTCGCCGGCGCCGAGGCGCTGGTCGTCGGCAACACCGGCGCCGCCCACCTCGCCGCCGCCGTCGGGACGCCGGTCGTGTCGCTGTTCGCCCCCGTCGTCCCGGCCGTGCGCTGGCGCCCCCACGGGGTGCCGCACGTGCTGCTGGGCGACCAGCGTGCCGCCTGCCGCGACTCCCGCGCCCGCGACTGCCCCGTCGCCGGTCACCCCTGCCTGGCCGGCGTGACCCCCGCCGAGGTCGCCGCCGCCGTCGAGCGGCTCACCACCCGCAACCCCGACCCGCACCGCTTCGTCCCCGCCGACGAGGGAGGCATCCCCGCGTGAACATCCTCGTGTGGCACGTGCACGGCTCCTGGACGACGTCGTTCGTGCAGGGCCGCCACCGCTACCTCCTCCCGACGCTGCCCGAGCGCGGCCCGTGGGGCGGCGGCCGCCCCGCGGCGTGGGAGTGGCCCGCCGACGCCGTCGAGGTGCCGCCCGACCGGCTCGCCGACGAGCCCGTGGACCTCGTCGTGCTCCAGCGCCCCGAGGAGCTCGACCTCGCCGCCGCGTGGCTGCGCCGCACCCCCGGCCGCGACGTCGCCGCCGTGTACCTGGAGCACAACACGCCCAAGGGGCCCGCGGTCACGACGCGGCACCCGGTGGCCGACCGCCCCGAGCTGCCGCTCGTGCACGTCACGCACTTCAACGACCTGGTCTGGGACGCGGGCGACGCCCGCACGACCGTGATCGAGCACGGCATCGTCGACCCGGGCCGCCGCTACACCGGCGAGCTCGCCGCGGCCGCGGTCGTCGTCAACGAACCGCTGCGGCGCGGGCGCGTCACCGGCACCGACCTGCTGCCCGGGCTGTCGGAGACGGCCCCGCTCGACGTGTTCGGCATGGGCACCGACGGCCTGGGGGACGCGCTCGGCCGCCCGGCGACCATCCGGGGCATCGGTGACCTGCCGCAGGACCTGATGCACGCCGAGATGGCTCGCAGACGGGTGTACCTGCACCCCATCCGCTGGACGTCCCTGGGACTGGCGCTTGTCGAGGCCATGCACCTGGGTATGCCGGTGGTGGCCCTGGCCACCACGGAGGCGGTCGAGGCCGTCCCACCCGGCACCGGGTACTGCGGCACCGACCCGGCGCGGCTGGCCGGAGCGCTGCGCGAGCTCGTGGCGGAGCCGGAGCTGGCCCGCCGGCGCGGCGCCGCGGCCCGCGCCCACGCACTGCAGCGCTACGGCCTGGACCGCTTCCTGGCCGACTGGGACGTGGTGCTCGACCGCACGGTCGAACGACACCAGGAGCACGTGCGGGCCCGCGGGCCCGTGACGAGAGGAAGGACGTGAGGCACATGCGCATCGACATGGTCTCCGAGCACGCGAGCCCACTCGCGCGGCCCGGCGGTCCCGACTCGGGCGGTCAGAACGTCCACGTCGCCGAGCTGAGCCGCGCGCTGGGCGCGCAGGGCCACGAGGTGGTGGTCTGGACGCGGCGCGACGACCCCGCCGCGCCCGCCGCGGTCCCGTTCGCGCCCGGCGTGACGGTGCGGCACATGGACGCCGGGCCCGCCGCGCCCGTGCCGAAGGACCACCTGGTGCCGCACGTGCCGGCGATGGCCGCGGTGCTGGAGCGGGCGTGGGCGCAGGACCCGCCCGACGTCGCGCACGGGCACTTCTGGATGTCCGGGCTCGCCGTGGTCGCCGCGGCCGGGCGCGTCGGCGTGCCGGCGGTGCAGACCTTCCACGCCCTCGGGGTGGTGAAGCGGCGCCACCAGGGTCGCGGGGACACCAGTCCGGCAGGGCGGGTCGCGGCCGAGCAGGCCGTCGCCGCCCGCGTGGACCAGGTCGTCGCGACCTGCAGCGACGAGGCGTTCGAGCTCGTCCGGATGGGCGTGCGGCGCAACCGGATCTCGGTCGTGCCGTGCGGTGTCGACACCGAGCGCTTCCACCCCGACGGCCCGGCCGCCGAGTGCGACCCGGAGGTGCCGCGGCTGGTCTCGATCGGGCGGCTGGTGCGGCGCAAGGGCGTGGACGAGGCCGTGAAGGCGCTGAGCCGCGTGCCCGGCGCCGAGCTCGTGGTGGCCGGCGGGCCCGCCGCGGGCGAGCTGGACGACGACCCCGACATCCAGCGGTTGCGCGCGGTCGCCGAGCAGGTGGGCGTGACCGACCGCGTCCGGTTCGTCGGGGCCGTGGCCCGCGACGACGTGCCCGCGCTGATGCGCTCGGCCGACGTCGTCGTGTGCGTGCCCTGGTACGAGCCGTTCGGCATGGTGCCGCTGGAGGCGATGGCGTCGGGGCGGCCCGTGGTGGCCGCCGCCGTCGGCGGGCTCACCGACACCGTCGTCGACGGCGTGACGGGTGTGCACGTGCCGCCGAAGCGACCCGACAGGCTCGCCGTCGCCCTGCGCCGGATGCTCGCCCAGCCCGCCCTGCTCGAGGGCCTCGGCGTGGCCGGTCGCGACCGCGCCACGTCGTGCTACGGCTGGTCGCGCGTCGCCGAGTCGACCGCGCACGCCTACGAGCGCGCGATCGGGCAGCGCCGCCGGTCCGCCGTCGACGTCGCCGGCGGCGCCGACGACGTGGCCCACTGAGCCACACCCCACCCGCTCCCCCGACGGAAGGACACGCATGACCGCCGACACCCAGCCCGCCGACACCCAGCCCGCCGACACCCGGCCCGCCGACACCCGGCCCGCACCCGCCCCCGACACCCGCGGCGACGGCCCCGGCACCGTCCTGGTCACCGGCGCGGCGTCGGGCCTGGGCCGCGCGGTCGCCTCCGCCGTCGCCGCGGCGGGCGGACGGCCGCTGCTGCTCGACCGCGTCGACCCCCGCGTCGACGCCGGTGACGCGCACCCGGCACTGGGCGACGCGCCCACCGCGGTCGTCGACCTGTCCGACACCCGCGCCGCCGAGCAGGCCGTCGCCGAGCTCGCCGCCCGCGCCGGGACGCTCGACGCCGTCGTCACCGCGGCGGGCACCGACCGCTGCGGCACGCTGCAGGAGGTGCCGGGGGAGGAGTGGGACCGGGTCGTCATCGTCAACCTGCTCGGCACGGCCGCGGTGATCCGCGGCGCGCTGCCCCGCCTGCGGGAGAGCCACGGGCGGATCGTCACCGTCGCCTCCACCCTCGGGCTGCGCGCGCTGTCGGACGCGAGCGCGTACTGCGCGTCGAAGTTCGGGGTCATCGGGCTGAGCCGGGCGCTGGCCACGGAGCTCGCCGGCGAGGTCGGCCTCACGACGCTGATCCCCGGCGGCATGGACACCGCCTTCTTCGACGGCCGTCCCGAGCAGTACCGCCCCGGCCCGGACGCGAAGCTCAACGACCCCCGCAACGTCGCCGACGCCGTGCTGTTCGCGCTGACCCGCCCGCCCGGCTGCGAGGTCCGCGAGCTCGTGGTGTGCGCGGCCACCGAGCCGTCGTGGCCCTGAGCCCGCCCGAGGTCCCGGGTCACCACCCCGGGGCCGACCGCGGGCAGCCGCTCGACCCCGACGCCGTGCGGCGGGTGCTGGTGGTCCGCGCCGACAACGCGGGCGACGTCGTCATGGCGGGGCCGGTGGTGCGGGCGCTGCGGGCGTTCGCCCCGCACGCCGTGATCGACCTGCTCGCCTCGCCCGCCGGCACGCCGGTCGGGCCGCTGTTGCCCGGCGTCGACGAGGTGGTGACGGTGTCGCCCAGCTGGCAGCAGCTCACCCCACGCCGGGAACCGGCCCGCGAGGAGGCCGCTCGCGAGCGGCGCCTCGTGGAGGGCCTGCGGGCCCGCTGCTACGACACGATGATCGTGCTGACCTCGTTCTCCCAGTCGCCGTGGCCCGCCGCGCACGTCGGGCTGCTGGCCGGGATCCGCCGCCGGGTGGTGCACTCGCGCGAGTTCGGCGGGGCCGTCGCCACGCACTGGGTGACCCCACCCCCCGACACCACCCACCAGGTCGACCGCGGCCTGCACCTGCTCGGCGCGGTCGGGGTCCCGCCGCGGGGCGCCACCCCCGCACTGGCCCTGCCCCCGACCGCCGTGCGCACCGCGGGGGAGGTGCTCGACCGCCGCGGCGACGGCCCGTTCGCCGTGCTCGCCCCCGGGGCGTCGGCGCCGTCGCGGCGCTACCCCGCCGCCGCGTTCGGCCGGGTCGCCGCCCGGGTGGCCGCGTCGGGGCTGCCCGTGCTCGTCGCCGGCACCCCGGCCGAGGCCGCGCTGGTCGGCGACGTCGTCGACACCGCCGCGCACCCCGACGTCACCGCGCTGGACCCGGCCGGGCTGCCCGCCTTCGCCGCGGTGCTGGCCCGCGCGTCGGTCGCGATCACGAACAACTCCGGCGGCATGCACCTCGCCGCGGCGCTGGGCACACCGGTCGCGGTGGCCTATGCCGGCACCGAGCGGACCGGGGACATGCGCCCCCGGGGCGCGCCCTCGGCCCTGCTCGGCGCGCCCGTGCCGTGCTCACCGTGCCGGCTGCTGCGCTGCCCGTTCGACCGGCAGTGCCTCGACGTCGAACCCGACCGGCTCGCCGGGGCCGCCCTGCGCCTGGCCGGACGCGCCCGCACCCCCGCGCCCGCGGGCTGACCCCGTGCTCCCCGTCCGTGCCGCCGGCCGCGCCGACCCCGCCGGCCCCACCCCGACCCGTTCCGAGGAGGACCGGTGACCCCCACGACCACTCCCCGCACGACCTCCGGCGTCCCGGTCGTCGCGCCCGCCCCGGCGGGTCTCGTCGGCACCGTCCGCGACCGCGCGCCGCGCGTGCTCGTCCTGGGCGACGCCCTGCTCGACGGCTGGGTGTCCGGCCCGGTGCGCCGCATCGGCCGCGACGCCCCGGTGCCGGTGGTGGAGCCCGACTCGGCGAGCACCGCGCCCGGCGGCGCCGCGAACGTCGCGGCCAACCTGGCCGCGCTGGGCGCCGACGTCACGCTCGTCGCGGTCTTCGGCGACGACGCCGACGGCCGTTCCCTGCGCGCCGCGCTGCTCGACCTCGGCGTGGGCCTGGACCGCTCCGTCGTCGAGCTCGGGCGGGCCACCAGCGCCAAGCACCGCGTGCTCGCGGCGGGCCAGCCGGTGGCGCGCTACGACACCGGGCCGGACGGGCCGCCCCGCCGCTCCACCGACCTCGCCGTGGCCGACGCGCTGAGCGAGGCCGTCGCGGCGGGCGTCGACGCGGTCGTCGTGGCCGACTACGGGCTCGGCACGCCGGGCCCGCGCGCGCGGCGGCGCCTGGAGCGGCTGCGGTCGCGGCTGCCGCTGCTCGTCGTCGACGCCCACGACCCGGGCCGCTGGGCCTGCCTGCACCCCGACGTCGTGACGCCGAGCGCCGCCGAGGCCGCCGCCCTGCTCGGGGAGGCGCCGCCCACCGGCGATCGCGCGGCGTGGGGCGTCGAGCGGGCCGCGGCGCTGCACGCCGCCACCGGGGCCGCGGAGGTCCTGCTCACCCTCGACGTCGACGGGGCGGTGCGGCTGCCGGTCTCCGGCGAGCCGGGGCGCCGGCCCGCCGAGCGGCCCGCCGTCGAGTCGATGGCCTGCGGCGCGGGCGACACGTTCACCGCGGCGTGGACCGCCGTGCGCTGCGCCGGCGCCGGTGCGGACGCCGCGCTGGCCTGCGCGCAGTCGGCCGCGGACGTGGTCGTCGCCCGGCCGGGCACGGTCGTCTGCTCGGCCGACGCGCTCACCGCGCGCCTGGCCGCGGGCGACCGGGGCACGGTGCTCGAGCACCGCGACCTGCTCCGCGCGCTGGACGAGCACCGCCGGGCCGGGCACCGGATCGTGTTCACCAACGGCTGCTTCGACGTCCTGCACCGCGGCCACGTCGCCTACCTGCGCCAGGCCCGCGCGCTCGGCGACGTCCTGGTGGTGGCGCTCAACGCCGACGAGAGCGTCGCCCGGCTCAAGGGCCCCGAGCGCCCGGTCAACCCGCTGGTCGACCGCGCGGGGGTGGTGGGCGCCGTCGACGCCGTCGACCTCGTCACCGCCTTCGACGCCGACACCCCCGTCGACCTCATCGCACAGGTCCGGCCCGACGTCTACGCCAAGGGCGGCGACTACACCGCGCAGATGCTCCCGGAGACGCCGGTGGTGGAGCGCCTGGGCGGCGAGGTGCACGTGCTCAGCTACCTCTCCGACCACTCGACGACGGCGATCGTCGCGCGGATCCGGGCGGACACCGCGACCTGAGGACGGGCGGGCAGGCGGCGGTTGGCTGCGATCACCACGGGTAGCCGCTCCCCATGGCACCCCCCACGGCACCGGGCAGGCTCGTCGTCACCGGAGCGTCGGGCAACGTCGGCACCGGAGTGCTCCGCGCGCTCGCGGACCGGCTGCCCGACACCCACGTCGTGGGGGTGTGCCGGCGCCCGCCCCGGCTCGTCCCGCCCTACGACCGGGTGGAGTGGCACGTCGTGGACCTCGGCGGCCCCGACGCCGCCGACGCCCTGGAGCCCGCGGTGCGCGGCGCCGACGCGGTGGTCCACCTGGCCTGGGCGATCCAGCCGGTGCGCGCCGAGCAGGAGCTGCGCCGCACCAACGTCGGCGGGACGCGCGCGGTGCTGCGCGCCGCGACCGCGGCGGGCGTCGACCGGATCGTCTACGCGTCCTCGCTCGGGGTGTACGCACCGGGCGCGACGGAGCCCGTCGACGAGCGGTGGCCCGACTCGGGGCAGCGCACCTCGGCCTACAGCCGCCACAAGGTGGAGGTGGAGCGGCTGCTCGACCAGTACGAGCGGGAGAACCCCGGCGTCGCGGTCGCCCGGATCCGGCCGACGCTGGTGGTGCAGCGCGCCGCCGCCACCGAGGTCCGCTCGCTGTTCCTCGGGCCCCTGGTGACGCGCCCGGTGCTCGGGCTCCTGCGCGACCGGCGTCTGCCCGTGGTCCCGGTGCCACCGGGGCTCGCCCTGCAGTTCGTGCACGCGGACGACGTGGGCGACGCCGTCGTGCGGATCCTGCAGCGGCGCGCGTCCGGGGCCTACAACATCGCGGCCGACGCGCTGGAGGCCGACGCATTGGCCGGCGTGCTGGGGGCGCGGGCCGTGCCGGTGCCGCGGAGCGCGGTGCGCGCGGTCGTCGCGGGGCTGTACACGGCGCGGGCGGTGCCCGTCTCGCCGGGCTGGTTCGACGTCGCGCTGAACACCCCGGTCATGGACACCACGCGCGCCCGGACCGACCTGGACTGGACGCCGTCGCGCTCCTCGGTCGAGGGCGCCCGCGAGCTGCTCGACGGCCTCGCCGAGGGCGCGGTCGGCGCCAGCCCCGCGCTGGGCGGCCCCGGATCGGCGGGCTGACGCCGTGCCGGGCACCCTCGACCGTGTCCACGACGCCAGCCTCGCGGCGTGGTCGGCGCTGGCGCTCGCCCGGGCGCTGGGGCGGGGCCGCGCCGGCGTCCCCGACGCGCTCGCCGTGGCCGTCAACCTGGCCAGCGGCACGCCCGCGGCGCTGGCCCGGCTGCGCGCCCGGCGCCGCGACGCGGTCGCGCTGCTCGCCCCGCCCGCGGTCGCCGCCGCCGTCCTGGTCACCGCGACGGCCGCCGGGACCTGGCGCCCGGTGGCCGCCACGGCCGTCCTGCAGGTGCTGACCGCCCTCGAGCGCCGCCCGGGCCGGTGGTTGCCCCCGGCCCGGGCGGGTACGCCGCGATCATGACGACAACCGGAGTACCGCTGACCGCGCTCGTCCTCAACTGCACGCTCAAGCCCTCCCCGGAGGAGTCGAGCACCGACCTGCTCGCGGGCCAGGTGCTCGACGCGCTGGGGAAGCACGGCGTCACCGGCGAGACCATCCGGCTCGTGGACCGGGACGTGAAGCCGGGTGTGCTCGCCGACATGGGCGAGGGCGACGAGTGGCCGCAGGTCCGCGAGCGGATCCTGGCCGCCGACATCCTCGTCGTGGCCACCCCGACCTGGGTCGGATCGATGAGCTCGGTGGCCAACCGCGCCCTGGAGCGCCTCGACGCGGAGCTCTCCTACACCGACGACGAGGGCCGGCTGGAGACGTTCGGCAAGGTGGCCGTCGCGGTCGTCGTCGGGAACGAGGACGGCGCGCACAAGATCACCGGCGACCTGTTCCAGGCGCTGGACGACATCGGCTTCACGGTGCCGGCGAACGGCGCCGTCTACTGGAACGGCGAGGCCATGAGCGGCACCGACTACAAGGACCTCGAGGAGACCCCGGAGGCCGTCGCGTCGACGACGGCGACGCTGGCGGCCAACGCCGCGCACCTGGCGTCGGTGCTGCGCGGGAGCCCCTACCCGCCGGCCTGACGGTCGGCGACCTCCCGCACCATCGCCCCGCGCGTGCGGGAGGGCGCGTCGACCTCGGGTTGCTCCCCGCCGAGGACCCCGGCCGCGATCTCCCCGACGGTGCGGCGGCTGCTGCGGGCGGCCCGGCGCAGGACGTCGAAGGCGCCGACCGCGTCGATGTCGCGCTGCGCCATGAGGAACCCGATGGCCCGCTCCACGACGACGCGCTTGTCCAGCGCGTGCTGGAGCTGGCGGGTCAGGGCATCGCTGCGCCGCGCCCACACCAGCGCACCGAACGCGCTGCCCAGCACCCGGGCGAAGGCGCGCAGCGCGTGGATCTCGTCGTCGGGCCAGTCGTGGGGGCGGTCCTGGTAGACGTTGAGCGTGCCGACCGCGATACCGGCGACCTCCACCGGCACGCCGAGCACGGCCCGCACGCCCAGCGGGCCGACGATCGCGCCGACGGAGCGGTAGCGCCCGTCGGTGGTGAGGTCTCGGGTGTGGACGACCTCGCGCAGCACCAGGCTGTCCAGGCAGGGTCCCTCGCCGAGCTGCTCCTGGGCGCTCTCCAGCGCGCGGATGGCGTCGTCGGAGGCGGCGACGTAGCGCAGGGCGTCGTCCTCGTCGAGAAACATCAGCCCGACGCCCGACAGCGCGAAGAGCGCGTCGGCCGACGCCACGACGGTGTCGACGAAACCCGCGGGGTCGGGCACCCCGGTGGGGGAGCCGTCGCCCGTGATCTCGGTGGCGCGTTCCAGCCGGGCGATGCTGGCGGCCAGAGCGGCCGGGTCGATCGCCACGGGGGGCCTCCCGGGTGCCGGATGCGGAGCCCTCACCCTAGGGGCGACGCGGCGCGGACGCCGATCGTGCGGGTGGGCAGGATCTCCATGCCCGGGTCGTCGTCCTCGCCGGGCACGTCACCCGCGAGGGGCCACGGCCGCCACGGCACGTGCAGCAGCCGGACGAGCGTGCTGACCGCCGGCGGGCAGTGCACCACCACGAACCGCCCGCCGCGGGCCGCGGTGTGGGCGGCCGCCTCGACGAGCACGTGCATGCCGCGGGCCCCGCAGAACAGGACGCCGCCGAGGTCGACGACCGTGAGCGGGACGTCGACGAGCGCGGCCAGCGCGGCCCGCAGATCGGTGGCGGTCGCGATGTCGAGGTCGCCCGTCAGCTCGATCCTGCCGACGTCCCCGTCCACCTGCGCGACCGATTGCAACCCCTGCGCCACGAGACCCCCACGAACGCGCTGCTGGAGCCGCCCGCGGGGTCAGGGGGAGCGACGGAAGGTCCGACAGTAGCACCGTGTGCACGGCGCGGCCCCCCGAGCGGGCGCGCCCCGGGAACCGGAGTCAGTCGCGCAGTGCGGACAGGGCGTCGCGGCACGCGCGGGCGGCGGCCTCGCGGTCGGGCAGGCACGGCGCGACCGAGGACAGGCCGCAGATCCGCAGGATGGTGCGCACCCCGGGACCGGTCACGACGGTCATCGGGCGGTCGGGCAGGTGGTCGGCGCAGGCGTCGAACAGCGCGCGGATGCCGGCGGAGGCGAAGAAGTGGACGAGGCTCAGGTCGACGACCACGGCGCGCCCGCGCGCGAACGCGTCGGCGAGACCGGTGTGCAGCTCGGCGACGTTGCTGACGTCGATCTCGCCGCGGACCTCGCACACGACCACGTCATCGGCGTCCGGGTCGCCGACCCGGACGGTGTGCAGTGGAACGGTGGAGGGGTCCAAGCGCTCCGCATCCCCTTCGGAGCCGACGGTGCGGACCGCCCCACCGTACGCCCGCTCGCGGGCGGGTCAAGTGCGGACACCGGGTCGGCCTCCCGTGTCGGTCGGACGGGTGAACCGGGTCATCCGCAGGACCTCACCGGACGGCGTACCGCCCGGCGCGACGACGAGCGGCGGCACCGGGAATCCGGTGGTCTCGTGCAGCAGGCGCACCCCGGCGCTGGACAGGACGGTGGCGGCGGTGAGGTCCACGACCACCGGGCGCGTGCCTCCCGCCGACACCCGCAGCACGGCCGCGCGCAGCTGGGCGACGGTCGCGGTGTCGACCGGGCCGGTCACCACCACGGCCGGCGGTGTGCCGGGCCGGTCGTGCAACGTGAGCGGGTCACCGACGATCCGCAGGGCCGGCACGGCGCCGCGGCTGACGACGGCGGGGCGGCGCGCCGCGCAGACCGCCGTGACCCGCGTGCCGGACGGCCCGGTGTCGATGGCGACGGTGCGGGCGAGCTCGTGCACGACGACGAGGCCCAGCCCGCCCGCGTGCCGGTCGGGGTCGGGGCCCGGGTCGGGGCGCCAGTGCCCGTCGTCCTCGACGACCACGCGGACGTCGCCGGTGCGGTCGAGCACGACGCTCACCCTGACCTCACCGGGCGCATCGGCGCCGGCGTAGGCGTGCTCCACCGCGTTGCTGGCCAGCTCGGTGACGACGAGCGGGAGCGCGGTGAGCGTCTCGACGGCGACGTCCAGGGAGTCGAGCCACGCGCTGAGCCGCTCGCGCAGGTCGCCCAGCAGACCGACGTCGGCGGGCAGTGCCAGCCGGATGTCCTCGACGGGTGCCTGGCGGCGGTGCGCGGCGAGCAGGGCGACGTCCCCGTCGAGCGGGCGGGCCAGCATCGCGCCCAGCAGGGCGTCGGACACGGCGTCGGCCGGGCCCGCCGAACGCAGGCCGTGCGCGCCGGGGGCGGGCACGGGCAGGGCGGCGGGCAGCGCGCCCGCCCGTGCGAGGAGGCCGCGGGTGTGCAGCAGGAGCGTCTCCCCGGGCTCCAGCCGGTCGTGGGCGACGAGGGGCGCCGCGGCGCCGAGGCCCAGCGGCGGGGTGCCCCCGTCGTCGAGCAGGCGCAGGGCGCCGCCGGGGGAGCGCACGGCCGGGACCGGGTGCCCGCAGCGCGCGTGGGTGAACGCGCCGGTGTCCGGGTCGAGCACGACGACGCAGACGGCGGCGCCGCGACCGTCGACGTCCCGGGCGGCGGCGCGGTCGAGCAGGGCCAGTGCGGCGGAGAGCTCCGCGCCCTCGGCGAGCGCGGTGCGCAGGACCGCGCGCAGCGACGCCATCGCGGCGGCCGCGGCCGGGCCGTCGCCCACGACGTCGCCGGTGTGCAGCACGACGTCGCCGCCGTCGGTCACGACCACGTCGAACCAGTCGCCGCCGGTCGCCACGGCGCCGGGGACGTAGCGGCCCGCCAGCTCGAAGCCGGGCAGGACGGGGAGGGTCCCGGGCAGCAGCGCCTGCTGCGCGGTGCGGGTGGCCGCGCGGTCGGAGCCCGGGCCGTCGACCTCCCGGGCCTGCACCAGGACGCCGGGCCCGTGCGGGCCCGGACGGTCGACCCGCACCAGATCGGCCTCCAGCACCGCGCGGCGCCCGTCGAGGTCGATCGCCCAGACCACGCGCTCGGGTGCCCCGCCCGCGCGCACGGCCGCGACGCGGGCGAGCGCGTCGGCGTCGAGGCCGGGCAGCGCCCGGTGCAGCGGACGCCCCAGCGGGGTGGGGCCGCCCACGAGCCCGCGGGCGGCGCGGTTGGCCGCGCGGACCCGGTGGTCGGGACCCGCGGTCTCCCAGACCGGGGTCGGCAGGTCCTCGAACACGGCCGCGCCGGACGGGTCGGGCGCGGGTGCCGCGGAGGACACCGGGGGTCGGGTCACCGCCGCCGTCCTCGCACGGGTCGACCGTACGGGCTCGGCGGTGCGCCCGCGCACCCCGGTCGGTCCCGTCGGGACCTTCCTCCTCGAGGACTCGGCCCCGCCCGAGGACTCAGCGCATCCCGCTGACGACCACGAGCTCCTCGAACCGCTCGCCCTCGGCGATCAGGCCCCGCTGCTCCAGCATCGCCGCGCGGCCCTGCATGACCGGACCGAACGGGATGGTGACGCGCGAGAGGACCGACGGCACGAAGCCGGCGTCGCCCAGCGCGTCGACGGTCGCCTGTGTTCCGCACAGCGCGGAGTGCACGAGCAGGATCTGCCCGTCGGGGGTGAGCACGTCGGCCGCGCCCGCGCAGATCCGGTCGATCAACGTGCGGCCGTCGACGCCGGCGTCCCAGCAGCGGGCCCGGGTGTGGCGGGGGAGGCGGTCGGTGGCGGCGGGCACGTAGGGCGGGTTGCTCACCACGAGGTCGAAGCGCCGCCCGGTCAGGGGCGCGAACAGGTCGCCGCGCCGGATGTCGATGTCGAGCCCGGCGAGGCGGGCGTTGAGGCGCGCGGCGGCGACGGACCGGGCGGACAGGTCCACGGCCGTCACCGACGCGGCCCCGGCCCTGGCGGCCGCGAGGGCGATGGCACCGGACCCGGTGCCGACGTCGAGCACGTGGCGTCCTTCGGCGTAGCCGCCGCGCTGCATCACGTCGATGAGGACCTCGGTGTCGCTCTGGGCCCGGTACACGCCGGGGGCCCGATTCAGCATCATGACCTTCAGATGCCCCGTGGGCGACAGATCAAACTCCTGCTGCTGGTCCTGCTCCCGCCGCGCCGGACGGCTCAGCGGCCCCGGATGTCGCGGTTCGGCGTCTGACCGGCGACGCCGTGGCGCAGCGGCTGGTTGTTCACCTGCGCCCCCGCCCCGCTCACCTCCGAGCCGCCGTCCGGTGCCGGCGCCTGCTCGGGGCGCGCCGCGGCGGGGTCGCCGGCCGAGAGCGGGGCGCCGTCCTCGACGTCGGCGAGCCGGGCGCGCAGCACCTCCAGCACCGGCAGGCGGTTGCCGTGCGCCTCCTCGTGCGCGATCAGCTCGCGCAGCGGCGCGGCGGGCAGCGTGCGCACCCGGCCGGCGAGGTCGCCGGTGGTGAGGTGGTCGTAGTCGGGCAGGGGCAGGTCGGTGCGCTCGGACACGGCGCTCCTCTCGGGTCGGCGAGTGTCGGACGTGCGCGTCACCGCGACGCGGGGTCGTCGTCGGGCTGCTCCTCGCGGCCCACGCCCTGGGCCGCGCGCTCGGCGGGCGTCGCGCGGCTGACATGGGCCTCGCGGCGGTAGCGCTCGACCAGGTGCGGGTAGTGCAGCTCGAAGGCGGGACGCTCGGAGCGGATGCGCGGGAGCTCGTGGAAGTTGTGCCGCGGCGGCGGGCTCGACGTCGCCCACTCCAGGGAGTTGCCGAAGCCCCAGGGGTCGTCGGCGGTGGTGCGGCGGCCGTGGCGGTAGCTGCGGGCGACGTTCCACAGGAACGGCAGCGTCGAGATCCCCAGCAGGAACGCCCCGACCGAGGAGATCGTGTTGAGCACCGTGAAGCCGTCCTGGGGCTGGTAGTCGACGTAGCGGCGCGGCATGCCCTGCGGACCCAGCCAGTGGTGCACCAGGAACGTCATGTGGAAGCCGATGAACATCGTCCAGAAGTGCACCCGGCCCAGCCGCTCGTCCATGAACCGGCCGGTCATCTTCGGGAACCAGAAGTAGATGCCGGCGAAGACGGAGAACACGATCGTGCCGAACAGCACGTAGTGGAAGTGCCCGACGACGAAGTACGTGTCGTTGAGGTGGAAGTCCAGCGGGGGCGAGCCGAGGAGGACACCGGTGAGCCCGCCGAAGAGGAACGTCACCAGGAACCCGACGGCGAACAGCATCGGGGTCTCGAAGGTGATCTTCCCCTTCCACATCGTGCCGATCCAGTTGACGAACTTGATGCCGGTCGGGATCGCGATGAGGAAGGTCGTGAAGGAGAAGAACGCCAGCAGCACCGCGCCGGTGGCGAACATGTGGTGCGCCCACACGGCCACGGACAGGACCGTGATCGCGATCGTCGCGAACACCATCGTCTTGTAGCCGAACAGCGGCTTGCGGCTGAACACCGGGATGATCTCGGTGATGATCCCGAAGAACGGCAGCGCCACGATGTAGACCTCGGGATGGCCGAAGAACCAGAACATGTGCTGCCACAGCACCGCGCCGCCGTGCTCGGGGTCGAAGACGTGGGCGCCGAGGTGGTGGTCGGCGAGCTGGCCGAACAGGGCCGCGGTGAGGATCGGGAACGCGACCAGGATGAGGATCGAGGTGACCAGGATGTTCCAGCAGAAGATCGGCATCCGGAACATCGTCATGCCGGGCGCGCGCAGGCAGACCACCGTCGTCACCATGTTGACCGCGCCCAGGATCGTGCCGAGCCCCGACACGATCAGGCCGGAGAACCACAGCGTCGCCCCGGGGCCGGGGGAGTAGGTCGGCCCGGACAGCGGGGCGTAGGCGTACCAGCCGAAGTCGGCGGCGCCGCCCGGGGTGAGGAACCCCGCGAGCACGATCAGCGAACCGAACAGGAACAGCCAGTAGGAGAAGGCGTTCAGCCGCGGGAAGGCGACGTCCGGCGCCCCGATCTGCAGCGGCAGGATGTAGTTCGCGAAGCCGAACAGGATCGGCGTCGCGTAGAGCAGCAGCATGACCGTGCCGTGCATCGTGACGAGCTGGTTGTACTGCTCGCCGGAGAGGAACTGCTGCCCCGGCACGGCCAGCTCCCCGCGCATCAGCAGCGCCATCGCGCCGCCGACGAGGAAGAACGTGAACGCGGTGACCAGGTAGAGCACCCCGATGTCCTTGGGATCGGTGGTGCGCAGCAGGTGGGTGATCCGCGAGCCGCGCCCCGGGCGGACCGGGGCGGTCACCGGTTCCGGCCGGACGGGGGTGGTGGTCATGACCGCCCGCGTACCCCGCCACGAGCGGCTCACACGCCGGCGGCGGCAACGGATGAGCGGACGGTGGGCGGGTAGCCCTTGTCCATGGCCGCCCCCGCGACGACGTCCACCCCCGCCGGCCTCCAGGTGCTCGACGCCTGGTGGCGGGCCGCCAACTACCTCTCCGTCGGGCAGATCTACCTGATGGACAACCCGCTGCTGCGCGAGCCGCTCGCCCCCGAGCACGTCAAGCCGCGGCTGCTCGGGCACTGGGGCACCACCCCGGGCCTGACGTTCCTGTGGGCCCACCTCAACCGCGTGATCGGCCGCGACGGGTGGAACGACGGGAAGGGCGACGCGCTGTTCGTCACCGGCCCCGGGCACGGCGGCCCCGCCGTCGTCGCGACGGCGTGGCTGGAGGGCACCTACTCCGAGCGCTACTCTCACGTGCCGCGCGACGCGGAGGGGATGAAGGCGCTGTTCGGGCAGTTCTCCTTCCCCGGAGGCATCCCGTCGCACGCGGCGCCGGAGACGCCGGGATCGATCCACGAGGGCGGCGAGCTGGGCTACGCGCTGGCGCACGCCTACGGCGCCGCGTTCGACAACCCCGACCTCCTCGTCGCCTGCGTCATCGGCGACGGCGAGTTCGAGACCGGTGCCCTGGCCGGGAGCTGGCAGGCCAACAAGTTCGCGCACCCCGTCCACGACGGCACGGTGCTACCGATCCTGCACCTCAACGGCTACAAGATCGCCAACTCGACGGTCGCCGCGCGGATCCCGGAGTCCGAGCTGCTCGACCAGCTCCGCGGCCACGGCCACCGCCCGTACGTGCTGGAGGGGGGTTTCGACGGAGAAGACCCCGCCGCGGTCCACGTGCGGATGGCCGGCGTGATGGACGAGATCGTCGACGAGATCGTGCGGCTGCGGGCGCGGGCGGCCGAGCAGCTCGCCGCGGGGGAGGAGGTCGAGCGCCCGGCGTGGCCGGTGCTGGTGCTGCGCACGCCGAAGGGCTGGACGGGGCCGAGGGAGGTCGACGGCAAGCAGGTCGAGGGCAGCTTCCGCGCCCACCAGGTGCCGCTGGCCGAGACCCGCACGAACGACGGGCACCGCGCCCAGCTGGAGCAGTGGATGCGCTCCTACCGGCCCGAGGAGCTGTTCGACGAGGACGGCGGGCTGCGCCCGGAGATCGCCGAGTTCGCGCCGCGCGGCACGAAGCGGATGAGTGCGACCCCGCACGCCAACGGCGGCGAGCTGCTGCGCGACCTGCGCCTGCCCGATTTCACCGCGTTCGGCGTCGACGTCCCCGAGCCCGGCTCCGGGCCGGTCGGCGCCACCGCGGTGCTCGGCCGCTGGCTCGCCGAGGTCGTGCGCCGCAACCCGCACGACTTCCGGATCATGGGCCCGGACGAGACCGCGTCCAACCGGCTCCAGGACGTCTTCGACGCCACCGACCGGCAGTTCACCGGCGAGATCCGCGAGGGTGACGAGCACACCGCGCGCGCCGGGCGCGTGCTCGAGGTCCTCAACGAGCAGCTGTGCCAGGGCTGGCTGGAGGGCTACCTGCTCACCGGCCGCCACGGGCTGTTCAACTGCTACGAGGCGTTCATCCACATCGTCGACTCGATGTTCAACCAGCACGCCAAGTGGCTCGCCGCGTGCCGCCACATCCCGTGGCGCCGGCCGATCGCGTCGCTGAACTACCTGCTCACCAGCCACGTCTGGCGCCAGGACCACAACGGGTTCTCCCACCAGGACCCCGGCTTCGTCGACCACGTGCTCAACAAGAAGCCCGAGATCGTGCGCGTCTACCTGCCGCCGGACGCCAACACCCTGCTCTCCACCTACGACCACTGCCTGCGCACCCGCGACTACGTCAACGTCGTCGTCGCGGGCAAGAACCCCGGCCCGCAGTGGCTGACGATGGACGAGGCCGTGGCGCACTGCACGCGCGGCATCGGGATCTGGCCGTGGGCGTCGAACGCCGACGGGGAGGAACCCGACGTCGTGCTGGGCTGCGCGGGCGACGTGCCGACGCTGGAGGCCGTCGCCGCGGTCTCGCTGCTGCGCGAGCACCTGCCCGAGCTGAAGGTGCGGCTGGTCAACGTCGTCGACCTCATGCGGCTGCAGGACGAGCGCGAGCACCCGCACGGGCTGTCCGACCGCGAGTTCGACGGCCTGTTCACCACCGACCGGCCCGTCGTCTTCGCCTACCACGGCTACCCGTGGCTGATCCACCGCCTGACCTACCGGCGCACCAACCACCGCAACATCCATGTGCGCGGCTACAAGGAGGAGGGCACCACGACGACGCCCTTCGACATGGTGATGCTCAACGACCTCGACCGCTTCCACCTCGTCGTCGACGTCATCGACCGCGTGCCCGGGCTCGCCGTGCGCCACAGCGCGCTGCGCCAGTTCATGCTCGACGAGCGGCTGCGCTGCCGGCGCCACACCCGCCTGCACGGCGAGGACGCGCCCGACGTGCGCGGCTGGGTCTGGCCGGAACCGAGCGGCCCCCGCCCGTGACGCGGGTCCTGGTCGTCAACGCCGGGTCGTCGTCGGTGAAGCTGTCGCTGGTCGACGGCGACCGGACCGTGTGGAGCGAGTCGGTCGACCCCGCCGACGCCGGGGACGCCGTGGAGCGCCGGGCCGCGGAGGGCGGTGCCGAGTGGGGTGGTGCCGAGGGGGGTGGCATCGACGCCGTCGGGCACCGCATCGTGCACGGTGGCACCCGCTTCACCGGGCCCGCGCTCGTCGACGACGCCGTGCTCGACGCGATCGCGGCGCTCGCCGACCTCGCGCCGCTGCACCAGGGCCCCGCCGTCGACGCCCTGCGCCGCACCCGGGCCGCGCTGCCGGGCGTCGCGCAGGTGGCGTGCTTCGACACCGCCTTCCACCGCAGCCTGCCCGCCGCCGCGCACACCTACGCCGTGCCCGACCGCTGGCGCCACGGCCTCGGGGTGCGCCGCTACGGCTTCCACGGCCTCGCCCACGAGTGGTCGGCGCGCCGGGCCGCGGAGATCGTCGGACGGCCGGTGGGGGAGCTTCGGACCGTCACCGCGCACCTGGGCTCGGGCGCGTCGCTGTGCGCGGTGGACCGCGGCCGGTCGGTCGACACGACGATGGGCTTCACCCCGACCGCCGGGCTGGTGATGGGGACCCGCTGCGGTGACCTCGACCCGTCGGTGCCCCCGTACCTGCAGCGCCGCGGCGTGCCGGCCGACGAGGTGGGCCGGGCGCTGGACCGCGAGAGCGGGCTGCTCGCGTTGGCCGGGAGCTCCGACGTGCGCGACGTCGTCGGCCTGGCCGCCACCGGGGACGACGACGCGCTCATCGCGCTCGACGTCTGGGCCCACCGCGCCCGCGCCCTGGTCGCGGCCATGACCGCCGCGCTGGGCGGGATCGACGTGCTGGCCTTCAGCGGCGGGGTGGGGGAGCACCAGCCCGTCCTGCGGGCCCGGGTCGTCGACGGGCTCGGCTTCCTCGGCCTCGCGCTGGACCCTGCGGCCAACGAGGCGGCCGGCGGCGACGCCGACGTCACGGCCCCCGGCGCACCGGCCCGGGCGGTGGTGGTGACCGCCCGGGAGGACCTGGTGGTGGCGGAGCAGGTGCGGGCGCTCGTGCCGGCCGCGCGGACCTGATCACGCGGACCTGATCACGCGGACCTGATCACGCGGACCTGATCACGCGGGGCTGATCACGCGGGGCCGATCACGCTTCCCGCTGCGCCGACCGCTCCGTCCCGCGCTTCCGCAGCCGCTCGGCCCCGTACAGCAGCACGCCGAGCCCGAGCAGCAGGGCGGCGCGGAGCCAGACCGCGCCGGACTGCTGGGCCATCAGCGCCACGCAGGACAGGGCGCCGAGGATCGGGAGCACCAGCGGCACGCGGAAGTGGTCGGCCTCGCCGTCGTCGCGGCGGCGCAGGACGAGCACGGCGATGTTGGTGCTGAGGAAGCTCACCAGCAGGAGCAGGACGACGGTGTCGGCGAGCTCGGCCAGGTCGCCGGTGAGCGCCAGGGCCAGGGCCAGCGCGGTCGTCGCGACGATCGCGACCCACGGCGTGCGGCGCCCGGGCAGGACTCGCGCGAGCACCGGGGGCAGCAGCCCGTCCTCGGCCATCCCGTAGGCGAGGCGGCTGCTGAAGATGCCGGTGAGCAGGGCCGTGTTGGTCACCGCGACCAGCGCGATCACCGAGAACAGCCACAGCGGGACGCCGACGTCGGCGATCCGGACGACCTCCAGCAGCGGTCCGGTGGATCCGGCGAGCTGGTCGAGGGGGACGGTCAGCGTCACCGTGAGCCCGACCAGGACGTAGAGCGCCCCGGCGAGCAGCAGCCCGCCGAACAGCGCGCGCGGGAACGTGCGGCGCGGGTCGACCGTCTCCTCGACCATGTTGGCCGAGGTCTCGAACCCGACGAAGGAGTAGAACGCCAGTGCCGCCGCGGCGACGACGGCCGCGGCCACCCCGCCCGCGCCCTCGCCGGGCACCTGCGACAGCTGCGCCGGGTCGGCCTGCCCGCGGCCCACGAGTACCGCCCCGAGCACGACGACCAGCACCAGCCCGGCCGACTCCAGCAGCGTCATCACGACGTTGGCGCGCATCGACTCGGTGATGCCACGCGCGTTGAGCAGGGCGAGCACCACCAGGAACCCGACGGCGACGGGCACGGGCGGCAGCGCGACCAGCGCGGCGAGGTACTCCCCGCCGAACGCGACCGCCAGCGCCCCGACGCTGGTGACCCCCGCCGCGATCCCGCAGAAGCCGACGAGGAACGCGACGCCCTCGCTGCGGAAGGCCCGGCGCGCGAACACCGCGGCGCCGCCCGCCCGCGGGAAGCGCGTGACGAGCTCGGCGTAGGACGCGGCCGTGAGCAGCGCGAGGCCGAGGGCCACGGCCAGCGCGAGCCACAGCGCCCCGCCCGCGCGGCCCGCGGCCTCGCCGACGAGGGTGTAGATGCCGGCGCCGAGGACGTCGCCGACGACGAACAGCGTCAGCAGGCGGCCGTCGAGGGCGCGGCGCAGCGGCGCGTCGTCCTGGGTGCGGGAGACCATGGCGGCGGATTCCCCCGTCCCCGGCGGTACATGCGGGCCGGTTTCGGCGCCCTCCCGGCGGGCACCCGGCCCCGATGACCGGACCCGACGACCCGCCCGGCTCCCTGACCTTCGGCGGGACCGCCACGACGCTGCTGCGCCTGGGCGGGTTCACGCTGCTCACCGACCCGAACTTCCTGCACCGGGGCCGGCGGGTGCACCTGGGCTACGGCCTGACCTCGCGGCGCCGCACCGAGCCCGCGCTGGGCCCCGAGGACCTGCCGCTGCTCGACGGCGTGCTGCTCTCGCACCTGCACGGCGACCACTTCGACCGGATCGCCCGCGACCGCCTCGCCCCCGACCTGCCCGTCGTCACCACCCCGCACGCCGCCCGGCGCCTGCGCCGCTGGGGCTTCGAGGCGGCGACGGGCCTGCAGACGTGGGAGAGCCGGGAGATCCACCGCGACGGGGAGACGCTGCGGGTCACCGCGGTGCCCGGGCAGCACGGCCCGGCGGTCGTGCACCGCGCCCTGCCGCCGGTGATGGGCAGCGTCGTCGACCTCGAGCGCGGCGGGCGGCGGGTGCTGCGCGTCTACGTCACCGGGGACACGCTGCGGCGGCCCTGGCTGCGCTCGGTGCGCGAGCGTTTCCCCGACATCGACGTGATGGTCGCCCACCTCGGCGGCACGCGCGTGCTCGGCGTGCTCGTCACCATGGACGGCGAGCAGGGCGCCGACCTCGCGTCGTTGATCGACCCCGGCACGACGGTGCCCGTGCACTTCGACGATTACCCGGTGTTCCGTTCGCCGCGCTCGGACTTCGTGGCCCGCATGGCGGCCCGGGGGACGGGCTCGCGGGTGCTGCTCGTGGACCGCGGCGGAACCGTCCCGCTCACGGCCCGCTGAGTGCGTATGCCGCGGGGCGGAAGGGGTATCTGGGCACCGTGGACGACGCGATGCCCGAGGGGCTCGTACGCAGTGACCCCTCCGGTCCCGGTTTCTCCCGGCGCCGCCGCGGGCGCGGGTTCGGCTACGTCGACGCCTCGGGCGCGACGCTGACCGATCCCGAGCACCTGGCGCGGGCCAAGGGGCTGGTGATCCCGCCGGCGTGGCAGGACGTGTGGATCAGCCCGGACCCGGCCGGGCACATCCAGGCCGTCGGCACAGACGCGGCCGGGCGCCGCCAGTACCGCTACCACGACGTCTGGAACCAGGCCCGCGCCGCGGTGAAGTACGACCGCGTCCTGACGCTGGGCAAGCGGATGCCGACGGTGCGGGAGGAGATCGCCGTGCGGCTGTCCCGCACCGGGCTCGACCGCGACCGCGTGCTGGCCGGCGCGGTGCGGATGCTCGACGTCGGCGTGTTCCGCGCGGGCGGCGAGGAGTACGCACCGGGGGAGGACGACGACGAGGAGGGCACGTTCGGCCTCGCCACCCTGCGCCGCGACCACGTCCGGCTGCGGCGCGGCGCCGTCGAGGTGCGCTACCTCGCGAAGGGCGGCATCGAGCGGACGGTCGCCCTGCGCGACCCGCTGCTGCACCGCTTCGTGGGCGGGCTGCTGCGCCGCCGCGGCGGCGGCGAGGACCTGCTGGCCCACCGCGTCGGGCGCGGCTGGCACGACGTGCGGGCCGAGGACCTCAACGCCGGGGTCAAGGAGCTCGTCGGCGGCGTCTACACCTGCAAGGACCTCCGCACCTGGAACGCCACCGTGCTCGCCGCCGCCACCCTGGCCGCAGCCGCGCCCGACGGCCCGCCCACCGCGGAGCGGACCCGCAAGCGGCTGCTGAAGGCCGCGGTCACCGAGGTGGCCGAGCACCTGGGCAACACCCCGACCGTCGCCCGCGCGTCCTACGTGGACCCCCGGGTGATCCAGCGGTTCGAGGAGGGCGTCACGATCGCCTCGGCCCTGCGCCGCGCCGGCGCCCCCGCCCCCTCCGACGACGCCGGACGTGCGGTGCTGGAGCGTGCGGTGGTGCGGCTGATCGAGGACTAGCGCCGCCTCCGGCCCCGGGCCCCGCCCCCTCCGCGCCGCGCGGGCGCGGAGGAGGGTGGTCAGCGGTGCAGGTCGTCGAGGGCGTCGGACAGGGTCATCACGCACGCGGCCCGTACGTGCGACGCCACGTCCTCCACCCGCTCGCGCGGCCGCTCGCCGGTTCCGGCGCCCGTCCCGCCGCCCGACCCGCCGCCCTGCTCGTCCACCGATGGATCCGGGGCCCGCAGGGCGTCGACGGAGTCCGCCAGGCGCTCCACCAGGTCGGCCAGCGCGCCGTCGGGCGGGTGCTCGGGGCCGTCGGCGGGGTCGGCGAGCAGCACGGCCACCTGCACCGCGCGCTCGGCGACGCGGTCCAGGCGCAGCACGGTCTCCGGGGCGGCGAGCGGGGAGTCCACCTTCCCGATGCGGCGGCGCCGCGGGTTCCAGCGCATGCTGTCCCGCCCCTCCCACGCGGCGTCGTGGGCCTGGCGGACGGTGACGCGGGTGGCGCGGGCGCGCCCGACCCAGCGCTCCGCCTCGGCGGTGTCGCGTCCGTCGCGCACGCCCGCGGCCATCTCCCGCAGCAGCCCGCCGATCTCGCCGGCCAGGGCGTCGACCGCGGCCCGGGCGTCCTGCAGGTGCACCGGCGGCAGGACGAGCGTGTTGACGGTGGCGCCCAGCACCGAGCCGGCCGCACTGAACAGCACCCAGGCCACGAGCCCGTCGGGCTGCTCGGCGCTGCCGTTGACCAGCAGCAGCAGCGCGGTGACCGCGACCCAGTACCCGTCCTCGCCGAAGTGGCGCCAGCGCCCGGCGAGCAGCCCGGCGAGCACGACCAGCGGCACCGCGACCACCTGCTCCGGCACCAGCCGCCCGACGACGCCCGCGAGCAGCACCCCGACCAGCACCATCCCCGCCTGCCTCGCCGCCCCCGACCACGACCGCCGCACGGTGGTCGTGACGGCCAGGACCGCGGCGTAGGGGGCGAGGAAGGCCTGGGCGCGGCCGGCCTCGCCGGTCCACCGCAGCAGCAGCAGTGCCAGCGCTGCGGCCGCGGCGGCCTTGGCCGCCTGCACGAGCCCTTCGCGCTCCCGCCCGCGGCGCCGCAGCACCCTGGTGACGGCCTCGGGCAGGCCCGCCACCACCCGCCGGCCCACTAGCCGCCCGCGACGGCCGCCGCGTCGCGCCGGGCCCCCACCGTGAACGGGTGCAGGCGCCCGGCGGCGGCGACCGAGGCGGTGGCCGGCGCATCACCCACCGTCGGCCACCGTATCCGCGGCCTGCGCGCGCCGCTCGCCCATCGGCACCGGCTCCCCGCGCGTGGTGTCGCGGCGGGTCTGGCGCTCGGACTCGGCGTTGATCTCGGCACCGAGCAGCACGATGTAGCTGGTGAGGTAGAGCCACAGCATCAGCACGACGACGCCGGCCAGTGCGCCGTAGGTGGCGTTGTACTTGCCGAAGTTGTTGACGTACAGGCTGAACGCCACGCTCCCGAGCACCCACAGCAGCGTCGCGACGACCGCGCCGGGGCTCGTCCAGCGGAACTTCGGGGCGTCGCGATCGGGCGCCACGCGGTACACCACGGCCAGCGCGACGACGACGACCCCGACCAGCAGCACCCAGCGCACCACCTGCGCCACCACGGTGCCGACGACGCCGAGCTGCAGCGCGTCGAGCACCGGCGGCACGACGGCGACGAGGGTCAGGGCGACCAGCACGAACACGATCGCGCCGAGGGTCAGCGCGAGAGCGGTCCCGCGCAGGCGCAGGAACCCGCGGGTCTCGTCCTCGTCGTAGGCGAGGTTGATCGCCGACATGAGGTTGCTCGTGCCGCCCGACGCGCTCCACAGCGCGGCGAGGACCGACACGACCAGCCCGATCCCCAGTGCGCTGCCGCCCGGGGCGGTGAGGGACTGCAGCTGCCCCGCCACCAGCGGTTGGGTGTCCTGGGGCAGACCTGCGGCGAGGTCCTGCACCTGCCGGGCCACGGTCTCCGGGTCGGCGACCAGCCCGTACAGGGTGAGCGCGGCGATCAGGGCGGGGAACAGGGCGAGGAAGGCGAAGAAGGCGACGCCCCCGGCCAGTATCGAGACGTTGTCGGCCTTGCCCTCGGCGAAGGCACGGCGCACCACCTGCCACCACCCCTTCGGCGGGATGGCGGCCGGGGTCTCGGCCCGCGATCCGGGCGGGGCGTGCTGCGAGCCGGCGTCACCGCGGCCGGCGTCACCGCGGCCGGCGTCCCCTCGGTGGGCGGTCGTGCTCATGTCGGGTCTCCTCGTCGTGCGCTCATCCGGGCAGGGATCCCCGCACCACGGGCTCTCACACCCGCCGGACGGCCGATCCCGGCTCGTGGTTCGAGCGTCCGGACCGGGGTACCCGCCGCTCCGACCGGCCGACCCGGCCGCAACCGCCCCCGGAGAGGAGCACCGTGCACCTGCTTCCGCGCGTACTCGGCGCGATCACCGCCGCCTACAGCATCGTGATCACCGTCCGGCCCGAGGTGCTCGCCCGGCCCTGCGGGCTCACGGGCCCGACGGGGGAGGCGTCGGCCGCTGTCCGCACCCTGATCGGCGGCATCGGCGCGCGGGACACCGCGATCGGCGCAGCCATGGTGCTCGCGCCCTACGGCCCGGCGCTGCGTGCGGCCGTCGCCGCCCGGGTCTTCTCCGACGCCGCCGACGTCGTGGTGTTCGGCCTGCAGCTCCCCGACGTGTCGCGGCGCCCGCGGATCGCCGGGTTCGCGCTGTTCTGGGCGGCGCTGTGCGCGTGGAGCGGGCGGTGGGCGTCGGGCCCGGGCACTCCGGGAGCCGCCGGACCCCTGCCGACGGCGGTGGCCCGGTGACCGGCGTGCTCGACACGGGAACCGTCACCGGCACGGCCGGTGCGGAGGGCCGCGCGCTCGCCGAGCGCGAGCTGCAGGACCACGTGCGCCGCCTCGACGAGGCGCTGCCGGTGCTGCGCGCCGCCGTGCCGCGGTTGGCCCGCTGGGGCGAGGTGCTGGCCGAGCGCCTCGGCGGGGGCGCACGGTTGCTCGTCGGCGGCAACGGCGGCAGCGCCGCCGAGGCCCAGCACCTCACCGCCGAGCTCGTCGGGCGCTTCGACCGCGAGCGCAGCCCGGTGTCGGCGCTGGCCCTGCACGCCGAGACCTCGACGCTCACCGCCGTCGGCAACGACTACGGCTACACCGAGGTCTACGCCCGCCAGGTCCGCGCCCACGCCCGCGAGGGCGACGTCGTGCTTCTGCTGTCCACCAGCGGCGCCAGCGAGAACCTGCTGGCCGCCGCGCGCGCCGGGCACGACCGCGGCGCCGACGTGTGGGCGCTCACCGGCCCCCGCCCCAACCCGCTGGCCCGTCTCAGCCACGACGCCGTGTGCTTGGCGGGGGACACCGCGACCGTGCAGGAGGGCCACCTCGTGGCCCTGCACATGGTGTGCCGGGCGTTCGAGGCGGCGTTCGCGCGGCGGTAGGCCGGGTTCCCCCTGTCCGGTGCCTCACCGCAGGTGTGTCGCGGCGGTCGGCCGGGTAGCCGGGTCCCATGACCGCTGACACCACGAACGACCCCCGGGCGCAGGCCGCGCCACCGGGTCCCTCCGACCTCTCGACCGGTGATCTGGTCACCCGCCTCGCCGGACAGGTGAGCGAGCTCGTGCGCGGCGAGCTGGAGCTCGCCCGGACCGAGCTGGCGAACAAGGGCAAGCGCGCCGGAGCGGGCGCGGGCCTCGCCGGTGCGGGCGGTGTGGTCGCGCTCTACGGCGGTGGCGCGCTCGTCGCGGCTGCCGTCGCCGGCGTGGCGACCGTGCTCGACGTGTGGCTCGCCGCGCTCGTCGTCGGCATCGTGCTGCTCGTCGTCGCCGGCGTGCTGGCGCTGCTGGGCCGCAGCCAGATCCGCAAGGCGCTGCCCCCGGTGCCGGAGAAGGCCGTCGACAACGTCGGCCGCGACGTCGACGCCGTGAAGCAGGCGGTGCACCGATGAGCCACGCCGCCGGTGGGACCGCCGGGGACACACCGGTCGACCCGAAGCGCCCCGTCGTCGACGGCCGCGCCGAGGAGCGCTCCACCCCCGAGCTCCGCGCCGACCTCGACGAGCTGCGCGCCGACCTCGGCGAGACCGTCGAGGAGCTGGCCCACCGCGTCGACGTCCCGGCACGGGTGAAGGAGCGTCGCGACGAGACCGTCGCCGTGGTCAGGGAGCGCGCCGGGCAGGCGCGGGCGGTCGTCGACGACAAGGCGCCCGCGGTGGGCGCGCTGATCCGCGACCGCCCGGCCGTCGCGGCCGGCGGCGCCGCGGCGTTCCTCGTCGTGCTGCTGCTGATCCTGCGCTCCGGCCGGCGGAACCGGTGAGCCGTGCGTCGCGCCCGCGCCGGATCGTGCTCGGCGCCGTGGCCGCCGCCGCGCTCGTGCTCACCGGCGCCGGCTCGTGCGACGGCGGCCCGGGGGTCCCCGAGCAGGGCGAGCAGGGCGACGGCTTCGGCAACGGCGGCGACGCCGGCGACGAGACCGCGCCCGGCGAGGGTGGCGCGGGCGACGAGGTCGGCGGGGGCGGCTGACGCCGCACCCCGGACAGGCGGGCGCGGAACACGGCCCCCGTGCACCTCGGGTGCACGGGGGCCGTGTGTTCCACGGTATCCCCGCCGGTGGACGACCGGGTCAGGCCGCGGGGGCCTCGGGCATCCCGGGCAGCGGCACGCGCAGCGCGCCGTGTCCGGCGGTCCAGCTCTCCAGGAGGAGCTCGTCGGTGCGGTCGGCGAGCAGGCACGACGCCCGGATGCCGAACACGACGTCGGCGGCGAGCTCCGGCTCCGCCGCCACCATCGGGGCGACGACCCCGCGCCGCACGAGCTGCTCGTGCACCGCGTCGGCCTCCACGTGCTCGGAGTAGAACTCGACGGCGGCGTCGGGCAGGCCGAGGCGGCGCATGGCGCGCACCAGGCGGTCCGAACCCGGCGACGACGTCAGCTCGACGGTCGCGAACTGCCCGACCAGCGCACCGCGCAGCCGCCGGTGCAGCCCGCACAGCGACATGAGGTTGACCTCGGCCAGCACCGGCGCCGGAACGGCGTCGAGGTAGGCGCCGTAGCGGTCGTCGAGCCCGAGCGAGGCCATCATGTCGGCGAACAGCCGGGCGTGCATGCGCACCGGGTCGCCCGCGCCGTACTCGTCGTGCTCGACGGTCACCAGCGCCGCCTTGACCTCGCCGTCCAGCCGCGGGATCACCCACGCCTGCGGGTCGGCCTCCTTCAGGTGGTAGAGCGAGCGGTGCACGACGTACTCGCGCACCTGCCACTCCTCGCCGTCGCGGCGCAGGTGGTGCGAGACGCCGTGGGCCGTCACCGGCTCCACGAGCAGGCCGGCGAGGACCTCGTCGAGGTCGCTGCCGTCCGACGCCGGGACCGCGGCGCGCAGCGCGTCGAGGAACACCCGCTCCATCGCGCGGCGCAGGCCGAGCACGGAGGGGTCCCACTCGAGATCGTCGGCGGCAGGGTCGTCGGACACGCCGTCGAAGCCGCGGTAGTGCAGCTCGTAGGCGCAGTACAGGGCCAGCTGGAGGTCCTCGCCGAACGGGTCGGCGCCGTCGACGACGGCGGGGTCCAGCGTGGACGGTCCGGCGCCGCCGCGCAGCACCGCGAGCAGGGCGTCGCCGATCGGGCCGCGGGAGGAGGGCAGCTCAGGCACGCCCGGCCTCCCCCTCGTCGCGGACCCTCTCGTCGCGGACCTTGCGCCGGTGACTGGTGTCGCAGAACGGGGGGCGCCGGGTGCGCCGGCACAGGCACAGCGCGGAGACGGGGCGTTCGGACCGCACGCGCCGCCCGTCGGGCATCTCCACGACGACGGGGCCGCGCACCAGCAGCGGCCCCTCGTCGACGAAGACGATGTCGGGCGGGTCGGACACGGTCTCGCGCACCGGCCGCCCGGTCCTGTCGTCCTCCACCCGGCCGATCCCGGGTACATCGGTTGCAGTCACCCCTTCGTCATGCCCGTTCCGGCCGTTCCGAAACCCTCCGCGAGCCCGGTTGGACCGGCCCCCAGGGGGTAGCCGCCGACCTGACCGGACAGCAACTGGAGGAGTGGCGATGACGCAGCAGACGAGTGCCTCACCGCAGGGGCCGCCCGCGCAGCAGGGGCAGGGGACCGGGCAGGCCGCCCGGGAGGGCGCGGCCGAGGTCGGCCGCACGACCGCCGACGCCGGGCGCCAGGTGGCGTCGACGGCGACCGACCAGGCCGGGCAGGTGGCGCGCGAGACGCGGCGCCAGGCCCACGACCTGGTCGGCGAGGCCCGGGGCCAGGCCACCGAGCAGGCCCGGGCCGGGCAGCAGAAGGCCGCCGAGGGCCTGAGGTCGCTGGCCCGGGAGCTGCACGGCATGTCCGACGGCGGCGACGGAGGCCCCGCGGCCGACCTCGCGGCGCAGGCCGCCGGACGCATCGACGACGTCGCCGGCTGGCTCGACCACCACGAGCCGGGCGACGTGCTCGAGGAGGTGCGCTCCTTCGCGCGCCGCCGTCCCGGCGCCTTCCTGCTGGGTGCGGCACTGGCCGGCGTGGTCGCCGGGCGGCTGACCCGCGGGGCGGTCGACGCCCAGCACGACGACGGGCCGTCGCGGCCGGGCGGCGCCCAGGGCGGACCGGGCGACGGCTACTCGACGGGGCACCTCCCGCCGGGACCCGGCGCTCCCGTCCACCCCGTGCCCGGGCCCGCCGGCCCGGGTTACCCGGGTGCGGGTCCCGGCGGACCCGGGCCCGTCGGACCGGGACCCGCCGGGCCGGGGACGGCCGGGCCGGGCCGGATGCCCCCCGTCGAGCCGGGCACCCCGCCCGGCGCCGTGCCGCCGGGTGCGGTGCCCCCCGGCGCCGTACCCCCGGGAGCGGGCCCGGGCTCCGTGCCGCCGCCACCGCCGCGGCACGCCGGTACCGGCCCCGGTGCCGGACCGGTCGTCCCGCCGCCCCCGCCCGCACCGGGCCCGACGCACGCGCCCCGGCCGGGCGCGACGACGGTCGGCGAGTACGTCGAGGAGCTCGGCGCCGACGGGCCGCAGCGGCGGGACCCGCGATGACCGGCCCCGTGAACCCCGGCCCCGGACCGTCCGGGTCGCACGCCGGGGGTCCGACCGGTCCGGGCGGCGGGTACGGACCCGATCCCCGCACCGCGCAGCAGTACCCGGCCGGCGGCTACGCCGACCAGTACGCGCCGGACCGGTACGAGGCCCAGCGGCACGGCGGCCCGACCTACGGCGACAACCACCCGGGGACGGCGGTCCCCGCGGAGCGCGCCGCCGGTCCGGGCCCGGTCGCGGACCCGGCCGGGCACGACCCGGGGCACGGTGACCGGGACAGCCGCTCGGTCGGCGAGCTGCTCGGCACCGTGAGCCGCGACCTCTCGACGCTGGTGCGCCAGGAGATCGCGCTCGCCAAGGCCGAGGTGACGCAGGAGGCCACCCGCACCGGCAAGGCGGCGGGCGCGCTGGCGGGGGCCGGGGTCGCCGGCCACTTCGTCCTGCTGTTCCTGTCCATCGCGCTGTGGGCGGCCCTGAGCGGTCTGATCGGCTCGGGATGGTCCGGGCTGGTCGTCGCCCTGGTGTGGGCGATCATCGCCGCCGTCCTGTTCGTGACCGGCCGCTCGAACCTGCGGCGCGTGCACCCCCGTCCCGACCGCACGGTCGAGACGCTGTCCACCGTTCCGGACGCCCTCAAGGGCAACCGAGGAGACACCCGATGACCAGCAGCGAGGACCCGGACCGGATCCGGGCGGAGATCGAGAACACGCAGGCGACGCTCAGCCGCGACGTCGACGCCCTGACCGACAAGGTGAGCCCCGGGCGCATCGTCGAGCGGCGCGTCGACCGGGTGCGCGGCGCGTTCGGTCGCGCGAAGGAGGCAGTGATGGGATCGCACGACACCCCGGGCACCCCCGGCACCATCGGCTACGCGACCGGGCGCAGCGGCGGCCACAGCACCGGGCACGGCACCGGGCACGACCTGGCCGGAGCCGCGTCGCACACGGCGTCGTCGGTGTCGTCCTCGGCGTCCTCGGCCGCCTCGTCGGTCGCCGACGCCGCCCAGCAGGCCCCGCAGGCGGTCCGCCGCCAGGCCCGCGGCAACCCGCTGGCCGCCGGGCTGGTGGCGTTCGGCGCGGGGCTGCTCGTGTCGTCGCTGCTGCCGGCGAGCCGCCGGGAGCAGGAGCTCGCGAGCCAGGCCCGTGACCGCGCCCAGGAGCTGTCGGGGCCGGTCACCGACGCCGCGAAGCAGGTGGCGAACGAGGTGAAGGAGAACCTGCAGGAGCCTGCGCAGCAGGCCGTCGAGGCGGTCCGCGGCACGGCCACCGAGGCGGGCCGCACGGTCGCCGACGACGGCCGCTCGGCCGCCCAGGACGTGCAGGGCCAGGCGAAGGACACCGCGCAGTCGGTGCGCGGGAGCTGACGCCGCCGGGCCCGCGACCTCCGGTCGCGGGCCCCCGGTCCGTCGCATGACCGGCCCGCCGGCGGGTAGCCGGGAGCATGAGCGACAGCACCGCCCTCGTCGACGGGCACCCGTGGTCCGGGCCGTTCCCCGGCATCTCCGTCGGCGCCGTGCTGCGCCGACTGCGCAGCGCCGCCGGCGGCGTCCTCGACCCGGGGCCGGGCGAGCCCCCGCCGCGGTGGCGCGGCCGCGGGTCCCTGGTCCTCGTCGGCGGGCTGTGCACCACCGAGCTGACGCTGGCGCCGCTGGGCGAGTGGCTGGGCCGGCTGGGCTACACGGTCACCACCTACACCGCGGGCGCCGGGATGGGGTGCGGCGCGCAGACCGTCGAGCGGCTGCGCGAGGTGATCCGCCACGCCGACGACGGCGACGGCGTCCGGCTCGTCGGCTACAGCCGCGGCGGGCAGTTCGCCCGCGTCGCGCTGCAGGACCCCGACCTCCCGGTGCGCTCGCTCACCACGCTGGGCACCCCGTTCGACCTCTACGGTGTCAGCCGCCCGCTGCTGGTGCAGGCCGCCGCGATCGCGGTGGCCGGGACGCTGGGCGTGCCGGGGCTCGCGCGGCTGTCGTGCGTGCTGGGGGAGTGCTGCGCGGAGTTCCGCGAGATGCTGCGCGCCCCGGTGCGGGTGCCGTTCACCGCGCTCTACAGCCGGGACGACCGGCTGGTGCGCTGGCAGGCCTGCGTCGACCCCGGCGCCCGGCTCGTCGAGGTGCCGGGCAGCCACCTCGACCTGGTGAGCGCGGGCGCCCCGTTGCGGGCCGTGGCCCGCGAGCTCAGCGAGCCGGTGCCGGCGCTCGCCTGCTGACCCCGGGCCCGACCAGGCGTCCGGTCACGACGCCTGGTCGGGCCCGTCGGCCGCGTCCGCCTGCGCGCCGTCCTGCTCCATCATCAGGACGATCCCCGGCGTGGGGTCGGTGGGCCCACCGAGCGGGCTGCTCAGCACGCGGACGCCGATGGTGCGGCCGCGCCGGTTGACCGCCGCCACGCCCAGCTCCTGCGACCCGGCGCGTGCGCTGAGCGCCTCCCGGATCATCGGCTGCAGCAGGTCGAGCGGCAGCCCGATGTCGAGGGTCAGGAAGTGCTGTCCCACGACCTCCTCGCGGCGCAGGCCCCACAGCTCCTGCGCCTGCCGGTTCCACTCGCGCACGGTGAGGTCGCGCCCGAGGACGACCACCCCGGAGCGCAGACCCCCCAGCACGGACTCCAGGAAGCCGTTGGCCTCGTCGAGCTGCGCGGTGCGGTCCTGGAGCTCGTCGTTGATGGACTGCAGCTCGTCGTTGGTCGAGTGCAGCTCCTCGTTCATCGTCTCCAGCTCCTCGTTCGTGGACTGGAGCTCCTCGTTGGTCGTCTCCAGCTCCTCCACCGTGGACTGGAGCTCCTCGTTGGTCGTCTCCAGTTCCTCGTTGGTCGACTGGAGCTCCTCGTAGGCCGTCTCGAGCTGCAGGTGCGCGCGGCGCAGGTCGTCCTGCAGCTGGCGGGCGGCGGTGACGTCGTGGAAGGTGACCGTGGCACCCAGCACGGCGCCGTCGGGGTCGTAGAGCGGGCTGACGGCGGTCTCGAGGGTGACGGTGTCGCCGTCGCGCCGGGACAGGCGCACGTCGTCGAGGGTGACGGTGCGGCGCTCGGCCTGCGCCTGCTCGATGTAGCGGCGCAGCTCGACCGGCCGGTAGGACAGCTCCAGGTCGCGGAAGGGCCGGCCGCGGTCCTGCACCGACACCCCGAGCAGCGCCTCCGCCGCCCGGTTGACGAGCGAGACCGTGCCGTCGACGGTGACCACGATCTGCGCCACGGGGCCGGAGAGCAGCATCTCCTCGTAGGTGCGGCCGGTGATGGGGTCGCCGGCCACCGACGGCGGCGCGAACCCTACGGGCGCCACCGGGCCGGCCGGCAGCACGCGCGCGACCTTGGTGAACACGCGGCGGCGCAGGTCGAGCGGCACGAACAGTGCGCCGTGGCTGAGCAGCATCTCGGCCTTGCCCAGGAACAGCACGCCCGTGGAGCCCAGCGCGAAGTGGAAGCGGCCGAGGATGCGCGACTGCGTCTCGGCCGTCAGGTACATCAGCGTGTTGCGGCACACCAGCAGGTCGATCCGCGAGATCGGGGCGTCCTGCACGAGGTCGTTGCGCCCGAAGATCACCGACCGCCGCAGGTCGGGCCGGAACTGGTAGCGCGGGCCGACGCGCTCGAAGTAGCGCTCCCGCCACTCGTCGGGGACGTTGCGGACCTGCTGCTCGTCGTAGACGGCCTGGCGGGCGTGGCCCAGCGCCTCCTCGTCGACGTCGGTGGCGTAGATCTTGACCCGCGCCCGGAACTCCTCGGGGCCGAGCAGCTCGGCCAGCACGATCGCGAGTGTGTACGCCTCCTCGCCGGACGCGCAGCCCGCGCTCCAGACCCGCAGCTGCTCACCGGGCCGCTTGGTGGCCAGCAGGCCGGGCAGGATCTCCTTCCGCAGGTGGTCCCACGAGTCCGGGTCCCGGAAGAACGCCGTGACGTTGATCAGGATCGTGTTGAACAGCGCCGTGAACTCCGCGGCGTGCATCTCGAGGTGGTCGATGTACTCGCCGTGGTCGGTGATCCCGACCTCCTGCATGCGGCGGGCCACCCGGCGCGACAGGCTCGAGCGCTTGTAGCCGGTGAAGTCGAAGCCGCGGGTGTCGCGCAGGTGCGCGAGCAGCGCCTCCAGGCCCGCGTCGACGTCCGGTGCGCCCGCGTCCGTGTCCGGCAACGCCGTCCCCCCTCCCTGGAGCCCCTCTCCGCCCCACCGCTTACCGGTGCACGACCGTCCGGGCGGTGCGCGGGTCGATGTCCGGCCAGATCCGCAGGGTAGCCCAGGCCACCTTGCCGTCCGGGACCGCGCGGACCCCCCAGCCGGTGCTCAGGCCGTCGACGATGCGCAGGCCGAAGCCCTCGCCCAGCACGGGCTGGTCGGTGCCGGCGTCGCGCACCGCGAGGTGCAGGAGGGAGGGCCGACGGGTGACGAGCAGGGTGCCGCCGGCGCTGGTGTGCTGGACGGCGTTGGTGACGAGCTCGTTGACGACCTGGGCCGCGCGCTGGGACAGCGCGTCGTTCAGTGACCACAGCCGGCAGGTGTGACGGACGCGGTCGCGGGCGGCTCCGGCGGCGTCCTCGACAGGGGCGAAGTCCAGCCGCACGCGGGTCGGCGCCGGCCGGGTGGCCGCGGCGGCGAGCGCGGCGGCCCGGGTGGGGTGCACCGGGACGTGCACGCCCAGGCGCCGCAGCTCGGCGAGCACGCTCGGCGACGGGGCCGCCAGCAGCAGCGCCGCCTCGGCGCGGTGGGCCGCGTGCTGCTCGATCAGCGGCAGGACCGTCGCGGCGGCGGGGTCGGCGACCTCCAGCCCGGCGAGGTCGAGCACCAGGGCGGAGGGCCGGTCGGCGAGGACCTTGAGCACCGCCGCGCGCAGGACCGGGGCGCTGTCCATCCGCAGGACGCCCGTGACGACGACCAGCCCGACGGGGTAGCGCAGCGGGACCTCGCACCGCAGCGGGGCCCGCATCAGCCCGAGCTCAGCTCGCCGGTCGTGGGCTCCCCGGGCTGCAGCAGGGCGCGGACCTGCGCGGCCTGCCCCTCGGCGTGGCGCGCGCGGGCGCGGTACTCCTCCGCGCTGAGGTGGTGCCCGTGGGCGTGGGCCTCGTCGGCCAGTCGCCGCACCAGCGACGCCTTCTCCTCCAGCGCGCGCAGCGCGACCCACAGCGCGTTCTCCACGCCGGTGGCCTGGTCGGCCTCCAGGCTCTCGGGCGACCAGGCGTGCCCGACGCGGCAGCGGAAGCGCGGGCGCGGCGGCCCGGGCACCTCGAACAGCACGCCGTGGCAGTGCGGGCAGGAGTAGGGCGAGGGCACCGCGCCCGCGATGTCCTCGGTGCTGGGCCGGTCGGTGGCCGCCACCGAGACCTCCGCGCGCAGCGGCGTGACCGAGGCGTGCGCCGGGGGCCGGGGGCCGACCGGGCGCCGCACCAGCTCCGCGATAGCCGCGCCGAGGTCGTCGGCGGTGCGCACGAGCGCGTCGGGCACCTGCTCCAGCGCGTTGCCGGGCATGGCCGCGTACATCGCGTCGTCGAGGTCCTGGACGACGGCGGCGCCGCCCTGCTCGGCGAGGACGGCCAGGCCGGCCGCCCCGTCGTCGCGGGTGCCGGACAGGACGACCCCGACCGCGCGCGGCCCGTGCGAGGCCGCGGCGGAGCGGAACAGCGGGTCGATCGCCGGCCGGTGGCCGTTCTCCATGGGCCCGGTGGACAGCAGCAGCCGCCCGTCCTCGACGAGGACGTGGTGGTCGGGCGGGGCGACGTGGACGACGCCGCGGCGCAGCGGCGCGCGGTGCCGGGCGGCCTCCGCGGGCAGCGGGCCGGCTCGGTCGAGGATGTTGGGCAGCGCGCCGGGGGAGGTGCGGGGGATGTGCAGCACCACGACGACGGCGGCGTCCAGGTCGGGCGGGAAGCCGGCCACCAGCTTGCGCAGGGCCTCGACCCCGCCCGCGGACGCACCGACGACGACGACGTGACCGCCGGGGCGGGTGCTGCGGTTCTCCTGCGGTACCGGCACGCGGTGGGCCCTCCTCCTCTCGTTCACGGGTGGTTCACGACGGGTACCCCGCTCGACGCGGTCGACCCGTGCTGCTCTGCTGCGGTGCTCTCAGGACACCAGCAGCTGCGGAGCGGAGGTCCGCAGCCGGGCCAGGGCCCAGCGGACCTGATGCAGCGTACGCGCCCGGCGGTCGTCGCTGAGGAACCGCGGCGTACGGGCGCGCTCGCCCCACGGGTCGGCGATGCGCGCGGGGGGCTCCGCGCGGCCGCTCCCGGTCCGGGTGCTGTCGATCGTCACGTCCGGGCCGTACCCGGTGCCCCCGTCCCTACGCGTCCGCCTCCTGCGCCTCCGCTTCCTGCGGCGCGCCCCGTCCGGTGCGCAGCGCGACGCGGTGCACGGCGGTCGGCCCGTCCGGCCCGTGCCGCCCCGGCGCGTGGTGGTCGGTGACCCGCAGGTGCAGGTAACGGCCGTCGTGCTCGATCACCAGGTCGCAGCCGTGCTCGGAGGCCCGTCCCACGAGCTGGGCGGAGCCGGCCGCCGCGAGCGTCGCGTCGAGCGGGTCGAGACCCCACGGCGCCACGGTGTCGGTGACGAGGTCACCGACGACCCCCGCCGTCGGGCATCCCGGCAGGCAGAAGCGGGCCCGGACGTTCCGCGGGCGGCCGCGCAGGGCCAGGTCGGGGGCGGCCGAGCGGTCGAGGACGAGGCCGGAGAGGTCGATGAGCACCGCCGCGCCGGTGGCGAGCTGCGTGGTGAGGGCGAGGTGCAGGCGGGCGGAGGCGTCGGACGTCAGCCGGCCGGTGACGTGCAGCAGCACGCTGCCCGGCCCGTGCTCCGGGGTGATCCGCACAGGCTCCCCGACCGTCGACGCTGCGTTCCTCGGTGTCCTGGGGGCGCACCCTACGACCGGCCGGAAGATCCGTCCACGGTGCATCGCACAGCGGGCGCCCGCCTCGCGGCGACGTCGTCGAGCCGGCGCGCCACGGACACGGCCTGGTCGGCGAAGCGCTCGACGAACCGGGTGAGCAGGGCGACGTCGACGCCGGTGCGCACCCCGTAGCCGGCGCCGGGGCGCCGCACGGCCGTCAGCAGGTCGCGGTGCAGCGCGTCGACCCGGTCGTCGTCGCGCTCGCGCTCGGCCCACTGCTCCTGCAGCGGGGCCGCGCAGCCGTCGCCGACCCGGCGCGCGAGCCCGACGGCGAGCGCGCCCATCTCGGCGAACGGCGCGGCCAGCTCCGCGGGCAGGACGGGGTCGGGGTGGCGGCGCCGGGCGAGACCCGCCACGTGGGAGGCGAGCCCGCCCATCCGCCCGATCCGCTCGCCCGCCTGCAGCGCGGTGACGACGCGGCGCAGGTCGCGCGCCACCGGCGCCTGCAGCGTGAGCAGCCGGTGGGCGCGCTCGGCGCCGTCGTCACGCAGGCGGTCCAGCCGGGCCTGCCCGCCGATCACGGCCTCGGCCAGCGGCAGGTCGGCGCGCAGCACGGCCCGGACGGCCCGCTCCATCGAGGACCCGGCCTCGTCGCACATCCGGGCCAGGTGCGCCCCGAGACCGTCGAGCTCGCGCCGCAGCTCCTCACGCACCGGCGCTCCTAGGCACCGCCGGCGGCCGCGCGGGCCGGCTGGGCGTGCTCCTGCCGGATGCGGCCGGCGAGCTCGTCGCGGTAGAAGTCGAGGAACCCGTCGGGGTCGGGGCCCGCGTTCATCAGCACGAGCCGCTCGAACCCGGCGTCGAGGTAGGACGACACCTGCTCCAGGTGCCGCTCCGGGTCGGGCCCGCACCCGAACTTCTCGATCATGTCCTCCGCGCGCACGGTCGTCGTCGCGGCGTCGAAGTTGACGGGGTTGGGCAGCTCGCTCATCACCTTCCAGCCCGTGACGCCCCACCGGTTCGTCGCGAGGGCCGCCTGCGCCGCGGTGTCGACATCGGGCGCCCAGGCCAGCGGCACCTCCGCGTACCCGCCGCCGCGCCCGCCCGCGTCGCGGTAGTGCGCCACGAGGTCGGGGTCGGCGTCGGTGGCGAACAGGTCGTCGCCCAGCTCGGCGGCGATCCGGGCCGACGACGGGCCGCTCGCGGCCACCGCGATCTCCGGGAGCCGCTCGGGCAGGTCGAACACGCGGGCGTCCTCGAGCTGCAGGTAGGCGCCCCGGTAGGAGCGGTACCCGCCCTTCCACAGCAGCCGGATGATCTCCAGGGACTCGCGGAACATCGCGTGGCGCGGCCCGACCGCAGGGAACCCGCGGCCCACGACGTGCTCGTTGAGCCGCTCGCCCGCGCCGACGCCGAGGGTGAACCGGTCGTCGGACACCAGCGCCATCGTCGCCGCGGCCTGCGCGATGACCGCCGGGTGGTAGCGGATCATCGGGCACGTGACGCCGGTGACCAGCCGGATCGTCGAGGTGCGGGCCGCGATCGCGCCCAGCACGCTCCAGGTGAACGAGCTGTGCCCCTGGACGTCGAGCCACGGGTGGAAGTGGTCGCTCATCTCGACGAAGTCGAAACCGACCTCCTCCGCCCGCACGGCCTGGCGGATGATCTCCTGCGGGCCGAAGGCCTCGCTGGCGAGCTTGTAGCCGATCTCCATGCGCTGCGGCGTACCCGTGGGGGTGCAGCGGAAACGGCCCCGCGCGGCCTCAGCCGCGGCCCACCCGCCGCGCGCGGCGACGCGGCCGGGGGAGCGCGCGACCGCCCGCGGCGTCGAGCAGCAGGTCGGCCAGGTGCACCGCGCGGACGCGGCTGCGGCGGCGCCGCAGCCCCTGGTCGAGCTGGCGCAGGCACCCGGGGTTGACCGCCACGACGAAGTCGACGCCCGCGGCCTCCACGGCGTCGAGCTTGGGGTTCAGGATGCGGCGGCTGTCGCGCGGGCGCAGCAGCGAGTAGGTGCCGGCGGCGCCGCAGCAGGTCGCCTCGCCGGGCACGGCCACGAGGTCGGCGACCGCGGCGATCAGCGCGCGCGGCTGCGCGGAGACGCCGAGCCCGTTGCGCAGGTGGCAGGAGTCCTGCAGCGCCACCCGCGCGCGGCGCCCGCCGACCCGGACCTCGCCGACCGGGGTCGTGCCGGTGGCGACCAGGTGCTCGCTCAGCTCCTGCACGCGGTCGCGGCCCAGCACGCTCGCCAGGTGCGCGGCGCATCCGCCCGAGGTCGTGACGACGACGCCGGGCAGCTGCTCCCCGAGCCGGTGGGCGAGCGCCTCGCCGCGCGCGGAGTCGCCGTTGTGGGCGTGCAGCGCGCCGCAGCAGCCCTGCGCGGGCGGCACGGCGATGCCGGGCAGCAGCCGGCGGACCGCGCGGCTGACGCCGGGGAACAGACCGCGCTCGGCGCACCCGAGCATCAGCGACCGGTCGGGCGGCCCCGCGCCCCGGGCCGGGCGGCGGACCAGGCCCACCAGCCGCAGCAGTGGCGTCACCGCCGTGAGGGTGGTGAGCAGCCGGGCGACGAGCGGGCGGTCGCGGCCGGACCACTCCAGGTCGCGCCAGGTCTCCAGCAGCTGCCCGTACTGCACCCCCGCGGGGCAGACCGGCTCGCACGCCCGGCAGCCCAGGCAGAACGACGCCTCCTCGCGCACCCGCGGGTCGTCGACGTCGAGGATCCCGGTGTCGAGCGCGCGCATGAGGTTGATCCGGCCCCGGGGGGAGGAACCCTCGTCGCCGGTGAGGGCGTAGGTCGGGCAGGCGGGCAGGCAGAACCCGCAGGAGATGCAGCGGTCCAGCAGCTCGGGCTCGAAGAGGTTCACGATCCGAGCTTCCCGGGGTTGAGGATGCCGGCCGGGTCGAACGCCGCCTTGATCCGGCGCAGCAGCGCCACCTGGTCGGCGCCGAGGCGGTCCTGCAGGTAGGGCAGCTTCGCCGCGCCGACGCCGTGCTCGCCGGTGATCGTGCCGTCCATCGCGATCGCGGCGGCGAACACGTCGCCGAAGGCCTTGTGCGCCCGCTGGGCCGCGTCCTCGTCGTGCCGGTCGACCACGCACGTCGGGTGCAGGTTGCCGTCGCCGGCGTGGCCGAAGGTCGCGATGTCGACGTCGTGGCGCGCGGCGATCTCGTCGATCCGGTCGACCATCTCGGCGAGCCGGGGGCGGGGGACCGTCGCGTCCTCCAGGATCGTCAGCGTCCCCAGGCGCGAGAGCGCGGGCAGCGCGCACCGCCGGGCGGCGAGCAGGGCCTCGGAGCGGGCGACGTCCTCGGCGAGGGTCACCTCCAGCGCGGCGTGCCGGGTGCTGAGCTCGCCGATGCGGTCGAGCGTGCGGGCGACGACGTCGTCGGTGCCGTCGTCGCCGAACAGCAGCAGCGCCCCGGCGTCGCGGCGCAGGCCCAGGTGCGCGTAGTCCTCGACGGCGCCGATGCACTTGGCGTCGAGGAACTCCAGGGTGGCGGGCACGATCCCGGCCCCGATGACGGCGGTGACGGCGCGCCCGGCGTCGGCGAGCGTGGGGAAGTAGGCCACGCCGGTGCCGGCGGTGGCGGGCATCGGCAGCAGGGCGACGGTGATCTCGGTGAGCACGCCGAGCGTGCCCTCGGAGCCGGTGAGCAGGCGGGTGAGGTCGTAGCCCGCGACGTCCTTCCACAGCCGCCCGCCGGTGCGGATGATCTCGCCGGTCGGGAGCACGGCCGTGGTGCCCAGGACGTAGTTGCGGGTGACGCCGTACTTGAGGCCGCGCAGCCCGCCCGCGCAGGTGGCGACGTTGCCGCCGACCGTGGAGACGGTGCGGCTACCCGGGTCGGGGGCGTAGAGCAGGCCCTTCGCGGCGGCGGCCTCGGCGAGCGCGGCGGTGGTGACGCCGGCCTCGACGCGCGCCAGCAGCTCGTCGGCGTCGACCTCCAGGATCGAGGTCATCCGGGTGAGCACGAGGACGATGCCGCCGCGGTCGGCCAGCGTGCCCGCCGACAGGTTCGAACCGGCGCCGCGCGGCACCACCGGCACGCCGTGGCGGGTGGCCAGGCGCAGCACGGCCGCGACCTCCTCGGCGGTGCGCGGCCACACGACCGCGTCGGGGACGCCGCGGAACATCGGTGTGGCGTCGCGGCTGTAGGGCTCGAGGTCGCCGCGGCCGGTGCGCACGTGCTCCGCGCCGACGACGGCCTCCAGCTCGGCGACCAGACCCGGCCCCAGACCCATGCGCGCACCCCTCGTCCGTGGGGCCCCACCCTGCCCGATGCGACGTCGCCGTGGTGTCTCACATGTGCACCGGTCCCGTGCATCAGTGGCGGATCGCGCCCCGCGCCCACCCGTGCCGCGGCGGCCCGGTCCCGGGCGGGCGCCGGGTCAGACGGCCAGCAGCGCCGGCCGGGTGAGCGCCCCGTAGAGCTCCGGGCGGCGGTCGCGCAGGTTGCCCATGCCGGAGCGGTGGGCGTCGATGTCGGCGACGAGGTCGAAGTCGGCCGTCACCATCGACGCCGTCTGCCCCGTGGCGGCGACGATCTCCCCGCCCGGGTCGACGATCTTGGCGTTCGCCGCGAACGTCATCGAGCCGAACGAGCCGTACTGGTTGGCCGCGACCCACACGACCTGGTTCTCCAGGGCGCGGGCGCGGTCGTAGAGGTCGAAGCGGCGGGTCCAGCGGTCCTGCGCGGGGTCGGGGTGCGGGTCGGTGGCGCTCACCGGCCACGCCGACATCGACACGATCACCCGCGCGCCGTCGAGCGCCAGCGTGCGCGCCACCTCGGGGAACGCCTTGTCGTAGCAGATCTGCATGCCGATCCGGCCGATCGGCGTGTCGAAGGCGCCGACGGTGCTGCCGGCCGCGTAGGTGGCGCCCTCCAGCAGCGGCTGGTGGGTCTTGCGGTAGCTGCCGAGCACGCCGTCGCCGTTCACGCAGACCGCCGAGTTGTACAGGCCGTCGTCGGCGTCCTCGCAGAACCCGGCGGTGACGACGACGTCGCCGGCCAGGCGCGCCAGCCGGGCGATCACCGGTCCGTCGAGCGCGAACGCCGGGGGCGGGGCGGCGGACCCGCCCAGGTCGGAGACGTAGCCGCCGAGCGCCGCCTCGGGCAGGGCGAGCAGCGCGGCGCCGGCGTCGCGGGCCTGGGCGACCAGGGCGGCGATGCGGGTGAACCCGGCCTCGAGGTCGCGGTCGAAGGGGGCGGAGACGGTGGCGATCCGGGTCGTGGGCACGGCGTCCTCCAGGACGGTGGGCGGGTCGGGGGACGGTCAGCTCGCGCTGCGCGGGGCGACCCAGTCCTCGTCGCGGGGGAACGTGCTCGACGGCGTGCCGGCCAGCCAGTGCAGGCCGTCGGCGACCTGGCTCAGGCGGGTGTCGACGATCCGGCGCACGACGTGCTCGGCGTCGGCGGCGACGCCCGCGAACCGGCCCGAGCCCCAGGTGTACTGCCAGGGCAGGCCGACGAAGTACAGGCCCGGCTGGCTGGAGACGCCGCGGTCGTGGGTGGGGTAGCCGCGGCCGTCGAAGACGGGGAGCTCGATCCAGCGGTCGTCGCGGCCGTAGCCGGTCGACCAGATCACCGTCGTGATACCGGCCGCGGCCAGGTCGATGTGCTCGGGGTCCTCGGAGATGGGGGTCCACACCGGCCCGGGCCGCTCCTCGAGCGGCGCGTCGATGCCGTGCGCGGCGATGTGGGCGTCGATGGAGTCCTTGATGCCCTCGCACACGGCGTCGGCGCCGTCGAGGTTCGCGCGCAGCGACCCGTCGAAGTGCAGGACGCCGTCGGCGATGCGGGTGAGGCGCCCGTGCAGGGCCATGCCCTCCAGGGCGAACCTCCGAAGGTCGATGTCGCGGCCGCCGTCGCGCCCGGTGACGTAGTGGTTGGTGCGGTGGCGCACCGACTCGGCGTCGGCGAACTGGTCGATGCCCTTGGTGTAGGTGCCCATCTCCGAGAGCCAGGCGACGCAGTCGCGGCCGCGGTAGAACCGGGCGACCCGGGGCGCGGTGCCGGTGGCCAGGTGCACGGTGCGCCCGGCGAGGTGCAGGTCCTCGGCGATCTGGCAGCCCGACTGACCGGTGCCGACGACCAGTACCGCACCCTCGGGCAGCTGCCCGGGGTTGCGGTACTGCGAGGAGTGCAGCTGCAGCACGTCGTCGGGCAGGCGCTCGGCCATCCGCGGCGTGCGCGGCACCTGGTAGGGCCCGGTCGCGACGACGACCTGGTCGGCCGACAGCGTGCCCCGGTCGGTGCGGATCTCGAAGGCGCCGTCCTTGCGCGCCCGCAGCGCCGTGGCCCGCACGCCCTCGACCAGCGGCGGGTCGAACGACGCCACGAACTCCTCCAGGTACGCCCCGATCTCCTCGCGGACCATGAACCCGTCGGGGTCGGGCCCGTCGTAGGGGAAGCCGGGCAGCGCGCACTGCCAGTTGGGGGTGACGAGGCAGAAGGAGTCCCAGCGGCGGTCGGCCCACTCGTGCCCGGCCGTCGACGACTCGAGCACGACGTGGTCGATCCCGCGCTGCGCGAGCCACCAGCTCGCGGACAGCCCGGCCTGGCCCCCGCCCACGACGACGACCGAGCGGTGGGTCCCGTCGATCCCGGCGCGGACGGAGTCGGGGACGACGTGCAGGTGGGAAGGCGCGGTGGTGCACTGCGCGGGCATCGGTGATCAGCTCCTGGGGGCTCGCGGTGGCCACCAGCGGCGGTGATGTGTGGTCAGGAGCCATTACAGGGCCGGTCCGTTGCCGGACGGTTGCCTCGGGAGTGCCGTGAGGTTTCCGTCCGCGCCGGAGTTTGCGGCGGGGTTGCGGGAGGCTCACGGCCCCTGCTCCTCGATGGTGTCGCGTTCCGCGGAACGCCGTCGGGCGTGGTTCGGGGGCGCGGTGGTGATCGCTGTTGCCCGCACCTCACGGTCGTGCCGGTGACCGTGGGGTGCGGTGTGCGGCGATCAACCGGTGTGCGGGTGGCGGAAACCGGCGCGCGCAGCCGGGAGTGGTGGGCGAGGAGGCCGGCGCGCGGTGGGGTGGGACCCCGCCGGGCCGGCGTCGACCCCGCCTCGCCGCCCGCCCCGCGCCATGGATCGGGTGGTGGTCGTCGTGGGTCGCACACCGCGGTCCTCGGGACGACCGCCACGTGCGACCGGCGGGGTCAGTCCGACGCGTCCGACCGGTGGACGGGGAGGCGCTGGGGCGTCTCCACCACCACGTTCGTCGACTTCACCACCGCGACGGCCAGCACCCCGGGCCGCAGGTCGAGCTCGCGCACCGCCTCGCTGCTCATCAGCGACACGACCCGGTGCGGGCCGCACTGGATCTCCACCTGCGCCATCACCGTGTCCTGCACGACGTGGGTCACGAGGCCGACGAAGCGGTTGCGGGCGGAGCGGTGCACGTCGGAGGGGTCGGGGACGGCGCGGGCGTGCTCGCGGGTGAACGCGGCGAGCGCCTCGCCGTCGACGACGCGCCGGTTGGACTCGTCGCGCCTCACCGGCAGCGTCCCCTGGTCCACCATGCGGCGGACGGTGTCGTCACTGACACCGAGCAGGCGGGCGACCTCGGAGATCCTGAACTGCGGCATCGCGCGAGCATAGAGCGGGCGCCGCGGCGGGGTCGGGCGTGCCGCGCGGCGATGGGGCAGCGGCTGAGGCAGCGGCGGGTTCGGCGGCCGGTCAGCGGTCGGCGTCGGAGGCGCGGTGGCGCCCGCGCTCCAGGCCCTGCTGGTAGACGGCGAGGCGCTCGCGGACCCGCTCGGGCTCGCGGTCGCGCGACCCGTTGGGCGGGGCGGGCGTGCCGCCCCGCGGCGGGGCCACCATCTGCGTGCCCGGGCGGCGGCGGGGGAGCCCGGCCGGGGTGGACGCCTCCGGCTGGCCGGGTCGGGAGGCGCGCTCGGAGGCGGCGCGCCACTCGGCGTCGCTGGGGGTGTTCCAGTCCTGGGGCGGGGCGCCCGCGGCCCGGCCGGCGGCCTCGGTCTCGCTGTCGACGAACCACGCCGACGCCACGGCCTCGTAGATCGGGGTGGGCGCCATCTCGCGCATGCGGTCGCGCAGGGAGCTGGTGAGTGGGCCGAACAGCTCGGCGTCGCCGCTGCCGCTGGTGAGCGGGGCGTCGTCGTCGTCCCAGAGGGTGTCCGGCGCCATCGGGTCCGGGCGGACCGGCGGCTCGACCGGCCGCACGGCGCCACCGGGCCGGAAGGGGTCCTCGGGGCGGCGCGGCTCGTCGCGCCACAGGGGTTCGGACCGGTGCTCGGGACTCCGGACCCCGGGACTCCGGACCTCGGACCGCTGGAGGTCGGACCGCTGGAGGTCGGACCGCTGGGGATCGGACCGCTGGGGATCGGACCGCTGGGGATCGGGGCGCTGCACGTCGGACCGGTACGGGTCCGGCCGGTGCACGTCCGGGCCGTCGAGGGGCCGGGCGGTGAGCGGCGATCCACCGAACGGCGCGCCGCCCGGCGCAGCGGCGCCGAAGGGCGTGCCCCCGAACGGCTGGACCTCGGACGACCGGGCTCCGGACGACCGGGCTCCGGACGACCGGTCACCGGACGCCGGGCCCTCGGCGCGCGCGGGCTCGCCGCGGCGAGGGAGTCCGGGGACATCCCGGCGCGGCAGGTCGGAACCCGTCCGGTGCGGCGGGGGATCGGCCGACCCCGAACGCGAGGGCGCGGAGAACGGCGCCGGCTCCACCCGCGGCGCATCGCGGCGCTGCGGTTCCCGGCGCGGCAGGTCGGGCCGGGACCGGTCGGTGGCGCCGGACTCGAACGCGCCGGACTCGAAGGCGCCGGCCCCGGGCCGGCCGGTGCCGAGCGGGTCGCGGCGGTCCGGCTCCGGGCGGAGCGGGTCGCCCAGTCCGAGATCGTCCAGGCCGAGGTCGTCGCGTCCGCGGTCGTTGCGCCCCAGGTCGCCCCGGGCCGCGTCGACGCGGCCGGCCTCGCCGTGCACCGATCCGTTGCGGCCCGGCTCGCCGCGGCTCGGACCTGCGCCGTTCCAGCCCTGGTCGTCCCGCGCCCGGTCGCCGTACCCCGGCCCGCCGCCGGCGCGACCGAGGACGTCGGCACCCGGGCCGCCGGCCCCGGTACCGAGAGGATCGCGATCGCCGCCACCGGACCCGTTCGGCCCCGTACCCGGGTCGCCGAACGGCTCCTCGGAACGCTCCACAGGCCGGGCCTGGTCCAGCCGCGGCCCGTCGGACGCCGGAACGTCCGGGCGCGGAGCGTCGAACCCCGTCGGCTCCACCTTCTCCCGCCGCACGAACCCGGGCAGCGGATCCGACAGGGGATCGGGGCGCCGGACCGGCTGCGACGGGGGCCCACCGTACGACCCGGACCCGCCGTACGACCCGGACCCGCCGAAGGACCCGGGACGACCGTTGCTCCCGTTGGCCGGGTGACCGTTCCCGTTCCCGTTCCCGTTCCCGTTCCCGTTCCCGTTCCCGTTCCCGTTGCCGTTGCCGTTGCCCCGCCCGTTCGCCGGGTGCCCGTTCCCCGGACGCCCGGCGGGCTCCCGGTTCCAGGCGCGCGGGGCGTCGGGGGCCGCGAAGGCGACGGCGTCGAGCAGGTCGGGCGGGCAGTGCACCACGACGACGAACCCGGACCCGGCGAGCGGACCCCGCCGGTGCTGCACCCGCAGCCCGGCGCCGCAGCGCCGGGCGAGCCGGGCCGCGACGAACAGGCCGACGCGGTTGGAGACGATGTCGTCGATGATCGGACGGTTGCCGAGGCGGCGGTTGAGCTCGTCGAGCTCACCGGCCGACGCCGACGGCCCGTCGACGACGACCTCGACGACCACGCCGCCGTCCTCCGACCGCGCGCTCGCGACGTCGACCCGGGTGAGCGGGGCGGCGACCGCGAGCCCGTGCGCGAGGAGCTCGGTGAACAGCGCGACCAGCCCGGACACGGCGCGCGGGGCGATGCTGGTGTCGGGCGCGGGCCCGAGGCCGACGCGGGTGACGTCGTCGACGCCGGCGCGGGCGTCGGCCAGCACCTCGGCGACCGACCGGGGGCCGCGGGAGCGCGGGCCCTGCTGCGCACCGGCCAGGGCCAGCAGGTTCTCGCTGCCGCGCAGCGAGCGCTGCAGCGACGTGCGCAGCTCGGCGAGGTCGGCCAGCGACTCGTCGCCGCCGTGCACCTGGAGGCGCTCCACGAGGGTGAGCTGCCGCTCGAGCTGGCCCTGCAGGCGCTGCGCCATGCACACCAGGACCTCGTCGGTCTCCCTGTTCTCGCGCACCACCCGGGCCCTCTCGACGGTTTATGCGACCCGGGCGAGGGTACTGGCCGAGATTCCGGGATCCAGTGGGGTTGCCTGGCCTGCGCCGGTCGGCCCCGTGTGCGCGACGGGCGGGGTCGGCCCGCGGTCGGGCGTCCCGCAGGCGCGCGACGAGGCGGGCGGGCTGACGAGCGGTCAGATCGGGCAGGTAGGCGCGCCCCACGGCCACCCCGACCGCGGGCAGCGCGACCGGGTCGGGTGAGGAACAGCGGTTCGTGGCGCGGCTGGAACCCACCGCGACCGGCCCGACCCCCACGGTCGGCACGACCAGGGGCGGGACCGGGTCGGGAAGAGCTGCCAGCGCACGTCGACGACGAGCACCGCGGCGCCGGTGAGCACGGCCGCGGCGAGGAGCACCGCCCGTCCCCACCACCGGCGCCCGCGGGGAGCAGGAGCGCGACCAGCGCCGCCCCGCCCGCCTCGAGCAGCCCCCGGGGGAGCGGACCGTCGAGCAGCGACCGGTCGAGCATGGCGCGATCACGCTCCCGCCCCCGACAAACCGTGCGCCGGTCCCGGTGCCGCGGGCACCTCGCACACCGGGTGCGCACCTCGCACACCGCCGACGGTGTGCGAGGTCACCACCGGGTGTGCGAGGTCATTTATGTACAGTTGTACACATGGTCTTCGGGTTGCTCGTCCTCGCCGTCGTGTCCGGGGTGGTGGGGTCGACCTCGCTGAAGCTGTCGCGGGGCTTCCGGCGGTTCTGGCCGGTGGTCGGGACGGCGCTGGGCTACGGCGTGGCGACCGTCGCGCTGGGGCTGCTCATGGAGCACCTGCCGGTCGGCGTCATCCACGCCGTGTGGGGCGGGGGAGCGGCGGTGCTGCTCACCGTCGTCGGGCGGACGGTGTTCGGCGAGCGGATCACCGCGGCCCGCCTCGCAGGCGTGGGCCTGATCGTCGGCGGCGTGGTGCTGCTCAACCTGACCGGGACCCTCTGATGGCCACGGCGGCCGGCCCGATCGGCGCACCCACCACGGCTCGAAGGTCCCGCATCCCGTGGTGGCCGATGGCCGGCGCGATAGCGGCCGAGATCTGCTCGACGCTGCTGCTCAAGGCCTCCGACGGCTTCGCGCACCCGTTCGTCGGGGCGGCGGCGCTGCTGGGCTTCACCCTGACGCTGTTCCTGCTCTCGCGCGCCCTGCTGACGCTCCCGCTCGGCGTCGCCTACGCCGTGTGGGTGGGCGTCGGCAGCGTCGTGGTGACGCTCGGGGGCGTGCTGCTGTTCGGCGACCGGCTCTCCGCAGGGGGGATCGCCGGGATCGCGCTGGTCGCGCTCGGGGTCGTGGTGGTCAATCTATGACCAGGGGCCCCAACGACCCCGGCCGCCGCGAGCGCATCGTGGTCGCCGCCGTCGAGCTCATGGGCCGCGACGGGCTGCACGCGATCACCCACCGCGCCGTCGCCGCCCGCGCCGGGGTGCCGCTGGGCTCGACCACCTACTACTTCCGCGACCTCGACGACCTGCTGCTCGCCGCCGTCGACCTCGCCCTGGAGCAGTCCCGCGCGCGGATCGCGGCCTGGGACGCCGCGCTGGCGCCGGACGCGGGCGCGCCGGAGGTCTGCCGGTCGCTGGCGGCGATGACGGTCGGGTTCGTGACCGAGCACGCCGCCCGCACGGTGCTCGACTACGAGCTCTACGCCGCGGGCCTGCGCCGCCGCGCGCTGCGGGCGCGCAGCGCGGAGTGGATCGGGCTGCTGCGCACCGCCCTGCGCGGCCGGTTCGACGACCTCACCGCCGACGCCCTCACCGCCGCCGTCGACGGCTTCACCCTGCAGGCGCTGCTGGCGCCCGAGCCCCCGACCGCCGACGCGTGCGAGGCGCTCCTGCGCCGGGTCGTGGCAGGGTGACGGGCGTGAGCCTCGACGTCGCCTCGGTCAGAGAACACTTCCCGTCGCTGAAGGCGGGTTACGCGCACTTCGACGGGCCCGGCGGCTCGCAGGTGCCCGACGTCGTCGCGCAGGCGGTGGCGACGACGATGACCTCGCCGCTGGCCAACCGCGGCACCGTCACGGCCGCGGAGCGCGCCGCCGACGCGATCGTGCTCGCCGCCCGCGCCGCGATGGCCGACCTGCTCGCCGCCGACCCGGGCGGCATCGTCTTCGGCCGCAGCATGACCGCGCTGACCTTCGACCTCGCCCGCACGCTCGCCGCCGGCTGGGGCCCGGGCGACGAGGTCGTCGTCACCCGCCTGGACCACGACGCCAACATCCGGCCCTGGGTGATCGCCGCGGAGGCCGTCGGCGCGACCGTGCGGTGGCTCGACTTCGACCCCGCCACCGGTGAGCTCGACGACGTGGCGACCGTGCTGTCGGACCGCACCCGGCTGGTGGCGGTCACCGGCGCGTCGAACCTGATCGGCACGCGACCCCCGGTCCGCGCGATCGCCGACCGGGCGCACGAGGTGGGCGCGCTCGTGCACGTCGACGGGGTGCACCTCACCGCGCACGCGGTCGTCGACGTCACCGAGCTGGGCGCCGACCTCTACGCCTGCTCGCCCTACAAGTTCCTCGGCCCGCACTGCGGCGTGCTCGCCGCGGCGCCCGCGCTGCTGGAGACGCTGCGCCCGGCCAAGCTGCTGCCGTCCTCCGACGCCGTGCCGGAGCGCTTCGAGCTGGGCACGCTGCCCTACGAGCTGCTGGCCGGCACGACCGCGGCCGTCGACTTCCTGGCCGGGCTCGTGCCCGGCGAGGGCTCGCGGCGCGAGCGGCTCGTCGTGTCGATGACGGCGGTGCAGGCCCACGAGGACCGCCTGCGCCGGCGCATCGAGGAGGGCCTGGCCGCGCTGCCGGGCGTCACGGTCCACTCCCGGGCCGCCCGCCGCACCCCGACCCTGCTGGTCGGCTTCGAGGGCCGCGACCCCGCCGACGCCTACCGCTTCCTCGCCGAGCACGACGTCAACGCCCCGGCGAGCTCGTTCTACGCGCTCGAGGCGTCCCGCCGCCTGGGTCTGGGCGACGCCGGGTCGCTGCGGATCGGGCTCGCGCCCTACAGCGACGACGCCGACGTCGACCGGCTGCTCGGCTCGCTGGGCGTCTTCACGAACGGCTCCTCGCGGAACAGCGGCGGCAGGTAGCGCAGCATCAGCGTCGACCAGGTCAGGTGCGTGAGCAGCGGCGCCTGGATGCCGCCCGACGAGCGGCGCTGCAGCCCGAACAGCGCGCCCATCACCCCGGAGGCGAGGACGAGCGCGGGGTTGCGGGTGGCGACGGTGGCCAGCATGTAGACCCCCGTCGACGCCACGACCGGCCGCTTCTCACCGACCGCCGCGTAGAGCGCGCCGCGGAAGAAGACCTCCTCGGCCGCGCCGTTGGCCAGCGTGGTGAGCACGACGAGCCCGTCGCTGCCCTGGTCGGCGTACTGCAGCACCGACGAGATCGCGCGGTCGAGCACAGGGACGCGCTTGGCGACCAGCGCGGCGGCGTAGAAGGCCCCGAAGGCGCCGACGCCGGTGAGGACCGGGGTGACCAGCGGGCGGCGCAGGTTCTCGCCGTACTGCATCCAGCCCAGGTGCAGCTTGCCCGAGGCCAGGCCGCCGATCACCCAGGTGGCCGCGGTGCCCAGCGTGATGCCGTAGAAGGCGGGGGAGTCCGGCCTGGTCGAGAGCCCGGCGCCGAGCATCCCGGCCCCGGCCAGCGACGTCGCGGCGACGACCCGGCGACGGCGGCGGAAGCGGGCGTCGGTCTCCCGGTGGTCGCGCGGCACCTTCTCGGTCAGCCAGCGGGGGAGCCAGGTCGTGACCTTCACCGGCGGGCCGCCCGCGCGCGGTCGCCCAGGGCCGCGAGCACGGCGGCGTCGTAGTCCATGGGTTCGAACGGTACGAGGTCGCGGATCGCGGCGTCGCGCACGACCACCTCGTTCGACATCGAATCGACGAGGTTGCGCCCGGTCTGCACGTCGACGTCGGTGACCAGCGACAGCCAGCGGCTCGAGAGCTGCGGCGACAGGAACGGCACCGGGACGACGATCATCGTGCGGCCCTCGATGACGGCGACGCGGCGCAGCATCTCGACGTACGCGAGCACCTCGGTGCCGCCGATGTCGAACGTGCGGCCCTCGGTGGCCGGCACCTCCAGCACGCCGACGAGGTAGCGGACCACGTCGTCGACGCCGATCGGCTGCGTCCGCGTGCGCACCCAGCGCGGGGTGATCATGGCCGGGAGGTGCTCGACGAGCTGGCGCGTCATCTCCCAGGAGATGCCGCCGTGCCCGACGATGATCCCGGCGCGCAGCACGGTGAGCGGCACGGCGGACCCGCCCAGGATCCGCTCGACCTCGCGGCGGCTGCGCAGGTGCGCGGACAGGTCGTCGGAGTCGTCGCCGAGCCCGCCGAGGTAGACGATCCGCGACACCCGGGCGTCGGCAGCGGCCTTCCCGAACGTGCGGGCGGCCTCGGCGTCGCGCTCGGCGAAGCGGGGGTCGTCGAGGGAGTGCACGAGGTAGTACGCCGCGTCCTGCCCCTGCAGGGCCTCGGCCAGCGAGGCGGCGTCGTGGACGTCGCCGCGGACGGGCGTGCCCGCCCCATCGTAGGAGTCGGGGCGGCGGGTCATCGCCCGCACGTCGTGCCCCGCCTCGACCAACGCAGGGCACAGCCGCCCGCCCACGAACCCGGACGCTCCGGTCACCAGCACACGCATGGCGACACCTTCTCCCGTCCGGCCCACCGGCGCGACCCGGGGACCGGGCGGGCGTCGGCGTCCGCGCGCGCCGCCGTGCTCGTACAGTGCGCGCGTGTCCGCCTCCGGGGCGACCTGGGTGGTCGTCGTCCTCCTCGCTGTGCTCCTCTTCGGTGTGGTGTTGACTCTCGCCATGCGCAACACCCGCTCCCGTCCCGGCACCGAGCTGCACGCCGAGGACCCCGACGACCGGCCGCTGGCCGCCGTCGTCGCGAACCCCACCAAGATCGACCCCGGGACGCACGATTCGATCGCGGCGCTGTGCGTCGAGCTGGGGTGGGCGGAGCCGCTGTGGCTCGAGACCACCGTGGAGGACCCGGGCACCGGCCAGGCGCAGAAGGCCGTCGAGCAGGGCGTCGACGTCGTCATGGCCTGCGGCGGCGACGGCACCGTCCGCTCGGTCGCCCAGGCGCTCGCCGGCACCGGCGTGGCGATGGGGCTGCTGCCCGCCGGCACCGGCAACCTGCTGGCCCGCACGCTGGGCACGCCGCTGGAGATGGACGCGGCCACCCGCGTCGCGCTCACCGGCGACGACCGCACGATCGACATCGGCCGCGTCCGCGTCGACGGCGCCGAGGAGGAGCGGGCGTTCCTCGTCATGGCCGGCACCGGCTTCGACGCCGAGGTGATGGGCAACACGCCCGAAGCGCTCAAGGCGCGCGTCGGGCCGCTGGCCTACGTGGTGTCCGGGCTGCGGGCGATCCGCGGGCGCCGCACCCGCGTGACGATCCGCCTGGACGACGGTCCGGAGATGCGCCGCCGCACCCGCACCGTGCTCGTCGGCAACAGCGGCACGCTGCTCGGCGGGCTCGTGCTCATGCCCGAGGCCGAGGTCGACGACGGGCTGTTCGACATCGTCAACCTCGCGCCCAAGGGCATCCCCGGGTGGGTCGCCGTGGCCGCGCGGGTGATCAGCCGCCGCCGCCGCGGGCACCCGCGCGTCGAGCACTGGACGGCCGAGCGCGTCGTCATCACCGCCGAGGACCCGCAGGCCAGCCAGATCGACGGCGACCCGATCGGCGACGTCACCGAGATGGCCGTGCGCGTCGACCCGGGCGCGCTGGTCGTGCGCGTGCCGGAGGGCAGCCCGGCCGCGGAGATCCTGCCCGAGTCGTAGAGCCCGCGGGCCTCAGTACCCGGCAGCGCTCAGAACTCCGCGCGCACCCCCAGCAGCCGCACGGCCCGCCGGCTCGGGAAGCGCTCCAGCACCTCCAGGGCGGCCGCGGCCAGCGCGTCGGGGTCGGTGGTCGGGCCGGGCAGGGTGGCGCTGCGGGTCCGGGTCGTGAACGGGACGAACCGCACGGTGACGCCGACGCGCCGCGCGGGCCGTCCCGCCCCGCTGATCCCTCCGGCGCCGGTACCCCCGGCGGCGATCTCCCCGGCCACGCGCCGGGCCAGCGCCGCGACCTCGCCGCGGACCGCGTCCCAGTCGCCGAGGTCGGTCTGGAAGGTCGTCTCGCGGCCGTGCGAGCGCGGCACCCACGGGGTGGGGTCGACGTGCTCGCGGCCGATCCCGCGCCCGAGCTGCACGAAATGGGGCCCCATCGCCGGGCCGAGGTCGGCGGCGAGCGCGGCCGGGTCGGCGGCGGCGAGGTCGGCGACGGTGCGCAGCCCGCGCTCGGCCAACGTCCGCTCGGTACGGACGCCGATGCCCCACAGCGCGCGGGTCGGCCGGTGCCCCATGACCTCCATCCAGTTCTGCGCGGTCAGCACGAACACCCCCCGCGGCTTCCCGAAACCCGTCGCGATCTTGGCGCGCAGCAGGTTGTCGCCGATCCCGACGGTGCTGCGCAGCCCGGTCGCCGCGTGCACGGCCTCCTGCACGTGCCGGGCGAACGCCGCGACGTCGTCGGTCTGCACCCCGAGGAACGCCTCGTCCCACCCCATGACCTCGACGACGACGCCGTCGAGCCCGCGCAGCACGTCCATGACCTGCGCGGACACGGCCTCGTAGGCGGGGTTGTCGGCGGGCAGGAACACCACGTCGGGGCAGCGCTTCGCCGCGGTCCGCAGCGGCATCCCCGACCGGATCCCGTGCTCGCGCGCGGCGTAGGACGCGGTGGCGACGACGGCGCGCTCGGTGGGGTCGCCGCGCCCCCCGACGACGACCGGGCGCCCGGCCAGCTCGGGGTGGCGCAGAACCTCCACCGCGGCGAGGAACTCGTCGAGGTCGACGTGCAGGACCCACCGGCCCGACACGGGGCTATCCGCCCTGCCGCGGGGGCGGGCCGAGCAGCGGGGTCACCGCGGCCGCCATCCGGAGCGAGCCGACGCCCGTGGGGTGGAACGGGAAGGGGTCGGTGAGGCCCTGCAGGTCCGGGCCCAGACCGGTTCGCTCGGCGCCGCACAGGGGACGCAGGGCGGGGCGGGCCACGTCGAAACCGTACGCCTGCGCCCCGTTCACCAGGACGTCGTTGACGGCGTCGTTGCGTTCGCCGAGCAGCGCGATCTTCTCCTCGTCCAGGCCCGGGTACTCCGCGGGCCCGCGGCTGTCGGGGCAGGACGCGTCCGGTGGGAACGGCTCGTAGGAGGTTACGACGATGATCTGCGGGCGCCCGGGCAGGTCGTTGAGGTCGGCGAGCAGCTCGCCGAAGGCGCGGTCGAACGCGGCGAGGCGGTAGTCGAACTCGCCCTGGGTGAGGTTGTCGGCGCAGTCCGGCACGCCGTAGCAGTAGAGCAGGAAGTCGATCCAGCCCACGTCGTTCGGGCCGACCGCCACGGCCACCCAGTCCAGGCCCTGCACCTGCTTGAGCAGCCCGACCTGCGGAGGGAGCACGCGCCCGCCCTCCGCCTGCGACCCGCGCAGCCCGGAGGCGATCGTGGCCGACGGGCAGGCGAGGTTGAGCACGCGGTCGCCGCGCAGCGCGGAGATCTGCTGGGCGAGGGAGTCGGTGCTGCGCTGGCACGCGACGTCGTCGGGCGTGCCGTCCGGGAGCGGCGGTCCGCCGAGGCGGGCCACCCGCGAGTCGCCGATGACGGCCCCGTCGAACCCGCCCACCGGTGGGCCGACCGGTCCGGGTGAGAGCTGCCGCGCCCCGACCAGCTGCGCGAGCGAGCCGACGTTGCGCAACCCGTTCACGGCGCCCGCGTAGGCCAGCGCCCCGGCCGCCGCCCACGCCAGCACGGAGGCGACGACGGCGGCCGCGGCCATCCGGCGGGCGCCGCGCACGCAGTCCGACCAGATCTCGGGCAGCGGGCGGTGGCCACCGGGAAGACGGCTCTCCGCGCGCAGCACCAGCAGCGTGCGCAGGCCCGCCGCCCCGGCCGAAGCGGCGAGGGTGAACCCGACGAGCAGCACCGCGCCCCACAGGTACCAGGACAGGAAGGCGCCGGTCACGGCCCCGACGGCCTCGTCGCGCAGCCGCGGACCGGCGTCGGGGTCGAGCACGGCCTGCGCGGCGGCGTTGCGCTGCACCGGGCCGAGGGTGATCTGCGGGCGCAGCGGGCCGTAGACGCGCAGCCGGTCGACGTCGAGCGCGGTGTTGCCGACCTGCACGACCTGCGCCGGCCCGGCGACGCTCAGGTCTGGGGCGCGCGCGCCGACGGTGACCTGCTGCCCGAACGCGACGAGGTCCTGGCCCGGCGTCAGCGCCACCGTGACCGGGACGCCGACGGCGAGGCAGAACAGGACCAGCAGGACCGACGGCCAGGACCGCACGCCGATCGACCGGGTCCTGGGCGACCGGACCTGTGGGGGCCGGGGTGCGGTGGACAGTTCTCCTCCTCGGGTCGGGCGCGCGCTCCAGGGTGCATGCTCGGGTGCGTGCGGGGACGGGTCCGGGCGGTGAGACGTGCCACCCGGGCCGGGGGTCAGGCGGGCAGGGCCCGCACCGCCAGCAGGGCGATGTCGTCGTCGCGGGGGCGGTCGGAGAAGCGCTCGACGGCCGCGCGCACCGCCTCCACCACCTGCGCGGCGGGCTGCCCGGCCGCCGCGGACGCCGCGGCGAGCAGGCGCTCGGACCCGAACTGCTCGCGTCCGCGCCGCCGCTCGGTGACCCCGTCGGTGTAGACGAGCAGGGTGTCGCCGGGGCCGAGGTGGTGCCGGGTGGCCGTCAGCGACACCGTGGGGACCAGCCCGACGGCCGTGCCGAACGCCCCGACGAGCCCGGCGGTGCCGTCGCGGCGGACCAGGACCGGCTGCAGGTGCCCGGCCAGCACCAGGTCGACGCCGAACCCCGGCGGCTCGCCCGGCCCGGGCCTGCTCACCTGCGCGGCGGCCAGCGTGCAGAACTGCAGCGGGTCGTCGGCGTCCATCATCACGTCGTTGAGCAGCTCCACCGCGCGGGGCAGCGTGCGGCCGTCGCGGACGAGCACACGCAGCACGTCGCGCACCAGGCCGGTGCGGGCCGCGGCGCGCGCACCCTTGCCGCAGACGTCGCCGATCGAGACCAGCCAGTGCGCGGGGTCGATGGTGAGGACGTCGTAGAAGTCGCCGCCGACCTCGGTGCCCGCGGTGGCCGGGAGGTACTGCGCGGCGAGGTCCAGGCCGGGGGCGACGGGCAGCGCGCGGGGCAGCAGTGCCTGCTGCAGCGCCTGGGAGACGTCGACGTGGGCCGCGGTGCTCTGCGCGTTGTGGATGGCGAGCCCGGCGCGGCGCGCGATGTCGCCGACCAGCACGACGTCCTCGGGGGAGTGCGGACGCCCGGCGGGGCGCCCGACGACCAGCGTGCCCAGCGTGCGCCCGCGCGCCCGCAGAGCCACCGCGACGCCGTCGGTGGGCAGGGCGAACCGCGCGGTGGCCCCCGCACCGTCGTCGCGGAGCAGGTCGGCGAGGCGGTCGCGCAGCTCCGCGGGCGGGCCCGGGCGCCCGGCCGGGTCGAGCACGGCCCGCAGCTCGGGCAGCGCGTCCTCGTCGGCGTGGGTGAGCGCGGCCAGGCGCAGGCGCCCGAGCGGGTCGGCGAGGTGCACCGCGCACCACTGGCCCAACCGCGGCACCACGACCTGCGGCACGACGGCCACGGCCAGCTCGACGTCGAGGGACTGGGAGAGCAGCTCGCTGGTCTCGGCCAGGTAGGTCATCCAGGCGCGGCGGCGCTGGTCGACCCCGCGCAGCCACGCCGACTCCACCGCCATCGCGATGCGGTGCGCCACGAGCTCGGCCAGCTCGGCGGACTCGCGCGGCCACTCACCCCCGTCACCGGTGACGCGCAGCAGCCCGCGCAGCGGCGCGGTGGTCGGGAGCACGACCTCCAGCACGCCGGCCGGGCCGGGCTCCCCGGTGCGGGCCAGCTCGTGCAGGCCGGTGCCGTCGCCGTCGTCGACCTCCACGCTGACCGACCCGGCGTCGAGCACCTCGTGCAGCCGGCGAACCAGCTCGGCCACCAGCTCCGCGGGCTCCAGGCTCTGCACCAGCCCGGCTGGCAGGTGCAGCAGCCAGCGGGTGCGCTCCGAGCCGGCCGGGACCGGGCCGCCGGCCGCGGGCGGTGCGGGCGCGGGCTCCGCCGCCGGTGGGTCCCCGGTGCGCAGCAGCGTGAACCAGGTGCGGTGGGTGCCGTCGGCCTCGTGGCGGGTGCCCCACGCCGCGGCGAGGCGCTGCAGCATCGTCAGCCCGCGCCCGTGGCTCGCGGCCCGGCCGTAGCGGCGCCGGGGCTGGGCCAGGTGGACCTCCAGCGGGCCCGCCCCGTGGTCGCTGACGGTGACCGTCAGCTCGGTGTCGGTGACGCAGAGCTCGACCTCGTACTCGGTGCCGGCGTGCAGCACGGCGTTCTCGCACAGCTCGCTGGTGAGCAGCACCGCGGTGTCGACGAGGGCGTCGAGCTCCGGGGCGTCGAGCGCGTCCAGGACCATCCGGCGCGCCTGACCCGGGCTCCGGGCATCGGGCGGCAGCCGCATCCGCCGCTCGGTCTGAACGGGCACCGGTGCAGTCTGCCCGTCGGCGGACGGGGGTGCACCGGACGGGGGCACCGTCGGCCGGTGGGTCGCCCGGAACGGCTGCACTAGGCTCCCCGGACGGTGGCGGCGGCATCGGGAGGATTCGTGACGGCGGAGACGACCCGGCCCGGCGATGCCGGAACCGACGAGGCGGGGCTCCTGCGGGAGTTGGCCGACGCGCTGCACGCGGTGCGCCGCGGCCGGTTCGACGTGCGGCTGCCCCAGCGCGACGGGCTCCCCGGGGAGGTCGCCGACCACTTCAACGCGGTCGTCGCGATCGCCGGGCGGCGCAACCGCGACCTGCTGCGGATCAGCCGCGTGGTCGGCCGGGAGGGCCGCACGTCCGACCGCCTCGACGAGGAGTCCTACGACGGCGACTGGGCCACGGGCGTGCAAGCCGTCAACGCCCTGATCGACGACCTCGCCGCGCCGACCGCCGAGATCGCGCGCGTCATCGAGGCCGTCGCCGACGGCGACCTGTCCCAGCACATGGCCCTGGAGATCGAGGGCCGCCCGCTGCGCGGCGACTTCCGGCGCATCGGCCGCACCGTGAACACGATGGTCGACCAGCTCTCCTCGTTCGCCGACGAGGTCACGCGCGTCGCCCGCGAGGTGGGCACCGACGGGCGGCTGGGCGGGCAGGCCGACGTCCGCGGCGTCGCGGGCACCTGGCGCGCGCTCACCGACTCGGTGAACACGATGGCCAGCAACCTCACCAACCAGGTGCGCTCGATCTCCAGCGCCGCCACCGCCATCGCGCAGGGCGACCTCTCGCGCACGATCACCGTCGCCGCGCGCGGCGAGGTCGCCGAGCTGGCCGAGACGATCAACTCGCTGACCGGCACGCTGGCGCTGTTCGCCGACGAGGTCACGCGCATGGCGCGCGAGGTCGGGACGGAGGGCAAGCTCGGCGGGCAGGCCGAGGTCGCGGGCGTCGCGGGGACGTGGAAGAACCTCACCGACGCCGTCAACCTGATGGCGACCAACCTGACCGACCAGGTCCGCGGGATCGCCCAGGTCGCCACCGCGGTGGCGCAGGGCGACCTGTCGCAGAAGATCACCGTCGACGCCCGGGGCGAGATCCTGGAGCTCAAGACCACGGTCAACCTCATGGTCGACCAGCTGTCGTCGTTCGCCGCGGAGGTCACGCGCGTGGCGCGTGAGGTGGGCACCGAGGGCAAGCTCGGCGGCCAGGCGGCGGTGCCGAACGTGTCGGGCACCTGGCGCGACCTCACCGAGAACGTCAACCAGCTCGCCTCGAACCTCACCGGGCAGGTCCGCAACATCGCGCAGGTGACCACGGCGGTGGCCCGCGGCGACCTGTCGCAGAAGATCACCGTCGACGCCCGGGGCGAGATCCTGGAGCTCAAGTCGACGGTCAACACGATGGTCGACCAGCTCTCGTCGTTCGCCGCGGAGGTCACCCGGGTGGCCCGCGAGGTCGGCACGGAGGGGCGCCTGGGCGGGCAGGCCGAGGTGCGCGGCGTCGCCGGCACGTGGCGCGACCTCACCGACAACGTCAACTACATGGCCTCCAACCTTACCGGCCAGGTCCGCAACATCGCCCAGGTGACCACCGCGGTGGCGGGCGGCGACCTCTCCCAGAAGATCACCGTCGATGCGCGCGGGGAGATCCTGGAGCTCAAGTCGACGGTCAACACGATGGTCGACCAGCTCTCCTCGTTCGCCGACGAGGTGACGCGCGTGGCGCGCGAGGTCGGCACCGAGGGCAAGCTCGGCGGCCAGGCCGAGGTCAAGGGCGTCGCGGGGACGTGGCGCGACCTCACCGAGAACGTGAACGAGCTCGCCTCGAACCTCACCCGCCAGGTCCGCAACATCGCCCAGGTCACCACGGCGGTGGCGCAGGGCGACCTGTCGCAGAAGATCACCGTCGACGCCCGGGGCGAGATCCTCGAGCTCAAGTCGACGGTCAACACGATGGTCGACCAGCTGTCCTCGTTCGCCGACGAGGTGACGCGGGTGGCGCGCGAGGTCGGCATCGAGGGCAAGCTCGGCGGCCAGGCGGAGGTCGAGGGCGTCGCGGGGACGTGGCGCGACCTCACCGAGAACGTCAACGAGCTCGCGTCCAACCTGACCGGGCAGGTCCGCAACATCGCGCAGGTGACCACGGCGGTGGCCCGCGGCGACCTGTCGCAGAAGATCACCGTCGACGCGCGCGGGGAGATCCTGGAGCTCAAGTCGACGGTCAACACGATGGTCGACCAGCTGCAGGGCTTCGCCGACGAGGTCACGCGCGTGGCCCGCGAGGTCGGCACGGAGGGCAAGCTCGGCGGGCAGGCGCAGGTCCGCGGCGTCTCGGGCACCTGGCGCGACCTCACCGAGAACGTCAACCAGCTCGCCTCCACGCTCACCACGCAGCTGCGCGCGATCTCCGCGGTGTCCACGGCGGTCGCCAGCGGCGACCTCACCCAGCAGATCCGCGTCGCGGCGCTGGGGGAGGTGGCGGAGCTCAAGGACACGATCAACACGATGATCGGCGCCCTGCGCGAGACCACCACGAAGAACGCCGAGCAGGGCTGGCTCGACTCCAACCTCGCCCGCATCGGCGGGTTGCTGCAGGGCCAGCGCGACCTCGGCGCGGTCTGTCAGATGATCATGAACGAGGTGGCGCCGCTGGTCGGGGCGCAGGTGGGGGCGTTCTTCCTGGCCCCCGGGCGCAGCGAGCGCGGCGTCGACGCCACCGCGGCCGACCGGCGCTGGATCCTCACCGGCGGCTACGCCATGGCCGTCGACGACCCGCCGGTGGCGGTGCGCTCGGGCCAGGGACTCGTCGGCCAGGCGGCGGCCACCGGCGAGACGATCCTGCTCACCGACGTCCCCGACAACTACCTGCCGATCAGCTCGGGCACCGGCTCGGCGTCGCCGCGCGCGGTCGTCGTGCTGCCGGTGCCGTTCGAGGGGGAGTCGCTCGGCGTCATCGAGTTCGGGTCGGTCACGCCGTTCTCGCCGCTGCACCTGGCGTTCCTGGAGCGCCTGGTCGCGACGATCGGTGTCGCGCTGGCCACGATCCAGGCCAACCGCCGCACCGAGGAGCTGCTCGCGCAGAGCCAGGGCCTGGCCACGGAGCTGCAGGACCAGTCGGCCGAGCTGCAGCGTGCCAACGCCGAGCTGGAGGAGAAGGCCGAGCAGCTCTCCGAGCAGAACCGCAACGTCGAGATCAAGAACATGGAGATCGACGCGGCGCGCCGCGGCGTCGAGGAGAAGGCGCAGCAGCTCGCGCTGGCCAACCAGTTCAAGTCCGAGTTCCTGGCGAACATGAGCCACGAGCTGCGTACGCCGCTCAACTCGCTGCTGCTGCTGTCGCGCCTGCTGGCCGACAACGCCGACGACAACCTCACCGCCCGCCAGATCGAGTTCGCCAGCACCATCCACGGCGCCGGTTCCGACCTGCTGCTGCTGATCGACGACATCCTGGACCTGTCCAAGATCGAGGCCGGCCGCGTCGACGTGCACTCGACCGTCGTCGACCTGGCCGAGGTGCGTGACTACGTCACCCACGCCTTCGGGCCGCAGGCCGAGGAGAAGGGCCTGGAGCTGCGGGTACAGGGCGCGGCGGACCTGCCCGCCACGATCACCACCGACGCGCAGCGGCTGCAGCAGATCCTGCGCAACCTGCTCTCCAACGCCGTGAAGTTCACCGACGCCGGGTCGGTGACGCTCGGGATGCGGCCCGCCCCGTCCGGGACGCTCTACGGCGTGCCCGCGCTCGACGGCGCCCGCCAGGTGGTGGCGTTCTCGGTGCGCGACACCGGCATCGGCATCCCCGAGGACAAGTTCGCGATGATCTTCGAGGCGTTCCAGCAGGCCGACGGCACCACGAGCCGCAAGTACGGCGGCACGGGTCTGGGCCTGTCGATCAGCAAGGAGTTGGCGCGGCTGCTCGGCGGGCGGATCGACGTGTCCTCCAGCGTCGGCGGCGGCTCGGAGTTCACGCTGTTCCTGCCCGACGAGCTGCCGGCGGTCACCTCGACGGCCCGGATCGCGCCGCGGGGCTCGCAGGCCGTACCCGACCCGCTACCGTCCGGCGACGTGGCGCGCCCGGAGCGCAGCTCACCGATCCTGCGGGCGGCCCGGGGCCTGCCGCACCCGCCCGGCGCGGGCGCGCCGAGCGTCCCGGGGCTCGACGGCGTCACCGTCCTGATCATCGACGACGACGTGCGCAACGTGTTCGCCCTGACCAGCGCGCTGGAGCTGCACGGGCTGACGGTGCTCTACGCCGAGAACGGCCACGACGGCATCGCGATGCTGACCGAGCACCCCGGTGTCGACATCGTGCTGATGGACGCGATGATGCCCGACATCGACGGCAACGAGACCACCCGACGCATCCGCGCCCTGCCCCACGGCAGCGGCCTCCCGGTCGTGTTCCTGACGGCCAAGGCCATGCCGGGCGACCGCGAGTCCAGCCTGGCCGCCGGCGCCACCGACTACGTCACCAAGCCGGTCGACCTCGACGAGCTGCTGGCGCTGATGGGCGCCTGCGTGGCGGGGAGGGTCGTGTCGTGAGCATCGCCCGGGTGCTGGCCGTCGACGACCGGCGCGAGAACCTGCTGGCCCTGCAGGCGATCCTGGAGGGCCTGCCGATCGAGATCGAGTCGGTCACCAGCGGTGAGGACGCGCTCAAGCGCCTGCTCACCGGCGACTACGCGGTGATCCTGCTCGACGCCCACATGCCCGGCATGGACGGCTTCGAGACCGCCGGGCACGTCAAGCAGCGCGAGCGCACCCGCCACATCCCGATCCTGTTCCTCACCGCCGTCGACTACGACCCGCACCTGGCGTTCCGCGGCTACCAGGCCGGCGCGGTCGACTACATCACCAAGCCGTTCGACCCGTGGGTGCTGCGCTCGAAGGTGGCGGTGTTCGTCGACCTGTGGTCGATGCACACCGAGCTCGCGCTGCGCGCGGCCGAGGTGGGGCGGCTGCGCCGGGCCGTCGACGAGGCGGTGGCGCTGCTCGACGGCGCCGGGCGCGACCGCACGCCCGACCCGGCCGCGGCCCGGGCGCGGCTGGACGCGGTGCGCGAGCTGCCCTAGAGGTTCTGCTGGTACAGGCCGTCGTTGTAGGAGGGGCTCTCGTAGTAGGCCTGCACCTCCTCGAGCGGGTCGGACGTCCGCTCGAGCGCCTGCACGATCTTCGCCCGCGACGGCAGCGCGTCGGGCCGCCACTCCTCGGGCTTCCACAGGTGGGAGCGCAGGAACGACTTCGCGCAGTGGTAGAAGATCTCCTCGACCGTGACCTCGGCGGCCAGCAGCGGGCGGTGCCCCTTGACCACCATGTCGTCGAAGTACGGGGCGTCGCGCAGCACCCGCACCCGCCCGTTGACGCGCAGCGTGTCGGAGCGCCCGGGAACCAGGAACAGGATCCCGATGTGCGGGTTGGTGATCATGTTCCGGTACCCGTCGATGCGCCGGTTGCCCGGGCGCTCGGGGATCGCGAGCGTGCGGTCGTCGAGCACGCGGACGAAGCCGGCCGGGTCGCCCTTGGGGGAGACGTCGCAGGTGCCGTCGGCGGCGCTCGTGGCGACCAGGCAGAACGGCGAGTGCGCGATCCACTCGACGTCGATGGCGTCGAGGCGGTCGCGGGCCTTGTCGGCGATCCACGGCATCGGGACGCCGATCAGGTCGTCGAGCTCGGCCAGGGTGGTGACCTCGGCGCTGCCGGTGGCACCGGCGCTCACGACAGGACCAGGCAGAAGGGGTGGCCCACCGGGTCGAGGTAGACGCGGAAGGTCTTCCCGGGCTGGAACTCGTGCTTGCGGGCGCCGATCCCGAGCAGGCGCTCCTCGGCGGCGTCGAGGTCGGGCACGTCGAAGTCGATGTGGGCCTGCTGCGGGTGCTCGGCGCCGGGCCACTCCGGCGCGCGGTAGTCCTCCACCTGCTGGAACGCGATGGTGGCGCCGCCGCCCGGGGCGCGCAGCTGCACCCAGTCGGACTGCTCCCCGTCCTCGTCCTCCAGCGGCGGGCCGTCCGGCGGCTCCCGGTCGATCTCCCACCCGGTGACGGCGGAGTAGAAGCGGGCCAGGGCCGCGGGGTCGGGGCAGTCGAGCGCGACGAGGGCGAAGGTGGCGATCGCGGTCATGCGGGGACGGTAACCCGGAGGACCGACAGGCACACAGGGAAAGAAGGCGCGCCGCGCGAAGGCGGGCGACGCCTCGCGGGTGGGGTGCTCCGGACGCGCGCGGGAGGGCGATCGGTGCGCGGGAGCCGGTGGGCCCGCCGATACGCGAAAGAGCCCCGGCCGTCGGCCGGGGCTCCCCGCTGCGGTCGGGCTCAGCTCTTGAAGGCGTCCTTGACCTTCTCGCCGGCCTGCTTGAGGCTGCTCTTGGCCTGGTCGTTGCGCCCCTGGGCCTCGAGGTTCTCGTCGTCCGTCGCGCGGCCGACGCCCTCCTTCGCCTTGCCCTTGAGCTCCTCGGTCTTGTTCTCGACCTTGTCGTCGGTACCCATCGGGACCTCCTGCGCTCGTCGGATGCTTCCGGCAGGGGCTACCCCCACCGCCCGCGGTTCACACCCTCCGCGGTCGCAGGACGTACGCGGTGTAGCCGTAGTCACCGCCGTGGGCGTCGCGGACGCCGATCTCCGCGCCGATCCCGTCGAGCACCTCGTCGTGGCCCGGGTGCTCGCGGCGCAGGTCGGCGAGGCGCTCGGTCAGCGGGCCGTAGTAGGCGGCCCAGTCGGCGTCGGGGAGGAGGTAGGTGGCGGCGACGGTCCAGCCGGCGTCCTGCGCGGCCGTCACGTTCGCGCCGGTCGTGCGCATGCCGGGGTAGCCCGGATCCCAGAACGCGCGGGCGCCGGGCGCCGGGCGCGGCGTCGTCCACTCGGCCTCGGTGAGGACGAGGACGCCGCCGGGCGCGAGCAGCCGGCGCCACGATCGCAGGGCGGCGTCGAACCCCATGACGTAGGCCGACCCCTCGGCCCACACCAGGTCGGCGCAGCCGTCGGGGAGCGGGAGGTCGTCCATCGACGCCTCCAGGGTGCGGACGTCGAGGCCCGCGGCGTCGGCGGCCAGGCGCTCGAGGAACGGGCGATGGGTGTCGACGGCGACGACCGGCCCGCCGGTCTCGCGGGCCAGCAGCAGCGTGGCCGGCCCCGTGCCGCACCCGATGTCGACGATCCGCGGCCGGGCGGGCAGCGGACCGGCCAGCCCGAGCAGCAGCCGCGTCGTGGCTGGGGAGCCCGGCGCCTCGCGGGGGAGGCCGGTGTGGGCGGCCCGGAACAGTTCCTCGGGGGTCACACGACGATCATGCCGCGTCAGGTCCCCCGCCGGCCCACGAGCCGCGCGACCGCCGGGGCCACCAGGAGCATGAGGACCACCCGCAGCACCTGCACGGCCACCACGAACGTCACGTCGCCGCCGGCCGAGATCGCGGTGGCCAGCACGGCGTAGACCCCGCCCGGGGTGGTGGCGAGGTAGCCCTCCAGCGGCGTGACGCCGGTGAGCCGCGAGAGGAGCAGCCCGAGACCCGCGCACAGCGCCACGACCGCGGCGATGAGCGCCGTGGCCAGCGGCAGCGCGCCCAGCACCGTGCGCAGCGAGGCGCGGGTGAACCGGACGCCGGCCTGCCAGCCGATCACCGCGTAGGCGATCTCGACGAGCAGCACCGGCGACTCCGCCCCGAACGACAGCCCCCCGAGGCTCAGCGCGAGCGCCACCGCCATCGGGCCGAGCAGCCCGCCCGCGGGCACGCGCACCAGGCGGGCGAGCAGCAGCCCCGCCCCGACGCAGACGGCGAGGAACCCCAGGTCGACGGGCCACGGGGCGCCCGGGCCCGGGCCGTCGCCGGTGCCGCCGGTGACGGTCGCGCCGAACGCCAGCGCGGCGACGACCGGCATCGTCGCGGTGACGATCCCGACCCGCAGGTACTGCACCACGGCGACCAGCCGCTCGTCGCCGCCCAGCTCCCGGGTGACGGCGACGAGCCCCGACGCGCCGCCGGCGGTCAGCGCGAGCATGCCGGTCAGCGGCGAGACGTCGCGGCGCACGCCCATCAGCAGCCCCGCGCCCATGCTCACGGCCAGCGTCCCGACCGCCACGAGCAGCACCGGCACCCAGTTCTGCGCCACCGCCCCGAGCGTCCCGGGCTGGGCGAGCAGCCCGATGACGACGCCGATGACGGCCTGGGCCGTAGTGGTCGCCCCGTCCGGGACGTGCTCGGGGGCGCGCCCGGCCAGCGCGAGGACGGTCGCGACGAGCAGACCGCCGAACAGCGCGGGGGACGGGACGCCGAACGCGGCGATCACCAGGGTGACCGCGGCCGTCAGCGCGAGGAGGACGGCCCAGCGCGTCCACCCGTCCCCGGTCATCCCCGCGATCCTCGATCATGTCGGGGCCGGGGTGCACACTGGGCCCGACGACGAGGAGGCCCACGTGACCACCACCACGCCACCCGCAGGCGCCGCCACCACCGGCGCCGACGGGCGCGGCCTGCGCATGGCCCGCCCGCAGGAGTTCGCCACCGTCGAGGAGGAGCGCACCCACCGCAAGGCGAAGCTGGCCGCCGCGTTCCGGATGTTCAGCCGCGCCGGGCTCGACGAGGGCGTCGCCGGGCACGTCACGGTGCGCGACCCGGCGGAGCCCGACGCGTTCTGGGTCAACCCGTTCGGCATGCACTTCTCGATGATCCGCAGCAGCGACCTGGTGCGCGTCGACGAGGACGGGCAGGTCGTCGAGGGCGACCGCGCGGTCAACGGCGCGGCCGTGGCCATCCACTGCGCCGTGCACGCGGCCCGGCCCGACGTCCTCGCGGCCGCGCACGCCCACGGCCCGGCGGGCAAGACGCTGTCGAGCCTCGAGATGGGCATCGAGCCGCTCACCCAGGACGCGTGCGCGTTCTACGACGACGTGGGCGTGTTCGACGACTTCACCGGCGTCGTGCTCGACCGCGAGGAGGGCCGGCGCATCGGGGTCGCCCTCGGGTCGCACAAGGCCGTGATCCTGCGCAACCACGGCATGCTCACGGTCGGCACGAGCGTCGACAGCGCGGCCTGGTGGTTCCTCACCCTGGAGCGCACGGCCCGCTGCCAGCTCGACGCGTACGCCGCGGCCGCGGGGCTCGGCCGCCCGCCGCGCCGCATCGGGCACGAGGAGGCCGAGCTCACCCGCGGCCAGGTCGGCTACGAGTTCGCCGGCTGGTTCCAGTTCCAGCCGATCTGGGAGCGGATCAGCAGCGAGCAGCCGGAGCTGTTCGACTGACGCTCACGCCCGGCCGGCCTCCGCCAGGGCGGCCTCCGGGCGGTGGGCGGCCCACGGCAGGGCGCGCTCCAGGTCGCCCGCCAGGGCCAGCAGCGTCGACTCCGCCGCGTAGGCGCCCATCAGCTGCACCCCGACGGGCCATCCGTGCGCGGTGCGGCCCAGGGGCAGCGAGATCGCCGGGTTGCCGGTGATGTTGGCCAGGGCGGTGAAACCGGCGACGGCGAAGATGCGGTCGTACCAGCCGCGGGCGTCGAGCGAGTCGTCGTCGGCGTGCAGGTGCCCCAGCTCGGTGTTGGGCACGTTCATCGTCGGGGTCAGCACCACGTCGTGGCGCTGGTGGAACGCGGCGACGGCGCGGCGCGCGGTGTTGAACGTCCGCTCGGCGGCGTAGAGGTCCGAGGCCTTCAGCTCCCGGCCGTGGTTCGCGCAGGCCAGCGTCGTGGCCTCCAGGGTGTCGCGGCCCGGCGTCACGCCGAGCAGGGCGGCGAGGCCGTCGACGCCGTCGGCCAGGAAGCTCGTCCAGGCCACGAGGTTGGCCTCGTCGACCGCGTCGGCGTCGAGCTCGGGGGAGGCCTCCTCGACGACGTGCCCGAGCGCCTCCAGCGCCCGCGCCGCGACCAGGGTGGCCGCGACGCAGTCGGGGTCGACGGCGCCCCCGCCGGAGAACGGCGTCGTGCACAGCGCGATCCGCAGCGGTGCGGCGCCCGCGCCGACCTCGTCGAGGAAGGGCCGGCCGGGGGCGGGCAGCAGGTGCCGGTCGCCGGGTTCGGAGCCGTGCACGGCGTCGAGCAGGCCCGCGCAGTCGCGCACGGTGCGGGTCACGGCGAACTCGACGCCCAGCCCGAGCAGCGGGTCGGCGTAGTCGGGTCCGGGGGAGACGCGGCCCAGGCTCGGCTTGAGCCCGACCAGTCCGCAGGCCGCGGCCGGGATGCGGATCGAGCCGCCACCGTCGTTGGCGTGGGCCACCGGTAGCGCGCGGGCGGCCACGAGCGCGGCCGAGCCGCCGCTGGAGCCACCGGGGCTGCGGGTCGTGTCCCACGGGTTGTGCACCGCACCGGTCGCCACCGGCTCGGTGCTGGCGTTGAAGCCGAACTCCGGCGTGGCCGTCACTCCCGTCGCGGCCAGCCCGGCGCGGCGGAAGCGCGTCATGAGCGCGGAGTCGGCCGGCATCGGCACGCCGTCGCCGAGCATCCGCGTCCCGGCCCGCTGCGGCACGCCCTCCGCGTGCAGGATCAGGTCCTTGATCGCGAACGGGACGCCGCCGAACGGGCCCGCGGCGTCGTGCGCGAGCGGGTCGGCGAACCGGGGCTGCACCAGCGCGTTCAGCGTCGGGTTCACCGCGTCGATAACCTCGGCCGCGGCGGCGTGGACCTCGCCCGCCGACACCTCGCCGTCGCGGATCAGGGCGGCCAGCGCCGTCGCGTCGTGGTCGGCGTACTCGTCGGCGCGCATGTGGTGCTCCTCGTCCGGGGGTGTGGCGGCGACGCTAGGGCGCGCGGCGCCGCGGCGGATCGGTCATCCGACCGATGGCCCCGCGGCGTCCGGTCCCTTCCCGCGGGCGTCCGGCCTGCGTACGGTCGCCGGGATGAGCGCGCCGACCGCAGCCCGCGAGCTGCGCTCCGTGCTGCGCCGGACGGGAGCCCGCACCCCGGCCGCGGCGGCCGCCGTTCTCGAGGGCCTGCGCCGCGTCGTGCCCGCCGACTGCGCGGCGATCTCCCGCTGGGACCCGGCCGGGCGCCGCCACGTCACGCTCGCCGCGTCCTACCCCGCGGCCACCACGGCCTTCCTCGACGCCCGGATGCACGCCGACCCGCTGTTCGGCGTCGTGCGGGCCGGACGCGTCCCGGTCCGGGTGCGCGACCTCGCCCCGGCCCGGCGCCGCGGCGAGATCTTCGAGTCGGTGATCGGCCCGCTGGGCTTCCGCGACGGCCTCACGCAGTGCCTGTTCGCCGCCGACGGGCGCTACGTCGGCATGCTCAACGCCAGCACGCTCGACCCCGGCCACCCCGACGACGACGTGGTCGCGCTGCTCGACCTGCTCGCCGACGACCTCGGTGCCGCGCTCGACCCGGTGCCCCCGCCCGTCCGCGGCGGCGCGCCGGGGGAGGGCGGCGTCGACGGGATGCTGGTGTCGCCGGGCGGTGCCGTCACCCCGCTGTCGGCGGCGGCGCGGCCCGGGCTCGTGGCCGACGGGTCGCCGCTGCGCACGCGGATCGCCGCGGTGCTGGCCGGGCGTCCGGCGCCCCCGGGCACGCTGCACGTGCTGCGCGACGGCGGGGTGCTGGCGGTGCGCCTGTCGGGCGGGCCGGGCGGGGTCGTCGTCCTGCACGAGGACGTCGCCGCGCCGTTCGGGCTGACGCCGCGCGAGCTGCAGGTCCTCGACGCGCTGTCGCGCGGCCGGACCAACCCCGAGATCGCCCGCGACCTCGCGGTCGGGGTGCGGACGGTCGCCACGCACGTCGAGCACGTGCTGGCCAAGACCGGCTGTCCCAACCGCGTCGCGGCGGCGCGGCTCGCCACGCGGCTGGGACTGCTGGCGCGCTGAGCGTCTCCGCCCCGCCCCGTCCCGCCCCGCCCCGTCAGCGCTGCTCGTCGACCCGGTCGAGCAGGCGGTCGGCCCCGCTGAGGACGAGCGCGCGCCCGACCACCCCGGCAGGTGTCACGGCGAGCCGGATCCGGCGGTCGGCCGACCGCGCCGCGTCCGCGACCTCCACGAGCAGCGCGATCCCGGCGCTCGACAGGTAGGTCGTGGCGCGCAGGTCGAGCACCAGCCCGGGGCCGACGGTGCGGGCCGCGGCGAGCAGGGCCGGGCGCACCGACGCGGCGCCGACGGGGTCGAGGTCGCCGAGCACGGCGATGCGGTCGGCCTCCGGGGTGCGCAGCGTCCGCAGGCGCGTCGGGCCCTGCGACTCCGTCGACGGCACCGTCGACGCCACCGTCGACGGCACCTGCGCCGGCACGTCGACGGGCCGACGCGGCACGGCGGGCACGGTGAAGTGGATCTCGGTGCCGCCGCCGGTGCGGTCCAGGCGCACGTCGTCGCCGATCTCGCGGATGAGCTCCAGGCCCCGCCCGCGGTGGCCGCGGTCCTCGGGCGGCGGGCGCCAGCGGCCGTCGTCACACACCGACACGGCGATCCGGGTGGCGCCGTCGCGGGCCAGTCCGATCCGCATGCGACCCCCGGTGGTGTCGGCGTAGGCGTGCTCGGCGACGTTCGCGGCGGCCTCGCCGAGCGCGAGCTGCAGGTCGTAGGACTCGTCGGGGTCGATGCCGACCTCGTTCATCCACCGCTCGACGGCCTTGCGCATCGTGCGCAGCTCCGTGCCCAGCGCGGGCAGGTCGAGCAGCAGCGGCACCGGCATGAGGCGGGCGACGATGAGCGCGACGTCGTCGGTGGGGCCGTCGTCGAGACCGGAGGCGAGCAGCGCCTCGGCCAGCTCGGCGGGCGGGAACGGGTGTTCCGTGCGCCCTGCGGTGCACAGCCGCTCCAGCCCGTCGTCGACGACCTCGCCGCGCCGCTCCACCAGCCCGTCGGTGTAGAGCACGATGCTGTCCCCGGGCCGCAGGCGCGCGGTCCCGGCGACGTAGGGCGGGCGGCCGCGGACCGCGAGCACCGTGCCGGTGGCGTCCTCGAGCAGGCGCGGACCGTCGGGGCCGAGCACCAGCGGCGGCGGGTGGCCGGCGCGGGCCCAGGTCAGCGAGCCGTCGACGGGGTCGAGGACGAAGCAGGTCACCGTGCTGCCCGCGGCCCCGGGTACGCGGTGGGCGAAGCGGTCGAGGTGGCCGAGCGCGGACACCGGGTCGTGGCCCTCCAGCAGGTAGGCCGACAGCGCGCTGCGCAGCTGCCCCATGACGGCGGCGGCCGGCGCGCCCTGCCCGACGACGTCGCCGACCGCGACCGCGACGCGCCCGTCGTCGAGCGGCAGGACGTCGTACCAGTCGCCGCCGGCCCGGGTGCCCTGCGCGCCAGGCAGGTAGCGCGCGGCCAGGGACAGCAGCTCCAGCTCGGGCAGGGTCGGCGGCAGCAGGCTGGTCTGCAGGGTCTCGGCGATGACGCGGCGCTCGTCGGCCGCGGCGGCCCGCTCCAGCGCGGGCGCCGCCTGCGCGGCCAGGGCCAGGACGAACGCGCGCTCGTCGGGCGGGAACGTCCGCGGGGTCGCGAAGCTCAGGCCCACCGCGCCGACGACGCCGCCGCCCGAGAGCAGCGGTAGCGCGGCCGCGGCGTGCCGGCCGCTGTGAGCGGCCACCTCCGCCAGGTGCGGGTAGTCGCGCTCCCACTCGGAGCGGTCGTGGATCCAGACCGGGGTCGCGGTGCGGGCGACGTGGGCGAGCGGCACGCCGTCGACGAGGCGGACGGTGTCGTAGCGCTCCAGCAGCCCTTCGGCGTACCCGAGGGCGTGCACCACCCGCAGCACGCCCTGCTCGGGGTCGACGCGGTACATGCTGACGGCCTGGGCGCCGAGGATGTCGCGCAGCCGGTCGACCATGCGCCTGCCGGCCTCGTCGACGGTGTCGGCCGTCGCCAGGTCGGCCGTGAGGCGCTGCAGCTGCTGCTCCCGGGTGCGGCGGCGCTCGGACTCCAGCACCAGCGACGTCCGGCGGCCCAGCTCGGCGGCCAGCACCAGGTCGGCGCGGTCGTGGTGGCGTGCCGCACCCAACTCCAGGAACGACAGGAGTCCGGCGAAGCGGTCCTCGATGCGCAGCGGCACCGTCAGCGCGGGGTGGGCCTCGGGTCCCTCCCCGGGGCGCAGCACGACCGGCGTGCCCGCCTCGAGCAGTGCCATCGCGCGCGGGTCGAGCGCGGTGGGGGGCATCCGCAGCAGGGCGCGCTCGGCGTCGGGGTCGTCGTGGTGGGCGACGGCGGCGCGGCGCAGCAGGCCGTCGGGCCCGCACAGCGACACCGCCGCGGCCTCACCGAAGTCGTGCGCCACGAGCCGGACCAGCGCGTCGAGCTTCTGCTCCAGCGGCGCCGCCTCGGCCATCATGCGTCCGGTCTCGGCGAGGACCTCCGACGAGCGCTCGGCGCGGCGCTGCTCGGTGACGTCGACGGTGAGCCCCTGTGCGCGCGGCACGCCCGCGGCGTCACGGGCGACGTGCACGACCTGGTGGAGCCACACCGTGCGCCCGTCGGCGGCGTGCGCGCGGTAGGTGAGGTCGTGGTCGAACCCGCCCGCGGTGCGGCGCGTCGTGTAGGCGAGGGCCGTCTCGCGGTCCTCGGCGTGGATGAGCCCGGGCCAGAACCCGGGGTCCTCGATCCAGCGGCGCGCCGGGTGCCCGAGCAGCTCCTCGGCCCGGTCGGAGACGAACGTGAACCGCAGTGCGCGCGTGTCCGCGTCCCACTCGGCCTCCCACACGATCGCGGTCAGGCCGCCGACCATCGCCCGCAGCCGCGCCGCCGCCGCGTCCGCGACCCGGCGCGCGGCCTGCTGGCCCGCGGCCTCGCGGCGCTCGCGCTCGGCGGCGCGCTGGTCGGTGACGTCGGTGGTCGTGCCGAGGAACCCGGTGACGGTGCCGGTCGCCTCGTGCAGCGGGCGGGCCGTCGAGGTGACGGTGCGGACGGCGCCGCCCGGGCCGAGGATCCGGTACTCCTGGCGCCACGGCCGCCCCAGCCGCACGGCCTCGGACCACTCCCGCCCGACGGCGTCGCGGTCGTCGGGGTGGACGTGTCCGACACCGTCCACCCCCGTCGCGTCGGCCCCGTAGATCTCGGTCATGTGGTCGTTGACGAACGTGGTCGTGCCGGTGCGGTCGGCGACCCAGATGCCGACGGGGGCCTGGGCGACGAGGAGCCGGTAGCGCTCGCGCTCGGCCTGCAGCGCGGGCTCGCCGCCGCGGCGCTCGCGCAGGTCCTGGGCCACGGCGGTGTAGAAGGCGATCCGGCCCCGGGGGTCGCGGTGGGCGGCCGCGGCCAGCCAGACGGGGATCATGATCCCGGCGGTGTCGACCAGGCGCATCGGCCCTGACCACGTCCCGGTGTGATCGACCTCGGCCAGCACCGAGCCGAACCGCTTGCGGTCGGCCGGGGCGACCGTGTCGACCATCGTCATGCGGTCGAGGTCGCGGGCGGCGGGGAAGCCGAGCATCTCCCGGCCCGCCGGGTTGAGGTAGAGGATCACGCCCTCGGCGTCGGCGGTGCCGATGAGGTCGGCGGCCCGGTCGGCGAGGCCCCGGAACCGGCTCAGCTCGTCCTGCGCGAGCAGCTGGTCGGTGACGTCACGCTTCGACGTGTGCACCTCGACCGCGCCGGTGCGGGCGTCGCGGACCCGCCGCGCGTGCAGGTCGAACCAGCGGTGCGTGCCGTCGGCGCAGCGCAGGCGCAGCGTCAGCTCGGCCGGGACGTCGTCGGTGAGGCCGGCCAGCGCGGCGTCGAGGGCGTCGGCGTCGTCGGGATGCACGACGTCGCGCGGGTGGCGGCCGACGACGTCCTCGGGGCGGTACCCGGCGACCCGCTCGACCGAGGGCGACACCCACAGCCACGTCCCGTCGGCGGAGTGGCGGCCGATGACGTCGTCGGCGTGCTCGGTGAGGAGGCGGAACGCGGCCGCGGCGTCGTCGTGGGCCTCGACGTCCGCGTCGCGCCCGGTGCCGCGACCGGCCTGCGGGAGCACGACCCCGGCCCACCGGCCGTCGGCGGCGACGGCGTGCTCCCGGACCGGGTGCGCGGTGCCGTCGGCGTGGCGGAGGCGGTAGACCAGGGTCCACCCGCGCCCCGCCGCGCGGGCGGCGGCGGTGCGCTCCAGGTACTCCGGGAGGTCGGCGGCATGAACCCGGCGGCGCCACCCGCCGCCCAGGTCGGAGGCCGGATCGGCGCCGGTCCGGGCGCGCCAGGCGGAGGAGAGGACCGTCCGCGCGCCGGTCGCGTCGCTGACCCACGTGATCGCGTCGGCGTCTCCGGTCGGCACGCGTCGAGTCTAGGAGCGCGGCGCCGACCCCGCTCCGGCTGGCACGTCCGTCAGCGGGCCCGCCGCTTCCAGTTGGAGAACCCGGCGGCCTCGGCGTCGGCGGTGCTGGTGAACCACACCCCGGCCTTCGTGCGGCCGTAGTAGGGGGAGTCGACGGTGTGGTAGAGCATCGAGTCGGCGTTGCCCTTCACCGTGTGCGACGGCGACGGCGACGCGCCGCCCTCGAGCGGCAGGGCCGAGCCGGGGAAGCGACCCGGCCTGACGGCGTCGCTCTGCGGCGCGGTCGGCGTCCCGCCCTGCGGTGCCGCCGACGTCCCGCTCCCGGATGCCGCCGGCGTCCCGAGCAGCCCCTGCGGGGTCGCGGGGACCTGCGGGGTGTGCGGGATGCGACCGCGGGTGTTCCACGCGACGAACCCGGCCTGCTCGGCGTCCTGCGCGGTGCGGAACCACACCCCGGCCAGCGTCCGCTCGAAGTACGGGGAGGACGAGGTGTGGTAGCGGGAGGTGTCGGTGTTGCCCTTGATGCCGAAGGCCGGGTCGGGGGAGGTGCCGTCGGCGGCCGGGCGGAGGGAGCCGGGGCCGTAGGGGGCGTCCTGCTCGTCGGTGCCGCGCGTACCGGAGGTGGCCGTGACCGCTCCGGCTCCCGGGCCGGCGGCGGCGAGCGCCGCGCCGGAGGTGGAGCCGCCGGCGGTGTCCGGACCTGGGTCCGAGCCGGTGTCCGGGGTGGTGACGGCCGGGGTGACCGGCGCGCCCGATGCGGTGTCCGCCTCATCGGGCGAGGTCCCGGCACCGGTCGGGGACGCGGTGCCGGCTGCGGGCTCCGCCTCGGCCGGGGTTCCGGCGTCGGCGGGGGCCGGAGTTCCGGCCGTGGATCCGCCGCCTGCGGTGTCGCCGGTCGTCGGCTCCTCGGCGCCGGCGCCGGTGTCGGTCGGGGCGTCGGCGGTCGCGGTGGTGTCGGCCGTGGTCGGGTGGACCTCGGTGGTGTCCGGCGAGGTGTCGTCGCTGCGCGAGGCACCGGCGGCGAGGGCTCCGGCGCCGAGGCCGGCCGCGCCGACGGCGGCTGCGGTGCCGACACCGGCACCGGTGTCCGGGGACGAGCCGGTGCCGGAGGGGGTCGGGTCGGCGGGTGCCGTCGCGTCGGACTGCGGGGTGGTCACGGCCGTCTCGCTGGACGCCGTCTCGCTGGACGCCGTCTCGCTGGACGCTGCGTCGCCCGCCGCCACGTCCGCGGTGGCGAGGCCGGCGTCGGTGGTGCCCGCTGCCGGGGTGGTGTCGGTCGCGTTCGTCGTGGCGCTGTTCGCGGAGGCGCTGTTCGCGGAGGCACTGTTCGCGGAGGCACTGTTCGCGGAGGCGTCGTCGGTCGGGGCGTCGTCGGTGGGCGCGTCCGCCGCGACCGCGTCCGTGGTGGTCGGGTGGACCTCAGTGGTGTCCGGCGAGGTGTCGTCGCTGCGCGCGGCACCGGCGGCGAGGGCTCCCGCGCCCAGACCGGCCGCGCCGACCGCGGCCGCGGTGCCCACCCCGGGACCGGTGTCGGTGTCGGTGTCGGTGTCGGTGGCGGGGTCAGCGGTGTCCGCCCCGGCCGGCTCCGTCGTCGCGCCGGCCGGGCCGTCCGCGGTCGGGAGGACCGTCGTGGCGTCGGCGTCCGCGCTCGCGGCGTCACGGGCCGGTCGCTTGATCAGCGACGTCGTCCCCGTGCCGCTCTCGTCCGGCGGCGGCACGATCGGGATGTCCGTGGTGGCCTCGGTGCCCGACAGGTCGATCTCGCGGGTCTCGTCGTCGGCCCCGACGCGCGGGATCTCCCGCGTGGTCTCGGTGTCGTCGCCCCGTGCCGCCGCCGCGGCGGCGAGGCCGGCCACTCCCAGACCTGCCGCTCCCAGACCTGCCGCCCCCAGCCCGGCGGCGCTCGCGGGCGCCTCGGGGCGGGATCGCGAGGTGTCGAGCATCGCCAGCGCCGGGTCGACGGGTGCGAACTGCTCGGTCACGGCGTCGTCCACGTGCGGGGCGGGCTCGTCGCGGACCGGCGCCGCGGCCGCCGCGGCGGGCGCCGCGTCCTCCCGCTCCGCACCCCGTGCGGCCGGGCGCCCGCGCTCCAGCGACCGCAGGCGCCGCGCCGCCGGCAGCACCAGGAGCAGCCACGCCAGCAGCACCCCGATCAGGAACGCCAGCAGGTACCAGAGCCAGGTCTGCCCGTAGAGCCAGGACACGGAGTTCCTCCAGGGAGTGCGGAGCGGTGGGCGGGCGGTCAGGCGGCGGCGCGGGCGGGCGGCGCCTGCCCGTGGGTGGCCTCGAGCTCGGCGACGCGGCGGCGCAGCGGGCGGGCCCAGAACAGCCACCCGGCGAGCACCCCGAGCGCCAGCGCGACGATCAGCCAGACCCAGATCTGGGCGAACAACCAGAGCACGACGGCTCCTCCTCGGGATTCAGATGACGGTGATCTGCACGCGGCGCCCGGCGGCCTGCGCGACGGGCGAGTCGCCCTCGCCGAGCCCGCGGGCGACGATGTTCTCCGCGGGCACCCCGCCGGCCTCGAGCGCGTCGCGGACGGTGGCGGCGCGCTGGTCGGACAGCTCCTGCGCGGTGAGCCGGCCGTCGCCCGGGCCGGTGGCGACGAAGCCGTCGACCTGCAGCCGCGCGCCGGGGACCAGCGCCACCAGCTGCACGACGGCGTCGACGGTCGCGGCGCCGGTGGCCGTCAGCACCGGGCTGTTCGGCTCGAACGTGACCGGTGCGGCGCCGGTGAGGGAGTCCAGCGCGGTCTGCAGCTCGCGCCTGCCGGCGTCGTCGAGCTCGCCGGACGGGGCGGTGCCGCCGCCGTCGACGGTGAGCTGGTTGTCGACCGCGGAGCCGGGCAGCACCGCCGACAGCGCCTGGCCGGCGGCCTGCGCGGACGCCGAGTCGGGCGCGGTGCCGGTGAGCGTGAGCGTGTCGCCGTCGATCGACGCGGCGACGCCGTCGGTGGTGGCGCCGAGCAGCGCGGCGATCGTGCCGACGCTCGACGCCGTGACGCCGGGCCGGGGGAGCGCGCCGGGGGTGACGGTGAGCTCGTCGACGACGGTGAGCCCGCCCGCCTGCTCCGTGGCCGCGGCGACGAGCGCGGTGCGCTCCTCCTCCGACCCCACGACGCCGGTCAGCACGATGTCCTCACCGCGCCGCGCGATGCCGAAGGGGCCGGTGGCCGCGGCACCGGGGCCGGCACCCGGACCCTCGCCACCCGGACCCTCGCCACCCGGACCCTCGCCGCTCGGACCCTGACCGCCGGGACCCCCGCCGCCCGGGTTCTCGGGGGCGCCGGGCACGGGGGCCGTCGCCACCCGCACGCCCGGGACGCCCCGGACGACGTCGACGGCGCGCTGCGCCTCGGGGCCCGACACGCCGGTGAGGAGGGCGTCGCGACCGCTGAACGTCACGCCGGCCCCGGTGATGCCCGCGGCGGCGAGCGACTCGGTGGCCGTGCGCGTCAGCCCGTCCTCGATCTGGGGGCGGGGCCACAGCAGCGTCAGACCGGCCAGGACGGTCGGCACGACCAGCGCGGCGGCGGCCAGCGGCAGCCAGGCGGGGCGATGACGGGATCGATCGGCAGAGGTCGCGTAGCCCACTGGCCCTCGCATTCCGGTTGCAGCGGTCACTCACGGGCGTCATCGGGGAGGGCGGCAGGCGGCGCCCCCGACCCCGGCGGATGATCGACCATGATGATCACGGAACGGTGACGGGGGCGACACGGCTCGTCACCCCGTCGGGGCTGAGCGGCCAGCGGTCGGTGGGCGGAGACCGGCGGCGCCGCCCTGGCCCGGACGGTCGCCGCCGGGCCCGGCGTCCGGTGCATCCGGCGCCTTCCCTGAGCCCGGCCCCCGGATGCGAGGATCGGGGCGACAAGACCCGGCGACGAGGAGTGCTCACATGACGGACGACCAGCGGGTGGCCATCGTGACCGGCGGCGCGCGCGGCCTGGGTGCCGCCACCGCCCTGCGCCTGGCGCGCGACGGCATGGCGGTCGGGGTGCTGGACCTGGAGGAGTCGGCCGCGAAGAGCGCCATCGACGCCATCGAGGCCGAGGGCGGCCGGGCGCTGGCCGTCGGCGCCGACGTGGCCGACGCCGCCGCCGTCGAGGCCGCCGTCGCGCGGGTCGAGGCCGAGCTGGGCGCGCCGACCGTGCTGGTCAACAACGCCGGGATCACGCGCGACAACCTGCTGTTCAAGATGACCGAGGTCGACTGGGACTCCGTGATGGGCGTCCACCTGCGCGGCGCGTTCCTCATGTCGAAGGCCGTGCAGAAGCACATGGTGGCCGCGAAGTGGGGCCGCATCGTGAACCTGTCGTCGACGTCCGCGCTGGGCAACCGCGGCCAGGCCAACTACGCCACCGCGAAGGCCGGCCTGCAGGGCTTCACCAAGACGCTCGCGATCGAGCTGGGCAAGTTCGGCGTCACCGCCAACTGCATCGCGCCCGGATTCATCGTCAGCGACATGACCCGCGCGACGGCCGAGCGCATCGGCGAGGACTGGGAGACCTACGTCTCGGCACGCGCCGCGCAGATCCCCGTGGCCCGCGCCGGGGTGCCCGAGGACATCGCGCACACCGTCTCGTTCCTGGTCAGCGAGGGTGCCGGGTTCGTGTCGGGGCAGGTCATCTACGTCGCCGGCGGACCCAAGGCCTGACGGACCTCCGGTGCGCTTCATCTTCCGGCCCCCCGCCGCGCACGCGGCGGGGCTGCTGACACTGCCGTGGAGCACCCCGCTCGAGGAGTGGGACGACGAGCACCTGCTCGAGGTGGCGCAGCGCGGCATCTCGCGCCACGTCGTGCGGTTCGTCGAGGCCGACGGGATGGTCTACGCGCTCAAGGAGATCGACGAGCGACTCGCCCGGCGGGAGTACCGGCTGCTGGGCGAGCTCGAGTCGATGGGCATGCCGGCCGTGTCGGTGCTCGGCATCTGCGTCGAGCGGGGCGACGACCAGGACGCCATCCTCGTCACCCGCTTCCTCGAGTACTCCATGTCCTACCGCTACGTCTTCTCCCACGGCCACACGCACCAGCCGACCGACCAGTTGATCGACGCGATGGTCGAGCTGCTCGCCCGCCTGCACCTGGCCGGGCTGTTCTGGGGTGACTGCTCGCTGTCGAACACCCTGTTCCGCCCGGACGCGGGGAGCGTCGCGGCCTACCTGGTCGACGCCGAGACCGCCGAGCTGCACCCCTCGCTCACCGACGGCCAGCGCGGGTTCGACATCGACTACGCCGTCGAGCGCGTCGGCGGCGAGCTGCTCGACCTGCAGGCCGGCGGGCTGCTGCCCCCGGACGTCGACCCCATCACCGTGGCCGCCGAGCTCCCGCTGCGCTACCACGCTCTGTGGGACGAGCTCACCCGCGAGGAGCTGCTGCAGCCCGAGGAGCAGCGCTACCGCGTGGCCGAGCGGATCGACCGCCTCAACGAGCTCGGCTTCGACGTCGACGAGATCGAGCTGGTCACGACCGACGAGGGCGCGCGGCTCAAGGTCCACACGCGCGTCGCGGAGTCGGGCCGCCACCGGCACCGGCTCTTCACGCTCACCGGCCTGCAGGTCACCGAGAACCAGGCCCGCCGCCTGCTCAACGACGTCGTCAGCCACCGCGCCTACCTGGAGCAGAAGGAGGGGCGCTCGCTGCCGGAGTCGGTGGCGGCCCACCGCTGGCGCTCGGAGGTCTACGACAAGGTGATGGCGATGGTCCCCGCCGACCTCTCCGACCGCCTCGCCCCCGCCGAGGTGTTCCACGAGATCCTGGAGCACCGGTGGTTCCTGTCGGAGGCGGCGGGGCGCGACGTGGGGACCACGGCGGCGGCGAGGTCGTACGTGCAGAAGATCCTGCCGTCGACGCCGAAGACCCTGACGGTGCTTCCCGAGGGGCCCGGCAGCCCCAGCTGATCGTTTGGGGCCGTGACGGCACGGTCCTGCTGATGGCCGTGGTGGTGCGGTCGGCGGCGATCAAGGGCTGATGGTGGCGGCATGATCGGCGCCCACCGCACCTCACGGTGGCGGCGGCAGCGGTGAGGTGCGGTCGGCGGCGATCACCGCGCCCGCGGCCCCGGTGATCGTCGGGAATGTCACGCCACGGTCGGGCGGGGGACCGTGGTGGTGCGGTCCGGTGATCAGGTCGGGGTGATCAGCAGGAGTGTGACCTCACGGTCCTCTCGACGACCGCAGCGGTGCGGTTCCGGTGATCAAGGGCGGTGAGCCGCACCATCTGCCCTTGATCGGCGTCGGCCACACCTCACGGTGGTGCTGGCAGCGGTGAGGTGCGATCGGCGGCGATCACCGCCCCCGCGGCCCCGGTGATCGTCGGGAGTGCGCCGCCACGGTCGCGCGGGGGACCGTGGCGGCGCGGATCCGGTGATCAGGCCGTGGTGATCAGCAGGAGTGTGACCTCACGGTCCTCCCGAGGACCGTGGCGGTGCGGTTCCGGTGATCAAGGGCGGTGGGTCGCACCCTCTGCCCTTGATCGGTGTCAGCCGCACCTCACGGTGGTGCTTGCAGCAGTGAGGTGCGGTCGGCGACGATCACCCCGCCTGACCCACCCAGCTCCACCACCTCGTCCAACTCGTCCAGTCCGGCGGGATCGTGGGTGATCAGGACGACCGTCCGGCCGCGGGTGGCGTCCAGGACGTCGGCCAGCACCGCGTCGCGGGTCTCGGGGTCGAGGTGGGCGGCGGGTTCGTCGAGCACCAGGACCCGGGGGTCGGCGAGCAGGGCGCGGGCCAGGGCGAGGCGGGTGCGCATGCCGCCGGAGAGCCGGTCGCCGTGCGGGCCGGTCTCGGCGTCGAGCCCGCCGGCCGGGGCGAGGGCGCCGGTGAGCCGGACGCGGTCCAGCACCGCCACCAGCTCGGCGTCCGTGGCACCGGGCCGGGCCAGGCGCAGGTTCTCGCGGACGGTCGAGTCGAACACGTGCGGGTCGGCGGGAACGCCGCCGATCGCGGTGCGCACGTCGTCGGCGTCCTGCGTGGTGACGTCGACGCCGTCGAGGTGCACGGTGCCGCCGTCGGGGTCGCGGAACCGGAACAGCACCGACGCCAGCGTCGACTTGCCCACTCCGCTCGGCCCGACGACGGCGACGCGCCGCCCGGGCGGGAGGTCGAGGTCGAGCCCGTCGAGCACCCACGGCTCGTCGGGGCCGTAGCGCACGCGCAGTTCGCGGATCCGCAGGCCGGGGAAGGCGAGCACGGGCGCGGTGGCACGGCGGGTCAGCGCCGGCGGCGTGTCGAGCACGTCGAACAGCCGGGCCCCGGCGGCCCGCAGGCCCCCGAGCCGGGCGGCGACCGCGGGCAGCGGTGCCACGATCTCGAACGCGGCCAGCGCCGTCAGCACCAGCACCGCCAGCCCGACGGTGCCCAGCTCGTCGACGGCGGCGACGCCCAGCAGCAGCGTGCCCCACAGCGTCAGCCCCGCCACCAGCGCCGACGCCCCGGCGCCGAGCCCGAGCAGCGTCGCATCGCGACGGGCGACGCGGGTCAGTGCGGCGTCGGCGGCCTCGACGCGCGCGACGGCGGCGTCCATCGCGCCGAACGCCTGCAGGTCGGGGGCGCCGTGCACGGCGTCGACGAGCGCCGTCGACAGCTCCGCCCGCGCCGCCGCCGCCCGCCGCCCCGGGCCGCGCCCGGCCGCCGCGGCGAGCAGCGGCACGGCCAGCCCGCCGAGCAGCAGGCCCGCGGCCAGCAGGACGCCGCCGGGCACCAGCACCGCCGTCGACAGCGCCACCACCCCGGCCCCGGTGACCAGCGCCGCCGCGGGCGGGGTGAGCCCGCGGACCAGCAGGTCCTGGGTGGCGTCGGTGTCGCCGACGAGCCGGGTCACGAGGTCGCCGGAGCGGAAGCGGCGCACGGGCTCGGTCGCGGCGAGCCGCTCGTAGACGCGCACGCGCACGTCGGCCAGGGTCCGCAGCGCGGCGTCGTGGGTGACGAGCCGCTCGAGGTAGCGCGCCACCCCACGCGTGACGCCGAGCGCCCGCGTCGCGACGACGGCGACGCTCAGCGCGGTGAGCGGGGGCTGTGCGGCGGCCGTCGCGATCAACCAGGCCGCGACGGCGAGCAGCGCCACCGCCGACGCCGTCGCGACCGCCCCGGCCAGCACGCCGAGCGCGAAGCGCGCCCCGCGCGGGCGGGCGAGGGCGATCATCCGGAGCAGCGGGTCGCTCATGCCGGCACCAGCGCGTCGAGCCGCACGACCTCGTCGGCCAGGTCGGCCCAGCCCTCGTCGTGCGCGACGACCACGGCCGTCCGGCCCCGGACCAGCTCGCGCACCGCCACGCGCACGTCGGCGGCCGTCGCCGCGTCCAGGTGGGCGGTCGGCTCGTCGAGCAGCACGAGCGGCGCGTCGCGCAGGAACGCCCGCGCCAGCGCCACCCGCTGCCGCTGCCCCGACGACAGCCGCGTGCCGCGCTCGCCGAGCCGGGTGTCGTACCCGTCGGGCAGCCCGGCGACCACGTCGGCCAGCCCCGCGCGCTCGGCCGCCCGCACCACCTCGGCGAGCGGGGCCTCGGGCGAGCCCAGCCGGATGTTGTCGGCCAGTGTCGCGTCGAACAGGTGCGGGCGCTGCGGGACCCAGGCGACGTTCCGGCGCCACTGCGCGGTCGACAGGCCGGCGAGGTCGCGGCCGTCGACCGTGATCCGCCCGGCGTCCGGCTCGGCGAACCGCAGCAGCAGCGACAGCAGCGTCGACTTGCCCGCCCCGCTGCGCCCGGTCACCAGGGTGGTCGTGCCGGCCGTGAGCGCGAGGTCGAGCCCGCGCAGCACGGGGAGCGAGCCGTAGGACAGCGACACGTCCTCGAACCGGACGACCGACGGCGCCGGCACCGCCGGCCCCTCGACGACGGCGGGCACCGGCCGCTCCAGCACCGCGAACACGCGCTCGGCCGCCGCGACCCCCTCCGTCGACGCGTGGAACCGCGCCCCCACCTCGCGCAGCGGCAGGTACGCCTCGGGCGCGAGGATCAGCACGAGCAGCGCGGTCTCCAGGTCGAGCTGCCCGTGGAGCAGGCGCAGCCCGACCTCGACGGCCACCAGCGCGACGGCGAGCGTCGCCAGCAGCTCCAGCACGAACGCCGACAGGAACGCGATGCGCAGCGTGCCCAGCGTGGCGTCGCGGTGGGCGTCGGTGGCCGCGCGGATGCGCGCGGCCTCGGCCTTCGAGCGGCGGAACAGGGCGAGCGTGGGCAGGCCCTCGACGACGTCGAGGAAGTGCCCGCCCAGGCGCTCCAGCAGCCGCCACTGCCGCCGCGTCCGGGCCTGCGTGTGCCAGCCCACGAGCGCCATGAACACCGGGATGAGCGGCAGCGTCAGGCCGATGACCAGCGCCGAGATCCAGTCCGCCTGCGCGACGACCACCAGCACCGTGGCCGGGACGAGCACCGCCAGCACGAGCTGGGGCAGGAAGCGGGCGACGTAGTCGTCGAGCGCGTCGAGCCCGCGCGTGGCCAGCGTGACGACCTCGCCCGCGTCCTGCGGCGCCCGTCCGACGTGGTGGACCAGCCGCCGCCGCAGCGCCGACTTCACCGACGCCGCACTGCGCAGCGCCAGCGCCTCCCCGCCGTACGCGAGGGCGACGCGGGCGAGCACGAACGCCCCCAGCGCGGCGACGGAGACGGCGAGCTCCGCCGTCGCGATCGTCCGGGCGAGGACCCCGGCCTGCACCAGGATGAGCGCGGTCGTCGCCACCCCGCAGGCGACGGTGACGGCCAGGTGCACCCGCACCGCGCCGACGCTGCGGACCAGCCGGGGGTCAAGAGGCCTCAACGCGCACCCGCTTCCGGAACACCCAGTAGCTCCACGCCTGGTACCCGACGACGAGCGGCAGGAACACCGCCCCGATGACGCTGAGCACGCCGAGCGTGTACGGCCCCGACGACGCGTTCGCGACCGTGAGGTCGAACGCGGGGGAGACCGTCGACCGCATCAGCGCGGGGTGCAGCCCGTCGAACACCACCACGGCCAGCGCGACGATCGACGCCGCCGTGGCCGCGAACGCCCACCCCTCGCGCCACCGGGCCGCCGCGGCGACGGCCGCGAGCAGCAGGCCCACCGCGAGCAGCGCCGCGACCGCGCCCGAACCCTGGTCGCGGACCGTCCATGCCAGGAACCCGCCGACAACGGGCACCGCGGCGAACGCCGACGTCCGGGCGGTGAGCCGGGCGCGGTGGCGCACCGGACCGTCGGTCTTGAGGCCGAGGAACAGCGCGCCGTGCAGCACGAACAGCGTGGTCGTCGCGAGGCCGCCGAGCAGCGCGTAGGGGGAGAGGAGGTCGAGCAGGCCCGAGCGGACCACGCCGTCGGCGCCGATCTCGACCCCGCGCAGCAGGTTCGCGAACACGAGGCCCCAGCCGAACGCGGGCACCAGGCTGCCGCCGAGGATCGCGGCGTCCCAGCGCTTGCGCCACACCACGGAGTCGATCTTGCCGCGGTACTCGAAGGCGACCCCGCGGAACACCAGCGCCACCACGATCAGCAGCACCGGCAGGTAGAAGCCCGACAGCGTCGCGGCGTACCAGGCGGGGAAGGCGGCGAACATCGCGCCGATCGCGGTGATCAGCCAGACCTCGTTGCCGTCCCAGACCGGGCCGATCGCGTTGATCATCGTGCGGCGCCCGGCCTCGTCGCGGCCGACGGCGGGCAGCAGCATCCCGACGCCGAAGTCGAAGCCCTCCAGCACCAGGTAGCCCGTCCACAGCAGGGCGATGGCGAGGAACCAGAGCGTGGGGAGGTCCATGACCCGCTCCTAGTAGGTGAAGGCCGGGACGGGAGCGCCCGGGGCGACGGTGGGCGTGACGTGCGCGGGCCCGGCCTTCACGTAGCGCCAGAGCAGCCGCGCCTCGACCACGGCGAGCGCGCCGTAGAGCAGCGTGAACACGCTGAGCGAGAACGCGACCTCCCCGAGGGACACGCCGGGCGAGACGCTGGCGGCCGTCATCAGCTCGCCGACGACCGTCCACGGCTGGCGCCCGATCTCGGTGAGCACCCAGCCCGCGATGTTGGCGGCGAGCGCGGCGGGCAGCGCCAGCACCGCCACGCCGTACATCCAGCCCTGCTCGGGGAGCCGGCCGCGCCGGGTCAGCCACAACCCTGCGACGCCGACGGCGATGCCCGCCCCGCCCAGCCCCATCATCAGCCGGAAGGCCCAGTAGAGGACCGGCACGTTCGGGACGTAGTCGGCCGGGCCGAACTGCTGCTCGAAGCGCTCCTGCAGATCGACGATGCCCTCGACCTCGCCGGTGAACGACCCGGTCGCGAGGAACGACAGCACGTAGGGGACCTGCACGTTCACGACGTTGCGCGAGCCCTCGACGTCACCGACGGCGAACAGCGAGAACCCGGTGGGCGCCTCGGTGCGCCACAGCGCCTCGGCCGAGGCCAGCTTCATCGGCTCGTACTGCGCCATGAGCTTGGCCTGGTGGTCGCCCGACAGCGCCACCACCGCACCGGCGACGACCGTGGTGACCAGCCCGGCGCGCAGGGTCTTCCGGAACATCTCGAGGTCCGCGTCGCGATGCTTCCGGAGCCGGTACGCGCTCACGGCCACGACGAACAGCCCGGCCACGACGAACGACGCCCCGAGCACGTGCACGTAGGTCGACCACGCCTGCGGGTTGGTCAGCACCGCGCCGATGTCGGTGAGGCGCGCGCGGCCCGTGGCCTCGTCGACCGTGAAGCCGACGGGGTGCCGCATCCAGGCGTTCGCGGCGAGGATGAAGTAGGCCGAGAGGTTCGAGCCGAGCGCGGCGGCCCAGATCGTCGCGAGGTGGACGCGCTTCGGGAGCTTGTCCCAGCCGAAGATCCACAGGCCGATGAACGTCGACTCCAGGAAGAACGCGAGCAGCGCCTCCAGGGCCAGCGGGGCGCCGAAGACGTCGCCGACGAACGTCGAGTAGGTCGACCAGTTCATTCCGAACTGGAACTCCTGCACGATGCCGGTCACGACGCCCATCGCGAAGTTGATGAGGAAGAGCTTCCCGAAGAACCGCGTGGCGCGCAGGTACTCCTCGCGGCCGGTGCGGTGCCACGCGGTCTGCAGCGCGGCGACGACGACGGAGAGCCCGATCGTCAGCGGCACGAACAGGAAGTGGTAGATCGTCGTGATCCCGAACTGCCAGCGGGCGAGGTCCAGGGCGTCCACGCGGTGCCTCCCGACTCGAACTTCTACGTCTTGTAGTAGTTCTACACCACGTAGAACATCGGGTGCGGGGAGTGTGTTCCGCGGCTCCCGGGATCGTCAGACGGGCAGGGTGATGAGGTCGGTTCCGCCCTCGTCGCGGATCGCGACGGCCAGGACGTCCTCGGGATCGATGATCGTCGAGCCCTGCACCGTGCCGCCCTCGACCTCCCAGGTGGGGGAGACCAGCCAGCTCCCGGCGACGTTCTCGGTGCCGTCGCGCCCGACCACGATGATCGTGCAGCGCTTCCCGGCCGGGATGCCGCGCACCGTCGTGGCCACGCGCACCCACCCGGCCGCGGGGGTCACCGTGGCCGACGCGACGATCGGACCGGCCGTGCCGTCGACGGTCCGGGCGCCCGCCGCGACGGTCGTGGCGCCGGGCGCGAGCGCCTGCCCGAGCAGCGCGCCGCCGCCGACCAGCGCCACCGCGACGGCCACCGCGGCCGCCACCAGTGCGAGCCGCCGGCGCCGCCGGGCCCCGCCGCGCTCGGCCCGCACCGCGCGGACGGTGCGCGCCAGCAGCAGGTCGGAGTCGGGCGGGCCGTCGAGGAAGACCTCCGGGGGCACGTCGCGCAGCGCGAGCGCGGTGTGGCTCAGCGAGGCGAACTCGCGCCGGCAGTCGGCGCAGGTCGCGAGGTGGGCGTCCACCGCCCGTGCCTCGTGGTCGTCGAGCAGGCCCAGGGCGTGGGCGCCGAGGTCGCCGCGGTCGTGCAGCGTCATCGGGCCTCCATCACCGAGCGCAGGGCGCGCAGCGCGTAGAACGACCGTGACTTCACCGTGCCCTTCGGCACCCCGAGCGCCACGGCGGCCTCGTCGAGGTTGCGCCCGTGCAGGTAGACCTGCTCCAGCACCGCGCGGTGCTCGTCGGACAGCGTCCCCAGGGCCGCGTGGACGGTGACCGACGCGGCCACCGCGTCGGCGTGGTCGCGCGCCACGGGGGGCCGCTCGGGCTCCTCGGCCACCTCGCGCGGGCGGGAGTCGCGCGCCCGGACGCGGTCGATGACGATGTTCCGCACCACGGTGAGCAACCACCCGCGCACCGATCCGCGCCCGTTCGTGAGCACGTCGGGGTGGCGCCACGCCCGGAGCAGGGCCTCCTGGACCACGTCCTCCGCTGCGGCGCGGTCGTCGAGCAGTCGTGTCGCGTACACCAGCATCGCCCGTCCGTGTTCGGAGTAGACGGCGTGGACCAGCGCCTCGTCGCCGGTACTGGTGCGGTCCACGGGCGAGGACCCTACTCACGGTCACCCACCTGCCCCCCACACGGACGGACCCGGCGGACGGTTCAGCTGAACCCGGGCCGCCACCCGTCCGTGTACCGGTCATGACGCGCACCGCTCCCCTGATGACGCTGCTGGCCGTCGCCGCCCTCGGCGGCGGCCTCTTCGCCACGAACCACCTGAGCACCCCCGCCCCGACGGCCGTGCCGGTCGCCGCGAACGCGCCCGTCCCCGCCCCCGCTCCCGCCGCGGCCGCACCGGTCACCGGCACGGTCCCGGAACCCGCGGCCCCCGCCCCGGAGCCGCAGGTCGGGGCGGCGGAGGAGGCGGCGGAGGCCGCGGAGGACGCCGCCGTGGACGAGGCCGCGGAGGTCGCCGCCGCACCCGGCGAGGCCGCCTACGCCGGCCGGACGCAGGGCCGCGACATGACCGTCGCCGTCGTCGTCACCGGTGACGACGCCGTCGCCTACGTCTGCGACACCAGCGACGAGGTCTGGCTGCGCGGCACCGTCACCGACGGCGAGCTGACGATGGAGAACGCCGACGGCACCGCGACCCTCACCGGCACCGTCGACGCCGACGGCGCCGCGGGCACCGTCACGGTCGGCGACGACGAGTACGCGTTCACCGCCGGTGCCACCGACGTCGACGAGGCCGTCGCGGGCGGGCGCGAGGACGTCGCCGACGTCGCCGACCGCGCCGGGATGGCGTACTGATGAGCGCCCCGGCCGCCGGCGCACCCCGCGTCGCCGAGGACGAGCGCTACACCGAGGAGGGCCCGGCGCACTCGGCCGCCCCGAGGGTGCGCACCGGGCCGCTGCTGGTGGCCGTCGCGCTCGGGACGCTCGTCTCCGTCGGCCTCGGCGTCTACGGCCGCCTGCACGAGCCGACGTTCTTCGCGGTCAGCGTCACCGGCTTCTCCAGCGGCACCGCCGTGAAGAGCTGGCTCGGCACGGCCGCGTTCGTGCTCGTGCTGGTCCAGGTCGTGTCGGCCCGGCTCATGTACCGCGGCGGCGGCCGGTTCGGCGCGGCGCTGCACCGCTGGTCCGGGCGCGCGGCGGTGCTGCTGACGGTGCCCGTCGCCGTCCACTGCCTCTACGCCCTGGGCTACCAGGACTCCACCCCGCGCGTGCTCGTGCATTCCCTCGCGGGCTGCGCGGTCTACGGCGCCTTCGTCGCGAAGATGCTTCTGCTGGGCCGGCCGGGCGGCCCGCGCTGGGCGGTGCCGGTGCTGGGCGCGCTGCTGTTCGTCGCGCTCACCGCGCTGTGGCTCACCTCGTCGCTGTGGTTCTTCACCACCTCCGGCCTGACGTTCTGACCCGATGTCCTGAGAGGCACCCGATGACGACCCGACGCTCCCTGCTCGCCGCGGCCTGCGGCACCTGCGCCGTCGCGCTGACCGGCTGCGCCGGCTACGGCCCGGGCCGCAGCGCGGCGACGGCGCCGCTGCCGCCCCCGTCCACCGCCGCGGTGCCCGACCCCGCGGCCGCCCCCACCTCCACCTCGGTCCCCGTCGCCGACGCCCTCGCCGCCGCCGCGGCGGTCCCGGTCGGCGGCGGGCTCGTGCTCGCCGACCTCGACCTCGTCGTCACCCAGCCCGTGGCGGGCGAGTTCGCGGCGTTCTCGGCCACCTGCACGCACCAGGGCTGCGTGGTCACCGAGGTCGTCGACGGCCGGATCGTCTGCCCCTGCCACGGCAGCACCTTCTCGATCACCGACGGCGCGCCGACCGCGGGCCCGGCCGAGCAGCCGCTGCCGCCGCGGGCCGTCAGCCTGCAGGGTGGCCGGATCGTGCTGGCCTGAACGGTCCTGGCCTGATCTTCTCTGGGCCGAACGCGCCACCGGACGTGAGCGGAGCCACCACCGTCGGTGGAGCGACGACCGGCGCAGGGTCACTACGATCCGGGGATGCCCGAGGCAGAGTCGTCCGAGGTGTCCGTGTTGCCGCTGGCCGCCGAGTTCCCCGCCGCCACGGAGGCGGAGTGGACCGCGCTGGTCGACGCCGTGCTGCGCAAGGCCAAGCGCATCGGTGAGGACGCCCCGGAGGGCGCCGGCGTCGAGAAGCTGGTGCGCACGAGCCCCGACGGGATCGCCGTCCGCCCGCTCTACACCGAGGTGCCCGACGCCCCGGTCGGCGTGCCCGGCGCCGCGCCGTTCGTCCGTGGCGCCACCATCGACGGCCCCGTGCCCGACGGCTGGGACGTGCGGCAGCGCCACACCGGCACCGACGCCGACGATCTGCGCGCCGCCGTGCTGGCCGACCTCGAGAACGGGGTCACCTCGGTCTGGCTCGACGGCGTCGCACCCGCCGACCTCCCGCACGTGCTGGGCGACGTCCTGCTCGACCTCGCCCCCGTCGTCCTCGACGCCGGCGCGGGCGACCAGGCCGCGCTCGCCGAGGCGTTCCTCGCCCTCGCCGCCGAGCGCGGCACCGGGGAGGCGCTGCTCGGCACGCTGGGCCTCGACCCGGTCGGGCTGCGCGCCCGCACCGGTGACGGCCCCGCGGTCGACTCGGTCGTCGCCCTGGCCGAGCGGGTCGCGGCCGACCACCCGCTCGTGCGCGCCGTCGTCGTCGACGCCCTCCCGGTCCACACCGCGGGCGGCTCCGACGCCCAGGAGCTCGGCTTCGCGCTCGCCGCGGGCCTGGAGTACTTGCGCGTCCTGGAGCCCCTGGGCGTGCCGACGGCGTCGCGGCTGCTGGAGTTCCGCCTCGCCGCCTCCGCCGAGCAGTTCCCGACGATCGCCAAGCTGCGCGCGGCCCGGCGGCTCTGGGCGCGGGTCACCGAGGCCTGCGGATCACCCGAGCCGATGGCCACGCACGCCGTCGCCTCGCCGACGATGTACACCCGCCGCGATCCCTACGTGAACCTGCTGCGCGGCACCCTCGCCGGGTTCTCCGCGGGCGTCGGCGGGGCCGACGCGGTCACCGTCGCCCCCTTCGACGCCGCACTGGGCGCGGCGCAGCCGTTCTCCCGGCGGATCGCGCGCAACACCCAGGCACTGCTGGTCGAGGAGTCGCACCTGGCCCGCGTCATCGACCCCGCGGGCGGCTCGTTCTACGTCGAGTCGCTCACCGACGGGCTCGCCCGCGCCGCCTGGGCGTTCTTCCAGGAGATCGAGGCGGCCGGCGGGGCGGTCGCCGCACTCGACTCCGGGTTCGTCGCCGAGCGCACCGCCGAGGTCCGCGCCCGCCGCGAGCGCGACGCGGCCACCCGCAAGCGCCCGCTCACCGGCGTCAGCGAGTTCCCCGACCTCGACGAGAAGCCGGTCGAACGGGAACCGCTGCCCGAGCGCCCCGGCGGCGGCCTGCCGGTCTACCGCCCGGCCGGCGCGTACGAGGAGTTCCGCGACCGCTCCGACGCCGTTCTCGCCGAGACGGGGTCGCGCCCGCGCGCGTTCCTGGCCACGCTCGGCCCGCTCGCGGCCTACACCGCCCGCGCCGGGTTCACCCGCAACCTGCTGCAGGCGGGCGGCATCGAGCCCGTCGAGGCCGGGCCGACCGAGACGGCCGCCGACGTCAGCGCGGCCTTCACCGGGGCCGGCACGCCCGTCGCCGTCCTCTGCTCCACCGACCGGATCTACGCCGAGCGAGCCGCCGAGACCGTCGCGGCGCTCCGCGACGCCGGCGCCACGCACGTGCTGCTGGCCGGGAAGAGCGACCTGGAGGGCCTCGACGGCACGCTGCACGCCGGCTGCGACGCCCTCGCCGTGATCGACGCCGTCTTCGAGAACGCCGGCCACCAGGAGGGTGCGCGATGATCCCCGACTTCACCCGGGTACCGCTCGACGCCGAGCGCGTCGCCGGCGAGTGGGCGGGCGCCGGCACGCCCTGGGAGTCGCCCGAGGGCATCCCGGTGTCGCCGCTCTACACCGCGTCCGACCTCGGCGGCCTCGACTTCCTGCACACCTACCCCGGCATCGCGCCCTACCTGCGCGGCCCGTACCCGGCGATGTACGCGACGCAGCCGTGGACGATCCGCCAGTACGCGGGCTTCTCGACGGCCACGGAGTCCAACGCGTTCTACCGGCGCAACCTCGCCGCCGGGCAGAAGGGCCTGTCGATCGCGTTCGACCTGGCCACCCACCGCGGCTACGACTCCGACCACCCGCGCGTCGGCGGCGACGTCGGCATGGCGGGCGTCGCGATCGACTCGATCTACGACATGCGCCAGCTCTTCGACGGCATCCCGCTCGACGAGATGTCGGTGTCGATGACGATGAACGGCGCCGTGCTGCCCGTCCTCGCGCTCTACATCGTGGCGGCCGAGGAGCAGGGGGTGGAGCACGCGCAGCTGACCGGGACCATCCAGAACGACATCCTCAAGGAGTTCATGGTCCGCAACACCTACATCTACCCGCCGCAGCCGTCGATGCAGATCATCTCCGACATCTTCGGCTACACCTCGCGGGAGATGCCGAAGTTCAACTCGATCTCGATCTCCGGGTACCACATCCAGGAGGCCGGGGCCACGAACGACCTCGAGCTGGCCTACACCCTCGCCGACGGCGTGGAGTACCTGCGGGCCGGGATCGACGCGGGCCTCGACATCGACAAGTTCGCCCCGCGCCTGAGCTTCTTCTGGGCGATCGGCATGAACTTCTTCATGGAGGTCGCGAAGCTGCGCGCGGCCCGGCTGCTGTGGAGCAAGCTCGTCAACCAGTTCGACCCGAAGAACGCGAAGTCGCTGTCGCTGCGGACGCACTCGCAGACCTCGGGCTGGTCGCTGACCGCGCAGGACGTCTACAACAACGTCATCCGCACCTGCATCGAGGCGATGGCCGCCACCCAGGGCCACACGCAGAGCCTGCACACCAACGCCCTCGACGAGGCGCTCGCGCTGCCCACCGACTTCTCCGCGCGCATCGCGCGCAACACCCAGCTGCTGCTGCAGCAGGAGTCGGGCACCACCGACGTCATCGACCCCTGGGGCGGCAGCTACTACGTCGAGAAGCTCACCCACGACCTCGCCCGCCGCGCCTGGGGGCACATCGAGGAGGTCGAGAAGGCCGGCGGGATGGCGCAGGCCATCGACGCCGGCATCCCCAAGCTGCGCGTCGAGGAGGCCGCGGCGCGCACGCAGGCCCGCATCGACTCCGGCCGCCAGCCCGTCATCGGCGTCAACAAGTACGTGGTGGCGCAGGACGAGCAGCTCGACGTCCGCAAGGTCGACAACGCCGGCGTCCGCGCCGAGCAGCTCGACAAGCTGCGCCGGCTGCGCGAGGAGCGCGACTCCCGCGAGGTCGACGCCGCGCTGGAGGCACTGACGGATGCCGCGGGGAAGGACCGCCGCTCCGACGACGAGAACCTGCTGCACCTCGCCGTCGTCGCGGCGCGGGCGAAGGCCACCGTCGGGGAGATCTCCGACGCGCTGGAGAAGGTGTACTCGCGCCACGCGGGCCAGATCCGGATCATCTCCGGGGTGTACTCGGAGGAGACGGGGAAGAACCCGACGTTCGACCACGCCCGCGAGCTGGTCGACGCGTTCGCCGCGGAGGAGGGGCGCCAGCCGCGCATCCTCGTCGCGAAGATGGGCCAGGACGGGCACGACCGCGGCCAGAAGGTGATCGCCACGGCGTTCGCCGACCTCGGCTTCGACGTCGACGTGGGCCCGCTGTTCCAGACGCCGGGCGAGGTCGCGCGGCAGGCGGTGGAGGCCGACGTGCACGTCGTCGGCGTCAACTCCCTGGCCGCGGGCCACCTCACCCTGGTGCCCGAGCTGCGCGAGGAGCTGGCCAAGCTCGACCGCTCCGACATCATGGTCGTGGTCGGCGGCGTGATCCCGCCCGCCGACGTCCCGACGCTGCTGGAGATGGGCGCGGCGGCGGTCTTCGGGCCGGGCACCGTGATCGCCGAGGCGGCGGTGGACCTGCTGACGAAGCTGGGGGAGAGCTGACCCCCCTGTGCGCGCGAACCGTGCCCCTGGGCACGGTTCGCGCGCACGAGGGCCGGAGGCCCCGTGGGTGAGCGGCAGCGGCGCCCCGTCGACGTCGCGGCGCTCGCGACGGGCGTGCGCGGGGGGTCGCGGTCGCTGCTCGCCCGGGCGATCACGCTGGTCGAGTCGCACCGCCCCGACCACCGCGCCGCCGCGCAGGAGCTGCTGCTCGAGCTGCTGCCGCACGCCGGGGGAGCGGTGCGCGTCGGGATCAGCGGGGTGCCGGGGGTCGGGAAGTCGACGTTCATCGAGGCGCTGGGCACCCGCCTCACCGGCGACGGCCACCGCGTCGCCGTGCTCGCCGTCGACCCGTCGTCGACCCGCACCCGCGGCTCGATCCTGGGCGACAAGACGCGGATGGCGAAGCTCTCCGTCGACGAGAACGCGTTCGTCCGGCCCTCGCCGAGCGCCGGCACGCTCGGCGGCGTCGCCCGCGCCACCCGCGAGACGATCCTGCTGATGGAGGCCGCCGGGTACGACGCGGTGCTCGTCGAGACGGTCGGCGTGGGGCAGTCCGAGGTGACGGTCGCGGGGATGGTGGACACGTTCCTGCTGCTCACCATCGCGCGCACCGGCGACCAGCTGCAGGGGATCAAGAAGGGCATCCTGGAGCTCGCCGACGTCGTCGCGGTCAACAAGGCCGACGGCGACCACGAGCGCGCCGCGAGGGTCGCCGCCCGCGAGCTGTCGGGCGCGCTGCGGCTGATGACGCCCACCCACGAGTCCTGGCGCCCCCCGGTGCTCCCGTGCAGCGCGCAGACGGGGATGGGACTCGACGAGGTGTGGTCGGCCGTCCGCGAGCACCGCAGCACCCTGGAGTCCGACGGCTCGCTGGGCCGGCGCCGGGCCGACCAGCAGGTGGAGTGGATGTGGGCGATGGTCCGCGACCAGCTCATGGACCGCCTGCACGCGACGGCGAAGGACACGATCGGCGAGCTGGAGGACGGCGTGCGCAGCGGCGACGAGACCCCGACGCGCGCCGCGGCCCGCCTGCTGGACGCCCTGGGGCTGCCCGACCAGCGCTGACGGGGTCTGCGGCGAGCGGACGGCGCGCCTCACCGCCGTCGCGCGGGCGGTTGCGTAGCGTCACCACGTGCTCGGGGTCAGTCATGCCACGTCCGGTGCCGTACTCGGGTTGGCGGTGGCCGGGTACGCCCCGCTCGCCCTCGGCATCGAGCCCTCCGCGGGGTCGGTGCTCACGTTCGCCGCGGTCTGCGCGGGCGCCGCGCTGCTGCCCGACCTCGACCACCCGTCGTCGACGGCGACGAAGCACTTCACCGCGGCCTCGTTCCTGGCCTCGCAGGTGGTGCGGCCGCTGTCGGGCCTGGTCTACCGGCTCACCCGCGCGCGCCGCGACACCGGCAAGGGCACCCACCGCGGCCTGACCCACACCGTCCTCGGCGCGGTGCTGCTCGGGCTGGGCGTCAACCTCGCCTCCTCGGCGTGGGGCGCGCCGGTGCTGCTCGGCACGCTGTTCGTCTGCCTGGCGCTGGCGATCAAGGGGCTCGACGCGATCGTGCCCGGGCCGCCGTCGCTGGTGGTCGCGGCGGCGCTGACGTTCGCCGTCGAGGCCTACGTGCCGGGCGGGACCGCCGGGACGGCCGGATGGCTGGGTACCGCGGTGACGCTCGGGATGGTCGTGCACTCCGTCGGCGACGCCGTCACCGAGTCCGGTGCCCCGCTGTTCTGGCCGGTGCCGATCCGTCAGCGCCGCTGGTACCCGGTCGGCAGCCCGCGGCCGCTGCGCTTCCGCACGGGCGGGAAGGTCGAGGCGTGGCTCGTCGCGCCCGGCCTCACCGTGGCGGTGTTCGTGCTGGCCGCGCTCGTCGTCCCCGGGGTGGCGCCGGTGCTGCTCGATCTGCGCGACCGGGTCGAGCAGCTGATCGCGGGTGCGGCCATGATGGCGCCATGAGTGCGCCCCCGACGCCGACGCTGCCCCCCCGCCCGGTGATCGGGATCCTGCACCCCGGTGTGATGGGGGCGGCGATCGGCTCGTCGCTCAAGCCGGTGGCGGGGGCCGTCGTCTGGGCGGCGGCCGGGCGGAGCGTGCCGACGTCCAAGCGCGCCGAGACCGCCGACCTGATCGGCGTCCCGGACCTTCCCGAGCTGGCCCGGCGCTCGCACGTGATCATCTCGATCTGCCCGCCGCACGCAGCGCTCGACGTCGCGGGGCAGGTGGCCGACGCGCTCGGCGACCGCCCGGAGCGCCCGCTCTACGTCGACGCCAACGCCGTCTCGCCGGCCACCGTCACGGCCGTCGCGGAGCGGCTGGGGGCCGAGCACGTCGTCGACGGGGCGGTGATCGGGCCGCCCGCGTGGGAGCGGGGGAGCACGGTGCTGTGGCTGTCGGGGGTCCGCGCGGCGGAGGTGGCGGCGCTGTTCGACCACTCCCCGTTCGACGCCCGCGTCCTGGGCGACGACCTCGGCGCCGCCAGCGCGCTCAAGGCCTGCTTCGGGCTGCAGAGCAAGGTGGTGCCCGCGCTGTGGCTGACGATGGCCCAGGCCGCGCGCGCCCACGGCGTCGAGGACGCGCTGCGCGAGGAGCTCGCCCGCGACGACATCGACTACCCCGCGCTGATCAGCCGGGCCGCGGGGCGCGCGGCCGCGAAGGGGTGGCGCTGGGCGGGGGAGATGGAGGAGGCCGCCGACGCGATCGCGGCCCTCGGGCTGCCCGACGGCTTCTCGCGCGCGGCGGCCGAGGTGTACCGGGCGGCGGGGAACCCCGAGGGGCGCCGGAGCTGACTCGACCCTGCCGGGCCTACTCCGCGGAGCGCTCGGCGAACTCGTCGGCGGTGCCGGCCGGCGTCGACCACCCGCGGTTCGACGGCGCGTCCGCCGCGAACGCCACCGCGGCACCGCCGACGGCGAGCGCCGCCGCGAGCGCGGCGGCCAGGACGAACCGGGTGAGCTGCATGGCGTCAGCCTGCCGACAGCGCCCGCCGGCGTCAGGTCGCGCGCCGGGATCGTCCCCGAAGGTGTGACGGCCCTTTAGCCCGTTCGGGCGAGCGATCACGGGGAGGAGCGGCGGAACCCGCCCTCCGCGTCGACGACCTGCCCGGTGATCGAGGCGGCGTCGGGAGAGAGCAGGAGCGCGACGACGGCGGCGGCCTCGTCGGCGGTGTTCCAGCGTCCGCGCGGCATGTGGCGGGCGACGTGGTCGTCGAGGCCGGGCGTGGCCCAGCCGGTGTCGGTGGGGCCGGGGTTGACGCAGTTGACGGTGATGTCGCGGTCGGCGAGCGCGTCGGCCAGCGTCGGGGTGATCACGGCGAGCGTGGCCTTCGTGGCCGCGTAGGGGATCTCGCCCGGCATCGGCCCCCGGTGCGCGCCGGAGGTGAAGAGCACGACCCGGCCGCCGGTGCCGGAGAACTGCTCGGCGAAGGCCTGCACGAGCAGCAGCGACGCCCGGACGTTGACCGCCCACACGGCGTCGAGCATCGCGGCGTCCAGGCCGGCCAGCGTCGCGTCCTGCGAGCGGGCGTGGTTGACGACCAGCGTGTCGAGCGGGCCGTGCACCGCGACGGCGCCGCCGACGAGCGCGGCGGGTGCGGACGGGTCGGCGAGGTCGACCGCGGCGTGTCCCAGCCGGCCGTCGTGGGGCCCGAGCGCGGCGAGCACGCCCTCGACGCCCGCGGCGTCGGCACCCCACGGCTCGGTGGCGTCGTAGGGGCTCCAGGAGTGGGCGAAGACGCGGTGGCCGTCGTCGAGCAGGCGCCGGGCGATGGCGAAGCCGATGCCGCGGCGCCTGCTGACGCCCGTGACGAGCGCCGTGCGGGTCATGCGGCCAGGGTGGCGTACCGGCCGTGCTGCGCGACCAGCGCGTCGTGCGTGCCGGACTCCACGATGCGGCCGTGGTCGACGACCGCGATCCGGTCGGCGTCGCGAACGGTGGAGAGGCGGTGCGCGATGGTGATCGTCGTGCGGCCCCGCGACAGCGCGTCGAAAGCGGCCTGCACGGCCTTCTCTGTGGAGGTGTCGAGCGCCGAGGTGGCCTCGTCGAGCACCAGCACGCGCGGGTCGCGCAGCAGGGTGCGGGCGATGGCCAGGCGCTGCTTCTCGCCTCCGGAGAACCGGTGGCCGCGCGAGCCGACCATGGTGTCGTAGCCGTCGGGCAGGCCGGTGATGAGGTCGTGGACCTGCGCGGCGCGCGCGGCGGCCTCGATCTCGGCGTCGGTGGCGTCGGGCTTGGCGTAGCGCAGGTTCTCGCGGACGGTCGTGTGCAGCAGGTAGGTCTCCTGGCTGACGACGCCGACGACGGCCGCGAGGTCGGTGAGGCGCATGTCGCGCAGGTCGACGCCGTCGATCGTCACGCGTCCGGCGTCGGGGTCGTGGAGGCGGGCGACGAGTGCGGCGAGCGTGCTCTTGCCGGAGCCGGTGGCACCGACCAGGGCCAGCGTGCTGCCGGCCGGGACGTCGAGGGTGACCCCGGCGACGGCTGCGGTGTCGGCGCCGGCGTAGGCGAACGTGACGTCCTCGATGCGGACGTGGCCGGACATCGCGGACGGGTCGACGTCGACGGGGTCGGCCGGGTCGTCGACCTCCACGGGCAGGTCCAGGTACTCGAAGATGCGCGCGAACAGGGCGAGCGAGCTGACCAGCGAGACGCCCACGCTCATCAGGCCCAGCAGCGGCCGGAACAGGCCCGCCTGCAGCGTGGTGAACGCGATCAGCGTGCCGATCGACAGGGTCCTGGTGAAGCCGGCGCCGAGGTAGATCACGGCGGGCACGGCGGCGAACACGACGCCGGTCGCGGCCATCCGCCAGCGTCCCGCGAGCTGGCTGCGCAGCTCCAGGTCGACCAGGCGCTCGGAGGAGCCGGTGAAGCGCTCGACGAGCGCGGGGCCCGCGCCCATTGTCCGGGAGAGCTGGATGCCGCTGATCGACAGGCCCTCCTCGACGGTGACGTTGAGGTCGGCGAGCTCGCGCTGCTGCTGCGCGGTGATCGCGCGGCGCATCCGGGCCACGCGGCGCGTCAGGTAGACCGCGGGCGGCAGGACGACGAGCGAGACCAGCGAGAGCTGCCAGGACAGCACGGCCATGGCGACGGCCGTGGCGACCGCGGTGGTCAGGTTGGACGCGACGGACGTGGCCGTCGAGGTGACGACGGTCTGCATGCCGCCGATGTCGTTGGTGATCCGCGACTGCACCTCACCGGTTCGGGTGCGGGTGAAGAACGCGATCGACTGGCGCTGCAGGTGGGCGAACACGTCGGTGCGCAGCCGGTGCATGACCTGCTGGCCGACGGAGGTGGCGATCCAGGTCTGGACGACGCCGAGCGCGGCGGTGACCGCGGCGACCACGACCATCGCACCGGTGAGCCAGGCGAGCAGGACGATGTCGCGCTCCGGGAGCGCGGTGTCGATCACTGCGCGCAGCAGGAACGGAGAGGCCAGGGCGACGACGGACGACGCCCCGATGATGAGGGTGACCGCGACCAGAGAGCCGCGGTGGGGGGTGAAGAGCCGGCCGATGCGGCGCAGGGAGACCTCGCGGGCCTGCGCCTTCTCGGCGGCGCTGACGGTGTCGCGGCCGGCGCGACGGGACATCTTCTCGGTGTCGGCTTCCAAGTGGGATCCTTCCGTTCAAGTTGCTGAGGTAACCTCACTATGAGGGTGCAACACGGGCGCTGTCTAGTCTGTTCCCGTGGACGACTCCCTCTCCGACGGATTCCGCGCGGTCGCGCGGCGGATGCGCGAGGCCGCGCGCGAGGCGCTGGCCCCCTGGGACGTCACGCCCGCTCAGGCCAGGGCGCTGGGCACGCTGCTGCGTTCGGGGCCCCTGCGCCTGGGGGACCTGGCCGACGCGCTGCGGATCGCGCCCCGGTCCGCGACCGAGGTCGTCGACGCGCTGGAGGGCCGCGGCCTCGTCGAGCGCGGCCCGGACCCGGCCGACCGCCGCGCCACCCTCGTCGCCCCCACCGAGCGCGGGCGGGAGGTGGGCGAGGCGATCCGCGCGGCGCGTGCGGCGGAGGCGGAGAGCGTGTTCCGCCCGCTGTCCGACGACGACCGCGCCAGCCTCGCCCGCATCCTCCGCGCCCTGACCCCGCCGCCCTGACCCCCGCCACCCCACTGCGATCGGGCGGGGGCGCGGGGCCGGGCGACGGGCCGGGGCGGCGGGCCGGGGCGGCGGGGCGCCCGCGATCGTCAGCCGGAGGGGCCGAAGCGCTCCGTGCGGATCGACTCCACCGGTACCCCGGCCTCCACCAGCAGGTCGGTGACGGCGTCGCAGAAGCCGGGGGAGCCGCACACGAACACGTCCTCGCCCCCGCGGACGAGCGGCGCGAGGTCGTCGACGGTGAGCCGACCGCGCCCGGTCCGCGTCAGCACGACAGTGGTCTCCGGGCCGGGCAGCTCGTCGGCGTAGTACAGGTCGGCCGCGGTGCGGGCGGAGACGACGACGCGCAACAGGTCGCCCGCGCCCGCCCGCCGGGCCTGGCGCAGCATCGCCATGAGCGGCACGACGCCGGACCCGCCGCCGACGAGCAGCGCCGGCGTGGCGCCCGCCCACGCGAAGTACCCGCCGATTGGGCCGCGCACCTCCAGCTCGTCGCCGGGCTCGACCACGCCGTGCAGGTAGCCCGACACCTCGCCGTCCTCGAGCTCCTCGACGGTCAGCTCGATCTCCCCCGTGTCGTCCGGGGCGGACGCCACCGAGTACGAGCGTTGGGCGGTGTACCCGTCGGGCGCGGTGAGCCGGACGACGTAGTGCTGCCCCGCGACGTGCCGGCGCGGCTCGGGCAGGGCCAGGCGCAGCGTCCGCGCGCGGGGTGTCTCGTCCCGCAGGGAGAGCACCCGCGCGACCTGCCAGCGCAGGGTCCGGCGGTGGGTGGTGCCGCCGGGCGTCGGAGTCATCAGTCGCCCTGGTAGCGCTGCTCGGTCCAGGGATCGCCGCGGTCGTGGTAGCCGTTGCGCTCCCAGAAGCCCTGTTCGTCGTGGTCGAGCAGGCGCAGTCCGGAGACCCACTTGGCGCTCTTCCAGAAGTACAGGTGCGGCACGAGCAGCCGGGCGGGGCCGCCGTGCTCGCGGGTGAGCGGCTGCCCGTCGACGTCCCAGACCACCCAGGCCTTCCCGCCGGTGACGTCGGCCAGCGGCAGGTTGGTGGTGTAGCCGGTGTGGGCGACCCCGATCACGTGGGTGGCGGTGGGAAGTACGCCGGCCGCGTCGAGCAGCGTGTCGACGGAGACGCCGTCGAACCGCATGCCGAACTTCGACCACGTCGTGACGCAGTGGATGTCGCCCTCGTACCGCGACGGCGGCAGCGTGTGGATCTCGTCCCAGGTCCACGTCAGCTCCCGCTCGACGAGACCCTCCACGGTGAACGTCCACCGGTCGGTGGTGAGTCGCGGGGTGGCCTCGGCGTTGAGCACCGGCCACTCGTCCCGCGCGTCGTACTGGCCCGGGGGGAGCCGGGGATCGCGCTCGCGTCGTCGTCCGAGGAAACCTCGCGTGGTGCCCGCCATACCGCTCCCAAGCCCGTCCCGGCGGGATTCATTCCGACCGGTCGTGCCGATGCTCCCGCGCCGCGCGCAGTCCGTCCAGATCGCCGTCGGCCAGCGCCCGCCAGAACCGCAGGGCGGCGTGCTCCATCTCCAGCCCCAGCTCGAGGGTGATCATGCGCGGCTCCGCGGAGGGCTGGGTGCCGAAGCGCTCCACCATGCCCTCGTAGACGGCGATGCGCTCCCGGTGCTGCGCCATCTGCTCCGCGGCGAGGGCGGCGACGTTGCCCGGGTCGCCGACCTCGTTGAAGAACAGCTTCAGCTCGGCGATGTCGCGCATCTGGAAGTGCTCGTTCGTCGGCGCGGCGAGCCACGCGCGCACGGCGTCGCGGCCCGAGCCGGTCAGCGAGTAGGTCTTGCGCCGCCGCCCGCTGTCCTCCACCGACAGCTCCAGCAGGCCGAGGTCGGCGAGCCGGTCGGGCTCGGAGTAGAGCTGGGCGTGCGGGAAGTGCCAGAAGTAGCCGACGGAGTGGCCCACGGCGCGCTTGAGGTCGTACGGCGTGGAGGGGCCGCGCAGCGCGATCATCCCCAGCACCACGTAGGACGTGGTCGACAGCCGCACCTCGGACACGTCCCGGATGGTAGCGCCCGGACCGTCCGCCGAGGACGGTCCGGGGTTGTGTCATCACCGTCCTCCCAGTACCGTCCGATTCAGAGCGTTGACGATCGGAGAGCGGATGGACCTGTCCACGGCACTGAGCTGGGCCGCCGAGCGGTACCCGCACCGCCGCGCGGTCGGCGGGTCCGGGCGGCACCTGACCTACGCCGAGTGGGACGCCCGCACCAACCGCCTCGCCCGTGCCCTGGCCGCGGCCGGCGTCTCGGCGGGTGACCGCGTGGCCTTCGGGCTCAGCGGTGGTGAGCCGCTGGCCGGCCTGCACCTCGCGGCGCAGAAGCTCGGCGCGGTGTCGGTTCCGCTGTCCACCCGCTTCGGCGCCGAGGAGCTGCGGTACTGCGTGGACGACGCGTCCGCCGTGCTCGTCGTCGCCGACGAGGCCAACGCGGGCCGCTTCCCCGGCGCGACGCACGACGTCGCCGACCTCGACGCCCGCGCCGGGCAGGAGTCCGACGCCCCGCTCGGCCGGACACCCGACGAGGACGCCGTCAGCGTCATGCTCTACACCTCCGGCACGACGGGGAAGCCCAAGGGCGTACCGCGCACCCACCGCGCCGAGCACGCCGCGGCCGTGGCGCACGCGGTGCAGACCCAGCAGCGCGACGGCGAGGTCGTGCTCGGTGTCATGCCGATGTTCCACACGATGGGTCTGCGCACGCTGCTGGCCAGCATCGTCGTCGGCGGGACGTGGGTGGGCCAGCCCGCGTTCGACGCCGCGGAGTCGATGGAGCTGATCCGCCGCGAGGGCGTCACCTCGCTCTACCTGGTGCCGACCATCTACTGGTCGCTGCTGCGAGCCGGGCTCGGGCAGGTCCGCGGCACGCTCGACCACCTTGCGTACGCCGGTGCCGCGATGACGCCCGCGCTCGCCGAGGAGCTCGTGGACGCGTTGGCGCCCACGTCCTTCGTCAACCACTTCGGGAGCACCGAGATCTACACGTTCACGATCGGCCCCGACGTCGCCGCCAAGCCCGGATCGGCCGGCCGCGCGGGGATCTTCTCCCGCGTCCGGCTGGTGGCGCCCGAGGTGGGCGCGCCCGTCGACGCGATCGTGGCGCCGGGGGAGCAGGGGCAGGTGATCGTGTCGATGGACAGCCCCGAGGCTTTCGCCGGCTACTGGAACCGTCCGGACGCGGACGCGAAGGCGATCCGCGACGGCTGGTACTTCACCGGCGACCTCGCCACGGCCGACGCCGACGGCGACCTCCTGGTCTCCGGCCGGGTCGACGACATGATCAACTCGGGCGGAGAGAACATCTACCCCGACGAGATCGAGGCCGCGCTGATCCGCTGCCCCGAGGTCGACGACGTGTGCGTGGTGGGCCTGCCCGACGAGCGGTGGGGCCACGCCGTCACCGCGTTCGTGGTGCCGCCGACGGGGGCCGATCCGCAGGCCTGCGCCGAGCGGGCGATGGCGTTCGCCCGTGAGGTGCTGCCGTCGCTGAAGCGCCCGAAGCGGGTGATCGCGGTCGATGCCATCCCGCGCTCCGGCGTGGGCAAGACGCTGCGCCGCACGCTGGTGGCCGGCGAGTACGAGGCGCGCGCCGATGTCTGAGTGGACCCCCTCCCGGATCGAGGACCTACCGCTGGTCACCGGGCGGGGGCGGTTCCTCGACGACCAGGACCCGCTGCCCGGCACGTTGACCGCCGCCGTCGTGCGCTCGACCCGGCCGCACGCGCGGATCCGGTCGGTCGATCTCTCCCGTGCCCGCGCCCACCCCGGCGTCGCGGCGGTGATCGGCCCGGACGAGGTGCGCGCTGCATTGAAGCCGTTCCCGCTCTCGACGGGCGCGCCGATGCACTACTACCCGACCGCCACCGACGTCGTGCGCTTCGTCGGCGAGCCGATCGCCGTGGTCGTCGCGTCCGACCGGTACGTGGCCGAGGACGCCGCCGAGCTCGTCGACGTCGAGTACGAGCCGCTCGACGTGGTGGTCGGGGCCCGCGCCGCGCTGGCCGAGGGCGCGCCGCTGCTGCACGAGGCCGCGGGCACGAACGTCGCCACCGACCGCACGTTCTCCTTCGGGGAGGTCGAGCGGGCCTTCGCCGAGGCCGCCCACGTCGTCGAGGGCGAGTACGACTTCCCCCGCTACTCCTCGGTGCCGATGGAGTGCTACTCCGTCATCGCCGACCACCGCGGCGACGCGGTGGAGGCGTGGGCCAACTTCCACGGCCCGTTCACGATGGTGCCCGTCATGGCCGGTGCGCTGGGTCTGCCGACGTCGGCGGTGCGGCTGCACGTGCCCGCCGACATCGGCGGCAGCTTCGGCATCAAGGCCGGCATCTACCCCTACGTCGTGCTGATGGCGCTGGCGTCGCAGCACTCCGGGACGCCGGTGCGCTGGACCGAGGACCGCGTCGAGCACCTGCTCGCCTCCTCCTCGGGGGCCGACCGGGTCATGCGGTTCGCCGCCGCCGTCACCGCGGACGGCGAGGTCACCGCGCTGCGGACCGACCTCGTCGACAACGTCGGCGCCTACCTCCGCCCGCCCGAGCCGTCCACGCTCTACCGCTGCTTCGGCAACATCACCGGCCCGTACGCGATCGGGGCCGTCGAGATCCGGGCGCGCGCGGTCGTCACCAACGCCATGCCGACGGGGCTGAACCGCGGCTTCGGCGGCCAGCAGCTCTACTTCGGGTTGGAGCGCCTCATGGACGCCGTCGCGGCGGCCACCGGCCTGGACCCGATCGAGGTCCGCCGCCGCAACCTGATCGACGCCTTCCCGTACGAGACGCCCACCGGCGGCGTCTACGACTCGGGTGACTACGCCGCCGCCGTCGCTCTGGCGGTGGAGAACGCCGACCTCGACGAGCTGCGCGCCCGGCAGGTCGCGGCCCGCGCCGAGGGCGCCTACTACGGCATCGGCACGGCGCTCGTCGTCGACCCGTCGGGCACCAACATCGGCTACGTCGGCCTCGCCACCCCCTCCGAGCAGCGCAGGCCGGGCCGCGACAAGTCGGGCTCCACCGAGCACGTGCGGATGTCCGTCGACGTCCAGGGGGTCGTCACGGTGCTGCTCGGATCGGTGCCGCAGGGGCAGGGGCACGCCACCGTGGCCCGTCAGGTGGCCGCGGACCGGCTCGGGTTGCCGGTGGAGCAGGTGCGCGTCGTCGTCGACATGGACACCGCCACCACCCCGTGGACGGTCACGTCCGGGAGCTACTCCTCGCGCTTCGCCCCGCTCGTCACGAGCGCGGTGGTGCAGGCGGCCGACACGATCGCCGGCACCATCCGGGCCGCCGCGTCCGTCGCGCTGGAGGTGCCGGCCGACGAGCTCTCGCTCACCGACGGCGCGGTCGTGCACCCGTCCGGGGTCACCATGGCGTTCCGGCACGCCGCCGGGATCGTGCACTGGGACCCCACCTCGCTGCCCGCCGGCGTGCCCGCCCGGCTCTACGCCGAGGCCGAGTTCAGCCCCCGCGAGACGAGGGCCGCCACGTCGGACGACCGGATCAACTCCTCGCTCTGCTACGGGTTCGTCGCCGAGATCGTGGCCGTGCGTATCGACCCGGCGACGCTGGAGATCACGATCGACCGCGTGTCGTCGGTGCACGACGCCGGCACCGTGCTCAACCAGCAGCTCCTCGACGGCCAGGTCCACGGCGCGCTCGCCCACGCCCTCGGCGGGGCGATGTACGAGGAGTTCACCCACGCCCCGTCCGGGCAGCCGACCTCGGCGACGTTCCTCGACTACCTGTGCCCCACCAGCGCCGAGACCGGCTTCGACCTGCGCACCGACCACGTCGTCACGCCGTCGCCCCTCACCCCGCTCGGGGCCAAGGGCTGCGGGGAGGGCTCGTCGATGAGCTTCCCCGTGGCCTTCGCCAACGCCGTGGCCGACGCGCTGCCCGGCATCGCGATCACGAAGCTCCCGCTGCACGGCGAGGTGCTGCACCAGATGATGGAGGAGATCTAGCTATGGCACTCACCGGTGGCGACGTCCTGCTGGAGAAGAAGGGCCCGATCGCGCACCTCACGCTCTCGCACGGGAAGTACACCGTGGTGACGTGGGAGATGCGCCAGCTCGTGGCCGACCGGTTCGCCGACATCGACGCCGACCCGGACATCCGGGTGGTCGTCGTGAGGTCCGACGGGGAGCACTTCACGAGCGGCGGCGACATCGCCGGGTTCATGGAGGTCGATCCCATGGACTTCACCGACCTCGGCCACAACGTCACCGCCCCCGCGCGCAGCACCAAGCCGGTGATCGCCGCGATCGACGGCTACTGCTTCGGCGTCGGCTGCGAGATGGCGCTGTCCTGCGACATCCGGCTCGGCACCCCGCGCACGCAGTTCGCGCTGCCCGAGATGAACCTCGGCATGATCCCCGGCTCCGGCGGCACTCAGCGGCTCTCCCGGCTGATCGGGCTCTCGCGGGCGAAGTTCCACATCATGACGGCCACCCGCATCTCCTCGCAGCAGGCGCTGGACTGGGGGATCCTCGCCGAGGTCCACGACGACCGCGAGGCGCTGGACTCCGCTGCCGACGCGCTGGCCGAGAAGATGGCCGGCTTCTCCCCGATCGCCCAGCGCACCGCCAAGGAGGTGCTGGACAAGGGCATCGACGGGCCGCTGTACACGGGCATCGACCTGGAACGGAAGGCCTACGCCATGCTCCGCTCCACGCACGACTTCGCCGAGGGCGTCGCGGCGTTCGGGGAGAAGCGCAAGCCGGAGTTCACGGGCCGGTGAAGGCGGCTCCCTTCGCCTACGTCCGGCCCGGATCGCTGGACGACGTCCTCGCCGAGCTGGCCTCCGGCGACGGGAAGATCCTCGCCGGCGGGCAGTCGCTGGTGCCGGTGCTGGCCATGCGCCTGGGCCGGCCCGCGACGCTCGTCGACATCGGCGCGGTCGCGTCGCTCGGTGACCTGTCGGTGACGGGCGACGTGCTCCGTGTCGGAGCCACCGTCCGCCAGCGTCGCCTGGAGCGCTCCGCGGAGGCCCGTGCCGTCCCCCTGATCGGGATGGTGATGCCCTTCGTCGGGCACCGGGAGCTGCGCAGCCGCGGCACCGTCTGCGGCAGCATCGCCCACGCCGACCCGTCGGCCGAGCTGCCCGCCGTGGCGTCCTGCCTCGGCGCGACGATCGAGGTGGCCGGGACCGGTGGCCGCCGCCGCGTCCCCGCGGCGGAGTTCTTCGCCGGCGCGATGACGACCGCCGCCACCGCCGAGGAGGTCGTGACCGGTGTGGAGTTCCCCGTGGCACGGCCCGGCGAGGGCTACGGGTTCGGGGAGATCGCCCGCCGGCACGGCGACTTCGCGCTGGCCGGGGTGGTGACGCGCGTCCGCGTGGACGACGACGGGGCCCTGCTCGACGCCCGCCTGACCGGTTTCGGCATCTCCGACACCCCGGTCACCCGCGACGTGACCGCCCTGCTCGACGACGAGAGCGGGATCCGGGACCTGGCGGCGGACGTGGTCGACACCGGCGGCGACACCCACGGCTCGACGGGCTACCGCCGCCGCCTGTTCACGGTGCTGGCGTCGCGCGAGCTGGCCCGCGCCCTGCGCGATGCACGGAAGGAGCGCTCATGACCACCACCGAACGCACTCCGGAGCCGCAACGCACTCCGGAGGGGGGCCGTGCCAGCACCACGGCTCCGAAGTGCGCACCGGCACGTGAGCGGGTGGAGGCGCACGAGCTCGTGGACGTCGCGTTCTCCGTCAACGGGTCGCCCGTGTCGGTGTCCGTGCCGCCCCGGATGCACCTGGCCGACGCCCTGCGCGAGCAGCTGGGGCTCACCGGCACCCACCTCGGGTGCGAGCACGGGGTCTGCGGGATGTGCACGATCCTCGTCGACGGCGACGCGGCGCGGGCCTGTCTGCTGTTCGCCGTGCAGTGCGAGGGCGCCGAGATCGTCACCGTGGAGGGGCTCGGGTCGCCGGAGCAGCAGCACCCGCTGCAGGAGGCGTTCTCCCACCACCACGGCCTGCAGTGCGGCTTCTGCACGCCGGGCATGCTGATGAGCTCCTACGACCTGCTCACGAACTCGCCGGACCACGCGGGCGACGACGAGCTGCCCGAGCAGATGTCGGGCGTGCTGTGCCGCTGCACCGGCTACCGCGGGATCCTCGCCGCGGTGTCGGACGTGCACGGGACCCACCCCGACGGGGTGCCCGGGCCGCGCAACTGCGCCGCCCGCACGCTGGTGGGGCGGGGGAGCGGGCCGGCGTCGTCGGAGGCCGCGGCCGACGGTGCGCCGGCCGACGAGGTACCGGCCGCCGCCCCGGCCGAGGTGCGCATCCCCACGGGCGCTCCCTCGGCCACGGTGCTGGTCACCAGCGAGCTGCGCTCGCCGGTCGCGGCCGTCTGGGAGGTCATGTCCGACGTGTCCCGGCTCGTGGCCTGCCTCCCGGGCGCCGAGCTCACCGAGACGCTGCCCGGTGACCGCTACCGCGGTCGTGCCGGCGTCGCCCTCGGGCCGGTGAAGCTGTCGTTCGAGGGCCTCGCGCAGATCCTCGAGCGCGACGCCGACTCCCACCGCATCCGGCTCGTCGGCCAGGGGCGCGACACCGGCGGGAGCGCCACCCAGGCCGACATCCGGCTGCACGCGGAGCCCGGCCCGGACGGCGGCTCGGTGCTGCGCGCCGAGGCCGACCTGTTCCTCTCCGGCCGCATCGCCCAGTTCGGGCGGGCGCTGGCCGGCGACGTCAGCAGGCGGCTGTTCGAGCAGTTCGCCGCCGCGGTGGACGCGAGCGCCCGCACCGGTGCGGCGCCCGATGTGCGGGTGGCCCCGCCGAGCCCGGTGCGGATCGCAGCGGGCGCGGTGGCCGACGCCGTGCGCCGTCGGGTCCGCGCCCTGCGCGCGCGCCTGCGGCGCAGGTAGACCCGCGCACCCCCGGCCGGCCGCTGCAGCCGGGGGTTCAGCGGCGCCGCGCGCCCGCACCCCGAGCACCGACGCCCCCAGCGCGGCTCCGAGCCCGACCATCCCGGCGAGCGCGCCCCGACGACCTGCTCGGAGGCGGGCCGGTCGCGCACGGCGACGTCAGGCGGACGAGCCCGCGCCGAGCAGGGCGTCGAGCCGGTCGACGAACTCCACCTGCGCGGCGACCAGCTTCCGCCGCGCGGCGTCGAGCTCGAACCAGGCCACGCGGTCGATCTCCGGGAAGGCCTGGACCGTGCCCGACCTGGGCGGCCACTCCAGGTCGAACGTGCCCGGGTGCAGGAGGGCGGGGTCGAAGTCGCCCTCCCGCGCGAACACGGTGATCTGCTTGCGGCCCCCGCGCTGGGAGACCGTGCCCAGCTCGCGCGAGTCCCCGGGCGGCGGCCGGTGCCCGAGCTCCTCGGTGAACTCGCGCTCGGCGGCCGCGAACGGCTCCTCGTCGGGCTCGTGCTCGCCCTTGGGGATCGACCAGGCGGCGTCGTCCTTGCGCGCCCAGTAGGGCCCGCCCATGTGCCCGAGCAGCACCTCGACGCCGCCCGGCGCCTCCCGGTACAGCAACAGCCCTGCGCTCAGTACAGCCACGGCCTCAGCATCCCAGACCCGGGTCCCGGACCGGGACCCCCGGATCAGGAACGGGAGTCGCGCCAGGCGATCCACTCCTTGAGCAGGCCGAGGTCGTAGTCGGGCCCGCCTACGCCGACGGTGAACAGCGTGGCGCCCGCGTCGACCAGGGCGTCGGCGACCTCGCCGGGCGGCTTGCCGACCCCGATCGACCGCTCGATCTGCGACGGCTCGCGGCCCACGTCGGCGCAGTGGCCGTCGAGGATGCCGTTCTTGCGGACGAGCGTGTCGACGTCGCCGAAGCTGTGCCAGATCCGGGCGTGCTCGGCGGTGTAGCGCAGCGTCTTCCTCTCCCCGCCGCCGCCGATGAGGATCGGGATCTCGCGGGTGGGGGCCGGGTTGAGCTTGGCCCAGCGGGCGCGGATGCGCGGCAGCGCCTGCGCCAGGTCGGCCAGCCGCGATCCGGCGGTGCCGAAGTCGTAGCCGTACTCGTCGTAGTCGCGCTCGAACCAACCCGCGCCGATGCCCAGGATAAGCCGGCCGCCGGAGATGTGGTCGACGGTGCGGGCCATGTCGGCGAGCAGCTCGGGGTTGCGGTAGCTGTTGCAGGTGACCAGGGCGCCGATCTCGACGCGGGAGGTGGCCTCGGCCCAGGCGCCGAGCATCGTCCAGCACTCGAAGTGCTCGCCGTCGGGCTCGCCGTAGAGCGGGAAGAAGTGGTCCCAGTTGAACACGACGTCGACGCCGGCCTCCTCGGCCTCCGCGACGGCGGAACGGATCTGGCGGTACTCGGCGTGCTGCGGCTGCAGCTGGACACCGATCCGGATGGGGTACGTCATGCCCCGATCCTGGCACCGCCCGCGGCCCGCCGCCCGAGCAGACGGTCCAGGCCCAGCACCGCCGCGGCGAGCACCCCGAAGAGCACGGCGATGCCGACGCAGTTGAGCGCCACCTGCCCGTAGCCCAGCAGGGCGACGTCGACGAACGGGTAGGGGTACCAGTCGATGACCGCCCCTCGCGCGAGCGTGAACGCGAGCCAGGCGACGGGGTAGAGCACCGACAGCAGCACGACCCGGCGGTCGGTGGTGCCGCGCGGCCCGAACAGCACCCAGCCGACGATCGCGAGCGCGGGCGTCACGGAGTGGAACAGCTGGTCGGCGAGCTCCTCGGCGCCGCTCAGCTCGCGCAGCCCGGCGAGCAGCGTGTGGTGGACCGCCGCGGTCACGCCGATGCCGACCAGTGCGTCGAGGCGCAGCACGGCCAGCACCGTCGAGCGGCGCTCCGGGCGCAGCGCGACCGCCAGCGAGGTGCCCGCGACCAGCAGGTTCGTCAGGATCGTGAAGAACGTGAAGAGGTTGGCGACGCGCGCGCCCGGCGTGTCGAACGCCCCGTCCTGCGCGGCCGCGGTGATGGGGACCTGGATGACGAGCGCGACGACGACGACGGCGGCGGTCGCGGCGTGCCAGACACGGCCGGTGACGGACATGTCACGGACGCTACCGACCCGGCCACCGCACCGGGTGAATACTGCTCACCGGGAGGTGTCGTCATGGCCGTGGAACGGCAGCGCAACAGGCCGGTAACCCCGGGCGTCCAGGGTTCGGACATGCCCAGCTCCGCCGACGGCCCACCGGAGATCGGGCTCACGGGTGCGCGCTTCGGCGGTCCGTCGCGCAGGCGCCGGGCGCGGTCGGAGCGGAGCGGGGCCGAGCCGGCCCCCGTCCGGGACCCCGCGCCGCCCGCCGTCCCGCCGCTGCCCGAGCCGGGCGACGACGGCCCGTCCGTCGGACTCACCGGGGCCCGGTTCGGTGGCGGTTCCCGCCCGCGGCGGCGGACCGACCGGTCCGAGCCGGCCGCGCTGCGGCCCGCGCCGGTGCACGAGACGCCCGTCGAGCCCCCGCCGGCGCCCGCCGAGCAGACCCTCCCCGTCGAGCGCCTCCTCCCGGTGCCGGGCGACGACGGGCCGTCCCGCACGCTCGTGCGCCCCTACGTCCTCACCGGCGGCCGCACGCGCGCCAGGGTGTCGTTCGCGCTGGAGGCGCTCGTCACGGCCACCGGTCCCGCGCGGCCCGGGGAGCCGTTCGACCACGGCCGGATCCGCGAGCTGTGCCACGGCCCGCGCTCGGTGGCCGAGGTCGCCGCGCTGCTGGGGGTCCCGCTCGGCGTGGCGCAGATCCTGCTGGCCGACATGCTCGACGCGGGGGCCGTGCAGGTCCACCGCACGGCCGACGCCGGGGGTCCCGACCTGGTGCTGATGGAGCGGGTGCTCTCCGGGCTGCGCCGGCTCTGAGCCCCGTCGGGGCCGAACGGGGCGGCCCGCCCGTCCGGGTGGGACCGGTCACCCCGAGGTCGCGTCACCCGCTCCGGTGTGGCACAACAGGCGGGTGACCACCGTGGATCCGCTGCCGCCGCCCGTGCCCGTCGTCGCCCCGCCGTACCACACGCCCGAGCGCGAGGAGCTGCAGTCGCGGGCCCGGCGGTTCGCCACGGAGCGCGTGCTGCCGGTGGCCAACGAGCTCGACCCCGTGAAGGGCGAGATCCCGCGCCCGCTGCTGGACGAGATGGCCGACGAGGGCTGGTTCGGCATCACCGTCGACCGCGAGCACGGCGGCATGGGCCTGGGCGCGTTCGAGTACTGCATGGTCGCCGAGGAGCTCGCCCGCGCCTGGATGAGCGTCGGCAGCATCATCGCCCGCGCGCAGGGGGCCGGCACCGGTGTCGCCGACCCGACCCGCCGCGACGAGCTGCTGCGCCGCAGCGCGAAGGGCCAGTGGATCGGCGCGATCGCGCTGTCCGAGCCCGACGCGGGGTCCGACCTCGCCGGCGTCGCCACCCGCGCCGTCCGCGACGGGGACGAGTACGTCGTCACCGGCCGCAAGCGCTGGACCGGCAACGCGAAGGCCGCCGACTTCATCCAGGTCCTCGTCCGCACCGCCGACCCGGGCCCGGACGAGAAGCGTTCCGCCGGCCTCGCGACGCTGCTGGTGGAGAAGGAGCGCGACGGGTTCCCCGAGGGCATCACCGGCTCCCCGATCGACAAGATCGGCTACCACGGGTTCGTCACGTGGGACCTCGAGTTCGACGGCTTCCGCGTCCCGGTCGCCAACCGGATCGGCAAGGCGGGCTTCGCCGACGCCCAGAAGTGGCTCAACACCGCCCGCGTGCACACCGCGGCGCGGGCCGTCGGGCTGGCGCGCGCGGCCGTCGAGGACTGCATCGTCTACCTGCAGGACCGCGAGCAGTTCGAGCACCCGATCGGCGACTTTCAGGCCGTGCGGTTCACCCTCGCGAACATGGCGGCGCGCGTGGAGCAGGCGCGGGCGTTCTACCAGCACGTCGCGCACCTCATCGACCTCGGGCAGCCCTGCGAGCGCGAGGCCGCGATGGTGAAGCTGATGGCCACCGAGATGGCCGCGGAGGTCACCGGCGACGGCATCCAGCTCCACGGCGGCAACGGCTACACCACCGAGCACCAGGTCGAGCGGCACTGGCGCGACGCCCGGCTCACGACGATCTTCGAGGGCACCAGCGAGATCCAGCGCAAGATCATCGCCGATCGGCTGCTGCCGCGCAGCCCGCTGGGCTAGCGGGGACGCGCGTTCACAGCGACCGCGCCCCGACGGCGCCGCGGGCCAGCATCGCGGTGATCGCCGGGGCGTCGGTGGCCGGGGAGTAGTGCCAGCCCTGGCCGACGTCGCAGCCCAGCGCGTGCAGCAGCCGGCCCTGCTCGGCGGTCTCCACGTGCTCGGCGGTGACCGACAGCCCGAGCGTGTGCGCGAGCCGCACGAGGTGGGCCAGGACGTCGGCGTCGATCGCGTCGCCGGTGACGCCCGGGCCGGTGCCGCGCCCGGTCACGAACGACCCGGCCAGCTTGAGCACGTGCACCGGCAGCTCGCGCAGGTAGGCGAGGTTGGAGTAGCCGGTGCCGAAGTCGTCGATCGCGATGCGGACGCCGAGCGCGGCGAGGCGGCGCAGCACCACCAGCGGGGCGCCGGTCGTCGCCATCGCGGCGGTCTCGGTGAGCTCGAGCTGCAGGGCGGCGGGAGGCAGGCCGGTCTCGCGCAGCACGCGCGCCACGTCGTCGACCAGCCCGGGCTCGTGGACCTGGCGCACTGCGATGTTGACGCTGACGAAGACGTCCTCACCGCCCGGCTCGGCGCGCCAGCGCACGGCCTGCGCGCACGCCTGCTCCAGCACCCACCGACCCAGCGGCACGATGAGCCCGCTCTCCTCGGCGAGCGGCACGAACTCGTCGGGCCCCAGCGGCCGGTCGTGCCCGGGGCGCTCCCAGCGGACCAGTGCCTCGACGCCGACCAGCCGCGCGTCGGCCAGGCGCACCAGCGGCTGGTAGCAGACGAGGAACTCCTCGCGGGCCAGCGCGTCGGGCAGGCCGGCGGCGCGGGCGAAGCGCTCGATGTGGGCGCGGTGGCGGTCGGGGTCGAAGAAGGCGCAGCGGTCGCGGCCGTCGTCCTTGGCCCACATGAGGGTGGTGTCGGCGGCCTTGAGCAGCTCGGCGGCCGTGTCGCCGCCGTCGGAGCGCCGGACGACGCCGACGCTCGCCGTGACCGTCAGGTCGCGCCCGTCCAGGCGCAGCGGCCGGCGCACCGCGTCGAGGATCCGCCCGGGCACGCGCTCCAGCTCCGCCGCGCCGCCCTGCTCGACGAGCACCACGAACTCGTCGCCGCCCATCCGTGCGACGAGGTGTCCGTCGGGGACCAGGTCGGTGGTGAGGCGCTGCGCGACGGCCCGCAGGAGCTCGTCACCCACGGTGTGCCCGAGGGTGTCGTTGACGGCCTTGAACCCGTCGAGGTCGATGAAGCACACGCCGACCTCGCAGCCGCCCGTGCGCAGCGCGGCGTCGAGCCGCTCCAGGAACAGCGCGCGGTTGGGCAGGCGGGTGAGGGGGTCGTGCAGGGCCTGGTGGCGCAGGCGGTCCTCGAGGTCGCGGCGCTCGGTGATGTCGGCGACCATCCCGACGATGTACCGCGGCACCTCGTCCGGGTCGCGCAGCAGCGTCAGCACGACCTCCAGGCGCACCGGGCGGCCCTCGGTGTGCCAGACGGTCTTCTCCAGGCGCATGTGGTCGAGCGTCCCGGCGAGCATGGCGTCGAGGCGGGTCCAGATCTCCGGGTCGTCCTCGGGGTGCACGAACTCCTGCAGGCTGTGCTCGCGGAACTGCTCCGGGGTGAGCCCGAAGATCTCGCCCAGCGCGGCGTTGGACTCCAGCACCCGCCCGTCCAGCGCCGCGACCCCGATGCCCATGGGGGAGCCCGCGAACACCGCGGCGAAGCGGGCCTCGCTCGTGCGGCGGGCGCGGTCGGCGGCCGAGCGGGCGGCGAGCGCGGCTAGGCCCAGGCGCTGCTGCTCGGCGCGGACCCGCTGCTGCACCGCCGCGGCGTAGCCCACGGCCATGCGCGACACGATCGTCGCCAGACGCGCCGCCGCATCCGGCGCGGTGGCGGCGGGGGAGAGGTGCGTGGTGAGGTGGGCGAGGCTCGCGTCGAGCACACCGAGGTCGGCGAGGCCGGCCAGGACGAGCGAGCGCCCCGTGTCGGCGGCGGCGTCACCCGCGCGGGCGGGGTCCTCCTCGGTCCACGCCGCGAGCAGCCGGGCGGCCGGATCGCGCAGCAGCGCGGCGACCGGCGCCGGGTCCGCGACCTCACCGCTCAGGGCGCGCGCCCACGACGCGGCCAGGGCGTCGGCCGCCCCGTCCTGCTCGTCGTGGCCGCTCACGCCGGCTCCTGCCTGTCCGGTCTCGCCGCACGGACGCCGCGACGATAGCCGTTGACGATCACCCCGCGCACCGTTCACCGTGCGTGATCAGGCCTCCGGTGTCTGCTTGCGGCGCCCGCCGCGCTGCATGTCGCCGGTGGTCGTGCGGCGTCCGGGGTCGATCAGGCGCTTCCACTTGCCCTGCGCGGCCTGCCGGCTGTTGAGCTGCGCCTGCACGGCGTCGGCCACCTGCTGCCAGGTGAGGCCGTCGGAGCGGAGCTTGCGGATGAGGTCGCGCTCGTAGTAGTCGGCCAGGCGCCGCATCTCGCCGACCAGGGCGTACCAGGCGGCGGCCCCGTCGTGGGTGAGGACCCCGTTCCTGGCCCGATCCTTGAGCCCGTCGAGCTGCTGGGTGATCGACTCCCGCTGCTTGGCGATGGACGGGTCGGCGCGCTCGAGCCAGCGCTGGGCTTCCTCGTACTTCATGTGTCAGTCATACATTGACGGAAGCGGATCGGCAATCTGTGATTGACCTTCTTGCGGCCTCCGGGCCGCCTGCCCCTTGATCGCCGGGAATGCGCCGGCGGGGTCGGGGGAGGGGCCGTGGTGGTGCGGTCCCGACGATCAAGGGCGCCGCGATCGCTCCTCGCCGCACCTCACGGCTGCGGCGACGACCGTGAGATGCGGCTGGCGGCGATCAAGGCCGGATGGTGGACCGCCGCCGGTGATCACCGCTGCCCGCCGGCCGGCCGTCGCGCAGGCGGCAGCGCTATTAGGCCCGCCCCGCACCAACCGCCCTTGATCGCCGAGAGTGCATCTCGAGGGTCGTCGAGACGACCGTGGTGGTGCGGTCCCGACGATCGAGGGCGGCGCCGTCAGGCCCCGCCCATCGCCTCGACCCCGGTGACCCACACGACCGGGCCGCCCTCCTCGTCGGAGGCGGCCAGGTCGACCTCGGCGGTGATCGCCCAGTCGTGGTCGGCGGCCGGGTCGTCGAGCACCTGGCGCACCAGCCAGCGCTCGGGCTCCTCGGTGATCGTAATGAGCTGGGGGCCGCGCGCGTTCGGGCCGGTGCCGATGGCGTCGAACGTGTCGCCGTGCAGCGCGAAGTAGGGCAGCAGGGCCTCCCGCCAGGCGGCGGCGTCCCAGCCGGCGGCCGAGTCGAGCTCGGCGAGCAGGTCCCAGCGGCGGAACGCGGCCAGCTCGACCCGGCGGAACATCGCGTTGCGCACCAGCACCCGGAACGCCCGGACGTTGCGCGTGACGCCCGCGGGGCCGGTGTCCAGCGACGGGGGCGCGACCTCGTCACCCGCGCCCGCTCCGGCGGCGAGGGCCTCCCACTCGTCGAGCAGGGAGGAGTCGGTCTGGCGGACGAGCTCGCCCAGCCACTCGACGACGTCGGTCAGCTCCTCGGTGCGCGCCGAGTCGGGGACGGTCTGGCGCAGGGCGCGGTAGGTGTCGGCGAGGTAGCGCAGCACCAGCCCCTCCGACCGCGCGAGCTGGTAGTGCGAGACGTACTCGACGAACGTCATGGACCGCTCGAACATGTCCCGCGCCACCGACTTCGGCGAGAGCTTCGCGTCCTCCACCCACGGCGCGCCGCGGCGGTAGGTCTCCAGCGCGGCGTTCAGCAGCTCGTCGAGCGGCTTGGGCCAGGTGACGTCCTCGAGCAGCGCCATCCGCTCCTCGTACTCGATGCCCTCGGCCTTCATCGCCGCCACCGCCTCGCCCTTGGCCTTGCTCTGCTGGGCGTAGAGCACCTGGCGGGGGTCGTCGAGGGTGGCCTCGATGATCGACAGGACGTCCATCGCGTAGGTGGGGGACTCGCGGTCGAGCAGCTCCACCGACGCCAGCGCGAAGGGGGAGAGGGGCTGGTTGAGAGCGAAGTCGAGCTGCAGGTCGCCGACCAGGCGCACGCGCCGGCCCTCGGCGTCGGGCTCGGGGAGCTCCTCGACGACCCCGGACGTCCGCAGGGCGCGGTAGATCGCGATGGCGCGGAGGATGTGGCGGCGCTGGCGGGGCCGCGGCTCGTGGTTGTCCTCCAGCAGGTGGCGCATCGCGGTGAAGGCGTCACCGGGCCGGGAGATGACGTTGAGCAGCATCGCGTGCGACACCTGGAAGTGGCTGGTCAGCGGCTCGGGCTGCGCGGTCTGGAGCTTCTCGAAGCTGACCTGCGACCAGCCGACGAACCCCTCCGGCGCCTGCGTGCGCACCACGCGCTTGCGCTTCTTGGGGTCGTCGCCGGCCTTGGCGAGGCGCCGGTGGTTCTCGACCTCGTGGTCGGGGGCCTGCGCGACGACCGTGCCGACGGTGTCGTAGCCCGCCCGCCCCGCGCGCCCGGCGATCTGGTGGAACTCGCGCGCCTTGAGCGAGCGGGTGCGCTGCCCGTCGTACTTGGCCAGGGCGGTGAACAGCACCGTGCGGATCGGCACGTTGATGCCGACGCCGAGCGTGTCGGTGCCGCAGATGACGCGCAGCAGCCCGGCCTGCGCGAGCGTCTCGACCAGGCGCCGGTAGCGGGGGAGCATCCCGGCGTGGTGCACGCCGATGCCGTGGCGCACCAGCCGCGAGAGCGTGCGCCCGAACCCGGAGGTGAACCGGAAGTTCCCGATCAGGGCGGCGATGGCCGCCTTGTCCTCCTTCGACGTGACGTTGACGCTCATCAGCGCCTGCGCCCGCTCCACCGCCGACTGCTGGGTGAAGTGCACGACGTAGACCGGCGCCTGGTTCGTCGTCGTCAGCTCCTGGATCGTCTCGTGCACCGGCGTGTGGACGTACTGGTAGACCAGCGGCACGGGCCGTTCCACCGACGTGATCACCGCGGTCTCGCGGCCGGTGCGGCGGGTGAGGTCGTCGCGGAAGAACGAGACGTCGCCGAGCGTGGCGCTCATCAGCAGGAACTGCGCCTGCGGCAGCTCGACGATCGGCACCTGCCAGGCCCAGCCGCGGTCGGGGTCGGCGTAGAAGTGGAACTCGTCCATGACGACGGAGCCGACGTCGGCGTCGCGCCCGGAGCGCAGCGCGATGTTGGCGAGGATCTCGGCCGTGCAGCAGATGATCGGCGCCTGCTCGTTGACCGCGGCGTCGCCGGTGAGCATGCCGACCTTCTCGGGCCCGAACACGTCGATCAGCGCGAAGAACTTCTCGCTGACCAGCGCCTTGATCGGCGCGGTGTAGAACGTGCGCTGCCCGCGGGCCAGTGCGGCGGCGTGCGCCCCGATCGCCACCAGCGACTTCCCGGAGCCGGTGGGCGTCGAGAGGATCACGTTGCTGCCCGTGACCAGCTCGATCAGCGCCTCCTCCTGCGCCGGGTACAGGGACAGGCCCTGCTCCTCGAACGCCCAGTCGGTGAACGACTCGACGAGGTCGTCCGGGTCGACGGGTGCCCCGGAGGGGCCGGGCGCGAGGCGGTCGGTCAGCGTCATGGTGCTCCCGATCGTCCCTTGTGCGCTCTGCGACCGCCGGAGCGGGGCCGGACGGTTACGGTGACGCCCGTGACGGGGGCGACATCCGACGACGGCGTGCCGCTGCTCGTCCCGCCCATGCTGCCGTCGGTGACCTCGGGCGATCCCCCTACCGGGAGCGACTGGCGGGTCGAGGTGGCGTGGACCGGCCACCGCTGCATCGCCTACGTGCACCCGCCCGGCCCGGGCCGCGAGGGGCGGGTGCGGCTGCTCAGCGGCGCCGACAACTCCATGACCCACGCCTACCCGGAGTTCTCCGCGCCGCTGCTGGCGCGCTGCCCGCCCGGCGGGATGGTGCTCGACGGCACGATCGTCGCGCGCGGGGAGGAGCACGCCGCCCGCCCGCGCCTGCTCAAGCGCCGCCATTCCCGCTACAAGCCCAGCGAGCACGACATCGCGGCGGTCCCGGTCGACCTGCAGGTCGCCGACCTGCTCTTCTTCGACGGCCACGACACCGTCGGCCTGCCCTACCGCGAGCGCCGCGGGCTGCTGGAGGGCCTGGGCCTCGACGGCGCCCCGGTCTGGACGACGGCCCTGTTCCCGGCCACCGAGCTCGGCTCGATCATGCGGATCGCGGCCGCCGAGGGCATCGACGCCTTCCACGCGCGGCACCTCGGCGCCCGCTACCGGCCCGGCGGGCGCTCCAAGTTCTGGCTGCGGGTGCCGGTGCAGCGCACCCGCCAGGTCGTCATCGGCGGCTGGACGCCCACCGACCCGCACCGCCCCGACACCATCGGCGCCCTGCTCCTGGGCGTGCCCGACGGCGACCGCCTGCGCTACGTCGGACGCGTGGGCATCGGCGTCGACGAGCGCCGCCGCCTCGACGCCGACCTGCGCGGCTCGGCCCGCGACGCGTCGCCGTTCACCGGTGCGCTGCCCGCCGACGCCGCCCGGCACGCGGTGTGGGTGCTGCCCGACCTCGTCGGCCTCGTCGAGTTCACCGGCTGGGTGGGCGGCACGCGGATGCGGCTGCCGATGTGGCGCGGCCTGGCCCGGTTCGAGGACCTCGACGACTCGCAGTGGGCGGTGCCGCCGGCGGTCACGGCCCCGGCTCCGGCCCCACCCACCCCGGCGGCCCCGGATCCCGCGCCGGCCCCGCCCGAGCCCGACCCGCCCCCGCCGCCGCCCGAGGCCGAGCGGCGCCTCGAGCAGCACTTCGTCTACAACTCGCTCAACACGATCGCGGCGCTCATCCGTACCGACCCGCTGCGGGCCCGTGAGCTGCTGTTCGGGTTCGCCGACCTCTCCCGCACCGCCGACGGCCCGCCGGAGAGCACGCTGGGCCGCGAGCTGGAGACGGTGCGGGCCTACCTGGCGATCGAGCAGGCCCGCTTCGGCGCGCGGCTGGGGGTCACCACCGAGGTCGAGCAGGGCGTCGAGCCCGTGCCGGTGCCCACGATGGCGGTGCTCACGATGGTCCGCGACGCCGTGCAGCGCGGCATCGAGCCCCGGCGCGAGGGCGGGGTGCTGGCGCTGTCGGTGCGCCGTGTCGACGCCGGGTGCGAGGTCACGGTGACGGCCGCCGCGGGGGAGCCCGCGGTGCTGGTGCTGCCCACGGGCTGAGAACCGCAACGCGATGGTGACGACCGGGGCACCGCGGTGATCTTCCCAGTGGGTACCGTGCGCCCATGCTGGGCCTCCCCGACGGCACGCGCGCGTGCCTCTTCGACCTCGACGGCGTCCTCACCGACACCGCGAGCGTGCACGCCGCCGCCTGGAAGCAGATGTTCGACGACTACCTGCGCGAGCGGGACGGCGACGGCTTCCGCCCCTTCGACACCACGGCCGACTACGGCCCCTACGTCGACGGCAAGCCCCGCCTGGACGGCACCGACTCGTTCCTGCGCTCGCGCGGGATCGCGCTGCCCCACGACGAGCTGGTGCGCCTGTCGACGATCAAGAACGACCTGGTGCAGGAGAAGATCGTCTCCGTCGGCGTCGAGGTCTACCCGGGCTCGGTGCGCTACCTGAAGGCCGTTCGCGAAGCGGGGCTGGCCACCGCGGTCGTGTCGTCGAGCGCCAACGCCGAGCAGGTGCTGCGCGTCGCCGACCTCGCCCGGTACATCGACCACCGCGTCGACGGCGTCACGGCCAAGGAGCGCGGCCTGCCCGGCAAGCCGGCGCCCGACACGTTCCTGGCCGCCGCCGCAGCCCTGGGCGTCGACAGGGCCGACGCCGTGGTGTTCGAGGACGCCCTGGCCGGCGTCGCGTCCGGGAAGGCCGGGGGCTTCGGCTTCGTGGTGGGCGTCGACCGCCTCGGCCAGGCCGAGGAGCTGCGGGCGCAGGGCGCCGACGTCGTCGTGCAGGACCTCGCCGACCTCCTGGGGGACCGGTCGTGAGCCCCGATCCCGGACGCGCGTTCCTCGTCGAGCCGTGGGTGGTGCGCGAGCCGCACCTCGACCTGCAGGCCCTGGGCCAGGCGGAGTCGGTCTTCGCCCTGTCCAACGGTCACATCGGCCTGCGCGGCAACCTCGACGAGGGCGAGCCGCACGACACCCCCGGCACCTACCTCAACTCGTTCTACGAGAAGCGCCCGCTGCCCTACGCCGAGGGCGGCTACGGCTACCCCGAGTCCGGGCAGACGATCATCAACGTCACCAACGGCAAGCTGATCCGGCTGCTGGTGGAGGACGAGCCGCTCGACCTGCGCTACGGCCGGGTCCACCGCCACGAGCGCGTGCTCGACCTGCAGGCGGGCACGCTCACCCGCGAGGTCGAGTGGGAGTCCCCGGCCGGGCGCCGGGTCAAGCTGCGCACCGAGCGGCTGGTGTCGCTGACGCAGCGCGCGATCGCCGCGATCCGCTACGAGGTCGAGGTGCTCGACGCGCCGGCGCTGCTCGTCGTGCAGTCCGAGCTGGTGGCCAACGAGGCCCTGCCCTCGATCGACGAGGACGACCCGCGCGTCGAGGCGGCGATGACCGACCCGCTGGTCGCCGAGCAGCACCGCCACAGCGAGACCAGCGCCACGCTCGTGCACCAGACCCGGGCGTCGGGGCTGCGGGTGGCCGCGGCGATGGACCACGAGGTGCACGGTCCCGCGGGCCTGCAGATCACGTCGGAGGCCAACCCCGACGTCGCCCGCACCACCGTGATCTCGCGGCTCAAGCCCGGCGAGAAGCTGAGCGTCGTCAAGTACCTGGCCTACGGCTGGTCCTCGCGGCGCTCGCTCTCGGCGGTGCACGACCAGGTACGGGCCGCGCTGGCCGCCGCCCGCTACACGAGCTGGCAGGGCCTGGTCGACGAGCAGCGCCACTACCTCGACGACTTCTGGCTCACCGCCGACATCGAGATCGACGGCGACGCCGAGCTGCAGCAGGCCGTCCGCGTCGCCATCTTCCACGTGCTGCAGGCCGGCGCCCGCGCCGAACGGCGGGCCATCGGGGCCAAGGGCCTCACCGGCCCCGGCTACGACGGCCACACGTTCTGGGACACCGAGACGTTCTGCCTGCAGCTGCTCTCGCACGTGGCCCCGGAGGCGGCGGCCGACGCGCTGCGCTGGCGCCAGTCGATCATCCCGCTGGCCAAGGAGCGCGCCGAGCAGCTGGGGCTCAAGGGCGCCGCGTTCCCGTGGCGCACCATCCGCGGGCACGAGTGCTCGGGCTACTGGCCCGCGGGCACGGCGGCGTTCCACATCAACGCCGACATCGCCGACGCCGTGCGCCGCCACGTCGCGGCCACCGGCGACGTCGAGTTCGAGAAGGAGGTCGGCCTCGAGCTGCTGGTCGAGACCGCCCGCCTCTGGCGCTCGCTGGGCCACCACGACTCGGCCGGCCAGTTCCGCATCGACGGCGTCACCGGGCCCGACGAGTACACCGCGATCGTCGACAACAACGTCTACACCAACCTCATGGCGCAGCTGAACCTGCGCGTCGCTGCCGAGACCGCGGCCCGGCACTCCCGCGCGGCGGCCAAGCTCGGCGTCAACGCCGAGGAGATGGCGAGCTGGCGCGACGCCGCGTCGTCGATGCGGATCCCCTACGACGAGGCGCTCGGCGTGCACCCGCAGTCCGAGGGCTTCACCGACCACCAGGTGTGGGACTTCGAGGGCACCAAGCCCGACATGTACCCGCTGCTGCTCAACGTCCCCTACTTCGACCTGTACCGGAAGCAGGTCTCCAAGCAGGCCGACCTGGTGCTGGCCATGCAGCTGCGGCCCGACGCGTTCACCCCCGAGCAGGTGGAGCGCAACTTCGCCTACTACGAGGCCATCACCGTCCGCGACTCGTCGCTGTCGGCGTGCACCCAGGCCGTCATGGCCGCCCGGGTCGGGCACCTGGACCTGGCGTTCGACTACCTCGCGGAGTCCGCGCTCGTCGACATCAACGACCTCGCGGGCAACTCCGACCACGGGGTGCACATCGCCTCGATGGCCGGTACCTGGATCGCGGTCGTGCAGGGCTTCGGCGGGATGCAGTGCGACTCCGCGGGCCTGCGGTTCGCGCCGCGGCTGCCCCCGGCGCTCTCGCGCATCTCGTTCGGGCTGCGCTGGCAGGGGCGTCAGCTGCGGGTGCAGATCACGCCGGAGGATGCCGAGTACCACCTGGTCAGCGGCCCGCCGATGCGCCTGACGCACCACGGCGAGCCGCTCGCGCTGGCCGAGGAGCCGGTGCTGCGCCCGGTACCGGAGCCGGTGCGGGTCGAGCCCGTCGAGCAGCCGTTCGGCCGGGCCCCCAAGGCGCGCCACCCCGGCGGCTGAGAGGTCCGGCGCGGGGTTTCCGGCGCCGTCGGATCGGGGTATGCGCAGGGGTTCACGTCTCCCCGACCGGAAGGACCCCACCGTGGATCTCGACCGCGCCCGCACCCTGCTCACCGACGAGCTCGCCGACCTCGACGAGCGCGCCCGCTTCGCCGAGCGGACCCGGGCCGAGACCAGCGGCGACGAGACGCAGGAGGGTGCGCTCGGCCAGCACCCCGGCGACTACGGCAGCGAGGTGGCCAACACGATGGACACCGAGCTGCTCGTCGACACCGTCGCCGACCAGCGGCGCGCCGTGCAGGAGGCCCTGGGCCGCCTCGACGCCGGGACGTACGGCCGCTGCGCGGTCTGCGACCAGGAGATCGACGACGAGCGCCTGGAAGCCCGCCCCGAGGTGCCGACGTGCCGCGAGCACGCCGACACCCCGGTGCTGAGCTGACCCGGCGGCTAGTCCTTCTCCAGCGCGCTCGGCCTGTGCACCGCGTCCTTGCCGCTCTTCTCGCTGCGCACGCGGTACTGCGGGTCGTCCTCCGAGGCCCGCACCGTGCGCCCGGCCGCCTTCGTGTCCTCGGTGATCTCCTCCTCGACGGTCCCCTCGGCCGTTCCGCCGTGGGACTTCCAGGTGACGTGGTCGCCCTTCTCGATCTCGCTCATGGGTCGGGCATACCCCTCCGACGACCCGGGTAGACCCGGGAGGACCCCACCGATCGAGGAGGACCACCCATGGCAGGCAGGCTGGACGGCAAGCGCATCGCGATCCTGGCGACCGACGGCGTCGAGCAGGTGGAGCTGACCACCCCGCGCGACGCGGTCGTCGCGGAGGGCGCGATGGTCCACCTGGTCTCGCTGTCCGACGGACGGATCCAGGCGATGAACTCCGACATCGAGCCCGCGGACACGTTCGACGTGGACCGCGTCGTCGGGCAGGCCCCGCCCGAGGAGTACGACGGGCTCCTGATGCCGGGCGGCACCGTCAACGGCGACAAGCTCCGCGTCGACGAGGACGTCCGCTACTTCGTCAAGGCGTTCGTGGAGTCGGGCAAGCCCGTCGGCGCGATCTGCCACGCCCCGTGGGCGCTGATCGACGCGGGCGTGGCGCAGGGCCGCACGCTCACCTCGTACCCGAGCGTGTGGACCGACCTGCGCAACGCGGGCGCCACCGTCGTCGACGAGGAGGTGTCGGTGGACGGCAACCTCATCACCAGCCGCAGCCCCGACGACCTCAAGGCCTTCTCCACCGCCGTCGTGGACGCGTTCGCGGGCTAGCCTTCCCCGCGTGACCGCTCCGGACGACGACCGCGGCGAGGGCCCGCTGCGGCGGGCCGACCGCAACATGCTGGAGCTGCTGCAGGAGCTGCGCGTCGCGCAGACCGGCGTGCAGATCCTGTTCGCGTTCCTGCTGTCGCTGTCGTTCACCGAGCGTTTCGGGCGCATCGACGAGGTGCAGCGCTGGACCTACGTCGTCACGCTGCTGCTGTCGGTGCTGACGGCCGGGCTGCTCGTCGGCCCGGCCGCCGCGCACCGCATGACGTTCGCGCGCGGCGTGAAGGCGCCGACGGTCGCGCTCGGCCAGCGGCTGTTCGTCGCCGGCCTCGCCACCTTGGCGCTCACCCTCACCGGGGCCGTACTGCTGGTCCTCGACGTCGCCGTCGGGCGCGGGTTCGCCGTGCCTGCGGCCGCGGCCGTCGGCGTGGTCCTGATGGGGCTGTGGTTCGTGCTGCCCCGACGCCTGTTGGACGGGCTCTGAGCCTCCGGACTACTCGGCGGCGTTGAGCTTCTCCCGCAGCTGGCGCAGGGTCTGGGCCAGCAGCCGCGACACGTGCATCTGCGACACCCCGACGCGGTCGGCGATCTGGGTCTGCGTCATGTTCCCGAAGAACCGCAGCACCAGGATCGTGCGCTCGCGCGGGGGCAGCTCGTCGAGCAGCGGCTGCAGCGTCTCGCGGTACTCCACCTTGTCCAGCTCGACGTCGGCGGTGCCGAGGGTGTCGGTCAACGGCGTCTCCCCGCCGGCGACGAGCTCGTCGAGTGAGGTGTTGCGGTAGGCCTGCTGGGCGTCGAGGCCCTCGAGCACCTCGTCGACCGGCATGTCCAGGCGTGCCGCGATCTCGGTGGGCCGCGGCGCGCGGCCCAGCTCCTGCGAGAGCGGCCCGACCGCTCCCGCGATCGTCGCCTGCAGGTCCTTGAGCCGGCGCGGCACGCGCATCGCCCAGGTCCGGTCGCGGAAGTGGCGGCGGATCTCGCCGGTGATGGTGGGGACGGCGTAGGACAGGAAGTCGCTGCCGTGCGAGGGGTCGAAGCGGTCGACAGCGCCGAGCAGGCCGATGGTGCCGGCCTGCTCCAGGTCGTCGGCGGGCTCGCCACGGCCGGAGAACCGGCGGGCGATGTGGCGGACGACCGGCAGGTGGCCGGTGACGAGGCGGGCGCGGAGCTCCGCGCGGTCGGGGTGGTCGGGGGGCAGTGCCGCGAACTGGTCGAAGAGAGGCGCGAGGTGCGCGTACTCGGAGTCGCGGGACGGCTCGGAGCTGGGCACAGAGAGACCTACCCGGTGCCGGGGGAGCAGTAAACGCCCGGCGCGAGCGCCTGCGAACGGCACCCCCGCAGCGCTGGTAACTTGGACAGTCGCCGTTTCCCGAGCCCGTGAAGGTGAACAACCGGTGTCGAACAGCACGTCCCCCGGGCTCGCCGGAGGCGAGGGTCCTGCCGCGGCACCCGCCGACGACGACGGTCTCGCCCACGAGCAGCGCTACGTCGGCATGCTCTACGGCCGCCTCGACGCCCGCCGCGCCGAGACCGCGCAGCGCCTGCACGACGCCCTGCACGACGAGACCGTCGGCACGCCGCAGGCGCTCACCGAGCGCGACGCCGCCGCCGCGATGTACACCGACCGCCTCGCCGCGCTGCGCGCCGCCGAGCACGGCCTGGCCTTCGGCCGCCTCGACGTGCTGCCCGAGCACGAGGGCGGGCCGGGGGAGCGCCGCTACATCGGCCGCCTGGGGCTGCTCGACGAGGACAACGACTACGAGCCGCTGCTCATGGACTGGCGCGCGCCCGCCGCGCGGCCGTTCTACACCGCCACCGCGGCCTCGCCCGACGGCATCCGGCGCCGCCGCCACCTGCGCACCCGGCGCCGCGAGGTCCTGGCCGTCGACGACGAGGTGCTCGACCTCGACGCCGTCGACGCGGGCGGGCGCTCCTCGGGCCTGACCAGCGAGGCCGCGCTGCTCGCCGCCGTCGGCGCCCGGCGCACCGGCCGGATGGGCGACATCGTCGCCACCATCCAGTCCGAGCAGGACGCGATCATCCGCTCCAAGCCCTCGGGCGTCCTCGTCGTGCAGGGCGGGCCGGGCACCGGCAAGACCGCCGTCGCGCTGCACCGCGCCGCCTACCTGCTCTACACCCACCGCGACCGCCTGGCCCGGCGCGGCGTGCTCGTCGTCGGGCCCAACCCGACGTTCCTGCGCTACATCGGGCAGGTGCTGCCGTCGCTGGGCGAGACCAGCGTCGTGCTGGGCACGGTGGGGCAGCTGTTCCCGAACCTCGACGCGCGGCGCCCCGAGCCCGCGGAGACCGCCGAGGTCAAGGGCCGCGCCGACATGGCGTCGGTCATCGCGGCCGCGGTGCGCGACCGCCAGCAGGTGCCGCGCCGCCCCGTCGAGCTCGACGTCGAGGGGCAGCGGATCCGGCTCGACCGCGACGTCGCCAACTCCGCCCGCACCCGCGCCCGGCGCTCCCGCAAGCCGCACAACGAGGCCAAGCGGATCTTCCACAAGGAGGCCGTGCGGCTGCTGGCCGAGCAGGCCGCCCGCGGGCTGGGCGGGGCAGGGCTCAACTCCTCGCGCTTCCTCGACGCCGGCGACCTCGCCGACATCCGCGACGAGCTCACCGAGAGCCGCGAGCTGCAGCGCGCTCTCGACGACCTGTGGCCGACGCTGTCGGCCGAGCAGCTGCTCACCGACCTGTTCGCCGACGCGCGGCGGCTGAACTCGGTGGCGCGCCGGCTCCCGGCCGCCGACCGGGCGCGCCTGGAGCGCCCCGCGCCGGCCGAGGACGTGCCGCCGGGCCTGCGCTGGACCCCGGCCGACGTGCCGCTGCTCGACGAGGCCGCGGAGCTGCTCGGCGACGACGGCGCCGAGGCCGCGGCCCGCGAGGCGGCGGCGCTGCGGGAGGAGGTCCTCTACGCGCAGGGCGTGCTCGACGTCCTCGACCTGGAGGAGGACCTCGACGACGAGCTGCTGCGCGCGGGCGACATCGTCGACGCCGAGCGCCTCGCCGAGCGGCAGGCGGTGCGCCGCTACGACTCCACCGCCGAGCGCGCAGCCGCCGACCGCGAGTGGACCTACGGCCACGTGATCGTCGACGAGGCGCAGGAGCTGTCGGCGATGGCGTGGCGGCTGGTGATGCGGCGCTGCCCGAGCCGGTCGATGACCCTTGTCGGCGACATCGCGCAGACCGGTGACCTGGCCGGGGCGTCGTCGTGGGGGCAGGTGCTCTCGCCGTACGTGGCGAACCGGTGGCGCCTGGAGCAGCTCACGGTCAACTACCGGACGCCATCCGAGATCGCCGACGTCGCCGACGACGTGCTCGCCGTGATCGAGCCGGGGCTGGCCGCGCCGCGCTCGGTCCGCAGCACCGGCGTGCCGCCGCGCGCGGTGCCCGTGGGCGGCGACCGGCTCGACGACGTCGTCGCGAAGGTGCTGGCCGAGGAGGCCGGTGCCGTGCCCGACGGGCGCACGGTCGTGCTCGCCCCGGCGGCGCGGGTGCGCGGGCTGCGGGAGCGCCTGCTCGGCGCGGCCGAGCCCGTCGCCGGTCCGGACACCCCCGACGGCCCGGCCGACCCGACCGTCGACCTCGAGTCGCCGGTCGTGGTGCTGCCGATCGGCTCGGCCAAGGGCCTGGAGTTCGACGCGGTGGTGCTGGTGGAGCCGGCGGAGGTCCTCGAGGAGTCACCGCGCGGGGCCAACGACCTCTACGTCGCGCTCACCCGCGCCACCCAGCGGCTCGCCGTGGTGCACGCGCGGGAGCTGCCGGCGATGCTGCACCGGCTCGACGGGGGCTGAGCGGCTGAGCACCGGCTGAGCGAACGGCACTCTCGCTCGACCCCGTTGGACGAGGGTGCCGTTCGCTCAGCCGGCCGGCCACCCCGTCGGCCTCCAGCGCGCGCCGCACCCGCTGTGCGACGGCGCAAATGAAGGCGTGCTCGGGGCAGCCGGCGTCGGTCGCGGTGCCGGTGGTGTTGCAGGCCTTGGTGCCGCGGCGGCCGTCGGGCACCGGACGCCCGATCTCCGCGGTGTGCGTGCCGTTGCCGCCGTTGTGGCCGGGGTCGAGGACGACGACCCGCTGCGGGGGTGCGGGCGTGGTGGCCGTCGCCCGGACCGCGGTGGTGGTGGCTGCGGTGGGGACGGACGGAGGCGGGCTGCCGCACCCGACGAGCACGACCGCCGCGAGCCCCACCGCGACCCGCCCGAGGACCTGCGCCGGCCGAGCATGGCATGTGTCGCCAGCGACCCGTGAGTGGCAAACAGGGCCAGAGCCCTGTTTGCCACTCACGGGTGGCGGTACTCCACGTCGCCCTGCTCCGCGCCGGGGAGGGGGTCGTCGTGGTGCTCGTGCCAGCTCCGGACGTGCCGCATCCCGATCTTCTCCATCACCCGCCGCGACGCCGTGTTCGCGGCCATCGTCGTCGCGAACACCGACCGGGCGCCGAGCGCGGTGACGGCGTGGTGCAGCACGGCCCGCGCGGCCTCGGTGGCGTACCCGCGGCCCCACGCCGCCCGGGCGAACCGCCAGCCGATCTCCAGCTCCCCGGGCTCGGGCTCCCGGTCCACGGCCGGGCGCAGCAGCAGCCAGCCCAGGAACGCACCCGTGGCCGGCTCGACGGCCGCCGAGTAGCCCCAGGCCGGGTCGCGCCGCTCCCAGGCGAGCATGCGGGGGAGCACCTCGTCGCGGACGTCCTCTCGCCGGGCCCGCTCGCGCGACAGGTACCGCATCACCTCGTCGTCGGTGTGCAGGGCGTGCAGCGCGTCGACGTCACCGGCGTCGACCGGACGCAGGACCAGCCGCTCGGTCCGCAGGTGCAGCGCCACGGCTACTCCGCGGTGAGGGTGTCGAGCACGCCCTGCCCGTACTTCGCGAGCTTGTTCTCCCCGATCCCGCTGATCGTGCCCAGCTCGCCCAGCGTCGACGGGGCGCGCGTGGCGATCTCCCGCAGCACGGCGTCGTGGAAGATCACGTAGGCGGGCACGCCCTGCTCCTTGGCCGTGGCCCCGCGCCAGGCGCGCAGGCGCTCGAACACCGGGGCGGCACCGGCGGGCAGGGCGGGGGCGTCGGCGCGGGCCGACCGCGACCGCGAGCGCGTGGCCTTGACCGGGTCGCGACGCATCCGCACCTCGCGGTCGCCGCGCAGCACCTCGCCGCTGGCCTCGGTGAGCGCGAACGTCTGGTACGCGCCCTGCACGGCGAGCAGCCCCTGCGCCAGCAGCTGGCGCACGACCGCGCGCCACTCGGGCTCGGACAGGTCGGTGCCGACCCCGAACACGGTGAGCTCGTCGTGGGCGAACTGCTCGATCTTGGCGGTGCGCTTGCCGGTGACGATGTCGATGAGGTGCCCGGCGCCGAAGGACTGGTTGCGCTCGTTCTTCAGCCGCCACACCGTCGAGAGGATCTTCTGGGCGGGCACGGTGCCGTCCCACGACTCGGGCGGGGTGAGGCAGGTGTCGCAGTTGCCGCACGCCTCGCTGCGCTGCCCGAAGTAGTCGAGCAGCCGCACCCGGCGGCACTCCACGGTCTCGCAGAGCGCGAGCATCGCGTCGAGGTGCTGGCCCAGGCGCTGCTTGTGCGCGCGGTCGCCCTCGGACTCGTCGATCATCTTGCGCTGCTGCACGACGTCGGCCAGGCCGTAGGCCAGCCACGCCGTGGACGGGAGCCCGTCGCGGCCCGCGCGGCCGGTCTCCTGGTAGTAACCCTCGACGGACTTGGGCAGGTCGAGGTGGGCGACGAACCGGACGTCGGGCTTGTCGATGCCCATGCCGAACGCGATCGTCGCCACCATGACGACGCCCTCCTCGCGCAGGAACCGCGACTGGTTCTGCGCGCGGACCGCCGCGTCGAGCCCCGCGTGGTAGGGCAGCGCCGGGATCCCCTGCGCCACCAGGAACTCCGCGGTCTGCTCCACCGACTTGCGCGAGAGGCAGTAGACGATGCCCGCATCGCCGGGGTGCTCGGTGCGCAGCAGGTCGAGCAGCTGCTTGCGGGGCTCGTTCTTCGGCGCGATCCGGTACTGGATGTTGGGCCGGTCGAAGCTCGCGACGACGTGCTTGGCGTCGACCAGGTTGAGCCGCTGCGCGATCTCGGTGTGCGTGTGCTCGGTGGCCGTGGCCGTGAGCGCGATGCGGGGGACGTCGGGCCAGCGCTCGTGCAGGTCGGACAGCGCCAGGTAGTCGGGGCGGAAGTCGTGCCCCCACTGCGCGACGCAGTGCGCCTCGTCGATGGCGAACAGCGCGATCGTGCCACGGCCCAGCAGCGACAGGGTGGAGGGGACGCGCAGCCGCTCCGGGGCGAGGTAGAGCAGGTCGAGCTCGCCGTCGAGGTAGGCGCGCTCGGTGTCGCGGCGCTCGTCGGGGTTCTGCGTGGAGTTGAGGAACCCGGCGCGGACGCCGAGGTTGCGCAGGGCGTCGACCTGGTCCTGCATCAGCGCGATGAGCGGGGAGACCACCACGCCCGTGCCCGGCCGGACGATGGAGGGCACCTGGTAGCACAGCGACTTGCCGCCGCCGGTGGGCATGAGCACCAGCGCGTCGCCGCCCGCGCAGACGTGCTCGACGACCTCCTGCTGCGGGCCGCGGAACGCCTCGTAGCCGAAGACCCGGCGCAGGACGTCGAGCGGGGCGGGCGCGGTGTCGGAGAGCACGGACCCGATCGTAGGCGCCGGGTCCGTCACCCCACGACCACCTCGGGCGCCTTCGGCGGTGACGGCGTCGCCCTTCTCGCCGTGCCGGGTTCCGCGGCCGGTGCCACCCTGGAGCGATGACCGCCGACCCGCTGCCCGGTGACTTCTTCCGATTCGCCGACGCCCTCACCGACGACGAGCGCGCCGTCGTCGCCAAGGTGCGCGAGTTCCTGGCCAAGGAGGTGGCCCCGGTCGCGCTGGAGCACTGGACGAAGGCGGAGTTCCCGCACCACCTCATCCCCGGTTTCGCCGCGCTGGACATCGCCGCGCTGCCCTACGAGGGCCTCGACGGCCCGGCCGCGCGCCGCCGGCTCGTCGGGTTCGTGTCGATGGAGATCGCGCACACCGACCCGTCGATGAACAGCTTCTTCGGCATCCACAACGGCCTGGCGATGGGCAGCATCGACCTGTGCGGCTCGGCCGAGCAGCGCGAGCGCTGGCTCCCGGCGATGGCGCGCATGGAGAAGATCGGGGCGTTCGGGCTGACCGAACCGCACGGCGGGTCCGACGTCGCGCGCGGGCTGGAGACCACCGCCCGCCGCTCGGGCTCGGGCCCTGACGCAGAGTGGGTGATCGACGGCGAGAAGCGCTGGATCGGCAACGGCACCTTCGCCGACCTCGTGGTGGTCTGGGCGCGCGACGTCGCGGACGACAGCGTCAAGGGATTCGTGGTGCACCAGGACAACCCGGGCATGACCACCACCAAGATGGAGAACAAGATCGCCCTGCGGACGGTGCAGAACGCCGACATCGTGCTGCGCGGGTGCCGCGTGCCCGAGGAGGACCGCCTGCAGGGGGCGCACTCCTTCGCCGACACCAACAAGGTCCTGCGCCGCACCCGCGGCGGCGTGGCCTGGGGCTCGACCGGCACGATGATGGCCGCCTACGAGCTGGCCCTGGCCTACGCGCAGGAGCGCGAGCAGTTCGGGCGACCCATCGCGGGGTTCCAGCTCGTGCAGGACCTGCTGGTGCGGATGCTGGGCAACATCACCGCGTCGCTGGGCATGGCCGTGCGGCTGGCCGAGATGCAGGAGGCGGGGGAGGCGCGCGACGAGCACGCCGCCCTGGCCAAGGAGTTCTGCACCTCGAAGATGCGCGAGACCGTCGCCGCCGCCCGGGAGGTCGTCGGCGGCAACGGCATCGTGCTGGACTACGGCGTCGGCAAGTTCTTCGCCGACGCCGAGGCCCTGTACTCCTTCGAGGGCACCAAGCAGATCAACACGCTCGTCGTGGGTCGCGCGATCACCGGCCAGAGCGCGTTCGTGTAGCGGCTCAGCCGATCTCGTCGGTCCGCACCGGCCGGTGCTCGCGCAGCGACACGGTCGCGGCCTCGGCGGCCACGGCCACCGCGAGCGCGTCGTCGACGGTGCAGGGCGAGGGCCGGGTGCCCGCGACGAGCTCGGTGAACGCGGCCAGCTCCGCCCGGAACGCCGACGCGAGGCGGTCCATGAAGAACGCGTGCGCCGGGCCCGCGGGCGCGAGCGCGCCGGGGCCGAGCGGGCGGATCGGCAGGCCGTCGTCGAGGCCGGCGGCGGCGCTGTCGGCGGCGCCGTGCACCTCCAGGCGCACGTCGTAGCCGCGGGCGTTGTAGCGGCTGTCGGAGATCACGCCGATCGAGCCGTCGGCCATCGTGAGCAGCAGCGCGGCGGCGTCGACGTCGCCCAGCTCGCCGAACACGGGGTCGCCCCGGTCCGCGCCGGTGGCGTAGACCTCGAGGATCTCCTGCCCGGTGACCCAGCGAACGGCGTCGAGGTCGTGGACGGTGCAGTCGCGGAACAGCCCGCCCGAGCCCGCGAGGTAGGCGCGCGGCGGCGGCGCCGGGTCGAGCGTGGTGGAGCGGACGGTGTGCACCCGGCCCAGCTCACCGGCCGCGACGGCACCGCGCACGGCGAGGAACCCGGGGTCGAAGCGGCGGGGGTAGCCGATCTGCACGGGGGCGCCGCGCACGGCGTCGGCGGTGGCGCGGGCGTCGGCCAGGCCCGCGGCCAGCGGCTTCTCGCAGAACACCGGCAGCCCGGCGTCGACGGCGGCGCGCAGCAGCGCGGGGTGGGCTTCGGTGGCGGCGGCGATCAGGACCCCGTCGACGCCCGAGGCCAGCAGCTTCTCCGGCGAGTCGGCCGCCTCGGCGCCCAGCCGCGCCGCCACCTCGGCGGTGACGGCCGGCACCGCGTCGGCGACGACGAGCGAGCCGACCTGCTGCAGGTCGGTGAGGGTCTGCGCGTGGAACGCGCCGATCCGGCCGAGTCCGATCAGTCCGAGCCTCATGTCCGCGGTTCCCATCAGTCGAGTCCTCCGAGCACGTTCTGGTCCCAGTCGACGACGGAACCGGTGACGACGCCGCTGCGCGGCGAGAGCAGGAACACCACGAAGTCGGCGATCTCGTCGACGCGGCCCAGGCGGCCCATCGGCAGCCGGGCCGCGGCGTCGTCGCGCCAGCCGTCGTCGGCGTCGTGGAAGCGGCGCTGGACGGCGTCCTCGCCCTCGGTGTCGGTCCAGCCGATGTCGACGCCGTTGATGCGGACGCGGTCGTGGCGGTGGGCGTGGGCGGCGTTGCGGGTCAGCCCGGCGAGCCCGGCCTTCGCGGCGACGTAGGGCGCGAGGTAGGGCTGCCCGCCCAGCTCCGAGGACGAGATGACGTTGACGACCGAGCCGGGCTCCCCGCGCGCGACCATGTCGGCGACGGCCGCCTGCATCGTGAAGAACGGGCCGCGCAGGTTGACCGCGACGTGCCGGTCGAACAGCTCCGGGGTCGTGTCGAGCAGGGTGCCGCGGTCGGTGAGGCCCGCGGCGTTGACCAGGCCGTCGATCCGGCCGTGCTCGGCCACCACCGCGGCGACCGAGGCCCGCGCCTGCGCCGGGTCGGCGACGTCGGCGGCGACGAACCGGGCGCCGGTCTCGGCCGCTGCCTCCTCCCCGACGTCGATGCGTCGCCCGCTGATCGTGACGAGCGCGCCCTCGCGCACCGCGGCCCGCGCGACGCCGGCGCCGACGCCCTGGGTGCCGCCGCTGACGAGCACGACCCTGCCGTCGAGCAGGCCCATCAGTACGTGTCCCGCCGTGCCGCGTGGTCGGTGAGGGCGGCGTCGAAGGCCTCGGGGGTCCAGCCCTCGGTGACCGCGCGCCGCACCAGGTCGGCCTGGCTGGGCGGGGCGAGTCCGTCGACGGGCGGGTCGCGGTCGAGGTTGGTGGGGAAGGCGTAGCCCTCCGCCGCGGCGGCGATCGCGTGCTCGTGCCCGGGACGCAGGTGCGGGTAGACCGCGCGGCACACCCGGGCGCGGTCGACGCTCTCCATCGCGCGCCCGAACGCCGAGCTGATCTGCAGCAGGTTGGCGGTGCGGCGGACGTCGGCGGTGCGGTTGGTGCCCGCGCCGTGGATGACGGCGGGGTTGAAGAACGCGGCGTCGCCGGTGCGCAGGGGGAGCTGCACGTGGTGCTGCTCGAAGTACCGCGCGAACTCGGGCAGCGCCGTGGCCAGGTATCCGTCGCCGTACTTCTGGGAGTGCGGCAGGTACAGCGTAGGGCCCGACTCGACCGGCATGTCGGCGTGGGCCACCGCCCCCTGCAGCGTGAGCACGGGGGAGAGGCGGTGCACGTGCGCGGGGTAGCGCACGATCTCGGTGGGCGGCAGGAAGCCGAGGTGGTAGTCGCGGTGCCCGACCTGCGCCTGCCCGCCGGGGTGCACGACGTTGACCTGCGAGGTCACCTGGTAGCCGGGCCCGAGCCAGGCCAGGGAGACGAGGGCGAGCACGTCGGAGGCGTAGTAGTCGACGAACACGTCCGGCGCCCGCACGGCGAGCTTCTCCAGCGCGTTCCAGACGCGGTCGTTCGTGCCGGGAACGGCGAAGTGGTCGCCTACCTGGCGGCCCGCTGCGTGCTGCTCGGCGATGACGGACTCGAACTCGGCGGTGGCCCGGTCGACGACCGGCCGCTCCAGCGCGTCCCGCACGACGACCACCCCGGGACCCTCGGCGAAGGCCCGCGCCAGCTCCGCGGGCGGGGCGGCCCGCACCCCGTCGGCCGAGTAGACGAGGACCTCCTGCTCGACGGAGTCGGCGTGCGGGAAGTCGGCGGGATCGGTGCGGTCGTCGAGGACGGCCAGCAGGTCGTCGAGGACGGGGGTACCGGTCGGCATCGTCGCCTCCGTTCGGTCTTAAAGCGCTTTAACGGTGTGTACCATCCGGCACGTGACCGGAGCTGTCAAGAGGCCGCGGCTGGAGGACGTCGCCGCCGCCGTGGGGCTGTCGACGGCGTCGGTGTCGCTCGTCCTGCGGGGGGTCGCCGGGCCCAGCGCCGAGACCCGCCGGCGGGTGCTGGACGCCGCCGAGCGCCTGGGCTACCGCGCCGACCGGACCGCGAGCCTGCTCGCGCGGCGGCGCACCCACCTGCTCGGCGTGCCCGTGCTGCTGCGCGACTCCTTCCGCACCGAGCTCGCCGAGGAGGTGCAGGTCGCCGCCGACGAGCACGGCTACGCGCTCGCGCTGTCGGGGATCACCCGCACCCACGACGAGGAGCGCGTGGTCGAGACGCTGCTCGACCTGCGCTGCGAGGGGCTGCTGCTGCTCGCCCCCGGGCTCTCGCCCGCGGCGCTGACCGCGCTGTCCGCGCGCGTGCCGACCGTCGTCATCGGGCGCCGGCTGCCCCCCGACGGCTTCGACGTCGTCCGGGTGGCCGACGGCGACGGCGTCGGCGACGCGGTCGACCACCTCGTCGCGCTCGGGCACCGCGCCGTCGCCCACGTCGACGGCGGCGGCGCCCACATGGCCGACGACCGCCGCGCCGGCTACCTCGCCGCGATGGCCCGCCACGGGCTGGAGCAGCGCGTGGTGCCCGGCGGCGACAGCGAGGACGCCGGGGCGCGGGCCGCCCGCGCGCTGCTCGACGCCGGGCCGCCCACGGCGGTGGTCGCGGCCAACGACCGCTGCGCGCTCGGCGTCCTCGACGTGTTCCTGCGCGCGGGCGTCCGGGTGCCCCACGACGTGTCGGTGGTCGGCTACGACGACGCCGAGCCCGCCCGCCTCGCCCACATCCGGCTCACGACGGTCAACCAGGACGCCGCGGAGCAGGCGCGCACGGCCGTCGCGGTGACCCTGGAGCGGCTCGACGGCGACCGCGTCGACCCGGTGGACCGGGTGCTGCGGCCGCGGCTGGTGGTCCGGGGCACGACCGCTGCGCCCCCCTGATCTACCGGTGGGCCGACGCCAGCTCCGCTCCGATGCGAGCCAGTTCGGCGCGCACCTCCGGCGGGCCGAGCACCGCGACCGCGGCGCCCCAGCCGGCCAGCGTGCGGGCGACGTCGAGCGCGGTCGGGGCGCCCACGCGCACCTCGCAGCGGCCGTCGGGCCCGGGCGGACCGGCGTCGCAGTGGCGACCGAACTGCGCGCGCAGCACGGGCACGGACCGGGCGTCGGCGACGAGGGTGGCGGTCAGCCGCCCGCGCCGCGCCTCCACCTCGTCGACGACCCGCTCCCACGCCCGCTCCAGCGCGAACCCCTCGGGCCGCGCTGCGGCGAGGCCGGTGACCTCGGCGTCGAGGACCCGGTCGACCCGGAACGTCCGCTGCCCGGCGTCGGTGCCCGCGACCAGGTACCAGCGGCCGTCCTTGTCGACCAGGCCCCAGGGGTCGACGAGTCGCTCCGTGGGCTCGCGGGTGCGCCCGGCGTAGTGCAGCCGGACCCGCCGGCGCGCCACCACCGCGCCCTGCAGCAGCTCGACCAGCGGCGGCCGGTCGTCGTCGCGCGCGCCCCAGGCGGCGGCGTCGACGACCACCGAGCCGGCCGCGGCCGCCGCCTCCTCGCGGAACACCGCGGGCAGCGCGCGCGTCAGCTTGCGCAGCGCGGAGCGCACCTCGGGGGCGCTCCCCGGTGACGCGGCCGGGCCGAGCAGCGCGAACAGCGCCCGGGCCTCGGGGGCGCTGAGCCCGGTCAGGTCCGTGCGGGCGCCGCCGAGCAGCGACCAGCCGCCGCCGCGGCCCGGCTGCGGGTAGACCGGGATGCCCGCGGTCGACAGGGCCTCGAGGTCGCGCCGGGCCGTGGCGACCGAGACCTCCAGCTCGGTCGCGACCTCCGCCGCGGTCACCCGGCCGCGGGCCTGCATCAGCAGCAGGACGGCGACGAGGCGATCTGCGCGCATCTCGCGAGCGTGCCACGGAAAGTGCTCAGGAGGTGAGCACTTCAGGCGGCAGGCTCGGGGCCATGACCACCTTCCGCGGATTCGCCACCCTGAACGTCTGGGCCGAGGACGTCGCCGACGCCGCCCGCTGGTACGCGCTCGTGTTCGGCGTCGAGCCCTACTACGAGCGGTCCGGCCCCGACGGCCGCCCCGCCTACGCCGAGTTCCGGGTAGGCGACCTGGAGGCCGAGTTCGGCATCATCAGCAGCGCGTACCGGCCGCGGGCGGCGTCGGGTGGCCCGGCCGGCGCGCTCCTGCACTGGGCTGTCGACGACCTCGAGGGGACGGTCGCGCGGCTGCTGGACCTCGGCGCCGTCCCGTACCTCCCGGTCGAGCCGCGCGGCGAGGGCTTCGTGACGGCGTCGGTCGTCGACCCGTTCGGCAACCTGCTCGGCGTGATGAGCAACCCGCACTTCCTGGACGTCCTGGCGCGCCCTTGACATCCGCCGCGGGTGGCGGCGACGCTGTTAGCACGTGCTAATCACCGCTCGTCGCTGCCACCCGAGGATGTGCCATGCCCTTCACGCTCGCCGTCTGCGCGGAGATGGTCTTCACCGACCTGCCGTTCCCCGAGCGGGTCCGGCGCATCCACAACCGCGGCTTCGCCTGCGAGATCTGGGGCTGGACCGACAAGGACGCCGCCGCGCTCGCCGGCACCGGCGCCCGCTTCACCTCGATGACCGGCTACGTCGAGGGCGACCTCACCACCCCCGACGGCGTCGACGCCCTCCTGCGCACGGCCGAGCCGTCGATCGCCTTCGCGCGCGAGATCGGCTGCCCGACGCTCAACATCCACGGCACCGGCCTCGGCGAGGGCGGGCTGCCGGTGCGGCCCGTCGAGGTCGTGACGGGGGAGATGTGGCTCGCCGCGCTGCGCACCCTGGAGCGCGTCGCGGCGCTGGCCGAGCGCTCGGGCGTCGCCTACGTGGTCGAGAACCTCAACACCGAGGTCGACCACCCCGGCACGCCCTTCGCCCGCGCCGCCGACACGCTCGCACTGGTCCGGGCCGTCGGCCACCCGCAACTGCGGATGAACCTCGACCTCTACCACGCCCAGATCGGCGAGGGGAACCTCGTCGACCTCGTCCGCCGCGCGGTCCCGTTCGTCGGCGAGGTGCAGGTGGCCGACGTCCCCGGCCGCTGCGAACCCGGCACCGGCGAGGTGGCCTGGCCGTTCGTCGCCCGCGCGCTGGCCGACGCCGGGTACGACGGCGTGGTGGCGATGGAGGCCTTCGCCTCCGACCCCTCCGTCGACGGTTCCGAGCGCGCCCTCGACTGCTTCCGGGAGGCCTTCACCGTCTGACGCACCCACACGCCCCGCGAGTCGGGCTCTCGTTGCGGGTGAGTCGGGATGGGACGGCGTGTTCGGGACGCTGTGGCTGTCACGGCCGCCGCCGACAGAGGTTCCGTACGCGGCGCACCCGCCGCAGCTGGTGTGCGGTCCGGCGCCCCGCACACCAGCTGCAGGCCATGTGCGGGCCACGAGACCGGTGCGCCGCTCAGGACCCCGGCGCCGGACGGCTGCTCCCCCGCCGCACGAGGGTGGGGGTGAGCACCTCGTGCCGCGGTTCCGTCCGGCCCGCCACCCGCTCCACCAGCATCTCCACCGCCGTGCGGCCCATGAGCAGGCGGGGCTGGTCCACGCTGGTGAGCGAGAGCAGGGGCAGGCCCGCGAAGTTCGTGTTGTCGTAGCCGACCACCGCCGGGGCCGGGTCGCCCGCCTCCACCAGCCGCGACCACGCGTCGACGGCCACGAAGTCGTCGTGCCCGAACAGCGCGGTGGCCCGCGCCCCGCCCGGCCACGACCCGGCGGCCGCGACGACGTCGTCGCCGGTGCGCACGATCCGCGCGGCGTCGCCGAGCCCGGCCTCCTCCAGCGCCTGCCGGTACCCGGCCTCGCGCCCGGCGCTGGCGGCGTTCTCGACGTCGGCGGTGACGTCGAGGATGCGGCGGTGGCCCAGGTCGAGCAGGTGCCGCGTGGCCAGCAGGCCCCCGAGCCGCTCGTCGGTGACCACGGCGTCGACGCCCGGACCGGCCGGCGGGCGCCCGACCAGCACCGTCGGCACGACGCCCGCCGCCTCGACCAGCCGCTCGTCGGGCAGCGCGGGGGAGATGAGCGCGACCCCGTCCATCCGCAGCTCGAGGAACGTCTCGATCGCCGACCGCTCGACGTCGGGGTCGCGCAGCCCGGTGTTGATCAGCACCCGCAGGCCGTGCTCGGCCGCGCCGCTCTGGATCCCGTCGACGACCTCGGCGAAGAACGGGTAGTGCAGGTCCTGCACGACGACGCCGATCGTGCGGGTACGCCGCCCGAGGTGCCGGGCGGCGGCGTCGGGCCGGTAGCCGAGCTCGGCGATGGCGTCGAGCACGACCCTGCGGCGGTGGTCGCTGACCTTCGCCGCGTCGCGCAGCACCAGCGACACCAGCGCCCGCGAGACGCCGGCGCGCGCCGCGACGTCCGCCTGCGTCACGCGTCGCACCATGCCGGGACTGTAGAACCGGCAGGGTCAGAGGCGCGTGCCCGGGCGCGGCGGCAGCCCGGCAGCCCCGTAGACGGCGTCGACCAGCTCCGCGGTCCGGACGGCGTCGTCGGCGTCGGCGAGGAAGGGCGCCCCCTCGCGCAGGTGCGCCCGCACCGCCTCCAGCTGGTAGACGTAGGTCGAGCGGGTGCCCAGGTGCTCGGTGCGCTCGCCGGACGGCCCGCGCACGACGACCCGGTCGTCGCGCTGGGGGAGCACGACGTTCATCGCCGTGGCTTCCCCCTCGTCGCCGACCACCCGGCAGGTGATCGCCAGGTCGTCGGACGCCATGTCGCAGTGCGCCTCGCCGGTGGCGCCGCCGGGAAAGGCGAGCTGCGCGGTGAGCCGCTCGTCGACGCCGGGGTGCCCGGCCCGCTCGTCGGCCCGCGCCGACACGACCTGCGGCTCGCCGCCCGCCCACGGGGCGAACGAGCGCAGGCACTGCAGCGGGTAGCAGCCGATGTCCATCACGGCACCGCCGGCGAGGTCGAGCTGCCAGCGCGGGTCGTCGTCGGGCGGAGCGGGCATGGTGAACAACGCCTCGACCCGCCGCAGCCTCCCCAGCTCCCCGGACGACACCAGCTCGTGGAGGCGCCGCAGCACCGGGTGGTGGGCGTGGTGGAACGCCTCCAGGACGGCGACGCCCGCGGCCGCGGCGGCGTCGCGCACCTCCCGGGCCTCCTCGGCGTTGCTCGCGAACGGCTTCTCGGTGAGCACGTGCTTGCCGGCCCGGACCGCGGCGAGGTTCCACGGCCCGTGCAGCGCGTTGGCCAGCGGGTTGTAGACGACCTCGACCTCGGGGTCGGCGAGGACCTCGGTGTAGGACGCCGCCACCCGCTCGACGCCGTGCTCCGCGGCGAACGCGGCCGCCCGCCGCGGGTCGCGCGCCGCCACGACGACGAGCCGGTCGCCCGTCTCCTGCGCGGGGGCGACGAGCGCGCCGGCCGCGATCCGGGAGGCGCCGAGGACGCCGATGCGCAGGGGTCCGGAAGGCTGCTCGATCACCGCGCGAGCATGGCACGCAGGGCGTCCACGCTCGTGCGCACGTCGGTCAGCGGGCCCTCGCCCACCGGCTCCTCGACCAGGATCGTGTCCTGCTCCAGCACGTACCAGCCGCCGTAGCCGTGCTCGCGGAGGTGGTCGATGATCGCGTCGAAGTCGACGTCGCCGTGCCCCACCGGGCGGTACATGCCCGCGCGCACGGCCTCGGTGTAGGTCAGCCGCCCGCCCTGCACCTGCCTGGCCAGACCGAGGTCGACGTCCTTGACGTGCGTGTGCGCGATCCGCTCCGGCGCCTGCCGGGTGAGCGCGACCGGGTCGGTGCCGCCGATGAGCAGGTGCCCGGTGTCCAGGCACAGCGCGATCGAGGAGCCCTCGAGCACGCGCTGCACGTCGTCGGTGTTCTCCACCATCGTGCCGACGTGCGGGTGCAGCACCGCGCGGACGTCCCGCTCCGCGGCCACGCCGGCCAGCCGGTCGAGGTTGCCCAGCAGCGTCCGCCAGCCGGCGTCGTCGAGGACGGGCCGGGTGTCGTACCCGTCGAGCCCGCTGATCGCGGAGAGCACGAGGGTGTCGGAGCCGGTGGCCGCGTAGGTCTCCAGCAGCTTCTCCACCTCGGGCACCGGGTCGTGGCCGGGCACGTGCAGCAGCAGCGGGGTGAACCCGCCGATGGCCTGCAGCTCGTGGCGCGCGAGCACCTCCACCGGGTCCTCGGGCAGGAAGCCCTCGGGCCCGAACTCGGTGGCCGCCAGCCCCACCTCCTGCATCTCGGCGAGGACGCGCGAGGGCGCGAGCTGGTGGCCCCAGCCGGGCACCTCGCAGACCCCCCAGGAGATCGGGGCGCCGGCGATGCGGTCGGTCGGGCGCGTCATGCGGGTACCTCCATGCTGACGGGCCGCCCGGTCCGCCAGGACTCGTCGGCGGCCAGAGCGAGGTCGAAAGCGGCGAGCGCGTCGCGACCGGTGACGGGGGGCGGGCTGCCGTCGCGGACGGCGCGGGCGAACGCGTCGAGCTCCGCGGCGTAGGCCCAGGGGTAGCGCTCCTCGAAGTCACGGGCGAGGTCGCGCGAGGCGAGCCCCGGCGTCCGCCACTCGACGCCGTGCACGTGCGGGGCGTCGATCCGGGCGGTGGCGAGCGTGCCCATGACCTCGGTGGAGCACTCGTAGCCGTAGCGGGCGCTGCGGCTGTTGTCGATCACGCCGAGCGCGCCGCCGGCGAAGCGCAGCACGGTCACCGCGGTGTCGATGTCGCCGAGCGCGGCGAACGCGGGGTCCGACGCCGCGCCGTGGGCGTGCACCTCGACGACCTCGCCGACCATCCAGCGGGCCACGTCGAGGTCGTGCACCACGACGTCGAGGAAGAAGCCGCCCGAGCCCGACAGGAACGCCGGGTCCGGCGGGGTCATGTCGCGCAACGAGGTGCGGAACAGCGTCACCTCGCCGAGCTCACCGGCCCGGATCCGCGCGGCCGCGGCGGCCCAGTCGGGGTCGCTGCGCCGGTGGAACCCGACCTGGAACACGATCCCGGCCTCCTCGGCGGCCTCGACCGTCGCCACGGTCGTCGCGCGGTCCAGGGAGATCGGCTTCTCGCAGAACACGTGCCGTCCCGCGGCCGCGGCCTGCGCGGTGAGCGGGGCGTGCGTCCCGGTGGGGGAGGCGATGGCGACGGCACCGACGCGGTCGAGCAGCTCGTCGTAGGACGTCGTCCACGGCACGTCGAACTCCGCGCCGGCGGCCTCCGCGGCCGCCGGGAGCGGGTCGTACACGCAGGCGAGGCGCGCCACCGAGCAGCGCCCGGACAGGGCGGCGGCGTGCACCCGCCCCATCCGGCCGAGCCCGGCCAGCCCGATCCCGACGCGCGTCACCTGCCCGGGCCCGGGACCGCGGTGCCGGCCGGGATCGTGATGTCGTGCGCCTCGGCGCCCAGCTGCTGCGCCGCCTCGGCCGCCGCGCCGCCGCCCTGCTGCAGCTCGTGGCTCAGCGCCTCCAGCTCGGCGCCACCGGCCATCAGGCCGGTGAGCTCGTCGCGGGTGATCTCGCTCTTGGCGAAGTCCCCGAGGCTGCGGCCGCGCTTGAGCAGCATGAACCGGTCGCCGACGGGATAGGCGTGGTGCGGGTTGTGGGTGATGAAGATGACGCCCAGGCCGCGCTCGCGGGCCTGGATGACGTACTTGAGCACCACCCCGGCCTGCTTGACGCCCAGCGCCGCCGTGGGCTCGTCGAGGATGAGCACCTTCGCGCCGAAGTAGACGGCGCGGGCGATGGCGACGCACTGGCGCTCACCGCCGGACAGGGTGCCGATCGGCTGGTCGATGTCGCGCAGGTCGATGCCCATCGCCAGCAGCTCGGCCTTGGCGATCGTGCGCATGGCGTCGCTGTCGAGGCGGGCGACCGGGCCCCGGCCCTTGCGGATCTCCGAGCCGAGGAAGAAGTTGCGCCACACCGGCATCAGCTTCACGACCGCGAGGTCCTGGTAGACGGTGGCGATGCCGGCGTCGAGCGCCTCCCGAGGGGAGCCGAACGAGACCGGTTTCCCCTCCAGCAGGAACTCGCCGCCGTCGTGCTTGTGCACGCCGGCGAAGATCTTGATCAGCGTCGACTTGCCGGCGCCGTTGTCGCCCAGGACGCAGGTGACGGCGGCCGCGCCGACCTTGGTGGAGATGTCCTGCAGCGCGATCACGCTGCCGAAGAGCTTGGTGACGCCGCGGATCTCGAGCAGCGGGGCGTCGGCCGCGGCGCTCGAACCGCCCGCGGGCGTCGTCTCGGTGGTGGTCATCGTGCTACCTCCCGCTCCGCTCGGCGTACCGGCGGACGTACTGGTTGGCGAGCACCGCGAGCAGCAGCATCGCCCCGAGGAAGAACTTGAACCAGTCGCTGTCCAGGCCCGCGTACACGATGCCCTGACTGGTCATGCCGAAGATCAGCGCGCCGATGGCGGCGCCGATCACCGACCCGTAGCCGCCGGTGAGCAGGCAGCCGCCGATCACCGCCGCGACGATGTAGATCAGCTCCTCGCCGAAGCCCTGGCTGGTCTGCACCGAGGTCTGCTCCATCAGCTTGAGCGAGCCGACGAGCCACGCGCAGGCGCCGACGCCCATGAACAGCGTGATGGTGGTGCGGGCGGCCGGGACGCCGATGTTGCGGCTGGCCACCGGGTCGCCGCCGACGGCGAAGGTCCAGTTGCCGAACCGGGTCTTGGCCAGCACCCAGGCGCCGATCGCGACGACCAGCACCCACCACAGGATCTGGATCTTGAAATCGACGCCGAACAGGCTGATCCGGCTGGCGAACAGCGGTCGCACGGTCTCGAAGTAGGGCACCTGCGACATGCCGCCCACCGACACCGTGCCGGTGATCAGCTTGGTGACGGCGAGGTTGAGCCCCTGCAGCATGAGGAACGTGGCGAGGGTGATGATGAAGCTCGGCAGGCCGGTGCGCGTCACCAGGTAGCCGTTGACGAAGCCGATGCCCAGGCACAGCACCAGCGAGACCAGCAGCGCGACCCAGATGTTGAGGCCCCACTGCGTGGTCATCACCGCGGTGGCGAGGCCGGCGGTGCCGGTGAGCACGCCCGCGGAGAGGTCGAAGTGGCCGCCGATCATGAGCATCGCGACGGCGACGGCCATGATGCCGAACAGCGACGCCGGGTCGAGCCAGTTCGAGATGCCGGGCAGCGAGTAGAACTGCGTCGACGACACGGCGAAGAGCACGAAGAGGATCACCGCGCCGATCAGCGAGCCGATCTCGGGGCGCAGGACGAGCCTGCGCAGCAGTCCGACGCGGGCCACGCGCTCGTCGGCGGCGGGAGGTGCGGAGGGCGGTGGGGTCGGGTTCAGGGTCGTGGTCATGGTGTGTGCTCCGGGATCCGGGGAGGGGAGCCGGTCGCCCGGCCCCCCTCCGTCGACCTGCTAGCGGGTGCCCGCGGTGGCCAGTTCCTGGACCTGGGCGGCGTTCTCCTGGGTGACGTAGCCCGGTCCGGTCAGGACCGGCTGCCCGCCGCCGATGGTGTTGAGGTTGGCCTTGTACAGCGTCAGCATCACGATGGGCAGGTAGCCCTGCGTGTACTGCTGCTGGTCGACCGCGAACAGCATCTTGCCGTCGGCGATGGCCTGGGTGACGTCGCCGTTGAGGTCGAACGTGGCGAGCTGTGCCGACGAGCCGGACTCGCCCACGGCGGTGATCGCCGCGGCACCGATGACCGGGCCGAGCGTCAGGACGCCGTTGATCGACGGGTCGGACTGCAGCTTGGCCCGGATGGTCGCCTGCGCGCCCGTCGGGTTGCTGTTCTCGACCTGCAGGTTCTCCACCGCGCCCCCGAGGCCCTCGGCGAAGCCCTGGCAGCGCTGCTCCAGGCCGATGTTGCCGGCCTCCTGGATCACGCACAGCGCCTTCGTCACCCCGGCGGCGGCCATCTGCTCGCCGGCCCCCCGACCGGCGATGCCCTCGTCCTGCCCGACGTGCGCGAGCGCGCCGAACTCCTTCGAGCGGTCCTGGCCGGAGTTGATCGTGATGACCGGGATGCCCTTGGCCGTGGCGGCCTCGATGGAGGACCGCAGCGCGTCGGGGTTGGCCATCGAGACGACCAGCCCGTCGACGTTCTCGTTCACGGCGGCGTCGATGAGCTGGGCCTGGCGGGCCGGGTCGCCGTTGCTGTCGCGGTAGGTCACCGTGACGCCCTCGTCGGTGCCGGCCTGCTCGGCGCCCTTCTTCACCACGTCCCAGAACGTGTCTCCCGCGGCGCCGTGGGTGACGACGGTGAAGTTGTACCCGTAGGTCCCGGAGCCGCCGCCGGCGTCCTGGGCCGACTGGGGCTGACCGGTGCCGCTGCAGCCGGCGGCGAGCAGCAGTACTGCCGAGGCGGCGACGACGGCGCCCGTGCGGAGTTTCATCGGTGTGTTCCTTCTTCTCGGGGGGAGGGGGTGGGTCAGGTGGAGGTGGGGAAGTGGAAGGACGAGCCGGAGGCGGCCTGCACCTGCGGCCAGCGAGCGGTGACGACCTTGGCGCGGGTGTAGAACGCGACGCCCTCGGGGCCGTGGATGTGGCTCTGCCCGAACAGCGAGTCCTTCCAGCCGCCGAAGGAGTAGTAGGCCATCGGCACCGGGACGGGCACGTTGATGCCGATCATCCCGACGTTCACGCCGCGCTGGAACCGCCGTGCGGCCTCACCGCTGGAGGTGAAGATCGCGGTGCCGTTGCCGTAGGGGTTGGCGTTGATGATCGCGATGGCCTCGTCGACCGACTCGGCGCGCACGACCGAGAGCACCGGCCCGAAGATCTCCTGGGTGTAGACGTCCATCGACGTCGTCACGTGGTCGATCACCGTCGGGCCGACGAAGAAGCCGTCCTCGTGGCCGGGCACCGACAGCCCGCGGCCGTCGACGCTCAGCGTGGCGCCCTGGGCCTGGCCGGTGCCGATCAGGTCGACGATGCGGTCGCGCGCGGCGGCGGTGATGACCGGGCCCATCTCGCTGTCGACGTCGCGCCCGGGGCCGACCTTCGTGGCCATCGCCTTCGCACTGACGGCCTCGACGAGCTCGTCGGCGGCCGACCCGACGGCCACGGCCGCCGAGATCGCCATGCAGCGCTCGCCCGCCGAGCCGAACGCGGCGGCGACGAGGTGGTCCGAGGCGTAGTCGACGGCGGCGTCGGGCATGACGATGGCGTGGTTCTTGGCCCCGCCCAGCGCCTGCACCCGCTTGCCGTTCGCGATCCCGCGCTCGTGGATGTACTTCGCGATCGGCGTCGAGCCGACGAAGGAGATCGCGGCGACGTCCGGGTGGTCGAGCAGGGCGTCGACCGACTCCTTGTCGCCGTGCACGACGTTGAACACGCCGTCGGGCAGGCCGGCCTCGGCCCACAGCTCGGCGGCGAGCATCGACGCACTCGGGTCGCGCTCGCTGGGCTTGAGCACGAAGGTGTTGCCGGTCGCGATGGCGACGGGGTACATCCACATCGGCACCATGGCCGGGAAGTTGAACGGCGTGATGCCGGCGCAGACCCCGAGCGGCTGGCGAAACGAGAAGAGGTCGATCCCGCCCGAGACCTGGTCGGAGTACTCGCCCTTGAGCAGCGTCGGGATGCCGCAGGCGAACTCGACGACCTCCAGGCCGCGCTGCACCTCGCCCTTCGCGTCGCTGAGCACCTTGCCGTGCTCGTCGGAGATGATCTCGGCGAGCTCGGCGGTGCGGGCGTTGACCAGCTCGCGGAACGCGAAGAGCACCTTGGTGCGCTGCGAGAGCGACGACTGGCCCCACGTCTCGAACGCGGCCTTCGCCGCCTGCACGGCGGTGTCGACGTCGGCGCTGCTCGCCAGCAGCACCTCGGCCTGCTGCTGCCCGGTGGCCGGGTTCCAGACCGGGCTCGTCCGGGTGGAGGTGCCGGTGGCGGGCTTCCCGCCGATCCAGTGGCTGACGGTCCTCACGGTGCGTTCCTTCCGATCAGGGGGCGCTGCGCGGCCTTGCGCGCCTCGTAGGTCGTGCGCGCGTCGCGGGTGCTCTCCAGCGCCGACACCTCGGAGACCGGCACGTCCCACCAGCTGTCGGGGTCGGGCACGGGCGCGAGCGGGTCGGTCTCGATGTGGATCGCGGTGGTGCGGGTCGCGGCGCGGCAGTGCTTGATCGCGTCGCGGAACTCCTCGATCGTGCGGACGCGGATCACCTCGGCGCCCAGGCTCTCGGCGTTGGCGGCGAGGTCGACGGGCAGCACGGCGCCGTCGAACCGGCCGGACTCCCCGCGGTAGCGGTAGCTGGTGCCGAAGCGCTGGGAGCCCAGCGACTCCGACAGCGCGCCGATGGAGGCGAAGCCGTGGTTCTGGACGAGGACCAGGTTGAGCTTGATCCCCTCCGACACGGCGGTGACGATCTCGCTCGCCATCATCAGGTAGGAGCCGTCGCCGACCAGGGCCCAGACCTCGCGGTCCCCGGCGGGATCGACCCGGGCGGCCATCTTCACGCCCAGCGCCCCGGCGATCTCGTAACCCATGCAGGAGAAGGCGTACTCGACGTGGTATCCCTTGCGGTCCCGCGCTCGCCAGAGCATCTGCAGGTCACCGGGCATCGACCCGGCGGCCTGGACGACGACGTCGCGCGGGTCGATCTCCTCGTTGAGCGTGCCGAGCACCTCGGTCTGCGCCGGGAGCGGGCCGTGCCCGAGGTGGAAGGCGCGGTCGACCTCGGCGTTCCAGGCCGTCGCGTCCCAGGTCTGCTCCCAGTGCCGCCCGTCCAGGGCGGCGGTCAGGGCGTCGAGGCCCTCACGGGCGTCGGCGAGCACCATCTCCCCGCCGTGCTTGGCGGCGTCGAGGGAGGCGACGTTGAGGTTGACGAACCGCACGCCCGGGTGCTGGAACGCCGTGCGGGAGGCGGTCGTGAAGTCCGACCACCGCGTGCCGACGCCGATCACGACGTCGGCCTCGCGGGCCAGCGCGTTCGCGACGGGGGAGCCGGTGGAGCCGACGCCGCCGACGGCCTGCGGGTGGTCGTGCAGCAGCGCACCCTTGCCGGCCTGGGTGTCGGCGACGGGGATCCCGGTGGCCTCGGCGAAGCGGGCCAGCGCCTCGGAGGCGCGCGAGTAGTGCACGCCCCCGCCCGCCACCAGCAGCGGGCGCTGGGCGCCCGCGATCACGGCCGCGGCCCGGGCGAGCGCCGCCGGCTCGGGCACCGGGCGGGCCAGGTGCCAGACGCGCTTCGCGAACAGCTCCTCGGGCCAGTCGTGGGCCTCGGCCTGCACGTCCTGGGGGAGCGCGATCGTGGCCGCGCCGGTCTGCGCCGGATCGGTCAGCGCGCGCATCGCGCCCAGCAGCGCCGCGGGGAGCTGCTCGGGGCGCCACACGCGGTCGAAGAACACCGAGAGCGGGCGGAAGGCGTCGTTGACGGACACGTCGTAGCCGTCGGCGCGCTCGATCTCCTGCAGCACCGGGCTCGCGACGCGCGTGGCGAACACGTCGGAGGGCAGCAGCAGCACCGGGATGCGGTTGGTGGTGGCGAGCGCGGCGCCGGTCAGCATGTTGGTGGAGCCGGGGCCGATGCTGGCGGTGCAGGCCAGGAACTGGGTGCGGTCGCGCATCCGGGCGTAGCCGACGGCGGCGTGCACCATGCCCTGCTCGTTGCGGGCCAGGTGGTATGGCAGCTCCCCGCCGTAGGAGCCGGGGGAGTCCGCGACCTCCAGCAGCGCCTGTCCCATCCCGGCCACGTTGCCGTGGCCGAAGATGCCGAAGCAGCCCGGGACGAGGCGCTGCTCCTCGCCGTCGCGCTCGCTCCACTGGTTGACCAGGAACCGCACGATCGCCTGGGCGACAGTGAGTCTCACTTCTCCTCCGTGCCGGTCAGGGGCAGGCGCGGGTCGACCGCCTGCTCGTCCCACGTGCCCCGCACCCACGCGTGGTCGGGGTGGTCGCAGATCCGCCAGGCCCGCTCCGCGCCGGGGCCGGCCATGACGTTGAGGTAGTAGAGGTCGTGGCCCGGGGTCGCCATCGACGGCCCGTGCCAGCCGTGCGGGATGAGGACGGTGTCGCCGGAGCGGACCTCGGCGCAGACGTCGATCTCGCGGCCGGGGCCCGAGGTCGACACGCGCTGGTAGCCGGGGCCGGGGGTGCCGTCGGGGCCGGGGGCGACCTCGAAGTAGTAGACCTCCTCGAGCACCGACTCGCCCTCGCGGTCCTCGTCGTGCTTGTGCGGCGGGAACGACGACCAGTTGGCGCCCGGCGTCAGCACCTCGACGGCGATCAGCGCGTCGGCGTCGAACGAGCCGGGCATGCAGAAGTTGTTGACCTGGCGGCTGCACGACCCGGCGCCGCGAAGCTCCACCGACACGCCCTCGGCGGGTCCGTAGCGGGCGGGCAGGCGGCGCGTCGCGCGGGCGGCGGGCAGCGCGAACCGGCCACCGTCCGCCGAGGTGACGGTGACCTGCGCGTCGCGCGGGACGTAGGCGAAGTCGGTGACGCGGCTGAAGACGCTGCGCCGGCCCTCGATCTCGAAGCGCTCTCCGCCCGAGTCGTCACGGCACTGCACGACGCAGGATCCGCTCAGCGGCAGCACGATCGTCTCGTCCTCGCCGGTGTCGAACGTCGCGCTCCCGCCCGGCTCCAGGGCCAGCACGCGCAGCGAGCTGTACTCCCAGCCGGCGGTCTTCGGCGTCACGACGAGCTCGAACGCGCCCTCGGCGGCCTCCCCGGCCCGGATCACCTGCCCGGTCATGCGGCACCTCCGGTGCTCGTGAGCGGGAACCGTGGCCCGGGCGAGGATCGCCGCGCACGGGTGGCGGAGCCGCTCACAGCAGCCCCACCGCGGTGTCGACGGCGGCGGCGACGTCGTCGTCGGCCGGGTAGAGCAGGGATCGGCCGATGACCAGGCCCTGCACGGTCGGTAGCGCGAGCGCCTTGCTCCAGTCGGCGAAGGCGGCGTCGGGGTCGGCGCTCACCTCGCCGCCCAGGATCAGCGCGGGCAGCGTGGTGGCCGCCATCGCGCGCTCCATCTCCTCCACGATCGGGACCTTGAGCCAGGTGTGCGCCGAGGTGCGGCCCAGGCCGGCGGCGACGGTCATCGCGCGCGTCATGGCCTCGGCGGTGAGCTCGTTGCGCACCCGGCCGTCGACGCGGTGGGAGATGAACGGCTCGACCATCGCCATCAGCCCGTGCGCGGCGAGGTCGGAGACGGCGTGGGCGCAGGCCTGCAGGGTCGAGACGGTGGCGGGGTCCTCGGCGTCGATGCGGCTGAGCATCTTGCCGCCCTCCCACCCCGACGCGGCGATCCCCTCGGCGTCGTAGGCGGTGAAGCGGTCGTCGATCTCGAAGACCGTGCCGGCCAGGCCGCCGCGGTTCATCGACCCGACGACGACCTTGCCCTCGAGCGCGCCGAGCAGCAGCAGGTCCTCCAGCACGTCGGGCGTGCCGAGGACGCCGTTGACGCCCGGGCGCGAGAGCGCGAGGCACATGCGGTCGATGAGGTCGGCGCGGTCGCCCATGGCCAGCGACCGGTCACCGGCGCGCAGCGCGCCCCGGGCGGGGTGGTCGGCGGCGATCATCATCAGCCGGCCGTGGTCGCCCAGCAGCGACGTGGGGCGGACGCGGCGCGCCGCCGCCTCCGCCACGGCGCCCGGACGGTGGACGCGGGTCTCGACCAGCGTCCGCAGGCTCTCCTCACGCACCGACGGCCTCCTTCAGCATCGCGTCGACCTCGTCGGAGGTGGGCATGGCGTCGGCACAGGCGAGGCGGCCCGCGACGATCGACCCGGCGGCGTTGCAGAACCGCATGGAGCGCTCCAGGTCCCAGCCCGAGAGCAGGGCGTGGCACAGGGCGCCACCGAAGGCGTCGCCCGCGCCCAGGCCGTTGACGACCTCGACCGGGACGGGCGGCACGACGACCTCGCGGGCCCCGCCGTCCTGCGTCGTCTCCGAGGCGAGCACCCCCGCCGGTCCCTGCTTCACCACGGCGAGCCGGACGCCGGCCGCGTGCAGCGCCGCCGCGGCGGCCCGCGGCTCGCGCTCGCCGACCGCGGTCTCGCACTCGTCGAGGTTGCCGACGGCCACGTCGACGAAGGGCAGCGCCTCGCGGACCCAGCGGCGGGCCTCCTCGCGGGACTCCCAGAACATCGGGCGGTAGTCGAGGTCGAGCACGGTGGTGCCGCGCCGGCCCCGGGCGCGCAGGGCGTCCAGGGTCGCGGTGCGGCTCGGCTCGCGCGACAGGCCCGTGACCGTCACCCAGAAGACGTCGGCGTCGCGGACGGCGTCGAGGTCGAGCTCCTCGGTGCGGATCACCAGGTCCGGCGCGGGGTCGCGGCCGTAGAAGTAGAGCGGGAAGTCGTCGGGCGGGAAGATCTCGCAGAACACGACCGGCGTCGGGAGCCCGGGCACGGCGGTGACCTGGCGGTCGTCGACGCCGAAGCCGCGCAGGGCGTCGTGCAGGAACTCGCCGAACGGGTCCTGCCCGGTGCGGGTGATCACCGCGCTGGCGCGGCCGTGGCGCGCGGCGGCGACCGCGACGTTCGTGGCGCTGCCGCCCAGGTACTTGCCGAACGACGTCACCTCGCGCAGCGACACCCCGATCTGCAGCGGGTAGACGTCGACGCTGATGCGCCCCATCGTCAGCACCTCCGGCGCCGCCCCGACCCTGTCCTGCACTGGCATCCCGACTCCCTCGTCGCGGTGGTGGTCCGATCCGCGGGGTCAGGTGTACTCTCACCGGGAGATCAGGTCAACACTTTGTCCTGACAAAGTCGGCAGAAGGTGGTGGATCGTGACGGAACGGGCCGTTCCCGAGGTGGCGCTCGACCGCACGAGCCCGGTCCCGCTGTACTTCCAGGTCGCGACCCGGTTGCAGCAGCTCATCGAGGACGGGGTCATGCCCGTCGGCAGCCGGCTGGAGAACGAGGTCGAGCTCGCCGAGCGCCTCGGTGTGTCGCGGCCCACCATGCGCCGGGCCATCGCCTACCTCGTCGAGCGCGGCATGCTGGTGCGGCGCCGGGGGATCGGCACGCAGATCGTGCACCCCAAGGTGCGCCGGCCCGTCGAGCTGACGAGCCTCTACGACGACCTCGCGAAGAACGGCCAGGCCCCCCGCACCGAGGTGCTGCTGCTGGAGGTGCGCCGCGCGCCCGACCACGTCGCGGAGGCCCTCGGGGTGCCCGGCGGCCTGGACATCACCTGGATCGAGCGGCTGCGCCACTCGGGCGGCGAGCCGCTGGCGATCATGCACAACGCCGTGCCGCTCGACCTCCTCCCGCTCACCGAGGCCGACCTCGCCGAGCGCGGGCTCTACGAGCTGCTGCGCGCGGCCGGGCACGTGCCGCGGATGGCGAGCCAGACGGTGGGGGCGAAGGCCGCCACCGCCGCCGAGGCCCGCCAGCTCGGCGACCCCCGCGGCGCCCCCATGCTCACGATGGTGCGCACGGCGTGGGACGAGTCGGGGCGGGCTGTGGAGTTCGGCTCCCACGTCTACCGGGCCAGCCGCTACAGCTTCGAGCTGACGCTGACGAGCTGACGCCCCCCGACCCCTTCGAGCCGGTCAGTGGACGGTCGGGAACCCGAAGCACACCGGCACACCGTCGCTGAACAGCACGTGGTCGGGCGGCCCGTGCACCAGGTGTCCCAGGCCGACCGACGCGACCAGCCCGTCGTCGAGCTCGGTGATCTCGGCGGTGCGCAGCGGCCACGGGGGATGGGCGTTGCGGACGTACAGCGTGCGGCCGAGGTGGGCGACGTGCAGGCCCCAGCGGGCGGTGAGGAACCGCTCCAGCTCCCCGTCGGCGGCGGGGCCGCCGGGCCGCAGGCCGACGCGGCTCTCCGCCCGCGTCCCGGGCCACCGCAGGCGTGTGGCGTAGCGGTGGACGCCGTGCTCGGCGCGGTGGCGCATCCGCGCCCACCGGTACGGCAGCCCGAACACGGTGCGGGCCCCGGCGACGATCACCGCGCGGTCGGTGTCGAGGCCGAGGAACACCACACCGCGGCGGCCGGCGTCATCGACGGAGTACAGCCGCACGTTCGTCTCCAGGAACGTCCCCGCCCACGGCACGCCCGGCCCGTGCGCGAACCCCGCCAGGACCATCCGGAACGGCACCAGCCCGACCCAGGTCCGCCCGTGGACGACGTCCGGGCGGACGCCGGGCGGGAACAGGTGCGCCACGTCCGCCGGGTCGACCGCCCAGTGCAGGAAGCCCACGTCCGACCAGCGCTGGCGCATGAGGTGGGGCCGGGGGAGCGCGGGGGCGGTGGGGGACACGGGTCCGGGCAGAGGCACCCCTCCAGGCTGCTCCTCCCCGCGCCGGCCCGCGCGCCCACCGCGTCGGCCGGCGCGCGAACGGCACTCCCACCCCACCAGGTCGGGCGAGAGTGCCGTTCGCTCAGGCCGGGGAGGCGCGCCACGCCGCGTGCAGGGCTGCGAACTCGCCCTCGCCCGCCAGCACCACCCGCGCCGGCGACACCAGCTGCCGCTGCCCGGCCGAGAGCCGCCCGCCGCGCTTGCGGACGTCGGTGTCGACGCCCTCGGGCAGCGCCTCGACGAACCCGCGCGCACCCACCGCGACGGTCGTGTCGAGCACGGAGCTGATCGTCTCCAGCGCCGCGGCCGCCCAGCGGACAGGGTGCCTGCTGCGGGGCCGGGCGGGGGAGGGCCGCTCATGGCTCCTCCGACGGCAGGTCGGGATCGCCCGGGGCGCATGCGGGTTCGGCCGTGCTGTAGAAGGGTGAGGTCCGGTCACCGCGAGAAGGAGCACCCACAGTGTCGTTGAGGTCCGGGTCGTTGAAGATCGGCTACAAGGCGTCGGCGGAGCAGTTCGCCCCGCGCGAGCTGGTGGAGTACGCCGTGCGGGCCGAGGAGGTCGGGCTCGACAGCGCGGCGGTGTCGGACCACTTCCTGCCCTGGCGCCACGAGGGCGGCCACGCGCCGTTCGCGCTGAGCTGGCTGGCCGCTGTGGGGGAGCGCACCTCGCGCATCCAGCTCGGCACCTCGGTGCTGACGCCGACGTTCCGCTACAACCCCGCGGTGCTGGCGCAGACGTTCGCCACGCTGGGCCTGCTCTACCCGGGCCGCGTGATGCTGGGCGTCGGCACGGGGGAGGCGCTCAACGAGATCGCGGTGTCGGGCCGCGAGTGGCCGGAGTTCAAGGAGCGCTACGCCCGACTGCGCGAGGCCGTGCGGCTGATGCGCGAGCTGTGGACGTCCGACGAGCCGGTGTCGTTCGAGGGCGAGTACTACAGGACCGTCGAGGCCACGATCTACGACCGCCCCGAGCAGCCGGTCCCGGTGTACATCGCCGCCGGTGGCCCGCAGATGGCGAAGTACGCGGGCCGCGCGGGCGACGGGTTCATCTGCACCTCGGGCAAGGGCATGGAGCTCTACACCGAGAAGCTGCTGCCGGCCGTCGCCGAGGGCGAGGAGGCCGGGGAGAAGGAGCCCGGCTCGGTCGACCGCATGATCGAGGTCAAGATGTCCTACGACCGCGACGCCGACAAGGCCCTGGAGAACTGCCGGTTCTGGGCGCCGCTGTCGCTCACACCCGAGCAGAAGCACAGCGTCGACTCCTCGGTGGAGATGGAGCGCCTGGCCGACGAGCTGCCGATCGAGCAGGTCGCCAAGCGCTGGGTCGTCGCCTCCGACCCCGACGACGCCGTCGCCCAGATCAAGCCCTACATCGACGCCGGCCTCAACCACCTGGTGTTCCACGGCCCCGGCCACGACCAGGAGCGCTTCCTCACCCAGTTCTCCGAGGACGTGCTGCCGCGGCTGCGGGAGCTGGGATGAGCGATCCCGTGTCGTCCCCCGCCGTGGAGCAGGACGGGCGCGTCCTGCGCGCCCGCGTGGCGCGCGGGCGGCACGGCACCCTCGACGGCGAGGCGCTGCCCGTCATCGCCGAGGCGCTGGCCGTGCTCGACCCGGCCACCACCGGCGCGGTGCTGCTGGTGTCCGAGGGCGACAGCTTCTGCACCGGCGGCGACGTCCGCGCCTTCGCCGGCGCGCAGGACCGCGGCGGCTACGTGCGCTCGCTCGCCGAGTCCTTCCACGTGTTCCTGCGGGCGCTCGTCGAGGCACCGGTGCCCGTGGTCGCGGCGGTGCCGGGCTGGGCGGCCGGGGCGGGCATGAGCATCGTGTGCGCCTCCGACCTCGCCGTGGGCGGCCGCTCCACGAAGCTGCGCCCCGCCTACCCCGGCATCGGGTTCTCCCCGGACGGCGGCATGACGTGGACGCTGCCGCGGATCGTCGGCGCGGGCCGGGCCCGGCACATCCTGCTCACCGACCGCGCCGTCGACGCCGCCACCGCGCTGGAGCTCGGCCTGCTGGCCTCCGTCGTCGACGACGGCGAGGTGCGGGCCGAGGCCGAGCACACCGCGCACCGCGTGGCCCACGGGCCGACGGCCGCGCTGGGCCGGATCAAGGGGCTGCTGGGCTCGTCACCGGACCTGCCGCTGGCCGAGCAGCTCGCCGCGGAGGCGGCGGCGATCTCGGCGAGCGCCGCCGGACCGGAGGGCGCGGAGGGGCTCGCCGCGTTCACCGAGAAGCGGCCGCCGGACTTCCACCGCGGCTGAGCGAGCACGACGGAGGACCGGTGCGCCACGGCGCACCGGCCCTCCTGCGATCGGTCAGTCCTTCTTGCGCGCCTTGGCCGTCTCGCGCTCGCCGGCCTTGCGCACCGCCTCCACCAGCTCGTCCTTGTTCATCGACGAGCGGCCGGGCACGTCGAGGCGCCGGGCCAGCCCGAGCAGGTGGTCCTTGGTGGCGTTGGCGTCGACGCCACCGGCCGTGGGCAGGTCGGTGTCGGCGCCGCCGCGCTCGGCCTGCTCGTCGGACGGGCCGTACTCGTCCTTGGGCTCCCAGTGGTCGCCTACCTTCTCGTGGGTGTGCTTCAGCGCCGCGAACGCCGTGCGGCGGGCGCGGGCGCCGTCGCCGTCGTAGGTCTCCATCGCGGACTCGTAGGTCTTCTCCCACGTCCGCTCGGCCTTGGCGTCGGAGCGCTCGACCGTGCTCGGCAGGGCCTCCTCGCCCGAAGGAACCTTCTCGGGGGGCACCGCCTACACCTCCGCTCGACGCGCCGGCGCGTCGAGGAAGCGCCGCACGCCCTTCATGCCGTAGCGGTCGACCGCGGTCTTGATGAGGCCGAAGACCGCGCCCTGGATCGTGGCGGCCAGCAGCACCTCGCGGGTGCTGTAGTCGTCCGAGAGCGGCTGCGGGGTCCCGTCCTCGTCGGACACCCGCTTCCACACCAGACCGAACACCCAGCTCGCGATCATGCCGCCCAGCACGCCGAACACCAGCCCGAACGGCTTGTAGGCGATCTTGCCGAGCGGGCTCAGCTCGTTCCCGTCCCCGCGGCGGCTCACTGCGCCCGCCTCTCGGCGCCGGTCTCCTCCGCGTACGCGGGGTCGTCGCCGGCCACGCGGCCGACGAACTCCTGGTTGGGGCCCGTCCCCGTCGTGCTGGTGGTGTCCGGGGTCTCCTCGGGCTCGTTCGAGTCGTTCTCGCGACCGCCGGCCTCGCGGGCGTTCGCGAGGGCGGGGTCGTTGGGGACGTCGTCCTCTGGTCCGTGCATGGCGACGTGTACCCGTACGGAGCGCTCGTGACACACCCGCTGTGATGCACGTCGTGCCACCCGCGGCCCGTGCGGGTTTGCCGGACCGGGGGCCGGGGCATCCGTGCACCGTGAACGACGGTCGCACCCTGAGCCAGGGCGGTAGGCCCCGGCTCCGCCTGCGGCACCGGGCCGATCCGGTCGAGCTCGGACGCATCCGCCGCCAGATCGCCGGGTGGGCGCAGCGCTCCGGGGTGCCCGAGGACGTGACCATGGACCTGCAGCTCGCTGTGGGCGAGGCCGTCGCCAACGGCGTCGAGCACGCCTATGGTGCCGACGACGAGGGCACCGTCGAGGTCGACGTGGAGGTGCGCGACCAGCCGCCCGCGGCGGTCGTGGTGCGCGTGGCCGACCACGGGACCTGGCGGACCGCGCCGACCGTCACCGGCTACCGCGGACGCGGCCTGCTCATGATCGAGCGGCTCGCGCAGCAGGTGCAGGTGCTGTGCTCGCCCGGGGGCACCGAGGTGTGCTTCGAGATCCGGTACCCCGGGTGAGGGTGCTAGCGGAAGGTGCCGGGCACCGATCCGCCCGCGACCAGGCGGCGCGTGGCGCCCGAGGCGCGCACCGAGCGCAGGCCCGGGAGCTGCACCGCGGAGCGCGGCATGACCGAGCGGGAGCGCATGACGGGCCACGCCGGGCTGGGCGGCATCAGGGAGTCGAGGCCGAACGCGGGGGCGGCGCCGACGCTGGAGCGCAGGAGCTCCTGGTACTCGTCGTACTCGGCGACGGCGGCGGCGATGTTGCCCTGCGCCAGGTGCGCCTCGATGAGGGCGCGGCGCGCGGACTCGCGGCTGGGGGCGGCGTGGACGGCCTGCTGCGCGAGCGCGACGGCCTCGTCGTACCGGGCGGCGGCGGTGAGGCGCAGGCTGCGCTCCTCGGTGGCGTGCAGGCGGAGCTGGCGGAACCGCTCGCGCTCGACGACCAGCCACGCGGCCGTCCAGCCGGGCAGGATGTCGGCGGCGAGCAGCGCCAGGTCGGGGTCCTCGACGGCGGGGACGTCGGGCAGCGTGCGCAGCAGCGCCATGGCCTCGGCGAGATCGACCTCGACGTCGGGGGCCAGCGACAGCGCGCCGTCGGCGTCGGTGACCAGCAGCCCGGGTACGTCGACCGCGAGCACGGCGTCGTCGAGCAGGCGCATCGCGGCCGCGACCGGGACGCCCGGCCACAGGTCGACGGCGAGCGCGGCGCGGCGCTGGGGCCGCGGGTGCACCGCGAGGTAGGCGACCACGCGGCGCGCGTCGGCGCCGAGGGGCACCGCGGCGTGGTGCGCGTGGAGGGTGAAGGAGCCGAGGACGGTGACCCGGTGGGGCACGGTCGTTCCGGCCGGCATCGTGCGAGATCGTCGCTGATCCGAAGGCATGGCTGTCCCGGTCTGTGGTGGTGCCGATGATGACCCGTCTGCAACCGTATGGCGCCGAGTCCGCAGAGAAGTGTTCTCCGGCGACGACCACTTGCCAAGAGGCTGCTTCGTCACAGTTGCCGGGCGACGTGCGGCCGGACGGGTGACGATCGCGAGCATCATAGCTCAGGGCGCGGCGCGGACCCGCACGTGGGTGCCGTGCTCGTCCGACCAGACGTGCAGCAGGTCGCAGAGCTGACGGGCGATCCACAGGCCGCGCCCCCGGGGCTCCGACGGGTGCGGTGACGCCATCCCGGGCAGCGGGTCGGCGAGCGCGCCGGTGTCGTGCACCTCGCACACCAGCCCGCCGCCGGTGGCCCACACGTGCAGCTCCGCGGCGGGGCCGCCGTGCTCGACGGCGTTGGTGGCGACCTCGTTGACGGCGAGCACGACGTCCTCGGTGCGGTCGTCGGTGAAGCCCGCGGCACCGGCGAGCCCGCGCACCGCGCGCCGGACCTCCTGCAGCTGCCACGACCGGAACGACACCGTCACGTCCGGCACGCCGAGCAGCAGGGGAGGGGCGACCGGGTGCGAGGCGAGGACCTCGCGCGGCGCACGGTGGCGGGCGTTGGCTCGCAGGTCACCGTGCACGAGCACGTGCGGGTGGTTCTCCGCGGCGCCGTCCAGCACGCACTGGTGCAGCGGCAGCTCGGGGAAGAAGCAGGTCAGGCGCACGGGCAGCTCGGCGAGCGCGATGTTGACGGCCGCGTCGAGCTCGGTCCAGAAGCTGCCGTCGGGGCCGTCGAGGTCGGGCTGGTGCTCGGTGAGCACGGTGATCGGCCCCGCCACGGTGAGCTCGCGCAGCTCGCGTCCGCGTTGCAGCGCCACGGTCTGCCCGGAGCCGTCCACGACGGGCCGGGCCAGGACGTGCAGCGGCGCGCCCGTGCCGAGCTCGGCGCGCAGGGCGGCCTCGGTGTCCTCCTGCAGCGACAGCGCCACCTGCTCGTCTCGCACGAGCGCGTGCTCCACGAGCGGGACCAGCTGGGCCAGCAGGTCGGTGCGCGAGGAGTGGTAGGCCGCGGCGTGCACCAGCTTCGGTGCCGCGCTCGCGGGAGTGCCGGTGATCCTCACGAGACGTCCTGCGCGACAGGGACGTCGCCCGCGGGCGCGGTGTCCGTCGTGGACCCGGGCGCGTCGTCCTCGGCCGGGCCGTGGGGTTCCACGCGCAGTTGCTCGGCGAACGGGGCGCCGCAGCGGTCGAGCAGGCGCCCCACGCCCGGGCGCACCCCGGTGAGCACGAGCCGGTGCGTGCTGGGGAACTCCTCGGCGGCGTGCACCAGGCTGACCGCGGCGGCGACGTCGAGGAAGCGCAGCGACGCCAGGTCGAGCGTGATCTCCGCCGACGACGAGTGCGACCGCAGGGCCTCGTCGAGCGCGGCGTCGAGCGCCCGGCGGATCCGCGGCCGGTTGCTGTGGTCGATCTCGCCGGCGACCCGCGCCGACGACGGCCCGGTGGCGGTGATCCGCAGGAGGCTGTCGTCGTAGATCGCGGGGACGTGGATCTCGGTGGTGTGCACCGCGCGCAGCCGCTCGATGAGGTCCTCGGGGTAGCGGCCGCGGTCGAAGGTGCAGAGCATGCGTCCGGGGCGGACGTCGAGCACCTCGTCCAGGCGGGCCTCGTACTCGAGCATCGCCACGCCGCCGTCGTGCTCCAGGCCCTGGCTGCCGTCGCCCATCACGCGTACCGAGGGCCAGCCCTGCTCCACCGACTCGGTGATGACGTGGTCGAGGGTCTGCAGGAGCTGGTTCACGCCGCCGGTCACCAGGCCGCGGGTGACCTCCGCCGGCACGATGGAGAACTGGCCGCTGCGCAGCGCCGTGCGGTAGGCGACGCGGTCGTCGTCGAAGCGCTGCAGCAGCGACCCGGCGCCGCCGCCGTCGAAGTAGAGGACGCGCTCGCCCTGCGCGATGCCCTGCGCGAGGTAGGCCGCCGTGGTCTCCCACAGCTGCTCGTCGCTGACCGGGATCGTGCAGGCGTGCGACACGGAGGTCGCGTCCTGCAGCGCGGTCATCGGTCCCCCAGGGGGGTCGGGTGCGGGTGGGAACGCCACCTCGGGCGCGGCGCGCCGCTCGGACCCTGAACGCCCGGACCCGCTGCGTCACACCTCCACCACTCTACGTCCGGGGCCCCGGACGGGCCCGGGGGAGGGCCGGTCGCCGAGCGGTGAAGGGCACGTCGGCCGCGACGAGCGGTGGCCCGCCCGTGACGGGCGTGACCTGGGCCATCACCCGGCGGAGCCGTTCGGAGCAGTCTGCACGTGCAGCGGGACCGGGCATCTGCACGTGCATCCGGTGACGCAGGCTCAGGCGGATCGGTTGCGTCGCCGGCGCCGCGAGGGTCAGACGAGCGCGGGCACCATCGCCTCCACGAGGTGCGGCCCCGGCTCGGCCGCCGCGCGCCGCAGCGCGTCGGCGAGCTCGTCGGCCGTGGTCGCCCGGACGGCGGGCACGCCCATGCCGCGGGCGATCGCGGTGAAGTCGAGCTCGGGACGGCCGAGGTCGAACAGCCCCGCCGCGACCGGGCCGCCCGTGGCGCCGACCGCCGCCAGCTCCATGCGCAGGATCGCGTAGGCGCTGTTGTGGTAGACGACCGTGGTGACGTCGAGCCCCTCGCGGGCGTGCGTCCACAGCGCGGAGATCGTGTACATCGCGCTGCCGTCGGCCTGCAGGCACCACACCGGCCGGTCCGGGCAGGCCACGGCCGCGCCGGTGGCGGCGGGGAGTCCGTAGCCGATGGCGCCGCCGGTGAGGGTGAGCCAGTCGTGGCGCGGAGCGCCCGCCGTGGCGTCGGGCAGGCCGAGCCCGGACGTGATCGCCTCGTCGACGACGATCGCGCCCTCGGGAAGCAGCGCACCGACCACGGCCGACGCGCTCGCCACCGTCAGCTCGCCGGTGGGCATATCCGGGCGCGCGGCCGCGGCGGTGGCGGCGGTGGTGCCGGGGGCGAGCAGGTCGGCGAGCTCCTCCAGCGCGGCCGTGGCCGCGCCCGTCCCGTCGACGACGGCGTGCACGGTGCGCCCGTCGGGCACGAGGTCGCCGTCCTTGCCGGGGTAGCCGAAGAAGGCGACGGGGGAGCGGGTGCCCACCAGCACGACATGGCGGGCCGCGCCGATCTGGTGGCGTGCGGCGTCGCCGAGGTAGGCCAGGCGCCCGACCGGGGCCACGCCCGCGCCGCGCTCCAGGCGCGCCGGGAACGTCTCGGCGAGCAGACGGGCGCCGGTGGCCGCGGCGACGCGGTTCGCGGCGGCGAGACCGTCGGCGCGGGTGGCGTCGCCGCCGATCAGCAGGACGGCGGGCTCGCCGGACGCCAGGGCGTCGGCCGCGGCGCGCAGCGTCCCGGGATCGGCGACGGGCCGGTCGGCCACGGCCGCGGGCGGCGCGACCCGCCCGCCCGAGCCCCAGCTGACGTCGGCGGGCAGCACGAGCGTGGCGACCTGCCCGCGGTGGGCGGCGGCCACGGCGTCGGCGCCCACGTCGGCGGTGGACGCGCTGTGGCGCACCCACCCCGAGACGCTGCCCGCGATCGCGGCGATGTCGGACTGCAGCGGGGCGTCGAGCGGGGCGTGGGTCAGTGCGTGGTCGCCCACCACCGCGACGACCGGCGTGTGCGCCCGCCGCGCGTTGTGCAGGTTCGCCAGCCCGTTGCCCAGGCCCGGGCCCAGGTGCAGCAGCGTGGCCGCGGGGCGGCCGGCCATCCGGGCGTAGCCGTCGGCGGCGCCGGTGGCGACCCCCTCGAACAGGGCGAGGACCGCCCGCATCCCCGGGACCCCGTCCAGCGCGGCGACGAAGTGCATCTCCGACGTGCCGGGGTTGGCGAAGCAGACGTCGACACCGCTGCCGTGCAGCGTGCGCAGGAGCGCGGTGGCCCCGCTGGTGCGCTCCTCGTGTCCGCTCACGCCGCGGTCGTCACCGTCACGTCGGTCTTCGGCGAGGAGACGATGGTCTGCAGCACGACGCAGTAGCGCTCGGTCAGCTTCATGAGCGTGGCGACCTGCTCCTCGTCGGCGGAGGTCTGCAGGGCGAAGCTCAGGCGGATGTCGCGGAAGCCGACCGGGGCGTCCTTGGCGACGCCCAGGGTGCCGCGGAAGTCGAGGTCGCCCTCGGCGTGCACGGTGCCGGCGACCTCGATGCCGATCGCGGTGGCGACCGCGCGCATCGTCACCCCGGCGCAGGCCACGAGCGCCTCCAGCAGCATGTCGCCGGAGCAGAGCTGGGTGCCGTCGCCGCCGGTGGCGGGGTGCAGGCCGGCCTCCGACAGCGCGGTGGCGGTGCGCACCGTGCAGGCGATGCCCGAGCCGTCGAGCTCGCCCTCGGCCTTCAGCGTGACGAGCGCGGCCGCGGGGTCGTCGGCGTACCGGGCCTTGAGCGGAGCCTGCATGGCCTTGAGGGCGGCGGTGTCCATGCGCCACATCGTGCACAACGGTTCGCCCCGGCGCACTCCCCGGCCCTACCCTGCGGGCGTGTCCGCCCCGCCCGCCGACCGCGTCCTGACGGTCCCCAACCTGCTCAGCCTGTTCCGGCTGGCCGGGGTGCCGCTGTTCCTGTGGCTGCTGCTCTCCCCGGGCGCCGACGGCGCCCCGGGCTGGGGCGACGGCTGGGCGGTGCTCGTGCTCGCCGTCGGCGGGTTCACCGACTGGCTCGACGGGAAGCTCGCGCGGCTGCTGGGCCAGTACTCGCGCCTGGGCGCGCTGCTCGACCCGGCCGTCGACCGCCTCTACATCCTCGCCGCGCTGCTCGGCCTGGGGGCGCGGGGGATCGTGCCGTGGTGGTTCGTCGGGCTGCTCGTGGCCCGCGACCTCGTGCTCGGGGTGTGCGTGCTGGTGCTGCGCGGGCGCGGCTACGGGCCGTTCGTCGTCACCTACCTGGGCAAGGCGGCCACGTTCCTGCTGCTCTACGCTTTCCCCCTGCTGCTGCTCGGCCAGGCCGACGGTGCCTGGGGTGCGGTCGCGCTCCCGCTGGGCCTCGCGTTCGCCGTCTGGGGCACCGCGTTGTACCTCTGGTCCGGGTCGCTGTACCTCGCCCAGTTCGTCCTGGCCCTCCGTACTGGCCCTGCCCACCCCGGGCCTCCTCCGTCGGCCGTTCCGTCCCCCGACTAGTCCCACCCGCCCCGGGCCTCCTCCGTCGGCCCTTCCGTCCCCCACTAGGCTCCCCGCGTGATTCCCGACGATCTGCGGTACACCGAGGCGCACGAGTGGGTGCGCGACCTGGGCGACGGCGTCGTCCGGATCGGTATCACCGACCACGCGCAGAACCAGCTCGGCGACGTCGTCTTCGTCCAGCTGCCCGACGTCGGCGCCTCCGTGGCGGCCGGCGCCTCGATCGGCGAGGTCGAGTCGACGAAGTCGGTCTCCGACATCTACTCGCCCCTGGCCGGTGAGGTCGTGTCCGTCAACGACGCCCTCGCCGACAATCCGGAGCTCGTCAACACCGGTCCGTACGAAGCCGGGTGGATGCTCGAGCTGCGCGTCGCCGACGGCGGTCTGGACGCCCTCCTCGACGCCGGGGCCTACGCCGATCTGACGGGCGCCTGACCCCTCGCGTGCCCGTCGGGCACGGTAGGTTCCAGCCCACCATCCACCGCCCCACCACCGCAGGAGGAGACCCCGACGTGACCACGAACGACGGGCCAGGCGTACCGCCGGAGCGCGCACCGGAGACCACCTCGGTCTTCCGCGCCGACTTCCTCGCCGACGCCGAGCCGCCTGCCCAGGACCAGCCGGTCTCCGGGGTCGACGCGCTCCCCGCGGGCGCCGCCCTGCTGGTCGTCAAGCGCGGCCCGAACGCCGGTTCCCGGTTCCTGCTCGACCGCGTCTCCACGAGCGCGGGCCGGCACCCGGACAGCGACATCTTCCTCGACGACGTCACCGTCTCCCGGCGCCACGCGGAGTTCCGCCGCGACGCGGGGGAGTTCGTCGTCGTCGACGTGGGCAGCCTCAACGGCACCTACGTCAACCGCGAGCCGGTGGACACCGCGGTGCTCGCCAACGGTGACGAGGTGCAGATCGGCAAGTTCCGCCTCGTCTTCCTCACCGGACCGGCGCAGCCCGGCGAGTGACGCGTCCGACGCGGCTCGCCGCCCGTCCGGAGGCGGGCGCCGGGCGGGCCGCCCGTGTAGCGTCGAGGGTGTCGGACACGGGGTGGCCCGGTCGCAGGACCGGAGCGCCCCGACACCGCAGCACGACCCAGGAGGAGGAGAGCGCATGAGCGAGATGCGCGTCGTGGGAGTCCGTGTCGAACTCCCGGCGAACCAGCCCATCCTCCTGTTGCGGGAGACGAGCGGCGACCGCTACCTGCCGATCTGGATCGGCTCGGTGGAGGCCACGGCCATCGCCCTGGAGCAGCAGGGGGTCAAGCCGGCCAGGCCGTTGACCCACGACCTCCTCAAGGACGTGATCTCCTCGCTCGGGCGAAGGCTCGAGCAGGTGCGGATCACGGACCTGCAGGAGGGCACGTTCTACGCCGAGCTGATCTTCGACGGCGGCATCACGGTGTCCGCGCGGCCGAGCGACTCGGTGGCGCTGGCCCTGCGGATCGGCGTGCCGATCCACGCCGAGGAGAGTGTGCTCGCCGAGGCGGGCCTCGTGATCCCCGACGAGCAGGAGGACGAGGTCGAGAAGTTCCGCGAGTTCCTCGACTCCATCTCGCCCGAGGACTTCCGGGGCGCCCAGCCCTGAGTCGCGGCCGGCCCACCGCGGCCGGCCCACCGGGGCCGGTCGGCCGGGCCCTGTCCGGCCCTGCTCCGGGATGCCGGCGTTGGGCCGGTCCGGTATCGTGCCGTCCGACTCGCCCGCTGTCGGGTGACGCGCCCCGGCGCGCCGCGTTGACCCGGAGCGTCGTCCCGCTTACGGTCAGCTCCGAGATCGGGTCCCGCTCGGGGACCCCGGCGGGAGGGAGCTCGGTGGACAACCCACCGTCGGTCGACCCGGAGCAGGGTGAGCTCTTCCCGGACCCGTTGCTGGGCGCGGGCCTCGACGGCCTGCCCGACCAGCTCGTCGGGTTCCGCGGCCCCACCGCGTGCCAGGTCGTCGGCATCACCTACCGGCAGCTCGACTACTGGGCGCGCACGGGTCTGGTCATGCCCTCGATCCGCGGAGCGGCCGGTTCCGGCTCCCAGCGGCTGTACTCGTTCAAGGACGTGCTGGTCCTCAAGGTCGTCAAGCGCCTGCTCGACGCCGGGGTGTCGCTGCAGAACATCCGCGTCGCAGTGGAGCACCTGCGCCGCCGCGGCATCCGCGACCTGGCCGGCATCACGCTGTTCTCCGACGGCACCACCGTCTACGAGTGCAGCTCGCCCGAGGAGGTCGTCGACCTGCTCCAGGGCGGGCAGGGCGTCTTCGGCATCGCGGTGTCCGGGGCCATGCGCGAGATCAGCGGCTCCATCAAGGACTTCCCGGTCGAGCGCGCCGACGGCGGCAGCGTCGACGAGACGCCCGAGGACGAGCTGTCGCGCCGGCGCTCGCGCCGCGCCATCTCCTGAGCGCACCTTCCCTGGACGCGACCCCTGGTGGCGGCCCCTCGCGGGTCAGCGCACCGCGAACGGGTCGTGCTCAGCGAGGAGCTTGTCCATGCGCGCCTGGTCGACGCGGGTGACGACCGTGCTCACGTCCTGGCGGTCGCGGATCGTCTTCGCGAGCGTGAAGGCCGAGGTCGTGACGTAGAGGATGCCGAGGCCGAGGAACGCGCGGACCCAGCCGTCGGCCGGCAGGAAGATCACGGCGACGGCGACCGCGGAGAGCGAGACCGCGAAGGACAGGACCGCCTGGACGTGGAAGGCGGCGGTCGTGGGCGAGACGGGCGGCGGGGTCGAGGTCATGGGGGGATCCTGGCGGCCGGGTGACCGCCGTCGCGTCCGTAGGAGTACGGCGATCGGCCCGCAGGTCCCCTACAGTGGGCGGGGCAGTCGCCGAACCAGCGCGGGAGAGTCCGGTCGCCGAGCCGGACGCCGAAGGAGCAACTCCTCCCCGGAACCTCTCAGGCACCCAGGACCGCGCCGGTGAGACGCCTCTGGAAAGCGACCGCGCCCGCACGGGCGGTCCACCGACGGGGAAAGCCCGGCGCTCACGACGAGCGCCGCCGGTGAATCTCTCAGGTGCCTTCGGGTGGTGACAGAGGGGGAGGACGGATCCGTCCTGCCCCGCCCGCCCCGTCCCGGAGGTCCGCACGTGAGCACCGACCGCCCCACGCAGCCGAGCCTGGCCGAGCTGGAGAGCGGCGTCCCGTTCGCCGACCGGCACATCGGCCCCCGCCCGTCCGAGCTCGACACGATGCTGGCCGCCGTCGGCGTCTCCTCGCTCGACGAGCTCGCCGCCCGCGCGGTGCCCGACCCGATCCGCGACACCGGGCCGGTGCCCTCGACGCTGCCCCCGGCCGGGTCCGAGACCGAGGTGCTCGCCGAGCTGCGGGCGCTGGCCGCGCGCAACACCGTGACCGTCCCGATGATCGGCCTGGGCTACTCGGGCACGATCACGCCGCCGGTGATCCGCCGCCACGTGCTGGAGAACCCGTCCTGGTACACGGCGTACACGCCCTACCAGCCCGAGATCAGCCAGGGCAGGCTCGAGGCGCTGCTGACGTTCCAGACCGCCGTCGCCGACCTCACCGGGCTGCCGGTCGCGGGCGCGTCGCTGCTCGACGAGGCAACCGCCGCTGCCGAGGCGATGACGCTGCTGCGCCGCGCGGGCAGGGCCCCGTCGCCCCGGTTCGTCGTCGACGCCGACACGCTCCCGCAGACCGTCGACGTCCTGCGCACCCGGGCCGAGCCGCTGGGCATCGAGCTCGTCGTCGCCGACCTCACCGACGGCCTCCCCGAGGGTGACGCGTTCGGCGTGCTGCTGGCCTACCCGGGCGCCTCCGGTGCGGTGCGCGACCCGTCCGCGCTGATCGCCGCGGCGCACGAGCGCGGCGCGCTGGTGGCCGTGGCCACCGACCTGCTCGCCCTCACCCTGCTCACCCCGCCCGGCGAGCTCGGGGCCGACGCCGTCGTCGGCACCACGCAGCGCTTCGGCGTGCCGATGGCCTACGGCGGCCCGCACGCGGCGTTCCTGTCGGTCGGGCAGAAGCTGGCGCGCCAGCTCCCGGGCCGGCTCGTCGGGATGTCGCGCGACGCCGACGGCAACCCCGCGCTGCGCCTGGCGCTGCAGACCCGCGAGCAGCACATCCGCCGCGAGAAGGCGACCTCCAACATCTGCACCGCGCAGGTGCTCCTCGCCGTCGTCGCGGCCTGCTACGCCGTCTACCACGGGCCCGACGGGCTGCGCCGCATCGCGCAGCGCACGCACCGGATGGCCGCGGTGCTGGCGGCCGGGCTGCGCGCGGGCGGCGTCGACGTCGTCCACGACGCGTTCTTCGACACCGTCACCGCCCGCGTGGCGGGCCGCGCCGACGAGATCGCCACGGCCGCGCACGAGGCCGGCGTGGCGCTGCGCCGGGTCGACCCCGACACGCTCGGCGTCGCCACCTCCGAGGTGACCACGCGCGCGCACCTGGAGACGGTGTGGGCCGCGTTCGGCGTCACCGCCTCGGTGGAGGACCTCGACGGGACCACGGCCGACGCCCTGCCCGCCGACCTGGCACGCACCAGCGAGTACCTCACGCACCCGGTGTTCCACTCCCACCGCAGCGAGACCTCGCTGATGCGCTGGCTGCGCCGCCTCGCCGACGCCGACCTCGCGCTGGACCGCACGATGATCCCGCTGGGCTCCTGCACGATGAAGCTCAACGCGACCGCGGAGATGGAGCCGATCACCTGGCCCGGCTTCGCCGACCTGCACCCGTTCGCGCCGGCCGCCGACGCCGAGGGCACGCTCGAGCTGATCGCCGACCTGGAGCGCTGGCTCGCCGAGCTCACCGGCTACGCCGCGGTGTCGCTGCAGCCCAACGCGGGCAGCCAGGGCGAGTTCGCGGGCCTGCTCGCCATCGCGGCCTACCACCGCTCCCGCGGCGACGACCACCGCGACGTCTGCCTCATCCCGGCCAGCGCCCACGGCACCAACGCGGCGTCGGCCGTCATGGCGGGGATGCGGGTGGTCGTCGTCGCCACCGCCCCCACCGGCGACGTCGACCTCGACGACCTGCGCGCGAAGATCGCCGAGCACCGCGACGCCCTCGCCGCGCTGATGATCACCTACCCGTCGACGCACGGGGTGTACGAGGCCGCGGTCCGCGACGTCTGCGACGCCGTGCACGAGGCCGGCGGCCAGGTCTACGTCGACGGCGCCAACCTCAACGCGCTCGTCGGGGTGGCCCGGCCCGGCGCGTTCGGCGGCGACGTCAGCCACCTCAACCTGCACAAGACGTTCTGCATCCCGCACGGCGGTGGCGGCCCCGGCGTCGGCCCGGTGGCCGTGGCCGAGCACCTGGCGCCGTTCCTGCCGGGCCGGGCCGGAAAGGACGGGCACCGCGTCGGCCCGGTGTCCGCCGCGCACCACGGCAGCCCCGGCGTCCTGCCGATCTCGTGGGCCTACGTCCGCCTGATGGGCGTCGACGGCCTGCGCCGCGCGACGCTGACCGCCGTGGCCGCGGCCAACTACGTCGCCGCGCGCCTGGGGGAGCACTACCCGGTGCTGTACGCGGGCGCCGACGGGCAGGTCGCCCACGAGTGCATCCTCGACCTGCGGGGGATCACGAAGGACACCGGCGTGACGGTCGACGACGTGGCCAAGCGGCTCGCCGACTACGGCCTGCACGCCCCGACCATGTCGTTCCCGGTGGCCGGCACGCTCATGGTGGAGCCCACCGAGAGCGAGGACCTCGCCGAGATCGACCGGTTCGTCGACGCCATGATCGGCATCCGGGCCGAGATCGACCGCGTCGCAGCGGGGGAATGGCCCGTGGAGGACAACCCGCTGCGCGGGGCCCCGCACACCGCGGCGTGCCTGGTCGACAAGTGGGACCACCCCTACCCCCGCGAGCTCGCGGCCTATCCGACCGGCGCGACCCCGGGCGTCCACGACCGCAAGGTGTGGCCCCCGGTCCGGCGGATCGACGGGGCGCACGGCGACCGCAACCTGGTCTGCTCGTGCCCGCCGGTCGAGGCCTACTCCTAGCTCGTCGAGCCCTCCTCCGCGGCCTGTGGGGGAGGGCTCTTCTCCTGGCCACAAGTCAATGATTCGGTGACGCACCGGATGCTGTCGGGGTGGAGGGCACTCGAACGCACACCATCCCGCCCTTGATCGTCGTTGACCGCACCTGACGGTCGTCCCCACAAATGTGTGGTGCGACGGGCAGCGATCACCGCGGCCGTGATCACCGAAACCGCACCGCCACCGTCCCTGCGACGACCCTGGCGGTGCATTTCCGGCGATCAAGGGCGGTTGGTGCGGGGCGGGCCGGTCCTGGTTGACGTGCACGGTTGCGTCGACGGCCGACCCGGGGCTGCGGTGAGCGGTGATCGCCGGCCGCGGCGCACCATCCGGCCTTGATCGCCGCCGGTCGCACCTCACGGTCGCCCCGACAGCCGTGAGGTGCGGCGGGGGAGGAGCAGCAGAGGTTCGCACGATCGTCGGAAGTGGTGCGTCGATGTCACCGGCGGCAGCCACGAACCACGTCCCGCGATCATCACGCCTCCAGCGAGGCCTCGGACCTGGAGTGATACGTGGCCTGCCCCCCAGTTCAGGGCCCGGCCCGTAGTCTTTTCCTTCCATGTCAATCGATCATTGACGCTTCGGACCGTCGATCTTTCGTTGACCTGCAGAAACTGGCCGGAACACTCGCATGGCCGCCGTCCCGCGCGCGTTCCCGTCTGCCGCGAGGGTTTCCTGCTCCCGCGAGGCCCCCGAGGCTCGCGGGAGCAGGTTCAGCGCGCGGGAAGGGCGGGGCAGGCGGCCGTGACCGCGTCGCACACGGCGATCAGCCGCCGGCGCAGGGGAGCGGCCCGGTCGGCGAACCCGGCCTGGGCGCGGGCGTACTCGGCGCGGCCGGCCGGCGTCTCGATGCGGACGGGCGGGTAGCCGAGGTCCGCGAGGTCGTACGGGCTCGCCCGCATGTCGAGCTCGCGGACGTCGACGGCGAGCGCGAAGCAGTCGGCCAGCAGGTCCGACGGTGTGGCGGGGGAGAGCTTGTAGGCCCACTTGTAGAGGTCCATGGTCGCGTGCAGGCAGCCGGGCTGCTCGTTCGCGACCTGGTCCTCGCGGGTCGGGGTCAGGGCGTTGCGGGGGCGGGAGGCGTCGGCGAAGAAGCGGAACGCGTCGTGGTGGGTGCAGTGCACGGGCAGCGACTCGACCACGGCGTCGGTGCCGGCCGGCCCCAGCCGCAGCGGCACGGCGCCGTGGCGGGGCGCGTCGGTGCGGTACACCATCGCCCACTCGTGCAGGCCGAAGCAGCCCAGGCGGGCGGGGCGGGAGGCGGTGGCGTCGAGCAGGGCGCGGACGAACTCCGTGGTGCCGCGCAGCCGACCGGGCAGCGCCGACGGGTCGAGGTGCACGGCGTCGCCGTCGCGGACCCACCCGGGGCGCTCCTGCCCGCCGCGCAGGGCGACGCCCAGCCCGGGCTCCCACTGCTCGAGCCGCGCGGGACGCAGCGAGTAGTAGGTGAACAGGAAGTCCAGGACGGGGTGCGCCTCACCGCGGCGGCGCCGCTCGCGGTGCGGGCCGGTCCAGGTGCCGACCCGGGCACGATGCGCGGCGGCCAGCCCGCGCCACGTCCGTTCGTCGAGGACCCGCACCGCGACGACGCTACCGGGGCCAGGATGGCGCGCTGGATGCAGCGGCCTGTTCGACGCCGCCGCGACCGGCCCGGCCACCAGCGCCGAGCTGGCCGGGCGGGCCGGGCTCGACGGGCGGTTCGTGCTGCCCGAGGCGCGCGCTGTTCCTGTGCGGGCCGCGCGCCACGAACATCGGCCCGTCGGCGGGACTGCTGCAGCGGCTCGACGCGGTGTCGCCGCAGCTCGAGCGCTGCTTCCGCGACGGCGATGGCCTCGCGAACGTCGCGCTCGTCGTCGCCGACGCGGTGGACCTCGCCCCGGAGCGGGCCGACGACGTAGTCATCACCGCCGTCGACGCGATCCACGAGCAGCAGCGGCCCGAGGACGTGCTGCGCGCGACCCGCGACGCGCTGGCCCCGGGCGGCGTGTTCGTCATGGTCGACACGAACTTCGCCGCCGGCGTCGGCCGGCAACCTCGACCACCCGTTCGCGCCGATGGCGATCGCGCGCCCCGCCCGCAGAACGTGATCTACGTGGGCCGGACCTGACCGTCGGGGGCGTGGGTGGCGTCGCGGACGTCGCCCACGTACCGCTCGATGAGGTCCTCCATCGTCACCAGGCCGACCGTGGAGCCGCCCGGCCCGACGGCCCGGCCCAGGTGGGCGCGGTGGCGCCGCAGCACGGCCAGCGCGTCGTCCAGCCGCGCCCCGACCGGCACCTCGGGCAGCGCCCGGATCCGGGCGGGCGGCACGGCCGCGTCCTCGTCGTCGGCGAGGTCGAGGATGTCCTTGACGTGCAGGTAGCCGGTGAGCCGGCCGTCGGTGGCGCGCAGCGGGAACCGGGAGTAGCCGGTGCGGGCCACCTCGCGGGCGACGTCGCCGACGACCGGGCGCGGGCCCAGCGTCACCAGGTCGCCGGTGGCGATGACGACATCGGCCACGGTGGCCTGGGCCGAGCGCAGCGTGCGGGCGAGGCGGCTGGTCTCCTCGTCGTCGAGCAGGCCCTCGCGGCGCGACTCGGTGATGAGGTCGGCCAGCTCGCCGGAGGTGAAAGCGGCCTCCAGCTCGTCGCGCGGCTCGACCCCGACCAGGCGCAGGACCCCGTTGGCGAGGAAGTTGAAGAACGCGATCAGCGGGCGGGCCGCGGTGGTGAACACCAGGAACGGCGGCACCAGGACGATCGCGGCGGCCTCGGGCCCGGCGATGGCGATGTTCTTGGGCACCATCTCGCCCAGCACCATGTGCGCGACCACGACGACGGCCAGCGACACCGCGAACGCGATCGGGTGCAGCACCGCCTCGGGCAGCCCGACGAGTGCGAGCGGCGCCTCGATGAGGTGCGCCACCGCGGGCTCGCCGAGGCGGCCCAGCAGCAGCGAGCAGATCGTGATGCCCAGCTGGGAGGCGGCGAGCATCCGGGACAGGTCGGCGTGCGCGCGCAGCACGACGCCCGCGGCCGCCTGGCCGGAGTCGGCCATCGACTCCAGGCGGTCGCGCCGGGCGGAGACCAGCGCGAACTCCGCGCCGACGAAGAACGCGTTGCCGGCCAGCAGCAGCACGGCCGCGACCAGGGCGAGGACGTCGCTACCCACGGACGGCCTCCTCGGGGAGCGGGTGGGACGACTCGGGCGGCGGCGGGTGCATCCGCAGCTCGGCGACCCGGTTGCGGTCGCGGCGGGTCACGGTGAACCGCCGCCCGGCGACGACGAGCTCGTCGCCGACGTCGGGCAGTCGCCCGAGCTGGGCCAGCACCAGCCCGGCGAGCGTCTCGTAGGGGCCGTCGGGCATCGCGAACCCGGTGGCGTCGGCCACCTCGTCGGCGCGCAGCAGCCCGGACACGAGCCAGCCGCCGTCGACGAGGGACTGGACGCGGTCGCGCTCGCCGCTGTCGTGCTCGTCGTGGACGTCGCCGACGATCTCCTCGATGAGGTCCTCGAGCGTGACGATGCCGGCCGTGCCGCCGTACTCGTCGACGACCAGCGCCATCTGCAGCCCCGACCCGCGCAGCGAGGTGAGCAGCGCGTCGCCGTCGAGGGAGCCGGGGACGGTGGGGACGGTCTGCACCAGGTCGCGCACCGGGGCCTGCCGGTCGGGGGCGCCGAACGCCTGCTTGACGTGCACCACCCCGAGCACGACGTCGGGGTCGCCCGCGTCCACGGGGAACCGGGAGAACCCGGTGCGGCGGGCGAGGGCGACGAGGTCGGAGAGCGTGTCGTCGGCCGAGAGCGACGCCATCCGCACGCGCGGGGTCATCAGGTCCTCCGCGACGCGGTCGGTGAAGCGCAGGGAGCGGTCGAGCAGGGTGGCCGTGCCGGCGTCGAGAGTGCCGCTCTCCGCGCTCGACCGCACCAGCGACGACAGCTCGCGCGGCGAGCGCGCCGAGCGCAGCTCCTCCGCGGGCTCCACGCCCAGGCGCCGGACCACGGCGTTGGCGGCGCTGTTGAGCGCGGTGATCAGCCAGCGGAAGGCGTGGGCGAAGGCGCTCTGCAGCCACACCACGTTGCGCGCGGTGCGCAGGGGGTTGGCGATCGCCAGGTTCTTGGGGACGAGCTCGCCGAACACCATCGACAGGGTGGTCGCGACCAGCAGCGACAGGATCGTCGCCGTGGTGGCGGCGGCCGTCTCGGCCAGCCCGACGGCGTCGAGCGCGGGCCGGAACAGCGACGCGATCGCGGGCTCGGCGATGTAGCCGGTGACCAGCGTGGTGACGGTGATGAGCAGCTGGCTGCCCGAGAGCTGGAACGACAGGTCGCGGTGGGCGCGCTGCACGGTGCGGGCGCGGGCGTCGTCGACCTCGGCGACGTGCGCGTCGACCTGGCTGCGCTCCAGGGCGGTCAGCGAGAACTCCGACGCCACGGCGACGAACGTGCCCATCGTCAGCACGGCCACGCCGACGAGGCCCAGGACGGAGAGCAGGACCGTCATGGGCGCACGGCCGTCGTGCGGCGGAGGGGCAGGGTGGTGCAGCCCGGCTCGGCCGGGCGTGCGGTGCGCACGGACGAACTCCTCGGTGCTCGGTCGCGGCCAGTGTAGGCGCGGACCTCAGACGCGGCTGACCGCGACGCCGTCCGCGCCCCGCACGACCGCCAGCCGCCGCGTCTCCTCCTCGATGCCGTCGGGTGCCTCGCCCTGCACGGTCACCTCGAGGCGCCTCCCGCGCTGCTTCGCGCGCCACAGCCCCACCACGTCGACGCCCGACAGCACGACGCCGGGCCCGCCGAGCGCGGTCCAGATGCGCTTGCGCAGCGCCGGGTCGGGCACGACGACCTCGCGGTCGCGGGCCTGCAGCCACGGGTCCGACGGCGGCAGCAGCCGCACGACCGGCGCCGGCACCGCCGCCCGGACCTCCTCCAGCACGTCGGGCTCGACCGCCGCGACGCGGCCGTCGACGGTGACGGGCACGAGGTCGGCGGGTGCGTCGGGGCGCAGCGCGGTGCGGGTCGTGCCGAGGACGGCGGCCAGGTCGGCGGGGGATGCGGTGGAGGAGAAGCGCAGGGGTGTCCTGCACGCCGAGGTCGAGCAGCGCGACGGCCCGGGCGAGGCCGCCCGGTCGACGAGGTCGTGCCGGTGCAGCCGGTGGGCGAGCACCTGCTCACGGGTCAGCTCCATGCGCCCATCCTGCCCAGCGGGTCCGACAGCGGATGAGCCGCACGTCACCCCCGCCTGCCACGGGGCCCGCCGCGATCTAGGTTGTCGGGTCATGAACGGACGCAGCGTGGCGCGCGAGACGTCCTCGCCGTTCGTCGACTTCGACCGGGCCTCGTGGGCGAAGCTCGGCGAGGCGACGCCGCTGCCGCTGACGGCCGCCGAGCTCGACACGGTCCGCAGCCTCGGTGACGAGGTCGACCTCGACGAGGTCCGCGAGGTCTACCTGCCGCTCTCGCGCCTGCTGACCCTGCACGTGCAGGAGGGCGGGCGCCTCTACCGCGCCTACCGCACGTTCCTGGGGGCGCAGAGCGTCCGCACGCCGTTCGTCATCGGGGTGGCGGGCTCGGTGTCGGTGGGCAAGTCGACGACCGCGCGTCTGCTCAAGCTGCTGCTCGCGCGCTGGCCCCAGCACCCGCGCGTGGAGCTCGTCACGACCGACGGGTTCCTGCACCCCAACGCCGAGCTCGACCGCCGCGGCCTCATGGCCCGCAAGGGCTTCCCGGAGAGCTACGACCGCCGCGCGCTGCTGCGGTTCGTCACCGAGGTCAAGGCCGGGCGCGCCGAGGTGACCGCCCCGGTCTACTCCCACCTCGTCTACGACATCGTCGGCGGCGAGAAGCTCACGGTGCACCGGCCCGACATCCTGCTGCTGGAGGGCCTCAACGTGCTGGCCCCCGCGTCGTCGCTGCCCGGGCGGGCGGCGCTGGCCGTCAGCGACTTCATCGACTTCTCCGTCTACGTCGACGCCGCCACCGACGACATCCGCCGCTGGTACGTCGACCGCTTCCTGCGGCTGCGCGAGACGGCGTTCCGCGACCCCGAGTCCTACTTCCGCCGCTACGCCGCGCTCGACGAGGCCGGGGCCGTCGCGCGGGCGGAGACGATCTGGGCGGAGATCAACGGGCCCAACCTGGAGCACAACATCCTGCCCACCCGCGGACGCGCCAGCCTGGTGCTGCGCAAGGGCGCCGACCACAGCGTCACCGGGGTGCGACTGCGGAAGGTCTGAGCTGGCACGATGCCGGGATGGACGCCCGTTCTGACCGGACCGACACCACTGTGCTCGAGGAGGACCTCGACGGCGACAGCGAGCTCACCGAGCTCGCCGCCCACCTGCGCCTGGCCGTCGGCCGGCTGCACCGCCGCATCCGGATCGACGGGCGCGAGTCCATCCCGCCGCTGCAGCTCTCGGCGCTGGTCACGGTCGAGACGGCCGGGCCGCTGCGGCTCTCCGAGCTCGCGCGCCGCGAGGCCGTCACCGCCCCCACGATGAGCCGCGTGCTCTCCGCCCTCGACGAGCAGGGCCTGGTCGTGCGCGCCCCGGATCCGCAGGACGCCCGCGGGGTGCTCATCACGCTCTCGGCGCTGGGCGCCACGAAGCTCAACGAGGTGCGCACGACCCGCACCGCGCTCGTCGCCCGCCGCCTCGCCCGCCTCGACGGGGCCCAGCGCAGCGCCCTGGCCGCGGCCCTGCCGGCGCTGGAGGCGCTGCTGGTGGACGACGAGTAGTCCTAGATCTCTGCGCCGTCCACCACGGTGCGCAGGTCGTCGTGCAGGAAGCTGTGGTGCCCGGCGATGCGCGCCGACTCCGGCAGCGGGTCCGGGTAGCCCCAGGCGGCGTCGGTGAGGACGCGCCCGTCGGCCAGGTGCACGTCCCAGTAGCTCGACTCGCCCTTGTAGGGGCAGCGCAGGTGCGTGTCCGACCGCTCCAGCCGCGCGCGGACGTCGCCGGGGGCGAGGTACCAGCGGGTGGGCAGCCCGGTCTCGTCCAGGCGCAGCGGCGCGTGCGACTCCGCCACCAGCTCGTCGCCCGCGAAGACCTGCACGTGCCGGCTCGTCGGGCGGACGTCGATGCGGGTGAACGGGTCGGTGAGGTGGCCGAACACCTGCTCGTCCTCGTCGTACCAGGCGTCGGCGGCCTCCCAGTAGAGCGACGACAGGCCGGTGAGCCAGGGCGCGCCGGGCACCGGCTCGGGGTACGTCCACAGCGCGTCGGGCACCTCGCGGTCGCCGATCCGCAGCGTGCGGTAGGTGGCGTCACCCTTGAACGGGCAGTGCGTGGCTAGCTCCGACGGCACGAACGCCGATGTGTCGAGGTCGGCCTCGGGCACGTAGAGCCGGGGGAGCAGCGCGGTCTCGTGCAGCAGGACCCCGGCGACGGTGTCGAGCACGGTCCGACCGGCGAACTCGGCGCGCACCCGGCGCGGGAACGGGTGCATCAGCAGTTTGTGCGCGGGCCCGTCGATCGCGTAGTTGACGGTCTGCGGGGCGCGGGGGGACAACGGTCCGGCGGAGCGGGTGAGACCCATGACTCCTCCCAACGCCGCACGGGCCCGTGCGCATTCCGACGCCCGGTGATCGCCCCGGAACGCGACCTAGAATGCGTTCGTGCCGTCCGGTCCTGATCGCGTCCCGATCGTCCCCGGCAGCGCCGTCCTGTCCCGCGTCGAGCGCGAGGTCACCGTCCTGCTGCGCCGCAGCATGGAGGACGTGTGGGCGGCGGGGTACGGCAGCGACCCGGCGGTCGACCGGTTCACCTACTCCGTGCTCGCCCTGCTCGACGAGCACGGACCGCAGGACCTCACGACCCTGACCGCGCGGCTCGGGCTCACCAAGGCCACGGCGAGCCGCCGCGTCTCCCGGCTCTCCGGGGCAGGGCTGGTGGAGACCGAGCCGGAGGGGCGGGCGATGCGCGTGGCGCTGACGCCGGCGGGCGACGCGCAGGTCGCGCGCGTGCGGGGCGGGCGCGCCGCGCGGCTGGGCGAGGTGCTCGCGGGCTGGTCGACCGAGGACGGCGACACCCTCGCGGCGCTGCTCCACCGACTCAACACCGACCTGGACAGCCACCGTAGGTTGCCCTCATGACGGTCCCGTTCTCCGCCTACGCCGCCGAGATCTACCTGCGCGGCCTCGGCGACGAGGTACCCCGGTTCCCGACCGACCCCGCGCAGCTCGAGGCCGCGGCGCGCGCCGTGCTGACCGACGGGCCCTACGGTTACGTCGCGGGCGGCGCCGGGCAGGGCTCCACGATGCGCGCCAACCGCGCCGCGTTCGACCGGCACGCGTTCGTGCCGCGGATGCTGCGCGACACCACCGCCCGCGACTGGTCCACCACCGTCCTGGGCACGGCGATGCCGGCGCCGCTGCTCACCGCGCCGGTCGGCGTCATGTCGATCCTGCACCCCGACGGCGAGCTCGCCGTGGCGCGCGCCGCCGCGTCGCTGGGCGTGCCGATGGTGCTGTCGACGGCGTCGTCGTTCGCCACGGAGGAGGTCGCGGAGGCCTCCGGCGACGGGCCCCGCTGGTACCAGCTGTACTGGCCCACAGAGGACGCCGTCACCGTCAGCCTGCTTCACCGCGCCCGCGCCGCCGGCTACACCACCCTCGTCGTCACCCTCGACACGTGGACGCTGGGCTGGCGCCCGATGGACCTCGACGGCGCCTACCTGCCGTTCCTGCGCGGCGTCGGCACGGCCATCCCGTTCTCCGACCCGGCGTTCCGCGCCGGGCTGGCGAAGGCGCCCGAGGACGACCTGATGGCCGCGGTCGGGCGCTGGGTGCCGATGTTCACCGGCACCGCGCTGCGCTGGGACCGCCTCGACCTGCTGCGCGAGCACTGGGACGGGCCGATCGTGCTCAAGGGCGTGCAGCACGTCGACGACGCGCTGAACGCGCTCGAGGCCGGCATGGACGGCATCATCGTGTCCAACCACGGCGGCCGGCAGGTCGACCGCGCGATCGGGGCGCTCGACGCGCTGCCCGGCATCGTCGGCGCCGTCGACGGGCGGGCGCCGGTGCTGTTCGACTCGGGCATCCGTACGGGCTCCGACGCCGCCGTCGCGCTGGCGCTGGGCGCCGACGCCGTGCTGCTGGGCCGCCCGATGGCCTACGGGCTGGCCCTGGGCGGCGAGGACGGCGTGCGCCACGTGCTGCGCAGCGTCCTGGCCGAGCTGGACCTCACGCTCGCCCTCGCCGGGTTCGCCGACCTCGCCTCGCTGCGGGCGGCCTCGGACGCGCTGACCCGCGTGATGCCATAGTGGGAGCGGTCGAGGCGGCGAGCATCTGTGGGAGGACGGCGTGGACGGGGTCACCGCGCTGGTCGCCGGCCTGATCTCGGGGTTGCGGGCGCTGCTCGACACCGACGTCGTGTTCGGCGGGTGGGCGTGGGCGATCACGGTGCTCGGCATCGTGGTGGGCCTGCTGCCCGCCGCGGGCGCGTTCGTCCTCGCCGTCTGGCGCAAGGGCATCGGGTCGTCCTACGGGGGCCTGCGCGCCGTCGGGATCGCCGTGCTGGGCGTCGTCTCGGCGGGGCTGCTGCCCTGGACGGTGTTCACCGCCACCGGTGACGTCGTGCGGTCGGCGGCGGCGGGCACGCAGGTCACCGGACTGCGCGAGTCCGACGTCGCCGCGCTCGCCGAGCCCCTGCCCGTGCCGTTCGCCGACGTCGTGTTCTCCTCGCAGGGCGACTACCTGGCCGGGCTGTCGGTCCGCCAGGCCTTCGACCCGTCCGACCCCGCCGCGTTCGGCCTCGCGATCGGCGTGCTCGCCGTGCTGCCGCTGATCGCGGTCGTGCTCGTGCTGGTCCAGGCCCGGATCGCGCTGCGCCGCGGCCCGGCGTGGCCCGCCAAGCTGTTCTGGCTGCCCGCGCTCGCCCTGCCGTTCCTGACCGCGGCCACGCCCGCGGGCTCGTCCGGGCACCTCTGGATCGGGGTCGTGGCGGGCGCCTTCGTCGGGATCTTCCTGGTGCTGCTGGCCGGGCGGCCCTCGCGGGAGCGGGTGCGCCGCTCGCTGGAGCCCGCGGCATCGCGCCGGTCCGAGGGCCCGCCGCGGGGGGCCGACCCGTACCCGCCGCGGCCCGAGCCCGTCCGCACGCCGATCCGCAGCACGCCGGTCCGCACGAAGCCTCCGGCCCCGACGCGGCCCGAGGACGTAGGCGCCGAGCGCTCCAGGCTCGCCGAGCGCTTCGCCGCGCGGCCCCCGGAGCCGCTGGTCTCGCCGCCGCGGTCCGGCGTCGGGCCGACGCCGACGCTGGTGGCGCCGGGTCCGCTGCTCGGGGGAGCGCTCCTGGGCGGGGCCGCGGCCGCCGCCGGCGCGCGCCGGGGCGAGCCCCGCTTCCGGATGATCCGGCGGCTGGGGCAGGGCGGCTTCGGCAAGGTGTGGCTGGCCCACGACGCACAGCTCGGGCACCCGGTCGCGCTCAAGGCCGCGCACGCCCCCGACGGCGAGACCGAGGAGCGCATCCGCCGCGAGGCCACGGCGCTGCGGTCGGTCCGCCACCCGCACTGCGTCCGGATCTTCGACCTGGTCGACGCCCGCAGCGACCCCGGCCTCGCCGAGCTCGACGGGCTCGTCATCGTGATGGAGCACGTCGAGGGCACGCCGCTGGGCGAGCTGGTGCGCTCGCGCGGGCTGCTCGACGACATCGCCGCCGCCCGTGCGTGGGCGTCGGTCGCGGGGGCGCTCGACGCCGCCCACCAGCGCGGGGTGATGCACCGCGACGTCAAGCCGGGCAACGTGATCGTCGACGCCGCCGGGTACGCGCACCTGATCGACTTCGGCATCGCCCGGCGCACCGGTGACGCCACGCTGACGGTCGCGGGCTTCGTGCTCGGCACCCCCGACTTCCTCGCCCCGGAGGTCGCGGGCGGGCAGCGCGCCACGCCGCAGTCCGACTCGTGGCAGCTCGCCGCCACCATCTCCTACGCCCTGTCGGGCCAGCCGCCCCGCGGCTCGCACGCCGACGCGGTGTCCGGGCTGCGGGCGGCCGCCGCCGGCGCCCCTCTGTCGCAGCTGCCCTCGCGCAGCGCGCACACCGCGCTGCTCTACGCCGCGATGCACAACGACCCCGCGCAGCGCCCGCCGCTGCGCACGGCCCGCGAGGCGCTGGAGAACTGGCTGCGCAGCGTCGACGCCGCCCCCGACGGGCCCGTCACGCAGGTGACGAACCGGCGGTGAGCGAGGGCGGGCGCCTGCTCGGCGTCGACGCCGCCCGGGCGGTGGCCCTGACCGGGATGGTCGCCACCCACACGCTGCCGCTGACCGGCCCGGACGGCGCGCCGACGCTCACCGGGCTGCTCGCCGACGGCCGGTCGTCCGCGCTGTTCGCGGTGGTGGCCGGGGTCGGGGTCGCGCTGTCCACCCGCGGCGTCGACGACGTCCGGTCGCACGCCGTCGCCGGGGCCGGGCTGCTGGTCCGCGGCGTGCTCGTCGGGCTGCTGGGGCTCGCGCTGGTGGCGCTGCGGCCCCCGGTCGCGGTGATCCTGGCCTACTACGGGCTGCTGTTCGTCGTCGCGGTGCCGCTGCTGCGGATGCGCGCGGGGGCGCTGGCCGCCGGGGCCGCCGTCATGGTCGTCGCGGGGCCGGTGCTGAGCCACCTGCTCCGCGCGGGCCTGCGGGACGGTCCGGGCCCGCAGGCCGGGCTGCCCGCGCTCGCCGACCCGGGGCAGCTGCTCGTGACGCTGTCGCTGACCGGCTACTACCCGGTGCTGCCGTGGACGGCGTACCTGCTGGCGGGGATGGCGGTCGGGCGGCTGGACCTGCGCCGTCCCCGCACCGCCGCGTTCCTGCTGGCCGGTGGGGCCGCGCTGGCGCTCGTCGCGCGGGTGGTGGCGGCGGTGCTGCGGGCCGGCGGGCAGGTGCCGGAGTCGTCGAGCCGCCACTTCGGCTCCACCCCGCCGGGGACGTGGTGGTGGCTGGCGGTCGACGACCCGCACTCGGGCACGCCGCTCGACCTCGCCCACACCACCGGCACCGCGCTGGCCGTGATCGGCCTGTGCCTGCTGCTCCCGCGCGCGCTGCTGTGGCTGCCCGCGGCGGTGGGGGCGATCCCGCTGACCCTCTACACCGCCCACGTCGTGTGGCTGGCCCGCGAACCCACGGAGGGCGGGGCGACCCTGCTGAGGCACCTGGTGGCCGCGGTGGCGGTGGGTGTGGCGCTGGAGCTGCTGGGCAGGAGGGGGCCGCTGGAGACGATCACCGGCTTCCCGGCCCGCCGCCTACGTCACCACCTCCTTCCGCGAACCCGCACTTCGGAGCCGGAACGCGGTTGAAGGCGGCCCCCTCACCGCCTTCCGGCTCCGAGGTGCGGGGGACAGCGCCGCCGAGTGCGGGCAGGGGCGCCATCGTCGGAGGAGTCGGCGTCGGAGGAGTCGGCGTCGGAGGAGTCGGCGTCGGAGGAGTCGGCGTCGGAGGAGCCGGCGTCGGAGGCGGCGAGCAGCAGCTCCAGCGCTTCGCCGACCCCCGAGCGCCGCACCGCGGTCGTGCGCACGTCGCCGTCCGGCGCCACGGCGAGGTCGGCGGTGGCGTCCCCGCCCGCGCCCCACAGGAGCAGCGTCCCGGCCCGCGGCGGGTCGGCCGGGACGAAGGGCGGCGTCGGGAGCCGTCACCCGGTGTGCCGGGCGATGTGCCGCGCGAGGTGCTCCCCGGTGAACGAGCCCGGCGCCCTCAGCAGCGCCGACGGCGGACCCTCGAACACGATCGTGCCGCCGTCGTCACCGCCGTCGGGGCCGAGGTCGATGACCCAGTCGGCGTGCGCGATGACGTCCAGGTTGTGCTCGACGACGATCACCGAGCTGCCGCCGTCGACGAGCCGGTCGAGCAGCCCGAGCAGGTGCCCGCAGTCGGACATGTGCAGGCCGGTCGTCGGCTCGTCGAGCACGAACACGGTGCCCTTCTCGTGCAGCCGGTTGGCCAGCTTCAGCCGCTGGCACTCCCCGCCCGACAGCGTCGAGAGCGGCTGCCCGAGCGTGAGGTAGCCCAGCCCGACGTCGACGACCGACGCCAGCCGCTTGGTGATCTCCTTGGCGTCGAAGAACTCCAGGGCCTGCGCGGCGGTCATGTCCAGCGCGTCGGAGATCGACTTCCCGTCGACGGTCAGGGCGAGCACCGCGTCGGTGTAGCGGCGGCCCTCGCAGTCGGTGCAGGTGGAGCGCACGCCGTCGAGGTAGGCGAGGTCCGAGGAGATCGCGCCGATGCCGTTGCAGGTGGGGCAGGCGCCCTCGGAGTTGAAGCTGAACAGCGCGGGCTTCACGCCGTTGGCCTTGGCGTAGAGCTTGCGGATCGGGTCCATCACGCCGGTCCAGGTGGCCGGCGTCGACCGGCTGGAGGTGGCCACCGCCGACTGGTCGACGACGATCGTGTCCGGGTGCTGCGGCACGAGCACCTCGCGCACCAGCGTCGACTTGCCCGACCCCGCCACCCCCGTGACGGCCACGAGCACGCCGAGCGGGACGTCGACGTCGAAGCCGCGCAGGTTGTGCACCTTCGCCCCGGTGACCCGCAGGTGTCCGGTCGGCGTGCGGGGTGCCTCCCGGACGGTGACGGGCCGGTGCAGGAACTCGCCGGTGAGCGTCCCGGAGGTCTCCAGGCCCGCGACGCCGCCCTCGTAGACGATCCGGCCGCCCTCGGTGCCGGCCCGCGGGCCCAGCTCGACGACGTGGTCGGCGCGCGTGATCACGTCGGTGTCGTGCTCGACGACGAGGACCGTGTTCCCCTTGTCGCGCAACCGGTGCAGCAGGTCGTTCATGCGCCCGACGTCGCGCGGGTGCAGCCCGATCGTCGGCTCGTCGAACACGTACATGACGTCCACCAGCGACGACCCGAGGTGGCGCACCATCTTGATCCGCTGCGACTCCCCGCCCGAGAGCGTGGAGGTCTCGCGGTCGAGCGTGAGGTAGCTCAGCCCCATGTCGATCAGCGCGGCGATGCGGGCCACCGCCTCGTCGACGACGGGGCCGGTGGCGTCGTCGCGCAGGGTCGGGAGCAGCGCGTGCAGGGACACCAGGTCGAGCGAGCACAGGGCGGGCAGCGTGTGCCCGGCGACGGTCGCGGTCCGCGGCCCCTCCGCGAGCCGGGTGCCGTCGCAGTCGGGGCAGCGGATCGAGGTCGTGTAGCGGGCGATGACCTCCTTCTTGCGGCTCGAGGTCTCCTCGACGTCGATGTAGGCGCGGTTGAACCGGGCCTCGACGCCCACGTACTCGAGGTTGAGTGCCTTGCCCGGCCCCGCGACGGCGACCTTCCCGCCCGAGCCGAACAGCAGCTCCTGCCACTCGGCGTCGGTGTAGTCGTGCAGCGGCTTGTCCATGTCGAACCGGCCGGACTGGGCGTGGACGTGCCAGTACCAGCTGTCGACGGCCCAGTCGCGGTGCAGGATCGCGCCCTCGTTGAGCGACTTCGACCGGTCGAACATCACCGCGTGGTCCAGCGCCACCTTTCGCCCCACGCCGCCGCAGGTCGGGCACATGCCGGCCGGGTCGTTGAAGCCGAAGGCGTTGCGCGGGCCGACGTAGGGGGTGCTGCGCCGGGAGAACAGCAGCCGCAGCGCCGGGTTGATGTCGGTGACGGTGCCCAGCGTCGAGCGCGATCCGCCGCCCAGGCGCTTCTGGTCGACGACGATCGCCGTCGACAGGTTCTCGATGAGGTCGGCGTCGGGTTGGCCGAGCCTGGGCAGGAACCCGCGGACGAACGCCGAGAACGTCTCGTTGAGCTGGCGCTGGGCCTCCGCGGCGATCGTGTCGAAGACCAGCGACGACTTGCCCGACCCGGACGCCCCGACGAACGCGGTGATCGCGCGCTTGGGGATCCGGACGGACACCTCGCGCAGGTTGTTCTCCCGGGCGCCGGTGACGGTGATGAACTCTCGGGTCATGCGTCCCTCTCCACGCGGAACACCGGACAGATCCCGGCCGCTGCGGCCAGCGCGTCCGGGGTCGTGTCGGTGACGACCCCGGCGTCGCGCATCATCTCCACCCCCTGCGGCGTCACCGACGGCCACTCCCGCAGCAGCGGCGCGGCGGCCGCGGCGTCGAGCTCGACCAGGCGCACCGGCTCGTCGACCCCCCCGGTGCGCAGCACGGCCCGCCCGCCCGCGGCCCGGACGTTGCGGATCCAGTCGGCCGCGGGGAACCCGCCGACGACGAACCGCTGCCCGTCGCGCTCGCCGACGGTCAGCGGGGTGCGCCGCGGGGTCCCGCTGCGCCGGCCCGGCACCGTGAGGACGGGCAGTTCGAACTCCAGCTCACCGGCCTCCTGCTGCGCCAGCAGCCCGTCGTTCATGCCCTTGATCCACCCGGGCGCCCCGATGCTCGCGATGTCGTTCACCTGTACTCCTCCGTCATCCGTCCCAGTTCTGCCAGTTCATCGGCGTACCGCGCCCTCGTCGCGGCGTCGACGTCGAGCGCCGCCATCTCGGCGAGGGCCGCCGCGGCCCCGGCGCCGTCGCCCGTGCGCACGAGCAGCTCGGCGCGGTAGGCCAGCAGCGGCAGGCGCTCGGCGTCGCTCGCACCGGGGTGGCGGGCGAGCCCCGCGTCGAGCACGGCGAGCGCGGCGGCGTCCTCACCGCGGGCGTCGCCCTGGCGGGCGGCGTTCTGCAGCACCCGCTCGAGCCGGCCGCCGGGCTCGGGCTCGGTGTCGGCCTCGGGCTCCGCGTCCCCGGCGCGGCTGACCCGCAGCCAGTTGCCGCCCGGGTCGACCACCGTGAAGCCCGCGGCCGTGCCCTGACGGCGCCGCGGCCGGGTGATCCGCGGGATGCCGGCCACCGGCAGGCGGCCGAACGCCGTGCGGAGCCCGTCGGCGAAGGCCTCGAACAGCGCCCCGGTGTCGTCGACGAGGAGCAGGGCGCTGCCCATCGAGCCGGCCGGGTCGAACCCGTCGACGGCGAAGAAGTGCAGGTCGATCCCCCCGCGCACCACGCACAGGTACGGGTTGGGCCGGGACTGCCGGTAGGTCTGCGTGAAGCCGAGCGCCGCGTAGAACGGGGCGACGTCGTCGATGTCGCGGCAGGGGAGCAGGGGGACGGTCCGTTCGGTCACCGATCACCAACCCAGGTTGTTCAAACTTGAGTAGGAGCCCGCCAGTGTGCCTGAGGCGGCGCCGAACGGCAAACGACTACGACTCGTCGGCGAGCGTGTACCAGCTCCCGGGGCGGCCGGGGGAGCCCGGCTCGCCCGCCATCGCGTAGGCGCCGGACTCCAGGCGCGCGATCAGGCCCGAGGTCCACTCCACCCCACCGGCCGCCGTGTGCTCCCACAGCACGTAGAGCTCCGACCAGTGCGGGGCGTCGACCCAGCCGTCGAGCTGGGCGCGGGCCTTGTCGCGGATCTCCTCCAGCGCGGCGAGCCGTTCGCGCAGCAGGCGCACCGCCTCGCCCCGGGGGAGGGAGGGGAGCATGGCGAGCGCGGCGCCGAGCTGGTCGGGCTTCGCGTGCGGGCGGCGCACGGCGTCGCGCAGCAGGCGCAGGTACTCGCCCTCGCCCTTCTCGGTGAGCTCGTACTCGGTGCGTCCCGGCACGTCGTCGTGATCCAGCAGCATCCCGGCGTCGGTGAGCGCGCGCAGCGCGTGGTAGATCGACCCCCACTTGGCGTTGGCCCAGTCGGCCGCGTCCCAGGACTGCAGGTCGGTGCCGATGCGGTAGCCGTGGGCGCGCCCGTAGCCGCGCACGATGCCCAGGACGAGCAGGCGGGTGGCCGACATGCCCGACAGGGTATCGCCGGTCACCCGATCGGATCGTTGCGCGATGCAACCGGAAGCGGGTCCGTACGTCTCTCGTTGTGGGAGCAATGACGAGGGATCGGGGGATCTCATGATCAGGACCACACGGCTGACGATGACGGTGGCGGCGGCCTGCGCAGCCGCCGCACTGCTGGCCGGCTGCTCGACGACACCGGCGCAGGCGCCGGACGGTCCGGTCATCGGCTCGTCGTCGGCCCCGGCGCCGACGACCCCACCCGCGGCGGCGCCCGCGACCACGGCATCGGCGTCGGGGGGCACCACCGAGGGCGGTGGCAGCCCGGACCGCTGCACCACCGCCGAGCTGACCGGCTCGATCACCGACGGCGACGCCGGTGCGGGCTCGCGCTTCGCCACGCTGGTGCTCACCAACTCCGGCAACCGGGCGTGCGAGCTGACCGGCTTCCCCGGCGTCTCCTACGTCGCGGGCGACGACGGCCACCAGGTCGGCCCGGCCGCGGCGATGGAGGGCGCGCGCGGGCCCGAGGTCCGCCTGGCCGTCGGGGCCTCGGCGGGAGCACCGCTGCGGCTGGTCAACGTCCAGAACTACGACACCGCGGCTTGCTCGCCGACGCCGGTCAAGGGCCTGCGCGTCTACCCGCCCGGCGACACCGCGTCGCTGTTCGTGCCGATGGAGGGCACGGGCTGCGCGAGCAACCCGCCCGGCGACCAGCTCGTCGTGCAGACGCTCGCGGCCCGCTAGCTAGCCGTGCAGCACGGCCCCGCGCAGCACCTTGTCGACGGCGTTGCGCGGGCCGTGCACGGCGATGCCGACGAGGTCGAGCTTCTCGCGCGCGACGGCCGCCACCGCGGCGCGGTTGGCCTCGTCGTGCCCGGTGGCGAACAGGTCGGCCGTGAACACCGCCATCGGCATCCCGCGCCCGACCGCCCGCCCGTGCGCGGCCGTCAGGACCTCGCGGGTGCCGGCGAACACGAGCACCGGCTGGCGGAACATCGGCAGGTACGGGGTGTCGTCGGCGTCGGCGTAGGGCTCGCCGAGCAGGTCGGGGTTCGCGGCGATCCCACTGGCGAGGAACGCGGTGACGTTGAGCCGCTGCCAGCCGGCCAGGTCGTCGCGGAGCAGGACGGCGATCTTGGTGTCGAAGTGCACGGGACCAGCGTCGCGGCCTGCGCCCCTGCGGTTCTTGTACGTTCGTGACGTGCTGCGCGCCTGGGCGCCCGGCGTCCCGGGCATCACCGAGGTCTTCCACGCGCACTTCACCGACCACGCCTACCCCGTGCACGCCCACGACACGTGGACGCTGCTCGTCGTCGACGAGGGCGCGATCCGCTACGACCTCGACCGCCACGAGCACGGCGCGCTGAGCCCCGCGGTCACACTGCTGCCGCCGTTCGTGGCGCACACCGGGCGCGCGGCGACCGACGACGGCTTCCACAAGCGCGTGCTCTACGTCGACACCGGCGTCATCGACGCCGCGCTGACCGGGGCCGCGGTCGCCGGCCCGAGCCTGCCCGACCCCCTGCTGCGCGCCCGCGTCGACCAGCTGCACCGCGTGCTCCGCGAGCCGGGCACCGGGCTGGAGGCGGAGAGCCGCCTCGCACTCATCGGCGACCGGATCCGCGAGCACCTGCGGGCCGCGCCTGAGCCCGACGGGGCGCCGGGCACGTCCGACCTGGCCCGCGACCTGCGCGACCTCCTCGACGCCCACCTCGTAGACGGCCTCGCCCTGCGCGAGGCCGGCCGCGTCCTGCACGCCCACCCCGCCCACCTGGTGCGCCGCTTCACCGCCGCCTACGGCCTGCCGCCACACCGCTACCTCACCGGCCGCCGCGTGGAGCGCGCCCGCCGCCTGCTGCTCGACGGCGCCGCCATCGCCGACGTCGCGGGCGCGGTCGGCTTCCACGACCAGGCCCACCTGCACCGGCACTTCACCCGCCAGGTCGGCACGACCCCCGGCCGGTTCGCCCGCGGAGCCGGCTGAGCCGGACGGCCGCGTCAGCCGGGCTGGTCCAGGGCGATCGCCACGTCCTGGTTCAGCAGGACCAGGTAGCGCGGCACCAGGTCGTCGGGCACGACGAAGCACGCGGTGCCCCCGTCCGGGCAGGCGGGGAGCTCGACCGTGGTGCCGGTGCCCGTGCCGATCAGGCGCATCGGCGGCGTGCTCCCGCCCCCGTCGACGGCCAGCGGGACCGAGACCGTGGTGAACCCGTCGGCACGGCCCCCCCGCCGCGGCGGGCCCGTCACGGTGAGCGAGACGCCCCGGGTCGTGGCGACGGCCGTGCCGGTGGGCACGACCGCGTCGACGGACCGGCTCGTCAGCAGCGGATCGGGCGACGGGCCCGTCGGCGGGTCGGCGTAGCCCGCCATCGCGTCGGACAGCGGGTACCGCGGGGGACCGCCGTCGGTGCCGGGCCGGATCAACACGGCCGTCAGCAGGATCCCGGCCACCGCGCACAGCACGGGGATCCCGACGGTGGCGCGCGACCAGCCCCACACGCCGAACCCGAGCGCCGCGACCGCCACGACCAGGACCCCCACCCGCAGGCCGACGACGTTCGGCGCCACCGCCACCGGGACCGTCGCCAGCGGGGAGCGCACCGACAGGACCTCCCCGTCGAACGCGGACCGGGTGACCACCACGGGGACGCCCCGGTGCAGGCCCGCGGCGTGCCGCGTCAGCCCCGCCCCGTTGCCCGACCCCGCGAGGTCGATCTCCCGGCCCGCCTCCGTGACGGCCACGACGGTGTGGTCCCGCGTCTTCTCGCCGCGCCCCTCCCGCAGCTCGGTCGACGACTCGCTGATGACGGCCCGCACCTGCTCGGTGGGCGCGGTCGCCTGGCCGACCCACTGCACGGCGACCGTCACCCCCGCGCCGGCGAGGGCCACCAGTGCCCCGCGCACCCACGGCCGGTCGAGGACAACAGGGGGATCGGGCACCCGGTGATCCTCCCGGGCCCGTCCGGGCCGCGACATCGGTGGTCCTACGCACGCCGGTGCAGGATGGGGCGGTGACCTACCTCGCCGACCCCACCCGCTACGACGACGCCGCGTTCCGACGCACCGGGCGCAGCGGTCTCCTGCTGCCCGCCGTCTCGCTCGGCCTCTGGCACAACTTCGGTGACGACAAGCCGCTCGAGACGCAGCGCGCGATCCTGCGCCGCGCGTTCGACCGGGGCGTCACCCACATCGACCTCGCCAACAACTACGGCCCGCCCTACGGCAGCGCCGAGTCGAACTTCGGCACGATCTACGCCCAGGACCTGCGCCCGTACCGCGACGAGCTGATCCTGTCGACGAAGGCCGGCTACGACATGTGGCCCGGCCCGTACGGCCAGGGCGGCGGGTCGCGCAAGTACCTGCTGGCGAGCCTGGACCAGTCGCTCGCGCGGATGGGCGTCGACTACGTCGACATCTTCTACAGCCACCGCTTCGACCCCGACACCCCGCTCGAGGAGACGATGGGCGCCCTCGACACGGCCGTCCGCTCCGGGCGGGCGCTCTACGCGGGCATCTCGTCCTACTCGGGGGAGCGCACCCGCGAGGCCGTCGCGATCCTGCGCGACCTGGGCACGCCGCTGCTCATCCACCAGCCCTCGTACTCGATGCTCAACCGCTGGATCGAGGAGGACCTGCTCGACGTCCTCGGCGAGGAGGGCGTCGGCTGCATCGCGTTCTCCCCGCTCGCGCAGGGGATGCTGACGGACAAGTACCTCGACGGCATCCCCGCGGGCTCGCGCGCGGCGCAGGACAAGTCGCTCTCGCCCGACCTGCTCACCGAGCAGGCGCTGCGCCACGTCCGCGCGCTGAACGACATGGCCGCGGCCCGCGGGCAGTCGCTCGCGCAGATGGCGCTGGCCTGGGCGTTGCGCGACGAGCGGGTCACGTCGGTCCTGATCGGCGCGAGCAGCGTCGAGCAGCTCGACGACAGCCTCGGCGCGCTCGACCGGCTCTCCTTCGACGACGACGAGCTCACGCGGATCGACGAGCACGCCGTCGACGGCGGCATCAACCTGTGGGCGGCGTCGGCGGAGCGCTGAGTCCGGCGCCGACCGGGGTGGGAGTGGACGGCGTCGTCACGGCCAGCTCCACGAACCCCAGCCGGCGCAGGATCCGGGCGGTGGCCGCGGTGGCGTCGACGTCCCGCCGCCCCACAGCCCGGCCAACTCCGGGCCGGGGCCGAGCTCGACGCCACCGGGACGCCGGCGACGTGGGCCACCACGCCCACCGCGGTCGCCGAGGCGAGCAGCTACCGGCCGATCGCGGAGTGGTCGCCGCCGAAGACGGCGTCGTGCGCGCAGCACCGCCCGCGCCGGCGCACCTGCTCGTCGTAGGCCCGCCGCAGCGCCCCGCGGTCCGTCACCGGCTCCGGTGGCGGCGCACGGCGTCGCGGTTGGCGCAGGCGGGGGAGCAGTAGCGCCGGCGCCCGGTGCGCGAGACGTCGGCGAACACCCGCGCGCAGCCGTCGGCCCCGCAGCGCCCCAGCCGGTGCATCCCGCGGCCGGTGAGGTGCAGCGCCGTACCCACGCTGACCAGCGAGCGGACGACCCCGGCGAGTGTCATGTCGTCGTCACGGTAGTGGATGTGCCAGCCGGTGTCGGCGTGGTCGGTGAGCCGCGGGTGCGCGGCCGAGACGGCGAGCAGCGCGTTGAGCGCGCGGGCGCGGTCGGCCGGCTCGGGGGCGTCGACGATGCCGGTCCAGGCGTCGAGGTACTCCCGGACCTCGGTGAGGTCGGCCTCGCGCACGGGGGCGTCGACGACCAGCCCGGCGTCGAGGCAGCGGGCCCGCAGGGCGTCTGCGGAGGCGGGAGGCCGGTTGACGAGGTCCACGGCGAGGAGAACCGGGTCACGCCCGTAAGGGTTGATGTGCACAAGAGCATTACAGCAGTGTCGACGGCATGACGCACCAGTGGTCCACCGTCTCCCGGCACCTCACCTCCGAGGGCCTCGTCTCCTACCAGCGCTGCCCGTGCGGGCGGTGGCGGACGCTGCAGGACGGCGTTCCCATCGGCGCCCCCGTCCGCTCTTCCCGGAACGGTCCGATTAAGATACGGTAGCGTTTCTTAGGAGGACGACATGAGCGATCTGCACGTGGTGGTGGGCGCGACCGGGGGCACCGGCTCGGCGCTCGTCCGGGAGCTGGTGCGACGGGGGCACCGCGTCCGCGCGGTGAGCAGGCGCGGCGGTCCGGCGCCCGCCGGCGTGGAGGTGACCACGGGGGACGCCGTCGACGCCGCCCGGATGCGCGAGGTGTGCGCGGGCGCCACCGCCGTCTACAACGCCGTCAACCCGCCGTTCGACCGGTGGACCACGGTCTTCCCGGCCGCCGTCCGCGGCACCGTGGAGGGCGCGGCCGCGGCCGGGGCCCGCCTGGTGTTCGCCGACGACACCTGGATGTACGGGCGGGTCGAGGCACCGATGACGGAGTCGACACCGGTCCGCCCGGTCTGCCCGAAGGGCGTCCTGCGGGCCTGGCTGGCCGACACGGTCCTGGGCGCGCACGCCCGCGGCGAGTGCCGCACGGTGATCGGGCGCGCGGGCGAGCTGTACGGGCCGGGCGTCGAGTCCCTGCTGGCCGCGGGCCTGTTCGGCGCGGCGGTCGCGGGCCGGCCGCTGCGCTGGATCGGCGGGCTCGACCACCCGCTCACCCCGACCCTCGTCGACGACTTCGCCGCGGTCCTCGCCACCCTCGGCGAGGCGCCCGACGACGCGCTGGGCCGCGTCTGGCACGTCCCGCACCCGGAGCCGACGACGGGGCGCGCGCTCGTGGCGCAGATCCGGGCCCGCACCGGCGGCCGGGCGCCGCTCGTGCGGATCGGCTCGCGCGCCGGGCGCGCACTCGGTCTGGTCTGGCCGCTGGCCCGCGAGGGCGCCGAGCTCGTCTACCAGTTCGAGATGCCGTTCGTGGTCGACGGCTCGGCGTTCGCGGCGCGGTTCGGGTCCGGGCCGACGCCGTACACCGGGCCGACGCCGTACACCGACGGCGTCGACCGCACGCTCGCCGCGTACCGCGCGGCGGCCGCCGGAGGGCGGGCGGCATGAGGGCGGTCGTGATCGGCGCCGGGATCGGCGGGCTCGCGACGGCCGCGGGCCTGCGGCGGGCCGGGGCCGACGTCGTCGTGCTGGAGCGGGCGGCCGAGCTCCGGGCCGTCGGGGCCGGACTGTCGTTGTGGCGCAACGGGTTCACCGCGCTCGACGCCCTGGGCCTCGGCGACGCCGTCCACGCCCGCACCTCAACCTCGGCCGCGGGGCTGCAGGCCGGCCAGCGCACGCCCGGCGGCCGGTGGCTGGCCCGGCTGCCCGCTGGCGCCGTCGCCGACCTCCGCGTCGTGCACCGCGCCGACCTGCAGGAGGTCCTCGCCGCCGCGGCGGGTGAGGTCCGCTGCGGCGTCGAGATCACCGGTGTCTCGCCCGACGGGCGCACGGTCACCCACACCGGCGGGACCGAGCACGTCGACCTGGTCGTCGCCGCCGACGGCATCCGCAGCGCGGTCCGCGCCTCCTGGCCCGGCGACCCCGGGCTGCACTACTCGGGGTACTCCGCCTGGCGCGGCGTCACCCGCACCCCGGTCGACCTGCTCGGCGCCGCGGGGGAGACCTGGGGGCGCGGGCTGCGGTTCGGCCTGGTCCCGCTGCGCGACGGCCGCGTGTACTGGTTCGGGGTGCGCTCGATGCCCGCCGGCGTCCCGCCGCACGACGAGCACGCCGCCGTCCGCGACGCCTTCGCCGGCTGGCACGCGCCGATCCCGGCCGTCCTCGACGCGACCGACCCGGACGCCGTGCACCGCCTCGACATCCACGACCTCGCCGCCCCGCTGCGCACGTTCCGGCGCGGGCGGTGCGTGCTGCTCGGGGACGCCGCGCACGCCATGACGCCCGATCTCGGCCAGGGCGGCGGGCAGGCGCTCGAGGACGCGGCGACGCTGGTACGGCTGGTCGCGGGTGCGCCCGCCGGAGGCGCCGGGGGACTGGGACAGGCCCTGGACCGCTACGACGCCCTGCGCCGCCCGCGGACCGCCCGGCTCCTGCGCACCGCGCGCCGGGTCGGGGCCGTCGCGCAGGCGTCGTCGCCGGTGGGCGCCGCGGTGCGCGACGGCGTCCTGCGCCTGCTGCCCGACGCGTGGACGGCGTCGCAGGTGGCCGCCGTGCAGCGCTGGGAGCCCCCGCCCGTCGGGGCCGCCGTGCAGCCGGGCAGGGCGGGCTGAGCCGGGTGCAGGATGGGGCGGTGAGTCCCGACGCCTCCGCTCCTGCCGCCCCGGACACCGTCCCCGCCGCCCCGGCCCGCCGGCGCCGGGGCGCGGAGCTGGAGGCGGCGATCCGCCGCGCCGTGCTCGACCTGGTCACCGCCCACGGGCCCGGGGGAGTGACGATGGAGGCGGTGGCCGCAGCGGCCGGCACCTCGAAGCCGGTGCTCTACCGGCGGTGGCCGGACCGGGCGTCGCTACTGAGGGACGTGCTGCTGCACGTGGCCACCGGATCCATCCCGGCGCCCGACACCGGGCGGTACCGCGACGACCTGCTCGCCGTGCTGCGGGGCTGGGCCGCCACGCTGACCGACCCGGCCACCGCACCGGTCGTCGGCGCGATCGTCGCGGCCATGCAGCAGGACCCGGAGCTGCGCACCGCGTTCCGGGACGGCGTCATCGGCTGGCGCAAGGCCGAGATGGCGCGGCTGATCCGGCGGGGGATCGACCGGGGGGAGCTGCGCCCCGACGTGCCGGTCGAGTTCGCCCGCGAGCTCGGGCAGGGCGTGCTGTGGCACCGGTTCCTCGTGACGGGCGACCCGATCGACGACGAGGTCGTCGTGCGCATCACCGACGAGATCGTCATGCCGTTCGTGGCGGCGCGGGGCTGACACCCCGGAGGGTCGGCTGGAAGGATCACCGGCATGTTCGGCATCCCCATCACCCCGCACCCCGACGGCTCGTTCCGCGCCACGGCCATGGTCGAGGCCGGCCGGTCCTCGGCCGTCGTCAAGCGCTCCTGGGTCACGTTCGGCTCGACCTGGGGCGGGAGCCACGTCCTCATCACGGCGCTCGACGACCACGGGCACGTCATGCCGCGCGGCGTCCTGGAGGCCGACGTGCCCAACAACCGCCGCGTCGTGCTGGAGATGCCGTCGGGTGCGGTGATGGTGACCGTCGAGGGCCGGACGGACCCCGGCGCCGTACCGGCCGCCGGGGTGTCGGAGATCTGGCGCGACTACGACTGATCGGCCCGGGGAGGCCCCGTGGACGGGACCCCGCGGATCGAACTGTCATAACCTCGATTATCGGATATCTCGAGGAGCCGCCGGGAGGGGCTGGTCGAAGGGCTACTGGCCCCGGCCGGTCCGTGACTGCAGCTCGTCGATCATCTTCGAGGCGTCGGCCTTCGACAGGTCCGCGGGAACATCCTCACCGGCCTCCGTGGCCAGCGTCTGGAGGTAGGACTTCTGGGCGCCCGTCATGGGCTCGTCGCCGGTGGTCCAGTCGTCGGGATCCTTCTCCGCCGTGGCCGGGACATCGTTCTTGTCGGTCATGGTTCGAACGTATCTTCGAACGCCCCTCCCCGCACCTCGGACGGCCCCCGCAGGGGTGCGCGGGAGTCCGCGCGGCGGCGGAGACCTCGACCCCGACGCAGGAAAGCCACGTTCCTGCCCTCTGCGGGCCTGAACGTGGCTTTCCTGAACTTCGAGGTGGCGCCAGGGGTGACCGGTCAGCCCGGGTTCGGGGGCTGGTCGACGAGCTGGGCCAGGTACAGCGGCTCGCCGAGCTTCTCGATGAGCTCGAGGTTGGTCTCGATGTAGTCGATGTGGTGCTCCTCGTCGGCGAGGATCTCCTCGAGCAGGGCCGCGGTGGTGGCGTCGCCCTTGGCCCGGCACATCATGACGCCCGGGCGCAGCCGCTCGACGACGCCGAGCTCGATGGAGAGGTCGGCCTCGAGCTGCTCCTTGACGGTCTGCCCGATGCGCAGGGTGCCCAGGCGCTGGTAGTTCGGCAGGCCCTCGAGGAACAGGATGCGGTCGGTGATCTTCTCCGCGTGCTTCATCTCGTCGATGGACTCGTCACGCGTGTAGGCCGCGAGCTTGGTCAGCCCCCAGTTCTGCTGCATCTTCGCGTGCAGGAAGTACTGGTTGATCGCCGTGAGCTCGCTGGTGAGCTGGGCGTTCAGGAGCTCGATGACTTCGGGGTCGCCACGCATGAGTGAGAGTGTCCTCGCGTCGGGGAAATCGGTCGAGGACGACGGTAACCGGCCGCCCGGACCACTCCGGACGCAGGATGACCTGCGGCGAAGCGAGGATGGCCTTCGTTGCGGTGAGGCCGCCCTCAGGCGGTGGCGGGCATCTCCGACAGCTCGGAGGGCGCCAGCGCGGCTGTGAGGAGGGTGTCGATGTGGCCCTGGCAGCCGCCGCAGCCGGTGCCGGCCTCGGTGGCCTCGCCGACCTCCTCGACGGTGCGCGCGCCCCGCCCGATGCACGAGCGGATCTGGCGGTCGCACACGGCGAAACACATGCACACGTACACAGCCACCCCTTTGTTCAGGTAAGGCTATGCTCCCATTCGATCATCGGGCAGCGCAATAGGCTGTGCGCGTGCCGCTCGACGAGTACCGCCGCAAGCGCGACTCCGCCCGCACGCCGGAGCCCGTCCCGGAGCAGGACCGCCACGCCGAGGGCCCGGGCACGCGCTTCGTCATCCAGGAGCACCACGCCCGGCGGCTGCACTGGGACGTGCGCCTGGAGCGCGACGGCGTGCTCGTCTCGTGGGCGGTGCCCAAGGGCCTGCCGCCCGACGACGAGACCGTCCGCCTCGCCGTCCGCACCGAGGACCACCCCCTCGAGTACCTGGACTTCCACGGCGAGATCCCGGCGGGCGAGTACGGCGGCGGGACCATGACGATCTGGGACACCGGCACCTACGAGACCGAGAAGTGGCACGGCCGGGAGGTCGCCGTCGTCTTCCACGGCGAGCGAGCGAAGGGCCGCCACATCTTCATCCGGACCGGGCGGGGGGAGAACGACTGGCTGCTGCGCCGCTCCGACCCCACCCCGCCCGGCCAGGAACCGCTCCCCCACGACGCCCGCCCGATGCTCGCGACGCCGGGCCCGCTGCCCGGGGGCGACGACTGGTGGCTGCAGCCCGGGTTCGGCGGCCGTCGCGTGATCGTGCGGGTCGAGGGCGGCCGCGCCCGGATCACCGACGCCGACGGCGAGGACCTCACCTCCTCGCTCCCCCGCCTGCGCGGGCTGGGCCCGTCGCTCTCGGCCACCCGCGCCCTGCTCGACGGCGAGCTCGCCCCGGGCACCGACGACCTGTGGATCGGCGACCTGCTGCACCTGGACGGCCGCGACGTCGCCGGTCTGCCGTTCCACGAGCGCCGTGCGCTGCTCGACGCGCTGCCCCTGGCGGGCGCCCACTGGCGCCCGGCGCCGGTGTTCCCCGGGGCGGGCGCGGAGGTCGTGGCGGCGGTGGCGCAGCAGGGGCTGCCCTCGGTCGTCGCGAAGCGGGGGGACTCCCCCTACGCGCCGGGCCCGAGCGACGACTGGGTGGAGGTGGCCACCGGATCGGGCGGGCCCGCACCGGAGGCGCCGGCGCCGCCACGGCGCACGGGCGTCGGCAAGGCGCGGCTGACCAATCCCGACAAGGTGCTCTACCCGCTCACCGGCACCACGAAGGCGCAGGTGCTGGAGCACTACCTCGCCGTGGCCGAGGTGATGCTGCCGCACCTGCGCGACCGGCCGGTCACGATGGTCCGCTGGCCCGACGGCGTCGAGCGCGGCTCGTTCTTCGAGAAGGACGTGTCCCGGCACGCGCCCGCGTGGATCCGCACGGCCCGCGTCGGCACCCCGGGCGGACGCTCGGAGAGCGCCGACTTCCCCGTCATCGAGGACGTCAAGGGCCTCGCCTGGGCGGCCAACCTCGCCGCGCTGGAGCTGCACGTGCCCCAGTGGCGCGTCGGCCCGCGCGACGGCCGGCACCTGCCCGACCTCGTGGTGTTCGACCTCGACCCGGGCGAGGGCACCACGGTCGTCGACTGCGCGCGGGTCGCGCTGCGCATCGCCGAGCGCATCGCCGACGACGGCCTCGTGGCCTACCCGCGCACCAGCGGCGGCAAGGGCATGCAGCTCTACCTGCCGGTCCGGGTGTCGCGGGCCGAGCAGACCTCGGAGTTCGCGAAGGCGCTGGCCGAGGAGCTCGCCTCCGACGACCCGAAGCGGGTCACCGCGGTGATGGCGAAGGCGCGCCGCCGCGGCCGGATCTTCGTCGACTGGAGCCAGAACAACCCGCACAAGACGACGATCGGCAGCTACTCGCTGCGCGGTCGCGCCCGCCCGACGGTGGCCACGCCCGTCACGTGGGACGAGGTGGCCGCCTGCCGGCGCACCGAGGACCTCACGTTCACCCTGGCCGACCTGCCCGCGCGGATCGCCGAGCACGGCGACCTGATGGCCCCCCTGCTGGGCGAGCCGCAGCGGCTGCCCCGCCTAGGCTCCTGATCATGGGTCACCCCTACCTCGACGGTCCCTACCCCCGCGCCTACGCCCACCGCGGCTGGCACACCGGAGGCGGCGCCGAGAACACGATGGCGGGCTTCGTGCGGGCGGTCGAGGAGGGCTTCGGCTACGTCGAGTTCGACGTGCACGCCACCGCCGACGGGGTGGCGGTCGTGCACCACGACCCCGTGCTGGGCCGCACGACCGACGGCGCCGGGCGCATCGCGGCGCTGCGGGCCGCAGAGCTGGCCGAGGTGCGGGTGGGCGGCACCGAGCCGGTGCCGCTGCTCGCCGACGTGCTGGCCGCCCTGCCCGGTACCCGCTGCACGATCGAGATGAAGTCCGCGGCCGCCGTCGACGTCACCCTGCCGGTGCTCGAGCGCCTCGACGCCTGGCACCGCGTCTGCCTGGGCGCCTACGACGAGCGGTGGCTGCAGCGGGCGCGCCGGGCGGCGGGGCCGAAGCTGTGCACCTCGATGGGGATGACCTCCGCGCTGGGCCTGCGCTCGCGCGCCTGGCTCGACGCGCTGCCCGCGCCGCTGTCGCTGCTGCCCGCGCCGCCGTTCGCGGGGCAGCTCGCGCAGCTGCCGCGGCGCTTCGGCCCGCTGACCGTCGTCGACGCCCGGCTGGTGGCCACCGCGCACGCGGCCGGGCGCGAGGTGCACGTCTGGACCGTCGACGACCCGGCGGAGATGGCGGAGCTGCTCGACATGGGCGTGGACGGGCTGCTGTCGGACCGGCCCGACCTGCTCCGCGACGTGCTGCGCGAGCGCGGGGCGTGGCCGTCCTGAACGGCTAGTCTCCGCCGGTGAGTACCGACGTGCCCGTGGGAACCCCGCCCGTCACCCGCGGCCAGGTCCTGGCCTGGGGCCTGTGGGACTGGGGCTCGGCGGCGTACAACGCGGTGATCCTGACCTTCGTCTTCTCGGTCTACCTCACCGACTCGGTCGGGGCCGAACTGCCGGGCGCGGTGAGCGCCAACAGCTGGCTCGGCTACTCGATCGGCGCGTCCGGGCTGCTCATCGCGCTGATGGCGCCGGTGATCGCGCGCCGGGCCGACGCGGCGGGGAGGCGCAAGCGGGCCGTCGCGGTGTGGACGGCCCTGACGATCGCGACGATGGCCGGACTGTTCCTCGTCGAGGACGACTACACGTTCCTCGCGCTGGGCCTGGTCCTGCTGGGCCTCGGGTCGATCTTCTTCGAGCTCGCGTCGGTGTCCTACAACGCGGTCCTGTCGCAGGTGTCGACGCCCGCGACCGTCGGCCGCGTGTCCGGGTTCGGCTGGGCGATGGGCTACCTCGGTGGGATCGTGCTGCTGCTCGTGGTCTACGTCGGGTTCATCGCCGGCGGCGGCGGCGTGCTCGGCGTGAGCACGGAGAACGGGTTCAACATCCGGCTCGTCGCGCTGGTGGCCGCGGCGTGGTTCCTGGTGTTCGCGATCCCGATGCTGCTGGTCGTGCCCGAGGTGCCCCCGACGCGGGCGGCGGAGGCGCGGCTGGGGATCCTCGCGTCCTACCGGGCGCTGTTCGCCGATCTGCGCGCGCTGTACCGCGAGAGCCCGCACACGCTGTACTTCCTGGGCGCGAGCGCACTGTTCCGCGACGGGCTGGCCGCGGTGTTCACCTTCGGCGCGGTGCTCGCGGTGACGGTCTACGGCATCGCCGAGGACGACGTGCTGATCTTCGGGGTGGCGGCGAACGTCGTGGCCGCGGCGGGGGCGCTCGCGGCGGGCTGGGTGGACGACCGGGTGGGGCCGAAGGCCGTGATCGTCGGGTCGCTGGTGGGGATGCTCGGCGTCGGCGTCGTGCTGCTGCTGGTGTCGGGGCCGGCGATGTTCTGGGTGTTCGGGCTCGCGCTGTGCCTGTTCGTCGGGCCGGCGCAGTCGTCGTCGCGGACGTTCCTCTCGCGGCTGGCCCCGCCCGGGCGCGAGGGCGAGCTGTTCGGCCTCTACGCCACGACCGGGCGCGCGGCGTCGTTCCTGGCGCCCACGCTCGTCGGCCTGTTCACCTACGTGTTCGCCTCCGACCGCGCCGGGATCCTGGGCATCCTGCTGGTGCTCGCCGTCGGCCTGGTGGCGCTGCTGCCGGTGCGTCGGCCGGCGTGAGCGCCCCGGTCAGCGTCGAGCAGGAGCACGAGCGCCGCGGCTGGGTCTTCTACGACTGGGCCAACCGGGTCTTCCAGACCTCGGTCATCACGGTGTTCCCGTCGCTGTACCTGACCGTCGCCGAGGCCGACGCGCGCGCCCACGGGCAGGCCTGAACCGGCGACAGCGCGCTCGTCGACTGCGACGTGTCCCTGCTCGGGCTCGACGTCGCCGCGGGCTCGGTGTTCGGTGTTCGTGGGGTCGGCGGCCACGACGGCGCTCGCGCTGGTGGCCGGCACCGACTGGCAGCTCGGGTTCGTGCTGTTCCTCGTGGCGATCACGGCGTACGGGGTGTCGATCGTCGTCTACTACTCCTACCTGCCGAGCTGGTCGGTCCCGACGGCCGCGACGCGCTCTCGGCCCGCGGCTGGGCGTTCGGCTGCGCCGCCACCAGCCCCCGCAGGGCACCGAGCGCGGCGCCGCCGTGCTGACGGCCGGCTTCCGCCAGCTCGCCGCGACGCTGCGCCAGGCCCGCTCGGTCCCGCTGACGCTCGCGTTCCTGGGCAGCTACCTGCTCGTTCCGTCCGGCGATCCTCTCGCTGATCGCGTTCTTCGTGGTGGGGGGCCTGCTGCTGGCCGCCGTGCCCGTCGGGCGGGCGATCCGCGCGGCCGGTAACGAGGAGTCGGCGATCCTGTGAACACCAGTCGTCCAGCTAGTGACATAAGTCACAGTTGGCTGACACGTCACAGTCGCGTGTGAGAACCGGCCGGATGGGCCACACTGTCGGATCGGGACGGCGTACGGCCGGTGTCGGTCATGTGACATCGACACCACGCCGTGGGACGTCCCGAGCGGGAACAAGCGCCTGTGAGGCAGACGTTACACCCGGTGGTGAACGCCGAGGGAGGCTCCCTCGGTTCAGAAGTGGAGGAAGACGCATGGCCGACCGCGTGCTCCGTGGCAGCCGGCTCGGGGCTGTCAGCTACGAGACCGATCGCAACCACGACCTCGCGCCGCGGCAGTCGATGCGCTACGCGTGCCCGCGCGGGCACGACTTCGAGGTGCCCTTCTCGCACGACGCCGAGGCGCCGCACACGTGGGAGTGCCGTCTGCACGGCAGCATCTCCAAGCTGGTGGACGGCTCGGAGCCGGAGCAGAAGAAGACCAAGCCGCCGCGTACGCACTGGGACATGCTGCTCGAGCGCCGCTCCGTCGCCGACCTCGAGGTGCTGCTCAACGAGCGCCTCGAGCTGCTGGCCGAGCGTCGCCGCGAGATCGCCTGACCGACGCATCTTCAGGAGCCGGTCCACCCCGCGGGTGGGCCGGCTCCTGTGCGTCCGGGGCTGTTCCCCTGTGGGCCCTTGTGCGCCCGCGTCCGGGCCCGCCACGATGCGGCGACCATGACGACCGCCGACACCTCCCCCGGCCACCTCGCGTTCTGGGCCCGGCCCGACGACGAGCGCGCCGCCGTGTTCGCCGCCCTGCGCCGCCACGACGGCCTGCCGTGGATCCCCTTCCGCGATCCCACCCCGTTCTCCGGCGGGGTCGGCGGCTTCCACGCCGTCGTCCGCCACGCCGACGTGGTGACCGCGAGCCGCAACGCGGGGATGTTCGCCAACTCGCCCAACGCCGCCTCGCTCTACGACATCCCGCCGTGGCTCACCCGCTACCTGGACTCGATGATCCAGAAGGACGGGCCGGAGCACGCGCGGATGCGCAAGGTCGTCGTGCGGGCATTCTCGCCGCGCATGCTCGCCCGGCTCGAGGCCGACATCCGCGCCCGCGCCTTCCGGATCGTCGACGACGTGCTGGCGCAGCGCTCCGGGGAGTTCGTCACCGGCGTGGCGCAGCGGCTGCCCGTGGCCGTCATCTGCTCGATGCTCGGGCTCGACGACTCCCACCACGACCTCGTCGCCCGCCACGGCAACACCCTCGTCGGCTCCACCGACCCCGAGTACACCGGCGTCCGCCGCTCCTACCTGCTGCACCACGGAGCGCCCGGCGTGCGGCACGTCGTGTCGCTGAGCGCGCGCCTGGCGTTCGCCGGGGAGGCGCTGCACCGGCTCGTGCGCCGCACCGGCCGCGACCGCCTGCGCGAGCCGCGCGACGACCTCGTCTCCACGCTCGTGCACGCCGACGTCGACGGGGAGCGGCTCACCCCGCACGAGGTCGCCACCCTGTTCATCCTGCTCGTGCTGGCCGGCAGTGAGACCACCCGCGCGACGATCACGCACGCGCTGCGGCTGCTCACCGCGCACCCCGAGCAGCGCGAGCACCTGCTGGCCGACGTGGAGGGGCGGATCGGGGCGGCCGTCGAGGAGGTGGTGCGGCACGCGAGCCCGGTGCTGCAGTTCCGCCGCACCGCCACCGCCGACGGCGAGCTGGGCGGCACGCGGGTCCGCGCCGGCGACAAGCTGCTGCTGTTCTACACCTCGGCCAATCGCGACGAGGCCGTCTTCGACGACCCCGACCGCTTCGACATCACCCGCTCCCCCGCCCCGCACCTGGGCTTCGGCGCCCCCGGCCCGCACTACTGCTTGGGCGCGAACCTGGCCCGCACGGAGTCGAGGGTCCTGCTGACCGAGCTCCTCACCCGCGCCCCGACGATCCGGGCGGTGGGGGAACCCGACCGCCTGCTGTCGAACTTCGTGAACGGGATCAAGAGGCAGCGCTACACCCTCTGACTGCTCCCCCTCCGCACCTCGGAGCCACAACGCGGTTCCGGGGCCCCTTCCGACAGCGTTCCGGCTCCGAGGTGCGCAGGGTCGTGGGGTTCAGGCGTCGAGGACCTGGCCGTCCCGGCTGATCACCGGGAGTTGCGTCGACCAGGGGAAGTTGATCCAGCGGTCGGTGCGGCGCCACACGTACTCGCACTGCACCGTGGAGTGCGGCTTCTCGTAGACCACCGCGCAGCGGACGTCGGCGACGTGGCCGGTGCAGAAGTCGCGCACCAGCTTGAGGGTGGCACCGGTGTCGGCGACGTCGTCGGCGACCAGGACGTGCGCCCCGGACAGGTCGACGACGTTGGGCACCGGCGGCAGCATGATCGGCACGGGCAGCCGCTCGTCGACGCCGGTGTAGAACTCGACGTTCGCGACGTGCAGGTTCTTCACGTCCAGCGCGTAGCCCAGCGCCCCGGCGACGAACAGCCCGCCGCGGGCGATGGACAGGATGATGTCGGGGCGGTAGCCGTCGGCGGCCACCTGCTCGGCCAGCTCGCGCGAGGCGGAGCCGAACAGCTCCCAGGTGAGCGTCTCGCGGTCCTCGCTCACGCGGCGACCGTCGCGGGGCTGCGGCGCAGCAGGCGCTGGGCCCCCCAGCGCGTGACCAGCCACAGGGCTTCGGTGACGATCGAGCGGCTCATCTTCGACGCCCCCCGCTCGCGCTCGACGAACGTGATCGGCACCTCGCGCACCCGGAACCCGGCGAGCACCGCGCGGTAGGCGACGTCGACCTGGAAGCAGTAGCCCTGCGAGGCGACCTCGCCGAGGTCGAGCTCCTCGAGCACCTGGCGCCGGAACGCGCGGTAGCCGCCGGTGATGTCCTGGATCGGGACGCCGAGCGCGAGGCGGGAGTAGAGGTTGCCGCCGCGGGAGAGCCACTCGCGGTGCGCGGGCCAGTTGCGCACCGCCCCGCCGGGCACGTAGCGCGAGCCCAGGACGAGGTCGGCGTCGCGCAGCGCGTCGAGCAGGGCGGGGAGGTCCTCCGGGGCGTGCGAGCCGTCGGCGTCCATCTCCACCACGACCTGGTGCGGCCCGCCCAGCGCGTGCGCGAACCCGGCGAGGTAGGCGGCGCCGAGGCCGTCCTTCGCGGAGCGGTGCAGCACGGAGATGCGGGGGTCGGCCGCGGCGAGGGCGTCGGCGAGCTCACCGGTGCCGTCGGGGCTGTTGTCGTCGACGACGAGCACGTCGGCGTCGGGGACGGCCGCGTGCAGGCGCGCGATGATCGGCCCGATGTTCTCGCGCTCGTCGTAGGTCGGGATCACCACCAGTACGGGTCCCGGGACCTCAGACATCCGACTTCCTTCCCGCCCGGCGGCGGGCCAGGAGCGCCACCGCGACGGCGCCCAGGCCCAGGGCGACCACGACCCACTCCGGGCCCGACCTCAGCTGGCTGGCCAGCGTAGTGGTGGTGCGCAGGGTGGTCCGATCCACCAGGGTGTCGGGGGTGAACTGCTGGGTCCGCGCGGTCACGGTGCCGTCCGGGGTGACCGTGGCGCTGACCCCCGAGGTGGTGACGACGACGGCCGACCGGTCGAACTCCACCGCGCGGATCCGTGACATCGCCAGCTGCTGGTAGGTCATGTCGGTGAATCCGAAGGTGGCGTTGTTGCTGGGCACGGCGAGCATCTCCGCGCCGGCGGCGACGCTGTCGGCGAGCAGGTCGTCGAACGCGATCTCCCAGCAGATCGCGATGCCCACGCGCACCCCGTTGACCTCGAGCGCGCCCTCCCCCGGCCCGGGCAGGAAGTTGCTCGCCCGGTCGACGTAGGGCGAGAACAACCGGAAGAAGCTGCGCCAGGGCATGTACTCGCCGAAGGGCTGGATGCGGCGCTTGTCGCTGCGCTCGACCACCCCGACGCCGGGCTCCCACACGACGGCGGCGTTGCTGGCCGTCGGCCCGTCGGCGTTGGCCATCTCCGGCGGGTTGCGCAGGATCGTGCCCAGCAGGATCGGCACGCCGATCGCCCGCGCCGCGCGGTCGATCTGGGCGGCCGCGTCGGGGTTCTGCAGGGGGTCGATGTCGGAGGAGTTCTCCGGCCAGACGACGACGTCGGGCTGGGGCTGCCGCCCGGCGGCGACCTCGGCGGCCAGCTCCTCGGTGACGCGCACGTGGTTGTCGAGGACGGCGCGGCGCTGGGAGTTGAAGTCCAGGCCCAGGCGCGGGACGTTGCCCTGCACCGCGGCGACGGTGACGACGCGGTCGGGCCCGCCGCCGAACGCGGGCACCAGCGACGCGAGCGGGCCGGTGAGCAGCGCGGCGACGACCAGGACGGCGGGACCGCGGACGGAGGGGAGCCCCTCGCGCACGACGAGCCGGCGCACCAGCTCCCCGAGCGCCAGCCCGGCCAGCACCGTGACGAACGACAGCAGCGGCACCCCGCCGATCGCGGCGACCGGCAGGAACGGGCCGTCGGGCTGGCCGAACCCGACCCGCCCCCACGGCATGCCGCCCCACGGGACGCGCGAGCGCACCGACTCGCCGATCCCCCACACCGCCGCGGCCCACAGCGGCCAGGCGGGCAGCCGGGACACCACGGCCATCCCGGCGCAGGCGACGGCCACGAACAGCGACTCGAACACCGACAGCGCGATCCACGGCAGCCACTGCACGAGCGAGCTGACCCACACCAGCAGCGGCGTCAGGAACGCCATCGAGAACACGAACCCGTAGAGCGCCCCGCCGCCGGCCGACCGGCCCCGCAGCACGGCCCCGAGCAGGCCGAACGCCGGCAGCGCGAGCCACCACAGCGTGCTCGGCGGGAAGCTCAGGTACAGCAGGTAGCCGCCCCCGGCGGCGGCGAGCAGCCGGACGGGGACGAGGGCGCGCGGGCGCGCGTGGGCCCCGGCGGGCGGGGCGGGATCGGTGGTGGGTGCGGCCACGCAGGGAGCCTACGTCCGCGCGGTGTGGTGGCCGTGACCGCTGCGGGTCACCGGCGCTCCAGCACCAGGACCTCGGCGCTCGACGCGACCGGCCGCAGCGACTCCGCCGGACGGCCGGCGAGCAGGATCCCCAGGAACGGCGACTCCTGCTGCACGAGCGCACCCCCGCCGTCCTGCGGGTGGCGGTAGAGGAGCAGGTAGCGGGCGCCGGAGCGGTCCATGGTGGCGTCGACGGTCTCCTCGTCCCAGCGGGTGTCGGAGAAGTCGGACTCGACGATCCCGACCACCGGCTGCTGCAGCGCGTAGCCGGTGGCCTGGCCGTCGGTGGCGAGGATCGGCTCGCCCGGGGCCAGGTGGGCGCCGAGCCACTGCGCGGCTGTCCCGCCGCCGGCCAGCGGCGCGGCGAGGCGCTCGGCGACGCCGACGTGCGGGGGCGGGTCGGCCTTCGCGAACGCGCCGAGCACGCCGACGCCCAGTGCCGCCACCGCGACGACCGCGGCCCCGGCCCGCACCGCCGCGCCCGACGCGACCGGCCGGGCGTCGCGCACCCGGGAGGCCGCCAGGGCCACCAGCAGCAGCGCCGCCGGCAGCACGGGCAGGAACATCCGCGGCCCGTAGGAGATCACCGAGACCAGCCCGGCCTCGAACATCAGCGCCGAGTAGACGACGACGGCGGCGGCGAGCAGCACGAGCGCCCCGTCGCGCAGGTCCGGGCGGCGCCGCACCAGCAGCACGAGCGCGGCCAGGACGGCCACGCCGAGCAGCGCCCGGAGAACCCGCGCGGGGCCCGATGCGTCGCCGATGACGAGGTGCACGCCCGTCCACGCCGTCTCGGCGAGCAGGCCGACGACGGAGTGGTCGACATCGACGTCGTTGCCGCCGCGCCAGGTGCCGACGACGAGCTGGTTGCGGACGAGCAGGGGCGCGAAGAGCGGCAGCGCGGCGCCGACGGGCAGCGCGAGGGCCAGCGCGGAGCGCCGGTCGCGGCGCGCGAGCAGCAGCAGCGTGAGTCCCACCGCCGCCCCGACGACGACGAACAACCCGGCGTAGCGGACGTGCACCGAGATCCCCATCGCGACGCCCGCGAGCACCGACGCGGTCCGCGCGCCGGTGCGCTCGGCGACGACCATCCCGAGCACCGCAGACGTCACCAGCAGCGTGAACAGCGACTCGCTGAGCACCGAGCCCGCGTAGACCAGCGTGAACGGGTTGAGCGCGAACCCGGCGACGGCGACGCGCGCGGCCCACCGCGGCACGCCCAGGCGCCGGCACGCGAGCCCCAGGACGAGCACGGTGAGCGCCGCGGCGAGCACGGAGACCGCGACGGCCGCCGCCACCGGTGGCAGGCCGAGCAGGCGCACCGCGGCGATCGCGGCCGGGTAGCCCGGCGGGTGCGTCGTGATCGGCGAGGGGACGACGCCGTGCGCGGTCTCGACGTCGAAGAACGGGATGTCGGTGGTGACCCCCGCGCCGGTGAGCAGGTTGTCGGCGACGCCGAGGTACTGGTAGCTGTCGTTGCCGATCCCGAGGTGCGGCAGGGCGAGCGTGACGGCCGAGGTGAGCGCGGCGGACCCCAGCGACCAGAGCCCGACCTCCCGCCGACCGATCTCGCGACGCGTCGACCGTCGATCACCCGCCGTGGTCGCCGGTGGCGTCCGCTCGGTCCGGATCGTCACGGACACGGGGCGCCTCCTCGGGTGATCCGGGAGGTGCGGAAGCAGCCCCCGGCCCTGCGGCGCGCGGCGACCCTGCTGCCCGCTCGCCCCCTAGGTCGCCGACCCGGCCCCGCCCGTTACCGGCCGCCGCGCGTCACGCGGTGTGACGCCGGCGACAGCAGGTGCGCGTTGCCCAGGAGGTCGAGGACTCCCGGTGCGCCGGTGCGGGTGTACCACTCGTAGCCGTAGGCGGCGGCGAACGCGGCGCGCGGGACGTCGTCCGGGCCGAGCTGGCTGGCGTGCGCGGTGATGGCGGCGTGCTTGACGTCGAGGTGGGCCTCGGTGCCGGTCACGGCGAGGGCGATCTCGACGGTCGCGCGGCCGAACGGGGTGCGCCCACCCGTCTCCTGCACCGCGCGTGCGGCGCCGTGCACGAGGTGCCCGTCGCGGGCGGCGGTGTGCAGGTGCTCGCGGTCGACCGTCGTGCGGTACGCGGTGGCCCCGGTCAGCTCCGCGGCCAGCGCGCCGATGCGGAAGGCCGCGTTGTGGTCGGGATGGCCGTAGATGCCGTGCTCGTCGTCGTGGACGATCGTGGCCGCGCCCTCGTCGTCGGCGAGTTCGGCGACGTGGCGGGCGAGCGCGAGCGGGTCGGCCGCGGCCAGCGCCCGGGGATGGGCGCCGCCGGGGCCGCCGGGCAGGCCCGAGTCGCGGCCGCCCAGCAGCACCAGCCGGGAGACGCCGAGCAGGTCGGCGGCGTGCTCGAGCTCGGCGATGCGCCGCTCGGGCACGGTCTCGCCGGGGCGCAGCGGCACGCGGGAGCCGCCCAGCTCCCCCGCCGTGGCCAGCACGAGGACCGTGCGGGCGCCGGCGTCGGCGAGGCGGCGCAGGGTGAGGCCGGAGAAGATCGACTCGTCGTCGGGGTGCGCGTGCAGGACGAGGACGGTCCGGCCACGGAGGTCGGGCTCGTTCATGGGTGATCGCAGACGTGCGGGCCGCGGGATGCGGGCAGGCGGACGGGACCGGGGGCGTCAGCTACAGCGACAGCACCCCGGACAGCACCCGCGCAGCGCGGGCCCGGTCCGGTCGATCACGCGCGGAATGGTGCCACAGCCGGTGCGCGGCCGGTGAGCAGGGTGTCGTGCAGCACGCGGCCGCGCTGCACGGTGCGCAGGCACGCATCCGTCCGGCCGTCGGTGTCGGTGCCGGTGCCCAGGACGGAGCCGTCCCACACCGCGTAGCCGGCGGGGGCGCCCGGCAGGATCCGCCCGGCCAGCGGGTCGGTGTCGCCGGCGGCGCGGTGCCCGCCGACGGTGTGCGCGGCCACGGCCTGCGCCTGCGTGAGGCCGGAGCCCGGCGTGCGGTGGGCGACGGCGGCGCGCACGGCCTCCCAGGGCCCGACCGGGGTGACCGGGCTGTCGGAGCCCAGCGCCAGGGCCACTCCGGCGGCGTGCAGGGCGGCGAACGGGTTCATCGCAGCGGCGCGGGAACCCAGGCGCTGGGCGTACATGCCGTGCGGGCCGCCCCAGCAGGCGTCGAACAGCGGCTGCACGCTGGCGACGACCCCGTGCGCGGCGAGCACCGCGATCTGCCCGGCGTCGACCATCTCCAGGTGCTCGACGCGGTGGCGCACGGGCCCCGCCGCGCTCGTCCGGGCGCGGCGCAGGCCGTCGACCAGGATCTGCGCGGCCGCGTCGCCGATGACGTGGAACCCCGCCTGGACGCCCGCCGCGGTGCAGGCGGCGACGTGCGCGGCGACCTGCCCGGCGTCGAGGTAGCGGTTGCCGGTGCAGCCGGGGGCGTCGGTGTAGGGCGCGGCCAGGGCGGCGGTGCGCGAGCCGATCGACCCGTCGACGAACAGGTCGCCGGCGAGCCCGTGGGCGCCGGTGGCGGCGAGCAGGTCGCGGGCCTGGTCCGCCGTGGTGACGGCCTCGCCCCAGTAGCCGACGACGTCCGGGCCCTGCCCCGCCGCGGCGCGGGCGAGCAGCGCGGCGAGGTCGGCGCGCGAGGAGATGTCGGGGCCCGCGCACTCGTGCACGACGCCGACTCCGCGGGCGGCCGCGGCCTCGAGGAACGCGCGCTGGGCGGCGTCGCGGACGGACGGGTCGACGGCGGCCAGCGCGGCGCGGCGGGCGTGGTGGTGGGCGTCGGCGCTGAGCGGGCCGTCGGGGGCGCCGGAGGGGGCGAGGTCGCTGCTGACCAGCGCGGAGTGCACGTCGATCCGGCTGAGGTAGACCGGTGCGCCCTGCGCGGCGCGGTCGAGCTCGGCGCGGGTGGGCGGCGGGGCGCCCCAGGTCTGCTCCTGCCAGCCGTGGCCCCAGACCAGCGCGCCGGGGCGGGCGGTGCTGCGGGCGCGGACGGCGTCGAGCAGGGCGCGCGGGGACGGGCAGCCGGCGAGGTCGAGGCCGTCGACGAGCAGGCCGGTGGAGGTGGCGTGCACGTGGGCGTCGACGAAGGCGGGGGTGATCAGGGCGCCGTCGAGGCGGAGGACCTGGTCGTCGGTCCCGCCGCCGGTCGTGCCCCGGGCCTCGTGGGCCGGGCGCACCTGTGTGATCGTCCCGTCGACGATCTCGACGGCGGCGGGGCCGGGCGGGGCGCCCGGGTCGAGGACCCGGGCGCCGAGCAGCAGCGTGCGCGTCACACGCCGCGCTTGGGCATGATCACCCAGAGGACCAGGTACGCGACGAACTGCGGTCCGGGGAGGATGCAGGACAGCAGGAAGGCGAGCCGGACCAGGAACGGGCTGAGCCCGAACCGCTCCGCCAGGCCGGCGCACACGCCGGCGATGACCTTCCCGTTCCGCGGGCGGGTCAGGGTCGATGCCACGAAGGGCTCCTCTCGTGCGACGCGTCTCGTCGCTGTGGTCGACGTTCCGCCGGTTGCGGCCCGTCGACATCAGGTGAACGCCCGGAGACCACCCCGGGGTTCCCGGATGTCAACCCCGGTGCCCGGATCCGGTGGACAACCGTCGCTGATCGTGAGCGGCGCTGCTCCGCACGGGGGTTGTCCACAGGCATCGGCGAACGCCCTGGTCAGGGCCGGGAGCGCACCCTAGCGTCCGAGCCGTGATCCGTTCCCGCCGCCTGTTGCTCCCCCCGCTGCTCGCCGTGCTCGCCCTCACACTGCTCGGGGCGCCGCCGGCGGTCGCGGCGGAGCGCCCCACCGCGGTCGTCGCCCTGGGCGACAGTGCCGCGTCCGGGGAGGGCGCGGGCGACTACGAGGCCGGTACCCGCGGCGAGGGCGGCGACTGGTGCCACCGCTCCGCGCACGCCTACGTCCACCGCACGGCGCTGGCCGAGGAGTCGGTCAACCTGGCGTGCTCGGGGGCGGAGGCCGCCGACGTCGGGTTCGGCGACGGCACCCACCACACCGAGGGCTCGCAGGCGGCGCGGCTGCCCGAGGTGGCGCGCACCCACCGGGTCACGTCGGTGCTGCTGCAGGTCGGCGCGAACGACGAGCCCGAGCTCATCGGCACCGGCATCGCCTGCATCCGCGCGTTCCTCGACCCCACGGTCCCGCCGTGCCGCGAGAGCCTCGGTACGGGCGTCGCAGGGCGGATGGCGGCGGTGGCGCCGCGCGTCGAGGCGGTGGTGGCCGACGTCCGGTCCGCGATGCGGGGGGCCGGCTACGCCGACGACGGCTACGCGCTGGTGCTCGCCTCCTACGCCTCCCCCGTCACCGAGCACATGGTGCCGCTGCAGGGCGCCCGCGGCTGCCCGTACAGCCGCGCCGACGCGGGCTGGGGCCGCACGGTCGTCTTCCCTGCCCTGTCCGACGCGCTGCGCGGGGTCGCCGAGCGCACCGGGGCGCGGTTCGTCGACATGACCCGGGCCACCGAGGGCTTCGAGGCGTGCAGCCGCGTCCCGATCAGCGAGGAGTGGCAGCGGCGCATCACCGTCGACCCGGAGGCGTTCGTCCACGGCGGTCTCGACGCGGCGGGCTACCACCTGGCGCAGGAGTCCTTCCACCCCACCGCGGCCGCGCACGCCGAGATGGGGCGGTGCATCGGCGAGTTCGTGCGCTCCGGCGCCCCTTCGGCGGCCTGTGTCGCCGGGGCCGACGGGCGGGTGCGGGCGGAGACCGGTGCGGCCGCCGTCCCCTCCCCCGCCTGAGTCCTCGGGCCCGGTGCGCGCGGTGCGTCGGGTCAGAGGACGACGAGGTCCCGCGGGCGGGTGTTGAGGCGCTCGCAGCCGTCCTCGGTGACCACCACGATGTCCTCGATGCGGGCGCCCCACTCCCCGTCGAGGTACACCCCGGGCTCCACGCTGAACGCCATGCCCGGCTGCAGCGTCAGGGAGTTGCCGCCGACGATGTAGGGCTCCTCGTGCACGTCGAGCCCGATGCCGTGGCCCGTCCGGTGCACGAACCGCTCGCCCAGGCCCGCGGCGGTGATCGGCTCGCGGGCCGCGGCGTCGACCGACTCGGCGGTGACGCCCGGGCGCACCGCCGCCACCGACGCCTCCTGCGCGGCCTGCAGCACCGCGTAGGCCTCGCGGACCGACGCGGGCGGCTCGGCGCCGACGGCGTAGGTGCGGGTGCTGTCGGAGTAGTAGCCGCTGGGCAGCGGGCCGCCGATGTCGATGACGACGACGTCGCCGCGTTCGACGGTGCGGCCCGAGACGTCGTGGTGGGGGCTCGCGCCGTGCGGGCCGGACCCGACGATGACGAACGCCGCTCCGGTGTGCCCCTCCTCCACGATCGCCGCGGTGATCAGCTCGCCGATCTCGGCCTCGGTGCGCCCGACCTGCAGGAACTCGCCCATGCGGGCGTGCACGCGGTCGATCGCGGCACCGGCGGCGCGCAGCTCGGCGACCTCGGTGGCGTCCTTGCGCATCCGCAGCTCGCGGATCACCGGCCCGGCCAGGACCTGCCCGACCTCGGGGAACACGTCGCGCAACCCGAACACGTGCCGCGCGGGCATGCCGTCGGCCACGGCCATCCGGGTGGGCCCGCCGGCGAGGTCGCTGACCAGCAGGTACGGGTCCTCGGAGTCGGTCCAGGTGACGACCTCCACGCCGAGCTCGTCGAGCCCCAGCCCGGCGAGGCCGGGCGCCTCCAGCCGCGGCACGACCAGGGCGGGCGGGGCGAGGTGGCCCTCGGCGGGCAGCACGAGGCAGGTCAGGCGCTCGTGGGACTCGCCCGTCATCCCCAGCAGGTACCGCAGATCGGTGCCCGGGGTGATGAGCAGGACGTCGGCGCCGTGATCGGCGGCGACGAGCCCGGCCCGACGGATGCGATCGGCGAACGCGGCCGTTGTCATGCCGGGGAGGGTATCCGGCAAGCTGCACGCATGAGCGAGCCCCTGGGAGCGAGTCACCGGAGCAGGCGCGTGCCGTCGCTGATGCTGCTCGACGCCGCCAGCCTGTACTTCCGGGCCTACTACGGCGTGCCGGAGTCGGTGACGGCCCCGGACGGCACGCCGGTCAACGCCGTCCGCGGCTTCACCGACATGGTGTCGCGGCTGGTCACCGAGCACCGGCCCACGCGGCTCGTCGCCTGCCTCGACCTGGACTGGCGCCCGGCGTTCCGCGTCGACGCCCTGCCCACCTACAAGGCCCACCGCGTGCCGGGCGAGCCGGACACCGCGCCCGCGGGCGTGCCGGAGGAGGTGCCCGACACCCTCGCCCCGCAGGTGCCGCTGATCCTGGAGGTGCTGGAGGCGGCGGGGATCGCCACCGGCGGCGCCGAGGGTTACGAGGCCGACGACGTCATCGGCACGCTCGCCGCGACCGAGAAGACCGACCACGTGCTGGCCGTGAGCGGCGACCGCGACCTCATGCAGATCGTCGGCGACGGCGACCCGGCGGTCCGGCTGCTCTACGTCGGGCGCGGGCTGGCGAAGGCCGAGCTGCTCGGCCCGGCCGAGGTGGCCGCGAAGTACGGGGTGCCGGTCGGGCGCGCCGGCGAGGCCTACGCGGAGATGGCGATGCTGCGCGGCGATCCCTCCGACGGGCTGCCCGGCGTCCCCGGCGTCGGAGCGAAGACCGCGGCCACGCTCGTGGGCCGCTTCGACTCCTGGGCCGAGCTGCGGGCCGCGATCGAGGACCGCACCGACTCCCGGATCAGCGCCACTGTCCGCACCAAGCTCGTGGCGGCGGCGCCGTACCTGTCGGTGGTGGAGCCCGTGGTGCGGGTGGCGGTCGACGCCGACGTGCACCTCGACCGTCCCGACGCCCTGCCCACCGAGCCCGTCGACCCCGAGCGGCTCGACGCCCTGGCCGAGCGCTGGGGCCTCGACAGCTCGGTCGAGCGGCTGCGCGCGGCGCTGGCCCGCTGACGGGGGTAGGAAAGCCGGGGAACGAGCGGGTGAGGGGGCGAGGCGCGTGACGGCGGCACCGGCGTGGGCACTGGGCGTCGACCTCGGCACCAGCTACGCGGCGGGTGCCGTGGCGGTCGACGGTTCCGTGGAGCTGCTCGAGGTGGGGGGCGAGGCGCGGGTGCCGACCACCGTCCTGCTCACCGAGGACGCCCGGCTCGTCGCCGGCAGCTACGCCCAGCGCGCCGTCGGGCGGTTGCCCGACCGGGCCGAGCGCAACCCCCGCCGCTACGTCGGGCGCGCGCCGATGCTGCTGGGCGGGCGCCCGGTGAGCGCGGTCGACGCCCTCGCCGCGCTGCTGGCGCTGTTCGTGCAGGAGGGCCGCCGCCGTTTCGACGACGCCGACCCGTCGCGCCTCGTCCTCACCCACCCGCCCGCGTGGACGCCCGACCGGCTCGCCGAGCTGCGGGAGGTCGCCGCGCGGGTGCTGCCGCGCGTCGATGTCGAGCTGGTGCCCGAGCCCGTCGCGGCGGCCGTGGCGCAGGGCGTCACCGGGACCGTGGCCGTCTACGACATGGGCGGGGTCACCTTCGACGCCACCGTGCTGGTGCCCGAGCCCGGCGGGTTCCGGGTGTCGGGGCGCCCGGGCGGCGACCCCGACCTCGGCGGCGAGGTGTTCGACCAGCTCGTCTTCCGCCACTTCGGCTCGCAGCTCGCGCACGCCGCGCCGCAGTGGTGGGAGCAGCTGACCACCGACCCGGCCCGGCTCGCGGCCGAGGCCGACCTGCTCACCGAGGCACGGCTGGCGAAGGAGGCGCTGTCGACGTTCGAGACGGCGAGCCAGTACGTCGCCGGGGCCGACGCCGACGTCCACATCTCCCGCGCCGAGCTCGACGACCTCATCGGCGACGACGTGCGGCGCAGCGCGCGGGTGCTCTCCGAGACCGTCGCGGGGACGGCGGTCGACGCGGTCCTGCTCGTCGGCGGTGCCAGCCGCACGCCGCTGGTGCAGCAGGTGCTGCGCGGGGCCTACGGCGAGCGGGTGCGCGTCCCGGACGACCCCAAGGGCGCGGTGGCGCTGGGAGCGGCTCGGGTGGCCGGCGGCGTCGTCCCCGCCGCCGCGGCGGCGGCAGGACCTGGCGGGCGCGCTTCGGGCGGGCGCGGTGGCCCCGGTCCCGTCGCGGACCGGGCGGCGCCGGCCCCCGACCTGCCCCGGCGGGGCGCCCCGGCACCCGTCGCCGCCACCGGCCCCACCCGGCGCCCCGCCGTCGCCACCGACGTGCCCGGCGCCCCCCCGCCCGGCCCTGCCGCGCCCTTCTCCGCCCCGCCCGTCGATCTGGTCCCGCTGGCCGACGCGGTGCTCGACGCCCGCGTGGTGGCCGGGCGGCTCTACGTCTGGTCCGCCCCCGACGGTCCGGCCGGGCGGCACCGCATCTCGGTGGTCGACCCGGTCACGGGCCGGGCCGAGCGCAAGATCCGGTTCGGGCGGCTCGTCGGCTGGGCCGTCGCCGAGGGCGGGATCGTGGTGGCCGAGCGCCGCGACGGCGCCCTGCACTGTCACACGCTCGGCGCCGACCTGTCCGTCGGCACGTCCGCGAAGCTCCCGACCCCCTACCGGCCGTTCCTGGTGGCCGCGGGCGGCGTCGCGTGGGCGGTGCTGCGCTCGCCGGACACGCGGATGACCGGGCCGCTGGAGGAGTCCGGGTCGCTGGCGGTCCAGGTGCTGCCGCTGCGGGCGGGTACGCCCGGGCCGGTGGTGCCGCTGGGTCCCGCGCTCTTCGACTACGTCGACGGCACCCGCCGCCTGCTCGACCCCGCCGGGTCCGGGAGCGCGGTCCCCTCGCTGCTGGGCGACGGCCGCTCGGTGGCGCTGGTGCTCGGTCGCGGCGGCCGCCAGAGGATGCTGCTGGTCGGCCCGGCCGGTGAGGTCGTGCCGGTGGGCGAGGAGACCGCGGTGCGGCAGGTGCTCGCCGCGGGCGGGCGGCGCCTGCTCGCCACCGCGGCCGGGCTGGAGCACCGTTCCGATCCCCGCGGCGCCGATCCCCGCGGCGCCGATCCGCGTGGCGCCGATCCGCGTGGCGCGTCACCCCGCGGCACCGACCGCCGCCCGGTCCTCCCGCGGCCGCCCACCGGTGACGCCCGCTGGGTCCTCGCCGGGCGCCAGCCGTTCGCGGTGTCGGTCGACCGCCTCTCCCCCGGCCGCGGCCTCGCCGTGCACGCCCTCGTCGAGGGCGGGTTGCGCGAGCTGGGGCGCTACCCGTCGCTGCTGGGCTCCCCCGCGGGCGCCCGCCCGGACGAGGCACCGCGCGTGCGCGCCGACGGCGAGTCGCTGCTCCTGGGCACCGGCGACGGCGCGGGCGGCTCGCGGCTCGTCGCCGCCGACGGCGCCGGCACCCGGGTGCTCGTGGCCGCGCGCGGCTGGCTGGAGCCGGTGGGGCGGGCGGCGGGCGCGCTGGTGGCCCGGCACGTCCCCGGTGCCGCGCCCGGCGACTCCTGCTCTGACCTCGGCCTGCTCGTCCGCGTCCCGGGCCGCTGACTCGGCGCGGGCCGAGGGCGGGTCAGGCCGGCGCCGCCTTCAGCTCCGCCGCCAGCGCGGCCGAGAGCTCCTTGCCGCGCCGCTCCGCCTCCACGAGGGTGTCGAGGCGCTCCTGGGCGGCCGCGGCGGCCTTGCGACGCACTGCGGCGTCCTGCGCGGCGAGCCCGGCCAGCTCGCGGCGGCGGGCGTCGAGCTCCTGCTGGCGCGTGGCGAACGCGGCGTCGACGGCGTGCTCGGCCTCCCCCCGCCACGCCGCCACGGCCTGCTCGATCGCCACCGACGTCTCCCCGGTCGCGACGCTGAACGCGTCGCCGAGGGCCTTCGTCAGGGCGAGACGGTTGCGGGTGGCCTCGGCGACGCGGCGGCGGTGCGCGAGCAGCGTGCCGGCGAGCAGGCCGCCCAGCGCGATCGGCGCGAGGATCGGCAGCCCGAACGCGAGCCCGACGAACGCGTGCGAGGACAGGAACCCGACGCTGCTGGCCATCATCAGCGCCGGGATGCCCTCACCGATGACGTCGAACTTCCCGCCCGGCCCCTCCGCCTGCAGCGACCCCGGCGCGCGCACCGGCGCCTCCATGACGACGCGGTCGAGCTCCCCGGGGTCGACGCCCATCTCGGCGAGGTAGCGGGGCAGCGCCTCGGCGACGGTGCGCTCGGTGTCGGCGGCGATCTCCTGCCAGGCCGCGCCCAGGGTGCGCTCGATGCTCTCGGGCAGCGTCGCGGCGTAGGCGGTGACGGCCGCGGGCGTGGTGAGGCCGCCGATCTCGCGCTCGTAGCCGCGCCGGTAGGCGTCCAGGCGCGCCCGGGCCCGGTTGGCGACCCGGCGGCCGATCAGCTGGTGGTCGATGGCGCGGCGGCGCCGCTCGCGGCGCAGCGCGGCGAGCTGGGCCAACTCCTCCTCGACGGCGGCGCGGCGGATCTCGACGCCGTCGTCCCCGTCGACGGCGGCGCGGTCCTGCTCGGGCTCGGACAGCGCCCGGATCCCCGCGACGGCCAGCCCGAGCACCCCGCCCGCGCGCACCAGCTCGCGCCGCTCGGTGCAGCGCCGCACGTGCCGGCGCAGCCCGGGCAGGCCGCTGCGCTCCAGGCGCGCCCGGGCCCGCTCGGTGTGCCCGGCCGCCTCCAGCGACAGCGCGGCCTCGCCGAGCTTGGCGCTGACCGGCAGCCACGGCGCCTCCAGCAGCCGGGCGGCCACCTCGGGGGCGAGCCCCGGCCCGTCCGGGCCGCAGAACCGGGTGAGCCGCTCGCGGTTCTCGCGCAGCAGCTCGCGCCACGACGTCGAGTCCTCGACCTTGGTCAGCACGAACGCCACCGACAGGATCCGGTCGGCGGCCTCGGCGAGGAACTCCAGCTCGTGGCGCAGGATCGGCTGGTCCTGCGCGCTCACCGCGAACAGCAGGGCGTCGGCGCGGGCCAGCGCGCCCATCGTGGCGTGGCGGTGGCCCAGGGTGAGGCTGTCGACGCCGGGGGTGTCGACCAGGCACAGCCCGTCGAGCAACGGCTCGTCGATCGTCACCTCCAGGCCGGTGACCTCCCGCAGCACCGCCGGGTCACCGAGCACCGAGGCGTAGGCGGGCAGCTCGGAGGGGTCGACGTCGACGCGGGTGCCGTCGCTGCGCAGCACCGTCACCGTCAGCCCGGGCCCGCGCGTGACGGCCACCTGGGTGTGGGTGGCGATGTCGGCGTCGACGGGCAGCAGGTCGGGGTGCCCGACCAGGCAGTTGAGCAGCCGGCTCTTGCCGCGCTTCTGCGCCCCGGCCAGCACGACGGTGGTGGTGGCGTCCTTCCAGCGCCCGGCCTGCTCGGCCAGCGGCAGGCGCAGGTCCTCCCGGCCGGCGGCCTTCGCCAGCCCGTGCACCTCGTTGGCGAGCCGGAGCACCCCGGCCACGGTCCCGCTCATGTCGCAGCCTCTTCCACGTCCCGGCCCCTCATTCGACGGCCCCCTCGCGCTCCGGCACCCGGTCGAGCGCGACGGCCTCCAGCGCCGCGCAGACCGCCTGCACGGCGCGCCGCTCCGCCACCGGCAGGGGTCGGTGCAGCAGCACCCGGAACCGCGCGGCGAGCACCGCCGCGGAGCCGGGCTCCGCGGCGTCGCCGGGTCCGGACGACTCGCGCAGCCGCACCACGGCCGCCCGCTCGGGGTCGCCGAGCAGCGGCGACGCGGCGAGGGCGTCGAGCCGGTCGGGGTCGATCCCGGTCCAGCCGGGCCTGCGGTGCAGGCGCGTCGGGTCGGGCACGGTGACGGGAGCCACGGGGACCGGGGCGGGCACGGGCACCCCGCCCGCGGTCGCCAGCGCGGCCGCGGCGATGTCCTCCAGCGCGCCGAGGACGTCGCGGGCGCGCTGCCCGCCGACCGTCGGCCCGGCCAGCGCGACGACCCGCCGCCACCGCCGCGACGCCTCCCCCGCCGCCGCGACGACGTCGGCGGCCGTGCAGGTCAGGGGCAGCCCGAGGCCGGCGGCGGGGTCGTCGAAGCGGGCCAGGCGCATCAGCTCGGCCGTCATCTGCTCGTCCAGGCGCAGCTGGCCGCGCCCGAGCGCGGCGCACGCGGCGAGGATCCGCAGGCCGCGCAGCCCGGCGACCACCGGCCGGTTCTCGTCGACGGCCTCGCGCAGCTCCGCGACCAGCCCGGCGTCGGCGGGGTCGACCTCGCGCCGGGTGAGACCGCGCAGGCGCACGACCGCGGCGAAGGCCTTGAGGCGCCCGGCGTGGCGGGCGAAGCGGTCGAGCACGTCGGCCAGGGTGCGCGGCAGCTCGGGGCCGCTGCTGTCGGCCTCCCAGACGACGGTGCCGCTCTCGGGCGAGACGTCGGCACCGTAGCCGGAGCAGCCGGCGAGCCAGCGGTGCAGCTCGGCGGGCCCGGTCGCGGGCCGCTTGCGCAGCCGGGCGACGGCCTCGCGGATGCCGTAGCGGTGCAGGCGGGCGACGAGGACCGCGCGCGTGGGGAGGTCGACGGGCCCGAAGGCCTCGCCACCGTCGGCACCGGTGAACTCGTCGAGGTCGAGCAGCAGGTCGTCGAGCTCGTCGGGGGGCAGGGCCGCGAGCTCGCGCAGTGCCCCGACCTCGGCCGGGCCCAGCAGGTTGCCGCGGGCGGTCTCGGCGAGCAGGCCGATCACCGGGGCGACGTCGAGCACGCGCCCGCCGAGGTCGGCCGAGGCCTTCGCGACGAGCCGGCGCGCGGTGGGCCACGGGTCCTCGTCGCCGTCGCCGCGGCGGTCGATCTGGGTGAGCACGGCGGCGGTGTTGACGGCGGTCATCCCGCACGCCGCCGACAGCGCCCGGAACTCCTCGAGGGTGTCGGCGTCGAAGCGCTGCACGTACCGCAGGACGTAGAGCAGGGCCTGCGCGTGCTCGGCGGCGGCGTCACCGAACAGCAGCCGCCGGGTGGCCTCCTCGTTCTCCGCGGAGACGGTGTTGACGCCGGGCGTGTCGATGATCGTGACGGTGCGCAGGGCCGGATCGTCGAGCTGCACGCGCAGCCGTAGCACCGCCGACGGGCCGACGCCGAGGTCGGCGGGCAGCCGCCCGTCCTGCAGCGCGAGCCGGCGCACCGAGCCGTCGACGCACTCGACGAGCACGACGCCGTCGCGCTCCCCGTGCTCGTACCAGGTGACCAGCCGGGTGCACTCCCCCGCGTCGGCCGGCGCCACCGACCGGCGCAGCATCGCGTTGATCAGGGTCGACTTCCCCGCGCTGACCGCTCCGGCCACCGCCAGCTGCAGCGGCCGGTCGAGCTGGCGGCCGACGGCCTCCAGCTCGGTGCGCAGGCGCGGGTCGCGGGCCCGCACGGCGCCGCCGCGGCAGAGCTCGCGCAGGGCGGCGAGCGGGTCGGTCCCGCTCACCAGCCCGTTCCGGGGTCGCCGTCGTGGTGCGGGTCGGTGCCCGGGCCGGTGCCGTCCGTGCCGTCGTGCGCGTCGTCGCCGCCGTCGTGCCCGCCGTCGTGACCGGTGTGGTCGTCGGCCACGACGAGGTCGTCGGGCAGGCCGTCGGTGTCGGTGTGGCCGTAGCCGTCGGCGGGATCGGTGTCGTCGAACAGGGCGAGGTCGCCCGGGTCGTCGGCGCCCTCGTCGGTGCCGCCGGCGAACAGGTCGTCGGGGGGCAGCAGCTCGGACCCGTCGCCCCCCTCCGCGGCGAAGGTGCGCGCGAACATCGCGTCGGACCCGTCGGGCGGGGTGACGCCGTCGAACAGCAGTTCGCGCAGGGCGTCGCGGGACGCCATGTCGTCGGTCATCGCCTTCTCCGTTCGTCGTGGTCCACTATGGCTAACGATCCGCGGCCGTGCCGCGAACTGTGTTCTGACGACCCGATCCGGCTGCCCTCAGGAGGACGATGTCCACGGGACCGTTCCCCGAGCCGGACGACGCCGGCGACGAGGCCGCGCTGGTCCGGGCCGCGCAGGCCGGCGACCAGCAGGCGTTCAAGGCCCTCTGGAAGGCCTCCGAGCGCCAGGCGCACGCCCTGTGCCTGCGCCTGACCGGCAACCGCACCGACGCCGCCGACGCCCTGCAGGAGTGCCAGATCGCGGTCTGGCGCAACCTGCACCGCTTCGAGCACCGCTGCCCGTTCGGGGCGTGGGTGTTCACGATCGCCCGCAACGCCGCGCTGAGCGTCATCCGCTCGCGCGGTCGCCGGCCCGAGACCACCCTCGACGACTTCGAGGACCGGCCCCGCGACTCGCAGGCCGCGCCGTTCGCCGACGTGCTGGTGGAGACGATGGCCGTGCAGGACGCGCTGGAGACGCTGCCCGCGAAGCACCGCGAGGCGCTGCTCCTGTGGGTCGGTGGGCTGTCCTACGCGCAGGTCGCGGAGCTGATGGACGCCCCGCTCAACAGTGTGAAGGTGTGGATCCACCGGGCCCGGACCGCGCTGCGCGAGCAGCTGGGGCGCTGACTGCGGCATCTCGGCTCCTCTCCGGTGGACGTGCTCTCACCGGGAGGGACGCCGCGCGGGGGCCCCGGGTTACAGCGGGTTCGGAAATTCTTCAGAAGTACGTCCCGCACCACGGCGCACGGTCGGTGGCGAACAGCGCGTCGGCGCGGGCCGGGGCGCCCGCGTCGTGCACCCGCCACCACCCCGTGGCCGCGAGCAGCGACGGCGCGCGGTCACCGAGGTAGGCCATCGCCAGCGCGTCGACGTCGCACTCCAGCTCGGGCTCGGCCCGCACGCGCTCGGCCGGGCCGTCGCCGATCCGGTAGACGCCGTCGTTGGCGGGCAGCACGCGGTCGTGCACGCCGACCAGCACGGGCCGGGCCGGCTCCCACGTCCGCGCGGCCAGCGCCGCCGGTACGTCGACCAGCCGCAGCCACGTCTCGTCCTCGACCTCGGAGACCGCGCAGTCGCGGGGGTCGGCGAGGAGCAGCTCCAGCGGCTCGTCGACGGGCCGCAGCCAGCCCTCGACGCGGTCCACCAGGTCGATCCCGGTGAGGAACGCCCAGAGCCCGGCGACGGCGTCGACGGAGTCGGCGTGCAGGTCCGACACGCGCAGCGTGCGGTGCGAGAACGACCCCGGCGCGGTCGGGGAGGCCACGGCGAACCCGTCGTCGCCGCCCGGGCCGGTGTGCACGGCCACGACGAGGTGCTCGCCCTTCGCCACCCGCTGCCCGACCGGGCGCCACCACCACGCCTCCGGGCGGGTGATGCCGCCGGGGCGCCGCAGCGCCAGCGCGTCGTGCAGCGCGGTGAGCGTCGGCAGGACGTCGTCGCCGACGACCACGCGCACCGATCCTGCGGGCTCGCGGCGCCAGCCCTTTTCGGTGCCGCGGACGGCGACCTCGCGGCCGCGGCTGGCCACCCCGTAGCCGAAGCGGCCGTAGATCCGCGCCTCGCTCGCGCGCAGCGACGCCAGCGGCTCGCCCCGGGCGGCGGTGTCGGCCAGCAGCGTGCGCATCATCGTCGAGAGGACGCCGCGGCGGGTGCGGTCGGGCCGCACCCCGACGCGGGTGACGGCCGCCGTGTCCAGGGCGGCGCCGCCGGGCACCCCGGTGCGCGTCGGGAACGAGGTGGCGGTGCCGACGAGGTCGCGCCCCTCGGACACGCCGAACGTGCGGCCGGGGCTGTAGCTCTGGGCAGCGCGGTCCCAGTCGGCGTCCGGGACGGCGTCCTGGTGGATGGTGGCGGCGAACAGCCGGTGCGCGGCCCGCAGCTCGTCGGGCCCGACCACGTGCACGGGGACGGGAGCGGGGACCATCAGGCGCCCGGCCTGCCGACCTCGTAGTCACCGGTGTCGCTCGTGACCGTGACCGGCACGACGGAGGGGGCGCCGTCGATCGTGGTGGTGCAGGTGAAGGAGGTGCCGGTGACGACCCGGATCGGGCCGGCGCCGACCTCCCCGCACGTGACGTCGCCGACGACGGGGTAGCCGTAGTCCTCGACGAGCACCCGCTGCACGCCGCTCTGCAGCGCGGCCTGGTCGAAGACCGTGGTGTTGAGGAAGCCGGGCCACACGAACGCCATGACCGCGCCGACGGCGAGCAGCGCCACGACGATCCCGCCGACGACCAGCGGGAGGCGCGAGCGACGCCGGGCCCGGTCGACGTCGGGCAGCGGCGGGTAGCCCTGCCCGTAACCCGGACCGCCGTACCCCTGCTGCGCGTAGCCCTGCCGGCCGTGGCCCTGCTGCTCGTATCCGGGCTGGCCGTATCCGGGCTGGCCGTACCCGGGCTGGGCGTACCCCTGCTGCCCGTAGCCGCCCTGCGGGCCGTATCCCGGCTGTCCGGCGTACCCGGGCCGGGCCTGGGTCGGGTACGGCTGCTGACCGGGGTGGGGCTGACCGGGGTACGCGCCCGGCGGGCCCCAGCCCTGCTGTCCCGCGGGTCCCGTCGGCTGCCCCTGTTCCGGCGCCGCCCAGCCCCCGCCCATCGGCGGCTGCTGCGCCCACGCGGGCGTGTCGGCCGCGGGGGTCCGCCCGGGCGGGCCGGCCCGGTCGACGCGGGTGGCGTCGGGGTCCGGTGCGCCCCCGACGGGCGGGGTCGTGACGACGCGCGTGGCGTCCGGGTCGGCCGGCTCCGCCGTGTCGCGCCCGGACGGGACGTCGCCGCGCGAGGCGTCCTCGCGAGGCGGCGCCTCCTCGCTCCAGGACCGCGTCTCGGCGGCCCGGTCGACGGACGGGTCGCCCCATCCCCCGGCGGGCGCGCCGCCCCAGGGCTGCTCCGCCCCCTCGGCCGGCCTGCCGTGCGGGGTGCCCTCGGGCGTCGTCATCGCCGACCTTCCGTCGTCCTGCGCTCGCCGGATCCAAGCACAGGCCCTTCGGCCGGCGCAGCCGAACGCCCGATCAGGTGGCGCCGACCGCCACCACGCCCCGGCGGACCGCCTGCCCCGCCTTCACCGCGGCCCGGCCGACCGGGGTGGACCGCCCGGCGACCCCGGCGATCTGGTCGAGCAGGTCGAGCACCTGGCGGCACCAGCGCACGAAGTCCCCCGCCGAGAGCTCCGAGCCGTTCTGCTCGGCCGCCGTCAGCACCGCCGACAGCGACTCCCCGCGCGCCCACCGGTGCATCGGCCAGGCGAACCCGAGGTCGGGCTCGCGGGTGCGGTCGACGTGGTGGCGCCGCTCGTCGGCGTCGAGCTCGCCCCAGATCCGCACGGTCGTCGCGAGCGCCTCGCTGACCGGCCCGGACGGCACGCGCGGCACCGGCCCGTTGTCGCGGCGCGTCTCGTACACCAGCGCCGAGACGACGGCGGCGAGCTCGGCGGGCTCCAGGCCCTCCCAGGCGCCGTGGCGCAGGCACTCCGCGGCGAGCAGGTCCGATTCGCCCCACAGCCGCGCCAGGCGCTGCCCGTGCTCGGTGACCTCCTCGGCCGGATCACCGCCCGGGCCCGCGTGCGACCCGGGGCCGAGGTAGCCGCGCTCGCCGAGCAGCGCGCGGATGCGGTCGAACGCCCGGGCCAGCGAGTGCGTCGTGGCCTGGCGCTTCTGCCGCAGCTGCTCGGTCTCGCGCTCCAGCCGGGCGTGGCGCTCGGCCCAGCGGGCGTGCGACTCGCGGTCGTCGCAGCCGTGGCAGGGGTGCGCGCGCAGGGCGCGGCGCAGCGTGGCGAGCTCCGGGTCGTCGACGGAGTCGGCGCGGCCGCGGCGCCGCGGCGTGCTCGGCGCGACGAGGCCCGTGCTGCGCAGCGACGAGGCGAGGTCGCGGCGCACCCGCGGGGCGCGGTGGTCGACCCGTTTGGGCAGCCGCATCCGGCCCAGCGGCTGCACGGGCGCGGGGAAGTCGGCCGACGACAGCCGTCCGGCCCAGCGGTCCTCGCTCAGCACCAGGGGGCGCGGGTCGCCGTCGGAGTCGACGCCCGGGTCCAGGACGACGGCGAGCCCGGCGCGCCGCCCGGCCGGCACCGCGATCACGTCGCCGACCTTGAGCCGGCGCAGCGACGCGGCGGAGGCCTCCCGGCTCTCCGCGACGCCCTGGCGCGACAGCGACTTCTCCCGGTCCGACACCTGCCGCCGAAGCCGCGCGTACTCGGAGAAGTCGCCGAGGTGGCAGCGCATCGACTCCTCGTAGCCCGCCAGCGCCTCGGTGTTGCGGTCGATCCGCCGGGAGATCCCGACGACGGAGCGGTCGGCCTGGAACTGGCCCAGCGACTGCTCGAGCAGGTCGCGCGCGGACTCCGTGCCCAGGCGCGCCACCAGGTTGACGGCCATGTTGTAGCCGGGGCGGAACGAGCTGCGCAGCGGGTACGTGCGCGTGGAGGCCAGGCCGGCGACCTGCACCGGGTCGACGCCCGGCTGCCAGACGACGACGGCGTGCCCCTCGACGTCGATGCCGCGGCGCCCGGCCCGCCCGGTGAGCTGCGTGTACTCCCCCGGCGTCAGCTCGGCGTGGCTCTCGCCGTTGTACTTGACCAGCCGCTCCAGCACGACGGTGCGCGCTGGCATGTTGATGCCCAGCGCGAGGGTCTCGGTGGCGAACACCGCCCGCACCAGGCCGCGGACGAACAGCTCCTCGACCGTCTCCTTGAACGCCGGCAGCATCCCGGCGTGGTGGGCGGCGATCCCGCGCTCCAGCGCCTCGCGCCACTCCCAGTAGCCCAGAACGGCCAGGTCGGCCTGGGGCAGCTCGGAGGTGTGCTCGTCGACGATGCGGCGGATCTCGGCGACGTCGTCGTCGGTGGTGAGGCGCAGCCCGGAGCGCAGGCACTGCCCGACGGCGGCGTCGCAGCCCGCGCGGCTGAAGACGAACGTGATGGCCGGGAGCAGGCCGTCGCGGTCGAGGCGGTCGATCACGGTCGTGCGCGACGGCGGCCGGAACCGGCTCTGCGAGCGCCCCCCGGCCCCGCCCGGGGCCCGCGGCGAGCGCCCGCGCCCGCGGTCCCACACGGCGCTGGAGCGCTCGAGGTCGCGGGTGTGGCGCACGAGGTCGGGATCGACCTGCAGCTCGCCGGACTCGTCCTCGCCGGCGAAGAGGTCGAGCAGCCGGTTGCCGACCATCATGTGCTGCCACAGCGGCACCGGGCGGTGCTCGTCGACGACGACGGTGGTGTCGCCGCGCACGGTCACCAGCCAGTCGCCGAACTCCTCGGCGTTGCTGACCGTCGCCGACAGCGACACCAGCGCGACGTGCTCGGGGAGCTGGAGGATGACCTCCTCCCACACCGCGCCGCGGAAGCGGTCGGCCAGGTAGTGCACCTCGTCCATGACGACGTACCCGAGGTGCTCCAGCTGCCTGCTGCCCGCGTAGATCATGTTGCGGAGCACCTCGGTGGTCATGACGACCACCTGCGCGTCGCCGTTGATCACGGTGTCCCCGGTGAGCAGGCCGACGGCGTCGGCGCCGTGGCGGGCGACGAGGTCGGCGTACTTCTGGTTGCTCAGCGCCTTGATCGGCGTGGTGTAGAAGCACTTCTGCCCGCGGGCGAGCGCGAGGTGGACGGCGAACTCGCCCACGACGGTCTTCCCGGCACCGGTGGGCGCGCAGACGAGCACGCCGTGCCCGTCCTCGAGCGCCGAGCAGGCGCTGCGCTGGAACCCGTCGAGCTCGAAGGGCAGACCTGAGACGAACTCCGTCAGGTTCGGACGTGCGGCCCGGCTCCGGGCGGCGGCGTAGGCCTCCGCGGGAGCAGGCGTGCTGCTGGCCACCTGTCCACACTCGCACATCCGGCGGCGGATCACCGGACGCACCCCCGACGGGCGTCCCGCCCGCCGCGCTAGGCGGGCGGGACGCGCGGTCAGGTCACGTCGTCGAGGCTCCGGGAGGACTCGGCCCGGGAGGACTCGACCCGGGTCGGCTCGATGCGGGCCGGGGCGGCGATCGTGCCGGGCCCCTCGACGGCGCTGGGCGCCTCGGCTCCGCCCGGGGCACCGACCGGGCTGGGCCGGGTGTCGATCGGGCTCGGCGTGGTGTCGATCGGCGAGGGGGCGTCGGGGTCCCAGTCGTCCCAGCCCTCGGCCGCGCGGCGCTTGGCCTTGCGCCGGTCGTTGATGCGGGCGACCTGGATGGCGACCTCGAACAGGATCACCAGGCCCAGCGACAGGGCGATCATCGAGACCGGGTCCTGGCCCGGCGTGGCGATGGCTGCGAAGACGAACAGGCCGAAGACCAGCCCGCGCCGCGAGGACGCCAGCTTCTCGTAGGTGATGACGCCCGCGAAGTTGAGCATCACGACCAGCAGCGGGATCTCGAAGCTCACGCCGAAGATCAGCAGCAGGCCGATGACGAAGTTGAAGTACTGCTCGCCCGAGAGCGCGGTGGTCTGCACCCCGTCGGCGATGGCGAGCAGGAAGCTCAGGCCCTGCGCGACGACGTAGTACGCCAGCACCGCACCGCCGACGAACAGCACCGCGGCGACCGCCACGAAGGTCAGCGCGTAGCGGCGCTCCTTGACGTAGAGGCCGGGGGTGATGAAGCCCCACAGCTGGTAGAGCCACACCGGGCAGGCCAGCACGACGCCGGCGGTGATGCCCACGCGCAGGCGCAGGTTGAACTGGTCGAACGGACCGGTGGCCAGCAGCGTGCAGGTGCCGTCCTGGGTGAACTCGGCGCGCTGGCCCGCGGGGATCGAGCAGTACGGGTCGGTGAGCAGCTCACCCAGGCTCGGGAAGCCGAAGAACGACACGCCGAACCAGATGTAGCCGAAGATCGTGGTCACCGCGATCGCGACCAGCGAGATCGTCAGCCGGTTGCGCAGCTCGTAGAGGTGCTCGACGAGCGACATCGTCCCGTCGGTGTTCCGGGGCGTGCGCCCCGACCGACGCAGGGAGAACCTGGCCACCGGCGTGGGCTACTGGCCGGGGGTGGAGTGGCCCTGCCCGGCGGCCGGCGTCGTCTCCTGCTGCTGCTGCTGCTGCGGAGCCGGCGCGGGCGGGGCGGCCGCGGTGGGCGGCAGCGGTGCGGGGGGCGGCGTGGCCGCGGGCGGAGCGGGCTGGGCGGGGGCGTCCTTCGACGCGCCGTCGTCCTTGAGGCCCTTCATCTCACCCTTGAACACGCGCGCGGACTGTCCGATCGAGCGGGCCATGTCCGGGAGTCGCTTGGCGCCGAAGAGCAGCACCAGAACGCCGATCAGGATCACGAATTCCCAGCCGCCGAGGCTCGGCATGGAGTCGTCCTTCCGCCGTGGTCAGTACGGGACGCAGTCTACTCCGGTCGGGCGAACGTCCCGGGGGCGGACCGCCCCGACGGCGCAGATGCCGCGGTCAGGACCGCCTGACGGCGCCCCGCCCGACGGCGGGCAGCGCGGCGCGCCCGCGTGCGATCCCGGTGCCGAGCTCGTCGGCCGCGCGGGAGAACCGCCGCACCCGCGGCAGCACCGCCAGCAGCACCGCGACGAGCAGGACCAGACCGATCCCCGCCACCACCCAGGCCAGCACCATGGTCACTCCCCGATCCCGTCCACGTCCAGCGCCTGCCGGGCCCGCCGCGCGACGGCGTCGGCGAGCTCCGGCGGGTCGAGGACCCGTGCCCCGCCACCCAACCCCAGCACCAGCCGCACCAGCCAGGCGGGGTCGGCGTAGCGCAGCACGACACGCAGCCGCCCGCCCTCGACCTCGCGCGCCTCCTCGACCGGGTAGTACTCCGATACCCACAGCGCGCCCGGCTCGAGCAGCAGCACCGCGGCCGGGTGGTCGGGCCGGGCCCGGAACGCGCCCTCGGACACGTCGGCGGGCTCGGCGTCCGGCGGTGGCTCGGCGGGCTCGTCGAGCACGGTCACGTCCTCCACGCGGTCGAGCCGGAACAGCCGCACGCCCTCGGCCCGGCGGCACCAGGCCTCCAGGTAGCCCCGGCCCTCGACGATCAGCAGCCGCATCGGGTCGACCACGCGCTGCGACACCGCGTCGCGCCCGGCGGTGTAGTAGACGATCCGCAGCGCCCGCCCGCTCTCCAGAGCCGTGCGCACCGCGGCGGTGGTGGCCTCCTCCTCGCGGGAGAGGTCGACGGTGACCGAGGCCAGCCCGGCGTCGCCGACGGCCTGCTCGATCTTCGCCGTCGCCCGCCGCACCGCCCCCGTGTCGACGACGCCGGGCTGCTCCCCCAGCGTCCGCAGCGCCACGAGCAGCGCCGTCGCCTCGGCCGTGGTGAGGCGCAGCGGGCGGCGCATGCCGGCGTCCTCGGTGACGGTGACGGTGTCGCCGGCGAAGGAGAGGTCGACCAGGTCGCCGGGGCCGTAGCCGGGCAGCCCGCACATCCACAGCAGCTCCAGGTCGCGGCGCAGCTGCCGCTCGGTGACCCCGAAGTCGGCGGCCACCTCGCTGACCAGCACGCCCGGGCGCGCCAGCAGGTAGGGCACGAGCGAGAGCAGCCGCGGCAACCGCTCGGTGACCCCTCCGGTGCTCACGGGGTGCTCACCGGGCCGGCGGCGGCCGCCCACGTCGCCCGCACCCGCTCGGCGAGGTCGGGCGGGTCGAGCACGGCGATGTCGGGGCCGTGCCCGGCCAGCCAGCGCGCCACCATCGCCGGGTCACGCAGGTCGAGCTCCAGCTCGTCGCCGGGGCGCCCGCGATGGGTGAGCGGGCCGAGCACCCGGGCCAGGCGGCGCAGGCCCTGCGCCCGCCCCGCGGCCGCCCAGACCCGGGCGACGCCGGTGACCGGCGGCAGGTCGACGCCGCGGCGGACCAGCGCCGTCAGGTCGACGCCCTCGGGCGCGCGGACCGCCCCGGCCGACCCCGTGGCCGTGACGGCGCCGCTGATCCGCGACACCCGGAACGAGCGCACGTCGTCGCGGTCGCGGTCGTGGCCCACCAGGTACCAGCGGCCCCGCCAGGACACGACGCCCCACGGCTCGACGTGGCGCCGCACGACCTCCCCGCCCGGGCCGCCGCGGCGGTGGTCGAACGTGACCGCCCGCCCGGCCTGCACGGCGGCGAGCAGCGGCGCGAACGCCGGGTCGCCGGCACGGACCCGGGGCTGGATCCGCCCGGAGTCCTCGTCGACCTCCACGCCCGCCGCCCGCAGCTTGACCAGCGCGCCCCGCGCGGCCCCGGCCAGCTGCGGGGAGTCCCACAGCCGGGCGGCCAGCGCGACGGCCGCGGCCTCGTCGGGTTCGAGGTCGATCTCGCCCAGCTCGTAGTCCTGGCGGGCGATCCGGTAGCCGTCGGCGGTGTCGAAGCTCGAGCGCCTGCCGGTCTCCAGCGGCACCCCCAGCTCGCGCAGCTCGGCCTTGTCGCGCTCGAACATCCGGAAGAACGCGTCGTCGCCCGCCGCGTCGGCGTAGCCGGGCACGATCGACCGGATCCGCTCGGCCGTCAGGAACTGGCGGGTGGACAGCAGGCACAGCACGAGGTTGACCAGCCGCTCGGCCCGCGAGGAGGACACGCGCGCCATCGTAGGACCTGTCTCATCCTGCGACAGCCGAACGGCCGGTCTTGACCTCGTCCGTGCGGACGCGGAAGCTCGCCGCCATGAGTGCGCCGGAGACGTTCAACCCGTGGACGATCGTCAACCTGGTCTTCACCCACCTCGCCGAGGCCGGCCTGCACCCCGTGCTGGGCGAGGCCGGAGATCCGGCCATCCCGGCCACGGCGCTGCTGCGCGCGCTGGGCATCGAGCCGGGGCGCAACGACGAGACCGTCGCGTCGGAGTCGGTGCAGGACGAGCTGGCCCAGATCCGCGAGCGGATGTTCGGCGAGGCCTGAGCCCGGGGGCTCCGGCCCCGCCGCTACAGCGACGCGATCAGGCGGTCGACCCGCTCGTCGACGCTGCGGAACGGGTCCTTGCACAGCACGGTGCGCTGGGCCTGGTCGTTGAGCTTGAGGTGCACCCAGTCGACGGTGAAGTCGCGGCCCGCGGCCTGCGCGGCGGCGATGAAGTCGCCGCGCAGCTTGGCCCGCGTGGTCTGCGGCGGGGTGTCCTTGGCCGCCTCGATGTCGCCGTCGTCGGTGACGCGCTCGACCATCCCCTTGCGCTGCAGGAGGTCGAACAGCCCGCGGCCGCGCCGGATGTCGTGGTAGGCGAGGTCGAGCTGGGCGACGCGGGCGCTGGCCATGTCGAGGTTGTTGCGCTCGCGGTAGCGCTCGACGAGGCGGTGCTTGATCGCCCAGTCGATGTCGCGGTCGATCAGCGAGAGGTTCTGGCTCTCGACGGCGTCGAGGGTGCGGCCCCACAGCTCGACGACGCGCGTCATCGCCGGGTCCTCGCTGCCGCGCGCGGCCAGGTGCTCGACGGCGCGGGCGTGGTACTCGCGCTGGATGTCCAGGGCGCTGGCCTCGCGGCCCCCGGCCAGTCGCACCGTGCGCCGCCCGGTGAGGTCGTGGCTGATCTCGCGGATGGCGCGGATCGGGTTGTCCAGGGTGAAGTCGCGGAACTGGACGCCCGCCTCGATCATCTCCAGGACCAGCGTGGCCGAGCCGACCTTGAGCATCGTGGTGGTCTCGGACATGTTCGAGTCGCCGACGATGACGTGCAGGCGCCGGTAGCGCTCGGCGTCGGCGTGCGGCTCGTCGCGGGTGTTGATGATCGGACGCGAGCGCGTGGTGGCGCTGGAGACGCCCTCCCAGATGTGCTCGGCGCGCTGGGAGAGGCAGTAGACGGCCCCGCGCGGGGTCTGCAGCACCTTGCCCGCGCCGCAGATCAGCTGGCGCGTCACGAGGAAGGGCAGCAGGACGTCGGCGATGCGGGAGAACTCCCCGGCGCGGGCGACGAGGTAGTTCTCGTGGCAGCCGTAGGAGTTGCCCGCCGAGTCGGTGTTGTTCTTGAACAGGTAGATGTCGCCGCCGATGCCCTCGTCGACCAGCCGGCGCTCGGCGTCGACGAGCAGGTCCTCCAGGATCCGCTCCCCCGCCTTGTCGTGGCTGACGAGCTGGGCGAGCGAGTCGCACTCGGCCGTGGCGTACTCGGGGTGGGACCCGACGTCGAGGTAGAGCCGCGCACCGTTGCGCAGGAAGACGTTCGACGAGCGCCCCCACGAGACGACGCGGCGGAACAGGTAGCGCGCCACCTCGTCCGGGGAGAGACGTCGCTGGCCGTGGAAGGTGCAGGTGACCCCGAACTCGGTCTCGACACCGTAGATCCGCCGCTGCATCCCCCCAGCGTAGGCGGAAGAGGGCCCCTCCTGTCACGCCTGTGACGCACGGGTTCCCGGCGTGGCGCCCGCTGCGGCGGCCGCGACGCCGGTGACCTGCGACGCCGGGCGCCGCGCGTCCGCGCAGTGCGTGCCCGCCGTAGGGTCGGTCGGGTGATCAGTCGGGTGCGCCGCAGCAGGGGCCGAGTCAGCGACCTGGACCGCGCGATCTCCCGCGCCGTGTCGGATCTGCCGCCCAGCCCCCTCGACGGGGCGATGAAGGCGGCCTCGGTCGCGGCGAACCACAGCCTGCTGTGGTTCGGAGTGGCCGCGCTGCTGGGCGCGCGCCGCGGGTCGAGCCGCAAGGCCGCGCTGCGCGGGGTCTTCGCGATCGCCGCCGCGAGCGGGTCGGCCAACGCCGTGCTCAAGCCGCTGCTGCCGCGCCGCCGCCCGGCCGCCTCCGAGCTGCCCGCCTACCAGACGCTCGCCGATCCCCCCACGTCGTCGTCGTTCCCGTCCGGGCACGCCGCGTCGGCCGCCGCGTTCGCCACGGCCGTCGCGATGGAGAGCCCGAAGCTGGGGCTGGCGGTCGCGCCGCTGGCCGCGAGCGTCGCCTACTCCCGGGTGCACGTCGGCGTCCACTGGAGCTCCGACGTCGTGTCGGGCGCCGCGCTGGGCGCGGGCATCGCCCTGCTGTCGCGGCGCTGGTGGCCGGTGCGCCTCACCGACGAGGCCCGCGCCCGCCCGCTCGACGCGGTGCCGGTGCTGCGCGACGGCGAGGGCCTGGTGATGGTGTCCAACCAGCGCTCGGGCGACCCCGAGCACGACCCGGCCGACGACCTGGAGGCCGCCTTCCCCAAGGCCGTGATCGTGCGCGCGCGGCCCGACCGCGACCTCGACGAGCAGCTCGACGAGGCCGTGGAGGTGGCCGGCAGCTCCGCGCGGGCCGTGGGCGCGGCCGGGGGCGACGGCACCGTCGCGGCCGCGGCGGCCGTGGCCGGCCGGCGGCGGCTGCCGTTCGTCGTCGTCCCCACCGGCACGCTCAACCACTTCGCCCGCGACGTCGGCGTCTACGACCTGCAGGAGGCCGTCGACGCCACCGCGGCGGGCGAGGCGGTGGCCGTCGACCTCGCGCTGGTCGAGGTGCACCCCGGCTCGACGTCGGACGCCGTGATCCGCACCCGCTGCTTCCTCAACACCGCGAGCCTGGGCTCCTACCCCGACCTCGTGCGCCTGCGCGAGGCGTGGCAGCCGCGGTGGGGCAAGTGGCCGGCGTTCGCCGCGGCACTGGTGGTCGTGCTGCGGCGCGCCGAGCCGGTGGCCGTCCGCATCGAGGGCCGCTGGACGAAGGTCTGGTTCCTGTTCGTCGGCAACGGCCCCTACCACCCGCGCGGCATGGTCCCGGCCTGGCGCCCGACGCTGGACTCCGGCCTGCTCGACGTCCGCTGGCTGCGCGCCGACATCCGGTTCTCCCGGCTGCGCGCGGTGGCCGCCCTGCTGTTCGGGGCGCTGGGCCACAGCCGCGTCTACGGGCAGCGCGAGGTCGCCGAGTTCGACGTCGAGCTGTCGGTGCCGGGGATGCTCGCCACCGACGGCGAGGTCGTCGAGGAGTCGGGGCGCTACACCTTCCGCGTGGCGCCGGAGCCGATCGAGGTCTACCGGCGGCGCGAGGAGAACTGGACGGGCCGCGACCGCCCGTTCCTCCCGTAGCCCGCACGGGTCAGGCGCGGTAGACACGGGACATGCGCGTCACCGGACTGGACCACGTCGTGCTCGTCTCCCCCGACCCCGAGCGGCTGATCGCCTGGTACGTCGACGTCCTGGGCCTCGAGCCGCTGCGCCTCCCGCAGTGGCGCGCGGGCGAGGTGCCGTTCGCGTCGCTGCGGGTGGACAACTCGACGATCATCGACGTGCAGACGGGCGAGCGCAGCGGCACCAACGTCGACCACCTGGCCCTGGTCGTCGACGCCGACCTCGACGCCCTCGCGGCCGAGCACGGCGTCCCCGCCCCGCGCAGCCTGTTCGGCGCCCGTGGGCAGGGCCGCGGGATCTACCTGCGCGACCCCGACGGCACCGGCGTCGAGCTGCGCACCTACGCCCCCGCGCCCGGCCCGTCGACCTTCGCCACCCCCGTCGACGGGTTCCGCACCGCCTACGACGACCACGCCGGCCCCGAACCGGTCGTCGTCCTGCTGCACGGCTGGCCCGGCGACCGCCAGGACTTCCGCGACGTCGTCCCGCTGCTGGCCGGGTCCTGCCGCGTCGTGGTGCCCGACCTGCGCGGGTTCGGCGCCACCGAGCGCCCCGACGGCGCCGGACCGGACGCCTACGCCGCCGCCGCCCAGGCCCGCAGCGTGGCCGCGCTCGTCGAGGAGCTCGGGGTCGGGCCGGTCGTCGTCGGCGGGTACGACGTCGGCAGCCGCGCCGCGCAGGAGCTGGCCCGCGCCCGCCCCGACCTGGTGCGCGCCCTCGTCGTGTCCCCTCCCGTGCCGGGCGCGGGGGCGCGCGTGCTGTCGGCCGACGCGCACCGCGAGTTCTGGTACCAGCACCTGCACCGGCTCCCGCTGGTCGAGGACCTGCTCGACGGCGACCCGGCCGCGGTGCGCGACTACCTCGCCCACACCTGGTCGCACTGGTCGGGCCCCGCCTTCGTCCCCGACCCGGCCGAGCTCGACCGGCTCGCCGCCGCCTACGGCCGGCCGGGGGCGTTCGTCGCCTCGGTGAACTGGTACCGGGCCGGTGCGGGCACCGTGGCGCGCTCGCTGGCCGAGCAGGCCCCGGACCCCGCCGACCGCCTCGCCGTCCCGACCACCGTCCTGTGGCCCGAGCACGACCCGCTCTTCCCCAGGGAGTGGTCCGACGGGCTCGACGAGTTCTTCGCCGACGCCGAGCTGCGCCCGCTCGACGGCGTCGGCCACTTCACCCCGCTGGAGGCCGCACCGGCGTTCGCCGCGGCCCTCCTCGAGCGAGTGCAGGAGACGACGTGAGCAGGTCCCACCCCCAGCAGTGGACCGTGAACCCGTCCGGTGAGCGGCCGGACCCGGCCGACGTCGCCGCGCTGCGGGAGTTCGCCACCACCCAGATCGCCGACTGCGGCGGCCCGGTCGGGGTCGTCGGTCCCCCGCTGCGCCGCCTCGCGGGCGGCCCGGAGATCTGCGGCACCGCGGTGACGGTCTGGACGAAGCCCGGCGACATCCTGTTCGTGCTCAAGGCGCCCGACCTGATCGGCGAGGGCGACGTGCTCGTCATCGACGGCGGCGGCCGCGAGGACGCCGCCGTGATCGGCGACATCGTCGGCCCACGATCCGCGACCTGGCTGGCCGCGGCGACCGGCGTCGACGAGCTGATCGCCCGCCGCGGCGCCGGACCGCCCCCTGCCCTGACGGCCAGGGGGCGGGTCAGGTCAGGTCAGGACGAGCCGCCCTGGGGGACCACCGGGTTCTCGTCGCCGCCCACGTCGTCGGAGTCGGCGGGTGCGGCGTCGACGGTGCGGTTGGCCTCGGGCAGCAGCTCGCGCAGCGCGGAGCCGGTGATGCGGCGGAACGAGCGGCGCGGGCGGCCGCGGTCGAGAACCGCCACCTCCAGCGCACGGACGCCGAGCACCGTGGGCTGCGCGGTGCCGTTGGCCGCGGTGGAGCTGCTGGTCTGCAGCGCCTCCACGGCGCAGCCGATCGCCTCGGTGACCGCCAGGCCCGCCTGGTAGGTCTCCTTGAGCTTCGCACTGATCGGCTCGGTCGTGCCGCCCATGACCACGAACTGCGGCTCATCGGTGATCGAGCCGTCGTAGGTGATGCGGTAGAGCTGGTCGGCGTCGGGCGTGGCCCCGACCTCGGCCAGGCACAGCTCCACCTCGTAGGGCTTCTGCTGCTCGACGAACGACGTGCCCAGGATCTGCGCGTAGGTGTTGGCGAGCATGCGGCCGGTGACGTCGCGGCGGTCGTAGGTGTAGCCGCGGACGTCGGCCATCCGGACGCCGGCGTTGCGCAGCGTCTCGAACTCGTTGTAGCGCCCGACCGCGGCGAACCCGATGCGGTCGTAGATCTCGGAGACCTTGTGCAGGGCGGTGGAGCGGTTCTCCGCGACGAACAGCACGCCGTCGGTGAACGTGAGGACGACGACGCTGCGGCCGCGGGCGATGCCCTTGCGGGCGAGCTCGGAGCGGTCGCGCAGGAGCTGGTCGACCGACGAGTAGAACGGCATGGTCACGGCGTCAGCCTCCGGGGTTCTCGGTGCGGCCGGCGACGACCTGGGCGACGACCTCGGCGATCTCGGCCTCCGGGCGGCGCATCGCGCCCTCCGGGCCGGTGATCGACACGACGATCGGGTAGAGCCTGCGGGTGAGGTCGGGGCCGCCGGTGGCCGAGTCGTCGTCGGCGGCGTCGTAGAGCGCCTCGATCGCCGTGCGGACGGTGGTGGGGAGGTCGGCGTCGACGCGGTGGCGCTTCTTGAGCGCCGACTTCGCGAAGACCGAGCCCGAGCCGACGGCGTGGTAGCCCAGCAGCTCGTCGTAGCGGCCGCCGGTGGCGTCGTAGGTGACGATCCGCCCGGCCTTCGACGGGTCGGGCGCCTCGATGTCGTAGCCCGCGAACAGCGGCACGACGACGAAGCCCTGCATGGCCGCGCCGAGGTTGGCCCGCACCATCGCGGCCAGCTTGTTGGCCTTGCCGTCGAGGGAGAGCGTGGTGCCCTCGATCTTCTCGTAGTGCTCGAGCTCGACGGTGAACAGCCGCACCATCTCCAGCGCGATCCCCGCGGAGCCGGCGATGCCGACCGCGGAGTGCGCGTCGGTGACGAAGACCTTCTCGATGTCGCGCTGGGCGATCACGTTGCCCTGCGTGGCGCGGCGGTCGCCGGCGATCACGACGCCGCCGTCGAAGACGAGCGCGACGATCGTGGTGCCGTGCGGGACCTCCAGCGCGCCGGGCGCGCCGTGGGCCGGCACCGCGGAGGGGAGCAGGTGCGGGGCGTGGGCGGTGACGAAGTCGGTGAACGAGGACGGGCCGGGCGCGAGGTACGCGTCCAGCCCGACAGGGGCACGACGCCCCGGATCGGGGAACGACATGGTCAGGTCTGCGCCTCTCCTCGTGCGGGGTACTGCTCGTGCGGTCGTGCAGGTGCGGTGTGCGGGAGTGCCGGAGCGGCTACTCCCCGCCCTTCTGGACGTAGGCGCGGACGAAGTCCTCCGCGTTCTCCTCCAGCACGTCGTCGATCTCGTCGAGGATGGTGTCGACGTCCTCGCCGAGCTTCTCGCGGCGCTCCTGGCCCGCCGCGGCGCCGTCGGCACCCTCGTCGTCGTCCCCGCCCCCGCCGCCCTGACGCTTGGTCTGCTCCTGCGACATGACGCCTCCTGTCGATAGGTCGTGCTGGATGAACCCTAACCCAGCGGACCGGCGAAAGTCCGTGATCGACGCCGTGACGATCGCCCGTCCCGGCGCCGCGCGGCGCGGTTCAGCCGCGGGTGAGGGCCTCGACGAGCTCCTCGGCGGTGCGCGACCTGTCGATCAGCTCGCCGACGTGGCTGCGGGTGCCGCGCAGCGGCTCCAGCGTCGGGATCCGCACCAGCGACTCCCGGCCCAGGTCGAAGATGACCGAGTCCCACGACGCCGCGGCGACCTCGGCGGGGTAGCGCTCCAGGCACCGGCCGCGGAAGTAGGCGCGGGTGTCCTCGGGCGGCGCGGTCATCGCGGCGGTGACGTCGTCCTCGGACACCAGGCGCTTGATCGAGCCGCGCGTCGCGAGCCGGTTGTAGAGGCCCTTGGCCATGCGGACGTCGCTGTACTGCAGGTCGACCAGGTGCAGGCGCGGGGCGTCCCAGGTGAGGCCGTCGCGCTCGCGGTAGCCCTCCAGCAGGCGCAGCTTGGCCGTCCAGTCGAGGCGGTCGGCGGTGCTCATCGGGTCGCGCGAGAGGTCGTCGAGGACCTCGCCCCAGATCTGCATGACCTCGGCGGTGGCCTCGTCGACGTCGTCGCCCAGCGTCGTCTCGATGTGCTTGCGCGCCTTCTCGTGGTAGGCGTGCTGGACGTCGAGACCCGTCATCTTCCGGCCGTCGGCCAGGTCGACGGTGGTCCTCAGCGACGGGTCGTGGCTGATCCGGTGCACCGAGCGGACGGGCTCGGCCAGGCGCAGCTCGTCGAACCGCACGCCCTTCTCGATCATGTCCAGCACGATCGCGGCGGTGCCGACCTTGAGCAGCGTTGAGTACTCGCTCATGTTCGCGTCGCCGATGATGACGTGCAGGCGGCGGTACTTGTCGGCGTCGGCGTGCGGCTCGTCGCGGGTGTTGATGATGCCGCGCTTGAGCGTGGTCTCCAGGCCGACCTCGACCTCGATGTAGTCGCTGCGCTGCGCGAGCTGGTAGCCCGCCTCGTCGCCCGAGGCGCCCCGGCCGACGCGGCCGGCGCCGCACACGACCTGGCGCGTCACGAAGAACGGCGTCAGCCCGGACACGATCGACGGGAACGTCGTGGAGCGCGCCATGAGGTAGTTCTCGTGGGCGCCGTAGCTCGCGCCCTTGCCGTCGACGTTGTTCTTGTAGAGCTGGATCCGCGGGGCGCCGGGCACGGTGGCCGCGCGCATCGCGGCCTCCTCCATCACCCGCTCCCCCGCCTTGTCCCACACCACGATGTCGCGCGGGGTGGTGACCTCCGGCGTCGAGAACTCGGGGTGGGCGTGGTCGACGTAGAGGCGCGCGCCGTTGGTGAGGATCACGTTGGCGGCGCCGAGGTCGTCGAGCTCGGAGTCGACCGGGTTGTGCATGGTGGGCGCGGAGAGGTCGAAGCCGCGGGCGTCGCGCAGCGGCGACTCGACCTCGTAGTCCCAGCGGGCGCGGCGCGAGCGCGGGATGTCGGCGGCCGCGGCGTAGGCCAGCACCACCTGCGTGGACGTGATCACGGGGTTGGCCGTGGGGTCGCCGGGGACCGAGATGCCGTACTCGATCTCGGTGCCCATGATCCGTCGGGCCGTCACGGGCGGGCCTGCAGCGCACTCATGCTCCGAGCCTAACCGGCGGACCGCCCCCGGGCCCTCCGTCCCCGGTCCGGCACCGTCTCACGATGAGACCCGTGTCACATCGCGATGCGCGCATGATCGGACGTTCCGCGACCTGGAAGGTGCAGCCACGATGCCGGAGACGATGAAGTCCTTCGTGATCAAGCGAGTCGGGGAGACCGAGGTCGTCGAGAAGCCGATCCCCGAGCCGGGTCCGGAGGAGGCCATCGTCCGCACCACCGCGGCGCTGATCTGCACCTCCGACGTCCACACCGTCAAGGGCGCCCTGCCCGTGCCCGACGGCCGCACGCTCGGCCACGAGTCCGTCGGCGTCATCCACAAGCTGGGCTCGGCCGTCACCGGCTTTGAGGAGGGCCAGCGCGTCGTCGTCTGCGCCGTCACCCCCTGCTACCGCTGCTCGGCCTGCCAGCGCGGCTTCACCAGCCAGTGCGGCGGGGCGCTGGGCGGCTACAAGTACACCGTCCAGATGGACGGCAACATGGCCGAGTACTTCGTCGTCCCGGCCGCGGCTGCCAACCTGACGCCGATCCCCGAGGCGATCAGCGACGAGCAGGCCGCCTACTGCTGCGACATGCTCACCACCGGCTTCATGGGCGTCGAGCACTGCTACCTGCAGTTCGGCGAGACCGTGGCGATCTTCGCGCAGGGCCCGGTCGGGCTCTCGGCCACGATCGGCGCACAGCTGATGGGCGCCGGGCGGATCATCGCCGTGGAGTCCCGCGCCGACCGTCAGGCCCTGGCCAAGCGCTTCGGCGCCACCGACATCGTCGACTACACCAAGGGCGACCCGGTCGAGCAGATCATGGACCTCACCGGCGGCGAGGGCACCGACGCCGCCATCGAGGCGTTCGGCTTCCCGGACACCTTCGAGGCCTGCCTGCGCGTCACCAAGGCGGGCGGGCGGGTGTCCAACATCGGCTACCACGGCGAGAACCCCAACCCGCTGCAGCTCCCGCTCGACGCGTTCGGCCTGGGCATGAACGACAAGGCCGTGCACACCGGCCTGTGCCCCGGCGGCAGCGAGCGGATGAAGCGGCTGCTGCGTCTGCTGGAGTCCGGCCGGATCGACCCGACCCCGATGACGACCCACACGTTCGGCTTCGACCGGATCTCCGAGGCCTTCGAGATGATGACGACGAAGGCCGACGGCATCGTCAAGCCGCTCATCACCTTCCCCTGACCGGCTCCCACCACCCCGCGACCGGCGCCGCTGCTGCGGCGCCGGTCGCGGTGCGTCAGGGGGCCCCGGGTGGGTCGCTGTCCGGCGCCCCGTCACCCGTGGCCGGCCACAGCGGCCCGTCGTGCAGGTGCGCCGCGAGCTTGTCGCTGATCGTGCGCAGCACCGCCTGCTCGTCGGGGGTGAGCAGGTCGAACAGCGACGACCGCACCTCCTCGACGTGCCCCGGCGCCGCGGCCCGCAGCTGGTCCCACCCGGCCTCGGTGAGCTCCGCGAGCTGCCCGCGCTTGTCCGTCGGGTGCGGGCGCCGGCGCACCAGCCCGGCCTCCTCCATCCGCGTGACGGCGTGCGAGAGCCGGCTGCGCGACGACGTCGACGACGTGGCGAGCGTGCTCATCCGCAGCACGCCCTCGGGCGCCTCGGACAGCCGCACCAGGATCTCGTAGTAGGCGTGCGGGAGGCCGGTGCCCTGCTGGAGCTGCCGCTCGATGCGGTCCCACAGCAGGCGGCTCGCGGTGAGGAAGCTGCGCCAGGTGCGCTGCTCGTCCTCGGTCAGCCAACGGGTGTCGCCCATCACACTCCCGGAATAGTTGAGCACTCAAAACCCTTCAGCTAGTGTCCCTCTCAACACCTGAGAGCTCAACTAACAGAGGATCCCGATGACCACCACGCAGACCCAGATCCCCAACTACATCGCGGGCACCTGGGACATCGACCCCGTGCACTCCGACGTCTCGTTCACGGTCCGCCACATGATGGTGAGCAAGGTACGCGGGCGCTTCGGCGGATTCACCGGCGAGATCGTGACGGGCCCGGACGTCACCGGATCGAGCGTGCGCGCCGAGATCGACGCGACGTCCATCGACACCGGCAACGACCAGCGCGACGGCCACATCCGCTCCGCCGACTTCTTCGCGGTCGAGAACCACCCCACCTGGACCTTCGTCTCCACCGCCGTCCGCCCCGACGGCGACGACCTGGTCGTCGACGGCGAGCTCACGATCAAGGGCGTCACCCGCCCGGTCTCCCTGGCCCTCGAGGTCAACGGCTTCGGCCCGGACGCCTACGGCGGCACGCGCGCCGGCTTCACCGGCACCACCACCATCAACCGCAGCGACTTCGGCGTCGACATCGCCATGCCGCTCGACGGCGGCGGCGTCGTCGTCAGTGAGAAGGTGCAGATCACCCTGGAGATCCAGGGCGTGCTGCGCACCGCCTGATCACCCGGCTCCCCCCGCGGACGGCCCCCGGCACCTCGCCGGGGCCCGTCGCGCGTCCGGGCCCGGCGTGACACGGTGGCGCGGTGGGATACCGCGAGTTCCCGGTGCCGCTGGGCGGTCTGGCCGAGTGCGGCTGGTCGTCGTCGGCAGGGCCCGCGCCCGCCGAGCACGCCGTGCTCCCCGACGGCGCGATGGACCTCGTGTGGACCGGCGCCGACCTGCTCGTCGCGGGGCCGGACACCGCCCCGCACCCCGTCCGCAGCGGGCCGGGCGCGGTCGCGACCGGGCTGCGCTTCCGCCCGGGCGCGCTGCCCGCGCTGCTCGGGGTGCCCGCCGACGCGCTGCTCGACCACCGCGTCCCGATGGTCGACCTGCTCCCCCGCCCCGCCCATCGCGCGCTGGCCCGGATCGAGGCCGGGGAGCCCGTGCTCGATGCCCTGCTCGGCGCCGTCGCCGACCTGCCCGGCGCGCCGCCCGACCGCGCGCTGGGCGTCGTCGTGCGCCACGCCGTCGCCGGAGCGGGCGTCGCGGCCACCGCCGACGCGCTGGGCTGGACGTCCCGGACGCTGCACCGGCGCGCGCTCGCCGCGTTCGGCTACGGCCCCGCGGTGCTGCGACGCGTCCTGCGGTTCCGCCGCGCGGTCGACCTGCTGCACGCCGGCGTCGCGCCCGCGGAGGTCGCCGCGCGGGCCGGGTACGCCGACCAGCCGCACCTGAGCCGCGAGGTGCGCGCCCTGGCGGGCCGCTCCCCCGCTCAGCTCGGCGCGTAGAGGTCCACCCCGGTGCCGTCCGGGTCCTGCAGGCTCGCGTAGCGCTGGCCCCACGGGGCGTCGAAGGGCTCGAGCCCGCTGTGGTGGCCCGCCGCGACCATGTCGGCGTGCAGGGCGTCGACCGAGGCCGGGTCCGGGAGCCGGAACGCCAGGCCGACGCGGCCGCCGCCGGTGGGCGGCGTCCAGCCGGGGTCGAGCGAGCGCGCGACGTCCTCGGAGTCGAACATCAGCCGCATCCCGCCCCCGAGGTCGGCCTCGACGTGCGGCACGCCCCCTGCCTCGTCGGGCACGGTTACCCCGAGACGGCGGTAGAACGCGAGCGTGGCGGCCATGTCGGACACGATGATCCCGATGGCGTCCATCCGGGCGGCGATCTGCACCTTCTCCATGACCGCGGACGCTAGCGCCGTCCGCCGCGGCCCGTCGTGAACGGATCGGACACCTCCCCCGGAGGCGTCGCCCGCACGGCCGGAGGGGCCCGACCGGGGTACCGTGCGCCGACCGGAGCCGGTGGTCGAAGGAGCCCACATGACGAGCACCCAGCCCACCCCCCGCCCCGACGGAACACCGGGCTCGCGGCCCGACGGAGCACCGGGCTCGCGGCCCGACGAGCCGTTCCCGGTGTCCGGCGATCAGCGTCCCCCCGGGCGGGTGTGGGCGTTCCGCGGGCTCGGCGTACTCGCGGCCGCGCTGGCCTGGCTCGCCCTCGGGTCGGCGACCGGGCTGGAACCGGCCGGCCGGATCGTCGCCACGATCGGTGTGCTCATGGCGGTCTGGTGGATGACCGAGGCCCTGCCGCTCTCGGCCACCGCGCTGGTCCCCATCGTCGCGTTCCCCGCCTTCGGCGTCCTCTCGGTCGGAGACGCCACCGCCCCCTACGCCGACCCGATCGTCTTCCTCTTCATGGGCGGGTTCCTGATCGCGATAGCGATGCAGAAGTGGAACCTGCACCGGCGCATCGCCCTGCTGACGCTACGGGCCGTCGGGACGCACCCGCACCGCATCGTGCTTGGCATGATGATCGCGACGGCGTTCCTGTCGATGTGGGTGTCGAACACCGCGACGACCCTGATGATGCTGCCGATCGCGCTGAGCGTGCTCACGCTGGTCGTCGAGCGCAGCCGCGGCACCGGCGAGGTGCGTCGCGGCTCCACGATCAGCGACACCGTCGACGACCCCGCCGTGCGGATCTTCGGCGTCGGCCTCGTGCTGTCGATCGCGTGGTCGGCCTCCATCGGCGGCCTGGGCACCCTGCTCGGCAGCCCGCCCAACGCCATCGTCGCCGGCTACGTCAGCGAGCAGCTCGACCGCGACATCACCTTCCTGGGCTGGATGCAGCTCGGGGTGCCGCTCGTGGTGGTGTTCCTCGTGATCGCCTGGCTGCTGATCACCCGGGTGCTGTTCCGGAGCGGTCTCGACGAGATACCCGGCGGCCGGGAGATGATCGCGGGGCAGCTCCGCGAACTGGGGCCGACCAGCACCGGCGAGAAGCGCGTGCTCGCCGTGTTCGCCGGGGCGGCGTTCCTGTGGATCGTCCCCGGGCTGCTCACCCGGATCGGGCCGGTCGAGGCGGCGCTGCCCTGGCTCGGTGAGCTCGACGACACCGCCATCGCCATCGCGGCGGGCGTCGTGCTGTTCCTGCTGCCCGGTCATCGGGGCACCGACGACGACCGCGGCGAGATGCTGCTGGTCTGGGACGACGCCCAGAAGGGGCTGCCCTGGGGCGTCCTGCTGCTCTTCGGCGGAGGGCTGAGCCTGGCGACCGCGGTCGCCGAGAGTGGGCTGGACGCGTGGATCGGCACCCAGGTCGAGGGCCTCGGCGTGCTGCCGATCGTGCTGCTCGTCGCGGCGGTCGTCGCGATCGTCCTGCTGCTCACCGAGGTCACGAGCAACACCGCGACCGCGGCGACGTTCATCCCTGTGCTCGGTGGGGTCGCACTGGGCATCGGGGCCGATTCCATGACGCTGCTCATCCCGGCGGCGCTCGCCGCGACCTGCGCGTTCATGCTGCCGGTCGGGACCCCGCCCAACGCCATCGTCTTCGGCAGCGGCACCGTCACCATCGGGCAGATGGCGCGCGGCGGGGCGGCGCTCAACGTCGTCGGGGTCCTGCTGATCACGCTGTTCAGCTGGTTGCTCGGTGGTTGGGCCCTCGGCCTGCAGTTCTGAGCGGACCGCCCGGGCCCACGGGGCCGACGTAGACCCAGCGCCCGCACACCCGCCGGAAGCGGCTGTCCTCGGCCACCACACCCCGGTCGTGGTGCGCCCGGAAGCGCACGGTGCCCGTCGGCTCCAGCAGCCCGCCGCCGGTGAGGTCGAGCACCTCCAGGCGCGTCCAGCGCGTCGCCGGGTCGACGTCGACGCGGCGCGGGCGGGTGGCCGGGTCCCAGCTCTCCCGCAGGTAGGCGGTGTCGCCGACGGCGAAGGCGCTGAACCGCGAGCGCATCAGTGCTTCGGCGGTCGGCGCGGCCGCACCGGAGTGGTAGCGGCCGCAGCACTCGGGGTAGGTCGCCGGGAGTCCGCAGGGGCAGGGCTGCACGGGCCCAGTCTCCCCCGAACGCGCCGGGGTGCAGGATGCCGGGCGTGCCCGCTCCCCCGACGCCGCCGCTCCCCGGTGTGGTCGTGCTCCCCGACGGGACGCGCGTGCGCGGCCGCGGCCGCCGCGAGCTCCCCGGCGACCCGACCCCGGAGTTCGGCCTCTACCTGCACCGCCGCACCCTGCTCGGGCGCGAGCGGTGGACGCCGGGCTGGCCCGCCGAGTGGGTCGACTGGCCCGACTTCCGAGTGCCCCGCGACCCCCGCCGCGCCGCGGCCGCGATCGAGCACGCCCACGGCCTCGCCCGGGCCGGGACGCGCGTCGAGGTGGCCTGCGGCGGCGGGACGGGTCGCACCGGCACCGTGCTCGCCTGCATGGCCGTGCTGGCCGGGCGCCCGGCGGGCGACGCCGTGGCCTGGGTCCGCGCGCACTACCGGCCCCGCGCCGTCGAGACGGCGGCGCAGCGGCGCTGGGTGGAGTGGTTCGCCGCGCAGCGCTGACCCTGCCGACGCCTGCCGACCCCGGGAACGCCGACGGGGCCGGTCGCAGCTCGCGCGACCGGCCCCGCCTCCTTCGGCGTGCCCCCTACAGGTACTGGCCGGTGTTCGACGCCGTGTCGATCGCGCGGCTGCTCGCGTCGTTCTTGCCGGTGACGAGCGTGCGGATGTAGACGATCCGCTCGCCCTTCTTGCCCGAGATCCGCGCCCAGTCGTCCGGGTTGGTCGTGTTGGGCAGGTCCTCGTTCTCGGCGAACTCGTCGACGATCGCATCGAGCAGGTGCTGGACCCGCAGGCCCTGCTGGCCCGACTCGAGCACCGCCTTGATCGCCGACTTCTTCGACCGGTCGACGATGTTCTGGATCATGGCACCGGAGTTGAAGTCCTTGAAGTACAGGGTCTCCTTGTCACCGTTGGCGTAGGTGACCTCCAGGAACCGGTTCTCCTCGGTCTCGTCGTACATCCGCTCGACGATCCGCTCGATCATCGCGTCGATGCACGCCTTGCGGTTGCCGCCGAACTCCGCGATGTCATCGACGTGGATCGGCAGCGTGTCGGTGAGGTACTTGGAGAAGATGTCCTGCGCCGCCTCGGCGTCGGGACGCTCGATCTTGATCTTCACGTCGAGCCGGCCCGGCCGCAGGATCGCCGGGTCGATCATGTCCTCGCGGTTGGAGGCGCCGATGACGATGACGTTCTCCAGGCCCTCGACGCCGTCGATCTCGGCGAGGAGCTGGGGCACGATCGTCGTCTCGACGTCGGAGGACACGCCCGACCCGCGGGTGCGGAAGATGGAGTCCATCTCGTCGAAGAACACGATCACCGGGGTGCCGGCGCTCGCCTTCTCCCGGGCGCGCTGGAAGATCAGCCGGATGTGCCGCTCGGTCTCGCCGACGAACTTGTTGAGCAGCTCCGGGCCCTTGATGTTGAGGAAGAACGCGCGGCCCTCGTTGGGGTCGTCGCCGCGCTGGGCCGCGATCTTCTTGGCCAGCGAGTTGGCGACGGCCTTCGCGATGAGCGTCTTGCCGCAGCCGGGGGGCCCGTAGAGCAGCACGCCCTTGGGCGGGCGAAGCTCGTACTGGGTGAACAGCTCGGCGTGCAGGAACGGCAGCTCGACGGCGTCGCGGATCTGCTCGATCTGCCGGAACAGGCCACCGATGTCGGAGTAGTCGACGTCGGGCACCTCCTCCAGCACGAGGTCCTCGACCTCGGCCTTCGGCACGCGCTCGTAGGCGTACCCGGCCTTGGTGTCGACGAGCAGGGAGTCGCCCGGCTTGAGGTGCACGAAGTCGGGGACCGACTCGTCGAACAGGGGCGCGGCGAGCCACACCACCCGCTCCTCGTCGGCGTGCCCGACCACCAGCGCGCGGCCGGCGAGGCCGTCGGTGGTGGGCTCGGCGAGCACCTCGCGCAGTCCGCAGACCTCGCCGATGCGCTCGTAGTCGCCGGCCTCGACGACGGTGAGCGCCTCGTTGAGGCGCACGGTCTGCCCGCTCTTGAGCTCCTCGGTGCTGACCGCCGGGGACACCGCGACGCGCATCCGGCGGCCCGAGGTGAACACGTCGACGGTCTCGTCCGGGAAGCGCGCCAGGAAGACGCCGTAGCCGCTGGGCGGCTGCGCGAGCCGGTCGACCTCCTCGCGGAGGGCGATCAGCTGGCCCCGGGCCTCCTTGAGCGTCTCGGTCAGCTTCTCGTTGCGTGCCGAGAGCTGCGAGAGCCGGCTGGCCGACTCGGCGAGCCGCTGCTCCAGGACGCGGGCCTGGCGGGGCGACTCGGTGAGCTTGCGCCGGAGTAGGGCGACCTCTTCTTCGAGGAAGCGGATCTGGGCAGTGGCCTCGTCAGGACTCATGTCCCCGTGGTCACCTGGGTTGTGTCTGCCGGTTCCGTCGTAGGGGTTCACGGCATCCTCCCTCCGTGTTCCGTTTCCATACGATACCTGGCCACTCTGACACACGCGGTGCGGCGAATCGGTGATCCATCACTCACGCGGACGGCACCTTGACGGTGACCGCCGGTCCGGGCTCCGTGACGGGAGGTGCCGCCACCCGGCCGAGCGGCCTCGACCGGTCAGCGGGTGGAGGTGGGGCGGCGCTGCGGGCGCGGCGGCGAAACGCCGTCGGCCAGTCGACGGGCCGTCACCAGGAACGCGGTGTGGCCCTGCATCCGGTGCTCCGGGCGCACCGCCAGCCCGACGACGTGCCAGGCCCTGACCAGCGTCTCCCAGGCCTCCGGCTCGGTCCAGCACTGCTGCTCGCGCAGCGCCTCGGTGAGCCGGGACAGCTGGGTGGTGGTGGCGACGTAGCCGACGAGCACACCGCCGGGGACCAGCGCCCGCTTGATGGTCTCGAGGTGCTCCCAGGGGGCCAGCATGTCCAGGACGACCCGGTCGACCTCCCCGTCCTCGACGTCGGCGTGTGCCGCGAGGTCGGCCACCGTCAAGGACCAATGGGGTGGGATGCCGCCGAAGAAGCGGCGCACGTTGCGCTCGGCGTGTTCCGCGTGGTCCTCGCGGATCTCGTAGGACACCACCCTTCCGGTGGGGCCCACCGCCTGCAGGAGCGAGCAGGTGAGCGCGCCGGACCCCGCGCCGGCCTCCAGGACCCGCGCCCCGGGGAACACGTCGCCCCACATGAGGATCTGCGCGGCGTCCTTCGGGTAGATGACCTGAGCGCCGCGCGGCATCGACAGCACGTAGTCGGCCAGGCGCGGACGCAGGGCGAGGTAGGGCGTGCCGACCGGGGAGAGCACGAGGCTGCCCTCGGGGTGCCCGATCAGGTCGTCGTGGGCGATCCCGCCGCGGTGCGTGTGGTACTGGGCGCCCGCCTCGAGCGTGATCGTGTAGTGCCGACCCTTGGGGTCGGTGAGCTGCACGCGGTCCCCCGCGCGGAAGGGGCCGCCGCGGGTCGGGAGGTGCTCCACCGGCGCGGGCGGGGCCCCGGGCCCGGCGGGGGTCTCCTCGACGGGGGCCTGCTCGACGGGGGCGGGGGCCTGCTGCTCGGTGCTCACGCGGTACCGGCCAGTCGCCACTGGCCGTCGATGAGCTGGAGGGTGGCGCCGTCGGCGCGGCCCTGGCCCTGCCGGTCGGAGGTCCAGCGGATGGTGGCGTTGAGACCGGCGACCGTGACGTCCTGGACCACCGTGCTGCCCGCGGCCTCGACGGCCGTCTCGGCGGCGCCGGGCTGGCCGAAGACCGCGGCGAGGGCCTCTTCGCAGGTGGCCACCCGGCCGCCGCCCGCCTGCACGCCGGCGACGAGCTGCACGGAGGTCTCGGGGGCCGTCAGCGAGCAGGCGATCGGCCAGTCCTGCGTGGCGACGGCCTGCTGGTAGGCGCGCAGGGCGGCCTCGACGGCCGCCTCCTCGGGGCCGACCGCGCCCGGGCCGGGCGTCGTGGTCGGGGTGCCGGTGGCCGTGCCCGCCGTGGGGGCGGCCGACGTCGGCGACGCGGGGGCCCCGGTGCCGCCCGCGGTGCACGCGGCCAGCGCGGCCGCGAGGACGGCGGCGGCCGTGGCGGTTCGGATGGTCTTCATCGCGGCTCAACCTACGGGTGGGCGACCCCGGGGAACTGTCGGGGTCCTCGCCTACCCTCGGCAGCCGTGACCCGCCGCCCCGCCCTCTCCCCGTCCCGGGCGGGCGACTTCAAGCAGTGCCCCCTGCTCTACCGCTTCCGCGCGATCGACCGGCTGCCGGAGCGGCCCACGCGGGCGCAGGTCCGCGGCACGCTGGTGCACGTCGTGCTGGAGCGGCTGTTCGACCTGCCGGCCGCCGAGCGGGTGCCCTCGGCCGCCCACGCGCTCGTGGCCCCGTGCTGGGCGCAGCTGCGCGCCGAGGACCCGGAGCTGGTCGGGGCCCTGTTCGACGGCGGCGAGGACGATCCCGAGCTCGTCGGCTGGCTGGAGTCGGCCGGGCCGCTGCTCGACGCCTACTTCCGGCTGGAGGACCCCCGCCGCCTGGAGCCGCAGGCGCGCGAGCTGCTGGTCGAGACGGAGGTGGCGTCGGGCCTGCTGCTGCGCGGCTACCTCGACCGGCTCGACGTCGCGCCCGGCGGCGAGCTGCGCGTCGTCGACTACAAGACGGGCGCCGCGCCACGCCCGGTCGCCGAGGCGCGGGCGCTGTTCCAGATGAAGTTCTACGCCCTCGCGCTGCTGCACCTGCGCGGCGTCGTCCCCACCCAGCTGCGGCTGCTCTACCTCGCCGACGGCGAGTCGCTCACCTACGAGCCCGACGAGGAGGAGCTGCGCCGCTTCGAGCGCACCCTCGACGCCATCTGGGCCGCGGTCCTCACCGCCGGCGAGACGGGCGACTTCCGCCCCAACCCGGGCCGGATGTGCGACTGGTGCAGCCACCGCGCGCTGTGTCCGGCCTGGGACGGCACTCCCCCGCCCTACCCCGGCTGGCCCACCGTCCCGGCCGACGAGACCCTCCTCGACCGGGCCGACTGAGGGCGTCGGGCAGGATCCGGGGCGTGCCCGACTTCGAACCCTTCTACCGCCCCGTCGACGGTCCCGGCGGCGAGCGGTTCCACGCGACCGCCTCCACCACCGGCCCGTGGTTCGCCGACGCCCAGCACGGCGGGCCGCCCTCGGCGCTGCTGGTCCGCGCGTTCGAGCGGTGCGCACCGCGCCCCGGCACGCAGCTCGCCCGCGTCACCGTCGAGGTCCTGGGGCGGATCCCGGCGGGCGAGGTCGAGGTGCGGGCCGCGGTGGAGCGCCCCGGGCGCGGCATCGAGATGCTGTCGGCGGAGATGACCGCGGGCGGGCGGGCCGTGCTGAAGGCCCGGGCCTGGCGCCTCGCGGTGGGCGACACCGCCGAGGTCGCCTCGGGCGCCGAGCCGCCGCTGCCCCCGCCCGACGCCGTGCCGACCTGGCCCGAGCGCGCCGACGGCTGGCTCCCCGGCTACATCGACGCCGTCGAGTGGCGGTGGGTCACCGGCGACTGGGCGCAGCAGGGTCCGGGCGAGGTGTGGGGCCGGCCGCGGGTGCCGCTCGTGGAAGGTGAGGAGTCGTCACCGCTGCAGCGCCTGGCCGTGGTCGGCGACAGCTCCAACGGCATCGGCTCACCGCTGGACATGCGCCGCTGGCTCTACGTCAACACCGAGCTGAGCATCCACGTCCACCGCCCGCCCGTCGGGGAGTGGACCGGGGTGCGGTCGAGCTCGGTGATCGGCCCCACCGGCCTGGGCACGGCCACGGGGATGATCTTCGACGTGACCGGGCACGTCGGCCGCACGACCCAGAACCTCATCGTCCGACCCCGCTAGGCGCTCCCCCGCCGCGTTCCGCGGAACGCGAACCGCGCACCCACCCACCTCCCGCGCACGTCCTGCCATACGCGGAGGGCCAGCAGGTGCGCGGTTCGGACGCGCCCCGTGAGCGTCGCTCAGCCGCGCCCGTCGATCGCCCGGCAGGAGCGGATCTCCGACGCCAGGATCGCGCGGGCGCCGAGCTGGGCGAGCTGGTCCATCACCCGGTTCACCTCGCGCTTGGTCACCATCGACCGCACCGCCGACCAGCCGGCGTCCGTCAGCGGGGAGACGGTCGGGGCCTGGAGCCCGGGGCTGATCTTCTTGGCGCGGTCGAGGAGCTCGTCGCGGCAGTCGTAGTCGAGCATCAGGTACTGGCGGGCGTAGACGACGCCGCGCAGCCGCTCGATGAACACGATCTTCTCGGCCTTGACGTCGACGGACTCCTCACGGTCGGGCCGCGGCTCGCGCTCGATCAGCGTGGCCTCGGACTGCGCGATGGCGTCGCCGATGACCTGCAGGTTGTGCTGGCGCAGGGTGCGCCCCGAGGACACGACGTCGGCGATGGCGTCGGCCAGGCCGAGCTGCACCGAGATCTCCACCGCGCCGTCGAGCTTGACGATCTCGGCCCGGACCCGGTTGCGGGCCAGGTGCGAGCGCACCAGCCGCGGGTAGGACGTGGCGATCGTCTTGCCCTCCAGGTCGGCGAGCTGGTGGATGTCGCCGTCGACGGGGGCGGCGTAGCGGAACTTCGACTGGCCGAAGCCCAGCTGCAGCACGGTCTGCACCTGGCTGCCGGACTCCTCCATGAGGTCGGCGCCGGTGACGCCCAGGTGCAGGTCGCCGGACCCGACGTAGGTGGCGATGTCCTTGGGACGCAGGTAGAAGAACTCGATCTCGTTCTCGTCGTCCTGCATCGACAGGTCGCGCGAGTCCGAGCGCTGGCGGTAGCCGGCCTCGCGCATCATCGTGGCGGCGGGCTCGGCCAGGGTGCCCTTGTTCGGGAGTGCGACGCGGAGCATGAGCGGGTCCTTACGGATATCGGCCTTACAGGAACTTGTAGACGTCTTCGAGCGTGATGCCGCGACCGATCATGAGGACCTGGACGCGGTAGAGCAGCTGGGAGACCTCCTCGGCGAGGGCGTCGTCGGCCTCGTGCTCGGCGGCGAGCCACACCTCACCCGCCTCCTCCAGCACCTTCTTGCCCTGGGCGTGGACCCCGGCCTCGAGCGCCTCCACCGTGCCCGATCCCTCGGGCCTGGTGGTGGCCTTCTCCGTCAGCTCGGCGTAGAGCTCGTCGAAGGTCTTCACCGGGTTCCACCTCTCACGCAGTCAGTGTCATGTGTCGTGCACGACGGGATGCGGTCACATCGGGTCACTGCTGCGCCCGGCCGCTCCCGTGCGCCGGGCGGCTGCCCGGCCGGGGCTACGGTCTCACGCGGCGTTCCTGGCCCGTACCCGGGTGTAGTCGGACCGCAGCCCGTCGGCCGTGAGCCCGACGAGCGTCTCGCGCTGCACCCGCGACGGGCCCGCCGGCACGGGCACCTCGCACGGCACGACCAGCACCGCGGCCCCGGCGCGCTCGGCGGCCAGCGCGCCGGTGGGCGAGTCCTCGACGGCGAGGCAGTCGGCGGCGTCGACGCCGAGCAGGGACGCGGCCCGCAGGTACGGGTCGGGGTCGGGCTTGCCGCGCGGCACCTCGTCGCCGCACACCGACACGTCGAAGTGCTCGCGGCCGATGCCCTCGAGCGCGAGCTCGGTGAGCTCGCGGCCGGTGTTGGTGACCAGCGCGGTGGGCCAGCCCGCCACCCGGACGGTGCGCAGCGCCTCCTGCGCCCCCGGCCGCCACTCCAGGCCCTCGCGGAACAGCTCGCCGGTGCGGCGCAGGATCATCCGCTCCGCCTCGGCCATCCGTCCGGCGTCGTGGGGCAGGCCCAGGTCGTCGAACACGAGCACCAGCGTGCGGGCCATGTTCGAGCCGATGATGGCCGTGCGCGCCGCGGCGCTGAGCTCGCCGCCCAGGGCCCGGGCGGTGTCGGCGAGCGAGACCGTCCAGACCTTCTCCGAGTCGACGAGCGTGCCGTCCATGTCCCACAGGACGGCCGCCGGACCGGTCACCGCCGGAGTGGTCGTCATGCGGGGTCGTAGGCCAGGTTGGGCCGCAGCCACCGCTCGGTCTCCTCGATCGACGTGCCGCGCCGTCGCGCGTAGTCCTCGACCTGGTCGCGCCCGATCCGCCCGACGGTGAAGTAGCGCGACGCCGGGTTCGCGAAGATCACCCCGCTCACGCTCGCCGCCGGGGTCATCGCGAACGACTCGGTCAACGCCATCCCCACCTTCTCCGCGCCGAGCAGGTCGAACAGCTCGCGCTTCTCGGTGTGCTCGGGGCTGGCCGGGTACCCGAACGCGGGGCGGATGCCGCGGAAGCGCTCCGCGTGCAGGTCGGCGAGATCCGGCTCCGCGCCGGGCTCGAACCACTCGCGGCGGGCCCGCAGGTGCACCCACTCGGCGAAGGCCTCGGCGAGCCGGTCGGCGAGCGCCTTGACCATGATCGAGCGGTAGTCGTCCTGCTCGGACTCGTAGCGGGCGGACAGCTCCTCGGCGCCCTGGATGGAGACGGCGAACCCGCCCAGGTGGTCGCCGTCGGGGGCCACGTAGTCGGCGAGGCACCGGTTCGGTCGGCCGTCGGGCTTGCGCGTCTGCTGGCGCAGCATCGGCAGGCGCACCCCGTCGACGACCAGGTCGTCGCCCTCGGCGTGCGCCGGCCAGAAGCCGTACACCCCCCGTGCGCGCAGCGATCCGTTCGCGACGATCTCGTCGAGCATCTCGACGGCGTCGTCGAACAGGTCCTGGGCGACGGGGTTCTCCAGGATCTTCGGGTAGCGGCCCTTCAGCTCCCAGGCGAGGAAGAAGAACGTCCAGTCGATCAGCTCACGCAGCTCGGTGAGGGTCGGCTCGACCTCCTGCATCCCGGTGAAAGCGGGCACCGGCAGGTCGTCGAAGGGAACCCGCTCGGCGTTGGCCCTGGCCTGCTCGACGGTCAGCAGCGGCGTGGCGTGGCGTCCCTCGTGCTCGGTGCGCAGCCGGGCCTGCTCGCTGCGGTTGTCCGTGTCGAGGGAGCTCGCGCGGTCGGGGTCCAGCAGGGCCGCCACGACACCGGTGACGCGGGAGGCGTCCAGGACGTGCACGGTGGTGGCGTCGTAGGCGGGCGCGATCCGCACAGCCGTGTGCTGGCGCGACGTGGTGGCCCCGCCGATCAGCAGCGGCATCGACATCCCCCGGCGCTGCATCTCCGCGGCCACCGTCACCATCTCGTCCAGCGACGGCGTGATCAGCCCGGACAGGCCGATCACGTCGGCGCCCTCGGCGATCGCGGTGTCGAGGATCTTCGCGGCCGGCACCATGACGCCCAGGTCGATCACGTCGTAGTTGTTGCAGCCGAGCACCACGCCGACGATGTTCTTGCCGATGTCGTGCACGTCGCCCTTGACGGTGGCCATCACGACCTTGCCGTTGCCGCGGTGCGAACCTCCCGAGGCGATCAGCGCCTCCTTCTCCGCGTCCATGAACGGTTCGAGGTGCGCCACCGCGCGCTTCATCACCCGCGCGCTCTTGACCACCTGCGGCAGGAACATCCTCCCGGAGCCGAACAGGTCGCCGACGATCTTCATGCCGTCCATCAACGGTCCCTCGATGACGTCGAGGGGCCGGGCCGCGGCCAGCCGGGCCTCCTCGGTGTCGTCGATGATGAAGTCGACGATGCCGTGCACGAGTGCATGCGAGAGCCGCTCGGCCACGGGGTTCTCGCGCCAGGTCAGGTCCACGACGCGCTGGGTGCCCTTCCCCCCGACGGTCTCGGCGTGGGCGACGAGCCGGTCGGTGGCGTCGGGGCGACGGTCGAACAGGACGTCCTCGACCAGCTCGAGGAGGTCCTTCGGGATGTCCTCGTACACAGCGAGCTGGCCTGCGTTGACGATGCCCATGTCGAGGCCGAGCGGGATCGCGTGGAACAGGAACGCCGAGTGGATGGCCTCGCGGACGATGTCGTTGCCGCGGAAGGAGAACGACAGGTTGGAGATGCCGCCGCTGATCCGCACCCCCGGGCACCGCTGCTTGATCAGCGGCAGCGCGTCGAGGAACGCCTTGCCGTAGCCGTTGTGCTCCTCGATGCCCGTCGCGATGGCGAGGACGTTCGGATCGAAGATGATGTCCTCGGCGGGGAAGCCGACCGTCTCGGTGAGCAGCCTGTAGGCCCGTTCGCAGATGGCGACCTTGCGCTCGGTGGAGTCGGCCTGACCCTTCTCGTCGAACGCCATGACGACCGCGCTCGCACCGAGGTCGCGGATGCGCCGGGCCTGGGCGAGGAAGGGTTCCTCCCCCTCCTTGAGGCTGATCGAGTTGACCACGCCCTTGCCCTGGACGCACTTGAGCCCGGCCTCGAGCACGCTCCACCGCGAGCTGTCGACCATCACCGGGACGCGGGCGATCTCCGGCTCGGTGGCGATGTAGTTGAGGAACGTCGTCATCGCCGCCTCGCTGTCGAGCAGGTCGGCGTCCATGTTCACGTCGATGAGGTTCGCGCCGCCGCGGACCTGCTCCAGTGCGACGTCGACGGCGCTCTGGAAGTCGTCGGCCTCGACCAGCCTGCGGAACCTCTTCGACCCGGTGACGTTGGTGCGCTCGCCGATCATGACGAACCCGGTGTCACCGCCGATCGCGAACGGCTCGAGACCGCTGTAGCGGGTGGCGGGCGTGATCTGCGGGACCGGCCGCGGTGCCATGCCCCGGACGGTCTCCGCGATCGCCGCGATGTGCTCGGGCGTGGTGCCGCAGCAGCCGCCGACGATGTTGACCAGGCCGTCGGCGGCGAACTCGCGCAGCTGCGCGGACGTCTGCTCGGGCGTCTCGTCGTAGCCGCCGAAGGCGTTCGGCAGGCCGGCGTTGGGGTGGCTGGAGACATAGGTGCCGGCGAACTTGGCGAGGTCGGCCACGTGCGGGCGCATCTCGGCGGCCCCCAGCGAGCAGTTCACGCCCACCACCAGCGGGTCGGCGTGCGCCACGGCGTTCCAGAACGCCTCCACCGTCTGGCCCGACAGGGTGCGCCCGGACAGGTCGACGATCGTCACCGAGATCCACAGCGGCAAGTGCGGCGCGACCTCGCGGGCCGCGGCCACGGCGGCCTTCACGTTCAGCGTGTCGAAGATCGTCTCGAACATCAGCAGGTCGACCCCGCCCTCGGCGAGCGCGGCGATCTGCTCGGCGTAGGTGTCGCGGACCTGGTCGAACGACACCCGGCGGAAGGCGGGATCCTCGACCTTCGGCGACAGGGACAGGGTGACGTTGAGCGGCCCCACCGAGCCGGCCACGAACCGCTGGACCCCGGTCGCCGCGGCGGACTCGTCCGCGGCCTGCCGGGCGAGCGCCGCCCCGCGCAGGTTCATGTCCCGGACCCGGTGTTCCAGGCCGTAGTCGGCCTGCGCGATGCCCGTGGCGGTGAAGGTGTTGGTGGTCGTGATGTCCGCGCCCGCCGCGAGGTACCGGCGGTGCACGTCCAGGATGACGTCGGGTGAGGTGAGGTTGAGCAGGTCCGGGTCACCGGTGACGTCGTGGGTGTGGTCGGCGAGCCGTTCGTCGCGGTAGTCGGCCGGGGTGAGACCGGCGGACTGCAGCATCGTGCCCCAGGCGCCGTCGAGCACCGCCACCCGCTGATCGAGCAGTTCTCGCAGATCCTTCACCGACATCGGGCCTCCCGCGTGTGTCGTGGGAGGCGCCCTTACTCGTCGAACCGCACGCCGGCCGAGCGTGGCGGATGGCGAGCCAACCGTTGCAGCGCCTCTCGACCGCGTCCGAGATGCTACCGGTCACCAACCCACCGACACCGACCGGAACTCCACGGAGCGGCCCCACCGCCGTAGGCTGGGCCGATGACCGAACGCGACCCGGCACCCGACCTGCCCCGCCTCGTCGACCCGGTGATGATCGCCGCGTTCGAGGGCTGGAACGACGCGGGTGAGGCCGCGAGCACCGCCCTGGAGCACCTCGAGCTGAGCTGGGACGCCACGCCGCTGGCCTCGATCGACCCCGAGGACTACTACGACTTCCAGGTCACGCGCCCGCACGTCCGCTACACCGACGGCGTCACGCGCAAGATCGAGTGGATGACGACCCGCCTCTCGGTGGCCACGCTGCCCGGCACCGAGCGGCACGTCGTCCTCGTCAACGGCATCGAGCCGAACCTGCGCTGGCGGTCGTTCTGCTCGGAGCTGCTCGGCCACATCGAGCGCCTGGGCGTGACCAAGGTCATCACCCTGGGGGCGCTGCTCACCGACATCCCGCACACGCGGCCCACCACGGTGAGCGGGATCTCCTACGACGTCGACTCGGCGAAGCGGATGCAGGTCGAGCAGTCCACCTACCAGGGCGCCACCGGCATCGTGGGCGTGTTCCAGAACGCATGCGTCGAGGCCGGCGTGCCCGCCATGTCCTTCTGGGCCGCCGTGCCGCACTACGTCTCCCAGGCCCGCGTGCCCAAGGCGGCCGTGGCGCTGCTGCACCGCATCGAGGAGGTCCTCGACGTCGAGGTGCCGCTCGGCGGTCTGCCCGAGCAGGCCGAGGAGTGGGAGCGCACCGTCTCGGAGATGGCCGAGGCCGACGACGAGGTGCGCGAGTACGTCCGCCAGCTCGAGGAGCAGGCCGAGGCCGAGGACACCGACGTGCTGCCCGAGGCCGACGGCGACGCCATCGCCGCCGACTTCGAGCGCTACCTGCGCCGGCGCGGCAGCGGGGGCGCGGGGAGCTGAGCACGGCAGGGGCCCGGACCGGGCTGGCCCGGTCCGGTCTCTACGCGGGCGCGTTCCTCGGGCCCTTCGGCGGCGGAGTCACCGTCGCGATGCTGCCCGAGCTGGGCGCGACGTTCGGCGTCAGCGCGACCACGGCGGCCTCCTCGGTCACCGCCTACCTGCTGCCCTTCGCGGCGGCGATGCTGTTCTCCGGCACGCTCGGCGAGCGCTGGGGGCGGCGGCGCACCGTGGTCCTCGCCTACGCCGCGTACGTCGTCGCGTCGCTGGCCTGCGTGCTCGCCCCGACCTGGGAGCTGTTCCTGACCGGGCGCGCGCTGCAGGGGCTGGCCAACGCGTTCACCACCCCCCTGCTGCTCGCCGCGCTCGCCGGGTCGGCCGCGCCGGAGCGGCTGGGCCGCGCGCTGGGCTGGTTCGGGTCGCTGCAGGCCGCGGGCCAGACCTCGGCGCCGCTGCTGGGCGGCATCGCCGCGGAGCTGGACTGGCGGCTCGCGTTCGGCGGGGTCGCCGCCGTCGCGGTGCTGCTGGGGCTGGCCGGGATCCCGCCGTCGGAGCGCCCGACGGGGCCGCGGCCCGGACTGCGGTCGGCGTGGCGGCCCGCCGTGCTGCGGGCCGGGCTCGTCGCCGCCGTCGGATGGAGCTGCCTGGCCGGGTTGAACTTCCTCGTCGCGCTGCGGCTGGAGGAGGAGTTCGGACTGGGCTCGGGCGCGCGCGGGCTGGTGCTCACCGGGCTCGGGGTGGCCGGGCTGCTCACGGCACGGGTCGTCGGCGGGGCGGTCGACCGGATCGGGCCGCGGCGCGCGGTGCTGGCCGGCGCGGCGGCCGGCGTCGTCGTCGTGGTCGGGGCCGGCACCGCGCCCGCCGTGTGGATGGTCGCGGCGGTGTGGGCGCTGGGCGGGGTGGCCACCCAACTGGTACTCGTGGGCGTCAACGCGCTGGTGCTGCGCGACACGGGCGGCAACGCGGGCGGCTCGATGTCGGTGGTGCAGGCCGTGCGGTTCGGCGGCGGCGCGCTGGCCCCGCCCGCGCTCACCCCGCTCTACGCCACCGACCCGCTCACGGCGTTCCTGCTGCCGGCGGCGCTGCTGGCGGCCGTGGTGCCGGTCGCGCTCCCCCGGTCTCGCGAGGAACCGGCCAGGGACGTGCCTACGCCCCGAGCAGACGCCTGAGCAGCGCGCGGGCGTAGGCGCGCTCGGCGTCGACGTCGACCTCGCGGTGGCCGTCGGCCAGCTGCACCGCCCAGCCGTCGCCGACGGGCTCCAGCCGCGCGAACGCCCGGCCCAGCGCCGCGCGGAGCTGCCCCTCGTGCGGCAGCCAGACCACGTCGTCGGCCTCGACGCTGTCCAGCGCCCACTCGGTGGTGCCGTTGAAGCGCAGGACGCGGCCGCCGGGCCCGTCGTGCACGTCGATGGTGAGCTCGCTGACGACGAACACGTGCTCGTCCATGTCGCGGCCGTCGATGACGAACCGGTCGCCCGACGCCGGCGACCACGGCAGCCCGGCGGCCCGCAGCCGCTGCGCCAGCTCGAGGGTGATCACGGCACCGCGTGCTTCCTCAGGTCGGCGAGGTCGATCCACTCCAGGGTGCGGGCGTGCGTCGCCTCCAGCACGACCGGGGGCGCGGCGCCCGCCTCCAGCGCCTCGGCCCAGCGCGAGGCGCACAGGCACCAGCGGTCGCCGGGCTGCAGGCCGGCGAAGCCGTGCTCGGGGCGCGGCGTCGACAGGTCGTTGCCCGCGGCGGCGCTGAACGCCAGGAACTCCGCGGTGACCTGCGCGCAGACCGTGTGGACCCCGGAGTCCTCGCCTCCGGTGTCGCAGCAGCCCGTGCGGTAGAAGCCGGTCATCGGGTCGGTGCCGCAGACCGCGAGGTCGCCGCCGAGCACGTTGTGGGCCATGTGCGACATGCAACCAGAACGGGTAGGCCCCGGCATGACCGACGAGCGCCGAGACGAGCCGACCGACGACCAGGGCCACGACCGGGGCCCCGACCCCGACGCCCCGCTCGACCCCAACCAGCCCGACCTCGACCTGGACGTCCCGGTGCCGGGGTCGCCCGCGGAGACGACCCCGGACGCCCCGGAGAACGAGGACACCGACACCGACGCGCCGGAGCCGCCGGACTGACGCGGCCGGCGGGGATGTCCGCTACAGGCGCACCCCGAGGAGCGCGTCGAGAGCGTCGCGGAACAAGGCGGGCGCGTCGCCGTCGGTGCCGCGCCGCTCCAGCGCCCGGTCGGCCCATGCGTCGACGGCGACCAGGGCGCGAGGCGTGTCGAGGTCGTCGGCGAGGTGCGTGCGCAGCCGCGTGAGCAGCTCGTCGGCGGGCGGGGCCGCGGGCAGGGCGGCCGCCTCGCGCCAGCGCACCAGCCGCGCGTTCGCCTCGTCGAGCAGGCCGGAGGTCCAGGCGCGGTCGGAGCGGTAGTGCCCGGCCAGCAGGGCGATCCGGATCGCGTTCGGGTCGACGTTCTCCGCGCGGAGCTTGGAGACGAACACCAGGTTGCCGCGCGACTTCGACATCTTCTCGCCGTCGAGGCCGATCATCCCGGTGTGCGTGTAGTGCCGGGCGAACGGGTGCACGCCGGTGAACGCCTCGGCGTGGGCGGCGCCGCACTCGTGGTGGGGGAAGATCAGGTCGGAGCCGCCGCCGTTGAGGTCGATCTGCGTGCCCAGGCGGTTGAGCGCGATCGCGGCGCACTCGACGTGCCAGCCCGGGCGTCCGGCGCCGAGGTCGGACTCCCAGGACGGCTCGCCCTCGCGGGCCGTCCGCCACAGCAGGGGGTCGAGCGGGCTGCGCTTGCCGGGCCGCTCCGGGTCGCCGCCGCGCTCGGCGGAGAACCGCAGCATCGTCTCCTCGTCGTAGTTCGACTCGTAGCCGAAGTGCCCGGTGACCGCGGAGTCGAAGTAGACGTCGGGGAACTCGGCGTCGTCGACGCGGTAGGCCGCGCCGGAGGCGAGCAGCTTCCCGACGAGCTCGGAGATCTCGCCCATCGCCTCGACCGCGCCGATGAAGTGCCGCGGCGGCAGGACGCGCAGCGCCTCCATGTCCTCGCGGAACAGCGCCGTCTCGCGCATGCCCAGCACGACCCAGTCGTCCTGGTCGCGGGCGGCGCGCTCGAGCAGCGGGTCGTCGATGTCGGTGACGTTCTGGACGTAGTGCACGTCGTGCCCGAGGTCGCGCCACAGCCGGTTGACGAGGTCGAACGCCAGGTAGGTGGCGGCGTGGCCGAGGTGTGTGGCGTCGTAGGGGGTGATGCCGCAGACGTACATCAGCGCCTCGCGCCCGGGAGCCGTGGGCCGCACCCGTCCGGTGGACGTGTCGTGCAGGCGCAGGGGCGGGCCCTCACCGGGCAGGCGCGGGACGTCGACGGAGGCCCAGGTGTGCATACCTGACAACCTACGCGGGGCTCACCACCACTCGGGTGCGAGCTTCGCCTCGATGTCCCGGACGTGGCTGCGCGTGCACGCCGGGCAGAGCCAGCGCGTGCGCGCGCCGTCCTGCTCGCAGGACCACGTGGGGTCCTGCCCCTCGCGGACGGCGCCGCACAGCTCGCAGGTGGCCATGTCCCTCCTCGCGTCGTCAGTCGTCCGGCGCGCTCGACGTGCTGGTGGCCGGCGCCTCGTTCGTCGACCCCTCCTCGGGGTCGCTGTCGCCGCCGGTGCCGCCCTGCTCGCTCGTGCCGCCGCCGGAGCCGCCGGGTCCGCACGATCCCGCACCGGTCAGCACCAGCGCCACCCCGGCCGCACCCCCGACCAGCACCCTCTTCCATCGCGCGATCTCCATGCGGGCCGCGTACCCACCGGCGGGGGCTCCATGCGGGCGTGCGGCCGTCGTACCCTCGCGACATGGTGGCACGGGCGGTCGCGGTGGGCCTGCTCCCGCACCTGCGCCGGGCCCGCGACCACATCGACCGGGGCGGGATCGGTGGGCTCGGGCTCGCCGTCGACGACTGTCGGAAGACCTACGAGGACCTCAGCGCCCGGGGCGTGACGTTCCTGCAGGAGCCCGCGGACCGCCCGTACGGCGTCGAGGCGGTGATGCGCGACAACAGCGGCAACTGGCTGGTGCTGGTGGAGTCGAAGACGTTCACGCCCGCGGACTTCGCCTAGCGGCGGGTCCGCAGGTAGTCGGCGACCACCTCGGCACCCAGGCCGTCCAGCGTCGGTGCGACCACCCGCCCGCCGCAGCGCTTCGCCACGCCGTCGAGGAACGCCGCGAGCCGCGGGTCGTCACCCAGGACGAAGAACGTGAACGCCGCGCGCAGGCCGGTGAGCCGGTCGACCTCCGCGATCGTGGCCCGCAGCGTCTCCGGGCTCGTCGGGTAGTCGAAGGCGGCGTGGCCGTCGGCCTCCAGGTGCGCGGTCGGCTCCCCGTCGGTGACGACGAGGACGACCGGCTGCGCGTCGGGGTTGCGGCGCAGGTGCTGCCCGGCGAGCAGCAGCGCGTGGTGCAGGTTGGTGCCCTGCTCGTACGCGCCGTCGAGCCCGACCAGCTCGCCGAGCTCCACCGACCGCGCGTGCCGCCCGAACGTGATCAGCTTCAGGTCGTCGCCGCGGAAGCGGGTGGAGATGAGCTGGTGCAGGGCCAGCGCGGTGCGCTTCATCGGCACCCAGCGCCCGTCCTGCACCATCGACCAGGACGTGTCGACGCACAGCGCCACGCACGCGCGGGTCTTCTGCTCGGTCTCGACGATCTCCACGTCGGTGACGTCGAGGGACCTCCCGGATCCCATCCCGCCCGCGCCGCCGGCGCGCCGGAGCTGGGCGTTGAGCAGCGTCCGCGGCACGTTCCACGCCTCGGTGTCGCCGAACGCCCACGGCCGGGTGGCGCCGGTGGCCTCCCCCGCGGCGCCGGAGCGGTGGGTCTCGCGCTCGCCGCGGCGGGCCCCGATCCGGTCGACGACCTCGCGCAGCGCCGACTCCCCCAGCCGGCGCAGCGCCTTGGGCGAGAGCTGGAGCGAGCCGTCGGCGGCGCGCTCGAACAGGCCCTGGCGCTGCAGCTCGCGCTCGAGGTCGGCCAGCGCGCGGGCGTCGACGCGGGCCTCGTCGCCCAGGTGGCGACCGAGCGACTCGAGGTCGATGTCCTCCAGCCGGGCGCCCGGGTAGCTCTGCGACAGCTGCTCGGCCAGGGCGTCGAGCTGCCCCAGCTCCTCCATCGCGCGGGTGGCCTCGCCCATGCCCATCGGGTTCTCGCCGCGGAACCGGCCCTGGCCGTCCCAGTCCTCGCCGGGGCGCAGCCCCTGCAGCTGGGCGTCGAGCTGGGCCATCGCCTGCGCCAGGCGCGGGTCGCCGAACGCCTGCTGCGAGAGCTCCATCAGCTCGGCCCGCTGCTCGGCGGTCATCGAGTTGAGCATCCGCTGGGCGGCCGCCGCGCGCTGCGCGAGCGTGTCGATCAGCTCCTCGGTGGTCTGCGGGTCCTCCGGGAAGTGCTCGCCGTGCTGCTCCATGAACTCGCGGAACTGCTCGGTGGTGTCCTGCCCGGCGGCGTGGTTCGCGAGCAGGTCGTTGAGGGCGTCGAGCATCTCGCGGATGCGCTCGACGTCCTGCGGCGTCGCGTTCTCCATCGCCTGCTTCATGCCGGCGAAGCGCTGGTCGAGCATCTCGCGGCCGAGCAGGTCGCGGATCTCCTCGTAGGCCTCGCGCGCGTCGGGGCTCTGCCAGTCGTACTCGCCGAGCTCGCGGACCGCGCCGCCGGTGTCGGACGGGAGCGCGTCGAGCTGCATCTCCCGGAACCGGGCGTCGTCGGAGTCCTGGCGGCCCAGCGAGTCGCGCTCGGCGTCCAGCGCGCGCTGCAGCAGCTCGCGGACCTCCTGCAGCGTGCCGTCGAGGCGGTTCTCGCGCTGCAGGCGGCTGCGCCGCTGCCAGATCTCGCGGGTCAGCTCGTCGAGACCGCGGCGGTTCTCCGCGCCGCGGCGCAGCAGCTCCTGCAGGGCCGTGCGCGGGGAGGATCCCTCCATCACGTCGCGGCCGATCTCGTCCATCGCCGCGCGGAGGTCGAACGGCGGGGCCAGGGGGTCGGGGCCGTCGACGTAGGGGCCGTACTGGTAACCGGGGCGGCGTCGTGTCACCCCTCCACGCTACGTCCGCGGAGCCCGGTCCTGCTCGTCGTCGGGATGCAGGAAGCGCTCGACCTCCTCCAGGAACCGCGCGGGCTGCTCGACCTGCACCCAGTGGCCGCAGTCGTCGAGCAGGACGACGCGGGCGTGCGGCATCGCGGCGGCGGCGCGGACCGAGTCGGCGGGCGCGACGAGCGGGTCGTCGCGGCCGTGCAGGAACAGCACGGGCGCCGCGATGCCGGCCACGCGCGCGCTCAGGTCGTTGCGCATCCGCAGGGGCCCGACCGTGGCCTGGTTGTAGCGCAGGTACCCGAGGCCGCCGCGGCGCGCCTCCCGCGCCATCTCCTCGACCACCTCGGGCGGCAGCCGCGCGGGGTCGTGCACCATCGCGCGGACGGCGGCGCGGGTGGAGCGCGCGGCGAGCCGCGCGGCCGGGAGCAGGACGGCGTCGGGCAGGCGGCACGCGAGCCAGGCCAGGGGGTGCAGCACCCGGTTGCCCACGTGCGCGGCCAGCCCGCCCGGGGCGACGAGGACGAGCCCGGCCACCGCCCCCGGACGCCGCAGGGCGACGTTGAGCACGACGTCGCCGCCCATCGACACCCCGGCCCACACCGCGGGCCCCGGCCCCGCGACGTCCGCGACGACGGCGGCGGCGAGGTCGGCCATCGCGGCGGGGGAACCGTCGACCGGAACGCCCTCGGTCCGCCCGGAGCCGGGCAGGTCCAGGGCCAGCACCGGGCGGGTGCGGGCCAGCGCGTCGAACACGCGGTACCAGGAGATCCCGGCGTTGTCGGGGCCGCCGCCGTGCACCAGCACCAGCGGGACGCCGCTCTCCGGGTGCCCACTGTCGGGACCGCCGCGCAGCACGCGGACCCGCCCCCCGGCGTGCGCGACGTGCTCCACCCGCGCACCGGGGGGCACGAGCGGAGCGCTCACGCGGGGACCCGCAGGCCGGCGAGGAGCAGGTCGATCATGTTCCGGGCGCGGTAGTCGGGCAGGGTCTCGACGCCGATGCACAGGTTGCCGATACCCAGCATCAGGTCGTAGGCGCGCACGTCGTCGCGGGTCTGGCCGGCGGCGGCGGAGGCGGCCAGCAGGCGGTCGAGCACGGGCATCAGCCGCTCCACGAACTCGGCGTGCAGGCTCTCGAACCCCGCCTGGTCGGAGTGCAGCGCCGCGGCCAGGCCGTGCTTGGTGATGAGGAAGTCCGCGAACCGGTCGACCCAGGTCCGCAGCACGTCGTACGGGGTTCCTGCGGTGGGCGGGGCGTCGACGGCCAGCCCGTCGAGCTGGTGGCGGAAGACCGCGACGACCAGGTCGGCCCGCGTCGGGAAGTGCCGGTAGACCGTGCCCATGCCCAGCCCCGCCTCCGCGGCGATCTCCCGCACCGGGGCGTCGACCCCCGCGCGGACGAACACCGCGGCGGCCGCGTCGAGCAGCACCTGCTCGTTGCGGCGCACGTCGGAGCGCCGTGCACGGCCGGCAGCGGTCATCGGGCCCTCTCGTGGCGAAGCGGAACAACGTTCCGTACGGTGATGCGGAGCGATGTTCCGCATCGCGGTCCTGTCACCAGGAAGGTACCCACCCATGAGCGCTCCCTCGGGCCGCCGCCCCTCCTTCGGGATCATGACCCCGCCGTCGCAGGTCTCCTACGACGACCTCCTGCGCGTCTGGCGCGAGGCCGACGCCCTCCCGCAGATCGAGCACGCCTGGCTCTACGACCACCTCATGCCGCTCGGCGGCGACCCGCTCGGGCCGACCTTCGAGGGCTGGACCCTGCTGTCCGCGCTCGCCGCGCAGACCCGTCGGCTGCGCCTGGGCCTGCTGGTCACCAGCAACCGCTTCCGCCCGCCGGCGGTGCTCGCGAAGATCGCCGCGACCGTCGACGTCGTCTCGGGCGGGCGCCTGGAGTTCGGCATCGGCGCGGGCTCGCGGCCCGACGTGCCGATGGCCCGGCGCGAGTACGCCGCGCACGGCCTGCCCTTCCACGACGCCGCCACCGCCGTGGCGAGCCTCGCCGAGGCGTGCACGATCGTCCGCCGGCTGTGGACCGAGGACGAGCCGTTCGACTTCGGGGGCGAGCACCACCGGCTGACCGGCGCCTTCTGCAGCCCCAAGCCGGTGCAGCGGCCGGGCCCGCCGATCATGATCGGCGGGCGCGCCACCCCGACGCTGCGCGTGGTCGCCGAGCACGCCGACGCGTGGAACATGCCCGGCGGCACAGTCGCCGAGGCCGTCGGGCGCAGCGCCCGGCTCGACCGGCTGTGCGCCGACATCGGCCGTGACCCGGCAGAGGTCCGGCGCTCGTTCGTCCTGTTCCCCTCGCCCGACGACCGGCCCGCCGACACCCGCGGCACCGTCCGCGCGGCGGTCGAGGGCGGCTTCGACCACATCGTGCTCGGGCTGCACGACCCCTACCCGGACGCGGCCGTGCGCCGGCTCGTCGACGACGTCGTGGACCCCCTGCTGTCCTGACATGAGAGGGCGCTCACCGCGCCCTCACGCCGGCGCCATCCACCGGCGCGACGCTCGTGGCATGACACCGCCCCTCACCCCGAGCACCGGCTCCGTCGCGCGCACCCGCCTGGCCGGGGACGCGGCGACCGTCGTCGGCCGGCTGCGGGTCCTCACCCGCGAGGACGGTCCGGCCGAGGTCGCCGCCGCGCTCGACGCCCTGACCGCGCTGCGCACCGACCTGCGCTCGCTGCGGCCCGTCCTGGACAAGGCGTGGACGGTGGCGCTGCGCGACGGCCTCGACGAGCCGGCCGACGCCCTGGCCCGGGTGGCCGCGCTGGACGGGCAGGCACGGCTGCTGGTGGAGTGCGGCGCCTGCGCCCCGGCACGCGACCTGCTCGCCGGCGTCGCCGCGGCGCGGGCCGCGCTGGTGGCGACGCTGCCCGCGCTGCTCGACCCGGAGACCGGCGCGGCGCTGGCCTTCCTCGCGTCGGGCCGCGAACCGGCCCCGCTGCGCGCCGCGGCCCCCGTCGGCGACCCGGGGCTGCCCGCGTCGGTGCTGCTGCCCCCGATGCTGCACCGGCGCTGGCGCAAGCTCGTCCGGGAGACGCCGGTGCAGGACCTGGTGGCGGTGCACCGGCGGGCCGCAGAGCTGATCGTCGTCGTCGAGGTGGCCGCCCGCCACGACCTGCCGGTGATCGGGTTGTGGCCCGCCGCCGACGCACTGCGCGCCGCGGCCGCCGAGGCGCTGCGGGTGCCCGCGGCGCACGAGCTGGAGGAGCGACTGCCCGCGGGCCCGACGCGGCGCCGGCTCGCCCGGATCGTCGCGCGGCGGGCGCGGTCGACCCGGCGGGTGCAGCGGGCACTCGACGACCTCGCCGCCCTCGGACACCTGCTGCCCACCGGCGACGACGGCCCGCCGAAGCTCGCGGGCGGCGGGCTCGTGGTGCGCCCCGGGCCGCGCGGGCCGCAGGTGCTGCTCGTGCACCGCGTCCGGCACGACGACTGGTCGCTGCCCAAGGGCGCCACCGCCCCCGGCGAGACCGTGCAGGAGTGCGCGCTGCGCGAGGTGCGCGAGGAGACCGGGCTGCGGTGCCGGCTCGGCGCGCTGGTCCACGAGGTCGTGTACCGCGACCGCAACCACCGCGCCAAGCACGTCCGCTTCTGGCACATGACGCCCGTCGGCCCGGCGGCGCCACTGGACCCGGCCGAGATCGACGAGGTGCGCTGGCTGCCCCTCGACGCGGCGGGCGCGCTGCTCAGCCGGCGGCGCGACCGGGCCGCCGTCGACGCGTTCGCGCGCGAGCACGGCGCCGGACACGGCCGGCGGGCCGCCTGATGCTCTCGGTCCTCTGGCGCTTCCGCTCCACCCTGGCCGCGCACCGCCGCGAGCTGGCCCGGGGCGGCGCCCTCGTCCTCGTCGGCGCCGGGCTGGCGCTGGCCCTGCCGTGGCCGCTCAAGATCGTCGTCGACCACGTGCTGGCGGGGCGCCCGTTCGGGCCGCTGTCCGGCGCGGCCCTGCTGGGGGCGTGCGTCGCGGCGCTCTGTCTGCTCGCCGCGCTCGGTGCGGCCGCGACCTACCTCGCCGAACGGACGCTGTCGGGCGTCGGGGAGCGGATGCTGGCCGACCTGCGCACCACCACGTTCGCCCACCTGCAGCGGCTACCGCTGGCCTACCACCAGGCCCAGCGCGTCGGCGACCTCGGCAACCGCCTCACCGCCGACGTCCAGACCATCCAGAGCCTGCTCGTGGCCGTGCTGTCGGTGCTGCTGCCCAACGCGACGCTGCTGGTCGGGATCCTCGCGATCAGCGTCGCCGTCGACCCGCTGTTCGCGCTGCTCTCCCTGCTCGTCGTGCCCCCGCTGCACCTCGTGCTCGTGCGCTGCCGCCGGATCATCAAGGACTGGGCGTCGGTGGCGCGCACGGAGGAGGGGCGGGTGGCGTCGCACGCGTCGGAGGTGCTGTCGGCGGTGCGCCTCGTCGCGACGAACGCCGGGGAGGCGCGCTCCGAGCGCCGCTTCCGCGCCTTCTCCGACGCCCGCCTCGCCGCCGGGCTGCAGCGCGTCGACTTCGCGGCGCGGCTGCCCGCGGCCGTCGACGTCATCGTGCACGCGGGACGCGCGGTCGTGCTGCTCGCCGGGGCGGTCCGGGTGCTCGACGGGTCGATGGAGCTGGGGCTTCTGCTGGTGTTCCTGGCCTACAACGAGAAGCTCTACCAGCCCGTCAAGCAGCTCGCGAAGCTGCAGACGACGATCAGCAAGGGGCAGGCGAGCGCCGAGCGGGTGCTGGAGGTGCTGGCCGTCGAGCCGTCGGTGGCCGACCGGCCCGGCGCCCGCCCGCTGCGCCGGCTGCGCGGGCACGTCGCGTTGCGCGGGGTCACCTTCGGCTACGAGCCCGGGCGCCCGGTCCTGCGCGACGTCACGATCACCGCACAGCCCGGGCAGCTCATCGCGCTCGCCGGGCCGACCGGGGCGGGCAAGTCGACCGTCGCGGCCCTGCTCCCCCGGCTCCACGACGTGCAGGCCGGCTCGGTCGAGCTCGACGGCCACGACGTCCGGGACCTCACGCTCGACTCGATCCGCGAACAGGTCTCGATCGTGCCGCAGGACTCCGCGCTGATGTCGGGCACGATCGCCGAGAACATCGCGTTCGGCGCCCCGCACGCCACGCGCGAGCAGGTGCTCGCGGCGGCGCGGGCGGCGTGCGTCGACGAGTTCGTCGACCGCCTCCGCGACGGCTACGACACCGAGGTCCACGAGCGCGGCAACGCGCTGTCGGGCGGGCAGCGCCAGCGCATCGCGATCGCCCGGGCACTGGTCCGCGACTCCCCCGTCGTCGTCCTGGACGAGCCGACGTCCGGCCTGGACGCCGTCAGCGAGTCGCTGGTGATGCGGGGCGTGGAACGGCTGACGGCCGGGCGCACGGTGATCGTCGTCGCGCACCGCCTGTCGACGCTGCGCCGCGCGGACCGCATCTACGTGATCGACCGGGGGCGGGTCGTCGACGCCGGGACGCACGCCGAGCTCGCGGCCCGACCGGGGGTGTTCCGGGACATGCACCGCCTGCTCGACGACCACCCGGCGCCCTCGCCGCGGCCGCGGCTGGTGGCCGCGGGCTGACGTCCCGGCGTCGGTAGGGTCGGGGACCATGGCGCGGACGAGGCGGGCACGACCGGTGAAGCTCGTCCCGGACCCGCCGGAGACGCCGGCCCGCTTCGACCGGGCGCCGCCGGTCGTCGAGCACGAGATGGTGTGGGACGGCGTCGACGCGGGTGCGGACGTCGAGGTGCCGGCGCACGTCGCCGACCTCGACCTGCGCGAGTGCCGCTGGACGGGCGCCGACCTGAGCGGTCGCGAGTTCACCGGGTTGCGCGCCCGGGACACCCGCTTCGTGCACTGCGACCTGTCGGGCGCGGTCCTCGACGACGCCGTGCTGCGGCGTGTCACGTTCACCGACTGCCGGCTCACCGGGGCGTCGTTCGCCGGGGCCCAGCTCGACGACGTGCGGATCACCGACTGCAGCGCCGACCTCACCGCGTTCCGGATGGCGCGGGCGACGGCGACGCTGGTGGAGGGCACGTCGCTGCACGGCGCCGACCTCTACTCGCTGACGGCCGTCGACTGCGCGTTCCTGCGCTGCGACCTCGGCGAGGCGTCGTTCCACGAGGCCCGGATGGCGGGCACGCGGCTGCACGGGTCGACGCTCGACGACGTCCGCGGGGCGATGTCGCTGGCCGGCACGCGGATCAGCGCCGACCAGCTCGTCCCGCTCGGGGTGGCGCTGCTCGGCGTGCTGGGCGTCGAAGTGACCGAAGCCTAGATGCAGCTCCGCTGCTCGTGAGTGGCGATCGTGGCCCTGACCACGATCGCCGCTCACGGGCAGCGGAGCTGCATCACCCGTAGCTCACCGAGTCGTCGTCGGCGGTGTCCTTGGCCAGGCGACGGGTGAGGAACAGCAGCTCCAGCGCCAGCTCCGCCGCGCTCGCCATCGGGCCGGGCTGCTCGGTGCCGCCCGCGTCGAGGCGCTTGGCGATCTCGGTGAGCGCCTCGACCTCGGGCAGCGCCGCGACGACCTCGGCCGCGGGCACCCGCTCCCCCGTGCGCACCGGGGAGGAGGCGACGGCCTCGGCCAGCGGGTTGAGGTCGATACCGCGCAGCCGGGCGCGGGCGGTGTCGGCGGTGGCCCGGCGCAGCAGGTGCTCCAGGTGCTCGGTCTCCCGGCCCTCCTCGCCCGAGGCGAACTCGAGCTTGCCGCGCAGCACGGCGGGCACCGACTCCAGGTCGACCGGGCGCGCGACGGCGTCGGCCTCGCCGGTGATCGCGGCCCGGCGCAGGGCGGCGGCGGCGACGGTCTCGGCGGCGGCCACGGAGAACCGCGCCGACACCCCGGAGCCCTGGTCGACCGCGCTGGACTCGCGCAGCGCGCGCGTGAACCGGGCGACGACCTCGAGCAGGTGCCGCGGGACGTCGGCGACGAGGTGTGCCTCCTGCTCCACCAACGTGATCTCGTCGGTGAGCTCGAGGGGGTAGTGCGTGCGGACCTCGGCGCCGAAGCGGTCCTTGAGCGGGGTGATGATCCGCCCGCGGTTGGTGTAGTCCTCGGGGTTGGCGCTCGCGACCAGCAGGATGTCGAGCGGCAGGCGCAGCGTGTAGCCGCGCACCTGGATGTCGCGCTCCTCCATCACGTTGAGCAGCGACACCTGGATCCGCTCGGCCAGGTCGGGCAGCTCGTTGATCGTGACGACGCCGCGGTGCGCGCGGGGCACGAGCCCGTAGTGGATGGTCTCGGGGTCGCCCAGCGAGCGGCCCTCCGACACCTTCACGGGATCGATGTCGCCGATCAGGTCGGCCACCGCCGTGTCGGGCGTGGCCAGCTTCTCGGTGTAGCGCTCGGAGCGGTGGCGCCAGGTGACGGGCAGGTCGTCGCCGAGCTCGGCGGCGCGGCGGATCGACGCCGGCGTGATCGGGTCGTAGGGGTGCTCGCCCAGCTCGGAGCCCTCGAGGACCGGGGTCCACTCGTCGAGCAGGTTGGTGATCGAGCGGAGCAGGCGCGTCTTGCCCTGCCCGCGCTCGCCCAGCAGGACGACGTCGTGGCCGGCGATCAGCGCGCGCTCGAGCTGCGGGAGCACCGTCGACTCGAACCCGACGATGCCGGGCCACGGGTCGCGGCCCGCGCGCAGCGCGGCGACCAGGTTGGCGCGGATCTCGTCCTTAACGCCGCGCAGCTCGTGGCCCGACGCCCGCAGGGCGCCGAGGGTGCGGGGAAGATCCGTGGGGGGAAGATCATGGGGCACGTCTTCCACGCTACGCCCGCGCGTGCGAACCGGCGCGCGCTCAGCCGAACGCGAGCGGCCCGTGGTCGAGCCCCGGCAGGACGTACCGGGCGACCAGGTCGGCCTCGGGGCGGTGCGGGTAGCCGGAGAGGATGGAGCTCTCGACGCCGAGGTCGCGGTAGGCGAGCAGGTTGGCCAGCACCTGGTCCGGGTCGCCGACGATCGCCGCGCCCGCGCCCGAGCGGGCCCGCCCGATGCCGGTCCAGGTGCAGCGCCACGAACTCCCCGTCGAGGTCCACCCGCTCGCCGCGCAGCAGCGCGCGCAGCGCCGTCATGATCTCCAGGGTGCGCCGGTAGCGCGGCGCGGACTCCAGCACCTGCCCCGGCAGGTCCGAGGAGATGACGTCGACGGTCAGCCGGCCCTCGCGCACCTGGTCGATCGAGACGAGCTGACGGGCCAGTTGCGGCACCCACATCTCACCCAGCCGCACGGCCAGCAGCAGCCGCATCCGCCGCAGCACCGGCGCGGTCCCGGCGGTGAAGGCGACGGAGTGAGCACCGGGTCGGCCACCTCGAGGAACTCGTGGTCGTCGTCGCAGAGGGCGGCGAACCAGGACACCTCGACGGCCATGCGGGCTCCTCCCTCTCGACCGTCGCACGGCCACCCGGTCATCGCGGTGACGACGGTGCTCATCCCTCCGGTGCTCATCCCTTCACCGACCCCGCCGTCAGCCCGGCGACGAACCACCGCTGCAGCAGCACGTAGGCCAGCGCGAGCGGCAGCGACGCGACGACGACGCCGGTGAACAGCAGCGGGTAGTCCGTGAGGTACTCGCCGGTGAAGCCGAGCAGCGCCAGCGGCAGCGTCTGCTTGGCCGGGTCGGTGATGAACAGCAGCGGGTAGAGCAGGTCGTTCCACGAGATCACCAGCAGGAAGATCGCCGCGGCGGCCAGCGACGGCGTCGACAGCGGCAGCACGACCGACCGGAACGTCCGCCACGGCGACGCCCCGTCGACGTCGGCCGCCTCGAACAGCTCGCGGGGCAGCGTCCGCATGAACCCGGTGAGGATGAACACCGCGACCGGCAGCCCGGTGACGGTCTGCACGACGACCAGCCCGACGAGCGAGTCGGTGAGCCCGAGCAGGTCGAACAGCACGAACTGCGGCACCATCGCCGCCTGCACCGGGATCGCCAGCCCGGCGATGACGAACCCGTACGCCGCCGCGGCGAGCCCGCCGTGCAGCCGCGCGAACGCGAACGCCGCGGCGGAGGCGACGGCGAGGGTCAGCACCACCACGCACGTCGTCACCAGGATCGAGTTGCGCAGCGCGACGGTGATCTGGCCGTCGGCGAGGACGGTCGCGTAGTTCGCCACGGTGGCCTGCGCGGGCAGGCCCAGCGGCGACGCGAACAGCTCCTGCGTGGTCTTGAACGTGCCGAACACGACGATCAGCAGCGGCACCGCGATGACGAGCGTGTAGACGGCGAGGACGGCGCCGCGCCCGAGGCGGTAGGTCACGCGTCGGTCCCCCGCGAGATCGCGCGGCGCTGCAGCCACGTCACCAGCGCGATCAGCACCAGGAACAGCACCGACTCGGCCGCGGCGTAGCCGAAGCGGGAGTCGGCGAACCCGGCGTAGATGCGGGTGGCGAGGATGTCCAGCGGCGGGTTGGGCGGGTTGCCGGCCAGCCCGAGCACCAGGTCGAACGCCTTGAACGACTGCACCGTCGTGTAGGCGACGACGATCAGCGCGGTGGGCGCCACCAGCGGCAGCGTGATGTGGCGGAACCGCTGCGCGCGCGAGGCCCCGTCGACCTTCGCCGCCTCGTAGTACATCTCCGGGATCTGCTGCAGCCCGGCGATGAACACGACCATCAGCTGCCCGGCGTGGGCCCAGACCTGCACGAGCGCGAGCCAGAGGATCGCGGTGCCCGGCTCGGAGAGGTAGCCGCTGCCGCCCAGCCCGACCGCCGCGAGCGCGGGCTCCAGCGGGCCCAGCCCCGGGTCGTAGACGAACTTCCAGACGAACGCCACGGCGACGCTGGACAGGATCGCCGGGAAGAAGAACACCGCCCGCAGCAACGTCGACGCCCGCGTGGTGCGGGTGAGCAGCACCGCCAGCGCCAGGGAGATCAGGGTCTGCGCGATCGTGACGACGAGGGTGAACTGCAGGCTGTTGACCGCCGCATTGCGGAACTGGTCGTCGGCGGTGAGCAGGCCGGTGTAGTTGTCGACCCCGACCCACGCGAAGTCGGCGCTGTAGCCGTCCCAGTCGGTCACCGAGTACAGCAGCGTCTGCAGCGCGGGGGCGGCCAGGAAGTAGGTGTGCAGCAGCAGCGCGGGCGCGGCGAACAGCCACAGCGCGCGCGACGGGCGGGCGCCGGACGCGCGCGGCCGGCGGCGGCGGGCCTCGGGCGGGGCGACGGGCGGCGCGGCGGTGACGGTCATCCGGGCCGCCGCTGGTCGACGACGGTCTGCGCGGCCTCGGCGGCCTGCTCGGGCGGCACCCCGCGCACCACCTCGACGCAGGCGTTCTCGACGGCCGAGCGGATGTCGAGGTTCTCGAACTGGAAGCGCGGGGCGAGGATCACCGGGGCGTCGAGCCAGCGGACGGTGGCCCGCAGGTCCGGGTCGGTGTACTCGACGCCGGCGACGGTGGAGTGCTGCACCGTGCCGTTCGCGTAGCGGGAGGCGACCTCGGGCCGGGACAGGTACTCGACGAACCGCACCGCCGTGTCCGGCTGCTCCGACGCCGTGCTGACGCCGACCAGGAAGGTCGCGTTGGCGACGCCCTGGTGGCGGGCCGACGCGGCGTCGGTCGTGATCGGGGCGAGGAGGTCGACCGGGAACGCGGCCCCGAGCTCGCGCACGGCCGTGAGGTGGAACGAGCCCGTGGCCAGCATCGCCGCGCCCCCGGAGGCGAAGACCTGCTGGCACGGCTCCGACGCCGCACCGATCGCACCGGGCTGGAAGTAGGGCGCGAGCTGGGCGTACTGGCGCAGCGTGGTGAGGAACCAGTCGTCGGTGGCGCGGGCGGTGCCGGCCTCGATCGCGGTGAACATGTCGTCGGTGGGCGCGTTGTTCATGACCATCGCGTTGAGCAGCTGCCCCGCGTTCGCCGGCTCGCCGCCCGGCCAGGCGATCGGGGCGACGCCGAGCCCGCGCAGCGCCTCGCACAGCCCGAGGAACCCGTCCCAGTCGGCCGGGGCGCTCGACGCGCCCGCCGCGGCGAGCAGGTCGGTGTTCACCAGCGGCATGTTGAACACGTACTGGTAGGGCAGTCCGAGCTGGTTGCCCGAGGCGTCCCGGCCCGACCGCACCAGCCTGGGCAGGTAGTTGTCGGTGAACGGCTGCGCGGACAGGTCGCCGTAGAGCCCGGCGGCGACCATGTCGACGAACTGGGCGCCCCGGAACGCGGTGAACACGTCGCCCGTGCCGCCCCGGCGGATGCGCAGCAGCGCGGTGGACTGGTAGTCGCTGGACGGGGTGATGTCCTGGCGCACCGACGCGTCGGGGTTCTCGGCGACGAACCCGGCGATGATCTCGTCGAGCACCGCGCGGTCCTCCCCGCGCCAGTGCGCGAAGGAGATCGCGCCCGACGCCGGGCCGGGCGGCGGCACCCCGACCAGCGCCGGGCCGGCGGTGGCGCCGCCCGGCGCGGCGCTGCCGGGGCGGGTGGTGCCGGGAAGGGCGCAGCCGGCGAGCAGGCCGCCGGCGGCCGCGGTGAGCAGGGTGCGGCGGGTGAGTCGCGAGGGGGTCAACGGGTCTCCGGCGGGGTGCGTCGGGGCGGGCGGTCGGCTCAGCCGCGACACCGCTCGTCGAAGAGGGCCACGCGCCGCGTCGGCCAGATCGTCTCGATCAGCGGCGGCAGCACGGGCGTCATTCGAGCAGACGGTGCCGCGGGGCGCCAACCAGGCTCGCCCGGCGCTGGAGGAACGGGCCACCTCGGGCGAGGTGGTGCGGGGCCCCTGATCCTGTTCGGGAATGCCCGAACGGAGGCATCGTTGGCATAGGACATGCACTCACCTGGGCGCACCGCCGTCCTGCTCGGCCTGCTGTTCGGGCTCGCGGGCACCTCGACGTCCGCCGTCACGGTCGCGCTGCCGCAGCTCTCGGCGGAGCTCGGGGTCACCGCGGCCACCGCCGCATGGATCGTCAGCGGCTACACCGTGGCCCTGGCCGTCGCGACGCCGATGCACGGGCGCCTCGCCGACATGGCCGGCATCCGGCTCCCGCTCGTGGTCGGGGTGGCGCTGATGAGCGTCGGCGCGGTCGCGGCCGCGCTCGCGCCGAACTTCGGGATCCTCATGGTGGCCCGCGTCCTGCAGGGCGCCGGGGCCGCATCGGTCGCGGTGCTGGGAACGGCGCTGATCAGCGCGCGGTGGAGCGGCGAGGCGCGGGGGGCCGCGCTCGGCCGCGTCGCCGGGGTGGCGGGCACGCTCAGCGCGCTGGGCCCCCTGCTGGGCGGCGCGCTCGAGGCGCTCGGTGGGTGGCGCTGGTCGGTGGCGCTGCCGGTGATCGGGCTGCTGGCGATCCCGGCGCTGTGGCGTGGCGCCCCCACCGGCGGCAGCGGCGAGCCCGTCGACAAGGTCGGGGCGCTGCTCGTCGCGGTGGCCGCGTCCGGGCTCGTCCTGCTCATCCAGTCGCCGTCGGCCGGGGTCGTCGCCGGCACGGTCGGCGCGGCGCTGCTCGTGATCGGCGCGCCCGCCGTCGTGTGGTGGGTCCGCCGGCGCCCCGACGGGTTCCTCCCCCGCGCGATCGTCACCAACGTGACGGTGCTGCGCAGCGCGTTCGCCGCCGCCGCGGTGCCCGCCAGCTGGTTCGCGCTGCTGCTCGGGGTGCCGCTCGCCGCCGCGTCCTGGGGCTGGACCCCCCTGGCCACGGGCACCCTCCTGCTGCCCGCGGCCGCCGTCGGGTTCTTCTCCCCGCCGGTGGCCCGCCGCCTGCTCTCCCGGCTCGGCGGGCGCCGCACGATCGCGCTGGCCTGCCCCACCGCGGTGGTCGCGCTGCTGGTCGCGGCACTGGGCGGGGTGCTGGAGTCGCCGTGGCTGCTCGCGCTGGCCGTCGTGCTCGTGACGGTCGCGTTCGGCGTCGGGCAGCCGGCGATGATCTCCTCGGTGGGCGCGGCCGTCCCCGGCGCGCAGCGGGGCGTCGCGCTGGGGATCGCCACGCTGGTCTTCCTGACCGGCGCCAGCGTCGGGGCGGCGGTGGTCGGCGGGCTGAGCACCGTCATCGGCGTACCGGGGGCCTTCCTCCTGCTCGTGGCTCTCCCCCTGCTCGGGATCGGGGCCCTGCTCGTGGGGGGTCCGGACCGGGTGGAGCCGGTGGAGCCGGTACCGGCCGGGCGGTGAGCGCGGGACCGCACCGCCCGCACTCGATCGCCGCCCACCGCACCTCACGGTCCCTCCCACAGCCGTGGACGGCGACCGACGACGCTCCCCCGCACCCGACCCCGACGGCCGGGTGGGGCTGTCCCCCGCTCGGCGGACGGGTGATCCGGATGGCGTGGGCGGACCGGGGGCCCCAGGCTCGGGGCATGACCACCGACGAGCCGGCGCGAGCCGGTACGCGCACCGCCAGCGACTTCGCCCGGCTGTCGAGGCGGATCAGCGCCGCGGGCCTGCTCGATCCCGCACCCACCTACTACGTCGGGCGCGCGCTGGTCCTGGCCGCCGTCGCCGCCGCGACCGTCACCGCGTTCCTGCTGCTCGACGACTCCTGGTGGCAGCTGGCCGTCGCGGCCGTGGCCGCCGCCGTCTACGGGCAGATCGCGCTGCTCGCCCACGACATCGCCCACCGCCAGGTGTTCCGGTCGCGCGCGGTGTCGGCGTGGGCGGGCCGCCTCGTCGGCAACGTCGGCATCGGCATGGCCTACGGCTGGTGGATGCAGAAGCACACCCGCCACCACGCCGACCCCAACCACATCGGCCGCGACCCCGACGTCGCGCCCGGGTCGCTCGCCTTCACCGCCGACCAGGCCCGCGCCAGCCACGGCCCGGCCCGCTTCCTCGTCCGCCACCAGGACGCCCTGTTCTTCCCCGTGCTGACCCTGTCCGGGCTGGACCTGCGCCGGGCCGGCATCGCCGGGCTGCTGCGCGGGCGGATGCCGCACCGTCGCACCGAGCTCGCCCTGGTCGCGACCCACATCACCGCCTACCTCACGGCGCTGTTCGTGCTCCTGCCGCCCGGGCTCGCCGTCGCCTTCTTCGCCGTCCACCAGTGCCTGTTCGGGGTGTACCTCGGCTCGATCTTCGCGCCCAACCACAAGGGCATGCAGATGCCGACCGAGCGGATGGACTTCCTGCGCAAGCAGGTCCTGACCTCACGCAACGTCCGCGGGGGCCGGCTGACCGACGGCCTGCTGCACGTCGCCATGGGCGGGCTCAACCACCAGATCGAGCACCACCTGTTCCCCTCGATGCCCACCCCGCACCAGCGGCGGGCCCGGGTCGTCGTGCGGGAGTTCTGCGCGGAGGTCGGCGTGTCCTACCACGAGACGACGCTGCTGGGCTCCTGGGCGGAGATGCTCGCGGCGCTGCGGGCGGCGGCCGCTCCCCTGCGACGCGTGCCGGCCTAACCGAGCAGCAGCAGGGCGGTGGGCACGGCGACGAGCGCGACCGCCCCCAACCGCACGCACACCTGCGTGACCAGCGGCAGCGGCGGGGGCGGGTCGGTGATGCGGCGCAGCCGGCGGTCGAGCGCGGTGGTGAACGAGCTCAGCGCCGCCGCCGGGGCGGCGCCGCCCATCGTCCGCAGCGCCCCGACGAGCTCGACCGACCGCTTCCCCGACGCCGCCACGTCGTCGGCCCGCATCTCGATGAGCGCGGCCACCGCGATCTGCGCGCAGACCATCCCCCGCACGAACGGCGCCGTGGCCCCCCAGGCGACGAACGGCAGGACGACGAGGTCGTGCCGTTCGCGCAGGTGCGCGCGCTCGTGGGCGAGGACGGCGCGGACGCCCGCCGGATCGAGCGCGTCGAGCACGCCGACCGAGAGCACCAGCCGCGACCGCAGCCCGGGCAGGCAGTACGCCACCGGGACGGGGTGGTCGAGCACGCGGGCACCGGGCGCGGCGGGCCAGGGCGTGCCCAGGACGTCGAGCAGGTCACGGTGGCGGCGCCGCGCCCGCAGCGTGCGGACGGTGATCGCGGCGAGCACGCCGAGCAGACGCAGCACCAGCAGGAGCGCGAGGATCAGCGCCAGGAGGTGGGTGACCCCCAGCCGCGTCCAGGACGACCCGTCGATCGCGCGCAGCGCCGCGGGCAGCGTGGGGCCCAGCGGCGCCAGCCCGTAGACGATGCCCGCACCGATCAGCGAGAGCCCTCCCGCGAGCCCGACGGACTGCCACAGCAGGAGCGCGCCGACGGGGTCGCGCACCGTCCAGTGGGCGCGGGACAGCGCCCGGCTGACGGGCTCGGCGAGCAGGACGCCGAGCGCGAGCAGCGCGAGCGCGGTCAGCTCCATCACCGGAGCAGTCTCCCAGGGGTGCCCGGCCGCGGCGATCGGACTCAGTCGAGCAGGTCGCGCAGGGCGGCCCGCTCGTCCTCCGGGATGGATCCGAGGAAGCGGGCGAGGACGGCACCGCGGTCTGGCGCGGCGTCGAGGGCGTCGCGCATCAGCTCGGCGACGTGGTCCTCGCGGCTGGCGACGGCGTGGTAGCGGTGGGCGCGGCCCTCCCGCTCGCGGGTGACCAGGCCCTTGCGCTCCAGGCGGCCCAGGACGGTGAGGACCGTGGTCGTCGCCAGGTCGCGGGCGGCGAGCGCATCCTGCACGTCACGGGCCGTGAGCGGCGCCGCCGCCGCCCACAGGGTCTCCATCACGGCACGTTCCAGCTCACCCAAACTCGGCACGCCACCATTCTACCCCCGGTAGAAGGCATCCCCTAACGGATCTGGACCTGGTCCCCGACCTGCAGGTACTCGAACCAGGCCATCGCGTTCTCGTGGCTGAGCTTCACGCAGCCCGCGGAGCTCGTGTCCTGCGGGCCCTCGTGGAAGGCGATCCCGCCCTCGGCGAAGAACACCGCGTAGGGCATCTGCGTGAGGTACTCCCGGCTCGTCCACTGCTCGGCCTTCCACTCCACCGCGAACGTGCCGCGCGGGGTGGGGTCGATCTCGTCGCCGATCATCACCGGGACCGGGCCGCGGGAGACCACCCCGTCCTTGATCAGCCAGGAGGTCCGGCCCGCGAGGTCGACACAGGCCCGGGCGGTCACCGTGCACGGCGTGCCGGGCACGAGCGCGGCCGGCGCCGGGGCGCGGACGGGTACCGAGGCGTTGACGCCCGCACGCTCGCGGGACGGCGCGGTCGGCGCCGGCTCCTCGGTCGGGGTCGGCTCGGGCGTCGTGACGGCTGTGGTCGGGCCCGGAGCCGGGGGCTGCGCAGGCTCCTCGCGCGCGGCGCGCGGGGCGGGTTCGGCGGGCAGGGCGGGCACCGCGCGCGGCGCCGCCTGGGAGACGGGGACCGCGACGGGGCCCTCCTCCGCGGTGCCGACACCGAACCCGACGCCGAACAGCACGGTGCTCAGGACGGCCGCCAGCGCCGCCCCGATCGCGATGCGACGGGCGCACTGCGGTTGTGCAGCCACGTTCCCCTGCCCCTTCCGGACATGCTTCTCACCTCAACGACCGCATCCTGAGTAGGTGACGGGTCGTTGTACAGCACTCACCGACCGTGGAAGACCGCGGGCCGCTTCTCCAGGCGGGCGGCCTGCCCCTCGCGCCGGTCGTCGCTGCTCCAGCACGCCTCGAAGGCCGCGACGAGCTCGTCGGCGTCGTCGGCGAGGTCCGCCCGGTCGAGTGCCAGCAGGTTGTAGCGCAGCGTGAGCGGGGCCAGCGTCGCCATCTCGGCGGCCCAGGCCAGCGCCTCCGCGCGGTCGCCGAGGCGGTCGACGAGGCCGCGGGCGTGCGCGAGGTCGGCGCCGATGGTGTCGCAGGCGACCAGGATCGCCCGGGCCGTGCCGCCGCCGCCGAGCCGGGCCAGGCGCCGGACCGTCCACGGGTCGACGGCCAGCCCGATCCGGGCCGTCGGCACCCCGAACACGGCTCCGGGGGCGGCGATGCGCAGGTCGCAGGCGATGGCGAGCTGGGTGCCCGCGCCGATCGCCGGACCGTTGACGGCGGCCACGACCGGCACCGGCGCCTCGTCGACCGCGCGCAGGGCCGCGTGCAGGGCGTCGCGGAAGCCGTCGGTGTAGACCTCGCCGAAGTCCGCGCCGGAGCAGAAGCTGCTGCCCGACCCCGTGACGATGATCGCACGCACGCCGTCGGCGAGCAGGCCGCCCACGGCGTCGACGATCCGGCGGCACTGGGCGACGTCCAGGGCGTTGCGCCGGTCGGGTCGGTCCAGCTCGAGCAGGCCCACGGCGTCCGCGGTCGACACGTTGATCACGACCGCGAGGTTACGGGTAGCTCCGCGTCGGTTCGGGCCCGAGTGCGGCGCACCCGACCACGAGCACCAGGAGCGCGGCGGGGCAGGCCGGGCCACGGCGGGACGGAGCGTCATGACCGGATCCGGCCAGCGGTCGTAGGCTCCGCGGATGACCACAGCGGGCGGGCTCCGGATGGGTACGACGGCCGGGCGCTGGGTGCTGTTCACCACCGTCCTGGGCTCGGGGCTGGTGCTGATCGACGGCACCGTCGTCAACGTGGCGCTGGAGTCGATCGGCTCCGAGTTCGGCGCGGAGTTCACCGCGCTGCAGTGGACCGTCAACGCCTACACGCTCACCCTCGCCGCGCTGATCCTGCTGGGCGGGTCACTGGGCGACCGGTTCGGGCGGCGGCGGGTGTTCCTGATCGGCGTGGTGTGGTTCGCGCTGGCCTCGCTGCTGTGCGGGCTGGCGCCCGACGTCGGCACGCTGATCGCGGCCCGCGCGCTGCAGGGCGTCGGCGGGGCCCTGTTGACGCCGGGCAGCCTCGCCCTGATCTCGGCGTCGTTCCACGGCCCGGACCGGGCCGCGGCCGTGGGCGCGTGGTCGGGGCTGGGCGGGATCGCCGGGGCGATCGGGCCGTTCCTGGGCGGCTGGCTCGTCGAGTGGTCGTGGCGGGCGGTGTTCCTCATCAACCTGCCGCTGGCCGCGCTGATCGTCGTCGTCGCGCTCAAGCACGTGCCGGAGAGCCGCGACCCGGAGTCCGCGCCCGGCCTCGATGTGTCGGGCACCGTGCTCGCCGTGCTCGCGCTGGGGGCGCTGACCTACTCGCTCACCGGTCTCGGGGAGTCCGGGCCGACGCCCGTGCTGGTCACCGGGCTGGTCGTGGGCGTGCTGGCGCTCGCCGCGTTCGTCGTGGTGGAGCGGCGGTCGAGGCACCCGCTCGTACCGCCCGCGCTGTTCGCCGACCGGACCTTCAGCGCCGCCAACGCCGTGACGCTGCTGATCTACGGCGCGCTGGGCGTCGTGTTCCTGCTGCTCGTCCTGCAGCTGCAGACCGTCGCCGGGTTCACCCCGCTCGCGGCGGGCACGTCGCTGCTGCCCGTCACCGCGGTCATGCTGCTGTTCTCCGCCCGCGCCGGCGCGCTGGCGGGGAGGATCGGGCCCCGGCTGCCGCTGACCGTCGGCCCCCTGGTCAGCGCGGGCGGCCTGCTGCTCATGCTGCGGGTCGGCGCCGACGCCACGTGGCTGTTCGACGTGCTGCCCGCGGTGCTGGTGTTCGGCGCGGGCCTGGCGCTCACCGTCGCCCCGCTGACGGCCACGGTCCTCGACGCCGCACCCGACCGCTACGCGGGCGCCGCGTCGGGGGTCAACAACGCGGTCGCCCGCGCGGCCGGGCTGCTGTCGGTCGCGCTCATACCCGGGCTGGCCGGAATCTCCGGCGCCGACTACACCGACCCCGGCGCCTTCGACTCCGGCTTCCGCACCGCCATGACGATCGGTGCCGGGCTGCTCGTCCTGGCCTCGGTCACCGCGTTCGCGCTGGTCCGGCGGTCGACGCCGGCCGAGCCCGCCGTCGAGCGGGTGCGGATCGAGGAGTGCGCGCACTGCGGCGTCACCGGGCCGCAGGTGCACCCGACGCGGTGACGCCCGGGCGTCAGGACAGGCCCAGGGCCTCCGCCAGCGCCCGCATCGGGGGCAGCGGCTCGGCGAAGCCCTCGGTGAGGACCTGCGCGCACACGTGGTCGGCGCCGGCGTCGACGTGCTCGACCAGCCGGGCCGCGACCGCGGCGGCGTCGCCGTGGGCCACGAGGGCGTCGATGAGGCGGTCGCTGCCGCCGTCGGCGATGTCCTCCTCGGTCCAGCCCAGGCGCAGCAGGTTCGAGGTGTAGTTGCGCAGACCCAGGTAGGGCTTGTGGACGAACGGGCGGCCGGTGGCGCGGGCGCGCTCGGGGTCGGTGTCGACGACGACCTTGTGCTCGGGCGCGAGCAGCACGCCCTCCCCGAGGATCTCCCGCGCCTCGCGGGTGTGCTCGGGCGTCGTCAGGTACGGGTGGGCGCCCGCGGTCCGCTCGGCGGAGAGCTTCAGCACCTTCGGGCCCAGCGCGGCGAGCGCGCGGCCCCCGATCGGCACGTCCGCGGCGTCGAGCGCGTCGAGGTAGTCGACGATCGTGGCGTAGGGGCGCGTGTAGTCGCTGGTGGCCTCGGGGTGCCCGATGCCGACGCCGAGCAGGAAGCGGCCGGGATGACGCGCCTCGATGCGGTGGTAGGACGCCGCCACCTCCTGCGCGGGGGTCTTCCACATGTTCACGATGCCGGTGGCCACGGCGATGCCGTCGGTGGCGTCGAGCAGCGACTCGGCAAGGTCGAGGTCCCCGAGCGGGGATCCGCCGATCCAGATCGCGCCGAAGCCCAGGGCCTCGATCTCCCGCGCCAGGTCGGGGGTGAGCCCGCCCGCGTGCCGCCAGATGCCGTACGTACCGAGTGCGACCGTCATGTTCGGCGCAACCCGGCCCGCGGGCCCCGCATTCCACCCGCCCGCCCCGGGCCGTCGTCCGCGGGCGGCTGTCGGGGGGCCCGCATAGGGTCGAGGGGTGAACGAACTGCTCTCCCGCGCCGCCCCCCTGCGCATGCGCCCCCGCGTCCTGGTGCCGGCCGACCCGCGCCGTCCCCGCGGGGCCCCCGTGGGCACCGAGGCCGTCGTCGTCGGCGGCGGGATCGCCGGGATCAGCGCCGCCGTCGTGCTCGCCGAGCGGGGCGTCGCCGTCACGGTGGTGGAGGCCGCCGACACCCTCGGCGGGCGCCTGGGCGCCTGGCCGCACACGCTGCCCGACGGCACGAAGCAGGTCGTCGAGCACGGGTTCCACGCGTTCTTCCGGCACTACTACACGTGGCGGTCGATGCTGCGGCGCGTCGACCCGCAGCTGTCGTTCCTGCGCCCGGTCGGCGGCTACCCCGTGATCTCGCGCGAGTGGCCCGCGGAGGACCTCACGGGCCTGCCCGGCTCGCCCCCGCTCAACCTCGTCGCGCTGTTCGCCCGCTCCCCCAGCCTGGGCGTGCGCGACCTGCTGGGCTCGAACCGGTCGCTGGCCGCGCAGCTGCTGGCCTACGACCGCGCCCGCACCACCGCCCGGTTCGACGACACACCGGCCGCGGAGTTCCTCGCGTCCCTGGGGATGTCCGACCGCGCGCAGGCGATGCTGTTCGAGGCGTTCGCCCGCTCGTTCTTCGCCGACCCGGGCGCGCTCTCGGCCGCCGAGCTGATCGCGATGTTCCACTACTACTTCCTCGGCAACCCCGAGGGCATCGGCTTCGACTCCCCCGACACCGACCACCTCACGTGCATCTGGGCCCCGTTCCGGGCGTACCTGGAGTCGCTGGGCGCGGAGGTGCTCACCGGCAGCCGGGTCAGTGCGATCACCCCGGTCGACGGGCACCTCTGGCAGGTCGAGATCGACGCCGCACCCTCGCTGCGCACCCGCCACCTCGTTCTGGCCACCGACCCGGGCGCCCTGCGCGACCTGGTCGCCGGCTCCCCCGACACGCGCGTCGCCGCGCCGAAGCTGGCCCGCAAGGCCTCGGCCATCGAGGTCGCGCCGCCGTTCGCGGTCACGCGGCTGTGGCTCGACCGCGACGTCGCCGCGGAGCGGGCCACGTTCAACGCGGTCAGCCGGCAGCCCACGCTCGACTCGGTCACGATCTACTCGCGGCTGGAGCGCCCGTCGGCGGAGTGGGCGGCCCGCACCGGCGGGTCGATCATCGAGCTGCACTCCTACGCCTGCGACGCCCCCGACGCCGACACCGCCACCGCCCGGATGCGGGCCGAGCTGGCCGCGCTGTGGCCGGAGACCGCGGACGCGCAGGTCGTGCACCTGCAACAGCGCATGGAGGCCACCGCCCCCACGTGGCCGCCGGGCGGCGCGGGCACCCGGCCCGCCGTCACCGGCGACGCGCGCGGCATCCGGATCGCGGGCGACCACGTCGACTCGCCGTTCCTCACCGGGCTCATGGAGCGCGCGTCGGTCACCGGAGTGCTCGCGGCCAACGACATCCTCGACGAGGTCGGCGCCGGGCCGGAGGAGATCCTCGGGGTCCCGCAGCGCGGGTTGCTGGCGCGGCGATGACCTCCCCCGGGACGCCGACGACCTCCCCGGGATGAGGATCGCGCTCGACCCCGGACCGCGGGAGAGTCCGGTGCGGGTGCGGCGCCTGGCCGACGACGGCACACCGCTGGCCGGGACCGAGGTGCTGCCCGGCCTCGGCGCCGTCGCCGATCTGGAGCGCGAGCACGCCCCGCGCTGGGTGTTCGCCCGCCCGCGCAGCTACAGACGGCTGCTCGCGGCGGGCGTGCGGGTCGGGCGGGCGCACGATGTCGAGCTGGTGGAAGGGCTGCTCGTCGCGGCGGCCGGGCGGTCCGGGGAGCCGCACGGGCTCGCCGCGGCGGCGGCCCGCCTCGCCGGTCGGACACCCGAGCCCGACCCCCCGCTCGACGCCGACGGGGACGAGGCCTCTCCCGGGCTGTTCGACACCGGGCCCGCCCACGACGAGCTCGCCGACCTCGTCGCCGTGCACGCGGCGCAGGTCCGGGCGCTCACCGATCCGCGGATGCGGCTGCTCGCCGCCGCGGAGTCCGCCGGCGCGCTGGTCGCCGAGGAGATGACCGCGCACGGGCTGCCGTGGAGCGCCGCCGCGCACGACGCGCTGCTCACCGACCTGCTGGGCCCGCGCCCGGTCCTCGGCGGGCGCCCGCCGGTGCTGGCCACGCTCGCCGCGGAGGTCGACGCCGCGTTCGGGCGCCCGGTCAACCCCGACTCCCCCGCCGAGCTGCTGCGCGCCTTCGCGCGCGCCGGCCACGAGCTCACCACCACCCGGGCGTGGGAGCTGCGCCACGTCGCGCACCCCGCCGTCGCGCCGCTGCTGGCCTACAAGGAGCTCGCGCGGCTGCACGCGGCGCACGGCTGGAGCTGGCTGGCCACCTGGGTGCGCGACGGGCGGTTCCGGCCCGAGTACGTCGTCGGCGGGGTCGTCACGGGGCGGTGGGCCACCCGAGGCGGGGGTGCGCTGCAGATCCCCCGGACCCTGCGCGGCGCGGTGCGCGCCGACCCCGGGTGGCGGCTCGTCGTCGCCGACGCGGCGCAGCTGGAGCCGCGGGTGCTCGCGGCGCTGTCGGGCGACCACGCGCTGGCCCCCGACGCCGACGACCTCTACGCCGCGCTGGCGGCCCGCGAGTTCGGCGGCGACCGCGGCCAGGCCAAGCTCGCGCTGCTCTCGGCGATGTACGGGGCGAGCGCGGGGCAGGCGGGCGAGCTCGTCGCGCGGCTGCGGCGGCGCTACCCGGCCGGGATGGGCTACGTCGACGGCGCCGCCCGCGACGGCGAGGCCGGGCGGCTGGTGCACTCGCACCTGGGCCGCACCTGCCCGCCGGCCCGCCCCGGCGACGAGGAGCCCGGCCGGGCCCGCGCCCGCGGCCGCTTCACCCGCAACTTCGTCGTGCAGGCCACCGCGGCGGAGTGGGCGCTGGTGCTGCTCGCCGAGCTGCGCCTGCTGCTGCGCGGCGGCCCGGCCGAGCTGGTGTTCTTCCAGCACGACGAGGTGCTGCTGCACTGCCCCGCCGAGGTCGCGCCCGACGTCGTCGACGCGGTCGCCACGGCCGCCGACACCGCCCGGCGCCGCCTGTTCGGCGACACCCCGGTCCGCTTCCCGCTCACCGCCCGGGTCGTGGGGTCCTACGACGAGCCGGCGTGAGCGCTCAGTCCTGCGCGGCGGTCAGCACGTCCTGCGCCATCGACAGCATGCCCAGGGCGTTGGGGTGCACCGGGGCGGCGGGGGCGGTCGGGGCCAGGCCCTCGATCCACTTCGTGCCCGGCAGGGTGCAGACGTCGTGGCCGATGAACCGGTCGTAGGTGTCGACGTAGGCGACCCCCGCCGCGTCGGCCTGCTCGGCCAGCATCGCGTTGAGCGCCTTCTCCGTCTCGCGCAGGAAGGCCACGTCGCCCGGACTGAACGGCACGACGGGGAAGCAGCCGGCGCCCTCGTCGGGCAGGATCGCCGGGTAGCCGACGACGAACACCTCGGCCTGCGGGGCGCGCTCGCTGATCGCCTCGAGCGCGGCGGCCACCTCGGGCGCGGTCTCGTCGATCCGCTCCTGGAGCTGGTCCTCGCCGTCGGGACCGGTGAAGAAGTCGCGGCAGGCGGCGCCCAGCGGCGCGCGGGGCGAGCGCACGGCGCACTCGGAGATGATCGTCGCGAACCCGATGTCGTTGCCGCCGATGGAGAGCGTGACGCCGGTGGTGCCCTCGACCAGGGCGTCGAGCTGCGCCGGGTTGGTGCCCGCCGAGGTGGCCTGCGGGGCGAGGAGGTCCTCGGTGGTGGCGCCGCTGCAGCTGACGTCGCGGAAGTCCGGGACGCGGCCGGTCGCGGCCACCAGCGACGGGTAGTTGCGGTTGGAGCGCAGGCAGCCCGCGGGCGTGCCCTTCTGCTGCGGAATGTGCGGGCCGGCCGCGTAGGAGTCGCCCAGCGCCACGTAGGCGTCGAACAGCGGGGCCGACGCGAACGGGCTCTCGGCCGGAGCGGCGCCCGCCGGCGTCGCCAGGACGACGCCGAGCGCGAGGACCGTGCCGGGCAGCAGGAGCTTGGCGATCCGGACGGGGCGCAGGCGCATCACACGGAGTCGAACGACCGGCGACCGTCCCGGTTACGCGTTCCCCCCTCACGAACGGGGGCCTGTCGCCGCGGCCGCCGCGCTCCTAGCGTCCCGGGACCATGCAGCGCAGCAGCGACCGGATCCTCACCACCCACGTCGGCAGCCTCGCCCGGCCCCGTGACCTGCTCGAGGTCATGCGGGAGAAGGAGCACGGCCGCCCCTACGACGCCGACGGGTACAGCGAGCGCGTGACGACCGCCGTCGCGGAGGTGGTGGACCGGCAGGTCGACGCGGGCATCGACGTCGTCACCGACGGGGAGATGGGCAAGGTCAGCTTCCTGACCTACGTCAAGGACCGGCTCTCCGGGTTCGCCGCCGACTCCGGCGAGAAGCTGATGCCGCCGTCGTGGCAGGTGGAGATCGACGCGTTCCCCGAGTACTACGCCGGCTACCTCGGCAAGTACACCGAGCAGGTCAGCCCGATGACGACGATGGTCTGCACCGGCCCGGTCACCTACGTCGGCCAGGAGCAGCTGCAGACCGACATCGCCAACCTGCGCGCCGCCGTCGAGGGGCAGCAGGTCGTCGAGGCGTTCCTGCCCTCCACCAGCCCCAGCGGCTTCGGGCGCAACGAGCACTACGGCTCGCACGGGGAGTACCTGGAGGCCGTGGCCGAGGCGCTGCGTGAGGAGTACCTCGGGATCGTCGACGCCGGGTTCCTCCTGCAGATCGACGACCCGTGGCTGATCGAGTACCTGTCGGAGAACCCGGAGACCACGCCCGGGCAGCGCCGCGCCGACGCCGAGCAGCACGTCGAGATCCTCTCCCACGCCCTGCGCGGCATCCCGCGCGAGAAGATCCGCCTGCACACCTGCTACGGCCTCAACCACGGCCCGCGCGTGCACGACATCGACCTGCGCGACGTCGCCCCGCTGATGCTCAGGATCCCGGCCGGGGCGTACTCGTTCGAGGTCGCCAACCCGCGACACCAGCACGAGTGGAAGATCTGGCGCGACATCCCGCTGGAGGACGGCCAGATCCTCGTCCCCGGCCTGCTCGGCCACGCCACCAACTACGTCGAGCACCCGGAGCTGATCGCCGACCAGATCGAGCAGTACGCCGGGATCGTCGGGCGCGAGAACGTCATCGCCGGGGCCGACTGCGGCTTCTCCTCCCGCGCCAGCTTCTCCCCCGAGGTCCACCCGACCGTCGTGTGGGAGAAGTTCCGGGCGCTCGCCGATGGGGCGCGGATCGCGTCGGCGCGTCTCTGGCCGTGACCGTCCTGCAGGCGCGTCAGCGGCGGCCGCGGACCAGGTCGAGCAGGTGGTCCAGGACCGCGGCGCCGTCGGCGCGCAGGGCGTTGTGCTCGTACTCGCTGGTGACCCACGGGCGCAGGCCGCGGACCTGTGCCGCGGTCTCCAGCGAGAAGGCGCTCTCGACGTAGAGGTCCTCGACGTACACCGCGGCGGCCGCGGGCACCTCGTTGCCGCCGAGCACCGCGGCGTCGTAGAGGCGGGGCCAGGGGTGCGCGGCCAGCAGCTCCGCCACCTCGGCGAACGGCCGCAGTGCGCCGAGCTCGTCGAACATCCACCGGTAGACGTGCTCACCGGTGAGCAGCGCCCGGTCCTCGGCGTACTCCGGCGGCATCGTGCGCTGCGCCGACCAGCCCGTGACGTGGCCGTCGGAGTAGCTCGACTCGTGCAGCACCGCGTAGACCGGGTTCCGCGCGAAGCCGATGGTCTCGGCGTCGTGGGCGAAGGCCGGGGAGTGCGGGTCGAGCTCGAGGAGCGCGTGCAGGAGCTCGGGTCCCTCGCTGCGGCCCAGCAGGTTGCCGGCCTGGCGCAGACGGGCGAGCGAGAGGCGGTCGCCCGAGGCCAGGACCGGGGCGGCGTCGACGGCGGCGAGGAACCGGTCGCGGTCCTCGGGGTAGCGCGCCCAGTAGCGGCGGTTGCGCTCCAGCACGCGGGCGTAGGTGGCGGCGTAGACCTCGTCGGGGTGGCGCCCGATCGGCGGCAGCCCGCCGGTGAACAGCGCCTCGCGCAGCCCCTCGGGCCGCTGCGAGAGGTAGGCGAGCGTGCAGAACCCGCCGAAGCTCTGCCCGAGCACCGTCCACGGCGGGCTCCCCAGGTGCGCGCGCAGCGCCTCCGCGTCGGCGACGATCGCGTCGGCGCGGAAGTGCACGAGGTACGCGGCCTGCTCGGCCGGGGTGCGCCCGGCGAGCGTGGCCGGGCCGACGGGCGTCGAGCGGCCGGTGCCGCGCTGGTCGAGCATGAGGACGCGGAAGTCGGCCAGCGCGCGGTCGAGCCAACCCGGGGCCGACGGCCGCCGCGTCGGGCGGGGCGCCTCGAACCCCGGCCCGCCCTGCAGGAACAGCAGGAAGGGGCGGTCCTGGCCGTCGGGGTCGGCGACCTCGCGGGCGAACACGGTGATCTGCTCGCCGCCCGGTGCGGTGTGGTCCAGCGGCACGCGGACCTCGTGCTCGGTCACGACCAGGCCGGGGCTCCGCCTCACGATCGACATGCCCCGATGATGGCAGCTAGCGTCACCGATCATGAAGGAGCAGAAGCGGTCCCGGAAGATCGCCATGACGTCCGAGGAGGTCGACACCTTCCTCGCCGAGCAGCGCACGGTCCGCGTCGCCACCAACGGCACGAACGGTCCGCACGCCACCCCGCTCTGGTACGTCTGGCACGGCGGCGCGATGTGGCTGACGTCGCTCTCGCGCAGCCAGCGCTGGGCCGACCTGCAGTCCGACCCGCGGATCGCCGCCGTCGTCGACGCCGGGGAGGACTACAGGGAGCTGCGCGGCGTCGAGATCCGCGGCCGGGTGCATGTCGTGGGCGAGGTGCCGCGCACCGGGGAACCGGTGCCCGAGCTGGAGGGCCCCGAGCAGGCGTTCGCCGACCGCTACTCCGGCGGCACGATGCACCACGACGGTCGCCACGCCTGGCTCGAGCTCGTGCCCGAGAAGATCACGAGCTGGGACTTCCGCAAGATCGGCGGCTGAGCGTGCCGGCTGGTCGCTCGCCGGTCGTCATCGAGCTGGCGGTCAACGGCTCGACCCCGCGCAGCGCCAACCCGCACGTCCCGCGCACGCCCGACGAGATCACCGCCGACGCGCTGCACGGCCTCGGCCACGGCGCGGCGATCGTGCACAACCACAACGACGAGCCGATGTTCACCGCCGACGGCGTGCACGCGGTGGAGCCCTACCTGCAGGCCTGGGAGCCCGTGCTGGCCCGGCACCCCGACGCGCTGCTCTACCCGACGATGTCGGCCGGCGCCCGCGGCATCCCGGTCGAGCGCCGGTGGGCGCACTGCGCGGAGCTGGCCCGCCGCGGCTGGGGCGGGTTCGCGCTGGTCGACCCGGGGTCGGTGAACGTCGGGATGACCGCCGACGGCACCTTCCCGGCCGGCGCGGCCGACGGCGCGTACCAGAACACCTACGCCGACACCGTCACGATGTTCGACCTGTGCGCCCGCTACCGGGCCGCGCCGAGCATCTCGGTGTTCGAGCCCGGTTTCCTGCGCACCGCGCTGGCGCTGCACCGCGCGGGCCGGGTGCCGCCCGGGGCGCTGGTGAAGCTGTACTTCGGCGGTGACCTGCAGTTCGGCCTGCCGCCCACCGAGGCCGGCCTCGCCGCGTACCTGGAGCTGCTGGAACCGTCGGGCCTGCCGTGGTCGGTGGCGGTGCTCGGGGGCGACGTCGTCGGCTGCGGGCTGGCGGAGCGCGCGATCCGCCTCGGCGGCCACGTGCGCGTCGGCCTGGAGGACCACGCCGGCCCCCGCCGCCCGACCAACGCCGAGCTGCTGGCCGAGGTGGTGGAGCTGGTGGAGCGGCTGGGTAGGCGCCCGGCCGACAGCGCGGAGGCCCGCACGCTGTTCGGCATCCTGCCGCGGGGGTGAACCGCGTTCCGCGGAACGCGAACGCGTCCCGGCTGACCCGCGTTCCGCGGAACGCGACAGCTGCACGGGGCCGAACCGCGTGCCGCGGAACGCGATCGCGCGGACGTCGGTGCGAGCCGGGCCGGGTCGCGCGCCCGGGGTCGTGCCCGCACACCCGGACCGGTTCCCGCGCGCCGAACCTGCTCCCGCGAGCCCCCGGGGGCGCGCGGGAGCTTGGAACGCGCGCGGGAACCGGGAACGCACGCGGGACCGCCCACGCCGAGCCGTCGATCGCGTTCCGCGGAACGCTGTCATCACGGGCAGTGCATTCCGCGGAACACGATCGCCGTCGCGGGCGGAGGTGGTGTGCGCGCCGGCGCGGGCGCCCGTCCCGGGGCTCCCGCGCCCCGAACCAGCTCCCGCGAGCCCTCGGAGGCGCGCGGGAGCTCGGAACGCACGCGGCAACCGGAAACGCGCGCGGGAGGACCCCCGCCGCCCACCGAGCGCCCCCGCCGCGGTTCGACCGCCCACCGGCGGGCATCCGGGGCCGTGGACCACAACGCGATCGTGCTGCACCAGGACGACGTCGACCCGGACTCGTGGGACGACCCCGTCCGCGGCACGCTCGCCTTCCGCACCCTGCTCGGCGGGGCGGCCACACCGACCGGGCGGCTCACGGCGGGCGTCGCGCAGCTGCCGCCGGGTGGGTGGCTGGGTCTGCACGCCCACGACCAGGCGGAGGTCTACCACGTGCTGGAGGGGGAGCTGCTGCTCCGGCTCGACGACTCCGAGCACCGGCTCCGGCCCGGCTCGGTGGTGTTCCTCCCGGGCGGGACGCCGCACGGCGTCACGAACACCGGTGACGCCGCGGCGCGGCTGTTCTACGTGCTGGCGGCCGGCTCGTTCGAGGAGGTCGAGTACCGGTTCGGCGAGTGAGGCTCAGCGGTCGACGAGGGCGTCGAGCATCGCCCGCAGCGGGGCGGTGTCGCCGTCGACGTGCGCGGCCCGGCAGGCCGCGGCGTTCTCCGCCGGATCCATCGCCACCCAGCGGACGGGGTGGCCGGCGGTGCGGGCGAGCTGGCCGAGGAAGGCGCGCTGGGTGCGGCCGTTGCCCTCGCGGAACGGGTGCAGGCCGTTGATCCCACCCAGCAGCCAGGCGAGGGCGTCGACGAAGGTGTCGCGGTCGAGGCCCTGCAGGCAGTGGTGGCGGGCGAGCTGGACGAACAGCCGCTCCCCCGCCGACGGCAGCTCCTGCGGTGAGCAGAACGGCGCGCCCTTGCCGATGGCGACCGTGCGCAGCTCGCCCGCCCAGTCGTAGACGTCGCCGAAGAGGTGGCGGTGGAAGGCGCGCAGGTGGGCGAGGTCGTAGTGCCCGGCGAGGTCGGTCCCCGCCAGGTCGACGAGGCGGGTGCCCGATAGCTCGGCCTCGACCTGGGCCAGTTCGGACCGGTCGGTGATGGCGAGGCGGTTGCGCAGGACTCCGGAGTCGAGATCGAGGTAGGGGTCCCAGGTCACGGGCGGTAGCGGGCGAGGATCTGCTCGCGCATCTCATCGGTGGTGAGCGTGCCGGCAGCCACCGCGGCGAACAGGCGCAGACCGTCGGCACTGGGCTCCAGCCCCTCCGCCCGCACCGACGCCAACGCCTCGGCGACGGCCTCGCGCCGCTCCGCGCGGTCGCGCAGGTGCTGGTAGTGCGACACCGACATGACGACGGCCTCGGGCTTGCGGTGCGCCCCGACGAACACGGGCTCCGCATCGGGCTCCTGCACGCGCTTCAGCGTGGCCGCCAGCCCGGCGCGGAACTCGCGGAACGACAGCACCTGGGGCAGCAGCATGGCCGGAGCGTACCCGGATGCGTACGCATTCCCCAGAGCCCGCTCGTCACGGCGTCCCGGTCACCGTCGGCCACAGCGCGTCGGCCCCCGCCGCGAGGACCGTGGCACCCAGCTCGGCCTGCCACTGCGCATCGGAGCCGTCCTCGTCGCGCCACGCCCACAGCCGCGTCGTGAGCAGCCGCAGGTCGTGCTCGCGGGTGAAGCCGATGGCCCCGTGCACCTGGTGCGCGACGCGCGCGACCTCTCCCGCGGCCTCGCCGGTGCGCGCCTTCGCGGCCGCCACGGCGAACGCGGTGGCCGGGTCGCCGAACCCGGTGCGGTCGGCCTCGGCCGCCGCCGCGGACGCCGCCGCCCCGGCCGCCGCCACCTCCGCCGCGGCCAGCGCGAGCTGCTGCTGCACGGCCTGGAACTTCCCGATCGGCCGCCCGAACTGCACCCGCTCCCCCGCGTACTGCACCGTCCGCGCGACGGCACCGCGCGCGGCCCCGGCGAGCAGCTGCGCCCTCCCGAGCGCGGCGCGCAGCCGCAGCTCGGCGGCCGCACCCGGCTGCGCGGGGGCGACGGTCGCGCCGGTGACGTCGACGACGACCCGGTCGCGCGGCTCCTCCGCGAGGTTCGTGCCCTCGGTGACCGTGAGCCCGTCGACGGGCAGCAGCACCACCTGCGACGCCGTGAGCACGACGACCGCACCCGCCCCGCGCGCCCACGGGACGCGCACCAGCTCGCCGCGGACGGCCGTGCCCTCGACCGCGAGGTCGGCGGCCACCGCCGTGAGCGGGCCGTCGGGCACCGCGATGCCGTGGGAGGCGAGCAGCCACCCGGCCAGCAGGTCGGTCTCGACGAGCGGCACGCGCGCGGCGTGCGCGCCTGCGGCCTGCAGCACCTCGGCGGAGTCGGCGAAGGACGCCTCGCTGCCCCCGGCGGACTCGGGCAGCGTGAGCCGCGCGAGGCCGGTCTCGTCGAGGGCCTTCCACAGCGCGGCGTCGAACCCGGTGCCGCTCGTCGCGCTCCCGACCAGGACGGACTCGGCCAGCTCGAGGATCTCCGACGACATCAGCGCATCCCCATCCCGCGCGCGACGATGCCGCGCAGCACCTCGTTGGTCCCGCCCCGCAGCGTGAAGCCGGGGGCGTGCAGCACGGCGTCGGCGAGCAGCCGGGCGAACCCGGACTCCGCACCCGGGTCGGGTGGCACCGCCACCAGCGTGCGCGCCGCGTCGACGATCTCGTTCTCGAACCGCGTGCCCAGGTCCTTGACGACGGCGGCCGCCAGCTCCGGCGCCTCCCCCGACTCCAGCGACCCGGCCACGGCCAGCGACATCCGCCGCAGCGTCCACAGCCGAGCGACGAGCCGGCCGACCTCGCGCTCGGTGCCCGACGTACCGGCCAGCTCGCCGAGCATCGCCGTGAGCAGCGGGAACGTCGAGAGGAACCGCTCGGGCCCGCTGCGCTCGAACGCCAGCTCGCCGGTGACCTGCGCCCAGCCGCCGCCCAGCTCGCCCAGCACCTGGCTGTCGGGGATGAAGACGCGGTCGAACACCACCTCGTTGAAGTGGTGCGCGCCGGTGAGCAGCGGGATCGGGCGGATCTGCACGCCCGGAGAGTCGAGCTCGACGATGAACTGCGAGAGCCCGGCGTGCCGGCTCGTGTCGTCCTTCGGGGCGGACCGCGCGAGGGCGAAGAACGCGTGCGCGTGGTGCGCGCCCGACGTCCAGACCTTGGTGCCGGTGAGCTCCCAGCCGCCGTCGACCTGCACGGCCTTGGTGCGCACCGCGGCCAGGTCGGACCCGGCGTCGGGCTCGCTCATCCCGATGCCGAAGTAGCACTCCCCCGCCGCGATCCGCGGGAGGTAGCGCTGCCGCTGCTCCTCGGTGCCGAAGCGCATGAGCGTCGGCCCGATCTGGCGGTCGGCGACCCAGTGCGCGGCCACCGGGGCGCCCGCGGCGAGCAGCTCCTCGGTGACGACGTACCGGTCGAGCGCGGTGGCGCCGTGGCCGCCGTACTCGACGGGGATCGTCATGCCCAGCCAGCCGCGCCGGCCCAGCTCCTTCGTGAAGCGCTCGTCCCAGCCCGAGAGCCAGACGTCGGCGCGCGGGGTCCAGGCGCCCGCCGCGCGCTCCTCGGCCAGGAACTCGCGCACCTGCGCCCGCAGCGCGGCGGCGCGGGGTGGCAGCTCGGTGGGCGGTGGGACCAGTACCGGCAACCGGTTCAACGTGGACGTCACGGACCCCATCCTGCGCCATCGGTCCGGCGGACGGCACCCGGAACCGGGGGCTGCGTCCCCCGGACCCGGGTGGCAGCATCGCGGCCATGACGAATCCGACCGACGAAGCCCGGGTCCTCGACGCCGTCCCCACCGGACTGTTCATCGGCGGGTCCTGGCGTCCGGCCGCCTCCGGCGCCACCCTCGCCGTCGACGACCCGGCCACCGGCACGACGCTGGTCGAGGTCGCCGACGCCGGTCCCGAGGACGGCATGGAGGCCCTCGCCGCGGCGGCCGCGGCCCAGTCGTCGTTCGCCGCGATGGCTCCGCGGGCGCGCGGGGAGATCCTGCGCCGCGCCTACGAGCTGCTCATGGAGCGCATCGACGACCTCGCGCTGCTGATGACCATGGAGATGGGCAAGCCGCTGGCGGAGTCCAAGGGCGAGATCACCTACGCCGCGGAGTTCTTCCGCTGGTTCTCCGAGGAGGCCGTGCGCATCGACGGCGGCTACGCGATCGCCCCCGCGGGCACCAGCCGGTTCATGGTCATGAAGCAGCCGGTCGGCGTCTGCCTGCTCATCACGCCCTGGAACTTCCCGATGGCGATGGGCACCCGCAAGATCGGCCCGGCGATCGCGGCCGGTTGCGCGATGGTGATCAAGCCCTCGGAGCTGACGCCGCTGTCGATGCACGCCCTCGCCGCGATCCTGGTCGAGGCCGGCCTGCCCGACGGAGTGCTCAACGTCGTCACCACCTCGAACGCCGGCGCCGTCATGGAGCCGCTGATCCGCGACGGGCGCGCGCGCAAGCTGTCGTTCACCGGGTCGACGGCGGTGGGCAAGAAGCTGCTGGAGCAGGCCTCGGACAAGGTGCTGCGCACGTCGATGGAGCTCGGCGGCAACGCCCCGCTGATCGTGTTCGACGACGCCGACCTGGACAAGGCCGTCGAGGGCGCGATGGCCGCCAAGATGCGCAACATGGGCGAGGCCTGCACCGCGGCCAACCGCTTCCTGGTGCACCGCTCCGTCGCCGACGCCTTCGCCGACAAGCTCGCCGCGCGGATGGAGGCCCTCGTCGTCGGGCGCGGCACCGAGGAGGGCGTGCAGGTGGGCCCGCTGGTGAACGCGAAGAGCCGCGAGAAGGTCGTCACGCTCGTGCAGGACGCCCTCGACAAGGGGGCGTCGGTGAAGATCGGGGCCGAGCCGGGCGACGGGCCGGGCCACTTCTACCCGCCGACGGTGCTCACCGGCGTGCCGCTGGAGGCCCGTCTGAGCCACGAGGAGATCTTCGGCCCGGTCGCGGCGATCACCGTGTTCGATGAAGAGGACGAGGCCGTCGCGGCGGCCAACGACACCGAGTTCGGGCTGGTCAGCTACCTGTTCACGGAGAACCTGACGCGCGCGCTGCGGGTCAGCGAGCGGCTCGAGGCGGGCATGATCGGCCTCAACACCGGCCTCGTGTCCAACCCGGCGGCCCCGTTCGGCGGGATCAAGGAGTCGGGCCTGGGCCGCGAGGGCGGCAGCGTGGGCATCGACGAGTTCCTGGAGACCAAGTACGTGGGCATCGCCTTCGGGGGCTGACGCCCGACAGATGAGTTCCCGGGGCCCGGCCGGTCGGAACCGGCATGAGCATCGACCACGTCCTGTCCGTCCTGCCGGTCTCCGACATCGCGGTCTCCCGCGCCTGGTACGAGCGGCTGTTCGGCCGCGCGCCCGACAACACCCCCATGCCGCCGCTCGCGGAGTGGCGCCTCACCGAGGGCGGCTGGGTGCAGGTCTGGGTCGACGCCGAGCGCGCCGGGCGCGGCCTGCTCAACCTGGCCGTCGACGACCTCCCGGCCCACGTCGAGGGCCTGCGCGCCGCCGGCCTGCAGCCCGGGGAGATCCAGGAGGTGAGCAACGGCGTCACGCTCTCGGCCCTCACCGACCCCGACGGCAACACCCTCACGCTCATCGGGTCGTTCCACGTCGCGTACCCGTCCTGACCATTAGTCGCACACCTTTTGCGGCTGCGCACAGCTCGCGCTTAGTGTGGCCGGATGGTTCTCGCCATGCACATGAGCGACGGGCTCGTCAGTCCGCCGACGGCCCTGCTGTTCGGGGTCGTCGCCGCGATCGGCCTGGCCGTCGCCGCCACCCGCGCCCGGCGCGACCTCGACGACCGCACCGCGCCGATGGCGGGCCTGGTCACGGCGTTCGTCTTCGCCGTCCAGATGATCAACTTCCCGATCCTGCCCGGCGCCTCGGGCCACCTGCTCGGCGGCGCGCTGGTCGCGATCCTGGTCGGGCCGTGGGTCGGGTCGATGTGCATCGCGATCGTGCTGGTCGTGCAGGCGGTCCTGTTCGCCGACGGCGGCCTCACCGCGCTCGGCACCAACATCACCAACATGGCCCTGGTCGGCGTGTTCGTCGGCTACGGCGTCGCGGTCGCGCTGCGCCGCTTCGCCGTCCGGGGCCGCGGCGGACTCGTGGCCGCGTCCTTCGTCGCGGCGCTGGTCAACACCGTCGTCGCCTCGCTGGCCTTCGTGCTCGAGTACGCCATCGGCGGCGCGGGGGGCGCCTCGCTGGGCGCCGTGTTCGCCCTGATGAGCGGCCTGCACGTGCTGATCGGGATCGGCGAGGGCGTGATCACCGCGGCCACCGTGGGAGCCGTCGCGGCGGTCCGGCCCGACCTCGTGCACCTGCTTCGGACCTCGCGCCCGGCGCCGGCCGTGCGCGTCCGCACCCCGGACACCCGCACCGCCGAGGGGACCCCGTCGTGACCGCCCCGTCGCGCAGCGCGGCCCGCTTCTACGTGGGCTTCCTCGTCGTCGCGCTGCTCGTCGCGGGCGGGCTGTCGTACTTCGCCAGCTCCGACCCCGACGGCCTCGACAGCGTCACGCTCTCGGGCTGCACCCTCGACCAGGCCGGCGAGCCGGTCGCGGGCACCTGCATCGCGCAGAACGCCGACGAGCACCAGCTCTCGGACAGCCCGCTGGCCGACTACGCCGTCGGCGGCGGCGAGGGCACCGTCGGCCTGGCCGGGATCATCGGCGTGATCGTCACGCTGGCCGTCGCGGGCGGGCTGTTCTGGCTGCTGCGCAAGCGCAGTCCCCACTAGTGGGGGCCGGGCACTCCCACCCGCTGTACCTGGCCCGCACGTCGCCGGTGCACCGGCTGCCGGCGGAGGTCAAGATCGTCGCGGCGTTCCTGGGCGTCGTGTGCGTGGTGATCACCCCGCGCGAGGCGTTCGCGGTGTTCGGCGGGTACCTGGTGCTGCTGGCCGTCGTGTGGGCCGTCGCGCGCATCCCGGCGGGCTGGATCGCCGCGCGCTCGCTGATCGAGGCGCCGTTCCTGGTGCTCGCCGTGCTGCTGCCGTTCACCGAGGCGGGCCCGTTCGTCGAGGTCCTCGGGCTCACGCTGTCGGAGCCGGGGCTGCTCGGGGCGTGGAACATCGTCGTCAAGGGCACGCTGGGCGTGCTGACGTCGCTGACGCTCGCCGCCACCACGCCGCTGCGCGACCTGCTGCTCGGGCTCCAGCGGTTGCGCGCGCCGTCGCTGGTCGTCACGATCGCGACCCTCATGCTCCGCTACGTCGACGTCATCGCCGGGGAGGCCCGCCGTATGCGCCTGGCCCGCATCTCCCGCGGACACGACCCCCGCTTCCTGTGGCAGGCCGGCGCGACCGCGCGCGGGGTCGGCGCCCTGTTCATCCGCTCCTACGAGCGCGGCGAGCGCGTGCACCTGGCGATGCTCTCGCGCGGCTGGGCGGGCGAGATGCCCCGCCTCACCGACGCCGTGACGACCCGGCGGCACTGGCTGCTGGGCCTGTCCCCCGTCGTCGTCGCCGCCGCGCTGGCCACCACCGGGCTGCTGACGGCGTGACGACCCCCGCCGTGACGAACCCCGACGTGACGACCTCGCTGGCCGTGTCCGCGCTCGCCTTCGCCTACCCCGACGGCCACCAGGCCCTGCACGGCGTCGACCTGCGCATCGAGCGCGGCGAGCGGGTCGCGCTGCTCGGGCCCAACGGCGCCGGCAAGACCACGCTCGTGCTGCACCTCAACGGCATCCTCACCGCCGGGCACGGCGCCGTCGCCGTGGGCGGGCTGCCCGTCGTCAAGGAGAACCTGCGCGAGGTGCGCCGCCGCGTGGGCATCGTCTTCCAGGACCCCGACGACCAGCTGTTCATGCCGACGGTCGCCGAGGACGTCGCATTCGGCCCGGCCAACTTCGGCGTCACCGGTGCCGCGCTGGCCGCCCGGGTGCGCACCGCGCTGGAGCGCGTCGGGATGGCCGAGCACGCCGACCGCTCCCCGCTGCACCTCTCGGGCGGGCAGCGCCGCCGGGTCGCACTGGCCACCGTGCTGGCCTGCGAGCCCGAGATCCTCGTGCTCGACGAGCCGTCGTCCAACCTGGACCCGACGGCCCGCCGCGAGCTGGCCGAGGTGCTGCTCGACCTCGACGTCACGATGCTGATGGTCACCCACGACCTGCCCTACGCCCTGCAGCTGTGCCCGCGCAGCGTGGTCCTCGACGACGGCGAGGTCGTGGCCGACGGGCCCACCCGCGAGCTGCTCGCCGATCCCGACCTGCTCTCCCGCCACCGCCTCGAGCTGCCGTTCGGGTTCAGCCTGGCGTAGGGCGGTCCCTCACGCCGGCGGCGGCGAGGGGTAGCCCGGCTTCTCCGTCTGCGGGATGCCGCGGGGCGGCGTGGGCACCGAGCTCTCGTGCTCCTCCCCGCTGTGCGAGCCGCCGCCGGAGGAGCCGCTGTGCGAGCCGCCGTTGGTCGGCGCCGACGGGGGGATCTGAGCGGGCGGGGGCAGGTGCGGCGGGATCTCCTGCTGCTCGGCCGGCCGCGGCGCGGGCGTCGGTACCACGGGCGACACCGAGCCCAGCGCGGGCACCTCGCGCCGCGCCTCGGCCTCCGCGTCGGCGACGACCTTGGCGATCTCGGGGTTGGTGGAGGTGTCGAACCAGTGCTTCATCGACTCCTCGTCGTCCTGGGGACGCCCCGCCCGCGCGGTGTCCTCGACCTCCGACGGGGTGAACCGGAAGACGCCGTCCTCACCGGGCGCGCCCAGCATCCGGGTGAAGCCCTCCAGGGCCTTGCCGAAGTCGGTGGGCACCATCCAGACCTTGTTGGCCCCGCCCTGCGCCATCTCCGGCAGCGTCTCCAGGTACTTGTAGGCGAGCAGCTCCGGGGTCGGGCGCCCGGCCTTGATCGCGGCGAACACCTTCTCGATCGCCGCCGCCTCGCCCTGGGCCTCCAGGTACTTGGCGGCCCGCTCACCCTGCGCGCGCAGGATCGCCGACTGGCGCTCCGCCTCGGCCTCCATGATCGCGGCCTGCTTGGCGCCCTCGGCCATGAGGATCTGGCTCTGCTTCTGGCCCTCCGCGCTGCGGATCGCCGACTCCCGCTGGCCCTCGGCCGTGAGGATCATCGCCCGCTTCTCGCGGTCGGCCTTCATCTGCCGCTCCATCGACTCCTGGATGGACGCGGGCGGGTCGATCGCCTTGATCTCGACGCGGCCGACACGGATGCCCCAGCGGCCGGTGGCGTCGTCGAGCTCGCCGCGCAGCACGGTGTTGATCTCGTCGCGCGAGGTCAGCGTGCCCTCGAGGCTCATGCCACCGACGACGTTGCGCAGCGTGGTGGTCGTGATCTGCTCGACGCCGAGGATGTAGTCGGAGATCTCGTAGAGCGCGGCCTTGGGGTCGGTGACGGTGTAGTACACGACGGTGTCGATGTTGACCGTCAGGTTGTCCTGGGTGATCACGGGCTGGGGCGGGAACGAGACGACCTGCTCACGCAGGTCGATGCGCTCGCGCACCTTGTCGACGAAGGGCACCAGGAACACGAGGCCGGGGTCGGCCGTGCCCTTGAAACGCCCGAGGCGCTCGATGACCGCGGCCGTGGCCTGCGGGATGATCTGCACCGCCTTGATGACTGAAACGACGACGAGTGCCAGGAACAGCAGCCCGACGATCAACAGGGGATCCATGTCCGCCCTCTCATCGCCCCGGCAGGGGGCGGATTAGTCGCGCGCCACCACCACTGCGGTGGCGCCGGTGATCTCGACGACCAGCACGGAGCGGCCCTCGTCGATCACGTCGTCCTCGTGCACCGGCCGTGCCGACCACACCTCGCCGCCGATCTTGACGCGGCCGCCGTTACCGTCGACCCGGGCGACGACGACCGCCTCCCGGCCCTCGAGCGCGCGGTGGTGCATCCGCCCGTCCTCGATCTGGTGCTCCAGCCGGCGCCGCAGGGCCGGGCGCACCGCGAAGACCAGCAGCGGGGCCACGACCACGAACGCGACGATGCCCGCGACCGGGCCGCCGACCAGGAACGTCACGCCGGCCGCGGCCAGTGCTCCGCCGCCCAGCATCAGGAGCACGAACTCCCCGGACAACACCTCGGCCGCGATCAGCGCAAGGCCCACGACGAGCCAGATCAGGGCCGGGGTCATGCCCTTCATCCTGCCAGAACCGGCCGTGCGTTGATGATCCGTGATCAGCCCGTCACGAAATCGATGAGCTCCTCCACGGCCCCGATGAGCGGGGTCTCCAGGTCGCGGAAGTCCTTCACCGCACCCAGCACGCGGCGGGCGCCGTCGGCCGGCTCGCCCCAGCGCAGGGCGTCGCACACGCCGGTCTTCCAGTCGGTCCCGCGCGGGATCGTCGGCCACGCCCGGATGCCGACGACCGAGGGCTTGACGGCCTCCCACACGTCGACGTAGGGGTGGCCGGTGACGAGCACGTGCGGGCCGGCGACGGAGTGCGCCGCGCGGGTCTCCTTCGAGCCGGTGACGAGGTGGTCGACCAGGATGCCCAGACGCCGCTGAGGGCCCGGGGAGAAGTCGGCGACGGCCGCGGCGAGGTCGTCCATGCCGTGCATCGGCTCGACGACCACCCCCTCGACGCGCAGGTCGTGCCCCCAGACGGTCTCGACGAGCGCCGCGTCGTGGATGCCCTCCACCCAGATGCGCGCCGCCCGCGCGGTCCGCGCGCGGTGGTTCGTGACCGCGACCGAGCCCGACGCGGAGCGCCGCGGCGCCGCCGGGGCGGCCCTCGGCACGACGAGCGTCGACGTCACGCCCTCGACGAGGAACGCGGCGGGCCGCAGCGGGAACACCCGACGCCTGCCGTGGCGGTCCTCCAGCGTCACCTCGCGGACGTTGACGCCGACCACGGCGCCGCAGAACCCGGCGCCCCCACCTGTCGGCTCGGTCTCGACGACGAGCCCCGGCTCGGCGGGGACGTCGGGGACCGCGCGCCGGACGATGGTGCGCGTGCCGTCGGAGCCGAACGCGCCGCGGTAGTCATGGCTTCGCGTCATGGCCGCCAGTTGTACCGGCGCGGCCCGACGCGCGGACGTTCCGACACGCGCCCGTCCGGTGACCTGCAGTGACCGAACGTGGTGACGGTCACCCGTGCGGCGGGCGTGCGGCACGACCGGGTGGCTCGCTAGCCTGGCCCCGTGCCCAGTCCTTCCGCGACCTTCACCGTGTGGACGTCGGCCTGGTTGGCCGGCGCCGCGGCACCCGACGACGTCCTCGACGCGCTCGGGCCGTGGGCGCTCGCCCACGACGTGCAGGCCGCCGACGAGGCCACCGCCGCGGCCACCGCGCTGCCCCCGCCCGGCCGTCCCGTGTCGTCGCTCGCGTTCCTGCTCGCCACCCTGCGCCGCACCTCTCCCCGCGGCCCGGCCCGGCTCGTGCTGCCCGCCCCGGGCGACGTCCGCGGCCTGCCCGGCCCCGGCGTGTTCAGCCGCGAGGCCACCGCCGCGGGCGAGGGCGTGCTGTTCGCCGACGCCGGGCTGGGCGTCGTGCCCACGACCGTCGCCGAGAACGTGCTGCGCTGGACCGTCTACCCGGTGCCCGAGCCCGGCCCGCCCGTCGAGTACGTGGCCCTCAACCAGGCCGAGCGCGACCTGCGCGAGCAGGTCCGGCAGTCGGCCTCAGTGCTCACCTCGCTCGGCGTGGCCCGCCACCGCCCCGGTGTGCGCGAGGAGATCGCCGCCGCCCTGCGCGCCCGCCCCGAGACCCTGTGGCCGGTCGGCATGCCCGGCCAGGCCCTGCGGGTGCTGCAGCACGCCGACGAGGTGGAGGCGATCCTCTCCGCCGCGCAGGTCGACGAGCCCGGCGGCGCCCTGTCCGCCTCGGCCGCCGAGGCCCGGCGGGAGGCGCTGCGGCCGATCGAGACCGCCGTCCGCGTGGCCCGGAGGGCGGCCGTGGCGGAGGCGGTGCGGGTGCTGGCGGCGAGTCCGCTGGTGTGATCGCTGCCCACCGCACCTCACGGTCGTGCGGGCAGCGCTGACGTGCGGCGCGCAGCGATCACGGGCGCGGTGATCACCGGGACCGCACCGCTACGGCCCTCCGCACGACCGTGACGTCACCCTCCCGCCGATCGCGGCCGCGTCCACGGTCACCGGGACGGCCCGACCGATGACTTTCCGCTCCCCCGCACGTCGTAGCAGTCATGGACGACGAGGGGCAGTACACCGCGCTCGTCGAACGCCACCGCCGGGAGCTGCAGGTGCACTGCTACCGGATGCTGGGGTCGTTCGACGAGTCGCAGGACGCGGTGCAGGAGACGTTCCTGCGCGCCTGGCGGTCGCGGGCCACCGCGCGCGACGAGGACGACGGGGGCCACCGCCGCGCCTGGCTCTACCGCATCGCCACCACCACCTGCCTCGACATGATCGGGAAGCGGCGGGCGGGCGGGGCGGGGGGCACGTCGGAGGTCGCGTGGCTGCAGCCCTACCCCGACGCCCTGCTGGAGTTCCCCGACCCCCAGGACGGGCCCGACGCCGTCACCGTCGCGCGGGAGACGATCGAGCTGGCGTTCCTGGCCGCCCTCCAGCACCTGCCGCCGCGCCAGCGGGCCGTGCTCCTGCTGCGCGACGTCCTGGGCTGGCGGGCCGCCGAGACCGCGCGCGTGCTCGACGTGTCGGTGGCCGCGGCCAACAGCGCGCTGCAGCGCGCCCGGGCCACGATGCGCGAGCACCTGCCCGAGCGCCGGGCGGAGTGGCCCGCTCCGACCGAGGGCGAACGCGCCCTGCTCCAGCGCTGGAAGGACGCCAACGAGCGCAGCGACCTCGACGCGCTGGCGGCGATGCTCGCCGAGCACGCGCGGCAGACGATGCCGCCGGCGCCGGTCGTCACCGAGGGCCGCGACGACATCCGCGCCCTCTGGGCCGAGGTCTTCGAGGGCCCGCAGGCGTGGGGCGAGTGGCGGTGCGTACCGGTCGAGGTCAACCGGCAGCTCGCGCTCGCGGCCTACCTGCGCCCGACCCGGGAGATCGAGCTCGACGACGTCCACGTCGTGCCCGGCCCGCACTTCGACGCCTGCGCCCTCGACGTCCTGCGCATCGAGGACGGTCTCGTCACCGAGGTCACCACGTTCGGGCCCGAGGTGTTCGCCTCGCTGGGCCTGCCCGCGCGGCTCTGACCGTGGACCTGCCCTTCCTGCGCGGGCCGCTGCCCGCGGCGTTCCGGCGGCGCACCGTGGTCGTCGACCCCGGTGACTCCCGCCCCTACGACGGCGACGAGTGGCGCGACGAGCTCGTCGTCGTCGAGCAGGGGCACCTCGACCTCGAGTGCCGGGCCGGCGGTGTCCGCAGCTTCCCGACCGGTGCCATCGTGTGCCTGGACCACCTCGCCCTGCGCTCCCTGCACAACCGGGGCACCGACCCCACCGTCCTGATCGCCGTCTCCCGACGACCCGACCACCGGAGGAGAACCGTGGAACCCCGCATCGTCGAGCAGCCCGATCGCCCCTACCTCGGCATCACCCGCCGCTGCACCCCGACCACCATGAACGAGGTCGCCGACCGCATCCCGGTGGTCATCGGGCACCTGCTCTCGCGCGGCGGCGAGATCACCGGCGCGCCGTTCCTGCGCTACCTCGAGATCGACACGACCGCCGCCGACGGCACCGTGGCGCTGGAGGTGGAGGCGTGCGTGCCGACCGACGACGTCGGACTCGTCGACGACGAGGTCGAGGCGGGCGCGCTCCCGGCCGGTCGCTACGTCGTGCTGCTGCACCGCGGCCACCCCGACGGGCTGATCGAGGGCACCGAGCGCACGCTGGCCTGGGGCGACGCGCAGGGACTGAGCTGGGACCGGACGGTCGACGGCGGCGTCGAGCACTGGAACGCCCGCACCGAGCACTTCCTCACCGACCCACGCGAACAGCCCGACCTGGAGCAGTGGGAGACCGAGCTGGCGATCCGCCTGGCCGACTGATCCTCAGCTCCGCGTGGACAGCGTCGCGTGCAGCCGTTCCACCTCGGCCTCCGCGCGGGCGCGCAGGGCGTCGGCGGTGCGGGCGGCGGCCAGGGCCTCGGCCGCCTCGCGGCGGGCGTCGGCGGCGTCCCGCCGGGCGGCGGCGAGGTCGTCGGCGACGCGGCGCTCCGCCTGCTCCCGCGCACCCGCGCGCTCGGTGTCGGCGGCCGCGGCGGCGCGCCGGGACTCGTCGCGCTCGGCGCTCACGGCCTCGACCTGCGCGCGCAGCTCGGCGGCGCGGGCGCGCTCGGCGTCGCGCTCGGCCAGGGCCCGCTCCGCGGTGACGGCGACGGCTGCGGCGGCGCGTTCGGCGTCCCCGGTCCGCTCCCCGGCGAGCCGCGCCGCCTCCGCGGCCTGCCCGGCGCGGGCCTCCGCACGCTCGACGCGCTCGCGGGCCTGCTCCTCGGCCCGGTCGAGGGCGTCCCGCGCGGCCACCTCGGCCCGCCGCACCCGCTCGACCGCCCGCTCCTCGAGCGCGGCCCGCCCGGCCACCGCCTCCTCGGCCTGCTGACGCGCGGCGCCCAGCGCCTCGGTCGCCTCCAGCGCCTGCCTCGCCGCCGCGGCCGCCCGCTCCCCCGCCTCCGCCCGCTCCCGGCCCGCCCGCTCCGCCGCCTCCGCGCTGCGCCGCGCCCGCGCGACCGCCTCGTCGCGCGCCTCCTCCGCCGCCACCCGCCGGGCCTCGGCCTCGGCGACCCGCCGGTGCGCGGCCTCCACGGAGGCGACCGCGTCGCGCTGCACCTCGTCGAGCCGCTCCGACACCGCGTCGAGCGCGACCGCCAGCTCCCCCACCGGCCCGCGGACGGCCTCGACGTGCTCGCGCAGCCGGTCGGCGTCGAGCCCGAACGCGGCGCGGCCGGAGTCGAGCCCGAGCGCGCCCAGGGCGTCGCGCTCGGCGCGGGCCATCTGCGCGCACGTGCGCCCGCCCTCCCAGCGGGTGTCGCGGCAGAACGAGCGGCGCCGGCCGCCCTGCGGGCCCGGGGCGGGCAGCTCGGTGCGGCAGCGGCTGTACCCGCAGCGTGCGGCGTCGTCGATCATGGACGGAACCTACCAGTTCATGGTTGCGCAACTACAGAAACTGTTTTGTGTTGCGCGATCTCAACCCTGCGCCAACGAAACGGCTGTTTCGCAGGGAGTACCGTCGCCGGATGAGCTCCGACGCCCTCGCCGTCCTCGAATCGATGGACCGCCGTGCGTCGGCCGTCGACTGGCCCGGCGTCGACGACCCCGACGCCCTGCGCGCGCAGCTGATGAGCTGGCTGGGCCAGTACGCCAACGCCGGCACCCGACGCACCTACGCGTACGCACTCGGCCTGCCCGTCGCGTGGGTCGACCCGCCCGGCCCGGACGCACCCAGCCTGGCGACCACGAGCACCCGCCGCCCTCCCCCGGCCGCCCGCGGCCCCCTGCACGACCTCGCCTGGTTCCGCTGGTGCGCCCGCCGCGGGCTCGACCCCCGCGGTGCCACCACGCGGGACGTCACCGCCTGGCTGCACGCCCTCGACGCCGCCGGGGCGCAGCGGCGGACCCGGCAGCGGATGCTGTCCACGGTGGCCGCGTTCTGCGGGCACCTCGCCGAGACCGGCGTGATCACCGCCAACCCGGCCGCCGTCAACCGCTCGCGCCTGGGCCTGTCGACCAGCGCCCGCGACGCCTCCCCGACCGTCCGGCTCACCGCCGCCCAGGTCCGCGCCCTGCTCACCGCCGCCGCCCGGCTGCACCACGGCCGCGACCCGCGCGCCGGGCTGTACTCGTTGCGCGCCGTCGCGTTCGTCGCCCTCCTGACTCTGGGCCTGCGCATCTCCGAGCTCGTCGGCCTCGACCGCGGCGACCTCTACCGCACCGGCGGCGAGGAGGTGCTGCGCGTGCGCGGCAAGGGCGGGCTGCACCGCGAGGTCTACCTGACCGCCCCGGTCCGGGAGGCGCTCGTCGCCTACCTCGCCGAGCGCGACCGTCTCGGCGGCGAGGCCGTCCCCGCCCGCCGCGGCCACGCTCGGCCGCCGACCCCGATGATCGCCACCCGCGGCGGCGGGCGCTGCTCGCGCGTCGACCTCGCCCAGCTGCTGCGCCGCATCGCCACGGCCGGGGGGCCGGAGCTCGACGGCGTCGCCGACCGCGTCCACCCGCACGCCCTGCGCCACGCCTACGTGACCATCGCCCTGGAGAACGGCGCCCCGATCCAGCACGTGCAGGCCGACGTCGGGCACGCCTCGATCGCCACCACCCAGCACTACGACCGCGGCCTGCGCACCCGCGACAGCAGCGCCGCCGACATCGTGGCCGCGGCCACCGCCGCACCCTGACCGGCCCTACCCTCGCCCGATGGACCGCTACGAGCTCCGCCCGATCGGCCGGGTCGAGTCACCCCTCACCGACCGCGCGAGCGCCCCCAAGCAGGGCCACGAGGGCTCCCCCGACGCCTGGATCGTCCTCGACGACCACGTGGCCGACGCCGCCCGCGACCTGGCCGTCGGCGGGGACGCGATCGTCCTGACCTGGCTCGACCGCGCCGACCGCACCGTGCAGACCACCCGCCCCCGCGACGACCCGGCCCGCCCGCCGACCGGCGTGTTCTCCACCCGCTCCCCGGACCGGCCGAACCCGATCGGGCTGCACCGCGTCCGGATCCGCTCGATCGAGGGCCCGCGGATCGGCGTGCGCGACCTGGAGGCCCTCGACGGCACCCCGGTGGTCGACGTCAAGGCCGTCCTGGACCTGCCCGGCGAGCACTGACCGGCGGTCACCAGGCGGGCGGGATCACGCCACCAGCAGCAGCCCGAGCGCCACGGTCGCGGCACCGGCCCGCACGTGGTTCCACCGCGTCCACCGGACCAGGTAGCGCTCCCACGGGACGCGGTCGGCGGCCAGCGCGTCGTTGAGCGGCACGTTCACCGCCGCCGTCACCCCGAGCACGCCGACGACGTAGACCGCGGCGGCGCCGACGACCGGCGCCGCCCCTCCCGATGCGACGGCCGCCGCCCCCGCAGCGACGCCCGCCCCGCCGAACACGCCCAGGAACAGCGGGTTGAGCACCGCGGCGTTGACCGACCGCATCGCCGCGGCACCGTCGCCGGCGGGCAGGCGGCGCAGCGCCGTCATCACCCCGGCGGAGAAGGCGAACAGCAGCCCGGCGACGAGCCCGCACCCCACCCCGGCGACGACCCGCAGCGCCTCGCTCACGCCACCCACTCCCCCACCAGGTCCCCGATCCCGGTCGGCGTCGTGTTCTCCGCCGTCCGCCGCGCCGCGATCCGCCCCTCGTTCAGCGCCCGCGTCATGCCCAGGTGCCGGGCGGCGGCGTCGGGTGACGACCCCGCGCCCACCAGCGCGGCCGCCATCTCCTCGTCGGGCAGCCGCACGTACGGCAGGTCGGGCCGGCCCAGCGCGGCGCCGAGCACGGCGGCCACCTCGACCTGGGTGAGGTCGCGCGGCCCCAGCAGCTCGACGACCCCGGTCCGGTCGCGGGTGCGCAGGGCGCTGGCCGTCGCCACGGCGACGTAACGGGTGGCGACCAGCGGCACCGGGAGGTCCGGGTCGAGGGGGTCGGCCACGCAGCCCAGCTCCTCCACGACCGGCAGCGCCTCGGCCGCGTTGCCCTCCAGCGCGGCCACTATCAGGCGGCCCACCCGGCCCGTCGCGCCCATCGCGGTGATCATGGTGTGTCCTCTCGTCGTCCTGTGGCGCGTCCAGCCTGGCGCCGCCGTACCGGACGATCCATGCCCCTCCGTCGCCTGTTCCTGCTCGATCGTCCCGACCACCCGGACGTCCGGGCTGCCACACTGGCGGCGTGGAGACCCCCTGGTCCGTCGCGCCGCCCGACGCCCTCGGCGAGGCGCTGCACCACCTGCGCCTCGCCGGCACCTTCTACTGCCGCTCCGAGCTGACGGCGCCGTGGGGGCTCACGGTGCCGCCGCTGCCCGGTCACCTCTGGCTGCACGTCGTCACCGCGGGCGGTTGCCGCCTGGAGACCGACGGCGCCGAGGCGGTGCAGCTCCGGGCGGGCGACGTCGCACTGGTGCCGCACGGCGACGGCCACCGCCTGCGCAGCGCGCCCGGCACCATCGCGCCGTCGGTGATGGACCTGCCGCAGGCGTTCGCGAACGACCGGTACTCCCTGCTGCGCCACGGCTCCGGCGGCGATCCGACGACGCTGATCTGCGCGGCCGTGCAGGTCGACACGCCCGGGGCCCGCGACCTCGTGGGGCTCCTGCCGCCGCTGCTGCACGTCGGCGCCTCGCCGCGCACCGAGTGGATGCAGGCGACGCTGCGCCTCGTCGCCGCCGAGGCGGAGCAGTTGCGGCCCGGCGGCGAGGCCGTGCTGACGCGCCTGGCCGACGTCCTGGTGATCCAGGTCGTGCGCTCCTGGCTGGAGACCGACCCCGCGGCGCGCACCGGGTGGCTCGGCGCGCTGGCCGACCCCCGCATCGGCCGGGCGATCACACTGATCCACCGCGAGCCGGCACGGGCGTGGACGGTCGCGTCGCTGGCCGCGGAGATCCCGATGTCGCGCTCGGCGTTCGCGGCCCGGTTCACCGCACTGGTCGGCGAGCCCGTGCTGGCCTACCTCACGCGGCGGCGGATGCACCTCGCCCTCGACCGCCTGCGCGCCGGTGACACGGGCGTCGCCGAGGTCGCGGGCGCACTGGGCTACCGCTCGGAGGCCGCGTTCAGCCGCGCGTTCACCCGCGTGATCGGCACGACCCCCGGAGCGATCCGCCGAGGCGCGACCGGCGCGCTCACACCTCGCTGACGGCGACGATCCGGTCGAGGTCGCTGAGCACGATCGCGTGCCGGGCGGGCGACCCCGGCGGCACGACGAACCGCAGCCCGCGGCCGTCGGCGGTCATGTCCTCGACGAAGTCGTAGAGCACGTGGATGCCGGCGCTGCCCAGGTGCGTGACGGCCCCGAGGTCGACGACCAGCGGCAGCGCCCCGCCGCGGCTGGCCGACCACAGCTCGCGGCGCAGGTCCTCGGCGGTGCTGAGGTCGATCGGGCCGCCCAGGGCGATCCGCGGCTCGGCCGTCGTCGTGAGCGTCACGGTCATCGTCGACGGGCGCGGCGTCGCGCTCGTGCCCGCCACGGTCGCCGGGCTCACCACGGGCTCCCGGCGCAGGCGGCGGTCGAGCAGCAGCGTCGTGCCCTCGGCGCTGTCGTCGATCTCGACGGTGTCCATGCAGCCGCGCATCATCAGCAGCCCGCGCCCGCGGTGGCCGGGATCGGCCGGGGCGTTGCGCCAGCTGCCGCGGTCGGTGATCGTCATGCAGATGCGGCCCTGGCCGTCGAGCTGGCCCTCGACGCGCACCGAGCCACCGCCCTCGGGGTAGGCGTGCTCGACGCTGTTGGTGGCCGCCTCGACCACCGCGATCTCGATCGAGGCGATGTCGGCGTCGCCGACGCCGAGCTCGGTGAGCCACTCCTCCAGGTCGCGGCGCAGCACCGAGAGGCGCCGGGGCTCGGCGGGGATCTCGGTGGCGAAGTCGGGCACGACCCGGCCGGTGAGTCGCAGCGCCAGCACCGTGACGTCGTCGTGGTAGCCCTGGCGGGTCATCCGCTCGACGGTCAGCTCGGCCACGCGGTCGGTGGCGTCGGCCGACATCGTCGACGCCGGCCCGCGCCGCACCGCCGCCGACGCGACCTCGGCCAGCTCGGTGAGCCCGACCGTGAGGTCCTGCGACGGGCGCTCGACGAGGCCGTCGGAGTAGCACAGCAGCAGGTCGCCAGGGGCGAGCACCGCCGTGCCGACGGTCGCGGCCGGGCCCGCCACCCCGAGCGGGCCGCCGCCGGGCGCGGGCAGGAAGCGCGCCGCGCCGTCGCTCGACACGGCCAGGGGCGGCGGGTGGCCCGCGCAGACGTAGCGGACCTCCCCGTCGGGCCGGACGAGCGCGACGCACACCGTGGCGCCGCGCGCTCCGGGTACGCGGCCGGCGAAGGCGTCGAGGCGGGCGAGGACGGTGTCGAGGTCGTCGCCGTCGAGGAGGAACTCGACGAGCACCGCCCGCAGCTGCGCCATCACCGCGGCGGCGACGGACCCGCGGCCGACGACGTCGCCGACCATGACGGCCGCGGTGCCGTCGAGGGCGACCGCCTCGAACCAGTCGCCGCCCGCGGCCTGCTCGGCGCCGGCGACGAGGTAGTGCGCGGCGATCCGCAGACCGGGCAGCACCGGCAGCCCGTCGGGCAGCAGGCTGCGCTGCAGCGTGAGTACGACGTCCTGCGCGGCTGCGTAGCGCTCGCGCAGCGCCGCGGTGTCGGCCTCCAGCGAGCGGCGGTGCCGCACGGCCGCGGTGACGTCGCGGAACTGCATCGCCACCCCGCTGACGGCGCCGAGCGCGTCGCGCAGCGGGACGACGTCGACGTCGACGAGGCGGTCGTCGCCGTCGACGTGGCCGTCGACCTCGATGCGCCACTCCCGGACCGCGAACGGCTCCCCGGTGGACAGGACGCGGTCGAGGCGCCCCAGCAGGTCCTGCCCGGCGATCTCGGGGAGGACCTCGCGCAGCGGGCGGCCGAGGATGCCGGGGCGGTCGCCCAGGAACGTGCGGGCGGCGCGGTTGGCGCCCACGACCCGGTGGTCGGGGCCCTCGTGCACGAGCACGCCGTGCGGGAGCTCCTCGAGCGCGCGGGCGAGGACGTGCGGGTCGGAGGAGGCCCGACCGTCGGATGCCGTGTAGCCGGAAGCCGTGTGGTCGAGCGCTGCGGTGTCCCGCGCTGCCTCGACGTGACGATCCGGCATCGGCCGCTCCTGGAGGTCGGTTGAGCCGGAGGGTACCGAGTGGCCCTCCCGTACTCCGAACGGCCCGTCGCCGTAGCCGAACGCCGCAGCGCACGGGCACGCAGAGCCACATAAAAGAAGCCTGGACTTATATGAGCCATAGCCGTTAAAGTCGCACCGTGCACGCGTTCGACGTCCTCGGGGACCCGGTCCGCCGCCGGATCCTGGAGCTGCTCGCCGCCGGCGAGCTGAGCTCCGGCGCGGTCACGGAGACGATCCGCGCGGAGTTCGGGATCTCCCAGCCCGCGGTGTCGCAGCACCTGAAGGTGCTGCGGGACAACGGGTTCGCCATCGTTCGCCCCGAGGGCACCCGCCGGCTCTACCGCGTCCGCGCGGAGCCGCTGCGGGAGGTCGACGCGTGGCTCGACCACTTCCGACGCACCTGGACACCCCGACTCGACGCGCTGGCCACCGAGGTGGCCCGCGGGCGTCGCACATCCCGGCAGGAGCCCCCATGACCGACGTGACCCACGAGATCAGCACCGTTGCCCGCACCGCCGGGCGCCGCACGCTGGAGGCGGGCGAGGCCCGCGTCCTCACGATCAGCCGCACGTACCCGACCGACCAGGCCGACCTCTGGGACGCCTGCACCACGCCCGAGCGCATCGCCCGCTGGTTCCTGCCCGTCACCGGCGAGTTGCGCCCGGGCGGGCGCTACCAGCTCGAGGGCAACGCCGGCGGTGTCGTCGAGCGCTGCGAGGCACCGCACGGCTTCGCCGCGACCTGGGAGATGGGCGACGAGGTCAGCTGGATCACCGTGCGCCTGGAGCCCGAGGGCGCCGAGCGCACCCGGTTCACCCTGGAGCACCTCGCCCACGTCGACGACGTGCGCTGGGCCGAGTTCGGCCCGGCCGCCGCCGGCATCGGCTGGGACCTCGGGCTGCTCGGGCTGGAGCGCCACCTCGCCGACCCGTCCTCGACCGTCGACGAGGCCGCGTTCACCTCCACCGACGAGGGCCGCGCGTTCATGGCCACGGCCGGGCGGGAGTGGGGCGAGGCCGCGATCGCGGCGGGCGACGACCCCGCGGCCGCGCGCGCCGCGGCGGAGCGGACGGTCGGGTTCTACTCCGGCTGAGCCGGCCCGGGCTGGGCCGACCCGGACTGGGCCGACCCGGACTGGGCCGACCCGGGCTGGGCCGGCCGCGCCGGCCGCTGCGGCGGCTCGCAGCACGCAGGGGTGCACAGCGTCCCGTTGACCCCGCACCCCGCGCGCGGCACCTCGCCCAGCGCACGGGGTGCGCGGTCGTGGCGGTGCTCGTCGACGAGCTCGACGACCATGTCGGCGAACCGCGGGTCGGGTCCGGCCGTGGCGGCGCGGGCGAAGCCCATGCCGAGCTCGGCGGCCCGCTCCGCGGCCTCGGTGTCGAGGTCCCAGATGACCTCGACGTGGTCGGAGACGAACCCGATCGGCGCGACGACGACGCCCGGGACGCCCGCGGCGTGCAGCGCGTCGATGTGGTCGACGATGTCGGGCTCCAGCCACGGGATGCGCGGCGGGCCCGAGCGGGACTGCCACACGACGTCGAACTCCGCCTCCCCCAGCTCGCCGGCGACGAGCCGCGCGGCCTCGGTGACCTGCGTCGAGTACCGGTGGCCGCCCTCCTCGGGCGGGCCCGCCGACGCGTCTGCCGACGAGGGCACCGAGTGCGCGGTGAACACCAGCCGCGCCCCCTCCCCCGCGCGTCCGCGGACCGCGCGCACGGCGTCGGCGTTGGCGGCGACGAACTCGGGGTGGTCGAAGAAGTGCCGCAGCTTCACCAGCTCCGGCGCAGCCTCCCCCACCGCCTCACGGGCCCTGGCGATGTCCTCGTGGTACTGCCGGCAGGCCGAGTAGCCGCCGTAGGCGCTGGTGGCGAACACGAGCGCGCGCCCCACCCCGTCGCGGGCCATCTCGGCGACGGTGTCCTCGACCATCGGGTGCCAGTTGCGGTTGCCGAAGTACACCGGCAGGTCGGTGCGCGAGCGGACGGCGTCGATCAGCTCGCGGTTGCGCGCGTTGATCGGCGAGACGCCGCCGAAGTGCTGGTAGTGCTCCTCGACGGCGTCGAGCCGCTCCGGCGGGATGCCGCGCCCGCGGGTCACGTTCTCCAGGAAGGGGCGGACCTCGTCGGGGCCCTCGGGGCCGCCGAAGGACAGGACGAGCAGGGCGTCGACACATCCGGGCACCTGCCGATCGTGCCACCGCACCGGGCACACTGCGCGTCATGGTGGCGGCGCGGGAGCAGGACGTGCACGACCTCGCCGCGGCGGTGCCGCACGTCACGGTGGCCCGCGGCCCCGGCGGCAAAGCCGTCTACCAGGTGAGCGGGAAGTCGTTCGTGTTCTTCCGCACGCCCCGGCCGGACGCCGTCGACGACACCACCGGCGAGCGGCTCACCGACGTCGTCGTCCTGTGGGTGCCGGACGAGGAGGACAAGCGGGCGCCGGTGCAGGACCAGCTCGCCGAGGTCGTGCAGGACGCCTGGCTGTCGCGGGCCTCGGCCCGCCGCGCGGCCCGCTGGCTGGCCGCGCAGCAGCGGGAGCAGGCGTTGCCCGCTCAGACGCCGATCGCGTGGAACCCGCCGTCGGCCATCACCATCGAGCCGGTGGTGACCGGCAGCCAGTCGCTCAGCACCGCGCACACCGTCTTGGCCACCGGCACCGGGTCGGTGACGTCCCAGCCCAGCGGTGCGCGCCCGTCCCAGGCGTCCTCGAACGCGGCGAAGCCGGGGATGGACTTCGCGGCCATCGTCTTCACCGGGCCGGCGGCGACGAGGTTGACGCGGATCCCCTGCGGGCCGAGGTCGCGGGCGAGGTAGCGGGTGACCGACTCCAGCGTCGACTTCGCCACGCCCATCCAGTCGTAGGCGGGCCAGGCCTGGCGGTTGTCGAAGTCCATGCCCACGATCGAGCCGCCCGGGCCCATCAGCGGCAGCGCCGCCACCGCGAGCGACTTGAACGAGTACGCGCTGACCTGGATGGTCGTGGCGACGTCCTCCCACGGGGCCTTCAGGAACGCGCCCTCGCCCAGGCAGGACGCGGGCGCGAAGCCGATCGAGTGCAGGACGCCGTCGAGGCGGTCGGTGTGCTCGGCCAGGCGGTCGACCAGGGAGTCGAGCTGCGACTGGTCGGACACGTCGAGCTCCACGACCGGCGCCGGCTTCGGCAGCCGCTGCGCGATCCGCTCGACGAGCCGCATCCGGCCGAACCCGGTGAGGACCACCTCGGCCCCCTGCTCCTGCGCCACCTTGGCGGCGTGGAACGCGAGCGAGGCATCGGTGATCACGCCGGTGACGAGCAGCTTCTTGCCCTCGAGAAGACCCATGCTCGCTACGCTAGTGCCCCATTCCCAGTCCGCCGTCGACCGGGATGACGGCGCCGGTCACGTACGCGGCCCCCGGCGACCCGAGCCAGGTGACGACCGACGCCACCTCCTCGACGCTGGCGTAGCGTCCCAGCGGCACCTGCCTGAGGATCTCGGTGCGGCGGGCGTCGGGCAGGGCGCGGGTCATGTCGGTGTCGACGAACCCCGGCGCGACGACATTGGCGGTGATTCCGCGCGAGCCCAGCTCCCGGGCCACCGAGCGGGCCAGCCCGACCAGCCCGGACTTCGACGCCGCGTAGTTGACCTGCCCGGCCGACCCCGTCAGCCCGACGACGCTGGAGACGAAGATCATCCGCCCGGCGCGGGCCTTGAGCATCGCGCGGGTGGCGCGCTTGGCGACGCGGTAGGCGGCGGTGAGGTTGGCGTCGACGACCTTGGTGAAGGAGTCCTCGCTCATCCTCATCAGCAGGCCGTCGTCGGTGATGCCGGCGTTGGACACCAGCACCTCGACGGGGCCGAGCTCGGCCTCCACCGCGGTGAACGCGGCGTCGACGGCCGCGGCGTCGGTGACATCGCACTGCACGGGGAACAGGCCCTCGGGCAGGTCCTCGACCGGACTGCGGTGCGTCACCGCCACCCGGTCGCCCTGCTCGACGAACGCCTGCGCGATCGCCAGCCCGATCCCGCGGTTTCCTCCGGTCACCAGCACTGTTCTCGACACGGGCGACACCCTAACGGGACGTGTGCCCCAGGATCTCGGTGATCACGACGTCCCACACCGGCGGCGGGGGCACCTGGTGCCCGACGCCGGGCAGCTCGACCAGCCGCGCCCCCGGGACCTCCGCGGCCAGTGCCCGGCCGTGCGCCGGCGGGAACAGCGGGTCCTCGGTGCCGTGCAGCACCAGCGTCGGCGCGGTGATCGCCGCGACGCCCGTGCGGCGCGGCTCGCCCTGGTCGACGATCCAGTGGTTGGTCATGCTCGCCGCGACGTCCGGGGTGCGGGCGACGACCCGGGTCGCGATGGCGCGCACGCGCTCCTCGTCGAACGCCAGGGTGCCCCGGAGCAGGCGCTCGCCCTCCACGAAGGCGGCGACGGCGGCGTCGGGGTCGGACCAGTCCGGGCCGGGCGGGGGCTCGGCGAACGACCGCGCCACGTCCGCGCGCATCGGCGGCGGCACCGGCCGGTCGGGCGGTGCCGGGCCGACCGCGGTGGTCGAGAGCAGCGTGAGCGTGGCGACCCGGTCGGCGTGGTCGATCGCGAGCTCCTGCGCGATGCCCCCGCCCATCGAGACGCCGACGACGTGCGCCCGTGCGATCCCCAGCCCGTCGAGCACGGCGAGCGCGTCGGCGCCCAGGTCGGCGCCGGTGTAGCCGGGCTGCCCCGCGGTCCACTGCGTCGAGCCGCCGGTGTCGCGGTGGTCGTAGCGCACGACGTGCCGACCGCCCGCGACGAGCCGCGCGCAGAACCCGTCCTCCCACCAGTCCATCGACGACGCCGCGCCGGCGATGAGCAGCACCGCCGGGTCCTGCGGTGACCCCAGGGACTCCACGCACAGCTCGGCGCCCGCGGCCCGGATCCGGGTGATCGGCACGACCTGCTCCTCCTCCGTCGGCTACGATGACCGTAGCAGCCACTACGATTTTCGTACAAGGAGAGCGGCGTGCGCACCTACGGCCAGAGCTGCCCCGTCGCCCACGCCCTCGACGCCGTGGGCGACCGGTGGTCGCTGCTCGTCGTGCGCGAGCTGCGGCTGGGCCCGCGCCGCTACAGCGACCTCGCCGCCGCGCTGCCCGGGATCGGGCCGAGCGTGCTGTCGCAGCGGCTGCGCGACCTGGTCGGCGCGGGCGTCCTGGAGCAGCGGGGCCCCGCCTACGCCCTCACGCCGTGGGGCGCCGGGCTGGAGCCGGTGTTCCGCGCGCTCGCCGCCTGGGGCATGGCGTCACCGACCCCCCGCACCGGCACCGTCAGCGCCGACTCGGTGCTGCTGGGCCTGCGCACCTTCTTCGCCCGCACGCCCGGCTGGGACGCCGTGGTGGAGGTGCGCACGGCGCGCGAGGCCTACCGCGTGGTCGTCGTCGACGGGGAGCTGCGCGAACTCGCGCGGGGCGCGGCGGCGCAGGCCCCGGACGCGGTGGTCACCGGCGACGACCTCGACGGCCTGACCGACGGCCCCGACGCCTTCGACGCGGCGATGGAGGCCGGGACGCTGGCGGTCGACGGGGACGTCGGGGCGGTGCGGCGGCTGGTCACGTCCGCGGCCCGGCCCTGACCCCTACGGCAGCCGGCGCCCCAGCACCAGACCCGCCCCGACCCCGACGACCAGCAGCAGCACCCCGCCGGCCAGCCACGGCCGGCTGGTGTCGACCCGGCGCACCTCGTACCCGATCTGCTCGCCGAGCTCGTCGTAGACCTGCCGGAGCTCGTCCTCGCTGGCCGCGGTGAAGAACTGGCCTCCCGACAGCTCGGCGATCGTGCGCATCGAGGCGTCGTCGACCGCCACCGACGTCGACTCCCCCGGCTCCAGCTCGATCGTGCCGAAGCGGGTGCCGAACGAGATGCCCGAGACCGGGATGCCCGCCTCCGCGGCGGAGCGGGCGGCGGTGAACGAGCCGCGCGGCTCCTCCTCCGGCGGGCCGTTGCCCGAGTCGGGCACGGTCTGCTTGCCGTCGCTCATCAGCACGATCCGGGCCGGCGGCGGCCCCTCCTCGCCGGTGCCCGCGATGGCCTGGGAGAACGTCTCGACCGACTGCATCGCCGCGAAGATCGCCTCGCCGGTGGCCGTCGACTCCGAGAGCCGCAGCCCGTCGATCGCCCGCTTCACCGGGTCGCGCTCGACGGTCGGCGAGACGAGCACGGCCGCGGTGCCGGCGAACGCCACCAGCCCGAGGTTGACCCCGGGCGTCAGCTGGTCGGCGAAATCCTTGGCCGCCGACTGCGCGGCGGCGAGCCGGCTCGGCTCGACGTCGGTGGCCTGCATCGACAGCGACACGTCGATCACCAGGACGACCGTGGCCCGGTTGCGCGGCACGCGCGCCTCGGCCTGCGGCCCGGCCAGCGCGATCGTCAGCACGGCCAGCGCGGTGATCAGCGCCGCGGCCGGCAGGTGCCGGTACCAGCCCGGGCGGTGCGGGGCGACGCGGTCGAGCAGCTCCAGGTTGGTGAAGCGCACGACGTCCCGGCGGCGCCGGCGCAGCAGGACGACGTACCCCGCGGCGAGCACGGCGACCACGAGCAGCAGCAGCAGCCACCACGGAGCGGAGAACATTCAGCGCCCCCCGCCCGACCAGGCCCGCTTGCGGGCGAGGGCGAACCGCACGACGTCGGCGATCCAATCGGAGTCGGTGCGCAGCGTCAGGTGCGCGGCCCCGCAGCGGCGCAGGGTCGCGGCCACGCTGTCGCGGTGCGCCGCGGCCGCGGCGGCGAACTCCCGGCACAGCAGCGGCGTGGTCGTGACCTCGCGCTGGCGACCGCTCTCCGGGTCGGCCAGCACGACCGTGCCGACGTCGGGCAGCTCCAGCTCGCGGGGGTCGAGCACCTCCACGGCGAGCAGGTCGTGTCGCGTCGACAGCGCGCGCAGGGCCCGCTCCCAGTCGGGCTCGCCGAGGAAGTCGGAGATGACGACGGCCAGGCCGCGCCGGCGCGGGGGCCGGCGCAGCTGCTCGATCGCCGCCGCCAGGTCACCGCGCGTGCCCTCGGCCGTGCGCGGGATCCCCGCGACCCGCCGCAGCATCCCGCGGGCGTGCGCGACGCCGCCGCGGGCCGGGATGCGCACCACCGACTCGCCGGTGGCGGCCAGCACGCCGATCCGGTTCCCGCCCCCGCGCGTGAGGTGGGTGACGGCGGCCAGCGCGGCGATCGCGAGGTCACGCTTCTCGCACGCCGCGGTGCCGAAGTCGAGGCTGGGCGAGAGGTCGAGCACGACCCAGGTCTCCAGCTCCCGGTCGGCGACGGTCTCGCGCACGTGCGGCTGCGTGGTGCGGGCGGTGACGGCCCAGTCCATGCGGCGCACGTCGTCGCCGGGCTGGTAGGTCCGTGCCTCCCCCGGCTCGCTGCCCGGCCCGGGCACCAGCCCGAGGTGGTTGCCCTGCAGCAGCCCGTCGAGGCGCCCGCGCACCGCGAGCTCGAGCTGGCGCAGCGACGCCTCCATCCGCCCGTCCCGGAACGAGGGAGGGGCGGTGGGGACCCGGCGCGCGGCGGGAGAGCTCACGCGGGCGTGTACTGCTGGGCCGGGCGGGCGCTGACCTGCGGCAGCGGCACGGTGGCCAGCACGCGCGAGATGATGTGATCCATCGGCACCTGGTCGGCCACGGCGTCGTAGGACAGGACGAGGCGGTGGCGCAGCACGTCCGGGGCGACGTCGAGGACGTCCTGCGGGAGCACGTAGTCGCGCCCGCGCAGCAGCGCCAGCGCCCGAGCGGCGGCGACGATCCCCAGCGTGGCGCGCGGCGAGGCGCCGTAGGACACCCAGCCGGCGATGTCGGACAGGCCGTGCTCGGCGGGCGTGCGGGTGGCGACGACGAGCCGCACCACGTAGTCGACGAGCGCGTGGTGGACGAACACCTGCGTGGCGACCTTCTGCAGGCGCACCAGCTCGGCCGGGTCGATGATCTGCTGCGCGACCGGGGGCTCGGCGCCCATCCGGTAGACGATCTCGCGCTCCTCCTCGACGCCCGGGTACTCCACGATCAGCTTGAACAGGAAGCGGTCGCGCTGTGCCTCGGGCAGCGGGTAGACGCCCTCGTTCTCGATCGGGTTCTGGGTGGCGAGCACGAGGAACGGGTCGGGCATCGGGAACGTCTTTCCGCCGATCGACAGGTGCCGCTCGGCCATCACCTCGAGCATCGCCGACTGCACCTTCGCCGGAGCGCGGTTGATCTCGTCGGCGAGCACGAAGTTGGCCACGACCGGCCCGAGCTCGACGTCGAACTCCTCGCGGCCCTGGCGGTAGATCCGGGTGCCGAGGATGTCGGCGGGCACCAGGTCGGGGGTGAACTGCAGCCGGGAGAACGTGCCCCCGACGACCTTCGCGACGGTCTCGACCGCCAGGGTCTTCGCGACGCCGGGCACGCCCTCGAGCAGCAGGTGCCCCTTGGCCAGCAGCCCGACGAGCATCCGCTCGACGAGCCGGTCCTGCCCGACGATCACCCGCTTGATCTCGAGGACGACGCGCTCGAGGCGCTCGCCCTCGTGCGCGGGGCTGGCGGGGGCGGAGTCGGCGACGGTCACCCCGCCATCTCACCGCACGGTCCGTGAGAGGGCGGTGAACCCCCCTTCCCGTAGCCGGACGGACACGGACCGTCACCTGAATGGGTGGTGCCTCGTTGCGGGGACAGGAGACACCGACGTACAGGAGGTTCCCCCGGATGAAGGTCGTCCTGTTCTGCGGCGGGTACGGGATGCGCATGCGCGACGGCGTGTCCGACCTGCCCAAGCCGATGCACCGCGTCGGCCCGCGCCCCCTGATCTGGCACGTCATGCGCTACTACGCGCACTTCGGCCACACCGAGTTCGTGCTGTGCATGGGCTACGGGGCCGAGCACATCAAGGACTACTTCCTGCACTACTCCGAGACCGCGTCGAACGACTTCGTGCTCCACGGCGGGCAGGTCGAGCTCCTCGGGTCCGACATCCAGGACTGGACGATCACGTTCGCCCACACGGGTCTGGACTCCCCGATCGGGGAGCGCCTGCGCCGGGTCCGTGAGCACGTGGAGGGCGAGGAGATGTTCCTGGCCAACTACGCCGACGTCCTCACCGACCTCGACCTCGACGCGATGGTCGACGACTTCGCCGCCTCCGACGCCGTCGGCCGCCTGCTCGCCGTGCCGCCGCAGCCCGCGTTCCACTGCGTCGGGATCGGCGAGGACGACCGCATCACCGCGATCAGCCCGCTGCAGGAGATGCCGCTGTGGGAGAACGGCGGCTACTTCGTGCTGCGCCCGGAGATCTTCGACTACCTGCCCGAGGGCGGGGACCTCATCGCCGACGCCTGCACGCCGCTCGCGCGGGAGGGGCGGATGACCGCCCACCGCCACCGCGGGTTCTGGCAGTCGGCCGACACCGCGAAGGAGCGCAGCATGCTCGAGGCGGCCTACCAGGCCGGCCGGCGCCCGTGGATGCTGTGGGAGAACCCGCGCATCCCGGTGCCGGTGCAGTCCTGACCACTGCAGTCCCGCCAGTACTCCGGTCCCGCTCCTACAGGACCCGGGTCGCCTGCGGCACCAGGTCCTTGCGGCGCAGCGGCACGATCCGGACGTCCGCGCCGGTGTAGGGCGCCTCGATCATCCGTCCGTCGCCGATGTACATGGCGACGTGGTGGATCGGCGCGCCGCCCTTCCGGAAGAACACCATGTCACCGGGCTGCAGGTCGGAGATCGGGACCTTGCGGCCGGCGTTGAACTGGTTGCGGCTCACCCGCGGCAGCGACACGCCGGCGCCGTTGAAGGCGTAGAGCATGAGCCCGGAGCAGTCGAAACCGACGCGGTCACCGGGGTCGCCCGCGGGACCGGGGATGCCGGTGGTGGCGCCGCGGCCGTTGCCCCCGCCCCACACGTACTGCACGCCGAGCTGCGACATCGCGCGGTCGATGACGCGCTGCGCGCTGCCGGCCCCGGCCCGCGGAGCCGGGCCGACGGCGGCGTCCCGGGCCGACGCGGCGTCGCGCTCGGCCCGCTGGCGGGAGGCCTCCTGCTCGGCGAGGACGCGCTGCCAGTCGTCGTAGCGGGCGCGCTGGTCGCGCAGCCCGGCGTCGGAGGCCTCGGCGGCGTCGAGCCTGCTCTGGACCTGGGCGCGCTCGGTCTGCACGGCGGCGAGCTGCTCGGCCTGGGCGCGGGCGGCGGCGTCGGCCGCGGCGTACGCGGCGTCGGCGCTGTCCTTGGCCCGGGCGGCCTCGGCCTCGCGGGCCTGCGCCTCCTCGAGCAGGGCGCGGGCGGTGGAGTCGGCATTGGCCTTGTCGACGCGGGCGCGCTCGAGCCCGTCCTGCGCGGCGAGCTGGGCGCGGGCGAGCAGGTCGGTGAACTCGGCGCGGGCGACGAGCTCCTCGGGCGTCTGCGACGAGGTCAGCAGGCCGAGCGGACCGGTGTCGAGGCCCTCCTGGTAGGTGGCGGTGACGAAGTCGTCGAGCCGGGACCGGGCCTGGTCGATGGCGACGGTGGCGGCGTCGGTCGCGACGCGGGCGGCCTCGGCACGCTCCCCCGCCTCGGCGGCGGCTCCCTGCGCGGCCTCCAGGTCGACGAGGGCGGCCTCGGCGTTCTCGCGCTGCCCGGCCAGCTCCGCCTGCAGGTCGTCGGTGCGCGCGTCGAGCTCGGCGAGGCGGTTGGTGAGCTCCCCGACCTCCCCGGCGCGGTCGCGCACCTCCTGCCGGCTCTGGCCCAGCTGATCGTCGCTGGGGTTCGGCGGCGGCGGGGGCTCCTGCGCGAACGCCGGCGCCGTGCCCCCCAGCAGGGCGAGGAGCAGCAGCAGCACGACCACCCGCACGGATCTGCGCACCCGCCAGCCCTTCCTTGATCATCCCGGGACGAACGGCGGAACTCTGTCACCCCCGGCGCGCGCAGGCGGGGCGCCACGCGCGGGCGCGGCGCGATCTCCACCGAAGGAGGGGCCCCTCACGCTGACGTTCTAACAGGACAAGCGTACTGTTTAGTGGTGAGAGGGGTCTCGCCCAACGGCCGGTGCGCGGTAGGCGAGACTCCCAGGAACCCGCGCCCACCACCGCAGGAGGACACCACGTGGCCACGACCGACAGCTTCGGAGCGAGAGGGACCATCCAGGCCGGCGGGGCCGAGCACGAGATCTTCCGGCTCTCGGCCGTCGAGGGCGCCGAGCGCCTCCCGTTCAGCCTGAAGGTGCTGCTGGAGAACCTGCTCCGCACCGAGGACGGCGCGAACGTCACCGCCGACCACATCCGCGCGCTCGCCGGATGGGACCCGTCCGCGGAGCCCGACACCGAGATCCAGTTCACGCCCGCCCGCGTGATCATGCAGGACTTCACCGGCGTGCCGTGCGTCGTCGACCTCGCCACCATGCGCGAGGCCGTCACCGAGCTGGGCGGCGACCCGGCGAAGGTCAACCCGCTCGCGCCCGCCGAGCTGGTCATCGACCACTCGGTGATCATCGACGTCTTCGGCTCGCCCGACGCGTTCGAGCGCAACGTCGACTTCGAGTACTCCCGCAACAAGGAGCGCTACCAGTTCCTGCGCTGGGGTCAGGGCGCCTTCGACGAGTTCAAGGTCGTCCCCCCGGGCACCGGGATCGTGCACCAGGTCAACATCGAGCACCTCGCGCGCGTGGTCATGACCCGCAACGGGCAGGCCTACCCCGACACCCTCGTCGGCACCGACTCGCACACCACCATGGTCAACGGCCTGGGCGTGCTGGGCTGGGGCGTCGGCGGCATCGAGGCCGAGGCGGCCATGCTCGGCCAGCCCGTCTCGATGCTCATCCCGAAGGTCGTGGGCTTCAAGCTCACCGGCGAGATCCCGGCCGGCGCCACCGCCACCGACGTCGTGCTGACGATCACCGAGATGCTGCGGCGCCACGGCGTCGTCGGCAAGTTCGTGGAGTTCTACGGCGAGGGCGTCGGCGCGGTGCCGCTGGCCAACCGCGCCACCATCGGCAACATGAGCCCGGAGTTCGGCTCCACCGCCGCGATCTTCCCGATCGACGACGAGACCATCCGGTACATGAAGCTGACCGGACGCCCGGCTTCGCTGCTCGAGCTCACCGAGTCCTACGCCCGCGAGCAGGGCATGTGGCACGACCCGTCGCGCGAGCCCGTGTTCTCCGAGACCCTCGAGCTCGACCTGTCGACGGTCGTCCCCTCGATCGCCGGCCCCAAGCGCCCGCAGGACCGCATCGCGCTCTCGCAGTCGAAGGAGGCGTTCCGCTCCGTGCTCGGCGACTACGCCGGCGCCCCGGACCAGGACGACCCCGACGACGCCGCGAGCTCCGGCTCCAGCGTCGACGAGTCGGTGGAGGAGACCTTCCCGGCGAGCGACCCGGCGAGCCCGAGCGCGCACGGCAACGGCGACGCAGGCAAGCCGCGCGACCCGTTCTCCGCCGCCTCCGGTGCACACGGCCGCGCCAGCCGGCCGACGCGCGTGACGACCGCGAGCGGCGCGTCGTTCGAGATCGACCACGGCGCCGTCGTGATCGCCTCGATCACGTCGTGCACGAACACCTCGAACCCCTCGGTGATGCTCGGCGCGGCGCTGCTCGCGAAGAACGCCGTCGACCGGGGGCTCACCGTCAAGCCGTGGGTCAAGACGTCGATGGCGCCGGGGTCCAAGGTCGTCACCGACTACTACGAGAAGGCCGGTCTCTGGCCCTACCTCGAGAAGCTCGGCTACCACCTGGTCGGCTACGGCTGCACCACCTGCATCGGCAACTCCGGTCCGCTGTCGGACGAGATCTCCGCCGCGGTCAACGAGGCCGACCTGTCCGTCGTCTCGGTGCTCTCGGGCAACCGCAACTTCGAGGGCCGCATCAACCCCGACGTCAAGATGAACTACCTGGCCTCGCCGCCGCTGGTCATCGCGTACGCGCTCGCGGGCACGATGGACTTCGACTTCGAGAACCAGCCCCTGGGCACCGCGACCGACGGCACCGAGGTGTTCCTGCGCGACATCTGGCCCTCGGCCAAGGACGTGCAGAACACGATCGACTCCTCGATCAGCCAGGAGATGTTCACCAAGGACTACGCCGACGTCTTCGCGGGCGACGAGCGCTGGAAGGGCCTGCCCACGCCGGAGGGCAAGACCTTCGACTGGGACCCGCAGTCGACCTACGTGCGCAAGCCCCCGTACTTCGAGGGCATGTCGCCCGACCCGTCGCCCGTCTCGGACATCTCCGGGGCACGGGTGCTGGCCCTGCTGGGCGACTCGGTCACGACCGACCACATCTCCCCCGCCGGCGCGATCAAGCCCGGCACTCCGGCGGCCGAGTACCTCACCGAGCACGGCGTCGAGAAGAAGGACTTCAACTCCTTCGGCTCCCGCCGCGGCAACCACGAGGTGATGATCCGCGGCACGTTCGCGAACATCCGGCTGAAGAACCAGCTGCTCGACGACGTCAGCGGCGGCTACACCCGCGACTTCACCCAGGACGACGCCCCGCAGGCGTTCATCTACGACGCCGCGCAGAACTACGCCGCCGCCGGCACGCCGCTTGTGGTCCTGGGCGGCAAGGAGTACGGCTCGGGCAGCTCGCGCGACTGGGCCGCCAAGGGCACCGCGCTGCTCGGCGTCAAGGCCGTGATCGTGGAGTCCTTCGAGCGCATCCACCGCTCGAACCTGATCGGCATGGGCGTCATCCCGCTGCAGTTCCCGGCGGGCGAGTCGGCGTCGTCGCTGGGCCTGGACGGCACGGAGACCTTCGACATCGCGGGCATCACCGCGCTGAACGACGGCTCCACGCCGCGCACGGTCGCCGTCACCGCGACGAAGGCCGACGAGTCGACCGTCGAGTTCGACGCCGTGGTCCGGATCGACACCCCCGGCGAGGCGGACTACTACCGCAACGGCGGGATCCTGCAGTACGTCCTGCGGGGGATGCTGCGCAGCTAGCGCCCCCTCCCCCGTGATCCACGGGCCCTGCTGACGGCCGCCGCTCCCCACCGGGAGCGGCGGCCGCTTGCGTTCCGGCGGCGAGGGCCGCACGCTCCGGCGCCCCGGCGGCGGTTCGATGTCGTTGTTTCATTGCCGTTTCGAAGGCGTCAACGTTTCATTGACGTCAGAGGGGGTCGGAGGCGGCTACGGTCGGCGGGTGCTGATCGTCGTGGCGGGACTGGTGGTGGCCGTGGGGGCGCTGGTCCAGGGCACGGTGGGCTTCGGCCTCGCCCTGGTCGCCGCTCCCCTGCTCGCGATCCTCGACCCCGCGCTGGTGCCCGTGCCGCTGCTGATGATCACCGCGGTGCACGCGCTGCTGACCCTGCGCCGGGAGTACGGCGACACCGACTGGCGCGGGGTCGGCTGGGCCCTGCTGGGGCGCCTGCCCGGCATCGGCCTGGGGGTGCTCGCGGTGTCGACGTTCCCGCCGCGGCTGTTCGTCGCGGCCGTCGGGCTGACGGTGCTGGTGTGCGCGGCGCTGTCGGTCGTCCGCTGGCGGCTCCGCCCGACGGTGCCCGCGCTGCTGGTCGCGGGCCTGGTGTCCGGGGCCGGCGGCACGGCGTCGTCGATCGGCGGGCCGCCGGTGGCGCTGCTCTACCAGGGCGACACCGGGCCGCGCGTGCGCTCGACGCTGGCCGCCTACTTCACCGCGGGCACCCTGCTCTCGATCGCCGCACTGGCGGTCGGCGGGCAGGTCGACGGCGCCGACCTGCTTGCCGGCGGGCTGCTGGTCGTGCCGATGCTCGCGGGCTTCGCGCTGTCCGGGCCGGCGCGCCCGCTGCTCGACCGGGGCTGGACCCGCCCCGCGGTCGTGACCCTGGCCGCCGCCGGAGCGCTGGCGCTGCTGGTGCAGGCCGCGCTGGGCTGACGAGCGCCGGTGGGTGCCCGGTCAGCGGGCCCACGGCGGGGCGGCCGTGCGCGAGGCGTCGGCGATCCGGTCGAACTGCACCGCCAGCCCGTCGAGCAGCAGGAGCAGGCCGCGCTCGAACAGGGCGTCGACGTCGAGGTCGTAGTCGGTCGTCACCATCCGCTGCAGCAGCGGGAAGCGCCCCGACCCCACCAGCGCGGCCAGCCCGGGCTCCTGCTCGGCCAGCCAGGCCTCGTTGTCCAGGCCGCTGGCCGCCTCCGCGTCGCGCTCGGGCTCCAGCACCGCCGCCGCGCCCCGCACGTAGTTGATCAGCGTGAGGTGGATGTCGAACGCCTCGACGGCTTCCACCCTCTGCCCGTCCAGGGTCGCGAGCACCCACTCCGAGTACGCCATGCCCGCCGGGATCGCCTGCGGCCGCGTCACCGACAGCGCCTGCGCCATCCACGGGTGCCGCCGGAACGCCGCCCACAGCGCGCGCACGCCCCCGTCGAGGCGCGGGCGCCAGCCCCCGGCGACGTCGACGGGCGCGCGCCACTCCCCCATCGCCGCGTCGAGCATCCGCACGACGAGGTCGTCCTTGTCACTGACGTGACGGTAGAGCGCCATCGGGGCGACGCCCAGCGCCGTCGCGATCCGGCGCATCGACAGCCCGGCGAGCCCCTCGGCGTCGGCGACGTCCATCGCCGCCGCCACGATCCGGTCCGGCCCGAGCGCCTCCTCGGGCACCGCCCGGGCAGGCCCCGTCCGGGAAGGCACCGTCCGGGAAGGCCCCGTCCGGGAGGGCACCGTCCGGCGGGGACCGGCCGCAGGGGGCGCGGCGGGCGCCGGCTCGGGCACCCGCCCGACCGGCTCGGCCACGACCGTCCCCACCCCGGGCACCACCCGCACCAGGCCCTCGGCCCGCAGCGCCGCCAGCGCCCGCGACGCGGTGGCGATCGCGACGCCCCACTCCCGTGTGATGGCCCGCGTCGAGGGCACCCGCTCCCCCGGCGCCAGCTCCCCGGCCGCTATCCGCCGCCGCAGGTCGCCCGCCACCCGCGCCGACCCGCCCCCACCCTCCGCCACCCCCGTACTAGTACACCAGGCCGTCCCCCGGGGCCAGTGCACTAGTACGGTTAGCGCGCTGAGCTGTGGATTAATATTTGCCTCGCGTCTGTGTACGACGTACGTTATGCCGCACGCACACCACCGACATCCTCGTCTCCGGCGGCGGCATCGCCGGTCCGGCCCTCGCCCGGCAGCTACGCGCCCAGGGCCACACCGTCACCGTCGTCGAGCGAGACGCGGCGCCGCGTGGCGGCGGCCAGGCCGTCGACCTCCGCGGCGCTTCGGGCTCGTGGTCGGCGCCGACGGGGTGCACTCCGCCGTCCGCTCGCTGGCCTTCGGCGACGCGGGCCTGCACCCGCTGGGCTGCCACACCGCCTGGTTCACCGCCCCGGCCGCGCCCGACCTCGACGGCTGGTACCTCGTGCACAACGCCCCCGGCGGGCTCGTGGCGTCGTTGCGCCCCGGGCGCCTGCCGGGTGAGACGAAGGCGGCGCTGGCCTTCCGCTCCGGGCCGCAGGACGCCGTGCGGCGCGACACCGCCGTCTGGGCCGAGGTGTTCGCGGCGCGGTTCGCCGGTGCCGGGTGGAAGGCCGACTGGCTGGTCGAGGCGATGCGCGCCGCACCCGACCTGGCCGTCGAGGAGATGGCGCAGGTGCGGCTGGCCCGCTGGTCGCGCGGACGCGTGGTGCTGCTGGGCGACGCCGGGTACTGCCCGACGTCGCTCACGGGGCTCGGCACCAACCTGGCGCTGGTCGGCGCGCACGTGCTGGCCGGCGAGCTCGCCGCGGCCGACGACCACCGCGCCGCGTTCGAGCGGTACGAGCGGGTCCTGCGGCCCTACGTCGACCGGGCCCAGCAGCTGCCGCCCGGCGGCGTCGACGGGTTCGCGGCCCGCGGGCGCGCCGCGATCGCCCTGGGCGCGTTCACGATGCGGGCGGCCACCCGCTGGCCCGTGCGGGTGCTGCTGGAGCGCCAGTTCGCGAAGTCCGACGGGATCGAGCTGCCCGACCACGCCGCGCCGGCGCCCGTCAGCTGACGGCCGGGGGCGCCGGGTGACCGGGATCGACCCAGGGCACGTGCTCCGGGTCGGCCACGCCCTCGACGTCGAGGTTCACCACGACCGGGTCCTGCCCGCTGCGGGTCAGGACGCACTCGAGCGGCTCGTCGTCGAGGGCGTTGATCTCCTGGTGCGGCACCCACGGCGGCACGAAGATGAACCCGCCCGGCCCCGCCTCGGCCACGAACTCCAGCCGCGCGCCCCAGCGCATCCGCGCCCGGCCGCGCACCACGTAGATGACGCTCTCGAGCTCACCGTGGTGGTGCGCGCCGGTGCGGGCGCCGGGGTGGATGGTGACGGTGCCGGCCCACAGCTTCTCCGCACCGGCCCGGGCGTGCGTCACGGCGGCGGCCCGGTGCATGCCGGGGGTCTGCGGGGTGTTCGCGTCCAGGGCGTCGGGCGGGATGACCCGGACGCCGTCTTCGCGCCAGTCGGTGCTCACCCGCCCGATCCTGCCCCGTCCGGTCCGGCCCGGTCCAGGAACCCGGTCTAGCAGGCGGTGCCCAGGGTCAGGGCGAACCGGTCGTCCGGGTCGGTCCAGGTCCGCGCCACCCGGAAGCCGCACTCCTCCAGCGCCTCGGCGACGCCGTCGGGCCGGAACTTCGTGGAGATCTCGGTGCGCATCTCCTCCCCCGCCGCGAACTCGACGGTGAGGTCGAGCTCGGCGACGTGCACGATCATCGCCCGCTGCGCCACGAGCCGCATCTCGATCCAGCTGTTCTCCGCATCCCACAGCGCCCGGTGCGCGAACGCCTCGACGTCGAAGTCGGCCCGCAGCTCCCGGTTGAGCACGTGCAGGACGTTGCGGTTGAACTCCGCGGTGACCCCGGCGGCGTCGTCGTAGGCGGGCACCATCACCGACTCGTCGACGACCAGGCCGGTGCCCAGCAGCAGCTGCTCCCCCGGCTCCAGGACGGCGCGGAGCTGGCGCAGGAACGCGTAGCGCTCGTCGCGGGTGAGGTTGCCGATCGTGCCTCCCAGGAACGCGACCATCCGCCGGCCCTCACGCGGCAGCCGGTCGAGGTGCCGCGTGAAGTCGCCGACGACGCCGTGCAGCTCCAGGTCGGGGTACTCGACGGCGAGCGCGTCCATCGCGAGCCGCAGCGCCGACTCGCTGACGTCCTGGGGCACGTAGCGCCGCAACGTCCCGGTCCGGCCGAACGCGTCGAGCAGCAGCCGCGTCTTCGACGACGACCCCGACCCCAGCTCCACCAGCGTCTCGGCCCCCGAGGCCACCGCGATCTCGTCGACGCTGCGCGCCAGCAGGACCGCCTCCGTCCGCGTCGGGTAGTACTCGGGCAGCGCGGTGATGTCCTCGAACAGCGCGCTGCCCCGCGCGTCGTAGAACCACTTGGGCGGCAGCGTCTTCGGCTCGGCCGTCAGGCCGGTCCGCACGTCGGAGCGCAGGGCTCGGTCGGCGTCTCCTTCGGTGAGGTGGATGTCGAGCAGGGCGTGCGGGCTCATCGGACTCCCGTTGTCGTCAGAAGCGGTTCCGTGCGGTGGTGACCCGGGCGGGCCACCACCAGGTGCCGGTCGGGCACCTCGGTCCAGGAGGGGTGCTGGTCGACGGGCTCGGAGGCGACGAGCGCCGACTCCCCGTCGACCCGCAGCGACAGCGCGTGCGACCAGGCGGTGGCCCAGATCGTCGCGCCGTCGGTGAGCAGGAGGTTCAGCCGCGACTCCGGCGCGGCCGCGGCCACCGAGCGCACGACGTCGGCCAGCACCGCGGTCGGGTCGTCACCCGCGCGCAGCCGCCGGCGCACCAGCGCCCACAGCAGCGCGGCGTCGGTGGGGGCGTCGAGGGTGAGCAGGTCGGTCACGGGCAGGCCGCCCGCGAGGTCGGCCACGGAGCCCGGCCACCCGGACACCCGCCCGTTGTGGCTGAACAGCCACGGCCCGTCGACGAAGGGCGCGTTGGCGCTCGGGGTCACGGGCATGCCCGTGGTGGCCGAGCGGACGGCGGCGAGCAGCGCGGGCGTGCGGACGGTGGCGGCCAGGGCGGCGAAGGAGGCGTCCGACCAGATCGGCGACGCCGTGCGGTAGCGCAGGGCGTCACCGGGACCGGCGCCGTCGGCGTCCGGGTACCAGCCCGCCCCGAAGCCGTCGACGTTCACCGTGCCCCCGCCGCGCATGTCGGTCGGGGCGTAGGACTGGTGGCGCAGCGAGTGCGGCGCGTCGAGCACCGGCGACGACAGCGTCACCGGCGGTCCGACGTAGGCCAGGTGGCGGCACACCCCTAGTGGTCCCGGGAGTCGGTGTCGCGGCAGTCGGCGTCACGGGCGTCGGCGTCACGGGCGCACCGGAAGCCGGAGAAGATCTGCCGGCGGACCGGGTGGTCCCAGTTGCGGAACGTCGCGCGCAACGCCGACGGGTCGGTGCCGAACGAGCCGCCGCGCAGCATCCGGTAGTCGCCGCCGAAGAACACCTCGGAGTACTCCGGGTACGGGAACGTCTCGTAGCCCGGGTAGGGGTGGAACCCGCTGTCGAGCCACTCCCACACGTCGCCGACGAGCTGGTGCACCCCCAGCGGCGACGCCCCCTTCGGGTAGGCGCCGACCGGGGCGGGCTGCAGGTGGCGCTGGCCGAGGTTGGCGTGCTCGGGCGTCGGCTCGTCGTCGCCCCAGGGGTAGCGGCGCGAGCGGCCGGTGGCCGGGTCGAACCGGGCGGCCTTCTCCCACTCGGCCTCGGTGGGCAGGCGCCTGCCCACCCAGGCGGCGTAGGCCTGCGCCTCGTGGAAGCAGACGTGGACCACCGGCTCCTCGTCGACGAGCGGGGCGAGCACGCCGAAGCGGCGGCGGTACCACGTGCCCGAGCCGTCGCGCTCCCAGAACTGCGGCGCGACCAGCCCGGCGTCGACGCGGTGGCGCCAGCCCGCGCCGGTCCACCAGCGCGGGTCGTCGTAGCCGCCGGCGTCGACGAACGCGGCGTAGGCGGCGTTGGTGACCGGCGCGGTGTCGATGACGAACGCCGGCACGTCGACCGTGTGCGAGGGACGCTCGTTGTCCAGCGCCCACGGCTCCACCGACGTGCCCATCTCGAACGGGCCGCCGGGCACCAGGACCTCGGCGACGGGCAGCGGCGCGCCGGGCGGCGGGGCCGGCGCGTGCAGGACGGGGGCGCCCGCGCGGAGCTGGTGGGTGGCCAGCATGGTCTCGTCGTGCTGCTGCTCGTGCTGCACGATCATCCCGAAGGCGAACCCGTGCTCCTCCAGGCGGCGCCCGCGCAGGGAGCTGCGGCCCAGCGCGTCGAGGGCCTTGTCCCGCACCTGCGCCACGTACGCGCGGGCCTCGGCGGGCGAGAGCAGTGGCAGCGCGACCCGGCTGGAGCGCGAGTGCTGGAAGGCGTCGTACATGCCGTCGATCTCGGGGCGCAGCGGCTCGCGGCCGCCGACGTCGCGGACCAGCCAGAGCTCCTCCTGGCTGCCGATGTGCGCGAGGTCCCAGACCAGCGGCGACATGAGCGGCGAGTGCTGGGCGACGAGGTCGGCCTCGTCGACGGCCTCGGTGAGCGCGGTGCTGCGGGCCCGCGACGCCGCGAGCAGGTCGGCCACGCGCGTGCGAAGGGCCTCCGGGCTCTCGGTGTTCTCGGCGCCGGGCGTGCCGGGGACGGTCGTGGTCATGCGAGCTCTCCTTCCGGGATCGCCGGTTCGAGGTGCGGGGTGACGACGGCACCGCGGTCGCCGGGCGCCGGGTCGTCGGCGGGGCAGCGGCCGCGCAGCACCCGGCTCTCGATCATGTCGGCGAGGGCGTCGCGCACCCATGCGGGAGCGCCGAGACCGGGCAGGCGGTCGGCGGCCAGCGCGAAGACGGCCGCGGCGGCGCGCGCGAGCACGCGGTCGTCCAACCCGTGGCGGGCGCCGGAGACCCAACGGCCGCGGGCCGGGGCGCAGACCTCCAGGACGCGGTCGACGGCGGCGTCGTCGGACAGCACCGCGGCGAGCACCGCCGTCGGCAGCGCCCACCCGTCGCCGGCCTGGGCATCGACGTAGCGGATCTCCAGGAACCCGTGCGCCCGCACCGGCGGGAACAGCGTGGAGACGTGGTAGTCGAGGTCGGCGGTGGTGGGGCGGGTCGGCAGCGCGCCGTCCAGCCAGTCGGCGAACGTGAGGCCGCGGGGCACGGGCCAGCGGCTGCCCTCGCCGCGGCCGCACAGCAGCGGCGTGTGCAGCACCCGCCGCGCCCAGGCCGGGGCCGGGTCGACGTCGGGATCGGTGTCGCGCAGCGGCGGCGGCGCGGTGCGGGCGGGGTCGCAGGCCAGCCACGCGGCCCAGCGCGAGGACTTCCAGCCGGTGCGGCGCCCGTGCAGCACCGGGGAGTTGGCGAACGCGGCCAGCAGCACCGGGCCGACGGCGTGCACGGCGGCCCAGCGGCGGGCGACGGCGGCGCCCTCGCCGGTGTCGACGCAGACCTGCACGGCGGCCGTGGAGCACATCGCGCTGCGGCCGTAGGGGCCGGTGCGGTCGAACGACTCCTCCATCGCGCGGTAGCGCGGGAGCTGCAGCAGCCGGCGGGGCGGGCGCACGGGGTCGGCGGCGCGGGGGTGCGGGAGGACGCCGTGGGCGGCGAGGCGGCCCAGGAGCTCGGCGCCGTCGGAGCGGACCGCGTCGAGCAGCTGCCCGAGGTCCGCGAACGGCGGGCTGGCCAGCTCGGCCTGGCCGCCGGGTTCGACGGTGATCGTGGATCCGGCCGGGAGCGGCCGGGCGGGTGAGGCGGGGTCCAGCGTGGTGGGGGCGTGCGGGCCGAGTGCAGCGGTCAGCGTGGCGAGGTCGACCGGGGCGTCGGGGACCGTCGTCCGCTGCACGAGCCACTCGAGCTCCACGCCGATGAGCCGCGGCGGGCCGTGCTTGAAGCAGACCGACGCGACGTAGGCCTGGGCGTCGGCGCAGTCGTGCAGCACCGACGGCCCGGCGTCCGGCGCGGCCCGCTCGGGGTCGGGCGCCCCGTCGATTCCGGAGGACACGCTCTGGGTCACGCCGCCCGACGCTACCCCGCGAGCACCCCGACCGCAGCCGGTCGTCTGGAACGTCCCGATGACGTCCCCGTGCCCGGACCGCGTATCCCAAGCCGTACGTACGTCCTGGGTATAGCCTGGCGCTATGCCCCGCGTCAGCACCGACCAGCTCGCGGCGCGTCGCCAGGAGATCCTCGACGGGGCCCGCACCTGCTTCGCGCGGTACGGCTACGAGGGGGCCACGGTCCGGCGGCTGGAGCAGTCCACGGGCCTGTCCCGGGGCGCGATCTTCCACTACTTCCGCGACAAGGACGCCCTGTTCCTGGCCCTGGCCGAGCAGGACGCCGAGCGCATGGCCGACGTCGTGGCGGCGGACGGGCTGGTCCAGGTCATGCGCAACCTGCTGCACGACCCCGTCGACGAGCGCAGCTGGCTGGGCACGCGCCTGGAGGTCTCGCGGCGGCTGCGCACCGAGCCGGAGTTCCGCGAGCGCTGGAGCGCCCACTCCGCCGCCCTGACGCGCGCCACCCGCGCCCGGCTGGAGCGCCTGGCCCGGACGGGCTCGGTGCGCGACGACGTGCCGGTGCCGGTGCTCGCGCAGTACCTGGAGCTGGTGATGGAGGGCCTGGTCTCGCACCTGGCGATGGGTCTGTCGGCCGACGACCTGGAGCCGGTGCTGGACCTCGTGGAGGCGGCGGTACGGCGCGCCCCCACTGAGAGCAGGACAGGGAGCCCTCAGCTCACGTAGTGCTCCTCGCTGTGCCGCACGGTGCAGCCGTCGATGCCGCACTCGACGCCGTCGGGCACGAGCACGCCGTCGGGCCCGCGGTCCTGGGCGAACTGCGTCCGGTGCAGCACGGCGTAGCGCCCGCCCGCGGCGATCAGCTCGTCGTGCGTGCCGCTCTCCACGATCCGCCCGTGCTCGACGACCGCGATGCGGTCGGCCCGGCGCACCGTCGAGAGCCGGTGGGCGATGACGATGGCCGTGCGACCGGCCAGCGCCTCGACCAGCGCCTCCTGCACCGCCGACTCCGACTCGGAGTCCAGGTGCGCCGTGGCCTCGTCCAGGATCACCACGCGCGGGCGGGCCAGCAGCAGCCGCGCGATCGTCAGGCGCTGGCGCTCGCCGCCCGAGAGCCGGTAGCCGCGCTCCCCCACCACGGTGTCCAGCCCGTCGGGCAGGGCGTCGAGGACCTCGCCCAGGCGCGCGCGGCGCATCGCGTCGACGATCTCTGCGTCGGTCGCGTCGGGCTTGGCGTAGCGCAGGTTGGCGCCGATGGTGTCGTGGAACAGGTGCCCGTCCTGGGTGACGACGCCGACGGCGCCGCGCAGGTCGGCGAAGCCGAGGTCGCGCACGTCGACGCCCGACAGCGTCACCGCCCCGGAGTCGACGTCGTAGAGCCGCGGCACCAGCGACGCGATCGTCGACTTCCCCGCGCCCGACGAGCCGACCAGCGCCAGCAGCTGCCCGCCGCCCACCTCCAGGTCGACGCCGTGCAGCACCTCCTCGCTCGGGCGCCGGTCGAGCACCGCGACCTCCTCGAGCGATGCCAGCGACACCTGCTCCGCGCCCGGGTAGCCGAAGCGCACGTCGCGCAGCGCCACCGTGACCGGCCCGGCCGGCAGCGGCACGGGGTCGGACCGCTCGCGGATCATCGGCTGCAGGTCGAGCACCTCGAAGACCCGCTCGAACGACACGAGCGCGGTCATGACGTCGACGCGGGCGTTGGCCAGGGCCGTCATCGGCGTGTAGAGCCGCGTGAGCAGCAGCGCGAGGGTGACGACGGTGCCGGGCTCGATCTGCCCGGTGACGGCCAGGTAGCCGCCGAGGCCGTAGACCAGCGCCTGCGCCAGCGCGGAGACCAGCGAGAGCGCGGTGACGAACACGCGCGACACCATCGCGGTGCGCACCCCGATGTCGCGGACGCGCTCGGCGGTGGCGCCGAACTCCGCGGCCTCCTCGTCGGGCCGCCCGAACAGCTTGACGAGCGTGGCGCCGGGCGCGGAGAACCGCTCGGTCATCTGCGTGCTCATGCCGGCGTTGAGGTCGGCCGACTCGCGGCGCAGGTCGGCGATCGTGCGCCCCATCCGGCGCGCGGGGAGCACGAAGATCGGCAGCAGGATCAGGGCCAGCAGGGTCACCTGCCAGGCCAGGGTGATCATGACGCCGAGCGCGAGCAGGAGCTGGATCGAGTTCGACAGCACCGTGGCCAGCGTCGAGGTGATCGCCGACTGCGCGCCGATGACGTCGTTGTTGAGCCGGCTGACCAGCGCGCCGGTGCGGGTGCGGGTGAAGAACGCGACCGGCATCTTCTGGACGTGGGTGAACACGGCCTTGCGCAGGTCGACGATCAGGCCCTCGCCGATGCGGGAGGAGAACCAGCGCGACACCAGCCCGGTGACCGCCTCGAGGATCGCCAGCGCCGCGATCCCCGCCGCCAGCCCGATGACGGTGGCCGCCGCGGCCGACGCGGTGCCGCCCCCGACGATGGCGTTGACGACCTGCCCGGCCAGCACCGGCGTCGCGACGCCGATGGTGGCTATGACGACGGTGAGCGCCAGGAACGCCAGCAGCCAGCGGCGGTAGGGCGCGGCGAAGCGCCAGATGCGCGGGATCGTGCCCTTCGTGACGGACCGCGGTGCGTCGACCCCGGCGGCCACCTTGCTCATCATCCCCACGGGCCGGTCCACGGCCACCTCCTGACGTACGTGCTGCGGGGGCCTCGACGCACAGCGGCCTCGCTGTACTCCCTACCTCCCCCGCCCCGCCCCCGCGACCCGACCGGTGTGTGCCGCTCCAGGGTTCCTTTGCTCTGCTTACCCCCACGCACCGGGTCGCGTGGTGCGTATCGGTGTGCAGAGCAAAGGGACCCGCGAAGCGTCCGGTGCGCCGCAGGTGCTGCGGCCCGTGCACGGGGACCGCGGGAGCACGGGGACCGCGGGTGCACGCCGCCCTCGGCAGCGATCACCCGGCCCGGTCGCGAGCCGCGTCAGCCCGTCCCGGCCGCCAGCGACCGCAGCCTGCGCACCTGCGCCGCCCGCTCCGCCGCCAGTGCCGAGGCGGGGTCGAGGCCGTCGGCCACGCCGGAGAGCAGGGCGAGGGTTGCCGCGGCGGCCTTCGGCGGGGCCGAGACCAGGGCGGTGGCGAGCTCGTCGACGGCGGCGTCGAGCTCGGCGGCGGGCACCGCGCGCAGCGCGAGGCCCAGCTCCACGGCCTCGGTGGCGCCCACGCGGCGGCCGGTCAGGCAGATCTCGACGGCGCGGGCGTACCCCACGGCGCGGACCAGCGGGTAGGTGCCGCCGAGGTCGGGAACGATGCCCAGCTTCGGCTCGGCCATGCAGAACTGCACGTCGTCGGCGACGACCCGCAGGTCGCAGGCCAGCGCGAGCTGGAAGCCGCCGCCGATGGCGTGGCCCTGCACGGCGGCGACGGTGACCCGGGCGGGATCGCGCAGCCAGGAGAAGCCGGCCTGGTAGCCCGCGATGGTGAGGTCGGCCTCGTCCTCGGGCACGGTGCCGAGCGCTGCGATCCCCGGCCGCTCGGGCGTGGGCGTGAACAGGCTGCGGTCCAGCCCCGCGGAGAACGAGCGCCCCTCCCCGCGGACGACGACGACCCGCACCTCCTCGCCCAGGGACTCCCCGATCGCCGCCAGAGCCGCCCAGGTGTCGGGCGTCTGCGCGTTGAGCGAGTCGGGACGGGACAGCGAGATGGTGGCCCGGGCGCCGGCGACGTCCAGGGTCAGCCCGCCGCGCTGCAGCAGATCGGGTTCCGCGAGGGTCATGCCGGAAGGCTACTGGCCCGTAGCCCTCCCGCCCACGGCTACTTCTTCTTCGTCCGGGTCGCTCCCCCGCGCCCGCGCAGCGTCACCCCGGTCTCGGACAGGACGCGGTGCACGAAGCCGTAGGACCGGCCGGTCGACTCGGCGAGGGCGCGGATGCTCGCCCCCTTCTCGTACTTCTTCTTGAGGTCGCCTGCGAGCTTGTCGCGCTGGGTGCCCGTGATGCGGGCGCCCTTCTTCAGGTCGGGCATGACGTCGCTCCTCCTCGTCGATCACGCGCGGGGCCTGCCGCCGGTGGTGGGTCCGGCTCCCGGCAAGGCAATGATCGACCAGGTCACGGGCGCGCGACAGGAGATCCACTGCGTGATCGGTGAGCGGTTCGCCCGAATGGATCACGCGTACGGGTGATCATCTAGGACGGCCGGACACCCGGCCGTCACCCCGTCGCCACCTCCTGATCACCCGGACGTCGGCCGGCGCGGGAGAGATCCACGTCACAGTCGCGAACGGGTGGCACCGCGGACGTCAACCTCGTCCGATCAGGCCAACTGCACGAGCTCCAGGTACTCCGCCGACCAGAGGTCCTCGGTGCCGTCGGGCAGCACGATGACCTTGTCGGGGTGCAGCGCCTCGACCGCGCCGGGGTCGTGGGAGACCAGCACGACGGCCCCGGTGAAGCGGCGCAGGGCGTCGAGCACCTGGGCGCGGCTGGCCGGGTCGAGGTTGTTGGTGGGCTCGTCGAGCAGCAGCACGTTGGCGGCGCTGGAGACCAGGCCCGCCAGCGCGAGGCGCGTCTTCTCGCCGCCCGAGAGCGTGCCCGCGGGCTGCTGGAGCTGCTCCCCGGAGAACATGAACGTGCCCAGCACCGTACGCAGCTGCTGCTCCCCCGTGTCGGGCGAGGCGTGCCGGATGTTCTCCCACACCGTGGCGTCCGGGTCGAGCGTTTCGTGCTCCTGCGCGAAGTAGCCCACGCGCAGTCCGTGGCCGGGGCGCACGTCGCCGGCGTCGGCGCGCTCGGTGCCCGCCAGCAGCCGGAGCAGCGTGGTCTTGCCCGCGCCGTTGAGCCCGAGGACGACGACCTTGGCCCCGCGGTCGACCGCGAGGTCGACGCCGGTGAACACCTCCAGCGAGCCGAACGCCTTGCTCAGGCCCTCTGCGGTGAGCGGGGTCTTGCCGCACGGCGCCGGGTCCGGGAAGCGGATCTTGGCGACGCGGTCCTTCTGCTGCTCGGGCTCGAGGTTGGCCAGGAGCTCGTCGGCGCGGCGCGCCATGTTCTTCGCCGCCACCGCCTTCGTGGCCTTCGCGCCCATCTTCAGTGCCTGGGTGTGCAGCACCGACGCCTTCTTCTCGGCGTTGGCGCGCTCGCGGCGGCGGCGCTTCTCGTCGGTGGCCCGCGCCTCCTGGTACCGCTTCCAGTTCATGTTGTAGACGTCGACCTCGCCGCGCGTGGCGTCGAGGAACCACACCTTGTTGACGACGTCGGCCAGCAGGTCGGTGTCGTGGCTGATCACGACGAGCCCGCCGTCGTGGTTCTGCAGGAACGAGCGCAGCCACGTGATCGAGTCGGCGTCGAGGTGGTTGGTGGGCTCGTCGAGCAGCAGCGTGGTGTTGCTCGACGCACCGCCGTCGGTGGCCGAGAACAGGATCCGGGCCAGCTCGACGCGGCGGCGCTGACCGCCCGACAGCGTGGCGATCTGCTGGTTGAGGATGCGGTCGGGCAGACCGAGGTGCGCGCAGATGCGGGCGGCGTCGCTCTCCGCCGCGTAGCCGCCCAGCGCCGAGAAGCGCTCCTCGATGCGGCCGTAGTCGCGCACGGCCTTGTCGTTGGCGGCGCCGTCGACCAGCTCGGCCATCGCGTTCTGCGCCTTCTCCATCTCGCGCAGCATCACGTCGAGGCCCTTGGCCGACAGGACGCGGTCCTTCGCGGTGACGCGCAGGTCGCCCTCGCGGGGGTCCTGCGGGAGGTAGCCCACGGGGCTGTTGGCGTGCACGCTGCCGCCGTAGGGCTCGCCCTCGTTGGCGAGGACGCGCATGGACGTGGTCTTGCCGGCGCCGTTGCGCCCGACGAGCCCGATGCGGTCGCCGGGCTGCACGCGCAGCGTGGCGCCGGAGAGCAGGATCCGGGACCCGGCGCGCAGTTCGAGGTCGGTGGCGGTGATCACGAGGAAGACTCCAGAAAGGATCCGGGGGCGGGCGGCTGGCAGGCGGCGGGCCCGCTACGCGATCCGGATCACGGCGTCCAGAGTACCGGCCGGGGCACCCCGATTCCCGACGTAGGGTCGCCGCATGACTGATCTCACCGGCCGCACGGCCCTCGTCACCGGCGCCAGCCGCGGAATCGGCTACGCCATCGCCGCCGAGCTGCTCTCCCGGGGGGCCTCGGTCACGGTCACCGCCCGCAAGCCCGACGCGCTGGAGGCGGCGGCCGCCTCGCTCGCCGCCGACCACGCGGGCGGCGACACCGGGCGAGTGCTGGCGGTCGCGGCCAACGCGAGCTCCGAGGAGTCGCGGGAGCAGTCGGTGACCGCGACCGTCGAGCGCTTCGGCAGCCTCGACATCCTGGTCAACAACACCGGCATCAACCCCACCTACGGCTTCCTCATGGACACCGACCTCGCCGCGGTGAGCAAGACCTTCGACACCAACGTCGTCGCCGCGCTGGGCTACGTGCAGCTCGCCTACCGCGCCTGGATGGGCGAGCACGGCGGCAACGTCGTCAACATCGCGTCGGTGGCGGGCCTGCGCTCCACCGGCGTCATCGCGGCCTACGGGGCGTCGAAGGCGGCGCTGATCCGCCTCACCGAGGAGCTCGCCTGGCAGCTCGGGCCCTCGATCCGCGTCAACGCCGTCGCGCCCGCCGTCGTGAAGACGAAGTTCGCGACGGCGCTCTACGCCGAGGGCGAGGAGAAGACGGCCGCGGCCTACCCGCTCAAGCGCCTGGGCGAGCCCGAGGACGTCGCGCGGGTCGTCGGCTTCCTGGTCTCCGACGCCGCGGCCTGGATGACGGGCGAGACCGTGCGCGTCGACGGCGGCGTGCTGTCGACGGGGACGCTGGGCGCGGTCTAGCCGCGGTCCGGCTACAGCACCGCGGCGTCGGTCCACAGCCGCCCGCTGCGGCCGGTGAGGACGTCGAGCAGCGCACTGGCCTGGCCGTCGGTGAGGCTCGCGGTGTAGTCGACGACCGCCCGCCCGCGGGCCTGGGCGAGCGGGAGTCCCTGGCTGCGGGCCAGCTCGGCGAGGTCGTGCAGCCGCGGGGGCAGGCGCGGGGCGTCGTCGTCGCTGAGCCAGGACGCGAGCGAGCCGACCAGCGAGCGCAGCACCGTCGCCTGGCCGCGCTGGTGCGACGCGAGATCCGCGCGCTGCAGCACGAACCGCTGGTGCACGAACTTCAGCACCGCCACCTCGTGCCACTGCGCCACGGCCAGGGCGACCGGCCCGGAGCGCACCGGCGGGTCGTGGTCGACGACCACACCGCCCGCGAGCCGGGCCGTCCAGCGGGCGGAGAACTCGGCCACCGCGCGCTCCGCGGCCATCGAGCCGTCGAACGCCGTGGCCAGCAGACCGTCGACGAGCTCGTCGCGGACGCGGTCGACGGCCGCGGTGAACGCGTCGTCGTCGTAGGCCCAGCCGTCCTTGTCCGCCAGGCGCCGGCGCAGCGCCTCCAGGCCGGCGCCGGGCCCGGCCGTGGCCGCGTTGCGCCGCCACCCGGCGAGCTCGGCGGCGACCCCGGCCTGCTGCAGCACCCCGACGCGGTGGAAGTCCTCCAGGTCGTGGATGGCGTAGGCGATGTCGTCGGCGGTGTCCATGACCGCGGCCTCGACGGTCTGGCGCCACGGTCCGGTGCCCGGGAAGGCCGCGCGGGCCGAGAGCAGGTCGTCGACCTCGGTCTCGTAGCAGGAGAACTTGGCCGACCCGGAGTCCGGCTCGCCGGGCAGCGGACCGCCGCCGCGGGGCGGCAGCGCGGCCCGGCTGGGGTGCGGGTCGGGGTACCCGCGGCGCGTCCACGGGTACTTGAGGACGGCGGCGCGCACGGCCGCGGTGAGGTCGAGCCCGACGCCGCCGGGCCCGTGCAGGTCGATGGTGGTGACGATGCGGAAGCTCTGGGCGTTGCCCTCGAACCCGTCGGGCAGGCCCAGCTCCTCGCGGGCGGTGCGGTCGAGGACCTGCTCGCCGAGGTGGCCGAACGGCGGGTGCCCGAGGTCGTGGGCGAGCGCGGCGGCCTCGACGACGTCCGGGTCGCACAGGTCGGCTCCCACCCGTTCGCCGACCGCCCGGGCCACCTGCGCCACCTGCAGCGAGTGGGTGAGCCGGTTGTGCACCAGCAGCCCCGACCCGACCGGGCTCACCACCTGCGTGACGCCCGCGAGGCGCGCGAAGAACGGCGAGGCGACGATCCGGTCGCGGTCGACGCGGAACGGGCTGCGCGCCAGGCCCGCGCCGGACTCGCCCGGCCCGGAGCGCCGGGCGGCCCGCGCGGAGGTGATCACGGCGCCACGCTAGCGCCGCCGGGCGACCCGGGCGGGCCTGCGGGTACAACTTCGGTGTGAGCGCCTCCCCCACCGGCCCCGACGGGCACGGCCGCGGCGCCGACGACGTGCTGGTGGTCGGCGGCGGCCCCGCGGGGCGCGCGCTCGCCGCGGAGTGCGGGGCCCGGGGGCTGCGCACGACCCTGCTCGACCCCGCCCCCGCCCGGCCCTGGCCCGCGACCTACGGCGCCTGGGTCGACGAGCTGCCCGACCTGCCGGCCGGCGTCGTCGCCGCGCGGGCCGCGGGGCGGGCGGTGGCGCTCACCGCGCACCGGCTCGACCGCGAGTACGCCGTGCTCGACGTCCCCGCGCTGCGCGTCCACCTCGACGACGGCATGGACCGCGGCGGGGTGCGGGTCCGCGCCGGGCGGGCCGTCGGCTCCCCCGCGCCGGGGTCCGTCGCGCTCGCCGACGGCACCGTGCAGCGCGCGCGGCTGGTCGTCGACGCGGGCGGGCGCGCGCAGCCGCTCGACCCGGGCGCGCCGCGCCGGGTGCCGACCGAGCAGACCGCGTACGGCGTCACGGTCGACGCCGACGTCGCCGCGCCCGTCGTCGCCGACGGCGAGGCGCTGTTCATGGACTGGCGCCCCGACCACGGCGAGCCCGGTTGGCCGACCTTCCTCTACGCCATCCCGCTCGGCGGGGGGCGCGTGCTGCTCGAGGAGACCTCGCTGGCGCGACGCCCCGGCCTGCCGCTGCCCGTCCTGCGCCGGCGCCTGCACGCCCGGCTGCGCCGCCACGGCGTCGTCGTGCCCGGCGACGCCCCGGTGGAGAAGGTGTCGTTCCCGCTCGACCGCCCGCGCCACCGCGCACCGCACGTCCTCGGCTTCGGCGCGGCCGCGCCGCTGGTGCACCCGGCCACCGGCTTCAGCCTCGCCTCCGCGCTGGCGCTGGCCCCCGCGGTGGCCCGCGCCGCCGAGTGCGACGACCCGCTCGCCGCCGCCCGCGCCACCGTCTGGCCGCCCGCCGCCCGGGTGGTGCACCGCGTCCGGGGGGTCGGGCTGGAGGCGCTGCTGCGGATGCCCGCCGAGGAGGTCCCGGGCTTCTTCGAGGTGTTCTTCGGCCTGCCCGAGCGCCACCGCCGCGCCTACCTCTCCGGGCGCGACGACCTGCGCGGCACGCTCGTGACCATGACCGCGCTGTTCGGCTCGGCCGACGGGCGGCTGCGGCGCCGGCTCGTCGGACCGGCGCTGCTCCCGCGCCTGCGCGACAACGGCGAGGAGCGGGAGGCTGCCCCGATCGGGTGATCAGGGCGGTACGGCAACCCAGGGCAGTGCGGCAACCGGGTGCTACCCCGGGTAACCTCGGCGTCCCCGAGACGGAGGCTCCCCCATGTCCGCGTACCGCACCATCGTCGTCGGCACCGACGGTTCCGACACCTCGCTCGCCGCCGTCGACCGCGCCGCCGCCGTGGCCGCCGACAGCGCCGCCGAGCTGGTCATCGTCTGCGCGTACACCCCCGCGGGCCGCGGCGACACCGCGGGCGCCGAGGACGCGCTGAAGGACGAGGCCTACCTCGTCGTCGGGTGGACGCCGGCCGAGGAGACGTTGCGCACGGCCGAGGAGCGCGCCGCGAAGGCCGGCGCCGGGAACATCCGCACCGTCGCCGCCGACGGCGACCCCGTCGAGGTGCTGCGCACCGCCGCGCGCGACGCCGGCGCCGACCTGCTCGTCGTCGGCAACCGGGGACTCAACACGCTCTCGGGCCGCATCCTCGGCTCGGTGCCCTCGGACGTCGCGCGCCGCTCGGGCGTCGACGTGCTGATCGTCCACACCACCTGACCCTTGTCCGCGATCAGGCGCGGGTCCCGGTTCCTCGCCGGCGTCGGCCGACTGTTCTCCGGCGCGGTCGTCCGGCACGTCGCCGGGGACGGGCCGCTCGACGAGGCCGTCGAGGAGATCGTGCTCGGCGCGCCCCGCCGCTACACCCGCGCCGGGCTGGCCGAGGCCACCGACCTCGACGTCGACGAGGGCCGCCGGCTCTGGCGCTCGCTCGGGTTCGCCGAGGTCGGCGACGACGAGGTGCTGTTCACCGACCAGGACGTCGCCGCCGTCCGCCTGATGGCCGGGCTCACCGAGGCGGGCGTGCTGGAACCCGAGGTGCGCGAGGCCGTCGCGCGGGCGGTGGCGCAGTCGATGTCGCGGCTCGCGGAGTGGCAGGTCGGGATGCTGCGCCGGCTGCTGGAGGGCCACGGGCAGGACCTCACGCCGGTGGAGTCGCTGCAGGTGGCCGCAGCCGTCATCCCCGCGCTGGAGCAGCTGCAGAGCTACGTCTGGCGCCGCCACCTCGCCGCGACCGTGCACCGCATGCTGGCCACGGCCGCCGGGCCGGGCGACGGCAGCGACACCTGGCCGCTGGTCGTCGGGTTCGCCGACATGGTCGGCTTCACGCGCACGACCCGGAAGCGCTCGGCCGACGAGCTGTCGGAGATGATCGAGCGGTTCGGCTCGACCACCACCGAGGTGATCGCCGACGGCCGCGGGCGCATCGTCAAGACCGTCGGTGACGAGGTGCTGTTCGTCGCCGACGACGCCCCCGCCGCGGCGTCCATCGCGCTGGGGCTGCAGGAGCGCGTCCGGGCCGAGGACGTCCTGCCCCAGCTGCGGATCGGGCTCGCCGCGGGCCCCGTGCTGACCCGCTACGGCGACGTCTACGGCGAGGTCGTCAACATCGCCTCCCGGCTGACGACGCACGCGCGGCCCGACACGGTCCTCGTCGACGACGCCGTGGCCGCCGCCCTGGCCGACGACGGACGCTTCCGCGTCCGCGCGCTGCGCCCGGTGTCGGTGCGCGGCTACCGGAGCCTGCACCCGTGGCTGCTGGAAGACCGCTCCTGACCTGACCGCGCTCTTGACCTGCAGGCGGGTGCAGCGGGCACGCTGCACCCCATGAGCGACCGCTACTTCGCCCGGATCGGCCTCCCCGCCCCGGCCGCCCCCGACCTCGCGGCGCTGCGCGACGTCGTCGCCGCCCACACGCGGACCATCCCGTTCGAGAACCTCGACCCGCTGACCGGCCGCGACGTCGACATCTCCCCCGACGCCGTCACGGCCAAGCTCGTCGACGGCGGCCGCGGCGGCTACTGCTTCGAGCACAACACGCTGCTGCGCTCGGTCCTCGACGGGCTCGGCTACCGCGTCACCGGGCTCGCCGCGCGGGTCGTGTGGGGCGTCCCGCCCGGCGCCGCCCCCACCCCGCTGAGCCACATGCTGCTGCGCGTCGAGCTGCCCGAGGGCCCGCACCTCGTCGACGTCGGGTTCGGCGGGCAGACCCTCACCGGTGTGCTCGCGCTCGTCCCGGACCTCACGCAGGAGACACCGCACGAACCGTTCCGGGTGCACCTGGACCCGGACTCCGACGGGGTGCACGAGATGCAGGCCCGCATCGGCGACGAGTGGCGGCCGATGTACCGGTTCGACCTGCGGCCCGCGCCGGAGATCGACTACGAGGTCGGCAACTGGTACGTCTCGCGCCACCCCCGCTCCGGCTTCGTCACCGGGCTGCGGGCCGGGCGGGCGGCGCCGGACCGGCGGTTCGCGCTGGGTGGCGTGCTCGCGGGCGGCGGCGCCGCGCTGTCGGTGCACCACCTCGGCGGGCCGAGCGAGCGCCGGGACCTGGGCTCGGCGGCCGAGCTCCGCGAGGTCCTGGAGCGCGACCTGCTGATCGACACCTCCGGCCTGCCCGACCTCGACGAGCACCTGGCCCGCTTCTTCTGAGGCAGCGCCGAACCCGGAGCTCGCACACAGCCTGCGGGGCTCGCACACAGCCTGCGGGGCTCACACACAGGGCCGGACCTGTGTGCCGCCCCCGGGATGTGTGTGCGAGCCGCCTACGATCCCGGTATGGGCGACGTCACGGCCGGGGTCGTGCTCTCCGGGGGCCGCTCGTCGCGCATGGGCACGCCGAAGGCGGCGCTCGAGTGGCACGGTTCGACGCTGCTGCACCGCACGGCGGCGCTGCTCGCCCGCACCGTCGACGGCCCTGTGCTCGTCGTCGCCTCGCCGGGGCAGGAGCTGCCCGCGCTGCCCGCGGGCGTCGAGGTGGTGGAGGACCCCGTCGAGGGCGTCGGCCCGATGCAGGGCATCGCCACCGGCCTGACCGCGCTGCGCGACCGGGCGGGCACCGCGTTCGTCTGCTCCACCGACATGCCGTTCCTGCACCCCGCGTTCGTCGGTGCGGTGCTGCGCGCGGCCGAGCCGGGCGTCGACGTGGCGCTGCCGTTCGCCCGCGGCTTCCGCCAGCCCCTCGCCGCGGCCTACCGCACCGGGCTCGCGGACCTGATCACCTCGCTCATCGCCCAGGGACGCAGCCGCCCCGGGATGCTCTACGAGCACTGCACCGTCGCCCGCCTCGACGACGCCGACCTGCTCGCCGACCCCGCCGTCGCCCGGCTCGACCCGGACCTCGACTCGGTGCTCAACGTCAACGAGCCCGACGACTACACCGCCGCCCGGGCCCGACCGCCCGCCGACGTCGTCGTCCAGTGCTTCGGCGCGCTGGCGGGCGGGGGCAGGCGCGGGCAGCGCACCGTCGCCGCGGCCACGCTGGGCGCCGCCGCGCAGGCGCTCGGGCTGGAGCTCGACCGGCACGTCGTCGCCGCCCTGAACGGCGACCGCATCACCCGCGAACCCCTGCTGCCCCTGGTCGCCGGCGACTCGGTGGCGTTCCTGTCGGCGGACGCGGGGGGCTGAGGCGCGTACGGTCGCCGGTATGACGGCGGGCGGGTACTTCGGGCGGGCCCTGGTCGTCGACGTCGACGGCACCACCGCCACCGGCACCGCGCTCCCCCTCTCCGACGAGGTGCTCCGCGCCTACCTCGGCGGGGTCGGGCTCGGCACCTGGCTGCTGCACCGCCTGGCCCCGGCCGGGGTCGACCCGCTCGCGCCGGAGGCACCGCTGGCGTTCGTGTTCTCCCCGCTCGTCGGCACCCCGCTGACGACGAGCGCGAAGTTCGCCGTCGTCGCGAAGTCGCCGCTGACGGGGCTGCTGACCGACGCGCTGGCGTCCAGCCGGTTCGCGATCGCCGGCAAGCTGACGGGCCACGACGCCATCGTGCTGCGCGGCCGCGCCGCGGAGCTCTCGGTGGTCGTCGTCGACGGCGACGGCGCCCGCCTCGAACCCGCGCCCGAGCTGGCCGGCCTGCCCGCCGCCGACGCCGAGACCGCGGTCCGCGAGCGCTTCGGGCGCGGCTGGAGCACCGCCGCGATCGGCCCGGCGGGCGAGGCGGGCGTCCGCTACGCCACGGTCAGCCACGACGGCCGCCACGCGGGGCGGGGCGGGCTCGGGGCGGTGCTGGGGGCGAAGAACGTCAAGGCGGTGCTGGTCCGGGCCGCCACGCGCGCCGAGGTCGCCGACCCCGCCGCGGTGCTGGCCGCCGCGAAGGACCTGCGCGAGCGCAGCTTCGGCCCGGCCACGGCCAAGTACCGGGAGCTGGGCACGCTCGCGAACCTGCTCGCCTTCAACGCCGTCTCGACGCTGCCGACCCGCAACTTCACCGCCGCCACGTTCGACGGCGCGCACCGCCTCGCCGCCGAGGAGCTCCACGAGCTGCGCGGCGTGGCCCGCAACAGCTGCGCGTCCTGCTCGATCGGCTGCGAGCACATCTACTCGCGCAAGGGCGGCGGCAGCCAGCGCATGGAGTACGAGAACGTGTTCGCGCTCGGGCCGATGTGCGGGGTGTCCGACCCCGACGACGTGTTCGCCGCGTCGGCCCGCTGCGACGAGCTGGGCCTGGACACGATCTCGGCGGGCGGCACGGTCGCGTGGGCCATGGAGTGCGCCGAGCGCGGGATCATCGACGCGCCGTGGCTGCGCTTCGGCGACGGTGCCGCCCTGCTGCGCGCGCTGGACCTCATCGGCCGCCGCGAACCCGGCCTGGGTGCGCTGCTCGCGCTCGGGTCGCGGGCGGCGGCACACGTCGTCGGGCAGGGGTCGATCGACTTCGCGCCGCAGGTCAAGGGCCTGGAGCTGCCCGGGTACGAGCCCCGGACGCTGCAGGCGATGGCGCTGGGCCTGGCCGTCAACTCCCGCGGCGCCGACCACAACCGCTCCGGCGCCTACGAGGCCGACCTCTCCGGCGAGCACGACCGGCTCGACGGCGGCGCCGCGCACGTGGCCGCGGCCGTCGGCACCGAGGACCGGGCCGCGGTGATGGACTCCATGATCCTCTGCAAGTTCCTCCGGGGGGTCTTCACCGAGCCCTTCGACGAGTGGGCCGCGCTGCTGGCGCCGGTCACCGGCTGGGACGTCGACGCCGACGAGCTCCGCGCGGTCGCCCGGCGGATCGTCGCGGCCAAGCGCGCGTTCAACGCCCGCGAGGGCGCGACGGCCGCCGACGACACGCTCCCGGCCCGGATGCTGCAGACGCCGCTGGAGCTGGCGTCGGGTCGCACGGCCACCCTCACGGCCGACCGGCTCGCGACGATGGTCGCCGGCTACTACACCGCCCGCGGCCTCGACGGGACCGGGCGCCCCGGCCCGGACGCCGCCGCGGACCTCCTGCTCGACGGGTGAGGCGGGGAGCGCCGGACCGGCGTCCGGTCCTCTAGTGTCGGGTGGCCGCCATCACCGCCGACCGGGGGACCACATGACGACGCTGCAGGAACCGCCGGCACCCACGTCGGCCCCGACCGTCACCGCCACGATCGACGGGCGCGAGGTCACCGTCGCCGAGGGCACCACGATCTTCGACGCCGCCAGGCGGGCCGGGGTGGACATCCCGGTGCTGTGCCACGACGAGCGCTACGACCCCGTCGGCGTCTGCCGCATGTGCGTGGTCGACACGGGCGGCCGGGTGTTCGCCGCGGCCTGCGTGCGGCCCTGCGAGGACGGGATGGAGGTCGTCACCACCTCCGAGGAGCTCGACCGCAGCCGCGCGGTGCTGACCGAGCTGCTGGTCGCCGACCAGCCCCCGATCGCCGAGGACCCGAAGCAGACCACCACCGGCGACAACCTGCTGCTGGCGCTGGAGCAGGGCCTCGGCGTCGAACGGGGAGCGCTGCCGTGCGGGTCGGGACGCGGGACCGACTCGTCGAACCCGGTCATCGACGTGAACCACGACGCCTGCATCCTCTGCGACCGCTGCGTGCGCGCCTGCGACGACATCCAGGGCAACGACGTCATCGGCCGCACGGGCAAGGGCTACGCCACCCGGATCGCCTTCGACCTCGACGACCCGATGGGCGCCTCGTCCTGCGTCACCTGCGGCGAGTGCGTGCAGGCCTGCCCGACCGGCGCGCTGACGAACAAGTCGATCCGCGACATCGCGATCCGCCCGCGCGAGGAGCTCGACGCCGTCGAGTCCGTCTGCCCCTACTGCGGCGTCGGGTGCGCCATCACCTACCGCGTCGACCGCGAGCAGAACGCGATCTCCTTCGCCGAGGGCCGCGACCAGCCCGGCTCGCAGAGCCGGCTGTGCGTCAAGGGCCGCTACGGCTGGGACTACGCCGCCTCGCCGCAGCGCCTGACGGTCCCGCTGATCCGGGTCGACGCCGCCTACCCGAAGGGCCCGCTGTCGGCCGACGTCCGCGGCGAGGGCACGGGCGACCGGGCCACCGGCCGGGGGGACGCCGACGACGACCGGGGCCGCGGCGGGGGCGGCGGGGACCGCAGCCGCAAGCCCGGCGACAAGCGCGGCGGCCACCGCAAGCCCGGCGGGCTCGTCGACTACGACGAGGTGCTGCCGCACTTCCGCGAGGCCACCTGGGAGGAGGCGCTCGACCTCGTCGCGCGCCGGCTGCGCGAGATCCACGCCGAGGGCGGGCCGGAGTCGATCGCCGGGTTCGGCTCGGCGAAGTGCTCCAACGAGGAGGCCTACCTCTTCCAGAAGCTGGTCCGCACCGGCTTCGGCACCAACAACGTCGACCACTGCACGCGCCTGTGCCACGCGTCGTCGGTGGCGGCGCTGTTCGAGGGCGTCGGCTCGGGCGCGGTGTCCACCACCTACGGCGACGTCGTCAACGCCGACGTGGTGATCATCACCGGCTCCAACCCGACGGCGAACCACCCCGTCGCGTCGAGCTTCTTCAAGCAGGCCCGGCGCCGCGGCACGAAGATCATCTACGTCGACCCGAGGGCGTCGACGGTCGCCGAGCACGCCGACATCCACATCCAGCTCAAGCCGGGCACCGACGTCGCGTTCTACAACGCGGTGATGCACGAGGTGATCCGGCTGGGGCTGATCGACCGGGAGTTCATCGCGTCGCGCACGTCGAACTACGACGAGCTCGCCCGCACCGTCGCCGACTACCCGCCCGAGCGCGCCGCGCAGATCACCGGGGTCGACGCCGACTCGATCCGGGAGGTCGCGCGCACCTGGGGCGAGGCGGGCGCCGGGGTCGTCTACTGGGGCATGGGGATCTCCCAGCACACCACCGGCACCGACAACGCCCGCTGCCTGATCGCGCTGTGCTCGATCACCGGCAACGTCGGGCGCCCGGGCACCGGGCTGCACCCGCTGCGCGGGCAGAACAACGTCCAGGGCGCCTCGGACGCCGGGCTGATCCCGATGTTCTACCCCGACTACCAGGGCGTCGACCGCGAGGCGACGCAGGCGCGGTTCGAGCAGGCCTGGGGCACCCCGCTCAACCCGCAGCGCGGGCTGACGGTCACCGAGATCATCTCCAGCGCGCTGCAGCCCGACGGCGGCGTGCGCGGCATGTACATGCTGGGCGAGAACCCGTTCCTGTCCGACCCCAACATCAACAAGGTGCGCAAGGCGCTGTCGGCCCTGGACTTCCTGGTCGTGCAGGACATCTTCCTCACCGAGACCGCCGAGTTCGCCGACGTGATCCTCCCGGCCACCTCCTACCTGGAGAAGGACGGCACCTACACCAACACCGACCGGCGCGTGCAGCTCGGACGCAAGGTGCTCGACGCGCCGGGGCAGGCCCGGCCCGACTGGGAGATCGTCCAGGACATCGCGCAGCGCGTCGGCCTGGACTGGGCCTACGGCTCGCCCAGCGAGGTGTTCGACGAGATGGTCGCGCTGATGCCGTCCTACGCGAACCTCGCGCACGGCAACCTCGGTTCGTCCGGCAAGCTCTACCCCAACGCCGATCCCGAGCACACCGACGGCACGGTGGTGATGTTCGTCGAGCGCTTCAACACCGACGACGGTCTCGCGCACCTGGTGCCCGCCCAGTGGCTGCCGCCCAAGGAGCTCCCGGACGGCGAGTACCCGCTGGTCCTCAACACCGGGCGCCTGCTGGAGCACTGGCACACCGGCTCGATGACGCGGCGCTCCTACGCCCTCGACGCGATCTCCCCGGTCGCGGAGGTCTACATGCACCCCAAGGACGCGGCCGAGCGCGGGATGGCGCACGGGCAGCGGGTGCGGGCGCGGTCGCGGCGCGGGCAGATCGAGCTGCAGGTGCGGATCAGCCACCGCGAGCAGCTGGGCAACGTCTTCATCCCGTTCCACTTCCGCGAGGCCGCGGCCAACCTGCTGACGATCGACGAGGTCGACCCGTTCGGCAAGATCCCCGAGTTCAAGTTCTGCGCCGTGCAGGTGGAGGTTCTCTGAATGACCGAGACGGCCGATCGAGGGGTCACCGAGCGGGCGGGTGAGGTGCGCGCCCGGCGCGTGCCCGGCGTCGAGGCGCGGGCGGGCAAGTTCCCCGGCCCGTCGCTGATCCCCGCGCTCACCGCGATCCAGGCCCGGCTGGGCTGGCTGCCGCGCGAGGAGCTGGAGGAGCTGGCCCGCGAGGCCCGCCGCCCCCGGTACGAGATCGAGGGGCTCGTCTCGTTCTACCCGCACTTCCGCACCTCGCCCCCGCCCGCGGTCGCGCTGCACGCCTGCCACGACCTGCCGTGCTACCTGCGCGGCGGCGAGGAGCGGATCGCGGAGCTGCGGGAGCGGTTCGGCGAGGGCGGCCCCGACAACCCGGGCGACGTCGAGCTCGTCGAGGTGTCCTGCCTGGGCCGCTGCGACGTCGCCCCCGCGGTGGCGGTGAACGAGCGGCCCGCCGCGCTGTCCGACGTCGACGACCTGGTGGCCGCGGCGCGCGCCGGCGGCGTCGGCGACGCCGCCGCGAAGGGGCGCGAGGAGCCGTGGCCCAACGACCCGTACCCGGCCGGCACCGGCGCCGCGCAGCGCTACGCGACCCTGCGCGCGCTGCGCGCCGGGGAGACCGACGCCGACGCGGTCGTCGCGGCGCTGAAGGACTCCGGCCTGCGCGGGATGGGCGGCGCCGGCTTCCCGACCGGGCAGAAGTGGGACCTGGTCCGTGGCGCGCAGCCCGGCTCCACCAAGTACGTCATCTGCAACGCCGACGAGTCCGAGCCCGGCACGTTCAAGGACCGCCAGATCCTCGCCACCCAGCCGCACCTGGTGCTGGAGGGGCTGCTCGTCGCGATGGAGGTCGTCGACGCGCAGGAGGGCTGGGTCTTCATCCGGCACGAGTACGGGCCCGAGGAGCACGTGCTGCGCGCGGAGATCGACGCGCTGCGCGAGGCCGGGCTCGTCGGTCCCGGGCGGCAGGTCGACGTGTTCGTCTCCCCCGGCGGCTACATCCTCGGCGAGGAGACCGCGCTCTTGGAGTGCATGGAGGGCCACCGGGGCGAGCCCCGCAACAAGCCCCCGTTCCCCGGCAGCTACGGCCTGCACGGGCGCCCGACGCTGATCAACTCGGTGGAGACGTTCGCCGACGTCCCGGTGATCGTGCAGCGCGGCGCGCAGTGGTGGGCCGACCAGGGCCTCGGCGAGTCGGTGGGGTGGAAGTTCTTCGCCGTGTCCGGGCACGTGGAGCGCCCCGACGTCTACTGCGTGCCGATGGGCACCACCGTCGGTGCGCTGATCGAGCTGGCCGGGGGCGTGTCGGAGGGCCGCGCGCTCGGGGCGGTGCAGCCCGGCGGCGCCTCGTCGAACTTCATCGGGCCCGAGCGCCTCGGCACGGCGCTCGACTTCGGCAGCGCCGCGGAGGCGGGCACGATGCTCGGCTCGGGGGCCCTCGTGGTGCTGGCCGAGGGCAGCGACCTGCTGGCCGCGTCCACGAACGTGCTGCGCTTCTTCCGCAACGAGTCGTGCGGCAAGTGCGTGCCGTGCCGGGTGGGGTCGACGAAGGCGCACGAGCTGCTGGTCGGGCGCTCGGAGCTCGACGACGACGAGCGCGCGCAGATCCTGCGGCTGGAGGAGGCGATGCGCAAGACCAGCATCTGCGGCCTCGGCCAGGTCGCGCTCGGTCCGGTGGTCAGCGTGCTCGGGCTCGACAAGGGCGGTGCCGCGGCCCGCGACCAGCCCAAGCCCGGTGGCGAGCCCGCGCAGCCCGACCGATGACCGGTCGTCCCTCGTGCGCGTCGGGGACGGAGTGAGCGGGCGGGAGTTCTTCACCGCCCGCACCGTCGCCGAGGCGCTGGCCGGGTTCGCCCCGGCCCGCCGCACGGCCGTGGAGACGGTCGCGGCGGCGGACGCCCGCCACCGCGTCCCGGCCGCGCCCGTGCGGTCGGCCGCCGCCCTGCCCGGGTTCGCGAAGTCCACCGTCGACGGCTTCGCCGTGCGCGCCGCCGACACCTACGGCGCGTCGGAGGGCCTGCCCTCCTACCTCGATCTGGCCGGTGCGGTGCGGATGGGCCGCGCGCCGACCGTCGCCGTGCCGCCCGGCGGCGCCGTCGCGATCCCGACCGGCGGCGTGCTTCCCGAGGGCGCGGACGCCGTCGTGATGGTGGAGCACACCGCGGAGACGATGCCCGGCACGATCGAGGTGACGCGCCCGGTCGCGCCCGGGGCGGGCCTGGTCCGCGCCGACGAGGACGTCGCCGCGGGCGGTGAGCTGGTGCGCGCCGGTCGGCCCCTGCGCGCCCCCGACCTCGGGCTGCTCGCCGCGGCGGGCGTCACCGAGATCGCCGTGCACGCGCGGCCCCGGGTCGTGGTCCTGTCCACCGGCGACGAGGTCGTGCCCCCGTCGACGCGCGAGCTCGCGCCCGGCCAGGTCCGCGACGCCACCGCCTCGGCGCTGGCCGCGCTCGTGGCCGACGCGGGGGGCGTCCCGGAGCTCGCCGGGATCGTGGGCGACGAGCCGGGCGCGCTCACCGCGGCGCTGCGCGACGTGCTCCCGCGCGCCGACCTCGTGGTCGTGTCCGCGGGCAGCTCGGTCGGCACCCGCGACGAGACGGCAGGCGCGGTCGCGGCGCTGGGCGAGGTGTGGTGCCACGGCCTCGCGATCCGGCCGGGCAAGCCGACGCTGCTCGCGGAGTGCGGCGGCGTCCCCGTGGTCGGGCTGCCCGGGAACCCGCTGTCGGCGCTGGTGGTGTTCGGGCTCGTCGGCGTGCCGCTGGTGTGGCGCCTCGCCGGGGCGCAGGCGCCGCCGCAGCCCGGCACCCGGGCGCACCTGGCCCGGGACGTCGCCTCCGCGGCGGGCCGGCTCGACGTCGTGCAGGTCGAGCTGCGCGACGGGCGGGCGCACCCCGTGTTCGGGCCGTCGGCGCTGCTGTCGGTGCTCACCCGCGCCGACGGGTACGTCGTGGTGCCCGAACCCGCGACCGGGCTCGCCGAGGGCACCGAGGTGACCGTCACCCTGCACCGGTGACCATGGGCGCCCCCGGCGCGGTTACCGTCGGTGCGGTGACCCGCACGAGCCCTTTCGTCTCCGACGTCCCCACCGCCGAGGCGACGGCGGCGTGGCGGGCGGCGTGCGCGGCGGCCGGGTGCCCGGAGCGGACGGGCACCGAGCAGGTGCCGGTGGCCGGCGCCGTCGGGCGCGTCCTCGCCGAGCCGGTGTGGGCGCTGCGCTCCTCTCCCGCCTTCGACTCGGCCGCGATGGACGGGATCGCGGTCCGCGCGGCCGACACGGTGGGCGCCGCCGACACCACGCCGGTGCTGCTCGCCGACTTCGCCGTCGTCGACACGGGCGACCCGATGCCCGCGGGCTACGACGCCGTGGTGATGCGCGAGCACGTGCACCACACCGCCGACGGGCGCGCCGAGCTGCGCGCCGCCGTGCCGCCCTACGAGCACGTGCGCTCGATCGGCGAGGACATCAGCGCCACGGAGCTGCTGCTCCCGGCCGGGCACCGGATGCGGCCCGTCGACATCGCGGCGGCCGCGGCGGCGGGGGCCGTGGCGCCGACGGTGCACCGCAGGCCGCACGTGGTGGTGATCCCGACCGGCGACGAGATCCGCCCGGTCGGCAGCGAGCCCGGCCCGGGCGAGATCCTCGACACCAACTCGATCATGTTGGTCGCGCAGGCCCGCGAGGCCGGGTGCACGGCCGCGGCGACGGAGATCGTCCCGGACGACCCGGAGCGGATCACCGCGGCGCTGCGCGCGGCCGCGGAGGACGCCGACCTCGTCGTGCTCGTCGCCGGGTCCAGCGCCGGGCGCGACGACCACACCGCCCGCGTCGTCGCCGGGGCCGGGACGCTGGCCGTGCACGGGGTGGCGGTGCGGCCCGGGCACCCGGTCGTCCTGGGCGCGGTCGACGGCGGCACCCCCGTCCTCGGGGCACCCGGCTACCCCGTGTCGGCCGCGCTGACGTTCGAGATCTTCGCCCTGCCGCTGCTCGCCGCGCTGGAGGGCGCCGCCCCGCGCGAGCGCCCCTCGACGACCGCCCGCCTCGCGCGCAAGCTGGCCTCGGCGATCGGCTCCGACGACTGGGTCCGCGTGCGGCTGGGCCGCGTCGGCGGCGAGGTCGTCGCCACCCCGCTGCCGCGCGGCGCCGGGGTGCTCACCTCGCTGGTGCGCGCCGACGGCCTGCTCGTCGTGCCGGCCGGGGTGGAGGGCCACCACGCGGGCGAGCGGGTGCGGGTCGAGCTGCTGCGCGGGCTCGCGGAGATCGCGCGCACGATCGTCGCCATCGGCTCGCACGACCTGGTCCTCGACATGGCCTCGTCCGCCCTGCGCTCCGCCGACCCGCTGCTCACGCTCGCCTCGTCCAACGTCGGGTCGCTCGGCGGGCTGGTCGCGCTGCGCGACGGCCTGTGCCACCTCGCCGGGTCGCACCTGCTCGACCCCGCGACCGGCACCTACACGCTGCCCTACGTCGACCGCCTGCTCGGCGACCTCGACGTCGCCGTCGTCCGCCTCGTGCACCGCGACCAGGGCCTGATCGTCGCGCCGGGCAACCCCCTGGGGCTGACCGGGATCGACGACCTGGTCCGCCCGGGCCTGCGCTACGTCAACCGCCAGCGCGGCGCCGGCACCCGCGCCCTGCTCGACCACGAGCTGGGCGCGCGCGGCGTCGACCCGTCGGCGGTGCCGGGCTACGCCCGCGAGGAGCACACGCACCTCGCCGTGGCCGCCGCGGTCGCCGCCGGGCGCGCCGACGCCGGGCTCGGCATCCTGGCCGCCGCCCGCGCGTTCGGGCTGGACTTCGTGCCGGTCGCGCAGGAGCCCTACGACCTGGTGGTCCGCGCCGACGCGCTGGACGACCCGCTGCTCGCGCCGCTGTGGGCGCTGCTCGACGACCCGGCGTTCCGGGGTGGGATCGAGGCCCTCGGTGGGTACTCGTGCGTGGAGACGGGGAGAAGGGTGCGCTGATGGGGCGATTGAGCGTCCGCAGGCCGGTCGTGCGGATCGGGCCGGGCGGCGCGAAGCGCGCGCTCGACACCCTCGCCGCCGAGGAGCCGCTCGAGCTGCGCGTCGACGGGAAGCCGCTGTCGGTCACGATGCGCACACCCGGGCACGACGTCGAGCTCGCGCACGGGTTCCTGCTCACCGAGGGCGTGCTCGGTTCGGCGTCCGACGTGGTCACCGCGCGCTACTGCGATTCCTTCGACGGCCGCCCGGGGGAGGATCGGGGCCGCAACACCTACAACGTCCTCGACGTGGCGCTGGCCCCCGGCGTCGAGCCACCGGACGCGAGCCTGGAGCGCAACTTCTACACGACCTCGTCGTGCGGGGTGTGCGGCAAGGCGAGCCTCGACGCGGTGCGGCTCAAGACCCGCTTCTCCCCCGCCGCCGACCCGCTGGCGGTCACGCCCGCCGTGCTCAGCACGCTGCCCGACGCCCTGCGCGGCGCGCAGAAGCTGTTCGACTCCACCGGCGGCCTGCACGGCGCCGGCCTGTTCACCGCCGACGGGGAGCTGCTCGTGGCGCGCGAGGACGTCGGCCGGCACAACGCCGTCGACAAGGTGCTCGGCTGGGCGCTGCTGAAGGACCGCGTGCCCGCCGCCGGCACGGTGCTCATGGTGTCGGGCCGGGCGTCGTTCGAGCTGGTCCAGAAGGCCGTGATGGCCGGGGTGCCGCTGCTCAGCGCGGTGTCGGCGCCCAGCTCGCTCGCCGTCGAGCTGGCCCAGGACGCAGGCGTCACGCTCGTCGGGTTCCTGCGCGGGGAGACGATGAACGTCTACAGCCACGACGCCCGCGTGACCTGAGCCCGGGCCCGCGGCCGCACCTGCGACGATGACCCCGGTGGTGCCGGTCGGCACCTGTGCGGACCGGAGGACGGATGTCGGGGCGGGACGGGCGCGGCGCGCCCACGCTGGAGTCGGTCGCGGCGCTGGCCGGGGTGTCGCGGGCGACCGCGGGCCGGGTGCTGTCGGGGTCGACCAAGGTCGGTCCGCGGGCGCGCGACGCCGTGCTGGCCGCCGCCGCCGAGCTGCACTACGTCACCAACCGGGCCGCACGCTCGCTCATGACGCGGCGCAGCGACTCGATCGCGTTCGTCGTCGCGGAGTCCGAGGACCGGTTCTTCGCCGACCCCTACTTCTCGCAGGTCCTGCACGGGGCGCACGCCGTCGTCGCCCGCCACGACATGCAGCTCGTGTTCGCCGTGGTCAGCGGCGACGACACCGAGCGCCAGCGCTTCGAGCGCTTCGCGCTGGGCGGCCACCTCGACGGCGCCATCCTGGTCTCCCTGCACGGCGACGACCCGCTCCCCCGCCGCCTGCAGGACGCCGGCGTGCCCGTGGTGCTGTCCGGGCGGCCGTTCGCCCACCAGTCGCGCACGCCGCTCACCTACGTCGACGCCGACAACGTGGGCGGGGCGATGGCCGCCGTCCGGCTGCTCGCCCAGCAGGGCCGGCGGCGGATCGCGACGATCACCGGCCCGCTCGACATGGCCGCCTCGGTCGACCGCGTCGACGGGTTCCGGGCCGAGCTGGCCGCCCACGACGTCGTCGACGCTGGCAGCGTCGACGGCGACTTCAGCATCGTCGGGGGCCGCCGCGCGATGGCCGACCTGCTCGCCGCCGACCCCCTGATCGACGCCGTGTTCGCCGCGAACGACCTGATGGCGGTGGGTGCGCTGCAGGCGGTGCGCGAGGCGGGCAGGCGCGTGCCGGAGGACGTGGCGGTGGTCGGCTTCGACGACTCCGCGATCGCCGTCTCCGCCCAGCCCCCGCTCACGACCGTGCGCCAGCCGATGGTCGAGATGGGCCGGACGCTGGCCACGCTGCTGCTCGACCAGATCACGCACGGCGGCGAGCCGCAGGCCCCGGTGATCCTGCCGACGGAGATCGTCCGGCGCGACTCCGCGTGAGCCCGCCCGTTCCCCGTCCACCGCTTCGTGAGAGCGCTCTCTTGACATCCCACCGCCAGGGGGCCACTCTCCTCCTCACGGTGTGAGCGCGCTCTCACGAGAGACGCCCCTATCGCCGACGACGACGCCGGGCCTGGAGGACATCGCATGACCACGACCCCCCGCACCACCCCGAGGAGCACTCGGGGGCGGACCGCACGCACGACCCTCGCCGCCGCGGTGGCCGGCACGCTGCTCCTCGCCGCCTGCGGCGGGGGCGGTGGCGCGGCCGCCGACGACGGCACCACCGAGCTGACCGTCAGCCTCTTCGGCACGTTCGGCTACGAGGAGCTGGGTCTGTTCGACCGCTACGAGGCCGAGCACCCCGGCGTCACCATCGCCTACGAGTCCACGCAGGGCGAGGACAAGTACTGGCCCGCGCTGCAGACGCGCCTGGCCTCGGGCAGCGGCGTCGCCGACATCCAGGGCATCGAGGTCGCGCGCATCGCCGACGTCGTCGCCAACCAGTCGCAGCTCTGGACCGACCTGCGCAACACCCCCGCCGCCGGCTCGATCGGCAACTACGTCGAGTGGAAGGAGCCGGCGGCCACCACCCCCGACGGCGCCGTCCTCGGTCTCGGCACCGACATCGGCCCGATGGGCATCTGCTACCGCAGCGACCTGCTCGAGCAGGCCGGCCTGCCCACCGACCCCGCGGCCCTCTCGGCGCGGATGACGAGCTGGGAGGACTACGTGGCCCTGGGCCGCGAGTACCAGGCGGCCGCGCCCGAGGGCAGCGCGTGGATGGACTCCGCGGGCGGGTTCTACAACGCGATCGTCTCCACCGAGCAGACGATCTACTACGACCAGGCCGGCATCCTGGTGCACGACTCCAACCCCGCCGTCCGCGCCGCGTTCGACACCGCCGCCGCGGCCGGCCAGGCCGGGCTCACCGCGCGCCTGGAGCAGTTCGTCGACCCGGGCTGGGACGCGGGCTTCGCCTCGGGCAGCTTCGCCACCATCGCCTGCCCCTCGTGGATGATCGGCTACATCAAGGGCAAGGCCGGTGACGCCGGTTCGGGCCTGTGGAACGTCACGACGCTGCCCGGCGGCGCCGGCGGCAACTGGGGCGGCGCCTACCTGGGCATCCCCGCCTCCAGCGAGAACGTCGAGGAGGCCGCCGAGCTGATCGCCTGGCTCACCGCCCCGGAGCGCCAGGCCGAGGTCTTCGCCTCCGCCGGCAACTTCCCCTCGACGACCGGCGGCATCGAGCTGGTCGCCGACGCGACCGACCCGTGGTTCAACGGCGCCCCGATCGGCGAGATCTTCTCCACCTCCACGGCCAACGCCCCGGTCCAGATCCTCGGCCCGGAGGACGGCGTCATCAAGAGCGCGATGGTGGAGGCCCTGCTGTCGGTGGAGGCCAACGGCGTCGCGCCGGCCGAGGCCTGGAACGCCGCCCTGAGCACCGTCTCGAACCAGGTGAGCTGACGTCGGTGTCGATCTCCACCCCCGCACGCCCGGTCCCCGGGGAGCGCACGCCGCCCCCGGGGTCCGGGACCCCACGCCGCTCCTGGCGCACCCGGCTGTTCCAGGCCGAGGAGCGCACCGCGCCGTATGTCTACGTGGCCCCGTTCTTCCTGCTCTTCGCCGCGTTCGGCCTGTTCCCGCTGATCTACACGGCCTGGATCAGCCTGCACTCCTACAAGCTCGGCTCCGAGATGGACTGGCTGGGCCTGGACAACTACGTCTGGCTGTTCTCCAACCCCGACTTCTACAACTCGCTGTGGAAGACCTTCACCATCGGCGTCCTCTCGACGGTGCCGCAGCTCATGATCGCCCTGGGCCTCGCGCACCTGCTGAACTACCGGATGCGGGGCCGCACGTTCTTCCGCGTCGCGATGATCATGCCTTACGCCACCTCGGTGGCGGCCGCGGCGCTGGTCTTCGCCCAGCTGTTCGGTCGTGACGCGGGCGCCGTCAACTGGCTGCTCGGTGTCATCGGGGTCGACGCGGTCGACTGGCGCAACGGCGACTGGACCGCGCAGCTCGCCATCTCGGTCATCGTCATCTGGCGCTGGACGGGCTACAACGCGCTGATCTACCTGGCCGGCATGCAGTCGATCAGCCAGGACCTCTACGAGGCCGCCGCGCTCGACGGGGCCAGCCGCTGGCAGCAGTTCCGCCACGTCACGCTGCCCGGGCTGCGCCCGACGATCCTGTTCACCGTCGTCGTCTCGACGATCGGCGCGAGCCAGCTCTTCGGCGAGCCGCTGATCTTCGGCGGCGGCCAGCCCGACGGCGGGGCGCTGGGCCAGTACCAGACGCTGGGCCTGTTCATGTACCAGCAGGGCTGGACCTACGGCAGCCTCGGCCGCGCCGCCACCGTCGCCTGGGTGACGTTCCTGGTGATCATCGTGCTGGTGCTGGTCAACACCGCGATCACGAAGCGGAGGCGGACGTGACCGCCACCCTCGAACGCCCGCCGGTGACCGTCGTGCCGCCCGCGTCCTCGCGCAGGCGGCTGCGGCGCAACGACTCCGCGGGCGGACTCACCTACGTCCTGCTCGCGCTCACCGCGTTCGTCTTCCTCGTCCCCTTCTACTACATGATCGTCGCGGCCAGCCGGCCGATGGCGGAGATGAACCAGACCCCACCGCCGCTGCTGCCGGGCCCGGACCTGTGGTCCAACGTCGTCAAGGCGATCGAGTCGCAGGACATCGGGCTGGCCCTGATGAACTCGACGATCGTCTCGGGCGTCATCACCGTCAGCACGGTCCTGCTGTGCACGCTCGCCGGGTTCGCGTTCGCCAAGATGCGCTTCCGCGGCCGCGGGGTGCTGTTCGCGGTCGCGCTCGGCACGATGATGATCCCGCCGAGCCTGGGGGTCGTGCCGCTCTACGCGCTCATGGCCGACCTCGGCCTGGCGGGCGAGCTCAGCTCGGTGATCCTGCCGTCGCTGGTAGCCGCGTTCGGCGTGTTCTTCATGCGCCAGTACCTGATCCAGACGCTGCCCGACGAGCTGCTGGACGCGGCCAAGGTCGACGGCGCCACGTCGCTGCGGACCTTCTGGTCGATCGTCCTGCCGATCGCCCGCCCAGGCATGGCGGTGCTCGCGATGCTCACGTTCATGACGGCCTGGAACGACTTCTTCTGGCCCGTCATCACGCTCAACTCCTCCAACCCCACCGTGCAGGTGGCCCTCAACAACCTCGGCAGCGGGTACGTCCCGGACACCTCGGTGATCATGGCGGGCACGCTCGTCGGGACGCTGCCGGTGATCGTGGTCTTCCTGCTGCTGGGCCGTCAGATCGTCGGCGGCATCATCGCCGGCGCCGTGAAGGGATGACCGGTGTGACCACCACGCAAGCCCAGCCCACCACGCAAGCCCAGCCCACCACGCAAGCGCAGCCCACGACCCTGCCGCTCACGTTCCCGCCCGGGTTCCTCTGGGGCTCGGCCACCGCGGCGTACCAGATCGAGGGCGCCGTCGCGGAGGGCGGGCGCACCCCGTCGATCTGGGACACCTACGCCCACACGCCCGGCCGGATCGCGGGCGGCGACACCGGGGACGTCGCCGACGACCACTACCACCGCTTCCGCGACGACGTCGCGCTGATGAAGCGGCTGGGCCTCACGTCCTACCGGTTCTCGGTGTCGTGGTCGCGGATCACGCCGCAGGTCACCGCCGACGGGCTCGGGCCGGTCAATCCGGAGGGGCTGGCGTTCTACTCCGACCTGGTCGACGCGCTGCTGGCCGCGGGCATCACCCCGGCCGTCACGCTCTACCACTGGGACCTGCCGCAGGCCCTGGAGGACGCGGGCGGCTGGGCGACGCGCAGCACGGCGGAGCGCTTCGGCGAGTACGCCGGGGTCGTGGCCGCCGCGCTGGGTGACCGCGTGCGGCTGTTCATCACGCTCAACGAGCCGTGGTGCACCGCCTACCTCGGCTACGCCAGCGGGGTCCACGCGCCGGGCCGGACCGAGGACGTCGCCGCGCTCGCCGCGGTGCACCACCTCAACCTGGCCCACGGCCTCGGCGCGGCCGCGGTCCGCCGTGCCGTGCCCGACGCGCGGGTGTCGATCAGCCTCAACCTGGTGTGGGTGCGGCCGGAGACCACCTCGGCCCGCGACGTCGACGCCGCCCGCCGCGTCGACGGCCTGCAGAACCGGGTCTTCCTCGACCCCCTCCTGCACGGCACCTACCCCTCCGACGTCCTCGTCGACACCGCGGGCGTCACCGACTGGGGGTTCATCCGGCCCGGCGACCTCGAGGTCATCGTGGCGGGGGGCGTCGACGTGCTCGGCGTCAACTACTACTCCCCCACCGTCGTGCGGCACTGGACGCGCGAGCGGCCCAAGGAGTACGCCGACGGCCACGGGGACGGGGCGGCGAGCCCGTGGATCGCGTGCGAGGACGTCGAGTTCCCGCGCCGCCCGGGCCGCAAGACCGACATGGGCTGGGGCATCGACCCCCGCGGCATGACCGAGCTGCTGGTCCGGATGGCGCGCGAGCACCCGGGTCTGGATCTGATGGTCACCGAGAACGGGGCCGCCTTCCCCGACGTCGTGGGGGCCGACGGCCGCGTCGCCGACCCGGACCGCCGCGAGTACCTGCGCACCCACATCGCCGCCGTGCACGCCGCCATCGCCGCGGGGGCGCCGGTGATCGGCTACTGCGTGTGGTCGCTGCTCGACAACTTCGAGTGGGCCTGGGGGTACGGCAAGCGCTTCGGGATCGTGCACGTCGACTACGACACCCAGGAGCGCACGGTCAAGGACAGCGCGCTGTTCTACGCCGACGTGATCCGGGCGAACGCGGTCCAGCCCTGATCGCCCCCGCGCTGCGCCGGTGGCCCCTGGTGGGTGGGCCACCGGCGCGGTGCGTTCCGCGGAACGCTCCCTCCCTGCACCGCGCATGCAGGGCTGCGGCGTTCGCGGCCGCCGAACGGGAGCAGCACCTGCGCGGTCGCGTTCCGCGGAACGCGGAATCGCCGCCGCCGCGGGTGCAGGCTTCGGCAGACCGCGTTCCGCGGACCCACGAGTGCCCCGCCACTGCTACCGGGATCAGCGCAACTGCGACCGCAGGGCCGCCAACTCCGCCAGCGCCTCGTCCGGGTCCTCCGCCGCCGGGATCAGCACCACCGAGTCGGCCCCGGCCTCCACCAGCGCTTCGAGCGAACGGGCGGCATCCTCCCCCGACACCGTCAGGTCGTCGAGCCACGCGTCGGGCAGGTCCCCCGACCCGCCGGCCCCGCACCACGCCGCGATCGGACCGGCCAGCTGTCCCCACTGCCCCGACGCCCCACCGTCGCGCAGGCCGTCGGCGACGAGCGGGAGCAGGGACGCGCGGTCGGGCGCGGCGTAGGCGTAGACGGTGAGGTGGTGCGGGTCGGTGCGGCCGGCCTCGGCGCGGCCCTCGTCGATCCGCTCCCGCGCCCACCGGACGTAGGACGGGACGGACAGCTCGGTCAGCACCGTGCCGTCGGCGACCCGCCCCGACACCCGCAGCGACCGCGGCCCGCGCACCCCGGTGGCCACCGGCGGCACGACGGGCGGCGGGAACGCCAGGACGACGTCGTCGAGAAGCACGTGACGCCCGTCGACGGTGACCCGCTCGCCGCGCAGCAGCGCCCGCAGCGCGGCCGTGGTCTCCTCCAGCGCCGCGAGCTGCGACGCAGGGAAGGCACCGATCTGCTGCACCCACTCCGTGACGCCGTGGCCCAGCCCCGGGCGCAGCCGCCCGGGGAACATGCGGGCCAGTGCGGCCACCTCCAGCGCGGTGGCGGCCGGGTTGCGGAACACGGCGGGCAGGACGCCCAGGCCGACCTCGATCCGCTCGGTCGAGGCGAGCGCGACCCCTCCCGCGGCGACCGCGCCGGCGTAGAAGCAGTCCTCGACGAGCCACAGCTCGTCGAGACCCAGCGCCTCCACGCCGCGCGCGTAGGCGGCCGTGTGCTCCGGCGGGACCTCCCGCCGGAGCATCGCCCCCAGCCGCACGCCCGACACCGCAGTCCCGTGCGCCCGGCTCACCTCAGACGCGGATCAGACGCGGAAGCCGAGGGCGCGCAGCTGCTCGCGGCCGTCCTCGGTGATCTTGTCCGGGCCCCACGGCGGCATCCAGACCCAGTTGATCTTGATGTCGTCGACCAGGCCGCCCTGGCCGCCACCGGTCAGCGCGGAGCGGGTCTGCTCCTCGATGACGTCGGTCAGCGGGCAGGCCGCGCTCGTCAGCGTCATGTCGATCGTGGCCACGCCGTCGACGGCCTGGATGCCGTACACCAGGCCCAGGTCGACGACGTTGATCCCGAGCTCGGGGTCGACCACGTCGCGCATGGCCTCCTCGAGGTCGTCGATCGACGGGCCCGCGGCGGGCGCGGGCGGCTCGGGCATGCCGGCGGCACCCCGGACGACGGTCTCGTCGGTCTCGCTCACGCTTTCTCCCCTTCCGTGCGGACGACGGCGTCCTTGAACGCCATCCAGCCCAGCAGCGCGCACTTGACGCGCGCCGGGTACTTCGCGACGCCGGCGAACGCGACGCCGTCACCGAGGACGTCCTCGTCGGGCTCGACCTTGCCGCGCCCCTGCGTCATCTCCTGGAACGCCTGCAGGATCTTCATCGAGTCGCCCACCGACCGCCCCACGACGAGGTCGGTGAGCACCGACGCCGACGCCTGGCTGATCGAGCACCCCAGCGTGTCGTGCGAGACCTCCGTGACCGTGTCGCCGTCGAGCTTCACGCGCAGCGTGATCTCGTCGCCGCAGGTCGGGTTGATCTGGAACGACTCGGCGTCGAACGGCTCGCGCAGTCCGGCGCCGTGCGGCGTGCGGTAGTGGTCCAGGATGATCTCCTGGTACATCTGCTCCAGCTGCATCTCAGGCCACTCCGAAGAACTCCCGGGCGGCCCGCACGCCGTCGACCAGCGCGGTGACCTCCTCGGGGGTGTTGTAGACGTGGAACGACGCGCGGGCCGTGGCGGCCACGCCGAAGCGGCGGTGCAGGGGCCACGCGCAGTGGTGGCCCACGCGGATCGCGACGCCGCGGTCGTCGAGGACCTGGCCGACGTCGTGCGCGTGCACGCCGTCGACGACGAACGCGACGGCTCCGCCGCGGTCGTCGGTGGTGGCCGGGCCGATCACCCGGACGCCGGGGATCGCCGACAGCCCGTCGATCGCCAGCGCCGTGAGCTCCTGCTCGTGCGCGTGCACGGCGTCCATGCCGATCTCGGTGAGGTAGTCGACGGCCGCCGCGAGGCCCACGGCCTGCGACGTCATCGGCACCCCGGCCTCGAAGCGCTGCGGCGGCGGGGCGTAGGTCGACCCCTCCATCCGCACCATCTCGATCATCGACCCGCCCGTGAGGAACGGGGGCATGGCCGCGAGCAGCTCCGCGCGGCCGTAGAGCACGCCGACCCCGGACGGCCCGAGCATCTTGTGCCCGGAGAACACCGCGAAGTCGACGTCGAGCTCGGTGAGGTTGACCGGCATGTGCGGCACCGACTGGCAGGCGTCGAGCAGGACCAGCGCGCCGACCGCCCGCGCGCGGCGCGACAGCTCCGCCACCGGCAGGACCGTGCCGAGCACGTTGGACTGGTGCGCGAACGCGACGATCTTCGTGCGCTCGGTGATCGGGTCCCCACCGTCGGAACCACTGCCGAGGTCGAGCCGGCCGTCGTCGCCGACCCGGAACCACTTGAGGACGGCACCGGTGCGCCGGCACAGCTCCTGCCAGGGCACCAGGTTGGCGTGGTGCTCGAGGTCGGTGACGACGATCTCGTCGCCCGGCCCGATCTCGAAGCGCTCCGCGCCCGGGAAGCCCGCGGCGTTGCACCCCGCAGACGCGTTGGACAGGGCGTACGCCACGAGGTTGATGCCCTCGGTGGCGTTCTTGACGAAGACGACCTCGCCCGGATCGGCACCGACGAACGCGGCGATCCGCGCGCGGGCCGACTCGTAGGCGTCGGTGGCCTCCTCGGCGAGCTGGTGCGCACCGCGGTGCACCGCCGCGTTGTGCTGCTCCAGGAAGCTGCGCTCGGCGTCGAGCACCTGGCGCGGGCGCTGCGCGGTGGCCCCCGAGTCGAGGTAGACCAGCGGCCGACCCCCGCGCACGGTGCGCGCGAGGATCGGGAAGTCCGCCCGGATCTTCGTGACGTCCATCAGACCGTCGCCCGTCAGACCGACGCCGGCTGGGTGAAGCGCACGTACCCGTTCTTCTCCAGCTCGTCGGCGAGCTCGGGGCCGCCGGACTCGACGACCTTGCCCCCGGCGAAGACGTGCACGACATCGGGGCGGATGTGCTGCAGGATGCGCGTGTAGTGCGTGATCAGCAGGACGCCGGTCTCGCCGCCCTCGCGGTAGCGGTTGACGCCCGCGGAGACGACGCGCAGGGCGTCGACGTCGAGGCCGGAGTCGGTCTCGTCGAGCACCGCGAACTTCGGCTTGAGCAGCGAGAGCTGGAGCACCTCCTGGCGCTTCTTCTCACCGCCGGAGAAGCCCTCGTTGACGTTGCGCTCGGCGAAGGCCGCGTCGATCTCGAGGTCGGCCATGGCGGTCTTGACCTCCTTGACCCACGTGCGCAGCTTCGGCGCCTCGCCGCGGACCGCGGTGGCCGCGGAGCGCAGGAAGTTGGCCGTGGACACGCCGGGGACCTCGACCGGGTACTGCATGGCGAGGAACAGGCCGGCGCGGGCGCGCTCGTCGACGGTCATCGCCAGCACGTCGGCGCCGTCGAGCAGGATCTCGCCCGAGGTGACCTCGTACTTGGGGTGGCCGGCGATCGCGTACGCGAGGGTCGACTTGCCCGAGCCGTTGGGGCCCATGATCGCGTGGGTCTCGCCCGCGCGGATCGTCAGGTCGACCCCCGTGAGGATCTCCTTGGTGCCGCCGTCGACCGCGATCGAGACGTGCAGGTCCTTGATCTCCAAGGTGGACATGTGAGTGTGCTCCGTGGTGGTGGTGTCAGACGCCGGTGACGGCGAGCTCGGCCTCGACGAGGGCTTCGAGCCGCTCACGCAGGTCCGGGAGGGTGATCTTGGACAGGATCTCGCCGAAGAAGCCGCGGACGACGAGCCGGCGGGCCGCGTCCTCGGGGATGCCGCGGCTCTGCAGGTAGAACAGCTGCTCGTCGTCGAAGCGGCCCGTGGCACTGGCGTGGCCGGCGCTGACGATCTCGCCGGTCTCGATCTCCAGGTTCGGCACCGAGTCGGCGCGGGCGCCGGGGGTGAGCACGAGGTTGCGGTTGAACTCGAACGTCTCGGTGCTCTCGGCGGCCGCGCGGATCAGCACGTCGCCGATCCAGACGGTGTGCGCGCCCGTGCCCTGCAGCGCGTTCTTGTAGAGCACGTTGCTGCGGCAGTGGGAGACGCCGTGGTCGACGAGCAGGCGCTGCTCGAGGTGCTGCTCGGCGTCGGCGTAGCCCAGGCCCAGCAGCTCGGCGTCGCCGCCGGGGCCGCGGTAGTTGACCGTGGACACGATGCGCACGAGGTCGCCGCCCAGCTGCACCGCGACGGCGCGCAGGGTGGCGTCGCGGCCGACCGAGAAGTGGTGGGACCCCGCGTGCACGGCGTCGTCGGCCCACTCCTCGGTGACCACCAGGTGCAGCGTCGACCCGTCGGCCACGACGACCTCGAGGTTGTCGGCCAGCGTGCCCGAGCCCCGGTTGACGACGACGACCGTGGCGACCGTGTGCGGCGTGGTGCGGATCTGCACGTGGCCCGCGGCCACGACGCCCTCCCCGGGCCCGGTCACCGTGACGGTGACCGGCTCGGGGGTGCCGTCGAGCGTGACGACGGTGGCGCGGTCGAAGCCCGACCAGGCCGCCGCGGCGATGCGGTCGGCGGGGATGCCGCCCTCGCCGATGCGCGCGTCGTCGCGGCCGACCGTCTCGACCGAGGCGCCGCCGCCGACGACGACCTCGGGCGCGGCCGTGAACTCCGTCGTCTCCCACAGCCCGCGCAGGCGGCGCTTCGGCGTGAACCGCCAGTTCTCCTCACGACCGCTGGGGACCTCGAAGGCCGCCACGTCGTAGGAGGTGAAGCGCTCGCTCGCGCTGGCCAGGGGCTTGGAGCCCATGCCCTTCTTGGCGCCGGCCAGCTCGGGGGCCAGGCCGGCAATCGTCTCAGTCATCCGACCCTCACTCATCCAACACTGCCCTCCATCTGCAGCTCGATGAGCCGGTTGAGTTCCAGTGCGTACTCCATGGGCAGCTCGCGCGCGATGGGCTCGACGAACCCGCGCACGACCATGGCCATGGCCTCGTCCTCGGTGAGCCCGCGGCTCATCAGGTAGAACAGCTGGTCCTCGCTGACCTTCGAGACCGTGGCCTCGTGCCCCATCGAGACGTCGTCGTTGCGGACGTCGACGTAGGGGTAGGTGTCGGACCGGCTGATCGTGTCGACGAGCAGCGCGTCGCACTTCACCGTGGACCGCGAGTGGTGCGCGTTCGGGTTGACCCGGACGAGCCCGCGGTAGGAGGTGCGACCGCCGCCGCGCGCGACCGACTTCGAGATGATCGTCGACGACGTGTGCGGCGCCAGGTGCGTCATCTTCGCGCCGGCGTCCTGGTGCTGGCCCTCGCCCGCGAACGCGATCGAGAGGACCTCGCCCTTGGCGTACTCGCCCATCAGCATGACGGCCGGGTACTTCATGGTGACCTTGGAGCCCAGGTTGCCGTCGACCCACTCCATGGTGGCGCCGGCCTCGGCCTTGGCCCGCTTGGTGACCAGGTTGTAGACGTTGTTCGACCAGTTCTGGATCGTCGTGTAGCGGCAGCGGCCGCCCTTCTTCACGATGATCTCGACGACCGCGGAGTGCAGCGAGTCGGAGCTGTAGATCGGCGCCGTGCAGCCCTCGACGTAGTGCACGTAGGCACCTTCGTCGACGATGATCAGCGTGCGCTCGAACTGGCCCATGTTCTCGGTGTTGATCCGGAAGTAGGCCTGCAGCGGGATGTCGACGTGCACGCCCGGCGGGACGTAGATGAACGAGCCGCCCGACCACACCGCGGAGTTCAGCGCGGAGAACTTGTTGTCACCCGACGGGATCACCGAGCCGAAGTACTCCCGGAACATCTCCGGGTGCTCCTTCAGTGCCGTGTCGGTGTCGAGGAAGATGACGCCCTGCTCCTCGAGGTCCTCGCGGATCGAGTGGTAGACGACCTCGGACTCGTACTGCGCCGCGACACCGGACACCAGGCGGGCCTTCTCGGCCTCGGGGATGCCCAGCTTGTCGTAGGTGTTCTTGATGTCGGCGGGCAGGTCGTCCCAGGTGGCGGCCTGCTTCTCCGACGAGCGCACGAAGTACTTGATGTTGTCGAAGTCGATGCCCGAGAGGTCGGAGCCCCAGCGCGGCATCGGCTTCTTCTCGAACATGTCGAGGGCCTTGAGGCGGAAGTCGAGCATCCACTGCGGCTCGGACTTCAGCGCGGAGATGTCGGCGACGACGTCCGCGGACAGACCGCGACGGGCCGTGGCGCCGGCGGCGTCCGGGTCGGCCCAGCCGAAGTCGTAGCGGCCGAGCGTCGCGAGCGTCTCCTCCTGGGTGAGTGCTTCAGGAGCGGTCGTCATTCGGACTGCCTCCCTCTCGGGATCGTTGCCCCGGGGCGCCGCCCCGGAGTCGTGGTGGTGTTCATCCGCCGGACCTCGGGAAGGTCCAGCGGGATGTGCGTGGTGCACGCGGAGTCGCCGCGCGCGATGGTGGCGAGCCGCTGCACGTGGGTGCCCAGCAGCTCGGCGAAGGCGTGGGTCTCGGCCTCGCACAGCGCCGGGAACTCGGCCGCCACGTGGGCGACCGGGCAGTGGTGCTGGCACAGCTGCACGCCGTGCCCGCCGTCGCGGGCCTGTGCGGCGTAGCCCCGCGCCGTGAGCACGTCGGCCAGAGCCTGGACCCGCGCGCCGGAGCCGTGGGCCGCCTCGACCTTCGCGACGCCGTCGCCGAGCAGCTGCTCGACGCGGCTCTGCGCGAAGCCCTCGACCGCGTCGGGACCGCCGTGCTCGACCAGGTAGCGCAGCGCGGCGACCGCGAGGTCGTCGTAGCCGTGCCCGAACCGCGCCCGGCCGGAGTCGGTGAGCAGGTACTCCCGTGCCGGACGGCCGCGGCCGCGCGGGCCCCGGCGGGGGGCGTCGCGGACCTCGGCCTCGCCGTCGGCGATCAGCGCGTCGAGGTGCCGGCGCACCGCCGGGGAGGACAGGCCCAGACGAGCCGCGACGTCCGCGGCGACGATCGGGCCCTGCTCCATCAGCAGGCGCGCGACGGACTCCCGGGTTCGCCCGTCTGCGGGCAGGTGCCCGTCGAGGGGCGTTCCGGTGCTTTTCACAACACCAGTGTTGCGTATATACCGCGAGACGGCAAAGGCACCCCCTCCACGGGTGAGGCGCTTCACTCCCGGACCCCCTCGATACGCTCCGGCCATGACCGCACCGGGGGTGGACACCACGATCGCACCCGGCGGTCCGCCTGCGGCCCCCGCGCGCGACCCCAGCCGCACCGCCCGGCTGCTCGGCCTGGTCGGCTCGCTGCTCATGGCGGGCGGGGCGCTGGGGTCCGGCGCGCTGCCCGTCCCGAACCCGCTGTTCGGCATCCGGGTGCTCAGCCTGCCCAGCCGCAACGCCACCGTCGCCATCGCCGTCACCTACGCCGGGATCGGCATGGTCGTGCTGGCCTGGCTGTGGATCGGCAAGATGCTGCGCGAGAACGGCGCCGTGGTCCCGGCACCGGACCGCCGCCAGCTCGCGCGCACGGCCGTGCTGTGGGCGATCCCGCTGGCCCTGGCCCCGCCGCTGTTCTCCCGCGACGTCTACAGCTACCTCGCCCAGAGCGCCACGCTGGCCCGCGGGCTCGACCCGTACACCCTGGGCCCGGCCGAGGCGTTCGGTGTCGACGACCCCCTGGTGCGCTCCATCCCCACGATCTGGCGCGACACCGGGGCCCCGTACGGCCCGTTCTTCCTCGTCCTCGGCCGCGGCATCACCGCGCTCACCGGCAACGACATCGTGGCCGGGGTGTTCGCGCACCGGGCGCTGGCGCTGCTCGGCGTCGCGATGATCGTGTGGGTGCTGCCCAAGCTGGCGCGGCGCTGCGGGCTCGACGTCGGCCTGGCGATGTGGCTCGGCGCGGCCAACCCGCTCGTGCTGTTCCACCTGATCAGCGGCATGCACAACGAGTCGCTCATGGTCGGGCTCATGCTCGTCGGGTTCGAGGTGGGCCTGCGTGCCGGCGACCGCTGGTGGGACCCCCATCTGCTGGCCGGCGGGGTGCTGATCGTGCTGGCCTCGGCGGTCAAGCTCCCGGCGCTGCTCGCGCTGGGGTTCCTGGGCATCGAGTGGGCGCGCCGGCGCGGCGGGCGGGTGCGCGACGTCGCCGTCGCCACGGCCCTCCACACCGGCATCGCCGTGGCGGTCTACGCGGCGTTCGGGATCGGCACCGGTCTCGGGCTGGCCTGGCTCGACGCCCTCGACGCGCCCAGCCTCATCCGCAGCTGGCTGTCGATCTCCACCGACCTCGGGCTGCTGGGCGGGCAGGTCGGCATCATCCTGGGCGGCCTGGGAGACCACACCGACGCCGTGCTCGGGCTGACCCGTACCGCCGGGCTCGTCGCCGCGGCGCTGCTGGCCGGCTGGCTGATGCTCGCCGTGCTGCGCGGGCGCCTCGACGCGATCACCGGGATGGCCGCCGGGATGGCGGCGGTCGTCGTGCTCAGCCCGATCGTGCACCCCTGGTACCTGCTGTGGGCCGTGATCCCGCTGGCCGCCACGAAGGCGATGCCCAAGGCCCGCCGGGCGATGCTCGTCATCTCCGGGATCCTCGCGATCGTCGTGCCGCCCACGGGCGCCGACTTCAACTTCCGCGCCTACCAGCTCCCGATGTCCATCATCGCCGGGCTGCTGGTGATCGCCCTGACGCTGCTGGTGGTGCGACGCAGCCTCGTCGGGCGCACCGGCGTCGACGTCGACGCCTGGCCCGGGCACGTCCCGGCGGGTCGCCCGAAGGAGGACCGGGGGGCACCTCTCTAGACTCACCGTGTGAGCTCGCAACCCGCCGTGTCCGTGCGTGGCCTGGTCAAGCGCTACGGCCGGAGCACCGCGGTCGACGGGCTCGACCTCGAGCTCGCGCCGTCGTCCGTGCTGGCCCTGCTGGGGCCCAACGGAGCGGGCAAGACCACCACCGTCGAGGTGTGCACGGGGTTCACCCGGGCCGACGCGGGCGAGGTGCGCGTGCTGGGCGTCGACCCCGCCGGCGCTCCCGACGCCCTGCGCGCCCGGATCGGCGTCATGCCGCAGGGCGGCGGCGCGTACCCCGGGGTGCACGCCGGGGAGATGCTGCGGGTCGTCGCGGCCTGCGCGGCGCACCCGCTCGACGTTGCCTGGCTCTCGGGTGTGCTGGGGCTCGACGCCTGCGGCCGCACCCCCTACAAGCGCCTGTCCGGCGGGCAGCAGCAGCGCCTCGCGCTCGCGTGCGCCGTCGTCGGGCGTCCGGAGCTGGTGTTCCTCGACGAGCCGACCGCCGGCATGGACCCCCAGGGCCGCCGCCTGGTCTGGGACCTCATCTCCGCGCTGCGCCGCGACGGCGTCGCCGTGCTGCTCACCACGCACCTCATGGAGGAGGCGGAGGCACTGGCCGACGACGTCGTGATCGTCGACCACGGCCGCGTCGTCGCCCACGGCACGCCCGCCGCCCTGACCGCGGGTGAGCAGCAGGAGCTGCGGTTCCGGGCCCGCCCCGGGATGGACCTCGACGGCCTGCGCACCGCCCTGCCCGAGGGCTACGGTGCGGCCGAGCCCATCGCCGGGCGCTACCTCGTGCAGGGCCGGATCAACCCCGCGGTGCTGTCCGTGATCACCTCGTGGTGCGCCGAGCAGGGCGCGCTGGCCGACGACGTGCAGGTGGCGCGGCGCAGCCTGGAGGACGTGTTCCTCGAACTGACCGGACGGGAGCTGCGCGCATGACGTCCTCGATGTACTCCTCGCCGCAGGGCGCGTTCGTGCCCGGCACGTTCACCCCGCGCCCCGGCGCCGGCTCGCCCGGGCGGATGCTCGCCGCGCAGGCCGGCACCGAGCTGCGACTCGCGCTGCGCAACGGCGAGCAGGTGCTGCTGACGCTGCTCATCCCCGTCGTGCTGCTGGTCGGGCTGACGCTGCTCGCGCTCGTGCCGCTGCCCGAGCCGCGCGTCGACGCCGTGACGCCGGGGGTGCTGGCGCTCGCGGTGATGTCGACGGCGTTCACCGGGCAGGCGATCGCCTTCGGCTTCGACCGCCGCTACGGCGTGATCCGCCGCCTCGCCGCCACCGCGCTCCCCCGCTGGCTGCTCGTCGTGGGCCGGCTCGTCGCGGTGCTGGGGGTTGTCGTCATCCAGATGGTGGTGCTCGGCGCCCTCGCCGCGCTCCTGGGCTGGCGACCCGCCGCGGCCGGTCTGGCCTGGGGCGTGCTGCTGGTGCTGCTCGGGTCGGCCGCGTTCGGCGCGCTCGGCATCCTGCTGGGCGGCACGCTGCGCGCCGAGGTGACCCTCGCCGTCGCCAACGTCGTGTGGTTCGTCCTGCTGCTCGCGGGCGGCATCGTGATCCCGCTCTCCCAGCTCCCCGGCCCGCTCGCCGCCGTGGCCTCGGTGCTGCCGTCGGGCGCGCTGGCCGAGAGCCTGCGCACGGTGCTGACCACGGGCGCACCCCCGGCCCTCGTCCCGGTCCTGGTGCTGGTGGCGTGGACGGTGGGTGCGGGCCTGCTCGCGACGCGCGTGGTGAAGCTGCGCTGAGCCGCGACCGCCGTCGCACGGCTGGTGGCTCGTCGCACGGGCTGCAGCACGTGCGAGCGGCCCGAACCTGTGCGACAGCACTCGGGCTGTCCACCACCTTCGCCGTTCGGCTCCGGCGCGGCCTCCTTCCCCGGCATCGTCGTCGCATGGACATCGACGACGCGCGGCTGCTCACCCGGCGCGAGCTGCTCGCCCACGGGTTCGACGACACCGAGATCCGGGCCCGGCGACGGCGCGGGGAGCTGTGCCGCGTCCGCCGCGGCGCCTGCGCCCGGCCGGGCGCGCTGCCCGGTCGCCCGGTGTGGGGCGGCCCCCTGCGCCGGGTGCAGCTGACCCGCAGCCGCCGCTCGGGGGCCCGGTGCACCGCTGACCTGCACGTCCACGCCGCGCCGCTGGAGCCGTGGGAGATCACGTGGGTCGACGGCGTCGCCGTCACCTCGCTGGCCCGGACGCTCGCCGACGTGGGGCGCCACCTCGGGTTCGAGCAGGCGGTGGTCGTGGCGGACGCGGCGCTGTGGCGCGAGCTCGTCACGCGGGCCGAGCTGGACGAGGCGCTCGACGCGGCGCGCGGACGCCCGGGCGTGCCCGCCGCCCGTCGCGCGCCGGGTTTCGCCCGGTGGGGCGCCGAGAGCGTCGGGGAGTCGCGCGGCCGCGTCGCGATGCTGCGCGCGGGCCTTCCCGAGCCGGTGCTGCAGTGGGCGGTCCGGACGGCGACGGGGGTCGTGCCGGCCGGCCGCACCTCCGGCGACGTCGTGTACGCGGAGAAGCGGCGCGAGGACGCGATGCGCGGCGAGGGCCCGGGCGCGGTGCGGTGGTGCTGGGCCGACCTCGACCCGTTCGACGTGACGGCCACGCGGCTGAGGCGCACGTTCCGCGCCTGAATCCGCCATCGCACAGGCTCCGGCTCGTCGCAGGTGCTGCAGCGTGTGCGACGCACCACGGCCCGTGCGGCCGCGACGGGGTGGCCGCGACGGGTGGCCGTGCCGGCCCGCGCCTACGATCGTGGGGTGAGCGTTCTCGACCGCCTCCCCGTCACCTCCCCCACCACCGTGCGCCGCCTCGCCGTGGCGAACCTGGTGGCGCAGGTCGGGATCATGGTGACCGGGGTGACCGTGCGGGTCACCGGCTCGGGGCTCGGCTGCCCGGGCTGGCCGGAGTGCTTCCCCGGCAGCATGGTGCCGGTCTCGCACGCCGACGTGGCCCCGCTGCACCAGTGGGTCGAGTTCGGCAACCGGATGCTGACGTTCGTGCTGGTGGTCATCGCCGCGCTGGTGCTGCTCGCCGCGCTCGGCACGCGCCCGCGGCGCCGCCGGCTGACGCTGCTGGCCGCCGTGATGCCGGCCGGGATCGTCGCGCAGGCCGTGATCGGCGGGATCACCGTGCTCACCGACCTGGCCTGGGGCGGGGTGTCGCTGCACTTCATGGTGTCGGCGGTGCTCGTGTGGCTCTCCGCCGGACTGGTGCGGGCCGCGGGCGAGGGCGACGGGCCCGCGCTGCCGCTGGTGCCGGGGGCGATCCGCGGGCTCGTCGCGGTCAGCTCGGGCGTGCTCGCGGCGCTGCTCGTGGCGGGCACGCTGGTCACGGCGGCCGGCCCGCACGCGGGCGACTCCGCGACGCCGCGGCTGGGCCTGGGCGTCGAGGCCACCGCGCAGCTGCACGCGGAGCTCCTGTTCGGCTACCTCGGGCTCCTGGTCGGCCTCGGGTTCGCGCTGCACGCCGTCGGGGCGCCCGCGGCGGTCGTGCGCCGCTTCCGCGTGCTGCTCGTGGTCGTGCTCTCCCAGGGTGCGCTCGGCGGGATCCAGTACGCGATCGGCGTGCCGGAGGTGCTGGTCGTGCTGCACGTCCTCGGCGCCGGGCTGGTCACGGCGGCCGCGGCGGCCCTGTGGTTCGCCACGGTCGAGCGCAGCACCGCGGCCGTCGCCACCCGGGATGCGGAGCCGGCGCTCGCCGGGCCATGATCGGCCCGTGCGCGCCATCCAGATCACCGGGGCCGGTGGGCCCGACGTCCTGATCCCGACCGAGCTCGACGACCCGGTCGCCGGGCCCGGCGAGATCCTCGTCGAGGTCGCGGCCGCGGGCGTCAACTTCATCGACACCTACCAGCGCGCGGGCATCTACCCGATGACGCTGCCCTACGTGCCCGGGATGGAGGGCGCGGGGCGGGTGCGGGCGCTGGGCGAGGGCGTCGACGGCGTCGCCGTCGGCGACCGCGTGGCGTGGTGCGAGCAGCTGGGCAGCTACGCCGAGCTGGTCGTCGTCGAGGCGGCCAAGGCGGTCCCGGTGCCCGACGGCGTCGCCGACGAGGTGGCGGTCGGCGCCCTGCTCCAGGGCATGACGGCGCACTTCCTCGTGCACGACACCTACCCCGTGCAGCCCGGTGACGACGTGCTGGTGCACGCCGCGGCAGGCGGCGTCGGGCTGCTGCTCACCCAGCTCGCGTCGGCGAAGGGGGCCCGGGTGATCGCGACCGTCTCCACGGCGGAGAAGGAGGAGCTGGCCCGGGGCGCGGGAGCGGCGGAGGTGATCCGGTACACCGGCACCGACGACCTCGCGCGCGACGTGCGCGCCCTCACCGGTGGCACCGGCGTCGCCGTGGCCTACGACGGCGTCGGTGCGGCCACCTTCGACGCCAGCCTCGACTCCCTGCGCCTGCGCGGGATGCTCGTGCTGTTCGGTGCGGCCAGCGGCCCGGTGCCGCCGGTCGACCCGCAGCGGCTCAACCGCGGCGGCTCGCTGTTCCTCACCCGGCCGACCCTGTTCCACCACGTGGCCACGCCCGAGGCGCTGCGGGCGCGGGCCGCGGCGGTGTACGCCGCCGTCGCCGACGGCACCCTCGACGTCCGCATCGGGCACCGCCACCCGCTCGCCGACGCCCGCGCCGCCCACGAGGACCTGCAGGCCCGCCGCACGACCGGGAAGGTGCTACTCGTCCCCTGAGGACGGGTAGAACAGCACCGGCCCGGTCACCTCGACGGCGACGCGCTGCCCCACCGCGGGCAGTTCGGCGTCGGCGGTGCGGCAGCGCAGGACGGAGCCGCCGTACTCCACGAGCACCGTCGAGTCGTGGCCGTGGAAGATCACCTCTCGCACGGTGGCGGCCGCGCCGTCGCGCAGCCGGAGCTGCTCGGGGCGCAGCAGGACCCGGCCCGGCCCGTCCGGCCCGTCGACGTCGAGGCGGCCCAGCGCGGTCTCGGCCCGGCCGCCGCACACCTGCGCGTCCAGCACGACGGCCTCGCCGACGAACGTCCCGACGTCGAGGTCGACCGGGGCCCGGTACAGCTCGTGCGGTGCGCCGGCCTGCACGACCCGACCCGCGGCGAGGACAGCGACGCGGTCGGCCGCGCCGAGCGCCTCCTGCTGGTCGTGGGTGACGAGCACGGCCGCGGCGCCCGCCGCGCGCAGTGCCGTGCACACCTGCTCGCGGACCTCGGCGCGCAGCCCGGCGTCGAGCGCGGTGAACGGCTCGTCCAGCAGCACCAGTGCGGGTGCCGGGGCGAGCGCGCGGGCCAGCGCGACGCGCTGCTGCTGGCCCCCGGACAGCTCGGCCGGGCGGCGCGGGCCGTACCCGGGCAACCCGACGAGCTCCAGCACCTCCTCGACACGGCCGGAGCGGCGCCCCGCCCGATCCAGCCCGAAGCCGACGTTGCCGGCCACGGTGAGGTGTCCGAACAGCGCCCCGTCCTGGGGCACCAGGCCCACCCCGCGGCGCTCGGGCGCGACGTCGACCCCGGGCCCGGCGACCAGCCGCCCGGCGAGCTCGACGGTGCCGTCGTCGAGCGGGTGGAACCCGGCGATCGCGCGCAGCAGCGTGGTCTTGCCGCAGCCCGACCCGCCCAGGACGGCCACCAGTTCCCCCGCGGCCACCGTCAGGTCGATCCCGTGCAGCACGGGGGTGCCGGGGTAGGAGGCCCGCGCCCCGCTGACGACCAGCGCCGGCGTCACCGCCGCACGGCCCGGTCGAGCAACAGGACGGGGACGGCGGCGAGCACGACGAGCAGGATCGCATAGGGCGCGGCGGCGGCGTACTGGCCGGCACCGGTGTGGGTCCACAGCCGGATGGCGAGCGTGTCGTCGCCGGTCGGCCGCAGCAGCAGCGTCGCGGGCAGCTCCTTGGCCACGGTGAGGAACACCAGCGCCGCGCCCGCGGCCACGCCGGGCGCGGCGAGCGGGACCGTCACCCGGGCCAGCGTCGCGACCCGGCCGTGGCCCAGCGAGCGCGACACCTCCTCCAGCCGCGCCGGGGTGGCCGCGACGGCCGCCCGGATCGACCCGACCGCCAGCGGCAGGAACAGCACCGCGTAGGCGAGCACGAGCAGCGGCGTCTCCTGGTAGATCCCGGGCAGCAGCCGGATCCCGAGGAACACCAGCGCGAGGCCCACGGTGATGCCGGGCAGCGCGTGCGCGACGTAGGTCGAGGCCTCCAGCGCGGCCGTGGCCCGGCCGCGGTAGCGGGCGGCGAGCACCCCGACCGGCAGCGCCAGCACCGTCGTGAGCAGCGCCGCGAGCGCCGCGACCTCCAGGGTGACCACTGCGGCCGCCCCGAGATCGGGCAGGTCCAGCCCCAGCGACGACCCGACGACCATCCAGTGCGTGAGGCTCCACGCCGGGATGCCGAGCGAGACGGCGACGACCAGGGCCGAGAACCCGAGCCAGGGCAGCCGCGCCCGGCCCAGCCGCACCGGGGCGGCGGGCCGGGCCGCGCCGCGGGCGACCCGGTGGGCGGCCCGGCCCCGCGCCCGGGCCTCGCCGAGGGTGACCACCGCGGCCAGGGCCACCAGCACGCAGCCGAGCACGGCGGCGGGTGTGCGGTCGAACGTGCCGCGGTAACTCGTGTAGATCCCGAGCGTGAACGTGTCGTAGCGCATCAGGGACACCGCACCGAAGTCGCTGAGCACGTACAGCGCCACGAGCAGCCCGCCCGCGGTGGCGGCGGGCCACGCCTGCCGCAGCGTGACCCCGAGCAGCACCCGCGCCGGCCCGTGCCCGAGCGAGCGAGCGACCTCCTCCAGCCCGCCGTCGGCGGCCCGCAGCGCCGCCGCCACCGGCAGGTAGACGTAGGGGTAGCTGACGGCCGCGAGCACCCCGAACGCGCCCGCGAACCCGGCCGACCCCGGCCACTCCGAGATCCAGGTGAAGCCGGCGACGTAGGAGGGCACCGCCAGCGGCAGCGCGAACAGCACCGCGAGCACCCGCCGCCCGGGCAGGTCGGTGCGGACGACGAGCCAGGCCGCGAGCGACCCGACGACGACGCACACCGCGGTGACCGCGGCGGCGAGCAGGACGCTGGAGACGAGCAGGTCCAGGGTCCGCGGACGCCCGAGCACGTCCAGGAACAGGCCCGGGCCGCGCTCCAGTGCCCGCAGCACGAGGTAGAGCACCGGCACGACCGCGACGACCCCGGCGACGGCGCCCCACACGAGCAGCGGCGCGGGCGCCCGGCCCCGCCGCGACCGGCGCGGGGGCCCGGCCGTGGCGGTCGCCGGGCGCTCCGCGACCGCCGTCACAGCAGCCCGACCTCCTGCAGCATCGTCTCCGTCTCGGCCAGCGACGACAGGTCCGCCAGCTCGACGTCCGGTGCGGACAGCGACTCCAGCGGCGCGAGGTCGACGTCCTGGCGGGCCGGGGTGATCCCGGCGATCACGGGGTACTCGGCGGTCTCGTCGACGAGGTACTGCTGCGCCGGCGCCGACAGCAGGAAGCGCACGGCCTCCAGCGCGGGGGCCGGGTCGCCCGCGGCGGCCGTCACGCCCACCCCGGCGACGTTGACCAGTCCCAGCGGGTCGTCGGCGACGAAGTGGTTGCGCACCGGGTACGTGGCGGCGTCGACCTCGGCGAGGTCCTGGTAGAGGTAGTAGTGGTTGACTAGGCCGAGCTGCACGGTGCCGGCCGCCACGGCGTCGACGACGGCGCCGTTGCCCTCGAACTTCTGCGGGTTCGTGGCGGCGAAGGCCGTGAGCCACTGCCGGGCCCCGTCCTCGCCGCGGATCAGCCGCAGACCGGTCACGAACGACAGCCAGGACGCGTTCGACGGCGCGATGCCGACCTGACCGGCCCACCGCGGGTCGAGCAGGGCGTCGAGCGAGGCGGGCAGGTCGGCCGCCGGCACCAGGTCCGTGTTGTAGGCGACGACCCGCGCCCGTGCCGAGGTGGCCACCCACGTCCCGTCGGTGGCCCGGTAGTCCTCCAGCGCGGGCTCGAGCACGTCGGCGGGGATCGGGGCCAGCAGCCCGGCGCCGGAGACGGCGCCGAGCGCCCCGGCGTCCTGGGCGAAGAACAGGTCGGCAGGCGACGCTGCTCCCTCCTCCAGCAGCTGCGCTGCCATCTCGCCGGTGCTGCCGTAGCGGACCTCGACCGGCACGCCCACCGCCGTCTGCAGCTGGGCGATCAGCGGGCCGACGAGCTCCTCGTTGCGCCCGGAGTAGATCGTGAGGACGCCGTCGCCCTCCGCAGCGGGCTCGGCGGCCGCGGGGGGCGCCGCGGCCGGAGCACCTCCGCAGGCGGCGAGCGCCGCCCCCACCACGACGACCGCGACCGCCCGAATCACGCGCTTGCTGGTTGTGTGCACCGTTGATCCCTTTCGCGAAGTTGAGCGGAGGCTAACCTATGTAGGGGTCCAGGTCGACGGTCCGCCGGCGCTGCGCCAGGCTGGACTGATGAGCAGCCGGTTCGACGACCTCCAGGACTACCTCGACCTCCCGCGCCTGTCCGGGCTCGCGCTCTCCCCCGACGGCACCCGCCTCGTGGTCTCGGCCGCGACGCCCGGCCCCGACCGCACGCGGTTCGTCACGGCGCTCTGGGAGGTCGACCCGGCCGGGGAGCGGCCCGCGCGGCGACTGACCCGCAGCGCGAAGGGCGAGGGCGGGGCCGTCTTCACCCCCGGCGGCGACGTGCTGTTCACCTCCGCCCGCCCGGACCCCGGCGCCGCCGAGCAGCCGCCGGACTCCCCCGCCGCGCTGTGGCGGCTGCCCGCGTCGGGCGAGGCCGAGGTCGTCGGCACCCGGCCCGGTGGCGTGGGCGGGGTCGTCGTCGCGCGCGAGGCCGGCACCGTCGTCGTGACGTCGATGACGCTGCCCGGCTCCACCTCCGGCGAGGACGACGAGGCCCGCCGCAGGGCGCGGCGGGAGAAGAAGGTCAGCGGCGTGCTGCACGCCGCGCACCCCGTCCGCTTCTGGGACCACGACCTCGGCCCGGACGCCCCGCGCCTGCTCACCGCGCCCGAGCCCGGTGGCGGGTGGATCGACCTCACCCCGGAGCCCGGGGCGGCGCTCGTCGAGGGCGACCACGACGTCACCCCGGACGGTAGGCATGTCGTCAGCACGTGGGCGGTGCCGCTGCGCGGCGGCGGCACCCGCTCGACGCTGGTCGTCATCGACGTCGCCACCGGCGAGCGGCGCGTGCTCGCCGACGACCCCGGCCACGAGTTCTCCGCGCCCGTCCTCAGCCCGGACGGCACGCGCGTCGCCTGCGTCCGCGAGCGCTTCTCCACCCCCGACACCCCCACCGACATGCGCCTGGTGGTCGTGCCACTGGCCGGTGACGAGCCCGTCGACGTCGCCCCGGGCTGGGACCGGTGGGCCGGCGGCGCGCGGTGGACCCCGGACGGCGCCGCGCTCGTCGTCACCGCCGACGACGGGGGCCGCGCGCCGGTCTTCCGGATCGAGGACGGCACGGTCACCCGCCTCACCGGCGACCACGGCGCCTACACCGACGTGCGGGTGTCGCCGGACGGGGCGCACGTCTACGCGCTGCGCAGCGCGGTCGACGCCCCGCCCGCGCCGGTCCGCCTCGACGCGCGCACGCCCGACCAGCAGCCGGTCCTGCTCCCGGCGCCGGAACCCGCACCGGAGGTGCCCGGCACGCTCACCGAGGTGCACGCCGCCGCCGCCGACGGCACGCCGCTGCGCGCCTGGCTGGTCCTGCCCGACGCCGAGGGGCCCGCGCCGCTCGTGCTGTGGGTGCACGGTGGCCCCCTGGGCAGCTGGAACGCCTGGCAGTGGCGCTGGAACCCCTGGCTGATGGCCGCGCGCGGGTACGCCGTCCTGCTGCCCGACCCGGCGCTGTCCACCGGCTACGGGCTCGACTTCGTCGCCCGCGGCTGGGGCGAGTGGGGCGGCGCCCCGTACAACGACCTCATGGCGCTCACCGACGCCGCGGTCGCCCGCGACGACGTCGACGCCGACCGCACCGCCGCGATGGGCGGGAGCTTCGGCGGCTACATGGCGAACTGGATCGCCGGCCACACCGACCGCTTCGCCGCGATCGTCACCCACGCGAGCCTGTGGGCGCTCGACCAGTTCGGCCCGACGACGGACGCGCCCTGGTACTGGCGTCGTGAGATGACCCCGGAGATGGCGGAGGCCCACAGCCCGCACCGGTTCGCCGACGCGATCTCCACGCCCGTGCTGGTGATCCACGGCGACCGCGACCACCGCGTGCCCGTCGGGGAGGCGCTGCGGCTGTGGTGGGACCTGGTGAGCCGCTTCGACGGCGACCCGGACCACCTGCCCCACCGGTTCCTGGTGTTCCCCGACGAGAACCACTGGATCCTCACGCCGCAGAACGCCGCGGTCTGGTACGAGACGGTCATCGCCTTCCTGGACCACCACGTGCTCGGAAAGGACTGGGCGACGCCGGAGCTACTGCGTTAGACCCACCAGGGGCAGACCGCGCAGGCGGTCGATGTCGGCGGTCTGGGTGGCCACGACGTCGTCGGCGAACCCGGCGACGAACAGGTCGGTTCCCGACGCCCGGACCTGCGCGGCCATCGCCAGGGCACCCTCGTGGTGCGCGATCATCGTCGCGACGAAGAGCCGGTCGAACGCCGGCCCGGACGCCGCGGCGAGCTCGGCGAGCCGCTCCGCCGCGACCATGCCGGGCACGGCCGCGTGCGCCGGGTGCCCCGGGTGCCCGGACCCGTGGCGCGCCAGCCACGCCCGCAGCACCGCCACCTCGGGCCCCTGCACGCCCGCGATGCGCTCGGCCATCGCCCGCACGCCGGAGTCGGCGGCACGGCCGGGGGCCAGCGCCGCCACGGCGAGCGCCTGCTCGTGGTGCGGGATCATCGCGGCGACGAACTCCACGTCGGCCGGCGACACCGGCACCGGGGCCCGCCGCTGCGCGGCCTCCGCCCCGCCCATCACCCGCGCGGGCTCCCCCGGCGCACCCGGCACGACGGTCCGCAGGCCGGGCTCGGCCGCCCCGCAGCCGGCGAGGGCAGCCACCAGTGCGGCGAGGACGACCGGGCGGCGCATGGGCCGACGCTAGCGGGCGGCCGCACCGGTCGGGTGGATCCCGGGCGCGGGAGCCCCGGGATGTCGGATCCGCCCGGCACAGTGGGCCGGGGCGGGCGGGGCTGTGCGGGTCGAGGGGGAGCACGACGGTGGGACGACGGGTGCGGGCGTGTGGGGTGGCCGTGACGGCGATGCTGCTGGCGCTGCTGGCGCCGGTGCCCGCCTCGGCGGACGTGCCGGAGCTCCCCGCGCCGGTCGTGCCGGGCGTCGGCGAGATCGTGACCAGCGCGAACGTCCGGCCGATCGCGAACCTGCCGAAGCAGGCGCCCTTCGACGGCGAGCAGTCGCACGGCACGGACATGGCCTTCGCGGACGGCCACGCCTACGTCGGCAACTACGACGGGTTCGTCGTCTACGACGTCCGCGAGCCCGCGGAGCCGCGGATCGTCAGCCAGGTGCTCTGCCCCGGCTCCCAGAACGACGTCTCCGTCTCGGACGGGCTGCTGTTCCTGTCCACCGACTCCCGCTGGAGCGACGACACGTGCTCCGCGGTGCCGCAGAACCGCGGCGGGCTCCCCTACTGGGAGGGCATCAAGGTCTTCGACGTCAGCGACCCGGCGAACCCGGCGTACCTCACGTCGGTGGCCACGGCCTGCGGCTCGCACACCCACACGCTGGTGCCCGACACCGCGGGCGAGTCGCTCTACCTCTACGTGTCCTCCTACGCCCCCTCCCCCGACCTGCCGGGCTGCCTGCCCCCGCACGACAGGATCTCGATCGTCGAGGTGCCGCTGGCCGACCCGGCCGCCGCGGCCGTCGTCGCCGAGCCGGTGCTGTTCCCCGACGGCGGCAACCCCGGCCCGGGCAGCGACACCACCACCGGCTGCCACGACATCACCGCCTACCCCTCGCGCCACCTCGCGGCGGGCGCCTGCATGGGCGACGGCGTGCTGATGGACATCAGCGACCGCGAGGCCCCCCGCGTCATCGAGCGGGTGCGCGACGACACCCACTTCGCGTTCTGGCACAGCGCCACGTTCAACGACGCGGGCACCAAGGTCGTGTTCACCGACGAGCTCGGCGGCGGCAGCGCGGCCACCTGCACGGCCGCGGTCGGGCCGCTGCGCGGCGCCGACGGCGTCTACGACATCGTCGGCGGGCGGCTGGAGTTCCGCAGCTACTACAAGATCCCCCGGATGCAGGGCGAGACGGAGAACTGCGTCGCCCACAACGGCTCGCTCATCCCCGTGCCGGGCCGCGACGTCATGGTCCAGGCCTGGTACCAGGGCGGGGTCTCGGTCTGGGACTTCACCGACTCCGCGCGCCCCGTCGAGATCGGCTTCTTCGAGCGCGGGCCGGTGTCGGACACCGAACTGGTGCTGGGCGGGTCGTGGTCGGCCTACTGGTACGACGGCCACGTCTTCTCCTCCGACATCCGCGAGGGGCTCGACGTCCTCGCCGTCGACGACCCGCTGATCGCCGGGGCCCGGGCCGTCGACTTCGACGTGCTCAACCCGCAGACCCAGGAGCGCCGCGTCGGCTGACGGCGTTTCCCCCCGCGGCGACCGTGGGTAGCCACCTCCACCGACACATGAGGAGGCACGCATGGGTGGCAACAGGATCGTCGTCTACAAGGAGCCGGGCGTCGTCGCGGTGGAGGACCACGACGCGCCGAAGCTCGAGGTGCCCGCCGAGGTCGCGCAGGCCAAGGGGCTCACCCGCAAGGCCGAGCACGGGGTCATCCTGCGCACGGTCTCGACGAACATCTGCGGCTCCGACCAGCACATGGTCCGCGGCCGCACCACGGCTCCCCCGGGGCAGACGCTGGGCCACGAGATCACCGGCGAGGTCGTGGAGAAGGGCAGCGACGTCCAGTTCGTCGACATCGGCGACATCTGCTCGGTGCCGTTCAACATCGCGTGCGGCCGCTGCCGCAACTGCCGCGAGGGCCAGACCGGCATCTGCGAGAACGTCAATCCCGGCCGCGCCGGCTCGGCGTACGGCTACGTCGACATGGGCGGCTGGGAGGGCGGCCAGGCCGAGTACGTCATGGTGCCCTTCGCCGACTTCAACCTGCTGAGGTTCCCCGACCGCGACCAGGCGCTGGAGAAGATCCTCGACCTGACGATGCTGTCGGACATCTTCCCCACCGGCTACCACGGCGCCTACACCGCCGGCGTGACGACGGGCTCGACCGTCTACGTCGCCGGTGCCGGCCCGGTCGGCCTCGCCGCGGCGTACTCGGCGAACCTGCTGGGCGCGGCCGTGGTCATCGTCGGCGACCTCAACCAGGACCGCCTCGCGCAGGCCCGCTCGTTCGGCTGCGAGACCATCGACATCTCCGCGGACGCCACCCTGGAGGACCAGATCGCGCAGATCCTCGGCACGAACGAGGTCGACTGCGCGGTCGACGCCGTCGGGTTCGAGGCCACCGGTCACGGCAGCGGCGCGAGCGAGGCCCCGGCCGCGGTGCTAAACTCGATCATGTCGCTGACCCGCGCGGGCGGCAGCCTGGGCATCCCGGGCCTCTATGTCACCGGCGACCCGGGCGCACCCGACGACGATGCCAAGGAGGGCACGCTCAAGGTGCGCCTCGGGCTCGGGTGGGCGAAGAGCCACTCGCTCTACACCGGCCAGTGCCCGGTGCTGAAGTACAACCGCGGCCTGATGATGAGCATCCTGCACGACAAGGCCCACATCGCCGACGCGGTCGGCGCCACGGTCCTGCCGCTGGAGGACGCCCCGCGCGGCTACCAGGAGTTCGACCAGGGGGCGGCGAAGAAGTACGTGCTCAACCCCAACGGGCTGATCCCGGCGGCCTGACGCACCGGGCCGACGGCACCTCGCACACCGAGTGGGGACCTCGCACACGGTCGACGGTGTGCGAGGTGCTCAGCCGGTGTGCGAGGTGGGCCCCAGCCGGCGGGCGATCCGCGCCGCGACCGGCGCGAAGTCGGCGAGGTCCCGCCACGTCCAGCGCGTCATGTGCAGGCCCTCGTCGCGGATCGCGTCCTCGCGCCGCTTCTCCGCGAACAGCACGTCGCCGGCGTCCTGCCCGGGGAACAGCAGGCGCCCGTACTTCACGCGCCCGTCGAACTCGCCGACGCAGCGCTGCCGCGGCCACGCGAAGTCGACCTCGCCCACCGCCGCGCCGCCGGCCGTCACCACCGGCCACTGCAGCACCGGGGCGGGCAGCCCGGCGACGTGCAGCGCGACCCGGCTGCGGGACTCCCCGACGCTCATGCTCCCGGGGGCGGCGAAGCGCAGCGCCCGGTCGGCCGCCGGGTTGCCGGGCCGGCGTGCTCCACGGGCGACGGCGGCGTCGAGCTCCCCGCGCGTGACGAGGTGGCGGTGCAGCGCGGCGTCCGCGACGACGACGGCGTGCTCGAAGGGCGCCGACCTGCCGATGTCGGCCAGGGTGCGTGCGAGCGAGGTGACCCGCACGCCGTCGACCTCGACCACCTCGTCGGCGTCCAGCTGCGCCGCGTGCACGTGCGCGAAGCGGCCCACGCGGGCGCCCGAGCGGCGCGGGCGGGTGCTGTGGACGCGGTCGAGCGGCAGGTCCCACGCCGGCAGGCCGTGCAGCACCGCGGCCGTCACGTGGCTGAGCACGGCGTCCGCGGCCATCTCGTGCGCCGCGGCCAGCGCCCGGGCACGGTGCCACTGCTCGGGCCCGGTGGGCGCCTCGCTGAGGTAGTGCCCGCGCCGGAGGCGGACCAGCTCGCCCGTGCGCAGGCGGCGGCGCAGCTCGTGCTCGCGCACCCCGGCCGCGAGGAGGTCGGGGCGGCGGTGGAACGCGGAGGTCACGCGAGGAGGGTGCCGGGCGGGGGTGGGCCGCCGTGGGCGTTCGGCGGAACTCGTCGCCGTCGCCGCGCACCTCGCACACCCGCTGACCACCCCGCACACCGTCGACCGTGTGCGAGGTCACCACCCGCTGTGCGAGGTGGCCGGGGCGAACCCTAGAAGGGCAGGCCCAGCACCGGGAGGCCGATGGCCGCGTCGACCGCGATCGCGGCGAACAGCAGGCACAGGTAGGCGTTGGAGAGGTGGAACAGCTTCATCGGGGTGGGGTCCTCCCCCGACGCCACCGCCACGTGCAGCCGGTGGGCCGAGAAGAGGAACCAGGCCCCGCCCAGCACCGCGACGGCCGCGTAGACCCACGAGGTGACCGGCAGCAGCAGGAGCGTGACCGCGCCCATCACCCAGGAGTAGGCGACGATCCGGCGCGACACCTGCACCGGCGTGGCGACGACGGGCAGCATCGGCACGCCCGCGGCCGCGTAGTCCTCGCGGTAGCGCATCGCCAGCGCCCAGAAGTGCGGCGGCGTCCAGAAGAAGATGATCGCGAACATCACCAGCGCCGGCCACTCCACCGTGCCGGTGACCGCGGCCCAGCCGATGACGACGGGCATGCAGCCCGCCGCACCGCCCCAGACGATGTTCTGCGAGGTCCGGCGCTTGAGCAGCAGCGTGTAGACCAGCACGTAGAACGCGATGGCGGCCACCGACAGCGCGGCGGCGAGCCAGTTGGTGGTGAGGCCGAGCCACAGCGAGCTGAGCACGCCGAGCACGAGGCCGAAGACCAGCGCGTTGCGCGGCGGCACCTGCCCCTTGGCCAGCGGGCGGCGCGCCGTGCGCTTCATGACCTTGTCGATGTCGGCGTCGACGACGCAGTTGAGCGCATGCGCGCTCGCCGCGGCCAGCGCGCCGCCCAGGAGCGTGGCGACGATCAGCCAGACACTCGGCCAGTCATCATTCCCCGAGGCGCGCTGCGCCAGGAACATCGCCGGCACGGTGACGACCAGCAACTGCTCGATGATGCGCGTCTTCGTCAGGCCCAGGTAGGCGCCGACCGTCGTGCGCACCCGTGCCCGGAATCCGACGGGCGTCGGTGCCACGTGGGCCACGGGCACACTCACCGGCACTACCTCGATCCGCGATGTGGTGGGGCGGTTCTTCTACAGCGCGTCGATCCTAGCCCGGCGCATGGCGGGGCGCCCTGTCGGGTAACCGGGCCCAGCACCGCGAGCGGAGCCCCACGTGCCCGCCCCACGTGGATAGGCTGCCGGGGACGCGCCGTGGCGTTCCGACCACGTGACCGAGAACTCCGCAGTGACCAGAACTCCGCAGTGGACCGAGAGCAGGGAGCCTCCGTGCCCGTGACCCAAGAGGACATCGCCCGTCTGACGCAGGCGTCGTTGCCCGCCGACTGGACCGACCTCGACAGGCGCGCCGTCGACACGGTGCGCGTCCTGGCCGCCGACGCCGTGCAGAAGGCCGGTTCCGGCCACCCCGGCACCGCGATGAGCCTCGCCCCGCTGGCGTACAGCCTGTTCCAGAAGGTGATGCGCCACGACCCCACCGACGCCGACTGGATCGGCCGCGACCGCTTCGTGCTGTCCTGCGGCCACTCGAGCCTGACGCTCTACCTGCAGCTGTTCCTCGGCGGCTGGGGGCTGGAGCTCGACGACATCGAGAACCTGCGTCAGTGGGGCTCGGCCACCCCCGGCCACCCCGAGCACCGGCACACCCCGGGCGTCGAGATCACGACCGGCCCGCTGGGCCAGGGCCTCGCGTCCGCCGTCGGCATGGCGATGGCCGCCCGCCGCGAGCGCGGCCTGTTCGATCCCGACGCCGGGCCCGGCGAGAGCCCGTTCGACCACCAGATCTTCGTCATCGCCTCCGACGGTGACATCGAGGAGGGCGTCACGGCCGAGGCGTCGTCGCTGGCCGGGCACCAGCAGCTGGGCAACCTCACCGTCGTCTACGACGACAACAAGATCTCCATCGAGGACGACACCGACATCGCGCTGTCCGAGGACACCGCGAAGCGCTACGAGGCCTACGGCTGGCACGTGCAGGTCGTCGAGGGCGGCGAGAACGTCACCGGCATCCTCGACGCGCTGGCGGCGGCGAAGGCCGAGACCGCGCGCCCGTCGTTCATCCTGCTGCGCACGATCATCGGCTTCCCCGCGCCGACGAAGATGAACACCGGCAAGGCGCACGGCTCGGCGCTGGGCGACGAGGAGATCGCGGCGGTCAAGGAGATCGTCGGGATGGACCCGCAGAAGACCTTCCAGGTCGACGCCGACGTCCTCGAGCACACCCGCGCGCTGCGCGAGACCGGCCGCGCCGCCCACGAGGAGTGGACGTCCACGTTCGACGCGTGGGCCGAGCGCGAGCCCGACCGCAAGGCGCTGCTGGACCGCATGCTCGGCCGCACCCTGCCCGAGGGCTGGGAGAAGGCGCTGCCGAGCTGGGACGTCGATCCCCAGGGCCTCGCCACCCGCAAGGCGTCGGGCGAGGTGCTCAAGGCCCTGGCCGACGTGCTGCCCGAGCTGTGGGGCGGGTCGGCCGACCTCGCCGAGAGCAACAACACGACGATGGAGGGCGCCGACTCGTTCGGGCCGACCTCGATCGCCACGACGATGTGGAACGCGCAGCCCTACGGCCGCACGCTGCACTTCGGCGTCCGCGAGCACGCGATGGGCGCGATCATCAACGGCATCGCGCTGCACGGGCCGACCCGCCCCTACGGCGGCACGTTCCTCATCTTCTCCGACTACATGCGTCCCGCCGTCCGCCTCGGCGCGGTGATGAAGTGCGCCGGCATCTACGTCTGGACGCACGACTCGATCGGCCTGGGCGGCGACGGGCCGACCCACCAGCCGATCGAGCAGCTCTCCGCGCTGCGCGCCATCCCGGGCCTGTCCGTGGTGCGCCCGGCCGACGCCAACGAGACCGCGTCCGCGTGGAAGGCGATCCTGGAGCGGCCCGAGGGCCCGTGCGGGCTCGCCCTGTCGCGCCAGAACCTGCCGACCCTGGAGGGCACGACCGTCGAGGGCGTCGCCCGCGGCGGTTACGTGCTGGCCCCGGCATCCAACGAGGGGACGTCCTCGGGCACCCCGCAGCTGGTGATCATCGCCACCGGCTCGGAGGTCGCGCTGGCCGTCGACGCGCGGAAGGTCCTGGAGGACCGCGGCGTTCCCACCCGTGTGGTGTCGATGCCGTGCGTGGAGTGGTTCGACGAGCAGGACCAGGCCTACCGCGAGTCGGTCGTCCCGAAGGCCGTGAAGGCGCGGGTCGTCGTCGAGGCGGGCGTCGCGCAGTCCTGGTACCGGTTCGCCGGCGACGCGGGCGAGATCGTCTCCATCGAGCACTACGGCGCGAGCGCCGAGGCCGACATCCTGTTCCGGGAGTTCGGCTTCACCACCGAGGCGGTCGTGGAGGCCGCCGACCGCAGCCTGGCGTCCATCGCCGGCGACGCAGTCTGAGGAGACCGCACATGAGCAACGACCGTCTCAAGGCGCTGGCCGACGCCGGCGTCTCCATCTGGCTCGACGACCTGTCCCGCGAGCGCCTGCAGAGCGGCAACCTGCGTGAGCTCATCACGGAGTCGCACGTCGTCGGCGTCACCACCAACCCCACGATCTTCGCGGGCGCGCTGGCCAACGGCGAGGCCTACGACCAGCAGGTCCGCGACCTCGCCGGGCGCGACGCGTCGGTCGAGGACGCGGTCCGCGAGATCACCGTCGCCGACGTGCAGCAGGCCTGCGACGTGTTCAGCGGCACCTGGGAGGCCACCGGCGGCGTCGACGGGCGCGTGTCGCTCGAGGTCGACCCGGGCCTGGCCCGCGACACCGAGGGCACCGTCGCGCAGGCGATCGACCTGTGGAAGGCCGTCGACCGGCCCAACCTGCTGGTCAAGATCCCGGCCACCGAGGCCGGCCTGCCGGCGATCACCCGCGCGCTGGCCGAGGGCATCTCGGTCAACGTCACGCTGATCTTCTCCGTCGAGCGCTACCGCGCCGTCATGGGCGCCTACCTCGACGGCCTGGAGCAGGCCGCCGCCAACGGGCAGACCCTCGCCGGCATCGCGTCGGTGGCGAGCTTCTTCGTCTCCCGCGTCGACTCCGAGATCGACAAGCGGCTGGAGGCGATCGGCACCGACGAGGCGCTGGCGCTGCGCGGCAAGGCGGGCGTCGCGAACTCGCGGCTGGCCTACGCCGCGTTCCAGGAGGTGTTCTCCGGTGAGCGCTGGGAGAAGCTGACCGCGCAGGGCGCGAAGGCGCAGCGGCCGCTGTGGGCGTCGACGGGGGTCAAGAACCCCGACTACTCCGACACGCTCTACGTCACCGAGCTCGTCGTCGCCGACACCGTCAACACGATGCCGGAGAAGACGATGCAGGCCTTCGCCGACCACGGCGAGGTGGAGGGCGACCGCGTCACCGGCACCGCGGCCGAGGCGCAGGAGGTCTTCGACTCCCTGGAGCGCGTGGGCGTCGACCTCACCGACGTGTTCCTCGCGCTGGAGGACGAGGGCGTCGAGAAGTTCGAGAAGTCCTGGGCGGAGCTCGGCGACACCGTGCAGGGCCAGCTCGACGGCGCGAAGGCCTGACCGGTCCCGTGGTGACCACCGCCGTCCACCCGGCCGCCGACGTCCTCGGCCGGCTGGTGGACGGCGCTGTCGCGTCCGCGGTCGGCGACGGCCCACGCGCGGCGTGCGTGCGGGCGGCGCGCCCGCTCGTCGGGGAGGTCACGGCGCTGCGTGACACGCTGCACGCCGCGGGCCTGGCCAAGGTCCTGCTCGTGACGACGCCCGCCACCGGCGCCGTCGCCGAGGTGCTCGCCGGCGACGGCGCGCGCCTGCTCGTGCTCGACTCCCCCGACCCGGTCCGCGTGGCCGACGCGCTCGACGGCGATCTCGAGGCCACCGTGCTCGTCGTCGCCGTCCCGCCCGGTGCCGACCGCTCCGGGCCCGACGCCGTCGTGGCCGCGGTGCGGGCGGGGTTCGCGGCGGAGGGGTTCGACGCCGACGCGCAGACCGTCGTCGTCGCCGGGCCCGGTGACGCCGTCGCCGACAGCGCCCGCGTGGTCGCGGGCGGGGCCGACGGCGCCTTCTCCGCGTACGCGCTGGTGCCGGCCGGGCTGGCCGGGGCCGACGTCGAGGGGGTCGTCGCCGACGCGGTGGCGGCCCGCGAGCGCTACGTCGTCGACGACCCCGGCAACCCCGCGCTCGTGCTCGGCGCGCTGCTCGCGGAGCACCCGTCGGTGGTGCTCGACGTCCGGTGGCCCGCCGCGCTGATCGACGCCGTGCTGGTCGACGTGGGGCTGCCCGGCGCCGGGCCGGTCCCGGTCGTCGTCGACGACGGGCCCGCGGGGCCGGGCCTCGCCGACGCGCTCACCGTCCGCCCCGGCGGCGCGGTCGAGCTCGACGGGCCGGTCGCCGCGCGGGTGCTGCTGTGGGAGCACGCGGCGGCGGTCGCGGCGCACCTGCGCTCCCCCGTCGACGGTGCGGCGCCGGAGGGGCCACCGTCCGCGGTCTTCGTCGACGGCGACGTCACCGTCTCGGCCGGGCCGTGGCTGCCCGAGGGCACCACCACCGCCGTCGACGCCCTGCGCGCGCTGGCCGCCGCGGGCGGCACGCACCTCGCGCTGCACGCGCACCTCGACCGCGAGTCCGACGCCTCGGTGGCCGTGCTGCGCGGCGAGCTGGCCCGGCGGACCGGCGCCACCGTCACCTTCGACTGGGGCGCCGCGCAGCGACCGGGCGCCGCGGTGTGCCTGCTCACCGGCGCGGGCGACGGCCGCGCCGACCTCGGCGCCGCGCAGGAGGCGGCCGTCGCCGCCGACGCCGCGGCCCAGACCGGCCCGGTGCTGCGGCTGCACATGCACGACCGCCTCGCCGGCCTGGTGGCCGTCGTGCGGGCGGTCCAGGACCTGTAGGACGATCACGACCGTGCTGGCACGAGAGTGGAGACACCCATGACGGCCAATCCGGGGGCGGGCTGGAGCAACCCGCTCCGCGACGCCCGCGACAAGCGGCTCCCCCGCATCGCGGGACCCTGCGGGCTGGTGATCTTCGGGGTCACCGGGGACCTGTCGCGCAAGAAGCTGATGCCCGCCATCTACGACCTCGCCAACCGCGGGCTGCTGCCCCCGGGCTTCGCGCTCACCGGGTTCGCCCGCCGCGAGTGGGAGACCCAGGACTTCGGCCAGGTCGTCTACGAGGCCGTGAAGGCCCACGCGCGCACCCCCTTCCGGCAGACGGTCTGGGACCGCCTCGCCGAGGGCTTCCGGTTCGTCCAGGGCAGCTTCGACGACGACGACGCGTTCGACCGCCTGGAGGACACCGTCCGCGAGCTCGACCGGGAGCGCGGCACGGGCGGCAACCACGCCTTCTACCTCTCGATCCCCCCGTCGGCGTTCCCCGTGGTGTGCAAGCAGCTCTCGCGCTCGGGCCTGGCCGACCAGGAGGGCCTGGAGCAGTGGCGCCGGGTCGTCATCGAGAAGCCGTTCGGGCACGACCTGGCCTCGGCCAAGGAGCTCAACGGGATCGTCAACGACGTCTTCCCCGAGGACTCGGTGTTCCGCATCGACCACTACCTCGGCAAGGAGACCGTCCAGAACATCCTCGCGCTGCGCTTCGCCAACCAGCTGTTCGAGCCGATCTGGAACTCCCACTACGTCGACCACGTGCAGATCACCATGGCCGAGGACATCGGCCTCGGCGGCCGCGCGGGCTACTACGACGGGATCGGCGCCGCGCGCGACGTCATCCAGAACCACCTGCTGCAGCTGCTCGCGTTCATCGCGATGGAGGAGCCCACGTCGTTCTCCTCCGACGAGCTGCGCGCGGAGAAGACCAAGGTCCTCAAGGCCACCCGGCTCGCCGGCCCGCTGAGCGAGACCACCGCCCGCGGGCAGTACACCGGCGGGTGGCAGGGCGGAGAGCTCGTCCCGGGGTTGACCGGGGAGGAGGGGTTCGACCCCGACTCCGGCACCGAGACCTACGCGGCCATCACCGTCGAGGTCGACACCCGCCGCTGGGCGGGTGTGCCGTTCTACCTGCGCACCGGCAAGCGCCTGGGCCGCCGGGTCACCGAGATCGCGGTGATCTTCAAGCGGGCGCCGCACCTGCCCTTCGACGCGACGATGACCGAGGAGCTCGGCCAGAACGCGTTCGTGGTGCGGGTGCAGCCCGACGAGGGCGTCACCATGCGGTTCGGGTCGAAGGTCCCGGGCAGCCAGATGGAGGTCCGCGACGTCACCATGGACTTCGGCTACGGCACCGCGTTCACCGAGGCGTCCCCCGAGGCCTACGAGCGCCTGATCCTCGACGTCCTGCTCGGCGAGCCCAGCCTGTTCCCGGTGAACGAGGAGGTCGAGCGCTCCTGGGAGATCCTCGACCCGGTCATCGAGCACTGGCACGAGGAGGAGAGCGGGCCCGACCCGTACCCCGCGGGCTCCTGGGGCCCCGAGTCCGCCGACGCCATGCTCGCCCGCACCGGCCGCACCTGGCGCCGGCCGTGACGCCGCCGGCTCTGATTCCCCTGGCCGTGAAGGAGCTCCGCCCGTGATCGTCGACCTGCCGTCGAGCAACACCTCGGCCGTCAACAAGAAGATCGTCGAGCTGCGGGAGAGCGGGGGCGTGCTGGCCCTGGGGCGCGTGCTGACCCTCGTCATCGTCACCGACGACGGCACCACCATCGAGGCCGCGATCGAGGCCGCCAACGCGGCCAGCCGCGAGCACCCCTGCCGGGTCATCGTGCTGGCCCGCGGGCAGCGCAAGGCCGCGCCGCGGCTCGACGCGCAGATCCGCGTGGGCGGCGACGCCGGGGCCAGCGAGGTCATCGTGCTCCGCGGCTACGGCCCGCTCGCGGCCGACGACGCCGGCGCCGGGATGGTCATGCCGCTGCTGCTGCCCGACGCGCCCGTCGTCGCGTGGTGGCCGGGCGAGGCCCCGGCCGTGCCGTCACAGGACGCGGTCGGGGTGCTCGCGCAGCGCCGGATCACCGACGCGCTGGCGTCGAAGAACCCGCTCAAGGCGTTCGAGCAGCGCCGGGCCCGGCACGTCGCCGGCGACACCGACCTCACCTGGACCCGCCTGACGTCCTGGCGGGCGCTGCTGGCCACCGCGCTCGACGCGCCGCCGCACGAGGACGTCACCGGGGCCGTCGTGGCCGGGGAGGCGGTCTCGCCGTCCACCGACCTCATGGCCGGGTGGCTCGCCGCGCGGCTGGGTGTGAAGGTCAAGCGCTCCCCCGCCGAGACCGGGCAGGGCCTGGTCTCGGTGCGGCTCGACCGCCCGTCCGGGCCCGTCGAGCTGGTGCGCCCCGACAGCAAGGTCGGCAGCCTGCGCCAGCCCGGGCAGCCCGACCGGCTCGTCGCGCTGGCCCGCCGGGAGGTGCGCGACTGCCTCGCCGAGGAGCTGCGCCGGCTCGATCCGGACGAGATCTACGGGGCGGCGCTCGCCGGCGTCTCCCAGGTGACCCGCGGCCGCACGCCGGTCAAGGTCCCCGCCGTGGTGGGTGCCTGATGGCCGCCGACATCACCGTCCACGCCGACCCCGACGTCCTCGCCGCGGCCGCGGCCGCCCGGCTGCTCACGCGGCTGGTCGACCTGCAGGCCGCCGGCACCGCCCCGAAGCTGGTGCTCACCGGCGGCGGGGTGGGCATCGCGATGCTCGAGCACATCCGCCGGACCCCGGCCCGCGACGCCGTCGACTGGGGGCAGGTCGAGTTCTGGTGGGGCGACGAGCGGTTCCTGCCGCCCGGGCACCCCGACCGCAACGAGACCCAGGCCCGCGAGGCGCTGCTCGACCACGTGCGCGTCGACCCGGCGAAGATCTTCCCCATGGGCGCCGACACCGGCACGGGCCCGTCCGGGGCCGAGGCGGCGGCCGACGCCTACGCGCAGCTCCTCGCGAAGGCCGCGCGGCCCGAGGACCACGGCCCCGTGCCGTCGTTCGACGTGTTCCTGCTCGGCATGGGCGGGGAGGGCCACACGGCGTCGGTGTTCCCGCACTCGCCCGCGGTCTACGAGACCGAGCGCACGGTCGTCGCCGTGCACGGCTGCCCCAAGCCCCCGCCCACCCGCGTCTCGCTCACGCTGCCGGCCATCCGCAGCGCGGCCGAGGTGTGGATCGTGACCACGGGCGAGGCGAAGGCCGCGGCGGTGTCGATGGCGCTGAGCGGGGCCGGGGAGGTCGCGCTGCCGGTCGCCGGGGCGCGGGGCAGGCGGCGCACGCGGTGGCTGCTCGACCGCACCGCGGCGTCGAAGCTCCCCCGCGACCTGGTGCCCGCGATCGGGTGACCGCGCTCCGGCATCTGGTCGTCGACGGGGCCAACGTCGTCGGGTCGCGGCCCGACGGCTGGTGGCGTGACCGGGCCGGGGCGGCGCAGCGCTTGGCCGCCCGGCTCGCGGCGGCGCTGGACGCCGGGCCCGGCCCGCTCGGCCTGGGCGACGGCGGGCTGGTCCACCTGGTGCTGGAGGGCGCCGCCCGCACGGCCGAACCCGCCCCGCACCCCCGGCTGCGGGTGGTGCGGGCGACCGCCGACGGCGACGGCGCGATCGTCGACGTCGTCCGCTCCCTGGGGACGGGCGTGCTGGTGGTGACGGCCGACCGCGGGCTCGTCGCGCGGGTCACTGCGGAGGGCGCGCGGACGGTCGGCCCCTCGGCGCTGCTGCGGGAACTGGACGGTCGGGCCGGCCCGGATCGGCCCGGCCCGGATCGGCCCAGCCGGCCCGGCCGCACCAGCCCCGACTCCTAGCCGATCACCACCAGCTGCGCCCGGTCGCGCACCCCGAGCTTCACCATCGCCCGGCTGAGGTGGGTCTTCGCCGTCGCCGGGCTGACGACGAGCCGGGCCGCGATCTCGTCGTCGGCCAGCCCGGTCGCCACCGGCGCGACGACCTCCCGCTCCCGGTCGGTGAGCCGGTGCGCGGCTCAGCCGCGCCGACGGGACGTACTCGCGGCGGCGCCCGACGCCCCGACCGCGCTCGCCACCACCGGGCGGCGCGGCAGCGGGCTGGAGTAGACGACGCTGGTCGTGACGGCGCCGAGCCCGGAGATCCGGCCGGTGACCTCCTCGAGGTGGCGCATCGTGCGGGCGCGGACGGTCAGCACGAAGCAGTCCTCGCCGGTGACGTGGTGGGCCTCGCCGATCTCGGGCGTCGTGGCCAGCAGGTCGCGGAAGGGCTTGTAGTTGCCGTGCGGGTAGCGCAGCCGCACCATCGCGGTGATCGCCAGGCCGAGCTTCTCCGGGTCGACCTCCGCGCCGTACCCGGTGATCACGCCCGTCTCCTCCAGCCGCCGCACCCGCTCGGTGACCGCGCTGGGCGAGAGCCCGACCGTGCGGCCGAGGTCGGCGTAGCTCGCCCGCCCGTCGGACTGCAGGGCTTCCAGCAGGCGCCAGTCGATGTCGTCCAACGATTCCCCGGTCATGATGGCAAACTACCGTGGATCACGCCTGTCCGGCACCGCGGGCGGGACCTAGCGTCACGGCCATGACCGACGCCGTCGCCTTCTTCGCCGCCCGCCTGACGCACCTCACCGACGTCTCCGACGTCCACGCCGGTCTGCCCGGCGGCGGGTTCGTGCTCGTCGACACCCGCGGCCGCGCCGCCTGGGACCAGGGGCACGTCCCGGGTGCGGTGCACCTGCCCACCGCGGACGTGCCGGGCGCGCTCGCCCCGTCCACGCCCGTCGTCACCTACTGCTGGGGCCCCGGCTGCAACGGCGCCACCCGCGCCGCGCTGGCGTTCGCGCAGCGCGGGTTCGCCGTGCGCGAGATGCAGGGCGGCATCGAGTACTGGATCCGGGAGGGGTTCGCGGTGGAGACGGCGGGCGGGCGCGTGGAGCACGCGCCCGACCCCCTGACCGCGCCCTGTGGGTGTTGACGGGCGCTGCTAGCCCTGCTCCTCGGGCAGCCGGCCGTGGTTGTACTCGTCGTACGCGGCGAGGTCGAGGAAGCCGTGCCCGCAGTAGTTGAACAGGATGACCTTCTCCTCCCCGGTCTCCTTGGCGGCCAGCGCCTCGTCGATGGCGGCGCGGATGCCGTGCGCGCACTCCGGCGCCGGGATCCTGCCCTCGGTGCGGGCGAACCGGACCGCGGCCTCGAACACCTTGCCCTGCGGGTACGCGATCGCCTCCATCCGGCCGTCGCGCACGAGCTGGGAGATCAGCGGGGAGTCGCCGTGGTAGCGCAGGCCGCCCGCGTGGATCGACGGCGGGATGAACCCGCGCCCCAGGCTGTACATCGGCAGCAGCGGGGTGAGCCCTTCGACGTCGCCGAAGTCGTAGCCGAACTCGCCCTGGGTGAGCGTCGGGCACGACATCGGCTCGACGGCGAGGAGCCGCACGCCGGCGTCGGGGACGAACGGGAATGCGATGCCGCCGAGGTTGGACCCGCCGCCGCACGGCGCGATGACGACATCGGGCAGCCGCTCCCCCGCCAGCTCCAGCTGCTCCTTCGCCTCGATGCCGATGACGGTCTGGTGCAGCAGCACGTGGTTGAGCACCGAGCCCAGCGAGTAGTGCGTGTCCTCGCGGCCCACGCAGTCGCGGACGGCGTCGGAGATGGCGCTGCCCAGCGAGCCGGGGTGGCTCGGGTCGTCGACCGGCGACGGCACGACCTCGCCGCCCCACGTCTCGATGGCGATGCGCCGGTAGGGCTTCTGGTCGAACGAGGCGCGGACCATGTAGACCTTGAGGTCCATGTCGAACTGCGCGGTCGCGAACGACAGCGCGGTGCCCCACTGGCCCGCGCCGGTCTCGGTGGTCAGCCGGGTGATGCCCTCCTGGGCGTTGTAGAACGCCTGCGGCACCGCGGTGTTGGTCTTGTGGCTGCCCGAGGGCGAGATCGACTCGTCCTTGAAGTAGATCCGCGCCGGCGTACCGAGCTCCTTCTCCAGCCGCGTGGCGCGCACCAGCGGGGTGGGCCGCCACAGCCGCAGGATCTCCAGCACCTCGCCGGGGATGTCGATCCAGGGCTCGGCGCTGACCTCCTGCCCGATGAGCGCCATCGGGAACAGCGGGGCCAGGTCGTCGGGGCCGACGGGCTCCCGCGTGCCGGGGTGCAGCGGTGGCTGCGGCGGCGTGGCCAGGTGCGGGACCACGTTGAACCAGGCCGTGGGGATCTTGTCAGGAGGGAGCGTCCACCGCGTCATCGGCGGAGACTAGCGCGGTCGTAAGGTGCACGACATGGCCCAGCCCGCCCTTCCCGCACTGTCCGACGCGCCGATCACCGCCCTCGACGGCTCCGCGCTGCCCCCGCTCGACGGGCGCGCGGTGCTCGTCGTCAACGTCGCCTCGAAGTGCGGCCTGACCCCCCAGTACACGGCGCTGGAGCAGCTCCAGGAGCGCTACGCCGACCGCGGGTTCACGGTGCTCGGCGTGCCGTGCAACCAGTTCGGCGGGCAGGAGCCGGGCTCCGCCGGGGAGATCGCCACGTTCTGCTCGGCGACCTACGGGGTGAGCTTCCCGCTGACCGAGAAGGTCGACGTCAACGGTCCCGGCCGCCACCCGCTCTACGCCGCGCTCACCACCGTCGCCGACGACGCCGGGGCCGACGGCGACGTGCAGTGGAACTTCGAGAAGTTCCTCGTGGGCACCGACGGCACGGTGCTGCGCCGCTTCCGCCCGCGCACCGAGCCCGGCTCCGACGAGGTCGTCGCGGCCATCGAGGCGGCCCTGCCCCGATGAGGACCGCCCTGGCCGGCGCCGCGCTGGTCGGGCTGGTCGGGCTGGCCGGACCGGTCGTCACGGGCTGCTCGGCCGCCCCGGTGCCGGACGCGCCGCCCGCCACCACCGAGCCGCCCGCTCCCCCGGCGGCCTGCCTGCTCGACACGGGCGCGCTGCAGGCCGCCACCGGGCTGGCCTGGACGCCCGACGCGACGACGGCGGGCGACGCGCGCTGCGTCTACGACCCGGCGGGCGGCACGGGCGCGGAGTTCGCGGCCGTCGACGTCGCCCCGCGGCCCTCGGGCGCGCTCGACGACGTCGCGGCGCTCTGCGCCGCCGGCAGCCGCACGCCCGCGGCCACCGGGTTCGTGTGCCGGCTCGAGGGCGGCGGGGTGTTCGCCGCGGCCGACCGCGGGAGCGAGCTCGTGACGCTCGCGGTCGCCACCGTGCCCGACGGCACCACGGCCGCGCAGCTGAGCACCGCGCTGGCCGAGCAGCTCGCGCTGCTCGGCCGCTAGGCCGGGCCGGGCGGTGACCCGCGCGGGCTACAGCTCGCGCGAGGCGCGGAGCCGGCCCAGTGCCTCGTCGAGGATGGCCGCGCCGTCGGCGTCGGAGCGCCGCTCCTTCACATACGCCAGGTGCGTCTTGTACGGCTCGGTGCGCGGGGCGGCGGGCGGGTTCTGCCCGTCGCGCCCGGCGGGGAGCCCACAGCGCGGGCAGTCCCACGAGTCGGGGATCTCGGCCTCGGACGCGAACGACGGCGTCGTCACGTGCCCGTTGGCGCAGTAGTAGGGGATGTGCGCGCGCGGCGCGGTCTCGCCGCGCTCGGACTCGCCCATCGGACCGGCACCCACGCGGGTGCCCCTGATCGCGTTGCCACCGGACATCGCCATCTCCTCAGACCCCGACCTTCACCAGCAGGCCCGTGCCCACGATGGCGATCACCCAGATCAACCCCGTGAACAGCGTGATGCGCTGGATGTTCTTGTCCGCCATGGTCGAGCCGGACAGGCTCGACTGGACGCCGCCACCGAAGAGGCTGGACAGACCACCGCCCTTGCCCCGCTGGAACAGGATGAACGTCACCAGCAGAACGCTGGAGACGATCAGCACGATCTGGAGAGCGATCCTCATCCCATCCTCTTCACGTCGCGAACAGCCGCGATCGAGACTACCCGGATGGCCACGGGCCCCGGATGCAGGGCCCGTGGTCCGTACCGGAGCGGACTAGGGCAGCGGCCCGCCGGCGGCGATGGCGCAGAGCTGGGCGAACTCGTCGGCGTCGAGGCTCGCGCCGCCCACCAGAGCGCCGTCGACGTCGGCCTCGGCCACGATCTCGCCGACGTTCTTGGCCTTGACCGACCCGCCGTAGAGCACGCGGATCCCCGCGGCGACCTCCGCGCCGTACTTCTCGCTCAACGCGGCCCGCAGCGCGGCGCAGACCTCCTGCGCGTCGGCCGCGCTCGCGACCCGGCCGGTGCCGATGGCCCACACCGGCTCGTAGGCGACGACCAGGGTCGCCGCCTGCTCCGCGTCGACCTTCTCCAGCCCCGCGAGGAGCTGGCCCGTCGTGTGGGCGACGTGCTCCCCCGCCTCGCGCACCGGCAGCCCCTCACCGACGCACAGGATCGGGACGATCCCGTGCTTGAGGGCCTGCCGGACCTTGGCGTTGACCTCGGCGTCGTCCTCGCCGTGGATCTCGCGCCGCTCCGAGTGCCCGACGGTGACGTAGCGGCAGCCGAGCTTGGCGAGCATGAGCGCCGAGACGTCGCCGGTGTAGGCGCCCGAGTCGTGCGGCGACAGGTCCTGCGCGCCGTGGACGAGCTTGAGCTTGTCGCCGTCGATGAGCGTCTGCACCGAGCGGATGTCGGTGAACGGCGGCAGCACCGCCACCTCGACGCGGTCGTAGTACTTCTCCGGCAGCGCGAACGCCACCTTCTGCACCAGCGCCAGCGCCTCGAGGTGGTTGAGGTTCATCTTCCAGTTGCCGGCGATCAGCGGCTTGCGCGCCATCTACTGCTCCAGTACCGCGATGCCGGGGAGGGTCTTGCCCTCCAGGTACTCCAGCGACGCGCCGCCGCCGGTCGAGATGTGGCCGAACCCGTCCTCGGGCAGGCCCAGCGCGCGCACCGCCGCGGCGGAGTCGCCGCCGCCGACGACGCTGAACGCGCCGGCGTCGACGATCGCCTGCGCGACCCCGCGGGTGCCCTCGGCGAACGGCGCGAGCTCGAACACGCCCATCGGCCCGTTCCAGAACACGGTGGCCGCGCCGGAGAGCACCTCGGCGAACGCCGCGACGGACTCGGGCCCGATGTCGAGGCCCTTCCACCCGTCGGGGATCGCGTCGGCCGCGACGACCTGCGTCTTCGCGTCGGCCGAGAAGTCGTCGGCCACGACCACGTCGGTCGGCAGGATGATCTTGCCCGACTCGAGCAGTGACCGGCACGATCCGATCTGCTCGCGCTCGAGCAGCGAGTCGCCGACGCCGTAGCCCTGCGCCGCGAGGAACGTGAAGCACATCCCCCCGCCGACGAGCAGCGCGTCGACCTTGGGCAGCAGCGCCTCGATCACGGCGAGCTTGTCGGAGACCTTCGACCCGCCCAGCACGACCGCGTACGGCCGGGCGGGCGACTCGGTGAGGGTGCGGAGCACCTCGACCTCGGACAGCACGAGCCCGCCGGCGTAGGCCGGGAGGTCCTGCGCGACGTCGTAGACCGATGCCTGCTTGCGGTGCACGACGCCGAAGCCGTCGGAGACGAACGCTCCTCCCAGAGGGTGATCACCGGCGTCGGTGAGCGCGACCAGCTCGTCGGCCAGGGCCGCGCGCTCGTCGTCGTTCTTCGAGGTCTCGCGCGGGTCGAACCGGATGTTCTCCAGCATGACGACGTCGCCCGCGGCCATGCCGAGGTCGCCCTTGCCCGCGTCCCAGTGCTTCGCGCTGATCAGCCGCACGGGCGCGCCCAGCAGCTCGCCGAGGCGGGCCGCGGCGGGGGCGAGGGACAGAGCCGGGTCGGCGCCGCCCTTCGGCCGCCCGAGGTGCGCCACGATGATCACCATCGCGCCGGCCCCGGACAGCTCCGAGATCGTCGGCGCCGAGGCCCGGATGCGGCCGTCGTCGGTGATCTCGCCGCTGTCGTCGAGGGGGACGTTGAGGTCGGAGCGCACGAGGACCGTGCGGCCCTCGACGCCCTCGTCGATGAGGTCGTCGAGAGTCCTCACAGCTTCGAGGCCACCAGCGCCGTGATGTCGACGAGGCGGTTGGAGTAGCCCCACTCGTTGTCGTACCAGCCGACGATCTTGACCTGGTTGCCGATGACCTTGGTCAGGCCCGCGTCGAAGATGCAGGAGTGCGGGTCGGTGACGATGTCGGAGGAGACGATCGGGTCCTCGGTGTAGAGCAGGATCCCCTTGAGCGGGCCCTCGGCCGCGGCCTTCATCGCGGCGTTGACCTCCTCGGCGGTGGTCTCGCGGCCGACGGTGGCGGTGAGGTCGGTGGCCGAGCCCGTGGGGATCGGCACCCGCAGCGCGTAGCCGTCGAGCTTGCCCTTGAGGTGCGGCAGCACGAGCGAGATCGCCTTCGCGGCGCCGGTGGAGGTCGGCACGATGTTCAGCGCGGCGGCGCGGGCGCGGCGCAGGTCCTTGTGCGGCCCGTCCTGCAGGTTCTGGTCCTGGGTGTAGGCGTGGATCGTGGTCATCAGACCCTTCTCGATGCCCACCAGGTCGTCGAGCACCTTCGCCATCGGCGCCAGGCAGTTGGTGGTGCACGAGGCGTTGGAGACGATGGTCTGGCTGCCGTCGTAGTCGCCGTCGTTGACGCCCTTGACGACCGTGAGGTCCTCACCGGTGGCCGGCGCGGAGATGACGACCTTCTTGGCGCCCGCGTCGAGGTGCTTCGCGGCGGCCTCGCGCTTGGTGAACAGGCCGGTGGACTCGACCACGACGTCGACGCCGAGGTCCTTCCAGGGCAGCTCGGCGGGGTCGCGGACCGCCAGGCCCTTGAACCCCTTGCCGTCGACGACGATCTCGTCGTCGGAGGACGAGACGCTGTAGGGCAGGCGCCCCAGGATCGAGTCGTACTTGAGCAGGTGGGCCAGGGTGGCGTTGTCGGTGATGTCGTTCACCGCCACGATCTCGATGTCGCTGGTGCCGGCCTTGCGCTGGGCGTCCACCGCACGCCAGAAGTTGCGCCCGATCCGTCCGAACCCGTTCACGCCTACGCGCACCGTCACGCCGTGCCTCCTCGACTCGTCAGTTCTGACCCCACGACCCTAGCGTCCGCGGACCTGCGCCGACACGCCCGGTTCGGAATCGATACACCTGGGTCCGGCCTGGCCGGACGCGCGCGTGGACGCGTGTGACCGGTCCGTCCGGACCATTGATCACCGGCGCAGGTCACACGTAGCGTCTTCCGGATGTGCGCTGGATCACCGGCGTCGACCTGCGGGAGGCGTCGTGCCGGTGGATCAGCGAACGAGCGGGACAGGGGCGGGGCGGGTGCGTCCCGAGCGGGCGCAGCTCGTCTTCGACTTCGCCGAGGGCGACCGCACGCAGGTCGACCTGCTCGGCGGCAAGGGCGCCAACCTCGCCGAGATGACGAAGCTGGGCCTGCCCGTGCCGCCCGGGTTCACCGTCACCACCGAGGCCTGCCGCTACTACCTCGAGCGCGGTGAGGAGCCCCAGTCGCTGCGCGTGCAGATCACGATGGCGCTGCGCCGGCTGGAGAACGACCTGGGCCGGCGCCTGGGCGACGTCGTCGACCCGCTGCTGGTGTCGGTGCGCTCGGGCGCCAAGCACTCCATGCCCGGGATGATGGAGACCGTCCTCAACGTCGGGCTCAACGACTACTCGGTGAAGGGGCTGGCCGAGGCCGCGAAGGACGAGCGCTTCGCGTGGGACTCCTACCGCCGGCTGATCCAGATGTTCGGCCGCACGGTCCTCGACATCCCCGCGGAGCGCTTCGAGCACGAGCTCGACGCCACCAAGGCGCGCGCGGGCGTGGCCACCGACGTCGAGATCCCGGTGTCGGCACTGATCGAGCTGGTGGAGGAGTTCAAGCACATCGTCCAGGACGCCACCGGCCGCGAGTTCCCGCAGGACCCCCGCGAGCAGCTCGACCTCGCGATGCGCGCGGTGTTCAACTCCTGGAACACCGACCGCGCGCGGCTCTACCGCCGCCGCGAGCGCATCCAGCACGACCTGGGCACCGCGGTGAACATCTGCGCGATGGTGTTCGGCAACCTGGGCGAGACCTCGGGTACCGGCGTGTGCTTCACCCGCGACCCCGCCAGCGGCCAGCCCGGCGTGTACGGCGACTACCTGTCCAACGCGCAGGGCGAGGACGTCGTCGCCGGCATCCGCAACACCCTCACGCTCGAGGACTTCGCCGCGCTCGACCCGTCCTCGCACGCCGAGCTGACGCGGATCATGCGGCGCCTGGAGACCCACTACCGCGACCTGTGCGACATCGAGTTCACCGTCGAGCGCGGCAAGCTGTGGATGCTGCAGACGCGCGTGGGCAAGCGCACCGCGGCCGCGGCGTTCCGGATCGCCACGCAACTCGTCGACGAGCGCCTGATCACCAGCGACGAGGCGCTGGCCCGCGTCACCGGCCACCAGCTCGCGCAGCTGATGTTCCCCCAGTTCGACGTCGACGCCGAGCGCGTGCTGCTCACCCGCGGCATGGCCGCCTCCCCCGGCGCCGCCGTCGGGAAGGTCGTGTTCGACTCCGCCACCGCCGTGGCGTGGGCGGCGCGGGGCGAACCGGTGGTGCTGGTGCGCCGGGAGACGAACCCCGACGACCTCGAGGGCATGATCGCCGCCACCGGGGTGCTGACCAGCCGCGGCGGGAAGACCTCGCACGCCGCCGTCGTCGCCCGCGGGATGGGGCGCACCTGCGTGTGCGGTGCGGAGGAGATCGAGGTCGACGCGGCGGGCCGCACGCTGAGCGTCAACGGCACCCGGGTCGCCGAGGGCGAGGTGCTCTCCATCGACGGCTCCACCGGGGAGGTGTTCGCGGGCGAGCTGCCCGTCGTCGCGTCGCCGGTGGTGATCTACCTGGAGCAGGGGCTCGACGCCGCGCTGGCCGTGGCCGACGAGCAGACCGGCGAGCTGGTGCGCAGCGTCGACCGCCTGCTGCGCCACGCCGACCAGGCCCGCGTCCTGCGGGTGCGCGCCAACGCCGACACCGCCGAGGACGCCACCCGCGCCCGCGACATGGGCGCCGAGGGCATCGGGCTCTGCCGCACCGAGCACATGTTCCTGGGCGAGCGGCGGGTGCTGATCGAGCGGCTCATCCTGGCCGACGGACCCGGCGCCCGCGACGCCGCGCTCGCCGAGCTGCTGCCGCTGCAGCGCGCCGACTTCGTGGCGTTGCTGGAGGCGATGGACGGCCTGCCGACCACGATCCGGCTGCTCGACCCGCCCCTGCACGAGTTCCTGCCCGACCGCACGGAGCTGGCCGTGCGCGTCGCGGTCGCGCAGGCCACCGGGCGCGGTGACGAGCCCGACGTCGCCGCCGACGTCACCCTGCTGTCGGCGGTCGACCGGCTGCACGAGTCGAACCCGATGCTCGGGCTCCGCGGGGTGCGCCTGGGCCTGAGCGTGCCGGGCCTGTTCGCGATGCAGGTCCGCGCGATCGCCGAGGCCGCGGCGGAACGGGCCGCGGCGGGCGGGCGGCCGCTGGTCGAGATCATGGTGCCGCTGGTCGGGTCGGTCATGGAGCTGCACCTGATCCGCGATGAGATGGACGGGGTGCTCGCCCAGGTCGCCGCCGCGGCGGGCGGGGCGCCGCACATCCCGATCGGCACGATGATCGAGCTCCCCCGGGCCGCGCTCACCGCCCGCCGGATCGCCGAGGCCGCCGAGTTCTTCTCCTTCGGCACCAACGACCTCACGCAGACGACGTGGGGCTTCTCCCGCGACGACGTCGAGGCCTCGATCTTCGCGACCTACCTCGACAAGGGCGTGTTCACCGTCTCGCCGTTCGAGTCGCTCGACCGCGACGGCGTCGGCGCGCTGATCCGGATGGCCGTGCAGGCCGGGCGCGAGGTCCGGCCCGACATCAAGCTCGGCATCTGCGGCGAGCACGGCGGCGACCCCGAGTCGGTGCACTTCTTCCACGACGCCGGGCTCGACTACGTGTCGTGCTCGGCGTTCCGGGTGCCGGTGGCGCGGCTGGAGGCCGGGCGGGCGGCGCTGGCGTCGGACACGGCGGGCGGGCGGCTGTAGGGGCGGCGGCCGACGGGTCCGCCCCCCGAACTGCGCAGCTGCCGGCAGTCTGCGCACGTCCCGCGGTGCGCGGACGCCACGAGGTGCGCAAGCCCCCGACCCGGGCTCAGCTCTCGTCGAGCATGTCCGGGGTGACGGCGGAGTCGGTGTCGGGGATGCCCAGGTCGGCCGCCCGCTTGTCGGCCATGTGCAGCAGCCGCCGGATCCGCCCGGCCACCGCGTCCTTGGTCATCGGGGGGTCGGCGAGCTGGCCGAGCTCCTCCAGCGACGCCTGGGTGTGCTCGGCGCGCAGCCGGCCCGCGGCCAGCAGGTGCTTGGGCACGTCGTCGCCGAGGATCTCCAGGGCCCGGGCGACGCGCGCGGCCGCGGCCACCGCGGCGCGGGCCGAGCGGCGCAGGTTGGCGTCGTCGAAGTTGGCGAGGCGGTTGGCCGTGGCCCGCACCTCGCGGCGCATCCGCCGCTCCTCCCACGCCATGACGCACTCGTGCGCGCCCATGCGCGTGAGCAGAGCGGAGATGGCGTCGCCGTCGCGGACGACCACGCGGTCGGCCCCGCGGACCTCGCGCGCCTTCGCCGTGACGCCGAGCCGGCGCGCCGCCCCGACCAGGGCGAGCGCGGCCTCCGGCCCGGGGCAGGTGACCTCCAGCGACGAGCTGCGGCCCGGCTCGGTGAGCGAGCCGTGCGCGAGGAACGCCCCGCGCCAGGCCGCCTCGGCGTCGCACACCCCGCCGGACACGACGGGCGGCGGCAGGCCGCGGACCGGGCGTCCGCGGGCGTCGAGCAGTCCGGTCTGGCGGGCGAGCCCCTCGCCGTCGCGCACGACCCGCATGACGTAGCGGGCGCCCCGGCGCAGGCCGCCCGGCGAGATCACGTGCGCCTCGCAGGTGTGCCCGTACAGCTCGTGGATGTCGCGGCGCAGCCGGCGCGCGACGGAGCCGGTGTCGACCTCCGCCTCGATGACGACGCGTCCGCCGACGATGTGCAGGCCGCCCGCGAACCGCAGCAGCGCCGCCACCTCGGAGCGCCGGCAGCAGGGCTTGGTGACGACGAGCCTGCTCAGCTCGTCCTTGACCGCTGCGGTCATCGCCATGTCACGGACCTCCGGGGGACGGGAAGGGACTGACCGGCGACACGGCCGCACCCAGTGCGTCGGCCAGCGCCACCGGGTCGTGGCGCGGCACGGTGGGGTCGGCCGCGACCGGGGCCAGCTGGACCCGGCCGCCGGGCGACAGCATCGGCGACGCCGCCCGGTGGAGCCGATCGGGCACCGGTACCGCGTCGACGTCGGCGATCACCGCGTCCACCCTGAGTGCCGGTGCGTGCTCGGAGAGTACGGCCAGGTGCCTCTCGGGCGAGAACCCGGCGGTCTCCCCGGGCTCGGGAGCGAGGTTGAGCACCAGGATCCGGCGGGCCGAGCTGTCGAGCACGGCGTCGCACAGACCGGGAACCAGCAGGTGGGGCAGCACGCTGGTGAACCAGGAGCCCGGACCGAGGATCAGGACGTCGGCGTCGCGGACGGCGGCGACGGCCTCCGGGCACGCGGTGGGCCGCTCGGGCTGCAGCCAGACGCGGCGCACGCGCCCGGGCGTCGAGGCGACGGCGACCTGCCCGCGGATGCGGTGCGGGCCGTCGCTGCCCAGCCCGCTCACCTCCGCCTCGATGTCGAGCGGCTCGCAGCTCATCGGCAGCACGCGCCCGCGCACGCCCAGCAGCGCCCCGAGCTGGTCGAGCGCGGCCACCGGGCCGCCCAGGGTGTCCATGAGGCCCGCGAGGAGCAGATTGCCCACGGCGTGCCCGGCCAGCGCGCCCGTGCCACCGAAGCGGTGCTGCACGAGCGCGGTCCAGCGGGCGCCGACGACGTCGTCGGACGCGAGCGCGGCCATCGCCATCCGCAGGTCCCCCGGCGGCAGCGAGCCCAGCTCGCGGCGCAGCCGGCCCGAGGAGCCACCGTCGTCGGCCACCGTGACGACGGCCGTGACGTGCGGGTCGACGACCCCGCGCCCGGCGAGGACGCGCAGCGCGCTCAGCGTGGCGTGCAGGCCGTGCCCGCCGCCGAGCGCGACGGCACGCAGGCCCGTCACTCGCGCCCCAGGTCGCGGTGCGCCACGTTGACCGACACGCCCTGGTCGCCGGCGAGGCGCCGCGCGATCTCCTCGCTGATGGCGACGCTGCGGTGCTTGCCGCCGGTGCATCCCACCGACACCGTGAGGTAGCTCTTGCCCTCGCGCCGGTAGCCGGCGCCCACCAGGCGCAGCAGCTCCAGGTAGCGGTCGATGAACTCCTCGGCGCCCTCCTGGCTCAGCACGTAGTCGCGCACGGTCTCGTCGCGCCCGGTGAACTCGCGCAGCTCCGGGATCCAGAACGGGTTGGGCAGGAACCGGACGTCGACGACGAGGTCGGAGTCCATCGGCAGCCCGTACTTGTAGCCGAACGACACCAGCGTGACGCGCGTGTGCTGCGCGAACTCGGCGCCGAACGTGCGCTCCAGGGTGGCCCGCAGCGCCGGGACCGACACGGTGGAGGTGTCGACGACGAGGTCGGCGGTCTCGCGCAGCGGGCGCAGCAGCGCGCGCTCGGCGGCGATGCCGTCGACGAGCCGGCCCTCCCCCTGCAGCGGGTGGCTGCGGCGGACCTGCTCGAACCGGCGCACCAGCACGGCGTCGGTGGCCTCCAGGAACAGCAGGCGGGGGCGGTAGCCGCGGGCGTCGAGGTCCTTGATGACGGCGCCGAGGTCGGCGGTGAACGCGCGGCTGCGCACGTCCATCACGACGGCGATGCGGGTGATGTCGCCGCGCGCCCGCGCCCCCAGGTCGACCATCGTGGCGATCAGCTCGGGCGGCAGGTTGTCGACGACGAACCAGCCCAGGTCCTCCAGCACCTTGGCCGCGGTGCTCCGGCCGGCGCCGGACAGGCCGCTGACCAGCGCGACCTCGATGCCCGCGCCGTTCGGCAGCGGTACCTCGTCGGTGGTCACGCGCCCTCCTTGTTCAGCGCCTCGAGCACCGCGGCCGCCGTGCGCGGCCCGAAGCCGGGCAGCGCGGCGATCTCGTCGACGTCGGCGGCCCTGAGCTTGCGCACCGACCCGAAGTGGCGCAGCAGCGCCCCCCGGCGGGCCGGGCCGAGGCCGGGCACGCCGTCGAGCTCGGAGCTCGTCATCCCCTTGGACCTCTTCTGCCGGTGGTAGGCGATCGCGAAGCGGTGCGCCTCGTCACGGACGCGCTGGAGCAGGTAGAGCCCCTCGGACGTGCGGGACAGGATCACGGGATCGGACTCTCCGGGCACCCACACCTCCTCCAGCCGCTTGGCCAGGCCGCACACCGCCACGTCGGTGACGCCCAGGTCCGCGAGGACGTCGGCGGCCGCCTGGGCCTGCGGCGCCGCCCCGTCGACGACGAGGAGGTTGGGCGGGTAGGCGAACCGGCGGGGGCGCCCCGTCTCGGGGTCGATGCCCGGACGGGCCCCGACGTCGGGATCTTCGCGCGGAGTGGCCGGACCATTACCGGCGGCGGCGTCGCGGGGGCCCGCGGGGGCGGTCTCGGCGAGGTAGCGGCGGAACCGGCGGCGCACGACCTCCGCGATCGAGGCGACGTCGCCCAGCTCGGCGGCGTCCTTGACCTCGAAGCGGCGGTAGTCGGACTTCTTCGCCAGCCCGTCCTCGAACACCACCAGCGAGGCGACGACGTCGGTGCCCTGCACGTGGGAGACGTCGATGCACTCGATGCGCAGCGGCGCCGAGTCCAGGCCGAGCCCGTCCTGGATCTCCTGCAGCGCGGCGGAGCGGGCCGTGAGGTCGCCCGCCCGGCGCAGCTTGTGCTGGGTGAACGCCTCGGCGGCGTTGCGGGCGACGGTCTCGGCCAGCGCCCGCTTGTCGCCGCGCTGGGGCACCCGGATGCCCACGCGCGAGCCGCGCAGGCCGGTGAGCCAGTCGGTGAGCGCGTCGACGTCGGCGGGGAGCTCGGGCACGAGGATCTCGCGCGGCACGGGCTGCTGCGCGTCGTCGCTGCCCCCACCCGGCGTCTCGGCGGCCAGGGCGGCCTGCTCGCCGTAGAACTGGGTGAGGAAGCGCTCGACGAGCTGGGGGGTGTCGGTGGGCTCGACCTTGTCGATCACCCAGCCGCGCTGGCCGCGGACCCGCCCGCCGCGCACGTGGAAGACCTGCACGGCGGCCTCGAGCTCGTCGTCGGCGAACGCGACGACGTCGGCGTCGGTGCCGTCGCCCAGCACCACGGCCTGCTTCTCCATGGCCCGCTTGAGCGCGCCGATGTCGTCGCGCAGCCGGGCGGCGCGCTCGAACTCCAGCCCCTCCGACGCCTGCGCCATCCGCCGCTCCATCTGGCGGACGAGGTGGTCGGTGCGGCCGGCGAGGAAGTCGCAGAAGTCGTCGACGATGTCGCGGTGCTGCTGCGCGTCGACCCGCCCGACGCAGGGCGCCGAGCACTTGTCGATGTAGCCGAGCAGGCAGGGCCGCCCGATCTGGCCGTGCCGCTTGAACACCCCCGCGCTGCAGGTGCGGGCCGGGAAGACGCGCAGCAGCAGGTCGAGCGTCTCGCGGATGGCCCAGGCGTGGGCGTAGGGCCCGAAGTAGCGGACGCCCTTGCGGCGCGGCCCCCGGTAGACGTGCAGCCGCGGGAACTCCTCGCCGACCGTGACGGCGAGGACCGGGTAGGTCTTGTCGTCGCGGTAGCGGACGTTGAACCGCGGGTCGAACTCCTTGATCCAGTTGTACTCGAGCTGGAGCGCCTCGACCTCGGTGCCGACCACCGTCCACTGGACGTGGGCGGCGGTCGTGACCATCTGGCGGGTGCGCGGGTGCAGCCCGGAGAGGTCGGCGAAGTAGGAGTTGAGGCGCTGGCGCAGGCTCTTGGCCTTGCCGACGTAGATGACGCGCCCGTGGACGTCGGAGAACCGGTAGACCCCGGGGGCCTCCGGGATCGACCCGGTGGCGGGGCGGTAGCTGGCGGGATCAGGCATGGCCGACCCAGGGTAGGACGGCCCCCCGACAGCCGTGGCGCCCGGGCCGGGACCCGTCCCGGCCGCGCAGGGCATGCTGTCCCCCGTCCGGGTGCACTGCTGACGTGGAGTGACGAGGGATGATCGGTAACGCAGACGCCGCCCCGGAAGGCTCCCCATGACCGACCCGAACGGACCATCCCACCCCGGCTGGAACCAGGGCGGCTGGTCCACCGCGCCGCGGGGTGAGGCCCCCGAGACGGCGCAGTGGCCCGGGGCCGGACCGCAGGGCCCGCCGGAGCCCGGCTGGTCGAACCCGCACCAGCCGCAGCCGTACGGCGGCCCCCAGCCCTACGGGGCTCCGCAGCCCTACGGGGCCCCCCAGCAGTACGCGGAGACGGCGCAGTACCCCGGCGCAGCCCAGTACCCCGGCGCGCCCCAGTACCCCGGCGCGCCCCAGTACCCCGGCGCGCCCCAGTACCCCGGCGCGCCCCAGTACCCGGGGCAGCAGTACCCCGGTGCTCAGCAGTTCGCCGGGCAGCCGGGCGGCTGGAACCCCGCCCCCGGCGGCTACGGTCCCCCGCCCGCGTCCCCGGGCCGCGGTCGGCGCACCGGGATCATCGTGACCGCCGTGGTGGCCTCCGTGGCGATCGTGGCGGCCGTCGTCGTGGTGGTCCTGCTCAACCGCGCCCCGGACCCGAACACCCCGCTGGCCCAGGGCACGTCCGCCGGGCCGCTCGTGATCCCGGACGACACCGCGGGCGGCGCCACCAGCACGATCACCCTCGACGGGGGCGACGCGCGCGTCGGTCGCCTGGAGGTCGTCCTGGACCTGCAGCACGCCTACCCCGCCGAGGTCACCGGCGTCCTGACCTCCCCCGCGGGCCGCCAGGCCGTCGTGTTCCCCCGCGCGCCCACCGGCGGGCGGCTCACGCTCTCCACCACCGACCCCGCGTCGCCGCTGGTCAACCTGCTGGGCGGCCCGGTCGCCGGCGACTGGGCGCTGACGCTGTCCGATGAGGTCACGGCCGACTCCGGCACGCTCACGAGCTGGGGCGTCACGGCCTACCCCGCGGCGCCGGACGCCCCGGCGCCCGCCGCGGCCCCGGCCACCGCGTCGGCGACACCCGGGCTCGCCATCCCCGACGACGACGACTACGTCGGCGCCACCGACGTCCTCGGGCTGAGCGGGTACGGCACGGTCGACCGGATCGCCGTCGACGTCGCCGTCAGCCACGCCATCAGCAGCGACCTGCGGATCGAGCTGCGCTCACCGCTGGGCCGGACCGTCGTGCTGTCGGAGTACGAGGCGGGCCTCGGCCCGGCGATCGCGCTCACCCTCGACTCGGCCACGCCGGGCTCACCGCTCGCGCCGCTGGTCGGCGAGCCGCTGGCCGGGCCGTGGGAGCTGCGCGTGTACGACGGCGTGATTGTGGACGAGGGCACGTTCGACCGGTGGGGCGTCACCGTCAACGGCTGACCCCGTGAGCGCGGCCCGGCCGTCCTGTCGGGGTGGCGTGCTATCCCTTGTCCTCGACACGAACACGCGTTCGAGGGGGTCCTGCGATGGGTGCCGACAAGCTCGACACGGTCCGCAAGCTGCTCGCCAAGGCCGAGCGCGCCGCCACCGCGGAGGAGGCGCGCGCCTACACGGCCAAGGCCGTGGAGCTCATGGCCCGCCACGGGATCGACGAGGCGCTGCTGGGGAGCGCGCGGCCGGGCGACGACGAGATCGGCGCCACCCGCATCGCCGTCGACGACCCCTACAGCGCGGGCAAGGCGCGGCTGCTGGGCTGGGTCGGGAGCGCGTTCGGCTGCCGGTGCGTGCTGCACGGCGCGAGCGGGGGGAAGGCCACGGCGGTCACGGTGTTCGGGCACGCGTCCGACCGGGCCCGCACGGAGCTCCTGCACACGTCGCTGCTGCTGCAGGCCACTTCCCAGCTGGTCCGCCTGCGCCCGCCCGACGCCCGGGAGTCCGTGGCCGCCTACCGGCGCTCGTGGCTGCACGGGTTCGCCGTGGAGGTGCACCGCAGGCTCACCGAGGCCCACGAGCGGGCCGAGGCCGACGCCGGCGCCGGGCGGCCCGTCGACGGGCCGTCGGTCGCCCTCGTCCTGGCCGACCGGCGGGAGCGGGTGGACCGCGCGTGGGCGGAGGCGTTCCCCGACCTGGGGCGCGCGCGGCGGTCGGTGCTGTCCGGCTCGGGCTACGGCGCGGGCGCGCAGGCCGGCTCGCGGGCCGACCTGGGTCACACCGCGGTACCGCGCTCCCCCGCGGCCGCGGTGGGTGGGTAGGTCAGGCCGGCAGGGCGAGCAGCCGGTCCACCACGAGGTCGACGCGCGGCGCGCTGACGTGCGGCGGCTCCACCACCGCCGGCACGCGGCCCTCGAGCCGGGTCGCCAGCGCGCCCACCAGGCCGGCGCGGACGGCGCCGTGGACGTCCCAGGAGTGCACGGCCACCAGCGCGGTGCGGTCGGGTGCGGACTCGACCTCGCCGCACACCCAGTCGTAGACCCGCGGCGGTGGCTTGAACGCGCCGATGGCCTCGGCCGAGTGCACGCCGCGCAGGTAGGTGCGCAGGCCGGCGCGGTCCAGCGCGTCGCAGGCCGTCTTCGGGTTGCCGTGGGTGAAGGCATAGGTGGGCACCTTGGCCTTGGCCAGCTCCACGAGGGCGGGCTCGACGTCGGGGTGCGGCGGGAGGTGGGCGAAGCCGGCGAGCACGTGGTCCAGGGCCTCGTCCGACAGCGTGTGGCCGGTGGTGGTGCGCAGCGCGGCGCGGGCCACGTCGCCGAAGGGCGGGGCGGAGCCGGCGAGCGTCAGCGCCATCCCGTCGCGCAGGGTTCGGGTGAAGAACAGCTCCCACTCGTGGGCAGGGCGGCCGACGTCGACGAACCGGGAGCCCAGGGCGTCGACCTGCAGCATCGTCTCGAACACGTCGAACAGCACCACCCGCGGGCGGCGGTCGGCCGCGCGCGGCCGGTCGTCCGGGCCGCGTGCGGCGCTCTGGGCCTCCTGGGTCATGCCACTACTCCTTCCGGAGCAAGATCGCTGTGGCGGGGATGGTGGCTCAGACGGCCGCGACGGCGCGGCGCGGCACCGGCTCCCAGCGCCGAACGGCGTTCAGGACGCGCCGAACGCCCAGCGCGCGCAGCGGCGCCAGCGCGTAGCCGGGGTAGCTGGCGAGCCACACGGCGCTGCCCAGGCTCACGGCGTCGGCGCCGGCCCAGAAGTACTCGCGGCAGTCGTCGGCGGTGCGGACCCCGCCCGTCGCGATGATCGGCAGCGTCACCCCGGCCTCGCGGAGCTCGGAGACGACGCGCAGCCCGATCGGCTTGATCGCCCGCCCGGACAGGCCGCCGTAGCGGTTGGACAGGAACGGCTCGCCGGTGCGCGGGTCCAGGCGCAGCGCCTTGACCGTGTTGATCGCGGTGAGCGCCGAGACGCCGGCCTTCGCGGCCTGCTGCGCGTTGCGCAGGTAGTCGTAGTCGGGCGAGAGCTTGAGGATCACCGGGTGGTGGCTGCGCGGCACGGCCTCGTCGAGGACGTCCTGCAGGATCGTCGAGAAGTCGAAGTTGACGTTGTGGCAGCTCACGTTGAGCTCGACGGCGGCGATGTCCCCCGCCGGCACGGCGGCGTTGACGCGGTCGATGAGCGTGACGAACTCCGCGGCGGAGAACCCGCCGAGGGAGATGATCGTGCGCTGGTCACGGGTGCGGGGGTAGTAGTCGCGCAGGTAGGCGTCGATGCCGACGTTGCACCAGCCGAACGCGTTGACCCAGCCGCCGTCGGTGCTGCGCAGGACCCGCCCGTAGCGCTTGAGCAGGCCGGGCAGCTCACCGAGCGCGTAGTCGTCGCGGGTGCTGAAGTGGCCCTCGCGGGGCTCCACGGTGAGCGTGCGGGTCGTGACCGCCCCGAACTCCTCCAGCGGCACGAACAGCGACACCGGACTCATGCCGTAGGGCACGAGCGGCGAGTTGGCCACCCCGTAGCCCAGCAGGCTCGACGACGTGACCAGCCGGTTGCGCAGGACGATGTCGCCCAGCCGCACCTCGCCGTGGTCCTGGTCCCGCTTCGCTCGCAGCACGCCCCGATGCTACGTGCGCCGCCGTGAGCGGCAACGAGTGCTGCAGCACTCGTCTCCACTCACGGGTGCGGGCGTCACGGCTGCAGGGGGCTCCAGGGGCGGTCGGGCCACCACGGGTAGCCCTCGGGCATGTCCTCGCCGACCCGGTCGGGGAACTGCGCCGGCCGCTTGTCCAGGAACGCCTGCACGCCCTCGGCGGCGTCGGCGGACCGGCCGCGCGACAGCATCGCCCACGAGTCGACGCGGTGGGCCTCCATCGGGTGGTCGGCGCCCAGCATCCGCCACATCGTCTGCCGGGCCAGCGCCACCGACACCGGTGCGGTGTTCTCCGCGATCTCCGCGGCGAGCGCGTACGCGGCGGGCAGCAGGGCGTCGGCGGCGTGCACGGACCGGACCAGGCGCCCGTCCAGGGCCTCGGCGGCGTCGAACACGCGCCCGGTCACCGCCCACTCGACGGCCCGGCTGATCCCGACGACCCGCGGCAGGAACCAGCTCGACGCGGCCTCGGGCACGATGCCGCGCCGGGCGAACACGAACCCGAAGCGGGCGGTGTCGGCGGCGAGGCGGACGTCCATCGGCAGCGTCATCGTGGCGCCGACGCCGACCGCCGGGCCGTTGACCGCCCCGATCACCGGCTTGGCGCTCTCGAAGATCCGCAGGGTGAGGCGGCCACCGCCGTCGCGGTGGGCGTCCGGGTCGGCCGGGGAAGCAGGGTCGTAGGCGAACGTGCCGCCCCCACCGGCGAGGTCGGCGCCCGCGCAGAACCCGCGCCCCGCCCCGGTGACGACGACGGCCCGCACGTCGTCGTCGGCGTCGGTGCGGTCGAAGGCCTCCCGCAGCTCGTCGCCCATCCGCGCGGTGAACGCGTTGAGCCGCTCGGGCCGGTGCAGCGTCAGCGTCGCCACGCCGTCGGCGACGTCGTAGGTGATCTGCTCGAACTCCACGTCGCGGGGGCGCTCAGCCGCGCGCGGAGGCGTGCAGGGCGCGGAGCCGGCGCATCGCGTCGACCGCCCGCTGCCCGTCGACGGCCTGCACGGCCATGACCGGCACGTACTCGTAGTCGGGCAGGTCGATCCGGGCCCAGGACGCGCCGTCGGGGAACGCGACGCGCTCCACATCCGACCAGGGAAAGTGCTTCGTCGCCACGACGTTGCGCACCTCGATGCCCGCGGCGTCGGCGCGCACCCGCGGCCGGGCCATGAGCAGGCACCCGCCGGCGATGAACAGCCCGATCAGCACGAGCGCGACCTGGTCGGCGAGCCGGAAGAACACCCCGGTGTCGCTGTTGCGCAGCACGAGCGCGATCGCCGTGAACAGCACGACGATGACCACGGCGGACACCCAGGAGATGACGACGGCGCGCAGGGGACGGACCGTCAGCCGCTCGTCGGTCGTGGCCACGCTCACGGCTCCTTCCGCAGGTCGCGCAGGAGCACCGCCGTGTGCAGGGCGGCCAGGCACGCCTCGGCGCCCTTGTCCTCGGCCGCGCCGGGGCCGCCGGAGCGGTCGAGGGCCTGCTGCACCGTGTCGCAGGTCAGCACCCCGTTGCCGACGGGGGTGCGCTCGTCGAGCGCGACGCGCGTGAGCCCGGCCGTGACGGCGTCGCACACGTACTCGAAGTGGGGTGTGCCACCGCGCACGACGGCACCCAGCGCGACGACGGCGTCGTGGGTGCGGGCGAGCTCCTGGCAGACCACGGGCAGCTCGACGGTGCCCGACACCCGCACGACGGTGGGGTCGGCGGCGCCGGCCTCCTTCGCGGTGTGCAGCGCGCGCTCCAGCAGCAGGTCGACGATATCGGCGTGCCAGCTCGTGGCGGCCACCGCCACCCGCAGCGCCGACGCGTCCGGCAGCGTCCCGATCACCGGACGGCCCTCACCGCTCACGACGGCACCTCCAGGTCGGGCAGGTCGTGGCCCATCCGGTCGCGCTTGGTGCGCAGGTAGGCGAGGTTCTCGGGCACCGCGCGCACCGGCAGCGGCACGCGGCCGGTGATGGCCAGGCCGTAGCCCTCGAGCCCGGCCCGCTTGTCGGGGTTGTTGGTGAGCAGGCGCATCGACTTCACGCCGAGGTCGGCGAGGATCTGCGCGCCCATGCCGTAGTCGCGGGCGTCGGCGGGCAGGCCCAGCGCGAGGTTGGCGTCGACGGTGTCGGCCCCGGCCTCCTGCAGCTGGTAGGCCTGCAGCTTGTGCAGCAGGCCGATGCCCCGGCCCTCGTGGCCGCGCATGTAGAGCACGATGCCGCGGCCCTCCTGCGCCACCGCCTCCAGCGCGGCGTCGAGCTGCGGGCCGCAGTCGCAGCGCAGCGAGCCCATGACGTCGCCGGTGAGGCACTCCGAGTGCACGCGGACCAGCACGTCCTCGCCGGAGTCGCGCTCGGTGCCGACGTCGCCGCGGACCATCGCGATGTGCTCGATCCCGTCGAGGACCGAGTCGTAGCCGTAGGCGGTGAAGTCGCCGTGGGCGGTGGGAATCCGGGCCTGGGCGACGCGCACGACGTGCTTCTCGAAGCGGCGGCGGTGCGCGATGAGGTCGGCGATCGTGATGAGCGTGAGGTCGTGCTCGTCGGCGAAGATGCGCAGCTCCTCGCCGCGGGCCATCTCGCCCTCGTTCTTCTGCGACACGATCTCGCACAGCGCGCCGGCGGGCGCGAGCCCGGCCAGCCGCGAGAGGTCGACGGCGGCCTCGGTGTGCCCGGGGCGGCGCAGGACGCCTCCCTCGCGGGCCCGCAGCGGCAGCACGTGACCGGGGCGGACCAGGTCGTCGGCGCCGGCGGCCGGGTCGGCCAGCAGCCGGATCGTGTGCGCGCGGTCGGCCGCGGAGATGCCGGTGGTGACACCCAGGCGCGCGTCGACGGTGACCGTGAACGCCGTGCGGAAGTTGTCGGAGTTCGTGTGGTGCATCGGCGGGAGGTCGAGGCGGTCGCACTCGGTCTCGGTGAGCGCCACGCAGATGTAGCCCGAGGTGTAGCGCACCATGAAGGACACGAGCTCCGGCGTGGCCATCTCGGCGGCGAAGATGAGGTCGCCCTCGTTCTCGCGGTCCTCGTCGTCGACGACCACCACGGCCTTGCCGGCCTTGAGGTCGGAGAGCGCCTGCTCGATGGCCTCGACGCCGCTCAACCCGCTGCCCGCGCCGGCGGCGCCGTCCGTGCTCTCCGTGCCTGCGACCGTGTCCACATCTCCACCGTTCATCGGGCCGTGCCGCCGCCGTAACCGCCGACCAGCCGTTCCACGTACTTCGCGAGGACGTCCACCTCGATGTTGACGGTATCCCCCACGGCGCGCGCGCCGAGTGTGGTGTGCGCCAACGTCGTGGGGATCAGCGCCACCGTGAAGGTGTCGGGGCCGACGGAGGCGACCGTCAGCGACACCCCGTCGACGGTGATCGAGCCCTTCTCGACGACGTAGCGCGCGAGGTCGGAGGGCAGGCTGAACGCCAGCTCGTCGCTGCGCTCGGCCGGGGTGCGCGACACGAGCGTGGCGACGCCGTCGACGTGGCCCTGCACGATGTGCCCGCCCAGACGCCCGGACACCGGGACCGCGCGCTCGAGGTTGACGGCCGTGCCCTCGCGGACCGCCCCGAGGCTCGACCGGGCGAGCGTCTCGGGCACGAGCTCGACGCTGAACGTGCCGTCGGTGCTGCCCTGGGGGTCGATGACGGTGAGGCAGACGCCGTTCACCGCGATCGAGTCGCCGTGGCCCGCGTCGCCGGTGACGAGCGGCCCGCGCACGGTGAAGACCACCACCTCGGCGCTCTCGCGCACGGCGATGACCTCGCCCATCTCCTCGACGATGCCGGTGAACATCCCCGCCGCCTCCTCGCGTCCTGCCCGTGCCAACGGCCGGGGCCTCCCGGATCATCCCCCGCGCGGTGCGCGGTGCGTCAGGCGGTCCAGCCGCGGTGCGGTGACGCGGCGCGCACGCGGTCGCGCAGGGCGGTGACGGCGCGCGCCGGGTCGTCGGCCCCGTAGACCGCCGATCCCGCCACGAAGCAGTCGACGCCGGCCTCCGCGGCCTGCTCGACGGTGTCGGCGTTGATGCCGCCGTCGATCTCGACGAGCAGCCGCAGGTGGCCGGTGTCGACCAGGCGGCGCGCGGTGCGCACCTTGTCGAGCACCCCGGGCATGAAGCTCTGCCCGCCGAACCCCGGCTCCACGCTCATGACCAGCAGCGTGTCGTAGTGGCGCAGCACCTCGACCCACGGCTCCAGCGGGGTGTCCGGCTTGATCGACAGCCCCGCCAGCGCACCCGCCGCGCGCAGGTTCTTCGCCAGCGCCACCGGGTCTGCGGCGGCCTCGGCGTGCACGGTGACGTTGTGCGCGCCCGCCTCCGCGTAGCCGGGCGCCCAGCGGTCCGGGTCCTCGATCATGAGGTGGCAGTCCAGCGGCACGGACGTGGCCCTCAGCAGCGACTCGACCACCGGCAGGCCGAGTGTGAGGTTGGGCACGAAGTGGGCGTCCATGACGTCGACGTGCAGCCAGTCGGCGCCCGTGCCGGGCTCGCCCGCGACGGCCGCGGCCTCGTCGGCGAGGTGGGCGAAGTCGGCGGACAGCATGCTCGGGGCGATCAGCGGATGCACCGCCGCAGGCTACGGGAGACGGCCCGGGCCCACAGCTACCGGCGCAGCACCGACAGGAACATCGCGTCCGTGCCGTGGCGGTGCGGCCAGAGCTGCACGGTGGGGCCGGCGCCGAGTTCCGGCACGCCGGGCAGCAGCTCGCGGGCGTCGAGCAGCTCCGCCTTCTGCCGCCGCGCCACCCCGGTGACGACCCCGACGGTCTCCGACAGGTGCGGCGAACAGGTCACGTACGCGACGACCCCGCCCGGGCGGACGTGGCGCAGCGCGGCGGTGAGCAGCTCGCGCTGCAGCTTCGCCAGGCCCGGGACGTCCTCGGGCGTGCGGCGCCAGCGCGCCTCCGGACGGCGGCGCAGGGCGCCCAGGCCGGTGCACGGGGCGTCGACGAGGACGCGGTCGAACGCGGCGTCGGGCAGCGGGGCCTCGCGGCCGTCGGCGTGGTGGACGGTGACCGGCAGCCCGTCGACGGCCTTGCGGACGAGCTCGGCGCGGTGCTCCCCCAGCTCGACGGCGTCGACGGTGACGCCGTCCATCTGCGCGAGCCCGCCCAGCAGCACCGCCTTGCCACCGGGACCGGCGCACAGGTCGAGCCAGCGGCCGGTGTCCTGCCCGGTGGTCGCGGCCCGGGTGAGTGCGAGGGCGACGAGCTGGCTGCCCTCGTCCTGCACGACGGCGAGCCCCTCGGAGACGGCGTCGAGGTCACCGATGGCACCGGAGCCGGCGTCGAGGTGCACGGCGTAGGGCGAGTACGGGCCCTCGGTGCCCCCGGTGGCCAGAGCCAGCTCCTCGGCGGTGATCTCGCCGGGGCGGGCGAGCAGGTGCACCACCGGGCGGGCGTCGTCGGCGGCCAGGGCGGCGTCGAGGTCGGCCACCCCGCCGAGCGCGTCGGCGAAGGCCTGCGCGATCCAGCGCGGGTGGGCGTGGGCGAACGCGGCGTGGCCCAGCGGGTCCTCGGCGGCGTCGGGCGCGAGCCGGGCCACCCAGGCGGCCTCGTCGTGCTCGCCGACGCGGCGCAGCACGGCGTTGACGAACCCGGCCGGCCGCGACCCGGAGTCCTCGCGGACCAGCTCGACGGTGGCGTGCACGGCCGCGTGGGCCGGCACCCGCATGCGCAGCAGCTGGTAGGCGCCCAGGCGCAGCGCGTCGAGCAGCGCGGGCTCGACCTTGACCAGCGGCCGGTCGGTGCAGTGCTCGATCACGGCGTCGAGCAGGCCCTGCGCGCGCAGCGTGCCGTAGCCGATCTCGGTGGCCAGCCCGGCGTCGCGGTCCCGGAGCTTGTGGCGCCGCAGGATCGCGGGCAGGGCGAGGTTGGCGTAGGAGTCGCGGACGCGGACGGCCCGCAGCAGCTCCAGCGCGGCGCGCCGGGGCAGGTCGGGCTCCGGGGGGCGCGCCGGGCCCTGGCGCCCCCGGGGCGGGCCGGACGCCCGCCGGACGCCGGGCTTGCGGTCCCGAGTGGTCATGCCAACAGCTCCCCGGCCTCGATGCGGACCCCGCGCGCCCAGTCGGCGGCGGGCATCGCGCGCTTCCCGACCGGGCGCACCTCGCCCAGCTCCAGCACGCCGGCGGCCGTGCCCACCAGCACCCGCTTCTTCTCCGGAGCGAGCTCCCCGGGCTCGAGGTCGGCACCCTCGACGGGCCGCACCGGGCCCAGCCCGAGGCGCTCGTCGCGGAACGTCGTCCAGGCGCCGGGCTCCGGGGTGACGGCCCGGACCAGCCGGTCGACGACGGCCGCGGTGCGCGTCCAGTCGACGCGGGCGTCGGCGGTGGCGATCTTCGGGGCGTGCGAGACGCCCTCGGCGGGCTGCGGGCGCGCGTCGAGCGTGCCGTCGGCGAGCCCGTCCATGGTGGCGGTGAGCAGCGCGGCGCCGGAGACGGCGAGGCGGTCGAGCAGGTCGCCCGCGGTGTCGCGCGGGCCGACGGCCTCGGTGACGACCCCGAACACCGGCCCGGTGTCGAGGCCCTCCTCGAGCCGGAACGTGCTGGCGCCGGTGATGTCGTCGCCCGCCCGGACCGCGGCCTGCACGGGTGCGGCGCCGCGCCAGGCCGGGAGCAGCGAGAAGTGCAGGTTGACCCAGCCCAGGCGGGGCACGTCGAGCGCCGCGCGGGGCACGAGCGCGCCGTAGGCGACGACCGGGCAGCAGTCGGGCGCGAGCGCGCGCAGGGCGTCGAGGAACTCCGGATCGGACGGGCGGGCCGGGGTGAGGACCGGGACGCCGGCCTCGTCGGCGACGGCGCCGACCGCGGAGCGGGCGACCTTGCGGCCCCGGCCGGCGGGCGCGTCGGGACGCGTGACGACGGCGACCACCTCGTGCCGGTCCGACGCCAGCAGCGCGCGCAGCGCGGGGACGGCGGGGGCCGGGGTGCCGGCGAAGACGAGCCGCAGGCCCGTCACCGGACCTTCCCGAACAGCGGGTGCGGGCTCTCGCGCACCACCGGCGCGGGCTCCCCGAACCACTCGGCGGCGCGGATCTCGGCCATCGCGAGCTTGCGGGTCCCGGGGTCGAGCCGGTCGACGAACAGGATGCCGTCGAGGTGGTCGGTCTCGTGCTGGATGCAGCGGGCGAGCAGCTCGCTGCCCTCGACCTCAAGCGGCTCGCCGTGCTGGTCCCAGCCCTTCGCCACGACGTGCAGGTGGCGGCGGCACTCCCAGCCCAGGCCCGGGATCGACAGGCAGCCCTCGGGGCCGACCTGCTCCTCGTCGCCGACCACGTCGAAGGTCGGGTTCACGAGGTGCCCGGAGAACCCGTCGCAGTCGTAGGTGAACACCCGCAGGCCCACGCCCAGCTGCGGCGCGGCGAGGCCGGCACCACCCTCGTCGTGCATGGTGTCGGTGAGGTCGGCGACCAGCTTGCGCAGCTCCGCGTCGAACGTGGTGACGGGCTCGGCGGGCGTGCGCAGCACGGGGTCGCCGAAGAGTCGGACGGGCTGGACGGGCACGGATCTCCTACGCGAGGGGTGACGTCGGGGGCCCCTCGATTCTGCCACCTCACTCGATCGCGACGGGATCCAGCCGCACGCGCACCGGGTCGGGAGCCTTGCGCGCGGCGCGGGAGCCCTGTGCGGCGTGCAGCGCGGCGGCCAGCGCGCGGCCCTGCGCGCGCGGGACGCGGAGCAGGGCGCGCTCGCGCTCCACGACCTCGATGCTCCCGTCGCGCGCGGGCTCGATCTCGACCGGCCCCAGCACCTCGACGCCGTCGAGCGCGGCGCACACGTCGTCGACGACCTCCCCCACCGCCACCGGCACGCCCTCCACCGCCGCCATCCGCACGGCGGGCGGGAACCCCACCTCGGTGCGCGCGGCCAGCTCGGCGGCGGCGTGGTGCGCCGGGTCCCACCGGACGAGGTCCTGCACGACGGGCAGCCCGGCGTCGGCGGTGATGACGACCCGGCCGCCCGCGGTGTGCGGCACGACCAGCGCCGCCGCGGCCAGCCAGCGGCGCAGCGTCTCCTCGGCCACGCGCAGGTCGGGCCGCGACAGCATCGCCCAGCCGTCGAGCAGCAGGGCGGCGCCGTAGCCGCCCTCGGCGGGCGGTTCGGCGCCCGGCGTGGCGACGACGAGCCCCGGCCCCGCGGGCACCCCGGCCAGCACGGGCGCCCCGCCGCCGGAGGTGCGCACGGTAACGCCGGGAAAGGCCCGGCCCAGCTCCTCGGCGGTGCGCCCGGCCCCGACGACACCGGCGCGCAGCCGCCGCGAGCCGCAGTTCGGGCAGCGGAACGCCGGGTCGGGGCGCCCGCACCAGCGGCAGTGCGGCAGGGCGGGCGAGTCGGCGGCGCCGGGGCCCGCGCCGCGGCGCAGGCCGAGCGGCCCGGCGCAGTGCCGGCACCGCGCGGTCTCCCGGCACTGCCCGCACGACACCCACGGCACGTACCCCGAGCGCGGGACCTGCACGAGCACCGGCCGGTCGGCCGCCAGCGCGGCGCGGGCGGCGTCGAAGGCGATGTGGGGCAGGCGCGCGGCGCGGGCGTCGGGGTCGCGCGCCAGCACGGCGCCGTCGCCCTCGGACAGCGCGACCACGCGCGGCATGACGTCGCGGACCACCGCGCGCTCGGCGACGACCTCCCGCGCCCACCGCGTCTCCACCAGCAGCTGCGCCTCGGCCGTGCGGGCGAACCCGGCGACCAGCAGCGCCGCCCCGGCCGCGTGGGCGCGCACCACGAGGACGTCGCGGACGTGCGGGTAGGGCGCGCGGGGCTCGGCGTGCAGATCGTCGCCGTCGTCCCAGACGGCGAGCAGGCCGGGCTCGGCGATCGGCGCGAAGGCCGCCGAGCGGGTGCCGACGACGACCCGCACGTGCCCGCGCCGCACGGCCAGCCAGCGGCGGTAGCGCTCGGCCGGCCCGAGCTCGGCGGTGAGCGCGACGACCCCGTCGGCCCCGAGGCGCTCGACCAGCGCGGCGTGCAGGAGGTCGACGTCGCGCTGGTCGGGCACCACCAGCAGCGCCCCCCGCCCGGCCGACGCGGTGGCCGCGGCCGCCTCCGCCAGTCGCGCCGTCCACGACTCCCCCGGCAGCGCCTGCCACACCGCGTGCGCCGCCCGCCCGCCGGCCAGCGCGTCGAGCAGGGCGGCGCCGTGGCGGTAGCGGGCCCAGCCCGACGGGCCGGGCGCGGCGGGCTGCGGGACCGGCCCGGGCTCGCGCACCTCCTTCTCCACGCGCGCGTGGCGCGGCGGCACGGCGAGGCGGACGACGTCGGCGAACACCCCGGCGTAGCGGTCGGCCACCGTGCGGCACAGCGCCGCCACCTCCGGGGTGAGCGCGGGCTCGGGCGAGACCACCTTCTCCACCCACGCCAGGCGGTGCTCGGAGTCGGCCGCCCGCTCCAGCAGGAACCCGTCGACCAGCCGTCCCGCGAACCGCACCCGCACCCGCACCCCGGGCTGCGCGTCGGCGTCGAACTGCTCGGGGACGCGGTAGTCGAACACCCGGTCCAGGTGGGCCAGCGGCACATCCACCGCCACCCGCGCCACCGGCAGCTCCGCGGCCGCACGCCACTCCCCCTTGGCGGGCGTGGAGGGGCGGGCGGTGGTCACTCCCGCATCGTGCAGGACGGGTCCGACAGGGCGGCACGGGGTCGGGGCCGGCCCACCGGTTGGACCGGGCCGTCGGGGGCGGCGGGAGCCGGGCGGTCGTCCGGGCCGGCCGGCAACCCATGATCACCGTCTCGGCATGTTCTCCGACGGTATGCGGCCGTTCCCGTGCCCAGACGGTGATCATGGCAGCCGGCGGCGCGGGATCACGAGGAGTGCGCCGTCAGGGCCCCGCCGTCGACCGTGACGGCGCACTCCGTACACGACCCCGAGTCCCACTGCGCCGAACGGCCGCGCGCCGACCGGGTGGAATCCGCATCCGGGGAAACCTGGACGTGAGACGGGAGCAACATCGTCGCCCTACCGTGCGGGAGCCGATCGACGCACCGGAACCGGAGGCCCCGTGAGCACCTCACCGACCCGCCCCTCCACCGCCTCGGGCGCCGCCGACGACTACCTCGCCAAGCGGCAGCTCAAGAAGGGCGCCGCCGGGTGGGTGCTGCTCGCCGGGCTCGGCGTCAGCTACGTCATCTCCGGCGACTACTCCGGCTGGAACTTCGGGCTCGGGCAGGGCGGGTTCGGCGGCCTGCTCATCGCCGGCGTGCTCATCGCCGCGATGTACACCGCGATGGTGCTGGGGATGGCCGAGCTGTCCTCCGCGCTCCCGACGGCGGGCGGCGGCTACACCTTCGCCCGCCGCGCTCTCGGGCCGTGGGGCGGGTTCGCCACCGGCACCGCCATCCTCATCGAGTACGCCATCGCGCCGGCCGCCATCGCCACGTTCATCGGCGCCTACGTCGAGTCGCTGGGCCTGTTCGGCATCACCGACGGCTGGTGGGTGTACCTCGCCGCCTACCTGGTCTTCGTCGGCGTGCACCTGATGGGCGCGGGCGAGGCACTGAAGGTCATGTTCGTGATCACCGCGATCGCCGTGGTCGGCCTGGTCGTCTTCGCCGTCGCCGCGGTGCCGCTGTTCGACGCCGCCAACCTCACCGACATCCCGCCGACCGAGGCCGCCGGGGCGTCGCCGTTCCTGCCCTACGGCTACCTCGGCATCTGGGCCGCCGTGCCGTTCGCGATCTGGTTCTTCCTCGCCATCGAGGGCGTGCCCCTGGGCGCGGAGGAGGCGCGCGACCCGGCCAAGGACGTTCCCCGCGGCATCATCGCCGCGATGGCGGTGCTGCTCGTCACCGGCGCGGCCGTGCTCGTCCTGGCCACCGGCGCGATCGGGGCGTCGGCGCTGTCGGAGTCGGGCAACCCGCTGGTCGAGGCGCTGGGCACCGGAACGATGGCCACGGTCGTCAACTACATCGGCCTGGCCGGGCTCGTCGCCAGCTTCTTCTCGATCATCTACGCCTACTCGCGGCAGACGTTCGCGCTCTCGCGCGCGGGCTACCTCCCCCGCGTGCTGTCGCTGACCAACGGCCGCAAGGCCCCGACGCTGGCGCTCGTCGTGCCCGGCGTCATCGGGTTCCTGCTCTCGCTCACCGGCCAGGGCGCGGTGCTGCTCAACATGGCGGTGTTCGGGGCGGCGCTGAGCTACGTGCTGATGATGGTCAGCCACATCGTGCTGCGCCGCCGCGAGCCCGACATGCCGCGCCCCTACCGGACGCCGGGCGGCGTCGCGACCACCGGGTTCGCGCTCGTCGTCGCCGTCATCTCGGTGATCGCGACGTTCCTCGTCGACAGCGTCGCCGCGCTCTGCGCGCTCGGGGCGTTCGCGCTGTTCATGGCCTACTTCGCCCTCTACAGCCGCCACCACCTGGTCGCGCGCGCCCCCGACGAGGAGTTCGCCGCGCTGGCCGCGGCGGAGGAAGAGCTGCGATGACGGGGGACCTGCGGTGATCCGGCGCATCACCACCGGCGGCCACGGCCACGAGTTCGCCGACCTGGCGACCCTGCTGGCCGCAGCCACCCCGGCGCGCTCGGGCGACGTCCTCGCGGGCGTCGCCGCGCGGTCCGAGCAGGAGCGCGTGGCCGCGCAGCGCCTGCTCGCCGACCTGCCGCTGGCGACGTTCCTCGAGGAGCTCGTCGTCCCCTACGAGGACGACGAGGTGACGCGGCTGATCGTCGACTCCCACGACGCGCGGGCGTTCGCGCCCGTCGCGTCGATGACGGTCGGGGAGTTCCGCGACCACCTGCTCGACCCCGCCACCGACCCGACGACGCTCGCCGCGGGCCTCACGCCGGAGATGGTCGCGGCCACCTCGAAGCTGATGCGCCTGCAGGACCTCATCGCGGTGGCACGGCGCACGCCGGTCGTCACCGCGTTCCGCACGACGCTGGGCCGCCCGGGCACGCTGGCCACCCGCCTGCAGCCCAACCACCCCACCGACGACCCGGTCGGCGTCACCGCGAGCATCGTCGACGGCCTGCTCCTGGGCTGCGGCGACGCCGTCATCGGCATCAACCCGGCCACCGACAGCCCCAACCGCACCGTCGACCTGCTCCGCCTCATCGACGACGTCCGGCAGCGCTACGACATCCCGACGCAGAGCTGCGTGCTCGCCCACGTCACGACGTCGATCGAGGTGATGGAGCGCGGGGCGCCGGTCGACCTGGTGTTCCAGTCCGTCGCGGGCACGCAGGCGGCCAACACCGGGTTCGGGGTGACGCTGGACCTGCTGCGCGAGGCCCACGAGGCGGCGCTGTCGCTGGGCCGCGGCACCGTCGGCACCCAGTGCACGTACTTCGAGACCGGCCAGGGCAGCGCGCTCTCCTCCGACGCGCACCACGGCGTCGACCAGCAGACCCTCGAGGTCCGCGCCTACGCCGTGGCCCGGGCCTTCGACCCGCTGATCGTCAACACCGTCGTCGGGTTCATCGGGCCGGAGTACCTCTACGACGGCAAGCAGATCGCGCGCGCCGGGCTGGAGGACCACTTCTGCGGCAAGCTGCTGGGCGTCCCGATGGGCGTCGACGTCTGCTACACCAACCACGCCGAGGCCGACGCCGACGACACCGACGCCCTGCTCACGCTGCTCGGCGTGGCCGGCTGCACGTTCGTGATCTGCGTGCCGGGGGGCGACGACGTCATGCTGCACTACCAGTCGCTGTCCTACCACGACGCGCTCTACGCCCGGCAGGTCCTGGGCCTGTCCCCCGCGCCGGAGTTCGCGGCGTGGCTGGAGCGGATGGAGCTGCTCACGCCCGACGGCCGGGTGCGCGAGCTCGACTCGCCCGCGGTCCGCGCGCTGACGGCGGGGCTGGCGTGAGCGCCCCGGACCCCCTCGTCCGCCTGCGCGACGCCACCCGCGCGCGCGTCGCGTTGGGCCGGGCCGGGGACGCGCTGCCCACCGCGCGGCTGCTGGAGCTGCGGGCCGCGCACGCCGCGGCCCGCGACGCGGTGCACGACCCGCTCGACGTCGACGCACTGGTGGCGCAGGTGCGGGCCGAGCTGGGCGGCGACCCGCTCGTCGTCTCCAGCGCGGCGGGCTCCCGCGCGGAGTACCTGCAGCGCCCCGACCTGGGACGGCGCCTGGCCGAAGGCACGGAGCTGCCCGCGGGCGAGCACGACGTGGCGCTGGTGCTCGCCGACGGGCTCTCGCCACAGGCGGTGCAGGCGCACGGCGTGCCGATGCTGCAGGCGCTGACCGGCCGGCTCGACGGGTGGCGGATCGCGCCCGTCGTCGTCGCCACGCAGGCGCGGGTGGCGCTCGGCGACGAGATCGCGGCCGGGCTCGGCGCGCGCAGCGTCGTGGTGCTGGTCGGCGAACGGCCGGGCATGAGCTCGACCGACAGCCTGGGCGTCTACTTCACCTTCGACGCCCGGCGCGGGCGGCGCGACTCCGAGCGCAACTGCCTGTCCAACATCCGCCCCCCGCACGGCACCGGCTACGAGGCCGCGGCCACCACCTGCGCGATGCTGATGGCCGAGGCGAAGCGGCTCGGGCTGTCGGGGGTCGCGCTGAAGGCCGACCCGGCGCTCACGGGGTGAGCGCCGGCGCCGACCTCCGGGACCGGGACGTCAGGACCCGCAGGCGCTCTTGAGGGCGTCGGCGCGGTCGGTCGACTCCCACGGGAGGTCGATGTCGCGGCGGCCGAAGTGGCCGTACGCGGCGGTGGGGGCGTAGATCGGGCGCAGCAGGTCGAGGTCGCGGATGATCGCGGCCGGGCGCAGGTCGAACACCTCCTGGATCGCCGAGGCGATCCGGGCCGGGTCGACGTGCTCGGTGCCGAACGTCTCGACGAACAGGCCCACGGGCGCGGCCTTGCCGATGGCGTAGGCGACCTGCACCTCGATGCGCTCGGCCAGGCCCGCGGCGACGGCGTTCTTGGCGACCCAGCGCATCGCGTAGGCGGCCGAGCGGTCGACCTTCGACGGGTCCTTGCCCGAAAACGCGCCGCCGCCGTGGCGGGCGAAGCCGCCGTAGGTGTCGACGATGATCTTGCGGCCGGTGAGGCCGGCGTCGCCCATCGGGCCGCCGACGACGAAGCGGCCGGTCGGGTTGACCAGCAGGCGGACGTCGGACACGTCCAGGCCGAGGTCGGCGATCTCCGGGCCGACCACGTGCTCCCGGATGTCGGGGGCGAGCAGGGCGTCGAGGTCGATGTCGGCGGCGTGCTGCGTGGAGACGACGACCGTGTCGAGGCGGACGGCCTTGTCGCCGTCGTACTCGATGGTGACCTGGGTCTTGCCGTCCGGGCGCAGGTAGGGCAGCACGCCGGACTTGCGGACCTCGGTGAGGCGGCGCGCGAGCCGGTGCGCGAGCGCGATCGGCAGCGGCATGAGCTCGGAGGTGTCGGTGTTGGCGTAGCCGAACATCAGGCCCTGGTCGCCCGCGCCCTGCTTGGCGATCTCGTCCTCGGAGAGCTCGACGCGGCTCTCGTAGGCGGAGTCGACGCCCTGGGCGATGTCGGCGCTCTGCGCGCCGATCGCGACGTTGACGCCGCAGGAAGCCCCGTCGAAGCCCTTGGACGACGAGTCGTACCCGATCTCGAGGATCTTGTCGCGGACCAGGGTGGGGATGTCGGCGTAGGTGTTGGTCGTGACCTCACCCGCGACGTGCACCTGGCCCGTGGTCACCATCGTCTCGACGGCCACGCGGCTGCGCGGGTCGTCGGCGAGCAGCGCGTCGAGGATCGTGTCGCTGATCGCGTCGCACATCTTGTCCGGGTGCCCCTCGGTCACCGACTCGCTCGTGAACAACCGCCGACCCACTGCCACCACGCCCTGCTCCGTCCGTTGGTCCAGATCCCACCGACGTCCGACGGGCCTGATCAGAGCCCGAGAGTAGTCCAGTCCGATCCGGCGGCGACGTGACGTGGCCCGTCACGGTGCGTGACGTCACGCGCGACACGCTCACCGCATCCGGTGGTGTCACGCCCGGTAGCGAATCGGTAACGGAGACGCTCGTTGGACCTCGTTGAGAACCCCGACGGAGAAGAGGAACGACGATGATGGCACGACCGGGCCGTACGGCAGCAGTGGTCGGCGCGGTGGTCGCGGTCAGCGCGACCACCCTCATGGGAGTACTGGTCGGCACCGCCTCCGCGGTGGCACCGGGCCGCTGCGTCGAGAACGTGAACGTGCGGGCGGAGCCGAGCATCGACTCGCGCATCGTCGCGGTGTGCGAGGCCGGCACCGCGGTCGAGACCGGCCGCATCCGCGACGGGTTCGTGCAGCTCACGGACCAGGGCGGCTGGGCGTCGGAGCAGTACGTGTCCGTCGGCGGGGCCGCCCCGGCGACCGGCAGCGCGCCGAGCACCCGTCCCGCGCCGACGTCGTCGGACGACACGACGAGCACCCCCCGGACCACCTCCCCCTCGAGCCCGTCGACGACCGACGACGCGCCCTCGGGCCGCTCGGGCTCGGGTACGGGCACGAGCACCGCGGACGACGACGCCGACAGCACGACCGACAGCACGACCGGCAGCGAGCCCACCGAGGCTCCCGAGGAGGACGACGACGACAGCAGCAGCGGCGTCGGCGGCCTGCTCGGCTGAGTCCCGGCCCCCGGTCCGCCCGCGGGGCGGCGTCGCTCCGGGTGACCCCGATCACCCGTCGAGTGCCCGCCCCGCGGGGCACGGCCCAGGCGACGGCTGGGAACGACGGATCAGGACAGGCGGGGCGCCACCGCGTCCCAGACCCGCGAGGCGAGCAGCGCCTTCGAGCCGGGGGCCAGCACGGACTCCGACCCGTCGGCGCCGAGCAGCCAGCCCGCGTTGTCGGGAGTCTCGAACGCCTTGCCCTCCCCCACCGCGTTGACGACGAGCAGGTCGCACCCCTTGCGCGCGAGCTTCGCGCGGGCGTGGTGCAGGACGTCGCCCGACGCGTCACCGGTCTCGGCGGCGAAGCCGACGACCAGCTGGCCCGACTCCCGCTCGCGCACGAGCTCCGCGAGGATGTCGGGGTTGGTGGTGAGCGCGAGCGGATCCGGGCCCGCCGACCCCTTCTTGATCTTGTGCTCGGCCAGCGCGACGGGCCGGAAGTCGGCCACCGCGGCGGCCATCACCACCGCGTCGGCGCCCTTCACCGCGGCGAGCACGGCCTCGCGCAGCTCCAGTGCGGAGCCTGCGCGGACGACGTCGACCGACGCCGGGGCGGCGAGGTCGGCGGTGTGCGCGGCGACGAGCGTGACGTGCGCTCCCCGCTGGGCGGCGACCCGCGCGAGCGCGTAGCCCTGGCGGCCCGACGAGCGGTTGCCCAGGAAGCGCACTGGGTCGAGCGCCTCGCGCGTGCCACCGGCGCTGACGACGACGCGGCGCCCGGCGAGGTCGCGGGGCAGGGCGTCGGCGCGCTCCAGCAGCAGCCGGGCCAGCTCGGCGATCTCGGCCGGGTCGGGCAGCCGGCCGGGGCCCGTGTCCCGGCCGGTGAGCCGGCCCGACGCCGGCTCCACCACCACGACGCCGCGCTCGCGCAGCAGCGCCACGTTGGCGCGCGTGGCGGGGTGTTCCCACATCTCGGTGTGCATGGCCGGGGCGAACAGCACCGGGCAGCGGGCCGTGAGCAGGGCGGCGGTGAGCAGGTCGTCGGCGCGGCCGTGGGCGGCGCGGGCCATCAGGTCGGCCGTGGCGGGGGCGACGACGACGAGGTCGGCCTGCTGCCCCAGCTTCACGTGCGGGACCGACGGGACGTCGGCGAACACGCCGGTGTGCACAGGGTGCCCCGACAGCGCCTCGAACGTGGCGGCGCCGACGAACTCCAGGGCGGAGGCCGTCGGCAGCACGCGCACGCTGTGGCCGGTCTCGGTGAGCCGGCGCAGCAGTTCGGCGCTCTTGTAGGCGGCGATGCCGCCCGCCACCCCCAGCAGCACCGAGGGCGGCGTCGTCATTACTGCTCGCCCTCGGTGTGCTCCAGCATGTGCGCCTGGATCTCGCGCATCGCGATCGACAGCGGCTTCTCGCGCGGGCCCGGCTCGACGAGGGGGCCGACGTACTCGAGCAGGCCCTCGCCCAGCTGGGAGTAGTAGTCGTTGATCTGCCGGGCGCGCTTCGCGGCGTAGATGACCAGAGCGTACTTCGAGCTCACCTGGCCCAGCAGGTCGTCGATGGGCGGGTTGGTGATGCCCTCGGGGAGGGCCCCGGCGACGGGGGCGGTCAGCGGCATGCTCACGAAGAGGACTCCTGCTTGTGTAGTGGGTGCGCACCGTGGGGGGTGGCGACCAGCAACTCTACCAACCGGGCGGCGACGGCCCGCGGCTCGTCGCTGATCACGGTCACGTCGAACTCGTCGCGGGCGGCCATCTCCTCGCGGGCGGTCTCCAGGCGGCGGGCGAACGTGGCGGCCGTCTCGGTGCCGCGGCCCTGCAGCCGGCGCTCGAGCTCCTGCATCGAGGGCGGCGCGAGGAACACGCTGACGCACTCGGGGATCTCGCGCTTCATGGCGCGGGCGCCGGCGAGGTCGACCTCGACGAGCACCGGGCGCCCGGCGGCCAGCGCCTCCTCGACGGGGCGGCGCGGGGTGCCCGAGCGCTGCAGGCCGCCGTGGATCTCGGCCCACTCGAGCAGGTCGCCGCGGGTGATCATCTCGTCGAACCCGGCGGGGCCGACGAAGCGGTAGTCGCGCCCGTCGACCTCGCCGGGGCGCGGGTCGCGCGTGGTGGCCGACACGGAGAAGAACAGGTCGGGCAGCAGCTCGCGCAGGGCGTCCACCACCCGGGACTTGCCCACGCCGGAGGGGCCGGCCAGGACGATCAGCCGACCCCTCCCGCGCGCGGTCACCTCGCTCAGGCGAATTCGCTGAGCAGCGCCTTGCGCTGACGGTCGCCCAGGCCGCGCAGACGGCGGCTCGGGGCGATCTCCAGGCGCTCCATGATCTGCCCGGCGCGCACCTTGCCGACGCCCGGCATGGCCTCCAGCAGAGCCGAGACCTTCATCTTGCCGAGCACCTCGTCGGCGTCCGACTCCTTCAGCACCTCGTCCAGGGACGTCCCACCACGCTTGAGACGCTCCTTCCACTCCGCACGGGCCCGGCGCGCCGCAGCCGCCTTCTGCAGCGCGGCGGCACGCTGTTCCTCGGTGAGTTGGGGAAGGGCCACGGTCTCCTCCGTCGTTCGTCGAATCACCGCCCCGCGGGCCTGCCCCCGGGGTCTGTTCCGAACGTACTCACGACACGTCCGGGAAGGGAAACGGGGGGTGCCACCTGTGGGTTCTCTCTCCCGCCACCCGTACGGGTGATACCACGGTGACGATCGGCCACACCTCCTCGACGCGCCCGTTCGGCGCATGTCGTCGACCGGTCCCTGGATCATGGTCATGACCGGACGTGTCCGACCGGCGACGCTCGGTGCCCGAACGCCCGCACCGTCGCCCACCGCGACCGGACGGTGCGCGCGCACCGGCAACCGGGCGCGGCACTGCTCCGAGAGAGCGGTTCCGTCCTCGCCGCAGCGGCACGGCGCCGGGTCCCGGGCACCCCGCCCGGCCGCCCCGGGGCGCCGTGGGGGGTCACGGACCGCCGCCGGCCGCGACGAGGAGCCGGGCGGGTGCGGCGAGCGGGCCCCGGACTGTGCGGTCGCCGAGCGGGGCGGCGCCCGATCGACGATCCTCGGCTGGTGACCTCCGTGGACGGCTCCCCCTCAGGTCCTCCCCCCGACGGCCCCTCGTCCGACGGATTCGACGCGGTCGTCGTCGGGTCCGGACCCAACGGGCTGGTCGGCGCGCTGCGGCTGGCGCGGGCGGGCCGGCGCGTGCTGCTCGTCGAGGCCGGCGGCACCGTCGGCGGTGGCCTGCGCACCGAGGAGCTGACGCTGCCCGGCTTCCGGCACGACGTGTGCGCCACCGTGGTGCCGCTCGCGCTGGCCTCCCCCGCGTTCCGCGCGCTCGGCCTCGACGTCGCCCACGACCACCCGCCGGTGCCGGCCGCGCACCCCCTGGACGGGGCGCCCGCCGCTCTGGTGCAGCGCAGCGAGGGCGCCACGGCGGCCGGGTTCGGCCGCGACGGGGCGGCGTGGCGCGCCTCCGTGGGTGCGACGGCCCGCGCCGGGTTCCCGCTGGTCGACACGCTGCTGGCCCCGCTGCACCTGCCGCCGGCCGCGCCCCTGGCCGCGGTCCGGTACGGCGCGCTCGGGGCGCTGCCCACCACCGCGGCCGCCCGCGTGTTCCGCGACCCGGCCGCCCGCTCCGCGCTGGCCGGGATGGCCGCGCACTCGATGCTCGACCTGGCCCAGCCGCTCACCGCGGGCTACGGGCTGCTGCTGGCCGCGCTCGCGCACTCCGTCGGCTGGCCGGTGGTGCGCGGCGGCACCCAGTCACTCGCCGATGCGCTCGTCCGCGAGCTGCGCGTGCTCGGCGGCGAGGTCGTCACCGGCTGGCACGTGCGCGACCTCGACGAGCTCCCGCCCGCGCCGATCACCCTGCTCGACACCTCGACGCGCGCCCTGCTCGAGATCGCCGGCGACCGGCTGCCCGCGGCGTACCGGCGGCGGGTGGAGCGGTTCCGGCCCGGACCGGGCGTCTTCAAGGTCGACTACGCGCTGGACGCGCCCGTGCCGTGGACCGACCCCGCCGTCGCCGCGGCGGGCACCGTGCACCTGGGCGGCACCCTTCCCGAGATCGTCGACGCCGAGCGCGCGGTGGTGCGGGGCGGGCACCCGGAGCGGCCGTTCGTGCTGGGGGTGCAGGCGTGCGTGGCCGACCCCTCCCGCGCCCCCGAGGGCAAGCACACGTTCTGGGCCTACTGCCACGTGCCCAACGGCTCCGACGTCGACAGGACCGCGGCGATCGAGGGGCAGATCGAGCGGTTCGCCCCCGGCTTCCGCGACCGCGTGCTCGCGCGCCACGTCATGGGACCCGCGGCGCTGGAGGCGCACAACCCCAACGAGGTGGGCGGCGACATCAACGGCGGGTCCGGCGACTGGCGCCAGTTCGTCTCCCGCCCGGTCCTCGCCCGCTCCCCCTGGCGCACGCCCGTCCCGGGGCTGTTCCTGTGTTCGGCCAGCACCCCGCCGGGCGGCGGCGTGCACGGCATGGGCGGCTGGGAGGCGGCCGGTCTGGCGCTGGCCGTCGACTCCCCCGCCCCGCGTCCTGCACGGCGCTGACCGGCCGCGCGGCCGGTCGTCGCAAGTCCCCGGCCGGCCCTTGTGCCAGCCCCTGCCGTACTCCACAGTGTCCGGACCGCCGAGGTGGGGAGGCCACCCGTGACGAGCACCGGAACGCGCCGCAGGGCGCTCCACGCCGTGGCGGTCGCCGCCCTCCTGTGGGTCACCGGCTGCGGCGCCCCCGTGGCCGCAGCACCCGCCGTCGACCCGCCCGTCCCGGCGTACGCCGCCGATCTGGCGCCTCGCCTGGAGGCCCTCGCGCAGGAGATGCTGGTGACCGGCGCCGTCGTGCTGGTCCGCTCGCCCGAGCTCGGTGACTGGAGCACCACCATCGGCACCCGGGCGTACGGGGGCACCGAGCCGGTGCGGCTGGGCGACCACGTGCGGGTGGGCAGCAACACGAAGACCTGGACCGGGACCGTCGTCCTGCAGCTCGTCGACGAGGGCAGGCTGGGCCTGGACGACCCGATCTCGACCTACGTGCCCGGCGTCCCGAACGGGGACGCGATCACCCTCGCCCACCTGCTCTCCATGCGCAGCGGGCTGGACAACTACACCCAGGCGCTCGAGCTGAACGAGGCGATGGACGCGGATCCGGCGCGCTCGTACGCGCCGCAGGAGCTGCTGGACATGGCCTTCCGGCGGCCGCCGCTCTACCCGCCCGGCGAGGGCTACAACTACTCGAACACCAACACCGTGCTCCTCGGGCTGGTCATCGAGCAGGTCACCGGCACTCCGGTGGCCGAGGAGTTCCGCACGCGCCTGTTTGCACCGCTCGGAATGGACGGGTCCGCGTTCCCGGACCGGGACTCGGCCGCCCTCGCCGACCCGCACCCGCGGGGGTACACCTACGGCGGCAACGTCGAGACGATCGACAGCCTGGTGCTGCCCGACGACGTGCAGGCGCAGGCGCGGGCGGGCACGCTCGCCCCGACCGACGTCACCGACGCCAACCCGTCCTGGGCCTGGACCGCTGGCGCGGGCGTCTCCACCGCCGAGGACCTCGCCGACTGCGTCCGCGCCCTCGTCGGGGGCGGCCTGCTCGGCCCCGAGCTCCAGCAGCAGCGGCTCGACAGCGTCCGGCCCGTCGACCCGGCCGACCCCATGAGCCCCGGCTACGGGCTCGGGCTCGCCCGGTTCGGCACCCTCTACGGGCACTCGGGCGAGCTGCCGGGCTTCAACTCGTTCATGGGGCACGACCCCGAACGGGACATCACCGTCGTCACCTGGACCTCGCTCGCCCCGAGCGTCGACGGCCGCGGACCGGCCGTCGAGCTGGCGAAGGCGGTGATCGGGGCGCTGTACGCGCCGTAGGGCGCCGCGGAACGCTCAGGCGAGCTCGTCCCGCAGCGCCTCCGCCGCCCCCCGCACCCCGGCCGCGTCCGGACCCGCCGCCAGCACCGACCGCGACGCCGCCGGCAGGACGACCCCGCGCACCCCGGCGAACCGGGCGGCGATGTCGGCCGGGCCCGCGCCCTGCGCCCCCAGGCCGGGGGCCAGGACGGGGCCGTGGAGCGCGCCCAGGTCCAGGCCGTGCTCCGTCGTCGCGCCGACGACCACCCCGACCGAGCCCAGCGGATCGGCGCCGGCGTTGCGCTCCGCCGCGCCGTCGACCATCCCCTGGGCCACGCTGCGCCCGTCGAGCGTGGCGAGCTGGACCCCGGCGCCCTCCGGGTTCGAGGTCCGCGCGAGCACGAACACCCCGCGCCCGGCCGCGTCGGCCGCGGCCAGGGCCGGGTCGAGGGAGCCGAAGCCGAGGTAGGGCGAGAGCGTCACGGCGTCGGCGCCGAGCGGGGCGCCCGGGGCGAGGTAGGCGTCGGCGTAGCCGCCCATCGTGGAGCCGATGTCGCCGCGTTTGACGTCGAGGACGGTCAGGGTCCCGGTACCGGCGAACGCGGCCAGCACCCGCTCCAGCACCGCGACGCCGCGCGACCCGTGGCGCTCGAAGAACGCCGACTGCGGCTTGACCGCCGCCACCCTCCCGGCGAGGGCCTCGACGCAGACCGACGCGAAGCGCTCCAGGCCGTCGGCGTCGTCGGGCAGGCCCCACCGCGCGAGCAGCGGGGCGTGCGGGTCGATGCCGACGCAGAGCGGGCCGTGCTCCGCGACGGCCGCGGCGAGCCGCGCGCCGAAGGTCACGTCCGCGCCTTGAGCAGCGCCGCGTGCGCCTCCTGCAGGGAGCGCACGCCGATCTGCCCGGCCCGCATCGCCTCGATGCCCTGCACGGCGGCCGCCGCTCCCTGCACCGTCGTGATGCACGGGACGCCGCGCCCGACCGCGGCCGCGCGGATCTCGTAGCCGTCGACGCGGGGCCCGGAGTTGCCGTAGGGCGTGTTGATGATCATGTCGACCTCCCCGGCGAGGATCAGGTCGACGATCGTCTCGACCTCCTCGCTGCCCTCGAAGTGCTTGCGCACCACCGTGGTCGCGATGCCGTGGCGGCGCAGCACGTCGGCCGTGCCGCCGGTGGCCAGGATCTCGAAGCCGAGGTCGGCCAGGCGCCGGATCGGGAAGACCATGGTGCGCTTGTCGCGGTCGGCCACCGACACGAACACCCGCCCCGAGGTCGGCAGCGAGCCGTAGGCCCCGGCCTGCGACTTCGCGAACGCCGGGCCGAAGGACGCGTCGATGCCCATGACCTCGCCGGTCGACTTCATCTCCGGGCCCAGCAGCGGGTCGACCCCGCGGCCGTCCCTGGTGCGGAACCGGTTGAACGGCAGCACCGCCTCCTTGACGGCGACGGGCGCGTCGGGCGGCAGCACCCCGCCGTCCCCCTCGGCGGGCAGCAGCCCCTCGGCGCGCAGGTCGGCGATGGTGGCGCCGAGCATGATCCGCGCGGCGGCCTTGGCCAGCGGCACCGCCGTGGCCTTGGAGACGAACGGCACCGTCCGCGACGCCCGGGGGTTGGCCTCCAGCACGTAGAGCGTCTCGCCGTGCAGGGCGTACTGGACGTTGAGCAGCCCGCGCACCCCGACGCCGTGCGCGATCGCCTCGGTCGAGCGGCGGACCTCGTCGAGCACGCTGCGCCCCAGCGTGACCGGCGGCAGGGTGCAGGAGGAGTCGCCGGAGTGCACGCCGGCCTCCTCGATGTGCTCCATGACCCCGCCGATGAAGACGTCGGTGCCGTCGCACAGCGCGTCGACGTCGATCTCGATCGCGTCGTCGAGGAAGCGGTCGACGAGGACGGGGCGCGCGTCGCTGATCGTCGTGGCGCGGGAGATGTAGCCCTCCAGCGTCGCGTCGTCGTAGACGATCTCCATGCCGCGCCCGCCCAGCACGTAGGACGGCCGGACCAGCACCGGGTAGCCGATGCGGGCGGCGATCTCGCGGGCCGAGTCGAAGGTGGTGGCCATGCCGAACGCCGGCGCGGGCAGCCCGGCGCGGCGCAGCACCTCGCCGAACGCGCCGCGGTCCTCGGCCAGGTCGATCGCGGCGGCACTGGTGCCGACGACCGGCACCCCGGCCTCGGTGAGCCGGTCGGCCAGCCCGAGCGGGGTCTGCCCACCCAGCTGCACGATCACGCCCACGACGGTGCCGCTGGCCTGCTCGGCGTGCACGACCTCCAGCACGTCCTCGAACGTCAGCGGCTCGAAGTAGAGGCGGTCGGCGGTGTCGTAGTCGGTCGACACGGTCTCGGGGTTGCAGTTGACCATCACGGTCTCGAACCCGGCCTCCCGCAGCGCCATCACCGCGTGCACGCAGGAGTAGTCGAACTCGATGCCCTGCCCGATGCGGTTGGGCCCCGAGCCGAGGATCAGCACCTTGGGCCGGTCGGTCTGGCGCGCGATCTCCGACTCCGCTGCGGGGTCGGTCTCGTAGGCGCTGTAGTGGTACGGGGTGAGCGCGCGGAACTCCGCGGCGCAGGTGTCGACGGTCTTGTAGACCGGCCGCACGCCCAGGCGGTGGCGCAGCGTGCGCACCCCGGCCTCACCGGCGAGCTCGGGGCGCAGCGCCGCGATCTGGCGGTCCGACACCCCGGCGCGCTTGGCCCGGCGCAGTACCGCCGCGTCGAGCACCGGCACGTCGAGGATCTCGGAGCGCAGCTCGGTGAGCGCGAGGATCTGGTCGAGGAACCAGGGGTCGATCCCGGTCTCCGCGGCCACCTCGGCCACGCTCGCGCCTTCGCGCAGCGCGCGCTCGACCTCGTAGATCCGGCCGTCGACCGGGACGCGGATCTCCGGCTCGCCCTCGGGGTCCGGGGTGGTCCAGAAGCCGGCCGCGGTGGTCTCCATCGAGCGCAGCGCCTTGCCCAGCGCCTCCGGGAACGACCGGCCCAGCGCCATCGCCTCGCCGACGCTCTTCATCGTCGTCGTCAGCTCGGGGTCGGCACCGGGGAACTTCTCGAACGCGAACCGCGGGATCTTCACGGCCACGTAGTCGAGCGTGGGCTCGAACGCGGCGAGGGTCTCGCCGGTGATGTCGTTGCGGATCTCGTCGAGGGTGTAGCCGACGGCCAGCCGCGCGGCGATCTTCGCGATCGGGAACCCGGTGGCCTTCGACGCCAGTGCCGAGGACCGCGAGACGCGCGGGTTCATCTCGATGACGACGAGCCGCCCGGTGTCGGGCTGGATCGCGAACTGGATGTTGCAGCCGCCGGTGTCGACGCCCACCGCGCGCAGCACCTCGATGCCGACGTCGCGCATGTGCTGGTACTCGCGGTCGGTCAGCGTCATCGCCGGGGCGACGGTGATCGAGTCGCCGGTGTGCACGCCCATCGGGTCGATGTTCTCGATGGAGCAGATGACGACCACGTTGTCGTGGTGGTCACGCATGAGCTCGAGCTCGTACTCCTTCCACCCGAGCACCGACTCCTCGATGAGCACCTCGGTGACCGGCGACGCCGCGAGGCCGCCGCCCGCCAGGCGTTCGAGGTCCTCGTCGGTGTGGGCCATGCCCGAGCCGAGCCCACCCATCGTGAACGAGGGCCGGATGACGACCGGCAGCCCCAGCTCGCCGACCGCGGCGCGCACCTCGTCCATCGAGTGGCACACCGCGGAGCGCGGGACGTCACCGCCGACGGACTGCACGATCTCCTTGAACTTCAGCCGGTCCTCGCCGCGCTGGATGGAGTCGAAGTCGGCGCCGATGAGCTCGATGCCGTGCCGCTCCAGCGCGCCGTTCTCGTGCAGCGCGACCGCGGTGTTGAGCGCGGTCTGCCCGCCCAGCGTCGCCAGGATCGCGGTGATCGGGAACCCGGCGTCGCGCTCGGCCTCGATCACCTTCTCCACGTACTCGGGCGTGATCGGCTCGATGTAGGTGGCGTCGGCGAACTCGGGGTCGGTCATGATCGTCGCCGGGTTGGAGTTCACCAGCGAGACGCGGATGCCCTCCTCTCGCAGCACGCGGCACGCCTGCGTCCCCGAGTAGTCGAACTCGCACGCCTGGCCGATCACGATCGGCCCGGAGCCGATCACCATCACGTGCCGGATGTCCTCGCGCCGGGGCATCAGTCTTCTCCTGCCATGAGCGAGACGAAGCGGTCGAAGAGGTCGGCGGCGTCGTGCGGTCCGGCCGCGGCCTCGGGGTGGTACTGCACGCTGAACGCGGGGACCTCCAGCGCGGCGAGGCCCTCGACGCAGCCGTCGTTGGGGCAGGTGTGCGTGACGCGCGCGCGGCCGACGGGGGTGTCGAACTCCTCCCCCGCCTCGCCCTCGACGGCGAACCCGTGGTTCTGCGAGGTGATCGCGACCCGGCCCGTGGCGTGCTCGATCACCGGGATGTTGATGCCGCGGTGGCCGTAGGGCAGCTTGTAGGTGCCCCGGCCCAGCGCGCGGCCCAGGATCTGGTTGCCGAAGCAGATGCCGAACAGCGGGATGCGCCGCTCCAGCACCGCGCGCGTGAGCGCGACGGGGCCGTCGGCGGTGGCCGGGTCGCCGGGGCCGTTGGACAGGAAGAACCCGTCCGGCGCGAGCGCCTCGATCTCCTCGATGGTCGTCGACGCGGGCAGCACGTGGGTCTCGATCCCCCGCTGCGCCAGCATCCGCGGGGTGTTGGACTTGATGCCGACGTCCAGCGCGGCCACCCGGAACCGGGTCGGCCCCGACGCCGGCACGACGTAGGGCTCGCGCGTGGTGACGGCGCCGTAGAGGTCGGAGCCCTCCATGCGCGGGCTGTCGAGCACGCGGCGCACCAGGACGTCGTCGTCGGCCAGGTCGGGCCCGGAGAACACGCCCGCGCGCATCGCCCCGCGCTCGCGCAGGTGTCGCACCAGCGCCCGCGTGTCGACGCCCGCGACCGACACGATCCCCTGCTCCCGCAGCGCGTCGGCGAGCGAGCCGGTGGAGCGCCAGTTCGACGCCGACCGCGACGGGTCGCGCACGACGTACCCGGCGACCTGGATCCCGGCCGACTCGTCGTCCTCGCCGTTCCAGCCCGTGTTGCCGATGTGCGGCGCGGTCTGCACGACGATCTGGCGGTGGTAGGAGGGGTCGGTCAGCGTCTCCTGGTAACCGGTCATCCCGGTGGTGAAGACCGCCTCGCCGAGCCCGGTCCCGAGCGCTCCGATGGCCTCGCCCCGGAAGATCCGCCCGTCCTCGAGCACCAGTACCGCTGTCATGGGGTCACCTTCCCGTCCTGCGCCGTGATCCGTCCTCGCAGGACGGTGGCGACCACCGCACCGGGCAGCCGCATCCCCTCGTACGGGGTGTTCGACGCCCGGCTGGCGAGCGCGGCACCGCGCACCGTCCACTGGGCGTCCGGGTCGACCAGCGCGAACGTCGCCGGCTCCCCCGCAGCGATCGGGCGTCCGTGGTCGGACAGCCCGCCGATCTCCGCCGGCCGCTCCGACAGCACGCGGGCCACGCCGCGCCAGTCGAGCAGGCCGGGCTCCACCATCGTGTGCACGAGTACGGAGAACGCCGTCTGCAGCCCGAGCATGCCCGGACGTGCGGCCTGCCACTCCGTGTCCTTGTACTGCGAGGCGTGCGGGGCGTGGTCGGTGGCGACGACGTCGATGACGCCCTCGGCCAGCGCCGCGCGCATCGCCTTCGTGTCCTCCGCGGTGCGCAGCGGCGGGTTGACCTTGTTGACCGGGTCGTAGCCGCTCAGGCGCGAGTCGGTGAGCAGCAGGTGGTGCGGGGTGACCTCGGCGCTCACGCGCACCCCGGCCGCCTTGGCCGCGCGCAGCACGTCGACGGTGCGGGCCGAGGAGATGTGGCAGACGTGCAGGGCCGCACCGGCCTCGCGGGCCAGCGCGCAGTCGCGGGCGACGATCGTCTCCTCCGCGGTGGCGGGCCAGCCGGCCAGCCCGAGCCGCGACGCGACGACGCCCTCGTGGGCCTGCGCGCCGCCGGTGAGGCGGTGGTCCTCGGCGTGCTGGGCGATCACGGCGCCGAGCGCGGAGGCGTACTCCAGCGCGCGCCGCATGATCAGCGGGTCGTTGACGCACTTGCCGTCGTCGCTGAACATCCGCACCTGCGCGCGGCTGGCGGCCATCGTCCCGAGCTCGGCCATCTGCTGCCCGGCCAGTCCGACGGTGACGGCGCCGACCGGGTGGACGTCGACCAGGCCGACCTCCTGTCCGCGCCGCCACACGTGCTCGACGACGACGTCGGAGTCGGCGACGGGGTCGGTGTTGGGCATCGCGAACACGGCGGTGAACCCGCCCAGCGCGGCCGCGGCCGACCCGGTGGCGACGTCCTCGGACTCCTCGCCGCCGGGCTCGCGCAGGTGCACGTGGAGGTCGACGAAGCCGGGCAGCAGCACGTGCCCGCCGCCGTCCAACGTGGACACATCCGCGGGCGCGGTGAGCCCGGGGCCGATCTCGGCGACGACCCCGTCGCGGACGAGGACGTCGACGGCGTCGCCGCCGTAGGGGCGGACATCGGTGATGAGCAGGTCGGTCGTGCTCTGGTCGGTCGTGGTCTGGTCGGTCATTCGGGTGCTCCCGCGAGGAGGTGGTAGAGCACGGCCATGCGGACGTGGACGCCGTTGGCGACCTGCGCCAGCACGGCCGAGGACGGGCCGTCGGCGACCGCGGGCGCGATCTCCATGCCGCGCACCATCGGGCCGGGGTGCAGCACCGGGGCGTGCTCGGGCAGCAGGGCCGCACGGGCCTCGGACAGGCCGTAACCGACGGCGTACTCGCGCGCCGACGGGAAGAACGCGCCGTGCATGCGCTCGGCCTGCACGCGCAGCATCATCACCGCGTCCAGCGCGGGCAGCTCGGCGTCGAGCGAGGGGCTGACGCGGCAGGGCCACTGCTCGACGCCGACCGGCAGCAGCGTCGGCGGCGCGATGAGCACGACATCGGCGCCGAGGGTGGCCAGCAGCAGCACGTTGGACCGCGCGACGCGGCTGTGCAGCACGTCGCCGACGATCCCGATGCGGCGCCCGGCGATGGTGCCCGACCCGCGGGCGCGGAAGTGGTCGCGCAGCGTGGCCGCGTCGAGCAGCGCCTGGGTGGGGTGCTCGTGCGTGCCGTCGCCGGCGTTGACGATCGAGGTGTGGCCGCCGCCGATCTCGGAGTCCATCCAGCCGGCGAGGCGGTGCGCCGAGCCCGAGGCGGGGTGCCGCACGACGACGCAGTCCGCACCCATCGCCGAGAGCGTCAACGCGGTGTCGCGCAACGACTCCCCCTTCGACACCGACGAGCCGGAGGCGCTGACGTTGACCGTGTCGGCGCTCATCCACTTGCCCGCGATCTCGAACGACACCCGGGTGCGCGTCGAGTTCTCGTAGAACATCGTGATCACGGTGCGGCCGCGCAGCGTGGGGAGCTTGCGGACCTCGCGACCCAGCAGGGCCTGCTTGAGGCGGTCGGCGGTGTCGAGCAGGGCGGTGGCGGCGGCGGCGTCGAGGTCGGCGACCGAGAGCAGGTGCCTCACGCCGGGCCCTCCTGGTCGGTCCCGCCCTGTACGGGCCCGTCGGCACCGTCGGCGCCGCGGCGCAGCCGGACCCCGTCGACGTCGTCGGTCTCGGTCAGCAGCACCAGGATCTGCTCCTCCCGGCTGGTGGGGACGTTCTTGCCGACGTAGTCGGCGCGGACGGGGAGCTCGCGGTGGCCGCGGTCGACGAGGACCGCGAGCTGCACCGCGCGCGGGCGGCCGTGGTCGGCCAGCGCGTCGAGCGCGGCGCGGACGGTGCGGCCCGACATCAGCACGTCGTCGACGAGGACGACGAGCCGGTCCTCGAGGCCGCCGTCGGGCACCTCGGTGTCCTCCAGCGCGCGGGTCGGGCGCAGGCGCAGGTCGTCGCGGTAGAGCGTGACGTCGACCGAGCCGACGCCGGGGACGGTGCCGGAGAACTCCCCGATGGCCGCGGCCAGGCGGCGCGCCAGCACGGCGCCGCGGGTGGGGATCCCGATGAGGACGACGCCGTCGTCGCCCGCCGTCTTCTCGATGATCTGGTGCGCGATGCGCGCGATGGTGCGGGTGACGTCCGCGGCGGACAGCAGCACCCGGTCACCCGGTGCGCCCGCGACGTCCCCGCGGCGATCGATCGCCACGAGTGACTCTCCTTCCCCGCCTCACCGGACGGGCCTTAAAGGAACGGTGTGGAGGCGACCGTACCAGCGGGTCACCGCGCGGCCCGCCTCCGAAGGCCCGGGCATCGGGAGCATCACACCTGCTCCGGATGCGACCCCGTCTGCCACCCTCCGGAGTCCCATCCGTCACACGCCGATCACGCTCCGGTCACGAACTGCCCGTGACGGGTGGAGCACCCCACCGATGAAAGCCCTGGCGGCGGCGTGTCGATCAGCCATTAGGGTGGAACCGGGGCGTAACGGGCCGGGGACGGGTCCGACAACTTGACCAGACGCGACGGCGAGCGCATGATTACTCTCCGTATTGATCGACCGTTTCTCGGGCGGCCTCGGCCGCGGGGGGCACCACCCGAGACGACCTCCGGCGTTCCCGAGCGCCGGCCTCCCCGAGAACCTCAGTTCCTCCGACGCCGGCCCGCGAGGGTCGGCGCCAGTCACGAAAGGGGTCGCCGCATGGGCGACTACGCCAAGGCGCTCGGCGGGAAGCTCCGCGCCATCCGGCAGCAACAGGGTCTGTCGCTGCACGGCGTCGAGCAGAAGTCGGGCGGGCGCTGGAAGGCCGTCGTCGTGGGTTCCTACGAGCGCGGTGACCGTGCGGTCACCGTCCAGAAGCTGGCCGAGCTGGCCGACTTCTACGGCGTGCCGGTGGCCGAGCTCCTGCCCGAGGGTCGCGTGCCGTCGGGCTCCGAGCCCGCCACCAAGATCGTCATCAACCTGGAGCGGCTCCAGCAGCTCCCGGCGGACAAGGTGGGCCCGCTGGCCCGCTACGCCGCCGCCATCCAGAGCCAGCGCGGCGACTACAACGGCAAGGTGCTCAGCATCCGCGCCGAGGACCTGCGCTCGCTCGCGATCATCTACGACAAGAGCCCGGGCGAGCTGACCGACCAGCTCATCGACTGGGGCGTGCTGCCCCCGGAGGCCCGGCCCGCGACGTGACGGTCGGGTGCCTGGGGAAGGGCACCCGCACGCACGGCCGAACGGCCCTCCCGTCCACCTCGCGTGGACGGGAGGGCCGTTCGCACATCCGGGTCCTACCGCGCGACGGCGACCGGTGCGGCCCGACGCCGCGCGTACCGGATCGCGGCGACGGCCGGGACGATCCCCAGCGCCGCCAGCAGCGCCCCGGCCGCCGACGGGGCCGCCAGGCCGAGCCCGGCGGTGAGCACGAGCCCGCCCGCGGCCGCGCCGATGGCGTTGGCGAGGTTGAACGCCGACTGGATCGACGCCGACGCGAGCGCCGGGGCCTCCCCCGCCGCGTCCAGCACGACCGACTGCACCGCGGGCACGATCGCCAGCCCGGCCGCGCCGACCGCGAAGACCACCACGGGCGCGAGCACCGGCGAGCGCAGGGCGGGCACCGCGACCACGAGCACCACCGTCTGCACGGCGAGCATCGCGATGACGACGCGGCGGGGGTCGAACCGGTCGGCCAGGCGCCCGCCCGCGACCGTGCCCACCGTCATGCCCAGGCCGAACGCCGCCAGCAGCAGCGGGACCACCGCCGGGGCGAAGCCCGCGAGGTCGGTCATCATCGGCGCGATGTAGGTGTAGAAGGCGAACAGCCCGCCGCCGCCGACGACCACCGTGCTCAGCGCCAGCAGCACGACCGGGCGGCGCAGCGCCGCGAACTCGGCACCGATGCTGGGGCGGGAGGCGACCGCGTCGCGCGGCAGCGTCAGCACCATCCCGGTGACGCAGAGCAGCGCCAGCACGGTGATCAGCGCGAAGGCGAGGCGCCACCCGGCGACCCCGCCGAGCGCGGTGGCCGCGGGCACGCCGACGAGGTTGGCCAGCGTCAGCCCGAGCACCATCGACGCCACCGCCGAGGCCCGCCGGTTCGGCGCCACCAGCGACGCGGCCACCAGCGCCCCGACGCCGAAGAACGCGCCGTGCGGCAGGCCCGAGACGAACCGCGCGACCAGCAGCAGCCCGAACGTCGGTGCCACGGCCGCGAGCGCGTTGCCCGCGGCGAACAGGCCCATGAACAGCAGCAGGGCGGTGCGCCGGCGCAGTCGCACGGCCGCCGCCGTGAGCAGCGGCGCCCCGACGACGACGCCGATGGCGTAGGCCGTGACGAGGTTGCCGCCGACGGGCAGGGAGACGGACAGGTCGCCGACGATGCGGGGCAGCAGGCCCATCACGGCGAACTCGGTGAGCCCGATGGCGAACGTGCCCAGCGCCATGACGACGATCGCGAGCGGCACGGCGGCCCTCCGGGCGGTCGGCGGATACGGCAGCGGCCGACGCTACGCCGGGGGTCGAATCGATTCGACGGGGTGGGACCCAGAACACAGCCGTGAGCGGCGACCGTGGCCAGGGCCACGGTTGCCGCTCACGAGCGCGTCAGCGCAGATCAGCGCGCGGCGCGCAGCTGCTCGCCGATGTCGGCGATGCGGCCCAGGACGCCGTTGAGGAAGCGCGGGCTGTCGTCGGTGGAGAGCGTGCGGGCCAGCTCGACGGCCTCGGTGATCGCCACCGGGTCGTCGATCTCGTCGACCCACAGCAGCTCGAACACGCCGATGCGCAGCAGCGCGCGGTCGACCGCGGGCATGCGCGCCACGGTCCAGCCCTCGGCGTGCTCGGCGAGGAGCTGGTCGATGCGCTCGCGGTGCTCGACGACGCCCTCGACGAGCATCGCGGCGTACTCCGAGACGGGCGGGGCGTCGTCGGTCTCCCTGCGCTGCACCAGCACCGCGAGCGGATCGTCGCCGCGGGCCTCGGACTCGAACAGGATGTCCAGTGCCCGCTTCCGGGCCTTGGTGCGGGCTCTCAGCATGTCGGGGCTCGGGCGATCAGGAGGAGATGCGGCCGAGGTAGCGCCCGTCGCGGGTGTCCACCTTGACCTTCTCGCCGGTGGTGACGAACAGCGGCACCTGGATCTCCGCGCCGGTCTCCAGCGTGGCGGGCTTGGTGCCGCCGGTCGAGCGGTCGCCCTGCAGGCCCGGGTCGGTGTGGCTGATGACGAGCTCGACCGACGTCGGGAGCTCGACGAACAGCGGCACCGACTCGTGCAGCGCGACCATCGCGACCTGGTTCTCCAGCAGGTAGCCGGCCGCGGAGCCGACGGTGCCCTCGGGGATCGGGATCTGGTCGAACGTGTCGCCGTCCATGAAGACGAAGTCGGCGCCGTCGCGGTAGAGGAAGGTCATGTCGCGGCGGTCGACCGTGGCGGTCTCGACCTTGGTGCCGGCGTTGAAGGTCTTGTCGACGACCTTCCCGGTCATCACGTTCTTCAGCGTCGTGCGCACGAAGGCGCCACCCTTGCCGGGCTTGACGTGCTGGAACGCCGTGACCGCCCAGAGCTGGCCGTCCAGGTTGAGCACCAGGCCGTTCTTCAGGTCGTTCGTGGTGGCCACGTGAGCGGGTCTCCTGCATCGGTTCGGGGCGCGCGGCTGCCGTGCGGAGGCGCGCCGGGTGTGTCTCGCGGACGGCACCGTCCCGGCGCCGTCGTCCGCACGTGAGGGTACCCGCCCCTACAGGGGCAGCAGTTCCCTGGTGGTCGCGGTGAGCACCTCGGGCCCGCCGTCGCGGACGACGACGGTGTCCTCGATCCGGACGCCGCCGCGGCCCTCCAGGTACACCCCCGGCTCGACGGTGACCGCCATGCCGGCCGCGAGGACGCCGACGCCGGTGCGCGCCAGCAGCGGCGCCTCGTGGATCTGCAGCCCGACGCCGTGACCCAGCCCGTGCAGGAACTCCCGGCCGCGACCGGCGTCCTCGCAGACCGTGCGGGCGGCCGCGTCGACGGCGACGACGTCGGCGCCGGGGGCCAGCGCGTCGCGCCCGGCCTGCTGGGCCGCGGCCACGAGGGCGTGCAGCTCGCACTGCCAGTCGGCGGGCGGGCCGAGGACGAACGTGCGGGTCGTGTCGGAGTGGTAGCCGCCGACCAGCGCGCCGAAGTCGATCGTGACGAGGTCGCCGCGGCGCAGCACGGCGTCGGTGGGGCGGTGGTGGGGCACGGCGGAGTGCGGGCCGGCCGCGACGATCGTCCCGAACGCCGGGCCCTGCGCCCCGTGGCCGCGCATGCGGTCCTCGAGGTCGAGCGCCACATCCCGCTCGGTGCGTCCCGGGGCGATGCCGCCGGCGTCGACCAGGTCGGTCAGCGCGGCGTCGGCGGCGGCGCACGCGGCGCGCAGCGCGTCGATCTCCGCCTCGTCCTTCACCATCCGCAGGCGCTGCACGAGCCCGGGCACGCGGTGCAGCGCGGTGTCGCCGGCGGCCTCGACGAGCGCGGCGTGGGCGTCGACGGTGACGGTGTCGGACTCGAACCCCACCCGCCCCCCCGCCGCTGCGGCCACGAGGGTGCGGGCGCACGCGCGGTCCTCGACACGCTCCAGGTCGGGCACCTGCGCCGCCGACTGCGACCGGTAGCGGGCGTCGGTGCAGAAGCGGCTCCGGTCGTCGCCGTCGACGTGGACCAGCAGCGCGGCGTTGGAGCCGGTGAAGCCGGTGAGGTAGCGGATGTTGACCAGGTCGGTGACCAGCAGCGCGTCGACGTCGCGGGCGGGGAGCAGGGCGCGCAGGGCGGCGCGGCGGTCGGAGGGGGGCACCCGCCCAGCGTAGGTCGGTAGGGGTTCACCACCGCTCCGAGTGGGTACAGAGCGCCATGAGAATCGGATCGAGCATCGCCCTGATCGCGATCGGCCTGATCCTGGCCCTGGCCGTGAACATCGACGTCGAGGGGATCGACCTCGAGCTCATCGGCTGGATCCTGGCGGTCGTCGGCGTCATCGGGCTGGTGGCCAGCCTGGCGATGGCCCGCCGGGCGCGCCCCGTGGTGGCACCGCGGGCCGAGGGCTACCCGCCGGAGCGCGAACCCCGGTACTGACCATCGGGTACCGACGCGACGCGCCGCGCTACCGGGGGCGCTCGGCGATCCAGCGCAGCGCCAGGGTGTAGCCGGTGACGCCGAGGCCGACGATCACCCCGTCGGCGACGGCCGAGACGAACGAGTGGTGCCGGAACTCCTCGCGCTGGTGCACGTTCGAGATGTGCACCTCGACCAGCGGCGCGGTGAGCTGCGCGCAGGCGTCGCGCACCGCGACCGAGGTGTGCGTCCAGGCCGCGGCGTTGAGCACGACGGGCGTGCCGGCGTCGGCGGCGGCGTGCAGCCAGCCGAGCATCTCGCCCTCGTGGTCGGTCTGGCGGACCTCGACGGCCAGGCCCAGCTCCTCCCCCGTGCGCACGCACAGCGCTACGAGGTCGGCGTGGGTGGTGGCGCCGTACACATCGGGCTCGCGGGTGCCGAGGCGGCCAAGGTTGGGCCCGTTGAGGACGAGGACGTTCACGAGCCCACTCTGCTTCACCGGCACAGCTTCTCGTAGGCAGTCTCGAGCAGTTCCTGGGCCGGACCCTCCAGCCGTCCGGGGCGCGCGAGGCCGTCGAGGACGACGAACCGCAGCATCCCCGAGCGCGACTTCTTGTCGCCGCGCATCGTCTCCACCAGCTCCGGCAGCACGCCGGGCTCGTAGCGGACGGGGAGGCCGACGGACTCGAGGACCGTGCGGTGGCGGTCGGCGGTGGCGTCGTCGAGGCGCCCGGCGGCGCGGGCCAGCTCGGCGGCGAACACCAGCCCGACGCTGACGGCGCTGCCGTGGCGCCACCGGTAGTCCTCGCGGCGCTCGACGGCGTGGCCCAGCGTGTGGCCGTAGTTGAGGATCTCGCGCAGGTGCGACTCGCGCAGGTCGGCGGCCACGACGTCGGCCTTGACCTGGATGGAGCGCCGGACGAGCTCGGGCAGGACGTCGCCGGTGGGGTCGAGCGCGGCCTTCGGGTCGCGCTCCACGAGGTCGAGGATCACCGGGTCGGCGATGAAGCCGGTCTTGAGGATCTCCGCGCTGCCGGCGACGAGCTCGTCGGCGGGCAGCGTCTCCAGCGTGGCCAGGTCGACGAGCACCGCCGACGGCTCGTGGAAGGCGCCGACGAGGTTCTTGCCGGCCGCGGTGTTGATGCCGGTCTTGCCGCCGACGGCCGCGTCGACCATCGCGAGCAGCGTGGTCGGCACGTGCACGACCCGCACGCCGCGCATCCAGGCCGAGGCGACGAACCCGGCGAGGTCGGTGACGGCACCGCCGCCCAGCGACACCACGACGTCGCCGCGCGTCAGCCCGACCGAGCCGCAGACCTCCCAGCAGAACCCGGCGACGGCGAGGGTCTTGCCGTCCTCGGCGTCGGGGACCTCCACGCGGTGCGCGTCGACCCCCGCCGCGACCAGCGACGCCCGCAGCTCCTCGGCCTGGTCGGCCAGGGATGGCTGGTGCACGACGACGGCCTTCGCGGCGCCGAGCCCGGTGACGGTGCCCGCGACCTCGGCCCGCGCCCCCCGTCCGACGAGCACGGGGTAGGGCGAGGCGGTGGCGACGTCGATCCGGATCACGGGGCCAGCCTAGTGCGGGGCCCCGTCGGTCCCGGCCGCCTGTCGGTCCCGGCCGCCTGTCGGTCCCGGCCGCCCGTCGGTCCGGCCCCGTCAGTTCCGGGCGGTGTCGGGGAGCCCGGGGTTCGGGAGCAGCGCGCTCTCGTGGGGGGTAGGGACGTCGAGGGGGTCCGACGGGTCGGCGGGCGACTCGGGGGCGTCGGCCGGGATCTCCCCCAGCGCCAGCAGCACCGCGCGCGCGACCTGGTTGGCGCTGCGCCGCGCCGTGTCGACCTCCACCGTCGCGACCTCGCGGTACAGCGGTGCGCGGGCGTCGAGCAGCGCCTTGAACGTGGCCCGCGGGTTGACCCCGGCGAGCAGCGGCCGCGCCGACGACATGCCGGTGCGGCGCAGGCCGTCGGCGAGGGAGACCGTGAGGTGCACGACCCGGTGCCCGCGCAGCGCCGCCCGCGTCTCGTCGGCGAGCACGGAGCCTCCACCCAGGGCGAGCACCCCGTCGACGCCCGTCAGCGCCTCGGCGACGACCTCGCGCTCCAGCGCGCGGAACGCGGCCTCCCCGTCCTGCAGGAACATGTCGGCGATCGGCTTGCCGGCCCGCTCGACGATCAGCGCGTCGACGTCGGTGAAGCCGACGCCGAGGCGGCGGGCCAGCACCTTGCCGACGGTCGACTTGCCGGCGCCGGGCGGTCCGACGAGCACCAGCACCGGACGGAGGGGGACGGTCATCCGTCCGAGGGTAGTGACCGCGCGGGGGTGCGCGCCGGGCCGCACCGGCCGGTGACCCTCCGCGTCCGCCGCGGGCCCGCGTGGATCACCCGACCCGGTGGCGCGATAGCGTGCGGGCGCACCGGTGCAGCGCACGGTGACGAGTCCGGCCCCGTTCCGCGGGGTGATCGCACGATCGGAGAACCGGCGTGAACGACGGCGAGCGCGGCACCCCCCGCGTCCCGGTGGCCCGCCCCGCGAGCGAGCCCCGCACCTCCGCCCGGCACGCCCGCGTTCCCGCGCCCCGGCGTGCGGGGGTCGTCCGGTGCGCGGTGCCTCGGTGCGCGGTGCCTCGGTGCGGGACCGCGCGGTGAGCGCCGACGGGCCGGACCACCGGCTCCCCCCGCGCCGCGAGCAGCTGCCGCTCCCCCGCCGCGACGACCAGACCCACCTCGAGCCCCAGCTCCGGGAACGCGACGGCGCGGGGTCGGGCACGCCGTTCGAGCCGTTCGACGACGCGCAGGCCCCCGACGCCCCCGCCCCGCCGACGGGCAGCCGGGCGGCGACGTTCCGCGAGGCGATCCGGAAGGCGACGGGCCGGCCCAGCTGACCCGCTCCACCGAACTGCGCACGTCGTGGCGGTCTGCGCACGTCGGGACGTGCGCGGGAGGCCGGTGGGTGCGCAGTTGGTGGTCGGGCGCGCTGCTCGCGTTCCCGGTCCCCGCGCGTTGCGGTTCCCGCGCGCGTTCCCGGTTGCCGCGCGCCTTTCCAGGTCCCGCGCGCTCCCGGGGCCGCGCGGGAGCACGGGACGCGCGCGGGAACATCGAGCGCGCCCACGAACGACGGCCGGCCGGCACCCGGGTGCGGCCCGCGGCTCGGAGGCGACCCCGGCGAGCGTGCGGGGCGGGTCAGGCGTTGGCGGACCGGTAGGCCTCGACATTGCGGCGGGTCTCGGCGAGGGAATCGCCGCCGAACTTCTCCAGCACCGCGTCGGCCAGCACCAGCGCCACCATCGACTCCGCCACCACACCGGCGCGGGGGACGGCGCAGGCGTCGGAGCGCTGGTGGATCGCGGTGGCCTCCTCGCCGGTGGCCGTGTCGATCGTGCGCAGCGCGCGGGGGACGGTGGAGATCGGCTTCATCGCCACCCGCACCCGCACGGGCTCGCCGTTGGTCATGCCGCCCTCGATGCCGCCGGCGCGGTTGGACAGCCGCTTCACCGGGTCGCCCGGGATCATCTCGTCGTGCGCCGCGCTACCACGGCGGTGAGCCGTGCGGAAGCCGTCGCCGATCTCCACACCCTTCATCGCCTGGATGCTCATCAGGGCCCCGGCGAGGCGGCCGTCGAGGCGGCGGTCGGACTGCACGTAGGAGCCCACGCCCACCGGCATGCCGTAGGCGATCACCTCGATGACGCCGCCGAGGGTGTCGGCGTCCTCGTGGGCGGCGTCGATCTCGGCCATCATGCGGGCCGAGGTCTCCGGCGAGAGGGCGCGCACCGGGCTGGCGTCGACGCGCTCGAGGTCGCCGGGGCCGGGCACGGGGTCCTCGTCGGGGGCGTCGACCGCGCCGATGGCCACGACGTGCGACACGATCGACACGCCGAGCGCCTGGGCGAGGAACGCCTTCGCCACCGTGCCCATCACGACCTTCGCGGCCGTCTCGCGGGCGCTGGCGCGCTCCAGGACCGGGCGGGCGTCGTCGAAGCCGAACTTCGTCATCCCGGCGAGGTCGGCGTGACCGGGGCGGGGGCGGGTCAGCGGGGCGTTGCGGGCGCGCCCGGCGATGAGCTCGGGGTCGACCGGGTCGGCCGCCATGACGGTCTCCCACTTCGGCCACTCGGTGTTGGCGATCCGCACCGCCACCGGGCCGCCCTGGGTGAGGCCGTGCCGCAGGCCGCCGATCACCTCGAGCTCGTCGGCCTCGAACGCCATGCGCGGGCTGCGCCCGTGGCCGAGCTTGCGGCGCTCGAGCTCCGCACCCAGCTCCTTCGTCGTGATCCCGACACCGGCGACCATGCCCTCCAGCACGGCGACCAGCGCAGGACCGTGGGACTCCCCGGCAGTGATCCAACGCAGCACGGCGCCATTCTCTCACCAGTCCCCCACCTCACCACCGCAGCGCCCCGGCCGCGACCACCGCCGACGCGGCCAGGAGCATGGACGGCCCGTGCGGCACCGGCGCCCGCGGACGGCCCGGCAGCCCACCGGTCACCGCCGCCGCGACGACCGCCCGGGGCCGGACCGCGGCCACGATGGTCAGCAGCGACGCCAGCACCGCCGCCAGCGGCAACGCGCCCCACGACACCGCGGCGAGCACCGCCCCCAGCGACGCGGAGAGCTTGACGTCCCCCGCCCCGAGCGAGCGCGGCGACGCCAGGTGCACCGCCGCGTGCACCCCGCACGCGAGAACCGCACCCACCGCGGCCCGCCCGAGCGCTGTCGGACCCAGCGGCGCCACCAGCAGCAGCGCCGCGGGCACGGCGGGCAGGGTCAGGGCGTCGGGCAGCCGGCGGTGCCGCAGGTCGACCACCCCGGCGGCCGCGGCGAACCACGTCAGCGCGAGCAGCAGCACCACCCACGGCGGGGTCCAGACCCCCGCTGCCCACCCGGCACCGATCCCGGCCCACGCCACCCCGACGACGGCCTCGCACACCGGAGTCCGCACCCGCGCCCCGCGTCGCAGCCGGCCCAGCAGCACCCGCGCCAGGCCCCCGGCCACCGCGCCGAGCACCGCACCCGTCAGCACCGCACCCATCGCCGCCCCGCCTCCCTCCGTCGCGCCTCCCTGTACCTCGGACACCACGCCTTCCACCGCCCTGCGGGCCCAACCGGACGTGCTCCGGCACGGTGCCCCGTCCCGACCGCGCGAGGCCCGGCCGGCGAAGCACCACGCCCGGCGACCCCCGCGCCCAGCGACCCGCTGCACCCGCGTTCTGTCACCGCCAAGAACCCCGACCCTCCCGCCCCCACCCCCCGTCGTCGAGAGAACCGCGGAACCTGGGGACGGACGCACCCCGATGTGGACAACTCCTGCCCGCAGCGATCACCTCACGCGTCCACCGACGCCCGGTGTGGTACTCCGGACCGGACAACGACCACCGCCCGACGGAGCACCCATGGCCCTGGACCCGCAGCTGCTCGCCCTGTTCACCGAGATCGGGGGCGGCACGCTGATCACACTCAAGCACGACGGGCGCGCGCAGTCCTCGGTGGTCTCGCACGCCTTCGACCCGGACACCCGCCGGTTGCGGATCTCGGTCACCGACGACCGCGCCAAGACCCGCAACCTGCGCCGCGATCCGCGCCTGACCTATCAGGTCACCCGCCCCGACCTCGGCGCGTACGCCGTCGCCGAGGGCATCGCCGATCTGACGCCGGTGGCCGCCGACCCGCACGACGCGACCGTCGAGGCGCTGGCCGAGCTCTACCGCGACCTGCGCGGCGAGCACCCCGACTGGGAGGAGTACCGCACCGCGATGGTCGCCGACCGCCGCGTGCTGCTGAGCGCCACCGTCGACCACGTCTACGGCTGGGCCGGGCTCTGAGGCCCGCGCGCGGCGGACGCACGGCCCGTGCCTCGGTCCGCGCCGAGGTCGACCACGGCGTCGCGGAGCTGCTCGGCGACCCCGACCGGCCTCAGGGCTGGACGCTGCTCGTCGACGGCACGGCGCAGTCGCACGTCGACCTCGACGACCCGACGCACCTGGAGTTCGAGTACGTCCGCCGCATGGCCCACGTGGTCGACCTGGCCGCCGACCTCGGGGCGCCGCTGCGCGCGCTGCACCTGGGCGGGGGCGCGTGGACGCTGCCGCGCTTCGTCGCGGTCACCCGGCCCGGGTCGCGGCAGCGGGTCGTCGAGATCGACGGCGGGCTGGTCGACCTGGTGTCGGCGCGCCTTCCCGCCGACGGCCTCGAACTGGACGTCGTCGTCGGCGACGCCCGCGCCGCGCTCGCCCGCGCCCCTGCGGCGTCGGTCGACCTGCTCGTGCTCGACGTCTTCGCGGGCGCCCGCACCCCCGCCCACCTGACGAGCGCGGAGTTCGTCGCCGACGCCGCGCGCGTGCTGGCGCCCGGCGGCACCTACGTGGCCAACATCGCCGACGGCGCGGGGCTGGCGTTCGCGCGCACCCAGTTCGCCGCCGCGGCCGCGGCGTTCGCGCACCTCGCGGCCCTCGTCGCCCCCGCGGTGCTCGACGGGCGGCGCTTCGGCAACGTCGTGCTCGTCGGGTCGGACCGCGAGCTGCCCGTCGACGGCCTGGTGCGCGCTGCCGCGGCCGACCCGTTCCCCGCCCGCGTCCTCGACGACGCCCGGATCCGCGCGATGGCCGGCACGGCCGCGTCCGACCGCGCCGCCGTACCGTCGCCGATGCCGCCGTCGGGGTTCTTCGGGCGGCCCTGACGGACTAGAAGGCGCCGTTCTCCCGCGCCAGCGCTACGTTCGCGGTGTGCTCGGGGAAGGTCTCCGCGAAGCACGAGGTGCCGTCGGTCTGGCAGCGCACGAAGAAGAACCACGGCCCGGGCTCCGGAGCCAGCGCGGCGGCGATGGCGTCGCGGCCGGCCGCGGCGATCGGCGTCGGCGGCAATCCGGCCGTGGCGTAGCTGTTGTACGGGCCGGGGCGGGCGCGGTCCTCGGCCGTGGTGCGCAGGGCCTGCAGGTCGAGCGGGTAGTTGACGGTGGAGTCGAGCTCCAGGCGCTGCCCGGCGCCGAGCCGGTTGTAGATCACGCGCGCGACCTCGGGCATGTCCGGCGTGATCCCCTCCTTCTCCACGAGCGAGGAGATCACCAGGACCTCGTAGGGCGTGTAGCCCATCGCCGCGGCGCCGGAGACGATGCCGCTGGCCTCGAGCTGCGCCGTGGACGTGGCGAGCAGCGCCTGCAGCACCTCGACCGCCGAGCGGCCGGGCTCCACCTCGTAGACGCCCGGCACGAGCAGCCCCTCGAGGCGGCGCACCGGGTCGGCCGCGGACACCGCCTCCAGGGCCCACGACGGCACCCCGAGCTCGGCCGGGTCGGTCTCGGCCATCGCCGCGCGCAGGTCGTCGACCGACACGCAGGACTCCGCGCCGTCGAGCCGGGCGCAGCTGGCGCGCGAGATGAGGCTGAGCACCCCGGGCGCGACGGTGCCGTCGGGCGCGCTGGTGTCGTCGAGCTGCACCCCGCCGCGGATCTCCAGCTGCCCGACGCGGGCCTCCGGGTCGAGCAGGCGCTCCACGGCCGCGGCGGCCGACATCCGCGCCCGCATCTGGTACGAGCCGGGCTGCACGCCGAGGATCCGCTCGTCCTCGCGGGCCGCGTCGAGGAACGCCGCCACGCTCGCGACGACGCCGGAGCTCTCCAGCGTGCGGCCGATCGCGGCGGTGGAGTCGCCGTCGGCGACCTGGACGACGACGTCGCCCTCCCCCGGGCCGTCGAAGTCGGGGGCGGCGGTCAGCGACCGGAAGAGGTAGTAGGCGCCGCCCAGGACGGCGACCAGCAGGACGGCGACGGCCAGCAGGAGGACCCCGCGGCGCTGCCCCCGCCCCGGCGACCGGCGGGCCGGAGCGGCCCGGCGCCGGGTGGGCGGCGCGTCATCGCCGGAGCCGGAACCGGAGTTGCCGGAGTCGTCCGAGGCGGAGCCGGACGAGCCGGAGCCGGAGCTGGCCGTCGGCTCGTGCCGCACCGGCCCGGCCCGCGCGATGCGGATCGGTGCGGTCTCGGCGTCGTGTCCGGCATCCGGGGCGCCGCCCGCTCCAGCGCCACCCGACCCGGGGACACCCGATCCAGCGCCACCCGACCCGGGGACACTCGATCCGGGGACACTGCGCAACCGCGTCGTCGGGCCGTCGATGTCCACAGGGCCGGAGGGTAACGATCTCGCACGATCGGCGCCGGAAGGGGGTTCGGACGCCGACCCGCCCGGGTCGCCGGGTCCGGGCCCGGACGTCCGCTCGTCAGCGATGGCGGTCCAGCCAGCCCTGCAGGATGCCGACCGCCGCGACCTGGTCGACGACCGCACGCTGCTTGCGCCCCTTGCGCCCGCTCTCGCGGAGCTGGCGGGTGGCGACGACGGTGGTCAGGCGCTCGTCGGACAGCTCGACCGGCACCGCCAGCGCCGGCTCCAGCGCGGCGACGAACACCCGCGCGGCCTCCGCGGCCGGGCCCTCGCGCCCGGCGAGGGTCCGCGGCAGGCCGACGACCACGCCGACGGCCTCGTGCTCGGCCACCAGCGCGGCCACCGCGACGACGTCGGTGCCGCCCTCGACGTCGCGCGGCACGGTGACCAGCGGGGTCGCGATCAGCCCGTCCGGGTCCGACAGCGCGACGCCGACCCGGACCGAGCCGACGTCGATGCCGATCCGGCGCCCGCGCCGCGGGACCTGCTCCACGGACACGAGCTCAGCGTTCCTCTCCTCAGCGGGCACGCAGGTGCGCCCGCAGCGCGTCGACCGCGGCCGGGACGCCCGACGGGTCGGTGCCCCCGCCCTGCGCGAGGTCGGGCTTGCCGCCGCCCCGCCCGCCCACGGCGCCCGCGAACGCCGGGATGAGCTTCCCGGCGGCGAGGCCCGCGTCGCGCGCGGCCGACGTCGTCGCGACGACGAACGCCACCTTGTCGCCGTCGGAGGAGAACAGCGCGACGACGCCCGGGCGCGAGCCCAGCCGGCCCCGCACCTCGGCGGCCAGCGCGCGCAGGTCGTTGCCGCCGACGCCGTCGGGCGCGGCGACGGCCACGAGCGCGACCCCGCCGATGTCCTCGGCACCCTCGGCGAGCGCGCCCGCCGACGACAGCACGGCGTCGGCGCGGACCTTGTCGAGGTCGCGCTCGGCGGTGCGCAGGCGCTCGACCAGGGAGTTGATGCGCTCCGGGATGTCCTCGGGCCGGGCCTTGAGCTGCTCGGCGAGGTTGGAGACCAGCACGTGCTCGCGCGAGAGGAAGCGGAAGGCGTCGAGCCCGACGAGCGCGTCGACGCGGCGCACACCGGAGCCGATCGAGGCCTCCGACAGCACCTTGACCATCCCGATCTCGCCGGTGCGCCCGACGTGGGTGCCACCGCACAGCTCGCGGGAGTACTCCCCCATGTCGACGACGCGCACGCGGTCGCCGTACTTCTCGCCGAACAGCATCATCGCGCCGAGCCTGCGGGCCTCGTCCATGGAGGTCTCGTAGGCCTCCACCTCGCGGTTCTCCTGCAGGACGGTGTTGACCTCGTCCTCGATCTCGGCGAGCGCGGCCGGCGCGACCGCCCCGCCGGGCGAGGTGAAGTCGAAGCGCATCCGGCCGGGGGCGTTGAGCGAGCCCGCCTGCGCGGCCGACGGGCCCAGCGCGCCGCGGACGCCGGCGTGCACCAGGTGGGTCGCGGTGTGGGCGCGGGAGATCGCGAGGCGGCGGCTGCGGTCGACCTCGGCGACGACGGCCGCGTCGAGCACGACCTCGCCCGCCGTGACCGTGCCGCGGTGCACCCGCAGACCGGCGACGGGCGCCTGCACGTCGTCGACGCGGACGGTGAACGACGCCCCGCGCAGCTCACCGGTGTCGGCCTGCTGGCCGCCCGCCTCGGCGTAGAACGGGGTGCGGTCGAGCACGACCTCCACCGCGTCGCCCTCGCGCGCGGCCGGCGCCGGGACGCCGTCGACGAGCAGGCCGGTGACGGTGGCCTCGGCGGCGAGCTCGGTGTAGCCGAGGAAGTCGACGGCGCCGTGGGTGTCGAGCAGCGCGCGGTAGATCGAGCCGTCGCCGCCGTGGCCCACCTTGTGCTTGGCCGCGTCGGCCTTCGCGCGGGTGCGCTGCTCCTGCATGAGCGCGGTGAACCGCTCGCGGTCGACGTCGAGGCCGGCCTCGGACGCCATCTCCAGCGTGAGGTCGATCGGGAAGCCGTACGTGTCGTGCAGCTGGAACGCGCGGTCGCCGGGCAGCACCGTGGCGCCCGCCGACTTCGTCTGCGCGACGGCGGTGTCGAAGATCCGCGAGCCCGCCGTGAGCGTCTGGAGGAAGGCCTCCTCCTCGGCGCGGACGACCGCGGAGATCCGCTCGAAGTCGGTGACCAGCTCCGGGTAGGTGGGGCTCATCGCGTCCCGGACGACCTCGGCGAACGATCCGAGCACCGGCTCGTGCACGCCGAGCAGCCGCGCGGAGCGGACGATGCGGCGCAGCAGCCGGCGCAGGACGTAGCCGCGGCCCTCGTTGGACGGCGTCACCCCGTCACCGATGATCATGACGCCGGAGCGCGCATGGTCGGCGATCACGCGGAATCGCACGTCGTCCTCGGTGCTCGCGCCGTAGCGGCGGCCGGAGAACTCCTCGGCGCGGGCGATCACCGGGCGGACCAGGTCGGTCTCGTAGACGTTCTCGACGCCCTGCAGCAGCGTGGCCACGCGCTCGACGCCCATGCCGGTGTCGATGTTGGGCCGGGGCAGTCGGCCGATCGGCGCGTGCCCCAGCTTCGGGGACAGCTCGCCGCGGACGTCCTGCATGAAGACCAGGTTCCAGATCTCCAGGTAGCGGTCCTCGTCGGCCTCGGGGCCGCCGTCGCGCCCGTGCTCCGGGCCGCGGTCGTAGTAGATCTCCGAGCAGGGGCCGCCGGGGCCGGGCACGCCCATGTCCCAGTAGTTGTCCTTGCCGCTGCGGCGCTGGATGCGCTCCGCGGGCAGGTAGCGCCGCCACAGCTGCTCGGCCTCGTCGTCGTCGAGGTAGACCGTGGCCCACAGGCGCTCGGGGTCGAAGCCGAACGACTCGGTGATCAGCGTCCAGGCGTGCTCGATCGCCCCGGCCTTGAAGTAGTCGCCGAAGGAGAAGTTGCCGGCCATCTGGAAGAACGTGTTGTGCCGCGTGGTGCGGCCGACCTCGTCGATGTCACCGGTGCGCACGCACTTCTGGATCGACGTGGCCGTCGGGTACGGCGCCGGCACCTCACCGAGGAAGTACGGCTTGAACTGCACCATCCCCGCGTTGACGAACAGCAGGTTCGGATCGTCGAGGATGAGCGACGCACTGGGCACGCGGGTGTGGCCCGCGGCCGTGAAGTGGTCGGTGAAGCGGCGGACGATCTCGTGGGTCTGCACGGCGGTGCTCTCTGCCAGAAGGGGTCGGGGCGCGCGGGGCGGCGGGGTCAGTTCCCCGCGCGCGGCGCTCGGTCCCGGGGGCCGAGCGCGGGGGCCGGCTCGGCCAGCGCCTCGGAGTAGGTCGGGACGTGGCCGCCGGTGCGGCGCTCGACCAGCTCCGTGAGCTCGCGCTCGCGCGCGGTCATCCCGGCGCGGACCTCGGCGCCGAACGCGCCGAGGCCGGCACCGAGCTCGCGCAGGCCGTCGGCGATGTTCTCGCCGATGCCGGCCGGGGTGACGGCCTGGGCCGCGCGCGAGGCGCGGCGGGTGACGTAGGAGCCGGCGGCCGCGCCGACCCCGAGCCAGAACAGCCTCTTCACTTCTTCTTCCTCCGGAGACGGCCCGGGCGGGTCCGCAGCGAGTGCGCTCCGGCGTCGCGGCCGGCGCGACGGGCCTTGACGGCCTTGTTCAGGCCGTAGGAGAACGCCGCGGCGCGCACGAGCGGGCCGCCGAGCGTGGCGGTGAACAGCGAGGTGAGCACCGAGATGTTGCTGGTGACGGTGCGGGCGCTGGAGGTGATGCCGTCGACGCGCTCCAGCTGCGTGTTGACCTGGTGCAGCGTCGTCTGCGCGTTGTCGAGCAGCGGGGTGCTGCCCTCGTGGGCCTTGCGGATGGCCACCGTCGCCTCGTCGAGGGTGCGACCCAGCTTGAGCAGCGGGACCGCCAGCAGCAGCACGAGGACGACGAACGCCCCCGCGGCGATCAGCGCGGCGATCTGACCAGCCGACACGAAGCCTCCTCGAACCGTTCCGACACAGGGTGTGATCGGCGGTCAGGCTACCGCGCGGGGTACGGCCCGCCACCCGGGGCCACGGGCGCCCGCGGCGGACCGGAGACGATCACCGGTCCGGCGCGGAAACCGCGGTCAGCCGGCGTCGAGCGGGCGGCGTGGAGCCGGCAGGACCAGCTCGCCGCCGACCGTGCCCAGCGCCGCCCGGAGGCGGCCGAGCGCGCGGTGCTGGGTGACGCGGACCGCGCCCGGCGTCGAGCGGACGGCGGCGGCCGTCTCCTCGGCGCTGAACCCGACGGCGATGCGCAGGACGAGGACCTCGCGCTGGCGCGGGGTGAGGACCTCGAGCAGTCCGCCGAGCCGCTCGTTGAGCTCGTGGGCCAGCAGGCGGTGCTCGGGGCCGTCGTCGGAGACGGGGACGTCGGGCAGGTCGGCGACGGGCTCGGTGCGGTTGCGCCCGATCGCGCGGAACGCGTCGGTGACCTTGTGGGCCGCGATGCCGTAGACGAACGCGCGGAACGACAGCCCGCGCATCGTGTACGAGGGCAGCGCGCTGACGACGGCGAGACAGACTTCCTGCGCGACGTCGTCGGCCGAACCGGACACGCTCTCCTGCCGGCCCAGCCGCGCGCGACAGTAGCGCAACACGAACGGGTGGATGACGGTGAGAAGTCGCTCACGCGCCCCTGGCTCGTCGGCGACCGCGGCGGCGACCAGTGACTCGACGACGGGCACCACGGCCACAGGTGGCGGGGCCCCGGTGGGCGCCACGCCCACGGCCGCCCCCAGGGGCCGCTCCAGGACGGTGGCGGCGTTCATCGGATGTTCTCGTTCATCGCGGGTTCCCCTCCTGGGCCGGCGCGTGGACGTCGGCCTCGTGCGGTCGGCCGCCCGGACACGGGGGTCCGGGGTCGAGCGGCCGTGCGACGGAGGACCGCGGCATCCGTGAACGTCCCCCGACGCTCCCGGCCCGACACCCTCCCGAGCCCGCTCCGGTGTGCCCGTCGGAACGAACTCGTTCATCTCTCAAGTACGCATTTTGGGTGACACTCCAAGTTGGAGTCAAGAGCAGTTCGACCGGAAGTTCGTTACTCTGCGCTCAATGTCCTCCGCCGACCCTCCCCGACCGGCCGATCCCCGGGCCCGGGCCGCCCAGACGAAGCGCGACCGCACGCGTCGCGCGCTGCTGGACGCCGCCGACGCCACGTTCGGATCGCGCGGCTGGGCGCGCACGCGCATCGAGGACGTCGCGGCCGCCGCGGGCGTCAGCGCGGCCACCGCCTACAACCACTTCCCGTCCAAGCACACGCTGATCGGGCACGTCTTCGCCCCGCTGGTGCACCCGCTGTTCGTGCAGGCCGAGCGCGACGTCGCGGCCGACCGGCCCGTCGTCGCCGCGCTGGAGGACCAGATCCGGGCGCTGGCCCGCACCACCTCCCGACACCGTGAGCTCGCCGCCTCGTTCTTCGCCGCGGTGCAGGACTACACGATCCGGGTGGAGGGCCCGGCCGACCCGACCGACGAGATCGACCCCCGGCTGCTCGCACCGGTGCCCGACGCGATCCGGATCCTCGTGGAGCACGGCCAGGACACCGGCGCCCTGCGTCCCTACCCCGCGGCAGGCGACATGGCGACGATCGTCGTCAACACGATGCTGACGCGCGCCATGAACCGGCCCGACGAGACCGCCGACGCCCGCGCGGAGCTGCTGCTGACGATCCTGTTCGGCGCGCTGTGCCCGGAGATGCTGCTGGACGCCGCGACCGAGGGCCGCCCCTTCCGCCGTCGCTCCTGACGCGCTCCTCCCCGGTGCGCGCGGGCGCGTCGCAGGGCGACCGGCCGGTCACGCCGTCCCCGATCGGATGGACGCCGTCACCGCTGTGGGTGCGATGCGGCGGTGGATCTTGTCGGCCCCGCGTGACCACCCCTACTCCTTACGATCATGAGAACCCACGCGGCACGCACCGCGGTGATCCTGGGTGCCGCGCTCGCACTGGCCCTGCCCGGCACCGCGCACGCGGACGAACCGGACACCGCCGAGCGGCGCACCGAGACCAGCACGAGCACCGCGCGCGTCGACGGGTCGCGCGCCGTCACCCTCTTCGCCGGACCCGTCCAGCTGCGGCGCGGCGCGGAGTGGGTGCCCGTCGACCTGACGCTCGTGACCTCGCCGGACGGCGTCGTGCGGCCGGCGGCGTCGGAGCACGACCTCACCCTGACCCCGTCCGGGCCGGTCGTGCGCTGGGCGGGCGGTGGGTCCGCCGCGCTCGCCCCCGTCGCCCCGGGCCCGCTGCCCGCACCGGCGCTGGCCGGCCACCGCGCCACCTACGCCCAGGTCGTGCCGGGCCACGACCTCGTCGTCGAGGCGACGCGGTCGGGCTTCGCCGCGTCGGTCCGCCGGGCGGGCACCGCGGTCGGGCCGGCGCCGGTGCTGGCCCTGACCACGGCAGCCGGGTCCACGACCGGCGGGCCGGCCACTGCCGCGGGTGCGGAGCGCGTCGTCGAGGGCACCGCCACGGAGTCGGCCGTCAGCCGGGTCGTCGCGTCGGCGCCGGTCAGCGGCACCGCGCCCGTCCCGTTCGACACCACCGTGCAGTCGACGGTCCTGCGCAGCGACGCGTCCGGCGACCCCGACCTGCGCCTGGGCAGCTACGACGGCGTCGCCGTGGCGCGCAGCTTCCTCACCTTCGACCTTGCCGAGGTCAGCGGCCGCGCGATCACCTCGGCGACGCTGCGCGTGCACCAGGAGTGGTCGTCGTCGTGCCGCCCGGCGTCGTGGGAGGTGTGGTCCTCCCCCGCCGTCGGCCCGGCGACGCGCTTCGCGGACCAGCCCGCGGCCGAGCGGGTGTGGGCGACGAGCACCGAGACGCGCGGCAACTCCGCCGCCTGCGCCGCGGGCTGGACGCAGGTGGACCTCACGGAGCTGGTCCGGGCCTGGTCGGCCGCGGGCGTCCCCACCGGGACGGTGCTGCTGCGCGCGACCGACGAGGCCGATCCGCTGGGCTGGAAGCGGTTCGGCTCGGCGGAGAGCCCGCACGTGCCGAACCTGGAGGTCGGCCTCGGCTGAGCCGCTCGCCGACCGCGGTGGGTCGGGGCGGTGCAGGATGGCACGCATGTACCGCGTCGACTCCGAGGTCGGACAGCTCCGCCAGGTGATCCTGCACCGCCCCGGCCTGGAGCTGAAGCGCCTCACGCCGGGCAACAAGGACCGCCTGCTGTTCGACGACGTGCTGTGGGTGCAGCGTGCGCAGGAGGAGCACGACCGCTTCGCCGAGGTGCTCGCGCAGCGCGGCGTCACCGTGCACCTGTTCGGCGAGCTGCTCCGCACGACCGTCGGGATCCCCGAGGCCCACGCCTACGTCCTGGACCGGATCTTCGACGAGCGCGTGTACGGCCCGCTGGCGATCGACGCGCTGCGCAACTGCTTCGACGCGATGGACGTCGACACGCTCACCGAGCACCTCATCGGCGGGATCACCAAGCGCGAGGTGCTCGACCGGATCCCCGAGCCGCGATCGATCGCCTTCCACGTGCTGGACCCCGACGACTTCGTCCTCGAGCCGCTGCCCAACCACCTCTACACGCGCGACACGTCGGCGTGGATCGGCGGCGGGGTCTCGATCAACAGCATGCGCAAGCAGGCGCGGGTGCGGGAGACGGTGCACTACGAGGCCGTGTACCGGTGGCACCCGCTCTTCGCGGACGCCGAGTTCCGCACCTGGTCGGCCGGCTCGGAGAACGGCGTCGCCACCACCGAGGGCGGCGACATGCTCGTGCTCGGCGGCGGCGCGGTCCTCATCGGGATGAGCGAGCGGACGACGGCGGCGGGCGTCGAGCGGCTGGCGCGGACGCTGTTCGCGGGCGGTGACGTCGACCGGATCGTCGCGCTGCGCATGCCCGAGACGCGCGCGCTGATGCACCTCGACACCGTGATGACGATGGTCGACCCGGAGACGTTCACGAAGTACGCGGGCCTCGGGATGCTGCCCGCCTACACCGTGCGCCCGGGCGACAACGAGAAGGAGCTGCACGTCACCGACCACGCGCCCGACGGCATGCACGCCGCGATCGCCGAGGTCCTGGGCCTGCCGGAGATCCGCGTGCTCACCGCGGAGCAGGACGTGCACGCCGCCGAGCGCGAGCAGTGGGACGACGGCTGCAACACCCTCGCCGTCGCGCCCGGGGTGGTCGTGACCTACGAGCGCAACGTCACCACCAACGCCTTCCTGCGCCGCCACGGGATCGAGGTCCTCGACATCCCCGGCGGCGAGCTCGGCCGCGGGCGCGGCGGCCCGCGCTGCATGAGCTGCCCCATCGAGCGGGACGCCGTGTGATCCGCACGTCCAAGGTCACCGACCTCACCGGGCCCGGGCACACCGACGCGTTCGGCATCGGCGGCACCGACCTCGGCACGACGACGTCGGCCCCGGACGGGCGGCTGGTGTCGGTCTTCGGCGACACGTTCGCCTCGCCCCGGGCGGGCGGGCGCGGCTGGCGCTCGCCGGTCGTGCTGTTCGGCGACCCGGCGTCGGTGCCGACCGGGGTGCGGTGGACGGGCAGCGGCGGCCGCGGCCCGCGCGCGCGGCAGGTCGTGCGCTACGTCCACCAGCTGCCGCGCTGGTTCGCCCGGCGCCCCCGCCGCGTGACGACCGTGCTGCCGACCGACGTCATCACGATCGGTGACGTCATGTACCTGCACGTCATGGTGTGCCGCGAGCTGGGGCACGTGCACTGGACGGAGATCCACTCCTCGCGCGACCAGGGCGTCACCTGGCGGCCGACCGGCGTGCGCTGGCCGGGCGGGCACCTCGGCGGGATGCTCCAGATGCTCACCTGGGAGCTCGGCGACGACGGCTTCGTCTACGCCTTCACCACCGGCTTCCAGCGCGCGCAGGGCCTGGTGCTGCACCGCGTGCCCGCCGAGCGGCTGACGGACCCGGGGTCCTGGGAGAGCTGGGGCTCCACCCCGGACGAGGGGTGGGCCTGGGGCCGGCCGCCGACCGTCGCCCTGCCGGGGGCGTTCGGCGAGCTCAGCCTGCGGCGGGTGCCCGAGCCCGGCGGCGAGGACCGCTGGCTGCTGTCGGTGTTCGACGCCGGCAACTACCGCATCGACGTCCTCGACCTCGCCTCCCCGCTCGACGACCTGCACCGCGCCCGGCGCACGACCGTCCTGCACGGCTGCGCGTGGGAGGACGAGGACCACGCCACGGGGCGCGTCGCGCAGCTCTACGGCGGGTACGTGCTGCCCGGCTCGACGCGCGCCGACCTGCACCTGGTGGTGAGCCAGTGGAACACCGCCCTGGACTGGCCGTACAAGGCGATGCAGTTCCGGACCTCGCTCGGCGACTAGGGCTCACCGGCTGGTTCTCACCGCGCCCCGCGGACGACCCGGCGCAGCTTGTCGAGGCGGTCGCGCAGCGTGCGCTCGCCGCCGTGGGCGGTGGGGCGGTAGTAGTCGCGGCCGACCAGGACGTCGGGCGGGTACTGCTGGGGCAGCACGCCGTCGGGGCTGGAGTGCGGGTAGCGGTAGCCGACGGCGTTGCCCAGCTTCTCGGCTCCGGCGTAGTGCCCGTCGCGCAGGTGCGGGGGCACCGCGCCGGCCGCGCCGCCGCGGACGTCGGCCATCGCCTCGTCGATGCCGACGATCACGGCGTTCGACTTCGGCGCCGTCGCCAGGTGCAGCGTGGCCTGCGCGAGCGCGAGGCGGCACTCGGGCAGCCCGACGAGCTGGACGACCTGCGCGGCGGCCGCGGCGGCCTGCAGCGCGGTGGGGTCGGCCAGGCCGATGTCCTCGCTGGCGTGCACCATCAGCCGCCGCGCGATGAACCGCGGGTCCTCCCCCGCCACGAGCATCCGGGCGAGGTAGTGCAGCGCGGCGTCGGGGTCGGAGCCGCGGATGGACTTGATGAACGCGCTGATGACGTCGTAGTGCTGGTCGCCCTGGCGGTCGTAGCGCACGGTCGCCTCGGTGACGGCGCGCTCGACCGCGGCGACGTCGAGCGTCGTGGCGCCGGTGCCGACCACCCCGTCGGCCGCGGCCTCCAGCGCCGTCAGCGCGCGGCGGGCGTCGCCGCCGGAGAGGCGGACGATCGCGTCCTCCGCCTCGGTGTCGAGCTCGACGGCCCCGCCCAGCCCGCGGGCGTCGGCGACGGCGCGGCGCAGCAGGGCGCGGACGTCGTCGTCGGTGAGGGAGCGCAGCTGCAGGACCAGCGAGCGCGAGAGCAGCGGCGAGACCACCGAGAACGACGGGTTCTCCGTGGTGGCGGCGACGAGCAGCACGAGCCGGTCCTCCACGGCCCCGAGCAGCGCGTCCTGCTGGGTCTTGGAGAAGCGGTGGACCTCGTCGATGAACAGGACGGTCTGCTGGTCGTGGTGGTCGCGGCGGCGGCGGGCGTCGTCGATGACCTGGCGCAGCTCCTTGACCCCCGACGACAGCGCCGACAGCGCGACGAAGTGCCGCGACCCGGCTTGCGAGAGGAGCCGCGCGATCGTGGTCTTGCCGGTGCCCGGCGGGCCGTAGAGCAGCACCGACGCGGCCGCCCCACCCTCCACGAGCCGGCGCAGGGGGGCACCGGGCGCGAGCAGGTGGCCCTGCCCGACGACCTCGTCGAGCGCACGGGGGCGCATGCGGACGGCGAGCGGTGCCGTCGCCCGGGGGACGTCGACGGGGGTGGGGGCCTGCTCCTGCAGGTCGAAGAGGCCGTCGGCGTCGGAGGTCACGGCGACACCCTGCCACCCGGGTCCGACAACCGGGGGGTGGTGGGTCGGTCGGGAACCGGACGGCGCCGCCCGTCCCGGCCCGGCCGCCGGCTCGTCGGACGACTCCCGACCGCGCACCCTCCACCCACCCGCGCACGTCCCGACGTGCGCGAACGACCAGCACCTGCGCAGTTCGTCGCCGCCCTGCCCGCCGCGACGCCCCGCCCGAGCGTTCCGCGGAACGCGGCTACCGAGCACCGACACCCGATGCCGTCTCACGATTCAGGAAAGCTGTTCCGTACCACGGGATCCGTGCGGCACCATCAACACCACGGGCACACCGGCCCCGCACCACCCGCCCTGTCGACCCAGGACGCTCCGCCCGTCCGATCGACCGTGAGGCGACTCCCCGTGCACCTCTCCACCGCCGCCCGCTCCGTCCGCGGCTCCGCCATCCGCGACCTCCTCGCCCTCACCTCCCGCCCGGAGGTGATCAGCCTGGCCGGGGGGCTGCCCGCAGCCGAGCTCATGCCCCGCGACCGCATCGCCGAGTCCGCGGCGAAGGCGCTCACCGCCCCGGCGTCGATCCAGTACGGCGAGACGGCCGGCCTCCCGGCCCTGCGCGCCGTGCTCGCCGCCCACGAGACCGCGCGGTGCGGGCGGGAGGTCGCCGACGTCGTCGTCACGACCGGCTCGCAGCAGGCGCTCGACCTCGTCGCCCGCGGCCTGCTCGACGCCGGCGACGACGTGGTCGTCGAAGAGCCCGCGTACGTCGGGGCGCTGCAGGTGTTCCAGGCCGCCGGCGCGCGGCTGCACGCCGTGCTCCTGGACGCCGACGGCATGCGCGTCGACGACCTCGAGCACCGCCTGCGCGACGGCCTGCGTCCCCGGCTCGTCCACACCGTCGCGAGCTTCCACAACCCGCGCGGGGTGACGCTGTCCGCGCCCCGGCGGGTGCGGCTCGGGGAGCTGGCGGAGCGCTACGGGTTCCTCGTCGTCGAGGACGACCCCTACGGCCTGCTCACCTTCGACGGCCCGCCGCCCGTGCCCGTCGCCGCCCACTCCGACCGGGTCGTGCGGCTGGGCAGCGCGTCGAAGGTGCTGGCCCCGGCGCTGCGCGTGGGCTGGCTGTCCGGGCCGCCCGAGGTGCTGGCCGCCGTGGAGCTGCTCAAGCAGTGCACCGACCTGTGCACGTCGTCGCTGACGCAGGCGGTCGCGGCCGAGCTCGTCGCCGACACCGCCTGGTTCGACGCCCACCTCGACCGCGTCCGCGCCGCCACCGCGTCCCGGGCGCGCGCGTTCACCGCCGCCGTGGCCACGCACCTGCCGCAGGCGAGCTGCTCCGTGCCCGCCGGCGGGATGTTCTGCTGGCTCGACCTCCCCGGCGTCGACACCACCGCCCTGCTCCCCCGTGCCCTCGACGCCGGAGTCGGGTTCGTGCCCGGCAGCGCGTTCGCGGTCGGCGAGCCGGCACCGTCGAGCCTGCGCTGCTGCTACGCGACGCACCCCGAAGGTGTGGTCGTCGAGGCGGTGCGCCGGCTCGCGCGGGCCGCGACGTAGGGTCGGCCGGTGCGGCAGATCCTCGAACTCCTGGAGCGCGACGCCCAGCTCTCCCACGACACCATCGCGACGATGACGGGCATCCCGGTCGCGGAGGTGGGCGCCGCCGTCGCGGCCTGGGAGGCCTCCGGCGCGATCCGCCGCTACAAGGCCGTCGTCGACTGGGACGCGGTCACCGACGACCCCACCGCCGAGACCGTCACCGCCTTCATCGACGTCTCGCTGGCCCCGGCCCGCGGGGTCGGCTTCGACGACGTCGCCGAGCGCATCGCGCGGTTCCCCGAGGTCCGCAGCGTGTACCTCGTCTCGGGCAGCCAGGACCTGCGCTGCACCGTCGACGGCCGCACGATCCGCGCGGTGTCGGACTTCGTGTCGCAGAAGCTCTCGACGATCGACCGCGTCCGCGCCACCGCCACGCACTTCGTGCTCAAGACCTACAAGCGCGACGGCGACTCGTTCAGCGCGCCCGAGCCCGACCACCGCCTGCCGGTCACGCCGTGAGGAGTGCGCGGTGAAGCCGCTCAACACCGTCATCGCCGCCTGCCCCCCGTCGGGCATCCGGCGGTTCTTCGACATCGCCGCCGAGATGGACGACGTCATCTCCCTGGGCGTCGGCGAGCCCGACTTCGTGACGCCGTGGCGCATCCGCGAGGCCGGGATCTACGCCCTGGAGCACGGCTTCACCACCTACACCTCCAACGCCGGCCTCCCGAAGCTGCGCGAGCTGATCTGCGACGACCTCGCCTCCCGCTACGGCGCGCGCTACGACCCGCGCGAGGAGTGCCTCATCACCACGGGCGTCTCCGAGGGCCTCGACCTGGTGCTGCGCGTGCTGCTCAACCCCGGCGACGAGGTGATCGTCCCCGAGCCCTGCTACGTCGCCTACGAGCCGTGCGTCGGGTTCGCCGGGGGCACGCCGGTGCGGGTGCCCACGCGCTGGGAGGACGACTTCGCCATCGACGCCGACGTGGTCGCCGCCGCGATCACCCCGCGCACGAAGGCGATCCTCATCGGTTCCCCCGCCAATCCGACGGGCGCCGTGCAGCCGCGGGAGGCGCTGGAACGGCTGGTCCGCCTCGCGCAGGAGCACGACCTCTACCTCATCTCCGACGAGATCTACGATCGCCTGACCTACACCGGCGCGCACACCTGCCTGGGCACGCTGCCCGGCGCCCGCGAGCGCACGGTGCTGCTGGGCGGGTTCTCCAAGGCGCACGCGATGACGGGCTGGCGCGTCGGCTGGATCTGCGCGCCGCAGGCCGTGGCCGAGCTGTGCGTGCGCGTGCACCAGTACACGATGCTGTGCGCGCCGCACGTCTCCCAGCTCGCGGCCGTCGAGGCGCTGTCGGGCCCCGACGACGACGTCGACGCGATGGTCGCCGACTACGACCGGCGCCGGCGCGTGTTCGTCAAGGGCCTGCGCGAGATCGGCCTCGACTGCCCCGAGCCCGGCGGCGCCTTCTACGCCTTCCCCTCGATCCGCTCCTCCGGGCTCGACTCCGAGACGTTCGCGGAGCGGCTGCTGCACGCCGAGAGCGTCGCCGTCGTGCCCGGCGGCGTGTTCGGACCGTCGGGCGAGGGGCACATCCGCTGCTCCTACGCGACGGCGCTGCCGCAGCTGGAGGAGGCGCTCGTGCGCATCGACCGGTTCCTCCACTCCTTGTAGTAGGACGTCCACGCACCGTGGTGTTAGCGCTCGGTTCACAGCACGGCAAAGCGCGTACGACAGGCTCCACGGACATGGACACCTGCCCGCTCTGCGCCCTTCCCCACGCTCCCGGCGACCTGGCGTGGAGCAGCCAGCACGAGCCGGACGGCACGGTCTTCTGGATCTGCCCCACCTGCACCCGCGCGCAGCTGTGGCTGATCGAGGCGGGCATGACGATCGCGACACGGGGCGCGCCCGCGGCGCCGGTCGCCCGCGCCGCCTGACCCGGGTACCCGCCTGAATCAGCCGTCCCGGCGGCTCATGTGGTCCGGCCCGGGGGCGCCGTGCTCCCGCGCACCACGAGCCGCGAGGGCAGCACGACCGTCGGCACGGCCCCGCCCGCCAGCGCCTCGAGCACCATCCGGCCCGCCTCCGCGCCCTGCTCGCGCGCCGGCCGGCACACGGTGGTGAGGTCGGCCGCCTCGGCCAGCGGGTGGTCGCCGAGACCGACCACCGACACGTCGTCGGGCACGCGCAGCCGCGCGCGCCCCAGCGTCCGCACGACCCCGAGCGCGACCTCGTCGCTGGAGGCGACCACCGCCGTCGGCGGCTCGCGCAGCCCGAGCAGGCGCCCCGCGCCCTCGGCCGCCCCCGGCGCGCCGCGCCCGACGCGCACGAGCAGGCCGGCGTCGTGCGCGAGCCCGGCGTCGTGCAGTGCGTCGCGATGGGCGGCCGCGAACGCTTCGAGCACCCCGTCCGGCGGCCCCGCCGCGGCGACCGCGCCGATCCGCCGGTGGCCCAGGTGCAGCAGGTGGTCGACGGCGTGGCGCGCGGCGGCGTGCTCGTCGACCCGGACGCCCGGCTGCCCGCCCCTGCCGGCGGCCGCCACGACCGGCACCGCCATGAGCTCCAGCCGCGCCCGCTCCTGCTCGTCGAGCGCCGTGCCGAGCACCACCAGCGCGTCGACGCGGCGCCGGGCGGGCAGGTCGGCGAAGAACGCGGTGCGCGCCGCGGGATCCCCGACGCCGTAGAGCAGCAGGTCGACCCCGGCCCCGCGGAGCACCGGCTCGAGCCCCTCCAGCGCGGCGCCGCAGGACCACTGGGCGAGGTGCGGCACCACGACGCCGACGCGTCCGCGAGCACCGCCCGCGAGCCGCGACGCCTCCGGCGAGACGACGAAGTTCAGCTCGTCGGCCGCCCGGCGCACGCGCATCCGCGTGGCCGGGGCGACGTGCGGGCGCCCGCCGAGCGCCCGCGACGCGGTGGCCGGGGACACGCCGGCCCTCCGTGCGACGTCGGCCAGAGTGACGCTCATCGCACCATCGTAGGCCTACCGGAAGCGCTTTCATAACGTTTCTGCAGCCTTGACAGGGTACGCCGGGGTCGGTCAGAGTCGAGTCTGGAAGCGCATTCACGGGGAGAGGTGGGTGGTCGATCCGTCCGGACCGTCTGCACCGCTCAAGTGAGCTGCGTCACCCGGGAGGAGTTATACCTCCGTCCCCGGCGCCGCCGCATCCGCTGACCGGTGGTAGTCGCGGACCCGCACACCGCCACGACTCGCCGAACCCGCCCTCCGCGTCCAGGCTGCCCACAGGGTGGTCCGCGGCCGGTCGGTCGGCCCACGCGCCGAGCACCACCTGGAAGATCGACCGTTCGAATCGATGGAGGAGCAGCATGCGTCAACGACGACGGCGGCGCCTGGGCACCGCGGCGGCGGCCGCGCTCGTCCTGTGCGGCCTGGCCGGGTGCGGCACGGGAGACCCCGGCCCACCCACCCTGACCTGGTACACCAACCCCGACTCCGGCGGTCAGGAGGAGATCGCGGCCGCCTGCACCGCCGCAGCGAACGGTGCCTATGACATCAACGTCTCGGTGCTGCCGCGCGAGTCCTCCGAGCAGCGCCAGCAGCTCGTCCGGCGTCTCGCCGCGGGCGACTCCTCCATCGACATCATGAGTCTGGACCCGCCCTACATCCCGGAGTTCGCGCAGGCCGGGTTCCTCGCTCCCGTGCCTGCCGACCTCGCCGCGCGCGCCACCGACGGTGTCGCACAGAGCGCGATCGAGGGTGCCACCTGGGACGGGCAGCTCGTCACGATCCCGTTCTGGGCCAACACGCAGCTGCTCTGGTACAAGAAGTCGGTCGCGCAGGCCGCGGGCCTGGACGTGACCCAGCCCGTCACCTGGGACCAGCTCGTCACCGCCGCGCAGGAGCAGGACACCCAGATCGCCGCGCAGGGCCGCCGCGCCGAGTCGCTGGTCGTGTGGTTCAACGCTCTGATCGAGTCCGCCGGCGGCTCGGTGATCACCGAGACGGCCGACCGCCCCGAGGACGTCCAGCTCGGCCTGGAGTCCCCGCAGGCCCAGCGCGCCACGGCGGTCATGGACGCGGTGGCCAACAGCGGCGCCGTCGGCCCCGCCTTCACCACCGCGGGTGAGGACGAGAGCGTCGCCTCCTTCGAGGCCGGCGACGCCGGATTCATGGTCAACTGGCCGTTCGTCTGGGGCCGGGCGAAGAGCGGTGTCGAGGGCGGCACCCTCGAGCAGTCCGTCGTCGACGACTACGGCTGGTCGGTCTACCCCTCCGTCGATCCGGGCACGCCCAGCGCGCCGCCCTACGGCGGGATCAACCTCGGCGTCGGTGCGTCCAGCCGCTACCCGGACCTGGCCTTCCAGGCCACCGAGTGCATCACCTCCGACGAGAACCAGAAGGCGTACTTCATCTCCGACGGCAACCCGGCGGCCAGCCTCGCGGTGTTCGAGGACCCCGAGGTGATCGCCGAGTTCCCGATGGCCCCGGTCATCGCGCAGTCGCTGCAGCAGGCCAAGCCGCGCCCGCAGACCGCGTACTACAGCGAGGTCTCGGGCAGCCTGCAGCGCGTCTACCACCCGCCCACCGCCGTCGTGCCCGGAACGACCGGTCCCGCGGCCGCCGAACTGATCCGCGCCGTCCTGTCCGGGGAGGAACTCCTGTGACCACGACCGCACCCCCGTCCGTCGGGGCGACAGCCGAGGGCAAGCCGGTCTCGGGGTCGGGAGGCCTCAGCGACCGTGTCCGCGCCGAGCGGCGCCTGGGCTGGATGCTCGCCGGTCCGGCCTTCGCGGTGATGCTGCTGGTCACCGCCTACCCGATCGCCCAGGCCGTCTACGACTCGCTGTTCTCCTACCGGCTCACCGACCCGGGCAACCGCTCGTTCGTCGGTCTGGGCAACTACTGGGTCGTTCTCACCGACGCCCTGTGGTGGCAGTCGTTCGGGGTGACGGTCCTGATCACCGTCATCACCGTGGCCGTGGAGCTGGTGCTGGGCTTCGCGCTCGCACTGGTGATGCTCAAGGCGCTCAAGGGCCTGCGCCCGATCCTGCGGGCGGCGATCCTGCTGCCCTACGCGATCATCACGGTCGTCTCGGCGTTCGCCTGGCAGTTCGCCTTCGACCTGACGTCCGGGTTCGTCAACAGCTGGTTCGCGTGGCTGCCGGGCGTCTCCGCCGACACCGACTGGTTCGGGGGCACCGGCACGTCGCTCCTGGTGATCTGCCTGGCCGAGATCTGGAAGACCACTCCGTTCATCTCGCTGCTGCTGCTCGCGGGTCTGGCCCAGGTGCCCGACGTGCTGCAGGAGGCCGCGCAGGTCGACGGCGCCACGTGGTGGCAGCGGATGCGCAAGGTCACCATCCCGAACATGAAGGCCGCGATCATGGTGGCCCTGCTGTTCCGCACGCTCGACGCGTTCCGCGTGTTCGACAGCGTGTTCATCATGACGGCGGGCGCGAACGGCACCGAGACGGTGTCGTTCCTGGCCTACCGCCAGACGATCGCCCGCCTCGAGATCGGCCTGGGCTCGGCGGTGTCGGTGCTGCTGTTCCTGTCGGTCGTGCTCATCGCGTTCGGGTTCATCAAGGGGTTCAAGGTCGATCTGTCGCAGGCCCGGGGGGAGAAGTAGATGTCCACGCGTGAACGCACCTGGTGGATCGTCGCCGGCATCGGGATCATCCTCTACGCCCTGTTCCCGATCGCCTGGATCGTGTCGCTGTCGTTCAAGTCGGCGGCCGACATCTCGAACGGGCAGTTCCTGCCGACGGTCTTCACCTGGGAGAACTACTCCCTGATCCTCACCGGGGACGCGAGCGAGCTGTTCCTGCCCGCCCTGCTCAACTCCTTCGGCATCTGCCTGATCGCGACGGCCCTGTCGTGCCTGCTCGCGATGTTCGCGGCGTACGCCATCGCCCGGCTCGACTTCCCCGGCAAGAAGATCATCCTGTCCACGGCGCTGGCCGTGGCGATCTTCCCGGTGATCTCGATCGTCACGCCGCTGTTCAACCTGTGGCGCCAGATCGGGCTGTACGACACCTGGCCCGGCCTGATCATCCCCTACCTGTCCCTGACGCTGCCGATCTCGATCTGGACGATGTCGGCGTTCTTCCGGGAGATCCCCTGGGAGATGGAGCAGGCCGCGCAGGTCGACGGCGCCACGACGTGGCAGGCGTTCCGCAAGGTGATCGTGCCGCTGGCCGCACCGGGCGTCTTCACCACGGCGATCATCGCGTTCTTCCTGGCCTGGAACGACTTCGTCTACGGGATCTCGCTGACCTCGACCAGCGCGGCGCGCCCCGTGCCGGCCGCGCTCGGCCTGTTCTCCGGCGCGTCCCAGTTCGAGGACCCGACGGGCGGCATCGCCGCGGCGGCCGTGGTCGTCACGATCCCGGTGATCATCCTCGTCCTGTTCTTCCAACGGCGCATCGTCGCCGGTCTCACCAACGGCGCGGTCAAGGGTTAGGAGAAGTCATGGCTTCGATCGAGATGCGCAACATCGTCAAGAAGTACGGCGACGGCTTCCCGGCCGTCAACGACGTCAGCCTGGACATCGCCGACGGCGAGTTCATGATCCTCGTCGGCCCGTCCGGCTGCGGGAAGTCCACGCTGCTCCGGATGATCGTCGGCCTGGAGGACATCACCAGCGGCGACATGGTCATCGGCGGCACCCGCGTCAACGACAAGGCGCCGCGCGACCGCAACCTGTCGATGGTGTTCCAGAACTACGCGCTCTACCCGCACCTGTCGGTCTACGAGAACATCGCGTTCCCGCTGCGCCTGCAGAACACCCCCGACGACGAGGTGCGCAAGCGCGTCACCGAGGCCGCCGACGTCCTGGAGCTCCACGAGCACCTGGAGCGCAAGCCCGCGAACCTGTCGGGCGGGCAGCGCCAGCGCGTCGCCATGGGCCGGGCGATCGTCCGGTCCGCCGACGCGTTCCTGTTCGACGAGCCGCTGTCCAACCTCGACGCCAAGCTGCGCGGGCAGATGCGCACGGAGATCGCGCGGCTGCAGCGGCGCCTGGGCATCACCACGGTCTACGTCACGCACGACCAGACCGAGGCGATGACACTCGGCGACCGCGTCTGCGTACTGCGCAAGGGCCTCATCCAGCAGGTGGCCTCGCCCCGGGAGCTCTACGAACAGCCCGTCAACCTGTTCGTGGCCGGGTTCATCGGCTCGCCGCCGATGAACTTCCTGCCCGCGACGGTCTCGGGTGCCGCCCTGGACACCCCGTTCGGGCGCATCGAGCTCGACGAGCGGCGCGCGAAGGCCGTCGAGGGCAAGCAGCTGCTGCTCGTCGGGATCCGCCCCGAGTACTTCGAGGACGCCTCGCTGGTCGACGAGGCGAAGCGCCCGCTGGGGTCGGTCTTCACCGCGCGCGTCGACGTCACCGAGTGGCTCGGCGACTCGCAGTACGCCTACGTCCCCTACGACGCGCCCGAGGAGGTCAACCTCAAGCTCAAGGAGCTCTCGCGCGAGCTCGACTCCGACCAGCTGCGGACGCAGGCCATCGTGTCGATCGACGCGACCAGCCGCATGCGGGAGGGCCGCGACGCCGAGTTCTGGCTCGACAGCCGCAAGGTGCACGTGTTCGACCCGGAGACCGGCGACAACCTCACCCGCGACGCCGAGGCCGGTGCGGAGCTGACCCGCATGGCCACCGAGGACCGCGTGGAGCAGGTCGAGCAGGCTCGCCACTCGGAGAACTGACGATCTGAGGACCGACGACGCGGCGGGTGCCTCCGGGCGCCCGCCGCGTCCGCGTTCCCGCCCTCTACGCGACGGAACGGAACGCCGGGTACACCGGCAGCGCCGGCAGGGCGTCGACGTGCCGGTCGTGCAGCACGTCGGCCACCGCGATCCCCAGGTCGGCACTGGCGCGCAGCCCCAGCGCCTGCGCCGACACCGCCATCTCCCGCCAGTAGTGCGCGAGGACGGTGCTGATCCGCGGAGTGCGGGTGGGGTCGGCGCCGAGCGGGCCGTCGCGCTCGATGATGCGCGGCAGCAGCCACCAGGTGCACAGCCACACCCACAGCAGCTGCGCGTCGAGCAGCCGGCGCTCGAGCAGCTCCACGTCGTCGAGGTCGGGCCAGACGCCGGCGATCTCGCTGCGCCAGGCGTCGAGCATCGTCGCGGCCATCCCGTGGGGCAGCGCGAAGCTCGCCTCGCACGCCGGGAACGGCACGCGGAAGTAGGCGGCGTCGAGGACGACGTCGCGGAAGCAGCCCCACTCGAAGTCGACGAACCGCACACCGCGGCTGGTGACGAGGTTGTTGTCCGGGCAGGTGTCGGACGGGCTGAACGCGCGGTAGCGCGTGCCGTCCAGCAGTCGCGCGGTGTCCTGCGCCTGGAGCCGCGCCTCCTCGGGCACGCGGATCCCCAGCTGGTGCTCGAGCAGCTCGGAGAGCCCGGCCAGAGCGGCGCGGGCGTCGTCGGCGACGGGGTCTCGCCAGGCCCGTTCCCCCTGGCGGCGCAGCAGCGCGCCGAAATCGTTCTCCCGGCCCGCGGTGGCCGCCTGCATCCGCCCCAGCGCCCGCGCCCAGCTCAGCAGGCAGCGCTTCGCGTGCGCCGGGTCGGGACCGAACAGGGCGTCGGCGAGGGTGGAGCTGCGCCCGAGGTCCTCCAGCACGAGCAGCCGCGCGGCCGGGTCGTGGGCGATCAGCACCGGGCTGGGCCGGGCCTCGGTGGGCAGCGCGGTGAACAGCTGGCAGCTCGCGACCTCGTGGTGGAACGGGTCGGGCATGCCCGGGTCGGGATCGGCCAGGTAGTGCTTGACGACGAGCGTGCGCGGCAGCGCGAACGGGTTGCGCGACACCCGCGCCCGCGCGACGACCGAGCGGTCGCTGCCGCCGAGGTCCTCGGGGTCGGCCAGCACGACGCTGGCGCCCGCGCGCCGGGTGAGGAGGCGCTCCGCCGCGGCCAGAGCGGCGAGCACCGGCCTGGGGAAAGCACCCAGGTCGCCGTTCACCGGACCGACCCTACCCGGTGGACAGCCTCCGCAGGCCGCGGCGACGCGCGCCGGCCGTGCGGGAGGCGAGCAGCACCGCCACGGCCGCCAGCACGATGCCGACGACGTTGACGACGAGCTGCAGCACCGACTCCCCCGCCTCGACGAACCGCCCCTCGACGAACGCGACCGAGGCGAACGCGGCGGCGGGCACCGTGGTGACCGAGATGAACACCCCGACCAGCGACGCCGACTTGGCCGAGGTGAGCGCCAGCATCCCGGCCGCCCCGGCGAGCAGCGCGACGATGAAGGAGAACCAGCCGACCTGGTAGATGAAGTCGACCTGGTCGAGCGAGTCGAGCGAGGTCGCGTCGAGCAGGCCGACGGCGTCGAACAGCAGCGTGGCCGCGGCAGTGACGACCATGGCCAGCGGGAACCCGACGGCCAGCGCGACGACTCCGCGGCGGACGAGGTCGCGACGGCGCAGGGCGATGCCGACGGCGACCGCGGCCAGCGGCCCGAACTCCGGACCGAGCACCATCGCGCCGACGACCGTGACCGGCGAGTTCGTGATCGCGCCGATCGCGGCGAGCAGGCACGCGACCGTGAGGAAGGTCTGGAAGCTGATCGAGAGCCGGGAGTCCTCCCCCGTGCGCGCCACGACCTCGTCCCAGATCACCGCGTCCTGCGGGTCGCCGGGCACCGCCTCCTCCGCCCGGTCGGCGGCGTCGGACAGCGTCGTGTCGATCGTCTCCAGCGTCACGCCGCCGGCGCGGTCGACGCCGAGCCCGCACAGACCGTCGAGGACGCGGTCGACCGCCTCGCGGGTGACGTCGGCCTCGACGACGTCACCCACGGGCTGCAGCGCCACCCCCGCCAGCACGGTGACGTGCGTGGCGCCGGGCTCGGCGAGCAGCAGGTCGCGCACCCCGGCGGTGACCGCCTCCGGCGAGACGACGCGCAGGTGCTGCACCGACTCAGCGAGCCTCGGTGGGCGTGGGCTTCTTCGGCGGGGCGGCGTCGACGCCGGCCTCCTTGCGCTGCTCCGGGGTGATCGGGGCGGGCGCGGCCGTCAGCGGGTCGTAGCCGCCGCCGGTCTTGGGGAAGGCGATGACCTCGCGGATGGAGTCGACGCCGGCCAGCAGCGCCGTGATCCGGTCCCAGCCGAACGCGATGCCGCCGTGCGGGGGCGGGCCGAAGGCGAAGGCGTCGAGCAGGAATCCGAACTTCTCCTGCGCCTCCTCCTCCCCCAGCCCCATCAGCTCGAACACGCGCTTCTGCACGTCGGCGCGGTGGATCCGGATGGACCCGCCGCCGATCTCGTTGCCGTTGCAGACGATGTCGTAGGCGTAGGCCAGCGCGTTGCCCGGGTCGGTCTCGAACTTGTCGATCCACTCGGTGTTGGGCGAGGTGAACGCGTGGTGCAGCGCGGTCCACTGCCCGCTGCCGACGGCGACGTCGTCGGTCTCGGCGGCGGACTCGAACATCGGGGCGTCGACGATCCAGACGAACGACCACGCCGATTCGTCGAGCTGACCGGTGCGCCGCGCGATCTCGCCGCGGGCCGCGCCGAGCAGCGCCCGGGCGTCCTTCGGGGTGCCGGCGGCGAAGAAGATGCAGTCGCCGGGCTGCGCGCCGACGGCGGCGGCGAGGCCGTCGCGCTCGGTCTCCGACAGGTTCTTGACGACGGGACCGCGCTCGTCGACGGTGCCGTCCTCGCCGATCAGCACGTACGCGAGGCCGCGGGCGCCGCGCTGCTTCGCCCACTCCTGCCAGGCGTCGAGCGCGCGGCGGGCCTGCGAGGCGCCCCCGGGCATCACGACCGCGCCGACGTAGGGGTTCTGGAACACGCGGAACTGCGTGTCGGCGAAGTACTCCGTCATGTCGGTGAGCTCGATGGAGAAGCGCAGGTCGGGTTTGTCGGAGCCGTAGCGGCTCATCGCCTCGGCGTAGGTCATCCGCCGGATCGGGCGCGGGATCTCGTGGCCGATCAGCTCCCACAGCGCGACGAGGATCGCCTCGGCGAGCTCGATGACGTCGTCCTGCTCGACGAAGCTCATCTCGATGTCGAGCTGGGTGAACTCCGGCTGCCGGTCGGCGCGGAAGTCCTCGTCCCGGTAGCAGCGCGCGATCTGGTAGTACCGCTCCAGCCCGCCGACCATGAGCAGCTGCTTGAACAGCTGCGGGCTCTGCGGCAGGGCGTACCAGCTGCCGGGGCGCAGGCGGGCGGGGACCAGGAAGTCGCGGGCGCCCTCGGGCGTCGACCGCGTCAGGGTCGGGGTCTCGACCTCCACGAAGTCGCGCGCGTCGAGCACCTTCCGGGCGGCCTTGTTGACGGCGCTGCGCAGGCGCATGGCCGACGCCGGCCCGCCGCGGCGCAGGTCGAGGTAGCGGTACTTGAGCCGCACCTCCTCACCCACCTCGGAGTGCTCGTCGACCGGGAACGGCAGCGGCGCCGACTCCGACAGCACGGTGAACGACGTGACCGTCACCTCGACCGCACCCGTGGGCAGGTCGGGGTTCTCGTTGCCCTCGGGCCGGGCGACGACCTCACCGGTGAGCTGCAGGCAGAACTCCGAACGCAGGCGGTGCGCCCGCTCGGCCATCTCCCCCTCGCGGAACACGACCTGCGCCGACCCGGAGGCGTCGCGGAGGTCGACGAAGATCACTCCGCCGTGGTCGCGGCGGCGCGCCACCCACCCGGCGAGGGTCACGGACTGTCCGGCGTGCTCGGCACGCAACGTGCCGGCGGGGTGGGATCGCATCACGCGACGAGGCTATCCGGCAGGCCCCGGTGCCCGGCCAGCAGGTTTCCCTACCCCGGTGCAGGGACCGGGTGCGGCCGACCCCCGGGCTCATGATCGATCGCGTTCCGCGGAACGCGGTGCGGTGGTTCGCGTTCCGCAGAGCGCGTGCGGTCGTGCGTGGTTCGCGTTCCACGGTGCAGCGTGCGCTCTAGCTCCCGCGCACGCTTCCTGCTCCCGCGCCCCCCCGGGGCCGTGCGGGAACCTGTTCGGCGCGCGGGAACCTGAATCGCGCGCGGGACGTCAGAGCAGGGTGAGCTGTTCGGGCACCTGGACGGCCGCGCGGGCCAGGTCGTCCGCGCCCCGCACCACCCCCACCTCCGACGCCAGGCCGTGGCGGCGGAGCAGGGGGCCGACGCGGGCGGAGAGGGCGCGGCGGTACTCCGCGTCGACGTAGGAGCCGCGGCGGTAGAGGCGGGCGTAGCGCTCGACCAGGCCGGGGTGCTCGCGGGCGAGCCAGGCCTGGAACCACTCGCGCGCGCCGGGCCGCAGGTGCAGGGCCATGACGCTCGCGCCGGTGGCGCCGGCCGCGCTGATGCGGGCGAGCAGTGCGTCGAGCGCCTCCTCGGAGTCGGTGAGCAGCGGCAGCACCGGCGCCACCATGACGCCGCAGCTCAGCCCGGCGTCGGCGATGCGGCGGACCAGCTCGAGCCGGGCCTCCGGCGACGGCGTGCCGGGTTCGAGGGCGGGCTGTAGCGGGCGGTCGAGCAGGGCGATCGACACGCCGAGCCCGACCGGGACGTCGCGGGCGGCCGCGGCCAGCCGGGGCAGGTCGCGCGTGAGGACCGTGCCCTTCGTGAGGATCGAGAACGGGGTGCCGGAGCGGGTCAGGGCGTCGATCACGCCGGGCATGAGCCGGTAGCGGCCCTCCGCGCGCTGGTAGGGGTCGGTGTTGGTGCCCATCGCGACCGGCTCGCACTCCCACCGCGGCCGCCGCAGCTCGCGGTCGAGCACGCGCGCGACGTTGACCTTCACGACGATCTGGCTGTCGAAGTCGGCCCCGGTGTCGAGGTCGAGGTAGGAGTGGGTGCCACGGGCGAAGCAGTTGTGGCTGACGACGCCCTCGGCCACGAAGTCGCCGGTGCCGGTGGTGATGTCGTACATCGCCTCGACCCGGCCCGTCGGCTCGACGGCGACGACCTCGGCCGCCACCTCGACCGGCGCACCCGACAGGTCGCGGCGGCGGCCCACCGCGGGCCCCGCGACCTGCAGGAAGCGCACGAACGCCGTCGGCCCCCCGGTGAGCCGGACGACCCGCTCACCGCGCTCGGTGCCCTCCATCGCGAAGCCGAACCCGAGCCGGTGCAGCGCCCCGGCGACCCGCCCGACGACCTCCTCGTCGGACTGGCGGACCCGCAGCTCGCCGTGGGAGACCGCGCCCCGCGCGTCGACGACGCCGGCCAGGAACCCGGCGCACCAGTCGTCGCCCGGGTGCTCGGGCCAGCGCACGACCTCGGCGACCGGCGCGATCCCGGCCCGCGGCGCGGGCGGAGCGATGCGGCCGTCGACCACTCTCCCGACGGCGGCCAGCACCGGCGCCTCCCGCGCCACCTCGGCGAGGTGGTGGTGGGCGCGCCCGAGCGCCTCGAGCTCCAGGTGCGCCGAGGGGAAGCACCGGTCGGGCTCGGCGGGCGTGGGGCCGTCGGCGCGGACCAGCCCGGACAGGTATCCGCGCCGGTAGCCCGGCGTGGGGGACGCCTGCCGCGCCGCGAACGCGCCCGGCCCCAGCAGCGCGCTGCCTGGGCGCAGCCGCGGGCGGCGCCCCGACCGGCACCAACCGCCGGTGACATGGCGCCACCCGGAGTCGGTGAGGAAGCGGTGCTCACCGCTCGCAACGATCTCGGTGCCGCCCGACAGGCGCAGCCGGACCGCGGGCTTGGCAGTGGACCAGTGCGCGTGGACGGTGGTGCGCACGTAGCGGCGGCCCCCGCCGACCCGCTCGGTGCCGACCACCGCGTCGCCGACGCGCAGCTCCGCGATCGGGCGCGTGGACCCGTCGGCCATGAGCACGCGGGTGGGACCGGCCAGGCAGTAGACGCAGGCGTGCGAGCAGCCGCGGTAGGGGTTGACCGTCCACCGGAACGGCACCGGCGACGTGCCCGGCACGCGGTTGAGCGCCGAGCGCGCCTCCACCTCGTGGAACACCGCACCCGCGAACTCCGGCGTGCGGACCGAGCGCAGCAACCCGCGCAACCCGGGCAGCGCCGCCTCCGCACCGACCCCGTCGTCCTGGACCTGCTGCCCGCTCCACCGCATGGGGACAGTCGAACACACGTTCGAACGGTTCGGCAAGTACCTTCCGGCGCGTCCCGTCCGGCGCCTGTCGGTGCCGTACGCCACTCTGCACCCATGGACCGACGAACACTGGTGGTGATGGGCGTCTCGGGCGTCGGGAAGACGTCGGTGGCGCAGGAGCTGGTGGCGCGCACGGGGTGGGTGTTCGCCGAGGGCGACGACCTGCACCCGGAGGCGAACCGGCAGAAGATGGCGGCGGGGCACCCCCTCGACGACGACGACCGGTGGCCGTGGCTGCGCCGGATCGCCGACTGGATCGGCGAGCAGGAGCAGGCGGACCGCGGCGCCGTCATCACCTGCTCGGCGCTCAAGCGCAGCTACCGCGACCTGCTGCGCGACGGCCACCCCTCGGTGTACTTCGTGCACCTGCTCGCCCCGCCCGAGCTCATCGAGCAGCGGATCACGGCGCGCCGCGGGCACTACATGCCGCCCTCGCTCCTGAGCAGCCAGCTCGCCACGCTCGAGCCGCTGCAGCCCGACGAGCCGGGCGTCGGCGTCGAGACCACGGGCCGGCCCTCCGAGGTGGCCGGTCGCGCCATGGACGCGCTGGCCGCGCTGGACGCACCGGTCGCGGTGAGCACGGAGGAGGAGCACTGATGGAGGACTTCGTCCCGGTGCACGGCACCGGCGTCCTGCTGCTGATCGCGGTGGCGGCGGTCGCGCTGCTGCTCGTCCTGATCATGGCGCTGCGGCTGCACGCCTTCGTCGCCCTGATCCTGGTCAGCCTGCTGACCGCGCTCGTCGCGGGGATCCCGGTCGACGAGGCCGTCCCGGCGCTGCTCGACGGGTTCGGCACCACGTTGGCCAGCGTCGCGCTCCTCGTCGGGCTGGGCGCGATGATCGGCAAGCTGCTGGAGGTCACCGGCGGTGCGCAGACGCTCGCCGACACCCTCGTCGCCCGGTTCGGCGAGCACCGGGCACCGCTCGCCCTGGGCGTCGCGTCGCTGCTGTTCGGCTTCCCGATCTTCTTCGACGCCGGCTTCGTCGTGTTCCTGCCGCTCATCTTCAGCGTCGCGCGCCGGTTCGGGGGCTCCGTCCTCACCTACGCGCTGCCCTCGGCCGGGGCGTTCGCCGTCATGCACGCGTTCGTCCCACCGCACCCCGGGCCCGTCGGCGCCGCCGGCATCCTGGGCGCCGACATCGGCCTGGTGCTCGTGGTCGGGCTGGTCATCGGCCTGCCCACCTGGTACGTCGCGTCCTACCTGTTCGGGGTGTGGAGCGGCCGCCGGTTCGACGTGCCGGTGCCCGACGTCCTCGCGGGCGGTGAGGAGAGCGGCTCGGGCGGCGCGCGGACCGACGTCCGGTCCGAGACCCGCACCGCACCGCCGCGGTTCAGCACCGTCCTGCTGCTCCTGCTGCTCCCGCTCGTCCTCATCCTGCTCAACACCGGGTTGAACACGCTCGCGACCGCGGGCGTCGTCGACGGCGACACCACGACCGTCGGTGCGCTGCGGCTCCTCGGGCAGACCCCGGTCGCCCTGCTGATCACGGTGCTGGTCGCGCTGTTCGTGCTGAGCCGGGAGCGCTTCACCCGCGCCGAGGCCGAGGGCATCGTCAACTCCTCGCTCGGCCCGGTCTGCGCGATCATCCTCATCACCGGTGCGGGTGGCGCGTTCGGCGGGATCCTGCGCACCAGCGGCATCGGCGACGCGCTCGCCGAGAGCCTGGGCGCGATCGGCCTGCCGGTCATCGTCGCGGCGTTCGTGATCGCCACCGCGCTGCGCGTGGCGCAGGGTTCGGCGACCGTGGCCCTGACGACGACCGCGGGCCTCATCGCGCCCGTCGTGGCCGCCGAGGGGCTCTCCCGGATCGACGTGGCGCTCGTCGTCATCGCGATCGCGGGCGGCTCGACGGTGCTGTCGCACGTCAACGACTCCGGGTTCTGGCTGGTCGGGCGCTTCCTCAACATGGACGTACGCACGACGCTGCAGACCTGGACGGTCATGGAGACCCTGATCGGTGTGGTCGGGTTCGCCCTGGCGTTCGTCGCGAGCCTGATCCTGTAGGCGCCACGGCCCCGTGGTCCCGGAGCGCGCGTCGCGGGGAGGATGGGCCCGTGCGCGGACCCGAGGAGCCCGAACCCGACGCCCCCACCGGGCCGATCCGGGTCGGGGCCGGCCCGTCCTCCCCCGGCGGACGCCGCCGTCGGCCCGTCGCGGATCCCGCGGCGGAGCCGGCGCCCCCGGCGCCGGGCGGGCGGCGCCGGCGCCGGGCGGCACCCGCCCCCGCCGGGGGGCACGGTCACGGCCACGGGCACGGCCCCGCCGCCCCCGCCGGGCGCCGCGTCCGGATCCTCATCGCCGCCCTGCTCGTCCCCTGCGCCCTGGCCACCCTGGTCGGGGTGGTGCTGCTCTGGCCGGGCTCCGCGCCCGTGCCCGCGGCGGCCGCCGCGCAGCAGCCCGTGCAGGGCGAGATCACCGCAGCGCAGACCACCGACTGCTCCCCCGGCAGCGGCGAGGGCGGGTGCGTCGGGCTCGTGATCCGGATGGCCGACGGGCCGCTGCCGGGCCGTGACCTCGTGCAGGTCGTGCCCGTCGAGCCCAGCACCCCGACCTTCGGCGTCGGCGACGACATCGTGCTCGGCTACTCCGGCGGCGACCCGACCGACCCCGGGTCCTACCAGGTCGTCGACTTCCAGCGCGGCGGCGCGCTCGTGTGGCTCACCGTCCTGTTCGCGGCCGCGGTCCTGGTGCTCGGGCGCTGGCGCGGCCTCGCCGCCCTCGGCGCGCTGGTCCTGAGCTTCGTCGTGCTCCTCGCGTTCGTGCTGCCCGCGATCCTCGACGGGCGCGACCCGCTCGCCGTCGCCGTCGTCGGCTCCTGCCTGATCATGTTCGCGGTCCTCTACCTCACCCACGGCCCGTCGGCCCGCACCTCCGTGGCCGTGCTCGGCACGCTCGCCTCGCTCGCGCTGATCGGCGTGCTCGGCGCGCTGTTCTCCGCGACCGCGCGGCTCACCGGGCTCGACGACCAGACGGCCACGCTCATCGCCTCGCTCGGCTCCGGCGTCGACGCCCGCGGGCTGCTGCTCGCCGGGGTCGTCATCGGCGCGCTCGGCGTGCTCGACGACGTCACCGTCACCCAGACCAGCGCCGTCTGGGAGCTCCGGCGGGCCGATCCGGACATGGCCGCGCCCGCGCTGTTCACCGCGGCGATGCGGATCGGGCGCGACCACGTGGCCTCGGCGGTCAACACGCTCGTCCTGGCCTACGCGGGCGCCTCGCTGCCGCTGCTGCTGTTGTTCTCGCTGTCCGGGCAGGGCCTCGGCGACGTCGCCACGTCGCAGGCGGTGGCCACCGAGATCGTGCGGACTCTCGTCGGCAGCATCGGCCTCGTCGCGTCGGTGCCGATCACGACCGCGCTGGCGGCGGTGGTGGCGAGCCGGGAGAGCCCGGACGCGCTGAGAGTCTGAGGGTTCGAGGGTCTAGGGGGCGAGCGCCACCAGCGACGCCTCCCCGTTCCCCTCCTCCGACGCGAGCACCCGTAGGTGCCCGAACGCCGCCTCCAGCTCCCCGGGCACGGCGCGGAACGACCCGCCCGAGTCGCCCACCTCCGACAACACCGTGACCACGAGCAGGCCACCGGGCGCGAGGACGTCGACCAGGGCCGGGTAGAGCGCCGGGTCGCGGTAGCGCTGGCAGACCACGACGTCGTAGGGGCCGGTGACCGGCAGTCCGAGCGTGAGGTCGTGCGCGATCCAGCTGACGCCCGGGGCGAGCGTCGCGCCCGCCGCGAGCCCGACCGGCGACACGTCCACCGCGTCGACGGCGAACCCGCGGCCCGCGAGCCACGCCGCCACCGCGCCCCGGCCGCAGGCGACGTCGAGCGCGCGCCCGCCGTCGGGCAGCAGGTGCTCGCGCCCCCGCAGCGCCCCCGGCGGCACCGGCGTGCCCGGACCCGCGACGGCGTGGCGGGCGTCCCAGCGGTCGGCTTCGGAGGAGGAACCCGCAGCCCCGGAGGAACCCCCAGCCCCGGAGGAACCCGCAGCCCCGGAGGATCCCGCGGCGGAGGACGGCTCACCCACCGAGCAGCGACACGATCTCGTCGACGACGGAGCCGAGCGCCACCGGCCGCTGCTCCCCCGACAGCAGGTCCTTGACGCCGACGGTGCCGGCCTCGAGGTCGCGGTCGCCGAGCACGAGCGCGTAGCGCGCGCCGGAGCGGTCGGCGGACTTCATCGCGCCCTTGAGCCCGCGCCCGCCGTAGGAGACGTCGACGCGGACCCCGGCCCGGCGCAGCGCCCCGGCCAGCACGACGAGCCGGCTCTTCGCGGCGTCGCCCAGCGGCACCCCGAACACCTCGACGCGAGCCTGCGACCAGGGCGAGACGCCCTCGGCGCGGCAGGCGAGCAGCGTCCGGTCGACGCCGATCCCGAAGCCGACGCCCGACAGCGGCTGCCCCCCGAGCGTCGCCATCAGCCCGTCGTAGCGCCCGCCGCCGCCGATGCCCGACTGCGCGCCCAGCCCGTCGTGGACGAACTCGAACGTGGTCTTCGTGTAGTAGTCGAGCCCGCGCACCATCCGCGGGTTCTCCACGTAGGCCACGCCGAGGTCGTCGAGGTGCGCCTTGACCGCGTCGTGGTGATCCTTCGCGGCCGCCGAGAGGTGGTGCAGCAGCAGCGGCGCGTCGGCCGTGAGCGTGCGGACCTCGGGCCGCTTGTCGTCGAGCACGCGCAGCGGGTTGACCCGGGCGCGCTCGCGGGTGGCCTCGTCGAGGTCGAGCCGGGACAGGAAGTCGGTGAGCAGCGCGCGGTAGGCGGGGCGGCTCTCCTCGTCGCCCAGCGAGGTGAGCTCGAGACGATACGCGCGCAGGCCCAGCGCCCGGAACCCCTCGTCGGCGACGGCGATGACCTCGGCGTCCAGCGCCGGGTCGTCGATGCCGATCGCCTCGATCCCGACCTGCTGCAGCTGCCGGTAGCGCCCCGCCTGCGGGCGCTCGTAGCGGAAGAACGGGCCCGCGTAGTAGAGCTTGACCGGCAGACCGGCGCGGTCGAGGCCGTGCTCGATCACCGAGCGTACGACGCCCGCGGTGCCCTCGGGACGCAGCGTCACCGAGCGCTCGCCGCGGTCGGCGAAGGTGTACATCTCCTTGCTGACGACGTCGGTCGACTCGCCGACGCCCCGGGCGTAGAGCCCGGTGTCCTCGAAGACCGGCAGCTCCAGCAACCCGTAGCCGGCCCGCCCGGCGGCCGCGACGAGCGTGTCGCGCACGTGCGCGAACGCGGCCGAGTCGGGCGGGGTGTACTCGGGGATCCCCTTGGGCGCGGCGAACGGCGTGCTCACAGCCCGCGCCCCGGCGCCGGCGTGTCGAGGCCCTGCAGGAACGGGTTGGACGCCCGCTCCCGGCCGATGGTCGTGGTGGCGCCGTGCCCGGGCAGGACCAGCGCCTCGTCGGAGCGGGTGAGCAGCTTGTCGCGCAGGCTGACCAGCATCTGCTGGTGGTCGCCCCCGGGCAGGTCGGTGCGCCCGATCGAGCCGGCGAACAGCGTGTCACCGGCGATGATCACCTCGGCGCCCGCGCCGTCGTCGGCGGCCGAGGTCGGCGTGAAGATCACGGACCCGCGCGTGTGGCCCGGGGTGTGGTCGACGCGCAGCGTGAGCCCGGCGAGGTCGAGCGTCGCGCCGTCGGCCATCTCCTCGACCGACCGCGGCTCGCGCATCTCCAGGCGCCCGCCGAAGAACGCGGCCGACTCCCGGGACAGCCCCTTCATCGGGTCGGCGAGCATCTCGCGGTCCTCGGGGTGGATCCACGCGGCGATGTCGTGGCCGTCGCACACCGGGGTGACGCTGAACGTGTGGTCGAAGTGCCCGTGGGTGAGCAGCACGGCGACCGGGGTCAGCCGGTGCTCGGCCAGCAGCGCGTCGAGCTGTTCGACGGCGTCCTGGCCGGGGTCGACGACGACGCACGCCTCCCCCGGACCGGGGGCCACGACGTAGCAGTTGGTCTGGAACGAACCTGCGGGGAATCCGGCGACGAGCACCCGACCAGCGTAGAGGCCGGTGCCGATCGCTATCGTGTCGGCCGATCGGCGGACACGGAGGAGCACGGTGGCGACCAACCAGATGCGGCGCGAGGCGGCCAAGCGCAAGCTCGAGCGCCAGCAGGAACGGCGGGCCCAGCAGGCGCAGCGCCGCAGGCGGGTCGCGGTGATCACCTCGGTGGCCGTCGTGGTCGTGGTCCTCGTCGGGCTCGTGCTGCTCACGACGCTCACCGGCGGCGGGGGCGACGACACCGCCGCCGCGCCGAGCACCGACCCCGCCGCCCCGGCCGAGATCGTGCCGCTCCCGGTGCGCTCCACGCCGCTGCCGAACCCCACCGACTGCGCCTACGTCGCGGGCGGCGAGGCCGCGAAGCCCGCCACGCCCCCGCCCGCCACCGGCGTGTCCGCCGAGGGCACCGTGGGCGTCACGCTGGCGACGAGCGCGGGCACCGTGCCCCTGACGCTCGACCGCGCGCTGGCGCCGTGCACCGTCAACAGCTTCGTCAGCCTGGCGCAGCAGGGCTACTACGACGGCACGCCGTGCCACCGCCTCACCACCGCCCCGGGCCTGCAGGTCCTGCAGTGCGGCGACCCGACCGGCACCGGCACCGGCGGCCCCGGCTACACCATCCCCGACGAGGTCTTCCCCGAGCTGACCTACGGCCGCGGCATCCTCGCGATGGCCAAGACGGCGGCTCCCGACAGCGGCGGCAGCCAGTTCTTCATGGTCTTCGGCGACGCCGGGCTGCCGCCGGAGTACACGGCGTTCGGCTCGATCGCGCCCGAGGGCCTCGCCGTCATCGACGGGGTCGCCGCGGCCGGTGCGACGCCCGAGGGCGACGGGGAGCCCAACACCCCCGTCACGATCGACTCGGCCGTCGTCGCCGGCTGACCACCGGCGGCGGTCACCGACCGTGCTCGGGCACGATCGGTGCGTGCTCCCCCGCCCGGTCGTGTGCGCGCTGCTCGCGCTGGCCGTGCTCGCGCTGGCCGCGTGCGGCGGGCCCGCCCCGCTCGACGGGACCGTGCGCGTCGAGCAGGGCGAGCTCCGCGGCCTGCTCGACGGCGACGTCCTGCGCTTCGGCGACGTCCCCTACGCCGCCCCGACGCCGCGCTGGGTGCCGCCGCGCCCGCCGGAGCCGTGGACCGGCGTCCGCGACGCCACCGGCCCGGGCTCGCGCTGCCCGCAGACCGCCGCGGCGCCCGGCGTCCCGCACGCCACCGCGGCGAGCACCGACGAGGACTGCCTGACCCTCGACGTCACCGTCCCCGCCGGCACCACCACCGACGCCCGCCTGCCCGTGCTGGTGTGGCTGCACGGCGGCGGGTTCTCCGCGGGAGCGGGCGCCGACTACGACCCGCGCCGGCTCGCGCGCGCCGGGCTCGTCGTCGTCACCGTCAACTACCGCTTGGGCCCGCTGGGCTTCCTCGCCCTGCCGGAGCTGTCCGGGTCGGGCGCGTTCGGCATCCAGGACCAGCAGGCCGCGCTGGTCTGGGTGGCGCGCAACGCCGCCGCGTTCGGCGGCCACCCGGAGCTGGTCACGCTGGCCGGGGAGTCGGCGGGGGCCGACGGCGTGTGCGCGCAGCTCGCCTCCCCCGCCGCGGGCGGGCTGTTCGCGCGGGCGGTGATGCAGAGCGGCGGCTGCGGCGCCGCCAACGTCGTCGACGTCATCGGGCCCGGCACCGGCCCGGTGGGCGACACGTGGAAGGCGCTGCCCGTCGCCGAGGACATGGGCGAGACGACGGCCGACGCCCTGGGCTGCGACGACGGCGACGACCGGCTCGCCTGCCTGCGCGCGCTGCCCGTCGAGCGGCTCGTCGGCGCGCCCGGCTACTGGAGCCCGGCGGTCGGCACGCCCACGCTGCCGCGCCGCCCGTCGGACGTGCTGGCGCAGGCGCCGCCGGTGCCGGTGCTCGCGGGCACCGTGCGCGACGAGGGCATCCTGTTCACGAACGCCTTCCTCCCGACGCTCGACCCGTCGACGTTCCGGACGCTGTTGGCCCGGGCCGCGGGCGACCGGGCCCGCGAGGCCGGCCGCGCCTACGCCCCCGGCGACCGCAGCCCGTCGCGCGCCTGGGCCGACGTCGTCACCGACCGGGCCTACGCCTGCCCCGCGCTCACCACCTACGACCGCCTCGCCGGCCGGGGGCCAGTGTTCGTCTACGAGTTCGCCGACACCCGCGCGCCCTCGCCGTTCGCCGCGCCCGCCCCCGACCTCGCCGACGGCGTGGTCCACGGCGCCGAGGTCCCCTACCTGTTCGACCTGCGGCCCGGTCCCCCGCTGACCGCCGCGCAGCAGGGCACCGCCACCGACCTCGTGGCGGCGTGGGCGCGGTTCGCCCGCACCGGCGACCCCGGATGGCCGACCTGGGGCGACGGCGGCCCGGTCCGGACGATCACCGCGGGCGCGGCGGCCGACGTCCCGGCCGCGGAGTTCGCGGCGGCCCACCACTGCGGGCTGTGGGCCGACCAGACCTGAGGACCTGCCCCGATCGTGGCCGGTGACCGGCCCACTAGCCTGCCCCGATGATCGTCGGACGGCACCTCGCGCTCGTCCCGGTCCTGCTCGCGGCGCTGGTGGCCTGCGGCGGCACGGCCACCACCCCGACGGCACCACCCCCCGCGACGACGACGGTCGCCCCGACGACGACCTCTGCCCCCGCGACGGCGCAGCCCGCCCCGGCGCGTTGCGTCGCCGGCGACCTGGAGCTCTCCCTCGGGGCGCCCACCGGCGAGGGCCAGCGCACGGTGCAGGTCGTCTACACCAACGTCTCCGACCGCCCCTGCGAGGCGCGCGGGGTGCCCGGCCTCGACCTGCGCGGCCCCGACGACCCCGTCTACGGCCCGTCGTACTCGGTGTTCCGCCAGGGCGCCGACCAGGAGCACGCGGCAGTGACCGTGGCGCCGGGCTCGACGGTGTCGGCGCCGCTGACCTACCTCACCGACCCCGCCGGCTGGCTGCCCGCCGAGCTCGTCACCACCCCGCCCGGCGACACCGCGCAGCTCACCGTGCCGTGGAACGGCGAACCGGTGCTCCGCCAGGACGGCGCCACCCGCCCCGGCACCTACATCGGCCCGCTGGCCGCCGCCGCGTAGTGCCGCCGGGCGTCAGGACGCGCTGGTCACCCGGTACACGTCGTAGACGCCCTCGACGTTGCGCACCGTCCGCAGCAGGTGCCCGAGGTGCTTCGGGTCGCCCATCTCGAAGCTGAACCGGGACACCGCGACGCGGTCGCGCGAGGTCGTGACCGACGCCGACAGGATGTTGACCTTCTCGTCGGCGAGGACCTTGGTGATGTCGGAGAGCAGGCGGTGCCGGTCGAGCGCCTCGGCCTGGATGGCCACGAGGAACACCGACCCCGCCGACACCGACCAGGCGACGTCGACGAGCCGCTCCGCGCGGCTCTGCAGCTCGGTGGCGTTGGTGCAGTCGGTGCGGTGCACCGAGATGCCGCCGCCGCGGGTGACGAAGCCGAGGATGTCGTCGCCGGGCACGGGCGTGCAACAGCGGGCGAGCTTCGTGTAGAGGTCGGCCAGGTCGGCCGACTCCCCCTTGACGACGACGCCCGCGTCGCCGGTGGCGCGGCGCGTGCGGATCGTCGACGGGGTCGAGCGCTCGGCGAGCTCCTCCTCGGCGTCCTCCATGCCGCCCAGCAGGGCGACGAGGCGCTGCACGACGTGCCGGGCGCTGACGTGGCCCTCGCCGACCGCGGCGTAGAGTCCGGACAGGTCGGGGAAGTGCAGCTCGCGCGACAGCGCGGCCATCGAGTCGGCCGACACGAGGCGCTGCAGGGGCATCCCGGTGCGGCGGGCCTCGCGCGTGATGGCCTCCTTGCCGCTCTCGATCGCCTCCTCGCGGCGCTCCTTGGCGAACCACTGCTTGATCTTGGTGCGGGCGCGCGGGGACGCGGCGAAGGCGAGCCAGTCGCGGCTGGGCCCCGCGCCCTCGGCCTTGGAGGTGAAGATCTCGACGACGTCGCCGGACTCGAGCTTGCGCTCCAGCGCCACCAGCCGGCCGTTGACGCGGCTGCCGATGCAGCGGTTGCCGACCTCGGTGTGCACGGCGTAGGCCAGGTCGACCGGGGTGGAGCCCTGCGGCAGCGTGATGACGTCGCCCTTGGGCGTGAAGACGAAGATCTCCTTGGTGCCCAGGTCGAAGCGCAGCGACTCCAGGAAGTCGCCGGGGTCGGCCGCCTCCCGCTGCCAGTCGAGCAGCTGGCGCATCCAGGACATGTCGTCGACGTCGACGGTGCTGCCCGTGTGCGAGCCCTTGGTCTCCTTGTAGCGCCAGTGCGCCGCGATGCCGTACTCGGCGGTGTGGTGCATGTCGCGGGTGCGGATCTGGCACTCCAGTGGCTTGCCGTCCGGCCCGATGACGGTCGTGTGCAGCGACTGGTAGACCCCGAAGCGCGGCTGCGCGATGTAGTCCTTGAACCGCCCCGGCATCGGCTGCCACAGCGCGTGCACCATGCCCATCGCGGCGTAGCAGTCGCGCACCTCGTCGACCATGACCCGCACGCCGACCAGGTCGTGGATGTCGTCGAAGTCGCGGCCCTTGACGATCATCTTGCGGTAGATCGACCAGTAGTGCTTGGGCCGGCCCTCGACGGTGGCGGCGATCCGCGCGGCGTCGAGCTGCTGGGTGACCTCGTCGATGACCTGCTTGAGGTAGGTGTCGCGCGAGGGCGCACGGGTGGCGACCAGCCGCACGATCTCGGAGTACTTCTTCGGGTGCAGGATCGCGAAGGACAGGTCCTCCAGCTCCCACTTGACCGTGGCCATCCCGAGCCGGTGCGCGAGCGGGGCGAAGACCTCGAGAGTCTCGCGCGCCTTCTTCGCCTGCTTCTCCGGCGGCAGGAACCGCATCGTCCGCATGTTGTGCAGCCGGTCGGACAGCTTGATCACCAGCACGCGGGGGTCGCGGGCCATCGCGACGATCATCTTGCGGATCGTCTCGGCCTCTGCCGCGTTGCCGAACTCGACCTTGTCGAGCTTCGTGACGCCGTCGACGAGGTGCGCCACCTCGTCGCCGAACTCGGTGCGCAGGTCGTCGAGGGAGTACCCGGTGTCCTCGACGGTGTCGTGCAGCAGCGCCGCCACCAGCGTCGTCGTGTCCATGCCCAGCTCGGCGAGGATCGTGGCGACCGCGAGCGGGTGCGTGATGTACGGGTCGCCGGACTTGCGCTTCTGGCCCTCGTGCTTGACGTCGGCCACGTCGAACGCGCGCTGCAGCAGCGCGAGGTCGGCCTTCGGGTGCAGCGTCCGGTGGATGCTCGCCAGCGGTTCCAGCACCGGGGCGACGACGGCCACCCGCTGCGGGGTCATCCGGCGTGCGATGCGGGCGCGGACGCGCCGGGTGGCCGAGGGCTTGGCGGGCCCGTCCGGCGTGGGGACCGGGGGCGCCACCGGCTGGACTTCGGTCACGGCCCCACGATAGTCGCCCCGGCGGGTCAGGCGTGCAGCAGCGCGTGCACCGGGATCGGGTCGAGCACCGCCCGCCCCGCCAGCGCGGTGAGCTCCAGCAGCGCGCCGAACCCGACGACCACGGCCCCGGCGTCGGTCAGCAGCGCCGCCGTGGCCGCCGCGGTGCCGCCCGTGGCGAGCACGTCGTCGACGACGAACACGCGCGCGCCCGGCGGCACGGTGTCGGCGGGGAGCTCCAGGGTGGCGGTGCCGTACTCGAGGTCGTAGGTGCGCGACCCGGCGACGCGGGGCAGCTTGCCCGCCTTGCGGACCGGCACCACCCCGGTCCCGGCGACGAGCGCCACCGCGGCCCCCAGCAGGAACCCGCGGGCCTCGATCCCGGCGACGAGATCGGCGTCGGCCACCCGCGCGGCCAGCTCCGTCGCAACCGTCGTGAACGCGCGCGCGTCGGCGAAGACCGGGGTCAGGTCCCGGAACAGGATGCCGGGGCGCGGGTAGTCCGGGACGTCCTGCACCAGGCCCAGGACGTGGGTGAGCGAGCCGTCCTCGTCGAGGTCGGGGTCGGCGACCGTCACTTCCGCCGCCGCCCGCTGGGCCGGTTGGCCGGGGGCCTGCGGTCGCGCGGGGCCGCCGGGCGCCCGGCGCGCGCGGGCACCGCCGACGCCGCCGACAGCGCCTTCTCCCGGCGGAGCTCGGTGGCGAGGACCTCGTCGTCGGAGGTGTCGGGGTCGGAGGTGTCGGGGTCGGCGGTGTCGGGGTCGGCGGTGTCGGGGTCGGCGTCGGACGCGCGCGCGCCGGCCGTGGCCGCGCTCGCCCGCGCCCGGCGCATCCGCACGCGCTCGGCCTGCTCGCGGACCTTGGGGTCGCGCATCTTGAGGTCGACGAGCAGCGGCGTGGCCAGCAGCAGCGACGACACCGCGCCGGCGATGATGCCGACCATCTGCACGAGAGCGAGGTCGGCCAGTGTGCCGACGCCGAGCAGTCCGACGCCGATGACCAGCAGGCCCACCACCGGCAGCACCGCGATGAGCGAGGTGTTGATCGAGCGCATGAGCGTCTGGTTGAGCGCGAGGTTGGCGGCCTCGCCGTAGGTGCGCCGCGAGAGCCCGAGCAGCCCACGGGTGTTCTCCTTGACCTTGTCGAACACCACCACGGTGTCGTACAGGGAGAACCCGAGGATCGTGAGCAGGCCGATCACCGTGGACGGCGTGACCTCGAAGCCGATCAGCGAGTAGATCCCCGCGGTGACGACGACGTCGTGCACCAGCGCGACCAGCGCCGCCGCCGCCATCGCGCGCTCGAAGTAGAACGCCAGGAAGATCGTGACCAGCACGAGGAACACCACGAGCGCGATCAGCGCCTGCCGGGTGATCTGGTCGCCCCAGCTGCCGCTGACGGCGCTGTCGCTGATCGCGGCCGGGTTCGGCGCGCCGTCGGCGCCCAGCGGCGCGAACTCGTCGAACAGCGCCTGCTTGAGCGTGACGAGCTGCGTGGCGTCGAGCGTCTCCGACCGGATCTGCACCGACTGGGCCGCGCCGGTGCCGGCGACCTGCACGGCCGCGGGCTCCTCGCCGATCACCTGCTCGTAGACCGCGCGGACGTCCTCGACCTCGACCTCCTGGGTCGTGCCCGAGGTCGGGAACTGGACCTGGGTGCCGCCGGTGAAGTCGATGCCCAGGTTGAACCCGCGGAGCACGATCGACAGCAGGCAGACCAGCAGGAGCACCCCGAAGCCGAGGTACCACGTGCGGCGGCGCCCGACGATGTCGAACGCGCCGGTGCCGGTGTAGAGCCGGGCGAAGACGCTGGCCATGTCAGGCCCCCTTCGTGGTCGACACGGGCCGGGCGGACACGGCGGCGGCCTTCTTGCGCTCGGCCCCCATCCGGGCGGCCGACCCCAGGCCGGAGAACTTCGAGCTGCCGAAGACCTTGTTGTTCGACGCGAGCGCGACCAGCGGGTGCGTCACCAGGAACACGACGACCAGGTCGAGCACGGTGGACAGGCCGAGGGTGAACGCGAAGCCCTTCACCTGCCCGACGGCGAGGACGTAGAGCACGACCGAGGCCAGGAAGCTGACGGCGTCGGCGGCGAGGATCGTGCGCCGCGCGCGGACCCAGGCCCGCGGGACGGCCGAGCGGAACGTGCGGCCCTCCCGCATCTCGTCCTTCAGCCGCTCGAAGAAGATCACGAACGAGTCGGCGGTGATGCCGATGGCGACGATGAACCCGGCGACGCCCGCGAGGTCGAGCGTGAACCCGATCCAGCGCCCCAGCAGCACGAGGACCGCGTAGACGACGGCGCCGGACAGGATCAGCGACAGGATCGTCAGCAGACCCAGGACGCGGTAGTAGACGAGGCAGTAGACGAACACCAGCAGCAGCCCGATGCCGCCCGCGATGAGGCCGGCCTGCAGCGAGGCCAGGCCCAGCGTGGCCGAGACGGTCTGCGCCTCGGACGAGGTGAACGAGAGCGGCAGCGAGCCGTAGCGCAGGATGCCCGCGAGGTCCTGGGCCTCCTCCGGCGTGAACTGCCCCTCGATCTGGGTGTCGCCGTAGATCGGCTGGTTGATCGTGGGCGCGGAGACGACCTCGCCGTCGAGCACGAACGCGGCGTTCTCGCCGACGTTGGCCGAGGTGTAGGCGCCCCACGTGGCCGCGCCGGAGCTGGTGAACTGGACGCTGACGACGGTGCCGATGCCGCCCTGCGCGGGCTGGGCCTGCGCCCCGGCGATCTCGGTGCCCTCGAGCAGGACCGGACCGAGCACGTACTTGGCGGTGCCGTCGACGTCGCAGGCGACCAGCGGCAGCGACGGGTCGTCGTAGCCGCGGAGCGGGTCGTTGGCGGCGCAGTCGAGCGCGAGGAGCGCCTGCTCCTGCACGGCCGGGTCGGTGCTCTGGCGCTGCGCGCGGGCCTCGTCGATGGCGGCAGCGAGCTCGGGATCGGCGGGGGCGTCCGGGACGGCGGCGGGAGGGGCGCCGGTCGCCGGGGCGTCCGTCGCGGGCGCGGGCGTCGGCGTCGGCTCCGGGGTGGGTGCCGTCAGGGGCGTCGTCTGCGCGATCGGCGCCACGTCGGCCTCGACGACCGGCGGGCCGGCGCCCTGCGGCGTGTCGGCCGGGGCGGCGGGATCGGCCCCGGCCGGGGCCTCGACGGGCGCTGCGGGATCGACGGGCGCTGCGGGATCGACCGGCGCTGCGGGATCGACGGGGGTCGCGGCCGGGTCGGTCGGCGCGGGGGCCGCCGTGGCCGCGATCGGCCCGCCGATGACCTCGCGGATGCGCAGCTGCGCGGTCTGGCCCAGCGAGCGGGCCTGCTCGCCGTCGTCGCCGGGGACGGTGATCGTCAGGTTGTTGCCGTCGAGCACCACCTCCGAGCCGCCGACCCCGAGCCCGTCGACGCGCTGCTGGATGATCGCCTGCGCCTGGAGCAGCTGGTCGCGCGGCGGCTGCGCACCGGTCTCCGTGCGGGCCTCCAGCGTGACGCGGGTGCCGCCCTGCAGGTCGATGCCGAGCTTGGGCGTGATCCCGCCGCCACCGGTGAAGAACACCAGCGAGTACAGGACGGCGATGACGCCGACGAACGACGCGAGGTAGCGCCAGGGGCGGATCTGCCCCGGGGTGGTGGCCACGGTGTCTCTTCCTGACTGCGCACCGCGGCGGGTGCCGCGGCGGGGGGTTCGGCGGGCTCCGGCGTCAGTTCTGGCCGGAACCGCGCGAGTCGGCATCCTTGACCAACGACGGCGGGGCCTCGTCGGTGCCGGTCGTCAGCGTCCCGTCCTCGTCCGCGGCGGTCGTCGCCGGGGTCTCCTCGGTGGCCACGACCTTCTCGCGGACCGCGGCGCGCACCCACGTGGTGATGACGTCGTCGGCGATCTCGAGGTCGACGGTCTCCTCGTAGGAGACGTCGACGACGGTGGCGCGCAGGCCCGACGTCGTGACGACGATGTCACCGACCTGCAGGTCCGACTGCAGCTGCTGCATCTCCTGCATCTGCCGGCGCTGCTTGCGCCCCGACAGGAAGATCGGGATGAACAGCAGCAGGATGAACAGGGGGAACAGCAGTGAGAGGTCCATGGTCTCCGTATCTCCGCACGTCGTCGGCCTGGCTTGAGTCTGCCAGCCCGCCTCAGAACAGCGGCGGAGGGCCACCCGGGACGACGTCGGGCGGGGCGGTCAGGCCCAGGTGGGCCCACGCCGTCGCCGTGGCGACCCGGCCCCTCGGCGTGCGCGCGAGCATCCCGGCGCGCACGAGGTAGGGCTCGCAGACCTCCTCGACGGTACCCGGCTCCTCACCCACCGCGACGGCCAGCGTCGACACCCCGACCGGCCCCCCGCCGAAGGACCGGACCAGCGCGCCGAGCACCGCGCGGTCGAGGCGGTCCAGGCCCAGCTCGTCGACGTCGTAGACGGCCAGGGCGTCGCGGGCGACCGCGCGGGTGACCGTGCCGTCCGCGCGGACCTCGGCGAAGTCGCGGACGCGGCGCAGCAACCGGTTGGCGATGCGGGGCGTGCCCCTGGAGCGCCCGGCGATCTCGGCGGCGCCCTCGGGGTGCAGGTCGACGCCGAGGATGACCGCGGCGCGGCGCAACACGAGCTCCAGCTCGGCGGGCTCGTAGAACTCCATGTGCGCGGTGAAGCCGAAGCGGTCGCGCAGCGGGCCGGTGAGCGCGCCGGAGCGGGTCGTCGCGCCGACGAGGGTGAAGGGGGCGATGTCGAGCGGGATGCTCGTGGCGCCCGGGCCCTTGCCGACGACGACGTCGACGCGGAAGTCCTCCATCGCGAGGTAGAGCATCTCCTCGGCGGGGCGGGCGATGCGGTGGATCTCGTCGATGAACAGCACGTCGCCGGGCGCGAGGTTGGACAGCATCGCGGCGAGGTCGCCCGCCCGCTCCAGCGCAGGCCCGGACGTGAGGCGGATGGCCGCGCCGAGCTCCTCGGCGACGATCAGCGCGAGGCTCGTCTTGCCCAGGCCGGGCGGGCCGGACAGCAGGATGTGGTCGGGCGGGCTGCCGCGGCGCTGCGCGCCCTGCAGGACGAGCGAGAGCTGCTCGCGCACCCGCGGCTGCCCCACGAACTCGGTGAGGTTGCGCGGGCGCAGCGTGGCGTCGACGAGGACGTCCTCCTCGTCCGCGGCGGGCGTCAGCTCACCCACGACGGCCCAGGCGGGTCAGCGCGCTGCGCAGCAGCGTCGCGGCGTCGGCGTCGGCGTCCTCGACGGCCGCCGCGGCCACCGCCTCCTCGGCGGGGCGCGGGGTGAAGCCCAGGCCGACCAGGGCCTCGACGACCTCGTCGCGGCGGCTGCTCCCGGCCGCGGGGAGCGTCAGCGCGCTCGCCGCGGCGGGCACGGCCACCACCTTGTCCTTGAGCTCCAGCACCATCCGCTGCGCGACCTTCGGCCCGATCCCCGGCACCCGCGTGAGCGCCTTCGTGTCGCCGTCGAGCAGCGCGCGCGTGACGTCGTCGGGGCTGAGGACGGCCAGGGTGGCCAGCGCGAGCCGCGGCCCGATCCCGGCGACGGACTGCAGCAGCCCGAACAGCTCGCGCTGCTCGGCGTCGGCGAACCCGAACAGCGTGAGCGAGTCCTCCCGCACCACCAGCGTCGTCGACAGCCGCGCCTGCTCGCCGCGGCGCAGCCCGGCGAGCGTGTTGGGGGCCGCGACGACGGCCAGCCCCACCCCGCCGACCTCGACGACCGCGTGGTCCAGCGCGATCTCCAGCACCTCACCCCGGACGGACGAGATCACGCACAACCCCTCTCGACGACGAACAACAGTTCGACACGCTACCGACCCTCGACGGCCGCCCGCGGGAGGCTCGCACACACCTTCCGGTGGTGGCACACAGGTCCGGCCCTGTGTGCGGGCCCCGCGGCCTGTGTGCGAGCCGCCCGGTGGGCCGCTCGCCGCTAGCGCGCTGCTCGCGCCGCCGCCGCCAGCCGGGCCCGGTGGGCCTTCGCGAGCTCGTCGGAACGCGCCTTGGCCTGCGCCATCCGGTCGAGCATCGGGGCGCGCCAGCAGTGGCAGACCGCCAGGGCGAGGGCGTCGGCGGCGTCGGCGGGGCGGGGCGCCTCGGTCAGCCCGAGCACCTTCGTCACCATGATCGTCACCTGCTCCTTGCCGGCCCGGCCCTCACCGGTGACGGCGGCCTTGACCTCGCTCGGGGTGTGGAACGCGACCGGCAGCCCGGCGCGGGCGGCGAGCAGCGCCACCACCCCGCTGGCCTGCGCGGTGCCCATCACCGTGCGCACGTTGTGCTGGCTGAACACCCGCTCGATCGCGACCACGTCGGGCCGGTACCGCTCGATCCACCGCTCCACCTCGGCGCCGAGGCCGAGCAGCCGACGCTCCAGCGGCAGGTCCGGCGCGGTGCGCACGACGTCGACGGCGACGGCGCGGACGGCCCGCCCGCCCGACCCGTCGACGACTCCCAGGCCGCACCGCGTCAACCCCGGGTCGACCCCCAGCACGCGCACCCGAGCTCCCCTCCGCGAACACCCGTTCGACGCGGAGGCTACCGGCGGACGGGCCCGGGACCACGGGGGCACGCCGGGCGCGACCGGGGCACGACCGGTCCGCGACCGGCCGCGGACACCCTCGGCGCGCCCCGCTGCCGACACCGGAGGTCCCGACCATGAAGGCCGTCCGCCTGCACGCCTACTCCGAGCCGCCGCGGCTCGACGAGGTGCCCGAGCCCACCGCGACCGGACCGCACGACGTGGTCGTCCGCGTCGGCGGTGCCGGTCTGTGCCGCACCGACCTGCACATCCGCGACGGCTGGTTCGCTCCGGCCGTGCCCACCGACCTGCCGCTCGTCCTCGGCCACGAGACCACCGGCTGGGTGTACGAGGTCGGCACCGCGGTGGAGAACGTCGCGGTCGGCGACGCCGTCATCTGCCACCCGCAGTCGTCCTGCGGGACGTGCCCGGCCTGCCGCACCGGCGACGACATGCGCTGCGCGCGCGGGCTCGACTTCACCGGGCTCACCCGCGCGGGCGGCTTCGCCGAGCTGATGCGCACGACCGACCGCGCGGTGCTGCCGCTGCCCGCCGGGATGGAGCCGGCGGCCGTCGCCCCGCACGCGGACGCCGGGCTCACGGTGATGCACGCCGTCCGCAAGGCGGTGCCGCTGCTCGGGCCGGGGACCCGCGTGGTGGTGGTCGGGGTCGGCGGGCTCGGGCACATCGCCGTGCAGTGCCTGCGCGCCATGACCGCCGCCGAGGTGATCGCCGTCGACCCCGATCCCGAGTCGCTCGGGCTGGCCACCGACTGCGGTGCGCACCACGCCGTGCCCGCCGACGGGCGCCACGGGGACCGGGTCGCCGAGCTCACCGGCGGCGCGGGCGCCGAGGCCGTGCTCGACTTCGTCGGCGAGGGCGACGCCGTCGCCTCGTCGCTGGCGATGGTGCGGTCCCGGGGCACCTACTTCGTCGTGGGTTACGGCGGCGAGCTGCGGGTGCCGACCTTCAACCTGGTGCTGCCCGAGATCAGCGTGGTCGGCAACGCCGTCGGCACCCACGACGACCTGCGCGAGCTCGTCGCGCTGGCCGCGGCCGGCGGGGTCGACATCCGGACGCGCACCTACCCGCTGGAGGCGTTCGCCGACGCCTTCGCCGATCTCGAGGGAGGTCGCGTCCACGGTCGGGCGGTGCTGGTGCCGTAGCGGCCGCCCGCCCCGGCGACGGCTCCTGCGGTGCCGCCGAACGGCTCCTGGACATCAGCCGGGGCGGCGCGGACGCTGTGCGGATGCCGCCGGTGGCGCTCCGACTCCTGGGGCCCGTCGAGGTGCTCGGCCGCGACGGCGCGGTCCGCCCGGTCGGGCCCAAGGAGCGCTGCCTGCTGGCGGTGCTGGCCGTGCACCGCGGCGAGGTCGTCGCCGAGGACCGCCTGGTCGACGCGCTGTGGCAGGGCGACCCGCCGCGCACGGCGGCGAAGACGCTGCAGAACTACGTGCTGCACCTGCGCCGGGCGCTCGACGGCGGCGGCGTCGCGATCCGCACCCGCGCGCCCGGCTACCTGCTCGACGCCCCGGACACCGACGCCCCGGACACCGACGCCGCGCTGGCCGAGGAGGGGATCGGGGCCGGTCGGCGCGCCCTGGCGCGCGGCGACCACGCGGGCGCGCTCACCGCGCTCGACGGGGCGCTGGCGCTGTGGCGCGGGCCGGGGCTCGAGGAGTTCGCCGACCGGCCGTTCGCGCGCACGGCCGCCGCCCGTCTCGCGGAGCTGCGCGCGTCCGCCGCGGAGGACCGGGTCGCGGCGCTGCTCGCGCTGGGCCGCCACCGCGAGGCGGTGGCCGCGCTGGAGGCGGTGGTCGCCGACCACCCGCTGCGCGAGCGGGGATGGGCGCAGCTGATGCTGGCGCTCTACCGCGACGGGCGCCAGGCCGAGGCCCTGGAGGTCCACCGCAGGCTGCGTGCCGTGCTGGCCGACGAGCTCGGGGTCGAGCCCGGTCCCGAGGTGCGTGCGCTGCACGCGGCGGTGCTGGCCCACGACCCGGCGCTGGCGGCGCCCGCGGCGGCGGGCGGTCGGGGGACGTTCGTCGGGCGGGAGCGCGAGCTCGGCGCGCTGCGGGCGCACGTGGCCGAGGCGGCCGCGGGCCGGGGCGGGGTGGTGCTGGTCCGCGGCGAACCCGGCATCGGGAAGACGCGGCTGCTCGCCGAGCTCGCGTCCGCGGCGCGGGCCGGCGGTGCGTGCGTGCTGACGGGCCGCTGCCCGGAGGGCGGGGCCCTGCCGTTCCACCCGTTCGCCGAGGCGCTGGGACGGCACGGCGACGACGGGGACGACGACCCGGCCGTCGCCGCCCTCGTTCCCGCCGGCGCGCCCGCGAGCCCGTCGGAGGGCCTGCGTCCCGACGAGCTGCGCACCCGGCTGCTCGACGCCGTCGCCCGCCGGGTCGTCGCGCTGGCCGCCACGGCTCCGCTGGTGCTGCTGCTCGACGACCTGCACTGGGCCGACAGCGGCACGGTGGCGATGCTCCGGCACACGGCGCGGGTGACGGCGCGCGAGCCCGTCCTCGTCGTCGTCGCCTACCGAGGCGAGGAGGTCGACGCCCGCCACCCCCTCACCGACGCGCTCGGCGCCCTGCGCAGCGAGGCCGAGTGCCGGGAGCTGCGGCTCTCCGGCATCGACGGTGCTGCCCTCGCGTGCCTGCTCGGTGACACCGCCGGCGCGCCGGTCGCGGCGGAGCTCGTCGCGGCGGTGCGCGCCGAGACCGACGGCAACCCGTTCCTCGCCCGCGAGATCGTCCGGCACCTGCACGACGACGGGGTGCTGCGCCCGGACGGCGAGGGGCGCCTCGGGACCGACCTGCCGCTGGCCGCGGTGCCCGAGGGCGTCCGCCAGGTGATCGCCCGGCGCCGGGCGCGACTTCCCGCGCGGGCCGGGCGGCTGCTCGACGCCGCCGCGGGCATCGAGGGCCCGTTCCCGTTCGAGCCGGTCCGCGCCGTCGCCGGGCTCGACGACGCCGAGGCGCTCGCCGCGCTCGACGACCTGCTCGGCGTCGGGCTGGTCGTGCCCGACACCCGGCCCGACCGCTACGACTTCACCCACGCCCTGATCCGGCACGCCGTGCACCGGGAGCTCAACCCCTCGCGCCGGCTCCGCCTGCACCGCGACCTCGCCGCCGCGCTGGAGGACGCCCGCCGGGTCGGCGTGCGCGTCGCCGCGGCCGAGGTGGCGACCCAGTACCACCGCGCCGCCGGGCTGCCGGGTGCCGAGGCCGGGGTCGGACCGGCGCTGGAGGCGGCCGAGCAGGCCCGCCGCACCGGCGCCCACGACGAGCACGCGGCGTTCCTGCGGGCCGCGCTGGACCTGCTCCCCGGTGGTGACGAGCGGGAGCCGGACCTGCGGGCGCGGCTGGCGGTGGCGCTGGCCTGGGCGCTGCGGTTCGACGAGGCCGTCGACGCGGCGCGGGTCGTCGGCCGGCCCGCCGTGGCCGCGGAGGTCGCCTCGGCGCTGGCCCAGGCCGGGAGCAACCGGCACGCCTGGTCGCTCGCCCCCGCCGCGCTCGGCGCCGTGACCGGCCCGGACGGGCCGGACGCCGTCACGTGGGCCTCGCTGACGCTGCTCGACCTGGACCGGCGGGAGGCAGCCGACGCCGACCACCCGGGCATCCCGCTCGACCTCCCCGGCCGCCGCGACGCCCTGCGGGTGCTGCTGCGGTCCGGGCGCCTGGCCGGGCGCGGCGACCTGGCCCGCTACGCCGTCGCGGCCGTGCACGGCAGCCGGGCCGCGATCCCCGCGGAGGCCGCCGACGACCCGACGGTGGCGGCGTTCCTGGTCGGGGACTACGCGTCCGCGGTGCCGCTGTTCGAACGCGACGCGGCCGTCGCGGAGGCGGCCGGGCAGCTGGCACTGGAGGTGTACTGCCGTGCCGGCGCGGCGCGCTGCCGGGTCGCGCTGGGCGACCTCGACGGCGGCGCGGAGGTGATCGACCACGTCCACGGGCTCGTCGCGCGCCTGCCCGGGCTGGGACCGGGCTGGCAGCTGCTGCACCACGAGGGCGCCCAGGACGCGCTCGCGATGGCCCGCGACGACCACTGGCCCGAGCGGATGGCGGCCTTCGCCCGCTGGCGGGAGCCGGTGCCCGACCGGCATTGGGGCAGCGCCGCGATCGACGCGATCAGCGCCCGCGCCGAGGCGCGGATGGGACGCACGACGACCGCGCTCGGCCTTCTCGGCCGCCCGGTCCGGGCCCTGCGCGACGGGCCGGCGTGGGCCCCGAACTACGCCCGCACGGCCTGCGAGGTCGCCGAGGTGCTCTGGCTGCTGGGCCGGCGTGACCACCTCGCGGTCGTCGAGCGCGCGCTGCGCGAGCGCGTGCTGCCGGCCGACTTCCGGTTCCCGATGACCGACGCCCGCCACGCCGTGGCCCGGCTGTGCGCGCTCGACGGCCGCCGCGACGAGGCCCGGCGCTGGTTCGACGCCGCCCGCACCGTCCTCGACGCGCAGGGCGCACTCCCCCTGCGCGCGGTCGTCGACCACGACGAGGGGTTGATGCACGCCCGGGCGGGCGACGACCGCCGCGCGGCGCCGCTGCTCGACGGGGCCGCGGCGGCGTTCTCCCGGCTCGGCATGCCGGGCTGGGAGCGGCGCGCGGCGGCGGCGAGTCGCTAGGTCATCGTCTGTTCACCCGCGCCCCCTACCGTCCGGCCCGTGTCCGACTCCCACCTCCTGCTCCGCGAGTTCCTGCGCTCACCCACGAGCGTCGCCACCCTCACCGCCAGCTCCGACGCCCTGGTCGCGGCGATGCTGGCCCCGCTGGACCTCGACGGCGACCCGGTCGTCGTCGAGCTCGGTGCCGGCACCGGACGGGTCACCGACGCGCTCGCCCGCGCGCTGGGCGGGCGCGGGCGGCACGTCGCCGTCGAGCTGAACCCCGCCCTGGCCGCGCGGCTGGCGGCCCGACACCCGGGCGTCACCGTCGTGCCGGGGGACGCGGGCGACCTCCCGGCGCTGCTGCGCGGGCTGGGGATCGGGCGCGTCGACGCGGTGTCGAGCCTGCTGCCGTGGGTGGCGTGGGCGGCGGCCCCGATCGCGCGGCGGGCGGGCTCGGTGCTGGCGCCCGGCGGGACGTTCACGCAGGTCTCGCTGCTGCCGACGGCGTGGATGCCGCCCGCCCGCCGCCAGCTCGCCGCCCTGCGCGCGGAGTTCGGCGCGGTGGTCGTCGGCGGGCCGGTGTGGGGCAACCTGCCACCGGCCCGGGTGCTGGTGGCGCGGCGCTAGCGACCGGCGGCGTCGCGCAGCGGGCCGTCGAGCCAGGTCCGGATCTCGCGGCGGTCCGCGGCCACGTCATCGGCGAACTGCGGGCGGGGGGCCAGCGCGGCCGTGGAACAGGGCGTCGAGCTCGTGGTGCGGCACCCCGGGCACGTCCGCGACCGACCGGGCGAGCGTCGTCTTGCCCGACCCGGTGCTGCCCGTGACGAGCACGCGGCGGGGCCGGGCGGGCAGCGGGTCGCCGGCGGCCAGCGGTGTCGTCGCGGTCGCCATGGTCGTAGCGTCGCGCCCGTGGAGGGGACGGGTCACGCGACCGCTGTCGAGGTCGTCGCGCTGCTGACGTCACCGCTGCACTCCTACGAGGGCCGCCCCGCCGACGGCCCGCGCCCCGACCCCGACGGCGGCGGTCGCGACCGCATCGAGATCCGGGCCGGCCACGGCGCCGTCGGCGACCGCTTCGCCGGGCACGCGGCGCACCGCGAGGCGGCCCTCACCGTGATGGCGGTCGAGGCGCTGGAGCACGTCGCCGCCGTGCTGGGCCTGCCGGAGGTGCCGGACCCGCTGCTCGCCCGCCGCACGGTCGTGCTGCGCGGCGTGGACGTCGACGCGCTGGCCCGCACCCGCGACCGGCCCGGCGCGGTCTTCACCCTCGACACCGGTGACGGCCCCGTGCGGCTGCGGTCCCACCGCGCCGCCAACCCCTGCGCCTGGATGGACACGGTGTTCGGCGCCGGCGCGTTCCGGGCGCTGCGCGGGCGGGGCGGGGTGCGCTGCGAACCGCTGTCCGACGGCGTCCTGCGGCTCGGGCCGGCGCGGCTGGTGGTCGAGCCGCAGCACTGAGCGGCGGCACCGGTTGCAGCGCCCGCGCAACCGCCGCGCAACCCCCTGCGCGAACCCTCTCTCCGGTACCACCGACGACCGGGAGGACCCGTGGACTACGCCACCATGCGCGGGCTGTTCTTCGCCCCGCCCACCGCCCCGCGCCCACCCTCGCCCGCCGCCGGCCACGACACGCCGGCCCGGCGCCTGCGCGACGCGATCGAGCCGCTGGCCTGCCAGGCGATCTGGTCGCCCGAGGCCGCCGAGGACTACGCCGCCCTCGGGCTCGACGACTACTTCGCCGCCTACGTCTGGCAGCGGACCGCCGCGCTGGGCGTGCCGCCGACGGCGCTCGCGGTCACCGCGCTGGGCGTGTTCGCGCCCGACCTCGTCGGTCCGGTGTACGAGAAGGGCGCCGCCGCGCTGTCGCGGGCCGACGTCGTGCGGGTCCGGCTGGACGCCCCGGGCCGCACGGTCCGCCGCGAACTGGGTGTCTCCGACGCCGAGGCGGGCCGGGCCGCCGCCCTGCTGCGCCGCGGGATCGACGCCGCCGAGACGACGGCCCGCCCGCTGTTCACCGGCCTGCGGGCCGACCCGTGGCCGCAGGACCCGCCGGCCGCGCTGGTCCACGCCTGCAACCTGCTGCGCGAGCACCGCGGCGACTCCCACCTCGCCGCCTGCGCCACCGCCGGCCTCGACCCGGTGCAGAGCAACGTCCTCACCGAGCTCTGGTGCGGCTACGCCCTGCTCACCTACACCCCCTCGCGCGGCTGGTCCGCCGAGCGGATGGACGCCGCGGTGACCGCCCTGCGCGCCCGCGGGCTCGTCGAGGGCGACGCCCTGAGCGCCGAGGGCCTGCGGTTCCGGGGCGGGCTGGAGGCGACGACCGACGCGATGCAGCAGACCGTCGTCGACGCGATCGGGCCCGACCTCGACGCCCTGACCAAGCAGCTCGGCGAGTGGTCCGACGCCCTCGTCGCGGCCGGCGCCGCACCACCCGACCCGGCCAAGCGCCTGGCCGGCTGACCCCGCGAACAGGGAGACCCGATGAGCACCGACACCACCGCGAGCACCGGCAGCGCGACCCGCTCCGTGATCCGGCGCCTGGAGCACGCCGTCAACACCAGGCAGCCCGACCTCCTCGACGACATCGTCACCGACGGCTTCGTCCGCCACTGCGAGGCGACGCCGGGGGTCGAGGTCCACAGCCGCGGGCAGTTCGCGGATTTCCTGGCCCAGGACCTCACCGTGTTCGCCGACAGCGTCCAGACCTTCGAGCACATCCTCGTCGACGGGGACATGGCGGCGGTCTGGGCGACCTACGAGGGCACGCAGACCGGGCCGATGGGGCCGTTCCCGGCGTCCGGGAGGCGCGCCCGCTTCTGGTACAGCGGCGTGATGCGGATGGAGGGCGCCCGGACCGCCGAGTGGTGGGTGACCTGGGACAACATGACGATCCTCGCCCAGCTCGGGCACCTGCCCGCTCCTGCGCCGAGCGCCTGACGGAGCACCCGCGACCGCGGTGCGACCGCACTGCGACCAGGTGCTCCCACGCTGCACCCCCACGACCACCCGGAGGGACCATGAGCGACCTGAGGCAGCGCGCCGTCGACTCGGTGGAGCTGTTCAACGCGGCCGACTACGACGGGATGCGGGCCCTGCTCGGCCCCGGCTTCCGCTACTCCGAGACGGGCACCCAGACGGGGCCGCTGCCCACGCCGGCCGGGATCCTGCCTCCGAGCGGGCGGCGCTTCGCGTTCCGCGCCTCGCTGTGGCAGCGGTGGGAGGGCGGGCGCATCGTCGAGGAGCGCCACCACCTCGACACGATGACGATGCTCGTCCAGCTCGGGGCGCTGCCGGCGCCTGCGGGGGTGTGAGGTGGCGGCCTGCAGCGGGACCGTGACCGGCACGATCTGCGTGGACCTCGCGCCCTGACCCGGGAGGGGCGGGCGGGGAGGACGGGACGGCGCGGCCCGCTCAGTGGGCCGCGTCGTCCCAGCTCCGGCCGTACCCGACCGACACCTCCAGCGGCACCGACAGCTCCGCGGCGGCCGCCATCTCGCGGCGCACCAGTTCCTCGAGCTGCTCCTTCTCCCCCTCGGCGACCTCGAGCACGAGCTCGTCGTGGACCTGCAGCAGCATCCGGCTGCGCAGGCCCTCGGCGGCGAGCGCGCGGTGCACGCCGAGCATGGCGACCTTGATGATGTCGGCCGCGCTGCCCTGGATCGGGGCGTTGAGCGCCATCCGCTCGGCCATCTCGCGGCGCTGGCGGTTGTCGCTGGTGAGGTCGGGCAGGTAGCGGCGGCGGTCCATGATCGTGGCCGTGAAGCCGTCCTTGCGGGCCTGGTCGACGACCCCGGCGAGGTAGTCGCGCACCCCGCCGAACCCGGCGAAGTAGTCCTCCATCAGGCCACGGGCCTCCTCGGTGGAGATCCGCAGCTGGTTGGACAGGCCGAACGCCGACAGCCCGTAGGCCAGGCCGTAGTTCATCGCCTTGATCTTGGCGCGCTGCGCCGGCGTGACCTCGGTGGGCTCGACGCCGAACACCCGGGCCGCGGTCTCGGCGTGGAAGTCGTGGCGCGAGCGGAACGCCTCGATCAGCGCGGCGTCCTCCGACAGGTGCGCCATGATCCGCATCTCGATCTGGCTGTAGTCGGCCGTCATGAGCTCGGCGTAGGCCGTGCCGTCGGGATGGGAACCGACGACGAACGTCTCCCGGATCCGGCGCCCGGCGGCCGTGCGGATGGGCACGTTCTGCAGGTTGGGCTCGGTGGAGCTCAGGCGCCCCGTGGCCGCGATCGTCTGGCTGTAGGTGGTGTGGATGCGGCCGTCGTCGGCGACGGACTTGAGCAGCCCGTCGACGGTGACCTTGAGCCGCGTGGCGTCGCGGTGCAGCAGCAGGTGCTGGAGGAACTCGTTGCCGGTCTGCTCGTAGAGCGTCTGCAGCGCGTCGGCGTCGGTGGTGTAGCCGGTCTTGGTGCGCTTGGTCTTCGGCATGTCGAGCTCGTCGAACAGCACCACCTGCAGCTGCTTGGGCGAGCCGAGGTTGATCTCCTTGCCGATGACGGCGTAGGCGTCCTGCGCGGCCTGCTTCACCTGCCCGGCGAAGTCGGCCTCCAGCGCGGCGAGCGCCTCCCCGTCGACGGCGATGCCCGCGGTCTCCAGGTCGGCCAGCACGTACTCCAGGGGAAGCTCCAGGCCGGTGAGCAGCGACGTGGCCGCCTTCTCGGCCAGCTCGACGTCGAGCGCGCCGGCCAGCTCCGCCACCGCCGACGCCGCCACCATCTGCCCGTTGGCGCGCTCCGCGTCGGCCTCCTCCTCGCCGCCGAGCAGCGAGAGCTGGCCGCTCTCCTCCGCCCCGTCGACACGCAGCTCGCGGCGCAGGTGGCGCAGCGCGAGGTCGGCGAGGTCGAAGCTGCGCTGGCCGGGCCGGGTGAGGTAGGCGGCCAGCGCGGTGTCGCTGGTGAGCCCGGCGAGGGTCCAGCCGCGCCCGCGCAGCGCGTGCAGCGCCGACTTCGCGTCGTGGGCGGCCTTGGGCACCGACGCGTCGGCCAGCCACTCCCCCAGCGCGGCCTCGTCGTCGGGGGTGAGCGTGGTGACCTCGAGGTAGGCGGCCTGCGGGACGCCCGCGTCGGCGCCGGCGGCCCGGGCCTCGACCGAGGGCTCCCCCGCGGCCAGCGCGATGCCCGCCAGGTCGCCCGAGACGGCGCCGCCGGTGATGCCGTGGAACGCGAGGCCGACGCGGCGCCCGTCGCGCGCGTGCGCGTCGAGCCAGGCCCGGACCTCGCCGGGAGCCAGCGCGGAGCCCTGCACCTCGATGCCGCCCTCGGCCTCGGGCTCGGCGGAGACCAGCGTGGAGAACAGCCGCTCGCGCAGCACCCGGAACTCCAGCTCGTCGAACAGCCGGTGCACGGCGTCGCGGTCCCACGGCCGGACCTCGAGCTCGGCGGGCACGGCGTCGAGCGGCACGTCGCGGATGAGCTCGGTGAGCTGGCGGTTGAGCAGCACGTTGGCGAGGTTGGCGCGCAGCGCGTCGCCCGCCTTGCCCTTGACCTCGTCGACGCGGTCGGTGAGCTCGGCCAGCGAGCCGTACTCGCGCACCCACTTCGCCGCCGTCTTCTCCCCGACGCCGGGGATGTTGGGCAGGTTGTCGCTGGGGTCGCCGCGCAGCGCCGCGAAGTCGGGGTACTGGGCGGGCGTGAGGCCGTAGCGCTCCATGACCGCCGCCGGGTCGATGCGGCCCAGCTCCGACACCCCGCGCGTCGGGTAGAGCACCATCACGTTGTCGCTGACGAGCTGGAACGCGTCGCGGTCGCCCGTGGTGATCGCGACCTGGAACCCGTCGGCCTCGGCCTGCGTGGCGAGCGTGGCGATGACGTCGTCGGCCTCGAAGTTGTCGACCGCGAAGAACGGGATCGACAGCGCGCGCAGGACCTCCTTGATGAGGTCGACCTGGCCGCGGAAGTCGTCCGGCGTGGCCGAGCGGTTGGCCTTGTACTCGGTGAACTTCTCCGAGCGGAACGTCTTGCGCGAGACGTCGAACGCCACCGCGAGGTGCGTGGGCGCCTCGTCGCGCAGCAGGTTGATGAGCATCGAGGTGAACCCGTAGACCGCGTTGGTGGTCTGCCCCGTGCCCGTGCGGAAGTTCTCCGCGGGCAGCGCGAAGAACGCGCGGTAGGCCAGGGAGTGCCCGTCGAGCAGCAGGAGCCGCGGGGTGGGCGGGGAGGCCGCCGTCGGTGGCGCGGCGGGCGGGGCGGCGGACGTGCGGGCTGCGGGGCTCATCGCTGGCCGAGTCTAGGGGCGACCCCCGACAGAACCGGCCCCGCACCTGCCCCTCGGCGCACCCCCTCAGCGCACCCCGTCAGCGCACCCCCTCAGCGCACCTGGGCCGCCAGCGCCATCGCGCGGTCGCAGTTGGCGTCGTCGGTGCCGAAGCGGACCGCGTCCGACGGGCCGCCCGCCTGGTCGAACTCGATGTCGGGCACCGCGCCCGCCCCCTCGCCCGCGGCGTCGGTGGAGACGTAGACCAGCAGGTCACCGGTGCGCACGAGCACCCCGGCCGAGGCCGTGAAGTCGCCGGTCGTGCAGAACGCCTCGTCGCCCGCCTGCACGTCCTTGTTGAAGTAGGCCGAGGTGGACGTGCTGATCCCGCCGCCCTGGTCCTGGGTGGTGCCCATCGCGGCGGTCCGCTCGGCCGCGAACCGCTGCGCGGCGTCGGGTCCGGAGTACCGGGCGATCCGGGCCAGCCGGCCGCCCTCGCCGGCCTCGACGGCCCAGCACGACGTGCCGTCGGCGAGCACGCGGGAGTCGAGCACGGGCGAGGCGAGTTCGGTCAGCCCGCCGAGCTGCACGACCTCGTAGGTGCCGCCCAGCGCGCTGTCCACGGCGTCGGTGGCCACGGCGTCGCAGGCGGTGCGCCCGGCCAGCCCGCCGACGCTCTCCCCGATCCCCGTGACGAGCCGGTGGAGCGCGAACGCCCCGAGCACGACGAGCACGACCACCACCGCGCCGACGACGAGCAGCGCCCGCCCCGGCCCGCGGCGCTTCGGCGCGGGAGGCGGGGCGGCCGCGTACCGCGGGTCGCCGGGCGGGGGCCCGTACTGCCGGGGGTCGGGCGGCGGGGGCCCGTACTGCTGCGACGGCGGCGGGTACCAGCGCCCGTCCGCGGCGCGGTACCAGCCCGGCGGCGGGCCCGACGAGGTGCTCATGCTCCGGCACTCCGATCCGCCGGTCCCACGGCCCGGCCTGGCGCGACGAACGAGGTCCCCGACGGCGGACGGGTCCGCACAACGGCGGTGTCACGCCCCCGCCGGGTCTCGCCCCGCCGGGTCACGCCCCCGGCCGGGTCACGCCCCCGCCGGGCCTCCTGGAGAACCGTGACCACACCGTGCTGATACGTCCTGCGCCGACGGGTCCCCGCGCCCGCGCTCCATCCGCACCAGCCCGACGCCCGCGGCGTCGACCACCGAGCCGGTGTCGACGTAGCCCGCCGCGGCGTAGAGCCGGCGGTGGTCGTCGCTGCGCTCCCCCGTCACCAGCCAGAACCGCTGCACCGACGCCGGTGCGGCCGCGTGCACGGCCGCCAGGAGCGCCCGCCCGAGCCCGTGGCCCTGCTGGTCCGGGGCGACGGTGAGCCGCGCGATCTCCATCCCCCCGCCGTCGACGCGCCCGCGCACCGACCCGACCAGCCGCGGCCCGAGCCACGCCGCGACCGCCGGGACGTCGCCCGCGAGGTCGGCGCGCACCTCGTCGAGCGTCTCGACCAGCGGCGGGATGTGCGGGGCGTCGTAGCGCTGCGCCTCGGTGACGTACGCGGCGCGCTGCACCGTCAGCAGCTCACCGGCGTGCTCCGGGCCCGGCCGCGCCAGGCGGAACTGGTCCATGTCGGGCACGGTAGGCGGGAACTGCGCACGGGTGCTCACCGTTTGCACCTTGACAGCCGGTCCGGTCCGTCCCGATATGCTCGGGTCGGATCCACTCGGCTGTTGCAGAGCGAGAACTGGGGGGAACGAGCCCCCCACGACAGATTCGGAGCAGGTACGTGGGAGTCAGCCTCACCAAGGGTGGAAACGTCAGCCTGACCAAGGAGGCCCCGGGGCTCACCGACGTCATCGTCGGCCTCGGTTGGGACGTCCGCACCACCACGGGCACCGAGTTCGACCTCGACGCCTCCGCCATCGTGCTCAACGCGGAGGGCAAGGCCGTCTCCGACAAGCACTTCATCTTCTTCAACAACCTCACCACGCCCGACGGCACCGTCGAGCACACCGGCGACAACCTCACCGGTGAGGGCGAGGGCGACGACGAGCAGGTCAAGGTCAACCTGGCCGCACTGCCCGCCGAGGTCGACAAGGTCGTCTTCCCGGTCAGCATCTACGACGCCGACACCCGCTCGCAGAGCTTCGGTCAGGTCCGCAACGCGTTCATCCGCGTCGTGAACTCCGCCGGCGGCGCCGAGATCGCCCGCTACGACCTCACCGAGGACGCCTCCACCGAGACCGCGATGGTCTTCGGCGAGCTCTACCGCAACGGCGCCGACTGGAAGTTCCGCGCGGTGGGCCAGGGCTACGCGTCGGGTCTCGCGGGCATCGCCCGCGACTTCGGCGTCAACGTCTGACCGGGCGGCTCACAGCATGGCCATCGACTACAACAAGCGCCCCTCCAAGCCCGAGCAGCCGCCCGCAGCGACCCCGCCCGCAGGCGGTGGCGGGGTGTCGCTGTCGAAGGTCACCCTGACGAAGTCCGCCCCGAGCGTCTCGCTCAAGAAGGGCGGCGGCGGGTCCGGTCAGCTGCGGGTCAACCTGCAGTGGAGCACCGGCGCCGCGCCGCAGAAGAAGGGGCTGTTCGGCCGGCTCACGGGTGGCGGCGGTGGGGGCGTCGACCTCGACCTCGCCTGCCTGTGGGAGTTCACCGACGGCAGCAAGGGAGTAGTGCAGGCCCTGGGCAACGCGTTCCAGGCGCCGTACCAGGGCGCGCCGATCATCCGGCTCGACGGCGACGACCGCTCGGGGTCCAACGTCGGCGGCGAGAACATGTTCATCGACCTGTCCCGGATCAACGAGATCCGGCGCATCCTGGTGTTCACGTTCATCTACGAAGGTACGCCCAACTGGGCGAGCGCCGACGGGGTCGTCACGCTGTTCCCCGCCGGCGGCCCCGAGATCGAGGTCCGCCTCGACGAGTCCGACCCGGGCTCGCCGACGTGCGTGATCGCGATGCTGGAGAACCGCGGCGGTGAGCTCGTCGTGAACCGCGAGGTCCGCTACATCCGCGGCGGGCAGGCCGACGTCGACCGCGCGTACGGCTGGGGCATGGACTGGGCCCGCGGCCGGAAGTGACCCGCTAGACCGGCCACAGCGCGGTGGCTCCGTCCTCGGACACACGGTGATGGAGACACAGGCGATGGAGGTACGGCGATGAGGCACTTCGGTTACCTGCCCGCGTCCGAGCAGGACGAGCTGTTCGAGCGTCCACCGGAGCACTTCACCCGCGACAGCGGGCTGGACCTGCTCTCGGTGGCGCTCGGCGCCACGCTCTACATCCCGGCCGACCGGCCCGCGCTGGTCGCCGACATCACCAAGCAGGCGGCCGCCGGCGTCACGTCGGTGGTCGTCTGCCTGGAGGACTCCATCGCCGACGAGCAGGTGGAGCACGCCGAGGAGAACCTCGTGCGCGCGTTCACCGAGCTGCACGCCGACGCGCACGCGGAGCTGCCGCTGCTGTTCGTGCGGGTGCGCGAGCCCCGGCAGATGCCCGCGCTGGTGGCCCGCCTGGGGCGGGCCGTGCGGATCCTCGACGGGTTCGTGCTGCCCAAGTTCACCGCCGCATCGGGCACCGAGTACCTGCACGCCCTCGACGACGCCGACCGCCTCGGCGGGCGCCGGCTGCTCGCGATGCCGGTGATCGAGTCCGGTGCGGTGCTCTACGCCGAGACCCGCGTCGACGAGCTGACGCGGCTGCGCGCGCTGCTGCACCGCGACCGCCGCCGCATCCTGGCCGTCCGCCTCGGCGCCACCGACCTGTGCGCCCTCTACGGCCTGCGCCGCTCCCCCGACCTGACGATCTACGACGTCAAGGTCGTGAGCAACCTGATCGCCGACGTCGTCAACGTCCTGGGGCGCGCCGACGGCACCGGCTTCACCGTCACCGGCCCGGTCTGGGAGTACTACGCCGCGGCCGAGCGGCTGTTCAAGCCGCAGCTGCGGACCACGCCCTTCGACGAGCACGACGAGCCGGAGCTGCGCAGCCGCCTGGTGTCGCGGGCGATCGACGGCCTGATCCGCGAGGTCGGCATGGACAAGGCCAACGGGCTGCACGGCAAGACCGCGATCCACCCGAGCCACGTGGCCGTCGTCAACGCACTGTCGGTGGTGTCGAGCGAGGAGTACCGCGACGCGAGCGCCGTCCTCGGGGCCGGGCGCGCCAGCGGCGTCATGGCGTCGGGGCACGGCAACAAGATGAACGAGATCCGTCCCCACATGGCCTGGGCCCGGCTCACCGCCCTGCAGGCGCGGGTGTTCGGGGTCGCGCGCGAGGGCGTGTCGTTCGTCGACCTGCTGGCCGCGAGCCTGCCGCGGTGACCCTCTCCACGTCCTCCGTGGCCGACCGGCTCGGCGTGCGGGTGCGCGCCGCCGGGCCCGGCGCCGACCCCGGGGTGCTGCTGGGCCTCGCGCTGCGCCGCAACCCGCGCCGCGCCCAGCTCCTCGTCTCCCGGGTGCTCGGCAAGCACGTGCCGACCGATCCGCGGCTGGTGCGGGCGGGTGGGCTGCTGCTGGGCGGGCTGGTCGCCGACGTGCTCGACGGCCGGGAGCCGCGGGCGCTGCCGGTCGACCTGCTGCACGCCGCCGTCCGCGGGGAGCGGGGCGCGGCGATCACGCTGGGGCTCACCGCGGGGGCGCCCCGGTCGGTGGTCGACGCGCTGGTCCTGGGCTACGCCGAGACCGCCACCGCGCTCGGGCACACCGTCGCCGAGGCGCTGACCGCCGACTACCTGCACTCCACGCGGCGGGCGGTGCCCGGCGTCGCGTCGGCGGGCGGGTTCAGCGAGGAGCACTCGCACGCCACCGACCACCTGCTGCTGCCCGCCGATCCCGCCCTGCTGCGCGGCGGGCGTCCGCTGGTCCTCGTCGACGACGAGCTGAGCACCGGCCGCACGGTCCTCAACACGATCACCGCCCTGCACGCCGTCGCGCCGCGCGCGCGGTACGTCGTGGCGACGCTGGTGGACGCGCGGCCGGAGGGGTCCTCGTTGGTCGACGACGTGACGGCGCTCGGGGCGCGGCTCGACGTGGTCGCGCTGTGCCGGGCAGAGGTCGACCTGCCCGGCGACGTGCTCGCCCGCGCCGACGCCGTCCGCGCCGGGCTGGCGCCCGAGCGGCCCAGCCCGACACGGTCGCCGCGAGAGCCCGACTCGCGGGTGGTCCTGGACCTCCCCGAGGGCCTCCCCGCCGGTGGGCGCCACGGCTTCCTCGCCGCCCACCACGGCGTTCTCGACGCCGCACTGCCCGCGCTGGCCCGCTCGCTGGGCGTGCGGCCCGGCGAGCGGACGCTGGTCCTGGGCACCGAGGAGCTGATGGCGCTGCCGCTGCGGCTCGCGCAGACCCTGGCCGACGCCGGGTGCGCCGTCGCGTTCTCCACGACCAGCCGCTCCCCCGCCGTCGTCGTCGACCAGCCGGGCTACGCCCTGCGCACCGGGATCACGTTCTGCGCGCACGACGACCCGTCGGACGGGCCCGGCCCGCGGTTCGCCTACAACCTCGGCGGACCCGGCTCCTTCGACCACGTCGCCGTGGTCGTCGACCCGCCCGCCGACACCCCCGCCCTGCGCGCGGGCCTGCTCCCCGCCCTGGCCCCGCTGACCCGGAGGACCACCCTGGTGATCACGCCATGACGAGCACCCCCGAGCCCCTGCGCACCCCGGAACCCCTGCGCGGTCCCGCGTTCGGCAGCTACGCCGCCGACGAGGTGGGCTGGCTGCTCACCGACCTGTCCGGCGTCGAGCTGGAGGCGCCCACCGAGGAGCGCGAGGAGGCCGTGCAGAGCGGCGGGGCGCACTACGCGGAGTCGCTGCCCGTGGAGTTCCAGCCCGACGAGGCCTACCTGACGGTGTACCGCTCCGCGCTCGACGCCACCGCCGCGCGGCTGGCGCGGGCCGTCGGCACCGTCACCGAGCTGGTCCTGCGCGAGCGCGGCCCCGGTGTCGTGCTGGCGTCGCTGGCGCGGGCGGGCACCCCGGTCGGCATCCTGCTGCGACGCTGGGCGCAGGCCCGCCACGGCGTCGACCTGCCGCACTACGCCGTCTCGATCGTCCGCGGCCGCGGCATCGACACCCTCGCGCTCGCCCACCTCGCCGAGCACCACGACCCGGCGCGCGTCGTGTTCGTCGACGGCTGGACGGGCAAGGGCGCGATCAACCGCGAGCTGGCCGCGGCGCTGGCCGGCACCCCGTTCGACCCCGACCTCGCCGTCCTCGCCGACCCGGGCCGCTGCGCGCGCACGTTCGGCACCCGCGAGGACTGGCTCATCGCGTCGGCCTGCCTCAACTCGACGGTGTCCGGGCTCGTCTCGCGCACCGTGCTCAACGACCGGCTGATCGGGCCCGGGCAGTACCACGGCGCGAAGTTCTACCGGGAGCTCGCGGGCGCCGACGTGTCGAACGCGTTCCTCGACACCGTCACCGCCGCGTTCCCGCTGGTCGACGACACGTCCGAGCCGCCCGACCGCGAGCCCGACCACGCCGGCTGGGCGGCGGTCGAGCGGATCGTCGACGAGCACGGCATCGGCGACGTCAACCTCGTCAAGCCCGGCGTCGGCGAGACCACCCGCGTGCTGCTGCGCCGCGTGCCGTGGAAGGTGCTGGTGCGGGCCGGCGCGCCGGAGGCCGACCTGGCGCACGTGCGGCTGCTGGCCGCGCAGCGCGGCGTGCCGGTGGAGGAGGTCGGCGACCTGCCCTACAGCTGCGTCGGGCTGATCCACCCGCGCTACACCCGGGGCGCCACGGGGGCCGACGGGCGGGCCGTGCCGGCCGAGGGCGCGGCGTCGCGGTGATCGTCGCCTGCCTCGACCTCGACCGCACCGTCATCTACTCCGCCGCCGCGCTGGACCTGCGGATGCCCGACCACGAGGCCCCGCGGCTGCTGTGCGTCGAGGTCTACCGCGGGGTGCCGCTGTCGTTCCTCACCGAGGACGGCGTGGCGGCGTTCACGGCGCTGCGCGAGGTCGCCGAGGTCGTCCCGACGACGACCCGCACGCCCGAGCAGCTCGCCCGCGTGCACCTGCCCGGGCCGCCCCCGCGGTACGCGATCGCGGCCAACGGCGGACACCTGCTCGTCGACGGCGTCCCCGACCCCGACTGGGCCGCGGTCGTCCGCCGGCGCCTGAGCGGGTGCGCGCCGCTGGCCGAGGTCGAGTCGCACCTCACCGCCGTCAGCGGCACCTTCGTGCTCAACCGCCGTACCGCCGACGACCTGTTCGCCTACGCCGTCGTCGACCGCCCCACCCTGCCCGACGGCTGGGTCGACGCCCTGGGCGCCTGGTGCGCCGAGCGCGGCTGGACGGTGTCGCTGCAGGGCCGCAAGGTCTACGCGGTGCCGCGGGCGCTGACGAAGTCGGCCGCCGCGCGGGAGGTCTGCGCCCGCCTCGGCGCCGGCACGCTGCTCGCCGCGGGCGACTCCCTGCTCGACGCCGACCTGCTCGCCGCCGCCGACCGCGCCGTCCGCCCCGCCCACGGCGAGCTGCACGACACCGGGTTCACGCTCGACACCCTCACCGTCACCTCCGCGAGCGGTGGTGCCGCCGGTGCGGAACTCCTGGGCACCCTCCGGGAGTTGGCAGTGCGGATGTCGGCGGTGCGGAGCCGCCTGCCGGCGCATGGCAGGGTGTGAACCCTCCGACGAGAGGACGATTGCGACACCATGGGCTTCTTCGACCAGCTCAAGACCCGGATGGCCGGGCTGCAGGCCACGGCGACCACCGAGGTCGCCAAGTTCAAGTCCAAGGACTTCGCGAAGGCGAGCATGGCGATGTGCGCGCTCATCGCCGCCGCCGACGGCACCATCAGCGCCGAGGAGCGGCGTAAGACCGCGGGCTTCATCGGCAGCAACGAGGCGCTGAAGGTCTTCCAGCCCAGCGAGCTGCAGGACCACTTCACGTTCTACGCCTCGAAGCTGGAGTCCGACTACGAGTTCGGCAAGCTCGAGGCCATCGCCACGATCGGCAAGCTGAAGAAGGACCCGCCCGCGGCGCGCGCCGTCATCCAGGTGGGGATCATCGTCGGCGGGGCCGACGGCGACTTCGACAAGGACGAGCAGCAGGCCGTCCGCGAGGCGTGCCTGGCGGTGGGCATCGCCCCGTCCGAGTTCGACCTCTGACACGCCCGTGAGCGGCGATCGTGGCCAGGGCCACGATCGCCGCTCACGAGGTGCTGCGGGTCAGAGGGCGCGGCGCTAGAGGTGCGCGGCCGTGGCCGGCAGCAGGTCCTGGAACGTCCGGCCCGACGCGATCGCGCCGATCGCCGTCATGCTCCAGCCGCCCTGGCCGTCGCGGCTCACCTTCGCCATGATCTGCGCGTTGTGCTTCCCCGAGCCCGAGAGCTCGTAGCGCGCCAGCTCCTCGTCGGTCGTCTCGTCGACGAGCCGGCAGAACGCGTTCTCGATCTGCGAGAAGTCCTGGCCGGTGAACGAGTTCACCGTGAACACGATCTGCGCAACGCCGGGTGAGAGCCGCCCGAGGTCGACGACCACCGACTCGTCGTCGCCCTCGCCCGCACCGGTGAGGTTGTCGCCGGTGTGCCGGACGGAGCCGTCCTTGCTGAGCAGCTGGCTGAACCACACGGCGTCGACGAGCGCGCCGGAGGCGTCGAACAGCAGCGCCGAGGCGTCGAGGTCGATCGACTGGCTGCGCGAGCCGAACAGGCCGCGCTTCTTCACCGCGTCCCAGCCCAGACCCATCCGCACGACCGACAGCGAGCCGCCACCGCGCTTGGCCAGCGAGACGCGCTGGCCCTTCTGCAGGCTGACGGTCACTTCGCCGCCAGCTCGTCGGCGGTCTTGTGGGTGTTCACGCCCTCGGCCTCGAGCCGCCGGTTGCGCAGGATGCTCGACAGCAGCGCGGCACCGATGAACGCGACGCCGATGAGGCCGGTGAGGATCTCGTTGACGTGGTAGCCGATCCCGACCAGCAGGATGACGGCGAGCGCGCCGATCGCCCAGTGCGCGCCGTGCTCGAGGTAGACGTAGTCGGCCAGCGTGCCCTTGCGGACCAGGAACACGGTGAGCGAGCGGACGAACATCGCGCCGATCAGGCCGAGGCCCAGGGCGATGATGATCGGGTCCGGGGTGATGGCGAACGCGCCGATGACGCCGTCGAAGGAGAACGCCGCGTCGAGCACCTCGAGGTAGAGGAACAGGAAGAAGCCGGCCTTGCCGGTGGCCTTCGCGAGGTTGCTCGGGCCGCCCGACCCGTTGGAGGCGGGCTCCGCGCCCTCATCGCCCTCGACCTCCTCCATCTGCGCCTGGCCGGCCTGTTCGAAGAACTGGCCCAGACCCTGCACGGCGAGGTAGGTGATCAGGCCGAGCGAGCCGGCGAGCAGCACGACGGCGGGGTCCTCGGCGAGGAACTGCGAGAGCAGCACCAGCGCGAGCACGGCCATGACGATGGAGATCCGCTCGATCTGCCCGATGCGCGAGAGGAACTTCTCGATCGGCTGCAGCCACTTGATGTCGCGGTCCTCGAACATCCAGTCCAGGAACAGCATGAACAGGAACATGCCGCCGAACGCGGCGATCTGCGGGTAGGCCTCGTCGAGCAGCGCCGCGTAGCTGGTGGGGTCGCTCTCCGGGCGCTGCTCCAGCGCCAGCGTCAGCGACTCCACCGGGTTCAGCCCGGCCGTGACGGCCACGATGACCAGCGGGAACACCAGCCGCATGCCGAACACGGCGATGAAGATGCCGATGGTGAGGAAGATCTTCTGCCAGAACTCGCTCATCCGCTCGAGGATCGTGGCGTTCACGACCGCGTTGTCGAACGACAGCGAGATCTCCAGAACGCCGAGGATCGCGCAGAGGATCAGTGCCGTCCAGCCGCCGTACAGGAAGGCGATGACGAGCGACACGACCGTCACCGCGTACGACCAGCCGAAGATGCGAAGGTTCATGTCCTGATGGTCCTGTTCCCCTGTGGCCTCGAAGTTCGCGACCGATGTCCGATCGGCACGGATGCGACGTCACGGTAGCCGGTGCCGATCTCCACGCTCGTGTTGCGCCGTCCCCAGTGTGCCCGCAATCGCCGCGCGCAGTCCGGTGGGCTCTCAGGCCGGCGCGTCCGTCGACGCCACCTCGGCCGAGCGCTCGCCGCCGACCGACGCGCTGACGGTGTAACCGGGCACCGGTCCGTCCGGGGCGCCGCCGTCCTCGATCTCGTGGTCGCGGGTGCGTCCGACGACCCGCCAGCGGCCCCCGGGCAAGGCGCAGCGCACCCGGAACTCGGCACCGGGCGGCCCGGTCCAGCGGACGACGACCGAGCCGGTGGGGCCGCGCTCGGCGCGGACGGCGCTCGGGGCGATGGTGGCTCCACCCACCGCGACCACCACCTGCGGGGTCGGGGGCGTCTGCTCGTCCGACCGCACCGCCGCGGAGCTGCGCCCGGCCTGCACCGCCTCCACGGCGTACACCGGCGCCTCCACCGCGGGCGGAGCGCCGCCGTCGAGCACCGAGGTGTCGGTGACGCGCCCGACGACCTGCCACGACCCGTCAGGACGACGCCGGGAGACCCTGTAGCGGACCTGCGGCGTCGGCGAGGCCTCCCAGACGACGAGGACGTCGCCGCGGCCGTCGCGCGCGGCGCGCACCCAGGCGGGCGGCTCGACCGGGATCGCGGCCAGCGCGGCCTCGGCGCCCGGGTGGCCGGGGCAGGTGCCGAGGACGGCGAGCAGGGCCGCGGCCCGGTCGGCCGCGGGCCCGGCGAGGGCGGCGGCGACCGCGGCGTCCGCGCGGGCGACGTCGCGACGCACCCGCGCGAGGAGGTCGTCCAGAGCGCCGCCGCGGGGGTCGGGGACGTCGCGGGCGGTGCGGTCGAGGTGCTCCAGGTGCTCGGCGGCCTCGGTGGAGCGCCGCGCGTCGACGGCGGCCGACGCGGCGGTCCAGCGCCGCGCGGCCTCGTCGAGGACACCGGCGATCTCGTCGGCCACCGCCCGCACCGGCGTCGCACCCTCCGGGCCGGCGAGGCGCCGGGCGTCCTCGACGAGCCGACGCGCCTCGGACGGCCGCGCGGCGCGCAGGGCGGCGCGGGCGGCGCGCAGCGGAACCTCCCAGCCGCGCTCGTGCGGTGGGGCGGGTGTCGGGGCCGGCGGCGGGGCGGTCGGCATCGTGTCCGGCGCCGGGTCGGTCTCGACCGGCGCCCCGAGCTCCCGGGCGACGGCGGCCAGCACCGCCCGTGCCCGGGCGTCGTCCAGGCCCAGGGCGCGGGCCTCGTCGAGCAGGTGGGCGTGGTCCTCGGCCACGAGCCGGTCCTCCACCAGCACGGCGGCGCGGACGCGGGGGCGCAGGTGGTCGGTGACGTCGGCGGCCACCGCGTCGAGGTAGGCGGCGACGGCGGCAGCTCCCGGTTCCAGCAGCTCCGCGACGTGCACGAGCAGCTCGTCGACGACGGTCCGCAGCCGGTTGGGCGGCAGCTCGCGGGCCCGCGAGCGCCACGCCCCGGCCCCGGCGCGCACCTGCGGCTCCGACGCCGACGCGTCGAGGCCGAGCAGGGCGAGCAGCGTCGGCGGGGCGGGGGCGTCGGTGAGGCGGCCGAACTCGTCGAGCAGCGCGCGCACCTGCCGGCGGCGCTCGGCCGGGACGCCCGGCGTCCGCTCCCCGGCCGGCTCCCCCGCGGCGACCCGGCGGTGCCGGCGCAGCCGCGCGGTCACCTCCTCGGGGGTCAGCCCGGCCAGCGCGCCGACCTCGTGCAGCCCCTCGACCTTGTCGGCCGGGATCCCGCGGTGGCGGTCGACGAGCCGGGCGACCGCGGCGTCGAGCAGGGCGTAGCGCTCGGCGTCGCGCTGCTCGCGTTGCGCCCGGACCCGAGCGGCGGCGGTCCTGCGGCGCCCGGCGTCGAGGAGCTCGGCGCTGCGGGCGTCGTGCCCGGCCACGAGCTCGGCGGCGAGCACGCGGTACTTGGGGTGGTCGCGCTGGCGCTGCCAGAACCCCCAGACCGCGGCGACGCGCTCGGCGACCGCGGCGTCGTCGAGGTCGCCGTCGACGGGGAGGTCGTAGAGCTCGAACGGGTCGGAGGCCTCCGCGCCGCCGCGCTTCAGCACCGCGGCCAGCACGCGCCGTCGGTAGTCGGCGGGGTCGAACCCGTTCACTCCCGCCGCCGCTGCTTGCCGAGCCGGTCGCGCTCGCGGGCGACCTCGGCCTGCGAGAGCGTGGCGCCCGTCGTCACGGTGAGGGTCAGCGGCAGCCCGGCGTCGACGTGGAACGCGGTGACGTGCAGGACGCCGTCGAACCCCATCTCGAAGCTCACGTGCACCTCGCTGCCCGCGTCGTAGCCGGGCGGGATCCCGGTGATCTCGCCGGCGACCAGCACCTTCGCGTCCTCCGCGCGCGAGGACTCGGCCTGCCCCTGCTGCTCGACGACGGTCAGCGCGATCACCTCCTGGTCGGCGCGCACCGTGCCGAAGCTGCGGCTGGTGCGGATCGGGAGGCGGTCGTTGCGGTGCACCAGCCAGGTCGGTTCGAGCCGCCCCGCCGAGGAGTTGACGGCGAGCACGCCGAACCCGCGCGAGACGACGGTGTCGACGCGGACCTCCACCGCGCGGCGCACCTGCGACAGCGGCACGGCGTAGGCGTCGGCGACGCGGCGGGCGGCGTCGTCGAGGTCGGCGGGGGCGGCGTCCTCCAGCGACGCGCCGTCGCGCAGGCGCCCGCGCGTGCGCAGGTCGGCCGCGACCATCCGCTCGAGCTCCTTCTTCTCCCCGTACAGCGCGGCACCGCGGGCCACCGCGAGGTCGGGATCGTGCAGCTTCGCGTCGAGGTCGAGCTCGGTGCGCAGGGCGTCGGCCACGGCGGGCATGCGCGACGAGCCGCCGACGAGCAGCACGCGGTCGACGCGCGGCACCCCGCGGCGGGCGGCCTCGGCCAGGCAGGAGCGGGTGAGGTCGACGGTGCGCCGCAGCAGCGACGCCGTCATCGACTCCAGCTCCGCGCGGGTGAGCGTGACGGTCGCGCGGGCGCCGTCGTGGGTGATGACGACCTCGGTGCTCGTCGACTCCGACAGCGCGTGCTTGGCCCGCTCCGCGGCCAGGACCAGCGCCTGCGTGCCCGCGGCGTCGTCCATCGGGTCCTCGGCGGAGGGGTTCTGCTCGCCGAAGCGGCGGGCGAGGTGCAACGCGATGCGCTCGTCCCAGTCGGCCCCGCCGAGCTGGTGGTCGCCCTCGACGGCGAGCACGGAGATGCGCCGGTCGGCGAGCTCGATGACGGTGGCGTCGAACGTGCCGCCGCCGAGGTCGTAGACGAGGACGGTCTCGTGGGCCGGGGCGGGGTGGGACGAGGACTTCGACATCTCCGGCGAGCCGTCGAGCCGGGCGAAGCCGTAGGCCAGTGCGGCGGCGATCGGCTCGGACAGGACGTCGACGACGTCGAGGCCCGCGTAGGTCCCGGCGAGCACGGTGGCGCGCCGCTCCTCGTCGCCGAACCAGGCCGGGACGGTGATCACCGCGGCGGTCGGCGCCTCCCCCGTGGCGAACGCGGCGTCGGCCACCAGGGACTTGAGGATCAGCGAGGACACCGCCGGCGCCGACCAGCCCGTGCCGTGCGCGACGAACCGCCACTCCGCGTCGCCCATCCGCCGCTTGACCAGCGCGCACACGTGCTCCGGGTCGAGCCGGGCCTCGCGCCGCGCGCCCTCCCCCACGACGTGCTCGGTGCCGGAGGCGAACAGCACCACCGACGGCGTCGTCGGGGCACCGGACATGCCGGCGAGCACCTGCGGCCGACCGTCGGGGCCGGTGCGGGCGACGGCGGAGTTCGTGGTGCCGAGATCGATACCGTGGACGGCCACGCGCCGCACCCTAGCGATAGCGTCGGAGGGTGCCCACGGCCCCGGAACCCTCCGCCCGGGACCTCGCCGACAAGATCGACGACGTCGCCCGGCTGCTCACCCGCCAGTCCGCCGCGCTGGCCGCCCTCGCCGACGCGCCGGCCCCGGCGGGCCCGGACATGGCGCTGCTGGTCGACCTGCACGCCCTGTTCACCGACGCGAGCGCCTGCGCCGCCACCGCCCGCTCCCGCCGCGAGCGCACCGCCTTCGCCGCCGTCGCGGGCGGGCTGGAGCGCCTCATCGTCGGGCGCGGGGGCGCGGTGGTGGCCCCGGAGCCCGGTTCCGCGTTCCGCGGGACGCAGATGGAGGCGGCGGAGGTGGTGGCGACCGACGACCCCGCCGCCGACCGCACGGTGGCGGCGCTGCTGGAACCGGGCCTGGACGCGGGCGGTCGATCGGTGCGGCCGGCGCGGGTGGCGGTGTTCCGCACCCGCTGACGCGCGAATCGGTAAGCGGTGGCTGTTCGCGGCGGCCGTGACGACCACAGCGTCCCGAACGCGCCGCTCCCCCCGCGACTCGCGCGCAACGAGAGCGCGATTCGCGGGGGTGGCGGGGTGGGCTCAGCCCACCTCGGCCATCACCTCGTCGCTCACGTCGAAGTTCGCGTAGACGTTCTGCACCTCGTCGCTGTCCTCCAGCGCCTCGATGAGGCGGAAGACCTTGCGGGCGCCCTCGGCGTCGAGCGGGATGCTCATCGACGGGATGAAGGTGGGGTCGGCGGAGTCGTACTCGATGCCCGCGTCGACCAGCGCCGTGCGCACCGCGATGAGGTCGGTGGCCTCGGAGACGACCTCGAAGCTCTCGCCCAGGTCGTTGACCTCCTCGGCGCCCGCGTCGAGCACGGCGAGGAGCAGGTCGTCCTCGGTCAGGCTGGGCCCATCGGGAGTGGCCGCCTTCGGCACGATCACGACGCCCTTGCGCGTGAACAGGTACGCCACGGAGCCCGGGTCGGCCATCGCGCCGCCGTTGCGGGTCATCGCGACGCGGACCTCGGTGGCGGCCCGGTTGCGGTTGTCGCTGAGGCACTCGATGAGCAGCGCGACGCCGTTGGGGCCGTAGCCCTCGTAGGTGATCGACTGGTAGTCGGCGCCGCCCGCGTCCTGGCCCGACCCGCGCTTGAGGGCGCGGTCGATGTTGTCGTTGGGGACCGAGCTCTTCTTCGCCTTCTGCACGGCGTCGAACAGCGTCGGATTGCCCTCGAGGTCACCGCCGCCGGTGCGCGCGGCGACCTCGATGTTCTTGATCAGCTTCGCGAACATCTTGCCGCGGCGGGCGTCGATGACGGCCTTCTTGTGCTTGGTGGTAGCCCACTTGGAGTGGCCGCTCATCGCACACCCTCGCTGCGCTCGGGTGACGCTTCGCGTGGGCGCTGCGCAAACGATTCGCTCGCAAGCTCGCTCATGGTTGATCCCTTCCGCAAGTGCTCGGTCGAGCCTACCGGTGACCTCCCGCCGGCAACGAACGGTAGAAGTCCACGTGCCGAGCGGCGGCCTCGGACCAGGTGCACCGGGCGGCCAGCGCCCGTCCCGCGGAGCGCCGGGCGGGGTCGGGCGCGGTGAGGGCGCGGTCCAGCGCGGCGGCGAGCGCGGGCGGGTCGGCGGCGAACTCGGCGGCCCCGTCGAACGTCTCGCGCAGCACCGGCAGGTCCGACACCACCAGCGGCACCCCGGCCGCCAGCGCCTCCATCGCGGCCAGCCCGAACCCCTCCTTCGTCGACGGGAAGGCGAACGCGGCGGCCGCGGCGACGAGCGGCGGCAGCACGGCGTCGTCGACGGGACCGAGCACCACCGGCTCGACGCCGAGCGCGGCGGCCCGGGCCTCCCACTCCGCGCGGTAGGCGCGGTGGTCGAAGACCGTCTCCCCGCCCGCGACGACCAGCGCCACGTCCGGGTGCTCCCGCCGCAGCAGCGCATACGCCTCCAGCAGCGCGAGGCTGCCCTTGCGCGGCTCGATCCCGCCGACGGCCAGCACGTACCGCCCCAGCCGCGCCGACCACGCCGCGCGCGCCGGCGCCCCGGCCGGCCCGGCGGCCACGGCGAACCGGGCCGCGTCGACGCCGTTGCCGATCACCGTCGCCCCGATCCCCACCCCTCGCGCAGCTCCGCCGCGACCGCGGCCGAGACCGTGACGTGCGCGGACGGCTCGCGGATCGCGCGCTCGTGGCAGCGGGCGAGCTCGGGGGTCGTGAAGTGGTCGATGTGGTGGACGGTCCGGACGACGCCCGTGCGACCGGCCGCGGCCGCCGCGTTCGCGGTGATGCAGTCCTGGGCGTGCACGACGTCGTAGGCGCCCTCGAACGCGGCCCCGAGCACCGCGATCGACCGCAGGACGCGCTCGCCCACCGTCTCGCCGTCGATCCCGGGCAGCGGCACCAGCCGCACCGCGACCCGCGGGTCGACGGGCCGGAAGAACGCGCGGTCGCCGCCGCGGCCGAGGCTCCACACGGTGACGTCGACGCCGCGGTCGACGAGTGCCTCGGCCAGCGCCAGCGTGTGCACGACGCCGCCGCGGGGCTTCGTCGAGTACGTCAGCAGGGCGACGCGCTCAGCGGTAGGCACCGGGCCGCCGCTCGTCGAGGTGGTGCAGGACGCGCCGGGCCGACCCCACCTCGGCGTCGACGTCCACGTCCGCGGCCGCGATCCCGGCCTTCGCCCACGTGCGGGCCAACACGTCGCCACCGGGCCCGACCACCTTGGCCTGCCCCAGGAAGCGCATCCCGCCGAGCGTCCCGGTCTGGTTCGACGACACGAGCACGACCTGGTTCTCCGCCGCCCGCGCGCGGTCGTAGAGGTCGAACAGCCGCGACTGGCGGTCCTGGTTCACCCGCGACGCGCGGTGGGTGACGTTCGTGGGCCACGCCGACAGGCACGCGAGGACCTGCGCGCCGTCCAGGGCCAGCGCGCGGGCCGCCTCGGGGAACGTCTTGTCGTAGTCGATCAACATCCCCAGGCGTCCGACCGGGGTGTCGAAGGCGGTGAAGGCGTCACCCGCCGCGTAGACGCCCGACTCCCCCGGCGGCTGGTGCACCTTGCGGTGCGTGCCCAGCACGCCGTCGCCGTGCAGGCAGACGGCGGTGTTGTAGCAGCGGCCGCGGTCGGCCTCGCGGTAGCCGACGCACACGATCATGTCGCCGGCGAGCGCCCGCACGGCGAGCAGCGCGGGGTGGTCGGGCTCCAGCGCGGGCGGCGGCTCGGCGCCGGGGCCCAGCTGCGTGAGGTAGCCCCCGAGGGCGGCGTCGGGCAGGACGAGCAGGTCGACGCCGTCGCGGCGCGCGTGCCCGACGAGGGTGGCGACGCGCTCGACGGCGTGGTCGAGGTCGCGGCCGAACGCGGCGGCGACGGCCGCGAGCCGGGGCACCGTCAGGTCCCGCGGACGGCGGTCACGCCCGACCCATGCCGGTGACCGCGGCCGGGAGCGCGTCGGTCAGCTCGCCGTCGGGCCAGCGCAGCGCCACGCCGCCGCCGGGCACGAGCTCGCCGCACTCCGCGCCCGTCGCCGGTCCGGCGTCGAGGGCGGGGCGGCCGGCGTCGTCGGCGGTGAGGACGGCGAACCCGGGGAAGCAGGTGAGCCAGTCGCCCGCGGTGGCGCCGGCCGGGCGCGGGACGGCGGCGACGTCGAGCACGGCCCCGCAGCCGCCCGCCTCGGCCAGCATCCCGAGCGTGCCCGCGACGCCGGCCATGGAGACGTCCTTGGCCGCCGCCGGCCGGGCGGCGCCGACCGCGCCGAGCATCGCCCGCAGCTCGGACGTCCGGCGGGTGCTGGTGGAGTCCCACTGGCGCCCGGAGTAGCCGGGACGCCAGCCGCCGCCGAGGTCGGCGGTGAGCCGGACGCGCTGCCCGGGCCGCCCGCCCCCGCCGGGGACGGGCGCATCGGTGCGGCCCAGCGCCGTGACCGACAGCGCCGCGGGCACGCCGAGCTGCGTGTGACCGCCCAGGACCGGCACGTCGTAGGCGCGGGCGGCGTCGCGCAGTCCGGCGAGCACGCGGCCGACGAACGCGGCGTCGCGCCCGGCGACGGAGTCGAGCAGGCCGAGCGGGGCGGCGCCCATCGCGGCCAGGTCGTTGAGGTTGACGAGCACGCCGCACCAGCCGGCCCACTCCGGGTCGCGCTCGACCATCGACGGCAGGATCGCGTCGCACGCGGCGATGACGTCCGTGCCGGGGACGGGGGCGCCGTCGTCGCCAACGAAGCCCGCGCCGCCGAGGTGGAGGCCGTCGAGCAGGCCACCGAGGGGCTGCTTGCTCGCGGCCGCGGCGGCGAGGCGGCCGACCGGGGCGCGCATGAGGACGTGCGGACGCCCGGCGACGGTGACCTCGCGGACGCGGCGCCAGCCCAGGCGCGCGAAGTAGCGCTCGTTGGCCGCCTGCACCTCGGCGTCGAAGCGCAGGGCGCCCGCCGCCTCGGCGTGCGCGCGGGCCGCGCGGACCAGCGCCGCTCCGACCCCGCGCAGGCGGCGCCCCGCGTGGGTCACGGCGAGCCGGCCGCCGAACCACCAGCCGATGTCGTGATCGGTGACCGGTCCGAGTCGGACGCCGCCGAGAAGGGTGCCGTCGCGGTCGTGGGCGACGAGGACGACCAGGCGCGGGTCGTCGTCGCGGTCGTCGCGGTCGGTGCCGTCGGTCCCCGGGCCGCCGAACAGGCCCTGCTCCTCGACGAACACCTCCCGGCGCAGCGCGCGGTACGCCGCGACGTCGCCGGTCTGCTCGATCGTGAAGGCCGGGCGGGCGGGCGGGGCGCCGGTGAGGACCTCGCCCAGCCCGAGACCCGCCGTCATCCCCCGGCCGCCGGCAGCGCGCTGCACGCCCCGCAGGCGGCGCACCCGGCGCCCTGGTCGGCGCCCGACATCCCGGCGGCGCGCAGCAGGCGGGCCACGCGCGAGGTCACGTCGGCGACGACCTCGGCGGTCGGCCCGGCGGCGCCGTCGCGCACCGCGAGGGTGCCCGGCAGCGGCCGGAACGGCACGACGAACGGGTAGACGCCGCGCTCGACCAGCGACGCGGCCCCGGCCACGAGCTCGTCCGGGTCCTCCCCCAGCCCGATGAGCAGGTAGGTCGAGACGCGGTTGCGGCCGAACACGGCGACGGCGCGGTCCCACGCGGCCTCGTACTCGGCCATGGGCACCGATCCCTTGCCCGGCATCCACGCGCGACGCACGACGTCGTCGGTCGACTCGACGTGGATGCCGATGGACGTGGCACCTGCGGCCTTGAGCTCGTCGATGGTGTCGAGGTCGCCGGGGGGCTCGATCTGCACCTGCACCGGCAGCCCGGGCACGGCGTCGAGCACCGCGCGCACGCAGCGGACCAGGTGCTTCGCGCCGCGGTCGGGCCCGGCGGTGGTGCCCGTCGTGAGCACCATCTGCCGGACGCCGTCGAGCCGCACCGCCGCCTCCGCCACCTCGGCGAGCTGCGCCGGGGTCTTGGCGGCGACGGTGCTGCCCGCGCGCAGCGACTCCTCGATCGCGCAGAACCGGCAGCGCTCCGCCTCGGCGTAGCGGATGCAGGTCTGCACGACGGTGCTGGCCAGGACGTCGGCGCCGTGGAGCAGGGCGATCTGCTCGTAGCGGACGCCGTCGGCCGTGGTCAGGTCGTAGAAGGCGGGCCGGCGCACCGGCTCCGCGGCGACGCCCAGGTCGAGCTCGCCGTCGTAGATGCGGCCGTCGCGCACGACGTAGGGGCTGCCGGGGTCGATGGGGAGCGTGACGTTCGCACCGTCGATCACGAGGTGCCCGTCGTCGCTCGGCCCGGCACCCGGCCCGCGGCGGACCGCGGTGGGGGTCCGCACCCCCCGTACAGCCAGTGCCGACCTCGTCGTCAGCGGGATCCCGAGATCAACGATGCTCACGCCGGCCTCTCAGAACATGTAGGTGGAGTTGATGATCGCGCCCTTGCGGGCGTAGTGGATCAGGGCGTCCTGGACGTCGAGGGGGTGCGTCGGGATGACACCCTCGATGAGGTCCTCCTCGCGGGCGCCGTGCAGCGACAGGCCGAAGCGGCAGCAGTAGACCTTGCCGCCCTCGTCGATGAACGTCTTGAGCGAGCTGTTGATGTTGTGCTCGCCGGGGAACGCGGAGTTGCCGGTGGTCGGGAAGCCGCGGGTGGCCAGGCAGTTGAGCGAACCGGGGCCGTAGAAGTAGATGGCCGACTCGAAGCCCTTCCGCTGCGCGCGGGTGGCCTGCAGGATCGCGACGAAGCTGACCGACGACTCGTGCGCGATGCCGTGGACGAGGGTGAAGTAGGTCTCGCCGTCCTCGGCCTGGTAGTCCGGGAAGACCTTGGTGCCGCCGTAGATCGACGAGCCCTCCGGCAGCGACGGGTGCGCGATCTCCTCGAGGCTCTGCTTCTCGGTCTCGGTCAGTCCGACGGTCGTGGTCATGGTGGTGCCCTTCTGGTGGGGGTCCTGCGGAGGGGTTCGGCCGCGTCCGTCCCGGTCGTCGTCGCCCTGGGACCTCGTGATCGCGTGGGACAAGGACACAGCCGACGTGTGGCAGGGGCGTTTCCCCCGGAACAGCGTCGGGTTACGCGAGGGGGTGAGAGGTGACGGGCAGGAAAACCCCGCCGCAGCAGCGCCCGCCCCCGCCGCGCTCCTCCAGCGCCCCCGCCTTGTGACAGTGGAGTGGCTTTACTGTCACTGGGCGGCAGTAGAGCCACTTCACTGTCAGCGGGGGCGGGCGGGGCGGGGCGGGCTGCGGCGCGCGGGGCGGGAGCGGTCGACGCGGGGGCAGTTGTGCTGTTCCGCCACGGCGTGGCCGGGTCCGCGCTCATCCTCCCGGCATGAGACGAGGGTCCGGGCCCGACCGCGCCGCGCTGTGGGCGGCGTCGCGGGGTGGCGTCATCGCGGCGCGGGTACTGGTGGAGATGGGGCTGTCGGAGTCCACGGTGTACCGGCGCTGCCGCGACGGCGGGCCGTGGCAGCGCCTCGCTCCCGGCATCGTCCTGCTGTGCACGGGCGAGCCGACCGAGGACCAGCTCGTCACGGCCGCGCTCCTGCACGGCGGTCCCCGGGCGGTGCTCACCGGCCTCGCCGCCTGCCTGCGCCAGGGCGTTCGCCGTGGACCACCCGCGGGACGCAAGCTGCAACTGCTCGTGCCCGACGACCGCCAGGTGCGGCACACGTGGTTCGTGCGGGTGGACCGGACGCGGCACATGCCGGTGGCCGTCCGCCGGGGCGGGGTCCCGCTGGCTCCGCTCCCGCGGGCGCTGGCCGACGGATCGCGGACGCTGCGCGACGAACGCGAGATCGCCGAGCTCTTCTCCGACGCCGTGCAGCGGGGCCTGTGCACCGTCGCCGAGATCGCCGACGAGCTCGACGCCCACGGCCAGCACGGTTCGGCCACTCCGCGGCGGGTGGTCCGGGCGGTTCGCGACGGCATACGGTCGGCTGCCGAGCTGGACGCCCAGAAGCTGTGGGCCCGGTCCGGACTCCCGGAGCCGCTGTGGAACGTCGCGGTGCACGACGGGTCCGGCCGCTTCCTGGGCGTGGCCGACGCGTGGTGGGACGACGTCGCGCTCGCGTGGGAGATCAACTCGATCGCCTGGCACCTCAAGCCGGCGGACTACGCCCGGGAGCAGGCCAAGTCCGCCCGGTTCGCCGCGGCGGGGGTGGCGGTCCTGCCGACCGTCGCCCGACGGCTGCGCGACGACCGGCCGGAGGTGCTGCGGGAGCTGCGAGCCGCCCACGAGGCCGCGACCGGCCGCCCCCGCCCACCCGGCCTGCACTGGACCGAGCGGCGCTGAGCGTCCCCGCCCGCGCGCCGGCCCCCGTGACAGTGGAGTGGCTTTACTGCCACTGGACGCCAGTAAAGCCACTCCACTGTCACGGGGGCGGGGGTGGGGGTGGGGGTGGGGGTGGGGTGGGGCGCGGCGGGGGCGCAGGCCCTCAGGCCGCCGCCGTGCTCCCCGCCACCATCGCGCAGAACGCCGCGTGCACCCGGTGGTCGCCGGTGAGCTCGGGGTGGAAGGCCGTCGCCAGCACCGACCCCTGCCGCACCGCCACGATCCGGCCCGCGGCCGCACCGGTGCCCCGGCCCGCGACGGTGCGCTCGGGCACCGTGGCCAGCACCTCCACCCCGTCGCCCGCCGACTCCACCCACGGCGCGCGGATGAACACCGCGCGCACCGGGGCGCCGGGGACGCCGTCGACGTCGAGGTCGGTCTCGAACGAGTCGACCTGGCGGCCGAAGGCGTTGCGGCGCACGACGACGTCGAGGCCGCCGAGCTGCTCCTGGTCGGGGCGGCCGTCGAGGACGTCGCGGGCGAGCAGGATCATCCCGGCGCACGAGCCGTAGGTCGGCATCCCCGACGCGATGCGCTCGCGCAGCGGGTCGAGCAGCTCGAACGTCGTGAGCAGCCGGCTCATCGTCGTCGACTCGCCGCCGGGCAGGACGATCGCGTCGACGGCGTCGAGCTCCGACGGGCGGCGCACCGCCACCGCCCGCGCACCGCACGCCGTCACGGCGGCCAGGTGCTCGCGGACGTCACCCTGCAGGGCCAGCACTCCGATCACGGGAACCACGCCGACCAGGGTAATCGCCGTCCGCCGGGGCCCCCGGGCCCGAGGCCGGGGACCGTCGTCACACCGGCGTCAGACCGGCGCCACGTCCTTCTTCGCCGTCGCCGCCCGCACGGCCTCGGCGACGGCCGGCGCCACGGAGGCGTCGAACACGCTGGGCACGATGAAGCTCGCGTTCGGCTCGGTGACCACGTCGGCGATCGCGGCCGACGCGGCGAGCAGCATGGCGTCGGTGATGTCGCGGGCCTGGGCGTCGAGCAGCCCGCGGAACACCCCGGGGAACGCCAGCACGTTGTTGATCTGGTTCGGGTAGTCCGACCGCCCCGTCGCGACGACCGCCGCGTGCTGCAGCGCGACCGCCGGGTCGACCTCGGGGTCGGGGTTGGCCAGGGCGAACACGACGGCGTCGGGCGCCATCGTCGCGAGCTCGTCGGCGCCGAAGAGGTTGGGCGCCGAGACGCCGATGAACACGTCGGCCCCGACGAGGGCGTCGGCGAGGCTGCCGGTGGCGCCGGAGCGGTTGGTCATCGACGCGATGGAGGCCAGGTTGTCGTCGAGGCCGGGACGGTCGGCGTGCACGATCCCGTCGATGTCGACGGCGAGCACGTCACCCGCCGGATCCTCTCGACGCAGCCCCGACTGCAGCAGCCGGATGATCGCCGACCCCGCCGCGCCGACGCCGCACACCACGACCTTGCAGTCGGTGAGCTTCTTGTCGACGACGCGCAGCGCGTTGCGCAGGGCGCCGAGCACGACGACGGCGGTGCCGTGCTGGTCGTCGTGGAAGACGGGGATGTCGAGCAGCTCGCGCAGCCGCGCCTCGATCTCGAAGCAGCGCGGGGCGGCGATGTCCTCGAGGTTGATGCCGCCGTAGGCCGGGGCGAGGATCTGGACGGTCCGGATGATCTCCTCGGTGTCCTGGGTGTCCAGGCAGACCGGCCAGGCGTCGACGCCCGCGAAGCGCTTGAACAGCGCCGCCTTGCCCTCCATCACCGGCATCGCGGCGGCCGCGCCGAGGTTGCCCAGCCCGAGCACCGCCGACCCGTCGGTGACGACGGCGACGGTGTTGCGCTTGATCGTCAGCCGGCGCGCGTCGGCCGGGTTGGCCGCGATCGCCTGGCAGATCCGGGCGACGCCGGGGGTGTAGGCGCGGGAGAGGTCGTCGCGGTTGCGGAGGCCGACCTTCGACGTCACCTCGATCTTGCCGCCCAGGTGCAGCAGGAACGTCCGGTCGGAGACCTTGCGGACGTGGACGCCGGGCAGCCCCTCCAGCGCCGCGGTGATCTCCTGCGCGTGCGCCTCGTTCAGCGCGTTGCACGAGATGTCGACGACGAGCGTGGCGGTGGCCGCCTCGACCACGTCGAACGCGGTGACGACACCCCCGACACGCCCGACGGCCATCGTGAGATCGCCTGCCGCGCTCGCGGACGACGGGACCTCGACGCGGGCGGTGATCGCATAACCGGGACCGGGAACTGCCACGCGCGGAACCCTACCGCCGTGCGCGAGGGGGGCCGGGTTCTGTCCGTTGTGGTCCCGCCGCCGGAACCCTTGTCCCGCGACGGCCGCCGGGTGTGAGATGGAGCACACGTCGACGGGGACGAGGTGGTCATCATGGCCGGCAGAGCATCGGGAGCACGGACGCGGACGGTGGCGGCACCCGTCTCCCCCGCGCAGATCCGCAACGTGGTCCTCGTCGGGCCGTCCGGGTCGGGGAAGACGACGCTGGTCGAGGCGCTGCTCGCGCACACCGGCACGGTCCCGCGGGCGGGTTCGGTTGCCGACGGCACGACGGTCTGCGACCACGACCCCGCCGCGGTCCGCCAGCAGCGCTCGGTCGCGCTGTCCGTGGCGCCGGTCGTCCACGACGGCATCAAGATCAACCTGATCGACACCCCCGGCTACGGCGACTTCGTCGGCGAGCTCCGCGCGGGCCTGCGCGCCGCCGACGCCGCGCTGTTCGTCCTCCCCGCCGACGAGGGGCGCGAGGGCCGCATCGACCCCGCGACCGTCGCGCAGTGGGAGGAGTGCGCCGCGGTGGGGATGCCGCGGGCCGTCGTCGTCGCCCGCTGCGACGGGCCCCGCGCCGATCTGGAGGCCACCATCGCCGCCTGCCAGGCGTCCTTCGGTGACGGCGTCGCGCCGCTCTACCTGCCGATCCGCATCGGCGAGCGGCTCACCGGCATCTACGGCCTGCTCTCCCGCACCCCGGCCGGGCAGGCGCCGCCCGGCTCGCGCGAGGCGCGCGCGTCGCTGATCGAGGGGATCATCGAGCAGTCCGAGGACGAGTCGCTGATGGAGCGCTACCTCGGCGGCGAGGACATCGAGTTCGCGACGCTGGTCGACGACCTGGAGACGGCGGTCGCGCGCGGCGCGTTCCACCCCGTGGTGCCGGTGTGCGCGGCGGGCGGGATCGGGCTCGACGCGCTGCTGGAGGTGCTCGCGGGCGGGTTCCCGTCGCCGCTGGAGCACCCGCTGCCGGCCGTGTCCGGGGTCGACGGCAGCCCGCACGAGCCGCTCACGGCCGACCCCGACGGCCCGCTCGCCGCGGAGGTCGTGCGCACCGCCGCCGACGCCTACGTCGGGCGGGTGTCGCTGGTCCGCGTGTTCTCCGGGACGCTGCGGCCGGACACCGTGGTGCACGTGAGCGGCCATACCGCGGTTCCCCGCCAACGAGCGGGCGAGCACGACCACGACGACGACGAGCGGCTCGCGCACGTCCACGTGCCGCTCGGAGCCGCGCTGCACGAGGTCGACGCCGTGGTGGCGGGCGACATCGCGGCGCTGACGAAGCTGGGGTCGGCCGAGACCGGCGACACGGTCTCCGACGCCGCCCACCCGCTGCTGCTCTCGTGCTGGGACCTGCCCGAGCCGCTGCTGCCCGTCGCGGTCGTCCCGCGGACCCGCGGCGACGAGGACGCGCTGGTGCGCACGCTGGGCCGGATCGTCGCCGCCGACCCGACGCTGGTGCTCGAGCGCAATCCCGAGACCCACCAGACCGTGCTGTGGTGCATGGGCGAGGCGCACGCCGACGTCGTGCTGTCGCGACTGCGCGCGGGCGGCGCGGGCGGCTCCGGGATCGGCGTCGACACCGAACCGGTGCGGGTGCCGATGCGCGCCACGCTCGCCGGGCCGGCGCGCGTCACCGGGCGCCACGTCAAGCAGAGCGGCGGGCACGGGCAGTACGCGGTGTGCCACGTCGAGTTCGAGCCGCTGCCGCGCGGCGCGGGGTTCGAGTTCCGGTCCGCGGTCGTCGGCGGGGCGGTGCCGACGCAGTTCGTGCCCAGCGTCGAGAAGGGCATCCGCGCGCAGCTCGAGCGGGGCCTGGACGACGAGCGCCACCCCGTCGTCGACGTCCGCGCGACGCTGGTCGACGGCAAGGCCCACTCCGTCGACTCCTCCGACGCGGCGTTCCAGACCGCCGGCGCGCTGGCGCTGCGCGAGGCCGCGGCGGCGTGCGGCACGGTGCTGCTGGAGCCGTTCGACGAGGTCGTCGTCCGCATCCCCGACGAGCACCTGGGCGCGGTGCTCGGCGACCTCTCGGCCCGGCGCGGGCGCGTGCTCGGCACCGAGGTCGCGGGCCCGGGGCGCAGCGTGGTGCGCGCCGAGGTGCCGTGCACCGAGCTGCTGCGCTACGCGGTCGACCTGCGCGCGACGACGTCGGGCACGGCCACCTTCACCCGTGGGTTCGCGCGCTACGACGCGGCCACCGACCCGTGAGCGGAGACGAGTGCTCCATCACTCGTATCCACTCGCAGGGGTGATGGCGCATGATGGCCCGGTGCGACGGAACGCGGTGCTGCGGCTGTGGACGGCCGTGTTCGTGGTGGCCTTCGGGACGAACGTCCCGACGCCGCTGCTGCTGGTCTACCGCGATCTGCTCGGCCTGTCGTCGGATGCCCTGACCGGCGCGTTCGGCGTCTACGCGGCCGGGCTCGTACCCGCGCTGCTGCTCGCCGGCCCGGCGTCGGACCGCTTCGGGCGGCGTCCCGTCGTCGTGCCGTTCGTGGTGCTGTCGATCGTCACCTCGCTGCTGTTCCTCGGGGCGTCCGGGTCGGTCGTGCTGCTGTTCGTCGGGCGGTTCCTGCAGGGCGCGGTGTCGGGCGTGGTGTTCAGCGTCGGCACGGCCTGGCTCGGCGAGCTCGTCGGCGACTCCGCCCGCGCCGCCCGCCTCACCACCGCGGCGCTGGGCGGCGGCTGGGCGATCGGGCCGCTCGTGTCGGGACTGATGGCCCAGTGGCTGCCGCTGCCGACGGTGCTGCCCTACCTCGTGCACGTCGTGCTGATGGTCGTCGGGCTGGTGCTGCTGCCGAGCGTCCCGGAGACGCTCGCGCCCGCCGACCGCCGCCGCGGCAAGATCGTCGACCTCGGCGTCCCGCCCGGCGCGCGAACGGCGTTCGCGCTGGTCGTGCTGCCCGTCGCGATCGGGGTGTTCACGTTCCCGTCCACCGCGGTCACGGTCCTGCCGCTGCTGCTCACGCCCTCGATGCCGGAGATCGCGGTGGCGATCACCGGGCTCGTGGCCGGGGTGACGCTGCTGACGGGGGTGTTCGCGCAGCCGCTGGGGCGCCGCATCGGCTACGTCGCCGCCGGGCCCACCGGCCTCGCCATCGGTGCCGCCGGGTTCGGGCTGGCGCTGGTCGGCGTGGCCACCGGGGCGTGGCCGCTGCTCGTGCCGGTGGCGCTGCTGCTCGGCGTCGGCTACGGGCTGTGCCTGGCCGCCGGGTTGACGATGGTCGGCGAGCTCGCCTCGCCCACCGCCCGCGGCGCGCTGACCGGCACGTTCTACGCCTGCGCCTACCTCGGCTTCGGCGTGCCGCTGCTGCTCTCGGTGGCAGGCGGCGCCGACGGCTTCACGCGCCCGCTCGCCGTGCTGACGGTGATCGTCGCCGTGGCCGCGGCGCTGCTGGCGCTGCCCGCGGCCCGGCGGCTGGTCAGGCCGGCCGTGCCCGTCGACGCGCGGTAGTGCGCGCCACCCCGGCGATCGTCCGGGCCATTACGCCGAACACGAACTCGTGCGCGGGGAGCTGGGCGTACCAGTAGGCGCGCCCGGTGAGGCCGTCCGGCAGGAACCGCACGGTCTGCACGTAGCGACTGGTCAGGGCGTCGACGGGCTCGGCGCGCAGCTCCAGGAACACCGTCCCGGGCAGCTTCGTCTCCGCACGCAGCGTGAGCGAGCGGCCCTCGTCGACCTCCTCGACGCGCCACCAGTCCAGCGCCGCCCCCTTCTCCAGCCGCGCGGGCGTCGTGCGCCGGGCGCCGACACCCCCGAGCAGGCGGTCGATCCCGCCGCGCAGCGCCCACACCCCGGGCACGGTGTACCAGCCGTTCTCCCCGCCGATCCCGCGGATGACGTCCCACAGCACGCCCGCGGGAGCGTCGACGGACTCGACGTGCGCACTGTCGAGCTCGGGCTCGGGCAGGTCGGTGGCGACACGGCCGGCCGCGCCCTCCTCGGCCAGCGCGCGGCGCACCGCCTCGGCGTAGGGGGTGGGGCCGCCGGGCGGCGGGCCGTCCGGCGGGTCGTCCCGGACGATCAGGTCGTGGGCCATCGACTCCAGTAGCGGACCGGCCAGGTGCCGGTCGACGGGGGTCAGCGCCTGCACCGCCCGGGCGAACAGCCGCGGCGCGCTCACCGGCACCGGGAGCGTCACCGGCCGCAGGCGCCCCGCGGCCGTGGCGAACCCGGTCATCAGCTCGCGGAAGGACAGGACCTCCGCGCCGCCGATGTCGAAGGTGCGGTTGACGTCGTCGGGGAGGTCGAGGCAGGCGGTGAGGTGGTGCAGCACGTCGTCGATGCCGATGGGCTGCACGGCGTTCCACGCGCGGTCGGGCAGCGGCAGGACCGGGGAGATCGTGGCGAGGTGGCGGATCATCTCGAAGCTCGCGGAGCCCGCGCCGACGACGATCCCGGCCTGCAGCACGGCGGCGGGCACCGGCCCGGCCAGCAACGCCTCGCCGGTCTCGCGGCGGGAGGCCAGGTGCTCGGAGTTGGCGTCACCGGCCGGCTGGAGACCGCCGAGGTAGACGACGCGGCGCACGCCCGCGGCCCCCGCGGCGGCGGCGAGCTGCTCGGCGGCGCGGCGGTCGCGGTCGGCGTAGCCGGGGCCGTCCATGGAGTGCACGAGGTAGAACACGGCGTCGACACCGCGGCAGGCGCGTTCGGCGGCCGACGCGACGTCGCCGACGACGCGGTCGACGTCGTCGGCCCACGGCAGCCGGTCGAGCTTGGCCTCGTCCCGCACGAGCACCCGCACGGCGTGGCCGGCGGAGCGGAGGTGGGGCACGAGCCGGGCGCCGACGTAGCCGGTCGCCCCGATCACCAGACAGTGCACCCGCCGAGCCTCCCCTACGGGAGCGGTCACGGCACCCCGAGGAGCCGCAGGCCCGCGGTGGTGGCGGCGGCCAGCACCACGACCAGCACGAACGGCACCCGCCGCCACGCCGCGAGCGCCCCGACGGCGACGCCCCCGGTGCGCGCCCAGCCGGCGAAGCCGCCGTCCTGGGTGAGGGCGGCCGTGGCCAGCAGCGCGACGAGCAGGGCGGTGGCGCCGAGGTCGAGCAGGCGCTCGGTGCGCGGGGACAGCGACATCCGCTCGCGCAGCACGAGCCCGGACAGGCGCAGCAGGTAGGTGCCCGCGGCGAGGACGAGGACGGCGCACCAGGTCATCGGGATCCTCCGGTGGCGGCGGGCGCCTTCCCCGCGGCGGCCAGGCCCAGGAGCCCGACCAGCACCGGCAGGCCCGGGGGCAGGAACGGCGTGGCGACGAGCGCGACCGCAGCGGCCGTCAGCCCGACCCGGCGCGCGTCGGCCTCGCGCAGCGCCGGGACCAGCAGCGCGATCAGCGCGGCGGGGAAGGCGGCGTCGATGCCGAACGCGTCGGTGTCGGGCACCGCCGCCCCGGCCAGCACGCCGACCAGCGTGCCGACGTTCCAGAAGACGAACAGCGCGATCCCGCACATCCAGAACGCGCGGCGGGCGCCGGCGCCGCGGGAGCGGGCGAACGCGACGGACTCGTCGATCAGCACGTGCGCGCCGAGCAGCCGCGCGGGCCAGGAGGTGCCGACCACCGGGGACATCGCCAGCCCGAACGGCAGGTGCCGGGCGTTGATCAGCAACCCGGCGACGACCGCGGCCACCGGGCTCCCACCCGCCGCGACCACGCTCACGACCAGGAACTGCGAGCCCCCGGCGAACACGAGCAGCGACATCCCCGACGCCAGTCCGAGCGGGATCCCCGCCGCGGCGGCGAGCGCGCCGAACGACGCCCCGACCACCCCGACCGCGGAGGCGAGCGCGAGCACGTCGCGCAGACCGTCCGTTCGATTCAGCGAACGCATGTCGCTTATGCTGAACACCCGACCGGTGTTCGTCAACCCGAACGTGGAGACCGATGGAACGAACAGCACCTCTCGCCGCCATCGCCGCCGCCCTCCGCCGCGAGCGCGAGCGGATGGGCCTGTCGCTGACCGAGCTCGCGCGGCGGGCCGGGATCGCGAAGTCGACGCTCTCGCAGCTCGAGTCGGGCACCGGCAACCCGAGCGTGGAGACGCTGTGGGCGATCGCCGTGGTGCTCGACGTGCCGTTCAGCCGGCTCGTCGACCCGGCCGGGTCGCCGGTCCGGGTGATCCGCGCGGGCGAGGGCCTCGCCCTCCCGTCCGAGCACGCCCCCTTCACCGGCACCCTCCTCGCCGCCTGTCCGCCCGGGGCGCGGCGCGACCTGCACGTGATCACGGCGGAGCCCGGTGCGGCGCGGGAGGCGCACGCCCACATCCGGGGGACGACCGAGCACCTGCTCGTCACCGCGGGTCGGTGGCGGGCCGGGCCGGCGGGTGAGGAGGTGGAGCTGGGGGTGGGTGACTACGCCCGCTTCCCCGGGGACCGGCCGCACGTCTACCAGGCGCTGGTGGCGGGGTCGGGCGCGGTGCTGGTGATGGAGTACGTGTGACGGTGGCTGGCCTTGATCGCGGTCGGTCGCACGCCACGGTTGTTCCCACTGCGCTGAGGTGCGGTGGGTGGCGATCACGGCGGCGGTGATCGTCGGAACCGCACAGCCACGGTCGGCCGGACGACCACCACGTCACACTCTCGGCGATCACGCGCCCGGGCACTGCGCCCCGCGGCAGTGATCGCGTTCCACCGCACACCACGGTCGTCCCCACTGCGCTGGAGTGCGGCCTGCGGTGATCACGTGCCCGGGCACTGCGCCCCTCCGTCCGTGATCGCGTTCTACCGCACACCACCGTCGTCCCCACTGCGCTGAGGTGCGGCCGGCGGTGATCATCGCGACGGTGATCACCAGGACCGCACCGCTACGGTCCCTCGGGCGACAGCCACGTCGCACTCTCGGCGATCACCGCGGATGCCGGCCGTCGCCGCCCAGCCCTGGACGACATCGAGCCCCGATCGCCGGTTCGGGCGGCGATCGGGGCTGCGCACCGGTTCCGCGCGCCGCCCACCGGTGGGAGTCGTGTGCGGCAGAAGAACCGGCGTCTCGCTGGGGACTGAGGTGGTCAGCGGCGAGGTGCGGCGACGGCGTGGCCGACGATGCCGGGGCGGGCGGGGAGGTCGGGGGCGCCCTCGGCGAGGCGGACGCCTTCCGTCATGGCGACGCCCTCGGTGGCCGCGGGGGCGTCTGCGGCCGGTGCCGGATCGGCGGGTGCCGTCACGTCCGCGGGTGCCGTCGGGTCAGCGGGCGCAGCGGCGCCGGCCTGACGTGCTGCGTCGGCGGGGGCGGGGGCGGGGGCGGGGGCGGGGGCGGCGATATCAGCCGGTGCGGCCGCGCCGGCGGGAGACGCGTCGGCCGGCGTCGCCGTGTCGGCGGGAGGGGCAGGGTCGGTCGGGGCGCCCGACTCCGCGGGGGTGCCGGGGTCGGCGGGGGTGGCCGGGAGGGCGTACTGCCGGACCCAGTCGACCTGCATCGAGGACTCCTGGACCGTCGCGCCTGCGGTGGGGAACCAGTCGAGCTGGACGCACAGGTGCATGGGGCCCGAGGGCAGGAGGGCGGGGTCGTCGAGGCGCCACCACTCGGTGCCGTCGACGTAGGTGGTGACCGAGGTGGGGGTCCACTCGACGGCCCAGGTGTGCCACGCGGTGCCGTCGACCGCGACCTCGCCTGCCTCCGCCGCCGACCCACCGCCGGGGTGGACGAAGGCGTTGGCGGTCTGACGGGTGGGGTCGAGGACCTCGAGGAAGTCGATCTCCTGACCGGCGGCGGCCGGGTCGTCGGGCCAGAGCAGCAGGACCGGGTTGTACGACGGGTCACCGGCGGGGGTGCGCACCCGCGCCTCCCAGCGGCCGTACTCCTGGCCGGTGCTCCACGCCATCCCGCCGGTGTTGCCCTCGGCGTCGCCGGTGATCGTGAGGACGCCCTCGGAGACGCTCAGGGCCTCGGCGGTGCGGGTGCCCTGCCCGTCGAAGCCGGTGCCGGAGTAGACGCGCCAGTCGCCGCCGAGGAGGCCGTCGAACTCGTCGGCCAGCGCGGGACTGCCCCAGCCGAGCGATTCGGCCGCGGTCACGCAGGCGGCGCCGGCCGGAGCGGCGGGAATTGCCGGAGGGCGGCGGTGTCGGCCGGAGCCTCGTCGGTGGCGCCGTCGGCGGGGGCGCCGTCGGCGGGGGCATCGTCGGCGGGGGCATCGTCGTCCGAGCCCGAGTCGTCACCCGACTCGTCACCGGAGTCATCCCCCGAGTCCGCGTCGTCCGGGTCCGGCTCGTCCAGCGCCAGACCCTCCACTCCCCCGCCCACGCACTCCCCCGCCGGAGGAACGGACTGGGCGGCCTGCGCCACCACGGACCCGCTCAGCAGCGCGAGGGCCACCAGGCCACCTACCGTCACCTGTCGCCTCATGCGTCTCCCTATCCCCATCTGTCACATCGACGGGGCGGACGTTAGGCGCAGTGCGTGACTCCGGACGGGTGCGTCACACCATCGGGCCGGGTCCTCACCCGGTCCGGGGCACGCAGCGTGAGAGAACGGGTCACCAGCCGCGGCCGGCGTAGCGCTGCTCGGGCGGGAGCTGGTCGATGTTGATGCCGACCATCGCCTCGCCGAGGCCCCGCGAGACCTTCGCGATGACGTCGGGGTCGTCGAAGAACGTGGTGGCCTTGACGATGGCCTCGGCCCGCTGCGCCGGGTCGCCCGACTTGAAGATGCCCGAGCCGACGAACACGCCCTCGGCGCCGAGCTGCATCATCATCGCGGCGTCGGCGGGGGTGGCGATGCCGCCCGCGGTGAACAGGACGACGGGCAGCTTGCCGGCCGCCGCGACCTCGCGGACCAGCTCGACCGGCGCGCGCAGCTCCTTGGCCGCGACCCACAGCTCGGCCTCGTCGAGCGCGGCGAGCTTGCGGATCTCGCCGCGGATCGAACGCATGTGCCGGGTGGCCTCGACGACGTTTCCGGTGCCGGCCTCGCCCTTCGAGCGGATCATCGCCGCACCCTCGGAGATGCGGCGCAGGGCCTCGCCGAGGTTGGTGGCGCCGCAGACGAAGGGCACCGTGTACGCCCACTTGTCGATGTGGTGCGCCTCGTCGGCGGGGGTGAGGACCTCGGACTCGTCGACGTAGTCGACGCCGAGCGACTGCAGCACCTGCGCCTCGACGAAGTGCCCGATGCGGGCCTTGGCCATGACCGGGATCGAGACGGCGTCGACGATGCCCTGGATCATGTCCGGGTCGCTCATGCGGGCGACGCCGCCCTGCGCGCGGATGTCGGCGGGCACGCGCTCCAGCGCCATGACGGCGACGGCGCCGGCGTCCTCCGCGATCTTCGCCTGCGTGGCGTCGACCACGTCCATGATCACGCCGCCCTTGAGCATCTCGGCCATCCCGCGCTTGACGCGCGCGGTGCCCAGCTCGGGGGCGCCGGTGCTCGTAGTGGCGGCTGCGGACTGCTCGGGCGACGACACGGTGGTACCTCTCGACGTGCGGTTTCAGGCTGGACGGTGGCTCGATCCTACGTCAGGGCCCGGAGCGGCGCGCCCGGCCGCGGCAGAGGTCACGGCGATGTCGAGGTAGGCCGGCAGCGGCGCCGTCCCGGCGAGGCGCAGCCAGCGGACGAGCCGGCGGGAGCGCAGGTCGAGGGTGTCGCGCACGGCGTCGTGGTAGACGCTGCGCCCGAGCACGACGTACCGCTCGGCCTCGGCGAGCTCGGTGCGCAGGGGCTCGGGGAGGGCCGCGCGGTCGAGCACGGCGAGCCGGCGGCCCAGGTCGTTCTCGACGGCCTCCCGTTCCGCGTCGACGCCCGACGCGCGGGCCGCGGCGGCCGCGGCCTCCCCCAGCGCGCCGCCCGCGCACACCGCCGCCTCCGCCCGCCTGCGCAGCGCCGCGTCCAGGCCGGCGCGGGCGGCGTCGACCCGGATGTGCAGGCGGTGCAACCGGCGGACCCGCGCGGCCGCCAGCGCGACGACGCATGCGAGCGCCGCCAGCACGAGCAGGACCGGGAGCGTGGTCACGGGACCCCGACACGGTCGCAGCCAGACCCCGACTCGCGGGGGCTCATCCCGCCCGCCGCCCCGGGTCGGCGGCCAGCGCCGCCCGGTACACCCGCACCACGTCGGCCGCGACGACCGCCCAGTCGTAGGCCGCCACCCGCTCCCGCCCGGCGGCCGACAGCGCGGCGCGGCGGGGGGCGTCGTCGAGCAGGCCGGCCAGGGTGCGGGCCAGCGCCCCGGCGTCGCCGGCCGGGAACAGCACGCCCGCGGGCCCGAGGACGGCGCGGAACGCGTCGAGGTCGGCGGCGACCACCGGCGCCCCGGCGGCCATCGCCTCGGTGAGCACGATGCCGAAGCTCTCCCCGCCGCGGTGCGGTGCGCACAGCACCCGCACCGAGCGCAGCGCGGCGGCCTTGACGTCGTCGTCGACGGGGCCGAGCACGTCGAGGCGCCCGGCCCACGGGGCGGCCGCGCGGCGCAGGGCGTCGGGGTCGCCGCGCCCGACGACGAGCAGCCGCAGGTCGGGGCGGTCGGGGGCGAGCAGGCGGAGGGCGTCGAGCAGCACCGGCATGCCCTTGCGCGGCTCGTCGAACCGCCCGACGAACCCGACGACCTCCCCCGCCACCGGCAGCACCGGGCCGTCGGCGAACCGCGCGACGTCGACGCCGTTGGGGATCTCGACCGCGTCGCCGCCGAGGTGGCGCACCTGCACCGCGCGGGCCGTGGGCGACACGGCGATCCGCGCCGTCACCTTCTCCATCAGCGGCCGCAGCACCCCGCCGAGCGCGCTGAGGGCGCGGGAGCGGTCGGTGGCGGTGTGGAAGGTGGCGACGATGGGGCCCTGTCCGGCCAGCAGGGTCAGCACCGACAGGCTGACGGTCGTGGGCTCGTGCAGGTGCAGGACGTCGAACGAGTGCTCCCCCAGCCACCGCCGGACCCGCCCGTAGGACACCGGCCCGAACCGCACACGCGCGACGGACCCGTTGTAGGGCACCGACACCGCCCGCCCGGCACGGGTGACGAACGGCGGCACCGGCGTGCCCGGCGACGCGGGCGCCAGCACGTCGACCTCGTGGCCCGCGGCGACGAGCGCGTGCGCGAGGTCCAGGACGTGCGCCTGCACCCCGCCGGCCACGTCGAGCGAGTAGGGGCAGACCATCCCGACCCGGAGCCCGCTCACGGCCGGTCCGCGGTCCAGATCGGTTGCAGCATGTGCCAGTCGGCGGGCACCCGCGCGAGCATCGCCCCCAACGCGTCGGCGACGCCCTGGGTCGCCTTCGCGACGGCCGCGCGGTCGGGCACGGGCACCGGCGCGGCGAAGTCGAGCGCCCACCCGTCGGGGGTGAACGAGGGCACCGCGGGCAGCAGCAGGGCGCCGGTGGCGGCGGCCAGGCGCGCCGCGCCCGCGGGCACGCGGGCGGGCTCGCCGCACAGCTCGACGTCGGCGCCGGAGCGGCTCATGTCCAGGTCGGAGACCAGGCAGACGACCCCGCCGCCGCGCAGCCGCCGGTGCAGCGCACGGTAGGCGTGGGCGCCGTCCTGCGCGGCGACGACCTCGAACCCCAGCGACTCCCGGTACGCCACGAACCGCCGGTACAGCGACTCCGGCTCCAGCTTCGCCGCGACCGTGGTGAACGCGGGCTCGCGGCCGAGCGCGCGCAGCGTCTCGACGAGCCAGACGCCGGCGGCGTCCCAGTTGCCGCTGTGGGTCAGCGCGAACACGACCCCGCGCCCGTTCGCCTGGGCCTCGAGGAACGGCCCGGCGCCGCGGACGTGCGGGTCGGTGCGCCGGTGCAGGTCGGCGAGGTCCATCGCGGGCAGCCGGAAGACCTCGCACCAGTAGCGGGCGTAGCTGCGCATACCGGCCCGGACGAGCGCGTCGAGGTCGGCACCGGGGGCGAGGCGGGCGAGGTTGGCGCGCAGCTGCCGGACGCCGGGCCCGTCGCCGCGGACGGCGCGGTCGGCACCGAGCCGGAACAGCCACTGCGCGAGCGGCCCCGGCACCCGGCGCACGCCCGCCCAGCCGGCGGCGTAGCCGGCGTCGACCAGGCGCGGCCGGACGCTCACGCCTGCCCGGCCGGGGTGGCCTGCTGCGCGCTGCGGTGCACCGCGACGATCCGCTGCCCGAACGTCCACAGGGACGCCGCCGCGAGCAGCCACAGGGCCACCGCCAGCGCGTACGGGACGCCGAGACCCTCCAGTCCGCTGCCGACGAGGCCGAGGATCAGCCGCTCGGGGCGCTCGACGAGCCCGCCGTCGGCCGACAGCCCGGCCCCCTCGGCCCGCGCCTTGACGTAGGACACCAGCGAGCCCGCGACCAGGCAGATCAGCGCCGCGATCCCGACGAGCCGCTGCTGCCCGGTCCCCAGCGCCCACCAGGCCAGCGCGGCGAACAGTGCGCCGTCGGCGAGGCGGTCGCACGTGGAGTCGAGCACCGCCCCGAACGGGCTGTTGCGGCCGCGGGCGCGCGCCATCGCGCCGTCGATCATGTCGAACATCACGAAGAACCAGATGACGAGGGTGCCCACGAACAGTTCGCCGCGCGGCAGGAACCAGAGCGCCGCGGCGACCGTGCCGACCGTCCCGATCACGGTGACCGCGTTCGGGGTGACCCCGCGCGCGACCAGCCAGCGTCCGAGGGGCTGGACGACGCGGTTGACGTGCACGCGTGCGAAGACGTTGAGCATCGTGCTCCTGCTGCTGGGCCGGGTGGCCCCACCAGACTATCCGCGCGGCTCCCATGCGGAGGCCAGCAGGTCACGGGTCTCGCTCAGCAGCTGCGGGATGACCTTGGTCTGGCCCACGACGGCGATGAAGTTCGCGTCGCCGCCCCACCGCGGGACGACGTGCTGGTGCAGGTGGTCGGCCAGCGACCCGCCCGCGACGGTGCCCAGGTTCAGCCCGACGTTGAACGCGTGCGGCGCCGCCACCCGCTTCATCGTGCGCAGCGCCTCCTGCGTGAACGCCATCAGCTCCCCCGACTCCTCGTCGGTGAGGTCCTCGAGCTCGGCGACGTGCCGGTAGGGCAGCACCATGAGGTGGCCGGGGTTGTAGGGGTGCAGGTTGAGCACGGCGTAGACGTGCTTCCCCCGCTCGACGACCAGGCCCTCGCTGTCGGACAGCGAGGGGATCCGGCAGAACGGGCAGCCCGTGCCCCCGGCGTCCTTGATGTAGGCCATCCGGTGCGGGGTCCAGAGGCGGCGGAACCCGTCGGGCGTGCCGATCCCGTCGCGCGCCTCGAGGTCCGGACCGCCCGCCGGGCCGTCGTCCGCCACCCGGTCCGCACCCTCGCCCATGAGGGCCGATCCTAGGCGGGTTCGGCGGTACCGGCGGCGGTCAGGGCGTCGGCGGTGGGGTTGGCGTTGTTGCGCGCCGCGATCCAGCCCGTGATCAGCTCGACGGCGTCGGCCACCGGCACCCCGTTGACCTGCGTGCCGTCGCGGAACCGGAAGCTGACGGCGCCGGCCTCGACGTCGCGCGCCCCGGCCAGCAGCATGAACGGCACCTTGGCCAGGGTGTGCGTGCGGATCTTCTTCTGCATGCGGTCGTCACCCGCGTCGACGTCGACGCGCACGCCCCGCGCCCGCAGGGACGCGGCGATCTCGCGCACGGCGGGGACCTGCTCGTCGGTGACCGGGATCGCCGCCACCTGCACCGGCGCCAGCCAGGCCGGGAAAGCGCCCGCGTAGTGCTCGAGCAGCACGCCGAAGAAGCGCTCGATGGAGCCGAACAGCGCGCGGTGGATCATGACCGGCTGCTGGCGGGTGCCGTCGCCGGAGGTGTACTCCAGGTCGAACAGGCCGGGCTCCATGAGGTCGACCTGGATCGTGGACAGCTGCCAGGTGCGGCCGATCGCGTCCTTGGCCTGCACGCTGATCTTCGGGGCGTAGAAGGCGGCGCCGCCCGGGTCGAGGACGAGCTCCAGCCCGCTGGCCTCGGCCGCCTCGCGCAGCGCGTCCGTGGCCATCTCCCAGTCCTCGTCGCTACCGATCGACTTCTCCGGGTCGCGCGTGGAGAGCTCCAGGTAGAAGTCGTCGAGGCCGTAGTCGCGCAGCAGGTCGAGGACGAACTGCAGCAGCGACCGGATCTCGCCGCCCATCTGCTCGCGGCTGCAGTAGATGTGGGCGTCGTCCTGGGTGAACCCGCGCGCGCGGGTGAGGCCGTGGACCACGCCGGACTTCTCGTAGCGGTACACCGACCCGAACTCGAACAGCCGCAGCGGCAGCTCGCGGTAGGAGCGCCCGCGCGCCCGGTAGATCAGGTTGTGCATCGGGCAGTTCATCGGCTTGAGGTAGTAGTCCTGGCCGGGCTTGCGCACCGCGCCGTCGGCGCCGATCTCGGCGTCGATCTGCATGGGCGGGTACATGCCGTCGGCGTACCAGGCGAGGTGGCCCGAGGTCTCGAACAGCTGCCCCTTGGTGATGTGCGGGGTGTTGACGAACTCGTACCCCGCCTCCTCGTGGCGGCGGCGCGCGTAGTCCTCCATCTCGCGGCGGATGATCCCGCCCTTGGGGTGGAAGACCGGGAGGCCGGAGCCGATCTCGTCGGGGAACGAGAAGAGGTCGAGCTCGGAGCCCAGGCGGCGGTGGTCGCGCTTCTCGGCCTCGAGCAGCCGGTCGAGGTGCAGGTCGAGGGCCTCGGTCGACTCCCACGCGGTGCCGTAGATGCGCTGCAGCATCGGGTTCTTCTCGCTGCCGCGCCAGTACGCGGCGGCGCTGCGCATGAGCTTGAAGGCCGGGATGAACCTGGTGGTCGGCACGTGCGGGCCGCGGCAGAGGTCGGACCAGACGGTCTCGCCGGTGTGGGCGTGCACGTTGTCGTAGGCGGTGAGCTCGGCGCCGCCGACCTCCATGACCTCGCTGGTGTCGATGTCGACGGCACCGGGGCCCTTGAGCTCGATCAGCTCCAGCTTGTACGGCTCGTCGGCGAGCTCCTTGCGGGCGTCGTCGAGGGAGTCGTAGCGGCGGCGGGAGAAGCGCTGCCCCGCCTTGACGATCTTCTTCATCGCCGACTCGAGCTTGGTCAGGTCCTCGGGAGTGAAGGGGACCTCGACGTCGAAGTCGTAGTAGAAGCCGTCGACGACGGGCGGCCCGATCCCCAGCTTCGCGTCCGGGCGCAGCTGCTGCACGGCCTGGGCGAGCACGTGCGCCGCGGAGTGCCGGATGACCGAGCGGCCGTCGTCGGAGTCGGCGGCGACGGCCTCGACCTGCACGTCGGCGTCGGGAACCCAGGCGAGGTCGCGGAGCTGACCCTCGCCGTCCCCGTCGGGCAGGGTGCGGACGCCGACGATCGCGGTCGGCCCGGACGTCGGCAGGCCCGCCTCGCGGACGGCGGCGCCCGCCGTGGTCCCGGCCGGCACCCGGACGGGAGCGGGGGCGGGACGGGGTGCGGGCGCGGACACGGAGGGCCTCCAGGGGGTGGTGCGGACGTCGTCCCGATGCTAGAGGTGCGCCGCTACGGGGTTCCCGCCGCGGCCCCGGTCCGTCCCCGGGTCCGGTCGGCTCCGGTGGCGGCCGGCTCGGGCGCCGGTCAGCTCAGGCGGCGCAGGCCGTCGGCCAGGCGGCGCAGCGTGTCGAGGTCCTCCGCCCACGCGCGGTCGGGCAGGCCGGTCGTGGAGCCGCCGGAGCGGGGGGCGGGGACCGAGCGGACGCTGCCGGTGGAGCGGCGGCGCGGCAGGACCACCGGCGGGGCGTCGGGCCGGCTCAGCTCGGCCAGGGCGACGGCGGCACGGGCGCCGGCACCGGAGCGGGCCGGGTCGGCGGCGAGGACGGCGAGGGCCGGTTGCCGGCCGGGTGCGGCGGGGCGGGTGCGACGACCGGTGGTCCCGGCGGCGGTGACGTCCACGGCGTCGCCGGAGGGAGGCTCGGGCTCCGCCGGTGCGACCGGGGAGAACAGGCTGCCACCGGAGGACGTGGGATCGGCCGTCACCGCAGGCACGGGTGCGGCCGGGGCGGGCCCGACGGGCTGCGACGTGCCGGGCTGCGACGTGCCGGGCTGCGACGTGCCGGGCTGCGACGTGCCGGGCTGCGACGTGCCGGGCTGCGACGCGCCGGGCTGCGACGCGCCGGACCCGACCGGCTCGGCGAGGACCGGGCCCTCCTCCCCCACCGCCTCCGGCGCCACCCGCGCCGGCAGGGCCGGGGACCGGCCGAACGTGGCGGCGACCGCGGACGGAGCAGCGGGCCACGGCACGGCGGTCGGGGCGACCGTCGGGGGCGCGGCTGGAGCGGGGGCGACCGCGGGCACCGCCACCGTCTCCGCCGAGACGTCCGGAGCCGCGGCTGCAGGGGTGACGACCTCCAGCGGGGCGGTGAGGTCCGAGACGGGCTCGGCCGTGACCGCCCGCCGCACCGCGTCCTGCAGGGCCGGGTCGGCCAGGGCCCGGCGCGCACGGACCGGGTCGGCCCCCAGGTCGAGCCGCAGGTGCACGAACACCCCGGCGACCGGGGCCGGGCGCAGGACGTGCAGCGAGCGGTCGGTGGTGACGAGGACGTCGTCGAGCCCGCCCTCCCCCAGCGCCACGGCCTCGCGCAGCAGACCGGCCACCGCGGCCGGGTCGTCGGGGCCCGACGCCGCGTCGCCCGCCTGCGCGACCACGGAGCCCGCTCGCCCGTCGACCACGCGGACGGTGCGCGCACCGGCGTGCGCCAGCAGCGCCTGCAGGTCCGCGGCGAGGCGGGTGGCGGGAACGGCCATCGCAGCAGCCTCCCGCACGACGCGGGGCCCGGCCATCACCGCCCGTCCGGCACGGCGCGTGGTGCGCCGAACGGCTCGGACGGGTGACGGCGGGCGGGTCGACCCCCGCGGCCGGGCGCCGGGCGGTCGGGCCCCGGCGCTCACCGCTCCCCGGCGGGCTCCTCCCGGCGCTGGCCCGGGGCCAGCGCGGACAGCGGCGCGGGAGGCCGGTCGGCGTCCGCCCCGACCGAGGGGACGACGGGCGCGGACGACGGTCGGGGCAGGGGCGTGGGCCGTGGTGCGGGCCGAGCCGCGGGCGGGCCGAGCGGCGACCGGGGCGCCGGCGGGACCGGCGGCCGCGCGGGCGGCGACGGGACCGTCGACACGAACAGCGCACCGGGCGCGGGCGGCGGCACCGCCCGCAGGACGGGCGGGCCGGGCCGCAGCGTGCCGGGGTCCGGCGCCGGCCGGGCGAACCCGCCGAGCGTCAGCAGGGCCGCGTCGACCCGGCCACCGTCGGCCCGCCCGCTGCCCACCTGGGATCCGTCGGGTCCGGCGCCGGGACCTCCGGAACCGGAGCCCGGCCAGGGCGCCGGAGCGGCCGGAGCCGTCGCCGGGGCGGGCCCGGCGAGGCCGGCCGCAGCGGGGCCCGCCGCAGCAGCGACGGGCACGGGCACGGGCCCGACCGGCAGCGACCACCCGGCCGCGTCCGGCCGCCGCGTCATCGACGGCCCGGCCGTCAGCGCCGGGGCCGAGACGACACCGAGGCGGCGGCGGGTCCGTTCCACGGCGAGGCGCCCGCCCGACACGACGACCGCCAGCGCGAGGCGGTCGCCGTGCGGGTCGGGCACGGTGCGCAGGACGTGGTGGTGCCCGTCACCGCGGGTGAGGACCAGCTCGCACGCCGGACCCGACCCGTCCGCACCGGCGAGGGCGGTGCGGACGAGGTCGGCGTGACCGGCACCGAGCACTTCGAGCTCGGGGAGCTCCAGGTCGGCGGAGCAGCCGTCCAGCAACATGCCGCTGTCGACGTCGACGAGCACGGCACTGCGCACCCGGCGGTCCCGCAGCAGCGGGCCGAGCACGGCCCGCAGGCCGTCGGTGCGGACGTTCACGATGTGGCGGTGCCGGGCCATCAGGACGCCTACGGACCTCACCACATCCCGTTCGGAGTGCTCAGCGCCCGGCGTTGGCCGGGAAGAACGCCTGGTCGCCCGGGCTCGGGCGGCCGGCCTTCACGCCGGGAGCGGCCATGTAGAACTGCTGCTCGATGACGCGCAGGTCGCGGCGGGCCATGGCCAGGTTGGCCTGGGCGCGGTTGAGCACGAGGTAGAAGAACAGCTTCTCCTCGTTGTTGCCGTGGATCGGGCGGATGAGGTGGTACTGCGTGTCGAGGGTGATGAGGATGTCCTCGATGCCCTCGCGCAGGCCCAGCTTCTCCATGACCTCGAGCTTGGTCCGGACGACCTCGCTGTTGCCCGGTGCGGCGACGTCCAGGTCGAACTCGGGGCTGCCGCCGCGCGAGCCGAGGGTCATGCCGCTGTCGTAGTCGACGATGGCGGCGGCGAAGGCGCCCTTGATGTTCGCGACCATGTCGAGCGAGTGTTCAACGTTCATTGCCGAGCCTCCAGGAAACCAGAATCCGGTCGACACGGGGGTTTGCGACCGTTACCCGTCAGGGTCCCCCGACCGTAGCGCGCCGACATTTCCGGGCGCACCGCGGTCCCCCTTTTCGCGATTGTCGGAAATGATCCGTGACGGACCGTCACCGCATCGATCGCAGGCCCGCCAGGAGTCGGCGCATCGTGCCCACGTCGTCGGCCCAGCGGGGTGCGGGCGCCGCGGGCGGCCCCACCTCGTGCGGAACGGGTGGCTCCGGCCGGGGCGGGGTCCCCGCCCGCGGCACGGGGAGGACGGCACCCCCGCGCGGCTGCGGCACGGTGGCCCGTGCGGCGGGCACGGAGAGCGACGACGTCCCGGGCGAAGCCAGCGCCGGCCAGCGCGTCCGCACCTGCGGTGCGCGCGACGGCGCCGGTGGGATGGCCGACGGCACGCGGCGCGGGAGCGGCGCTCGCGCCGTCGGCGGCGGGGACTGCGGCATCGCCGCAGGTGCGGGTGCCTGCGCTGGTGGAGCCCCCTGGGCGGGCGGGCCGTCCTCGAGCCGGACCTGCGCGAGCTCGCGCCGGGCGACGGCCAGGTTGGCCCGCGCGCGGTCCAGGCACAGGACCAGCAGCAGCGGACCGAGCCCGGGGGCGTCGACCGGGCGCACGAGCCGGTAGGACCGGCGGGAGGTGACCATCAGGTCGTCGAGCTCGTCGTCGGCGGCGGCGAGGAAGTCGGCGGCCGACCGCGCCCAGCGCACGACGACGGCCGGGTCGACGGGCTCCGCGCCCGTCTCGGCGAGCAGCTCGTCGCCCGTCCGCGCGGCGGCGCAGGCGTACGTCGCACCGGGAATCTGCAGCAGTTCCCGGAGGACGGTGTGGATCGTGACCAAACGGGTTCCCTTCCGGAGTCGGGAATTGTTCCACGCCTTTCCGGCGGCCGGTACGCGGCACACGGACCCGCTTCCGTTGTAGACCATTCACACCAAGCGCGAGACAACCGGTCGGCCTACTGTTCCTCGCAGGATCCGTAGTCCGTTCGCGATCAGCGCTGTTCACGGCCCGTGTCCGGGCGCACACCGCGTGCAGACGGCACTGCGCCGAACGGTCCTGCGGGAAGAAGGTCCGGGCCCCGTGGGTTGACCCGTGTGTGGTGCCTCTCTCCGTTCTCGACCTCGTCCCCGTCGGCTCCGGCTCGACCCCCACCGCCGCGCTGCGCGCCAGCACGGCGCTCGTGCGGCGCGTCGAGGAGCTCGGCTTCCTCCGCTACTGGGTGGCCGAGCACCACGGCATGCCGGGCATCGCCAGCTCGTCGCCCGCGGTGCTCATCGCCCACCTCGCCGCGGCGTCCTCGACGATCCGCGTGGGCTCGGGCGGGGTGATGCTGCCCAACCACCAGCCGCTGGTGATCGCCGAGCAGTTCGGCACGCTGGAGGCGCTGCACCCGGGCCGCATCGACCTCGGCATCGGCCGCGCCCCCGGCACCGACCAGCGCACGGCGCGGGCCCTGCGCCGCGGCACCGGCGCGCTCGGCGCCGACGACTTCCCGGAGGCGCTCAGCGAGCTCGCCTCCTACTTCCGCGGTGAGGGCCCCGTCGTGGCCGTGCCCGCGCACGGGCAGCGGCCGGCGATGTGGCTGCTGGGCTCCAGCGGCTACAGCGCGCAGGTCGCGGGCCTGCTCGGCCTGCCCTTCGCCTTCGCCCACCACTTCAGCGGCGAGAACACCGACGCCGCCCTCGCGCTCTACCGCGAGACGTTCCGGCCCGGCGTCCTCGAGCAGCCCTACGCGCTGATCGCCGCCTCCGTGCTGGCCGCCGACACCGACGCCGAGGCCCACCGGCTCGCGATGCCGGGCGCGCTGCAGTTCCTGCGGCTGCGCCAGGGCGACCCCGGGCTCGTGCCGACGCCGGAGGAGGCCGCCGCGTACCCGTACTCCGACCAGGAGCAGGCGTTCGTCGAGGACCGGCTCGCCGGCCAGATCATCGGCGCGCCCGACACCGTGCGCGACGGCGTGCGCGCGCTGGTCGAGCGCACCGGCGTCGACGAGCTCATGGTCGTCACCGGCGCCCACGACGGCGCCGACCGCCTGCGCTCCTACGAGCTGCTGGCCGGGGCACTGGCGCCGGAGATGTCGGGGGCACCGGGCACGATGGCGGGATGAGCGATCCCGTCTCGGCCTTCCGCGACGCCGTCCACTCCGGTGACGTCGACGCGGCGGTGGCGCTGTTCGCGCCCGACGCCGTCTTCCACTCCCCCGTCGTCCACAAGCCCTACGAGGGGCGGGAGGCGTTGCGGGCGATCCTGCGCGCCGTCGTCACGGTGTTCGAGGACTTCTCCTACACCGGTGCCTACGCCGACGGCGACGACGGCGGCGTGCTCGTCTTCACCGCCCGCGTGGGCGACCGCGCGCTGCAGGGCGTCGACATCCTGCGCACCGTCGACGGCGTGCTCACCGAGCTCACGGTGATGGTGCGGCCCTACTCGGCGGCCACGGCGCTGCGCGAGCGGATGGCCGCGCTGCTGACCTGAGCCGCGTGCTCAGGCCACCGAGTGCAGGGGGCAGTCGCAGACCGGCGTGAGCGTGGGGCGCGCCGGGACGCGCATCCGGGCGACGTCGACGGCGGGGTCCTCGTGGTCGGCGCGGGAGATCACCGCGCCCAGCACCGCCGCCACCAGGACCGCCGCGGCCATCCACAGGAGGGCAGCGCCCAGCACCCACACCAGCACGCCGCACTCCCGACCCCGACCGGCGCGACCGGCCCCGGGTCGCGCGACCAGCATGCGTGCTCGGGGCGCCCGGCGCCATAGTCCATTGTGCGCAATCCACTCGCGCTCTACCGCGCTGCGGAGCGCTCCGCGACGGGCCGGCGCGCGTGCACGGCCGAGAGGAACCGGTGCAGCGGCGAGGCGCTGAGCCGGCGCTCGGTGTCGTCGGCGAAGCGGGTGCCGGTGATCGCGCGCTCGACGGTGCCGTGCAGGCCGTGCTCGTCGACGGAGAAGGCGTGCACGCCGTAGACCGGCACGGCCGCGACGACGGAGGTGTCGGCGTCCTCGAAGCCCGGCTGCAGCGCCGGGTCGCCCGCGGTGACCGCCGCCGGCGACGCCGGGTGCCCGTCTGCCGAACCGCCGCTGATCGCGACGAACGCCGGGTCGCCCCCGTGATCGGCGATGTGGGCGTGCACCCAGGCCAGCGCGCGCTTGACGTCGACCCCCGTCCCGGGCCAGCCCGCCGTGAGCCCCAGCCGGTAGTCCACCGCGACTCGTCGCCCCGCCGGAGCGGCCCCTGAACGGGCTCGCGGTGGCGGCGCTGCACGACCTGCGCCGTGACGCGCCCGCTCCGCCGCCGCCTTCGACGCCGCGCTGTCCGGCCGTCGGCGAACGACCCGCCGCGCACCACGATCGCCCCCCGGGCGACCGGTTCCGGCCGTTCCCGTGCCTGACGCAACGCGCACGACCACTGGGCCGGACGGCGCAACGCGCTCACGCACGGTCGCCGGGGAGCGGCGCGTCACCGGTACGGGGCGCGACACGCGTCCCCTCATCGGGTGATCTCCGCACGCCGCCCGCACCGCGCGCGGGAGGTGACCCGTTGGGGGGATGGACCCTCCGGCGCACCGGAGCGGTGACGGACGAGCGCGATGGCGGGCGGAGGTGGGCGGTGTCGGGAGCGCACACCGTCGTCTCCCCCCGGCGGCGGCCGGGCGGGCGCCGCCGGGCCGCGGGCTCCGAGGTCGGCTGGTGGCAGCCGCCGACCCGCCGCCGCGCCGCCGCGCAGGACCCCGCCCGTGCCGACGGCCCCGGTCGCCGGCGGGCCGCACCGGGCCGCGCGGGGGCGCTGCTCGGCCGGCTGACGCGCCGCGGGGGCGGCTCGCAGCACCGCAGGCCCGCCACCCCGGAGGAGCGCCGCGCGCAGCGGCTGCGCCTCGTCCGCCGCACGGCGCTGGCCGGGCTCGCCGCCGTGCTGCTCGGCCCGCTGCTCGCCTTCGGGCTCGGGTGGGTGTTCTTCTCCGTGCCCAGCCCGGCCGACGCCGTGACCAACCAGGTCGCGCTGGTGTCCTACGCCGACGGCAGCCGGCTCACCCGCCTGGTGCCCGAGGAGGGCAACCGGATCGCGGTGTCGGTGCAGGACGTGCCGCAGCACGTCCGGAACGCCGTGCTCGCCGCCGAGGACCGCACGTTCTACTCCAACCCCGGCTTCGACCTCACCGGCATCCTGCGCGCCGTCTGGAACCAGGTCCAGGGCGGTTCGGGCGGCGGGTCGACGATCACGCAGCAGTACGTGAAGAACGCGCTGGTCGGGGACGAGTACTCGCTGTGGCGCAAGTACAAGGAGGTCGTGCTCGCCGTCAAGATCTCCCAGGAGCGCACCAAGGACGAGATCCTCGGCGACTACCTCAACGCGATCTACTTCGGCCGCGGCACCTACGGCATCCAGTCGGCGAGCCAGGCCTACTTCGGCAAGCCGGTGCAACTGCTCGACGCGAGCGAGGGCGCCCTGCTGGCCGGCGTCATCCAGTCGCCGTCGCGGTGGGACCCGGCGCGCAACCCGGAGCGCGCCGCCGAGCGCTGGGACTTCGTCCTCGACGGGATGGTGGCGCAGGGCTGGCTGGACCCGCAGGAGCGCGCCGACGCCCTGTTCCCGGCGACCGTCGAGCCGCGCCGCGGGCAGGCGGGGGTCCCCGCCGACGCCAACGGGCACGTCGTCACCGCCGTGACCGCGGAACTCGACGCGCTGGGCATCACGTCCGAGGACCTCGCCCAGGAGGGCCTGCGGATCACCACGACGATCGACCCCGAGCGCCAGCAGCAGGCCGTCGACGCCGCCCACGCGGCGCTGGAGGGGCAGCCGGAGGACCTGCGCAGCGCGATGGTCGCGGTCGACCCGCAGACCGGCGGGATCCTCGCCTACTACGGCGGTGACAACGGCCTGGGCCTGGACTACGCCCGGGTGCAGCGCCTGGCCGGGTCGACGTTCAAGCCGTTCGTCGTCCTCGCCGGGCTGCAGCAGGACCCGCCGATCGGTCTCGGGGAGACCTTCGACGGCGAGGAGGTGCCCGGGCTGCGCAACGCCGAGGGCGCCGACTGCGACCGTTGCGACCTCAAGCAGGCCATGACCGTCTCCAACAACGTGGTGTTCAACAGCCTGGCCAAGCAGGTCGGGCCGGAGAACGTCGCCGCGGCCGCGCGCGCCGCCGGGATCACCGCGCCGCTCGACGACCCCAACGAGGGCATCGCGCTGGGCAACAAGGAGATCAGCGCGCTCGAGCTCGCCTCGGCCTACGCCACGATCGCGGGGGGCGGGGTGTGGCACCAGCCGCACCTGGTCAGCGAGGTCGTCACGGCCGACGGGCGCGTGCTGTTCGCCGCGGCCACCGAGGGCGAGCGCCGGTTCCCCGAGCGGGTGGCGCGCAACGTCGTCGAGTCGATGCTGGAGGTCGCAGACCAGGACGGGCTGACGCTGCCCGACGGGCGCCCGGTGGCGGCGAAGACCGGCACCGTCCAGTCGCACTTCGACGGGGAGAACAACGACGCCTGGATGGCCGGGTTCACGCCGTCGCTGTCGACGTCGGTGTGGGTCGGCACCGACATGAACACCCCGATCCGGACGGCGGGCGGCGAGCCGATCAGCGGGAAGACGCTGCCCGGCGAGGTGTGGCAGGAGTTCATGGGCGAGGCGCTGGAGGCGGCGCCGGTGGAGACGTTCGCGCCCTACCGCCCCATCGGCGAGGCCGCCTCGGACGCGCCCCCCGGCGTCGACCCGGAGGCCACGCCCACCCCGACCCCCACGCCCGAGCCCGTCGTCGAGCCCACCCCGGAGGTCCCGCCATCGGCGGAGGCTCCCCAGGACCCGCGGCCGGCACAGCCCGGCGACCCGGCCACGACCCAGGAGCCCGACCGGGACGGGGGGGGTGAGGGCCTGCTGTTCGGCGAGGACGACCCCGCCCCTCCCCCGACCACGAGCCAGGACTGCAGCATCACGCCCTGCGGCTGACGGCGCGTCCCCTGCGCGGCGCATCGCGTTCCGCGGAACGCACCCGCACCCACCACCGGCCGCAGACCCGTGTCCCAGCGCCGCCGCCGGGCTACCGTGACCCGTGTGGACGCCGCGCCGCCCGTACGCACCTTCGAGGTCCTGGCCTGGCCGTCGGACCGGCGGATCGTGCTCTACGTCCCGGAGATCGAGGCGGCCACCACGGTGCTGACGATGACCGGCGCCGAGGACGCGGCCCGCTCCCTCATCGCCGACCTCACCGGCCTGGCGCCCGAGGAGATCGGATGTCGCATCGGGGCGGGCCGCCCCCGGCCCTGAACCCGGCGGATCCGACGTAGGGTCCCCCCGTGGTCACCGCCGATCCCGCCCGTGACGTCGCCGAGCGCTCCGCCACCGCCGCCGCCGCCTGGCTCGACAGCCTCGATCCGGCGCAGCGGGCCGTCGCCACCGGCGCCGTCCCGGGTCCGGGGCCCGAGGACGCCGAGCGGCTGCGCTGGTTCTACACACCCACCGACCACGGCGGGCTGACGGTCCACGACCAGCGCCCGGCCCAGCAGCGCCGGGCGATGACGCTGCTCGCGAGCGGGCTGTCCGAGGCCGCCTACACGACCCTCGCCGTGGTCATGGGCCTGGAGAACGTGCTCGACCGCACGGAGGGCTTCGCCGCGACGTTCTCCCGCGAGCGCGGCCGCGACCCCGGCATGTACTACCTGCGCGTGTTCGGCGAGCCCGGCGGCGCGGCGCCGTGGGGGTGGCGGTTCGGCGGGCACCACGTCTCGGTCAACGTGCTCGTGGTCGACGGGCGGGTGGTCGCCACGACCCCGCTGTTCCTCGACGCCGACCCGGCCACGTCCCCGCTGCTCGGGGGCGCGTCGCTGCGCCCGCTCGGCGCCGTCGAGGACCTCGCGCGCGACCTCGTCCGCTCGCTGCCCGCCGACCTCGCCGCCCGCGCGGTGCTGCTGCCGCGCGCACCGTCCGACATCGTCGGCGCCAACCGCACCCGCGTGGCCCCGGGCGACCGGGTCGTCCCGCTGGCCGGGGTGTGGCGCGGGCCGTTCCCCGACCCGGCCGAGCAGGCCCGGCTGCAGGCCATGAGCGACGGCATCGACGACGCCGCCGGTCTCGACGACACCGACCACGCCGCCGTGGCGCTCACCGACGAGCCGAAGGGCGTGCCCGCGTCGGCCTTCGACGCCGGGCAGCGCGAGGTGCTGCGGACGCTGGTGGCGAGCTACCTCGACCGCGTGCCCGAGGGCCTGTCGCCGCTCCCCCGCTACGCCGACGACGCCGCGCTCGACGCCGTCCACCTCGCCTGGGCCGGCAGCACCGCGCCCGGCGAGCCGCACTACTACCGCCTGCAGGGCCCGCGGCTGCTGCTGGAGTGGGACAACACACAGCGCGGCGCCAACCACGCCCATTCCGTGTGGCGCGACCCCGAGGCCGACTTCGGCCTCGACGTCCTGGCCGGGCACCGGGCCGCGCACCACGGCTGAGCCCGCGGTCTCAGGAGACGGACACCACCAGGTCCGCCCGCCCCCGCGACGCCTCCACCAGCGCCGTGTTCGGGTCGTCGACGGCCGCCACCCACGCCGCCGCCCCCTCGGGCGACTTGCCGAACTCGACGTGCCGCGCGAGGAGCCGCTGGCGGCGCACGGCGTCGTCGTCCACGGCGCAGAACCACGCCTCATCGAGCTCCGCGGCCACCTCGCGCCAGATCGGGGCGTCGAGGAGCAGGTAGTTGCCCTCGGTCAGCACCAGGCGCGCGGCGCGGGGCACCGGGATCGCCCCGGCGACGGGCTGCTCGAGGTCGCGCTCGAACTGCGGCGCGTAGACGACGTCCTCGGTGCGCGCCCGGATCCGGCGCAGCAGCGCGAGGTAGCCGCCGGCGTCGAAGGTGTCGGGGGCGCCCTTGCGGCCCGACCGGCCCAGCCGCGCGAGCTCGACGTCGGCGAGGTGGAACCCGTCCATCGGGACGTGCGCGACGGCGTCGGCGCCCAGCTCGGCCCGCAGCGCGGCGAGCAGGGCCGTCACGAGCGTCGACTTGCCCGCGGCCGGGCTCCCCACGAGACCCAGGACGGCGCGGCCGTCGGCCGGCACGAGCGCCAGGGCCCGCGCGACCAGCCCGTCGAGGGGCGCGGTCACGAGACCCGCACCGCCAGCACGACGATGTCGTCGTCGGTGTCGGCGGCGGTGTCGCGGACGAGGTGGTCGCAGAACTCGCCGAGCGGACGGTGGGCGTGTGCGCGCACCAGGGCGAGCAGCTCGGTGCCCGCGCGGTCGTCGGGGTCGCGGCGCCGCTCGACGAGGCCGTCGGTGTAGAGCAGCAGGGTGGCGCCGGGCGGGAGCGCGACCTCGGAGTCGCCGCGCGGCGCGTCGGGAGCGACGCCCAGCACGGTCCCGACGTCGCCGGACAGGAACCCGGGCTCGCCGCCCGCGGGCACCAGCACCGGCTGCGGGTGCCCGGCGTTGGACCACCGGAACACCGCGCCGCCGTCCGGGCGGCGGGCGACGTGGCCGTGCACGAGCGTCGTGAACCGGGTGACGGCGAGGCGGGTCGCGACCCGGTCGAGCGCCGCCACCGCCACCGACGGCGGATGCGCGCCGTCGGCGAGCGCGCGCAGCATCGACCGCAGCTGGCCCATGGTCGCCGCGGCCGGGAGGTCGTGGCCCTCGACGTCGCCGACGCCGACGGCGAGGTCGCCCCCGGGCAGGCCGAACGCGTCGAACCAGTCGCCCCCGACGGCGAGGTTGGCGGCGGCGGGGAGGTAGCGCGCCCGGATCTCCAGGCCGGGCACCTCGGGCGGCTCGGTGAGCATCGCGCTCTGCAGCGCCACCGCGACCTGCCGGCTCTGCTGGTACTCCGTCGCCTTCTCCACGGCCGCTGAGGCGCGGGTACCGATCTCGGCGACCAGCGCCAGGTCGTCGGCGGTGTAGCGGGGGCGGTCGCCGGCGCCCAGGAACAGCAGGGCCGCGACGACGACGCCGCCCGACAGCACCGGCGCCACCAGTACCGAGTGCGCCCCGGCCCCGGCCGCCCAGGCCTCCACCTCGGGGCCGGTCGCGGACGCCGCCACCTCGTCGAGCACCGGCGTGGCGTCGCGCACGCACCGGGTGACGGGGTGGCGGGCGTCGAACAGGAAGCGGGGGTCGGCCGCCGGCGGCTCCGGCAGGCCCGGCGCGGTGCGCGACAGCGCGCGCCGGCCGGTGACGCCGCGGGCGCCGGGGCGCTGCGGATCGACCAGGTACACGCGGCACACGTCGGCGAACTCGGGCACCAGGACGTCGGCCAGGGCGGCGAGCTCGCCGTCGGGCTCGGTGGCGGTGCCCAGGGCCAGCGTGGCGCGGGCGAGCAGGTCGAGGCGGTCGCGCGCCCGCACGGCGTCGTCGATGTCGGTCTCGGTGCCCACCCACTGCACGACCCCGCCCTCGCTGCGCACCGGGGCTGCGCGCGTGCGGAACCAGCGGTGGTCGCCCGCGGCCGTGCGCAGCCGGTGGACGTGGGAGAACACCACGGCGGGGTCGGCGGCGACGGCGCGGGTCCAGGCCGTGCGCGAGGCGTCGCGGTGGTCGGGGTGCACGGCGTCGAGGAAGCCCCACCCGCGCATCTGCAGGACGGACTGGCCGGTGATCGCGCGCAGCGCGGGGGCGTCGCGCTGGGCGCTGCCGTCGGCCTCCCGGACCCACACGGCGGCGCTCGTGGCCTCGACCAGGCTCTGGTAGCGGTTCAGCGCGAGCTCGCGCTGGGCGGCGACGCGGGCCAGCTCGCGGCGGTCGCGCTCCGCGGCGGTGACATCGACGATCACGACCCCGCAGCCGGTCAGCTCCCCGTCGGGCGCGTGCACCGGGTACAGGCTCATCCGCCACTCCTGCGGCGGCCCGGCCCCGTGCCACAGCCGCCCCCGGATCGGCACCGACGGCCGTGCCCGCCCGTCGGCCAGCACCGCGCGCAGGCCGTCGGCGATGGTGGCGCCGACCGCGCCGTGCACCTCCTCGAGGGTCTGCCCGAGCCGCTGGTCGGCGGTGCCCCCGTCGATGTCGAGCACGGCCCCGTTGACGCGGCGGTAGCGCAGCGCGGTGTCGAAGTAGGCCAGGCCGACCGGCGCGCTCTCCCACAGCGCGTCGAGCAGCGCGAACGCCTCGTCGCCCGCGCGGCTGTCGACGACGTCCTGCAGCACGCCGACCACCGCGGCCCCCGGCCCGGCGGCGGGCACGGCGCGGAAGTAGAGCGTGGGGCCGGCGGCGTCCAGGGCCGGGAAGCGGCCGGTGAACGGGCGGCCCGCGCGCAGCTCGTCGACGACACGGGAGATCGTGGGACCGTCGAGCGGGGCGTCGGTGAGCCGAGTGCCCAGCACACGCTGCGCGGACCAGCCGGTGAGCAGCGCGGCGCGGCGGTTCCAGACCCGCACCACGTCGTCGGCGTCGAGCGCGAACACCCCGACGGGCAGGTGGTCCACGACCTCGGCGCAGAGATCGTCCGGGCGCTCCACGGGCCGCATCGTAGGGCCGCGGCGGGGGCGGTGCGATGCTGGGCGCCGTGAACGATGTCCTCGACCGCGTGCGCGCGCTGTGCACCGCCCTGCCGGAGGTGGGCGAGAAGCTCAGCCACGGTGAGCCGACGTGGTTCGTCCCGGCGACGCGCCGCGGACGCACCTTCGTGTCCTACGCCGACCACCACCACGACGACCGCGTCGCCTTCTGGTGCGCCGCGCCGCCCGGCGCGCAGGAGGAGCTGGTGGCCGCGGCGCCGCAGCGCTACTTCCACCCGCCCTACGTCGGGGGGCGCGGCTGGGTCGGGGCGTGGCTCGACGGCGAGCCCGGCACCCCTGCCGGCCCCGACTGGGACGAGATCGCGGAGATCGTCACCGACGCCTACCGGACCGTCGCGCCGGCCCGCCTGGCCGCGGACGTCGCACCGCCGGGCTGACGGGCCCGTCGGCTACGTTCGGGCGGTGTCCGACCTCCCCACCGTCGCCGTGCCCGGCGGGCGTGTCGAGTTCGACGACGTCCCCGGTTCCCCCTCCCTGGCCCCCCTGCTGTTCCTGCACGAGGGCCTCGGCTCGGTCGCGCTGTGGCGCGGCTGGCACCGGCGCGTCGCGCAGGCCACCGGGCGCCGCACCGTCGCCTGGTCCCGGCTCGGGCACGGCTGGTCCGACCCGCCGCCCGCCCCGCGCGAGGTGGGCTTCATGCACGAGGAGGCCGCCGTCGTGGTGCCCGCGCTGCGGGAGGCGCTCGGCCTGGCCGACCCGGTGCTCGTCGGGCACAGCGACGGGGCGTCGATCGCGCTGCTGCACGCCGCGTCCGCGCCCGTCGGCGGGCTGGTGGTGCTCGCGCCGCACGTGTTCACCGAGGCCTTCGGGCTCGTCGGCGTCCGGGCCGCCCGCGACGCCTTCGACGGCGGCGACCTGCGCACCCGGATGGCCCGACGCCACCGTGACCCCGACGTCGCCTTCCGCAACTGGAACGACGTCTGGCTCAGCGACGCCTTCCGCGAGTGGGACCTGCGCCCCGCGCTGCCCGGGATCACCTGCCCGGTGCTGGCCGTGCAGGGCACCACCGACCCCTACGGCACGCTCGCGCACGTGGAGGCCGTGCGCGACCTCGCGACCGGGCCGGTGGAGCTGCTGGTCCTGGACTGCGCGCACGCCCCGCACCTGGAGGCGCCGGAGGCCACGACCGACGCCGTGCTGCGGTACCTCGGGGCCCGTCCCTAGGACTGCCACTCGTTCAGGCCTGGGCCGTCCACCCCGCCCACCGCTCCGGGGTGATCACCAGGACCGGGCCCTCGGGCGGCGCCGCGGCGTACGGCGGGTACTTCGCGCACAGCGCGGCCAGCGCCCCGGCGCGCAGCGGACCGTCCTCGTGCACCGCGGCCGTGCCGTCGACCCGGACCCACCACAGCTGCGACCAGTCGTCGTCGTAGCGGTCGGCGAGCACGGCGACGCGCGGGTCGCGGCGCACGTCGTCGAGGCGGGCCAGGCGGGTGCTCCGCTTGGGCTTCACGTCGTCGACGGCCGAGCAGATCAGGCCGTCGACCAGCGCGAACGTGAACGGCACGAGCCGCGGTGTGCCATCGGCGCGCAGCGTCGCGAGCCGGGCCACGGGGGCCGCGGCTAGGCGGGCGCGGCGCTGCGCGTCGTCGAGGACCGGCACCTACGGGGCCGGGACGTCGACCCGGACCGCCAGCAGGGCCGCCTCCCGGGTGTCGCGCCGCTCGTGCTCGGCGAACCCGGGCGCGGTGCACAGGAACAGGGTGCGGCCGTCGGCGCCGCCCAGGGCGCAGGCGTAGACGCCGGTGCCGACGTCGACCGACTCGACGACGTCACCGCGCGGCCGGACCCGCACCGCCCGGTTGCCCAGGGCGTCGGCCGCCCACACCGCGCCCTCGGCGTCGGCGCACATCCCGTCGGGCGCCACCGCGAGCGCACCGAGCACCTCCGGCACCTCGGTCGAGGCCGGGTGCGGCCCGAAGGACGCCCAGTCGCGGCGGGCGCCCAGCGAGCCGTCGGCGTCGACGGGGAAGCCGCTGATCCGGTTGCCCAGGGTCTCGGCGACGACGAGCTCGCCGTCGATGAACGCGGCGCCGTTGGGGAAGCTGAGGTCGGTGGCCACCACGGTGGAGGTGCCGTCCGGGTCGACCCGCACCAGCGACGCCGTACGCACCGGTGCGCCGGACATGAGGTCGAAGCCGAAGTTGCCGACGAACGCGCGCCCGTCGGCGTCGACGACCATGTCGTTGAGGTGGCCGGTGGCGTGCTCGGAGAGGTCGGCGTGGGTGACGAGCTCGCCCGAGGCCTCCCGGCGCAGCACCCTCCTGTCGCGCATCGACACGATGAGCAGCCGCCCGTCGGGCAGCCAGCCCAGGCCGGAGGGCTGGTTCGGCACCTCCGCCTCGACCCGCAGGTCCGAGCCGTCCTCGCGGGCGGACAGGACGCGGTGGGTGTAGAAGTCCGACACCCAGATCCGGTCCTCGCGCCAGCGCGGGCCCTCCAGGAACGAGTACTTCTCGAGCACGACGGTGTGCGGGGTGGTCATGCCGGCAGTCTGCCCGCGTCGTCGGCCGCGCGCAGCACCCTGAGCGCGTTCTCCCCCGCCAGCTTCGCGCGGTCGGCCGCGCTCCAGCCGCGGTCGCCCAGCGCGTCGAACAGGGCCGGGTAGCAGGACACGTCCTCGAGCCCCGCGGGCAGCTCGGGGCACCCGTCGTAGTCGCCGCCGATGCCGATGTGGTCGATCCCCGCCGCCTCCCGGGCGTGGTCGAGGTGCGCGAGGACGTCGTCCATCGTCGCGCGCGGGGGCGGCGGCCCGTCCCAGGTGGCGGCGAAGGCGTCGCGGGCGCGCAGGTCGCGGTGCTCCAGGCCGGCGGCGGTCATCGCGCCGGCGAGGCGCTCGTCCCAGGCGGCCACCGCCCCCGAGACGAACCGCGGCACGAACGTCACCATCGCGACGCCTCCGTTGGCGCGCAGCGCGCCGAGCACGTCGTCGGGGACGTTGCGGGGGTGGTCGATGACCGCGCGGCACGAGGAGTGGGTGAACAGGACGGGCGCGGTCGTCGTCGCCAGCGCGTCGCGCATGGTGGTGTCGGCGACGTGGGAGAGGTCGACGACCATCCCGATCCGGTTCATCTCCGCCACGACCTCGCGGCCGAACGGCGACAGGCCGCCGCAGCCGGGCTCGTCGGTGGCCGAGTCGGCCCACTCGACGTTGAGGTTGTGGGTGAGCGTGAGGTAGCGGACACCCAGGCGGCGCAGCATCCGCAGCACCCCGAGCGAGCCGCCGATGCAGTGCCCGCCCTCGGCGCCGAGCAGCGAGGCGACCCGCCCGGAGGCCGTCGCCGCGGCCACGTCGTCGGCGGTGGTGGCCGCGGCGAGGTGGTCGGGATACCGCGCGACGAGCCGGTGCACCAGGTCGACCTGCTCCAGCACAGCGGTGACGGCCGCGTCGCCGGTGTAGGAGCAGGGCACGTAGACCGACCAGAACTGCGCGCCCACCCGCCCGGCGCGCAGCCGCGGGAGGTCGGTGTGCAGGTGCGGCTGGGGGTGGGCGACGTCGACCTCTCCCGTTCTCCTCAGCGCCCAGGGGAGGTCGTTGTGCCCGTCGACGATGCGCAGTGCCATGGGGCCAGTATCGGGAACACGGGCCACGGCCCTAGTGTTTGCACGAGCAACAACCGCACCACCGGAGGTCCCGATGCCCGCCGTCACCGTCCCCGACATCACCGTCCTGCCGCGCGTCACCGAGCCGGACGCCACGGCCGTCGACCGCCCGGTCCGGTCGGTCACCACCGCACCCACCGGCTTCGAGGGCGAGGGCTTCCCCGTGCGGCGGGCCTTCGCGGGCATCGAGCTCCGCGATCTCGACCCGTTCCTGATGATGGACCAGATGGGTGAGGTCGAGTACGCGCCGGGCGAGCCCAAGGGCACCTCGTGGCACCCGCACCGCGGCTTCGAGACCGTCACCTACATCATGGACGGCGAGTTCGAGCACCAGGACAGCCACGGCGGCGGCGGGTCGATCACCAACGGCGACACGCAGTGGATGACCGCGGGCGGCGGCCTGCTGCACATCGAGCGCCCGCCGGAGGCCCTCGTCGCGAGCGGCGGCCTGTTCCACGGGCTCCAGCTCTGGGTGAACCTCCCGAAGGCCGACAAGTGGCTGGAGCCGAAGTACCAGGACCTGCGCGGGAGCGAGTCGGCGCTGGTCAGCACGGCCGACGGCGGCGCGCTGCTGCGCGTGATCGCGGGCGACGTCGACGGCCACGCCGGCCCCGGCTCGACCTACACGCCGATGGCGATGCTGCACGCGACCCTCTCCCCCGGCACGCAGGTCCGCCTGCCGTGGCGCCGCGACTTCAACGCGCTGGTCTACGTGCTGTCCGGCCAGGGCACGGTCGGTGCCGACCGCCGCCCGGTCCGCACCGGGCAGGCCGCGCTCTACGGGCCCGGCGACGTGATCAGCGTGGCCGCGGACGCGACGCAGGAGTCGCGCCTGGCCGGCATGGACGTCGTCATCCTGGGCGGCGCGCCGATCCGCGAGCCGATCGCGTGGGCCGGCCCGTTCGTCATGAACACCAAGGCCGAGGTGCTGGCCGCGTTCGAGGACTACCAGAAGGGCAAGCTGGGGGTCGTGCCCGCGACCTACATCCCGCACGGAGGTGCCCGTGGCTGACGCCGCCCCCACTCCCGCCGAGCCCGCCGAGCCGACCGTCCTCGACGTCGCCGAGTGGTCCCGCTTCGAGATCCACTCCGGCGGGAAGCTCGCCGGGTTCGCGGCCTACCGCACCCGCCCCGGCGTGATCACCTTCACCCACACCGAGATCGACACCGCGTTCGAGGGCCGGGGGCTCGGCGGGCGGCTCGTGCGGGCAGCGCTCGACGCCGCACGCGCCCGCGGCCTGGCGGTGCACCCGGCCTGCCCGTTCGTCCGGAGCTGGATCGCGAAGCACCCGGACTACGCCGACCTCGTGCCGGCCGAGGAGCACGCGCGGTACGGCCTGGCCTGAGGCCGCGCCCGGACTGTCGGTGGGCCGTCGTAGCGTGGTCGTGTGCTCGCCGTCCACGCCCTCTGGTCCCCCGGCCGCGGGGTCGTCCTGTGGGGTGAGGACGGCGACCGCCCGGCCACGGCCACCAGCCGCTCGCTGCGCTCGGCCCGCCCGCACCCGTTCGCGATGCCGTCGGCGGCGCTCGCGGCGCTGCACCCGGGCAAGGCCACCACGCTCACGCTGCTGCTCCCGTCGCGCCCGGGCGGGCCGCTGGCCTCGCCGGAGCTGGTGCGGTCCGGGGGGCGCGACGCTCCCCCACGGTCGGGGCCGGTGCTGCGGCCGTGGTCGGTGCCCGCGCTGGTCGTCGACGTCGCGGAGCTGGACGACCCGGTCGACGACGTGCGCTACGGCGCCTCGGTCGCCCACCTGCGCGAGCTGGCGGCGCTGGCCGCCGACCTCACCGTGCGCGGGCGCGTCCTGCCCACCCTGGCGGACGACCACACGGCACGCTGGCGTCCCGTCGTGCAGGGCCTCGACGCGGTCGCGCTCGACGGGCTGGTCCGCGCGCTGCCCCCGGTGGCCCGGGCCGAGCACCACCGCCCCGACGCCGAGGCGCTCGTCCTCGACGCGCTCGACGCCCTGGTCGACTCGTCGGTGCGCGACCGGCTGGCCCGTTCCGCCGAGCCGATCGCGCTGGCTCCCGCCCGGCCCGCGGTCGACCCGCCCGTCACCGAGGTGTGGCTGGCGGGGCTGCTCGCGCCCGATCCCCGCGTCGACGGCGACACCCGCCCGCTCGCCGAGGCCCTGCAGGAGTGGGACTCCTTCGGCACCGCCCCCACCGGCGACGGCACGGCGGTCTTCCGGCTCGCCGATGTCTCCACGCTGCACGACCCGGCCGACCCGGGCGAGGACCCCGACGACCAGACCGGCGACGGCACGCGCTGGATCCTGGAGTTCCTGCTGCAGTCCACGGCCGACCCGAGCCTGCTCGTCCCCGCCACGGCGGTGTGGGACGGCGTGGCCGACCGGCTGCTGGCCGGGCCGCAGGAGCTGCTGCTCGCCGAGCTCGGCCGCGCGGCGCAGGTGGTGCCTGCGCTGGCGCGGGCGCTGCGCGGGCCCCGGCCCTCGGCGCTCGACCTCGATCTCGACGGCGCCCACCGCTTCCTCACCGCCGACGCCGCGCTGCTGGTCGCGGCCGGTTTCGGGGTGCAGCTCCCCCGCGGCTGGGACGGCACCCGCACGGTCGGGCTGGCGCTCTCGGCGCGCTCCACGCCCACCGACCGGGTCGTCACCCGCGGCGGGCTGGGCCGCGAGCAGCTGGCGAACTTCGCGTGGTCGCTCGCGGTGGGCGACCAGGAGCTGTCCGAGGACGAGATCGCCGACCTCGTCGCCGCGAAGGCGCCGCTGGTGCGGCTGCGGGGCCGGTGGGTCAGCGTCGACGCCGAGCGGCTCACCGCCGGGCTCAAGTTCCTGGAGAAGGCGCGCACGCGCCGCGGCGGCACCGCGCCCACGGCCGCCGAGGTGCTGGCCCTGGCCCAGCGCCACCCCGACGACGACGACTGGGACACCCCGATCCCCGTCACCGCCATCCACACCGACGGCTGGATCGGCGACCTGCTGTCGGGGCAGGTCGAGCGCGCGCTCACCCCGGTCCCGACGCCGCCCGGGTTCACCGCGACGCTGCGCCCCTACCAGGAGCGGGGCGTCGCGTGGCTGGCGTTCCTGTCGTCGCTGGGGCTGGGTGCGTGCCTGGCCGACGACATGGGGCTGGGAAAGACGGTGCAGGTCCTGGCCCTGGAGGCGCACGAGCGCGCCGGCGGGAGCCCGGGCCCGACGCTGCTGCTGTGCCCGATGTCGCTGGTCGGCACGTGGCAGCGCGAGGCCGCCCGGTTCGCGCCCGACCTGCGGGTGCACGCCCACCACGGCGCCGGTCGTCCACAGGGCGACGCCTTGGCGGCGGCCGTGGCGGGGGCCGACCTGGTCGTCACCACCTACGCCACCGCCGCCCGCGACGTCGAGGAGCTCAGTGCACTGGCCTGGCACCGCCTCGTGCTCGACGAGGCGCAGCAGGTGAAGAACAGCCGGTCGACGCAGGCGCGGGCGGTGCGCCGGATCACCGCCGGGCACCGCGTCGCGCTCACCGGCACGCCGGTGGAGAACCGGCTCTCGGAATTGTGGTCGGTGATGGACGTCCTCAACCCGGGCCTGCTCGGCACGGCCGACCGTTTCCGCGCGCGCTACGCGATCCCCGTCGAGCGCCACGGCAGCACCGAGGCCGCCGAGCTGCTGCGCCGCGTCACCCGGCCCTACCTGCTGCGCCGGGTCAAGACCGACCCGACGATCATCGACGACCTCCCCGAGAAGATCGAGATCACGCAGCACTACCGGCTCACCCGCGAGCAGGCCTCGCTCTACCGCACGGTCGTCGACGACATGATGGAGAAGATCGAGGGCTCCGACGGGATCGAGCGCCGCGGCAACGTCCTCGCGGCGATGGCCAAGCTCAAGCAGGTGTGCAACCACCCCGCGCAGCTCCTGCACGACGGCTCGCCGGTGGGGCGGCGCTCGGGCAAGGTCGCGCGGCTGGAGGAGATCCTCGCCGAGATCCTCGACGAGGGCGACCGCGTGCTGTGCTTCACCCAGTTCACCGAGTTCGGGCACATGCTGGTGCCGCACCTGTCGGCCCGGTTCGACACCGAGGTCGCGTTCCTGCACGGCGGCTTGTCGAAGAAGCGCCGCGACGAGATGGTGGCGCAGTTCCAGAACGGGCAGGGCCAGGCCGGTGAGGGGCCCTCGATCCTGCTGCTCTCGCTCAAGGCGGGCGGCACCGGGCTGACCCTCACCGCAGCCAACCACGTCGTGCACCTGGACCGCTGGTGGAACCCGGCGGTGGAGAACCAGGCCACCGACCGCGCGTTCCGCATCGGGCAGAAGCGCAATGTCCAGGTGCGCAAGTTCCTCTGCCCGGGCACGGTCGAGGAGCGGATCGACGAGATGATCACGAAGAAGCGGGCGCTGTCGGACATGGTCGTGGGCGACGGCGAGGGCTGGCTCACCGAGCTGTCCACCGACTCGCTGCGCTCGCTGTTCGCGCTCGGCGCCGAGGCGCTCGACGAGGTGGCCGACGAGGTGGGCGACGGTGCCTGACGCTCCCGACCCGTACTGGTGGCGCGACGCCGAGCCCGCCCGGCCGCGCCGCGTCGAGGGCGGCATCCAGATCAACAGTGCGCGCGGGAAGGTGGCGCGCACGTGGTGGTCGGGGCGGTTCCTCGCGGTGCTGGAGGAGGTCGTCGTCGGCGGACGCCTCGCGCGCGGGAGGACCTACGCCCGGGCGGGGCAGATCCTGTCCCTCGACGTCGACGCGGGCGGCGCCGTCGCGCAGGTGCAGGGCAGCCGGCCCAAGCCGTACGCGGTGCGGGTCGGGATCCTGGCCTACGGCAAGGCCGAGTGGGCCGAGATCACCGGCTACCTGGCCGAGGACGCCTCCTACGCCGCTGCGCTGCTGGGCGGGGAGATGCCGCGGGGCATCGAGGACGTGTTCGCGCGGGCCGGGCTCGCGCTGTTCCCCGCGGGGCCGCGCGACCTGGTCATGGACTGCACCTGCCCCGACGTCGCGGTGCCCTGCAAGCACCTCGCCGCGGTGTTCTACGTGCTGGCCGAGCGGTTCGACGCCGACCCGTTCCAGATGCTCGCGCTGCGCGGGCGCGACCGGGACACGCTGCTCGACGAGCTGCGCGAGCGCCGTGCCGCCTCCGCGCCCGCGGCGCCCGGCGCGGGGTCGCTGGAGGACGTGATGGACGCCTACTTCACGGCCGGTCCGGGCATCGGCCAGCGCCTGTCCGGCCCGCCGATCCCGTCGGACGCGCTGCTCGACCAGCTGCCGGAGTTCCCGGTCGCGGTGCGCGGCGTCCCGCTCACCGAGGTCCTGCGCCCGGCCTACCGCGCGCTGGGCGCCGGCTCGGAGAGCTGACCCCGGCTGCGGGCGCGCCGCTCGAACCACAGCGTCGCCAGGGGCGGGATGCTCGCGGCCAGCGCCAGCATGGTGGTCGGCAGCGACCAGCGCAGCACCCGCGCCGCCAGCAGCGTCACCACGAGGTAGGCCACGAACAGCGCGCCGTGGATCGGGCCGAACACGGTCACGCCGATCTCGTTGCCCACGCCGTCCGATCCTGTGGCGACGTACTTGAAGAACATGCCGATCAGCAGCCCGGCCCACGAGCAGGCCTCGGCGACGGCGACGATGCGGAACAGGCGGGCGGCGACGGGAGCGGTCACGGCCGACACCCTACCTTCTACAGAGCGTCGAACACCCGGCGCGGGCGACGGCCGCGCGTTCCGGGTTCCCGTGGGGCCGGACGCGGGGAGGCCGGGCATGATCGTCGTCATGACCCGTGTCGCCTCCACCGTGCTCGGCGTGCTGCTCCTGCTCATCGGGGTGGTCTGGACGCTGCAGGGGGCCAACGTGCTGCCCGGCAGCTTCATGACCGGCTCCCGCTTCTGGCTCGGCATGGGCATCCTCTGCCTGGTGGCGGGCGGCCTGCTGATCTGGTGGGTGGTGCGGGGCCGCCGCACGCCCCGCCCCTGACGTGTTCCCGATCTCGTGGTCCGCACGGAACCCGGTCCACCACCGTCCGGCGGATACCGTGGTGGCATGAGCGTGCGCATCGGCCTGGGGTCCGTCCGAACCGGGTCGGGTGCCCCCGGGCCCGAGCTCGCGGAGCTCGTCGACGCGTGCGAGGAGCACGGCGTCGACTCCGTGTGGCTGGCCGACCAGGCCTCAACGCCGTCGATCGACCCGGTCGTCGGGCTCGCCTACGCGGCCGGCCGGACCCGCACGCTCAAGCTCGGCACCGGCGTGATCGTGCTGCCCGGCCGCAACCCGATGCTGGTGGCCGCACAGCTCGCGTCACTGGTCGCACTGGCACCGAAGCGCATCCTGCCGAGCTTCGGCCTCCGCCCGGCCAGCCCGGCCGAGCGCACGCTGTTCCCGGTGCCCGACGGGCAGCGCGCCGCGGTGTTCGACGAGGCGCTGACGGTGCTGCGCCGGCTGCTCACCGAGCCCGTCGTCACCCACCACGGCGCGTTCTTCCACCTCGACGACGCGCGCGTCGGCCCGCTGCCCGAGCGCCCGCTCGACCTGTGGCTGGGCGGGCAGGCCCCGGCCGCGCTGCGCCGCATCGGGCGCCTGGCCGACGGCTGGCTGGGCGCGTTCCTCACCCCCGGCGAGGCCGCCGCCTGCCGCACGGGGATCGAGGCGGCCGCGGCCGAGGCCGGGCGGGCCATCGAGGACGACCACTACGGCACCAACCTCGCGGTACTCCCGTCCGGCGTCTCCGACGCCGAGCGCGACGACGCGCTGGCCGCCGCCGCGAAGCGCCGCCCCGAACTCGACCCCCACCTGCTCGTCGCCGACGGCTGGGCCGCCGCCCGCGAGCACGTGCGCGCGTTCGTCGACGTCGGCGTCACGAAGTTCGTCGTGCACCCGGGCGTGCCCGTGCCCTCGTGGCGCGGATTCGTCGACGCCTTCGCCGCCGAGCTGCTGCCGGAGCAGACGTGACCGACGAGCCCCACCGGCACCTCGCCACCCGCGCCGTCCACGCGGGCAACGCCGTCGACCCCGGCACCGGCGCGATCCGCCGCCCGCTCGTGGCCGCCAACTCCTACGCCCTGCCCGACGACCCGTCGGAGCTGTCGTGGTCGGGCACCGGTACCCCGCTCTACACGCGCAACGGCGGCGCCAACCAGGGGTGGCTGGAGGAGAAGCTGGCCGCGCTCGACGGCGGCGAGGCCGCGCTCGCGCTGGCCACCGGCGTCGCGGCGCTGCACGCGGTGTTCTTCACCCTGCTGCGCACCGGCGACCACGTCGTCTGCTCCGACGTCACCTACGCCGCCACCCACCAGCTGCTCACGGCGCTGCTGCCCGACAAGTACGGCATCGAGACCACGCTCGTCGACTCCGCGGACCCCGGCGCCGTGCGCGCCGCGATGCGCCCGACCACCCGGCTGGTGCACGTCGAGACCCCGGCCAACCCGACCACGAAGATCACCGACGTGGCCGCCGTCGCCGAGGTCGCGCACGCGGGCGGCGCGCTGCTCTCGGTCGACGCCACGTTCGCCACCCCGGTGCTGCAGCGCCCGCTGGAGCTGGGCGCCGACCTCGTCGTGCACTCGCTGACCAAGTACGTCAACGGCCACGGCGACGCGATGGGCGGCGCGGTGATCGGGTCGGCCGGGCTCGTCGAGCGGATCCGGCTGGAGGCGGGCGTCAACGCCGGCGCCACGATCAGCCCGTTCAACGCCTGGCTGATCATGCGCGGCGCGGTCACCCTGCCGATGCGGATGCGGGCGCACTGCGCGGGCGCGCAGGTCGTCGCGGAGTTCCTGGCGCAGGACCCCCGCGTCGCCTACGTCGCCTACCCCGGCCTGCCCGACCACCCCCAGCACGCGCTGGCCGCACGCACGCTCGACGGCGGGTTCGGCGGGATGCTCGCCTTCGCCGTGCGGGGCGACCCGGGCGCGCAGAACCGGTTCGTCGCCGCGCTGGAGCTGATCACCTCGGCGGTGTCGCTCGGGCACGACGAGTCGCTGATCGTGCACGTCGGCACCGACGGCCCGCGGGCCGCCCACTGGCCCGAGGAGTTCCGCCGGTGGGGGCACCTGCGCCTGTCGGTCGGGTTGGAGGACCCGCGCGACCTGGTGGCCGACATCGAGCAGGCGCTCGCGCGCACCGTCGCCCCGGACCGCACCGTCAGCTGATCAGCGGCGCGTCCCCCCACGCCGCGTCCCGCAGCACGAACTTCTGGATCTTTCCCGTCGACGTCTTGGGCAGCTCGCCGAACGTCACCGACTTCGGCGCCTTGAACCGCGCCAGCCGCTCCCGCACGTGCTCGATGATCTCCGCCTCGGTCGCGCTCGCCCCCTCCTTCAGCGTCACGTAGGCCGCGGCGACCTCGCCCCACCGCTCGTCGGGCACCGCGATCACGGCCGCCTCCAGCACCGCCGGGTGGTCGGCGATCGCCTGCTCCACCTCGACCGACGCGATGTTCTCGCCGCCGGAGATGATCACGTCCTTGCTGCGGTCGCGCAGCTCCACGTAGCCGTCGGGGTGCAGGACGCCCAGGTCGCCGGTGCGGAACCAGCCGTCGGGCACCGCCTCCGCAGTGGCCTCGGCGTCGATCCCGCCGTCGGCGGCGAGGTAGCCGAGCATGACGTTGTTGCCGCGCAGCGCGATCTCCCCGACCGTCCCGCCGTCCTGCGGGACGTCGGCGCCGTCCTCGGTGACCACGCGGACCGCGCAGGAGATCATGTTGCCGACGCCCTGGCGCGCCTTGCGCCGCGCCTGCTCGGCCGCGTCGAGGGCGTTCCACTCCGGGCGCCAGTCGCAGATCATCACCGGGCCGAACGTCTCGGTGAGCCCGTAGAGGTGCGTGACGTCGAACCCGAGCTCGCTCATCCGGCGCAGGATCGCCGGGCTCGGCGGCGCGCCGCCCGTGGCGATCTTCACCGGCGGCCCGTCGAGCGGGGCGGCCTCGTGGGCGTAGGCCAGCATCGACAGCACCGTCGGCGCGCCGTTGAGGTGCGTCACGCCCTCCTCGCGGATCAGGCGCCACACCTCCGGCGGGTCGACCTTGGGCAGGCAGACGTGCGTGCCGCCCGCCGCGGTGACGGCCCACGGGAAGCACCAGCCGTTGCAGTGGAACATGGGCAGCGTCCACAGGTGCACGGCGCTCGGCGTCAGCCCGGTGTGCCCGACCATGGCCAGGGCCTGCAGGTAGGCGCCCCGGTGGTGGTACATCACGCCCTTCGGGCGCCCGGTCGTGCCGGAGGTGTAGTTGATCGAGAGCAGGCCGCGCTCGTCGTCGACGGCCACCGCCGACGGGGTGGCACCGGCCAGCAGCGCCTCGTACTCCTCGCCCGCGCGGATCCGGCGCGGCGGCGCGTCGAGGCGACCGAGGGCGTCGTCGACGAGGGCGTCGAACGACGGGTCGTGCACCAGCACCGACGCCCGCGAGTGCTCCAGGATGTAGGCCACCTCGCCGGCCGAGAGCCGGGTGTTCACCGCGACGAGCGGGACGCCCGCCCACGGCACGCCGAAGTTGGCCTCGAGCAGCACGTGGGTGTTGGGCGCGAGCACCGCGACCGGCCGCCCGTCGGCGATCGCGGCCAGGCCGCCCGCCAGGCGCCGGCAGCGCTCGTGCAGCTCGGTGTAGGTCCAGCGCCGGTCGCCGTCGACGACGGCGGTGCGGTCGCCGTGGGCCGCGGCGGCGCGGTCGAGGAAGGACACCGGGGTCATCGCTTCGAAGGAGTGCTCCACGATCTCGAACCTAGGCGATGAGTCGCGCGCGGTGAGCGGGTCTGATGTGCGTCACGACGTCGAACGGGAACGGTGGTGGGCCGGATGGTCGAGCAGGTGCTGGAGACCGGGGAGATCGCGGCGGCGGTCGGGCGGGAGCGGCGCGGGTTCGCCGACTGGCTCGACGGGCTGGGCGGGGACGACTGGGACGCGCGGTCGCTGTGCACGGCGTGGACGGTGCGCGAGGTCGTCGCCCACCTGACCTGGACGACGCGGGCGAGCATTCCGGTCCTGCTGCGCGCCGCGATCCGGGCGCGCGGCAGCTTCGACCGGATGGAGATCGACCTCGCGCGCACCCGCGCGGCCCGGTTCACCCCCGCCGAGCTGGTCGGGCAGCTGCGCGAGAGCGCGGCGTCGTCGCGCCGGTTCCCCGGCAGCACCCCGATGGATCCGCTGATGGACCTGGTGATCCACGGCCAGGACGTCGCCCGGCCGCTGGGGCGCCCGCGGGAGGTGCGGACGGAGGTGGCGCTGCCCTCCCTCGTCTACGTCGCGGCGAACAGGTTCCTGGGCGGGCCGAAGCGGGTGGCGGGGCTGGAGCTGGTCGCGACGGACGCGGAGTGGTCGGGCGGCGAGGGACCCGCGGTGCACGGCACCGTCGTCGACCTGCTGCTCGCGGCGAGCGGGCGCCCCGCCGCACTGCCGCACCTGTCCGGGCCCGGCGTGGAGGTGCTCGCCGGGCGGCTCGCCACCGCCTGAGCGGTGTGGCAGCGTGCGGGGCATGGCATGGGACTTCTGCACGGAACCGGAGTTCGAGGCGCAGCTGGAGTGGATGCGGGGGTTCGTCCGCGACGAGATCATCCCGCTCGAGGTGCTCGATCTCGACCGGCCCGCGTACGACCGCATCACCGCCCCCCTCAAGGAGCGCGTCAAGGAGCGCGGGCTGTGGGCCGCGCACCTGCCGCCCGAGCTGGGCGGCGGTGGGTTCGGGCAGGTCCGGCTGGGCCTGATGCACGAGATCCTGGGCCAGTGCCGCTACGCGCCGGGCATCTTCGGCAACCAGGCGCCCGACTCGGGCAACGCCGAGCTGCTCGCGATCGGCGGTTCGCCCGAGCAGAAGGAGCGGTGGATGTTCCCGCTGCTGCGCGGCGAGCTGCGCAGCTGCTTCTCCATGACGGAGCCGGGCGCGGGCGCCGACCCGACGCTGCTGTCCACGCGCGCGGTGCTCGACGGCGACGACTACGTCATCGACGGCCACAAGTGGTTCAGCTCCAATGCCTCGCAGGCCGACTTCCTCATCGTCATGTGCGTGACCGATCCCGACGTCTCGCCGTACCAGGGCTCGTCGATGATCATCGTGCCGACCGACACCCCCGGCGTCACGATCCTTCGCGACATCCCGGTGATGGACCACCCCACGCACTCCCCCGCGCTCTACGGCGGGCACGCCGAGGTGCTCTACGAGGGCGTGCGGGTGCCCAAGGAGAACCTGGTCGGCAACCCCGGCGACGGCTTCCGCCTCGCCCAGCAGCGCCTGGGCCCGGGCCGCATCCACCACGCGATGCGCTGGCTCGGGCAGTCGCGGCGGGCGTTCGACATGCTGTGCGAGCGCGCGGTCAGCCGCCACACCCACGGCTCGGTGCTCGCCGACAAGCAGATGGTGCAGGACTGGGTCGCCACCAGCGCCGCGGAGATGCAGGCCGCGCGCCTGATGACCCTGCACGCGGCGTGGACGATGGACCAGGTCGGCGCGTCCAACGCCCGCCTGGAGATCGGGATGATCAAGTACTGGGGCGCCAAGGTGCTCCACGACGTGATCGACCGGGCCATCCAGGTGCACGGCTCGCTCGGCTTCTCCGGCGACCTCCCGCTTGAGGAGATGTACCGCGCCGCCCGCGCCGCCCGCATCTACGACGGCCCCGACGAGGTGCACAAGGCCACGGTCGCCAAGCGCATCCTGCGCGGCTACACCCCGACCGACGTGCCCACCGAGCACGTGCCGACGCGCGCGAAGGCCGCGCGGGAGCGGTTCGCGGAGCACCTGGACGCGGTGACGGCCAACCTCTGACGCGCGGACCCGACTTCCGGTGCGCGCGAACGGCACTCTCGCCCAGCTGAGTTGGGCGAGAGTGCCGTTCGCTCAGGGGGCTGGAGCTACGAGCGGGCCGTCGCGCCCGCCTGCGCGGCCTTCTCGTGCAGGCGGGTGCGGATCTCGTCGGGCGTGTAGGCCCGCCGCTGCCGCTCGGCCCGGGCCGTGACCACGCCCGTCGCGGCGACGCCCGCCAGCCCGGCGAGCCCGATCACCTTCCACCAGCGCATCTCGCTACCGTACCGGCGTGCCGCCACCTCGATCGGGCAAGACGGTCATCAGCCTCGACCGGGCCTGCGAGCTGGCCCGCACCGGGGACATCTGGGTGTTCCGCGGCAGCAGCGGGGCCGACCGCGCCATCCGCGGCCTCACGAACTCCCCGGTCAACCACGTCGGCATGGCGGTGGTGGTCGACGACCTGCCGCCGATGATGTGGCACGCCGAGCTCGGTCGCTCGCTGCTCGACCTGTGGACGGGCACCCACCAGCGCGGCGTGCAGCTGCACGACATGCGCGACGCCGTGCTGCAGTGGGGCCACCGCTACGGCCAGCGCGCGTGGCTGCGCCAGCTGGAGGGCCCGCTCGGCCCGGCGGAGGAGGACGGCGCGCTGCGGGCCGTCGCGCGCCTGGACGGCACCCCGTTCCCCTCGACGGCCCGGCTCACCGGCCGCTGGCTGTGGGGGCGGACACCGCAGCTCCCGTGGCCGCAGCTCCCGTGGCACAGCGGCACCGCCGACGGGGACGCCGAGCCCGTCGGCCTGGAGACCGCCTACTGCGCCGAGGTCGTCGCCCTCACCTACGAGGAGATGGATCTGCTGCCGCGCCACCGCCGGCCCAACTGGTACGACCCGGGCCGCTTCTGGAGCGGCGACGACCTGGAGCTGCGGGCGGGCTTCCGGCTCGGCGGCGAGATCGAGGTGGCCCTGCCGCCCGCGCCCGGGATCGTCCCGGCGCCGCTGGAGACCGCACCACGGCCCGGCTGGCGCCGCGCGCTCGACCGGATCACGCCGGGTGCTCTCACGGCGGGTCGCCGGTGACCGCCTGCCGGTAGTCCCGCACCATCTCCGTGGCGTCGCCGAGGAACCGGCGGGCCGCGGCGAGCTCGGCGGCGTCGTACCCGGCGAGCAGCGCCTCCATCCGGGAGCCGAGCGGCCCGAAGAACGCCGACGCGACCTGGTCGGCCGCGGCGCCGAAGTGCAGCGTGACGCGGCGGCGGTCGCGGTCGTCACGGGCGCGGCGGACGTGGTCGGCCCGCTCCAGCCGGTCGACGACGGCCGTCGTGGCGCCCGAGGACAGGCCCAGGTGGCGCCCGAGCCGGCCCGGCGTCAGGGGGTCGCCCGCGCGGTCGGCCTGCATGACGGCGAGCAGCGCCGCGAGGTCGGTGGCGTGCAGGGCGTGCCGCTCCGCGAAGACCTGCGAGAGCCGTTCGGCCTCCCCCGCGTACGCCTGCAGCAGGCGCACCAACTCGTCTCGATCCGCGTTCACCCCTGGACGATAGCAGGCATCTCGATGGTCAAGAGAACGTCAATTCCGGTGCACCGGACGGGAAATGGGACCCGGATCGACAATGGGGCAGCACGTCGTTTATCGTGGCCGCAGAACAATTGGGCACCCCCGGAGAAAGGCACGTGCGTGGCGAAGCACACCACCGTTACCCTGGTCGACGACATCGACGGTTCCGAGGCCGACGAGTCGGTCGAGTTCGCGATCGACGGGAAGTCCTACGAGATCGACCTCTCCACCGCCAATAGTGCCCGTTTGCGTGATGCCCTCGCCCCGTTCGTCGCCGCCGCCCGCCGGGCCGGTGGGCGGCGCAGTTCCGCGGGTTCCGCCACGTCGGCGCCGTCGCGGCCGAGCACCGACCGCGAGCAGAACCAGGCCATTCGTGAATGGGCCGTCGCGCAGGGCATGAAGATCTCCGAGCGCGGGCGCATCCCGTCCAACGTGCTCGAGGCCTACCACCAGAACCACTGACCGCCTCGTTCAGGGGGCCGTCCGCCGCCACACCACGTCCTCGCCCGCCTCACCGGAGGTGCGTTCCTCCTGGGGCGGGCGACGGGCCACCTCGGTGAATCCGAGCCTCCGCGGAACGGCGCCACTGCGCGCATTCGCCACGTCGTGCACGATCTCGACCCGATCCGCACCGATCCGGAACGCCTCGGCCGTGAGTGCGGCCGCCGCGGCGGTCACGTATCCGTTCCCCGTGTGCGCGGGGTGCAACCAGTAACCGATCTCCATACCGCCGGGGCCGATCCGGTCGCTCATTCCGCAGGCGCCCACGAGGGTGCCGTCGGGGAGGCGGATCGCGTAGCCGTAGCCGCGGCGCTCGGCCCACTCGACCTGCACCTGCTCGATGTGGTGGCGCGCGTCGGCGTCGGAGTAGCCGTGCGCGGCCCAGGCCATCCACGGCGCGAGGTGGGTGAGCGACTCCGCGGCGGTCCGGTAGAGCTCGTCGACCTCCTCGGGTGCCCACCGGCGCAGCGTCACCGGTCCGGCGGGCAGTTCCTCGCGCGCGGCGTCCACGCGGCCATCGTGCACCCTCTGTCAGTGCCGGGGGCGCTCACCAGACCGTCAGCAGCAGGTGGTTCACCGCGAGCGCGAGCCCGGCCTGCGCGGCGAGCCAGGCCCGCGCGTGCGGCAGGCGCGCGCTGGCGACCACCAGCCACACCCCGAACGGCAGCCAGATCCGCTCGACCTCGGCCTTGCTCAGCCCGGACAGGTCGGCCAGCAGGACCGCCGCGGCGGCCGCGAGCACGAGCCGGAGGGCGGGGCGCGGGAGGTCGAGGCGGCGCAGGCCCGCCACCACCGCGGGACCGAGCGCGAGCGCCAGCGCGGCGAGGTTGGCCCAGACGAAGTAGGCGTAGGGCCGCGTGGCCGCGACGCTCAGCGCGTAGATCACCTGCACGCGCGCGAAGCCGTCGAACCACCAGAACCCCGCGAGGGTGAACGCGGCGACGACGAGCGCCACCCCGGCCGCGGCGGCGAGCCCCGCGCGCCACGACCTCGTCACACCGAGCACCGCCAGCGGCACCAGCCCGCCGAGCACGAGGCCGTAGGACAGGTAGAGGCAGGACCCGAGCAGCACTCCCCCGACGAGCGACGGGAGCAGCCGCCGCCCGGCCGCGCCGACCGCCAGCAGCGCCACACCCCACGCCAGCACGGCGGCGAACATCCCGTCGGCGGACACGCCCACCCACACCGCGCCGGGGAACAGCACCCCGAACGGCAGCGCGGCCCGGGCCGTCCCCTCGGCCCCCAGCGCGCGCAGCGCGACCGCCACCGCCACGCACGCCGACGCCCCGACCAGCATCGTCACCACGCCCGACGCCCCGCCGCCGCCCAGGCCGGCGCGGTCGAGCAGGACGTAGAACAGCAGGACTCCGGGCGGGTGCGCGCCGACGTGGGTGACCCACGCGTCCGCCCCGGGGAGGATGAAACCGGTGAAGGTGCGCAGCGTCGCCGGCACGTCGGTGACGCGCGGGACGTCCCACAGGTACTCCTGGTCGCTCGTGAGGCGCTCGACGACGCCGCGCGTCCAGCCGTCGACCAGGGCCAGCGACACCGTCCACAGCGCCGACGCCGCGTAGGCCGCGAGCAGCAGCGGCCGCCACGCCAGGCGCCGCGCGAGGTCCGGGCCCTGCAGCACCACCGCCACGGCGACGACGAGCGCCACCGGCGTCCCCGGGCCCGCGTGCGGCAGGTACACCGCCAGCAGCGGCGGCAGGCCGAGGAAGATGTCGGTGCCGCCGGCCTTGAGCGCCTCGCCGACCACGTGCGCGGCGACGACGAGCCCCACCGCCGTGGCGACGACCAACAGGTCCCACCGGGTGCCGGTACGGCGGACCGGCGTCGTCACGTCCACCGGCCCATGATCGCGGTCACGTCCGGGCGTACGCCCGCCGCCCCACCGCCGACAGGACCGCGACCGGCACCGCGGCCGCCACCGCCAGACCGAAGACCAGCGGGTACGCCCCCGCCTCGGCCAGCGGGGCGAACAGCGCGGTACCGGCCGCGCTGCCCAGGAACAGCGACGCCGCGAACAGCGCCACCGCCGACGCCCGCTCGGCCGGGACGACCTCGGTGACCCAGGTCTGCAGCGTCGAGTGCAGGAACGCCCACGCGCCGCCGACCAGCACGCCCGCGACCGTGATCGTCACCAGGTTCAGCGCCACCCACGGCACGATCCAGGCGGCGACGAGGAACATGCCGCCGACCGCCGCGAGCCCGGCCGGGGGCACCCGCCCGACCAGCCGGCGCACCAGCCGCGACCAGACCAGCGCGCCCACCCCGTACCCGGCCGCGACCAGGCCGGCGACGGTCGCGCTCGTGCCGAGCGACTGCGCGGCGGGCGCGAGGTAGGTCAGCACGCCGAGCACGACGATCCCCTCGGCGAACGCCAGCGCCAGCACCGCGAGCGCCCACGGCGTCCGCAGCACCCCGCGCAGCGACTGCCACGGGTTGCCGGCCGTGGGCTCGCGGTCGGGCTCGGGCAGCCGGGCCAGCGCGAACCACAGCACCACCGCGGCGGCCGCCGTCGCCGCGGGCACGGCGCGCCAGCCGACGAGGTCGGCGAGCAGGCCCGCACCCGCCGTCGCCGCGGCCACGCCCAGCGAGGACGCGGCCAGCACGTCCGACAGCGGGCGCTGACGCACCGCGGCGGGCCAGGCGTCGCCGACGTAGACCAACGTCGAGGGGATCAGCGCGGCGAAGCTGCCCCCGGCCACCGCGCGCGTGATGCCCAGCGTCAGCAGGTCGGGGGCCAGGACCGACCCGACGCCGCCCAGTGCCGCGCCGATCAGCGCGATCCGCATGACCCGCACGCGCCCGATCCGGTCGCTGACCAGCCCCCACACCGGCTGCATGAGGCCGTAGGCGAGGAAGTAGACGCTGGCGACCGTGGCCACGGCGGCCAGCGACGCCCCCAGGTCCATTGAGATGACGACGAGCAGCGGGGCGATCGCGAAGCGGTCGCAGGTGCTGGTGAGGGCGGCGGCCTGGAGCAGGCGCAGCCGTCGGTCGAGGCCCGTGGTCACCGCCCGACCCTCCTCCGCGGCCCCCCACGCCGCCCGCCCGGGCCCCGTGACGGACGCCACCCCCTTGCCGCCGCGGCGGGCCGGGGCCAGTGTGGAGGGCGTGGACACCGCAGTCTCCGAGGCCGGCCTGCTCATGAGCGGGATGACGATGAGCGACCTCGTCGCCCGGTTCGCCCGCACCACGCCCGACCGCGTGGCGCTGCGCGACGGCGACCTGACGCTGACCTGGGCGCAGACCCACGAGCGCGTGTCCCGGACGGCCTCGGCGCTCACGCGCGCGGGGGTCGTCCCGGGTGACCGCGTGGCGGTGCTGGCGCTCAACTCCGTGCCCCACCTCGAGGCGATGGCCGCGGTCCTGCGGGTCGGCGCGATCTGCGTGCCCGTGAACTTCCGGCTCGTCGCCGCCGAGGTCGCCTACGTGCTCGGCGACTCGGGCGCGTCGGTCGTGATCGCCGACGACGCGTTCACGCCGCTGGCGCAGGCGGCGGGTGCGGGCACCGTCGTCACGATCGGCGCCGGGTACGAGGACCTGCTGGCCGCGGGCTCCCCCGAGCACGTCGAGCTCGCCGTCGACGACCGCGCGCCCGCGTTCATCATGTACACCTCCGGCACGACCGGCCGCCCCAAGGGCGCGGTGCTCTCGCACCGCGACCTCTACCTGCACGCGTTCAGCAACCTGGTGCACGCCGGGGTGAGCGGGCCGGGCGTGGGGATGTCGGGGGCACCGCTGTTCCACATCGCGGGCACGTCGAGCTACTACAACAACCTCGTCGCGGGCGGTGCCACCGTGCTCACACCCTCGGGCGGCTTCGACCCCGCCGGCATGGTCGACCTGCTGGAGCGCGAGCGCGTCACCTCGGTGTTCTTCGTGCCGGCGCAGTGGGCGGCGATCGTCGCGCAGCCCGGGATCGCCGAGCGCGACCTGTCGGCGCTGCGCCGCGCGATCTGGGGCGCCGCGCCGGCGTCGACCACGCTGCTGCGCACCATGATCGCGACCTTCCCGCAGGCCGAGGTCGTCACGGCGTTCGGGCAGACCGAGTGCAGCCCGGTCACGTGCATGCTCGGCGGGGAGGACTCGATCCGCAAGATCGGCTCGATCGGGAAGCCGATCCTCAACGTCGAGGTCCGGGTCGTCGACGAGGACATGCGCGACGTGGCCCCGGGCGAGGTCGGCGAGATCGTCTACCGCGGGCCGACCGTCATGAGCGGTTACTGGAACAAGCCCGAGGAGACCGCCGAGGCGTTCCGCGGCGGCTGGTTCCACTCCGGCGACCTGGTCCGCGCCGACGACGAGGGCTACCTCTACGTCGTCGACCGCAAGAAGGACATGATCATCTCGGGCGGGGAGAACATCTACTGCGCCGAGGTGGAGAACACCCTGGCCGCGCACCCCAAGGTGGCCGAGGTCGCGATCATCGGCGTGGCCGACGAGCACTACGGCGAGGCGCCGCTCGCGGTGATCGCCCCGCGCGACCCGGCCGACCCGCCCACCGCCGCCGAGATCGACGCCTTCTCCCGCGAGCACCTCGCCGCCTACAAGCGGCCCCGCGACGTCGTCATCGTCGAGGCCCTGCCGCGCAACCCCAGCGGCAAGGTCCTCAAGACCGCGCTGCGCACGGAGTACGGGGCGACGGCGGTGGTGTCCGCACCCGCCGTGTGAGCGCCTACCGTTCGGCCCATGAGTGATCTCGATCCCGAGGAGTTCCGCCGCCTCGGACACGCCGTCGTCGACTGGGTCGCCGGGTACCGCGCCGGCATCGGCGAGCACCCGGTGCGGGCGCAGGTGGAGCCGGGCTGGGTGCGGGAGCGGATGCCGGCGCTGGCCGAGCAGCCCCAGCCGTTCGACGCGCTGCTGGCCGAGCTCGACCGCGTCGTGGTCCCGGCCACCACGCACTGGCAGTCCCCGGGCTTCTTCGGCTACTTCCCGGCCAACGCCTCGCTGCACTCCGTGCTCGGCGACCTGCTGTCCGGCGGCCTGGGCGTGCAGGGCATGTTGTGGTCGACCTCGCCCGCGGCCACCGAGGTGGAGCAGGTCCTGCTCGACGGGCTCGCCGACGCCCTCGGGCTCGACCCGGCCTACACCTGGGCGGGCGGCGGGGGCGGCACGATCGCCGACTCCGCCTCCTCGGCCGCGCTCGTCGCGCTGCTGGCCGCGCTGCACCGGACGTCGGGCGGGGCGTGGCGGGAGCGGGGCGTCGACGGAACCGAGCGCGTCTACGTCACCGCCGAGACGCACTCGTCGCTGGCCAAGGCGGTGCGGGTGGCCGGGCTGGGGGCCGCGGCGCTGCGGATCGTGCCGCCGTCGCCCGGGTCGCTGGCGATGTCGGCGCAGGCGTTCGCGGAGATGGCGGCCGAGGACGTCGCGGCGGGGCTGCGGCCGGTGCTGGTCTGCCCGACGATCGGCACGACGGGCACCGGTGCCGTCGACCCGGTGCGGGAGGTCGCGGTGGCGGCGCGGGAGCACGGCACCCCCGGCCGCGAGATCTGGGTGCACGTGGACGCGGCGTGGGCGGGGGTCGCGGCGCTGTGCCCGGAGCACCGGGACGTGATCGACGGGGTCGAGCTCGCCGACAGCTTCTGCACCGACGCGCACAAGTGGCTGCTCACGGCGTTCGACGCCTCGCTGCTGTGGGTGCGCGACGCCACCGCGCTGCCCGCCGCGCTGTCGATCACGCCGGAGTACCTGCGCAACAGCGCCACCGACTCCGGGCAGGTCGTGGACTACCGCGACTGGCAGGTGCCGCTGGGCCGCCGCTTCCGCGCGCTGAAGCTGTGGTCGGTGCTGCACGGGTTCGGTCTGGAGGGCGTGCGCGCCCACCTGCGCGGGCACGTCGCGCTGGCCGCGGAGCTGGAGTCGTGGATCGTCGCGGAGCCGGGGTTCGAGCTGGCGGTGCCGCGGTCGCTGTCGCTGGTGTGCCTGCGGCTCTCGGCCGGCGACGACGAGACGCGAGCCCTGCTGGAGCGCGTCAACGCCACGGGCCGGGTCCTGCTCACCCACACCGTCGTCGACGGGCGCTACGTGATCCGCGTGGCGATCGGGTCGGTCGCCACGGAGCGCGAGCACGTCGAGGAGCTGTGGGGGTTGCTCAGTTCACACTGATCAACTCGTTGCCCAGCAGCGGGGCGACCGGGCGGCAGGGCAGGTCCTGCGCGTCCTCCGGGTCGAGCGCGTTGAGGATGACCTGCCCGGTCCGCTCGGAGAAGATGATCGACAGGTGGTCGGAGAAGTCGATCTCGCAGCCGTCCTGCACGACGATGTTGGTGGCGCCCTCGAGCACGCCGCTCGTGTAGGGGATCACCAGCTGGTCGTAGCGCGTCATGACCGTCGTGTAGTCGATCCCCTCGACGCGGGTGCCCGCGGCGGCCATCCGGTCCAGGTGGTCCGAGCCGGAGATGAACTGGGGGCAGGAGCCGCAGGCCAGGGCGACCGGGGCGCCGGCGGCGTCGCGCACGCCCAGGGCGTCCACCAGCGCGTCGACGGGGAGCGGGTCGGCGAGCGTGCCGTCGTAGAGCGGGGTGACGGCGACGTAGTCGTCGACGAGGGCGTCGCCGCCGAGGAACTGGAGCCAGTACTGCGGCATCAGGGTGCCCTCGGAGTGCCCGACGAGGTCGATCCGCTTCCCGCCGGTGGCCGCCAGAACGCCGTCGACGAAGGCGGCCAGCTCCTCCGCGCTCTGCTCCATCGGCCGCAGCCCGCCGACCTGCTCGCCGGCGAGCGCGGTGCCGTAGGTGAGGGCGAAGACGCAGTAGCCCTCGTTGGCCAGCAGCGGCGACATCGTCTGCCAGTTGACCGTCCGGTTCGCGCCGAGGCCGTGCACGAGGACGACGGGGTCGGGGTGCTCGGCGGTGGGCTCGCAGTCGTAGTCGTTGGAGCCGGGCGGACTGGAGCCGGGCGCCGCCGCTTCCGCCGCGAGCGTGGCCAGCGCCCCGTAGGGCACCGGCAGGTCGGCCTCCTGCGCGGCCGCCGGGACCACCCCCAGCCCCGCCACCACCGCCGCGGCGAGCGCGGCACCCCCGACCCACCGCGCGCGCTGTCCCCGACCCATACCTCGGGAACGAGCGGGGTTACCGTAGGTTACGGCCGGTCGTCACGCAGCGTCGGGGATGCGGTGGCGGAGCAGGACCCGGCTTCCCCGTTCGTCGTAGTGGATGAGGACCGATTCGGACATCGTGCTCATGAGCGGGATGCCCCGGCCACCCTCGGTGGGCTCGTCGGCGGGCGGCTGCCAGTGGCCGTGGTCGACGACCTCGATGCAGAGGGTCGCGGGGCCCTCGTCGTCGGCGGCCTCGGTCCAGAGGGTGAGTTCGACGGCGCCGGACTCGTCCGGGCCGTAGGCGTGGCGGACGGCGTTGGCGGCGGCCTCGTCGACGGCGAGGACGACGTCGGCCGTCTCGTCGTCGGTGAGCGACAGCGGCGCGAGCCACCCCGCGAGCTCGTGGCGGATGACGGTCAGTTGGGCGGGATCGGCGGGCCAGCTGCGGTGCACGAACTCGACGTGCCCGGGGGCGGGGGGCGACATGATCACGGTTCCCCCGGGGGCTGTCGCGACAAACTCCGTCCGTCGCGCACGGGGTGCCGCTGGGCGGGTCGGGCCACCGCTCGTCGGCTACCAGGCTGCGGCGCCGGTGAACGACGTCGGCGGCGGGTCGAGGCCGAGCCGGGTGCGGGCGGCGGTGAGGTCAAGGGTGCGCTCGACGCCGAGCTGGCTGACGGCGTAGCGGGTCAGGCGCGGGGGCGCGGGCCGGCGCAGCGCCCGGAACGCGCCCTCCGCCGCCCCGGCGAGCGCCCATGCGAGGCGGACGGGGACGTGCCGGACGGTGACGTCGAGGCCGCGGGCGCGCAGCAGCGCGGTGACGGCGGTGTCGAGGGTGACGGGTGCGGCGTCGCCGACGTTGTAGGTGCCGGGCGGGCCGGTGCAGGCGAGCAGGCAGGCCTGCGCGAGTGTGCCGACGGCGGTGAGGGTGTGCCGCGCTCCCCCGTCCCCGGCGACGACGAGCGTGCGGCCGCGGACGGCGCCGAGGATCCGCGGTAGGAGCGTCGGGTCGCCGGGGCCGTAGACGGCGTGCGGGCGCAGCACGACCGTGCCGGGCCGCCCGGCGAGCAGGCGCTCCGCTGCGGCCTTCGAGGCGCCGTACGGGGTGAGGTGACGCGCGGCCGGGCCGGCGGACTCGGGGGCGTCGACGGTCGGGACGAAGGGGTCGTAGACGCTGGCGGTGGAGACGTGGACCAGCCGCGCGCCCGGGAAGGTCGCGACCACGTGCCGGGTGCCGTGCAGGTTGGCGGCCCAGACGGGAGCGGGGTCACCCCAGTCGGTCACGGCCGCCGCGGCGTGCACCACGGCGTCGACGGGGGGCGGGTGGGGCATCGGGCCGGTGGTGAGGTCCCACTCGCGGCGGGTCAGCGGGTGGACCTCCCAGCCGCGGGCGCGGGCCGCGTCGACCACCGCCGAGCCGACGAACCCGCCCGCCCCCGTGACGGCGAGGCGCATCACCGCTGCCGCAGCATCCGGACCAGCGCGGCCCGGTCGGGCTTGCGGGTGCGCCCGGCGACCGGCACGGCGTCGACGAGGACGACGTCGTCGGGCAGGGCGGCGGCGTCGACCAGCGCGGGCAGCGCGGCCCACACCCGGTCGGCCAGCCCGGGCGGCGTGCCGGGGGCGGCGACCAGGGCCAGCACGACGCGGTCGTCGCCGATGGCGTCGGGGACGCCGACGAGCAGGGCCTGGGCGACGCCGGGCAGCGCGGCGACCGCCGGCTCGTGCAGGCCCGGGTAGATGTTGGTTCGGCCGCGGATGAGCATGTCGGTGGCGCGGCCGTGCAGGACGATCGCGCCGCCGCCGTTCTCCGTGTCGCCGCCGTTCTCCGTGTCGCCGCCGTTCTCCGTGTCGCCGCCGTTCTCCGTGTCGCCGCCTTCTTCGTGGTCGATGCGGGCGAGGTCGCCGGTGGTGTGCTCGGAGCGCCGGGGTTCGCCCAGGTAGTGGCCGAGGTTGGCCCCGCCGACGACGAGCCGGCCCTCGTCGTCGATCCGGGCGTGTACGCCGGGCAGGGGCGCGCCGACGAGGTCGCCGGGCCCGGGGTGGGCGAGCTTCTCCTCCGCGGTGGCGATGGCGACGGGCAGGATCTCGGTCATGCCGTAGACCGCCAGGAACTCGACGCCGGGCAGCGCGGCGCGGGCGCGGCGCAGCAGCGGAGGCAGGACCGGCGCGGCGCCGAGGAGCACCTGCCGCAGCGAGTCCGGCAGGGCGACCTCGCGGCGCTCGACCGCGTCGAGCACCGCCGCGAGGTCGGCCGGCACGAGGAACGTGTGGGTGGCGCGCTGCCCGCCGACCTCCGCGCCCAGCCCGCGGGCGAGCTCGTCGGGGCGGGCGGCGGGGGCGAAGCCGTAGGGCGGCATCGACCAGTGCCCGCCGTCGACGAGCGCGGGCAGCCCGAGCAGGAACTGGTCGGTGTGCACGCGGCTGCCCGGACCCAGGGCGCAGCGGGTGGAGAGGACGTCGAGCGCGGCGCCCAGCGAGCCGCGGGTGTGGACGACGGCCCTGGGTGCGGCGGTGGTGCCGGCGGTGAAGACGACGACGGCGTCCTGGTCCGGGGCACTCTCGTACCCGGCTCCGACCTCGGCCCCGGGGACCGGACGGAGCAGCGCGGCGAGTGGGATCGCGTTCCGCGGAACGCCGGGCAGCCACCGGCCCGCCCGGATGTGGCGCACCGGCAGACCCGCGTAGTCGGGCAGGAGCACGCCGCGGCGCCGGGCCAGGGCGCGCAGCGGGCGCCGCCCGGCCGCATAGAGCACGGACTCCGCCGCGGCCCAGCCCGGTGCGGCGAGCTCGGTGCGGGCGGCGAACAGCGCGGGCCCGACGCCCGGGTCGACGAACACGACCGTCCCGCCGGCCGCGACGATCCCGAGCGCGAGCACCACCGAGTCCGGGGAGGGGCGGACGGAGAACAGCACCCGCTCCCCCGGCGCGAAGCCCGCCCTGGTCAGGTGGGTGGCGACGGCCCGGATCCGCTCCCCGAGCTGGGCGTGGGTGAGTGTTCCGCGGAACGCGCTGGGGCGTCCCGATCGCGTTCCGCGGAACGCGGGTACGTGCTCGGCGAGCGTTCCGCGGAACGCGTTCCGGCCGTGCGTGAGCGTTCCGCGGAACGCGATCCGCCGCGGCGGCGGGCCGGTCAGGGCCGGGGCGTCGCCGTACCGGTCGGCCGCGGCGAGGACCGCCACCAGCAGGTCCGGCAGGTCGTTCGCCGAGGGATCAGCCACCCCGCACCACCATCTCCCGGTAGGCCGGGATCAGCACCCGCCGCGCCACCCGCCGCCGCACGACCCGCAGCGGCCGCTGCCCGTGCGCGTCCAGCACGGCGTCGAGCACCAGCCGCACCTGCGCCACGGCCAGCGGCATCCCCAGGCAGAAGTGCGGGCCCGCCCCGAACCACAGGCGGCGGAGCGCGGGCGGGTGCGGCCGGTCGGGGTCGAAACCGCCGTGTGCCCGCGCCGCTGACACCGTCGCGATGACGACCCGGTCCCCCGCCACCACGTCGACCGTCCCGATCCGGGCCGGCGCCGCGACCCGGCGCAGCATCACCGGCGAGGGCACGGTGACCCTCAGCGCCTCCTCGACGCACGCGTCGACGCCCCCGCGGTCGGCCGCCAGCGCGTCCAGCAGCCCGGCGTCGTGCAGCAGCGCCACCAGCCGCGGGAGGAACGACACGACGGTCTCGGTGCCGGTCAGCGCGAACGCCGCCACCGCCCCCAGCGCCTCCCGCTCGCTCAGCCCGAGCTCACGCATCCGGCCGGGGACGGTGCCGGGGCCGCCCTCGCGGTAGGCGTCGGCAGCGGGTGCGGTGATCCGCGCCAGCGCCGCCCGGCCCCGCGCGGCCTGCCGCGGCGTCAGCTCCGGTCGGGCCAGGCGCACCATCCCCGTCACGGCGGTGGCCGCCGCGAACGCGGGCCCGGCAGCGTCGCGGGCGTCCAGCCCGACCAGCCCGGCGATCACCGCCCCGGCCGCCCGCTGCGCCACCGGCACCAGGTCGACGGCCTCCCCCGCCACGAGCCGGCCGCGCAGCTCCGCGCACGGCCCGGCCAGGACGCGTGAGCACAGCGCGGCCACCGCCGACGGCGTGAACAGGTCGGCCAGCGCCCGCCGCAGCGCCGCGTGCTCGGCCCCCTCCATGTTGAGCAGCACCGACGGCCCGACGACCGGAGTCCACAGCGCCGCGGGCGAGCCCGGCCCGGTCTTGGCGAACGAGGCGGTGTCGGTGAGCACGGCCCGGGCCAGCGCGGCGTCGCTCACGACCACCCCGACCCGCGGTACCCGCACCACCGGCCCGATCCGCGCCAACGCCCGGACCAGCGGGTACGCCACCGGGTGCGCGCCGAGCTGCACGCGCCGCTCCCACGTCGCCGTCCCGCTCCCGGTCGCCGCCCCGCTCCCAGGCGCCGCCCCGGCCCCGGCACCGGCACCGGTCCCGGTCGTGAGCGGCAACCGTGCCCCCGACCACGATCGCCGCTCACGGGCGGCGAAGCCGCGAATCACCGGATGTCCACGTGCTCGGGCCGGTACCGGTGGTCGGCGTACCACCCCAGCGTCCGGACCAACCCCCATGCCCGCACCCGCCGGCTCGACCCCCGCACCACGACGTCGCGCCGCGCGCCGTAGCGGGCCGTCAGCGGGCGCACCGCGTTGACCAGCGCCCGGTCCTCGTGCACGTCCTGGATCCGTGTGCGCGGGAACCCGCCCGCCCGCTCGTACAGCTCGGCGGTGATCGCCGTGTTGCAGCCCGCCGACATCACGTAGGGCCCCAGCGCCCCGGCCACGCGGTTGCCCGGGCGGAACCGGCCGAACATCCCCGCCACCCCGACCGCCCCGACCAGCACCCCGCGCTGCCACGCCGGCAGCCCCTCGTCGCGCCGCGGGAGCAGCCGCCCGGCGACGAGGTCGAGCTCGGCGAACGCCGCCTTCACCCGCGCGGTCCAGTCGGGTGCGGGCAGGCAGTCGGCGTCGGTGCGGGCCAGGTGCGTCGCGCCCGCCGCGATCGCCCACCGCATGCCCGTGTCGGCCGCCGCCCCCGTCCCGCGCTGCGGCTCGACCACCACCTCGACCGGCAGCGGGTGCGCCCGCACCACGTCGGCGGTGCCGTCGGTCGAGGCGTTGTCGACGACGACGAGCCGGAAGTCGCGGTCCTGCTGCGCGGCCAGCGCGTCGAGGGTCGCGCCGATGCCGGCGGCCTCGTCGAACGCGGGCACGACCACCCACAGGTTCACAGCCGGATCCTTCACAGCCGCACCACCGTGATCCCCAGGCTCACGCCGCCCGCCAGCCCGACCAGCGCGACCAGGTCGCCCGGCCCGCACCGCCCGAGCTCGCGCGCGGTGACCAGCTGCAGCGGCAGGCTCGCCGAGGCGACGTTGCCGTGCTCGGCGACCGTGACGACCAGCTTCTCCGCGGGCACCCCGGCCCCGCGCGCGAACACCTCCAGGTAGGGCAGTGACACCTGGTGCACCGCGACGACCGCCATGTCGTCCCACGTCAGCCCCAGCCGCGCGAGCGTGTCGTCGAGGATCCCGGTGCCGACGGCCAGGAACGCCGCCTTGAGGCGCGCGGAGTCCATCGCGAAGTAGGTGTGCTCGACGTCCCGCGGGTGCAGCGACCCGCCCGCCGCCAGCGTGCCCGCCTCCCAGTGCCGCGAGTCGGCGGTGAACCCCGAGCCCAGGATCCCCGTGTCCGCGTCGCCCGGGACGAGCAGCACTGCGGCGCCCGCGTCCGACAGCGTGTAGCCGGGGAAGGCGCGCAGGAAGTCGCGGATCCCGTCGACGTCCCACCGCACGGCCCGCGACGGCGTCTCCCCGCTCACCACGAGCACGCGGCCGTAGCGCCCGGTCGCGATGAGGGCGTCGGCGACCTCCATGCCGTTGAGCACGCTGTTGCAGGCGTTCTTGACGTCCATCACCGGGCACGACAGCTCCAGCTTCGCCGCCACGATGTGCGCCGTCGCGGGCTCGACCATGTCCTGGCTGGCCGAGGCGAAGAGCAGGAGGTCGACGTCGTCGGCGGCCGTCCCGGTGGCCGCCAGCAGCTTGCGCGCCGCGGCGACGGCCAGGTCGGACGCCTGCTCGTGCTCGCCTGCCACGTGCCGCGCGGTGATCCCGGTGAGCCGGTGCACCATCCCCGCCGGCGGCGACCACCCCGACGCCCCGATCCGCGCCTCGACCTCCGCGGTGCCGACCCGGTGCCCGGGGAGGTGCACCTCCACGCCCGCGATCCGCGCGCCCACGACCACCACCTCCGACCGGTCCCGACGGCCGGGACGAGCAGAACCCTAGAAGGCGCCGCACCGCCGCCACGACCGTGCGATCACGGATCACGTCCGGCACGGCCGATTCGGTGAGGCTAACCTCTCCCCGACCCTGCACCCGCACGAAGGACCTCCATGTCCCACCGCTCCCTGCTCGCCCGCGCCGTCGCGACCCTCGCCGTCGGCGCGGCCGTCCTGGCCGGCTGCGCCTCCCCGGCCGAGACCCCCGCGCCCGCCACCCCCGCCGCGGGCGGCGCCTATCCGGTCACGATCCCGAACGCCTACGGCGAGGCGACGATCCCGGCCGAGCCGGCGCGCGTCGTCGCCGTCGGGTTCAACGAGGCCGACTTCCTGCTCGCACTGGGCGTCGTCCCGGTCGGCGTGCGCGACTTCATCGGCGAGTACGACGAGACCGCCCGCCCGTGGGCGCAGGAGGCGCTGGCCGGCGCGCAGCCCGCCGACGTCGGCGGTACGGAGATCAACGTGGAGGCGGTCGCCGCGCTGGAGCCCGACCTGATCATGGGCGTCTACTCGTTCATGGACCGGGCGACCTACGACGCCCTGAGCGCCATCGCCCCCACCGTCGGCCCGGTCTCGGCCGACGGCACCGTCGGCTGGGAGGAGCAGACCCGCATCACCGGCACGGCGCTCGGGCGCGAGGACCGGGCGGCCGACGCCATCGCCACCGTCGAGCAGGCCTTCGCCGACGCGCGCGCCGCGAACCCCGGCTTCGCGGGCCGCAACGTCACCATCGACCTGCCCGTCGACGGGGTGCCCTATCTCCTCGGCGCCGACGACCTGCGCTCCTCGGTCTTCACCGGCGTCGGCCTGACCGTCCCGGAGACGACCACCGAGCTGGGCCCGGAGACCATCGGGCAGCTCGACAGCGACGCGCTGATCGTCCTGGGCGCCACCGCCGAGGACATGGCCGGCGACCCCCTGTTCCAGAGCCTGCCCGTGGTCCAGGAGGGGCGCACGCTCTTCACCGGCGGCTACGACGAGGACTTCAACGGCGCCATCGGCTTCGGCAGCCCGCTGAGCCTGCCCTACGCCGTCGAGCTCATCACCCCGCAGCTCGCGGCCGTACTGGGCTGAGCCCGGACCGTGACCCGCGACCCGTGGGTCGTGTGCCAGGATCCCCGCCGTGCAGGGATTCCGACTCAACGGGTCGCGGGTGCTCGAGATCGACCTGGCGGGCGACGCCGTGCGCGCCTCCACCGGATCGATGATCGCCTACACCGGCGACGTGACGTTCAAGAACGCCGGCATGGGCGGCGGCGACGGCCTGATGGCGGGCCTCAAGCGCCGCGCCGCGGGCGAGTCCGTCGCGCTCATGCACTGCACGGGGCACGGCACCGTGTGGTTCGCGAAGGACGCGATGGAGGTGCTGATCGTCGAGCTGAACGGCGACACCCTGCGCGTCGAGTCCGAGCAGCTGCTCGCCCTGTCGGACAAGCTCAAGACCGACGTCGCCTTCGCCGGGGTGCGCGGCGCGTCGTCCGGGCAGGGCCTGTTCACGACCACCGTCACCGGCTACGGGACGGTCGCGCTGCTGTCCGCGGGCGGGCCGCCGATCGCGCTGGAGGTCTCGCCCCAGTTCCCGCTGGTCGTCGACCCCGACGCGTTCGTCGCGAGCCAGGGACAGCTCAACCAGTCGTTCGTCACCGACGTGTCGTGGCGCAACCTCATCGGCGAGAGCTCCGGGGAGGCGTTCTCCCTGCGCTTCGACGGCAGCGGCGTCGTGTACATCCAGCCCGAAGAGCGCTGAGGAGGACGGCCGTGCCCTTCGAGCAGGTCAACAGCAAGGTCATCTCGGTCGCCGTCACGCACGGCCGGGAGGTGCTCGCGCGCAAGGGCGCGATGCTCGCCTACACCGGCGACGTCCACTTCTCCCCCGTCCACATGGGCCCGGGCGGCGCGGGCGGGATGGTCGGGCGGATGGTGTCCGGCGAGCAGGTCGCGATGATGGTCGCGCAGGGCAACGGCACCGTGCACTACGGCTACCGCGGCCTCTACGTCACGATCATCGAGCTCGACGGATCCGGTCCGCTCTCGGTCGAGGCCGACCGGCTGGTCGCGCACGACGCGGCGCTGCAGTCGACGGTCGTATTCCTCGGCTCGCAGGGCGGCATCCGCGGCGCGGTGCGCGGCGCGGTCTCCGGCCAGGGCCTGTTCACGACGCAGCTGCACGGCTACGGCACCGCGGCGGTCCTGAGCCACGGCGGCACGATCGCGATCCCGGTCGGCGGGCGCCCGGTGGCCGTCGACCCGCAGGCCTACGTCGCCCACATCGGGCAGGTGAACGTCGACATCGCCGCCTCGGTCGGCTGGCGCGACGCCGTCGGCCGCGGCTCGGGCGAGGCCGTGCAGCTCAGGTGCACGGGTCAGGGAACCGTCTACGTCCAGGCATCGGAGCAGAAGCTGTGAGCAACCCTGCTGGGATCCCCCTCAACCCGCAGACCCTGCCCGACAACGACAACATCCCCGGCAACCACTACGCCTACTGCGTGCGCCTGGACGGGCAGCTGTTCATGCAGACCGGGCGCATGATCGCCTACTACCCCGCCCCGCACAGCCAGGGCATCCGGTTCGAGCCGCTCACCGGCGCGAGCCTCGGCGGGATGGTCGCCACCCGGTTCTCCGCCCCGCTCTACACCCGCGACTGGGTCGTGGCGACCGGCGCCGGGCACCTGATCCTGGGCGACCGCGGCTACGACATCAACAGCTACGACCTCGACGACGGCAACCTCACGCTGCGCGCGGCCAACCTGCTCGCCTTCGACTCGACCCTGGAGCTCAAGCAGTCGATCGTCCCCGGGTTCCTGACGCTCATCGGCACCGGCAAGTTCCTCGCGTCCAGCTCCGGGCCGGTGATCTTCGCCGAGCCGCCGATCCGGGTCGACCCCGAGGCGCTCGTCGGCTGGGCCGACTGCCCCTCCCCCAGCCACCATTACGACGCCGGCTGGATGACCGGGTTCCTGCAGGGCGCGCTGGGGATGCTGGGCGTGCAGTCCGGCGAGGAGCGCCAGTTCGACTTCACCGGCGCCGGCACCGTCCTCATCCAGTCCAGCGAGAACTCCATGGGCGACCCGCACCTGCTGCGCCAGCTCGAGGGCCAGGTCGGCACGCTCGGCGTGCCCGGCCTGCAGCGGATGCAGCAGGTGGTGGCGCAGCGGCTGGCGGCCGAGCAGCAGCGGTAGCCGTCTCCTCTAGGGCTCCGCCAGCCAGACGAACCCGAGACCCGGCACGACGAGCCGCCCGTCCTGCACCAGCAGCGGGCCGTCCGAGGACAGCACGGTCTCCAACGCACCGAGGCCGTCGAGGACGTGGGCGTCGACGGTCACCGGGTGCTCGGCCATGTTGACCATGCCGACGAAGTTCCCGCTGCGCGGGTGGCGCCGCCACCAGGCCAGCACGTGGGGCGAGTCGACCTCCAGCACCGCCGACTCCCCCGCCGCGTGCAGCGCCTGCTGCGACGCCCGGGCCTGGGCCAGCGCCCGCATCCAGCCGAACACCCGCCCCTCGACCGTCGCAGGGTCGTGCCGGTGCGCGGCCGCGGCGTCGTCGAAGTACGGGCGGTGCATCCAGCGGTTGTCGGCCGCGAGCGCGGGGTCGTCGACGTAGGCGGTGTCGTTGCCCTGCGCCAGCTCGTCGCCCATGTACAGCAGCGGCACCCCGCCCCAGGCGAAGGCGACGGCGTGCAGCAGCACCAGGCGCCGCACGCCGAGCTCGAGGGCGTGGGCGTCGCCCCGCTCGCGCGCGTCGCTGATCCCGCACAGCGCCGCAGCCGAGCCGGAGATGCGGGCGTCGCCGGTCGCGGGGTTCTCGCCGAACCGCGCGCCGCGGGCGAACGACAGCGGGAACTCGCCTGCGTAGAAGGCGTTGAGGAAGTCGCGGTGGAGATGCGGGTCGTACCCGACCGCTCGCGCGTCGACGTCGCCGACGGCCCAGCCGATGTCGTCGTGGCAGCGCACGTAGGTGGCCCAGGACGTCTCGCCGGGGATCGGGCGCAGCCGGCGCAGCGACTGCACCGCGAGCCGGGCGTCCTTCGTGGCCAGGCTCGACCACAGCATGACCATGAGCTGGTTGTGGTAGGCCAGCTCGCACTCGGGGCGGTACCGGTCGTGGGCACCGAGGTAGGCCACCAGCTCGTCGGGCGCGACGATCGCCTCGGCCTTGAACACCGTGGCCGGTGCCGCGAGCTTCACGGCCGCGTGCATGGCCTGGACGATGTCGTGCACCTCTGGCTGGTTGATGCACGGCGTGCCCAGGCGCTTGCCCATGAACGGGACGGCGTCCATCCGGAAGATCTCGACGCCGCGGTTGGCCAGCCACAGGATCGTGTCGGTCATCGCGGTGAGGACGGCGGGGTTCCCGTAGTCGAGGTCCCACTGGTAGTCGAAGAACGTCGTCCAGACCCAGCCCGTGCCCGGCACGTGGGTGAAGGAGCCGGGAGCCTGGTCGGGGAAGACGTCGACGACGGTCTCCTCGAACGCGTCGGGCAGCGTGCGGTCGGGGAAGGCGAGGTAGAAGCCGTCGTACCTCGGGTCGTCCGCGAGCCAGCCCTGCGCCCACGGGTGCTCGCGCGCGGTGTGGTTGAGCACGAGGTCGACGCACAGGCTCATGTCCCGCGCGCGCAGGGCGGCGGCGAGGGCGGAGAGGTCGTCCATCGTGCCCACGCGGGGGTCGACGGCGCGGTAGTCGGCCACCGCGTAGCCGCCGTCGTTGGCGCCCTCGCGGGGCCGGAGCAGCGGCATGAGGTGCACGTAGGTGACGCCCAGCTCGGCGAGGTGGTCGAGCCGGCCGGGCAGCTCGCCGAGCGTGCCGGCGAACCGGTCGGTGTAGGCGACGTAGCCGACCATCCGCTGGTGCTGGAACCAGTGCGGGTCGATCTCGCGGCGGCGGTCGACCGCGCGCAGGTCGGCCGGGCGCTGCGCCGCGGCCCGCAGCGCGAGGTGCACCAGCCGCTCGGCCAGCGCGTCGGGCTCGGTGTAGAGCGCGGCCAGCGGGGCGTGCAGGTCGGCGAACCACAGGTCCAGCCGGGCGACGAACCCCACGGCGTCCGAGGGCTCCAGCACGCGCGCGGCCTCGTCGACGACGCCGGGCCGCAGCCGCGCCAGCGCCGCCGCGGCGTCACGGGCCCGTTCGGCGTCGGACCGGGCGGGTGGGGTCGCGGTCACCGGCACATCCTGCCGCACCCGCGAGGGCGACGCCGGGGCCGCCGGTCAGGCGTCGACGCCGACCGTGAGGGTCGCCGCGAGGCCCGTCGTGAGGTCGCCGGTGACGGTCGCGAGCTGCGAGGCGTAGCCGTCGGAGAAGACCATGTCGCGCTCCAGCGAGGTGCGGGCCAGGTTGCGGACGCTGGCGGAGTAGCCGTCGGTGGCGTACACGGCCTCGCAGACGTCCTGGGGCAGGGCGAGCTGGGAGGTGACGGTGGCGTTGTCGGGCGTCGTGGCCGCGGCGAGGTCGGGGTAGACCTCGAAGTGGGCGTGCGGCCAGCGTCCCGAGTAGGCGGCCGGGAAGATCGTCGTGAAGGTGAGGCGGCCGTTCGCGTCGGCCTCCTGGACCCCGCGCAGGTAGTTCTGGTCGGCGACGTCGTAGAGCGAGTACCGCCCGTCGCGGTCGCAGTGCCAGAGGTAGACGGTGGCGCCGGGGAGCGCGGCGCCGGACGCGGCGTCGACCATCGTCAGGGTGATCGTCAGCGGCACGCCCGGCGCGGTGCCCGACAGGGAGCCGAAGCTCGACCGGATGTCGCCGCGCACGACGCCGCTCTCGGTGAGGACGTTCGGGCCGTTGGAGCCGTCGCCCGGGTAGGGGCCCGCGGTCTCCTCGGGGATCTCGCCGGTGGTGGTTCCGGTCGCGGTGGTCGCGCCGGTCGTGGTGCCGGTCGCGGCCGCGGCGCACCCGGCCAGGGTGAGCGCGCCCGCCCCGGTGAGCAGGCCGAGCAGGCGGCGGCGGCTCACGAGGCGGGGCAGGTCGTGGGCGAGGCCGAGGTCGTGCTCGTGGCCGTGCTCGTGGCCGTGCTCGTGGTCGCCGTCGTGGTCGTGGTGGTCGCTCATGGGACCCACCCTGTCGCTCCTTCCTGTGCGTGGTCTGTGCGCCTGCTGTGCTGACTCCCAGCAGCGTCCTAGGGTGCGCCCCGTGGACATCGACGAGCTGGCCGACGCGCTGTACTCCGCGCCGCCCGCCGACTTCGTCGCCACCCGCGACGAGGCCGTGAAGGCGGCCCGCGAGCGCGGCGACAAGGAGTTCGCGACGGCCGCCGCGCGGCTGCGCCGGCCCACCCGGGCGGCGTGGCTCGCCAACCTGCTGGCCCGCCGCCGGCGCGAGCAGCTCGACGGGCTGCTCGGCCTGGCCGGGAGCCTCGCCGACGCCCAGCGGACCCTCGACGGCCCGGCCCTGCGGACCCTGTCGACGCGCCGCCGCCAGCTCGTCTCGGCGATGGCGCGGGAGGCGGGGCGGCTCGCGCGGGAGGCGCACGAGTCCGTCAACGACTCCCTGCTGCGCGAGCTCGGCGACATCCTGGAGGCGGCGCTGGCCGACCCGGTCGTCGCGGACGAGGTCCGCTCCGGGCGCCTGACGCGCACGATCAGCTACTCCGGATTCGGGCCCGAGTCCGACCCCGGCGCCGTGGCGGCGCGGGTGGCCGCCGCTCCGCCGCCCGCCCCGCCGGCCGATCCGACCGAGGACGAGGACGCGGAACCGGCCGAGGACCCCGCGGAGGTCGCCCGGCGCGAGCGCGAGCGGGAGGAGCGCCGCCGCGACCTCGCCGACGCCGAGGAGCTCGAGGCCGCCACCCGCGAGCGGCGCGACGCAGCGGAGGCCGAGCACGAGCGGGCGGCGCAGGAGCACGAGCAGGCTCGGGAGCGGGTCGCCGCGCTCACCACGGAGCTCGAGGCCGCCCAGCGCCACGAGCGCGAGTCCGCCACGCGGAACCGGGAGGCCGCGCAGGACGCCCGGGCCGCCGCCCGCGAGGCCGGCACGGCCGCGACCCGCACGGCCCGCGCGCGGGCGCGGCTGGACGACACGGAGAGCGGTGGCTGACCAGTGAGTACGGACACACGGTCGGTGACGGATGAGCCCCCGGGAGGCGTGGGTACTCCGTTGTCATGGACACCGGAACGGTCACCCCGACCCTGATCACCCAGCTCCGCGCCCTCCACCAGCTCACCCGCACGGAGGCGCAGATCGCCCGCGTCCGGACCGCACAGGCCCGCACCGACGCCGTCCGCCGCGAGCTCGAGGAGAACGCGGCCAACGCCGATCGACGCTCGACCCGCATCGCCCGCGAGCTCTCGGCCGTCGGCGGTGTGCCGGACGTCGTCACGCCCGCCATCGGCCGCGTCCTCGCGTTCGTCAAGGCCACCGTCGAGCAGGGCCAGCCCCTCGACGAGGTGCTCCTCGGCGACCTCACCCTCGAGCACCAGCTCCGCGACCGGGCCGTCTACGTGCGCACGCTCGCCCGCCGCGCCGGCCGCACCTCGACCGAGCAGCTCGCCGACGACCTGGTCACCGCGCACGAGGCCACCGTCGAGTGGCTGACGACCGTGCTCGCGGAGGAGGCGATCGGCGGCGTCACCGCCCTGGAGCCCACTCCGCTGCAGCGCGTCGCCGGGGGCGTCAACCGCGTCGTCGGGCTCCCCACGCGGTTCGCGATCGAGCGCTTCAACCAGGCCGTCGCCGCCGTGCAGCGCACCGGCGAGCAGGCCAAGGAGGTCGCCGGCGACGTCGTCGGCACCGTCACGCGCCTGGGCTCCGACGCCGGCGAGGTCGTCACCGCGGGCCGCGACGCGGCTCTGGGCCGGGCCGAGAAGGTCGCCCGCCGCGAGGGCTCGGACGGCGCCGCGCAGGTGATGCACGACACCCGTCGCAACCTGGGCTCGTTGAAGGCCTCGGAGCTGCCGATCCCGCACTACGAGGAGATGACGGCGCAGGACGCCATCGCCGCGATCCGCAAGCTCACCGCGGTGGACGACGTGACCGCCGTCGTCGCGTTCGAGGAGAACCACAAGAACCGCTCGGGCGTCGTGTCCGCCGCGCAGACGCACGTGGCGTCGCTCGCGAAGGACGTCGCCGGGGTCTGACCCACGACCTCACGCACGGAGACGGGCCCGCCGACGATGTCGGTGGGCCCGTCGTGCGTCCGCAGCCGGCCGTGCGGGTGGAGCCTCAGCGGCGCGCGGCCAGCAGCCCGACCACGTTGAGCGCCCCCCAGCCCAGGCCGACGCCGATCGCCTTCCTGCGGGCCGCGGGGTCGTCGTTCGGCGAGAGGGCGAAGGTCAGCGCGTCGCCCAGGTCGCCCGCGATGCGGGCGGCCACGGCGAGCTGCAGGGCCGGGCCCGCGGGGGCGGCGGCCATGGCGACGCCGTTGGCGAGGTCGCGCACACCGACCGCGCGGACGAGGATGCCGATCGGCGCGGGCGGCTCGGCCCCCGACAGCCCGGCGGGCCTCGCGAAGATCGCGGGTCGGACCAGCGTGGACAGGCCGTAGGCGGCGGTCAGCACGCCGAGGGTGCGGGGGAGCCAGGTCACCGGTCGATCCTCGCAGCACGCCCGCACCCGCGCTCGGGGAGAGTGGGCGGCGATGAAGCTGCCCGATCTCCCCGTGCGCGCCGCGCTCGACGACATCACCGCGACGCTCGCCGACCGCGGCGCCGCGGTGCTGGTGGCGCCGCCCGGCACCGGCAAGACGACGCTGGTCCCGCTCGCGCTGCTCGCGCTCGACGGGCGCGTGGTCGTCGCCGAACCCCGCCGCCTCGCCGCGCGGGCCGCGGCGGCGCGGATGGCGTCGCTGCTGGGGGAGCCCGTCGGGGAGACCGTCGGCTACTCCGTGCGCGGCGACTCCCGGACCTCGGCGCGCACCCGCGTCGAGGTCGTCACGTCCGGGCTGCTGCTGCGCCGCCTGGCCGCCGACCCGGAGCTCGCGGGCGTCGGCACCGTCCTGCTCGACGAGTGCCACGAGCGCCACCTCGACGCCGACCTGCTCCTCGCCCTGCTCCTCGACGCCCGCGACGGCCTGCGCCCCGACCTGCGGCTGCTCGCCACCTCGGCCACCATCGCGACGGGCCGGCTCGCGGAGCTGCTCGGGCCGGGGGCCGACGACGACGCGCCCGTGCTGCGCGTCGAGGCCCGCACGTTCCCGGTGGCCGTGCGCCACGACCCGCCGCTGCGCGGCGAGCGGATCGAGGCCACCGTCGCGCGGGCGGTGCGGGCCGCCCTCGACGGCGGCGACGGCGACGTGCTCGCGTTCCTCCCCGGCGTCGCGGAGATCCGGCGGACCGCGGCCGCGCTGTCGGGCCTCGACGCCGACGTCCTGCCGCTGCACGGGCGGCTGCCGGCGGCCGAGCAGGACGCCGCGCTGCGTCCGAGCTCGGACGCGGCCGGTCCGCGGCGCCGCGTCGTCCTCGCGACGGCGGTGGCCGAGTCGAGCCTGACCGTGCCGGGCGTCCGCGCCGTCGTCGACGCCGGGCTGGCCCGCACGCCGCGCGTCGACCACCGCCGCGGGATGGCCGGGCTCGTCACCGTCCGCGTGTCCGACGCCGTCGCTCAGCAGCGGGCCGGGCGCGCGGGCCGCGAGGCGCCGGGGCGGGTGCACCGCTGCTGGCCCGAGGGCGAGCTCCTCCCCCGCTACCCCGAACCGGAGATCCGCACCGCCGACCTCACGCGCCTCGCGCTCGACCTCGCCTGCTGGGGCACCCCGGACGGCAGCGGTCTGCGCTGGTGGGACGCCCCGCCGGAGGGGCCGCTGCGCGCCGGGCAGCAGGTGCTGCGCGCGCTGGGCGCCCTGGACGCGACCGGCGCGGCCACCGCCCGCGGCCGCCGGATGGCCGGGCTGGGCCTGCACCCGCGGCTGGCACGCGCCCTGCTCGACGGGGCGGCGCTGGTCGGGGCGCGGGCGGCGGCGGAGGTCGTCGCGCTGCTCGACGACGACACGCTCGGCGCCGGGTCCGACGCCGACGTCGAGCTGGTGGCCCTGCGCGCGGGGACGGCCCCGGGCAGCGGGCGCTGGCGGACCGAGGCCGCGCGGCTGCGGCGGCTGGTGGGGGCCGGCGGCAGGGCGGAAGGGCGCAGGGAGGAGGGCGGCGCAGCCCTGGTCGTCGCCCTGGCCCACCCCGAGCGGCTGGCGCGGCGGCGACGGACGGCCGCCGCGGTCGAGGACGCCCCCCGCGGCCGGGCGCGCGGCGAGCTCTACCTGATGGCGGGCGGCACGGCGGTCGCGCTGCCGCCCGGGAGCCCGCAGGCCGCCGCGGAGTGGCTGGCGGTGGCGGTCGCGGACCGGGCGCCGGGCGCGGAGAACGGCACCGTCCGCCTGGCCGCGGCGGCAGACCGGGAGCTGGCCGAGCTCGCCGCTCCCGCACTGCTGGTCGAGGCCGACGAGGTGGTGTGGTCCTCGCGAGGGCAGGGCGACGGTGACGTCGTCGCCCGGCACGTCCGGCGCCTGGGCGCGATCGTGCTGGAGGAGCGCCGCCTCGACCGCCCCGACCCCGCGCTCCTGCGCGCCGCACTGCTCGAGGGCCTGCGCAGCGAGGGGCTGGGGCTGCTGCGCTGGACCGACGGCGCCCGGCGGCTGCGCGACCGGCTCGCCGCCCTGCACCGGGTGATCGGCGATCCGTGGCCCGACGTGGGCGACACCGCGCTGCTCGCCGACCCCGACCCGTGGTGGACCGGGCCGTTCACCCGCGCCCGCTCCCGTGCCGACCTCGGGCGGATCGACGCCGGGCCGGTGCTGCGGTCACGGCTGGACTGGCGCCACACGAGCACCCTCGACGAGCTCGCGCCGGAGCGGATCACGGTGCCGACCGGGTCGTCGATCACGCTCGACTGGTCCGGTGACCAGCCCGTCCTCGCCGTCCGCGTGCAGGAGTGCTTCGGCTGGACCGACACCCCGACCGTCGCGGGCGGGCGGCTCCCGGTGGTGCTGCACCTGCTCTCCCCCGCCGGGCGCCCGGCCGCCGTCACCGCCGATCTGGCGTCGTTCTGGACGACCGGCTACCCGCAGGTGCGGGCCGAGCTGCGCGGGCGCTACCCGAAGCACCCCTGGCCCGAGGACCCGCTCACCGCCGCGCCGACGCGCCGGGCCGGACGCCGGTGCTGATCACCCGGACGCGTGCCGGGCTCACCGGGGTGTCACCGGCGTCACGCCCTGGAGCCGGACTGATCGAACGCCTGTTCTACGATCACCCCGGATCCGCACCGCACGAGAGGGAGCCGCCGCGAGATGAGCACCGCCGAACCGACCCCCGAGGCCCCGGCCCCGACCCCCGTCGAGGCCCCGGCCGAGCCCGAGAAGCGCCGCCGCGGCCGCCCGAAGGGCACGTCCACGGCCCGCACCACGCGGATGGTCGAGCTGACGCTCACCGTCAGCGGCACCGTCGACGGCGAGTGGCAGGCCGACCTCAAGCAGGGCACGTCCTGGCTCACGCGCGGGCTGCCCGTCAGCGCGGCGGCCGTGTCGCGCGCGGCGCAGGAGCTCAGCGCCGAGCTGTCCGGCCCGATCGACGCCCTGATCGGCGCCGCCCGCGAGCAGCGCGCCGCCCGCGTGGCCGCGCTGGAGACCGAGCTGGAGCAGGCCCGCAAGGCGCTGGCCGAGATGGACGACGAGGGGCCGATCCGGGAGCCGTAGGCTCCGGGACCGTGTCCACCATCCCGCCCGACGACCTCGCGGCGTTCCTGCGCGTGCTCGACGTCGTCACCGACCTGCCGCCCGAGCACCCCGACGCCGTGCGGATCAGACGGGCGACGGCGGGGATCTGGAAGTCGGTGAAGGTCGCCCGGCGCCACGCCAAGCGCGACGCCGTGGCCGCGGCCGACCGGGCCGTCACCGCGGCCACGGCCACCGGCGCCCCGGGCCGCATCGACGACGAGACGGCCGGGCTGCCGCTGGTCTCGGCCACGGCCGGGGCCTCCGCGGGCACACTGCTGCGCTCGCGCGCCTGCTACACCTGCAAGCGCCGCTACCACGTCGTCGACGCCTTCTACCACCAGCTCTGCCCGCCCTGCGCGGCGCAGAACCGCGGCCGTCGCGAGGCCCGCACCGACCTCACCGGCCGCCGCGCCCTGCTCACCGGCGGCCGCGCCAAGATCGGCATGTACATCGCGCTGCGGCTGCTGCGCGACGGCGCGCACACCACGATCACCACGCGCTTCCCGCACGACGCCGTCCGGCGGTTCTCCGCGATGGAGGACAGCGCCGACTGGCTGCACCGCCTGCGCGTCGTCGGGATCGACCTGCGCGACCCGGCCCAGGTCGTCGCGCTCGCCGACTCGGTCGCCGCGCAGGGCCCGCTCGACGTGCTGGTGAACAACGCGGCCCAGACCGTCCGCCGCTCCCCCGGCTCCTACTCCGCGCTGGTCGAGGCCGAGCGCACCCCGCTGCCGCCGACGCCGGTGGAGGTCGTCACATTCGACCACGTCAGCGACGCCCACCCCGCGGCGCTGGCCGGGAGCCTGCAGGAGCAGAGCCCGCACACCGCCGGCGCCGTCACCGGGCTCGCCCTGGCCGCCCGTTCGGCGTCACCGGAGCGGATCGCCGCCGGCACCGCCATCGACGCGGGCGGCCTGCTCCCCGACACGGCGTCGGTGAACAGCTGGACGCAGCACGTCGACGAGATCGACCCGCTGGAGCTGCTCGAGGTCCAGCTGTGCAACCAGACGGCGCCGTTCATCCTGATCAGCCGCCTGCGCCCGGCGCTGGCCGCCTCGCCCGCGCGCCGCACGTACGTCGTCAACGTCTCCGCGATGGAGGGCCAGTTCAGCCGCGCGTACAAGGGGCCGGGCCACCCGCACACGAACATGGCGAAGGCCGCGCTGAACATGCTGACGCGCACCAGCGCCGCGGAGATGCTGACCACCGACGGCATCCTCATGACCGCCGTCGACACCGGCTGGATCACCGACGAGCGCCCGCACCCCACGAAGCTGCGCCTGGCCGAGGAGGGCTTCCACGCCCCCCTCGACCTGGTCGACGGCGCCGCCCGCGTCTACGACCCGATCGTCCGGGGCGAGGCGGGCGAGGACCTGCACGGCTGCTTCCTCAAGGACTACGAGCCCACGGCCTGGTGAGCCGTCCACGCGATCAGTAGCGGCACCGGAGCACCTGCATCGCCCGTGCCGGGATCCGGACCCGCCCGCCCGGGGCCGGGTGGCGGCGGCGGGCGTTGACCAGCAGCGGGTCGGCCGTGTCGATGACGACCTGCCACGCCCGTCCGTAGGACTCGTCGGGCAGCGTGAACGACACCTGCTGGTGGTGGGCGTTGATGAGCAGCAGGAACGAGTCGTCGACGATCTGCTCACCGAGGTCGTCGCGCTCGGGAATGCCCTTGCCGTTGAGGTAGACCCCGACGCTGCGCGAGCCCGACCCCCAGTCCTGGTCCGACATCTGCTGCCCGTCGGGACGCAGCCACGCGATGTCCTCGATGTTGGAGCCGGTGATCGCACGGCCCTGGAAGAACCGCCGCCGCCGGAACACCGGGTGCTCGGCCCGCAGGCGTGCCAGCGCGCCCGTGAACTCGGTGAGCACCTCGTGCTCGCGGGCGTCCTCCCAGTCGATCCAGCTGATCTCCCCGTCCTGGCAGTAGACGTTGTTGTTGCCGTCCTGCGTGCGGGAGAGCTCGTCGCCGTGGGAGATCATCGGGATGCCCTGGCTGAGCAGCAGCGTCGCGAGGAAGTTGCGCTTCTGCCGCTCGCGCAGGACGTTGACCTCGGCCTGCTCGGTCGGGCCCTCGACGCCGCAGTTCCAGGAGCGGTTGTGGCTCTCGCCGTCGTTGTTGTCCTCGCCGTTGGCCTCGTTGTGCTTCTCGTTGTAGGACACGAGGTCGTTGAGCGTGAAGCCGTCGTGCGCCGTGACGAAGTTGATCGAGGCGATCGGGCGGCGGTTGTCGGCCTCGTAGAGGTCGGAGCTGCCGGTGAAGCGCGCGGCGAACTCGCCGAGGCTCGCGGGCTCGCCGCGCCAGAAGTCGCGGACGGTGTCGCGGTACTTGCCGTTCCACTCCGTCCAGAGCGGGGGGAACCCGCCGACCTGGTAGCCGCCGTCGCCGACATCCCAGGGCTCGGCGATGAGCTTGACCTGGCTGACCACCGGGTCCTGGTTGACGAGGTCGAAGAACGCCGACAGGCGGTCGACGGAGTGGAACTCCCGCGCCAGCGACGAGGCGAGGTCGAACCGGAAGCCGTCGACGTGCATCTCGGTGACCCAGTAGCGCAGCGAGTCCATGATCAGCCGCAGCGACTCGTGGTGGCGGACGTTGAGGCTGTTCCCGGTGCCGGTGGTGTCGTAGTAGTACTTCTCGTCGCCGTCGACGAGCCGGTAGTAGGCCCGGTTGTCGACGCCGCGGAACGACAGCGTCGGGCCGAGGTGGTTGCCCTCCGCGGTGTGGTTGTAGACGACGTCGAGGATGACTTCGATGCCGGCGCGGTGCAGCGCGCGCACCATCGTCTTGAACTCCTGCACCTGCTCGCCGCGGGTGCCGAAGCAGGCGTAGCCGTTGTGCGGGGCGAAGAAGCCGATGGTGTTGTAGCCCCAGTAGTTGCGCAGGCCCTTGTCCGCGAGCGTGGAATCGTGGACGAACTGGTGCACCGGCATGAGCTCCAGCGCCGTCACGCCGAGCGACTTCAGGTGCTTGATCATCGCCGGGTGTGCGAGGCCGGCGTAGGTGCCGCGGACGTCGTCGGGGACGTCGGGGTGGCGCATCGTCATGCCCTTGACGTGGGCCTCGTAGATCACGGTCTCGTGGTACGGGATGCGCAGCGGGCGGTCGTCGGCCCAGTCGAAGTAGGGGTTCACGACGACCGAGGTGGCGGCGTAGGGCGCGGAGTCGGTGTCGTTGTAGGAGTCCGGCTCGCCGAAGCGGTAGCCGAACAGCGCCTCGTCCCAGCGGTTGTCCCCGTCGACGGCCTTGGCGTACGGGTCCAGCAGCAGCTTCGCCGGGTTGCAGCGCAGTCCCGCCGAGGGCTCGTGCGGGCCGTGCACCCGGTAGCCGTAGCGCTGGCCGGGGCCGCAGCGCGGGAGGTAGCCGTGCCAGACGAGGCCGTCGCGCTCGGGCAGGGACAGGCGGGTCTCGGACCCGTCGTCGGCGATCAGGCACAGCTCGATGTGGTGGGCCACCTCGGAGAAGATGGCGAAGTTGGTACCGCCACCGTCGTAGGTGGCGCCGAGGGGATAGGGGCGACCGGGCCAGATGTGCACAGGTCGTCCTACCACCGCGGCGCGCTCCCCGCAGGGCTCATGGGCCGCTGACCAGGCGGACCGTGCCGCCGGTCACGATGATCTCCCGGCGGGGCAGCGGCGACGGGGCCGGGCCGCCCGCGACCGACCCGTCGGCGATGCGGAACCGGCTGCCGTGGCAGAAGCAGCTGATCGTCCCCGCGGCGACGGAGCGGACCGTGCAGCCGCGGTGGGTGCAGGTGGCGTCGAACGCGGCGAACTCGCCCTCGACGGGCTGGGTGACGACGACGTTCAGGGCCGCCACGACCACTCCCCCGCCGACGGGCACGGCGGCCGTCTCGACGACGGCGACGTCGGGCGGCCCGGTCATGACCGCAGCGTCGCACGCCCGGCCGCTCCGCGGGAGGGGCCGGGCGTGCGGGGTGCCGGAGCTCAGAGCACCTCGTAGGTGACGGTGCCGGCCTCGTCGACGGTGACCGTGACGGCGGCGGTCAGGGTCGGGTCGGCGACGTTGGCCGCGCCGCACGCCATCGGCGCACCGGGCGCGTTGACCAGCACCGTCTGCCCCTCGACGCCGCAGGCCACGACGACCTCCTCGCCGACCTCGGCGCTGAGCAGCGCGGAGGCGGTGGAGTCGAGCTCGGCGACGAGCAGCGTGCGGTCGTGGGTGATCGTCAGGTTGCCCTGGTCGTCGTCCTGGCGGACGCCGTAGCTGAGCGCCTGGCCGTCGAGGGTCGCGGTGCAGGTCGTCGTGGAGCCGGCGGCGACCTCGATCGACTCGGGACAGCGGACGTCGACCGGGGCGACGCCCACCTCCTCCTGCGTGACGCGGACTATCTCGCTCTGGACGTCGGCGGTGCTCAGCTGGCGGGGCGCGAGCAGCAGGACCGCGGCGGCGGCGAGCGCGCCGAGCAGCACGAGGACGCCGACCACGACGCCGATGATCAGGCCGGTGCGCCGGCGGCGGGGCGGCGGGGCCGGCTGCTCCCAGCCCCGGCCCGGCTGACCCTGCCCCTGCCCCCACCCGCTCTGCTCCCAGAGCGGGTCGCGGAACCCGGGCGCGGCCGGGGCCGGGCCGAGCCGGGTAGCGGCGTACGGGTCGTGCTGCCCCCACCCCTGCTGCTGGGGGACCTGCGGGGCCCGGTAGGTCGGGACGACGGCGGTGGGCTCGATCATGACGCTCTCCTCGTGGGCTGTTCTGCGCTCATCACAACCCTTCTCGCCGGGAGGGCTCCCGACGACGGTGTCTGCAGGCCGTCCGCACTCGTGCCAGCACCACCCTCCGCGGGGAGGATGGGCGGGCGCACACGCTGATACAGATCACCGACCTGCACCTGGTGCCCGAGGGGTCGCTGCTGCGCGGGCGGGTCGACACGGCGGCGCCGTTCGCGCGGGCAATGGCCCGCGCCACGGTCTCCGGGGTGCGCCCGGCGGCGCTGCTGCCCACCGGCGACCTCGCCGACGCCGGCGACGGCCCGACCTACGCCCGCCTGCGGGAGCTCGTCGCGCCACTCGGGGTGCCGGTGGTGGCGGTCGACGGACCACGACGACCACGCGGCTCGTCGTGCTGGACACGACGGTGCCCGGCCACGGGCACGGCGAGCTGCGCCCGGCCCAGCTGGAGTGCCGGCCGCCGAGCTGGCCGAGCCCGCCCCCGACGGCACGGTGCTCGCCCTGCACCACCCGCCGCTGCCGACGGTGAACCGGGTGTCGCGGCTCCTCGAGCTGCGCGGGCGGGAGGCGCTCGCGCCCGTCCTCGCCGGGTCCGACGTGCGGATCGTGCTGCCCGGGCACAGCTAGACGCTCGGCGTCCTGGCTACTCGGCGTCGAGCCAGGCCCGGACGGCGTCGGTGTGCTCGCCGACCGCGGGCACCGGGCCGAGCCTCGGCGGGCGTCCGGGCAGGGTGATGGGTGGGAGCAGGGTGCGGACCGGCCCGCCGGGGGTCTCGACGACGGCCCAGCGGTCGCGCGCGGCGAGCTGCGGGTGCTCCAGGACCTCGGCGACCTCGCGGCGCCGGCCGTAGGCGATCCGGGCGCGCCCGAGCCGCTCGACGAGCTCGGCCCCGGTGAGCCCGCCGAGCACCGCGTCGATCTCGGCGTGCAGCGCGGGGCGGTGCGCGACACGGCCGGCACCGGTGTCGAAGCGCGGGTCGGTCGCGAGCTCCGGGCGCTCGAGGACGCCCGCGCAGAAGGCGACCCACTCGCGCTCGTTCTGGATGCCCAGGACGACCTCGACGCCGTCGCCCGCGCGGAACGTGCCGTAGGGGGCGATGGCGGCGTGGCTGGTGCCGGTGCGCGGCGGCGCTGCCCCGCTGCCCGCGGTGTACTGCAGCGGGAAGCCCATCCACTCGACCAGCGCGTCGAACAGGCTGATCTCGACGTGCGTGCCGGTGCCGGTGCGCTCGCGGTCGTAGAGTGCGGCGAGGATGCCGGAGAAGGCGTACATGCCGGCGCCGATGTCGGCCGCGGGGATCCCGGCCTTCGCGGGCTCCTCGGGGCTGCCGGTGACCGACACGAGCCCGGCCTCGGACTGGATGAGCAGGTCGTAGGCCTTCGCGTCGCGGTAGGGCCCGCTCGGGCCGTAGCCGGAGATGGAGCAGGTGATCAGCCGGGGGTGGCGGGCGCGCAGGTCGTCGGCGCCGAGCCCGAGCCGCTCCGCCGCGCCGGGGGCGAAGTTCTGGACGAACACGTCGGCGCGCTCGAGCAGGCGGTGCACGGTGGCGACGTCGGACTTGAGGTCGACGGCCATCGACTCCTTCGACCGGTTGAGCCACACGAAATGGCTGGACTGGCCGTGCACGGTGGTGTCGTAGGCGCGCGCGAAGTCGCCCTCGCCCGGGCGCTCGATCTTGATGACGCGGGCGCCGAGCTCGGCGAGCTGGCGGGTGGCGAACGGCGCGGCCACGGCCTGCTCGCAGGAGACGACCACGATTCCGTCGAGGGGGAGCACGGGGCCAGTCTCCCGCCCGGTCTTCCTCATCGACACTCCGGGACAGCGGAGGCTAGCCTCACCAACATGACGCGGACGCTGGCGACGGGACCTCTGCACTCCTCCGCCGAGCGCCTCGACGCGGCGATCGAGTGGCTGACGATCCGGGTGGGACTGCCCGGGGATGCCGCCACCGAGCCGGCCTGGGTCCGCTGCACCGACGTCGACGCCGCTTTCCTGGCCGGGTGGGAGGAGCGGATGGTCGGGGCGGTCACCCGCCTCTACGGCCGCACGCACCCGATGACCGTCAGCGGGTTCTGCCTCGACGGCTACGCCGGGCTGCCCGGCCAGATCGGGGGCGCGCTGTTCCGGCTGGCCCGCCGGGTGCCGCGCGTCGACCGCGGGTCGCTGGCGTTCCGCTGCCATCCCGAGGAGCACCACCCCGACGGCATCGCGCTGCTCGACCCCCGTTTCTGGTGCCTGCCCGGCGACCCCGACGCCGACCACCCGGCCGCCACCGTCGTCGCCGACGAGGCGGAGCTCGCCGCGGTGCTGCGTGCGCAGGTCCGGGCGCACGCCGACGAGTTCCTCGCGGGCTACCACGGCGTCGCCCGGCTCCCCCGGCGCGGGCTGCTGGGCGCGTTCTACGACGGCCTGGACACCGGCGTCTGGTTCGGCGGCGACCCCGAGGACCTCGCGTCCATCGCGGAGGCGGCCGTCGTCCTGCCCGGCGGCACCGCCGAGTTCCCCGACCCGTCCTCGCTCTACCGCTTCGTCGACGTGCAGGACCGCGAGCACATCAGCAGGCGCCGGGTCGGGTGCTGCTACTACTTCAAGGTCTCCGACGAGGGCGTGGCCTGCTCGACGTGCCCGCGCGTCGACGACGCGGAGCGGGTGCGGCGGTACTCGGAGCTGCCGTAGGGGCACCGGAGCGCGTTCCGCGGAACGCGCTCCACCGTCGGCCGAGCGTTCCGCGGAACGCTCGCCGCGCCGCCGCGCCGAGCAGGAGTAAGGTCGGCCTTACTTCCTTTCCGGCGACGAGGAGATGCCCGTGTACGGCCGTGTCGAGCAGGTCCAGCAGCTGACCCCGCACCTGGTGCGCGTGGTCCTCGGCGGTGAGGGGCTCGACGGGTTCGCCGCGGGCGAGTTCACCGACCACTACGTCAAGCTCGCCTTCCCCCCGCCCGGCGCGCCGTACGCGGTGCCGTTCGACGCCGCGGAGGTCCGGGCGACGCTGCCGCGCGAGCAGTGGCCGGTGATGCGCACCTACACCGTGCGGTCCTGGGACGACGGGAAGCTCACGATCGACTTCGTCGTGCACGGTGACACCGGCATCGCGGGGCCGTGGGCGCAGGCCGCGAAGCCCGGCGACCTGCTCGCCCTGCGCGGCCCCGGCGGCGCCTTCCGTCCCGACCCCGAGGCCGACTGGCACCTCATGGCCGGCGACGAGAGCGCCGTTCCCGCGATCGCGGCGTCGCTCGCGCGCGTGCCCGAAGGGGTGCCGGTGCACGTGTTCCTCGAGGTCGACGGGCCCGCCGACGAGATGGACCTGACCTCCCCCGGCGCGCTGTCGATCAACTGGCTGCACCGCGACGCCGACCCCGGCGCGCCCGACCTCCTGCTGCGCGCCGTCGAGAAGCTCGAGTTCCCGACCGGGCGGATGTGCGGGTTCGTGCACGGCGAGGCCGTCGCCACGCGCGCTCTGCGCAAGCACCTGCTGGGCGAGCGCGCCGTGCCCCGGGCGAACCTGTCGGTGTCGGGGTACTGGCGCCGCACGTTCACCGAGGACGGCTGGCAGTCGAGCAAGGCCGACTGGAACCGCGAGGTGGAGGCCGACGTCTGAGCCGGCCCCTTCCCCGCTCCGCCCTCACTCCTGGGTGATCCGACCCAGGGTGACCACCTCGGCCAGCCCGGCCCGCACGCCGTCCACGAACACGTCCGGCTCCGTGACGGCCGCGTCGTCGAGCACGATCCCGATGCACGCGGTGCCGTCGTGGACCACCATCGTCACGGTCGCGGCGCAGCCGGCCAGCGGGCCGAGCGGGTAGAGCCGCGTGATGCGCGAGCCCGCGAACCAGACCGGGTGCCCGATGCCGGGCACCGACGCCACCTGCACGTCGGCGCCGGCCCCGAGGGGCCCGGACGGCCCGGTCGAGAGCACCAGCTCGCGCACGGCGCGGACGCGGTCGGCGGGGTCGGCGACGCTGAGCGGCGCGCGCACCACCGCGCCGGCCAGTCTTCCGCCCGCACCGTCCTGCGCGCCGAGCCCGACGGGCAGGCCGAGGGAGACGGTGGCCTCGCCGTCCTCCAGGGCGTCGTCGCCGATCCCGTCGATGCCGGCCCCGTCGACGTCGACCCCGCAGTACCGGTGGTAGTCGCGCAGCGCGCCGAGCACGGCGGCGAGGAAGCCGTCGGTCGGGGACCCGCCCGCCGCCGCGGCACCCGCACGCAGGTCGGCGAGCGGCACCTCCAGCACCTCCACCCGCCGGATCCCGCCGCGACCGGCCAGGAGCGGCGCGCGCCGGCCCGTCAGGTCGGCGGGCGGGGCCAGGACGCGGGCGGCGGAGCGGACGAGGCCGGTGACGGTGCCGACCGGGCTTGCCACGACGTCGGCACCGAGCCGGGCCAGGGCCTCCACGGCCGACGGCGCGGCGAGCACCGGCGGAACGGGCGGCTCGGGGCGCTCCGGGTCGTGCTCGGCGGTGCGGCTGTGCAGCATCCCCATCAGCCGAACGGCGCCGACACCGTCGGTGACGCTGTGGTGGATCTTCACCGCGTACCCCGCCGAACCGTCCTCCAGGCCCTCCACCAGCAGCGCCGCCCAGAGCGGGCGGCTGCGGTCGAGCGGCGCGGCGGCGAACTGCGCCACGGCGTCGAGGAGCTGGCGGGGCGAGCCGGGGGCGGCGAGGGTCACCCGGGTGACGTGGTGCTCCAGGTCGACGTCCTCGACGCCAGCCCACACCGGCGCCCCGGCCCCGAGCGCGGGCTCGGTGACGACCTGGCGCATCCGCGGCACCATTCGCGACGCCCACTCGTGCGCGGCGGCGAGCCGCCCGGGGTCCGGGGCGGGGTCGAGCAGCTCCAGCAGGGTGAGCGTCGAGCGGGCCGAGCCGGTGCGCCACACGGCGGCCGCGTCGGCGTCCATCTCCGCGGTCGTGCCCCACTCCAGCGGCTCGTGCACGGGCCCGGTCGGTCCGGTCGTGACCTCGACGCTGCCGCGCGGGGCGCCGACCTCCCGCTGGTCGAGCGCCGCGAGGTAGCCGTCACGGACCTCGGCGACGCGGGTGTCGAGCTCGTCGGCCCGCCAGTCCGAGGTGTCGACCGGCGGCAGGACGGTGACCTGGACCGTGCCCTCCCGGATCGTCGACGCGCCGCGCCACATCAGCTCGCCGGCGTTGTGGATCACGACAGGCACGATCGGCACGCCGGCCTGCATCGCGACGTGGAACGCGCCCTTCTTGAACGGGCCGAGCGCCGGGGTGACGCTGCGCGTGCCCTCCGGCGCGATGACCAGCGAGATCCCCTCGCGCAGGCGCTGGACGGCCGGTTCGAGGGCGGCCTTCGCGGCGGTGGTGTTGCCGCGGTCGACGAACGCGACGTCGGCCAGCCGGAACGCCGCGCCGAACCCGGGGATGCTCGCAGCCTCCTTCTTCGCCACCGCGGTGAACCCGCCGCGCAGCAGCTTCGCGAGCACGATGACGTCGAGCTGGCTCTGGTGGTTGAACAGGAATACCGCGGGGCGGTGCGAGACGAGGTGCTCGGCGCCGTGCACGTCGAGGGAGACCCCGGCCAGCGCGGTGCCGAGGTCACCGGCCAGGCCGAGGCCCAGGTCGACGGCGTCGCGGCGGCTGCCCTGCCCCAGGAGCTGGTTGACCGCACCGAGCGCCAGGCCCGCGCCGAACCCGCCCAGCGTGCCGCCGACCGCACCGAGCGCCCGGGCGACCTCCCGCGGCCCCGCCCGTCCGCGCGATCGGAACCGTGCGACCGGCCAGCCCTGCTCCGCGGCCTCGCGGGCCAGCCCGTCGCCGGGGTTGAGCGCGCGCGGACGCCCGACGGTGCGCAGGAACGGGACGTCCTCGTCGCCGTTGGAGTAGGCGTAGCTGCGGTCGAGGTCGACGCCGTGCCCCGGCGCGAACTCCCGCACCGCCGCGGCCTTCCCGGCGCGCCACAACGGGGGTCCGCCTGGCCGTCCGGTGCATAGCCCGTCGGCGAACGCCACCGGCGTGACCAGCACGTGCTCCACGCCCATCGCCCGCGCCGCCGGCTCCACCTGGAAGCGGGTGGCGCTGGAGGCGAGCACGACGGTGTGCCCGGCGCGGCGGTGCGCGGCGACCAGGCGCCAGGCCTCCGGGTAGAGCGAGCCGGCGACGCCCTGGCGCCACAGCCGCTCCCCCAGCTCCGTGAGCTCGTCCTCGCTGCGTCCCGCCCACGCGCGCATGCCGAGGACGAAGAACCGCTCGAAGTCCTCCTCGGTCGTGAGCCCGCGCATGCCGATGAGCAGCATCCGGCCCAGGTCGACCGGCACGACGTGCCCGGAGCGGACGTGGTGGCGCGCGAAGGCGCCGAGGGAGAAGCCGTCGATCAGGGTGCCGTCGAAGTCGAAGAACGCGCCGACCTCCGGGCCCTGCGGCCCGTCGTCGACGTCGGCGATGAGGTCGGCCTCGGTCCAGGCCGCGCGGTCAGGGTGCGACACCGACGACCTCCCGCCGCGACGCCGCGTCCAGCTCGTCGATCGTGATCACGCGTCCCACCACGGCGCGCAGTCTGCTCGCCAGGTCCGCGCGCCGCAGAGCCAGCTCCTCCCGGCCGGGATCGACGAGGTCGAGGTTGCCGGCCAGGCGCAGGGCGCTCGCGAACAGCTCGCGCGAGAGCGACTCCGGCCCGTGCAGGCGCCCCTGCAGCAGCATCTGCTGCCCGACGCCGCCGCACTCGTCGAGGAACTCCTTCTCCACGATCGCGTTCCGCGGAACGCGCGCGGCGAGCCGTTCGGCCACGACGAGCTGGGCGTCGACGAAGGAGCGGAGCACGCGGTGCGCCATGAGGAACGGCGCGCGGGCCAGGATCGCGCGCCCGTCGTCGGCCTCCTCCCAGCCCGGGTCGAGGCGCTCGAGCTCGGCGGTGAGGCGGGCTCGGTAGGTGTCGCGGTCGGGGAAGAAGAACTCGAACTTGAGCAGGTCGCGCAGCGCGAACGCCTCGTCCCAGCGCTCGTCGGGCGGGCTGAGCAGCACGAGCTCGGCCAGGGCGCGGTCGACGAAGTGGTGGATGGCGCTGTTGCGGTAGAACGCGGCGACGAGGTGCTGCCCGCGCTCGATCGCGTGGACCGGCTCCTCCCCGCCCGCGTACGTCGTCACCACGTTGGACGCGGCCAGCGCGGCAAGCACGCCGCGGACGCCCGCGTCGGTGTCGAGGCGGTCGCCCCCGGGCCGGTCACCTCCGTGCCGGTCACCGCCCGGCGGCACCTCCCCGTGCGGCAGGCCGCGCTCGAGGACGTAGTCGCGGACGGGCGCGAGCACGCGGCGCACCTGACCGAGGGTCAGCGCGCGGTCGCGGACGCCGAGCAGCGCGAGCGTGACCAGCGCCGTCGCCGTGATCGGGGTGACACGGTTGATCCCGACGGCCACCTCGAACGCCGCCTTCTGCAGGGCCAGGCGCCGGTCCGGGCTGCTCGCGAGGGCGGCGCGCAGCGAGATCGGCTCGGCGAACCGGACCTGCGCGGTGCCGATCTGGCTGAGCTGGGCCTTCGCGTAGCGCGCGAGCCAGGCGAGCCCCTCGCCCTTCTTCGCCGCGCCCGCCTGCTCGGCCGCCATCGCGGCGACCTCACGGAGCTGGTCGTAGGTGATCGAGACCGGGACGAGGTGGACGTCGGACACGCGGTCGCGCTCGACGGCCTCCGCGACGTTGGCCAGCAGCCCGAACTTCGGCGAGCGCAGCTTGCCCGTGCGCGAGCGGCCGCCCTCCATGTACCACTCCAGGTTGAAGCGCTTGGAGAGCAGGAACCCGAAGTACTCCCGAACCGCGAGCTTGTAGATCTCGTCGTCGCCGAAGCTGCGCCGGATGAACACGACACCGGCGCGCTTGGCCACCGGCCCGACCGGCCAGAAGCGCAGGTTCTCCCCACCCAGGACGTGGTTGCGCGGGAAGTCGTGCTCGGCGAGGACGTCGGCGAGCAGCAGCGGGTCGGCGTAGGAGCGGTGGCTGGGCAGGAACACCAGCGCGTCGCGGCGGTTGAGCTCGCGCAGCCGCTCCAGGCCGGCGGTGTCGACCTGCACGTCCCACGCTCGGGCGTGCAGCGGCCGCAGGGCACCGGTGAGGAGGTCGACGGCCATCGGGCTCATCGACGCGACCAGCGTCTGCAGGTCGGTGCGCGCCTTCGCCGCCACCTCGGCCTCGGGCAGTTCGAGGCGTTCGGCCAGCGCGGTGACCTCGTGGCGGAACGACGTCGTGTCCTCGATCATCTCGACGATGTGCTTGGGCACCTTGTAGCGGTCGCCGACCAGCGCGCGCTCGGCGCGTTCGAGCGCCAGCGTGGCCTGACCGGCGACGAACCGGGCCAGGTCCCCGTCACCGGAGCCGGCGCCGTTGTGGCGGGCCCGCAGGTCGGAGACGGTCGCGGGCTCGGCGACGACGACGGGCGCCCGGTCGGGCTCGCGGCGGGCGATCCGGGCGTGCAGCCGGGCGGGCGGACGGCGGGGGTCGGTGAACGAGGCGAGGTCGGCCCAGCGGACGCGGCGCACGCCGTTGCGCTCCTTGGGCAGCCAGGCCACCCGCGCGGCGGTGACGACCGTGGCGCCGTCGGCCTCGGCCAGCGGGCGGGTCAGCGCGGGGGCGTGCAGCGGCAGAACCTGTGACGGCTCGAGCCCGTTCTCCCGCGCCCACTGCGCGATGAGCGACCGCTCGGTCTCGCTCGTCGCCTCCACCAGCAGGATCGTCGGCACGCCGGAGCCCTCCGTCGCACCGACCGTTGCCTGCGTCGGCCCGGCCTCCGTCGCGATACCCATCCGCGCTCCTCCCGTACTGCCGTACCGACCCGCTGTCCTGGCGATCGCCACCTGCTCCCGGCGATCCACCCATCCTGTCGCATCCGGTGATCGCGGTCACCCAACGGTGATCACTGCGGTGCGTTCCGCGGAACGCGGACCTGTGGACAACTGCGATCGGCGCGACGGGGAGTGTCGGTGGGCGGCGCCATCGTCAGGGCACGTGTTCGAGACGACCCTGGAGGCCCCCGTGATCCCGACCGTCCTGCCCACCCCCGTCGACCCCGTCCTGACGCTGCCCCAGCTGGAGCGGGAGCTGCTCGGCCTCGCCGGGCGCCTGGCCGCGGCGCAGTCGCAGTTCCTGACCCTGCTCGCCGAGTTCGACGACCGGGCGGGCTGGGCCGGGCCCGGCCTCAAGTCGTGCGCGCACTGGCTGAGCTGGCGGATCGGGATGAGCCTGCGCACCGCGCACGAGCACGTGCGGGTCGCCCACGCCCTGCGCCGGTTGCCGCTGGTGGCCGAGGCGTTCGCGGCGGGGAAGCTCTCCTACTCGAAGGTGCGGGCGATCACCCGGGTCACGGTGCTGCCGCCCGCCCCACCGCCGGAGCCTGCACCACTGCCCGATCCGCCCGGCACGGCCGCAGCTACCGGCTCCCCGCTCGCAGGATCCGCACCGGACGCCGCCCGGGCCGGCGCGCCGGTGGAGGACGCCGCCGGCCCTCCGGACGCCACCGATGCCGTGTCGCCGGCGCTCCGGCCGTCCGGACCGCCTCCGCCGACCGCCCCCGACGCCGAGCGGACCCTCCTGGCGCTCGCCCTCGCCGGTACCGCCAGTCATGTGGAGACCGTCGTCCGCGCCACGCGGCGGCAGCAGACCGACGCGGCGCGGCTCTCGGCACGGCGCTCCTTGAGCTGGCGGTGGGCCGACGACGGGTCGCTGGTCGTCTCCGTGCGGCTCGCCCCGGCTGACGGGGCCGCCCTGATCGCCGCGATCGACGCGGCAGCCGCCCCTGCGCCGGCGCCGGTGCGCCACCCCGTGCCGCCCTCGCCGCCGGGCTGGCGGGAGCGGGCGGAGTCGGAGTACCCCGGCAGGGCCGTGGATCGGCTCGCCGCCCGTCGCGCCGACGCGCTCCTCTCGCTGGTCACGGCCCCGGCACCGCACGCCGACGACGAGTCCGGTCCCGGCGCTTCGCGCTCGACCGTCAGGCGCGGGCAGGCCGATGTCGTCGTGCAGGTCGACGTCACCGATGGCGCCGCGTCGATCGTCGGTGGACCCGAGATCGCGACGGCGACGGCGGAACGGCTTGCCTGCGACGCCCGGGCCCAGGTCCTGCTGCGCGACACCCGGCACAACCGCCTCTACCTGGGTCGACGACGCCGTCTGGCCTCGCCGGCGCAGATCGCCGCGCTGACCGTGCGCGACGCCGGGCGCTGCCGCTTCGCCGGCTGCACCCAGGCCCGGCACCTGCACGCCCACCACGTCGTGCACTGGCTGCGCGCGGGCCGCACCGACCTCGACAACCTCGTCCTGCTCTGCGGGTTCCACCACACGCTGGTCCATGAGCGCGGTTTCGGCATCCGCTGGACGGGCGACGGCTGGGAGTCGCTGCGCCCCGACGGCACCCCCGTCCCCGCCACGGGTGATCCGCTGGCGGGCAACGTCGAGAGGCTCATCGAGATGCAGACCCGCGCCGAACTGAGGATCGACCCGCGTGGCCTCACGCCGTCATGGGGAGGCGAGCGGCTCGACCGCGACGCCGTGCTGCGGCTCCTGCTGCCCGACGGCGGAGCCGGAACCGGAAACGGGTACGACGAGCCGGACGACGACGAGGAAGGTGATCGCAGTGGCGATGGTGACCTGGGCACGAGCGGCCGGGTCGGAAACGTCCGGCGCGGGAACGACCAGCAGGGGCCCGACCAGCGGGAGCCCGACCGGCGCGGGCCCGGCCGGGACGTGGCGTGAGGTGCGGCGGACGACGGTCGGGCAGCGTTCCGCGGAACACCGGAACGCCGCCGCCGGCGCCGCCCGACGACGGCCACCCAGCAGGCCGGGCGGGGTCCGCGAGCGATGATGGGGCTCCGATCGGGAGGCGCGATCGGGTGATCCGCCGGGTAGGGTCGGCGCCCGTCATCGCCCCCGCGGGGGCGCCACCGGACACCCCGGAGAGCCCGTGAAGGTCGCGCACCTCGTCCCCACCCTGCACCCCGGAGGTCCGGAGACGGGCCTCGTGGACCTGGCCGCTGCGGCGCCCCAGGCCGGGCTCGAGCTGATGGTCGTCGCCCTGGCGACGACCTCGGACACCACGCAGGTGAGCGCCCTGCGGCGGCTCGGGGTACCGGTGGCGGAGCTGGGGCTCGCCCCCTATGACCCGCGCGCGGCGGGGCGGGTGGCACGGGCCCTGCGGGAGCGCGGCGCGCAGATCGTGCACACCCACCTGCCGCAGGCCGACGTGGTGGGCGCGGCTGCGGCGATCCGGATGCGGGTGCCCGCGGTGTCGACCCTGCACCGGATCGAGAACGAGCCCGCCGACCGCCTCGACCGGCTCCGGCGCACCGCCCGGATCCTCGCGCGGCAGCGGTTCATGGCCCGCACCATCGCGATCTCCCGGACCCAGCGCGAGTGGTACCGCGGCATCGCCGGTCCCACCGGCGACATCGTGGTGCTGCCCGACGGCGTCGTCGATCCCGGACCGGTCGACCCGACCGAGCGCGAGCGGGTGCGGACGACGCTCGACGTGACAGCCGGGGGCTCGCTGGCCCTCTCGGCCGCGCCGATGCGCCGCGACGCCGGTCACGAGCTGCTGCTCGACGCCGTGGAGCTCGTGCCGGCCGCCACCCCGCTGACGGTCGCGCTGGCCGGCGACGGGCCGCTGCGTCCGTGGCTGGAGTCGCGCGTCGCGGCCAGCGACGCCCTGCGCGACCGGGTCCGGTTCGTGCACCGCGGGCAGGATCCGGCGACGCTCCTGGCCTCCGCCGACCTCGTGCTGCACACCAGCGCGTCCGGCGCCCTGCCCACCACACTGCTGCGGGCCATGGCCGCAGGCGTGCCCGCGGTCGCCACCCGCGTCGGCGGCGTCCCGGAGATCGTGGGCCCCGACACCGGCGTGCTCGTGCCGCTGCAGGCCGGGCCCATCGCCGACGCGATCGTCGCCCTGGCCGCCGACCCCACCCGCCGCGAGCACCTGGGCATCGCCACCCGCCGCCGCTACCTGGCCGAGTTCGAGGCCGTCGGGTGGGCCCAGCGGCTGCGTACGCTCTACGACGGGGTCCTCGCATGACCCCGACCCCGACCCCGACCCCGACCCCGGCCCCGGCCCGGACAGCGCTGCCGCCCGGCGTCACCCTCTCCCGCGCCACCGCCGAGGACGTCCCGGCCATGGCCGTGGCCGACGGGCGCGCGTTCGGGTTCCACTACGAGGACCAGGACGTCGCCGACCTCCGCCCGGTCGTCGACCCCGAGCGCTTCGTCCTGGCCCGGGACGGCTCGGCCCAGGAGGTCGCGGCACAGGCCGGCGACCCCGCGGCCGGCATCGTCGGCATCGCCGGCTCCTTCGACTTCGCCGTCACCCTCCCCGGCGGGGGGCCGCTCCCGGCCGCCGGCGTCACCTGGGTCTCCGTGGCCGTCACCCACCGCCGCCGCGGCATCCTCCGGGCGATGCTCGACGACCTGCACCGCGGGTACGCCGCCGCCGGCACACCGCTCGCCGTCCTCAACGCCAGCGAGGGCGGGATCTACGGCCGCTTCGGCTACGGCGTCGCCACCACCGACCGGGCCGTGGAGGTCGACCGCCGCCGCGCGGTGCTCCGGCCCGGCGTCCCGGATCCGGGCGGGGTCCGGTACGCCGGGGTCGAGGAGGCGGGGCGGCACGCACCGGAGGTCCACCGCCGCTGGTGCGCCGTCCAGCCCGGCGCGGTCTCGCGCAGCGACGACTGGTGGTCCTACGCCCTGCTCGACCGCCCCCACCAGCGCCGCGGCGCCTCCGCCCGCTTCCACCTCCTCCACGACGACGGCTACGCCGCCTACCGCATGGACCAGGGCACCTGCCGGGTCGTCGACTTCTTCGCCGCCACCGAGCAGGCCCACCTCGCGCTCTGGCGGGTCCTGCTCGCGCTCGACCTCGTCACGACCGTCGCCGTCGACGCCCTCCCCGCCGACGACCCGCTCCCCTGGCTCCTCACCGACCCCCGCGCCGTCTCCACCACCGGACTGTCGGACGCCCTGTGGGCCCGCGTCCTCGACCCCGCCGCGGTGCTGGGCGCCCGGCGCTACGCCGTCGACGTCGACGCGGTGCTGCAGGTGCACGACCCCGACGGGTACGCCGACGGCCGGTTCCGCCTGCGCGGCGGGCCCGACGGTGCCGAGTGCACGCGTACCGACGACACCCCTGACCTGCACCTCGACGTCCCCGCTCTCGGCGCCCTCGCGTTCGGCGGAACGCGACTGCGCACCCTGGTGCGCGCCGGGCGGGCCGAGGTCGCCGGGCGGGCCGAGCTCCCGACCCCCGCCGGAGCCGGAGCCCCCGTCGAGGGGGCCCTCGACGTCGCCCTCCGCCCCGAGCGCGAACCCTGCGCCGGAACCCGGTTCTGACCGGACCCGTCCGACCCGGGACCTGCGAGAGTGGACCCGTGGACGACGACACCGGCACCCGCCCGCTCGAGGAGGGACTGGTCTCCGACTTCGGCCGGAACCTCTCCTACGGCGCCTACCTGCACCTGCCCGAGCTGCTCGCGGCCCAGCACCCCGTCAGCCGGCCCGAGCACCACGACGAGCTGCTGTTCATCGTCCAGCACCAGACCTCCGAGCTGTGGCTCAAGCTCGTCCTGCACGAGCTGCGCGCGGTCTGCTCCCGCATCGCCGCCGACGAGCTCCGGCCCGCGCTCAAGGGGCTCGCGCGCGTCAAGCACATCCAGCGCCAGCTCACCGATCAGTGGTCGGTGCTCGCCACCCTCACGCCCTCGGAGTACGCGGAGTTCCGCAGCTTCCTGGGCACGTCGTCGGGGTTCCAGTCCTTCCAGTACCGCGCCGTGGAGTTCGCGCTGGGCAACAAGGACGAGGCGATGCTCCAGTTCTTCGGCGACGACGACGACGCCCACGCCCTGCTCGCCGACCAGCTCGCCCGCCCCAGCCTTTACGACGAGTTCGTGCGCCACCTCGCCCGCCACGGCCACGACGTGCCGGAGGCGCTGCTGGAGCGCGACGTCACCCGCGCCCACGTCTTCACCCCCGACCTCGTGCCGGTGTTCCGCCGCATCTACGAGAACGCCGACGAGTTCTGGGAGGCCTACGAGGCCTGCGAGGAGCTCGTCGACCTGGAGGACAACGTGCAGCAGTGGCGCTTCCGCCACCTCAAGACCGTCGAGCGCGTGATCGGGTTCAAGCGCGGCACCGGCGGCTCCAGCGGCGTCGGCTTCCTCCGCAAGGCCCTGGACCTCACGTTCTTCCCCGAGCTGTACGCGGTCCGCACGGAGATCGGCCGATGAGCCGGGACCGGGACCGGGACCGGGACCGGGACCGGGACCGGGCCGACGCACTCGACGCCGCCGACCCCCTCGCCCCCTTCCGCGACCGCTTCCTGCCCGCCCCCGGCGTCGTCGCCTACCTCGACGGCAACTCCCTGGGCCGCCCGCCCGCCGTCACCGCCGAGCGCCTCGACGCGTTCGTCCGCGAGGAGTGGGCGGGCCGGCTGATCCGCGGCTGGACCGAGCCCGAGGCCGAGGGTGGCTGGATGCGCTGGCCCGAGCGGGTCGGCGACCGCATCGCCGCCGCCGCGCTCGGCGCCGGCCCCGGGAGCACCGTGCTCGCCGACTCCACCACCGTGCTGCTCTACAAGCTCGTCCGCGCCGCCGTCGACCTCGACGCCTCCCGCCGCGAGATCGTGCTCGACACCGACAACTTCCCCACCGACCGCTACGTCGCCGAGGGGATCGCCGCCGAGCGCGGCGCCCGGCTGCGCTGGATCGAGACCGACCCCGCCGCCGGGATCACCGCGGGGCAGGTCGCCGCGGCCGTCGGCCCGGACACCGCGCTGGTGCTGCTCAGCCACGTCGCCTACCGCTCGGGCTGGATCGCCGACGCCGCCGCGATCACCGCGATCGCCCACGACGCCGGCGCGCTCGTGCTGTGGGACCTCTCGCACTCGGTCGGATCCGTCGAGCTGGAGCTGGACGCGTGGGGCGTCGACCTGGCCGTGGGCTGCACCTACAAGTACCTCAACGGCGGGCCGGGCTCCCCCGCGTTCGCCTACGTCCGCCCCGGCCTGCACGACCGCATCCGACAGCCGGTGCAGGGCTGGATGGGCCGCCACGACCCGTTCGAGATGGGCCCGGGCTACACCCCCGCCGCCGGGATCCGCGGCATCGTCAGCGGCACTCCCCCGATCCTCGCCGCCGTGCCCCTGCTGGCCGGGCTGGAGATGCTCGAGGAGGCCGGGATCGGCGCGGTGCGGGCCAAGTCGCGCGCGCTCACCGCCTACGCGCTGGACCTCGTCGACGCCTGGCTGCCCGGGGTCGAGCTGGTCTCGCCGCGCGACCCGGAGCGCCGCGGCGGGCACCTCACGATCCGCCGCGCAGGCTTCCGCGACGTCCTCGACGCCCTGTGGGAGCGCGGCGTGATCCCCGACTACCGCGAGCCCGACGGCATCCGCATCGGCCTCGCACCGCTGTCGACGTCGTTCCGCGAGGTCCACGACGGGCTCGAGGTGCTGCGGGAACTGGCCGGTGTCTGAAGGGGGCGCCTGAGGAGTCGTGACGGAGGGTTGCCGCCCCTCCCCGAACGGGTAGGGAAGGCGCATGACCGCCTACGGCTTCCACGCCTCCCACGAACAGGTCCCGCCCGACGTCCTCCTCGCCGCCGTCCAGCACGCCGAGCAGGCGGGCTTCGGCGCCGCCATGTCGTCGGACCACCTGTCGCCGTGGAGCGCGCGCCAGGGCCAGTCGGCCTTCGCGTGGTCCTGGCTCGGGGCGGCGCTGCAGGCCACCTCGCTGCCGTTCGGCGTCGTCAACGCACCCGGCCAGCGCTACCACCCGGTGATCATCGCGCAGGCCATCGGCACCCTCGGCGCGATGTACCCGGGCCGGTTCTGGGCCGCGCTGGGCACCGGTGAAGCCAGCAACGAGCACATCACCGGCGACGCCTGGCCCCGCAAGGACGTGCGCAACGCGCGGCTGCGCGAGTGCGTCGACATCATCCGGGCGCTGCTGCGCGGCGAGGAGGTCAGCCACGACGGGCTGGTCACCGTCGACCGCGCCCGGGTCTGGACGCGGCCCCCGGAGCCGCCGCCGCTGGTCGGCGCGGCCGTCAGCGTGGAGACGGCCGGCTGGTGCGGCGAGTGGGCCGACGGGCTGATCACGGTCAACGCGCCCGTCGAGCACCTGCGGCGGATGATCGACGCCTACCGCGGCGCCGGCGGGAAGGGGCGGCTGCACCTGCAGGTCCACCTCAGCTGGGCGCCCGAGCAGGCCGAGGCCGAGGCGATCGCGCACGAGCAGTGGCGCAGCAACGTGTTCCCGCCGCCGGTGTGCTGGGACGTCGACAGCGCGGAGATGTTCGACGTGATCAGCGAGGACGTCACCGTCGAGCGCGTCGCGCAGACGGTGCACGTGTCCTCCGACCTCGGCCGCCACACCGAGATCCTCGCGGAGTACGCCGCGCTGGGCTTCGACGAGATCGCCCTGCACCACGTCGGCCAGGAGCAGGAGCGCTGGATCGACGCCTTCGGCGCCGAGGTCCTCCCCCAGCTCAAGGACGCCGGGTGAACCGCCCCGGGGTCAACCTCAGCCGCGCCGCCGACCTGTGGTGGAAGAACGCGGTGATCTACTGCCTCGACGTCGAGACCTTCGCCGACGGCAACGGCGACGGCTGCGGCGACCTGCGCGGCCTGATCCAGCACATCGACCACCTCGACCGGCTCGGCGTCACGTGCCTGTGGCTGATGCCGTTCTACCCGAGCCCGGACCGCGACGACGGCTACGACATCACCGACTTCTACGGCGTCGACCCGCGCCTGGGCACGTCGGGCGACCTCGTCGAGCTCGTCCGCACCGCCCGCGACCGCGGCATGCGCGTGATCGCCGACCTCGTCGTCAACCACACCTCGGCGCAGCACCCCTGGTTCCTCGACGCCCGCTCCAGCCGCGACTCCCGCTACCGCGACTGGTACGTCTGGCGCGACGAGCCGCCGGCCGATGCCGCCGAGGGCGTCGTGTTCCCCGACCAGGAGTCGAGCCTCTGGGAGTACGACAAGGAGACCGAGCAGTACTACCTGCACCAGTTCTACAAGCACCAGCCCGACCTCAACGTCGCCAACCCCGAGGTCCGCGACGAGATCGCGCGGATCATCGGCTACTGGACGCAGCTGGGCCTGTCCGGCTTCCGCGTCGACGCGGTGCCGTTCCTGCTGGAGGCCGAGCGCGTGCAGGACGTCGTCGCGCTGCCCGACCCGCACGACTACCTCGCCGACCTCTCGGCCTTCCTGCGCCGCCGCAACGGCGAGGCCGTGCTGCTCGGCGAGGTCAACCTCCCCTACCCCGACACCATGGCGTTCTTCGGCGCCCGCGACGGCGGCGGCACCACCGACGAGCTGACGATGTGCTTCGACTTCATCGGCATGCAGCAGATGTACCTGTCGCTGGCCCGCGCCGACGCCGAGCCGCTGGCCGACGCCCTGCGGCAGCGCCCCGACCCGCCCGAGGACGGCCACTGGGCGACGTTCGTGCGCAACCACGACGAGCTGACGCTGGACAAGCTCACCGACGCCCAGCGCGCCGAGGTCTTCGCCGCGTTCGGCCCCGACGAGGACATGCAGGTCTACGGCCGCGGCCTGCGCCGGCGCCTGCCCCCGATGCTCGAGGGCGACGCCCGGCGCATCCGGATGGTCTACAGCCTGCTGTTCGCCCTGCCCGGCACGCCGGTCGTGTTCTACGGCGAGGAGATCGGCATGGGCGAGAACCTGGCGATGGAGGGGCGTTTCGCCGTCCGCACGCCGATGCAGTGGAGCCCGGAGGAGGGCGCCGGGTTCTCCACGGCCGACCCGTCGACGTTCCCGGGGCCGGTCGTCGAGGGCGCGTACGGGCCCGAGCACGTCAACGTGCGCGACCAGGTGCGCGACCCGGACTCGCTGCTGTCCTGGTTCCGGCTGCTCGTGGACGGCTACCGCGCCTGCCCCGAGCTGGCCTGGGGCTCCTACACGGTCCTCGACCCCGGGCCCGACGCCCGCGCGGTGCTGGCCCACCGCTGCGACAGCGGCGAGCCCGGCGTCGGGTGCACGCTGCTCGCGCTGCACCACTTCGCCGACGCCGACGTCGAGGCCGCCCCGGTGCTGCCCGAGCTGGCCGGGGTCACGCTGACCGACGTCCTCGACCCCGCGGCCGAGCCCGTGGTCGTCGGCGACGACGGCCGCGTCACCGTGGCGCTGGGCCCGTACGGCTGCCGGTGGCTGCGCGCCAGCTGACCGCGCCGCGGCTACTGGCAGAGTGACCGCATGACGAGCAGCACGGTGGCGGTGGTGACGGGCGCGGCCCGCGGCTTCGGGCGCGAGATCGCGCGGCGGCTGGTGGCGCGCGGGCACCGGGTGGTGATCACCGACATCGACGGGGCGGCCGTCACCGCCACGGCCGCCGAGCTGGGCGCCACCGGCCTCACCGCCGACGCCCGGCTCGCGGCCGACCACCGGCGCGTCGGCGAGGCGGCGGCCGGGCTCGGCACGGTCGGCGTGTGGGTCAACAACGCCGGCGTGCTGCGCGCGGGCAAGGTCTGGGAGCAGTCCGACGAGGACATCGCCCTCATGATCGACGCCAACCTGTACGGCGTCGTCCACGGCTCGCGCGTGGCCGTCGGCCTCATGCGCGAGCGCGGCGGGCACCTGCTCAACATCGCCTCCATGTCGGCGCACGGGCCGGTGCCCGGGCTCGCGGTCTACGCGGCGTCGAAGTCGGCGGTCCTGAACTTCACCACGAGCCTGCAAGGCGACCTCGACCTCGACCGCATCCCGGTCCGCGCCCACGCCCTGTGCCCCGACGCCGCCGACACCGCGCTGGTCCGGGCCGAGCAGGGCCACGCCGACACCGCCATCCTGCACTCGCAGAAGACGCTGCTCACGCCGGAGACCGTCGCCGACGCCGCGCTGGAGCTCCTCGACGGCAGGCGTGTGGTGCGCTCGCTGCCGCTGCGCCGCGCGGTGATGGCCCGCACCGGCTCGGTCCTGCCCCGCGTCGCGCTGCCGGTGCTCGCGCGGATGCGGGCGCAGGGCGAGCGGCGGCGCGTCGCCGGCTCGTGACCCGCGGTGGGCGTCAGGCGTCGGGGTAGGGCCACGAGTTGGGCGCGCAGCCGAGCAGGCCCTTGGTCTGCTGCTGCATCACCGGCGCCCGCTCGCCCGGGCCGGGGCAGGACTCGTGGCCGTGCCCCAGGACGTGGCCGACCTCGTGGTTGACGAGGTAGCGCCGGTAGCCGGTGCGGTCGTCGCCGTAGTCGGGGTGCGCGCCGACCCAGCGGAACAGCGTGAGGACCGCCCGCGAGCCGGTGCGGCACGACAGCTTCCCGTAGGTGACGAGGGGGCGGCAGAGCGCGGCGGAGGTGTCGGGGCTCGCCAGCACCACCACGATGTCGGCGTCGCCGTCGGTGCGCGCGAAGCTCATCGTGCCGCCGCGGCCCCAGCTGCGCGGGTCGTTGAGGGTGGCCAGCGCGAACTCGGCGAACCGCGCCCCGTCGACCGGCAACCCGTCCTCGACCTCCACCCGGACCGTCCGGACCTCCCCCGGGCCCGGCGCGGGCACCGACCCGGCGACGACCGACAGCGCACCCGTCCCGGCCTGCGGCACCGTCATCTCGAGGATCCCCGCCGCGGCGTCGGCGGCGGGCGGGCCCACGGCGCCTGCGGCGGTCGCGGCGGCGGCGACCGCCCCCGTCAGGAAGGACGTGCTGATGTCCGTCGACACCTCGTCCACGGGAACCGCGGGCGCCTCGTCGCCGGGCAGCAGGCCGGACACGGCCAGCAGACCGGCCCCCAGCGCGACCGCCGCGACCACGACGACGATCCGCTTCCCCGGCGCCCCCACCCGATCAGGGTCGCATGCAGCGCGGCGGTTCGGCAGGACGAACGCCCGGTCGGGGCCTACCGTGGTCGGCGAGACACCGGGGGCGGTGGTCGGGGGGGACGCGGTGCGGACGTGGTGGCGGCCCGCCCTGCTCGTGGCCCTCGTGCTGGCCGCCGTCGCCGTGGCGATCACCGTCGGAGTGCCCCCGCTCCCGGAGATCCGCGCGGCCGTCGCCGGCGCCGGGTGGGCCGGGCCGGTGCTGTTCGCCCTGATCTACGCCGGCCTGTCGCTGACGCCCGTGCCGGCCACCGTCCTCAGCATCGCCGCCGGGGTGCTGTTCGGGTGGGGCGTCGGCGTGCCCGTCGTCATGGCGGGGGCCTTCACCGGCGCGGCGGTCGGGTTCCTGCTGGCGCGCCACCTCGGCCGCGGCGCGCTCGACGGCGTCGGCGGCGACCGGCTCGCGCGCCTCGACGCGCTGCTGCGCAGCCGCGGCCTCCTGGCCGTGCTCGTCGTGCGGATGCTGCCGATCCTGCCGTTCGCCGTGATCAACATGGCGTGCGGGCTGTCGGCGCTGCGCACGCGCGACTACCTCGTCGGGTCGTTCCTGGGCATGCTGCCGGCCGTCACGGCGTTCGTCGGCATCGGCGCCTACGGCAGCGAGCCGGGCTCGCTGCCGTTCCTGGTCAGCGCGGGCGGGCTGGCCGTGCTGGTGGTGGGCGGCGCCGTGCTCGCGCGACGGCGCCGCGTCCTCCGGTAGCGGGCCCGGCCCCCGGACGCGGTCAGTCGTCCTCGTCGTCCGTGCCGTCGCCGCCCCACTCGCGGTCGGCCTTGTCGTTGGCCTCGGTGCGCTCGCGCGCGATCTCCAGCGCCCGCGCGGCCGTCTCCTTGTCGGGGTAGGGCCCGAGGCGGTCGACCGCGCGCACCTCCTCGGCCTTCACGACCCGTCCGTCCTTGAGGCTGTAGTACCACTCCTCGTCGCTCATCGGTGCAGAATGCACCAATGGCGACGGCAGTGCTGATGGGCGGGCCGTGGGACGGGCACACCGAGGAGGTGGCGCTCGACGGCGAGGGGCAGCCGCCGCGGCTGCTCCCCCGCTTCCGGGACACCACGATCTACACCGAGGACACCGGGCACATGCCGGTGCGCATCCCCGAGCGCGCCTACCGCCGCCGCGGGCCGCACCCGTCGGAGGCCGGCACGTGGGTCTACGAGCCGGACGTGGACGACCCGCTCTCCTGAGCCGGCGCTGTACTGATCCCGGCCCTACTGCTCCCCGCCCCCGGGCCGCACCAGCACGACCACCTCGGTGTCGGTCACCGACTGCACCCCGACCGCGAAGCCCTGCACCTGCGTCTCCCCTCCGACGGGGACGGTGACGGTCTGTCCGGCGACGGTGATCGTGGCGGCACCCGCGTCGACGCCGACGAGCTGCGCGGTGACGCCCAGGACCGACACCGAGGCATCACCGCTGCGGGGGAAGGTGACGGTGCAGCCGTTGAGGCCGCACTCGGTGTTCGAGCCGCCCGCCCCGCAGCCGGTGGCGGTGAGCAGGACGACGAGGACGGCGAGGACGCCCCGGACGATCGGGGACGAAGGGGTTCGGGACACCCCCGGAGGGTAGGGCCCGGGGATCACCGGGCCGCGGCCAGGCGGGCGATCCCGTCGGGCAGGTGACGGGCCGGCGCGGCGAGCCCGGGTCAGTCGACCGTCAGCCACACCGCCGCGTCGACGGGCAGGACGTCGAGCAGGGCCTCGGTGGCCAGCAGCACGCGGCTGCCCGCGGGCAGCGGCACCGGCGAGCCCGACAGGTTGACCAGGCAGGTGAACCCGTCGCCGCGGGAGAACGCCAGCACGCCCGGCTCGGACGGCAGCCACTCCAGCGTGCCGTCGCCCAGTGCCGGGTGCTCGCGGCGCAGCGCGAGGGCCGCGCGGTAGAGCGTCAGCATCGACGCCGGGTCGCCGTCCTGCGCCTCGACGGTGACGGCCGCGAACTCCGCGGGCTGCGGCAACCACGGCGCGGCGGTGGCGCCCTCGGGGCTGAACCCGAACGGCGACTCCGTGCCCGACCACGGGATCGGCACCCGGCAGCCGTCGCGGCCGCGCTCGGTGTGCCCGGAGCGCTCCCACGTCGGGTCCTGCAGCACCTCGTCGGGCAGGTCCTCGACCTCCCACAGCCCCAGCTCGTCGCCCTGGTAGACGTACGCGCCCCCGGGCAGGGCGAGCATCAGCAGCGCCGCGGCGCGGGCGCGGCGGCGCCCCAGCGCGATGTCGAGCTCCTCGACGGGCGCGAGGTCGCCCAGCGCGTGGCCCGTCGCCGGCGGGCGGCCCAGCCGGGAGACGTGCCGGACGACGTCGTGGTTGGACAGCACCCAGGTGGCGGGGGCGCCGACGCCGCCCATCGTGGCGAGCGAGTTGTCGATCACCTTGCGGAGCGAGTCGGCGTCCCACGGGGCGCCGAGGTAGTCGAAGTTGAACGCGGTGTGCAGCTCGTCGGGGCGCAGGTAGCGCGACAGCCGCTCGGGCGTGGCCACCCACGCCTCGGCGACGAAGATCTTCGGGTCGGCGTAGGACTCCGCCACCCGCCGCCATCCCCGGTACACCTCGTGCACGCCGTCGAGGTCCCAGAACGGGTGCCCGCCGTCGCCGATCGTGTCCATCTGCCGGTCCGGGCCGACGTCGGGCAGCTCCTGGTCCTTGACCAGCGAGTGCGCCACGTCGATGCGGAAGCCGTCGACGCCGCGGTCGAACCAGAACCGCAGGATCGACTCGAACTCGGCGCGCACCTCGGGGTGCTCCCAGTTCAGGTCGGGCTGCTTGACGTCGAACAGGTGCAGGTACCAGTCCCCGTCATCGGTCTGCTCCCACGCCGGGCCGCCGAACACGCTGCGCCAGTCGTTGGGCGGAGCCTGCGCGCCGTCCGGACCGACCCGGCCGGGGCGGAACACGTACCGCTGCCGCTCGGGCGAGCCGGGGCCGGCGGCCAGGGCGGCGCGGAACCACTCGTGCTCGTCGGAGGTGTGGTTGGGGACGATGTCGAGGATGACGCGCAGGCCCAGCGCGTGCGCCTCCTCGACGAGCGCGGCGGCCTCGTCGGCCGTGCCGAAGGCGGGCTCGACGGCGCGGTAGTCGGCCACGTCGTAGCCGGCGTCGGCCATCGGTGACGGGTACCAGGGGTTGATCCACAGCGCGTCGACCCCGAGCCCGTGCAGGTAGCCCAGCTTCGAGCGGATGCCCGCGATGTCACCCAGGCCGTCGCCGGTGCCGTCGGCGAAGCTGCGGATGTAGAGCTGGTAGACCACGGCGTCGCGCCACCACGTGCGCGCCTCCGTCGTGGGGGCCGCCGTCGTCGCCGAGCTCATCGCGCTCCTCCAAGATCGTCCTGCGGGTATATTTACCACCTTGCGTTATTGTGCCGGAACGCGTCAAGAGAGGGGGAGGCGGTGTCGGGGACCGACGTGGTGCGGCGGCTCAACACGCAGGCGGTGCTCGACGCGGTGCTCGACGCCGGGGCCTGCAGCGGCGCCGACCTGATGGCCCGCACGGGCCTGTCGCGCCCCACCGTGCACGCCGTGTGCGACGACCTGATCGGCCGCGGCTGGCTGGTCGAGCCCCCGCGCGGCGACGCCGGCCCCGGGCGCCCGGGGCGCCCGGCCCGCCGCTACGCCCCCCGTCCCGGCGCCGGGTCGGTGCTCGCCGTCGACATGGGGGCGACGTCGGTGCGGGCGGTGGTCGCCGACCTCTCCGGAGCGCCGGTGGGCGAGGCCGGGGCCGCGTTCGCGCACCCGCACGTCGGCGCGGCCGAGCGGCTCGACCTGACCCGCGCCACCTGCGCCCGCGCCCTCGACGCCGCCGGGGCGGCGGGCGGGCGGGTGCTGGGCACCGTCCTGGGCATCCCCGCCCCGGTCGACGCCGACGGCCGTGCGTCGGCCGACGAGGCCTACCTCCCGGGGCTCGCCGCGCTCGACCTGCCCGCCGCGCTCGCGCCCGTCGTCGGGCGCGCCCGGGTCGAGAACGACGCCAACCTCGCGGTGGTCGGCGAACGCTGGCGGGGCGTGGCGCGGGGCGTCGACGACGTCGTGCTCGTCCTCGCGGGCGAGCGCCTGGGCGCCGGGGTGTGCCTGGGCGGGCGGGTCGTGCGCGGGCACCGCGGCGGCGTCGGCGAGATGGGGTTCCTCGACCTCGTCGACGGCGTCGGCGGAACCGCCGCGATCGGCAGCCTGGCCCGGCGCTGGGGCTCGGCCGAGCTCGGGCGGACGGTGCGGGCCGAGCAGGTCGTCGCGGCCGCCGGGGCGGGCGACGAGACCGCCCGGGGCGTCGTCGACGCCGTCGCGCGGCGGATCGCCCGGGCGCTGGCGGTGCTGGCCACGCTGCTCGACCCCGAGATGCTCGTCGTCGGCGGGGCGGTGGCCGCGGCGGGCGAGGTCCTGCTGGCGCCGCTGCGCCGGGAGGTCGCGGGCCTCACCGAGCGCCCCGTGCGGCTGTCGGCGTCGGTGCTCGCCGACCGCGGGGTCGTGCTGGGCGCCGTGCGCACCGCGCTGGACGAGGTGCGCCCGCGGCTGCTGGACCTGCAACCGGCCTGATCGGGGCTCGGTCAGCTGATCAGCGCGTCGCGCAGCGCCTCGGTGTCGGGGTGGGCCGGACCGAGCGCCGCCTCGGCGTCGCGGGCGGCGCGGTCGTACTCCGAGCGGGCCTCGACCGGGCGCCCCGCCGACTCCAGGCACTCGGCCAGCGCCCCGCGCAGGGCCACGGTGACCGGGTGCGCCGGCCCGCACTCCTCCACGGCGTCGCGCAGGGCCGACCCGAGCTCGGCGACGGCCGCGCGCGCGTCGCCGTCGTCGGCGTGACTCAGCCCGGCGCCGAGCCGGGAGGTGAGCGTGTCGGGGTGCCCGGCGCCGAGCACGCGGGTGCGGTGGGCGATCACGAGCGCGTAGTGGGCCAGAGCCTCGGCCGGGCGACCCGCCGTGCGGTGGACGGCGGCGAGGACGTCGCGCGCGGTCAGCGCGAGGGGGTGGTCCGGGCCCAGCGTGCGCTCGCGGTCGTCGAGCGTGTCGACCAGCAGCGGGATCCCGACCTCCGGTCGCCCCGCGGCCAGGTAGGCGACCGCGAGGTTGCCCTCGGCCACCAGTGCGTCCGGGTCGACCGGGCCCAGCCCGTGCACGGCCTCGGCGACGGCCTGCTCCAGCACCGGCACGGCCTCCTCCGCGCGCCCGGCGCCGACCAGCGCGGCCCCGGCGTCGTGCCGCTCGCGCAGGTGCCGGCGGTCGGCGCGCGTGGCGGGGTCGGCGGCGCGGCGGCCCAGCACGGCGCTCTCCACGAGCAGCCGCGAGCCGGTGAAGCGCCCGCCACCGGGCATCGGCAGCACCGGGGTGCGGGCCAGCGTGGTGACGACCGCGCCGACCTCGGTGGGCAGCTCCGCCACCAGCTCGTCGACCAGGCCGGACCCGGTGTCCAGCACGTCGTCGACGCCCGCGGCGAGCAGGCACGCGACCGCCACCGCCCCGGGCAGGTCGAACGAGCGGGGGTCGGCGGCCATCTGGTCGAGCTCCATGCGGGCGCGCCCGGCGCGCAGCGGGTCGGCCGCGGGCCAGCGCGGCGTCGGGCGCAGCCGCCGCGGCGCCTCGCGGCGGACCACCCCGGCCTCGACGAGGTACTCGGCGACCCGGTCGTGCACGACGCCGCCCAGTGCCGCGGCCCAGGAGTGCAGGTCGCGGGGCGCCCGCGCGTGGGCGACAGCCTCGACGACGAGGTCGGCGACGGGGTCCGGGTGGCCCGGGGCCCGCACCCCGGTGACGACGGGCCGGTCACCCTCGAGCGCGAGCCGCCCGGCGACCACGAGCGCGCACACCTGCGCCGAGAACAGCGCCCCGCACACGACGGGGTGCGGGGCCGCGGGCCGGCCCGTGGCCGGCTCGTGCAGCACCGTGAACAGGTTCGGGACGAGGTCGGTGTGCTTCATGCGCTCGGGGGAACCTACGCCGGACCGGTCACGCCGGGGACACGGCGGCCGGCGTCCGGGGGGGAGGCGCCGGCCGCCGGTGCTTCAGGCGCCCTGCGCGCGGCCGTGGCGACGGCGTGCGAGCTCGGCGATGCCGTGCAGAGCGCACGGCCACTGGGTGCCGGGCAGCCCCGTGCCGCCCTGCGTGCAGGTGCGGCACCGACCTGTCCGATCGGGGAGGTGCAGCACCAGCAGGCGCTCCCACACCCCGACCATCGGGGCCAGCTCGTCGGCCAGGCAGAAGTGCCGGGGGCTGGTGAGGGCGGCGGAGCCGCTGTCGGCGAGACCGGGGAGGGGCGTGACCGTGGCGGGGCCCTGCGGCGCCGTGCCGGACCGGGTCGGCCGTCCATTCGGCGGATCCGCACCCCATGACCTGTTCATCGCCGTATCCCCCGTCTGGCGCAGTACCGCCGTGCCTGTGTCGAACGCAACCTGATCGTGTCGGAACGAGCTTGCATCTGCAAGTGCCGGTGCGTGAACATCTGCACGTGCATCTGCAAGAGATCCTCGCCTGGCGCAAGAGCTCCGCGAGCAACCCCTCGGGCAACTGCGTCGAGCTCGCGGCCATGGCCGACGGTGGCGTGGCGGTGCGCAACTCGCGCCATCCCGCTGGTCCGACGCTGGTCTACACTCGCGCCGAGATCGCGGCGTTCCTCGACGGCGTCCGCGCCGGGGAGTTCGACGACCTCGCCCACTAGCGGGCCGTTCACGATCCACGCCGCGATCCGGGGGGAGCTCTAGTCCTGCGCAGGCGTCCGGCGTCCCCGCTCCCCCAGCGGCTGGGTCTCGACCCGGTCCGCCTCCGCACGCCCGACGACGGACGCTGGTCGACGATGCGCGACCACCTCGTCGAGCGGCTGCCCCGCGTGCCGGCCGAGCGGGTCGACGAGATGCTCGCCGAGCGCCGCGTCGTCGACGCCGAGGGCCCGCTCGGCCCCGACTCCCCGTTCCGCCCCGGCACCTACCTGTGGTTCCACCGCGACCTGCCCGTGGAGGTGCCGGTGCCGTTCGGCATCGGGATCGTGCACCGCGACGACGACCTGCTCGTCGTCGACAAGCCGCACTTCCTCGCCACGATCCCGCGCGGGCGCCACGTCGCCGAGACCGCGCTGGTGCGGCTGCGCCGTGACCTCGACCTGCCCGAGCTCAGCCCGGCCCACCGCCTCGACCGCGTCACGGCCGGGCTGGTGATGTTCGTGGTCCGCCGCGAGCGCCGCGGGGCCTACCAGACGCTGTTCCGCGACCGGCGCGTCCACAAGGTCTACGAGGCGGTGGCCCCGCACGACCCGGAGCTGCGGCTGCCGCTGACCGTACGCAGCCGGATCGTCAAGGAGCGCGGGGAGGTGCAGGCGCGGGAGGTCGACGGGTCGCCCAACGCCGAGACGCTCGTCGAGCGGATGGCGGTCCGCGGCGACCTCGCGCGCTACCGGCTCACCCCGCGCACCGGCCGCACCCACCAGCTGCGGCTGCACATGTCCGGTCTCGGCGTGCCGATCCTGCACGACGACTTCTACCCCGAGGTCCACGAGCAGGCCCTCGACGACTTCAGCCGCCCCCTCCAGCTGCTCGCGGCCGAGCTCGCCTTCACCGATCCCCTCAGCGGGCGAGAGCGGCGGTTCACCAGCCGGCTGCGGTTGCGCGACCTGCCAGACTCCGCCCCATGACGATGCAGGTCCCGCGGTTCTTCGTCCGCCAGAAGGTCACGCTCATGGTCAACCGGTACCTCGTGTTCGCCGCGAACCCGGACGGCACCGAGGGGCAGCTGATGGCCTTCGCCGAGCAGAAGCGGATGAAGCTCAAGGAGGAGGTCGTCTTCTTCACCGACGAGTCCAAGCAGCGGCGGGTGTTCTCCTTCACGGCCCGCCAGCGCCTGGACGTGCGGGCCGAGCACGACGTGCTCGACGAGGCCGGCCGCCCGCTGGGCTGGTTCAAGAAGGAGTTCGCGGCCAGCCTGCTGCGCTCCACCTGGACCCTCGGCGTCCCCGGGCTCGACGCCCGCGGCCAGGAGCGCCGGCCTGTCATCGCGGTGCTGCGCCGCGTGTGGACGGCCATCCCCTACCTCGGCGACGTCTGGGTGCCGTTCGTCTTCCACTTCGACTTCGTCGACGCCGCCACGGGCGCGCCCGTGCTCACCAGCGAGCGGCAGCGCTCGATCCGCGACCGCTACGCCGTCACCGTGCAGGACCCCCGGCTGGACTTCCGCGTGGCGGCGTCGATGGCCGTGGCGCTGGACGCCCTGCAGAGCCGCTGAGCACGCCCGCGCCCACCGGACGCCCGCCCGTGCCGAACGGCCCTCGCCGCCCACGGGCACCCTTTCGGGTGATCGTGACGGCCGTCGGCCTCACCACCGGCGCCGTGCGCCGCAGGGTGGGTCCGATGACGTCAACCGAACGGGGCCCCGGAGCGAAGTCCACAGCATGACGAAGTGCCGGCCATGACCGCGGCGCCGCACCCCACCGTGCACGCGCTGCGCTCCGCCGTGCCCGCGTCCGGGGTCGCGGCCGCCACCGCCTTCCTCCTCCTGGCCGGCCTGACGACCGCGCTCGACGGGGAGGCGCAGCAGTACGCGGGCAACCTCGGCGTGCTGGTGTTCGCCGGCGCGGCGGTGGCGGGATGCGCGCGGGCGTCGCGACGCTCCCGCGGGCGCACCCGCCGGGGGTGGGCCGCCCTGGCCGTCGCGGCCGCGTCCTGGGGCCTCGGGCAGATCGTCTGGACCGTCCTGGAGACGCTCGGGATCACCACGCCCTTCCCGTCGTGGGCCGACATCGGCTACCTCGGCTTCCCCACGGCGGCGCTCGTCGGGTTCGCACTGCTCTCGCCCAACTCCGGCGGCCTCGCCACCTCCCGGCGCGTGCTCGACGCGCTGACGATCGGCTGCGGCCTCGGGCTCGTCGCCTGGTTCACCGTGGTCACCTCCGTGGCCGAGAACCGGCCGCTGGCCGACACCGCCGTCGCGCTGGCCTACCCGATCGCCGACGTCGTGCTGTGCACCGTCACCGTGCTCACCCTCGCCCAGACCCGCGAGAAGCCGCTGCTGTGGACGCTGCTGGGGCTCTCCATGGCCGCGATGACCACGTCGGACGTGTGGTTCTCCTACGCCACCGCCGACGGCACGTACCTCACCGGATCCCCTGTCGACTGGGGCTGGTGGGCGGCGTTCCTGCTGCTGGGCACGGCCGGGTCGCTCATCACCGGGGCGCGGCAGACCGAGCGTCCGCCGGTGCGCCCGACCGTCGCGCACGCCGGGCTGCTCCCCTACCTCCCGCTGGGCGCCGCGGTCGTCGTCGCCTCCGCCCAGTCGGCGTCGGGGCGCACGCTCGGGCCGTTCGCGGTCGGGCTGATCTCGGCGCTCGTCGCGCTCGTCCTGATCCGCCAGTACGCCACCATCCGCGACAACGAGAAGCTGGCCCGGACCGTCCAGCAGCGCGAGGACGAGCTCCACGACCTGGCCTTCCGCGACGGTCTCACCGGCCTGGCCAACCGCGCGCTGTTCCTCGACCGCCTCGGCCACGCCCTCGACCTCTCCGCCCGCGACCAGCGGCCCGTGTCGGTGGTGTTCCTCGACCTCGACGGGTTCAAGGCGGTCAACGACAGCCTCGGCCACGCGATGGGCGACGCCCTGCTCGTGCGGGTCGCCGAGCGCCTGCGCGGGCGCCTGCGCGCCGCCGACACCCTCGCCCGCCTGGGCGGCGACGAGTTCGCGGTGCTCGTCGAGCAGGGTCCGGTGCACGGGCACGACGCCACCGCGGTCGCGCGGTCGCTGCTCGACGCGTTCACCGCACCGTTCTCGATCGACGGCCGCACGGTCACGGTGTCGGCGAGCATCGGCGTCGCCACCGATGAGCCCGGCAGCGACGCGCCCGGTCCCGAGCAGGCCGCCGCGCTGCTGCACCGCGCCGACCTGGCCATGTACGCGGTCAAGGACGCCGGACGCGGCGGCGGGATCCTCGTGCACTCGCCGTCGCTGGGCCGGGGGCCCCGCCGCGAGGGTCCCGCGCTGCAGCAGGCGTTCGCCGACGCGCTCGAGCAGGGGCTGGTGCGCCCGGTGTTCCAGCCGGTCGTCGATCCGGTCACCGGACGGATCGGGGCGCTGGAGGCGCTGGCGCGGTGGACCCACCAGGGCGTCGAGGTCCCGCCCACGACGTTCGTGCCGCTCGCCGCGCGCACCGGGCTGTCCGAGCACCTGACGCGGCTGATGCTGGAGCAGTCCTGCGCGCAGCTAGCGCGGTGGAGCCGCGCGCTCGGGCACCGCAGGCTGCGGGTGGCGGTCAACGTCGACCCGACGGAGCTGACCGACGCCGCGATGCCCGCCCGCATCGCCGAGCTGTTCGCCCGCCACGACCTCGCCCCGGGCCAGCTCGCCCTGGAGATCACCGAGAGCACGATGACCTACCGCCCCGAGACGGCGCTCGACGTGCTCAACGACCTGCGCGCCGTGGGCGTCCGCCTCGCCCTCGACGACTTCGGCACCGGCTACTCGACGCTCGCGCGCCTGTCCAGCACGCCCGTCGACACGGTGAAGATCGACCGCTACTTCGTCGCCGACATCGACCACGACGCGCAGCGCAAGCGCTTCCTCGTCGGGCTCTTCGAGCTCACCCGCCACCTCGGGCTGCGCACCGTGGCCGAGGGCGTCGAGCGGCCCGGCCAGCTCCAGGAGCTGCGCCGCGTGGGCTGCGACCTGGTGCAGGGCCACCTGATCGGCCGCCCGGCCCCCGCCGAGCTGCTCACGCCGGTGATCCTCGCCGAGCAGCCCGTGATCGACCCGGAGCTGCTCGGCCGGGTGGGCTGATCCGCCCCTCGGGCCCGGCCCGCTACTCGAACCGGGACGGGTCGCCCGCGCCCACGCGGACGATCTCCGGCTCCGGGCCGGACAGGTCGACGACCGTGGTCGGCTCGGTGCCGCACTCCCCCGAGTCGATGACGGCGTCGACCGCGTGGTCGAGCCGCTCCTTGATGTCCCAGCCCTGCGTCATCGGCTCCTCCTGGTCGGGGAGCAGCAGGGTGGAGGACAGCAGCGGCTCGCCCAGCTCCGCGAGCAGCGCCTGGGTGACGACGTGATCGGGGATGCGCACGCCGACCGTCTTCTTCTTCGGGTGCAGCAGCCGGCGCGGCACCTCCTTGGTGGCCGGCAGGATGAAGGTGTACTGGCCCGGCGTCGCCGCCTTCACCGACCGGAACACCGCGTTGCTGATCTGCACGAACTGGCCGAGCTGTGCGAAGTCGGCGCACACCAGCGTGAAGTGGTGCCGGTCGTCGAGGTGGCGGATCTCGCGGATACGGTCGAGCCCCTTGGCGTTGCCGAGCTGGCACCCCAGGGCGAAGCAGGAGTCGGTGGGGTAGGCGATCAGGCCGCCGTCGCGCACGACGTCGGCCACCTGGGTGATCGACCGGCGCTGCGGGTCGACGGGGTGCACATCGAAGTAGCGGGCCATGGCGCCACGCTAGCGCCCCAGGAACGCCCGCACGTGCGGCAGCACGTCCGCATCGATCCCGTGACCGCCCCCGTGCGGGAACTCCTCGACGGTCGCGCCGCAGCCGCGCAGCTGCGCCACCAGGGTCGCCGTCTCCGCGGCCGGCACGAGCGGGTCGTGGCGGCCGTTGGAGACCGCGACGCGCTTGCCGGAGAGGTCGACCTCGCCCCCGTCCCGGGAGACCGGACCGTCGCGGAACGGCACCATCGCCGCCAGCAGTACGGCGCCGGAGAGCACCTCGGGCCGGCGGAACAGCAGCGCCGACGCCGTGTTGGCGCCGTTGGAGAACCCGGCCGCGACCCACGGGCCCGGGTCGACGCCGACGACGAAGTCGGCCAGCTCGTCGACGCGCAACCGCAGGTCGTCCTCGTCGAGCACGCCCTCGGCCAGGCGCCGGAAGAAGCGGCTCATGCCGTTCTCCGTCACGCGCCCGCGCGGGGCGAGGACCGGCCCTGCGTCGTGTCCCCCCCACCCCAGGTGCTCGCGCAGCGGCAGCAGGTCGTGCTCGGTGCCCCCGGTGCCGTGCAGGAGCAGCAGCGGTGCGCCCTCACCGGGGAGCCAGACGTGCTCGAACGCACTCGCCGGGCCGTTCACGAGGGCACCCGCAGCGGCGGCAGGGACGCCGCGATCTGCTCGCGCGTCGGCTCCAGCCACGGCGGCAGCTTCAGCGAGCGGCCCAGTTCCAGCAGCGGCTCGTCGACGGCGAAGCCCGGCTCGTCGGTGGCGATCTCGAACAGCACTCCCCCGGGTTCGTGGAAGTAGATCGAGGTGAAGTACTGCCGGTCGAGGATCTCGGTGACGTGCAGCCCGGCCTCGACGAGCTCGGAGCGCCACAGCGCCTGCGTGGCCCGGTCGGCCACCCGGAACGCCACGTGGTGCACGGTGCCGCCGGCCTGCAGGCCCTTCGCGCGGCCGTCGGCGGCGACGTCGAGCACGGCCCCCGCCCCGCCGCCCGCCATGGCGAAGCGGGCGCGGTCGCCGTCCTCGCCGGCCGCGGTCATGCCGAGCAGCCCGGTGAGCAGCTCGACGGTCGGGTCGGGTAGGCGCTCGGACAGCGTCACCGCGTGCAGCCCGCGCACGGCGTGCTCGGCGGGCACGTCGGCCACGCCGTCCCAGCCCGAGCGGGTGTCGCCCGGCGCGGCGACGAGGTCGATCACGAGGCCGTCGGGGTCGCGGAAGGTGAGGACCTCCTCGCCGTCGCGGGTGCGCGGGCCCTCGTGCTCGACGCCCATCCCCGCGATGCGGTTCTGCCACCAGCCCAGCGACTCCGGCGGCACGCTGAACGCGGTGGCCGTCGTGAGCCCGCTGCCCTGCCGCCCGGCCGGCACGCCCCGCCAGGGGAAGAACGTGAGGATCGTCGACGGCGACCCCGACGCGTCGCCGTAGTAGAGGTGGTAGGTGTCCGGCGCGTCGAAGTTGACGGTCTGCTTGACCAGCCGCAGCCCGAGCGCGCGGGTGTAGAAGTCGACGTTGGCCTGCGGGTCCGAGGCGATGGCCGTGACGTGGTGCAGCCCGTGCGGCGCGATGTCCGTCATCACCCCATACTAGTTGCTCACGCAAGGATCCGCAGGCGACGTCGGTCTACTTCTGCGAGAAGGCCGCGTCGAACGCCGCCGAGGGCGGGTCGAAGGCCTGCCTGCGCACGAACTCCAGCGCCTCCGGCGCCCCGACGAGCCGGTCCATCCCCGCGTCCTCCCACTCCACGGAGATCGGGCCGTCGTAGCCGATCGTGTTGAGCATCCGGAAGCACGCCTCCCACGGGACGTCGCCGTGTCCGGTGGAGACGAAGTCCCAGCCGCGGCGCGGGTCGGCCCACGCGAGGTGCGAGCCCATGCGGCCGTTGCGGCCGTTGCCGACCTGGCGCTTCGCGTCCTTGCAGTCGACGTGGTAGATCCGGTCCTTGAAGTCCCAGAGGAACCCGACCGGGTCGAGGTCCTGCCACACGAAGTGGCTGGGGTCCCAGTTGAGGCCGAACGCCGGGCGGTGGTCCACGGCCTCGAGCGCCGCGACCGTCGTCCAGTAGTCGTAGGCGATCTCGCTGGGGTGGACCTCGTGGGCGAACCGCACGCCGACCTCGTCGAACACGTCGAGGATCGGGTTCCAGCGGTCGGCGAAGTCGCGGTAGCCGGCGTCGACCATCGACTGCGGCACCGGCGGGAACATCGCCACGGTCTTCCAGATGCTCGACCCCGTGAACCCGACGACCGTGTCGACGCCGAGCTTCGCCGCGGCGCGCGCCGTGGTCCTCATGGCCTCGGCCGCCCGCTGCCGGACGCCCTCGGCGTCGCCGTCGCCCCACACGCGCGGAGACAGGATCGCCTCGTGCCGGGCGTCGATCGGGTCGTCGCAGACCGCCTGCCCGGTGAGGTGGTTGGAGATCGCGTGCACCTGCAGGCCGTACTTGTCCAGGATGTCGCGGCGGCCCTGGACGTAGGTGTCGTCCTCGACCGCGGCCCACACGTCGAAGTGGTCGCCCCAGCAGGCGATCTCCAGGCCGTCGTAGCCCCACCCCCCCGCCAGGCGCGCGACCTCCTCGAAGGGCAGGTCCGCCCACTGACCGGTGAACAGGGTGACCGGGCGTGCCATCAGCTCTCCTCCACTGCCTGCCAGCCGCTGCCCGCGGCGGCGGATCGGACCACGGCGTCGAGCACGAGCTGCACCTGCAGCCCGTCGGCGAACGACGGGACGGGGTCGGTGCCCGCCGCGACGTCGCGCACCAGGTCGACGACCTCGTGGGTGAACGTGTGCTCGTAGCCGAGCCCGTGGCCGGGCGGCCACCAGGCTCCGGCGTAGGGGTGCCCCGGTTCGGTGACGAGGATGCGCCGGAACCCGGCGACGTCCGGGTCGTCGGTGCCGTCGAAGAACTGGAGCTCGTTCATCTGCTCGAAGTCGAACGCGAGCGAGCCCGCGCTGCCGTTGACCTCGAGGCGGATCTGGTTCTTGCGCCCGGTCGCGAAGCGCGTCGCCTCGAAGCTCGCGAGCGCGCCGCCGCCGAAGCGGCCGACGAACAGCGCCGCGTCGTCGACGGTGACCGGTCCCCGGCCCTCCCCCGACGGCAGCGGGCGCTCGCGCACGAACGTCTCGGTGAGCCCGCTGACGCCCGACAGGCGGTCGCCGGTGACGAACTGCGCCAGGTCGACGACGTGCGCACCGATGTCGCCGAGTGCCCCCGACCCGGCGCGCTCGGCCTGCAGTCGCCACACCAGCGGCGCCTCGGGATCGACGATCCAGTCCTGCAGGTAGCTGGCGCGCACGTGGCGGACCTCGCCGATGCGCCCCTGCTCCACCAGGCGACGGGCCAGCGAGACCGCGGGCACGCGCCGGTAGTTGAAGCCGACCATGCTCCGCACGCCCGACGCCTGCGCCCGCTGCGCGGCGGCCACCATCGCCCGGGCCTCGTCGACGGTGTTGGCCAGCGGCTTCTCGCACAGCACGTGCTTGCCCGCGTCCAGCGCCGCGATCGCGATCTCCGCGTGCGTGTCGCCGGGCGTGCAGACGTCGACGAGCTGGACGTCGTCGCGGGTGAGGAGGTCCTTCCAGTCCGTCTCGACGTCGCGCCACCCCAGCCGGTCGGCCGCGGCGCGCGCCGTCTCGGCGTTGCGCCCGCACAGCACGGCCATGTCCGGGGTGAGCGGCAGGTCGAAGAACCGGCCCGCCGTGCGCCACGCCTGGGAGTGGGCCGCCCCCATGAAGGCGTGGCCGACCATGCCGACGCCCAGACCGGGCCGTGCCATGGTCATGATTCGAAGCCCAGGGGCAGGTAGGTGTCCACGTTCTCCTTGGTGATCGTGGCCGACGCCAGCGTGATCGACGTCGGCACCTCCTTCTCGACGAGGTCGCCCATGCCGCGGTTCTGCGCGACGAGGCGGGCCAGCGCCATCGCCGAGGAGGCCATGGTGGGGCTGTAGGTGACCGTCGCCTTGAGCACCGAGGTGTCGGCCTTGATCTCGCGCATGGCGTTGGCCGAGCCCGCGCCGCCGACCATGAAGAACTCGCTGCGCCCGGCCTGGGTGATGGCCGCGAGGACGCCGATGCCCTGGTCGTCGTCGTGGTTCCACACGGCGTCGAGCTGCGGGGCGGCCTGCAGCAGGTTGGCGGTGACGCGCTGGCCGCCCTGCGCGGTGAAGTCGGCGGCCTGGCGCGGGCCGACGGCGAAGCCGAAGGACGCCAGCGCGTCGGAGAAGCCCTGGCTGCGGGCCTGGGTCAGCGGCAGGTTGTCGATGCCGGCGATCTCGCCGATGACCGGGTTCGCCACGCCGGCGTCGCGCAGGCGGGTGCCGATGTAGGTGCCCGCGGAGACGCCCATGCCGTAGTTGTCGCCGCCGATCCAGGTGCGGTAGGCCAGCGGCGAGTCGAAGATCCGGTCGAGGTTGATGACCGGGATGCCCGCGTCCATCGCGCGGCGGCCCAGCGAGGTGAGCTGGCTGCCGTCGTTGGGCAGGATCACCAGCGCGTCGACGCCCTGGTTGATCAGCGTCTCGACGGCGGCGATCTGCTGGGTGATGTCGTTGGTCGGGTTGACCGCCTCCAGCGTCACGTCGCTGTACTGCCCGGCCTGCGCCTGGGCGTTCGCGGCGATGGCCGCGATCCAGCCGTGGTCGGCGGCGGGGGCGGAGAAGCCGATGGTCACCGGCGTTCCGGGCTCGGCGTTGTCGCCGGCGGCGGGGGCGGTGTTGGTGCCGGCCGGGGCGGGGGCGGCGGCATTGCTGGTGCAGGCCGCGGTCAGCGCGGCACCCACACCGAGGGCGCCGACGAGGAAACCGCGGCGCGCGAGAGCGGACGTGTCGGACATGAGTGGGGCACTCCTTCGTGCGGGGGGGTCGTGCGGGGGGTGCGGGACGGGTCAGGTGGAGGCGCGCTGGGCGCGCGTCTGGATCAGGACGGCGACGACGATGATCACGCCCTTGGCGATGTTCTGGACCTCGGTCGCCAGGTTGTTCAGGACGAACAGGTTCGTGATCGTGGTGAAGACGAGCACGCCGAGGATCGAGCCGATGAGCGTGCCGCGGCCGCCCGTGAGGAGCGTGCCGCCGATGATCACCGCGGCGATGGCGTCGAGCTCGTAGAGCGTGCCGTGGGTGCTCGACCCCGTGGTGGTCAGCGAGGCGATCATGATCGCGGCGATGCCGCAGCAGAGCCCGGACAGGACGTAGAGCGCGATGGTGTGGCGCTTGACGTCGAGGCCGGCGAGGCGGGCCGCCTCGGGGTTGCCGCCGATGGCGAACGTGCGGCGGCCGAACGTGGTGCGGTTGAGCAGCACCCAGCCCAGCGCCACCACGGCGGCGAAGATGTACACCAGCAGCGGGATCCCGAGCAGGCGGGTGTTGGCGATGCCGGCGATGACCGGGTCGACCACGATCTGGCTGCGCCGCCCGGAGATCCGCTCCGCGAGGCCCTGGGCCGTGATGAGCATCGCCAGCGTCACGATGAACGGGACGATGCGGCCGTAGGCGATGAGCAGGCCGTTGACCAGGCCCGCCCCCGCGCCCACGGCGAGTGCGCAGAAGATCATGACCCACGGCCCGTAGGACTGGGTTGCGACGGTGGTCGCCCAGACCGAGGCCAGCGCCATCACCTTGCCGACGGACAGGTCGATCCCGCCGCCGATGATCACGAAGGTGACGCCGACGGTGATCACGCCGATGATCGACGCGGACGTGAGGATCGTCAGCAGGTTGGACGTCGTGGCGAACGTGTCGGCGGTCGAGACCCCGACCACGCACAGCAGCACGAGCACGGCGACGAGGCCGAGGTTGCGCCCGGCCCCGCTGTCGAGCAGGCGCGCCGCGCGCGAGGGGCCCCGGTCGGCGGCCGTCGCGGCCTTCTCGACCCGTCCGCTCTCGTCGGCGGCGGGCGCCGTGACCAGCTCCTGGTCAGGCATGGGTGTGTCCCTTCACGTCGTGGGTCTCCATCACCAGGTCGAGGACCCGGCTCTCGTCGAGCTCGTCGCTCGGCGCCTCGTGGACGACCGCCCCCTCGCGGACGACCAGCACCCGGTCGGCGAGACCGAGCACCTCCGGCACCTCACTGGACACCAGGACCACGGCCACGCCGCTCGCGGCGAGGCTGCGGACCAGGGCGTAGATCTCGCTGCGGGCGCCGACGTCGACGCCGCGGGTGGGCTCGTCGAGCAGCAGCACCCGGCAGCCGCGCAGCAGCCAGCGGGCCAGCACGACCTTCTGCTGGTTGCCGCCCGAGAGCGTGCGGACCACGCGCATCGGGTCGGCCGGGCGCACGTCGAGCTGCTCGGTGACCTCGCGGGCGGCGGCCACCTCGGCGTTCTCCCGGACGAACCCGGCGCGGGCGAAGCGGCCCAGCGCGGGCAGCGACACGTTGCGGTAGACCGGCTCGCCCAGCAGCAGGCCCTGGCTCTTGCGCTCCTCCGGGCACAGGCCGACGCCCGAGCGCACCGCGGCGGGGACCGAGCCCCGGCGCAGCGTGCGCCCGTCGACGCGGACGGTGCCCGCGGTCGCGCGGCGCGCGCCGTAGACGGTCTCGAGGATCTCCGAGCGCCCGGAGCCGACCAGCCCGGCCAGGCCGACGACCTCGCCGGCGCGCACGGTGAAGGAGACGTCGGCGAACTCCCCGGCGCGCGAGAGCCCCTCGACCTCCAGCACCACGTCGCCGGGGACGTCGCCGGTGCCGGGCGGGCTGTGACGGGGAGGGAAGGCGTGCTCGGTGGTGCGGCCGGTCATCAGCGTGATGACGTCGGCGGTCGGGGTGGTGCGCGCCGGGAGGTCGCGGGCGACGGTGCGCCCGTCCTTGAGGACGGTGACGCGGTCGCCGATCTCGCGGATCTCGGCGAGCCGGTGGGAGATGTAGACGACGGCGACACCCTCGGCGGTGAGCTCGCGGATGACCCGGAACAGGTTCTCGACCTCGTGCGGGTCGAGCACCGCGGACGGCTCGTCCATGACGATCAGCCGCGCGTCGCGGGCCAGCGCCCGCGCCATGCTGACGACCTGCTGCCCGGCGGCCGGCAGGCGTCCGAGCTCGCGGCCCGGCGGGATCTCGGGGTGGCCCAGGCGCCGCAGCAGTGCGCGGGCGGTGCCCTCGGCGTCGCGGGGGCGGGTGAAGCCCAGCCGCGACGGCTCGTGGCCGAGCACGATGTTCTCCGCGACGCTCAGCCCGGGCACCAGGTCGAGCTCCTGGTGGATGGTCGCGATCCCGGCGGCGTCGGCGGCCTGCGGGGAGCCGAACACGACGGGCTCACCCGCCCAGCGCAGCTCGCCCTCGTCCGGCCGGTGGGCGCCGGCCAGCACCTTGATCAGCGTCGACTTGCCCGCGCCGTTCTGCCCGAGGAGGCAGTGCACCTCCCCCTCGGCCACGTCGAGGTCGACGCCGTCGAGCGCCCGGACGCCCGGGAAGTCCTTGACGATGCCCCGCATCTCCAGCAACACGGGGGAAACCTAGGAGGATTGACCAGTGTCCTACAACGGCAGAATAATGTCTGTTCAAGCTATTTTTCGGACGAAATCTGGTCGTGATGTCTGCACCGTCGTGGACCCTGCCGGCCCTGCGCCTCGACACGCCCCCGTTGTCGGGCCGGGTCGACGCCGACGTCACCCTGAGCACCGTCGCACGGCTGGTCGCCTCGGGCACGGCGGTGAGCAAGGCCGACCTCGTTCCGGCCGCCGGGCTGGCCCGCACCACCGTCAGCGCGGCCGTCGACGAGCTCCTCTCGCGGGGCGTCCTGCAGCCCGACGGGCTCCGCCCGACCACGGGGCGCGGGCGGCCCGCCGACCGGCTGGCGCTGTCCCCCCGGTCCGGTGCGGTGCTGCTGGCCGACGTCGGCGCGCGCGGGGCGCACGTCGCCGTGGTCGACCTGCGCCAGCAGGTGCTCGGGCACGAGCGCGTCGACGTCGACGTGCGCGACGGGCCCGACGCCGTGCTGAGCCGGGTCGAGGCGGCGCTCGACCGGCTTCGCGCCCGCGCCCCCGCCCCGGTGCGCGCGGTCGTCATCGGCCTGCCGGGGCCGGTCGACGGCCACCTCGGCGTCCCGGTGCGCCCGCCGATCATGCCGGGCTGGCACGCGTACCCGGTGGCGGCGCGGCTGCAGAAGACCTACGACTGCCCGGTCGTCCTGGAGAACGACGTCAACCTGCGCGCGCTGGGCGAGGCCCGCGCACTGCCGGCCGAGCAGTCGCCGCTGCTGTTCGTCAAGGTCGGCACCGGCATCGGCGGCGGGCTCGTCACCCGCGAGGGCGTGCTGCACCACGGCGCCGACGGCGCGGCCGGCGACATCGGGCACGTCCGCGTCCGCGGCGCTCCCGACACCGTCTGCGTGTGCGGCAACATCGGCTGCATCGAGGCCGTCGCCTCGGTCACCGCGATCGGGCAGCGGCTGGCGCGCGCCGCCGGCGGCGAGCCGGTCAGCGCGGCCGAGGTGCGCGCGCTCGTCGCCCGCGCCGACCCCGCCACGATGGCGCTGGTGCGGGAGGCGGCCGCGCTCATCGGCGAGGTCGTCGCGATGCTCGTGCACTTCTACAACCCGGCGCGCGTCACGCTGGGCGGCTCGGTCACCTCGGCGAGCGACGAGCTGCTCGCCGGGGTCCGCAGCGTCGTCTACCAGCGGGCACTGCCGCTGGCCACGCGCAACCTGGTGCTCGCGACCAGCGTGCTCGGTGAGCACGCCGGGCTGGGCGGGGCCTCGGTGCTCGGGGTCGAGCGGGTGCTCTCCCCCGAGCACATCGGCCTGCTCGGCCGGTAGGGCTGCTCGGGAGCAGGGCTGCTACTCGACCACGATCCGCACGACGTCCATCGCGGGCGTCTGGTTGGCGCGCTGCATCATCGGGATGCGGTGCGACCCGTCACCGGCCCACACGGCGCACTGCGCGGTGCCCGGGCCGGGCATCGGGTTCACCGGCACCGTGACGACGTCGGGCTCGGCGCCGCCGCCGTTGTCCTGCGTGGCGAGGAAGAACGCGGGGGCGGGCTCGGCGTCGGGGGCGACGTCGACGGAGTCGAGCATGCGGCACGCGGTGTGGAAGTGGCCGCGCTGGATCCCCTCGTCGGTGAGGAAGGAGCTCTCGCGGTAGTAGCCGCCCGCCGCGGCGCCGAGGAACCGGTCGCGGACGAGGTTGCGGGTGCTCACCTCGAGGGTGAACTCCTCCCCCGCCGCCACGGTCTGCGGTGCGTCGGTGATGAGCAGCGACGGGCTCTGGGCGGCCGCGGCCACCTCGCCGAACGCGATCGCGACGCAGCGGGGGGCGTCCTGGAAGCCGGTGTGCGGCTCGAGCTCGCTGGTGGTGCAGTCGTCGCCGAGGATCTCCAGGCCGGCGGCGGGCGGGGCGGGCGCGGGGGCCGCCGACTCCGTGGTGGTCTCCGAGGTGGTGGTGGTGTCCGTCGTCTCCTCGGCCGCGGTCGTCTCCTGCGCGGAGGTGGTCTCCTCGGCCGCGGTCGTCTCCTCGGTCGCTCCGTCCTCGGCCGGCGTCTCCTGTGCGGAGGTCGGCTCCAGCTCCTGGGTGTTGCCGGCGGGGACGGTCTGGATGGTGCTGGTGGAGCCGCCGGCGTGGCCGGAGTGGCCGCCGCCACCCTGGCCGTAGCCCTCGCCGGCGCCCTGGCCGTAGCCGCCGCCGTCGGTCGTCGGGGTGGCGATGGCGTAGTCGCACGCGGTGGGCAGGAGCACGACGGCGGCGGCCGCCATGATCGTCAGCGCGGCGCGGCGGGCGCGGGCGGACGGACTGTTCTCGGGCAGGGTCGGGTCGGGGAGCACGACATCGCGCATCGGGGGTGCCTCTCTGGGGACGGGGAGCGGGTGCACCGGGAGCGGGGAGCGGCGGCGCGGAGCTGGGAAGGGGTCAGCGCTTGACGGAGTGGCGCGGGCCGGTCTGCGAGACGCGGTGCGAGCCGGTGCCGGTGACGCCGGGCGAGACGTCCTCGCCGGTGACGCGCCCCGGGGAGATCCGGGACTGGGGGCCGGTCTGGGAGATGCCGGGGTCCGGCAGCCGCGGGTGCGACCCGGTGATGTGGGACTCCGGGTAGCGCGAGTGCGGAGGCACCTCACCGCGCTCGGGCGAGGGTGCGGCGATGGCCGCGATCGCCCGGGCCGTGGCGTCGGGCACCGGGCCGCGGACGGGCACCGCGACCGACCGCCTCCGCATCGCGGTGAACAGGGCGAACGCGGCGAGCACGGCGGCCAGGACGACGAGGCCGGGCACGATGAGGTCGACGGGGCCGCGCCCCTGCGACAGCAGGCCGGGCGACGGGGCCTCGGGCAGCTCCGAGTAGTCGACGAGGCCGGTGCTCTCCAGGTAGCCGATGTGGCGGGTCACGTACTCGTCGGCCTGCGCGGCGAACTGGCGGACCCGCTCGTTGCGGGTGCCGACCCGGACCGCCGCGATGACCGGCAGGACGGCGCCGTGCGCGGCGCGCAGGCGCTGCACGAACACGCGGTCGTAGTCGGTGCCGGTGAGTCCGGACATCTCGTTCATCCACGCCAGCTGCTCCGCAGTCGGGCGGCTGGGCACGAGCACGCCGAGCTGGTCGGCGGCCTCCATCACCAGCTGGTCGAGCTCGACGTGCTCGTGATGGATGTTGGTGCCGACGGTCTGCACCTCGGCGCGGCTGGCCTGCTGCTCGGCCTGCTGCCCGGTGGGGGCCTCCCACAGTCCGGCGAGGCGGACCTTCACCAGCAGGTCGCGGTCGGCGGGGCCCAGCGGACCCCACTCGGTCTGGGTGTAGCCGGCGGTGCCGGGTGTGCCGGACGCCCAGGACTGGGCGATCGAGGCGCTGACGGCGAGCAGCACCACGACGATCACGGCCGTGCGCAGGGCGCGGGGAACACGGCGGAGCATGTGGGGGAGCCTTTCGGGTCTTGCACGGGACGGGTCTGGGGAGGAACCGGTCCGGGCGGGGTCAGGCCATGTCGAACTGCTCGGTGCGGACGTGGTCCGGGGGAACACCGAGCAGGGCGAGCGAGGTGAACGCGGTCTCGACGAGGGTCGGCGAGCCGCAGACGAAGTAGTCCAGCGAGCCGGGGTCGGGGACGCCGGCGAGTGCGGTGGTGAGCGGGGCGGTCGCGTTGCGGTGGGGGCCGCGCAGCACCTCGGTGACGTGCAGGTACAGGTGGTCGGCGAGCGCGGCGAGCTCGTCGCGGAACAGCACGTCCTCGCGGCGGGACACGACGAGGACGAGATGGAACCGGCGGGCGTCCCCGCGGTCGGCCGCGGTGCGCAGCATGCTCATCATCGGCGTCACGCCGACGCCGCCCGCGATCATGACGACGCCGGTGGCCGAGCGGGAGTCGTCCACGGTGAAGGCCCCGTGCGGGCCGTCGACCCAGACCGGCTGCCCGGGGCGCAGGTCGGCGACGGCCGAGGTGAACGTGCCGGCGTGGCGGATCGTGAACTCGACGGAGTCGGGGTCGTGGGCCGAGGACGCGATGGTGAAGGGGTGCTCCTCGGCGTGGGTCGAGCGGGCCAGGCGCAGCCAGGCGAACTGGCCGGGCGCGAACGTCCAGTCGACGGCGTCCGAGCCGTGGCGGGCGCGGCGGCGGTCGAGGACCAGCGTGCTGATCGACGGCGTCTCGGTGCGGACCTCCCGGACCAGGAACTCCGCGGACGGGTCGAAGACCGCGCGCAGCAGCCAGCGGTGCAGCAGCACGGCGACCAGGGCGACGGTGAGCAGGGAGAGCACCGCGCTCATCACGGCGTCGGCGACGAGCTGCTGCAGGTACCACACGTGCAGCGCCGACCCGGTGACGGCGACGGCGGCGAGCCCGACGTGTGTCCAGCGCCAGAGCTCGTAGGGCAGGTGCCGGTAGCGCGACCGCGTCACGGCCAGCACCACGACGAGCGCCAGCGCGAGGGTGGCGGCGACGGCCCACCGCGACGCCGGGGTGGCGCGCGACGGGGACAGCAGCGCCACGTTCGCCGGGTCGGCCGCGACCACGCAGGCCAGGTGCAGCAGCACCAGCCCGGCCGCGAGGGTCCCGAGGCTGCGGTGGACCTCGAGGATGCCCTCGATGCCGAACGCCCGGGTCAGCGACCGGACCCGCGACGGCAGCACGGCGGCGCACACCATCGCCGACAGCGCGAGCAGGCCCGTCGTCGTCGACAGCTGCGTCCACAGTGGAGCGGCCGGTGCCGTGACCAGGCGGATCAGCACCGGGCCCACCAGCACGAAGCCCAGCCCGGCGATCCACGTGGCGCGCACGGTGCTCGCGGGATAGGTGCCGTCGGTCATGGCGGGGACGTTAGAAGGGGGCCACGGGTGGAGGTTGCGAGCCTGAGAGCCCCTCGGGCCGACCGTCGTCCCGGGTGCGACGAGCGGGGACCGGTTCGGCCGTTCGGACCAGGAGTTGCGCCGAGTGCGCCGTCACGGTCTCAGGGAGGCCGACGCTCCCCCGGCCCGGTCACCGCTCACCGCTCCCGCTGCGGCGCGTGCCCGCCCGACTCCTGTGAGCGACAGCTGGGCGTGCGCCCGGCGGTGCGGCGGGTCGCGCTCGGCGCTCCGGACGGCCCTACCGCAGAACCTCCCCGCGCGTCTCGCGCATCCGCAGCACGGTGACGAAGGAGATCACCGCGCCCACGGCGACGTAGACGAAGAACAGGTCCGCTGCGCCCGCCTGGCGCAGCGCCGTGATGATCAGCGGCGCCGTGCCGCCGAACACCGCGACCGTCAGGTTGTACCAGGCGCCGATGCCCAGGCCGCGCAGCTCGGTGGGGAACAGCTCGCTCATCACGGCGGGCGCGATGGACGTCATCGCCGTGTAGAGGGCCAGGCCGACGCAGAACACGACGAGCAGGCCGCCCAGGCCCGGGCCGATGAGCCAGGACAGCGGGACGATGAGCACCGCGGTGGCCGCCGACCAGACGAGCAGCTGCGGGCGCCGCCCGAGCCGGTCCGACAGCGCGCCCATCGGGTACTGCAGCGCCACGAACAGCGCCGTCGCGATCGACAGCGCCACGAACACGTCGCCCGCGGCGGCGCCCTCCTGCACCGCGAACGGGGTGAGGGCGGAGAAGAACGTGTAGTAGCAGAGCGTCGAGAGCAGCGTGAACCCGACGAGCTGGGCGACGGCCTTCGGGTGCTCGCGCAGCGTCGTCCGCAGCGGGTTCCGCAGTGCCTGCGCCTTCTCCTTGTTCTCGGCGTACTGGTCGGTCTCGGGCATCGCCCGGCGCAGCCACAGCCCGATCAGGCCGAGCACGCCGCCGATGAGGAACGGGATGCGCCAGCCGTAGGAGGCGAGCTGGTCCTCGGACAGCACGGCGGTGAGCAGCGCGCCCAGCAGCGAGGCCAGGAGCACGGCGCCACCGGTGGAGATGTAGAAGAACGACGAGTAGCGCCCGCGGCGCTCGGGCGGCGCGATCTCGGCCAGGTAGGCCGAGGCGTTCGACACCTCCCCGCCCAGCGACATGCCCTGCGCGATCCGCGCGAGCAGCAGCAGGACCGGCGCGAGCCAGCCGACGGCCTCGTAGGTGGGCAGCACGCCGATGACGAACGAGCCGCCGGCCATCAGCAGGATCGTCAGGAGCATCGCGGTGCGCCGGCCGCGCAGGTCGGCGAAGCGCCCGAGCAGCAGGCCGCCCAGCGGGCGGAAGAAGAACGCCAGCGCGTAGGTCGCCAGCGCGCCGATCAGGGCCAGCGCCGGGTCGTCCGGGGAGAAGATCTGCGTCGCGAAGTAGATGCTGAACGTCGCGTAGATGGTCCAGTCGTACCACTCGATGGCGTTGCCGACGGACGCCGCGACGAGGGTCCGGACGGGCAGGCGGTGTGCCGCGGCCGCGGCCGTTCGCTCCGACATGCCGACCGACGGTAAGCGACCCGCCCGCTCCCGTCACCCGCTGGTGCGGTCCGCGCGGTCAGAAACGTCCGCGCGGTCAGGAACGTCCGCGCGGTCAGGAACGCAGGTGCGACACGAAGAAGCCGAGGATCCGCTCCCACGCCCGGTCGGCCGACGGCTGGTGCGGCCCCATGCCCATCACCTTCATCAGCGACGCCGACGGACCCGTGGCCGTGCTGAGGAAGGAGTGCCCGGCGCCGGGGTACTCCTCGACGTCGTGCTCGACGCCGAGCTCGGTGAGCAGCGAGTCCAGCTCCCCCGCCGCGCCGCGCAGGGTGCGGTCGGACCCGCCGTAGCTGGCGACGACCGGGCACGCCCCCACCAGGACCTCCCGCGCGTTGCGGGGCAGGCGCCCGTAGTTGGGGGCGGCGGCGTCGAACCCGCGCGAGGCCGCGGCCAGCGCGAACCCGCCGCCCAGGCAGAACCCGATGACGCCGACGCGGCCGGTGCAGTCGGGCTGTGCCACCAGCCAGGTGCGGGTGGCCTCGATGTCGCCGAAGGCCGGGCCCTCGCCGGCGAGCATCGCCGAGAACGTGGAGCGCAGGCAGCGCAGCCCGCCCGCGGTGAGCAGGTCCGGCGCGACGGCGAGGTAGCCGGCGGCGGCGAGCTTGTCGGCCTGGGCCCGGGTGTCGGCGTTGAGGCCGAACGCCTCGTGCAGGACGACGACGCCGGGCCACGGGCCCTCACCGGGCGGCACCGCGAGGTACGCCTCCAGGGAGCTGACGGTGGTGGCTCCGGGGACCGTGATCGCAGGCACGCGCAGACCCTACCCGCGGCGCGGAGGCTCAGCGGGTCGTCGCGATCCCGCCGTCGACGGGCAGGACCACCCCGGTGACCCACGCCCCGGCGCGCGAGGACAGGTAGACCGCGGCGCCCGCCATGTCCTCGGCCCGGCCGATGCGGCCCAGCGGGGACGAGGCGGCGATCGCCTCGCCCTCGACGTCCAGCACCGCGGCCAGCATCTTCGTCGGGAACGGGCCGGGCGCGATCGCGTTCACCGTGATCCGGCGGGGCCCGAGCTGCGCGGCGAGCACCCGCGTGAGCTGGTGGACGCCGGCCTTGCTCGCGCTGTAGCTGTAGTTCTCGAACGACGGCACGCGCAGCCCGTCGATGCTCCCGACGTTGATCACGCGCGCCGGGTCGTCGTCGGTGGCCGCGGCCTCCAGCAGCGGCTGGAACGCGCGAGTCAGGAAGAACGGCGCCTTGAGGTTGAGGTCGAGGACCTTGTCCCACCCCGACGCCGGGAACTCCGCCATCGGCGCGCCCCACGTGGCGCCGGCGTTGTTGACCAGGACGTGCACGCCCGCGGGCTCCCGCTCGCCGAGCTCGCCGGCGAGCCGGACGCACTCCTCCTCGCGGGACAGGTCGGCGGTGATGGCGACCATCCCCTCGACGGGCTCGACCCGCCGCGAGGTGACGTAGACGCGCGCCCCGGCGTCGAGCAGGCCGCGGGCGATCATCGCGCCGATGCCTCGGCCGCCGCCGGTGACGACGGCGACCTTGCCGGTGAGGTCGAACAGGTCGGTCACGGATCCTCCTCGTCGACGCCGGGGGCCCGGCGGTGTGACGCCCATCCTGCCCGCCCGCGGACCTCTCGGACGACGCCTGCGGATGCGATGCTGGCGGACGTGACCACCGCACCCACCCGCCGCGACGACATCGCCCGGGGCGTCGTCGGCCGTCGCCGCGAGCTCGACCTCGTGCTCGCGGCCGTGTCCGCCGGCCGCGACATCATGCTCGAGGGCCCGCCCGGCACGTCGAAGTCGACGATGCTGCGCGCCATCACCGCCAACTGGGGCGTGCCGTTCGTGCTGGTCGAGGGCAACGCCGAGCTGACACCTGCGAGGCTCGTCGGCCACCACAACCCCGCCCGGGTGCTGCGCGAGGACTACTCCCCCGACAACTTCGTCCCCGGTCCGCTCGTCGAGGCCATGCAGGCCGGCGGGTTCCTCTACATCGAGGAGCTCAACCGCGCCCCCGAGGACACACTCAACGTCCTGCTCGCCGCCATGGCCGAGCGCGAGGTGTCCGTCCCCCGCGTCGGGCTGATCACCGCCCTGCCCACCTTCCGCGTGCTGGCGTCGATGAACCCCTTCGACGACGTCGGCACCGCACGCATCTCCGACTCCGTCTACGACCGCTGGTGCCGCCTCGCGATCGGCTACCAGGACGCCGCCGAGGAGTCCGACATCGTGCGCGCCCGCACCGGCACGGCCGACGAGCAGCTCGTCGCCGACGCCGTCGCGCTCACCCGGGCCACCCGCTCGCACCGCGACCTGCGCCGCGGCTCCTCGGTGCGCGGCGCGATCGACCTCGCCGCGATCGCCGTCGAGCTGGAGGCGATGGGCAGCCACGACGGCGACCGCCCCCGCCGCGTCCTCGACGCCGCCCTGCTCGCGCTCTCGGCGCGGATCGGCGTCGACGAGGCGGCCGACACCACCCCGGAGGCGGTGATCACCGAGATCTGGGAGAACCATTTTTTCTCGCGCCCCGGCGGGCCGCGCCGGGTCCCCACCAGCTCGACGTCGACAACGCCGTAGAGCTGCCCGCGGCGCGCCCGCTCGCCCCGCTGCGCCGCCGTCCCAAGCAGCTCACCACCGCACCCGACCTGTTCCGCGACGGGCCGGGCGCCCCGGTTGTGGTCGACCTCGACCCCGCCGGGCGGGACGGCGACGTCGCCGACCTGCCCGCGGGCGGGCAGGGGGTGCAGCTCACCCGGCAGACCGCGACGCAGCGCGACGTCGCCGAGCTGCTGGAGGACCGCGTCCCCGACCCCGAGATCGCCGCGATGGCGCAGCGGATCGCGCGCCGACTGGCGGTCCGGCGCCGCCCCCGCGACCCCCGCGCCGAGCGCGGCAGCGGGCGGCTGGCGAGCGTCCCCTACCGGTACCGCTCCGACGACATCGACCTCGACCGCACCCTCGACGTCCTCGCCGAGCGGCCCGTCCCCGAGGACACCGACATCGTCGTCCGGGAGCGGATGCGGTCGCGCCGCTCGGTGGTGCTCGTCGTCGACGTCTCCGGGTCGATGCGCGGGGAGAAGGTCCGGATGGCGGCCGCGACCGTCGCCGCGCTGTCGACCGACCTGCGCGACGACCAGCTCGCCGTCGTCGCCTTCTGGTCCGACGCCGCGCTGCTCGCGCCCCTCACCGCGCCCGTCCCGCCCGCCCGGCTGCTCGACGCGCTGCTGCGCATCCCCGCCCGCGGCCTGACCAACGTGCACTTCGCGCTCACCGTCGCCCACGCCGAGCTGGCCCGCTCCGCCGCCCGCCGGCGCACGACCGTGCTGCTCACCGACGCCGTGCACAACGCAGGCCCCGACCCCCGGGAGCTGGCCCGGCGCTTCCCGGAGCTGCACGTCCTGCTGCAGACCGACGGCGAGCACGACCGCGAACTCGGCGCCGACCTCGCCCGGCTCGGGCACGGCCGCCTCGCCGCGGTGCACACCCACCGCGACGTGGCGCCCGCGCTCAACCGGTTGCTGCCGGGGTGACCGGGGCCGCCGACCCGTCCGCCGCCGCCCGCGCGTAGCGCTCCGACAGGTCGCGGTACTGCCGCGTCCGCAGCGCCGCCAGCGTCACGGCCAGCCCGACCAGGCCCGTCAGCACGAACACCAGCGCGAGGCCGCGGTCGGGGCCGGTGCCGAACCAGCCGCCGATGAGGTCGACGCCCGCGCCCGTCGTCATGAACGGGATGAACACGAACTGCGCGACCGGGCTGATGAGGAACGCCGTCAGCGGCGACGCGGCCTGCTCGACGCTCTGTGCGAACCCGAACACCCGGCCCTGGCGCTCGAAGGGCACGACCTTCTGCAGCACCGTCTGCTCGGAGGCCTCGATCCACGGGATCAGGCTCATGTAGAGGTACATGCCGATCGCGAACAGGACCACCGAGCGGTGCAGCGTGAACGTCGTCGCGATCACCCACAGGCCGACGTTCGCGAGCAGCAGCGACCGCAGCGGGTTCGGCCCGAGCCCGCGCCGCGCGATCACCAGGCCGCCGAGGATGAAGCCGGTGGACAGCACCCCGAACAGCAGCCCCCACGCCTGCACCGACATGAGGGAGAGGCCGTAGGCGTCGAGCAGCGCCATGTAGACGCCGCCGAGGAAGTTGTTGATCGTGCTGAACGCGATGAGCGCGACGAGCCCGGGCAGGGCGGTGACCACCAGCAGCGTGCCGCGCAGGTCGATGCGCCCGCCGTCGGACTCGTCGGCGGCGACGCGGTCGCCCGGGATCCGCAGGAACAGCAGGTGCACCGCCGACCCGGCGACGACGACGAGCGCCAGCACGAGCACGTGGAACATCCCCGACAGGCCCACGAGCAGGCCGCTGATCACCGACGTGACCAGGAACGACACGCCCGACGCCGTGCCGACCAGCCCGTTGGCCCTGTCGCGGCGCTCGGCGGGGACCAGCAGCGTCACCGCCGTCGACATCGCGATCCCGCGCAGGTTGCCCACGATCACGCCGCTCATCACGAGCAGCACCAGGCCCCAGAGCAGCGGTGAGGTCGGGTCGGTGAGCGCGGCGTCGCCGACGGCCAGGTACAGCGCGAACGCGGCGGTGTAGAGCACCAGCGACACGGCGTTCGACGCGATCATCACGGTGCGCTTGCGGTGGTGGTCGACGAGGCTGCCGAACCAGATGCCCGACAGCGACGTCATCACCAGGAACAGCCCGGCGATGACGCCCGTGGCCACGACCGAGCGCGTCTGCAGGTAGACGAAGAAGGTGATCGCGAACCACGCCGTGAAGTGGGTGACCGACACCAGCAGGGTGTCGGCCAGCAGGTGCCGGAAGACGCGGTCGGTGCCGGTGCCCGTGGTGTCGCCGGTGGTCGCGGTGCTCATGGTGGTGGGACGGTCCGCGGAGCCGGAACTCATCTGTGGTGCCTCCTCCCGGTCGTCGTGCTCTCGTCGTCCTCGTCGTCGTCCTCGTCGTCGTCCCGGACGCGGGGTGCCCCGACCCCACCCTCACCCTCGGGGGCCGGCACGTGGTGGTGCGTCGTGCGCGGTGCACGGATCACCTGTGCGACGTGCGGGGCTGCATCGTGATCGGGAGAGTCGAACTCCCTGCGCTGCCCTCTGCGCGCCCAGGTGGGCCGGATGAGCCGCCGGCCCGCGGCGTGTGCCCGCTCCCCCGCGGGCTACCTGCTCCCGCGTCCGGTCGTTCAGTCGAGCAGGTCGACCTCCCAGTTGGCCCGCTGGATGCGGACGTCGAGCTCGCGGACGTCGCGGGCGACGCGGTCGGCCCGCGACCGCAGCTCGGCCACCGGCAGCGCCGCGAGCCGGCGCAGCTCGGAGCGCAGCTGGCGGTGGCCGTGCCCCGCACCCGACGCCGCGTCGGCGGCGTCGCCCAGCAGCCCGTGGCGCAGGCGCAGGACGTCGCGGCGGGCGAGGGCGTCGGTCATCGTGCCGTCCTCGCCGAGGTCGGTGGCGGCGTTCGTGCGGTTGACGCGCCGGATCATCGACTGCAGCTCGTCGAGCGCCGCCTCGGCCTCGACCAGCAGCGCGGCGGCGTCCTCGGCGGGCTCCTCGCCCTCCTGGTAGCGCGCGCTCGCGGTGATCCGCGAGCGCATCTGCTCGACGCGGCGCCGCGCGTCGGCGCGCAGCGCGAGCCCCTCGGCCAGCTTCACGACGTCCCCCCTCCCCGGTGATCGGGATCGGTCGTCAGGATGCCAGCCGGGGCGCCCGCCGCGCGCGGGATTTCAGTCCGTGGTGAGAAGCAGAGCGGTGCCGTCGTCGTCGGGGGCGTCGACGCGGACCGTGCTGCCGGGCGGCACCCGCCCGGCCAGCAGCAGCCGGGCCAGCGGGCGGTCGAGCTCGCGGGCGATGGTGCGGCGCAGCGGCCGGGCGCCGTGCTCGGGCCGGTGCCCGCGCGCGGCCAGCCAGGCGACGGCCGCGTCGGACACGGCGAGCTCGAGGCCCTGCTCGGCCAGGCGGTCGCGGGTGGCGCCCAGCAGCAGCCCGGTGATCCGCGCGAGGTCGGCCGGAGTGAGCGCGGCGAAGGGCACGACCTCGTCGACGCGCCCGACCAGCTCGGGCGCCAGCCGCAGCCGGGCCTCGGCCAGCACCTCCTCGCGCACGTCGTCGACGGCGCGCCCGGACAGCAGCGTGGCCGCGCCGAGGTTGCTGGTGAGCACGACGACGGCGTGGCTGGCGTCGGCGACGCGGCCGTGGGAGTCGGTGAGACGCCCGGCGTCGAGCAGCTGGAGCAGGACGGCCAGCACGTCGGGGTGCGCCTTCTCGACCTCGTCGAACAGCAGCACCGTGTACGGGTGGCGGCGCAGGGCCTCGGTGAGCTGCCCGGCGTCGTCGTAGCCGATGTGCCCGGGCGGGGCGCCGAGCAGGCGGGTGAGGCCGGAGCGGTCGCCGTACTCGCTCATGTCCAGACGCACCATCCGCTCCTCGGTGCCGAACAGCGCCTCGGCCAGCGCGCGGGCCAGCTCGGTCTTGCCGACGCCGGTCGGGCCCAGGAACAGGAACGACCCCACGGGCCGCTCCGGTGAGGCCAGCCCCGCGCGGCTGCGGCGCACCGCGTCGGCCACGGCGGCGACCGCCTCGGCCTGGCCGACGACCCGGCGCGCGAGGCGCTCGTCGAGGTCGAGCAGCTCCGCCGCCTCGCCGTCGCGCAGGCGGGCGCTGGGGATGCCGGTGCTGCGGGCCACGGCGTCGGCGATCGCGTCGGCGGTGAGTTCCCGGGCCGTCCCGCCGTCCCCGTCGGTCAGGCCGCGCAGGCTGAGGCGGGCGGCGGAGCGGTCGACCAGGTCGATCGACTTGTCGGGCTGGAAGCGGTCGGGGACGTACCGGGCCGACAGGCGCACCGCCGCCTCCAGCGCCCCGTCGGTGATGGTGACGCCGTGGTGGCGCTCGTAGCGGGCGCGCAGCCCGCGCAGGATCTCCAGGGTCTGGGCCGGCGTCGGCTCGGCGACGTGGACGGGCTCGAACCGGCGCTCCAGTGCGGCGTCGCGGGCGATGTGGCGGCGGTGGTCCTCGGCGGTGGTGGCGCCGATGAGCTGCAGCTCGCCGCGGGCCAGGGCCGGCTTGAGGATCGTGGCGGCGTCGAGCGCCCCGCCCTCGGCCGAGCCGGCGCCGACGACGGCGTGCACCTCGTCGACGAACAGCACGACCGACCGCCGCGCCGCCACCACCTCGTTGACGACGGCGGTGACGCGCTGCTCGAAGTCGCCGCGGTACCGGGTGCCCGCGACCATCCCGGCCAGGTCCAGCGACACCACCCGCACGCCCCGCAGCGCCGGCGGCACCTCCCCGTCGGCGACGCGCTGCGCGATGCCCTCGACGATCGCGGTCTTGCCGACGCCCGGGTCGCCGACGAGCACCGGGTTGTTCTTGGTGCGCCGCCCGAGCACCTCCAGCACCTGGTCGACCTCGTCCTCCCGCCCGATCACCGGGTCGAGCAGGCCGCGGCGGGCGGCGTCGGTGAGGTCGCGGCCGTGGCGGTCGAGCTGCGGGGTGCGGGCGCGGGGCCGCTCGGTCGTCCCCGTCCGGGGCGCGTCCTCGCGCGGCACGCCGAACGGGCTGCGCTCCCCCTCGGACCGGTCGTCGCGCAGGCCGTCGGACAGCTGCTCCTCCAGGCTGCGCAGCAGGCCCCCGACCAGGCCCTCCAGCGGGCCGAGCCCGCCCCCGAACGGCTGCGACATGTGCGGTACCCCCGATGTGCGGCCCCGCAGATCGGGACCTCCCTTCCATGGTGCCCGTCCGCGCGGCGGGGGGCCCGGTGCGGCGGTTCCGGGGCGCGAGAGCGTTCCGCGGAACGCGCTGCGGCGTCGGGTCGCGTTCCGCGGAACGATGCCGGACCGTCCGTGCCGGTGTCCGGTGGCGCAGGCGCGGGGACGGCGGTGCGGTGCGCCCGGAGTGCGCCCGGAGTGCGGCCGAGCGTTCCGCGGAACGCGGTGCGAGCGGTCGGAGGCGTCCCATCCGCGTTCCGCGGAACGCTGAGCGGCGCCGGCCGCGCGGCTTGAGGCCTGCGGGACGCAGCGGGACCGGCGGGCCGCGAACTGCGCACCTCCTGGTCGTCCGCGCATGCCGGGACGTACGCAGGTGGCCGAAGGCCGGCTCGCACACACCTCCCGCAGCTCGCACACACCTCCGGCCCTGTGTGCCAGCACCGCAGCCTGTGTGCGAGCCGCCCGCGTTCCGCGGAACGCGACCCGCGCCGCCGATGAAGCCGCCGCCGTTCGCGTCCACGACCGAGCCGGTGATGTGGCCGGCGCCCGCCGCGAGCCCGGCCGGCTTCCGCAGGCGCGCGACACGTTCGGTCTGCTCTCGCGGTGCACGACCACCTCGTCCCCGCGGTCGTGGAGCGCCTCCAGCGCATCGGTGACCGTCGCCCGTCGACCGCGACGATCCTCGAGTCGGTGAAGGGGAAGGTCTGCGCACGATGAGCGACGTGCGGCCGTGACCACGACGGGGCCCTGACCATGGTGGGCCGCCCGCGATCGCGCCGGTGGTGAGAGGCTGACGGGGTGCACACGCGTCACGCCTTCGACGTCCGGCAGTCCGGCCGGGCCGACGGCCCGCTCCTGCTGCTCGCGCACGGCTTCGGCTGCGACCAGCACATGTGGCGCCTCGTCGCGCCGATCCTCGAACGCACGTGCCGGGTGGTGTCGTTCGACTTCATCGGTGCGGGCGGGTCCGACCCGACCCGTTGGGACCCCGACCGCTACTCCACCCTCGACGGGTACGCCGCCGACGTCGCGGAGATCTGCCGCGAGCTCGACCTGCGCGACGTCGTGCTCGTCGGCCACTCGGTCAGCGCCATGATCGGCGTGCTCACCGCCGCCCTCGTCCCCGACCGCATCGGCCGGCTCGTCCTGGTCGCCCCGTCCCCGCGCTACGTCGACGACGCCGACTACCGGGGCGGCTTCAGCCGCGAGGACATCGACGAGCTGCTCGACTCCCTGGCCAGCAACTACCTGGGGTGGTCGGCCACCATGGCCCCGGCCATCATGGGCAACCCCGACCGCCCCGAGCTCGGCCGGGAGCTGACCGACAGCTTCTGCCGGATGGACCCCGACATCGCCCGCGTCTTCGCCCGCACCACGTTCCTGTCCGACAACCGGGTCGACCTGGCCGGCGTCGCGGTGCCGACCCTCGTCCTGCAGAGCACCCACGACGTGATCGCCGCGCCGGAGGTCGGCGCCTACGTGCACGACCGCATCCCCGGCAGCACGCTCGTCCTCCTCGACGCGATCGGCCACTGCCCGCAGCTGTCGGCGCCCGAGCAGACCGCCGCGGCGGTCCTGGACTTCGTGCACGCCCGGTGAGCTCCGCCGCGCCGGTCGACGGGCCCTCCGACGACGACCCGGCGGACCTGTACGACCGGGCCCCGTGCGGGCTGCTCTCCACCCGCATGGACGGCACGATCACCCGGGTCAACGCGACCCTGCTGGACCTGCTGGGGGGCCGCCGCGACGAGCTGGTGGGGCGCCGGTTCGTCGACCTGCTCGGTGTCGGCGACCGGATCTACCACGAGACCCACTTCGCCCCGCTGCTGAGCATGCAGGGCTCGGTGGGCGGGATCGCGGTGGAGCTGCGGGGCCGCAGCGGTCGCGTGCCGGTGCTGCTGAGCTCCGCGGTCACCCACGACGGGGCCGGTCGGCCGACCGGGATCCGCACCGCGGTCTTCGAGGCCGTCGGCCGCCGGGGGTACGAGCGGGAGCTGCTGCGCGCCCGCGAGGCCGCCGACCGCGAGCGCGACAGCGCCCGGCGGCTCGCGCGCGAGCTGCAGCGCTCCCTGTTGCCGCCGACGCTGCCCGTGGTCCCCGGCCTGGAGCTCGCCGCGCACTACCACCCCGGCTCCGACGACGAGGTCGGCGGCGACTTCTACGACGTGTTCCCGCTCGCCGGCGGGGGCTGGGCGTTCTTCCTCGGCGACGTCTGCGGCAAGGGCGCCGTCGCGGCGGCACTCACCTCGCTGACCCGCTACGCCCTGCGCTCGGCCGCGGTGTACGACCCCGACCCCACCACGGTGTTGAACACCCTCAACACCGTCCTGCGCCAGGAGCGCCGGCCCGGCGTCCACGCGCTGTGCACCGCCGTCTTCGGCCGGGTCACCCCTTCCTCCGACGGCGCCCGCGTCGTCATGGGCACGGCCGGGCACCCCGCTCCGCTGGTGCTGTCCGGCGCCGGCGGCGCGCGGTACCTCGACGTCGCCGGCGGGCAGCTCCTGGGCGCCATCGACTCCCCCGCGGTCGCCGTCACGGAGACCGACCTCGCACCCGGCGACACCCTCCTGCTCCACACCGACGGGCTCACCGAGGCCCGGACCGGCCCCGGCCCCGACGACCGCTACGAGGAGGAGCGTCTGCTCGCCCTGGCCGCCGGGCTCGGCCCGGTCTCCGCCGCGGCCGCGGTCACCACCGTCGCGCGGCTGCTCGCAGACCTCGGTGACGGCGTCGAGGACGACGTCGCGCTCCTCGCGCTGCGCGCCTCCCCGGGCCATCCATGAGGCTGGGCTGATAGAGGTCGGGCCACCACCGTCGGTTTGCCCGAGCGGAGGACGACCGTGAAGTACACAGATGGAGTGCACCGGGACCGTCACGCGCCGGGAACCGACGGACCTGCGCGCGATCCCGAGCGGCGGCGTCGTGCACTACGAGCGCGAGATCGTCGCGGAGGGCATGTGGAACGCCGCGCGCCGAGCGGGGGGCGGACGTCCGCGAGTCGCAGGACTGATCCACGCCCACCGCGTCGCACACACGACGGGCACCCCGAGGTGTGCGCATCGTCATCCCACGGATCACCACCGCTACCGCGATGCTGGACCCTCCCCCGAGGAGGAACCGTGCCCGACACCCCGACCACCGGCACCCCGACCACCGGCACCCTGTCCGACCACCTCGCCCACTGGGCCCCGCCCGTGGTCGAGACCTCGCGCCGGGTCGACCCCTGGTCCTCCGCCGCGTTCGCCGCCCTGATCGACGCCGCACCGCCCGCCCTCGACGCAGGCACCCCGCTGCCTCCGATGTGGCACTGGTTCACCCTGCTCGACCACCCCGCCACCGCCGACATCGGCGAGGACGGACACCCCGCGCACGGGCCGTTCCTGCCCCCGATCCCCGGCCGGCGCCGCATGTTCGCCGGAGGACGCCTGCACCACACCGGGGACATCACCCACGGATCCCTGCTGCACACCCGGTCCTCGGTCACCGCCGTCACCACCAAGACCGGCCGCACCGGGGAGATGGCGTTCGTGACCGTGCGCCACGAACTGTCCGCCGACGG